>NZ_CP150336.1:5755000-10487500 GCF_051473845.1 Sorangium sp. So ce381 | reverse complement strand
TCTGCCGTGGGCGTAGGACACTTGAGAGGAGCTGCCCATAGTACGAGAGGACCTGGGTGGACGTACCTCTGGTGCTCCGGTTGTCCTGCCAAGGGCATAGCCGGGTAGCCATGTACGGAACGGATAACCGCTGAAAGCATCTAAGCGGGAAGCCGGCCTCAAGACTAGGTGTCCCGGGCCGCAAGGCCCCTAAAGACCCCTTGTAGACCACGAGGTTGATAGGCCGGGTGTGGAAGCCGAGCAATCGGCGGAGCTAACCGGTACTAATAGGTCGTGCGGCTTGACCATACTTCTAAGGCAAACATCGAAGCGTCGCGCCCGGAGTTCGGGTGACGAGCAGCGTGACACAGCTGGCCTGGCGTAAACATGGAAAACATGGAACAGAGCACCGCAAGAAGCGGGCTCCGCCGGGTTCCGATTGGACGCACCCACAAGTTTCCGGTGGTGATATCGAGAAGGTCACACCCGATCCCATACCGAACTCGGAAGTTAAGCTTCTTGGAGCCGATGGTACTGCCAGGGCAACCTGGTGGGAGAGTAGGACGCCGCCGGGATTTTCTTCGAACCTGCGCACGGTGAGAGCCGTGCGCAGGTTTTTTTTTGTCCATTGTGCTTCGAGCTCCGGGTGCGCGTTGCGGCGTCCTGGCGGCGTTGAGGCCCGTCGAGGACATCGGCCGCTGCGTGAGGCGCGTTCCGGGCTGATCGGCCCCCGGCGAGGGTGCTCGTCGGGGGCCTACGGTTCGTCAGGACGGCTTCGTTGGGAGCAGGCTGAGATCAGCCCTCGCCACGCCGCCCGACGAGCATCCTCGCCGGGAGCCTACGATTCGTCAGGATGGCTTCGTTGGGAGCAGGCTGAGATATCAGCCCTCGCCACGCCGCGCGACGAGCATCCTCGCCGGGAGCCTACCGTTCGTCAGGATGGCTTCGTTGGGAGCAGGCTGAGACATCAGCCCTCGCCACGCCGCCCGACGAGCACCGTCGCCGGGGGCTACGGTTCGTCAGGACGGCTTCGTTGGGGCGGCGTCGGGATGTATGTGCCGCGAGGGCCGTCAGTGCGGGCGCTCGGCGGCTCGCCTCGGGCCGTAGCTGCGCAGGAGGATGAGGCCCGCAAGGACGGACAGGGCGGCGATCTGGAGAGCGAACGGGATCTTTTGCACCCATTCCTCCTCGTTGATCCCGATCGTGGCCAGGAAGAGGCCGAGCAGGCCGCCCATGGCTTCGCCGGCGCGGCTCACGGATGTCGCCGGGCCGCTGGCGACCGCCTCGTGGGAGAGCGCGTGCAAGAGGAGGCCCGCCACCGCGGAGAGCAACCAGGGCTCGATCGCCTCGAAGTGCTCCACGTCGACAAGCCGCGTCGCGAAGGCGCCAACCACCGTGGCGAGCGCAATGCCCGCGAGCGCAGCGCTCATGGCGCGCTTGCCGTCGGCATCGGCTCTCACCTCGAGGACCTGAATGGCCACCACCATGGCGAGCGGCACCGTGTGCGCAGCGATCACGAGCACGACGGGGAGCGAGAGCTGTCCAACGCGTGAGAGCGACGCCACCGCCGCGCCCTCGCCGAACTGGTGCGCGAGCACCGCGGCATACCCCATCGCGAGCGCCGTCGTCGGCGTCTGGTGACCCCCAGCGTCCCCGAGCACGAGGCGCTCCAGCACCGCCGGCGCCAGGAAGCCAGCCACCGCGGCGAACAACGCGAGCCAGCCGATCTCGCCGATCGCCTCCGGGAGCAGGTGAAGCAGCGCGATCGACGCCGCACCGACGAGGGCGAAGGTCCGCAACGCAGACATCGCGCCCTCACTCCGGTGACGGAACACCGCCGCAATGCCGCCCAGCACGACGGCCAACGCGAGGAGCGAGACGCCGAACGCCAGCGACACAGGCGCCCTCCTAGCACGGATCCGGCTCGAACCGGTGATGAGCCGAACGCTCTGTGGGGTGCGCTACGAACGCGGGGGGTTGTGCCGTTCCGTGCGTAGGATCAGGTCGCCCACGAGGGCAGTCCAGCCGGTCTGGTGCGAGGCGCCGAGCCCAGCGCCGGTGTCGCCGTGGAAGTACTCGAAGAAGAACAGGCGATCTCGGAATCGAGGATCGCGCTGGAAGAGGGGGTGCTCGCCGTAGACAGGGCGGCGCCCCTCGCGGTCACGCTCGAAGATCGCGATCAGCCGGCGCGCGATCTCGTGCGCTCCGTCGCGGAGCGTGCGAGGGCCGTGGCTGCCGAGCGACGGGATCGTGAGCACGTCGCCGAAGCCGTGATCGAGCCGGAGGAGCGAGCGGTAGAGCAAGTAGCCGAGCGGGAACCAGATCGGGCCGCGCCAGTTGGAGTTGCCGCCCTTCATGCGCGTGATCGACTCGCCCGGCTCGTAGCCGACCGTGTACTGGGCATCGCAGGGCTCGAACCCGAGCGAGACGGGCGCGGCCGCGTGCTCCTTGGAGAGCGAGCGCGGGCCGAACGGCGAGAGGAACTTGTCCTCGTCGAACAGGTGCGCGAGCACCCGCTCGAGGCGCCCCGGCGGCACGGCGGAGAGCACCTGGCGGCCGTCCGGACGTACGGTGATCGCCTCGGCCAGCGCGGGGTTCCTGCGGAGGAACCACTCGGTCCTGCGCCGGAAGTTCGCGAGCTTGCCGTAGATCTCCGGGGTGATCACGTGCACCGCGCAGAGCGGGATGAGACCGACGGCCGATCGGATCTTCACGTGCCGCGGCTTCCCTCCGGCAAAGAGGATGTCGAAGTAGAAGCCGTCCTCCTCGGACCAGAGCGGCAGCCGGCCGTCCGCCGTGTGGTGGAGCGCGTGCGCGATCCGCAGGAAGTGCTCGAAGAACTTGCTGGCGAGATCCTCGTACGCGGAGTTGTCGAGCGCGAGCTCCAGCGCGATGCGCATGAGGTCGAGGCAGTACATCGCCATCCACGCCGTGGCGTCCGCCTGCTCCAGGCGCATCCCGGGCGCGAGCCGCTCGCTGCGATCGAAGAGCGAGATGTTGTCGAGGCCGAGGAACCCGCCCTCGAAGACGTTGTGCCCCTCGGCGTCGCGCTTGTTGACCCACCAGGCGAAGTTGATGAGGAGCTTGTGGAACACCCGCTCCAGGAACACCCGATCGCCCTCGCCCCGCTGCTTCCGCTCGATCTTGTAGATCTGGTAGGTCGCCCAGGCATGCACGGGGGGGTTCAGATCCGAGAACTCCCACTCGTAGGCAGGCAGCTGCCCGTTCGGGTGCTGGTACCACTCCTTGACCATCATCTTCAGCTGGGCCTTCGCGAGATCGATGTCGAGCGAGGCCAGCGCGACCGCGTGGAAGGCGAGATCCCAGGCCGCGAACCAGGGGTACTCCCACGCGTCGGGCATGGAGAGGACATCGGCGACGGAGACGTGCCGCCAGTGGGCGTTTCGGCCGCTCAGCCGCTCGGGCGGCGGCGCGTACGCGTCGCCGCGGAGCCAGGTGTCGACGTCGTAGTGGTAGAACTGCATCGTCCAGAACAGCCCCGCCGCCGCCTGACGCTGGATTGCGCGGCGATCGTCGGACAGGGCAGGGCCCTGGACGGCGAGATAGTACTCGTCCGCGTCCCTGCGCCGCGCTTCCAGGAGCTCGTCCGCGCCGTCGAAGGGGCACTCCACCGGCTCGGGCGCGAGCCGGAGCAGGATCCGCCGGCTCTCGCCGGCCGGCACCTCGAGGCGATGCCAGCTCGCCGCCTTCGTGCCGCGACGCTCGGCGTTCACCCGCGCCTCGTCGCCGTGGACGACCCGGTGATGGAACGCGTCCTTGACGTACGGTGTCCGCGAAGGGACGCCATAGAGCCGCTCGCGGTTCGTCTCGTTGTTGGTGAAGAGCAGCTCCGGGCTGCCCTCGATGTACAGGTGATGCGCGCCGTGCTCGGGGTGCGCCGCGCGCAGCATCACATGACCGGGGTCGGTCTCCATGGCCCGGATCTCCGGGACCGGACCCGGAGGCTCGCTCCAGGACCATGTGTTGCGGAACCAGAGGTGCGGGAGCACGTGGATCGGCGCGGCCTCCGGGCCGCGGTTCACCACGGTGATGACCATCAGGATGTCGCTCGGGCTCCGCTTCGCGTACTCGACGAAGACGTCGAAGTAACGATCCCCGTCGAAGGCGCCGAGATCGGGGAGATCGACCTCACCCTCCGAGAGGCCGCGGTCGCGCGCGGCGGCGACGAGCGCCTCGTAGGGGAACGGCCGCTGCGGGTACCGGTAGAGGTAACGCAGGTAGCTGGAGGTCGGCGTCGCGTCCTCGTAGTAGTAGATCTCCTTGACGTCCTCGCCGTGGTTGCCCTCCGGCCCGGTCAGCCCGAAGGCCCGCTCCTTGAGGATCGGATCCCGCTCGTTCCAGACGGCGACGGCGAGACACAAGATCTGGTGTCGGTCGCAGATGCCGCCGAGCCCGTCCTCGTTCCAGCGATAGGCGCGGCTCCGGGCATGGTCGTGAGGGAAGTGCGCCCACGCGTCCCCGTTCGCGCTGTAGTCCTCGCGCACCGTCCCCCAGGCCCGCTCGGAGAGGTAGGGGCCCCAGTGCTTCCAGCGCAGGAGGCGCTCGCGCTCTTCCTCGAGGCGGCGGTGCTCGGCGGTCGGCGCAGCGCGGACGGTCCTCGTCATGCGCGCCACGCTAGGCGACGAAGGCCGAGGCGTCGAGCCCGCGGCCGGCGCGCGGTGAGCTGGAGCGCCGGAGCGCTGGAGCGGGCGCTACTCGGTGCGCTTGATGATGTGGAAGCCGAACGGCGTCTCGACGATCTCGCTCACCTCGCCGATCTTCAACGCGAAGGCGGCGTCGGAGAAGCCCTTCACCATCATGCCGCGCTCGAACACCCCGAGATCCCCGCCGCGCTCGGCGGCGCCCGGCTCGTCGCTGTACTCCGCGACCACCTCCTCGAAGCTCGCCCCGCCGCGGATCTTGAGGAGCGCTTCCTGCGCGCGCGCGCGCGCCTCGGCGCGCGTACGGCGGAGGCCCTCGGGCTTGCTCTTCGAGCCCTCGTGCATGACGAGGAGATGCCGCGCGCCGATCTGCTTGGGCTGACTCGCGATCACCGCGCGCTCCCGCTCGATCGCGGCGTCCTCCTCGGCTGCCCGGATCGGCGCGGAGACCGCGAGGCCGCCGCCGACCCAGGAGGGCGAGGTGGCGAGCGTCCCGCAGGCGGTCGCGCAGAGGAGCGCGAGGGGAGAGCACGCCGAGAGCGCGTGGACCAGCACGGCGCGGAGAGGAGGGCTACGCATCGGCGCGGAGACTGCCGCGGGAGGGGTGCGCCCGCAACCCTTCCGTCCGCGCGCGTCGCTCAGCGGAGCACCATCACCGGGACGAAGGCCCACCCTCCGGCGGCCACGCTCACCCGGGCGCGCCGCGACTCGCCGCGGACGCCGACGACGACGTCGTGCGTGCCCGCGCGGACGCGGGTCCGCGCGATCGCGATGCGCGCGGGGAGCGTCGACCATCCGCGCGTGTCCGGCGTGTCGAGCGCGGTCAGCGTCGCGCTCGTCAGCAGGCCGACGAGCAGGCCCAGCGGCCCGGAGTCCTCCGCAGCAGCCTCGGTGGCGCCCTGCGCGGCCTCGCCGGCCGCGATGCGGGCGAGGGTCCTCGTGATGGCCGACAGGATGACGGTCCCCTCGTTCTTCTTCCAGGCCGCGCGCACCTGCGCCTCGACGTCGAGCGCCTGCTCCATCGGCTGCGAGCGCCCATCCAGCTTCAGCGTCGGAATCGAATAGCCGCCCTTGCCCCGGGCGAGCGTCGGGTAGTTGACCCAGGTCACGAGCCCCTTCGCCGCGAGCTCGCTCGCACGCGCGCGATCCGTCGGGCTGAGGTCGTTGGCAACGAGCGTGAGCGCGAGGCCGATCGGGAGGCGCTGCGGGACCTTCTGCGGGACGCGCCCGAACCCGACGACGACGATGAGCTCGGCCTCGCCGGTCTCGTCGAGGGGCGGCGGCGGGGCCTCACCCTCGATCAACGCAGCGATGCGGGGCGATCTCGGCTCGCCGCGCGTGAGCGCGCGGAGCGGGCGGCGGAGCGACGGATACGACCCGTGGCGGAGGGCGTCGTCGTAGTGGAGGAGCGCCTCGTCACCCTGGCTGCTCTTCTCGAAGGCGAGGCCGGCGAGGTAGCTGCCGAGGCCGAGGAGCGCCGTCTCGCCCTCGTGATCGCGCAGGTATGTCTGCATGACCGCGAGGCGGCGAGCCTCGACCCTGGCCCCGCTGAGGTCGCGCTGGGCCAGGTAGTTCATCATGTTGATGGTGTTGATGAGCAGCTTCTCGTAGGCGGGCGCCTTGTACGGGCCCACGTCGTCCGAGAAGAGGTATTTGCCGAGATCGTGGGCGGCCCCGCGGGACATGTCGAGCAGGTCGATCGACTTGTCCGCGGCCCCCAGATCGCGCGCGGACAGCCGGTAGCTGTCCATGCTGAGGAGGATGTTGCCGCGGTCGAGCAGGAGGAGCGCGTTGTCGCCCCGGAGCGCCGGGAGCTGGGCCGCGGTCTCGACCTCGAGCTGCTCGTTCAGCGCGGCCACCGCCTCGGCGGGAGCGCCGCGATCGAGCGCCTGGAGCGCGGTGCGCACGCGATCTTCATGTCCGCCGCAGGCGGCCTGCCAGAGGCCGAGGAGCAGAGCGAGAGGGGCCAGGGCCGCACGCTTGCGCCCCGCGAGGCCCGCGTGCCGCCGGCGCATCACTCCTGGATGAGCGCCTTGGTGAAGGCCGCCCGGTTCTGCCAGGCCACCGCGCTCGTGGCGACCTCGATGAGCTGCATGAACATGAAGTACTGGACGCGGCGCTCGTCCTCGGTGCGCTCGTCGGCGGTGAAGACCTTGCCGGTGAGGTAGTACTTCGCGCCGAGCTGGCGGCTGTACTCGGCGATGTGGCTCGGATCGAACCCGCCGCCGTGCTGCTTCTCGACCTCCGCGACCATCTGCTGCTGGCGCTCGAGGCTCACCACGGTGACGAGGCTCGCCTTGGCGAGGTACGTCTCGACATCGGACAGGAGCGCCTGAAGCTGGCTGTCGATGTGCTCGCTCGTCTGGTTCGACAGCGGATAGATGGCGAGCGTGGGCCGCGAGCCGTCGTGCGCCCACTCCTTGGCCACCGGAGAGGCCATCAGCGACGTCAGGTTCTCGTGGAGGAGCTGCTCGATGTCGCGCCTGTCGATCCCCGTGCTCATCGCCGCGTCGTCGAGCCCCTCGACCTGATTGCCGCGCACGTAGGTGGGGCCGCAGCCGATGGGAAGCGCGGCGAGCGTGAGCGCCGCGAGCAGCGCGGCCGGACGGATGATGGGCGAAATGGGCATGGACACTCCGCAGGGCAGGACGCCCGCATCCTAGCAGGCGAGGTGTGCGCTGGAGCTTCGATCAGGCGGAAATCGTGCTCTGCGACGCCGCGCGCGCGCCGCGTGCATGCCGCGCGCGGCATGTCAGCAGCGCGGACGTCCTGGCTCGCTTCAGCGCGAGCAGCGCGAGCAGCGCGAGCAGCGCGCGCGCCGCTGGGGCCCCGCTGTCGTCGCCGACGACGGGGCCGTACGCGCACGAGAGCCAGCGCTCGTCGAGCGGCCGGCGCGAGGGCAAGCGCTCCGCGGAGTCCGACGCCGTCGCCCACCAGGGCGGGTCGTAGTCGCCGACGTCAGCGGCGCGCCTCGCCTCGGTGACGATCCAGTCGCGATGGGCGATCAGCCCACCATAGATGGGGTCGGCGCAGCCGGCTGGCCCGCGCGACGTCACGCCGATGATCCGCCCCGCGACGTCGAGCGCCGGTCCGCCCGAGTCGCCGCTGCAGATGCCGTTCTCGCCGCGCCACTCGCCTCCTGTGACGCGCTCCTGCGTTCCACACCCGTACCCCACGCACTCGACGTGGAGCCCATCGCGGCGCCTGCGGACGCCGCCGCCGCGCGATCTGCCCTCCGTGTCGCCGAAGCCCACCGCCGAGTAGACCTCGCTCTCCTCGGGCGGCCGATCGAGGCGAGGCGCGAGCGGCGTGACCTCGCTGCCGCCGAGCGGGGAAGACAGCACGACGAGCGCGATGTCGCGCCCGCAGACGGCGTTGCCGTCGGGCGGGCTGAGCAGCGCGCGCGCGCCGATCCACGGCGTGTCGGCGGCCCACAGGGCCCCGCCGAGCGTGGCGTAGACCTGCGAGGCATCGACCGGCTCACCGAACGTCGCCGTCTTGCAGGCAATGAGCTTGGGAGCCTCCGCGATGCAGTGCTGCGCGGTGAGCACCAGGTTGGGCGCGATCACGGTGCTCGAGCAGGTCCGCGCGACGCGCCCTCGGCGATCGGTGATGAGGAGCCCGGCGATCGCGCGATCTCCAGCGTCTGGATAACCTCCCTTGATCTCCAGCGCGGCCTCGGCCGCGTCCTCCTCGTGCAGGTCAGCTTCGTCCGCGTCTCCAGCGCAGCCCGCCAGCGCGGCGGCGAGGAGGCATCCAGCTCGGGTACGCCATGCGGTGCTGTTCCGGCACACGGCCAGCCGCCATTGCACGGCACCTGCCAGCCTGGGCTGTGCACCGCCGCGCTCCCCGAGGGAGGAGAGGGCTGCTTCCGAGGAGGCTCGACCGCCGGTGGAGCCACGCCGCTGCGCTGTGGTGCGGGATGCGATCAGCGCGCCGGTCGGGCTCATGTACAGCCGAGCGCCCGACCCTGTCGTCAACCGAGCGCAAGGCTTCGATGAGGAGGCGGCGCGGGCGCGCGGCCTCGCGCTCCGGGAGCAGCTTCCTCGCGCCGGTGTCACGCGCGTCCGTTCGCGACGTCGCCGCGCTGCGAGCGCTCGTTCTCTCTCGGCGGCGCCCTAGCGTCAGCCGACCACGATGTTCACGATCTTCCCCGCGACGTAGATGAACTTCTTCAGCTGCTTGCCCGCGGAGAGGGCGGCAACGCTCTCCAGGCCGAGCGCGGCGGCTCGTGCCTCTTCCTCCGATGCCGCCTTCGCCAGCATCACGCGACCGCGGACCTTGCCGTTCACCTGCACCGGGATCTCCAGGACGTCGTCGACGCAGAAGGCCTCGTCGTACGTGGGCCATGGCTCGTAGCTGAGCGAGCGCTCGTGGCCGGTGAGCCGCCACAGCTCCTCCGCGAGGTGCGGCGCGAAGGGGGAGACGAGGAGGATCAGCCGGAGGACCGCCTCGCGCGGCGGCGAAGGCAGCGAGCTCAGGTGATTCACGAAGACCATCATCGCGGAGATGGCGGTGTTGAACGCCATCGCCTCGATGTCGCCGGTCACCTTCTTGATCGTCCTGTGGAGCTGCCGGCTCGTCGCGTCGTCCATCGCGTCCGAGAGCGGCCGCGTGCACGTCGCGAACACGCGGTCCCGGAACCGGACCACCCCCTGGATCTGCGCCGATTGCCACGGCTTCACCGCCTCGAGCGGGCCCATGAACATCTCGTACAGCCGCAGCACGTCGGCGCCGTGGGCCCGCACGATGTCGTCGGGGTTGATCACGTTGCCCCGCGACTTCGACATCTTCTCGTTGTCCTCGCCGAGGATCATCCCCTGGTGGACGAGCTTCGCGAAGGGCTCGGGGTGCTTCACATGCCCGAGGTCGTAGAGCGCCTTGTGCCAGAAGCGCGCGTAGAGGAGGTGCAGCACGCCGTGCTCCGCGCCGCCGACGTAGAGGTCGACGGGCATCCACGCGTCATACGCGGCCTGCGAGAACGGCTCCGCGTCGTTCTGCGGATCGAGGAAGCGAAGGTAGTACCAGCACGAGCCAGCCCACTGCGGCATCGTGTTCGTCTCGCGCGCGTACCACTTGCCGTCCTGCTGAAAGAAGCGCCAGTCGACGGCGCGCGCCAGCGGGCCCGCGGGGTCGTTGCCAGGGCGGAAGTCGGCGAGCGGCGGCAGCTCGATCGGGAGGCTGGCCTCGTCGACCGCGATCGGCTGATCGTAGCGGATCGTGTGCGCGGCGCCCTTCCTGGGATCGCCCTGCGGATCGGCGAGCTCGACGGGGAAGTAGATCGGGATCGGCTCGCCCCAGTAGCGCTGGCGCGAGAAGACCCAGTCGCGCAGCTTGTAGTTCACCTCGCGCTTGCCTCGCCCGAGCGCCTCGAGGCGCGCGATGACCGCGCGCTTGCACTCCTCCGTCGCGAGCCCGTCGAACTCGCCGCTCCGGACCGCGACGCCCGGGTCGACGTAGGCGGCCTCGAGCTGGTCGTGCAGGGTGCCGTCGGGGCTCACGACCTCGACGATGGGCAGCCCGTAGGCGCGGGCGAAGGAGAAGTCGCGCTCGTCGTGCCCTGGCACCGCCATCACGGCGCCGGTGCCGTAGCCGCCGAGCACGTAGTCGGCGACCCAGATCGGCACCTCCACGCCCGTGATGGGGTGGACGGCGACGAGGCCGGTGTCGACGCCGGTCTTCTCCCTCGCCGCCGCGGCGAGCCGCTCGCGATCGCTCTTGCCCGCCGCGGCCGCGACGTACGCGCGCACCGCCTCGCGGCGCTGCTCGGACGCGCCGCTCTCGGCGCTCGTGAGCCATGTCGTGAGCGGGTGCTCGGGCGCGAGCACGACGTAGGTGACGCCCATCAGCGTGTCGGGGCGGGTCGTGAACACGCTCAGCGAGCCCTTGCCCCATCCCTTGACCTCGAACGTGATGAGCGCCCCCTCCGAGCGGCCGATCCAGGAGCGCTGCATCGCCACCGTCCCTTCAGGCCAGTCGAGGAGGCGGAGATCCTCCGCCAGGCGGTCGGCGTAGGCGGTGATGCGGAGCATCCATTGCCTGAGCGGCGTCCGGTAGACCGGGTGCGAGCCGCGCTCGCTCTTGCCGTCGATCACCTCCTCGTTCGCAAGGACGGTCCCGAGCGCCGGGCACCAGTTGACGCTCACCTCGTCCTGGTACGCGAGCCCGTTCTTGAAGAGCTGGAGGAAGATCCACTGCGTCCAGCGCACGTAGCGCGGATCGGTCGTGGAGAGCTCTCGCGACCAGTCGTAGCTGAAGCCCAGCATCTTGAGCTGGCGCTTGAAGGTCGCGATGTTCCGCGCCGTCGTGTCGGCCGGGTGCGTGCCGGTCTCGAGGGCGTGCTGCTCCGCCGGCAACCCGAAGGCGTCCCAGCCCATGACGTGCAGCACGTCGATCCCGCGCATGCGGAAGTAGCGGGACATGATGTCGGTCGCCGTGTACCCCTCGGGGTGGCCGACGTGCAGCCCCGCCCCCGACGGATAGGGGAACATGTCGAGCACGTAGCGCTTCGCGCGGGCGGGGTCCGCGCTGCGGACGGCGCGGAAGGTCTCGCCTTCCTCCCACGCGCGCTGCCAGCGCGGCTCGACGGCGGCGTGATCGTAGCGCGCGGGCTCACGCGGCTCGTTGGGAGAAGGTTCGGTGGAGGCGCGGGGGTCCATCGTCTCGGCGGACATATCGCGACGTGCCATAGCACTGCGCTGCCGCGGTCGACAGCCGCCCCGCGGCGGCAGAAGCCCGCGCCCGGCGGGAGCGGCATGCCCGTCCGCGGCGCGCCGCGGCCATGTCGAGAGTTCCCGAGAAGCGTGGACAGCGCCTCGGTCCGAGCTCTGCCGTCGGAGACGCCCGCGCCCGAGAGGGTCGACCGCGCGGGTGGCTCCGCCGCGCGCGCCGGAGCCACCCGCGCGCGCCGGAGCGGCGTGCGTGCCCCCTGCGCGCCGCTGGCGCTGGCGGAGGAGCGCGCGCCTCGTGAGCGCCTCGGTGGCGGGACGAGCTCGCTCTTCTCCGAGCCGACCGGAGGCGCGCACCCCTGGCGTCGCTGTCCTGCGTCCGCGACGGGCGGTGTCGTCCCGTGAGGCGCGCGTGGCGCCAGCGCTGACGAGCGGCAGCGCCTCGCGGGGACGGGGCGACGCGTCAGAAGAATGGCCGCACGCCGAGACTTGGGGGTAGATTGAGGGCGCTGTTCCGCTTCAGTGTGAGGCGGAGGGGTCGCGTGGGCGGTCCCTCCGAGGCGCGCGGATGACCGACAAACACGTTCCATGGGGAGCCCCCGAGAGTGAGAGGGCGGCGCAGCCAGGCCGGCCGCTCCCGTCGGCGCACGGCTCGGGGAGCCCTTTCCGGCCGCTGCCCGTGCCGCCGCTGATGGCGCCCGGTGCCCTGCGCCCGCTCGCCGCACAGTACGCGCTGAGCCCTCATCTACAGCAGCAGAGCCCGCCCGCGTTCTCGATGCCGATGCCGTCGGTGCCCGCGTATTCGAGGCCGGCATTGTCGGCGCCCGCGTTCTCGGGGTCAGCTCCCGCCGGGTACACCCAGCCGCCCACGGCGAGCGTCTCGGCGCGCGGAGGGACCCTTCCGCCCGGGCTCGTCTCGCAGCAGGACGTGCTCTCGGCCAGCGGCGTCTTTTCTCCGAACGCGCTCCCGTTCATCACGGCGCCGCCGCAGTCGGATCCGGTGCCTCCGAGCCAGCCGGCCTTCCAGCCGGCGCCGATCACGGACCGGATGGGCGCGAGCGCGGCGCAGCCGCCCGCGCCGGCAGCGCCGCCCGGGTTCGCGAGCCCTGGCTTCGGTGCCGCCGCGCCCGCCGCGCCAGAGGCCGCGCGCGCGCCGATGCCCTCGCCGCACGCCGGCCAGCCGCCCGCGCCTGCAGCGCCGCCCGGGTTCGCGGGCCCTGGCTTCGGCGCCGCCGCGCCCGCTACGCCAGAGGCCGCGCGCACGCCGCTGCCCTCGCTGCACGCGGGGATGTCGGCTCAGGGCGGGCCGCCATCGGCCGCTGCGCCAGCGTCGGCGATGAGCGCAGCTCCCGGCGCGGCGGCGCACGGCGCGCCCCAGGGGGCCGGCGGGTGGGACGGCGCGGCGGCGCACGGCGCGCCGCCGGCGGCAGGCGGGTGGGACGGCGCGGCGGCGCACGGCGCGCCGCCGGCGGCAGGCGGGTGGGATGGCGCGGCCATGCCGCCGGCCGAGAGCCCGTGGGCCACCACGTCGGCGCGCCTCGAGATGCCGGCGCTCCCGTCGACCTTCGTGCAGGAGCGCCCGGAACCGCAGAAGCCACCCGCCGCCGTCACGCCGCGGCGGCGGGAGGGGGGCAGGACGCTCATCATCGTGCTCAGCGTGATCCTGGCGGTGGCCTTGCTGGCGCTCGTCGGGATCACGCTGTGGCAGAGCATGCGCGGCGGAGGACCGATCGCGATCGACTACAAGGAGCCGCCGCCCACGGCCACCGAGGCGTCGCCAGGGCCCACCGTGAGCGTGACAGCGGCCCCCAGCGCGCCCGCCGCGCCCCGCCCGGCCGCGCGCCCGCGGCCGAAGGGCGACGACATCTACGACGAGGTCGACAAGGAAAAGACCCGGCGCTGAGACGTCGCGACGCCGCGCAGACGGGGCGCGCCGCAGGCGATTCGTTGGCCCCGCGCCCTGTTCCGTGCTGGTGATCGCCCGCGATGGCGACGCCGATCCCGCACAACCTTGCCCCCTTCTCCCTCGACGAGCTGGCGCGCGCGACCGGCGGGCGCGTGCTGAGGAGCGGGCCGGACGCGCGGGGCATCTCGACCGACAGCCGGACGATCGCGCCCGGAGCGGCGTTCGTCGCGCTCACCGGCGAGAGCTTCGATGGCCACAGGTTCCTCGACGCCGCCGCGCAGCGCGGGGCGGCCGCGTTCATCGTCTCCCGCGAGGTGGCCCTGCCGCCCGGAGGAGGCGCGGTGCTCGTGGACGACGGCCTCGCGGCGCTCGGGGCGCTGGCCAGAGCGCACCGCGAGCGATGGCGGAGGGGCGCCCACGCCGACGGGCCGCGGGCGATCGTCGCGATCGGCGGCTCGGCCGGCAAGACGACGACGACGCGGACCATCGCGGCGCTGCTCGCGGGGGTGGGCCGCGGCGAGGTGCACGCGACGGCGGGCAACCTGAACAACGCCATCGGGCTGCCGATGACGCTGCTCGGGCTCGAGGACCGCCATCGCTTCGCGGTCGTCGAGATCGGCACGAACCAGCGCGGCGAGGTCGCGGCCCTCGCGCGGATCGCGGGGCCGGACCTCGCCGTGCTGACGTCCATCGGCGTCGAGCACACCGAGGGGCTCGGCACGCTGGAAGACGTCGCCGCCGAGGAGGGTGATCTGCTGGCCGCCTTGCCGGCCGAGGGCGTGGCCCTCGGCAACGGCGACGACGCGAAGGTGGTCGAGCAGCTCGAGCGCGCCGGCGCCGCGCGGCGGATCACCTACGGCTTCGGGGAGCGCGCGCGGATCCGGATCGCGGGGAGGCGGCCGGTCGGGGTGCGCGGCACCTCGGTGCGGATCGAGCGGGGAGGCGAGGCGCTGGAGCTCGTCGTCCCGCTGCTCGGCGAGGCGGGGGCGCTGGCGGCGGCCGCGGCCGTCGCCGTCGTGGAAGAGGCGGTCGGCGAGCCGCTCTCGACCGAGCGGGCGGCCCGCGCCGCCGCAGGGCTCGCGCCGCCAGGGGACGGGCGGCTGTCCGTCCGCGAGCTGCCGGACGGCACCGTGGTCATCGATGACAGCTACAACGCCAACCCGCTGTCGATGCGATCGTCCCTCAGGACGGCCGTCGAGGTGGCCGAGGCGCTCGGGAAGCGGCTGGTCCTGCTGCTCGGCGAGATGCGCGAGCTGGGCGCGCTCGCGGCGGCGGAGCACGACGCGCTCGGCGAGCAGGTCGGCGCCGTGCGCCCCGCCGCGCTGATCGCCGTCGGCGGCGAGGCGGCGCGGATCGCGCGCGCCGCCGAGGCTGCCGGCGTGCGGGCGTGGTTCGCGGGAGACGCGGACGCCGCCGCGGCCCGAGCGCAGGAGATCGTCGAGCGCGGCGATCTGGTGCTCGTGAAGGGCTCGCGCGGGATCAGGATGGAACGGATCGTGGAAGCCCTCGTCGCCAGCTCATCACCCTCGCCGTGAGCGCGCGTCCGCCGGTCGAGCGCGTTCGCCTCCCGGCGCGCCGGACCGCGGTCACGCGTCGAGCGCGGCCCGCGCCTCGGCGACGGACAGGCTGAGCAAGAGCTTCGCCTCCTCGTTGCTGCAGAAGGAGCGCGTGACCATGCGATCGACGTACAGCGTGCCGCGGAGGTGATCGACCTCGTGCTGGAGGATCCGCGCGGGCCAGCCCGTCGCTTCCCACCGGACCTCCTTGCCGTCCTCGTCCACGCCGCTCACCTCGACCGACAGATCTCGCTCGACCAGCGCCATGTAACCCGGGACGCTCAGGCAGCCCTCGAAGAACGTCGCCCGCCCCGCGCCTGCCGCGTCCGGGAGCGACGGCGCGAGGACCCTCAGCGTCGGGTTGATGACGACCCTGAGCGGGAAGGGCACGCGGCCGCGCTCGGCGCGCTGGCCCGGCGTGAGGCGGGACATGAGCTCCTCGCTGTCTTCGAGCACGATCACCTGCTGGCCGACGCCGATCTGCGGCGCCGCCAGCCCCACGCCGGGCGCCTTGCGCATGACGGAGACCATCGTCGACACGAGGTGCTTGAGCCGCTTCGTCCCGATCTCTTCGGGCGGGACGGGCGCGGCGGGCTTCCGCAGGACGGCTCTGCCTGCGAGGACGATCGGGGGGAGCTCCATGCTGCCGGGATGAAACGGCGCCCTCGCGAGCGCAAGCGTTGTGAGCTCGAGAGCATGGTCCGTGTGTGGGGCCTCGCGGCGAGGCGAGCGTGAGGGTAGAGGAGCGGCGCCGGGCTCGGCTCCGGGTTTCCATGGCAGCACCCCCTTCGCCTCCTTCGGCTCGCGCGGACGCCCTCCGCCGGCCGCTCCGCCTCGTCGTCGTCGTCGCCCTGGCGGCGCTGACGCTCGCCGCCTTCGCCGCCGTGACGCTGCGGCTACAGCTCGAGCCGAACGTCGCCTCGCTCCTGCCGGAGCGCGGGGACGCCGCGGCGCTGCGCCGGTACGTGCGCGGGTTCGGGGGCGGCGACCTCGGCGTCGTGATGGTCAAGGGCGACGACCCCGACGAGAACGCGGCCGTGGCCGCGGAGATCGCGCGGGCCCTCGCGGCGCGCCCGACCGTGCAGCGCGCCGCCGATCGGATCGACGTCTCGCGCTCGCTCGATCCGTGGGTCGCGTTCCGGCACGCGGACGCGCGCGTGCGAGAGCGCCTCGCCGCCGCGCTCTCGCCCGAGGGGATGCGGGAGCGCCTCGCCGAGACGCGCGCCATGCTGCTCGCGCCGGGCGGCGGCGCCGCGGCCGAGACGATCGCGGCCGACCCGCTGCGCCTCTCGCAGCTCGTCTTCGAGTCCGCGGACATCGGATCCGGGGTGCGCACGCAGGCGGACGGCGCCTTCGCTTCGGACGACGGCAAGGTGCACCTCGTCCTTGTGCAGCCGGCGGGGCAGGCGCTCCGCGGCGCCGACGCGCGGGCGTTCGTCGCGGACGCGAACGCCGTCCTCGGTCCTATGCGCGCGGCGCACCCGGGGCTCACGCTCGGGCTCACCGGCGGGCACGCCATCGCCGCGGCGACCGAGGCGATGCTCACGCGCGATCTCGCGATCTCGGGGTCGCTCTCGATGCTGCTCGCCTCCGTCGTCTTCGCGCTGCTCTTCCGCCGCCTGCGCGCCCTGGCCGCGGTGATGCCGCCGCTCGTGCTCGGGACCCTCTGGACCGCGGGGCTCGCCACGGCGCTCCCGGGCGGGCTCAGCGCGATCGCCGTCGCCTTCATGTCGGTGGTCGTCGGCGTCGGCGTCGACACCGGCGTCCACGTGTACGCCGCGCTGCTCGAGGCGCGGCGCGAGGGCCTCGATCCGGAGGCGGCCGGGCGCGCAGCGAGGGCGCGGACCTCCCGCGCCGTGCTCATCGCCGCCGTCACGGCGGGGGCGGCGTTCGGGGCCCTCGCGCTGTCGGACATCAACGCGCTCCGGCAGCTCGGGCTCCTGTGCGCCGCGGGCGAGGTCCTGACGGCGATCGCCATCGTCCTCGTGACGCCGACCGTGGGCGCGTGGCTCGAGCGGGGGACCCCGCCGCGCGACCCGCCGGCGCGCTGGCCCGACGTCCTTTACCGGCTCACCCGTACGCGGGGCCGCGCGCTCGCGCTCGCGGGGCTCGCGGCGCTCCCCATCGCGGCCGTCGCCCTCGGCGCCTCCCCGCCGCTCGCGGAGGCCATCGTCGCGATCCGGCCGGCCGAGCTCGAGCCGCTCAAGGTACAGCAGGAGATCTTCGAGGCGTTCGGCGGACGGCGAGGGCAGTGGGTGGTGCTCGTCGCGGACGGCGACCAGGAGCGCGCCCGCGCGCGCGGCGACCGGATCGCGGAGCGCCTCGCCTCGATGAAGGCCGACGTGGAGGCCGTCGACGCGCTCACCGCGCTCGCCCCCGCCGCCCCGACGCAGGCCGAGCGCTTCGCCGCGCGCGACGCGCTCGATCTGCCCGCCAAGGCCGACGAGCTCGAGCGCGCGCTCCGCGACACGGGCTTCGCGCCCGAGCGCTTCTCGTCGGTGCTCGACGGGATGCGCGCGCCGCCCCGGCAGGAGGTGGCGCTCTCCGATCTCGAGCGCGGCCCCGCGTCCATCCTGCTCTCGCGCTACCTCGGGGCGGACGGGGGCGAGGCGCTCGTCGCGCTGTACGTGAGGCCCCGCGAGGCCGCCTCGGTCGAGCGGATCGAGCGCGCGCTCCGCGAGGAGGATCCGCGCGCCATGCTCACCGGCTACAGCCGGCTCGAGGCGTCGCTGCGCGAGACGCTCGCGCACGACATGCCGCGGATCGCGCTCGTCGCGGGCGCGCTCGTGCTGCTGGCGCTCTCGGCTTCGCTCCGCAGCGCGCGCGACATCGCGCTGGCCGCGCTCGTCGTCGCCTCGGAGATCTCCCTCGTCCTCCTGCTGATCCGGGTGCTCGGCATCCCCCTGCACGCGTACGACGCGCTCGTCATCCCGGTGCTGCTCGGGATCACGGTGGACGAGGGGATGTTCCTTCTCCACCGCGCCCGCGAGATCGAGGCGGCGGGCGGCGGCGACGCCGTGATCCGCGAGATGCTGCGCCGCGAGGGGCCGGCGATCGCCGCCACGGCGCTGACCACGGCCGCGGGCTTCTCCGCGCTCGCGTTCTGCGGCTTCGACGGCCTCCGCGACCTGGGCCGGGTCGGCGCGCTGGGCAGCGCGGTCGGCCTCGTCGTCGCGCTCCTCGTGGTGCCGGCGGGGCTGCGGCTCTGGCCCCGGGCCCACGGACGCGCGTAACATGTCGCCGTTGTCGCCCCGGGGCCTCCTCCTTGTCGCTCTCCTCGCGCTCGCGCGTCCGGCTGCCGCGCAGCCGTCTCCTCCGCCCGCTGCGCCGCCGCCTCCTGCCGCGCCGGCGCCGAGGCCGCCGCGCTCGGCCGTGGCGCGCGCCGTCGACGCGCTCGTGCGCTCGCTCGACGCCGTGGGCGGCCGCGCGCTCGTGGCCGCCGCGCCGCTGGTCTCCGACGCGCCGGCGCCGCGCGGCGCCCAGCTCGTGGCCACGCTCGCCGCCCAGGTCGCCGGCAAGCTCGGCGCCGGCGTGCGCGCGCAGAAGGATCCGATCCCGCTGCCGCTCGCGCGCGAGGCGGCGCGCGACGACGCGGCGCTCGTCCACCTCGTCGTCGAGATCGCGGCGGGAAAGCTGCGCGTCACCGCGGACGTGTACCCGGTGCCGCGCACCGTCTGGGCGCGCATCCGCGATCCGGAGCCGGGGCCGATCGCCCACGCCTACGCCGAGGCGCCCCTCGACGCGGAGATCCGCAGCTTCCTCGCGCCGATCCCGCTCGTCGCCGCCAGGGTCGACCGCGCGAAGAACTTCGAGGGCGACGTGGTCGCGCTCGCGTGCGGCGATCTCGACGCCGACGGGGCGCTCGAGCTCCTGAGCGTGAGCCGCCGGCGCGTGACGACGCTCCGCCTCCGCGGCGGCCGGGTCGTGCCGCTCGCGTCGCGCTCGTGGCCCGACGTGGTCGCCGTGCACCCGGCGCCGCTCCGCGAGCCGCTCGCGTTCGCCACGCTCGTCGAGCGCGCGAGGGACGGCGAGCTCCTGCCTCCGTTCGCCGACATCGGGCTCACCGACCGCGCGCGCAGCGTCCGCTTCGACGGCGAGCTGAAGGCGCTCGCCGAGCTCCCGGGGCTGGCGATCCCGGACGCGGGCGGCTCGGCCTGCACGACGACGTGGGGGCCGCTCCTCACGGGCCCGCTCGGGCCGTGCGCCCCGGCCGATCCTCCGCCAGCGACCGCGGCGCTCTCCGGCCGGTACGACGCGCTCGCGTCGGCGCAGCTCCTGTCCGCGCAGGGCGAGCCCTTCGCGGTCTGGGCGACGCGCGAGCGCGGCGCGGTCGAGCTCCGGGACAGCGCGGGCCGTCGCAAGGTCGTGGGCAGCGCCGGGGCGCAGCTCGCGATCGGCGATCTCGATCAGGATGGAGAGCCCGAGCTGCTCGCCAGCCTCGACGTCCTCGATCCGCTCGAGGACGCCGTCGTGGTCTGGTCGTGGCGGCGCCGGGAAGGCGGCCCGGCCCGCGCGGCTCCCGAGGAGATCCTGCGCTTGCCGGCGCCGGCGGGGGTGCGCGCCCTCGCGGTCTGTCCGCCCGACGGGGCCGGGCGCGCCCCGTTCGCCGTCGCGACGGCGGACGAGATCTGGGTGGTGCGGTGAGCCGATCGCTCCCGCGCCGCGCCTTCCTCGGCGGCGCCGGCGCGCTGCTCGGCGCGGCCGCCCTCCCGGAGGGCGCGCGTGCGATGGGGCGCACCCCGCTCGGCGGCCGCCTCTCGATGCACCTCCCGTGGCCGACGAGCTCGCTCGACCCGCACGAACTGAGCGATCCCGCCGCGGCGCTGTTCGCGCCGGCGATCGCCGACAGCCTCTACGGGCTCGACGCGTCCGGGAACCCGTACCCGACGCTCGCGTCCGCGCTGCCGTCGCGCGAAGGGGACGGCGCGGTCGTGCGCCTGCGCGAGGGGCTGCGCACCGCGCGCCTGCTCAAGCTCGACGGCCGCGACGTCGTGAGCTCCGTCGAGCGCGCCCGCGCTCGCGGCGCCGCCGCGGCGCTCGCCGACATCCCGAGGCCCGAGCGGCACCCGAGGGATCCGCTCGCCGCGGTGTTCCCGCGCGCGGATCCCGCCCGCGTCGCCCGCGCGCTCGCGTCGCCGATGGTCGCGCTCCTGCCGCGCGCCTTCGACCCCGCGGCGCCGGATGGCACCGGCGCGTTCCGGGCCGACGTCGGCCCAGGGCAGATCACGCTGACGCGCAACGACGTCGCCGCGCGCGGCGCTGCGTTCCTCGACGCGATCGAGGTGATCCGCTCCGAGGACCTGACGACCTCGCTGCGCGCGTTCGAGACCGAGCGCGACGACCTCGGCTGGCTCGGCGCCGGCCTCCACACGAACCGCCGCGGCGCCGTCCGCTTCGATCTGGGCGTCGCCGGGTGGATCGTGCTCACGACGGGCCCCGACGCCGGGCTCTTCGGTCAGCCTGGCGTCGCGCAGCGGCTGGTCGACGCGCTGCCGCCCGAGCGCCTGGCGCACCTCGGACTCGTCGGCCTCCCGAGGGCGCACGGCGATCCCGCGTGGGGAGGGCCCCCGGCGCCGCTGCTCGTGGACGAGTCTGCCGCCCACCTCGTCGAGGTCGCCGAGGCGGTCGCGCCGATCCTCTCGCGGCCCGGGCACGAGGTCACCGCGGAGCCGGTGGCTCGGGCGGAGCTCGGGCGCCGCCGCGCCCGCGGGAAGGCGACGCTCGCGATCGAGCTGGTGCGCCCGCTCGGCCCGGGGCCCCTCGGCGCGCTGCTCGCCCTAGCGACCGCCGACGATCGCAGCCGCGCCCTCGATCTTGCCCGTCACCCGCCCCGCCTCGCGCCCGGCGCCGCCCCGCGCTCGCTCACCGCGACGCTGCGCCTCGGCGTGATCGCCGAGGTCCGGATCGCGGGCGGCGTGCTGCCGGACGTCGCGCTCGCGCGCGCCGCCGGCGGAGAGGGGTGGGATCTCGGCGCCACCTTCCGCCGCCCTGCGAGGCGCTGATGTGTGCCTACCCGCGTGGAAGCGAGCGCGACCGCGCGGCAGCTGTTCGGGACGTCCGGGGGGAGCCTCGCGGCGACGGGGGCCGCTTCGAGCGCTTGCGCGGTGGGGACATTTGGTTACTATCGGCTGGTCACGAACGTCACTGGCACTCGACACGACGCTTCTCTTCTCGGGGATCGCGGATTGATCGCGGACTGGACGACGCAACGTGTGGCGCATCGGGGGCTCCTCCCCAGCGCCGCCCCCCCTCGATCCCCCACGGCTCCATCGGGGCGGCAGGGCACTGTTCGGCACCGAAGCTGACGCATCTCGCAGAGCCGTGAAGTGAATCAGTGTCATGGGTACTCGCCTCTACGTTGGTAATCTCCCCTTCTCCGCCACCAAGGCCTCCGTGCAGGCCGCGTTCGCTCAGAGCGGCGAGGTGACGGATGTGCACATCGTGACCGACCGCGAGAGTGGCCAGTCGCGCGGCTTCGGGTTCGTCACGATGGGCACGCCTGAGCAGGCCCAGCAAGCGATCGAGAACATGAACGGCGCCATGATGGACGGCCGTCCGCTTCGCGTGAACGAGGCGGAGGAGCGGGTCCAGCGCGGCGGCGGCGGTGGCGGCGGCGGTTACGGCGGCGGTGGTGGCGGCGGCTACGGCGGCGGCGGCGGCGGCGGTGGCCGCGGCGGCCGTGGCGGTGGCGGCGGCGGTTACGGCGGCGGCGGTGGTGGTGGCCGCGGTGGCCGCGGTGGCCGCGGCGGCGATCGGTACTAAGCCGAGATAGGCCGACGTTTCAGCGGCGGCGCCTCTCCCCAGAGGCGCCGCCGTTCTCGTTTGTGCGCTGCTCTTTGCGGCGACCTGCGCGAGCTGCGCGAGTGGCCCGGTGAGCTCGCGTGCGTCATGCCCGCCGGTCGCGCGCTCGCCGGTCGCGCGCTCCTGGAAGTCCTGCAGCGCCGACGACGAAGAAGATCGTCATCAGCCTGCCCATCCCGCGCGTACGGTCGGGCGCGCCACGGCGATCGAGAAGCGGCAATGAAGGCTGCTCCGCGCTTCCGGAGCGCGGAGCTTGCTCCTTTGCCTGGCGGGCGTCAGAGAGCGGCACGCTGCCCGCCCCTCGCGCTCGGGGCGGGCCGCTCACAGCCGATGCCACCTCCCATCCCTTCAGAGCACAGGCCGTCGCCGCGGGCGATCTCGCTTTACTACTTCGGTATCTTCGCCGTCCTCGGCGTGTACCTGCCGCTGTTCCCGAGCTGGCTGGAGGCGCGCGGGATCCGCGGTCTCGCGATGGGGGCGATCGCGGCGACGCTCCCCGCGATGGGCCTCGTCGCGCCGCCGGTGTTCGGCTTGATCGCCGACGCGCTCGGCGTGCGGGTGTGGCTGCTCCGGGCAGCCTGCGCCGGCGCCTTCGTCGTGTTCGCGCTGCTCGCGCTGTCGTCGGCGCTCGGCGTGTCGCTCGGCTTCGGCGGCCTCTTCGTTGCGGCGCTCGCGTTCGCGTTCTTTCGATCGCCGATGTTCATGATGGCCGACGTCGTCGCGGTGGAGGCGTCGGCGAGCTCCGGCATCGCTTACGGCAGGCTCAGGCTCTGGGGCTCGATCAGCTTTGCGCTGATGGCGATCGCCAGCGGAGCCCTCGTCGATCCGGCGCAGCCGGCCGCGTTTCCCAGCACGATCGCGGCCTCCCTGTTGATCGCGTTCGCCATCTCGTGGGCCCTTCCGGCGCGCGGCGAGGCGCCCTTCCGTCGGTCCGCGCTGCGCGACGGAGCGGCCGACGCCGCCGGCGCTGCGCGCGCTCCGGCCGCCGAAGGCTCCGTGCGGCAGCGCGCCCGTGCTCTCCTCCAGAGCCACGATTTCCGCCTGTTCCTCGCGGCGTCGTTCCTGGCTCAGAGCGCCACCTCTTCGTACGACCTCTGTTACACGCTGCACCTGCGCGACATCGGTTTCCCCGAGTCGCTCGTGGGGGTCGCGTGGGCCGTCGGCGTCGCCGGCGAGATCGCGCTCATGGCGTTCTCCGGCCCCCTGCTCAAGCGGTTCGCTCCGCCCACGGTGCTCGCGTTCGCCTTCGCAGGCGCCTCGCTCCGCTGGGCGCTGCTGTCGTATGTGCGCTTCTGGCCTGCCCTGCTGGCCATCCAGCCGCTCCACGCGATCTCGTTCGGCATGATGTGGGTCGCGTCGCTGGCCTACACGCGGGATCGCTCCCCGCCTCAGATCCTCGCCACGGCGCAAGGGCTCTTTACTGCCAGCGCTGGCGCTGGATCCGTCGTCGGGATGCTCGTCTGGGGTGAGCTCTACAAGCACGGGGGCGGCACCCTCACTTTCGGGGTCGCCTCGATCACGGCGTTGATAGCGTTCGTCCTGGCTGTGACCTTCGCGCGATCAACGCGCCCAACGCGACCGACGCGGCGTTCACCGTCAGGGGGCTCGATTTTCTCTGTCAGCTCCCGGTGCCAGGAGTAACGTTCCATTTTCCGCCGCACGCGTGGGCGCGCGCGGGCACTACCTGAACGAGGCGAGCATGTGCGGGATCGTCGGATACGTTGGGTCAAAAAAGGCGGCGCCGATCATCGTCGAAGGGCTGCGGAAGCTGGAGTATCGAGGCTACGACTCGGCCGGCATCGCCATTCATGACGGCAAGGGCATCGAGATCGTCCGGACGCTCGGCAAGCTGATCAAGCTCAGCGAGGCGCTCGAGAAGCGGACCCTCGACGGTACGACAGGCATCGGCCACACGCGGTGGGCGACGCACGGCCGCCCGAGCGAGGTGAACGCGCACCCGCACTCCGCGGGCCCGGTCGCCGTCGTGCACAACGGCATCATCGAGAACCACGTGGCCGTCCGGCAGCAGCTGGAGAGCCAGGGGGTCAAGTTCCTCTCCGACACGGACACCGAGATCGTCGCTCACCTCGTCCACCGCGAGCTCCAGAAGGGCGCGAAGTCGCTCTTCGAGGCCGTGCGCGGCGCGCTCCGGCAGGTCCACGGCGCCTACGCGATCGCGGTCCTCTCGCGCGACGAGCCCGACGTCATCGTCGCCGCCCGGTACGGCTCGCCGCTCGTCGTCGGCGCTGGCGAGGACGAGATGCTGTGCGGCAGCGACATCCCCGCGCTGCTCGCGCACACCCGCGACATGATCTTCCTCGAGGACGGCGACATCGTCGAGCTGCGCGCGAGCGGCGTCCGCATCGAGACCGTGGCCGGGGGCGAGAAGGTCGAGCGGCGCGTGAAGCGCATCGACTGGAGCCCCGTCCAGGCGGAGCGCGGCGGCTACAAGCACTTCATGCTGAAGGAGATCCACGAGCAGCCCGACGTCGTCGAGGCCACGCTGCGCGGCAGGATCGATCTCGCCGCGGGCGACGTGCACGCGACCGAGATGGGGGTCACGCCCGAGTTCGCGAGGGAGCTGCGCCGCGTCTACATCGTCGCGTGCGGCACGAGCCACCACGCCGGCATCGCCGGGCGCTACTGGATCGAGCAGCTCGCCAGGGTCCCCACGGTCGTCGAGCTCGCGAGCGAGGTCCGCTACCGCGAGCCGATCTTCTTCCCCGACGATCTCGTGATCGCCATCAGCCAGTCGGGCGAGACCGCCGACACGATCGCGGCGCTCAAGGCGGCGAAGGCGCAGGGCGCCAAGGTGCTGGCGCTCTGCAACGTGCTCGACAGCGCGATCCCGCGCCTCTCCGACGGCGCGCTCTACACGCACGCGGGCCCCGAGATCGGCGTCGCCTCGACCAAGGCGTTCACCACGCAGCTCGCCGCGCTGCTCCTGCTCGCCGTCTATCTCGGCCGCCGCCGCGACTCGCTGTCGGCGGAGCGCGGTCGCGAGATCCTCCAGGCGCTCTGGGAGATCCCGAGCCACATGCGCGAGGTGCTCGGCGACGCCGACTACGTGCACGCGATCGCGAAGCGCCTCGTCCACGCGAAGGACGTCCTGTTCCTCGGGCGCGGCCTCGGCTTCCCCATCGCGCTCGAGGGCGCGCTCAAGCTCAAGGAGATCTCGTACGCGCACGCCGAGGGCTACGCGGCCGGCGAGATGAAGCACGGGCCGATCGCCCTCATCGACGAGGCGCTCCCCGTGATCGTCGTCTGCCCGCGCGACGCGCACTACGACAAGACGTTCTCCAACCTGCAGGAGGTCCGGGCGCGCGAGGGGCAGGTCGTCGCGATCGCCACGAAGGGCGACGAGTCGATCCTCGAGATCGCTCAGCACCACGTCTGGATCCCCAAGGTGCCGGACGAGGTCGGGCCGCTCCTTACCGTGCTCCCGCTCCAGCTCATCGCGTATTACGTCGCCAACCTGAAGGGCAACGACGTCGATCAGCCGCGCAACCTCGCGAAGACGGTCACCGTCGAGTAACGAGCAACGCCGCTCTCGCGGCGGGGCATCCTCGCCGCGGCGAGCGGCCTCCTCTGCGACGCGCAGCGCTCCTCTGCGGCGCGCGCCCCTCCTTTTTCAGCGCGGGCGCTCCCGCGTCGCGCCTGTGCGCCCGCGGCTATGCTGCGCGCATGCGCATCCCCGGCAGGACGGAGCGGCGGGTCGTCGCGGCCATCCTCGTGACCGCCCTGATCCCGCTCGTCGCCAGCATCGTGGTCGCCAGGACGGTGATCGCGCGGGTGTCGGCGACGGCGTTCCAGCCGGAGTTCGGCGTCCACCTGGACAGGGCGCTCGGCGTGTACGCCGAGCTGGCCGCCGCCATCAAGCAGGGCATGCGCTCCGAGGCCGACGCGATCGTCGCGGCGGACCCGCTGCGCGAGAGCGCCTTCACGGGCGACGCGCGGCGCCTCGATGGCGAGCTCACGCGCATCATCGCGGCCCACCCCGCGCTGGTCTCGCTCCGCGTCGAGCGCTGCGGCGGCGATCTCGTCGGAGCGCGCGAGCGCGGCCGCCCGGTGGATCCGGCGCACGAGAAGACGCTCACGGTCCGGAAGGCGATCGCGCGCGCGCCCGGCCACGCCGCGGAGCCCGGCGATCCCGCGCCCGACGACGGCGGCTGCGACGGCGACGAGCGGACCCTCGTCGCGACGTTCGCCGCGCCGAGCGCGCGCTTCGACGAGCTCGACGCGGCGCAGGCGTTCGCGCAGGCGTACCACGCCCTCGAGCGGGAGCACCGGAAGGAGTACCTCGACGAGAGCTACGGCGACGCCTTCGCCGCCCTGCTCGGCGCGACGATCCTCCTCGCGATCCTCGCGGGCGTGCTCGTGGCGCGCCCCGTGGTCGACCGCATCGCGCGGCTCGCCGCGGCGACCCGGCCCGTCGCGGAGGGCGACCTCTCGGTGCGCGTGGGGCTGCAGGGCGACGACGAGGTCGCCGATCTCGGCCGCGCCTTCGATCGCATGCTCGAGGAGCTCGAGGGCAGCCGCGCGCGGATCGAGTTCCTCAAGCGCATGGGCGAGTGGCAGAAGATGGCGCGGCACCTCGCGCACGAGATCAAGAACCCGCTGACCCCGATCCAGCTCGCCGTCGAGGAGTGCCACCGCCGCTATGCGGGCAGCGACCCGGCGTACCAGCGCTTGCTCCAGACGACGCTGGAGGTCGTCGAGGAGGAGGTCGGCACCCTGCGCCGCCTCGTCGGCGAGTTCTCCAATTTCGCTCGGCTCCCGCGGGCAGAGCTCGAGCCCTCGGATCTCGCGGAGTTCCTGCGCGAGCAGGGCGAGCGCTTCGCCGCGGTCGAGGAGGCGGGGCGCGAGCACGCCTCGGACGAGGTGCTGCTCGGGCGCGTCGATCTCGAGTTCGACGTGCCGGATGTCCCGATGCCGGCCGCGCTCGATCGCGAGATGCTCCGGCGCGCCCTCGGCAACATCGTGCGCAACGCGGCGCAGGCGCTGCGCGACGCGCAGCGGGCGGCGCCCGGCGGAGCAGCCCGAGAGCGCCCCGGCGCCGCTGCGTGGGGCAGGGTTCGCGTCTCGGCGCGGAGCGAGGGGCAGAGCCACCTCATCGCGATCGACGACGACGGCCCGGGCATCGATCCCGCCGTGCGGGACTCGGTGTTCGATCCGTACGTCACGACGCGGTACGACGGCACGGGGCTCGGCCTGAGCATCGTGAAGAAGATCGTGGTCGATCACGGCGGCACCATCGACGTGCTCGAGTCCCCGCTCGGAGGTGCGCGTTTCGTCATCCGGCTCCCGCGCGCAGGCACGCCGGCGGCGCGCGCCGCGCTCGGGGCCGCGGCCTTCTCCGAAGGCGATCGCGAGCCTGCGTCCGAAGGCGCCGCGCCGGCGCGGCCAGCCGCTCGCGGCGGGCAGGCGCCGCGCGGGGCGGGGTAGGGCCGCGCCCGCCGGTGCGCGGCGGATCCTGCAGCGCCTGAGAGCCGCACGCTGGACGACGAGCTCCTGCTCCGGGAGCGCGCGCCGGGCTGCTGGCGAGGGGCCTCGGAGCTGAAAGCGCACCTCCGGACCGGTCGGTTGTCAGGAGATGCTTGACCAGCCGGCCCCGCTTTGCCATGTTCGCCGGCGGAGAGGTGACCGAGAGGCCGAAGGTGCCTGATTCGAAATCAGGTGTACCCGCAAGGGTACCGCGGGTTCGAATCCCGCTCTCTCCGCTACGCTTGGCTGCTTGCCCCCGTTGAAACAGGTGGGCTCTGACCGCCCGCTCTCTCGCGAGCGGCGCCGGTCGGGCAGAAGCGGGGCGCGTTGAAGTTGTATCGGGAGAGGTGACCGAGTGGTCGAAGGTGCACGACTGGAAATCGTGTGTACGGCAACGTACCGCGGGTTCGAATCCCGCCCTCTCCGCTGAGCTGAACCGTCGATCGACTCCCTGGCGTGATGAGCTCCTTCAAGCGAGCCAGCAGGACGCCGGCGAGCGATGTGACGTGAACGATGAGCGATGAGACCGAGCGGTCGGTCGCTCGACCACCGTGCCCGCTCGTCGAGCTGAAGTCGGGTTTTCTGTAAAGTGTGGCCTGACGCGGCGCCCGAGGGGGCTCCGGGGTCGGTCGCCGTCGATGCCGCTGAGGCGAGGCTCTGTCCGGGGCGACTGAGCTGCACCGAGCATGGAGATGCATCGATGCGAGGGGGCTCTGTCTGTTCAATGCCCTGGTGATCTGGATGAGCGGGCAAAATGAGAGAAATCTGGGAGCCCGAGACAACCAGGGGAGCGAGGCGGGACGGAAGAGACGACGGGGACGACTGACGACGGGACGACGACGACTTCTTGACGGACCCGCTTGACCAACCCCCGCTGGACGATGACGATGCTGCCCCAGAAGCCTGACGCTTGACAGGCGAAGGGCCGCCTTGTAGAAGTGGCGCCCCTTTTTGGCAGGCGCCCTTCCGGAGTTTTTCGCCCAATGAATCCTCAGCCCAAGTCCTTTTCCGCCAAGCCTGCGGAGGCCCGCAACGAGCGTACGTGGTGGGTGATCGACGCGGAAGGCAAGCCCCTCGGCCGCCTTGCCAGCCGCATCGCCACGGTGCTCCGCGGCAAGAACAAGCCCACGTTCACGCCGCACGTCGACACCGGCGACTTCGTGATCGTCGTGAACGCCAAGAAGGTCCTTCTGACGGGCCGCAAGCTCCAGCAGAAGAACTACGTGCGGCACAGCGGCGAGCCGGGCGGCTTCCGCTCCGAGTCGTACGGTCACCTGCTCGAGCGCAAGCCGGAGCTCCCCATCCAGAAGGCCGTGAAGGGCATGCTCCCGAAGAACGTGCTCGGGCGCGAGCTCCTCACCAAGCTCAAGGTCTACGCCGGTCCCGATCACCCCCACGCGGCGCAGAAGCCGCAGCCCCTTAGCTACAGCTGAGCAAAGCCATGACGGAAACGAGAACGTACGCCACTGGTAAGCGTAAGACCGCCGTTGCGCGGGTCTTCCTCTCGCCGGGCACCGGCAACATCAAGGTGAACCAGAGGCCCGCTGACGATTACTTCGTCCGCGAGACCTCGCGCATGGTGATGCGTCAATCGCTGGAGCTGCTCGAGCTGCTCGATCAGTTCGACGTGAACGCGACCGTGGTCGGCGGCGGCCACAGCGCGCAGGCCGAGGCGATGCGGCACGGCATCGCGCGCGCCCTCTGCGAGCTCGATCCGGAGCGCAGGTCGTCGCTCAAGCGCGCGGGCTTCCTCACGCGCGACGCGCGCAAGAAGGAGCGCAAGAAGTACGGCCAGCCCGGCGCCCGCAAGCGCTTCCAGTACTCGAAGCGTTAACAGGCCTGGGCCGCCGCCCATCGAGGCGGATGCCATGGCAAGGACACCGAGGACGCGAGGGGTTACCCCTCCGCGTCCTCGGTGCGTTTTGTCTGTCGGATGCCGCGAAGGCGCTGACGATGGGACGGCTGGTCCCTCGGCATCTCTCTCATCGAGCGGACCTCTCGGTCCGCTCGGTGTTCTCTGGCCTCATCGAGCGGACCTCTCGGCCAGCTCGGCGTCACATCGTTTCCGGCGGGCTCTTGAGATCGGCGCCTTCGATGAGCTCGCCCTCGTCGTCCCCGGCGCCTTCCGGCGGCCGCGCTTCTTGCTCGGTCGGTCCGCTCGGCCCGACATCCGGCGCCGCGGCGGCCGCCGGCTCGCTGCTGGTGGCCGCGGGCGGCGGCGAGGGAGGCTCTGCCGCTTCGGGCTTCACCGGTTCGGGCGGCGGCTCGGGCAGCGGAATGGCGTCGAGCCGCTTGTCGAGCGCTTCCTTCGTCGCGGCGAACGCCGCGCGATCGACGCCGGGCATCACGCGCTCTCCGTCGAGCTGGAGCGTCTCGGCATCGAAGTACTTGCCGTCCCTCTTCGCGCTGAAGTGAAGGTGAGGGCCCGTCGAGCGGCCCGTCGACCCGACGTAGCCGACGAGCTGGTGGGTACCCACCTTCATGCCGGCCTTGATGCCGGGGGCATACCTCGACAGGTGCGCATAGCCGGTGGTGACCCCGTTCGCGTGCGCCACCGTGACGAGGTTGCCGCTCGGACCCGCCGGACCGACCCAGTCGACCGTGCCGCGATACGCCGAGTACACCGGCGTTCCCATCGGCGCGCCGAAGTCCGTCCCGTTGTGGGGCATCCTCTTCTTCAGCACCGGGTGCATTCGCTGCGGGTTGAACTTCGACGTCACGGGGGCGCCCGGGACCGGCGCGCGCCAGCCGCCGGCGTGCGGCTGCCGGCCGCGCTCATCGAACGTGCCGCGAGCCTCCTGCCCCTTGAAATCGTAGATGCGCACCGGCTTCTCCGCGGGATCCGGGGGCCGGTACTCGAGCGCGACGACCTTCTTGTACCTGGAGAACATCCCGAGCGCCGTCTCCTCGATGGCGATCAGCCGGACCGTGCCCCCCTCCTCGAAGCTCTCCGTCGAGAGGCGCCCGTTCAGCGCGTCGTCGATCACGTCGAGCACGCCGGGCTCCAGGCCCCCTGCCCGGATCGCGTTGGCGAGATCCTTCCCCACGTAGAAGGAGGCGACGACCTCCTCCTCGGCGATCTTCATGTCGAGCGCGGCGCCCGCGAGCCGCCCGGCCGCGTCGTCCCTCGCCTGGTAGATCTCGCTCGCCGAGACCTCGTACTCGAAGGCGCGGACGCGGCGCGTGGAGCGATCCATCGCGACCGTGAACCGGTCCTTGCGGCCGCACTTGTCGAACTTCCGCAGCCCGTCGAAGGCCTTCATGATCCGGTAGATCTGCGCCTTCGGTACGCCCTTCTCGTCGAGGGCCGCGATGAACGACCTGCGGTCCATCACGTCGCTCACCAGGAGCACGGAAGGATCCTTCCCGAGCTCGGAGATCCGCCACGGGCCGGGCAGCGGCGTGCGCTGCTTGGTCTTCACCTCGGGCATGGAGGAAGGCTTGGCGGCCTCATCCGTACCTGCTGCCGAGGTCGCCGGGCTCGCCGCGACCAGCGCGCGCTCGTCGCGCACCGGGACGCCCTGGATCAGCAGCGCGATGAGCGAGGTGAGCGTCGCGAGGCCGAAAATACCGCCGAAGACCGCGGTCATGCGCGGCGACAGGTGCGGTCCTGGAGGGGGCCGGCCGAGGCCGGGTGGGAGCCGCGGGCCGTCCGTCGAACCGGGGCCAGCGTGGGGTCCGCCGTCCATGAGCGACGGCGTCCGCAGGGGCTGCACGCGCGGATCGCTGCCGCGCGACCAGGGCGCCGATGCGCGCCCGCGAGAAGAAGGAGGAGGGAGCTGCGGCCACGTCGATGCCGCGCGCGCGCGCGGATCGTTGCTGCGTGACCAGGGAGCGGCCGGAGCGCCCTCGCCCCGCCGGCTGCCCTGCAGCGGAGCGGTCAGCGGCGGCGTGGCCGGTCTGCCGGGGAGGTCGAGCGCGTCGTCCGCGACGTCCTCGGCCGCGCCGATGCGCACGATCTCCGCGCGCGGCGCGTCCTGCGGGACGGCGGCGCCGGGCTCCGCGCGCGGCGCGTCCTGCGGGACGGCGGCGCCGGGCTCCACGCGCGGCGCGTCCTGCGGGACGGCGGCGCCGGGCTCCACGCGCGGCGCGTCCTGCGGGACAGCGGCGGCGGGCTCCGCCGCGCTGCCGGCCTCTCCGCTCCGCTCCCTGGCGCGGTCCTCGGCGTCCGGCGCTCCGGAGGCCTCGAGCGGGTTCTGGGGTACTGCACTCGGCACGCCGACGTGCGTACCAAGGCATCGACGGGGTTGCAACCGCGGGGCTCCCTCGCCGACGCAAGGGTTGCGCGGAAGGCGGATCCCATTGTACGCCGGTCGCGTAAGCTGACGGGCCTGATGGACGACCGGCTGAAGCAGCTTCTGGTTCTCGGCAGGGAGCACTACGAGCGGCGCGAGTACGATCTCGCCGAGCACGCCCTGCGACAGATCATCGAGAAGACCGACCGCTTCGCGGACGTCTACAACATGCTCGGCGTCATCCTCCACGAACGCGGTGATTTCCTCGCGGCCGAGGCCCACTTCGAGCGCGCGGTGCAGCTCAACGAGCACTACACGGAAGCGCTGCTGAACCTCGCCGTCACCTACAACGACCTCGGCAAATACGAAGCCGCGCGGCAGGTCTACTCTCGCATCCGCCGCGGCGAGGGGGGAGGCGGCGTCCTCGACCCGTTCGCGCGCGGCAAGATCGCCAACATGCACGCCAATCTCGCGCAGGCCTATGCCGACGCCGGTTGCGCGCAGGAAGCGATCGCCGAGCTCACGCGGGCCGTGGCGCTGTGCCCGACGTTCGTGGATCTTCAGCTGCGCCTCGGGACGATGTACCGCGACGCCGGGAATCTGGCGCTCGCTCGCGAGCATTACGCCGCCGCGCGCGACGCGAACCCGAAGTACGCACCAGCGCGCGTGCTGCTCGGGGTCGCGCTGCTCTCCCTCGGCGCGCCCGATCAGGCGAGCGCCGAGTGGCGCGAGGCGCTCGCGATCGATCCCGACAACAGGACGGCGAAGATGTACCTTCGCACGCTGGAGGCGCAGCGGAGCGGGCGCACTGCGGCCGCTGAGTCAGGCGATCCGGCGCCGGCCGCCGCGGCGGGTGGCACGTGGGACGCGCTCGACGAGGCGACGCCCACGACCGTGAGCGACATCCTCTCCAAGACGACGGCCGATGCAGCGGGTGAGACGGATCGTGCTGCACGGGAAGGCAAACCCTGAACGTTGGCGAAATACTCTCTCCTCCGAGAGGAGGCGCGCCGCGCGTGGCGTGAGCTCCGTGGCAGCGAGCTCTCCGCCGGCCGGACCGCCGTGGCGGTGGCGATCGGCCTGTTCATCGGATCGCAGCCGATCTTCGGCTGCCACACGCCGCTCGTGCTCCTCCTCTGTCTGTGGTTCCGCCTGGATGCAGCGATTGCCTGGGTCGCTGCGAACATCTCCAACCCCTTGTTCGCGCCAGCGCTCCTCACGGCCGAGGTCCAGGTCGGAGCGTACCTCCGCACGGGTCGCTGGCTGCGCCTCTACGAAAAGATGAGCTGGGCGCAAGCGCTTTCGGACTTCCCCGAGTACATGTTCCTCGGCGCCCCGGTGGTCGGGCTCGCGCTCGCGGCGCTCGGCGGCGGCCTGATCTTCGTCCTCGTCACGCTGAAGCGGCGCCGCGCTCCCCTGCAGCAGAGCAGCAGGATGGAGCCGTATCGGCTCCCCGGGGATGCACCGCCGTGGGTTCACGCGGTCGAGCGCGTCGCCGGGAGGTACAGCCCGCCTGAGGGCGCCACGCCGGCGCAGCGTACCCGCTTTCACTATGTCCGCTTCAAGCTGCTCGGCGACCCCATCGCCCGGTTGATTGCCGACATCGCCGGCGACCGCCCCGGCGCGCTCGGGGAGGTCCTCGATATCGGGACCGGGGCTGGCCAGCTGCCGATTCTCCTGCTCGAGCTGGGGAGGGCCGAGCGCGCGCGTGGGTTCGACTGGGACCGAGCCAAGATAGAGGACGCCCGGCGCGCGGCCGGCGGGGGCTCCGGCGCACCTCTACCGCGCTCGTCGGAGTCGCCCGGCCCGCCCGGCGCGCAGCGCGCGGCCCACGCCGCCCCTCCGCTGGACGCCGAGTTCTGGTGCGCAGATGCGCGCGAGGCCGAGCTCGGAACTGCAAACACCGTGCTGCTCATCGACCTGCTCCACTACTTCCGCGTGGAAGAGCAGGACGCGATCCTGCGGCGGGCGGCGGCCGCGGTTCGTCCGGGCGGGCGCCTGCTCGTCCGCGAGGCGGACACCGAGCGCGGCTTGAGGAGCTCGATCACGCTCCTTGAGGAGCGCGTCTTCACCGCGCTTCGATTCAACCGGGGCGAGCGTGTGCGCTTCCGTCCTGCCCGAGAGATCGCGGCGCTCCTCGAGCAGCTCGGCTTCTCCTGCGAGACGATGCCCGCCTGGGGGAAAACGCCCTTCTCGAATGTCCTCATCGTCGGGAGCCGAGCCCAGCGCTGAGCCCGAGTCGCCCTTCCCCGCGAGCTCTCACCTCCCACCGCCCGCGCCGCGCCCTCAGCGTCAGCGGCCGTTACCGGGTGTCCGATCCGGCGCGCGGCCTCTTCTGAGCGCATCGCCCGGTGGCTCGATCACCCCGGATGGTCAGAACCTGTCCGGTATGTTGACGCGTTGGTCTCGAGGCTCCTTTCGGTACACGAGCCGAGCCATCCGGTGGAGCGACCCCCTCGTGGCACACGCCATGCTTATCCCACGGGCCTGGCGGCGGAGCCCCGCTGTCCATGTCTCTTCCTGATCGCTAGAGGCCGATAGGCCTCCAGGGCACCTGCTTGCCAGGCGTCGGGCTCGCCCACATTGCAAGCCGGCAATATCCGCCTGGGGCGTCCTGTCCAGGTGTCCGTGGAGGTGCGTTGAGCTCCGGGCCGGCCGGGTCCAGTGTGGCTCCGAGGGCGCCGCGCGATCGTCGAGAAGGCGCCGGATGGGCGGAGCGGGTCAGGCGTTCACAGCAACAACGCCTGCGCGCATCGCCGATCGTGCTCTTCCACGTCGGCAGTCCCTGCCACCCTCACGACCCACGGAACGAGCTCCGCCCGGCGGGGTCCGGACCGGGATGACCGGACTCCCGCGCCGCGTCGTCGCGTCGCGGCGGTGATCCTCGCTTTCGCTTCCTTGGAGCTCCGCCACGCTTCACGCCCCAGCGTCCGTTTCGAGGCCGCGTCAACGCTGCGTGACAGGAGGCCCGACGGGATCGCTGACGTGCGAAACTAGATGTGGTGGTCCATTGATGATGCCCCACGATATGTTGGGGTCTCAGGGGGGGATGACGTGATGGTCTCTCCCGATCCGACGTCGACAAGAGCACGGGCGTGGCGGCTCGGTAACCCAGCGTCCTGGGCACCAGAGCGGACATGTGCTCACAGACGCGATCGGGGAGAGGCGCAGCCTGCGTCGAGTCGCCAGGCGGATCCGCTCAGCAGCGGTCGGGCGGCAGCTGACGTGCCTTGCGCGCGGATTTCTCCGTCGTCCTACGAGGAGACGACATGACTTGGAGGGACTTCCTGAGGGGCATCCAGCAGCGTGTATGGCTGCGGAGCTTGCTCCGCCCCGATGTGCGACGTCTCCGCGCCTGCCGGAACGGCTCCTGGCTCGCCGCGATTTCCCCTGCTGGGCTTGGGGGAAGGCGGGAGGTCGACCTCGGTCGGTTTGGCCGGACCCTTCTGGAGAGCGTCGATGCTGGCTTCAGCGGGAAAAGTACTTGGTAGCCCGCTTCTCTCCTTTCGACGTGATCTTCTTCTCGACGAGCAGCTTCCGAATCGGGAGGGTCAGCTCCTTCGTGGTCGTGCCCAGATCCTTGGCGATCTGCTCGACGCCCTGGCCGCTGTTGCTCCGGATGTGCTCCAGGACCTTCTGCGTCATCGCGGCGAGCTCTTCCTTCGAGCGCTTCTCGCCCTTCTTGCGGGTAGGCTTCGCAGCGCGAGCGGGGCGACCGACCGCCTTCTTGACCTCCGCAGGCTGCTGAGGAGCGGCCTTGGCCCGACCCGCCTTGCGCGGCGCGGCGGCCGCAGCGACCGGCTGGCCCTCGCCTCGCAGGGCGTTGGCGACAGCCTCGAGAGCCGCTTTGCGGACAAGTCCGCTCAGCTGAGAGACGAATGCATCAACGTGGCTTTTGATCTCGGTTTCGACGTTGTTCATTGGATCTCGCGTCCCATGAATAGCTAGAGTTGTCAACTGCTGAACAGCACCTTGCTTGAAAATAATTCGAGAGGTGTCCCCTCAACGTGCGTCAAGAACCCGCGCTCGCCACCTCCCCGTCGGGTCATGGGGTGCTGGGGGCGACCGGTCGAGCCGGACTCCAGCCACCTCGTCTCCCTGGCGATGTCGCGCCGCGAAGCCAGGCACCGCCCCAACCCAAGAGGGTGCGATGGACAGCGCCGTGCTCCGCTCTGCACCGCGCTGCGGATTTGGATGCCGCGGCGCGCGTGCCGTGGGCAGCCCCGTAACCGAGGGGAGCCAGCGACATTCCCATGAAGATCTGCTTTCCTGTGCTCCGGACACACGCGCCCCACCGCGCAGCGGCCGAAGCGGGCGCCTGACCGAGGGACCGTGGAGGAGCCCGACCCCCGGGTGGAGCACCCGCGATGAGGAAAGGTGTCATGGCCGAGGTCGCCGTTCCAGCCGATCGCCGGTGAGCTGGAACGGCAGCCTTTCACTTCTGCACTCCACCCTGCTCCCGCGGCGTAACCGTATGCCCGAGCTCTCGTCTCCCGACCGAGCCGCTCTCCGGGATCGACCGCAACGTGTCGGCCGTCGAGACGCCCTCCGGCGGTGTCGACGTCATGAGGGCTACCCCACCCACCTGCCAGGACATCCCCCTGGCTGATCGGCGCGGCGGCCCGACGCGGTTGCTCCCACCCACGTTGCAGCCCCCAGGCCACGTCGCCTCCGGTCTGGCTGCGTCTTTTTGCGGCTGTGCTGGAGCTGCCCAGCCTCCGGCCGAGTCTCCCAAACCGCTCGCCGTGCCCGAGCTCCGACGGCCGCCCGGGCAAGCCGGAAGTCGCCCTGCGGGAGGCCACGAGGCTGCCGCTCCTGCTCAGCCGCTCATCCTGATTCAGGGGGTGACACTCGTGCTGCGCACCAGGGTGACGCTCGCCCGCGGCTCGCTCCCGTGCGAGGGGGCAAAGCTCACCGTCGCCGCCGAGGGCGACATCGATCCCCCGAGCGGGGCGGTGGTGATGGACGCTGGTGGACAGTTCGTCACTCCTCGGCAGCTCGACGCGCACTCCACCTCGGGGGCCGCCCGACACCAGGCGCAGCGGCGCACCTGGACGGCAGCGAACGGGAACCAGACGCGGGGCCGGTGGCGCCGCAGGCTCAGTTCGCCGATGCCTTCTGGCCCCAGGACCCGGGTATCGAACGGGCAGTCGCTGGTGGTGTTACGACCATACAAGTCCTTTCGGGTTCAGGCAACCTGATTAGAGGGTGCGAGGCAACGATGGAGCTCCGACCGGGCATCGGTCCTCCCATCGCCCCTCCCTGATTCCTCCCAGATGCTTCCCAGACGCTCGCCACCGTGGCGCCCGGCGGGCTGAAAGTGGCTTGCGGGGAGAGCCCGAAGCGCAGCTACGGCGGGGACAAGCGGGCACCGATGGCCGGTACGGGCAACCTCGCTCTCCAGCGGGCGACCTCTCTCAAGACCAGGAAGCTCCAGACGGACTGGGCGCGATGGAGCGACCGGGAGTCGCGCCGGATTGCGACCGAGGCGAAGATGCCGCGGTCCGCCAGGCCACGAAGGAGGAGCGCTCGACACCCGAGACCTCCTCCCGCGGAGATCCTGCCGTCGGATCTACTGGCTGCTCGAGGGCGTGTCTCGCGTCGACCCGGGCGCGGCGGGCCATCACCGCAGTCGCTCGCGCTGCCTCCTACACGGGCGGTCGTGCGACGCGCGACGGCACACCGTGATCGGGTGGCCTCGCGAGCGCCGCGCGTCACCACGCGGCGCGCGCGGCTCACGTGATCAGGCCGCGGCGCGCGCTGCGCGGCTCACGTGATCAGGGCGCCGCGCGCGCTGCGCGGCTCACGTGATCAGGGCGCTCGCGCGCGCCGCGCGGCTCACGTGATCAGGGCGCCCGCGCGCGCCGCGCGGCTCACGTGATCAGGGCGCCCGCGCGCGCCGCGCGGCTCACGTGATCAGCCCGCCCGCGTGCGCTGCGTGATGACGCGCGGCTCACATGATCAGCGCGCCCGCGTGTGGCCCGCGTGTGGACCGATGGCAACGTGGTGCGCGCAGGACTCCCGCCTCGCCGCGCGGCGGCGATCGCCCGCAGTCTGGCCGGCGTGTTCGTGTCGCCTTCGCTCCGGCTCGAACATGGCCTCGCGAACGTCGCGGTCGGGTCGGGCGACCCGCTCGACATCTCGACCTGGGCGTTCTGCCCCGTCGCTCCAGGCGAGCGGCGCCGCGTCACATGACGGCGTTTTTCTAGATGTAAAGGAGAACCGGCGCGGGCCGCGTCGGCCGCTCTCCACGGGAGGAGCCGTGATCGCGGCGCTTGCTGCCGGCGCGCGCGACTTCTAGATCGTTCCGGCCGTGGTCAACCCGAGCGCCAAGCAGGATCCCGAAGCCCTCCTCGCCGCCAAGCTCGCGTCGCTCCCGACGAAGCCGGGCTGCTATCTGTTCATCGACAAGGCCGGCGCCGTCGTCTACGTCGGCAAGGCGAAGAGCCTGCGCTCGCGCGTCCGCAGCTACTTTCAGGAGAGCGGGAGCGACGCCAGGTACTTCATCCCGATACTCCGGAAGATCGTGGCCGATCTGGAGACGGTGGTCACCGCCACCGAGAAGGAAGCGGCCGTACTCGAGAACGAGCTCGTCAAGCAGCACAAGCCGCGGTTCAACGTCAAGCTGCGTGACGACAAGGACTTCCTTTGCCTCAAGCTCGACACGCAGAAGGCGTGGCCGATGCTCGAGACGGTCCGCCGTCCCGCCCCGGACAAGGCGCGCTATTTCGGGCCCTACCACTCGGCGACGAGCGCGCGGCGGACGCTCCACCTGGTCAACAAGCACTTCCAGCTCCGCACCTGCTCCGATACCGAGATGGCGTCGCGCCGGCGCCCCTGCCTGCAGTACCAGATCAAGCGTTGCCTCGCGCCCTGCGTGATGGATGTCGACCGGGAGCTCTATACGGAGATGGTCCGCTCGGTCGCGCTCTTCCTCGAAGGGCGCCACGACGAGCTCACGGGCGAGCTCACCACGCGAATGCGGGACGCGTCGCGGGAGCTCGAGTTCGAGCGCGCCGCCATCTACCGCGATCAGCTCCGGGCGGTCGAGGCGGTGCGCGAGGCCCAGCGCGTCGTCTACGTGAAGGACGTCGATCAAGACGTGGTGGGCATCTACCGCGAGGGGACGCTCGTGGAGGTCGAGGTGATCTTGGTGCGGAGGGGGCGCGTCGCAGACACGCTGTCCTTCTCGCTCCGCAACATGGAGCTGCCGGACGACGAGGTGCTCGGCGGCTTCCTGAACGAGTACTATGGCGTCGCGTCCACCACGATCCCCGATGAGGTCCTCGTGCCGGTGTTGCCAGACGGCGCGGAGGGCGTCGCGGAGTGGCTCGGCGATCGGCGCGGCCGCAAGGTGGCGCTCTTCGTGCCTCAGCGCGGGCCCCGCGTCGATCTGCTCAAGATGGCGAGCGAGAACGCAGCTCACGCGTTCCGGGAGAAGCAACGGAGCTCCGACGATCTCGAGGCCCGGCTCGAGGAGCTCAGGGAGCGCCTTCGCCTCCCGACGCTCCCGCGTCGCATCGAGTGCTGCGACATCTCGCATCTCGGCGGCGGCGACACGGTGGGATCGATCGTGGCGCTCCTCGATGGTCAGCCGGACAAGAAGCGCTACCGCAGCTTCAACGTGAAGAGCGTGGCCGACGGCGACGACTACGCCGCGATGTACGAGGTGCTCTCACGGCGCTTCCGCCGCGGAAAGGCCGCCCGGCAGGCGAGCCCGGCGTCCACCGCAGAGAGCGAGGCCGCCCTCGGCGCCGAAGGCGCGCCCGAGAGCGACGTGATGGAGGGCGTCGCCGAGAGCGACATGATGGAAGGCGTCGCCGAGAGCGACATGATGGAGAGCGATCCGGCGGAGAGCGACGCGCTCGAGAGCGATGCGATGGAGGGCGACGTCGCTGAGGAGGACATCGGCTTCGCAACAGCGAGCGACGCTACGCCGCAGACGGAAGGGACGCAGGTGTCCGCTGCCGCGGAGGGGGAGAGCGCCGGCTCGGGGGGTGATGTGTCGAGGAGCGCCGAGGCCGGCGGAGGCGAGTGGGATCTTCCAGATCTGTTCGTCGTCGATGGTGGGCGCGGCCAGCTCCAGGTAGCGCTGTCGGCGGCGCGCGATCTCGGCCTGCACGGCCTCCCGATCGTCGGTCTGGCGAAGGAGCGGGAGACGCAGACCGGAGAGAAGCTCGTCGACCGCGTCTACCTGCCTGGCCAGAAGAACGGTATCCCGCTCCGATCGACGAGCTCCGCCCTCTTCTTCCTGGCGCGCGCGCGCGATGAGGCGCACCGCTTCGCAAACCACGCACGCAAGCGGCTAGGCAAGGCGCGGCGCCTCCGGTCCGCGATCGAGGACATCCCAGGGCTCGGCAGCGCGGTGAGGACGGCGCTCCTCCGGGAGCTCGGTTCCATGGAAGGAGTGCGCCGCGCGACGGACGCTCAGATCCTGGCGGTGACAGGGGTCACCAAGCGACACCTGTCCGCGCTGCGCAAGGTCATCCCGTCTCCCGAGTCCTCACCGCCCGACGCGCCGGCCGAGGACACCGGCGATCTCTCCAAGGCTCGCGGGCTCACGCGCTGAGCGCGACCGGGGCCGCGCCGCGATGGATCGGTGAAAGATCACGCTGCGACCCGAACGGCGTTCCGGGTTGAGCGCCAAGGCGTTCTCTGCGACGATCCGAACACCAGGCGCCCGGTCGCATTCCGGGCGCACGCGGTCATTTTTCGATCAAGAGCACCACCTGGCACACCGAGCGCTTCTTGCGGACCCGACGTAGTGGGCGGGCCGCGGCGGGCCGCGCTCGGCGGGCTCGATTCCCGGCGGGCACTGCCTCGCTCCGGGGTTACGCGGCACGTGAGCACCATGGGAGAAGTACGCGCTGGCCACACGCTCGGTCGCTATGAGCTCCTCGTCCCCATCGCGCTCGGGGGCATGGCCTCGGTGTGGGCCGCTCGAACGGGCGGCCAGCTCCCAAGGATCGTCGCCGTCAAGCTGCTGCGCGCCGAGCTGAGCGACGATCCCGACTTCGAGGCGATGTTCCTCGACGAGGCCACCCTGGTCTCGCAGATCCATCACCCGAACGTCGCGGAGACCATCGATGTGGGCGAGGAGGACGGCGTCCTCTACCAGGTGATGGAGCTCATCGACGGCGAGCCGCTCAACCTGGTTCTCCGCGAGAGCAAGGCGCGCGGCGGACTGCCGCTCCCCTTCGCGCTCCGCATCGTGGCCGAGGCGGCCCTCGGCCTGCACGCCGCGCACGAGCTGCGCGGCCGCGACGGCAAGCCCGTCGGCCTCGTCCACCGCGACGTCTCGCCGCAAAACATCCTGGTCGGATACGACGGGTCGGTGAAGATCCTCGACTTCGGCGTCGCCAAGGCCGCCTCGAACCTGCAGCGAACCCAGGTCGGCCAGGTGAAGGGCAAGTACGCGTACATGTCGCCGGAGCAGGCCGGCAGCGAGCCCATCGATCGCCGCACCGACGTGTTCACGCTCGGGATCGTCTTCTATCAGCTCGTGACCGGCAGGCACCCCTTCCACGCCGAGAACGATCCCGCGACGGTGCGCCGCATCTGCGACAAGGCGGCAGCCGAGCCGCCGCAGACGCTCGTCCCGTCGCTCCCGGAGGACGTCGGGCGCATCATCATGAGGATGCTCGCGAAGCCGAGGGAGGAGCGCTTCGCCTCGATGGCCGAGCTGCGCCGCTCCATCGAGCAGCTGTCGCCCGCGACGCCGATCGCCACCTCGGATGAGCTCGCCGCGCTGATGCAGCAGATGCTCGGCCCGCGCGGCGAGCGGCGGCGCGCCGCGATCCAGGAGGCCATGCAGATCGCGCGCGAGCGCGCGATCGACCCCGACTATCCGCAGGCACAGCAGAGCTCGCCGCAAGCCGCCGCCCAGCCCGGGCGCGCGAGCGCAGAGCGCGGGGCCGCGCCGCAGGGCGCTCCGCCGGCGCCGCCGACGTCCGAGGAGGGCCACGCGCGGCGCTGGCTCGTCCCCGCGACCGTCGGCCTCGTGGTCCTCGTGGTGCTCGCGGGCGCGCTCCTGCTGCGCTCCTCGCCGCATGGCGGCCCGCCGCGCCAGCGGGGCTCTCTGCTCGTGCCCAGGGCGGGCTCGATCGAGGATCCGCTCCTCAGGGCCGCGCGCGCCGCATCGAAGGCGCGCCGCGGCGGCGCCGACGCGACGCGCGCCGCCCCGTAGCGGCGCACCTCGTCCGCGTTCCTCGCCCGCGTTCGCTTGACGGTTCGGGCAACGCTTTTCAAGATGGCCGCCGTCGCATGGATCTTCGCCGCTCGCCGGAGCTCTGGCGGTTCGCCGCGCTGGTGGCGATCTTCGTCACGAGCGGCCTGGTCATCACCTACCTCGTGCTGCCGCCCCCGCCGGACGACGGCCCGAAGCCCCCGCCGGTCCTCCGCGTGGCGCAGGTGCCCGTGCCGATGGGCGGCGACGTGGTGGCGAACGCGCTCGACCTCGTGCGCCGCTACGCGACCGGGGAGATCCGGATCGTGCTCCCCGACGGCTCCGCGCGCGCGCTCCGCCGCAACGATCTCGGCGTCGAGATCAACCGGGTCCGCCTCGCCGAGTTCGTGCGCGAGGCGCTCCGCCCCGAGAGCGCGCTCCGCCGCGCGCACGAGCGGGCCGGCGATGGCGACAAGCGCGACGAGGACGCGCCGCTCGACATCCCGATCCCGCTCCTCCTCGACTCCGAGCGGGCGATCAGCAAGCTGCTCGACCTGAAGGTCGAGCTCGACGCCCCCGCGGTCGACGCGTATGTCGACCTCGAGGCGAAGCAGCTCAAGCCCGAGAAGATCGGGTTCCGGCTGGACGTCTACGGCACGCTCGCGCGCATCGACGCCGCCCTCCGGGCGGGCGAGGACACCGCGCTGGCCAGCGTCGAGACGATCGCGCCGAAGCTCGTCGCCGAGCAGCTCGGCAACGTCAAGTTCGATCAGGTGCTCGGCTACTTCGAGACGCGCTACGCGACCGGAGGGAGATCCAAGGAGAGGACGTACAACCTCAGGCTCGCCGCGTCCAAGCTCGACGGCGTGGTCGTCATGCCGGGCGAGATCTTCGACTTCAACGAGACGGTCGGCCCGCGCGACGAGGCGCACGGGTACCGCGTCGCTCCGGTCATCGCCCAGGGAGAGCTCGTCGACGGGCTCGGCGGCGGGACCTGCCAGATCTCGGGCACGCTCCACGGCGCCGCGTTCTTCGCGGGGCTCGAGATCGTCGAGCGCTACCCGCACTCCCGCCCGAGCTACTACATCAAGCTCGGCCTCGACGCGACCGTCGTCTACCCGACGATCAACTATCGCTTCAGGAACCCGTTCGACTTCCCGATCGTGCTCCATGAGACGGTGGCCGGCGGCGTCGTGCGCGCCGAGATCCTCGGGCCCTCGCGCAAGCTCACGGTCACGTACTTCCGTCGCATCGACGAGGTCATCCCGTTCGAGGAGCTGGAGCGCCCGACGCCGAAGCTGCCCGAAGGGATACGGGCGCTCGCTCAGCGCGGCATCCCCGGCTTCAGGACGACGAGCTCGCGGGTCGTCCGCGACGGCGCCTACGCGGTGCGGGAGAAGTGGAGCGACAGCTACCCGCCGACCGCGCAGATCATCCATGTCGGGAGCGGCCCGCGCGACCCGGAGGCCAAGACGGCCGACGACAATCACCCCGAGTACGTGGCGGACGAGTACCTCGTCGTCACGCAGGGGCCGGACGTCCGCACGCCGGGCGTGACCGGCCCCGAGCCGGGCGGCGGCACCGTCGAGAGCCGCGAGCCCGGGCTCACGGGCGAGCGCGGCTGGACCGAGCGCGCGGGGTTCGGCACGTTCCGCGCGAAGGGGGCGGAGCGCGCCGAAGGGGAAAGCGGCCGCGCGCGCGGCGAGGACGCGCCGCCCGCCGAGGGGATCGCCGTCATGCAGGCCCCGGGCGCGGCCGCGCCAGAAGGCCGTGGCCAGCGGGACCCCGCGGGGGACGAGGCGAAGGGCGGCAAGGGCAAGAAGCGACGCCAGAACCAGAAGAAGACGACGACGAGCGACGGCGGCTGAGCGGGCGGCGTCGAACGAGAGCGACGGCGCCTGTTCGGCGGCGCTCGTCGCGCGCTGGCCTCGGCGGGCTCCGCTCGTCCTCCGCCGTCGCGGCCTTCAGCGAGCGCCGACCGCCCGGCGCACCTCGTGGAGCGTCGGGCTCGCGAGCGCCCGCGCGCGCTGGGCGCCTTCCAGGAGCAGGGCGTCGACGCGGGCCGGGTTGGCCATGAGGTCGGCGTAGCGGCGCCGCGGCTCCTCGAGCGCGCGGTTCAGCACGTCGAACACGGCCTCTTTCGCCTCGCCCCAGCCGATGCCGCTCTGGTAGCGGCCGCGGAGCGCCTCCGCCTCTTCGGGCGTGGCGAACTCCCGGTAGAGGTGGAAGAGCGGCGACGTGTTCGGATCCTTCGGCTCGCTCGGGGGCGACGAGTCCGTCTTGTACTTGAAGATCGTCTTGCGCAGCTTCTCCGGCGGCAGGAAGAGCGCGATGGTGTTGTCGTAGCTCTTGCTCATCTTGCGGCCGTCGAGGCCCGGGATCACCGCCGTTTCGGCGCTGATGCGCGCCTCGGGCAGGACCAGGGTCGGGCCGTAGATCGCGTTGAACCGCTGCGCGATATCGCGAGCGATCTCGATGTGCTGGACCTGGTCCTTGCCCACCGGCACGACGTTCGTCTTGAACAGGAGGATGTCGGCCGCCATCAGCACCGGATAGCCATAGAGGCCCATGTTGATCCCGGCGTCGAGGTCGTCGCTGTCCTCGACGCCAGCGGCGCCCGACGCTCCGGCCCGCGACTCCATGTTCTTGGCGACAGCGGCCTTGTAGGCGTGAGCCCGGTTCATGAGCCCCTTCGCCGTGAAGCAGGAGAGGATCCAGCTCAGCTCGAAGATCTCCGGAACGTCGGATTGCCTGTAGAAGATGACCTTCTCGGGATCGAGGCCGAGCGCGAGCCATGTCGCGGCGACCTCGTGGACCAGGCTCCGGAGCTTCTGCGCGTCGTGGATCGCGTTGAGCGCGTGAAAGTCGGCGACGAAGTAGAGCGCGTTCGACGCGGTCCCTGCGAGCGCGAGCGCCGGCTTGATCGCCCCTACGAAGTTGCCGAGGTGCGGCGTTCCGGTGGGCTTGATGCCGGTGAGGACGGTGCTTGCCATCGTTGTCGTGTTCCTCTGAGGGAGCTCATCCCATTACGCGCTCCGCGCGAGTGATGCCACTGCCGCGCCCCAAAAAATCTGCGGGGTTTCTGGCTGCCGGCGCGCGTCGGCGCGCGTCGGCGCGCGCCGGCGCGAGCGCTCTGCCCGCAGCGCAGCGCGGCCCTGGAGCGTCTCCGCCCGCGGCGCCGCGTGTACCGTGTCGTGTACCGTGTACGATCGGCGATTTTCGTGCCACGGTGGACGCCGGACCGACCCCCCGACCCACGCTGGCACCTGCGCCATGTCTGGCCAAACGCCGTCATCTCCCGCACCTCGCCCCGAGGCCTCCGCCCCACCGCCCGCTGGCCGAGCCCCCGAAGGCGCGCGGCCGACCGTCGCGCTCGCCGTCTCGGGCAGCATCGCGGCGTACAAGGCCGCCGAGGTGGCCCGGCTCTTGATCCAGGGCGGCGCGCGCGTGCTCCCGATCATGACGCGCGCGGCGCAGCAGTTCCTCGGGCCCATGACGCTGAGCGGGCTTTGCGGCGAGCCGGTGCGCGACACCATGTGGGATCCCGGCTTCGCGGGCGAGCTGCACGTCGCGCTCGCCGCGGAGGCCGATCTGGTGCTGCTCGCGCCCGCGACCGCCGACGTGATCGCTCGCCTCGCCGCGGGGCGCGCCGACGACCTCGTGACGGCGCTCGCCCTGTGCGCGCGAGGGCCGGTGCTCGCCGCGCCGGCGATGCACCCCCGCATGTGGGCTCACCCCGCGACGGCGCGGAACGTCGCCACGCTCGAGGCCGACGGGCGCGTGGAGCTCGTCGGCCCGGTCTTCGGCGAGGTCGCCTCGGGCGAGCGCGGCCTCGGGCGCATGGCCGAGCCGGCGGCGATCGCGGCCGCGGCGTTCTCGCGGCTCGCCCCGCGCGACCTCGCGGGGCTCCGGGTCGTCGTCACGGCGGGCCCGACGCTCGAGGACCTCGATCCCGTGCGCTTCCTCGGCAACCGGTCGACCGGCAAGATGGGCTTCGCCGTGGCGGAGCGGGCCGCGGCGCGGGGCGCGCAGGTCACGCTCATCGCCGGCCCCGTGTCGCTCTCGACGCCGCCGGGCGCGCGCCGGGTCGACGTGCGCGGCGCGCTCTCGATGCGCGGGGCGCTCTGGCAGGCGCTCGGCGAGGACCTGCGCGGCGCCGACGCGCTCATCATGACGGCCGCCGTGTCCGACTACCGCCCGGCCGAGCAGCACGCGACCAAGCTGAAGCGGACGCCCGACCTCGCGTCGCTGTCGCTCGTGCCGAACCCTGACTTGCTCGCGGAGATCGGCGCGGCGCGTGGGGGCCTGGCCGGCGCTGACGGCGCCGACGGAGCGCGCTCGCCGGTGCTCGTAGGGTTCGCGGTCGAGACCGCCACGGACGAGGGGGTGATCGCCTATGCCCGGCACAAGCTCGCGAGCAAGCGCGTCGACATGATCGTCGCCAACCACGCGGCGGACTCGTTCGGCCGGGACGACAACCGCGCCACGCTCGTGACCCGCGACGCCGCCGACGCGCTCGGCGTATTGCCCAAGCCGGTGCTCGCGGACCGCATCCTCGATCGGGTCTTGCAGTTGTGTCGGCCGAGTTGGCCGAGTCGGACGGGTCGGACGAGTCAGGCGAGCGCGCGATGATCCCGGGCGAAGACCGCGCCGCGGCTCCTTCCGCCGCGGCTCCTCCGGCTGCCTCTGGCTCGGCCGCCGCGGCCTCGTCGCGCGATCGGCGGGCGATCGATCCGCGCGAGCCGCCGCGCTCGTCGCGCCGCGAGGCCGCGCTCATCGCCGCGTCCGTCACCGTCGGCGTCGCGCTCGCCGTCTCGTTCGCGTTCGATCCCGATCGCGCGGGCACGCCTACCATGCTCACGGCGCTCGGCGCGCTCTACGCCGTCCTCGCGGCGATCACCGTGATGTGGCTCCGCCGGCGCGGCGAGCTCCGCGCCGCGCTCCGCCCCCTGTCGGGCGATCTCGCGCGCGGCGCCCTTGTCGCGGCGGGTCTCTACGGGCTCGCCATGGCGGTGCAGCTGCTGCTCGCCCCGCGGGGCTCGCCGCGCGAGGCGTGGGTCCTTCGCCTGTACCTCCAGCTCGGCGACCCCTCGGCCGACGCGCGCGTGTTCGCCGGCGCGCTGGTCTTCGTCATCGCCGCGCTGGAGGAGATCGTCTGGCGCGGGCTCGTCCTGCGCGCCCTGGAGGGGCCGCTCGACCAGGTCGCTGCGTGGCTGCTGTCGAGCGCGCTGTTCGCCGCCGCGCACGCCCCCACGCTCTTCCTGCTCGGCGATCCGGTGGCCGGGCCGAACCCGCTGCTCGTCGCGGCGGGCTTCGGCTGCTCGATCGTGTGGGGTCGCATGGTGCACCGGACCGGGCGCCTGGCTCCGGCGGTCTTCGCCCACGCGTTCTTCTCGTGGGCGATCGTGAGCTTCCCCATCTGGCGCCCGTGACGGGCGCGCGCCCGGGCGGGATCAGCCCTCGAGCTTCGCGAGCTCCTCTTCGGGGACGTCGAAGTCGGCGTAGACGTTCTGCACGTCGTCGTGGTCGTCGAGCGAGTCGACGAGGTTCAGGCAGACCTCGGCGTCGCGGCCCGCGACCTCTTTCTTGTTCTTGGGGACGTAGCCCGCGGAGTTCGACTTCACCGCGATCTTCGCGTCCTCGAGGGCCTTCACGACGGTGTCCATCACGTCGACGCTGGAGAGCACCTGCCACTCCTCTCCCTGGTCGCTGTAGTCGTCGGCGCCGGCGCCCACGGCGGTGTCCATGAGCTGATCCTCCGTCGCCGCGTCCTTCGCGAGGAGGATGATCCCCTTCCTCTCGAAGGCCCACTGCGCGGAGCCGCCGGCGCCGAGCTGCCCGTTGTTCTTCTCGAAGATCTTCCGGATCTCGGCGACGGTGCGGTTCCGGTTGTCGGTCATCGCCTCGCAGAGGAACAGCGTCCCGCCGGGCCCTGTGCCTTCGTAGAGGATCTCCTCGTAGTTCGCGCCCTCGATCTCGCCGGTGCCGCGCTGGATGGCGCGCTTGATCGTGTCGGCGGGCATCGCCTGGCCCTTGGCGTCGTTGATCGCCTTGCGGAGCCGCGGGTTGCCGTTCGGGTCTCCGCCGCCCATGCGCGAGGCGACGGTGATCTCCTTGATCAGCTTCGTGAAGAGCTTGCCGCGCTTCGCGTCGAGCGCGCCCTTCTTGCGCTTGATGGTGGCCCACTTCGAATGGCCGCTCATGCCTGTCTGCTCCGTGATGACGGGGCGCTCGCTCGCGGCGCGCGCCCAGGGGGAAGGTTCGGCGCAAGATGGAGCACCGATCGGTTCGGGCGTAGAAACCGTCAGGGCGCCGGGAGCGCCAAGAGATTGTCGAGCTCTCTTGGCGCTCTCGGCGCCTTTCGGTCCGAACCGTCCGTCGCTCTAGCGGTGCGCCCCGGGGGAGGCAACAACGACGGCGCCCCCGGCCGCGTATCCCTCCTCACCGGGAGGCCGAGCGCGGCCGGGAGCCCTTGTCGACCTGGGTCTGTGGCTGCCCCCTCTGTGTCGCTACAGCGCGTAGCCAGTTTCTCCGTGCTCGGTGGCGTCGAGGCCCTCGCGCTCGTCGCTCTCGGGCACGCGCAGGCCGATCAGCTTGTCGACCAGCTTGAGGAGCACGAAGGTCACGATCGCGGCGTACAGCCCGACAGCCGCGATGCCGGCCAGCTGCGGGACCAGCTGCCCCGGGTTGCCGGCGATCACGCCGTCGCGGCCAGCCTCGTTCAGGGCCTTCTCGGCGAAGACGCCGGTCAGGATCGCGCCGAGGAGGCCGCCCACGCCGTGGACGCCGAACGCGTCGAGCGAGTCGTCGTAGCGCAGGCGCTCCTTCGAGACGACCGCCCCGTAACACACCACGCCCGCGAGCAGGCCGATCACGACGGCGGCCCACGGCGCCACGAACCCGGCCGCGGGCGTGATCCCGACGAGCCCGGCCACGATGCCGGACGCCACGCCGAGCGCGGTCGGCTTGCCTCGCTGCGCCCACTCGACGAGGAGCCACGCCGCGCCGCCCGCCGCCGCCGCGAGGTGCGTGTCGAGCAGCGCCAGCGCGGCGAGCCCGCCCGACGTCAGCGCGCTGCCTGCGTTGAAGCCGAACCACCCGAACCACAGGATGCCCGTGCCCGTCAGGGTCATCGTCAGGTTGTGCGGCACGTGCCGCTCGTGCGGATATCCCGTGCGCCTGCCCAGCACGAGCGCACAGATCAGCGCCGAGATGCCCGCCGCGAGGTGAACCACGGTGCCGCCCGCGAAGTCGAGCGCGCCCATCTCGAAGAGCCAGCCCTTCTCCGCCCACACCCAGTGCGCCACCGGGTCATAGACGAGCGTGGACCAGAGCAGGATGAAGACCAGGTACGCCGAGAACCGCATCCGCTCGGCGAACGCCCCCGCGATGAGCGCGGGCGTGATCACCGCGAACATCATCTGGAACGCCGCGAACGCGAGGTGCGGCACCGTGCCGCGCTCCGCCATCGCGATCCCGTGCAGACCGACATAGTCGAACCCGCCGATGAGCCCACCGTGCGAGGTCCCGAACGAGAGCGAGTACCCGATGGCCACCCACTGCACCGAGATCACGGCGAGCGCGGCGAACGAGTGCATGAGCGTCGCGAGCACGTTCTTGCGGCGCACCATGCCGCCGTAGAACAGGGCGAGGCCCGGCGTCATGAAAAGGACGAGGGCTGTCGATGCGAGGAGCCAGGCCGTATCCCCAGTGTCGATCTTCATGGCTCGGGCGTAACGTGCCCGATGTTTCAACGAGGTTTCGTTGTCGCGGCAGGACGCATTTGACAGGAAGTCGGGAAATTTCTAACGCCCGATCCGGCGGCGCCGGACACCGAAGCCGATCGTTTCGTGATGTCACATACATCAAGCCGGCTGGGCGCCACGTATCGACAGGACCGGGATCTTTGCCGATCTCACCACCCGCTGCGCAACGCTGCCGAGCAGCGCCCGCGCGACGGCGCCGCGCGCGTGTGTCCCGATCACGATCATGTCGGCGCCGATCTCGTCCGCGAGGCGGCAGATCTCTTCGTCGGGGACGCCGGCGCGCAGCACGCCCGAGATCTCGACGCCGGGCGTGGCGCGCCGGCGCTCGAGCACTTGATCGAGGCTCCGCTGCGCCGCATCGGCGATGCGCGCGGCGTCCTCGGCCGAGGGGATCAGGGACGAGCCTTCCGGGAAGCTGTAGACGGGCACGCTGTACACGTGCGCCACGACGATCTTCGCGGACAGCTTGCGGGCGAGCTCGATCGCCGTGTCGAGGGCGATCTCGGAGGTCGCGTTGAAGTCATGGGCCAGGAGGAGGGTCTTCATCTTGCTCCGCGGTGCTGGAGGGCGCAGGCGGCGCGCCGCCGTCCTTTCGGTCCAGCTTTCGTAGCTCCGGGGGCGGGTCTCCGGTAGGGGGCTCGTCGGAGGCCGCCGGGGCCGGCGGCTGCGCCTTCGACGGCGGCTTCACCCGCTTGAACAGCGCCATCTTCTTCAGCCGGCTGAGCTCCTCGAGCTCGCCGCGCTTCACCGCCGCGTTGTGGCGCTCCAGGTCCTTGCCCTTGAGCTCCCCCTCGTCGAGCAGGACGTACTGGACGGCCGCGGCGCGGTCGCCCGGATAGAAATAGGCCTCCTTCCGGTTCGACACGTGCGGTCCCATCTTGCTCGTCGCGCCGACGACGGCGTCGCGGGGGATCGCGTCCGCCTGCTGGCGGACCCAGGCGTAGGTCGCCTCCTGGTCGGGCGTGAGCTTGCGCGCCACGCGGGAGAAGCCGCCCTTGAACGACGCGTTCTCGACGAGCCCGCCGAACTTCCACGACATCAGCGCGCTCGCCACGAGCATGGCGGCGAGCAGCGCGCGCGAGAGGCGCCGCCCGTCGAGCCCGGGGTACGCCGACGCGGAGCCCTCCACCCGCTTGAGGGCGATCGGCGTCAGCGCGAACGCGATGGGGAAGAGGATCGACGAGTACTGGAAGGCGATCGAGAACACCGCGTCGCGCGAGGCGAGCAGGCAGAACATGAGCCCGTAGGCGAGCATCCAGCGCCCGGGCTTCGCGAGGAAGGGCAGGAAGCAGAGGGGGACGAAGAGCTGGAGCAGGAAGATGATCTTCGGCTCCTCCGTCAGGAGCTTGAGCGCGAAGATGGGGTTCGTGAGGAGGGAGACGAGCAGGCCGCTGAGCCCGCTCCGGTTCGGTATGAGCTCCTCGTAGTAGTAAGCGTACGAATAAGCGTCCTTGCCGGACATGATGATGCCCGGCGACGTCATGAAGAACAGCTTCACGATGACGAAGTAGACGAGGCTCATCGCGATGGTCACCCAGCCGAGGCGCGTCTTGCCCGGGCGCCGGTCGAGGATCGCGTAGAGCCCGACGAAGCACATCAGCAGGGGGACGTCCTCCCGGCAGAGCAGCAGCACGGCGAACGTGAACCAGTACAGCCTGTTCCTGCCGGTCTCGTAGGCGTAGAGCAGCCAGACGACGAGCGGCGAGATCAGCGCGAGCGAGTGGAACTCGTACATGTTCGCGCCGTGCAGGGCCGGGTAGATGGCCCACACCGCGGCGAGGAGGAGCGCCTTGCCCCGGTGAGCGAGCTTGTCGCGCGCGAGCAGGTAGACGGGGACGACGCCGGCGCCGAGCCACACGGACTGGAAGATGAGGAGGAACTCCGCCCTCGGATAGATGAGGTAGAGCGGCGAGAGCAGGACGAGGATCGGGTCGAAGTGCGCGGACCCGTGGTAGCCGGCCCTGAGCCAGGAGCAGCCGAGCGGCCGTCCGTGGACCGACTGGTAGAAGATGTTGTCGTAGTACCCGAGATCGGGCGTCCGGGTGTGCAGCGCGTGGTGGTTGGTGATCGAGAGCCGGGAGAAGAAGAGGGCGTAGCCCGCCCACATCGCGAGCAGGGCGACCGGCGTGAGCCACCGCGCGGCCTGCGCGAGCGCGCGGCCATCGCGAGCGCTCGGCCATCGCGAGCGCGCGCCGTCGAGCTCGGACGCGTGATCGAACCTGGGCGAGAGCCGCTCGCCGCGGCCCCAGGCGTAAGCGCCGGCGCCCGTGGCCACGGCGGCGAGGACGGCGAAGAAGATCGCGGTCTTCGGGCTGTCCTTCTCGATGTTGGGGAGCTTGAGCGCGGCGATGAACGGGAACGCGAGCAGGGGGACCAGGGCGCGGTTGATGCGGCCCACGGTGCTCATGAAGTCCCACGACCGGGTGCGGGCCCGCCGCGCCAGCATCACGAGGAAGTAGGCGAGCCCGACCCCCACGATGGCGGCGGCGACGCCGCCGGCCATCCAGCGGCGCTCGACCTCGGTCAGCTTGTTCGTGTCGAGCTGCGCGAGCCGGCTCGGGTGGGTGAAGACCCAGGCCGTCACGGCGATGCTCATGCCGTAGAGGATCGGCCACGGCGCCAGGGTCAAGGCGGCATGCGCGAGCCGCTCGAGGGCGCCGTCGACCTTGGCGAGCGCGCTGTTCAGCCTGGTGCGGTGGTTGTCTAGCATGGGTGAGGCGGGTCCTCGGCTACTTGACTCCACCCCCCGCTGTCAAGGAACGGCGGGAACCTCGCGGAAGGACGCGGAACGGCGCGAGGACGCAGGAAGGGCAGGGCGCCGCGCGCGGCTCGCGGTAGAATGGCCGCATGTCGCACTACCGAGATCATCTCGATGCGGCTCGCGCGCGCATCGAAACCCTCGAAGCCAAGCTGAAGGAGCGGGACGCGGCGCTCGCCGCCCGGGACGCGGAGATCGCGGAGATCCGCGCGGAGGTGGAGCGGTTGCGCGACGGATCCAGCGATGATGGGCCGCTCGACGGGCCGCTCGGCCGGGGCGGCGGGCAGCGGGCCCTGCTGGTGGCGCTCGCGGTGTGCAGCTTCGCCACCGCGACGGGCTATGCGATGGTGCGCCCCTCCCACTGCCTGCAGCGCGGCGGGGCGTACCCTGCCTCTGCCGAGGTGTTGCCGCGCTCCCACGACGGGTACGACACCTGGTCCAGCCCGGTCGACGGGGCGCGCGTCCGGGTCGGCAAGGCCGCGGGCGCGGCGCTCGAGCACGGCCGTGTCCGGGCGAAGCGCTGCTGGCAGCCGGACGGTCCGAGCGGGGAGGGGAGCGTGACCGTGACCTTCGCGCCGAGCGGCGGAGCCCACGTCGAGCTGGACGGCGCGCCCTTCGCCGGCACCGAGATCGGCGCGTGCATCGTCGACGCGTTCCGAGCCGCGGCCGCGCGGGTGCCGGCCTTCGAAGGGGACGCTCTTCAGCTCACGACTCCGATCTCGCTTTGAGCGCTTCGAAGGAGCTCGTCGCTCGATCGCCCTCCTCCCTCCTCACGGGCCTGTGGTGGTGAGGGACGAGCTCGGGGGACTAGCCGAATCGGGGGGTGGAGGAGGCTGGGGAGGTGGGTGGGGGGGCCAGCTGCCAGCTCACGAAGCCGATGGCGATGAGGATGAGGTACATGGCGGCGAAGACCAGGAGGCCGAAGCTGACGCCATGCTCGGCGGTGAAGCCGAGGGCAGGGAATATGAGGGAGAAGAAGAACTCACGGACACCTGCGCCAGCGACCGAGATCGGTAAGAGGCCGAGCAGGCTGGCGATGGAGAGCAAGCAGGTGACGTCGAAGAGCGAGAGCGAAATGCCGAGCGCACGCGCGATCAGGTAGCCCTGCACGAAGTTGACGACGAACGTCGCCACGGTGATCGGCAGCGTGAAGAGGAGCCCGCGCCCGACATGAGCGCGCAGCGCGACGAGGAAGCGGCTCGCCGCACCGGGCTCCGCGTTCTCCGAGGGATCCTTCGGGAGCTTGCGCGACAAGGCGAGGAGGAGGCGCTCGGCCAGCCCGGGGATGAGCAGCACGAGGGGCGCCAGGACCGTGAGCGCGATTCCACCCCACGTCACCCAGGCCAGGCGGCCGACGATCACAGCGCTGTAATGGGCGACGCCGACCGCGACGAACGCGGCGAGCACGTACAGATCACACAGCCTGTCCATCACGATGGTGGCCAGCCCCTCCGCGTACGGCACGCCGAGGTCGTGGCGCAGGTAGCGGATCCTGAGCAGATCGCCGACCCGCCCAGGGGTCAGCATGCCGACGTAGAGCGACGTCGCGTAGGCGCTCCACGCGCGCCGAAGCGGATAAACGATGCCCCGGGCACGCAGCAGCGCTTCCCAGCGGACCACCTTGAGGTGGATGTTGACGAGGTTCAGCGCCGCCGCGAGCGCGAGCGGGCCAGCCGAGGCCGACACGACCGCGCCGAGCACCGCGTCCCGGTCGTCCATGCGCACGACCACGAGCACGAGCAAGAGCGGGCCAATCAGGCGGATGAGGGCGCGCAGGGCGGTGCGGTGCATGACGGCGAAGACCCCGGCCGCGCGCTCAGCGCAGCGCCGCGGAGCAGAGGGCCTGGAGAGAGGAGATGCCCCCGGAAGCAGGGACCAGGGGCCGATCGAGATCAGGCTCGGAGATCACTCGAGCTCCTCGCGGACGGGCGGATCGTCTGCCAGGTGGCGCTGCTGCATCTGGAAGGTGAGGAACTCGCCGATGAAACCCATCGAGAAGAACTGGATGCCGAGGAGGATCATCAGCACGCCGAGGAGGAGCAGCGGCCGGTCGCCGATCTTGTGACCGAGCAGCCAGAGGAACGTCAAATATGCGTTGATGGTCACCCCGGTCGCCGCGAAGACCAGGCCGATGAGGCCGAAGAGGTGCATCGGTTTCTTCGAGTAACGCGTCAGGAACATGACGCTGAGCAGGTCGAAGAAGCCGCGCAGGATGCGCTCCAGTCCGTAGCGCGAGGCGCCGTACTTGCGGGCGTGGTGGCGCACCGGGATCTCCGTGACGCGGAAGCCTTGCCAGGCGGCGAGCGCCGGGATGTACCGGAAGAGATCTCCGTAGATCGGGATGGTGCGCAGCACCTCGCGACGGTAGGCCTTGAAGCCACAGTTCATGTCGTGGAGCTTCACGCCCGTGACCGCGCGGACGGTCCCGTTGAAGATCCGGGACAGGACGAGGCGATTGGCGGGGTCGAGCCGGTTGACCTTCCAGCCCACCACGACGTCGAGGCCCTCCTCGACCTTGGCGATGAAGCTCGGCAGATCGGCCGGGTCATCCTGGAGATCGGCATCCATCGTGACGACCACTGTGCCCCTCGCCTTGCGGAACCCGGCCGTGAGCGCCGTCGCCTTGCCGAAGTTCTTCCGCAGCCGGATCCCCTTCACGAGCGGGTTCTCCGCGCGGATCCTGGAGATGACGCCCCAGCTGTCGTCCGTGCTGCCGTCGTCCACGAAGATGATTTCGTAGGAGAAGCGCCCTTTCAACGCCTGATCCACCCGCTGCGCGAGCTCCGTCAGGCTCTCCGCCTCGTTCAGCCCCGGCACGACCACCGAGACGTGCGGCGCCGCCGAGGCGGCCGGCGTGATGGAAGGCGCCATGAGGCTCGGGCGAGGATCGAAGGCGGAGAGCCCGAACGTGGCGCGGTCCTCCGGAGCCTCGTGAGGGGCAGGTGTGGGGGGCTGGTCCACAATCACGGCGGCGGAGGATAGCAGAACGTCGCGAGAAGGCGCGGTTCCGTCCGAGGAAGGCGCTGCGAGCGCGACGGCGACAAGGGCAGGACGTGCTGCCGGTTACCGGGAGGAGGAGGGGGACGCGCTGCCGGGTGCTGGCGGGGGGGGAGAGGAAGCGTCGCGGGCGCCGGCAGGGGCGCAAGGCGCGTCTCCAGGTGTCGGACGCGCTCAGGCGGGGGTGCTCTCCGGCCTGTGGACCCGTGGCCGCGGTGGTTCCGCCGTGGCCGTGTCGTCGTCCTTCTCGTCGGCCGTGAGGGCGCGCGGCGGGCTCCGCTCGAGCAGCGCGAGGAACGGCGCGTGGAGCGCCTCGAGGAGCTCGCGCTGCTTGCCGCTCGGCGTGTGCGCGAGCAGCCAGCTGATCTCGTCGTGGATGGCGTTGAACGCCGACGTACACGCGGTCATCGCCTCGCGGATGCGCTTCGAGCGCGCGATCGCGCGCGTCTGGCCGGAGCTCCGGCCGAGCCCCCTGGCGAGCGCGGTGGTCGCTTCCTCGATGCGCTTCAGGTACGCGCTGGCGCCGACCTTCTTCACGTCGGCGGAGCGCGGCGCCTTGCTCGCGATGGCGACCTGGTGCCCGCCGAAGTCGACCTCGGCGTCGTACCCGTACTGGGTCTGCTCGGTGCCAGCTCCCGCGAGCAGCGCGCCGCGCAGCCGGATCGCCGCGTCGCGGTGCGCCGGATCCCTGCCCTCGGCCGCCGACGCCAGGAACAGGTGCAGCGCGCGCTGGGCAGCGTCCCACTCCGCGTCGAGCTCGGCGAGCGCCGCGGCCGACGCCACCCCGAGCGCCTCGTCGAGCGCCGCGATGCTCCAGAGCGCGCGCACCTTCCAGACCACCGGCCTCGGCGCCTCGAAGAGCGACGCCGTCGGGACGCGGCTCGGGACATCGTACCTGGCGATCGAGACGCCCTTCCACGCGCCGAGCTCGAGATCCCGCGCGAACGCGCTGAACGCCTTGTCCGTGACGAAGCTGTATCCGTGGCCTGACATCGTTCTCTCTCCGCTCCTCCCCAGAAACCGCGCATTTTAGCGAGGCGCGCGCTCTCTGCCGCAAGAGCTTTCCTCCAGGGGCTCGGTCGGGACCGTGCTCGGGGCGAGCGGGGCGCCGGGGCGCGTCCCGTGCAGGCGCACACGCGCCGGAGGAGCTGCTCCGGGGGCGGAGGCTGCTCGCTCGCGGCGATCGACGCGAGGAGCGGCCAGGCGACCGCCGCGACACGAGCGCTCTGGGGCGACCCGCGTGTGGTAATCGAGCCGGGTGGGGAGCCGACGGCGTGACGGCGTGCTGGTGCGCCGTGGAGGCGGGTGACATGGCGGGCGAACACAGCGGCGCGCCGCGCGGCGGACACCCGGACGATGAGCGGCTGTTCGGCCCTGATGCCGTCCGGACGTTGCGCGTGGCCTTCGAGGAAGTGACGTGGCTCCTCGGCCGCGGCTATCCGCTGCGCACCGCGATCCGGACCGCCGGCGACCACCACCAGCTGGCCGCACGCCAGCGCCTCGCGCTGCAGCGAGCCGCTTGCTCGGACGCGCAGCGGGCGTCGCGCCTCGCGCGCTGCGCGCCGTCCTCGTCGCTCCAGGGCGCGGAGGCGAACATCGACGGCTTCAACCTGATCATCACCCTGGAGGTGGCGCTCGCGGGCGGGCTGCTCGTGCGCGGGCCAGAGGGGGCGCTCCGCGATCTCGCGGGGCTGCGCGGCAGCTACGCGCCGATCGCGGAGACCGACGCAACCATCGATCGGATCGGCGACGCGCTGTCCGGCGCCGGCGCGGCGCGCGCGCGCTTTCTGCTCGACGCAGCCGTCCCCAGCTCCGGGCGGCTGCGCGCGCGGATCCTGGAGCGGCTCGGCGGCGCGCCCGTCTCGATCGAGGCGACGCTCGTCCCCGATCCCGACCGCCTCCTCGCGGGGGCGGCGGGCGTGATCTCGTCCGACAGCGTCGTCCTCGATCGCTGCGTGCGCTGGGTCAACCTCGCGGACGAGATCGTGGGCGCGCGCGTGCCGGCGGCGCGCGTGGTCGAGCTCCTCCCTCGCGGAGGCGCTGCCGGCGCGTGAGGGCGCGGAGCGCCCGTCACCGGCAGAGCCCGAGCCGCCTCGTCTGCCAGGCGACCTGCGCCGCGAGCCCCTCGCGCAGGGGCACCCGGGGCACGTACCGGAGCGCCGCCTGCGCCGCCGCGGTGTCCGCCCATGTGCGCCGGACGTCGCCGGGCTGAGGCTCTCCCCGCTCGACGCGTACGGGTCCTGCGAGCTCTCCCAGCAGCCCGAGCGCGTCGTTGAGGCTCACCCGCGAGCCGCCGCCGATGTTGAACACGCCGACCGCGCCGCCCTCCATGGCGTCGACGTTGGCCTGCACCGCGTCGCTCACGTACGTGAAATCGCGCATCTGCTCGCCGTCGCCGTACACGCGGACCGGCTCGCCCTTCAGCACGGCGGCGATGAACCGGTGAAACGCCATGTCGGGGCGCTGCCTGGGGCCGTACACCGTGAAGTACCGGAGCGAGATCGTGGGCAGGCCGAAGTTGCGCCGGTACAGCTCGCAGAGCTGCTCGGCGGCGAGCTTCGTCACCCCGTAGGGCGAGTGCGGTGCGGTCCGGCTGGATTCGTGCATGGGCACATCCCCCGTGTCGCCGGAGGGGTCGCCGTAGACGGAGGAGGACGAGGCATAGACGAGCTTGCGCACCTGGCCGTGCGCTCTGGCCGCCTCCAGCAGCCGCTGCGTCGCGAGCACGTTGTCGCGCAGGTAGACCTCGAAGCTCTGTCCCCAGCTCGGGCGCACACCCGCCTGCGCCGCCTGGTGGAAGACGATCTCGCGGCCCGAGAGCAGCGGGCGGAGATCGTCTGTCGCGAGGTCGGCCGTCGAGAGCGAGAAGCGCGGTTCGCCGCGCAGCCGTGCCAGGTTCCCCTCCTTGAGCTCGCGGGCGTAGTAGTCGGTGAAGCGGTCCACGCCCAGCACATCGTGCCCGAGCTCGATCAACCGCTCCGCCAGGTGGGAGCCGATGAATCCGGCCACCCCCGTCACCAGACAACGCATCCGCCTCCCGTCCTGGTCTTGCCGCGTCGCGGCCTCGCGTCCTCGTCCAGCCGCGGCGCGGCCTCCGGTCCCGGGCCTGCCGCGTCGCGGCGCGGCGATGCTAGCACCTCGTGCCGTTCCGTTGAGTGGGCAGCAGCCGGCTGCGAAGCCCGCCACGCCGCTGAGCTCGCCCCGGGTTTGGGGACCGACCGGCGTGGACCGACCGAGGTTGAGACCGACCGGCGTGGACCGACCGAGGTTGAGGACCGACCCGACCCAGGTTGAGGATCGACCGGCGTGGCGTGGACCGACCCGGGTTGAGGACCGACCGGCGTGGACCGACCCGGGTTGAGGACCGACCCAGGTTGAGGATCGACCGGCGTGGCGTGGACCGACCCGGGTTGAGGACCGACGGCGTGGACCGACCCGGGTTGAGGACCGACCCAGGTTGAGGATCGACCGAGGATCGACCCAGGGTCGGGGCCGCATGAGCCCATCGAGGTTGGGGTCAGCGCATACCCACCCTCTTCTTGCAAATACGCCCACCTTTCCGATGTGTATTTCTGAATCTGGTTGCGCCTACCCGCCCGGCGGGCGACGCTGATGCGCGCTCGGACCCCTCACTTTTTCTGTCCGAGGCGCGCTCGCGACGGGTCGGAAGGCTAGCTGTTGCTTATGGGAATTGTTGTCGAGCAGCTCACGAAGCGGTTCGGTCCGAACAAGGTGGTCGATGACGTCTCGTTCGAGATCGAGAGCGGCGCGCTGGTCGCGCTCCTCGGGCCGAGCGGAGGTGGCAAGAGCACCGTCCTGCGCATCATCGCCGGGCTCGAGAGCCCCGACTCCGGCGAGGTCATCCTGAACGGCAAGAAGGCGACGACCACCCGCGTCCAGGACCGGAACATCGGCTTCGTCTTCCAGAACTATGCGCTGTTCAGGCACATGAGCGTGCGCGACAACATCGGCTTCGGCCTCTCCATCCGGAAGCGGCCACGGAAGGAGATCGCGACCACCGTCGACGAGCTCCTCAGCCTCGTGCAGCTCGACGGGCTCGGCGGCAGGTTCCCGCACGAGCTCTCCGGCGGCCAGCGGCAGCGCGTCGCGCTGGCGCGCGCGCTCGCGCCAGGCTCGTCGCTGCTCCTGCTCGACGAGCCGTTCGGGGCGCTCGACGCCAAGGTCCGCCTCGAGCTGCGCGAGTGGATCCGGAGGCTCCACAAGGAGCGAGGGATCACGAGCGTCTTCGTGACCCACGACCAGGAAGAGGCGATGGACCTCGCCGATCGGGTCATCGTGCTGCACAAGGGGCGGGTCGAGCAGATCGGCACCCCGGAGGAGATCTACGATCGTCCGTCGACCGAGTTCGTCGCGAGCTTCGTCGGATCGATCAACGTGCTCAAGGGGGAGGTGCGCGACGGCCAGGCGGCGCTCGGGACCCTCGCGGTGCACGCTCCCCCCGGGACCGGCGACGGCGCGAGCGTGCGCGCCTTCGTACGTCCGCACGACATCGAGGTCCACACCCGGATCGACTCCTCGAAGACGCCCGCCGCCGACGACGCCAGCGTCGCGCGCGTCGAGCGGCTGTCGCGGGTCGGGTGGATGGTCAAGGCAGAGCTCCGCCTCTCCGATGGCCAGCCGCTCTCCGTGGAGCTGACCAAGGATCGCGTCGCCGAGCTCGGCCTGTCCGAGGGGGACAGGGTGCTGGTAAATCTCCGAGACGCCAAGATCTTCGTGCAAGATTACTCCATCTAACCCGCTGGCCGGCGCTCCCGTCTGGTCAACGGCCATCACGGGAGGCGGCACGTGGCTTCAATCTTCGACGACATCGCGGCGACGATCGGGCGCACCCCGCTCGTCCGCCTGAGCTCTGCGGGAAAGGGTCTGCGCGCCGAGCTGATCGGCAAGGTCGAGAGCCGGAACCCTGGCGGCAGCGTCAAGGATCGCATCGGCCTCGCGATGGTCGAGGACGCCGAGCGGCAGGGCAAGCTGAAGAGCGGCAGCGTCCTCGTCGAGCCGACGAGCGGCAACACGGGCCTCGCGCTGGCGATGATCGCCGCGGCCAAGGGCTACCGGCTGATCCTCACGATGCCGGAGTCGATGAGCCCGGAGCGGATCGCGCTGCTCCGGGCGTTCGGGGTCGATGTGCTGCTGACGCCCGGATCGCTCATGGTGCAGGCCGTCGCGCGGGCGCGCCAGATCGTGGAAGAGACGCCCGGCGCGGTGATGCTCCAGCAGTTCGAGAACCCGGCGAACCCCGCCGCGCACCGCGTGACGACCGCGCGCGAGATCTGGGAGGACACGGACGGGACGGTCGACGTCGTGGTCGCCGGCGTGGGCACCGGCGGGACGATCACCGGCGTGGGCGAGGTGCTCAAGCAGAAGAAGCCGGGCGTGAAGATGATCGCGGTCGAGCCCAGGAACGCGGCCGTGCTGAGCGGCGGTCGCGTGGGCGCGCACCTGATCCAGGGCATCGGCGCGGGCTTCGTCCCGAAGATCCTCCGACGCGAGCTCATCGACGAGGTGGTGCCCGTGTCCGAGGACGAGTCCTTCGACGCCGCGCGCCGGCTCGCCAAGACCGAGGGCATCCTCGTCGGCATCTCCGGCGGCGCGGCGATGGCGGCGGCGCTGTCGATCGCGGCGCGGGACGAGATGCAGGGAAAGAGGATCGTGGTGATCCTTCCCGACGGCGGGGAGCGGTACGTCACCTCGCCGCTCTTCAAGGAGCTCGTCGGCTGCGCTCGCGCGGCCGCGCCCCGCTGAACCGCCAGGGAACTAGGGAAGGCAGCCGCACATCGGGTCGCCTTCCCTGCAGAAGCACTCCGTCTTCCTGGGCGCCTGCGGCGCCGCCGGCCTCGCGGCCTTGACCTGGAGGGCTTCCCGGTCGCGCTTCGCCGCGAGGAGCTTGCGCTCGAGCTCCGCCTTCTCGGCCTGGCTCCGCACCGTCTGGTACGCGAGCGTGAGCTCGTCGATCTTCCTCTCGCTCGCCGCGAGGTCGCTCTGGAGCGTCGCGAGCCGCTGCTCGTGGGCGGCGCGCGTGGCCGTGTGCTCGGCCAGCGTCTGCTCGGCCTCCGGCTTGATCTTGCCGAAGAAGACGCCGAGCGTCGCGGCGAGCACGACGACGAAGAGCGCGCTCCCCCCGGTGACGAGCTGCTTGAGCCGCCGCTTCTGGGCGTCTCCCGCGAGGGCGGCGAGCCTGCGCTCGTGCTCCTGCTGCTTCTCCATGGCCTCGATGCGCGCGCGCTGCTCGGCCTCGATGCGGGCCTTCTCGACGGCCGCGACCCGGATCCCCTCGAGCCGCGCGGCCTCCTCGCGCGCCTGCTCCTCCTCGCGGCGGATCCGCTCCTCTTCGGACCGGAGGCGCGCCGCCTCCTCCGCCCGAGCGCGCCGCTCGAGGGCGCGCCGCGCCTCTTGCTCTGCGAGCGCGCGCTGGCGCACGGCCTCCTCCTCCTCGCGCAGCCGCTGCTTCTCGAGGCTCATGAGCTGCTTGAGCGAGAACAGAACAGAGCTCTCCTGGATCTCGGCCATGACGGATCGACCTCCTTGCCCGCGCCGGGGTGCGGAGCGCACGGCGCACGCCGACGAGCGCGGCTCCAGCGGATGAACTCCGCTTGTCCGGCCTCGCTCTCGCGCGCGGCGCGCTCTCGGTTCTCCAGTTGGACCGAGCGACGAGATGGAAGCTTGGATGGCCGAGGAGCCGATCAGGACGGGCGCAGGGGAAGCGCCGCGAGGAGTGTGGGAGAAGGAGGGGCGCCGCGAGCGGCGTGATCACTCGATTCGGACGGCGACGAGGACCTTCATCCATACCCCTTCGGGCGGGATCGTCTTCGTCAGATCGACCTTGCCTTCCCAGTCGACGTGCACCGTGTAATCGCCGCTCTCGTCGTTCTTGTAGAAGAAGTGCCGGATGTCGTCGTGATAGACCCGATCGAGCGGGACGATGCGCTCCCCGGTGGGCATCGGCGCCTTCTTGGCGACGACGGTCGACTTGCCGTCGACGACGGCCGAGGCGGAGACGCTCTTGATGAAGGTGAGGTCGGGGACGTTGTTGTCGCGCGCTTCCAGCCGGATGTACATGAGCTCGGCCCTGTCGACCGAGTTCGGGTCCTCCGAGACGGAGAGCTCGCTCCATCCGGAGAAGACCGACTGCGAGGTGGGCTTGACGAGGAACTTGGTCTCCACCTCATGCTCGCCGACGACCGAGGCGCAGGCGCTCGCGCCGAGGGACAGCGCCATGGTGAGCGCCGCGCCGGTGCGCGCGGAGATGCAGAGCGAGGCGAGCCCACGGCGACAGGTCAACATAAGCATCCTCATTCGCAAGACATAGCATGGCGAGGTCTGATCGACGCGCGGGGCGCGGCCGGCTATCGTCGTCGGCCGAGGGCGACCAGATGGCGGCGGAATCAGGCGCGGGTATTGACGGCGGGCAGGGTACGGCCCCCGCTTCGTTCGAGGCGAGGCTCGAGCTCGCCCAGCGGACGAGCGCGCGGCTGCGAGAGGCGATCGGGCAGGCCGTGGTCGGGCAGGACGACGTCATCGAGCAGACGCTCTGGGGGATCCTCGCGGGAGGGCACGTCCTCCTCGAGGGGGCGCCCGGGCTGGGCAAGACGCTCCTCGTCAGGACCATCGCCGGCTGCCTGGATCTCGCGTTCTCGCGCATCCAGTTCACCCCGGATCTCATGCCGAGCGACGTGACCGGCACGAACGTGCTCGTCGCGGCGGCGGACGGTTCGCGCCACTTCTCGCTGCACAAGGGGCCGATCTTCGGGCAGGTGATCCTGGCCGACGAGATCAACCGGGCGACGCCGAAGACGCAGAGCGCGCTGCTCGAGGCCATGCAGGAGCACGCGTGCACCATCGCGGGCACGCGGTACGCGATGGAGGAGCCGTTCTTCGTGCTGGCCACCGAGAACCCGATCGAGATGGAAGGGACTTACCCGCTGCCGGAGGCGCAGCTCGATCGGTTCCTGCTCAAGGTGCTCGTGCCGAGCCCGACCGAGGACGAGATGACCGAGATCCTCGCCCGGACCACGGGCCACGATCGCGGGCCGCCGCCCCGGGTGCTCACCCGCGACGACGTGCTCTCGCTGCGATCGCTCTGCCGCGACATCGCGGTCGCCGAGCCCGTCATGCGGTACGCGTCGCGGCTCACGCGGGCGAGCGATCCGGCGGCCGAGGGGGCGCCCGAGATCGTGCGGAGGTCGCTCCGGTTCGGCGCCGGCGTGCGCGGCGCGCAGTCGCTGGTGCTGGCCGCGAAGGCCGTGGCGCTCCTCCAGGGAAGGGCGCACGTCGCCTTCGCCGACGTGCAGCGGGTCGCGAAGCCTGTGCTCCGCCACCGGATGATCCGGTCCTTCGAGGGCGAGGCGGAGGGGATCACGACGGATCAGGTGATCGCGGCGCTCCTCTCCGCGATAGAGGCGCGCCCCGAGCCCGTGGCGCAGGCGATCCGGCGATGAGGCGCGTGGATGATCCGCGGGGGCAGGCGATCCGGAGCGGGTCGCCGAGGAGGGGCGCGAAGGGCCTTGCGGGGGCGGCGTCGCTCGCGGCGCTCTTCTCGGCGGGGCCCGCGTCCGGGCAGGCGCCGCCCCTGTCGACCGCGACGGAGCTGGTCGTCGACGTGGCGCCCGTGCTCGGGACGAGCGGCGGGATACCCTGGGGCTGGAACCAGGTCGTCGTGCGCATCCAGAACAACGGCGGCAGGGCGGCCAGGGGCGAGGTCGAGGTCGAGTCGAAGCGCTACTCCGATGAGCGCGTCTTCGTCGCGTCGGCGCCGTACGCCGTCGGGGCGGGCGCGTCGGTCGACGTGCGCGTGCCGGTGCACGTGTCGCCTTTCGGCGACGTGCAGGTGCGGGCGCTCGATGAGGGCGGAGCGCAGGTGTCGTCGCAGGGGCTCTCGTCGACCTCGCAACACGCGGTGGTGCTCTTCGACGTCAGCGAGAGGTCGCTCCTCCGCGGGGGCCTCCACGACGCGCCGATCGCGCCGCTGTACATATCGACCAGCCGCGCGCCCGGGGGGACGCCGAGCCCTGTCCTCTGGGTCGGGCAGCCTCGCTTCGACAGCGCGACCGGCGACCCGCTGCTGCCCGATCGGGCGGCCCTGTACAACGCGGCGGACGCCGTGCTCATGCGCACCGACACGCTGTCCAGGCTGAGCGGCTCCGAGCTCGAGGCGCTCGCCGGCTTCGTCCTCTCCGGCGGCACGCTGGCGCTGTCCGTCGCCCGCCCCGAGGATCTGCGGCACCCGACGCTCGCGGCGTTCGTCGGCGGTGAGGTCGCGAGGGCGCCCATCGCGCCGCCCACCCTCGCGGAGATCGCGCCGCCCGGCGGCTCCAGCGGCTTTGGCAAGCAGGGCAACGTGCTCCTGCCCGCGCCGAGCGCGACCCCCGCGGTGGCCGAGTCGCTCTGCGGCTGGTCGGGCGGCAACCTGCGCGGGAGCCCGTATGGAAGCTCGGCGTTCTACGGCCTCGGCGAGGTGCACCTGCTCGCGTTCGACCCGACGCGCTCGCCCGCGGCCAGCGACCCGTGGGTGAAGATCCGTGTGGCCGATCTCGCTCGCCGCGCCTACGACCGTCGCTCCACGGTCGCCTTCCGCCCGGGGGAGGATGCGATGGGCGTCGACCTCGAGCCGGTGCGGCGGGAGCTCGATCCGAACGAGAGCTCCCGCTGGGCGATCGGGGTCTCCGCGCTGCTGCTCTGCATTTACGCGGTGCTCGCCGGTCCGATCAATTTCTCGCGCGCCGCGCGGCAGGGGAGGCCGCTCCGCGCGCTCTGGCACCTGCCGCTGCTCTCTGCGGTCACGTTCGCGGTGATCGTCGGCGTGGGCCTGTTCGCGAAGGGGGTGCGCGGCCGGGCGCGCCACCTCACGCTGATCGAGGCGGGGGCCGGCATGACGAAGGGCGCGGTGCGCCGGTTCCGTGGCTTCTTCGTCGCCAGCGCGGAGGAGCTCACGGTCCGCACGACCGACCCGAGCGGCGTGATCAGCACGGCGGTGGTCGCCGAGCTCTCCGAGCGGCGCGACCGGCTGCTCGTGGACCGCGACGGCGCCCGGCTGACGAAGGTCGCGGCGCTCCCCTGGCAGACGGTCATCGTGCGCGAGGACGGGGCCGCGTCGCTCGGGGACGGCATCGCGATCGTCGCCGATCCGAGCGGCGACATCGTCGTGAGCAACCGGAGCGGCCGCGACCTCCGGGGCGGCGTCCTGTGGCTACCGGAGGGCGCGGCCCGCTACTTCGCCCGCATCGGCGACGGGGAGAGGGTCTCGTCGCGCGCGGGGGTCGATCTCGCGGCGCGGAGCGAGGGGCAGGGCTGGCTCTCGCACGCGGGATCCGCGCGGCGGGTCGGCGGCATGGACGTCCACGACCTCGGCGGGAGGCTGCTGACGCCGCTCCTCGAGCCCGACGCCCCGGGGCTCGGCGCCGCGTGGCTGGCCATCGAGGAGGCGGCCGGCGGATCGGTCGACTGGTTCCCGGCCGGCGTGCCCGTGCTGTTCGGCCAGCTCGACGGCGGCGAGGGGCGCGCGAGCGACTCCGGGTTGCGGATCGACAGCGACCGCGTGCTCGTGCGGGTCGTGGGCTACGGAGGCCGGCCGTGAGCGCGGCGCTCGGCGGCGCTCCGCCCCAAGGGGCGCAGATCGAGCGGCTTCGGCCGACGATCCGCGTCCGGCACCTCTCGCACCGCTTCGGCGCGCTCGACGTGCTGAAGGACGTCACCTTCGACGTGGGCCCCGGCGAGATCTTCGGCTTCATCGGGCCGAACGGCGCGGGCAAGACGACGACGATCCGGGTCATGGCGACCTTGCTCGAGCCCATGGCAGGGCGGGTCGAGATCGACGGCGTCGACGTGACGATCGACCCCGCGGCTGTCCGTCGCAGCATCGGGTACATGCCGGATCACGCCGGCGTCTACGACAGGATCACGGTGCGCGAGTACCTCGAGTTCTTCGCGGACGCCTTCCGGGTGCCGTCGCTCGACGTGGTCGACGCCGTCCTGGAGCTGACCGACCTCGGCAAGATCCAGGACCGGATCGTCGCCACGATGTCCAAGGGGATGAAGCAGCGCCTCCAGCTCGGGAGGATCCTGCTGCACGATCCGAAGGTCCTTATCCTGGACGAGCCGGCGAGCGATCTCGATCCGCGCGCGCGCATCGAGATCCGCGATCTCTTGCTCGAGCTCCGGAGCCTGGGGAAGACGATCTTCCTCTCGTCGCACATCCTCACGGAGCTCTCCGACGTGTGCACGTCGATCGGCATCCTCGAGAAGGGCCGCCTCGTCGTCGCCGGGCCGATCGGGGAGATCGCCGCGCGCCTCGAGGCGGTGCGCGCGGCGCAGGCGCACGGGCACGCGCCGCCGCGCCACGCCGCCGTGCCGGGCGCGTACGGGGCGCAGGCGCACGGGCATGCGCCGCCGCGGCACGGACCCGAGGCGGCCACGCCCGACGGCGCGCCGGCGGATCCGGCCGCCGTCGATCGTCCGCACGCCGACGGTCCGCCGCCCGGATACGGCCCGCACCCGCCGCACGCCGCTGGGCCGGCGAGCGCGGGGCAGGCGGCCTATCCGGCGCTCTCGCAGATCTCCCGGCGCAAGGTCAAGGTGCGGGTCCTCGGCGATCCCGAGGCAGCGGCCTTCCTGGTCAGGGGCGGGCCGGGGATCACCGACGTCGACATCGTCGCCGGAGCCGTTCACGTCGGCTACGTGGGCACCGACGTGAAGATCGCCGAGATCGTCCAGCACCTCGTGCGCAGCGGCGTCGGCGTGATCGGCGTCGAGCCGGAGCGCAATGAGCTCGAGAGGATCTTCCTGGAGGTCACGCAAGGAGAGGTGCAGTGAGCGTGCAGACTGGCACATCGCCGCCCGCCGGTCCGGCGTCGCAGCGGCTCGTCGATCGGGCGCGGCATCGCGTGGGGCACGTCCTGCGCGAGCCGAACCCGATCTGGATCCGCGAGCTCAAGCAGGCGGCGCGCCTCGCTCGCACGCCGATCATCCTGCTGGTGCTGGCCGTGCTGATGGCGCTGCTCGTGGCGACCATCGGCGGCATCGCGGCGAAGGAAATCGCGCCTGCGAAGACGGGCGTGATCCTGTTCCAGGTCTTCTTCTCGCTCGCGTACTTCGTGGTGGCGCTGGTCGGGCCGGCGGTCGCCGCGAACAGCATCGCTTCGGAGCGCGAGGGGCGCACCTGGGAGGCGGTGCTCCTGACGGGCATCCCGCCCGGCGAGATCGCGCGAGGCAAGTTCCTCGCCGCTTACACGGCGATCTCGATGTACGTGGTGATGCTCGCGCCGGTCGGGGCGCTGCCGTTCCTGTTCGGCGGGATCACCGCGATGGAGGTGGTGATCGCCTTCCTGTTCCTCTTCTTGATCGCGCTGCTCAGCGTGGCCTTCGGCCTGGCGATCAGCTCGAAGATGGCGAGCCTGCGCGCGGCGATCCTCGTCACGCTGCTGCTCGCGTTCCCGCTGTCGATCGGCCTGTTCTCGGCGGGGGGCTCGGGGCTCTCGTACGCGGCCCACCTGGCCTGGCCGGAGGTGCCCGAGGGGCCGCCCATCTGGCTCCCGATCGCCTACCAGCGCGCGCCTCTCGGCCTCGATTACGTGCTCTTTCTGATCCTCCTGCCGATCGCGGCGATCGGCATGCCCGCGTGGTTCCTGTACCAGGTGACCGTCGCGAACCTCACGAGCGAGAGCGACGATCGCTCCTCCGGGTTGAAGGCGTGGTTCGCGGTCTGCGCGCCCGTGGCGACCGCCGCCGTCGCGGTGCCGGCGCTCTCGGTGGACCCCTCCGATCGCATGCCCGCGATCGTCGCGGGCGTGTGCGCGGCGCTCTCGTTTCTGATCTTCTGCGTGTTCCTCTTTGCCGGCGAGCCGATCGGCCCATCGCGCCGCGTCGAGGTTCACTGGGCTCGGAGCCGCGCCAGCCGGCTGCGTCGCTTCTTCGGGCCCGGTGTGATGCGCTCGGCGTACCTCCTCCTCGCGGTGGGGGTCCCCGCCATCGCCGCGCTCTGGCTCATCGGGCACCGGCTGAGCCTCGGCGCGCCCGTCGCGACGCCGGAGATCCAGGCGCAGCAGGTGCAGCACGTCGCCGTCTACGCGCTCGCCGTCTACGTGTTCCTCGTCGGGCTCGGCGCGTTCCTTCGCGCGCGGATCGCCTCGCCCCTGGTGACGCGGGCGCTGCTCCTGACGCTGCTCTTCACGATCGCGGTCGGCCCATGGATCGTCGCCGCCATCGCGGGCCTCGTCGCGGAGCTCGACACGAGCGAGAGCGCTCTCCTCGTCGCGGCCCCGTCGCCGTTCTACGCGTTCGTGATGCTCTCCAAGGCCGATCAGGGCGATGCAGGGTCTGTCATCGCCGCCGGGTACACGGCCGCAGCTGGCTGGGTCGCCGTCGGGCTCGGCCTGCTCTCCGCGGCCCGGGCGCGCTGCGCTGCCGTCGTCGCGCAACGCGAAGCGGCCTTCGCCGAGACGGACGCGCTCCTCGCCCGGGAAGACGAGGCGGCGCTCGCGACGGAGCAGGCAGCGCCGCCGCACGCGGCCACGACCGAGCACGCCGGGCCAGGGAGCGCCGCGGGCACCGCCGCCTGATCACGGGGGCGCGATCGCGGCGCGCTCCGAAATCGTACGTGCACGTCTCTTTGTGTGGAAATTTGGATCGCGACCGGGGAATGCAGCAGGATGCGCTGCGCGCGGATCTGTTGAAATCTTGGGCGTCCTGGGGCGAGCGTGTGAAAAGAGCGCTCGCGCGCTCGAGGTCCGGGAGCGAGATGGGGATCTCGATTCCTCGCGTCGTGTGACGACGGCGGCACCACCTCGACCCGCAGAGGATGGCCTTGCCTTCGCACGAAGACTGCCGATGCGCGGCGCCTGAGCTGAGCGATACCTTGCTGGATGGAACGCCGTACCGGCCCGTGCGTCGGCTGGGGCGAGGGGGCATGGGCGAGGTGATCGAGGCGGCGCACGTGGGCCTCGACAAGCCGGTGGTGGTGAAGCTCTTGCACCGCGACCTGAACCGCGAGCCGCGGCTCGTGGAGCGGATGCGCGTCGAGGCGCAGTCGCTGGCGCGGCTCGCCCACCCGAACCTGGTGACCGTCACCGATTTCGGGCGGACCGCCGAGGGGAGGACGTTCCTCGTCATGGAGCGGCTCTATGGCCGGACGATGCGCGAGGAGCTCGCGGCGCGCGGCGCGCTGCCGGCGGTGGAGGCGCTCGATCTCGTGACGCAGACGCTGGCGGGCCTCGCCGCGGCGCACGGCGCGGGCATCGTCCACCGCGACGTGAAGCTCGAGAACCTCTTCGTGTGCGACGCGGACGCGCAGGGGCGGCGCGTGGTGAAGGTGCTCGATTTCGGGATCGCCAAGGTGGTCGCTCCGCGCGGCGATGGGCGCGCGCCGGCGCCGTCGCTCTACCAGACGGAGGAGGGGGTGCTCGTCGGTACGCCGCGCTATCTCTCGCCCGAGCAGGCTTGCGGGCTCGCCGTCGATGCGCGCACCGACGTGTATGCGGCCGGCGTGGTGCTCTACACGCTGGTCGCCGGTCGCGATCCGTTCGAGCATGTGAGGCGCGTCCACGAGCTCGTGCGCGCCCACGCGAGCGAGGTCCCGGCGCCGCCGTCGAGCCATGCGCCACGACCGGTGCCGCCGGAGCTCGACCACGCGATCATGAGGGCGCTGGAGAAGCGTCCGGAGCTCCGTTTCCCGGACGCTGCGGCGTTCGCGGCGGAGCTGTCGCGCATCGCCGCGGGGCTATCGAGCGGGGTGGATGGTGGGTCGGTCATACCGTCGGGGTCGTACTGGCAGCGCACGGCGCCCCTTACGCTGCCGCCGGTCCGGGCGCCGGTGCTCCCACCGACGTTGAGCGCGACCGTGAAGGCGTTCGGCCTGACGGCGCTGGACATGGCTGCGCAGGCCACCCCAGGAGCTGCGCAGCAGCGCGCCTCGGAGGCGCAGCGAAGCAGGGCGCGCCGCGCGCGACGGCCCGCGCGCCCTGAGGCCAGCTGGGCGGCCATGGGATTGCTGGTGGTGAGCGTGGTGCTCTTCGGCTTCACCCTGGCGTTGCTGGTGAGCTTCGTGGGCTGACAGGCCGGTACGGCGTCGTCGCCGCGGATGCCAGGAACGTCACCCGGCGCGACGAACCCGCTACGATGCGCGCTGCGGAATGGGAGCGCTGAGGCTGAGAGGGCCGACCTGGGTCCGAAGGGGCAACCTCGGAGGGGTCAACCTCGGCGTGGTGGAAGGCTCAACCCTGGAGGGCTCAACCTGGGTGTGGGCCACGAGGCAAGGCAGCTCAACCCTGGGTGAGGGCCAAGGGCCAAGGCAGGAGAGAGGCTCAACCTGGGTGCGGGCCGTGGACGCGATCTGGGTGCAAAAAATCGATGCCATGGCACACAGAAAGTTTGACGGCGTAGTAGTGGGCAACACTCGCGTGGTTCGGTGAGGAAGCAAGAAGGTGGCCAGAGTCGACTTTGCGCGCCGTCGATCCGCGGAGCCGCGCCTCGCGCGACGTCATGGTTCGCGACATCGGAGCCTTCGAGCATCAGGAGCCGGCACCTTCACGTCCATGACGGCGCCGGCTCCCGCTGCCCGTGCCCTCCGGTCGGGCGACCCTGGCATCGCTCCGGAGGGGGTGGTGACGCTTGGGTGCGTGGTGGTGGCGGCCGGGTGGAGTATCTTCGGGTCCATGCCGTGGCCCTGTCCCCGAGCGAGCTCCGAGGTATCGTGCGCGGGCCAGCGCACGTTCGACGCTGGCCTCCCGTGCCCCCGGGCTCGTCGGAGCGCTGTCGCGGCACCCGCCACGCCGTCTGCAGTGCAGCGGTCGAGGCAGATCACCTCGGGAGTGCGCCCATGACAGCGCGACGTCTTGCACCGAGGGCTCGATGCGCTGCTGCCCACGTTGGGCAGCAGCGCGCCTTTTGCGCGTGGCGAGAGGGGCAGGCATGACCAACAGGAACGCGAACAAGAGCTCGCCAGGGCAGCCGGCTGGTCAGGGCGCTGCGGGCGACGCCGCGCCGCAGCAACCGACGCTGCCGCAGCAGCCGCCGCGCGGGTACGACACGCCGAATTTTGCATCGCAAGAGCACCCCTCGCCGGCGCAACAGCGAGCGCTTACGCAGGAGCCGCGCCGCAGACCTGAAGATGGAAACACCGGCCCGGCAGCGCCACCCGCGGAGCGGATGGTGCAGTGGGGCGAGCCCAGGCCGCGGCGCCGCCAGGATCGCGAGGCGGGGCCGAGCGACAAGCAGGTGTATGTTCCTCCGGTCACGCTGCCCCCGAATCGCGAGCACCAGGCGATGGATCAGCAGAAGATCCAGGTAGCGCCGTCGCTGTTGAAGGGCGTCGACGAACGGAACCGGCCGACGATGCGCAGGATCCCTGTGCAGGGGTTGCCGGGCCCCCCGGGGGCTCCCGATGGGCAGGGCGGCGCGCGTCCCGGTGGCGTCCGCACGGCCCGCGTCGGTGTCGGCAGCGGCGTCTGGCCACCGCCCGAAGACGAGTCGTCCGGTCCGCGCGGGCCGTCGTCCCGGAAGCAGAGGCCGATGGGAACAGCCGCCCCCCAGCCAGCAGCCGCCGCTTCTCGAGCGGGGCTGCAGCCGGCCGCTGCGCGGCCCGACGCCGCCGCGGTGACCGCAGCGGCCGCCGCGGCGGTGCTCGCGGCGCGCCGCCGCCGCGCCACGCTGGCGCTCTTCGCGCTGCTCGTGTTTCTGGGGAGCGCGACGGTCGCAGGCTTCTGGGTGCTGTGGCGTGCGGCCAATCCGACGAGCGGGCAGGACCCGACGCTGGCCGAGGGCGGCCGCGTTCCCACGCCCGATCCCGCCGGCCTCGCGACCCCCACGCCGAGCGCGCAGCCCGAACATCCGCCTCCGGCGGCGATCGAGCCGCCGCCCACCGCTGAGCGACCCGTTCCCGCCGTTGCCGAGGTTCCGACGGCGTCGCCCTCCGCGGAGCCGAGCGCGCCGCCCGCACACTCGGCGGCCACGGTCGCCGCCCGTCCGTCATCAACGCGTCCTGCTGCGCAGGTGAAGCGTCCCACCAAGCCTGCGACCGCGGCGGACGACATCTACGATTCGGCTGTTAGCCCTCCGATCCCACCACCGGTCCCGCCGTCCGCGCCCTCTGCGTCGCCCACAACGCCCCCGGGGACGACCGCTCCCCCGCGTCCCTTCCCCTGAGGCGTCGCCTCTCCGGATTGCATTTCTCCCGCCAGCCACCATGCGAAAGCCATTCTTGAAATACCTGCCTCTACTCCTCCCGTGCGCGGCGGTTCTTCTGGGGCCGAGCGTCGCGAGCGCGACCGGCGAGGCTCGGCTGATGCCGAACTCTCCGACCGACGCCCCGCCTGCGACGTCGCGCGCAGGCGAGCGCGCGGCGCAGCTCTACCGGGAGGGGAACAGGTTCTACGATGAAGCGCGATTCGCCGAGGCCGAGGCGCGTTATCAGGCGGCGTGGGATCTCCAGCAGAGCTTTGACGTGGCCGGCAACCTCGGGAATGTCGAGCTGGAGGTGAACCAGCCCCGCGAGGCGGCCGAGCACCTCCTGTACGCGCTCAATACCTTTCCGCTCGGCGAGAAGGCCGAGAAGAAGAGCTTCCTACAGAAGCGGCTCGCCGTCGCCCGGTCGCAGGTCGGAGCGCTTCGCATCAGCGTGAACGTCGACGATGCCGAGGTGCTCATCGACGGCAAGCTCGTCGGGCGTTCGCCCCTCGCGACCGAGGTGTTCGTCGATCCCGGCAAGCGCACGATCGACGCACGCCGCGCTGGCGCCAGGACGTCGACCTCGCTGCTCGTGGCGAGGGGCTCGGACCAGAGCATCGCCCTCAGCCTCGATTCGGGCCCGAACATTCCGCTGGTGGTCGCGGGCGGGGCCGTCGGGCTGCTCGGGCTCGCGTCGGGCGTGACCTTCGCGATCCTCTCCACGGCAAAGGGCGAGTCCGCGGCGACGGAGCCGTTCGGCAGCGCGAGGCGCACCGACCTGCGCGACGCCCAGACCACGCTCGCCAACGTCTCGTTCTGGAGCTTCCTCGGCGGTGGCGTGGTGCTCGCGGGGACGGCCCTGTACGCGTTCTCCGCGTCGAGCCGCACGCCGGTCACCAAGGCCGGGCTCCCCCGGTTGTATGCCGCGCCGTTCGTGAGCGGAGAGGCGAACGGCCTGCTGCTGGGCGCGAGCTTCTAGGCCAGGCCGGTGGGCGCTGCGCGCTCCACATTTCGTCCCCGGACTCAGCGCGGCTGGAAGTAACGGCCTACCTGCTCGCGGTACTCTTCGGGGACATCGCTGCGCTCGACACCGCCGAGCTCCTGGGGACCCACGACACCGAGCGCGCTCTCGCCGCGCACGTTGGCCGTGTCTCCGGCGCGCCCAGCTGCTCGGCCCGTCACGATCCCCGGCATCGGCCTACCCGGGTTGAGCCTTGCGCTGGCGCGTGAGCGCAGCTCACCCCCGGCGATCGCGCCGGTCTGCCCTTCGTGGCTGCCCGATTCGCCGCCCTCCGAGTGACCTGGCTGCGCCGGCCCCTGCTTGCCGTCCCCGCCCCCCGACGACCCCTGCTGCCCGCCCTGTCCGCGCTCCTGGCTGCCCAACCCCGGTTGGCCTGACCCGCCTGCGATCGGCATCGGGAGCGGCGTCCCCCCGAGCTGCCCCTCGGCCTCGCCCGCCCCGCGCTGCGCATCGTCGAGCGCTCGTTGGCGCTTCGATTCCTCGCTGCTCGGGCTCCCCTCCTGGGCCATCCGGCGCAGCTGTTCCTCGAGCTGCTGCCGTCCGTCCGGCGTCTCGAGCTGCCGTGCGAGCTCGCGCATCTGCTCCTTCGATATGGGCTCTCCGAGCGCGCTCTCCGGGGACTGCGCCATTCGCTGCTTCAAGCGTTCGGCGAGCTGCTTGCGCTCCTCGGGGCTCAATTTTTCAAGCGCCTTTTCGAGGCTGCCAGCAAGCCGCCGCGCGTCGCGGTCGCTGCCCGTCCGGGCGAGCTCGCGGAGCGCGTCGCGCCCCTCGTCGCCGAGCCTGTCGCCGAGCGCCTCCGCCAGCTCCCTCAACGCGTCGGCCTGCTTGCCGCGCTGATCCAGCAGCTTGCGTTGTTCCTCGAGCGCCTCCGCCACGCCGGGGGCGCCGGCCCTCTTGGCGGCTTCGGCGGCCTCCTCGAGCACCTTCCTGGCCCGTTCGCGGTCGTCCCGTTCGAGCTTGTTCGCGAGCCGCGACATCTCCTCGTCGAACGCCACGAGGTCGCGATCGCCGAGCGCCTTCGCGGCCCGCTTCAGCTGAGGGTCTTCTCCGAGCTTGCCGAGCGCCGACTCCGTCCCATGACGCTGCTCGCCCTCGCCGAGCGACAGCCGCTCGGCCGTGATCGCGTCGCGGAGCCTGCCGAGCTCGGCCTGCGCTTCGCGGCGCTCGACGCCGCTCTTCAGCTTTTCGCGGAGCCTCTTCGCGTCGTCCGAGAGCTTTTTCAGCCGATCGTGTTGCTCCGCGTCCCGAGCGTCGATCTCGGCAAGCCGGACCACCCGCTCGAGGCCGGCGATCTCGGCGAGGCGCACCTGCTCTGCCCCGGGTGGGGGCGCTGCCGCCGCGGGCGCAGGTGGCAGGGGGAGCCAGCTGAGATAGCCAATGGCCGCTGCCGCGAGGGGCGCTCCGGCATGCCAGCGTCGCCACAGGGGCGTGCGGACTTGCCGGGCGGTTGCGGCATCGAGAGCCGCCGCCGCGTGGGCAAACACCACCTCGCGGGCCGCGGATGCGCTGGCGCCGGGCGCGCCGTCCGTCGCGTCCTCGGCTGCTGCGAGCTCAACGGCCGTGGAGACCGACTCGGCGGAGCCGAGCTTGCCGTCGAGAAACAACGCGACATTCGGGGCAGTCCACCGGCGCCGGTGCGCCACCGCTGCGCCAGCCACAGCGCCGAGCACGCCGCCCGCGGCCATCCAGGGGCGCAGCGCGCCTTGCCGCATGTGCCAGGCGACCGCTGCGCCTACCGCGCCGAGCATCATCCCGGCGGCGGCGCCGGCGAGGACCAGATCGAGCGCGAGCCGCCGCCGGACCCGGCGAGACCACCGAACGAACGCGGCGCTGAACCTCCGCCGGGGAGACGCATCGACCATGGATCGAGGTGTACCTGCGGGCAGACGCGCCGGCCAGCGCCGCCTCGGGGCACTCCGCCAAGCCTCATTGCGGCACGCAGTGCCCGACCTCGCGCCCGGTGCGAGCGCCTCGCGCTCTGTGGGGACGCCCTGTGGAGCGGCGTCGGTCGTCTCGAGCCACGACGCGCCGCGGAGGAGCTGTCCTCGGACATACCGCGCCCCGCCCCTTCACGGGACGAAGCACCATTTCAAGTGGAATGACGCGAACTCGAGGCGCGCTGGGACAACGTCCTGGGCAGCGCCGAGCGAGTTCAGGCCACAGTCAGCGAAAGAGAACCTGCATTCGTGCGAGTCCTCGGACGATGTCCGGAGCGTCGCACGGCAAGAGCCATAGAAAAGCGCATCGTCGACGTACATTCGCATGTTCACGACAGCAGCGTCGCCGCCCTTGCGCTTGCTGCCGAGCAGATGGAGATCGAGGTAGTAGAAGCCCCTCCTGTCCTTCGAGTGATCCACCAGCTCCAGATTGGTTTCGCCATTGAGGCGGGAGCAGTCAACGTCCCAGCTGTCGTCGAATCCGGGGACAGGCAGCTTGCCGCTATCCCCCGTGTCAAGCACCAAGCTCTCCCCGTTCACGGTCATGACCGCCATGCCGTACGCTTCAGGAATTTCCGGGCTAGTAGAGCACCCGAACGGCGAGAGCGACAGCACGAGGCCTTGGGCGAGGAGGGGTCGGTGCATGGGAGTTCTCCAGCAGCATGGCGGGCGAGAGCATCGCACGAGGTCGACCACCATGAACGCGCGCAATGTGGTTGATCCATGCGCCGTGCCAGATGTCAACCGGAAACGGAGGCCCCTGTTGGGCCCGTGCCGGGCTGACCGACGTTGCTGTTGACTGTCGACCTGACCGACGTTGCCGGCCTGCCGGCCCGGCCGATCTGACCGACGTTGCCTTGGTGCCTGACCGACGTTGCCTTGGTGGACCGACGGTGCCTTGGTGAGACCCGATACGTGTTGTCTACGGGGCGGTCCCTAAGTCATGGCGGGCGCCAGCGGAAAACAGCAGTCGCCAGGGTCTCGAAAAATTAAGTGTGCGAAATCATTGGCCGCGGGCCCCGGCACGCGTTTGGCATAGTCGGCAGCCATGAGCCAGCCTCGCGCTATTGTTGCAGGTGCCACCTATCTCCTCACACGACGCGCGTTGCGGCGACACCTCCTCTTCAGGCCAGATGCCGCGATCACTCAGCTGATCATCTATGCACTTGCGGTTTCGGCCAGGCGCTACGGCATTCGCCTGCATGCGTTGTGCGCCATGTCCACGCACCTGCACATCGTCGTCACTGACGTCGAAGGCGTACTTCCGCGATTCCTGCAGCTGTTTCATCGCCTCGTGGCGCTGGGGACCAAGGTGCTCCGAACCTGGGACGGGCCGGTCTGGGGCCACGAAGCGACCAGCGTTGTTCGCCTCTTGACGCGGGCGGCCGTGGTGGAAAAGATTTCATATTCACTGGCGAACCCGGTGGAGGCGGGGCTGGTGCGACGTGCGAAGGAATGGCCGGGAGCGAAGGTGCTCGTCAACGAAATCGGCCGTGGCGAGCTGCGGGCGAGGCGTCCTGACGTCTACTTTGCTTCGAGCAACCCCGCATGGCCTGAGCACGCCGCCATTGCGATCTCGCTTCCGCCAGATGTGGCGGATGGTGACGCGGACGCCTTTCGGCGCGAGGTGGCGGCGGAGCTCGAGCGGAAGGAAGCCGAGGCGCGCGCCGCGATTCATCGAAATGGCCGCGATTTCCTCGGCCCTGAGCGCGCATGCACGGTGTCGCCCGACGCTCGCGCGACGAGCTTCGAGGCGCCTCGCGGCCTCAATCCAACGTTTGCGGTGGGGAGAGGGTGTTCAGACGCACGAAGGACCGCGGTTGCCGCCGTCCGCGCATTTCGTGCGGCATACCGTGACGCGCTCCAACAATGGCGTGCAGGGCTGCGCAGCGTGGTGTTTCCCGCAGAAACGTGGTGGATGCGCGTGTTCCACGGCGTGGCCGTGAACAATGATGCGTTGGTGTCGTGACAGGAACGATCGGGACGCCGATGCGGCATCTGGGCTGCTGATCGAGGGCGAATGAGCGGCGGACGCCCTCCGTTCGCGTGCACGATCGTGTAATTTGTGTGAAGCTACACGTCAACGGCGCCGCGATCGCGTGAGCGGGCCTGGTGGCTGAGGAAGCGCGGGCGGTTCGAGCGCGTCGCTACAGCGGTAGAGGGAGCTCGATATACGGCTCGGTGATCCGGCCGACGGCGATATCGCGCACCTGCGTCCCATAGTAGGTCGATCCCGATTGCGTGCTCCAGGCGTGTCCCACGATCGTTCCATTGCTGTTGGCATAGAGGCGCATGACACCCCTGCCAACACCCGGGTGCCAGGAGCCGTCCGCGTTGCGCCGGGTGTCGGTTGTCCCGTGGCCCGTGGTGCTCGAGTCGAGGACGAGGAGAGCATACTGGATTGTCCCCGTGACGAACGGATAGGTCGCCACGCGTGGCACCGCAGCGCCTGCTGCGATGGCGACGTGCCCGCTCGCCGTGCTCCCCGCCGGATACTCGATCGCGACGATATCGCCGGCCTCGATCTCGCTCACGGTCATGATCTGCTCGAAGCCGACCTCCTCGATGATCCTGTCGTGGTACAGCGCGGCGTTCGGGCTCATGCTGCCGAACCATGTGTTGATGTCGTAGACGGACAGCTGATAGGCCTGCTTGAGGACGTTCGTGACGAACGACGCGCACAAGCTACGGCTCCGATACTCCGTGGCTCCTCCTACGCCGGCCCAATAAACGTAGGTCGTGCTGCTACCATATTCATTGTTTACCGGTGCGATGTGGGTCACGAGCGTGTCGGCCCAGTAGAGATGGTTTGGCTCCTCGGCCGTCTGGCCCTGAGCCGGGCGCGGCGCGAGCAGGCTCAACCCCGCCAGAACGACGGCCGGGAGCGCGCGAACAGCGGCTCTCGAGCTCATGCGCTTCAATGCATTCATGATTTCCTCCCGTGTGGAATCGATGGCCCCGCGTAGGTTGGTCACACCGGTGTCGGCCTCATCGCGGGCATCGCCGCGGAGCGCCGGCAAAGCGAAGTTGCGCACCAAGCCACCGAACATACGCCGAACGAGCGATCTCTTCAATCACCGGCACGAAGGCGGTACACGGGTCGTGCGCGATCCTGCGCGGATAGTGTTCCCCTCATTTCCACAGGCTGTCTCCTCCGGGCGACCTCCGGGCACGTCTTCGTAGATCCGCGCGTCGACGCCCACCGCAGGGGCGGCGCGGCGGTCCGTCGCGACCGACGTTGCGCCCGATGGCCGTCACGAGCGACGTAGCGTCCGACGGCCGTCACGACCGACGTTGCGCCCGGCGGCCGTCGCGACCGACGTGACCGACGTTGCGCCCGGCGTCGACAGGAGGGCGGCGATGTCGTACGGATCGGCCGAACCCGGGCGCTCGGGGAGCGCGGTCGGCGAGAGCCCGAGGCGCTGGCGGAGCGCGCCAGGAAAAGCACGCCCCCGGCGGAGGCCCGCGCCCCCTGGCGCGCGGGTCCACGCGGCTCGCCGGGGCCGACGTCCGCCGTTTTGTTGACAGATCCGCGCAGTTCGATTGGATGGCCGCGTGCCCCCCGTGAAGCGCGCATCGACGAACCTCCACCCCACCCTGACGCTCGGCGACGCGCTGGAGCACTATGCCTCCTGGCCGAGACCCACCGTGATTGTCTCCGACGGTGCTTATGGCGTCTCCGGTTTTCCCGGCGATCCCCCGACGCACGACGGGCTCGCCGCATGGTACGCGCCCCACGTCGCCGTCTGGTCGGAGCGCGCCTTGCCGTCCGCCACCCTCTGGTTCTGGGCGACGGAGATCGGCTGGGCGACGGTGCACCCGCTGCTCGAGCAGCACGGATGGGAGTACCGGACCTGCCACGTCTGGGACAAGGGAATCGCCCACATCGCGGGCAACGCGAACACCCGGACGCTGCGCAAGTTCCCTGTGGTGAGCGAGGTGTGCGTGCAGTACGTGCGCAAGGTCCTCCTGGAGAGCGGCGGCGTGCGGCTGCCCCTCAAGGCCTGGCTGCGGCACGAGTGGGAGCGCTCGGGCCTCCCCCTGTGCCAGACGAACGAGGCGTGCGGCGTGAAGAACGCGGCCACGAGGAAGTACTTCACACGCTGCCACCTCTGGTATTACCCCCCGGCCTCGGCGTTCGAGCAGATCGCCGCCTTCGCGAACGCGCACGGCCGCCCCGAGGGACGACCCTACTTCTCGGTCGACGGCAAGCGGCCGTTGACGGGTGAAGAGTGGGCCACCCTGAGAGCGAAATTCCATTGCGAGGTCGGCGTGACCAACGTCTGGCAGGAGCCCGCGGTCCGCGGCCCCGAACGCTTCAAGGAGGACACCCGGTCGATCCACGGCAATCAGAAGCCCCTCAAGCTGCTCGATCGCATCATCCGCGCATCGTCCGATCCAGGCGATGTCGTCTGGGAGCCATTCGGGGGGCTCTGCTCGGTCGCGGTGGCGGCCTTCGCCGCAGGCAGGCGCTGCTACAGCGCCGAGATCGCGCCCACGTACCACGCCGTCGCGTCGCGCCGCCTCGCGAAGTGCGCGCCGCAGCCGCGCGCCGAGATCTCGGCGGCCTGACGGTCGGTATCGGCCCCGCTCGTCCGCATGGTAGCCTGCTCCCGATGGCGACGCCGAAGATCGTGACCGTGGGAGGGGGGACGGGCCATTACACGCTCCTCACGGGCCTGCGTGGTCTGAGCGCCCGGATCACCGCGATCGTGACCATGATGGACTCGGGCGGGAGCTCCGGGAGGCTCCGGGACGAGTACGGCCTCCTGCCGCCAGGCGACTTCACGCGTTGCCTCGTCGCCCTGTCCGAGCACCCGGAGGCGCTGAAGGAGCTGCTCGGCCACCGCTTCCGCTCGGGGAGCCTCGGCGGGCACACCCTGCGCAACCTGATATTCACCGCGGTGCAGGAGATCACCGGCTCGCTCCCCCTCACGGTCGAGCGCCTGCACGAGATCTTCTCCGTCAAGAACCGCGTCCTCCCGGTCACGATGGATCACGTCGATCTCGTGATGCACCTGGAGAACGACCGGACCATCCGCGGCGAAGCGTCGATTGACAACCTCTCCGACATGCTCGATGCGCCGGTGCTCTCGGTCTATCTCGATCCCGAGGCTCGGGCGTATCCAGCGGCGCTCGACGCGATCGCGGACGCCGATCTCATCATCCTCGGGCCGGGAGATCTCTACACGAGCCTCGTGCCGAACCTCCTGGTCAAGGGCGTGCGCGAGGCCATCGCGGCGAGCCGCGCCCGCGCGATGTTCGTGTGCAACCTGATGACGAAGCCCAACGAGACCCCCGGCTACACGGTCGAGGACTTCGTGGGGACCATCGCCATGTACCTCGGCGAGGCCCGGCTCGACGCGGTGCTGGTCAACGACGTCTGGCCCTCCGAGGGCCTCGAGGAGTACGCCTCCGCCGGCTCTGAACCGGTCGTGACCTCGCCGGACAAACCGCTCGCCTCCGACCTCCTCGTCCCCGCCGACCTGCTGTTCGGCGGCAAGCTGGTTCGCCACGACCCGCAGAAGCTCTCAGCCGCGATCGTATCGCTCGCCCGCCAGCGATCGTGGTGGTGAGGCCCCGGGCCGGGCTCCGCCGCGCCTGGCTCCGCCCTCGACGGCCACCGGCGGCGCGCAGCCACGCGGCGCTCCCGGGTTGGCCCGGCGGCCTCGGGCCGGCGCGGCCGCGCACGACGATCAGGCGGCATTCGGCGCGTCGGGCAGATGAAAGGGCGTGTTGACGATCACAACGCCCTTCCCGCCCCGGAAGAGAAGGAGCCATTTGAGGATCGACGCCGTGTGGTTGTGAAGCAGGTAATGGTACCAGCGTGACTCGACCACCTCCGGCACGACGACCGCCACCTGCCGATCCGGGTGGGCGCGCGCGAGGGTGGTGACGAAGCGGAGCAGCGGCCTGAAGAGCCGCCGGAAGCGGGACCGCACCACCGAAAGCCGCGGCGCCGGCACCCCCTTCTCCTTCGCGGGCGCTTCCACGAGATCGTGCCATTCGCCGCTCAGGTCCTCGACGCGAGGATCGTCGAGGAGCACCTGGAGCGCGTAGACCTCGGGCGAGAGGCGGAGCGCGAAGCGGAGCCCCTTCTGCGCCACGAGGTCCCAGCGCCTGATCGGGACCACCACGATCGGCGGCGGAGGTGGGGTGAAATCGAGCGGCGCGCGGTCGCGGACCACCTCGTCGATGTGCTTGTAGTGGCGTCGCACATTGCAGAAGATGAGAAAGGCTGCGATCACGAGCAGGGTCGAGATCCACGCCCCCTCGGTGAACTTCGAGATGATGATGACGACGAGCGTGGCGGCCGTGGCCGTGGCGCCGGTCGCATTGACGGCGAGGTGGAGCCGGGAGCGCTTGCCGCGGACCCTGCGCCAGTGCGCGGTCATCCCCGCCTGCGACATCGTGAAGGCGAGGAAGGCGCCCACCGCGAAGAGCGGGATGAGGGCGTCGGTGATGCCCTGGAAGACGACGAGCAGGAGGGCCGAGAGCCCAGCGAGGACGCCGATGCCGTAGGAGAAGGCGAGGCGCCTGCCGCGGTGGATGAACGGCTCGGGCAGGAAGCGATCGAGCGCGAGGAGCTGGCAGAGGCGGGGGAAGTCGGCGAAGCTGGTGTTGGCGGAGAGCATCAGCACAGCAACCACGGCGGCCAGGGTCACGTAGTAGAACGGGCCGCGCCCCACGACCGCGCCCACGATCTGCGAGACGATGCTCTGGTAGCCGCTCCTGCCGGGCTCGGTGGCGGTGACGCCGTACACCCGCGCGAGGATCGCGATCCCGGCGAGCAGGATGGCGAGCGAGGCGACGATGTACGAGAGCGTCCGGCGCGCCTGCTCGCTGCTCGGCTTGCGAAAGGCAGGGACGCCGTTGCTCACCGCCTCCACGCCGGTCATCGCGGTGCACCCGCTCGCGAAAGAGTGGCAGAGGAGCGCCAGGCTCGCGGTCCCCAGCGCGACCGGCAGCGAGGGCGGCGCGACCACGGGCGTCGGGTGCCCGCCGTGCAGGATCGTCTTCCCGATCCCGATCGCGATCACCGCGAAGAGACAGCCGAGGAACGCGTACGTCGGCGCCAGGAACACGAGGCCTGCGGTGCGGAGCCCGCGCAGGTTGGCCGCGGTGAGCAGGGTGAGGACGGCGAGGCAGAGGACCAGGGTGTGGGGCAGGAGCGCGGGCACCGCCGAGGCCAGCGCGCCCACCCCCGCGGAGATGGCGACCGCGACGTTGAGCACGTAGTCGATGAGCAGCGCCGCCGCCGCGACGAGGCCGGCGCGCGTGCCGAGGTTTTCTTTCGCGACGATGTACGAGCCGCCGCCGTTCGGGTACGCCGCGATCGTCTGGCGGTACGAGACGTAGACGATCGCGAGCAGCCCGATGACCAAGGCGCTGAGCGGCACGATGTAGTGGACGCCGAGCGCGCCGAGGGGGATGAGCACGGTGAGCGCGGCCTCGGGGCCGTACGACGCGGAAGCGAGCGCGTCGAGGCCCAGGACCGGGATCCCGGAGAGCGGGCCGATCTGTTCCTTCTCCTCCTCATCCGAGGCCAGCCGCCGGCCGAACAGCACCGTCGTGAGCGACATGGGTGCAGGCGATTCACGCAAGGCGTGTGCCGGGAGCGAGCTCCGTTGCCCGTGCGTCGGTCGTAGCCGCGGCGTGCAACCGGTGCTCCAAGCTCGCGCCGAGCGCTCGTCAGCGGTGCTGTCAGCGGTGCTGATCGAGCACGGGCATCGTCTCCATGAGCGTGGGCGCAGCCCGCCGCATTCGACGTTTGCACGGGCAGCCTCTCCTCCGATGCGACGCGATGGCGTGCGAACCGATCGAGGTGGGATCATTTGCCACGCCCGGCCAAGTTGCCTCATCGCAGGCGGGCGCCCTCGCCTGTGAGCGCGCTCGCCGCTGGCGCAAGCGGCTCGCCTGCTGCTGGCGCGAGCCGCGCGGGCTCACCGTTGCTGCGCGTCGGCCGCTCCGGCGATTCCTGCTGGTATGTGCTTCGCATAGCGCCGGGGGGGCTATCGCCACTTCCGTGGCTGATCATCTCAGGACGAGGTAGAGCGCTATGAGCATCAGTAACGAACAGTACACTTCGGGCGGGTACAAGAACGGGATCTACGAGGGCGGCTCGCAGGAGTCCGGCTCGCACGAGCCTGGCGCGCCGCAGACGCAGGGCGGCGAGGGCGCGGTGAGCCTCGACATGCTGCTGAAATTCGCCAAGGACATCCAGGCCAAGGTCAAGGACGTCCCGTACATCGTCCCGATCGCGATCGGCGGAGCAGCGTTTACGATTGGCGTGCTCGCCAGCTCGAAGATCCTGCGCCAGCTCACCCTTCTCGCCGGCGGCTACGCGGTCAAGTACGCGATCCAGAACGTCCCCAGGGAGCCGATCGTCGACTTTGCAAAGAAGGTCGTGTCGGACTCGTTCAGGGCGTCGTCGAGGGTCTAGCCGGGGACGCGCCGCGGCGCGCAGGGGCGCGCTTGCCCCGCGTGCAGCCGTGCGAGCTCCGGCGGAAGGGAGCCTGGCCTGAGCCTACCTTCGCCGCGCCGGCGGCACACCTGCCCCCATTTCTGGCATCATGGAGGTGGTGGTGCCGACGCGCCGCCAGCGCGCGGCCGGGAGGATGCCATGGATATCCGGGAGAGCATCGAGGTCCGCTGGTTCCTGCCCGCAGACGACGCTCGGGCGGCGCGGCTCGTGTCGTGGTTCTCGCGTGCGTTCTCCGAGGCGCCCCGGCATGACCGCTACCGGCGCCTCCGGCGCGCCGATCTCGGGATCAAGAAGCGCGGCGGTCGGCCGACGAGCCTGGAGGTCAAGTATCGGGTCTGCACCTTCGGCTCCATCCACCTCTCTCCCACGGTGCTGGGTGAGCTGGAGCGGTGGACGAAGCTCACCCTCTCGTCGACGGACGCCGATGACAGCGCGTGGACGACCCTCACGAAGGAGCGCCGCGTGAGGGTGTTCGGGCTGGTGGGCGGACGCGCCGTCGAGGTGATGGACGGCGGGCACCCCGGAGCCGGATGTGCTGTCGAGCTGACGCGCGTCGCTGTGGCGGAAGGCGAGGGCGCGGCTGCTCCGGCGGCGTGGTCGCTGGGCCTCGAAGCGTTCGGTCCGCCAGCGATCCTGCTCGAATCGCTCTACGCCGTTGGCCGCGCGGTGTTCGTGGAGGTGCCCGATCTCGGCCTTACGTCCGTTGAATCGAAGGGGTATCCGGCGTGGCTCTCCGAGCTGCCGGCGGATCGGTGAGCGCAGGGTCTCGCCGTCGCAGCAGCCTGCCAATCCCTGAGCTCGACCTGGCGATCAGCGACGAACCAGCGACCGTAATCCAGCAAAGAGTGGGTGCTCTCATGCCCCGAGTCGCTTGCGCTGCGCGTATCGTCGTCCTCTTTCATACGTCGTTGTAGATGTCGTCGTACGTGCCCTCGTCGCCATGAGCCGCTGCGGTCGAGTCTCTTCCCCCCGAGAGCGTCGCGTGCGATACCCTGCTGCCTTTCTGAGCTCCAGGGGAGAGTGCTCGTGTGATGAATGTTACTTCGGACACCCTGTTTGCGGAATTCTTCGCCCGCTGTCCTGAGCTGCTCTTCGTCGCCTCGGTGGCGGGCGGACTGCTCCACGAGAACGATGCCTTGCGGGAGGTCATCGGCCCTGCGAGCGAGGGAGGCGTCACATTCGCTGAGCTCGCTCACCCGGCGGATGGCGCAGCGTTGCTCGCGGCGTGGGCGAAGCTCGAGCAGACCGGTGAACCCGTCTCATTTCGCGTCCGCCTTCGCGATGCGCGCGGGGCGTACCGTCCGATGGTGTGCAACGCGAAGCGTTCGCCTGATCGCAGCGCGGTCTTCGGATCGCTCCGGGCGGCACCCGAGCTCGCCGAGGAGGAGCTGGCGATCGCGCGCAACAAGGCGCGCATCCTGGATAGCCTCGTCAACCACGTGGACAAACTGGCGTTCTGGGCCCTCGATCGCGATGGAATCTGTTTCTACCACGACGGCAAAGCGCTCCCGAACGCCGGGCTCAAACCCGGTCAGCTCCTGGGGGTCAACTGGATCGAGCTTTATGGGAAGCAGCCACGAGCGTCTGCCATCGATGTGCCCGACGTCGACTCCGACATGAACGACTGGTTCGACGGGACGGTGCGCCGCTTTCGCACCGACACGAACGATATCTACTGGGACAACTGGATCACCCCGCTCCGGGACGGAGCCGGCGGGCCCGTTTGCGGCTTGCTCGGGTTGTCGTTCGACATCTCGGAATCCAGGCGCACGGAGGAGGAGCTGCGCGCCCAGCTGCAGCAGATCGAGGCGCAACAGAAGGTCATTCGTGATCTCTCGACGCCGATCATCGAGGTCTGGGACGGCGTGCTCACACTGCCGATGGTGGGGACGGTCGACAGCATGCGCACCGCCGACGTGATGGATAGCCTGCTCTCGAAGATCGTGGAGAAGCAGGCGCGCTTCGCCATCCTCGACCTGACCGGCGTCGAGGTGGTCGACACGAAGGTCGCGAGCCACCTGATCGAGCTCGTCACGGCGATCCGGCTGCTCGGGGCCGACGGGATCGTGGCAGGCATCAAGCCGAACGTCGCGCAGACGATGGTCGCGCTCGGGCTCGACCTCTCGCAGCTCAACACGCAACGTAATCTGCGCGCGGCGCTCCAGCATGCGATCCGGAACATGACCCGCCCGGAGAGCTCCCCGCGCGACGGCGCTGCGACGCCCGGCCTGCCGGCGCGGGGCTGACCGGGGCGCGTCACGGGAGCTCGCCGCCTCCGCAGAGCAGCGCGGCGAGCTCCTCCGTCCGCTCCGGCGTCGCGAGGTCTCCGGCCGCGACCGTGATCGCGCGGATCCCCTCGGCTCTCCAGCCGCTGTGCTCGCGCTCCGGGGCCGCCGTGATCCGGATGCGCATGAGCTCGCCGGACGCCACGACCGCGAGCTCCACGCGCTCGCCCTCCGGCCCGTCATCGCGGCGGATGGTCATCGCCGCCGCGCCGCGCGCCGCGAGCGCCCGCGCGAGCCGGGCCTCCGGCGCCGCCGCTCCACCGAGTGGGTAGAGCGCCGTGGCGAGCTCCACGGACGCGATCGCCTCGGAGGCGCGCGTCCCCGCGTCGCGCACCGCTCGCCGCAGCCGCTCCGCGCGCTCGCCGTCGCGGTCGAGCGCCGCGCGATCCGCCGGCTCGAGCCGCACCACGCAGCGCACCAGCGCGGCGCCCCCGCCGCCCGCGACCTGCGCTTCCTCGAGCCGCGCGCGGCGGAGCATCGCCGCGCCCCGCGCGTCGCCCGACGCCTCGAGCAGGGCCGCCGCGCCGCCGAGCACCGCGTCCGGAGCCGGCCGCTCCGGCGCCGCCGGCAGGGCGGCCTCCCGGTAGATATGGCTCCACCCGCGCCCGACGCCGGGCAGGCGCAGCACCAGCGACAGATCGGCGAGCTCCGTCTCCGGCGTGCGGACCGCGCTCGCGAACGCCTCCTTCACCGCCGCGAGGCGGCTCGGATCCGCGGTGAGCGCCGCGAACTCGGGCGCGTCGACGGCCAGCGCGAGGCGCGACGCGCTCACCTCGCGCGACCCCAGCGTCCACCGCTGGGGCGGGGCGGCGAGCGCGAGCTCCCCGCCGACGACGAGGGCGGAGAGCCCGCGCTCGCCGCGCGCCTCGAGCAGCGCCGCGACCGCAGCCTTGAGCGCGGTCAGCGCCGGGATCACGCCCCGCCCATGCGCCCGCGCCGCGCCGTCCGCTGCTCCTCGAGCGCCGCCTCCTCTTCGAGGGCCGCCTCGGCCTCGCGCTGCGCCTCGGCGTCGACCGCGCGTTGCCCCTGCTGCACGCGCACGGGCTTCGCCTCGGTGACCGCCGCCTCGGCCATCGCGACCGCCGCGTGCCGCACGTCGTCGTACGGCTTCGCGAGGTCGAAGATCACCTTGGTGTTGCCCTGGCTCAGGTTCGCCAGCGCCTCGAAGCGGCGCAGCTCCATCGCCCCGGGCGAGCGCGCGAGGATGCCCGCCGCCTCCGCGAAGTTCTTCGCGCTCTCCACGTCGGCCTCGCTCTTGATGACCACGTAGCGCCGATCGCGCTCGGCGATCGCGCCCTTCGCGAGCACCTCCTGCATCTGGGGCGGCAGCGCGATGTCCTGGAGGCCGATCATCTCCACGTGCAGGCCCCACGCGGCCGCCACCGCCTCGACCTGCGAGCGCACCTTGGCGGCGACCTCCTCGCGGTGCGCGAGCAGCTCGTCGAGCCGCGTCTCGCCCACCACGTCGCGCAGCACGACCTTGGCGCGGTCCTTCATCGCCGTCTCGTAGTTCTCGACGGCCAGCGTGGCCTTCTCCGGATCGACGACGCGGTAATAGACGACCGCATCGACCATCGTGGTCACGTTGTCGCGGGTGATCACCATCTGCTGGAGGAGATCGCGGTTCTTCATCCGCGTGTCGATGCGCCGCAGCTCCTGGAGCCCCGGGAGGAACAGCGTCACGCCGGGAGATAGGCGGCCGGTCAGCTTGCCGAGCGTGAAGCGCAGCGCGACTTCCCACTGGTTGATCTGCCGCAGCCCCGACAGCAGGTAGAGCGCGGCGAACAGCCCGAGCACGGTGAGGATCAGGGACATCGCCCGCGACTCTAGCAGAGCGCATGGCGCGGGCCGCGCGAGCGGCGCGCGCGTCGGCGGGCGTCCGGACGTCCGGACGTTCGCGCGCGCTCGCGGGCGCCCAGGCGCGGCTTCGACCTGGTGTCGTTGCCCGGGCGGTGTACTCTCGCTCCCTCGATGGGTGCCGAGCCGAGCCAGGCGTTGCGCGACGGGCGCTACGTGATCACGCGCGCCCTCGGCGAAGGGGCTCAGGGGCACACGCTCGAGGCGGTCGACAAGCGGCTCGGCAAGCTCGTCGCGATCAAGCGGTTCCAGATCCGCGGCGCCTCGAGCTGGAAGAGCGTGGAGCTCGCCGAGCGCGAGGCCCGGGTGCTCGCGTCGCTCTCGCACCCGAGCCTGCCGGCCTACCTCGATCATTTCGAGGAGGACGGAGCGCTCTTCCTGGTGATGGAGAAGATCGACGGCGAGAGCCTGGGCGCGATGCGCCGTCGCAGCGCGGTGCTCGGGCGGGACGACATCCTCCGCTTCCTGAGAGACGCCTCGGGCGTGCTCGACTACCTGCACGGCCGCGCGCCGCCTGTCATCCACCGCGACATCAAGCCGAACAACGTGATCCGCCGGCCCGACGGCTCGTTCGCGATCGTCGACTTCGGCGCGGTCCGCGATCGCATGCGTCCCGAGGGCGGGAGCACCGTGGTCGGCACGTTCGGGTACATGGCGCCGGAGCAGTTCCAGGGCCGCGCGCTGCCCGCGTCGGACGTCTATGCCGTCGGCGCGACCGCGCTCTGCCTGCTCACCGGCGAGGAGCCGGAGAACCTGCCGCACCGAGGGCTCGCGATCGACGTGCCCGCTGCCCTCGGCGATCGCGCGGACCCGCGCCTCGTCCGGGCGCTCTCCGCGATGCTGGAGCCCGACCCGGACCGCCGCGCCGCGCGTATCGCGCCGCTCCTTTCGGGGCTCGAAGCGGGCGGCGCGCTTCCCGAGGCGTCGCGCGGTGGCGAGCCCGAGGAGCGCGGCGCGCGCAAGGACGAGCGGCGCGCGCGCAAGGACGAGCGCAAGGAAGAGAAGCGCGCGCGCAAGGACGAGCGCAGGGAGGTGAGGCGCGCGCGCAAGGAGGAGCGGCGCGCGCGCCGGCACGAGGGGCGCCCGTCGCTCGATCGCGGCCTGGTGGGCCTGCCGCTCGTGGCCGCGCTGTTCGGCCTCACCGTCGCGCGCATCGCCGTCGGCCTCGCGCTCGGGGTGATCGTCCCGACGGTGCTGACGCTGCTGTCCCTGGTGTTCGGCCGCGTGCTGCGCGAGAAGGCAGCGCCGAACGTGCGCAGGGCCGGGCGGGTCGCCGACCTCGCGCTGCGCCGCGCCACCCGCGCCGTCCGCGGGCGCCCGGAGCCCGACGCCGCTGCCGAGCGCGGCCAGGCCGAGGCGGCGCGCGTGCGCTTCGAGGAGCAGGAGGCCCCCGGTCGATCGCGCATCCACGACGGCGACGTCGCGCTGGACGAGGAGCTCGACGAGCTGGAGGCCGACGAGCAGGGCCGCGCGCACGCCGGGTCGCGGCCGCCTCGCGCGGGGGAACGCTGAGCCCAGCGCGCGCTCGCGCTCCGGCGGGGCCGCGCGCTCAGATGCGGCCGCGCGCGGCGTCGAGCTTCAGGCGGAAGACCTCGACGATCGCCTCGGCGAAGATCCGGCGGCTCATCTTCGAGCGGCCTGCGCGGCGGTCGACGAACACGATCGGCACCTCGACCACGCGGAGCCCTTTGCGCAGCGCGCGGTAGGTCGTCTCGATCTGGAAGGCGTAGCCGTTCGAGCGCACGCTGCCGAGATCGAGCGAGAGGAGCGCGCGCCGCGTGAACGCCTTGTAGCCGGTCGTGAGGTCGCGGATGCCGACGCCCAGGATGGCCCGCGCGTAGAGGGAGCCGCCCTTCGAGAGCACGTGCCGCCCGAGGCCCCAGCCCTCCACGCCGCCGCCCGGCATGTTGCGCGAGCCGAGGACGACGTCAGCGCCCCGGGCGATGGCGTCGAGGAACGCCGGCAGGTGGCGCGGGTCGTGCGAGAGGTCGGCGTCCATCTCGAGCGCGACGTCGTAGCCGCCGTCCAGCGCGCGCTGGAAGCCCTCCAGGTAGGCCGTGCCGAGCCCGCGCTTCGCCGCGCGGTGGAGCACGCGGACGCGCCCGTCGCGCGCGGCGAGCTCGTCGCCGAGGGCGCCTGTCCCGTCGGGCGACGCGTCGTCCACGACGAGCACGTGCGCGTCCGGGGCCGCCGCGAGGACGGAGCTCACGAACTCGGCGAGGTTGTCTCGCTCGTTGTACGTCGGCGTGATGATGAGGGTTCGGGGGGCCATCCTGGCTCGGCGCCGCGCGAGCGGGCGCTCGCACGCGTGGTCGTGCGCACCGTGCAGCGCCGCGCGCCGGGTTCGCGGGCGTCCGCTCGCCCTCAGGCCTCCGCTGCGTCGGCCGGCAGGGGCGCTCCGCCGGGCGATCTACCAAAACGATGGCGCAGGCGGAAGGTTCCGCGGGGTGCGCCGCGAGCGCCTTGTGGGTTGCCGGAGGCGTGCGCGCCGGGTACTTTCCTTTCCCGACAGGGCGTCCGCTCTGCATCGGGCCGATAGGCTGGCGCGGCCTCGGTCAACTCACGGGGCGCGCCCCGCGCACCACCCGCGCGGCCCCGAACATGAACAGCGCGGCACCGACGGAGACAATCATGGCAGGCGAGCACGTCCTCACCCTCACCAACGAGAATTTCGAGTCCGAGGTCCTCAACTCCCCCATCCCCGTGCTCGTGGACTTCACGGCTACCTGGTGCGGACCCTGCAAGCAGCTCGCGCCGATCGTCGCAAAGATCGCCGCCGAGTCCCAGGGCACGCTGAAGGTCGGCTCGCTCGACATCGACGCGGCGCCCAAGCTCGCCCAGAAATACAACGTCCGCGCCGTTCCGACCTGCATCCTGTTCCGGGGCGGCGAGAAGGCGGGCTCGTACACCGGCGTCGCGAGCAAGGAGAAGCTCCTCAAGGAGCTCGGCGTCTGATCCGCGGCCGCGCGTGACGCCGGCGCGATAGAGCCCGGCGCGACAGAGCCCGAGCGCGCCGGCGCTCCCCTTCCCACAGACCGAAACCACCCCAAATACCGACCGAAAGCCCTCCCGGCGAGGCGCCGCTCCGGCCAGCCGACCGCGGCCCCGCCGCCGCCGGCGCTCCACGTCGCCGGCGCCCCGCGGCTGAGGCTTTGCTTGACCGTCGCGCGCGAGGTGACTACGACTCGCGCCGGCCACTTTCCCAGGAGTTCGTGATGGCGACGAAGATCGCAATTAACGGTTTTGGGCGCATCGGACGCTGCATTGTCCGCGCGCTCTACGAGCGCGGCGTGAAGGATATCGAGCTGGTCGCCATCAACGACCTGACGGATCCGAAGACCCTCGCCCACCTCTTCCAGTACGACTCGATCCACCGCGAGTTCAAGGCGGCGAAGGTCGGCGCAGGCGACAAGTACATCAGCATCGGCGACCAGAAGATCGAGGTCCTCGCGCTGAAGGATCCGGCCGAGCTGCCGTGGAAGAGCCTCGGCGTCGACATCGTCCTCGAGTGCACCGGCCTCTTCACGGACAAGGCGAAGGCCGCCGGCCACATCAACGCCGGCGCCAAGCGCGTGATCATCAGCGCGCCGGCCAAGGGCCACGACCTCACGGTCGTGATGGGCGTGAACGACGAGCTCTACGACGCGCAGAAGCACACGGTCATCTCGTGCGGCTCCTGCACGACGAACTGCCTCGCCCCCATCGCCAAGGTGATGCTCGACAACTTCGGCATCGTCCGCGGCCTGATGACGACGGTCCACTCGTACACGAACGACCAGCACCTGCTCGACATCCCGCACCGCAAGGGCGACCTGCGCCGCGCGCGCGCCGCCGCGGTCAATATGATCCCCTCGAGCACCGGCGCCGCGAAGGCGCTCTCCGAGGTCATCCCGTCGCTCAAGGGCAAGTTCGACGGGCTCGCGGTCCGCGTCCCCACGGTCGACGTCTCGCTCGTGGACCTCACCCTCGAGACCGAGAAGCCGGTCACGAAGGAGAGCATCCACGCCGCGATGAAGCAGGCCGCCGAGCAGGGGCCGATGAAGGACGTCCTCGACTACACCGATCGGGAGCTCGTCTCGGGCGACTTCATCGGCTCGCCGGCGTCCAGCACGTTCGACGCGACCATGACGACGGTCCTCGGCGATCGCTTCGCGAAGATCTTCTCGTGGTACGACAACGAGTGGGGCTTCTCGAACCGCATGATCGACCTCGCGCAGCTCGTGGCGAGGAAGGGCGTCTAGCGCCGTGAAGCTCACCGGAATCCGCTCCGTCGAAGACCTCGCCGCCGCCGGGGGCGCTGCTGGCCTCAGCGGCAAGCGCGTCTTCATCCGCGTCGACTTCAACGTCCCGCTCGACAAGAAGACGGGCAAGATCACGGACGACTCGCGCATCCGCGAGGCGATCCCGACGATCAAGCTCGTCATGGAGGCGGGCGCGAAGGTGATCCTCGCGTCGCACCTCGGCCGCCCGAAGCCGGGCAAGACCGAGGGGCTCTCGCTGGAGCCGTGCGGGGGGCGGCTCAGTGAGCTCACGGGCTACGAGGTCCACCTGCCGGACGACTGTGTCGGCGACTCGCCCAAGAAGGTCATCTACGACCTCCGGGCGGGCCAGATCTGCCTCCTCGAGAACCTCCGCTTCCACGAGGAGGAGGAGAAGGACGACGAGGGCTTCGCGCGCCAGCTCGCCGAGCTCTGCGACGTCTACGTCGACGACGCCTTCGGCGCCGTGCACCGCGCCCACGCGTCGGTGCACGCGCTGCCGCGCCTCATGCGCGAGCGCGCCGCCGGCCTCCTCCTCCAGAAGGAGCTCAAGGCGCTGACCCGGCTCGTCGATCGCCCGGAGAAGCCTTACGTCGCCGTCCTCGGCGGCGCCAAGGTCTCCGACAAGATCGACGTCGTCGAGGCGCTCCTCAACGTGGTCGACACCCTGTGCATCGGCGGCGCGATGGCGAACACCTTCCTCGCCGCGCAGGGCAAGAACCTGCAGAAGAGCCGGATCGAGGAGGACAAGCTCCCGCTGGCGCGCACGATCATGAGCAAGGCGCGCGATCGGGGCATCCAGCTCCTCCTGCCCGTCGATGCCGTCGTCGCCTCGAGCATCGACGCGACGCAGGGCGAGCCCGCGTCCGTCGACGCGATCCCCGAGGGCACGATGGCGCTCGACATCGGCCCCCGCTCGATCGAGCTGTTCGGTCAGGCGATCGAGAGGGCGAAGACGGTGTTCTGGAACGGCCCGATGGGCCTCTTCGAGACGCCCGCCTTCTCCAAGGGCACGTTCGACGTCGCGCGCATCATGAGCGGCGCCACCGGCTTCACGGTGGTCGGCGGCGGCGACAGCGCGGCGGCGGTCAAGCAGGCCGGCGAGCACATCGCCAAGGGCTTCGATCACATCTCGACCGGCGGCGGCGCTTCGCTCGAGCTCATCGAGGGCAAGCGTCTCCCGGGCGTCGAGGCGCTCCGGTCGGCCGAGGTGAGCGAGTGAAGCCCGTGAACGATGGGGGCACGCCCGGAGAGGCGGGCGCCGCCTCGCGGGCGGCCCCGCGTCGTCCGCTCATCGCCGGCAACTGGAAGATGAACGCCGGGGGCCAGGACGCATGTCCTCTCTCGGCGGCCGTCGCCAAGGCGACGCGCGAGCTCACCCGGGCCGAGGTGGTGGTCGCTCCGCCGTTCACGGCGATCGCCGCCGTGGCCCACGAGCTCGCGGAGGCGAAGAGCGAGGTCGGCATCGCCGCGCAGAACATGAGCGCCGAGGTCTCCGGGGCGTTCACCGGCGAGGTCTCCTCGGGCATGCTCAAGGACGCGGGCGCGACCTGGGTGATCCTCGGGCACAGCGAGCGGCGGCAGCTGTTCGCCGAGACCGACGAGTCGGTCGCCCGGAAGGTCGCCTCGGCGATGGCCGCCGAGCTGCGCCCCATCGTCTGTGTCGGCGAGACGCTCGAGCAGCGCGAGGCGGGTGACACGCTCGCCGTGGTCGAGCGGCAGGTCCGCGCCGTCCTCGACGAGCTCGCGAAGCAGCCCGGCTTCGGCGTCATCGCCTACGAGCCGGTCTGGGCGATCGGGACGGGCAAGGTCGCGCGCGCCGAGGACGCCCAGGAGGTGCACGCGTTCATCCGCGGCCTGCTCGCGAAGGCCTCGGAGGACCTCGCGGGCGTCACGCGCATCCTCTACGGCGGCAGCGTCAAGGCCGACAACGCCGAGGCGCTGCTCGCCCAGGACGACATCGACGGCGCGCTGGTCGGAGGGGCTTCGCTCGACGCCGCTGGCTTCGCCAAGATCGTCGAGGCCGCTCACCGACTGGCGGAGCGCGCGGAACAGGGGTAGATCGCAGGCCGCTCCCGTCTCGCCACGGGAGCGCCGGCCTGTCCTGCCGCCCACTTGCCCCCCTGGGCCCCTCGCGCGGGCCAGACTCACCCAGCTGAAAGACGCCGATGCTTCACACGCTCCTCAACATCGTGCACGTGTTCGTCTGTCTGTTCCTGATCCTCGTCGTGCTCCTCCAGCAGGGCCGCGGGGGCGGGATGGGCTCGGCCATGGGCGGCGCGACGGCGCAGGTGTTCGGCGGCCGCGGCGCAGGCAACTTCATGACCCGCCTCACGGCCATCTGCGCCGCCGTCTTCATGGCGACGAGCGTGTCGCTCGCCTACCTCTCGTCGGCAGGCGACCGCGAGCTGCGCGAGTTCGAGAAGTCCCAGGAAAAGTAGGCTCGCGTGCTAGGGCCCGCCCCCGCGCCGGGGAGGGAAGCGGGCAGGGCGCTCGACGTGGGGTCGTCCGTGGAGGCGGCGTCGGCCGCCTCCGTCCCTTTCGCGCGCGACCTTGCCCTCGTCGCCCTCGCCAAGGCGGTTGTCTCCGCCCTGGTCCTCGCGCTCGGCTTCCGGGCGGTGAGCGACGACGACTTCGCGCGCGTGGTCCTCGCGCAGGCGTGGGCCCACGCGCCCCGGCTCGACCCGACGGGGACGAGCTGGCTGCCCGTCCCTTTCTGGCTCAACGGCGCGCTCTTCCGGGTCTTCGCGCCGACCCTCGAGGTCGCCCGCGCCATCGCGTTCGCCCTCGGCCTCGCTTCGGCGGCGCTCGTCCACCTCTCCGCCCGCTGGATCACGGGCGACCGCCGCGCCGCGCTCGCCGGCGCGCTGCTCGCCGGCGCCTTTCCCTGGAGCGCTTGCCTCGGCGTGGCGACGGTCCCCGAGCTGCCGACCGCCGCCCTCTCGCTGTTCGCGGTGGCGTCGCTCGTCACGCCGCCGGCCGGGCCTGCGCCGCCGGCCGGGCGCGCCCTCCTCGGCGCGTTCGCGCTCGTGCTCGCGACGCTCTCCCGCTACGAGCCCTGGTCCGTCGCCGTCACCTTCGCGGCGATGGCGCTGCTCGCCGCCGCCCGCCTCGGCCAGGGCCGCGGCGCGCAGGCGAAGCTCGCGCTCGCCGCGCTCGTCGCGCTCGCCGGGCCCGCCGCGTGGATCGCGTGGAACCGCGCCGCCCACGGCGACGCGCTGCATTTCCTCGCCCGCGTCGCCTCCTACCGCAACGCGATCGGCCCGGGCGGCGACGGCGCCCTGCTGCGGCTCTTCGCGTACCCTGCCGCGATGGTCCGCGAGGAGCCGGAGCTCTTCGTGTGGCCCATCGCCATCGCCCTCGTCGCCTGGCGCGCCCGCCGCGGCGCTGCGCCGGGGTCAGCGCGCCCGCTCCCGCCGCTCCTTCGCGCGACCCGTCCGTACGCGCTCCCCGGCGCGGTCGCCGCCTTCCAGATCGCGGCGCTCTCGCTCGCCCTCGTGCGCGACGGCGCGCCCACCCACCACCCCGAGCGAGCGACCCTCCTCGCGCTGCTCTTGCTCGCGCTCGCCGTCGGGGATCTCTCGGCGCGCGCGTTCCGGGGCGCCTCGGCCGGCGCGCGGCGCGCCCTCGGCGGCGCGCTGCTGGTGGTGCTCGCCCTCGGCGCCTTCTTCCGGCCGCACCTGCGCCGCGAGCACTTCAACCCGCGGAGGGACGAGGTCGCCATCGGCCGCGCCGCCGCGGAGCTCACGCCTCCATCCGCGCCCCTCCTCCTCGAGGTCGTCGACTATGGCCACCTCGCGGCGCTCGCTGCCCTCGGACGTCCCGAGGGGGTGTACCCCGATCGCTCGATCGATCCCCGTGATCCGCCTGTCCGCTCGAGCTTCGAGGACCCCGCCTCGCTCGCGCGCCGCGCCGCCGGCCTGGGCGCCGCCTACCTCATCGGGCGCGTCAGGTCGCCCGTCATCGACTTCGCCGGCCCGCCGCTGGCGACGCGCGGCGCCTGGGGGATCTGGCCGGTGCCTCCGGCAGGCGGCCCGCTGGGTGCGCTGCCAGAGGGGGACTCCAGGGGCCCCGCGGACAGGGCGCCATGAGCGAGCCTGCAAAGCCATTCTTCGCGCACCCGTCTGCGTGCATCGACGAGCCCTGCGACATCGGCGAGGGGACGAAGGTGTGGCACTTCTGCCATATCTCGGCGGGGGCGCGGATCGGCCGCGCCTGCGTCCTCGGCCAGAACGTCTTCGTCGCGGGCACCGCCGTCATCGGCGATGGCGTCCGGATCCAGAACAACGTGTCTCTTTACGACGGCACGCTGGTCGAGGACGACGTGTTCCTCGGCCCGTCCGCGGTGCTCACCAACGTCGTCAACCCGCGTGCCCCGATCGACCGCCGCGCGTTCCTCGACACGACGCGCATCCGCCGCGGCGCCACCGTGGGCGCCAATGCCACCATCGTCTGCGGCGTCACGATAGGGCGCCATGCGTTCGTCGGCGCCGGCGCGGTCGTCACGCGCGACGTGCCCGACTATGCGCTCGTCACCGGCTTGCCGGCCCGGCGCACCGGCTGGATGAGCCGCCACGGCCACAAGCTCGTCGCCGCGCGCGACGGCCTCCTGCGCTGCCCCGAGAGCGGCTATCGCTACGAGCGCCGCGGCGACATCGTCCGCTGTCTCGATCTCGACGAGGACGCGCCGCTCGCCCGGCCCCGCGCCGCGGCCACGCGCCATTACCGCGATCCCCTCTCCGCGGAGGACACCGACGGATGACCGCCCCTGTTCCCTTCTTCGATCGAGCCCGCGGCGATCTCGCCCTGCAGGACGAGCTCTCCGCCGTGTTCCAGTCCGTCCTCCGGAGCGGCCACTACATCCTCGGTCCGGAGGTCGAGGCCTTCGAGTCGGAGTGCGCCGCGTACCTCGGCGTCCGGCACGCGATCGGCGTCTCTTCAGGCACCGACGCGCTGCTCGCCGCGCTGATGGCGCTCGGCGTCGGCGCGGGCGACGAGGTCGTGTGCCCCGCGTACACGTTCTTCGCGACCGCGGGCGCCATCCACCGCTCCGGCGCCACGCCGGTCTTCGCGGACGTGCTCCCTGGCTCGTTGAACATCGACCCCGCCTCGGCTGCGCGCGCCCTGACGGAGCGCACCCGGGCGATCCTCGCCGTCCACCTCTTCGGCGACTGCGCGCCCATGGATGAGCTCCTCGCGATCGCGGGCGGCCGTGGCCTGCCGGTCATCGAGGACGCGGCCCAGGCGTTCGGCGCCGAGCGCGGCGGCCGCCGCGCGGGGGCGCTCGGGCTCATGGGGTGCTTCTCGTTCTTCCCGACCAAGAACCTCGGCGGTTTCGGCGATGGCGGGCTCGTGACCACCGACGACGACGAGCACGCGGAGCGCGTCCGGACGCTCAGGGCGCAGGGCGCTCGGAGGAAGCACCATCACACCCGCATCGGCGGCAACTTCCGGCTCGACGCGCTCCAGGCGGCGCTCCTCCGGCGCAAGCTCCCGCGGCTCGGCGCGCTCCTCGAGCGGCGGCGCGAGCACGCCGCGCGGTATGCCGCGCTGCTCGGCGGGCGAGATCTGACGCTGCCGGACGCCGGCGCTGCGGGGCACACGTTCAATCAGTATGTCATTCGCCTGAAGGACGCCTCTCTGCGCGATCCGCTGCGGAGCTCGCTCGCGGAGCAGGGCATCGGCACCGAGATCTATTATCCCGCGCCGCTCCACCTCCAGCCCTGCTTCGCGCGCCTTGGTCCGCCGGAGGGCTCCCTTCCGGTCGCGGAGGCGGCGGCGCGCGACACGCTCGCGCTCCCCATCTTTCCCGAGCTCACAGGCGAGGAGGTCGCCCGTGTGGCGGCCGCTATCGCCTCGTTTTTCGGCTGAGCCGGACGCTTCGGCGCAGCGGCGTCAAGGCGCCGCGTCGATGATCCGCAGCGCGCCCTCGTCCAGCGGCACCTTCGCGCGGAGCCTCGCGAGCGGTGAATCCGATCTCCGGAGCGTACCATCCGCGCGTGAAGCCTCGGCCCGGCCGAGCTGCCCGCGCACCTCGCCGCGCCCGACGTCGCCGCGGGCAGGCTGCGCGAGGTGCTCGCCGGGTGGCTCCCGATGCACCGCCAGGTCGTCGCGGTGTACCTCCCGTCGCGCTTCCTGCCCGCGCGGGCGCGCGTTCGTCGAGCACCTCGCCGTCAGCGCCGCGCGCCCGGCCGCGCGCGGCGCTGAGGGCGGACGGCGGCGCGGCAAACCGGGAATCTCGCTGGGGTGGTCATGCCCACGTGGCCGGGCCGCGCGACCCTGCCTGTGCTAGACGTGCGCGCCATGAGCGTCGAGGTTGGCATCGTCGGACTGCCCAACGTGGGCAAGAGCACCCTGTTCAACGCGCTGACGGCCGCCAAGGCCGAGGCGCAGAATTACCCCTTCTGCACGATCGAGCCCAACGTCGGCGCCGTCCCTGTCCCCGACGACCGGCTCACGACGCTCGCGAAGTTCATCAAGACCGAGAAGATCATCCCCGCCATGGTGCAGGTGGTCGACATCGCCGGGCTCGTGCGCGGCGCGAGCACGGGCGAGGGGCTCGGGAACAAATTCCTGAGTCATATCCGTGAGGTAGATGCCATCCTCCACGTGGTCCGCTGCTTCACGCTCGCGGACGTCGTGCACGTCGACGGCGGGGTCGACCCGCTCCGCGACATCGACACGATCGAGACGGAGCTGATGCTGGCCGACCTCGGCTCCCTCGAGGGGATGCTGGAGCGCACGCGGAAGCAGGCCAAGGGCGACAAGGAGCTCCTCCCCAAGATCGCGCTCATGGAGAAGTGCCTCGAGGCGCTCCAGGCCGGCAAGCCCGTCCGCGGGCTCTCCTTCGACGAGGAGCAGCGGAAGGTCGTGAAGACGTTCGGCCTGATCACGGCGAAGAAGGTCCTCTACGTGGCGAACGTCGACGAGTCCGACGTCTCCGGCACGGGCCCGCTCGCGACGAAGGTGCGCGAGCGCGCCGCCTCCGAGGGCAGCGGCGTCGTGCCCGTTTGCAGCAAGCTCGAGGCGGAGCTGAACGAGCTCGCGCCCGACGAGCGCAAGGAGATGCTCGAGAGCCTCGGCATGAAGGAGCCGGCGCTCTCGACGCTCGCGCGCGAGGCCTACCGGCTGCTCGGCCTCCAGAGCTACTACACGGCCGGTCCCAAGGAGATCCGCGCCTGGACGATCCCGATCGGGTGCACGGCGCCGCAGGCCGCGGGCGTCATCCACAGCGATTTCGAGAAGGGCTTCATCCGGGCGGAGGTCTACAGGGTGGACGACCTCGTCGAGCACAGGACCGAGGCCGCCATCCGCGCCGCCGGCAAGCTGCGCGTCGAGGGCAAGACGTACGTCTTCCAGGACGCCGACGTCGCGCACTTCCTCTTCAACGTCTGACCGTCCGTCCCACGAGCGCGCCCGCTGCCCTCGGGCTCCGCGAGCGCGCTCGGTGCGCCCCTGCTGCGCGGGCGGCGCGGCACCGCCGTTGCTCCTCCGGCGTTCGCGCAGGCGCGGTGTGCCGGCCACGACCGCCGGCCCTCCGCGGACTCGCGCTTCTCGGACGGAGGCAGGACGGTGCCCAGGGCGAGCGTCGGCGCGTGGCGTGTGCTGGTTCTCCTTGCCTCGTCGGGGAGCGCCGTAACGGGCTGCGTCGCGGCTTCCACCGACGTCCCGCCCGAGGAGGCGGGCGCCCCGGACCCGGACGCCGGCGCGGAGCGGGCGCCTGCTCCGCCCGCTCCGTGCGATCTGCCGCGCGGGTTCTCGGAGGGCGCGCCGCCCCGCTTTCCTGCGCTGCCCGCGCCGGCCATCGGCCACCGCCTGTCCGCGGAGCCCGGCGACGACGTCTTCGGCCGTTTCCTGCGATCCACCGTCGTCTTCTGCGGGCCCGACGAAGAGCCCTATTTCCTCCACTACCGCTTTTACCTCACGGGCCCGTTCTCGGGCCGCTGGCTGCGCCCGCCGCTGGTCCAGCCGCTCTGACCGCGCCTCGCTGCCCAGCCCGCCTGGCGGCCGTCGCCGTTCGTCGGCGTCGTCTGGCCGATGGTGGCCGATGGCCGCGGCGCGCCGTCCGGTTTTTTGACCCCCTGGATCCGCTCGGCTACCTCCTTCGCCCTTCACGAGACGAAAGGACGATCATTTGGGCGCACTCAAAGGATCCATCTCATTCTCGAAGTTCTATGTCCGCGGCGAGCTCACCGAGGGGTTCCGCGACAGGTTCGTCGAGCGAATCCAGCTCCGCGCGTTCCGGCCGCTCACGGTCGAGGAGGACGCGGAGCAGCGCGCCGGGTGGTGCTCCATCGAGAATCCGCTCGACTGCGAGCTCGATCACGGCAAGATCTTCTTCAACTCGTACATCAACCTCGGCCTCAGGACCGATCGCTGGCAGGTGCCCTCGGCGCTCTTCAAGGCGCATTTCGCCGAGGCGGAGCGGGAGCACCTCGCCAAGCGCGGGCGCGAAAAGCTCGGGCGGCGCGAGAAGGAGGAGCTCCGGGCCGTCGTGTCGAGGAAGCTCCGCGCGCAGCTCATGCCGGTGATGAAGGTCGTGGATCTGTCCTGGAACCTGGAGGCCGGCGTCGTCCGGTTCTGGAACCAGTCGCCGCGCGCGCACGAGGGGCTCTCGGAGCTCTTCGAGGAGACCTTCGAGCTCGATCTCGTGCCGGAGAGCCCGTACACGGCCGCCCGTGAGCTCGGCTTGACGGCCGAGCAGCTGGCCGCGTTCGAGCTGCTCAAGCCCACGGTCTTCCACGCTGAATCGACCCTTGGAGGTGCCCTGTGAGCCTCGCTGAGCTGATCGAGCAGCGCCGGTTCGTCGGCCGCGAATTCCTCGTCTGGCTCTGGTTCGAGAGCGAGCTCTTCGAGGGCCGCTTCTCCCTGGACGCCCTCGGCGTCTGCGAGCTCTGGCTCGAGGGGCAGATCACCCTCGTCCAGGAGAAGGAGCAGAGCCGGCTCAAGGGCGCGGCGCCGAGCAGCGCCCCCGAGGCCCACGAGGCGCTGCGCCAGGGCAAGCTCCCGTCGCACGCGCGCGTCCGCGTCACGCGCGGAGAGCTCGAGTACGCCTTCCTGTTCAACGCCGACGCGTTCTCGCTCTCGGGCGTGAAGATCCCGAGCGTCGTCAAGGACGCCGTGGACGAGCAGTTCTACGAGCGCATGTACCTCATCGAGGAGCTCGAGACGCTCTTCACCGCGCTCTACGGCGAGTTCCTCGCGCTTCGCCTCGGGGCCGCCTGGGAGTCCGGGGTGGCGCCGTTCATCCGCACCTGGGTCCGGGGCGAGCCGGTCGACACGGCCGCGTACCAGAAGCTCCGGGGCAAGCTCGCGCCCGTCCGCGGCGCGGCGAGGTCGAGGACGACCCCGCCGCCGGCGGAGAGGCCTGAGCGCGCGGCGCGCGTGGTCGCCTGAGCGCGCCGACGGCGGTGCGCCGGCCGCGCCGCGCGGGGCCGGCGCGCTCGCGCCGCTACTTCCCCTTCACCTTGCCGTGGACCTGCTTCGCCATCGCGAGGTGCTCCTGGAGCTGCGGCAGCGTCGAGGCGGCGAAGCGCTTCACGTCGGCGTCCTTCGCCTCCTTCGAGGCCTTCTCGAACTCCTCGATGTCGCGCTGGTGGTCATCGACCATCGCGCTCATGTAGTCCCTGTCGAACTCGGCCCCTGTCTTCTTGGACAGCTTGTCGACGTCCTCGCGGTGCTTCTGCGCGAGCTCCTGCGGCACGAGCGCGTCCTTGCGGTGCGCGAGCTCCGCGAGCCGCTTGTTGATCGCCGTGTGATCGTCGACCATCCGCTGCGCGAAGCGCTTCACTTCCGGGCTCGCGGTGCGCTGCTTCGCGAGCTGCCCGAGCCGCACCTCCAGGAGCCCTCCCTGACCAGCCTTCTCGACGAACTCCCGATCTGACTCGCTGAGCTTGGTTTGGTTGGCCTGGGCCTGCTGCCCTGTCGAGCCCTGCCCCTCTGCCGCAGCAGAGGCCGGCGCGGACGCCGCCGCCATCATGATGGTGAATAGAACAGGCTTGAGCATCTCAGTCCCCTCCTTGTCACGGCCGCCTTCCGGCGGCCGTGCCGATCGCTCCATCGCCCCGGGACGGCCGGACTCCACTGCTCGGCGCCGCCGGGTCGATGCGCTCGCCGTATGTCGTGAGTCGCCGGCGCTCTGGCAAGGGGCAGCGAACATGGGGCGGTCCGCCGTCCACGCGCTCGGCTCGGCGCAGCAGGCTGCGCCCCGCGGAAGGGCAAAAGGCGCCCGAGAACTGGGCCCCGGCCGATCGCTCCATCTACGCTCGGCCCCTGTGGTCGGCGAGTTCTTCAAGCGCCTCACGAACGGCGTCGTGTTCCTCCTCGCCGCCCTGACCTTCTTCCTCGTCCCCATCGGCAGGAAGACGGCCGCGCAGCACCTCGTCGCGATCGTCTCGACGCCGCCCGCCAAGGAGGCCGTCTCGGCCTTCGCCCACATCGCTCGGCGCATCGCCGTCGAGGCGCGCACGGAGCTGGACAAGCTCCGCCGCCCGCCGCCCGCGCAGCGCGAACCGAAGCCGACGACCACGAAGGTGAGCCCGCCGCCGTAGCCGTCCCTGCCGTCGTTGCGCGCTGATGGCGCTGGTCGGCCCGCGCCGAGGGCTCAGCCCTTGCGCGGATCCTTCACGTTCGGGTGCTCGTTGTAGAAAGCGTCGAGGCTCTCGCGGGAGATCTCCGCCTCGATATCGCCGTCTTTCAAGATCTTCGCCTGACAGCCGAGGCGGCTCGTCGACCGGACGTCGAAGGCCTTGTCGAGGATGTCCTCCTCGTCCTCCTCGGCCTCGCTGAGGAGCTCGCGCCCCTTCGTGACGTAGACGTGGCAGGTGGAGCACGCGCAGACGCCGCCGCACGCGTCGCCCTCGGGCGCGCCCACGGACTTCGACGCCTGGAGGACGGACGAGCCCACCGGGGCCTCGACCTCCCACGCGCGGCCGTGCGCCAGAAATCGGACCTTGGCCATCAGCTCCTCCTCGCCTCGACGCCGGCCTTCGCCGGGCCAACGCCGCCCGCCTCGACCGGCGGGTGGCTCGCGTCGTCCCCGCCGTGCTCGGCCAGGTGCGCGTCCACGCCCTTCGCCGCGGCGACCTTCGCCTCGACGTCCTCGACCTGCTTGCCCGCGATCGCCCTGGCCACGGCGCGGTCCATCCGCCGACCAGCCCAGCCGTGCGTCGCCTCGTCGAGCGCCTCCGTGCGCGCCAGGATGAGCCCCGGCTTGTCCCCGCGGATCGCGGCGTCGAGGCCCTTCAGCGCGCCCTCGATCGCCTCGCGCTCGCCCGGCTCGAGCAGATCGGCGTCCGCGGCGAGCGCCTTGCGCGTCGCCATCGCCACGCGCTCGCCCTCGACCCGCGCCTCGACCAGCCGGCGCTTGAGCAGGTCTTCCTCGCCGTGGTCCAGCGCCGCGAGGAGCATGTCCTCGACCTCCTCATCGGTCAGCCCGTAGCTCGGCTTGACCTCGACCTTCTGCTCGACCCCCGTCGTCAGCTCGCGCGCGGTCACGCCGAGCAGGCCGTCGGCGTCCACGCGGAACGTCACCTCGAGCCGCGCCATGCCCGCGGGCATCGGCGGGATCCCCTTCAGCACGAAGCGCGCGAGCGAGCGGCAGTCGGCGGCGAGCTCCCGCTCGCCTTGCACGATGTGGAGATCGAACCCGGTCTGGTTGTCCGCGTACGTCGTGAAGACCTGCCGCGCCCCTGCCGGGATCGTCGTGTTCCTCGGCAGGATCTTCTCGGCGACGCCGCCCATCGTCTCGATGCCGAGCGACAGCGGCAGCACGTCGAGCAGCAGCACCTCGTCCGCGCGATCCATCGAGCCGGCCAGGATGTCGGCCTGGATGGCCGCGCCGAGCGCGACGACCTCCTCGGGATCGATGTCCTTGAGCGGCTCCTTGCCGAAGAGGCTCGCCACGTAGTCGCGCACGTGGGGCACGCGCGTCGCGCCGCCCACGAGGATCACGCCGTCGAGGTCCGCGGCCTGGACGCCCGCGTCGCGGAGCGCGCGGCGGCACGCGACGCCCGTGCGCTCCAGGAGCGGCGTGATGAGCGCGTTCAGCTCGTCGCGGGTCACTGTGACAAGCTTCGACGCCGGGCCGCCCGTCGCCTCGGCCGCCTGCACGGGCAGCTCGATCTCGATCTGCGTCGCGTCGGTCAGCGCGTGCTTGATGCTGCGGGCGGTGTCGAGCGCGAGCCGCACCACCTCGGGCGTGCGCCGCGTCGCGCCCATCTCCTCGAGCAGCCGCTCTGCGAGCGCCCTGTCCATGTCGTCGCCGCCGAGCGAGCTGTCGCCCCCGGTGGACTTCACCTGGAAGACCCCGTTGTCGAGCAGGAGCACGGTGACGTCGAACGTCCCGCCGCCGAGGTCGTACACGGCGAACAGGCCGTTTTGCTGCTTGTCGAGCCCGTAGGCGAGCGCCGCGGCGGTCGGCTCGTTGAGCAGGCGCAGCACCTCCAGCCCGGCCAGCCGGCCCGCGTCCTTGGTCGCCTGCCGCTGGGCGTCGTCGAAGTACGCCGGCACCGTGATCACCGCGCCGCCCACGGAGCGGAGCTCGCGCTCCGCCGAGGTGCGGAGCTCTTTCAAGATCTCCGCCGACACCTCGACGGGCGTCACGACCGCGTCCCGCACCTTGAAGCGCACGCTCTTCGCGTCCTCGGGGCCCTTCGGCTCCGCGAACTCGTACGGCCCGAGCCGCCGCGTCTCCGGATCGTTCGCGCCGCGGCCCATGAAGCGCTTCACGCTGACGATGGTCTCGCGGGGGTAGCTCTGCGCGAGCCGCCGCGCGCTGTCGCCCACGACCGCGTGCCCGCGCTCGTCGTAGTGCACGACCGAAGGCACGAGCCGCTCTCCGTTGCAGTCGTCGATGACCACCGGGCGGCCGTCGCGCACGCGGGCGACGAGCGAGTTCGTCGTCCCGAGATCGATGCCGATCGGGCTGGGCCTTGCTTTGGGGTCGAAAATTTCGAGGAGGGTCATTTCAAATCTGCGAGCTCTTCTTCGATGGCGCTCACTTCGTCGAGGAACCGCCGGATGTAGCGGAGCTCGCTGAGCAAGGCGAGCACGCCCTTCAGCTGCTCCGGATCATTCCCTGTGGCGGCGAAGGCGCCCTGGATCGCCGTGAGGGTCGCCTGCTCGCGCGCGAGCATCGCCTCGCCGAGCCGGGCGATCCGCGCGGGATCGCGCCCCTTCGCCGCCTCGGCGAGCTCTTCGCGCGACTCCATCATCTCCATGAGCAGGGCGGGGGAGGCCTTCTGCTCGCCCTCCTCGCCCCGCGCGACCCCGGCTCGCTGGAGCAGCGCCTCCGCCCGGCGGATCGGATCCTTGAGGACGCGCAGGGCGTCGTTCGCCTCGATCGCGCGGCCGAGCGCGAGCCGGCGCTCGGCCGCGGGGGCGCCCGCGTAGCGATCGGGGTGGAGCGCGCGGGAGAGGTCGCGGTGGCGCTGCTCCAGCGTGCGCAGGTCGAGGTCGAACCGCGGCTCGACGCCCAGGGTATCGAAGGGATCGGTCATGGCGTGCTCTGGGGGAGGCGCCTCGGCGAGCTCTCTCGCGCGCTCCCTTGCGGCGGCTCAGGCCACCGTGAACGAGTGCCCGCAGCCGCAGCGCGTCGCCTCGTGCGGGTTCTTGAACTTGAAGCCCTGGAACATGAGCGTCTTCTCCCAGTCGAGCACCGAGCCGCCCAGGTAGAGGATGCTCTTCTTGTCGCAGAAGACGCGCACGGTCGCCTTGTCCGGCTCGGCGAACTCCAGGACGAGGTCGCCGGACCGGGGCGGCTTGTCCTCGAACTCGATGACGTAGGAGAACCCGGAGCAGCCGCCGCCGCGGATCCCGACCCGGATGGCGCCCTCGGGCGTGCCGCGCTTGGCGAGCTGCGCCCGGATGGCCTGCACCGCGGCGTCGCTCACCGAGAGCGTCCGCTTCGACTTCGCCTCCGCCTCGCCCGAGGCCCCGTCGCCGCGCGCGGGCGCGGCGTCCGCGGTCGCGGTCGGCGCGGCGTGCGGCCCGGTGTCCGCCGCCTTGGTCGTGGTCTGCTCACTGCTCTGCATGCGTCGTTCCTTCTCCGGTTCCGGTTCCGGTTCCGGTGCTGTGGGCCGCCTCCGCCCCGAAGCCCCGGCGCTGTTACTCAGCGCTCGCCGTCGCGGTGGCCGAAGGCGCCGCGCCCGCGAGCTCCTTCTTCGCCTGCTGCTTGGCGCGGAAGTCGGCGATGGCGCTCTTGATCGCGTCCTCGGCGAGGACCGAGCAATGGATCTTCACCGGAGGCAGGTGGAGCTCCTCGGCGATCATGCTGTTCTTGATCGTCTCGGCCTCGTCGATCGTCTTGCCCTTCAGCCACTCGGTGGCGAGCGACGACGACGCGATGGCCGACCCGCAGCCGAACGTCTTGAACTTCGCGTCCTCGATGACGCCGCCCTCGCCGACCTTGATCTGCAAGCGCATGACGTCGCCGCAGGCCGGAGCGCCGACGAGCCCGGTGCCGACGTGCTCGTCATTCTTGTCGAGCGTGCCGACGTTCTGGGGGTTCTCGTAGTGCTCGATGACCTTATCGCTGTATGCCATGGCTCTCTCCTCGACCGTTTCCTTTCGTCTCGAAATCTCGCTCTGTCGGGCCGGCGGCGCCCGCGCCGCTCGTCAGTGGGCCGCCCACTGCACGCTGTTCAGGTCGATCCCCTCTTTGTGCATCTCGTAGAGCGGCGACATGTCGCGCAGCTTGTTCACCTTCCGGATCACGAGGTCAGCCACGTAGTCGACCTCCTCCTCGGTGGTGAAGCGCCCGAGCCCGAACCGGATGGACGAGTGGGCGAGGTCGTCGCCGATGCCCATCGCGTGGAGGACGTAGGAGGGCTCCAGGCTGGCGCTCGTGCACGCCGAGCCGCTCGAGACCGCCACGTCCTTGATCGCCATCATCATGGCCTCGCCCTCGACGAAGCTGAACGACACGTTGAGGTTGCCCGGCAGCCGCCGATCGGGCGAGCCGTTCAGCTGGATGGCGTCGAGCTCCTTCCAGAGCCGGTTCCTGAGCCGCTCGCGCAGCGACAGGATGCGCGCCGACTCCGCCTCGCCCTCCTCGATGAGGATCTCGGCCGCCCTGGCGAACCCGACGATGCCGGGCACGTTGAGCGTGCCGGACCGCATGCCGAACTCGTGGCCGCCGCCGTCCATCTGCGCGGTGATGCGGACGCGCGGCTTCGACCTGCGCACGTACAGGCAGCCGATGCCCTTCGGGCCATAGATCTTGTGGGCCGTCACCGACGCGAGGTCGACCCCCATCTGCTCGACGTTGAACGGGACCTTCCCGACCCCCTGCACCGCGTCGGAGTGGAGGAGGACGCCCTTCGATTTCGTGATCTTCCCGATCTCCGCGATGGGCTGGACCGTGCCGACCTCGTTGTTGGCCAGCATGATCGAGACAAGGATCGTCTTGTCGGTGATCGCCCGGGCGACGTCGTCCGGGTCGACCATCCCGTACTTGTCGACCTTGAGGTAGGTGATCTCGTAGCCCAGCTTCTCGAGCCGCTTGCAGGTGTCGAGCACCGCCTTGTGCTCGATGACGCTCGTGATGATGTGGTTGCCCTTGTCCTTGTAGAACTCGGCGACCCCCTTGATGGCGATGTTGTCGCTCTCGGTCGCGCCGGAGGTGAAGACGATCTCCTTGGGGTTCGAGGCGCCGATGAACCTGGCGAGCGTCTCGCGCGCGTGGCCGACCGCCTCCTCGGCCGTCCAGCCGAAGACGTGGCTCCGGCTCGCGGCGTTGCCGAATTTGCCGTTGAAATACGGCAGCATGGCGTCGAGGACACGCTGATCGACCGGCGTCGTCGCGTGGTAGTCCATGTAGATCGGAAGCTGGATACCCATGGTGTTTCTCGCTCAGCGGTGATTCGAGCCGTGGCGGCAATGCCCATTGCCGCGGATACCGGCGACGAGCTCGGGCTCGGCCGTGCTCTTGTCGTGGAGGTTACAGTTCGTGCAGGCGGCGACGAGCTCTGCCGGGTCGCACGTCTCGCAGGTGTCGAGGTAGGCGAGGCTCGCCACGAGCTCGTGCTCGAGGGTCTCGAGGTGCGCGATCTGCTCCCGCACCTCTTCGAGCTTCTGCTGGTAGACGTGGCGGATCTGCGACATCGCGCCGGGGGCAGACGAGGACGACTCCCAGGTCGAGACGATCTGCTGGATCTGGCTCAGCGACAGGCCGAGGTCGTGGAGCTTGCCGATCCACCGGACGCGGGTGAGGGCCGCGTGGTCGTAGAGCCGGTAGCGACCCTTGGAGCGGGCGTGCGGGACGAGCAGCCCGACCTCCTCGTAGTGGTGGATCGCCCGCACGGTCTTGCCGGTCGCCTTGGCGATGTCCCCCACCTGGAGCAGACGGTCTTCCTCCCCCTCGGCACCGTCAGGCGCCTCCGTTCTCGCGTCCGCCTTGGACGTGCTGGACACGAAGGGCCCGCCGATGCTTTGCTCGTGGGCAACGGGAAGGTGGTGGCGGGTCGTCATGGGGGAAACCTTAACCCTTACGTACGCGTTAGGGTTGCGGACCTTGTAGGGCGCCCCGCCAAGACTGTCAACCGGGTTGTACGGGAGTCTGTGTGACATGGCGGAAGGAGGCGAAATCGAGCGCCGCGTGACCTTCCGGAGGAGCATCCAGGGGGGCGCACCGCGGGACGCTGGTTTTGTCGCGTCGCGTCATGCGGGATGGTCCGGATCAGGCTTGTCGCTCGGCGCCCGATAGGTGGCAGCGGTCGAGCGCTGCGCCGGGGGCCACGCAGCGGCCGCATCGGCGGCCGGCGGAGCGGGCTCCGCGTCATCGGCATCGCTCGCCCGGCGTCCGTCAGGCGCTGATGACTTCGCCGTCCGACTCTGCATGCGCTCGGATTTCCTTCTCGCGTGTCGCGCGCGGCTTTCCTTCTCGCGTGTCGCGCGCGCGGCGATGGCAGTCGAGTCCCCGGCTTGCTAAACAGCGACGCACATGTATGTTACTGCCCCTGACGATAGAGATGAGATGACAGGCAAGAAACGAATTCTGTTCGTCGGCTCGTTCAATCCCCCTTCTGACGGCAGGATAGGTGGGCAGTACTTCGCTTGCCGCTCTCTGATCGAGAGCGATCTGAAGGATGACTTCGACTTCCTGCTCGTCGACTCCACCATCGACAGCATCCAGGTCTCGTCGGTGTTCTCGAGGCTCCCCAAGATCGGCTCGAGGGTGCTCCGGTGCGTCCGGGAGCTGCTGCTCTCCGAGGTGGACGCGGTCCTTTTGTTCTCGAGCTCGGGGTTGAGCTTCGTCGAGAAGGGATCTATCGGGCTTCTGGGCAAGATGCTCGGCAAGAAGGTCGTCATCTTCCCTCGATCGGGGCCCATCATCGACAACGTCGCCAGGAGCAGACTGTACAGGTCGTACCTGGGCGCCGTCGTGAGCGCCTGCGATGCGCTGATATGCCAGAGCGACTACTGGCGCAGCTTCTTCCTGGGCCTGGTGCCCGAAGGGAACGGGGACAAGCTCGTCGTCATAGAGAACTGGCTGCCTGACTCCTGCTTTGGCGAGGGGGGGCAGAAGGCTTATCCCGGGGTCATGGACAGGCCGCTTCGGCTGCTCTACTTCAACCGGATCGAGAAGCGCAAGGGGATCTACGACTTCCTCGAGGCCATGCTCCTCTTGCAGGGCGCGGGCGCCTGGGTCGAGGCCAAGATTTACGGGGACGGGAGCGAGCGCGAGAACGTGAAGCGGTTCATCGCCGAGAATCAGCTCAGGAACACCGAGTACGCGGGCTGGCTCGTCAGCGACAAGAAGGACGTGATCTCGTCGTTCGATCTGTGCCTGTTCACGTCGCACAGCGAGGGGTTCCCGAACGCGTTGCTGGAGGTGATGGCCCTCGGCGTCCCCGTCGTGTCCAGCAGGGTGGGCGCCGTGAATGACCTCATCGTTTCGGGGAAGAACGGCCTCCTGGTCGACGTCGGGAGCCCGGGCCAGATCGCGCAGGCGGTCCAGACCTTGCTCCGGGAGCCGGCGCTGCTGCAGGAGTTCTCGCGGCGCTCGGTCGAGCGGGTGCGGCAGGCCAACCGGCTCGATGATGCCATCACCAAGTTCAGGTCGCTCCTGTCAACGCTATGAAGAACCCTTCTGTGCTGCTCTACCGGATGGGGAACTTCTTCTACCGGAACAAGCTGCGCTCCATCGCCACGGCCATCACCTGGCTGAACAGGTTCTTGTTCTCGGTGTTCATCCCGTCCTCGGCCACGATCGGCGCGAATTTCAGGCTTGGTTACTGGGGGCTGGGGGTGGTGATCCATGCGAGGGCGTCCATCGGCGACAACTGCCTCGTCAGCCAGAACGTCACGATAGGGAGGAACTTCGGCAGCCAGGGGGTCCCGCGGCTGGGCAACGACGTTTATGTCGGGGCGGGGAGCGCCATCTTTGGCGACATCTCCATCGGAGACAACGTGATCATCGGCGCCAACAGCGTCGTGAACAAGGACGTGCCGTCCAACTCCGTCGTCGCGGGGAATCCGTTCAGGATCATCGCGTCCGACAGGAAGCTCAAGTACTACGAGCTGGATGACCCGAACGCCTGATCCGCAGGATCAGGTCAGCCCCACCGCGTGACGGGGCGCATCTCCAGGCGCGCCCGGTTCCATGGCGCGCGTGGCCCGTGCGGGCACGCCGCATGGTTCACGGGATGCGCGCGCCTCTGCTCGTGCTAGCGGGCCGCCGCGCCAGCGTCGCTCGGGCGCTTGGCGGCGATTTCGCTTCCGGCGACCTCGGCTCCGGTGCACTGGCTTCGCCCGGCCGGGCAGCGCACGCAGCCCGAGCGTCCGGGTGCCGCGCTGCGGCATCTGTCCAGATTTGTCCTGGACCGAGCTGGGAAACCGTGATTTCTTTCGCGAGGCACCCGCCCCGCCGGTGGCCTGCCCTAGCGAGGACGTCTAGCGAGGACGTGATGAGCAACGCGGCGTCGTCGGCCCGAGACAAGGCGTTGCCGAAAAGAGCTGATGTCCCGGCTCCGTCACACAATGGATTCTCGGGTCGACAACCTCGCACCAGGCGCTGGATTCATCGCTGCTGCGGAACACCACGCGCCTGGCGGAGGGGCTCCCGGCGCTGTGGGGACGATGGAGCGCTCGCCGGGCCACGCGCCTGCCCCGAGGAAGGCATTTCCGCTTTCACGGCAGACCCCGGCACTGCCGAGGCCGGTAAACGACAATGTCACCAGGCCGACGCACCGCGGTTCACATACGTAGGTAAAATTGTGCCGTAGTACTGTAAAATGTAAATGACAGCGGAAATATTAACACGCCAGCAGCAGACCAAAGCCTGCTCCTGGGTTGTTCCGTGTGCTGACTTGGGGTACTAGGTGCGCACCAACAACGGGCTGTCCGCCATGGTGATGAGCTATGAATATCGCACGCCGCGCCGCACCTTAGAGCTGCGGGATTTCCAGAGGAGCGAGCGATGGTAAGTACGCTCACGGCGGTCATTCTGGCGCTGGTGTTGTCGTGGGCAGCGACGCCGCTCGTGCGCCGTTTGGCGGTGACTGTGGGGGCGGTGGACGAACCGACCGCGCGGCGCGTACACACTCGGTGTATCCCGCGCCTGGGCGGGCTTGCGATCGTGGCGGGCTTCGTGCTGCCGCTGTTCATCCTGGCCGCGCTGGGGACGCAGATCGGGCTGAGGTGGTTCTCGCAGCACTCGCTGGTGGTGGGGCTGCTGGCTGGAGGGCTGGGGATCGCCGCGGTCGGCGCCTGGGACGACACGAAGGGAATGCGTGCGCGGCACAAGCTGGCCGCGCAGGTCCTCGTCGCATCGATCGCCTGGGCCTTCGGGCTCCGCCTCGAGTGCGTGACGCTGCCGTACTTCGGACATGTATCGTTCTGGCCGCTCTCGTTCCTGGTGACGATTCCGTGGTTCGTCGCGATCATCAACGCGGTCAACCTGATCGACGGGCTCGACGGGCTTGCGGCGGGTGTCGGCTTCTTCGCCTGCGTCGCGAACTTCATTACCGCGTACCTCGGCGGCTACCCCGGCAATATGGTGATCTGCCTGCTCGCGGCGACGCTCGCGGGCGCGATCGTGGGGTTCCTGTTTCACAACTTTCACCCCGCGACGATCTTCATGGGCGACACCGGCAGCATGTTCCTCGGGTTCATGCTGGCCGCGATCCCTCTCTTCGGCGTGGGCACGCACAAGGGCGGCACCGCGCTCGCCGTCATGGTGCCGCTGCTCGCGCTGGGCCTGCCGATCTTCGACATGATCTCGGCGATGGTGCGGCGCTATGTCGCTCGCCGGCCGATCTTCTCCGCCGATCGTTCGCATATCCACCACAAGCTGCTCGACAAGGGCCACTCGCATCGCAGCGCGGTGCTGATCCTGTATGGGCTCAGCCTGCTGTTCACCGTGGTCGCGCTGGTGGCGTATGTCGGTCGCTCGCTCGAGATCGGGTTCGCCCTCGTCGCCTGCAGCGTGGTGCTCTTCATCGTGGTGCGCACGGCAGGCTCGCTCCCGCTCTTCGGGGCGCAGCCACAGGACGCCCGGCGCGCGCGCGAGGCCACCGTGGAGGCGCTGCGCCGCGCTGTGCCGTGGGCGCTCATGGAGATCGAGGCCGCGAGCGGCGTGGAAAAGCTGCGTCCGGTGCTCGAGCGCTTTGCCGAGGAGGCGAAGCTCGTCGCGCTCGAGGTGAGCTCCGCAGGCGCGAACGGCAGCGCGCGCGTGAAGCCCTGGAACTGGGCGCAGGATACGGCGACGCCACAGCAGCTCCGGGAGGCGGTGGTCGCGGTGTTCCCGATCCAGCTCGAGGGCGAGACCGTCGAGCTGCGGTTCCGCTGGGACAGCGAGGAGTGCGCGGTCAGTCCGCAGGCCGACATGCTGCTGCAGCTCGTCGTGGACTCCGCAGAGCGCCTGTTGCTTCGCCGGCCGCCGCCGCCGCGTGCGCGGGATTCGCGCCCGCAGGGGCGCTTCTCGGTGGTGTGAGGGGCATCCATCCCTCGCTGATTTGTTCGTGTCGCCGGACTGACTGAGGAGATATCGTGGACATTGCCCGCAGCATCGTTGGTCTCAACAGCAAGACGAACGAGCTCTATTATCGTCTCAGCGATCATGCGCATTACTGGAAGGTCTATCAGGGCATCGTGGACGAGGCGGTCGCCCCGGCGACGGACATCATCCACCTCGGCTGCGGGCCGCTGTGGTTCGGCAAGGTCGCGACGGTGCCGCTCGACGGCAAGACCATCTACGCGGTCGATCCGGACGAGGAGGCGCTCGCGCGCAACCCGGCGGAGAAGCATATCCGCGCCTACGGCGAGTCGGTCCCGCTGCCGGACGGCTGCGCGGACGTGATCGCCGCGGACCACCTGCTCGAGCACCTCGAGAGGCCCGAGGAGGTGCTGCGAGAGGCGCACCGCCTGCTGCGGCCGGGAGGGCGGTTCGTCTTCACGGCGCCGAACCTCCTCTCCTATTCGGGGCTCGCGACGCACCTGACGCCACACTGGTTTCATACGCTCTACGTCGGGCTGCTGCGGGGGACGAGCGGCAGCGACAATTCGAAGCCGTACCCGACGTACTTCCGCATGAACACGGTCTGGGCCGTGAACCGCCTCGCGAAGGCCGCGGGCTTCCGCGTCGACAAGCTCGCTACCGGGGTCGATCACCCGACGTATACGGTGTTGATCCCCGGGCTCCACCAGGCTGCGGTGGCGCTGCACCTCGTGCTCGACAAGGTCGAGGCGCTCGCACCCTTCCGCATCACGCTCACAGGCAGCCTCGTGCGCGAGTAGCGCACGAACCTGCACCCCGCTCTAGAAGCGGAGGCGGAAGCCGCCACGCCAGGCATCGCGCACGTCGCCGCGCCCGGAGAACACCGTGGCTGCCTGGGGTTTACGGAAGCAGGGATGCCACACGCCCGAGCTGCGCTCCGGCGCGAGCTGGATGCCCTCGACCTCGATGGACTGGCGCCGCACAGCGGCCTCGTCGAGCCTGAGCCGGGAGCACGCGCTCGTCCTGCCGCCGAGGATGTCGTCGAGGACCACGAGCTCCCGAGCGGACAGCTCCACCCTCCGGCGATGTCGTGGGGCTCCGGGGAGAGCTCGATACCCGTCGTGCTCGGCCTCCACGGCGACGTGCGCCGGGGCGCGCTCGAGCTTGCGCACCTCCGCGCGCGCCCGGCGGCCGACGCGGAAGGCGCTCCACACCTCGCTCGAATCCACGTCGCCGAGCTCCACGGTGTTGTGGGCGCGTGTGGAGCGGGTGGTCTGACGGTCGCCGTCGGCCTTGTAGCTAGAGACCCCGTAGTCGACGACAGCGCGCTCTCCGCCGAGCCATAGCTCGAAGGTGAGGGCGTCCGCGTGCACGTGCCCGGGCTGATAGGGGGCACCATCCATCCCCGCGTCGAGCGCGAGCCAGGCCCGGTCGCCGAGCTGCAGGATCACCCAGCCGGTGTCTGCCAGGTGGTCGAACGACGGCGTATCGTCCGGCGGCGTGCCGGGGGCCCCCCGCTCGCCGCCGGAGGCCCTGTCCGGCATGAAGAGGCCGAGGTCCGCGCCAAGGGCGAGGACCTGGTCGAGCTCGGGCGCGGCGTCGAGCGATGCATCGTTGAAGAGGGGGTACGAGCCGTCCGGCGCGCGCACGGCTGCGGCCCACCCGAGGGCCCTCTCCGCCGTCGTCCGCCAGCTCTCGGGCACCTCGCGCCCGGCCGCTCGCGCAAGCTCGATGGCCTCGAGAAGCCCGGCCGTCAGCGCGAGGTGGTACGACGCGGAGAGCTCGAAATGACCGCCGTCCGCGAGGAACTGCTCCGGCAGCTGCCAGGCCAGGATCGCGGAGCCGAGCCGCCACCACGCCTCGGCCTCGGGCCCGTGGGCTACCGCGCCGCCGCAGACGAGCCCGATCGCGTTCTCGAGGAGGTGATTGGCGAGCAGGTGCAGCTCGAGGCCGAGCGCGACGGCCCGACATGCGCGCGCCAGCTCTGCGGAGAGCCCGGGGCGGCCGAGGCGCGCCGCCACCGCGAGCCGGCGGGCGCGCACCGACGCGGGAAACGGGTGCGACGCGATCGGGTCGTCCCACGCGCTCGGGGCAGGGAGGGTCGGCTCGGCCCCGAGCTCATAGCCGTAGGCGCGCTCGTAGGCGTGCAGCAGCGACCCCTCGGGAATGGCAGCCAGCCGCGCGCGCCCGCGCTCCTTCTCCGCGTCGGCGAAGGCCGCGAACCGCGGGCGCGACGCGGCAAAGCCCGGCCGGACGCGCGGCGCCAGGATCGCGCTCGGCCCCCCGCCGAGCGCGCGATGGCCGAGGGCGACCGGGCGGGCGAGCACCTGCAGCGGATGGAGCTGGACGAGGGTGCGGGCGATCCGCGGGACGTTCATCGCTCGCTCCTGCGCTGGCCTTCAGGAGAGCGCGAGCGGCGGATCACGCGCTCCAGCACATCGACATAGTCACGCGCGAGCATGTCGCGCTCGAACGACCGCATCACGTAGGCCCGCCCTGCGGGCCCCATGCGCCTTCGCCTCTCCGGATCGGCGGCGAGCTCGACGATCGCCCGGGTCATCGCCGGTACGTCTTCAGGGGGAGCGAAGACACCGGCGTTCGCCTCCTCGACGATGGACCGCGCTTCGCCGTCGACCGAGATCACGATCGGCCGCTCCATGGCGAGGATCTCGAAGATCTTGGACGGGATGACCGTCTGGAAGAGCTCGGTCTTGCGCAGTGGGACGAGGCATATATCGGCGGTCGCATACACCTCGGTCACCGCGTCGCGCGGGAGGGCGCCGAGGAACGTCACATTGGAGAGCCCGAGCTCCCGGGCGCGCGCCTCCAGGCTGGCCCGCTCCGCCCCCTCGCCGACGAACAGGAAGCGAATGTCGTCGCGGGCGCGCAGGCCGTTCGCCACGTCGAGCACGGCGGAGAGGCCGTGCGCCATTCCGTGCGTCCCGACGTACGCCACGACGAGCCGCTCACCGAAGCCGAGCTTCTCCCGGAGCGGCGTGTCGCGCGAGGAGGGGGTGAAACGGTCGAGGTCCACGCCGTTCCTGATGACGTCGATCTTGTCGGCGGGGACCCCTCGCTGGGTGAGCCGCTCCCGGAAGCTCTCCGTGACGACAACGATCCCATCGGCCGCCTCGTAGAGGTGCTCCTCGACGCGCGTGAGCCCGCGCACGACCGCGTGCCCGGCCGACAGCGCGCCCACGGCCACGATCGACTCGGGCCAGAGGTCCCGCACCTCGAACACGAACGGCAGCCCGCGGAGCCTGGCGATCCCATAGCCGGCCACGGCCGCGAGGAACTGGGGGCTCGTCGCGATGAGGACGTCGGCCTGCGGCAACCCGAGCTGCGCGAGCGAGAGCGCCGACAGGGCGAAGGACCCGTACGCGACCGAGCGACGCACCTTGCCCCGGTTGGCGGCTGCGTAGATCCAGGTGCGAAGGACCCGCACTCCGTGGAAGTCCTCTTCCACGCGGATCCGACCTCGGTACGCAGCCGGGATCACCCCTGTCGGGTGGTTCGGCATGCCCGTCAGGACCGTGACCTCGTGTCCGGCGCGCCGCCAGGCCCGGGCGAGCTCGGAGACGCGCGCGGCCGGCGCCCCGGGCTCGGGGGGAAAGTAGGGAGAGACGTAGAGGATGCGCATGAGGGCTTCGGGGAGGTCCTTGCGTGGAGAGCGAGCTGCGCTTCTGGTGGAAGAGGGCCGTCAGCAGCTCAGGATGAGCGCCTTGATCTCCGTTCCGCCATGGATGCTGTCGATGTGCCCGAAGCCGCTCTCCGTCCGCGCGAAGAGCGAAGCCTTCTCGGCGTCGCGGTTGTCGATCACAAGGAGAAGCCCGTCAGGCGAAAGGGCGCGCCAGAAATTGCGCGCGGCCAGGCGGATCTGATCGTCGGAGAAATAGGCGCGATTCAGGATGTTCGCTGCCTTGACGACCGTCGGCGCGGGGCCGTCCCACGGCTGGAAGATGTCGTGAGGCTTGAGGCGCACGCGGGCGTCCCGGCGCGCGATCTCGCGGAGCTTCGGCTGGACGAGGGATACTTCCGGATAGGCCGGGTCGAAGGGCGGGATGGCCCCGCGCGACCCTGGGAGCACCCAGCGCGACCAGCGGCGCGACCCCGCCGCCGCGGGATAGAACAGGAGGCGCGGGGTGGCCGCAAGGACGCAGGCGCCGTCGGCATCATAGAAGAACGCCCGCCCGCGGCCGTCGGCGCGCACCCGGAGCGAGAGCGCCCTGTCCGTCACATAGTACGCCTCGAAGGCGTCGCCGAGCGCCGCGATCAGATCGAGCGCGGTGCTCCCGTCGGAGGCACCGACATCGAGGACGACGGGGCGCTTCTGCCGGAGCGCTCCCACGAGGAGGGCATCGCTCTGCCGGTGCCTGCCCGGACGCGTCGTCTTGTAGGTGCCGCCCAGCAAGAGGACGGAGATGCGCTCCGAGAACACCTCGGGCGACGTGATCTCCTCGGGCCGGAGCAGAGCCCTCGGGTCCGGGAAGCAGACCCTGCGGGGCAGCATGCGCGCCGGCCAGCCTGAACGGTTCAAACGAACGGGGACTCTCATGATGATAGGGACCTGGCTTTTTCGTTCTTCATGTTCCGGCGCCGCACGCCGCACGCCGCACGGTTCATCCTTGCGGGCGCGCTGTCCCGCGTTGTCCTCGCGCCGGCCAACTCCGCCTCAGTGCGGCTATCGCCCCAGCGCCGACGAGGGGCCGAGGCGCGGGTCGCGCTGGCGCCGCCCGGAGCTCTTGCGTGTCGGGCCGAGCGCCGCCATCCCGCGCCGCAGGTGCGCGACCACCGAGGTGAGCACGAGCACCGCGAGCAGCGCGATCCCCAGCGACACCGCGATCTTGAGCAGCGCGGTCAGCTCACCACGAAACTGGTTGTATGCGAACGAGGCGAGGTTCACCGCCGTAGCGCGGACGAGCAGGGGTGAGCCGCGCGCGCTGGCCACGAGGAGCGGAAGCATGAAGAAGAACGCGCTGAAGACCGCGATCTCGATGGCCGTGCCGGCGAGCCCGAAGTTCAGGTACCCCTCGGTGGCGGCGCCCATCGCGAAGCCGGCGCCGCGGCGCGCGAGGTCGGGGGCCGTCCACAAGGCGTATTGCTGCGCGAGGCCGAGCGGTCGCTCGCTCCAGAGCGGCTTGGGCACCAGGATGAGGAACGCGTTCACCCAGCTCTCACCCGGGTAGCTGATGATGGGCGGCCGCTCGTTCACGATGGTGACGAGGTTGGCGTAAACCCGCTGGAGCTCTCCGATCTCCAGCGGGTTCTCGATCCGATCGAGGTATGCGCTGGCCGACGAGATCTGTGCGTCAATCCCTTTGCCCTGCTCGGCGCGGGCGCCTTCCACGAAGAAGCCGTAGAAGACGACGCTCACCATCCCGACGGCCAGCCATATGCGTCGGATCTTGATGCCGTAGGCATGTACGGCGAGGGCGATGGAGAGGACGAGCCAGACGAGGGGGCCCCGCCGGCCCATGACCGTATTGAGCAGGAAGCTCGCGAAGAAGCATAACCCCGCGAGCGAGATCACCCTCGGCACGGCCAGCCCGGCCTTGCGGAGCGATGCGGCCCGGAGCAGGAGGTAGACGACGGCCACCCCGATGAGATGCCAGCCGCCGATGAGCAGCCCTTTGCCATCTGCCTCGAGGTGATTGGAGGCGTAGTTCAACGCGAAGAACCGCCCCACGCCGATCGTGACGATCCACGTGGCCACGAGCCCCAGGCCGACCATGCCGACGATGATCGTGGCCCAGTCCTGGTCCAGCGTCGCCTTTGGCCTGTGCATCGGGACCATGCGCTGCGTGTCTGGCGCTTCCTGGGGGCGGCTCAGCGCGGTGCACGCGATGGCGCACCCGACCGCGCCGGCATAGGCCACCCGCATGGCTGCCGTCTCATGGCTCGACAAGGAGAACTCGCGGGACATGAGGAGGCGCAGGACAGGTGAGTAGGCGACGCTGAGGAAATAGGTGGCTGGTATGTAGGTCTCTGGATCGAGCGGATGGAAGCGGGGGCCGCCGGCGCGGGCGAGCGACGGGGCGGCCAGCAAGAGCAGGAGGCCGATCGTCCACCCGCGCCCGTCGCCGAGCGCTCCCTCGAGGATCGGGCCGAGGGCCGCCAGCGTCCCGACGAGGAGCGTCGCGGTGATCCGGCCGAGGGGCGTCTTCGTCCGCCGCGCGGGCGCCGCGCCGGCGGCGCGCGCGCGGGGGAGTCTCAGCGAGGGCAACGGCGGCGCTCCTCAGTTCGGCAAGAGGGGTGGGGAGGGAGGTGGAGGACCGTCCGTCGGGGCCGGGGGCGCGGGCTCGGACGGCGCGTGGTAATAGCCGTCCTTCCTGTCGCCATAGTAGTGGTAAAGCCCGTACTCTTGGCGCTTCAGGTCGACGGCGTTCAGCACGACGCCCACGGTCTTGCCGCCGACGTCGAGCAGCGCGCGGATCCCATGGCGCGCGAAGTCGTGCCTCGTCGCGGAGGCGCGCACGACGAGCACCGTGCCGTCGACCAGCGTCGACAGCACGGCGCCGTCGGTGACCGCGACGATGGGAGGGCTGTCGATGATGACCCGGTCGAAGCGGCTCTGGAGCTTCTGGAGCAGCGCCTGGAAGCGATCGCTGTGCAGGAGCTCCGCCGGGTTCGGCGGGATCGGGCCTGCCGGGATGACGTAGAGGTTCTCCACCTCGGTCTTGAGCGCGCTCTCGTCGTCCACCACGGAGTCGTCGAGCAGCGCGCTGGTGACGCCGAGCTCCGGGCTCTTGCCGAATATCTGGTGGATGCGCGGCTTGCGGAGGTCGCAATCGATGAGGACGACCTTCTGTCCGGCCTGCGCCATGGCGACCGCGATGCAGCAGCACACGGTCGTCTTGCCCTCGCTGGGCCCGGCGCTGGCGATGAGGAGCGTCTTGTAAGGCCGGTCGGGCGACATGAAGAGCAGGTTGGTCCGGATCGCGCGCGCCGCCTCGGCGATCCCGCTCGTCGGCTGATCGTGCACGACGAGCTCGCGCCGGCCCAGCTGGGGCGCGGCCTTGCCGCGGTGGCGCGCCCTGCGGCGCTGGGCTTCCTTCTGGTCCCGCTTGTCGAACTCCGGGAGGAGGCCGAGGAAGGGCAGCCCGAGCTCCCGCTCGACCTCATCCGGCGTCCGCAGCGTGCGATCGAGCATCGCCCGCGCCAGCGCCGCGCCGATCCCGAGGAGCAGCCCGGCGAGGATGCCTATCCCGATGTTGACGCCGACGCGCGGCCGCAGCGCCGTGAGGGGGAGGTTCGGCCGATCGAGGATGTGGATGTTGTTCACCCGCAGCATTCGCTGGAGATCGCTCTCCTTCGTGCGCTCCAGGACGAGCTGGTACAGCTTCTCTGTGTTGTCCTTCGTCCTGCGGAGTCGATCGTACTCGATCTTGAGGGAATTCAGCTCGAACGCCTGCTTCTTCGCGTCCTCGAGCAGCCCCACGAGGCCACCCTCCTGGCGCTTCACGATGGCGAGATCGCGGTTGACCGCGCCCTGAACGTTCTTGATCTCGGCGACGAGCGCGCTCCTGTTGGCGGCGACCCGCTCGGTCGCGGCGCGGACGTCGGGGTGGTTTTCCCCCTTGCCGGAGCCGATGAGCGCGTCGCGCTCACGGACGCACTCCTCCTGGCGCGCGCGCAGCATCTGGAGGACCGGGCTCTGGATGAGCTCGGAGGCGGGGAGGTCGAGCGGGTTGTTCGGGTCGAGCTTCGACAGCTCGTGGCTCCGGGCCGCGAACTCTTCACGCTTCGTGCGCACGGACGTGAGAGCGTCGTTGATCTGCTTCATCTCCTCGCGCAGCAGGTTCGTCTTGTCCTCGAAATCGACGTCGAGGATGTTCTTGCTGAGCTTGTATTCGTGGAGCGACGTCTCGCTCGTCTCGAGATCGTTCTTCAGCTTGTCGAGCTGCGCCCGGAGCCAATCGACTGCTGAGTTCGTCGAGGCGACCGCGTCATCGAGGTTCTGCTCGATGTAGATGTCCATCAACGTGGAGAGGACGCGCTGAGCCCGCTCGCGATCCGCGTCGTTGTAGCGGATCACCGCGAGGCGGCTGTCCTTCACCGGCTCGACCGCGAGCCGCTCGCGCAGCAGCTCCGCGGCCTCCTCCGGGGTGACGGACATCGGCTCGGGCGAGGTCGCGTCCTTCGGGAGGTCCTTCAGAAAATAGGCATCGTTCTGCAGGTTGAGCTGGGCGACGACCGCCAGCGCCACCCGGATGGACCGGATGACCTTGTACTGGGTCTCATAGTACTCGCGGTTGTTCCAGTACGAGCCGGCGCCCATGTCGACCACGGTGTCGACCCCGCGGCCGAGCGGACGAGGAGGGTTCGGATCGAACTGCACCGTCGCCGCGGACTGATAGATCTTCTTCTGCCCGAGCGTATAGAACGTGACGCTGAGGGCGACCAGGAGCAGGGTGGTCAGCGCGATGGCCCAGTGCTTGCTGACCGTTCGCCAGGTGACGACGAGGTCGAACGTGCGCTCGCCTGAGGTGTCGTCGCGGGGAGCGATCGTGGAAGGGGCTCTGGATTCGTCGGCCATAAGTCATGCGCTCGAAGCGCCTTCGTGGAGGGTAGAGGTCCGCGCGGAGGGCTAAGGTGCCCGCGGCGTCTCCAAAATTCAAGCCGGGGCTCTCAATAGGGGGACGATGTGGTATAATGTACGCATCGTAACAATGCGCGGCCTGGCGGCGGGGGGCGTCGAGGGGGGCGTCGGATGAGGCGAGGTGCGGCACATTCTCGCGCGGTGCGACGCTCGCGCCGATGGAGTACACTCCGGCCGCGCGCTCGGAAGCGAGAAACGCGCTCGGGCAGTCAGAATGGAACGATCGTCCTTCATGGCGCGCGGCGCGGTCGCGAGCGCCGTTTGCTCTGCGCTCCTCCTCGAGGGGGCCTCGGCCTTCGCCGACTGGCCATCTGCCCGTCACGACGCGCAGCGCACGGGCGCCACGACGTCCACGAGCAATATCGTGAAGCCGGCGCCCTACTGGCGGGCGTACCTCGGCGGTGTCCTCTCGACAGGCCGGGTGCTCGCAGGGGATGTGAACCAGGACGGCGATATCGACCTGATCTTTGTGTCCGGCGGCCGCGTCGTCCTCTCCGATCCGCTGGGGTTCGTCCGCTGGAGCACCCCGTCGCTGGGATTGCAGACGCTGCACTCCTTCGACGATCTCGACGGAGACGGGCGGGTCGAGATCGTCGCGCTGAGCGGCGCGGGCGCAGCGGTCATCGATGGATCGAGCGGAGCCATCCTGTGGCGCGAGGACGCCTCGGAGCTCGGGACGCTCGGCGCCGCGCGCCTCGCGGATTTCAACGGCGACGGTCATCTCGATCTCTTCCTGGACGAGTGCGGCTGTTGCGCGGTGCGCACGGACAGCCCTGGTGTCATCTACAGCTTTGCTAGGGGGTTCGGTGCTGTCGAGAGGTTGCCGCCTCCTCCGCGGCGCACGCGCTGCAACGCGACGATCGACACCGTGGGCGACTGGAACGGAGACGGCGCCGACGATCTCCTCGTGTCCTCGTATGACCAGCTGTTCCTCGTCTCGGGAACAGGGGACGTCTTCGCGCAGTCGGCCAGCATCGGCGCCCACCTCGGCGGGGCCGTCTGCGAGGCGGTGACCCTGGGCGACCCGGCCAGCCCCGGTCAGCACGCGCTCTGCTTCCAGAATCGGGTCCGCAACAACCAGGGCGCGCGCGAGGTCACCCTGCTCGCGTACAGGCCGGACGAGAGCCCGTCGCTGGCAGTGGTCTGGCGAAAGACCCTCAGCCCCAAGGACAGCGGCGACGCCCGCGCCCCGACGCGCCTCGCGTGGGATCTCGACGGCGACGGCGCGCTGGAGGTGGTGGCGAGCGGCAAGGTGGGCGAAATCTGGACGACCTTCGTGCTCGATGCAGCCACGGGCGCCGAGCTCGCTACCATTCCCGATGCGATAGCGCAGGGCGCGGTGCCAGGAGATGCCGGCTCCGAGCAAGGGCTCGTCACGTCGCTCGAAGAGCGCGTGTCGGCGTTCCGATTCAGCCGCGCCGCCGGCGGCTCGCTGGAGCGGCTCTGGTCGCTGGACGGCGAGCGGGTGCGCACGCGGTTCGACTGGGCAAGATCGCGCAGGACGAACCTCGGCTTCTCGCTGGTGACTCCGGATCTCACGGGCGACGGACGTGGTGAGCTCGTACTGGAGTCGACGTCGGAGCCCGTGGCGCTCACCGCGGTGGACATGCGGGGAGGCGGGACGTCGATCGCGGCCGTCTACACCGTCGAGTCCGGCAGCGGCGTCGCGGCGCTCGAGCTGCCCGTCGCGACGTCTCCCTCGTGGCCGCGGCTGGTGGTCTCCCGGGCCGATGGGTTCCTCACGCTGCTCGACGCGTCGTTCGAGCCCTCGAACCTCGTGCGGGAGGGGCGCGACGTCCTGCCCGGGATGCGCGTCGGCGGCTTCTATACAGGTCCCGGCGCCTTCGTCAATTTTGGCCGCGCCCCGCTCGCCGCGAGGTTCTCTCCGGAGGACGCCGCCGCCAGCGTCGTGGTCGTCGACAGCCGGGGCGACCTCCTCCGGATCGCGTCCGACGGCGCGAGCAATGTGGCGCCGGCCAAGCCCGCCTGGCGCGTGAAGGACGCGTTCGGCGCGTCCATCGTGCCCGCCGAGGGGAGCTCGCCCGCGACGCTCGCGTGCTTCAGGCGGCTGCACCCGCTCACCGATCCGGTGAAGTACGCCGTCACGACGCTCGACGCGAACGGCAGGCAGACGAGCGAGACGCCGCTCGAGAAGCCCCCCGTGTGGGACGTGCTGCACGGGGATCTCGACGGAGACGGCGCGCGCGAGCTCGTGGCGGTCACGGTCGATCCGAGCCTGCACACCGACGTCCTCGCGATCGAACGCAGCGGCGGAGAGCGGTGGAAACACCGTATCGACGCCTCCGCCGGCACCCAGGCTGTCGCGATCGCCGACTGGAACGGCGACGGGGCGGAGGACGTGGCGGTCGCGATCAACAAGGCCAAGGTGCTCTCGGGTCGGAACGGCACCCCCCTCGGCGAGAACCCGGAGACGCTGCTCTATTTCATGCCCATCCTCGCCGATGTGTCGGGAGATCATCGGCTCGAGATGACCCTGCAGGGGGGGTATGCCCCTGCGCGGGCGCTGCGGAACGACCTGAGCGCCGCGCTGTGGAAGGGCGCGGAGGACATCCGTCCCTACCCGCACGGCGCGATCGCGAGCTGCGACGGCAAGACCGTCCTCATCGAGGGGTCGTTCATGAACCCGGCGCGACTGACGTTCTCCGTGCTGGAGGCCGCCGGCGGGGGGCGATCGAGCTTCATCGTCCTCGCGGGCGACGGCGCGTTCGACGCGGAGGCCGCCGCAGCGCAGGCGGGCGCCCCGATGGGCCAGCTCGGAGACGTGGCGATCTCGCGGAACCTGACCGGGCGCGCGTCCGCCGGTCCGACCGCCCTCGTCGGCTCCACGAACGGCTTTCTCTATGCGGTCGACGCGTGCTCGGCGCGCCTCGTGTGGTCGTATGCTTTCGGCAGCCCCGTCGGCTCACCGAGCCTCGCAGACACCGACGGTGACGGCCACGACGACATCCTCGTGAGCGTGGCAGATGGCTACCTCTACGACATGCGCCACGAGATCCTGCCGGCGCCCGAGCTCGTCTGGGATGTCGATCCGAGCAGGGGCGATCAGGGCGAGGACATCGACGAGATCGAGACCAGAGACACGCTCCACATGAGATGGTCGAAGGTCGATGGCGCGACGTCGTATCAGGTGACGGTCGTGGGGGGGCAAGGCGATTACGTGAGCTCGCCTGCGTGGCAGGACGTCGGCGACGCCGCCGAGGCCTCGATCGGCGGGCTGCCGCTCCTCGACGGGGCGAAGTACTACGTCGGCGTGCGCGCGGTCTCTGCCGCCGGGCTCTCGCCGGACCGGGGGTCGGACGGCGTGATCGTGAGGGTGCCGCAGGGTCAGGGGGGAGGCGGCGGAGCAGGAGGCGCTGGCGGCGGTGGCGGGACAGGGGGCGGTGGCGGCGGTGGCGGGGCAGGGGGCGCCGGCGATGGCGGGGCAGGGGGCGCCGGCGGCGCAGGTCCCGGCGGAGCCGGCACGGCTGGATGGGACGACACGCTGCTCTACGGCCGTGGCTGCGTCTGCACCGAGGTGCCAGGGCAGCGCCCGGCCTCGTGGGCGGCCGGCCTCGGCGGTGCCGCCTTGGCGCTCGTCGCCCTCGGCAGGGCCCGCGGCTCGACGAGCGCCTCGCCGAGCCGCCGCGCGACCAGGGCACCTCGCGGGCGCTGGCCGCACGACGGGCGGCCGGCACGCTAGAAGGCCGGCACGCTAGAAGCTGATGCCTCCACCGAGCGCCAGCGTGAGCGCGAAGGCTGCTGTCAGCAGGAGTATCGCGGCGAGCGTGTACCGTCGCACCGGCGCATCGATCACGAAGGCGAGGCGCGCCACGCCGACCAGCACCGAGGGGCCGAACACACCGAAATGGCGGACCAGGAGCGTCGGCGCCAGCAGGAGCCATCCGGCCACACATGCGCTGCTCAGCAAGCTGCCTGCCGCGAGCATGCGGCGCGAACCCGGGCCAGAGAAGTAGATGCACATGGCGTCCGTGATGAGCGGAGCCATCCCCGAGACCAGCATCGTCATCGTCATGGCGTCGCGCGCGGCGCCCGAGTACGGCAGCGCGGGGATCCGGACCGTGAAGATCACGTAGATGGTCGCGCCGACGATCGAGAGCAGGGCGGCCGGCGGCAGCCAGGCGCGCAGCGCGCGTGCCTGCCACGCCGCCTCGTCTCCCGACCTGCTCGCGCCCGCGATGGCGCGCGCGGCGAACGCCTGCGAAGCCTGGGAGAGCACCACGGCGAACGACCAGTAGAGCACCTGCTGCCCGACGCGATGGTCGCCGATGAGCTTCAGGTTGGCGCTGAGCGAGATCGGGTAAACGAGGACCGTCGAGAAGTTCGCAATGGAGTACGGAAATGCGCGCCGGACGACGAGCACCGCGTAACGTGCGGCGCGCCGGAGCCGGGTCGGGCGCAGGAGGAGCAGCGCGGGCGAGGCGCCGGCGATCCCGATCGCGACGGCGACGGCATCGGGGCGCCCCGCCAGCGCGGCCAGCATGGAAGCGCCGGGGGAGAAGACGAGGAGCACCGCGAGCGCGTGCAAATACCGCCCCCGGAGCTGCCAGATCGGCCAGATGCTCGGCGAGGCGGCGGCGAGCAGCGAGCACGCGCTGAAGAGCGCGGTGACCACCCCCGCCGTCCCGCCCAGCCCCGAGGTCAGCTCGTGGGTGAGCGTGCAGCTGAAGGCGAACGCGGCGATGAGGGCGATGGCGCCGCCCACGAGCGCGCGGCCGCCCCTGGTCGCGAAGGCGCGCGCCCGGCGCGCAAGGATCGGCGCGAGGCCAGCGGAGACCAGCGCGACGACGACCATCCCTCGCGATGTGTAGTTGGCGAGCGCGGCGAGCGCCGCGGGCGTGGCCGACAGCGCGAGCGCCCACTGGGCGACGAGCGAGGCGGCGCGGGGCAGGATGACGGCGAAAGCGACCCCGGCGCCGCCGTGCATTCCAGCGCGCAGCAACGACGACAGCTTCACAGGGCGATTCGCGGGAGATTGAGGAAGGCGAGCATGGCCACGATCGCGCACAATCTACCTACGGGCTGAGCGACGGCGCCAGCGCCTTCGCCTTCTCCTCGAGGACCCGCTTGCGCAGCGCGGGGTCCTGCCCCCCGCGCCGCTGCAGCAGGCGCTCCAGCGCCTTCGACGCCTCGATGTGCGCGCCCGCGCGGCTCGCGGCGTCGGCCAGCTTGAGGAGGCGCTCCTCCGTCGGTTCGTCCTGCGCTGCCCGCGCGTAGTAGGTCACGGCCGACGGATAGTCCCCGCGCGCCGCGAGCAGGTCGCCGGCCCAGGTCGACGTCGCCGCGCACGCCGCGAGCGAGGTGCACGACGCGGAGAGCAGCTCGCGGAGCGCGGGGAGGAGCCTCTCGGACGAGGCCATCTGCGCCGCCGCGACGACCCGCAGGCGAAGACAGCCGGCCCGGTTGTCCAGCCGCTCGCAGCTCCCCGCGAGCAGCTGCTCCGCCTCCGCGCCCTTCTTGCCCAGGAGGAGGAGCCGCGCCCTCAGCTGGACCGCGAAGAACGAGCGGTCGTCGAGCCCCTGCACCGCTGCAGCGTGCGCCTCGATCTCCCGCTCGCAGGCGGCCCTCCGCGCGTCGTCACCGCCGCAGCGGGCGGAGCCCGGGGCCTCCAGCATCGCGAGCAGCGCGTCGCCGGCGGCCCAGTGCGCTCCGACCCGCGCGCGGTCGCGCGCGATCGCCTCCTCCGCGCAGCGCAGGCGCAGGTCGACCTCGTCCCGGCGGTCGCCCGCGGTGGCCATGCGCTCGAGCACCTCGACCCCGGCCCTGCCTTCCGGCACGGCCCGCAGCAGCTCCTCCCACGTCTGGGTCCACTGCCGGGCGAGCCCCGCGGCGGTGGCGGTCACGCCGGGGTCGTCCTCCACGGCGAGCCGCAGGCTCAGGAGCGCCTGCTCCTTGGCGCCGCGCGACGCGAGCACCTCCGCGAGCAGGAGGTGAGCGCGCCCGTGGCGGCGCGAGCGCTCGAGCGTGCGCTGGAGCCATGGGATGGGGCTCTCGCCGCTGCCCCGCAGCGCGGCGACCGCGCCGAGCAACGGGAAGTACGGCTCCGCGGGGTGGCGGAGGATCGCCGCGCGGAGCTCCTCGCGGAAGCGTGGCCAGCCGGCGCCGCTCGCCGCGCCGGCGTCGCTCTGCGCGCGCAGCGATCGGCGGTCGTGGTCGACGTCGCGCCAGCCGAAGCGCACCATCAGGGAGACGAGCACGAGCGCGGAGACCGCCGCGCAACCCGCCGCCTGCCACGGCCGCCATCGCTCCGGGCCGGGCTCGCCCGCCGGAGCCTCCAGCCGCGGCCGCTCGCCGTAGGCATCACCCCAGAGCGAGCCCAGCGTCGCCGCGAGCGCGATGCTGACGCCTGGCACCTCGAGCCCGAGATCGAACAGGTTCTGGAGGAGGAGCACCGCGCAGCCGACCCAGGCGCCCAGCGCCGCCGTGCTCGCGCGCAGGGCGATCTTCCCCGGGCGAAACGCGACGCCGAGCGCGACGAGCGAGGCCGCCGCGACCGGGGCGCCCCACTCGGCCGCCCACTGGATCACGACGTTCTCGGCGTGCGTGAACACGATGTTCCCCGGCGACTGTCGATACGCGGGGAACACCGTCTCGAATGCGCCGCGCCCGATGCCGAGGAGCCAGTGATCCGCGAGCAGCGGGAGCGTCGAGCGAAAGAGCGACAGCTTGTCGAGGTTGTCGTCCGCCATCTCCGAGAGCGTGCGGTTCGTCGCGGCGAGCGCGGCCAGCAGCGCGCCGCCGCCGATGGCCACGCTCAGCAGCCAGGCCGCCGCGCCCCGGCCGCGGGCGGCGGCGCGGTGCCTGCCGCGCCGCCGCCGCGAGAGCAGCGCGAAGAGGGCGAGGCCGAGCGGCAGCGCCAGCAGCCCTCCGCGAGACGACGCGATGATGCCGACCCCGACGATCGTGGTGAGCCCGACGCCGATGACCCAGGCCGGCAGGTGCGGCCTGCTCGTGAGCAGCAGCCCGACCCCCGAGAGGATGCCGAGGTTCAGGTAACCGGCGAGGTTGTTCGGGTTGAGCAGCGGCCCGACGTGCCATGACGCCACCGAGAACCGCGGTTGATACAGGCCGAAGACGGTCGTCGCGCCGAGCAGCCCGTGGGCGATCGTCGTGAGCGCGGCGAGGAACGCGCTGCCGAAGACCAGGGTGATCCCGAGCTTCGCGCCGCGCCGCGCGCCGACGAACGCGGCCGTGATGAAGACACCGGTATAGGTCAACCATTTCACGGCCTCGACCAGCGTGGCCCCGGGGTCGAGCGAGACGCTGGCGTACCGCGGCGCCGCCTCGCCGAGCGGCATCAGGGAGCGCGACCAGATGTCGGCGCTCGCCGGCGAGAGCCGCTCGAGCCACGCGAGCGGCATCGGCACGGCCTGCAGCAGGGTATACGCGGTCAAGCCGAGCAGCGTGAGCGCCGGCAGCGTCTTCGCGTGAGACGCCTCGCCGCCGAGCGCGCTGGCGCGGAGCGAGAGCGCGGCGGCGATCGCCACGACCGCGGACACCACGGCCAGCGTCGGCGTATGGACAGCGCCGATGGAGAGCACGGACCCGGCGACGGTGGCCCCGAGCAGCCACGGGATCACGCGCTCGGCGAGCGGCGGTGCGGCGCCTCCTGGGCGGCCCCGCGCCGCGCCGCCCATCGAGCGCCGGAGCTCGGCGGGCGACCTCAGCTTCGGGCGTGTGGAGTCCGTCGTCACGGCCGGACAGGGTAGTCGATCTGCGCCGCAGAGGGACGGGATCGCTCACGGTACCATCGAGTCGACCGAGTCGACCGAGTCGACCTGCGCACTCCCGGGATTGACCGAGAGAGTGTGAGATGACGAGCATCCATCCAGGAGCGCTGTCGCGCTCCGCCGCGCATCAACGGGCCTTCTTTCGCGTTCACCGCCGCGCGGTCGATCCCGAAGCGGTCGCTCGAGGCGCTCCTCCCGCGCGCGCCCAACCACGCCTCCGGCGAGCAGCTCGCCGTCACGACCTGCTCCGAGGATGGCGCTCGCGCAGCCTCGCCGCTGGTGTAGAGTGCGCCGCGTGCTCACGCTCCCGGCACATCCTCTGCTCGAAGTCGCCGCCTTCGTCTCGACGTTCCCCGCGCCGCTCGGCGAGCTGCAGGGGAGCGACGCGCTCCGCGGCCTCCTGTCCGACAAGGCCTCGGCCCCGTTCCGCTCGGACGACGCCGTGCGGTCGGCCGTCCGCGATCTGCTCCGGCACGGCGGCTACAAGCCGACCGGAAGGGGCAAGCCGGCCTCCGAGTACCTCATCCGCGCCGCCGAGGGGGGATCGCTCGCGGCCATCAACGCGGCCGTGGACGCGTGCAACGCCGTGTCGCTGCACACCGGCCTGCCCATCAGCGTGATCGATCTCGACCGCGCCCGCCCGCCGCTCCGCATCGAGGTCGCGCCCGCTGGCTCCCGCTACGTGTTCAACGCCTCGGGGCAGGAGATCGACCTCGAGGGGCTCCTCTGCGTCTTCGACGCGGAAGGCCCGTGCGCGAACGCGGTGAAGGACGCGCAGCGGACGAAGACGCACGCGGGGACGACCCGCACGCTCTCGGTCCTCTGGGGCAGCCGCGCGCTGCCGGGCCGCGCGGCGGGGGCGGCCGCCTGGTACAAGGAGCTGCTCGCCGGCGTCGGCGCCGCGACCTCGGACGCGCCGCTCGTGGCCTGAGCGCGCCGGCGCGCGGGCGCGCTGGCCGGCGCCTCCCACGCACGCCGGTGTGCGCGCCGCCGCTGCCGGTGCGCCCTACGGCTTCGCCGCCGGGGCGTCGGGGAGCGTGATCACGTTCTCGTCCTTGTCGGTGAGCCATCGCCAGTTGTCGACGAGCCCGGTCGAATCGAGCTGATGGTCTCCGGCGTCGTACGCCCCCCACCGGATCTTGATCTCCGTGTTCGGCTCCACGGGCGCCGAGGTGACCAGCCAGCTCGTCCCAGCGCGGCTCTCGAACCCCGTCCCGAGCAGCTCCCGGGTCCCGCGGGTGCATGCGTAGACCCTGCCGTCGAGATCGCAGGGCGGGCCGCCCGCGCAGGCGCAGACGTCGATGAAGGTGCTGTTGACGCTCATCGCGTTCCTCTCGCTGTCGAACAGGATGTGGCCATCGATGAGGTTGGCCGGCCGCGGCGAGAGGAACGCGACGAAGTAATCGTTGAAATTGTCGCAGACGACTGGCCAGTCGAACGTGACGTAATTGACGTTGAACGCGAAGCCGTGGACGTTCGACGGGACCCGGATGGTGATCTCGACGGCGGTCGGGTCGGACGGCTTCGCTTGCACGAGATCTTCACAGTTGCGAGGGACCTTCGGAAAGCCCTGCGGGAAATCACCTTCGTACTTCTTGTCGAAGCCTTCCGGGCTCTCGAACCCCTCGTCGTTCTGCGTCCGCGCCGTGCCGCTCGAGAGGGCGAGCAGCCGCTTGCCCGCCCTCGGCGGGACGTTGGGCCCGAACGCGGGGAGGACGCCGTGCCCGAGGTGGAAGTTGGCGAGCAGCTCGGGCTCCTGCGGCGGCGGCGCGCCGTCGACCATGACCCAGGCCGCGGAGACCACGCCCCAGTCGTCGGGCCCGGACGACATCTTGCACAGCTCGACCGCCCTCGCGGCGCTGAGCGGATCCAGGTCGTCGAGCGGGATCCCGTCGTCGCACGGCTCGGGCACGTTGTCGGCGATGCCGTCGCAGTCGTCGTCCACGGGCTCCGGCGAGGCTCCCCCTTCTCCACCGACCGTCGGGAGCTCGAGCGCTCGCGGGTTGACCAGCGCGTTGCAATCGTCGCAGTCCCCGTCGAGCTCCGTGAAGCCGTCGCCGTCGTCGTCGACATCCGGCGAGCCGCTGCAGCCCGCGCTCCCCGTGCCCACACCCGCGGACGTGGCGACGGTCGACGCGTCGACCGTCGTTTCGGCTGTCGTGTGCGGTATCCCGCCGGTGCTGGAGGCGCTCGCGGCGCCGCCCTCCCCGACATCGAGGCCGCCTACCGGTCCGATGTTCCCGGTGCAGGCCGCGCCCACACACCCTGCTGCAGTGATGAGGCTCAAGAAATTCAACCAAGGTTTCATCGGTGCTCCTCGAGGTCGCATGGAACCAGGGAGGTTCGGGTCGATCCGGCGATACGGGAGTCGTCGATGATTTTATCAGCAGAAGCGGCCGCAGCAGTCAGCCCATCCCGGCAAATGGCGGTGCTTTTTTGTGAGGTGGGTGCCCACATCGTGGCACCTGCATCCGACCCAGGCGCCATGTTCATGCGCGCTCCGGGAGAGGCCGGCTGCGTCGACAAAACGCAGAACGCCGGCGCTTCGACAGCGCCGGCGCTCTCGGCCCCTCCGAGGGGCCGTCACGGTTCGCCCTGCTCACGCGCAGCGGGCGGAGCGTTCCGAACGATCAGGCCTGGGCGCCCACTTCCTTCTTGCCCTTGCGCTTCGGCTCCTTCTTGCTCCCGGAGCCGTTCGTGGCCGCGGGGACCGCGGCGAGCGTCGGGCGCAGCAGGTCCTCGGCCAGCTTGGCCGCGCGGTCCGTCTTCTCCCAGGTGAACTCGTCGCGCCCGAAGTGGCCGTACGCGGCCGTCTTTCGGTAGATGGGCTTCAGCAGATCGAGCTGCTCGATGATCGCCTTCGGCCGCATGTCGAAGTTCTGCATGATGTACTTCTCGAGCACGTCCTCACCTACGCGGCCCGTGCCGAAGGTGTTCACGTGGACGCCGACCGGCTGGGCGACGCCGATGGCGTAGGCGATCTGCACCTCGCAGCGCGCCGCGAGCTTGGAGGCGACGACGTTCTTCGCGACGTAACGCGCGTAGTAGCAGGCGGAGCGGTCGACCTTCGTCGGGTCCTTGCCGCTGAAGGCGCCGCCGCCGTGCCGGCCCATGCCGCCGTAGGTGTCGACGATGATCTTGCGGCCGGTGAGGCCGGCGTCGCCGAAGGGGCCGCCGACCACGAACCGGCCGGTGGGGTTCACGTAGATCTTCGTGCTCCGATCCATCAGCTTGGCCGGGATGCACTTCTCGATGATCAGGCTCCGCACCGCGTCGACGATCGTCTTGTGCTTGACCTCGGGGCTGTGCTGCGTCGACACGACGACGGCGCTCACGCGCACGGGCGTCTGATCTTCGTACTCGATCGTGACCTGGGTCTTGCCGTCGGGGCGCAGCCAGTCGAGCTTCTTGGATTTGCGGAGATCGGCGAGCTTCCGGGCGAGGCGGTGGGCGTAGCTGATGGGAGAGGGCATCAGCTCCGACGTCTCGTCCGTCGCATAGCCGAACATGAGCCCCTGGTCGCCCGCCCCCTGCTCCTTGAAGAGGCCCTCGCCCTCGGTGACGCCGCGGGAGATGTCGGGCGACTGCTTCTCGATCGCCGTGAGCACCGCGCACGTCTCGTAGTCGAAGCCCATCGCGGCGTCGGTGTAGCCGATGTCCTTGATGGTGTTGCGCACGACGACCGGCATGTCGACCCACGCCGAGGTGGTGATCTCGCCGGCCACGACGGCCATCCCCGTCTTCACCAGGGTCTCGCACGCGACGCGGGCCGTCGGATCCTTCTCGAGGATCCCGTCCAGAATGGCGTCGGAGATCTGGTCGCACACCTTGTCGGGGTGTCCTTCGGTGACGGACTCGGATGTGAACTGGTAACGGCGCATGAATCGCTCCTTCGGCGGACTCGAAATCGGACCTCTACGCATAGTTCGAGCGCGGGGCACCGTCAACGCGAGCCGCGGCCTTCCGCGGACAAAAGCGCCGGCCGGACGAGCTGCCTCCGGGCTGTCGGTCATCCGTGTGGACCGCCGTGTGGACGGCGCTGGCGGCTGTCGCTGTCGAGCCGCACCGACGTCTCGCGGCGGCTGCTGCCTGGGCAGCACTCTCACTCGGCTAGCTTCCTTGCTTCCCGGTGCGTCGCGCTCCCTGCTCCAGGCGAAGGAGCTGCGCTGCCCGCGGGGAGCTCGCCGGTGGGATCAGCCGTGAGACCGGACGAGCGGGGGGCGTCGGGCCGCCGATCCGGTGTGCTCCCGGAGGCGCGCCGCCAGAGGCTATGATGCCGCGCATGACGTTCGACGAGATCAAGGCGTGCCTCGAGCGCGAGGGCTGGGCTGTAGAGGTCGTATCCAACGACACCATGCGCAGCGACTTCCAGGGGGCCGAGCGGCACTTCCCGCTGTTCGTGCGGCTCTCGCCCCCCTTCGTCGTCTTCGCGGTGATCCCGTTCGTGCGGCTCCCGCTGGAGCTCGAGGAGGGCGACGTGATCGTGCGGCGCCTGCTCCAGCTGAACCGGGAGATCAACATGGCCAAGCTCTCGGCCGACGAGGAGGGCGACGTGATTCTCAGCGTCGAGTACCGCCTCCAGGACCTCGATCCGAGCGAGGTGCGCGACGCCGTCGATGTCCTCTCCTTCTATGCGAACAAGCACTATGCCGAGCTCGTGGCGCTCGCCGCGCAATGAGCGACCTCCGGCCCCGCTTCAAGGCGGGATCTGCTCCTCTCTTGGCTTGAGCCCCTCGTGCGCCCTGAGCTCCGTGCGCACGACCCGGACGCGCCGGACGTCGCGCCCGCGGACGACGGTGAGCTCGACGGGGCTCCCAACGGCGCCGCGGAGCCGATCGCGCACCTCCGCCGAGGAGAGATCACGGACATACACGCCATCAATCATCACGATCTCGTCGCCCGGGATCAGCCCCGCTCGCTCGGCGGCGAGGCCCGGCGGCACGTCGCGCACGTAGAGCGCCAGCGACTCGTTATCTCGCCCAAGGACAGCCCCGATGGATCCCACGCTCGCGGTGCATCCCGCGGCCACGAGCAGGAGCGCCGCGCTCCAGGACCTGCTTGCCACAGCGGCACCATAGCGCCGAGTAGCCCCGGCGCGCTGCCATTCTCGCAGGGCGCCCCCCGGAGCGCGCGGCGTGGCGCGACAGCCACGTCAGACCGGCTCCAGCGGACGCGCGCGCTCGTCCAACATCGCAACGTCGCAGGCGAGAGAATGTGATTTTACAGGACAGGGAGCGCTCGAGTGTGCCTGTCGCTTACGCACGCGAGGTGCGAAGCGTGGTTCTCGGTGGGGCCTCGGGAGCGCAAGCGACTACGCAGCCGGTCGCCGGCGGCGCGAGATACGCCCTGGAAAGCGCGGCGTGGCGCCAGGACGCCGGCCCGCAGCGATCTGACACGCCATGTCCATCGAGCGGTCGCAATCCAGTTGGTCCCCAGGGGCGGCTGCCCTAGAGTCCGGGCCGGGGTCACCGATGCCTGAACCGCGCGCTGCTGCCGAGAGCTCCACACCTGCCGCTCAGTCCGGCGGTGTGCCCGGCGGGTGGAAGATGCGCATGGAGGACCCGCTCAATCGCTACTACCGGTACCCGATCGCGCGCTGGATCGTGCGGGCGCTGATGAGGACGCCGGTCACGCCGAACCAGGTCACGCTGGTTCAGCCGCTCTTCGCTGCGCTGGCCGGTTACCTGGTGACGTTCGATGATCCGAGGCACCTCATCGCCGGGGCGCTCGTGTTCGAGCTCCGCTCCATCCTGGATTGCGTGGACGGCGCGCTGGCGCGGGCGAAGAGGATGGTGAGCCCCGCGGGGCACGCCATTGACGGCCTGGCCGACTGGCTGGGCGTCGTCTTTCTTTATGCCGGCATCTTCTGGCACGTTCGCCTTCACCCGCCGGCGGAGGGCCCGTGGAGCGCGACCGTGTCCACGAACGCTCTCCTGCTGATCGCGCTGCTCCAGGGGGCGCTCCGCTCTTTCTCCGCGGACTACTTCAAGCTCAAGTACTGCTCGATCTTCGAGACGGGCACGGACGAGACGGCGGACGTGCTGCGCCGGAAGATCCAGGCGCTCGGCCCCTCGTCCTCGTTCTTTGCCCATTTCGATGTCTTCATCGGGCGCATGGGGCACCTCGCGTTCGAGCACGAGTGGTTCGACCCGCGGCGGAGCCAGTCCTCGACCAGCGCGGATCAGGTAAAGCAGCTGATCCGGGAGGAGGCGTCGCCGCTCACGCGCCTCATCGGCGCGCTCTGGGCGATATCGAACGGCGACGCGTTCCTGTCGATGGTGGTGCTGACGCTCCTCGTCGACCAGCTCTGGCTGGGTCAGGTCTTCTTCGCGACGGGCGGGGTCGTCTGGATCGTCGCGGTCATCTGGCTGAACGGCTGGTTCCTCCGCGGCGCATCCCGGCGCGCGAAGCTGGCCGTGGCCTGAGCTCGGCGACTGGGCTGCGCCGCGCCGAGCTCGGGCCCGCTCTAGAGGGAGCTCGCCAGGCGGCGGGCCTTTTCCACGTCCTCTTCGAAGTCGATCTCGGTCCAGGGGAGGTCGTCGACGCGCTCGATACCGAACGGTATCTCCTGGAAAGCGCGGTCCATCGCGGCCTCGTACTCCTGATCGAGGCGGCCTGCGGAGACCTCCTCCTCGAGGAGGCGCTGCATCGCGCGGCCGCCCTGCGGACCGACCTTGGCGAAGCCGACGGTCTCGCCGGCGATGTCCCAGTCCTTGCCGACGCGGCGCGCGATCTTGAGGATGCGGCCGGCGCGGACGCCGACCATCATCTCTTCGCCGCTCTCCTCGGAGCTCGCGTCCACCAGCAGGCAGTTCTCGTGCGGCGAGCTCACGAGGCGCCGCAGCAGCGCGGCGGGGTACAGCACGTCGGCGTCCATCCACAGCCCGCCGCCCGACAGCCGATCGGCCGCGACGTGGAGCGAGACGATGCTGCCGTGGGTGAACCGCGGGTTCTTGACGAGCTCGACCTTCAGCGAAGGGCGGAGCGAGGCGAGCGCCTCCTCGATCATCTCGTGCCGGAAGCCGACGACGATCGTCAGATCGGTGACGCCGCTCTCGGTGAGGTTCACGAGGTGGCGCTCGAGCAGCGTCTTGCCCTCGATCGAGATGAGGCACTTCGGAGCGTCTCGGCCGATGCGCCGGCCGCGGCCGGCGGCGAGCAGGATCGCCCTCATCGGCGCGCCTCGGCCGCGAAGCGGGAGGCGAGCTCCTGCGGGGTCTGCGCGACGCGGCCGATGCCCTTCACGGTGCCGCCGTCGACGAGGGCGAGGACCATCACCGGGCCCGGCTGCACGAGCGCGACGCGCAGCGACGCCTCGAAGGACTCGACGGAGTCGGCGCGGTGCGTGGCGCGGTAGCCGACCGCGCTGGCGACCGACTCGAGCTTCACGTCGCCCGAGATCGTCCGCTGCCCGCCCGTCGAGGCGTGGGAGCGGTTGTCGAGGACGACGTGCACGAGGTTCGCCGGCCGCTCGCTGCCGACGCTGGCGAGGGCGTTCATGCCCATGAGGACGTTGCCGTCGCCGTCGAGCACGAAGATCCGTTTGCGCGGCTGCGCGAGCGAGAGCCCCAGGCCGATCGACAGGCCGAGCCCCATCGAGCCGATCATGTAGAAGTTCGAGGGCCGGTCCTGCGTCGTGTAGAGCTCGCGGCCGATCATGCCGTTGCAGCAGACCACGAGGTCGTCCTTGCCGACCGCCGCCGTGAACACCTTCAGCGCTTCGAGCTTGTTCATTCGAGCACCCCCGCGGGCACGATGAGCGCCGCCGGCTGCCTGGTGGAGAGCATGACGTCCTTCGCCCACTGCACCTGGGGCCCCATCGGCTCGGCGGCCCGGAGGACGCGGTGCTGGATCTTCATCAGATCGAGGATGGGGAGCATGATCTCGCCCATCATGATGTGCTCCGGGGCGTCGTTGCCGCCCTCGCCGCGCCACGAGATGACGAGCAGCGCGGGCACCTCGTACATCGTGCTGAGCGAGGCCAGCGCGTTCACGGAGACGCCGAGCCCGGAGTTCTGCATCAGCACCATCGGCAGCCTGCCGCCGAGCCAGGCGCCGAACGCCATCCCGATGGCGCTGTCCTCGCGGGTCGCCGAGATGTAACGAGCGCTCGCGTCGGCGTCGAGCAGCGAGACCAGGCCCTTCAACAGCGAGCAGGGCACGCCCGCGAAGAAGTCGAACCCCGCCTCCTTGAGCGCGGCGACGAACTCGGGCGCATACGATTTTCCTGAACCGTGGGAACCGTGGGACATCGCCTCACTCCTTGATGAGCGCCCAGGCGCGACGGTAGTCCTCGAACGTGTCGATCTCGAGCCACCCCTTGTAGACGTCGATCGCCTGCACGTCCGCGCCGCGGTCGATGAGCTCCTGGAGCAGGTCGGTGAAGCTCGCGCTGCGGAGCGACTCGGCCTCGTGGAAGCCGCCCTTCGCGCGGGTCTCCTGAAGCTGGTGGTAACAGTCGGTGAGCAGGCGCGCGCCCTTCGCGGTGAACATGGCCATGCCCACGAACTCGCCGTGCGCCTCGCCCGCAGGGATCGCGCGTCCGACGCGGGCCACCCGGTGCGGCGCCTCGGCGCCGACGAAGCGGTAGCCGGCCTCCTGCGCGTCCTTCAGGGCCACGAGGTCGGGCACGCCGCGCGCGTCCTTGGGCCGCTGGCCCTCGGCGTACGCGCGGTCGATGACGATCGAGATGTCCGCCGGGCTCTTAAGGAGCTTCTCGAGGTGGCCGCGCTCGAACACGATGTCGCCGTAGAGGAAGAGGAACGGCCCGCTCAGCTCCTTGGAGGCGCGGAAGAGCGAGACGACCTCGTTCGTCGTCGCGTACTCGTCGTTGTCGTAGAAGCGGGCGTTCGGGACCTTGATCGCCTCCTTCTTGTACCCGCGCACGACGGCGACGTCCTTGACGCCGCACGCGTTGAGCACGTCGATCTGCCGCTCGAGGATGCTCTTGCCCTTCAGGTCGAGCATCGGCTTCGGCAGCTCCTCCGTGAGCGGCAGGAGCCCCTGGCTCTGGCCGGCGGCGAGGATGACGGCGGTGACGCCCGGGCTGCCGGAGGGCAGGAAGCTCGACTCCTCCTGCTTCATCTTGTCGACGCCCACGAGCTGATAGACGCGCTCGAGCGGCACGACCTTATCGTCGACGCTGCCGGTGTACATCTCGCGCTTCAGCGTCTGGAGCGTCTCCGTCATCGCCTTGATCGACGAGCGGATCGCGTGGTTCGCGAAGATGATCAGCTTGAAGCCCGCCTTGTGCAGCGTATCGACGCTCGTCGTGCGGTAGATGGTCGGCACGCAGACGAGCGGCGTGTTCGGGCGGTCCCACGCGCGGGCGAAGGAGAGCACCTCGTCCGGGTCCTTGCTCTTCGAGTGGATGAGGACCATGTCGGCGCCCGCGTCCGCGTAGGCGCGGCCGCGGCGGAGCGCCTCCTCCATCCCCCAGCCGGCGATGAGCGCCTCGGTCCGCGCGATGACCACGAAGTCGCGATCCTTCTGCGTCGCCTTCGCCGCGCGGACCTTGAGCGCGTGCTCCTCGACGTCCGCGAGCTCGCGCTTCACGCCGGCGTAGAAGCTGCAGCGCTTCGGGAAGATGTTGTCTTCCATGCAGATCGCCGCGATGCCCGCCGCCTCGTACTCCTCGACGCAGCGGACGACGTTGACGGCGTTGCCGTAGCCGTTGTCGCAGTCCGCGACGACCGGGAGCGACGTGTTGTTCATCATCTTGGCGGCCTGGAGGTTCTCCGCCATCGTGAGGATGTTCGCGTCCGGCACGGCGTAGCTCGCGGATATCTCGAAGCCGGAAGCCCAGAGCCCGTCGAACCCTGCCTCTTCACCGATCTTCGCGGAGAGCCCGTTGTGCGCGCCGATGATGACGATCGGCCCGGGGCGGGCCATGAGTTCGCGCAGCTTCCTGGCTTTGGTCACGTCTCCTCCACTCCTCCGCGCGACGTTGCCATCCACGCCCGGCGGGCGGCCGCGTCCGCATGTGTTGCGGTGCGCGTCCCCGGCGAGCGGCGCCCCGTCGTCACCGCGCGCGGGCAGCTCCGGGGGGCGCCTGATCTCGCTCTCCTCCCCGAGGAGCCGGGCCTCAGAACGGGGCCTGCCTTAACACCGTTCGCCAGTGCCGCCAATGGCAGGGCACGACCGGAGCAGACGATCGCGAAGGCGGCGGAGCGCGCTCCGCCACGCGCGGACGTGCGCGCTGCGGCGGTGCCTGATGCGGTGCCTGATGGCGGGCGCGCGATGCTCGCCGCGCGTCCCCTTCGGCTCAGCCCTCGCGGCCGACGACCCCGCGCAAGCGGACCAGCCCGGAGCCCGCGCGGAGCACCGCCTGGCACGCGAGCCGGAGCCGCGGCGGGGCGCCGAGGCGCTCGAGCAGATCGAGCTCGCCGCGCGCGGGCGGATCGAGGAGCTGCTCCCCTTCGACGACCTCGACGCGGCATGTGGCGCAGCGCGCGTCGCGGCACGAGAAAACGACCGGAGCGCGCGCGTCGTCGCAGACATCGATGAGCCTGCCGGCTCCCACCTCCGCGGTGACGGCGCGGCCGAGCGCGCCGTCCTCGAACACGACCGTGGGCACCGCCGATCCCTCCTCCCTGCGTGGCGCGCCAAGCCCCGGCGCGTGGGTGCGCGAGGACCCGCGGCGCCTGGAGCGCGAGGGCCCCGGCCCGGAGGGCGGAGGCGTGTCGGCTCCCTTTCACCGACGCCGAGAGCGCATTTTCTCGGGCGTCAGCACGCATTATACGACGAGCGATGACGGATCGCTGGGACGCAATCATCCTCGGCGGAGGGCCGGGTGGGTCGACGCTCGCCGCGTCGCTGGCCCGCCTCGGTCGCCGGGCCCTCGTGCTCGAGCGGGAGAGGTTCCCTCGCTTTCACATCGGCGAGTCGCTGCTGCCGCGATCCCGCGAGGTCTTCGAGCGGCTCGGGCTGGACGAGAAGCTGGACGCGCGGTTCCTCCGCAAATACGGCGCCCGGTTCCTGTGCTCGTCGACGGGGCGGACGCGGACGTACAGCTTCACCGACGCGTTCGATCCGAGGTTCGAGTTCGCCTACCAGGTGGAGCGCGACGCGTTCGACCAGCTGCTGCTCCGCCACGCCGCGGAGCTCGGGGCGGAGGTGCGCGAGTCGTGGGAGGCCGTCGAGGTGGTGTTCGAGGGCCCCCGCGCCGTCGGGGTGCGCGCGCGGCCTCGCGCGCGATCCGACGGCGCCGCGCCGGAGGAGGCCGCGGCCGCGCGCGCCGGCGCGGGCGATGTCGTCGAGCTCCGTGCGCCGGTGATCGTGGACGCGACGGGGCGGGACACGCTGCTCGCGTCGAGGATGCGGCGGAAGGCGCAGCTGGCCGAGCTCGACAAGACCGCGCTGTTCACCCATTACGAGGGCGTGCCCCGCGAGGAGGGGATCCACCAGGGCAACATCCAGGTGGTCATCTTCGAGCACGGGTGGTTCTGGTTCATCCCGTTCCGCGGCGAGGTGACGAGCGTCGGCGCGGTGGTGTCGTCGAGCTGGATCCGGAGCCGGGCGAAGGGGGAGCGCCTCGACGAGCTCTTCGATCGCACCGTCGCGGAGAGCGGCTGGGCGCGCGAGTTCCTCGCGAGCGCGCGGCGCGTCAGGCCGGTGGGGGCGCTCGCCGATTTCTCGTACCGGATCGACCAGCTCGCCGGCGATGGATGGCTCTTCGTGGGCGACGCGGGCGGGTTCCTCGACCCGCTCTTCTCGACGGGCGCGCACCTCGCCATCAAGGGCGCCGATCTGGCCGCCACGGCCATCCACCGCGCGCTCGAGGCGGGGGACACCTCGCGCGCCGCGTTCGCCGCCTACGAGGCGGAGATCCGCTACGCCGTCGATCTCTTCCTTGGGGTCGTTCAGGGTTTTTACAAAGGCCAGTTCCGGGAGACCCTGTTCGAGCCGAACCAGCGGCCCACGATGCGCAAGCTCATCACCAGCATGCTCGCGGGCGACGTGTTCCACGCCGAGCGGCGGCCGCAGTGGGCGTCGTTCCTCCGGCAGCACTATCCGGCGGAGGTGCCCGCCTTCGCGTGAAGCGCGGCGGGAGGCCGCGCGCGTGCCTCGCCGCGTGCGCGCTCGCCCGCGCGCTCGGCGGTCCGGCGCTCAGGGGCCGCACGCTTCGCGGTCCAGGACCGCGTCGCTCATCTGCTTGCAGGCGGCCGCGAGCGCGACGCGCGCCTCCGCCCTCGCGTCGCCCTTCAGCGCCTCGTCGTCGGCCTCCGCCTTGGCCTCGATCACGTCGCGCGCGATCCGGATCGCGGCCTCGTGGCTCTTCCTGGTCTCCGCGGGCAGCTTGCTTGCGCAGGTGGTCATCGTGGCCAGGTAGCTGTCGCAGGCGTCGACCCCCGTGCTGTCGAGGTCGACCTTCCCCGGATCGCCGCCTGCCTTGCCGCAGCCGAGGGCGAGGGTGCCCCAGAGAAGAAGTGCCAGGTGAGCTCTCGCCATCGTCGCGCGCCCGGGGCGCCGCAGGAGGCCGGTGCTGGCCGCCTCGCGCGCTGCCCGAAGCCGTCGCACCCTGCCACGAGCCCGCGCCGCGGGGCAATTTTCGGTGGCTCAGGCGCGGCGGCGCGCTGCCGTGAGCGCGCGCAGCGGGGCGAGCTCGGCGGATCAGGCGCGGATCAGCAGGATGGCGTGCTCGTGGCGCGGGCGGCGCTGGAAGGCGCGCGCCGTGGGGCGGTGGAAGTGGGGGCGCGGCTGCGACGCGACCGCGCGGACCGTGAGGCGCGCGCCGGACGCGGCGGCCCTGACCACGTCGACCGCGTAGACCGGCGCGCCGGCGACCACGCTGTCGGCGATCAGCAGCACGAGCGGCGCGCCGCTCCGGAGGACGCGCGCGAGCGCGGTGAGCACGCCGCCGAGCTCATCGCGCCAGCGCGCGCGGCCGGCCTCGGGGCCGAGCGGGTCGAGGTGCCGGCGGGCTCCGATCTCGTCCTGCTCGAAGCGGGCGCTGCGGAGCCGTAGCCAGCGCAGCCTCGCCTCGTGGTGGGCGAGGTAGTCGTACACGCCCGGGTAGGGCGGCGACGTGATCGCGAGGTGGACCGAGCCGGTCTCGACGCCGCGGAGCACGCGCGCGTCTCCCTCGTCGACGAGCGCGGGCGGGCTCGCTTCGAGCTGAGTGGCGACCTCGGCCAGGCGCTGGGCGAGCTCCTCCGCCTTGCGGAGGAAGAGCCGCGCCGGATAGCCGGCGGCGATCCGCCGCGGCAGCTCGTGCTCCGACGTGTCGGACGTGCGGCGGCTGAGCTTCGTCAGGATGGCGGAGAGGACGAGCTCGAGATCGGCGCGGAGCGCGTCGGCGCCGTGGCCCGCGATGCGGTCGAGGCCGACGCGGAGCCCGTCGAGCTCGAGGAGCACGTGCGGCTCGAACAGGGCGACGTCCTCGGGGCCGTACCGGCGGCTCGGACCGGCGCGCGCCTTGCGGCGCTCATCGGCCGCGGCCGCGACCTCGCGGGCGGCGGCGATGAGCCGTTCGCGCTCGCCGGGGGTGCTGCCCTGCACCTTCAGGCGGGCGAGGCGCACGGCCAGCGGGTTCGCGTCGACGCCGATCGCCGCTCGACCCGCGAGCCGGGCCTCGACGAGGACGGTGCCGCTGCCGCAGAAGGGGTCGAGCACCCGCTCGCCCGGCCTCGAGAGGCCCTCGATCAGCCGGCGGGCCGTGTCCGGGTGCATCCGGGCCGGGTAGCTGTGGAACCCGTGCACGTGCGCGCGCGCCGCTTCCTCCGCGGTGCTCGAGCTGGCCACGTCGAGCGCGTGGGCGAGCTTCGCGGCGCCCTCGGGGTCGCCCTCGAGCAGCGTCGCGCCGCCGATGTGGGTCAGGGCGCGGCGCTCCTGGGGCGCGGGCCGGCCCGCGCGGGCCTTCTGCTGCGGCGGACCTGGTTTCGGCTTGGGATCAGCGCTTCGCGGGGTCGACATGGGCGGTCCGTTGCGTCAGGGGCTCGGCAGCGAAGGCTTCCTCTTCGGCGGCGAGGGCGCGCGCCACGCTCTCGGCCCCCGCCTCGCCCCGGTCTTCGCCGCGCGCCGCGCCGACGCGCAGCTTCGGCGCATAGCCGAACTCGCCCGCGGGGCTCACCGCGCCGCGCACGACGTCGTTGACCTCCAGCAGGGCGAGGAGCTCCTCGGCCTGGGACTCGGCGATGCGGAGGGTCGAGGCGAGCCCGCCGGCGGTGAGCGGGCCCTCGGCCTGGCGGGCGACGTCGGAGGCGACGGAGACCCAGGCGGCGTCGAGCGCGGGCGCGATGTCCCGGCTCCGCGACTTCGCCCGCCGGAGCGCCCAGACGGCGAAGGCGCCGACGGGCGCCATGGTGAGGAGGCCGGCGGTGAAGAGCCCGACGCTCGCGTCGAGGACGAGCAGCAGCACGGCGAACAGGAGCAGCTCGAAGCCGAACAGCGCGCTGGCCGCGATGCCTGCGGCGCGCCAGACCGAGCGCGCCGACGCCGCCGCGCGCGCCTTCTGGAGCAGCGGCGCCTCTCGGCCGGATCGCTCGACGCGGTCGTCGGCGACGGGGACGCGCGGGCCGCCGCAGGCGTCGCACACGAAGCGCAGCTCGGGGTGCGCCGAGACGCCGGTCACGCCGCCGCAGTGCAGGCAGGCCTCGGCGCGCGCGGCCGCGCCGCACTGCGGGCAGCGGTCGCTCTCCGGCGCGAGCGCCGCGGCGCACACGCGGCAGCGGGCGGCGCCGGGCGACGCGGCGCTCACGGCGCGCTCGCGGATGGGGCCGAGCGGGCGCCGCCTACGCTGCGCAGCACGGCGTGGAACAGGGCGCGCCCGTCGGCGCAGCCGTGGCCCTGGAAGGGCTCGCTCATCCGTTCGGGGTGCGGCATCAGCCCCAGCACGTTCCGCCGGGGCCCGCCGTAGATGCCGGCGATGTCCATCGCCGATCCGTTGGGGTTCGCGTCGCCGCCGACCAGCCCCTCCCGCACGTCGCGGAGCGTATGGATCACTTCGGCATCGGCGTTGGAGCCCGGGAAGATGACCACGGTCGCGTGCACGGGCGTCGACGTACTCCGGTTGCCGGCGCTCGGCCAGGGGTCCTGACGGCGCGCGCGGCTTCACCGGCTTCTTTCGGCGTGCCATGATGGGATATGGCGTCGCGATGGGCGCGGACCGGTCGAACCGACGCGACGGTGCGGGCGGCGTCCGGCTACCTCGTCCTCGCGGCGCTGGCGACCTCGCTGGGCCTGGTGCTGCGGGATGGATGGCCGTGGATCCACCCGAGCCCGTGGCTCACGCTGCCGCCGCTGGCCGCGCTGCTGATGAGCGCCGCGCTCGGCCTCACGCTGGCGGCCGGTGTCGTCGTGACGACGCGCGTCGCCGTGGCGCGGTTCAGCTGGGCGCGGCGCCTGCACGCCGAGCTCCGCCCGGTCGCGCGCGACTTCTCGCTCGGTCAGATCCTGCTCCTCGCGGGCCTCTCGAGCCTGGGGGAGGAGCTGCTCTTCCGCGGGCTGCTGACGCCGCTGCTCGGTGTGCCGCTGAGCGCGATCCTCTTCGGTCTGATGCACCAGATGCGCGGTCCGAGCCGCTGGGTGTGGATCGGCTGGGCCGTGGGCGTGGGCGCGGGGCTCGGCGCCATCTTCGCGGCGACGGGGTCGCTCGTCGGGCCGGTCCTGGCGCACGCCGTCGTGAACGCTGTCAACCTGAGCTACCTGCGCGATCACGATCCGGACGAGGTGGAGCCGCGGATGACGCTCTAGATCGGCGCTTCCGCTTCCTCACTGTCCCCCGTTCCCGCCGTCAGCGTTTCTTCGAGTCGGGGCGGGGAGGCCTGGCCGGCACCGGTCTCGGGGGGATCGGGGTCGCGCGCGGCGGGCCTTCGTGGCTTGCCGGCTGGGTCTCCGGGGGAGCGACGCTCCCGCGGGAGAGCTCGCCCATCTCCGCGGTGCTCTGTCTCTCGCGGCCTGGCGAGGACGGTCGCGAGGGCGGCGGTCGGCTCCCGGCTCGCGGGAGCGTCGGAGGCTCGCTCTCCTCCACGCGCACGCCGCGCTGGCTCGACGGCTTCACTGTCCTGCGGGCCAGCGAGGGCAGCGTCGGCGGCGCCGCCGGGGTCGCCAGCTCGAAGTCGAAGTTCAGCTCGAGCGACGGCGGCCCATCGGAGATCGCCACGGCGGGGTCGGAGCCCCTCTGTGGCGCAGGGGTGGGCCCGCGGCGCAGGCGCTCCTCCGACACGACGCGCGACGACGGCGGCGCGACGTCGTCCAGAATCGACGAAGGCCCGCCGAGCGCCGTCGTCGCGCTCCGGGGCTCCGGACGGCGTCGCGACGGCGGGAACGGCAGCTCGACGCGGGCGCTCTCGTCCTCGAGCCGGGTCGCCTCGAGCAGGTACGCAGCGATGGATGTCCGCTCCGCGGGCAGGGGGCGGATGCCTGGCACGAACGCGAACCGTCCGACCTTCCAGCTGAGCATGGTGCGGAGCGCGGCGAGCGCCGAGGCGCGCGTGCCTCCGACGGTCCCCTCGACGATGCACCCTTCGGCGATGTCCAGCTGAGCCCGACGTTTCTTGCTGCTCACCTCGAACACACCCGACCGCCGCTCCATCTCGAGGACCGTGAGGACGGTCGCGATCGACATCTGGCTGAGATCGCCCTCGATCGCGGTCTGATCGACGGACGCCGGGATGGACATGAGGCTGTCCCGCCGCTGGCGCAGGCGCGACGCCATCTGCACGAGCGCCCCGATCTGCGCGACGACCTCGCCGACCCGGAACGGCTTGGTCATGTAGACGTCGGCGCCCACGTGGAACCCTTCGAGGCGGGCCTCCTGGTCGTCGAGCGCGGAGAGGAACAGGAACGGGGTGACCGATACCCGGGACGGCTGGGTGCGCACGTTGCGCGCGACCCAGTAGCCGTCGTGGTCGGGCAGGCCGATGTCGCAGACGATGCACTCGGGCTCCAGCGTGCAGGCGGTGGAGAGCCCGGCCTCCGCGGTGGCGCAGAAGATGACCTCGTAACCTGCCTCCCGGATCGCGGTGGCGAGCAGGTCCGCGATATATTCCTCGTCCTCGATCACGAGCACGACCCCGCTCGGCATCTGGCAGACGGTACACGCGCCCTGCGGGCGTGGCCAAGGGTGAATGGCGGAGAGCCAGCCTGATCATTCATTCGCCGGCGCGCCGCCGCCCGGCTCCTCGTGCCAGCCCTCGCCGCAGCATCCCGCGCGAGCTCGCCGTGGCATCCCGTCCGGGTTCGCCCGCGGCGTCCGGCCGCGGCGAGGAATCCACGCTATAAGAACGGAAATGGCAACTCTGGTCCGAGAGGCCGACGGTACGGCGCGGCCCGGCGAGCGGGCCTCCTCGGGGGCTCGCGTCTTCATCGCGATGAGCGGCGGAGTCGACTCGTCCGTCGCTGCGGCGCGCCTCTGCGACGCTGGATACGAGGTCGTCGGCGTGACGCTGCACCTCTGGGACTACCCCGACGACGGCAGCGTCAAGAGCCGCTGCTGCGCGCCCGAGGATCAGCACGACGCCCGCCGGGTCGCCGACCACCTCGGGATCCCGCACTACACGTTCGACCGGCGCGCCCTGTTCCGCGAGCACGTCGTCGATCCCTTCGTCGAGGCTTACCTCGCGGGTGAGACGCCGAGCCCGTGCGTGGCCTGCAACCGCTCGGTCAAGCTCCGGGAGCTGTTCCCGCTGGCGGAGCGGCTGGGGGTCTCGTGGGTCGCGACGGGCCACTATGCGCGGGTCGTCCTGGAGGAGGGCGGCGCTCGCCTCTACCGCGGCCGCGATCGGCACAAGGATCAGAGCTATTTCCTGCACATGCTCCGGTCGGACGAGCTGTCGCGGCTCCTCTTCCCGCTCGGCGACTCGACCAAGGAGGAGGTGCGCGCCGAGGCGATCGCCCGCGGGCTCCCGGGCGCCGAGAAGGGAGAGAGCCAGGAGCTCTGCTTCATCCCCTCCGGCCGTTACGCGCCGTTCGTGGCCGAGCGCGCCGCGGACAGGCTCCGGCCCGGCCCCATCGTCGATCGAGACGGCCGCGTGGTCGGGGCGCACGGCGGGGTGCACGGCTTCACGGTGGGCCAGCGCAAGGGCATCGGCGTCTCGCTCGGCCGGCCCGCGTTCGTCGTGGGCCTCGACCCCGCGTCCGGCGCGGTGCACCTCGGCGACGAGGGCGATCTGTACGCCGCGGGCGCCGAGATCGCCGACGCGGTGTGGTGCGACGACGCGGTCTTCCCCCTGGAGGCCGAGGTGCGGGTGCGCGCGCGGCACGAGGCGGCGCCTGGCATCATCGAGCGGCGCCGCGACCCCGCGACGGGCGCGGAGAGCTTCGTTGCGCGGTTCGCGAGCCCGGTGCGGTCCGTCTCTCCCGGACAGATGGCCGTGGTCTACCGGGGCGATCGCGTCCTCGGGGGAGGCCGCATCAAGGCGGCCCTTCGCTCGCAGGCGGCGTCATGAGGGCCCGCGCGCTCGCGCCCCTCGCCTGCGCGCTCTCGCTCGGGTGCTCGCTCGGGCAGGGGGAAGGCGAGGTCATCAGCGAACGGCTGCGCGCGGCCGGCTGCTGGGACGACAGCTACGACATGAGCCCGGACTTCTTCGCCGCGGTCCCCTACCGCTCCACATTGCAGGTCCGGGTGCAGCGCGGGAGCGATCTGCAGGAGATCTCGGACGGGCTCGCGGTCCTGATCGATGACGTCGACCTCATCCGCGGGGACGGGACCGTGAACAAGCTCGACGTCGACCTGAGCGTGGGGCTCCCGCCCGGCGTCCAGCTGCCGGGCTCGCCTCCACCGACGCCGAAGCCGGAGGGGCTCGCGCCGCTCGTGCACATGGCGCTTTACCTCCAGCGGTCCTGCCACAACCAGAACATCGTGCTCTACGCCGTCGACGGGACCATCAAGTTCCAGGCGCTGTTCAGCGGCGATCCGAACGAGACGGATGCGGTCGACAAGTACACCGACGCGACGTTCGACGTCTGGGTCGGCGATCCGCGCGACGCAGGGCTCGGTCACCCCGCAGACGCCATCCCTCGGGAGCTCCTTTCGCGGGTCACCGGGGGGTTCCGCTTCTACTTCGAGCGAGGTCAACCTGGGCAACCGTTCCCCTGAGCCCGTCACGACTCCGTCCTCGGCCTCAGGCGGTGTCCTACCTGTCGGGACAGGAGCTTTCAGCGCCCCGGTGGATTGAAGCTGACCATCTGGAAGGTGTCCTGGCCGAGACGACATGGCAAAGCGCCGCGAACTCGCGGTAAAGTAGTGACCGCTCATGCCCCAACCCCCGCCTCGACCCGCATCGCGAATGGGCGGACCTCCAAGCCCCGGGTCGACCAATTCATCGCCTGAAGCGCGCGCGAAGGAGTCCGAGAAGCAGCAGGGGACCTACTTCCTGGGCCGTTACCGTGTGGTCGACGAGATCGGGGTGGGCGGAATGGCGAGCGTTCACCTGGCTCGCATGGATGGCCCGGGCGGCTTCCAAAAGTGGGTCGCGATCAAGCGGATCCACCCTCATCTGGTCGAGGACGATCAGTTCGTCGACATGTTCCTGGATGAGGCGCGCATCGCGGCTGGCATCAACCACGCCAATGTCGCGCAGGTCTTCGACCTCGGGAAGGACGACAACACCTACTGGATCGCCATGGAGTACCTCCACGGCGAGCCGCTCCGGGAGGTGATGCGCCGCGCGGAGGAGCGCCGGCTGCGCATCTCGCCCGAGCTCGCTGCGCGCATCTGCTCCGATGCAGCAGAGGGGCTTCACGCCGCTCACGAGCTGCGCGGAAAGAACGGCCAGCTGCTCGGCCTTGTGCACCGCGACGTCACGCCGCACAACCTGTTCCTCACCTACGACGGCTACACCAAGGTCGTGGATTTCGGGATCGCCAAGGTGGCCGACCGGCTGTCGTCCACCCGCGCGGGAACGCTGAAAGGCAAGTTGGCCTACATGTCTCCCGAGCAGGTGCGTGGCAACGAGATCGATCGCACGACCGACGTGTTCGCGCTCGGGGTCGTCCTCTGGGAGCTCACGACGAACCAGCGCCTCTTCCGGATGGATACGGATCTCGACACGCTCGAGAAGGTGCAGGCCTGCGTGGTCCCGCCGCCGTCCACGATCGTGCCCGACTATCCGATCGAGCTGGAGAGCGTGGTCATGAAGGCGCTCGCCAAGCACAAGCAAGATCGCTTCCAGACCGCGCGTGAGTTCTCGCGGGCCCTGCAGAATTTCCTGATGAGGAGCGGGGTCTTCGTTGGCTCCGAAGAGGTCGCGCAGTTCGTGCAGCAGGTGTTCGTCGATCGCATCCAGAAGCGCGAGGCGCACCTCGCGTGGGCCGCCGAGGTGACGTCCACCATCAACGTCGAGCAGGTGCGCTCGCGCAGCTCGACGACGGCCACGGACAGCGTCGGGCTGCGCAGCCGCGGTCGGGAGCCTGAGCCGCAGCAGCGCCTCACGCCGCCGCAGATCCTGCGGCAGAACGCTCCGCCGGCGAGCGGGATCGCGCCGGTCGGGCGCCCGCCGTCGAGGGACGCGGACGACAGGCAGATGTCCGCCTCATCGCTGATGGATGACGATGAGGATGTCCCGACGACGGTCGCGACGCGCGAGCAAGCCGAGCCGGTGCGATCCCTTCCTCATGGGGAGCGCCCGATGATGCGCCCGGCGGCCGGCACGGTGCCCGAGCCGGTGCCAGCGCAGCCTCGCCAGGCCGGCGTCCAGTCCGGCATTCCCACGGTGCGTCCTGGCATGCCGACGGCGCGCCCCGGCTTTTCGCCCGCCTACCCGAGCCCACCGCGCGTGCCCGGCGGCCACGACGCTGCTCCGCCTCCGCTCTCCTCGAGCCCGTACCCTCCGCGCGACTTCGACACCGGCGAGCTCGCGCCCCTCCCCAAGGGCGGCCTCCTGGACAGCGATCTGGGCAATCCGCTCGCGTCCACGCTCGCGCTCCCGTCGCAGGATCCACCGCCGGTTCTTCAGGGCGCGAGCGAGCCTGCGCGTCACGCGCGGGTGACCAGGACCCCCGCCGTCGCTGTGCCGTCGCCGGGGCACGCGGCCGTCCCGTATGCGCTCCCGTTCAATGGCCAGGGTCATGCCCCGGCCCATGCGCCCGCTGTCAGCGCGCCGGTGCAGGCGGCACCGGCGCCGATGACCGTGGGGCAGGCCCAGCTGTTCGCGTCCGCCGCGACAGCGCAGCCTCCGCAGTCGCAGATCGAGACGGCGCTCTCCCTGCCGCGCCCGGATCCTGCGGCCATCTGGGCCGCCACGCAGGACGCGGCGTCCAAGGGCAACGGCAGGAACACGCTCGTGCTCGTCGCCGTCATCACGCTCACCGTGCTGTGCGTGCTCGGTATCGGCGCGCTGATCTACATGAAGACGAGCGCCGTGCAGTCCTCGCCCTCCAGGGGCGTGGACGCTGCCCCTGCGTCGCCTGCCTCGACGGACGCGACCACCACGGGCCAGTCGAGCTCCTGCGTGCAGGGGCGCCCCGCGGGGGCCTTTCGCGCGCGCGGTCTCGCCCTCCGCGACCGAGCGTCCATCGTCCACCCCGGCCCGATCAGCCCGCACCGCCTTACGATGAAGGGATGAAGTCTGTCCACCGCCGCTCGAACGGTGCCAGGGCGCGGCACCGCCCCGGCGAGCGAGCCCACCTGCGTATCGAGGCGCTGGCCGCCGGGGGCGCGGGGGTCGGTCGGCTCGCGGGCGAGGTCGTCTTCGTCCCTGCGACCGCGCCGGGGGATCTCGTCGAGGTCGAGCTCGACCGGAGCGCACGCCCGGCGAGGGGCAGGCTCCTCGGTGTCGTCGAGCCGAGCGCCGATCGGGTCGCTCCGCCGTGCCGCTTCGCGGACGCCTGCGGCGGCTGCGACTGGATGCACGTCCGTATCGAGGCGCAGCAGGCCGCGCATGAGCAGATCGTCCGACAAGCCATCGCGCGGGCGACGTCGCTCGCCGAGGCCGCGCTGCCGCCGATCCGCGTCCATCCGGCCCCCCTGCCGCTCGGCTACCGGTCGCGGGCGAGGTTGTTCGCGCGCGCGGAGCGCGGCGAGGTGCGCGTGGGCTATCGCGCGCCGAGGACGCACGCCGTGGCGGCGGTCGATCGCTGCGTGGTGCTTGTCGACGCGATCGCGCCGCTCGCCGGCGAGCTGCCCGGCGTCCTCCATGGAGCCGTGGGGGAGGGCGATGTCCTGATCTCGCTGGGCGCCTCGAGCCGCCCGGTGGTCGAGATCCTGTGGCGTGGTCAGCTGCCGCCGGCCGTGTGGCAGCGGCTGGACGAGCGCACGGCGCGCGGCGAGTGGGCCGGCGCTCGCGTCACGCTCGACGGCGCGCGCGAGGCCGCGTCGTTCGGCGATCCGCGGCCCGCCATCCTGGGAGCGGACGGCCTGCCGCTGTTCCTCGCGCCGGGCGGCTTCGGGCAGCCGTCCGAGGAAGGGGCGGCCGTCCTCGCCCGCCGCGCCGCCGAGCTCGCCCACCTCGACTCCACCCGGCCGCCGCACGTCCTTGAGCTGTTCGCCGGCAGCGGGACGCTCTCCGTGCTGCTCGCGCGCGGCGCGCAGCGACCCTCCCCGGCCGCCGAGCCCGCCGGAGCTGCCGCTTCCGGCCACGCGGGGCTCGCGTCCTTCACGGCCGTCGAGCTCTCGTCCGAAGCGGTCGCTTGCCTGCGGCAGAACCTCGCCGCTCGAGGCCTCGCCGGCAAGGCGATCGAGGCGGACGCCGATCAGCACCCGATCCCGGCGCGCACCGACGTCGTGGTGCTCGATCCGCCGCGCAGCGGGGCTCCAGGCGCGGCGCGCGCGATCGCCGCCTCGAGCGCGCGTGTGGTCGTCTACGTCTCGTGCGACCCGGCCACGCTCGCGCGCGATCTCGGCGGGATCCTCGGCGGCGGCTTCGAGATCACGGACATCGAGGCGGTCGAGCTCTTTCCTCAGACGAGCCATATCGAGTCGATCGTCCGGCTCTCCCGCGCCCGCAGATCCGCTCGCTGATCCGCGCGGGCATGCCGGCCTGCTCGCCGCTCCGAGCGCTGCTCCGACGAGCTCGGCCGGAGGGCCGCGCGCGGCCGCGTGGCGCCGTCGCCCGGCGGCTTGCGCTACGCTGCCGGGGATGATTCACCACCTCGACGATCGACTCCGCGAAGAGGCGCGACGCTATCGTCTCGTGTTCGCCTGCCCCGATTGCGCCTCGTTCGATCCGGTGGCCCCCGACCCCGACGAGGCGGGCGCCGGGCCGCCTGGCTGCGGGCCTCGTTGCTCGCTCGGCTACCCGGTCGCGCCGCACCTGAGCACCTCGCTCGAGGGGCGCGAAGAGATCATCTTCTGCAAAGCGTTCGAGCTGCGATGAGCCCTCCTGCCGGACCTCCCCCGCCGCCCAGGCGGGGCCGGTCGCACCCCCCGTCGCTGATCCGCCTCGCCGAGCGGCTGATCCGGGACGAGCGGCTGCTGGCTCGCGGCGACGTCGTGCTCTGCGCCTGCTCCGGAGGCCCCGACTCGACCGCGATGCTGCACGTCCTGGCGCTGCTCCGGCGGCGGATCGGCCACGAGGTGGTCGCGCACGGCGTCGACCACGGCCTCCGCGCCGCGGCCGCGGCCGAGCTCGTGATCGCGCGCGACCTGTCCGAGCAGCTCGGGGTTCCTTACGCCGAGACCCGCGTGGACGTGGCTCCCGGCGCGAACCTCCAGGCCAGGGCGCGCGCCGCCCGGTTTGCCGCGCTGGCAGCTGCCGCGGCGGCGTGCGGCGCCCGCGCGATCGCGACCGGCCACACCGCGGACGACCGGGCAGAGACAGTGCTCTTGCGCCTGCTGCGGGGCGCGGGGCCCCGTGGGCTCGCCGTCCTGCCGCCGCGCGCCCCGCTCCCGTCCGACGCCGCTGGCGCGGCGTGCCAGGACCAGGAGCCGGGGTCGGCAGCGAGCATCGAGCTCATCCGTCCCTTGCTCCAGGCCCGCCGCGCCGACGTCCTCGCCCACCTCGGCCGACATCGACTGGCGTTCGCCGAGGATCCCAGCAACAGGGATCCTCGTTTCACGCGCGTCCGCGTCCGCCGCGAGCTCCTCCCGCTCCTCGAGGACCTGTCGCCGGCCATCGTCGAGCACCTCTGCGCGCTCTCGGACATGCTCGTCGCCGGGCGAGATCGGCCGCGTGGCGGCGATCCAGACGTCCTCGACGGCAGCGAGCCGCTGTCGATTCCGCTCGGTCGGGCGCAGCGATTCGCGATCGAGCGGGCTCGCAAGCTGGGGCGGCCGCTGCGCGTCCGCGTTCGCGGCGGCGAAGAGATCGCCGTGGGCTTTCCAGAGGAGTCCAGCGTGCTTATCGAGGACGGGTCTGCACGTCGCGGGACCTGACCGCATGCACCCCACCCGCGGCCCCTGTCGAGTCCCCTTTTTTCGCTGCGTCACCACGGTGGAGACCTGCGGTCGACGACCGAGCCGACGGGTGGCATGCTGACTGGAACACGCGTACAATTTCAGTACACGCCGGCTCGCCGCCGCGAGCTTAGAGGGTCCTCGTGAAGCAATCGCACAAGACGCTGCTGCTCTGGGTTCTGCTGATCATGATGTTCTTGGCGATCTGGCAGTTCTTGAGCCCGGATTCCCGGCCCGCCACACAAGTCGCGTTCAGCGAGTTCATGGCCCAGGTCCAGGTCGAGGCCAAGGACAAGGATCCGCACGTCGAGTCGGTCACGATCAAGGACCGCGAGTACACCTTCTGGGTCAAGGACCCGAAGAGCGGGACGAAGACGAAGAAGGTCACGATCGGGCCTGACAACGCCGACGAGATCACGAAGACGATCGTCGACAACAAGGTCGCGGTGTTCTTCGAGAAGGAAGAGACGTCGCCGTTCTGGCCGGGGGCGATCATGTACCTCCTGCCGACGGTCTTCCTGCTCGTGATGTTCTATCTGTTCATGCGCCAGCTCCAGGCCGGCGGCGGCAAGGCGATGAGCTTCGGCAAGTCGCGCGCGCGGCTGCTCAGCGAGGCGCAGAACAAGGTGACGTTCGCCGACGTCGCGGGCATCGACGAGGCGAAGGACGAGCTCGAGGAGATCATCGCGTTCCTCAAGGACCCGAAGAAGTTCCAGAAGCTCGGCGGCCGGATCCCGAAGGGCGTCCTGATGATGGGCCCCCCTGGGACGGGCAAGACGCTCCTCGCGCGCGCGATCGCCGGCGAGGCGGGCGTGCCGTTCTTCTCGATCTCCGGCTCGGATTTCGTCGAGATGTTCGTCGGCGTCGGCGCGAGCCGGGTGCGCGACCTGTTCGAGCAGGGCAAGAAGCACGCGCCGTGCATCATCTTCATCGATGAGATCGACGCGGTCGGCCGCCACCGCGGCGCGGGGCTCGGCGGCGGTCATGACGAGCGCGAGCAGACGTTGAACCAGCTGCTCGTCGAGATGGACGGCTTCGAGTCGAACGAGGGCGTGATCATCGTCGCCGCGACGAACCGCCCCGACGTCCTCGACCCTGCGATCCTGCGGCCTGGCCGCTTCGACCGGCGCATCGTCGTGAACCGCCCCGACGTGCGCGGCCGCGAGGGCATCCTCCGGGTGCACACGAAGAAGGTCCCGCTCGGTCCGGACGTCGACATGGAGATCCTGGCGCGGGGCACGCCCGGGTTCGTCGGCGCCGACATCGAGAACCTCGTCAACGAGGCGGCCCTGCTCGCGGCGCGTCAGGACAAGGACGTCGTCACGATGGTCGACTTCGAGATGGCCAAGGACAAGGTGCTGATGGGCGCCGAGCGCCGCAGCATGGTCATCAGCGACGAGGAGAAGCGGACCACGGCCTACCACGAGGCCGGGCACGCGCTCGTCGCGAAGCTCCTGGAGAAGTTCTCGGATCCGGTCCACAAGGTGACGATCATCCCGCGCGGCCCGGCGCTCGGCCTCACGCAGCAGCTGCCGAAGGAGGACCGGCTCAGCATGTCGCGCGACTTCGCCAAGGCGCGGCTGTCGGTGCTGATGGGCGGCCGCGTGGCGGAGGAGATCGTGTTCGGCCAGTTCACGACGGGCGCGGGCAACGACATCAAGCAAGCGTCGAACCTCGCGCGGCGCATGGTGACCGAGTTCGGCATGAGCGACGTGATCGGGCCGATCTCGTACGGCGCGGACGAGGAGAGCGTGTTCCTCGGGCGCGATTTCACGAGCCGGCGCCGCGACTACTCGGAGACGATCGCCAACCAGATCGACGACGAGGTGCGGCGGTTCATCCTCGACGCCCACGCCGAGGCGCGGCAGCTCCTCACGGACAACCGCGAGATCCTCGAGCGGCTCGCCACGGCGCTCCTCGAGCGCGAGACGCTGGACGCCGAGGAGGTCGACGCCATCGTCGGGGGCCGCGAGCTGCCGCAGCGCCAGCGCGTCGTGATCCCGAGCTACAGCGATCGGGATCGCGCCGCCAAGGAGAAGCGGCGCGCGGCCAGCATCTTCGGCACCCCGAAGCCCGCCCCGAGCACCTGATCCCGGAGCGCAGGGGGTGGCGCCCGACGCCTCGGGCGGCACCCCCAACGCACTTGCGGCGCCGCGCGGGATGGCGCGGCGCCCCGAGCCCCCTCGATTCCCTGCCCATCAGAAGAGCGACGCGCGCGGCCGGCGCGCTCCCCGGATCGCCTCAGGGGGCGGTCAGCGTTGCCTGCAGGAACGCCCACTGCTGCAGATCGGCCGGGCGGCCGTCGTCGTGCGCGCGGTTCGCGCTCGTGAAGATCGCCTTGGCGCCGTCACCGAAGATGAACAGGCCGTAGCCGAGCGCGAGCCGCAGCGGCTCCCATGGCTGCAAGGCGAGCGAGAGATCGATCTCGTGGCCCAGCGTCCGGCTCTCGTTGTCGCTGGCGGCGCCGACGGGGAGGAGGCGCGCCGTCACCCACCTGCCTGTTGGAGAGGCGAGGCCGACGAACGTGTATCCGGCGGAGACGGTCAGCGGCTCGAAGGGCGAGGCGCGGACGCTTCCGCCCCCCTCGATCACGTTGGACCACGCGTAGAGCCCCATGGGGCCGTGGTTGTCCTGCGCGTCGGGCAGGATCGGATCGAAGCGGCGCTGCGTCTCGCCCACCTCGAGCGCGCCATCGTCGCCCGTCGCGTAGGCGCCGCGGGCGCTGAAGGTGAGGTGGGCGGGGAGTGCCGTCTCGAGCTCTGCCCGCGCTGCGGCCGCGAACGCGCCGAGAGCGCGGTCGGCGGCGAACGTGGCCACGCGGCCGAGCTCGTACGCCCCCTCGACCGCGTAGCGAAAGCCCCGGCGGTCGCCCGAGACGCGCGCGTCGAGGACGACGGTGTCGCCGGGCGTGAGCCAGGTCGGGCGCGGCTCCCGGGTGATGCGGGCGAGCGCCGTGGCCTCGAGGTGGAGCAGGGGAGCGACCCGCCAGATCGCGTTCAGGCCGTAGAGCTGGGCCCCTGTCCCGGCGGCGATGGGCTTGCGCGTCCCTGCCACCTCGGGCGGAGCGCCTCCTGGCGCAGCGAGGACCACGGCCATCGCCTCGATGTCGACGTTGCCGAGCTGCAGCCCTGCGCGCACCGCATCGAGCGATCGCCCGGTGAGCGTCTCGTCGTCCGCTCCGACCAGGCGACCATCGCCCCATGCGATCCGCTGCCGGCCCAGCCGGACGAAGGCGCGGCGTCCCGAGCGTGTGTGCAGATCGATGTACGCCTCGTAGGGCGCCGTCTCCGGGAGGGCCGGCTCGCCCGGCCCGACGAAGATCGCGTCGTCGTTCCCCCAGAGCCGCGCGTCCTGCAGCGTGACGACGCCCGTGACCGGGCCGCGCTCGACGGTCAGCCCGAGGCGCGCGCGCTGGGCGAAGAACCACTGCGTCTTGACGACGTTGCCGGTGTCGCTCAGCGGCGGCAGGGCGCCTCCGAAGCCCTCGGCGAGCACCGCGTTCGAGCTGTAGACGTCACCGCCCGTGTCGACCGGGTACCGGCGGAACTCTCCGCGGAGCCGGAACTCCACGGAGGGGCGGAACGTGAACCCGCCGACGGCCAGGCCCTCCGACTGCGGCGACGCCTGCGCCGCCGCCCTTCCGGGCGCGAACGTGAGCGCGAGGAGCGCCGATCCCAGAGCGATGGAGGCGAACGGCAGGGATCGGATCATCAGCGAAGAGGGCCGGAGCGCGGGGTCGTCGGACTGCAGAGGTGCGGCCAGGACCGCGGCGTTCGGGCGGGCGGCGCTCCTGGATCGCTCGCGGAGGATAGGCGTCCCGATGCGCGTCGGACAAGTGGGGAAGCGGCTCCGCTCCTTCCCGACGGCGCCAGCGTCCGGCGGGGACAGCTGGCGTGCCGCGCGCCATGCGGCGTGCGCCATGCGCCAAGCGCCTGGCCGACGACGTCAGGGATCGAAATCGTCCTCGCCGCGCGACACCGGCGGCTTGGGTGGCTTCGGGGCGGCCCCTGCGCCGCTACCGCGCCGCGGCGGCGCCTTCACGCTCGCGGCGGGCTGCCTCGGCGGTGGTCGGCTCGCCGCGCCCCGCCGCGCCGGAGCGTCGCCCGAATCGACGGCGAGCACCAGATCGAGCGTGAGCTTCGACGCCCTGCCGGCGTGTCGATCCGCGGCCGCGCCCGCCTCCGCGATCACGCGCTCGGCCGCCTCGAGCTCGTGCTTCACCTCGCGGCGCTGCGGATCGTCCGCGAGCGCCTCGGCCCATGCGGCCGCCAGCGACGCCCGCTTCTTCTCGAGCTCCGCGGCGCGGTTCGAGAGCTCGCCGAGCTGCTTCGACGTCGCGAGGGAGCTCTTCAAGGACGCCTCGAACGCAGCGATGGTGTCCCTGTCCTCCGCGTCCAGCGCGCGCCCGCCTCGGGCGCTCACGATCCGCGCTTCTGGCACGAGCTCGACCTGGAGCAGCACGCCCGCCGCGCGGAGCTCCGCGGCGCGTGCGCGCGCCGCTTCGAGCGCCGCCTTGCGGTCCGATCTCGGATCGAGCCCCAGCGCGCGCGAGAGCTCGGCAGGCGCCGCGTTCGAGAGCTCCTCGGCCTTCAGCGACTCGTCGCGGAGCGCCCGGGCGGCCTCGAAGAACTCGTCGTAGGGCTGCTTGCCCGTGCGCAGGGCCCGCCCCTGATCGAGCAGCGAGACCTGCGCGGCGCACGCGGCGAGCAAGGGCGCGGGCGGCGCGACCAGCAGCAGCGCGAGCGCCGCCGCGCGGAGCCGGCTCGCGCGGTCCGGCGGCCTTGTCATCCACATTGGAGGATGACCCCCCAGAGCTCGTAGCTCGCGGCAGGCTTCGAGAGGAACACCACGCCCACGTAACCGGAGCGCGACGACACGCCGAGCACGCCTTGCCCGAAGTTGCCGGCCGGCGGCGAGAGCGCGATCGGATCCCCGATCGGGGAGAAGTCGGCGGCCAGGGTCTGCGCGCGCATGGCGCGGCTCCCCGGAGGGCCCTCGGTCCACACGAGGAGCCAGCGTCCATCGCCGAGCCCCGCGATATCCGGCGCGAAGGCGTCGCCCCCGGGGCCGCCGGAAGGGAGCGGGATCACCTGGGTCGACCTGGGGATGGTACCGGGAGCGGCCTGCCCGGCGCGGATCTCCCATCGCCCATCCGCTGGCCGATCGGCAAAGACGACGGCGAGCGCGCGCTCGTTCCATCCGAGCGATGGCTTGCCGATCGAGCCTCCGGAGCCGGTCACCCGGGTGAGCTCGCCGACGGGCTTGCGCTCGGCGTCGAGCCAGCCTGCCCACACGGCCTTCTCGCGGCGGAACGCGACGGCGTAGCCGCCGGAGCCGGCCGCGAGCGCGCGCGGCGCCTCGAGCGGCTCATCACCTTGCACCGGCCAGAGCGGGGAGGGGGCGGCGTCAGGGGCATCGGCCGCCACCAGAGCGCCGTTCGCCAGACCGACGACGAACGATCTCGGCCCCGGCACGCTGACGGGGGAGCGGATGGCCTGCTGCGCGGCCGTGAGGACGGTGAAGCGCTCCTCGACCGGCGAGATGCTCACGATGTCGGCGGCCTCCCGGTTCGAGAACCGCTCGCTCCGCTCCCCGGTCGCGGGATCGATCTCGAGGCCGACGGCCTCCATGGGGCTCTTCGCGTACCCCACCACGAGCTTGCCGCCCTTCGTTGCCGTGACCTCGAAGGGGATGCTCTTCGCAACGAGCGGCGCCCATGGCTGGGGCTGACGCGCCACCCAGCAGGGCTTCGGCGGGACGGGGATCGCCGAGCGCGCGGCGTCCTGCGCTGCGCCGAGCGCTGTGCGCGCCGTCCCGACCGGCGGCTGCCGCGCGGCCATGACGGAGCGGCGGCCCGCGAAGAAGGCGACGACGCTCATGAGCACCGCCGCCCCGCAGAGGCCGATGAGCGACGAGACCGGCACGGTCACGGCTGCAGAGAGCCCCTTGCCGTCGCCGCGTCGCGCCGCGAGCGCGCGCGGGTTGAGCGCTGGCGGGCCGTTGCCCGATCCAGGGACGGAGCCGCGATCCGAGCGCTGGCCCGAGGCCTGGAGCGCGTCGGCAGCCGCCGAGCTGCGCTGCGGGTTCGGCAGCCCTGGCAGCCCTGGCCACGAGCGCATCGCCGGGTGCCCCTGCGACGCGCTCGATCCGACGCCGACCGACGGGATCGTCGCGTACTCGCGGCGCCCCATCGGCGCCTCGGCGGCCAGAGGAGAGCGCTTCGTCTCGCTGGGCACGGGCGGCGCGGGGAGCTCCGGGGTCTCGCGGTGCAGCACCGTGGTGGAGGGCTCCGGGGCGTCGCCGCGATCGCGGCTCGCAGCGGGCTCGCGGCCGTCGCCGGCCGGCGCGTCCTCGATGCTGCGGGGCGAGGGACCGTCGGTGGACGTCGCTGGGCTCGCAGGGCGCGATCCTGGCGACGCCATCGCCGTGGGGACGGCGCCCGTGACAGGCGCAGCGTCGGCCGGTGGGGCCGGCGCGGCGATGGGCAAGGTCGGCGCTGCCAGCGAGGCCGACGGCGAGGGAGGTGCTGCTGCCAACGGCGTGGCGCGGGGCGCGTCCGCGGGGGGGCGCGGCGGCGGCGCGGGGAGCGCTCCGAGACGGACGAGGGCCTTTGCGCCGGCCGCCGTCTGATCCGGTGCGTCAGGCGCGCGCGGGCCCGCAGGCCGCTTCGCGGCGACGGCGGGGAACCGGACCGGAACTGGAGGTGGCGGCACGGAGCGCTTCCCCGTGGGCGCGGGGCGCTTCGTGGCGCGGCCGGGGCTCGAGGGCGCCGGTGGCGTCGCCGAGAGGGGTTTGCCGGCGCCTTGATCGGCGCCGGTCGTCGCTCCGCCGCGCCCATCGTTCTGCGGCGCAGCGCCCGTCAGCGCCGCGTCGCGATCGAGGGGGAGAGGCGGGGGCCGGGGTGGTCTCGCCTCCGCGCGCGACGTCGTACCGCCCGCGGCCCTCGGCGCTGCCCCCGGTCTGCTGGGCGCAGCTGCCCCCGGCCTGCTGGCCGCAGCCGCCCCCGGCCTGCTGGGCGCAGCCGCGCCCGCCGCGCGCCTCGGCGGCGCCGGCTGATCGCCGTCCGCCGTCGCGCCGGCATCGCTCGCGGCGCTGCCTGCGTTTGCGGCAGGGCGCTGACCCGCCGAGGTCTCCTCGGGTTCCTCCGCCCCCGAGGGGAGCTTGGGCGCGCGCGGGATCTCGGTCGTTCCCTGATCGCCGGGCGAGGGACCGTCGTAATGGGGCAGCTGGGTGATCGCGCGGGCGACCCCCGCATCGAACGTTCCGCCTGCGGCTGGCACGACGATCGGCGCGTTCTGTCCGCTGGCCGGCGCGTCTGCCGGCGCCTCGACGCCCGTGAGCGTCCGCATGGACTCGCGCTTGCGCGGCGGCGGGGGAGGCGGCTGCGGTCGCGTGGTCGCCCGGGCCGCGTGCTGCGCCGCCGGCTTCCGCCCGTTCGCGGACCTCTCCGCGGGCGCCGGGCCGATGGGCTGGCCGCTGCGCGCGGGCGCCGGACCCAGATCCTCGATGAGCTCGATCTCCAGCGCCGCCCCGTCCTCGCGAGCGGCCTCTCCGGCCCCGGCGGCCGGCCTCTCAGGCGCGGCGGTGCGCGCCTCGGGCTTGCGCCGGAGCTGGGCGGCATCGGCGAGCTCAGGCTGCCTGGACGCGGGCGCCCAGGCGTCCATGCCCTTGCGCCAGACGAGCGTGGAGCCTGGAATGATCCCGGCAGACAGCGCGCTGCGCAGCTCGGCGGTGCTCAGGCTCCGCTGGACGCCGCGCTCATCCGTCCATCTCCACGCGCTCAACGGGGGCCCCTCCGCCAGCTGGTAGAGCGCCGGAATTTCAGGACGTGAACCACGACGATCGCGATCGTACCGCGCGTCGTTTGCAAAGAGATCTTCTTTCGTGCGCCCACGCAACCGCACGTCCACTCACGACGAAGATCGCGCTGGTCGCTCATGAGCCCTTCCCGCGCCCTCGTCGCCGCAGTCCGCTCCGTGCTCGCCGCCGCTGCGCGCACGCTCAGCCCGCCGGCCTGTGCGGGCTGTGACACCCCGATCGCCGATGCCTCGGTATTCTGCGCCGGTTGCGCGCAGACCTCCGTGCCTTACGCAGAGGGGGCCCCGCGAGGGGGCGCGGGCACGCGCGCCGCGGCGGGGACGCCTCTCGTCGCGTTCGCTCCGTTTGGAGGGGCGATCGCGGAGGGGATCCGGCGCTTCAAGTATGGAGATCGCCCCGATCTCGCGCGCCCGCTCGGCCGGTTGATGCTCTGCGCGGCGCGCGATGCAGAGGTGCGCGTCGACCTGGTTGTCCCGGTGCCGCTGCATCCGCGCCGTCTCGCCGAGCGCGGGTACAACCAGGCGGCCCTGCTGGCCGCGCACGTCGCTGACGGACTCGCGGTGTCCTTCGCCCCGCGGGCCCTCCGCCGTGTCCGTCCCACCGCGCAGCAGGCGCAGCTCCCGCGCGACGTCCGCCTGCAGAACGTGGCGGGTGCGTTTCGCGTGCACGCGCCAGAGCGCGTGCAGCGCCGGAGGGTCGCGCTCATCGATGACGTGGCCACCACGGGGGCCACGCTCGCCGCGTGTCGAGATGCGCTCCTTGGCGCGGGCGCAGCTTCGGTGATCTACCTCGTCCTCGCGACGGCCGAGAGCGGGGCGGGCGAGCTCAGAAGCTCACCTCCGTCAGCACACCGCACCTGACGCGGACGGTCCTGCCTTCGGTGAGCCACCGCGTGCCGTCGCGCGTCGGCTCGCCCAGTCGAACGAAAAAGCGCCCGCAGCGTACCTCGACGGGTCGATCGCTGGGCCCTACCGGCACACCCGTCACGTAGACGGTCGCGTTCCGGGAGGAGCTGATCTTGAGCAGGCCGTGGCCCTTTCGCGGGGTTGGCGGAGTCGTCGCTGCAGCGTCGACGGATGTCTGCTGTTGAAGGGTTGCCGTTTCGATAGCGGGTAGTGCTGGAGGTGCCGCGGCCTCGGTAGCTGGCAGTGCTGGAGGTGCCGCGGCCTCGGTAGCTGGCAGTGCTGGAGGTGCCGCGGTCTCAGCACGTGGCGTCGGGGATGCGGTCGGCGTCGGCTGCGCGGTGGCGTCGGTCGCGCTCGCCGGGGGCGCGGCTGCCAGCTGCACGGGGACGGCCGCTTGCTTTGAGGCCACAGCGGTGATGCTCACAGGACTGCCGGTGACCACGGTCGCAGGTCGAGACGCTTGGCCGCGTGCCGCCTGTTTTGGCAGGCTCGTTTCGACGGTGTAGACCCCCAGCGCAAACAGGATGGTTGCAGTCGCGAGCGCAACCACGGCGGTGCCGAGCGGCGAGAGCGGCTTCGACAGAGGGGCCTCGGCTGAACCAGCTTGGGGCGAGACCGAACCAGGTTGAGGCGAGGGCGGCTTCGACGGGGGGCGCTCGTCCGACCCAGGTTGAGGCACGCCTACGCCTGACCCAGGTTGAGGCACGCCCGACCCAGGTTGAGGTTGAGGTACGTCCACGCTGGCCGACCCGGCTTGAGGCACGTCCGACCCAGGTTGAAGGTGATGAGGTTGAAGTACGTCCACGCTGGCCGACCCGGGTTGAGGCACGTCCGACCCAGGTTGAGGTTGATGAGGTTGAGGTACGTCCACGCTGGCCGACCCGGGTTGAGGCACGTTGACGCTGGCCGACCCAGGTTGAGGCACATCCGACCCAGGTTGGGATACCTCCTTGTCCGTCAAGAACATCGGACGCCACTTTAGCGGGATCGCTGCCGCACCGGATTCCCCCGGTCGGCGGCCCACCCGCCGGAAGTGCAGGAGCTTCGCCGTCGGAGCCGGCCGCGAGAGCAAGCACGAACGCTGATTGTGTGCTGGAATACATTCGTGTACGTCGTCGCACATCCACTGACGTGGATTCGCAGGAGGTTGCCGCGCGGTCGTCGTGTGCTGGCCGCCGGGGTGCTCGACACCCTCGGGCTCCTGGATCGCTTCCTCTGGCTGCGCGCGAAGCTTCGGCTGCCCGTGCTCTCCGTGTTCACCTACCACCGCATCGCGGAAGTCTCGGACGTGGACGAGCTCGATCCAGGGGTCGCCGAGGTGAGCGCGCGCGAGTTCGAGGAGCAGCTCGCGGTCATCAAGACGCACGGCACCGTGGTGTCCCTCCGGGATGTGCGGCTCCTCGCGAAGGGCCGGAAGCTCCCGCCGAACCCCGTCATGGTCGCGTTCGACGACGGCTACCGTGACAACCACGACGTCGCGTTGCCCCTCCTCCAGCGCGCCGGGGTCACGGCCACGTTCTTCATCGCCACCGAGTACCCCGACAGGGGCCGCCTCTTCTGGTGGGATCGCGTCGCGCTCCTCATGCACCGGTGCCGCCGGGCGCGCGTCGAGATCGCCTACCCAGCGACGCTCGTGCTCGAGCCGCTGCGCGACCCGATCGCCGCGGCGATGCTCGTCTGCCAGACCATCAAGCACACCTCCGGGGTCGACATCGGGCGCCTCTGGGACGAGATCGAGCGCGCCACGGGGGTGTCGATCGACCTCGGCGAGGAGCGCGCGCTCGCGACCAGGACGATCATGGACTGGAACCACATCGGGGCGCTGAGGCGAGCGGGCATGGACGTGCAGTCGCACTCGCACAGCCATCGTGTCCTCCAGACGCTCTCGCCCGAAGAGGCCACTCGCGATCTTGCGCGCTCCCGCCGCGTGCTCTCCGACGCCCTGAACGAGGCCGTGCATGCGGTCGCGTACCCCGTCGGATACAGCCTGTGCGGCGCCTTCCATCGCGCCGTGAGGGAGGCCGGCTTCGAGATCGGCTTCACCAACAACTCCGGCCTTTGCATGCTCTCGTCCTTCGACCCCCTGAACTTCCCGCGCATCGCCATGGACCGCGGGCAGATCGGCGCGCTCTTCAAGCTCAAGCTGCTCATCGGCCAGCGGCCCGGCTCTCGGGCCAGCCGCTGATCGAGCAAAGACCGCGCGCCGGTCCGCCGCCGCGCACCCGCAGCGCCTCCGCTCGCTCGACGCCGCCTCGGCCGGCGCGCGTGTGGCCTGGGCTGTGCACGTGCACGTCGCTGGTCCGGTTCTGCACGCGCATGGCCTCGATGGGCCACGAAAGCTGCTGCGCAGCCTGTTCGACGAAGGGGGGCTCCCGTGAAAGGCACAATCCATGAACGCAGCTTCCGCGCCGCCGTCTCGATGCTCGGCGCGGCCTCGCTGATCTCCGCGGCCCTCGCGTCGGGATGCGGCGGCGCGTCGACGCCCGCCGCCTCCGTGAAGGCGCCCGCGCGGCCCGCGCAGGCGTCGTCCGATGGGCAGGGCGCGCGGGGGACGAGCGTCGAGCAGCGCGAGCAGCGCGAGCAGCGCGAGGCCCAGCGCGCCTGGTGCGTGTACCTCGAGGAGCTCTACCAGCGGGCCACCGATCAGGCGAAGGGCTGGCCGAAGTTCGACCAGTGCACGCAGATGACGACGATGGCCTCGCCGAAGATGCTCCGCGCGACCTCGGAGTGCTCGCTGGCAGCGCTGCGGCGCTTCGATGGCGATCCCTTCACCGCCGCCTATGCGGAGGAGGTGAGCCGCTGCGGCTCCGAGGCCATGACGGCCACCACGCTCCCGCGCGCCGACCTGGCGCCGTACATGGCCGTCCTCTGCGGCCGCCTCGCGGGGTGCGGAGACCTCGACTACGACACCTGCCGGCAGAGCCTGGAGGAAGGCCTCGGCCCGCAGCTCGAGCGGGCGATCGGCGCGATGAACAGCCGCGGTCGGCACGCGGTCCGCGCCTGCTTCGGCAAGCTCGCGTGCGGCGGAGATCTGGGCCCCCAGATCTCCGCGTGCCTCGAGCCCATCATGGACGACCTGCTCTGGCTGCCGGGGTGAGCGGCCGGCGCGCCGCGCGCAGGGCTCCTGCGCGGCGCGGCGGTCAGCCGGCGGCGCCCGGCAGGCGGCAGCGCGCGATCAGGGGGACGTGATCGGACAACCCTGCGAACGCGCCCTTGTGCCCGAACGGGTGCGTGCCCGTGAAGTCCAGCCACTCGAGGCGCTCGGACGAGTAGACGTGGTCGAGGTGCATGCGGAGGTTCATGAAGCCCGCCGTCGGGAAGGCGCGCGCCTCCGTCTCGGAGAGGCATCGGACCTTGGCGAACGCGTCCACGAAGCCGATCTCCTCGCGCAGGAAGCGATCGACCGGCGAGCCTGGCAGCGAGTTGAAGTCGCCGACCACCACGAAGTTGTCGCTCCGGCGCTCGCGGCGGACGAACTCGGCGAGCACCCTCGCCTCCTCGATCTGATTCGGCCCGAACCCCATCCTCGCCTCGCCGGTCCAGAACTCCCGCGAGAACACGCTCGGCAGGCTGAGGTGGGTGTTGAACACATCGAAGCTCAGCCCGCTCTCGTGCTCGAACGACACGTGCGCGCAGATGCGCGTCTGCTTCAGGCTCTTGACCCCCCGCCGATGGGTGATGTCGTGCGGGCGCTCCGCGTTGTGGTGTCCGATGTGGAATGTGTCGCGCGCGAGCACCGCGAGCCCGGTCGTGTAGATGTTCGTCCGCGAGGTAAGCCTGTAGGCGTGCGCGGGGAAGTAGTAGGCGACGTAGCGCTCGCGCCGCTCTGCGTGCGCCAACGCGGCGTGCAGCTCGGTCATCAGGCGATCGAGCTGGGTCTCCTCCGGGTGCCACCGCGGGTTCATCGTCGAGGACCTCAGCGACTGGGTCTCGACCTCCTGGAGGCACACGAGATCGGGCAGCGGGGACATCCGCGCGAGCGTCGTCGCGATCCGGGTGATGGCGGCGCTTGTCGAGGCGATGCCCCGCGTGCCGTGCCCGAAGTAGCGGACGTTATAGGTGACGATCCTGAGCGGCGTGCCGCCGTCGCCCGGTGTCCCGGGGCCGCGGAGAGCGCTGGGCGCCGCGCGCGCCGAGGTCGGGTCCGGCGCCTGCTCCGCCGGTGTTGAGCCGCTCGAACGAGGTGGGAGGCGTCGCTCGGTCATGTATCCTCTCGCCCATGGGCAAGAACATCATCGTTTCCGAGGATACCATTCGTGACCTGCTGGAAGCGCATGCCTCCCTCTCCGCCTGGTATTATGAGCTCTGGTCGGCGCTGCGGGTCGCGAAGGCCTCGGCGAGCGCCCCCGATGATGCGGCCCGTGCGGCGTTTGTCGAGCGGATGGCCACGAGCTTCCCGGAGGTCGCGTCGATCGCCCGCTCCATCCAGGTGCCGAGGATGTTCGTCCCGCCGCCGCCCGCCGTGAGCGTGCCCCCCACAGCGGAGGTCGAGGCGGGAGGAGAAGAGGCCCCGACAGCGATCGAGCCCGCGCCCGCCCGGCTGCGGGAGCTCCATGGCCAGCCACCGAAGAGCCAGCCAGGCTCGCTCCCTGCCGATGAGTCCGCCCCGGCGCCGTCGCAACCTGCGATCGCTCCTCCACCGATGGTGGTCCCGTCGACCGTGAAATACGACACCTGACGTCGAGTCCCCGCTCGGCCGGACTCGTGAGCTCTCACCACCAAGGCACGCCTCGCGTGCTCACCCCCAGCGCGCCTCGCGCGCCGCTCCTCGCACGAACCGTCAGCGCGCCGGGCCGCTGGTCGACCATCCGCTGCGCCGCTTGGGCCGCGACCTGGAAGGCGCCGAGCTCGAGGGCGGCGTCGCTGAGCGCCCCGAGCGCGGCTGCGTCGTCCTCGTCCCGCGAGCCGGTCGTCGCAGCATCGGAGCGCTGACCTCCCCTCGCGCTGGAGCTCCGCCCTGGGCGCGTCGCGGCTCTCTCGGGGGCGTCACAGGCTCGATCCGATCGCGAAAGACCTTGCATCGCCGGTCTGCGCCGGCAAGCTCGCCGCTCCAGCGCATCGTTCGATCGACCAGCAGCGCGCAGCGCGGAGGAGATCGCATTGCCTGTCCAGACGGATGGCGACCGCCTGCAGCGGTTCTGCGCCGCGACGCTGATCCTGCACCTCTGCGCCGCGTGTGCTCGCCGCACCTCGCCGGAGGCGGATGCGACCGCGGCGTCCTCACCGGATGCGGGCGCGACCGTGGCGCCCTCGCCGGAGGCGGACGCGGCCGCGGCGCCCTCGCCGACGTGGCCTGCGGAGAATCCGCCGGGCGACGAGATCACCCCTGTCTACGGGAAGGCCGAGGGCGCGCCGGAGCCGCTCGCGGCCCGGCTGTGCGACGCGCTTCACGCGTTGCCCGCGCGGCGCAAGGCGGCGTGCTGCGGCGGCGCCGCGGGCTTCCACGCCGCCGCCGAGTGTGCGCGCGCGCTGAGCCTCGCGGTGCGCACGCGGGCGGTGACGCTATCGACCGACGAGGTGGGCCGCTGTGTCGAGGCGATGGAACGGTCGCTCGATGGGTGCGACTGGGTCTCTCCGCTCGCCGCCCCGGTCCCGCCCGCGTGCGAGGGGATCGTGCGGGGCGCGCTCGAGGAGGGGGCCCGGTGCCGGTCGTCGCTCGAGTGCGCGGGCGGGCTGCGCTGCGATGGCGCCGGCCCCACCGACGCGGGCACCTGCCGCGCCCCGCGCGCCGCGGGGCCCTGCGGCCTCTCGGTCGACTCGCTGGCCGCGGTCACCCGGCAGACGCGCTACGCCGAGGCGCACCCCGAGTGCCGCGGCCACTGCGCCGGGCGCGCGTGCGCGGATGACGTTCCGCTCGGCGGCCGCTGCGAGGCCCACGCGGCCTGCGGGCGGGGCCGCCGCTGCGTCGACGCGCGCTGCAGCGAGGCGGCGCTGCCCCCCGCCGGCGCCGCCTGCATCGGCGGGCTCTGCGCGGCCGGCGCGCGCTGCGTGGACGGGCGCTGCGCGGCGCCGAAGGCCGAGGGCGAGGCCTGCACGCGCGACGGCGAGTGCCGCTCCGCGTGTATTCGAGGAGGGCGCGGGGACGCCGCAGGCGGCGTGTGCGGGATGCGATGCGCGGCGCCGTGACAGGCGAACTCCGCGCGCGGCGCCACGCCGGGCGGCTCAGGGCCGGAAGTGGCCCTGGGTCGCGCCCTCCCAGGCCGTCGCGAGGTAAGGGAAGGCCGGGAGGAACCGCGCGTCGTTCGCGGCGACGCCGTCCCCCGCCGTCGTGCCGAGCGCGCCGGTCAGCATGAGCGTGAGCACCGCGTCGGTGACGTCGGTTTGCTCGTGATCCGCGCCGGGGACCAGCGCCCGGCCGTTCGGGAAGCCCGACGGCATGCCCAGATCGATCCGGAGCACGTCGCCGAAGGTCTCCAGGTTGTGCCCTCCGAGGCTCGCGGGCTTCAGGTTGAAGGTGTCGATGAGGTCGGTCCGGCCCTGCCTCAGCGCCTCGGGATCGAAGGCCGCGAGCGGCTGGCCTGCCTGGTAGAGCCCGGCGAACTCGGCGTCGCGAACCAGGATCGGGTTCAGGAAATAGGCCCCGAAGTTGGCGAGATCGTCGCGCGGGTGCGCGCGGTTGTACTTGTCCTTGTCCTGCAGGCCGATGATCCAGGTGTTGATCAGCGGCAGGCCGACACGCGAGACCTGGACCCAGGGACCGAGGCCGTCTTCCTTGCCGTTCGCGCGCAGGATCCGCACCTTGCGGCGGCTCGCGGAGGCCCAGATGCCGAGCGTCTGCCGGTCGCTCGGCCCCGGCGTCGGCTCAGCGCCGCCGTTGACCGCGGCGAGCGGGATCTCGAGCGCGAGCGTGTGGACGTTGAAGCCGGCGAGGTTGTCGCGCGCGGTGCACGACGGGTTCGGCGCCGCGAGGAGCGGGCACAGCCCTGCCAGATCGGACGCGCGGCCGAGATCCGCGTAGTACCCGTCGTCGCGCGGCCCGGCCCAGGCGCGCCCCGCGCCGCCCGCCATCTGCTTGAGGAACTTCGAGGACGTCGCGAAGGCCGGGTAACCGCCGCCCGTGATCCGGTAGGCGAGCTGGTTCGTCCTCCTCCCGATGTTCGGCGGCGCGACCGGGGCGTCCCTCAGGAGCACGGTCGACGCTCCACCCTCGATCTTCGTCACGGTGTACGTCTGCTCCCCGCCGGCGAGCTGCGAGAAGAACTCGTTGCCGCCGCTCGGCGCCGGCGTGATCCCCGCCGGATCCGCCGCCGGGTACGGCCTCGTCGAGAACCGGAACTGATAGGTCAGCGCGTCCTCGAGGCTCGACGGCCCGCGCGCGACGTGCACCTCGTAGAGCACGTCGTCCGAGAAGCCGTGGAAATTCGGCCCGCTGGCGGGCTCCTCGAGCGGAATGTAGCTCGCGAGGATCACGAGGTTGCCGCCTTCCACCCACGCGTACAGGTCGGTGTTGTCGGCGGCCGGATCCCTCGCGATGGCCGGCGCCTCGCGGTGGCTCGACGCCGCGGCGAGGCCGGGCGCGCTGAGCGCGACGGACGCCGTGAAGACGGCGACGGCGCGCGACGGTCGGTGGATCATGCGTGCTGGTCCTTCCATCGCTCCTCTGCGGCTCATTGCCTGAGCAGGAACACCGAGCCTTGCTCCTGGGCCCTGTGATCGACGAACGCGAAGACGTCGGCGCCCCTCGCCCGGTGCAGCCCCCCGGGCTCGTCGTGGCCAGGCGCGCCGGCGGCCGTCGCTGCTCGCGCCCCGGACGCCACCTCGATCCATACGACCTCGTCGGCGCCTCGGGTCGGGTCGCGCGTGAGCACGAGCAGCGCCGCGTCGTCGCGCGTCAGCGCGATGCCGCACGGATAACCGACGTGGAGCCCGGTCGCGAACGGGCTCACGAAGCCGTCCTCGATCCTGAAGATGGTCGCCGTCTCGTCGGGGCTCGCGAGGGTGTCGCACACGAAGACGTCGCCCGGGCCGGCGACCGCGATCCCGCTCGGGTCGACAAGCGGGCTCCCCTTGGCGAGCGCCGACACCTCGCCGCCGCGCGCCGGCAGCGAGAACACGCCGGGCTGGCCGTCGTCGCGATCGCGCCCCGAGAAGATGATCCGCTCCTCGTTGTCCGCGCCGCGCGCGACCTCGAGGCCGCGCGCCTGCAGCCCCTCGCCGCCGTCGATCGGGGCGACCGCGCCGTCGGGCAGGTCGATCGCGAAGAGGGCGCCCGCGTCGTCGAGCGCCGGGCCGCCCGCGCCTGGGTCGGCCACGAAGACGCGACCGCCGTCCGCGCTCGTCGCGATCCCGAGCGGCGCGACGAGCGGCGGCCCGGCCGCGATCTCGGCGGCGCCCGCGCCGCCTTGCGCGCCGATCCTGAAGACGCCGGCCCTGCCGTCCGCGCCGAGGCCTGTGAAGTACACGTAAGCTCCGCCGGCATCCGGCGTCGCGTCGAACGCGATCGCCGGGACGAGCGGCGAGACCGCATAGGGAGCATCCCCCCCCGCGCCGCCCCCGCCTCCCGTACCGCTCGCCGCAGTTGTGCCTGGCGCCCCTCCGGTGGAACTCGCGCTGGTCCGTCCGGGCGGATCCTCCGCGCGGCTGCAGCCCGGGTTGCTCGCGGCGGCCGCGAGCGACGCGACAGCGCACAGCACACCGGCGCTTCGCCGGAAGTCCCCCCTGGCTTCCGTCATGCCTGCTCCTCCCGAGGGCGCCGTTCGTGCGCTCGGCTCGCGCGGCGCGCGCTGGCGCACGCGACGCGAGCCGCACGGCGATCGCGCGGCGCTGGACGCTGCCCGTTCTGCCACGGGGCTCCCGGGTCGAGTAGGCGCCGGCCGCGCTGCGCGCGACAAAGCCGCGTGCACCCTGCCTCTCGTGTCCGGGGTGGCCTGCTGGCGCTCAGGCCCATGAGCAGCGGCGCCGCCCGGACGCCGTTCCCCCGTCGACCCGCTGACTGCCCCGTTTTATAACGAAGTCATGTTCGATGTCGCTCGGTCACTGTACGTACGGGCGTTGGAGGACATCCGTGCGGCGGGCCTCTACAAGGAAGAGCGGATCCTCGCGACGCCGCAGGGGCCGGTGATCCGGACCGAGGGTGGCGCCGGGGTCCTCAACTTCTGCGCGAACAACTACCTTGGCCTGTCGTCGCACCCGGCGGTCATCGCGGCGGCGAAGGAGGCAATCGACACGCACGGCTTCGGCCTCTCCAGCGTGCGCTTCATCTGCGGCACGCAGGACCTCCACCGCCGGCTGGAGTCCCGGATCGCCCGCTTCTTCGGCACCGAGGACGCCATCCTCTACTCGTCGTGCTTCGACGCGAACGGCGGCCTCTTCGAGACGCTCCTCGGCGAGGAGGACGCCGTCATCTCGGACGCGCTGAACCACGCGTCGATCATCGACGGTATCCGCCTCTGCAAGGCCGAGCGGCACCGCTACCCGAACGGGGACATGGCCGCCCTCGAGGACATCCTCCGCGCGACGGCCGGCAAGCGGCTCCGGCTCATCGCCACCGACGGCGTGTTCTCGATGGACGGGTACCTGGCCAAGCTCGATACCATCTGCGATCTCGCCGACAAGTACCGCGCGATGGTGATGGTCGACGACTCGCACGCGACCGGGTTCATCGGGCCGACGGGCCGCGGGACCGCGGAGCTCTGCGGGGTCATGCACCGCGTCGACGTGATCACCTCCACCCTGGGCAAGGCGCTGGGCGGGGCGAGCGGCGGCTTCACGACCGGCCGGCAGCCGATCGTCGACCTGCTCCGGCAGCGATCGCGGCCTTACCTGTTCTCCAACACGCTCGCCCCGGCCATCGCCGGCGCCTCGATCGCCGTCTTCGACCTCATCGACGCGGAGCCCTCGCTGCGCATGCGGGTGATGGAGAACGCGCGCCGGTTCCGGCAGGGGATGACGCAGGCCGGCTTCACCATCAAGCCCGGCCCCCACCCGATCGTGCCCATCATGCTGGGCGAGGCGCAGCTCGCGAACGAGATGGCGAAGGCGCTGCTCGCGGAGGGCATCTATGTGATCGGCTTCTCGTACCCCGTCGTGCCCAAGGGCGAGGCCCGCATCCGGGTGCAGCTCTCGGCCGCGCACGAGCCCGAGCACGTCGATCAGGCGATCGACGCCTTCCGGCGGGTCGGCGGGCGCCTCGGCGTCGTCGCCTGAGCGGCTCAGTACCGGAGGATCACCTTCGGGTGGCTCGAGATCGCCTCCTGGAAGGCCGCCGCGTCGTAGTCCTCGAAGTCGAACACCGTCCCCTCGCCCCGGTTCAGGATGACCTCCCAGATGAGGTCGTGGATGTTCGGATCGCGCGACTCGAGCAGGTGGCGCGTGATGTGCCACGTCTCGAAGATGCGCCGGCCGATCACGCTGTGGAGGCTGATGCCGTCCACGATGAGGCGATCGAAGTTCTCGATCACCGCGTCGCCGCTCTTCAGGCCGAAGAGGATCACGTCGCCCCCGCGCCTCGCCGCGTGGATCGCGTTGTTGACGCTGCTGTTCACGCCGCTCATCTCGAGCACGACGTCGACGCCCACGCCGTCCGTGAGCTTCCGCACCCGCTCCGTCAGCTCGGGATCGCTCGCGTGGGGCCGCTCGGGGCTCGCCCGGTGCGGGCGCAGGACAGCGTCGGCGCCCAGGCGGCGGGCCATCTCGGCGTTCCGCTCCGCCGGCTCCACGCCGATGACGTAGATCGCCCCCATCGCGCGGGCGATCGCGATCGCGAACAGGCCGATGGTGCCGCAGCCGAAGATGGCCACGCGCTTGCCGCGGAGGTTCACCTTGGTGCACGCGTGCACGGCGTTGCCGAACGGCTCCTGCACCGCGGCGACCTCGGGCCGGATCCTCGCGATGTCGGTGCGCCACAGGTTCTTCGCGGGCAGCTTGACGAGCTCGGCGAAGCATCCATCCTCGCTGATCCCGATGATCTTGTCGTCCGCGCACACGTGGGTGTCGCCGACGCGGCACTGGTAGCAAGCGCCGCAGGCGATGTGGCTCTCGGTCGACACGATGTCGCCGATCTGAAGCCCGAAGGACCGGCGCGCGTCGGTCCCGAGGTCGACCACGCGGCCGAGCAGCTCGTGGCCGATCGTGCGCGTCGCCTTCCGATCGCGCTCGAGCGACGAGAGGATCATGTCCTTGAAGGCGCTGCGGAACCAGATGCCGCGATCCGAGCCGCAGAAGCCCGTCATGATCGGCTTGACGAGGACGCTCGCGCGGTCGTGGTAGTCCCTGGCCTCGTCGATCGCCGGGCGCTCGACCTGATCCTTGGACAGGCCGACGGTGGACTCCCACGGCTGCCTCTCGCGGTTGTACGTCAGCGCCCACATCGCGTCGCTCATGCACCTGGCTCCTGTTCAGGGTTCGAGGCGCACGCAGCTGCCGCACGGGCGCCTCGGGCACGTGAAGCGTGGCGCGTGAACGAGCGAGCGCCCACTAGAAAATTGCGCTCGGGTTGATCCCGTCTCCGGCGCCTCGCTCGGCCTCTTCGGCTCGATCTCGCGGCGCCCCGGGCGCACCGTCGACCTGAAGCGGATGACTCGCCGCGTCGACCGCGAGGTGGCGGGACCGCACACACGCGTGGGGGAGACCGCGCTCCCACGCGCTGCTGACGGGCTTCAGCGGCGCTTGGATTGAGGGCGCGCGGGCGGGGGAGGCGGGGTCGTCTCGGAGACGGGGGGCCGCTCGCGGAGGCATTTGTCGAGGCCGTCGTGCAGGGCCGCCTCGTGGGCGCCGGGGAGCTTCGGGCGCCCCATGACGTTCACGAAGAGGCGATCCTGCGCGATGCCGCCGCCGGGGCCGAAGCTCATCCACACGAACATCGCGCGACCCTTGATGTGATCGAAGGGCACGCCCGCGCCGAGCCCGCCGCGCCAGCTGCGCGAGTCGTGGCTGTTGTTGCGGTTGTCGCCCATCACCCACGCCTCGTCGGCGGCCACCTTGAAGGGGCCCTGGAGATCGCCGCAGATGCCGCCCCGGCACGTGGAGCCCGGCGTGCAGTCGTCGCTCTCCACGCACATCATGCCGTCGGGGTTCTTCTCGTAGAGCGTGAAGTACGACTTGTCTCCGAGGTACTCGACGAACAGCTCCGCTTGCCGGCCCTCGTAGTGGTAGGGGCCGACGTGACAGTGGGGGACGAGCCAGCCGTTGATGACGGGGCGGCCGTTGATCGCCTCCAGCGTGTCGCCAGGGATGGCGATCGTCCGCTTGATGAAGTCCTGCTCCTTGTTCTCGGGGAACTTGAACACCATCACGTCCCCGCGCGACGGCGGCAGGCGAGGGAAGAGGCGCTGGTCGGTCCAGGGGATGAGCGGGCCGTAGGTGAACTTGTTGACGAAGATGTGGTCGCCGACCATGAGGGTCGGGATCATCGAGCCGCTCGGGATCTTGAACGCCTCGACGACGAAGGCGCGCAGGAGGAGCGCGACGGCCACGGCGATGCCGATCGACTCCGCGTACTCGCGCATCTCGCCCTTGCGCCAGCGGCCGAGGTGCTCGCCGACCGCGCGATCGGCGCGGCTGTGGGCGGCGTCGAACTCGTCGGCGTCGAACGTGTCGGCGCTCATCGCGCGCTCGAGGGCCGCGATCGCCTGCGTCACCTGCTCGCGCTCGCCGCTCGTCAGCTCACGCTCGACGTCACGCTTGCGGCTGCGCAGGATCCGGTTGGCCTCCTCGAGGAGCGCCGCGGCGTCCTCGAAGCGAGCGCGCGCCTTCGGCGGGATGTCCCGGCGGCCGCCGACGCCGATCGCCGACGCGAACGGCAGCTCGTGGCGGAACCGCCAGAGGATCATCGCGAAGATCGTGAAGAGCACGATGCCGGCCGGGATCTGCTGCTCGCCGACGAAGACCCGGAGCGGCTGGGAGCTCCCTCCCGCCGGCGGGGTGAGCAGCCAGACGTTCAGGACCGCGAGCGCGAAGGGAACGATGCAGATCCACACGAGGTGGAACAGGAAGCGCAGCGGCGCCCGGCCGTCCCTGCCCCCTGGCGGAGGAGAGCTGCCCGTCGAGCGCGGGTCCGCGCCGCCGGTCGCCTTGGCCGCGCTCACGCGGGGCTCCGAGCTCGCGCTTCCCCTCATCGAGGGTTTGAACTCCGAGCTTGCGGACCGACTGGCCGCGACCGACGGGACGCTCTGGGGTTGATCATCGGGGCGCGGCGGCAAGAGAGAGCTTATGTATACGCCGCCCCTCGCCGCGGCAAGTGCGCAGGCACGGCGGGCGACGCGCGGTCCGTCGGCGTCGTCGCCTGGCGTCGCCCGCGTGTCCTCGTTCGCCCTCGTCGCCCTTGTTTGCGCTCGCTTGCCCTCGTCAGGGCGCGTCTCCGACCTCGACGGCGTAGCTCACGAGGGCCGCGCGGTCGTCGCGGGCGTACGTCGTTGGCTGTGTCCGCCCCGCGGCGCTCGTGTTGTCGATGACCAGGTAGTACTGCCCCTTGGGCAGCGGCACCGTTCGCCGCCAGGGGGCGCCCGAGTACACAGGCTCGTCGAGCAGCGGCGCGGCTGTCAGGGGCGCCGGCGCGGGCTGCGTCAGGTACGCCTGGAGCCACGGCTCCCCGGTGCCTCGAGGCACGAGGATGACGTCCACGCCGGGCGCGCCCTCGACGGCGACCGTGAGCGTCAGGGCCTCGCCGTTGCCCGCGATCTCCAGGGGGCCGATGTAATCGCGCTGCTCCTGGTGCACCTCGGTGCGCTCGTTCGCCAGGAGCAGCTTGCCGTTGTCGCGGCGCTGGTACGGGGCGTCGGGCCGCTGCCCCTTCTCGATGATGCCGAGCCCGAACTGCACGGCGCCGTCGTCGTCGCGGATGACGGTGAACCCCCGGGCGATCTCGGTCTTCAGGAGCTGGGCGCCGAGCGCGTTCGCATACGCGCTGCCCTGGGCGAGCGACACGCCGCCGAGCGAGATCGCGCTGGGCTGCTCGATGAGCTTGGTCGTGAAGGTCGCCGCCGTGGTCGAGCGCTGGCGGAAGTACACGTACATCGTGTCGCCATCCATCAGGAAGTCGTGGTCGTACTCGACGGCCGCGCTCGCATCGAAGCTCATGCGCTTCGTCAGGTTCGTCCAGACGACGCCGCTCCCCCCGAACTGGAGGAACAGGTGCCCGTTCGCGAGCTCCTGGGCGACGCACGAGCCCGGGTAGAACCGGCCCGTCACCGGATCCTCGTCGCGGAGGCGCAGCGGAACGCTCCGCTTCCGCATCTCGCTGCAGAGCTGGCTCGTCGCGAAGGCGAGGATGGCCCTGCGGAGGGACAGGTTTCCCGGATCGTTCACGACGCCGGGCATCACGCCGAGCGCGCCCTGGCCGCACGCGCCGCACACCGTTCCGAGCAGCGAGAGGCAGAGCGCGAGGCCGAGCGCGCGCAGCGCGGCGGTGCGGAAGAGCATGGGCGCAGCATAGTCGAAACACCGGCGGATCGAGCGGCGCGCCGACGGGTCGAGCCGCGCGCCGTGAGGCGCGTGGCCTTCGGGCCCCCACGCGCCGCGAGGCGCGTCGCCTTCGGCCTCTGCGCGTGGGTGGTGATAGGGTCACTGCCATGGCGAACGTCGCAGTCATCGGGGCCGGCGCGTGGGGGACGGCGCTGGCGAAGTTGCTGGCGGACAAGGGCAACCCCACCGCGCTCTGGGCGCACCACGGCGAGCTCGCCGAGCGCATCGGCCGCGAGCGCCAGAACGACCGGTACCTGCCGGGCGTGGAGCTGCCCGCGAGCCTGCGGGCGACCGGCGATCTCGAGGACGCGCTCCGCGGCGCGGAGCTCGCCGTCGTGGTCGTCCCGTCGCACGCGCTGCGCGAGGTCGTCCGGGAGGCAGGGCGCCACATCCCCCGGGACGCGCTCGTGTGCAGCGCGACGAAGGGCATCGAGAACGACTCGCTGATGCTGATGAGCGAGGTGCTTGTCGACGAGCTCGGGCGCGAGGCCGAGCCGCGGCTCTCGTACCTGTCGGGCCCGAGCTTCGCGCGCGAGGTCGCGGCCGGCCAGCCGACCACGGTCGTGGTCGCCGGCAGGAGCGAGCGGGAGACGCACGCGGTGCAGCGCATGTTCGCGACCGATCGGTTCCGGGTCTACTCGTCCGACGACGTCGTGGGCGTGGAGGTCGGCGGCGCCCTCAAGAACGTCATCGCCATCGCCGCCGGCATCTGCGACGGCCTCGGCTTCGGCCACAACGCGCGCGCCGGGCTCATCACGCGCGGCCTCGCGGAGATCGGCCGCGTGGCGGCGGCGAAGGGGGCGAACCCGCTCACCCTCGCGGGGCTCTCCGGCATGGGCGACCTGGTGCTCACGTGCACGGGCGAGCTGTCGCGCAACCGCACCGTCGGGATCGAGATGGGCAGGGGACGGAAGCTCGACGAGATCCTCGCCGGCCTCGGCCATGTCGCCGAGGGCGTGAAGACGGCAAAGAGCGCGCACGACCTCGCGGACAAGCTGGGCGTGAGCGCGCCGATTACGATCGAGGTGTACCGGATGCTGTACGAGGGAAAGCCGCCGCAGCAGGCCGTCGTGGACCTCATGACCCGCGCCCTCACGAGAGAGTGAGACGCGGGGCCGGCTCGCGGGAAGGCACTTTCTCGCGCCGCAGCGCGCCTCGCCTCTCGCGAGCGTGTAAAGTGGCGGCGCGATGCAAACGCGACCTCTCGTGAGTCTCCTCTCCGCGCTCCTCCTGTCGAGCGTCAGCTCGACGGCCGCTGCCCAGTACGGCACGCCGCCCTACGGTGGTCAGCAGGGCGGCGCGTACGGCGGTCAGTACGGCGGCGGGTACGGAGGCCAGTACGGCGGCGGGTACGGCGGCTACGGGTACGCGCCGCAGAAGAAGAGCGAGCCCAAATCGACGCCGCTCGAGGTCGGCTACCTCTACGCCACCTCCGTGGCCTACGGCGTGGGGACCGGCATCTGGATCGACGCGGTCGCCGGCATCGACGATCCCGGCGTGCAGTTCATCGCCCCCGCGCTCCTCGGCGTCGCGGCGCCGGTCGGCGTCTACTTCCTCGACTCGCCGCCGATGCCGCGCGGCATGCCGTCCGCGATCGCCACGGGCATGGTGATCGGCGCGGGCGAGGGGCTCGGCATCGCCTCCTACCAGTACGTCAGCGCGCGGAAGGGCAAGGAGTGGGGCTTCCTCGGGCTCGCGACCGCCGAGGTGATCGGCTCCACCGTCGGCGGCGCGGCGGGCTGGGGGTTCTACTACCTCCTCCGGCCCAAGCCGCAGACCAACATGCTCGTCGCCTCGGGCGCCGTCTGGGGCTCGCTCATCGGCAGCGCGTTCGGGGCCGCCGCCAGCAATGGCGACTGGAGCGAGTCGAACGACAGCATCTCGCTCGGGGGCCTCATCGGCTTCAACGTCGCGACCGCGGGCGCCGTCGGCCTGTCCGTCGCGTGGACGCCCTCGTGGAACCAGCTCGCGTGGATGTGGGGCGGGCTCGGCATCGGCACGGTGGTGTCGTTGCCCATCTACCTCGCGTACATCGGGAGCGATCACGACCCCCGCCGCGGCCTCATCGCCCAGGGCGCGGCGGGCACCCTCGGCCTCGTCGCGGGCGCCTTGTTCCTCGGCAGGCCGGACTCGAGCTCCTCCGTCGCCCTGGACGACCAGGAAGATCGTGGCCGCCCCCCGTTCGCGCGCGTGCTCGGCGGCAGCCTCACGCCCTACCGAGGCGGGCTCGGCGCCGTCGTCGTCGGAGAGCTCTGGTAAGCCGCGGTGTGCCGTCCAACACGGCTGCATGAGGCCGCGGCACGCCTGCTATGCTCCCCTCGATGCCGACCCTGAAGTATTTCGCCTCCGAGGGCGCGCCACGCCTGTACAGCGTCCACAAGCCGGTCACGACGATCGGCAAGGCGCTCGGAAACGACGTCGCGGTCGCGGGGGCAGGGGTGCTGGACCATCACGCGCAGATCGTGTTCGACGGGCGCGATTTCGTGCTGGAAGAGTGCGAGCGCGACGGGGAGATCGCGATCAACGGCAAGAAGAAGCGGCGCGCCCGCCTGGTGCACGGCGACCGGCTCCAGCTCGGCACGGTCGAGGTCGGCTTCTCGATGTTCGCCGAGGCGCCGACCGTCCAGGAGCGGCTCCCGGCGGGCGACGGCGGGGCGGAGCGGCCCGCGCCGCCGCAGGGCTCGTCGGAGCTCGCCGGCGTCCGCAAGCTGTTCGCGTTCAGCGAGAAGCTCATCAACCGGCGCAGCGTCGACGAGCTCCTCGAGGCGATGCTCGACGACGTCATCGAGCTGACGCACGCCGACAAGGGCTTCCTCCTGCTCCTCGAGGGGGCGGAGGCGGCGGCCGACACGGCGGTCTGCGGCGGCGCTCCGGCCGCGGGCGGCGAGCGCAAGCTGGCGGTGCGCGCGTCGCGCAACGTCCGCAAGGAGGCCATCACCGACGCGGCCGGGGGGATCTCGGACAGCATCGTGCGCCAGGTCATCGTCTCGGGCCGCCCGGTGATCGTGTCCGACGCGCTCGCCGACACGCAGTTCGGCCGGAGCGACAGCGTCATCGCGATGAAGCTCTCCAGCGTGATGTGCGCGCCGCTCCTGTCGCAGGGCCAGATCATCGGCGCGCTCTACGTCGGCAACGACAAGATCAAGCACCTCTTCGACCGCGCCCAGCTCGACCTGCTCAGCATCTTCGCGTCTCAGGCCTCGCTCATCCTCCAGAACGCGATGCTCCTGAACGCCCTCAGGGCCGACAAGGCCAAGCTCGTCGCCGAGCTGCACGACAAGAAGTTCGGCGAGATCATCGGCGCCTGCCCGTCGATGCTCGAGGTGTTCCGCAAGCTGCAGAAGGTCGCGGCCACCGACATCAGCGTGCTCATCACGGGCGAGACGGGGACCGGGAAGGAGCTCATCGCGCGGGAGCTGCACCGGCGCAGCCCGCGCGAGGGCGGCCCCTTCGTCACCATCAACTGCGGCGCGATCCCCGAGAACCTCATCGAGAGCGAGCTCTTCGGCCACGTGAAGGGCGCCTTCACCGGCGCCATCGCCAGCCGCCCGGGCAAGTTCCAGATCGCCGACAAGGGCACGCTGTTCCTCGACGAGATCGGCGAGCTGCCGCTGAACCTCCAGGTGAAGCTCCTCCGCGCCCTCCAGGAGCGGGTCGTCTTCCGCGTCGGCGACTCCAAGCCCGAGAAGGTCGACATCCGCATCGTCGCCGCCACGAACAGGAACCTCGAGGAGGAGATCCGCGCCGGCAATTTCCGGGAGGATCTCTACTACCGGCTCAACGTCGTGAACCTGTGGCTCCCGCCGCTCCGCGAGCGCGGCGACGACGTGCTCATCATCGCCAAGGTCCTGCTCTCGAAGTACGCCGACGAGCTCGGCAGCGCCGTGCGAGGCTTCAGCCCGGCCGCGCTCGCCGCGATCAAGAAGTACCCCTGGCCGGGCAACATCCGGCAGCTCGAGAACCGCATCAAGAAGGCGCTCGTCCTCTGCGACCAGGCGCTCCTCGCGGTGGAGGATCTCGATCTCGGCCCGGGCGCCGAGACGGCCATCATGCCGCTGGAGAAGGCCAAGGAGGAGTTCCAGCGGCGGTACGTGCTGGAGGCGCTCGAGCGCAACAACGGCAACCGCACGCAGACGGCCCGTGACCTCGGCGTCGACCCGCGCACCATCTTCCGCTACCTCGAGAAGGAGCAGAACCCGATGCCGAGCGGGGCCGGCGGCGTGGCCCGCGATCCGACCGAAGCGTGATGGACTACAACCCCGAAGGGCCGTTCGCAGATCCCTGTCCCACCAAGACCCGCGCCGACCTCGAGTGGGATCGCGTCCTCGAGGCGCTCGCGGAGCGATGCGCGTCTCGGGGCGGGAAGCGTCTGGCCCGGGCGCTGCCGTTCGCGTCGACGCGCGCCGAGGCCCTCACCGCGCTCGCGGAGGTGCGCGAGGCGGTGGAGCTCGCCCGCGCCGGGGAGCCGGTGCCGTCGCGCGACGTCGCGGAGCTCGAGGACGCGCTCGAACGGGCCCGCATCGGCGCGGCGCTCGCGAACGAGGAGCTGCGCGCCGTGCTCGGCCTCCTGGAGGCCGCGCGGACGTCGCGGCAGTACCTGCAGAACCGGCGTCAGATCGCGCCCGCGCTCTACGCCGCGTGCGCGACCAACCCGGAGCTCGACGCCGTCGCGCGCGAGCTCGCGGCGGCCTTCGATCCGGACGGCACGCTCGCCGATCGCGCGTCGCCTCGCCTGGAGGCGCTGCGCGCGGAGCGGCGCGCGGTGCGCGAGCGGCTCGTCCGGCGCCTCGAGGACCTCATCCAGAAGCACGAGGACATCCTCCAGGATCGCTACTGGACGGAGCGCGACGGGCGCTACGTGCTGCCGGTGCGATCCGACGCGCACGAGCGCTTCCCCGGCATCGTCCACGCGACGAGCGCGAGCGGCGCCACCGTGTTCGTGGAGCCCCGGGTGCTCGTCGAGACGGGCAACCGGATGAAGATGGTCGACGCCGAGGTCGCGCGGGAGGAGCTCGCGATCTACGCGGCGCTCACCGCCCGCGTGGCCGAGGACGTCGAGAGCGTCGCGGCCGCCGCCCGCGCGCTGGCCCACGCCGACGTGCGGGCCGCGGCGGCGCGGCTCGCGGAGGACCTCGACCTCACCTTCCCGCACGTCCCGGGGGACGCCTTCGATGCCGGCCGGGGCGCCTCGGAGGGCGGCTCGCGGGCGACCTCCATCGAGCTCATCGGGGGCCGCCACCCGCTCCTCGCGCTCGACGGCGTGAAGGTGGTCCCGAGCGACCTCGCGATGAGCGCGGGCCGGGCGATGATCGTCTCCGGACCGAACGCCGGCGGCAAGACCGTGGCCCTGAAGACGCTCGGGCTCGCGGCGCTGATGGTCCGCGCGGGCCTGCCGGTCGCGGCGAGGGAGGGCTCTCGCGTCGCGCTCTTCGACATCGTGCTGACCGACGTCGGCGACGAGCAGAACCTCCACAAGAACCTGTCGACCTTCAGCGCCCACGTGAAGAACCTGGGGCGGATCCTCGGCGAGACGCGCCCCGGCGCGCTCGTCCTGCTCGACGAGCTCGCCGGCGGCACCGATCCGCGCGAGGGCGAGGCGCTCGCCGCGGCCGTGCTCGACTCGCTGTGCGCGCGCGGGGGGACCGTGGCCAGCACCACGCACTACGAGGGCCTCAAGGCGCTCGCGCTCGGGGATCAGCGCTTCGAGAACGCCTCGGTCGGCTTCGATCTCGCCACCATGAGCCCGACCTTCCGGCTCGTCGTCGGCGTGCCCGGCGCCTCGAGCGCGCTCGCCGTCGCGCGGCGGTTCGGCATCCCGGGCGCCGTGCTCGAGCGGGCCGAGCGCTTCCTCACGAAGGAGGCGGTCACCTTCGAGCAGATGGTCGAGAAGCTCTCCGCCGAGCGCCGCGCGCTCGAGCTCGCGCGCGAGGACGCCGAGCGGGAGGCGGCCGCCTCCCGCGCGAAGCGGCGGGAGCTGGAGGCGGAGATCGAGCGGGCTCGGGACAAGGAGCGCGGCGTGATCACGCGGGAGGGGGAGGCGCTGCTCGCCAGCCTGCGGCGCGCGCGCGAGGACCTCAAGGCGGCGCAGGCGCGCCTGCGCGGCAAGCCCACCGAGGAGGACGTGCGCGCGGCCGCTCGCGCCATGGACGCGGTGGGGCAGAAGACGTCGCTCGGCGGCGAGCTCGAGCTGCGCCCGAAGGACGAGCCGCAGGCGCGGCCGGCGATCGATCCGGCCGCGATCCGCGTCGGCGCCCGCGTCTACGTGCCTCGCTTGCGGGCCGAGGCCGAGGTGGTGGAGGTCCTCTCGGGCGGCCAGCTGCGGGTCACCGCCGGCTCGCTCAAGCTCACGACCTCGATCGCCGAGCTGCGCGGCACCGGCGCGCCGCCGGCCGCCGCGGCGCCGCCGCAGCGCCGCGTCGATCTGGACGCCGCCGCCGACCCCGACGTCCCGATCCAGACGGCGGACAACACGGTGGATCTCCGCGGTCTGCGCGCGCACGAGGCGGTCGCCATGGCCGAGCAGTTCCTCGACCGCTCGCTCGGCGCGGGCCGCAAGGTCACGTTCTTCGTCCACGGGCACGGCACGGGCGCCCTGCGCGACGCCGTCCGCGAGGCGCTGCGCGGGAGCCCGTACGTGGCGCGCCTCCGACCGGGCGGCCCGAGCGAGGGCGGCGACGGCGTGACGGTCGCCTGGCTGAAGTGGTGAGCGAGCGCGTGCCCGAGCGACGGCGCGCCGTGACGCTCAGCGATCCCGGTCCACGCGGCCGAGGTTCTCGGCGATCCGGTCGAGCACGCCGTTCACGAAGGCGCCGCTCTCCTCGCTGCCGTAGCGCTTGGCGAGCTCGACCGCCTCGTCGAGGATGACCGCGCGCGGCACCTCCGGGCGGTTCATGAGCTCCCACGCGCCGAGCCGGAGGACATTCCGATCGACGCGCGCCATCCGCTCGAGGCGCCAGTTCGTGCTCGCCTTCCGGATCGCCTCGTCCACGGCCGCGAGATCCTCGGCGACCCCGACCACCACCTCGTCCGCGTAGGCGCGTCCCTCGGGATCGCCCGGCGTCTCGCGCCAGAAGGTCGCGACGACGCGCGGCGCCGAGCTCCCGCCAGCTTCCACCGCGAACAGCATCTGCAAGGCCGCTTCGCGGCCGGTAGAGCGCGCACCCATCTCTCAGAACCTTCGTTTACAGGCCAGCGGTGTCCAGCGCGGCGCCGAGCGCGAGCATCTCGATCGCGCTGACGGCGGCCTCCCACCCCTTATTGCCATGCTTCGTGCCCGCCCGCTCGACCGCTTGCTCGATCGAGTCGGTCGTGAGCACCCCGAACGTGACCGGCACCCCGGTCTGGAGCGACACGGTCGCGATCCCCTTCGTGACCTCGGCCGCCACGTAGTCGAAATGCGGCGTCGAGCCCCGGATCACCGCGCCCAGGGTGATGATCGCGTCGACGCTCTTCTTGTGCGCGAGCCTCCCCACGATGGTGGGCATCTCCCAGGCGCCCGGGACGCGCACGATCGACGTCCGACCGAGCGCGCCGCCGTGCCGCGCGATGGCGTCGAGCGCGCCCTCGACCAGGCGGTCGACGATGAAGTGGTTGAAGCGGCTCGCCACGAGCGCGAAGCGCGCCCCCGGCGGGACCACCAGGTTCCCTTCGATCACCCTCGCCTGTGCCTGCCCGACCGCTTGCTCTGCCATCCGCCGTTCCTCTCTCCTGCCGCGCGAGGCGCGCGATCGCCGCGATCGCGATCCTGTCCGAGCGTCCTTTTACCAGCGAACGAGCGCGCCCGTCTGTCAGGCCTCGCCCTTCATCGAGACGAGCGCGCCCGTCTGTCAGGCCTCGCCCTTCATCGAGACGAGCGGCACCCGCTCGATCACGGTGAGCCCGTACCCGGTGATCCCCGCGATCTTCGGCTGGCTGTTCGTGAGGAGCCGGATCTGGTGCACCCCGAGGTCCGCCAGGACCTGCGCGCCGAGGCCGAACTCCCGCAGCGTCCACGGCTGCTGCGTCTTCACGACGGGGAGCGCCTCGTCGGAGCCCGAGCCCTTCAGCAGCTCCAGCTCGCGGCCCAGGTCCCCTCGCGACGGGATGTAGACGACCACCCCGACGCCGGCGCTCTCGATCGCGAGGAGCGCCTCGCGCAGGTTCGAGCCGCCGTCGAGGGGCGTCGAGCTGAAGAGGTCCGCGATGGTCGACCCGGAGTGCACGCGGCACAGGATGGGGTCCGGCGTCGCCACCGCGCCCTTGGTCAGCGCGAGGAACTGCCGCTGCTCGTTGATCACCTCGTAGACGTACACGGTCCACTCGGTGCCCGTCAGGTCGAGCCGCAGCGTCCGCTCGCCCACGCAGCGGACCAGCCGCTCGGTCTGGAGCCGGTACTGGATCAGGTCCGCCACCGTCACGATCAGCAGGCCGTGCTTCGCGGCGAACACCTCGAGGTCCCGCATGCGGGCCATGCTGCCGTCGTCGTTCATGATCTCGCAGATCACGCCCGCCGGCCGGAGCCCGGCGAGGCGCGCGAGATCCACGGATCCCTCGGTCTGCCCCGTCCGCACGAGCACGCCCCCGCGGCGCGCCTTCAGCGGAAAGACGTGCCCCGGCGTGACGAGATCCTCGGGCGCGGCGTCGCGCGCGATCGCGACCCGGATCGTGTGCGCCCGATCGGCGGCGCTGATCCCGGTCGTCACCCCGGTGCGCGCCTCGATGCTGACGGTGAAGGCGGTGCCGAGCGGCGGTCCGCTCCGCCCTGGCGCGGACATCATCGGCAGCTCGAGGCGCGCCACCTGCTCCTCGTCGAGGGCGAGGCAGATGAGGCCGCGCCCGTGCATGGCCATGAAGTTGATCGCCTCGGGGGTGACCGCCTCCGCGGCCATGCAGAGATCCCCCTCGTTCTCGCGATCCTCGTCGTCGACGAGGATCACCATCTTGCCCGCGCGGATGTGATCGAGCGCGGTGTTCACACGGTCGAGGACCGCTTTGTCGATGGTCAGCCGATGAGGCATCGGGCCCCCGGAGGTCATGTCCTGGTCGAGCCTGCCGCTCGAGGCGGCTGACACAGCCTCACCAGAATCCCCCCGCGCGCAGCTTTGCGAGGAGTCGTTCGTCGTGATCCGCATGCTCTCCCGTATTTCCGCGCTCTTCGCCGCGCTCGGCGGAGGCATCGCCGCCGCGCGCGTCTTGGCTCGAGAGGCCCTTCACGCTGGCGAGCGATGCGACCTCGAGCGCCCGCGCCACGTAGCGCGCGAGCACGTCAACTTCAAGGTTGACGGCCGCACCGGGGCGGAGCTCTCCGAGGAGAGTCCGGCCGATGGTGTGCGGCACCAGCATCACATCGAACCAGATCTCGGCGGCGCCAGGCGCGGACACGGCGTTGAGCGTGAGGCTCGCGCCGTCGACGGCGATCGAGCCCTTGGGAGCCAGGTACGGCGCGAGCTCGGGCGGGGCGCTCACCCGGAGGCGGATCGCGTCGCCGGCCCGCGCGTGCTCGACGACCCGGCCGAGCCCGTCGACGTGGCCCAGCACCACGTGCCCCCCCATCCGCGCGCCGAGCGGCGTCGCGCGCTCGAGGTGGACGCGCGCGCCGAGCGGCAGCGCGCCGAGCGTGGTGCGGCCGAGGGTCTCGGCCGACATGTCGCACTCGAACCCGCCGGGCGCGATGCGATCGACGGTGAGGCAGGCGCCGTTCACGCTCACGGACTCGCCGAGCGTCAGCGGCCCGAGGCTCGCCTCGACGAGCGCGCGGGCCACGGCGCCGCCGCTCCGGCGGCGGAGGACCCCGATCGTCTCGACAAGCCCTGTGAACATCGCCGACGCCCCTCTGCCTAGCCCTTCGAGGTGCGGTGCCCCTGGCTGGTCAGGAGCTTGTCGATGAGCCCCTGCGAGTAGCCGGACAGCTCGGTGAAGACGACCCCCATCCCCTGCGGATCGTCGTGCACGCGCACGACCTCGCCGACGCCCTCGACCGTCTCGATGTCGTCCATGATCACGGTGAACCGCAGGTTCACCTTCGTCCCGACGGCGAGCGGCGTCTTCGAGCGCACGAACACGCCGGTCCGCGAGATGTTCGTCACGTACTCGTTGATGAACGCGTCGTAGGACTCGAACTCCTTGTTGATGGTGACGCGCTCTTCCTTGCGCCCCGTCTTCGCGTCGCTGCTCTCCGGAGAACCCTGATCGTCCACCATGACGCCTTACCTGCCTTGCAGATCGAACTGCTCGAGGTGGTACTCCTTCCGGGGCACGAGATCGATCCGGCGCTGGAACAGCCGCTCCGCCTCTTGCACGGCGATGCGCTCGTCGTTCTTCAGCAGATCGATCACGGCCGGGTGCGCGTTGACCACGACCGAGTAGCCGGGCAGGTTCATCCGCTCGCGCCGTATCTGCCGCAGGATCTCGTAGGCGACCGTCTGCTTGGACTGCAGCTGGCCCGTCCCGTCGCAGTAGAAGCACGGCTCGAGGATCGTCCGCCCGAGGCTCTCGCGCGTCCGCTTCCGGGTCATCTCGATGAGGCCCAGATCGGAGATCCGGTTCAGCGTGGTCTTCGCCTTGTCCCTGGAGAGCAGCTCCTCGAGGCGGCGCCGCACCTTTTCCCGGTTCTGGGCGCGCTCCATGTCGATGAGGTCGAGGATGATGAGCCCGCCGATGTTCCGGAACCGGAGCTGATAGGCGATCTCCTCGACCGCCTCCAGGTTCGTGGTCAGGATCGTCTCCTCGAGATCCTTCGACCCCTTGCCGACGAACCGCCCTGTGTTCACGTCGATCGCGGTGAGCGCCTCGGCCTGATCGATGATCAGGTGCCCGCCCGAGGGGAGCGGGACCTTCCGCGACAGCGCGCGCTGGATCTCGTCCTCGATCCCGTACGCGTCGAAGATCGGCTCCGTCCCCTCGTAGAGCTCCACCGCGTCGGCGCGCTCGGGCATGAACATCTCGACGAAGCGCCGCAGCCGGATGTACTCCTCGCGGTCGTCGATCACGATCTTCTCGATGTCGTCGGTGAAGAGGTCGCGGGCGGTCTTCAGCACGAGGTCGAGCTCGGTGTAGAGCACCGCCGGCGCCCTCACGCCGCTCTCGCGCTTCTTCGCGACCTCGCCCCAGAGGCGAACGAGGTAGCCGACGTCGGCCTTGAGCTGCTTCTTCGTGAGGCCCTCGGCGAGCGTGCGCACGATGAGCCCGCCCTGCGGGGGCTTCATCGCCTCGATGGCGTCCCGCAGCCGGGATCGCTCCTTCTCCGAGCCGATGCGCTTGGAGATCCCGATGTGATCGACCGTCGGCAGGTACACGACATAGCGGCCGGGCAACGAGATGTGGCTCGTGACCCGGGCGCCCTTCGTCCCGATCGGCTCCTTCGAGACCTGGACGATGACCTCCTGCCCTTCGCGGACGACCTCGCGGATCGGCGTCGACTTCGAGATCCGCGGCGGCTCGTTCTGCCAGCTGCGTGAGCTCTGCTGGCCCCGCGCTGCGCTCTTGCCCTTGCCGTCCCGCGGCTGCTCGCGCCCACGCGCCCGCTGCTCGCGCCCGCGTTGTTCGCGATCGCGCCCGCCCTGCTGTCCTTTGCCGCTCCGGTCGCGCCCTTCGCGTCCGTCCCGGCCCTCTCGGCCTTCGCGCGGCGCCTCGCGCCCTTCGCGGCCTTCGCGCGGCGCCTCGCGGCCTTCTCGGCCCTCGCGCGGGGCGTGCCGTCCCTCGCGCGGCGCCTCGCGCCCTTCGCGCCCCTCGCGTGCTTCCGCGGGGGCCGCTTCCACGGGCGCGGGGCTGCCGCCCTCGAGGTTGGCGCGCCGGTCGCGCGTCCGTCCCGATCGGCGCACGCGCGCCTCCCGCCGTCCGCGCGCGCGCCCGCTGCGCGCCCGCGCTGCCGGCGGGACGTCATCGCCCGAGGCGGCTGCCGCGGCCTCCGGGACGGGCGGCGCGCTCGCCTCCTGTCCGGCCGGCCACTCGCCGGCAGCGCCGTGCGCGACGGGCTCGTCCGACGTGCTCGCCTCATGCGCTTCCGTCTCGCCGCTGTCCGCCGTGTTGCTCAGCGCCTCCGGATGCTCCTCGGCCGCGCTCCACGCGTCCGCGCCATCCTCCGGTGGCGGTGAGGCAGGCTCGACCTCGTAGGCGGGCGTGTCGAGCTCGTCGTCGTCCTCGACGCTCACCTCGTCGGGGCCGGATTCCTCTGCGCTCGCCTCGTCGGCGTCGCCGCCTCCGCCAGGCGCGACCAGCTCCTCGTCGTCGTCGTCCGCGCCGTCGTGCGCGTGCCCGTCGTCGATCTCCGGCTCCGAGTCGTCGGCCTCGTCGAGCGCCACCATCGTCCCCACGCCGGCGAACGCCTGGCCGGAGGGGCTTCCGAGCACGTCGAGCGCCGTCGGCAGCTCGATCGGCACGTCGCTCCCTTCGTCGAGCGAGCCGCCGGCCTCGGCCGGGCCGCCGGCCTCGAATCCTTCGTCTGCCCCGAAGTCCGCCCCTTCCCGGAGCTCGTGGCGTCCGGGGGCCAGGTCGGGGCTCTCGGGCGCGGCTTCTGCGCCCGATAGCTCATGCACCTCGCTTTCGTTGGGTCCAGGCGCCTCGCTGCCGCGCGCGGCGCGGCCTCGCGAGGAGGCGCGCTCTTCCTCGGCAGTCCGGCGGTGCCCAGCCAGGTACGCCTCGAAATCGTCGGGCCGGATGAGGTCCTCGACGTGCAGGAAGGCTGCTCGCTCGAGCCCCACGTCGATGAACGCGGCCTGCATTCCGGGCAAAACGCGGCTGACCTTGCCGAGGTAGATGTTTCCGAGCGTCCCCTTGGAGCTCTCCCGCTCGAGATGCAGCTCAGCGATGATCCCGTTTTCGATCAGCGCGACGCGTGTCTCGCGGATGTCCACATTGATGACGAGAAGGTTCTTTCCCATGTCGGATGCCGCACATCGGCGGCGCCGCCAAGCGTTACCACGGGTTGCCCGGCCCATGAAGGCGCAACCCGGAGTATGCTGCGCGATTGGGGCCCGGGACCGGAGGTCGCCGAGGCAGGCCGGCCGCCAGCGCGTGAGCTACCTCGCGTCTCCGCCGCTCTGCCTCGACGGCGCCCGGCGCCGAGCCCGCGGACCGGCGGCGCCTGCGGCTGGGCCAGGGCCTGGTCGGGAGCGCCGGGTCGAGGCCTGCGCACGGCGGCGAGGGCGCGCGAACTGGGGCGACGTCCCTCAGGGGGGCCCTCCCGGCCCTCGCTCTGGACCTGAACCGCCCGTTTCCCTCGGCGCCTCGGCCCCTAGGCCCCGCTGGCACGCCGCCGCTTCCGTCCTGCTCCCGGGCCGCCGGTTTCGTGCCCCGCGCCGCCCTGCGCCGGCTGCCGGCCCGCGACGGCTGGCGCGGGCGAGCCGTCCGTCGAGGCTCGGCCCGCATAAAGGCCGAAGGGGGCGGCCATCTGGCGCCCCCTTCGGAGATGCGCTGCTGTTGTCAGAAGCTCACAGGCCACACACCGGCTCTCCGGCGGCATCGCAGCTCTCGGCGCACTCCTCGCAAACAGTGCACGTGATGAAGGCGTCGTAGGCTTCGACCGCGGCCGCCTTGTCCGTGCGGCACGCCTCGATGCACGCCGCCAGGTCTTCCTCCTGGGCGCAGTCATCGATACACAGCACCAGAGCACGACAGTCGCTGCTCTCCACGCAGGCCTTGCGGACCTCTTTGCACGGCCCTTCGATGGCGCACTTGTAGCAGCCCTCATTCGTGTCGCGGCCGCACGTGTCCGTCGTGTCATCACAGGTCGGGGTACCCGTCGAGGAAGTGCTCGTGGCGCTCGCGCCTCCTTCTCCGCCGCTGCCGCCGGAGCCGCCATTGCCGCCGTTGCCGCCGTTGCCGCCGTTGCCGCCGTTGCCGCCGCCAGAGCTGCTGCTCCCGCTGCTGCTGGTGGTGCTGGAGCCCGACGGCGTGCTGCCGTCGTCACCGCAAGCCACGAGGGCGCAGCCGGAAATCAAAACCGCAGCGAATACCCAAGATTTCATGCTCAATACCTCCACAGAACACCCAACCGACCCTTCATTCGTGTACTCGGCGCCCCCCCAACGCTCGGCATGCCTGCCAAACCACCCGTTTTCCTGCGACCGGCCCCCGGGTGCACCTGTGCAGATCGTCGGTCAGAGAGAAGCATCGCGCGTGGAGTTCAAAGAAAAACAGCCACGCAAGTCGTTTCTACACGCTCGGGATCGGCCGCGCAACGGCGTCGCTCGCCCCGGCACCCACCTGCCGTGGCGCTCTAAGCGGTTTGCTCGCTGATCTCTCCAAGAGCACGGCCAGAGCACCGCTCTCGCGGGGCCCTAGCCATCGCAAAATTCTGCTAAAGCGGGATGTTTCCGTGCCTCTTCGGTGGGTTCCTGTCCCGCTTGTCGCGCAGGAGGTCGAGGGCCCGAGCCCGTCGAGTGCGGAGCATGCGCGGGTAGATCACCTCGTCTATGAAGCCGAGCTCGGCCGTCTTGTACGGGTTGGCGAATTTCGCCTTGTCGTCGTCGGCGAAGCGTGCGCGGGCGGCGGCCGGGTCGGCCGCTCGCTGGAGCTCGCTGCGGTACACGATGCTCACCGCGCTTCCGGGACCATGATCGCGATCTCGGCCGCCGGGGAGGCGAGGTGGTAATCGGCCCGGATGTGCTTGGAGGCCATGACGTCGTAAGCGCCGCCGTATGCTTTGCGGGTGATCCCCGTCACCTCGGGCACGGTGGCTCCGGCGAACGCATAGAGGAGCTTCGCTCCGTGAGCGATGATGGTGCGCCTATCCCCCTCGAGAGATCGAAATCCCGCCGCGCGCGATGGCGCGACGTCATGGCAGGGCGACGACCCCTGCAGCCGGTACGACAAGGGGGCGAGGCCGGCGGAAACGTGCGAACCGTGCGAAACATACGAAACACGCGAAGCACGCGAAGCTTGCGCGACGCGGAGACGTGCGAGGCGCGAGGACCTGCGACGAAAAATGACCGGGGTCCTCGAGCGGCTTCGCCCTACTCTCTTGCGCGGGCGAGGGGACACCACGTACGCTGAGCGGCGCTCAGCTGCCGATGGTAAATGCAGGAATTCCCGATACGTAGACCATCTGAAGACCGGGACGCGGGGGCCGCCATCGCCGCTGCGGACCCGCCGCGCCGCGACTTCGAACGGGGCAGCTCGGGCCGGCGTGGCAGCAGAGCGGTCGCCTGCCACGGCAACTGACGTGCGGCGCCTCGTGAGATGCGCACGGAACAGCGTCACCGGCAGCCCTCGAGCGTTCGCGGGAGCGCCACGCGCTCGTGGCTCGCGACGCCTTGCGCTCGACGGCCTCAGCGTGGCCTTCCGCCTCGCGTCGCGGGGTGAGATCGTTTCGGACGAGAGGTCGCTCGAGTGAAGCTCGCTCAGACTCGTGAGGCTCGTGCCCTGGCCGTCGCCGCCGTGGCGCGAGGGCTCATCGAGCCCAACGCCCTTTGGGATATGGCTTGCCGATGGACGCTCGGCGGCGCGTCGACGCCCCAGGAGCTCTTCGAGGGGATCCTCACGCCGGAGCAGCTGGCGGCGCTGCCGGAGCTGCTCGCGCAGGAGGGCCGCAGCCCGCCCGTCGCGCGCGCCCTCTCGCCGCAGAGCGAGGACGAGGACGCGCTGCGCTTCGACACCCAGCGGGAGATCGACCTGCCGGGAGAGGACGTCGGGGCCGATTTCCCGACGCTCGCGACCTCCGCCACGCGCGCCGTGAACTCCGGCGGCAGCCGGTACGAGGTGGGCGAGGCGCTCGGGGCCGGGGGCGCCGGGAAGGTCGTGAAGGCGCGCGACCGCGAGATCGGGCGCGTTGTCGCGCTGAAGACCTTGAAGCCGGGGGCCGAGGAGGACTCCGCGGTAGGCAACCGCTTCCGGACCGAGGCGCGGATCACGGCCCAGCTCGAGCACCCGAACATCATCCCGGTCTATGACCTCGGCACGCTGCCGAACGGTCAGCCCTACTACTCCATGCGGGTCGTCAAGCGGCAGAGCCTGCAGAACGTGCTGACGAACCCCGAGCTCCGCAGGCAATGGCCGCTCGTCCGGCTCATCGGCGCGTTCGTGCAGATCTCCCGGGCGCTGGCCTACGCGCACCGGCGAGGCGTCGCCCACCGCGACATCAAGCCGGAGAACGTGCTGCTCGGCGACTACGGCGAGGTCTACCTGGGCGACTGGGGCAACGCGAAGCTGCTCGCGAGGGCGGAGGTGAGCGAGCCGATCTCCGTCGATCCGAGCGGGCAGGACTTCGGCAGGCGGCGGCACGAGGCGATCGCGAGCGCGCTCTCGGGCACGCCCGGCTACATCGCGCCCGAGCAGATCCGAGGGGACCACGCGCGGATCGATCACCGCGCGGACATCTTCGCGCTCGGCGTGGTGCTCTACGAGATCCTCACCGGCGAGCACCCGTTCGACGCGCCGACCGTCCTCGCCGTGATCCTCGCGACGCAGACGCGCGACCCCAGGCCGCCGCGCTCGATCGCGCCGAGCTGCCCGCTGCTGCTCGAGGACCTCTGCCTGGCGATGCTCGCGAAGGATCCCGATCAGCGGCCGCCGACCGCCGACCGCGTCGCGGCGGAGGCGGAGGCGTTCCTCGAGGGCGCCAAGGAGCGGATGCGCCGCCGCGAGGAGGCCATCAAGCTCTGCGAGCTCGCCAAGGCGCCGCTCGAGCGCGACCGGCGGCTCGACGGCGAGCGCGAGCGGCTCGTCGAGGAGGCGCGGCGGCTGCTCAAGGACGTGAAGGAGTACGAGGCGATCGAGCGCAAGCGGGCGGGGTGGCAGCTCGAGGACAGGGCCGCCGGGGTCGAGCGCGAGCAGGCGCGCGCCGCGGCGGAGGCGATCGATCTCTACACGAAGGCGCTGGCGTACGATCCGGACCTGGTCGAGGCGCGCGCAGGGCTCGCGGACCTGTACTGGTCGCGCGCGGTGCGGGCGGACCAGGAGCACCAGCACGCGGCGCGCATCTACCACGAGGCGCTCGTGGCGGAGTTCGACGTGGGCCGCTACGCCGCGCTGCTCACCGCCGATTCGGTCCTCTCGTTCGACTCGTCGCCGCCCGGCGCGAGCGTCGTCGCGTACCGCTACGTCGAGAAGGATCGCATCCTCGTGGCCAGCGACGAGCGCTCGCTCGGCCGCACCCCGCTCCGCGAGGTGCACCTCAAGCCAGGCAGCTACCTCTTCATCCTGAAGCGCGCCGGCTGCCGCGACGTGCGCTACCCGCTGCTGCTCAAGCGGGGCACCCACCACCGCGTCGAGGTCAACCTCTACACCGACGCGGAGATCGGCGAGGGGTTCGTGTACATCCCCGGGGGGACCTTCATCGCCGGCGGCGACGCGCAGGCCTACGATCCGCTCCGCCGCGCCGAGCTCCACGTCCCCGACGTCGCGATCGCGAAGTTCCCGGTCACCTTCCGCGAGTATTGCGAGTTCCTGAACGAGCTCGAGACGCGCGATCTCGATCTCGCCCTCAAGCGCGCGCCGCACGGGACGCGCGGCTCCGAGGGCTACGTCGCGCGGCCCGCCAGCAGCGGCGGCTGGGAGCCGTTGCCCAGCGTGGTCGAGGGCGACGCGCAGAAGCGGTTCCCGGCGGAGGAAGGGCACCTCTGGAACCTGCCGGTCATCCTCATCGACTGGTTCGACGCCGTGGCCTACTGCCGTTTCCGGAGCGAGCGCGACGGGATCGAGCTCCGACTCCCGACCGAGCTGGAGTGGGAGAAGGCGGCTCGCGGGACCGACGGCCGGTTCTATCCGTGGGGAGATCACTTCGACCCGACGTTCTGTCTGATGCGCTCGTCGCGGCCGTTCCTGGCGCAGCCAGAGCCGGTCGGGACCTTTCCCATCGACACCTCGCCCTACGGCGTGCGTGACATGGCGGGCGGCGTGCGCGAGTGGGTCGCCGACGTGAACGGCGAGAGATCGTGGGCGGAGACGTCGGGTGAGCTCGAATCGGCCGCCGACGCTGGTGGGGACGCGCCGCCGTGGCGCATCGCCCGCTCCGGGAACTGGGCCGCGGACTCGCAGCAGTGCAGGAGCGCGTCGCGCACCCGCTTCTTCGGGATCGCGCGGGCGCTGAACCTGTCGTTCCGGGTCGCGAAGCCGCTCTCGCGGGGCCCGGGTCGCTGAGCCGGCGGCTCAGCCGCCAGACCCCGCCGGGGGGTCGACGTACTCGACCTCGACGCCGCGGTGCGTGCGGAGGACGGTGCGCCCCGGCCCGCGATCGACGACGTACTCGGGGCCGATGGGCACCTTGCCCATCCCGCCTGGCGTATCCACGATCAGCTTCGGCAGCGCGATGCCGGTGAGCCGGCCCTGGAGCTGCTCCATGAGGGAGACGCCGGTCGCGAGCGGCGTGCGCAGGTGCGCCGTGCCGCGCACGGGGTCCATCTGGAGCAGGTAATAGGGGCGCACCCGCCAGCGCACGAGACCTCGGAAGAGCGTGGCCAGCGTCGTCGCATCGTCGTTGATGCCGCGCAGCAGCACGGTCTGGTTCATGACGGGGAAGCCGTGATCCGCGAGGCGCTTGCAGGCGCGCTCGGCGGCGGGCGTGAGCTCCTTCGGGTGGTTGAAGTGCGTCATCACCCAGAGCGGGTGGTACGGCTTGAGCGCGCGCACGAGCTCTGCGGTGATCCGCTGCGGCAGCGTGACCGGCACGCGCGTGGCGATCCGGATCGTCTCCACGCTCCGGATCTGCCGCAGCCGAGCGATGAGCCGCACGACGCGGTCCGTCGAGACGGCGAGGGGGTCGCCGCCGCTCACGATGACATCGCGCACCTCCGGGTGCGCCTCCAGGTACGCCATCGCGGGCGCGAGGCGCTCGAGCGCCACCGCGCCGCCGCCGTCGCCGACCATGCGTGAGCGGGTGCAGAAGCGGCAGTACACGGCGCAGCGGTCGGTCGCGAGGAGCAGCGCGCGATCCGGGTACCGCTGCACGAGGTGGGGGGCGACCTCGTGCGCGACCTCCCCGAGGGGGTCGACCAGATCGCCGGGCACCTCGGCGGCCTCGTCAGCGAGCGGCACGCATTGCCGGCGGATCGGGCACGCCGGATCGCCCTTGTCGCAGAGGCTCAGATAATAGGGGGTGACGCGGACGGGCAGCCCCGCCCTTTCGGCGCGCCTGGCGCCGGCGAGCTCCTCCGGTGTGAGCGACAGCGCCCGGTGGAGGTCGTCGGCGCTCGAGAGCGCGTGGCGCAGCTGCCATGTCCAGTCGCTCTTCCGCGCCTTCACGCGGGCTGGTCGCGCTTCCTGCGCGCTCGTGGCGAGCGGACCGGGTCGCTCCGGCAGCGCGACGGCGCGGGTGTTCGCGCCTTCCTCGCCGGGTCGCCGGGCGAGCCGCGCGGCGGCGACGAGCTCGCTACTTGCCGGCATCGCTCGACGGCGCCGCGGCAGCGCCGGCCTGCTCCGGCCGTGGCGCGTGGGGCTTCGCGGGATCGGGCTGCGCCGCGCTCCCGGTCTGCATGAGCTGCTCCGGCAGCTTGACCGAGGAGAGCGCCGCCTCGTTGATCTCGACGGGGAACTTCTTCCGCAGCTCGTCCTCGATGGCGCGCTCCTGGTCCTGCATCTTCTGCTGGAGGAGCGCGACCCGGATCGAGCGTTCGGCCTCCGCGAACTCGCGCCGGTGCCCGCTGGTGAGCCCGTTCAGGCGGACGATGAAGAACCGTCCGTCGGCCTCGACGAGCTCCTCGCCGACCGCGCCCACGCTGCCGATGCGAAAGGCGGCCTCGCGGACCGGCTGTGGGACGCGGGGGTGGGCGCCGCGCTGATCGCCGGGCGGGCCCACGATGCCGAGCTCTCCGGCGAGATCGAGCGGCGGGGCAGCGCTCTTGTCCTTCGGCGCCGTGAGCGAGTGCTTGAGGAAGAGCTCCCCCCACGCGCTGCTGCTCCCGGCCTTCTGCGCCTCCTTGAGGACCTTCTCCCCGAGCGCTCTGTCGCCGACGACGATGGCGGCGACGCGCCTGCGCTCGGGCTCGCTGAACTTGTCCGCGTTCGCCTCGTAGTACGCGCGCACCTCGGACGCGGGGATGTCGGCCGGCGCCGGCAGGCCCTTTCGAGCCCGTGCGATCATCGCCTCGCGGAGGATCTGCCGGATCGCGTCCTCGACAGCGGGGTCCTTGTCGAGGCCCCGGCGCCGGGCTTCCAGCGCGAGCAGCTCCGCGTCGACGATCTCGCTGAGCAGCTCGCGGCGCCGCTCCTTCGTCTGGTACCGGAGCCGATCGAACTGATCCATGCGCTCCAGCGTCCTGCCGAAGTCGCCCAGGGTGATCACCCTGTCCCCGACCTTCGCGAGCACGCGCGCCGACTGCTCGGCGGTGAGGCCGAAGACCGGATCCCCCGCGTCCGAGGGGACCTGGAGGGCGGGCTCGTCGCAGCTCGCGACGAGCGCGACGAGCGAGATGGCGAGCAGGGGTCGGCGCACCGGAGCTCGGGTCATTGCTGGCTCGGGGTCTAGCACGGTTTCAGCGTGGCTCGAGGTCGCTGCGCCTCGTTCAGGCTGGCGCGTCGGCGGACGCCTCGGCTCGTCGCGCACGCGGAGCGCTCGAACGCGCGCTCAGTCGACGATCGTGCCGATCTCTTCGCCCCTGCAGACGCGGAGGATGTTGCCGCGGGTCATGAGCTTGAACACCCGGATGGGCATCTTGTTCTCGCGGCAGAGCGTGACCGCCGTCGAGTCCATGACCCCGATCCTGTCGGCGAGGAAGCGGTCGTAGCTCAGGTGCGCGAACATCTGCGCGCCTTCGTGGCGCACGGGATCGCGGTCGTAGATGCCTTCGACCTTGGTCGCCTTGAACAGCGCCTGCGCCTGGATCTCCATGGCCCGCAGCGCTGCAGCCGTATCGGTCGAGAAGAACGGGTTGCCCGTGCCCGCGGCGAAGATGACGATGCTGCCCTTCTCCAGGTGCCGCATCGCCCTGCGGCGGATGTACGGCTCGGCGACCTGCCGGATCTCGATCGCGGTCATCACGCGCGTCGGCACGCCCGTCTTCTCGAGCGCGTCCTGCAGGGCGAGCGCGTTGATGACGGTGGCGAGCATGCCCATGTAGTCGCTCTGGGAGCGGTCCATCCCCGCGCTCGCGCCCTTCAGCCCGCGGAAGATGTTGCCGCCGCCCACGACGACCCCGATCTGCACCCCCATCCGCTGGAGCTCGGCGACCTCGCCGGCCACGTGGTGGAGCGTCTCGGGACGTATGCCGAACCCCCCTTCCTCGCCGCAGAGCGCTTCGCCGCTCAGCTTGAGCACGATGCGGCGGTACTTCAGCCCGGGGGCCGGACGAGGGGGAGGGGGAAGGAGAGAGTCCTGGTCAGCGGCCACGGTGCGACCTCGTAGCCGGGACCTGCGTGGAGGGCAACGAGCAACGTGACCCATCGCTCGGGCCAAGCGGCAGCGCGCGCCGCCAAGGAGGAAGAGCGAAAGCAGAACCAGAGGAAGCCGAGAGAGTAGAGGAAGCGGAGGGAAGCTGAGGAAGCAGAGGAACCAGAGCAGGCAGAGCAGGCAGGACCGCCGGGGCGGCATGTACCTTGCGCTTGCCGGGGCGGGGAGCTACTCTCGGCCCCCCTATGGCGCGTGTGACTGTGGAAGACTGCCTCGAGCGCGAGGAAAACCGTTTTGCTCTCGTCGTGCTCGCGGCCAACCGGACGCGGCAGCTCATGAAGGGCTCGGACGCCCTCGTGAAGACGAAGAACAAGCCTGCCGTGACCAGCCTCCGAGAGATCGCGGCGGGCAAGGTGCACTTCCACCGGAGCTCCCACGAGGTCGTCTCCGAGTGGCTCCAGCAGATGAACGCCGGCGGCCAGCGCTGATGCCGCATCGGAAGGGCGCGCGTCCGGTGATGCGCGCCTCCGTCGGGGCTCCGTTCCGCAGCTCGCTCCCGTCACCGTGCCAGCGCTCCGCTTGATCTGTTGCCTGGCATGAGCGGGATGGCCACGAAGCGGCCGGCGCATGTTTCGGGCTCCGGCCAGCGTCGCGATCCGGAGCTCGAGGCTGGGACGTCGGCCCACTACGAGGATCCGGCGTACTACGCGAAGACGTACGCGCGCCGGAAGGATGACGTCCGCTACTACGTCGACCTCGCCATCGCGTCGGCGGGCCCAGTGCTCGAGTACGGCTGCGGCAACGGACGGATCACGCTGCCTGTCGCGAGGGCGGGGGTCCAGATCGCCGGCGTGGACCTGTCGGCGCCGATGCTCGGCGATCTGCGCGCGCAGCTTGGACGCGAGCCGCGCGATGTCTCCTCTCGCGTGAGCCTCCGGCGGGGCGACATGCGGGCGCTGCGGCTAGGGCGCCGCTTTCCGCTCGTGATCTGCCCGTTCAACGCCTTCTTGCACCTGTACACGCGCGTGGACGTGGAGCGATTCCTCGCGCGAGCGCGCGAGCATCTGACGCCGAAGGGCGAGCTCGTCTTCGACGTTTCCATGCCCGAGCCGGCGGAGCTCGCGCGAGATCCGGATCGCGCCTATGCCACGCCGCGGTTCCGGTACCCCGCGAAGGATGGCCCTGGCGAGTTCGTCCGGTACACGGAGCGGTTCGACTACGACAAGGTCCGGCAGATCCTGTTCGTTTCCATGGAGTTCTCGCCCGTCGACGGCGGCGAGCGCTGGATGACGCCGCTCGCCCATCGTCAGTTCTACCCGCAGGAGCTCGAAGCCCTGCTCCACTACAACGGCTTCGAGCTCACGGCGCTTCGCAGCGATTTTTCCCCGGAGCCGCCCGACAACCAGACGAGCATGCTGCTCTATCATTGCCGGCCACGCCGTTCTGGTCGGGCCCGCCGCCCTGGAAATGAAGGGGGCCGCTGAAGGGGGCGCGGCACCGGCTTTCGAACGCCCGGAGCCTGCAGCGCCTCGGGCCACCCTGTAGCAGCGCCAGGTCGGTATCGGGCCATGCGCGACGTGTCCGCGCACCAGCGCGCGTGTGCCCCTGGTCCTGCCGCACCGAGGTCGCGCCAGATGCGGCCGTTGCCTGGAGTCTCAGACCCCGATGTAGAGGCGATGAGCGAAGTTGCGCTCGAGCTTGGCGCGCAGCACCTTCTCCGCCGCCGTCTCGATGTCGTACTCGACGCGCTTGAACTCGAAGCGCTTCGTGTCGCTGTCGTAGACCGTGTAGCTCGCGCGGTTGTCGTAGTCCCGCGGCTGTCCGACCGAGCCGACGCTCACGATGTACTTGCGACCCTGCTCGAGCTGGAAGTCCACCGCGGGGAGCTCCTCGACGCTGTTCGGTGTGAGCGCGAACACCTTGCAGAGGTGGGAGTGGCCGATCAGCGTGATGTGACCGAGCTCGTTCCACATCGGGAGGCATTCGCGCGCCTGCTCCGGCGCGAAGATGTACTCGAACTCTTCGAGCCGGACGGGTGAGCCATGGCAGAGGTCGACGTTGATGTCCGTCAACTTCTCCTGGTACGTCAGGCTCCGGAGCCAGGCCGCGTTCTCGGAGGACAGCATCGCAGCGTGGGTGTCGAGCGCCTGCCGGGCGGCCTCGTAGTAATACGAGTAGTCCATCCGACCTGCGACGGCCGCGTCGTGGTTGCCGAGGATCGTCTTCTTGGCCACCTTGCGGACGAGATCGGCGCACTCGTTCGGCGAGCCGCCGTAGCCGACCGTATCCCCGAGGCAGTAGTAAACGTCGATACGTTCGTGGCGGTAGGACTCGAGCACAGCGCTGAGCGCCTCGTAGTTGGCGTGCGTATCGCTGAAAATCCCGAGTCTCATTTCGACGCGAGGGCGGAGCTTAGCACGAAGGCCTCGACTTCCGTTAGGAATTCAAACCCGAATCCACGGACGGGCCGGTTGGACCGGCGCCGAGCTTTGTCGGCTCGTGGGCGTTGTGTCGGCTGGTTCGTCAGCTCCGTTGCCTCCGGCGGTTCCGCAGGCTCCGTCGAATCCATCGGCTCTGTCGACTTCGTCAACTTTGTCGGCTCCGACGGACCGTGCTTCCACTGCCGCTGCGCCCGAGGATCTGCAGAGGACGGTCGAGGGCCGGACACGGTCCTTGCGGAGCTTGCCGAGGCGCTCCTAGCACGACCACGTTGACGAGCGGCCACCCGCACCGGAGAAGAATAGCGTGGAGCCCATGAATACCAAACAGAACGGTGCAGGGACCTCTCCGATTTCTGCGGAGCGGCCGGCCGAGTCTGCGCTGTCCGCTACAGCTGTCGAACCTGTCGCGCCGCCGCCGTCCACCGTGGAGGATCTCGCCGAGGGGTGCGTGCGGTTTGTGGAGCGCGCCCTCGGCGTACGGCTTGACTATCGGCCGGAGACCTTGCCTCTGCTCGACCACTACCTCGAGCAGGCGCGCGGCGCGACGTCGGAGCGGGTCGAGGCCTTGCCGATGGTCGCGCACATGGCAGGCGCTTACTTCGGCGAGGTGATCCGGCGCCGGCACGCGTCGTGGTGGCGCCTGGATGGCGAAGATCCGACCTACTGGCAGGTGCAGTTCGGGTCGGTCTACCTCGCTTTCAGCCCCGTCCTCTTCGTGCGCGAGGCGCTCACGCGCGGACATCGGGCCGACGCCGCGCCGGACCTCGCAGAGGACGCCCTGAGCGGCGATCCGGCGGCGCTGGAGCTGGAGGAAGACGATCGTGAGGCGGTCGCGGCCAGGCTCGCGGAGCTGCCGTCGGTCTCGGAAAACGAGTACTACGCCCCCTCGACGCGGCTCGAGGTGATCGACATCGCCGTGGACGCGATCCGTTCGCGTCGGCTCGCGGCCGGCGAGGACACCGACGCCGCGCTCGACCCGGGCGACTACGAGCGCGGCGGCGACTGACGCCGGGATCGCCGCGCGCGGGCAGATCACGCTCGCTGGGCGGCGCCGCGCGGACGTGCTCCGGGAGCGGCGACCGGTGGTATCGTCGCTTCCGTGTTGTGGGTCCTCTTCGGGCTGTTGTTCCTCATCTCGTGGGCGGCGTGCTTCACGTTCGGCCTGCCCACCGCGATCCCGATCGCGACGAGCGTCGTCATCGCGCTCTCCGCGATCGCGCTCTTCGTGTACCGCCGGATCAACGCGCGCCGCGCCGCCTCTGCGCTTGAGCGGGCCATCGTCCAGCAAGGAGCGCAGCAGGCGCTCAACGCGCGGCCCGAGCGCCGCGCCGAGATCCAGGAGCTCCAGCGGCAGGTCCAGGGCGGCATCAGCGCCCTGAAGAGCTCGAAGCTCGGCAAGGGGAAGGAGCACGGCAACGCCGCGCTCTACTCGCTGCCCTGGTACGTCATCATCGGCCCGCCCGGGGCGGGGAAGACGACGGCGTTGAAGCACTCGGGCCTCGTCTTCCCGTACGCGCACCCGAGCAACGGCGGCGGCGTGCGCGGCGTCGGCGGCACGCGCAACTGCGACTGGTGGTTCACCAACGAGGCGATCCTCCTCGACACCGCGGGGCGCTACACGACGGAGCAGGACGATCACGAGGAGTGGATCGCGTTCCTGCAGATGCTCCTCAAGCACCGCGCTCGCCGCCCGCTCAACGGCATCCTCGTCGCCGTGAGCGTGGCGGATCTCATCGACGCGAGCGAGCAGCACATCGAGCTGATGGGGAAGAAGCTCCGGGCGCGCATCGACGAGGTGATGACGCAGCTCCACATGGTGCTGCCCGTCTACCTCCTGTTCACGAAGTGCGACCTCATCGCGGGCTTCTCGGAGTTCTTCGGCGACATGCGCAAGAGCGACCGCGCGCAGGCGTGGGGAGCGACGCTCAAGCTGAGCGCGGACAAGGCCGACCCAGGGAGGCTCTTCGACGCCGAGTTCGACGCCCTGGCGAGGCAGATCCACGGCCGCTCGCTGAAGCGGCTCGTGATGGAGCGAAGCCGCGAGGTGCGCGAGCGCGTCTACCAGTTCCCGCTCGAGTTCTCGGGTATCCGGCGGAACCTCTCCGATCTGGTCTCGACCGTCTTCATGGTCAACGCGTTCCAGGGAACGCCCATCTTTCGCGGCTTCTACTTCACGAGCGGCACGCAGGAGGGCAGGCCGCTCGACCGGGTCCTCCAGCGCATGGGCCAGGCGATGGGGATCCGAACGCACGAGGCCGCGGCGCAGCAGAACGTGGAGTCGAAGAGCTACTTCCTCCACGACGTCTTCATGAACGTCGTCTTCCCGGACGGGGACATCGCCGCGAGGAGCGCGAGCGAGATCCGGCGCCAGCGGCTCGTCCGCGGCGCGATCAGCGCGGCGGCCGCGGCGCTCGGGGTCATCCTCGCGATCCCCAGCGTGGTGTCGTTCGTCAACAACCGCGCGTTCCTGCGCGACGTGGAGGCGGACGCGCGGACCGTCAGCGCGCTCCGATGGGAGGACACGCGACCTCTCTCGGAGAAGCTCGCCGCGCTGGGGCCTGCGCTGGACCGGCTGAAGGAGATCGACAAGGCGCGCGAGGAGGGGCCGCCGGACGGGAAGGGGTGGACGATGTTCCAGGGCGAGACGGTGTACCCGCCGCTCGTGCACGTCTACGTCGCGAGCCTCCAGAACGGCTTCGTGATCCCGTGCAAGCAGCGGCTCGAGGATCGCCTCAAGCTCGCGAAGGGTGACCACTACCTCCGCGAGCGGAACGACCTCAAGCTGTACCTGATGCTGAGCGACGTCGAGCACCTCGACGTCGCGTGGGCGAAGGACAGGTTCACCTCGCTCTGGGCCGAGGTGCTGCGGGCGACCTCGAACCTCACCGAGAGCGAGCTGAAGAAGCAGCTCGATCGGCACGTCGAGTACTACCTGACGCTCATCAAGGAGAAGCGGGTCACGCCGATCGCGCGCAAGGAGGATCTGGTCGCTAGCGTGCGCGCGACGCTCCAGGCCGTGCCACCGCGGAAGCGGTACTACGACTTCTTCGTCAACGCGATCATCGAGGAGAAGTACGACGAGACGGGTGACAACAGCCGCGCCAACCGCAAGTACCCTCCGCACACGCTCGGCGACATGTTCGCCGACCGCCCCGCCGTGCTGAAGATCATCGGCAGCAAGCTGTACGCGAAGGAGAAGCGCTGGAAGGAGGTGGACGGTCCGTACACCGAGAGGGGGCACTTCGCGGTGCTCGAGAGGCTCGAGAGCGGCGCCGACAGCTTGATGGCTGAGCGGTGGGTCGTGGACCTCGCGCCCGGCGAGGAGGCCTCGATCAGCAAGAACCTGGACGGCCTCGCGGCCGACTACGACGCCAGCTACATCGCGCAGTGGACCGACTGGATGGCGGACCTCACCGTGCGCGTCCCGGCCAACCTGAAGGAGGCGAAGGAGACGTACCAGGCGCTCACCCAGGCGGATTACCCGTACCTCCGCATCATCCGAGCGCTCGAGGACAACACGCAGTGGAAGCGGGATCGCGGCGCGATCGAGGACTCGGCCCTGGCCAAGCGGGGGAAGGAGTACCTCGAGCGGAAGATCGAGCAGAAGACGAGGCTGAAGGTCCCCGTCAACGTGAAGCTCATAAGAAACCGGCCGAGCTCGGTGCCGGACGAGTTCAAGCGGACCGTCGAGTTCGGCGTGCCTGCCGCGCCGAGCGGCTCGGCGCCGATCACGGACACGCCCCTGGCGAGGTACATCTCGTTGCTCAGCGCTCTTCGCGACGAGATCCAGCGCCTCGAGGATCTGAACCCCAACGTCGATGCGCGCCTCATGGCCGATCGGTTGGTCGAGGCGACGCGACAGGCCGACGCGCTCCTCCAGCCCTTCGACGAGCGGGCCAAGACGCTGCTCCGGCCGCTGCTGCTCACCCCGATGCAGGTGGTGGCGGCGCGGCTGCCGCCGCTCGCCGCGGTGTCTCGCTTCCCCGCGGCGGCGCCTGCCGCGGGCCCGCGCTGAGCCACGCGGCGCGGCTCAGATCTCGATGCGGATCTCGTCGCGGCCTGGCTGCACCGCGCCTGTCGCTGGATCGAGCGTGAGCACCATCTCGATCGCGTCCTCGCCGTTGTCGCTGTAGTACCGAGGGCGTACCCCCATCGCGGTGAAGCCGAGCTTCCTGTAGAGCCGGATCGCTGCCCGGTTCGAGCGGCGCACCTCGAGCAGGATCAGCCGCACTTGCTGCTCCTGTGCATACTCGAGCGACCGGTTCATCAACGCCGTCGCGAGCCCGCGCCGCTGCGCGGCCGGGCAAGTGGCCACGTTGAGCACGTGGAGCTCGTCGGCGACGTGCCACGCGATGAGGAAGGCGAGCGCGCGCCGCTCTTCGCGCGCGACCCAGCAGCGCGTCCAGGGGCGGCGCAGCTCTTCTCGCGCGGAGAACTGCGGCACGTCGAACGCCGCGGCCGCGACCGCGTCGATCTCGTCGAGCGCGGCGTCGTCCGCAGCGTCGGCCGTCAGCTGGATCAGCGAGGCCGAGAGCTTCGTCGCCTCGCGCTTCACCTCGCCACCTCCGTCGGACAGCCCGAGACGATCTGGACTTGCCCCACCCGCCCGCTCTTGAGCTTCGTGCATGCCTCCCCGAGGAGCTCGACCACCGCGGGCGACTTCCAGCGCCACCCGTTCTCCGGGTCGTAGGCGACCAGCTCGTCGTCCAGGTAGACGTTCGTCTGTCCCGCCTCGGGAGGCGGGTCGACCAGGTCGAACTCGCAGGAGACGACGATGCTGGCGATCTTGGAGAGGACGTTCCCAAGCGTGTCGAGGTTGTCCACCTTGAAGTAGAACGGGCTGACGAACTGCGCCGTGCCGCCGGCGAGCGCCATCTGGTCGAGGACATCGCCGTAGAACTCGCTCCCGGGGATGCCGACGACATAGACATCGATCCCGCTCGCCGCGAGCAGCTCGATCGCGGCGACCGTATCGTCGCGATCGAGGCACCCTTCGGGGCCCGAGCGACCCGAGGGCGAGCAGCAGTTCTCCTCGGGGCACTGCTGCTCGATGTTGGCGATGCACCCGTTGGCGTCGCACTTCGCCGAGCTGTTGCAGTTCGGACCTCCGTCGGTCGCGAGCACGACGATGGTCTTTCCGGGGAGCCCGACGAGCTTCGGCGTCAGCGCCGCGAGGGTCGCCGCGGTAGGCGTCCCGCCGAGCGGCGCCGCCCGCGTCGCCGCGCGGAACCGCGATGTCGTCGTGGAGCCCTCCTGTCCCTCTGCGAAGGGAGCCCCCGGCGTGACAGCGAACACCTCGCCGCCTGGCCTGCACGGCGCCTCGTCGGTCGCGTCCACGGGGAACACGGCGGCGCCGACGTTGATCAGCGGGCCCAGGTTCCGCACGAGGTCGACCGCGGCCTCACGGACCCGGTCGTATCGGGTCGCGCTCGAGCTCGCGGACGCGGGGCTGAGCATGCTGCCTGACGCATCGAGGACGAAGTAGATGTTCGGCGCTTCGGCGATCTCGACCTGGTGGATCCGGTTGCCGCAGAGCCCACCCGCATCCGCGGCCGGTGGTCCGCTCGGGTCTTCGGTGTCCGGATCGAACCCGTCCTCCGGCTCTTGCGCCCCCTGACCGATGCCGCTGCGCGGACGCTGCTTCGCGACCTCGTCCTCGCACGCGGTCATCGCCGCGCCGCCGAGCGCGAGCACAGCCCCGACGCAGAAGAGCATGCCGCAGGCGCTGGCCCGCTGCTTCACGGCCGTCTTCATGGAGAGCAGCGTATCACGCCTGTTCGCGCTGGCAGCGCCAGCGCGGGCGCCGCCGCGCGCGCTCAGGGCTCGCGGTAGAACCTGGGCACGCGGCGCGAGATGCTGGTCAGCACCTCCCAGGCGATCGTCCCCGTGAGCCCCGCGATCTCTTCAGCGCTGATCGTGCCGCGCCCGAGCGGCCCGTCCTGCGCTCCGAGGAACACCACCTCATCCCCAAGGCGTGCTCCCGGCACATCCGTCACGTCGAGCATCGTGAGATCCATCGACACGGCGCCCGCGATCGGCGCGCGTTGGCCGCGCACGAGGGCGGCGCCGCGGTTCGACAGCTGGCGGCTCAGGCCGTCGGCGTACCCCATCGGCACGGTGGCCACGACGCTCTCCCGGGAAGCTTGCCAGGTGTGGCCGTAGCCGATCCTGTCGCCCTTCGCGATCGTGCGCAGCGCGACGATCTCGCTGCGCACCCGGATGACCGGCTTGAGGTCGGGCGCGAGCCCCGCGCACGGCGATATGCCGAAGAGCGCGACCCCCGGGCGGACGATGTCGAGCCACGCCGCAGGGAGGCGCAGCATCGCCGCGCTGTTCGATGCGTGGCGCACCCGCGGCGTGAGGCCGAAGCTCTTCGCTCGCTGCTCGATCTCCCCGAAGAGACGCATCTGCTCGATCGTCACGCCGAGATCGTCGGCGTCCGCGCAGGCGAGGTGGGTCATGAGCCCGTCGAGCTTCACCTCCGGGTGCTTGGCGAGCGTCGCGAACACCGCCTCGATCTCCGAGCTCGCGGCCCCGAGCCGTCCCATGCCGGTGTCGACCTTGAGATGGACGCCCACGCGACCGCGCTGCTCGAGCCGCACCACGCTCGCGAGGCGCTCGATCTGGCCGGCGTCGTAGACGACGGGCACGAGATCGCGCGCGATGATCTCCTCGAAGCCGTCGCGGCGCGGGCCGTAGTAGCCGCCCATGACGAGGACAGGGAGCCGGATGCCGGCGTCTCGCAGCTCGATGGCCTCCTCGAGCAACGCGACGCACAGGCCGGGGATGCCGGCGCGCTCGAGCGTCCGTGCGACGGCGGGCGCGCCGTGGCCGTACGCGTCCGCCTTGAGCACGCCCCAGATCTGCGGCTTCTCCGCGCCGATCAGGCCTCGCTCGAGGACGCGGAGGTTGTGCCGCAGGTGCGCGAGGTTCACCTCGGCGCGGGTCGGCCGCACGGCGTCCGCAGGCGCCGCTCGCCGTGGCCGCAGCACCCGCATGGGGCCTGCGCTCGCACCGAGCCCCTCGAGGGGCGACGCCGTGCCGTTGCGATCAGGAGTCGTGCTGCTGAGCTCTTTGGGCGCGTGCGAAGCGGACATCGTGTACGCCGATAGCTCTACGCTCGATCGCGGGTCAAGATTCCAGGCCATCTTGGTGTGACAAGGTGAGGCATCTGCGCGGAGAGCAGACCACGTCGATCAGAAGCAGCGACGCATGCACCGCGTGTACTTGCCGGAGCATCCTTTTTCGCAGGCGGCGGATTTGCAGTCGTCCTGGCATTCCTTCCAGTCCGCCTGGCACGACGCGCTGCACTTCGCTCCCGGCGGTGCAACCTCCGCGGTGTTCGACGCCGGGGGCGCAGCGCCGCCGTCGTTCGCGTCTGGGTCTGCGCGAGCCTCTTCCGCTGCCGCCGTCGCGGCCACGTCGGCGGTCAGGAGCCTGGGCGGCGGAGCGAGCGCGCTGGTCGGCTCAGGCACGGCAGGGGCTCGGCTGCTCGGCGGAGTCCACTCACCTTCGTCGAAATCGCTCGCGTGGCTGAGCTGCCTGGCCCGCAGCGTGGCGTACTCCACACGGTCGCGCGTCTGGCCGAACGTACAGAACTGAAGCCACTCGTCCCAGCACGCGCGCCGCAGGGTCGGCTTGACGTCGGCCAGCGAGTCAAGCGCCATGCAGTGCTCGAAGCGTACGTCCCCCTCGTAGACCGCGTTGATGCTCGCGCCGCACGCGGTCACCGAGGCGGCGGCTAGGCAGAGGAGGGTCCTGAACCGCACGTCGTAGAACACCGATAGCAGAAAAGCTCGGCCCCGGTGCCAGGGCCTGTCCTATCCGCCGCGGGACCAGCCGGTCGCCCGGCCGAGGTGCTCTCCGGTTGAACTTTGCCCTGTGATGCCGTACGTTGCCGCCCCTTCGCACCGGCGGCGGCGGCACGACGCCTCCGCGCCGGGCGCCTCAACGGAGCCTGTTCATGTTCCTCATGCTGTCGAAAGGTCCTCGGAAGACCACGCGCTCCAAGTCGAAGCGCTACCGGTCCAAGCTGAAGGCGAAGAACCGCAACCGGCGCAACCGCATCTACCAGCGCGCCTGATCGCTGCACCGAGCGCGAGCGGGACCACGGCCTCGCTCGCGGCGCCGTTCTTCGATTCGAATCTTCTGGGCCGGCCCCTGAAACCTAGGGGCCGCCCTTCTTCAGCTCGGTCAGCACCAGCTTGGCGACCGCCTTGAGCGTGTCGAACACCCCGACGCCGGTCCGCGCGACCCCCTCGAAATCGGGGACGTTCGTCGGGTTGAGCAGCGAGCGGAGCTCTTCGACGGTGCCGATCTCTGGCAAGTCCCGCTTGTTGTACTGGATGACGTACGGGATCTTGTCCAGCGAGTAGCCCTGCTCGGCCAGGTTCGTGCGGAGGTTCTCCACCGACTCCTGGTTCGCCTCGATGCGGCCGAGCTGCGAGTCTGCCACGAAGACCACGCCGTCGACGCCTTTCAGAATGAGCTTGCGGCTCGCGTCGTAGAAGACCTGCCCCGGCACCGTGTACAGGTGGAACCGCGTCTTGAAGCCGCGGATCTCCCCCAGCGCGAGCGGGAGGAAGTCGAAGAAGAGTGTCCGGTCGGTCTCCGTGGCGAGGGAGATCATCTTCCCCTTCGCGTCCGGGTTGGTGCGCTCATAGATGTACTGCAGGTTCGTCGTCTTGCCGCAGAGACCCGGGCCGTAATAGACGATCTTGCAGTTGATCTCGCGCGCCATGTAATTGATGAAGCTCATCGACCGCGCTCCTAGTCGTTGAAGAGGTTGTCGATGTCCTCGTCGGTGATCTCGGCGAACGGCGAGTCGGCGCCCGGCTCCTGCACCTTCTTGAGCAGCGCCTCGAAGATGTGGTTGAGCTCCTCGCTCGCCTTTCGCACCCGGAGCCTCACCAACCCGAGGCTCGACTTTGAGTCGAAGATCACCACGAGGATGACGCGGTTCCCGACCAGCTGGATGTGGATGTTCGCCTTTTCACCCTCGTGGAACTGAGTGGCGAACTCGTTCTCCTTGAGGAGCTTCGCCATCCCGCCCGTGGCGGCGATGTTCCCCGCCGTCAGCGAGGCGAGCGACGTGGTGTCGAGGTTGTCGACGTCTCCGCTCGCGGCGATCAGTTGCCCGTTCTTGTCAACGATGAAGACGACCTTCGCATTGGCGTCCTTGACGAGGCGATCCACCACGCTCTGGATCTGATTGAATTCCTCCTCGTACATCACCATCTGAGGGTTGACCATCGTTCCTCCGCCAGCGCTCTCGCGATGGGGCCCTGGGCATTGCGGGCTCTGTCGCCCTTGTCATCACCGGGCGCCGCACGTGCGGTCCCCGACCATCGTCATCCAACTGGCTTCCCGCTGCGCGGGCTTGCCTTACTACCACCGGTACCACGTTCGCGGCGTGACGCTCACTGCCTTGGGGACTTGCATGGCCGGTTCGCAGCGCGCAGTGCCGCTGCTCCTCGACCGTGCTCCCGTACATCTTGGGACGTTTCTATCCGAAGCTGGTGCGGCGGAGCAAGGCGGCCCTTTCTGGAAGTTGGAGGATCGTATGGCCGAACCTCGCCGAGCCTTGCCGGACCCCGACGGAGCTCGCTCCCCCTGCCCCCAGGGGAGCCTTGGTTCCGGACCTTTTCCAGGCGCCTGTCCGCCCCGGCCGCCCGGAAGGTTTGCACGGTAAGTATCTAAAATTGCTACTCTTTCATGAGTTGAATGCGGTCGGACAGCGCTGCGCCTTCCTCCAGGGGCGCTGCTGTGGGGCGCGCTGCGTGTCGTCGCCCTGTCCCCGGCTCTGTACCCGGCAAAAGATAGACAAAACTCGCGGGATCGGCGCCGGCGGCGCGGCGGGCTCATGAAGGCGCCGCCCGATGAACGCGGCTCGGGGGACGATCTCCTGCCGGCGTGCGTTCCGCCGGATCGTCGGCAGCACCCCCTTGACCTCGGCCGGTGCGGCGCCTCTGCAGCCATGCCTTGTGCTTGACCGATGGCTTCGGCCACGGGATAGCGCCTCGGATGCGTGACGTGCTCAGCCGGGCCGAGCCCCGTGAGATCGAGCTCAACCAGGGGACGACGAGGGGGCGGTCCTTCTGCGCGCTCGCCGTGGGGACGGCGGCCTTGGCGTGCGCCATGTCGCTCGGCGCCGATGTTCGCGCGGAGCTCGGCGCGGTTCACCCCGAGGTGCTCTCCGCGCACGCGGCTGTCCGCGCGGCGAGAGGCCCCGAGGTCTACGGCGCGCTACGTGAGCTCTGGCGCACGTGGGACCGCGCGGATCCGACGCAGGTCGAGGAGGCGATCGCGTCCATCGCGGAGGCTGGCGCGACCAGCGCGCCGACCCAGGTCTATGCGGAGCTCCTCTCGGCGTACGCGCGGAGGCGTCGAGGCGATCTCGACGGAGCGGTCGCGAGGATCCAAAAGCTCGGGTTCATCGGCCGCTGGGCGACGATCGGACCGTTCGACAACGAGAACAAGGGGGGCTTCGAGCGGGCGTTCGGGCCCGAGGAAGATCTCGCGCAGCCGATGGCCGCGGGCAGGACGTACGACGGCAAGGCGCGCGCGGTCCGGTGGCGCGTGCCCCCCGAGGCGCCGCAGTACGGGTGGTTTGACTTCGGCGACTTCATTCGTCCGGTGGAGGGCGTCTGCGGCTACGCGACGACGTTCGTCCGCGCGAAGGCCGGGACGCGCGCTCCTCGGCCGATCTCGATTTGGGTCGGGGCAGACGGCGCGTTCAAGCTGTTCTGGAACGGCGCGAAGGTCCTGGCCGATCCGGGGTACCGCGAGCTCGACATCGATCGGTTCGCCGCGCCGGTGACGCTGAGGCCCGGCTACAACCGCCTGACGATCAAGGTCTGCGGAGGTGCGTCGGCGCCCAAGTTCGCGCTCCGCATCGGCAACGAGAAGGGGGCGCCGGATCTTGATCTGGATGTGACCTCCGACATCGGAACCCACGTCACGGCGCCTCAGGGCGAAGCCGATGGCGCGAGGCGCGTGGGCGGGGCGCGGGCGCAGGCCGAAGGGCCAACCTCAGGAGCGAAGCTCGCCGCGCGTGCGGCTGTCATCGAGGGGCCGATGCAGGCGTTCGAGCGCGCCGCGAGCGCCGCTCGGCCTTCACCCGCCATGCTGGAGGCGTTCGCGCGGTACCTCATGCTCACCGGCGGTGACGCCGAGGGGGAGCACAGAGCGCGCGACCTCGCGCGGCGCTCCGCCGAGGCCGAGCCGAGCGTGCGTCGCTACCTGCTCGCGGGCCAGCTCTCGGAGGACAGGAACCAGCAGCGCGCGTGGATCGAGCGCGCGGCCGCGCTCGCGGGCGGACGTGAGGACATCGACGTCCTGCTCTCGCAGGCTCGGCTCGCGCAAACGAGCCCGAACTGGCGGGAGGCGGCTCCGATCTACGAGCGCATCCTCGCGTCCGATCCCGATCATGTCACGGCCGTCCTCGGGCTCGTGGACCTCTACGGGGAGGCTGGGCTGAAGCGCACCGCGCTCGCCACGCTGGAGCGGGCGCTCGCGCGCCAGCCGAGCAGCGTCGCGCTCCTCCGCGCCTCGGCGGCGCAGCTGCGCGCGCTCGGGCGCGACACGGAGGCCGCCGAGATGGAGGCGCGCTACGCCGCGCTGCGGTTCGACGACTCGAGCTTCCTTCACCAGCAGGTCGAGCTCGCGGTGGCGCGCCGCGATCCTGCCGGGGCGGAGCGCTGGATCGAGCGCTTCCTCCGCAGCGAGCCCGACTCCGTCTGGGCTCGCACGGTCGCCGCGCGCACGTACCGCGCGCTGGGCCAGGGTGACCGCGCCCTCGCGGCCCATCAGCGCGCGCTCGCCATGGCGCCGGAAGACATCGGAACGTTGCGCGCTCTCTCGGACCTCTACGGCGAGGAGGGAAACCGGGAGGCGCAGCTGGAGATGCTGCAGCAGATCCTGGCGATCAGCCCTCAGGCGAAGGATGTGCGCGAGTACATCGAGCACATCGAGCCGCCGAAGCCGCGCGCCGACGAGGCTTACGCCTGGGCGCCCGACCGCTTCCTCCCGATGCGGCGCAACGCTGACCGGCAGTATCCCAAGCGCACGCTGCGCAACCTGACGGTCACCACCGTCTTCCCGAACGGCCTGGCGAGCCGGTTCCGGCAGGTCGTCTTCCAGCCGCTGACGGACGAGGCTGCGGCGAGCGCCCGGCAGTACGCGTTCGAGTACCAGGCCGATCGCCAGACCGTGAGCCTCCGTGCCGCGAAGGTCTACCGAGCAGACGGCAAGGTCGACGGGGCGATCGAGAGCGGGGAATCCGGGGCGAACAACCCGGCGCTCGCGATGTACACATCGGCGCGCACGTTCTACGTCAGCTTCCCGCGGCTCAACGCCGGCGATGTGGTCGAGCTGCGCTACCGCGTCGATGACGTCAGCCCCCGCAACGAGATCGCCGATCACTTCGGCGAGATCGAGTTCCTCCAGGGGGATGAGCCGATCGCCAGCAGCGAGTACGTGCTGATCACCCCGAAGACGAGGCAGTTCCACGTCTTCGCGTCCAATCTGCCTGGCCTCGTGCGCGAGACCAAGGAGGACGCCGAGCGGCGCATCTTCCGCTTCTCCGCCGCCTCTGTGCCGCCGGTTGCGCCCGAGCCGGCGATGCCCGCTTGGTCCGAGATCCTCGCGCACGTCCACGTCTCGACCTTCAAGACCTGGGACGAGGTCGGCTCCTGGTACTGGGGCCTCGCGCGAGAGCAGTTCGATGTGGATGATGAGGTTCGCAAGCGGGTGCGCGAGATCACGAACGGCCTCGCCGACGATCGGAGCAAGGTCCGCGCGATTTACAAGTACGCGACCGAGACGCGCTACGTGGCGCTCGAGTTCGGCATCGAGGGGATTCGCCCGAGGAGGTGCGCGCAGACGCTCGCTCGCGGCTGGGGCGACTGCAAGGACAAGGCGACGCTGATCGTCACGATGCTCCGCGAGATCGGCATCCCAGCGACGATCGTCCTGGTGCGCACCCGCATGCGAGGCGACATCGAGCCGGAGCCCGCGAGCCTCGCGCCGTTCGACCACGCGATCGCGTACGTGCCGTCGCTCGACCTTTACCTCGACGGAACGGCGGAGCACTCGGGCTCGACAGAGCTTCCCATCATGGATCGCGGCGCGATGGCGCTTCAGATCAACGAGGGCAAGCCGAAGCTCGTTCGCCTGCCGGAGCCTGCTCCGGAGGCCTCGGTCGTGCACCGGACCGTCGACATCGCGGTCAGCGCTGACGGGTCTGCTCAGCTCGGGGTCGACATCCAGGTGGCCGGCGCGTCTGCGCCGGAGTGGCGGACCCGCTACATGGCGGAGGGGACGCGCCGCGACCGCGCAGCTCGTGACCTCGCCACGGACTTCGGGGCGGTCGAGCTGGCCCCTGGGAAGGCCGGGGTCGAGGTGAACGATCTCGAGGACATCGAGCAGCCAGCGAAGCTGCGGGCTCGAGGAAGAGCGGTCGCGCTCGCTCGACGGGAGGGCGACAGCCTGTCGGTCCCGGCTGTGCCCACGCAGCGCCTCGCCACCGAGTTCGCATCCCTCTCGGCGCGCACCCGCGACGTGATCATTCCCGCGCTCACCACGCGCCGGGATGAATGGACCCTCCGGATCCCCGCCGGGTGGCGTGTCACCAGGGCGCCGCTGCCCGAGGACGTGGACACCCCCTTCGGCAAGTTCTCGCTTTCGATCGAGCAGTCCGCGGGGAAGATCGTCGTCCGCAGTCAGATCTCCCTCACGAAGTCCCGGATCAAGCCGTCCGAGTACATGGCCTTCCGAACGTTCTGCGAGACGGCGGACCGCGTCTTCGGTCAGCGGGTGGTGTTCGGAAAGTGAGGACGGCCTGACCCCCGGCCCCTCGGCGCGCCGACGGGCCCCTAGCCGCTGCCGGGACACTTGACAACCCCACGCCGGATCGCCATAAAGCGCCCCCTCTACGCATCCCTGCGGCGCAGAACAGCCCCTCCGGTGGTTCGGAGCGGTGGCCGCCGGGAGCGATAGGCATTCGGATCGAGGGCATCATGCCGAAGATGAAGACCAACCGCGCCGCGGCCAAGCGCTTCAAGGTGACCGGCTCCGGCCGCATTCGCCGCAGCAAGGGCGGGCTCAACCACTGCATGCAGGAAAAGAGCAAGAAGCGTCTGCGTCGTCTCCGCAAGAACGACATGGTCGATTCGGCGATGGAGAAGCGCGTCAAGCTGCTTCTTCCCTACGGCTGACCCTGGAGCAGTGAGGTAGATTACCGATGCCGCGTGTAAAGAGAGGCTTCAAGGCCCGCCGCCGTCGCAACCGTGTCCTCAACCAGACCGAGGGCTACTTCCTCGGCCGAAAGAACCGCTTCCGCCAGGCGGTCGAGGTGCTCCGCCACGCCTGGGAGTACGGCTACATCAGCCGTAAGCTCAAGAAGCGGGATTTCCGTCGTCTCTGGATCACCAGGATCAACGCTGCCGCGCGCCTCAACGGTACGACGTACTCCCGCCTCGTCAGCGGGCTCAAGAAGGCAGGCATCGCCCTCGATCGGAAGATCCTCTCCGAGATCGCGATCCACGATCCTGCGTCGTTCGGTGCTGTGGCGAAGCTCGTCTCGCCCTCAGCGGCGAAGTGACGGCTCCGCGGGCGGTCTTCAGCCCATCGTTCGACCATTCCGATGCGGAACGGTCGAAATCGGCCGAGGCCGCCCCGGTCCTTTCCTCGCAAGTGCCCGATTGTCGTAACATTTCATATATTTGACTCGCCGCCATGGCGAGCGATCCTTCGGGTTGCGTCGCAAACGTAGAGTTCGGGCGCAACCCTCAGGCGAGGCCGTGCGGCTGCCGTCGCTGACGCTGATCAGAGTCATCAGTGTGAGGCGATTAGGCACCGAGCAAATGCGCAGCGTGCATTCCGTGCGCACTTGCTACGCACCGCCGATGGCACCGTATGATCGTGCGATCAGGGTAAATTCCGACCCAGCCCAGCCCGGTGACGGTTGGCCTACCGAGCGTTGTCTCTCGCGGGGTTCTGCGTTCCCAGCCGAGGCCTGACCAGCCTAAGGGGCGATCCAGGTCCTGTTTCCAGAAACAGACTTAGCTATAAATTCCGCTGAGCCTGAACGATTTGCCGGAATTGCCAACTTTCCAGGCGGTCTGTCGCGAAAAATAACCTTCTCCGCCTTCGTCCGTCGGGTGAGGGCTCGACATTGCCATCGGGAGGCCCAGGTTCAGGAAACATCGAAGCTCACTGAGAGAACGGCCTCAGCGGCTAGGTACGGGACTCCTACACGCTGGAAAAAGCAGCGAAATTCCCTTGCCTGAGCTGCGAGGGCGGACCCACCGACCCGCGGAACGCTTGCGAGCTCGAGGTGTCCCCAAGGAGAACAGGTTGCCGATGTTGTTGCGTCCCCGACAGCGCACCCAGCCATGCAGTTCGGTTCGGTCGCAGCGGAATGTCTCGCTCGACAGGACATGGACAGCGCCTTCCGCTCTACATAGCGCACCCAGGCCAAGCTCTCAAACGGGAGAAGCAGGAACGCACGCTAAAAAAGGCACTGTTTTTGCTTCTGAAGCTGGGCTGCTACCGGGGACTGGCGCAGGAGCATCATTCTGCAAGAGCAGACCTGCCTCAGATGAGAAGAGTTCGACCGGAATCAAAAGAAAGCACCAGCGGTTGCCAGTTTCAACAGGGGCTCCTTCGGTCAGCTCCTCTCCTCTGTCTGGCACGAAATCGTCTCGCCTGCCCTCAAAAGGTGGCGGGACATTTCAATCTCGCAAGGTCAGCCGTTTAGAAGTGAACGCCGACACAAAGACCAAGATGAGCACGTCGACCGCCCGCCGTCCAGAAACTGCGCGGAGAAACGCCAAGTCCTCTGCTGTAGGTGCCTCTGCGCGGCTCGCGGCATCCAAGAGCTCGCAGGGAGCCGAGACCGCATCGGCTCCCCGGCGGGGGGCATCGCAGACCACCGAGTTGGAGGTCTCCGAGGTCGAAGAATTCGGGGACAACCAGTCGCCGCGCTCGCACTTTCAAGGAGCTACCACCGTGGAGGGAGCCGCCATGAGGTCGACCAAGAGCAACGCCACTGTAGTGAAGGGCGACCCGCTCGCTCAGGGTGGGACGGCCACGCCGGAAATCGCAGCGCTCGGCATTCTGGATGACGACCAGACGGAGGAGACGGTCGTGCGACCCCGCCCGGCCGAGATCCTCGATGAGGAGCGGGCGGCTGACTTCATCGATCTGGACCTTGGACCGCTCGATCGGCTGCCTCAGCCCGAGCGCGCGAGGAACCAGGATCGGGAGCTGAAGGATGTCGAGGACGGGGGCGGTGACTCGATGCTCGCCCGCTATTTCCGCGACATGGCGCTCCACCCCGTCATGGGGCCGGACGAGGAGCTCGACACCGCGCGGGCTGTCGAGCGCACGGAGGTGGAGCACTGGGTGGCCCTGCTCTCCTACCTGCCTGCGGCCGAGTACATCCTCACCGCGCTCGAGGAGGATGTCGCCAAGGCGGGTGAGGACGAGGTGAAGGCCCCGCAGATCGCGGAGATGCAGAAGCTCGTTCGCCTGGCGAAGAAGCAGAAGGGGAAGCTGCTCGCCGAGCAGGAGAAGCCGTGGACCCAGCTCTCCGAGGAGCTCGCAGCGGCCGTCCGCCTGCCTGACTCGGATCGCCTCTGGATGGCGCGCGCCTTCACCATCGCGCGCGATCTCGTGCGCGAGCCTGACTTCGAGGACGACGTGAGCGATCCCGAGGAGACCCGCCCCACGCGGCCGAGGCTCCCGATGTCTGGCTCCTACCGGCGTTACCTCGATCGGGTCGAGCGGACCTTCCAGGCGCAGCACGACGCGAAGAACCGCTTCGTGAAGGCCAACCTGCGGCTCGTCGTGTCGATCGCGCGGCGCTACAACCGCGGGCGCCTGCCGCTCATCGATCTGATCCAGGAAGGCAACATCGGCCTGATGAAGGCGGTAGAGCGCTTCGACCACAGCCGTGGCTACCGCTTCTCGACGTATGCATCGTGGTGGATCAGGCATGCGATCAGCCGCGCCTTGGCCGACAAGGGCCGCGCGGTCCGCATCCCGGTCCACATGCTCGATACGTACAACCGCGTGGCGCGGGCGACGCAGGCGATCATCGCGCGCACGGGGCATGAGCCGACCATCGAGGAGCTCGAGAAGGAGACGGGGGTCCCGCGCGAGAAGCTCGACAAGGTGAAGGACTTCTACGCGGAGACGCCTTTCTCGCTCGATCGTCCCGTCGGCGACGAGGACGGGCGCAAGTTCATCGACTTCCTCCAGGAGGAGAACGCGCTGTCGCCGTTCGATCACCTGGCCAACAGGAAGTGGAGCGACGAGGTCCGGCGTCTCCTGACCACGCTCACGCCGATCGAGTCGCGGATCATCCGCTGGCGCTTCGGCCTCGACGACGAGGACGAGCTCACGCTCAAGGAGATCGGCGACAAGTACAACCTGTCGCGCGAGCGCATCCGTCAGCTCCAGGAGCAGGCGCTCGGGAAGATCCGCAAGCAGATGCGCGACTACTGAGCGACGAGCTCAGCACGAGTCGGTGAAGCGGCCGCGCTGCGTCATGCTGCGCGGCCGCTTTTCGTGAGCCGCCCGAACATGCGGCTGCGTGGGGGCGCGCAGAGGTGAGCAGGGGCCGGAGCCCAGCGCAGCCCAGCGGGTCGACACGAGGCCACCCGCGCTCTCAGGGCGTGCGTGCGTCCTTCCAGAGCTCGTCGGCGAGCGACTCGACGAAGTGATCGATGGCCCTTCGTGCGGGGTCGATCTTCCCTGGCACGTCGGAGACGAGCGCGGCGAAGGCGATCGGGGAACGACCAGGGGGCGCGAGGATGTAGCCAGACAGGGCCACGACCGAGGCGAGCGTTCCCGTCTTGGCGCGGATCGCGCGCTCCTTCGACCACCCGCGGAAGCGGCTGCGCAAGGTGCCGTCCACACCGCCGATCGCGAGCTGCGCGGTGAAATCGGCGCCGAGCGCCGGATCGAGAAGCGCGGCGCGGAGCAGCCGGACGATGGCCTCAGGAGATGCGCGAGCGGCGTCGAACAAGCCGGAGCCGTTCCTCAGGACGACGTCTTGCTCGAAAGCATCGAGCTCCCTGAGGGTCTCGCCGACCACCTCCGCCGCACCCTCGGCTGTGCCGGGGCGCCCACGCTTCTCTGCGGCGAGCGTCTTGAAGATCGTCTCCGCGTAGAAGTTGTCGCTGTCCTTTCCGAGGGCGGAGAGGAGCTCGCCGAGAGGTGCCGAGCGGTGGGCGACGAGGAGCCTCTTCTGGCGCTCACCGCCGAGCCGCACGTCGCCGGAGACGTCGACGCCCACCTCCAGCAGCATCTCCTTGAGCGCATACGCTACGACCAGGCGGGGATCGTCGACGCGCCTCGCCAGGCTCACCGCGCGGCCGCCCTCTGGGATGTGCCCGCTGAGGTGCGCGACGAGGCGCTCGCCGCTCGGTTCGAGCCGGACCCCGAGCTTCTCCGGTGTGCCGCGCCTCGCGGTGGTCACCGTGCCCTGGAGCACCGCGAAGCCTGGGGGATCGATCGCGACGGAGGCAGCCTGCCCTGCCTTCGACGGGCGCACCGTGAAGAGCAACGCGTTCGCGTTCAACGAGGCTGCCGCGACCGGGGCGCGAAAGGCCGCCCACTCCTCCGGCTGCTGCTCGAAGGCGGGAGGCACGTAGCGCGCGTCAAAGTAGCCCTGGTCGATCGAGATCGCCGCGACCTTGCGGACGCCGGACGCCCTCAGGGCGCGCGCCATCTCCCAGAGATCGGGCGTCTTGAGGGAGGGATCGCCCGAACCCCGGAGCACGAGCTCGGCGACGGTTCCGTTCGACGCCTCCCCGTAGAGGCCGGTCAGGTAGCGGTAGCTCGGCCCGAGCAGGCGAAGCGCGGCGGCTGCCGTGAAGAGCTTCGCGTTGGATGCAGGGTTGTACAGGCCGCGCTGATCGAAGGCCGCGAGAGCCGCGCCGCTGGCGACGTCGAGGGCGAGCACGCCGACCCGTCCCCCCAACCGGCGCACGTCGGTGACGAGCGCCTCGACCTCCGCTCGAGCGCGGTCAGGGTCGATTTTTTGAGGCCCGTGCGACGCGGGGGGTGCTGGGCGCGCGTTCGGGGTGACGGGGGCTCCCTGGGTCGGCGTTGCTGTGCGGGCCGAGCGGTCAGCGGGACCCGTGCCGCCGTCGAGCGGCTGCGAGCCGCCGGGGCGAGCCAGGATCGACGAGAGCACGAGCGCGACCGCGGAGACGGCACGGCGGGGATGTCGAGGCATGAGATCTGTCTGCCTCTACAACGCCTCCACCGCGGACGCCTCCTCCGGTCGACCGGTCGTCGCAGCCCCGGCGGCGCTCATCGGTGCGCGCGTGTGCGCTCGGGGTTGTCCTCGGAAAGGAGAGCTTGCTAGGGTGCGCACAGACGCTCCTTCACGCTCTGTTCGAACGGAGGACACCGTGTCCCAGCAGCATTCGACCCGCGCGCTCTTGCCGCTCATCCTCCTCGCGGCTGCAGCATGCTCCGGCGCCAAGCCCAAGCAGGCAGGGGAAGACTACAACTTCGAAAAGGCTTCGTCCGATGTGGCCGAGCCCGCTGAGGCGGGTAGCTCCGGCGCCGAGGCGGGGAGCTCCGGCTCCGAGGCGGGCGCGTCGGTGGACAGCGGGGGCGGGCTCAACCCCGACCAGAAAAAGCAGATGGAGATCGCCCTGCGACGCGGAGGGGACAAGGCGGCGAACTGCGCCGAGGTCGTGTCCAACGCGCCGACGGGCGAGGGAGAGGTCAAGGTCGTGTTCGACGGCCAGAAGGGACGCGTGACCGACGTGCTGGTCGGGCCGCCCTTCGCGGGGACGCCCGCCGAATCCTGCGTGAAGCGCGCCTTCGTCGGAGAGATCGTGCTGCCGTTCGATGGCGATCCGCTCGAGGTCCCGTACACCGTGAAGCTGCCGTCCAAGAAGTCCGGCGCGGGAGCTTCCGGAACGAAGACGCCATGAAGTGCGCCTCCCTCGCCGTCGTCGCCGCGCTGGTGTTGGCCACTGCCTCCGCCGGTGCGGAGGAGCCGGCGGCACCTCCGCGGTACCCGCCGTCCTCGGCACGCGTGAAGCTCATCGTCGGCGGGGTGGCCGTGACGGCGCTCGCTTACGGCGCAGCATTCCTTGCTGCATCCTCGTGGCCGGAGGTCCCTGGGGCGAGCGAGCTGAAGATCCCGATCGCTGGCCCATGGCTCGCGCTCGCCAAGAACGGCTGCGCCGCGGACGATCCGGACTGCGGCGCGACGCTGTACGTTCGCGGGGCGCTCACCGCCATCGGTGGGCTCGCGCAGCTCGCCGGCCTGGGTCTCGTCGGCGAAGGGATCTTCATGACCACGGAGGCGCGCTCGGCGCAGCCTTCGAACCCTGCGGCGCTGACGGTGCGGCCGGCCCCGGTGATCACCGCGACCGGCATGGGCCTCGGCGTCGTCGGTACGTTCTGAACTACCGAGAACCATGCGGGCCGAGCGGTGATGCGCCGGCGCCCGCTCACCGGCGGCGCCATGGCAACGGCGCGGGGCCGCAGACGGGCTTGCCGGTCATCCGTCCGATGCGCTCGATCAGCAGCTCGACGCTGGCGCCGTACGGTACGCGCTGATCAGCGCTTCCACCGAAGACGCGGCCCGCTCCGATCACGTCGCCCGCGCGCAGCTCGATGTGGTTGCTGATGTACGCGACGGATTCCGGCAGCGAGAAGGTCCACTCGCCGACGCGCGAACAGGAACGCGTCTCGGCATCGACGCGGACCTGAGTCCGCAGCGCCTCGACCGAGCCGAGCTCGTCGGGCGTGACGAGCACCGGGCCGAGCTGCGTTGCAAAGTCCTTCGCCTCCGACGGTGGGAGCCTGCGCGCGAGCGACCGCGCCTCCAAGCTGCGCGCCGTCCAGTCGTTCAGCACGGTGTAGCCAGCGATCGCGCGCTCCACCTCGTCCGGGGTGGCACGCCACAGGTCCTCGCCGAGGACCACCGCGAGGTTCAGCTCGTAGTCGGGCCTGTCCTCGAGCGGGGGGAAGGGGATCTCAGCGGCGTGTCCAAGCAGCGCGCGGCTGTTGCCGAACCGATACCAGGGTCGCTCGGCGCCGTGCGCGTAGGGGCCGAGCTGGATGTACGCCGCGCGGTCGGTGGCGCAGGGAGGCAGCCACAAGATCGTGGCTGGATGCAGGTGCGTCGACGCGGGACGATCTCCGTTGAGCAGCCGATCATCCAGCGCGTGAAGGCCGGCGCAACGGAGCGCCACCACGCGCGTGTGAAAGTCCGACACGCCGCGGATGTCCGCGAGCTTCGTCCCGAAGTGGCGCTCTAGCTCCGCGACGTCGTAGAGCGCTCCGTCCCGTTCGAGCGCTACGATCGGGGTGGACGTCGCGAGCTGGAGCACGTGCGCGATTCTCATGGCGTGACCAGGCCGCCGGGAGCCGGCGGAGCGTACCATCCCGGTCCGCCGACGCTCTCAGGCCGGCGGAACCCCCCGCGCCTACGCCTGCGGCCGGCGGTCGGCGTGCGATCCCGAGGGACTCGACCCTTCTTGGGACATCGGATTGTCCTTTGCATTGACGCGCTGGGAGAGCGGCCTAGAATGCCGGCGGATTCAGAGCGGCATCACGTCGCGCAGGCTTGCCGTGGGTCCCTGCCGGTTGCAGATGGGCTCGTACGGCAGGTCAGGTTCTGTTGCCGGCGCGGGGTTCCCCGTCGCGGGGTTTCCTCCGGCTTCGGTCCTGCTGACGGGGCCGTGCGGCTTGTAAGCCGGGCAAGGTATTTGCCGTGGACAGCCGACCCTTGGCGGCGCTCACCTTGGAGCGCCGCTCGAGGGACTGGTTACAGGCGCGCACACGGCGCAGCGGAGCGATGGGTCATGAGCAAGCGGACCAAATTCGTCTTCGTCACAGGCGGAGTCGTATCGTCGATCGGCAAGGGACTCGCTGCGGCCTCGATCGGGGCGCTGATGGAGTCCCGTGGGTTGAAGGTTACCCACCTCAAGCTGGACCCGTACATCAATGTCGATCCCGGCACGATGTCCCCCTACCAGCACGGCGAGGTCTTCGTCACAGACGATGGAGCAGAGACCGATCTCGATCTCGGGCACTACGAGCGCTTCACGCTCGCGCGGATGAGCCGCCAGAACAACTTCACCACCGGCCGCGTCTACGAGGCGGTCATCTCGAAGGAGCGCCGCGGCGAGTACCTCGGCGCGACGGTGCAGGTGATCCCGCACGTCACGGACGAGATCAAGCTGCGCATCCGTTCTGCTGCGGACGGGGCTGACGTCGCGATTGTCGAGGTCGGCGGTACCGTGGGTGACATCGAGTCGCTTCCGTTCATCGAGGCGATCCGCCAGCTCAAGGTGGAGTCGGGCGCGCAGAACGCGATCTCGGTGCACGTCACGCTGGTGCCGTTCATCGCGACGGCGGGCGAGCTGAAGACGAAGCCCACCCAGCACTCGGTGAAGGAGATGCGCGAGATCGGCATTCAGCCGGACATCCTCCTCTGTCGCTGCGATCGGCCGCTCCCGCGCAGCATGAAGGAGAAGATCTCCCTCTTCTCGAACGTCGCCGTCGACTGCGTGATCGCGGCCGTCGACGTCGACTGCATCTACGAGCTCCCCCTCGTCCTCCACGCCGAGGGGATCGACGAGAAGATCACGGAGCTGCTCAACATCTGGGCGAGGCAGCCGGACCTGTCGCCGTGGCAGCGCATCGTCGAGCGATTCAAGAAGCCGTCCCGCGGCATCGTGAAGATCGGCGTCGTCGGCAAGTACGTGCACCTGCGCGACTCCTACAAGTCGCTGCACGAGGCGCTCGTCCACGGCGGGCTCCACAACGACGTGCGGGTCGAGCTCGAGTACATCGACTCCGAGCAGATCGAGGCGCGCGGTGCGGCCGACCTGCTGTCGAACCTGGACGCCATCCTCGTGCCCGGCGGCTTCGGCGATCGCGGGACCGAGGGGAAGATCGAGGCCATCCGCTACGCGCGCGAGGAGAAGATCCCGTTCTTCGGGATCTGTCTCGGCATGCAGCTCGCGGTCGTCGAGTACGCGCGCCACGTCTGCGGCATGACGGGAGCCAACTCCGTGGAGTTCGATCGCAACGCCGCCTACCCGGTGATCGATCTGATGCCCGACCAGAAGGGGGTCGTCGAGAAGGGCGGGACGATGCGCCTCGGCGCGTACCCGTGCGTCCTGGACAAGGGCTCCGTCGCCGCGGAGGCGTACGGGCAGACGAGCATCAGCGAGCGGCACCGGCATCGGTACGAGGTGTCGAACAAGTACCGCGAGGCGATGGCGCAGAAGGGGCTCGTGCTCTCCGGGACGTCGCCCGACCAGCGCCTCGTCGAGATGATCGAGCTGCGCGAGCACCCGTACTTCGTGGGCTGTCAGTTCCACCCCGAGTTCAAGAGCCGCCCCCATAGCGCGCACCCGCTCTTCGCGCGCTTCGTGCGCGCCGGTCTGGAGCGCCAACGCGAGCGCAACAAGGCCGAGAAGCCGAAGCCCGGCGATTCTGCCTCCGCCCACACCCAGCAAGCTGCCTCGTCCGTCAACTAGGGCGGGGTGCAGGTCGTGCGCTACGGGCTCAGCCGCTAGGCAGGCGAGTGAGGCGTACGAAAGCCGCGACGAGCCGAACGACACGGACGAGCCCGTAGCGCATGAAGATGCGCCCCGCGCCAGAGCTCCCGAGGGGCTCTGGCCCGCCGCGTCGACAGCGAGACGCGCGGCGCTGCGATGGTTGTCGAGGGGGTCGTCGCGAGCGCTCGCGGACGAAGGCGGCTCTGCAGCCTCCGTCCGCAGATCATCGATGACGAACGCCGCGCGCGATCAGACGTCGCCGAGGCTCGGCTGACCCAGCGGCGGGGCGTCAAGGGGCTCGGCGTTCGTGGCCTGAGGCGCGAGCAGCGGCGAACGCTCGCCGACCTCCTTGATCAGGTTCCGCTGCAGCACGTGCGCCGGCGCGGTCCTGAGCTCCCAGATCAGGCCGAGCTTCTCCATCGCGCGCAGGATGTAGAAGCTGACGTCGATCTCCCACCAGAAGAAGCCCTGGTTCGCGCTGCTCATGTAGTGGTGGTGGTTGTTGTGCCAGCCCTCGCCGAGGGTGATCAGCGCGAGCCAGAAGTTGTTGCGGCTCGTGTCGGTCGTTGCGTAGCGCCGCGAGCCAAACACGTGCGCGAGGGAGTTGATCGTGAACGTGCCGTGCATGAGCGCGCACGTCGACACGACATAGCCCCACAGGAACGCGTCGTAGCCGCCCACCGCGAAGAGCAGCGCCATCATGCCGAGCGGGCCGACCACGTGGTAGCGCTCCAGCCAGCGGAGCTCAGGGAAACCCGCGAAGTCAGGGATGCGCTTCAGATCGAGCTCCTCGTGCTCGCGGCCGAGCCACCAACCCATGTGCGCGTACCAGAACCCCTTGCGGAGCGGGCTGTGGACGTCGCGCTCGGTGTCCGAGTACTTGTGGTGGACGCGGTGCGTCCCCCCCCACCACAGCGGGCCCTTCTGCGTCGCCGTGGTGCCGAGCAGCGCGAGCAGGAATTGCAGGCCGCGGCTCGTCTTGTAGCTGCGGTGCGAGAAGTACCGGTGGTAGACCGCCGTGATCGCGAACATCCGGACGAAGTACGTGGCCACGGCGAGCGCCGCGAGCTTCCACGTGGCACCTCGAAGGATGGCGACCACGGTGCCTACGTGGATCGCAGCGATCCCCAGCACGTTGAAGATCTGGCCGAGGCTGGGGCCAGGCTTCGGTACGACGACTCGTGTAGGGCTCGATGCAGGCGCTTGCGTCATGGGTTCCAAGGTGGATGGAGCATCGAGCACGCCCGTCACTGGGGCTCACGACGCCGGTCATGATTCCGTCATGCGATGAAGCTGCCGGCGCGCCGACGGATCGGCGCAGGGCGTCGGCGAGCGCGCGCCCTCAGGGGCGCAGGGAGAGGACGTCGATGGCTGGCCCGGCGGAGACCCGGATCTCGCTCGCTCGGAGGGGATCGCCGTCGAGGATGTAGGGTCCGTCGCCGAGCGAGGCCGCGCTGGGTTCGGCGCCGAACCGGACCGTGAAATCCTGGACGAGGTCGTCGAAGTGGTCCCTGCCGCCGATCCGGCGGCCCGCGAGGACGAGCGGCGCGCGAGGCCCGAGCTCTCGAGGGGGCAGGGCGCTGGCGACGAGGTGAGGGCGATCGAGATCCTCCCCTGCCCGGTAGGTGACCAGCATGTGGATCCCGAGGTCACGCACGGCAGACGAGCAGATGAGCGACCAGGCGCGTGGGGCGAGCTGCCGCCCCTCCACGTCGATCGTGCACGGCAGCGGGTCGAGGACGCGGCGCGCGTAGGCGCCGCCGTAGAAGGACTCGATGAACACCCGCGCCACGATGCGCGCAGCGGCGCCGTAGCCGTCGCCTCCGCGCTCGTAATAGACATCGAAGAAGCTGGCCACGAGCCCGGTGCCGAAGATGAAGCCGATGCGCTCCTCGACACCGCCGCGGGTCGTCGCGCGCACGCGCAAGGTCGGCCGGCGGACGGCGCCCTGGATGGCCGCGCCGCTCCGGAGGCCGCGAACCTGGCTGACCATCCGCGCGAGGAGCACGGCCGGATCGCCGGTCATGCCCCAGTTCCGCGCGACGGTCGCCACGGTTCCGCCTGGCAGCAGGACAAGAGGCGGCAGCGAGCGCTCGCCGAAGGCGCGCGTGAGGGCCGTGACGCCGGCCATGAAGCTGCCGTCGCCGCCCGAGAGCGCGACGAGATCCGTGCCTCGCCGGGCGAGCCGCTCGCAGACTTCCGCGAGCTCCGCGACGTTCGAGGTCGGGTGGAGCTCCGCCGCGCCAGCGCACGCGACCGCCATGCGGTCGATGAGCGACGGCTTCGCCCGGTACCGGCGCGCCGTGGTGTTGACGATGACGTCGATACGCATGGTGCCGGAACGTGAGCGCCCTATAGAACGGATTCCCCGGGTGGTCGAGCCGAAGGGGCTTCGAACGCGAACTTCGGCGCGGTAAGACGCGCGTCATGCGTCGCGTGCTCTCCGGGTCGATCCTCGCCGGCCTCCTCTCGATCGTCGCCGTCACCGGCTGCGCGAGCTCGGCCTCCCTACGCGCAGCCGAGGCGGGCAAGTTCGACGAGCTGCGCCGCACGTTGGGCGACGAGCTTCGTCGCGGCGCGCTGGACAGCGACGACGTACGAGCGATTGCCCGCACGATCGCGCAGGGGGAGATCGCGCGCGCGACGCCGCCATCGGGGGTCGATCGGCTGCGCGAGCTCCGGACGTGCGCGCGCGCACTGGAGGACGCGCTGGCCGAGCGCGCCGCGGGCTCGGACGCGATCGCGACCGCCGCGGAGATGCTCCTCCTCGAGGCGGGGCTCACCGACCCGGAGAGCGTGAAGCGGTACGCGAGCGACGCGGCGGCGGGGCGACACCCCGGCAAGGACGCGGCGCTCCGCGCGCTGGAGACGCGGGCGCTCGTCACAGCCGAGGACGGCGCGGTGCGCCGCTCGCGGATGCTCGACGGAGATCAGGAGGTCCGCGTCTCGGCGCTCCGCGCCGCCGCCGCGGCAGCGGATCCGAGCGACCGGGGAGCGCTGCTCGAGGCGGCGCGGCTCGATCCTTACCCGCTCGCGCGGACGCTGGCGATCCGCGCCGCCGGGGCGCTCGGCGATCAGGAGGTCGTGCTGGCGCTGCGCGATATCTGGACCCTCTCGGATGAACCCGGGCGCGAGGCGATCGCCGAAGCGTGGGCGACGCCGCGCGCGATGGGCGGCGGCGGGCGCGCGCAGCTGCTCTGGGCGATCTCCACCCAGCGCGGCGCGCCTGCGATCGCCGCGGCGCGCGCGCTGGTCCGCGCGGGAGGCGAGGGCGCCGGCGAAGCGGTCTCCGTCCTCATCGGCGCTGTCCGCTCCAGCCAGAGCCGGGATCGCGTCTACGCCATCCTCTCCGCGCCGCTCCAGGACACAGCGGTGCGATCCGCGCTCATCGAGGCGCAGGGCGATCCGGATGAGGCCGTGGTCTTCGCCGTCCATAGCCGCCACGTCGACGCCGCGCCGCGGGACGTCGCGGCGCGCGAGCGCTCCGCGGCGGTCGCTTGGCTGATGACGCTCGCCGCGGGGACGTCGACGCGCGCGGTGCTCGCGCGGGGAGTCCTCGCACGTGCAGGCATCCGCGCGGTCGTGCCGCTGCTGGAGCGCGATGTCCGGTCCCGCGAGATCCCGGTGCGCGAGGCGGCGGGGGCGGGCCTGGTCGCGCTCGGCGAGATCCCGCGCGCCGCATCGCTCCTCGCCGACCCCGAGCCCCAGGTCAGGACCTCGGTGGCCTGCGAGATCCTCGGGGCGTTCTGAGCGTTGCCGGGGCGGCGCCCGAGGTGGTCCGGTCGTTCAGAACTTCGAGACGAGCTCGAGCCGCGCGCCCTCGAACGGCGGGAAGAACCGGCACACGCCCGAGACGCAACGCAGCCCCCCGCGCCGCTGGCCAACGAAGAGCTGCGCGGTGTCGATGATCCGATCGAGCGCCGTCCTCGTCGACCCGGCCTTCCACTGCAGGCCCCCGTTGAAGAAGTGGCAGGTGTCCTTGCCAGGTGCACACCCGGGCTGTGAGGTGTACTCGTAGCCGAACATCGCTGCGAGGTGGGGCGACCACTGGAGCGCGAGGTAGTTGTCCCCTTCGACCCAGGAAGATTCGAAGTTCTCCGGCCTGTAACGGCGACGGCTGTTGCCTTGCGCCTGGATCGAGAACGCGCCGGCGAGGTGCTTCACGACGTCGTAGCGGACATAGCCCTCGCTGTAGAAGACATGGCCAGTGTCGGCCTCATCGGATTGCCGGACTCCAGCCCACGCGCGCACGTGCGAGCGGCTGCCGTCGAAATCGATCTCGGTGCCTGCTGCGGTATCCCAGGTGTCGGTCCTGCTCGTGTCGTCCGTCTTGCAGTCATAGTTCGCCTGGCGCTCGGAGAAGCTCACATAGCGACCGAGCCAGGCATAGATGGCCGCGCTCCGGGTGAAGCGGTAGTCGACGCGCCCGCGCCCGCCGGTCACGCAGACGTTGGGCGCTCCGATCGGCTCGACGTAGATGGGCTCCGCCGTAGGAGGCTGGTTGTATGCCACGCCCTCGAACTCCGGCGCATTGAACCCCGGGTTCGACAGCGAAGAGACGTCGATGTTGGCCGACAGCGGGAAGAATCGCCGGTAGTGCTTCCCTTCCAGGGCGACCGCGAGCGGACCTCCGCGCCCGTTCGCCGCCAGATAGACCGCATAGCCGGACATGTCCTTTGCAGGCAGGCCATCACGGTCGAGATGACCGCCACGGAGCTGCTGACCCGCCACCTCGACGTAGACGTCACCGCGCTCTGCGATGGACGGAATGCTCACCGAGCCGCTGAAGGTGCGGATCGTGTTGTGCTGCCGCGCAGGGGGGGCGCTGACGACGTTGAACTCCGGGAATCTACCGCCGCACAGGCGCAGCGCAGCCTGAGGATCCGCGCCGCCCTCGTCCAGGCATCGGTTGAACTCTTCGGTGTATGTCTTGCGCAGCAGCAGCGCGCCGTTCGCGGCGAGCTCCACGCCCTTCAGGGTCGCCTCCAGGCGTCCGCCGAGCACCGTGTCTTCAAGGTAGTTCGGCCGCGCCCGTTCGATGACGTTGCGGGTGCGAGGGTTCCCCTGCGCATCCACGGTCGTCTCGCGCGTGACCAGGTCATCGGCGCCAGGGAAGCCGAAGAAGAGCGGCGACCCGTCGCCATGGAGCCGCCTGCCGCTCGCCTCATCGACGCGCAGCGGGTTCATCTGCCCGGCGAAGGCGGTGGCCTCGAGCCTGAACAGCTGGAAATCCTTGTCGAGAACGAGCCTGCCGCCCCTCAGGGTCGTGTCGATGGCGAGCTCGTCCATCTTCCGCACACTGAAAACGAGGCCGCGTCCGAGCTGGGCGTAAAAGTCGCCCGCTGTTGCCTCGATACCCGGCTGCGTGTAGGTGAGCCAGAGCTTCGCTGGATAGACCGTCGTCAAATAGCGGGAGTGAACCTCCCGCGCGGCGTCGTTCAGATCGAACGATACCTCGTCGTTCAGGACCTTCTCTTGTAGCTCGAAGCTGGTCGCCGAGGGCCTGGCCAGGTAGAAAGAGGCGTTGAGCCGCGTCCCGAGCTGGATGCGCCACCAGTTGAGCTGAGCGTCGACCCGATCGACGATCTCTCCGTAGTTGTCGTCGAGATAGCGCGAGGGATAGCGGCGATCGTCGTTGCGATTGTCGAAGTGATAGCTGGCGGCCGCGGTGTTCACGACATCGAGCGAGAGCGGCTCGCCGCCGACGTTCGGGAGATCGACCGCCGCCGCCGGAGAGGCCGCGAGGACGAACGTCGCTGTCAGGCAGGAACGGACGAGGCGGAGCGGGCTGCGCACCGCCCGATCTCTACCACGGACCTCGGCGCCGTGGAGCCAGCGAGCCGCCGATCGAGCCGAGAGCGCGCGAAGACGGCCGCCCAGGCGCTACTGGCCAAGCGCCTTCTCGACCTGCTCGGTGAGCGCTGCCTCGTCGCCGGGCTGGTACCCGCCCCGCTTGTGAAGAATCGAGCCGTCTCGGCCGATGAGCACGGAGAACGGGAGCTCGCGCTTCGGATTGTACCTGGCGGCCACGGTCGTCTCCTCGTCGAGGAGGACAGGGAAGATCATCTCTCTGTCGTGGACCGTGCTGCTCACCTGCGCCCGCGACTCCGGTCCGTCGAGCGACACGGCGAGCACGACGAACCCCTTGTCCTTGTGCTTCTTGTAGAGCTCGACGAGGTGGGGCATCTCCGCCAGGCACGGATCGCAGGTGGTCGACCAGAAGTCGATGAGCACCACGCTCTTGCCGGCGTAGTCCGAGAGCCTGACCGTCTTGCCGTCGAGGGCGGGGAGCGAGAAATCCGGCGCCGGGCTCGCCGATGAGCCGCCGGAGGCCGCTCCGCACGAGGCGGCAGCGAGGCTGAGGACAATCAACGCCAGCGAGAGCGCGCAGCGGGTGTTTCGGTTCATTGGGTTTCCGTCGCGAAGGGCCGGCCTGAGTGGCCAACCGGCATGAGGGCTCAACGTCGCGGGCGCCCTCTGCGGCGCCCTGGCAGATTCTCCCTGCAGCGCGCGCCGACCGGTGGCTCGACGACGCGCCCACGGCGAAGCTCGTTCAGAGCTCGCCGTTCATGATCTTCTCATAGGTCCGCCAGAAATTGCTGTTCTCCTCGGGCACGCCAGCGACGACTTCCATGATCGTCATGTCCTGCGTCCTGACGATCATGTTCGCCGGGAACGCGTCGGCCTGAAAAAGCGCGCCGAGCTTGTACGAAGGGTCGATCGCCGACGGGTACTGCACGTCGTACCGGGTCGTCCAGCGGTACAGGTCGTTCGGGACCGCCGCCTCGCCCGGGGTCCTTCCGTCTGCGAGCTGAACAAGGAACTCGCCGCCCTGGGGTTGATACTTCTTGTAGAGCTCGGGCAGGACGGACTCTGCCTCGATTTTGCAGGGGCCGCACCATACGGACGAGACGTCGATCAGCAGCACCTTCGGCTTCGGCTCTCCCGCGCCGTAAAGCGAGCCTTCCGGAAAGACCTCCGTCCCGGTCGGGTTGTAGAAATCGGCGAGCTGAATCGGCTGCATCGTGTCGTTGTGTTCGGCGGCGTTGGCGTACCCGACGAACTGATAGTTCGCGATCACCCGGTGGAGGCTCACCCCATACGGCCCAGCCGGATATCGAGCGTTCGCAGCTTGACCCGTCCCCTCGGGAAAAGGAGGAGCAGGAATGGGATCCTCAGCGCAGCCGACGAGCCCTAGAGCCGCCACGACGAAAAGGCCCATCCCACCGAGAACCGCGTCGATTCGCATGATGCCACCGCCTGAAGTATGGTGTAGGAGTGCTCATTCTTCTGGGCGGCACGGGGGGCGTCAAGGGCAACCTTGGCGTCGCCGCTTCGCTCGGGAGCGCGTTTCCGCAATCTCCGGCCAGGCCCGCCGTGCCTGCCCCGATCCGCGGGTGTTTCCCGCGCTGAGGTCCTATGCAGCAGGTTGTCGCTTCTCACAGCGCCCGTCGGCCCCGTCTCCGTAGTATCCACGCCTTCCTGATCTTGTGCTGCCTGGCGAGCGGGGCGGCCATCGCGGGCGGCGCATGCTCGTCGGGCGCGCAGGACGAATGCTTCGGGGGGGTCATCGTCGACGGCGTCTGCGAGGGCAAATGCAAGCCAGAGCTCTGCCTGGAGGGCAACACCTGCGTCGGCAACCGCTGCGTGCTCAGGTGCAGCAGCCACGGCGAATGTATTCCAGGCCTCCAGGACTGTGCGCCGGCCGAGGAGGACGACACGAAGGCCGAGATCCTGGTCTGCACGCAGAAGGAGAAGATGGTGGGCTTCGGTGCGCCCTGTCCATTCGGCACCGAGTGCGGCCAGTTCGGGCGCTGCCCCGACGAGACGCCGTGCAACCCGATCCAATGCAACGGGAACCCCGGCGAGTGCCAGCGCGACGCGGAGCGGTGCGGCGACGACCCCGCGTGCTCCGCCGGCAAGTGCAGCGACGGCAGCTCCTGCGTCGTCCCCGCCTGCCCTCCCGACCAGTGCGCCTCGCTCGGCCTGGAGTGCCTCGGCAAGGGACAGGGCGACGCCGAGGCCTACTGCACGATGCCGCACTGCACGGGCGATGCGGACTGCCCCGGCGGCTTCGAGTGCGCCGTGTCGCGCGATCCTCACGCGATCTGCGGCACGGACAAGGGGGATGACAGCTTCTGCGGTGAGACGGACGAGGAGTGCATCGACCCGTCCACGTTCGGCGACGGCAACACCTATGTCGAGGGCCCGGTGTGCCTGCTGCGCAGCACCTGCGTCAAGCGCACCCAGTGCGCGCCGTGCAGCACCGATTTCGACTGCTCGTTCGTCGCAGAGCAGCGCTGCGTCGCGATCGACGGCGAGCGCCGGTGCGCCAGGTCCTGCAGCGCGGACTCCGACTGCGATCTGGACTACCGGTGCGACGACGGCGCGTGCGTCCCGCGGTTCGGCGCCTGCACCGGCAAGGGCAACTTCTGCGAGCCGTGCCGCAACGACACCGACTGCGGCGACGCGGACTCCACGATGGAGTGCACCACCACGCTGCGCGGCGAGCGGGCGTGCCTGGACGCGGCGCTCCCCATCCAGTGCACCGCGGAGAACGCGGCCGAGGTCTGCCCGAAGTCGCCCAGCGGGCTCGTCGGCGAGTGCGTGTGCGTCAAGCAGAACACGAGCGGGGACTGCGTGGACTCGCGGTGCTACCTGCCGTCGCGCCGGCTCGATGCCGGCGACCCCGATTCCAAGGTCACCACCTGCTGGTGACGGCGCCGACCGGGCGCAGGAACGGCCGGTGTCGCGCCGCGCCCGGCCAGGCCAGAACGAGCGCCCGCGGCGACGCCGCGCTCGCAGGTTGACGGGAATCCCGAGCAGTCCTAACTGCTTCGCCCCATGCCCATCACGAAGGACGCCGCGCTCGCTGCGCTGGCAACGGTCATCGCGCCGGACCTCCAGCGCCCCATCACCGACCTCGGTCGCGTCCGGGAGCTCTCGGTCGAGGGCGAGGCCGTCTCGCTCACCGTCGAGCTGACCAGCTACTTCAAGCAGCGGCTCGCGGCGGACATCGAGGCAGCCCTGAAGGGCGCCGGCGCGAAGGGCGTCCGGATCGCGTGGGACGTCGGCATCCCCACGCGCACCATCCTTCAGGACGACCCGTCCCCGGGCGTGCGGAACATCATCCTCGTGATGAGCGGCAAGGGCGGCGTCGGCAAGAGCACGGTCGCCGCGAACCTCACCCTGGCGCTCAGCCGCGAGGGGGCCAAGGTCGGCCTGCTCGACGCGGACATGTACGGGCCGAGCGTCCCGACCATGCTCGGCGTGATGGGCCGCCCGACGTCGGCCGACGGGCAGAAGTTCCTGCCGCTCGAGCGCTTTGGCGTGAAGCTCATGTCGATCGGCTTCCTGCTGGAAGATCCGAGGTCGGCGGTCGTCTGGCGCGGGCCGATGCTCCAGAACGCCCTGATCCAGTTCATGCGCGACGTGGAATGGGGTGAGCTCGACTACCTCGTGCTGGATCTTCCGCCCGGTACCGGCGACATCGCGCTGACGATTTCCCAGAAGATGAGGACCACGGGCGCGATCGTCGTGACCACACCGCAGGAGGTGGCCCTCCAGGACGTGTACAAATCGGTCTCGATGGCCCAGAAAGTCGGGATCGCCCTGCTCGGCGTGGTCGAGAACGAGAGCTACTTCGTGTGCGACGGGTGCAGCAAGCGGCACGAGCTCTTCGGGGCCGGCGGCGGGCAGAAGATCGCCGAGTTCGCCGAGGCGCCGCTGCTCGGCCAGATCCCGATGGATCCGGCCATCCGGGAGTGGGGCGACGCCGGCACGCCGGTCGTTCAGGCTGCCCCGAGCAGCCCGATCGCGCGCGCTTTCGTGGATGTGGCGGAGCGGCTGGCCGGCCAGGTCAGCGCCCACAACCTCGCGAGCGGGGGCGGCCTCCGCATCGATCGGAGCGGGGGGACCAACAAGCACCTGCCCATCATGCGGTAGGCTCTCGCGTAAACGTCCCGGGTACGATATGGTTCCGGCCCCTTCCCCCATTCAACCGAGGGGGCCGCTGGAGAGAACGCGAGCACGTTTCGCCCCCATCGGCATGCGTTGTCGCGCGAGGCGCGGATGAATACCCACGAAAATACCACCACGCCGGCGGACGCGCCGGGAGCTCCGGCCGACCAGGGCGGCCCGCTCGAGTCGTCGAACGCTGCGCCCGAGCAGGCAGCCCAAGCCCATGAAGCGGGGTCCACCCCCCCGCTCGAAGCGAGCCACGAGCCCGGCGGAGAAGCGTCGCCGCAGGCGAGCTCGACCCAGTCCGAGGCGACACCGGCCGCGGCGGCAGCCGCCGCCCCGGCGAGCGCTGACGACGACGAGTGGGAAGAGCAGCCGGGCGACAACATCGGCAACCGCGTTCCAGGCCTGCCGCGGGACGATATCGGCAACCGCAAGCCCGGGTTCTCGCCTGGCAAGCGGACCCCTCCGGCGGCTGCGAAGCCCGCGCCGGCCGCGAAGCCCGCGCCGGCTGGAGAGGCCGGTGCGGCCGCGCAGACCGAGGGGGGCGCTGGAAAGAAGCGCCGCCGCCGCCGTCGCCGCAAGGGCGCGGAGGAAGCCGGCCAGCCCGGGGCCGAGGCTGCTGAGGCGGCCGAGGCCAGCGGAGCTGAGGGGGCCGACGCGGCCGACGCGGCAGAAGATGAGGGCGAGGAGGAGCAGGCTGCCGACGAGGCGGGCGGGCAGCCGCAGCCCGGTGGCGAGAAGCGCAAGCGACGCAAGGGGCAGGGCGCGCCGCCGCCGCGCGAGCGCCCGGCCTTCAGCATCGGCGAGGAAGTGTTCGGCAAGGTCAGCAAGATCACCGACCATGCCATCTGGATCGATATCGCCGGGAAGGCGACGGGGCTGTTCGACCGTCGCGAGATCCTCGATGAGGAGCCGCCCATCGAGGGTGATCAGTTCATCGCGACGGTGGCGAGCACCGGCGTGCGCGGAGGCATGCTCCTCCTGTCGAGGGCGCCGGTGCAGCTCGATCAGGCGCGCGCGCGCGCCGAGGCTGCGCTCCAGAGCGGCGACTCGATCGAGGGGTTTGTGACCGGGGCGGTCAAGGGCGGGCTCGAGGTCGACCTCGGTGGCCTCCGCGCCTTCGCGCCGGCGTCGCACGTCGATCTGCGCCACGGCGCCGACCTCAACTACCTCGTGGGCCAGCGGCTCGACTTCGGCGTGACCCAGTTCGCGAAGAAGGGGCGCGACATCGTCGTGTCCCGTCGCAAGATGCTCGAGGAGGAGAGCCGGAAGGCGCGCACCGAGGCGCTCACGTCGATCGAGCCCGGCTCGCTGCACAAGGGCATCGTGCGCAAGGTCGTCGCGTGGGGCGTGTTCGTCGCGCTCCCCGACGCCGGCGGCGTCGAGGGGCTCGTCCACATGAGCGAGGCGAGCCACGACCGCGGCGCCAAGCTGGCCGACCTGTTCAAGCCGGGCGCGGAGATCGACGTGAAGGTCCTCCGCGTCGACGACAAGGGCAAGCTCTGGCTGAGCCGCAAGGCCGCCACCGTCGATCCGTGGGACGCGGTGAAGGAGAAGTACGCGGTCGGCACGCGCCACAAGGGCAAGGTCGCTCGACTGCAGCCGTTCGGCGCGTTCATCGAGCTCGAGCCGGGCATCGATGGGCTCATCCACACGGCCGACCTCTCGATGAAGCCGATCCAGCACCCGGACGAGGTCGTGAAGGTCGGTGACGACGTCGACGTTGTCGTCGCGACCTGCGACGCCGCGGGCCGGCGCATCGGGCTCCACCCTGCTCCGCCCGAGGGCGAGGAGAGCGAGCCGCGCCAGCGCGTTCAGCAGGGCAAGGCGGTGAAGGTGTCCGTCACGCAGGTGACCGAAGGGGGGCTCGTCGTCCGGGTGCTCGGCACCACGGGGCGAGCTGCCCGCGGCTTCATCCCGGCCGGCCACACCGGCACGCAGCGCGGCACCGACCTCCGGAAGGAGTTCCCCATCGGGACCCAGCTCGACGCGAAGGTCATCGAGGTGGATCCGCGCCGGGGCGAGGCCAAGCTGTCGATCCGCGCCCTCAAGGAGGACGCCGAGAAGCAGGCGTACCAGCAGTACCGCGCGGGGGTCGCGCGCGAGGCCAAGTTCGGCACGTTCGCCGACCTGATGAAGAAGAGCTGATCCCGGGAGGCGCGCGCTGCCCGTGCAGCGGCGCCTCCGCCTCCATCCTCCACCAGCCACCGCTGCGGTTCGGCGCGATTCGCGCTACTCGCGCCCCAGCGCGTTCACGGGATCCATGCGCGCGGCCCGCCGCGCCGGGAAGAACCCGAAGACGATCCCGATCGCCGTGCTCACCCCGAGCGCGACCGCGAGCGCGGTCGGCTCGAGCCTCATCGGCCAGCCGAACGCGCGCGAGAAGCCGAAGATGACGCCGTACCCGAGAGCGCTGCCGACGACGCCGCCCAGCGTGGCGAGCACGAGCGCCTCGAGCAGGAACTGCAGCAGGATGTCGATCTCCCGGGCGCCGATGGCCATCCGGATGCCGATCTCCCGGGTGCGCTCGGTGACGCTGACCAGCATGATGTTCATGACGCCGATGCCGCCCACGACGAGCGACACCGCCGCGATGCTGACGAGCAGCGCCGAGAGCGCCGCGAAGATCGCGTCCTGCATGGCCTGGAACTCCGCCTGGCTGCGGACGGCGAAGTCGTCCTCGTCATTCTCGCCGATGTGGTGCCGCTGGCGGAGGATCGCCTCGGCCTGCAGCCTGGCGCGCTCCGACGTCTCGGCCGACGTCGAGCTCAGCAAGATGGCGTGAACCTCCCCGGGCCGCGTGGCGATGACGTGCGACCGCATCGTGGTGATGGGCATCAGCACGATCTCGTCCTGGCTCTGCCCGAAGGGCGACGCCCCCTTCTCCTCCAGCACGCCGAGCACGCGGTACATCTGGCGGCCGATCCGCACCATCCGGCCGACCGGATCGAGCGATCCGAACAGATCGCGCGCGGTCTGGGCCCCGATCACGACGACCTTCTCGGAGAGGTTCTCCGAGGCGGGGCTCCACGGCTCTCCCTGCGCGATCTTCCAGCTCCGGATCTCGAAGTAGTTCAGGCGCGTGCCGACGAGCGTCGGGCTCGCGTTCTGGCCCTCGTGGATGACCTGGGCGCTCGACCTGAGGAACGGCGCCACGAGCCGGATGCTCGTCGACTCGCGCGCGAGCGCCTGGCCATCGAGCTCCGAGAGCTTGGCGCCCGCGGTGCTGCGGACGCCCGAGGCGCGGGCGGAGCGGGCGAAGACGATGAGCGAGTTGGAGCCGAGGTTCGAGATCTGCGCGTTGACGTTGGCGCGCGCGCCGCTCGCCAGCGCCGTGACGGTGACGACGGCCGCGACGCCGATCGTGATCCCCAGGATCGTGAGCCCGGCGCGGAGCTTGTTCCGGCGGACGGCGCGCAGCGCGATCACGACCGCCGAGAAGACGCGGGTGAGCGTGGCGCTCATTCGTGCCTCAGGGCGGCGATGGGATCCTGACGGGCCGCGCGGCGGGCCGGAAAGAACCCGAAGACGATCCCGATCGTCGCGCTCGTCCCCACCGCGACGACGACCGCGCTGGCCGGCAACGTCATGCTCCAGCCGAGCGTCGCGGCGAGGGCCTTGATGACGCCGAGCCCCGCGCCGAGCCCCAGCACGCCGCCGATGAGCGAGAGGGTGATGGCCTCGACGAGGAACTGGACGAGGATGTCGCCCTCGGAGGCGCCGATCGCCATGCGGATGCCGATCTCGCGCGTCCGCTCGGTGACGCTGACCAGCATGATGTTCATGACGCCGATCCCGCCGACGAGGAGCGACACCGCGGCGATCGAGGACAGGAGCATCGTCAAGGTGTCCAGGATCCGCTCCTGGGAGGCGCGGAACTCCGCCTGCGTGCGGATCACGAAATTCGGCTCGTCGTCCGGCGCGATCTCGTGACGCTGCCGGAGGATCCTGTCGATCTGCTCCACCGCGCGATCGACGGTCCGCTCGCTCGTGGCGGCGGCGACGAGCATCTGCACCCTGCCCGGCGCGCTCGGCACGATCCGCGACCGGAAGCTGCCGATCGGCATGAGCAGCCGATCATCCTGGTCCTCGCCGAAGGGCGATTGCCCCTTCTTCGCGAGCACCCCGATCACCCGGAACGGGTGCTTGCCGATCCGGATGTACCGCCCCACCGCCTCGCCCGAGCCGAACAGGTTCTCCCGGACCGTCTCGCCGATCAGGCAGACCTTCGCCTTGAGCTGCTCGTCGGCCTCGGTCCAGCCCTCGCCCACCCCGACGCTGTACGAGAGGATCGAGAGGTAGCTCCGGGTCACGCCCATGACCTGGGTCGCGACGTTGGCCTCTCCGGCCACGACCTGCGTCGACGTCGAGCTGAACGGGCTCAGCGCGGCCACGCTCGTGGACTCCTTCAGGATCGCGATCCCGTCGGCCTCCGACATCCTCGCGTTCTCGCGGCGCCTCAGCCCCGACGCCTGCGTCGACTGCGGGAAGATGTAGATCGAGCTCGCCCCCATGCCCGAGATCTCGCCAAGGACGCGGTTGCGCACGCCCGTCCCGAGCGCCACGACGATCACCACGGCCGAGACCCCGATGAGGATGCCGAGCACCGTCAGGGCGGCGCGGAGCTTCGAGCGGACGATGGCGCGCAGCGCGATCCGGACGGCGGCGAGATAGCCGCTCATGGCGAGAGCTCGTCGCGCTCCGCCTCGGAGAGGGGCAGCGCGGCCAGCGCCGCCGCCGCGTCGACGGGGCGGTCGTCCCTGAGATCGCTGCGGATCTCGCCGTCGCGCATCGTGATCACGCGGCTCGCGCAGGCGGCGATGTCCGGCTCGTGCGTCACGAGGACGATCGTGATCCCGCCCCGGTTGAGCCGCTGCAGCAGCCCGAGCACCTCGTAGCTCGTGCGCGTGTCGAGGTTGCCCGTGGGCTCGTCGGCGAGGAGCAGCGGCGGTGAGGTGACGAGCGCCCGAGCGATGGCGACGCGCTGCTGCTGTCCGCCCGAGAGCTGGTTCGGCGTGTGGTGCAGGCGCTCGGCCAGCCCCACCGCGCCGAGCGCCTCGAGCGCCCGCTTGCGCCGCTCCGCCGCGCCGACGCCCCGATAGACCAGCGGCAGCTCCACGTTCTCGAGCGCCGTGGTGCGCGGCAGCAGGTTGAAGCCCTGGAAGACGAACCCGATAAGGCGGTTCCTGACGATCGCGCGCGCGTCGTTGCTGCGCCGGGTGACGTCGAGGCCGTCGAGCCGGTACGTGCCCTGCGTCGGCCGGTCCAGACACCCGATGATGTTCATCAGGGTGCTCTTGCCCGAGCCGCTCTGCCCGACGATCGCGACGAAATCGCCGTGCTGGATGGTCAGATCCACGTGCCGAAGCGCCCTCACGATGACGGCCTCGGTCGTGTAGTCCTTGCCGACGCTCGAGAGCTCGATGAGCGGCTCGTCCCGGGGCGCCGCGGCGACGTCTTGGCTCTGGGGCAGCATCACGCCTCAGAACAGCCGAGGGCCGCGCCCCTTGCCGCTCGCTGACGGATCGTCGTTCTCGTCGGTGACGACCTTGAGCGGCCCGAGATCGGACGCCAGCGCGGTGAAGATGCCGTCGGTGATCCCCACGTCGACGACGCGGGGCTCGATCTTCTCCGCCCCCGGCGTCGCGTCGGTCAGCACGTAGATCCGGCCCTTCTTCGGCGGGAGCGGCTCGAGGGGCGGCGCCTTGATCTCCTTGCCGTCCTTGTCCCGCGCTGGGGCCGGCTTGAACCGGAGCGCCGCGTTCGGCAGCCGCCGCACCCCCCTGGCCTCGGCGGACCGGACGCTCACCGTCGCCGTCATCCCCGGCCGGAGCTTGACGTCGGGGTTGTCGACCTCGACGACCGCCGCGTACGTCACGACGCCGGACTGGTTCAACGGGCTGTAGCGCACCTGGCTCACCGTCCCTCGGAACGTCTCGCCCGGGAACGCATCGACGCTCACGTCCGCCGCCATGCCCTCGCGGAGCCGCCCGACGTCCGCCTCGTCGATGTCGGCGAGCACGCGCATCTTGCGGAGATCCTGGGCGATCACGAAGAGGGTCGGCGCCTGGAAGCTCGCCGCCACGGTCTGCCCGGGGTCGATCGCGCGGCTGATGACGACCCCGTCGATGGGCGAGAAGATGCGCGTGTACTGGAGGTTCGTCGTGGAGGAGCGGAGCACCGCCCTGAGCTGCGCCACCTGCGCCTTGGAGGCCGCGACGTCGGCGAGCGCGACGTCGTAGGCGCCCTGCGCGGTATCCAGATCGGCCTGCGAGCCCACCCCCTCGGCGACCATCTTCCTCGCGCGGTCGAGCCGCTGCTTGGCGGTCCCCAGCGAGGCCTCCGAGCGCACGACGCTCGCGTTCGCCGCCGAGATCTGCGCCTGGTTCGAGTCGATCTGCGCCCCGAAGAGCGTCGGATCGATCTCGGCCAGCACGTCGCCGGCCTTCACGATGCTGTTGAAGTCCACGTAGACCTTGGTGATTCGTCCCGAGACCTGGGCGCCGATCTGCACCTCGGTGAGCGGCTTGACCTGCCCCGTCGACTGGACCACTTCGAGCACGTCGCCCGTGGTGATGTCGCCCGTGACGTAGCGCGGCGGCGGCGGGGGCCTCGTCCGGATCCTCCAGACGACGATCCCCGCGACGAGCGCTGCGATGGTCGCGAGGACGCCGAGCCGAGCGAGCCAGCGCTTCGTGCCCACCCGGGAGAGCTCCTGCTCCAGGCTCTCTCCGCCGCGTCGAGGATGCGGTCCGCCCTCGCGGCGGCCCCGGGCTGCCGCGCCGCCGGGGGGAACCGGCGCGGCCGAGGCCGGCCGCATCTCGCCCGGCGGCGCCTCTCCGGGACGGAGGCGCTCGGTTTCCGTGGCGACCTGCTCAGCAGGGGGCGACGCGTCGAGGGGGTCGCGACCGGTCGCCCGAGCCATGGAGTCGGCCATCGGACGTCCTCATAGCACGCTGCCGCGCAAGCGCGCCTCGCTTGAAACCGCGGAACCGCCGTGGCAGACCAACCGCCGCCCCATGGAGTCGCTGCCCATCGCAACGGATACGGTCGTCACGCTGTCCTACGTCCTCTTCAACGAAAACGGCGAGACGGTGGACGAGGCATCGACCGCGGAGCCGCTCGTTTACACGCACGGCTATGCCCAGATCGTGCCCGGGCTGGAGCGTGCCCTGGAAGGGCTGCGCGCGGGCGAGCAGCGCGAGATCACCGTCGAGGCGGAGGACGCGTTCGGCGAGCGCGATGACGCCGGCGTCTTCGAGGTCGACAAGGCGGATTTCCCCGATGGCGGCGCTGTCGAGGTGGGCGACGAGTTCGTCGCCCAGGGCCCGGACGGCTCACCGATCGCGCTCCGGGTCATCGAGATCCTCCCCGAAGGCTTCCGGGTGGATACGAATCACCCTCTGGCAGGCCAGAAGGTGCGCTTTCAGGTTCAGGTCAAGGACGTGCGCGCCGCCAGCGAGGAGGAGATCGCGCAGGCTCAGGCCGAGCTGGAGGAGCGCATCGAGGAGTCCGAGAGCGAGGGCTGCTGCGGTCACGACCACGACCACGACCACGATCACGGCCACCATCACGAGCACGGGGATGGGGGGGTGCTCGTGACGCTCTCGAAGAAGTCGTCATAAGCCCGCTGCGAACTGGCGGGTTGTCCGAGGAGATCACATCATGACCGTAGGTGAGAAGGGCAAGCTGACGGAGCTGCAGCTCGATCGCCGGGTGCGCGAGCGCCTGCTGGCGAGCGGGACGCTCAGCGCCGGGACCATCGAGGCGCACCTCGCGGGCTTGCCGGACCTGGAGGAGCAAGCCGAGGGGATCGCCGTCGATCAGCCGGCGCTCGGCGCGTCGGCGCAGGGGCCGCGGGTCGAGCCCGATCTCGACGACGACGGGGCAGAGTGAGCGACGCGAAGAATCGGGAAGAGCTTCCGCCGTTCGGGAGCCCCCCGGAGCTGCCGACGCTCGACTTCTCGACCTTCGTGCTGTCGATCATCGGCTCCGCGTACGTGCACCTCGGCGACGCGCCCAGCCCTGACGGCAGGGAAGAGCAGAACCTGGTCCTCGCGCATCAGGACATCGATCTGCTGTCGCTCCTCCAGGAGAAGACGAAGGGGAACCTCTCGGGCGACGAGGAGAGGTTGCTCGAGCAGGCGCTCTACGATCTGCGGATGCGCTACCTCGAGGTCTCGAAACGATCGTGACCGTTGGCGCCAGGGCTCTCTCGTGGGTCCTCCTCGCCTGGCTGGTCGCCTCGTGCAGCAAGGCCTCTCCTGGCCACTCTTCCAGCGCAAGCAGCTCCACCGTCCCCTCGGGCGCCGTGCCGGTGGCGACCGCGCCGCCGCCTCCGTCGGCGCCGCCTCCTCCCCCGATCGTCCGCTCTGAGGGCATGCCCGGCTCCTTCGCGCCGCTCGCGCGCAGGGCCGATCCCGCGGTCGCGACGGTCAAGGCGCGCGTCGAGCGGCAGCAGCAGCCGGGCGGCCGCCGCCGCACGGTCGCCGAGGGGCTCGGGACCGCCTTCGTCTATGATCCAGAGGGCTTCCTGCTGACGAACAACCACGTCATCGAGGGCGCGACCGACATCCTCGTGAGCTTCGTCGACGGCCGTGACATCAAGGCGACCGTCATCGGCCGCGACAAGCACACGGACGTCGCCGTGCTGAAGGTCGAGGAGAAGGGGCTCCCGTCGCTTCCCCTGGGCGACTCGGACACCATCGAGGTCGGCGACTGGGTGGTCGCGATCGGCAACCCCTTCGGCCTCTCCCACACGGTCTCGGCGGGCATCCTCTCCGCCAAGGGCCGCACCCGGGACGACGTGAAGGGGCTCGACCCGAGCGGCTACTTCAACTTCCTCCAGACGGACGCGAGCATCAACCCCGGCAACTCCGGCGGCCCGCTCCTGAACCTCAAGGGCGAGGTGGTCGGCATCAACGCGGCCGTGCGCGCCAACGCGAACAACATCGGGTTTGCGATCCCGATCAACATGGTCCGGCAGTTGCTCCCGATGCTGCTCCGTGACGGCAAGATCCGGCGGAGCCAGGTCGGGGTGATCGTCGACGTCCTCAACTCGATCGAGGCGGGGCGGCTCAAGCGCCCCGATCGAAAGGGGGCGTGGGTGAAGACCGTGGTGGCAGGCGGACCCGCGGACCGAGCTGGCATCGCGCCGGACGATGTGATCATCGGCTTCGAAGGAAAGGCGATTTCCGACCCGAACGAGCTCCGGTGGATGGCGAGCATCGCCGGCGTGAACAAGGTCATTACGCTCCGCGTCGCGCGGCTGGAGCGGGTCTTTGATGTCCGCCTCACGTTGGGCGAGCTACCCGAGCTCAGCGACGAGCCCGATGAGCCGTGAGCCGGACGGCCGCTACCTGCCGCCCGGCACGTCCGCCGGCTGCCGCGCGCCGTGCGTGGCCGCCTGCTCCGCGACCTCCCTCGTCCCCCAGCCTCCTCAGGTAAGCTGACCCCGTGGCCATTGCACCTTCTCACCCGGACGAGCTCGAGCCGGTCGCACCTCCCGGTGATCCCGGCGAGGGCGATGCGGAAGGCGACGAGCTGTCCGCGGAGGGCGACCACCCCGAAACGAAGCAGCTCCACCCGCGCCTGAATAGCGCTTCCGCCCGTGCGTCCAATCGCGAGGCGCGGCGGCGGGAAGCGGAGGAAGATCGTGAGCTCATCGAGCGGGCGCAGAAGGGGGACCAAGCGGCTTTCCGCTCGCTCGTGGAACGGCACCAGCGCAGGGCGTTCGCGATCGCGATGGGGCTCGTCCGCGACGAGAACGACGCGCGCGAGCTGGTGCAGGACGCCTTCCTCCGGGTCTACAAGGGCCTCGGCTCCTTTCAGGGGGGCTCCTCGTTCTTCACCTGGCTCTACAGGATCGTCACGAACCTGGCGATCGACCTCATGCGGAAGCCGGGACGCCGCGACCTCGAGCTCCAGGAGAACCAGGCGGCGGACGAGCAGTCCGACTTCCCGCTCGTCGCTCGGATCGACGGCGCGGACCCCCTCAACGTCGTCCGGCGCCGGGAGATCGCCGGGCGCATCCAGGCCGCGCTCGACGCGCTGCCGCCCTACCACCGAGGCGTGATCCTGATGCGGGAGGTGGAGGGCATGTCGTACGAGGAGATGGCTCAGGCCATGGGGGTCTCGAAGGGGACGATCATGAGCCGCCTGTTCCACGCTCGTCAGAAGCTTCAGCGCGCCCTCGCTGACTGTTACGCGGAGGAAGAGGGCAAGGCCCCAGCAGAGGACCCGGAGGAGATCGCGTGAGCACCGCCAACAGCAGCAAGGCGAATCACGGGGAAGCGAGCGCCCCGCCGACGGACCTGGAGCTGATGCTCTATGTCGACGGCGAGCTCGATGAGGCTCGCCACCGGCAGGTGGAGGAGTACGTGCTCCACGACCCTCGCTGCCGAGCGAAGGTCGCAGCGCTCGTCACCGCGGCCGACATGATCCAGGAGAGCGCGCTGGCCTCCAGCGCGGCCGACGGCATCGCCGATGGGGTGATGGCGAAGATCCTCGAAGGGCAGGGGGGCGCCGCGCGGGTGGACGGGGGCGCCGTCGCGCCGCCGCTCGCGGCGTCGCCGTCGGGCGAGCCGCCCCGCGTTCGGGCGCGGCTCCAGGGAGCGCCGGCGAACGACAACTCGCGAGGGATCTTCGCGCTGACGGCGCTCGCCGTGGCGGCGGCCGCCGCCTTGATGGTCTGGGGCAAGATGGGCGTGGAGACACCCACCGCGGAGCTGACGACATCGGCGCCCTCCGCGTTGCTCGCCCCGCCGCCCGAGGCGCCCTCCGCGTTGCTCGCTGCGCCGGCGAAGGAGCCCGCCGCCGCGCCGAGCTTCGAGGGGGAGGTCGAGCCCGGCGTCGAGATCGCCGCGGTCGACTTCGGGGCACGCATGGGCACCATCTTTTACGTCCCGCAGGAGGCCGTGGCTTCAGGCCCGACGACCACGGTGGTCTGGCTCTCCGATGACGGTCCGGGAGGACAGTGATGAGATTTCTTGCGAGTGCGATCACCGCGACCATGGTCCTGGCGCTCGGCGTGAGCCCTTCCCCTGCCGTCGCGCAAGAGCAGGCGCCGGCGCCCCCGCAAGCGGCGCCGTCAGACGCCGAGGTCACGTCCGAGATCGTGATCCTCCACGCGACGAACGACGGGAAAGGCATCGACCCGAAGATCGGCAAGATGCCCGAGCTCGGGAAGCCCCCGTTCTCGTCGTACAACAGCTACAAGCTCCTCGAACGGCGGAAGGTCAGCCTGCAGAAGGGGAAGCCGACCACGACGAAGCTGCCGAACGGCAGCGTCCTCATGGTGTCGCTGAAGGACGTGGTGGCCGCGAAGAAGAAGGACGAGCCGAGGCGCTTCGTCGTCAGCGCGAGCATCCAGAAGCCGGGTGGCACCACGTTCCTGCCGCTGCTCGAGGTGAACGCCAAGGCCGGCGAGAACTTCTTCGTGGCGGGTCAGCAGCACATGGACGGTGTGCTCGTGATCGGCATCAAGGTCGCGCCCTGAGCCGAGGGGAGCTCGCCCCTGCTCAGCGGCGGGCCGAGGACGGCAGCGCGATCGGCAAATCCAGAGAGAAGACCGTCCCGCGCGGGGCGCGCGCATCCGCGCGGATGCTGCCGCCGTGCGAGGCAACGATGTTCCTTACGATGCTCAGGCCGAGGCCGGTGCCGGTTCCATCGGTCTTCGTCGTGAAGAAGGGGTCGAAGATCCTCGGCAGGTGCTCGGGCTCGATCCCGTGCCCGTCGTCGCGGATCGTCACCGTGATGTAGCCGTCCTCCGGCGACATCGCGGTGGCGATGCCGAGGCAGCCGCCGCGCTCGTGCATCGCGTGCGCGGCGTTCGTGAACAGGTTCACGAACACCTGCGTCAGCGGGTCGATGACGCCGCAAACCGGAGGGATCTCGTCGAAGCACCGCTCGACGGTGACGCCGGTCTGGTCGAGGAGGTGCTCGCAGAAGACGAGCGCGCGCTCGATGATGTCGTGGAGCGAGACGGCGCCCGGCTTCTCCGTGGACGGCCGCGCGTAGGCGATCAGGTCGCGCGAGAACCGGCGGATGCGATCCGCCGCGTCGTTGATCCTCGCGAGCCGCTCGATGTCCGAGGGGTCGAAGCCGCCTCGCTCGCCCTTGCGGCGCAGGTACTCGGAGTAGGCGAGGATCGAGGTGAGCGGGTTGTTGAGCTCGTGCACGACGCCTGCGGCCATCTTCCCGAGCGAGGCCAGCTTCTCGGCCTGGATGACCTGAGCGCGCAGCGAGTCGTGCGCGCGCGCCTCGCGGAGCGACGCACCCAGGGTGAGCACGAGCCGGTCGACCAGCGCCTCTACCGGCGCGCTGTCGAGGTACGCGGCGTCGTCGGCCGCGATGTGCATCGTCGACCGACCTCCGGGCTCGATGGCCACGACGCGCTCGAAGGCGAACTCCGGGAGGAGCCGCGCCGGATCGCGGACGTCGTCGCGGCGAGCGCGCGGCGAGACCCGGACGGCCACCTGCGCCCCCGTCGCGCCGGGGATGTAGACGCCGAGCCCGCAGGCCGTGAGCACCTTCGCGGCCGCGCCGAGCAGCGTCGAGGCGCGCTGCTCGATGGAGGCCGACGGATCCAGCTCGCTCGACGCGATCAGCAGGCTGTCCACCCACTCGATCGGGATGTCCCGGGTGAGGGGCTTCCGGAGCGTGACGGGAGCGTCGGACAATGGCTGCTCCCCCAGGCGCTCCGCGGTCTTTCCGCTCACCCGATCACCCTGTTCGGGTCGTCGCCGCTCGACCGGTCGAGATCGATGATCTTCGCGGCGCCGACATAGGATTTCGTCTCATAGCGGGTGATCTTGCCGATCTTGCGGACGATCTCCGCCATCCGCTCGGCTTCGCTGCGGATCGTGGCCGCGGCCCCCTTGATGGGGGACGCGTCGTCGATCCGGCGGCAGATCAGCTCGGCGTAGCCGAGCACGCTGGTGAGCGGCTGGTTCAGCTCGTGCGCGGCCGCGCCCGCGAGCTCGGCGATGATGGCCTGCTTCTCGCGAGCGCGGAGCTCCTCCTGCGCCTCGGTGAGGCGGGCCTCCATCCGCATCCGCTCCCGCAGGTCCGTGAAGATGCCGACGGAGCCGACCGGGACGCCGTTCTCGAAGATCAGCGCCGCGGAGAGGTGCACCGGGATGCGCGACCCGTCCCTGGCCAGGACCTCGGTCCGGTAGCCCTCGAGCCGGCCGGGACCGCCGTGCTCCTTCGCATGGATGAGCCTCATGATGTGCTCGGCGTTGTGGTCGGGGTAGAGCGCGCGGGCGTTCATCACGCCGACGACCTCCTTCGCGTCATACCCGTAGATCCGCTCGGCGGCGCGGTTGAAGAGCAGGACGACGCCCTCCATGTTGGCCGAGACGATCGCGTCGACCGAGCTGTCGATGACGCGCTCCAGGAACTCCTTGGTCTTGGTGAGCTCCGCCTCGGTGGCGCGCTCCGTGGTGACGTCGCGGAAGCTGACCAGGACGGCGCCGCTCTCCTCGCGAAGGACGCTGCTGAAGCTGAAGCTCAGGATGAGCCGCTCGTGCTCGCCCCGCCGCACGGTGAAGTCCACCATGTGCGGGAACGATCCCTTGGCGAAGCCGGCCCGGATCTCCTCGAGGAGAGGGTGCTCGCGCGCGTCGACGAGATCGGCCAGGTTCGCCCTCTCGAGGTCCTCCGCCGTGCGCCCGGTGATCGCCTGCGCGCGCGGGTTGGAGAAGAGGATGTGACCGTCAGGATCGACGACGACGATGCCGTCGGCCGTCGAATAGAAGAAGTCGGCGTAGCGCTGGAGCGCCTTCAGCCGGCGCTCCGCCTCGAACCGGGCGAAGGTGCTCTGCTGCGTCTGATCGCGGAGCGACTGCAGGATGCGCGCGTTGCGCAGGGCGATCGCGGTGGCGCTCGCGACCGTGCGGGCCAGCGAGAGCTCGTGCGCGTGGGGAGCTACAGGCTGCCGGCCGCGCAAGAAGAGCACGCCGAGCGGCTTGTCCTCGAACAGGATCGGCAGCAGCGCCAGCGAGCGGAACGCGTTCTCCGGGAGCTCCGCGCGCACGATGTCGAACAGCGGGTGCGCCTTCGCGTCGTCGATGACGAGCACGTCGCCCGTGCGCATGACGCGCTGGATCTCCGGGTACTTGCCGAGATCGATCGGCAGATCCCGCAGCTCCTTGTCGTCGCTCGCGGCGACCACGTAGCCGACGTCGCCCGCGTCGCGCACGAGGACGATGCTGCAGCGGTCGACGCGCGCCACCTCGGCGATGCGCCGCACGACCGTGAAGAGGATGTTCCGGAAGTCGAGCGTCGAGGAGAGCGCCTGGGTGAGCTCGAGGACCACCTTCGCGTCGTGCTCTTTGCGCGCGAGTGCGTCGACGTAGTCCCGGATCCGGAGCTGCCCGCGGATGCGCGCGATGAGCTCGGCAGGGCGGAACGGTTTGCGGATGAAATCGTCCGCGCCGAGCTCGAAGGCGCGGGCGACCTCCTCGTCCGCGTCGAGCGCGGTCAGCACGACGACGGGGACGTCCTGCGTCCGAGGGGCGTCCCGCACGGCGCTGAGGACCACGTAGCCGTCAGGGGGCGGCATCACGAGGTCGAGCAGCACGAGCGCGGGCACGCTCGCCTTGAGCCAGGCGAGCGCGTCCGCGCCCGAGGTGACCGCGACGGCCTCGATGCCCGCATCGGCGAGCGCGTGCAGCAGCATCTGCCGGCTGACGGCGTCGTCGTCCACGACGAGCACAGGATCACGGCGAGGCACACGCCAAGCTTAGCGACTCCAGGCTGGAGCGATGAGAGAATTCCGGACATCGGCGCGGCGTTGCGCGGCGTTGCGCGGCGTTGCGCAACGCATTGCGCGGCCCGCGCGGCGCTGGGATCAGGAGAAGAGATCCCCCTGCTTTGCCGCTGGAGCCGCGATGCCCAGGTGCTCGTAGGCGCGGCGGGTCGCGACCCTGCCGCGCGGCGTGCGGCCGACGAAGCCCTGCTGGAGCAGGAACGGCTCGTACACGTCCTCGATCGTGTCGCGTGGCTCACTGAGCGCCGCGGCCAGGGTGTCGATGCCCACAGGCCCGCCGTCGTAGTGATCGACGATGACGCGCAGCAGCCGGCGATCCATCTCGTCGAGGCCGGCGGCGTCAATCTCGAGCCGCTCCGCGGTCTTCCGCGCGATCTCCATCGTGATCGCGCCGTCGCCCAGCACCTCGGCGAAGTCGCGGACGCGGCGCAGGAGGCGGTTGGCGACGCGCGGCGTCCCCCGCGCGCGCGCCGCGATCTCGCGCGCTCCGCCGGCGTCGATCGGCACGTCGAGCAGGCCGGCGCTGCGCTGCACGATGCGCTCGAGCTCCTCGACGGGGTAGAAGTCGAGGCGGACGACGTGGCCGAAGCGCGACAGGAGCGGCGCGGTGAGCAGCCCGGTGCGGGTCGTCGCGCCCACGAGCGTGAAGGGCTTCAGCGCGAGCTGGATCGTCGTCGCGTACGGGCCGTCACCGGTCATGATGTCGATGTTGAACGACTCGATCGCGGGGTAGAGGCTCTCCTCGACCGCCGGCGTGAGCCGGTGGATCTCGTCGATGAACAGCACGTCGTTGCGCTCCAGCTTCGTCAGCAAGCCGGCCAGCGCGCCCTTGTGCTCGATCGCCGGTCCGCTCGTGACGTGGAGGGCGACGCCCATCTCGCGGGCGATGATGTGGGCGAGCGTGGTCTTGCCCAGGCCGGGCGGGCCACAGAACAGCATGTGGTCCAGCGGCTCGCGCCGCCGGCGCGCGGCCTCGACGAAGACCTTGAGGTTCTCCGTGTGCTTGGCCTGACCGACGTACTCGGCGAGCGAGGCAGGCCGGAAGAGGCGGTCGAAGCGATCGTCGTCGCCTGTCTCGGCAGGAGAGAGCGCCCGTTCAGGCATGCCACGGGCGTACCGCGTGCAAGCAGCGAAGGGAAGTGATCCCCGCGGCGGCGGCGCGGGTCGCCGCGGGGCGCTGGGCGACCTCAGCCGAGCGCGGGGACCGAGGACAGGCGGGGACGGCGAGGGGGCGGGATGCGCGGTAGACGAGCGCGGCAGAGCGGCCGGCCGTCGGGGGCGCCGTCCACCTCGAGAGAGCCGCCGTGGAGCTCGATCACCGATCGCGCGTGACTGAGGCCGAGCGTCAGGCCGCGCCCGCGCGCCGTGGTCTGCCGGCTGAACAGGGCCTCGAGTTCGTCCGGCGGCACGTCGCGGCTGCCGTACTCGATGTCGATGCGGACCTCGTTGTTGAACTCGCCGGCCATCGTCGCCGTGAGGCGCACGAGGCGCGCCGACGGGTCGGCCGCGCCGGTCCGGAGCGCGTGCGCGACGATGACCGCGATCGCGCGCGTCGCGTACGCTTGATCGACGGGGATCAGCGGCAACGTGTCGCCGACCTCGATGACGACCTCGCCGCCGGCGTCGCTCGCGAGCTCGCGCGCCTTGCGGAGCGCGCCCGCGATGAGCCAGCCGACGGACGTCGGCTGAGGCTCGAGCGTGAGCTGCCCGGCCTCGACGCGGGCGGCGTCGAGGATCGACTCGATGAGGCCGAGGAGCTCCCGGCCGCGCGTCGCGATGAGCTCCAGGCTCTCGCGCTGCGCGGGGGTCAGATCCTCCTGGCCCACGAGCTCGGCGAACCCGAGGATGGCGTTCAGCGGGCTCTTCAGGTCGTGGCTCACGCTCGCGAACAGGAGGCCGCGCATGCGCTGCGCCGCCTCGCGGGACTCGAGCGCGCGCTCCTGCGCCGCGGCGAAGACGCGGAAGCGCTCGGCGAGGTCCTCGATGGCGTGCCCGAGCCTGGCGACGACGGCGAACCGGGCGGGGCGCGCGATCTGGGTGGCGCCGCGGAGCACGCTGTCCGTGCCGAGCAAGCGTACCTGCTTCGTGGCGTGCACGAGATCGGCAGCGAGGACGCGGCCGAACAGGTTGCCGAGCGCGGCGGCGACCAGCACCGCGAGCAGCGCGACGAGCGCGCCCCAGATCGCGGCCGAGGGCTCGAGGTCGGCGGAGAACCGGGTGTTGACGCAGCCGTAGTCGAGCGGCGTGATCACGGCGATCTGCCCGTCGGCTTCGCGGCCGAAGGAGGGCTCCGCGCCCACGCAGTCGTGCTCCAGGCGCGCGAGGAACCCGAACTCCGCCGCCGAGGCCACGACGTCGTTGCGGCCGGCCGCGTCGATGGCCCCGAGCGACGGGTCGAGCGCCGTGCGCGCGATGAGCCCCGCGGTCGAGCGCCGGCTGCGCTCGATGAACGTCTGGAGGTGCGCGTTCGCGATGAGCACCGCCCCGACGCCGACGAGCAGCACCGGCGTTGCGACGGCCAGGAGCAGCTTGGAGGTGACTCGCCGGCGCGGCGTCTGGTAGAGCTCGGCGGTCTCGAGCAAGGCCCCGATCGCCTCGGCCGGGCTGATCTCGAAGAGGCTGAACGCCGCGGCGCGCGTCAGCACGTAGTGCGGGATCGCGGACGCGCTGAGGATCGTGATCGCGAGGATGAGCAGGCTGACCGCGCGGCCGTCGTCGAGCTTCTCCGGCCTGATCCCGGGGATCATCATGAGGCTCGAGATCGTCGAGCTCGCCAGCACGAAGCGCAGCGCCAGCGAGGTCGGGAGCCCGGCGAACCGCTCGAGCTCCTCGTGATCGATGTCGCGCGAGCCGATCACGAGCGAGCGCAGCAGGTTCTGGTGGGTGCGCAGCCGGAGCAGCGTCAGCAGCGTGGTCGCGCAGATCGCGGCGAGCGCGATCTTGGCGCCGACCGAGAGCACGCTGGCGGCGACGCGCTGCTCCAGGATGAGCAGCTTCGGCGCGAGCGCCGCGATCGCCCCGAACGCGGCGACGCCGACCAGCGCCTGGCGGACGAGCACGCGCCTCGCGAAGTGGATCGCGTCGTCCCTCATGCGCTCCTCGGTCATGCGATCCTCCCCTGGGGGCCGCCGGCGCCGGGATCGTTCCCCGGCGGCGCCGCCGCGTCGGGCGTGGGCGGGGTCGGCGCGAACAGGGGCTGCTGCACGATCCACATCGGCAGGGTGATCGTGAAGGTCGAGCCCCGCCCGAGCTCGCTCTCCAGCTGGATCGTCCCGCCGTGCATCAGCACGAGGCGCCGCGCGATCGAGAGCCCGAGCCCCGTCCCGGCCCGGCGCGAGCGCACGTCGCCGGTCTGTCGGTACTCCTCGAAGACCGCCGACGTCTCCTCCGGCGGGATGCCGGGGCCGGTGTCCTGGACGACGATCGCCGCGTAGCGGCCGCGCCCCGTGATGCTGACCGTCACCGAGCCGCGGGCCGTGAACTTGACGGCGTTCGAGACGAGGTTCGTCAGGATCTGCCGCACCCTCCGCGGATCGGCGTGCGCGACCAGGGTGTGGTCCCCGGTGACGCGCAGCTGGAGGGGCTTGTCGCGCGCCGCCGCGGACGCCTCCCGCATCACCTGGTCGACGAGGGCGCGGAGGTTGACGGCGCGGCGGGAGAGCTGGAGCTTGCCCGTCTCGAGCGCCGAGAGGTCGAGGATGTCGTCGATGAGCGTGCGCAGGTGCTCGCCGCTCTGCCGGATGACCGACAGCGCCTCGCGCGCGTCCTGGCTGAGCGGCCCGTCGACCTCGCTCTCCAGGACGTGCGCGAACCCGAGGATGGCGTTGAGCGGCGTGCGCAGCTCGTGGCTCAGCCCCGCGAGGAACGCCGAGCGCTCGCGATCCATCGCGGAGGCCTGCTGGAGGTCCGCCCGGTAGGTGCGCTCCGCCGCGGCGAAGCGGGTGATCAGGAGGTTGAAGGCCGCCGTCAGGAGGCCGACCTGGTCGAGCGACCTGATCGGCACGGGCTCGGCCTGGATCACGTCCGTGGGCAGCGCGCTCTGGCCCTGTCCGCGCGCCATCGCCGTGATGCGCTCGCGCAGGTAGTCGACATCGTCGCGCGCCGACTTGGTGAACGAGAGCGCGACCGCGACAGCCACGCCGAGCAGCAGCACCGTGAGCGCCGCGACGGCGTTGCCGAGCGCGATCGAGTCGGGCGGCGGGCTCGGCGCGGAGACGAAGGTGAGCACCGAGAGGTGAGAGAGCGGCGGGTGCAGCGGGCGCGCCGCGAACCGGACGCGGCCGAGCGAGGTCGTCGTCTCGCCCTTGCCCTGGGTGAGCATCTGGACGATGCCGGCCCTGGCCGGCGCGCTGAAGCTCTCGTTGATCAGCACGTGACCGCCCTGATCGACGAGCAGGATCTCCGACCCAGCCCGCCGCGCCGCCTCTCTCAGGAACGCCGTCCGCTCCCCCTCGATGGTCCCGCGGAGCCGCGCCGAGAGCGTCGCGGCCAGCACCTCGGCGCGCAGGCTCGCGGCCTGATCGCTCATCTTCGCGAGCTGGCCGATGCCGATCAGCGCGATCGCCACCGCCGTGGCGATCCCCACGACGATCACGATCGCGGGCGCGAGCGGCACGAGCGGCGTCGTGCCGCGGGGCCAGCGGATGAGGCGACGACGGCGGGCCACGGCGGAATCAGGATGCTAGCGCGCTTCGGGCGGCGCACGGGCCACCTCGGGCGCGCGGAGGGAACTAGCGAGCGAGCGCCCTCGTGAGCGGGCTTCACCTGGGATCGGTCGCCAGGAGCGCGAAGACGGAGTGGTCGAGCCAGCGGCCGTCGCACCACTCGGCCTGCCGGGCGATGCCCTCGAAGCGGAAGCCGAGCCGGCCGATGACAGCGAGGGAAGGATGGTTGTCCGTCGCGGCCGCAACCCGAACGCGGTGCGCGCCCATGTGGCCGAACGCGAACCCGAGCGCGGCCCTCGCGGCCTCGGTCATGAGCCCGCGCCCGGTCGCCTCCTTGCGGAGCCAGTAGCCGAGCTCGCAGGAGCGGTGCAGGTGGACGCACGCCTCGAGCCCCACCACCCCGGCGAGCGAGCGGTGCGCGCGCTCGCGGATCACGAAGCGCAGCGCCCTGCCGTGATCCCAGTCGGCGGCGCACGCCTCGGCGAAGCGCACGCTCGCGGCCGGATCCGTGTGGAACTGCACCCAGGGCAGCCAGCGCTGGAGGTAGGCGCGCGAGCCGTTGACGGCGAGCCAGAGCTCGGGCCCGTCGGACGGGTCGATCGGCACGAGGATCAGCCGCTCGGTCTCGATGGGACGGGCGCGGACCTCGCTTCGAGGTGGGAGGATGAGCATGGGGTCACCGGCACTGGATGCGGGCGGCGTAGGGCTCGAGATGACCCGCCTCGTAGTCAAGCCAGGCGACATACCACTCTCCGGGCTTCGCGCCGGGGCTGATCGAGGGCGCCGGCTGATCCCCGCTGACGCGGGCGAATTTCGTGGGCGCGCCGACGCCGTCGCGGTTGATCGACGCGGTGAGCAGGCGGCCCCCCTCCAACCAGACGAGCTGCGCCTGCCCGCTCGGCGCGATCGCGATCGACGGGCGCGCGCCCGACTTCGAGAACCGCTTGCGCCAGATCGGCTGGCCCTTGGCCGGATCGATGTAGGCGGCCGACGCGCCCCCGAGCGGGGCCTCGCCGTGCCAGACGACGAAGCAGCCGCTCGCGCCGCAGGCGAGCGAGGGGCTGTCGCTCCGGACCCGATCGCTGTTCACGAGCGACAGGTCGCCGAGCGCGCGGTCGGCGCGCTTGCCAGGGCTGGCCGGCGGGAGGCCCTTGCTGGCGTTCGCGAGCGGGAGGCGCATGTACTGGATGACCCGCGTCGGCTCGCGATCGAAGCGGAAGGCGAGGTGCATCACGTCGTTCGTCACCGCCACCGAGGGGAAGCGGACGCGCGGCTTCGAGGGGCCCGTCGGGGTGACGTCGGTCAGCCGGATGATGTCGCCCGCCGGATCGAGGTTCGGCGAAAGGCGACGCATGAAGAGGTCCTCGGAGGCGTTGTCGCCGTCGTCCGACCACGCGATCAGGAACCCCTCGGCGGCGCGCGCGAGCGAGGGCCACGAGTTCCCTCCGCGAGGGAAGGGCGCGACCATCACGGCGGGGCCGTCGATCCGCCCGTTGGCGTCGAGCCAGCGCACGTGCACGCCGGCCTCCGGTCCCTTGCCGTCCCAGTAGGTGAGCACCAGCCGATCGCCTGCCGAGGTCAGCTCGGGGCGCCCGATGGCGCGGCCCTCGGGCGTCACGTCGAGCGCCGGCGACGACGGCCGCATCGCGCCGTCCAGCGTCGTCGTGTAGGCGTGCTCGGTGCCCTCGTGCGAGTCCGTCCAGGTGACCACCGCGCCGCGCGGGCCGAGCGCGATCGAAGGCCGGCTGGCTCCGACGGCGCGGCCGCCCTCGCGCACCAGATCGTGCGTGCGCGGCCTCGCGAGGCCGGTGAGCGCGCATGCCGCCTTGCCGCTCGCGTCCTTCAGGGCGATCTGCACGTTCTCGCTCAGCGTCCGCGGCACAGGGTGGTTACCCTTGTCCTGAGCGTCCTTCAGCAGCCTGAGCGCCGCCTTGAGATCGCCGGCGGCGACGGCCTCCTGCGCCTGCGCGACGAGCGGCGGCCACGCCAGGCCAGGCGGCTCGGCGTGGGCGTCGGCGCGCGCCGGCACGTTGGCCCCGGCGGAGGCCGAGGGGGCGCTGGTGGCCGACGGCGCCGCGGTGGTCGACGAGACGGGCGGCAGGGACGTCGGCTTGAGGAACTGGCGGTAACCCGCGTAGGCGCCGCCCGCGACGAGCGCGAGCACGCCGAACACGACGAGCGCGCGCCCGGCGCCGCCCCGCTTCGGCGGCGACGCGTGCGCCAGCGGATCGGGGACCGATGTCTCGCCCGAGCCCCCGGAGAAGGTGATCTGCTGCCCCGCGCCCTGGCTCACGCGCCCGGCGATCGCGGCGCCGGGCGCGCCCGAGCTGTCCAGCCCGGCGAACGGATCTCCCCCGCGCTCCGCCGGACCCGACGGGACGGTCCGCCGTGATTCGTTGGGGGTCACACGGACGACCCCCGGCGGATCGAACGACAGGTCGGCCGGCGCGTCGCCGCCCGGCATGACGAGCCCCGCCTGCGACGGCTCCGCGCCGCGCGGCGGCGTCGGCTGCGCGACGCCGAGCGCGACCGACAGCTCGTCGGCGAACTCCCTCGCGGTCTGGAACCGGCGATCGATCGAGCGGTCGAGCGCCTTCTCGAACCACGTTGTGAAGCTCGCCGGGAGGTCGGGGCGGAGCGCCGCGGGCTGCGGCAGGGGCGCGTTGGCGATCTGCGCGAACGTCATCGCGACGCCCTGCTCGGTCTGCCAGACGGTGCGGCCGGTGAGGCACTCGTACGTGATGCAGCCGAGCGCCCAGAGATCCGCGCGGTGGTCGACCGCTCCCTGGCCGCGCACCTGCTCCGGGCTCATGTAAGCCGGTGTTCCGAAGACCGCGCCCTCGCGGGTGAGGCGCGCCTGCGCGTCGCCTCCGTCGACCGGCGCGTAGAACTTCGCGAGGCCGAAATCGAGGATCTTCGCGCAGAGCCGGCCCTCCTCATCCTTCGTGAGGAAGATGTTCTCCGGCTTGAGGTCGCGGTGGACGATGGAGGCGGCGTGCGCCTTGGTGAGGCCTCGACACACCTGGGAGACCACCGTCACGGTGGTCTCGGGGTCGAGGTACCTGATGACGGTCATCCGCTCGTACAGCGACTCGCCTTCGAGGAGCTCGAGCACCAGGAAGGGCCGCCCGTCCTCGAGCTTGCCGGAGTCGTAGACGTCGCAGATGAAGGGGCTGCGGATCGACGCGGCGGCCCGGGCCTCTCGGAGAAAGCGCTCGACCACGACGGCTGAGGTCGTCAGCTCCTGGGCGAGCACCTTGATCGCCACGCGTTTGCCGATGTCGATGTGCTCGGCCTCGTACACGGCAGCCATGCCACCGCGCCCGATCTCGCGTGTGATGCGGTATTTTCCGGCGAGGACCGTGCCTACCGGGATCTTCGCTTTGTTCGGCAAAGCCATCAGGCAGGGCTGTCCCGCGACTGGATTCGCCAGCGCAGCCTATTCGAGCCGCGTCGCAAGAACAATGGCGAGCGCAGCATGACCCGTCAGGGAGGGGCCGATCCCTTCCCGGGCGCCGCACGAGCGAGCTCAGCGGTTCCAGGACGGCGCCGTGAAAGCGGATTCCATGCCGGGCTGGCCATGGAACAACGCGGGGACCCACCTCCGGCGCCGCGGTGCGTAAGCGGATTCTCACCCCCCCGGCGCCGCCGCCGCGCAAGCGGGCTCTGCCTTGCGCAGGTGGAGCTGTGAAAAAAGTAAGCGGGCTCCGATTTTCTGACGCCCGATGCACTTTTCTCACGCTCGCAGGATGCGCGAAACATTCCGGAAACATGAGCTTGGGTACACCAGCCTGGACCTTCGGTCGCGCGCCAGCGTCCGGGGTGAAGGGGCGCCGATCCGGCTCCGCTGGATGGGTCCCTGAGTCGTTGACAGTGTCGGGCAAGGCTCGGTGGACCGGGCCGCCCCCGTCACGGATCGGAAGCCGGGCGGCGCCCGGCACATCGATGGGAGGCCGCCGGCGGAGGTGTCCCCCCTTTACCAGCTCTGCTCCGGCGGGGCCTTTCGGGTGAGCGCCCGGGTCTTCCACCCTGGCGGGCACCCGGTCACCACAGGCGTGCGCAATGAAAAAGGTCGAGGCGATCATCAAGCCGTTCAAGCTCGACGAGGTCAAGGACGCCCTCGCCGAGGTCGGGATTCAGGGCATGACGGTGACCGAGGTAAAGGGCTTCGGTCGGACCGGCGGCAAGAAAGAGGTCTATCGAGGGTCGGCGTATGTCGTCGACTTCGTGCCGAAGGTGAAGGTCGACATCGTCGTGCCGGACAGCATGGTCAGCGACGTGATCGACGCGATCGAGAAGAGCGCCAAGACGGGTCGGATCGGCGACGGCAAGATCTTCGTCGTCCCCGTCGAGGAGGCCGTGCGGATCCGCACGGGGGAGCGCGGCGAGGACGCCATCTAGGAGGCGCGCCGCCGGCAGAGCGTCACAGGGCATTCGCGGCGGGTCACAGGCTCGAGGATCGACGACCGACAACCGAGAAGCGAACAGCGAGCACGAGCCCGCGCACCGTCGAGTCACATACAGCGAGAGCAGCGAGTCAGCGAGGTAGAGAAGATCATGAAGGCGAAAGATGTCGTCGCGTTTGCGAAGGAAAACGACGTAAAATTTGTCGATCTCAAGTTCATCGATCTGCCCGGCATCTGGCAGCACACGACCATCCCGGCGTCCCGCCTGAACGAGGATCTCTTCGAGGAGGGGATCGGCTTCGACGGCTCGTCGGTGCGCGGATGGCAGCCGATCAACGCGAGCGACATGCTGATGACGCCCGACCCGTCGACGGCGAAGCTCGACCCGTTCCATGCCCAGAAGACGCTGAGCATGATCTGTAAGATCAGCGATCCGGTGACCGGCCAGCCCTACGGCCGCGACCCGCGCTACATCGCCCAGAAGGCCGAGAACCACCTCCGCGCGAGCGGCATCGCCGACACGTCCTACTTCGGGCCCGAGGCCGAGTTCTTCGTCTTCGACTCGGTCCGTTACGAGAGCTCGCAGCGCGGCGCCTTCTACGAGATCGACAGCGACGAAGCGGTCTGGAACGCCGGCAAGGCCGGCCCGAACCTCGGGCACAAGATCCGGTCGAAGGAGGGCTACTTCCCCGTCGCGCCGACCGACACGCTCGGCGATCTGCGCGGGGAGATGATGTCCACGCTGATCGAGACCGGCATCGCGGTCGAGGTCGGCCACCACGAGGTGGCGTCGGCCGGCCAGTGCGAGATCGGCATCAAGTTCTCGACGCTGACGGCGATGGCCGACAACCTCATGTGGTTCAAGTACGTCATCAAGAACGTCGGCCGCAAGAACGGCAAGTCGGTGACGTTCATGCCGAAGCCGCTCTACGGCGACAACGGCAGCGGCATGCACTGCCACCAGTCGCTCTGGAAGGAGGGCAAGCCGCTCTTCGCCGGCGACGGCTACGCCGGGATGTCCGACACGGGCCTCTGGTACATCGGCGGCATCCTGAAGCACGCAAAGGCGCTCGCGGCGCTCACCAACCCGACGACGAACAGCTACCGCCGGCTCGTCCCGGGCTACGAGGCTCCCGTGAACCTCGCGTACTCGAGCCGCAACCGCTCGGCGTCGATCCGCATCCCGCTGGCCCCCGGCAACAGCCCGAAGGGCCGCCGCATCGAGGTCCGCTTCCCGGACGCGAGCTGCAATCCGTACCTCGCCTTCGCCGCCATGATGATGGCCGGCCTCGACGGCGTCCAGAACCGGATCGATCCGGGCGACCCGCTCGACAAGGACATCTACGCGCTCTCGCCCGAGGAGCTCAAGGAAGTGCCGCACATGCCGGGCTCGCTCGACGAGGCCCTCGGCGCCCTCGAGCGCGACCACGAGTTCCTGCTCCGCGGCGACGTCTTCACCCGCGATATCCTCAAGACCTGGCTCGACTACAAGCGCGAGCGCGAGGTCGACGCGGTCCGGCTCCGCCCGGTCCCGCACGAGTTCTTCCTCTACTACGACGTCTGATCGCCCCCACCTCCGAGGACAGAGCAGGGGCCGGCGCACAAGAAAATTGCGCTGTGCCCCTCGCTGTCCGGGCTCTTCATCGCTGGCCGTCGTGTTCGGCGCGCGCCGGTGACGTCGAGTCGAAGCGCCGCGGTATCGCAAAATCCACGGATCTCTGCGCCCGCGGAGGCGACGAGGTGGGCTATCGCCCCCTCGCACCGCGAACTTTTGCTTCCTGCTGGAGCGCGCCGCACCGCGGTACCGCTCGTCCATGGCTCGGGTTATCCTCCGGTCCGGCTCCGGTGGGGGCGGCGTCAAGCCAGCTCCTCCTCGGCCGCCGGTCCCGCGGTCCTCCGGTCCGCCGGTTGGTCTGTTTCCTCGGTTCCCTCGGTTCCTTCAGTTCCCTCAGCTCCCCAGCGACACCTCGGCGCAGCAGTGAACCCCGGCGATCTCATCCAGTCTCGCTACCGGCTCGTGAAGCTCCTGGGCCAAGGCGCCAGCGGGTCGGTGTGGGCCGCGAAGAACGTGCTCATCGACCGCGACGTGGCGCTCAAGGTGATGAGCCCCGAGGTGGCCGGGGACGCCGTCGCGCTCCAGCGCTTCTTCAACGAGGCGAAGGCGAGCGGACGCCTGCGGAGCCCGAGCATCGTCGAGATCCTCGACCTCGGTCAGGCCGAGGACGGCTCTCCGTTCCTCGTGTTCGAGCTGCTCGTCGGCGAGGGGCTCGACGAGTGGCTGCGGCGCGAGAGCACGATCGCTCCGGAGGTGCTGGTCGAGCTCTTCCTCGGCCTCGCGCGGGCGCTCGACATGGCCCATCAGCAAGGGATCATCCACCGCGATCTGAAGCCCGCGAACATCTATGTGCACCGCAACCACCTGGGCGAGCTCGTGGGGAAGATCCTTGACTTCGGGATCAGCAAGGTCCTGGAGAAGGAGCACAACTTCTCGCTGACCCGCACGGGTTGCGTCGTCGGCTCGCCGGCCTACATGTCGCCCGAGCAGGCCGCGGGGCGCGAGGACGTGGACGCCCGCGCCGACATCTGGTCGCTGGGCGTCGTCATGTACGAGGCGTTGACCGGGACGACCCCGCATCAGGCGCCGAACTACAACGCGCTGATGGTCCGGATCCTGAGCAAGGATTGCGATCCGATCGCCGCGCGCAGGCCAGGGCTCCCGCCGCGCCTCTGTCAGCTCGTCGAAACGTGCCTCCGCCGCGAGCGCGACGAACGGATCGCCTCGGCGGGCGCGCTCGCGAAGGAGCTCGAGGCCGTCCTCCGCGAGCTGCGCGCCGAGCGCTTCCGGGGACAGAAGGGGCGGCGCGCCTCGGACACCGGCCTCGGCGGCGACGTCGGCCTCGCGCCGGAGAGCGCGGCGCGCGGCGGCGGCTCCGCCGGGACGCTGGGACGGCTCGTGCAGCACGGCAGGCGCCTGCCAAAGGCCATGCTCGTCGCGGCGGGCATCGGGGTGGTGCTCTGGGCGATGGCGCTCGTGCTCATCGGCAGGTACTGGATCCGCTGAGCGCCGCGGCGCCGCAGGGCGAGCGAGCGCGGCCCGCTCGTCCACGGCATGCGCGTCAGGTTGCTCCTTGCGGCAGTGCGCGTCGGGGCCCCATGTTGCCCCCACTTCGAGCCGTCACCTGAGCTCGAAGCCAGCATTGATGGAAAGGATGCAAGTCGATGGACGACCACCAGACGCATGAAGCGCACGCCCATGTTCATGGGCAGGGATGTGGACATCAGGCGTTGCGTCACGAGGACCACGTCGATTACCTGCACGACGGACACCTGCATCATCCGCACGGCGATCACTTCGATGAGCACGTGCTCTCGGTCGGCAAGGAGAACCCTGACGCGTGCACGCCGGGCCATGCATGCGCCGACCACGCGAAGGCGCACACGCACGGGGCAGGCTGCGGCCATCAGGCCGTGCCCCACGGCGATCATTTCGATTACCTCGTCGGCGCGCACCTGCACCATCCGCACGGCGATCACTGCGATCACCACGGCTCGGTCCGGCTAGGGTGATCGCCGCGCCGCCCCGCGCCGGAGCTCAGGCGCGTGGGGTGGAGGCCGCGGGACGACACGCGAAGGAGACCGGCGAGCGGCGCATGAGGGAGACCGGCGAGGGGATCTCCTGGAACGACGTTCCGGGGAGCCCGGCGTCAGGCGGGCGGCGCGCCGTGGTCGTCCGGTGCGCCGCTCGCGCTGCAGCGATGCGCGTGTGCGCAGGGCCCATGCGGCTCCTCTGACCCGGGCGCACCGGTATCGCCGGCGCCGCGCATGCCGCCGAACCATGCGCGAGGGCCGAGCCTCATGAAGCTGGAGAGCAGGAGCGCGCCGAGCGCGGCCGCGCAGACCCACGCGATGGTGGAGTGCTCCTGGGGCGCGAGATCGTGGAGGTCCGGGACCGCCGAGAGGGGGACGAAGGCGTTCGCGACGAGGCCGAGCGCGACGGCGAAGGCGACGCTGAAGAGCGCGGAGACGGCGGCGGCGCGCGCTCCGAACGCCCGATGCAGCGCGCCGAGCGCCGCGATGTGGGTCGCGGGCCCCGCCACGAGGAACGCGAGCGCCGCGCCGACCGGGAGCCCCTTGTGGATCATCGCCGCGGCGAGCGGCGCCGCGCCTTGCGCGCACACGTGAGCGGGCACCGCGAGGAGCGCGCTCACGAGGACGTCGGCCGGCGCGTCGAGCACGCGCGCTGCGGCCGGCGCGATGGACGCCTCGAGGACGGCGGCGAGCGTCAGGCCCACGACGTACCAGGCGGCCACGTGATCGAGCGCTGGACCTACGGCTTCGGCGACGGCGGCGCGGAGCCGCGCGCCCGGCGACGCCACGGCCCCTGCCATGACGGGCGGCGCGCCGCAGGGAGGCGCAGCGCTCGATCCTGGCGCCCCGGCCACCCTGGCGACGAGGAGCGCGACCAGCACGGCGAGGAGCGCGCCGCCCGCGACGCGCGCCGCGGTGAACGGCAGGCCGAGCACCCGCAGCGAGAGCAGCGCGCCGGCGGGATCGAGCGCCGGGGCGCAGAGGACGACGGCGACGACCGCGGCGACCGGCGCGCTCGCGCGCGGGAGCCGCTGCATGCGCGGCGCAACGCCACAGGCGCAGAGGGGCAGCGGCAGCCCAGACGCCAGGCTGCGGGCGGCCCGGGGCAGCGCCGCACCGCCGCGCAGCCAGCCGGTCGAGCGACGCAGGACGCTCGGAGAGAACGCGCGCAGGAGCCCCGCCATGGCGAGCCCGGCGAGCATGGCGGGCGCCGTCTCGACGAACAGCGGGCCGAGCGACTCCGCGATCGACAGCTCGGACGCGTGCGCGCTCGTGAAGGAGCTCTCCGGGCTGGGGAGCGCGAGCGCGACGCAGAGCCCCGAGGCGAAGGCGATCGCGCTCGTGGTCCGCGCGCGCGCGCTCCGAGGCGGCGCCTCGTGCGTGTGGACCACGAGCCGCAGGAGGACACCGAGGCCGAACGCGATGAACACCTCGAACGACTCGTGAGGGAGGCTCTCCATGGCGCGCTGGCCGAGGACGGCGCCGAGCACCGTGAGCAGCCCGAGGAGCCCGAGGCGCGCGGCGAGCTGCCGCCACCCCCAGGCGGGCAGAAAGCGCGCCGCGAGCGACAGCCCCTCGGGCAGCCGGTGCACGAGGACGGCGCTCGCGAAGAGCACCCCGTCCGCGCCGCTGTCGGCCGCGGCCACGGCCAGCGCGAGCCCGGCGCCGTCGAGCAACCCGTGCACGGCGAGCGCCGAGAACGCGATCTCCCGCCCCAGCACCTCGCCGGTGTCACGCCTCCTGTGCTCCGTGAGCCCGAGCGCCGCGTACCCGAGCGCCGCCCAGAGGACCGCCTGCGCCCCGATCTCCTCGACCACGTGCGGCAGGTGGCGCGTGAGCACGAGCGCGGGCACGAGGCCGAGCGTCAGCCCGTCGAGCGCCGACGTCGGCAGCGCCTGGCGCCGGCCGAGCGCCACGAGGAGCGGCCCCGCGGCGAGGCCGGCGATCGACAGGGCGACGGCGAGCGCGAGCATGGGCGCGGTGGGCTATGCCCGAGCCACGTGGCCTAATCAATATCAAATTGGTGTTGCAACCAAGATGCGGACAGCCGCCTGCGGCCGCTGAGCGCCGCGTCATTCACGCGGCTCGGGGCCGCCGGTGGCCGGGGGTCGCCGATGCCCGGGGGCTGCTCCGCCGCTCAGGCCTGCACGCACCGATCGCAGCGACCCTTGATCTGGATCTGGAGTCCCTTGCGCCGCAACGCGCGCGGCGCGCCGCGCGCCGCCTTGATTTCGATGCTCTCGTCAGGGAGGCAGAGCACATCGCCGCACGTGTCGCACATGAAGTGCGGGTGCTCGTCCGCCGCGTGGGCGCCGGTGGCCTCCCGCAGCTCGAACCGCCAGAGGTGGTCGCCCATGTCGGTGCGGCGCACGAGCCCGGCGTTGGTCAAGTCGATCAGGTTCCGGTAGATGGTGGCGCGATCCCACCCTTTCGGGGCGAGCTCAGCAGCGAGCTCCGCATGGCTGACGGGCGTCCGCGAGCGGCCGAGGCTCTGGAGCACCGCGATGCGCGGCGAGGTGGCTCGCAAGCCGGCCGCCCGGATCTGCTCACGGAGCTCTTCCGCGGACTGACCTGCTTTCGTACGCGCCATGCAAGACATCTACCGTCGCCAGGAGGGTACTGCAATCACGATGCATCGCCGCCGCCGGTCGCGCAGCGCCCGGGTCGGCCGCGCGCCAGTGTGGGCGAGATCGCAAGATCGCCGCCGAGCCCGCCGCGCCACCGTCAGCGAGAACGCAGCGTCTGCTCCCGCTCGGGCCGCGTGCGCGCGTGCCCAGCGCGGCCCCGAGAGGACCGGCGGCGACGAGCGCCGACCCGGCTGCGAGAGAATGTGGCAGGCGGAGAGTTTGGATGACGTCGTGCACCTGGTTTTGAGCGTCGCTCGAACTGCACAGACCAGGCGGATGGGCGCGCGGTGCGGCGCTTTTCGGGAAAGCGCCTCGAAATCGGGGTGAGCTCCTCCGGCGCTGACCCCGAAGCGCGGAGGACATGGAACAGGCGGAACGGCCGGGTCCGCATCGTCTGATCTCGAGTCGAGGGGGGGCTCCCTCGGTCCGCGCCGCTCTCGACGTGTGCTCCATAATGGAGCGATCGATCCAAGTTGGAGCAATCGGCGTGTCCGTTCCACGCGGGCCCTCGCGCCTCGTCATCGCTCTGCGTGTCCCGGGGTCCTGTCGGCGTTCGGCGAGAGGGCGCAAGACACGCAAGACGACCAAGACGACCAGAACGACCAAGACGTGGAATCTTCCTTTGTCGTCGCGAGTGGAATCAGCCCTTTTGGAATTGAACCGATTGTGATCGCGGAGTTATATTCATGCTTCCTTTGCGGGGAAATGAACCAAGGAGAGTGTCCATGCGAGCTCGGACGTGTGCGGATGTATTTGCCTTAGTCTTGATCGCTGCCTTGGGCGTCGCGTGCGGCGCCGACCCCTCGACCCCCGCGGAGGATGCGCCGGCCGTCGCCGACGTCGTGCCTGATGAGCAGGTCGAGGCAGCGCCGGCGCCCCTGCGGCGCGGCTGCGCGACCGTCGAGCTGAGCGACGGTGAGAAGGAAGCCGTCGAGCAGTTCGTCCGCAGCCGGATGGCGCTCGGGTTCTCGGCGGGCGCGGCGGTCGAGATCCCCGTGCACGTCCACGTCATCAACAAGGGCGTGGGCGTGTCGAACGGCGACGTGACGGACGGGATGATCGCGGAGCAGATCGAGGTGCTCAACGAGGCGTACGCGAGCACCCGCTTCAGCTTCACACTGGCCTCGGTCGATCGGACGAGGAACGCGACCTGGTACACCATGTCGTCGGGCTCCGCGGCCGAGCGGCAGGCCAAGGCGGCGCTCCGTATTGGTGGGCCAGACCACCTCAATCTCTACACGGCCAACCCGGGCGGCGGTCTGCTGGGCTGGGCGACGTTCCCCTCGAGCTACGCGGCCCGTCCGAGCGACGACGGCGTCGTCCTGCTCCATTCCACGTTGCCCGGCGGCAATGCGGCGCCGTACAACGAGGGAGATACCGGTACGCATGAGGTCGGTCACTGGCTCGGCCTCTTCCACACGTTCGAAGGCGGCTGCAACAAGAGCGGCGATGGCGTGGCGGATACGGCGTCCGAGCGCAGCGCCGCGTATGGCTGCCCGCTGAACAGGGACAGCTGCCGGGGAGGTGGGCTCGACCCGGTCCAGAACTTCATGGATTACACCGACGACTCCTGCATGGATGGGTTCACTGCAGGGCAGGCCGATCGCATGTCGGCGCACTGGGACACGTATCGTTGATCGGTGGATGATGTGACGGCGGGCGGCGGGTGACTCCGCCGCTCGCCGGCCGGACAGGCGTCCGGCAGAGCTCGATCACATCGACTTGATCTGGGCCCGGCGCTCGAAGCTCCGGCTCTCGGAGAGGACGCGCGGCGCGGGCTCGGCAGGCGCCGGCCCCGCGCTGGAGTCCCGATCTCCCTGCGCCAGGCGCTGCTGGCGGCGGGTGCCGGCCTGGACGCCGAAGTACACGCCGAGGAACGTCACGACGCCCCAGCCGAGCAGGCCGACGGCGACGAGGCCGGTCTGGCGCGACGAATCGCCCCCGATCTGGCTGATCTGCTCCATCGGGGCCGACAGCTTGCTCACCTCCTTCATCGGCTCGCGCAGCGTCGCGACCTGCTCCATCGGCTGCTTCAGCCCGGCGACGTCGCGCATCGGCGCGTCCAGGGCGGCGACATCACGCATCGGCGCGTTCAGGGCGGCGACGTCCGTGAGCGGGCCGCGGATACTCACGAGGCTCTCGTTCATCGCGGCGATGGTGGCCTCCATCTGGCTCAGCCGATCCATCGACTCCTTGAGTCGCGCGGTCTCGCGCATGCTCTGCTGCATTGCGTCCATCGACCCCTTGAGCTCGGCCAGCCGCTCCATCGCCGCCTGCATCTCGGCGAGCTTCTCCATCGGCTGACGCAGCTCGGCGAGCCGATCGATGCTCTCCTGCGAGCTCCGCAGCGTCTGATTCGAATCCTCGATCGTCGCGCGGGTCCGCCGCATCTCCTCCGTCGTTGCCTGGATGGAGCGCGTGTTCGTGTCGATCATCGTCGCCATGCCGCAGCCCGTCGACACGAGCGCGAGCAGCATCATCGGCGCAATCCGAACGATCCTTTCGCAATGCATACCTGATCGTTGGTTCCTCGAAGGCGGCGCGTCAATGTGTGCTTGACGCGGTGCGCTGAAATATGACATAGCCGTGTCCGAGGGGTGAGGCGCTGTGGGACATCGCGCGTGTTCGCCTGCGAGCCGCTCGCGCGGCACGTGCTCTCACGGCGCTGTGAAATGTCGGTGTCGGTCCGGTGGATGTGACGCGCCGAGCGCTGGAAGCCGGACGCCGGAGGTGGAAGGGGAGCGGCCGAGTGCGCCGCTGCGATGGACGTCGCGCCGCCAGCGCCGCTGTCCGGAGCTACAACGCGGGTGCGGCGCGCTTCATGCCGGCGCGGCGGCGAGAGCTCCGTGGCGGCCGCGCGGGGCGGAGGCGCTCACCGCGCTGGACGGTCAGGCTGCCGGGCGCCGGCGCGGAGCGTGAGCGCGGCGAGGATCGCGAGCACGGCCGCGCCGAGCCAGGCAGGCCGGCCGAAGGCTTGCGTCCCCGTGGCGAGCGCGCCGTGGGTCCACGTGGCGTCGAGCAGGGCGCCGCGCAGACCTGCGCCGGCGAGCGAGGTGAAGCTCGCGTGGACGGCGACCGCCGCGAACACGCCGCGGGCGCGCAGGAAGAGCGCCGCGGCGAGCGCGCCGAGCGCGGTCGCGAGGGCGAAGCTCGACGGGGACGCGCCCGGCGCGAGCCCGAGCGCGGCGCCGTGCGCGAGGGCGGAGAAGACAAGCGCGGGGCGAGGCGAGAGGCCGGCGCGCGCCGCGGCGGCGAAGGGGATGCCGGTGAGCAGGAGCTCGTCGCGGACAGCGAGGGCGATCGAGCGCGCCAGGGCGAAGCCGAGGCTCGCCGAGGGCGCCCCGGCCTCGACGGTCGCCCAGCCGAGCACCGCGGAGACGCCGAGCGTGATCAGCACGGCGAGCGCGCCCAGCGCAGCGCCGAGCCCGACGCGACGGGCGATGCGCGCGCGGCGGCCTGGGCCGTCCGGCTCCAGAGGGTCGGTCCACTGCACGCCGGCCCGCGCCGCGACGACGTCGGCGACGACCGCGCCGCCGAGCGCCGCCGCGAGCGGGCTCGACGACAGGAGCACGGACACGATCTGCAGGGCCGCGGCGAGGCCGACGAGCCAGGCCGCGCCGAGCGCGAGCTCCGTCAGGCGGCGCTGCGGTCCGGCGGGATCGGGCCGACGGGCCTCCTCGGCGGCGTTCAATGGAGCGTGTGCCACTGGCCGTTGTGCTCCACCTTCGGGACGTCCGCGTCGCCGTCGGCCTCGTTGCGGTGACGCGCGCCCAGGGTGGCGACGAGCTGGACCGTGGACGGGCGCGCAGGGCGGTGGCGCGCCTCCGACACCGCGCGGAGCCGCCGGCGCGGCGCGGGAGGCGGCGGCGACCTCCGGCTGCGGAGCCGCCGCACGGCCAGCCGGCCGGAGACGAGCAGCCCGAGCGCCAGCAGCGAGCCAGCCAGCACCGGGACGAAGCCGTAGCGCCGCGCGACGTTGGCGCGCCACGCGAGCTCGATCTCTCGGCCTGTCGAGACATAGGCGGCCCCGAGCGCGGCCTCGAGCGGCACGCCGCTGCGCACCCGAGCCAGGGCACGCACGAAGCTCTGCCGCCGCTCGTCCTCGACGAGGAAGCGGACGACGTCGGCCGCCTGCGCATAGGGCAGCGAGCCGGCCGTGTCCTCGGCGCCCGCGAGGCTCGCTTCGAGCTCGTCGAGCGGGAGGAGGCGCCCCCGGAGCGCGGCGACCGAGAGCACCTGCGCGCGCCGAGCGACGCGCTCACCGGCCACGTGGGCGGCGAACCCCTCGTGGAACCAGCGCGGGACCACGGCGCCTCCGGTCGCTTCATCCAGGGCGAGGTGCGCGAGCGCGTGACGGAAGGCGCCCTCGAGATCGGGCGTCTCGGCGCCGAGCCGCGGAGAGGCGCTCAGGACCGCGAGCCGCAGCGCGCCGAACGAGACGGCCGTCACGGGGCCAGCGAGGCCCCTGGGGACGAGGTCGTCGAGCTCGGCGGGCACATCCGCGATCCGGACCTTCACCGGCGCGGTCAGCACGTCGCGGCCGAGCAGGGCGCCGAGCTCGGCGCGCAGATCGCCGGCGCGGGCGATCAGAGGGCGGACACGGTCGCGGGTGGACGGGTGATAGGCGAACTCGATCCAGCCGAGATCCTCGGTGTGGTACGCCGGCGGCGGCGGCGGCACGGGAAGATCGGCGCCGCCGTCGCTCGACGCGGCGGGCGCGTCGTAGACGCGGGGCGCGGCGCCGGCGAGCCGCGCGGGCGCGGCGACGATCGCGACGCAGAGGAGCGCGGCGAGCCTCAGCCCCAACCCCGCTGGGCTGCGCCGGGAGGAGCGCGTCATGGCGCGATCCGACCCCGGAGGTGCACGGTGTCGCCGGAATCGCCGCCCGTCTGGGCCAGCACCACCACGACGATCCCCGTGGCGACCACGCCCGCGAGCGGGCCCCAGAACCAGGGGGAGCTCCACGTCGAGCGCCGCTCCGACGGCTCCGACGAGCTGGCGCCGCCGTTCGCGGACTTCGGCGCCGCCTGGGTGACGTCGGCGCGAGGTCCCAAGGCGCCGCGCGGCGATGAGGCGGGCGCGGGCGGCGTCGCGGCGCGACCCGCCGCGCCTCCGCTCCGTTCGTCTCCAGCGAGCAGCGCGCGGACGGCCGCGCCCGCGCCCGGCCAGTCGAACGTCGCCCCGGCGGGGGCGGCCGCGCCGTCCGCGGTCCGCTGGACCGTCGCGCCGAGCTCGATCGGCGCGTAGCTCGCGCCCGCGACCCGGAGCACGCGCGCCACGGGGTGGCCGTGCGCCGTGCTCACCGCGACGACGAGCGCCGCGCCTGCGCCCGCGCCGAGCGACGCGAGCAGCCCGCGCGCGACCGGCTCGGACTCGGCGCGCCCGGCGGAGCGGCGCACCTCCGCGAGCTCCTTCACGGCGGCCGGCGCGTCCGGGCGCGGCGGATCGCCGGTGAGCACCTGCGCTGTCGCCTCGTCGATGGGCGGGCGGAGCGCGGGGTCGCCGTAGATCGCGCGAGCGAGCGCGCGAGCCGCCTCGGCGCTCGCGTCGTCCACCGCCACCACGACGGCGCCGCGCAGGGCCGACCGTGCGGCGGGGGCGTCCGGCGCGCCGCGCGCGGCCGGCGCCGCCGCCGCGCTGCCCGCGTCCGGAGCCGCCGCGGCGGCGCCGCCTCGAGGCGGCTCCTGGGCCTGCGCGGGCGCCGCCGTCAGGCCGAGCGCCATCGCGACGAGGGCCGGGGCACCCGGCGGACGGCGGAACATGCATTCACGGTACGGAGGCCGCGGGCGAGCGTCAAACGGCGCGCGGCGCGGCGTCACGTCACAGCCAGCCGTGCTCGCGGTACCAGGCGACCGCTCGGCGCGTCCCCTCCGCCCAGCCCACCGCGGGCGCCCAGCCGAGCTCCCTGCGGGCGTCGCTGGAGTCGCAGACCCAGTGCGACGCGGAGAGCTCGTTCAGCTTGTCGCGCGTGAGCATCACGGCCTTGCCGGTGAGGCGGCCGAGCCCCTCGCTCGCGAGCGCGGCGCCGCGCATGAGCGAGAACGGGACGCCGACGCGGACGAGCGCCCGCGCGCCGAGCGCCGCCTCGACGTCCGCCAGCATGTCGCGCCACACATACACGCTTCCGTCGTCGATGAAGTAGGCGCGGCCGCTCGGCACGTCGCTCTCGATCGCCCGGATGCACGCGGCGGCGGCGTCGGAGGCGTAGATCACGCTGAGCGTGTTCCTGCCGTCGCCGAGCATCGGGAGGAAGCGGCGCGCGACGCTCTGGAAGAACGCGAACGACTCCTGGTCGCGCGGGCCATAGATCATCGGGGGGCGGACGACGACCACGGGCAACGCGCCCTTCTCGGCGAGGACCAGCCGCTCGGCCTCGAGCTTCGAGCGCCCGTAGCGCGTCACGGGGGCCGGGCGCGCATCGGCGGCGATGGGGCGCCCGTCCAGGCTCGGGCCGATGGCGGCGAGGCTCGAGACGAACACGAACCGCCGTATCGCCCCCTCCGGCGCCGCCTTCGCCGCGTCGAGCAGGTTCCGCGTGCCGTCGACGTTGACCCGGAAGAACTCCGCCTCGTCGCGCGCCTTGACCAGCCCGGCCGAGTGCACGATCGCGTCGACGCCCGGCGGGCCGACGACCGCGCGGCGGACGCTCTCCGCGTCCTCGACGGCGCCGTACGCGAGCTCGACCCCGCGCAGCGACGACAGGAACCTCGTGTCCGACGAGCGCCGCACCAGGGCGACGACGCTGTGCCCCTGCTGCGCGAGCTGCTCGGCGACGTGCGAGCCGAGGAACCCGCTCGCGCCCGTGACCAGCACCCTCATCGATCCGCTCCTTCTTTACGGTCCCGGCGCGCGCCCGAGGCGCTCGGCGCTGGCGCCCACGTCGAGCTGCCGGCGCCCGCGTCGAGCCGCCTGCGCCGCTCGGCGCTGGCCCCCGCGCCCATCACAGCGCCCGCTCGTAGACGCGGTACTTCTTGTGGACCCGGCCGCCCATCAGCCGGATGCCCGCGTTGATGGCGGCGTTGTCCTCCAGCGTCCACCCGAGCTCGCCGCCCTCCATGCCGAGCAGATGCGCCGCGCGGTTCATCTCGACGTACAGGAAGGCGCTGAGCCCGGCGTAGCGCCGCACGTGGCGCCACTTCTTGCGGATGCCGAGCACGACGAGGCGCCCGCGCTTCGGGCCGCGCACGCGCAGCCGCCACAGCAGCTTGAAGATGCCGCCGGGGAGGAGCTTGCCGTGGAAGTCCTTGATCAGCTGGTTGAGGTCGGGCAGCCCGAGCGACACGGCGGCCGGCTCGCCGTCGATGAACGTGATCTTGGTGAGCTCGGGCATCAGGATGAGCCGCACGTCCTTCGACCACTTGACGAGCTCTTTCTCGGTCATCGGGACGAAGCCCCAGTTATCGCTCCAGGCGTCGTTGTAGACGTCCATGAGGATCCGGATGTCGCGGAGCAGGTTCTTCGGATCGCCGCAGCGCGTGTGCACCTCCGGCATCGCCAGGACCTCGGCGTGGGCCTTCTGCGCCCGGGCGGGGACGTTGCCGACCTCGTAGCCCCACGCGTAGAGATCCTTCACCTTCTCGAGCCCGGCCTGCTCGATGAGCCGGCCCTGGTGCGGCCGGTGGTAGGGCATCATCATCACCGGCGGGAGCTCGAAGCCCTCGATGAGGCAGCCGATCTCCTCGTTGGTCGAGAGCGAGTAGGGGCCCCGCATGCGCTTCATCCCGCGCGCGCGCAGCCAGCCCGTGGCCTCGGCGAACAGCGCTCCGGCCGTCTCGGCGTCGTCGATCGTATCGATGAAGCCGAAGGAGCCAGTGTCGTCGCGATGGACCCGGAGGTGCTCGTGATCGACCTGCGCGGTGATCCGGCCCGCTGGCCTGCCGTCCTTGTACGCCACCCACGCCGTCCCCTCGGCGTGCTCGAAGAACGGGTTCTTCTTCTTGTCGAGCCGATCGGAGATGTCCAAGTCGAGCGGGCGGATATAGTTGGGCTCACCCTCGTAGACGGTGTCGACCACGTTGAGGAAGTCCTTGAGGACCTTCTTGTCGCCCTTCCGGAGCTCGCGGATCTCGATAGCCATAGGGCTTGAGCCCGTACCTTCCGAGACGCGGCGCTGCAAGGGGCTCGCACGGACGTGGTCTCGGCCCCGATCGCGGAGCGCCGCGCTCCGCGCTGATCGCCGGGCGGCGCGCGTCGCGCTGATCGCGGGACGCCGCGCGCCGCGCTGATCGCACGACGCAGCGCGCGCGAAGCCGGTAAGCTCTCGCGTCGGGCCTGTCCGGCCCCCGGCAACTCAGGTGGACGCAGCATGATGACCCCGAAGGAGTTCCAGAGGCAGTTCAAGCGGCTGCTCATGAGCCGCGTGGAGGGCATGGACTGGGAGGACAAGCTCGCCCGGGTCCGCCAGTACCTGCGCCAGCTCGAGGCGCGCCAGAGCCCGGAGGAGGAGTCGGCCGAGCTGTCTCCGTCGCTGGAGCTCATCCCGTTCGAGCCCGGCAAGCGGCCCGTCGACGAGGCGCTCTATCCGGGGCACGGGTGCAGCGAGCGCGTCGGCTGCATCAACACCTCCGGCGACCCGTCGGAGCTGGGCGACGAGGTGTGGCTGCTCTACCGGCTGCGCGACCTCTACGCGTTCGTCGCGCCCTTCGAGCGGCCGTTCGAGGTGACCCTGTCCGCGTGGTTCCTCCCCGCGAGCCCCGGCGACGGCGAGCCGTCCCCGGTGCCCGGGCTCATGGACGTGCCGCTCAGCCCGCAGATCGTCTCGACCTCGTCCTACCCCGTCCCGAAGCTCGAGCCCGCCCCGTGGAACTCGTTCCATCAGACGGTCTACGTCGCCACCATCGTGCCGGCGCGGCAGCTCGTGCCGCACCCCCCCGGCGAGGAGACCGGCGGCGGCTATTTCTGGGCCGACCTGCCCGAGTCGTTCCGGCGGCGCGTCACCGACGGCTTCGAGCCGTTCACGTTCGCGAGCCTGTTCCGGCAGCAGCTCCGGGTCGAGATCAAGCTCAGCGAGGCGGGCAGGACGGTCTCCTCCGAGTCGACGGACATCGAGATCTTCGACACTGGCCGCTTCGGCTCGCTCTACGCGCGCCTGCTCGACCGGCTCGTCAAGGCGGACACGGAGATCCAGCAGCGGGCGCTCGGGATCGACGAGCTCCACGTCGGTTATCACCCGTGGTTCCCGGTGCTGACGATCGGCATGGACAAGGCGCTCCTGTACCTGCGGGCCATCCATCAGGACCTCGAGCAGCACCGGCGCAACCTCCCCGACCCCCGCTGGCTGCTCAGGGTGGGCCTCTACCTCGAGCTGCTCACGTGCCTCGGCATCTTCGAGGCCGTGAAGCACGACTACCCGGACATGCTCTCGCCGGGGGAGCGCGAGGCCTTCGAGGAGGGCGCGGCGTTCGCGCCGATCCGCGCGTCGATCGACGTCGCGGCGTGGGCGCAGGTCTGGGACATGCGGCACATCGCGCCGCGCGCGGCCGGCTTCTTCGCGGCCGGGCCCGTGAGCCTGACGAACCTGATGCGCAAGCAGAAGGCCACGCTCGCCTTCCTGCACGCCCACCACGCGGACCTGCAGAAGGCGATCGAGCTCGCGGGCCCCAACCTGTGGAACGCGCAGGAGACGTGGCACCGGGTGTTCCGCGACGCGGAGCGGGCCGTCCTCAAGAACAACGTGCTCGCGTTCCCGGAGCTCGCGCACCTCGATCCGCGGTGGCGCGACTTCGCGCTCTGGCACCAGCGGGGGGACATGCGGCTGTTCGGCCTCAGCCTGATGCCCGAGGCGCTGACGGGGCTCTTCGGCGATCAGGACGGCATCTTCCCCGCGGCGTGCCGGCAGTACCGGAAGTCGATGAACGACGTCGCCCGGTGGGCCGCCGAGCGGAACCTCATGGACTACACGGGCGACGAGTGCATCCCGCGGAACGCGAGCCTCCTCGAGGCGTACATGGAGAAGAACCCGTCGCACCTCGCCGCGCTGCAGCGGCGCGACGGCCACGGGGCCGCGGCGTCGATCGAGCTGGAGGAGCCGAGCAAGGCGACGCGCGAGGCGAGCGCCGAGGACCTCATGACGCTGCTCCGGCGGACGCCGGTCTTCAAGCCGCTGCTCGATCGCGAGCTCCGCAAGCTCGCCACGAAGGCGCGCCGGATCGAGTACGGCCCGCTCGACCGGATCGTGCTGCAGGGGCAGCGGGACTCGTCGATGTTCGTCGTCGCGTCCGGCGCCGTCGAGGTCCTGGTGCGGCACCCCGACGGGCAGGACTCGACGGTCGCCGCGCTGGAGAAGGGCGCCGTCTTCGGGGAGTTCGCGCTGCTCACGGGCGAGGAGCGCACCGCGACGGTGCGCGCCGTCGACGAGGTGGTGCTCTACCAGATCACGAAGGAGGCCCTGCAGCCGATCATCGAGGCGCGCCCGCAGCTCGTGATCGAGCTGAGCCTGCTCATGGCGTCGCGCCAGGCCCACCTGCGCGACGCGGCCGAGCGCTACCTCGAGGCCGAGGAGAAGGTGCGGAGCCTCGCCGGGCGCATCCGGCGGTTCGTCCTCGGCTGAGCGCGCTCAGCGCTTCGTGGCTGGCCTCGCGCTCGGCGCTTCGTGGCCAGCCGGCGTCGCTCGGCCCCTCGCGCTCAGCCCTTCAGGAGCCACGCGACGGCGTCGGCCTCCGCGGTGAAGAACGAGTACTCGGGCAGCCCCATGGCGGCCGACAGGCGGGAGATCTGCATCTTCGAGAGCGCGCTGTTCACGAGGTTCGCCGCCTTGCGCATGCCGTGCTCGACGGCGTAGGCCATCGTCTGCTCGACGTACGGGCTCACCTCGGGCTTCTGCGGGGGGAAATCCGCGATGTCGGCGAGCACGTACCAGGGCTTCCCGAGGTTGAGCAGCGTCGAGGCCTTCTGACGGAACTCGTCGAGGTACGCCTTGCCCTCGTCGATGTCCCAGAACCCCCACACCTTCACGTGGAGGACCCCCGTCGACGTGTCGGGCCTGACGTTGAACCGCCGCTGCGCGATGCGCTCGCGCCGCGACGTGAGCTCGGACCTCCTCAACGGCTCGCTCCCGGAGAGGCCCGTCCGGCCCGGCGGGTCCAGGGGCGATGTCCGGGGTCGGGTCTCCGCGAACTTCGAGGCGGCCGACGGAGCGGGCGGCGCGGACGACGAGGGAGGGACGGAGCGCGAGGGCGGATTGGGTGGCGGCGTAACGGAGCGCGGGGGAGGGCTGGGGTTCGAGGCGGGACCGGGGCGTGAGGCAGGCGTCTTCGACGACAGCTCCGGCACGGTGACGGTCGGCACCTCGGCGAAGCCCTTCGCCGTGCCGGGCTTCGAGGGCAGCGTCGGGTCGGTCGGGCTCGGGTTCGCGCTCGGCGCGGGCGCCGCCGGCTCCGGCAGGAGGATGACGCGCGGGGCCCGCGGGAGGGCGACGTCGAGCGCGGCGGCGAGCGCGCTGACCGCGATGGACGCGCGCTCGAAGCGGTCTTCGGGCTTGAGCGCCGTCGCCTTGAGGAACCAGCCGTCGAACTCCGTCGGCAGCGCCGCCGAGGACCGCCGCGCCGCGCGCGCGCTGGGCGCTTCCATCGCGCCGCGCAGGAGCTCCCCCGCCAGCATGTACGGGGACGCGGTCGCCTCGGCCTCCTGGGACCAGTACGACTCGCCGACGAGGAGCGCGTACGCGACGTGCCCGAGCGCGTAGATGTCGGCGCGCGGGCCGACGTTGCGCTCGGCGCGGATCTGCTCCGGCGCCATGTACACGGGCGTGCCGAGCATCTGCCGCGTCAGCGTGGAGGCGTTGTGCTGCTCGATGACCTTGGCGATCCCGAAGTCGAGGATCTTCACGCACGGCGAGCCGTCGTCGCGGACCGTGACGAACAGGTTGTCCGGCTTGAGGTCGCGGTGGACGATGCTCGCCGCGTGCGTCTTGTCGAGCGCGAGCGCGGCCTGGAACAGGTAGAGCGCGACGTCCTCGGCGGGGAGGGCGCCGCGCTTCTTGACGAGGCTGCCGAGCTCCTCGCCGCGGAGCAGCTCCATGACGAGGAACGGGGTGCCGGTCTCGTCGTCCACCCCGGCGTCCGAGGTCCTGACGATGTGGTCGCTCTCGATGACGCCGGTGATGCGGGCCTCGAGGGCGAAGCGGGCGCGCAGCTCCTCGCTGTCGAGCAGGCTGGGCAGCATCACCTTGAGCGCGCGGCGCGTCGCGGTGACGTCGTCCATCACCTCGTACACGGCGCCCATGCCGCCCGCCTTGATGACGCGCAGCACCTGGTAACGGTTGCGAAACCGCGTATTCGGCTGCAACAGGCCGGGCGAGGAGCTCATCCTGCGGCCCTCGGTTCGGGCATGGTTTGCACCACGCTACCAGCGCCGCTTCCCGCGTCGCAAGGCGGTCGGGTGAGGAACGTGCTCAGCGCAGGATCGCGCCTCCGCCCGCGGCCTCGCCGCCGGATCGAACGGCGCGATCGAGGAGCGGCTCCAGCGCGCTCCAGAGCGAGCGGACGTCCTGGAAGCGCTCCTCGGGGGCCACGGCGAGCGCCCGCGCGACCCAGGCGTCCACCTCGGGGAGCAGGTCGGGCCGGAAGGCGTGCAGGCTCGGCCGCGGGCCGCGGGCGGCGGCGAGGAGGATGTCGACCCGGCTCGCGCCGGCGAACGGCAGGCGCCCCGCGAGCGCGCGGAAGAGCACCGCGCCGAGCGAATAGATGTCGATCCGGTGGTCGATCTCCTGGGGCCGGCCCTTCCATACCTCGGGCGCGATGTAGCTGGGCGAGCCGGGGATCGCGCCTTCGCGGGTGAGGGGGTCGGCCTGCATGACCTTGACAAGACCGAAATCGAGCAAGCGCACGCGCCCGCGCGCCGCTGCGCCGGCGTGGCCCTGCGCGCCGTCGCCCGTGACGGGGAGCTGCGCGTCGGCGGGGGGCGCCGGATGGGCGGCGCGGGCCGGCGCGCTCCCGGCGTGAGGGGAGGTGGAGGAAGGAGCGCCCGTGTCGTTGTCGAGGACGAAGATGTTCGCTGGCTTCAGATCGCGGTGGACGATGCCGCGCGCGTGCGCGGCGTCGAGGGTGTCGACGATCGGGAGGAACAGCTCGCGGATCTCGTCGAGCGGGAGCCGCTGGTTCCGCGCCTCCAGCCGGCGCAGCGTCGTCTCGAGATCGCTGCCCTTCAGGAACTCCATGACGATGTAGAGCGTGCCGTTGGCCGCCTCGCTGAACGCGAAGACGTGGGTCGCGCTGGTGCCGACCAGCTCCCCCATGGCGCGGGCCTCGCGCCGCAGGCGGGTCTTCAGGGCGGGATCGCTGGCGAACTCGGGCCTCAGGTACTTGACGGCGACGTGCGTGCCCGTCTCCTGGTCCAGGGCGCGGTAGACCACGCCCTGGCCTCCCTGACCGACCACCTCGATCAGCTTGTACCGGCCGTCGATCACGTCGTCGATGTCGTGGTCCATCGGCAAGCCCTCGGTGTTCGAGCGCGCTGCGTCAGCGTGCCGCACAGCGAGCCCAGGTTGTAGCCGCTCCGGCGCGCTGGCGGTAGGGACGGTTCGGCGCCGACCCGATCCGCCGGCCGGGGCCGGACCCGAGGCGCGAGGAGCGGGGAAGCGCGAGCGCCCGGGGACGCGGTCCGTGGGAAGGAGCCTGCGGGCGGAAGACGCCTGCGGCGAGTGAGCCTGCGGGGAGTGAGCGTACGGCCAAGCACGCTGGGAGGAAGCGCGACCGTGCTCGGGAGGGCGAACGCGCCGAGGGGGGAAGGTGAATGCGACAGGGACGTCACGGATCGGGTTCAGGCGACATCCTAGGAGTGACGGAAATTGCCTGATGATTGACTCCACTCATCCTGATGCAGCGACGAATTTGGTTGGTTTGCCGACCCTGAGATCCCGTGTAGAGTGGCGCCCATCCTCGTATGAGATCTGTCCGACAGAACAGCGACCTTCCCCAGGCGAACGGTGCGGTTCCGGTCGCGCTCGACGTGCAGCCGGCCAGGCCCGTCGCGCAGGAGCAGGAGCTGGAGGAGGAGTGGACCTATGAGGTCGCTCACCACGACGCGCCGTCGGATCTCACGCATGTTGTCGGGGAGAACCTTCGGCGGCTGCGCACGCGGCGCGGCCTCTCGCTGGAGCGGCTCTCGAAGATCTCCGGCGTGAGCCGTGCGATGCTCGGCCAGGTCGAGCTCGGCCGCAGCGCGCCCACGATCAACGTCGTCTGGAAGATCGCCCGCGCGCTTTGCGTGCCGTTCTCGGCGCTCGTCAGCGAGCGCGCGGCGAGCGGCCCGATGCTGCTGCGCGGGGATCGGGCGAAGCGGCTGACATCGCACGACGGCAAGTTCACCTCGCGCGCGCTCTTCCCGTTCGATGCGCCGCGAACGGTCGAGTTTTACGAGCTGCACCTGGCCTCGCTCGGCGTCGAGAATGCCGATCCCCACCCGCCCGGGACGACCGAGAACATCGTGGTATGTCAGGGGACCGTTGAAATCAGCGTCGACGGACAGCGGTTTCTGCTCGCGACGGGCGATGCGCTCGTGTTCCAGGCGGATGTCCCGCACGTCTACCGCAACCCGGCGAACGTCGACTCGCTGATGTACCTGGTGATGACGTATTCGCTGTCGGCGCCCTGAGGCGTGGCGCTTTCCTCGCCGAGGGACGGGGGAGCGGAAGGGGCGGGGGAGCGGAAGGCGCGGAGCAGCGCGAGAACGCCGGCGAGCGCCGACGCTTCGCCGCTCCGAGGAGGGTTTGCGGCCGCGCTATTTCGTCGTGGCGGGCGTGCACATCATCATGGGCATCCCGCCGCACATCATCATCATGGGCATCCCGGCCGACATCATCTTCGTCATGGCCTCGCAGCGCTCCTTCAGCATGTCCATCGACATGCCCTCGGGCGGCATCAATTTGCAGGTCATTCCGTCCTTCGTCATCTCACACGACATCTTGCACATCATCGGCATGCTCATGCCCATCATGCCGGGCATCATGCCCATCATGGGCATCATCGGCATGCCCATGCCCATCATGCCGGGCATCATCGGCATGCTCATGCCCATCATGCTGGGCATCATCGGCATGCTCATGCCCATCGCGCCGGGCATCATGCCCATCATGGGCATCATCGGCATGCCCATGCCCATCATGCCGGGCATCATGGATGCGCCAGCGGCCATATCCGGCGTCGACATCATGGGGGACATCGTCTGCGGCATCATGGGCATCTGCATTGCGGTGGTCATGGGGGCTCCTGTCGTCAGCGCTCGTTGCTTCCGGGAGCCGTTCTAGCCGGTCGGCGTGACGTCGCAACGCGTTAACACGGGCGCGTGTCGCTTTGCTCCAGTCTAGCGGAGGCGCCTCCACGGCGTTGGAGGCGCCGGCGCCCCGGGCGGACGAGTATCCACGATAGTGGCGGCCGCTCCGCCCGGGGCGCGCTGGGGCGGCGTCCAGGCGAGGCCGGGTTTGCGGCGGTCATGAGGGTTGAGGGGGCGACCAGCGGGGTCGTGCGAGCGTGAGCGGGATGGGCTCGGTCGGTTCCACCGACCATGATTCTGTCTCCATGTCGACTCGCTGCTGAAGCCGAGCCTGACGTTATGCGCAGTCATGTCGGCCCATACAGAGCCGCGGTGCCCTACGGCGCGAGCGAGCAGGGCTTCTATGCATCTTGCTTCACCCTTGACGGGCCTGACGCTTTGATGCCTCATACGCCACCATGCGCCGCGCTCCGCCTTCTCCGCTCTTCGTTCGCGCCTCCCGCGTGCTCGCCCTCGGTGCCCTCCTGGGCGCCGCGTCGTGCGCCCAGGTCCTGGGCCTCGACGAGTTCGAGGACTGCGACGAAGATTCCTGCTCAGGAGTGCTCTGGGCCAAGAGCTTCGATAGCCATGAGTTGGTCTTTCCAGAGAGCGCTCGGCTCGACTCGAAGGGAAATGTTCTCCTCTCAGGAGTCTTTCGAGGTACCACTGATTTCGGCGGCCCGCCGCTGATATCGTCTCAATTTGCTTTCTTTCTCACCAAGCTGAAGCCGGACGGTAGCCACGGCTTCAGCCGGTGGCTGCGGCTGAAAGTCTTGGATGGCGCGTTGGGATCGCGTCTTTCGGTGCTGCCTGACGATAGCGTCGTCTTGTCGGGCCTGTACGAGGAAGAGATCGAGCTTGATGCTGGCGAATCCATCACGGCGCCCACTCTCGACGAGAATGGCTGCTTCGTGGCCAGGTTCTCGTCAGACAACAAGTTGATCTGGGGGCGCAACTTGTTCACGGGGACGGGCCGCCTCGCTGTCCTGGATTCGGCGGCTATGCCCGACGGTGACGTGGTCCTGGTCGGCTCTTTCAGGCGCGAGGTGAGCCTGGGTTCGTCGACCCTGACCACTGCATCCGAGGACGCCTTTGTCGTGAGGTTGGACGGCGAGACGGGTAATCCGCTATGGAGCTTTCAGTTGGGCGACCCTGAATACACCACGGCGACAACGAGCCTCGAGGCCAAGGCGGTGGCGGTGGATCCTGCCGGTAATATCGTTGTGGGGGGCCGGTTCACGGGATTCACCGACTTCGGCTTCGACAGAAGCATCGGCCCGAGCCCGTCGGGGGCTGGAGCTTTCATGCTCAAGCTCTCGTCCACGGGGGAGCGAGATTGGACTGTTGGCCTCCTGGGAGAGGGGCGTGCCTGGGTGACTGACATCGACGTCGATGCGCGTGGAGATATCCTCGCGGCTGGCGCTCTCGCAGGAGCGATTGCCATCCATGCCCACGGGGTCCGAGGCGCCCACGAGACCAGCGGGCCAGAGGACTCGGATATCCTGCTCGTGAAGCTCTCGTCCGCGGGGAACCACATGTGGTCATTGCGATTCGGCGATGATTCGTCCCAGTTGGGTGTAGAACCGAAGTCAGGTATTTTTGGATCGGACGTCGAGTCTCTTTCACCTTTCGGGTTCACGTCGCCGCCGACACTTCTGGAGACGTCGTGCTCGGCGCCGGGGCCGCAGGCGCCGTCGACTTCGGGGGCGGGCTGCTCGGCGGCAGACAGGAGCGCGACTGGACTGTCGCGAAGCTGAGCGCTGGCGGAGCGCACCTCTGGAGCAGGCGTTTCGGTGATGCTGCGACAGGGCAAGCGGTGGTTGGCATCGACACGGAGCCCGGGACGAATGCCGTCGTGGTCGTCGGGCTCAACGACGGAACGCTGGATTGGGGCAATGAGATGAAGGTCGTGGCGCCGGGAGAGTTCAGCGCTGTCGTGACGAAGATCGACCTGGGACGGGTTGGGAGATAGCTTCTCCAGCTCAGCGGCGCTGGTCAGTTGATCTGCAGGTTCGCGGCAGCCTTGCCGTCCTGTCCCGCGCCCGCGGCGCCGCCGCTCGGGGTCGTGCCGCCAGCGCCGCCGTAGCCGGGGGCGCCGGTCGAGCAGCTGTTGCCTCCGAACGTGAAGCTGACGTTCGCGGCTCGCGCCAGGCAGGCGCTCGGGCCGCCGCCGCCGCCCGCTCCCGGGCCGCCGTCGCCACCAGGACCACCTTTGCCGCCGATGCCGCCGTTGCCGGCGTCATCAGGACCGGGGCCGCCCGGGCCGCCGTTCCCCCCGAGCTGTGGCGCTCCGCCGTTGCCGCCGCGGCCGCCGTTCCCTCCCTTTCCGGTCGTGATCTCGTTGCGAGAGACGACCACCCGTCCGGCCGCTGCGAAGACGCCAAAGCTCCCGCCTCCACCGCGGCCAGCCGTGCCGCTGCGGCCGCCGAGCCCGCCGCATCCGCCGCTCCCGCCGCCCCCGCCGCGATCATCAGGGCCTACCTCGCAGGAGCCGCCGCCGCCGCCGCCCGCGCCGCCGCCGCCGCCGCCGTTGATTCCCGGTTGCCCGTTGGTGCCGTTCGCAGGCTGGTAGATACCCGAGGCGATGCTGCCGAGATTCGCGCCCCCCGTCCCCGGCATCCCCTGCGACCCCGCCATGCCCGGCGTTCCATCGTGTCCTGCCGACCGGGTCCTGAAGCAGCGCAACGGGGCGCCGCCCGCGCCGCCCTCCGCGCCCCGGCTGCCCGGATGGCCGGCCGCTCCGGTGTTAGAGCCATGTCCACCATACCCGCCTCTGCCGCCAGGCTCGTCGCACACTGGCGCCGGGCCGGCATTGCCGAGGCCGCTGCAGTCGTTGCAGCCCTGCTCTCCCGCATTCCCCGAGGTCGCCGTCCCCGCCGCGTGCGCCGCCCCGTTCGTCCCCGCGGCGCCGGCCCGGCCCTCCTCCACGTTGATCTGGTTGAACCGCACGAAGAGATCCGCCGTCCCCCCGCCGAGGCGCACTCCATAGGTGCTCGCGCCGGCCGACGACGGGCTCAGCGCCTCTATCGAGATGCCCTCGATGTGCGTCGGCTGCGCGATCGACGGCGCCTGGAACACCGTGCCTGTCGCGCTCACGGTGGTGGTCACCGAGCTCGTCCTCCGGAACTTGAAGTCAGCGTTGTTGTGATCGAACCCACCGTAGATGCTGATGCCGGACACGACCGTGACCGCCTCCTGGTACAGCTCGCCCGACAGGCAGACCGCCGGGACCCCGCCCGCTTGCGCCACCTGAATGGCCTTGGCGATCGTCTCCACCGGCGCGTTGCGCGTCCCGCTGCTGGCGTCGTCCCCCGTGCTCGCCGAGACGTAGATACACTGCTCCACGAGCCCGTCGCCGCCATCGCAGTTGTCATCGATGAACTCGCCGTCGATCGGATCCTCGCCCGCCGCACCCGCCGCGGTCGGCGTACACGCGTATTCACAGCCGCACTCGCCCGTGAGGAGATTGCCGTCCAGGTCGTGTGTGCCCGGCAAGCATCCCAGCGCGCACGGATCCGTGACCCCACCGCCGCCCCCGCCCGCCTCTTCGCTGCCCGCCTCTCCACCCGAGCCGCCTTCGCCCCCGCCCGAGCCGCCTTCACCCCTGCCCGAGCCGCCTTCGCCCCCGCCCGAGCCGCTCGTGGCGGCCGCGCTGCTGCTCGATGACGCGGTCGTGGCGCTGCTGCTCGCGGACGATTCGCCGCCCGCGCCCGAGCCGCCTCCCGTGCCCGAAACTGGCCCGATGGGACCGTCGATCGAGCTGCTCTCGGCGCAGCCGAGCGCCAAGAGCAATGCGAGCAGAGATGCCGTCTCGAGGAAGAATTGTGCGCGCATGCTTAATTCTGCACCTTCACGCGCCTTTCGAAAAGACTTTGTCTTGTCGATCCCAATCAGCATGGGCCGTGCGCCACATTGCAGTTCGCATCGACCGTGCGTCCGCCCACGCCGTTATGTGCTGCGCCGGCGCGAGCCAGCTCACGATTCCGTGATTCGCCTCTCGCGCCTGTCACCGTCTCCGGTACTCTGTGCCTGCGTAGCTTCCCGCTTCCGCACCGTCCCCGCTGTCATCTGTTCATCTCATGCGCCTCAGATCGCTTCACCACACCTCGCTCGCCTCCATGGTTGGGCTCGCTGCTGCCATGGGGCTCCATGGCGCGTGTGCACCGGACTCAGGGGCTGGCCTCGTCTGGTCCTCTTCCTCTTCGGGCGGAACTGGCCCTAGCGGGACCTTCGATCCGGATGGTGGGCTGTCGACCGACGCACCTGTCGAGCTCCCCGATCCGGACGCCGCCTGTGGCCTCGTTACCGAGGAGGCGATCGCGGTCCCGCTCAATCTCTATATCATGATGGACAAGTCGTCCTCGATGGCGGGTGACGACCCCATGGTGGCCGACAAGTGGACAAGCGCGAAGGCTGGCCTGACAGCGTTCGTCAACAGCGCGAGATTCGCCGGCGTGCGTGTGGCGCTGCGCTTCTTTCCTCGGGTCGCGGACGATGTTCCTGCCTGCGACCAGAAGGCGTACAGCGAGCCGCTCGTCCCGTTCGGTCCGCTCCCCGACAACGCGGGCGCCATCGTCGCCGCCCTCGAGGCCGAGTCGCCGAACGGAGCCAGCACGCCCATCTATCCGGCGCTGGGCGGCGCGCTGCTCCAGGGCATCGACGTGGCGGAGGACCACCCCGGCGAGGCGTCCGCGGTGCTGCTCGTCACCGATGGACAGCCCCAGGGGCCCGCCGCCCAGTGCGCCGGGGTGAACCCGGAAGACCCGGGCGCCATCGCGGATCTCGCGGCGCGGGCCGCGCGCTACCGCTTCCCGGTGCGCACCTTCGTGATCGGGCTCCCGGGCGTGAACCAGAGCTTCGCGAACCAGGTCGCGGCCGCGGGAGGCACCGACGCCGCCGTCCTCGTCGGGGCGAACAACATCGCCGTCGAGTTCCAGAACGCGCTCGCGAAGGTCACGGGGCAGGCGCTCCCGTGCGAGGTCGAGGTCCCTTCCCAGGTGGCCGGCGGACAGGTGGCGTTCGACGACGTCAACGTCCTCTTCGGGCTCGACGGCGCACCGCAGGAGGTCCTGCCTCAGCGCCCTGGCTGCGACGGCCCAGGCTGGCGCTACGACAACCCGGGTTCTCCCGCGGCCCTCGTGCTGTGCCCCGGCACCTGCGAGGCCGCGAGGGGCGCTTCCATCGCGAAGATCCAGATCCTCCTCGGCTGCGAGACGGTGATCCTCTGAGCGAGCACGGCAGAAGGACCGCGCATCTCGAGCGAGGGTGGGCGAACTGCAGGTGTTGTGGAGATTACATCGGGAGCGACATAGAAGCCCCGGAGCAGGAGGCGCAGACGCGGAGCGTCATAGGTGAGATGGCTCACTGTGCCGGGGTCGTGGAGGTGCGGATCATGGGGCCGGCGCGAGGGTGCGGGACCCGGCGCGCGCGGGCGGCGCCCGGCGGCGCTCGGCGCGGCGGGAGCCGCCTTGCAACTCTGCACTGCGCTTTGTGGACTCCGGGCCCCCAGAGCCGTAAGAGGACGGAACCATGACGACGGAGTCCTCCCTCGCCGCCGCAGGCTCGCCGCGGCACGCCGCCCCCGCCGCGCTCCATCCGGCCCTGGTGCTGAGCGCCTACCTCGAGCCGCTCGTGCGCGGCCGGCGGGTCGCGGTGCTGGGTGACGTCACCATCGGCCTCGCCGACCGGCTGCTCCAGCGCGGAGCCCGCCTCGTCCATGCCTATGACCCGGACGCCGCGCGCGTCGCCGAGAAGCTCGCGCGGACGGCGCCCACGCGGCAGCCGCACCCGAACGTCGCCGTGTTCGACGGCGACCTCGGGGTGCGCGACGGCGCCTTCGACACCCTCGTCATCCCCGATCTCTCCCTCTTCGGCGATCCCGCCGAGGTCGTCCGTCGCGCCCGACGCCTCACCGCCGCGAGCGGCGTCGCCGTCATCGCGTCGCCGAACCCGGACGCCGCGCGGGGCCTGCTCCCCGCGGGCGCGCGCCGCGGCGCGGCGCCCGGCTACTACGCGCTCTACGACGTCGTGGCGCTCCAGTTCAAGCAGGTGCGGATGGTCGGCCAGGCGCCGTTCGTCGGCTATACGGTCGCGGAGTTCGCGCCGAAGGGAGAGCCCGAGGTCAGCGTGGACACGTCGATCCTCGACGCGTCCGAGGAGCCCGAGTGGTTCATCGCCGTGGCCGGCGAGCGCCTGCCCAGGCTCGACGCGTTCGCCGTGATCGAGCTGCCGTTCGCCGGCTTCCCGGGCGCGAGCGCCGGCCCGTCGCCCGAGGCGCTCAGCGAGGCGGAGGGCCGCGCGCAGCGGCTCGGAGGCGAGCTCGCGGAGCTGCGCACCCGGCACCAGCGCGACCGCGAGGACGCCGGGGTCCGCGCCGAGAGCGCGGTCGCCACGGCCGCGCGCCTCGCCGAGGTGGAGGCCGAGCTCGACGCCAGGGCGGCGCGCCTCCGCGACGTCGAGGCCAGGGCGGGCGACGCCCACGTCCGGGCCGAGCGCCTGTCCCACCAGATCCGCGACATGGAGGAGGAGCTCCGCAGCCAGCGCGATCGCGCGACCCGGCTCGCGAAGCAGCTCGACGACGAGAAGCGGGTGCGGACCAAGGTCGAGCTCGAGCTCGGCATGATCCGCAACAAGCCGGAGATCGCCGGCGCCCGCGACCGCCTCGACGCCGCGACCGCCGACCTCGACGCCGCGCGCGCCCGGATCGCCGAGCTCGAGGCGCGGCCCGCCGTGGCGGCGCCCGACCGGGCGCTCGCGGCGCGCGTGGAGGAGCTCGAGGCCGCCGCCGCGGGGGCGCGGCGGGAGCTCTCGAAGCTCACGTCGGAGCGGGACACGGCGCGCCGGCGCGCGCAGGAGAGCGAGCGCGCGCTGGAGGAGGCGCGGCGCGCGGCGGGGAGGATCGAGGAACTGGAGGCCGCCCGCGCCGAGCTCGCGCGCGACCGCGACCGGCAGAAGGAGCGGGCGGACCGGAACGAGCGCGAGAGCCGCGCGCTGGAGGATCAGCGGAGCGCCCTCGACGCGCGCAGGCTGCTGCTCGAGGCGCGGATCGTGGAGCTCGAGCAGACCGTCGTCGCGCTGGAGCAGCGGGCGTCGGAGCTCGAGAAGCGCGACGCCGGCGAGGCGGCGGCCGCGGAGATCGCGGGCCTCGAGGAGGCGCTGCGCGATCGGGGCCACGTCATCGCGTCGCTCATGGCGCAGCTGCGCGAGAGCGAGCGGGTGGGCAAGGAGCTCGTCGACGAGCTCGGGACGGTCTTCGCGTCGGCGTCGGCCGACCACGGCGGGCCGGGCCAGGCGGCGGACGGCGGGCAGGGCGGAGGGCTCGCGGGGCAGGGCGGGCCGGGCGGCGCGGTCGAGGCGCTGCGGCAGCAGCTCGACGCGCTGGCGCGGAGCGCCGCCTCGAGCGAGGCCGACCTGCGCGCCGCGGGATGGAAGATCGCGCAGCTCGAGCGCGAGCTGACCGAGGCGCGCGCCACGGCCGGCTCCCCGCAGGCGCTCCACGAGGAGCTCGAGCAGGCGCTCGTCGCCGCGCAGGCGGAGATCGCGGCGCTGCGCCGGGCGGCGGAGCGCGAGGACGTGGCCGTCGTGCGCGAGGACGCGGCTGGCGCGCGCGAGGACGCGGCTGGCGCGCGCGAGGACGCGGCTGGCGCGCGCGGGGATGTGGCCGTCGTCCGTGAGGACGCGGCTGGCGCGCGCGGGGATGTGGCCGTCGTGCGCGAGGATGTCGGCGTGCCGCCCGAGGTGATCGAGCAGACGGTGCTCCTCCAGCAGGTCGCCAGCGCCGTCGAAGCGAGCGCGTGAGCCGAGGTCTGGACCGCGGCGGGCGGCGGCCCCGGTCCAGATCCGACGACGTGGCCTGCGCGTCCCGTCGACCCGCGCGTCAGCCGTGACGCCGGCGCGTGGTCCCGGGCGCAGCCCGACGCGCGGCGCGCGACGTCACGCCGGGCCGGACAGGTTCGTGCTTTCGATCGGCGACGCGCCGGCGAGCGGGGAGCGCTTCTCGCCCGCGAAGGCCTTCTCCACGAGGTAGTCGCCCGGCTCGCCGCTGTTGCCCTCCTCGAAGCCGCGCGACTCCAGGAGCGCGGCGGTGTCGGCGAGCATCTCCGAGCTGCCGCAGAGCATCAGCCGGTCGTGCGCGGGGTCGAGCGCGGGCAGCGCCAGATCGGCGAAGATGCGGCCGGACTCGATGAGCGCGGTGATCCGGCCCTCGGTCTTGAACGCCTCGCGGGTGACGGACGGGTAATAGCGGAGCTTGGGCCGCACGATCTCGCCGAGAAGCTCGTCCGCCGCGAGCTCGTGCTCGAGGTAGCGCGCGTACGCGAGATCCTGCGCGCGGCGGCACGTGTGCGTGATGACCACGCGCTCGAAGCGCTCGTACGTCTCGGGGTCCTTGACGACGCTGAGGAACGGCGCCAGGCCGGTCCCGGTCGCCAGGAGCCACAGGGTCCGGCCCGGCCGCAGGTTGCCGATCGTGAGCGTGCCCGTCGCGCGCTTGCCGACGAGGATCGTCTCGCCGACGGCGATGTGCTGCAGGCGCGAGGTCAGCGGGCCGTTCGGCACCTTGATCGAGAAGAACTCGAGCGTCTCCTCGTGGTTCGCGCTCGCGAGGGAGTACGCGCGGACGAGCGGCTTGCCCGCGACCACGAGCCCCATCATGCAGAATTGCCCGTTCGCGAAGCGGAAGCTCGGCGAGCGGGTGGTCTTGAGCGTGAAGAGCTTGTCCGTCCAGTGGTGGACCTCGAGCACCGTCTCTTCTGTGTAGCCGGGTACCATGTCGTTCATCCTTGTCGGTGCGGAAGCATCGCGGCGTGGTGGTTCGAAAGAGCGCGCTCCCCGATCACGACAGCGGGGCGGCGCCGCGGCGCGCGAGGGCGCCGAGCTCTACCGCAAGGTCGTCTTCCATGAGTTCGATGCTTCACATAGCAATCATGCAAATGATAATCAAGATCATCATTGGCCCATGGCGCCGTCGTCGGTGGTTCCGCAGAGCGTCGCCGCGTTGTCGTGGCACGACCTCGTAGCGCTTCGTCCTCTAGGGGCGAGGGGGCTCGTTGACGATGCCCGTGGAGCCGCTGGCCACACGGCGCGGAGGCCGTCCGCCGGGCGAGGCGCGCCAGCGGGCCGGGCGGGGCGCTCACGGGGGCCGGGCGGGCCAGGAGCGCTGCGCCGCGCGGCGTCTCTGTGCGCACGCGGTCGCTCGCGCTAAGGACCGGGCCGATGCGCGCTCCTCGCCCCCTCTCCACGCTCGCCCGGCTCGCCGGCGCCGCCGCCCTGGCCCTCGCGCTCGGCGCCTGCGGCGCGGTCACCGCGCCCGGCGCGAAAGACCCCATCGCCTCGCTCCGTGACGCCGGCGCGCATTCGACCGACGGCGAGATCGTCGGCCGCTGGCTCCTCGGAGAGCTCCTGGTCCCGGGCGGCACGCCCGCCGGCGCCAGGGAGGCGCGCAAGCGCCTGGAGGAGATCGGCGCGAAATCGGGCGCGAAATCGATGCTCGCGTCGCTCGGGCGCGCGATCGACGACCAGGGGCACGGCCGCAACGCGCGCGCGGCGGCGGCCTACCTCGATGCGCTGGACGCCGCCCGGGTGAGCGCGCACCCCGACGCCCCCCTCGTGGGCTGGTTCGCCGCGAACCGCCTGCTCGGCCTGCGATCGAGCGTCGCGGGCCTCTGGAAGAAGTCCCGCGAGGTCGTCCTGCGCGCCATCGACCACCCGGGCAAGCTGGGCTGGCGCGCGCGCGGAGAGCTCGTCGAATGGTGGAGCCTCGACGGGCTGCCCGACGAGGCCGCCGCGGCGCGCCCGGCCGGCGCCGCCGCCGACGCGACGCCCCTCATCGATCTCGCGGCGCGCCGCTACGGGTGCATCGAGAGCGCCCGCTTCGCCGGCCCGTTCGGCCACCTGGCGGCGAGCGACCACCGCGTCCACCACGAGGCGGAGCGCGCCGGCCCCTGGCCGCCCGTGTTCACGCGCGATCCCCAACGCAGAGGCCCGCCGCGCGTGCTCGGCGCCGAGCGCCGCGGCTGCCAGCTCTCCGCCGTCGCGCCGGAGGGGCCCGGCGAGGGCGGGGCCGCGGGAGGCATCTTCTACGTCGAGACCTTCGTCGACCTGCCCGCCGAGCGCGAGATGCTCGTCGCCGTCCAGGGGGCCTACGCGATCCTCGTCGACGACGTCGAGGTGCTGACGCGCGACACGAAGCAGTGGGGGATCTGGCCCCGCTTCGGCGCCCGCCTGCGCCTCGGCCCCGGCCGGCACCGGATCGTCGCCCGCGTCGGGGGCCGCGACACCTCCATCCGCCTGCTCGCGCCCGACGGCACGCCCCTCGGCGTGGCCACGTCCGCCGATCCGACGCCGCCCTATTCGCTCGTCCCGCCCGAGGTCCTGCCGGATCCCAACCCCATCGAGCCGTTCCTCACGGCGCTCGGCGTGCCGCCGCAGCCCGCGCCGAAGGTGGCGCGCGCGCTCGGCCTGCGCGGCGCGCCCCGCGCCGAGCGCGACGTGGCCGACCCGATCGCCCGGTACCTCGCCGCGACCATCGCGCACCTCGAGGGCCAGGACGACGTGAGCGCCGTGCTGATCGAGCCGCTCGTGGCCGATCCGGCGCGCGCCACCGGCCCCGCGCTCGCGGCCCAGGCGGTCTTCCTCGAGAAGGACCCGATCTTCCCGGCGTCCGACGGGCAAGACCTCGTGAAGGACGTGCGCGCGCGCGCCGCGGAGAAGGACCCGGAGCTCTGGTACCCCCGCCTCTGGCTCGCGCTCGAGGAGGCCGACAAGGTCGGCCTGTCCGAGATGACCCGCACGATCGAGGCCCTCGCCGACCGCTTCCGGGAGGTGCCCGATCTCCTGAAGACGCTCGCCGGGATGTACTCGCGGCTCGGCTGGCGCGTCGAGCACGTCCGCACCGTGAAGGAGGCCGCCGCGCGCTTCCCGGACGACGTCGAGGTGCTGGGCGCGCTCCTCCGGATCCACGACGGCGACGGGCACATCGCGCAGGCCGACGCCGTCGCAGCGCGCATCCGGGAGCTCGACCCCGACGCGGAGATCGAGCTGGAGAGGGCGATCGATCGCCGCGACTACGCGGCGGCGATCAAGGAGCTCCAGCGCCTCGGCTCCGCCCGCAAGGACCGCAAGGACATCGCCGCGCGCATCGCCGACCTCCTGACCCGCGCCGGCAAGCGCGCCGAGTCGTTCGAGCAGCTCGAGCGCGCGCTCGCGAAGGCGCCGGACGACGCCGACGCGCGCCTCGCGCTCGCGGACGCGCGGTTCGCGCGGGGAGAGCGCGACGCGCTGCAGAAGGCGCTCATCGAGGCGATCCGCACCGGCGCCGACACCTCGGGCCTGCGCGACGCGATCGAGCTGCTCGACGGCACGACGGAGCTCAGCCCGTACCGGCTGGACTCGAAGAAGGTGATCGCCGAGCACGAGGCCTCGGGCGAGGTCATGCCGGGCACGGCGGCGCGCGTGCTCGACTATGCGGCCATGTGGGTCCACGAGGACGGCTCGGCGCGGATGCTCCAGCACGAGATCATCCGGATCCAGTCGCGGGAGGCCATCCAGGAGCACGCCGAGCAGCGCGTGCCCGAGGGGCTCGTGCTCAAGCTCCGCACGGTCAAGCGCGACGGGTCGATCCACGAGCCGGAGTTCGTCGAGGGCAAGCCGACCGTGACGATGCCCCACCTCGAGGTGGGCGACTACATCGAGGTGGAGAACCTGTTCGTGCTGCGCGGCGACGGGCAGGGGGGCCTCACGTTCCAGGGGCCGCGCTGGTTCTTCCGCGAGGAGAAGGTCCCCTACTGGCGGAGCGAGTTCATCGTCGTGTCGCCGAAGAGCCGGCCGCTCGACGTGGAGGCCTCCGGCCCCGTCCCGGCGCCGGAGATCGTCGAGTCCGGCGCGCTCGTCACCCGCCGCTACCGGGTCGACAAGAGCCCCGCGCTCCCGGAGGAGCCGGCGAGCGCGCCGATCTCGGAGTTCCTGCCGAACATCCGCATCGGCTGGGGCATCCGCCTGGACAGCACGATCGCGCGCATGGTCGACGCGGCCGCCGACGAGACGCCGCGCGATCCGCGGCTCGTGCGCATCGCGCAGGCGATCGCACGTTCGCCGCGCTCGCCGGACGCGGGCGGCGGCGAGCAGGGGAAGGCCGCCGGGGCCGCGCAGGAGGCGCGCGGCGAGGGCGGGGGAGCGGCGCCGTCGAAGGACGAGCAGGCGCGCCGGATCTACCGGTGGGTGCTCGCCAACGTGGAGCCGGGGCGCGAGGACGACGGCCGCCGCGTCGTCATCGGCAAGAGCGGCAACCGGACCGAGGCGTTCCTCTACCTGTGCCGCCTGGTCGGGATCGACGCCGGCTACGGCGTCGTGAGCGACCGGCTCACCGCGCCGCCGCGCGGGCCCATGAGCGAGGCCGAGACGTTCAACGCGCTCGCCGTCCGCCTCGACACCGGGGAGAAGCCCGGCGCGGGCGCGGTCCGCTGGATGTTCGTGCGCGACAAGTTCGCGCCGTACGGCTACCTGCCGAGCTCCCTCCGCGGGCAGCCGGCGATCGTGCTGAAGCCCGGGACGCCGCGCGAGGTGACGCCCTCGTCCGGCGCGCACGACGGCGTGGTCACGGAGGGCGTCGCCGAGGTGGCGAGGGACGGCTCGGCGTCGCTGGCGATCGAGCAGCGCTACGAGGGCAAGCTCGCGATCGCGCTGCGCTCGGCGCTGGAGTCGCTCCCCGACGCCCAGCTCAGGGACGCCGTCGAGTCGCGCCTCCTGCCGCAGATGGTGCCGGGGGCGCGGCTCCAGGAGATCGAGATCAAGGAGCTGACCGAGATCGACCGGCCGCTCACGCTGAAGATGAAGATCGCCGCCGCGAGCTTCGCGCGCGCGCAGGGAGGGGAGCTGGTCATCACGCCGCCCTTCGGCGTGCGCGTGGCCAGCCTCGCGAGCCTGCCGGTCCGGGAGACGCCGCTCTACCTGTCGGAGCAGATCGCGACGCGCTCGGAGGTGCGGCTCCGCGTCAAGCTCCCCGCGGGCGCGCGCGTGGTCACGAAGCTCGCTCCGTCGAAGGCGGACGACGAGGGGCGCGCCGTGCGGGTGAACGATCGCGTGGACGGGGGCGCGCTGGTCCTCGATCGCTTCCTCGATCTGCCCGCGGGCCGCGTGCAGCCCGATGCCTATACGAAGTTCCAGCAGTTCGCCCGCGCGGCGGACAGCGCGCTCGACCGGGACATCGTCGTGCAGCTCGACCGCGACGGACGCTGAGCGCGCCGCTCCGCTCACCCCGCGCCGGGCCTCGGTAGCAGGGATTCCTGTGTGTCAACCCACGCGGGATGGATTACTCTTTTGTTCCCTACCGTGAGCGATCTGGATTCCCAGTACGCGCAGGATGCTGGCCGCCAGCCCACGGATCCCGTGAAGGCGCGGGTGGCGCGCGCCTTCCGGCTCTCCTCGCTGTTCGCGCAGGTGGATCGCGAGGTGCGGGAGGCGATCACGGACGCCGCGGTGCTCGAGGTGGTGGCGTCCGACGCGGCGATCTTCGAGCAGGGGGCCCCCGCGGACACGCTGGTGGTGCTCGGCCGGGGGCGCGCGCGCGTCGAGCGCGTCAACGAGGCGGGGGCGGCGTTCCCGCTCAGCTACCGCGGTACGGGGGACGTGCTCGGCGAGTCGTGCCTCGGCGGGCTGGAGACGCGGACGGAGCGGGCGATCGCGATGGATGAGGCCGAGGTGGTCCGGGTGCCGCTCGCGCTCGTCCGCGAGCTCTGCGCCCGGCACCCGGGGCTCGGGGGCGCGGTGTTCGCGCTGCTGGTCGCGCGGCAGCGGGAGACCGAGGACCGGATCGAGTCGATGCTGTTCAAGAACGTGGGAGGGCGCCTCGCCGAGTTCCTCCTGCACGCGGCGGAGCGGTGGGGCGTGCCGACGCCGCGGGGGACGCTGATCTCGGCGCCGATCACGCACGCGGAGATCGCCCAGGTGATCGGGTCGACGCGCGAGACGGTGACGCTGACGCTCGGGGCGTTCCGGAAGGAGGGCGTGCTCGACGCGGCGGGGCGGCGGCTCATCGTGAAGGACCGCGAGGCGCTCGCCCGGAAGCGCTAGCGGCGGCGTCAGCCCACGGCGGCGCGCGGCTGCTCCTGGAGCGTGGCGCGCAGCTTTTCCAGCGCGCGCGAGAGGCGGGATTTGACGGTGCCCACCGGCACCGCGAGGCGCTCGCCGATCTCCACGAGGGAGAGCCCCTCGAAATAGGCGAGCTCGAGCACCGTGCGCTGGTCCTCCTGGAGCGCGGCCACGACGCGCCTCACGCGGGCGCAGTCGGAGCCGAGCGCCGGGTCGAGGCCGCCGAGGTCGGCCGGGGCGTCGTACCCCTCGCCGTCCGCGACCAGGCGGAGCTGCCGTGCCGACCGGAGCCGGTCGAGCGCGCGGCTGCGCAGGCGCATCATGAGCCAGGTGCGGGCCGACCCGCGGAGCGGCTCGTAGGTGTGGGCCTTTCGCCAGACCTCCAGGCAGCAGTCGTGGACGAGATCCTCGGCTTCGGCGGGGCTCCCGAGCACCCGCTGGGCGAGCGCGAGGAGCGCGGGCGCGTACCTGTCGTAGAGGGCGGCGAGGGCCTTCCGGTCGCCGCCGGCGATGCGGGCGACGAGCTCCTCGTCGCTGCCCGGGGCCGCCATCGGCGCGGAAGGGGCCGCGGCGTGGGCCGGCGGCGCCTCGTGAGCGGGCGCGGGCCCGGTGCTCGCGGCGATCATGGCGCCACCTCGATGCCGCCCTCGCCGACGATCGCGCACAGGCACGGCGCGTCGCCGACGACGGTCGGGATGGAGTGGATCGAGCCGGCGGGGCTGTGGAGCTCCTCCCCGGCGCGGACGACGCGCCCGTCGTCCACGGCGAAGGCGCCCTCGAAGACGAGGATGCGCTCGTCGCCGAGGTGGCGATGGCGCGGGATGCACCCGCCCGGCTCGAGGCAGACGAGGACCGCGCTCGTTGTCGCGCGTCGCGGGCCGGTCGCGAGCGGCAGGACGCGCATGCCCGGGAGCACGGCGTTCATCGCCTCCGGCTCGGACAGCGCGTGGAGGGCGCGCCGGGCGTCGTCCGGCGCGACGTCGATGAGGGCGGCGAGGCGCGGCGCCATCGGGGTGAACCGCTCCAGGCGATCGACCGAGGCGAAGAGCCGCGCGCGCAGGCGGCCCTCCGGCGGGACCGGCGGCAGCGCGAGGGCGACGGCCGCGACGGCGGCCTCCGCGTGGGCGAGCCGGCGCGCGCAGTCGCTGCAGGCGCCGAGGTGCGCTTCGACCTCGGCGTCGCGCGCCCATCCCGCGCGGGCGAGGAGCGCGTCCTCCAACGGATCATCGAGGTGTCCAGCGAGCATCATCGGCTCCGCTCCTTCGAGGCGAGGTTGTGCCCCTGGATGAGTACGCGGGGGAAGGGCGAGCGGTTCCAGCGGACGTGGCGGGGCGCCCCGGACACGCGCCTGTCACGTCCGAGGAGTCGGCGCGCTCGGCGCCGGCGCGCGCGCCGTTCCCAGTTGACGTGGCGCTCGAAGCGTCGATACGCCTTCGCGAGTCGACCCCGCAGGAAAGGACCGCCCATGCCGAAGCTCAGCTCCGGAACAGCCATCGCCGTCGCATTTCTCTTCGGTTGCTCCGCGTCGTACGTCGCGCCGCGCTTTCTGGTGCCGCCGGTGCAGGCGGGGACCGATCCGCCCCGGTGGGAGGTTCGGTGCGTGGACGTGGAGACAGCGCGCGTCAGCGACAGTCAGGTGATCGAGGTGACCACCACGTCCGGATGGAACCCGGTCCTCAAGCGGTTCGGGCAGGAAGGCTGGGAGCCGGTGCAGTTCCTGCGCAGCGAGATGTCCGGGAAGATCGACGCCGTGTGCTTCAAGCGGCCTCTCCTCTGACGTGCCGCACATGGCGCACGCGGCGCGCAGCCGCCGCGCGCCTGGAGGGCGGTCGCGCCGGGAAGGCCGCCCGCGCCGGGACACGCCGGGACGGCCGTCGCGCGTCGGGAAGGCCGCGGCGAGCGGGCGACCCTGCCGCCTGGCATTCTTGCGGCGGAAGCCGGCCGGAAGGCATGCTAGGGGGCGCCGATGGAGTCCGTGATCCAGACGTACCGGATCCGCCTTGACGGCATCCGCTTTCGCGCCAAGCACGGCGTGTCTCGCGCCGAGCGCGACCTGCCCCAGGATTTCGTTGTGTGCCTGGAGGTGGAGCTCCCGATCTCGCTGTTGCCTCGAGCCGACACGCGCGCGCGCGTCTTCGATTACGACAGGCTCGCGAGCCTCGTCGTCGAATCGGGCACGAGCGCGTCGTACAAGCTGCTCGAGACGCTCGCCGAGCGCATCATCGAGCGGGTGCTCGACGACACGCCGGCCCTCCTCGTGACCGTTCAGGTCAAGAAGTTCGGCCCTCCGACGTCGGTGTCGGTGGATGCCGCATCCGTGGAGCTCTCGGGCCGCAAGGTCGGATGAGCTCGCTCTTGCAGGCGTCTTGGGCTCTCGCCAAGGTCACGTCATGGCGGACGACGCGGGGCGGCGGACGAGGTCGTTGATCGAGCGCAAGCAGGCGTTCGCCGCGCGGCAGGCGGCGCGCGGCAAGGGCGCCTTCGACGGGCTCGCGCCGATGGGCAGCGGGCCGCCGAACCGGCATGGGATGCCGAGGCTGCCGATCGGTCAGCGCGAGGTGACGAGCTGGCCGGTGCTCGATCTCGGCGATACGCCGGACATCCCGACCGAGCGCTGGCGGCTCGAGATCGACGGGCTCTGCGAGGCGCCGCGGACCTACTCCTGGGAAGAGTTCATGGAGCTGCCGCAGACGCTCGACGTGTCCGACTTCCACTGCGTGACCACCTGGAGCCGCCTGGACAACCACTGGATCGGCGTCCGGTTCGCCGACATCGCGGAGCGCGCGCGCCCGCTCGCGGACGCGCGCTTCGTGCTGATCGAGGCGAGCGACATCGCGCCCGGCACGCAGACCCCCTACACGACGAACCTGCCGCTCGACGAGGCCATGCTGCCCGACGTCCTGCTCGTCCACTCCTGGGAGGGCAAGCCGCTGCCGCGCGAGCACGGGGGCCCGGTGCGGATGATCACGCCGCAGCTCTACTCCTGGAAGGGCGCGAAGTGGATCCGGCGGATCACGTTCAGCGCGGTGGATCAGCCGGGGTTCTGGGAGATCCGCGGCTACTCGAACACGGCGTACCCGTGGTTCGACGATCGGTACGGCCGCCGCTAGGCGGGGCGCCGAGGAGGGCGAGCCACCATGCCCGGCGAGGAGAGCGTGAAGCGCACGGAGGCCTACGCGAGGGAGCAGTTACCTGCGCGTCGCGCGCGCCATCGATCGCGGGGAGTACCGCCCTGACCGGACGGCGATCCTGATCCTCACGGCGGCGCTCTTCCTGGCCGGCGCGGCGAGCATCGCCTGGCTGTTCGCCTCGTGAGCCGGAGGCGAAGCGTCCCGGTGCGACGAGGCGCGGCCCGGCGAGCAGGGGCGCACGGCTGCGGGCGTTCCCTCCTCGCGGCTCGGCGGAGGACACGGTGTCAGTCAGCGGCTTTCCGCTGACGAGCACCGCTTTTCCTCCCTTCGGCCTCGCGCCTGCCCTGCTGGGAGGCTGCCTCGCCAGCGGCGCATTCTGGTGAAAACTTGCGTGACGGCCGCGGGCCCGACGCGGCATAGTGCGCGCCTCGGATGACAGGCAAACGACACCCGGGCGGATTGGGGCCGCCGGGGTGCCGGCGCCTCAGCCTCGTGCCGGAGGACTGGAGCATGGGTAAGCCCATCGCGCCTTGGTTTGTTGGTTGCATTCTTCTCATCGGCCCAGCGACGTTCTTCGCATGTGGTGACGTGCCCTATATGGGCGGAGATTGCGCGGTCACGGATGACTGCGAGTCGGACCACCAGTACGTGCCGGGCACGGTCTGCGTCGATGAGCGCTGCGTGTGCGGCGAGCCGGGCAAGGTGATCTGCTGCGCGCGCGGCGAGGAGGGCTCGCGCGGCGAGCAGGACTCGGACTGTTTCAAGGCGTGCCTCACCTGCGACGAGTGCGCGGAGGGCACCGAGGTGGGCACCGAGAAGTGCTCCGGGGTGTCCGTGCCGCCCGGCGGCTGCGAGAGCGACGCGGAGTGCCCTGGCCCGCCGGACCCGCGGTGCGGCGCGGGGCGGTGCGTGGACGGCGCGTGCGCGGTGGAGATCCACGAGGGCCCCATCGAGTCGCAGCTCCGCGGCGATTGCAAGATCGAGAAGTGTACAGCCGACGGCCGTGTGGTCAGCGTGGCGGCCCAGGATATCTACGATGATGGCAACCAGTGCACCCTCGACGTCTGCGAGATCGATGAGCCGCGGCATCTCCTGTTGAATGAGGTCACGTGTCCTGCCTCGGGCGAGGGGCGGTGCCATGAGGGCGCCTGCGTGCAGTGTGTCGCCACGGACGCGTCGCTGCTCTGTCCCGGCGGGCGCGCGTGTGATGGCGTCTGGTGCGTGCCGGAGCACTGCGTGAACGACGTGCAGGACGCCGGCCTCGGAGAGACAGGCTTCAACTGCGGTGGCCCGTGCCGGCCCTGCCAGGCGGGGGACCGCTGCCGCGCGGCCACGGACTGCATGAGCGGCGTGTGCACGAACGAGACCTGCGTGATCCCGACCTGCAGCGACGGGGTGAAGAACGGCCGGGAGTCCGGCGTCGACTGCGGCAAGCAGTACTGCCCGCGCTGCGCGCCGGGCCGGGGCTGCCTGACCGGCGCGGACTGCACGAGCGGCGTGTGCTGGGCTGGCGTCTGCGAGGCCCCCACCTGCACGGACGGCGTGAAGAACGGCGACGAGGCCGGCGTCGACTGCGGCGGCGCGGGGTGCGGCGGGCCGTGTCCGGAGTGAGCGTGTCATCGGCGGCCACCTGGGAGACGTCGACGCCGGGGGCTTCCCGGATCACTCCCTGAACGGTGAGCGTTCAACCGCGGGCGTTCAGCAGGACCTCGACCGCATCCGCGAGATCCTCATGGTGTTGCTTGCGGAGGGCCGCGACCAGGGCGGCGGCGATCGATCCCGGGTCGACGACGGGTCCGGCGAGCGTTTCCAGCCACACTGCCATGATGTCGCACGGATCGCGGTCGATGGCGGCCCCGCGGAGCAACGATGCGATCGTATCCGCGAGCTCGCCACGTCCCTCGGTGCGGAGCTGCAGGATCAGGTCGGCCGCGAGTCGTGCCGGGTCGGCGATTGGCCCAGCGATGTCGCGCGCCCAGAACATCATGAGGGTTCCCGCGAGCTCCTGGCGCCCCTCGGCACGAAGTCGTGTGACGAGCGCATAGGCTAGGACCTCCGCGGCATGGGTGTGCCCTAGCTCGCCGCCGAGAGCCCGGAGGGCGGCGACCTCAGCAGGGGGTGGCGCGTGCTCGCCCGCGGGCACGCGATGTGGAACGGGCGTCGCGTCCTCGCGCCGTTCTTGAGCTTCGAGCGCGTCCGCAGCTGCCGAGATGGCGTCCGCAAGATCGTGACGGCCCTCCGCACGGAGCCGCACGATGAGCCCGATCCGGAGGTCCATCGACAGCGTGGACTCGACAAGACGGGCGGACTCATGGCGGCCGCGGGCGCGGAGCTCGGCGGCTGCTTCGCTTCTCTGCGCGAGCTTGGCCTGGATCTCGTTCAGCCAGAGCATCGGGTCGCAGTCGATCGGGCCATTCCTTAGCAACGACACCAGGGCGTCCGCGAGCTCCGCGCGCCCATCGAGGCGAAGCCGCCCCACCAGGGCCGCCGCGAAGCGCCCCGACTCCGTGAACGGTCCGTCGGCCTCTCGCTCCTCGCTGGCCCTGAGGAGCGTCGCCAGGCCTCCGCGCCTGTCGAGGCCGAGCCTCACCTTCAAGGCATGACTCAGGGTGCGCGCGCCGTGAGCGCGGGCGAGCTCGTCCCCGAGGGTGACCAGCGCTCTGCGTTCGAGGGATTCAGCGGCCTTGACCATCGTTGGTCCTTCCTGGTTGCTCGCGTGGCTGAGAGCCCTCGGAGCGCTGTAGCCTACCCGAATCGTGCTTGGCGCTAGCGTTCTATGGTATCTCTCCCTTGAATGCGGTGCTCGCCTCCTCGGTGCTCGTGCTGGGGTCCGTGGAGCTGGAAGTCGAGGCGTCGGCCAGCGAGTCCGGGGTCGGGCACGGCGCCCGACAAGCGCTGTCCAGGCACACGGCTGTGGCCGCGAAGGTGTCATCAACTGGCCCACAATTCTCGGGCAACGTGCACACAGATGGCGCTCTCCCATCGGACAGGCAGTCGATAAGACAGGCGCAGTTCGCATTGCCGACGCATGCGTCGTACTCGCTGCAGCAGGATGCCTTCGCGCACGCATGGCAGGCGTCGTCGCGCGGAGCCGGCTCACACGAGAGATGCTCCACGATAAGCTCCGGCTCTGCGGCTTGGGGGTACGCGCTTCCGGTGTTGACGCAGCCCCTGCTGGAGAGCACAACGGTATTAAAATCCGCGTTGAGGACGAGCTCTGCCCGCTCCCTGGCCGTCCCGGGGTTGTCGGCGCAGGCCCAGTTGGCCTCTTCCATCGGCTCGAAGCACCCACACCCCTTCCGCTGGATCAAGAACCTGCACAACCAGATCGTCTCACCCGGAACAGTGCAGGGATCAGGCTCGGGTTGGGTGCATCCAGGAACCACTGCCACCATCATCGGCGGGAGAGCGAGCAGCGGAGCGAGCAAGCGGATGAGGGAAATGCGTTTCATGGTACGCATCGATCATGCTGGCAGAAACACGGTAGCGGGGTCCTGCCGGAACGACACGTATATCGGCTATGATGTCTTAGGGCGTCCGGGCTGCTGGGCGGCCTCATGACAATGAATGTCACGCGCGCGAGACAAGACATCTCTTTGACTCCCGTAGGTCTCCCCAGCGTTTGGCAACACGCCTGAGAACTGTGAGGAAACCTACGTGGTTTCAGGGGGGAACGTCAAGGAGAACGTGTGCAGCTCGCGCTGGATACCCGCACTGACGGCGTGCACGGGTGCGCCGGGCCGGTAAGGAGCTCGGGGCGAGTTCGGCGGCGTTCACTCCGCGGTGGCTCCGCTGCGGCGCGGGCGCGGAGGTCGAGGCGGGCATCGGCGAGCCCGGCACCGTCGCGGTCCATGCGACGTGATCGAGCTCCGCGACGTCGCTGCCCCCCGCTTGACCAGGAAAAGAGATCTCCTCCCCGCGCCGGCTCCGCTCGCAGCGCTCACGCGGGGGCGGACGTCATTCATCCTCCGCCGCGCCGTGCGCCAGCACCGTCTCGCCACCATTTTTGCCAAGCTCGATGAGCCGGCAGGGCGTCGCCTTCTGGAGCCGCTCTGCCAGCGGGCGGGAGTGCGTCGTGATCCACAGCTGACTCCGGGAGGCCGCGTGCACAAGGAGATCCCCGAGCGGCCCGAGCAGATCCGGATGCAGGCTCGTCTCTGGTTCGTTCAGCGCCAGCAGCAGCGGAGGCCTCGGGCTCAGCAGCGCCGCCAGGAGGCAGAGATAGCGCGCCGTGCCGTCCGAGAACTCGCGGGCGTCGAGCGGCCGCGACATCCCGGGCAACCCGAGCTCGACGCGGAACCGCCCCTGCGTCGACGAGACCTCGAGCGACGCGCCGGGGAACGCGCTGGAGACGGCATCCTTCAAGGCGCCCCTGTCGCCGATATCGAGGATCGTCGCCAGCGCCGCGGCGAGATCGTGGCCATCGGTGCTGAGCACCGGCGTCCGCACCCCGACCTGCTCGACCCGCAACGGCGCGCCGGAGTCGGTGCGGAAGTGGTGATAGAACCGGAAGTTCATCAGCTTTTGCCGCACCACCGAGAGCAATGGAAAGCGATGCGGCTCCACCACCTGCGCGAGCACCGACTCCGAGCCCCAGAGCGAGAAGGGAAAGGTCACGCGATGGCCGTCCGCGTCGCGCGCGAAGGCCGAGCCCGCGGCCCGCTCCAGCATCGGCAGGCGGCGGCGCTTGTCGAGCAACCAGAGTTTCTCTTCCTTGATGTCCGGATCCAGCTCGAACGGCCCTCCAGGCGGCGGCGTCAGTCCGCACTGGAGCTCGTAGACGAGCTGGTCCAGCCGCACCCGCAGCGTCATCCGCACCGGGCCTTTGCTGCGCTGGCCAGCCCAGAGCACCGAGGGCATCCCGCCCTCCTCGGCCAGGGTGCGGGCAAAGGTCCCGCTCGCCGCGGAGCCGAGCAGCACCATGGTGCGATAGAGGTTGGTCTTGCCGACGCCGTTCGGTCCGACGATGACGTTGACCTGCGCGAGGGGGAGGGTCAGCTCACGGATCGAGCGGTATCCCGCGACGTGGAGCTCCTGGACCGTCATCCCGCCCAGGATAGCCCATCGAGGTCACCGGCCTTGAAACGAGTCGCTCAGCCTGTCTGCGGGGGAGCGAACCGGCGCACTCGGGTCGTATCTGGCTCACCGGCGAAACGGCGCTCAGCTTCCACGTCTCGCTGCTCGGGCCAACCTGCGGGATTCAACTCCCCGGCATCCCCGAGGAGCCGCTGGCCCCGCCCGCCGCGGTCCTCTACCGCAGGCGGTGCTCGCGGAGCACATCGGCCGGCACCGCCTCGCGCGCGAGCTCGCAGAGCCGCGCGTGGTGCGTGAAGAACAGCACCTGCGTCGTCCCCGCGAGCTCGCCGAGCACCGCGAGGGCAGCCCGGGCGCGGTCGTCGTCGAAGTGAATCAGGATGTCGTCCAGGATGAGCGGCATCGGCTCGCCCGTCCGGGCGTGGTGCTCGAGGCTCGCGAGGCGCAGCGCGAGGTAGAGCTGGTCGCGCGTGCCGTCGCTCAGGCCCGTCACGTCCACCTCGCGCTGCACCGGTGCCCTCGCGGGCTCTGCCGCTGCGTCCGCCGGCGCCTTCGCGGGCTCCGCGGCTGCATCTACAGACGCCTTCGCAGGCTCCGCCGCTGCGTCCGCGAGCGCCTTCACGGGCTCTGCCGCTGCGTCCGCCGGCGTCGTCACGGGCTCCGCCGCGCCGTCCGGCGCGGGCGCCCTCGCGGCCGCTGCCCCGCCGACCCCCGCGACGGACGCCGCCGCGCGGACGCAGCGGAGGATCGCCTGCTCGCTCTCGTCGTAGCCCACCCGGAGGCCGGCGAAGGCGCCCAGCGTCAGGCGGTGGAAGAGCGCGCTCGCGCGCGCCAGGATGGGGCCCTGGTTGCGCTCGCGGTAGCGCTCGATCTCGCGCTCGAGCAGCACCGCGGCGAGGCGCGCCCGCACGTAACGGCGCACCTCGCCGCGCAGGTGCGAGAGGCAGATCTGCGCCTCAGCGGCGGCCTCCGCGGCGCCCACCGTCGCCCGGAGGTGCTCGCGCTCCTGCTCCAGGCTCCCGAGCGCCCTGTCGATCCGGCGCCGCTCGTCCTCGAGCGCCGCGAGGCGCTCCTCCGCCCGGTCGAGCTCGAGCGCGAGCGCGTCCCGCTCCACCCCCGCGGTCTCCTGCTCGAGCGCGGCGATGCCCGCGCCCTCGCCCGCCTCGAGGAGCTTGCCCTCGTTCTCGACGAGCTCGCGATCGAGCCGGCGCGCCTCGCGCGAGCGCTCCTCCGCGAGGGAGAGCGCGGCGACGTCGGCGGCGTCGTCGCCGCCGCGCGGGACGCCCGCCGCCTCGAAGAGCTTGGCGAGGCGCGCCTCGGCGGCCGCGCGGCGCGCCTCCTGCTGATCCAGCTCGCGGCGCTTGTCGGCCAGGCTCCGCGCGATCTCGCCGCGCTCGCGGAGGTCGGCGCGCGCCTTGTGGTGGCGCTTGATCAGCTGATCGGCGGCCTGATCCGCCGGCAGCGGGGCGAGGTCCGGCGCGTGCCGGGACGCGAGCTCCGCGACGTCGGCCGCGAACGCCCGGGCGTCGCGCTCCATGCCGCGCACCCGGCGGCGCTCGTGGGCCGCGCTGTCCGCCTTGCGGAACAGCGCGCCGAGCTCGTCGAGGATCGCCGTGGCCTCGTCCGCGGAGGCGTCGCCGGGCAGGCCGAGCGGCCGCACGCCCTCGGCCCACTCGGCACGCCACGCCTCGAGCGCGCGCGCGTGCTGCGCCTGCTCGCGCTCGAGGTCCTCGATCTCGCGCTCGAGCTCCTTGCGCTCCCGCAGGAGCTCCTTGCGCTCCCGGGCCGCGCCCTCGATGGCCGCGAGCTCCTGCTCCGCGGCCTCGACGAGCGCCGGGAGGCGCGCGGGCGCGTCCTCCGGCGCTCCGGCCGCATCGCCGCGCGCGCCCACGGCCGCCGCATCACTGCGCGCGCCCACGCCGGCCGCGTCCCCGCGCGAGGCGCCCGGCGCGGCGCGGGCGCCCTGGATCGCCGCGTGGAGCTCGGCCGCGTGCGCCTGCATCCGGGCCCGCAGCGCCTCGGCCTCGGCCTCCGCGGCGCGCAGCCGATCGACCGTGGCGGTGAGGGCCGCGTAGCGGCCGAGCCAGCCGCGCATCTCCTCGGGGGAGCGCGGGGCGACGCCCGCGGGCCGCCACAGCTCGAGCCACGCGGCCTCGGCCTCCTCGGCCCGGCGCGCGAGCGCGGCGCGCTCCGCGGCGAGCTGCGCCTGGTCCGCCTGGGCCCGCGTCTCGTCCGCGAGCAGCCGCGCCAGGCGGGCGACCCGGTCGGCCTCGCGGCGCAGCCGATCGGCGAGGGCGTCGGTGGCGCGGACCAGGTCGGCGTAGTCCTCGGGCTTTCCCCGGGCGGCCGGCGGCTCGTCGCGCGCGGCGAGCGACGGCCTGCGCCGCGCTCCGGGCGAGGCGGGCGCGTCCGCGCCGATGTCGAAGAGCGTGGCGGTGTGGATCGTCGCCGCCGCCGCGCGGGCGCCCGCCTTCGCCTGGAGGGCGCGCACCAGTGCCTTGAAGGCGGCGTCCCGGCGCTCGCGCGCCTCCGCGAGGTCGGCCTCCGTGGGGACGGCGCCGGCGCGCTGGAGCGCGTCGATCTCGCGGGCGCTCTCGCGGAGGCGCGCCTCGATCTCGGCGGCGCGCTCGCCGAGCCGCTCGCGCTCCCGGGCGAGCGCGCCCCACTGCGCGGCCGCCCGGTCGACCGTCTCGGGGAGCGGGACGGGCAGGGCGCTCGCCTCGGCCGCGGACAGCGGCCGGCCTTCGGGCGCGTCGCCGGCGTCGAGCCGCGCCCGCCGCGCTGCCGCGAGGCCGAGCCGATCGCGCTGCGCGTCCGCGTCGCGGGCGAGCTGCGCCGCCGCGGCGGCGGCCTCGCGGAGGCGGTGCTCGAGGTCGCCCTGCTTCTGCGCGCGCGAGAGCGCGCCGCGGAGCGGGGCGGGGTCCTCGCCCGACGGCAGCTCGGCCAGCCTGCGCGCGCAGGCGTCGCGCCGCGCGCGGTGCGCCGAGAGCAGCCGCTCCACCTCGCGCGGCTTGGCCTCGGCGGCGCCGCGCTCGCGGGCGAGCTTCTTGATGCGCGCCTCGGTCGCGACGTCGACGCGCATCGCCTCGAGCCGCTCGGGGTCGTCGCCGCCGGCGAGCGAGGCGTCCCGCCCGAGCCTGCGGAGGATCGCGCGCGCGTCCTCCTCGACGCCGTGGAGCTCCGCCCGGACGCGCGGCAGGTCGACGGCGGCCTTGCGGTGGCTCCCGAGCCGGGTCACGAGGCCGTCGACCGCGCCCGCGTCGAGGTCGGCGAGCGACGCGGGGACCTCCAGCGCGGCGTGGCGGGCCTCGAGCTCCGCGATGTCGGCGCGGAGCCGCGAGGCCTGGGCGCTCGCGTCGGCGGCGCGGTCCTGGGCGTCCTCGCGGTCGCGCTGCGCGCTCTCGGGCAGCAGGACGACATGGCCGAGGGCGGCGCGCCGGCCCAGGATCGCGCGCCGCGCCTCCAGCAGCGGGAGCACCCGGAGCGCGCGCCGGAGCCGCTTGTCGGTCGACCGGAGCGCGCGCAGCTCCGCGTCGACGCGCTCCTGCTCGGCCCGCTGCTCGTCGATCTCCTGCCGCTTGCGGGTCCAGTCCGCGGGCGGGTGAGCGGCGCTCCTGGCCCCGTTGCGGGCCGCCTCGAAGGCCTTGATGGCCTCGTTGAGGGGGCGGGTCCTCGCCTGGGGCGTGAAGATCTCGTCCGCCTCCTGGCGCAGCGTGGTGAGCAGCTGCTGCAGCCCCGGCCCGCCGAGCCCCGCGCCGAACAGGCTCTGACCGACGTCGCCCTTGCCCTGGAGCAGGGCCTCGGCGCCCTGGCGGAGCGTCTCGTGGGTGAGCCCGAAGGAGGTCCGGAAGAGCTCCTCCGTCACGCCGCCGAGCACCGGCGCGAGCGCGGCGTCGTCGAGGGGGTTGTCGTCCGGGTCGCGGAGCGTCTTCACGCGCCCCTTGCGGCGGACGAGCGCGAGCGCGGCGTCGCCCCTTCCCGCGAGCCGGCCGCCGACGCGGAGATCGGTGTTGTGATGCAGGTGGGCGTCGGGCGTGATGTGCGGGATGCCGTAGAGCAGGCCGCGGATCGCCCGGAGCGCGGTGCTCTTTCCTGCCTCGTTGGGGCCGTAGACGACGTGGAGGCCCGGCGACGGCGAGGAGAAGTCGAGCCGGAGATCCGTGAAAGGGCCGAACGCGAGGAGGTGGAGCTCTAGGATCTTCACGAGATCGCTTGCCGGGCGCAGGGGACGGTGCCCTCCCCTGAACGGATAGCAAGTGCGGAACCTCCGGGCGTTGTCAAGCCGCACTGCGCGGAGCCGAGGCACGTTGCGCGGCGCCCGTCCGTCCGATGAGAGGGCGGCAGGTCGTGTCGTGCTGGATGCGGCGGGCGGGCGGGCGGCACCGGAGCGTCCGCTCCGCCCGGCGGCGCTGCGCCGTCGGCTCAGCGGCGCTGCGTCGCCGGCGTGTGGAGGAAGGCGCTCCACGAGCCGCGCCGCGGCGCCTTGCCGAGCAGCACCTCGGCGAGCGCCTCGCTGATCGGGAGCCCGGGGGTCCGCTCCAGCCAGAAGAACTCGCCGGACGGGTTGACCTCGAGGAAGACGTGCCGGCCGTCCGGCGTGCGGAGGATGTCGAGCGCGCCGTAGTTGAGGCCGAGCTGATCCATCAGCCGGAGCACGCCCGTCTCGACGTCGGGCGGGAGCGTGTCCTTGCGCCAGGCGTCGATGAGCTCGATCCCCTGCCGGCGCCAGTCGACCTCGGCGCCGGGCGCCGCCTGCGAGTCGACCGAGGCCGTGAAGACGCGCTCGCCAACGACCGTGACCCGCAGCTCGCGCGCCTTCGGGATGTTCTCCTGGAAGGTCATCGGGCACAGCGAGAGCCCGCGCATGTCCGCGAGGTCCTTGGCCTCGAGGGCGTTCGTGAAGACCACCTGCTCCTCGCCGTCGCGGTAGACGGCGAACGACGAGAGCATCTTGGCGATCACCCCGCCGGGGCAGGTCGCGGCGAAGGCCCGCGCCGCGTCGGCGTCGTTGGTCGTGAGCGTGCGCGGCGTGTCGAGGCCGACCTCGCGCGCGATGTCGAGCTGCACCTGCTTGTTCGACGCGAAGCGCACCGCCGGCAAGGGGTCGACCTGCGGGACGCGGAACGCAGCGAGCATGCCCTCCGCGGTCTGCTTCGCCTCGTGGACCGACGCGGTCCGGAGCTGCGGATCCATCGACGAGGGCAGCCTGGCGCCGTAGGCGACCCGGCGATACCAGACGGCGGTCACGTCGCCGAGGTCGAGCGCGCCGTCCCGGGTGGTCAGCGTGGAGCGGCCCGCCCCGGTCCCCGACGAGAGCGAGAGCCGCGCCCCCGCCGGGAAAGCGTCGGTGTCGAAGCGGAAGGCCCGGCCGCCCAGCCTGGCGATCGCGGCGGCGACGCGGTCGATGCACTCGTTGTCTTCGCTGTGCGTGATGATGAGGACTGTCACCGGTTCTCCGTCGGAGCGATCAGCGCCTCCGCCAGCGCGTCGGCGATCGGCAGGCCGAGATCCCGCTCCAGCATGCCCCACTCGCCGGCGGGGTTCACTTCGAGAAAGACGTGCTCTCCGTCGGGCGTCCGGATGAGGTCGACGGCCCCGAAGACCAGCCCGAGGGCGCGAAGGAGCGCGCCGAGCTGCGCTTCGACGTCGCGCGGGAGGGCATCCGGCTCCCACCCGATGCCGACCTCGCTCACGTCCGGGTGGCGCCAGTCGACCGCGATCGACTCGTAGCGGGTCGCGTCGAGCGCGCCCGGGAAGCACCGGCCGTCGACGCACGCGACGCGCAGCTCGCGCGCTTTGGGGATGCGCTCCTGGAAGATCATGGGGCTCTGGCGCAGCCCGGAGAGGGCGTCGAGGTCGGCCTCGGCGACGGCGTGCGTGAAGACGAAGGGCGCGCCGCCAGCGAGGCTCGTCGAGAAGGGCGTGAGCATCTTGGCGACCACGCACCCCCCGAGGCGCGCGAAGAAAGCGCGGACCTCGGCCGGGTCGTTCGTCACGACCGTCTCGGGGATGCGCAGGCCGACCGACGCGGCCGCCGCGAGCTGGCGCAGCTTGTCCTGGGCGCGCTCTTCGGCCTCGGGCTCGTTGATCCAGCGCCGCGCGGGGAGCCCGCGCAGCCACCCGGCCAGCGCCGCCATCGACTCGCGCACGCAGGCGCCGCGGTACGCCTCGGGGATGCCCTCGCCGAGGCTCGGCGCCCAGAGGCGCCGGAGCCAGACAGCGGAGATCTCGTCTCCGCCGATCTCGGCCCCGGCGTCCTCCAGGCGTCGGCGCACGCCGCCCGGCCCGAGCGCCGTCGAGAGCGTGATGTCGCGAGGGAACCGGTCGACGTCCAGGCGGATGGGGCGAGCGCCGCGCCTTCGCAGCGCCTCCGCCACGCGCCCGATCCCGAAGTCGTCCTGTGAGTGCGAGACCAGGAGGACGCTCGCGCTCGCCGTCGTCACGTCAGGAGGCCTCTCTCGCACGGGCGCGGGCGGTCCATGCGATGCTCAGGCCTCGTCGCCGTCCGACGGGTACTTCAGCGTGGTGAAGATCGGGTCTTTCCCGCCGCCCCCGCCGTCCTCCTGGTCCGACGGGTACTTCAGCGTCTGGTAGGGCGACCTGCCGGCCTTGACGCCGGTACGGACGCGCTTCTGATCCTCCAGGAAGCGCGCGAAGAACGGCACCGCCTCGGCGTCGTCCTTCTGCTCCTGCTGCTCGGGCTCACGGTTGTCGATATCGGCCATGGGATACCTCCAGATGGTTGCGTTGCCGCGGCGACGGAGCCGCCGAGGACAAGAGAGCTACCGTAGCGAGCAACCGGGCGGGGGTGCAAGCCCGAGGACGATCTTCGGCGCTCTTCAGCACAATTGCGGCGGGCTCGACGTCGTGATTCCGCGATCCCGTGATGCTGCGATTCCGCTGCTGCGGCGATCTTTCAATCACGGGCGCTCGATTGTGTTGAATCGTGTTGAGCTTGGTTACGCGTTGTCACGACGTCGTTATGGAAGGTACGGAAGGTACGCGATGTTGCGGGCGATTTCGGTGGGTTCCGCTCGGCCGCGGGCGGTTACCCGCCGTGCGGCGTTCGCGGTTCACTTCACGGCCAGCTCTTCGTCGCCGTCGGAGGGGTACTTCATGGTGACGTCCTCGTCGCCGTCGGAGGGGTACTTCTTGGAGAGATAGCTGCCGCCGGCTTTGACGCCGGTCCGGATTCGCTTCTGATCTTCCAGGTAGCGAGCGAAGAACGGCACCGTCTCCGTCTGCTCCTCCTGCTCCGATTGCTCGTTCTGCTCGTGATCACGATCGATATCAGCCATGGGGGACCTCCAGATGGAATGACTGCTTTGCGGCGGAGCCGCGGAGGAGAGCATTCATTTAATCGGTCCGCGCCGCACGTGAAGTTTTGCCAGGCTCAACGCCTTTACCCGGGCGATGGGTGCGACTTCCTGCGCATCCTTCGCTCGTGTACCTTGTCGCGACCCTTCATGCCCGCCGGGTTCTCACGCTCGATCCACGTGATCGCGACCGACGGCCATCGCGGCTCGATCGCGGGCGCCGCGATCGGCGCGCTGCTGCTCGGGGGCTGGCTCGCGTGGTTCTTCCTCGCGCGCGTCGGGCAGTACGAGGCGAGCGTGAGCGCGCGCCTCGAGGTGGGGCAGGCGGCACACCGCGTGGAGGCGCCCCTCGGCGGGAGGGTCGCCGCGGTCCGCCTCGACCTCCTCGGGGCCGAGGTCGCCGCGGGCGACGTCCTCGTCGAGCTCGACGTGGAGCCGCTCCGCCGCGACATCGACGACAAGCGGGCCCGGCTCTCGGCCATCGCGGGGCAGATGGGGCCGCTCCGGGCCGAGATCGCGGCGCGCTCGCAGGCGCTGCGCGACGGGGCGGAGGCGGCGCGCGCGCGCATCGACGAGGCGAAGGCGCGGCTCAAGGAGGCGGAGGCGGGCGCGCGCTTCCAGGAGCTCGAGGCGGCGCGGGCCGTGCGCCTCCGGCAGGACGGGCTCGTGTCCGAGGCCGAGGCGGCGCGGCTCGCGGCCGAGGCGCTGTCGAGGCGCTCGGCGACCGAGGCGCTCGATCGGGCCGCCGCGCGGGCCGACGTCGAGCGGCGCACCGGGCAGAGCGAGCAGCAGGCCGAGCTCGCGCGGCTCGACCGCGAGGCGGCCTCGCTCGAGGGGGAGCGGCTCGTGCTGGAGGCGACGATCGAGGGGCTGCTCGCCGAGATCGAGCGGCGCAAGATCCGCTCGCCGATCGCAGGGCGGGTCGGTGAGATCACGGTGCTGCGGGCCGGCTCCTTCGTGCGCGAAGGCGACGTCGTGGCCGCCGTCGTCCCGCCCGGCGAGCTCAGGGTGATCGCGGAGTTCCCGCCCTCCTCCGTCGGGCGGATCCGCGCGGGGCAGGCGGGGCGCCTGCGCCTCGACGCGTTCCCCTGGACCGAATACGGCACGCTGGCCACCACCGTCGAGCGCGTCGCCAGCGAGGCGCAGGAGGGCCGCATCCGCGTGGAGCTCGGCGTGCGCCCCGATCCCGCGTCGCCGATCCCCATGCAGCACGGGCTCCCCGGCAACGTCGTCATCGAGATGGAGCGCGTCTCGCCGGCGTCGCTCGTGCTGCGGGCAGCAGGGCAGATCGTGAGGGTCCGCGGCGGAGCGGACGGGTGAGCCAGGGGACGGCGGGCGCCGATCCACGTTCTTCGCCACGATCCGCGCCGGAGCGCGCAGCGAGCGCCGATCCCCGCCGTAGGCCGCCGAGCCCGAGGAGGAGCCTCCTCGCGCCGGAGGTCGTGCAGACCTCGGCGATGGATTGCGGGCCAGCGACGCTGAAGTGCGTGCTCGAGGGCTTCGGCGTCGGCGTGAGCTATGGGCGCCTGCGCGAGGCCTGCCAGACCGACGTCGACGGCACCTCCATCGACACCCTGGAGGACCTCGCGGAGCAGCTCGGGCTCGTGGCCCAGCAGATCCTCCTGCCGCCGGAGCACGTGCTCCTCGACGAGGCCCAGGCGCTGCCCGCCCTGGCGATCGTGCGGCAGTCGACCGGGCCGCTCCACATCGTCGTGATCTGGCGCCGGCACGGCGGCCTCGCGCAGATCATGGACCCGGGCACGGGGCGGCGCTGGGTCACGCGACGGCAGCTCGAAGCCGAGCTCTACCAGCACGAGCTGCCCCTGTCCGCGGCGGACTTCCGCGCGTGGGCCGCGAGCGACGGGTTCACGCGGCCGCTCGGGCGCCGGCTCGCGTGGCTCGGCGCAGGGACGGGGCCGATCGAGGCGGCGCTGTCGGACCGGGACTGGCGAGCGATCGCCGCGCTCGACGCCGGCGCGCGCCTTGTCACGTCGCTCGTGCGCTCCGGCGGCCTCGGGCGCGGGCGCGAGGCCGCGCGCGTGCTGGGCGCGCTGCTCGATCGAGACGCCGGGGCCGCCCGGGAGGAGATGATCCCGCCCGGCTTCTGGACGGCGCGCCCGGGGCCGGCCGGCCTGCGCGGGGAGGAGCAGGTCCTCACGCGCGGCGCCGTGCTCGTGCGGATCCGCGGGCGGAGACCGCTCAGCCTCGCCCACGCGCCGGCAGGCCGCGACGGCGCGCCGGGCGCCGGCGCCCCCGCGCCTCCGGCAAATACCGAGGCGGGGGCTCGCGGCGAGGCGGCTGCGCGCGGCGAGGCGCGCCTCCCCCCCGACCTCGCAGCCGCCCTCGCGGAGCGCGAGATCCCGCCTGGGCGCGCGCTCCTCCGGATGATCCGCGAGGATGGCCTGCTGACGCCCGCCGTGCTCGCCGGAGCGCTCCTGCTCAGCGTCGCGACGGTGGTGCTGGAGAGCCTCCTCTTCCGGGGCCTGCTCCAGATCTCGAACGATCTCGCGCTGTTCGAGCAGCGCCTCGCCGCCATCGTCGCCCTCGCGGCGTTCCTCGCGGTGGAGCTCGCCCTCGATCTCTCGCTGACCACGGGGATGATCCGGCTCGGGCGCCACCTCGAGGTCCGGCTGCGGATGGCGTTCCTCGCGAAGATCCCGCGCATCGGCGATCGCTACTTCCACAGCCGCCCGGCCTCGGACATGGCGCAGCGCGGCCACAGCTTGCACGTGCTCCGCGGCCTGCCCGCGTTCGGCGGCCAGATCGCGCGCTCGGCGCTCGACCTCGCGGTCACCACGGCCGCGATCGTCTGGATCGATCCCGCGAGCGCGCGCCTCGCCGTGCCGGGCGCGGCGCTCGCGCTCGCGCTGCCGTTCGCGGGGAACCGCGTCCTCGTCGAGCGAGACCTGCGCGTCCGCACCCACGCCGGCGCGCTCACGGGCTTCTACCTCGACGCGCTCCTCGGCCTCGTGCCGATCCGGGCGCACGCCGCGGAGCGGGCCGTGCGGCGCGAGCACGCGGGCCTGCTCGGGGAGTGGGCGCTCGCCGGCCGCGCGCTCCTCCGCGCAGCCCTCGCCGTCGACGGGGCGCAGGCGCTGATCGGCTTCGCGCTCGCCGCGTGGATCCTCGGCGATTTCCTCGCCCGCGGGGGCGCTCTCTCTCGGGCGCTCCTGCTCTTTTACTGGGCGCTCGCGCTGCCCGCGATCGGGCAGGCGCTCGCGAGCACGCTGCTCCAGTACCCGGGGCACCGCAACACGGCGCTGCGCTTGCTCGAGCCGCTCGGCGCGCCGGAGGAGCCGCGCGCCGGCGCCCCCTTGCGCGCGCCCGCCGCGGCGGCGCCGCTCGCGCAAGAGGGCGCCGGCGGCGCGGGCTGCGCGATCACCTTCGAGCGCGTGCGCATCCAGGCGGCAGGTCATGTGATCCTCGACGGGGTGGATCTGACGATCGCTGCGGGCAGCCACGTGGCGATCGTGGGGTCCTCGGGCGCGGGGAAGTCGAGCCTCGTCGGGGTCCTGCTCGGCTGGCACAGGGCGAGCGAGGGCAGGGTGCTCGTCGACGGCCGCCCCCTCGACGGCGAGCGGGTGCGCGCGCTGCGCGAGGAGACCGCGTGGGTCGACCCGGCGGTCCAGATCTGGAACCGATCGTTCCTCGACAACCTCCGCTACGGCGCGCCCGACGACGCGGCCGACTTCGGCGCCGTCGTCGAGGAGGCCGAGCTGCGCGAGGTGCTGGAGCGGCTTCCAGAGGGGCAGAAGACGCTGCTCGGCGAGGGCGGAGGGCTCGTCTCCGGCGGCGAGGGGCAGCGGTTGCGCCTGGGCCGGGCGATGCTGCGGAGCGAGGCGCGGCTCGCGATCCTCGACGAGCCGTTCCGCGGCCTCGACCGGGAGCGCCGCCGGGCGCTGCTCGCCCGGGCGCGGCGGCGCTTCCGCCGAGCGACGCTCCTGTGCGTCACGCACGACGTCGGCGAGACGCGATCGTTCGAGCGGGTGCTCGTCGTGGACGGCGGGCGCGTCGTCGAGGACGGGGCGCCGGCCGAGCTCGCGGCGCGCCCCGGCTCGCGCTACCGCGCGCTGCTCGAGGCCGAGGCAGCCGTGCAGCGAGGGCTCTGGTCGAGCGGCGGATGGCGCCGGCTGAGGGTCGCGCGCGGGCGCATCGCCGAGGCGGCCGGGGAGGACGCCGGAGCGGCAGGGGAGGGAGCCGGAGCGACGGCGGAGGGCGCCGGAGCGCCGGCGGAGGGCGAGCGGAGGTGACCGCCGAGGCGCAACCTGGGTGGGAAGCCCGGCCGGACGGGGCGGAGGCGCAACCCGGGTGGGGGGCCAGGCCGCAACCCGGGTGGGGAGCGCGGCCGGACCAGGCGGTCGATCCGCTCGGCGCCCTCGAGTGGCCGGCGGAGCGCCTCGGCGACGCGCTCGAGGCGCTCGCGACGCAGAGCGGCCTCGGCCCGCGCGCGGCCGCGGCGCCCGTCCCGACCGCCGGGCACCTCCGCAGCGCCGACGCGCTCGGGGCGTGGATCGATCAGGCCGCGGCGTACCTCGGCGTCGAGGCGGAGCCGATCGCGGCGCGCTACGACGAGATCGGCGAGGCGCTCCTCCGCGTCGCGCCCGCGCTCGTGTGGCTGCGCGACGGCGGCACGCCCCGCTTCCTCGCCGTCGTGGGGCGCAGGGGGCGCGACCTCGCGGCGCTCCGCGCCGACCGCTCCACGGCGCGCGTCCCTGTCGAGGCGATCGCCGGCCGCATCTGCCGCCCGATAGAGGCGCAGGTGCTCCCGGAGATCGAGCGCGTCCTCGCGCGCGCAGCCGTGCGGCCGCGGCGGCGCGGGCGCGCGCGGCGGGCCCTGCTCGACGAGCGCCTCGGGCCCGTGATCGTCGACGGCATCTGGAGCCTGCGCCTGCCGCCGGGCGCGCCGCTCGCGCGGCAGGCCGCGGCCGCGCGGATCCCGCGCCGCCTCCTCGGCCTGCTCGCGGCCCACGCGGCGGCCTACACGCTCTGGATCCTGGTGTGGATGACCGTGGGGCGCAGCATCCTCGACGACCACCTCGACGAGGGGTGGCTCGTCGCCGGCGCGCTGCTGCTCGCGACGGTCGTGCCGCTGCGCCAGCTCATGGCGTGGCTGTCCGGCCTCGTCGCGATCGACTCTAGCGCGCTGGTCAAGCAGCGCCTGCTCTCGGGCGCGCTCGCGCTCGACGCCGAGGAGGTGCGCGGCGAGGGCGCGGGCCGCTTCCTCGGCCGCGTGATCGAGTCCGAGGCGATCGAGGGGCTCGCGATGGGCGGCGGCGTCGCGGCGGTCGCGTCGGCGTTCGAGCTCGCGGCGGCGGCGGCCGTGCTCGCCCAGGGCGCGGCGGGCGCGATCCACGCGCTGCTGCTCGCCGCCTGGGCGGTCGTGGTCGTCGCGCTCTGCGCGCGGTTCTACCGGCGGCGCGCGCGCTGGACCGCCGCGCGGCTCGCGATGACGCACGACCTCGTCGAGCGCCTGGTCGGCCACCGGACCCGCCTCGCCCAGGAGCGCCACGGCCGCTGGCACCACGGCGAGGACGAGGCGCTCGCCCAGTACCTGCTGCGGTCGCGCGACATCGACCGGAGCCAGATCGAGATCGGCGCGCTGATGCCGCGCGGCTGGCTCATCGCGGGCATCGCCGGCCTCCTGCCGCCGTTCCTCGCGGGCACCGGCTCCGCAGGGGCGTACGCGGTGGCGCTGGGGGGCGTCCTGCTCGCGAGCCGTGCGCTCCAGGGCCTGTCGGGTGGCCTGTCGAGCCTCGCCAGCGCGGCGATCGCGTGGGAGCAGGTCTCCACGCTGTTCCAGGCGGCCGCCCGCGGCGGGCCGCCGCCTCCTCCGCTACCCCCCGACGCGGGGCGATCGCCGGCTCGCGCGCGCGGCGTGGAGGAAATCGCCGGCGGCCAGGCCGGCGCGGCGGACGCCGAGGCCCGCGCGGCGGTCCTGGAGGCGCACGAGCTGTCGTTCCGGCACAAGGGACGGGCGCGCCCCGCGGTCGTCGACGTGTCGGTGCGGATCGCGGCGGGCGACCGCATCCTGCTCGAGGGGCCCTCGGGCGGCGGAAAGTCGACGCTGAGCGCGCTGCTCTCCGGGCTGCGCGCGCCCGACGCGGGGCTGCTGCTGCTGAACGGGCTCGACCGCCACATGCTGGGCGCCGCCGCGTGGCGGCGCCGCGTGGCCGCGGCGCCGCAGTTCCACGAGAACCACGTCCTCGCCGGGACGTTCGCGTACAACCTGCTGATGGGCAGGCGCTGGCCGCCGAGGCCCGACGACCTCGCGGAGGCCGAGGAGATCTGCCACGAGCTCGGCCTCGGCGAGCTGCTCGGCCGGATGCCGGGAGGGCTGGAGCAGGTGGTGGGCGAGACGGGCTGGCAGCTCTCGCACGGCGAGCGGAGCCGGCTCTACATCGCGCGCGCGCTGCTGCAGGGCGCCGAGGTCGTCGTGCTCGACGAGAGCTTCGCGGCGCTCGATCCGGAGACGCTGGAGCGCGCGTTGCGCTGCGTGCTCCGGCGCGCGCGCACCCTCGTGGTCATCGCCCACCCGTAGGACCGCCCGCCCGGGAGCGGGAGAGAGTTCAACGCCAAGGCGCAAAGGTGCAAAGGCGCAAAAAACAAATGCATTTTTGCGTCTTCGCGTCTTTGCGTCTTTGCGTTGAACTCTCTCGGTGACGGCGTGATGCGCACCTCGCGCCGCGGGTGCAGGCGTCCGAGGACGCGTGGCCGCCTATCGCTTCGGGATACGACCTGTCGCAAGGCTGTCAAGCCCCCCTTCATGGCTCTCCCATCTCGTTTCGTCGTGTCCTGTCGCGTCCTGCTTCGTGTTCTCGAACACGCGCCTTGGGCAAAGAGGGAGCCCAGCGGCGCGCGCGCTTCAGAGCGAGCTCACGTCGCGCAATTTCGCCACACAGTCGGCGCTGACCTCGATGTCGGTTTGCCCCTGAACGCTCTCAGGGAGCCCCGTAAGGCACGTTGCGCTCGACAGCTGAGCAGTGACGGCGGTAGCGTCGTCATGTGCATATAGGCGCTGGACGTCATCTGTGTTGAGCCTAGAATTCATTTCAATGCTGGAGTTCAAGACGGAGAGGCGGTTGCCCATCGGCGCGGAGGTGCTCACCGGGAAAGGAGTCCACTTCCGTGTCTGGGCGCCGGGCCGGCGCAAGGTCGAGGTCGTCCTGGAGGCCGGGCCGGGGAGCGGCGGGGCCGCCCCGCTGCGGCCCGAGGAGGGCGGTTACTTCGCGGGGCTCGTCGCGTCGGCCGCGAGCGGTACCCGCTACCGGTTCCGGCTCGACGACGGCGAGGCGCTCTATCCCGATCCCGCCTCGCGGTCGCAGCCGGAGGGGCCGCACGGGCCCTCCGAGGTGATCGATCCCGGCGCGTTCTCATGGAGCGACGCGGCATTCCGGGGCGCTCCGCTGAAGGGGCAAGTCGTCTACGAGATGCACGTCGGGACCTTCACCCGGGAGGGCACGTGGGAGTCCGCGGCCCGCGAGCTGCCCGAGCTCGCGCGGATCGGCGTCTCCCTGATCGAGCTGCTCCCCATCGCCGAGGTCCCCGGCCGCTTCAACTGGGGGTACGACGGCGTGAACCTCTTCGCGCCGACGCGCCTCTATGGAAGCCCGGACGATCTCCGCCGCTTCGTGGACGCGGCGCACCGCGCCGGGATCGCGGTGATCCTCGATGTCGTCTACAACCACCTCGGCCCCGACGGCAACTACCTCGGCCAGTTCTCCGCGGACTACTTCACCGATCGTCACAAGACGGACTGGGGAGCGGCGATCAACTTCGACGGCCCGCGATCCGAGGCGGTGAGGGAATACTTCATCTCCAACGCCGGCTACTGGATCGACGAGTTCCACCTCGACGGGCTCCGGCTCGACGCGACGCAGAACATCTACGATGGGTCGAAGGACCACATCCTCGCCGCCATCGCGCGCCGCGTGCGGGAGGCGGCGAGGGGCAAGGAGACGTTCCTCGTGGCCGAGAACGAGTCCCAGGAAGAGTGGCTGATCCGCGCCGCCGATCGGGGCGGCTACGGGCTCGACGCGATCTGGAACGACGATTTCCACCACAGCGCCAAGGTGGCGCTCACCGGCCATAGCGAGGCCTATTACAGCGATCACGAGGGCTCGCCCCAGGAGCTCCTCTCCGCCCTGAAGCACGGGTTCCTCTTCCAGGGGCAGCGCTACCGCTGGCAGAAGCAGCGGCGAGGGACGCCGGCGCTCGGCGTGGATCCGGCACGCTTCGTCCTCTTCTTGGAGAACCACGATCAGGTCGCCAACACCGCGCGAGGCGAGCGGCTCTGCCACATCGTGAGCCCGGGCAGGCTCCGGGCGATGTCGGCGGCCCTGCTCCTCGCCCCGGGGACACCCATGCTCTTTCAGGGGCAGGAGTTCGGGTCCTCGGCGCCGTTCCTCTTCTTCGCCGACCACAACCCCGAGCTCGCCCCGCTCGTGCGCAAGGGCAGGGCGGAGTTCCTCGAGCAGTTCCCCTCCTGCGCGGCGCCCGAGGTCCGCGAGCAGCTCGACGATCCGAGCGACCCGCGGACGTTCGAGCGCTGCAAGCTCGATTTCTCCGAGCGCGAGCGCAACGCCGCCATCTACGCCCTCCACGAGGACCTCATCGCGCTCCGCCGGCGCGATCCGGTGATCCGGGCCCAGCGCCCGCGCGGCGTCGACGGGGCCGTCCTCTCGGCCCACGCCTTCCTCCTGCGCTACTTCGGCGACGACGGCGACGACCGGCTGCTCCTCGTCAACCTCGGGCGGGACATCCACCGAGGCTCGTTGCCGGAGCCGCTCTTCGCCCCGCCGCCGGGGCGCCGCTGGGAGACGGCGTGGTCCAGCGAGTCCCCCCGCTACGGGGGCCAAGGCAGCCCACCTGTCATCACCGAGGAGGGCGTCCATATCCCGGGCGAGGCGGCGATCCTCCTCCACCCCGTGGTCGGGACGCCGGTGCCCGAGAAGACGAGCGCCAACCCGCGCCCGGAGGAGCCCAAGAAGAATGTACGCTGACGAGATCTGCCGGAGGATGGTCTGGTCCCGGGGCGCCGCCCCCACCTCGCAGGACGACGCCGAGCGCGGCTCGGACCCGCTCACGCGGGAATGGCTCGTCACGAACGGCCTCGGCGGTTACGCGTCGGGCACCGTCTCCGGCGCGGTGACCCGCCGCTTCCATGGACTGCTGATCTCCGCGCTGCCGGCCCCCCTCGGCCGCACCATGATGCTCAGCGATCTCTCCACCCGGATCTTCACCGCGGACGACAGGGTGTACCAGGTGGGCGGTCAGGAGCCCTGGCTCGACGACGGCGGCGCGCAGGTCATCGATCTCGCCGAGTTCCGCCTCGAGGCCGGGGTCCCCGTCTGGCGCTACGAGGGCGCGGGAATGGCGATCGAGCGGCGCCTCCTCATGCCCCACGCGCAGAACACGGTCCATGTCACGTACACGCTCGTCGAGGGGACGGGGCCGGTGCGGATCGAGCTCCAGCCGTGGGTGAATTTCCGGCCGCACGAGGGTGCGCTCGATCGGCCGGTGGCGGGCCCCTATGCGCTCACCGTGGTCGAGGATCGCTACGAGCTCGCGTCGCCGAGCGACCTGCCGCCGCTCCGGCTGAAGGTCCAGGGCGCTCGGGCCGAGTTCAGGATCGAGAGCGCCCGGCTGCGCAACGTGCGCTACCGGATCGAGCAGAGCCGCGGATACGATGCCGTCGGCGAGTTCTACAGCCCTGGCCGCTTCAGCCTCGAGCTCCCCGTCTCCGGCAGCGCGACGCTGATCGCGTCGACGGAGGCCTGGGAGACGCTCAACGCCCTCTCCACGGACGAGGTGGAGCGCGCGGAGCGCAAGCGCCGGACACGGCTCCTGCTCGCCGCGGCGCCCGAGGTCCGCACCGGCCCGGCGGCGGAGCTCGTCCTCGGCGCCGATCAGTTCCTCATCAGCCCCGCGGGCCGCGTCGAGGACGCCGCCCGCGCCCGGGCCGCCGGGGACGAGGTGCGCACCGTCATCGCGGGCTACCACTGGTTCACCGACTGGGGCCGGGACACCATGATCAGCCTGGAGGGGCTGACGCTCGTCACCGGGCGCCACACCGAGGCGGGCTACATCCTGCGCACGTTCGCCCATTACGTGAAGGATGGGCTCATCCCCAACATGTTCCCGGAGGGCAAGAACGACGGGCTCTACCACACCGCCGACGCCACCCTCTGGTTCTTCCACGCGCTCGATCGCTACCTGGCGACCACCGGGGATCGCGAGACGCTCCGGCTCATCCTCCCCACGCTGATCGACATCGTCGAGCACCACACCCGCGGGACGCGCTTCGGGATCCGCGCCGACCCTCAGGACGGCCTGATCCGCCAGGGGGAAGAGGGGTATCAGCTGACCTGGATGGACGCGAAGGTCGGCGATTACGTGGTCACGCCACGCCGGGGGAAGGCCGTGGAGATCAACGCGCTCTGGTACAACGCCCTGCGCCTCATCGAGCGCTGGGCGCGCGAGTCCGACGGCGACGGCGCCGCGAAGCGCTACGGCGCGGCCGCCGAGCAGGTTAAGGCCTCCTTCAACCGTCGCTTCTGGTCCGAGAAGCACGGCTATCTCTATGACGTGATCGACGGCGAGCAGGGCGTCGACGACGCCTTCCGGCCAAACCAGCTCCTCTCGATCTCTCTGCCTCACCCCGTCCTCGATCCCGCGCGCTGGAAGGGGATCGTCGATCAGGCGAAGGAGCGGCTCTGGACGCCCGTGGGCCTCAGGTCGCTCGCGCCGGGGCACCCGGACTACAAACCGAAGTACTTCGGCGACCTCCGCGCGCGGGACATGGCCTATCACCAGGGCACCGTGTGGGGGTGGCTCATGGGCCCGTTCATCGACGCCTGGCTGAAGGTGTATCCCACCGATCTCGCCGGGGCTCGGCGCCTGCTCGAGGGCTTCGCGCCGCACCTCGACGAGGCGTGCGCCGGCTCGATCAGCGAGATCTTCGACGCCGAGCCGCCGTTCACGCCCCGCGGGTGCGTCGCCCAGGCGTGGAGCGTGGCCGAGGTGCTGCGCGCCTACGCCCGGACGGCCCCCTCGGGGGGCTGAGCGCTCGCCCGCTCAGAATCCCACAGGCACCGCCGCCGGGCCGCGGATGATGGGCCATTCGCTCCACACGATGTCGCGGGGCGAGACGGCGAGCTCGATGCGCGGCAGCCTCCGCAGGAGCGTCGAGAAGGCGATCGCCGCCTCGATCCGCGCGAGCATCGCGCCGAGGCAGAAGTGGATCCCGCTCCCGAAGGCGATGTGCCGGTTCGGCGAGCGGCCGATGTCGAAGCGGTCCGGATCCGGAAAGTGCTCCGGATCCCGGTTCGCGGCCAGGAGCCCCGCCGCGACCCCTTCTCCCGCCGGCACGCGGGCGCCGAACAGCTCGATGTCCTCGAGCGCCCAGCGGATCGTCGAGAGCTCTGCCGGCCCCTCGCAGCGCAGCGCCTCCTCCACCGCGGAGCCGACGAGCCCGGGGTCCTCGGCCAGCCGGCGCCGCTCCTCGGGGTGCGAGAGCAGGAGGAACATGCCGCTCGCGATGAGGTGCACCGTGGTCTCGTGGCCCGCGACGAGCAGCAGGAACACCATGCTCGAGAGCTCGGTCGGGCTCAGCTTGTGCTCCTGCTCCTCGGCGAGCACGAGGCCGCTGATCAGGTCGTCGCGCGGGGCCTTGCGGCGGACCTCGAAGAGCGCCCGGAAGTACGCCCCGAACTCCTCCACCACGGACTGCCCGCGCTCCACGAACTCGCGATTGTTCGCGGGCGCGAGGAGGATCTTGGTCCACCGGCGGAACCGGTCGCGATCCTCGACGGGGAGGCCGAGGAGCTCGGCGATCACCGCGGTGGGGAGCGGAAACGCGAAGTCTGCCACGAGCTCCATCCGGCGCCGGTCGATCACGGCGTCGATGAGCCCGTCCGCGATCTCCTGGATGCGCGGGCGCAGCCCTTCCATCATCCGCGGCGAGAAGGCCCGCTGGACGAGGCCCCTGAGCCGCGTGTGATCCGGCGGATCGGCGTCGAGCATGTGCCGATCCATGAAGGTCGTGCGCTCGCTGAGCGGGAAGTAACGCCGGCGCACCTCGCCAGGGAGCTTGTGGAAGTCGCGGATCAGGCGCGGATCCTTGAGGAGCTCCACGCAGTCGTCGTGACGCACGGCCACCCAGATGGGCACGTCGAGGCGGGGGTGAATGAGGCGATGCAGGCGCCCCGCGGCGCGCATGCGCGCGTAGATCGCGTGAGGCTCGGCGCGGCTGCTCGGATGGAACAGCTCCGGAAAAGCGTCCTGGTCGACCATGATTCCCCCGTTCGATTGCGTCCGGACGTTCGAGGTGATGCTCGCGTCACGCCGGATCGCGAGGTGTGCATGGTGGAGAACCGCGCGCCGTCAAGCGGCGGTCGGAGCGCTGCGCGCCGCCGTTACCGCCGCGGCGCCGGAGCTCGGGCGCGCCGTCACGCTGCGGCGTCGGAGCTCAGGCGCGCCGCGGGAGCGCGCCCGATCTTCAGGGCGCGTCGCTCGCGCCGAGCAGCCGCGAGATCAGCGTGTGCTCCACGTCGTCGAGCGCCTCGCGCAGGAACGCCGGGTCGTCGAGGCGGATCGCGTCGTCCCCCTCGCGCGCCTCGATGGGCAGCTTGTTCCTGAGGCTCGCGAACTCGCGCAGCAGCGAGGACAGGCCCGCCTCGTCGTCGCGCAGCGCGCGCAGCGACCGCGTGAGCTGGCCGATCGCGTCGTCCCGCTCGTCCAGCGCGCCCACCTGGAGCGGCGAGATCGTCCGGGAGAGGACGCGCTCGATCCAGAGCGCTCCGCCGAGGTCGTTGGCGATCGCGCGGATCTGCCCTGTCCAGCGCTCGAAATCGGCGCGGAGCGCGGCGTGCGCCTTCGTCGCGCCGCACAGGAAGACCCGCGCGGCCAGCGTGCGCCCGTCCGCCTCGGCGAGGCGCCGCTCGAGCTCCTCCCGCGTCAGATCCACGATGTCGTCGGCGCTCGCGGCCGGGGAGAGATCGACCTCGCAGGCGCACCAGCGCACGACGTCGAGGGGGCGGTGCTCGACCGAGGTGATGCGGCCCTCGTCCACCGCGACGAGGAGCGCGCCCTTCTCGCCTGTCTCGCGGGCGTGGCGGCCCTGGAGGTTGCCGGGGAACGCGATGTACGGATCGCGCGAGAGCACCTCCCGGGTGTGCACGTGGCCGAGCGCCCAGTAATCGTATCGCTTCCCGACGAGGGTGTTCAGGCTGCAAGGAGCGTAGTTGTCGTGGCCCTCGCGGCCGCCCAGGCAGGTGTGGAGCATGCCGATGTTGAAGAGGCCTGCCCGCGCGTCCGGATAACCCGCGGCGAGATCGTCGGTGACGGCCTTGGTCGCGAAGCTCTGTCCGTGGACGGCGACCCCGAGCCGATCGAAGACGATGGACTCGGGGCGGCGGGGATCGAGCCGCCGGGCGTTCTCCGGGAGCTCCAGGTGACGCGTGATGTTGCTCTCGGCGTCGTGGTTGCCATAGAGGAGCACGACGTCCACCCGGGCGGCGCGCAGGCGGGAGAGCTGCGCGGCGAAGAACAGGCCCGTGCTGTAGTCCTTCCAGTCGCCGTCGTAGATGTCGCCCGCGAGGAGCAGGAGGTCGACCTCCTCGGCGAGGCAGAGGTTCACGAGGTTCTCGAGCGCGCGGCGGGTCGCCCCGCGGATCTGCTCGACGGGCGCGCCCGGGTAACGGTCGAGCCCGCGGAGGGGGCTGTCGATGTGGAGGTCGGCGGCGTGGACGAACTTCATGGGCAGACGCGGCCCGAGCTTAGCCGCTCGGCGCCGGGAGCGCTGCTCATCCGATGAGGATCGCGCTCGCCTGGAGCGGACGAGCCGCGCCCTGGCGAGGAGACAGGTGGAGCGCGCCCGCGGAGCGCGGCTGACGCGGGCGCTGGCCTAACGGACGCACGTGCAGGCGGAGTGCTCGGAATCAGGCGTGTCCTTGCCCTGCTCGCCCGCCCTGTCGACGACCCGGGCGTCCATGCCGAGCTGTTGCAGGAGCTCGGTCACGAGCGCGATGGCCTCCTGCTTGTCCGCTTGCGTGCGCGGGGAGGACCACGCGTCGCTCTTCGCGACGAGCGTCCTCACCAGGGCGTCGATCCGCGCGGGGATGGGCACGGCGCCGTCGAGAGCAGCCGGCGCGCCGGTCGCTTGTGGGGCTCGCGGGTGCTGTGTCCCGTCGGAGGCGCCATCCACGGGCCGGTACCCGCCGATCCTGTCGGCCGGATCCTCATCCTCGCTATCGGACTCGTCGTCGTCCTCGTCCTCGCTATCGGACTCGGCATCATCCTCGCTATCGGACTCGTCGCCGTCGTCGTCGTCGTCGTCGTCCTCGTCCTCGTCGTCCTCGTCCTCGTCGTCGTCGTCGTCGTCCTCGCTATCGGACTCGTCGTCGTCCTCGCTATCGGACTCGTCCTCGTCCTCGCTATCGGACTCGACATCACTGTTGGCCACGGCGGAGCTGGACGGGGCGCTCGGGGGAGGCGCCGCCGCAGGCGCGGTGTTGCGGCGCTCTCGGACGTAGCTGCTGAGGATGTGCGCCGTGCCGTCGGGCGCGACCCGGACGATGGCCTTGGTCGTGCCGTCCCAGAGCACGACGTTGGTCGCGCCGGTCTCGTCGATCCTCGTCTCGAAGGTGTCGGCCTGGGCGGCCTTGCGGACGGCCTTGCGCGCGGCGTCGAGGTAACGTCGAACGGCGTCCTCCGGCGACACGCTGGCAGCCCGCTCCTCCGGCGTCAGGAACTCGTCGCCGTGCTTGGCGGCGTGGTAGGCGGCGGCGCCCGCCGACTCGAAGCGAAGCTCGCTGGCCGCCGCCGCGAGCCGCTCCGCCAGCTCGCCGCCCTCGCGGAGCGTGACGTCGCCCACGGCGTCCGCCTCCTGCGCCGCCTCGATCTGCGCTTGCCAGAGCGCCTCGACGTCAGCGCCGCTCAGGTTGCCCTTCATCGAGGCGACATAGAACTCGAAGCGCTCGACGAACTCGCTCACGCTCCCGGCGCCTTCCTGAGCGAACGCGGCCGCCGGGCCGCGCAGATCCGGGCGCTCTTCGCCGCTCACCAGGTCATAGAGCCGCAGCAGGGCGTCGTGCCGCATCTCGCCGTTCTCGGCGAAGATCGCCATCGAGGTGGGGTCCTCGATGCCGCTCTCGCGCAGGAAGGGCACGACCAGGTCCAGCTGCGGCGTGAAGCGCAGCCGCTCTTGGCCGCGGTGCGAGCCGGACAGATCGACGGTGGCCTGATCCCTGGAGGACCAGGGGATGCCGTCGTTCAGGTTCTTGACCAGCATGAGCAGCTTGCCGAACTGCCCGCGATCGACGAGCTCTCGCAGCCGCTCCGGGTGCAGCTTGACCTGCCCGCCCAGGTCGAGGAGGTCGCCGTCGTTCGTGAGCTCGATGCCTGCCTCCTCGATGCGCGTCGCGGCGACGTCGAGGAAGTCGTCGCTGTCGCTGTCGAGCCCCTCCTCGAACCGCCACGGCTGGGGGCCGAGGTAGCGGCCGTCAGCGATCTCCGGCAGGCCCGGCTGGCCGGTGTCGGACAAGCCGTTCTTCTTCTTGTCCCACTTGAACTGGCCGTCGCGCTTGCGCCAGCGGTAAACGTGGTAGTGCGGCGCGTGGTGGCCTGGCTGGTTGTGGTCGCTCAGGTCCACGTCGATGATGACGCGCTCCCCCGCTTGCCCCTCCTGCTGCGGCGCGATGGCGTGGAAGCGATATTGATAGATCCGCCCGGTGGCGAGGTCGATCTTCATCTCCGGCGCGGCGAGCGGATACCCCGCGCCGTCGTCGTCGGGGGTGTCGCGCCAGCGCGGCAAGACGTCGTGCTCGTACGCGAGGCTCTCGTCGTCGAAGCGACCGGCCACATCATCGGGGATGATCTCGCGGATCGCCTGGGGGGAGAAGCCGAGCACTTGCATGATCTCGGCAAGATCCGTGGGCGAGTCGGCCTGCGTGGTGTGCAGGACCAGCGACCTGGCGTGGATCGGCGCCTCGCGCTCCTTCATCGACGCGAGGATGCTCTCGGCGTTGTCGAGCACGGCGTGGAGGATCTCGGGCTCGAGCTCGTAGCCGCGCTGATAGAACTTGAGCGCGCGGCCGAGGTGCCACGGCGAGCGGCGCAGGTGCTCGACGACCGCGTTCTGCCGCTCCTCGACGGGCGCGGTCGGGCCGGGGTCGGCCACGAAGCGCAGCCTGCCGACGAGCTGATCCTCGATGGCGCCGTCGAGCGGATCGACCACGAAGCCGTTCTCGTCGAGGTAGAGCGCGTTCATCCGGAAGTCGCGCTTCTGCGCGTCGGCCATGACGTCGAGCGGGCCCTGCACGCTGGTGTCGTCGCCGGTGGTGATGTCCACCATCGTGTTGACGCCTCCGACCTGGAGAAGGCGCTGTTCGGGGACGACGGTGACGGGGAGGGATTGGAACGCTGGGTCGCTGCCCAGCACCTCCTCGAGCAGCGACATGGGCATGTTCGTCTTGAGATCGACGTCCTTGGGCCTCTTGCCGCTGAGGGCGTCGCGCACCGCGCCGCCGACGATGTAGGCGTCGAACCCGAAGGCGCGGATGAGCGAGATGAGGTCATGGACCCGGTGGGTGGCGCCGACTGGGCTGTCGAGGAGCGCGACGCCGACGGGCTCGCTCTGGGCGGGCGGCGGGGCGTCATTGGCCGCGGCGTGCCCGGCCGTCGCCATCTCCAGCGTGAGGATCGTATGCGCCTTGAGCTTGCGGCCCTTGAGCTCCGGCTCGAAATAAGGAGTTCCGTCTTCGGTGTTCTCCTTGACGAAGTCGATGAAAGCCTTCTCGCCGCGCTTCTTCGCGTCGATGCCGGCGAAGCTCAAGAGCGGCGTCAGGATGCCGTGATCGGCCGTGGCGAAATGAGGCACCTCGGGCGCGCCGTCCTCGTCGCTGGCGCGGTCGGAGAAGAAGGCGTCGGCGACCATGCTGCGGTCGGCGCTGCCCTTCTTCTCGCCGACCGAGCCGCTCACGAGCTGCTCGAACCCCAGCGCGTAATCGGTCGTGTCGTCGCGCCGGTCGTCGTGGACCGGGACGCCGTACCAGGGGATCTCTCGCCCATCGCTGGTGGTGAACGTGCGTCCGACGATGTCGTCGTGCTGGAACAGCTCTCCGATGTTGATGTTGGCGAGGCGCAGGTCGGTTATCCCGTGCTCGCGGATCAACACGTCCAGCTGCTCGCGGAGGGTGCGCTTGGCGAGCGTCAGCTCTCCGGGCGGCGTCAAGAGCGCCACGACCAGGTTGGTGTCGACCACCAGCGAGGTGGACGTGAGCGGCGGCGACAGCGCCGGGGCCGCCACGCGCTCGGCCTGGCGGACCAGCTGCTCGATGGTCGCGCGGATGCCCGAGATCTTGCCCCTGTTCATGGCGCCCGCGAGCATGCCGGCGAACGCGTGCTCGCCGACGGATCGATTGATGATCTCGAGCTCTTCGCGGGTGACCCAGCGTCCCTCCTGGCCCCTCTTGAGGACCGCGCGCGGTGGCTCCGCCTCGCGCGCCGGCGGGGGCGGCGGCGGGTCGCGCAGCGCCTCGATATCGAAGTCCGGCACGTCGTCGGCCCACGCGAGGGCCCCCAGCGCCTCGGAGGCGTCGTAGGCGAGCCTGCGCATCTCGCCTTCGTAGGTACCGAACACCTTCGCGGATTCCTGCTTCAGGCTCTCGGCGTCGTGGGGTTCCTTGAGCGCGATGACGACGAACTCTGCGAAGCGCCCCGCGCCGCTCGGCGGAGTCTCCGGGCTCTCGGTACTCGTCAGGAGCTCGGCGAGCGCGCGTCGCACCGCGTCGTCGTCGAAGTGCGCGAGCAGCGCGGTCTGCAGTCCTGCGTAGTGCGGCACACCCCAGATCCACTCGGGGATGGCGCGCTCCCGATCGTTGTTGCGAGGCGGCTTCTCGAGCTTCTCCTGGTTCCGCGCCGCGCGCTCCTTCTCCTTGTGCTCCTCGGCGCTGAGGCCGAAGTCGAGGTCGTCGAGGTCGGCGAACAGGGGTTCATAACCCTCGGGTTCGGTCGACGTCCCCTGCGCGCCGGCGTCGCTGCTCGTGCCTGCGTCGCTGTTCGTGCTGGAGGAGGACTCTCGCGCTTTGTCCTCGAGCTCCTCCTGATCGGCAGGTGTGCCCTCGGAGGGCTGCGGGGCGCTCGACGCCGCGGAGGCGGCAGGCGCCGCGGCGGAGGAGCCGGGTTTTCGGCCGATCGTCGAGCGACCTCGGTCGCGCTCGAACGTGCCCAGCACGAGTTCGGCGTGCGCTGCGAGGCGCTCCTTCAGCTCGCTGGCGGGCAGGTCGAGCAAGTCGGGGTTGAACGCCAGCCACTTCTCGATGATCTCCTCGGCCAGCCGCGCGGCAGGGTGCAGGCCGATGGGCAATAGATCCAGGATCGACGGGAGGAGCTGGGTGTCGATGGTCTCGACGACGAGGCCCGCCACCTCGTCCAGCCGCTCGTTCGGGACGCGCTCCAGGAGGGCGTCGTACAGCCCTGAGGGCGTGAGCTGGACCGTCGCGGGATCGATCCGCCCAGGCGCCTCGCCGGCCCTGCGAGGGCTGGTGGGCCGGTCCTGCGCGGGGCTGTCCTGCGCCTGCGCCGGCGCGTGCCCCCCGACCGCGGGCGCCGCCGCGGGCTGGTTGAGCTGCTGGAGCTTCTGTCGCAAGAACGTCGCGTCCGTCATCCGGAAGCGATCCATCGGGCGGAACGTCAGCTGGTCCCTCCGGGGGTGATCGTGCAGCGCGAGCATGAGGCGCGCGGCCGCCGGGGAGACCGTGCGAATCAGAGCGCCTGTTTCCGCCGGAGAGAGCTGGAAAACGTCGCGAACCCAGCTGCGGACTCCCCTGTCGTATCGGCGCCACTCCGCGGGACTCCCGAAGGTGTTCACGCCGATCTGCTGGGGTGGCTGGGGCGCGATCCGCTGACCTGAGCTCGTGGGCGTGGGCGCTCCCGCGAGCTGGTTGCTCGGGTCCCTGGCGTCCTGTGTGGTGCCGGACAGCCCGCCGGCTCCGAGGCGCGCCGGAGCGCGCTGCTGGGTGGAGGCGCCGTTGGCCGGGGCGTGCGGCGGGGGGTAGGTCCCGTGGGTGATCACCTCGAAGAGCTTCGGCATCTCTGCCTTCAGCACCCGGATGGGGAACGCCTGCCCCCAGGACTGGACAGGCACGATGAAGGCGTCGCCGTCCGTGGTGATCTCGCCGTTGATCGCGAGGTGGTGCCGGCTCTCGGCTTCGCCCTCGCCGAGCGGCGCGATGCTCGCGGGATCGCGAGTTGTCGTGGTGCCGCTGCGGTATCGCTCCGCCGCCTCCCACAGCGCAGCGCCGTTCGAGACGGTCGCGACGGCAAACCCTGCCCGATCCGTGCGCTTGAGCGTCTCGTTGACGCGCGCGATGTCGTTCTCCGAGAGGCCGTTGCTCCTGACCTCGACGTCGGCCCCGAGCGCGTCGCTCATGAGCGTCGCTATCGAGTTCGCCGAGAGGAGCATGTCGCCTTCCGCCGCCACGACATGGGCCTGCTTGGCGCCGTCGGTTCGCTTCTCGTGCCGCGCGACGGCGTCCTGTCCGAGGAGCTCGACGAGGCCTCGGGCGAGCAGGTGGTCGAGCAGGTGGCGATCCAGCTGCTGCCGGTCCTGCGCGCTCGTCAGGCCGCTGCGCTTCGCCCCGGCCCTCTTGAGCCCGTTGACGAGCGGCCGGGTCGGAACCGGGCCGCGGGCGCGCGGGATCTCTCCGGTCATCACGCGCCGGACGATGTCGAGATCTTCGCTGAGCGCCGCCTTGCCAGGGTCCTGCTGCGCGCCGAGGTCGCTGGTCCCGGGCGCCTGCGCGAGCCGGCCGAGCCGCCGGCCGGTGAACAGCGCGACGATCAGGTGCGAGGCGGTGGCGAGATCGCCCTTCAGCACCGTGTAGAGAGTGCTCTGGAGGCCGCAGTTGCTGAAGGTGGACTGCGAGAGCGACGCGGGGTCCTCGATGAGCTCGCGCAGCCTGCCGACGATCGCGCTGTCGACGTTCAGCGACTCGAGCAGGCCTGCAAGGCTGTCCGCGGCCTGTCGCCTGACGCCGTCGCTCGCCGGGCCGGACCACGCCCTGCTTTGCTCGTCGATCGCGCGGATCCGATTCTCGATCGTGCTGTCTTGGGCCTGCGTGCCTTGCTCGATCTCGGCCGCGCCGCCGGTGGTCGGGGCAGCGGTGCCGGTCGCGCCCTGCGGGGCGAGGAGCGCCGCGTTCCCGGGCTGCAACGGCGGGCCAGCCGTCTCGGACCCCGCGTTCGCAAACGGGTTGTACGCGCCCAGGCGGTCCGCCGGATTCTGCGGCTGGCCTTGCGGGGGCGGTGGCGGAAGCGGGATGGTTCCGGCGGAGCTCCCAGGCAGCGGCGGCGGAAGCGGGATGGATCCGGGCAAGGTCCCAGGCAGCGGCGGCGGAAGCGGGATGGATCCGGGCAAGGTCCCAGGCAGCGGCGGCGGAAGCGGGATGGAGCCGGGCAAGGTCCCAGGCAGCGGCGGCGGAAGCGGGATGGAGCCGGGCAAGGTCCCAGGGGTCAGCGTTGATGCCGAGGGCGGGGCCGACAACGTCTGCAGGCCAGGTGCGGACGGCCGTACGCTCGGATTCGGCTGCGACGCTGGCGCCTCGCTGTCGAGCAGCTCGGAGGCCGCTCCGAGGAGCTCTCTGGTCATCCGAGCGACGTCGTCCTTCGGCGCGAAGAGGCCGAATCTCTTGAGTTCACGCCAGGACTCGGGCAGGTCCGAGAGATCTTCTTGCGCGCTCGTCGACCCGGCGTTCGATGAGGCGCGTGCGCTCAGCGTCGGGCCCGTGAGATCGTCGAGGGCTTCGATCCAGGCCGCGCTGAGCTGCCTGCGCATCTCCGGCGTCAAGCGAAGGAGCAGCCCCGTACCGAACAGCTCTCGACTCATCCGGAGGAACGCCGGGAGGGCAGTTCTCTTCATGGGCTTCGTGACGAGGGTGTGCTTCAGGTAGTCGTCGCTCTTCTTTCGGAGCGCCAGGAAGCTCAACCAGAGATACGAAGCGAGCACGTGATCGAGGTGCGCATCGCCTTGCGTGCCCTGCGCAGCCGGCCTGTGCCTGTCGACGATGGAGCGGTACCGCGAGGCGATGTCCGACGCTTGAGGCTTCGGGGCGCTCGAACCGAGAGGGTGGAACGGGAGCTGCTCGGGGGCCTCATGTTGTTGTTCGTAACGCCCCTCCACCTCGCTCAGGATCGCGTCCATCTGCGAGAACACGTTGTCGAGGGTGGGGTATCTGGGCCTGTTGAAGTCCTCCGGTAGCAGGTGCCCCGCGGCGAAGAACTTCTCGATGAGGCGCTCCTTGGGCTCCTGGCCGATCGTCACGCGCGTGCCGACGCCGGAGATGCCGAGGAACGTGCTGGTCACGAGCCCGAAACTGTCGAGCTGCAGGACATCCAGGTTCTTCAGATACGATTCGATCGAGGCGTCCTTCATCAGGAACGGCAGCCCGCTGATGTACGGGGTGCCACCGCCCCTCGGAAACAGCATCTCGGCGACAAATGCGGCGTTCTGCGTTGCGACGCGGATCATCCCGAGCTCGTGAGCGCTGGCGTGCTTCAGGATGTGGGTGAAGAACTGCCACTCGTCGCGCGACGTGTTGCCGCTCGTATCGATGCTCCGGAGGAAATCGCCGCTCTGCTGAGCGCCGTCCTTCGAGCTGAGGAGGGTGATAGCGCCTCCCATCACCTTGGCGCTGCCGAGGCCCTGGTACTTCTGGTAGCTCCTCCCCAGGAAGATCTGGAGCTTTCCCTCCGCCACCAGGTCGGCGAGCCCGTCGACCACCTGATCGACGTGGGTGAGCTCGCCGGGGGCCTGCGGCTCCGTCTGGATCGTCGTGTCGAGGACCAGCGAGATCACGTCCACGCCCTCCGGCCTCTGCGTCTCGAAGCCCTGGGCCCGGGCGCGCACCTCGCGGATGACGTCGTCCGGCGAGGTGGGCGGGCTGAGGGGCGAGCTCGGATCCAGGGTCGCGTACACGATGCCGGCGTTCCCCTCCTCCGTGCCGGTCTGCGCGACGCGGGCCTGCGCGGCGAGGACCTCCGGGACCTCGAAGTAATTCGCCTGTGGCCGCTCGCGGTGCATCAGATGGACCATCTTGCCGCTGCTCTGCCGCGCCGCCTCGAGCGCGGTCACCAGCGCATCCATCCCGCTCCAGGCAGGCTGGATCAGCCGATCCACCCCCTCGCGGCTGGCCAGATCCTTCACCTTCGGATTGCGCGCGTCCTGGACGAGCTGCTCGCCCGTGATGAGATCGCCTGGCGTGTACGGACGTGCCGCGGCGAGCGTGAGGAAGAGCTCGTCGACCAGCAGGTCGTAATAGGACATGACACGCGCGCTGCTGCTCCTGAACACGTAGAAGGCCGAGAGGAGGAACGCGATGTTGTTCAACGCCTCCTGCACCAGCTTCCCGCGGCGGAACCCGTCGTTGTCGAGATTCGCGACGGCCTCGTCAAGCCCATCGATCAGCGACACCGCCGTCTTGAAGATGAACCGCATCGATGAATTGGAGTCGGCGATCGCCTTCAGTCGTCTGAAGTCTACGCCATTCCGGATCTTCTCGAGCGTGTCGAGGTTGTCGATGCTGCTGTCGGTGGCGAACTCGCCAGCCTCGGGGTTCGAGTACCTGTACGCCTGGTAAGTCGACGGCGTCGCTCCGATGTGTTTCAGATAGTTCCGGACCTTCTCGGCCGGCGGTTCGCCGTTCGTGCTGGTTCTGGCGAGATCGGTCGCGAGCACATGGACCCCGGGCCCGCCGGGGATGATCTCGGCCGATGTCAGGTCCACCTGGTCGCGGAGCGGATCGAGGCGCTCGAGGGCGTTCGGGGAGTTGACCAGGAAATAGGTCTTGTTCGGATCGAGCGTGCGGTCGGCGTCCTGGAGGATCTTCTTCGTGGCGTCATTGAAGACGCCGAGCGCTCCCGCCTTCTTGGGATCGTCGTAGGCGTCCCGCAAATACGAGGTGCTGTATCTATGCTCGACGGCGATGCCGAGCTGCAAGCGCCGCGGCGTCCAGGTCGAGATCACGCGCACGCCGTGGAGTCTAGCCAGCGGGTGATCGTCGACGTCCTCCAGCTCCTTTCGCCGGGTCTCGATATACGGAGTCGTCCTGTCGCTCTGGCTCTGCACGTAGACGCGCGCCACGGTCTTCATGCTCACCCTGACCAGCGCGCGGGCCAGGGTCTGCCCAGCGGTCTTGAGCGGGTCCTCCTCCCCGGTCGTCTCCGCGTCGGGCGGCGTGTCCTGCGGGGTCGAGGGATCTGTGCCGGCGTCGGCGGCGCTGGGCTCCAGCATGGTGGCCAAGAAGCCGCTCTTGTCGGCGTCGGGCCCGGCGCTCGCGGGCGCCGACGCCGTGGGCTGCTCCGCCGCGAGCGTCGCCGCCGGCGGGTGCCAGCTGCCGGTGAGGATGTTGGGGAAGTACTCCCCCATCCTGTCTTTGCGCACCACGAACGGGAAGGTCTTGCCGTAGCTCGAGATCGGAACGACGTAGGCGTCCGCGCCGTCGGGGGTCGTGGTCGTCTCGATGGGGCCGACGATCCTGACCTGGTGCAGCCCCTGGTTCCCGAACGAGCTGACCGGATCGCTCCAGGCGCTGAGGTCCTTGTCCGATCCGAGGTTGTCGGAGCCAGGCGCGTACTTCTTGGCCTCGGTCCCCACCGGCGCGGCGAGGACGATCCCGTGGACGAACGGCCCGCTGCCGCCGTCGTCGAACAGCCTGTTGATCGCGTCGATGTCGTACTCGCCGTCCTTCGACGACATGACGTTGACGTTGTTCGCCTCGAGGACGTCGCCGACGATGCCGGTATAGGCCTCCTCGCTCATGGGGAAGTCGCCGCGCTTCAAGCGCACGCCGTCGCCCGCGAGCTGGTCCTGCTTCTGGGCGAAGCGCCCGTCGAGGCCCCCCTCGACCTGCTTGATCCACGCGTCGTACTCGTCCCTGGCGCGCGTCTTCCAGAGCTTGGGCAGCGCCCGGGCGAGCAGGATGTCGAGGCGCTTGTCGCCGTAGTCCTTGCCCGTGTGGCTGGACATGCGCTCGATCTGCCTGACCCTGCCGCCGAGCAGGACGTTGCGCTTCGGGTCCTTGCCCCGGGCGATCTCCTCCTGGCCGGGGGTGACCGGGATCGAGCCGCCTGACGCCAGCGGGTAGGGCGTGGTGTCGAACAGCGACCTGAAGACGTCGATGGCCTTCATGGGGTTGTTGTGCAGGACCGCCTCGGCGATGGCCGTGAGCCCGCAGAAGGCGAAGTCCCGCTGCTCGATCCGCGCGGGCTGCTCGAGCAGCGCCTTGGCCCTCTCCTTGAACTCGCGCGGCATGCCGACGATGTCGTCCACCAGCGACTTCAGGTAGCTCGTCGGATCGGCGTCGCCGGTCTCGAGCGCGCGGCTCGTATAATCGTCGAGGGCGCTCCCTCGCAGCCCGCGCTTCATCCCCATGTCGGTCAGCTCGGCGAGCGACGGGGCCGGCGCCGAGGGATCGCCCGGCGCGGTCTGAGCGGCGGCGCCGCCGCCAGGCGCGACGAGGGGACCGCCCTTGCTGGGCGCGAACGATTGAGCTTCGCCGGAGGTGTCGGCCTCCGGCGCGGTCGGCAAGGGAGAGGCGTCGGCGGGCGGGGGAGGGGTCTTCTCGACCCTGATGAGCTCGGTGAAGGCGATCTTCACCTGATCCTTGGTCGCGGATAGATCCTTGAGCGCCTTGAAGTACTTGCTCAGATCCGAGTCGGGCTTCTGTGTGTCGTTGAGGTAGCGGCCGATGAGCCGGTCGGGGTCCTTGTCCCGGAGCTTCTCGGTGATGAGCCCCTCGTTGTCCCGGTAGAGTTTTCCAAGCTCGTTCCGATTGTAAATCTTGGTGCGCTTCGTGGTTTCTTCCGTGCCGAACACGTCACTGCCGACGACCTTGACCGTGACCTTGCCGTCCGTGTTGGGGGACTTCAGCTTGATGGCCGGCTTCCTGCTCGCGATCTCCGTGAAGATCGCGGGGAACCTGCTGTCGTTGTAGTTCAGCGCCCAGTTCGCGAGACCGTCGCGCCCCTGCAGCTGCTTGCCGATGAGCTTGGCGCGATTCGCCATGACGTCTGCTTTGGGCATGTCGGGGAGCAGCTCCTTGCCCGGGAACTTGTTGCTCAGCTCCTTTCCGACGTGGAAGTAGGGCTTGTTCTGCCGCTCCTTGTCCATGCCGTTGACGCTCTCGAAGCCGTTGGGCAGGGATGTCCTCGCGCGCAGGAGCTCGAAGACGGGCATGGGGAGGCGCTTGGGGGAGAACTCGACGACGAGGACCTCGCCGGCCTTCACGTCGGCGATGCGCGCCGGCGCCTCCGCGTCCTCGATGTTGAGCACGGTGACGCGCGGCTTGCCGTCCTTGAGGAGCCTCCGCTCGAGGCGGTCGGCGAGCGCTCGCCAGCTCTCCCTCGTCGCGTTGCCCTCCGAGTCGACGAGGAGCTGGAGCCCGCCCTCCCACTCTCCGTTGAGCATCTTGTTGAGCGCGTCGAACTCGTCCTGATTCAGCTCGCCTTTCTCGTTGACCCAGCCCGCGGCGCCGAGGATGACGCCCTTGTCCTTGAGGTCGGTCCCCGCGCCCTCGTCATCCTGGGCGTACAGGAGGCCGGTGATGAGGTTGAACAGCTCGAAGATCGGAGCTTTCGAGTCCGGAGCCTCGCCGGTGCCGAGCCCGTAGGCGACCATGGTGTGGGTCTTGGGCTTCCCGTCCTCGCCCTTCGAGGTCTGGTCGAGGAAGGCGAGCACGCCGGGGGCCTTGGCCGCGGCGTTGCTCTTCGCGAGCTCCTCCTCGATCATGGCCTTCGGATCACCCGGCTCCGTGGTGTCGTAGATGTAACCGAGCCCGGCGAGCGCCTCGACCTCGTGGAACAGCTCTTTATTATTGTCTTTGCTGTCCCGGTAGGTGACGCCCCGCAAGCCGCTCTCGCGATTCCAGTCCATGGGCTGGAGCTGGACGAACGAGCCGACGTCGAGCAGGGTCAGGATGCCCTCCGGCTTCTCGTGGTTGTCCAATGCGCCGGTGAGCCCGTACTTGGCCGGCTTTCGGTCGTTCAGGGCCTGGAACGTCTTGAGGCCCATGACGTTGACCCGGAGCCCCCCGGTATCGAAGCTCTGGATGGGGCCGCCGTTCTCCTTGAATCCCGGCAAGAGGCTCGTGAGCTTCGCCCGGTTCAGGCCGTATTTCTTGCCGCCCTCCTTCACGTCCTCTTGCGTGGGATCGTCGCCGCGCTCGTTGGAGTCGTCGTAGACGACATCGAACTCGCCGGAGAAGCCGAGATGGACGAGCCGCTTCATGAGCTGCACTGAGGCGGACTGATGGCCGTTGCCGGGCGCCCGCGGGATGAAGATCCTGAGCGTCGTCTGCTGCTTCAGCACCTCCATCGCCTCGGCCTCGAGATCCGCGGTGCTCGCGTCGCCGGCGGTGGTGGCGCCGGTCTCTGTCGAGGTGGCGAAGAACCCGCTCTGCTCGGGTGCCTGGAGCTCTTGCGGCGGCTGGCTGCGGGGCCCGACGAGCTCGTTGAGGGCGTCTTTGCCGTTGTTCGCGAGGTCTTGCTCGAACCTGTCTGCGCGGTCCTTGAGCGTCGTGGCCCAGTCGCTGCCGAGCTTGGCGAGGTCGACGGTGCGCGCGTTCTTGGTGCTCTCGTCGCCGATCTTGTCCTGCTTGAGGCCGCCGACGCTGGAGATGGGGTTTGCGGTCTTCTCGGTGGAGCGCCAGTTGTGGACGTAGCCGACGGTGCTGGGGGCGTTGGGCCCGGTGGTCTCGATGCCGATCTGGAGGGCGCCTTGCCTGCCGGGCTTGGGCGGGCGATAGCCGATGAACATGTGGCCGTGGGCGCCGTCGGGCAGGATGACGTCGCCGTTGAAGTCCTTGAGGCCGAGGCCGCCGACGGCGAGGTTGATGCCGTAGAGCTCCGTGTCGTCGAGCTTGGCCAGGATGGCGGCGGCGTGCCCGCCCTGCTCCTTGAACTTGCCGTCGCCGAGGGCGATGTGGTGGGTGCCGAAGGCGCGCTTGAAGACGCCCCTGGCGGGGTTTCCGTTGCTGTCGGTGATGCCGAGCAGCTCGGTGAGGGCGTAAGGAGCGCTGCCAGCGGGGATCTGGACGTTGACGCGGCCGCCGTGGGAGAGGAGCTTTGCGACGGGCACGTCCTGGAGCGGGACATGGCTCTTTGCGCTGTCGTCGTAGATCTCGGCGCCTTCCTGGAGGAGGTGGAAGACGTTTTTGAGGACCTCGAGCGACTGGCGATGCCTGCCGACGACCTCTTCCTTGGAGAGCGTCCCTTGTGGCCGGAAGAGCTTCTTGTTCGGTTCCGGGACGGCGCCCTGCCCGATGGCGGTGTCCGCGTCGTCGTTGGGGTCGGTGTGCTCGAGGGTCCTGGACCACTCGTCGACGATGCCTTGGTCGATGAGCTGCTGGAGCGCAGCTTTCCTCGTCGGGTCGGTCGTGTGCCGCGCTTCCATGGACAGGGCCAGCGCTGCGGGCGGGGTGCCCTCGAAGCGCTTGCCGCCGTCGCCGCTGTTCATCTGGCGCGAGACGTAGCTGGCGAGGACGACCTTGCTGGCCTTGTGGAGCTGGTGGAAGCCGCGGAAGCGCTCGGGGTTATCGTTTGCGTCGCTCGACAGGTACTTCTCGATGTCGGCGTGCGTGAGCATGCCAGAGGCGTTGAGCCATGCCTGTCCCTGGGGGGTGGAGGAGAGCTGCTGGAAGGCGCTCCACTCGGCGTCGCTGAGCAGCGGCCCTTTGGGAAATCTATTTCCTATCTGTCCCTTGGCCTTCGCAGGATCGGCCGGGAAGCCGCCGCTGGTCAGCGGCCCAGTGATCGCGGGGACGCCGCGCCTGGCCCCCTCGCGGCTCATGAAGCCGGTGTCGGTGCGCCAGAGGGTCTTCTTGACAGCCTTGTCGACGATCCAGGTGACCTGCTCGATGGGGGTGGACGCGGCGGGATCGGGCGCGCTCTCCGACGGCGGCTCCTGCTCCTCCTCGATCGGGTCGGTCTGCGGCTGCGGGTCGGCTGCCGTATCGCCGCTGTTCGAGGCGGGGTTGTACGCTGCCAGCATGTCCTCCGGCGCGGTCGTCACCTGCGGCACGGGGAGCAGCGGTGGAGGCGGCGGTGGAGGCGGCGGTGGAGGTGGCGGTGGACCCGGCGGTAGACCCGACGGCGTGGTTGCGTCGGCCGATTCGGTGGCGGGCGTACTCGGGGCGAGGTAGACGCTCTCCAGATCGGAGATGTGCTTCAGCGACGGCTCGCTGTTCATCGAGCCTCTCAGGTTTTGCTCGACGGTCTCAACGAGCCGCGCGCTCCCCGTGCGCGCCTCCATCACGAGAGCGGGCTGACCGCCGAGATCGAACACCGGATACAGCGACCCCTCATGGGGCCCGAGCCGCTCGTTGTCCTTGAATGATCTCCTGAGGACGTCCAGCACCGCGCCCTTGTGCTGGCCGTCGAGCGCATGCTCAGCGAGCGCCGCGGCGACCTTCTCCAGATTGGCCTCAACGCCGAGCCACTGCAGGGCTTCGGCCTTCGCGGCCTCGTTGGTTGCGGCGTTGAACACGTCGCGGATTGCGGCCTTCGGCATCTGGCCATACTTGTTCTTGATGTCGGAGCTCTGCGCGTTCGGGAACGTCTGCTGGATGGCGGCGACCCACGTGCCCATGACCAGGGCGGCGCGCACCTCCGGGTCCGCGGCCGCCGCCGCGGGGAAGTCATCCAGCGTCGAGAGCGCTCTCGCGACGTTGTCGACGATGGGCTCGAACAACCTGAGACCGATCGGCTCGAACAGCTTCTTGAGCTCCGCGATGCGTTCGCCGCCTCCGAGCGTCTGCGTGAGCATGCCATAGTTGACCTGCACGCTCGCGATGCTCGGCGTCTTCTGGCCGACCTCGACGAAGTACTGATTTCCACTCCCCGTGACCGGCTGGAGCTGCAGGCGCGGGCGGACCTCCTGCGGGATCATCTTGTCCGAGTCGATCCGGCTGTTGTAGTTGGCCAGCACCTCGTTGAGCGGGACGACCGTGATGTCCCGCCCGGCGCTCTTGCCGTCGCTGTAGCGGTACGGTTTGACGCCGAACGCGGACGGGTCCTTATGGACCTCCTTGAACGTGTCGATCAGGTGGCGCATCGCGAGCAGGAGACCCTTGTGCGTCGCGTGGTCCGTCGCTGGCACTGGGCCGCTGACCATCTCGGCGACCGACTGGTCACGCGTCAGCGAGAGGAGGTGGTAGTTCCCGATCGTCTCCTCGGTCTGCGCGAGGTGGAAGCTGGAGCCCTGCGGCGGATCGCTCAGCTCTTCACTTCGGGATGGGGCGAACAGCAGCGTGGCCGAGAACTCGACCTCATACCCGAGGGAGGGTGGGTAATAGACGCCGACCGTCGCGGCCTCGACGGTCGTCAGCGAGGTGTCTGTGGGCTCTGCGCTCGAACTCGGCGCCGTGGCGAGCGCGTCGCCGCCCTGGGCCTCCATCTGGCCTGTCGGTCCAGGTTGAGCCGGGTCCGCGGGGGCCAGGTGAGCGACGACCTTGAGCGTGAAGGGAGCGCCGTCGCGCCGCACGTAGGTCTTCTTGGGCGTCTGCGGCGGAGGGCTGGGGGCTTCGGAGCCGGGCGTTTCCGGGGGAGCAGGCGGCCGCGCGCTTCCCCCGGGCGGCGGTGGCGGTGGCGGTGGCGGGGGAGGCGGCGCCGGTGCGGCGAGCTGCGGCTGCGCGAGCCCTTGATTCTGCTCGCCATCCCAGGAGAGCTTGTCGGGGAGCGTGCCGTCCCCCGCAGCGATCGGCTCCGGGCTCCTGAATACAAGAGCACCGCTGGAATCGTAGACCTCCAGCGTCAGGCCGTCCACGGGTCGGCCGGAGGTGGGAGGATCGATGTGGAGTTCGATCGTCTCTCGGCCAGGCGAGAAGAGCTTCTTGTCGGTCCTGGATGAGACCTGTTCTCGCGATGGCGTCCCCGCGGCCATCTCGGCGTCCTCCGGCGGCAGGACTCCGGTGAGGAGCTCGGCTGGATCGTCGCTTGGCGCGTGCGACGCGGGCGATTGCGCTTGTTCGGATGGGCTCGAGGCGAGCTCCTGCGCGGATGCGCCCGGGCTCGAGCCTTTCGCTGGGGGGTAGGCCCCGTAGGTGATGACCGAGAAGAGCCCGGGCATCTCGCTCTTTTTCACCCGGATGGAGAAGGCCCGCCCCCAGGACTGGAGAGGCACGATGAAGGAGTCGCCCTGCTCGGTGATCGGGCCGTCGATCGCGACCTGATGCGGCTTCTCCACCTTGGAGCGCTTCAAGAACGCGGCCTTCGCAGGATCGTGGGGCGTCGTGGCGTCGGGCGGGTGCTTCAGGGCCTCGTTCCAGAGCGCTTCCCCGTCCATCACGGTGGCCAGGGCGAAGCCGGCGCGATCGGGCTGGAGCGCCTCGTTGACGCGCGCGATATCGTAACCGCCAGGCGATCTGCGGGTCATGACGGTGGGGTTCGCGCCGAGCGCCGAGCTGAAGATGCCCGCGACCGAGTTCGCCGAGGCCAGCAGGTCGCCCTGGGCCGCGGAGACGCCGGGCTGATTGGCCGCGTCGGATATCTTTTCGAGCTTCGCGAGCGCGTCCTGTCCGAGCATCTCGACGAGGCCGCGGGTGAGCAGGTGGTCGAGGAGGCGGCGATCCAGCGCCTCTCGGTCCTCGGCCTTCTTCAGGCTGTCGCCCTTGGCCTTGGCGGTTTTGAGGCCGTTGACGAGGGGCCTTGTGGGCGTCGGGCCGAGGGCTTTGGGGACATCCCCGGTCATCACGCGCCGGAGGAGGTCCAGGTCGTCGCTGAGCGTCCCTTTGCCCGAGCCCTGTTGTGCGAAGGTCTTTGCCCCGGGGGTGCTCGCGAAGCGGCCGAGCAGCTTGCCCGTGAAGAGCGCGGCGACCAGGTGGGAGGTGGTGGCGAGATCGTTCTTCAGCGTCGTGTAGAGGACGCTGGTGGGCCCGCAGTTGGCGAAGGCAGATTGCGAGAGCGAGGCGGGATTGTTGATGAGCTCCCCAAGCCTGCCGATGACCGAGGGATTCACGTTCTGCTGCTGGAGCAGCCCGGTCAAGAGCTGCAGGGCTTCCTTCTTGTTCTCCGCGCTGGGCGGGCGTGACCATGCGCGGCTCTGTTCGTCGAGCGAGCCGAGCAGCTCATCGAGCGTCTTCCCCTGGTTCTGCGCGCTCGGCTCGACGTGGGCGGTGGCTGCGGTGTTGGTTGGGGCGGGGGAGGGGGTGGCGCTGGGCGCGGCGGCTCCGGCGAGCGTATCGCCCGAGTGGCCCACGCCGTCGTCCTGGAGCTCTTGAGGCGGCTGGGTGCGGGGGCCGAGGAGCTCGTGGAGCGCGTCCTTGCCTCTTTGGGCCAGCTCTCGCTCGAAGCTGTCGGCGCGGTCCTTGAGGGTCTTGGCCCAGTTGCCGCCGAGCTTGGCGAGGTCGACGGTGCGTGCGTTCTTGGTGCTCTCGTCGCCGATCTTGTCCTGCTTGAGGCCGCCGACGCTGGAGATGGGGTTGGCGGTCTTCTCGGTGGAGCGCCAGTTGTGGGGATAGGCGACGGTGCTGGGCGCCCCAGGGCCGGTTGTCTCCATGCCGATCTGGAGCGCGCCGGGCCTGCCCGGCTTGGGCGGGCGGTAGCCGATGAACATGTGGCCGTGGGCGCCGTCGGGCAGGATGACGTCGCCGTTGAAGTCCTTGAGGCCGAGGCCGCCGACGGCGAGGTTGATGCCGTAAAGCTCGGTGTCGTCGAACTTGGTTCGGAGGGCGGCGAGCTGGCCGCCCTGCTCCTTGAACTTGCCATCCCCGAGCGAGACGTGGTGGGTGCCGATGAGGCGCTTGAACACGCCGGCCGCGGGGTTGCCGTTCTTGTCGGTGATGCCGAGGTGCTCTGTGAGCGCGTACGGACCGCTGCCGGCGGGGATCTGGATGTTGACGCGGCCGCCGTGGGACAGGAGCTTGGCGACGGGCACGTCCTGGAGCGGGACATGGCTCTTGGAGGTACCGTCGTAGATCTCGGCGCCTTCCTGGAGCAGGTGGAAGATGTTCTTGAGCACCTCGAGCGACTGCCCGTGGCGCTCGACGACCTCGTCCTTCGAGAGCTTCTTGCCCTTCGTGAAGGTCAGGGTATTGAAGAGCGTCTTCGGAGCCGGCACGGCGCCCTGGTTGATGGCCGTGATCGCAGCGTCGTTGGGCTCGGTGTGCTCGAGGGTCTTCGACCATTCGTCGATGATGCCCCGGTCGATGAGCCTCTTGAGCTCGTCTCGTCTGGCCGGGTCGGTCGTGTGCCTGGCCTCCATGGACAGGGCCAACGCCGCCGGCGGGGTGCCCTCGAAGCGCTTGCCGTCCTCGCCGCTGTTCATCTGGCGCGAGACGTAGCTGGCGAGCACGACCTTGCTCGCCTTGTGGAGCTTGTGGAAGCCGCGGAACCGCTCGGGGTTGTCGCTCGGGTCGCTCGACAGGTACTTCTCGACCTGGTCGTGGGTGAGCATGCCCGAGGCGTTGAGCCAGCTCTGCCCCTGGGGGGTGGAGGAGAGCTGCTGGAAGGCGCTCCACTCGGCGTCGCTGAGCAGCGGTCCTCTGGGGAAGCGCCCTCCGAGCTGCTCCTTGGCCGTCGTGGGATCGGGGGGGAAGCCGCTGGCGCTCAGCTGGCCTTGGATCGCGGAGAGACCGTGCTTGGCCTGGTCACGGCTCATGAAGCCCGTGTCGGTCCGCCAGATGGTGTTCTTGACGGCCTTATCGACGATCCAGGTCACCTGCTCGACGGGGGTGGATGTCTCCGGATCCGGCGCTCGCTCCGACGGCGGCTCCTGCTCTTCCTCGATCTCGTCGAACTGCGCTTGCGGGTCGGCTGCAGCATCCCCGCTGTCCAGAGCGGGGTTGTACCCGGCCAGCATGTCCGCCGGGCTATCCTGGGGTGGAACTCGAGGAGCGTTGCCGTCCCCGCCGGTTCTGGTGCTCGTCGCGGGGGACTCGCCGCGAGGCGCGCGGGCATGCTGTCCGCCTTCAGGCGTCAGCGGCGTTAGAGACGGAACCCCGCGGCCGGACTGGGGCCGTTGGGATGGCCCGAAGCGATCTCCGTTGTCGTCTTCCGAGTCGTCGTCGTCGTCGTCGTCGTCGTCGTCGTCGTCGTCGGAGTCCTCTTCGCCTTCGTCGTCTTCGCGTTCACCTTCGCCTCTGCCTTCGTCGTCGGAGTCGCCTTCCCCTTCGTCGTCGGAGTCGTCTTCGCCTTCGTCGTCTTCGCGTTCGCCTCTGCCTTCGTCGTCGGAGTCGCCTTCCCCTTCGTCGTCGGAGTCGTCTTCGCCTTCGTCGTCTTCGCGTTCGCGTTCGCGTTCGCGTTCGCCTTCGCCTCTGCCTTCGCCTCTGCCTTCGTCGTCGGAGTCGCCTTCCCCTTCGTCGTCGGAGTCGCCTTCCCCTTCGTCGTCTTCGCGTTCGCGTTCGCCTTCGCCTCTGCCTTCGTCGTCGGAGTCGCCTTCCCCTTCGTCGTCGGAGTCGTCTTCGCCTTCGTCGCGTTCGCGTTCGCCTTCGTCGTTGGAGTCGCCTTCCCCTTCGTCGTCGGAGTCGTCTTCGCCTTCGTCGTCTTCGCGTTCGCCTTCGCGTTCGCGTTCGCGTTCGCCTTCGCCTCTGCCTTCGTCGTTGGAGTCGCCTTCCCCTTCGTCGTCGGAGTCGTCTTCGCCTTCGTCGTCTTCGCGTTCGCCTTCGCCTTCGCCTCTGCCTTCGTCGTCGGAGTCGCCTTCCCCTTCGTCGTCGGAGTCGGAGTCGGAGTCGGAGTCGGAGTCGGAGTCGGAGTCGGAGTCGGAGTCGGAGTCGGAGTCGGAGTCGGAGTCGGAGTCGGAGTCGGAGTCGGAGTCGGAGTCGGAGTCGGACTCGTCTTTGCGTTCGCGTTCGCCTTCGTCGTCGGAGTCGGAGTCGTCTTTGCCTTCGCGTTCGCGTTCGCGTTCGCCTTCGTCGTCGGAGTCGCCCTCGTCGTCGGAGTCGGAGTCGTCTTTGCGTTCGCGTTCGCCTTCGCCTTCGTCGTCGGAGTCGCCCTCGTCGTCGGAGTCGGAGTCGTCTTTGCGTTCGCGTTCGCGTTCGCGTTCGCCTTCGTCGTCGGAGTCGGAATCGTCTTTGTCTTTGCCTTCGTCGTCGGAGTCGCCTTCGCCTTCGTCGCCGGAGTCGTCGTCAGCCTGGTCCTCGGAGGCGTCGTGGTCCGAGTCCGCATCGCTGTGGTCCTCGTCGCCCGCGTCCTGCGCGTTGTCCCGGGAGAACTCCGCGTCGACCTCCTCGACGCTGCCGTCATCGCGCGACGGCAGCGTCCCCGGGCCCGGGGTCGCGGACGCTGCCGCGGAGTCCTGCGCGTTGGCCACGGGCGACCCGGCCGGCGCCTTCGTATCGGTGGTGATCGGCGTGGCCGCGCTCCCGGGGCCGCGCGCGGGCGGCCGCGATGTCGTCTCCGGCAGGCGCGGGCCGAGGCTCTCCGGCGTCTTTCCTGGAGCGCTTTGCGTCGTTTCAGCTTCCGGCCCAGGACTCGAGGCCTCTGGCGTCTTGGCCGTCATCTGCTCCGGCGTGTCACCGGGCATCTCCCGGGGCTCGTTGCCCCTGGGGGCTTGCTCGACCCCGCGCGGCCGCTGCTCCGAGCCGCCCTGCCCAGGATCCCGGGCGCCTCGCACCGGGTCGGACGCGGCGTCACCTGGCGGAGCGCGGCGATCGCCGCCCCGCGAACCTCGCGCGGGGCGATCCGATCCGTCGGACGACCCATCGGACGATTCGTCGGACGATTCGTCGGGCGACTCGTCCGGCGACCCGTCGGACGATTCGTCGGCGGCGCGCGGCGCGGTATCATGGGTGTCCAGCTGCGGAATATCGCGCGGGCCGACGAGGTTCTTGATCGCCTCAGTCGGGTTCTCCGTCACGTCGTGCGCAAACTGGTCCGCTCGTTCCTCGAGGATCCCTTTCCAATCGTCCCCGAACTTGCGCAGGTCGACGGTGCGGGCGTTCTTGCCCTTCTCGTCGCCGATCTTGTCTTGCTTGAGACCGCCGACGCTGGAGATGGGGTTGGCGGTCTTCTCGGTGGAGCGCCAGTTGTGGATGTAGCCGACGGTGCTGGGCGCGCCTGGGCCGGTGGTCTCGATGCCGATCTGGAGCGCGCCCCGCCTCCCCGGCTTGGGCGGGCGGTAGCCGATGAACACGTGCCCGTGGGCGCCGTCGGGCAGGATGATGTCGCCGTTGAAGTCCTTGAGGCCGAGCCCGCCGATAGCGAGGTTGATGCCGTAGAGCTCTGTGTCGTCCAGCTTCGACCTGATCGCGGCGTACTGCCCGCCCTGCTCCTTGAACTTGCCCTTGCCGAGCGAGACGTGGTGCGTCCCGAAGTCGCGCTTGAACACGCCGGCCTTGGGGTTGCCGTTCTCGTCGGTGATGCCGAGGAACTCTGTCAGCGCGTAGGGCGGGCTGCCCTCGGGGATCTGGATGTTGACGCGGCCTCCGTGCGACAGGAGCTTGGCGACCGGTACGCCCTGGAGCGGGACATGGCTCTTCGAGTCGGCGTCGTAGATCTCGGCGCCGGCCTGGAGCAGGTGGAAGGTGTTCTTGAGCACCTCGATCGACTGCCGGTACCGGTCGAGGGCCTCGTCCGTCGAGAGCGTCTTGATCTCTGCGAACGTCAAGCTCTCCTTGAGCGTCCTCGGAGCCAGCACGGCGCCCTGGTCCATGGCTGAGATCACATCGTCGTTGGGCTCGGTATGCTCGAGTGTCTTGGCCCATTCGTTGGCGATGCCCTGATCGATCTGCTTCTTGAGCTCGTCCCGCCTCGCCGGGTCGGTCGTGTGCCTCGCCTCCATGGAGAGGGCCACCGCCGCCGGAGGCGTGCCCTCGAAGCGCTTGCCATCCTGGCCGCCGTTCATCTGGCGCGAGACGTAGCTCGCGAGGACGACCTTGCTCGGCTTGTGGAGCAGGTGGAAGCCGCGGAACTTCTCGGCGTTGTCGTTCGAAAGGTACTGCTCGATCTGGCCGAGCGGGAGCATGCCGGAGGCGGTGAGCCAGCGCTGTCCCTGAGGGGTCGAGGAGAGCTGCTCGAAGGCGTTCCACTCGGCTTCGTTGAACAGCGGTCCCTTGGGGAAGCGCTTCCCGATCTGCTTCTTCGCCTGCACGGGATTGGTGGGGAAGCCGCCGCTGGTCAGCTGGTCGGCGATGCTCGGGACGGCTCGCTTCGCCTTCTTGCGGCTGCCTCTACCCGTCGGAGTCCTCCATGCGGACTTCTTGACGGCCTTGTCCGCGATCCATGTCACCTTGCCGTCCTGCGCTGGGTCAGCCGTGGTGGACGAGCGTCCCGGCGTCGGTCCCGAGCGTCCAGGCCCCGGCTGCCGGGAGCCCTGCCCCGCGGGCGGTGACTTCGAGGTGGAGGGATCGACGGGCGCGGGCTCCGCGGTGGAGGCGGTTTTTCCGGCGGGGGTGCTCTTCGCGCTGGTCTCGCCCGTCTTGGGGGACGTCTGAGCCGACGTGCCATCCTTTGCGACGGTCTCGTTCGGGGGCGCCTCTCCGGGCACCTCGCTCCCCTTGGGAGCCGTGCTTCCTGGCGCCGTCGCCTTGGTGTTCCCTTGGGGACCCTTGCCGAGGTCCTGAGATGGCTGGTTGGTAGGCTGGGTGGAGCCCTTGGGGAGGCCGCCATCGGAAGGAGCGGATTGAGGCCTGACGGTGGGTTCGGTGGTCTGAGGCTGGGTGGAGCCCTTGGGGAGGCCGCCATCGGAAGGAGCGGATTGAGGCCTGACGGTGGGCTCGGTGGTCTGAGGCTGGGTGGAGCCCCTGGGGAGGCCGCCATCGGAAGGAGCGGATTGAGGCCTGACGGTGGGCTCGGTGGTCTGAGGCTGGGTGGAGCCCCTGGGGAGGCCGCCATCGGAAGGAGCGGATCGAGGCCTGACGGTGGGCTCGGTGGTCTGAGGCTGGGTGGAGCCCCTGGGGAGGCCGCCATCGGAAGGAGCGGATTGAGGCCTGACGGTGGGCTCGGTGGCCTGAGGCTGGGTGGAGCCCTTGGGGAGGCCGCCATCGGAAGGGGCGGATTGAGGCCTGACGGTGGGCTCGGTGGTCTGAGGCTGGGTGGAGCCCCTGGGGAGGCCGCCGTCGGAAGCAGCGGATCGAGGCCTGATGGTGGGCTCGGTGGTCTGAGGCTGGGTGGAGCCCCTGGGGAGGCCGCCATCGGAAGGGGCGGATTGAGGCCTGACGGTGGGCTCGGTGGTCTGAGGCTGGGTGGAGCCCCTGGGGAGGCCACCATCGGAAGGAGCGGATTGAGGCCTGACGGTGGGCTCGGTGGTCTGAGGCTGGGTGGAGCCCCTGGGGAGGCCGCCATCGGAAGGAGCGGATTGAGGCCTGACGGTGGGCTCGGTGGCCTGAGGCTGGGTGGAGCCCCTGGGGAGGCCGCCGTCGGAAGCAGCGGATCGAGGCCTGACCGGATCCTGCAGGTTCCCGGCGCTGGAGACCGGCGGTCTCGGTGTCGCGGTGGGTGAGCTTGGTGCACTGGTGGGTGCTCGACCGACATTGGTGCTATTGTTGCCGGTCGTCGTGCTCCCGGAATGGCTCCCTGATGGATTGTGCGGAGCGGCCGTCGTCGTGGTCGCCGGGCCGGGTGAGCTCGTGCGGCTGGTGCTCTTCCGCGTGACGGGATCCCAGCCGGAGAAGGGGTCTGGCTTCGGGCTCGGGCTGGGGGCCGCGGCCTGGTTCACGGCGTTGGGCGCGGCTGCGCTGCTGGACGTGCTGCCTGCGTCGGTCAGGGGATGCGCGAAATTGCCCGCGCTCTTTACCTGGGCGCGCAACCCCGATCGGACACCTGTGGCTTTCGACGGCGAAGGGCTGCGCGAAGGGCTGCGCGAGGAGCTGCGCGAGGAGGGCATGCGCCATGAATGACGCGAAACTCATGCGCTGCCAAGCGCCTCGCTCCTCGCCTGGAGGCGGGATATGCCGTGCCATGTCACCCTGCTCGGCCAGCAGCGCATCTCTCCGGATCTGCCTTGTGGACCGGGAGATGCCAGCACCTTCGCGCCATTGTGGCGCTCCCCCGGGACCGAATCCGCGCATGCATCCAGGGCGACACGACGACGAGCCTCGCGATTGCGGTCGGTCCGCCGAGCAGGTAACCTGGCGCTCCAATTGCAAGCACGGGCGTGTCAGTCTTACTGGAATGTTCCGTTCTAAGTGAGCGCTTGCTGTCTCTCCGCTCACGCATCTGGCGCACGGCCGTGCGTCGGCGCGTCCGACGAGGTCCAGGTGCTGCCGAGGCGATTCCAAGGTTGAGCCCGCTGCGCGGCTGCCGCCGGCGCGAGTTGTCTCGCGCGGCGCGCTTGTGTACGAGGTTCTTTCTACGGCAGCGCTGGCCCATGAAGCCGTCGCGCAGGGCCAGGAGGACGAGTAGCTATGAGCGTCACGACGATCGACGTTGCCGAGGTCGCGCCTTCGACGGCGCCCCTGCCTGCGTTCGACGAAGAAGCTTCGGTGCAGAGCCTGCTCGTCTCGCCCATCGAGGCCGCCTACCGGCATCGCCTGCCGCTCGTCGGGCGCACGGACGTGCACCCGCTCGTCCAGGCAGCGTACATGGCGTTCACCCAGCGCTATCCGCTCGTGCTCTCGCCCGACGTGATATGGCTCTGCCTGGCGCGGGGGCTCACGCTCCACATCGCGGCGAACGAGGCGCAGCGGCGCAAGTTCATCCGGGAGGACCGCGATTTCGAGCTGACGCTCGAGCGGCCTGATTTCACGCTCGGCCAGGTGAACCCGTGGCCCATCACGTTCTCGGAGCTATCCGCCCAGACCGCCGCGCAGGTCGGCGGGCTGAGGGAGCTCTTGACAGCCGACTTCTCGACGACAGGGCCGGTCGAGCGGGTGGCCTCGGAGCTCACGGTGACAACCCCGCTCGCGCCGCACTTCGAGTGGGAGCCGCCTTTCCCGGCCGACATGGTGTTTCCGAGACCCGGAATCCCGCGCATCTACCTGATGGGTACGGCGGATGACTGGCGCTCGGTGCGGCAGCGCGCAGAGGCGTTCGGCCCGCTCGGCGCGGAGCGCTGGACCCGCGCGCTCCTGCCCGTGCTGGACCAGATCGTCGCCTCGGCGGAGGGGCGAAAGCCTCCGGATCCGGCGTTCTGGCGCGCCTTCTTCCGGTACGAGAACGCCGCGGACGAGCTCACCGGCTGGATTCACGTGCTCTTCCCCTACCTCCGCGCGTGGCCCGCAGATCACTTCATCCCGAATACGCACCTCGACGACTGGCTCGAGCGGTGGACGGCGGCAGAGGCTCGGCGCAACCGGCTCGTCGCGCTGGCGGATCCGCAGGGGCCGGGGTTCGCTCGGCTCCCGCCGGCGCTGACGAGCGCGCCGCTGCGGCTCGTCGACGCGCACCGCCAGGAGCACTCCCTGGAGCTCATCAGCGGGCTCATCGGCGTCACACAGGACCCGCACTCGCTCGCGCTCATCCCGGAGTTCGTCTGGGCCGTTTTGCACGAGGAGCCCGGGGCCGCGCCCGAGGCGCCCATCGAAGCGGGCTGAGCGCCGGACGACCGCCGCTCCCCCCTGGTCTACCCGAAACGCACCTCGAGCCCCGCGTCCCCGCCCGCCACCACGACCTCTCGATCCCGGCACCCCGGATCCTCCGCCATGCGCGCCGCGATCGGCGTGATCACCCGCTCCTCGATCACCCGCTTCAGCGGCCGCGCCCCGCGCCTCGGATCGAACCCCGCCTCGGCCAGGAAGGATCGCGCCTCGGGCAGCACACGGAGCCTCAGGTTGCGCCGCACGAGCCCGGTGCGCGCCTCGGCCTTGGCGAGCTCGAGATCGACGATCCTGAGCACGCTGTCCCGCCCGAGGCCCCGGAACTGCACGACGTGGTCGATGCGGTTCACGAACTCCGGCCGGAAATGCTCGCGCACGCCCGCCGGCGCCGCGCGCCGCGCGCCCGGGACGAGGGCGCGCTCGTCGTCGCCGCCGAAGCCGACGGGCGCCCGGTCGGCGACGCCGAGGTTCGAGGTCATCACGATGAGCACCATCCGGAAATCCACGTGGCGCCCGTCCTCGTCCGTCAGCCGGCCCTCGCCGAGGATCGCGAGCAGCAGATCGAACACCTCGCGGTGCGCCTTCTCGATCTCGTCGAGCAGCACGAGCGACAGCGGCTCCTGCCGCACGCGCTGCGCCAGCGTCGTCGCGTCCGGCCCCGCCGCGAGCAGGCGCGCCGACGAGCCCGGGAGCCTGTACTCGCTCATATCGAGCCGGATCATCCGCCCCTCGTCGCCGAACATGGCCCGCGTGAGCTCCTTCGCGAGCTCCGTCTTGCCCACGCCGGTCGGGCCCACGAACAGCAGCGTGCCGCACGGGCGCTCGGGGTCGTTCATCCCGGCCTTGAAGCGCGCCAGCACCCGCGCCGCCGTGTCGCACGCCTCGTCCTGCCCGATCACGCGCCGCTTCAGCCCGCGCGCGATCGTCTCGGCGCTCGCGGGGATCTCGTCGGCGATGAGCTCGATCGGCAGCCCCGAGTGGCGCGCGTAGGCCTCGGACACGTCCCGCGGGTAGAGCACGCGCCCCGGCGCCGCTCCGGCCGCTTCCGCCTCCGCGCCGGCCCGGGCGCCTGCCTCCTGCGCGAGCCAGTCGAAGAAGCGGAACGCCTTGCCGGGGAAGAGCACGTCGCGCCGGAACATCGCGAGGTGCTGCACCAGCCGCTTCTTGCCCGCCGGGTGCAGCCGGACGCGCGCGTCCTTCCGCGCCTCGTACTCCGCGAGCAGCGCCGGCACCGCGGCCGGATCCGGCTCGCGCAGCCGGACGATCTGGAAGCACGCCACGAGCGAGGCCGCGCGGCGCTGGCACGCCTCGAGCTCCGGCTCGGTGCACTCCGCGATGAGGCTCACCTCGCCGGTCCGGAGCGCCGGCAGGAACACGTCGCCGATCGACGCGCCGTCCGGCTGCGGCCGGAGCAGCGGCAAGAGCGCGCCGACGTGGAGCACATCCCCCTCGTGCGACAGCTCGCCCACGAGCTTCAGGCACCTCGCCTGCCACATGCCGAGGTACATCATCCCGGCGAGGAGCCGATCGGCCGACGTGCTGAACAGGCCCGGCGAGCTCGCGCGCGCCTTGTCCCTTCGCCACGCCGCGAACCGCCGCGCCAGCCGGTGGACCCAGGTCGTCTTGCCGACGCCCGGGCCGCCCACCAGGAGGATCGACGGCGGCGGCGCGGCGTGCGCGGCGCGCGTCACGTCGAACAGCGGCAGCGCCTGCTCCAGCTCCTCGGACTCGCCCACCGCGAGCGGCAGCCGCTGGCGCGCGGCCTTCTCGACGAGATCCTCGGAGACGGCGTGCAGCGTGGGGCGCTCGTCCTCCGGGCGCCGAGCGCTCCGCCCGGCCCGCTCCATCCGGCGCGGCGACCACGGGCGCACGTACTCGTCTCCCTCCCGGCGAAAATCGAAGAGCGACCGCGGGGACTCGCCGAGCAGCGCGCTCGTGACGAGCTGGCGGAGCACGTCGGGCGCAATCGAGAGATCCTCGAGGACCACGGACCAGCCGAAGCGGGGGAGCATCACGCGGACTCCCCCCTCGGCGAGCTTGCTCGCGAGGTACGTGAGCCGCAGCGGGATCTGGCGCCGGCCGACGACGGCGGTCCGCTTGACCGTGGTCTGCGGGTGGACGTCGACGTCCAGCGAGCGGACCTCGAACGACTCGTCCCACAGGTAGCGATCGAGATCGTCCTCGTCCGTGGCCAGCCGCGCGTGGAGCTCGACCTCGATCGCGCGCAGCACGTCGTCCTCGGAGGCGCCATAGGCGGATGGCGCCGGCCGATCGAAGAGGAATGCCCACGTGCGCAGGAGGATGCCGGTGAAGCGGCCGTCGTGATGGGCGATGAAATAGACGCGGAGCGATTTCTTGGTCATACGGTGGCGGTGGAAACGCGCAGCCTGAGCGCGCGAGCCTACCACACCCGGGCAACACCCCGGGCCGGGAGCGCCGCTGCGCTGGTCGGCCGCGCTGTTGGTCGTTTCGTTGCGCGCGACGTCGTTTCATTGCTCCGCTCTTCCATTTCGCCATTGCGACGATTCCGCCGCAGTCGGTCGCTCGGCGCCCTGAGGAGGCCTGTCCAGGCGCGAAGTGGAGCGGCATCGGAATACGCCGACGGTCGGCTCAACGTCAGATCAACTCCATGCGTCGTGGTGACGGCGTGCGTCAAAACGGATGCGCGCTGCGACGCAGGAACACCTGTGCTGCATAATTCTGGCGGCGTGGAGATGTGTAATCTCATCCACCCTGGCCTCCTCGGGAGGTGTAGAGTGGTGTTCATGCCGCAAACACCTTATTTCATGACGCCTCGCCGCCGCGCGGCTCGAGCCGCCTTTTCCTTGTTCCTCTCGCTTGCCCCGCTCGCGGGGGCCGTGCCCGCGAGCGCTGCTGTGACGCAGCTGGATGGCACGCGCCTGCCCACGGCGGTCAGCGCCAACGAGCTTAACCTCGTGACGGGCCGCGGTTTCCCCAGGGACGCCGTCACGCTCGATGGGCTCTTCGGGTACCGGGGGGAGGACATCGATCCCGTGGCCGACGCGAGCACGGAGCCAGGTGTCTTCTCGCCGCTCTGCGGGTTCTCGGGAGAGCTCGTGCTGCGCGGGGGCGGGTGCAAGGTCGCGTTCGGCTGGTACAACGCGAACGCGAGCGGCACGCGCCCGCCGGACAACCAGATCTACGAGCTGATCCCCGCGGACACCTCGACGGCGTTCAATTGCGAGGACAACGACTTCTGCCCGCTGGCCACGATGGAGACCACCCAGGCGGGGCAGCACGACTGGACGCCGCGGCAGTTCTCGGCGGCGGACATCCGGAACGATCGGCGGTACCAGGGCGGCCTGGTCGGCTTCGCGCTGATCGGCAAGGCGGGCACCTATTGCACCCAGACGAAGTTCTCGCAGCGCGAGCTGAACACCGTCTGCACGAGCTGCACGCCGAACGCGCCGTGGGTGACGACGCTGATCTACACGTCGACCGCCGAGCCCGACGCGTTCTATGTCGCCTTCGAGGACCTGCCCGTGACCGCGACGAGCTGGAAGGGGAGCCAGGGCGGGTACGAGAACGACGGCGATTTTAACGATTTCGTCTACTACATCACGGGCGTGACCTGCAAAGGCGGCGGCGAGATCTGCGACACGGGCCTGCAGGGCGCGTGCGCCGTGGGCAGGACGGGCTGCGCGACCGAGGGCGAGGTCGAGTGCCTGCCCGTGCTCGAGCCCGGCGAGCAGAAGGAGACCTGCGACAACATCGACAACGACTGCGACGGCGAGGTCGACAACGGCGAGGGGCTCTGCGACGAGGGCTTCGTGTGCAACCGCGGGTCGTGCGTGCCGTACTGCGGGCGCGGCGAGGTCGTCTGTGACGCCGGCCTCGTCTGCGACAACGGCTTCTGCGTGGAGCAGGCGTGCGTCGGCAAGGAGTGCACCGGCGGCCAGATCTGCGTCGGCGGCAACTGCGTGGGCGGGTGCGACGGCGTCGTCTGCCCCGCGAACCAGGAGTGCCAGCTCGGGCGGTGCGTGGATCTCTGCGCCCACATCGAGTGCGAGGACGGCGCGGTCTGCGAGCGCGGCATCTGCCAGTCCAACTGCGGTTGCCGCACCTGCCCCACCGGCAAGGTGTGCGCGGCGGACGGCCGTTGCGTCGACACCGGCTGCGAGGGCAAGACGTGCGCTGACGGGCAGGTCTGCGTCGCCGGGAGCTGCGCTGACGCGTGCGCGGGCGCCATCTGCCCCGGCAACGCGCCGTGCGTCAACGGGGTCTGCGGCGAGCCGGTGGTCCACGGCGGCGCCGCCTCCGCCGCGAGCGGAGGGCCGGTCGGACCCGACGTGGGGCTCGACGATCCGGTGGATCTGACCACCGGCTCCGGCTCCGGCTCCGGCTCTGGCGCCGGCTCCGGCGGCGCGAGCGGCGGCACGGGCGGCAACAAGCCCGACGCGTCCTGCGCGTGCAGCGCGGGCGCGACCTCGGAGGCCTCGCCGGCCAGGGTCGGCCTGCTCGGGCTCGGTCTCCTGCTGCTCGCCGGCCGCAGGCGCCGCGCGCGCCGCGCCGCGAGCCGCCCGTAGGCTTCCCCTTGGCGCGCGCCGCGAGCCGTCAGTGAGCCTCGCAACCTCGCAACCTCGCGCGCCGCGCCGCGCGCCCTCCGTGAGCCGCGCTATGGCCCGCCGCGTGCCCGCGTCACCACGCGGAGCGCGCGGCCATCGCCGCGACGAGGCCCCCCACGACCGCCGCCAGGACCCACGCGAGGCGCGCGCCGTACGGTGACGCGGCCGCGGCGCCGGTGGGCAGCGGGAACACCACCGACCGCACCCGCCGGGACTCCGCGTCGACCAGGAGCACGCCGTCGACATCGAACGCGACGCGGTACTCGAGCAGCTGCCGCCGCGTCGCGGGCGTGTCGATGCGCGGCGCGAGCCGGCCCGTCTTCACCTCGGCGACATACCGCCTGGGACCGTGCGCCACGAGGTAGTCGGCGCGGAGCCCGACGCTGACCGGCTCGCCGTCGATGTGGACTCCGTACGAGACCGCCACCTGCCGGCCGACGATGGTGTAGCCGAGTTCGCGGAGGAGCGCCTCGGCGCGGGCCTCTCCCGCGGCGCCCTGCTCCCGGCACCGCGAGAGCCGGCGCCGCTGCGATGCGCGCCTCCACGCGAGCCGGAGCGTCTGGACCAGCCCGAAGGAGAGCGCCGCGCCGGCCACGGCCAGGAGGAGCTCCGGCGGCATGTCGCGGAAATCCACGCAGCGCGGGTTTGCTCAGGAATCGGGATACCGGGCCAAGTTTTCTGCGCCGGGTCGCCTGCAGCTTGGCTGGCGCGCATGTCGACGCGCTCCTATGACAGGGTTGCAAGAGGCATACCGCCTGCTCGTGCTCTGGTGTGGTGGCGTCGTGTTTCAAGAGCGTGCCCGGCTGATCTGGTCAGGGATGCACATCCATCGTCCGCGAGAGCACCCTCATCCTGGATCCGAGGGTCGTCTGCCTGTGATCGAACACGAGGAGAGGCACCGTTCGCAGGTTCGCGCGCTGACCGAGGCCAGCCGCGCGCTCGCGTCGGCGTCTTCGGCGCGCGTGATTCAAGAGATCGTCCTCTCGGCGGCGACGCGTCTGAGCGGCTCCGGCAGGGCCGTCCTGATCCTGAACGACGAGGACGAGCGCCCGGTCGTGCGAGCGGCGCTGGGGCTCGATCCGGCGCTGCTCGCCGAGCTCTGCGGCCGCCCGCTCCCGAGCGTCGACGACGGGATAGCGCGAGCGCTGGACGGGGCGGCCCACGTCGCCGCCGCGCCGCTGATCGTCGACGGCCGTGTCTCTGGCGTGCTCGCGGTCGAGCGGGACGCCCCGGCCTCGGGCGACGATGCCTGGCTGATCGAGGCGCTCGCCGATCAGGCCGCGGTCGCGCTCGCGGGCCCCGCCGAGGGCGCCGCGCACGCAGACGCCCGGGAGCAGCGCGCGCGCCTGGAGGCGGACGTGCAGGACGAGCGCTATCGCCTCCTCGGTCGAGCGATCAAGGACCCGATCTGGGACTGGGATATCCGGACGGACCGGGTCGAGCGCAACGCGACATTTCATGAGGTCTTCCGCTATACGCCCGAGCAGACGGACCCGACCGGCGCGTGGTGGGTGGACCGCGTGCTGCCCGAGGATCGCGACCGCATTGCGCGCTCGTTCGAGGAGCTCATCCACGGGGACGCCGACAGCTGGTCGGCGCAGTACCGCGTTTACCGCGGCGACGGCTCCGTCGCCCGCGTGTTCGATCGCGGCGCGGTGCTCCGCGACGCGGGCGGCACGGCGATCCGCATGGTCGGCGCGACCGTCGACCTGACCGAGCGATTCCGGATCGAGAGCGCGCTCCAGGACCGGGAGGATCGGCTCCGGCTGGCCACGTGGGCGGCGGACGTGGGCACGTGGCGAGTCGACCTGGAGACGCAGTACGACACGAGGGACGCGAGCCTGAACCGCATCCTGGGCCTGGACGAGCGCGAGACGACGCAGCCCATCGGCGACTGGCTGAGCCGCGTCCATCCGGAAGATCTCGACGCGGTGATCGCCATGACCGAGAAGAGCGTCCGCGAGCGCTGCATCTACGACCTCATCCATCGCATCGTCCGCGCCGACGGGTCGATCCGGTGGGTCCACGATCGCGGGCGCATCGTCGCCGAGCGGGACGGCTCCCCGCTGTTCTTGACGGGCGCCGTCGTCGACATCACCGAGCTGAAGCAGCTAGAGCGCGAGCGCACGGAGCTGCTCCGCCGCGAGCAGCAGGCGCTCGCCCAGTCGGAGAAGGACCGCATCCGGGCCGAGGACGCGAACCGCATGAAGGACGAGTTCCTCGCGACGGTCTCCCACGAGCTGCGGACGCCGCTCACGGCGATCCTGGGCTGGGCGCGGCTGATCAAGGACAAGGACCTCGGCCCGGAGCGCATCAAGCAGGGCATGGCGTCGATCGAGCGCAACGCCCACGCGCAGGCGCAGATCGTCGACGATATCCTGACGGTCTCCCGGATCATCACGGGCAAGCTGCGGCTCCGCACGATCACCGTGGATCTCGCCGCGGTCATCGACGCCGCGGTGGACACGATCACGCCGACGGCGAGGGCGAAGGAGATCGAGATCCGCGTCGAGCTGGGCGAGGGGCTCAGCCACGTGAGCGGCGACCCGGATCGCCTCCAGCAGGTCATGTGGAATCTGCTCTCCAACGCGGTGAAATTCACCCCGAAGCGAGGGCTGGTCACCGTCCGGGTGGGGCGGAGCGACTCGCAGGTCGCGATCTCGGTCACGGACAACGGCAAGGGCATCGCCACGTCGTTCCTGCCGTATGTGTTCGACCGCTTCCGCCAGGGCGACTCCTCGCCGACGAGGGCTCACGGCGGGCTCGGCCTGGGGCTCGCGATCGTCCGCCACATCGTCGAGCTGCACGGCGGCACGGTGGAGGCGGAGAGCCCGGGTGAGGGGAGAGGAGCGACGTTCACGGTGACGCTCCCCTTGCCCGCGGCGCCCTCCGCCGCGCACGAGGGGCCGCCGTCTGCGCCGGGGCGCGCCCTGCCGAGGAGCGGGGAGCCGCCGCCGCTCTTCGGCGTTCACGTCCTCGTCGTCGAGGATGAGCCGGACGCCCGGGAGATGCTCGCGTTCTTGCTGGAGGGAGCGGGCGCGCGGGTCACCACGGCCGGCTCGGCGAGCGAGGCCATGAGCGTCCTGGAGCGGCTGAGGCCCGATGTCCTGCTCAGCGACATCGGTATGCCGGGGGAGAGCGGCTATGCGCTGATTCACCAGCTGCGCGCTGCGGGTCGGGACGAGATCCGGCGTATCCCCGCCGTGGCCCTGACCGCCTATGCCCGGCTCGAGGACCGGAGGAGAGCGCTGGCGGCCGGCTTCCAGAAGCACGTCGCCAAGCCGATCGACCCTGCCGACCTGGTGCAGGTCGTCGCGGACCTCACGGGCCGCTCGGGCGGCGACGGCGCCTCCGTCCTGCCCCCGCGCGGCGCGCTCCTCGGTTGACGCTGCGCGGCCGCGTCACGCCAGCTCGACGCCGAGCAGCCACAGCATCAGCGCCTTCTGCACGTGCAGCCGGTTCTCGGCCTGATCCCACACGCGCGAGCGCGGCCCTTCCAGCGTCTCGTCGTCGATCTCCTCGCCGCGGTGCGCCGGCAGGCAGTGGAGCACGATGGAGTGCTGCGCGGCCTTCGCCATCACCTTGGCGTCCACGGTCCAGCCGGCGAACGCGGTGCGGCGCTTCTCCGCCTCGGCCTCGTGTCCCATGCTCGCCCACACGTCCGTGTTCACCACGTCCGCGCCCGCGGCGCCCTCGCGCGGATCGTGCGTGATCGTGACGTGGCCCGTCTTCCGCGCGCGCTCGACCTCGTCCGCGGGCGGCATGTACCCCTCGGGTCCCGCGAGCACGAGGTGGAAATCGAAGAGCTGCGCCGCCTCGAGCCACGAGCGCGCCATGTTGCTCGCGCAGTCGCCGAGGAACGCGATGCGCCGGCCGGCGACGCCGGTCCTGTCCCCGCTCGCCGCGAGCGCCTCCTGGATCGTGAAGATGTCGCTGAGCACCTGCACCGGGTGGCCGTCGTCCGAGAGCGCGTTGATCACCGGCACGCTCGCCTCCGCCATCTCGAGCAGGCGCGCGGTCGACGACGTGCGGAACGCGATCGCGTCGCAGTACCGGGCGAGCACGCGCGCCGTGTCGCGGATCGGCTCGCCGCGGGCGAGCTGGCTGCCCTGGGTGCTCAGCACGACCGGCTGGGCGCCGAGCTGCGCGATGCCGACCTCGAACGACACGCGCGTGCGCGTGCTCGCCTTCTCCAGGACGACCGCGATGGCTCGGCCGGCGAGGATCGTCGTGCGCCGCCCCTTCGGCTCCTCCTTCAGGCGAGCGGCGAGCCTGAGCACCCGGTGCGCTTCGGCCAGGGTCGTGTCCGTGATCTTGAGGTAATCGCGCTTCGCCATTGTCCCGCCTTCCGCGTCGCCGCCGTCCGGGCGCGCCGCCCTGCCGCGGGGCAGCCCGCGACGCAGGGCGCGCCGTACGCTCGTCGTGATGTGGCACAACCGGGACGCCGCCGTCAATCGGCCGTGGATCCGCCGTGGACCGCGCTCAGCGCCAGATCTCGATCTGCCACGCCGCGTCCGAGATCTGCTCGACCGACGCGCGGATCCCGAGGAGATCTCGGAGCAGCCCGAGGTGGGTTGTCGTGTGGGATGACGGGCGCACCGTCCGGAAGGCGCCGCGGCCCGCGAGGGCGATCGGCAAGAGCAGCTGATCGGCCAGGTGCTCGCCCACGGGGACGCCCGCGGCGAGGTAGTCGCGCGCCTCCTCGGCGGCCTTCGTGGCGACGGACTCCGCGCGCACGCCCTTCGCGCCGAACCCGGTGAAGACCTCGGTCACGTGCTCGCTCTCGACGGCGATGGTGATCACGTTGCCTGGGCCGTTCCCGCCCTTCAGCACGCTGGGCTTGAAGCAGCCCGCCTCCCAGCCGAGCACCGCCGCCGCCGCGTCGAGCTCGCGCACCGCGATGGCGCCCGGGAGGTTCGACACCGTCGCGACCGCCCGCCGGCCGCGGATCTCCCCGCGCTCGAGGAGCTCGAGCGGCGCGAGCGCCGGCGCCGGCGCGATCGAGACGCGGGCCAGCCCGCCGCCGGCCGGGTAGAAGCCGGGCGTCACGAGCGTCGCGGTGACGTCCGGCCCCATCCTCCGCACGAGCGGCAGGTAGGCGAGGTCCAGGAAATCGAACGGCGGCGCCAGCGGGTTGTGCGTGCCGCCCTCGAGCGCGAGCGCCGACGGCGCGGGCGCGCGGAGCAGCGCGGGCAGGACGGTCTGCAGCACGAGCGTCGTGCTCCCCGCGCTCCCGACCTGGAACGTGTGCTCGCCGGGGACGATCGCGGTCGGTCGAAACACGATCTCCTGAGACCCGAGCGCGGCGCCCGACACCTCGGCGCGGCCGATCTGGGCCGCGGCCCGGACGGAGGTCAGGTGTTGCCGCATCAGGCCCGGGCGCGCGCGGCGCTTGCGGATCGAGGTGATACGGACGGGCGTCTGCGTGATCAGCGAGAGGCCGAGCGTCGTGCGGAGGATCTGGCCCCCTCCCTCTCCGATGGATCCATCGATGGTCAGCATGGCGATCGGCTCTCCCCTGGATGAGCGATATCACGGCGCCGGGGCGCGCGGCTCACCCCTTCACGCAGACGACCTGCCGCAGGGTGTGGACGATCTCGACGAGATCCTTCTGCGCCTTCATCACGTCGTCGATCGGCTTGTAAGCCGCCGGCGTCTCGTCGATCACGTCCTCGTCCTTGCGGCACTCGACGCCTGCGGTCGCGGCCTCGTGGTCCGCGACGGAGAAGCGGCGGCGCGCCTCGCCCCGCGACATGACGCGGCCCGCGCCGTGGCTCGAGCTGCAGAAGCTCTCCGGGTTGCCGAGCCCGCGGACGATGAACGACCGCGCGCCCATGCTGCCCGGGATGATCCCGAGATCGCCCGCCTGCGCTCGGACGGCGCCCTTGCGGGTCACGAGGACGTCCTTCCCGTAGTGGTGCTCGCGCGCCACGTAGTTGTGGTGGCAGTTCACCGCCGCCACGGTCGCGTCGAAGGGCGGCAGCTCGCCCGAGCCGCGGAGCGCCTCGACCACCTGCGCCATCATCAGCTCGCGGTTCACCGCCGCGAAGTCCTGCGCCCACGACACCGCCTGCATGTAGTCGTTGAAGTGCCTCGTCCCGTCCGGCAGGTACGCGAGGTCGCTGTCGGGCAGGTGGATGAAGAAGCGCCTCATCTCCTGCTTGGCGAGCTCGATGAAGTAGCTCCCGACCCGGTTGCCGACGCCGCGCGACCCGCTGTGCAGCATGACCCAGACGCGGTCCTCCTCGTCGAGGCAGAGCTCGATGAAGTGGTTGCCGGTCCCGAGCGTGCCGAGGTGCTCGATGGCATAGCCGCGCCCGATGCGCGGGTGCTTCTCGACGATCTGCCGGTACCGCGGCTCGAGCTCGGCCCACGCCGCGACCTGGGCGGGGGGCGGCGAGCGCCACGCGCCGCGGTCGTTCTTCCCGCCGTTGTCGGTGCGGCCGTGCGGCACGGCGCCCTCGATGGCCGTCCGGAGCCCGCGCAGCGCGTCCGGCAGCTGCGACGCGGAGAGGCTCGTGCGCGCCGCCATCATCCCGCAGCCGATGTCGACGCCCACCGCCGCCGGGATGACCGCGCCGCTCGTCGCGACCACGCTCCCCACGGTCGCGCCGATGCCCTGGTGCGCGTCGGGCATCACGGCGATCCACTTGTGGATGAACGGCAGCGCGGCGAGGTTCTTGAGCTGCGCCTCTGCGGCGGTCTCGAACGGCACGCCGACCGTCCACGCCTTGATGGGCACGCCCGAGTCCGTGGGGATGACGTTGTAGCTTCGCTCCATGGCAAGATCTCCGGTGAGGGGTCGAGCCGTCCGGCTCGCGCCGCGACGCTCGCTCTCGGTGGGGTCCGTCGGTCTCCGTCGGTCTTCGTCGGTCTCCGTCGTTTCCGCCGGTCCGTCGTTCCTGCGCATCGCACGGCGCGTGCCACTCGAAATCCAGGCGATCGCGGGCCCCTGGCCCTGCGGATTAGACCTGTGTATAAAACGGTTAGAGAAGATTCTATGACACGCAAGACCACCGTGGTCCTCGGCATGCTGGGCCCGACGCTGGACACCGGAAAGACGCCGGAGCGCTGGTCGCGCTGGCGCCCGAGCGTGGCGCTCTGCCAGCACGAGGACCTGATCGTCGATCGGTTCGAGCTGCTCTACCAGCGCCGCTTCGAGGGCCTGGCCGAGACGGTGATGGGCGACGTGCGGCACGCCTCGCCGGAGACGGACATCCGCGCTCACGTGGTCGAGGTGGACGATCCTTGGGACTTCGAGGCGGTGTACGGCGCGCTCCACGACTTCGCGAGGGCGTACCCGTTCGCGCCGGACCGGGAGGACTACCTCGTCCACATCACGACGGGCACGCACGTCGCGCAGATCTGCCTGTTCTTGCTCACGGAGTCGCGGTACTTCCCGGGTCGGCTCATCCAGACGTCGCCGCCGAAGCGCGACCGTGAGGAGCTCGCGGCCGGGTCGTTCACGATCATCGATCTCGACCTCTCGAAGTACGACCGCATCGCGTCGCGCTTCCAGAAGGAGCAGCGCGAGGGGGTGTCGTTCTTGAAGAGCGGCATCGACACGCGCAACGCGGCGTACAACCGGCTGATCGAGCGGATCGAGCACGTGGCGATCGCGTCGCGCGCGCCCATCCTGCTGATGGGCCCGACGGGGGCGGGGAAGTCGCAGCTCGCGCGGAAGATCTACGACCTCAAGAAGGGGCGCCGGCAGGTGGGCGGCGATTTCGTGGATCTGAACTGCGCGACGATCCGCGGCGACGGGGCGATGTCGGCGCTGTTCGGGCACACGAAGGGGTCGTTCACGGGGGCGCTCCAGGACCGCCCGGGGCTCCTGCGCAAGGCGCACGAGGGGGTGCTGTTCCTCGACGAGATCGGCGAGCTCGGCGCGGACGAGCAGGCGATGCTGCTGCGGGCGATCGAGGAAAAGGCGTTCTTGCCGGTCGGCTCGGACAGGGAGGTGAGGAGCGAGTTCCAGCTGCTCGCCGGCACGAACCGGGATCTCGGGCTGGAGGTGGCGGCGGGGCGCTTCCGGGAGGACCTCCTGGCGAGGATCAACCTGTGGACCTTCCGGCTCCCGGGTCTCCGGGAGCGGGTCGAGGACATCGAGCCGAACCTCGATTACGAGCTCGACGCCTCGGCGCGGCTGCTCGGCGTGCGGATCACGATGAGCCGCGACGCGCGCGCGCGGTTCCTCGCGTTCGCGACGTCGCGAGAGGCGGTGTGGCCGGGCAACTTCCGGGACTTCAACGCGGCCGTGACGCGGATGGCGACGCTCGCGCCCGGGGGGAGGATCGGGGTGCCGATCGTGGACGAGGAGATCGGGCGCCTGGTGGAGGCCTGGCGGCGAGCGCCGGCGGCGGGCGGGCGAGCGCTCGCCGCGGGCGGCGCGGCGGGGGAGGGGAGCGATGGGGACGATCCCGTGGTCGCGGCGCTCGGCGCGCGCCGGGCGGCGGCGCTCGACCCGTTCGACCGGGTGCAGCTCGCCGAGGTGCTGCGGGTGCTGAAGGGCGCGCGGTCGCTGTCGGAGGCGGGACGGGTGCTGTTCGCGGCGTCGCGGGCGAAGAAGAAGAGCGTCAACGACGCGGACCGGCTGCGGAAGTACCTGGCGCGGTTCGACATCGACTGGAGCGAGGTGGTGGCGGAGGGCGGGTAGAGGGGGTAACGGCGAAAGGCCGCTTATCTCGGGTGACAGAAGATCCTCTGTGCGATCCTGTACCCCCGGAAGAGCGACGCTATACCCCTGAATTATCCATGCATCCAAGGCGCCGCCCTCCCTCGACAGCGTGCGGGCCCGGTTGACGGCGGCGCAAATGGTTTGATATCCACCCAACGGGCCAGCTGGGTGCGCCCCGGCGGCGCGGGTCCGAACGGAGGTCAGATGAAGCTCTACTACTCGCACAACTCAAACCCCCGCCTCGCCGTGGCTGTGGCACGGCACGTCCAGGCGCCTGTGGAGTTCATCCGCGCGGCCCCGTTCGCGCCGGATCAGATCGAATTCTTCCGAACGCTCAACCCCAACACGCGGGTTCCGATCCTCGTCGAGAACGGCACGCCCCTCTGGGAGGCCGACGCCATTGTCTGTCGCCTGTGTCAGCTGACTGGCTCGGACTTCTGGCCCGCGCCCGCTCGTCTGCCGGAGCTTTTGCGCTGGCTGAGCTGGGCGCACCAGCATTTCAATCCGCCGGCGAGCGCGCTCTACTTCGAATACATCGTCAAGCCCACGTTCACGACCGACCGAGCAGAGCAGTCGGTGATGGACGGGCACCTGAAGGAGTTCCGACAGTTCGCGGAGGTCCTGAACGGTCTGCTGAAGGGCCGCCGCTGGCTGATTGACGACAAGCTGAGCTATGCCGACTTCCGCGTGGCCTTCGTCTTTCCGTATGCCGCGCGCGCGCGGCTGCCCTTGGCCGACTATCCGGAGGTGCAGCGGCTGTCGAACCAGCTGGACGAGATCGAGGCGTGGCGCGAGCCGTTCAAAGGCCTGGAGGGATGAGATGAGGAGTCCACGGGCGCGCGCGGCGGGCTGAGCGCGCCCGGAGCTCCCGAGGGGTCCGCCGCTGCCGCGAGGGGCGTGGCGACCGCCAAGAGCCCCGCTACCACCCCTGCCGCCCTCGCTCGTCCCGGCGCCCGCGGTCTCGGCTCTTTCTTGGCGTTCAAGGGTCCACCCCTCGCGTGCTGCCTCTCGGCGCATGGACGCTGGGACCGTTGTCCGTGTCAAGCGCGCCGTAGGGGGCGGTGTCACCGGAGCGCCCTCGGACGGCACCGCTCGTCGCTCGCCTGGCGTCGTGCGTGCTGGCTTGTGTGGGAGCGCTCGACGTGGATGCCGTCCGTCGCGAGGACCTGCCGTCGTCCCGCCGGCGCCACCGAGAACATCTCTGGATATTTACCGTTTCAGTTGACAATTCTACTCGCCAGGGCATTGTCCTGAGCTGCTGCGAGCCGTGGCGCAGCGAGCTGTTCTTTACCGGTTCATTTTGTCGGCGTGGATCGATGACGGGGGGCACCTCCGCTGTTGATCGTGGCGCCGAACTGCCCCAGAGTGCCCGGCGCTGGAGGTCAGCTTCGATGGCTTTGCGTTCATTTCACCAGTCACCTTTCCTGGTTCTCACGCTGGGGACGGTAGTCCTCCTGTCGGCCTGCTCGGATGACGACGGCGGCGGCTCGTCAGCGAGCTCCGGGGGCACGGGCGGCTCGTCAGCGAGCTCCGGGAGCTCCGGGAGCACCACCGCGCAGGGCACGGGCGGCGCGGGCGGTGGTACGGGCGGCTTCGGGGATACGGGTGGCGGCGGGGATACGGGTGGTGGCGGCGGCACCGGCGGTGGCGGCGCCGGCGGCGGTCCGGACGCGCAGGGGATCGTGCCCAATCCCATCATCTCTCGCGGCAAGCCGGCCTTTGCCTCGGCGGGGACGGCGTCGGTGATCAACGACGGCAAGTACAGGTCGGCTGGGACCTGGATCGCGGGCAAGCCCACCTCGGCAGCGCCTGCCTGGGTCGCCATCCAGGTCGGCACCGGGTACGAGCGGCTGCTCCTGAGCTGGACGGCCTCGTACAACTACAACTACACGGACGTGCAATACGGGGCGCCGGGCGCCTACCGCGTGGAGACGTCGAGCGACTCCACGAACGGCTCGGACGGCACCTGGACCAAGGTCGCGGAGGTGACCGACAACCCGGTCCGCACGCGCGCCCACAGCTTCGACTTCGGCGGCAAGAGCTGGGTCCGGCTCGTCGTGACCGCGGCCCCCGCGATGACCGACGACACCGGCGTGCAGCTCGACGAGATCGACGTGCACGACATCTCGAAGGGCGCGGAGGACACGTGGTTCTTCCTCGGCGACAGCATCACGGCGTTCGCCTATGACCGCGACACCCCGGCCACCCAGCCGAGCTTCGCCGAGAACGTGCACGCGGCGCACCCGGCCCACTATCCGGCGATGATCAACGGCGGCATCGGGAGCGAGCTCACGAAGAGCAGCGACAAGCCCAGCGCGCTCGATCGCATCGATGACGTCCTGGAGCTGAACCCCGACTTCCACTACTTCGCCATCGGTTACGGCACCAACGACTCCTGGGGCCAGACCGACCCGAGCACCTTCAAGGCGAACCTTCAGCAGATCATCGACAAGATCGAGGCAGCGGGCCGCGTCCCGGTGCTCGCGCACATCCCGTTCTCGCCGGACGGCAACCACGACGCGGTCCCGGTGTTCAACCAGGCGATCGACGAGCTGACGCAGCAGAACGGCCTCCCTCCTGGGCCGGACCTGTATACGTGGTTCAAGGACCACCCCGACCGGTTCACCGACAAGGTGCACCCGGATCCCGCCGGGCGGGTGGCCATGAACAAGCTCTGGGCCGACGCCGTGGACGGCCTCTACCCGGCCCAGCGGTAGCGCGACCAGACGCCGGGCGACACGCGACCACGCGACCGAGCGCCCTCGCGGCGCCGGCGCGAGCCTTGACTCCACGCGGCCGCGGGGGCTAGCTCGAGCTGGCGCACGAACGGCAGACCCGGGGAGCGGTGCCCTCGGGTGGGCTCGGCCGGCCCGCGCCCTCCAGGGGGTCTCCGATGAAGCTCATTCCCAAGAAGCTCATGGTCCTGGTCGTCGCCCTCGCGGCCCTCTTCACCTTCGCCGCCGCCCCGGTCAGGGCCGACGACTGGGCCCTGACGGGCACCGGCGTCCGCGTCAAGACGATCGCGTTCATCGACATCGACGTCTACGAGATCAGCCATTTCATGAAGCAGGCGCCGGCGTCGCGATCGAAGCAGGCGGTGATCGACGCCGACGTCCCGAAGAAGTTCGTCTGGAAGATGCTGCGCGACGTGGACAAGGAGAAGATCCACGACGCGCTGACAGGCGCCTTCGCGATGAACGGGTACAAGGATCAGGCCAAGATCAAGGCGTTCGTGGGCGCGTTCCAGGGGGAGCTGAAGGAGGGGGCGCGCATCACCATCCAGTACGACCCGGAGAAGAAGACCACGACCGTCGCGGTCGGAGGCAGCAGCGCGAGCGTCGCCGGCGTGGACTTCATGAAGGCCGTGTGGAGCATCTGGCTCGGGAAGATCGATCAACCGAACCTGGGCGATCAGCTCATCGGCCGGCTGAAATAGCGGGCGCCGGAGCGGAGCCGTGATGGACGACGATCGGGACGAGCGAGAAGACGAGGACACGAAGCGGGACATCGCGCCCTACGTGCCGCGCCGCCCCGTGATGGCGGTGATCGGCAACGGCCTCGCGGTGGACGCGGCGACCGAGGTTGTGTGCGTCGAGCTCGGGCGGCGCGCCGTGGAGGCGGGGTTCCGGCTGGTCACCGGGGGGCTGGGGGGCGTCATGGCCGCCGTGTCGCGCGGCGGGCGCGAGGCGGCGACGTGGCGTGACGGCGATATCCTGGGGATCCTGCCAGGGTACGAGGCGTCCGCGGCCAACCCGTACGTGGACATCGTCGTCCCGACCGGCATGCAGATCGGGCGCAACATCCTGGTCGTCGCCGCGGCCGATGTGGTCGTGGTCGTCGGCGGAGGCGCGGGCACGCTGAGCGAGGTCGCCGTCGCCTGGCAGCTCGGCAAGCCGCTGCTCGCGCTCGCGACGAGCGGCGGCTGGGCGAGGCAGCTCGCCGGGGGGCGCGTGGACGACCGGCGCTCGGATCGGATCGTGTCGGCCGCGAGCGCGGAAGAGGCGGTGGCGACGGCGTGGGAGATGGCGGGCCGCGGCCGCGGCCGGGGGGCGTGACAGGGCGCCGCGCGGCGTCCGCGCGAGTCGGCCGCGAGGCAGCCCGTGCTAGCCTCCGCGCCGATGTCGGAAGCGGAAGAGGAGGAGATCCAGCGGCTGAAAGCCCGCGTCGGGACGACCCTCCACGGAAAATGGCGGATTGACGCGCTGATCGGGGCGGGGGGGATGGCGGCCGTCTACGCGGCCACCCATCACGTGGGGCACCGCGTGGCCATCAAGATCCTGCACCCGGAGGGCGCGGTGTCTCGCGAGCTCCGCGCCCGCTTCGAGCAGGAGGCGCTCGCCGCCGCGCGGCTCGGGCACCCGGCCGCGGTGCAGGTCCACGACATCGACGTGACCGAGCGGGGAGAGCCGTTCCTTGTCATGGAGCTGCTCGACGGAGAGAGCCTCCGCGAGCGCGTGTTGCGGCTCGGTACGATCTCGTTGACCGAGCTCCTGGCCCACATGGACACGCTGCTCGAGGTCATCAAGGCGGCGCACGACGCCGGGATCGTCCATCGGGACATCAAGCCGGACAACCTCTTCGTGACCCGCGATGGGCGGCTCAAGGTGCTCGATTTCGGGATCGCGCGCATGAAGCAGGGCGGCTCGGGGCTGAAGACGCGGACGGGCGCGGTGCTGGGCACGACGAGCTACATGGCGCCCGAGCAGATCCTGGGGAGGAACGTGGACGGGCGGGCCGATCTCTACGCGGTGGGCGCGACGATGTTCACCGTCCTCGCGAACCGTCGAGTCCACGACGACGACGGGCTCACCGAGGGAGAGCTCCTCGTGAAGAGGGGCACGACGCCGGCTCCTCCGCTGTTGACGGTGGCGCCGGGCGTGGATCCGCGGGTCGCGCGCGTCGTGGACCGCGCGCTCGCCTTTCAGCTCGAGCGGCGCTATCCGGACGCGCAAACGATGCTCGCCGACGTGCGCGCCGTGCGCCGGGGCGAGGAGCCGCCCTTCGCGACGGGGGAGCTGGCCAGGATGGACGAGCGCACGCGCGCGTACGGCCGGGCCATCCCCGACGGGCCGCCGGTGGGGGCGCAATATCCGAGCGCGAGCCCGCCGGCAGGGGTGATGCCGGCGGCGGTGGCCGCCTCGACGGGGGCTCCTCCGGGCCAGCCTTATCCGGGGGCGGCGGGGGCAGCGCCCCGGGGGCGGGGGCAGCGCGCACCGGGAGCGACGCAGATCGCCGTCGTCGGCGGGGTGGCGGTGCTGCTCTTCTGCGTGGGAGTCGGGATGGTGCTGCTGCTCTGGCCCTCCCGCGACCAGGGCGCCGGCGACGCTGGCGACAGCGGCGCGCCGGTGTCCCTCCAGGATGTCGCGCAGGCCCGGAGCGCTGCGGTGCTCGCGGTCGACCCCGCCGGCTGTCCGCCGGGCGCGCCTTGCACTTGCCCGGGCGGCAGTCCGGGGAAGGCGCCGGCGAGCTGCCTGCTCACGTGCGGCGACGCGCCCGGATGCAGGCCGAGCTGCTCCGATCGAGAGAGCTGCGCGAGCCACTGCGCCGGCGACTGCCAGTCTTCCTGTGCGAAAAGCAAGGTGTGCAGCACGACGTGCGCTGACGGCTGCTCCACCGACTGCCGCAACGCGGAGACGTGCCAGGTGACCTGCGGCGCGGGGTGCTCGATCACCTGCGAGGACGTCAACAAGTGTGCCCACGTCGTGGGCGACAGGAGCGTCGTGAGGTGCAATCGGGTCGGTGGGTGCCAGGTGATGTGCATGGGCTCGTGCGCGGTGTCTTGCTCCAATACCGGGGGAGGATGCCCGGTGACCTGCGTTGGGCAGGGGCCCGCGGTGAAGTGCGGCGATGGCCGCAAGGCGTGCGGGGACGGCTGCGCGCTGCCGCGGTGAAGTGCGGCGATGGCCGCAAGGCGTGCGGGGACGGCTGCGCGCTGCCGCGGTGAGATGAGGCTGGCCGGGCGTTCGCCGGGGGAACGAGCGTGGGACCGCGGTGAGCCGTCCAGGGGCCGACGCTCGGGCGTGCCCGTGTCCACACGTCGATGTACGTGCCTGCGAGCCCTCGCCGCGCCTCAGAGCCGGGCCTTGCGCAGCGCGAGCAGCCAGTCGTTGAGCTCTCCGTGGTTGGGCGGCTCCTCCGGCAGCACGGCGTGATCGCGGGCCGCCTCGAGGGTCGTGAAGGCCCGGGCGATCTGCTCGGCCCAGCGCTCGGCGACGTCGGGAGCGAGCGGCGCCTGCTCGCCGGCGCGCTTGGCCTCGACCAGCTCGCGCGCGGTGCTGAAGCCGTAGAGATCGAGGAGCGCGGTGACGTCGGTTACGATCTCGCCCGTCCGGAGGGCGTGGGCGCCGGTCAACGTGGTCCTGAGGACATAGAGGAGCTTCTTCGCCGACGAGCGGCCTCCCGCCTCCCAGGCGCGGAGCTGGCTCGTGGCGAAGCCGATGTAGTGGCGGAAGATCCGGCGCGAGAGCGCGGCGGCGACGAGCGGGCGAAGCGAGGCGAGGTCGGGATCGACGTGGAGCTGGAGGGGGCCGAGGATCCGCTCGATGTAGTTGCCGTTGCCCTGGAGGACGCCGATGAGGACGGGGTGGAGCTCGTTCGAGGTGTAGTCGATCTCGACGCCGTCGATGACCTGCATCCGCTCGGGGCTCGCGTTGCTGCGGTGGAGGCCGAGCAGCTTCTCGGTCGGCTCGACGTGGACCGCCTTGAGGTCGAGGTCGCTGTCCGGCGAGGGGAAGCCGTACGCGTGGGCGCCGCTCAGGGCGATGACGAGGTGCGAACGCTTGGCCTCTTCCTCGGCGATGACGCGCGCCGCGACCTCCTGCTGCTTTGCTTCGAGCACCTGGGGGTTCATCCGTCGTCCTTTCTCTCCTCGTTTCCGGGCGTGGGGGCCGCGTCTCCGCCGTCCCAGGTTGCGTCTCCGTCGTCCCAGGTTGCGACCGGCGCGGGGGGAGCGTCCTTGCCGAGGGGGCCGGGCTCCGCCGCGAGGTGCCGGCGGGCGATCTCCTCGCGGACCCGCCGGAGGAGCACGTCGGCCCGGGGCACGTCGGGGTGCGGCGGCAGCTTGGTGGCGAGTCGCGCAGTCTCGAGGTCGGGCGTCATCGACTCGGCGAGCTCGATGGTGCGCTCGAGCGGCCACGCGCCGCTCTTGATGGCGAGGAGCGTCTCGCGCAGGTCTCCCTGCACCACGAGATCGACCTCGCCGTCGCGCAGCCAGCGGATGGCGGTCGCGATCAGGCGCACCAGGTTGTAGGCGTTCTTGGGGCGGAGGTCGCGGGCGGGATCGAGCAAGGCCCTGCCCGCGCGCGCGAAGGCCACGAGCGAGGCGAAGTCGCGGGCGGGCAGGAGGCCCTGGTCGTGGAGGGAGCGGTAGAGCTGCTTGATGTACTCCTTCGCCTGGAGCTCCCGGTCAACCTGGGTCGGCGCGGCGCGCGGGCTGACGGCGGCGAGTTTGCGGGCGACGTCGGCGAGCGCCAGCGAGGGGTCGTCGGCGAGCCACTCGAGCACCCGTTCCCGGTGCTCGGCGAGGCGGTGCGCCTGCGAGAGCCGCTTCAGCTGGGAGAGCGCGTAGCGGCCGAAGCTGCCGTAGATGGCCGAGGAGACGAACGCGCCACGCGCATCGAGGAGCCACGCGCCGATGTCGTCGCGCGCCTCGGCGGTCCGGACGAAGAGCAGCTCGAGGGTGTTGGGGTCGGCGCGCAAGGCCTGGCGGATCGCCTTCTCGATCTCCCAATAGGAGGAGCTACCGTCGGTGCTCACGAGGTCCCTGGGCGGCTCGGCGAGGCCTGTGGTCCAGGGGAAGGGGAGAGCGAAGACGCCGCGCCTGTCGGTGTCGGAGCCCTCGTTCGCGAGCCCCCAAGCGCGCGAGCCTACGACGGCCTCGAGGACCACGGTGGGCCGGAGGGCGTCCCAGGCGGCGCTCCGCCGCTCGGCATGCCGTACCTGGCCGGCCTTGCGCGGGACGAGCTCGTCGCGGTTGTAGCGGACGACGCCGACGCCGACGAGCATGACGTCGAGCTCCGCGCCGGCCGAGCCGACGACACGCCCGATGGCGCCCTGCGGGACATGTCGATCGCCGAGGAGGCGGTCGACCCGGGTTGTCACCTCGGTGCCATGGGGCAGAGGGACGGCGAGCGGGTCGAGGTGGGTGAGGCCGCGCAGGCGGAGCGCCATGAGCGGACGCTATCACGCCGTGACGGCCCGACCCAGGTTGCGGATCCACGGATCCAACCCAGGTTTGGGCGACCGGGGCCGACGAGATTGGCGGTAGGCCAGGTTGGCAGACCGAGGTTGGCGTCCCGACCTGGGTCGGACTAACTGCAACCCAGGTCAGGCTGGAGTAGGCGACGGCTCCAGCTCAGGTGGCGGACCGCCAGGCGGCCGCCACCCACGAAGCTTGGTCGAGCAGCGAAATGATTGACGAAAACCCGTGGCACAAAGCTTGTCATGGTGCACCTGTCATGAGCCAGCCCCGCGAGATCGCTGCCGGAGCCACGTACCTCATCACCCGTCGCGTCCTGCGCCGGCACCTGCTCTTCCGCCCGGATGCGGCCATCACCCGGCTCCTGGTCTACGTCCTCGCGGTGTCGACCCGCCGTTACGGCATCGAGGTCCATGCGCTCTGCGCCATGTCAACGCATCTGCACCTGGTCGTGACCGACTCGAGGGGCGTCCTGCCGCGGTTCTTGCAATTCTTCCATCGCATCGTCGCGCTTGGCACGAAGGTGCTACGCGGGTGGGAAGGCCCCGTGTGGGACCACGAGGCCACGAGCGTGGTGCGGCTGCTCACGCGCGCGGCGGTGGTGGAGAAGATTGCTTATGTCATGGCGAATCCCGTCGCCGCTGGCCTGGTGCAGCATGCTCGCGAGTGGCCGGGCGCCAAGGTAAATGTGGACGAGCTCGGTCGCGGCGTGCTGCGCGCGGCACGGCCTTCGGTGTATCTCGACCCGGAAAACCCCCAGTGGCCCGAGGAGGTGGCGGTCTCACTCGCGCTGCCGCCGGCCATTGAGCAGGAAAGCGCGGAAGGCTTTCGCCAGGACGTCTCTGCCGAGCTCGAGCGACAGGAAGCGCGGGCCCGCGCGGAGGTGCAGCGGCGAGGACTTCGCTTCTTGGGCGCCGAGAGAGCCAGCAGGGTGTCCCCTTACGAGCGCGTGACGAGCTTCGAGCCGCTGCGCGACGGCAATCCGACGTTTGCGGTTGGTCGCAATCAGGGGGACGCGTGGCGAATCGCAGGTGCCGCTGTGCGTGCGTTTCGAGCGTCGTACCGTGCGGCACTCGAGCGATGGCGTGCCGGCGTGCGCAGCGCTGTATTCCCCGCGGGGACGTGGTGGATGCGCACGTTTCACGGCGCCAGCGTGGCCGACTTCGTGCTCACGGTGTAGAGCCCTAGCAGCGGCGTTGGCGGGGAGGCTGGGCGACGGGCGAGGCATCAGCGCCTTGTCGTGGGACGCGTCCGTTTGGGGTTGGCGGTGCGACCGGCACATCGTTGTGCGGTGGTGTGCGCAATGGGATGTGCAGGGGCGATGCCGTCCCGAATGCGTAGGAGCGGATCCGAAGGGGTTGCGATCTGCGTCGTGTAAACGGGCCGGGAATTTCGTGTCGGAAAACCAGTGTAGCGGAAAAAACAGTGTAGCGAAAAGCACAGCTTGGCATCAAGCTTGTCTAACCGGGGATCGAGCGTGCCATGAGATAGAGTTCCGCTCGACTGAAACTGCGGCGGCGTTGCTGCCGCAGCTCAACCCCGGTCTAGGGTCGGGTAGGTCGCAACCTGGGTCGGGTCGTCGGGTCGCTCACGACAACCTGGGTCGGGTCGCCTCCAGCTCACGACAACCTGGGTCGGGTCGCCAGCAGGGCATCACCGCTCGATCAGCAGCACCGGGCTGCCGGAGAGGGCGAGCGTCACCCTGCCGCCGCTCGCGTCGGCGGAGGTCTTCGCGCCATCCCACGCATGGACCTCGAACCCCGTCGCCGTCGCCAGCTCGACGCTCGCGGACGCCTCCTCCGTGCTGCTCGCCGTCACGGCCCAGAGGGCGATCCGGCGCTTGCCGTCCTTCGTGAACACGGCGCCCCGAGCGCCCCCCGGCAGCGCGAGCTCCCTTGTCGCACGGTCATCGTAGGACGCGCCGAAGAGCACCTCGTTGAGGGTGGTGTACGCCTTGCCGAGGTCGGTCTTGGTCGCCTGATCCACGCTGGCGAGGGCGCCGACATCGTTGTAGAGCCCCATGTGCGCGAACACGTCGTCGCTCCCGTCCTCGCCGTTCGATAGAATGAACCAGTCGACGCCGCCGATGCCGTGCGCCTGCGCCATGATCATCATCTTGATGAGGTAATTCCGCGCGTACTCCGGGCTCCCAACCTCCGGGTACTCCGGCGTCGGCGCGAGCGGCGCGCCGTTCTCCGAGACATTCCACCTCTGCACTTCCGCCCCACCGTCGGCGAGCGTCGCGGCGAACGCATCTTTCGACGCGAGGAAATCGTCGACGGACGCATCCGAGCTCTTCGGGCTGAAGATCGGGTAATAGTGAAAATCGAGCACGTCGATGTAGGCGCCGCCCTTCTCCGGGTAATCTGGCGTGACCGCGCCGTCGTCGGGGTTGTCGGTGTAGCGCAGGATCGCCGAGAGGAACGAGGGGTATCCGATGCCCCCCGTCGCGATCCGCGCATCCGGATCTGCCTTGCGCGCGGCCTCCTTGGTGACGCGTAGCATTCGTATATAGTCAAATATCGATCCGTTGAACCGGGGGAGATCGGCGGCCTTCGGCGGTTCGGTCTTCCATGTCTCGGTGACGTGCCAGTCGGCCACCCAATCGGGCTCGTTCCACACGTGCCACAGCTTGACCCAGGGCTTGTAGGTGTCGACGGTCCGATACACGTAAGAGGCCCACGCGTTGCCCGGATTCACCGTTCCGTCGGCCGAGAAGATCGGCTCGTAGAGGCTCTTTGGGATATAGTACTCGTTCTGCCAGTCCTCCGCGTCGGCCGGCGCCACCGTCAGATCGACCGACTCAGAGCCGATGAGAAATCCGATGTGATCCCCCATGCCCAGGGACGCATATGATTGAATGTCCCCGACCTCGATCTCGTATCCCCACCTCGCGAAATGGGCGGCGGGCAGCTTGATGCGGAGGCTGCGGACCCCCGCGAGCGCCGCGAGCGTGGCCTCCTTGTCGTCGCCCCAATCCGCGTTGCGATGGCCGAGGTTGGCGCCATAGCGAAATGCGGGAGGGAGCCCGCCATTTCCGCCGTTCCCGCCGCTTCCTCCGTGCCCCCCGCTTCCGCCTTCCCCGGAGCTGATGCCGCCGCCGCCCGACAAGTCATATCCCGGCGAGTCGTCCCCCGAACCACATGCAACGACAGCTGAAGCGCACAGCAGAACGGACCATCGACGCATGAACATTCCTCCTCCAGGCAGATCCCGGGAGGCCAGCGTAAGGGAGTTTCGCTTCCAATTTCAGGAAATCTGCGAATCAGATTGCGCTGCGCTCACCCTGGGGCCGTTCGGCCGCGGCGGGCACGCCGAGGCCGAGGAGGCGCTCTCGCTGCCGGTCTCAGGGGGCGAGGCGCAAGAGCGCGAGGTGCTCGCCCGTCTGGCTCGCGCCGCGGCGTAGGTTGGCGATCCTGGCTGACGCAAGCGCGTCTCCCACCAAGCGCGCAGCGCATCGGTGAGGCTTTGCTCGATCGCGCAGGAGGTTGCGCGTGCTTGCCTTCTGGCTCGCTCCTCGGAATGGCTGGGGTGAACGAGCCTGTCGTCTACACGCTCGCCATCGGAGTTCCCGCCTGATCAGGCCTCGACCGGCGCGAGCAGCGCTGCCCGGTGGCGCGCGAGGTAGCTCCGCACGTCCTCCGCGGGCTTGCCGGTGAGCTCCTCCACCGCCCTCGTGGTCACATCCAGCGTTCCGCGGGCGATCGCCTCGTCGAAGGAGGTGAGCAGCGTGGCCATGGCCGCGGGGATCCCGGCCTTCTGCATGCCTTGCTCCAGCGCGTCGCCCGGCACGGGGACGTAGTCGATCGACTTGCCTGTGACGGCCGAGGCGATCTGCGCGAGCTCGCGCTGGGACACGGCCGCAGGTCCGGTGATATCGAGCACGCGCTTGCCGTCGAAATCGGCGGCCAGCGCCGCGGCCGCGGCGCGGGCGCAGTCCTCGCGCGTGACGTACCCGGCCTTGCCGTCGCCGGCCGCAGCGACGAGCTGGCCCGTCGCAAGCGCGCGCCTCAGCGAGGCCACGAGGAAGTCCGTATAGAGGTTGTTGCGCAGGACGGTCGCGCCGAGCCCGCTCTCCGCGAGGGCGTCCTCGGTGGCCTGGTGGTCGGGCGCGATCGTGATCGGCGAGCCCGGCCCGGGGTTGGTCAGCGACGTGTAGACCACGTGCCGCACACCCGCCTTCGCAGCGGCCTCGAGCGCGCTCCGGTGCTGCGCGATGCGCCGGCCCGGGCGGTCCAGCGCGTCGGTGCTGATGAGCAAGAGACGCGCCGCTCCCGTGAACGCCTCCGCGAGCGAGGCGGGAGCATCGAAGTCTGCGCGCCGCACCTCGACGCCGCGGGCGCGGAGCTCGCCGAGCTTCTCCGGGTGCCGGGTCGTGACGAGGAGCGGCCCTGCGTCCTGCGCGAGCAAGAGATCGACGACGCGCCGCCCGAGCTGGCCGTTGGCGCCGGTGACGAGGAGAGGCTGAGACATGATGAGAGCTCCTTGTGACGAGGTTGAGCGGATGTTTGCCTCTGTCTCGAATTTGGTGCAACACGCAGATTTCATCTACTGTGTGCCGAAATGGGAACAATGGATCTGAACCACCTCTCCGTCTTCGCGGCGGTCGCCGAGACGGCGAGCTTCACGGAGGCGGCGCGCCGGCTCGGGGTGCCCAAGTCGACGGTCAGCCGGGGCGTCGCGTCGCTGGAGGCGTCGCTCGGCGTGCGTCTCTTGCAGCGGACGACGCGCAGCGTGGCGCTGACGACGGCCGGGCAGGCGCTGGTGGACCGCCTCGGTTCGCGGCTCAAGGCGCTGACGGAGGCGATCGAGGGGCTCCCGGAGCTCGAGGACGAGCCGTCAGGCACGCTGCGGCTCACGGCGACGGCGGACTTCGCAACCGAGGTGCTGGCGGAGATCCTCGCCGCCTTCTGCCGCCGCTACCCGCGCATCACGGTCGAGATGCACCTGTCGACGCAGCCGGTGGATCTGGTGAAAGAGGGGTACGACGTTGCGTTCCGGTTCTTCGCGAAGAAGCCGCGAGACTCGACGCTGGTCGCGCGCAAGGTGGGCGAGCTGCACCTGCAATTTTACGCCTCGCCCGCGTACCTGGCCGCGCGGGGGACGCCGAGGACGCTGGACGATCTCGCGGGGCACGATTGCGTGGCGCTCATCAAGACGAGCCCGTTCGGGCGAGACGAGGTGTCGCGCGCCCGCGCGCGGCTCCGTGTCCGGTGGCTCGCGAACGACGGGTTCTTCGCGCGCGAGGTGGTGCGCAACGGCGGTGGGATCGGCCTGCTCCCGACCTTCCTCGTCCAGCAGGACGTGCTCGCTGGAGCGCTCGTCCGCGTGCTGCCGCGCTGGACGGCGCCGACGGGCGGCGTCTTCCTCGTGTTCCCGAGCGGCCAGCACTTGCCGAGGAAGACCGTCGCGCTGCGTGATCACGTGGTCGAGGCGCTGCGGATGCAGCTCAAGGTGCGCGCGGGCCGCGTCGGCGAGGGCTAGCCATTCCATCGGGGGTGGATCCGGCCGAGCGTCGCCCAGACCATCGTCTCGCTCGGGATCGATCTTGCCGAGATCACGACACTATCCGAGGTCGCCGCTCCGACCCAGGTTGAGGTCGCCGCCCCGACCCAGGTTGAGGTCGCCGAGGTTGAGGTCGCCGAGGTCGCCGCCCCGACCCAGGTTGAGGTCGCCGCCCCGACCCAGGTTGAGGTCGCCGCCCCGACCCAGGTTGAGGTCGCCGCCCCGACCCAGGTTGAGGTCGCCCCGCCCTGCGCAGGCGCCTGGCACGGCTCTCGCAGTGGACCATCTCCGGAAGGAGGCCCGCATGGATTACGACCGCTTCGTCGAGGAGGTGCAGCGCCGCGCCGGCTTCGAGGGCCGCAGCGAGGCCGAGCGTGCGATCGCCGTGACGGCACGGACGCTCGGCGAGCGGCTGCTCGCGGAGGAGGCGGTCCCGGTCGCCGGTGGACTGCCGGGCCCGGTCGCCGCAGCAGTGCGGGGCGCCACGTACCAGGGCGACTTCGATCGCGACGAGCTCTACGACCGCATCGCCCGCCGCGAGGGCGCGCCGCGCGGCTTTGGCATGGAGCACGCCCAGGCCGTGTGCCAGGTCATCGGCGAGGCGCTGCCCGAGGCCGAGCGCCTGCGGCTCCAGCGGCACCTGCCGGACTGGGCGGACCTCTTCGCGCCTCGCTCGGCCGGAGCGCCCCCGCCGCGGCCGGCGCACGCGGCGTCTCCACCCGACATCGGCCAGGGCTCGACGCTCGCAACGGGGCGGCCTGGCAGCCGCCACCCCTTGAGCGAGGCGCGCCCAGAGACGGCCCATGCGGAGTCGGTCGCCCGATCGGACGATCCCCACGCGGATACCAGGCTGTCGAGCAGCCCGGGGCTGACGCAGGAGCGCCTCCGAGAGACGCTGGCTGACGGGCGCCCCGGCCCCGAGCACCCCGTCAGCGAGGCGCAACGCTGAGCAGGGAACCGCAGCGCCGACGGCCCCACCCGGCGCGGGCCCTCCGGCGCCTGCTTGACAGCGGCCGTGCTCCCGCGAACACTTCGCCTCACGGGCCTCTCCGAGCCCGGCACCTCGCTCGCCGCCGGCACGGCTCCGCGAGGGGCGAAGAGGGCGCTGCCCTTCGGCGGTCTTCGCTCGTGATGCTGCCGCTCTTCCGTCGGTGCCGGCCGACAAGGACCGATCTCGGCAGATCACCTGGACAGGGCCGATGGGGAACCGCCACCACCACAAGAAGCTTCGCGCCGACGTCCGCGCCAGGATGGCCCGGACCGGCGAGAGCTACCAGAAGGCGCTCGCGCGGATCCTCGACGAGCGTTCCACGCCGAAGGCGACACGGAACATCGATCTCGTGCCGATCGATTACTTCGGCGCGCCCGCTGCGCTCGCGACCTTCGAGATCGCCGGGCGGCTCGCGTGTCTCGTCGTCTCGAGCCGTCATCGCCTGAGGCCGTTCCCCCAGAGCCCCCTCGTCGCCCTGGCGATGCGTGGGCCTCGGGCCATCCATTGAGTGATCTCCGCGATCCCGAGTGTCGCGAGGTCATGATGAGCACGTCAACGAGAGATCGAATCAATGCCTTTCGCGCGCAAGGCTTCTTCATCGCGCCCGCTTTCCTCGACATCGTCGAGCGCGCCGAGCTCCGCCGCGCGTGCGACGCCGCGCTCCTCCGCACACGAGCGCTCTCCCGGGAGACGGGTCACTCGACCCCCAGGATATCGCTCCTCACGGACGGCGCGACCTGCTTTCAGGACGATCCCTGCGCGCTGGAGCTCATCTCCGCGTTCGTCGGCTCCCGGCGCGTCTGCGAGCTGCTCGCCGGCCTCTCGCGTCCGGGAGAGCAAGGCCCCCCGCGCCTGAAGGACGCGCATTACTACCACGAGCAGACCAGGCGCGACTGGGACGGGGACTGGCACCGAGACAGCCAGTTCGGCCAATCCGATCCAGAGATCGAGCGCGCGATCGTCGCGACGACGACATCGGTCCACTTCAGGGTGGCGCTGGAAGACGACGATCGGCTCGAGATCGTCCCCGGGTCCCACGCCCGCTGGGACACGCCGGACGAGCTCCGGATCCGCAGGGGCGCCGATCGGACCGCGCCGGACATGCCGAACGCCGCGCGCGTCGCCTTGCGCGCCGGAGACGCATGCATCTTCCACGCGTGGTCGATCCACCGCGCGACTTACCGTCGAGCTCCTCCACGTCGCACGATCGACGCCCTTTACACCTTCGCTCGTCCGACCGTACGTCAGTGGACCCCGCCGGCGACGTGAGGCGCGGCCGTCCGTCGCCCGGCCATCGCGGCGCCCGCCCTCTCGCCTTCTGAGCCCGGACCCGACCTCGGCTCGGGCGGACATCGCGCGCCCTCGGCCTCGCTTCGCCGCGCCGCCGTCCGGTCACCCGCCGTCGATCTTCTCCGCGAACACCGCCGCGAGCTTCTTCGATCTCCGCCCCATCACGGCCTCCCGCACCCGCTCCACGAGCGGCGCGTCGTGCCGGTGCAGCGAGAGCGCGCTCAGCGCCGCGATCGCGTGCACCTCCGCCCCCTCCTCGACGAGCGCCACGAGCGCGTCGTTCGCCGCGTCCGTGCGCAGCAGCGCCATCCCGAGCAGCACGCTGTCGCGCAGCCCGCCCGCGCGCGCCGCCCCGGCGAGCTCGGCTTGCAAGATCGGCAGCGCCTCGGGCAGGCGCGATTCACCCAGCGCGAGCGCCGCCGCCTCCGCGGCGCCGTCGTCGCCTTGCTGCAGCACCTTCGCCACGAAGCCGAGGTACCGCCCCGGGAGCAGCCGCAGGAGCCCCCGGTAGCAGGCGCCGAGCACGTCCGGCTCCGGATCGCCGGAGAGCGCCTTCACGTGGAGCGCCGCCGCCGCCGCGTCGAGGCCGGAGTTGCCCAGCGCCGCAGCGGCCTCCGCGCGCGTGACCGGCTCGCGATCGGCGAGCAGCGGCGCGACCTCGAGCAGCGCCTCGCGGTGGCCGACGTGGACCAGCGCGTGGGCGCACAGCCCGCGCAGCCCAGCGGCCGTGTCGATCGGCTGCCCGAACGCCGGCTCGAGCTGCACGTGGCGCAGCCCCGCCACGTAGGTGTCCGGCTCGTGCGCGTCGAACGCGAGCAGCGCCTTGACGATGCGGTTCTTGCCGGAGCAGCCCTTGTCGCTCTTGAGCGGCTCCTCGAGCAGCCGCGGGAACGCCCCCACCAGATCCGGCACGAGCTCCCGCAACCCGAGGCGCCCCGCCATCGCCGCGGCCTCGCCGACCAGGTACCCGTTCCGGTCCGCGACGAGGCGGCGCAGCTCGGCCGCCGCCTCCGCGGGCGGCGCCTCCGCGAGGGCCGCGATCCTCGCGCGCTTCTCGTCGAACGAGCGGGGGGCTGGCACCCGGGGAGCTTACAGCAGCCGCGCGCGAGGTCGCCTATCCTTGCCGCCCATGGCGCCCCGCCTGCCCCTGCTCCACCGCCTCGCCGGCGGGCTGGAGACCCGCCCCGTCAAGGCCGCGATCTCGCTCCTGATCCTCGTCTCGGTCCTGCCCATCCAGGGCCTCGACGAGCAGCTCCGCCCGTATTTCCTGGCGATCTTCGGCGTCGAGCTCCTCTTCCGGGCCGTCCTCCTCCGCCAGCGCGGCGACGGGCGGTCGCGCCTCGACGTGCTCCTCTTCGCCTTCGACATCATCGCCTGGATCAGCTTCCTGCCGCTCGAGCGGATCCTCGACGCGCACGCCGCCCACGCCCTCCCCATGCTGCGGCTCTCGCGGCTCTTCCTGCTCCTGCGCTTCACGCGCGAGATCGCGATCGACCTCTACGCGATCATGACGCGGCGCGAGCTGCTCGAGCAGTTCGGGCTCGTCACGCTGGCCGTCTGGGGGCTCGCGTTTGGCGCCTCGGTGCTGCTCAGCCACCTCGCGATCACGCACGACTACGATGGCAGCGGCCCGACCCCCGACACCACCTTCGTCGACCGGATCTGGTGGTCTTTCCGGCAGATCGAGAGCGCCGACAACCTCGTCGAGAACCTCCGGGTGCACCCCGTCGTGGCCGTCGTCTCGCTCGGCCTCACCATGGTGGGCGTCTTCATCACGTCGTTCATCATCGGCATCGGCGCCAACGTGGTCGATCAGGTCGTGCGCGCGGCGCGGCGGCGGCCGGTCCGCTACGCGGGGCACGCGCTCGTGATCGGCCCGGTGCACGAGGCGGAGATGCTGGTGCAGGAGTTCGTCCGGCTGTACGAGCGCCACCGCGCGCTCCGGAGCATCCGTCTCTCGGAGCTCTGGCAGTGGCTCGTCCGCCGCGGGCCCCCGCCGACCCGCCACGCGCTCCCGCGGATGGCGCTCCTCGGCACCGAGGACGATCCGCCTGCCTACCTCTACGCGCCGGGGATGCGCTGGGTGAGCTACCGCCAGGGGGACAGCGCGCAGCCGGAGGCGCTCGAGCTCGTAGGCGCCGCCGAGGCGAAGCGGGCGCTGATCCTCGCGCGGCCCGACGCGGGGCCCGACGCCGACGCCCTGACGGCCATGGCGCTCTCCTCGTTCCGGGCGCAGAACCCGCACGGCCACGTGTTCGTCGAGGTGCAGGAGAGCAAGAACCGCGACCTCATCCAGGCGGTGGGCGGGCCCGGGACCCATCCGCTCGACATGCAGCGGTTCCTCGGCTTCTTCCTCTGCCAGCACCTGCTCACGCCGGGCGTGGAGTCCCTCTACACCGACCTCATGACCGCGGACGGCTCCGAGTTCTACACGCACATCTTCCTGGGCGAGGAGGCGGTCGGAGCCGTCGGCAAGCTCGGCGAGGCGCCGAAGCACGAGCTCTCGTTCTCGGACATGGCGCGCGCTGCCTACGAGAAGCAGGTGATCCTCGCGGGTGTGTTCCTCGGGAACGAGGCGGCGGTGCCGAAGCGCGAGGAGGGCAAGCTCGTGTCGGTCGAGGGGCTCGTGCCGTGGCTGAATCCGCTGCTCGATCCGCCCGAGGGATCGCCGGCGTGGGCGCTCGGCGCGCGGGCGGGCCGGGTGCCGGCGCAGCGGCTCCGGGGGCTCATCGGCGTATCGGCGACCTACGCGCCGCTCCTGGACTACGGGCGAGAGCTCTACAGGGGGCGGGGGATCGAGAGCGCCGCGGCGTCGGGCGGCGCGACGGCGGCGCAGGCGTGGGCGGCGAAGCTCTCGCTGCACCTCAACGAGATCGAGCGGGTGCTCATCGTCGGGTACAGCGCCGCGCTGCCCTCGCTGCTGCACGCGCTCGCGAGGTTCGTGCCGGGCATCGAGGTGACGCTGGTCCTCGGGGAGCGCGGGGACGAGCGGATGCCGCTCGCCGACCGGCTCGCCTCGCTCGGCGTGACGCCGGGCCCGGGCGGCGCGCCGCCGGGCTCGGACGGGGCGATGCTCTCGCTCCCGCGCGGGGGCAGCGCGACGGTGTACACGCAGCACGGGCACGACCTCGCCTCGCTCGCGGTGCGCTGCGCGGCGCGCGGCGCGCCGCTCTCCGCGGCGGTGTTCCTGAGCGAGCCCGAGGGGCTCGATCGCGACGCGCGCACGGCGATGCGGGTCATCCGGTTCGCGCGGGCGCTGGCGAGCCGGGAGCTCGCGCACGGCAGGGGGCTGCATGTGCTCGCGGAGTTCTCCTCGGTGGCGAAGGGCGAGCACGTCCGGAGCCTCCTTGCCCCCGACAAGTGCGGGTTCGCCGTGCGGGTCAGCCTCGTCAGCACCGAGCGCATCAAGAACTACTTCATGGTCCACAGCGCCTTCGTGCCGGGCGTAACGGCTCTTTACGATGAGCTCCTCGGGGAGGGCGGGCAGGACCTCGTCCGCATCGAGGCGCCGCCGCCCGACGGGGCGGGGCAGGCGGGCGAGGAGCTCCGCTTCGACGAGATCCGGACGGCGCTCGCGCCCCGGGGCGCGATCCCCATCGCGCTGGAGGTCGAGGAGCCGAAGGAGGACCAGCTCGGGGGCGCGAGCCTCGTCGCGCAGCAGGGCGAGCCCGGGGGCGCGAGCCATGTCACGCAGCAGGGCGAGCGCAGGGTCGTGCACCTGAACCCGGCGCCGGAGAGGGCCTTCAAGACCGCGCGCATCCGCGTCGTGTACGCGCTCGCCCGGCGCGAGGATCTCGTGATCCAGGGCGCGCAGCGGCCGAGGCGGCGCGACGGCGGTGAGGCCGCGCTCGGCGAGGAGTCACCGCGGATCAGCGCCTGATTGCCTCGCCGCCGCGCCTCTTTTTCGCGCCTCGCCCGAAGTCGCGCGATCTTCGCGGCGAGATCTGTATCCTGGAGCCGTGCCCGAGCGCCCGGACCTGGAGTACGTCGTCCCGATCCTCGCGCGCGAGCTCGCCGGCGCGACCGTGTCCGCGGCGCGGGCCGAGAACGCGGTGGTGCTGCACGTCCTGCTCGCGGAGCGCCTCGACGCGCTCTTGCCGGGCGCCGAGATCCGGCGCGTGGCGCGGCGGGCGCACGCCGTGGTCTTCGAGCTCGAAGGGGCGCGCGCGCTCGATCTCGTGATCTCCCCGATGCTGGCAGGGCGGTTCTCGATCACGCGCCCAGGAGAGACGCGGATCCCGACCGATCTCGCGTTCTCGCTGACCCTCGGGGACGGCCGCGAGCTCAGGGTCCGAGACGACGTGCAGATGAGCAAGGTCCACGTGCTCGCGCGGGGCGATTTCGACAAGATCCCCGGGCTCCAGCGCGTCGGCCTCGACGTCCTCGATCCTCGTGTGTTCACGCAGGAGGCGTTCCGCGCCGCCGCGCGCGGGCGGCGCGACCTCGCCAAGGACTTCTTGATGGACGGGACGGCGCTCGACTCCATGGGAGACTCGTACGCCGACGAGGTGCTCTTCGAGGCAAGGATCCACCCGAAGGCGACCGTCCAGAGCCTCTCCGAGGAGGAGACCGACCGCCTGCACACGGCGATCGCTCATGTCCTCGGCGACGCGACCCGGACGATCGCTCGGCGCGCGCCTGCGCTGGACGAGAGGCTGCGCGACTTCCTCAAGGTCCGCGGGCGTCCGGGCCAGCCGTGCCCGCGCTGCGGCGACAAGCTCCGTCGCGCGAGCGTCCACGGGCACGACGCGATCTACTGTCCGGCCTGCCAGCCGGAGGCGCGGAGGACCGCAGCGGGCGATCCGCGCCGCGCCAGGCGGGAGCCGGGCTGAGGCGACGCCGGCTGCGGCGCCGGCCTGGGCACCTCGCCTGTCGCTGTCACCGCGACACGACGGGTCGACGCGGGAAAGCGCCGTTGCCACGTCGAGCTGCGTCGTGTGGTGTTGCGCTGGCGACCCGGCGCCACAGCGCTTCCGGCAGCGGCTCCGGCGGCGCGAGCCCCGCGCCCTCAGCCCTGCACGGGATGCTCACGCCCTGACAGCCACACTGGTTCTGGCCGCCGTCGGTGATATTTCCCTCTGTGCCGCTCACTCCGCGCCTCTTCTTCGGCGCCGCTGTGGTGCATTTTTCTTCTCACTGCATCGATGCATTTTTCTTCTCACTGCATCGACGTATCGCGCGCCGGCGCAAATCGAACCTTCGTGCGAGACGCGGTGACACCGAGCGGCGTTCTGAGCTACGCTGAGCGCCCCGCAGGAAACGCAGCATGCTTTGCAAATCCCATCTATCTGCACATCGCCTGGCCGGCGTCGCCGCGCTTCTCCTGTCGTTGCCGGGGTGCGTCCTCGAAACGAGAGGCACAGGCGGGTCAGGTGAATTCGAAGCTCAACCCGGAGGACCTGGCGGCGCTCCGGCGGAAGAACCCGGCGGAGCCACCGCAGGACAGCCTGACGGCGCTCCCGTCGAACAGCCGGGCGGCGCTCCCGACGAAGAGCCAGGCGGCGGTCCGGCGGAAGAACCTGGCGGGGATCCGGCAGAAGAACCCGGCGGCCCTCAGGTCGAAGAACCCGGCGGGGATCCGGCAGAAGAACCGGGCGGAACTCAGGGCGAAGAGCCCGGTGGCGCTCCCCGGCCGCTGTGCGGGGCGGCAGAGCCATCGCTGATCGCGTGCTTCGCGTTCGAGGGGAACCCCGACGACGCCTCGCAGCATCACTTCACGCCAGAGAAGGCGCGCAGCCTGGAGTACGTGCCTGGCCGGGCCGGCCAGGCGCTCTCGCTGACGATGGGGAGCAAACTCTACTTCCACCACGACGCCGCGTGGACCGCGTCCGCGATGACCATCGATGTCTGGATCAACCCCGCCTCGCTGCCGGAGAAGCGGCGATACACCGTGATCGACAGCGGCGGGAAGCCTTCGCTCTTCCTGATGCCGGGCGGACAGATCCGCTGCACCATGGGCGTCGAGCGGAACGTGGCTTACCCCATCGTTCCCGGGCAGTGGACGCACGTCGCCTGTCTCTCCGATGGCCAGACGCAGAGCCTCTACGTGAACGGCGTCGAGGTCGACCGGAGCCCCTCTGGCCCGGTGATCGCCTCCGGCGAACAGCCCGTCCACATCGGCTCGGACGAGCCGTCGGGGGCAGACGAGTTCAACGGGCTGCTCGACAGCCTCCGCATCTTCGGCCGGACGCTCACGCCCAAGGAGATCTGCGCGGCTGCCGGCGGCGGCTGCTGAGCTGGCGCGCACCGAACGGGGGGCTCTGGCCCGCGGGTCGGCTCATGGCCGTCGCCGCGGGCCGGCTTCGTGGCCGTCGCCGCAGATCGGCGGGCGAGCCCCGGCGCGACCGGCCACGGCGGCCCGAAGGAGGCGCGCTCTCGGCGCGCGGAAGGAGAAGCGGAGGGAGGGAAGAGAGCGAGAGCGAGAGAGGAGAGAAACGCCTCAGAAGGGGGCGTCGCGGAGCGTCTCCTTGTACTTCGTCTTGTACAGATCGTGACAGGCCTTGCAGCTCGCCTTGGCACCGTCGATGTCGCCCTTCTTGGCCTTCTCGATGCCCTCGTTCGAGATCGCGACCCACTTGTCCATGCCCTTCGGCGGCCTCGCCGCCACGTACTTCAGCGCCTCCGCGATCTTCGCGCCGTCGCCGCTCGTCGTCGCCGACTGCATCACCGACTTCATCCAGCCCTGCATCGGACAGGCCTTCTGTCCTTTTGCACCGCAGCCGAAATCCTTCTTCTCGGCGACGGAAGCGGGGAGGTCTGCGGTCCCGCCGGCGGCCCACGCGGCTCCAGCAAAGCCAATGCCGACGGTCATCAACACGGCACTCATCAGCTTCTTGCTCATCGACATCCGACGTCTCCTGTGGGTAAGGGCAAGCGCAGCGAGAGACATTGCAGTTCCGCGGGTGGAAGTCAACAGCCACCTTGGTCGCCCAGCCGGCTCGCGAACGCCGCGGAGTCCGAGACGGCGTCGAGGGACAAAAACTTCATCACAAACGCCGCCGAGGCGAAGATAACGTCAGGAGAGAAAAACTTCATTCATGATGTCCGCCCAGCGCTGTCTCCGTCCTCGCTCGCGCCGCGCGGACGCCCTGGCGCGACGCGAGGAGCGGAGGTTCCGGCCCGCCGGCGCGCGCCTCGGGGCCGCCCCTCCGGGCGCACGCCGCCTCCGCGCCGAAGGAGCGCGCCCACCCCCGGGCGCCGTCGGCCGGGGGTGGCGATTCCGCGAGCGAAGGACGCGTCGAGCATCGCCTCACCGGGTGGGCTTGGCGCTCTCTCCCTGGTGCTCGACATGACGCGATTACGCAGGTTCATCGACATGGCATGATGCGCTCTTCGATGCCTTTCAGATGCCTTGAACCGAGCCCGCCGAACACGGTACCCGGCGGAGCCCGCTCCGGCGCCGGAGCCGTTCGCCCATCACGGACGCCCTCCTCGTCGACGGCTTACCTGCGCTCGGTGCACCACCCGGACGGCCTGCACACACGCTCGTGTCCGTCGAGAACCCCTCGTTCGCACCGGCGGGCTGCCGGCGCGCGAAGCTCGGTCCTCCCTGAGCGCCCCGGCGTGTTCTTCGTGAGACTCCAGCCCTGACGCGTCGCATCGCGCATTCGATTCGATCGCGGCCGCCGTGGAGGTGAGTCGCCATACCATCCCGGGCCTGTATCCAGACCAGGAGGGCGGCGCGCGTGATATCGCTGGATTCACGGCCGTTGATGCGCGTCGGAGAGATCGTCGACGAGCGGTTCCAGATCGAGGGCCTCGCGGGCTCGGGCGGGATGGGGCACGTCTACCGGGCGCGCGACCGGCGAAGCGGCGACACGGTGGCTCTCAAGGTGATTCGCCGCGCCGACAAGGGCGAGCTGAGCCGCTTCTCCTACGAGGTGGAGGCGCTCTCGGCGCTGCGCGTCCCCGGCGTCGTCCGGTACATCGCCCACGGCGTCGCGGCGGGCGGCAAGCCGTATCTGGTGATGGAGTGGCTCGCCGGAGAGACGCTCGCCGAGCGCATCGCGCGGCGAGCGCTCACCCCCGCCGAGAGCGTCGACGTCGTCGCGCGCATCGCGGAGACGCTCGGCGCCCTCCACGGGCAGGGCGTCGTGCACCGCGACCTCAAGCCGAGCAACCTGCTGCTCGTCGAGGGGCGGCTCGATCGCGCGATGGTGCTCGACTTCGGGATCGCGCGCTTCCGGATCGACCAGCAGCTCACCCTGCCGGGCACAGTCCTCGGGACCCCGGAGTACATGGCGCCCGAGCAGGCGCGCGGCGAGCGGCGCGTCGACGCCCGCGCCGACGTGTTCGCGCTCGGCTGCGTGCTCTTCAAGTGCCTCACCGGGCGCGCCGCCTTCCAGGGCGCCGGGGCGCTCGCCGTGCTGGTCAAGGTGCTCCTCGACGAGCCGCCGCGCCTCCGCGAGGTCCGCCCCGACCTGCCGGACGAGCTCGACGCCCTCGTCGCCAGGATGCTCGCGAAGCAGCCGGACGGGCGGCCCCGCGACGGCGCGGCCGTCGCCGAGGAGCTCCGCGCGATCGACCTCAGCCGCGCCGGCGCGGCGGACGGCGCCCACCCTGCCGCGCCGGCGCCGGTCCTGGAGCTCACGAGCAGCGAGCGGCGCGTCACGTGCCTCGTGCTCGCGCACGAGCGCTCGGCGCCCGAGGAGGTGACGCGCTCGCAGGAGGAAGAGCAGGCGCGGGCGACGGGCCGCGCCGAGGAGCTCTACGCCCTCGCCGAGCGCTACCAGGGCCAGATCGAGCTCATCGACGCGAGATCGCCGCTGCTCGTGCTGACGAGCGCCGAGGCGGCCACCGATCTCGCCGCGCAGGCCGCGCGCTGCGCGCTCTCGCTGCGCGGGCTGCTCGGCGGCGCGCAGGTCTCGCTCGTGACCGGCCGGGCCGAGCTGACGTCGCGCATCCCGATGGGCGAGCTCATCGACCGGGCTGTCCAGCTCCTGCCGTCGCGCGGCGACCCGGGCGCGATCGCCGCGGTCCGCATCGACGAGGTGACGGCGGGGCTCCTGGGCGGCCGGTTCGAGACGAGCAGCGAGGGCGGCGCGCGCTTCCTCCACGGGGCCCGGGACGACCTCAAGGTGACGTCGGCGCCGGCGTTGCTTGGCAAGCCGATGGCGTGCTTCGGGCGAGAGCGGGAGCTCGGCGTGCTCGGCGCCGAGCTCGAGCGGAGCATCGACGAGTCGACCTCGGGCGTGCTGCTGGTGGTCGCGGCGGCGGGCATGGGCAAATCGCGGCTGCGGCAGGAGTTCCTCGAGAAGGTGTCGGCGCGCAACGCGCGAGCGGCCGACGGCGCGCGCGACGGAGGCGGCGCCGACCTGGCGGACGGCGCGCGCGTGGAGGTGTGGGTCGGCCAGGGCGATCCGATGAGCTCGGGCTCGGCGTTCGGGCTGCTGTCGCGCGCGCTGCGGAGCGCGATGGGCATCGTCGACGGCGAGCCGCTGGAGGAGCGGCGGCGCAAGGTGAGGGCGCGGGTCGAGCGCCACCCCGACCTCGACGTCGGGCGTGTCAGCGCCTTCCTTGGCGAGCTCCTGGGCGCGCCGTTCCCGGACGACGACATCCGGGTCGGCGCGGCGCGGCGCAACCGGCAGCTGATGGGCGATCAGCTGCGGCTGTCGTGGGAGGAGTTCATCCGGGCCGAGTGCGCGAGGCAGCCGGTGCTGCTGATCCTCGAGGACCTGCAGTGGGGCGACCTGCCGACCCTGACGATGGTCGAGGCGGCGCTCCGGAGCCTCCGGGATCTGCCGTTCCTGGTGCTCGGGCTGGCCCGACCCGAGGTGCACGAGGCCTTTCCGGGGCTGTCCCAGGGGCGCTTCGGCAACCAGATGATGCTGCCGCCGCTCACGCGCCGGGCGAGCGAGCGGCTGGTGCGCGCCGCGCTGGGCGACGAGGCGAGCGCGGAGCTCGTGGCCACGCTGGTGGACCGGGCCGACGGCAACCCGTTCTACCTGGAGGAGCAGGTCCGCGCGGTGGCGGCCGGCCACGGCGCGGACCTGCCGGAGACGGTGCTGGCGATGGTGCAGGCGCGCATCGAGGCGCTCGACGCCGAGGCGCGGCGCGTGCTGCGGGCGGCGAGCGTGTTCGGCCAGGCGTTCTGGCCGAGCGCGGTGAGCGCGCTGCTCGGGGGCGCCGAGGTGACGCGCTGGCTCTCGGAGCTGGAGCGCCGTGAGGTGGTCCACCGGCGCGGCCCCGGGCGGCTGCGGGGCGAGGTCGAGTACCGCTTCCGGCACGCGCTGGTGCGGGAGGCGGCGTACGGGATGCTGACCGAGGCCGACCGGCGGCTCGGCCACGCGCTGGCGGGCGCCTGGCTGGAGGGCGCGGGCGAGCCCGACGCGATGGCGCTCGCGGAGCACTTCGAGCGCGGCGCGGTGCCCGCGCGGGCCGCGGCGGCGTACCTGCGCGCGGCGCAGCACGCCCTGGAGGGCAACGATCTCGGCGCAGCGATCGCGCGGGCCGAGCGCGGGCTCGAGTGTGCGCCGGAGCCCGCGGTGGTGGGGGCGCTCCGGCTGGTCCAGGCCGAGGCGCATGTGTGGCGGGGCGATCTCGCGCTCGCCGAGCAATGGGGGACCGACGCGGCGCGGCACCTCGCGCCCGGCTCGGCGCCATGGTTCGCGGCCGTCACGCAGGCCGTCGCGGCCGCGAGCAAGCTGGGCGGCTTCGACCGCGTGGAGCGGTGGATGGGCGAGGCGGTCGTCATGACGGCCTCGCAAGGCGCGGAGAGCGCGAAGAGCACCTGTCTCTCCATGGGCGCCTCGACGCTGGCCTTCACCGGGCGGCTCGCGGTCGTCGACGCGCTCATCGCGGAGGTGGAGCGCGCCATGGGCGACGGGGCGTCGACCGGCGCCGGCACGGGGGCCGAGGTGGTCGCGGGGCTGCACCAGGCGCGCGCTTTCCGCGCCATGAGCGGGGGCGATCCCGGCGCCTGCGTCACCGGCCTGGAGGCTGCGCTCGTGGCGTACGAGCAGGTCGGCGACCGGCGCAACGCGTGCATCACCCGCGCGAACCTGGGCTACTCCTACGGGGAGCTCGGCGACTTCGGCGGCGCCGAGGCGGCGCTCCGCTCCGTGCTGGAGGCCACGGAGCGGATGGGTCTGCACGAGGTGGCGGCGGCGGCGCAGGCCAGCCTCGGGCAGGTCCTCGCTTACTGCGGCAAGCTCGTCGAGGCACGAGCCGTCGAGGAGGCGGCCCTCGCATCGAGCCAGCGGCTGGGCGACCCGCGCGCCGAGGTGGTGTCGCGCTCGTACCTCGCGAAGATCGCCCTTCTCGCCGGCGATTTCGCGGGCGCGGAGCGCGAGGCGCGCCTCGCCGAGGCGCTGGACAGCGCGTCGCCGTTCCGCGTCGCGGCCACGGCGATCCGCGCCCGGGCGCTGATCGGGCTGGGGCGCGCCGTCGAGGCGCTCGCGGCCGCCGGCGAGGCCCTGGCAGCGCTCGAGTCGCTCGGCGGGATCGAGGAGGGTGAGTCGATGATCCGGCTGGTCCACGCGGAGGCGTTCTCTGCGGTCGGCGACGCGAACAGGGCCGCTGTCGCCATTTCATCGGCGCGCGACAAGCTGCTCGACCGGGCCGCCAGCGTCCGCGATCCCGAGTGGCGGAGGCGCTTTCTCTCCCACGTCCCGGACAACGCCCGCACACTGGAGCTGGCGGCGCAGTGGGTCGGAATGAGTCGGAACTGAGCGCAGCTGAACGGAATCCGGCGTAACCGGGCGTAATCCGGCGTAACCGGGCGTAATCTGGCGTAACCGGGCGTAATCTGGCGTAACTACGCGCCGTTTTGCTACGGGCGAATCTGCAGCGGGCGTCAATTTAAGAGCTGACAGCCGCGGTGAATCACCGTACTCTAGCTTAGACGTGGAGAGTTCCCGGCTGTCGTTGTGCTGAACGACGCACCGGAGGGCGTGCTGCGATCGGGGAGCGTGGGTGCTCCCCTTGGCTCGCTACCGAGGTCTCATCACGTGAAAATCAAGGCTGTACTTGGATGCGCAGGTATCCTTTTCGTGGCTACTGGCTGCATGGCGCCCGAGCTGGAGCTCGAAGCGCATGCTGAAGAAATAGAGGAGCTCGACACGAGCGCTGACGCGCTCGCGAGCGGCAATGCGCTGAGCGCCAATGCGCTGACGGCCAATGCGCTGAGCGCCAATGCGTTGAGCGCCAACGCGCTCAGCGCGAACGCGTTGGCCCCGGAGGCGGCCTCTGCGCTGAAAGACCCCAGCGAGAGGGGCGACCTCTTCCGGACGCTCGTGAAGTACACGGTCAGCTGCGCCCTCAAAGAGTCCCAGTCGTTCCGTTTCTCCTGGACCGACCGCGCGGGCGCGACCCACAAGGAGGTTTATCCCGGACACCTCGGCCTCGCGCCCCGGTGGGACCGGCGCCCGCTCGATAAGGAGGGCAAGCAGATGGTCTCCGCGTGCCTCGCCGCCCACACGAACCGTTATGGCGTCTCGGTCCTTGTCTCGATGCGCTCCCGACAGACCCCGCTCTGCCACGAGGTCGAGGACGATGAGCTCGACGAGTACCCTCATGTCGAAGGGGCCTTCTGGGGGAACCTCTTCACGAAGACGCCGTACCTGCGCGCCTGCTACAACACCGCGAACGTCGATGTCTCGCGCTCGGCGAAGCGCGACTGCGCCGCCGGGCACGTCAATGCGGACGGGGAGATCGAGGGCTGCGGGATGATCGAGATCGTCGGGAGCTGCAAGGAGTCCTGCGGCAAGCTCGACCGTTCCGGGGAGTATTACAAAAGCTGCGATGATCCCGAGCTGGGCAAGACGCGCTACATCATCACCACCGCGCTGCGGTGACTCTCGCCATCCCGAGGAGAGGGGCCGCCGGTCATCTTCTCCCGCAGCAGCCCTGATCGGAGCCGAGCGAGCGCTCCTCCCTCCTTGGCCTCCTCGGCCTCCTTGGCGCGGGCGGCGTCGTCGGGCGAAGATGCGCGGCCATGGAGATGCATCAGGTCCGGTATTTCCTTGCGGTGACCGAGACCCGCAGTTTCACGCGCGCGGCCGAGCGGTGCGCGGTCTCGCAGCCCGCGCTCACGGCCGCCATCAAGAAGCTCGAGGAGGAGCTGGGCGGGCCGCTCGTCCTGCGCGAGCGCGGCGGCGCCAAGCTCACGGCGCTGGGGCAGCGCGTGCTGCCGCGGCTCCAGCGGCTGCGGGACGAGATGCAGGCCGTCCAGGTGATCGCGGACAACCACCGGCGCCTCAAGCAGGTGCCGCTCCGGGTGGGCATCCTCTGTACCATCGGGCCGGCGCGGCTCGCCGGCTCGCTGGCGGCGTTCCGCGCGGAGGCGCCGGGGGTGGAGCTGGAGATCGCGGTGGCCGTGCAGGGCGAGCTCCTGCGGCGGCTGGAGGAGGCCGAGGTCGACGTCATCGTCTCGAACCTCGGTGACGCCGTTCCGGACTGGTGCGTGGTGGCGCCCCTGTACGAGGAGCGCTACGTCGTGGTCCTCCCGCCCGGCCATCGCCTGGCCGCGCGCGAGGGCCTGCGGCTCGAGGATCTGGACGGCGAGCCCTACCTCGATCGGCTCGCCTGCGAGATGCGCGAGCAGGTGACGGGCGTGTGCGCCGCGCGGCGCGTGGACCTGTACGCGGCGTACCGCACCGATCGGGAGGACTGGGTCCAGAGCCTGGTGCACGCGGGGCTGGGTTTTGCCTTCATGCCCGAGCACTCGGTGCTCGTGACGGGCGCGTCGCAGCGCCCGCTCGTCGATCCGGCCCTCCGGCGCACCGTCGCGCTCGTGCGCTCGGGCGATCGCACGCCGGCGCCGGGCTTGCAGCTCTTCTGGGACGCGCTGCTCTCGCGCGCTGCCCGGGCGCGGCCGGTCATCCCTTCGCGGCGATGATGTCCACGTGCTCGATGACGGGCGGCGTGGCGAGCAGCTCCGGCGCCTTCGCCATGAGCGCGGCCGCGATGCGGCCCGCGAGGTGCTCCTTGCGCCCCACCTCGTCCGCGAATGTATCGAAGATGCCGAACGTCGACGGCCCGATGCGGAGCGCGAACCAGTGAACCGTCCGCGGCTCCTCGACGGCGAGGCCGACGGCGGAGCGGAGGAGGGCCTCGACCTCGGCCTCCTTGCCGGGCTTGGCCTCGATGCGGGCCAGGAGGGAGAGGGTCACGGCGGTCGGGGAAGCAGCGGTCATGGGATCCTCCTCTTCGGCGGCGCACGGCGCGCCGCGCTTCGGTGAGTAGAGTTGTAACGACGCGCGTCCGGCCGACCATTCGTTGTTCTGGATGGATCCATCAGCGCCGTGGATGGGCGCTTCACAGGAGGGGTGGCCGCCGTTCTTCGCCATGGCGCCGCCACCCTTGCGCTGGAGCGCTCCTCGGATTCTCCCGTCGTTTCGCGTCGGCATGGGGTGTGCTCGAGGCCGAGCGTCATGCCGACGCTCGAGCACAATGCCCTCGTCGAGATGTTCCGCGAGCACCCCGAGCTCGCGCCCCTCTGGCTCGCGACGCTCTTCCACCTCGAGGTGCCGTCACACGCCTCGGTCGGGGTGGTCGAGTCGTCGCTCGATCAGCTCATCCCGGTCGAGTTCCGCGCGGATCTGGTGCTCGAGCTTCGAGACGCGAGCGGCGCGCTCGTGCTGGCGATCGTCATCGAGGTCCAGCGCGACATGGATCCGGACAAGAAGTTCTCGTGGCCGACGTACGTAACGGTCGTTCGCGCCAAGAAGCGCTGCGGCACGGTGGTGCTCGTGATCGCACCGGACGCCTGCGTGGCCGCCTGGGCGGCGGAGAGCATCGACCTCGGCCTGGGCCTCGGCCACGTCGAGCCGTTGGTGCTCGGTCCGGCCGTCGTCCCCGAGATCACCGACCCAGCCGAGGCGGAGAAGGACGCGGAGCTGGCCGTGCTCTCGGCGGTGGCGCACGGCAATGGGCCGAACGGGTTCGCCGTGCTCCGGGCTGCGCTCGTTGCGCTTGGTCGGCTCGACCAGGAGCACGCCATGGTCTACTTTCAGGTCATCTGGAGCGGGTTGCGTGAGCCCATGCGGCGGGCTCTGGAGGCGTTGGTCATGGAACGGCAGATCGAAGACGATGCGAGGTTTCCGTTCGTGCGGGAGCTCATGGATCGCAGCGAGCTCAAGGGCCTACGTGAGGGCAAGCTCGCGGGCCTACGTGAGGGCGAGCTCAAGGGCAAGCGGGACACGCTGCTGCGGCTGCTTGCGCGCGCAGGGATCGCGGTGGCCGCGAACGAGAGCGCGCGCATTCACGCATGCACGGACATCGCGACCCTCGACCGCTGGATCGATAACGTGCTCGGGGCGAAGACTGCGACCGACGTGCTCTCCTGACTGGAACGCGCGGACCGCAAAGACAGGCGAGGAGGCCCTCTCTCCTGCGCGCCGCCGTGGAGGCGGGCACCTGCCAGTTGCTCGCCGTGGACCCGAGGAAGGCGAGCCCGTTCGACCGCGGCCAGTTTGTTCTTGATGAGATCACCGCGACGCTCGAGGGGCTGTTCGACGAAGGTCGACGCTCGATTGCCACTCTGAGCTGGACCTGAACCGTCCGTATCACGCCGCGATGCCCTGCAGCCGGCGGAGACAAGGCGCGCTCGACGTGCGCCGATGCCGCACCTACCGTCCTCGTCAACGCCGGTGACCTCGTAAGCGGATACGTCGCTCCGTGAGACGAAGCCATCGGCGCCTACCGCCATAATGATGGCTCGGTCCTCTCCGTCGCTTCCTTCGTACCTCCGCAGGTGTGCCACGCTAGCGTCGACCGCCTCGCCAGCAAGCAGCGCGTGACCGAACGTCGATGTGAACCACCGGTGGCTGCGCGCACGACAAGACACGGGCTGAGGCTCCTGGCCCGTTCCCGCGGCGTGAGGCGTCGAACAATGGGGCATCGGCTCGCTGGCGCGATGTCGTGACACGGGCATCGATCCCGGCGTGATGCCGTCTCGGGCGGAGACGGCCTGATCCTGCGATCCGCGCTCGGAGATTCCGGCTCGACGGCGCGGGGGCCGAGGTTATGGTGCGACCCCGCAGCGCAGTCGGGCCGACCCGTGGAGGGGAAGATGAACCAGGAAGAGCGGCAGGACGTAGCCACCTATCGCGTCGTCGTCGATCACGAGAAGCAGTACACCGTCTGCCCTGTCGAGCGCGCGATCCCCCGAGGGTCGCGGGAGGCCGGCAAGCAGGGATCCATCATGGAGTGCCTCGCTTATATCGAGCAGGCATGGGAGCGCCTGCGCGCCCCTGCGGAGGGATGCGCCCCGGCGGAGGTCGCTCGAGCGCGCGCGGAGTGGCTCTCCTGACGCCGCCATGAGGCGAGGATGGCGGCGACGACGAGGTGGAGCGGGCGCGAGGGCGTCCCTCCGCTCATGTCGACCGAGGCGCCGGGATCCCTCCACGCGGGCGTGGATCTGCGTCACGGCGCGATGAGGCGGATCTGCGTCTCGAGCGGATCGATCCCGCCCAGCACGGCGGCGCCGTGCGGTCCGGCGCGGCGACAGGCTTCCTCGACCGGGAGGCCGTGGGCGAGATAGAAGGTGAGCGCCCCGGCGAAGCTGTCGCCGGCGCCGTACTCGCCGAGGACGCGGGCGGGCGCGGGCGGCGCGTCGACCAGCGCGGCGCCCCCCGGGCGGAGGACGCGGACGGGGCGCGGCCCGTCGGTGAGCACCAGCGCGCCGGGGCAGGGGTCGTACGCGTCGAGCGGGGCGTTCTCGCGCGGATCGGAGGCGCTGCCGATGACCACGTCGGGCGCGATCGCCGCCGCCCGGAGCGCCGCGCCCCGGCGGGCCGTCACCACGAGGCGGCGCGCGGCGCGCGCGAGGCGCAGGCTCTCGGGGTCGGCGCCGGTGAAGTAGACGGCGTCGCAGCCGGCGAGGATCGACCACGGGAGCGGATCGGTCGCGGCGGGCTGGAGCGGGGCCCCCGTGACGATGATGGTGCGACGGCCCTCGGCGTCCACGACGACGACCACGCGCGGGTGGTCCACGGCGCGCACGGCCGCGTGGACGTGCACGCGCCCCGGCGCGACACGGATGCGCTCCTCGACGGCGCGCGCCGCCGCGTCGCGCCCGAGCGCGGTGAAGAGGTGGATCTCGGCGTCGCTCTGGCAGAGCTGCGCGAAGGCGAGGCCGCCGCCCCCGCCGGGCAGGAAGCGCGCGTCGAGCAGGTGAACGATGTCGCCCGGCTGAGGGACGCCCTCGGTGCGGCCGAGCGTCACGTGCTCGACGTGCCCCACGACGGCGATGCGCGGCGCTGCCATGCCGCTCGACATAGCACGGCGGTGCCGCGCCGCGCGGGCGCGTCCTGGCCGTCGCCCGGCCGGAGCACGCCCGCCTCCCCAGCCCCCCGCGCCGCCCGCCATGCCGGGCGGCGCCCCTCGCCGGGCATGGCCGGCGGCGCGTGCGGGAAAAGAGGATCGGTGTCTGTCAGAAGACGGACGGCCGCGGCGTAGGAACGGGGGTGGCCGGAGAGCCACACCTGATCCGCGTCGCAGCGCGCTCCTGCGCGCCGGTGCCAGCCGCCGTCGCGCGCTGGTGAACGGAGGCGCACGCGCGACGGCCGCGCGACACGCGACGCGCGACCCGCGGCGGAGCGCTGGCCGAAGGGCTTCGTATGCCCGGCTTCTCATCAACGATCCATGTCCAGAGGAGAGCAACACCGTGCTTACTCACGCATTCGACAGATCCATCCGGTACCCAGCGCCACGCCCCGCCGCCGCGCTCGTCGCGGGCCGCGGGAGGACGGGCGCATCATGAGGAGGCTTTGCAAAGGCGCGCTCCTCGCGGCGCTCGCCCTCGGGAGCACCATCGCGAGCGCGGGAGACGCGCGGGCCACAGAGGGCGCCACCGCCTTCTGGAACAACGCCGTCGAGGTCCAGGTGTCGGGCGGCGCCCTCACCCGCGGTCCGGGCTGGGGCTGGAGCGCCGGCGCCTCGTCGGTCCAGCAGATCGAGGCGGGCGACGGGTTCGTCGAGTTCTCCACGAACGAGGCGAACCGGACCAAGATCGCCGGGCTGAGCCACGGCGATGAGAGCCCGTCGTTCTGGGACATCGATTACGGGGTGCTCCTTCGCGCCGACGGGGGCGTGGAGATCCTCGAGCAGGGGTACGGGAAGGGCTACTTCGGGACCTACCAGGCCGGCGACGTCTTCCGCGTCGAGGTGTTCGATGGCCAGGTGCGTTATCGCAAGAACGGGGTCGTATTCTATACGAGCCACACGGGGCCCACCTACCCGCTCGCGCTCGACGCCAGCCTGCACGACGAGGGCGCGACCGTCACCAGCGCCCAGGTCACGAGCTGCGCGTCCGGGGACGAGAGCTGCATGCCGCCGGGGTTCTGGAAGAACGTCCGCTACGCCCCGGCGAACGGGACCTTGCTGACGCGCAGCCCCGGCTGGGGCTGGCACGCCGGGGCCTCGTCGGTCCAGCAGATCGAGGCCGGCGATGGGTTCGTGGAGTTCTCCACGAACGAGGCGAGCCTCGAGAAGATGGCGGGCCTCGGCAACGGCGACGCCGATCAGGGCTTCGGTGACATCGACTATGCGGTCTTTCTGCGCGCCGATGGAGGCCTGGAGATCGTCGAGCAGGGGGTTGGGAAAGGCTACTTCGGAACGTACCAGGCCGGCGACGTCTTCCGCGTGGAGGCGTTCAGCGGCCAGGTGCGTTACCGCAAGAACGGGCTCGTGTTCTACACGAGCGCCACGGCGCCCACCTACCCGCTCGGGCTCGACACCAGCCTGAACCACGAGGGCGCGACCATCACGAGCGCCCAGGTCGCGAGCTGCGCGGCCGGGGACACGAGCTGCATGCCGCCGGGGCTGTGGAGGAACGTCCGCTACGTCACCGCCAACGGAGGCGTGCTGACGCGCACCGCCGGCTGGGGCTGGCACGCCGGCGCCTCGTCGGCCGAGCAGATCGAGGCGGGCGACGGGTTCGTGGAGTTCTCCACGAACGAGGCGAACCTCCAGAAGATGGCGGGCCTCGGCCACGGCGACACGGACCAGGGCTTCGGAGACATCGATTACGCGATCTACCTGCGCGCCGATGGAGGCCTGGAGATCGTCGAGCAGGGGGTTGGACAGGGGTACTTCGGGATGTACCAGCCGGGCGATGTCTTCCGCGTCGAGGTGTTCAACGGTCATGTGCGTTACCGGCAGAACGGGATGGTGTTCCATTCGAGCAACACGGCGCCCACCTACCCGCTCGGGCTCGACACCAGCCTGAACCACGAGGGCGCGACCGTCACCGGGGCCCAGATCATGAGCTGCGCGGCCGGGGACGAGGCCTGCATGCCGCCGCAGGAGTGGAAGAACGTCCGCTACGCCACGGCGAACGGAAGCCTGCTGACCCGCGACGCCGGCTGGGGCTGGCACGCCGGGGCCTCGTCGGCCGAGCAGATCGAGGCGGGCGACGGCTACGTGGAGTTCTCCACGAACGAGGCGGACCTCCAGAAGATGGCGGGCCTCGGCCACGGCGACACGGACCAGGGCTTCGGAGACATCGATTACGCGATCTACCTGCGCGACGACGGGGGCCTGGAGGTCTACGAGCAGGGCGTTGGACAGGGATACTTCGGGCCCTACGAGGTCGGGGACGTCTTCCGCGTCGAGGTGTTCAATGGCCAGGTGCGCTACCGCAAGAACGGGATGGTGTTCCACACGAGCACCACGGCGCCTACCTACCCGCTCGGGCTCGACACCAGCCTGAACCACGAGGGCGCGACCGTCGCCGGCGCCCAGGTCGTGAGCTGCGCGGCCGGGGACACGAGCTGCATGCCCCCGGGGCTATGGCAGAACGTCCGCTATGCCACCGCCAACGGAGGCGTGCTGACGCGAAGCGCCGGCTGGGGCTGGCACGCCGGGGCCTCGTCGGCCGAGCAGATCGAGGCGGGCGACGGCTACGTGGAGTTCTCCACGAACGAGGCGAGCCTCCAGAAGATGGCGGGTCTGAGCCACGGCGACGTCGATCAGGGCTTCGGGGACATCGATTATGCGATCTACCTGCGCGCCGATGGAGGCCTGGAGATCTACGAGCAGGGCGTTGGACAGGGGTACTTCGGGACCTACCAGGCCGGCGACGTCTTCCGTGTCGAGGTGGTCAATGGCCAGGTGCGGTACCGCAAGAACGGGTTGGCGTTCCATACGAGCCTGACGGCGCCCACCTATCCGCTCAGGCTCGATACCAGCCTGAACCACGAGGGCGCGACCGTTACCGGTGCCCAGGTCGTGAGCTGCGCCGGGGACACGAGCTGCATGCCGCCGGGGTTCTGGAAGAACGTCCGCTATGCGCCGGCGAGCGGGGGCTCGCTGACGCGCGCCGCCGGCTGGGGCTGGCATGCCGGGGCCTCGTCGGTCCAGCAGATCGCGTCGGACGACGGCTACGTGGAGTTCTCCACGAACGAGACGAACCGGTACAAGATGGCGGGCCTTGGCCACGGCGACGCCGATCAGGGGTACGGAGACATCGATTACGCGATCTACCTGCGCGGCGACGGGGGACTGGAGGTCGTGGAGAACGGCTACGGACAGGGCTACTTCGGGACCTACCAGGCGGGCGACGTCTTCCGCGTCGACGTGCAGAGCGGCCAGGTCCGCTACCTGAAGAACGGGGCCGTGTTCCACACGAGCAGCGCGACGCCCACCTACCCGCTCGAGCTGGACACCAGCCTGTTCGATGAGGGCGCGACCATCACGAACGCGTCGGTCTCGGGCGCCGGCGGCGGGGGGGACCCGACCACCGGCTGTGGCGAGGTGGGGCCCGGCGACGAGCTCAGCGACATGAAGGTGCCCACGTTCTGCAATCACCCCACCACGATGCCGAACGGGGATGCGCCGCCCATGGGGCAGTACTTCGGCCATACGTGCACCTCGGTCGTGCTCCAGACCGTCTATTACACGCACACGTCCGGCAACCACAGCGGGCTCGACTTCTCCGTCCCGGCGCGCAGCCCCTTGTACTCGGTCGGCTATGGAAAGGTCATGTGCGCCGGGCCAGACGCCTGCGTGGGCAGGTACCCCACCGCCCGGGGCGCGCCCGCCCAGATCGATCTGACGATCCGCTATGGCTCGGTCTACGTCATCTACGGGCACGCCGCGTCGACCCTCGTCGCGGAGGGCGATCTCGTCGTCCCGGGGCAGGAGATCGGCGAGTCGTCGGACTGGCCGAACAACGATCACCTGCACTTCGAGGTCCGCCGCGTCGCCGACAACAAGGCGCCGAACCCGGTGCCGTTCTTCTCGCCGGACATCCGGGGCTATCTCGAGGGCACCGTCACCGACGCGCACTTCTGCACGGGGCACTTCGATGATCAAGCGGACGTGGGGTTCACGTCGACTACCCAGCTCGATGAGCGGCCGTGCACGGACGCGAACGACGGGACGACCGGCCCGATCCGCTGCCAGGAGGTGTGCGACTACAGCCCTGCGGACTGCGAGGTAAAAACCTACCCCAACGGGCGCAGGGAGGTGCACGAGTACTGCAGCGTATTCAGCTGCGGCGGCGGCACCTTCGCCTGCGGGCTCCGCCGGAACACGGCCGCCCAGGCGTGCCCGTGACGCCCGCGCCGTGACGCCGCCCATCATCGGCGTGCGCCGTTGAGCCGAGCTCACCGGCGCCGCCGCCCTGGGGGCCCTGGGGCCGTGGCCCCGGCACCTCGATCGAGCTTGCGCCGGGCGGACCGCTCGCTTTCGAGCGCAGGGCGTCGCGACGGCTCCTGACGCGTGCCAGGCGGCTTCCCGTCAGCGACGCACGCCGGACAGCCTCGGGCGTCGCTCGCCTCGGCGCAGGCGCGCGGCGCCCGCTGGCGAGCGCGGAGGGCCGCCGCTCGGGGGGCGACGGTGCGTCCGAGTTGCCTCAGGCGCAAAATCGGACCAATCGAGACCATGGAATCAGCAGCGGCGCGGCGCCCGTCAGAGCTCGGCTCCTCAGGGCAGGTAAGCCTGAGCACGCTCCTCGGGATCGCGACATTTCTCCTCACGGGCGCGGCGATCGCCGTGGTCGCCGCGCTCATGGTCGCCGCGACGACCATGCAGCAGGCCACCGGGATCCTCGGCGACGCGATCGAGAGCGTCCGCCTGGTGCACAGCCTGCAGATCGACCTCCTCCTCGATGCACATCAGATCAACCGCGACGCCGGGGCCGCCAGCGGCGGGCCGAGCTCCACCTTCCACGAGTGGGAGAGCGAGCTACGGAAGGGCCTTGCGGAGGCTCACCATTACGTGAGCAGCCAGGAAGAGAGCGACGTGCTCATCGACGCGGAGCAGCGCGTCGATGAATACCTCGTCGGGCGTCGAGCCGCCGATGCCGGCGGCCCACCCCCCTCGTCGGACGCGCGGGCGCCGGCCATCGATTCGCTCGCCTTCGACGAGGCGTTCAAGGCCCTCGATCGCCTCGTCGAGATCAACCTCCATCAGGCCCGTGCGTCCAAGGCGCTCATCGAGCGTCTGGGCGGGCGCGCGACCGCCGCCGGCGTCGCGGCCGTCATCTTCTTCATGGCCGGCGCGTCCTTGGTCCTCATCAGCGCGCGGCGGCTCGTCTACGGCCCCATCGTCGCGATCCAGGGGGCGATCGGCCGCTACGGCGCGGGGGACCGCGCAGCGCGCGCGCCGCTCGTCGGGCCGCGCGAGCTCGGGGACATCGCGCGGGCCTTCAACAGCACGGCGGAGTCGCTGGAGCGCCAGCGCGAGGCGCAGTTCGCGTTCCTCGGCGGCGTGGCGCACGACCTCAGGAACCCGCTCTCGGCGCTCCGGCTGTCGGTCGGCTTCCTCAACGACGGAGGCCCCCCGTCGGAGCCGCGCGTGCAGCGGACCATGGCGCTCGTCGGACGGCAGGTCGATCGCCTCGAGCGCATGGTCGGGGACCTCCTCGACGCGTCACAGATCGAGGCGTGCAAGCTCGAGCTCCGGGTCGAGGATCGCGATCTGCGCGAGCTCGTGCAGGAGGCGGTCGAGCTCTACCGCCCGGTCTCGCCGGAGCATCCGATCGAGCTCTCGCTCCCCGAGGCGCCGGTGCTCGTCCGCTGCGATGCGACGCGGGTCCAGCAGGTGCTCAACAACCTCCTGTCGAACGCGCTCAAGTACTCTCCCGCCGGAGGCCAGGTCGACGTGACGGTCCACGGCGGCACGGGCCGCGCCGAGATCGCGGTTCGCGATCGCGGGGTTGGGATCGATGCGGCGGATCTGGCGCACCTCTTCGAGCCGTTCCGGCGCCTCAAGGCATCGGCGGGCGCGATCCCGGGGACGGGCCTCGGGCTCGCCGTGGCGAAGCGCATCGTCGAGGCGCACGGCGGCCGCCTCCTCGTCGAGAGCGAGCAGGGCGCTGGCTCGGTGTTCCGGGTCGAGCTGCCGCGTGCTTCCTGAGGGGAGACGCGGCGCTCGAGGCGCTCGCTGCTGGAAGTGACCCCGCTCCGCCCGGCCGTGCGATCAGGCGTCCCGCCGCGCGCCGCCATCGGTCCTTGCGGCGCACCACCCGCCCCTCGCGCTCCAGCTTGATCGGGTGAGCCTCGAGGCTCAGCCGCGCGAGCGGCCAGACGAGCGGCGCCGTGTCCGCGTAAACGACCGGCAAGAGCGCCTCGAGCGTCGCGCCGGCCTCGCTGGCCGCCTCGAACTCCGCGACCACCTGCCACTCCCTCCCCAGCCGGTGCGCGACGTAGCGCGGGAACGGCGCCTCAACCACGCAGTCGGTGGACGACGCCGCCGGCGAGGCGCGCGGCGTCGTTGCTCACGGGCACGTCCAGCGACACGCCCGAGCCTGGTGCCACGCTGCCGGTGTGGCGTGGCCTCAGTCGCTCACATCCCAGAGCCGGAACGCGCCTCTCAGCGCGATCCACGCATCTGATTCTCCTCCGGCCAGTCTAAAATCTGTTGACATTCCAGATTATTGACATGCTCGTGCAAGTTATGCGCTGCCCAGCGTGCGCTGATGTTGACCTGCCGCCAAGCGGCAACCAGACTTCACTAAATACCCAAGCTTTATTGTAAAAGTAAAGCACGCAAATTTAGTAAAGTTCGTGCGCCAGTCGTTGCGGATGCTTAACTAAATTATTGGGCTTTACCTTTAGGTGAAGCTGGGCTATTTAGTGAAGTGTGGGGTCGCGCCCTTCCCAAGAGCAGCTACTCGAGGAGACGTCGGCTGTGCTCGCCGGTCTGCTCGACATGCCTGAGGACGACATCCAGGTCCTCGCCGGCTTGGCGCCCGAGGCCGATCGGGTTGTACTCGCGGCTGGGCATACGTTCGTCCTGGACGTCCTAGGCTCGGCCTCGCCGGGGTCACTTGCAGCCCACGGCGAACGGGTCGCTTCCATCACCCAGCGCCTGCGCAGGAAGGCCATCCCGCTGCTCGTGGTGCCCTTCATGACCGAGGCCGGCCGCCGCACCTGCGAGGGGGCACGCATCTCCTGGTTCGACCTGAGTGGCAACGCCCACATCGTCGCGCCAGGCATCCGCATCATTGTCGACGGACGTCCCAACCGGTTCCGCGGACCGGGACGTCCAGCGAGTCTCTTCGCCCCCAAGAGCGCGCGCGTTGTTCGCTGGCTTCTCATGCACGAGGGCCGCGCCCTCACGCAACGGCAGATTGCTCGCGCGACGGACATGTCCGAGGGCTTCGTCAGTCGCATCGTCTCGCGCCTCGAGCATGAGAGCTATGTGATCCGCGAGCCGACCGGCTCGCTTCGCGTGAAGGACCCTCAGCTGCTTCTCGACGCCTGGCGCGAAGAATACCGCTTCGACAAGCACACGCTCATTCAGGGCCATGTTGCCGCACGCTCGGGCGATGCGCTCACTCGCTTTGCGAGCGATACTCTCTCCGCAGCATCGATCGAGCACGCTGCGACTGGCCTCGCGGCCGCGTGGCAGCTCACGCATTTCGCCGCGTTCCGCATCGCGACCTTCTTCCTCGCAGCTCACCCGTCGAAAGAGTTGAAGGAGAAGCTTGGCTTCCGCGAAGAGGCGCGCGGCGCGAATTTCTGGCTCGTGGTGCCGAACGACATTGGTGTGTTTCAAGGCGCTAAGTCTCGTGATGGCGTGCGTTGCGTCGATGCGGTGCAGGCGTACCTCGATCTGAAGGCCCACCCGGAACGTGCGTCGGAAGCCGCCGAGCGTCTACGCGCCGAACTGCTCACTTGGAGACGCAATGACTGACAAGCCCAAGCGCGCGTCGGAGTACAAGAGCGAGCAGGTCGAACTCGTGCGCGCCACGTGCCTCTATGTCGCCACGAGGCTCGGCGACATGATGGACGACCTCGTCATCGTGGGCGGTCTAGTGCCCTCGCTCATCATCGACCAAGGGGCGCTTGCCGAGGACGTCGAGCCGCACGTCGGCACCCTCGACCTCGACGTAGGTCTAACGCTCGCGCTGCTTGACGAGGGCCGCTACCGGACGCTCACCGGGCGCCTGCGGGACGCTGGCTTCAAGACGGACAAGAACGACGCCGGCAAGCCCACGCGCCAGCGCTGGGCAATCACGAACTCCGGCACCGTGACGGTGGACTTTCTCATCGAACCGTCGCGTGATGGCGACAAGGGCGGCAAGCTTCGCGACATTGAGTCGGACTTTGCGGCGATCATCGCACCCGGTCTCCGGTGCGCGTTCCATGATCGCCTGAAGGTGACGCTCGAGGGGACGACCCTCTTCGGCGAGAAGGCGAAGCGCGATGTGTGGGTATGCGGCGCAGGCGCGTACGTCGTGCTGAAAGCACTCGCCTTCGACAGTCGCGGCGAGAACAAGGACGCGTATGACCTCTACTACGTAGTGCGGAATTACGGCGCGGGCGTCGATGACGTGGCAAAGCAACTTCGCCGACTGCTGGAGGACGACGCTGACGCACAGCGAGCTCTCACCATCCTGGAACGTGACTTTTCGAGCCCCGATGCGGTCGGTCCGATGCGCGTCGCGGCCTTCATCACTGGCGGGAAGGACGAGGACCTGCAGGCCGACGTCGTCGGTTTCGTGTTGCAGCTTCTCAACAAGGTCAGCAAAGTGATGACGGACGACGCGCTCGACCTCGAAAAGGGCGTCTCGCGCGCCTAACGTGAGTGTCAACCACCTCGTTCGACTCATCGATAATGCGTCCACTGGAACGGTCTCGTCGCGTAGAAGGCTGCCCGGTTGCCCAGCGGTTGACGGGTCTTCGCTAACTGACCGCGGAGTTCGGCGGCGACGAGCGCGAGCATTTCAGCTGACTCACCGCGGAGCCGGAGCGCGACTGCGCGAGCGTAGCTCCTGCGCGAGGGCAACGCGGTTAGCCGCCTCATGCACCCGCACACTCGTCACCGTGCACGAGGTCGGCTGGCACGAGGAGGCTTCGTCTTGGCGATGGAACTTGTGGATGGGAACCCTCCGGGGAGTGCTGCGAGACGCTGCTCTCCGCGCGGCGCGCTGACGGCCCGCTCCCGGTGGCGGCGTTAACCGTGTGACGGCCTCGCTCTAGAACACCGATCACGTTGAAACCCGGAGAATTTTCACAGGGAGGCGGGGAGGCGGGGAGGAAGAAGAAATGAATTTCTCCCTCTTGCCGTGTCTCGCTCCCCGCCTCCCCGCCTCCCTGTGAAATTCCTGCTTTTTCTCGAAGTTTCAACCCGTTTGTCGCTCTAGATCCGCCTGATTTCCCGTATTTCCGTGGTGGTGTCACTCTTGCTTGTGTCTCGCTCACGGCCGGCGAGCCCATGCAGGCAAGGCTCGTGGGAACGATGTGGGTCGTCCACCCATTCTGTTGGAGAGCGAGGAGCACCAATGAAAGTATCCGCCATGGTCACCACCTTGGTCGCCGTCTCCCTCTGCGCCGGCGTGGCGCTCGCCGAGGGCGGCCGCGCCGCGCGCGCGCCGCGGCACATCGAGGTCCTCAGGTCGCGCGGCGACACGGTGGACCGGACCTACCGTTACAAGCCGCGGGACCAGGCCGCCGGGCGGCAGTGGCGTTCCGAGCGCGCCGAGCGCGCGTTGCCGAGCCGCTTCTCCCACGGACAGGAGCGGATCCGCTGCTCCGATACCGGCGCGGACTGCCCCTCTCGCGCGGCGACCGCCCACCGGACCCGCGGAGAGGCGCGCGCCGCCGCAGGGCGCGGGGCGTCGGCCCGCACGAGCGCCTCGCCGCTCAAGACCAAGGCCGAGTCGCGCATGAACTGCAGCGAGGCCGGGGAGTGCGCCGCATCGAGCGCCGGGGCGCGCCGCGCGTGGGCAGGGCGGTCGGCAGGGGCGGCCGCTGCCCAGGGGAAGGAGCGCGCGGCCCTGACGCCCGAGAGCGCGCAGCGGCAGAGCCCGCGCATGAGCTGCAACGAGGGCGACGACTGCGCCATGTCCAGCAAGGAGGCGGCGAAGTTCTGGGCTGCGGAATCCATCAAGGCAGGCACGAAATCCCCGAGCGTGATCGCCTCCGAGCGGGCCGAGCGGGCACGCCGGATCGCCGAGCGTCAGCGCGACCGCGACGCGCGGCGCGCGAAGGGCGACGCCTCCGCGAAGTGACCCCCGCTCCGCCCGACCGTACGGTCAGGCGTCCTTTCCCGCCGCGCGCCGCCAGCGGTCCTCGCGGCGCACCACCCGCCCCTCGCGCTCCAGCTTGATCAGGTGAGCCTCGAGGCTCAGCCGCGCGAGCGGCCAGACGAGCGGCGCCGTGTCGGCATAGGCGACCGGCAAGAGCGCCTCGATCGACGTGCCGCTCGCGCCGGCCGCGCTGGCCGCCTCGAGCGCCGCCAGCACCAGCCGCTCCCTCCCCAGCCGGTGCGCGATGTAGCGCCGGAACAGCGCCTCCGGCGCGTCGATCGGCCCGCCGTGCGCCGGCAGCACGACCCGCGCCCCGAGCCCCGCGAGCCGCTCGAGCTGCGCGAGGTACTCCGCCATGTCGCCCTCCCGGGGATCGATCAGGATGGTCCCCTCGCCGGCCACCATGTCGCCGCAGACCAGGGCGCCCTGCGCCTCGTCGAGGAAGCAGAGGTGGTCGGGCGCGTGCCCCGGCGTGTGGAGCACCCGCAGCGCCATCGGCTCCGGCCCGCCGAGCCGCACCACCTCCCCGTCCGCGAGGCGGCGCGCGAGCGGGACGCCCGGGAGGCGCGGGGCCGCCTCGGCGTGCCCCCAGACCGGCAGGCCGAGCTCGGCCGCGAAGAAGCGCGCCCCCCCGACGTGGTCGGCGTGGTGGTGGGTCACCGCGATCGCCGCGATCGACCGCCCCTGGGACGCGAAGCCGCGCGCCCACGCGAGCCACTCGCGGCGCTCGTCCTCGTACGGCGTGGCCGGCTCGACGAGCAGCACCTCGCCGCCGCCGAGCGCATAGCTGTTCGTGTGGGTCGCGGGCGGCAGGGTCGGCGTGCGCGCGGGGAAGGCCTCCACGCCGCGCACGCCGGGCCCGACGGGCTGCGGGCGGATCACCGCTCCACGACGACCGCGAGCGCCTCGCCGCCGCCGATGCAGAGCGTGGCCAGGCCGCGCTTCGCGTTCCGGTCCTTCATCGCGAAGAGCAGCGTCGTCAGGATGCGCGCCCCGCTCGCGCCGATCGGGTGGCCGAGCGCGACCGCCCCGCCGCGGACGTTGACCTTCTGGGCGTCGAGCCCCGAGAGCTTGTTCACCGCGAGCGCCACCACCGCGAACGCCTCGTTCACCTCGAAGAGGTCGATCTGGTCCGTCGGGATGCCGAGCTTCTTCGTGGTGTTCGCGATGGCCGCGGCCGGCGCCGTCGTGAACCACTCGGGCGCCTGCGCGGCGCCGCCATAGCCGACGATCCGCGCGAGCGGCGTGAGCTTGTGCTCCTTGACCGCGCGCTCGCTCGCCAGGACGAGCGCGCTCGCGCCGTCGTTGATCGACGACGCGTTGGCCGCGGTGATCGTCCCGTCCTTCTGGAACGCGGGCCTCAGCGACGCGAACTTCTCGGGCTTGCCCGCGGGCGGGCCCTCGTCCTCCTTCACGACCACCGCGTCGCCCTTCTTCTGCGGGACGGAGACGGGCGCGATCTCCGCGGCGAAGAGCCCCTCGCGCTGGGCCGCGACCGCGCGGCGGAAGCTCTCCTTCGCGTACTCGTCCTGCGCCTCCCGCGAGAAGCCGTGCTCCCTGGCGCACGCGTCGCCCGCGGTGCCCATGTGGAAGTTCCCGTACGGGTCCCACAGGCCATCGTGGATCATGCCGTCCACGAGCTTGCCGTCGCCCATGCGGTAGCCGGAGCGCGCCTGCGGGAGGTAGTAGGGCACGTTCGACATCGACTCCATGCCGCCGGCGACGACGACGTCCGCGTCGCCGAGCGCCACCGTCTTCGCGCCGAAGATGACGGCCTGGAGGCCCGATCCGCAGACCTTGCTCACGGTGGTGGCCGGGACCTTGCTCGGGATGCCGGCGTAGATGGCGGCCTGCCGGGCCGGAGCCTGCCCGATACCCGCGGACAGGACATTGCCGAGGAACACCTCCTCGACGGCCTCCGGAGACAGCTTTGCCCGCTCGAGCGCCGCCCGGATGGCGACCTCGCCCAGGCGGGGGGCGGGCAAGGGCGACAGTGCGCCCTGGAACGCGCCGATCGGCGTCCGGGCCGCTGCGACGATGTACACGGGGACGGGCAGGGTCATGATCTCCTCCAGCAGCGCTGATGCCATGTTATTCGATGACGCCGTCCATGCGCCTTGCGAATAGGCCTTGGGTACCTCGGTTGCCCCGGGGGGGCAAGCCGGCCCCGGGCGCTCCGCTGCCTGCGCGGCGGCGTGCACGGTTGCCTGCGCGGTTCGCTCGGTTCGTTCGGTTCGCGGGTTCACATCGATCGCCCCCTGCCTCGCGCCGCCGGCCGGGCTCTTCGCGACCCGGCTCTTCGCGACCCGGCTCCTCGCGATTCGCTCCGAGATCGTGTGTCGCCACCCAGCCGCCGCGCGCCGCGCCTCGCGGGAGGGACGCCGCGGCCGCGCGCGGGCGCGGGCAACCGGGAGTGGAGCGCAGTCGTCGTGCGGACGCCCTCGGACGGAATCCAAGCTCCGCCCGAGCCGGATCCGGGCTGGCCCTGAGCGCCCTCCGGGCCGAGGCCCCGCCGACTCGTCGCCTCGGCGCGGCGCGCGGCGACGCTGGCGTGGGCCGGCGGGCGCTATGTGGTACGCCGGGGACGTCGCGTGTTACCGTGCGCGCCGATGGGGAAGGGGGGCTGTCCTCCCTGCGCCCGGGTGGACAAGGAGCGAACGAGCGATGGTGAATGCAGGCGATCGTGCCCCCGATTTCTCTCTCGAAAGCGACAGCGGTAAGACGGTGGGCCTCACGGATTTCCCGGGCAAGACGGTCGTCCTCTACTTCTATCCAAAGGACGACACGCCCGGCTGCACGCGGGAGGCCCAGGCCTTCTCCGCGGCCCTGCGCGCCTTCGCCGAGGCCGGCGCCGTCGTGCTCGGCGTCTCCCGCGACTCCGTCGAACGCCACCGGAAGTTCAGGGACAAATACGATCTCGGGGTGACGCTCCTCAGCGATCCGGATCTCGCCGCGCACAACGCCTACGGCGTCTACGGCGAGAAGTCGATGTACGGCAAGAAGGTGATGGGTACGATCCGGAGCACCTTCATCATCGGCCCCGACCGCGCGGTGAAGCACGCCTTCAGCGGCGTGAAGGTCGACGGACACGCGGACGAGGTGCTCGCGCTCGTGCGCGGAGGCGGCAGAGGCGAGGCGCCGCCCGCGTCTTTGCCAGGGGCGACCGCGAAGAGCGCGGCCAAGGCGCCTGCGAAGGGCGCGGCCAAGGCGCCTGCGAAGAGCGCGGCCAAGGCGCCTGCGAAGGGCGCGGCCAAGGCGCCTGCGAAGACTCGATAAGGGACCGCATGAACCGTCGGACAACGACATAGCCGACTCGCGGCGTGCGGGCTGTCGATCACCTGATGGATGGCATCGCGAGGGCCTCGGGCGCGTGGACGGCGCGCTCGCCAAGCTGGACGGGCCCCGCGCTTCATGAAAGAATCTGTGCCGTTGCTTGCAAATCGATGAAACTACCACGATACCAGGGCTCATCTCTCGATCCGCTTCGTGTCAGGTGGAGCGATGAGCGCTGGAGCGAGGGAGCGAGGGAGCTGGATTATGATGTTGAAGCATCCGATGCTACGGACTTTTGCTTTGCTGAGCTGCCTCTCCGCGATCGCCGCGTGCGGCGACGACGAGCCGCCGCCCAAGGTGACCGAGGGGGACGGCGGCGGAGGCAGCGGGGGAGGGGGCAGCGGCGGCACCGGCGGCACCGGCGGCGTGCCGCCCGAGACGTGGGATCTCGACCGCAGCAAGCCGCTGTCGGACGTCGCTCCGGAGTTCACGGAGGCGGAGCACCCGCTCGCGCCGGGCGCCGTGTTGGCCGATCTCAAGGCCCCGCTCCCCACGAACGCCACCTGGATGAACTTCGCTCTCGGTGAGGGCGATCAGCGGATCAACGCCGCGCCGTACGACCTCAAGGCGGTCCGACAGGCGCTGTCGATCTCCCGGCCCGCCGTCGCGGTGGAGAGCAAGGCCGTCACCTCGGCGGACTTGACGCAGCTCGCGCTCAGCGCGCGCCAGGCCTTCTCCGGCCACACCGTCAAGTCGGCCGATCTGCTCTCGGTCACCGTGGAGTGGGCGGCGCCGGGCGGCACGATGACGGCGCCCATCGTGTACGGGATGCCTTACGTGACGGCCACCTACGACGGGCTCGCCCCCTCCGTCCGCGCCGGCGACGGCGTGGCGATCACCGAGGTGAACGGCGAGTCGACGAGCCCCACCACGGTCACGGGCGACCGATTCGAGATCTCGCTCAACAACGGCCAGACGTGGGTGCTCTATGCGTTCCCCGAGATCAGCCTCGAGTGGGACGCCCTCTCCATGACGGCGGACGAGCCGTACGAGGGCTCGCTCCGCCTCGCGCTCGTCCCCGGGCCGAACGCCGCGGCCGAGCTCGACGACCACGCCGCTGTCATCCCGGTCGGCGGCGACATCGAGGCCTCGGTCACCGAGGACGAGGCCACGGTGCGCTTCGTCTGGAAGACCGAGGGCGAGGGCGAGCTCCTGACCATGGCGCTGCCGCACCATCTGGATCACCTCAACATGTTCAAGCCGGCGGACGTCTCGTACCCGACCGTGATCGGCCAGATGAAGGGCATGTCCGGCGCGAGCTGGGAGCTCAAGTACCCGCTCAGCACGATCGGCTGGGACGCGCCGCGCCGCGTCTCGGACGAGTGGGGCGAGGCCGTCGTCGCGGCCCTCGAGGAGGACAAGGGGTTCATGCCCGACGAGGCGGTCGCCGGGACAGACCCCTATTTCGGGGGCAAGCAGCTCGCGAAGCTCGCGCGCCTCGCGCAGATCGCCGAGGTGGTCGGCAAGGCGGACCTCGCGGAGGAGCTCAGGGCGCGGCTCAAGTCGCGCCTCAACCCGTGGCTCAACGGCCAGAACGACAACCCCCTCGTCTACGACACGACCTGGGGCGGCCTCGTGACGACCAATGGCCTGACGGACCAGGCCGCCGACTTCGGCCAGGGGTATTACAACGATCACCACTTCCACTACGGCTACTTCCTCTACGCGGCGGCCGTGCTCGCGAAGAGCGATGAGGCGTGGCGCGAGGAGTACGGGGACAAGGCGCTCTGGCTCGTCCGGGACATCGCGAACCCGAGCGCCAAGGACAAGTTCTTCACGCCGTTCCGCAACATGGATTGGTTCAGGGGCCACTCGTGGGCGTCCGGGCTGTTTCCGTTCGCGGACGGCCGCAACCAGGAGTCGACCTCCGAGGCCGTCAACGCCTGGTACAGCATGCAGCTCCTCGGCGAGGCGCTCGAGAACGAGGACGTGGAGAACCTCGGTCGGGTGCTCCTCGCCCTGGAGACGGCCTCGGCGCAGACGTACTGGCAGGTGACCGCGGACAGCACGGTTTACCCCGAGCCGTTCAAGAACAACGGCGCTGTCGGCGTGCTCTGGTCCACGAAGGCCGACTTCGGGACGTGGTTCGGCGCCAACCCCGAGTACGTCTATGGGATCCAGCTGCTCCCGATCACGCCGATCTCGGAGTCGCTCATCTCCAAGGACTGGATCCAGGACGCGTGGCCCGCGATCTCGGACTCCACACCGGACGCCGAGGACCCCTGGAAAGCGTTCCTGATCGCGGCGCACGCGACCGTCGACAAGGAGGCGGCCTGGGAGGACGCGCAGACGCTCACCGAGCTCGACGACGGCCTCAGCCGGACCGCGCTCCTCTACTGGATCGCCACGCGGCCGTAGCGGGAATCGGTTCACCTTCGCGACCTAGTTACCATCAGGCCGCAATCCGGCCGTGGACGATCTTGGCATCGTCACGGCCGGGTCGCGTCCAGGTCGAACAGGGGCCGCCAGCGGAGAGCGAGCGGGTCCTCGGCCGACGCTTTCGGCGCTGCGACGGAGCCATGCTCGGCGCGTCGGGCCGTCACAGCTGCTCATCGCAGCGGCTATTGATCCAGCCTCACTGACGACGGCTCTCCGCGACCTCCGTCGTCCGGCCTGCGCTGTCCCGGCGAGCTTCGGTAGGGGCCGCTCCGTCCTCCGAGCTGGACTCGTCCTTTACTCCATGAAAGAATCGCGCCCCGCCGCGTTACGCTGCTTGGTGCGACAGAGCTAGCGTGAGGCTGGAGCTAGCGTTTGCGCCGCGTGGCATGAGGCGAGAGCGATTTGCTCTGGAACGGGAGAAGTGAGGATTATGCTTCTGAAGCATCCGAAGGTTCGGATCTTGGCTTTGTTATGCAGCGTTTTCGCGGTCGCCGTTTGTGGCGATAACGAGGCGACCGTCGTCTCTGGGACCGGCGGCGGTGGTGGCAGCGGCGGCGGTAACGGTGGCGCTGGCGGCGCCGGCGGCGCTGGCGGCACTGGCGCCGCCGGCGGCGTGCCGGTCGAGACGTGGGATCTCGACCGCAGCAAGCCGCTGTCGGATGTCGAGCCGGAGTTCACCGCGGTGGAGCACCCGCTCGCGCCGGGCGCCGTGCTGGCCGATCTCAAGGCCCCGCTTCCCACGAACGCCACCTGGATGAACTTCGCGCTCGGCGAGGGTGATCAGCGGATCAACGCCGCGCCGTACGACCTCAAGGCGGTCCGACAGGCGCTGTCGATCTCCCGGCCCGACGTCGTGGTGGAGAGCAGGTCCGTCACCTCGGCGGACCTGACGCAGCTCGCGCTCAGCGCGCGCCAGGCCTTCTCCGGCCACACCGTCAAGTCGTCCGATCTCCTCTCGGTCACCGTGGAGTGGACGGCGGAGGGCGGCACGATGACGGCGCCCATCGTGTACGGGATGCCGTACGTGACGGCCACCTACGACGGGCTCGCCCCCTCCGTCCGCGCCGGCGACGGCGTGGCGATCACGGCGGTCAACGGCGAGTCGACGAGCCCGACCACGGTCACGGGCGACCGATTCGAGATCTCGCTCAACAACGGCCAGACGTGGGTGCTCTATGCATTCCCCGAGATCAGCCTCGAGTGGGACGCCCTCTCGATGACGGCGGACGAGCCGTACGAGGGTTCGCTCCGCCTCGCGCTCGTCCCCGGGCCGAACGCCGCGGCCGAGCTCGACGACCACGCCGCTGCCATCCCGGTCGGCGGCGACATCGAGGTGTCGCTCAAAGGCGACACGGCTTCGGTGCGGTTCGTCTGGGAGACGACGGGGGAGGGCGATCTCCTGACCATGGCCATGCCGCACCATCGGGCGCGCCTCGGGACGGAAAGCACACTGGACCTCTCCTACCTCACTGTCGTCGGCCGGATGAAGGCCTATGCTGGGTCGAGCTGGGAGCTCAATTACCCGCTCAGTACCATCGGCTGGGACTGGGATCGCGTTCCCAAACCTCGTCCCGCTACGAGCACGAGCACCGGCTACTTCCCGGACGATCGGTACGGTGAGGATGTCATGGCGGCGCTCGAGGAGGATCGGACGTTCATGCCCGACGAGACGGTCATCGGGACAGACCCCTATTTCGGGGGAAAGCAGATCGCGAAGCTCGCGCGCCTCGCGCAGATCGCCGAGGTGGTCGGCAAGGCGGATATCGCCGGGGAGCTCAAGGATCGGCTCAAGTCGCGCATCAACCCGTGGCTCGACGGCCAGAACGACAACCCCCTCGTCTACGACACGACCTGGGGCGGCCTCGTGACGACCAGGGGCCTGGAGGACCAGTCCGCCGACTTCGGCCAGGGGTATTACAACGATCACCACTTCCACTACGGCTACTTCCTCTATGCGGCGGCCGTGCTGGCGAAGAGCGATGAGGCGTGGCGCGAGGAGTACGGGGACAAGGCGCTCTGGCTCGTCCGCGACATCGCGAACCCGAGCACCAAGGACCCGTACTTCACGCCGTTCCGGCACATGGATTGGTTCAGGGGGCACTCGTGGGCGTCCGGGCTGTTCCCGTTCGCGGACGGCCGCAACCAGGAATCGACCTCCGAGGCCGTCAACGCCTGGTACAGCATGCAGCTCCTCGGCGAGGCGCTGGGCAACAAGGACGTGAAGAACCTCGGCCGGGTGCTCCTCGCCATGGAGACAGCCTCGGCGCAGACGTACTGGCAGATCACCGCGGATAGCACCGTCTACCCCGAGCCGTTCAAGAAGAACGGCGCCGTCGGCGTGCTCTGGTCCACGAAGGCCGACTTCGGGACGTGGTTCGGCGCCAACCCCGAGTACGTCTATGGGATCCAGCTCCTCCCGATCACGCCCATCTCGGAGTCGCTCATCTCCACGGACTGGATCGATGACGCGTGGCCCGCGATCTCGGACTCCACGCAGGATGCGGAGGACCCCTGGAAAGCGTTCCTGATCGCGGCGCACGCGACCGTCGACAAGGAGGCGGCATGGGAGGACGCGCAGGCGCTCACCGCGCTCGACGACGGCCTAAGCCGGACCGCGCTCCTTTACTGGATCGCCACGCGGCCCTGAGCCGGCCGCCCCCTCCATCGAGCGCCCGGCGGCCGTGAGCCGCGGGCGCTCTCGATGGATCGCCCCGCGGTCGTGGGCCGGCCGCCTCGTCAATCGATGGGCTCGACCCGCACATCGACCGCGAGGCGCTCCGCCCCTCCGCCCACGTAGATCGTGCCCGAGGTCGGCGTCGCGTCCACGTAGTTGCGGCCGACCGCGACGCGGATGTGATCGGTCTGCGTCAGGATCCCGTTCGTCGGGTCGAAGCCCTTCCACCCGATCTCCGGCAGGTACACCTGGACCCAGGCGTGCGACGCCTCGCTCTGCCGCTGGTTCTCGTGCTTCGGCCCCGTGTAGATGTACCCGCACACGTAGCGCGAAGGCACGCCGAGCAGCCGCGTCAGGCAGATGAACAGGTTCGTGAAGTCCTGGCACACGCCGCGGCGGTTCGCGTACACGTCGAACGCCGTCGTGAACAGGTTCGTCGACCCCTGCTTGTACTCGTACTCCTCGAAGATCGACGCGTTCAGGTCGAGCAGCGTGTCGAGCAGATCGGAGCCGTTCCGGTCGACGAAGGTCATCGCGTACTCGCTGAGCTCCGCGAGCTCGCTCTCGGGCAGCTCCGGCGGCAGGAGGAACGGCTGCAGGATCTGGCGCTGCCACGGCATCCACACGAGCGGGATCGTCGACCGGGCGCGCAGCGGGCGGAAGCTCAGCGGATCGGTGTCGAGCAGCTCCACCCGCGACCTCGACTCGATGACGAGATCGTTGAACGGCGTGGCGGGTAGGAAGCGAGAGGGCGTTGCTTGCCGGCCACGCCGTGCCCGGGGCCCGTCCTCCGCGGTGCTGAGGGCGTCGACGGTGGCGCTCAACCCCCGATCGCCACCACGACGCCGAGCCGTGGACGCACCGCGGCCACCACGCCCTCGTAGCGGAGCACGTCGTGGCTCGCCGCGGCTACGCGGGCCGCGGGCCGCCCGCGGGCGGCTTCGGCGTCACGAGGGGGCGCCACGTCGAGCGGGCGTAACCGCCCAGCCAAGGGCATCGTGACCATCCGTGGGGGGCCGGCTACCTGTTGTCATCGCGACGCAGGAGGAAGCGATGGCGACGAGAGTGGAGTGGGCCGAGCGGGTGGGGCGATGGGAGCGGAGCGGGCTGAGTGCCGAGAAGTTCGCGCGGCGCGAGCGCCGCCCGCATGCCTTCCGCGAGCTGGCCGAGCAGCACCGTCCGCGGGTCCTCCGGTTTCGTCCGCGATTCGTCCGGCGTACGAGGTTCCGCGCACTTAGCTGCCGCCGTCTGCTTCGTCACCTCGTCGCCAGCATGCGGAAGCCTACGTGATTCCTGCGGATCTCGACGCGCGTCCAGGGTTCGAATCCCGCGGGGGACGCCATCGGTAGTGCACCTGGCACTACCCTCGACGGCGAGCATCGCCTCGAGCCCGACCTCCCCCTCGATCCGGTAGCGTTTGCCCTCGGGCGCCTCGATCGGGGTAAAGTGCAGGGGTCCGTCGAGGTGCGCTCGAGCGCCCTGCGCGCCTCGTCGGGATTGCTCCCCATCAGGCTGCGGAAGTCCTGTTGTCGCATCCGTAGAACGAGGCGCGCGCTGCCCTTCAGAGCTGCTGCACCCAGGTGTTGCAGGAGGAGAAGCCGACCTCGATCGGGAGCACGCCCGCGCTCAGCGAGATGTTGTTCGCGGTGCCCACGAACTGCCCGCTGGTGGTGAGGATTTCCGAGGTCTGAAAGCCCACGATCTCCCCGGCGGCCGCGCTGACGACGAGCGACTGCCCCTGGACACCGCTGAACGGCACGTCCAAGAGGGAGAAGCCGCCCCACGCGCCGATGCTGATGTTGGTCGCCACGCCGGCGCAGGTCGTGAGATAGCAGCCGAACTCTCCGTCACGGCCATAGACGACGCCGGTCTCGGCTCCCAGCGTCGCGCCGGCCTCGATCCCCACGCCGAAGCCGTAGGTCATCGTCGTCCCGCTGGACCAGGCGGCGCCTGCCAGCGTGGCGTCATAGAGCTCCTGGCAGCTGTTGACGTCGAGGTTCTGCAGCCAGCACACCGGCCCCACTCCATTGTAGCCCGTCTCGCACTTCGGATAGCAGAGCGCGCCGTTCTGGTCTTGGTCAGCGCGGCAATGGGGCGTGACGCCCGCGCCCCGCCCATAGGAGCTCTTCCCGAAGATGTGCGCGTTGATCCGGCAGGTGCAACCGTCGCTGGTGTAGCCGGGCGGGCACACGGAGCACCCCTTCGCGAGGGTGACACCACACTTATCGTACCAGGGGCACGACGAATTGTTGGCGCTGATGATCCGCGCGTCGCGACGGCAGGTCGCGCCGTCGTCGGAATAACCGGCAGGGCAGACCTGCCAGCAGACGGGGCCGACGCCCACATAGCCGCTGTTGCACTTGGGGTAGCACAGCGAGCCCTGCTGCTCGAAGCCTGGATCGCACGTATTCAGCGGCACCCCAGCGCCGCGCCCGTACGACGTCGCCGGAATGGCGACGCCGCTGGCGGTGACGCCGCCGGCGACGTGACTCTCGGAGCGGAAGAAACTCGCGATCCGGCCCTGCGGGGCGGTGAGGGCTTCGCGCGACTCGCCGATCTCCCCGGCCTCGCCGGCCTCGCCGGCCTCGCCGGCCTCGCCGTCAGTGGCCGTGTCCTCGTCGGTCACGTCTGCGCCGGCGACGCAGCCGGCGAGCACAGAAGCGATGAAGGAGATCGAAGCAACGTGCGAGAGATTCATAAGCCTACGCTTGGTCATGTGGCCTCCTCGTGGTTGACGTGACCTGCGGGGCCATGGCGCGCTGCGAGGCGTCGCCGGCCTTCATCGAAGCGTGGAGCTATCGCCGCGCCGCCTCTCGGCGAGGCACGGCCCCGCGGTCCACATCCGTCTTTACGGATCGCCGACGGCGTGCGTTTCAAAAAAAGCGACGAGCTGGCCGAGGAGGCCGCCGATCCTGCGAGTCGCCCTGGAGGTGCCTCGCGACGCGCCGCCCACGACGGAGTCACCCGACCTGGCGGCGCGATGATGGTGGCCCGCCGCCCGTGGTGCCCGAGCCGAAAGGTGAGCGCCCCGGGACGATGCTGGCGGGCGCGAGGGCGGCTACGCTGCCGCGATCATGCCCGCAGCGGGCGGCTCGGCGGCGGCATCAGCCACCATCCCACGACGGCGCCCACCGCAGTGACCACGAGCACCGGCAGGACGTGGCCGAGCAGGAGGTGACGAGGCCCCGTGACCGGGCACCACAGATCGGTGAGCCCCCAGGCGAGAGCCCCCACCGCGGCGCCGAGCGCAGCGCCCGTGACCGCGGGGTGTCGTGGATCGGTGCCGCGGCGCGCGAGCAGGAGCAAGGTGAGGGGGAGCGCGGAGGTGATCAGGCACAAGAGGAGGCAGCGCAGCCCGAGCCTCGCCGGCGCTTCGGCGACGGCGCCGAGGGCGCCGCTCCAGCCGAGCTTCCAGCCGAGCAGCAGGGCCGGCGCCGAGGCGGCGGAGGCGATCAGCGCGCCGCGCGGGCGGCCGAGCCTTCCGGTAGCGCAGAGAACTCCAGCATCGTTCTAACGAATCATCGGTTTCACCAATGGCAGTAGCAGATTGCCATCGGACCGGCTCACCACGAGAGCAGATATTGCCGGAGCGAAGTTTTTCCGTCGCAGCGTGGACCTGCTGCGCACCGCGACGTGGCATGCCACAGCATCTCGGTCGCGGCCCGCATTTCGCGTTCGGCCGCCGCCGTGCTCTTCCCCGGCGGACACCCCTCGCCCCCATCACGCCGCCGCGCCGGCCCGCCCGCCGCGGTGCCTGAGCTCCGGCGTCCAGGAAGAGCACCGGGGCATCATCCCCAGCAGCCTGCTCGCGGTTCAAGACGAGGGGCGCAGCGTGGGATCGTCGCCCGAGAGCTGGGGCAGCATCGCGACGAACGCCCAGTCCTGCCCGCCCGAGTCCTCGAACGTCAGGTGAACGCGGTCGCCGTCGCGCTCGAACGTGATGGTGAACAGCGCACGATCGAGTACGGCGTCGTCCGTCGTCGTGAACGGCTCCTCGTAGTCCTCCTCGACGAGGAACTCGGCCGACGCCGCCGCGCGATCCTGCGGATCGTCCACGCGCACCACCAGCCGCGGCGCGTCGGTGGAGTGCACCGCGCCGAGCCCGCGCAGCAGCACCTCACGCAGCCACGCGCCGCCGAGATCGAAGCCGCCGCCCCAGAAGAATACCAGGCGATCGACGCTGAGCACGTTCGCCTCGTCGTTGAACAGGCCCTTGAGCAGGAACCGCGACGTTGCGTCGCCTGGCCACGGCACGCCGTGCCGCCGCCCGAGCTCGACCAGCGGCGCGGGCACGGCGCCCTCGCTCCACGGCGCGTCGGCGGTCTTCTCGTAGATGGCATAGTCGGCGACGAGCCGCCGCAGCTCCGCCGCGGCCTGCTCCGCCGCAGCGACCGTCGAGAACTCCGCTGCCTGCATCACGACCTGACTCATGCATGCAGCGTATACGATTCCGCGGGGCGACTGCGAGGAAACCGCCTGTTCACGGGACGCCGCGCTCCAGGCGACCCCGGACCACGACGGGACAGGCTGCTGTCGTTCGTGGAAGCCCGCGGTCTCGCACTCACCGAGTGCTAGCGACAGCGTATCGAGCGACGCGCGCGTCACTCCGAAGGACGTCGGCTGCGAGCGCTTCGCGACGGTCACGTGCTGCGCAGGGACGGGGACGGCGACGGGGACCGGACGCCGGGGGCGCGGCACGACGTGGAGGCGGGCGGCGGGGAGGAGCGGTGAGCGGAGACGAACGGTCAGTTGATGTCGAAGAACTCCTGGCAACAGCCCTGCCCACGAAGACCCTGGAGCACTCGGGGTGCGAGTCGAACAGAGCGTCGATATCGAGGAAGTCCGCACAAGTGTTCTACAGTACGGCAATGCAGCGCGCGGCTCTCTCGTACTCCTGGACGGAGGGGGCCGAGTGGCCGGGCAGCTTTCCCGGTCCCATGGCGCGTGCCGCCACCCGCCGCCTGCGACGCAGCTCCGGCGACGCTTGCGCGACGCGGAGCATGTCGGATGTGGATGCGAGGCGAGCGGCCGATCCGTGGTGCGAGCGGCGCCCTCACCTCGCTCGGCGCACACCCATCTACATCGCAATATCGCACCGAGCGTGCCGCGGAGATCTGGCCTGTGACGCTCCGGCGCGACGAGTGGACGCGCGTCCCGGCGGAGCGCGGGAGCGGTCGCCTCGTCGCGTCCGGGGCGCGGGCATCGGCGCGTGATGGCAGTCCTTCCCGCTTTTGCCTCCCGGGGGGCTGGCAAACCTTGCCATGAAGGCAACGCTTGCCATGCGCACGCCGGTCCAGGGCGAGTCCCACGGCGTGCTCGATCCCGGGGCTCCGCTCGTACACTCCTGCGCAGCCCCCGGCGCCCTCCTGTGTGGCCCCCGGCGCCCTCCTGCGCGGCCTCGGCGCCCTCCTGTGCGGCCCCCGGCGCCCTCCTGCGCGGCCTCGGCGTCCTCCTGTGCGGCCCCCGGCGCCCTCCTGCGCGGCCTCGGCGTCCTCCTGTGCACCGCCGTTGGTGTCCTATGCAACACTCGCCGCCGTCCTACGCGGCCCCGTGCCCCCTCCTGGGCGCCTTCATTGGTGTCCTTTATTACAATCGTCCGACTCCTGCGCAGCCCCGGTGGTCTCCTGCGCAGCCCCGTCGCCGTCTCGGGTGCCTTTTGTGGTTGCTGCGCAACACTTTCTCCCTTCCGGCTCGCCGTCTTCCGTTCCGTCCTCCTGCTACCCGAGCATCGGCCTCGTCGCGCTGCACGCCGGGGTGACCGTGCGCGACAGCGAGATCGAGACGTCCGACGGTGGCCAGGGCGGCGAGCCCCAGCGAGGCGGACGGCGGGCTCTCGAGCGTCGGCGGCAAGGGCGCTGACGGATTGCCCGGCGGCGCGGAGGACGGACGCGACGGCGGCCCGGCGCGGTCGGCCGGTGAGACCATCCGGTGCCGTATTGAAATCTCCAGGGCCGTGCTCCAGGTCCACACGGCAGCATGTGGAGCGCACTGGCCGAGGACCGGCGGCAAAGAAACGAGGGCTGGCGCACCCGGCCAGGGCATCGGCCGCATCAGCGAGGCCGCGAGGCCGGCTGGGCGACGGACTGGGCCGGCGACGGCGGCCGGGGCACGCCGGGCCAGGGCGGCGGCGGCGCCCGCAGGGGCGTGTCGGTGATCATCGCGTCCCGCGTCCGATCGGTGAAGACCGCGGCCCCATGATCGGCAGCGTTCACCGTTCACCGCCGGCACCTACGCCGATCTGGGCCGCGCTCGCCTCCGCGGCGTAGACGTTACGCCCGCCGAAAAGTCGAAGGCCCAAGGGCTGCCACCCTCGGGCCTTCTGGAGCTCCGCGTTGCCGGAGTCCCCCACCTTCATCACAAGCCGGGCTCCAGGTCCAGAAAGCGGCGTCATGGAGCCCGTTGCCTTCGTCCGCCTACCGCCTCGCCCACTGCGCCCGCTGCCGCGTCCAGCTTCGCCTCTGCCGTCGCTGCGATCGCGGCCAGCGCCTCTGCCCCGACTGCCGCCCGCTCCGGCGTCGTGAGTCGCTCCGTCGCGCCGGCGTCGCCTACCAGAGCCGGCCTCGCGCTCGCCGCCTCCATGCCGCTCGCCAGGCCCGGTATCGGGACCGGCAGCGGGACAAGTTCTCCGCGCAGAAAGTGACGCATCACGGGGTGACACAAGCCGCGGCCCCGTCGATGTCCCAGCTCGCGCCGGAGATCACCCCCGGCCGAAAGGACAACGATGACGATTGGATCCGAGATGTCGACCGCTGCTCGCTCTGCGGAGCGCGGCTTCCGCCCTGGGCCCTGCGCGAGCGGCGCGCTCGGTCAGCTGTTCACCGACGCGCTCCCCGCGTCCCACGAAGCCCTCCGCGGTGACGGGAGGCGGTGGTGATCGCGAAAGAGAAGGAGGCCGAGGTTCTGCGCCTCTATCATGGTGAGAAGTGGCCCGTGGGCACCATTGCCGCTCAGCTCGGGCTGCACCACACCACCGTTCAGCGCGTGCTCGGGCAATCGGGCGTCGACCCGAAGGTCGTCGCGCCGCGCCCGTCGATGGTCGACCCGTTCGTGCCCTTCATCGTCGAGCAGCTCGGCAAGTATCCCTCGCTGCGCTCCAGTCGCCTCTTCGGCATGCTCAAGGAGCGGGGCTATCCGGGCGGTCCCGATCATCTGCGCCGGGTGATCGGCCGTCTCCGCCCCAAGAAACCGGCAGAGGCATTTCAGCGGCTGCGCACGCTGCCCGGCGAGCAAGCGCAGGTCGACTGGGCGCACTTCGGCAAGCTGGCTGTCGGCCGGGCGCTGCGCCCGCTCTGGGCCTTCGTCATGGTGCTCAGCTACTCGCGGCGGCTCTTCCTGCGCTTCTTCCCGAGCGCGGCGATGCCCTTCTTCGTGCGCGGGCACGTCGAGGCGTTCGCGGTCCGGACCTACGCCGACCTCGACGACCTCAACCGACAAGCGACCGAGTGGACCAGCTCCGCAGCGCTCGATCGCTCCTGGGTCGAGGACCGCGCCCGCACCGTGCGCCAGGCCTTCGACGACGTATAGCTGTACACTACTGGCACCAAGCGGAAGGCATCCTACCGTATAGCTGTACACTACTGGTCGACCCCATTGGCGTCAACCTCCGGCATGGGAAAGTCGGTCGGCTCGGTCAGGCTCACGAGGTGACGATACTCCCGCCGTCGGGCGCTAGAGCCGTCCGGCCGAAGTCCTCGAGTTTAGCGCGGTTTGAACAATCGCGCGGCAGCGGAATAGGTGGACTTCGTAGCGGAATCGGGTCATGTGTGCGCTCACATCGCAGCCGCCGCACAGCAGCGAGTCGTTCGAATTTTTCCGCTCAGGTAGCAGGTTGGCCTGAGGGCCGTCGTCAAGACAGCGCGCTCGGAGCTCCGAGGTATCCCATGAGGCAACTAGCTCCTTCTGTTCTCATTCTAGTTCTTGCTTGCTCGAGCGAGTCCGCTCCCGGCGACGGCTACAGCCCAGGGGCGAGCGGTTCGAGCTCGGGTGCCGCGGGCTTGGGCGGAACCGAGACCAGCTCTGGCGGCGGCGCTAACCCCGCCGGAGCGGGCGGCACGGGCGAGGCCGCTGGCAACAGCTCGGGTGGTACCACTGCGGGGTCCGCAGGCACCGGCACGAGCTCCGGAGGCAGCGACTCGGGCGCGGGCGGTGGCGGGACCGATTCTGGCGGGAGCGCCGCGAATTCTGGTGGCTCCGCCGGTACGGGCGGTAGCGGCGGCCAGGTCAATCGGCCCGAAGTGGTGCTGGCGGGTGACAATGTGAACGCTAACGGACCGCTCCCGACGACGGTTCAGGACCTCTCGTTCAGCGGCGGTGGCCACATTCTCGTCAGGCCGACGACGCTCACCACCGAGCCCAACAAGAAGCACCCGGTGGCCATTTGGGGTCCGGGCGGAGGTACCCCTCCTCGCGACTACCTACAGCTGCTGACGCGCATGGCCTCGCAGGGCTTCGTCCTCGTCGGTATTCGAGAGTCGACGGGCGACGCCGTGCTCATGTCGGCGGCGATCGATTGGCTGGAGGCTCAGGACGCCGATCCGAACAGCCCCATGTACGGCCGCTTGATCCTCGACCGCGTTGGTGTGTTCGGGCACTCGATGGGCGGGCTGTCGTCGGAAGCGGCTGCTCAAACCGATAAGCGCGTCTCCACCGCGTTGCTCGACAACAGCGGCTCCTTCGAGCACAACGCCCTCGTCAATCTCAAGATCCCTGTCGGCATCATCTACGGTGAAACGGGTCAAGAGGCGCCCAACGCCGAGGGTGACTTCAACAACGCCGGCAACAAGGGGCCAGTCTGGCTCGGCAAGATGAAGGGCGGTGGTCACGGCTCGGGGCCTTGGGACGGCGCCGGAGCGAACGTTGCTTGGATGCGTTGGCACCTCGGCGGGGAGAACTCCCGCAAGGACGCGTTCCTCAAAGACGGTGGCGACTACAACAACAAGGGCGTGTGGCAGACTCAGTCCAAGAATTGGAACGGGTGGAAGAACTGGAACGAGTGACAGGCGGTACACCGAGCAGACCTTCGTGCTCGGCAGCATCACGTTTCAGGACGGGCTCGTGACATGAGCCCGGCTGGCTGCGTCTGGCGCGCCCTGTTCTTCGAGGATGTCGCAACCTAGCAGGCGATCGAGCGGCACGTAGGTGTCCGGCTTGCCCGCTTCGCCGGCGACTCGCACGCCGACCGTGCTGGGCATGTAGTGGCCTTGTCGCTCGCGACGCCATAGCTTGCGCGCCGGCTTGTAGCTGGAGCTCACCTCCGCGCGCGCGAGCACGCCGTTCCAGTAGACTCGCCGCCGCCGCTCCTCTGGAATGACGCTGCGCGGGAACGCGCTCAGCAGGCTCTCGTCGACGTGCGCCGCTTGAAAGCCATGGTAGCGCTTCACGCCCGCGTGAAGGTCGTGGACGCGCGCTACCATGAGGAGCAGGAGGAGGAACTCGCCCTGGGCTCGCGTCAGCCGCAGCCGCTTGTCGTCGACCTCGAGGTCGATCGAGGTGGGGCAGAGCAGCGCGAACAAGGGGCCCAGCTTCTCGCGCGCGTAGCTCGAGTCCTTGAACGCGCGCCGTAGCGCGAAGTGCACCGGCATGCACCCGAGGCTGTCCACGGCGTCCAGCCGGGCGCCGCGCTCGATGAGCGTCTCGACCAGCGCGACGTTGCCGGCTTCTGCGGCCATCATCAGCGGGGTCAACCCGAACATGCTGCGGTGCTCGAGGCCGTGCTTGGACACTTCCTGGAGGACCTTGGCAGTGTCGTTGGAGTAGTGGCCCATGGCGCGCTCACGCCCGTCGTCACGCCGCATTCGCTCGCCACCTACGACGCCCTAAGGAAGGAGCCGACGCCATGACCGCTCTAACGCCCACCGAGACAAGGGCCCGCCTGAAGGGCCTCGGCCTGTTTGGTCTGCTCGCGTGCTGGGAGGAGCTCGCCGACAAGCCCTGGCTTCGCGAGGTGCTCGCCATCGAGGAGCGCGAGCGCCACAAGCGCAGCCTTGAACGCCGCATCAAAAACTCCCGCGTAGCCGCCTTCAAGCCCATGGCCGACTTCGACTGGTCCTGGCCCAAGAAAATCGACCGCGAGGCCGTCGACGACCTCTTCGCTCCCGGCTTCATCACCGCCGGCCACAACGCCGTGCTCGTCGGCCCCAACGGCGTCGGCAAGACCATGATCTTGAAGAACGTCGCCCACCAGGCCGTCATCCGCGGTCACACGGTCCGCTTCTCGACCGCGAGCGACATGCTCGCCGACCTCGCCGCGCAGGAGTCCTCGGCCGCGCTCGCGCGCCGGCTGCACCGCTGCACGGTTCCCGCCCTTCTTTGCATCGACGAAGTCGGCTATCTCTCCTACGACGGCCGCTACGCCGACCTGCTGTTCGAGGTCGTCACTCGTCGCTACGACGCGCAGAAGCCGATCCTGCTCAGCACGAACAAGGCCTTCTCCGACTGGGGCCAGGTCTTCCCGCACGCCGCCTGCGTCGTCACGCTCGTCGACCGGCTCGTGCACCGGGCCGAGGTGATCGAGATCGAGGCCGAGAGCTACCGGCTCAAGGAAGCCAAGGAGCTGAGCGCCTCCCGCATCAAGCAGCGCCGCGCCAAGAAGCACTGAGCCGCCTCTTCACCGGTGAACTTCACCGGCGTCGGATGCGGGTTTCACCGGCACCGGGCGCGGATTTCACCGGTGAACTTCACCGAATCCCTGCGGATTGCCGCGATCATCAACAGGGCGGCGCCGTGTGCGTGCTCGCCGCGCCCGCCCTCGCCGCGCTCCCTGCTGTCGTGGCGCTGAACGCGGCGGTGTCGCTGGCGCTGCTGGTCCTCGCCGTCCGCGCGTTTCCGCCGCCGCCGATCGTGACCATGCTGGTCGCGACAGCGTGCTTCGGCGCGGCGCTCGTGGTGGGGTGAGCGTGCGGGCGAAGATAGCCCCATCGCCCATCGCCGTCGCCACGAGCGGGCCGTCGGACGAACCGTTGCGGCATCGCTCGTTCAGGTTCCGGCGGACCGCGCCGCCATCAGATGATCTGGTCACATGGTCTGCGTCTTCTACTCAATCTGGGCCTGATCTGGCTAACGCCCTGCCGGTCTGCCGCGGTCCGGGCACCGCACGAAGCGCGCTGCCCGACCGTCGGCAGCATTGACTCGCTGGGCGGCTCTGCGTGTATAGCGCGGCTCACGTGGAAGTTGGTCAAAGCCTCGTTCATGCAGATTTATCGTTCATGCGAATTTGTAAGTTTCTTGAGCTTCACGCCCATTCTCAGGCTTCTCCGGCGGCCGCGAGGACGTGCTGCTTGAGCGCGGCGCCGATGTGAAAACCTCGACGACTGAGCGCGTCCATCCACGCTCGGACCTCGTCAAGGTGCCCCTGACGTTTCCCCTCGAGCAGGACGCCGAGGGTCCCCGTCATCCGTAGCCCATGTCGCCGGCCCACCTTTCTGCCGTCTACCTCGTCGATGAGCAACAGCGACGCGCTCCTCTCAACCGCCAGCGCGATGGCCGCAGCTTCTCCGGGGTCGAGCTGCACGAGGAGCTGCCGCAGAAAAGGCCCATCGAGCGGCGCGGCCACGACCAGCGCATCGGCACCTGGCGCCTCACGCCAGGCGCCGAGGACGTGCCGGCCTCGATCGAGTTCGTCGACCACCTGGGCGGGGACGAGCACGCGCCCGAACAGAAGCCCGAGCAACGGAAGCTGTCCGATCCGGAGGAGGTGCGACACAGGCGTGTTGTTCGTCACCACCAGCGGCGTCGTCATGGGAGCCCGCCACTGCCCGCGGCTCGCCGGAACGCAGCGAGGTCGGCGAGATCCTGATCGAAGTCCTCGACCGTGAGCCGTGACGGGATCCCGCGCTGCCCGAGGAGGTCGTCGAAGGCAACCCGATCCATCCCCGACAGCCGGCGAGCGGCGGCCTTGGGCAAGAGCTCGCGAGCGTACAGATGCACGGCCAGCTCTCGCTTGAGCACGGCCTCCCTCTCGGCTGGTGGAATGCGTGCCTCGTCGAGGATGTCGTCCGAAATTTCGAGGTTGAACGATCCCATGCTGCCTCACGTCCTGCCGGTGCACGCCGAGGATCCCACCCGACGCCGTGGCCTGCAAGGCCGAGATGCTCCCCGCCCCACGCTGCCCGGGTCGACGGCCGGGCGAACGCTCACGTGACCCCGGGTCCACGCCACGCGAATGTCGCATCGACGCAGCTCACTCATCGTCGGTGCGATCGTCGTCGGGAGCGACGTCCGCCGGGACGTAACCGCCCAGCCGTCGCCATGGGCGCAACCCCTTGCGGCTCTCGCCGGGGTCGACGATGCTGGGCGCGGGGCGGCGCCTGCCCAGGCCCGGGCAGACGCGAGCGGGCACGAGCGGGCCTGGGAGGCTGTACTCCGCTGGAGCCATAACTGCCTCGGCTCACGCCTGCCCGCCGAACGACCGACGATAAGCTGCCGGCGAAGCCGGCCAGCTTCATCGGCTTGTTCGGCGCCCAGGTGGCGGAGCCGCGCACCGCCATGGCGCCACCATGCTTTCGGGCGTTCATCGACGCCTTCGGCGGCCCCGACGACGGGCGCCGGGCACGGCCGAGCACCGCCTGGCCCGCACGAACGCCCTCGCGGTTGCTGCCCGCCGAGGCGATCCAGCTCGGCACGACGGCGGATGCAAGCGCGTCAGGCGGCGCGGCGGACCTGGTCGAACACCCCCTGCAGGGCGTCGCGGATGAGCGTGCTATCGCGCCGGCGAAAGCCCTCCAGGATGTTCGCGACGGGCGTGCCGGGGCCGGTGCCGTACCGCTGCGCGCGATTGCCGTCGAGGACCATGAGCTCCGGGCTGTCGACGCGCTTCGGATCGAGGTCGAAGTACACGCGCTCCCGACGAGCGACCACCGGCGGGCCGGCCAGCTCGAGCATCGGTCGCTCCAACAGGGTTCGGATCACGTCGGGCTCGCCGCCCGTCACCTGCTCGAGCCGCAAGCGTTGCCACGTCCAGATCAGGTAGCGGTGCAGGCGCCGCACCTGCACTTCCCGCAGCTCCGTGCCGCGATCATCGAAGCCCCAGAACGATCCGAGCGCGACGTCGATGCACTTGAGCAGGTGGGCCCGGGCATCGGACGTCTTGCCAGAGGTGTCCCGTTCGAGCGCGTAGTCATGGAGCATCGCCCATACATCCGCGACGTAGTCCACCTCTTCAAGCAGCTTCGGGAAGCGGCCGATCCGCGCGCTTGTTGCGGAAGTCAGCCCTTGCGCCACTTCGTGCAGCCCCTCGTGGAGCAGGAACATCCGACCGGCGCGCCGCAGATCGTCCTCGCCGGGCACCTGGCGCGCGATCCCGGCGAGCAGGACGTCACCGAACTGCCACTCGCGGCTCGCTGGATCGAACCGGAACTCGGCGAGCGCCGAGGGCCCCTGGCCGACCCGCACGTTCTCGAAGCCTGCCTTCCAGAGCGGCGGCAGCGCGGCGAGCCGAAGCCCGGGGTTCCACGCGCTCGCGGTATCTTGAAACAGTGTCGGCAACCACGTCTCGGCCTTCGCGGCGTGGCGCTTCAACGTCGTGCCGTACGCCGCGAGCCGCGCCCGCTCCTCGTCCCAGAGGCGGCGCGCGGTGCCCGCCCGGTCCCGCGCGACGTCGTCGAGCACCAACGTGGGTTCGCCGTCCTCCTGGAGCACGATCGCCGGCGCGTACTTCGGCGAGCTCTCGCGCATGTACTGGTAGGTCTTCACACGCGGGTGCTTCGTGGGCGAGACGCACGCGCCGAGACGGAACGCCATTCCCACCGGCGCGGAGACGAAGACGTGGACCCACTGGGCGTTGGGGCAGTGCTCGATGACCGCGTCCAGGGCCCGCACGAACTCGGTCGCCACGGCCTCGAGATCGGCCGCCGAGCTGAGCGCGTCGGTGTGGGTCGGAGCGGTCTGAATGGAGATCTCCGCGATGGCCTCGGGCACGACGTCGCGCACATCCTGCAGATCGATCGCGTGGGACGTCGCGACGCGAATCGCGACGTCGCCGCGCGCCCGCACCTTATCGCGCGGCACGCCCTCGACCTTGACCTCGATGGTCTTGTCCTCGCGCTGCCAGCGCCAGCTCGGGCTGTCGTGGCGCTTCTGGAAGGGATGCACCGTCGCCCACGTGCCGACCCGGAAGCCCAGGAACATCGCGAGCGGGATCGGTGCGGCCCCGAAGTAGGCGACGTGGTAGCCGTCCGACTTTTCGAGCAGCGGCCGGAGGCGCTCGGCCAGCGCCTGCTCCGTTCGTTGCCGCGCGTCGACCCAGTCGATCAGGCCGGCGGCGTGCATCGGCACGCGCACTTCGTCGAGCGACACCTCTACGCGCGAAAGGGCGTGGGTCTCGGTGGAAAGGGCCTGCACCATCTCCGCGGAGGAGATGGTCCAGTGCACCGGATGAGCGAGCAGGATCAAACCCGTCGCGGAGGGGTTGAGGGTCGCAGAATGTTCCGTGTTCATAGGTCGTTGGGGTGTTCAGGGAGTTGGGTGAGCACTTCGGCACGGGTACCTTCCCAGGCAGCGACCGCGCGGGTGCCAACGATGAGAAAGAAGAGGGACGCTGCGTCGTAGCTGTCGCGCGCGAGCCGGCGGCGCCAGTCGCAGCGGTCGATCCACGACGGTGTGGGGGTCTCCTCGGGGTGCGTGTGCCACTCGCCCAGGTATTGACAGGTCCCGCGGGACGCTTTCCAGCGGTCATCGATCACCCGCTGGTGCGCGCGCCGGCTCCGGTGGAAGCCTGTGAACCAGCGACGGTCGCCTGGCATCGGCGTCGTAACTTCATCCACGATCACGTGCGGCGCGTCGCGGAGGTAGCGCCCGAGCAGCACGCCGCCCGCCTCGGCATCGCGCCGCGTCCGCTGTTGAAACGCAACCATGGCCGCCAGCGCCGGCGCCGACACGACCAACGTCGATCCGTCGCGGCGCAGGAATCGTAGCCGCGCGGTCAGCTCGGATGACATACGGGACACCCCGGTCGCAGCAGTTGCGCGCTCGTGAGCTGGGTCTGGATCCCGCTTCGCTCGTAGCGGATCGTGGTCTCGAACCCCGCACCGCGGAACGCCGTCGCGTCGCCCTTCCATGAGGTGAGCACGCTCTCGCTGATCGCGTCGCGCAGCACGGCCACGGCTGCGCGCGAGGCGCTCGCGGCGAGTTGCTGGGCGTCGACGTCTCCGAAGGCGACGTGCTGGCTGCCGCACCCGAGGACATCCCGCGTGTACCGCGCGCCCGGCCGCGCGAACGCTGCACGGCAGACGAGCGTGCCGTCCTCGTCGCGGGCGTACAGGCACTCGTAGCACCCGCGCGGCGTCGCGCCGACGTGCGTGACCAGCGCGTGACCGCCCAGCCCGAACGGCTCGAGCCATGCGAAGATCGCGGGCGAAGCCGCTGCGTCGCGCAGGATCGTCGCGTTGACCTGCAACTCGACGGTCGGGTTGCCGGTCGCGAGCACCACGACGTCGAAGTCACGAAAGGCTTCGGGCTTGTCCGTCGCCCACGTGAGCACGTCGTTGAGGTGCGTCCGCACCTCAACGAAGGGGAGCAGCCGCTCGATCTCCAACTTGAGCCCGACGACCTTCTTCTTTCCGAGGTACGCCCGCCCGCAGACGTGGCGGTAGGTATTCGCCGGCACGAACTCGTCGAAGTCCATCAACTCAATGATGCCGACGCCAGCGCGCGCGAGGTTCATCGCGACGTGTCCACCGACCGCGCCGCACCCGACGACGAGAACCCGGCGCTGCCCCAGGTCCGTATCAGCACCACCGCGCGGGAGCACGAACCCGCGGTCGACAGGTTCGAGGCGGCGCGGCGCGATGACGTCGTCCCGGAGCCTTCCTGGGTCCAGCGGATGCCCATCGCCTCGCCGCCGAATGGCGACCGCCACCAGCCCGCGCCGACCCGCAGGACGCGCCACGCCGAGGACGACGAGAACCTCGCGCGCCCGGCAGTGCTGCTCGATGTTGCGCCAGAGGGTGCGGTCCTTCGAGAGCGTAGTCAGGGCGAAGGCGCGGAGCCCCTCCGCGGAGCAGAGCTGGCGAGGGTGGAAGTCCGGGACCGCGGCGACGCCCTCGACCGGCACGTACACGGCATTGACGAAAGTGAGCCGCTCCACGTTACGGGACTGGCGGAACGCCGCGAGCGCGGCGGGGGAGTCGGCGACCGCGACGCGGATGCCGTGGTCGAGGAACAGCGTGACGAGCCGCGCCCGGGCATCGGGCTCGATCAGGCTCAGCAGCGTCGGCGCCTTCGGGAACGCCGCGCTCCAGTACGCAACGATCTCGTCGGCAAACTCCCGCGCTCGGTCGCCGTGCAGTCCCGCACGAAGGGTCGCCGCCACGAGGTTCAGCGCTTCGCGGACGATCCCGAACGGGTCCTCGCGGTCGAGGAGGGGCTCGTCGCGCGGGCGGTAGCAGACCGCGCCGTTCGGCTCCACGTGGGGCAGGGCCGCGAACTCGCCGCGAGGGTCGACGGCCACCACCGGAAGTCGCGAGGGGAACCCGACCGGGAGTCCCACCTGCACTCGCGCCACCCGGTCACCGAGATCGAGCGCTCCCTCCACGGCTGCCGTGAGGGTGCGGTCCCGATACCACGCAGCGCGCGGTTCGATCGGGCGAGGATCCCGAAGGTGCCCCTCGGTCCCCAACCGTTCGAGGTACGCGTGATGCGCGGCGGGTACCGTAGTGGAAGGCGCGAGCATGCGCGGCTACGCGGAGACACCCGACGACGTGATCGCGCGGTTGCCCGACTTGGCCGTCTCCTCCTTCGGGGGCACCGGGAACCGGCTCCCGAACTGCTTCTGCATCTTGGTGCAAGCCTCGACGGGGTCCTCCTCGCGCTCCACGGCGTCGAGCAGGTCCCGCAATCCGACGAGCTTCGCCTTGAAGTTGCGGCTCTGCGTGTCGGTCATCTTCGCAAACACGTCCTTGTTCGGGACCACGGGCAGCGCGACCAACAGCCGCTCCACCTGCGTGCCGGGCGTCTCCTGCGACACGACCAGCGAAAAGTCCCGCACCATCGCGTCGACGAGCCTGCGCATGGCCTTGCGGTCGTCGCAGGTGGTCTTCATGGTCACGGGGTCGATCGCCACCTCCGGGCGGAACAGGCGGCCCGCGGCGATCGTGAGACCGATGCCCGGCGGCGCGCTGTTGCCGTTGTGGTCGAACATGCACGACTTCCAGCCTTTGAGGGCTCGCACGACGCGAAGAAATTGGGTCTCCTCGTCGCCCTCGAAGCGCTCGGCAACCCACGCCGTGAGGCCCTTGGGATCGGAGAGCCCCCACTCGCGGTGCTCGGGCGCGGAGTTGAGCTTGCCCTTGGCGAGGTAGAGCGTGCGCGGGTCGGCCTCGGTGTTGTCGCAGGTGTAGATCGCGAGGTCGACGTGGTAGGCTAGCTCGCCGTCAATCTGGTACTTCACTGTCACGCAGGACCGGCGCACGACGGTGCCGAGCGGGGTGTGGTCCTTGAGCGCGTCGTAGACGAGCTCCTTGAGGGTGACGGGGTTCTCGTACTCTGACTTGGTGGCGTTGAAGTCGAGGCCGACGTCGATGTCGTAGTCGCCGTTCTCGGGGTCGATCCCCGTGCCCATCTCGTAGCTGCCCTGGTTGAACCACCGGAAGGTCGGGATGTCCTTGCCCTCCTTGCGCATCGCCCGGAAGCGGTCGCGGAGTTTGTCGAGCACCGCGTCGCGGCGCTTCACGAGCGTCGCGTTCTCGTCGTAGCGGGTGAGCCGGATCTTGTCGTCGTACTGCTCGAACTGTTTTTGGACGTTGGCCATGGGTACCCGGGGGTTGCAGCGTGGGCCGAAGGGCAGTCCGCCGCGCGGATTGCCCGAACGTCGTGCGCGGTCATGATCGTGCACTACGTTTGCGAGTTAACATACGGTCGCTGTCACGTAGGCACGATCAGTTCGGCCGGCAAGTGCCGCCACGCGTACTCGTGACATTGTCTGTCACACGCAAGCAAGGGTCGAGGCGATCCAGCTCGCGCCGACGTCGATCTCGGCGATGCCGAACGCGCGCCCTGCCGCATCGAGCGGACAGCCTGCCGCGCCGAACGCTCCTTCCGCCGCCGAGAGACCCTCCCGCCTGACGCGCGTGGCACAGGACCCGCCCGCCGAACGACTGCGGCTCTGCCGCGGGGCGCCGGGCCGCGCGCAGCGCGGCGCAGGTGCAGTGCGACCGGCATGACCCACAGGCAGGAGGTGCAAGTCCAGACCCGGGGCCCTGACGGAGGGAACCCGACACCGAGGAGGCAAGGGCGCTGGCTGCACGGCCTTGAACCCGCGAGGGGGGCGTCTGGTGGAAGCTGTAGGTGCACGACCGTGTCGAGCGAGAGCGAAGCGCCGTGAGGCGTCTGCGCCGGGTGAGCCGGCTGCCAGCGGTGAAGCCCGATCTCCGTCGGAGGCGCAGGCGTAGGGGCGACGGGATGGTCGTGAAGACTGTGGGGACTTACCCGGTGAGCTCTGCCGGGTTCCGCGCCAGCGGTAGCCCGTAGGACGGAAGGACGAAAGGTCATGGCCCGGCAGAAGTCAGAGGACCGCATGGTACCGAAAAGCCGTCGAAAGGCGGCCGTAACCCGGCGGGGCGACCCGCTCGGGGGAGGGAAGGCGGTCCCGGTCAACGAACGGACGGGGCAGCTTGGGATGCGCTTCGGGACAGCCGAAGACCTGCCGGCGCGAGCCGGAAGGGCCGACGGCGTTGCGGACATGGGCCGACCCGTGGCTGCGACGCGCGCGGCGCCGAAGCCGAGGCGCAAGAAGAAGACAGCCACGTCGGCGACGATGGAAGAGGTGACGGAACGACTGCGGGAGGCCTTCGAGAAGGTGGCGTCGAACAACGGAGCCCCCGGCCCCGACCGGCAGAGCATCGAGCAAGTGCGCGAGCACCTGCCCAGGCTGCTGCCAGAGCTGAGCGCGGCCCTGCTTGCGGGAACGTACGTGCCCGGAGACATCCGGCGCGTGTGGATCCCCAAGCCGGGAGGCGGTGAGCGTGGGCTGGGGATCCCCAACGTGGTGGATCGCGTGGTCCAGGAAGCCGTACGGCAGGTGCTCGAGCCGCTGTACGAGCCGACATTCCACGGGAGCAGCCACGGCTTTCGGCCCGGCCGGAGCTGCCACACCGCGATCGCCCAGGCCCGAGGCTACGTGGAAGAGGGCTACGAGTGGGTCGTGGATCTCGACCTGGAGAAGTTCTTCGATCGAGTCCACCACCAGCGGCTCATGGCGCGGCTTGCCCAGCGCGTCACGGACCGCCGGCTGCTCGTGGTCATCGGCCGCATGCTCAAGGCGCGGGTGGTCATGCCGGATGGCGTGGCGGTGAGCATGGACGAGGGGGTCCCGCAAGGCGGCCCGCTCTCGCCGTTGCTCAGCAACATCGTGCTGGATGAGCTCGACCAGGAGCTTGCCCGGCGCGGGCACCGCTTCGTGCGCTACGCGGACGACTGCAACATCTACGTCGGTAGCGAGCAAGCGGGGCGACGGGTCATGGCGAGCCTGGTGAGCTTCATCGAGAGGCGGCTGCGCCTGAAGGTGAACGCCGCCAAGAGCGCCGTAGCCCGTCCCGAGGAACGGCACTTCGTTGGCTTCCGTCTGCGGCGCGAGCCGCTCGACGGCGAGGTCGAGGTGCTGCTGTCGAAGCGCTCCAAGGAGCGCGTCGACGCCGCCATCCGCGAGCTGACGCCGAGAAACTGGGGAAGCTCGCTGCGAGCCTGCATCCTCCAGCTCAACGCGTTTCTGCTCGGATGGCTCGGCTTCTTCGGCATCTGCACGGCAGGGGTCAAGCAGACGCTCGAGGGGCTGGACGCGCATGCGCGGCGCCGGCTGCGCGCGATCCAGCTCGCGCACTGGAAGACCAAGCGCACGATCGTACGGAAACTGATTCGGCTGGGGGTCAAGCCTCGCACGGCGTGGCGCAACGTCTACGGGGGCCGCAAGTCCCGGTGGGCGCTGAGCCACTCGCCGGCGGTCGACCGAGGGCTCCGCAACGCGTACTTCGCCGAACGGGGGCTCGTGTCGCTCGCGGAGCAGTGGGAGGCCCACGCCCGGCGCATCGTCGCCCCGGTGCAGCTGACGCTGCCGCTGGGATAGGAGAGGTCGTGAACCGGCCGGCGGCGGGGGTCGCAACCCGCCGTCCCGAAGAGCCGGATGTGAACAGCACTTGTCCGGTTCTGTGAGAGGCGCCCCCCGGCAACGGGGGGCGCCTACTCGATCCGCCGGCAGCAGCCGCTTGTTCGGCGGCTCCCAGCGGAGATGGAGTACATCGAAGCGGTGAATCATGCCCTTCCCCAGACGCGCGAGCGAGTGGAGTCGTAAGCGAGTACAAGCGCCGAGTGCTCCTTCTGCACGACACCGTGCGCAGCGAGGGCCATCAGGTACCGAACTCGCAGGTGCCCCTCGATGAGCCACAGTTTCGGTGCATGTTCCTGTCGTCCACGATAGACGAATCCGTTTGGACTCTCCAGCAGCAGCACGGGAAAGTCCCAGGTGCCGGTACTATTCATCGTGATCATGGGCTGACACGGCAACTCGCGCATGTGCTCGAAGACCGCCAAGAGGGACTCGGGAGTCCGGTCTGGGATTGCGTTGCCACCAGCGCCAACCGCAAGCAACGTATTCGTCTCAAGGTACACGGCCCGGCACTTGAGGCCCCGCAGTGGCAAACCGAAGTACTCCGAATACGACCAATGGCGAAAGACCCATTGCTCGAACACTCGCGGATCCAGATCCGGGAGTTCGGCTTGGTTCCGTTTCCACCACGTGGCAAAATCCTCATGATCAAACGACTCAAACCCTTTCGGTCTGAGTCGATTGGGCCACCGGCGACCTCTTCTAGTGAGCACCAAAGGCATGGAGCGGCGATTCCTCTTATCCTCGTCAGTGCTGGCCCCCGCACGAGCAATGGCCAACGCCGCGGTACGCACCTCCTGCGACCCTTCCGGCGCCGCAGTAGTCGCGATGAATTTTCGCTTTCAAACTAAGAAACACCTTACAACCTCTTGGGTTTGACCAAATCCATAGATTGCGGTTCCACGGCGCCGCGTGCATGTGGGCGCACCTGCCGTTCGCGCCATGGCCGATAGTGAAATCGCCGTTGCTACCCGCCTGGGTCAGAACGATCTGCCAGTACTGCTGGAAGTGCTGCGCAGCAAGCACACACTGCGGATGGGTGAGGTTCTTGGAGATCGAGACCTTCGCCATTAGTGGGACCCTTGCAAAGTGTTGGGTGTGCGATCGTTGCGCCGTCCTACACAATGTCACCGTACGCCGCACCGGAGGGCTCCGCAACGCCTTCCGCCCGCCTAACGACCGACGATAAGCTGCCGGCGAAGCCGGCCTGCTTCATCGGCTTGTTCGGCGCCTCAGATGACGAAGCCGCCCCGCCATGGCGCCGCCATGCTCTGGGCCGCGTTGGCGGAGCGGCATAACCGCAGCGGAGGAACTCAGCCGATCCGAGCGGCATCGTCCGCCTCCTGCGGGCCGAATGCGGCGTGCACGTCGCCCCAGAGCAGGTACGCGAGCGGATCGATGGACATGCCATCTCCGTAGCGCGCGTCGCGAAGCACTTCGGCGATCGGCGTGCCGCTGAGCATCCGGGGTAAGCAGCGTTTCAGCATCTCCAAGGCCTCTCCGTCCCCCACCGTCCAGATTGGCGCGATGACGGCCGCGGCGCCGCGATGCAGAAAACTCTCCGCCAGGCTGACGACCGTATGCCCGAAGTGCCCGTCCGCCGCTCCCGCCTCGCAAATGTTCAGGAGGACGAGGGCGTCTTCGAGCGCCTGCTTCGGCGTCCCCCGGATGTCCGCTACCGTCAGGTACTGACTTCCCAGCCCCAGCTTCGAGAGGAGTGGTGCATCTCTATTGAATGTGCCATGTCCGGCGACGTGCAACACCGAGATAGGTGGATCGCCTCTTCGAAGGGCGCCAAGGAAGCCGTCCCTGGTTATCGGCTTCAAGCGTGTTGCCCCGAGCTCCTCGACCAGCCAAGCCGCCTCCTCTTTCGTGCGAGGAAGGCTCTCCTTGCCCTTGTAAGCCGGAGCGACCGTGAGGATGGTCCCGCCCCTTCTCAGCCGAACGCGGCGAGAGTCAATCCGGCCGCTTGGCCATCGCGCAATGGGATGCGCCTCGCAGAGCAAGGTCGTGCTCGACCCGTCGAGGCATGGACGGGCGAGTTCCCAGGGGAACCCCGGGTCGTCGCTGATCACCTGGATATCGAAGCCCTCGCCGAGCCGCTCGCGAAGCGCCTGGTATGCCTCGCGAAAGGGTTTGGGGAGACGCTCGTAGAGCAGATCGCCGAGCCCCTGGAGCGTGCTCCGAGCCTGCCCGGCGTCCATCGCGACCGTCGTAGCGAAGATGCGTCGGCACTGGGCGACGTCGTCTCGTTGCAGCCGGACGCTCCCGCAAGCCTCATCGGGCATGCCGGGGAGGTGCTGGAGCTCCTCCCTCGTCAAGACATTGTAGACGTACACATCCGCCAGCTCGTCGTAGGCCATTTGCAGCGTGAGCGCGGGGGGCTCGGCATCGAGATCTATCTCGATGCTGGCGGCGATGGGCGAGCCACGCGGGTGAGCGGCGTCCAGGGTGATTCGGAGGTCCGCCCAGCCACAATTACGGCCACGAAAGCTGAAGAGCGCGCAGAGCCGGATGCCTTTCTGACCCTCTTCTGGAGCCACCTCACCCTCCGTCTCGAAGGGCAGCGAGGTGCCGTCCGGGTACAAGGTAATGACTCCGCTCTCGCGCCCGGCCTGGATTCGGATGCCGGGGGCGACGATGGACACGTCCACCGTGAGCGCCCGCCAGGGAGAGGCGATGTCTTCCAACCGAAGCTGGCCGGCGAGACCGGCGGCCCGCCGAAGATCCACCCGGATCTTCACGCTCTGCTCGGGGGAGACCAGCGCGGGAGCCTCGAGCAGCGGGTCGTACGACAGGGTCTCGCGGTGCTCGGCGCTGGCATGGTCGGACTCGGTTTCCGGCGCACCTCCCTCCCCGCCCCAACCCGGGATCCCCTGGCCCACGTAGCGGCGAACAAGCTCGATGAACTCGGCCGCCGCGCGACGGTGCTCCGGTGACCCGGAACGGAGCGCCAGCTCGGTCGCCACCAGCACCTCCCGAGGGCTCGCATACGATGCCGCGGCCGCGAGCTGGATTCCTGGATATACGGGCGCCTGCTCGTTCTCCCAATAGAGCCGGAACAGCTCTGCGACGTCGATGCCCGCCGCACCCTCGATGATGCTCATCACGAGCACGCACATGGTGTTTCCGCCGTCCGAAATGGCGAACTCGTCGTGCCGATAGAGGAAAGGTTCCGCGCTGACCGGATCACGCATCCGGGCGAACTGACGCACGAAGAGGGCTGTTACCGCGCGCCCGCGCAGCCTTGGATCGACCTGGGCGAACCCAGGCTCGAATCCGACGACGCCGCGCGCTGTCCGCCTGTCCCAGAGCTCCTGCGATTCCGCCGCCCAATCGGGGGCGCGCTCGATCCACCGCTCGACCGTCTGCTTGGCGCCCGCGATCTCGGTCTCGGAAGCGACGCGCTCTGGAGCGCGTGTCTCGGCACCGGGCCAGCGATGGGGCTCTTGGGGCTTGAGCGTATGCTGAAGGGTGGCCCTCGCGTCGGTCGGAGAGAGCGGGATTCGTCCTATCGATCGGCGGATCTCGTCCGAGAGCAAGTCAGCTCGCTCGTGCAGCACGAACTGCTCGGAGCCATCGACCGAGATCGCCGGCTCCCACTCCCAGCCCGGAAGAAGGCCGCGTTGTCGGAGAAAGACGTCTACCGGTCCGAGAAGCTTTCCCAGCCGACCTTTGCGCAGTCGGGCCGCAAGCGATTCGACCTGCCAGGCGATTTGCCATGCTCGGTGGTTGATGTAGGGCGGCTTCAAGCGATACCGGAGTCGCCGCTCTCGGAAGAACTGGAGCAACGCGTCCGGCGCGCCGCCTACGGCCAGCGCTAGCGCGATCCAGAAGCGCACCGCGGGGTGAAGCTCTCCGGCGAAGGCTCTTTGCAGCTCGTCGCGGTCCAAGCCCCGAAAGATCGACAGGTCTCGGGCGGCAACGACTCTCACCTCAGGATCGGAGCTTCGCAGCTGCCGTAGCAGAGCGGGGACGACCGCTGGCTCCTCTGATCGGGCGAGGGCGGAGATCAGGTGCTGGCGTGGCACCTCGGCGAGGGGTTTCTCGAGCAAGTCGAGGAGCACGGCGCGCAGCGACGGCACAGGGATCCTGGTCGCGTTGCGGAGGATCTCGGCCAGGGTGGGCTCGTCGAAGGTCGCGGCGCGATCGAGGAGGAGCCGGGTATTGGCGGCGACCAGCGACCAGGCCCGAGGCGTGAGGGACAGGCGCACAACCGCGCTCAAGGAGTGCTTGGCCACCTCCGGCGATGAGTGCACCACGTTGGCGACTAGGGGCGCGATCTCGTCGCCTCGCAGCGGCTGGAGCCATCGCAGCTCGAAGCCGGTAGGACGCTCCGCGGCCATCATGATCCTGGTCGCGCCCTTGAGTCAGGGTGGCGCCCTGCCTTGAAGGAAACCGCTATCATCACAGACGGAGGCCATCGCCGCGTCAGGCTCATTTCCCTAGTATTGATCATGTTTGCGTCCACCATCTGTCGCGGTTTACGGTTTCCGCGCGGCCTACAACGCCTGCCTGCCGAACGCTGCGGTAACCCGCCGCGCAAAGCGCGGTCGGGTTCAGTGCTGAGTTCGGCCGGTCGGCCTTCATATGGTTGTTCCAACAATTGCAAGATCGCAAAGCTTCTGTTTGAGCAGGCTTACCAGCTGCGAAGGCCCTCTCAACGCCGTAACGTCGGAGGACGTAAGTACGACGATTCGTCGCCGTTCCCGCAGCGCCGTTGCGATCGTAAGGTGTGCGTCTGTGAGCGACTTAGCGTCTCCGGTGATCCCATTGGCGGCAAATAGAATGCCGAGTTCAATGCCTCTGTTTCGAAGCTTGGTATCGAACCAGCTTACCTGCTCTGAGCCGACGGCTGTGGTCCAGTTTTTACACTCCACGAGGATGATCCAGGGGAGGAAAGGAACTGCGGAAGAGTGTTGGTCATTCCAGAGGGCAACGTCAATTTCCTCCGTTTGAAACGGATTCTTTGCGTTGCGGCGATTCACTTCGACTCCCCTGATCGACGAGAACAAGTGAGCCACAAGGTCTTCGAACAGTTTTCCTTTGCTCTGACTTGTTTTAGCGCGCAGAGAGGCTTGCAGCAGTGCGGCAGTCGTGGCTGCGAACTTGGTCGCCATTATTGCCCCACACCGTGTATTTTCCGGTTTCTCAGCGAGCGGAGCAGGTCGAACAAGCTTGATCGAGCGAGGCCATCAAGCAGATCGTCGACCGTCAGAGCGAGAACGTGCGCCGCTTGGCTGAGATGCGCATTGACGACCGCACCCGCGGGGCCCTCGCGATATACCAGGATTCCCCATTGAGCCTGCGCTGCATTCACAGTCACCGTCAGATGGGCGAGGGCTCGCGCGAGCCCCCGTTCGTCGATTTGGTCTTTGACTTCTACCAGTACCGGTGCGCCCAGATATGGCTCGAGAGCGTCGGACCAGATCGCAAGGTCTATTTCCCGTGGACCAATTCGTGCATTGGACTTTGCTTCGATGCCTGCATCGGTGAAAACTGTCGCGACTAGTTCTTCCAGATCCCTTCCTCGTGCAGTGCGAGCGCGCGCCCGATAAGAAGGAATCAGACTCGCGACGTCCGGTCCCGCTAGGCGGGAGGTGCGACGCTTGGGTCCGGGCGGTCTGAAGTTCGGCAGGGCGAATTCGAGAGCTTCCCTGTTGGTAATGGTTGCGCGCACCACAGGGACAGAAGACAGACCCACGGGGAGCGCAACTGAGGGAGGGGCGATGATAAGGATAGGGGTACCTCGCCCGACCGCGAATCCAAGGTCGAAGAAGGCGGCGGACGGGTCGCTGACATCAAGGACCCCAACTACGAGGTCGGCGCGCCCAAGGGCCTCACCTAGAGCCGCAAGCCAAGTGACGCCGGCGCCCATCGCCGTAGGCGCTAATACCTCGTAACCGTTCTCATGGAGCACCTCTATCAGCACAGTTAAGTCTGCGCCCCCTGGAGCGATGATCAGGCAGTGTCGATCATTTTGACGCGTCATCGTCCGGTCCCTCCGGGCGTCTCATGGATACTCAGTCGAACGTCGCAATCATCTGTGCCGCGCGACATATCTTCGCATTTTTTACATGTAGGCTGCGAACCGCGGTGCCCGATCACCGTGTTCTCGCGGATGAGTCGCGGCACCCCGCAGCATATCTACATATTCCCGCGGATAGGTCGCGATCTTCCGCAGGCTATCTGCGCATCTCCGGAGATAGGCCGCCGCTGCACAACTACGTATCGCCGTTGAGGGGCTTCGGACGGCGACGGTGTGCCGCAAAGCAAGATGCGTGCCTGCAATTGATTGCCTCGGGCGACCGAAGTGCGGCCCAAATATCCGCTGGCCTCCGCAACTCGCGCCTGCCCTGCGCCGATGAGGGTCAATGCGGGTCCGACGAACCGGCCCCAACCAATCGGAACCATCCCCATGACCCTCATCGAAGCCGTGCGCGCCACCATCCGGCGCCTGCATTACTCGCCGCGTACCGAAGAGGCGTATGTCCACTGGATCCGGGCATTTATTCGCTTTCATCACGGCAAGCACCCACGGCAGATGGGCGCGGAAGAGGTCACGGCCTTCCTCAACGATCTTGCGGTCGCGCGCCGCAGCGCGGCGTCCACGCAAAACCAAGCGCTGTGTGCGCTCCTCTTCCTTTACAAGCGGGTCCTCGACCTGCAGATACCCCGGCTCGAAGCGCTCGAGCGTGCCCGCCGGCCGGAGCACCTCCCCACGGTCCTCTCGCGAAAGGACGCGCTCACCTTGCTCGAGCACCTGATCCCACCTTTTCGACCCATCGGCGAGCTTCTCTACGGAAGCGGCCTCCGCCTCCTCGAAGCGCTTTCGATTCGCGTCAAAGACGTCGACCTTGATCGACGGCAAATCATGGTGCGCCGCGGGAAAGGACAGCACGACCGGCCGGCCTTGCTCCCCGCTCGGGCGCGCGACGAGCTGCAGGTCCAGCTCGACGCCGTGGCGCAACGGCACAAGAAGGAGCTCGCGGCTGGCCGCGGCGAGGTCGACCTGCCCCACGCTCTGCGAGCGAAGATGCCAGGAGCAGCCACGAGCCTCCCCTGGCAGTACCTCTTCCCCGCCTCTCGCCCTTGCACCGATCCAGCGACGGGTCGACAGGTCCTCTACCACCTGCACGAATCGGCGGTGCAAAGGGCCGTGAACAATGCCGGACGGGCGTCGGGGCTCACCAAGCGCGCGACATGCCATACCCTCCGCCACAGCTTCGCGACCCACCTGCTCGAGGCGGGCACCGACATCCGGACGATCCAGACATTGCTCGGCCACAAGGATGTGCGGACCACGATGATCTACACCCACATCGTCGACCGCGGCCCTCTCGGCGTGATTAGCCCTCTCGACCGCTGACCGCCGCTTGCGCGTGGCGCGCCTTGAACTCCGACCCCACTCCCACGTGCCGCCCCCACGCATCGCGGAAAGGTAGCGTAGCCGACGGCTGCCCCATCTTGTCAAGGAGGCCAGCGCCAGGACCGTGCGGTCTCTACACCAAATGAAGGCGCGAGCGGGTCCTTGATGCGCTACCCCTCCGAAGCGAAGGAGTGCCCCTGCAACCTCCCGGCCGATCAGCCACGGGGCTGTTCAGGTTGCCGCAGTTCGCCGAGCTCTCCACCACGCGGGACGGCCCGCAGCAAAGCACGCGCCGGCGATGCGCCAGGTGGAGAAGGGCGCGGATGGCCGCGGGCTGTCGAGCTGCGGACACTGGGGGTTGACTGTCAGGTGCCGGCGGGACGCTTGCGCGGCCGGCCGCGCTTGATCTCCGGCATCGCGGCGCTGCGGAGAAGAACTCCGGGCGACACATCAAGCGCGTTCGCGAGCCTGACGAGCGTGCCGAGGCTCATGCTCTGCCGCCCAACCTCGATCGCCTGCATCGTCCGCAGCTCGATCCCGGCGGTTTCCGCGAGCTGCTCCTGCGTGATGCCGCGCTGCTGGCGTAGACGCCGCAGGTTCGCCGCAATGTAGAGCAGGAGGGTATCGAGCGTGAGCGTTCGCACGCCGTTCGCGTACCCCCGCGCCGGGTTCAGAATAATGATCCAGCAGATCGGATTTCATTGACCTGCCGGCTGTCAGTTCGTAACGTGGCGAGACCACAAAAAGTGCCGCCCGCGGGTGCTGCTAACACCCCGGGCGGCGTGGCCGAACCCCGCACGAACGAGGTCCGACATGGAAACCGTACGTCTACGCCCTGACCAGGGCCAAGAGATCGATCCGCCCTCCCGTCGCCGCCCCCGACCCGCTGCTCGCAGCCGCCTCGCCCGCCCGCCCAAACCCCTTCACCACCAGCCCCCGCACCCCTCCGTCTACCTCGACCCCAGCGCGCTCCTCGAACAGCGCCCGCTCATCCGCCGCACCCTCCGCGCCCGCGGCGTTCTCCCCGCCGATCTCGACGACCTCACCCAGGACACCCTCCTCGGCGCCTGGCGCAGCCTGCGCGCCGGCCGCTTCCGCCCGTCCCCCGCGCTTCCTCCCGCCGACGCCCTCCGCCGCTGGCTCGCCGGCATCGCCTCGCGTCAGGCCTCGCACGACCGGTCCAAGGCCCACCGCCGCCACGAGCTCCCCGCGGTCGACCCGGACCGCCTCTCCGCCTTCGCCGCCCCCTCGCCCGAGGCCCGCCTCGTCGCCCGCGGCCTGCTCCGCGCCTTCCACCGTCTCCGCCCCGAGCTGCGCGAGATCCTGTCGCTCGCCGCCACCGGCCTTTCCTCGCTCGAGATCGCCGCCTCCCTCTCGCTCCCGCGCCCCACGGTCGCCACCCGCCTGCGCCTCGCGCGCCGCCTCTTCGCCCGCGCCCTCACCCGCGCTCGGAGGTGGCCCCGATGAGCCCGATGAGCCGCGCCCCCGTCGACGCCCCCGCCGAGACGGCGGCCGAGCTGCCGACCGCGACCGAGGCCGCCCTGCTCGAGATGGTGCTCGGCCTGCCCGGCGTCGGGCCGCGCCTGCTCGGCACGGCCGCTCTCCCCGCGCTCGGGCGCCTCTCGCCCGCGGCGCTGGCCGAGCGCACCCAGATAGCGTTGTTCGACGCGACCCGGCTCGCCGCCGCCTTCGAGCTCGGCCGCCGCTACCACGCCGCCCGCGCGCGCCGGGGCGCGCTCCTCAACGACGCCGCCCGCGTGGCGCGGTACTTCGGCCCGAGGCTCGCCTCCCTGGTCCACGAGGAGCTCTGGATCGCGGCGCTCGACGGCCACGGCCGCGTCCGCGAGACGCGCCTGCTCGCCCGCGGTGGCGCCGACGTGCTCACCATCGACCGCGCGACCGTCCTGCGCACGGCGCTGGACATGGCGGCCCAGAGCTTCGTCCTGGCCCACAACCACCCCAGCGGCGACCCGACGCCCACCCGCGAGGACGAAGACATGACCCTGGAGCTGCGCCACCTCTCGGCAGAGCTGCACGTCCCGCTCACCGCCCACGTCATCGTCACGCCCAGCGGCCGCTACGCCGCCGTCCACGAGTAGGGCCTCGCCACGCGCAGCGCCCCGCCCCGCCGCCGGCGCGCAGCGCCGCTGCGGTGGGGCGCCCCCCGCCCCCGCGCATCCAGCCGAAAGCCTCCGGCGCATCGCCCCGGCCGGCAGCCCCGCCGCGCGTTCGCTCTCCTCATCGCGGCTGGCCGGGGAGGAGCCGGGGTGCTCCTCGTGCTAGGCTCGACGGCGAGGCGAGCTTGCCTCCCGCGTCCACCCCAGCGCGATGTCGACCGCCACCGTCACCCTCGCTCTCCCCGAAGCGCTCTACCAGCGGCTGAGGGGGACTGCGCTCGCGACCCGACAGCCGCTCGAAGCCGTGATGCTACGCGCGCTGAGCCTCGGCAGCCCTCCCGCCTGGGACGACGCGCCCCCGGAGTTCCAGGTCGACCTCGCCTGCCTCGACAAGATGGACGACCAGGCGCTCTGGCAAATCGCGAAGAACCACAGGTCCGAAGCAGAGCTCGCGCGCTACGACGAGCTGCTCGACCGGAACACCCAGGGGCTCCTCACGCCGGCGGAGCGCATCGAGCTCGAGCGTCTCCGGCACGAGAGCGACCTGTTCATGCTCCGCAAGGCCCACGCTGCGGCGCTCCTGCGATGGCGCGGGCACGCCGTCGCTTCGCCGTAGCGCGCGCCCTCCACGAGATGGAAGACGGACTGCGGTGTCAACCTACGTCTCCGAACTGCTCCGCTCTCGTATCGAGGAGGCCGATCGGCGCCGCTGTCAATACTGCCTGACAAGCGAGGCCAATAGCGGAATTCCCCTGACTTACGATCATATCACGCCGGTCTCGAAGGGCGGGCCGACCTCGTTCGAGAACGTATGCCTCGCATGCCGCCCATGCAACGAGTTCAAGGCAGGCGCCACGGAATCGGTCGACCCGCTGACGGGAGAGATCGTGCCGCTCTTCAATCCGCGCCTCCATCGCTGGAGCGATCACTTCACGTGGAGCGTCGACGCAACCAGGGTTATGCCGCGGCCGTGCTGGCGAAGAGCGATGAGGCGTGGCGCGAGGAGTACGGGGACAAGGCGCTCTGGCTCGTCCGGGACATCGCGAACCCGAGCACCAAGGACACGTTCTTCACGCCGTTCCGCAGTATGGATTGGTTCAGGGGCCGCTCGTGGGCGTCGGGGCTGTTCCCGTTCGCGGACGGCCGCAACCAGGAGTCGACCTCCGAGGCCGTCAACGCGTGGTACAGCATGCAGCTCCTCGGCGAGGCGCTCGAGAACAAGGACGTGGAGAACCTCGGCCGGGTGCTCCTCGCCATGGAGACGGCCTCTGCGCAGACCTACTGGCAGATCACCGCGGACAGCACAGTTTACCCCGACCGGGCCGGCATGATGGAACCGCCAAGGCGCCATAACACGCCAAGAATCTTATTTTCTTGGCGTCCTCGGCGTCTTGGCGGTTCAAGAGCCCCCACCTTCGGCCAAAGTACCCTACCACCCGCGTCCCTGAGCCCCCCGCCCCCTCAATCGATGGGCTCGACCCGCACGTCGACCGCGAGGCGCTCCGCCCCGCCACCCACGTAGATCGTGCCCGAGGTCGGCGTCGCGTCGACGTAGTTGCGCCCGACCGCGACGCGGATGTGATCGGTCTGCGTCAGGATCCCGTTCGTCGGGTCGAAGCCCTTCCACCCGATCTCCGGCAGGTACACCTGGACCCAGGCGTGCGACGCCTCGCTCTGCCGCTGGTTCTCGTGCTTCGGCCCCGTGTAGATGTACCCGCACACGTAGCGCGACGGCACGCCGAGCAGCCGCGTCAGGCAGATGAACAGGTTCGTGAAGTCCTGGCACACGCCGCGGCGGTTCGCGTACACGTCGAACGCCGTCGTGAACAGGTTCGTCGACCCCTGCTTGTACTCGTACTCCTCGAAGATCGACGCGTTCAGGTCGAGCAGCGTGTCGAGCAGATCGTAGCCGTTCCGCTCCACGAAGGTCATCGCGTACTCGCTGAGCTCCGCGAGCTCGCTCTCGGGCAGCTCCGGCGGCAGGAGGAACGGCTGCAGGATCTGGCGCTGCCACGGCATCCACACGAGCGGGATCGTCGACCGGGCGCGCAGCGGGCGGAAGCTCAGCGGATCGGTGTCGAGCAGCTCCACCCGCGACCTCGACTCGATGACGAGATCGTTGAACGGCGTGTCGAGCAGCACCCGCCGCGCGCGGTTGCCGAAGACGTCGTCGTACTCGCGATGCTGGCCCTCGACCGACACGTCGATCTCGTTGTGCAGCAGCGTCTGCATCCGGTCGTGCGCCGGCGTCAGCCGCAGGAGGTGCGTGCTGCGCTCCACCGCGGTCGCATAGTGGTACGACGTGCGGTGCACCACCTGGAAGCGGCGGATCGCCGCGTGCACGGGGCGCCGGACCGGGCGCGACGAGAGCGGCGGCGTGGACGACGACGGCTTGCGCCGGTCGGTGCGCGGGGACGCCGTGGCCCGGAGCGCCCCCTGCCGCAGCACCACGAGGTGCCCCGGGGGCACGCGCTTCCAGGCCGCCGGCCGCCCGCTCGCGTGGACCTTGAGCTCCTCCGACGAGACGATGACGCCCTTGCGGCTCTTGACCCCCCGGCGCGTCAGGTCGACCTCCAGATCGTCGTCCCCGAACGCGAGGCGCTCGTACGGCGGCAGCACCTCCCACAGGAAGGCGTCCCCCTCGCGATCGCGATCCGCGTAGACCACCAGATCGCGGCCGTCGGCCAGGACCGACGTCAGGGGGCCGTGCTCGTTCATCTCGTCGAACCAGTCGCGCAGCACCGCCGGATCGACGTCGCCGATGCTCCGGAGGCCCTCGGACGCCATCCAGCGCATGAGCTCGCACAGGATGAGCTCCGTGTCCGTCGAGCCGACCGGCTGGAAGAGCGACTTCGGATCGACCTCGATCCGGTCGACGAGGCTGCCGCTGTGCGCGAACAGCCAGTCACGCCCGCCCCAGCTCCGGCTGAACGGCTGCGTGTTGGCGTCGTTGACGCTGCCCCACGTCGCCGTGCGGATGTGCAGCACGAGCAGCGACGACTCGAGGTGCTCCCACGCCTTCACGAGCTCGCTGCGGATGCTCCCCTGCGGCGGCGCCGGCTCCTTGAGCACCGAGGCGCTCGGCTCCCCGCCGGGGTAGTAACCGATGCCCCAGCCGTCAGGCAGTTTGCGTCCGGGCTGCAGGCAGGTGAGATCGAAGCATGGGGCGAGCTCGCCCTCGAACGACATCGCGAGGAGATTCGGCATGGGTGCGTCGGCGACTGTTGCGGCTACTGGCTCGTGACCGTGGGGTTGCTGTCGGGCGGCCCGTAACCGAGCAGCTCGCGACCGATACCGTCGCAGATCATCGCCGTCTCGTCGACCACATGGGTGAGCGCCGCGTGGACCGCCATCGGGTCGAACGCCTCGGTGGCCCTGTCGGCCACCCACTGGTGCAGGAGCTGGAGCCGCTCGAGGCTCTCGCCGCCCGGGAGCGCCACGCTGTCCGGCGGCCGGATCTCGCAGAGGCGCGCGAACGCCGCGTGGACGCAGTGCCGGATCGAGCGCGGGAAGCGCGGCTCGTACAGGAGGAACTGGGCGACAGCCTGCTCGCTCACCTGACCCTGGTTGAGCTTCATGAACGGCTCGAACCCCGAGCAGGCGCGGAGGAGCGAGAGCCAGAGCGCCGTCTCCACGACCCGGTGCTGCCTGCGCAGCGCGCCCTGCGCCTGGGCGCTCATCTCGGACGGCGGCGGCGGCGGCAGGTTGGTCAGGGCGTGGTGATGCACGTCGAGCGTGCGCGCGGTCTGCCCGACGCGCTCGAGCAGCACGCCGAGCCAGATGAAATCGAGCGGCGTGTCGTTGAGCATCGTGCTCTGCGTGAGCCCGAGGCAAAGCTGTGTGAGCTGGCGTACGCGGCGGTAGAAGGCGTAGCGGCTCGACCTGAACTCCTCCCGCGCCTCCTCGCTGTTCACCCAGAGGTGGAGCTCGTTGACGGTCTCCCACACCTCGAGGCTGACGACCTCCCGGATCGACCGCGCGTTCCAGCGCGCGGCCGAGATCGAGCTGCGGAGGCTCGTCGGGTTGTCCTCGTCGAAGCTCATGGTGCGTTGCACGAGCTCGCCGTCGGCCGCGGCCTCCTCGCCGTGCTCGGCCCCGAAGTGCGCCTTCTGCCCGGCCACGATGATGACCGGCAGCCAGCACTGCTGCGTCGGGATCTCGGCGTCGAGCGCGAGGTTCTGCGTGACGGCGAGGATGCGGGCCATGTTCTCGGTCCGCTCGAGGTAGCGGCCGAACCAGAAGCAGTGATCGGCGACGCGGGAGATCACGGGGCCTCCGGGAGGGCAGAGCCCGGCGCCGCGCCGGGAGGGTCGTTGTTCACGGCAGCGGAGCCCGCGCCGGGAGCGCCGATCGAGGGTGTGCGCTGCGCGTTCTCCCCTGAGCCCTTCAGGACCCAGGTGTCCTTCGAGCCCCCGCCCTGGCTCGAGTTGACGACGTAGGAGCCGGCCACGAGCGCGACGCGCGTGAGCCCGCCGGGCAGCACCCACGAGCCGTCGCGGCCCGTCAGCACGTAGGGGCGCAGGTCGAGCCTCCTCGGGACCGCGGTCTTGGCGGTCGGGTCCCAGGTGGGGCTCGTCGAGAGCTCGATCCGGTGCTGGGCGATGTAGCGGCGCGGCGTCGCCTGGATGCGCGCCCGGAACTCGTCCCGCTGCGCGGCGGTCGACTGCGGCCCCATCAGCATGCCGTAACCGCCGGCCTCGTCGACCGCCTTGACGACCAGCTGGTCGAGGTGGTCGAGCACATAGCGGCGGTCGTCGTCGCGCATGCAGAGGTAGGTGGGGACCTGCTCGAGGACCGGCTCCTCGCCGAGGTAATAGCGGATCATCTCCGGCACGAAGGGGTACACGGCCTTGTCGTCGGCCACGCCGTTGCCGGGCGCGTTCGCGAGCGCGACGTTGCCGGCGGCGTAGGCGCGCATCAGGCCGCGAACGCCGAGCAGGCTGTCGGGGCGGAAGGCCTCGGGGTCGAGGAACGCCTCGTCGATGCGGCGGTAGATGACGTGGACCCGGCGGGGGCCGCGCGTCGTGCGGACGAAGACCTGGTCCTGGTCGACGAACAGGTCGGGGGCCTGCACGAGCTCGAGCCCCATCGTGCGCGCGAGGAAGCTGTGCTCGAAATAGGCCGAGTTGTAGGGCCCCGGCGTGAGCACGACGGCGCTCGTGCCGCTCGGGCTCGCGGGCGACACCGAGCGCAGCGTCTCGGCGAGCCGGGCCGGGTAATGGTCGACCCGCTGCACGCGCGCCTTGTCGAGCAGGTGCGGCAGGACGCGCTTGCTGATGAGCCGGTTCTCCAGGACATAGGAGACGCCGGACGGCGTGCGGAGGTTGTCCTCGAGGACCCGGAAGGTGCCGGCCGGATCACGGATGATGTCGACGCCCGCGATGTGGATGCGCACGCCGCCCGGGGGCCGCAGGCCGTGGACCTGCTTCAGGTACTGCCCGGAGCCGAGCACGAGGTCCCGGGGGACGCGCTCCTCCTTGAGGATGCGCTGGTCCCCGTAGACGTCGTCGAGGAAGAGGCCGAGCGCGCGGACGCGCTGCTCGAGGCCCCGCTCCATGTGGGCCCAGTCCGCCGCGGAGAGCATCCGGGGGATGAGGCAGAGCGGGAAGATCTTCTCCGCGCCGCGCTGATCCGCGTAGACCGAGAACGTGACGCCCTGGTTGAGCAGGGCGAGCTCCGCGAGGTGCTGCGCGCGCGCGAACTCGTTCGGCGCGAGCGCGCCGAGGAGCGTGGCAGTGCGCAGGAACTCGGGGCGAGGAGCGCCGTCTCGACCAAACAGCTCGTCGTAGGCGCCGGGGAGGGGAGTGTAGCCGGCGAAGAGGCCGGCACCCGGGTTCTCTAACAACACTGGAGTGAAGCTACCGCTGGACGGCCCCCGAGGTCCATGGGCCATTTGCGGTTTCTGCCGTGATGGAGGCAGTGGCGCGGTCGGCCGATCGACTCTGCCTACTCGGCGTCGAGGATCTGGCGCTCTCTGGAGCGCGTGAGCTCGTCGACCGCGGCGAGGAAGGCGTCGTAGTCGATCGGCTTGGGCAGCACTTTAGCGACACCGAGGCTCGTCGCGTCATGTTTTGAAGACGCGGATGAAACAATGACTGGTATACGGGCCGTCTTCTCGTTGTGCCGGAGCGCCGTGAGCAGGCCCCAGCCGTCCATCACCGGCATCATGATGTCGACGACGAGCAGATCCGGCGGCGCGATCTGGTCGAGCAGCGCCAGCGCCTCCTCGCCGTTCGAGGCGCAGCGCACCTCGTAGCCGCCCTCGCTCTCCAGGATCATGCTCACGACCTCCTGGATGTTGGGCTCGTCGTCCACGACGACCACGAGCTTGGCGCGGCTGTTCGGCGCGCTCGATCGTGTTCGTACTTCCGCGTTGCGCCGCACCGTCCGACCTCCGAGCGTATCGACCAGCATGCCGTTCTCCCTCGCGCTCTCCGGACCCCGAATTCCCCGGATGAACGAGAGTATTCCCCACGCGCTCCGTTCCGTCGCTGCGTGGAATCCAAGATTGAAAGCTCAGGAGACTCCCGAAAGCGGTGGGGTCCGCGCGCTTGCGTCATTACGCCCGAACCACGATCGGGCGCGCGGCGCGACCGGGACATCCGCGCGCGGACGCCCGTGACACGCGCGTGTCCGCCGCGCCGCCGCGCAGGCGTCGGAAAGCTGGCCATTCCCGAATTTCCAGGGCGAGCGCGCCATGCGTCCGCCTCGCGCCGTCGTCTGTCGTCTGCTCCGAGAGCCCTACTGAACCGCGCTCTCCAGCTCCGCCGTCGCGTCGTGGTAGGCGCGCGTGACGTCGGATTCGTCCAGGATGCCGACGATCTTGCCCTCGGCGTCGGTGACCAGGAGCTCCCGCACGCGCAGCTCCAGCAGCACCTGGAGCGCGTGGTGCAGGTCCTCGGCCTCGCTGACCGAGGCGGGGCTCGCCATCATGTCGTGCGCGATCGCGAGCCCCGAGAGCTCGGGGCTCGTCGCGGTGGCGCGGAGGATCTCGGCGTCGATGGTGCCGACGACCTTGCCGTCCTCGGAGAGCACGGGGAAGGTGTCCTGCCACTCGCACGCCGCGATGCGCTCGACGACGATCGAGGCGGGCGTCCGCGCCTCGAACGACACGAACGGGCGGCTGCGGATGACGATGTCGGCGACGCGGATGCTGCGGAGCACGTCGACGATGAGCTCGTCCCGGTGCGCCGGGGACTCGCGCTTGGTCGCGACCTGCGCGCGGTACAGGGTGCTGTGCCTGAGCGCCACGAAGGCGATGCCCTCGCAGAGCATGAGCGGCACGAGCAGGTCGTAGCTGCCGGCGAGCTCGCAGACCATGACGAGCGAGGCGATGGGCACGTGCGCGATCCCGCCGTAGAACGTGCCCATCCCGACGAGCGCGAACGCGCCGGGGTCGATGCGCGGGTCGCCGAGGAGGAGCTCCGCGGCGCGCCCGAAGGCCCCGCCCGTGAGCGCGCCGAGCACGAGCGAGGGGCCGAAGTCCCCCGCGCTGCCGCCCGAGCCGACGGTGAGCGAGGTCGCGACGATCTTCGTGGCGAGCAGCACGAGCAGGAGCTGCACCGCGGTCCACCCGCTCGGCAGCCACGCGGCCCCCGTGATCGCGATCTGGGCCGCCCCGTAGCCCGCGCCCAGCATCCCGAACCCCTGCCCCGGCCTGTCGAAGCGCGGCCCGAGGAGCATGAGCAGCGGGGTCACGAGCGCGCCGAGCGCGAGGCCGCCGAGCGCGGGCTTCGCCCAGGGCGGCAGCGTGATCCGGTGCACCGTGTGCTCCACGGCGTGCAGCGTCCGGAGGAAGACCGTGGCCACGAGCGAGACGACGAGCGCGAGCACGGCGTAGAGGGGGAGGTGGCTCGGGATGAACGGGTAGCGGGGCGCGTGCGCGAAGAGGGTCGACTCGCCGAAGAAGTAAATGAAGACCGAGTACGAGACGACGCTCGCGAGGATGGACGGGATGAGCGCGTCGGCCTCGAAGTCGTCGCGGTGCAGCACCTCGACGGCGAGGAGCGCGGCCCCGAGCGGCGTCCGGAACACGGCCGCCATGCCCGCGGCCGCGCCGGCGATGAGCAGGATCCGCCGCTCGCGCGTGTCCACCCGGAGCGCGCGGCCGATGATCGAGCCGATCGCGCCGCCGATCTGCATCGTCGGCCCCTCGCGCCCGCCGGCGCCGCCGCAGCCGAGCGTGAAGATCGAGGCGATCGCCTTCACCAGCGGGACGCGGCGGCGGAAGTTGCCGCCCAGGTGGTGGAACGCCCGGATGAAGGCGTCGCCGCCGCCGCCGCGGGTCTCGGGCGCGAGCTTCGTCGTGAGCACCCCGCCGACGAGGGCGCCGAACGCCGGCAGGACGAGGACGAGCCACGGCCGGAACGCCCCGATGTGCGCGCTCGAGAGCACCGCCTCGCCCTTGGCGCGGAGCGGCTCGTAGCCGGTGACCGCGATGAAGAGCTCGTGCTCGGCGAGCTCGAGGGCGGCGAAGAACAGCGAGCCGGCGATGCCGGCCGTCACGCCGACGAGGATCGCGTGGAGCAGCACCCGACCGACGAGCTGGAACGGGATCAGCCCCCGCGCGCGGGGGATCGGCGTGCGCGCCGCCCCCGCGCGGCTGGGGCGTGATGGGGAGTACTCGCGGGACGACATCATGATCTCGTGGCCCAGGGCCTCCCCCCTCGAGCGATGGGCCTGGCAGGAGCGGTAGCTTCCCTGATCTTCGGCGGATTGCCGCCTGAAATCGCCGCCAGGATCGGCGTCCCCGGAGGCGCCCTCGCGGTGTCAGCGTCCGCTCGGCTTCCGATCGGCGTTCCTGCGCCCCATAGCGAGGAAGGAAGCCTGGCGCGGGCGCGGCCTCCGGACCCGCCCGAGCCCGGACGAGGTGGAGTCATGACGACCGATCGGAGCACCGTCGAGTACGGCACCCTCATCACCGGAGACGCGAGCGTCACGATGGGCGACGCGGCCGTCCAGACGACGGACGAGAGCGTCCGCACGACCGCCGAGACCGTGGTCACGCCCGTGGTGGCGCTCGACTTGGCCGCCGAGATCCTGGCGAGCTCGCTCGGCACGCTGATCGACGAGGATTACGTGCCGGGCAAGACCCGGTTCCGGGACGTGCTCTGCGACCGGATCGACATCTCGCAGCTCGAGGCGGAGGAGCTTGTCGACGATATGGAGCGGTCGGGGCGGATCCGTTTCATCGGCGTGGCAGAGGGCCGGGGGTGGAACATCCAGCAGGGACCCGGTGTGCGTTGATCGCCGCTGTATCGCCCAGAAAGACCGGCTCGCCAGTCGTGCCTGACGAAACAATTCCCTTGCCGGCGTACTCAACTCATGGCCTACGTTGAGGCGCCCATGGAGGACGGTACGAAGCCCCGCAAGGCCGTGGTCCCGAACGCTCCGCCCGCTCCGCTCGTGATCGTGGCCGGTTGTCCTGCCGAGCTCGTCGCCGTGTGCCGGGAGGCGGGGGCCCGGCTCGGGGTGGTGGTGCGTGAGTGCGATCTGCGCTCGCTCCGGGCGACGAGCGCGGCGTCGCAGCCGTACGCCGTGATCGTGATGGAGGAGCTGTACCGGTTCGATCGGGAGGCGTTCGACTCGATCACCCGTCAGGCGCCGGCGTCGCTGGTGCGCGTCGATCGCCGGGAAGCGGACGACGAGTCGGCGCGGCGGCTGCTCGTCGATGCCGTCTTCGAGTCGGCGGCGACCGAGCCGAGCAGCGGGATCCGGTCCATCCTTACGTGAAGCGGCGTGAAGCGGCCCGACGCGACGGCGTCAGGGCTTGCGCTTCATGCCGGGGAGGGTGGCCTTCTCGGGCGGCGGCTCGAGGAACTCGATCTGCTCCGCGGACATGATGCCGTACTTCGGGTTGGCCGCCGCGCCGCCGGTCGACTTCGTGAACGTCACGCCGTAGGTGCCGGTGACCTTCACCTTCGCGCCGACGCCCGGGATCGGGTTCGGCAGCTCCTGGCCCCAGAACTCGTCCGTGAGCTTCGCCTCGCCTTCCTTGCCGCGCGGCGCTTTGTCGATCGCCTCGATCATGCTGTAGATCTGCGCGAAGTTCGAGGCCCAGCCCATGACGTCGATCATGTCCTTGGTCTCGCCCTTCTCGTCGGCGATCGCGAAGCTCGGGACCGGCGCCTTGCAGTCCGGCGGGTCACCCTTGCCCGTCTTGTGCACGGCACAGGCGGGGGCCTCGGCGAGGTTCGTCTTGACGATGTAGCCGACGATCGAGATCTTCTTGCCGTTCACGTCCTCGAAGTGGACGCGGCTCCGGAGGTCGTGCGTGACGCCCCAGACCGTGTAAGCGTCGCCCTGCTTCTTGTTCTTTGCGGGCAGCGTCGGCACCGCGGGCAGGGTCGCTTTGCGGCCGCTGAAGGCGGGCTTTGCCTGGTAGGGCTGCTCGTCCGTTCCGCACCCTGAAGTGCCCGCGACGAGGAGGATGGCGGCGAGGAGGGTTCGACCGAATCGGGCGTTCATGGCATCTCCAAGGTCAGCGTGACGGGCACCTCCAGCAGGAAAGATCCAGCGCTGGAATAGCCCTCGGACAGCGGTGCGCCGCGTGCGGGTCAGGCGCCTCTCGCATGCGCGCGCGACGGCGGAAACGGCTAACACGGCCGCGACTCGATCGTAAAGAGAAACGGAGACGTCCCCCTCTCTTCATCGATCATCGTCGCGCATCGTCGCGCATCGGCACGCGGCAGCGCACCGCGGCGGAGGGCGGGCGGAGGGGCGGAGGGCGGCAGAGCGCGACGGGCCGCTGCCGGCGCCGCCCATCGCGGGGCAGGAGGGCGCGAGAGGCGTGCTCGGCGAGGCCCGCAGCGCGCCCCGCCCGGCTGGGCTCGGCGCCGCCAGGCCGGGTTGCGCGGCTCTCCGCTGCGTTCTCCCTGCCCCGGGGTTGCCTCGAATACGCGAAGGACGCGTTTCCGCTCTTCGCGATGGCAACATCGATCGAGTACCCTCTCCGTCCCATGCGCGAGACGAACCTGCGCGCCGCTTTCGAAGCGTCGAAGGTCTTGGTGATGATCCTTGCTGGCGGCGAGGGCCGCCGGCTCGGCCCGTTGACGCACGACCGGGCGAAGCCTGCCGTGCCGTTCGGCGGCCGGTACCGGATCATCGACATCGTCCTCTCGAACTTCGTCAACTCCGGCCTGCACCGCATCAAGATCCTCACGCAGTACAAGAGCGCGTCGCTAGACGAGCACATCGCCCGAGCTTGGCGCCTCTCGCCGATGCTCGACAGCTTCATCGAGACCGTCCCTGCGCAGCAGCGCACGGGCAAGAGCTGGTTCAAGGGGTCGGCGGACGCCGTCTACCAGACCCAGCACGTCATCACGGACGAGTCGCCCGAGCACCTCTGCATCTTCGGCGGCGACCACGTCTACAAGATGGACGTGCGCCAGATGCTGCACGATCACCTGTCGCGCGACGCGGAGGTGACCGTCGCCGCCATCCCGGTGACGAAGGAGGAGGCCCGGGCCTTCGGCGTCATCGAGTGCGACGAGTCGGGGCGCATCCTCGCCTTCCACGAGAAGGTGCAGGATCCCCCGAGCATGCCCGGCAGGCCGGGCATGTGCCTCGCGTCGATGGGCAACTACATCTTCAAGACGAAGGCGCTGCTCGACGTCCTCGAGCACGACGCCGCGACGGAGGACAGCGCGCACGATTTCGGGCGCGACATCATCCCGCGCATGGTCCAGAGCGGCAGCCGCGTCTACGTCTACGATTTCCACGAGAACCGCGTCCCCGGCGAGGACGAGGGCGCCGGGTACTGGCGCGACATCGGGACGATCGACGCGTACTGGGCGGCCCAGATGGATCTGGTCAGCATCCAGCCGGCGTTCAATTTCTACAACCCGCGCTGGCCGATCCGGACCGGGATCAGCCACGACCCGCCCGCCAAGTTCGTCTTCCGCGACGAGGCGAACGCGCGCGTCGGCATCGCCACGGACAGCCTGGTCTCGCTCGGGTGCATCATCTCCGGCGGCAGGATCCACCGCAGCGTGCTCTCGAACCGGGTCCGCGTGAACTCCTTCAGCCACATCGAGGAGTGCGTGCTGTTCGAGGACGTCAAGATCGGGCGCCACGTCAAGCTCCGCCGCTGCATCATCGACAAGGACGTCGAGATCCCCGCCGGCGCCGAGATCGGCTTCAACCTCGAGGAGGACCGCAAGAAGTGGTTCGTCAGCGAGGGCGGGATCGTCGTGATCCCGAAGCGCGCCAAGATCGACTCCCCGTAATGCGCCTGACCGAGGCCCGGCGTGGCGCCGTCCAGGTGGCCCGCGTGCAAAACTCCTGAATTGCATGTAAAATTCCGATCGCGGCGCGCGGAGGCGCGTGGCGGCGCGTGGTGGCAACCGCGCGCTCGCCGGCGGGGCCGCGCGGTCCTGCCGTGCCCGGGGGGACGGGCCTGGGCGCCCCCCATGGAACGGGCGTCCCTGCTACGTTGGGTGTGAGATGCCGCGCACGATCATCATCGGTGACGTTCACGGCTGCCGGGATGAGCTGGCGCGGCTGATCGAGCACGTCGGCCTCGCATCGGGCGATCGGGTCGTCATGGTCGGCGATCTGATCGTGCGCGGCCCCGATCCGTGCGGAACGCTCGATCTGCTCCGGGAGGTCGGCGCGATCTCCGTGCGGGGCAACCACGAGGATCGGCTGCTCCGCTGGCGTGCCGGTCGGAGCGATCCTCGCGGCGAGCCGCTGGGGGAGCTCTCGAAGGAGACCGCGCAGCAGCTGCGCAAGCGGGACTGGGCGTGGCTCGAGACGCTGCCGTACTGGCTGGATCTGCCGGAGCACGGGCTCCGTGTCGTCCATGCGGGGCTGATCCCCGGGTTGCCGATCGAGCGACAGGATCCGCACACGTTGATGTACGTGCGCTGCCTCGGCCGCTACGGCGAGCCGGTCGAGCGCCGCGGGGGCAAGACGCTGTGGGGCCAGACGTACCAGGGCCCGCCGCACGTGGTGTTCGGCCACAACGCGCGGAGCGAGCCGCAGATGCACGCGTGGGCGACCGGGATCGACACGGGCGCGGTCTACGGGGGGCGCTTGACGGCGATGGTGCTCCACGACGGCGAGCGCGTCCCGCCGCCGGCGTCGCGCTCCGAGGTGCTCGTCTCGGTTCCGGCGCGGCGCCGCTACGTCGGACGTTAAAAATGCTCCGCGTGTTCCAGCGGTTCCGCGCGATCGGCCGCGCCTCTCTGCGGGAATTTCGTTAGGCTCCGGTCCGCGCCGCGGCCGCTCTTCAGGCCGGCGGCCCGTCACGGAGCAAGCCAGGTGGAGCCTCGATACCCGTTCGTTGCAGTCGATGTCCCGGAGCCGGAGGCCGACGAGATCGGCGCCTTGCTCTTCGAGCTGGGCGCCAGCGGCGTCGAGCAGCGCGACGAGCAGACGCTCGTCCGCGGCGCGCGATCGGGCCAGGTGACGCTCGTCGCCAGCTTCGAGGATCACGGCGAGGCGATGGACGCCATCGCGTCGCTCGGGGAGCTCTCGCCGCCGCTCGCCGCGCGGCTCGAGGAGGTGGTGGGCGACGCCTGGCGCGACGCGTGGAAGGAGCACTTCGCGCCGTTCGCGCTGACGCCCACGATCACGGTCGTGCCGCCGTGGGCGGAGCGCGCGCCCGAGCGCGAGGGCGAGCGGGTGCTGCTGCTCGAGCCGGGCAGGGCGTTCGGCACGGGGCTCCACGCGACGACGGCGCTCGTGGCGGAGCTCCTCGACGAGCACGCGGCGGAGCTCCGCGGCCGCGAGATCCTCGACGTGGGCACGGGCAGCGGCATCCTCGCGCTGGTCGCGCTGCTGCTCGGCGCGGAGCGGGCGGTCGCGATCGACAACGACGAGGACGTGATCGAGGTGGTCCTCGAGAACGCGGCGCGCAACGGCCTCGAGGGCCGCATCGAGGCGAGCGCCGGCGTGGTCGAGGGGGTGACGCGGCGGTTCCCGTGGGTCGTCGCGAACATCGAGGCGCGGGTGCTGCGGCCGCTGGCGCCGGAGCTCGCGCGCGTGCTCGATCCGGGCGGCTGGCTGATCCTGTCGGGCATCCTCGAGAGCGAGCGCGACGATCTGATCGCGCGGTACACGTCGTTGCCGCGCCCGCTCGAGCACGTCGCGACCCGGCCGGATCCGGCGTCGCCGGGCGGCGATCGCAGGGCCGGGCGGGGCGACGCGGGCGGCGAGGGCTGGGTGGCGCTCCTGTTCCGCGCGCCGGGCGGCGCGGCGTCCTCGCCGGGATGAGCGGGCAGGGGCTCTTGCGGGTGCCGCTCGGCGCGATCGCGGCCGGCGTGATCGCGCTGCCGCCCGAGGCGGCGAGCTACGTCGTGCGGGTGCACCGCCTCCGGGAGGGGGATCGGTTCGTCGTGTTCGATCCGGAGCTCGGCGTCGAGGCGGAGGCCACGCTCGAGTCGATCGGTCGCCGCGGGGCGGAGGCGCGCATCGACGCGCCCCGCCCGGCCGCGCTGCGGCCTGGCCGGCGCGTGACGTGGATCCAGGCGGTGGGCAAGGGCGACAAGATGGACGCGGTGGTGCGCGACGCGACCGAGCTCGGGGCGACGCGGATCATCCCGGCGATCTCGGCGCGGAGCGTGGCGCGGCCCGCCGAGGACAGGAGCCAGCGCTGGCGCCGCATCGCGGTGGAGGCGGCGCGGCAGTGCGGCCGCGGGGACGCGCCCCGGGTGGAGGCGCCGATGAGCCTCGCGGCGGCGCTCGCCGAGGCGCGGGCGGCGCCGTCGACGGAGGGCGGCGCGCTGGGGATGTGCCTGGATCCCTACGCGGAGACGCCGCTCGGCGCGCGGCTGGCCGCGCTGTCGCCGGGCATGGAGGCGGCGTTCGCGGTCGGACCGGAGGGCGGGTTCACGCCGGAGGAACTCGGCATGTGCGCGGCGCTCGGTTTCGAGCGGGTGCGCCTCGGCGCGCTGACGTTGCGCACGGAGACGGTGTGCGCAGCGGCGCTCGGGGCGCTGATCGCGGTGAGCGACGCGCGCGCAGGGTGATGGGGCGGCTAGCGAGCGGCGAGCTGGTAGCGAGCGGCGAGCTGGTAGCGAGCGGCGAGCTGGTAGCGAGCGGCGAGCCGGCCGGCGCTGGGCGTCGCGTCATGGGGTCCTGCTTCGGAGGTGCGGCGCGGTGGATCGCGGCGTTGCTCGGCGCGCTCGCGGTCGCGCTCTGCGCGTGCAGCAACACAACAGACGCTCCGGGGAGAGCGCGCGCGCCGGCGCCCGACGGGGCCGCGCTCGATGCAGCGGAGCCCGGCCTCGTGCCTGCAGCGCCGACCCCGGCCGTCACCGTGGCCGCGACCGCGCTGCCCGAGCCGGCGCCGTGGCCCCGAGCGCGTCCGCCGCGCGTCGAGACGGACTGGTGCATCGACGGCGTCGACGCGCTCGACGAGGAGACCTGCTACGTGCTGCCCGACGCGCCGACCCGGACGCTGCTGCTCTACCTCCATGGCATCGTCCCGCCGGGGAAGGAGAGCGAGCAGAAGACCAACGTCGAGACGGTCGTGTCCCGCGCCGCCCGGCGCGCGGGCGTCGCCGCGCTGATACCGCGCGGCAAGGTCGGCCTCGCGCCGAAGGGCTACGCGAGCTGGCGCGGCTGGCCGACGGGAGAGCGGGCGTACGAGGAGCACGCCGCCGCGCTCGTCGCGGTGTTCGCGGAGAAGCGGAGAAAGCTCGAGGAGATCACCGGCGTCTCGTTCTCGAGGGTATACGTCGCCGGCTCGTCGTCGGGCGCGTACTTCGCCGCGGCGCTCGCGCTGCGCGGTGGGATCGACGCCGACGGGTTCGGCGCGATGTCCGGCGGGGGAGGCCACGCGACGACCCAGCTCGCGACGCTCGCGCCTAGGCCGTTCTACATCGGCTTCGGCGCCAACGACACGGTGGGCGGCTCGGCCCGCGCCCTCGCCGGCGTGCTGCGCGGCGCGGGCTGGCCCGTGCGCGTCGCCGTGCACCCGTTCGGCCACGGCGCGAAGGAGGTGTACCTGGACGAGGCGTTCGCCTTCTGGCGCGAGCACGAGGCGCGGTAGAGCGCCGCGCCAGCACCCCGCATCCCCGCGGGTGAGGCGACATGGTCCCTCACATTTGCTCGGGTCTCGCCGCAGCTCGCGTCTCGCGGTAGAATGCCAGGTACGTCAGGTAAGATAGCATGATCTACAGCTTCCCAAGCTATGTGCCCGGCATTGCGATTGCCATCGCGGTCGTTGCTGCGTCGATCGGCGCGCTCCTGCTGTGGAGGCGCCAGCCGATGATAATTGCCTTGATCGCATTTGGGGTTGCTGCGGTAGCCGGCGGCCTCTTCGCGCCGATGCTGGCGATGGATCGGGTCGTCCTCGACGACCAGAAGCTGGAGCAGACTACGGGGTTCTGGTTCGCGCCGACCGTGAAGGGATTTCGTCTCGCTGAGGTCGCGTCCCTCGCGATTGGCACCGCCAGGGATAGAAAGAATCGCGAGATTGAGGTGTGGATTGTGAAGATGAAGGACGGCCAAACGCGAGAGATCGACCCTGGTGACCTCTGGGAGATGAACGGCCAGGACATCATCCGGCGCCTGAGAGAAAAAGGAATCGACGTCAGGCGATGAGGAGAGGCTTGTTTACCTCGCGCTCGGTGTCGGCGACCGTCGCTGGGGCGAGGCGGAGCATCCCGCGAAGCGCGCGGCTACGGTGGCATGGGTCGTCTGCTCCCGAACCGTGGTCGCAGAGGCGGTGCATGGGCGTGTTGACTCGCGGCAGGAGATCGAAGAACTGAACGCCAAGGCGCCAAGACGCAAAAAAAAGCAAGAGAGCGAGAGGGGCGTTCTCGTAACCATTGCAAGGCCAGCTCCGAGCCGTCGGTCAGGGAGATGACCCGGTCCATCCATCAGCGGCGATGGCGGGCGATCTGAGAAGAGAAGCCTTCATCGGAAAGGCGCGGCACGGGGGTGAACGTGTTCTCGTGGCGCGTGAAGATGTCGAGCGACTGCCGATATACGAGTGTCGCGCCGCTCACCGTGAGCGCGATCGGCCCTTTGCCGGTGGCGACGCTGAGCGTTGTCCCGTCGAGCATCCAGGTGGTGCGGGGGTCGCTCCAGCTCTCGTGGATCGGATCGTAGCGCCCATGATCGGAGCGGGCGCCGCCGTCGATCGAATACGCGTACTGTCCAGTGCCGTCCTTCGAGAAGGAGAGCGTCTCCACGAGGGTCTGGTCGACCGTCCACGTCCCGTCGATCGAGCTTATGACGCTGTGCGAGAAGTTCCGGAGGGTGAAGGTGGTGGCGGCGAGGAAGTCCGGGATGCTCTGCACCGTGAGCGCCCTCGTTTGCAGGTCCGCTGCGCCGCGGCCGAACGCGCGCAGCACGAACATCTGCGTCGCGCTGACCTGCACGCGCAGGCTCGTGCCCACGACCTTGCCGATGCCTTCGATCTCGATACTGACAGCGTTGGCGACGTCCCAGCTGAGCGTCACCGTCTGCGGCCCGTGCTGCAGGTCGACCGGGTTCACGTCCACCTGGAACGCGTGGATCACCACCGGCGGCAGCCTGACCGTGATCGGCACGTACGCGCCCGCGACCTTGTGCCCAGAGCCGTCGTACGCGTCGAGGTAGTACGTGATCGACTCGACCGGCAGCGGCAGCGGGGAATACATCTGACTGAAGGAGAGGTCGCCCGGCGCGGAGTGCCTGTATGTCGTGCCGTCGATCTCGTACGACAAGTCGAGCCGGCTCACCCCGAACGTTTGCCACGCCAGCGTGACCGGATCGCCTTGATTGATGATATCCGGGGTCGTGTTGATGAACCGCAGTATCCCCGGTGTAGGCAGCCTCTTCTCGACGGAAAGGACGAAAGCGCCGTCGTTGTAGCCGGGGATGTTGCTGTATTGAATGTAAAGCTGCGTGATGCCCGGCGAGAGCTCACTTACCAGGTTTTCGATCGTGAACTCGGCGCTCGCGGCGCTTCCGACGCCGAGGATCTCGGGCGTCAGCGGCAGAAGCCGCCAGGTTGGCGTGTCGCCCGGGGGCCCGGGCTCGACGCTCCAGCGGTCGGCATATACCTGCGCGAGCTTCACCTGGACGTCGGCGGCGCGCGCCCGTGTGGTCAGCGCGCCATACCCCGGCGCCTCCTCGCAGACGAAGAAGAGCAGAAACACGGGCGGGCTCGGCCCTGGCGGCGTGCCGGGGGACACGATCGGCGTGGTCGGCGAGGGATTGCTCAGGTGGAACACCAGCGTGTTCGTGATCGGGTTGTTCGCGTCGCGCGTGAGGAAGACGGTGGAGTCGTCGACGAAGCCCACATTGAGCGAGAGATCGCGCTGCCCCGACGGCGGGTTCTCGCGGAGCAGCGCGGCCGCGCAGCTGTCGTCGTCGATGGCGCCGGCGTTGTAGTAATCGACGGTGACCGTGCCCGGCGCCGGCTGTCCGCTCGCGATCACGTTGGTGAGGACGATCGCGATCGACGCTTCGTCGGCCAGCACGAGATCGTCCGTTGGCGTGAGGCCCCAGTTGGCCACGTCGTCCCGGAAGAATGCGGCGTTCCAGCCCGGCGCGCTCACCTGGAACTCGCCGAGCTCGCTCGCCGAAAAGAGGGCGCCAAACGTCAAATAAAGCGCGGTCGGTCCGCCGCGCGCGACCTGTTCTTCGGGCACCGGCGCGGCGCCGCCTTTGAGGGCCAGTGGAGCGCCGGTTTGGTTGGTCAACGAGATTGTGATCCGGTTCCTCGTTGCCTCGGTGGTGATGTAGACCGCGGGCTTCCCGTCCGCGTTCTGCACCGAGAGCGTGAGCGGCGGCGCCGCCGTGAGGAGCCCCGCCGGGCGAGCGGTCCTGGCGGCGGCAGCGCGGGTCAGGCGCAGCCAGCCTTCCTGGAGCTGCCGCGCGGAGTCGAGCGTCCCCGCCGCGCGGATGGGCGACAGATCGGAGTTCACCGAAAAGCCCCGTCCTCCCGGTCGAGCCGTAACCCACGACCACGCGTAGCCGCTCTCCGCCGGCAGCGGCAAGGCGAGCGGCCCCTCGCCGGTGACGATCGGCGACGCGAGGAATGTGACAGCGATGCGCCCGAGCGCGTCGCTGTAGAGGTCTGGAGGAATCGTGATCTCTTTTACCGGCAGGATACCGGTCGTCGCGTGGATCGAGCCGCGTGGATCGACGAGCATTGACAGCGTGAGCGCGGCCGCGTCGCCGCCGCTCGCCAGCGACAGCGTGTCGGCGGCCGGCGGCGAAATGCCGCCATCGGCTGACGCGCTCGCGGGGGCATAGAACGTCTGGTACGCGCCGGCGCTGCCGTCATCGATGAAGTAGCCGATCAACCCATCGTTGAGATTGCTCAGATCGCCGAGCCGCACCGGGAATTTCACCGAGGGGAACCCGGCTGCGTCGCGCTTCGCGTAGGGCGCGCGCGCCGAGGCCGCCGCGTTGAACGCGGTCGTGCCCTGGTTGAGCGCCGGCAGCCCTTCGAGCTCGAGACGCAGCGACGCGCGAGCGAGCGCGAGCGGCTGCCCCACGAGCAGGCTCAAGCCGCCGTCCTGCTGCTGCCCGATCGGGTTCACGCTGGTCATGGACCGGTCCATGACCTCCAGCAGTCGAGTCAGGAACTGCCTTGCGCGCGGGTTATTGTAGATTCCCAGCGCGAACGCCTTCAAGTGCGGGTTCTGGTCGGCGAGCGCCTGCTCGATCGGCTGGCCGAACCTGTCGCTGCCGGGGGCGCCTTGCCAGGTCGGCCCCTGCACGTTGAGCGAGCCAACCGCATGCCCGTCGGCGTCATAGAGCATCAAGCTGTCGTCGAGGTGATTGAAGAGCACCCAGCCGCAGATGGGCGTGGCAGCAGGGGGGCCGCTGCTCTCCACTTGGTCGCCGGTCGCGGAAAGCCAGCGAAACAGGAGGCGGCTCGGCTGGGTGATGCGCGGCGGCAGCACCACCGTCGCGCCGCTCGCCGCCTCGCCGGCGGGACGCAGGCTCGCGGCCCGAAGCAGCGGCGGCGCGTTGAAATCGCGCACCTGACCGAACGCGTCGACGATGCGCAGCCTCGTGATCTTCATCGTGCCAGCGCGCAGCGGGTTGTACAGGCGCAGCGGCAGCGGAGCGGTCGCGTTCTCGCCCGCCACTGCCTGCGGCACCAGCTGATTGGAGAGGCGATCGTGATCGAGCCCGTCGAGGCTGGCGAGCGGATCGGACACCGGCAGCTGGAGCGTCGCCTTGCGCGTGAGGAGCGATTGATTGAAGCCGTCCATCGCCTGCGCCATCGCCGAGAGCGTCAGGCCGTCGCGCACTTGCTTGAGCTCGCTCGCGTGCGGGTCGTCAGGGTGTTGACGGAGCCACGTATCGATCTGCGACGTGAGACCGACCTCGGTGCGGTGGCTGAGCACGATCGAGCCGCTGTACGTCTCGATCGTCGCCGGCGGCGCGGCCTTCGGCGTCAGGTCGATCGCATCCGCATCCAGCGCGAAGTTGGATGCGATGAAGTCGCTCGGATAGCTCGCGCTGAGCCCCTCGCCGACCGGCCGCGTGGGTGAGAACGCCACCTCCCACTGGAGGACGAGCGGGATCCAGGGCGCTGACCACGCCTTCACGCCCACCGGTGAGGGCGCCCTACCGGTGAAGCTGACCCCGCCTGTCGCCACGCCGCTCATCAGCCCCGCCTGCGCGGCCCGCACGGCCGCGAGGAACCCAGCCGGATCGCCCGTCGCCGGATTGGTCGGGCCCCCCTGCGCCGCCACTGCGCGCGCCAGGATCCAAGCGCGATCGGGGTCGAGGAAGAACGCCTCGCCGACGAGCGCAGCGGCCTCAGGCGGGATCGCGGCGCGGGCGTCGGCCGCGCACCGGGGCAGCGCAGCCGCGGTCACCGGGCCGGCGCCCGCGGCGGTCATCGACGAGAGCAGCGCGCTCGACAGGCGGCACGCCAGCAGGCCGTTGCCGCCATGGCGCGCCGACGGATTGAGATCCGCGCCCGAGATCACCAGCACCGGATCGTTCGGCTGCCAGTAGCGAGGCGCGTCGGTTGAGTCGAGCTGATACGCGCCGCCGAGCGCCGCGGTCACCGCATCCACGCGCTGCGTGAGCGTGGTGGCGAGCTGCTGCGCGGATTGCAGCGCGGCGTTCAGCTCGTCCAGCTCGGACTTGATCAGGTGGAACGCGTCGTCGCCGCCGGGCGCGCCGGTCTCGGGGTGCTGTAGGAGCATGTAGCGATACCAATCGAGGAAGATCTGGCTGCGGCGCGACGTGATCTCACGCGCCGCCCGGTCGCACGCCTCCTGCGTGATGTTGAGATCATTGAGTTTGGTTGCGAGGTCGGCGGGCACCGTGCCGGAGTCGCCCGAGGCGGCGGCTGCGTCCGTGAGGGCAGCGGCATCGACCAAAACGGGCGCGTGCTTGTCCCGGGGCGCGCCGGCGCCCGCGCGCTTGAGCCTCCAGATCGTCCCCCCCGAGCGCGCGCCGAACGCCGCCTGGTGCAGCAGCTCCTCGGCCGCCGCCAGTCCGCCCGGCACGTCCAGCCGTGAGAGCAGGTTGAGCTGAAGCAAGAGCAGCACGCGCTCGATCTCTGGCAGGGCGGCGAACTGCGGCTGCTCGGCGACCAGCGCCGCGATCGCCTCGGTCGTGTGGTTCCCGATGGCGACGTCGACCGGCGTGTCGGCGCGCGGCGTGACGTAGCGCCTTTGGGGATCCCACGTAATGCCGCGCAGCAGGCCGCTGCACACCGTGCGCGCAGGAAAGGCGGACGCGCTGTCGAGCGCGAAGGTCCACGCGAGCGTCCTCTCGAGGAACGCCAGCTTGGCGGCGGGCGTGGTCACGCCGTCGGGGAAGCTCAGCGTGGCCAGCGGATCGCCAGCGCCCGAATACCACCCGATGACCGCATACGAGAGCTTGCTCCCGGCGGGCAGCGACGCGTCGGCGAGCGCATCGAAGAAGCCGAACACGTTGGTGCAGTGCTGGTAGACGGCGGCGAAGCTGGGCGTGCCGTAGCCGAGCGCCGTGTGGACGGCGGCCGTCGCCTTGGCGGTGCCGTCGATCCACGTCGCGACGGGGAACGCGCGCCCGAGCCGGCGCTGCGCCTTGTTGGGGCGGGCCTTCGTCTCGGGGGCGAGCGGCACCGCGCGGCTCATCGAGTCGTGCGGCTGCGCGGGCGAGCCGTCGCCCTCGTCCCACAGGTGATCGCTCTCGATCACCCAGCCGCTCACCGCGCACGCCGGCGCCGATGGATTCGACTCATCGGTCGCGATGCGCACCACCAACCAGCGGTTGGGCGCCGTGGGAAACTGGATCTTTCCCCCCGCGCCGGTCGCGCCGCGCGTGAGCGAGGCGGGCAGCGCCCAGTGCAGGTGGACGCCTTGCCCGAGCGGGTTCGCTGCCGGCTGGAACGGGCGCGGAAGCGCCATCTCGCTCACGTTCGCCTTGGGCTGCACCGGCGCGCCGCTCGCGTTGAGGTACGGCAGGATCGAAAAATCCGCGGCCAGCTCGGCGAAATCCTTGGTGCCGTACCCGTCGCCCCCGTGCGCGTCCGGGTCTCCGACGCAGAGCGCGGCGATATCGATCGGCACCACGAGCGCGGGGGCTGCCTCGAATCTGATGTTCACGGACTCGTCTCCTTACGCGACCATGAAGCGGACCAGCTGTACGCCCTCGACCAGCTGGAGCGCGAACTCCGCTGCGGTGAACGTGCGGCCCTGATTGCCTTGAGCCGCTTCGATGTTGCTCCTGAGATCGCGCGCCAGCTTGGCGATCTGGATGGCGCGGCCGCTGCGGTATCCGACCGTCGTCGACGGCGCGCCCGCGATCACGCTGCCCGGCTGCGTGCCCGCCGGCGCGGTCCCGGGCACGGTCACGTAGCGAAGGTCCTTGCCGGTAGCGCTGACGTCGACGCCGAAGTGCAGCCCCTCCGACGGCTCTTGCACGTCCACCGCGTGCACCGACCCCTCGGCGAGGAACAAGAGCACGCTCGGCGCGACGCGATCCATGCGCAGCACGTTGGGCAGCGGCGAAAGGTTCGCGTCGTAGGCGCGTACCTCGACGCCCGGCCAGCCGTCGACCACCGCCGAGCGCAAGAGAAAGCCGCTCGCGACCTTCGGCGGCGCGGCTGCGGCGTAGAGCTTGGGGGCGAGCGCGGCGTCGTGCGCGAGATCAGCCGAGCTCGAACGACCGATGCTGCACGCGCCCTCGAGCAGCGCGTTCACCCAGTTGAGATCGAGCTGAAAGAAGCGGAACGACTCTGGCGGCAGCATGGTCGCGTCCGGAAGCAGCGACGAGAGCGGCACGCCGTTGAGGAGCGCGAGCGCTCGTAGCCAGCTCGCCAGCTCGTCGGGGACCTCGGTGTCAGCGTGGATCGCGGCGAGCGTCGGCGCGTGCGCCACCGCCTCGACGAGACGCTCGTGGTGGTGGCGCCGCGGCATCAGGCAGCGCTCGGCGCCCGCCCGCGCGCGCTGTCCTCCCGGCGATTGCACGCGCCTCTCCGCGACGGCCTGGGTCAAGAGGTGCGCCGCGCCCGCGCGCAGGGCCGCGGCTCCCTCCCGCCGTAGCGCGGCGTGATCGACGCCGAGCGTCGTGCCCAGCCGCTCGACCACCACCTGGCGCTCGAGCGTGAGCGCGGTCTTCACCTGGTTATGCCGCTTCCAATTATAGAGCCCGACAGCGAAGCCTCGATTTTGCAGCGCGATGAGTCGACCCATCTGCCATGCAGCGGCGTACGAGACGTCCATCATGCCGGTCTCGGGCTCGTAGCGGACCGCCTGATCCGCCGACGAGAGCGGCGCAGCGGCGCCGGCCGAGCCGGGCGCGGGGACGATGACCGGCGCCGCCGCGAACGGCAGCAGCGGCCCGCGCAGCCACGACACCGTGGTGTCGCCGAGGCGCGTCAGGTGATTGACCGCCGTGTATCCGAGCTTGAACGCGTTGGCCACCCGGCTCGCCGCGTCGCTGCCGTCGCCGCTCGCGGCGGGGCGCTGCAGCGCTCCGACGCTCACTCGCTCGAGGTAACCGCTGAACGTCTCGCCCGCGTCGACGGACGTGAAGCTCCAGCTGCGCAGCGAGAGCAGCCGAACGTTGCGCGCGGCGGCGCCGCTCTCGAGCTGGATCTTCGCGGGCGTGTACGTATCGGCGGCGGGGAGCATGGTCGAGAGCCCTTCGAGCGAGACCAGGTGCACCGTGCACTTCGTGTTGGGCGCGGGCAGCCGATTGCCGACGATCACCGAGCACTCGGTGCTGGTGCCGGCGGCGCCGCTCGCCTTCGCCTCGGCGGAGGCGATGCGCGCGTGCGCGAGCCACCGCAGATCCAAGGCGCTCGGGGCGATCGCGCTGAAGATCGCGACCGGGACGTCGATCACTCGGCATGGATCCCACCAGCTCTCGCCGTACTCGGTCGCGAACGCGGGAATCTTGAGCGCGCGAAACCCGTCGCCATAAGAGGCGGTGTCGGCGGGCAGGGTGCTGGCGCTCTTCGGCTTGCCCGCCGCCGCGTCGTCCTTGCTGCGATAGAAGTCGCCGCGCTGCAAATCGCCCATCTGCGCGGCTCGCGACGGCGGCGCCTCGCCCTCCTCGAACAAGAGGAGCGCGAGCCAGCTCGCGCCGCTTTCGCTGTCGTCAGCCGAGCGCTCCCACGGCAGCGTACGGCGCTCGAACACCACGTGCGGGAGCACATTCGCGAACTCTCCGTGGCTATTCGGCGGCGGAAATACCGATCGCACCTCCGACGCGTCGAGCGAAAGCCGCTCGCCGCGCACGACGAACCGCCGTGTATTGACGTAGCGCTCGTTGATGGTGTCCGCGCCGGCGCGCTGCGGGTTCTTGTTGAGCAGCGTCTGCTCGACCGTGACGAGGTACGTGCCCGAAAGGAGCGGCGGCTGGCGCCGGTCCACGAACACGATGTCTCCCTGGACCTTCGGCGGAACTTCGTTGGCCATGCTCGCTCCCCTCTCGGTCAGGCCGCCCTCGCCGGCTCCTCGCCCAGGTAGCTCAACACCGGCGCGCTGAGCAGGACGTCGGCGGCGTGCGCCGCGAGCGCGTCCACATTGACCGACGGGTCCACGGTCACGCCCTGCGCCCGCAGCGCCGCGAGGATTCCGACGCGCGTGCTCGCCACCTTGCGGGCGTCGTTCACCGTGCTGGTGAGCACGTCCATGGCGCGCCCCTGATCGAACGGATCGCCGGTGGCGACCTTGGGCGCGCTCCACGCGCCCTGTCCCTGGTGGGGATGGGGCGTCGTCTGCAGGATCGCGAGGCGCACCGGGACCGGCGTCTGATCCGGCGCCGTCAGCGGCGCGCTCAGGCGGAAGCCGCTGAGCGTGTCCGCGATCATCGGCGCGCCGGCGTTGAGCGTGGTCAGGTTGGGGTTGAGCGCCACCGACGGCGACCAGGGCGCGGACGGGACGTTGCGCTTGATGGGCGTGGCAGCGAGCTCGACCGGGAAGTGGTAGTCCTCCGCGTCGCCGTCGAGCCGGAAGATCGAGATCGCGTGCCGCGACACGAAGTCGGCGGCCGCGACCGCCACCGGGCCGACGCCGACTGCGCGGCTCCACTCGCCCGAGAGCGGCGTCGTCCGCGGCGCGTTCGCGGCGTCACCGGTCGTGTAGCTCGCCTCTGTCGACGGCATCGCCGAGTGAGTCTCGAGCACGAGGGTCTCGGGGTTGACGATCCAGTCGGGATCATCGTCACCGCGCTTCTGGCCGCTGAGATCCTGGAGCAAGCCGGAGGCGACGCGGCTGCTGCAATAGGTGTCGATCGGGATCGGAGGCGGATCGCCGCCCGATCGCGCGCCGCGCGGCGACGGCGACGGCGACGCAGAACCCTTCGGCAAGAACGACGACTTGAATTCGCTCCACGAGATCGGCTCGGGGCTCGGGTCACTGTCGCCGAACGAGATCGTGAAGCTGACGACGTAGAGATCGACGGTGGCGCGGCCCGCGAACGAGGGACCCCAGAAATCGAGGTCCACGCCCACTCGCACCGTGACCGTGAACGACGTGATCCACAAATCTACCTTGTACGAGGCGCCCAGACTCACGGCGACGTGCGCCCGGTAGTAGAATGGTCTCCACGAGAGCAGAAAGTCCGCGTCAGCGGAGAACCACGCCTTCAGATCGCCGCTTTGCCAGACCGCCTCCATCGACCCGCCCGCCATCACGGCCGCTGGCGTGAGCGCGAAATAGAAGTCGCCTTTGACGGTCAGCTCGTCGCTCACCCGCCAATTGACGCCCACGCGCGGCACCAGCGGATAGCGCGCCGGCCTCGCGAACGCGGGGTGATAGCCGCCGAGCGTGACGAGGAAGTCGCCGGCCGACGCGTCAGCCGTATCCCTGAACCACGCGCGGAGCGCGAACCCACCCGTCAGATGACAGTCGCGCGAGAGGATGTAGGAAGCGGGGGTGAGCTTGCCGTCGACGGCGAGCATGCCTTCGTCAGGCGAGAAGCTCGCCTCGAGCGCCATCTCCGCGAAGCCGATCGGATCGGGCGCGTTGCTTGGCACGGCCAGCATCGACAGCCCGAGCAGATCGATCTCGAAGCGCGCTCCGAAGGTCGCGGTCAAAAGGGCGAACGAGTGCACAAGCTCGAAGGAGGTGAAGCGCACGCCGAGCGCGAGCCAGCTGTCGCCGAGCGAGATCGGGATCGCGTCGCTCATCACCTCGAGCGCCGCGGCCGGGTCGGTCTTGCCGTGAAATGGATTCTTCGACGGGGTGTCGGCGAGCGCGGCGGCGACCAGCGGGAACTTCGGCAGCGCGTCCAGGCTCGGAAGGATCAACCTGCGATTGAAGCCGAGGCCGAGCGCGAGCCCGGTGACGAAGGCGAACGCCGGCCCGCCTAGCGGCGCGTCGAGCATGGCGAAGAAGAAGAACGTCGGCTGCCCCTGGAAGTTGCTGAACTCGCCGACGCTCGCGACGCCGAACGCCTCCGTCTCGACCACCACCTGGCCGGCGTACTGCGGCGATGCGCTGTCGATGCCGCGGTCGGGCAGCGCGAGCAACGTGCCGCTGACGTTGAGGACGCTCTCCGACAAGTTGATGCCGAGCCCGTCGAGGTGAAAGCTCGGCGAAAAGCTCGACAGCGGGCTCGTCACGCGGAGGCCCATGAGCGAGACCGTGAGGCCGGCGAACGTCAGCGACGCGTCGAGCGCGACCTCGATCTGCCCGCCCGCGTAGCCGAGCCCGAGCCGCTGGAACCACACCGGCCCGAATGCGCGCTGCACGTCCAGCCACTTCATCGAGTCGCCGGCCGCGACCGGCGGCGGCGCGGTCAGGCGCGCGGCGGCGCCGTCGAGCGGGATTACGAGCAGCGCGCTGTCGCTCCCCATGGTGATCGGCACAGCCAGCAGGACGCCTCGGCGCGCGGGGCCGGTCGGGAGCGTGCCGGCGTCCGGATCGGCGGCGCGGAGGGAGGCGTTGACGTCGGCGACGGTGCGGGCGTCGAGATCCTTCGAGACCACCGTGAAGCGGAGGTCGTGAAGCCCAATCGATCGCGCGGCCGGTAGCCCGGCTCCGACGACCGGCACATTGCCGAGATCGATCGCGACGTGCGTCTGAAACACGAACGCGTACCAGCGGCCCCCGTCCGCGTCTCGGCGCGAGACGAGGCTCGCGCCCGCGTTTCCATAGCTCGCCGAGCGCGCCGTGATGAGCAGCGCCACGCTCGCGAAATCGTAAGCGAGGGACGCGCGCACGAGCCCGAGATCGAGCTCCGGCGGCAGGGGCAGGGAGACGCCGAGCGCACCCGCGATGTCGGCGAAGCCGGTCGGCCGCGCGCTGCTCCACGACGCGCTGACGCGCCGCGACCCCGGCGACATGTCGAACGCGAGCGTGAAGGAGGCGGCGCCGATCGTGAGCGTGCCCGACGTGCTGGCGGTGACGCCGGCGGCGCTGTCCGCGTAGGCGATCCGGATCCGCGCCGCCACGTCGTGGTCGGCGATGGTGAAGCGACCGTCGCAGCCGAACGTCACCCTGCCCGAATTGCTGTCGAAGGTGAACGCCAGCGCGTCGAGCACGAGGTCGGTGAGCGCCGACGGCAGCGCGAGCCCGAATTGCCGGCTCAGCTCGTCGAGCAGCCGACCGATAACGACGACCTGGTCGGGCGCGGTCGATCCTGAGAAGGTCCAGCCCGCGCCTGGGCCCGGCACGTCGACCGCGACCTCGATCAGCACGTCGGCGATGCGCACGAGCCCGCTCACCCTCGCCGAGCGAGCCTGAGCGCGCCGGACGATCGAGAGCGCGGCCTCCTCGACGCCCCAGAGCGCACCGCCGAGCGGGAGCCACCAGGTCCCATCGATGGTCACGTCGAGCGAGTAGCCGGCCGACGACGCGTCGAACGTCAGCACGTCGAGCGCGAGCGCCGGCGCGGGCGCGGACGCGCCGAGAAAAAGCGCGAGAAGATCGCCGAGGGCGAGCCCGCTGCCCTGGCGCAGGTAGCCTTGCACCGCGAGATCCGGGAACGTCGCGTTCACGACCATGGTGCCGGCGCCGAGCGCGACCTCGCCGCCGACGGACACGCGCGCGTTGTCGAGCGAGAACGGTCGCGCGAGGGTGACGGTGACCTTGAGGGTTGACACGGTGAGGTCGGCGCCAGTGGCGTCGATGTGCAGGAGATTCCACGGCGATGCGCTCTCCAGCGCCACGCCGATGCCGGTGAGCCCGCCGCCGCCTCCGATGTCCAGATCGAAGAAGAGCGTGGTGACCCGGACGCTGTCGGCGACGCGGAAGAGGGTCTGCGCGCGCAGCAGGCTGGCGAGGCCGACGTGCTGCACGAGCGCCTCAAGATCGTCGAGCGCGGCCGCGATGCCGTCGCCCACGTCCGCCTGGAAGCGAAGCGGGCCGCCGAGGCTCGTGGTCTCGAGCGACAGCGGGATCGGCGGCGAACGGCGGTCGCCCGTGCCGAGCGTGATGCTGGTAGCGAGGCCGAGCCACGGGATAGCGCCGAACGCTCGCGTCCACGGGTCGTAGGCGAGCCGCATGCCGATGGACAGCGTGACGTCGTTCGCCTCGGCAAAGCCGAGGTTCACGGAACTTACCGCCGGAGCGATCAAATGGACGTCGTGGAGCTTGGAGCCTTGCTCCTTGATGACGATGCTCCCCGAGAGCGGCAGCGAGTCCCTTCCGAGCAAGCCTGAGAGGCCGGCGGTCATTGCCTTGAGGTCGATGGTCGCGGCGAGAGCCATCCCCGGAGCGCCCGCGGCGCTCTGCGGATCGGTGTGGAGCGTGAGCGTCGGCGGTGAAGCGAACCGCAGCGCGGTGGCGAGCGGGCTCGCCAGCGCCGGCAGCGCGGCCGTGAGCGTGAAGCCGGCGCCGGCGGTCGCGGTGAGCTGGAAGTGTGAGTGGCCATCGCGATCGTAGAAGCGCGCCTCGACGCTCATGCCGGTGAGGGGCAGATCGACGCCGGTCCCGCGCACCACCGCCGTCCCGTCAGCGGCAACGTCGAGCCGCGCCTGCGTCAGCGACAAAACCGCGTTCGGGAAGAAATCACCGGCGATCGCGTCGATGGCCGGCGACTGCAAGTCGCCGGTCTTGAGGGCAAACGCGCTCCCCTTCAGGCTGCGCTGCAGGACGTCGGTCAGGTTGCTCATGGGCATCTCACGCCAGCGTCCAGCGGAAGGTGCCCATTGATGTCTGTTCTAGCTGAAGGCGGGTGCTTTCGCGAAAGAGGAACATATTCCCGGAGAACGCGTAGATGCGGCCGTCCCCTGGGTCGCTCAGGCGGTACGAGAACTTATCCCCCCACTTCTCGAGGATCTTCGAGTCCTCCGGATCCTTCTTCCACACTTCGAGTTGTTCCTCCCAGTTGGTTCCCGCCTCCTCCTCCGTCTGCCAGTAATCGATGTGGTGTTCGGCTCCCTTGTCGCGCTCATCGAGCAGCTCGAGCCAACGTTCCAGCGCCTTATAGCGCGGCAGGCGGTGTGAGGACTCATTATAGCCAACGCTCACCGCCGCTCGCGCGGGGTCTACCAGCTTGACGTAGGCTGGCGACGAGGACGTGTCCGAGCTGCCGTGGTGACCGACCTGCGCGATCGCGACTTCCTTGATGGCATCGGGGTGCTTATCCATCAGGAACCTCTCCGTGCTGAAGGTCGCGTCTCCGACGAGCAGCGCGACCGAGCGGTCGATGGAGAGGCGCGTCACGAGGCTGGCCGCGTTGGCTGCGTCCTTCGGCTCGGTGAGCGCGTTCCCGTTTTCATCCTTCAGCCCAGTTTTCTGGTTGATAGGGACATTGCCGGCGATGATCGCTATCTCCCAGTTTTTACCATTCTTCGTCCTTCCCGACAAAACCACCTGCTTGCTACCGGCGATCGGGGTCGTCCCTGCTTTCTTGAACCCGTCCTCTCTGCGCCATTGCTTGAGCTCGTCCTTGGTATCGTTGATGGTGACCTCGTAGATCGCCGCGGTGTCGAGTTTGTTCGCATAGATCCAATGATTCGCGCTGTTCTCACTGTAGTTGCCCATCGGGCTGTCGTCTCTGTAGCTCTGGCTCAAGTACACGCGCTCCACACCGATGGGCGGCTCGATCGTCGAGTACGATTTCCCGTCGATGTCGAACGGCTCCTTGAACTTGGTGCCCCAGAAGAACTCGCCGAGCTTGTTATAGTGGTCGCGGTCCGGATGCGTGAGGATCAGCGAATGGACCTTCTTCTCGGTGCCGGCCCACGTCTTCGACCGCAGCAAGAGCTGTGCGCGCACGAACGGCTCGTCTTCGAGGTAGGCCTTGCTGCCGCAGTCGACGACCACCACCTGGCCGTCGGGGCAGCGGATCAGCGTGCAGTCGCCTTGTCCCATGTAGATGAAGACGAGCTCAAAGCGCTCGGCCGCATCGTCATCGACGTCTGTCCCTTTCATGTCGGCCATGCCGGCTCCTCGATCTCCGAAGTCGTCGCGTCGAGCAGCCGGCGAAGCCGCGCGAGCGCATGCGGGTCGCTCGGGCGCGCGCCCCAGCGGTACAAAAAGAGCGGCGGCGGCGCGTCCGCGAGCCGCCGGAAGCCGAGCCGCTCGAGCGCGCGGATCGAGCGCACGTTCTCGGCGAGCACCAGGGTGAACAGCTCCTCGACCCCGTCTTGGGTGATCGCCAGGCGGCGCAGCCGATGCGCCGCGGCGGTGCCGAGGCCGAGCCCCCAGTGCTCGCGCGAGAGCCAGAAGACGAAGCTCCCTGCCGATTGGAACGTCGAGAGGGTGATCACACCGACGGTGCCGCGATCGACATGCTCGATGGCGAACGCGCGGCGTCCCGCGCCGGTGGTGACGGCGCGGATCCAGCGAGCGGCGTCCAGCTCCGACGAGATCGGCGCGAGCCGCGAGAGGCGCGTCACCTCCGCGTCGGCGTGCGCGGCGATCCACGGCGCGTGTGCGGGCGTGAGCGGCGCGAGCGTGAGGTCGAGGTCGACCGAGAGCACGCGCGCCGCCGCGAGCTGTGGATCGAGACGGAGCGCGTCGCGCGCGTGGCGCCTCGCCTCCTCGAGCCGGCCGAGGCTCGCGCTGGTGACCGCGGCGTGGAGGCGCGTGACCGCCGTGGGACCGGTGAGCGACTCGGCGCGCTCGAAGAGCGCCAGTGCTTGCTCGTGATCGCCAAGGGCCGAAAACAGCGCGCCGACGGGGAGGGAGATCTCGTGCGGGCTGGTCCCCGAGAGGTCGGCCGCGAGCACGCGGTGCAAGATGGCGCGAAATGAGCGGCGCTCCTCGGGGGAGGCGCCCGGCAGGAGCTTTGCGAGCCGCGGCTGACAGGCGCGGAAGACGTCGGTGTCGCAGCGCGCGAGGTCGAGCAGCTCGGCAATCTCCAAAAGGCCCATGGTATCGCGGTGCCGCGTCACCGTCCGCATGAGCTCCACGAGATCGGCGGGGCCGAAATCGGCGATGTGCTGCTCGAACGCGTCGCGGGTACGCGAGAGCTCGCCGCGCCCCGCGCCGAACACGTAGGCCGCGACGTGGAGCCCGCGCCTCGTGTGCTTCGGCTCGATCACCTGGCCGCCGGCGCCGGTCACGTAGTCGGTGAGGGCATGATAGTTGACGTTGAACGAGATGCTGCCATGGCGCGCCGGGAGCGGGCGAACGTCCCGCCGCACGTCGGTGAGCGCCGGCGTCCCCTTGTCGGCGCTGAGCAGCAGCAGGCGCCCGCGCGCCATGGCGATCAGGTTGGCGACGCACTGGAGCGCGCCGACCGGCAGCAGGAACCAGCCGCTCGACAGCGAGGCGCCGTAGGCGTCGAGGAGGCGGTTCCAGCTCGCGTCGGCGTAGCGCGGCTCGGAGCACGGCCGCGCCTCGTAGCTCGGATCCATGTCGAGCGAGCGCTGCGCGTCGAGCGCGACGTGGCACTCGTAGAGCCGACCGCCGTCGATCATGAACAGATCGTGAGGAATGCTGTCGAAGAGGTAGTTGGCGATGGCGATCACGCGCCCCGGCGCGGCGTCGCCGAGCGTGCGCCCGCCCTCGAGCATGGTGAGCGCCCGATCGGCGCACGCGTCGAAGAGCGCGAAGTCGAGCACGCCGCGCGCCACGTACTCCGCGAGCTTCGGGTGAGCGCGCCAGAACTCGACGTTTGCGCGGCTGATATCGCTCATGACGTAGGTGATCGGCGGCCGCGCGCGCTCCCCGTCGTCGTCGAAATAGGCGCGCAGGAAATGATGCGCGAAGCGCCCGGACCCCGCGCCCAGCTCGACGACATAAGCGCGTTCGGCCGCGGACACGTCCTCGAGATGGGCGGCGACCACTTGCGCATACGCGTGCGCGATGAACGCATTCGACGTGACGAAGCTCGGGACTACGCCCTTGCGCCAGGCATCGACCCCCGCCCGCTCGAAGTACTCGCGCTGAAGGCGCCACAGTGGCGACTGTGAAAGCGGGAGTAACGCATCCGTCTGCATGAGACCGACTCCGCCACTGAATGACCCTCCACCTTACCGGGCGCGACCAATCGCGTCAACCTTCGCAGCCGGGAGGCGATTCCACACGTCTGGACGGCCTGTTTCAGACGAATGTGCGCATTGGACATCGTATTACGTCACAGGCTCACCACGGCTATGCTGCATTCGCCTCGATCCGTTCGAGGTTGACTCATCTGCGCATCCCTCTGGCGAGAGTCCCGGCAGACGGCGCAAAGGGGGCTTTCCAGTCAATCTGATGTGTGCAAGATTGGTCCTTGTCCTCGCAGGTGTCGAATGTGTCAGCGCATCCAGGGACTCGCGTGCGCCCTGCCATGAGCTCCGATTCTCCTCCCACGTCGCCACCGTTTCGGGACCAGTCCCCCTGTAGCTACTGGCCCTGGCGGGCGGCCCCCACAGAGCGAGAGAGCACATTCTTGCAACCCATTGACCACGCGATGAATGCCCTGCCTCCCGCTCACTCAAGCTCGAAGCCAAGCGCCTCATTGTAGACGGTCTCGAGCAGCCCTGGATCTCCAAGGGTACGCTGCGCCTCGATGGCTGCGTCGATGACGACCCTGGCTATCTCATCTTCGAACATTCTCTTTCCGCCTTTTGGCGTCTTTGCGTCTTTGTGTCTTTGTGTCTTTGCGTTAAAATTCGAGACATCTCGACGATGACCGTCGGAAGCACGATGATGCGCCCAGCGCTGTGACAACGTACAGGTCGACGCCCTCCGCCAACGTGGCTTCTCCTGGCGCGCTACGTCGAGATGGCCGACGACCTGGCGAGGCCCCGTCGGCCAGCCCCTGCCAGGAGGCCCGAACCCGTCCCGGCCCCCGCCCGGGGCGGGCGACGTGCCGTGAACCCATCCGGGTGAGCTGGTGCCTCCACGCGGGAGATGGGTGGCACTCGTCTCCTGGAGGAGGCGGCGCCAAGAAAAGATGGGTGCACCTGTGTCCTGGTACAGTCGCCTCCACGCCGGAGATGGGGGCGCCTGTCTCCTGGAGGGGGGCGGCTCCAGGAAAGGCAGATGGCACCTGTGTCCTGGTATAGGCGCCTCCACGCCAGAGACGGGTGGCACCCGTCTCCGGGTGGACGTGGCTCCAAGAAAAGACGAGCGGCACCCGTCTCCCGGTGGACGTGGCTCCAAGAAAAGACGAGCGACACTCGTCTCCCGGTGGACGTGGCTCCAAGAAAAGACGAGCGACACTCGTCTCCGCGCTGGAGACGCCGCCCTCCGACCCCGCGATCCCTGGCCGGTCCTTCTCGCCGGGGCTCCGGCGTCGGCCTCACCCCTCGATGCCGCCTGTCCCGTTCCCGTCGAGAGCTCCGGTGCGCCCTTCGCGAGGCGCGCGCGGCGTTCGACCCCGTCGCTTTTGTGAGCCACCGGGACCCCCTCGCGACCACCTATTCCAGTTCCCGTGGTCTTGCCCAGCGCAGCCCTCGCCCCCCGGCTCACCCTCGTCCGCGCCAGACCCCTGACCGATCTGGACGACGCCGGCCTCGCCCGCGCGGCAGCCGAGGGCCAGCCAGGCGCCGCCGGCGCCGTCTGGGACCGCTACGGCGCCCTGGTGCACGGCCTGCTCCGCCGCGTGCTCGGGCCGGGCGGCGACGTCGAGGACCACGCCCAGGAGACGTTCCTGCAGTTCTTCCGGGAGGTGAAGAACCTGCGGGATCCCGGGGCGCTGCGGCCGTTCCTCCTCGGCATCGCCGTGCGCGTCGCGCGGTCGGCGCTGCGGCGCCGGCGGTTCCGGCGCTGGTTCTCGCTCACCGACAGCGGCGTGCTGCCGGACGAGCCGGCCGAGGGCGTCGACGAGGGCGCGCGCGAGGCGGTCGCGCGGCTCTACGCGCTGCTCGACAGGCTGGACGACAGGGCGCGGCTCCTCTTCGTGCTGCGGCACATCGAGGGGCTGGAGCTCGCGGAGACCGCGCAGGCGAGCGGGATGTCCCTGGCCACGGCCAAGCGCCACCTGGCCAAGGTGACCGCGCGCGTCCACGCGATGGCCGAGCGGGATCCGCTCCTCGCGGCCTACGTCGAGCCCGTCGAGGAGGCGAGCGATGGCTGATCCGAAGCCCGGGGTTCCGCCGGAGGTCGCCCTGCGGCGGCTCGCGGCGCTGGCGCGCGCGGCGGGGGCGGCCCCGCCGGCGGACCGCGCGCTCGCCCGCGGCCGCGCGCGGCTGATCGACGAGGTCGAGCGCCCCGTGCTGCCGCTCGCGCCGCGGAGGCGCTGGCTCCTGCCGGCGGCGCTGGCGCCGCTGCTCGTGATCCTGGGCCTCTGGGCGCTGCGTCCGGCGGCGCGCCTGTCGTACCAGATCGACGGTGTCGCGCCGGGAGAACGCGCCGACGGCGCGGCGCTCGCGGACACCTACGTGCGCGGGGGGACCAGCGGGGCGACGGCGCGCTTCAGCGAAGGGACGACCGTCCGCTTCGCGCCGGGGGCGCGCGGGCGCATCACCGCCGTGACGGCGCGCGGCGCGCAGATCCACATCGAGGGCGGCGCCGCGCACTTCCGGGTCGCGCACCTGCCCGAGGCCGAGTGGGTCGCGGCGGCAGGGCCGTTCACCGTCAGGGTGACGGGCACCGAGTTCGACCTGAGCTGGGAGCGCGAGCGGCTCGAGCTGACCATGCAGAGCGGCTCGGTCGCGGTCCGCGGCCCGCTCGCCTCGGGCGGCGTGGCGCTCCAGGGCGGCCAGCGCCTGGTCGCCGACGTGATCCGCGGCGAGCTCACGATCGCGGACCTGAGCGCCGCCGGCGCGCGTGCGCCAGAAGGAGGCGGGCTGCGCGAAGCCGACGCGCCGGCCGAGATGGGCGTGCTGGAGGACGCCAGGGCGCCGGCCGAGATGGGCGTGCTGGAGGACGCCGGGGCGCCGGCCGAGATGGGCATGCTGGAGGACGCCGGGGCGCCGGCCGAGATGGGCATGCTGGAGGGCGCCGGGGCGCCGGCCGAGACGGGCGGGGCAGCCGCGGCGGGAGCGCCCGTCTCGGTGGGGGCGCCGGCCATGGCGGGAGCGCCCGTCGCGGTGGGAGCGCCGGCCATGGCGGCGCCGGTAGCGACCGATCCGATGGCGACGCTCGCGCCAGCTTCGGCGGCGGTCCGCGCGCCCGCGGCGCCCGCGCCCGCCTCGGGGAGCTGCAGCGAGCATGTTGTCCGCGGCGACTTCGCCGGGGCGATCGCGGTGGCGGAGGCGCGGGGCGTCGACGCGACGATCGCCGCGAGCCCGCTCCCGGAGATCGCCGCGCTGGCCGATGCTGCGCGCTACACGGGGCGGAACGACCTCGCGCGGCGCGCGCTGCTCGCCGAGCGCTCGCGCTTCCCTGGCTCGCCCGAGGCGCGATCGGCGGCGTTCCTCCTCGGTCGCATCGCGGAGGCGGGCTCGCCCGCGGCGGCCATCGACTGGTACGATCGGTACCTCGCCGAGTCGCCGGCCGGCTCGCTGGCAGCCGAGGCGCTCGGGCGGAAGATGATCGTGCTGCGCGCCTCCCAGGGCGACGGCGCGGCCCGGCCGATCGCCGAGCAGTACCTCGCGCGCTACCCGCGCGGGGCGTTCGCGGCCGTCGCGACGGAGATCCTCCGCCGCCCATGAGGCGCAGCGGGTTCGGGCTTGCCCTTGCGCTGTGCGCCGCGCTCTTCGTGTCCCGGGAGGCGAGCGCCGCGGAGGAGATCGGCGTGGTCGTGGTGCGCGCGCCGCACGCCGGGAAGGTCGTCGAGGAGGCCACGGTGCGCCTCGCGGGCGAGCTGCGCGCCGTGGGCTTCTCGGTCCGCTCGCTCGAGGGCGCGCCGGGCGTCGACGGGCGCGCGCAGATCGAGGGCGCGGACGGCGTGTTCGCTGCCATCGCCATCCTCGAGACCGACCGCGGCACCGTCGCCGACGCGTGGATCGCGGATCACGCGACGAAGGAGACGCTGGTCCGCCGCGTGGAGCTCGGCGTCCCCGGCGCCAGCAACGCGGCGAGCGATCTCGCCGTGCGATCGGCGGAGCTGCTCCGGGCCAGCCTGCTCGAGCTGAGCGGCGAGCAGCGCCGCGAGCTGCCCGAGCGGGTGGCGCAATGGATCGCCGACGCGGCCGCGCCGGCGGGGCGCGAGGCCATCGCGCTCGACGCGGCGCTGCTGCAGCCGCGAGCGGCCGTCGCGCCCGCGGATCGAGCCACGGCGGCGAGCGGGGCGGCCGCGCCTGCGGGCGGATCCCGGGCGGCGAGCGGGTCGGCCGCGCCTGCGAGCGGATCCCGGGCCGCGCGCGGGTCGGCCGCGCCCGGGCGGCTCGACCCCCGGAGCGCCGCGCCCCGGGCGCCCGCGGCGCCCACGTCCGACGAGCGCCGGCTGAGCGTCGAGGCGGGGCTGGCAGCGCTCGCCGGCGACGTCGGGGTCGTCCCCGGGCCCTACTTCCGCGTGGGATCCGATCTGGCGGCCGGCGTCTCCCTGCGCGGGACCCTCGTGCCGGCCGTCGTGGCCAGGAGCCTCGACGCTCCCGGCGGGCGCGTGGCGCTGCGGCAGACCGCGGCCATGATCGGCCTGGCGTACGCCGCCGGCCCCGAGGCGTGGCGGATCCATCCGGTGATCTCGCTCGGCGCAGGCGTCTATCATGTGACGGTCGCCGGCCGGGCGAACCCTCCTTATCGCGACCGGCGTCAGGACTGGCTCACCGCCGGCGTCTCCGCAGGGGCCGGCGTCGGCGTCCGCGTCCTGCCGTACCTCGCCGCCCACGCGGCGCTCGACGTCCTCGTGCTCGCAAGACAGCCTGTCTTCACCATCGCTGGTGTGGAGGTGGGCCGCACCGGGCGCCCGGCGCTGCTCCCGAGCCTCGGCCTGCAGGTGAGCTTCTGAGTCGCCGGATCCTTCTGAATCGTTGATTTGGGTGAGCCACGGAGAGGAGCTCGCGCCCACTTACCAGAGCGAGGCACAACTCGGCTTCGCTTCGAGAGGGAGAGTCATGCGTCATCATCTTCTTTCGCGCCGTCCGCTGCTCGCCGTCGCAGGGCTGTTCTTGATGCAGGCCGCGTGCGAGGTGCGCTTCATCGAAGGGGTCGACTCGCCAGAGGAGAGCACGGGCACGGGGGCGTGTGTCGAATGTTGTTCCTCCTCGACGGACTGCGCGACCGGAGGCAGCGCCGCGGGCGGGTCGAGCGCCGTGGGCGGGTCGAGCGCTGTGGGCGGGTCGAGCGCCGTGGGCGGGTCGAGCGCTGTGGGCGGGTCGAGCGCCGTGGGCGGGGCGAGCGCCGGCGCGGTGTGCGGAGACGGCGTGGTGGACCCGGAATGGGAGCAATGCGACGACGGCAACACGGCGGACGGCGATGCGTGCTCGAGCGACTGTCAGCTCCGCGCAGCGGGGGGTGAGGGTGGGGCGAGCGCCGGCGCGGTGTGCGGAGACGGCGTGGTGGACCCGGAGTGGGAGCAATGCGACGACGGCAACACGGCTGACGGCGATGCGTGCTCGAGCGACTGTCAGCTCCGCGCAGCGGGGGGCGAGGGCGGGGCGAGCGCCGGCGCGGTGTGCGGAGACGGCGTGGTGGACCCGGAGTGGGAGCAATGCGACGACGGCAACACGGCTGACGGCGACGGGTGTACGAGCGCCTGTCAGCTCGGCCCGGCATAGCGCCGTGCTTGAAAAGGAGAGGCGGTAAAGCCAAGCGAGGCGCGACCGGCGCGGCCCTCCGCCTTCACCCGATCACGGCAGCACGGCGCGCCTCGGGCACTCTCCGTCACCCTGGAAGTCGCCGAGCGTGCGCGCCTGCGCGACCACGTAGTCGTACGCCGTCTCGATCGGGCCGCCGGACGCGCCGGCGAGGTTGTACTCGTCGCCGAAGACATCGGCGGCGTTCACCTGCTTGAGCTCGTCGATCGTCGTCTCGCCATCGCCGTCGAGATCGCTGTCCGCGATGTACTGCGCGTAGCGCTTGGTCAGCTCCACGCCCGCGGTGATGTTGTCGAAGAACCAGTGGTCGCCGTGGATGGTCGGCTTCACCGCGACCGTGCCGCTGGTCGGCACGCTGAACCCGTTGATCCCGTCCTCGGTCGCGCAATCGTCGAACGACGTCCCGGCCGGGAGGCCCCAGCTGAAGCGCACCCGAGCCGCGGGGACGCACGCGCCGCCGGGCGGCGGGCACGACTCGCCGTCCGCCTTCTCGATGGATCCCTCGAAGAACAGCGAATAGCCGCCCTCGACCATGAGGTCGACGTCGGCCGCCGTGGTGGGCGGCAGCGTCTTCACCCCCGCCTTCGCGTTCGGGAGGTCGAACCCGAAGCGGTCCCAGCGCACCGCGCTCACGTCCTGGAAATTCGCGATCACGTACCTCGTCGCCGGGGCGTTCTTGAGGTCGAGCACGAACACCGATTCATCGCCGAGCGTCTCCTCGGCATCCGAGCGCGCCGCGCGCACGTTGCCGATCGTCACGAGGAACCGCTCGTACGTGACCTTCCAGCCGTCCGCGATGTTCTCCTCCCCTGTGCCCGGCTCCAGGCCCTCGGGGATGGTGTCCTCCGGCTCCACGAAGATCTGCACGGCGCCGGTCTCGGACGTCGCGCCGCTTTCATCGCCGCACCCGGCGACGAGCGCGAGCGCGCACGCCGTCACCATGAACCCTGTCACCTTCAGTCTCTGCATCATGATCAAGCTCCTGAGTCGTCTCGAAATCCCGACGAGCGCGCACGAACGCGCCCGGCGAGCGCAGGCCCGCGCTCCTCGCGCGCCCAGCGCCCGCATCACCCTCTGGCCTCGTGAGATGCTCAGGCCGCCGGCGGGGAGCTCTTCGGCGCCAGGATCAGCAAGGGGATGGGTCGGACCTCGGGCGAGGGTCGGAGCGAGGCGAGGCGGACGACCTCGAGCAGCGTGGCCTCCGCCACGCGGTGCACGGGCGCGCCGAGCTGACCGCGCAGCGCGAACGCGTCGCAGTGCTCGTCGCCCTCGTGGCGCGGCGCGAGCGCGTCGCACAGGTCGTCACCCCCGCCGGGCCGCGCGCCGGGCTGGTCGCCGGGAGGACGGCGCTCGGCGTGAAGCGTCGCCGCGGCGACGGCGACCGTCGCCGCGTGGACGAGCTCGCCGTGCTCGCAGCGGACGTGCCGGACGAGCAACGCGTGCGTCAGGCTGCACAGCTGCGCCGCGAGCGCGAGCGCCACGAGCCAGCGCGCTCGCCACCGGCAGGCAGGGCTCCGGCCAGGCCGCCGCCGCGCGGCGGCCGTCACGCGGGCCGGACGGCGTCTCAAGGAGACCGCCTCATGGCGACGTCGACCAGAGGAACTGCGGCCGGTGCACCGCGATCATGTCGTAGCGCAGCCGCTGGTGCGCGGGCGACCCCGGCGCGATGGCGACCCTGGTCGCTCCTCCCTCGGCCAGCGCGTCGAAATCGACGCTCGCGAGCCACTCGTCCACGACGTCGAAGCGGACCGCGAGGCGGACCGGCGCGGCGCCGACGCTCGCGGCGACGGCGAGGCTCGGCACCGCGAGCAGCCCCTGGCGCTGCGGCACGGCGTCGACGTCGGCCTCGAAGTCGAGCGCCTCCGCGCCCCGCGTCGCGCGCCCGCGCAGGTGGACGGAGCTGACGCCGGGAGCCTCCGGCGCCGGCGTGGGCGACGACTCCGTCGAGAACCAGTGGATGCCGTAGTTGAACGACACGCTCCGGATCTCGCCCTCGAAGCCGTGGACCAGGCCGAGCGGCTGCGGCGCGGGGTCGAGCAGGTTCACGCGCGTGATCGTGGTCAGCTCGGCGATCGCGGTCTCGCACAGCGTCGACGCGCCGGAGTCCGCTGCGCAGAAGTAGGCCGGGCCGAAGGCGACCGTCGCCTCGTCGAGCGCGATCGTCCACGCGCCCGCGACGATTTCCCCGGGGACGTCGGCCTCGGCGTGCGCCGCGTACGTGACCTCGGGCTGGCCGGTGCCGGCGCAGGCGGATGCGGACAACGCGGGCGACCCCAGGAGGACGACGGCGAGGAGGCGGCGCGCGGCCGGGGAGAGGTTCGGGGCGTTCATAGCGAGAGCGTCACGTTCGCGAGGATGGAGCGCGGCGATCCGGCGCTGATGTGCCGGGCCGGCAGCTCCGAGGGGATCGACGGCTGCGACGCGCCCGCGGCGCCCGGCCAGGTCGACTTGAACGAGTACTCCGTGTCGGCGTACTCGGCGTCGAGCAGGTTCTGCGCCTCGACCCCGACCTCGATCCAGGGGCCGCCCTGCGCGGCGTCGCGGCCGACGCGCAGGCTCCGCCGGAGAGAGAGGGACGCGTCCGCCACGAAGACCGGCGCGGCGGTCTGCGCGTACGGCAGCGGCCGCGGGGAGAGGAACGTCGCGCCGTAGCCGAGCCGCCCCTCGACGGGCGCGCCGGCGATCGTGAAGAGCGGCCGCTTCAGCGCGAGGTCGGCGCGCACCACCACGGGCGGCACGAACGGGAGCTGCTGTCCCTTCACGTACGGCGGCGACGGGTTCTCTGGCGTGGGCGGGGGCGGCTCGTCCAGCGTGGCGTGGACGAGCGTCGCGCTCACGCCCGCCGTGAGCGTGGGGCTCGGCGCGGCCTGCAGGTAAGCGACGAGCCCGCGGCGGGTCGTCCGGCCGATGCGCACGAGCGCGCCCTCCGCCGCGTCGAACGCGAGATCGTAGGAGAGGCGCGTCTCGTAGGCGGCCGCGGTCACGCTGAGGCCGCCGCCGGGGCGCAGCGTGGCGCCGGCCTCGTAGCTCTTCACGGTCGCGAACGGCGCGTTGTCCCCGTCCTCGAGCAGCCGCGCCTGCGGCGAGCGGTAGCCGTGCCCGTACGAGGCGGAGACGCGCAGGGCGGGCAGCGGATCGAGCTCCAGCGTCACCCGCGGGCCGGCGGCCAGGCCCGCCGCCGTGCGACGGAACCCCTCGATGTGCGTCTCCTTCTGCGCCGCCGGGATGAAGTTGCCGATGCGGTCGTCCACGTCGAAGACGAGCAGGTCGGCGCGCAGGCCGCCGCGGAGGCGCGCGTAATGCGACAGCTCGAGCAGCGCGTCGGCGTGGGCGCCGACCCCGGTCAGCTGGATCGACGCGTCGACGCGCTGATCCCACGTCTCGTTCTGCGGCGGCTGGAGCAGGTTCTGCGCCTGGTCGATGCCGTCGGTCTGCACCTCGGCGCCGACGGCGACCTGGCCGGAGAGCCAGGACGCGAGCGGGATCCGCGGCGTGCGGTAGGCGATGCCGCCGCCGAGCGCGGCGTCCTGGTTGGCCTGCTCGATGAGGTCGCCCCTGCCGACCCACTCGGGCCGCCGGCGCGAGCGCTGCGTGTAGCCGGTGAAGTTCATCCGGCTCCGGTACCCGGACGTCGCCGCCCAGAGCCAGGCGCTCTTCTGAGAGCCGTCGTCGTCGGTCCGCTCGACGCTCAGCGCGAGCTGTAGCCGCGTCGACGCGGCCGACTGCGCGCGGGCCGCGAGATCCGGGTAGGCGTCGTGGAAGCCGACGCGCCCCGCCTCGATGTCGTCGCGCCGGAGCACGCCCGCGAGGTTCGCGCGGCCGCCGTGGGCCGCGACGTGCAGCAGCGCCGAGTACTCGTCCGGCAGCGGCACGCGGTACTGGCCGACGGCGCCCCCGGAGATCGCCCCGCGCGTCCCGTCGCCGAAGCCGTCGGTCGTGCGCACCACGGCGGCCCCGAACGTGTCCTCCGACTGGCCCTCCGGCGCCCAGAGCGCGAGCAGCCGCCGCGTGCCGAACGAGCCGAGCGTGCCCTTGAGCAGCAGCCCGCGCTCCTCGACGCCGAGGTCGAAGTACGCGCTGCCCGCGACCGCGAAGTCGCCCTGCTGCGGGTCGTAGACGCCCTCGACGACGCGGAGCGACCGCACCACCTCCGGGATGATCACGCTGAGATCCGCGTAGCCCTGGCCATGGAGGTGCGAGCGCTGGTTCAGCGGGATCTGCCCGACGCGGAGCTCGACGTCCTGGCCGTGCTCCGCGTCGAAGCCGCGGAGGAAGATGCGCTGCGCGACCGCCTCGCCCTCGGGGTGCGCGACGTAAACGCCGGGCGCCGTGCGGAGCAGATCCGCGGCGGTGGCGTGGGGCGCGGCGGAGAGCGCCGCGCGGCCGATCCGGAAGTCGCTCGCGGCGCGGCGCGGCGGGTTCGGGCGGCCCTGCACGTGGATTTCGATCGGCTTGCCGGGCTCGGCCACCGCGTGCGGGCCCGCGACGCCCCCGGCGAACTCCACCGGCTTCGGCGCCGCCGGCCGGGGCGGCGGGGGCGCCGCCGGGCGATCTGCCGCCTTCGGCGCCTCGGTCGGCGCCGGCGCGGGCTGCTCCTCGTGGGGGCCCGGCGCGAAGTGGAACGGCACGCGGATCCGCGCCCGCACCGGCGCGCCGCCGCGCATGGCCGGCGAGAAACGCCACCGCCGCACGGCCTTCATGGCCGCGTCATCGAACGCCGCGCCCCCGGACTCGGCCACGACCGCGTCGCTGACCGTGCCGTCCTTCTCGACCGTGACGAACAGCGTGACCGTCGTGTCGACGCCCTCCGCGAGCCGCTCGGGCGGGTACTCCGGGTCCACGTGCTCGAGGATCTGCGGCGCCACGGGCGCATCGGGCCGCGGCTCAGGCTGCCCGAGCGCAGCCGGCGCGGCGAGGGCGATCGCGGAGAGGTAGCAGAGGGATGACCAGCGCATGAGCAACCGAGCTCGACGCGACTACCACGCCGTACAGCGGCTGCAAGCGCCGCTTTGCCGGGCTCCGCGCGTGCAGACGACGGTGACGGAAGCGCGCGACGTCCACGCGCGCCCACGCGCGCGGCTTTTCGGCGACACGTCGCGCCGGCGCAGCGGCGGTCTCGCCCCCGGGCGCGGGGCCGTGTATCGTCTCGTCATGCCGAATGAGACGCTCGTCCAGGCGGTCAAGACCATCGTCGCCCTCGCGCGCGGTGGCGACCTCGACGCGGCCTACCGGGGGTACCGCGATCTCTTCCAGAAGCCGGAGTTCCTCAAGCAGCGCCCCGAGGATCAGCGCCAGGTGCTGCGGCTCATGATCCTCGCCAAGGGCGTCCCGTCGACGCCGACCGAGGCCATGATCGACGCCCACCGCGCCGCGGTCCCCGCGCTGACCGAGCTCGTGTCGATCCACGGCGATCCAGGCGATCACGAGCTCCTCGGGCTCTGCCACGTCGTGCTCGGCAACGTCGAGAGCGCCGACAAGATCTTCCGCGCTGGCCTCAAGGTCGAGCGCGAGCGCAACCCCCAGAGCGATCTGTGCGGCACGCTGATGAAGCGGATCTCGCTGCTCTAGTTCGCGCTCGTCAGGGACGGGACTAGTTCTCAGCCGCACCCGTCCTGTTAGGATGGCCCCCGGGCGCCATGACAGCGCGCCGTCAGGGAGTCCATGCACGTCATCGCGGTCGCGAGCCAGAAGGGCGGCGTCGGAAAGACCACGATTTCCCTCAACCTCGGGCTCGCCCTCGGGCGCGCGGGCAACCGCGCGTTGATCCTGGAGCTCGACGCGCAGGGGAGCCTCGGGCTGTCGCTCGGCCTCGCCGACCGCGCGCGGCCGGGCGTCGCGGAGCTGCTCACGGGCGCCGAGCGGCTCGAGTCCGTGCTGCTCCGGACGCGCGAGCCGCAGCTCCAGGTGCTCACCGTCGGCCGGGTCGATCCCACGACCGTCGCGGGCTTCGAGGACGCGCTCGCACGAGGGCCGGTGCTCCCGAGCGTGCTCGCGCGGCTCTCGCCCGACTTCGACATCGTGGTCGTCGATTGCCCCGCGGGGCTCGGCAAGGTCACGACGCGGGCGCTCGAGGTGGCGACGCACGCGCTCCTGCCGCTCCAGGCCGAGCCGCTCGCGCTCCGCTCGATCGGCCAGCTGCTCGCGGTGATCGATCGCGTCCGGGCCGAGAAGAACCCGCACCTGTCGCTGCTCGGCATGGTGCTGTCGATGTTCGACCGGCAGGCGTCCGCGTCGCTCGACGTCGCCGAGACGCTCTGGACGAAGTTCCCCGACGGGATCATCCTCGATACGGTCATCCCGCGCGACGAGGCGTTCCTCGAGGCGTCTCTCCGCGGGGCGCCGCTCCTGCTCATGCAGAAGCGCCCTCCGCCGCTCGCGCGCGTCTTCGATCAGCTCGCGAACGACGTGCTGGTTCGCCTGGACCCCACCTCGCCGGACGACGACGATGGCCCGATCTCGCTCCTCCTTTGATGTCGACGGCGCCGTCGTCACCGCGGCGGCGCTGGTCAAGCGGTCGAAGTCGCGGAGGCCGCGGGCGGCGTCGGTCGCGCCCGCGGCCCCGCCGCTCGTGTCGTTCGAGTCGCGGCCGCCGCCCTCGCGGGCGGAGCCCGAGCCGATGTCCTCGTCGCCGCTCTCGCCGTCGTTCGAGGAGCTCGCGCCCTCGAGCGACCTCCTGCCCCTGTCGAGCCCCCTGTCGAGCCCCGGCGTGGGCGGCGAGCTCGGGCTCCGGGGCGCGCTGCCCTCGTCCGCCGACGACGTCGACTCGCGCCGCGGCGCGCCGCTCGATCTGCGGCCTCTGGCCTCGCCGCCCTCGTTCGCGGCGGCGCGCGAGCCCCTCGAGGAGCGGCTCGACGGCGCCATCGAGGCGCTCTCGGCGGGCCGCGCGCCGCGCTTCCCGGACCTCGCCGCGGCGGGCGGGCCGGTCGCGCGCTGCGAGCGGGTGATCGAGTGGATCGCCGAGGCGACGGGAGCCACGGACGTGTTCCTCGCGGACGCGGCCGGGCTCCCGTTCGCCGGCGCGATCCGCGACACGGAGGCGAGGCTCGCCGCCTCGGGCCTCATCGCGTCGGCGATCGGCTCGCTCGTCGCGGCGCTGCCCGGCGCCCCGTCGCAGCGCTTCGAGCTCTGCGTCGGCGACGGGCCGTTCTTCCAGCTCATCGGGTTCCAGGTGCGCTCCGCCGCGTACATCGTCGGCCTGATGCGCCCGGGCCCGCTCACGCCGCGCGAGGCGCACGCCGTCCGGATCGCGTGCCGGCACGCGCTCGACGCCGCGGTCGGGGTCGTCGGGTGAGCGCGGAGCACGGCGAGCCCTCGTTCGGTCGTGGCGTCGCGGCCGTCGCGGGCGCGCTGGACGACGACGACCCGCTCGCGCCGATCGCGCTCGACGGCCTCGGCTACGGCGTCGGCGGCCTCGACGCCATCGTCGTGTTCCACCTCGGCGACGCGCGCGTCCACGCCGTGTTCGTCCGCGAGGGCGCGGCCCTCTCTCCGAGCGACGTGGCCGCGGGGCTGCGCGACGCGTACCTCGGCAGCCAGCTCGCCGCGCAGCGGCTCGTCCCGGAGCGGGAGGGCTCGATCCGCCCCGCCCGGAGCCGAGGCGCTCGCTCGTCGAGCAAGCCGCCGCGCTCGCAGGGCCGCGCGGAGGAGCTCCCGGACCCCGTGGTCACGCTGGAGCTGAGCGGCCGGACCGTCCTCCTGCGCCGCGTCCGCGCGTGCGTCGTCGCGAGCCTGTTCGACAGCACGATGCCGCTCGGCATGGCGCGGCTCGTGGCGCAGCGGCTCGCCGCCACGCTCGCGCCCGAGCTGCCGCTCGAGGAGCCGCCCGAGGAGATGCTGAGCGACCCGTCGGGGCTCTTCGAGGAGCCGCTCAGCGCGGACACGGTGGACGATCTCGTCCGGGGCGTCGCGCGGTCGGCGCCGCCGAGGGGCTCGTCCAGCATCCCGGCGCGCCGGACCGGCGGGACGCCGCCGCCCGCCGATCCGCCGTCGGCCGAGGTCGCGCGGATCCAGCGGCTGCTCGCGCTGCTCGAGGCGCGCGCGCCGGAGCCTCACGTGGCGCGGCTCCGGCTCGCGCTGCGCGCCGGGCTGACGCCGCTCGCGCTCGAGCACCCCGACGGGCTCGGCGCGGAGGCGATGGTGCTCGTCGAGACGGCGGTCGCGGACATCCTCGGCCTGGAGCGCGCCGCGCTCCGGAGGCTCCTGTGACGGCGCTCCGGCACGGCCTGCGGGGCCGCATCGAGGGCCCGCTCGGCGATCTGGTCGGCCCGATCCTCCCGCACGGCCTGCTCCACGTGGCCGATCAGCTGGTGATCGCGCACTCGCACCACTTCGCGCTCTTCCTGGAGCAGACGATCTTCGACGCGCTCGGCGGGGAGAGCCGCGGCGTGCGCCGGCAGGCGGCGTTCGAGGCGGCGCACGCGCTGCTCGAGCCGCTGTACGAGGACCGCCACGGGGCGTCGCCGCGGGAGAAGCTCGAGCTCGCGGGCGAGCTGTTCGCCGCGATGGGGCAGGGGCGGTTGCGGTTCGAGGTGAGCGCGGAGGGCGGCGCGGTGCACGCGGACTCGCTCTTCCACGGGACGAGCTTCCTCGCGAAGTACGGCGGTCGGATCCAGAACCGGCTGGCGGTGGACGCGTTCGCCTCGGGCTACTGCGCGGCCGCGGCGAGCCTCGCGTTCCCGTCCGACTGGGGGCGGCTCGACGCCGACGAGGTGACGTGCGTCGCGCGGGGCGACGCGGCCTGCACCTTCCTGCTGACGCGGCGGTCGGAGCGGCCGCGCTTCGGCGAGGCGCTGACGCGCAAGCAGATCGAGTCGGCGCGGGTGCGCTGGGAGCCCGAGGGCGGGCCGCTCTCGCGTGCGCAGCGCGTCGAGGGCGCGATGCTCGAGGAGCTCGGGGCGCTGCGGTCCGACGAGCGCGGCCTCATCTCGGCGTACGGGGTGAACCTGGCGCTCTTGCCGGTGGGGTACATCGATCAGAAGACGTTCGACACGGTGCACCTCATCGAGCGGCGGTCTCCCGAGCTCGTCCCGGTGTTCGAGGCGCTCGTGCGGGAGGCGGCGCAGACGGGCGCGTTCCACCTGCTCGGGGGGATGCTCTCGTCCTCGTCGTTCGAGGCGGCGTGCGGTCCGGTGGGCAGGGATCAGCACGAGCGCCTCGAGCAGCTGCTCGGGCTCGCCCGCGCGCTCGGCTGGGGGGCGCTCTCCGCGCCGGAGTTCCAGCCGGGCCGGGCGCTGGTGCTGCGGGCGCCGATCACGCACGAGAGCGCGTATTACGCCATGAAGCACGGGTCCACGGCGCGGGGGCGGCTCCTGTTTCAACAGGGGACGGCGCTCGCGATCATGCAGCTCCTGCACCGCGTCGATTTCGGGACGGCGCGGCCGATCGACGCCGAGACGTATGGCGGGCTGTTCAAGATGGGGACGCGGTTCCGCGCGCAAGAGACGAAGTCGCCGCTCAGGGGGGATGGCGCGTGCGAGGTGCGGGTGGAGGCGATCGAGGACAGGTGGTGACGTTCACGTTCGCCCGCGAGCAAAACGAAGCACGAGGTCTTGAGCTGCGAACTCTTCGGGATGGTCGGCGCACCGGCGGGAGGCCTGCCGATATGCTACTAGGTGTGGCCTATGCCAGGACTCGTATTCCCCTCAGGCTCGTTTGTCGCTTATCTCTTTGATTGCGACGGCACGATCGCGGACTCCATGCCGGTCCATTACCAGGCCTGGCTCGAGGCGCTCGCCCCGCATGGGTGCGAGTTCTCCGGCGAAGATTTCTACGGCTGGGCGGGTATGCCGACCGACCGGATCGTCGAGCTCCTGAACGGGAAGTACGGGCTGCGGATGCCGGTGGCCGAGGTCTTCGCGGCGAAGGAAGCGGCGTATCACCGCCTGATACCGACGGTGCGAGGCGTGCCTGAGGTCGTGGCCGCGCTCCGCGACGCTCCTCCGCGCGTGAAGCGCGCCGTCGTCTCGGGGAGCCCACGGGCGTCGGTGGAACGGACGCTCGAGTTCCTGGGCCTCCGCGGGTACATCGACGTGGTCGTCGCGGCGGAGGATTACGCGCGACCCAAGCCGGCGCCCGACCCGTTCCTCGAGGCGGCGAAGCGCCTGGGCGTCGAGCCCGCGCGGTGCCTGGTCTTCGAGGACGCCGCGCTGGGGATCCAGTCCGCGCAGGCGGCGGGCATGCCGTGGGTCTTCGTCGATCCCCGGGCGCTCGCCGCCCAGCGTGGGTAAGCGGGGTGGAGAGCGGAGAGGGCCGGCGGGGCTGAGCCGGGGGCGTCAGACGAACAGGACCTCTGCGCCGGGTGGCGCCTTCGCAGCAAAGCTCATGGACTGACCTTCTCCTGGGCGTCCGTTCGTCCCGGCAGCTCCAGCGCGATGCTCGGGCGAGACGGAACCCTCGCTTGGCTCGCGTGGAGGCCGCGCGTCAGCGGGCCGCCGCGCGCCGCGCGGGCCGCGCGTTCCACACGCGCGTCGCCAGCGCGAAGCCGACGAGCGCGACCGGGAGCATGGCGGCGGGCCATGACATCCAGTTCCCCGGGTGCTTCGCCGCGTCCCCCGAGGGCAGGATGCTCCCGTAGAGGAACGACTGCGTCGCCGTGCCCAGGTAGACGAAGCCGTCGATGATGCCAGTCGCGACGCCGGCGTTCTTCCTCCCGCCGAAATCCATGCTCGCGGTCCCGGACAGCATGCCGTGGACGCCGATCACGCAGAGGGACATGAACACGACCGTCCACCCGGCGATGGGGAAGCTCAGGGTGAAGAGGACGATGACCGCGCCGAACACGAGGCCTGCGTAGAGCACCGAGGCCACCGGGCCGCGGCGCGAATCGAAGACATGATCGGAGATGAAGCCGGCGAACACCCCGCCCAGGATGCCGGCGATGCAGAGGAGCACGCCCCAGTGCGCCGACACGAAGCCCTTGAGCCCGGTCTTGTCCGCGAAGATGAGGTACCACTTCATGACGGCGTTGCGGAGGAAGCCGCTGCAGAACTCGATGGCGACGATGATCCAGATGACCCGCTGCGAGAACATGCGCCGCGCGACCTCGATCGCCCCCGAGCGCTCGCCCGTGTCGCCCGAGGACGCGTCGGCGGTGTCGAAATCCCGGAACCCCGCCTGGCCCGGCGTGTCGCGGATGAGGAAGACATCGAGCGCCAAAAAGCCGAGCAGCAGCAGCGCGGGGACGTGGAACACCCACGGCATCGGCAGGTGTTTGGCGATGAATCGACTCCAGTCGTAGGCGAAGTAGAGCCCGAGCGAGATCAGGATGCCAAAGATGCCGCCGAGCATCCCGCGCTCGCGGACGTGGAACCAGGGCGCGTTCACCTTGACGATGGATACGGCGCCGAAGCTCTGGAAATACATGTTGGCGCAGAAGAGCACCGTCATCGCGGTGATGGCGGTGCTGTGGTCGAGCTGCCCTTCCTGAGCGAACCGGACGGCCACGCCCAAGAGGACGTTCATGAGCGCGGATCCGCCCGCGGCGAGCAGGATGGTGGCGCGCCCGCCCCACCGGTCGGTGAGCGGCCCGTTCAGCAGGAAGGCGACCCCATAAACGGCCGAGCCCCAGCCGTCGATGTTCCCGAACTCCTGCTTGCTGACGAGGTGCAGCGCTCCGAGCTCCGGCGCGTTGGCGGAGAGGTTGTACCGTCCCATGTAGAGGAAGGCGTACGTGAGCCCGAGCGGAAACCAGTTGAAGAACCGCCGGCGCCGGAACTCCTCCGAGTGTCCGAGATCGATCTTCGGCAGCCGCCGCATGACGACCGCGATGGCCGTGAGCAGCAGCAGGATCGGCAGCAGCTGATTGAGCCACGCAGGCATGGACGCCCTTCGACGATAACGGCCCACCGCACGAGCGGCCATGCCTTCGCGCTTCCCCCGCTCGCCCGCTCGTTCGAACTCCGTCCATGAGGTCGCGGCGCGCTCAGTGACGTGTCGCTGTCCTGAGAGCTACCAGAGCCGCGGTCATCTGCCGTGGAGCATCGGCCTGCTGTCCTGAGAGCTGCCGGAGGGGGCAGGGAGCGCGTGCGGCGCGCGTGGGGACGGGCCGTGTCTGAGCATGGCCGGTGAATCGCCCGTCAAGGGCGATTCACCGGTCATGCGAGTTCGGCGGGGCCCCACGCGCGCCGCACGCGCTCCCTGCCCCCTCCGGCAGCCCCTGCAGTCTCCAGGGGCCCCCTTCCGACCCCCCCTCCAGGATCACCCCCCCCGCCCGCGGAAGATCGCGTGGCGGAAGAAGTTGATCTGGCTCTTGGCGAACTCCTTCGCCGCGTCCAGCCGGTCCCCTTCGCGCGACGAGCTGCGGATCAGCAGCTCCCCGTTCTCGTAGAGCTCCCGCGTCTTGCTCCGCTGGAGCTTCCCGCTCGAGGTCTTCGGCAGGATGCCCGACCCGACCGCCACCACGTCATCGACGGTGAGCCCCATGGCCTGCTGGACGACGCGGCGCACCTCGCCCTTTAGCGCCTGCTTCTCCTGCTCGTCCGACGCCGGCGTCTCGAAGACGATGACCACGCGCTCGCGGTCGTTGTGCGGCTTCATCGTCCCGAACGCGATCACGTTGCCCTTCCGGACCCCGGAGACGCGGCTCGCCTCCCACTCGAGATCCTGCGGGTAGTAGTTGCGCCCGTTGACGATGATGACCTCCTTCGAGCGCCCGCAGATATAGACCTTGCCCTCCGCGAGGTACCCGAGATCGCCGGTCCGCAGCCAGCCGCCCGCGAACGCTTCCTTCGTGAGATCCGGGTCGTTGAAATAGCCGGGCATCACGCTCGGGCCCCGGAGCCGGAGCTCCCCGACCTCGCGATCGCCGAGCGGGCGCGCGCTCTCCGCGTCGTCCGACGCGAAGACGCCGATCTCGTGCCCCTCGAACGCCGACCCGCACTGCACGAGCGACGACGCGCCCTCGCCGTCGGCCGGGACGGGCGTCGCCTTGCCCTCCTTCCAGAGCGTCTCGCCGTCCACCGCGTCGGTCTGCAGCCCGGCCCCGAGCGCGCTGAACGACACAGCCAGCGTGCTCTCGGCCATCCCGTACGAGCAGACGAACGCCTTCTCGTCGAAGCCGACCGGCGCGAACTTCTCGGCGAACGCGCGCAGGTTGTCGGCCCGGATCGGCTCGGCGCCGCACCCGGCGACCCGCCACGTCGAGAGATCCAGCCCCGCCATCTCCTGCTCTCGGATCCGCTTCACGCAGAGCGCGTAGGCGAAGTTCGGGCCGAACGACACGTTGCCGCGGTGGCGCGTGATCGTCTCCAGCCAGCGCACCGGGCGCTTCAGGAACAGCAGCGGCGGCAGGAACGTGATCGTGTTGACGTAGTACAGCGGCGCGATCACGAAGCCGATGAGCCCCATGTCGTGGTAGAGCGGCAGCCACGACACGCCCGTATCGACCGACTCCCGCACCCCCAGGCCGAGATCCACGATCGCCCGCACGTTCGCCGCCAGGTTCGCGTGCGTGAGCACCACGCCCTTCGGGCGCGACGTCGAGCCGCTCGTGAACTGGAGGAAGCACACGTCGTCGAGCTCGACCTTGACCGGCTTGAGCTCCTCGCGGGCGCCCCGGAGGCCCTCCACCGCCACGATCTGCTCGAGCGCCGGCGCCTGCGCCTGGATCGTGCCGAGCATCCGCTTGATCTCGGCGCTCGTGAGCAGGACCTTGGCGCCGCTCTTCGCGACGATGTGCAGCGTGTTCTCGAGGTAGCCGGTCAGCTTGCCGAGGCCGGTCGGCGGGTAGATGGGCACCGGGATGACGCCCGCGCGGATCGCGCCCAGGAAGGCGAAGATGAAATCGGCGTTGTCCGGCAGGATCAACGCGACGCGATCGCCCTTGCCGAGCCCGAGCGCCTGGAGCGCGCCGCCGAAGCGCGCGCTGGCCCGCTCGATGCCCCCGTGCGTGAAGAACGGCTCGTTCTCGCTCGACTCCTCGATGAAGCGATAGCCCGTCTTCGTGCTCGCCGCTGCGTCCTCGATCGCCTGAGCGACCGTCCGCGGTTTCCAAACAGCCGTCATCCCGAGAGCCTTCCTTCGTTCTTGAGCCGGAGCTCGATGGCCTTGACGACGTCGGCGACCGTGTCGACCTCGCGCAACATGTCGTCGGGGATCGAGAGGTCGAACTTATCCTCCATATCCGCGACGATCTCCATCACTCCCAGCGAGTCGAGGCTGAGGTCGGCGACGAGGTGGCTCGACTCCTCGATCTTTACCTCGCCGGCCGTGTGTCCTTCCAGGAGCTGGATGATCTCTGCCCGCAACGTCTCCCGTGTCCACGTCATCCTACGTTCCTACCCCAACTGCGGCGTGGCGAGGAGGGGCTTGCTCGGCCGCAAGGCCGCGGGAATTCGGCGTCGCACCCCCTGACCCGACGGTCGCGCGTGCATCAGGGACGGGCGGCATCGACGATCTCGCGCAGCCGACTGAGCCCCTCGAGCGCCCGCGCGCCGTACCACATGAGGTCCTTGCCGTCGCACCTGATCACGTGGCCACGGCGGGCAGCGGGGATGTCGAGGGAGCGAAATATTGCCGCGTCGGCGTCGGTGAAGGCGTGCGGCTCGTCAGGCAGCAGGACGAGCTCCGGGGCGCGGGCGATCACCTCGTCGAGGGTCACGCGGGGGTAGCGCAGGTCGCGGCCCTGGACGCGCTCGGGGGGCAGCGGCGGCGCCTTGCCCAGGTCGGCCGCGAGCGGGTAGCGCCGGGGCCGATCCTCGAAGACGTTCTGCGCGCCCACGAGATCGAGCACGTCGGAGATGAACGTGTCGCCGTGGACGGTCATCAGCGGGTCCATCCAGATCGGGATGAAGGCGCGGATCGGCGGGCGCTCGCGGCGCCGCGCCTCGGCCGCGGCGTGGGCGCGGTAGGCGGCCGCGACCAGCTCGCGCGCGGCGGCCGGCGGCGGCGCCTGGCCCGGGGCGCCGTGCTCCACGTGCGCCGGGGGCGCGGCCGCGCCGGGCTTCGCCGCGGCGTGCCCGAGCAGGCGCGCCAGCCGGGCGAGGTGCGCCACGCCGTCGGCGACCCGCTTCGGGAACGAGACGAGCACCCGGAGCCCCGCGGCGTCGAGGCGCTCGATGTCGCGCTTGCTGTTCTCCTCCTGGTTCGCGACGACGACGTCGGGCTCGAGCGCGGCGATGCGGTCGACGTCGGCGTCCTTCGTGCCACCGACGAGCTCGATGCCCTCGACGTCCCCCGCGGGCGCGACGCAGTAGCGGGTGCGGCCGACGAGCTGATCCCGGGCGCCCAGCCGGAGGAGCGAGTAGGTGTCGCTCGGGACGAGCGAGACGATGCGCCGCGGAGGGGAGCGCCACTCGTGCTTGCGCCCCCGGTCGTCGACGATGCGGATGAACGACCCGGCAAAGGCCGGTCCCCAGCCTGCGCTGAACGCCATGCGCCGGATGTAGCCCGCCGCCGCGCGCGCTGCACGTGAACTGCGCGGCCCGCGCGCGCTGCGCGTGGACCGACGTGGACCGACGTGGACTGCGCGGCGCAGGGCCTGAACGGCGCGGCGTCCACTTAGTTGGCCCGCCCGGGCGAAGTCTGCGACGACGGCTCGTGCAGATCGATCGCCTCGATGTGCGTCGCGGAGGCACGCTCCCGTACCCGCCTTCCGGCCTGCCCGCTCTCCCCCTCGGCGCCGCGCGCGAAGAGGCTCCCCGCCGCCGGGCGGCGCCCCGCGGAGGGCGGCTGCTGCCGTGCCAGATCGGCCGCTACACGCTGTTCGATCACATCGGCCAGGGAGGGATGGCCGATCTCTACCTGGCCCGGGTGCGCACGGACCTCGGCGCCGCGCGCCTCGTCGCCATCAAGGAGGTCGCCCCGAGGTTCGCGCACGACCCGCGCTTCGTCGAGATGCTCGCGGGCGAGGCCAGGCTCGCGGCGGGGCTGCGCCACGCGTCCATCGTGCAGGTCGAGGACCTCTGCCGCGAGGACGGCTCGCTCTTCATCGCGATGGAGTACGTCGAGGGCCTCGACCTTCGCGAGCTGCTCCGCCGCTGCGCGCGCCAGAAGGTGAAGTTCCCGGTCGCGTTCTCGCTGCTGATCATCGCCGAGGCGCTCCAGGCGCTCGCGTACGCCCATCGGAAGGGCGTCGTGCACCGCGACGTCTCGCCGTCGAACGTGCTCCTGAGCTTCGATGGCGAGATCAAGCTCTGCGACTTCGGCATCGCCCGCGCGCACGAGCGCTGCGGAAGCATGGACGAGGCGCTGCAGGGCAAGGCCGGCTACATGAGCCCCGAGCAGGCCCGGGGCGACGCGGTCGACGCGCGATCCGACGTCTTCGCGGCGGGCATCCTGCTCTGGGAGCTGCTCGCCGGCCGGCGCATGTACAGCGTGGGCCCCGGCGCCGCGCTCTCCAAGGAGGCGGCGCGTGGCGATCTGCTCGAGCTCGCGCGGCGCGCGTCGATCCCGCCGCTCGTGGAGCGCGGGCTCCCCGACGAGGCGGCGCTCCACGCGATCGTGGCGCGGGCGCTCGCGGTCGCGCCCGACGAGCGCTACCCGAGCGCGGCGGCGATGCTCCAGGACATCGTCGCCTACGCGGCGGCGGCCGAGCTGACGGCCAGCCCGCTGCGCTTCGGGGCGTGGCTGCGGGACAACTTCGGCACGGAGCTGGTCGCGCCCCGCCGAGCGCGAGAGCGTGCGGTGCGCGCGCTGGAGCTCGGTCCGCCTGTGGTGATCGAGCCGATCGCGACCGTGGCTCTCGCGCCGAGCGCGAGGGGGGCCGTCACGCCGAGCGCGGTGGAGGGCGGCGCGCAGGGCGCGATCGCGCAGGGCGCGATGGCGATGGCAGCATCGCCGGCGATGGAGGCCGCCGCGCTGCTCACGAGGGCGGCCGGCGCGCAGGGCGCAGAGCCCGCCGCGCGGGCCGTGGCCGAGCCGCCGCCCTGGGCCAGGGCGCAGCCCTCGCTCGCCCGCCCGCAGCAGCGCAGGCTCGTGCCATTGCTCCTGCTCGGCGCGCTGCTGTTCGTCCTCGCCGCGCTCGTCATCGCGGGCTGCTATCTCGCGGTGCGCTAGCGCCCGCCCGGGCGAGGAGAACGTATCTCGCTCCCGTCGGGCGCGCCGGCGCTCGTCGCGGTCAACCCGCGTCGGCGATCGGCGCTTCGGGCACGGGAACCTGCATCTCCGGCTTCCGCGCGCACGCGTCGTTGCCGATGCCGACGCCGTAGCGGTAGATGAGCTCTCCGCCGAGCCAGCCGCTCGCCCCCGCGAGGCCGAACCCCGCGGTCGACAGCGCGATCCCGAGCGACCGCAGCCCGATCGCCCGGGAGGCGAGCGATGCGCCGTACATGCCGGCGATCGCGAGGTTCAAGGCGCCGTGGACGAAGCCGATCCGCTTCGCGGGGCCGAGGGTGGTGCTCCAGTCGGCGAGCCCGGCGAAGGTGGCCACGAGCGCCCCGCCGAGGCCGATGGCCACGGTCGCGTCCGCTCCCCGATGGAAGCGCCGCCTGCGGCCGATGCCGGCGAGATCGAGCACCAGCGCGCAGGACCAGGCGCCGATGGGGATGGTCACCAGCACCGGGTGCAAGGGGTGCCCGAGGAACTCGCCATGCAGCACCTTGGCGACCGTGGGCGCTCGCCTCAGCACGGACTGGATCCCGCGCTGAAGCGGGTCGGCGATCTGGTCGATCCAGTCCTGCTCCTCGATTCCCCCCAAGACTGCGGTTCCGATCATGTCCCCTCCTCCGGGGCGCGTGGCTGCGCAGATTTCCAGCGCATGGCGCCCGCCCCGCCGACCGTCCAGCGGTGAACCCCTGACCGGGGCCCGAGCAATCGGCGGACCCCGCGGGAGCGGGTAGGGCGTTCCCATCCCCTCCCGCGGTGCGTGCGTCTGCGACGCGCGAGCTGGCCGCACACTTCGCTTCTGCAAGGGTGCTCTGCCGAAATTTCAGGTTCGAAATAAGCGAGCGACCCATCTGGAGTGAAATACGTTCGGATCGCGAATCTCGCGGATGGCATGGACGGTGCTCTATGTCCGGCCAGCGCTGCCGGCGTGGCCTTCCCCCCCCCGAGGCCCCGGCGGCGCTTTTTTTTGGACTCTTTCCTTTCCGGGCCCAGCGCGGGTGCCCGCGCGCATGCCCTGCGTTCCTCGTCCTGGGCGGCGTTCTCTGGTATCTCGCCCGTGCCGCGCCGCGCGCGGCCCTCCCGGAGCGATGCCCCTCCTCGCCGACGTCGCGGTGCCCGTCCCGCTCTCGCAGGCCTTCACCTACGAGGTCCCCGCCGCGCTCGCCGGCGAGGTGCGACCGGGGGCGCGCGTCCTCTGCGAGTTCCATCGGCGCAAGCTGCTCGGCGTGGTGCTCGCCGTCAGCGAGCGCAGCGCGGCCATCGATCCGTCGAAGATCAAGCCGCTCGCGGCGCTCGTCGACGCGCGCCCGGCGCTGCCAGCGGAGCTGCTCGCCTTCCTGCAGGAGCTCGCCGCCTACTACTTCGCGCCGATCGGCGAGGTGCTCCGCCTCGCGCTGCCGGCGATCGAGCGCGAGCAGGTGCGCGCGCTCAAGGCCCAGGGGGAGCTCGACGGCGTCCTCGACCTCGGCCGCGCCAAGCAGGTCGGCGGCCGCAAGGTCGCGTACGCGAGCGCGACCGACGTGGTCGAGGAGCCCGGCACGCTCCGCGGGCAGGCCGCGGCGGTCCTCGCGCTGCTCCGCGCGAACGGCGAGCAGCCGGTCGCGCGGATCGAGGAGCGCTTCGGCAACGCGCGCAGCGCGCTGAAGAAGCTCGCCGAGCGCAACCTCGTCACCCTGGACGAGCGCGAGCCGCCGCGCGACCCGTTCTTCCGCCGCGCCGAGGAGCGCGACGTGCCCCCCGAGCTCAACGCGGCGCAGGCCGAGGCCGCGGCGCGCATCGACGCGGCGCTCGCGGCGCTGCCCGCGCCAGCCGGGGGAGGGGAGCACCCCGCGAGCACCCACCAGGAGCCGCGGCCCGTCGGGCAGGAGGCGCGGCGCATCGCCCAGGAGCCGCGGCCGAGCGCGTTCCTCCTCTTCGGCGTGACCGGCTCCGGCAAGACCGAGGTGTACCTGCGCGCCATCAAGAGCTGCCTCGAGCGGGGCCGCGGCGCGCTCGTCATGGTGCCGGAGATCGCCCTCACCCCGCAGCTCGTCGCGCGCTTCCGCGCCCGCTTCGGCGACGAGCTCGCCGTGCTGCACAGCGGGCTGAGCGACGCCGACCGCCACGCGATGTGGGCGAGCCTGCACGTCGGCAAGGTGCGCGTCGCCATCGGGGCGCGCTCCGCGCTGTTCGCGCCGGTGCCGGACCTCGGCCTCATCCTCGTCGATGAGGAGCACGACGGCTCGTTCAAGCAGGAGGAGGGCGTGCGCTACCACGCGCGCGACATGGCGCTGCTCCGCGCCCACCGCGCGGGGGCGGTGTGCGTGCTCGGCTCCGCGACGCCTTCCATCGAGTCCGTCGCGCTCGTGCGCCGCGGCAAGCTCGTCGAGCTGCGCCTGCCGGACCGCGCGCACCGCGAGGCCAGCCTCCCCGAGGTCTCCCTCGTCGATCTCCGCCGCTTCGGCGCCGGCCCCTCGGGCGATCCGCTGATCTCCCTGCCGCTGCACCGCGCGCTCGAGAAGACGCTCGCGGCGAAGGAGCAGGCGATCCTCTTCCTGAACCGCCGCGGCTTCGCCCCGAGCGTCGTCTGCGGCTCGTGCGGGACGCTGACCACGTGCGACGCCTGCTCGGTCGCGCTGACGTACCACCGCGGGCGGCGCCGCGACGCGCGCCCGCCTTCGCCGGCCGGCGCGCCCGCGCCGGCGGCGCCGCTCGAGGAGCGGCCGGAGGGGGGGCGGCTGCGCTGCCACTACTGCGACTATGCGGGGCCGCTGCCGGACCGCTGCAGCTCGTGCGGCGCGCGGAACCTGCTGCTCGAGGGGCTCGGCACCGAGCGGCTCGAGGCCACGATCGCGGGCTCGTTCCCGGAGGCGCGCGTGGCGCGCCTCGATCGCGACGTCGCCGGCAAGGATCGCTCGCAGGCGATCCTCGCGAGGATGCGCGAGGGCAAGATCGACATCCTGGTCGGCACGCAGATGGTCACGAAGGGCCATGACCTGCCCAACGTGACCCTGGTCGGCGTGGTGAACGCCGACGCCGCGCTCGGGCTGCCCGACTTCCGCGCGGCCGAGCGCGGCTTCCAGCTGCTCGTGCAGGTGGCCGGGCGCGCGGGGCGGCGCGACCGCCCCGGCCGGGTGCTCATCCAGACGCGCAACCCCGAGCACCCGGCCATCGCGTTCGCCGCGGCGCACGACGTGCCTGGCTTTCTCGAGCGGGAGATCCGCGACCGCGAGGAGGTGGGTTATCCGCCCGCCACGCGCCTCGCGCTGCTCCGGATCGACGCGGTCGACGAGGGCGTGGGGCGCGGCGCTGCGGCGAAGCTCGCGGCCCACGCCCGCACCTGCCCCGAAGGGCTCGCCCGGCGCGTCGAGGTGCTCGGCCCGTCGGCCGCGCCGATCGCGCGCCTGCGCGGGCGCTACCGGTTCCGGGTGCTCCTGAGGGCGCGCGAGCGCGGTCCGCTCCGGGGGGCGCTCGCGGCGCTGGCCGGGCTGATAAGGGATGGCCTTGATCGGAACGCCCGGGTGATCATCGACGTGGATCCGGTCGCCATGCTGTGACGCGCGATCCGCGGGGAAACGGGCGCGCTCGTTGCGCCTGAGGCGCTCTCTACCCAGCCTGAGGCGCTCTCTACCCAGGAAGGGTGACGCCGGGCGCGGTGACGCCAGGCGCGGCGAGGCCGGGCGCGGCGAGGCCGGGCGCGGTGAGCTCGCCGAGCTCGTCGCGCGACGCGCGCGAGAGCCGCTCGAACTCCGCGCCCAGCCAGTCGAGGAACGCCGCGTCCCACGTCGGCCCTTCCGGGCGGGAGGCGACCGCCTCGGCGAGCTCACGGTCCCAGCGGCCGTAGACGTCCCGGAGGAGCGCGTGCGCCCGGCGGCTCTCGGCGGACGCAGGATCCGTCTGTCCGTCCGTGCGCTCGGCGAAGGCGTCCTCGCAGAGGAAGTAATTGCATGTCGCGGCCCGCCGCTCGGCGGGGACGGTGCAGCCACGCGCGCCGTGATAGACGCACTTCGACTGCCGCGGGGCCGTGCGCTCCTCCCGCTTCCGCACGCGCCGGAGCTCGAGTCCGCGGCTCACGGGGAGCAGGTTGCCGGCGGCGATCTGCTCGAGCAGCCAGGCACGGCCGTCGAGGGAGACGATGCGCCCGATGTCCGTCCAATCGAGCTCGGGCGGGCTGACGCAGCACCCCGCGGGGCCTTGCGGGCACTGGGCGCACAGCGTCGAGTGCAGCCGGGTGTGCTCTCCTGAAAGCTCCAGACGGATCATCGAACCCCTTGCCGTCCCCCGAAGGGGCCGAGACACGCGCTCGATACAGCGCACATCCTGCCAGCGAACGCGCCAGGAATGACAGAAGCGCCCAGCGGCTGCAACCGACGCGACCGACGCGACCGACGCGACCGACGCGACCGACGCCACCGACGCAACCGACGCGACCATCGCATCGCTGACCGCGCCTCGACCCGAGCGGCGGCCAAGCGCCCCTCCTCACCGACATAGCGATCGAGAAGCGCGAGAACTCGCACTCCCGGGCGCACTTGGAGGAGCTGAATCAGTTATAGTAAGTAACGGTCATCGACGCGTGTCCCCCGTGAATGCAGGGAGAAACGTGCGATCGTCCTTTTCCGGCCGCGGCGGGAGTTGATAGGCTGCGCCGGCCATGAGCGATGCGCTTCCCAAGGAGGTCGGTCGGGCCATTCGCGTGCTCCGGCAGCTGCACGGGCTCACTTACGCCGAGTTCGCCGAGAAAGCGCGCCTCTCGGCGACCTACCTGCGGCAGGTCGAGCGCGGCGAACGCGATCTCGGGCTCGGCGCGCTGGCGCTCATCGCACAGGGGCTCGACTGCGATGCTCGGCTCCTCCTGCCCGGCGACGGGAGGAGCCCGGTCTCCGCGGTCGTCGCCGATCGCTTCGATCGCGCGCCCGAGGCTCTCCAGGAGGCGCTCCTCTTCCTGTTGATCGAGCCCGACGACTCGCCGAAGAAGCAGGCCATCCTCGCGCTCATCAACGAGGATCCGGAGCGCGCGCGGCTCCGCTCGCGGCCTCGGTCGGAGGAGCGCGGGTCGCGCGGCTCCACCCCCTCGTCATCGAGCCGGCGCGGGCGATGAGCCCCTGATCCCTCACGTCGTCCGCGCGGACCAGCCCGTGACGCGAGGTGGCCCAGCGCCGGACTCCTGCCGGCCACCCCCCCGCGTCTCTGCGCCGGGCATCGACGCGAGGCGCCGCGTGGCCAGCTGCTGAAATGCGGCGAGCGCTCGGCTCCGCCGCTTGTACGCCGTCGAGAGGGGGATTCCGGCCCGGCTCGCGAAGTCCGCCATCGGGACGCCCTCGATGTCGTGGGCCATGAGGATCGCGCCGAACTCGGCATCGAGCTCGCGCAGGACCGCGAGCACGAACAGGCGATCGCACTCCGAGACGATCTGCTCCTCGGCCGAGGGCTCGTCGAGCTCTGCGTCGAAGTCGTCCGGCAACGGCTCCTCCCTCCGGCGCCGCTCGCGCAGCCCGTAGTGGGACGCGGCGTGGACCGCGATCTTGTTCAGCCAGCGATCGGACGGCCCGAGCTCCGGATCGTAGTTCCCGAAGCTCTCGTGCGCCGCGAGCATCACGTTCTGGGCGATGTCCCAGCGATCCCGGCGCGGAACCCCCAGGAGGCGGAGCCATCGCCGCACGAGCACGATCGTTTTCTTGTTGAAGATCCGCCAATAGGCGCCTTCTCTGTCGTTCGGCGGCCCTGAACCGTGGCCTCGACGCCCCGTTCCCGACATCGCGTAACGATCGTTATCACAAGAAACGGAACTTGCAAAAACTGGTCGGGGCGATCACAGGCGAAATCTGATCGAAAAAGTGGTCAGATGTATGCGTGTGTGGTTATTGCCTGCGCCGCCCTCCGCGTGCGCATTCGCGCGCATGCAGGCCGAATCGCTCGGGAAAGCGCCGTTCGACGATGGTTCTCGCGATGTAACGATCGTTCCTCATCCGAACTGCTCCAGGGTACCTTCGGGCATCGTCGGGCACGATGGTGCTCCCGCCTGGCAGCTGCGGCGCGATCGCCGCGCGGGCGGGCTCGGCGGCGGCCTGGTGCAGCGCGGCTGCGGGCGCCTCCCGCGCGGGCAGACCGCGGCTGCGGGCGCCTCCCGCGCGGGCAGACCGCGGCTGCGGGCGCCTCCCGCGCGGGCAGGCAGGCGAGACGCCGCCGCTTTCCTCGCTGGACTCCGCCGCATCGCGCCGGTAGACAGGCGGCGCTCGATGCACAGCTTCCATCGAAGGATGCCGGCCCCACGGCGGAGCGGCGCGCCCCGCTCGGGGCGTGTCGTGACCGTCTGCGCGGGCTCTGGCGGGGCGCCCATCGCACATGTCGGCTGACGCGGGGAAGCCAGGGACGGCGCGCGGCGACGGCGCGGCGCCCGCGGCGAGCGACGCGGCGGAGGGCCCGGCGCCGCGCCAGCGGGTCGCCTACTTCGGGCGGCCCGGGACGTTCAGCCACGAGGTCGCGTCCCGGCGCTTCGGCGCGAGCGCGGACCTCACGCCCCGGCGCACCATCTCGGAGGTGTTCGACGCCGTGGCCGGCGGCGCCACGACCTACGGCGTCGTGCCGATCGAGAACGCGCTGGGCGGCCCGATCTACGACACCGTCGATCAGCTGATCCGCCGCGAGGGCACGGGCGCCGCGCTCGCCGTGTGCGAGGAGCTCTCGCTGCACGTCACGCTGTCGCTCCTCGGCAGGGCGGGCGTGGCGCCGAAGCGCATCTATTCGCACTTCGTCCCGCTCAAGCACTGCGGCGACTGGCTGCGCGAGACCTACCCTGACGCGCAGATCCTCGAGGCCGAGAGCACCGCCGAGGCGGTCGAGCGCGCGGCGCAGGACGGCGAGGCCTGCGCGATCGGCAACAAGGGCGCGGCGGCCATCTACAAGCTGGAGATCCTCGTGCCGAAGCTCGGCGCGAAGGGCGAGAACATCACGCGCTTCTTCATCGTCGGGAAGACCGCGGAGCCGCCGGCCTCGGGGGGGCGGACGCTGCTCCTGTTCGGGCTGGACCACCGCCCGGGCGCCCTGGTCGCGGCGCTCTCCGCGCTCGGGAGACACCACATCAACCTCACGCGCATCGTCTCTCGCGCGCTGCCCGACAGCCCTGAAGAGTACCTCTTCCTCGTCGAGTGCGAGGGCAGCACGGAGGAGCCTGCGTTCAAGGAAGCCCTCGCGCTGCTCGAGCAGCATGCGACGGGCGTACGCTCGCTCGGCTCGTTCCGCGTCAGCCAGAAGTACGAGTAGAGCGCCCCGGGTCGACCCGCCGACGATCGCCTGGCCCCGCGGCGCGGCGCGGCCAGGATGCCCGATGACCGCGAGCCCGCCGCGGCGGACGTGCGCCTGCCGCTCATCGCGTAGGCGCCCCCACGCGCGGGGACGACAACACCGCTGCGAAGCTGGGAATATCTTCGCGCGGGGTATCCCGCGTGACTCATGCGCTCTTTTCAATAACCAGTTACCCCTCGCCTGTGACTAGAACGCTCGCCAGGTGCGGTCTCGCACTTCTCAATAGGCAGGGTGACATGGATCTGCATTGGCGATGGCTCTTCGTTGTGGTGCCGGCGCTCATGGGTTCTCTGGAAGCGTGTGATGTGGACCCATGGGAATCGGAGTTGACGGGCGACAGTAAGCTGCAGAGCGGCGGAGCGGGCCAGAAGCACCAGCCCGTCGGCGCGAGCTGCAGCTGCGATGCGGACTGCGACGGCGAGGCGGCCGTCTGCATGCTCGGCATCTGCATGCAGCGCGCGGCGGGGCTGTGTACGGGGCCGAACAGCGAGCAGGGCTGCGCGCCCGGCTCTCGCTGCTTCAACACGGACATCCTCTCCGACTCGGGGGTGTGTTATCCCCTCTATGATCCAGCGACCTGCGATGGCGTGCAGAACCGTCATGGCCTGTGCTCTCCTCGGCGCGGCGACGGGTGCAACGCGGCCTGCGGCGCGGCGTGCGCGGAGGATACGGTCGGCGCCGGGGAGGTCGGCGCGGCCTGCGACGACGACGAGGCGTGCTCGCTGCGCGGCGGGACCTGTTATCGCGACGAGGACCCCTCGGCGCCGAACGGCTGGGTGGAGGGGTACTGCCTCGCCTTCGACTGCGAGAGCGACGACCAGTGCGGGCCGGGCGCGGGCTGCTTCCCCGCGGCGGAGGGCGGCTCGCCCGTGTGCATGAACACCTGCGGCAGCGATCTCGACTGCCGGCCTGGCTACGTGTGTCACACCGTCGACGGCGAGGGCAGGTCGGCCTGCTACGCTGGCTGCGACGCCGCGTCGACCTGCCCGGAGGGCACGACCTGCCTCGGGGAGCTCTGCGTATCGGACGATGTCGCGTGCTCACCCGACGTCCCGTCCGGCTGGTGCCCGGAGGGCAGCTCCTGCGATGGCGGCGAGTGCCGCAAGGGCCCCTCCGGCTGCGGCGCCGAGGGCGACGCCCTCGAGCCCAACGACGACCTGGGAGCAGCGGTGACCGCGCCCACGGGCGTCACGAACGAGCTCACCCTCTGCGAGGGGGACGAGGACTGGTTCAAGATCGTGGTGCCGGAGCGGACCATCGTCCGCGTGGGCATCCGGTTCCGTCAGGCCGCCGGGGACATCGATCTGGTGGTCTATGACGGCGTGGGCCGCCTGCTCGGCTCGCGCGACGGCGCGCAGTATCCGTACTCGTACCGCGATCAAGAGACGGACACCGAGTTCTATGGATTCTACTCCGAGCGGGGTGGTGCCGAGTACTTCGTCCGGGTCGTCGGCCATGACGGCGCGCAGAACGCCTATGGCCTGGACGTGACCTCATATCCTTATATCGATGGCCCGAGCTGCGTGGACGCCGGCTTCTCGTTCGACGAGTGCGCCGGCTTCGGCGAGGGCGGCGGCGGGCTCTTGCCGTTCCCGTTCCCCGACCCCGACGACTCGGTGGTCGGCGGCGGTTACGTCTGGGAGACGTTCAGCAATTATCGCTTTGCCAGGCGCGAGCTCATCATGCTCGTCCGGGACGCCCTCGCCGAGACGATGCGGGCGTTCCCGGGCACGACGCCGCTCTCGCTGATCGACGTCTGCCAGATGAACGGCGTCACGCCCGGCTACGACGTCGACAGCCCGCGTCACCCCGAGTCGACGCACGACCAGGGTGGCAACATCGACATCGCCTATTTCCAGACCGACGGATCGAACGATGGGCAGATCATCTGCGGAGACGGGTCGAAGCACGAGGACGGGTACTGCTCTTCGGCGGCGAAGCGGAAGCACATCGTCGACCTCGAGCGCGAGGCGTTCTTCATGGCCAGGCTGTTCCGCTCGCCCCGCACGCGCGTCGTCGGCGTGGACAAGGTGATCGCGCCGTTCCTCTCGAGGACGGCGGCCAGGCTGAACGCTCTTCCGGCCCGGGATCGGCGGAAGATCACCGACGACGAGCTCGCGAGCTTCTCGGACCGGATGGCGTACGGCGAGGGGTGGCCATATCACCATCACCACATCCACCTCAGCATGGACTGGTGGCCGAGGGACGCCGCGGCCGGCGGCACGCCGGAGGCGTCGTTCGCGGCGCCGCCCGCCATCCATCGTTCGCCCGCGCTCGCGGCCGGGCAGCGGATGGTGTGGCCACCGCTGCCCGATCATGGTCGTGCGGTGAACGACTAGCGCCCCCCGTTCGGCCGTGCCGCCCGCCAACGGCGGAGTCGCGCGACGCTCGACATCCAGTACGCCCGGATCGTGAAGACTCCCATTGAAACCGCGTTCTCGCAGCTCTGTCTGGGCTGCAAGCGCGTCGACCACGTCGGGTGCTGGCATCGCTTGTGGTAGAGCCCGCCTTCCTGGTGTCTCGGGCGACAGAAGGTCCCTTGTCGACTCGCATCCATTCTGCAAAAGTGCGCCGTATCCACAACGCACTCGTGCATCGAAGGGGCCTCGTCCTACTCCACAGCCGCTGGCCGCGGGGCCTCCTGCCAGGGGACATGCAACAAGCGACCGATGCCGGCCCGAACCACGGGATTCCCAGCGGCGATCGAGGTCCTTCGCACGTGGATCCAGGGTGGCGCGCAGGCCTCCGTCACCCTCGATCCATGACGCGCCGAAGCGCGTGAAACAGCGGAGGATAACTACATGAGGGCGGGAATGTGGGATTAGCTCGGGTCCCGCCTTCCACGCCCCGCGGCGCCATGCTTTACTGTCGCCGTTCTTGGGAAGATGCTGTCGCCTTTTCGGCGCCTTGTCCGCCGGACGGACAGGTCATCGGACCACCTGAGGAGAGTTTCTTATGAGCAAGGAACGAGATACCGAGACCCAGGGCCCGTCGTTCAAGGTCGTTGACCGGCGCCAGGCGCTCCTGGGGCTGGGGGTGATTGCCGTCACCGTGTCGTGCGGAGATGGCGGCGAGTCGGAGGAGCCCGGAGGCACCGGCGGCGGAAGCTCCACGAGCTCCGGGAGCAGCGGGTCCACGGGCTCGGCTTCGGGCTCGGGCTCGGGAGGCGGGGGGGCCGACCCTGGCACCACCACGGCGGGCTCGGGCGGCGCGGGACCGGCCAGCACCAGCGCCACGGCGGGCTCGGGCGGCTCAGGCGAGGGAGGCTCCGAGCCGGGCACGGGAGGTGGTGGGGGTAGCGGCAGCGGTGACGGCCTCACGGCGCCGCCGTTCGACAATGTGCCGACGTGCAGGGCGCTCAACAAGACGGACGGCGCCGGCCAGGGCCCCTTCTTCATTCACGAGCTCGAGAAGAACGACGACATCTCCCTGGTCCGACAGGACATTCGTGGTCGCTACAATGAGAGCGCGCCTCCCGGCGTGGAGATGCATCTCCACCTGCGCGTGCTCGACATGAGCAAGCCCGATTGTGATGGCAAGGGCGTGGGCTTGGCCGGCGTGGAGGTCTACATCTGGCACACGGACGGGCAGGGGTTCTACAGCGGCTTCGGGACGAGGGGTGGCGCCAACGAGCAGAAGCCCGACGCGCCGTACGCGGGCAGGCCGGGGCAGAACGATCTCGACAACACGGACCGTTTCTGTCGCGGCGTGCAGACCACGGACGCGAACGGCGTCGTCTCGTTCCGGAGCATCTTCCCCGGCTGGTACAACGGCCGCGACGTTCACATCCACTTCGTCTGCTTCAAGAAGGGGTCGATGTCGAAGGGGCGCACCACGTACCAGGGTGGAGACCACATTTTCACGACGCAGTTCTACTTCGATCCCGCCTTCACCGACTCCGTTCATACCAAGTACGACCCGTACAAGGCGCGCACCACCGGCAGCCTGGCGAATTACTACCAGGGCGCCATCAAGGCCGACGAAGCCGGCAACAGCGGCCTTCGTGCGAAGGCCGTGATGGAAGGGGACATCGTGATCGCCCAGATGCAGATCGCGGTGAACCCGGCCTGAGCGAGCGGGCTCGCTTCCTTCCCACAGCTGCGTCGACCGACCGCCGGGCGCGTTCGAGCCGCGCCGGCGGGCTCCCCTCGCCATCGACGCTGTCCGTTCGATGACACCCTGCTCATGACAATGTCTTGAGGCCACGCGACGGCCTGCCCCGATCAGGGCACGACCGTGATCCGATCGAGCACGGGCGGGGAGACGGGCGAGTTCGCCGCGAAGTAGTCCCGCAGCGCGTCCAGATCCAGCGCGCCGCCGAGCCGGTCGGTGCCGTCGTTGAGCACGGTGAAGCCGTCGCCGCCCGTCGCCAGGAAGCTGTTCACCGTCACCCGGTAGGTCCGCGCCGCCTCGATCGGAACGCCGTTGATCCGGATCGAGGCGATGTCGACCTTCGCGCCGACGGGCGCGCTCTGGCTGTACGTGTACGTGAAGCCGTCCGAGATCTGCAGGATCAGGCTTTGCCTCACGCCCCCCGCGTCCAGCCGGAACTGTTGCTCCAGCAGCGTGTCGATCTGCGCCCCCGTGAGGGTCATCACGACAAGGCTGTTGCCGAAGGGCTGCACCGTGAACACCTCGCCGAACGTGACCACCCCGTCAGTGGGCTCGGTGGCAGAGGCCGCGTAGGTGAGGTCCGCGCGGATGCCTCCCGGGTTCATGAAGGCGATCTCGGCCCCGCCGGTCCTCGCGTCGCGCGTGGCGGCGAGCTGGGCGTCGGCGATCACCGCGCCCATCGTGAACAGCCCGGCGCCCATGGCCGGGACCGCGCGGTCGAGCGTCGCGGTGATGGTGCCGACCTGCGTGTTGGCCAGCGGCGCCGCGAGGTCCTTGTAGCGCGTCACCAGGGTGCTCACGCCCGCGTCGGGCGCTTCGCGCGTCACGATGACGTTGTTCGCCGTCTTCGCCGTCACGTCGCCCGTGCTCTTGCTGATCTCCAGATCGATGTCAGTCACCAGACGGCCGAACGACGCCGCGCTCGTCACGATCTTGTCGCCGAGGAGGCAGTTGTACGCCTGATGGGTGTGCCCTGAGAGGATCACGTCCACGGCGGGGTCGATGTTCGTGGCGATGTCGACGATGGGGCCAGAGATGCCCGGGCACTCGTTGAAGAGGCCGGTGGGGAGCCCTCCCTCGTGGAGCACCACGACGATCGCCTCGATTCCCTGCGCCTGGAGCTCCGGGACGATGTCGTTCACCGTGTCGACCTCATCCATGAACGACAGCCCCGCGACGCCGATCGGCGTCACGATGGACGGCGTGTCCTCGAGCGTCATGCCGATGAAGGCGATCTTCACGCCGTCGAACTCGCGGATGTCGTAGCGCGGGAAGAGCGTCCTGCCGGTCGTCGTGTCGACGACGACGTTGGCGGCGAGGAACTTGAAGTTCGCGCCCGGGAAGAAGGTGCCGTCCGTGCAGCCGTCGGCCGGGCTGCACCCGCCGTACTGCATCCGGAGGAGCTCCGCTGTGCCCTTGTCGAACTCGTGATTGCCGACGCCGTTGATGTCGAGGCCAAGGAGGTTCATGGCCTCGATCGTGGGCTCATCGTGGAACAGCGCCGACACGAGCGGGCTCGCGCCGATGAGGTCGCCAGCCGAGACCACCACGGTGTTCGGGTTCGTGGCGCGGAGCGCGGCCACGCGGGACGCCAGGTAAGTGACGCCGCCGGCGTCCACGGTGGTGTTGGTGGGTGTGGTAGACACGGTGATCCTGCCGCTGCTGCCGGTCGGGGGCTCCAGGTTGCCGTGGAAGTCGTTGAAGGCGATGATCTGCACGCTCACGGTGTCGCCGCCGGAGCCGCCGGTGCCATCCGAGCCACCGGAGCCGCCCGAGCCGGCGGCGCCGCTGCCGCCGGAGCCGGCAGCGTCGCTGCCGCCGGAGCCACCCGAGCCGGCTGCGCCGCCTCCGCCCGAGCCGCCGGAGCCGGCAGTGTCGCTGCCGCCGGAGCCGCCCGAGCCCGCAGTGTCGCTGCCGCCGGAGCCGCCGGAGCCGGCAGCGCCGCTGCCGCCGGAGCCGCCGGAGCCGGCAGCGCCACTGCCGCCGGAGCCACCCGAGCCCCCAGCGCCGCCTCCGCCCGAGGTGGTGCCCGTCGCGCCGCCGCTGCCGCTGGACACCGCGGCGGGGGTCGTCACATCGTCGTCTCCGCAGCCCGCGCTGGCGACCAGCGGCACGCACAGCGCGGCTCCGAGGAGCGTGACCCGCCACGCTCGTGCGCATCGCCCGAGGACCCACGAAGCTCCGCTCGATCTCATCTCAGCTCCTCCACGCCGCAGCGCTCGCCGCGCCATGTTCTCACATGCTGGATTCCCGTGGAAACGTCCGTGTGAACGCCGCGCGGCGGGCTCATGGCCGGCCGCGGCCGCGGCTCCAGAACGCGACGACGTCCTCTGGCAGCTCGCGCTCGCGCAAGACCCGGATGTCGTCGGCATCGACGCCGAGCACAGCAGGGATGCCGCGGCTGCAATGGCGAGACCACATGCTCAGCGTGTAAGCCCCCGTGTCGCGGATAAGCACGAGATCGCCGGGCGACAGCTCCGGAAACGCGAGCTCGCGGGCCAGCACGTCGCCGCCGAAACAGAGCGGGCCGCCGAGGGTGCACGGCGAGAGCGGCCCCTCCTTGGGCTCGGCCTCGGGATCGAGCGCCATGAAGTCATGGTGCCAGTCGTCCGGGTGATACGCGCGGCGCAGCAGGAAGTCGGCCCCGAGGTGAAGGATCGCTGTGCGCCCGGCCGAGTCCTTCTTCACGTACTCCACCCGCGAGACCGCGAAGCCGCAGCCGGCCTGGACCCAGCGCCCGAACTCGGTGATCAGCGCGGTCCCCTCCTCGAAGAGCGTCGGCACCTCGCGCCGCAGCGCGGCCGCGTAGTCCTCGAGCGCCGGGGGGCGATCCGTGCTCCGGTAGGCGACAGGCAGACCGCCGCCGATATCCATGGTGCCGGCGGCGAGCGGCCCCATCGCGCGCCGGAGCTCCTGGCGCAGCGCCTCGACGCGGCCGATCCCGTCGACGAGCTGCGAGAGCGCGCACCCCTGCGAGCCGACGTGCACGTGCAGCCCGGCGAGCCACGGGTACCGCGCGAAGGCGGCGCGCACGGCGTCGGCCTGTTCGAGGGGGACCCCGAACTTGGAGCGCCGATCCGCGACGCTGGTCAAGGCGATGCTGGAGGCCCCGACCTGCGGGTTGATGCGCAGCCCGATGCGGCTGGCCGCCCCCTCGTGACGGACGAGCTCGTCGATGCGAGCGAGCTCATCGAGGTTGTCGGCGTTGAGCCGCACGCCCAGGCCGAGGGCCTCCGCGATGTCGGCGCGGGACTTCGCGGGAGAGTCGTAGACGATGCGGTCCGGAGGGCAGCCGGCGGCGAGCGCGAGCTTCACTTCCTCGAGCGAGGCCGCCTCGAGCCCAGCGCCGCAGTCGACCGCCGCCCGCAGGACCTCGACGAGGGGGTTCGCCTTGATCGCCACGGTGTGGAGGGCGCCCGGCGGGAACGCCGCGTCGATCCGTCCGATGCGCGCCCGCATGCGCCCCAGGTCGTGGAACAGGACCGCCGGCTCCACATCCATCCCGCGGCGCCGCGCCTCGCGGAACGCGCGCGCCATGCTCCCGGGATCCAGCCGATCCGTGTCGCTCATGGAACCTCCCTACCGCAGTCTGGCGCCCCGGAGCGAGATTGTCCGCCGCGCGGGCGCCGCGAAGGGGAGAGGTGCCCTGTTTCCTCGAAATTTCGTGTCGTCCGGCAGGCAGCGGGCAGGCGCCGTTCCGGGTTGCCGGGCCCGGGTCGAGCTGGGGGCGGTGAGGCACTGCCCCCCGGGCGCCCTGGGAGGACTCCCACGCGCTCAGGCATCGACGATGATGTTGAGAATGCTGGTGACCAGCCCCGAGGTGTACGTCGTCGGCATGACCACGCTTCCTGGCGGCGGATTGAGGCTGGACGCCGGGATGTTCGTCGAGCGAGCCGCGTAGGCGGGCTCCTTCTTGAAGACCTCCGCGCTGAGGTCCGCTTCGAAATAGAGCTGCGTCGTGATCCGCCTGGTCGTGGCTCCGTTGATGCGAGCGACCATGTGGACGTGGACCGGCCGCCCTGCGTCCGACCCGGGATAGATCGACTTGAAGCCCACGATCCCGTTGCGGTCGGAGAGCTGCACGCCGCGGCAGAAGCGATCCTGGCTCTCCGGCGTACGCTCGGCCGCGCCCGTGGACGGCGTGGAGGGGTCCTGATGCTCGAAGCCGCTGGTTTGCCCCTCCGCGTCACAGTGCCAGATGTAGACCTCAACATCGGGGATGGGCTCGTGGTTGTTCCGGGCGTCGAGCAGGCGGACATAGAGCCTGAGCTCGCAGCCGGGGTGGTCGTCCCGGATGTCGTCGCGAAACAGGCTGATGTCGTTCGGGATCTCGCTGTCGTCGATGAAGGACGACCCCCCGATGTCGGTGGCGGTCAATCGGCAGCTGCCGGCGCCCTTGAAGATCGACGGATCGAGCGCGTCGGCGCCTCCTGCGCTCACGCCGCCGCCGGCGCTGCTCGGGCTGGTGGCGAAGGGGCCTGCGGCGCTGCTGCCCGTGCTACCAGGGCCGTTCCATGCGCCTCCTCCGCCGCCGGTGCCGCTCCCGCGCTGGTCGCCGCCGATCTCGTCGTCCTCTCTGCAGGACACGAGTACGGGCTTGGTGATGGCGAACGCCCCGAGCTTGACGAGGGGCTGCCGACGGTTGAAGACCCAGTCGATCAGATCTCGCGGCACGGCTCCTTGCCTGTTACCCATACAACGGTCTCCTTCGATGAGTCGCTGATCTGACCCGTGCAATCACCCTGGTTTGGCCGGACACGGAGCGGCGCCTCGCCCTTGCGCCAGCGTCGGGGCCAGCGCCGGCGCTGCCCAGGCTCGCGCCGCGGCCAGCGGTGGGGCCGCGGTCGACGCCGCCAGCGCCGCTGGTCCCCGAGGAGGCGCTCGTCGACGCCGCGTCATCCGGGGCGTCATCGCCGTTCCCGGTCTCGGACTGGCACGCCACCATGACGAGCGACGGGATGAGCGCGCCGAGGATGGGTCGGGGAGCACGGGTACCGAAGCCGCCCGAGGACAGGCTGCCCCACCCGCTGTTCACGGTGAGACAGTGCTTCAAGGACATACGGGCGTGGCCCTCCTAAGTAAGAACCGGGCGACGCGCCGAGGTGCGCGATCGCGGAGCGACGGACCACAAATGGGATATCGTCGCTCGATCTCGTCGTCAAAAGGATAGATTGAGTTCCAGGCCGAGGGAGAGATCGACGCTCCGATGCTGAGGCCGAGTCGACTCGCGGGCGGCTGGTGAGGACAGGACCGACCTCCCCGGGAGCATCTCACGCCAACTTGCTGAGCACGGACCGTGCCGTGGCCGCCGGGCTCGTTGCATCTCGTCTCTCTCTCGCCTCGTCCAGAACTCTCGCGGAAGAGCCAGGGCTCTCATCGAAGCAGCCCTGGCGAAGAAGTGCAGCGCGCGCGGTGCGCACAAAGTTTCCTGTGTGACTCAGACGAATTCCCGGAACGGGCCGATGTGATCACGCCGCGGGCTCGAGGAGGGGCCATGCCGGTCCTCGGAGGCCGCCGCGGAGCACCTGACCAGCGCGGATCCCGTTGTTTGGAGCGGCTGCCGGCGCGGGGCGGCGACGGGTCGGGGCCTGGCGACCGCCTGCACAGGTCGGCTCGTGCCTGAGGATGAGCCCGCTCGCCCGAAGACCAGCCGGGCCTGGTCCGAGGGAGGCGAGGCACGATCGCCGTGGTCCCGCTCGGCGTGGGACCCTCCTTGCCGGGCGATGACGGTGCTGGCGCAGCCGGACCCGGACGTGGAGGGGCCGCCAGGGGCGCCGCTGGGGACCCTCGCATGTCGGAAAGCCGACGGGCGCTTCTGATTTTGTCGGTTTTGGTGTACTAGGCGCCCCCTCGAGAGCTCGAACCGGACCCGCCGCATGACCCGCATCCTCCTCATCGACGACTCCGCCGCGATGCGGGCGCACATGCGAGCCGCGCTCGAGGGGGCGCCACAGCTCGGGCTGGCGGTGGCGGTCGACGAGACGGCGAGCGGGTTCGAGGCGCTCCGGCGGATGCACGGGGGCGCCTACGACGCGGTGATCATCGACATCCACCTGCCGGACATCGACGGCCTGGAGCTCATCCGTTTCATCCGGCAGAGCCGGCACCATCGCGACGTCGCGGTCGTCATCGTCTCGTCGATGTCCTCGCCGCGCGAGCGCGAGCGGGCGTTCCGGCTCGGCGCGCATGCGTTCGTCGCGAAGCCGTTCGCCGCGGATACGCTGGCGTCTGCGGTCCGGCGGGGGGTCGCGTCGAGCCAGATGCGCCTGCGCGTCGCGACGTAGGCGGGCGCGACGCCTCGCGGCGAGGCTTCCGGCGCACCGCTCCGAGCTGGTAGGGTGCGGGCCATGACGCTCCTGTCCCACCTCCGCCGCCTCCGCTTGGCTGCGCCGCTGGCGCTGCTCGTCGCGACCGCCTGCTCTGCCTCGTCCCCCGCGCCCCGCGTCGAGCCGCCGACCGGGGCCGCGGCGCCGGCGCCGGCGTCGTCCGGCGCTGCGGATAGCCCGACCGGGCTGCTCTCGGAGGAGGACTTCAAGGCCCTCCACCAGCTCAGGGCGGACAAGGCCCCGCCCGCGCGAGGACAGACGGTCGAGGTGGCCGGCACGAAGGCGTACCTGAGCCTGCCGCGGGACGCGAAGCCGCCGATCGCGGGCGTCGTCGTCATCCACGAGTGGTGGGGCCTGAACGAGCACATCAAGCACTGGACCGATCGCCTCGCGGAGGACGGGTATGCGGCGCTCGCCGTGGACCTCTACGGCGGCAAGGTCGCTACCACGCCGGACGACGCGATGGCGGCGATGAAGGCGGTCGACGAGGCGAAGGGGATCGAGATCGTGCGCGCGGCGCACCGCTTCCTCACGACGGACGCGCGCGTGCTCGCGCCCCGCACGGCCTCGATCGGGTGGTGCTTCGGCGGCGCGTGGTCGCTCAAGCTCGCGCTGAACGAGCCCGAGCTCGACGCGGCCGTCATCTACTACGGCCGGCTCGTCACCGACCCCGCGCAGCTCAAGGCGATCAAGGCGCCCGTGCTGGGCATCTTCGGCAACCAGGACAAGGGCATCCCGCCCGAGGTCGTCAACGACTTCGACAAGGCGCTCCATGACGCGGGCATCGAGCACGAGGTGCTCCGGTACGACGCCGACCACGCCTTCGCGAACCCGTCGGGAGAGCGGTACAACACCAAGGCCGCGGCGGACGCGTGGGAGAAGGCGCGGCGGTTCCTGGCGGCGAAGCTGAAGGGCTGAAGGGCTGATGGGCGGCGCGGCGGCGGGGCTGGCGAGGAAGACTCAAGCGGCCATCCCCCTCGCCGGCCAGGCGCTCAGCGGGACTTGAGCCGCTCTATCTCCGCGCGCGCCTGCGCAAGCTGCCTCTCTGTCTCCTCGCGCAGGCGCTGCTCCTCCTCGCGCAGGCGCTGCTCCTCCTCGCGCAGGTGCCGCTCCCTGTCGAGCTCCGCGGCCAGCTCCTCGGCGACGCGCTGCGCGTCCTCCTGGTGGGAGATGACCTGATCGAGCATCCCGCCAAGGCGGGCGATCATCTCGTCCGCGTCCTCGAGAGGGGCGTTGCCCGCGAAGAAGCGGAGGCGAGGGCCGTCGAGCAGCAGATCGAGGCCGAGCACCTCGGAGGCGAACCGGCCAGCCTGAGGCACGATGCGCTGGTAGGCGCGCGGGCGTGAGGGATCGCTCTCCTGGGCCGCGGGCAGCCTGTAGGCGTGCAGGCGCAGGCGGGCGCGGTCGAAGAGGAAGTACTCGCGGATGCCGAGCCGGGCGTAGCGGTCGACGTTGAGCTTGTGATCCTTCGTGCGGCTGCCGGCGACGTGGACCTCGATCACGAGATCGAGCCCCTTGCCCTCGTGGTCGACCGCCCACCGCATGCGCTCGTGGGGCTCGACGTCGACAACGGCGAGCAGGTCGGGCGCGAACCGCGGCTCGCCGGGGTAGAAGACGGCGAGCTCGGAAGAGAGGTAGATCTTGCGGGCGGTGCGGCGGAAGAAGCCGTCCAGGGCGTCGAGCGCATCGCGCTTCGCCTTGCGGTGCGCGTCTCCCTCGGGGGGCATGAGCTCCAGCGGGACCTCGGCAGGGAGCATGTCGACGACGCGCGAGCGCTCGGCCGGGGTCATCCGCGCCCACTGCTCGCTCGTCGGCGCGCGCGGGTCCGCAGGGTCGAAGAGATAACCGGCAGGGAGGGCCTGAACCACACGCAAAGCCTAGCTCAACCGACCTCGCTCGGGGAGGCTCCCAGGGCGCCGCGCGCCAAGGGCATCTCTTGCACCCCTTACGGCCAGGCATCGTTTTCCGTTCGATTTTCAGGGGCGGTCGTCGCTCCTCGCTTCAGCGGAGCTCGCGCAGCGCTGCGATGAGCTCCGACAGCGACGTCGCGTCGCTCCGATCGAGCGCCACCGAGCCCGCGGCGAGCGCCTCGGCGAGCGCGCGCGAGCCCCCGGCCTCCGGCGCGGCGGCGGCGACGGCCGACTCGGCGCGCGCTATCTCCGTCACGAGCGCGCCGATCGCCGCCGGGTCGATCGCCGCCGCCCTCGCCGTCGTGGAGAGCGCGCCCGCGGCGCTCTCGACCTGCTCGACAGAGGCGCGCGTCGAAGCGTGGAGCTCCGCCAGGCGCAGCCGCTCTAGCAGCGCGCCGTACGCCGACTCCATCGCGGCGAGCTCGCGCAGCGCGAGCGCCGCCGGGCCCTCCGCGGCCTCTGGACCGGCCGCACTGTCGACGGCACCGAGCGCCCCCGGCGCGCGCCGCCCCGCGATCTCCATGACCTCGACGCGCGCCGCCCGCACCTCGCCGAGGAACGCCTCGAGCGACGCCGCCGCCGGCGCGAGCGCGCCCGCGCCCAGGGTCGCGAGCGCCTGCGTGGCCTCGCGCGGCCGCCGCCGCAGCAGCCGCCGGAGGGGCGCGTTGCACGCGATCCGCAGCGCCGCGGCCTCCGCGGCGGCGAGCACCCGCTGGCCCATCGACAGCTTCAGCGCGGCCTCGTCGCACGCGCGCGCGAGGTCCTCGGCGAGCGCGCTCGCCGCCGGTCGCGTCTCCGATCGTGGCCCGTCCTGCGCGCCGGCGCGCTTCGCCTCGAGCGCGGCGCGCGCGTCGGCCAGCGCGCCGACCGCGGCGCGCAGCCGCGCGACGGCGTCGTCGGCCGAGGCCGTCTCGGCGGCGAGGTCGTCTCCCTCGGCGTACGCGCGCTGGCTCGCCGCGAGCAGCCGGCGCCGCTCGTCGCCCGCCCGCAGCGCCGCGGCGCTCCGGCGGGCCCGCGCCGCCCCGAGCGCAGCCGCGGCGCGCGCGCCGAAGGTCCACGCGCACGCCGCGGTCGCCCCGATCGCGGCCGCGGCGGCGATCCCCACGGCGGCCGTCGGGACGGCCGCGCCCGCGCCCGCGCCCACGCGCAGCCCGACCATCCCGGCCGCGAGCGCGCAGGCCGCCGCGCCCGTGCCGACCGCACGCGCGCCGCGCTGGCGGGGCGCGGCCTCGAGCGCCGTCACGCCGAGGTAGGCCACCGAGCCGAGCGCCACGAGCAGCAGGACGAGCGACAGCGGCGAGGTCAGCGTGATGAGGAGCCAGCCGAGCAGCGAGACGTCGATCATGGCAGCGCGCCGCTCGCCAGCGCGACCTCCCGGTCCTTCGCGCCGATCGACCCCGGCGCGCTCGTCACCTGGAACGACGCGCCGTCCCACACGATCGTCGTCACCACGAAGCGCACGTCCCTCCCCGGCGGATCGCTGCGGAACCGGACGCGCCACTCGAGGCGCGCGAGCTCCGAGGCAGGCAGCTGCACCGCCGCGAGCCCGACCGCAGGCGCGAAGGTGCCGTCGCCGAGCGCCGCGTCCACCTGGCCGTCCCGCGCCGCGAGGGCGAGCTCCGCGGCGTAGTCCTCCCAGAGCACGACGCGCAGCGCCCCGGGGCCGCTGAAGAGCTGGAGCTCCTTCAGCTTGCGGGCGAGGCTCTCGGCCTCGGCGCCTGCGCCGCCGCCCCCGGCGAGCAGCCGGCCGATGCGCGCCGCCGACAGGAGCCGCGCCCATGCGCGCGGATCGTCGGCCCCCGGCGTGCCCTCCGCGGCGGCGACCTTGCGCTGGATGCGGAGCGCCTCGTCGACGCGCCCGCTGCCCGCGGCCGCCGCGGCGAGCCTCAGCCAGCCCTGGGGCTCGGCCGGCGCGAGGTCCGTGAGCGTCGTGTACTGGCGGTACGCCGCCGCGTACCAGCCGTGCCGGAGGTAGACGTCGCCGAGCATCGCGCGCGACGCGGGGCTCGCCGGATCGAACTCGACGACCTCCGAGTACGTGCGCAGCGCGTCCGCCTCGAAGCCGCTCGACGCGAGCACGTCGCCGAGATCGAGCGCGAGCGCCGGGCTCATGAAGCCGCGGTCGCGCAGCCGCCGCCCGTAGGCGAGCGCCTCGTCCTTCCGGCCCGCCTCCGCGAGCAGGCGCACCCGCCGGATCTCCCCTTCCGGATCGTCGGGCCGGTCGGTGAGCGCCTGCCGCACCAGCGCGAGCCGCTCGTCCACCGTCGGGAGCGCCGCGAGCCGCTCGTCGAGGAGCGCCCAGCTCGCCCTTGGATCGACGCCCCCGAAGAGCGTGCGCCGCACCGCCGCGTTGATCGCGGGGTCCACGCTCCGCCGGAGGAGCGCGTGCGCGATGAACCGCTGCGCCTCGGGCTCGCCGCCGAACCGGGCGAGCAGCGCCTCGGCGCCGCCCTCGGTGGACACCTTCGCCTGGAGGAGCGAGAGGAGCGCGGCCCTCGAACGCCAGTCCGGCAGCTCGCAGGTCGTGAGCGCGCCCTCGTAGCGCGCGATGAGCTCCTCCGCCGCCGTGGCGCGTGCGAGGCGCTTCGACCAGACGACGATGCGCTCGGCGAGCGGCCGCCGCGCGGTGTCGCTGCACGGCGCCATCGCGACCTGCGGGCGCCTCGGCGGCGGGGAGGTCCGGGGAGCGGGGCGCACCGCCGCGGGCGCTGCCTTGCGGGCCTTCTCCAGGCGCAGGATGGCGTCGGACGGCGTGATCGCGCCGCCGCCGCCCACCGCGCCTTTGAACCCGAGCGCGCCGGCCGCGCGGCGCGCGGGCGGCTCGCCGGCCGCCGGTGCGCTCATGGGCGCATCCAGCGGGCGGGGGGCGTCCGCCTGGTTCGCCGCGGCCTCCTGCTTCAGCCGCGCCGGCTCTTGCTTCATCTCCGCCTCCTCTGCCGGGGGCGCCGCCGTCGCGGTGGGCGCAGGGGGTGGGGCCGCCTGCGCGGCGCCCGGCGAGGCGACATCCCCCCGGGCGCTCTGGTCCCGCTCGTTGCCCTGCTCCGCGATCGCGGGCGCCATCGCCGGCGCTGGCGCCGCCGCCTGCGCCCTCGCGCCGTGGCCGCCTTCTTTCGCCGGGCTCTCCTCGTAGCTCGCGCTCGGCTCGCTCCTCCCGCACCCGGCGGCGACGGCCGCGGAGGGCGGCGCGAGCAGCGCCGCGAGCTCGCGCTCTCGCTGGGGCGTGAGCGCCGTCAGCCGCTCGCCCCGGAGCGGCGAGCGCCGCCTCCGGATCCCCTGGTTCACGTAGGCCTGCTCGCTCTCGAGCGCCAGCGTGCTCGTGAACGGCGTGATCAGCCCGTAGTCGAGCCCGAGCTCCACCACCTTGCCCCGGTGCGCCTCGATGTCGTCGCCGTCCGCGAGCAGCCGCCGCATCTTCTCGGCCGCCCAGAAGCGCGGCACCAGCGCCGCGCCGACGCCCCGATCGAGCTCGATGGGGTGCTCGCGGGTGTACTCCTTCCCCGCGAGCCGCCCCTTCACGATCGCCTTCGTGGGCAGCGCGTGGTGCGTGCGCGCGAGCAGCACCACCTCCTCGCCGCGCGACACCTTGCCGCTCGCGGTGAGCATCGGCTCGTCGAGCCCTGCGCCGAGGTCGATCGCGAGATCGGTGATGGTCGGCGTCTTGATCGCGCCGGCGAGGCGCAGCACCTCGGACGTCGAGCCCTCGGCCTCGTCGATCCGGAACGCCTGTCCTCCCCCGGCGCGCGCGAGCTCGCGGAGCAGCGCGTGGTTCGAGTTCTCGCCGACGCCGACGGTGAAGAAGCGCGCGCGCGAGCCCGTGAGCGAGCGCCGGAGCCGCTCCGCGAGGCGCGCGCCCGTCACCTCGCCGCTCGTCGCGAGCCCGTCGCCGATGTAGATGACCGCCGGCTGCTCCTTGCCGTGCACCCGCCCGAGCGCCGACTCGAACAGCGCGCCGAGGTCGGTCGCGCCCCCCGTCGCGTGCTCGGCCAGCCGCGTGAGCGCGGCGGAGATCTCCTTGTCCGAGGCCTCCGCCAGCCCGTCCTTCGGGTGCAGGACGGCCGGCGCCGAGTCGAGCGCGATCAGCGCGAAGTGGTCCGACGGCGACATCGCCCGCAGGATCGCCTCGGCGGCCGCGGCCTTCTGCTGCCGCGCCGACTCGTCGGCCGACGCCGACGTGTCCACCACGACGACCAGGTCGGCGGGCAGCTCCTTGAGCTCGGCCCAGTCCACGTCGGGCACGTACCTGGCCATCACGTAGTCCGCGCGGTCCTCGCCCGCGGCGAAGCGCGACACCCGCAGCGGCGACGGCTTGGCCTTGACGGCGGCCTCCAGCTGGAAGTCCGCGCGCGGCTCGTAGCCGCTGCGCCGCATGCTCACCCGCCGCCCGCCGTCCTCGATCACCGCGTCGGCGAGCGTCGCGATCTGCAGCCCCTGGCCGGCCTGGCCGAGATCCACAGAGAGGGAGAACTCGCCGATCTGCACGGGCTCGCTCGCGCGCATCGGATAAACGTAAGCAAGCTTACCCGATGGCGCGCTGAGCATCTCCACGTAGCGCAGCACGACGCGCCGGGAGCCGCTGGCGGGCACGGGGAAGATGCGGGCGCGGTAGCTGTGCCCGTCGACCCACTCGAGCAGCGCCGGCTCGTGCCCGGTCTGCACCGCGGTCTGGTACCGCTGCGCCGCTTCCTTCCGCTCGATGACCTCGCCCTCGACGAGCACGCCGTTGGTCTCCACGGCGAACGAGCTCACGATCGCCCGCTCGGGCACGGTGAACCAGTACCAGCCCTCGACCTGGCGTCCGCCCGGGTTCGAGAAGGTCTGGTCCACCTCGGTCTCGGCGATGCCGTCGCGCAGGACGGCCCGCACGGCTTGCCGGCTGATCTCGAGCGTCCGCGCCTGCGTCCCGGGGGCGCCCTGCAGGTCGACGCCGTAGATCCGGCCCGATCCGCTGCCTTCGCCCGCGAGCGGCCGGTGGTCGCCCATGCCTCCGGTCCAGTCCTCCCAGTAGGCGAGCGGCGCCACCTTGGGCGCGGCGCTGCCGGCGACCGTCGCCTGCTCCCCTGCGTGCACCTCGACGCGCCCGCCGGGGGCCGCGACGACGGCGAGCCCGCGCGCCACGTACACGCTCACGGCGTCGCCCGAGCGCCTCATCGACAGGCCGGCGTCGGCCGCCGAGACGTTGACGTCCCCGAGCGCGTGCGAGAGCCCGCTGCGCCCTTCGGGCGGCGCGTCGAGCCAGACCTCGCCCTGGGCGATCGAGAGCCCCTCTGCGCGGAGCGCGATCTCCGAGTCCGCGCGGAGGAACACCGCCGAGCCGTCGGCGAGCCGGACGAGCGCCCGCGCGCCCTTTCCGGTCGCGAGCTTCGCCCCGACCGGGACCGGTATCCCGGACACCACCGTCGACTTCCTGTCGTCCTGCGGGCTCGCCGCCAGCGTGACCTCCCCCGACGACAGCTCGAGCCGCGCGCCGATGGCGCTGGTCTTCTCGGGCTTCGTCTCGTGGCTCAGGACGAGCGCGGTCACGCTGGCGGCGAGCGCGAGCGCCCCGAGCGCGAGCCGGAAGCGCAGGCCTCGCCTGCGGCGCGCGAGCTCGGCCCCCGCCCTCGCAGCGCCTTCTTCTGCCGGCGTGTCGGCCGGCTCTACCTGTTCATGCGACGACATCCAAGACCTCCTCGCCGCGGTGGCCCTCGCCCCCGGGAGCCCAGCGCGGGGCCGCATGCAGACGTCCCATGCCCCCCGGCGATCTACCGAAGCGATCGCGCTGGTCATCGTAACGGGAAAGCGCGAAGGAAGCGTAGCCCCAAGCCGGAGCGGGACGGCGAGCGGCGCTCATCCGGCTGCCGCCTGGTGCTGGCACGAGCTGCGAGCCGCCCAGGCGCCAAGAGAAGAAGAATTGAACGCAAAGGCGCAAAGACGCCAAGAGAGGAGAGAGAAGCTCGTGAAGGCGCAGGAAGATTGCAACGCCAGCGCTCCAAGAGAGCGAGGGAGGCTAATGTTCTCTCTTGTCTTTTAGCGTCTTTGCGCCTTTGCGTCTTTGCGTTCAATTCTTCCTCTCCATCCGACCGACGCTTCAGGCCACCTCGCGCCCTGCGGGTCAGGCGCGGCGAGCGCTTTCAGAGGGCCAGGGTCTTCTCTATATCTTCATGAAACAGGCCGGCTGATCAGGGTGGAAATCCGCGACGTGACTCGCCTCGCCCACCCGCGGGGCCGGGTCGCCCCAACCTGGGTTGGGGGGCGGGGCGACCCCGCGCGGCGGGTCGCGTTGTGCTCCGCATGGAAGCTCCCTATGCTCTGTCGATGCAATGGACACATCGATTGCTTGTGATTTCCGTCGTGAGCTGTCTCGGCTGTGAAGCGAGCGACCCGGAGGCAGGCGTCAGCGCCGGCGGCACGGGTGTTCCGGACGTCTCGGGCGGCACTGGAGGCCAGGGCGGCGCCCCGGACCGGAGTTTCGGTGGGATCATCGATTCGGAGGGAGAGTTCGATCCCATCCCGCTCGATGGCCTCACGCCCTGCGCAGAGCGCCCGGTGTTCTGCGAAGCTGGCGACACCTCCGCCGACGTTGCGACGGAGCAGCTGCTGGAGATCGGCGAGGATTGCGTCATCGCTATGAACTTTCCGTGCGGCGCTGGGATCGCGGTCAAGTTCGATGAGATGGGCTGCGCCGTCGGGACACAGGATCCTGACATCGACGCGAGAGCAATGTCCTGCTTCATCGAGGCCATCACGGCGGAGCGATGGGCTTGCGCCACGGGCAAGATCGTGCGCGCCGGCGCCTGGACTTGTGAATAACCGGCGCTCGCATCGACACGCCGTGCAGGCCCACGCGTTGGCAACTTCACCCTGGCAATGAGCACGCCGGACCGAGGACGGCGCTCTCCTGCTCATGCCTTCCCGGCGCTGCTCCCCTGGGAGGGCTCACCCGCAACGTGGAAATCTTGCTGCGCCACGCCGCTCCGAACGCCGATCGGGCACGCTGCCGCCACGATGGCCGACCGGACGATGCAGAACAGCCGCGCGGCCTTCTTGATATCGCTCGCACTGGCGGCCGTCGCCTCCTGCGGAGACGACGGCAGCGGAGAGGCGAGCGCCTCGACGACATCTTCCGCGAGCTCGAGCACAAGCGCGAGCGCCGCGACCGGCGGCGGCTCGACCGGCGAGGGCGGTACGAGCGGCGGCGCGACCGATGGCGGCGGTGGCAGCGGCGGCGCAACCGATGGCAGCGGCGGCGCTGGCGGCGTGGGCGGGTCGGTCGGCGGCGGCGGCGGCGGCGGCGGCGCGCCAATGGATATCCTGGATCAGCTGCGCGCGCTCGACGTCGCCGAGGTCACGGAAGAGGCGTCCAAGATCCCCGGCTATCGGTTCTTCGTCATCGAGCTCGAACAACCTGTCGATCACGATGCCCCGGGTGGCGAGCGCTTCCGGCAGCGGCTCGCGCTGCACCACCGCGACTCGAGCGCGCCGCTCGTGCTCGCCGCGACCGGCTACTCGCTTTTTCTCTCCGAGCAGTACATCGAAGAGCCCACCGCGCTCTTGAACGCAAACCAGATCTACATCGAGCACCGGTTCTTCCAGCCGTCGCGCCCGGACCCGGCGGATTGGACCAAGATGACGATCGAAGCGGCGGCCGCCGATCACCACCGCGTCGTCGAAGCGTTCCGCGCGATCTACACCGGGAGATGGATCTCTACGGGAGCGAGCAAGGGGGGAATGACCTCCGTCTACCATCGTCGTTTCTACCCCGATGACGTCGACGGCACGGTGGCCTACGTGACTCCGCTCAGCCACGGCGTTGAAGATCCACGCTACATCGATTTCCTGAACCAGGTCGGCGAGGCCGACTGCCGCGACCGCATCGCCGCGTTCCGGCGCGAGGTGCTGCTCCGGCGCCCGGCGATGCTCGAGCGCGCGGAGACGGAAGCGGACGCGCTGGGCTTGACCTACGATCTGTTCGGCGTCGAGGCGCAGCTCGAGAGCGCCGTGATATGGCTCCCGTTCTACTTCTGGCTCTACTCGCACGAGGTCAACTGCGGCCAGATCCCGGATGCGTCGGCGTCCGACGACGACCTGTGGCTGGCCCTCGGCCTGATCTCGCCCGTGAGCGCCGGCGCCGATGCTGCGTATCTCGCCTTCGAGCCGTACTACTGGCAATGCTACACAGAGCTCGGCGCCCCCATGCCCGATACCGCTGATGTCGCGGACCTGCTCACGTTCGACTGGAGGTCGGTCGATCGCCTGCCGAGCATCCCCGTCGAGCCGGAGTTCTTGCCTGCCGCGATGGAGGACGTCGCGCGCTGGGTCGCTACCGAAGGCAGCGAGCTCCTGTTCATCTACGGCGAGAACGACCCCTGGTCCGCCGGGGCCTTCGATCTCGGCGCGGCGGTGGACTCGTATCGCTATTTCGCGCCGGGCGAGAACCACGGCGCGCACATCGGCGGCCTCGCCCCGGCCGACAGGGACGCCGCGGTGGCGACGCTCGCCCGGTGGGCGGGGGTGCCACGGTCGCTCGTGACGGCGCAGCCCTTGCGCGCTGCCCTCCCCCGCTCTCCGCGCATGCTGCGCCCGCGATTCGCTCTCTGATCGCCTCGCTGTGCCATCGGTGGCCCGGATGCGGCCTGGGGTTCGAAAGGGACAGTGAGGTTGCGCGATCCGGACGCCCCGGACGGCGGGGAACGACCTCGAAGAGGTGCTGCGCATCGTCGAGGACGGCTCTGCGCTGCCGGAGCAGCGCGTCGCTGCGGCGCTCGCGGCGCGCCCGCACGGGGGCGAAGCGGTGGAGAGACGGATCCGCGTCGCCGCCGAGGCGAGCGCCGAGCCGAAGCTGCGGCTGGCGCTGGAGAAGCTGTCCGCCGGGGAGGACGAGGATGAGTTGCTGGAGGAAATCGGCGCCGGCGAGGCCCGGAAGGCGGTGGGATGAGCGGTGCTATAGGAGAGGAAGAATTGAACGCCAAAAGACGCCAAAAGACGCCAAAAGAAGAGAAAAAAGCTCGTGAAGGCGCCAGAAGAAGATTGCAACGGCAGCGCGCCAAGGGAGCGAAGAAGGTAAAATAATCTCTCTTGTCTTTTGGCGTCTTTGCGCCTTGGCGCCCTGGCGTTCAATTCTCCCTCTCCATCCGACCGGCGCTTCAGGCCACCTCGCGCCCCGCGGGTCAGGCGCGGCGAGCGCTTTCCTAGGGCCAGGGCCCTCTCTATATCTTCATGGAACAGGCCGCCTGGGCAGGGTGATAGTCCGCGCGACGCGCGGACGGCGGTTTCTGTGGGGCTATCCATCATAGGAGGGGGCGATGGCAGGATTGCTTCCGGAGTTCCGGAGGTTCATCGACTACGTGTCTCTTGTCTCCCGGAGGCGGGGGCTGCGCCCGGAGCTGCCGGGCGACAGCTTCGTCGCCGAGGTGGTGAGGACGGTCGACGGCGACACGCTCCGCGTGCGCGACGAGCGCGGCGTGACCCATCCTGTCCGGATGCTCTCGATCGATACGCCGGAGACGCACTTCCTCGGCGCCTCGCAGGGGTACTGGGCCGAGGTGGCCGCCGAGCGGCTCTCCGAGCTGCTCCCTGACGGCGCCGAGGTCGAGATCCAGACGGACGAACAGCCGTTCGACGTGTACGGCCGCGTGCTCGGATACGTCCTGTCGCGAGGTCGGCTCATCAACCGGCAGATGCTCGAGGAGGGCCTGGCGACGACCTACATCGTCGCCCCGAACCTCCGTCACGCCCGGGAGCTCTCCGAGGCCGCGCGGCGTAGCTTCGCCGAGCGCCGCGGCATGTTCAGCGACCCCAGCGTCCTGCTCCCGTACGAGTTCCGGTGGAGGATGCGAGGCCATTCGAGCGCGAAGCTCGTCGGCAGCCTGTCTCGAGGCGAGGTGTACGATCTGGCGGAGCGGGAGCGGGTCCCCGTCTGGGATCGGGTATTCTTCTTCGACGCGAAGGACGTCAAGGCGCCGTTCTTCCGCGTCACGCCGGAGCGGCGCCGGCGGGACGGCTGAACCGACCGCCGTGGGGGGCGCGCGCCTCCCGCGGCGCCCCGGTCGCACACACGGAGCGGGCCATGATGCCACGGATCGTGGCAGTTTGCCTCGCGCCACCCCCGCTCCTCGGCTGGACGGAGCGCGCTCGTGAGCTCCGTTGGCACGGTGACCCGCGATGGCGCGAGGCGTGCTCGTTTGCCGATTCGAGCGAGGAGGCACGATCTCCCCGCGCGAATTGCCCCGCTCCGCGCCTGATCAGGAACGGAGCGCACGGCGGGCGCGCCCCTGGCACAGGAGTCGCCTGCGGGCGGAACTGCTCATGGCGCCTCGGCAGTGTGCCCGGCGAGCCGCCATTCGTGTGCACCGGGCGAGAGCTCCGCGCGCCGGGAGGCGGGGCGCTCGGCCGGCCATTTCTGACGACGTACCCCTCGTGAAGGAGCCGCTCTTATGCCTGTGAAGAGAATGGATATCACGTGCATGGTCGCGTGCACTGCGGCGCTCTCCCTCGGCCTCGTGCACTGCGCCTCGACGCCGGGGGCGGTGCCTCTGGAGCCCGTCAGCACGCGCGACGCGCCGCCGGGGACGCCCGAGGCGGTCGCGCCGACGGGCCCGAGGGCGCCCATGAACGCGAATCCGCCGCCCGGCCCCGCCACGCCGCGCACGAGCTACCTGCCGGTCGTCGACAAGGAGCCGTTCGCCGAGCTGGTCGCCCGGATGAAGGCCGACAAGCCCGCGGTGATGAAGCGCCACCAGACGCTGCTCGAGGCGCGGTACGACCTCGCCAACCGCCCTGCGCCGGGGGTCACCATGTCGCGCGGCAAGCCCGTCCAGGGCGGCGTCCGGGTGAAGCTCGAGAAGGGGACGACGTGGGAATCGCTGGCGGCGCTCACGCCCGACGCCATCCGGGATCAGGGGCTCTGGCCGCAGGGCTTCCTGCCGCTGCCCCACCCGAACCAGCCGGAAGGCGGGATGGTCTTCCCGAAGCTCCAGATCGAGGAGCTGAAGCGCCAGACCGGGCGCGATCTCACGCGCTTCGATCTCGACTTCGATCTTCCGGATCACCTCATCTCCGAGTTCCCGGCGCCGATCTACCTCACGACGCGGCCTGATCTCGGCGACGTCTCCAAGGGGCAGCTCGTCACGATCGACAACTTCTACGAGCTCTTCAACGGCATCCTGAACCCGAAGCAGCTCGAGGGGCTCCGCCTCCTCGTCACGCCGTTCCCGCAGATGCAGTTCAACGCGACCTCGGACCGGCGCTCGGAGAAGGCGAGCCTCGGCGTCGCCTGCTTCGATTGCCACGCGAACGGGCACACGAACAACGCGACCCACCTCGTGGGCGACATAAGGCCGCAGGAGTTCCGTCACCGCCTCGACACCCCCACGCTGCGCGGCGTGAACATCCAGCGCCTCTTCGGCTCGCAGCGCGCGCTCAAGACCGTCGAGGACTTCACCGAGTTCGAGCAGCGAGCGGCGTACTTCGACGGTGACCCCGTCATCGCCGTGAAGAAGGGGATCAACATCCTGGACCGCGGGCACCAGGTACACGCGATGTCCGAGTTCCAGGAGATCCTCGACTTCCCCCCGGCGCCGAAGCTCGCCTTGAACGGGCGCCTCGACCCCGCGAAGGCCACGCCGGAGGAGCTCCGCGGAGAGGCGGTCTTCAACGGCAAGGGCCAGTGCGCGACGTGCCATGTCGCGCCGTACTACACGGACAACCTGATGCACAACCTGCGGGCGGAGCGCTTCTTCAAGCCCGTGCTCATCAACGGGCGGATGGCGACCGCGGACGGCCCCATCAAGACGTTCCCGCTGCGCGGCATCAAGGACAGCCCTCCCTACCTGCACGACGGTCGCCTGCTCACGCTGGAGGACACCGTGGAGTTCTTCAACCTCGTGCTCGGCACGAAGCTGACGGCGCAGGAGAAGGCCGATCTCACGGCGTTCCTCCGAGTACTTTAGGAAGGCCGCGGCTTACCGCCGCTCGCGGAGACCTCTTCCCGCCGCCGCTCCGCAGGAGAGGCGCGCCGCGATGCCGTCGAGCACGCAGTCGAGACCCCTGTCGAACGCGGCGTCGGCGGGCGGGTGGGTGGCGTCCTCGACCACCTTGGCGAGCGTCGGGAAGCGGCCGGTGGCGATCATCCGGCGGATGTACGCCTCCGACGCCCGCTGCCATTCGGTCTGATCCATGCCGCTCGCGATCTCCGCGCGCAGCTCGTTGGCCTCGGCGCGGATGGCGCCCATCACATAGGCGTTGACGGTCCCGACCGCCATCATGACGGCGTCGATGTCCTCGAAGCCCGGAGCGCCGCTCAGCGCGGCGAGCGAGGCCTCGAGGTGCGCGAGGGCGTTCGGGCCCAGGTGGGGGCGGCCGCCCAGCAGATCGATGAACCACCCGTGCTCCCTGGCGGCCCGACGCGTGCGGCGGGCGATCGTCCGGAGGGCCTCGCGCCAGTCGCCGGGGATCGGCCCTGCGGACGCCATCTCCCCGTACACCGCGTCCACCATGAGCTCGAGCAGCTCCTCCTTGGTGTCCAGGTAGCCGTAGAGGCGCATCGGGCCCGCGTCGAGCGACGCCCCGATCTTGCGCAGGGACACCGCGGCGAGGCCTTCCGCGTCGGCGAGCGCGATGGCGGCGCGCACGATCCGGTCTCTGCTCAGCGGCCCGGGAGCGGGACGGAGCGCCGGCTCCGGGCGCTCCCAGATGAGGGGGGCGTCGGTCGCGTGCGGTTTCTTCTGCCGTGCGGTCATCGCTCGTCTCGTCTTGTCCGCATCGGCACCCGGTTGACAACAAATCCTGATCGATACACTGTATCGTAGTGATACACTGTATCAAAGGACGGTCTTCATGCACGTAGAATCGACGTCGGTGCTCGTGGTCGGGGGCAGCCTGGTCGGCCTGTCGGCCGCTGTGTTCCTGGCCTGGCGAGGGGTGCGCACGGTGCTGGTCGAGCGGCACGCTGGCAGCTCGCCGCATCCACGCGCGATCGGCTACACGCCGAGGACGCTGGAGCTCTATCGTGCGGTCGGGCTTGGACCGCACATCCCGCAGGTGCCGCCCGGCTTCCGGCTGCGCCGGGCTCGGGTCGAGAGCCTCGCGGGGAAGTGGTTCGAGGAGGTCCCGTGGACGCCCGGGGAGCAGGCGGCGCCCGCGATCGAGCGCTCGCCGTGCGCTGGCGCCGCGATCGCGCAGGATCGCCTCGAGCCCAGGCTTCGAGACAGGGCGATCGAGCTTGGCGCCGACGTGAGGCTCGAGACCGAGCTCACCCGCTTCGAGCAGGACCCAGGCGGCGTGACCGCCTGGCTGCGCGGGCGCGACGGGCGAGAGGTCGCGGTGCGCGCTTCCTACCTGGTGGCGGCGGACGGCCACCGCAGCGCGCTCCGCGAGGCGCTCGGGATCGGCCGCGCCGGGCGAGGGCACATCCGGACGGCGCGCAGCGTCCTCTTCCGGGCTCCGCTCGAGGAGTACCTTCGAACGGGGGTCACGCAGTTCGCGATCGAGCAGCCGGGCTTCAGCGCGTTCCTCACCACGTACGGCGATGGCCGCTGGGTGCTGATGTTCTGGGATGACGAGGAGCGCGACGCGGAGACGCTGAGAGCGCTGATATCGAGGGCGATCGGCAGGCCGGACCTGGAGATCGAGATCCTCACGACCGGGCGCTGGGAGATCAGCGCCCTCGTCGCCGATCGATTCACGTCCGGCAGGGTGTTCCTCGCCGGGGATGCCGCGCACACGCTGCCGCCCAACCGGGGCGGCTACGGCGCGAACACGGGCATCGAGGACGCCCACAACCTCGCGTGGAAGCTGTCAGCGGTCCTGTCGGGCACGTCGACGCCGGAGCTGCTCGACACGTATGACGCCGAGCGGCGCCCGATCGCGTGGCTCCGGCATCACCAGATCTTCGCCCGGGAGGACTACAAGGCACACGCGGGCGGGACCGCCGGAGGCGTGCCGATCATCGACGACGACGCCATGGAGCTCGGGCAGCTGTACCGATCGACGGCGGTGCTCGGCGCCGGCGACGGGCTCCCGCCGGCGTTGCGGCCCGAGCAATGGGCCGGTCAGCCCGGCACGCGCGCGCCGCACGCGTGGGTGGTGAGGGACGGCGAGCGGCTGTCGACGCTCGATCTGCTCCAGCGACGCTGGGTGCTGCTCACCGAGGACGCGCGGTGGTGCCCCGCTGCAGCGCAGGTCGGCGAGCAGCTGGGCATCGAGCTCGAATGCGTCCGCATCGGCGCGGATGTGCTGCCATCCGATGAAGGAGCGTTTTGCAAAGCGTTTGGCCTCGGGGCCGGGGGCGCGTCGCTGGTCCGCCCGGACGGCTACGTGGCGTGGCGTTCTCTCGATCTGCCGGCGGATCCGCGCGGCGCGCTCGCCGATGCCCTCGGGCGGGTGTCGTCGGCCGCGCGCCGCACCGGCGAGCCCGCCGCCCTCACGTAGATGGTCATCGCCAGCCAGGTCGACCGACGAGGATGCTCACGATCGATTGATCCGGAGGACCGGGCACGCAGACGGCCAGCCGCTCACTTCACATAGAAGGCTCGCACCGGCGCAGCTACGCCCTTCAAAGGAGTTCGCCAGCGGATTCCAGCGGACGCTCGCCTCCGGCGCCAGGCCGGCTCACCTCAGGTAGTCGGAGATCGCGTCGTACCAGACGCCCGCCATCCGGGCGTAGCCGGCCTTGTTGGGATGGACCCCGTCGCCGAGCTCGGACGTGGGGAAATCCTTGAACTGATCGACGAAGATGACGTGCGCGCCCTTGTTGGCGCGCTCCTGGACCACCCCGGGGACCTTGGCGTTGTACGTGCTGACCGCGTTTGCGCCGCTCGGGAAAGGAATGATGTTGCTCACGACGATCAGCGCGTCGGGCGCGCCGGCGATCAGCTCGTCGATGAGGGCGCCCAGGCGGGTGTCGGCGCCGTTCGGGCTTTGATACATGTCATTGGTGCCGGCATGGAGCAGCACGATGTGCGGCACGTCGCGGAGCGCCGGGGTCGGCACACGGTTGGCGATCTGCTGGATGGTCTCTCCGCTGATGCCCTCGTGATTGCGCGGGAACGGCTTGCCATCGACCATCGCGGGGCCGTTCATCTGCTGCGTGCCCGTGAACGTGACATCGTGGCCGTCTTGCGTGGCAAGGTGGAAGAGCTCGACCCGGTACCCGCCGTCGAAGCCGAGACCGAAGGTGATCGAGTCCCCGAGGGGCAGGATCTTGCAAGGGCCCGTCGCAGGGCAAGGCTGGAACCCTGTCTCGGGCGCGCCCCCGCTGCCGCTCGAGGTCTCCGCAGCGCTGCTGCTGCTCGCGCCCCCAGCCCCTCCGGCGCTGCTCGAGCTGCTGGAAGAATCCCCACCGCCCGAGCCGCTGGTCGCCGCCGTCGTCGTGCTGCCAGCTCCGCTCGTGGTCGAGGAGACGCCCGAGCCCTCACCCGCGCTCGCCGTCGTCTGGGGGCCGCCGGAGGAAGAAGAAGCACCTCCTCCGGAGCCAGTCGAGTCATCGGACGACCCATCCGAAGCGCTGGAGCAGGCCATAGAGCCGACCAAGAGAAGGCCCACGAGCGGAATCCCACGGGCAAAGGTGCCGAATGCGCCACGGCGGACGAGCAGCGGAGAGGTCGAGGTAGACATGTGAGCAGCGCTCCCGGTCAGCGACCGAAGAAAATTGTGTTGTTGGCAGAGGAGACGGGGGCTCGGCGCAGCGCCACACCACCCGCTCGGGCTCTGCGAGGAAGTGAAGGGAAGGGTACGTGGCGCTCGCAGCGAGGTCGTTCAAATTCCCGGCGAACGTTTTCAGGATCCCGACGCGGGGGACCCGATCCGCCCAGCGCCAGCGAGCACCGGTGGGTGAGCGCTCACATGCCCAGCGCACGAGGGGCTTGACCCCCGTCTTGCTCGACGCCGACGATGCTCCTGGGCGACCCCACGCATGACCGCGGAGTTTTCAGCGAAGTACGGCGCGGCTCTCACCGGATCGGACTGGGTGGGGCTGCCCCTCCGGATCGGGCACGTGCCGGAGAGCGGCCGGCTCGAAGCACTCTCGGCGGAGAGCGATGCGATCCTGGTCTGGACGGGAGGCCCCTCGCGGGTCGACATTCGCTTCGCGGAGCCGACCTCGGGCGAGGTCCGGGAGCATTCCTTCGAGCGGCTCTCGGGAATGATGGACCTCTTGCCGCGGAGGACCAGGCTGTACAGCGTCGAGTGGCGGGGGCGCCCCTCCGTGTGCACGTCGGTAAACTTCCCCGAAGCATCCATGTTGGCGCTCTGTGCGTCTCCGTCCGGCGTGCTGGTTCCGGAGCGGGAGCCGCGGTTCGGTCTGGTGGACGCCCATGTCGTCGACCTGGTTCATCGCCTGCAGGCGCAGGCCGCGGGCCAGGAGTATTTCGGGGCCGTCTACGTGCAGTCGCTCTGCCTGGCGCTGGCTTCCTACCTATCCGCGCGGTACGGCGCGGGATCAGGGGCGGAGATCTCGCTGCGCAACGCGAGCCTCTCGAGGAGCCAGCGCACCCAGATCGAAAAATTCGTGGACAGCGAGCTCTCCTCGAACTTCGGGCTGGTCGACCTGGCAGGGCTGGTGGGCTACTCGCCGGACCATTTCTCGCGCTTGTTCAAGAACGCCTTTCACCAGACTCCGCACCAGTACGTCATTTCACGCCGCATCGAGAAGGCGATGACCATGCTCCAGGACGAGCGGCTGTCCATCGCGGAGATCGCCCTGGAGTGCGGCTTCTCCAATCAGGGGCACCTCACCACGGCGTTCAAGCGCCGTACGGGAACGACGCCCGGCGCGTATCGTAAGAAGTGATGGCCCGGCCGGCTTCTCGGGCGCACGCGATCCGCTCGCGGCGAGCAGCGCGTGGCGCTCCGGCGCACGCCGGCGGGGCTGCGCCGTCCGCGACCGCATGAGCGGCCGCGCGCGTGTTCGACGATCACTCGACCGGCGAGGCCGACGGGCCCTGGGCTTCGTCCTGAGATCCATCGAGCGTCAGGCCCGGATCGATCCGCGCCGCCGCGCCTCGCAGGGCGAGTTGCCGCTGCAGCACCTGCTTGGTCCGCAGGACGCCCGACACCGAGCGGATGAAGCTCCGGTGATCCGCGCCGAAGTCGATCCGGGGCACCGAGAACGGCGCGTCCGCGGAGCTACGGAATCCGTTGGCGGTCGCATAGTCACCAGGCCAGTTGGTCACGGCTCCCAGGAAGCCGAGCCGGCGAAGCGTCGCGCACTCGCGAGGACCGAAGTCCGTCCCCACATGCCCGTTCGGATAACAGAAGATGGGGACCGGGCGCCTGGCCTCGGCGCGCAGGCGCGCCCAGGACACGTGGATCTCGTGCTTCGATTGCGCGTCGCTCGTCCTGGAGAGCACCGGATGGGTGACCGTGTGCGGACCGAACGTGATGCCGCGCGCCTCGCACGCGCGGACGTCATCCCACGACATGGGCGCGTAACGCGCGGGGGGGCGCGCCGGGAGATCGACCTCGGCCGCGGCGGCGAGCCGCACGATGGCGCGGAGCTTCTCGGTCTCGGGCACGCGCTTGCACCGCTCCATGAAGCGCCGCGCGAGCTGCGCCCGCGGGACGCCGGCGTCCAGGCGGATGACGTGGCGGAGGCCGTCCACCGTCACGCTGAGCTCGCGGCGCCGCGTCGTCTCGAACACGTGCTCCACGCGGTGCCACCAGCACCACAGATCGCCGTCCAGATAGCCGCTCACCACGAAGATGGTGGCCGGGCAATCGAACTCCGCGAAGATTGGCGCGGCGACCGTCGCCTGGTCGATCGTGCCGTCATCCATCGTGAAGGCGACGGCCCGATCGATGGGCGGCTCCTCACCCGCGAGGCTCCGGAACACCCGCTCGAGCGACACGATCGGATACCGCTCGCGCCTCAGGAACTGCAGCGCGCGCCGGAGGGCGCGCGGATCGAGGCCCTCGATCCCGTGATCCGGGTCCGCGAGCCGATGCATCACGATGATGGTCGAATGGCCGTGCATCATCGGTGTGAATGGCCGCGTCGCCCACGGCGCGGCCAGGAGATCCGAGAGCCATCGCATTGCGTTCGGCATGAGTCATCCCCCCTCGAGAGCGTTTGAAAGCAGCAGAGTTCGGCGATGGCGGCGCTCCGCCGCCTGATCAGCTCGCGAGCGGCGCCGGCGAGCGCGACGACGGGTGATCGCCGAGCGCTCGCCCGTCGCGGTGCGCGGCGGCGGTGTTTACGCGCGGCCGCTGGTTCTCGCCCCAGAACCGGGCGAGCAGCGTGCTCGGGCGGACAGCGGCGACACGCTGCGAATGCCGCAGGAGCAGCAGCGCGTACAGATCCATGTAGCGCTCGGCCATCCGGATCGCGGAGTAGCGCCGGAGCGCGAGCATCCGGCCGCACCGGCCCATCTGCGCGGCGCGGGCGGGATTGGCGTGGAGCTCCGAGAGCTTTGCGGCGAGCGGCGCCACCTCGTTGGACGGCACGAGGAAGCCCGTCTCCCCGTCGACGAGCACGGTGGACACGCCGCCCACGTCGGTCGCGACGGCCGGAAGGCCAGCGGCCATCGCCTCGAGGAGCGCGAGCGGCAGGCCCTCGGACAGGGACGGCAGCGCGAACACGTCGAGCGCGGCGAGGAGCGCCGGCACGTCGTGGCGCTCGCCTGCGAACAGCACGCGCTCCGACACCCCGAGCTCGCGCGCGAGGGCGTCGAGCCGCCCGCGCTCGGCGCCCTCGCCGACGAGGAGCACCCGTCCGTTCCGGGGCAGCGACGTCGCGGCGGCGCGCACGAGCAGCGCCTGGTTCTTCACGGGAGAGAGGCGCCCCACGGTCCCGACGACCCAGGCGTCTCGCGGAATCGCGAGCTCGGCCCGCACCCGCGCCCTGGCCGCCGGATCCGGCGCGAACCGCGATAGATCGATGCCGTTCACCACGACATGCAGCTTCGGCGGATCGACCTCGCGCCGGTCGAGGACGACCGCGGCGGTCGGCTGCGACACCGCGACATGGGCATCGACGAACGCGGACGCGGCGCGGCGCAGCCAGCTCCGTCCTTGCATGCCCTGGGACACGCCGTGCGTCGTGTGGATGACGGAGACCCGGTGCAGCCATCCGGCGGGCGCCGCGTAGATGAGCGAAAGGTCGTTGTGCGCGTGGACGAGCATGACGCCCTTCGTCGCGAACAGCGCGGCGAGGCGGGCCGTGAGCGTCGTGTCGAACCCCGGGCATTTCGGCACGAGGTGCACCTCGACCCCGCGCCGCCGGAGCTGCTCCGCGCGCGGGCCGTCTGGATCCTCCGCGATCGCGACCGCCAGCACGTCATGCCCCGCGGCGCGCTGGGACGCGGCGAGATCGACGACCACCTGCTCGGCGCCGCCGGTCTGGAAGCTGCTCACCACGTGCGCGATGGCGAGCCGCCGGGAAGCCCGTGAATCCTTGAGATCACGAGCCTCGATACCGCAATCGGTCCGTACCTCCATACCCCTCTCCCCCCATCGAGTAGACTGCCGATCTTTCGACTCGGCCGCTCATCGAGCGCCAGGACATGCTTCGCTGTCCTCCCGTCACGCCGTGTCTCTCCGGTACGGAACACACCGTCCAAAACATCGCCGGAGCGAACCTGGGACGGATGGCGTCTCGACCTGGCCGATCGACACGAGCGCTGCAGCACGCCGCATGACTACATTGCGGACGGCAGCGGCGCGACTCGAATCTACTATACGGCCAATTCGCGAACTGACAAGCACATCGCACAACGAACGAGAAGACCGGAGTACAGGGGCTGCACAACCTCGAAGAGGACATGGATCGCGGCGTCCAACGGTGGTGATCCGTCCCAGTCTTCGACTGGCCATGTCCCTCGGGGGCGATACCTCACCGGCCCCTGAGGTCGCCGAGAGCCGGCGTGGCGGCGCGGTCGCTGGCCCCAAAAGTCGTTCGTTTTCGCTGAATTACAAAAATCGTCGCCGGCTGGTCACGAAAGGTGAGCCGCGTCTGGCTCGTCTGAGCACTGTAGAGGGCGTGCCGCGGCCCGGGCCGGGGGTCGACCTGGGATGGAGCATGGTTGGCAGCGGCTCGCCTTGCGGCGGCGCCGGGGGTGACTTCGGATCATCGTCTCCTCACGGAGCACGGAGCAAGGGGCACCGCGATGGATATTGCCGGACGGAGGACACCTCGATGCAGATCGCCGACGGCGCAGCAGCGCGCGCCTGGGGGGCTACGCCGATCGCGATCCGAATCAACGGATGCGCGCCGGTGCCTCGCGGAGGTAATCGAGCAGCCGAGCCTCGTCGCTACCGATCATCCGATCGATGCCGTCCTCGCGGACATGGCGCTGGATCTGCAGCGCCCCCGCGGTCGTGCGCACGAGGATGGCGATGCGCCGGAAGCCGCCCATCACGACCGGCCGAATCCGCTGCATCGCCGCCTCGAACTGCGGATCATTCCGCCCTGCCGCCGCGCGCAGATCGATGAGCAGACACAGCCGATGGCGGTCGACCCGGTCCAGCGCGCGCCCCACCTCCATCCACAGCGCCTCGAACTGCGCGACAGACTCGGACGGCAGCGCGCTCCGCGTGACCCGCGCGATCTGCAAGACCGGGTCGATCGTCACCGTGTGGTGCGCGTTGCGGAGGATCTCGAGCATGGCCAACGACCATTGTACCAGACCCAGAGCAGCCCAGCGAGCGAGCCGAGCATCCCAGGTGGAGCTGCCGAGTTCGTCGGCTTGGCCTGGTTGTTCCTTCGACGCCGCCGGAAGAGACGCCTCGGACACGTACTGGAAACCTGCTCGGCAAGCCTCACCGCGTAAATCGCGCTGACGCGCAGTGGCAAATCCCGGACAGGAGTGGCGCGGGACGCGCTCGGCCGGCGCAGTCAGCTGTACGATTCCCGCTCAGCCCGTGCTGGCCGGCGGACTGAACCGGGACCTGCGCCCACCTCGGCGTGGAACGCGAGCCTACACTGTGCGATGCAGGGTCAGGTCGCGATGCGCCGGCAGGCGGACGAAGCGAAGGCACTCGCCGATTCCATCAGAACACTCTTTTACGCGATCGGACACCCCCTGAGAATGACGCCCTATCAACGGTCTATCCACACCGTTGATTGCGGGCATGCAAGCACCTGCGGTACCCTCTAGATCCATGCGGCGAGGGGGGGCGTCGGCGAGCGGATCCAGGTCGAGAAGCTACACGCGCGGTTTGAAAGGGGCCTTGCCCTTCATCGACCGGCTGCTCGGCCGGGCAGGAGAAAGTAGGATCTACCAATGACCGACCTGCCCGTCGCCCTGCGGCCGCTCGATGCCATCGAGCTCGATGCGTTCGTCGAGCTCGTGATCTCTTCGTACGCCGGCGATCGCGCGAGCGCCGTGGACGCCCGGACTGCGGACGCGCAGCGCAACGCGCGCTCCCAGGTGGAGGCGCTCCTGCCGCAAGGGCTCGCCACCCCCGACCACCACCTCTATTCGGTGCTGGAAGGGAATGCCGTGGTCGGGCACCTCTGGATCGGGATGACCAGCGTGGACGGGTTTCGAAGCGCGTTCATCTACGATATCCACCTGCGTGAGGACGCCCGCGGCCGGGGCCTCGGGCGCCGGGTCATGGCGCTCGCCGAGGAGGCCGCCCGCGGACTGGGCGCCCGGGATATCGAACTCCACGTCTTCGCGCAGAACACGCGGGCGCGGCGGCTCTACGAGTCGCTCGGCTACCGGATCACGAGCCTGAGCATGAGAAAACGCCTCGGTTGACGGCTGCGCGGCGTGGCAGAGGGCGCTTCTGGCCCCCTGAAGAGAGAGCTCGAACGACAGAGGCCCAGAGGAGACTGGCGACACCGGGGCGCGCGCGGCCCCGGCGCGCCGAGCCGCTCACCGGATCGCGAGCGGGATGCCCGGTGAGCCGGACGCGCCCCGGAGGGGCAGCGGGCTGTAGACGTAGAAGAACTCGTAGGGGCTCTTGTGGCCGTGGGGATGCTGCTGGAGCTCCGCGGCCAGATCCGCGGCCAGCTCCGAGAGCACCATCACCTCGTGCATGAAGATTCCGCTCTTCACCAGCAGGTGATGGTGCACCGGGAAGACCACCCCCGGCGCCACCGGAGGCTTCGGCGGGGTGACCTCGATGCCGAAATTGTCCGACCCGACGCAGGCGATGCCCTTCGATGCGAGCCACTTCGCGACCTCGATCCCGATCCCCGGCTGGGCCAGCCCCACGCCCGGCTGCGTGTAATACCCCTCGGTGCCGAGCTCCCAGTTCTCCTCCCAGCCCGTGAAGATCAGCACGACGTCGCCGACGCCGATGTCGCGCTCGTCCATCTTCTGCGCGCGCAGCGTCTTGTTCACCATGGCCAGCGTGATCTCCTGGCCGAACGCGAGCGTCTGCCCGCCGTTCGCGTAGCGCTTGACGTCGAGCAGCACGCCGCGCGTGACGATCGGCTTCACATGCTCGACGCCGAGGTGCGCGAGCCCGTCCTCCGTGAGGACCTCGGCGCCAGTGAACTGGTTGTAGAAGAGCGCGTCGGCGGGGTCCGTGCTCCCGGGCGGGATGTAGCCGAAATGGCCCAGCGCGTCGAACTCCGTCCCCATCTGGCCGAACTCCCCGTGCATCACCTCGGAGTTCGTGACCTGCTGCTGGATGACCGAGGTCGGCCCGGCCTCCAAGGAGAGCCCCTGGTTGCCCGGGAACGTCGGCATCCCCGGCTCGTAGACGTGACCCAGGCGATAGACCTTGCCCTCCTTGATCAGGCGCTTGGCCTCGAGGACCTTGTCCGGCGTCTGCGTGTTGGAGGCGCCCGCCTCGTCGTCAGGGCCCCACGGCGAGGGACCGGGCACCGGATCGTAACCTCCCACCCCCAGCATTGGCACGCCGCGGGCCAGCGCCGCGCCTCCAACAAGGCTGACGGCCATGGTCACCACGATCGCGCCACGTAACGGCATCGCTCCAGGCTTCATAGGCAACCTCCTGGGTCACATCGCACGTTGTACCGACAGCGCCCCACGCTCCCATTGTGGGCGCGGGCGCATGTCATGAATAGGATACACCGTCAGGGGCGCAAGAATACTGCTCTTCCGAGATCCTCGCGGGCTCCGCCAATGCTGTGAAGGCCTTGTGCGTACCGGCGTACACCCGGTCTGTTGGTGGGAGCGCGCTCGGTTACCGTCGGTTACCGGCGGAGCCGGCGTCCGAGCGCGTAGGCGATGCCGCTCTCCAGGGTCCCTGTGGTCACGATGCCGCTCAGATCGGCGCCCATCGTCGTGAGCGTCTGCGCGATCTGCGGCTTGATCCCGGTGAGCACGACCCGGGTGCCGAGCAGCCCCGCGGCCCGGGCCGCGTCGACGAAGGATTGCGCCACCCGCTCGTCGACGAACTTCACCCCGGTGATGTCGAGGATGGCGATCTTGGCCCGCCGGTCGGCGATCCCTTCAAGCAACGTCGTCAGGATCTGCTCGGCGCGCGCGGGGTCGACGCTCCCGACGATCGGCATCGCGACGACGCCGCGCGCCAGCGGCAGGAGCGGCGTGATGAGTTCCTGGATCGTCGCCTGCTGAATCTCGATGAGCTGACGCTGCATCTCCGCGCGCTCGGCCTCGGCCTGCTTCGTTCGGCTGATGTCCACCGAGACGGTCCCGACCGCGTAGATCTTCCCCTCGGCGTCGCGGATGGGGAACTTGGTCGACAGGTAGGTGCGCGGACCGCTCGGGAAGACGAGCACGTGCTCGGATGCGCCCGGGCGTCCGGCGGCTGCGACCTCTTCATTGGCTTTTCGTATCGAGGCGGCGGCCGGCGCCGGGAGAATGTCGTAGACGACCCGCCCGAGCAATTCCTCGCGGCTCATCCTGTAAAAGGACTCGATCTCGCGGTTCACGAGGAGGAGGCGGCCCGCGGCGTCCACCGCGACCATCATGGACGGCGTGTATTCGAGGAACGCATGGAGCAGGCTCTCACTCCGCTCGAGCATCTGCTCCGTATGCTTGCGCGCGGTGATATCGTGCGCCGATCCCAGCATCCGGCGCCCCGGTCCCTCGGGATCGCGGCCGAGCGCGACGCCTCGCTCGAGGAACCATCGCCAGCCGCCGTCGCGACCGCGCACACGGTACTCCACGGTCGTCTGCTCCTCGCTCTCCGAGGCGGCCACGCGAGCCCGGTACTCCTCGATGCGACCGATATCGTCCGGATGGACTATCGGGGACAGGCCGTCACCGCGGGGCGGGCCTTCGGCCGCTCCGCCGCCCCCTCCGACGAGATCCACGAGCTCCCGGTTACGATAGATGTACCGCCCCTCATCGAGATCGAGCACGTAAACGAGGCTGGGCAGCGCGTCGAGCAAGCGCTCCGGGAAGCTGCGGTCGGCCTCCTCCAGCTCGGCGACGCGGGAGCGCAGGCGCTGCACTTCCTTCTGCAATGCATCCAGCTCCGCCTCGAGCGCCACGGTCTTCTGCGCGTCCATCGCCCTCCCAGGGGATGTTATCCCAGCTGCGGGCTGAGGTGGGTCACAATTTTCCTGCCTATCCAATGTCTCCCCGTCAGCGCCCCTGGCGCGCGGGGCGCACGGCCCCCTGAGCTTCTCTCCGGGCCGGCGCTGCGCTAGTGGGACAGCATGCACAGCGTCTTGGAAGCGTTCAAGGCCTGCGGGTGGGCAGCGTGGCTCGCCCTCCTGGCCGGGACGGCCGGCATCGGGACCGGCCTTGTGGGGGCCGCGATGCTGGCGACGAAGGCGCGCGGCTTTGCCTGGATCCCGGGCGCTGTCGCCGTGCTGCTGGGGCTCGGCGCCGTCTCTGTGGGGCTGCTCGGCCGCTCCATGGGACTTGCCCGCGTGGAAGAGGCGCTCGGTTATCCCGGCGTCGAGATCGACGCCGCGCAGCGCGAGATGATCCGGCGCGTCGGCACGGAGGAGGCCAATCAGTGCGTGACGATCGGCGCCTCGCTCGGTGCCCTGCCGTTCGTGATCGGCGCGGCCGCGGTCGGGATCGGGCTCGCGCTCCGCAACAAGACAGCTTGATGTATCCAGGCTACCGAGCGCACGCGTGACAGGCTCACGCAAGGCGAATGCTGCCTGAACGCCATGACGCCGACGACCGGCACTTCCTGGGACTCAGCGCTTCCGGCGCCTTCTGACGCCCCAAAGCACGAGGGTGAGGAGCGCGAGGCTCGCTGCATCCGGCCGGTGTCCGCGAAGCGTGCTGCACGCGCAGCCGGCTGAATCATCGGCGCTGCTCGGAGGGGTGCCTCCGCCGCCCGTGCCCGAGGTTCCGCCGCCGCCGACGCTCGTCGTGCCGCCGCTGGTTGCGTCGCCGCTCGTCGCTCCTCCGCTCGTGGCTCCTTCGCTTGCGCTTGCGCTTGCGCCGCCCGACCCCGTATCCGCGGTGCCGCCGCTGCCCGCGCCGGCGCCCCCCGCTCCGCCAGCGCCGGAAACCCCCGCGGTCTCGACGAGCCCCGTCTCGAAGCAGCCAAGATCCGGAGCGGAGCCTGCGTAGGGCAGCCCGACGTCGACGCCCTTGTCGATGGCGTCGCTGTTCGACGCGAGGCGGAAATTCGTGAGGACGGGCAAGCTTCCGTCGGCCTGTCGCGGAGCTTCCAGCCCCATCTCGGACGGGTTCTGAAAGTCCGCGTTCGAGACCGTGACACCACCCGCCGTCCAGGAGTTGTTCGCGTCGTCGGCGTCGTTGCGGTTCGAGAACAGCGTCCCGCCGAACGCCAGGTTGTTCCGGTAAACCCCGACGGTGATGTCGTTCCCGTTCGAATCCATCCCGAGCATGTTGAAGTCGGGGCGATTGCCGTACGAGGTGTTGTTGTAGAAGTAGAGCGTGCTCGGGTGGTGGTTCGCGTAGAACCCTGCCGCCCTGTTGAAGGCGGCGAGGCAGTTTTGCACCGTGTGCGCCGCGGGCTCGGCCGGAAATTTCGCCGGATCGGCGCCGTAGCCGCCGCCCTTGAAGCCGTTGCCGTTGCCGATGCCGGTCTGCGTCCCCGGCTTGTAGCCGTTGTACCAGGCCCACGAGTCCTCGACGAGGCAGGCTGCGCCGGAGTTGATGAAATCGTAGCCGTCGTCCGCGTTCCACCAGGCGCGGCAGCCTCGAAATACGTTGCCCGTCTCCCGGGCGCCGACGTGACAGCCGAAGCCGTCCGCGCTCTCGCCCGCGCCGTTCGACGTGAGCTCGTCGAAGTTGTCGTGCGAGTCGCAGTTGAGCACGAGGTTGTTGCTGCCGCGCTGGATGAAGATGCCGGCGCCCATGATGTGGTGGACGTCGAGCGCCTCGAAGATGTTGTTGCTCCCCTGGTTCCACACTCCCCAGGACTCGTGGTTCAGGTTGTTGTTCTGGCGAACGCCTCTGATCTCGAGCCCCTTGAGGTGAATGAAATTGCCGGACACGAGGATGCCCTTGATACGGCAGGAATCCCTGATGCCGTCGAAATCGAAGACGGGCTTCTCGCCGGGCGCGGCCCAGTACCTGATGAGATTGCCGGCGCTCCCGCTCTTGTTCAGCACCACACCGCTGATGGTCGCCGTCCCGCTCGAGCAGGTGGTGGTGCCCTGCCTGTACGCGTACGTGCCGCCCTTGAAGTAGAAGACGTCGCCGGCCATGGCCACGCTCTGCGCTTTGGCCATCGACGCGAACGGCGCGTCTTCGCTGCCGGCGTTCGCGTCGTTGCCGGCGGGCGCCGGGGCCACGTAGTAGTCCTTTGCCCAGCCGCTCGTCGCAACCAGCAGCGGAGCGCCCAGCGCAGACAGCGAGAGAAGGAGCCGCACGTTCATCCTTGCACCAGCCCGAGGTCGTCGAGGTTGAAGCCCGCCGAAACCGTGGGAAAGCACACCCAAACGTCCTGGAGACGTCAAGCCCAAACTGCAGGACCTCCGGGTTGACAGAACCAACGTCTGTGCGATATCGGCTGCAGGTGCGCCGCTCGCGCACATGGGGAGTGGATCCATGCGACGATTCGCGATCTCTCGTTGGCTGATAGCGTGCTTGGCGAGCTGTACCTCCGCGCCGCCGTCCATGCCGGGGGACGGGGTCGTCGAGGGACCTCCGCCCCCTGCGCCGTCGTGCCCGACCCAGAAGCTCGCGTTCACCAGGGACACGGGGTGCGTGAACGATGGATCCCTGGAGTTCTGCCTGCCGTCGGGCGACGCGGCGCTCCTCGCGCGCGTGCGGACCATCGCGCCCACGATCCGGGCCGGCTCGTCGGGCGGGCGCGCCAGGTGCGATGTGTCGAAAGAGACCCTGTACTTCTTCCCCACGGGAGACGCCGAGTGCACCGCGCGCCATGGAGCGCTCGAGGACGCGGCATGGGACCAGGTCTGTCGTATCGCCGCGCTGCCCGAGGTGCGGGAGATCGTGCCGACGTGGTACGAGTGAGCGCAGGCGGGCGCTCCTGCGTTGGCTCGCCGGCCGAGCGGCCCGGCCGCGCCGATTCTCGGTAGAACCACGCCGCGGAGAGGGCCGTGCGCCATCTCCCCTGGGCGCGCGGGGGGTGAGCAACCTGATCACGGGCGCGCGAGACCGGCCGCTCTGGAGTCACTTGACACCGCTCGGGGACGGCACCTTGTTCGCCGTGGTCCGACCCCTTCCGTGCCCCGCCCGACTCATGCGCTCTCGGCGGAGCGCGTGGCGCTCGTTGCGGCGAGCAGGCGCGCCGGTGAGGCGCTGGGCTTCCATTTACGGTTACGGTTCACGATTACGGCGAAACTCCAGCTCCGGGAAGAGGAGGGTACACACATGGCTGATCGCTGGGAGGACCCTGTTCACACGACGAGCTTCGGGTTGCAACTGGTCGAGCCCCATACCTTGCGGGAGAACCGCGGCTCGTTCATCGGGCTCGGCATCGCCCTTCTGGTGCTTGGCGCTCTCGCGATCCTCATGCCCGTGATCGCCTCGCTGGTCACGGCGGTCGCCATCGGGGGCGTGCTCGTGGCGAGCGGCCTCTTTCAGGGCGTCCACGCCATCCAGCACCGGCGATGGGCCAACTCCGCCTGGTCGCTCGCGGGCGCCCTGATCCAGCTCGCCGCGGGCGTCCTGATCGTGGCTTTCCCGGTGACGGGCACGGTCACGCTGACCTTGATCCTCGCGGCGTTCTTCTTCGCGGAAGGCTTCCTCAAGATCGTCCGCGCGCTCCAGCATCGCGAGATGCCCGGCTGGGGTTGGCTCCTGTTCGACGGGCTGCTCGCGCTGGCGCTCGGGGTCCTGATCTGGTGGCGCTGGCCGAGCACCGCGGCGTGGGCGATCGGGCTGCTCGTCGGCGTCAACGTCCTCGTCAGCGGCATGTCGATGCTGCTGATCGGGTCCAGCGCGCGACAGCGGCCGGTGGCCAGCATGTGACAGGCGCCCCGGGCTGGAGACCGCGCGTGACGCTCGTCCCTCACTGGCCACCACCGCTCGTGGCGAGCAGCCAGGTCTCGACGGCGTGCGCGAAGCCCTCGTCGGCGTTCGACAGCGTGATGAAGTCGGCTTGTCGCTGCACGACGGCGCGCGCCTGCCCCATGGCGATGCTGAGCCCGCTCTCCCGGAACATGAGCACATGGTCGGGCAGCTCGCCGATCGCGGCCATGGCTGCGCCGGGGACGCCGAGGCGCGCCGAGAGGGCCCTCGCGACCTCTCCGGAGTTGGCCCGGGGGTGCATCACCTCGATGCAATGAGGCACGGGCCGTGACGCCGAGAAGAACGCGCAGGCCCCCCGGAGGTCCGACTCGCCGCGCTCCAGCACCTCGGCGTCGTCGCTGACACCGACGATCTTGACCGCGCTGTCCACGACGCCTTCCCAGCGCTCGACGACCCTGGGGACACACTGCTCGACCGCCTGCTCGCGCGCGACGTGCGGCGCGTCGGCGCGGCGCACCAGCCAGTCGTCGCCCTGGTAGACCCAGACCGCGGCGCCGTGTCGCTCCAGGGTCGCGATGACGACCACGGCCGCGCCGTTGTCCATCGGGTGCTGCTCGATCACGGAGAGATCCGGCCGCACCAGCATGGCGCCGCCGAACGCGGCGACGGGCGTCGCGATCGCCAGCCGCCCGAGCAGGCCGCGCAGGCCGCGCGGCGAGCGCCTGCTCACCAGCGCGAGGTCGACGCCGGCGTCGCGGAGCCGACTCACCGCCTGCTCCGCCCTGGGGGTGAGCACGCCCTCGGGCGTGAGGAGCGCGCCGTCCACGTCGGCGAGCAGCACGCGAATCCCGGTCATGCGGCTCTCCTCGCCAGCGGGGTGGCCACGGTCGGTGTACGCCACCCGCCGAGGTCGGCGACGAGGCGGTCGGCTTCGGCTGGGCCCCAGCTGCCCGGCTCATAGGGCGAGAGCGGAGTCGCCTGGTCCAGGACCGGATCGACAACGGCCCATTGCGCCTCCACTTCGGCCTGGCTCGCGAACAGGGTCGGATCGCCTGCGAGCGCATCGCCGAGGAGCCGCTCATAGGGCGCCAGCGCCTCGGACAGATCGCTCGTCACGAGCAGCTCGGTCGCTTGTCCGGCCATCAGCTCGCCAGGCGCCTTGATCCGCACGCCGACGGCGAGCTCCGGCGCCGGAGCGAGCCGGATGCGCACGTAGTCTGGAGCCCCGCGCCCGACGTCCTCGAACACGGCGTGCGGAGGCCGCCGCAGCAGGACGAGCACCTCGGTCGCCGTGACGGCGAGGCGCTTGCCAGCGCGGATGCAGAACGGCACGCCCGCCCAGCGCCATGTGTGGATGCGGAGCCGCGCCGCGCAGAACGTCTCGACCTGCGACCCCGGCGCGACGCCCGGCTCGCCGCGGTACCCGTTGTATTGACCGCGGACGACGTGCGCCGGATCGAGCGGCGTGATGGCCCGCAGCAGCCGGACGCGCTCCGCACGCACGGCGTCGGCGTCGCCGGACGGGGGTGGATCCATGGCGAGGCACGCGAGCACCTGCAGGAGATGGTTTTGCAGGACGTCACGGATGCACCCGGTCGCGTCGTAGAACCGGCCGCGGCCCTCGATGCCGAACCTCTCGGCCATGGTGATCTGGACGCTCTCGACATGGTGGGAGTTCCAGACCGGCTCGAGAAGCGCGTTCGCGAAGCGGAAGTAAACGATGTTCTGGACCGGCTCTTTGCCGAGGAAGTGGTCGATCCGGTAGATCTCCTCTTCCGGAAAGACGCTCGCGAGCGTGCGGTAGAGCGCGCGAGCGGACTCCAGATCCTGGCCGAACGGCTTCTCGACGACGAGCCGCCCTCGCCGCACGCACCCGGAGCGGTCGAGCGCCTTGACGACCTCTTCGAACAGGGCGGGCGGCACGGCCATGTAGTGGAGCGGCCGCTGGGCGGTGCCGAGTCGCTCGCGGAGGCGGTGGAACGTCGCCGGATCGGCGTAATCCCCGCTCACGTACGAGAGCCGCGCGCACAGCTCGCGATGGACGCCGGCCTCGAACGCGCCCGCCCGCTCGAGGCTCTCGCGGACGCGGGCGTAGAGCTGCTCGATGCTCCACGGGCTCTTGGCCACGCCGATGAGGGGCACGTCCAGCTTGCGCCGGCGGATCAGCCCGGCCAGCGCCGGGAAGATCTTCTTGAAGGCCAGGTCGCCTGTCGCTCCGAAGAGCACGAGCGCGTCGGCGGCCTTCATGCCGCCTGCTCGGCGGCGCCGGACCTCACGCGCCGCGTGCCCGAGCTGCCCTGACCTTTACCTTCCATCCATCCAGTGCGCATGAGCTCGGCTCCTCTCGTCATGGCCCTGGAGGCCCTGGTCCGGCCCGGCATCGCGTGTGCCACGCTCGATCGGCACGAGGGCGCTGTGCCGAGCGCGACAGCGGGAGGCCTTCCGGGGCTCTTGCCGTCGCAGTCCTGAGAGCAGATCCGCGCCACGCCTGTGCAGCCTGCGCATGCGGCGGGTCCGAGCGGCTCACCGGGCGCGGGCGCGCTTTTGCGCCATGCCTTGGAGCCTCTTCACGAGCTCGACGGCCTCGTCCTCACGGCCGAGATCGTGCAATGCCCTGGCTCGAATGAGGAGCGACTCGGGGAGCGCGTCGTTGCGGCTGGTCTCGGGCTCGAGCAGGCGGGCCGCTTCTGCCGGGTCACCGCTGCGAAGCGCGACGGCCGCGAGGTTGTGGGTGATCTGGCGCTTCTCTCGATCGTCGCCGGAGCGCTCGAGAGCGGACGTCCACGCAGCGCGAGCGTCGGCCCACCGCTCTTGAGCGAAGCGCACGGCGCCGAGGTTCTGGAGCGCCGCGAGCTCATCGGCGTAGGAGAGATGGTCGGCGTCGGGCGCCGCGGCTCGCTCGTACCGCGACGCGGCCGCCTCCCAGTCGCGGGCGTCCCGAGCCACCTCGCCGAGGAAGAACTGCCCCTCGCGGCACGCGGGCTCGCGGCTCACCTCCGGCGCCCAGAGGCGCTCATCGCTCGCATACCTTCGTCCTTCGCGCAGCGAGAGCGCCGTGAACGGCACGCCGAGGACGAGGACCAGCGCCCACAGGCGCCGGCCGTGGCGATCGGCTGCGTGGGCGAGGAGCATCGCGCCGAACGCAAGCGGCACATAGAGGTAATGGGGCGACCACCAGCGCATGATCGGCACGAGCTGGAGCGACGGAAGGAGGGAGAGCGCGAAGAGCCATGCAACGCCCCGCCGTCGTGACGCGAGCAGGGCGACGCCACCGAGCACGGCGGCGCCGAAGAGGGCCGAAAGGCTCGCCGTGCGGGTGATCCGGAACGCATCGCAGATGCTCTGGTCGAGCGGCACGACCAGCGCCAGGGCGCTCTTCCCGAGCGCAGCGAGCCTCGTGCCGACGCTCTCGTCGAGCGGCAGCGCGGGATGCTGGGCCCGGAAGCGGGGCGCATACAGCAGGCGGAGGCCGGTCGCGGCGGCGAACGCGACGCCTTCCGCTGCGAGCAGGCGCAGGCGCGCCGCGGCGTCGGCGGTGGTTGCCTGGGGTCGCGGCGGGGCGTGCCGGGCGGCCCCCGCATCGGCCGTGGAGCCGCCCTCCCGACGTCGTTCAGCGGAGAGCGCCAGGACGAACAGCGGACCAAGCAGCCACGCCGTCTCCTTCGTGAGCGCGCCGGCGAAGAGCGCCGCGGCTGCGAGAGCGGGCTTTTGCGCCTGGTGCGCGGCGACGAGCGCAAGGAGGAAGACCGCTATCATCGCCTCCGAGCGGAACGCGATCGCGGAAGCGACCAGGGATGTCGTCGGATGCACCGCGAAGAGCAGCCCGGCCGCCAGCGCCGCGCGGGGCGAGAGGCCGAGGGCGCGCGCCGCCACGGTGGTCATGACCGACGCGAGCGCATGCCAGCCGAGCGTGATCGCGTGGAAGAAGCCGGGCGTCTTCGACACGGCCGCGTCGATGGAGAGCGACAGCGCCATGAGCGGCCGGTAGAAGCTGGTATCCGCGAAGCCCCGGGTGAACAGCCCGAGCCAGCCGGAGGGCGCCGCGAGCGCGCGCCCCTCACGGAGGTGCGCGTGATCGAGCCAGACGTAGCCGCCGCCGAGGGCCGTCGCGTGGGAAGCGGCGGCCAGCGCGGCGACGGCCATGAGCCCGCGGCGGCCGGGGGAGAGCTCGCGCAACATGCACCCCTAGTGCGATCGGGAGAATCGCCCGGAACGCTCAGTCATGGGTGATCGAGAACGTCTCGGCGGTCGTCCCGCTGATCGTCTTGAAGTAACCCGTGGCCGCCTTGGGGTTGCCGCCGACGTTGAAGGTGATGAACTGAGCACCGTAATTCGCGCTCTGGTTCGAGGTGTAGATGAACCCCCACGTGTTGCTGCACCCGTACGGAAACGTCGTCGGTGTGCAGCGCGTCTGGCTGCGGATGCTGTTCCCGCCGAGGCCGGCGACCGTCACGAACGTCCGCCCGTTCGTCCCATCTCCTCCGACGCAGAGGACCCCTGCGCCGTTGCACGTGGGGTCGACGGTCTGGGAGGTCATGTTGGTGAGCGTCCTCGTCCGCTCGTAGCTGTGCTCGTGTCCCGTCTGGATGATCGCGCCCTGCTTCCGGCACGTCTCGTAGACGTCCCATCCCATCTCGTCGCCCTTCCCGCCCACCTGCATGGCCGCCTGATTCTGGTGCCACTGACAGATCTTCCAGATATGCGTGTCCGTGTCGAGGAACGGCGTGATGTGCGTCGCCCCGTTATCGCCCTTCTTGGCGGTCACGAGCACGAGGCCGCGGAAGGTGGTCTTGTAGTTGGCGTCGTGCGCGCCGGCGACCCGGGTCGCGCCGCCGAGGTGATTCGCCGCCTTGGGCAGATAGCCGCTCCAGGAGGAGTCATCGTGGTTCCCGCGCGAGATGAACACGGGGAACGTCGTGCCGAGGACCGACTCGACCTGGTTCCACCAGGTGGTCGGGTTGGCAGAGTACGACATGTCTCCGTTGACGACGACCGCCGCCGCGCCCTCGCTGAGCACGAGGTTCAGCACGCTCGTGAAGCTGCTACCCGTGCCCGTGTCCCCGATGAAGGCGATCTTGAGGTTCGGATCCGTCGAGACCGTTCCGTTCAGCGCGGCTGACGCCGTCTCGCTCGGCTCGAGGGCGCCTTCCTCCTCCTGCCCGTCGTAAACCCCCTGCGGATCGTCGTTCGCGCGCTCGTCGCCGCCCGCGCCGGCGCACGCCGAAACCCCGATCCCCATCGACAGCGCCAGCACGATGGCGCCGATCACGAGGCCGAACATCCGCGCGAGGGGAGCCTTACGAGGCTCCTTCTGCTGATCCCTATCTCCTTGTGTCTCCATGGAATACGCTCCTTCCCCACCAGGCGCACGGCGCTCCGTGCTCACGGCGTTCCCGTCAAGATCGAGAGATCTGTCCCCTGGATGGAAAATTTACCCTATTGCAAGGGCTCTTGTTTTTGTGATGGAGATTGTGTTGCGCTATCGTTGCATAGGAATTCAAGTTGGTCGACGAGCACGACGCCGGGGCCAGATCATCGCCGAAGCACAGCAGCTCAGCTCGTCACTCAATCTCCACACTGCTGCCCTCGTCGCTGCCGGTAGAAGAGCCTGTCGACTCGATCCTCTCCTCGTTGACAGGCTCGACGCGGTAGATCTGCGGGCGGACAGGAGAACCTGATATGAATCTGTCCATGTGCATGGATGTGGCCCGAGGGATCCTGTGGTTGAGCTCTGCGCTGGCGCTCGCCGGATGTGGAGCCGATGACGCCGGAAGCGGGCCGAGCCCCGCAGAGGCGGCGCTGTGCAGCGGGACGATCTGCGCCGAAGACGAGTTCTGTTACTATCCGCCCGGGGCATGTGGAGGGAAGGACGGAGCATGCCTGTTGCGACCGACGACGTGTCAGAGCGACACGCAGGTCTGCGCCTGCGACGGTCGCGCCTACGCGAGCGCCTGCGAGGCGGAGCGGGCAGGACAGAGCATCGGCGCAGCCGAGACGTGCGCCCCTGCGGCCGCGCCTCCAGGGACCTTCGCCTGCGGCAGCTACTTCTGCAGATCGGCCGATCAGTACTGCGAGATCCTCGACGAGCCCCACGAAGAGCCGTTCAAGCCGCCGCCGCAGCTCTTCTGTCACACGATCCCTGTCCCCTGCATGCCGGAGCCCTCGTGCGACTGCGTCGGCGATGCCGCCGAATCCATGAGCGTGGGAAACTGCTACAGCCCGCCGGTCTGCACGCAGGACGCGGGGAGGCTCACCATCGAGTGCAACGCCGAGGTGTATGACCCGTGAGGACCCGGTGAGCGCGCGACGGGCCGCCCTCCTGCGGATGATCCTGACCGCCGCTCCGCTCGCGGGCTGCGCCGGCGGCTCCGACGCGGCCGGCGGGACGCCGACGTTCCACGCCGATATCGAGCCGCTCCTTCAGCGTAGCTGCGTGAGCTGCCACTCCACGGGTGGGATCGCCCCGTTCGGCCTGGGCAGCTACCAGGACGCGAAGAGCGTCGCCGAGTTGATCGCCGAGGTCACGAGCGAGCGCACGATGCCCCCCTGGGGCGCGTTCGAGACGGACGAGTGCAGGCCTCGCCATGGCTGGAAGGCCGATCTCCGGCTCAGCGGCGAGGAGATCGCGACGATCGAGGCGTGGAGCGCAGGAGGGGCGCCGGAAGGGGAGCGCGCCCTCTCGCCGGCTCCCCTCGCGTCGGGAGCGGACGAGCTCCACGGCGCGGAGCAGGAGCTCGCGCCGATGGCGCCGTTCGTCGCGAGCGGCGAGGCGGATCAGTTTCGCTGCTTCGTCCTGGATCCGGAGCTCTCGGACACGAGATACCTGAACGGGTGGAGCTTCCTCGTCGGAAACTCGAAGATCGTGCACCACGCGTTGATGTTCCTCGACGAGCGCGGCGAGAGCGAGGCGCTCGCCGGCCCTGACGGCAGCTACGAGTGCTTCGGAGGCCCACGGGTCGAGGGCGGCGTCGTCGCGGCCTGGGCGCCCGGCGGCCGGCCTTTCGACGGTGGACCGAACGTGGGCGCCCCGATACCGGCGGGCTCACGGCTCGTGATGCAGATCCATTACCACCCGGCCGGGGCGACGGCAGCCCCGGACAGCACGCGCTTTCAGATGCGCTTCACGCCGTCGCGCCCCGAGTACGAGCTGCTCTTCGCGCTCGTCGGCAACTACGCTCGCCAGTTCGCGGACGGCGACGGCTTGCAGCCAGGTCCGGACGACGAGCGAGGCGCCTCCTTCCGCATCCCGGCAGGCGCCCACGATCACGTCGAGCGCATGCGCTTCACGCTGCCTGCCACGATGAACGGTCACCCGACGCCGGACCTCCACGTCTACGGCGTCGGCCCGCACATGCACTACATCGGCACCGACGTGAAGATCGACATCGAGCACGCGGGCGGGGCCTCCGGCAAGGAGACCGAGGAGTGCTTGCTGCAGGACCCGTCCTGGGATCTCACATGGCAGCGCCTCTACCAGGTCGACGCCGCGATCGACGATCTGCCGCGGCTCGCGCCGGGCGACGCGCTGAAGATCAGGTGCACGTACGACAATTCCCTGGACAATCCCCATCTGCGGGCGGCGCTGAGAGAGCGACACACGACGAGCCCGGTCGACGTGTCCCTCGGAGATACGGCGTTCGACGAGATGTGCCTCGCCAGGATGGCGTTCATTCACAAGGCTCGTTGAGGAGGCGCTGTTCGACTCTGCGCGCTCCTCCCGAGCGCCCCAAGACAGGAGCTCTTCCCCATGGTCATCCATCGCGCGCGTCTTCCCCTCTGCCTTGCCGTCGCCGCCTCGTTCGCGCTCGCCGCGTGCGGGAGCGAAGGCGAGGAGCCGCTCGCCGCCCCTGGCTACGAGGAGCAGGCCGTGCTCGACGTGAAGGCGTTCATCCAGACCAACCTCGACGACCTCGCCTCCGCGGCGGCGGCGCTGCAGGCCGCTGCGCCCGAGCCGGACGAGGACGGGTGGAGCGCGGCGGCCGACAAGGACGCCGTCGACGCCATGAAGGCCGAGTGGAAGAAGGCGCGGTGGGCCTATGAGCACGTCGAGGGCGCGATCGCGGTCCTCTTCCGGGATCTCGATGTGTCCACCGACGCCCGGTATGACGCGTTCATCGAGGCGGCCGCCGACGCCGATCCGTTCGACGGCGAAGGGGTGACCGGCGTCCACGCCATCGAGCGGATCCTCTGGTCCGACGCCATCCCGCCCGCGGTCGTCGAGTTCGAGTCGGGCCTCGGGGCCAGGTACCGCGCCGCGGCGTTCCCCGCGACCGAGGCCGAGGCCAAGGCGTTCAAGCGCGGCCTCTGCGCCCGCCTGGTGGCGGACACGAGGAAGATGCAATCCGACTTTCGCGGGCTGGCGCTCGACGCGCCGTCGGCGTTCCGGGGGGTCATCGGCTCGCTCGGCGAGCAGGTCGAGAAGGTGGCGAAGGCCGCCACGGGCGAGGAGGAGTCCCGCTATGCGCAGTACACCCTCGCCGACATGCGCGCGAACGTGGCGGCCGGGAGGCAGACTTACACTGCGTTCCAGCGCTGGCTCCTCTCGATGGAGGGCGACGCCGCCGCGGTCGATCAGTCGGTCCTCGACGGCTTCGAGCGGCTAGAGGATGCCTACGCCGCGCTCCCCGGCGACGCGCTGCCGCCGGTGCCCGACCTGTGGAGCTCCGAGGATCCGACGGCGGCGCAGCTCGAGACCCCGTTCGGCCAGCTCTTCTCGCTCGTTCAGCGCGAGAGCGATGACGCGGTCGAGGGCTCCCTGGTCCGCAGCATGGGCGAGGCCGCCGATCTGCTCAGCATCCCGGAGCTATGATCCACGAACGGCGACACCCACCTCAGGGGGCCTCTGTCACGCGCGCTGTGACGCCGGGCGCCTGAGCCTGCCCGCCCTGACGACCCGCCTCTTGAGTCTCTTGAAGAAGAGGAGGGGGAGGCTCTCGATCACGTCGACCCGATCCGCGACGAACAGCGCGACCCAGTGGGAGAGCCGGTGATCCGGGACCTTGTAGGCGACGCGGCGCAGCGCCCCGCTCGCTCCTCTCGGCGGCAAGGCCGTGCTGAACACCGGCGTCGGACGGGCGCGCCCTGGGTGCCTGAGCACCAGCCCCTCGATCGGCTGCTGCTCGGGCTCGAGCCAGTGCGCGCTCTCCAGGAGGCGCGGCGGCACCTCCCTCGGGACACCGGGCCTGTCCTCGGGGCAAAGATCGACTCCCCAGTACGGCAGCTCCCTCGGCACTACGATCTCGGCTTCCATGATCGTCTCCCCCTCGATGACCGAGCTCACTTGGCCCCCCGCGGAACGAGCACGCATTTGAGGATCCCGTCGGTCCTCGCCGCGAACACCCGGTACATCTCCGCGGCCGCGTCGAGCGGGGCGCGGTGGGTGATGAGCGCCCTCGGGTCGATGTTCCCGTTGCGGATGTGCTCGAGCAGGTGGGGCATGTACCGCTTCACGTCGCACTGCCCGGTCTTGATCGTCAGGCCCTTGTTCATGGCCGCGCCCACGTCGACGAGGTTCCACGGCGGCCCGTAGACGCCGATGATCGAGACCCTCCCGCCGCGGCGGACCGACTGGATCGCCCAGTTGAGGGCGACGGGCGACCCGGCCTCCAGCATGAGCGCCTTGCCCAGCACGTCGTGCAGCGCCGACCCGTTCGCCTCGAGGCCGACCGCCTCGATGCAGACGTCCGGCCCGCGGCCGTCGGTCATGTCCCGGAGCGTGGACACGACATCAGGGGTCTCGCTGAAATCGAGCGTCTCTGCCTTGTTGTGCCGGCGCGCGAAATCGAGACGGTAACCGACCGAATCGATCGCGATGACCCGGCGCGCGCCGAGGAGCCAGGCGCACCGCTGGGCCACGAGGCCGACGGGCCCGCAGCCGAAGACAGCCACCGTGTCCGCGGGGCCGATGTCTCCCATCTCCGCCGCCTGGTACCCCGTGGGGAGGATATCCGAGAGAAAGAGCACGTCCTCGTCCGAGAGGTCGTCGGGGATCTTCATGGGGCCGACGTCGGCGAAGGGGACGCGGACGCGCTCGGCCTGGCCGCCCTGGTAGCCGCCGGTGGTGTGCGAGTAGCCGAAGATCCCGCCGGTGATCGTGGTGAGCGGGTTCGTGTTCTCGCACGCGGAGGTGCGCTCTCGCTGGCAGAAGAAGCACGTCCCGCAGGCGATGTTGAAGGGCACCACGACGCGGTCGCCGCGCTTCAGGGTCTGCACCGAGGCCCCGAGCTCCTCCACGACGCCGGTGAACTCATGGCCGAAGATGGTCCCCACGCGCGTGTCAGGCACGTAGCCATGATAGAGGTGCAGATCAGAGCCGCAGATCGTGGCGCGACTCACGCGCAGGACCACGTCGTTCGGATGTTGAACCCGAGGCTCCGGGTTTTCCTCGACGCGGACGTTCCTCGGCCCATGGTATGTGAGCGCCAGCATTCGCACTACCTCCCACGCTGCCCGTGGAGCAATGCAAGGGGTGAACCAGGCGCGCGCGCTCGTGAGTGTACCTGACGTAGGCATCGGCTCTCCGGCCTTCGGGCGCCCAGCCTCAGGACATCGAGGACATCGCTGCTGACGCCGACGGCGCGGGCGCCGTTCGCCCTCTCATCGGTCGTTCGTCGTCTTCTTCTCTTTCTTCGGCACCGGCGTCAGCTTCGGCTTCTTCGAATCTCCGCCCCTCACGGCCTCGCGCGGCGCGCCGCCCTTGCGGAGGTGATACGCCGCCATCTTTCGCTTGAGGGTGTTCCTGTCGATGCCGAGCGCGCGCGCCGCGCGGGAGAGGTTGCTCTCGTGCACCTCGAGCGCGCGCCCGATCGCGGCGCGCTCGGCCGACGCCACGGCCTCCGAGAGCGGCGCGACCTCCTCGCGGCCTGCCTCCGACTCCGTCGCTCGCGCGAACCCGCCTGCGCCGCCGCTCGCCGGCCGCGCCGCCGGCGACGCGATCTCCGGCGCGAGGTCGCCCACGTCGACCGTGTGCTCGCAGAACACGCCCCACCGCTGCACCTCCGCGCGCAGCTCGCGCACGTTGCCGGGCCAGGGGTGCTGGTAAAGGCTCCTCAGCGCCTCGCGCGTCACCTCGAGCCCGCGCCCCTTGCGCCGCGACTGCACCTCGTCGAGGAACGCGTCGACGAGCACCTCGATGTCTCCACCCCGCGCGCGGAGCGGGGGAACCTCGATGATCGCGCCGCGGAGCCGGTAATACAGATCCTCGCGGAACGTCCCCTGCTCGACCATCGCCGCGAGATCGCGGTGGGTGGCCGCGAGGACGCGGACGTCCAGCTCGATCCTCGCCTCGCCGCCCACCCGCCGCAGCGTCCCGTCCTGGAGCACGCGCAGCAGCGACGCCTGCACCCGCGGGGACAGCTCGCCGATCTCGTCGAGGAACAGCGTGCCGCCGTGCGCCTGCTCGAAGACGCCGCGCCGCCGCCCCGCGGCCCCGGTGAAGGCCCCCGCCTCGTGTCCGAACAGCTCGCTCGCGAGCACGCCCTCGGCGAAGACGCTGCAGTTCTCCGCGATGAACGGCCCTCTCGCGCGCGGGCTGTGCTCGTGGATCGCCCTGGCCGCGAGCTCCTTTCCGGTCCCGGTCTCGCCGACGATCAGCACAGGCACGTCGGTCGCGGCGACCCGGGCGATGCGGGCGCGGAGGAAGCGCATCGGCTCGCTCTCGCCGACGAGCACCGTGTCGCGCACGCGCGCCTCGGCCCGCAGGCGCACGACCTCCTCGCGCAGCGCGCGGATCTCCGGGAAGCCCTCGATGTCGAGCCGGACCTCGCGCACCGGCCGCGGGTGCGGGTGCGGCACGAACGCCGCCGGGATCACCTGGAGCATGCGCGCCGGCAGGATCCCCGCCTGCACCAGGATGACCCAGAGCGTCTGCGCCTGCGGCGTGCCGGCCGAGAGCAGGACGTCCGTCGCCCACGTCGCCGGCGGGAAGGCGCGCTTGAGCTGCGCCGAGAGCTTCCCGAGCGCCCGGAAGAGCTTCGCGTGGTCCGACGGATCGTCGACGTCCACCACCCGGAGCTCGATCCGCGGCGCGCGGGCCCGCGCCCGCTCGACGAGCGCCCGCGACGGCGCCTCGCCCGCCGGGATGGTGAGGACCACGATCGCGTCGTAGCGGCTCTCTTCCTGGTCGAGGAGCCGCAGCACCGGCCCGCGATCGCCCTCGGGCCGGCGGCCGTGGTGCGCCGGCGCCGGCCCGAGCGTGCCCGCGTCCGACCAGGTGAGGAGGAGGCGATTCACTGGTGCACCGTACACCAGGTGTGGTTCATGATGTACCATTTTAACTGGTGCGCCACGCACCACGTTGAAGCGTTCTGCCGGTGTCGCCGCGGGCCGCGCGCTGGCACGGAAGCCGCAAGTCTCCTCCGCATTCCCATGGGCGTTCCCATCCGTGTTCGCGCCTGCCTTCGCCGTAGTGGCCACTTGCCCAGGAGATCTCGATGAAAGCCCCCGCCGACAGCGCAGTCCTTCCTGCCCACGCCCGCCTCGTCGCCCGCGACGACGTCTGGCTCGAGGGCAACGCCGTCCAGCAGCTCGCGCGCGTCGCAGCGCTGCCCGGCTGCGTCCGCGCCGTGGGCATGCCGGACCTTCACGCGGGGCGAGGCATCCCCATCGGCGCGGCGTTCGCCTTCGCGGACCGGGTCGTCCCGGAGCTCATCGGCGGCGACGCCGGCTGCGGCGTGCGGCTCGTCGCGACGTCGATCGGCCGCATGGCGCCGGACGTCCTCGAGCGGCGCGCCCGGCAGGCGATGGACGACGATCCGCTCGCCGAGTGCGACCCGCGGGCGGTGTTCGAGCGGGTCTGGGAGCGCGGGGCGCGCGGCCTCGCCGAGCTCGACGGCGTGCCCGAGGCCCTCGCGCGGCTCGCGGCGGCGGAGCCCGAGGACGGCCTCCGCCCGAGCGGGGACGCGTCGCCGTACCGCGCGGGCTACGAGGGCGCGCTCGGCTCGGTCGGCGGCGGGAACCACTTCCTCGAGGTCGCCCGGGTCGGCGCGCTGCGGGACCCTGCGTCGGCGAAGGCGCTCGGCCTCTCCGCGGGGGAGCTCGTCGTCCTGGCGCACTCCGGCTCGCGCGGGCTCGGCGGCGCGCTCGGGCAGCGCTGGGGCGGCGCGGTGCTCGAGGGGGACGCGGCCGAGCCCTACCTCGGCGAGCTCGCCGGCGCGTGCCGCTTCGCGCGGGCGAACCGGCTCCTGCTCGCCTACCGGATGCTGCGCGCGCTCGGCGCCTCGCGGGCGTCGACGATCACGGGCGGGCTCGACCTCACCCACAACGACGTCGCGCGCGAGGCCGTGGGCGGCGAGCTGGCCTGGGTGCACCGCAAGGGCGCGGCGCCCGCCCGGGGGAGCGACTTCACCGTGGTGCTCGGGTCGCGCGGCGCGCCGTCGTGGGTGATGCGCTCGTGCGACGCGGAGGCCGGGCTGCGCTCCGTGGCCCACGGCGCGGGCCGCAAGATGGGGCGCAGCGAGGCGCGCGAGAAGATCGCGGCCAGGTACCGGCGGCGCGAGCTCGCGCGCACGGAGCTCGGCGGCCGCGTCGTGTGCGACGATCCGGCGCTGCTGCTCGAGGAGCACCCGGACGCGTACAAGCCGATCGAGCCGGTGATCGAGAGCCTTGTCGAGGCCGGCCTGGCGACGCCTGTCGCGCCGCTCGTGCCCGTGCTCACGGTGAAGCGATGAGCCGGTCGTGGGTGCAGATCAGCGCGGGTCGGGGGCCGATCGAGGTGAGGCGCTTCGTGGCGCGGCTCGCCGAGCGCATGGAGGCGCTCTGCCAGGAGGGCGGGCTCGTGGTGGTCGACGTCACGGTGCACGGGGACGAGGACGCGCCGGCCTCGGTCGAGATCCTGGTGGAGGGCGACGCGCGGCGCTGCCTGGAGGGCGAGCTCGGGACACACGCGCTGGTGGAGCGGAGCGCCGCGCGGGGGAAGGCGGCGCGCAAGCGGTGGTTCGCGGGGGTGGCGATCCACGCTGCGGGGGCGGGCGCGGGCGAGGGCGTCGACCTGGACGAGCTCGAGATCTCGGCCTGCCGGGCGGGCGGGCCAGGAGGGCAGCACGTGAACAAGACCCTGTCGGCGGTCCGGATCCACCACCGGCCGAGCGGGATCACGGTGCGCGTCGCCGACGAGCGCTCGCAGCGCGCGAACGTCCGCCGCGGGGTGGAGCGCATCGCCGAGCGGCTCGCCGAGCGCGCCGCCCGGCGCGCCGCAGAAGGGGAAGAGGCGCGCTGGAGCGAGCACGACCGGATCGTCCGGGGGGAGCCGGTGAGGACGTACCGGGTGGGGCGGAAGAGCGCGCTCGAGGTGGTGGAGGCGCGGGAGGGGCGGTGAGGGGAGCGGCCTCGCGTCTTGTTGGACAGGCGTAGTCTCTCTAGCTCGCTATTTAAGTCGGTTCCGCCAATAGCCAGGCATTCGACTCGTGTGGCCAAACGCCAGCACGAGGACATGCTCGTCCCGGACGACGAAGTAGGCCACATACGGGAACCGTGTGAACAGGAACCGGCGGACGATCTTGCTGCCCGCAACGAGCGGCCATGTGGTTGGGCTCGCCGCGATTGCACTCAGTACACGATCGGCCTCGGCCAGCAGATCCTCACCGAGGCCCTCTCGCTCCTGCTCATACCAGTCCGCGGCGGCGGTAAGCTCGGCGTCTGCCTCGTCGAGAACGACGATCTTCATTCGCGGTTCGTGCGGAGACGTGCGGCGAGCCGTTCCCGAACAGCGTCCCAAGGCTCGGCGCTCGCCGTGCCACGGTCGACGTCCCGCAGACGTCGCTCAACCTCGGCGAGCCAGGCAGCCTCAACGTCTTCGTCCTCTGGTCCGTCGAGGCTCGCGATCAAGCGCTTCGCGACGTCTGCTCGCTCCTCCGGCGGAAGTTGCAGAGCCTCGGCAAGCACGGCATTCCTGGACGACATCGCGGGATTGTAGCAGGATTTCGACCCATCGGCATCGCCGACGAGCGGATGGTCGGCGCCACCTCCTCCGGCCGCAGCAGCTGACGGCTACAGCTGCCGCATGAAGGCGGTGAGATCGCTCTTCTCGTCGCGCGAGAGGTTCAAGCCGAGCACGATGTTGAAGAACTCCACCGTGTCCTCGAGCGTCAGGCAACGCCCGTCGTGCAGGTACGGCGGGCTGTCCTTGATGCCGCGCAGCGTGAACGTCTTGATCGGGCCGTCCCCCGGCTCGTCCTTGAGGAAGCGCTCGAGATGCAAGTCGTGCTGCTGGTTGTCCAGATAGAAGGGCGCCGTGTGGCAGCTTCCGCATTGACCCTTGCCGAAGAAGATCTGCTCGCCTCGCAGCTCGCTCGGGGTCGCCTTCGTGCGGTCGAGGCGGCCGGTCGCCGGGTCGAGCTTGGGCGTCGGCGGGAAATCGAGCATGTTCTGCAGCTGCGCCATGTGGCTGACCTGGATGCGGTCGAGGATGTTCATGCCCTTCTTCATGGCGTGGATGGCATCGCCGTTGAAGTAGGCCGTGCGCTGCTCGAACTCCGTGAAGTCTTCGACGGATCGCAGGCTCCGCTTCGAGCCGTGGATCTGCTGGTTGAACACGCCTCGCAAGCTTACCGTGTCGAGGCGGAGGCGCCGCTCCTGCGGGCGCATGTCCGGGTTCAGGTGGAACTGCCCCGTCGTATGGCCGTTGATGTGGCAGTCGAGGCACGTCACGCCGAGGCTCGGCTCACGCGACTTGCGATCGTCGGTCGGGTTGAACTCCTCCTGCGGGAACGAGGTCAGGAGGAGCCGGAGCCCGTCGAGCTGCACCGGCGTGAGGATGTCCTTGAAGAGCCGGTAGTAGTTGTTGATCGACACCACCTCCCCGCGCGACACGTCGCCGAGCTCCGGCCGGTTGCTCAGGAACATCGCGGGCGGGAACTCGGGCAGGAACGCTTCCGGCAGATCGAAGTCCACGTCGAAGCGCTCGAGCCGCGGGAACATCGCGATCTGCATCTTCGGGAAGACCTGGCCGCCGTTCGCCTGCAGGGGATGGGGCAGCGACGGATACGGGAAGACGCCCTGCCGCTTGATCTCCAGGGGAGGCATGGCGGCCAGCTTCTCCCAGGTCAGCCCGCTCTGGAGCCGCGCCGTCGGGCCAACGCAGAGCGGCTTGCCGCGCGACATCCTGGCGACGGGGTCGAATCTGGGCGTGAGATCGTAGCGCTGCTCGAGGAGCTTCTGCTGAGCGCGCATGACGTTGGGTTTGTTCGCGATCTCCCGCTTCATGATGGCGGTGGGATCCTCGTTCGGCTTGTCCGAGTTCAGCGGATCCCGGTAGAAGTCGAACCCCGAGACCCTGCCCTGCTTCGGTTGGCTCAGGAACACGGGAGAGGACGGCTCGGCGTTCCGCGCGTTGAAGATGTCCGAGAGGTCGTGGGCCGTCTTCCTCTGCTCCGGCCGTTGCACCGCGACCTGGCAAGCCTCCTGTGCGCGGGCGATCGCGTCGGGCGGAGGCGGGGTCGGACAGCTCGTCTGTGCCCACACGCTGGCGATGCCGCAACCGACCAGCGATGTCGCGACGAGCGCGAAGACGCCGCGGCAAATCGGCCTCTCTGCGAGCGCGACGGTCGTCCATGACGAGGCTGGTCGGTTCTTGCTCATGCTCGTCCGTTTGCAAGCGCCAGACCGATCCTCGAGCGGTCCTCGGACAGCGCGAGATACCTCGCGGGCAGAATCGAATGCTGCAGGACCCGACAAACCGCGGGAATTTGAACAGCCCGGCCGAGCCTCGGACGGGCCGCTCCCAGGCTACTTTTTCGGCTGGGCGGCGCTCTGCTTCGAGGTCCCGCCAGCGCTCTGCGCCGCGCGGCGACAAGCGCGACATCGTGTCGCAGGACGTTGGCAGCGGGTGACGCTAGCCTGTCTCGCCATGATCCAGCGAGACCACGACGGGTCTGCCAATGATCCGGCCCGCTTCCCTCACGGCGTGCGAAAGGCAAGCGGACCGGTGGGGATCCCATCGCTGACGAACTCGCGCTGGCGCCATGTGGCAGCGCTGACCGTCGCCCTCGCTGGCGTGGCGCTCCCCGGCAGGGCCGAGCCCGCGCCGCCCAGTCAAGCCGCCTCCGAGCTCGTCGATTCGACCCCGGCGCCCGGCGAGAGGGCGCTCGCGGCGCGTCTGCTCGCGCCTTGTTGCTGGGATCAGACGCTCGATGTCCACGAATCGGAGGTGGCGCGCGATCTTCGTCGCGAGATCCACGCGCGCCTCCGTCGAGGGGAGGTGGCCGACGCCATCGAGCAGGACCTCGTGGCGCGTTACGGCGAACGCCTCCGCGCGGCGCCCTCGTCAGGCACGCTCGGCAAGGTCGCGCTGGGATTGCTGCTGGCCATCGCAGCGACCTTCCTCGGGATCTTCGCTCTGCTGCGCTCGTGGCGGAGCAACGAAGCGCAGGCCGCTCCGTCCGGAGGCACCCTTGCGGCTGCCCGCGACGCGTATGACGAGCGCCTCGACGCCGAGCTCCGGGAGCTCGACGCGTGAGCGCACCTCCGGTTGCATGTCCTTCGAGGGCGACCCGGAATGCCCGTGCGCCTCGTGTCACGCGCGCGACAGGGGGGTTGCCGACGGCAAGCCTACCCCGACCGAGAAGGCGGATGTCGTGGCCTTCATGAAGAGCTTGATCGATCCGGAGTTCGCAGCCGTGGTGGACGGCGCGCAGGCGCCGTAGCCGGGTGGGTGGCAGTTACATCGGTCACATCGGCCGGCCCCCGCTCGCGCGGACGATCTCCCCCGTGACCGCGGTGTTCGCCGCCGAGCACAGGAACACGATCGTTGACGCCACCTCCTCCGGCCGCAGCAGCCGCCCCACGGGATAGGCCTTCCCGCGCTGCGCGACGAACTCAGGTGATACATGCGCGCTCACCTTGTCGGTCAGCGTCAAGCCCGGCGCCACCACGTTGGTCAAGATCCCGTGCGGCCCGAGCTCGCGCGCGAGCACGGACGTGAGCCCGTGGAGCGCCGCCTTGGCGGCGGCGTACGGCCCTGCGCCCACCACCCCGTCGAGCGCCACGCCCGAGGAGATGTTGACGATTCGCCCCCATCCGCGCGCGCGCATCGAGGGCACCGCGGCCTGGATCGCGGCGAAGGCGCCGTCGATGTTGTCGTGGATGACGCCCTGCCACTCCGCGAGCGGGATGTCCTCGAAGCGCGGCGCTTCCCAGGGCAGGCGCTCGCTCCAGCGGACAGCGTTGTTGACGAGCACATCGATCTGCCCGAAGCGCGCCAGCGTGGCCGCGACCGCCCCCTTGGCGGACTCGACCGATCCGAGGTCGAGCTCCAGCGCGAGCGCCTCGCCGCCTCGCCGCTCGATCTCCTGCACGACCTCTCGGGCCTTGTCCCGCTCGCTCCGGTAAGTGAGCGCCACGCGGGCCCCCTCGGCCGCGAGCTGCAACGCCACCTCCTTGCCGATCCCCTGCGAGCCACCGGTCACCAGCGCGGCTCTCTTCTCCAGCCCCAGATCCATGTGACACCTCGCTTTCGACAGGAAGGTAAACAAAATGGAAGAAACTTCCAAGATAAAATTGGAAGAATCTTCCAGTTGGGCCTGCTGGCCAGCGGTGCGCGGCTGGGGTAGGGGAGGGCCATGGCCGTGGCTCGACAGAACGGCGTGGCCCGCCGGGAGGCGCTGCTGGACGCGGCGCTCCGCTGCTTCGAGCAGCGGGGCCTCCTGCGCACAGGCATCGAGGACGTCCGCAAGGAGGCGGGCGCGAGCCCTTCGAGCGTGTACCACCTCTTCGAGGACTTCCCGGCGCTGGTGGCGGCGCTGCTGGAGCGGACCTTCGAGCGGCTGGTGGGGTACGTGACCGCGCGCGTGCTCGCCGCCAGGACGGCGCCCTCGGCGGTGCGGGCGCTTGTGGAGGCGCACTTGACCTGGGTGTTCGACCACGAGGGCGAGGCGCGCTTCATGTACCAGGCGCTCGCGCTGGAGCTCGACGGGCATCACCGCGCCGCGCTCCGGGAGACCAAGGCGCGGCTCAAGGCGGAGACGGTCGCGCACCTCTCGGAGCTCGGCGTCTTCTCCGGGGCGCGCTCGTCCGAGGTGATGATCGACGTCGTGCTGCTCGGGCCGGCGCACCAGGCCTGCCGCGCCTACCTCTCCGGTTCCGGCGCCGTGGACCCGACGTGGATGAAGGAGACCCTGCCCGGGCTCGCATGCGCAGCGATGGGCAAGGTCGACCCGGCGCAACGGGCGGCGCGGACAGGGCGGCGCGCCGCTGGCGGGGAGCCGCGCCAGCGGGCCGGCGAGAGAAGGAAAGGCAAACCAGGTTGAGGATGTGTCCGCCCTCGATCCCGAGGCGGGTCGCACCGCTGGTGCGCGCAGCAGCAGGATCGGTCTCGCCCGGATCAAGATCGCGGTGCCGCATACGTCGTGCGGACGCATGCGCGCAAGCTCCTCGAACATCTTATCCTTGTGCAGGAAGCCATCCGTCGATACTGAAGCAAAAACCCCCACGGACTGTCGATACGGTTCTGGCGGTTGTAGAACCGCTTATTCTGCCAGATCGAGCGTGAGTGAGTCACATTCGTCGCAGCCACCGGAGGGAAGATGGAGCGACTCGTTCATGACCATGCCTGGGAAGCGCCCTTCGACGCGACGCAGCAGGGCGTGCCAGCGATCGTCCTTTGATGCTCGGATTCGCGTGGCCACGAGCCGGGCGTGCTCTTCGAGGTACAACCAGCCTTCCGCGTCAGCGACGGCGCCGGAGGCCGAGGACGAGCACGGCGCCGACCGAAGGCTGCTACGTGGACGGCGGACGCCAGGGAAGGGCTATACCGGATCGATCCAAGTCCACACCTCCGAGAAGAGGCACATGTAGATCGTCGCCTCACCCATCAACACCACGTTCATCGCCACATCCGGCACCACCTCGTTCCCGATCTCCGGCGGGATCCGCCGGTAGCCCAGGTACGTGGCCTCGATCTCCCGGGCGACCTCGCGCGCCACCGGCTCCTCCTCGGGGATACCGGGGAGATGGATCCCATAGTATGGCCCGAGCAGAGACACGTGGAAGCTGAGCGCAATTTCGTCGATGAGCCAGATGCGAGCCGAGTACGCCGGGTCGCCCCCCCCGGACAACAGGTGGAGCGATTCGTTTTGAAGGCCGTATCGATCCCCCAACCTGTCGATCATGGCGTTCCACCTTGGGTACTCCGCTCGCCCGCGGTTCGCGGCCTCCACCAGGCGGCGGTGCTCCTCCGTGTCCTTGTAGACGGGCTCGTCGGGAGGCACGTAGATGCGATCGGTGTTATGCACGCCTCGCGGGTAAAAGCGGTAAACGACGTCGAGCAGCTCGGAGCGAGTTATCATCATGGATTCGTCACCCTAGCGCCGAGCCCCTTGTACTTGGATATGAACGTCGTCCGCGTCTGGTCGACGAATCTACCGCAGAATATCCCCGGGGGGAGATCGTATTCCATGCGGTTTGCGACCTCCTCCGTGATCTCCTCGCTGAGGCTGGCTGCACGGTCAGCATCGATTTGTCCATAAATCTCAGTCCGGAGCGGCATGCCGATGGAAAAATTGCAGATCCAGCTCTTGATCGGATGCGGGATAGTGAGTCTTCTGAACTCCAGGTTTACCTTGGCCTCTTGCCACCCTCCGCCTTTACCCGTGCCCGGGTCATTGATGATGACAACAAAATTGAAATCCGACGGATCGAAACCTCCGTATACCCATGGGGCCATTCCAGGTGGACACTTCGAGCTGCATGCATCGCTACAGCTCAAGAAGGTCGCTCCGTTTCCGGATATGTCGCCGATTCCAGGGCACGGATCTTGCGGGCTTGTCGGGCTACCTGTCGGCCGCGCTGAGTTGTCGCCCGGGCTCTCTTCTTCTTCTTCGCTATCCGTTTTGTTGCACTGGATCTTGCGCTCGCCGCCTCCCTGCGGGTCGGCCCCGAAGTCCCCCGACGCGACGGAGGTGATGACGGGGGCGGGCGGCCCAACTGGTCCGCCTGCACCTGCACCCCCCTCCCACTCCTCGCGGGGATAGCATTCTCCTACCGTCCAGTTGCACGCCGTTAGCGTGCACAGGGCGATGGTCATGATCAGCAGCAGGATTCTTTTGATGTTCATTTTATGCTCCATCGAAGCACGGGACCGGCGACAACAAGCGCCGACAGGTAACCTGGAAGCACGAGGCTGCTCCCGCCGACCCAATCCACGTTGGCGGTCACCGACACGCCTAGCGCTCCGGCGAGGTACACGTTCGTTTGCGCATGCGCGCCTGCCGCCAGCCCGGCGACATGCCCACATAACGCGCTCCCGCAGGCTGGCATGAAGTACATCGCGAACGATGGACCGGCAGTGAAATCGCCACTCTTCCAACCGTATCCGAGGGCGACGGCGGTGCTATTGTGCACACCGGCTCCACCTATCTGGATTGGGGGCATGACGCTGAACAGCTCGTGAACCTTGAATGTGATATTGCTCTTGATGCGCCACGAAATTCCTGCATGCGGGCCCACCGCGAGACGCGTCGTGGTACCAGCCCGGATCCCCCCGAGGCTTATTCCGGCGCTCAGCTCGAATGCGTCTGCCCGCGTCGGGACGATATTGAGAACGAGAGCGATCCCTATCGCCGAGTAGATCTGCCGGCCTGTCGTCCTCATCGTCTCCTTCCCTGTCTTCCGAAACATGCGAGCAACCTGGCGACGCGGGCCATCCTTCTGATCACAGGAACGGCGTCAAACGGAATCGAGATGAGAACACTACACGGGCCAGGGGTCGCACGGTCCAGAGCGTACGCCCGTGCGCAGCTGCCTGCGAGGCGCGAGCGCTTGTCAGTCTCCTGGCAGCGGTGCCACCTCCACAGCGTGGGCCAGCGCCATGCCGTCGCTGGCCATGTCGTACTTGCCGCTGTGCTCGCCCTGTCCGTGGCGGCGCATGTCTCCTGCACGCTCCCGCCCGTTCAGACGGGCTTGACACGATCAACGCGATTTGTGCTACGGTGCCCCCGAAGCCACCCGACGTTGCGATGGCGGCCCGGTCTGCGCCGGTCCGTAGCGCGTCCCTGGTGGCCTGCGCGACCCGAGACCACCGGGACGACCGTTGTGGTCGCTGAGGCTCGGCGAAACATGGCTGAGACGGATTCGGGGGCCACGACGCTGCCCCTCCTCACGTTTGTTCTCCGCAACTACAAGAATTTCAACGCCCGCGCGACGCGCGACGCGCTCCTCGCCTACTGGCAGCACATCGAGCGAGGGGGGAAGATGTTCTGGGCCGTGGCCGGGGCGATGTCTTCGGCCCAGCTCGGCATCACGCTGGCGCCGGCCATCCGTGCCGGCCTGATCCATGGCATGTCCGTGACCGGCGCCAACCTGGAGGAGTCGCTGTTTCGCCTCGTGGCGCACGACGGCTACCGTGACTTCCCCGACTACCGTTACTTCACCAAGCAGGACGACACGCGGATCCTCGACAATCGGATGCGGCGCGTGACCGACACCAGCATCCCCGAGGACGAGGCCTTCCGCGCGGTGGAAAAGCACATCGTCCCCAGGTGGGAGCGGGCGACGGCGAGCGGCGAGCGCCGCTTCTGGCACGAGTACTTCTACGAGCTGGTCCAGGCGGTCGAGCCCGCGCTCCACCGTGGACCGCCCGAGGAGTGCTGGTTGCTCGCCGCCGCGGAGGCCGGGCTGCCGCTGGTCGTCCCGGGCCACGAGGACTCGACCTTCGGCAATATCTTCGCGTCCTACGTGAAGCGGGGCGAGTGCAGCGCGAGCATCGTGAAGTCAGGCATCGAGTACATGGCCGAGCTCTACGATCAGTACCGCGCGCTCAGCGCAGGCGCGGGTGTGGGGTTCTTCCAGATCGGCGGGGGGATCGCGGGAGACTTCCCCATCTGCGTTGTGCCGTCGCTCAAGTACGATCTCGGCGAGCCGGCCCGGCCCTGGGCCTACTTCTGCCAGATCTCCGACTCGACAACATCCTACGGCTCGTACTCCGGCGCCACGCCCAACGAGAAGATCACCTGGGACAAGCTGACCGCGGACACGCCGATGTTCGTGATCGAGTCGGACGCCACCATCGTGGCGCCGCTCCTGCTCGGAGCGCTGCTCGAGTGCAAGCGCCACCCGGCCGAGGCTCGGGCCATCATCGAGGCGCGCGGCGCGTGAGCGTCGGCGGCTCTCCTCATTCCTGAAGCGAGGTTGCAAGACGATGAGCAAGAAGAAGGTCCTGATCACGGGCGGCGCGGGCTTCCTCGGGATCAATCTGGTGCGGCACCTGCTCGAGCGCGGCTATGAAGTCACGTCGCTCGATCTCCTGGACTTCGACTATCCCGAGCGGTCGAGCATCCGCGAGGTGCGCGGGGATATCCGTGACGCGGCGGCCGTCGACGCGGCGGTGAAGGGGCACGACTTTGTCGTGCACACCGCGGCCGCGCTGCCCCTGTACACGGCGGAGGAGATCTACACGACCGACGTGATCGGCACGCGCGTGGTCATGAGCGCCGCGCGCCGCCACGGCGTCGAGCGCGCGGTGCACATCTCCTCCACGGCCGTGTACGGCATCCCCGACCACCACCCGCTCTGCGAGGACGACCGGCTCGACGGCGTGGGTCCGTACGGACAGGCCAAGATCCAGGCCGAGGTCGTGTGCCTGGAGGAGCGCGGCCGGGGGCTCGTCGTGCCCATCATCCGGCCCAAGTCGTTCATCGGCCCGGAGCGGCTCGGGGTCTTCGCCCTGCTCTATGACTGGGCGCTCGACGGCAAGGGCTTCCCCATGATCGGCGACGGCAAGAACCGCTATCAGCTCCTCGACGTGGCCGATCTCTGCGAGGCCATCTACCTGTGCATGACGAAGGATGCGTCGGTCGCCAACGACACCTTCAATATCGGCGCGAAGGAGTTCACCACCATGGGCGAGGACTACCAGGCGGTGCTCGACGCTGTGGGCAAGGGCAAGAAGATCGTGCCCTTCCCGGCGGCGCCGGCGGTGCTCGGCCTGCGCGCGCTCGAGGCGATGGGCGTGTCGCCGCTCTACAAGTGGGTCTACGAGACGGCGTCGAAGGACTCGTTCGTGTCGATCGAGAAGGCCGAGCGGGTGCTCGGCTACGCGCCGAAGTACTCGAACAAGGACGCGCTGGTGCGCAACCTCGAGTGGTACCGGGCGCACCGGAGCGAGTTCGAGAGCCGTTCGGGTGTGACCCATCGCGTGCCCTGGAAGCAGGGCGCGATCGGCCTGTTGAAGACGTTCTTCTGACGGGCCGCGGCGTGGTGAACGCCGTCCTCTCGATCTCAGGGCGCGGGCTCCCGAAGCTCGTCGAGCCGCCGGACTGGACGGCGGGGAGCTCGCGCGTCGCGGACATCGCGAAGGGGCCGAGGCTGCTAGGCTGGGCCCCGGAATGAGCATCGAGGACGACGCCCCCCTGCTGCAGGTGATGAGCCATCTCGGCCTGACCCGGGATGCGCTGCTCGGCATCGGCGGTGAAGCCTGCGTGTTCGCACTGGGCGGCGAGCGGGTCGTGCGCGTCCACCATCCCGGGACCGTCCGGGAGACGGTCGTTCGACGAGCCCAGCTGCTCGAGGACTTCCACCAAAACGCGAGCGCGGTGCCGTTCTCGATCCCCCGTGTCCTGGAGATGACCGAGCTGCACGGCCGCCTCATCACGTTCGAGCCGCGGTTCCCCGGGCGACCCCTCTTGCAGGTGCTCGGCGAGGCGGCCGGCGCCGAGCGTGAACGTCTCATCACCCGCTATCTCGAGGCCTCGACACAGCTGAGAGCCCTGCGGGTGAGCGCTGCGTGGTACGGCGATCTCTGTGAAGCCGAGCCGATCCGGACGCCCTCTTACCGCTCTTACCTCGAGCTGCGCGCAAGGAAGAGCCTGACTTGCGCCGGGAGCGCGTTCGACGGCATCGATCCGACGCGTCTGGCCGCCGCGCTGCCCGAGCCGGAGCGACCGAGCTTCGTGCACATGGACTTCTATCCAGGCAATGTGCTGGTCGAAGGCCAGGAGGTGAGCGCCGTGATCGACTTCGGGGGCCTACCCATCGTGGGAGACGCTCGGCTCGATCCCCTGTCGGCCGTCATCTACCTCACGCCGTTCATCACCACGACCGCCACGGATCGCGACCGACGCCTCGCCCGGGAGTGGCTGCTGGCCGAGCACCTCGACGCGCTGTTCGCGCCTGCAGAGCGATGGCTCGCCGCCCGCTGGTCGTTCGCGACCGACGACGCGCGCCTGCATCGATGGTGTCGACGCGTATTGCTCGGACACCAGGGGGACCCGTGAAGCGGACCCGTGGACCCACGCGGCGGGCGGCTCCTCCGGCCGTCACCACGGGGCCGCCCGTCTGCTTTGCCGATCGTCCAGGCGGGTTGGAATACACCTGGCGAGTCAGGGGGACAGCGCTGCACATGAGGCCGACGCGAAGCCCGGTACGCTCCAGCAGTCGCCGCGTCGCTAGAAAGATACGGCGGAGCGCTCCGACGCGGCCCTCGCTACTTTCGGTAACATCTGGGCCGCTCGCTACTTTTGGTAACACGTGGGCCGCTCGCTACTTTGGGTCACGTGAGCCGCTCGCTACTTTTGGTAACATGTGAGCCATTCGTGCGATGCGTCGACCCGCGTGCGTCGTGCATAATCCTTTGAGCGCCTTCCGGGAATTTGTATCCTCACCTCATGCCGAAATCTTTGCGATTCCTCCACTTCGAAAATTTTCCTGCGTCATCGTCCTTGGCGCTCGGTGCGATGTTGTTGCTGGGCACGCTGCACGTCAGCGGCTGCGGCGGTGATGACGGGGAGGACACCTCCGGCGGCACCACCGGTGGCCAGCAGACGACGAGCACCACCAGCAGCAGCGGCGGCACGCCGGGGAGCTCCTCCTCCAGCGGCGGGGAGCCCAGCACGACCTCGGCGTCGACCGGGGGCGATGGCGGCGCGGATCCGGCCGGCACGGGCGGCTCGGAGCCGGCCGGCACGGGCGGCTCGGACCCGGCTGGCACCGGCGGAGCGGGTGCGGGTGGAGGAGGGACGGGCGGTGGCGGTGATGGAGGATCGCTGCCCGACTCCGGCATTCCGCCGGCGCCCGGCGGCGGCAATGTGCCGAAGCCGGCCGGTGCGGCGGGCGGGTTCAAGGTCATCGACTGGGCCGGCTTCGCGGGCGCCGTGACGTACAGCTTCGACGACGTGAACCAGACCCAGATCCAGCACTTCGATGAGATGATGGCGCTCGACGTGCCGTTCACCTTCTACGTCTGGACCGGTAAGCAGGAAGCGAACAACGCGGTCTGGAAACAGGCTCTGACGCGCGGGCACGAGCTCGCCAACCACACGAGGAGCCACTCGAGCAACGACAACGGCTCCGATACGGACGCCGCGACGAAGGACATGAAGGACAAGTACGACGTCACGCCGTACACGATGGCGGCCCCGAACGGCGCGGGTGTCTACGAGGGCATCGCCCGGACGCGCTTCATGATCAATCGCGGCGTGTCCAACGCCCTGATCGGCCCGAACGACAACAGCAATCCGTTCGTTCTGCCCACCTACATTCCCCCGACCAACGCTTCCAAGGCGCAGATGGACTCGGAGGTCTCGAGCGCGCGAAGCGGCAAGAAGTGGCGCACCTTCTGCATCCACGGCTTCACCGGCGGCAACGACGGCGCCTATCAGCCCATCCCGTTCCAGGCCTGGGTCGATCACGTCAAGGCCGTCAAGGCATACGGCGACGTGTGGATCGGCACCATGGAGACCATCGGTGCCTACTGGCGCGGCCAGAAGGCGATCACCGACGGCACCAACACCAAGAACGGGAACGACACGACCTACAACTGGACGCTCCCCACCAACTTCCCGCCGGGCAAGTACGTGCGCGTGACGGTCACCGGCGGCACGCTCAAGCAGAACGGCGCCCCGCTCAAGTGGGATCCGCACGGCTACTACGAAGTTGCGCTCGACGCGAAGTCCGTCACGCTCTCGCCGTGACGCGAGCCGCCCGAAGCCGCGCGCCTTCACCGGCGCGGCTTCGGGCGTAGCCGGCCCCACCCGCGGCAGGTCCCGCAGCTGGAGCTTGACGTCTCCGAAGCGTTTGGGTCTCCTCTCCTCCAGCGAGAGCGCGTTTCATGCCTGACACCAGCGGGAGTACGATGGGGAGCTTCGCTCGGTTGCTCCGCGAACCGGTCATTCATTTCCTCTTCATCGGCGCGCTCTTGTTCCTCGGCCACCGGCTCGTCGCCGGCGATCCCAGGGAGATCGTCGTCAGCACGGGGCTGAAGACGGACCTGGAACGGCAGTTCCGCGACACCATGGGGCGGGCGCCGACGGCGGCGGAGCTGGCGGAGGCGCTCGACGGGTGGAAGCGGGACGAGGTGCTCTACCGTGAGGCGCTGCGGGAGGGGCTCGATCGGCAGGATGCGACGGTGCGGGTCGCGCTGGCCGAGAAGCTGCGGACACGGGCGGCTCAGCCGATAGCGGCGCGGGAGCCGACGGATGCAGAGCTGGACGCGTGGCTGGCTTCTCACCGGAGCAAGTACGAGACGCCGCTGCGGTACGATTTCGAGGTCGTAACCTTTCCCAGGAGCGATCCGGCTGCAGAGGAGCAGCGGTCGACGTATCGACGGGCGCTGGCCGACGGTGCGGACCCGAGGACGCTCGGTCGTCCGATCGTGGGTGGCAACCTCACCCGCGATTCACTCGCGGACAAGTTCGGACCGGCGGTCTCCGAGAGCATTGGCAGCTCGCCGCTCGCGACGTGGCAGCCCCTGGAGACCCAGGACAGCCTGCTGCTCGTGCGGGTCAACCAGATAAGCGGGGGGCTGCCCGGCCGCGAGGCGATCCGCGCGATCCTCACCACCGACTGGGCCGCCGCAAGGAAGAAGGAAGCCGTCGACGAGTTCGTCAAGAGCCTCCTTGCGCAGTACAGATTCAAGGAGAGTCCTTGAATCGTTCGCGTCTGCTCCGGCTGGCTCGGTCCCTGCCGTTCTTGCTGGCCCTGCTCCTGGCGCCCGCCCCCGCGGCGGGCCACGCGCTCAACTCGGCGCTTCTTTCGCTGACGGAGGTGGAAGGTCACGAAGGGCGGTTCCTCGTGCGCTGGCAGGCGAGCTCGTCCGCGCTGGAGGCCGAGCTCGCGACGCCCGCCGTGTTCCCTCCGGCCTGCAAGGTCGAGGGAGCGTATCTCGACTGCGGTCACGACGGCCTGGTCGGCACCATCGAGCTTCCCTGGCTCGAGGGGACCGAGACCAACGTGATGGTCGTTGTCGAGTGGCGGAATGGCAGCCGGCTCGTCCGGGTGTTGACAGGCAACGACCCGAGCCTGGTGGTCTACGGTATCCCCGCCTCCGCCGGGCTCCGCGCGCTCCGGCCTATCATGGTCGATTACACGTGGCTCGGCGTCGAGCACATCCTGACCGGGTTCGACCATCTCCTCTTCGTCATCGCGCTCACGCTCCTCGTGCGCGGCGGCCGCAAGCTGCTCGGCGCGGTCACGGCCTTCACGGTCGCGCACAGCCTGACGCTCGCCTGCGCCGTGTTCGGCTGGTTGACGCTGCCTGCCCCGCCGGTCGAAGCGGCCATCGCGCTCTCGATCGTGCTGATCTGCGGCGAGTGCCTACGGTCGACCGACTCGCTCACGCGCCGGGCCCCCTGGGCCGTCACGTTCGCCTTCGGGCTGCTTCACGGGCTCGGGTTCGCTTCGTCGCTGCTCGACATCGGGCTGCCGGAGAGGCATGTGCCGATCGCGCTCTTGTTCTTCAACGTGGGCGTGGAGATCGGCCAGCTCGGCGTGATCGCGCTGGTGGTCGCGCTGCGCCTGCTGGCCGCGCGGGTCCCCACGCAGCCGGCGACGGTGAGGCGCGGCGTTGTGTATGCGATGGGCGCAATGGCAGGCTACTGGTCGATCGAGCGCGTCGTGGCGATGCTGACGGACGCCCGCATGTAGCGGATCCCGCAGGCTGCGGCGTGGAGGCGGCCCCTTCGCGCTCCACTGCAGCGCCCGGCAGGCGCCTCGCCGCTCACCGCTTCTCGCCGTTACCCGGCGCAGCGGGCGCCCCGCCCCCCGGCGTCGCGTCCACCGCGCCCGGCCCGAGCAGCGTGCCGCACATCGTCTTGCACAGGATGTCGGTCGCCTTGCACTCGCACTTGCCCTGCTGCTTGAGCTCGAGCTTCCCGCGCATCTCCTCGACCGTGAACTGCGCCATCCGCTCGACGCGAGCCATGTCCCACCCCTCCTGGACCTGGCGGGGCGTCCGCGGCTCGGTGGCCTTGCCGTCGGGCTCGGCGCAGCAGCGGAAGCTCAGGAAGTAATAATAGAACCCCTCGTCGTGGGTGTAGATCTTCGGCCGGCACTGGTTGCGCACGCCCTTGTACCAGGGGCCGCCGGTGTGGACGCTGTCGAACTTGCCGCGCCAGCCGCCGCTCGTCTCGCTCGCCACCACCTCGTCGGTGTTCGCGGGCAGGTCGGCGACGCCATAGTCGCTGATGCACTGGGGCTGCGATCCGCTCCGCACCCCCTTCCAGAGGCGGGCCAGCTCGCCCGGGTCGCGCTTCGCGACCTTCTTCATGTCGGGATCGTCCCACATGTGGTCGCCGTTGCACTTCGTCGCGTCGCGCGAGTACCCGTAAGGGAACGGCTTCATCTCGGGGCCCTCGCAGGCGAGCGTCCATTCCGACTCGGTGCAGAGGCGCTTGCCGACGGCGGCGCACTTGACCTGCGCCTGGTGGAAGCGGTTCATCACCTCGGGCCGCTCCCCCTTCTTGTTCGGCCACTCGTACGTATCGATGCAATAGCGCTTCTTCGTCTTGTCGCCCGTGCAGCGGGCCGGGGTGGGGGCGAACTCCTCGCAGATCGTCTTCTTGTTCGACTTGTCGTACCAGCTGCGGAGACAGCTGTGCTCGACCTCGCTGCAGTACTCGCCCTCGACGAGCTTCATGTCGGCCGGGCACGCCTGCTCCTCGGCGGCGGCGGTCTCCCCGCCGGCGGTCCCCGCCTGGGCGGCGGGCGCGCCGGCCTCCGGGGCGGGGGGCGCGCCGGCTCCGGGCTCGGCGGGGGGCGCCGCGGCCGCGGGCGGTCGGCCGTCGTGCGCGCGCGGGGAGGGCACCGACTGAGCGGGCTCCGGGGGCGCGCCGGAGCAGGCGGCGGCGAGCGTGAGGGTGGGGAGGGAGAGGGGGAGCAGGAGGCGTCGCATGCCCGGCGTCATAGTCGAGATCGCGGCGAGGGGAACCAGGCGTCGCGCCCCCGGATCGACGCCGCGCGCTCCGGCCGTGCCGGCGGCGGTCCGGCGGGGGTCCGCGCGAGCTCCGGGCGGCGGCGCGCCGGGCGCTCTCCGGGAGCCCCGGCTCCGCGATGTGGCGCTGCAGATCTCGCCCTCTGCTCCGGCAGGCTATCGACGCGCATAGATCGCCGTTCCCGCCGAAGGCGCGTGATATCGTGCGCCCGAAGGCAGAAGGAGTATCGCTGATGATGCGTACGGCTCGTTTCGGTTCGCTGGTTCTTGCGTTCGTCTTTGCCGCTTCGGCGGCCGCCGTCTCGTGCGGCGACGACGGCGAAGCCCCGTCCAGCGCGGCAAGTGGCAATGGCGGTGAAGGCGGCGGAGGAGCAGCGGGGGGCGGGGGCGCAGCGGGCGGCGGCGCCGGGGGATCGGACGCCGGCGGCGTGACGATTCCCGATCTCGACGGGGATGTCCGGGCGGTGACCGACGAGCTCGGGGTCCTCCACCTCGAGTGCGCGTCCGACGACGACTGCTTCGCCGCGCTCGGTTACTTCCACGCTCAGAACCGCTTCTTCTTCATGGATTTCATCCGCAACCTCGTCGAGGGATCGCTCGGCGGGCTGGTGAAGGCGGGCGCGCGGGTGCTCGAGCAGGACTATCAGAACCGCCATTTCTTCACGACGCGCGAGGGCGAGCCGCTCGAGAGCGCGCTCTACGAGCAGGCGAGCCCGAAGGTGAAAGGGCATCTGGACGCGTATGCGCGCGGCGTGAACGCCTGGCTCGCCGACATGCGGAACAAGAGGAACGGCGCGACGCTGACCGTCGAGTACAACCTCGCGCTCATGGTGAAGGAGGCGATCCGCGACTGGAGGCCGGAAGACAGCACAGCCGTCGGCCTCTACGTGCTCAACGACCTCTCGAACAACAGCGGGCAAGAGCTCGAGCTCGCGGCGCAGATACCGCTGTTCGATGCGGCGCTCGCCGCCGATCTGTTCTCGCCCGCGCCGGTGTTCGACGCATCCACCGTGCCCGCCGCGCAGACGGCGGACCTCGTGCGGCCCTTCGCGCCGGTGGCCGTGTCGCGGCTCTCGCCGCGCCGGGCGCTCCTCACGGGCGCGGCGGAGCGCGCGGCGAAGGTCGGCGACGGCCGGCGCAAGATGGCGGGCGACGCCGGGTCGAACAACTGGGCTGTCGGTCCGGGCCGCACCGGGAGCGGCCACGCCCTCCTGGCGAACGATCCGCACCTGTTGCTCGGCAATCCCAGCATCTGGTTCCCCGTCGAGCTCGACGCCAAGAGCAGGGGCGACGGCGAATACCACGTCGCCGGCGCCACGATTCCGGGCATGCCGGGCGTGATAGTCGGACAGAACGAGTCCATCGGCTGGGGCGTGACCACCGCGTACTACGACCTGGCCGACGTCTACCTGGAGACGCTCACAGGGGACGGCGCGTCGGTCGACTTCAAGGGGGAAGACGTGGCGATCGTCGAGAAGAAGTTCTCGTTCAAGGACGCGGCTTCCGGCGAGACGATCGAGAAGACCTTCCGCTGGGTCCCGCACCACGGGCCCATCGTGAGCGAGGACGCGGACGCCGGCACCGCCGTGACCATCCGGTGGCGCGGGCACGACGGCGGGACGGACCTCGACGCGTTCTTCGCCCTCGGGCGCGCTGGGAGCGTCGCCGAAGCCAGGAGGGGGCTCGAGGCGACCAGCACCGTCAGCCAGAATTTCGTCGTTGTCGACACCGAGGGGAACATCGGCTGGTTCCCGTACAGCAAGGTGCCGGCGCGGCCCTGGGCGTCGCCCGAGGTGCCCGCGTGGCTGCCGCTCCCGGGGGACGGGAGCGCCGAGTGGGGCGACCCGATCCCGTTCGCCGAGCTGCCGCAGCTGCTCAACCCGCCTGCGGCCGCGATCGCGACGGCGAACGGCGACATGACGGGCGCGACCGCCGACGGCGATCCCACGAACGACGGGCAGGGCGCGCTCCAGGCGTGGGGCAAGGCCGACGGGACGCGCGAGCAGCGGATCCTCGATCTGCTCGACGAAGGCGGCGACGCGCATTCGCCCGACACCATGACGGCGATGCAAGGCGACACGTACTCGCTCTATGGCAGCTTCGTCGTGCCTGCCGTGCTCTCGGCGGCGGAGCTGGCGACGTTGACGGACGAGGAGCAGGCCGTCGTCGACGCGCTCGCCGCCTGGGACCATACGTGTCCGACAGGGCTCGACGGGCACGATCCAGCGCGCGCGGGCAAGGTGGAGGACGCGACGCTCGCCGCCGAGTCGATCGGCTGCACGGCGTTCCACGCGACGTTCTATGCGATCGTCAGCGAGGCGCTGGGCGACGAGGCAGCGGCGGCGGGCGTCGATGAGCCCGGGTTCGGGCTGGCCGTCGTGGCGCGCGCGCTGCGCGATCCGGCGCGCCTGAGCTCGGGTCCCCTGCTCTGGGACGACGTGACCACCGACGGTGTGGTGGAGACGCAGGACGACATCGTGCTCCGGGCGCTCACGAAGGCGGCCGCCTCGCTCGCTGTCATCGGCCCGGCGGACGACTGGCGCTGGGGCCGCGTCCACACGCTCTCGCTCCGCAGCATCTTCGATAACTTCGGCCTCGCGGTGTACAACGCGGGGCCTTACGCCGCGCCGGGCGGGCTCTTCACCGTCAACGTCGCCAACCCGAGATCGCGCGCGCTCCCGCCGGACGGCGAGAAGCCCAGCTTCGCCTTCGCCAACGGGCCGTCGATCCGCCTCGTCATCGACGCGGATCCGGAGGGCCCGAAGATGCGCTTCGGCCTCCCCGGCGGGTCGGACCTCCACCGCGAGAGCGCGTTCTACAACAACCTCCTTCCGCAATGGCTCGACAACGAGCCGCTCGAGTTCCACTTCGGGCCGGGCGCGGTGACGGATCCGGCGAGCGTGGTGGACGTCTCGCCGGCGCGCTGACCCTGCGCGAGCGCGCGGCGGGCCCCGGCGGCGCCATGTCGCCGGTCGCCGCCTGCGCGAGCGCGCGGGTCATCGCGACCGCCGCCCGCGCAGGCGCGTGATCCAGACTCCCAGGCTCCCTCGGATCCGCGGGTTCTTGGGACACCGATGATTCCATTCCAATGTGCAGAGAACGCCGTTGCGCCTAGGGCTATCCCCTGCTCGTATCGGGGCGCGCCTGGCGCGCTTCTCCTGCGCTGCGATGAGGCGCGAATGAGCATTGGCCGTGAAGCGATCCCTGATCCGTGACCTGCGCCGCAGTCTGAATTACCTATCTCCCCACCGTGGCCGGCTTTCCGTGTGCCTCGCGCTCACCCTCGTCTCGGGCGGCCTGCCCGCGCTCGAGCCGCTCGCGCACCGCGCGATCTTCGACCAGATCTCGGCGAGCGCCGGTGTCTTCGGCCCCGGGAGCGGGCCGGCCGCGCCCGGGGAGCTGGGCGCCCGGGCCCTCGCCGGCATGACGCTCGCCCTGTGCGCGCTCGTCGTCCTCCGGCAGATCGCGGAGGGCCTGGGGGCGCTCTCCGTCTGGCGGGTGCGGCTCCGCATCAACCGGGACCTGCTCGACGAGACCACCGCGCGGCTGCACGCGCTGCCCCTCTCGTACCATCAGGAGAGGGGCGTCGGAGAGACCATGACGCGGGTCGATCGCGGCATCACGTCGCTCATGGACTGCCTCTCTTCTGTCGCGTTCCAGCTCTTCCCGGCGCTCGTCTACCTCGTCGTCTCGCTCGGGATCATGCTCCGGCTGAGCCCGCTGCTCGCGCTGGTCGCTGTCGGGTTCATCGTGCCTCCGCTGCTCTTCGGCAGGGCGACCACCGCGCGCCTCGTGGAGCGCGAGCGCGAGGTGCTCGACCGCTGGTGCGGTATCTACAACCGCTTTCAGCAGGTGCTCTCGGGCATCAAGACGGTCAAGGCGTTCGCGCGCGAGGCGGACGAGCACGCCCGGTTCATCGGCTCCGTCGAGGAGGCGCAACGCGAGGTGCTCCGGAGCATCGGGCTCCAGACGCGGCTCTCCGCGGGCCGGAGCGTGTGCGTCAACATCGGCCGCGTGGTGCTGCTCGGCGTGGGGGGCCTGCTCGTCCTCCGCGGGGAGCTCGGCGTCGGCACGCTCGTCGCGTTCCTCGGTTATGTCGGCGGCCTCTACGGCCCTGCGCAGACGCTCCTCGGCGTCTACGAGACGGCGCGCCGCGCCGAGGTCGGCCTGGCGGCGATCTTCGGCGTGCTCGACGCCGAGGTCGCGGTCGCCGATCCGGAGCGCGCCGTGAGCCCGGAGCACATCCGCGGCGACCTCGAGCTCGACCAGGTGAGCTTCCGCTATCAGCGCGCCGCCGGGCGGGCGGTCATCGACGGGATTTCGCTCTCGATCCGCGCCGGCGAGTTCGTGGCGGTCGTGGGCCCGAGCGGCGCCGGGAAGAGCACGCTCGCCGATCTGCTCCTGCGGCTCCACGATCCGACCTCCGGGGCGATCCGCATCGACGGGCACGATCTCCGGGCGCTGTCGCAGCGCGCGCTCCGGCGGAAGCTCGGGATCGTCACGCAGGAGCCGTTCCTCTTCGAGGACACCATCGAGGCGAACCTCCGGTATGGCTCGCCCGACGCGACGAAGGAGGCGCTCCGCGCCGCGGCGCGCGCCGCCTGCGCGGACGAGTTCATCGAGCGGCTCCCTCTGGGGTACCAGACCCTCGTCGGCCGCGGCGGCGTGGCGCTCTCCGGCGGGGAGCGGCAACGCCTCGCGATCGCGCGCACGCTGCTCAAGGACCCGTCGGTCGTCATCCTCGACGAGCCCACGAGCAGCCTCGATATCGCGAGCGAGACGGCGGTGCAGCGGGCCATCGAGGGGCTCTCGCGAGGCCGCACCACGCTGCTCATCGCGCACCGCCTCTCCACCACCACGCGCGCGGACCGCGTCGTCGTCATCGACGGCGGGCGCGTCGTCGAGCAGGGCCCGCCCGCGGCGCTCCTCCGCCGCGGCGGGGCGTACCGCCGGATGATGGATCTCTGGCGGGCGCACGAGCCCTCCGGGGCGAGAGGCCTCGGCCGCCGAGCGGGTGCGCTGGAGCTGCTCGAGGCCGCGGCCGTGCCCGGCGCGTGAGCGGATCCCGAGGCGCCGGGTCGAAGCATGATCCAGGAGCGGGGGCGCAGGGCGACGCCGCGCGCCCGATCTGAGCCGTCGCGGCGGGGGCCGGCCATCTAGAGGCTACCCGATGTCCGCGCACCTCCGCGTCGTTCGAAAGCCCCGTCCACCGGACGGCCCCGCCGGCGCGCAGCTCACCTCAGCCGACATCCTGCGCGGCCTGCACGCCCGGAACCCCGCGGCGGAGCGCCGCCTGCTCGACGCTTACGCGGGCCTCGTCGAGCGGATGCTGTTTCGCATCCTTGGCGACGTCCGGAGCCTCGAGGATCTGGTCCAGGACGTGTTCGCCCGGGTGTTCTCCCGCATCGACGACGTGCGCGAGCCCGAGGCGCTGAAGGCCTTCATCACCGGCGTCACCGTGTTCGTCGCGCGCGAGGCGCTCCGCAAGAAGCGCAGGCACCGCTGGCTCGCGTTCTTCGCGAGCGACGAGATGCCGGAGGTCGCGGCCAGCGCCGACCCGGAGGCCCGGCAGGGCGTGCGTGCCTTCTACCGCGCCCTGGAGACGCTCGACGCCGACGATCGGCTGGCCTTCACGCTGCGCATCGTCGAGGGCCAGGAGCTCACCGAGGTGGCCGCCGCGTGCAAGGTGTCGCTCGCCACCGTCAAGCGCCGGATCCAGCGCGCGGAGCTCGCGTTCGTCGAGCGCTGCAAGAAGGACGAAGTTCTCTCTACCTGGCTCGCGGAGGGCGACCGATGGACGTGAGGACCAAAGACGTCGCGGCCGTGGGGCGCCGGGTCGCCGCGCACCAGGACGCCGCGCTCGAGCGGCTGGTGCGGCCGTCGACCACGGATCGACTCCAGGCGATCTACCGCAAGGAGGCCGCGCTCTCGCTGAACGCCGGGGCGGCTCCCCTTTCACGGCGGCTCGGCGTCGCGCTCGCCGCGGCGTGCGTCGCCGCTTCGGTCCTCTGGTTCGTGCTGTTCCGGCCGGGCGACCCGCTGACCTACCGGGTCGCAGGGGCGCCGGGCGCCGTCGGCCGGTGGGTGGCGGCGGACGCGTCGCAGGTCGGGCTCGACTTCTCGGACGGGTCGCGCGTGGACCTCGCGCCCGGGACGCGCGCCCGCGTGACCGAGGTCGGCCCCCGGGGCGCGAGCGTCCTCCTCGAGCGCGGCTCGCTGCACGTGCGCGTCGTGCATCGCGACGACACCCGGTGGGTCGTGGCCGGGGGGCCTTTCGAGGTCCACGTGATCGGCACCGAGTTCGACGTCACGTGGAACACGGAGGCCGAGGAGCTCACGGTCTCGATGATCACCGGCCGCGTGCGCATCCTGGGCCCGTGCGTCGACCCATCGGGGCGCGCGGTCGCCGCCCCCGAAGCGACGCGGCTGACGTGCGCGGCTCCTCGACCCGTTGCGCCGCAGGCGTCGTCGCCGGCGCCTGATCCGGAGGCAATCCCGTCGGCTCGGCCTCCCGCCCCCCTCCCGAGCCCGAGCCCGAGCGCGGCCGGGTCCGCTCCCGCGCTCGCGCCCGCGCCGCCGTCCCTTGGCTCGCCGCGGGCCCGCGCGGGCGAGCCCCTGGCCGACTCCCCCGCCGAGCGCTGGCGCGCGCACCTCGCCGCGGGCAAGCTCGGCGAGGCGCTCGCGGACGTGGAGCTCCTGGGCATCGACACGGTGCTCGGGCGCGCCAGCGGCGCGGAGCTCGTCGATCTCGGCTCCGCGGCGCGGCTTTCGCGCAAGCCGAGCGTCGCGGCCCGGTTCTACGAGGCCGCGCGCCAGCGGTTTGCCGGGAGCGACGCCGCGGCCGCAGCGGCGTACCACCTCGGTCGCATGGCGTTCGACGGGCGCGGCGCCTGGGCGGAGGCCGAGCGCTGGTTCGCCGTGTACCTCGCGGAGAGGCCGCGCGGCGCGCTCGCGCCGGAGGCGCTCGGCCGCTCGATCGAGTGCGCGAGGAACCTCCAGCTCCGCGCGCGCGCCAGCGAGCTCGCCGCGCGTTACCTCGCGGCGTACCCGAACGGCGCCCACGCCGGGCTCGCGGCGACGCTCGTCCATGGGGCCGATTGAGGTCTCCGCTCGGCAGCCTGCACGCTGGATCGAGCCTTCGCCCGCGGAGGTCGCGGCCGCCACGCCGGCGCCGCCTGCGCTCGCCGGGAGCGCGCGCCGTGGCGAGCTCGATCTGCTGCGCGCTCGTCGCGTCGCTGGCGTTCGCGGCGTTCGCGGCGTTCGCGGCCCCGTGCTCCGCCGACGAGGCGCCGCCGATCACGGTCGTCGCCGGCGCGCGCGGGGCGCTGGCGTACCGCCTCTCGCAGGAGCTCGAAGCGGCGGGCCTGCAGGTACGGGTCGAGGCGAGCCCGGCGGCGGCTGGTTCCGGCGGGCTGCTCATCGTCATCCCTGAAGGCGAGCAGGGAGCCATCGAGATCTGGTCGGACTCGAGCGGGCGCGCGGACCTGGTCGCGAGCGTGGCGCCCGACGGCCCGCTCGACACCCGGGTGCTCCGCGCGGCGGAGCTGGTGCGGGCGCTCCGGTCGACGGCCGGGGCCCCCGCCGGAGCCGCCGGACCAGCGCCGGCGGCCGTCGGACCAGAGCCGGCGGCCGTCGCGCCGGCTCCGGTCCAGCCCTCTCCCGTCGCGCCTCCTGCCGCGTTGCCCGGCGAGGCGTGGGGGAGCCAGCCGCTCCGCGCCTGGGCGCCGCTCTCGCCGCCGTTCGCGTTGCCCGCGGCGCCCAGGGCCCCGCTCGTCGAGGTCGGTGTCGCGATCGCCCTGGGATGGCAGGCGCCCGGCGCCTCGCTGGCGCTCGATGCCTCGCTCCGCATCTGGCCCTCGGCCCGGATCGGCGCCGGGCTCCTGGCGGACCTGTCGATCATCGGTCCGGAGATCGAGGCGGCGGAAGGCAAGGTTCGCTTTCGCCGCTCGCTCTTCGGCGCCGAGCTCGCCCTCGCGCCCATCGAGAGGAGCCGTCGCTTCGGACTCGTCCTCTCCCCCGGCGTGGGTCTCAGTTACGTGAGCGCGTCCGGCGATGCGAGACCGCCCTATATCGACAGCGACGAGTCCACGTTCACCGCCCTCGTGTACGGGCGAGGCGAGGCGCGTTTCCGGCTCATCGACTCCGTGGTTCTCACGGCGGGCGCGCTCGGCGGCGCGGCGATCCCGCCTGTCGATATCCGCTTTGCAGGACGGGTGATCTCGACGTTCAGCCCGCTCGCGTCGTTCTCGTTCGGCGTCGTCGTCCAGCGGTGAGCCGCCGCCACGACAGGCGGCCATTCATAGGAGCAGGCCACGCGCACTTCTTCAATCGCGATCGGAGAGACCTCCTTGAAACAGCTCCTCGTACCTGGATGCACCGTGCTCATGACGCTTGTCGCCGCATGCGACAGGATCCCGCTCGACCCCATACGCGATGATGGCGCCGGAGGTGGCGCGACGGGAGCGGGCGGGGCCGGCGGCGGCGGCGGGGCCGGCGGCGCCGGCGACAGCGGCGGGGCCGGCGGCAGCGGCGGGGCCGGCGGCAGCGGCGGGGCCGGCGGCGCCGGCGGCAGCGGCGGGGCCGGCGGCGCCGGCGACAGCGGCGGGGCCGGCGGCAGCGGCGGGGCCGGCGGCAGCGACGCCGCCGTCGGCAGCGGCGGCGCAGGCGCCGGCGGCGCCGTCGGCAGCGGCGATCCTCTGTGGAGCCGGCACTTCGCCGCGGACCGAGGTCAACCCTTGGTCTGGACGGGCAGCCGCATCGCCGTGGACGAGGCCGGCAACCTCGTCGTCGCGACGGCGGTCGCCGATGGCGTCGACTTCGGCGACGGTCCGCTCTCGACAGGGGGCAACCTGGTCTTTTCCCTCGCGAGATTCGACGGCGAAGGAGAACCCCTCTGGCACAAGGAATTCTCCGGTTCCGCCTACCCGCGTGACGTCGCGGTCAACGAGGCGGGGCTCATTGCCACGGCGGGTACGTATTACGGGACCGGCGTCGACTTCGGAGGGGGTCTGCTCGCGGGGCAGGAGTCGGATGGCGATGCCTTCGTGGCCGTCTTCACGGCGGACGGAGATCACGTCTGGTCGGCTCGAATCGGCGTCGATGGCGATCAATGGGCGGACAGCCTCGCCATCGATGCAGCCGGGAACGTCGTCGTGACAGGGACGTTCATGGGCCAGATCAGCGTCTGCGGCGCCTCGCTGACCAGCGTCGGTGACATCGACTCGTTCATCGCGAAATTCGACGCTGCGGGGAGCTGCCTCTGGAGCAAGCAGCTCGGCTACACGGAGATCCACAACGTCGCCCTCGACGCGTCGGGCAGCGTCGTCCTCGCCGGCAGCTTCGGCGACTATTACGCCGAGACGATCGACCTCGGCGGCGAGCCGCTGACCACCGCGGGCAGCGAGGATATCTTCGTGGCGAAGCTCGACGCGGCCGGTGAGCACGTCTGGAGCAAGCGGTTCGGCGACGAGGCGCTCCAGAGGGCCTACGGCGTCGCGGTCGACGGCGCTGGAAACGTCGTCATCAGCGGGACGTTCCTCGGGAGCGTGGACTTCGGCGCAGGTCCGCTGGTGAGCGCGGGAGGGTACGGTCCTCTCGGGCCCGACTCTGTCACGTGGGGCGGCAACGCCTTCGTGACCAAGCTGAACCCGGCAGGCGAGCTCCTCTGGGCCAAGCGCCTCGGGCAGTATGGCCCGCAGTCGGCGCTGGACACCGCGGCGACCGCGGATGGCGACATCGCGATCACCGGCTTGATGTACGGCGACGTCGACTTCGGCACGGGCCTGATGGACTGCACCTACGGCGATGCCTTCGTCGCGAAGCTCGATGCGACGGGCACGGTCCGCTGGGTGAAGCACACAGGCGGCAGGGAGCAACAGTACGGCTACTCCACGGCCATGGACGCGACCGGCGATGTGTACGCCGCCGGCCCGTTCCTCGGCACCATCGACTTTGGCACGGGGCCGCTGGTGGCTCCGGCGCCTACCCGGGCCATTTTCCTCGCGAAGTTCGGCCCCTGAGGCCGCGGGCGGGCGGCCCGCGAGATGGCCCTCAGCGCAGGCAGGCGCCGAGCCATCGCGCGGCGTTCTGCCCGAGGGCGGGGCCGAGGAGCTCGGGGGGCAGGTGAAGGCCCTGATAGGTGCCGATGGTGCGGGCCGATTGATGATCGGCGGTTTGACGAAAGAAGCGAAACTTGTCCTCTTTCAAGAGACCCATGTTCGACTCCGCCTGCAGGTCCCACAGCTCCATGGACATGGGGTCCAGTCCGCTGGTCACAAGGTCGGTCCCGAACAGGAAGCGCTCGGGCCAGCGAGAGAACAGCCTGAGGAGCTGGGCGCGATCCCGCTCGAGGCTCGCGAACCCCTCTGTCGCCGGGCCGGCAGAGCCATGGCTCGTGTCGACGAGGAGGCGCGGAAACGCCTCCATCAGGGACTCCATGCGCGCGAGGTCGGTGCGGCTGCCGCAGAGGTGCGCGCACACGAGCCGCAGGTCGGGGAAGGCGCGCAGGACCGCCTCGAGCTCGCTCCTGTAACGGACGGTGTTGGCATGAAGGAGAACCGGAATCGCCTGATCCGCGAGCGCCTGCCACATCGCCTGGTGCGAGGGGTCGTCGAGGGGACGCTCGTGAAAGAGGTTGTGCCCCTGGTAAAGCTTCACGCCGCAGGCGCCTCGGCTGCGCAGCTCGGCGAGGTACGCGAGGTCGTCGTGACCCAGATCCAGGGTGACGAAGGGAATGAGCTTTCCACGGTGAGCCGCTGCGGCGTCGAGGACGATGTCGTTGCCTGCGCGGTAGCCGGAGAGGCCCGAGCCGCCGCGGCCGCTGGTCAGGTCCGGGCTCGCCAGGATGACGGTGCGATCGATGTGGTGCTTGGCCATGTGCGCGAGCAATGGCGCCACCGCGTTGGCCTCCGTCAGGTGCACATGGATGTCGATGACCTCCTGACGGGCGGGCGGAGCCGGCGACGAACGGCACCCCAGGGCGGCGGCGAGCGCGGCGCCCCACGCGATGCTCCGGAAGCGAGCGCCGCGATCGGCGCGCGAGCGCATCGAATGAGGGCGATGAGGACGGCGGCGATCAGGAGAGCGATGAGGGACGATCGAACGATGCGGATCCATCGCCGACAAGGATACGCCGTGGCAGCGACGGCGCCATGAGAAAGGAGGGAGTTGCGAAGATGTGAAAATGATGTGAGCTGATGATTCGCTTCTGCGCCTGATTCGTGCGGATTCGTGCAAATGCTCGATGTTCGCGCCTCGAAGGCGAAGTTCTGTCCTGGAGTTCGTCGTTCACCTGTGCCCAGTGGAGTTATTATGTCGCTCATTCGTAGCTCGGTTCGTCTCATGGGGGTCGCAGCGCTCTACGCGTCTTTGTTTGCAACGCCGTCTTGCTCGCGCTGGCTGGACGATGCCGTAGGCCCAGGCGCCGAAGGAGGCGGCGGCAGCGATGCCAGCGGCATCGGCGGTACCGGCATCAGCGGCAGCGCCATCAGCGGCAGCGGTGGCAGCGGTGGCAGCGCTGGCATCAGCGGCAGCGCCATCAGCGGCAGCGGCAGCGGCGGCAGCGGCGGCAGCGGCGGCAGCGGCGGCAGCGGCGGCAGTGGTGGGGCTGGTGTGGGCGGGGCCGCGACCGGGAGCGGCGGAGCGTCTGTTTGCGCGGACGACGCCTACGAGGCGAACGACGCGTCCACCTCTGCGGCCCCGCTCGCCTATGACCATACCGACGACAGCCTCGGTCCCAGCGCGTGGTTTTCAAAGCTCGATCTCGTCCTCTGCCAGGGCGACGAGGACTGGTACCTGCTCGACACCACCTCTCTCGGGATCGAGGAGGTCAACTGGAGCCTTCGCGTCCTGGCCTCTGGGGCGGGGCTGTGCGGCTCGGGTTGTGAGCAGTATACTCCGCCCTCCGCCCCAGAGAACACGTTGATCGTGGAGGTCTACAGCGCTGCCACGATGGAGCTCCTCGGGGCCGAGGAGAGCGATCATGGACGGGTATGGCTCGATGGAGGAGGCGCGGATTCGGCGAACGATCTGCTGCTCCGCGTCTATGGACCGCCCGAGGCGAACTACCCGTACGACATGAGCTTCGTCGCCAAGTCCTATGAGGGGGAGGACGAGTGCGAGTGCTGAGCTTCGCCTGGCGCCGCGGCGCCCGCTCTACGACCTCGTCGTGCGGATTGCCTCCTGCAAAATAAAAGAAGCCCCGCTCGGCCCGTCGAACGCGCCGCTCGAATCTCGCATGGATCGCCGTGTCAGCGCGTCGATCTGCGCGTGAGCGAGCTTTACTTATCGCATTCGAAGGCTACCCTCCATTCATGCGAATCCTTGGAATCAGCGGGGGTCACGAGCCGGACCATCTCGGTTATCCGAGACCAGCATTCAACGCGGCGACGTCGCACGACGGCGCCGCCGTCCTCCTCGAGGACGGCGAGGTCGTCGCGGCGATCGAGCAGGAGCGGCTGAACCGCCTCAAGCACTCGAACAAGGCCCCGTTCCAGGCGGCCCGCTTCTGCCTGGAGAGCCGGGGGCTCCGCGTCGACGAGGTCGACCACCTCTGCTTTTACATCAGCGAAGAATGGTGCGACGCCCAGGTGAAGCGCGGGCTCTTCTCCGCCGGCCCCGAGCTGCGCACGGCGAACGACGTCATGAGGCGCCTCGTGCTCGCCGAGTTCGGCGTCGACGTGGGGCCCGAGCGCATCCAGTTCGTCAAGCATCACACGGCCCACGCGATGAGCGCCCTGATCGGGTCGGGGTACGAGAGCAGCCTGGTCCTGACGCTCGACGGCTGCGGCGACGGCGAGTCGGGATCCGTCTCCATCGGCTCCGGCGGAGAGCTTCACTCGTTGAGAGACATCCCGGAGCGCGACTCGCTGGGCAATTTCTACGTCCAGGTGATACGGTTCCTCGGATTCTCGCTCTTCGACGAGTACAAGGTCATGGGTCTCGCTCCCTACGGCGATCCGCGCAGGTACCGGGCGCTGTTCCAGGCGATGGTCGCGCTGCTCCCGGAGGGCGCCTGGGCCATCGACTTCGACAAGATCGTCGATCTCCACGGCGCGATCCGGCCGCGCGCGCCGCGGGAGCCGATCACGCAGGACCACAAGGACATCGCCGCCTCGCTCCAGGAGGCGCTCGAGACCATCGTCTTCCATTGCCTGCGGCACTTCCAGCGCGAGACCGGGCAGGGGAGCCTCTGCTTCGCGGGCGGCGTCGCGCACAACTGCACCTTGAACGGGAAGATCCTCCGCTCCGGGCTGTTCGAGCGGGTGTTCGTCCAGCCGGCCGCGCACGACGCCGGCTGCGCGCTCGGCTCCGCGATGGCCGTGCACGCGCGAAAGGCCCCGGCGCGGCGGATGCCCGCGATGGACCACCTGTACTGGGGGAGGCATATCGGCGAGCGGGGCGAGGTCGGGAGAGCGCTCGACGCGTGGCGCGATTTCATCCGCGTGGAGGAGCTCGCCGACGCGCCGAAGGCCGCCGCCGAGCTGCTCGCGGCGGGCAGCGTGATCGGGTGGGCGCAGGGCCGCTCCGAGTTCGGCCCCCGCGCGCTCGGCAATCGCAGCATCCTGGCGGATCCCAGGCCGGCGGCAAACAAGGACATCATCAACGCCATGGTGAAGAAGCGCGAGGAGTTCCGGCCCTTCGCCCCCGCGGTGACGGAGGAGGACGCGCGCGACTATTTCGATCTCGGCGGCGCGGAGACCATGCCGTTCATGATCTTCACCGTGCCCGTCCACGAACAGAAGCGACAGCTGCTCGGCGCCGTCACGCACGTGGACGGGACCGCGCGGGTCCAGACGGTCTCCAGGCGCACGAACCCGCGCTTCTGGCAGCTCATCCGGGCCTTCGGCGACATCACCGGCGTGCCGGTGGTGCTCAACACCTCCTTCAACAACAACGCCGAGCCGATCGTCGATTCGGTCGACGACTGCGTGACCTGTTTTCTGACGACGCGGCTCGACAAGCTGGTCGTCGGCGACCACCTCGTCCACAAGAAGCCCGCGCCGCTCTCGGCCTATGCGGAGCTCGTCCCCTCGTTTCCGACCTTCGTGAAGCTGCTCTCGCTGCGAGGGCCTACTCCGGGCGGCTACGAGGTAGAGCGCGCGATCGTCACGACCTACAATGACGCCCGGTATCCTGTCTCTGCGGAGACGTTCGAGGTCCTCTGGCGGGCCGACGGCCGGAAGCGGCTCAGCGAGCTGCTCGACGGCGTGGAGGATCGGGAGGCGGTGATCGCCGAGCTGATCGAGCTCTGGTCGCAGCGCGTGGTGCGGCTGCTGCCTGCCATCGGCCATTGACGGCGGAGGAGGGGGGGAGCCGCCGAGCGCCCCGCGGCCGGCGCTCCCCCGCATTCTCATAGGCGTTACCACCATCGGTCACCGACCTGAACGTTTACGTGGTCGTGAACGTTTACGTGGTCGTGGACGTTTACGTGGTCGTGAACGTTTACGTGGTCGTGGTCGTGGTCGTTCACGGCCTATCGTTGACGACCACGACCACGACCACGACCACGACCACGACCACGACTACGACCACGACTACGACTACGTAAACGTTCGGATGTAGGAGAACGCGGCGCGAAGCGTGGTTGGCGCCTACGCTCCCGCATTTTACCGGTACCCCGCCATGGTGATGATCACGTCCTCGGGGCAGATCTGGTCGGTCTCCACCTCGAACCCGTGATCGCGCAGCATCCGCCGGACGCGCTCCCCTCTCCCGCCGAAGTCGTGCAGCTCGAGGACGACGGCCCGGATCCTCCCCCAGTCGTCGGGGCGAATGCCCTCCAGCACGTCGATCTCAGCCTTCTCGGCGTCGATCTTGAGCAGGTCGATCTGCCCGATCTGCTCCCGCTCGATGAGCTCGGACAGCGTCTCGAGCGCGCACTCCACGCGCCTCATTCCACGCCTCATCCACCAGGCATGACAGTCGATGAGCACCGAGTTCACCGCGCGCGGGAGGTGCTTCATGTAGGCCGGCAGATCCGCGTGGTGCTTCTCCCGGATCCGCTCGTCGTAGATGGCCGCGAGCGTGGCCTGTTTGTCGTCGCTCGCCATCATGTCATACATGCTGGAGATGGCGCCCTGGCGTGGCGCGTAGTGGAACGTCGCCGTGCCCGCGGCCCGACCCAGGCCCGCGCGGTGCAGGCGCACGCGCTCCGATCCGGACGATCTCAGGTTCATCCGGAGGAGCTCGAACGTCTCGGGGATCGGCTCGAAGCAGTGGATCCGCGCCCGTCCGCCGGTGCGCTTCAGCACCTCGAGCGCGAAGAGGCCGATGTTCGCGCCGACGTCGATCACGGTCACCTCCCCGCTGGCCAGGAGGCTCTGCACGCGAGGCCTGAAGTAGCCCTGCACCTGGAGATGCAGCGTCCTCGCCATGTCGGGGACGCGATCGTGAACGACCCTCTGGTCCGGCAACTCGATTGCGAACGTCTTCATAGGGGCTCATCCAAACGTGGTGTGTCCATCCCTCGCGCCGCCGCGCGCACGGGCGCGCGCTCGGCTCACCCGCACGCGCGCGCGATCGCCCGCAGATCGTCGATGACGCCCCCGGCGACCCGCTGCGCGGTCGCCGGCGCATGCACGTTCGCGCTGTAGCGCCACCGGAACGTCAGGGCGCCTCCGCGGACGAGGACGTGGCACTCGAACAGGTTGAACCGCAGGTTCGTCGCCGCCTCGTCGTACCCCGTGGACTCGCTCGCCATGCGGAGGATCGAGCCCTGGGCAGGCGGCTCGACGCGCCCCTGGTAGTTGAACAGGATCCCCGGTCGCTTCCGGAGCCGCCCGAGCTCCGCGCTGAGCGGGGCGTCGCCGCCCAGGTACTTGAGGAGGTTGTAGCCGTGGCCCCCGTTCGGGATGCGATCGATCTGCCGGCTCGTATCGAGCAGCGCCGCGAGCGGCTCTTCCTGGCTCGAGCGCCGGAGCACGAGCACCCGCTCGGCGCTCAGCCACCCCACCGTGCGCGACGCGTCGAGCTCCGGGTGATGGGGCATCAGATCACGCCCCGAGTTGAGGACCATGATGTCCTGCCAGTCGCGGCCCGTCCACGCGGTCACGCCGCGGAGAACCGCCGCGATGAGGGCGTGCTCCGTGCTCACCCCGAAGCGCGCCGGCAAGTCCCGCAAGAGGACCTGAGACTCCTGCTCCGAGAGCGACGCCCAGTGATCGCGGACCGACTCCACCGTATAGAGATGACGCGTCGCCGGATGGTCCGCCGGCAGGAGATCGATCTCGTCCCAGGGCAGCGAGAGCCAGTAGGCGCGCTCGTTCGGCAGGATCTCGTCGCTCACCCACCGCTCGAGCGCGCGTGTCCAGCGGCCGGCGGAGGCGCCCGTGGGCGGCAGGCGGGGCGTGGCCGTCGTCGCGAGCTGATCGTAGATGGATTGCAGATCGAGCGCGGCGATCATCATCGACATCCAGTCGACCACGAGGTGGTGCGCGTTGAGCCACAACCGGCCTCGCCCCTGCTCGTCCCACCTGAAAAACACGATCCGGAACAGCCGCCCGCGCTCGAGCTCGACTTCGTCCTGCATGCGATCGCAATGCCGCTCGAGCTCGGCCCGGCGCCGATCCTCCGGGATCCCCGACAGATCCACGCAGGCGAACGGCGCCTCGGTCCACGGCGCGTCGATCACCTGGCGAAAGCCGCTCGGGGCGCGCTCGAAGCGCGCGCGGAGCGCCTCATGGCGGTTGACGAGGACGAGCGAAGCGCGCGCGAGCCTGTCGAGATCGAGCGGCGCCACGGCCTCCAGCAGCAGGTTCACGTTCCAGCGCGCCGGGCGGGTGCGCCCGCGGGCCTCCTCCAGATACCAGCGCTGGAGGACGGTGAGCGGCCGCTCCGCATTCTCTGGTTCCACGTCCACCGCCGCGCGGTCCGGGGAGGCGCAAGCGGCCGAAAGGCGCGCGATCGTCTGGTGCTGGAACAGCTGCCTCGGCGTCACGTCGAGCCCCGCCTCCCGCGCCCGCTCGACCAGCGCAATGCCGAGGAGCGAATCCCCTCCGAGCGCGAAGAAATTGTCGTCCACGCCCACCCGATCGAGCTTGAGGACGCCGGCCCAGAGCGCGGCCATGCGGCGCTCTGCCTCCGACGACGGCGCCCGGTAAGCCGCGCTGGCCCCTTGTTGCTGCTGGTGAGCGAGCTCGAGGAGCGCCTTCCGATCGACCTTGCCATTGGCAGTCAGCGGCATGCGCTCCAGAGCGACCCACGCGCTGGGCACCATGTACTGCGGCAGCCTCGCGGCGACGACCTCCTCCAGGACGCGAGGCTCGAGCGCGGCGCCCCGCTCCGCCACATAGCAGGCGACGAGACGCCTGGCCCCGCTCGGGGTCGACTCCACGCACACCACCGCTTGCTCGACCTCGGGATGCTGCGCCAGCGCGGCCTCGATCTCCCCGAGCTCGATGCGGTTTCCCTGGATCTTCACCTGGAAGTCTTCACGCCCGATGAACTCGATGTTCCCGTCCGGAAGGAATCGCCCGAGATCGCCGGTCCAGTAGAGCCGCTCGCCCGTCTCCGGGTGCTCGAGGAAGCGCTCCGCGGTCTGCGCGGGATCCCGGTAGTAGCCGCGGGCGAGGCAGATCCCGCCGACGTACATGCGGCCGACGACCCAGTCGGGACATGGCTGCATGCGCTCGTCGAGCACGTGGACTCGCTGGTTTGGGAGGGGCCTTCCGTAAGGGATGCTCCTCCAGGTCGAGTCCACCTCTCCGACGGGATAGAAGATCGACCAGATCGACGTCTCCGTCGGCCCCCCCGCGCCGATGACCCGCGCCCCGGGGCAAGCGCGGCGGATCCGATCGGGCAGGGGCACGGGGATCCAGTCGCCGCTCAGGATGACCCAGCGCAGCGAGGGGCACGCCGGAGGAGCGCCGCCGAGGTGCTCGACGAACATCTGCATCAGCGCGGGCACCGAGTTCCAGACCGTGACCCGGTGGGTCTCGATGAGGTGCCGCCAGTGCGCCGGATCCCGCGCCGCCTCGGGCGAGGGGATGACCAGGGCGCCTCCCGCGCCGAGCAGGCCGAACACGTCGTACACCGAGAGATCGAAGTGAACGGCGGAGAGCGCGAGGGCGCGATCCGATGGGGAGACCTCGAAGCGCTCGTTGATCTCGAGGATCGTGTTCAGCGGACCGCGGTGGTCGAGCGCCACGCCCTTGGGCTTCCCCGTCGAGCCCGACGTGAACAGCACATAGGCGAGATCGTCCGGCCCCTGGACCGCCGCGACCGGGCTGTCGTCCTCCGACGCGGACGCGCTGTCGTCGTCGACCACGATCAGGCGCAGGGCCCCGGGCCAGGCCAGCGAGGAGGCCAGACGCTCCTGCGTCAGGACGATCTCCACCTGCCCCTGATCCAGGACCGCGCGGATGCGCTCGATGGGCCACTCCGGATCGACGGGCAGGTACGCCGCCCCCGATTTGAGGGCCGCCAGGATCGCCACGATCTGCGCCCACCCCTTCGCCGCGGCCACCGCGACGAGCGCGTTCGGCCGGGCTCCGAGCGCGCGAAGGCGCCGGGCGAGCGCGCTGCTCTTCCGATCGAGCTCCCCGTAGGTGAGCGTCCTCTCGGGGCTGATGACCGCCGGCGCAGCGGGGTTCAGCGCCGCTTGCCGCATGAACCCGCTGTGCAGGAGGTCGTTCGAGACCTCTCGGGTGGTGCTGTTGACGCCGGCGCGGACAGCGCGCTGCCGCTCCGGGAGCTCGATGGTCGCCGCCCTGGTCCAGGGCGCGCCGTCCCGGGAGAGGCGGCTCAGGAGCGCCTCGTACGCGTCCAGGAGATCCACCGCGAGGCCTTCAGGGAAAAGATCATCGGCGGAGCCGAAGCGCAGCGCGAAGCCCCCGTCGTCCTGCTGGATCTCGTGCTCGATGCAGGGAGCCAGCGTGCCTTGTCCTCCTCCCTCGGTTCGGAAGGGCGCACAGACGCGCAGCCGGACGGCCGTCGCGCCGGGGTGACGCTCGGCTTCGTCCGGCGCTCGTGCCCCGGGCGCGGCGCGCGCGATGGCCTCGTCGAAGGCCCGGGCGAGGTCGACGAACGGCGCCTCGCCGCCGCGGCTCACCTCGATCTGCCCGCTCCCTGCGCCGATGGAGACGGACACCATTCCGTTCGGCGGCTCGCCCGGCGCGCCGACCACGACGGCCAGCGGCGACGTGCTCCACGCGGCGACCGCCTGCGCGAAGGCGGCGGCAATGGCCGCGCCCGGGGCCACGCCGAGGAGCGCCGCGCGCGCCTCGAGCCCGCGGATGAGCCCAGCGTCGACGCGCCGGGCGCGGCGGACGAGCCGAGGAGGCTCCCCTGCCACGTCGCTCCGCACGAACGGGAGCGCGGGCGCCGAGAGCGCCCGGCGCGCATCCGCTGCCGTCGCGGGTCCGAGCGCCTCGCCGAGGAGGAGCGCCGAGACCCTCTTGTCGGGCTCACGCGCCGCCTCGGTGAGGAGGCGCTGGAGGAGCTCGGCGTGGCGCGCGATCGTCGCCTCGCGGAACAGCGCCGTGTCGTACTCGATATGACCGCTCAGGGTCGCTTCATCGCGCTGCATCGACAGGGTGATGTCGTACTGAGATGTGCCGGGATCCAGGTCGATCGGCGTCACCCGCGCCCGGCCCAGCGAGACCGGCGCTGGCACCTTGGGCTGGAAGGCGAACATCACCTGGAAGAGCGGAGTCCTGCCGAGATCTCGCTCCGGTCGAACGGCGTTGACGAGCCGCTCGAAGGGGATGTCCGCGTGCGCGAACACGCGCACCGCGGTGCCGCGCACCCGCGCGAGGAGCGCGCTGAAGGCCGGGTCGTCCCCGAGATCGCCGCGGAAAACAAGGGTGTTTACGAAGCACCCGATGACGCCCTCGAGCTCGCGGTGATCGCGCCCAGCGATCGGCGTCCCGACGAGGAGGTCCGTCTGCCCGCTGAGCCGGTGGAGCAGCGCGAGGAACCCGGCCATCAGGACCATGAACGGCGTCACGCCGCGCTCGCGGCCGAGGTCCTCGACGGCCTCGGTCAGCGCCCGCGAAAAGCGGAAGTGGTGCCGCGCCCCCCGATACCGCTTCTCCGCGGGGCGAGGGTGATCCGTCGGGAGATCGAGCGTCTGGCTGGCCCCCGCGAGCTCGGCCTTCCAGAAGGCGATCTCCTCGCCGCGCGCCGCCTCGTCCCAGCGCTGCCGCTCGTGGACCGCGTGGTCGCCGTGCTGGACCGGGAGCGGCTCCCAGCGCGGGCGCTCGCCCGCCGAGATCGCTTCATAAGCGGCGGCGAGCTCGCGCACGAAGATCTCGTGCGACCAGCCGTCCGTCACGATGTGGTGCATCGCGAACGCGAACAGGTACCGCTCGTCGTCGAGCCGCGCGAGCTCGGCCCGCACCAGGGGCCTCGGGCGAGGTCGAACGGGCGTCCGGCCATCCGCCGCAGCCGCGCGAGCGCCGCCGCCTCGCGCGCGTCCCGGGCGAGCGCGCGATGATCGATCTCCTCGAAGTCGAGCTGCGCCGATGGCTGGACGATCTGGACAGGAGCCCCGTCCACGACGCGGAACACGGTGCGGAGGGCCTCGTGCCGCTCGATGACGGCGTGGATCGCGCGCTCCAGGGAGCGCACGCACAGGGGCCCCGCGATCTCGGCCGCGCCGCCGACGTTGTAGGCCCCTGTTCCGGGCGCCAGCCGATCCAGGAACCAGAGCCGCGTCTGCGCGTACGACAGCGGGATCACCCCGCCCGGGTCGCGGCGGCGCAGCGCCGGACGCGTCGACGGACGCGCGATCTGCTCGATCCGCCGAGCCAGATCGGCGAGCGCCGGCGTGTCGAACAGCCACCGGAGCGGCACCTCGGCGCCCGCGCGCTCGCGGATGCGGGAGACGGCGCGCATCGCGAGCAGCGAATGGCCCCCGAGCTCGAAGAAATGGTCGGTCCTGCCCGGCGCGCGCCCGAGGAGCTCTTCCCAGACGGCGGCCACGAGCCTCTCCATCTCGGTCGCCGGCTCCTGCCGATCGCGCGCCGGCGCGCGCTCCAGCGCGTCCAGGCCCGGGAGCGCCTTGCGGTCGATCTTGCCGTTCGGCGTCTGCGGCATCCGGGGCAGCTCGACGAAGCGCGCCGGGAGCATGGCTTCGGGCAAGAACGCGCGCGCGTGCGCCCGGAGGGCCTCGGGGCTCACCGGCCCCGCCGCGGGCACGTAATAGGCCACGAGCACCGCCTCGCCCACCGCGTCGCGGTGCGCCGCGCAGACGCACTCCCCGACGCCGGGGTGGCGCGCCACGGTCGCCTCGATCTCGCCGAGCTCGACGCGGAAGCCGCGGATCTTCACCTGATGATCGATCCGGCCGAGGAACTCGATCCGCCCGTCGTGCGTGATCCGCGCCAGGTCTCCGGTGCGGTACATCCGCGCGCCCGGCGCCGGCGAGAACGGGTCTTCCACGAACCGCTCCCGGGTCAGGTCAGGCCGGCCGTGATACCCGCGGGCCAGGCCCGCTCCGCCGATGTACAGCTCCCCGGCCACGCCGATCGGGAGCCGCTCGCGCCGCTCGTCCAGGAGGTAGATGCGCGTGTTGGCGATCGGGGATCCCAGGGTGATCCTGTCCGGATCGTCGACGCGCGCCGCGGCGGACCACACGGTCGTCTCCGTCGGGCCATACAGGTTCCAGAGGCAGCCCGCGCGCGCGCCGATCTCCCGGGCGAGATCCGGCGGCAGCGCCTCCCCGCCTGCCAGCGCGCGGAGGCGCGGGCTGCCCGTCCACCCCGCCGCGAGCAGGAGGCGCCACGTGCTCGGCGTCGCCTGCATGACCGTCGCCCCCGAGCGCTCCAGCGCTCGCAGGAGCGCGGCGCCGTCCCGCGCTTCGGCGGCGGACACGAGGACCGTCCTTCCGCCGACGCTCAGCGGCAGAAACAGCTCCAGGACGGAGATATCGAACGACGCCGTGGTCACCGACAGCAGCACGTCGCCGGCGTCGAGGCCGGGACTTTCCCGCATCGCCTCAAGGAAGTTCACGACGCTGCGGTGCTCGACCTGCACGCCTTTGGGGTGCCCGGTCGAGCCCGACGTGTAGATGACGTAGGCGAGGTTCCGGCTGCAGGGCGGCGTCGCGAGCGGCTCCTCGGCCAGGCCGGAATCCTCGGTGAGATCCTCGAAGAACGCCGTCCGCTGCGGCTCGCCGGCGAGCGGGAGCCGCAGCGCGCGCTGCGTGAGCAGGACGGCGGCCCCGACGTCGCGCAGGATATAGGCGATGCGCTCGCCCGGCAGCGCGGGATCCAGGGGCACGTAGGCGCCGCCCGATCTCAGGATCGCGAGCAGCCCGATGACGAGCTCGATCGATCGCTCCATGCAGATCGCCACCGGGACGTCCGGGCCGACGCCCATCGCGCGCAGCCGGCGCGCAAGGCGGGACGAGGCGCGGTCGAGCTCTCCGTACGTGATCTCGCCCTCACCGAGCGCGAGCGCGACGCGCTCCGGGTGGCGCTGCGCCTGCCGCTCGAAGAGCTCGTGGACGCAGAGCTCCTCGGGGAAAGATCGCTCTGTCCGGTTCCATCGATCGAGGTGCAGCGCGTCGGCCTCGTGCACGACCGGCAGGTGGAGCACGCGCGTGTCGGGGCGCGCCGCCGCCGCGCGCAGGAGCGCCTCATAGCTCCTGAGCATCCGCTCCGCCGTATCGCAGCGGAACAGGTCGGTGTCGTACTCCAGATCGAGCCGGAGGCCCTGCGGGCGATCCCAGGCCTCGACGGTCCAGTCGAACTTCGATGTCGTCACCGGCACCTCGACCGGCTCGACCGTGAGCCCGGTGAAGGCCGGCAGACCGGCCGCCGCGGTCTGGAGGATGAACAGGGTCTGGAACAGCGCCGCGTGGGACGTGCTCCGCTCGGGTTGCAGCGCCTCCACGAGCAGCTCGAACGGCAGATCGTCGTGCGCGAAGGCGTCGAGCACGTCGCGCTTCGTGCGGCGGAGCAGCTCGACGAAGCTGGGGTTGTCCGAGAGGTCGGCGCGGAGCGCGAGGTTGTTGACGAACATCCCGGCGAGCGGCTCGATCTCTCGCCGCGTCCGCCCGGCGACGGGCGACCCGACGACGACGTCGAGCTTCTGCGCGACGCGACAGAGGAGGATCTGGTACGCGGCGAGGAGCGCCATGAAGAGGGTGACGCCCTCCCGCTGGCACAGCGCCTTCACCGCCGCGCCGAGCCGGGGTGACAGCGTGAGCGACGCCTTCGCCCCCCGGTGCGCCTGCGAGGCCGGGCGCGGGCGGTCCAGCGGAAGATCGAGGAGCGCCGGCGCGCCGCGCAGCCGCTCCTTCCAGTACGCGAGCGCCCGCTGAAGGCGCTCCTGGCTCCACTGGCTCCGCTGCCAGACGGCGTGATCGCCGTACCGGACGGGCAGCTCGGCCAGCCGCGGGGCGCGCCCCGCGACGAGCTCATTGTAGAGCGCGCCGAGGTCCCGGAGCAGCACGCCCCAGCTCCAGTGGTCGCTGGCGATGTGGTGAGTCGCCATGAGCAGGACGTGCTCCTCTGCGGCCAGGCGAAAGAGCGCTGTCCGGAGGAGGTCGCCTCGCTCCAGCACGAAGGGCGCCCGGGCGATCTCCGCGCACCGGAGGGCGAGCTCGCGCTCTCGCGCCGCCGGATCGATCGTGGAGAGGTCCGTGACCGCCACGGCGACGCCGGACGGCGGCAGCACCTCCTGGTAGGCCTCCTCGGCGTCCTCGCCGAAGCGCGTCCGCAAGATCTCGTGTCGCTCCACGAGGAGCGAGATGGCCCGCTCGAGCGCGGCGACGTCGAGCGAACCCCGGAGCCGCGCGGCCCCCTGGAGGTTGTAGGCAGGGCTGTCGGGCTCATATCGGTACAGGAACCAGAGCCGCTGCTGCGCGAACGACAGGGGGAACCTCGACCGCGTCCCGGTCCGCTGCGGCCCCGCCGCCGCGCCGTCGCCGGACGGACGTTGTCCCTTCAGCTTCGCGACGAGCGCCTTGAGCTCCTGGGACGACAGGCCTTTGATCCGCTGCTCTAGCTCGCTCACCTCGACGCTCCTCTCCCGGGTTCCGGCGTGTTCACGGCTCAGGACGGCTCGCCGGGCGCGGCCGCGTCTGTCATCGACTCGAGCATCGCGAGGCGCTCGGCGAGAGCGCTCGTGATCTTCTCGGCGAGCCGGGCGACTGTCGCCCCCTCGAACATGTCCTGCTTCGGCAGCTCGACGTCGAACGCGTCGTTGATCCGCGAGAGGATCTGGATCGCCAGGAGCGAGTGGCCGCCGAGGCTGAAGAACTCGTCGTGGATGCCGATCGGCCGCCGGCCGAGCAGCTCCTCCCACTGCGAGCACACAACGCGCTCTATCTCGTCGCGAGGCCGCTCGTCGTCGCCGAGGGGCCGCCGCGGGCTCGCGGAGGGCTCCAGCCGGGCGCGGCGCTGCTGCTCGGCGAGGGCCGGGAAGTCGCGCGGCGAGACCACGATCTGCTCGGGCCCGGCGAGCGCGAGGATCTGCTCGAGCGCCTCCATCCCGTCCTCCGGGTCGATGCCGCGCGACGCTCTCCGCGACGGCGCGGCGAGGGCGGCGCCGCCGTGGACGCGCTGGAGGACGAAGCGGGTGACGTCGGCGATGACCCGCCCCTGCTCGTCGAGCAGGGTCACGTCCGCGGAGAGCACACGGCCAGGCTCGGTCTCCTCCCGGCGCAGGCGAACATGGCTGAACAGCCTCGATGGAGTGGGCGCCAGGCAGACCACGCGGCCGTACCCCGCGGGGAGGTAGATCCCTCGCGGGTCGAGCACGGCGGTCACCGAGGTGGCCACGTCGAGCAGCGCCGGGTGCAGGCCGTACACGGACAGGTCCTCCGCGAACTCCGGGCGAAGACGGAGCTCGGCGAGCGCCTCGTCCTCCCCGACATGGAGCGATTCGATGCAGTCCCAGCGAGGTCCCCACCGGAGCAAGCCGCTCGCGTTGACGGCCTCGAAGAGCTGCCGCGCGGCCGCCGGGCGGCAGCGCCGCCGGATCGACGCGACAGGCGCGCGCTCGCGCGCCTCGTCGAGCGCGGGCGTCCAGGTGCCCGACGCGAGCCGCTCCCTGGCCCCGGCGGGGCCAGGGGCGAAGATCGAGAATTCGGTGCGCGCCCCGCTCCTCTCGCTCTCCAGATAGACGTCCTGCGGCGCTCCGTCCTCCACGCGGCAGGGCGCGTGGAAGCGGACCTCGTGCAGCTCGACGGCGCTCATCCCCGCGAGCGTGGCCGCGGCCCGCGCCATCTCGATCAGGGTCGTGCCCGAGACCAGCCCGGCGCGCTGCATCCGGTGCTCCGCGACAGGCCAGTCGCGCGCCAGGCTCAACCGCTTGTGGAACACCCGCGGCCCGGGCGCCGCGCCGTCCACCCGGTCGATCAGCGGGTGGTGCCCCCGGAGGCTCGACCCTGGCCCAGGCGGCAACGGCCCTGGCCGGGTGAGCCCGGCCCGCGCCGCCATCCCGATCTGCTCCCAGCCGTCCCAGGCGACGGCGAAGCTCGGGTTGCCGGTCGCGCTCTGGTGCGCCCCGGCGAAGGCGTCGAGGTACGCGTTCGCGGCGGCGTAGTCCGCCTGTCCGGTCGCCCCGAGGTGCGAGAACGTCGATGAGAACAGCACGAGGAAGGGCTGCTCTCGCTCCTGCCCGAGCTGGTCGGCGAGGTTCCGCGTCCCGGCGGTCTTCGGCGACAGCACCCGGCAGATCTCCTCGTTCGTCCGCGCCTCGAGCGGGCCGGCGCCCGGGATCCCGGCGCCGTGGAAGATCCCGTCGATGCGCCCGAAGCGGGTCCTCGCCTCGGCGAAGACGCGCGCCACGTCCTGCGGCTCGACGACGTCACCGGCGGCGACGACGAGCTCTGCGCCCTCCGCCTCCATCCGCCCGAGCGCCTCGAGGATCTCGGCGGTCGCGGCCAGCGCCCCGTCGCGCTCCCGGTAGCTCGACCACTCCGATCGCGGCGGGAGCGGCGTCCTCCCCATCAGCACGAGCTTCGCCGACCAGGCGCGCGCGAGGTGCTCGGCAAGGCGCAGCCCGATCCCGCCGAAGGCGCCCGTGATCAGGTAGACGCCCCCGCGCCGCAAGCGCGATGCTTCCGCGGCCGGAGATGGAGGGATCGCCTGGAACGCGGGCACCCAGCGCTGCTGCGCGCGCAGCAGCACGAGGTCGTGCTCCGGCTCGCCCGCGAGCTCCCGGAAGAGGGCCCGCGCCCACGACGTGGCGGTCTCCCCGTCGCGCGGCGGGATCACATCGACGGCGCGACAGCGGACGCCGGCCAGCTCGTTGCCCAGGCTGCGGCAGAGGCCGACGAGCGCGGCGTGGTCCGGCGATGGGATCGTCTCGCCGGCGATCGCGTGGGCTCCCCGGGTCACGATCGCGAGCTCGATCCCCGCCCCTGGCGGCGCGGCGCCGAGGCTCCGCGAGACGGCGCACACGCTGAGCAAGCCCCTCCGCAAGATCGCTCCAGGGCCCTCGCCCGGCCCCCCAAGCGCGCTCCACAGGTGGACGATGCGCCGGGGAAAGAGGCCTTGCCCGTCGAGGGTCGAGAGCAGCGCCCGGAAATCCTCCTCGCTGTCAGGGCGCAGGACGAACGCGAGGTCGCCCGACGCGGCGAACGCCGGCCCTGGGCGCGCGGTGATCACGCGAGCGCCCGAGCCGCGGACGTGCGCCTCCAGCGCGGCCGCGCCCTCGTCTGCGTCGGTGAGGAGCAGCCACGGCGCCCCGTTCTCGATCCGGGATACCGAGGCGGCCTCGTGGAGACGAGACCAGCGGAGCCGGAACAGCCGCGCTCCCCCGGTGTCCTCCGCGCCCTCGGGGGCCATCGTCTCCGCCGTGCCCGTGGACGGCTCCGGCAGCCCGTCCTCGACCGCGTGGCGCCTCCGCTCGAAGGGGTAGGTCGGCAACGGGACGCGGCGCGCCCGCGCGTCCGGGAAGACCGCCTGCCAGCGCAGGTCGGCGCCGCGCGCCCACAGCTCGCCGGCCGCCTCGAGCAGCACGCGCCGGCCCTTCCCGGCGTCGCCCGGCCCGGGCAGCAGCGGAACGGCCGCGCTCTCCGCGCTCCCCCCGAGCTGCGCGCGCACGAGCGAGCACAGCGTCGAACCGGGCCCGACCTCCACGAACAGATGCGGTCCCTCGCCCTCGAGCGCCGCCTTGACGCCGTCGCCGAAGCGGACCGCGCGCCGCAGGTGGTCAGCCCAGTACTGGGCGCTCCGCGCCATCGAGCCCGTCATCCACCCGCCGGTGACGTTGGAGAGGAGGGGGATCCGGGGCTCGCGCAGCGTGATCCCCGCCATGGCCCTGCGGAACTCGTCCAGGATCGGCTCGGTCGCGGCGGAGTGGAACGCGTGGGAGGTCTGGAGCCGGCGGCCCTTGATCCCGCGCGCGCCGAGCTGCGCCTCGTACCTCGCGATGGCCGCCTCGGGGCCGGAGACGACGCACAGCTCGGGCCCGTTCACCGCGGCGAGCGACAGCGCGGGCGTGAGGCTCTCGAGCGCCGCCCCCTCGGACAGCGGCACCGCGAGCATCGCCCCGCGCGGCAGCGACTGCATCAACCTCGCGCGCACCGCGACCGCCCGGAGCCCGTCCTCGAGCGAGAACACCCCGGCGACGCAGGCCGCCACGAGCTCGCCGACGCTGTGCCCGAGGAGCGCCTCGGCGCGCGCTCCCCACGACTCCTCCAGCAGTCGTGCCGCGGCGTACTCGACGGCGAACAACGCCGGCTGAGCAACCTCCGTCTCCCGGAGCTCCTCGGCCGGGCCATTGAACAGGAGCGCTCGCAGGTCACGGCCAAGGAGCGGCCGGAGCCGCTCCGCGCACTCGTCCAGGGTCTTGCGGAAGACGGCGTGCTCCTCGTACAGCGACCGGCCCATTCCAGGGTGCTGGCTCCCCTGGCCGGTGAACAGCATCACCACGCCGGCCGCGCCCGTCCGCGCCCCTCGCCCCGCCCTGGGCGCGCGCAGCCGCGTGACGGCGTCGGGCGACGACGACGCGACGACGAAATCGCGGTGCGAGAACCTCCGCCTCCCCTCGAGCAGCGTGAACGCCGCGTCGCGCAAGGAGATCTCCGGGTGCCCCTCGAGGTGCTCCGCGAGGCGCGATCGCATCGCTGCCAGGGCCGCCTCGCTCCGGGCCGACAGCGCCAGGATCTCGCTCTCTCCGGCGGGGGTCGGCTGGTACGCCGGCCCTTCCTGGAGGACCGCGTGCACGTTGGCTCCCCCGATCCCGAACGAGCTCACGCCCGCTCGCCGAGGGCCGTTGTCCCTCGGCCAGGCGCGGAGCTCCGTGTTCACATAGAAAGGGGAGCTGTCGAAGTCGATCTCCGCGTTGGGCCGCCGGTAGTGGAGCGTGGCCGGGATCTGCGCGTGCCGGAGCGCCAGCACCGTCTTGATGAGCCCGACGATGCCGGCCGCCGTGTTCGAGTGGCCCACGTTCCCTTTCACCGATCCGAGGGCGCACCGGTGGAGCGGGGCTGCGGCGCGCCGGAAGGCCTGCTCCAGGGCGCGGACCTCGATGGGGTCGCCAAGCGACGTGCCGGTCCCGTGCGCCTCGACATAATCGATGGTGTCCGGCCGGACGCCGGCCACCTCGTGCGCCATCACGATCACCGAGGCTTGCCCGTCGACGCTCGGGGCGGTGTACCCGACCTTGGCGGAGCCGTCGTTGTTCGTCGCGGACCCGAGGACGATCGCGTGGATGAAATCGCCCTGCGCGAGCGCGTCCTCGAGCCGCCTCAGCACGACGACCCCGACCGCGTCGCCGAACACGGTCCCCGCGGCGTCGGCGTCGAAAGGACGGCAGTGGCCGTCGGGGGAGCATGGCCCGCCCTTCTCGTAGAAGTACCCGCGCCGCTCCGGGAACATCACCGACGCCGCGCCCGCGATCGCCATGTCGCACTCGACGGCGCGCAGGCTCTGGCATGCTTGATGGACCGCCGCGAGCCCTGTGGAGCAGGCCGTCTGGACGCTGATGCTCGGTCCCTTGAGGTTGAGTTTGTACGCGACGCGCGTCGTCAGATAGTCCTTGTCGCTCGCGATCAGGAGCTGCATCGCCTCGGAGGACTCGAACTTCCGGAGCAGCGCGCGGTGGTGCGAGAGGAGATACGAGTTCATCTTGGCGCCGGCGAAGACGCCTATCCAGCCGGGGAACCGCTCGGCGTCGTGACCCGCGTCCTCGAGGGCCTCGTACGCGCACTCGAGGAACAGCCGCTGCTGCGGATCGATCCACTGCGCCTCCCGCTCGCTGTATCCGAAGAAGTCGGCGTCGAACCACTCCGGCCTGTCGAGGCAAGGTCGCGCCTTGACGTAGCCCGGATCCCGCACCTGGGCGCGAGGGACCCCGGCGGCGAGTAGCTCCTCTTCCGTGAAGCGGGCGATGGACTCCCTGCCATCGCGCAGGTTCCTCCAGAACGCCTCCGGATCGTTCGCCTGCGGGAACCGCCCGCTCAGCCCGACGATCGCGACGGCGTCGCGCAGATCTCCGAGGTCCTGCATCGCTCAATCCTCCGGCTTGCCCTGGCGCGAGGCCTGGGCCTGTTCCGGCGCGAGCCCGCGCCGCTCCAGGCCGCGCTCGCGCTGCCGCCGGGCGCGCGCGGTGATGGCGTCGAACCGGGCGCCCTCCGCCGTGCCCGGCGCGGCCCCGACCGCCGCCGCATCGTCGCCTTTCGCCGAGGGGGGCGCGTTCACCCCGAGCGCCCTCAGGTACGCCGCCTGCTGGGACACCGTCGGATGCTCGAACAGGTGCACGAGGGGAACATCGCGGCTGAAGCGCTCGCGGAGGCTGCGCGCCATGCTGACGAGCAGGAGCGAGTCGCCCCCGAGGTCGAAGAAGTTGTCGTCGTGACCGACGCGCGGGCGCCTCAGCACCTCGGCCCAGATGCCGGCGATGGCGCTCTCCAGCCCGTCGCTCGCCACCGCGGCGGGCCTCGCCCTGGCTCGCTCCGCGGGCGGCGGCGCGTCCTCCGGGGCTGACCGCTGCGCGCCCTCCGGGGCTGATCGCTGCGCGCCCTCCGGGACCGACCGCTGCGCGCCCTCCGCCGGGCCAGGGAGCCTGTCGACGACGACCACCCTGACGGGCTCCTCCGTCCAGCGCTCCGCGACGTACGACGAGAGCGCTCGCGCGAGCCCATCGCGCGGCCGCTCCGGCCTCGCCAGGGCAACTCCCTGCGGCGACGCGGCGCGCGTCGCGGCGTCGACCATGGCCGCCAGCGCCGCCGACTCGCGGGCCAGCGCCTCGAGGGTGGTGTCCGCGTCCGAGATGGCCCCCCCGACGAGGCCGTGGAGGTATTCGTGGCGCGGGCCGACCTGGAAGAGGTGGGCGACCTGCGCGAAGTCGAATCCGCCCGTCTGACAGAGGCCGATCTGGTGATCCGGCGCCGTCGACTCGAGCAGATGGGCGATGACGCCGGCCTCCATGAGGCACAGATCCCGCGCCCGGCTGCCGTACACCGGCTCGATGGCGCCGAGATCCGCCACGAGGTACACGCTGAACGCCGAGCTGTCGAACGCCTGCCCGTTGGGACCTCCGTGGACCGATCGGTCGATGTGCGCGCCGGGCTGGATCGCGACCAGCTGCTCGCGCTCGGGGTGGAAGTAGTACGTGCCTCCGGGGACCCGCTCGATCCGATCCGGCTTCACATACAGGTACACGTGCACCGGATACAGGTTGCCCGCCGAGGCGTAGAGCTGCTTGGCGAGCGGATAGCCCGGCAGCCTCACCGGAGACAGCTGCCTCAGGAAGCGCGCCAGACGTTCGAAGGCGATGGGCTCGCTCCGGAACTGGCGATAGCTGCGCCGCCGCGCGAACGCCGAGAGATCCTCGTCCGTGCGCGCGCGGGCGATCAGGGGGATGGCGGCCCCGGAGAGATCGTCGCGCTGCGCCGGCTTGCTCAGCTTGAACTTCAGCTTCGCGATCGGATCCTGCAGCAAGGGGACCTCCGGGTCTGCCGCGCCCTCCCGCGCCGTCACGTACGCGACCAGCCCGGCGCGCTCGCCCGCGGCGCGCTCCACCCTCGCTGCCGCGACGCTCGGGTGCTCGCGGAGCAGCTCCTCGACCCCGGGCGCGAGCGCCGGATCAGCCGCGGTGGCCCGCGGAGGCGCGATGACCTGCTCTTCCACGCCGGGGTCCCGCGCTGGATCCGGAAGGGCGCTGCGATCGACCTTGCCGTTGCTGGTGAGGGGGAGGCGGCGCGCCTCCACGAAGGCGCTCGGCACCATGTAGTCCGGGAGCTTCGAGGCGACGAACGCCCGCAGCCCGGGCGCCTCGAGCGCCCTGCCCGGGGCCGGAACGACATGGGCGATGAGCCGCTTTCCACCGCTCGCCGTGCTCCCCACCGAGACAGCGGCGCTCGCCACGTCGGGGTGCTGCAGCAGCGCGGCCTCGATCTCCTCGAGCTCGATCCTGTGCCCTTGAATCTTCACCTGGAAGTCTTCGCGTCCCAGGAACTCGATGTTCCCGTCCGGCAGACAGCGTCCCAGGTCGCCGGTCCAGTACAGCCGCTCTCCGGTCTCCGGGTGTGTCACGAAGCGCTCGCGCGTCCTCTCCTCGTCGCGCCAGTAGCCGCGCGCGAGGCCCACGCCGCCGATGTAGAGGCGCCCGGGCACCCCGTCGGGACACGGATCCATCGCCCCGTCGAGCACGTGGAACCGCTGGTTCGCGAGCGGCTTGCCGTAAGGGATGCTCTTCCAGCTCGGATCCACGCGGGTGATCGGATAGGCGATGGACCAGATGGACGCCTCCGTCGCCCCGCCGAGGCTAAGCACCGACGCGCCCGGGAACGCCTCGCGGATGCGATCGGGCAGGGGCACGGGGATCCAGTCTCCGCTGAGGAGCACGGCGCGCAGGGGCGCGGGGACGCCCGGGCGCTCCGCCCGGTGCTCCACGAGCATCTGCATCAGCGCCGGGACGGTGTTCCACAGCGTCACGCCGTGCCGGGACATCAGCTCCTCCCAGTGTCCGGGATCGCGCAGCCGGCCCGGCTCGGGCAGCACCACCGCGCCCCCCGCCGCCCACAGGCCGAAGAGGTCGTAGACCGACAGATCGAAGGCGAGCGACGAGAGCGACAGGACACGATCCGAGGCGTTCACGCCGAGGCGCGCGTTCACGTCCGCGAGGGTGTTCACGGCGCCGCGGTGATCGATCGCCACGCCCTTCGGCTTCCCCGTCGAGCCCGAGGTGAAGATGACGTAGGCCAGATCGTCGGGCCGCTGAACGGCCTCGAGGGGCGACTCGTCCTCTGACAGCCCGCCCGGCGCGTCCAGGGGCACGACGATCGTCCCCGCGGGCCACCGGGCCGGCTCCGCGAACCGCGCCTGGGTAAGGACGATCTGCACCTCGCCCTGCGCCAGGATCCCCCAGAGCCGCTCTCTGGGCCACGCCGGATCCACCGGCAGGTAGGCAGCCCCGGACTTGAGGACGCCGAGCGCCCCGAGCGCCTGCGCAATGCCCTTCTCGCAGGCGATGGCGACGAGGGTGTCGGGGCGCGCGCCGCGGGCCCGCAAGGCGCGGCCGAGGGCGTTGCTCCGCCGGTCGAGCTCCCCGTACGTGATGCTCCCCTCGGCCGCGATCACCGCGGGCGCCCCGCCGCGGGCCGCCGCGCTCCGGAGGAACGCCGCGTGGAGCAGCTCCTCCGGCGCGGCCTGCTGCGTCCGGTTCATCCGGGCGCGCGCCTCCTGCTGCGCGATCGGGAGCGCGACCCTCGCCCGCTGGAGCGCCTCGTCGCCGTGCGCCAGCCGGGTGAGCAGATCCAAATAGGACTCGATCATCGCGCCGACCATCCCCTCGGGAAAGAGCCCCTCGACGACATCCCAGGAGAACGCGAGCTCTCCCTGGTCCTCGGTCACCTGATGATCGAGCCACACCTGCGGTGTCTGGGTGACCATGAAGACCTCCTTGCCGAGCCAGGAGAACAGCGACTGCGGCTCGGCCCCTCCCTGGCCCAGCAGGCTCGTGAACACCACGGGGACGCTCGGCGCGTGCGCCTGGCGGAGCGCCGGGATCGCCCCCGCGCGCCGGTGCTCGATCGCCCTCCAGATCTGGTCCTGCGTGGCGCGCGCCAGCTCGGAGACCGCTTTGCGCCCGCCCACGTCGAAGCCCACCAGCACCACCGTGGTGAAGTCGCCGACGATCGCCGCGACGTCCTCGTGCAGCCGCGGGCGCTCGAACGACGTCAGCGTGAGCGAGAACTCCGGGCGAGCGCTCCACTTCCCGAGCACCTGGGCGAACGCCGCGAGGACGACGGCCGAAGGCGTGAGGCGGCTCGCCTTCGCCCGGCTCTTCAGCGATCCCCACGCGGTCCGGTCGAGGCGCCCCCTGTGCCGCACGAACCGGGGCGGCGTGACGTCTCGAGGCTTCCTGGCGAGCGGCAGGTCGGGCGCCGGGGGGAGGCTCGCCACGCGCTCGCGCCAGAACGCGAGCGAGCGCTCGTGATCCGCTGTCTGCCGATGGCGCTCCGCATCGACGATGCAGTCCCGGAAGGTCACGCCGAGCGGCGGCAGCTCGAGCTCGGGCTGCTCGTAGAAGCGCTCCAGATCGCGCGAGACGATCCCGCAGCTCCAGGCGTCGAGCGCGAGGAGATCCAGGTTGATGTGCACGCGGCGCCGGCCGTCCGGAAGGAGCGACACGCCGGCGTCGAACAGGGGCCATTCCGTGGGCGCGAACACGCGGTGGGACAGCCGATGACGGATATCGTCGAGCGCCCGGCCGGCGTCGGCCGGCGTCATCGCGCGAAGATCCCAGATCTTCGGCTCGAAGCGGGGCACCGTCCGCTGCACCCGCTGGAGCCCGTCTCCGGTGAACACGGCCCTGAGCATCCCGTGCCGTGCGATGACCCGATTCCACGCTCGCTCGAAGCGCTCGAGATCCAGCCCATCGCACTCCCGCTCGAGGTAGCCGTGACAGCCGACGCCCCCGAGGTCGAAGGCGCTCTCGCGCCCGACCAGATACGCCCGCTGCACGTCGGTCTGGGGAAAGGGCGCTCCCGGGTCGTCGTCGCCTGGGCTGACGACTGGAGCCTCCTCCTCGCGATCGCCGGGCGACAGCGGCCCGGCGAGCAGGCGCGACAGCTCGCTCAACGTCATTCCCTCGATCAAGCTCGCCGGCGAGATCTGCCTGCCGCTGAGCCCCGCGATGCGCTCCGCCAGCTGGATCGCCTTGACCGACTCGAGCCCGATCTCGACGAGCGGCACGTCCCAGCGCAGCTGCGCGCTGTCCACCTGAAGGAGGTCTCCCACGAGCGCCCCGAGGCGCGCGGTACAGCTCGATCCGCCGGGCTGCGCGCCTCCCGTCGCGGAGGGCCCGTCCTGGGCCGCGGCCGCGCCGTCGCGCGCGTTCGCGCCGTGGAACACGCCGAGGGGCTCCAGCTCGCCGCGCAGAAAGGCCGCCTTGCACGCCCTCCGCTGCACTTTCCCGCTCGTTGTCTTGGGGAGGCGGCGCGGGGGGAGGAGCACGACCGCGTGCACCGGGAGCCCGAACTGCTGCGCCACGGCGCGCCGAGCGGCGCGCGCCAGCGCCTCGAGATCGAGCCCGTGCTGCCCGCGCTTGATCTCCTGGCAGACGACGATCGCCTCCGGCTCCTCGGCGGGGAGGCTCGACCCATCCTCGAGGCCCACGGAGAACGCTGCTCCAGCGTCGGGCGCAAAGGCCTCGTGGGCGGAGCACACAGCGAGCTCGATGTCCTGCGGATAGTAATTGCGCCCCCGGACGATGATGACGTCCTTGAGCCGCCCTGTGATGAACAGCTCTCCCTCCTGCAAGAAGCCGAGATCGCCGGTCCGCAGGAAGCGCAGGTCGCCCGCGCCGCGCAGCCGCGCGCCGAACGAGGCGCTGGTCGCCTCCGGGTTCTTCCAGTAGCCGCCCACCACCGCGCTGCTCTCGACCCACACCTCGCCCACCTGCAGATCCGGCGCGGGCGCTCCGCTGGCTGGATCGACGATCGCGACGCGCGTGCCGGGCAGGGGCCGGCCGCAGCTCACGATCTCCTGTGCGTCGGGCTCCGCCGCGGCGCAGGCGCGCACCCGCCCCTGTTGCAGCTCCGTGGAGCTCACCCGGACGACGCGCGGCGGGCGCCTCGGCGAGACGCTGACCCCCAGCGTCGCCTCGGCCAGGCCGTAGGAGGGCCGCAGCGCGTCGGGCCGGAATCCGCTCGGCGCGAAGGCCTCGAGGAAGCGCGCGAGGGTCCCCGCGCGGACGGGCTCGGCCCCGTTGATCACCGTCTTCCAGGCGGACAGATCGAGCCGGGCGCGCTGCTCGGCGGTCGAGCTCGCCACGCAGAGATCGAAGGCGAAGTTCGGAGCCGCGCTGTGGTGGCCGCGGTGGCGCGACAGCGCCTCGAGCCAGCGCATGGGCCGGAAGATGAACGACGCCGGAGGCATGCTGACGCATCTGCCGCCCACGAAGAGCGGCAGCATGATCCCGTGGATCAGCCCCAGATCGTGGAAGTGGGGCAGCCAGCTGACGAAGGTGTCGCCGCGCTCGATCCCGAACCCCTCGGCGAGCATGCGGCAGTTCTGCAGGACGTTGCGATGGCTGACCATCACGCCCTTGGGGCTGGAGGTCGAGCCGGAGGTATATTGCAGGTACGCGACGTCGTCTGTCGTGCCGGGGGCTCCGCTCACGCGTCCGGCTTCCGCGCCCGAGGAGCACTCCTCCAGCGTGTGAACCGCGAGCCCGGAGCGCGAGGTCGACGCGCTCCGCTCCCGCGGCGCGGCTCCCGCGGCGAGCGCGCACGCAGGGGCACAGTCGGCCGTGATGGCGTCGAACCGAGACTCCGTCCGATTCGGCCGCGGGAGCGAGGTCGGGACAGCCACCATGTCCGCCAGCAGGCAGCCGAAGAACGCCTCGATGAACTCGAGACCAGGCGCGAACAGGAGGAGGACGCGGCTCTTCGCTGGATAGCGCGCGCGGAGGAATGCGGCGATCGCCTGAGCGCGGGCGTGGAGCGCGGCGAACGAGAGCGCCGCCGTCTCCTCTTCGCCTTCGTGGAGATGGACGTACGCGGGCGCGTCGCCGAGCTCTTCCGCGCGGCGAGCGAGCAGCTCAGGCAGTGACGTCAGGGCGCTCCGAGATCCAGACAGGTCGTCCTGTGCGGCGCCGGGCGCATGCCCAGAAAAAGTCATGCCAAGTGTCACGAACGGTTCCTTTCGATTCAAGCACGCAAGACCCCCTGCGCGCACCCAGGCGCTTCACCCATCGAATCGATGCATGCGGCCCGCAACGCATCGAATGCTCTGCGGGAGATGCAGTGTGCGCCAACGGTCGAGGTGATTCACCGGGCTCGGCCTCGCTTCGCTGCGAGCCCGAGAGGATCGTGGGTTACGGGGAACGCTCGAGCAACGGGCGCAGGTCATGCCACGAAGGAGAGGGCTTGTCTAGCCCACCCATCGACGGAGCATGACGTCTCCCGATGATGCGGAAGAGGCCTGTGGCGCGGTGATGTGCTAGGCGCGCTCACCGCATGATCGCCTCGCAGGGGGCAATCGTTAAATAGTGTTATTTATTGTTGAGAACGATGCCGGCCGACGAGCCCGGTTGCATGAAGAGATCACGCGCTCGATCTGTCGCAAACTGGCGAATGGTCCGCGCGCGGCGCACAGCCGCTCTCGGGCCGAGCGACAACGGCGTCTCGAAGCGCTGCTCCTGGTCGGACGGCGCGCGCGCGTCGTCGACGCCACGCCCGCCGCCCGCGTGCTCGTTGCCCTCGCGCCCGCTCAGCCCTGCTTCGGGGCCTTCATCCGCGCCGGATCCACGCTCACGTCGCGCGCCACCTTGCCGAACGCGATGACGCTCCGGTCGCCGTTCCGCTCCTCGATGACCACGCGCCGCACCGACCACAGCTCCGGCCCCGAGGTCATCTCGAGGCTGCGCACGTGCTTCGCGACCTCCTCGGCCCGCGGCCGCGCCGCCAGCGTGATCCCGTCCGCGCGGCTCGGGATCGACAGATCGTAGCGCGCCCGCAGCTTCCCGAGGTCGCCGCCCAGCAGCACCAGGAGGTCCGACAGCACCGCCCCGAAGCGCCCCGCCGCGCCCCGCCCCGCGCCCGTCGCGCCCTTCGGCGTCGCGAAGCCGAACCCCTCGGGCGTGATCCAGTAGGTGATCGCGTCCGGCGGCTTCAGCTCCCACCGGAGCCGGTCGGGCAGCACCAGCGTCATCTCGCCGTCGCTCTTCACCGCCGTCGCCAGCAGGCCGATGCTCCGCTCCTGCGTGAACGGCGCGACCAGCGTCTTCACCGACGCGCGCGCCCGCGTGATCTCGGCGAGCGCGTCGCCCACCTCGTCCGCGCGCGCGCGGCGCGCGTGGCTGCCGACCGACAGCGCCCCGCCGCACGCCGCGAGCCCCATCAAGAAAGATCGTCGCTGCATCCTCGTCTCGTCCTCTGACATGTTCATGTCAGACGAGCGGGCCGCGCTCAATCCGCAATGGGCTTCGGCGTGTTGGGCCCGCTCTCCGGCAGGTCCGGCTTCGCGATGTACTCCTTCGGGAGCTCGCCCGTCAGGCTCTTCAGCCACACAACGATCTGCTCGACCTGGGCATGGGAAAGGTCCTTGCCGAGCTGGTGCTTCCCCATGAGCCGCACCGCCTCCTGCAGCGACGAGACGGACCCGTCGTGGAAGTACGGCGCCGTCATGGCCACGTTGCGGAGCGTCGGCACCCGGAAGACCATGAAATCGGCCTGCTTCTTCGTGATCTCGAAGACGCCGCGGTCCATCGTGTCCGGCCACGACCGCACGAGGCCGAGCTTCTGGAACATCGTCGCCCCGACGTGCGGGCCGAAATGGCACGTCACGCAGCCGACCTCGACGAACGTGTTGAACCCTTCCTTCTCCGCGTTGGTCAGGGCCTCGGGCTCCCCCTCCAGGAACTGGTCCCACCGCCCGCGCGTGATCAGCTTGCGCTCGAACGCGCCGATCGCCTTCGCGGTGTTGTTGGCGTTGACGGGCCACGGATCGTTCGGGAACGCCCTGCCGAACGCCTTCACGTACTCCGGGATCGAGCGCAGCGTCGCCTCCAGCCGCACCGGCGTCATCGCCATCTCGCTCGGGTTCATCATCGGCCCGTTGGCCTGGGCCTCGACGTTGTCGAAGCGCCCGTCCCACATGAGCGAGAAGAACCCCGCGGAGTTGTACACGCTCGGCGTGTTGCGGCGGCCGCTCTGGTGGGCGTGCCCGATCGACACCTTCGCCCCGTCCGCGCCGTAGCGGTCGAGCGGGTGGCACGAGTTGCACGCGAGGTCGTGGTTCTTCGAGAGCCGCGTGTCGTAGTAGAGCATCCGGCCGAGGTTGATCTTCTCGTCCGTGAGCGGGTTGCTCGAGGACGTGATGACCGCCGGCAGCGGGTTGAAGCTCCCGAGCCGCTCCGGATCGATCTGCACGGCCGGCTCGGCCGGCGCCTCGGCCGCCCCCGGCGCCGCGGTGGCCGCGGCCGGGGCGGCGGCCGCCGGCGCGGGCTGCGTCCCGCCGGTCGCCGGGGCGGACGCCGCCGCCGTCGTCTTCTGCACGAGCCAGGCGCCGACGCCGGCGCCCGTCGCCGCGACCAGCGCCGCCGCCGCCACGAGCGGGGCCGCCCTGCTGCGCTGCCGCACGGGGGCGGTCGGCGGATCGCCCGCCACGATGATCGTCCTCTGGAACGGCACGGAGGTGCCGGCGCCGGTCGTCGACGAGGGCGGGCCGTCCGGGCGCCCGCGGATCAGGAGGCCGTGCGGGGTCGTGTGGTGGCCGCTCTGGGTCGCGTGGTGGCCGCTCTGGGTCGCGTGGTGGTGACCGCTCTGGCCGAGGGGCCCGCTGTGCGTGACGTGCTCGGGCCAGCTGCGGGGCGTCCCCACGGGCGTGGGCGGGCGCCGCGTCGAGAGGTCACCGGGGTCCGGCCAGCTGCGGGACGTGCCCGCGGGCGTCGGCGTGCGCCGGGAGAGCTCCGCGCTGTTCTGCCAGCTGCGGGGCGTCCCCACGGGCGTGGGCGGGCGCCGCGTCGGGGCGTCGGGGTTCGGCGGCCCCTGCGAGGGCGGCGGGGCGTCGGCCTGCACCGAGTCGGGCAGGGGCCGCAGCATGCTCTCGTGGATCGAGATGCCGTGCGGCAGCAGCATCCGGCACTCGTCGAGCATCTCCGCCGCGCTCTGGAAGCGCAGGTTCCTGTCGATCTGGAGCGCGCGCGCGACGATCTCGGAGACCTCGTACGGCACCCAGGGCGCCAGGCTCTGGATGGGCGGCGCCGGGGTCGAGCAGATCGCGACGATGAGCTCGCCCAGCCCCCGCGAGTTCCTGTAGGGGGTGCGCCCGGCGAGCATCTTGAAGAGGACGATGCCGAGCGACCAGACGTCGGTCCGGCCGTCGACGTCCCGCATGTTGCGCGCCTGCTCGGGCGACATGTAGATGGGCGAGCCGATCAGGTTGCTCGTGGCCGTGAGCTCCTGGTGGTGCTCGAACGAGTCGTCGGCCTGGATCTTGGCGACGCCGAAGTCGAGCAGCTTGACCGAGTACTCGCCCCCGTCGCGCCGCGCCAGGAACAGGTTGGCGGGCTTGATGTCGCGGTGGAGGACGCGCGCGTCGTGCGCCTTGATGAGGCCCATGCACGCCTGGGCCACGATGCAGAGCGCGAGCTCGGGCGGCAGGGGGCCGAGCCGCCGGAGCATCTGGTCGACGTCCTCGCCGTTGAGCAGCTCCATCACGAGGAAGGGCAGGCCGGTCGCGCGGTCCCTGCCGCTATCGAGCACGCTCGCGATGTGCTCGCTGTCGATCGCGCCGGCCGCCCTGGCCTCGCGCTCGAAGCGGGCCATCACCGCCTCGTCCTGCGCGAGCTTGCTCGTGATCACCTTGACGGCGACGCGGCGGCCCGTGCCCAGGTGCCGTGCCTCGTAGACTGCCCCCATCCCGCCTTCCCCGAGCAGCCCGAGGATGAGGTACCGTTGATCGAGGGTCGTGTTGATCAGGTTGATGTCCGTCATGGTCTGGTCGACCCGGTCGCCGCTCCGATGCCGCGACCTTGGCGCCCCGAATCGCATTGTCGGACGGAAGGTCGCGCTAGGCAATCTTGCGGTAAGGCCACGCCGGACGAGAGGTGTCCCACCTCCGGTGTACGGGCGTGTGAAGAGATGGCACCCCGAAACCACGCCGAAATAATTGCGATTTCGCGTCGGGTGTGTCGCCGCTGCGCTGCGGGGAGGGCCCTCGTCGGCGCGGCGGCGCGGCGCTTTCGTGCTCGCCCGCGGGATGAGGCGCATCCCGGGCGCGCGGCTGTCGCGCTCGCTCGCCACGCTCACCACAACGGCGTCACGGTATGGAGACGGCGCCGCCGCGCTTGCGCGAGGGACGGAGCGGTTATTTAGTTGCGTCTGTTTATTTAAGGATTGTCGTTGCCGCGCTCACCGCCTTCGTGGGGGGAGCCGGCGCGCTCCCAGGCGGCGTAGTCGCCGCTCGTGAGCAGCGGATCTTCGGGCATGGCGTCGGGCTCGGCCGTGTCGAGCGCCGGGTCGAACGCCGGATCGAGCAGCCGGGTGAGGTCGAAGCGGAGGAAGCGGCCGGCGAGGTGGGGGCCTTCGCTGACCCAGAGGACGCGCGCCGTGGCGTCCATGACGACCGCGTGGGTGGCGATGAGCGCGTCGATCGCGCGCCGGTCGCCGAGCGGCAGCGGCGCGCCGCCGCGCCCGCGCCTGTCGCGCAGGACGTCGATCGCCGCCTCGACCGTCGCGCCCTCGGGCAGCGCCGCGAGCCGCTCGTCGAGGCGGTCGCGCCGCGGGCGGGTCGAGGTCTCGGCCAGGACGCGGAGGTTGCGCGGATCGCCGGCGAGCGGCCCCTCGAAGTGGTTGGTGAGCGGCACCTTGCCGCGGCCCCGGCGCGCGTGCAGCGGCGCGCCGGGCGCACGCTCGGCGATCGCCGCCTCGCCGCCCGCGTCGACGAGCATCACGAGGTGCGAGACCATCGGCGCGCGCGCCTCGAGGATCGCGAGCGCCTCGTCGACGTTGCGCGCGCGGCCGAGCACCTCGCGCATCGTGTGGACGACCGGCTCTCCTGCCGCCCGCGGCTCGCCGGCCCGCCCGCCGTGGACGACGAGCGCGAGGCCCGCGGCGTTCATCCCCGTCACCGCGCCGATCAGGCCGGGCCAGGACACCGAGGCGTACGGGATCTTCCCCTGCTCGTGGACGAGGAACACCGCCTTGCCCTCGTCGAAGACGGGCCCGGCCTCGAAGTCGAAGTTGCGGGCGAGCACCGCGTGCCCGTCGGCCGACGCCGTCCCGGTGAGCGCGAAGCTCGTGCAGCCGATGAGCGGCGAGTGCTCGAACGAGAGCGCGATGTCGTAGAGCGACTGGAGGAAGACGAAGCGGTGGTACGTGGGGAGGACGCCGTCGAACGGGTCGGGCGAGAAGGCGCGGGCCTGCGCGGCGATCTCGCGCCGCACGCCCTCGGTCATGCCCTGGTCCACGTCGCGGAACTCGAGGCGCGACAGGTCCATGATGAGCCACCGGAGCGGGGCGACGGGCACGTAGTGGTGGAACTGCTCGTAGAGGGTCCCCTCGTTCTTCACCATCTCCGGGTAGAAGAGCCGCCCGTGCTGGTGCCCGATCTCCTCCGACGATCCGGAGAGGCGCGCCTCGAGGATCCGCCCGCGGCGGCGCACGTAGGCCGGGCCGAGCACGCGCAGCCCTCCGGGCCCCGCCTCGGGCTCGCCGGCGGCCGCCCGGATCGGGGGCGGCTCGATCCGCGTCGCGGCGGCGATGCCGAGGTGCGCGAGGGCCGGCGCGGCGAGGAGCGCGGCGGCCGCGAGGAGCTTGCGGCGGTGGCGTGCGAGGCGCGACGGCCGCAAATCAGGGAGGCGCCGTCGCCGGCTGCCGCGGGTGGGGGTCGAGCTCCGTGGCGAGCGCGCTCGCCGCGGCCGGGCGGACCGGGTCGTCCGGCGACAGCGTCGGCGCGGCCGGCACGTGGCGGAGCCCGCGCGTGAGCGCGAGCGTCGCCACCACCCGGCGGATGATCCGCGCCGGATCGCGCACGCTGTCGAAGTGGGTGAGCCGCTCGCCCTCGGGCGGGTAGATGACCCGGATCGGCACCTCGACGAGCCGGACGCCGGCGGCCACCGCGCGCAGGAGGATCTCCGCCTCGAAGGCGTACCCCTCGTCGCGGGCGCCGAGCGACAGCGTCCTCCTGAGCGGGTAGCGGCGCAGGCCGCACTGGGTGTCGGCGAAGGGGCGGCCGGCGAAGAGGGAGAGGAAGAAGTTCGAGATCCGGTTGGAGATCTGGTTCGCGCGCGGCGCGCCTGCGCCCACGAGATCCCGGATGCCGAGCACCAGCGCCTCGGGGTCGGCGTCGGCCTCGATGAGGCGCCGCGCCTCGTCCGGCGGGTGCTGTCCGTCCGCGTCGATGGTGACCGCGACGTCGAAGCCTGAGGCGAGGGCGAACTCCATCCCGGTGCGCAGGGCGGCGCCCTTGCCCTGGTTCTCCGGGTGGCTCAGCACCGTGGCGCCGGCCGCGCGCGCCCGCTCGGCCGTCCTGTCGGTCGATCCGTCGTCCACCACGATGACGGCGCCGGCAACGCCGTGGACCCGGAGCGCCTCCCGTGTGACGTCCCCCACGTTGCGCTCGGCCTGGTAGGCGGGAATGATGGCGCAGATCCGCATGAGACAGAGCGCGATTACCATGGTGTGCCCTGGATGAACAGCGGCAGGCGCCCGGAGCGCCGTCCTGGCCTGTTCCTGCTCCGTTGCCGTCCTGCGTTCCGTCGCGTCTGGATGAGCGAGGTCGTCTCGCTGCTCGGCGACTGGATGAGCTTCGTCGCTGTGAGCCTGCTCGCGCTGGGGGGCGAGGGGGGCGGGGTCGTGGCGCTCGCGCTGGTGATGGTCGGGCATCACCTCCCGATCGCGCTGTTCGCGCCGGTGGCGGGGGTGCTCGCGGACCGGCTCGATCGGCGGTGGCTGCTCATCGCGACGAGCGTCGTGCAGGGGGCGCTCACGGTCGGGATGCTGGGCGCCGCGGTCGCCGGCAACGTGGTCGGGCTGCAGGTCCTCGTCTTCGCGCGCGCGTCGGTGGGCGCGCTGCGGTTGCCGGCGCAGAGCGCGGTGCTGCGCCATGTCGTCGAGGAGGACGAGCTGCTCGAGGCGAACGCGATCGCGTCGGCGACGTGGAGCGTCATGTTCGCGGTCGGGATGGCGTTCGGCGGCCTGATCGCGGGGCTCGGCCCTGCGGCGGCGCTCGCCCTGGACGCGGCGTCGTTCGGCCTGTCGGCGCTGTTCCTCCGGGGGCTCCCCCCGATGGTGGCGGAGGGGCGGCCGGCGGAGGGCGGCATGCTGTCGGCGCTCGCGTCGGTGCGCCGCGACATGGTGCTCGCGTGGCGGCACGCGTGGGAGCGTCCTCCGCTGCTCGACGCGGTGCTCGCGAAGACGCCGGTCCACATGGCGAACGGCGGGGCGCTCCTCTTGCTCAACCTGCTCGCGACGCAGCTCCCTTTCGCGGGCACGGGCGCGCTCACGCTGGGGGTGCTCCAGTGCGTGCGCGGCGCGGGCACGGGGGTCGGCCCGCTGGTCGGCGTCGCGCTGGTCCGCCGCGGCCTGCGGGGCGAGCGCGCGGCGACGGGGGCCGTCTGGGTGACGTTCGGGGCGATCGCGGTGTTCGCGGTGACCCGCCACCCGGCGGCGCTGCTCGCGGTCGTGCTCGTCTGGGGCCTGGGCAGCGGGGCGAACTGGGTGCTGTCGAGCTCGGAGATCCAGCGGCTCTCGCCGGATCGCTTCGTCGGCCGGCTCTCGGCCGTCGACAACCTGGCCCTCACGGTGGGCCTGTGCGCGACGTTGCTCGGCGGTGCGGTCCTGGTGGAGCGCGCCGGCGTCCCCGCGGCTTCCGCCTGGCTCGGCCTCGGGGCCGGCGTCGTCACGTGGCTCGGGGCGCAGTGGATGCTGCGCCGGCGGGCCGCGGCGGTCTCGGCGGTCCCGGCGGTCTCGGCGGTCTCGGCGGTCCCGGCGGTCTCGGCGGTCTCGGCGGTCCCGGCGGTCTCGGCGCCGCCTCCCTTGCCCCCCGAGACCGAGCGCAGCTAGCCTCCCGCCCCGATGATCCCGGACGTGTGGGCGCCCCTGAGCGGCCTCTCCGTGCGCCGCTGCGAGGACGAGGGCCTCATCAACGGCACCTGGCTGGCCGGCGACCCTCCGCGGTACGTGGTCCAGCGGGTGAGCCCGATCTTCGCCCCGGAGGTCCACGACGACATCGAGGCGGTGACGGCTCACCTGGCCGCCCGAGGCCTCGCGACGCCGCGGTTGCTGCGCGCCGGCGATGGTGCCCTGTGCGCGCGCGACGCGGAGGGCGCGGTGTGGCGGGTGATGGACTTCGTCCCTGGCCGGACGCACCACCGGGTCGGCTCTCCTGGGCTGGCGCGCGCCGCGGGGGAGCTCGCGGCCCGGTTCCACCGGGCGGTGGACGATCTCGAGCACGTGTACCGCCACGTCCGCGCGGGCGCGCACGACACGGCGCTCCACATGGAGCGGCTGGACGGCGCGGCCACGGGCGGGGAGGGGCGGCGGCTGGCGGACGCCATCCTCGACGCGTTTCGCACGTGGCGGGGGCGGCTCGACCTGCCGCTCCGGCACTGCCACGGCGACCTCAAGATCTCGAACCTGCGCTTCTCCGAGGCGGGGGAGGGGATCTGCCTGCTCGATCTCGACACGCTGGCGCTCCAGTCGATCGACGTGGAGCTCGGCGACGCGTGGCGGTCGTGGTGCAATCCGGTCGGGGAGGACTCGACCGAGACGCGCTTCGATCTCGAGGTCTTCGCTGCGGCGGTCGCTGGCTACCGCGAGGCGCGGCCGTTCGGCGCGGAGGAGCAGGAGGCGCTCGTCGACGCGGCGGAGCGGATCGCGCTGGAGCTCGCGGCGCGCTTCTGCCGGGATGCCTTCGAGGACCGGTATTTCGGCTGGGATCCGTCGCGTTTCCCGACGCGGGTCGCGCACAACCTGTACCGGGCGGCCGGGCAGCTCTCCCTGGCGCGCTCGGCGCGGCGCCAGCGCGGTGAGATTGCGCGGCTGCTCGCCGGGGGGTGAGCGGACCTGTTCGCGGCCACGAACGTGGTCGTTAACGTGAACGTGGTCGTGGTCGTTAACGTGGTCGTGGTCGTGGTCGTGGTCGTCGACGACACGACCGTGGACGTGAACGTTCTGCCGAATCTTTGGTCGACTTCCGGTCGACGTTCACGTTCACGACTGAGCCGTTGACGACCACGACCACGACCACGTTAACGACCACGTTAACGACCACGACCACGTTAACGACCACGACCACGTTAACGACCACGACCACGTTAACGACCACCACCCGCTGAGCACGCCGCGGGAATGTCGTGTCACCCCCATGACACCAAGCGGAAGTGCGAGGACTTCCCGCCCCTCGCTCCAGGCCAGCTGTACTGCTGAGGCGCTGCTCCGGAGGCAGCAGCGTCGCGCCGCGACGCTGGCGAGCGCGCGACTTTCGCCGGTGGTACGCCCTGTGCCTGCGCCATCCGCTGCCGCGCATCCGCGCTGCCGACGCGCTCGGCTGCTGGCCCTGTGCTCGCAGAGGAGCAGCGTCGGCGGCCCGGGCTCGCTGCCCGCGACGCTGGCCAGAGGCCAGGAGAGGTGCCATCGCCATGTCAGAACGCAAACTCTTCTACCCGGAACGCTTCAAGACCGCTTCGCGGTACTACACGACGGGCCGCCCTTCCTATCCGAAGCTCCTCAGCCGCCGGGTGGCCCAGCTGGTCGGGCTCGATCGGGGCGCCAGCGTGCTCGATCTCGGGACCGGCCCAGGCTTCCTCGCGATCGACTTCGCGCCGCTCGCCGGGCCGGTGACCGCGGTCGATCCATCGCCCGAGATGCTCTCGGCGGCCAAGGAGAACGCCGCCCGAGCGGACGTGTCGATCCGATTCGTTCATGGCAGCTCGTATGAGCTCGGACCCCACCTCGGCCGTTTCAAGCTCGTCACCATCGGTCGCGCCTTCCACTGGATGGATCGCGTCGAGACCATCAAGTCGCTGGACGCGCTGCTCGAGCGAGGCGGCGCGGTGGCGCTGTTCGGAGAGACCTACCCCGAGGTCCCGGCGAACGCGTGGCACAAGGAGTTCCAGGCGCTCATCGACCAGTACTCGACCGATGACCCTGCGCGCCCGCAGATCCGCGAGTCCGCGAAGAACGAAGCCGTGCTGCTCGACTCGGCCTTCAGCCATCTCGAGCGCGTCTCCGTCCTCGAGCAGCGGGAGACTCCCGTGGAGCGCTTCGTCGACCGCGCCCTGTCGTTCGCGGCCACATGGCACGGCCGGCCGGGGTCGCGCGAGGAGGATCTGGCCGTCGACGTCCGCAACGCCATCGCGAAGTACGCCGGCGCGGACGGCACCGTTCGCGAGGTCCTGGAGGGGCACGCGCTGGTCGCCCGCCGCCCGCGCGACGTGCTGGCCGACTGACCCGGCGGAGCCGCTTGCTCGTGGTCCTGGCGGCGGCCCTCGGCGGGGCGCCGCGAACAATGCACGACGTGCGCCTCGTGCACGCCCCCTGCGCCCCTTTGCGCTCGTCAGCGATCCGCCACCGCGTAGGTCATCACCGGCTGCACTCGGCCCTTGACCGTGATCTCGCTGATGGGACGTGTGTTGAAGACGTCCTTCACGAGGAGGTGCGTGTCCTCGCTGAGGAGCACGCTCACGCCGAGCTCCTTGGTCGCGCTCTCCAGGCGTGAGGCGAGGTTCACGGCGTCGCCGATGACCGTGTACTCCATCCGCGCTTCACTGCCGATGTTGCCCGCGACGACCTCGCCGGTGTGGATCCCGACACCGGTCTTCAGCGCCGGGATTCCCCGCCTGGTGAGTCGCTCGTTGAAGCGCTCGAGCGCGGCGCGCATGCGGACGGCCGCGCGCACGGCGCGCACGGCGTCGTTCGGCCTGGGGACGGGCGCGCCGAACACCGCCATGATCGCGTCGCCGATGTACTTGTCGACGACCCCGCCCTCGTCGAGGATGATGGCCACCATCTCGGTGAAATACTCGTTGAGGAGCCCCACGAGCTCATGGGCGTTCATCCGCTCGCTGATGGTCGTGAAGCTCCGGATATCGCAGAAGAGGATCGAGACGGTGAGCGTCTCGCCGCCGAGCTGCACCTTGCCGGAGAGCAGGTGTTCGAGCACGGATTCGGTCATGTACTTGCCGAAGGTGCTGCGGAGCTTGTCGCGCTCCTTGAGGCCGTCGACCATCGAGTTGAAGCCGGTGGCGAGATCCTCCAGCTCGTCGCCGGTCTTCACCGCCTCCACGTGGACGTACCGCTGTTGCTCGAGCTGCTTGAGGGCGACGTTCACGCGGGAGAGCGCGCGCGACATCGTGCTTGCGAGGCGCGCGCCGAGGAGCAGCGAGAAGAGCGCCGCGACGGTGAGCACGCCGGCCGCGAACATCAGGTTCTGGCGCACGATGTTCCGGACGTCGCTCACGTCGAGCGCCATGACGATCGAGAAATCGCCGGCCTTGCCTCGGAGCGATCGGGGCGCGAAGCGGGAGAGGGCCCACAGCGAGCTCGCCTCCTCGACGATCGTGGGGTGGGTCTCGTCGCCGATGGCGGCGCCCTGGAGCAGCTCGGTCGGGAAGCGCGCCGTGCCCGTGACCCTCTTGCCCGACGGGTCGACGAGCGCGATCTCCACGCCGAGCTTCGTCGCCACCTCGTCGAAGTAGGTGTGATCGATGGGGATGCAGGCGAGCAGCGATCCGGCGTCGCTCCTCGCATGCTGGGCGATCATGTACGCAGGCGGCGAGCCTTGCTGTCCATCACACCCATGGACGAGCACGTCCCGCAGGTCGTCCATCTCGGCGAGGCCCGAGAGGCCCTCGGTGAGCCCGGGGACCTCGTCCGTGCTCGGCGGCGGCGCCTCGAGCCCCCGCGCCGCGACCCGATTGCCGAGCTCATCGAAGGCGACGATGGCGACGTTGGGATGAGCGGCGATGACGGCCTCGAGCGCCGTCCCCACGGCCGTCTCGTTCCGCAGCCGGAGCCCCTCGACCAGCTCGCGCGTTCGTGACGCCTGGCGTGAGGTCGCCGAGATGGCGCGCTGCTGCTGCCTGAGCTCCAGCCGGAAGTTGCGGATCGCCTGCGGTACGCGCTCGCTGATCTGCGCGAGCAGCTGCCGGTGCATCACCCACGACAACACGGGGAGGGCCGCCAGGGTCGCGAGCGACGAGAGCGCGACGAGGACGGTGAGCTTGGCGCGAACGGTGCTGAGGCGGAACATGAAGATCGTCATCAAAGCAAAGTCGGCTTCCGGTGGACAGCGATTCGGCCGGGCAACAGCGCTTCGGCCGGGGAGGCGGTCACTGGCACCTGAGGAGCCCGCCGCACGATCGGCGTCGTCGGCGACAAGGCCGACAGCCGCGCCGTGTTGTGCGCTCGGCTCGTACCCGCCGCCGCGGTGGCGAGCTATCTCACGCGCCCCGGGGTCAACGGGTGGATTCCCGATCAGCAGGGCGGAGGCGACCCTGGCGGTGGAGCTCGTGCGCCATGAACGGGCAATGACGGCGGATCCAGGCGAGCGGGAGAGGCTCCTCCGGGTCGTCGGGATCCGTCCTCAGCCCGAGGTAGAGGTCGTGGTAACGGGCCCTGCTCGCGCAGAACGTCGGGGAGTTCAGCCCCAGCCGATCCCGCGTAGCGATCACCGCGGCGTGGAGGTCGTCATTGAGGCTATCCGCAGGCTCGACCTTGAACGTGCCCAGGTCGATGACGAACCAGCCGTCCTGGATCTCGAAGGGGTCGAGGACGTCCTCGTGATAGCCCTTGTTCGTGTCGATCTGATGCGAGGCGAGCCGGAAATTGCTCCATTCATAGGCGAGCGCCTTGTGATTCGATTTCGGCTTGAAGTGGTCGACCGTCGCCAGGCCTGTCGCGGGGTCGATGTACATTCCGAGATAGGCGCAGATGCCCCGGTAGGCCGCTCGCAGCTCCGGCAATGCCTGCACCCAGAACGGGGGGAGGGCCTCGGAGGGGATATCCTCGATCCCCTCGGCGAGCTTCTCCCGCCTGGGTCCGCGTCGTCTGGGCGCTTCGGTCGAGCCGATCAGCTCCTTTAGCGCCGCCTTCCCCTTCTGTCGGACCTTGGCGTCGAATTCGGCAGGCTCGGCGGCTCGTTGGACGCGAATCACGCGGACTCCCCGCCAGCGTGCTGCTGGATGTAATACCGCCAGCGCACCAGGAAGGGATCCATCTCGGGGAGCGTGCGAAGGAGCGCCTCGTTGACGCGCCGGACCTCGGCTGCATCAGGGCTCGAGTCTCCGAGCAGCCGCCGCGCACGGCGCAGCACGGCCTCTGCCTCTGCGGACGTCGCGGCGCCGAGATCGAACACGTCGGACATCAGCCAGCGGTTGACGTCCCCCCGCTTGTGCCACGCGTCCTGCGCGATCTGCACGGCGCCGTCCACGAGATCGAGCTTCCAGAGCGCGTCCGCTTCGGGATCGAACAGCGGTTCCACGGACGCGAGCACCAGCGGGGAGTGCGTGGCGGCGATCACCTGGACGCGCGGCGCATGCGCGCCCCACGCGCCGATCGTCCTGAGGAGCCCCGGGAGCACCGCGCGTTGCCACCTGGGGTGGAGGTGGGTCTCGGGCTCGTCGATGAGCAGGATGACCTGCTCCGAGAGCGGGAGGGCCTGTCGCCGCGCCGCCTCCTCGTGCTCCGAGAACGCCCAGGTTAGAAGGTACGCCAGCTTGAGCATGCGCTGCATTCCGGCCGCGGCGAAGATCACCGGTACCTCGTCGCCGTAAGGCATCTTGATCGTGGGGACGTCGCGCACGTCCTCCAGAAAGGGCCGCGTAGGTTTGCCGGCCTCCATGGGCCGCTCCGGATCCTCGGACAGGGCCTCGAGCATCCGGGAGAGCATCGCGAAGCGAGGGTCATGGGACTGCTGCCAGCGCGTCCAGTCGTCGAGCAATCCCCTGCAGACCACCTGGTTGTCGCCGGTGCGGAGCTCATCGAAGACCTGACCCGGCGTAAAGTGGTAGGCGGGCAGCATCTCCCGCTCGCTGCCGTCCGCGCCGCGGTAGAGGCGGTAGTTCTTCGCCGGATCCCAGACCGAGAACGCCCCGTCCGCGCGCGCGTAGAGGACGAGGCCGGGGTTCGATGGCCGCCCTCGCTTTCGCTTCCAGTCCTGGGCCTTCGCGATCCAGGGGGACACGTCCTCGGTGAGCCCCTTGGCCCCGTCGAAGGCGAACCCGATGGACGCGTCTGGCCGCCTGGGGACAGCGGGGTACTGCGGCCAGGTCCGCGTGAGCGCCCACCAGGCGACATCGAGGAGGAACGACTTGCCGAGGCCGTTGTCGCCGGTGATGAGGTTCAGCCGTCCCGCGAGCGGCCCGAACGTGAGCTTGTCGGCCGGACCGATGCCGTCGAGCTCCAGCTGTCTAAGCATCGTGTTCTCTGGTGAGCAGCGGGCGCGAGCTTCCGCGCGCGCGGAGCGCGCCTGCTTCAGTCGTTGCCATCGTCGTCCAGTTTGCCCGCGTCTCGTGCCACCGCCACCCGCGCGTGCGCTTGTCCTCCGTGCGGACGCGGTTGAGCTCGATCAGCCGTGCCAGGACCTCGTCGCGCACCTGGTCGTCGGTAGCGCCCCGGGCGCCGTCATCGACGAGGTAGAGGCGCGAGCGCATGCGTACGAAATTGCCCTGCTGCGGGATGAACGACACGGGCGCATCCTAGGATGCGAGGGCACCCAGGAGGAAGGACATGGGCGGGTGCCTGCTGGGCGAGGCCCCCAGGCATGTCGGACATGGGCGGGTGCCTGCCAGGCGAGGCCCCCAGGCATGTCGGACATGGGCAGGCGCCTGCCAGGCGAGGCCCCCAGGCATGTCGGACATGGGCGGGCGCCTGCTCCGTCACGGCTCCCGGGATGTCGCGACATGGGCGGGTGCCTCGTCGAGCAGGCCGCCGGGCATGTCGGACATGCCCGGCGGCCTCGCCGCTCACGCCCCCGGCATGTCGCCGCGAGCGGTCCGGCTACAGCTCGGGATCGGCGCTCACCTCCGGCGCGGTCGGCGCTGACGCGCCGGGCACCGTCGGCGGGCCAGGGGGCGTGGGCGGGGCCTGCTCGGGCGCCGCGCGCCCGCGCCCGACCCGCTCGCGATCGGCGTTGAGCTTGTCGACGTAGCCGAACAGCCGCGCCTCGTGGTCGGCCGGCAGCTTGCTGCCCTCTTCCTGGATCTCGTCCCGGAGCGCCTCCCGGAACCGCCCGAGCAGCCCGACGGCGGCGCCGCGGAGCGGGCCGGTGGCCGCGGCGTTCTCGCCCGTCGCGAGGAGCGTGGCGCGCCTGCGCAGCAGGCCGTCGATGTCGTCTCCGGCGGCGACGAACGCCTTCACCCAGTCGTGCAGGGTCCCTCCGCCGGGGGTCGCGGCGGCCTTCAGCTCCGCCTTGAGCCGGGTCAGCTCGGGCCGGTTGTCGAGCGCCGCCGACGCCTCGTCCGCGTACGGGGCGCGGAGCACGTCGAGCTTCGGGACGAACGCCTGCTGCGCGGTCGCCGCCGCTTCCTTGAGCGCCGCCGGCAAGGCGGGGTGCGCCTCGACGGCCTTGCACAGGAAGAAGACGGCCGCCCCGAGGCCGTCGTGCCGGGCGTCCGCCTCGGCGAGCTCCCTGGCCAGCGGCGCCTGCGTGCCCGCGGCGTCGGGGATCGCGTCGATCTCCTTCTGCTTCGCCCGGAGCCGGGGCTCATACAGCTTGCCTGTCGCCGACAGGCGCAGCTCATCGGCCTTGTCGGTCAAGAGATCGCGCAGGGCGAGCTTCAGGTCACCGATCGTGAGATTGCGCAAGGTCACCTCCGTGAACGGCGTGATCGGCCACCCCCCCACGCCGCACGGGCGATCGAGAGGGCGAGCCAAGGATTGTTGCTTGAGCGTGACAGGATAACGAACTTCTTCGCATCCGGTAGTCTGAATTCGATGGCTCGGAGACGGAGCGCCTGAGGATGCGCTGAAATCGTGCTGAGAACCGGCCGGATCCGGCGCTTTTTGCGGTGAGACCGCCTCGCCTGTTATCGCTTGTAATTGCTATTTACGATGTCGTTTGCTCCCTTCGCGGCCGCGGAGGCAAGCGATGACGTCCGGGTGCATGAGACGGGTGTGGCGGCGGTGCGCGGGTTGCGTTCTCTTGCTCATGGTGGTGAGCGCGCCCCTCGGCGCGTGGGCTCAAGCGCTGACGTTGCGCCGGATAGGCGATCCCCTGCGCGCGCGGCTCACCGGCGCTCGCGGCGGCGCCGAGCCCGCGGCGGCGCTCGCCGGGGACGCCGCCGTGCTCGCGAGCGCGGGCGACCCCGCCGGCGGACCCGATGGTCTCGCCGTGGTCCCGATGGTGGCCTTGCCAGCGGACGTTCGCGCCGACGGCGCCGTCCCGGGGGCGGACCCGTGGGTGCTGTTCGACGGCCGCGGCGATACGGGGCTTCGCAGCGAGACCGGGGAGAAGGTGCGGATCCGGGTCTCGTTTTCGCAGCCCACCTCGCTCGAGGCGCTCTCCCTGTACGGGCGCAGCGAGGGCGTGCTCACGGTCCGTGCGGAGGACGCCGCGGAGCTTCAGGCCGCCTCCGGCCTGGTCGACGTGCCGCTCCACGGCACGGGCGAGCGCTGGACGCGTTTTCCCATGGCGGTCACGGCCCAGCACGTCGTTATCGAGTGGCTTCCTTCGGGCGAACGCGGGCCGCAGGAGATCCTGTTCTGGACCGCCGGCGCGCCGACGCGTGCCCTCTCCGAGGTGCAGCTCGCCGATCGTGTGCTCGCGGGGCGGCTCGCGCGAGGACGGCTCGCAGATCGTGACGCGTTACCACAACCAGGACTATTACCGTCGCGGGCTCGTGGCCGAGGTGATCGAGCAGGATGCCGAGGGGCGGCTGTTCAGCCGGCAGCAGGTGGCGTACCGCGCGCCCGGGGCGCAGCCGACGCTGACGGGCTCGTTCTTCCCCGAGGAAGAGCTGCGGACGATGTCGTGGTACGAGGGCAACACGACGGACCCGAGCGCGCCCGGCAAACAGACGAGCGAGGAGCGGGACTGGGACGACCGCGGCAACCTCATCGGGGTGATCGAGCACGGCGAGCCAGGCACGCTGGAGGACGACGTCACGACCACGATCCATCACGTGACGTACTACGGGCCGCACATCGTGCGGGCGGACAGCGTCGAGGTGCGCGACAGCGCGGGGAGGCTGCTGCGGGAGCGCACCGCCGGGTACGACGAGGTGACCGGGGCGGTCGAGTGGATCACGAGCACGGTGATCGGCGGCAAGGATCCGGCGACGGGGGCGCCGTACACGGGAGACGCATCGACGAATCCAACATGGGAGTTCTCGCACGACGCGTACGGGAACCTGGAGCAGGCGATCGAGCCGCGGGGCTTCACGCTGACGTACGAGTACGACGATGTCGCGGAGACGTACCTCTCCCGGGTGGACGACTCGTTCGGATACTTCTCGGAGACGTCGTCGGACTACCGTTACGGCGCGGTCAGCGCGGTGCGGGACGTCAACGGCCATGAGGTCCACTACGACTTCGACGCGTTCGGGCGGTTGCGGGCCGTGTTCGGTCCGGACGACCCGCTGGCGGCGGCGGAGGCGACGATCGCGTTCGAGTATGCGCTCCAGCCAGGGGAGAGCGTCGCCGTGCCGGCGTGGGCGCGGACGCGGCACAAGGACGTGCAGCACCTGGGGGATCCGATCGACACGGTGACGTTCGTGGACGGGCTGGACCGGGTGATCCAGACGAAGAAGGATCTGGAAAGGGATCCGGGAACGGGGGCCGCGCCGGTCGTGGGCATGAGCGTGAGCGGCCGGAGGGTGCTGGACGAGCGGGGGCGCGTCTGGCAGCAGGGGCAGCCGGTGTTCGCGACGGGCGAGGCCACGGCGTTCGTGGACGTGCCGCTGAAGCACCCGACGACGTTCGAGTACGACGTGCTCTCGCGCATCGTCGAGCGGAGGGAGCCGGACGAGGAGGCCGAGGCCGGCGAGGCGGTGACCACGACGAGCTACGATATCGACGAGCTCGATGGCGTGGCGATGTTCGTGGCGACGGAGGTCGACCCGAAGGGGAAGGTGCGCAAGGCGTACCAGGACGTGGACAACGCGATCGTGGCGGTCGAGGAGCGAAATCGGCTGCGCGGGTCGGAGGCGTGGACCACCCTGATGACGCGGTACGGGTACAACGCGGTCGACGAGCTCATGCGGGTGATGGACGCGCGCGGGAACGTGACGACGGCGGCGTACGACACGCTGGGGCGGATGGTGACGCTGACGAGCCCGGACATGGGGCGTACGGAGTGGCGTTACGACCGGTCAGGCAACGTCGGGGCGCGGCAGACGGCGAAGCTCTTGGCGGAGGGCGCGGGCAAGCTGATCCGATACGAGTACGACTTCAACCGGCTCAGGCGGGTGGACTATCCGGATTCGACGGACGTGACGTATGTGTACGGCGCGCCGAGCGAGGCGGGCGACGAGCACGGCAACCGGGCCGGGCGGCTCGTGGAGGAGCAGAGCGAGGCGGGGAAGAGGACGTTCTCCTATGATCGGCTGGGGAACGTGGCGAAGCTGACGACGGAGTTCCCCCGGCTGCGGGAGCCGCACCGGGGGCCGTACCAGGCGACGATGGAGTACGACTTCGACGGGTTCGGGCGGCTGCTGTCGATGAAGTTCCCTGGCTCCGGGGCGGAGGTGGTGACGTACGGCTACGACCGAGGTGGCCTGGTCCGGTCGGCCGTGGGAACGAACACGCAGATCAACCCGCAGCACCCGGACGAGCCGGCGGTGACGCAGTACCTGTTGCACATCGGGTACGACGAGTTCGAGCAGCGGGTGAGGGTGGTGCACGGCAACGGGATCGCGACGTCGTATCGGTATTACGAGAAGTCGCGGCGGCTTCAGCAGATCAACGCGGACCACCGCGACCGGTACCTCGTGGAGCGCGGGCAGCCGGCCAGGGCGTTCCAGCGGATGCGGTACGAGTACGACGTGGCGGGCAACCTGGAGCGCGTGCGGAACGAGGTGCCGTACGACCAGTCGATGCCGGGCTCGGTCCTGGTGGGGCCGACGACGCAGCAGTACGGGTACGACGATCTGTACCAGCTGCTCTCGGCGAGCGGGACGTACCAGGACCGGAGAGACTGGCAGTACCGGTACCGGCTGTCGTTCTCGTACGACGAGATTGGCAACATCCTGACCAAGGACCAGGCGAGCTACCGGTACGTGCCGCAGACGTGCCCCACGCCGGTTCCGGCTGGGTGCGACGGATGGCGCGAGGACCACGCGATCCGGGAGCAGACGTACCGGTCGGAGTACCAGTACCCGGGCCCGCAGCCGCACGCGCCGAGGCGCATCGACGAGCACCTGGTGGCGGAGTCGATGCCGTGGCCGCGGGAGATGCGGTATGACGCGAGCGGCAACCAGACCGGCTGGACGTACCGTGGCTCGGACACGCGGACGACGGACTGGAACGAGGAGAACCGTGTCACGCGGGTGAGCCAGAACGGTCAGGTGCTGTCGCGGATGCTGTACGACGGCGACGGCGAGCGGCGGGTGCACCTGCACCACGTGAGCGGCGAGGAGGAGAGGCGTACCACGACCAGCACCTGACGCTGCGCGATGGGCGGTTCGTGACGAAGCACATCTATGCGGGGCAGACGCGGATCGCGAGCAAGATGGATCCGGACTGGTTCCGTGACCCGCCGACGCTGTACTACCACCCGGACCACCTGGGCAGCACGAGCTTCGCGTCGAACAACGAGCAGACGCTGACGCAGCGAGACGAGTACTTCCCGAGCGGGGAGCTGTGGATAGACGCGTCGGACTCGCGGTACGAGCTCAGGCGGGCGTACGTGTTCACCGGGAAGGAGCTCGACCAGGCGACGGGGCTCTACTACTTCGGGGCGCGGTACTACGACCCGCGGATCATCAATGTGTCGCCGCGCCCGGATCCGATCCTGGCGACAGCCTGCGAGAGCTCATCCAGAGCGCGCCGCGGGCCCTCCGCCGCTCAGGGCGTCCGCTGTGCCGGCACGAAACGCTCGATGACGGCTTTGCGAAGCAGCTTCGGCGGCAGGATGCCCTGGGCGAGCACGAAGTCGTGGAATCGCTGCGCGTCGAAGCGCGGGCCCATCATGGACTCGACCTCTCGTCGCAGCTCCATCAGCCGGGTGAACCCGTAGAAGTACGAGGTCGCCTGCCCCGGTGCGCGGAAGGTGTAACGCTCCACCTCGGATTGCGCGAGGGGCGGCGAGAGGACCACCTCTTTCTCCAGGAAGGCCCGCGCGGCGGCCGGCGTGATCTTGCCCGCCTGGAGCTCCGGGTCCAGGAAGCCGCGGGCGGCTCGGACCAGGCGGTGTTGCAGGGAGACGAGCTGGCCCTCGGGCGGCATGAACGGGAGCAGGATGGCCTCCGAGTAAAGAGCCCACCCCTCCATGTTGGCGCTGTTCTCCGCGAAGACGGCCCGGGCGATCGAGACGCCCCGCTCGACGAGCGAGGCGAACCGGAGCTCGTGCCCGGGGCGCGCCTCGTGGGCGGTGAGCGTCCATGAGGCCGCGGCGTGGGTGAAGTCGTCGATCCCTCCGCAGCTCGTCAGAGGGCCCAGGCAGGCTGAGCGGAAGCACAAACTCCCCCGCTTCTCCCTGGTTGTCGAGCAGCCGCGGCGGCCGCATGCGCGGCGGCCGCATGCGCGGCGGCCGCATGCGCGGCGGCCGCATGCGCGGCGCCGGCATCTCGGCGCTCTCCGCGGCGGTGCCGAGCCGGATGCGCGCCGGCCGCTCCGGCAGCGTGACGAGGCGCTTCTTCCGGATGATCTCTTCGATCTGGGAGAGGCGCTCCTTGTAATGCGGCAAGATCGCCTCGCCAACGAGCTGTTCTTTCTTCAGGGCGCGGATGGCATCCCGGTAGTCCGCGCTCGGCAAGTTGCGCGCCTTCGCGATTGGCAGCGAGAGCTTCTGCATCTGCGCCTTCAGATCATCGAAGGAGGGCGCCAGCAAGCCGGGCTTCCCGAGCTCCTGGTCGAGCCTCTTCCTCGCCTGCCCGGCGATGGGCGCGTGGCCCGCCTCCAGCCGGCGTACCGCCGGAGCCGTGCGAGTGCCGTGGCTCGGCCCGGCGGCGGGATGTGGTCGTCGAGCAGGGTCGAGATGCCCTCGAACACGAGCCCCGTGGCGTGCACGTAGGTGCCCCTGTGAAGTGGCACCGCTTTTCGGGGGATGTCGGAGCGCATGGAAAACGTTCGGGCAACCCGGGCGGGGCCCCGCAGCTGGGGCTTGACGTCTTCGAAATGTTTGGATTTTCTTCTCCCCTGGCAGATTGCGGTAGATGAATTCAAGATAGTGAAACCGGCCCTGCGCGGCCGTGTCGGCCGACAGCGCGCTGAGCCGCATGGGAAAGCGAGCGGTGGAACATGGCAGACATCCGTCATCTGGTCATCGTGATGCTCGAGAACCGCTCTTTCGATCACATGATTGGTTACCTGCGCAGCACAGGCATGGACGTCGATGGGGTGATCGGCGCGACGAACTCGGACGATAACGGTGCGCCGATCACGGGATATCATCTCGAGAGCACGAGAGCCCGGATCCGCCCGCATCATCTCCGAACGGACGTCGTGCGGCAGATCAACGGTGGCGCGATGGACGGCTTCGTGAAGGGCTACAGCACGAGCAGCCACGTCGCCGAGATCATGAGCTGGTACGACCAGCGCGATCTGCTGACGTACGATAGCCTCGCGCGCCAGTACGTCGTTTGCGACCGGTGGTTCGCTTCGTTCGCGGGGCCGACGTGGCCGAACCGGTTCTTCGCGCTCTGCGGAACCAGCGCCGGGCGCACGGGGAACCTGCAATGGATCGACCGCGCGACGTTCTTCGACCTGTTGCCGGCCGATTCGTGGCGCTACTACTCGCACGACATCGCGTTCTTGCGCACCGTCGAGAAATACAAGGGCCACCGCGGGCCGCCGATCGCGAAGATCTCCTCGTTCTACAAGGCTTGCCGCGAAGGCACGCTGCCCAGCGTCTCGTGGATCGACCCGAACTTCACGCTGGTCGACGTCGACGCGCTGCTGAACTGGGCGAACGACGACCATCCGCCGGCCGACGTGGCGCGCGGTCAGAACCTGATCGCGCGCATCTACAACCACCTCATCGCGAGCCCGGCCTGGCCCCACGTGGCGCTGGTCGTGACCTACGACGAGCATGGCGGGTTCTATGACCACGTGCGCCCGCCGCCGTCGCCCGCGAGCGAGGCGGCGCCGTTCGATACGCTCGGCGTTCGCGTGCCGGCCCTGGTCATCTCGCCGTGGGCTCCGCGCGGCGTGCCGTTCCACGGCACCCTCGATCATACGTGCATCGCGCGCACCGCGCTCGAGCTGTTCGCGCCCGATCGCGTGAACGCGCTGAGCCCTCGGGTCACGGCGTCTCCGAGCCTGCTCCCCGTGCTCACCGAGCCGAGGCCCCGCATCGACCAGCGCCGGCTCGATGGCATCCCGATCCTGGAGACCGCGGTCGCCCCGATCCACATGGGTCCGACCGCTCCACCCGGCTTTCATTCGATGGAGCTCACCGACAGCCAGCAAGAGATTCTGACGCTGAAGAAGGCCGTGCTCGAGGCCGGCGTGCCCGTCGAGAACCATTGAGCCAGAGCGCGGCGCTCCGCGGCCGCGCTCCCCTCCGGACGATACAGGCGTCAACGGGCGCTGCGTCGACGGGGAGCCCGCTCACCGGCGAGCCGCGCCCGCAGCGCCGCCCGCGCGGTGATCTCTCCGTTATGCCTTATGCGCCCTTCAGCGCCGCCGTGCAGTGCCCGCAGCGCACCGCCTTGATGGGGATGCTCATCGCGCACTCGGGGCACTCCTTCGTCGTCACCTCCTCCGCGCGCTGTCGGTGAAGCTTCCCCATGAGCCGCACCAGGAGAAAGACGCAGAGCGCGACGATGAAGAAGCTGACCAGGTTGTTGATGACGACCCCGTACTGGAGGAGCACCGCGCCGGCCTTCACCATCTCCTCGGGGGTCGCGTACGGACCGGGGCCGCTCGGGGGCTTCAGGACGATGTAGTGCCGGCTGAAATCGATGCCGCCCGTCAGGAGGCCTATCGGCGGCATGATCAGGTTATCCACCAGCGCCTTGACGATGTTGCCGAACGCCGCGCCGATCACGACGCCCACGGCCATGTCGACGACATTGCCACGGATCGCGAACTTCTTGAAATCCTCCCAGAACATCGCTTCCTCCGGCGTCGGGGGCTCCTGCTCTCGCCGTGGCCCCGCTCCGCTGTCGCCTCTCCGCGATCAAGGTGCTGCCTGCGCGGATCGCGCGGCGGCGGCGGTCGCCGCCATCCACGCAGGCTCCGCAGTCGCCGCAGTCGTCGCGAATAGCACGAACGGTGCCACCGGGCTCGTCCGTGGGCTCACCCCGGCCAGCCGCTCGCAATTGCGCCCTCCGCGCGGTCGCTCCCGCTCTCTCCGCCCGATCCCTGCGCGCACCGAGCCCCCGGCCGTCCCGCTCCCCCGCGCTCGCAGCGCGAGCCGCTGCCCGCGCGCTCGGTGCAAGAGCGCCACACCTGGGGCCAACTGCGCCACCTCCCATCGATTTCGCACATGGCGGTTCCCCGGCCCGGGGCGGCTCTCTAGGATGCGCGCCGGAGGAACCACCGAGCCATGGACCCCGATGCCGAGGCCGCCCTGCGCTACCGCGCCAAAGCCGAGCTACGGAAGCGCGCCCGGGCCGTCCGCAGCTCCATCCCGGCCGACGCCATCCTCGTGCGATCGCGCCGGATCCAGCGCGCGCTCGCGGAGCTGCCGGCCCTCGCCGCGGCCCGGCGGGTCGCGCTCTTCTACCCGATCGAGGGGCGCAACGAGGTCGACCTCCGGGAGCTCGATCCGCTCCTGCGGGCCCGTGGCGCCCGGGTTGCTTACCCATCCATCGACCCCGAGTCGCGCGCCATGACCTTCCGCTTCGTCGAAGACCCCGAGGCCATGCAGGAGCGCGGCCTCGGCTTCCGCGAGCCCGACGCGACCGACGAGGAGGCCGCTGCGCTCGACGTCATCGTCGTGCCCGCCCTGCAGATCGACCCGCGAGGGCACCGGATCGGCTATGGCGCCGGCTACTACGACAGCACCCTGCCGCGCTTCTGCCCGCCGGCGCACGCCGTGGGCGTCGTGTTCGACTTCCAGCTCGTCGCCGAGGTGCCGGCGACGCCGGGCGACGTCCCGGTCGGGGCCATCGTCACCGACGCCCGCGTGCTCGCCGCCGAACCGGCCTAGGATGCCCGGGGCACAGGTGGGAGAGGACATCGCGAGCGACAGGCCCGTTCTCCTCGCGGCCATCGCCTCGGGCGCGATGATCGCCCAGCAGGTCGCCGGCCGGGCGACGCGCGACGCCCTCTTCCTCGCCAGCTTCGGCGCGGCCGACGTCCCCAAGGTCATGGCCGCCGGCGCGGTCCTGTCGTTCGGCGCCGTCGTCCTGCTCTCGCGCGCGCTCCTCCAGCTCTCTCCCGCGCGCGTCGTCCCGGCCACGTTCGCCGCGAGCTCCGCGCTCCTCGCCCTGGAGTGGGGCCTCGCCCGGCGCGCGCCCGGCGCCGCCGCCCTCGTCTTCTACCTGCATATCGCCGTTTTCGGCGCGACCCTCATCTCCGCCTTCTGGTCGCTCGTCAACGAGCGCTTCGACCCCCACACCGCCCGCCACTCCATCGGGCGCATCGCGGGCGGCGGGACGGTCGGCGGGGTGATCGGCGGCCTGTTCGCCTGGCGCGCCAGCCGCCTCATCGACGCCCCGACGATGCTCCTCGCCCTCTCCGCGGTGAGCGTGCTCACCGCCTGGGCCACCCACCACCTGGGCGCCGGCCTCGCGCGCGCGGCCGGCGCCGCCGGCGGGGCGGGGCGCACCGAGGTTGAGGTGGCGCGCACCGAGGTTGGGGCAGGGCGCACCGAGGTTGAGGTCGGGCGCACCGAGGTTGGGGCCGGGCGCACCGAGGTTGGGGTGGCGCGCACCGAGGTTGAGGTGGCGCACACCGAGGTTGAGGCCGGGCGCACCGAGGTTGGGGCCGGCGGGTCAGGGCTCGCCGCGCTGCGCGACAGCAGCCACCTGCGCGACCTCGGCCTGCTCGTCGGCCTCGGCGCCGTGAGCGGCGCGCTGTTCGACGTGGCCCTCAGCGCCGAGGCGGCCGCCGCGATGACCGACCACAACGCGCTGCTCTCGTTCTTCGCGCTCTTCCACCTCTCGGTGAGCGTGCTCTCTTTCCTTGTGCAGTCGCTCGCCGCCACCTTCTCGCTCGACCGGCTCGGGCTCGCTGCCACCATTGGCATCCTTCCGGCCGCGGTCGTCACGAGCACCCTCTCCCTCGTGGTCGCGCCGCGGCTCTGGGCCGCCTCGATCGTCCGCGCGACCGAGGCGGTGCTCCGGAACTCGCTGTTCCGCTCGGGCTACGAGCTCCTCTACACGCCCCTGCCTCCGGACCAGAAGCGGTCGATCAAGACGCTCATCGACGTCGGCTTCGACCGCATCGGCACCGCGGCGGGCAGCGGCCTCGCGATGGGCCTGCTCGTGCTCGCCCCGGGCGGGTCGCTCCCGCTGCTGCTCGGCCTCGGCGCGGCGGCCGCGGGCGTCACGCTGCTCTTCACGCCGCGGCTGCACCGGGGCTACGTCGCCGCGCTCGAGGGCAGCCTGCGCTCCGGCGCCGTCTCGCTCGACCCGACGAACGTCGTCGATGCGACCACCCGCCGCACCCTGAGCGGCACCGTCGACGCGCTCAGCCGCGACAAGGTCCTCGCCGAGCTCGCTGCGCTCCGGAACGCGGCGGCGCGGCCCGACGTCGGGCGCGGCCCTGCCGACGGCGAGCGCACGTCGCACCCCGGCCCGCCGCTCTCCGGCCGCTCACCGCTCTCCGGCCGCTCACCGCTCTCCGGCCCCGCGCCCGCCGGCCCCGCATCGCTCTCCGGCCACGCCCCCGGGGGCTCGCCGTGGCCTCCGGCGGGCGATCGCAGGGGCGTCGACGGGCCGCTGTCCGCGCGCGCCGCCTCGGCCGCGCTGGCGTCGGATCCGGTGCTCGCCGCCACGGCCGACCTCCGCTCCAGTGATCCCGAGCGGATCCGCCGTGCGCTCGTCCGGGAGCCGGATCCCGCGCTCGTGCCGCACCTCCTCCCGCTCCTGGAGCGCGAGGGGCTCGCCTCCGAGGCGATCCGGGCGCTCCGCGCCGTCGCCCCCCGCGCGACCGGCCAGCTCCTCGACGCGCTCCTCGATCCGTCCGTGAGCGTCGCCCTCCGGCGCCGCATCCCGCGGGTGCTCCAGGCCTGTCCCACCCAGCGCGCCGCCGAAGGCCTGATGCTCGGCCTCACCGACGAGCGCTTCGAGGTGCGTTATCAGTGCGGCGTCGCGCTCGCGCGGCTCCTCCAGCAGCGCGCGCCTGTCCACCTGCGGCGCGACGACGTGATCGAGGCGGCGATGCGGGAGATCGCGATCGGTCGTCGCGTGTGGGACGCCCAGCCCCCCAACGTCGCGCCCCCGGTCGAGGCGCCGCTGGCCGAGCGCCTGCTCGTCGAGCGGACGAGCCGCAGCCTGGAGCACGTGTTCCGCGTCCTTTCCCTCTGCCTCGAGCGTGAGCCGCTCGAGATCGCCTACAGGGCGCTCCACGCCGACGACGCCCACCTCCGCGGGACCGCGCTCGAGTACCTGGAGAACGTCCTGCCGGCGCCCATCCGCGAGAGCCTCTGGCCGTACCTGGGCGCCCGCGCGCCCGCCGCCCCTCCCGACCCAGGCGCCGTCCCTCCCGACCCAGGCGCGGCCGAGCCGCGCGCGCCGCGCCTGCCCGAGCACGCGCTCGACGAGCTTCGCCGCTCCGCCGCCAGCATTCCGCGGGCGTCGATCTCCGCTGCGCGGCGGCGAAGAGAGCCACGCACGTAGAGCGTGGCCCACCGCTCGTCGCTCCATCGAGCGACAAAAAGAAAAAAGCGTCGCCGGGGCCCGGGGGGGAGAGGCCGCACCAGCAACGCTCGTCCGTGAATTAGCAGCTCACATGCCACTGCGAGAAGATGGAAATAGATTTAAATTTCGCATAGATGTCCCGGGCACATCCTCCCGGTGTTGCAATCCTGCGATTTCATCCTTGCAGGTGAGCATCGTGTCGGGGACGTGCCCCCCCGATCCAGCTCAAGGCGTTCACGCCCTAATGGAGGGGTTCGCGGCGGTGGGCGCGCTGGTCTAGGTGCTCGGCGATGGTGAGCCTGTCGGCGTCGCTCATGACGACGAAGCGGACGGCGAGCAGGTTGTCGCGGTCCCAGACCGGGCGGGCGCGCAGCCGGATGGGGCGCCCGACCCCGAGGTCGAGCTCGAACGGGGTCACGGCGGGCAGCGCCCGGCCTGCCAGCGCGGGCGCGCGCTCGACGACCATGCCCGTGGGGGAGAGATCGATCGCGCGGCACCGGTGCCGGTGGCCATCGACGAGCGCCGAGACGGGGAAGTCAACCTGAGCGCGCGCGCCCTGCCTCCGATCCATGGGAGCCTCCTTGGGTGTCCTCGTGACGCGGCGAGCCTAGGTCGCGGGGCTCGTCCGGGCCAAACATCGGGCGGGCGAGCCCCGCGGTCCGCTCGCGGCGCGATCTCGGCGCGCGCGGGATCGGTGCGATATGCTGGCGCGGCGAAAGGAAGGTGTGGCGATGCCCACGTGCCGCGAATGCAATAGCGAGGTCGACGAGCTCAAGACGATCAAGGTCGGAAGCAAGAAGAAGAAGGTCTGTGAGGACTGCGCCGACCGCGCGGCGCAGGAGGGCGCGATCGCCGAGGAGAGCGAGGCGGTGGTGCAGCAGATGATGGGCTTCAAGGGGAGGCGCTGAGCGCTCTCCTGCCCGCCGATTCCCGCCAGTTCCCACCGATTCTCGCCCATCTCCCGCGCTCGGCGAGCCGCGCGCGCGCCGCGCGGACGCCCCGATCTCCCCGTCGAGCGCCGGCCCGTCGTCCCTCTCCACGATCTCCCGCGAGCCCGCGTCGCGCGCATGGACCCCGGCGGCGCGGCTCACGACCGCGCGGACGAAGGGCACGGCGATCGGCGCTCGACCGGCGCAGGCCAGCCGCGACCCGGATAGCTGACCGTCCGCCAAGCAATCGAGCAGGACTGCGAGCTGTTTCTTGCTTGCAGCGCAGCGGTGCGCCGAGGAAGCGCGACCTCGCTCGGTTCACAGGCGCCGCGGCCGAGATAGCGAATGCGGGGGGAAGGTAGGCAAAGGTCGTTGACTGACATGGAGAACCCAGTCGCACTGGAGGTTTACCCACATTTCCCGGGGATTTCGTCTGGATTCAAGCGAGCGGACGACCACTTCTCTATACCTTCCTTACATCAGCGGACGGACTGCGCATTGCAGTTCTGCATCGAAAATTTGCAACCGCGATGTGAAAAGCGGCCGAGGTGTGCGACCTAATTGGGTGTTCGTTTCGTTTTCGAAAGCATTTCGTCTTGACCCGTCGTGTTAATCCGGGAATAAGTTGTTTCACGAGAGCGCCGGTATCCGCCCCTCTGGTGCTGAATGGTCTGCACCGATGGTTCGCGGCGCGAAGGCACGCAGCGGGAGGCTCCTCTTCTGCCCCCTGATGCTTTCGCCCGTTACGGTCCTGTTCACCACAGGGGTTCGACGACGCCGGGGGAGAAAAAGCCATGCATTCGATTTCTCAAGGCTTTGGGTCGCGGTCGTTTGCCGCCGGTAAGTTCATCGCTTCGCTCGTGGCGGTGTCGATCGTCGGTTTCGGCTGCGCGCCGCTCGACGAGGACGTGACCGCAGAGGAGCTGGACGCGGAGGAGCAGGCGGCCGGCACGACGTATCAAGTCGGTCCCACGCGCACCTACAAGACCATCGGTGAGGTAGCCAGCAGACTGCAGGCGGGCGACGTGGTGGAGGTCGACGGCAACGCGACGTACTCGGGTGACATCAGGCTCACGAAATGGGGCACGCCCACCTCGAAGATCACGATCCGCGGCGTGCGGGTCGGCGGGAAGCGCCCCGTCCTGAAGGGCGGGACCAACACGATCGAGCTCAACGCCAACCACATCGTCTTCGAGGGGTTCGATGTGACGGGCGGCACCTCGCGGTGCATCTTCCAGCACGGGCACGATGTCACGATCCGTGACTCGGTGATCCACGATTGCCCATCGCACGGGATCCTGGGCGCCGACAGCGATTCAGGTTCGCTGACGGTGGAATACGTGGAGGTCTATAACTGCGGTAACGGTACGCAGAAGCACCCGATCTACATCGCAACGGACGAGTCCGCCTACCCGGGTTCCGTGTTCCGGATGCAGCACAGCTATGTCCACGATGCAATCGGTGGCAACGCGGTGAAGACCCGCGCGGAGCGGAACGAGATCTATTACAACTGGATCGAGGGCGGGCTCTACAAGGACCTCGAGCTCATCGGCCCCGACGGGCAGGATCCGGGGCTCGCGCGGGAGGACTCCGATGTGGTCGGCAACGTCTTCCGCAAGACGCACACGCAGTACGTGATCCGCGTCGGCGGCGACGGCACCGGTGACACCAACGGGCGTTATCGGTTCGTGAACAACACGTTCCTGCTGATGGCGGGGTCGAGCGCGGCGATCCACCTGTTCGATGGCATCGAGAGCATCGAGCTGCACAACAACATCTTCTATCGCGTCGGGGGCGGGAGCGTTCAGGTCTTCCGTGACGACGCGAGCTGGACGACCGGCAGTCCGCTCATCAAGGGCGTCAACAACGCGGTGCCCACGGGCACGACGGTGCCTTCCGGCTTCACGGGGACGCTGATCGTGAGCGATCCCGGCTTCACGAGCATCGGCAACCGCGACGTGACGCTGCTCTCGACGAGCTCGCTGCGGAACGCGGGTGTCAGCTCGACGACGGGGATCTCGGGGCGCACGTTCCCGTCGCCGCTGGCGATGCCGCTGTACCACCCGCCGAGGGCGGCGCTCCAGGCCGTCGGCACCGCGCAGCGGCGGACGGCCGTGGGCGCGGTCGACATCGGCGCGTTCGAGTTCGGGACGACGACCACGACGCCGACGCCGACGCCCACGACACCCACGCCGACGCCCACGACGCCGACGCCCACGCCGACCACGCCCACGCCGACGGCGCCTGTGTGCTCGGTCGTCAACGCTGGCCAGTGGTTCAATACGTCGCTGCCGTCGACCCAGCGGGGCACCTTCACGGCGTCCTGGGACGTGACGCCGAGCGCGTCGAAGATCGACGCCGTGGTCGGCCTCTCGACCAGCTCCGCGAGCCAGTGGACCCAGCTCGCCGCGATCGTCATCTTCGACGAGGAAGGCAATGTCCGCGTCCGGAACGGCGCGAGGTACCAGGCGCTCCAGGTGTTCCCGTACACCGGCGGGACGACCTATACCGTCCGGATGGTGGTCGACGTGGCGGCGAAGCGGTACTCGGTGTACATCCGGCCGAAGAACGGCGCCGAGGTGCAGCTCGCGAACAACTACGCGTTCAGGTCCGAGCAGGCCAGCGTCGCTTCGCTCGCGAACTGGGCGATGACGCAGACGATCGGAACGGCCACGCTGTCGGCCTGCAACTTCAAGATTCAGTGATCCCGCGGGGGGGCGGCGCGATGAGCGCCGGCGGCTCCTTGGGGCGGTCGTCCGAGGTGGCCCGGCGCGAAGAGACCGTGTTCTTCGCGCGGCGCGGGGGCCCCGCCGGACTCGCCTGAGACAAAGCTCCTCCGGCTTCGCCGGAGGAGCTTTGTCATTTGGGCTCAGACATCGGCCCTCCCCGCGCCGCGCGAAGAGACACGTGTTCTTCGCGCCTACGGGGGTCGATGAGGCGTAGGCGTCAACCAACCATCGCGCCGCATCCTCCTACAACCGAACGTTTACGTGAACGTTTACGTGGTCGTTTACGTGGACGTTTACGTGGACGTTTACGTGGTCGTGGTCGTTCACGGCCTATCGTTGACGACCACGACCACGACCACGACCACGACCACGACCACGTAAACGTCCACGACTACGCAGACTTCCACGTTGGTGCTCGATGGTGGGGTGGAGAGCGGCGGCTTCATGCCCTGAGCATGATCGAACGAGCTTAGTTAACGCCTCACGAGAGCTCGCTCAGTCACATGGCCAGAGAGGGAGTTTGTCGCCGTGGTGGCTGCGGCCCCCCGGCCGCCCCGGAGGCTCAGGCGAGTCCGCTGCGCTGGAGAAGGGCGTCGAGCGTGGGCTCGCGGCCGCGGAAGCTCTTGTAGAGATCCATCGGGTCCTGCGTGTCGCCGAGCGCGAGGATCTGGCCCCGGAACGCGTCGCCCACCTTCCGGCTGAACAGTCCCTCTTCCTGGAAGCGGGAGAAGGCGTCAGCGTCCAGCACCTCGGCCCATTTGTACGAGTAATAGCCCGCGGCGTAGCCCACCGGGCTCGAGAAGAGGTGCGAGAAGCCGGCGATCATGGCGTAGCCCTCGGGCAACGGGACGGGCGAGTAACGCCCGAGGACCTCGCGCGCGAACTCGACGACATCGCCCTGCTCTCCAGTCCAGTCCATGTGGAGCGCGAGGTCGATCTCGGCGAAGCCGAGCTGCCGCATCGTCACGGCGCCCGCGCGGAACGTGCGGGCCGCGCGCATCCGCTGGAGCAGGTCATCCGGGACGGGCGCGCCCGTCTCGTGGTGGCGCGCGAAGAGGTCGAGCGCGTCCCGCTCCCAGCACCAGTTCTCCATGATCTGCGAGGGGAGCTCGACGAAGTCCCAGGCGACGTTGGTGCCGGCGAGGCTCCGGATCGGCACCCGGCTCGAGGCGTGGTGCATCATGTGGCCGAACTCGTGGAACAGCGTCTCGACCTCGCGGTGGTTGAGCAGCGCGGGGCGGCCGCCGACCGGCGGGGTGAAGCTGCCCGCGAGGACCTCGAGGTGGCGCGCGTCCTCGCCGGTCGCGCGCCCATCCTCGCTCGGCGCGCCCGTGACGAGCCCGTGCATCCAGGCGCCGTCGCGCTTTTGTTCCCGCGGCACGAAGTCCAGATAGAAGGCGGCGCTCTGGGCGCCGTCCGGCTCGACGAGCTGGTAGGCGCGGACGCTCGGGTGCCACGTGGGGGCGGCCTGCCAGGGCGCGATGCGCACGCCGTAAAGGCGGTGGGCGATCTCGAACAGGCCGGAGACGACGCGATCCAGGGGGAAATACGGGCGGAGCGCCTCGTCGTCGAAATCGTAGCGGGCGCGGCGGAGCTTCTCGGCGTAGTAGGCGACGTCCCACGGCGCGAGCGGCGGCGCGTCCGGGCCCTCGATCTCGCGGCGGAAGGCGGCGAGCTCCTCCTTCTCGCGGGCGAAGACCGGCTCGGTGCGCGCCCGCAGCGTGTCGACGAAGCGGCGCGCCGCGGCGCCCGTCTTCGCCATCCGGTCCTCGAGCACGAGATCGGCGAAGCTCGCGTAGCCGAGCAGCCTCGCCTTCTCCCCGCGGAGCTCGAGGATGCGGCGGATGAGCGGGCGGTTGTCGTGGTCGCCCTCGGTCGCCCGCGTGTTGAAGGCGCGGTAGAAGCGCTCGCGGATCGTGGCGTCGTCGAGGTGCGTGAGCACCGGGATGTAGCTCGGCGCCTGCAGCGTGAAGCGGTAGCCCTCGATGCCCCTGTCCTTGGCGCCCTGGCGGGCCGCCTCGACCGCGCTCGGCGGCAGGCCGGCGAGGCGGGCAGCGTCCTCGACCACGAACTCGAAGGCGTTCGTCGCGTCGAGCACGTTCTGCGAGAAGCGCAGGGTGAGCGTGGCGAGCTCGACGTCGATCTCGGAGAGGCGCTTCTTGCCAGCCGGGTCGAGCTCGGCGCCGCTCCTCCGGAAATCGTCGAGGGTCTTCTTCAAGAAGCGGCGCCGCGGGCCGGTCAGCGCCGCGGCCTCGGGCGTGGCCGCGTACGCCTTGAGCGCGCCGTAGACGCCCTCGTTGAGCGCAATGCCGCTCAGGAACTCGCTGACCTCCGGCTGGACGGCGTTGTACGCGGCGCGCAGCGCGGGCGTGGTGGACGTCGATTCGAGGTGCGAGACGACGTTCATGGCGCGGTCGAGCCGGTCGGTGACGGCCTCGAGCGCGGCGAGGGTGTTGTCGTAGGTGCGGGGGCCAGGCGCCGCGACGAGCGCGTCGAGCCGGGCGCGGGCGTCCTGGAGCAGCGCGCGCACCGCGGGCTCGACGTGCTCGCTCCGGATGCGATCGAACGGGATCTCGAAGCCGAGAGTGAGCAGGGGATTGTCGGTCGCTTCGGTCATATCGTTCCTGGTTGGGCTTGAAGGGCCGGCGGACGGGCGCGGGCCGGCGACCCTCGGCCGGTCCGCGCAGCCCTACCTTGGTAAAGGCGCCGGCGAGGGTTGGCCAGTAGTTCGTCGTCCAAGTTCTTCCTCATTGCGTGGGAGGGGCGCCGAGCACCCTCCCCGGGGGCCTGACGTCACGACGAGGGAAGAGCTTGGTGAGTCGAGGTGAAGCGCGGGCGAGCGGCTAGACGCCCAGCCACCGCGCGACGATCGTGGCGAGCACGTCGGACGTCCCCGAATGGATGCTGCCGCCCAGGGCGTCGTCGATGGCGGAGGGGAGGCCGCTGTCCTCGAGGTAGCCAGCGCCGCCGCGGAGCCGGAGATCGTCGAGCGCGGACGCCACGGCCGAGTCCGCCGTGTGCCACTTCGCGAGCGCGGCCTCGGCCTGGCCGCGCTCGCCCTGATCCAGCGCCCACGCGGCGCGGTAGATGAGCAGCCGCGAGGTCTCCAGCCGCAGCTTCATCTGCGCGAGGCGGTGCGCGACGGCCTGGTGGCGCGCGATCGCCTGGCCGCCGATCTCGCGCTCGCGGGCGAAGCGGACGGCCTCGCCGAGGGCGCGCTCCATGGCGCCGAGGCGGAAGGCGAGGATGAGCGCGCGCTCGAAGGTCATCGCGATCTGGAAGACGGCGAGGCCGGCGCCGGCGCGGCCGAGGAGCGCGTCGTGGCCGACCTCGCAGCCGGTGAACCAGACGGGCGCGAGCCGCGCGCCCCGGAGGCCCGCGGTCGCGAGCGGCGCGCCGGGGAGGACGCGCGCGGCGCCCTCGCCCGCGGCGCGGGGGACGAGCAGCGCGGTGAGGCCGCGCGCCGGGGCCCCTCCGTCGCGGCCGCCGCCGTCGCGCGCGATTGCGAGGTACACGTCGGCCCGGTCGGCCCAGGTCACGTACCGCTTGTCGCCGGTGAGCCGGTAGCCGGCGTCCGTGCGGTCGGCCCTGGCCTGCACCGACGCGACGTCCGAGCCGGCGCCGGCCTCGGTCGCGGCGACCGTCGCCATGCACGCGCCGCTCGCCATGCGCGGCAGCCACGCGCGCTGCTGCGCGGGGGTGCCCACCCGCGCGAGCAGGAGCGCCACGCCGAAGAGGTGCGCCCCCGCGGCGAGCAGGACGCCGCCGTCGCGCAGGGTCGCGCCGAGGCCCTCGTAGGCGAGCGCCGTCGTGACGAGGTCGAGGCCCTCGCCGCCGAGATCGCGGGCGATCGGCAGGCCGAGGGCGCCGCCCCGGGCGAGGACGCGCATGCGATCGTCCGGCGCCGCGGCGTCGGCCTCGGCGCCGAGGGCGCGCATGCGGTCGTGGACGGCACGCTGGGAAGGGGTCCACCCGAAGTCCATCGCCGCTGCGATACCAGAGCCGGCGAGGGGCGGGGAGGAGACGAGGACGGCGCGCCGGCTCAGTAGGGGCGCTCTCCGGCGAAATTGCCGGGAGGATCGTAGTTGCACACCCAGATCTGCCAGGTGCCGCTGCCGAACGGCGAGCCGGTCGTGCAATCGGCGACCCCGCAGCCGAGGCGCAGGGAATCGGCCCATACCACCTGAGTGTAATGGCCGCAGGTGGAGCTGCAGGCGTTGCTCGCAAGATCGTAGTTGGCCGCCTCGTCGACCCATGAGGCGACGACGTCCTCCGGTGTGGGGGACGAGCCGGTCGACGCGAAGATGTTCTCTCCATAGTTGCTCGCGCTATGGCCGAACGTGCACCGGGCGGCATAGGCCTGAGCCACCGCGGCGATCTCGGGCGACCACGAGAGAGGGGGCACCCCCTGTTCGGCGGGCGGGTCGACCGCGGCGCGCGCGGCGTTGTGGGCCGCCGTCATCCCGATCATCCTCGGCGGCTCGCCGGCGGCCTGGCCGCTCGTCGGGCCCGCGTCGTCGTCGGACGAGGCGCCGCAACCGGCCGTCAGGGCGAGCATGAGAGAGAGCTGCACGAACCGGGGGAGCCGTGGGCCGAGCGTCATCACGGGGCCATTGTCCTACGGCTCGGCCGAGCTCTGCAACGGCGATTCGATGAAGGCTGCTTGTACCCACGACGTGCCGTGTCATGGCGCGCCCGCAGCCGTCCCTGGACGGCCGCGTCCGGGCGTTCTTCCCACCTCTGCCGTCGACATGGACATCAACAGATCTCGTCGTCGTTGGCTCCCGTGCTGACGGGCTTCGCCCTAGGGTGACGTCGAGACGAGCAACAATTCCGCAGCATGGGCCTTGTCATGCGGGTCGATCTATGAGCTATTGTCGCCCTGCTTCGGAGGCGGCCGCGGTCCGAGCTCGGCGGCGAGCGTGCTCCCTCACGGGGTTTCACCGCTCTCCGTGGCAATTCGGCACCAGCGGCACGCCCGACAAAGAACCAAGGAGTTTCCCGATGAATATCCGTGTGACGTGGCGAATCGCGGCATTCCCGCTGGCGCTGGCGGCGCTCTCCGTCGTCCCGGCGATGGGGTGTGACAAGGTCTCGGAGCTGCAGAATGACGTCTGCTGTCGCGACTTCACGCCGGGCGCCGATCTCGCCACGGTGGAATGGGGTCTCGAGGGCGAGGCAGAGCTCAATTATGGTGCCTTCATGCAGTCCGTGTCGGACTTCACGGGCGCCGCGGGCGCCATCGTGGCGGACGTGACGAGCGCCTGTCAGGCGATCGCGCTGGACCTCGGCGCGGATGTGGCGACGATCACGGCGACGAAGCCGAACGAACGGGCGGTGCAATGGTGTGAGCTCGCCGTCGACGCGCTCGGGGACGCGACGGCCGGCCTGTCGATCACCTTCCAGCCGCCGAGCTGCACGGTCGACGCGAGCGTACAGGCGAACTGCGAGGCGAGGTGCAGCGCCAACGTCGAGTGCCAGCTGACCCCGGCGGAGATCGTCGCGCGCTGCGATCCTGGCCAGCTCTCGGGGCGGTGCGAGGGGAAGTGCACCGGCTCGTGCGAGGGCTCGGCCAACCTGGCGGTCCACTGCGAGGGCTCGTGCCAGGGGACGTGCGAGGGCACGTGCGACGGCGAGTGCTCCGCGACGACCGCCGGCGGCGACTGCCGCGGCGAGTGCCAGGGCAACTGCACGGGCGAGTGCCGTGGCTCGTGCGCGTTCGCGGCCGACGCAGCGGTGCAGTGCAACGCCGATTGCTCGGGCTCGTGCGACGTCCAGTTCAAGGCGCCGAAGTGCAGGGCCGAGCTCAAGCCGCCGAGCGCCGAGTGCCAGGGGTCCGCGGAGTGCAGCGGCTCCTGCGAGGCGAGCGCGAGCGCGAAGGCCAGCTGCAAGGAGCCCGCGGTCAACATCGAGGGTGGGGCGGACGCCGAGGCGGCGATCGCGACGCTCAGGGCGAACCTGCCGCGGCTCCTCGTCGTCGCGCACGCGCGCGGCGAGCTGCTCCTCGCCAGCGCCAAGGCGGTGGTCGAGTCGGGCGGCCACCTCGAGGGCGCGGCCACCGGCAGCGTGAAGGCGGGGGCGTGCCTCATCCCGGCCACCAATGCGATCACGCAGGCGGTCGAGAACATCCAGGCGGGCATCACGGGCAGCGGCAGCGTGATGGCGAAGCTGGAGATCGCCCCCCCGAGCCCCTGAGCGCAGGGCCCGTGAGCGCAGGCCCGGCAGCGGCGCAGGCCGCGGCCGGGCGCGCGTGAAGGAACCCGTCAGGCCAGCCGCCGGCGCAGGCCGCTCACCGCGGCGCTGCGCCCGGCAGGCGCGCCGCTGCGACGTTCACGTGGCGCGCGAGGAGCGCGGCGAGCGCCTCGTTCGTGTGCGGCACTGCTCCCCGGCCGGGCCGGCCCCAGGCTTCCGGGCGATCGGAGGAGCATCATGCGAAAGCACGGCATCGAGGAAGGGCGCGGCGCATTCGTCGAGGGCGCCTGGTACATCATCGCGGACGCGGCTTGCGTGGGCAAGCGGCCGGTCACCGTCGAGCGCTTCGGGACGCGGCTCGTGCTGTTCCGGGACGAGCGCGGCGCCCTGGTCGCGGCGCGGGCGCGCTGCCCGCACCGCGGCGCGGACCTCGGCCTGGGGCGGGTCGTGGACGGGGCGATCGAGTGCCCGTACCACGGCTTCCGGTTCGCCTCGGACGGGCGCTGCGTCGCGATCCCGTGCGAGGGACGCGGCGCGAGCGCGCGCGGCGCGGGGGATGCGCTCGCGCTGACCCGGTACGAGGCGCGGGAGCACCGGGGCTTCGTGTGGCTCTTCTGGGGCGAGCGGCCGGCCGAGCTGCCGCCGGTGCCCTGGTTCGACGGCCTGCCGCCGGACGAGCGGCACGCCCACACGGCGTCGATGGACTGGGACGTGCCGTTCGCGCGCGCGATGGAGGGCATGCTCGACCTCCACCACCTGCCGTTCGCGCACCGCCCCTGGTTCCCGGGCGTCGGCGCGATGCTCGACCCTTGCGAGGTCCGCGTGGAGGGCGACGTCATCCACGTCGAGGCGGTGCTGCGCCACGACGACGGAGAGCCCTGGAATGGCCGTCGGGGGTGGAGGTTCGAGGTGGAGGTGCGCTTTCCGGGCGTGCTGCGCCTCTCGTTCGGGAAGCGCGTGGTGGGCATGGCGGGGTGCGCGCCGATCGACGCGGAGCGGACGGCGATCGTGGGGCGGTACTACGTGCCGATCCCGGTGATCGGGCGGTTGCTCGCGTGGCTCGGGTTGCGGGCGGAGCTCTTGCTGATCCAGCCGGGCGACGAGCGGATGCTCGCGTCGTCGGAGCCGCGCGACGCGGATCTCGACGCGTGCCGCTTCGTGCGCGCGGACGCGGGTATCCTCGCGTGGCACAAGATGCGGCGGGCGTGATTGAAGGCGCAGCGCGCGGGGGAGCCGCGCCGGCTGCCCGTCGAGGCGGGGTGAGAAGGCGCGGCTCGTGGGCGAGCCCAAGAAAGAACGGTTAAGGCTTCTTCGCCTCCTACCAGACCAGGCGCGCCGAGGCCGAGGAGCCCCTCATTGCGCGCGCGTGGACCGTTCGATAAGACGTTTAACAGGGTCCGCGTCAGGCGATCGAGCCTATGCACGGGCGGCGAGTCACGATTGCACGGATCTGCTCTACGGCGATGTTGGAAGCCTATCGATCGGTCAACTGGCGTGCTTCTGACAAGGGTTGTGTGGAGGCCAGCTGCTCGTCGACATGCTTCCACCCACGCGCTGTCTCGTGATGGCTGTGACAGCGAGGATGCTCCCCAGGAGCGTGCCGGCGTCAGCCGCGCATCGAGACGAGGGTCTGGACCACGAGCCGCAGGTCGTCCACGTCGAGCGGCTTGTCGAGCACCGCGTCGGCGCCCAGGCGGTAGGCTTCCGCGTGCGTCTCCGGGTCGCCGAACGCGGTGATGAGGACCACCGGCGTGGTCCAGTCGTCGCGGCGCAGCCCGGCCAGCAGATCGAGTCCGCTCGCGCCTGGCATCCGGATGTCGCTCACCACGACATCGACCGGGGCGCCGTTCCCGGAGACGAGCGCTTCGCCCATCAGCTCGAGGAGGTGCTTGGCGTCGTGCGCCTCCAGGACCTCGTAGCCGTCGCGGCGGAGGGCGGTGGCGAGGAGCAGCCGCAACTCCCTGTCGTCCTCGGCGAGCAGCACGCGGATGCGGGTCGCGCCGGGGTGGACGCGCGGCACCGGCTCAGGGGGCGTATTCAGGATCGAGGCAAGACCGCGCATCGAGTCGTGGGGCATCGGGCTCTCTCCTTGGTGAGCGGTCTGTATTGCAGGCCGCGTGCCGTCGGCCGGCGGCCGTCCGGAACCGACCGAGGTTGAGCTGGCTGGCCGGAACCGACCCAGGTTGAGGTGGCCGGAACCGACCCAGGTTGAGGTGGCCGGGGGTGGCCGGAACCGACCCAGGTTGAGGTGGCCGTCCGGAACCGACCCAGGTTGAGGCGGGCGGGCGGGCGGGTTGCAGGGGTGATCCCTCCGCGTCGGCCATCCGGGGTGGGGCGTCGTTCCCCGCCCGGGGTATTCCTCCGCGCCTCAGCCGCCGGTCTCCTCCGCCGCCGATCCGCGCTCGGCGCCTGGCGCCGCGGCCTCTTCCACCCCGCCTACCCTCTCAGCTCCCCTTCGCCCCCTCGGCGCCCGGCTCCCACCGCTCCAGCTTCCGGTGCAGCGTCTTCCGGTCCAGCCCCAGGATCCTCGCCGCCAGCGTCTTGTTCCCGCCCGCCGCCTCGAGCACCCGCAGGATGTAGCGCCGCTCCACCTCCTCGAGCGGCACCAGCTCGGACGGGTCGTCCCCCGCCACGAGCACGTGCGACGGCCGGTGCTCCCGGATCTTCGCCGGCAGGTCCTCCACCGTGATCTCCGGGTACCCCGTGAGCGCCACCGCCCGCTCCATGGCGTTCTGGATCTCCCGCACGTTGCCCGGCCACGTGTAGGCGAGCAGCCGCTCGGCGGCGGCCGGCGACAGGCCGACCACCTCCTTGCCCCAGCGCGTGGCGAAATCCTCGATGAAGCGCTGCGCGAGCAGCAGCACGTCGCTGCCCCGCGCGCGCACGGGAGGCAGCTCCACGTGGAGCACGTTGATCCGGTAGTACAGGTCCTCCCGGAAGCGGCGCGCCTCGACGGCCTCGTCCAGGTCGCGGTTCGTCGCGGCCACGATGCGCGCGTCGAACGGCACCTCCGCGTTCCCGCCCACCGGGCGCACCCGGCGCTCCTGGAGGGCGCGCAGCAGCTTCGGCTGCACCGCGAGCGGCAGCTCCCCGATCTCGTCGAGCAGCAGCGTCCCCCCGTTCGCCTCGACGAACAGCCCGGAGCGCGCCGCGCGCGCGTCGGTGAACGCCCCCCGCACGTGCCCGAAGAGCTCGCTCTCGATCAGCGACTCCGGCACCGCCGCGCAGTTGATCGCCACGAACGGCCCCTCCTTGCGGCGGCTCCGCGCGTGCAGCGCCTTCGCGACGACCTCCTTGCCCGTCCCGCTCTCGCCGGTGATGAGCACCGTCGCGTCCGCGTCGGCGATGCGCTCGATCAGGTCCTGCACGCCCCGCATCGCGGCGCTCCGGCCGATGAGGTCCGGGAACCCGCCGGGCCCCGCCACGGCGCGGCGCAGCCGCCGCACCTCGGCCTTGAGCGCGTGATGCGCGATCGCCCGCTCCAGCGCCAGCGCCAGCGCCTCGATGTCGACCGGCTTGGTCACGTAGTCGTACGCGCCCGCGCGGATCGCCTGCACCGCGGTCTCGATGCTGCCGAACGCGGTGATCACGACGACCGGCACGTCCGGCCGGATCTCGGCCGCCCGGCCGCAGACCGCGATCCCGTCCATCCCGCGCATGTTCAGATCGGTCAGGATGACGTCGAAGCCGTCGTCCGCCTCGAGCAGCGCGAGCGCCTCCGCCGGTGAGGTCCGGGTCGTCGCCTCGACGCCGCGCGACCGCAGGTCCGCCGAGAGCCACGCGCACATCGCCTCGTCGTCGTCGATGATCAGCGCTCGCCTGCCCATCCTCACCTCGATGGCGCGCCCGCCACCTCTCCTCGACAGCTCGCGTAATACAGCGCATCGCCCGCGGCCAGCCGCGGCGCGGCGGCCGCCCCGGCGAGCGCGCCCTCGCCCTCGGCCCGCGGCCGCCGGGCGCGCGTCATCCTGCGCCATCCGCGCCATCCTGCCCGCTCGGCGCGAGGTACACAGTGAACGTCGAGCCCTTGCCGAGCTCGCTCTCCACCTCGATCCAGCCGCCGTGCTCGCGCACGATCCCGTAGGACACGCTCAGCCCGAGGCCCGTGCCCTCGCCGACGTCCTTCGTGGTGAAGAACGGCTCGAAGATGCGGAGGATGTTCTCCGGCGCGACCCCCTCGCCCCCGTCGGTCACCCGGACGGCGACGTGCTCGCCCGGGGCGCCGCCGTGGTCGGCCGGCGGGCGCGCCTCGGCGCGCTCCACCCGCACGGTGAGCTCGCCGCCCCGCTTCATCGACTGCATGCCGTTCATGATGAGGTTCGTGAGCACCTGCTGCATCTGCCCCGAGTCCACCTCGGCGTGCGCCGCCCCGCCGGCCGCCTCGTCGAGGCGGAGCGTCACGCTCCGCCTCCGGGCGAGGGGCTCCAGGAGCGCCAGCGTCTGGCGCGCGATGTGCGCGAGATCGGCCGGCGCCTTCTGCGCCACCCGGCGGCGCGCGAAGTCCAGCAGCTGCCGGATGATCTTCGTCATCCGGTCCGCCTGCTCGGCGATGATGCGCGCGCTCTCCGCCGCCTCCTCCTGCGGCAGGCCGCGCGCGATCATCTTGGCGCGGCCGCCCACCACGTTGAGCGGCGTGCCGAGCTCGTGCGCGATCCCCGACGCCAGCTTGCCCACGGTGGTGAGCCGATCCGCGTGCCGGAGCTGCTCCAGCGCGGCGATGCGCGCGGTCGTCTCGCGGGCCGCGCGCTCGCGCGCCTCGGCCAGGTGCTCGCACATCGCGTTGATCTCGTGGGCGATCCGCCCGAGCTCGTCGCGCTGCGGCAGGAGCAGCGGCCCGCCGAGGTCGCCCTCGCCGATCCGCCGCGCCTTGTCGACGAGCCGCCGCGTCGGGCGCCCGACGAGGACCTGCCCGAAGGTCATCGCCAGGAGCCCGCTCAGCGCCGCGAGGGCGACGATGGTGACCACGGTGTTGACCACGCTCGCCTGGACGTACGTCTCTTCTTCCTCGAGCGACTCGGAGATCTCGATGGCGCCGGCGCGCCCGGGCTCCACCGCGACGGGCGCGTACGTGTAGAAGCGCCCGCTCTTGTCGCCCTCGCGCTCGAGCCGGAACACCTCGGTGCCCCGCGAGAGCTCCGCGATCTCGGCGGCGGGCAGCGCGGGCGCGAAGCGATCCCCGGCCGGCGCGTCGAGCCACACCCAGCGGAAGCGCACGCCATCCTCGCGCTCGCTCATCTCGTCGAGCAGCTGGAGCGCCTGGCCCATCCCGTCCCGGCGCCACGTCTCGACAACCGCCGCGCGGAGCGCGATGCCGATGAGGTGCTCGTCGCGCCGCATGTCCGCCTCGAAGAGCGCCCGCTCGCGCCGGACGGAGAGGTAACCGTACAGGCCCAGCGCCGCGCACATGACGAGGACGAGGGCCAAGGTGAGCTTGCTGGCGAGCCGCATGGGGTCGCCGGCTAGGATGCAGGACGCGTACGCATTCTCAAGGTGCGCGTCCGCACGCCGGCCCGCCCGGGCCCGCCCCGGATCGCCCCGATGGGGCAAAACTCCCCTGGACGGGCCCCCGCGGGCCGCGGCGCGGCGTCACCTGCGCTCCACGTCCTCCCACGAGCCCGTCGCCGCGAGTTGCGGCGCGGGTACCGGCGCCGACCAGCGCAGCGGCAGCGCGCCCTCCCGCCAGACGCCCTCGGCCACGTGGAACCGCAGGAGCCGCTGGGCGCCGGCGAAGGCCGAGAGCTCCGGCCCGTCCCAGAGCACCTCGGCCTCACCGGTCAGCGACAGCACCCCGCCCGAGGCGAAGTCGACGAAGAGCACCCCGGCGCGCGGGTTCATCGCCAGGTTGCCGAACGTGTTGAACATGGAGTTCCCGGTGAAATCCGGCGAGGTCAGGACGGTGTGGCCGTCCTCCTCGGTCACGCGCACGAAGCCCGGCTTGCCGCCCCGGTGGGACACGTCGGCGCCCTCGATCGCGTCGCCTCCCCGCGCGGACGGCGCCGCGGTCGCGATGAAGAACGTGTCCGCGCGGCGGATCAGCGCCGCCGCGCCGGCGGAAAGCGCCGGCCCTTCCGCCAGCGCCGGGGGCGCGGCGGCCGCCTCCGGCGCCCTCACGAGCTCGGGCGCTCGCGCCTGGATGTACTGCGCGCAGTTGCCGAAGCTCTGCCCGACCTCGACCACGAAGCCTTGCTCGTCGGCCGCGCTGATCGTCCCGTTCATCCGGTTGCGGCGGCGGGTCTCCAGCTGGATGCCGAGGAGGCCGACGGGCGCGCCGGCCACGAGGTGCGGGCCGAGCGGATCGCCGGCTCCCGGGCGAGCCTCCACCGCGAGCGTCCGCGGATCCGGGGACGACATGAACCCCGGCTGCCCCACGACGATCGAGGCCCACGGCCGGCGCCCTGCGTCGAGGGCCCCGACGAGCAGGAACGGCAGCTGCGCGAACAGCTCGCGGTGCTGGTCGGGCATGAAGTCCCGGATGATCCGGCGCCCGGCCTTCTCGGCGCGCTCGCGCGCCCCAGCCCGCGCCTGCATGGCCATCTCGCCCGGGTGATAGGGCGAGCCCTCCCTTGTCCACCCGGGCAGGGAGGTCACGACAGCGCCTTCTTCATCGGCACGAAGCCGGGCAGCGCCTCCACGCGGGCGAGCCACGCGCGCAGGTTCCCGTACGGATCCAGCGACACGCCGCCCTCGGGCGCGTGCGCCGTGTACGTGTAGATCGCGATGTCCGCGAGGGTCGGCTCGTCGCCGGCCAGGAAGCGCTGGTTCGCGAGGTGCTGGTCGATCACCGCGAAGAGCTGCGCGGCGATCCCCTTGGCCTGCTCGACGTCCAGCTTGCGGCCGAACACGCTCGCGGCGCGCGCCGCCGCGGGCCCCGCCACGAGCTGCCCGGCGGCCACGGAGAGCCACCGCTGCACGTGCGCCGCCGCCACCGGATCGCGCGGGAGCCAGCGCCCCGACGGGTCGTACCGCGTGGCCAGGTACACGAGGATCGCGTTGCTGTCGGCCAGCGTCACGTCGCCGTCCTCGATCACGGGCACCTGACCGAACGCGTTCTTGCTCAGGAACTCGGGCGACTTGTGCGCGCCGCCCTTCAGATCGACGTCGACCTTCTCGAACGGCAGCCGCAGCAGCGACAGGAACAGCTCCACGCGGTGCGCGTGTCCCGAGAGCGCATAGCGGTAGAGGCGGATGGGGCTGGCAGGGAGGGTCATCGAGGGGTCCTTTCGGCTGTGGATGTCAGCGGGGAGCGGAACAGCCCGCGTGGGCCTCCCGCGCTCGCCGAGCCAGGATGCCCATTCCCGTGGCCAAGGGTAATGGTCGTCCTTGACAAGGGACCATTCCAGAAAATGGAATAATCCGATGGATCGCCTCGACTCCATGCGCGTGTTCGTGGCCGTCGCCGAGGAGGAGGGCTTCGCGCCGGCCGCGCGGCGGCTGTCCATGTCGCCGCCGGCGGTGACGCGGGCCATCGCTGCGCTCGAGGAGCGCATCGGCACCCGGCTCCTGCACCGCACGACGCGCGTCGTCCGCCTGACCGAGGCGGGCGCCCGGTACCTCGCGGACTGCAAGCGGATCCTCGGCGAGATCGAGGAGGCCGAGGCGTCCGCGGCCGGGTCCCACACCGCGTTGCGAGGGCAGATCGGCGTCACGGCGCCCGTCCTGTTCGGGCGAATGTTCGTCGCGCCGGCCCTCTTCGACTTCCTGGCTCTCCATCCGCGCGTGTCGGCGCGGACGCTGCTCGTCGACCGCATCGTCGACATGCTCGATGAGGGGCTCGACGTCGCCGTCCGGATAGCCCATCTCCCGGACTCGTCGCTCAGCGCGATCCGCGTCGGCTCGGTGCGGCGGGTGGTCTGCGCGTCGCCGGGGTGCCTGGCCGCGCGGGGCGAGCCTAGGGCGCCGGCCGATCTGGCGCGGCTCGACACGATCGGCTTCTCGCCGACGGGCTCACCCGAGGAGTGGTCGTTCGGGTCGGGCTCACGGGTCGAGAGTGTCTTTCCGACATCGCAGCTCCTCGTCAACACCGCCGATGTCGCCATCGCGGCGGCCGTGGCCGGGCGGGGGTTCGCGCGGGTGCTCTCGTATCAGATCGGCCCGGAGGTGCGCGCCGGGCGCCTCTCGATCGTGCTCGCCGCGCACGAGCCCCCGCCGGTCCCCATCCATGTCGTCCATCTGGAGGGCCGGCGGGCGGCGGCCAGGGTGCGCGCGTTCGTCGATTTCCTTGTCGAGCGGCTCCGGTCCGAGGCGTGGCTGAGCTGCTGAGCTCGCGATCGCAGACCGCCGAGCGAGCTCACCCGGACGGCGCTCACTCCGCCGGCGCGGTGGCGCGGATGAGGTGCTCGAAGGCCCCGAGGGCGGCCTTCGCGCCGTCGCCGAGGGCGACGACGATCTGCTTGAACGGCGTGGTCGTCATGTCGCCGGCGGCAAAGAGGCCGGGCACCGACGTCTGCCCGCGGTCGTTGACGATGACCTCGCCGAGGCCGTTGAGCTCCACCGTCCCCTTGATGAATCCGGTGTTGGGGAGGAGGCCGATCTGCACGAACACGCCCTCGACCTCGATCTGGTTCTGCTCCTTCGTCTCGGTGTGCGCCCAGCGGAGCCCGACGACCCTCTGCCCGTCGCCCACCACCTCGGTCGTGCGCGCGCGGGTGACGATCTCGACGTTGGGCATGCTCTTGAGCTTGCGAACGAGGACCGCGTCGGCGCGGAGGGTGGGGGCGATCTCGAGCAGGGTGACGTGGCCGACCACGCCCGCGAGATCGATCGCCGCCTCGACGCCGGAGTTGCCGCCGCCGATGACGGCGACCCGCTTTCCCTTGAACAGCGGTCCGTCGCAGTGCGGGCAGTACGTCACGCCCTTGGTCCGGTACTCGGCCTCGCCGGGGACGTTCATGTCGCGCCACCGGGCGCCCGTCGCCAGGACAACGCTCTTCGCGCGGAGCGTGGCGCCGCTCGCCAGGCGCAGCTCGAACGGCGAGCCGGGCGTGATCGACTCGACGCGCTCGTGCTTGATGAGCTCGACGGGGTACGCGCGCACGTGCTGCTCGAGCGCCGCCGCGAGCTTGGGCCCGTCGGTCTCCACGACCGAGATGAGGTTCTCGATGGCGAGGGTGTCCATCACCTGCCCGCCGAAGCGCTCGGCGACGATGCCTGTGTCGAGGCCCTTGCGCGCCGCGTAGATGGCCGCCGAAGCGCCGGCGGGCCCGCCGCCGACGATGAGCATGTCGAACGGCTTGCGCTGGTCGAGCGCCTCGACGCGCCTCTTTACGGCGGAGCCGTCGTCGAGCTTGGCGAGGATCTGCGCGAGCTCCATCCGACCCTGGCCGAAGGGCTCGCCGTTCAGGAAGACGGTCGGCACGGCCATGACCTTCCGCTGCTCGACCTCGCCCCGGAAGAGGGCGCCGTCGACGGCGACGTGACGAACCCTCGGGTTCTTGGCCGCCATCAGGTTCAGCGCCTGCACGACGTCGGGGCAGTTCTGGCACGATTGAGAGAAGTAGGTCTCGAACCGGAGCTCGCCGTCGAGCCGCGCGATCTGCTCGAGCGCCTCTGCGCTCACCCTCGGCGGATAGCCGCCGACGTGCAGGAGCGCGAGGATCAGCGAGGTGAGCTCGTGACCGAGCGGGAGCCCCGCGAAGATCACGCGCGGCTCCTCGCCAGGGGAGTGGATGCCGAACGACGGCGTGCGCCCTTCGCCCTCGCGCCGCTCGTGGAGCTCGACGAGGGACGAGGCGCTCGCGACGTCGCGCAGGAGCGCGCGCATCTCCTCCGACCCCTGCGAGTCGTCGACGAAGGCGGTGACCGCGACGGGACGGGTCAGCCGTCCGAGGACGTCGCGGAGCTGGGTCTTGATGGAGTCTTCGAGCATGGCTGCGTTCCTTCCGGCGAATACGAGCGGGTCACGAGCGCTGTCGGGCGTCGCCGCGCCACGCGCGCGGCGACGCCCGAACACCTCAGATCTTGCCGACGAGATCGAGCGACGGCTTGAGGGTCTTCGCGCCCTCGTCCCACTTCGCCGGGCAGACCTCGCCCGGGTGCGCGGCGACGTACTGGGCCGCCTTGACCTTGCGGAGCATCTCCGCCGCGCTGCGGCCGATGCCGAGGTCGTGGATCTCGTAGACCTTGATGACGCCGTCGGGGTTCACGAGGAACGAGCCGCGGAGCGCGAGGCCCTCCTCCTCGATGAGCACGCCGAAGTTGCGCGAGAGGGTGGCGGTCGGATCGCCGACGAGCGGGTAGTTGACCTTCTTGATCGCCGCCGACGTGTCGTGCCACGCCTTGTGCGCGAAGTGCGTGTCGGTGGAGACGCCGTAGATCTCGACGCCCAGCTTCTTGAACTCGCCGTGGAGGTCCGCGAGGTCCTCGAGCTCGGTCGGGCACACGAAGGTGAAGTCCGCCGGGTAGAACACGAAGAGCGACCACTTGCCGAGGACCGACTCGTGCGAGACGTCCACGAACTTCCCCTGGTGGAACGCGGTGGCCTTGAACGGTTTGATCTTGGTGTTGATGAGCGACATTCTCTTGTTTCCTCGTTTCGGGGCGGGGCGTCTCGTGCCTCCGCGCCGGCGAGAGGCAACGTGGTCGTTCTGCGCCGGCGGTGCCAATCGAACGATTTTATGAAACGTTCACTTTTTGTGATACTCCGCCGGCCATGGACCTCGAGCAGGTGACGCTCACGCAGCTCCGCTACGCCGTGGCGGTGGAGCAGACCCGCAGCTTCCGCACCGCGGCCGAGCGCTGCCACGTCTCGCAGTCCGGGCTCAGCATGCAGATCCAGAAGCTCGAGGAGCTCCTCGATATCGTGCTGTTCGACCGCAGCAAGAAGCCCGTCCTGGTGACCGAGGAGGGGGCGCGCGCCATCGCTCAGATGCGCGAGATCCTCCGGGAGACGGAGCGGCTCGGTCAGATCGTCGCCGGCGACGACGCTCCGGCGGGGCGCTACCGGCTGGGGATCATCCCGACCCTCGCTCCCACCGTGCTGCCCCTGTTCCTCGATCCCTTCGTGAAGGCGCACCCGCGCGTCGAGCTGTTCATCGAGGAGCTGAAGACCGAGGAGATCATCGAGCGGCTCGCCGCCGACACCCTCGACGCAGGGCTCGCTGCGACGCCGCTCCACGCTCCGGGGCTGAGCGAGACGCCCCTCGGACACGAGGCGATGGTCGCCTATCTCCCCGAGGGCGACCCGCTGCTCGACCGGAAGATGGTCACGCAGGCCAACCTCAGCGATCGCGAGCTGTGGGTGCTCCCGGAGGGGCACTGCTTCCGGAGCCAGGTGCTCTCGTATTGCAGGAGCGGCCAGGCGAGGCCCCCGCGCGGCGTCCAGCTCGAGAGCGGCAGCTTCGAGACGTTGATCGGCCTGGTCGACACCGGGCTCGGAGCGACCGTGCTCCCCGCGCTGGTGGCGCAGGCGCTGCCCCCGGACAAGCGCCGCGACCGCGTGCGGCCCCTCGCCCGGCCGATCCCGCTCCGGGAGATCGGGCTCGTCACGTCGCGGACCCAGCTGCGCAAACGTGTCACCGAGGCGCTCGCGGCCGCGATCCGCGAACACCTCCGCCGCGCGCTCGGGCCCTCGCCCCCGGGCGGGAGCGTGCTCGATCCGCTGCTCCCCGAGGGCTGACGAGGCAGGTCCGGAGGTCATCCACGCATCGAAGGGGCCGCGTTCACTGCGCGGCAGGCGGGAGCTCGTCCAGCGGCGGATGCCAGCGCGCGGAAGGTGTTGACCCGATGCACGACCGCTGGGACGTTCGTGGCCGGATGATCACCCCCGACGCTCCCCGCGGCTCTCTCACGGCGCCGGCGCAGCGCCCGCCGGAGGGGCTCGTGCCGCTCGAACGCCCCGGCTTCGGCGCGGGCCTCAAGGCCATGCTGGGCGGCTACGGTTACCTCTTTCGTACGCCGGACCTCTGGCCGCTCGCGCTCGTCCCCACGGGCATCGCGCTGGTGCTCATGGTCGTGCTGTCGATCGTGGGCGTGGAGCTCGCGCCTTCGCTCGTCGACCTGATCGTGAAGGAGCCGGGGACGGGGTGGCCCTGGACCGTGCTCATGGCCGTGCTGCGGATCCTCTCGCTCGCGGTGGTGCTCGTGGCCGCCCTCGTGATCTCGTTCGGGCTCGCGAAGCCGCTCTCGGGGACCGCGCTGGAGCGGATGGTGCGCAGGGCCGAGGCCGATCTCGGGGCGCCCCCGTGGCCGGAGGTCGGCTTCTTCGCGGACATGTGGCGCGCTCTGCAGTCGTCGCTCGTGGCGCTCGCCTTCACGCTCCCGATCCTCATCGTCCTCGGCATCGTGGGTCTGCTCTTCGCGCCGGCGAGCGTCGTCGTCGTCCCGCTCCAGCTCGCGGTGACGGCGCTCGCGGGGGCCTGGGACCTCTGCGACTGCCCGCTGTCGATCCGCGGCGTGCCCGTCGGGGCGCGGATCGATTTCGTGCGCCGGAACCTCGCCGCGGTGATGGGCTTCGGCTCCGGCCTCGCGCTGCTCTCGTTCTTGCCTTGCGCGCTGCTCCTCGTGCTCCCGGCCGGCGTCCTCGGGGCGGCTCGACTCGTCGTCGCGCTGGAGCGGTGGGAGGCCACGGCGCGAGCGCCGCGCTGAGCTAGGGCTGCCCGGGCCGCGGCGCCGGGAACTGAACGGCACGGCGGTCTGCTACGTCGCCCAGAGCACGGAGAGATCGAGCTCGACGGCCTCGAAGGGCTCGACTCGCACGCGCGCAGCGTCGCGGTGGACGGCGGCGGGCCCCCAGCCCCGGCCCGAGGCGAGCGAGAAGACCTCCAACGTCCGTGCGATCGGGTCGACCAGCCATGCGTAACGCACGCCCTCGCGCGCGTAGATCGGCATCTTCTCGTCACGGTCGACAGACGCTGTCGACGGGCTCAGCACCTCGCAGATCCAGTCCGGCGCGAGCGCGAAGTAGGCCGTCTGGGGCAGCTCGGGCATGCGCTCGCGGCGCCAGCCGGCGAGGTCGGGCACGAGCGCGTCGATCTCGCCCGGCGCGTCCGGGTCGGGGAAGTGCAACTCCGGCTCGTCCAGGATCCACCAGCCGCCTGGCCCACCATCGCCGAGGCCGAAGGGGCCGCCGATCTTGATCCCCAGGACCGAACTCGCGTTGGCGTGGCGCGGCGTCGGGCGGGGCAGGACGTGGAGCACGCCCCTGATGAGCTCCGCCACCTTGTTCGCCGGGACGGCCTCGAGGTCGGCGTACGTGGCGCGGCGCTGCTTCGCGGCGGGCTGGCCCATGGGCGAAGCCTGCACGGGGGCGGGCGGCGGGGCAAGGCAGCGAGGAGCCTTGTCTTGAGACCTGTGGACGTGGCGAAGGGCGACCGCCGCTTGGACCCTGACTCGGCGCCGACGAGCGCTACATCCAGAGGCGCGCCACGATCCCGTACGTCCCTGGACCTGGCACACCTCCCTGGTTCTCGCCGCAGATCACGACCTTGTGGCCCGGGTAGACCGCGGCCCGCTGGATGCCGCCCGAGTCGCCGACATACAAGGAGAGCACGCCACCAACTCCGAAGTTGGGATCGAGCCTGCCGTCGCGCAGGTAGCGCGCGAGCACCGGCCCAGGCGTGGCCCCGCCGGTCGCATTGCCCACGACCAGGATCCGGCCGTCGGGGAGCACGATGGCGTCCTGCGCCACGTCGTCGCCGTCGGTGATCGGGAGCGTGACGACGCCCGACGCGCCAAAGCTCGGGTCGGCCGCGCCGTCTTCGAGGAAGCGGCGGACCTCGAAGTCGGCGCCCCCGTCCTTGCCGGCGCTGCCGCCCACGAGGATGCGGCCGTCGTCGAGGACGGCGACCGCCGCCGTGCGCTCGCTGATCGCGGATGTACCGAAGACCTGCTGGCCGCCGGTCCCGAAGGTGGTGTCGGGCTGCCCGCTGGCCAGGAAGCGGGCGAGGATGCCGTCGGACTGGCCCCCCGCGTCCACCTCGCCCACGACCAGGATCCGGCCCTCGCGGTCGACGGCCACGGCCCTCGCGGTGGAGGCGCGGTCGAGCGCCCAGAAGCCGTTCGGCGCGGCGAAGGCGGTGTCGAGCCTCCCATTCGAGGAGATGCGCGCCACCATCATGCGCGCGTCGCGAGCGCCAGCGACGAGGATCTTGTCGTTGGCCAGGACGAGCCCGTCCACGACCGTCTCTTCGCCGCCCGTATCGACCAGCGCCTTGCCGTTGTTGCCGAACTCCGGGTCGGTGGTCGCGCCGTTCGCCCCGACGCGCCAGAGGGCGATGTCACGCGGCTCCGGGGTCTCGTGCCAGCCTATCGCGATGATCTTGCCGTCGACCTGGTGCCCCACCGCGAACGACTGGGCCTCGGCGCCCGAGCTGCTCCCGATCCTCGTCGACAGCAAGGCGCCGCCGGCGAAGTCGGGATCCAGCGCGCCGGCGCTGGTCAAGCGCGCGATCTTCATCGACGAGCCGCCGAGGCCGCCGATGCCCCAGCCGGTCGCGACGATCCGCTCGCCGACCACCTCGATATCGGTGAAATAGCCGCCGTCGTCGTTCCCGAAGCGCACCGGCGCGATGCCGGTCGCCACGCCGAACGTCGCGTCCAGGGAGCCCGGGCGGCCGGTCACGAGCGCGTTCGTCACGGAGGCGGTGCTCTCCAGGGCGCCGGAGGTCGCCTTCAAGGAGAAGGAGATCGTGTTGCCCAGGGCGAGCGGCGCCTCGGCGCCTACCACGATCTCGGCCTTCGTCTCCTTGGCGGCGATCGTGATGGGTTTGACGGCGAGGCCCGCAGGAGGGCTCACCGCCGCCACCGTCACCTCGCCGTCGAAGCCGCCGGTGCGCCGTATCTCGATCTCGACAAGGTTCTTCCCCCCGAGAGGCACCGTGACGTTGGGCGTCAGGACGACGAGCGCGAGATCCATGACGTCAGGGCCGTGACCGCCGCCGCCGGCATCGCCGCCGCCGAGCCCGCCGCCGCCGACCTCGCCGCCGGCATCGCCGCCGCCGCCAACCCCGGAGGGCGCGCCCCCGCTCCCTTGAGGCGTCTGGCCGTCGGGCCTGACCGTGTCGCGATCGTCGCTCACGTCATGAATGCCCAGAACCTGCTGGCAGCCCGCGAGGGCGAGCGGGAGCGAGGGCACGCACAGAAGCGGGAGTAAGGCGGCGAGCCGCCGGCGAGGACGCATTGTCGCCATCGTCGCACCCCCCCTCGCGACGTCAACCCGGACCAGGAGCTGCTCAGGGCGCGCCGGCCGGCGCTTGCCCGGCGCGCTCGCGCCGCCTGTGCCGATCACCCGTCGCGCGAGTCGCGCGTCCCCTTCGCGTCGTCCGCGCGCTCGCGCCCCGCCCTCCGCCTGCGCCGCCGCTTGACCGACACCCCGCTCGACTGCATCGCGAAGAGGAGCGCCTCCCGGAGGTTCGAGAGCGTCTTGATGTTCGACAGATCGAGCCCCAGCGACACCACCGTCTGCGCCACCTCGGGCCGGATGCCGACGACGATGCCCTGCGCCCCGAGCAGCGCCACGGCGTCGATGAGCCGCAGCACGTGATCGGCCGTGGCCGCGTCCACGGCGCTCACCCCGGTCAGATCGATGATCGCGTGACGGCAGCGGGTCCGCGCCACGGCCTCGAGCAGCACCTCCATCATCTGCTGCGCGCGCTCCTCGTCGAGGACGCCGAGGACCGGCATCGTCAGCACCCCCCTCCAGACCTCGATGATCGGCGTCGACAGCGCCCGGATCGCCTCCTGCTGCTGCTCGATGATCTCGAGCCGCTCGTTCAGCACGGCCTGCTGGCGCTTCTTCTCGGTGATGTCGGTCGCGCCGCCCGCCATCTGGAACGGCACGCCGTTGTCGTCCCACTCGGCCATGCCGCGGACGAACACGTCGCGGTACTCGCCGTCCTCGCGCCGCAGCCGGTACTCCACCTCGAACGGCCGCCGCTCCTCGAGGTGAGCCCTCAGCGCGGCCTGCACCGGCCCCTGGTCGTCGGGGTGCACGCGCTCGAAGAAGCTCGCGAACGTCCCGCCCCACGCCTCTCGGCGGACGCCGATCATCTGGAGCATGCGATCGCTCCACTCCACGGTGTCCTCGCGGATGTTCCAGAACCAGACGCCCTCGTTCGACGCCTCCGCGAAGAGCCGGTAGCGCGCCTCGCTCCTCCGGAGGGCGGCCTCGGCGCGGCGCAGCTCGGCCACGTCCGTGGTGCCGCCGATCCACCGGAAGATGTTCCCCGCCGCGTCGCGCTGCGGCAGCGCGCTGACCACGTGCTCCCGGTACGTCTGATCGCTCGCTCGCCGCAGGCGGAACTCCGTGTCGTACGGCTCGCCCGTCGCGAGGCTCCGGGTCCACGCCGCCACCGTCTTCGGGACGTCGTCCGGGTGCAGCACCGCGAGCCAGCCCTCGCCGATCATCTGCTCCTCCGTGCGGTCGAAATAGTCGAGGACGGCCCGGTTCACGAAGTTCAGCCGGCCGTCCGGGCGCGCGGTCCACACCTGGAGGGGCATCGCGTTCCCGAAGAACCGCAGCTGCGCGTCCAGGTCGCTGAGCTGCGCGTCCGGCAGCCCAACGCCGCTCGCCGGGCCGCCTGCACCGCGCACCCGGCTCGGCGGCGGCGCGTCCCGCCCGTCCGGCTCCTCCGCCTCCTCCTGCCCCGCCCAGGAGGCGTCCCCGAGCGCGCGGAGGAGCGGCTCCTCCAGGTCGAGCGTGCGGTCCGCGCGGCTCTCCGCGATCCGCGCGCGCACGAGGCGGAGGAGCTCCCTCCGCACCTCCTCCGCGATCCGGCCGCGCAGGTAGTCCTTCGCGCCGACCCGCGACTCGGCGAACCTCACCGACTCCGCCGACAGCTCCGCGACGTCGAGGAAGATCCCGAGCGGGGCGCAGGGCCTCGGCGTGATGCGCAGCGTGAGGGTCACGTCGAGCCGGTGCTCCTCCGCCTCTCGCTCCGCGTCGACCCGCACCGTCACGGCGTGCGGGATCGCGACATCGAACGCGCCGCTCATGCTCCGCGTCGCCGCCGGGTCGCCGACCTCGAAGTCCATCGTGAGCCGCGACGGCCTGCCGAGGACCTCGAGCTCCCGCTCCTCGCGGCGCCCGACCGGGAGGAGGGCGAGCGCCTGGCGGCGTATCACGTCCTCGGTCATCGCGAGATCGACGATGCTCCGACCCAACTCCTCGAGCGTCAGCCCTCCGTCCTTCACCGCGTCTCCTTCCCGATGTCTCGATCCCCGCGCTTCCCCCGGTGTCCGTAGTCCTCCTCGCACCCGGAGGGCAATCGTGTGACGTTAACGCAGCGCGCCGCTCGCCGGAAGCCCTCGCGACGCTCAGCTCGACGCCGATGTGTACCGGCCTATCGCGCGCTTCCACACGCCACGGGCGACCGCGCCGAAGACGAGCGCGCCGAGCGCCGCGGCGGCGGCCGTGCGCGGGGCGATGGTGCCGAGCATCGCCTCCGCCGGGTACGTGGTCATCAGCGCGAGCGGGACGATCACGGTGAAGACGACGCGCCAGAAGCCGGTGAAGATCGTGACCGGCCAGCGCGCGAAATCGAAGATGGAGTTGAAGAGGTAGGCCAGGTTGTCGAGGCGCACGACCCAGAACGCGGCGGAGATGACGAGGATGCAGATGGAGTAGAGCACCAGCGTCGCCGTCACGAGCAGGCCGAGCGCGAGCGCGACGTGGGCAGGCGCGGGGGCGCGCCCCATCTGGGCGAAGGCGTAGGTGAAGATCGCCACCGCGGCCGCGGCGTCCACGACCTTGCGGATCTCGAACCGGGCCGTGGAGACGAGGAACTGCGCGTCGGCCGGCTTGAGCAGCGTGAAGTCGAGCGTGCCCTTCCGGATCTGGTCGACCACGCTGATGAGCGACGGGTTCACGGCCCCCTCGAGGATGCCCTTGAGCAGCGTGAACCACCCGACGACCACGAGCGCCCGCTCGTACGTCCAGCCCTGCACCGGCGGCCGGGCCACGAGCGCGATGTGGAGCGGCACCAGCCCGACCACCGTCCACACGACGGTCATCACCGCGCCGAGCAGGAAATCCCACCGGTACTGCATCCCGAGCGCGATCGACACGCGCAGCTGCGTCGCGAGCAACCGGAGGTAACGCACGCCGCTCACCCGCCGAACGCCGAGAACCGCCGGACCCCCGCGCGCCACGCGACGAGCGCGGCGGCGGCGGACGCGGCGGCGAAGGCCCACTGCACCGCGAGCTCGGTGAGCGCGCGGCCCGGGTCGAGCAGGCCGGTGATGAGCTCGACAGGGAACGCGAGGCTGTAACGGAACGGCAGGACCCGCGCGAGATCGGCGAGCCACGAGGGGAACAGCTCGATCGGGACGAGGTAGCCGGCGAGCACCATGAAGGCCGCGAGGTAGACGTCGAACACCGCGGTCGAGCTGTCGATGACGAACGCCAGCGAGCCGATCAGCGCCATGGTGAAGAAGTTGATCGCCCAGGCGCCGACGAGCGAGACGACCCAGAGCCCGAGCTCGAGCGCCGTCGGCTGGAACCGCTCGCCCGACGTCGCGACGAGCGCGATGACCGCGATGGGCAAGCAGAGCGCCGCCCGGAGCGGCAGCGCGGCGAGGTTCTCGGCGGCGTAGGAGAAGAGCGGGTGGATCGGCCGGAGCAGGCGCTGCGAGAGGGCGCCGCTCTTGATGTCCATGTTCATCTCCCAGACGAGCCACGAGCCGGTCAGCTGCCGGACGATGAGGATGGCCAGGAAGTACGCGGAGAAGTCGCGCGGCCCGAAGCGGCCGACCGGCGCGCTCGCGGCCACCGCCGACCAGAGCGCGAGGCTCACGAGCGGCATCGTCGTCGTGAGCATCCAGATCAGCATCTCGGCCCGGTACGCGAGCGCGGCCGCGACCCCGACGCGGAGCAGCGTCGGGAACGCCCGGGCGGCCCGAGAGAACCCGCTCATGACGCCGCCCCGCCCGTCGAGCCCGCCGCCTCGCCTTCCGGCATGCCTTCCGGTCCCACCGAGGGCTCCACGCCCGAAAAGAGCTCGCGCATCACCTCCTCCAGGGGAGGATCCTCGACCGTGAGATCCGCGATGTCGGTCTGGCCGAGCAGCCAGGACATCGCGTCGCGCAGCTCCGCCTGCGGGACCTGCAGCACCGCGTGGCCAGGATCGAGCGAGAGGACGGCGCCCACCCGCTCGAGGAGCGCCCGGTCGACAGGGTTCTTGAAGTGCAGCGCGATCCGCTTGTGAGGCCGCATGCTGCGGACGAGCGCCGCGAGGTCGCCGTCGTAGCGCAGCCTGCCCTTGTCGATGACGATGACCCGCGGACAGAGCGCCGCCACGTCGTCCATGTAATGGGACGTGAGCACGATCGTCGCCCGCCGCCGCTCGTTGTAGCGGCGGATGAACTCGCGGACGCCGAGCTGCATGGCCACGTCGAGCCCGATCGTCGGCTCGTCGAGGAACAGGATCTCCGGCCGGTGCAGCAGGGCCGCCGCCAGCTCGCACTTCATGCGCTCGCCGAGCGAGAGCTGCCGCGTCGGCTTCGTCGCGATCTCGGCGATGCCGAGGAGGTCTTCCAGCTCACCGAGGGTCTCCTTGAAATCCGCGTCGCCGATCCCATAGATCGCCCGGTTCACCGCGAAGGTCTCGGCGGGCGGGAGGTCCCACAGCAGCTGCTGCTTTTGCCCCATCACGAGGGTGATCCGCTTGAGGAAATCGGGCTCACGGTGCCGCGGGACGAAGCCAGCGACCTCGACCTTGCCGCCCGACGGGTGGAGGAGCCCGGAGAGCACCTTCAGCGTCGTCGTCTTCCCGGCGCCGTTCGGGCCGAGGAAGCCGACGCGCTCGCCGGGGGCGATCGAGAACGAGAGGTCCTCGACGGCGTGGACGACCTTGGTGCGGCGCCGGAAGAGCGAGCGCACGGTGGCCGAGAAGCCGGCTGCGCGCTCGTGGACCTGGTACGTCTTGGAGAGCGACTCCACCACGATGGAGCTCGACGCCTCTGCCATGGGCGGCGGAGACTAGCACCTCCGTGCTGGAGCTCCCGCGACGGTCGGCGCTCGACCGGCCGATCCCGTGGGCTAACCTCGTGACGCGGGGGGCAACGGCCGCCGGAATTCCCCTATGCCGCAGAGCTCCAAGGACGACACGATCCACGACCTCCCGCTCGCGGCGAGCGGCGCGCGGCAAGCGGCCGACCCCGCGGACGCCGTGGCGACCGGCCCGCGGCAGGTCCTCGCAGGCCGGTACGAGCTCCTCGGGCTGGTCGGCATCGGCGGGATGGGCAGCGTGTACCGCGCCCGCGACCTGGAGCTCGAGGAGCTCGTCGCGGTCAAGGTGCTGCGCCGCGAGCTCAGCGTCGCGCCGGAGGTGACCGATCGGTTCCGGCGCGAGGTGCGGCTCTCGCGCAAGGTGACGCACCCGAACGTGGCGCGCGTCTTCGACATCGGCGAGCACGAGGGCGACCGGTTCCTGACGATGGAGTTCGTCGACGGCGAGCCGCTCGCCGCGCTGCTCGCGCGCGAGCGGCGGCTCGGCGTGAGCCGCGCGCTGGACGTCGTGGAGGGCGTCTGCGCGGGCCTCCACGCCGCGCACCGGGCCGGCGTCATCCACCGTGACCTCAAGCCGGACAACGTGCTGCTCGGGCGCGACGGGCGCGTCGTCCTGACCGACTTCGGGATCGCGCGCGCGGTCGCGAGCGGCGAGGCGGGCAAGACGCTGGGCGCGGTCATGGGGACGCCGGCGTACATGGCGCCCGAGCAGGTGCAGGGCGCCGACGACGTCGACGCGCGCGCCGACATCTACGCCCTCGGGGCGATGCTCTACGAGATGCTCACGGGGGAGCGCGCGTGGCAGGGCGACGCGCCGCTCGCCGTCGCCGCGGCGCGGCTCTTCGCCGACCCGCCGGATCCGCGGCTCCGGCGCGCCGACCTGCCCGACGCGCTCGCGCGCGTGGTGCTCCGCTGCATGGCGCGCGAGCGCGACGACCGGTATGCGTCCGTCGAGAGCGTCGTGCACGACCTCGCCTCGCTCACCCGCCCGGCCGCGGCGACGCCGCCGGCGTTCACGCCGCCGCAGGGGCGGACGGCGGTCTCCGGGGTGACCCCGGGGGCGAGCTCCGGGGTGGCCGAGCACGGCGGCAAGAGCGTCGTTGTCCTGCCGTTCGCGAACCAGGGACCTGCGTCGGACGCGTACCTGGCCGAGGAGCTGACGGACGATCTCGTCGACACGCTCTCCATGACGCCGGGCCTCCGGGTGAGGCCGCGCGGGGCGCTCGGGCGGCGATCGTCCTCCGAGCTCGATCCGCGCGAGATCGGGCGGGAGCTCGGGGTGCAGGTGGTCGTCGGGGGCTCGGTGCGGCGGCGCGACGGGACGGTGCGGATCAACGCGCGGCTCATCAGCGTCGCCGACGGGTTCCAGCTGTGGGCGAAGCGCTTCGATCGCCCCGAGACGGAGGTGCTGCGGATCAACGACGAGGTGGCCGAGGCGGTCGCCGCGGCGCTGACGCTCGACGGGGCCGCGTCGAACCGCACGGCGCCGAGCGATCCCGTCGCGCTCGACCTGTTCCTGCGCGGGCGCCACGAGTACCGCCGGTTCTGGCCGGAGCACCAGGAGCGGGCGATCGCGCTGTTCGAGCAGGCGCTCTCGCGCGCGCCCGAGGATCCGATGATCCTGTCGGCCTACGCGCTCGCGCGCTCCCGCTTCTGGTTCTTCACGGATCGCGGCGGGGACCTGGCTACGGAGGCGGCGTCTCGCGCCGTCGCCGCGGCGCCCGGGCTGCCGGACGCGCGGCTCGCGATGGCGTCGGTGCGGTTCCAGCGCCTCGACGTGGTCGGCGCGATGCGGGAGCTCAAGGCGGCGCTCGCGTCGCGCTCGGGGAACGCCGAGGCGGAGGGCCTCATCGGCCACATCCTGCTCGAGTGCGGCGCCTTCGAGGAGGGCGCGCGGCGCGCGCGGTCCGCGCTGGCGCGCGATCCCGAGGTGGTGCTGGCGGCGCAGGCGCTGGCGCGCGCGTACACGCTGCTGGGCAGGTGGTCGGACGCCGAGGACGTGATCCGGGCGCATCCGACGGTGGGGAGCGGATCGGGCTACACCGTCCTGCGGATGCGCCGCGTGCTCTGGCAGCGCGACCCGGAGGTGGTCGAGAAGCTCTCTCAGAAGCGCGTGAGCGAGGCGTTCCCGGACCTCCCCGCGCCGTTCGCGCAGGTGATCGACGACCTCATCGAGGGGCGGCTCTCGGACGTACGGCCCGTGCAGGTCGAGGGGGAGCGCCCGCCCGTCACGGCGCTGCGGCGCACGTCGTTCATCCGGCAGCTCCAGGCGGAGTTCGCGGCCTTCCTCGGCCAGCGAGAGCTCGCGCTGACCGCGCTCGAGCTCTCGCTGGCCGACGGCCTGTTCGACCTGATCTGGATCGAGCGCTGTCCGGTCCTCGCGTCCCTGCGCGACGAGCCGCGGTATGCGGCCGTCCACGCGGCGGTGCAGCGGCGGGCCTCCGCGGTGGTCGCGGTCTACCGCGAGCGCTGAGGCGCGGCGCGCAGCTCGGCGCGCGCTCAGCTCGGCGCGCGGAAGAGCGCGAGCACGCCGGCGTAGAAAAGCGCTCAGCTCGGCGCGCGGAAGAGCGCGAGCACGCCGGTGTAGAGGGCGAGCCTGGCCTGGCCCCGGGCCCAGGGGGCGATCTCGAAGCTCGAGTGCATGCCGGCGATCGGGAGGTCGGCGAAGCGCTGGCGCAGGATGCGCGCCTCGACGTCGGGCGTCCCGTACAGGCCCTGGCCGCGCCCGGCGCAGGTCAGGTAGAGCGCGAAGCGGGGGGCCGACCCGAGCGCGCTCCGGGACACCTGCCGGGCGATCCCCTCGAGCCCGGCGCGACCGACGGCGGCGTCGCGGACCGCGAACGCGAGGCGCGCGCCGGGCCTCGCTTCGTCGCCGAGCAGGAGCCCCCGCCGCGAGGGATCGATGCCGCGGACCGGCCGCAGCACGTAACGTGGCGCTGCCGCCTCGGCGGCGTCGCCGCGCGGCTCGCCGCGGTAGGCGCCCGGCGCGCCCGGCGCGCCCGGCGCGCCCGGCGGATCGAGCGGCGGGTCGGCCAGCGCGGCGAGGATGAGCTGCTGCGCGCTCGGCGGCTCGCCGAGCGTGGCGGTCGCGGCGGAGAGCAGGTCGAGCGCCGGCCGCCCGCCGGCGCGCAGCACGACGCCGCCGCTCGCGTCGTCGATGCGGTGGAAGCCGGAGAGCAGCCTGGCGGCGGTCGAGGCGTCGACGAGCGGCGGGGCGAACCCGGTGATGGCGAGGCCCGTCGCCGGGCCCTCGATGAGCTCGCCCTGCGCCGTCACGCCGATGGCGGAGCCGGAGGCCGTCCCGGCGCCGAACAGGCAAGCGTTCGGCGCGGACAGGGCGGGCGCCTCGAGCCGCTCGGGCGCGAACGCCCCGGGCCGGGCGAAGAGGATGGCCGTCGCCGAGCGCTGGCCGACGGCGCGGGTGAGCGCCTCCCCCAGGAGGCGGCTCGGCTCCTCGGCCCGCTCGGGCAGCGCGAAGGGGGTGACCTGCCCGCCGGACCACAGCACGCCGCTCGCGCCGGTGTCCCCCTCGATCTCGCCGCGCTCGCTGAGCACGCCCGCGGCCGGCACGACGCAGGCCGGGACGCCGCGCCAGGCGCCACGGACGAGCTCGGCGACGCCCGAGGCGCGCTGGGCGAGCTGTCCGGAGACGAAGACGACGCCGCCCGACGGCGACGGGACTGCGCTGCGCAGGTCGGCCAGGTGCTGGAGAAGGCCATCCGGCCCACAGGTCGCGGAGAAGCTTCGTGCCATGGCTGGCTCGCCCATCCTAACCGAGCCTCCGACCACTCGACAGGCCCCGCTCAAGAAGTTTATCGTGCGACAGTCGCGCCGGCGCCTCGGGGATTTCCTCACGGGACGGCGAGCGAAGGACCGGGCAACCTCGATGAGGATCCAATCATTTGGCCGCACCGATGTCGGGCGCCACCGGCGCGCCAATGAGGATGCGTTCTTCCGGGACGACGAGCTCCGTCTCTACATCGTCGCGGACGGCATGGGCGGGCACGCGGCCGGCGAGGTCGCGAGCGCCGAGGCGGTCGAGACGATCTACGGCATGGTGAAGCGGGGCCTTCCTGCCATCGGCGATCCGAACGAGCCGCTGACGCAGCCCAAGGCGCGCGCCGTGCTGCGCATCCTCGAGGGCGCGATCCAGGCGGCGACGTACATGGTCTTCGCGATCGCCGAGCTCGATCGCGACAAGAGCGGCATGGGCACGACGATCAGCGCGGCGCTCATCGTCGGCGGCGCGCTCGTGACCGGCCAGGTGGGCGACAGCCGCATCTACCAGATCCGCAACGGGACCGCGGTGCAGATGACCGAGGATCACACGCTGATCGCGTGGCAGATCAAGAACGGCCTCATCTCCGTCGACGAGGCCAAGAGCTCGCCCCATCGCAACGTGATCACGCGCGCGGTCGGCAACCGCGACTACGTCGAGGTCGACACCTCGATCGTCGCCGTGGAGGAGGGCGATCGATACCTGCTCTGCTCCGACGGGCTGCACGGGTATCTCCACGCCGAGGAGGAGGTCGCGAGCATCGCCTCGAAGGGCGGCGACGTGGCGGTCGACCTCTTCATCGACCTCGCGAATCGGCGCGGGGGGCGGGACAACATCACGGCGGTGCTGGTCGAGGTGGGCTGACGCGCCCGCGCGAAAGTCGGCTACGCTGCCAGGATGGCGTTGAAGGACAGACTGGTCACCGAGGGCATGAAGCTCGCCGCGAACCCGAACGTGGCGAAGCTGATGCAGGACGAGCGGTTCATGCGGCTGTTCATGACGGCGATGAGCGTGCCCGGCCGGGTCTCCTCGTTCACCGCGGAGCAGAAGGAGACGTTCGCCAAGGCGATGGGCCTCGCGACCGTCGAGGAGGTCCGCGACCTCAAGCGGACGGTGGCCTCGCTGGAGCGCGAGCTCGCGAGGCTCAGGCGCGAAGGCTGAGCCTCGGGGGCGGTTCGTAGGCGCTAGCCAAGCCTCCCGCCGCGTTCTCCTACATCCGAACGTTTACGTAGTCGTTTACGTGGTCGTGAACGTGGTCGTGGTCGTGGTCGTGGTCGTCAACGGTAAGCCGTGAACGACCACGACCACGACCACGTTCACGTTCACGTTCACGTTCACGTTCACGTTCACGTTCACGTTCACGTTCACGTTCACGTTCACGTTGGCGATGGCGACCGATAGGGGCGCAGGCGGCGCGGCGCCTCGCGCGCCGCGCCCCCGCGAAGGGTCACTTCGTGTCGCCGCGCGCGTAGATGCTGGCCACGTAGTCGAGCACGTCGCGCGCCGAGACCTCGTTGTACCCGAAGTACTTGATCATCCGGGTCTTGATGATGTCGATCTTCTCCTGCGTCTCCTTGTCGATGACGCTCGACACGAGGGTCTGGAGCTTGATCGCGTCCTTCTGATCCTCGAACAGCTTGAGCTCGAGGGCGCGGCGCAGCCGGTCGTTCGTGTGCCACTCGAACTTCTTGCCGTCGACCGCGAGCGCGCCGATGTAGTTCATGATCTCGCGGCGGAAGTCGTCCTTGCGGTTCTCGGGGATGTCGATCTTCTCCTCGATCGAGCGCATCAGCCGCTCGTCGGGCTCGACGTCCTCGCGGGTGAAGCGGTCCTTCACCTTCTCCTTCAGGGTGTAGGCCTTGATCGAGTCGATGTAGTTCGCGGCGAGCTTCTGGATCGCGTCCTCGTCGGCGCTGATCGCACGCTGCACCTCGTTCTTGACGATCTCCTCGTACTCGCGCTTCACCATGCCGATGCACTCGGTGTAGCGCTTGCGCTGCTCGTCGTTCGTGATGAGCGAGTGGTGCCGGAGGCCCTTCTCGAGCTCGCTCATGACCATGAAGGGGTTGATCGTCCCCTCGCCGAGGTCGTTGACGAGCGCGTTCGAGATCTTGTCCTGCACGTAGCGGGGGCTGATGCCCTCCATGCCCTCGCGCGACGCCTCCTTGCGGAGCTCCTTCACGGTGTCCTGCGTGTAGCCGGGCAGGACCTTGCCGTCGTAGAGCTTCATCTTCTGGACGAGCGACAGGTTGTGCTTCTTCGGGTCCTCGAGCCGGGTGAGCGCGGCCCACATCGCGGCGACCTCGAGCGTGTGAGGGGCGATGTGCTTGCCGCGGATCTTCTCCTTGTTGAAGTCCTTCTCGTAGATCCGGATCTCCTCCGACACCTTCGTGATGTACGGGATATCGATCTTGATCGTGCGGTCGCGGAGGGCCTCCATGAACTCGTTGTTCAGGAGCTTCTTGTACTCGGCCTCGTTGGTGTGGCCGATGATGACCTCGTCGACGTCCGTCTGGGCGAACTTCTTCGGCTTGATCTTGTGCTCCTGCGACGCGCCGAGCAGGTCGTAGAGGAACGCGACGTCCAGCTTCAGCACCTCGATGAACTCGACGATGCCGCGGTTCGCGATGTTGAACTCGCCGTCGAAGTTGAAGGCGCGCGGGTCCGAGTCCGAGCCGTACTCCGCGATCTTGCGGTAGTTGATGTCGCCGGTGAGCTCGGTCGAGTCCTGGTTCTTCTCGTCCTTCGGCTGGAAGGTGCCGATGCCGACGCGGTCCTTCTCGCTGAGCACGAGGCGGCGCACGCGCACGTGCTGCATCACCTTCGACCAGTCGCCGCCGTACTTGTCCATCAGGCGGTTGAAGATGAAGCGGCACGCGGGGTCGAGGTCGCCCTCGGTCCGGACGTGGTGCTGCGCGCTCGAGAGGCCGAGCTCGCGGAACGCGCGGTCGCGCCACGCCGGCGGGACGAGGCGCAGCGGCTCCTCGTGCATCGGGCACTTGAAGCGGGCGCTCTCCGTCCCGGCCATGCCGACGTCGTCGAGGTTCACCCAGTCGAACGTGTAGAGCGCGCCGTCGGGGGTCGTCGAGTAGTGCTCGATGCCCTTCTTGAGGAGCCGGGCGATCGTGGACTTCGACGAGCCGACCGGGCCGTGCAGCAGGATGACGCGCTTCTCCGGGCCGTACCCCTCCGAGGCGGCCCGCAGCACGTGGACGAGCCGCATCAGCGGGATGTCGAGCCCGTACACGGCGTCGGCGCCGCCGTGCATCTCGTCCTTGAAGAAGTTGTACCGGATGAGCTTCTTCTTGTTGTCGGTGTATTCCTCGATGCCGTAGCGGATGATCATGTCGTACGCCCGCTGGAACGCGTTGCGCGTCACCTGCGGGTTCTGGCGCACGATCTGGAGGTACTCTTCGAACGTGCCCTCCCACGCGAGATCGCGGTAGAGCGCGAAGTCCTGCATCGCCGCGATCTTCTCAACCATCCCTGTCCGCAACTCGCCCATTTCGCACCCTTTTTCTCCAGGGCAACCGCGGGGCGGCCTTTGCCGCCGGAGGTGCAGGGACAGATCTCGGCTCGCCGAGCTCCGCCCCCGTCTCGCGTCGCGCGCCCAGGGGGAAGAAGCCAAGCTTAACACCGATCGCGGGGAGGCAAGTCACCGCGCCCCGAGGCGCGCTCCATCATCCGGAACGGGAGCGCGCAGCGGAGCGGCCGGTCGCGCGGGTGGAGGCGCGAGGTGCGAGGGCGACCGCGGGGAGGCGACGTCAGCGAGGCGCGGCCCCGCCGGAGCGCGTTCCCTGCGCGCCTCCCCAGGAGAGCCCGCCGCTCTCGACGACGCCGGGCCAGGAGTCGACGTATTCCGACGGCTCGCCGGGGGCGGAGATGTCGATCCAGAAGACGCGCCCGGCGCCGGGGCGGCGCACGTCGACATGGACGAACTTGCTGTTCGGGTAGAAGCCGCAGCCCACGTCGTCGAGCGTGCGACAGAACTGGAATAGCGCGGTGTTCGGGACGCCCATCACGTGGATGTCCATGGCGCGCCCCTCGGCGTGCTGGCTGTGGTGCGTGCCGGACGCCGGCCTGCGCGCGGCCGGCGCGTCGCGCGTCGTCGGCGCGCGCGGCCTGTACCCGCTGAAGATGTGGATCCCGCGGCGCGGGAAGGCGTCGGCGATCTGCTGGAGCAGCCAGAGCAGGCGCGGGTGGACGAGGCGGACCTGGGGCACCCACTCGAGCGCACGCTGCCAGGTGTCGGCGTCGGGCTCATCGGGGAGCTCTGCGCCCGGGTCCGGCGCGTCGGGCGGACGGGCCATGATCGACAGGCGATCCAGCGCGCCGGGCGCGACGGATCCGTCGCAGCGCACCAGCTCGAAGGCGTCGTGCTGGCCGCCGTACCGGGCGAACTGGACCGGACCCCTGCGGCAGCGCCAGTCGGGCGGCTGCTTCTTCGGCGGCTCCCAGAGCAGATCGAAGCCGTTCGAGGAGAGGCTCGGCCCCGTGGTCGCGAGCACCGGCGGGCCGAGGATCGGATCGAGCTGGCGGAACCACGCCGGAGCGGCCGGATCGAGCCGGAGAGGGCCGGGCAGCTCGAAGGGGATGAAGGGAGAGCCGGCGCTCGCGAACGCCGTGGAGCCGAGGGCAGGGGAGGCGAGCGCGTGCTCGCCGAGCGCGTCCGCGGCGTCCGGCCGCGCGCCGCCCCAGGCGAGCTGCCACCACGGCTGCTCCCGCCATTTCCCGTAGGCGCTGCTCAGGTAGAGCCGGAACGGTCCAGGCCGCTCGACGGCGGCGTTGTGGAAGGCGCGGAGGAGCGGCAGCTCCGGCGCGACCGTCTCGTTCAGGTTGAAGCTCGCGCGCTTCGGCGGCTCGTCGAGCAGGCTGGCGCTGGCGCGCTGGGGGGCGGCAACGAGCAGCGCGGCGAGGCCGAGGGCTGTCGCGAGGCTGTGGACGGCGGCGCGGGACGTTGCCGGCATGGGTATCGACGAGGGGTGAGAGTCGGGCGAGGAAGGTAGCTCACCCAGCGGGCGGGCGACCCTGATTTGCCACAAACCGCCAGCTCGGGGGATGAAAACCCACCCGCGGGGGGATCCCTGAGCGTTAACCAAGCCTCCCGCCGCGTTCTCCTACATCCGAACGTTTACGTTTACGTTTACGTTTACGTTTACGTTTACGTGGTCGTGGTCGTTCACGGCCTATCGTTGACGACCACGACCACGACCACGACCACGACCACGACCACGACCACGACCACGGCCACGACCACGACCACGTTGGTGACCGATGGGCGCGTGGCGCGTGCTCAGGGGGGCGCGGAGGCGCGCGTCAGCCTGTCCCGCACGGCGTCCCACGCGGGAGCCTCGGGGACGGCGGCGATGACGATCACGTCGCAGCCGGCGTCCTCGAGCCGGTGCAGCGCGGCGTAGAGCGCCGCGGCGTAGCCGGCGGGATCTCCCGGGAGGAGCTCGGCGTGCGGCCCGGTCGCGGTGCGGCTGCCGTGCTCGATGGCGCCGGCGCGCGCCCCGGCCTGCGCGGCGCGCTCGAGCTCGCCGCGGACGGCCTGCGCGGGGACCAGGGCGACCTGCGCGCGGGGGGCGTAGTGGCGCGCGTGGGTCCCGGGGGACGGGGCGCGCTCGGCCGGGGCGGTGATCAGCGCGGCGGCCGCCTGGAGCGGCACGAGGGCGGCGATCGCCTCGGCCGTGACGTGCCCCGGGCGGAGCACCCGCGCCGGCGAGCGCGTGACGTCGACGATGGTGGACTCGATGCCGACGGCGGTCGGCCCGCCGTCGAGGATCGCGTCGATGCGCCCGCCGAGGCTCTTCTCGACGTGCTCGGCCGTGGTCGGCGAGATCTCGGTGGAGCGATTGGCGCTGGGCGCGGCGATCGGCAGCCCGACCGCGTCGAGAAGGGCGCGCGCGACCGGGTGGACGGGGATGCGGATCGCGACCGTCGGCCCGCCGGCGGCGACCACGTCGGCGACGCGGTCGGGCCGGCGCGCGACGATCAGGGTGAGGGGCCCTGGCCACATGGCCTGCGCGAGCCGCTCCGCGTCCGCCGGCCAGCCGTCCGCGAGGGCGCGGGCGGACGCGACATCGGGGACGTGGACGATCAGCGGGTTGCCGGGCGGCCTCCCCTTCGCCTCGAAGATGCCGCGCGCAGCGCGCGCGTCGTCGGCGCGCGCGCCGAGGCCGTACACGGTCTCCGTGGGGAAGGCGACGAGCCCTCCGCGGCGGAGGATCTCGGCGGCCCGTGCGATGGATGCCGCGTCAGCGGCGAGCCGCTCGGTTCGCATGCGCCGCGGTCCATGTTGCCCGGGCGCGCGGGAGGCAAACGAAAAGCGATCCACTCCGGCCGCTCGTTTGGATGCCCCGCGAGGTCGCGATCTGGCGCGGAGGCTGCTCGCGAGCCGACGGCGAGGTCGCGACCTGGCGCGGAGGCTGCTCGCGAGCCGACGGCGAGGTCGCGACCTGGCGCGGAGGCTGCTCGCGAGCCGACGGCAAGATCGCGATCTGACGCGGAGGCTCCTCGTGAGCCCATGGCCTGGTCGCGACCTGGTCACTTGTATGAAAAGATCCATTTCTTGAGATCGGGACCTGTCTCCGGGGCCGAAAAGATCCTCCGCGATAGGTCGTGACCTATCCGCGGCCTCGCAAACGAGCGCCGGCGCTGGTCGTGACCTTTGATACAGGTCTTTTCTCGACGTGCACCCACCAAGGGCGCCGTATCAATCCTACAGATCCATTGGCGCCGTCGGTGCGCTCGTATCGGAAGGGTGGGCAGCTCGCGTCGTCCTGGAGCGCCAGCCACCGGTCCTCTGGGCGTACTGGTTCCACCCACCAGGAGTTCGGCGAGGGATCCATCGAGAGATTTAACGCAAAGTCGCAAAGACGCAAAGCCGCAAAAAGGAGCAAACTTCGTACATCCTTGCGTCTTATGGCGTCTTATGGCGTCTTTGCGTTGAGATCATCTTTGCTCGCTTCTTTCGCGCGCCAAGGACGATTTAAAAGCAAAGCTCGACGGCTACACGTAATGCCGCACAGCCGGGCCAGGCGCCGGCCAGCTTGCAGCAACGCGTGCTGCCCTCTTATGCGGGGTTGCGCTGCTGTGCCTGGCGCGTCACCGAGCTCGCCGCGCTCAAGGGCCTGTCGCGCGGCCGAGGGAGCGACCGTCGCCGTCGGCGTCGATCCAGAGCGGCGCCGTCATCGCGAACGGCAGGATCTCGCCCGGGTCCCCCGCGAGCACCGGCTGGAGCGGCCGCCGCCCCCGGACGATCGCGACGACGAAGGTGTCCTCGGCTACGGAGATCGCGCCGTGCGCGCTCTGCCCGGGCCCGCGGTCGCCGCGCGCCGCGCCGGCGTCGGGCCGTGGCGGTCGTCGCCCGCCGCCGGCTCCGAGGACGACGGGGATCGCGATCTCGTCGAGGAGCGCGCCCGCGGGCGTGGTGCGCGCGCCTTCCAGCGGGATCGGCGCGCCGCTCGCGACGCCGCCGACGAGCACCTGGAGCTCGCGCGCGTCGACCCACGGGGCGCGCTCGACGCGGATCGAGAGCGACAGCGGCCCGCCGCGGGACCCGCGCCGCGCCGAGGCGACGCCGCCCTGGCGGGTGTCGCCGAGGCGCATCGTGACGAACGGCCCGTTCGTGATCACCACGTCGCGCCGGCGCCGCAGGCCCGCGACGAGATCGGCCGCGTCGAGCCGGCCCGGATCATCGTCGGCCACGGCGACGTAGGTGCGCGGATAACCCGACTCCGCGCCGTGCAGCCCGTGGCTGTCGCTGGTCGCCGTCGGCGTGACCGGGTGGGACGCGCGGAGCAACGCCCAGAGCTCCTCGAGCGCGCGGTCCCGCGCGGCCGCGTCGCGCCCGGTCCAGACCTCGACGGCGTCGGCGCCGTCCCCGACGATCTGCGCGAGCAGGCTCGGGCCCTGATCGGGCGCGACCTGCGGCGCTCCGGAGCCGTGCAGCGGTGAGCCGCCGCCGTGCTGCCGGCTCACCTGGACGACGCGCTCGCCGGGCAGCGCGCGCACCTCGCGGAGGATCTCGCTCGCGGTCTCGTCGACCCACCGCAGCGCGCCCTCGCGGGGCGCGGCCGCCTCGCTGCCGAGCGGGAACACGCCGAGGCTCCCGAGCCCGGCGCCGCTCCGGCCGCTCGTCAGCTCCACGCCCGGGAGCATGCGCAGCCGCGTCTCGAGCCGCAGGGCGGCGACGTCCGGCTGGAGATCCGAGGCGAGGTTGTGCTCGCTCGCCACCGCGCACTCCACGCCCTCCGCCGCGCTCCAGAGGAGCCGCAGGGCCGAGGAGACGCCCGCGTCGGCGCTCCGCGCCGTGTGCTGCCGGAGGTCGCAGGCGATGTAGCCCGACGTGTCGACCACCCGCTCCAGCGTGAGATCGAGCCGCGACGTACCGCCGTCCGCGACGTCGACCATCGCCTCGGCGAGCGCGTACTCGGGGCCATGCGATGCGACGACGCGGACTCGCCCGGGAGGCAGGGAGACATCGAGCTCGCCCATGAGCGCGAGCCGGGGCGGCGAGAGGGCCTTGCCGGTCGCCGCGTCGAAGAGGCTGATCTTCGCCGGCGCGAGCGGACCGAGGGGATCGGGGGCGGCGGCGGGCGCCGAGGCGCCGCCCTCGCGCACCCCGAGGTAGAGCCGGCCGGCGCCGGAGAGCGTGAGCCGCGCGGGGGCCATCTCGCCTGCGCGGATCCGGATCCGCGCGCTCCCCAGCGCGCGGCGGCCGCTCCCTTCGAAGCCGACGAGGTAGAGGCCGGGCGGCGCCTCGGCGGCGAGCGGCGCGCCATCGCCGGTCCGCAACCACAGATCGAGCGCGGCGGCGGGCGGCGCGGCGCCGTCCTCGGCGATCGGCGTCAGCGTCACCTTGCCGGCGAGGGGCGGGAGCGGCGCGCCGCGCCCGTCCACGAGCTCGAGCGCGACGCCGCCGGGCGCGCCGCCGCCCAGAAAGAAGAGCTCCGTCTCGAGGGCGAGCGAGTCGCCGCGCGGCGCGACCGCGAGGATCCGCTGGTACGCGGCGCGCCCGCCGGGCGGCAGCGCGGCCTGCCGGGCGAACGTCACGTCGCTGAAGCCCTCGCCGCTCCGCGCGCGGACAGTCGCGCCGTCCACCGGGGCGAGCGCGTACGCGACGCCGGTCCCGACGCCGGCCAGGTACGGCGCCTCGATCTCGCCGCGGAGCCCCGGCGCCATCCCGGGCGCGACGTGCCCCGCCGCGCCCCAGTGGACGACGTCGCCGAGGTCGAGCGCCTCGACAGGGCGGTCGCCGTCGTTCTGGAGCGACGTCGTGATCATCACCGCCCGGTCGCCCGGCCGGAGCGTGTAGCGGGTGGTGACGGAGAGCGCGCCGCCGGCGAGATCGCGCCCGCGCACCTCGCCGCGCGCCTCGATCCAGGCGGCGCCGTCCTCGCCGCCGCCCGTGGTGATGTCGCGGTAGATCACCTGCCGCGGCGGCGCGCCGAGCCGCGTGACGATCTGCCCGAGCTCGTCGCGGCGCGCCCGCGCGTCCGCGGCGTCGACGAGGTTGCCGCCGCTCTCGGCGAGGCCAGCCCCGGGGCCGAGCTGATCGACGACCACGGCGATCGCGTCGTTCTCGAGCACGTAGTCGCCGGGCCGCCCCGCCGCGAGCGGACCGGAGAGCGCGTCCGCGGGCCCCGTGATCCGCCGGACGCGCGCCGGCTGCGCGGCGCTGCCGTCCCTCGGGCAGAGATCGCCCTGCTCCGCGCCGCCTCGCCCCCACCGGCAGAGCATGCCGAGGCGCTCGACGGCGCCGGAGGACACGACGACGCTGCCGCCCTGCACGGGCGGCGCGCAGGTCGCGGAGGCGAGCGCGAGCGCGCAGAGGCTCGCCGAGCGGAGGGCGTGGCGCGCGGCGCGCCCCGCGCGCGCGGGGCTCCTGGGGGGGCGGGGGCTCTCGGGCGAGCGGGTCATCGGTCCTCTTCCGATGCGCGGCCGCGGCGCGGCTTGGGTCTTCGTCTTCCGATGCGCGGCCGCGGCGCAGATTGGGTCAGGAGCGCTCGGTGGCGAGGACGAAGAGGGAGGCCAGCCCCAGGCCGACGCCGAGCGCGCGGCGGGCGGTGAACTCCTCGCCGAAGAGCAGCGGCGCGAAGAGCGCGGCGATCGCGATGCCGCCGGCGAACACGATCGGCCCCGTCGCGGTCACCGGACCGCCGATGCGGAGCGCCATGAAGGTGAGCGTCGCGACGCCACCGATGCACAGGCCGGCGGCGCAGGCCCAGAGCACCCCCTGGGCCGACGGAGGCGCCTCCGCGCCAGGGCGGAGGAGGAGGAAGACGAGGATCCCGACGGCCGCCGTGCCCTCGACGCACAGCGCGCCAAGGGCGTCTCCGAGCCGCCCTGCCGCCGCGCGCAGCATCAGGTAGTGACCGGCCATGCAGAGCGCGGCGAGGAGGGCAGGGACGTACCAGGCGGACATGTCGTGGGTCGCAGCCTACTCGTCGTCGACCATCTCCGGGTAGTCGCCCGGCGCGAGGTTGTCGAACCGGGTGCACGAGGAGGTGAACCGCGTGAGCACCTTGCCCGTCGGCCCGTTGCGCTGCTTGGCGACGATGAGCTCGGCGATGCCTTTGTGGTTGGTCGTCTCCGCGTTGTAGTACTCGTCGCGGTAAATGAAGATGATGTTGTCGGCGTCCTGCTCGATCGCGCCCGACTCGCGGAGATCCGACAGCTGAGGGCGCTTGTCCTTGGTGGTCCGCGTCTCGACGGCGCGGTTCAGCTGGGAGAGCGCGATGACCGCCACCTTGAGCTCCTTCGCGAGCTGCTTGAGCCCGCGGGAGATCTCGCTGATCTCCTGCTCGCGGCTGCTCACGCCGTCCCGCCCCTTCATGAGCTGCAGGTAGTCGATGACGACGAGCCCGATGCGCCGCCCCGAGTTGCCGTCGCTGGGCGGCCGGTCGTACTCGGCCTGGATGCGCCGCACCTTGGCGCGCAGCTCGAGGAGGGAGATCGCCGGCGTGTCGTCGACCCAGACGGGCAGGGTGGACAGGAACGAGGCGGCCTCGGTCAGGCGGCGCCAGTCGTCGGGCTGCAGGAAGCCCTGGCGGAGCTTGCCGACGTCGACGCGGCCCTCGCTGCAGACCATACGTGTCGCGAGCTGCTCGCGGGGCATCTCGAGCGAGAAGACGCAGGCGCCGAAGCCGGGATCGTGCCGCTCGACGCCGTGCCCCGACTGGTCGGGCCCCGGGGAGCTCACCATGCGCGGCGACGCCACGTTCACCGCGAGGTTCAGGACGAACGACGTCTTGCCCATGCCGGGGCGGGCGGCGACGATCGTGAGGTCGCCGTCGTGCAAGCCGGCCGTCTTGGCGTCGAGCTTCTCGTACCCGGTCGAGATGCCGGTGATCCGGTCGCCGCGCTCGGCGGCGGCGGTGATCTGCTCGAACGCGGCCTTGAGCACCTGGGCGATCGGCTGGGTCGCCGTCCCCTGGGGCGTGCGGGCGAGCTGGTAGACCGCCTGCTCCGCGCCGTCGATGAACTCCTGCACCACCCCGACGTCGCCGTACCCCTCGGCCGCGACGCGCTGGCACGTGGCGATGAGCTGCCGCACGCGCCATTTCTCGTAGACGACGCGCGCGTGCGCCGCGACGTGCGCGACCGCGGGCGTCGCGTCCGCGAGCTGGGCGAGGTACGCCGCGCCGCCCACCTGGGCAAGGCGCTCCCGGTCGCGGAGCCACGACGCGACCGAGACGATGTCGATGGGCGTGCCGGCGGCCGCGAGCTCCTGCGCGGCCTCATAGACGCGGCTGTTCGCCTCGCTGTAGAAGTGGTCCGCTTTCAGGATCTCGAGCACCCGATCGAGCGCGTCGCGGTGCAGCAGGATGGCGGAGAGCACCGCTGCTTCGGCGTCGAGGTCGTGCGGCGGCACGCGTCCGGCGACGATGGGAGGCTCGATCCTCTGAGGCCGCTGGCCGCGGCGCTCCATCATTCTCATCATCCGTACTTCTCCTCCCCACCGATTCCCCCCATCCCGCCCCGAGCTTTTCCACAGGTGCCGAAATGGGCGACGCCCCGGAGGGGAAACGTTCCTCCGGGGCGTCGGGTGCAGGGTCGATTTCCGTCTACCAGAACATGGGCAGCCCTGAGAAGGGTTTCTGTTTGCATTGCAGTGAGCGTTCGTGCGGTGGGCATCCCAATGCAGGTTCCACGTCGAGGGGGCGCTCTTCCATGATCGGAGGCAGGCTCGGACGCTTTCGCGGTGGCCTCCTCGGCGGTCGCTGCCGAGGGGCCTCGGGGCGAGGCGCCGCCGCCGCCGGCGAGGTATGGAAATTGAGCAACCCCGGTCTCATCGCCATTTCTTTTCGCGCTTGACTCAGCTGCGATGACGCTTCGCACCTCGGCGTGAGCCATCGCGGGGAGCCGCCATTGTGGATCACAAAACACGCCATACAAGGATTGAGCCCGCCGAGGTGGTCTGCGTCGGTGAAGCGCTGTGGGATCTCTATGCGCCCGAAGGCATTCCGCTCGAGCAAGCGAAATTGCTGCGCCGTGTGCCGGGAGGGGGGGCGGTGAACACCGCGACGGCGCTCGTCCGGCTCGGCATACGGTCGGGGCTGTGCGCCGCGCTGGGCGATGACGCGATGGGGCGCGGGCTGAGGGACGAGGTCGCGGCGGCCGGCATCGACGTGGGACGGCTGTCGCTGAGCGCGGCGCGCACAGGCCTCATGCTCGTGGCGATCGAGCGCGGCGAGGCGCGCTTCGCGGGATACAGGCAGGGCGAGAGCGAGGCGCAGGCGCTCGCTGCAGCGATGCCCGAACGATGGCAGACCCGGGTCGTACACTTCACCGGGATCGCGCCGGTGCGCGGGGCGAGCGGCGCGCTCGCGCGGGCGGCCGCGAGCGCCCGCCGCGAAGGGTGCGCCGTCTCGGTCGACGTCAACGCGCGCCCGCGGATGTGGCCGCGCGCCGAGCGCGCCGCGTCCGTCCCCGGCGCGGGGGCCGGCGCCGCGCCGGCTTCCGACGCCGGCGCAGGCGTGCGCGGCTGCTTCCGGCTGTTCGGGCAGGCGGACCTCGTGAAGTGCAGCGCCGGCGACCTCGACGTGCTGGGGACGACGGCGCGCGGGCTCCGCGAGCATCTCCGCCCCGAGGCGACGCTGGTCGTCACCGACGGCGCGCGGGAGACGCTCCTGCTCGGCCCCGGGGGCGAGCGCGCCGTGGCGCCGCGCCCGGTGCGCCCGCACGATCCGACGGGCGCGGGCGACGCCTTCTGCGCCGGGATGCTGGCGAGCCTCGTCTGGGAGGGGCGAGCGCGGTGGGGGGACGCGGCGCTCATGCTGCGCGCGGTGGCGCGGGGGCACGACGTCGCGCGGGCGTGGGTCAGGCGGAAGCGCGGCTGAAGAGGGCGCGCCGGCGCAGCGGGAGAGGGAACTCGGCTGAAGAGGGCGCGCCGGCGCAGCGGGAGAGGGAGCGCGGCTGGAGGGGAAGCGCGGGGGCGCGGGTCGAGCCGCGCTCCCCGGCGCTGCGCTACTTGGCGGAGACCGTGACCTCGACCGACGCCGTGATGGACGGGGCGAGGCGGATCACGACGGGGTGGGCACCGAGCGACTTGATCGCGTCGGTCTCGATGCGGCGGCGGTCGACGCTGAAGCCCTGCGCGGCGAGCGCCTCTTCGATGTCGCGCGCCGTGACCGAGCCGTACAGCTTGTCGCCCTCGCCGACCGGGCGGCTGATCGTGAGCTTGACCTGGTTGAGCTTGGCCGCGAGCTGCTCCGCCTCGGAGCGCGTCTTGGCGGCGCGCGACTCGGCGACCCGCTTCTCGTGCTCGATGCGGGACACGTTCTCGGCGGTGGCGCCCACCGCGAGGCCGCGCGGGATGAGGTAGTTGCGCGCGAAGCCGGGGCGAACCTTCACGAGCTCGCCGCTCTTGCCGACGTTGTGGAGGTCCTCCGTGAGGACCACATGGATGTGGGTTGCCATGATCGACCTCCTACGCCGTGACGGTGAACGGCAAGAGCGCGATGTTGCGCGCGCGCTTGATCGAGAGGGTCACCTTGCGCTGGTGGCGCGCGCAGTTGCCGCTGATGCGGCGCGGGACGACCTTGCCGCGCTCCGAGATGAAGTACTTGAGCGCTTGCGGGTCCTTGTAATCGATGACCAGCGCCTTGTCCGCGCAGTAGCGGCAGACGCGCTTCCGGCCCGTGCGGCGGCGCCCCGGGGCGTCGGCGTTCAGGTCGGGCGTGCGCCCGAAGTCGCGATCGTCGTAGTCAGCGCCGCCGTTGCGGCCCATGTCACTGTTGCGGCCGTTCATAGCTCAGCTCTCCTCCTCGTCGGCGGCGCCTTCCGCCTCAGCCTCTTCGGCATCGTCGAGCTCGCCCGCCGGGGCCTGCTCGGAGCTCCGGTCGATGCGGCGCTCCGGCTCGATCAGGCCGAGCTGGCGCTCGCGCGAATCGTCGCGGTCGTCCTCGAGCGGCGCGAGCTCGAGGCGCTCGAACTTCACGTCCTCGTCGGCGATCGTGACGCCCTCGACCTCGACGTCGTTGCGCACGAGCACCGTCTGGTACTTCAGCACGCCGTCGGAGAGGCGCAGGTTGCGCTCGACCTCGGAGACGACCTTCCCGCCGCCGAGGTACTTCAGGTACACGTAAACGCCGCGGCGGTGCTTGGCGATGTCGTACGCGAGGCGGCGGCGTCCCCACGTCTCGACCTTGGTCAGCCGGCCCGACTCGCGTCCGACGACCTCGGCGAGGCGCGACCCGATCCGCTCGGCGCCGTCGGCGTCGATGTCGGGTCGCAGGATGTAGATCGTTTCGTACTCTCTGGCGCGCCCGGGCGCCGTTACCTGTCGGCTCATTCAGTCTTCCCTCTCGGCCAATGGCCCCGGGGCGGCGCCCCGGAGCGAGGAAAGGAACAGCCTGTCGAGCGACGCACCGGCGAGCTCGGCAGGCTGTTCCGTAGAGGATCAGGGCTTCTGCGTCGGGGGGAGGGGACCCTTCCCTTCCTTCGCGGCGGGGGCTGGATCCGTCGACCCATCCCCCTCGCCCTTCTGCCTCTTGCCCGGCTTGGGCCGGGTGTTTCGGACGTTCATCGCGGCGTCGAAGCCGCGGGCGGCGACTTCTAGCACACTTTGGACAGCTTGTTTCAAGCAGTCGGGCAGGCTCGCGCGCTCGACGGCGTCGAACCCCGACAGGACGTAATCCGCGACCTCGCCCCGGAAACCCGGCGGCGGCCGTCCTACCCCGAGGCGGACGCGCCCGAAGTCGCCCGTCCCGCCGTGGGAGATGATCGAGCGCAGCCCGTTGTGCCCCGCGTGCCCGCCGCCGACCTTGAGGCGAACCGTGCCGAACGGCAGGTCGAGCTCGTCGTGGAGCACGATCAGCTCGGAGGGCGCGACCTTGAAGAAGGCCATCGCCGGCTGCACGCTGCGCCCCGACTCGTTCATGTAGGTCATCGGCTTGAGCAGGATCGCCTGCTGTCCGGCGATCTCCGCCCGCGCGTGGACGCCCGAGAACTTCTCGCGGAACGGATCCGCCCGGACCTCGTCGGCCAGCGCGTCGATGGCCATGAAGCCGACGTTGTGCCGGTGAGCAGCGTATTCCTTGCCGGGGTTCCCCAGGCCGACCACGAGCAGCATGACGAGCTGGTTCTGCTGAGTCCCTGGAATCGGGCAGGTGAGGCAGGTGAGGCAGGCGGGGAGCGAGGCAGGGCGGGCCGCGCGCGCCTCGCGGTGCGGAGGCGCGAGGCGGCCCGCTCCCGGATTACTTCTTGTCCTTCTTGTCGCCGGCCGCGGGGGCCGCGCCCTTCGCGGGGGCAGCCGCGCCAGCGGCGGGCGCAGCGGCCGCGCCAGCGGCCGGCGCGCCGGCGGCGGGCTTCGCCTCTTCCTCGGGGCCAGCCTTCTCGGGCGCGTTGACGACGGCGATCGTCTGGTCGTCCGCGAGGAGCGTCTTCACGCCCTCCGGCAGCTTCAGCCCGCTGGCCTTGTACGAGTCGCCCAGGTCGAGCTCGGTCACGTCGATCTCGACGAACGACGGGATCTTCTCCGGCAGGCAGCGCACGGGGATCGTGCGGAAGATCTGCTGGAGCACGCCGCCGGTGACCACGCCCTTCGGCTTGCCAACGCAGCGGAAGGGGATCTGCACGTCGACGGGCTGGTCGAGCTTCACCTGGATGAAGTCGGCGTGGACGAGCTCCCGCGAGATGGGGTGGTAGTCGTAGTCGCGCACCATGACGGTGAGCGTCTGGCCGTTCTCGATGGCCAGCTCGACGACGGAGTTCTTGCCGTGGTCGGAGCCGAGCACCTGAAGGAGCGCCTTCGGCGAGATGGCGACCGACTGCGGCGCGAGCTCGCGCCCGTAGGCGATGGCGGGAATCTGTCCGGCGCGGCGCAGGCGGCTCGACGCGCTCTTGCCGCTATCCTCGCGCCTCGTGGCGTTGAGCTTGATGATGTCCATGACGACGGCTCCAGAAGTGATCCGGGTGTCCGCGGTGCGCGGTCCACCCCGGCGTAGGGTGCGGCGCTATAGCAGAACGGAGAAGAGAAAGTCGAGCCTTCGTCGCCGGAGGGCGCGTTTTGTGTCTTTTGAGGGTTCTGGCGAGGGGGCGCGGGCGACCTGCGTCGCCGGTGCGTCCCGCCGCCGAACGCGCGCGGCCGGTCAGACGAAGAGCGAGCTCACCGAGTCCGAGTGATGGATGCGGCGGATCGCCTCGGCGAGCAGCCGCGCCACCGAGACGACCTTGAATTTACCGGAGGCCCTCGCCTCGTCCGAGAGCGGGATCGAGTTCGTCACCACGACCTCGGTGAGGGGCGAGTCCTTGATGCGCTCGACCGCCGGGCCGGACAGGACCGGGTGCGTGGCGCAGGCGGCGACGCTCCTGGCGCCCTGCTTCATCAGGGCGTTGGCGGCGTTCACCAGGGTGCCGGCGGTGTCGATGAGGTCGTCGAGGATGAGGCAGTGCTTGCCGGCCACCTCGCCGATGATGTTCATGACCTCGCTCTCGTTCGCCCGCTCGCGGCGCTTGTCGATGATCGCGAGCGTGCCCTGGAGGCGCTTCGAGTAAGCGCGGGCCCGCTCCACGCCGCCCGCGTCCGGGGAGACGATGACCACGTCCTTGCCGTAGTGCTCGCGGAGGTGGTGCTCCAGCAGCGCCGGCATCGCGAACAGGTGGTCGAACGGGATGTTGAAGAACCCCTGGATCTGCCCGGCGTGCAGGTCGAGCGCGACGATCCGGTTCACCCCGGCGGCGACGATGAGGTCGGCGACGAGCTTCGAGGTGATCGGCGTCCGCGGCGCGACCTTCCGGTCCTGCCTGGCGTAGCCGTAGTAGGGGATGACCGCCGTGATGGAGCCGGCCGAGGCGCGGCGGAGCGCGTCGACCATGATCAGGAGCTCCATCACGCTGTCGTTGACCGGCGAGCAGGTGGGCTGAACGACGTAGGTGTCGACGCCTCGGACGTTCTCCTGGATGACGCAGAACGTCTCGCCGTCCGAGAAGCGCGACACGCGCGACTTCCCCATCGGTTGCTCCAGGACCTGACAGATTTCCTGGGTTAGCGGGAAATTGGCGTTGCCGGAGAAGATACTGACTCTCTTGAACACGGCGCGCCTCCAGCCCGTTTCGGGGAGCGCGGCTCTATCAGTCGAACATGGGCACGTCAAGCGACTCTGTACAGCGATCGCTTGGCTGTACGTGCGTATCGTGACCGGCGCCGCAGCTCTCACCTGCGTTCTCGCCTGCGTCCACCCGCATTTCGTTCGGCGCTGCTTCGGGTTAGGTAGCGGCCGTGGAGTATTTCGCTGCCGCCGCTTCCGGGCAGGGCGGGCGCGCCGCGGCCGGGCCGCGGGGCAGCCTGGTGATCATCGGCAATTTCGACGGCGTTCATCTGGGGCACCAGGCGCTGCTCGCCGACGCGGCGCTGGACGCGGAGCGGCGGGGGCTCGAGCCGGTGGCGCTCACGTTCGCCCCGCACCCCGCGAGCGTCCTCGGCCGCACGCCGCCGGCGACGCTGACGGCGCTGCCGCGCAAGATCGAGCTCATCCAGCGCGTGCAGCCGACGATCCGGGTCGACGCGGTGACGTTCGACCGCGCGTTCGCGGCCCAGACGCCGGAGGAGTTCGTGCGGCGCGTGCTGCTCGATCGGCTCGCGGCGCGCGTCGTCCTTGTCGGCGCGAACTTCCGGTTCGGCCGCGGGCGCGCCGGCGACTTCACGACGCTCGGGCGCCTCGGCGAGGATCTCGGCTTCGAGACGCGATCGCACCCGCTCGTCGGCGACGCCGAGGGGGCCTGGTCGAGCACCCGCGTCCGAGCGGCCCTCGCGCGCGGGGATCTCGAGTCGGCCGAGCGGATGCTGTCGCGCCCGCACATGCTGTCGGGCGTCGTCGCGCAGGGGGCAAGGCGGGGCCGGACGATCGGCTTCCCCACCTGCAACATCGACGAGATCGACGAGGCGCTCCCGCCGTTCGGCGTGTACGCGACGCTCGTCGATCGGGTGACCTCGTCGGGCCGCGCGATCGCGCTCGCGCGCGGCGTGGCCAACCTCGGCGTCCGGCCGACGGTCGAGGCGTCGGGGCAGGCGCGGCCGAACCTCGAGGTGCACCTCTTCGACGTCGACGAGGATCTCTACGGCGCGGCGCTGCGCGTGCACCTGATCGCCCGGCTGCGCGAGGAGCGGCGGTTCTCCGGGCTGCCGGAGCTCAAGGCGCAGATCGCGCGCGACGCCGAGGCGGCGCGGGCGCGGCTCGCGTCGATCAGCGCGGATCCGGCGGCGGAGGGGGCGTTTCGCTGAGCGGTCCGGCGAGGGTGAGCGAGCGTCGGATGTGGTAGCGTCGGCGGCGATGGAGCGCCGGGAGCTCGACGGGCTGACGCGGGAGGAGCTGGTAGCGCGCGCCGAGGGGCTCGGGGTGGCGCGGCCGCGCCTGCTCACGAAGGTCGAGCTCATCGACGAGATCGTGGCGCGCACCGCGCAGAGCGAGCCGGAGCGGGCCCGCCTCCGCGGCTTCCTCGGGCGGGCGCGCGATCTGCTCTCGCGCGTGGTCGAGCGGGGCTTGCACATGCCGGAGACCGCGCGCGCGCTGCGCGGCGAGGCGCCGCCGGAGCAGTGGCCGCCGCCCCCCCCGCCGCCGCCGCCGCGTTCCACCACGACGCTCGCCGAGATCTATGCGTCCCAGGGGCACACGGACCGCGCCATCGCGGTGCTCGACGAGATCCTCGCGCGAGCGCCGGAGGACGAGGATGCGCGGCGGCTCCGGGAGAGGCTCATCGAGCGCGCGCCGCGCGGGCAGGGGGCAGGCGCGGAAGCGCCGGGCGTGGACGCGGAGGATGCGGACGCGGAGGATGAGGATGCGGACGCGGAGGATGCGGATGCAGCCGCGGAGGATGCGGATGCAGCCGCGGAGGATGCGGACAGCGCCGCCGTGGAGGCTTCCCCTGCTCCGCTCGCGCGGGACGATGGCGCGACCGAGCCTCGCGGGGCCGCGATCGCGAGCGAGCACCAGGGGCAGCCCGGGCCCGCTGCCGGAGCGCCTGGCGACGTTCCGGTGCAGCTACCGCGAGATCCCTCGCCTGCAGGTGTCGAAGCGCCGGCGTCGCCCGTCGCCCCAGGGGTGGCGCTGGGTCTTGCGGCGGCCTTGCGCGACGAGCGCGCGGAGCTCCCGGCGCGGTATGACGTCGACGAGATCGTCGGTATCGCGGTCGATCACGAGACAATCTACCTCTACTGGGAAGTGCGACCCAGGACGCTCGCGCGAGCGCGGGCGCGTCGCCCGGAAGGGCAGCTCGCCATCCGCGTCGTCGCGGTGATGCCGAGCTGGGAGCGGCCCGTGGTCGAGCAGCGGGATCTCGCCATCGACGCGCTCTTCGGCGACATGTTCGTGCGCGACATCCCGTCCGGCGCGAACCTCCGTATGTGCACGGGCTGGCTCGCCGGCGAGGTGTTCGAGCCTTTCGCGGTCGGCCTCGAGGTCGCTGTGCCACGCGCGTTGCCGGCTTCGCCGAGGCCGTCCTCGGAGGAGCCTCCGGCCTCTGTGCCGGCGCTGACGGGTGAGACCTCGGAGGAGCGTCCGGCCTCTGTGCCGGCGCTGACGGGTGAGACCTCGGAGGAGCGTCCGGCCTCTGCGTCGGAACTGACAGGTGAGATCCCGCCGGGCAGCCCCGGTGCGTCGATGAACGTCGCGGAGCGGGACATCGAGGGCGACGTCGGCGATGCGGTATCCCCGGTGCTTGACGCGATCGCCGCGGGGACGGCATCCCTGTCGATTCCAGGTGCCAGCGGACAGCACGGCGAGCCTGTCGCCGCGATCGACGCGAGCGGAGGCTCGGTGACCACGGCGCTGCGGGCGTCGAGCGCGCAGGTCGCCAGCGATGACGCGGAGGTCGAGGCGGCCGCGGCGGCGGTCGCCACGAGCAGCGACGTGGAGCCCGCTGCGCCGGCCGCGACCAGCGACGTGGCCGCCGAGGCTGTCCGAGCGGCCGCGCCTCGCGACCTCGAGGCGGTCGCGCCTGGGCGCAGCGCGACGCTCGTCGCGGAGCCGACGCTCCCGTCGCCCGACCAGGCGCCGGCGCGCTTCGCCTCGGGAACGGCGCCGACGCCCGAGGCGATCGCGCAGGCGGTCGCGGCGACCCGCGGCGGTTCGAGCGAGCTGCTCCGAGGAAGCGGCGGGAGCGCCGGACCTCACGCCAGCGAGGCGCTCCGGCGCGCAAGCGCGGAGCGGGGCTTCTCCCCGGGCGGCGGGCCGCGCCTTGGCGCCGATCGGGGCCGATCCCCGGGCGGTGGAGCGGAGCTCTGGCGGAGCTTCACCACCCCGGCGCGCCCGCCATCCCGGGGCCGCTGAGCGAGCCGGTCGACCCGTCGAACGCAACTCGCGACGCGCGGCGGTCGACCCTCTTCGCGTGCACCCGAACCACCGATCCATCGCAAGCTCCGCTCTCCTCCTCCTCGGCGCGCTCGCCTGCGCTCTGCTCACGCCGCGCGCACGCGCGGAGCTCCCCCTCGACGACGAGCCCACGGCGCTCGACCCGCGCGTGGACCGCCTCGACACCGCGCCCCACGAGCTCTGGGCTGCGCCCCAGGGCAGCGCGCAGCCGCTCTGGCTCGCGGTGGAGCTCGGGATCGCTCGGCGCGAAGGCGGCCAGCGCTCCCTCACCGGCATGCTGCTCGCGAGCATCCCCCTCGAGCGGCTATCCTCCCGCTCTGGCGCGCCGCCTCCACCGTCCGCCGTCGCCGAACCCGCGGCGCCTCGGCTGAAGCCTGCCCCCGTGACCCCGAGCCCGCCACGCGCGGCGCCGGAGAGCGAGCTCCCGGGGCCACCTCCGCCCGCGCAGCCAGCCGAGGCCGAGCCGCCGCTCCCGCTGCCGGTCCGGGTCACGCCTGCGATGGCCCGCGCGATCGTCGAGGCGGCGCTGCGGCGATCCCGCCTCCTCGATCCCGAGGCGCGCATCGACGCGATCGCGTCGCGCGCGCGGGCGTCGTCGCTCTTCCCGGAGCTCCGGCTCCGCGTCTCGCGGCTCGTCGATGAAGCCGAGAGCCTGGCCCCCACGGAGTACGATCCGACGCGAAGGACGGCGTCCGGCGGCACGAGCCTGTGGCTCGAGGCGCGCGCGACGTGGCGGCTCGACCGGATCGTCTTCGCCGACGAGGAGATCGCCCTGGAGCGCCTCCGCCGCGAGCGCGCCGAGCTGCAGACGAAGCTCACGGCGCGCGTGCTCGAGCTGCTCTTCGCGTGGCAGCGCGCCGTCGCGCTCGCGGCCGATCCGGGCCAGAGCCCCGAGGAGCACCGCACCGCGACGCTCGCGGCGCTCGAAGCGGAGGCGACCCTCGACCTGCTCACCGGCGGCTGGATGACGCGATGGCGCGCCGCCCGCGAGTGAGCCCGCGTGCCTCCGCCCGCGCAGGGCGCCCGCGCGCTACAGGATGGTCTGCGAGAGCGTCACCGCGCGCCTGCCGGTGCCGGCGTCTCCGTCGGGATCGGTCACCGTCACCTCGACCTCCACGACCTTCCCGAGCAGCTCCTCGATCTTCCGCTCGCCATCCAGCCGGAACCGCAGCCCGGCGAGCTTGCAGAAGCCGCCTTCGTCGGGATCCAGGGTGAAGATGACCTCGAGCGGCTCGATCGCATAGCCGAGCTCGGGCACGAGGCCGTTCACCACGGTGAGCGAGCCGGACCGGCGGAGGTTCTTGAGCCGGATGGCGACGAAGATGTGGTAGCCGCCTTGAGGTCCAGCCTCCACCTGGACCTCGTCGAGGTCATCGAGCGGGAAGTAGTCGGCCTGCCCCTCCCCGACGAGGACGACCGGCTCCCCCCCTGCGGCTGGCTTGCAGAGGTCCGGCTCCGCGTCCGCGTTCCACGAGGTGGTGTAGGGCTCGAGCTGCCGGGGATCCACGTCGGGGGCGCTGCAGCCGCCGGCCACGCAGGTCTGCGGCGCCGGGCACGTGGCCGCCCCGGGCGCGACGACGCACTCCCGCTCGAGGCGCACCCGGAGCAGCAGCGTGCGGCCGCCGATCACCCGGGTCGACGCGGTGCGGGTGAGCAGCGGCCTCTCGGCGTCCTCCGGTCCGAACGCCTCCAGGGAGATCTCCACGGCCGTGCCGTCCTCGAGATCGCTGAAGAAGAACTCCCGCGGGAAGAACAGCTGCCCGTTCTTCTGCGCCAGCGCGTCCTCGTGGACGACGTCTCCGTCGGCCCGCAGGACGACGCGCAGCAGGTCGATGTCGGCGCCTGCGCGGAGCTCGCTCGTCACCCCGAACACCACGGTCCCGGTGGTGGGCCCCGCAGCGCCGCAGCCTGCGACGAGCAGGGCGCAGAGCGCGAGGGCGGCGAGCAGGAAGGTGCGGATGTTCATGGCGGCCTGGCCGCGAGGGGCGCGGCGCCCGTCGCTCCATCCTCGCGGCGTTCGGTCCTCCTGGGCCATGCCGACGGCGTGTGCGGCGCGCTGCTGCCGGGCGCAGCGCGCTACTGGATGCCTTCGATCGCGGCCAGGAACACGTCCGGGCCGACGAAGTCGTTGAAGCGCTTCCGCTCGGCGCCGGTGGAGTCGTACAGCACCACCGTGGGCAGGCCGACGACCTTGTACTTGCCCTTCACCGCGTCGATCTGCGGATCCTCGTCGTCCGTCGCGTCGACCTTCACCGCGACGAAGTGCGCCGCCTTGGCCATGACACGAGGATCCGAGAAGGTCTCCTTCGCGAGCTGCTTGCAGGCGCCGCACCACTCCGCGGTGAAGTCCACGAGCAGCGGGCGTCCTTCCGCCTTCGCCTTCGAGACGGCCACCGGCTCCTCGTGCAGCCACGTGAGCTGCGGCGACGCGGCCTCGCCGGCCACCGCCGACGGGACGGGCGAGGCGAGCTTCGGCAGATCCAGGCTCGCGATGAGCAGGAAGCTGCTGGCCACCGTGAGCGCGATCCCGACCCCCTTGCGGGCCTTCACGCCGGCGCCGCCGTCGTCCCAGGAGAGGTGCACCGCGCCGAGCGCGAGGCCGACCGCGACGAGGCCCGCCATGACGGCCATGAACTGCGGCGTGGGCTGCGCGAGCGACGACAGCGCCGGGAAGGTCGTCTTCAGGAAATAGAGCGCGACGACCATCATCACGATCCCGAAGAACGACTTCACCCCCAGCATCCACTTGCCGCCCTTCGGCAGCGCGAACGCGAACGCGCCGACGAGCCAGAACGGCAGGCCGAGCCCGAGGGAGAAGGTGGCGCCGACCAGCGCGCCGAGGCCGACGTTCTGGGTCTTCCCGATCCAGAGGATGATGCCGGTGAGGACGGGCCCGGTGCACGGCGCGGCGACGAGGCCGCTCACCAGACCGAGCAGGAAGGCGCCGCCGTAGCCGATGCCCCCGACCTGCGAGAGCCGCTGCATCAGGGTGTCCGGCAGCGTCATCTCGAACGCGCCGAACATGGAGAGCGAGAGCGCGATGAACACCGCCGCGATGCCGACGATGACCCACCTGTTCGAGAGCACGCCGCCGAACAGGCTGCCCGTGAGCGCCGCGACCACGAGCATCGTCGTGAAGAGCACGACGATCCCGAGCACGAAGCTCGTCGAGAGCAGCATCGCCTCGCGCCGGGACTTCGCCTCCCGCGCCCCGAAGATGCTCACCGTGATGGCGATCATCGGGTACACGCAGGGGGTCAGGCACGTGAGCAGCCCGCCCCCGAGCGCGGCGAGCGCGGCGAAGAGCGGGCCGGCCTCCAGACCGCGGGTGAACAGGTCGCGCTGATCATCGGCCAGCGCGAGCGCCGGGGACGCGAGCGTGGCGAGCGCGACCAGCGCCGGGAGCGCGGGTCCGAGGGCGCCGCGCGCGCCACGTCGGACACCCGCCGGCGCGGCGCCGACGCTTGCCTTGAAACGAGTCGAAGCGGTCATCACGAAGGTTCTATAGCAAAGCGATCGGGGTCGTGCGGCGCGCCGCCGTCCGTTCAGGCCGGCATCAGCGCTCCGCGAGGGACGCGAGCGTCCGGCGCGCCGCCTCGATCTCCGCGCCGAGCGCGATCGCGACCGCGGCCCTCCCCGAGGTGCTCCGCTGGACGAAGGCTTCCAGGTATTTCTTGGCCTCGTCCCAGCGATGGTCGAAGTAGGCCATCTGCCCGAGCACGAACCGGCCGTAACCCTGGCCTGCCGGCACCTCCGAGAGCCGATCGATCAGCGCGCCGAGCCCCTCCACCGCCTTGCCGCTCTCGCACTGCACGACGGCGAGGTGGCCCTGGTAGAGCGGCTTGTCCCGCGTGCCCCAGCGCGCCGCGCGCGTGAGCGCGCCGATCGCCTCGTCGTACCGGCGCGCCAGGTGATACACGCTGCCCAGCGTCCACCAGTGGAACGCCCTCCGGCTCGCCGGCCCCGTGCGCGCCGCCAGCCGGAGGTGCCCGACGGCCCCCTCGATGTCCCCGAGGGCCTGCTTCGCGCGCGCCGCGTCCTGGTGGGCGACGTCGCTCAGCACGCCGAGCGCCAGGATCTGCTCCGCCACCTCGGCTGCCCGCTCGAAGCGGCGTGTCTCGAAATACGCGAGGTAGAGCTGCCGCAGCAGCATGGCCTGCGTCGTCCGGTCGAGCGGCCCCCGGAGCGACAGGCCCCGCCGCGCCCAGAGCGCGCGCGACCGCGGGGTCGCCGCGCCCAGCGCGCGCCGCAACATCTCCTCCGCGGTCAGCGCCGCCGCGGGCGCGCGCCGTCGCGGCGCATTGCTGGGCCGTTTCTCTCGTGGAACATTGGGGCCAGCGTCATTCCCGCTGCCCGCAACGGACTGCGCCGTCGCTTTCGTGCGTCGTCGCGTACCCCCGGAGCCTGTACGGACGGATCGAGCGCCGCCCACGCTGTCACCGTGCTCGCTCGCCTTGCGCACAGAAAGCAATCCTAACAGACCTGCACACGCGTTCCAGCAATACGCGACGTTTCCATCTTGACTCGGGCCAGGTGGCGGGCGGGCGGCTGGTCGTGGACGACGGCGGGTTGCCGGCTGGGGTTGGTCGTGCGCCACCGTGGGCCGTCGGCTTCGGCTGGACCTTGTTGCGCCCCATCGAGCGTGGCGCCATCGTCGCGGCCATGCGTCGCCGTCCTGGCTCAACTTCCCTTCAAAGGAGGCGGTATTCCGTCTCCACGGTCTCCGGCAACCTGGGTCGGGTCCTCAACCTGGGTCGGGTCCTCAACCTGGGTCGGGTCCTCAACCTGGGTCGGGTCCTCAACCTGGGTCGGGCCCCCATCCCCTCCTGGCCCGCGCCATGCTTGGCCTTGCTCGCCGGCCTTCTGCTTCTGGCCGGGTGCGGGCACCCGGCGAGCCGCGACGAGTGCGAGGCCATCTTCCGGAGGAGCGCCGAGATCGAGCTCCGGGCGCAGAACGTCGTCGATCCGAAGATCGTCGAGGAGCGCACGGCGGCGGTGCGGGACGCCCGCGGCAAGGAGCTCATCGACAGGTGCGTCGGGCGCCGCATCACGGACGCTGCGATGGTGTGCGTCCGGCAGGCAACGACCCCGGAGCAGGTCGATAAGTGCCTGGAGTGACGCGCCCCGCGACCCGCGCCGATGTCCTGGCAACCCTGGCGATCGTCCTGCTGGTGTTCGGTATCCTCGTGGGGCGCGCCGCGCTCCGCCGCGCCGCTCCGCGCCCGTCCGCCGAGGCGTGCGCCGCGCTCCTCGATCGGTACGTCGAGCTCGTCCTGCGAGCGGCCAACCCCGAGCCCGCTGCGTCCCAGGTGGCCGAGAGGACCGCAGTGGCGCGCGAGGCCGCCGGCGAGCGCGGCTTCGTCCGCTGCGAGGCCGACCTCACGCAGGCGGAGGTGGCGTGCGCCCTCCAGGCGGGAACTGCGGACGACCTGGAGCGCTGTCTGCCCTGACGCGACCAGCGTGCGGCCCGCGGAGGACCAGCCCCGACATGCTCCCCCACCGCGGAGGAGCGGCGGCGGAGCGGCGGAGGAACGTGAAGGGACGCCGGCGCGCTGCGAATCGTTCCGGGCGCGCCGCGCTGTGATAGTCTCGGCCGTGGCGAGCGCTCCCCGCTGGCGCGATCTCCTCACCTCCCCACCCTCGGATTGCCTGTCGTGAAAGCCCCGTCGCCCTTGCTCGGCTTCAACAACAACGTCCGGCATAAGGGGCGGTTGTTCCACATACAGACTGAGGACTCGGGCATTCGCCATCCTCACATCATCACGCACCTCTTCGCCGACGGCGGGCGCATCCTCAAGACCACGAAGACCTCGTACGCGGAGCACGTCGGTCAGGCCTCGCTCGCGGAGACGGTTCGCGGCCTCATGAAGGAGCAGCACAAGGCGATGTTCATCGCCCTGCGCGACGGCCACTTCGACTACCTCTTCGATGACGCCGCCGCCCCGCCCGTGTCCGCGGGTGCCGTCGCCGCCCCGTCGCATTCCGAGGCGAGCAAGCCCGCGCGGGCGTCGTCGCCGTCGTCGCCCGAGGTGACGGGCGCGCCGAAGCCGCCCCCGCCTTCCCGGCCCCTCGGGCCGCCCGTCGTACCGCCCGTCGTGCCTGAGGCGTCGCCGCGCCCGAAGCCGGCAGCCGCGCCCACGCCGGCGCCCAGGCCCGCCGCGCAGCCCGCAAGGCCAGCGGCCGCGCCCGTCGCCGCAGCGCCGCGCCCCCCGGCGGCCGAGCCGGCGCCCGCCTCGGCCAGCGGGCGCCCCCGGCTCGAGCTCGATCCCGTCGCGCTCCAGGCGCTCGGCAGCGGGCGCGCGGCCAGCCCGCTCGCCGGCAGGGCCGTACGCCCGGCGTCGCCCCCGGAGATCAAGCCCGAACCGTCCATCGATCTCGATCTCGACGCGCTGGAGCGCGCCGCAGCCGAGGCACAGACGCCGTTCTTTCAGCAGATCCAGGACCTCCCGCCGCCGCCTGCGTCGGTGATCGGGCGGCGGGCGGAGTCCGCGGCCTCCGGCGCCGGGGTCTACAGCAACGTCCATCCCGAGCAGCCCGTCGCGCCGCCCGCGCCCCAGGTCGCGGTCGAGCATTTCTCGGGTGGCCCTGGCTCCGGCCGCTACGCGGCCTCGCGCCCGGCCAGCATCTTCGCGACGAACCGGCCGGCGGAAGGCGCATCGATCTTCGGTGAGGACCTGATCAGCGAGAAATCGCTCGACGAGGTGATCCTCAGCTACCTCGCGGAAGATCTCGACAGCCCCCCGGAGAAGAAATAGCCGGGCTGCCGCCTGGCGTGGCGGACGCGTGGAGCAGGTGCGTGGGGGACAGCGTGGCGCGGGTGGGCAGGCGGGTCGGCAAGCAGGTCGACCAGGCGGTGGTCACCTGATGAGACCGGATCGGACCGCAGACGACGCCGATGGAAAGCGTCGCAGGGGCGCGACCGTGGCCCGCATCTGGCTGCGGCCGATGTCGTATCTCCTGGGCGTCAGCGTCGCGACCCTCGCCGCCGTCCATCTACTCGACGTCGCGCGGCTCGAGAACGCGCACCTCTCGCTCTGGGAGGTGTTCGCGCGCATGTCGCCGGGCGACGCCGAGCACATCATGAGCGGCATCGGCGAGGTCATCGCCGCCATCCTCGGCATCGTCATCACGGTCGCGTCGATCATCGTGCAGCTCGCCGCGAACCGCTACACGCCGCGGATCACCGAGATGTTCTTCCGCGACCGGACGAACATGGTCGTGATGGGCTTCTTCGTCGTCAGCGCGGTGTTCTCGCTCTGGGTCAACTTCTCGATCCGCGTCGGCGGGGGCGGCCCGACCGAGGACGTCTTCGTCCCCGCCTACGGCGTCCTCGTCACGATGGCGCTGCTCACCGCGAGCCTGCTCATGATGGCGCCGTACTTCGGGTACGTGTTCGACTTCGTCGAGCCCGACAACGTGGTCCGGCGGATCAAGACGAGCGGCGTCGAGCAGGCGCTGCGCCCCGAGGGCGGGGAGAGCGACGGCGAGGTCGACGAGCGGCGGGTGACGGCGCTCTCGTCGCTGGAGCAGCTCGCCGACGTGGCGCTCAACGCGATCGACCAGAAGGACAAGGGGATCGCGTCGAAGACGATCGACTCGCTGTCGGAGCTCGTCGTCGCGTACCTGCCCCACAAGGCGACGCTCGACGCGCGCTGGTTCCAGATCCGCGATCGCCTCGCGAAGGACACGGACTTCGTGAGCATGAACGCCGAGGCGCTCGGCAAGCTGTCGACCGCGCGGACCTGGCTCGAGTACAAGGCGCTCCGCCAGTTCTTGATGGTCTATCGCGAGGCGCTCACGGCGATGCCCGACCTCATCACGCGCATCGCCATCGACACGCGCTACATCGGGCAGACCGCCATCGCCGCTGGAGACCGGGCGGCCGTCGCGGTCGTGGTGAAGTTCTTCAACACCTACATGCGCAGGTCGCTCAACGCGAAGGACATCGCCGCGGCCTACAACAGCCTGAACCAGTACCGCTACCTCGCGGAGGAGCTGCTCAAGGCGGGCTGGGGGGATGAGGTCCTCGAGATCGCGCGTCATTTCAAGTACTACGCGCAGACGGCGCACGCGATGGGGCTCGCGTTCCTCACCGAGACCGTCGCGTTCGATCTCTGCGTGGTCAACGAGCGCGCGTACGACCTGCACGCACCTGCCCGGGACGAGCTGCTCCAGCTCTTCCTCGAGGTGGACAAGGAAGCGGAGCTCGATCAGCAGGAGCCGTCGCTCCGCGGCGTCCGCAAGGCGCAGGTCAAGCTCGCCACGTACTACCTGCAGAAGGGCGAGGAGGGGCTCGCGCGGAAGATCTACCGCGACATGCGCGACGAGCGGCCCGACAGGCTGCGCTCCATCCGCGCGGAGCTCCTGGCCGTGACGAGCAACGAGTTCTGGGAGATCAACGACCGGGGCGCCGTGTTCGAGTACATCGAGCCCGAGCGGCGCCAGCTCATCCACCGCTTCTTCGAGTGGTTCCCGGCGACGACCATGCGGGAGCCGATCCGCGAGGAGCACACGCAGGAGTGAGCGAGGAGTGAGCCGCGCCCTCTCGGTGAGGCGGGACCCAGTCCACGCAGGCTGTATCTGCGCCGGGCATCGACGCGGTGATTCCGGCGGCGCGCGGGCGGCGGTAGGATCGGGCATGCCTCGCTTGCACCCTCTCCACCCCGAGCAGGAGGGCTAGCCTCGACGGAGTCGAGATCGAGCGCTGCACACCACGAGATGCCCGCCTCCCGCCCGCGTCGCAAGAACGCCGAGTCCGATCCGCCGCCGGAGCTGTTCGCCGGCAAGTACCGGCTCATCCGGATGCTGGGCAAGGGCGGGATGGGGGAGGTATGGCTCGCCGAGGAGGGGCCTCCCGACGCCCGGCGCCACGTCGCGCTGAAGCGGCTGGTCCCGAGGCCAGGGCTCGGCGAGAGCGCGAGGGAGTCGTTTTTCGCCGAGGCGCTGGTGATCGCGCGGCTCGATCACCCGAACGTCGTCCGGCTCGTCGAGTTCGGGGAATTCGAGGGCTCGGTGTACCTCGCGCTCGACTACATCGACGGCCCCGCCCTCGATCGCGTGCTCAAGAAGGCGGGCGCGTTCTCGCCGCGCGCCGTGGCGTACATCGGCCGGGAGATGGCGAGGGCGCTCGAGGCGGTGCACGGCCTGTGCGAGGACGAAGGGCAGAGCTACGCGGTCGTCCACCGCGACGTCTCGCCGTCCAACATCCTGATCGGGCGGGACGGCCGCGTTTGCCTGACCGACTTCGGGGTCGCGCGGATACCGGGCCTCGCGGACGAGCAGTCCGACACCAGCGTGTTCAAGGGGAAGCTCCCGTACATGCCTCCGGAGCAGGCGCGGGGGGAGCCGTTCGACGGGCGCGCGGACGTGTTCTCCCTGGGAATCACGCTCCTGGAGGCGCTGCTCGGCAGCCGGGTGCGCAAGGCCGAGACGCAGCGGCAGCTGATCATGGGCGTCGCGTCGATGCCGATCCCCCGCGCGCGCGAGCTCCTGCCCGACCTGAGCGCGCGGCTCTCGGCTGCGCTCGACGCGGCGACCGAGTTCTCCGTCGACAAGCGGACCGCCAGCGCGGGCAAGCTGGCCGGCGATCTGGAGCAAGTGCTCCGCGAGATGGGCCACGGCGCCGAGCAAGAGGCCCGGAGCGAGCTGAAGGAGCACGTCGAGGCTTACATCGCGAGGACGGGCTCGCTGAGCGGCGCCGGTTACCGCGCCTCACCGTCGCTCCCTCCGGAGAGCGCGCCGAGACAGAGCTCGCCGGGCGTCGGGCGAAAGGCGCCGGCGGTCGCGACCACCTCCGCTGACCGTAGGTCGGTCCGCCCGTCATCGCCCGATGGACGACACAGCGTGCCTGCGGCGGGCCGGAGCGATGCCCCGCTCCCTCTCGGCGCCGCGATGGGCTCGCTCTCGGTGCAGTACCTCGATTTCGACGGCCCGGACGACGCGCCGCAGCGCCCGCTCCTGCACGCGACGTCGACGACGCCGGAGGGAGAGCTCCAGCGAGGGCTGGGCGCGGTCGAGGCTGCAGACGGCGCGGCTTCCACGATGAGCAGGCCGCCCGGAGCGAGCAGGCCGCCTGGAGCGAGCACGCCGCCCGTCGCGAGCAGGCCGCCCGCCGCGAGCAGGCCGCCTGGAGCGAGCAGGCCGCCCGTCGGGAGCAGGCCGCCTGGAGCGAGCACGCCGCCCGCAGGCAGCGAGCCGATCGCGGCGCCGGCGGTGCACACCGGCGGGGAGGTGGCGCCTGGGGAGGAGCCCGCGTCTACCGGGCTCAGCGCCGAGCAGCTGCGGCGCAAGCGGACGATCTTCTATGCAGGGCTGTTCGTGCTCGGGACGCTCGCGACAATCCGCCTGATCTTCGTTTCCTACTGCTAGCGCAGATCGAGCTGCGCGCCGCGCGCGCCTGGGCGACCCCGTCAGCTCTCGGCACGGAGCCGCCTCTCGTCAGCCGCTCTGGAGCGCGCGGAGCACGGCCGCCTCGTTGAGCGCGTGACGGCCGCCCTGGAGCGAGGCGAAGCCCGCGCGCGTGAGCGCGGCGAGCGCGTGCGCGGCGCGCCGGATCTCGACCTGGCTGCGCGAGCCGCCGCGGGCGGCGAGCTCCTCCGCGGTCAGCGCCGCGCCGCGGGCGAGCAGCTTCGCGGCCAGGGCGACGTGCGGCACGGACCGGGGGGATCGGCGCCGCGCGTGGCTCCTCGCGGCGCTCACCATCTGCTTGACGCCGCGCACCTCGAGCATCGTGTTCGCCGGCATCGCGAGATCCCGGAGCGACGGAGAGGCCGGCTTCGCGATGATCTTCACGGCCGCGCCGCCCGACGCCGCGGCGGGCGGGAGCGCGGGCGCCGCGGGGACGCGGTCCACGGGCGCGCCGAGCGCGGGAGCCGCGGGTGCGCGCGGAGCGGCAGCCGCGGGTGCGCGCAGAGCGGCAGCCGCCGGCGCCTGCGCGACCTCGTCATGGCCCACGCGCGCCACGATCTCGCTCTGGATCACCACCTTGACGACGCCGGCCACCTGGAGCGCGGTGCGCAGCCGCTCGGCCTCGGCCTCGGCGGCTCTGCGCGCCTCGTCGGCCCGGGCGAGCTGCTGCTGGAGGCGGCGGATCTCGGCCCGCAGCGCGGCGCTCGGATCCGGGCCGTGCTGGCTCGCGCTCTCGGCCGCGAGCGCCTCGCGCAGCTCGTCGATGAGCGTGCTCAGCGTGGCGTCCGCGACGCGCGGCGCGCCGCCGGGCCCGCCGGTCCAGCTCGGCGCCTCGCCGCCGTGGGCGGTGTGGCGGGCGCGCCAGCGCTCGAATCGCCCGGCGGCGGGCAGGAAGAACTCGCCGGCCGGGAGCGCGCGGAACTCCTCGAACGTGTGCCCGTCCACGAGCGCCTTCACCGCGTCGTAGTCGCGCTCGATCTCGAAGCCGCCGATGGCGGGGAAGTTGAGCTGGCTCATGAGCTCCTTCGAGACCGCCTGCGTGCGCTGGCTGGCGACGACGAGGAGGACGCCGCGCTTGCGGCCCTGCTTGGCGAACCGGTGCAGGAGTTCGGAGGTGAGCGACGCCCCCGATTGAGGCGCGAAGACGTGCACCTCCTCGATCACGAGGGCCGCCGGGGCGCGGCGCTCCGACAGGAGGACCCAGAGCCGCTCGAGGAACGGGAGCGCGGCCTCTTGCTGGGAGCGGTTCGTCGGTTGATCCGACAGATCGACGATGAGGCCGAGCCCGTCGTCGAGCACCCTCGCGAGCGCGATCTCCGCCGCGCGCTCGCCGGAGGGCAGCGGCAGGTCCGCGTGGGCGCCGCCGAGGACGAGGACGCGGAACCGCTCGCGCAGCGTGTAGAGCTCCCCCTCGGGATCGATCGCGACGATGGGGATGCCGGCCGCGAGCAGCTCCTCGCAGAGGACCCCGACGCCGAAGCTCTTGCCCCGGCCGGAGGAGGCCCAGATGCCGACGCGCAGCCCGGTGCGCGCGTAGTCGGAGAGGTCGAGCTGGAAGCCGTCGCAGAGGGAGAAGATCGGGCTCACTGGGTCGCTTCGGGCCGGGGGTGGGATCGGCGCGCTCGGCGGAAGACTGTAGGCGAGCGCGCGACCGGGCGGGAGGCGAGGGCAGCGTCGCGGCGGAGTCGAAGGCCACGGGGCACGCCGAGCCTCTCTGCGATCGGGTGCGACGCGCCCCACGGGATCATCCGCGTCGTTCGGCTCGCAGCGGCGTATTTCCTGCGTCTCGCTCGCCTGCCCAGCGGCTGCGCCCGGACCCCACGAACCTGCACCCCGCTTCACGGAGGAACCGAGACCGTCGGATAGGCGACGTGATCGACGCCGACGTCGTCCACAGGTGTCGTCTCGAAGCTCCAGATCCCGCCGGGCGGAATGTCGTCAGCCGCGCTGCTCGTCGCCATGCCCAGCGGCCGTCCGACGCGATTCACCGGGAAGACCGTTATCTTGGGGTCACTCACGGCCACATCGAGTCGGTTCTCGAGCGTGCCCGTGTAGGCGCTCCCGGCGCCCCTGCGGACGGTCTTCACCTCGCTGGCGGTGACGGCATCGACTGGGACCACGTCCACGGTGAAGGCCGGAAACCTATGCTGCAGATACCCGAGCTCCTCGATCACGAGCTCGCCGGGGAGATCCGTTGAGCCAGTCATCGCAATCTCGCCCGGAGCGATGCAGGGAATCATCACGCCAGAGCCGTCGTCTATCCGATAGAGCCGGCCGCTGAGCAAGCTGCCGCCCCAGGTCGTCATGAGCTGATCGGCCTTGTCGATGAAGTAGAACATCAGGCCGGCGTCGCAGGACGGGCTCTCTCCGTCGTTTCTGACAGCGGCGTAGAGCTCGGGACCCGTCGCCCCCTGAACCAGGGTGAAGGCAACCAGCTTGAGCCCGGCTCCTTCCTCGTCCATCTCGGTGCTGGACAAGCCCTCCGGCACGAAATGCAGGCCCCCGCCGGGGTCCCCGTCTTTTCCGCCCCCGCCCGTCCCCGAGCCGCTCGAGCCAGCTCCCGCCTCGCCGCCGCCCACGCCTCCGCTGCTCGCGGCTCCGCCGGCTGGCAGGAGGACTCCACCGCTCGCCGACGAGCCGCCACTGGCAGTATCCCCGCCGCTGCCGGGTCCGCTCCCGGCAGCGCCCGCCCCATCATCGAGGGCGCTCCCCGAGCACGCGAGAAAGAGGGCAAGAGAGACAGCCCCGATGACGACCAAGGACTTTGATTGCATCCCCGCCCTTCCCATGGCCCGCGTCGACGACGTCGCGAGCCAACCCGGCTATCCGGGCCAGAAATGACCGCCCTCACCCCAGATGATCCGATTGGCGTGGTGGCCCTCACGTCCGGTGATGCGGCGCGTTGTCCACGAATGAGGCTCAGAATGCCATGGTTGCACATTTGGGGACCTACTGGATTCGTGAGGTCTCTCCACTCCGCGGCGGCCGCGCTCGCCGAAGCGGCCGAGCAGAGCATGCTTATGGCTCCGATCACGCCGCCGCGCCGCGTCGCAATGACGCGCCTGACGGCCCCTGCAGTGGCTCGCGGGCGTCGCTGTTCCGCAGGGAACTCGGCGTTCGCGCGCCTCTCGGGCAGCTCGTCGTGGTCGAAGCGGCATCAGCGCGCCGCTCGTACGCCGGCGTTTCACTATCACGTCTCCAAGAGAAGCCGTCGGTCAGGCGCGCGTGATCTCGCGGATGGCGACCTCCGGGCCGACCCATCACTTTTGATCCGCTCCCATGATCACTCCGGTGCGGACCGGGAATAGTGAGGTCATGCGAACGTTGCGTCAACTATCGTACATTGGTACGACAACATTTTTGGCGTCATTAACCTTCCTCGCTGGCTGCACTGGCGAGATCGCATCCGGTGAGGATGAGGTCACCGGCGGCGGGAATACCACCGGCGGCAGCGGCAGCGGCAGCACCGGTTCGGGGGGCACGGACGAACCCGACAACGGTCCCCCCGAGGTCTGCATCCCCGGCATCCCGATGACGACCCAGATCCCGCGGCTGCTGAACCGGCAGTACGACAACACGGTGCGGGATCTCCTTGGCGTGACCACCGTCGACAGCAAGCTGCCGTCCGAGCAGCTCGTCGACGACTTCGACGGCCCGATGACCCCGGACGCGTGGCGCCTCTATCAAGAGGTCGCCGAGAAGATCGCCAAGGCGGTGATGGCTGGGCCGAACAAATCCAAGTTCATCAGCTGCGACCCTTCGGCGGCTGGCTGCTTGGAGCAGACCATCAAGACCTTCGGCCGCAAGGCGTTCCGTCGCCCGCTGACCGATCTGGAGGTGGCGCGATTCCAGAAGCTGGGCCAGATTACGCCGGCAGGAACGCCGGCCGAGGTCGCCGAGGCAACGCTGGTCGGCTTCCTCGTGTCGCCCTCGTTCCTCATGCTCCCCGAGCTGGCGACCGACCAGGACGCGTCGGGTCAGGGCATCAAGCTGTCCAGCTACGAAGTGGCGACGAAGCTTTCGTACCTGCTCTGGGGCTCCGCTCCGGATGAGGTGCTAAGCGCGGCGGCCGACAACAACGAGCTCCAGACCAAGGAGCAGATCCTGGCCCAGGCGCAGCGAATGATCGGCGTGCGCGAGAAGACCGGGCCGCTCGTGACGTCGTTCCACCGCAACTGGGCGCAGATGAACAACGGAAACGCCCACTGGTGGAAGATGGATCACGACACCGAGACGTATCCGCTGTACTCCGACGCCGCCAAGCCCAGCTGGCAGGCAGAGCTCGACTCCTTCTTCGAGGACGTCGCGTTCGAGGGCGGTTCGTTCGACGACCTCCTCCTCAGCAATGTCGCCTTCGTCAACAAGGACAACGCGGCGATCTACGGGCTCGATCCTGCGAGCTACGGCACCGAGCTGACCAAGGTGGAGCTGGACGCCAACGTGCGGCCGGGCTTCCTGACGCGCGTCGGGTTCTTGAGCTCCTACGCGGGCTACGACGCCACGAGCCCGATCCTGCGCGGCGCGTTCATCTCGGTGTACCTGCTCGGTGTCAATCCGGGGCCGCCCATCCCCGGCGCCGCCATGCAGACCGTTCAGGGCGACTTCGCGACGCAGCGCGCGCGCGTCGAGAAGCTGACGGAGCCTGCGACCTGCAACGGCTGCCACTCGATCATCAATCCGCCGGGATTCGTGATGGAGAGCTTCGACGGCATCGGAAAGTTGCAGACGACCGATCCGCTCGGTGGAGCGATCGACGCGAGCGTCACGACGAACACCATCGACTTCGGCGACGGTAATGTGAAGGAGATCTCCTCTCCGTTGCAGCTCATGCAGGAGATCGCTCAGCTCAAGAAGGCCAAGCAGCTCTACGCTGAGGCGTGGGTCTCTTACGCCTTCGGGCGGGATCCGAACGGGAAAGATAAGTGCGTCGTCGACCAGATCGACACCAAGCTGTCTGAGGGTGGCTACAGCATTCTCAACCTGCTGGCCGATCTCACTCAAGCGGATTCCTTCCGCGTGCGCGTCCGCGAAACGCCGTGAAAGCTGAGGAAACTTGACCATGAGCAAGCAACTGAACCGCAGAATCTTCCTTCGTGGCCTGGGCGGAGCCGCCCTGGCTGCGCCGTTCCTCAGCTCCGTGTGGGAGCGCGACGCCAAGGCCCAGAGCGCTTCCGGTGGGAAGGCGTTCATCGTGATGTTCACCCACTACGGGTGCGTCACGAACAAGTGGTTCCCCACGAAGACCCAGGGTGAGCTGACGGCCGCCGATCTCGAGTCGACGAGCCTCGCGGCCCTCGCTCCCTACGCGAAGAAGCTCCTCATGCCGCGCGGCATCCGCTCGATGAACGAGTGGACCTCCAACATGAAGCGTGGACAGGGGAACGACTCCCACACGCAGATCGTGGGGTCGTTCTTCACCTGCCAGCCGGTCACGCCGAACAGCAACGACCCGTTCAGCTTCAACCAGGCGACGAAGTTCAACGCGAAGCCTGTCGGTCCTTCGCTGGATCACGTCATGGCCCAGCAGCTCAGCCCGCAGGGCACGCCGCTGCTCATGGCCACGGCTGGCCAGAACGACAACGCTCAGTCGGCGATCTCCTACTCCGCCGCCGAGACCATCTACAGGGGCCTCAACGCGTCGCAGGCATTCAGCAGCCTCACGGGCCTCTTCCAGGCGGGGCAGCCGATGAATCCGGACACCTACGCGACGCTCCGCGGCAAGAGCATCCTCGACCTCGTCAAGGATGATCTGCAGACGCTCGAGCGGTTCGATATGAGCCAGGCCGACAAGCGCAAGCTCGCAGCCTGGAAGGAGCTCCTCAACCAGACAGGTACCGTCGTGGCTTCCGCGCAGTGCAGCGAGGAGCTCGGCGTGATGCTCGGTGCGACGTCCGCGAACGCCTCCAAGGCGGCGGGCGGTGGCCTGGGCGTCGACGTCCTCACGACCAAGGTCTCCGGCGATCTGGATGGAGCGGATATCTATTCGGCCATCGCGGCGCTCGCGGCCGCCTGCAACGCCAACCCCGTCATTTTCCTGAAGTACCCGGGAAATTACAATTTCAAGGGGCTCGGCATCACCATGGAGTCGCACTCCCTCTCGCACCGCCTCGACAACGCCGGCATGACGGGCAGCTGCCTGCCCAACGCGCTCGAGTGGCTCGTCAAGGTGGACACGTATTACGCGCAGAAGTTCGCGAAGCTCGTCGGAATGCTCGACAGCATCCCCCAGGGGAATGGGCAGACGGTCCTCGACACCAGCGTCGCCATCTGGTTCAACGAGATGTCGGACGGTAACGCGCACAACCTCAACAACGCTCCGATCATTCAGGCCGGCAGCGGCGGCGGGTACTTCAAGCAGGGTCAGATCATCAACGTCGACCCCTCGTCGACCCCGACGCAGGGCAACAGCCTGTCGCAGTGCGCCAACGGGTCCGGCCAGGTCAACGGTATCAACCAGGGCACCGGGACCGATGCGAAGGTCGGCAACGCGCCGATCAACAAGTACTTCTGCAACATCATGAACGCCATGGGCGTGAAGGCGGGCGCGGACGGCTTCCCTGCGAAGGGTGGCTCCGCGGAGGTGACCAAGTTCGGCTATTCCGACAAGACGGAAGAGTTCATCGGCGGCAAGGGAGCGGTCGCCGGTGCCTCGATCAAGAATCCGGGCGGGTTCACGGAGCTCAAGGCCTGAGCACGCTCGGAGCCAGGCCCTGAGCACCCCGACGAGCTCGGGTCCAAAGACCCCTTCTTCTCGAAGGGGTCTTTGCGGTTTGTGCGCCGTCGGTGACCGCGGGTATCGAGAGATCGTCGCTCTCTGTGGTGTGCCTCACTTCGTGACTTGTGCTGCTCGACGATGGCGGACAGCGATAAGCTGGACATCTCTTCTCATGTTCCTGATGGCGAAGCGTCTGCTCATCCTGGCTGCGTTGCTCCTCCCGCTGGCCTGCTCGAGCGAGGCGAGCGAAGGTGCCGGGGTGGGCGGGGACACCGGCGACGACGCGCTCGTCGTCCCGGAAGACCTCACGATCATGGCGCTCCCCGGCGGAAACGGCGTGCTCAACGTGATCGCGCTAACTCTTCGCAGAGGGCCGACCAACACCGAGCTCTACGCCGCCTTGAGGAACGACGGGGATACCCCTGCTTGCAGCGCTGCCCTCTCCGTCGAGCTCTACAACAAGGCCCAGCAGTCCCTTGCATCCGGGATCAACGGGCTGCTGACCCAGCATTTCTATCGAGTCACGGACGGCTCGGACGCGATCGCCGCGTGCGTGGGTCCAGGTGACGTGACCATGACCGCGGTGACGGATCTGCCCTCGGACATCGTGATCGAAGACGTGGGATACGTCGTCTACCGGTGCCCTTACTTTGCCCTCGACGTCGTTCCCATCGATGGCCTCACCATCAGCGACGTGAAGGCCGTGACGGGTGGCGCCGGCACGGCGTACGCGGGCAAGCTCTTTAACGGACTCGACGTCGCGGTGAACGATCCCTCCGCCACGGTCTTCTCGGTCACTCGCGTCGGGCGTCCGCTCGGCGTAGCGATCGCCAGCGGCGCAGTCCAGGTGCCGCCGGGCGGCAGCTGGGCCTTCGAGACGAACACCGTGGAAACGCCCGGAGCTGATCAAGCCGCGTACCCGGCAGGCGCGATGGCAAAGCAGTAGACCATCCCATGAGCCGCTCGGCTAACCCTGACACGAGGGCGCCTCCGAGAAGCAGCCGGCGCCCGCGCGCGTGCAACCCAGGGCGCACGTGTGCGGAGACGCGTCACGCGCGGTGAAGGAAGCTGCCGTCGAAGGCGGCTTCCTTCACGCTGCGCCTGTAGGGCGCCGCAACCCGTCGGCGGCTACTCGCCAAGCACTGCTACTCCTGAGCGCCGTCGGCGATCCATTGCGTGAGCGCCTCGATGTAGTCGGGGGGTATGCACTTGGAATCCCCCTCGTTGACGCATTCAAGGGGCATTCGCGGAGTTGCGCCGCACGGCCCCTTCAGGATCTTGATGAGCCCGCTCTCTTCCGGATTACCGGGATCGATGAGATCGCCGCAATTCTTGGTTGTGTGAGAGCTCACCCTCGCGTGAAGCTCTCCGTCGATCATCAAGTTCAGGGGGTTCATGTCGTCGTTATGGCAACCCGCCCCGAAACAGGCGTTTTGTATCACGAACTGCAGCGTCTCGAAGGTCGGTTCGATCTCGCTGCCGCTGCCGGTCGAGCCGCCGTCGCCACCGGTGCTCGCGCTGGTCGAGCCAGCCCCGCCCGAACCGCCGGACCCGACCGCGCTCGAGGTAGACACACTGGCGCTCGTGCTGCTGGCATCCGTGCCGCCGGCGCCTCCAGCGCCGGTATCGTCAGGGTCGTCGGAGCAGCCTGGAAGCGGTGACAGGACGGCGACGAATGCTACCACGATGAAGCTTGAGATTCGAAGTTTCATGGTTCACGACGAGGATGGTGAGAGAGAAGGTTTAGCTCTCGTTCCCGTTGGATCGAAGCAAAAGGCTTCGAGCTTCGGATTGCAGAGGCGACGTGCGATCTCTGACCGCGTCGCCCGTGGGCAAGAGCTGCGCGAGGCGAGAAACGTCCTCTTGTACGGATAGAATGAGCAAACGCGAGCCGAAAATCAAGCGGTTCGTGGGGCCCATGCTCGTGTACAGCCCTGCTGTACACGTCGATTGACATTCGTGCCTTGTGCCCTCCAACCGGTCTCACGTGTCCAAGAGCGCCTCTCAAAACCACGCGTGACCAGGTTACCAGATAGCCGGGGTTGTGCGCATCGCGTCGTTGCTCCTCGTCGCACCATCTCAGCAGGGCTCGTCGCCGCGCCCGTGCTCGGCTGCTTGGCTGGGTCCGGCACGATCAGCGTCGGGGGGGCACGAAATCCAGACGCGAACCGGATGTCAAGCTCCTCGCAGTGGCCGTCCCATCGTACAGCCATGCTGGACGCGCTGGTTGAACTACAAACCGCCTTGCGCCCAGCGCCCGGGCGCAGCCATCCTTCGCAGCGACGACTCGCACTCCTCCGACAAGGAGCTCCCCGTGACCGCCGCTTCGCTCTTCGAATTGGCAGTGCAGTTTCATCGAGCCGGGCAAGTCGATCGAGCAGAGCTCCTCTATCGCGGCGTGCTCGAGCAAGCGCCCGGGCATGGCGATGCGCTGTTTCTCCTCAGCGTGCTCGCCGCCCAAGCCGGTCGGCTCGCGGAGGCTGGCGGGCTCCTCGAGCGAGCCGTCCGCGTCGCCCCGAACAACGCCCTCTACCTGTCGCATCTCGGCGACGTATACCGCTGTCTCGGCCGGAGACCCCAGGCGGTCGCCGTGCTGCTCATGGCCGTCGCTCGAAAGCCCGACTTCGCCGAGGGGGTGTTCAACCTCGCTCTCACGTTCGAGGAGCAAGGGGACGTCGATGCGGCGGCGGCGTGCTACGAGCGCGCCCGCGATCTCGAGCCCGGCTTATTGCAGGCGGGTGAGCGCCTCGCGAGCCTGAAGGGCAAAGGGGACGGGTCTGCCGCCGGGGTCGGTCCGGCAGCGGCGCGCAGCCCCGAATCGAGCTTGAGCGCGTCCGACGCCCTGGCGGCCCTCGGCGAGACGCTGCGCCTCGGCGGCCGGCCGGACGACGCCGCGGTCTGGTACCGCGTGGCGCTGAGGCTGAATCCGCGGATGGCGAACGCGTACACTGCGCTCGGCGCGATCCACGCGGACGCCGGACGCTTCGACGAGGCGATCGACGATCTGCGTCGAGCGCTCGAGATCGACCGGAGCTTCCATGTCGCTCGGGAGTACCTCGCCACCGCGCTCGGCGAGTCGGGGCTCCTCGACGAGTCCCAGGCGATGTACCGCGAAGCCGTCGCCCTGTGTCCCGACGATCCCGCTGCTCACAGCGCTCTTCTCTTCAACATGCCGTTTTGGCCGAACGTCACCGAGAGCGACATCCTCGCCGAGGCGCGCGCGTGGAATGCCCGGCATGCCCGCCCCCTCGCCGCGCAGGCTCCCCAACACAAAACCGATCGCTCCCCCGACCGGCGGCTCCGCATCGGTTACGTGTCACCCGACTTCCGAACCCACGTCCAGTCTCTCTTCACGATCCCCCTGTTCCAGAACCATGATCACCGGCAGTTCGAGATCTTTTGCTACTCGAGCGCGGACAGGCCGGATAACTTGACCGAGCGCATCCGCGGATACGCCGATGTCTTTCGCGAGGTCGCCGCCCTGGACGACGCTGCCCTGTCCGAGGTCGTTCGACGCGATCAGATCGATATCCTCGTCGATCTCACCATGCACATGACCGACCGCCGCGTCCTGGTCTTCGCCCGCCGGCCCGCGCCCGTTCAGGTGTGCTGGCTGGCGTACCCAGGGACGACGGGCCTCGAATCGATGGACTATCGCCTGTCCGACCCCTTCCTCGATCCCCTCGACGCAAACACGGACGTCTACTCGGAGGAGACCATCCGGCTCCCCGACTCCTTCTGGTGTTACGACCCGCTCACCGACGTACCCGACGTGAGCTCTCTCCCCGCTCTCACGGAGGGGAGAGTCACCTTCGGCTGTCTGAACCACTTCAGGAAAGTGAATGAAGGGGTGCTTCGCGTCTGGGCGAGGGTTCTGGCCGCGGTGCCCAGGTCGCGGCTCACGCTCATGGCGCCTCAGGGAAGGGCGCGGGACCGGGTGCGCTCGATCCTCGCGGAAGGGGGCGTCCAGCTCGATCGGATCGAGTTCGTCGATCGGTGCGGGCGGCTCGACTACCTGCGAAGGTACCGCGAGATCGACGTCTGTCTCGATACGTTCCCTTCCAACGGCCACACCACGAGCCTGGACGCGCTGTGGATGGGCGTCCCGATGGTGACCCTCGCAGGCGAGACCGTGGTCGGCCGCGCCGGCGTCTGCCAGGCGATGAACCTGGGCCTGCCGGAGCTCATCGCGACGACGCAGGAACACTACGTTCGGGTCGCCAGCGTGCTCGCCGGGGACCTCGAGCACCTGGGCGAGCTTCGCCGAACGCTGCGCGATCGCATGAAGCGATCGCCGCTCATGGACGGCCCGCGCTTTGCCCGCAATCTAGAGTCGATTTACCGCGACATCTGGCGCCGTTTCTGCGCTCAGGCCTGAGGCGAAGGCCGCTCGCCGAACGCACCCGGCCGGACGAATTACAAATACGTTCGCGGGCCCGCGGGGATTGTAGGGGCGATGGAGAGGTGGCACGCGCGGGCATCCGGAGGGCGTTCCGGGTGGCAGCCGGGCGGCCACTTCCATTGAAGCGAGAAAAGTACGACCATGGCAAAGCGCGTGAACCGAAGAATCTTCCTCCGGGGGCTGGGCGGAGCTTGCGTCGCGGCGCCCTTCCTCGGCTCGCTCACCGACCGCACCGTGATGGCGCAGCCGGTCACGCCACCGAAGCGGCTGATCGTGATGTACACGCACTATGGCTGCATCACGACGCGGTGGTTCCCGAAGAAGTCGCACGGCCCGCTCACAGCCGCCGACCTCCAGTCGACGACGCTCAAGCACCTGGCGCCGTACGTCGACAAGCTCCTCATGCCCCGAGGCATCCGCGCGATGAACGAGTGGACGGTGGGGCTGGAGCGGGGGCAGGGGAACGATCGCCACTTGCAGGTGAACGGGTCGTACTTCACTTGCCACCCGGTCACTCCCAACAGCGACGACCCGTTCAGCTTCGACCAAGCGACGAAGTTCAACGCCAAGCCGACCGGTCCCTCGCTGGACCACGTCATCGCGCGACAGCTCAGCCCGCAAGGCATTCCGTTGCTCTTGAACACCGCTGGTCAGAATGACGGCGCTTTCTCGGCGATCTCCTACTCCGCCGCCGAGACCCTCTTCAAGGGCCTCAACGCGTCGCAGGCCTTCAGCAGCCTCACGGGCATCTTCGAACCGGGGAAGCCGACGTCTCCGGACACCTACGCGGCGATGCGCGGCAAGAGCGTCCTCGACATCGTGAAGGATGATCTGCAGAGGCTCGAGCGGCTCGACATGAGCCGTGCGGACAAGCAGAAGCTCGCGGCCTGGAAGGAGCTCCTCGACGCGACAGGAAACGTGGTGGCTTCCTCGCAGTGCGACACGTCGCTCGCCATGGCGCTCGGCGCGACGCAGGAGAACGTCGACCTGGCGAGCACGACTCCGAGCGTCGACGACCGGCTGACGCGGCGAATCTCGGATGGTCTGGACGGAGCGGACCTCCATTCGAACCTCGCCGTGCTCGCGGCGGCGTGCAACGCGAACCCTGTCATCTTCCTGAAGTACCCCGGGACCTTCCTGTTCAAGGGGCTCGGCCTGGAGTACGAGAGCGCCAGTATCTCGGGTCGCCTGGACAGCGCGAACATCACGGGGACCTGCGTCCCGGGGGTGCTCGACATGCTGCTCAAGATCGACGACTACTATGCGAGGAAGTTCGCCCACCTCGTCGGCCAGCTGAACCGTATCGACGAGGGCGACGGGACGCTCCTCGACAACTGCGCGGCCGTCTGGTTCCAGGACGTGTCGGACGGCTGCGCCCGCAACCTCAACAACATGCCGATCCTCCAGGCCGGCAGCGCCGGCGGCTACTTCAAGACCGGCTGGGCCGTGAACGTCGACGACGGCTCGCCCGATCTAACGACCGGCAACAGCGAGATCACGTGTGCCCCTGGCACGTCGGACCAGGTCGACGGGGTCTCCCAGGAAACGGGGACCGATCCGTCGCTCGCCAACGCGCCGATCAACAAGTACTTCTGCAATTTGATGAACGCCCTCGGCGTCAAGGCAGGCACGGATGGTTTCCCGGCAAAGGGCGGTTCGGAGCCGGTGACCCACTTCGGCAGGTACGACCGGACGGAAGACTTCATCGGTGGCGGGACCAATCCTTCCACCATCCACGATCCAGGCGAGTTCACCGCGCTCAGGGCGAACGCCTGAGCGGTCTCGTTCCCGAGCCTGTCGCGCGCTCGAGTGATGAATTCGCCGCGCGGGCCCGGTGCTCCGGCGCTCCGCGCTCATGACACGTTCTCTTAAAGCCATGCGCGAAGATTCTGCCGCGCGAGCGGTCTCAAGAGCGCTTGCGGGCGCCAACTCACCGAATCGGGGGATTGCTGGTTGGGCCGCGTTGGAATCCTGCGCTAGGGGATCAGTTCGGTGCGGGTCGGGGATAGTGTCGTTATGCGAACGCTGCGGCAACTAGCGTACATCGGTACGGCGACATTTTTGACGTCATCAACTTTTCTCGCTGGTTGCACTGGCGAGATCGCGCCCGGTGAACCGGGGGTCTCCTCCAGCGGTGGGGAGACCTCTGGCGCCGGTACGGGGGGCGGAGCGGAGGAGCCGGACCCCGGCGACCCGGATGTCTGCACCCCCGGCATCTGGGCGACATCCCAGGTCCCGCGGCTCTTGAACCGGGAGTACGACGCGGTGGTGAGGGATCTGCTCGGCGTGACGAACCTGCCGAACGCCCCCACGGGCAACCCGTCCTCTCTCCTCGTGGCCGACTTCGAGGGCAGCATGACGGATATCGCCTGGAACTCCTACCTCGTGGCAGCCGAGAGCATCGCCGCCGAGGTGATGGCCGGAACGAACAAGTCCAAGTTCATCGCCTGCGATCCCGCCGCGGCCGGGTGCCTCGAGTCGACGATCCGCGCTTTCGGCCGCAAGGCTTTCCGCCGCCCTGTGACGGACGAAGAGGTGCAGCGCTACATGCGCTTCAACACGCTGGAGCCCAAGGGCACGCCCGCAGAGGTGGCCGAGGCCATCCTCTTCGCCATGCTCGCTTCGCCCTCGTTCATCACGGTCCCCGAGCTGACGGACGACGCGGAGAGCGGCGCCATCAAGCTCTCCAGCCACGAGGTGGCGACGAGGCTCGCGTTCCTGCTCTGGGGCTCCATTCCAGATGACGCCTTGAACACGGCCGCAGACGCCGGTCAGCTCACCACCAAGGAGCAGATCCTCGCGCAGGCGGGGCGGATGGTCCAGGACCGCGCCAAGACGGCGCCGATCGTGGCCCTGTTCCATCGTGCTTATGCGGACATCCGTCAGGGGTCGCACTGGGGAACGGTCGAGCACGACACGACCCGGTTCCCCGACTACTCCCCGGACATCGTTGCTCCGATGCTGGCCGAGATCGACGCCTTCTTCGAGGAGGTGGCGTTCGAGGGGGGGTCGTTCAAGGACATCTTCCTGAGCAACGTCGCGTACGTCAACAAGGACACCGCTCCGATCTACGGGCTCAACGCCGCGGACTACGGCGCGGAGCTGACGCGGGTGGAGCTCGACCCGACCGAGCGGCCGGGGTTCTTGACCCGCGTTGGGTTCTTGAGCTCCTACTCGTCCTTCGGCGCCACGAGCCCGATCCTCCGGGGCGCGTTCGTCTCCAACAGGCTGCTCGGGCTCACCTTGAAGCCGACGCCCGGCGCGGACCAGACGCCGCGGCCGCCGGGCCCGTTCTCCACGGAGCGTGAGGCCATCGAGGCGCTGACCTCCCCTGCGGGGTGCGTCGAATGCCACAGCAAGTTCGTCAACCCGCCGGGCTTCGTGCTCGAGAGGTTCGACTCCCTTGGCAAGGTGCAGACGAAGGATCCGCTCGGCGGTGACATCGACGCGACGGGCGACGTCTACTTCAGCGACACCAACACCAAGGCGATCACGACGCCCCTCGAGATGATGACCGAGCTCGGCGCGGGGGAGATCGCCAAGCGTCACTATGCCGAGCAGTGGGTCTCCTGGGCTCGCCGGAGGGTGCCGAACACGAACGACGCCTGCACCGTCAACGAGCTCAGCGACAAGCTGTCCAACGACGGCTACACAATCATCAATCTGCTCACCGATCTTACCCAGGCCGATTCGTTCCGCCTGCGCACCATCGTCGGGAACTGAGAAGGAATACGACCATGATGAAGAACCTCAACCGAAGAGTATTCCTCCGAGGCCTGGGTGGAGCCGTCGTCGCTGCGCCTTTCCTGGGCTCTGTCGCCGAGCGTGACGCGGAGGCGCAGTCGGCCGGCGGCGGCGCTCCGAAGCGGCTGATCGTGCTCTTCACGCACTATGGCTGCCTGACGAACCGGTGGTTCCCGAAGAAGTCCCATGGCGAATTGACCGCCGCCGATTACGAGGCGACCACGCTCAAGCACCTCGCTCCCTTTGCAAAGAAGCTCCTGATGCCCCGTGGCATCCGGGCGATGAACGAGTGGAGCTTCGGGCGGACCCACGGCCAGAACAACGACCCCCACGGTCAGGTCATGGGGTCGTATTTCACCTGCTACCCGGTGACGCCTGAGAGCGACAAGTTCAACGCGAAGTCGACCGGGCGGTCGCTCGACCACATCGCCGCGGAGCAGGTCAACCCCAACGGCGCGGCTCCCCTCGTGATGCAGATCGGCGGGGTGCGGCAGGATTCTTTCTCCAATTTCTCGTACGACCAGCCCAAGCAGATCTTCCCTGGCATCGGGTCTCCGACGACGATCTACAACAACCTCACGGGCCTCTTCGGTCAGGGCCCCGTGTCGCAGGATACGTACAAGGTGGCCCGCGGCAAGAGCGTGATCGACGTCGTGCGGGAGGATCTGGAGTCCTTCGAGAGGGTCAGGATGAGCAAGGCGGACAAGCAGCGGCTCTCCGACTGGAAGGACCTCCTCCACCAGACGACGAACACGGTCAGGGCCCAGTGCAGCGCCGCCCAGGCAGAGGCGCTCGGTTTGACCGCCCAGTCCGTGCAGGCGGCCTCGCAGGGGGGTGGCCTCGGCGTCGACCTGTCGAAGTCGACGAACGTCATGATGGACCTCGCGGTGCTCTCGGCCATCTGCGACCAGAACCGCGTCATCTTCATGAAGTTCCCCGGGGGCGTCACGTTCAAGTGGGATGGAATCAATCACTCGAAGGACTCCCATGGCATTTCCCACCGCGTCGGCGACGCCAACATGGGCGGGGACTGCGTTCCTGGCGTCATCGAGATGATTCAGGAGATCGACGACTGGTACGCCAAGAAGTTCGCCTACCTCGTCGGTCGGCTCGACAGCATCGATGAGGGCGACCGGAAGCTCCTCGACAACACCGCGACCGTCTGGTTCCAGGAAGACTCCGACGGCAACAGCCACAACCTCAACAACCTCCCGATCCTCCAGGCGGGGGACTGCGGCGGCTACTTCAAGGTGGGTCAGGCCGTGAACGTCGAAGGGGGCAAGGCCGACCTGGCCGTCGGCAGCAGCGAGGCTGCCTGCGGACCGGGCCAGACGAAGCTCGACTTCGCCGCGATCGATGGCACAGGGACTCCGCCGGATGTCGCCACGCAGCCGATCAACAAGTACTTCTGCAACCTGCTGAACGCCATCGGCGTGAAGGCGGGCGCGGACGGCTTCCCGGCGATCGGCGGCTCGGCAGAGGTGATCTGCTTCGGCAAGCACGACGACACAAAGCTCTTCGTCAGCGAGAACAACCCAGTGTCCATCAAGGATCCTGGTGAGTTCAAGATGCTTCGCGCGAACGGCTGATCGTCGCTCGGGCCGGGTCGACCCGCTTGAGCGAGATGCAAGAGGGCCCCTCCTGAAGGGAGCGGACTTCTTGCATCAGCACGACGACGCGGAGCTCCGGGGCGGAGCCCGCGTCGTCGTCATCGGCCGCTCACTGCGGCGCGCCGTTCGCGACCCATTGCTCGATCGCGTCGATGTATTCCTGGAGCAAGCAAGTGTATTCCGGGCCGGGCACGCCGACGCATCCGTTGGGCATGCGGGCGATATCCCCGCAGGGGCCTTTCAGGATCTTGACGAGTGCGCTCTGTTCTGGCTCGCCGGGGGTGACGAGCGGAATGTCTCCGCAAGCCTCGGAGATGTGCGTCGTCAGGGTCGTGTAAAGGGTGTTGTCGTCCACGAGCGTCGGTTTCGCCTCGCCGTTGTGGCAGCTCGCAGTGGAGCAGCCAGCTTGCGCGACGACCTCCCGGACCGTCTCAAAGGTCGGGTCGACCGCTGAGCCACCACCGCCGGTTCCAGCGGAGGTCGAGCTGGAGGCCGTGGCCCCTCCGGCGCCATCCCCGCCCGAGCCCTGCCCTCCGGACCCGGATGCACTCGAGGTAGAGCCTCCGCTGGTCGTGCCGGCTTCCGAGGTGCCGGTGCTCCCATCGTCGGAGCAGCCTGAAAGAGGGGAGAGAATGGTGACGATCGCTGCGGCGGCGTAATTTGAGAATCGAAGTTTCATGGATCGTGATTAAAGTGGTTGGAGAGAAAAGTATAGCTCTCTCTCACTGGCTGGGACCAAAGGAGAGGCTTCGAACCGTCGGGCCTTCAAGGCGAAGCACGATCGATGAATGGATCTGATGAAGCCAAACTTTTGTGAGCACGTCGCGCGTGCCGCGGCGGCTCGCTCGGTGGAGCGCTGAGCGAGGCCAGAGGTGCCGTCCTGGATGGGCAGGACGAGCAAGAGCGTTTGAAAATCAAGCGGTTTGTCGTGGCACTCCTCGCATCCAGCGATGCTGTACGCGCCGATTGACGTACATGCTTGATCCCTCAAGCCGGTCTCGACTGTCAAAAGTGCTTGCAAATGCCGTCGCTCTGGGGCGCGTCCTCGAGCGCTGGAGTCGCGGGCGGCTGCTCGGCGCCGTCGGGCACAGCCGAGCACGTCGAGCGTGGCGAGTACGCGATGTGGCCCAGCGCGAGCAGGGTAGGTACCCTTCGCCCATGAGCGATCCCTTCCTCGTGCCCCCCGGTCCGCTCGTCGATGCCGCCTGGCTCGCAGCGCACGCGGGCGATCCCCGCGTCCGCGTCGTCGATTGCCGCTGGTACCTCGGCGGTCGCCGCGGCGCCGACGAGTACGCCCGCGGCCACATCCCTGGCGCCGTCCACCTCGACGTCGATGCCGATCTCTCCAGCCCGGCGCACGGAGGACCAGGCCGCCACCCGCTGCCGGACGCGGCGGCGTTCGCGCGCGTGCTCGCCCGGATCGGGGTCACTTCAGGCACGGTGGTCGTCGGCTACGACGACGCCGGGGGCGCCATCGCCGCCCGGCTCTGGTGGCTGCTGCGCTACTTCGGTCATCCCGGCGGGCGCGTGCTCGACGGCGGACTCCAGGCGTGGACCTCCGCGGGACACCCCCTCTCGACCGAGGCACCCACGTTCGCGCCAGCGCCCACCATGGATCTCGCCGCCGGCGGCGCCCCGGTCGCGGACAAGGCCGCTGTCGACAGGCTGCGCCGCGACGCCGCGGCGGTGATCCTCGATGCGCGCGCCCGCGAGCGCTACGAGGGGCAGACCGAGCCCGTCGATGCCCGCCCGGGCCACATCCCCGGCGCCCGCTCCGCCCCGTTCGTCGAGAACCTCAGCGCGCCCGGGGGCGCCTTCCGCGAGCGCGCCGAGCTCGAGCGGCGCTATCGCGACCTCGGCGCGCTCGATGCAGCCACCGTGGTCTGCTACTGCGGCTCCGGCGTCACCGCCTGCCACGACCTCCTCGCCCTGGCGACGCTCGGCCGCGAGGACGCGATCCTCTACGAGGGGTCCTGGAGCGATTGGGCCCGCGACGCCGCCCTGCCCGCAGCCAGAGGCCCCGAGCCCTGAGCGGCGTCAGGCGAGCGCGCGGCCGACCGTGGCCTCGATCGTCTCGCGCAGGTAGCGCACCGCCAGCGCGACCGTGCGCGCCGCGCTCTCCGGCGTCGGCTGGAGCGCGGGCGCGACCTCCATGACGTCGCCGCCGATCAGGCCGACCTCGCGCCCGAGCCGGCGGATGAGCGCCACGACGAACTCGGGCGACAGGCCGTCCGGCTCCGGCGTCCCCGTGGCGTCGGCGTACGCGGCGTCCGTGCCGTCGATGTCGTTCGAGAAATACACGCCCTCGACGCCGGTGCTCTTCACGTGGGCCACGATGGCGTCGAGCGCCGCCGCCGGATCGGCGCGGCACTCGGCCGCCCAGAACTGGCGCACGCCGTAGCGGCTCTCCCAGTGCTCGCGCGGCTTCTGCGACGCGCGGACCCCCACCTGCGTCAGCCGGCCGCCCCGCCCGACAAGCTCGTTCGCGTGGTACGACCACGTGGCGAAGCAGTACGCGATGCCGAGCCGCTCCTCGAGGAGATCGGTGTGCGCGTCCGGCTGGACGATGCCCCACGGCCGCTTCCGCGCGCGGGCGAGCGCGCGCGCGACCGGCAAGGCCGTGGAGTGATCGCCGCCGAGCACGATGGGGGCGACGCCCGGGTTGATCGAGAAGACGAGATCGAGCGCGCGCTCCGCGATGGAGAGCGGCGAGACCGGCAGCCGCGACGCCGCGGGCTCGGGCACGCCAGGGTAGAGCGCGCGGCGCGACGCGGCCTTCTGCGCCTCCGAGAGCATGTCGTCGTGCAGGAGCTGCGGGACGACGAACACGTCGCCGATGTCGACGAGCCCGACCTCGCGCGCCCGCTCGGGGAAGTCCGGGAAGGCGTCGAGGAGCGCGGTCCGGATGGCCTGCGGGCCCATGTTGGAGCCGCGGAGGAACCCCGCGCCGACGTCGGAGGGCACGCCGAGCAAGACGGCGCGCGCGCCGGCGATGCGGTCGAGCGACGCGCGGAACCGCGCGAGGACCTCCTCCTCGGTCGCGGCGCCGTAGAGCCTCCGCTGGACCTCGAGCTGCTGCGCGCGGCCGGTCGAGACGAGGTAGAGGCCTCCGGCCGCCGGACGCAGCAGGAGCGCGAGCTCTTCTTGCGGGGTCATGCCCGACGAGGGTACGCCCCCCTCAGGGGGCCGCCAGCGAAAGGGCGGACGCGGGCAGAGGGAAGCGCTCGGCCGTGAGGTGAGGGACCGGCGCGCTCATCGCCGCGGGCCAGCTGGCGCCGCACGCGACGACCCGGAGCGCGCGCATCACGCCCGCGTGCGCGACGAGGAGGTGCGGGCGCGCGAGGGACGCGACGTCCGCGTCGGATGCGACGTCGACGCCGGCCACGCCGCGCGGGGAGCCGAGCTGGCGCCAGAACGACCGCACCCTGGACTCGACCTCGAGCGCCGACTCGCCCCCGGGCGGCCCGACGCGCTCCCAGCCGTCGAGCCACGCGGCGTACGCGGCCGGGTCGTCGCGCTCGATGTCCGAGAAGGCGCGCCCCTCCCAGGCGCCACAGGAGATCTCGGCGAGGCGATCGTCGAGGGCGTGCGGCACCCCGAGGCGCTCCGCGAGCTCGGCGGCCGGGAGCGCGCAGCGGGAGAGCCGCGACGACCAGACCACGCCGGGGCGGACGCAGAGCTCGTGGAGCGCGCGCTCGATCGCGGCCGCGGCAGCCTCCGGGGGGAGCTCCGCGGCGACGTCGAGGCGGCCGTAGCAGACGCCGGAGAGCGCGACGGGGGCGTGGCGGAAGGCGATGAGGCTGTGGGCGAGGGGATCCATGCGCGCGCCCGCGGCTCAGCCGCCCCGCACGAGCGCGAGGGCGAGCAGCGCGGCGCACTCGGCGATCTGCTGCGTCGCGCCCAGGAAGTCGCCCGTGAGCCCGCCGGCGCGGGCGCGGAAGCGGAGGCCGCAGATCGTCGCGGCGGCGGCGGCCGCGATGAGCATGCCCGCCGCCTCGGCCGCCGTGAGGGCCCCTGCGGCGTGCGCCGCGGCGAGCGCGAGCGCCGGCCAGAGCGAGCCGAGCAGCGCCTGCGGGAGCGCCGCCTGCGCCACCGGGCGGCTGCGCGAGCCGCTCTGGGTGACATAAGGCAGCGCGACCATCAGCCAGATCGGCGGGGTGCGCGAGAGGCACTGCGTCAGCACGAGGGCGACGGGCGCCGCGGCGTCGAGCCGCGCGAGCAGGGCGACGCGCAGCACGAGGACCACGATCAGCGCCGCCGCGCCGAACGCGCCGATGCGGCTGTCCTTGAGGATCTCGAAGATCCGCGCGCGATCGAGCGCGCCGCCGAGCGCGTCGGCCGTGTCCGCGAGGCCGTCCTCGTGGAACGCCCCGGTCAGCAGCAGCCCGAGGGCCACGGTGACGCTCGCCGCGACGAGCGCGCCGCCCCGGTCGACGAGCAGCCACACCGCGGCCTGGGCGGCGCCGAGCGCGGCGCCCACGAACGGGAACCAGGCCGAGGCCCAGCGCCAGTCCGCCTCGGCGTAGGGGAAGCCGCCGACCGGGACGCGCGTGAGGAAGGTCGCCGCTGCGCGGGCGCCGCGCAGCACCGGCGGCATCGTCATCGCGTCCCGGGCCGCGCGCGATCGGGCACGCTCGCGCTCGCGAACGTCGCCATGCCCGCGTGGAGGGCGCAGGCCGCGTCGAGGAGGGGCAGCGCGGCCAGCGCCGCGCTCGCCTCGCCGAGCCGCATCCCGAGGTCGAGCAAGGGGCGCGCGTCGAGCGCCGCGAGGACGTGGGCGTGGCCGCGCTCGGCCGAGCGGTGGGCGAAGAGCATGCCCGATCGCGCCCCGGCGCACATCCGGACGAGCGCGAGCGCCGCCGTCGAGACGATGAAGCCGTCGACGAGCACCGCCATCCGCCGCTCGATCGCCCGCGCCATGGCGCCCACCAGCGCGGCGATCTCCTTCCCGCCGACCGCCTGCACGACGCGGTGCGGATCGGTGCGCTGGACGCCCGAGGCGCCCTGCGCGCGCCGCGTCGCGTCGCGAACGACCTCGATCTTGCGCGACAGCGCGTCGCCGGAGACGCCGGTCCCCGCCCCGACGACGTCCTCCGGCGCGACCCCGAGGAGCAGCGCCGTCATGGCCGCCGCCGCCGTCGTGTTGCCGATGCCCATGTCGCCGAGCAGGACGACGCGCGTGTCGCCCCCGAGCGCGTCGATCTCCGCGGCGCCCGCGCGGAGCGCGCGCTCGTAGACGGCCTCCGAGAGCGCGTCCTCGATCCGCAGGTCGCCGATGGGATCGTCCGCGACCGGATCGCGCCGCAGCCGCGCGCCCTCGCCGCCGTCGACGCGCTCGTAGGGGTGGGCGACGCCGACGTCCACGACCCGCAGCTCGACACCGAGGTTCCGGCAGAGGACGCTGGCGGCGGCGCCGCCGCGCACGAAGTTCGCCACCATCGCCGCCGTGACCTCCGGCGGGTACGCCGACACGCCGTGCCGGACGACAGGGTGATCGGCGGCGAAGAGCACCGCCGCCGCAGGCCGGCTCGCGGGCGGCCCGCCCTGGATGCCGGCGAGCGCCACGGCGAGATCCTCGAGCACGCCGAGGCTGCCGCGCGGCTTGGTCAGCGTATCCTGCCGCGCGCGCGCCGCGGCCACCGCGCTCGCGTCGAGCTCCGGGAAGACCCAGTGAGGCGAGAGAGCCATGTCCGGGTTCTCTACTCCGACACGCCGGCAAGCGGGCACGGCGCTGCGGACTCCTTATGGGAACAGGAGTCCTTCGGTCCTATCGGTGGAGCTGAGGGGGATCGAACCCCTGACCTCATGACTGCCAGTCATGCGCTCTCCCAGCTGAGCTACAGCCCCGGTCGTTGGGAGCGGCATATCTACAGCCTCTCGCGCCGCTTGTCTCTACTTTTTTTCGACCGGCGCGCTTTTGTGTCCGAGGGCGTCGGTTCGCGGCTGCTTGCGTGCGTTTGCTTCTGTTTGCTTCCGTTTGCGCTCGTTGCCTGGTGGGTGTGCCCAGCGGAGGGCTGCGCGCGGCCTGGCGGCGATGCGGCCGCCGGGCCGCGGGGGCCCTCAGAAGTTCATCAGCTTTGCCAGGTAGTACTTCATCGTCTCGGTCGTCCCGCCGCCGATGCGGAGGAGCCGCTGATCGCGCCAGGCGCGCGCGATCGGGAAGTCCTCGATGTAGCCCCAGCCGCCGTGGAACTGCAGGCAGGTGTCCACGACGTCGTTCGCCACGTCGCCGGCCAGGATCTTCGCCATCGAGATGAGCTTCACCGTGTCGAAGCTGATCGGCACCTTCCGCACGTAACGCTCGTCGTTGTAGTGGTCGACGCACTTGTACGCGAACGCGCGCGCCGCCTCGCAGCGCGTGTACAGGTCCACGAGCTTGTGCTGCCACGACTCGCGCTTGATGATCGGCTTGCCGAACGCCACCCGCTCGCGCCCGTACTCGACCGTGCCGTCGAGCGTCATGAACGAGCTCGCGATCGCGCTCACCGCAGCGACCAGCCGCTCGGTCTGGAAGTTCTGCATCAGGTACGCGAAGCCCTGATCGGGCTCGCCGAGCAGGTAGCGCCCCGGCACCCGCACGTCCTCCAGGAAGAGCTCCGCGGTGTCCGAGGACTTGTTGCCGATCTTCTTCAGCTTCTTCGCGACGCTGAAGCCGCGGAGCGCCGTCGGCACGAGGAAGAACGAGCAGCCGTGGGCGCCCCTGTCCGGCGACGTCTTGGCGAGCAACGTCACGAAATCGGCGCGCGTCCCGTTCGTGATGAAGGTCTTCTGCCCGTTCAGCACGTAATCATCGCCGTCCTTGCGCGCGATCGTCCGGATCCCGGCCACGTCGCTGCCGGCCGCCGGCTCGGAGACGCCGAGCGCGGCGATCTTGTCGCCCGCGAGCGCCGGCTTGAGGAACTCCTCGATCTGCTCCTTCGTGCCGATGTCGCTGATCACCGGGGTCGCCATGTCGCTCTGCACGAGCAGCCCCATCGAGACGCCCGCCATCGTGCAGCGCACGAGCTCCTCGGCCTTGGCCGCCGAGAACCAGTAGTCGAGCCCGGCGCCGCCGTGCTCCTCCGGGAAGTGCGCGCCCAGGATCCCGAGCTCGCCGGCGCGCTTGAACACCCAGTTGGGAAAGCACTCCGACGCCTCCCACTCCTCCACATGAGGAGCGAGCTCCTTCTCTGCGAAGGCCCGCACCGTCTTCCTGAACTGCTGATGTTCTTCCGTGAACGGCTGCCACATCGCGAACCCCTCCTCGCCGGCACGACCGAGATGATTCGTACACGAAACATTTTCCAGCGCAAGCGCCGCATCTCCGCGCGTCTGCCGCGCCTGGTCCGCCGCGCGGGCCGCGCGGGGAACCTCACGGGGCCGCGCGGCGCCACGCGGGCTCCACGCGGCGCCGAACGGGCCGCGTGGAGCCCCATGGAAAACGAGGGCCGATGGCGCGGCGCGCGACCGTGCGGGCCGCGGCGCGAGCGGCGCCGCGGCGCGAGCGGTGCCGCGGTGCGAGCGGTGCGAGCGGTGCGAGCGGTAGAAGAACCGCCGAAGAGCGAAAAATGAATCGGCACGCGCATCCATCCACGCAGTCTGCCGGCTCTGCTAGCCTCCGGGCCACATGCGACTCCTCGTCCTGTCCCGCAACGCGTCCCTCTATTCGACGAGCCGGATCGTGCTCGCGGGGCGCGCGCGTGGTCACGACGTCAGCGTCATCGATCCGCTCGATTTCCAGATCGTCGTGTCGCGCGGTCGCCCGTCGTTGCTCGTCGGTGGTTCGGCGGTGCCCCGCTTCGACATCGTGATCCCGCGCATCGGCGCCAGCATCACGAACTACGGCCTCGCCGTCGTCCGCCAGTTCGATCTCATGGGCGTCCCCGTCCTGAACGGCGCCGTCTCGATCGCGAGGAGCCGCGACAAGCTGCGCGCGCTCCAGCTGCTCACGCGCCGCAAGCTCAACGTGCCGATCACCGTGTGCGCCCGGAGCCCGGCCGGCGTCGAGGCGGCGCTCTCGCTCGTCGGCGGCTGCCCCGCGATCGTGAAGCTCCAGCAGGGGACCCAGGGCATCGGCACCATGCTCGCCGAGACGCCCCACGCCGTGCACGCGCTGCTCGAGACGTTCTGGGCCATGGGCCAGGACATCGTGCTCCAGGAGTACGTGCGCGAGTCGAAGGGGCGCGACATCCGGGTCATCGTCGTCGGCGGCCGCGTGGTCGCCTCGATGCGCCGCGTCGCCAAGCCGGGCGAGTTCCGCTCGAACCTCCACCGCGGCGGCAAGGGCGATCGGGTGAAGCTGCCGCGCGCCTACCGGAGCGTCGCGATCCGCGCCGCGAAGGCGATGGGCCTCGAGGTCGCCGGCGTCGACATGCTCGAGGCGCGCTCCGGGCCGAAGATCCTCGAGATCAACAGCTCGCCCGGCCTGGAGGGGATCGAGCGCGCGAGCGGCGTCGACGTCGCGGGCGCGATCATCACCTACGCCGAGCGGTACGCGGCGGAGCAGCGCGGCCTCAGCCGCCGCACGCTCGAGGCGCGGATCGCCGAGGTGATCCACGACGAGCGCATGCCGGCGCCGCGGCGGCTCAGCCGCGCGGCGGCGGAGAACGGGGCGGGCGCGAGCCGCCGGAAGGCCACGGCGCTCACCGGCGGGAGGGGCGCGCGGAGGGCCCTCTCGTGACCCTGCGGGTCGAGACGGCCGGCGATGCGGTCGTCCTGACCATCGATCGCCCCGAGCGCAGGAACGCCATCGACAGCGACCTCGCGAGCCGCCTCGGCGAGGTGATCCGCCGCGCCAGCGCCGACCCGCGCGTGCGCGGCGTCGTGCTCACCGCGACGAGCAGCGACGTCTTCGTGGCGGGCGGCGACATCCGCGAGCTCCACGCGCTCTCCGCCGGCGGCGCGGAGGGGGGCGAGGTCCTCCGGCTGTTCGAGGGCCTCTCTGCCTTCGAGGAGAGCGAGGTGCCGATCGTCGCCGCGGTGCAGGGCGACGCGCTGGGAGGCGGCTGCGAGCTGTTGCTGCTCTGCGATTTCGTCATCGTCGAGGAGCACGCCGCGCTCTCGTTCCGCCACGTCAAGATGGGCCTGTCCCCGGCCTGGGGCGGGCTGACGCGGCTCTGCGAGCGGGTGGGGCCGCTCGCGGCGGCGCGGCTGCTCTTGACGGCGGAGAGGATCGACGCCGCAGAGGCGCTCCGCGTCGGCCTCGTGAGCGAGGTCGTCCCCACCGGCGCGGCGCGGAGCCGGGCGATCGCGCAGGTCGGCCGCATCGCCGAGGGCCCGCGCGCTTCGGTCGCGGCCATGAAGCGGTCCCTGCGCGAGGTGCGCGAGGCGCTGCGCGCCTCCGCCGCCGAGGTCGAGCGACGGGCGTTCGCCGAGCAGTGGAACGGCCCGGAGCACCGGCGTGCGATGGATACGTTCCTGAGCAAGAAGTGACGGTGGCGCGGCGTGGAGGGCGCGGAGCGGCAGGACCCTGAGGGCGCCGAGCCCCCGCTGGAGGGCGCGGAGCCCGCGCCGGCGAGCGCCGAGGCTGCCTCGGCGAGCGCCGGGGCCGCACCGGCGAGCGTCGGGGCCGCGCCGACGAGCGCCGAGGCCGCGCCGGCGAGCGCGCTGCTCCCGCCCGTGCCGCCGGCGATAGAGCACTTCATCGGCCGCCGCCCGCACCTGCGCGCGCTCCAGCGCGCCGCCGAGGCCCTCGTGCTGGAGCGGCCCGTCGCCGTGTTCGTCCACGGCGCCGCGGGCATGGGCAAGAGCGCGCTCATCCACCACTTCTTGATGGGGCTCCGCCGCGACAGGGGGCCGGTCGTCCTGCGGGGGCGCTGCGCCCTCGCGGCGGCCGAGTCCTACAAGGCGTTCGGGGGCGTGATGGAGGCGCTGAGCCGCTTCCTCCGGCGGGTCTCGGACGACGAGGTGGAGCGCCTCCTGCCGCGCGACGTCCACGTGCTCGCCCGGGTGTTCCCGGTGCTCTCGCGCGTGCCGGCCGTCGCGTCGGCGCCGCGCGCGAGCGAGTCGCCCGACGCGCAGGAGCTGCGGCAGCGCAGCTTCGACGCGCTCCGCCTGCTGCTCTGGCGGATTGCCGAGCGCAGCCCGCTCGTCGTGGCGATCGAGGACCTGCAGTGGAGCGACATCGACAGCGTGGCGCTCCTGCTCGAGCTCACGCGGCCCCCCGACGCGCCCGCGATGATGTTCCTCGGCAGCTTCCGGGACGAGGACGTCGCCACGAGCGCGCCGCTCCGCGCGCTGCTCGACGGGATGGGGCTCGAGCGCCCGGACGCCGAGGCCGGGACCGCCGGCGCGCGCGGGCGGATCGAGTCGGCGCGCCGGGACGGCGAGCTGCGCGAGATCGCGGTCGGCCCGCTCTCGCCGCTCGAGGCCGAGGAGCTCTCGCTCGCGCTCCTCTTCGCGCGCGACGACGTCACCCGCGCGCGGGCGGACGCCATCGCCCGCGCCTCGCGGGGCAACCCGCGGCTGCTCGGCGAGCTCGCCCGCGACGCGCAGGAGCTCTCGGGCGAGGACGGCGCCCGGGGCGACGCCGCGTGGAGCAGGGCGCTCGACGCGCGGCTCCGCCGCCTGCCGGGGCAGGCGCTCCGGCTGCTGGAGGTGATCGCGGTCGCCGGGGAGCCGATCGACGCGGCGGTCGTGGCGCGCGCGGCGAAGCTCCGCGACGACGAGCTCGCCCCGGCGACGACGCTGCTGCTCATGGAGGACCTGATCTCCGCGCGGCGCGCCGGCGAGGGCGAGCTCGTCGAGGCGTCGCACGACAGGGTGCGCGCGGCCGTGGTCGGCCGGCTCGGCCCGGAGCAGCTCGCGGCGCGGCACCGGAGGCTGGGGCGGGCGCTCGAGGCGCTGGGGACGGCGGACGCGGAGGCGCTCTCGCGGCACTGGCTCGGCGCGGGGGACGCGGCGCGGGCGGGGCGGCTCGCCGAGCGCGCGGCGGAGGAGGCGGCGGAGGCGCTCGCGTTCGAGCGCGCGGCGCGGCTCTATGAGCTCGCGCTCCGCCTGCGCTCGCGCGAGGCGGATGTCCCCGAGGCGGAGCGGCGCGCGCTCGGCGTGCGGTGCGCCGACGCCATGGTCAACGCGGGCAAGAGCGCCGAGGCGGCGAGGATCTACGCGGCGGCGGCGGAGGGGGCGGACGGCGCGCTCTCGCTCGAGCTCCGCCGGCGGGCCGCCGAGCAGTACTTGCGGAGCGGGCACATCGACGAGGGGATCGAGCTCGTCCGCGCCGTCCTCCGGGCGGTCGGCCTGTCGTTCCCGGAGACGCCGCGGCGCGCGCTGGTGGCGCTGCTCCTGCACCGGGCGGAGCTGCGCTTGCGGGGCCTCCGGTTCCGCGAGCGGTCCGAGGCGGAGGTGCGACCGGAGGAGCTCGCGCGCATCGACGCCTGCTGGACGGTGACGGTGGGGCTGTCCGGCGTCGACATGGTCCGCTCCGCCGAGTTCTCGGCGCGCGCCCTGCTGCTCGCGCTGCGGGCCGGCGAGCCGTACCGCATCGGCCGCGCGCTCGCGTTCGAGGCCTCGTCCGCGTGCATGATGGGGGCGCCGGGCCGGGCGCGCGCGGAGGAGCTCGTCGCCGCGGTGCGGGCGCTCTCGGAGCGGCTCGACAGCCCGCACCTCCTCGGCCTCTCGATGATGGTGTCGGGCATGCTCGAGGCGTTCACGGCCGGGCGCTGGAAGGCCGCGTCCGCGTGGTACGAGGTCGCCGACGAGCTCCTGCGCGACCGCTGCGCCGGCGTGTCCTGGGAGCTCGCGACGACGCAGCTGATGGCGTCGTGGGCGCGGTACTACCGCGGGCAGATCGACGCGCTCGCGCGGACGACGCCGGCGGTGCTCCGCGCCGCCGAGCAGCGGGGGGATCTCTACGCGGTGGCGATCTTCAGCGCGCAGGCGACGTGGGTGGCGCTCGCGTCGGACGACGTGGCGGGCGCGCGCGGCGCGATCGCGGGGGCGCTGTCGAGGTGGACGACGTCGGGGTTCCACCTCGAGCATTTCGTCGGGCTGCTCGGCGAGACCTACGTCGACCGGTACGCTGGCCGCGCCGGCGCCGCGATGAAGCGCCTCACGGACGCCTGGCCGAGGATCGAGGGCTCGATGCTGCTGATGATGCAGAACAGCCGGGTGATGGCCCACGTCGAGCGCGCGTGCACGGCGCTCGCCGTGGCCGAGGCGGCGCCCGATCCGGAGGCGCTGATCCAGGTGGCGCTCCGGGACGCCGCGGCGCTCGCCCGGGAGAAGACGGCGTGGTCGGACCCGTTCGTGCCGCTGATCCGCGCGGGCGCGGCCGAGCTACGGGGCGACAGGGAGGCGGCGATCACGCAGCTGGAGGCGGCGGCGGCCGGGTTCGACGCGGCGGACATGCCGCTCTATGCGGCGGCGGCGCGGCGCCAGGCGGGCGAGCTGCTCGGAGGGGAGAAGGGGCTCCAGCGGCTCCTCGTGGCGGACGCGGTGATGGCGCGGGAGCGGATCAAGAGCCCGGCGCGGTGGGCGGCGATGCTGGCGCCGGGGTTCGGGCGGGGCGAGCGGGTCGGCTGGGGCTGACCCATGGCGTTCGGCGGTCGGGAAGCCGCTAGCCCGAGCCGCCGCCGGGCAGCGGGCCGAATTGCTTCTCGTAGGCCGCGAGCCGGGCGGCGAGCCGCTTCGCCTCATCGCCGGCGGCGCGGGCCTGCTCTTCGGCGGCGCGGGCCTGCTCCCCGCCGGTCGGCAGCACGCGCCCGTGGGTATCGATCCAGCGCAGCCAGTCGACCGCGAGGCCGCGGTACGTGCCGTGGCGCACCCCGAGGCGCAGGCCGAGGCACGCGCTCACGACCTCGCCGTTCGCCTCGGGCGGCATCGGTAGGTAGGACCGCGTGGCTCGATCGAGCGCATAGGCCTCGAGCTCGCCCGAGAACGGATCGAACAGGTAATACTCCGGCACGTGCAGGAGCTTCGCGTAGATCCGCATCTTGTCGCCGCGATCGACGGCCTGGGTGCTCTCGGAGAGCAGCTCGATCACCACGTCGGGCGTCCTCCCGTCCTCCTGCCAGACGACCCAGGACTTGCGCTCGCGCCTGTTGGTGTCGAGCACCACGAACACGTCGGGGCCCCGGAAGTCGTTCTTCTTCGCCTGCAGCTCGCTGAAATAAATGGCCATGTTGCCGGCGACGTACACGTCGTCCCGGTCGCGCCAGAACAGCTGCAGTGCCTCGATGAGCAGGCCCATCTGCGCGAGGTGGCGCTCGGATTCCATCGGCTCTCCATCGTCGTACGGGAGCTCGTCCTCGCCGGGCGGGGGAATCGGGATGAAAGAATTCTCGCTCTGGAAGGGCATACGTCGCTCCAGGCGCAGCGTACCCCATGCCGCGCGCTGGCGCAGCCGGCCGACCGGGGCTGCGCGTCAGCGCACCGCCAGCACCACCTCGTGGGCCTCGGTCCTCGCCGGGATCTCCCAGCGCTCGATCATCCGGCGGATGACCGCCTCCGGCACCGCCGCCTCCCGCGCTCGGTTCTGCGCGAACAGCGTGGACGCTGGCACCTCCACGTAGACGACGCGGATCCTCGCCCCGTAGTCGGCCGCCATCTGCAATAGCGGGCCGCGCCGCTGCCGCGAGAGGTTCGTCGCGTTCCACACGAACCGCTCGCCGCGCCGCAGGTATTCCTTTGCCCGCTCGCGCGCGGCCTGGACCACCTGTCCCTGCGTGTCCGCCGGATCGATCTCCAGCTCGCTCCGCAGCGCGTCCAGGGAGACGACCGGCCAGTCGGCGAGGTGGTGGCGAACATAGGTATCCTTCCCGGCGCCCGGGAGTCCGCTCATCACCACCACCTCGGAGCGCGTGTCGTCGTAGACCTCGACGTCCGGGTGGCGGCCGCCGGCGAGATCGGAGCGGAAATACACGAAGCGCGTGTGATCCGAGGCGAAGGACCGCGGCGCGGTGTAACACCCCTCCTCGCGGCAGAACTCGCGGAAGAGCTCGATGTTGTCGACGACGCGCCCCATGTCCGCGCAGACGCGCCCCCGGATGTCGGCCTCGGCCACGAGCGCGAGCAGGTCGCAGCGCGCCTGGAGGCTGATCTCGGCGGCGACGCGCCGCGCGTCGTCGCGCTCGATGAGATAGAACGGGATCTGGTGATAGCGCACGAGCGCGCACACCTGCTCGCGCAGCGCGAACGGCGCGCCGAGCTCCCAGAGCAGGCGGCGCGCGAGGAGCTCCCCCGCGCGAGAGTGGCCCTTGGCCGTGATCCGCCCGTCCTCCTCGCGGGTGGTCGCCGGCTTCGCCACGTCGTGGAGGAGGCACGCGAGGTACACGACGCGCTGCTCCTCGGCCGGCAGCGCCTGCCATTCGGGCAGCCCGAGGAGCGTCTCCAGCACCATGCGGGTGTGGATCCAGACGTTGCCCTCGGCGTGGTGGATCGGGTCCTGCGGGCAAGCCTCGAGCGCGCGGACCCAGTCGAAGACCTGGAGCTCATTCCAGGGGACACGCCCCGGATCGGGCGTGAGCAGGTCGAGGAGCGAGGACGCGGAGGACATGACGGAGGACCCCTGGCGAGCGCGCGGTCGGCTCCGCAGTCAACGCCGCGCGCCGCGCAGCGCGCGTGAGGGCCGTAGCATGTCCGCGAAAGGACGCCGGTGCTACCCTGACGCCGCCATGTCCGCCAAATACCCTCGCTCGTTCCACCTGCCGTGGTCCCCGGGCGGAACGTCCGACGACAAGAGGATGGCGGACGTGTCGGGGCTGCTCGGCGTCGAGATCGTCATCACCGAGAAGTGCGACGGGAGCAACCTCACGTACACGCGGGCGAGCGTCTTCTCCCGCTCGCACTCGGGCCCTCCGTCCCACCCGAGCTTCGACCTCGCGAAGGCCACGCACGCGAGCATCGCGCACCTGCTCTCGGAGGGCATGTCGCTCTTCTGCGAGTACTGCTATGCGGTCCACTCCATCGAGTACGATGCGCTCCCGGGGTATTCGCTCGTCTTCGGCGTGCGGGACGACGTGCGGGGCCTCTTCTGGGAGTGGGACATGGTCGTGGCCCAGGCGAACGATCTGGGGCTCCCCACGGTGCCTGTCCTGTTCCGGGGCACCGTGGAGGGCGAGCGCGAGCTCGAGGCGCTGACGACCGCGCTCGCGCGCGAGCCCTCCGCGTTCGGCGGCCCGCGCGAGGGCGTGGTGGTGCGGGCCGCCGGCGAGTTCCCGGACGCGGCGTTCCAGCGGCGGCTCGCCAAGTGGGTGCGGCGCGGGCACGTGCAGACGGACGAGCACTGGATGCACCAGGAGATCCGGCCCCAGCGGCTCGCGCCGGGGCCGGCCCCGGCGCCAGTAGACGCGTCACCGCCGTGAGGCCAGCGCCGCGAGCCGATCGCAGAGGCCTTCGCGGATCGGGCCGTACGCCTTGCGGTACTCCTCCCAGTCGAGGCGCTCGTCCGTGAGGATCTCGCGCCAGTACGGGTTCGCGGCGCCGTAATCGTGGAGGACGCCCGTCTCGGCGATCTGCACGGCGAAGAGCGGCACCCGGAGGGCGTGGAAGAGCTTCTTCTTGGAGGCCTCCGGCTCGTCGTCGAAGCGGGCGCCGGCCTTCTTGAAGTCGGACGCGGAGCGGCTCGCGGCCGACGCGGCGAGCCTCTTCCTGTCGAGCTTGAACGGGAAGGGCGGCCTGCCTTCCTTGAGCCGGTGCTCGGGCGGCAGGAACAGGCACTCGAGCGCGAAGACGCTGTGCTCGGCGATGGCTCCGCGGAAGGTGTCGAGGCCGTGGACGACGACGTTGACGCCCGGCGCAAAGGCGAGATCCTGCCGCGCGTCGCGCCGCGCGAGGACGGCGACGAAATCCTCGTCGGACGTCGCGGAGGCGGTGCCGTACACGCGCGAGCCGGCGCGGAAGACGCTGTGGACCTCGCCGTCGTTGCGGCCGAGGACGCGGAGCACGGTGGAGAGGCTCATGGCAGCGGCCTCGCTCGAGGGACGGTGAGCATCGCGCCGTTGCCATCCCCGCGCAACGGTCGGCGCGCGCGCGACGGAGCTGGCGGGATGGTCAACCTTCCGTCGTCCGCTCGCCGGCATCAGGGGGGAGCGTCGTGTCGCCGCCTGTGGTTGCCGAGGCGCTCCGGCGCTCGCGCCGAGCGCGCCGGCTCAGATAGGCCACGATGACGATGTTGATCACCAGGATGACGATGCGCGTCAGTCGCCATCCATGGCGGACGAGGTCCATGATCTCGAAGGGGACGAGCGAGGCTGTCGCTCCGACGACCAGCCAGGGGGCCCACCTGTAGCCATGGCGGAGCGACGAACCCTCGATGAAGCTGAGCAGGGAGTCCGCCGCGAGCGCGGCGCTCACGACGTGGGCGCCGTGCGGCGTCGTCGCCTTCGAGAGCACGTCCATCAGCGCGGCGCTCCAGGCGCTCGCGCTCTCCCTGCCCAGCGTGACCGCGAACGCGTGAGCCCTGGCGGCGAGCCCGGACGAGGCCAGGACGAAGATCGCGATCGCCAGCACGATCTGCAACGCCGATTTGGCGAGCTTGTAGACGATGATGACGCGCACGCCGAGCGCCCGCTGCAGAGCATGGGCCTGACCGGCTGCGAATCGATCCCTGGCGGCCATGCGATCCATCCTGGCACGTGTCTCCCGCGCGCGGCGGCCCGTATCGACCTCGAATAGGCCCGCCGAGCTCAACCATCGGGACGCCATGGAACGAACCCGGCCACGAGGCAAGGATGGGCCCGAACTTCGGGACATGCGCGACCGTGGGCTCGCGGAGCTCGACCTCATTGACATCACGCGTGTCGAGGACGGCAGTTGGCGCGACGTGTACGGAGTTCGGGCCGTGGCCTGCGACGTCCCGGCCGGCTTGCGCGGCCTTGCCTCGCCAGCGCCTGGCCGCTCCCGCCGCAGCCGTGGCCGCCAGCGTGTATAATCATGGGGTTTCGCCGATGATCTCTTGATCAGGGCAGAATCCGCGCGAGGCATTCTTGCAAGTGGGGGACATATGGCCGTCGGGCAGCAGCAAGCGAGTCAGCAAAGCCTGTTCACCGATGATTTTTTCTACTTCATCCTGAGGCTTCGAAAATCCCGTATCCAGTCCGTGGTGGCCCGCGTCCGGCGCATGTATCCAGACGAGTCGCCGGAGCAGCAGGCGCGCCGGCTGATCGCATCGACCAAGGCGATCTCTTTCGCCGCGGGCGGCGTCGTCCATGTGCCCTCCATCATCCCTGGGTTCGGCATCGTGTACGAAGGCGTGGGGTTCGTCGCAGGCACATCCATCCTTACCAGGATGCACCTTTACCTGGTCCTCGAGATAGCGCTGCTCTTCGGGAAGGACATCGACGAATCCGAGCGCGTCAAGGAGCTCGCGGCCGTGGTGGCGGCTTGTGCCGCCAGCGCCGCCGCGCCGGTGGCCGTCCTCGCGGTGAGCTTGAACCCGGCCTTCGCCGTGGCGACGGGCGCGCTCGCCGCGACGGCCGTCTCCCGGGCGATCGGGGAATCGGCGATCCGCCGCTACCAGCGCTCGACGGCGCCCGAGGCGGCGGTCCCCGCGCCCGCGAAGGGATAGCCCCCCCGGTGGGGAGCCCGGGCTCCGTGCCGCTGGACCGGCCGGCATCGACGGCGATGCCGGCCGCCATCGGAGACCCCGGGAAGGAGCCATGTTTGCAGCACAAGGATGTTGGTCGCCACACCTCCGGCGGAGCGCGAGCTCACCGGCGGCCGTGACGCTCTCCTGTGAACCCGGTGTTTCCTCGACCGTGGTAGCACTGTGCTCGGCGCCGCCTCCGTCGGCGGCGCCTCCGCGCATCCAGGAGGGTCCATGGCCGTCGCCGACTCGCACGCTGCTCGTCCCCAGAAGACCGATCACCTGCCCGAGGCCGTCGAACGGCGGGTGGCGGACGCCCTCGCCGCGCTGTCGCTCGAGCAGAAGGTCCGCCTGCTCACGGGCGCCGACTTCTGGAGCACGCACCCCGAGCCCGCGATCGGCCTGCGCCGCATGGTCGTCTCGGATGGCCCGGTCGGCGTGCGCGGCGAGCGCTGGGACGAGCGCGATCCCTCGGTGTGCCTCCCTTCCTCCACCGCCCTCGCGGCCACATGGGACGAGGGCTTGCTGGAGCGCGTCGGCGCCGCGCTGGCGTCGGAGGCGCGGCGCAAGGGCGTCGACGTCGTCCTGGGGCCGACCGTCAACCTGCACCGCAGCCCGCTCGGCGGCAGGCACTTCGAGTGCTTCTCGGAAGATCCCCTGCTGACCGGCCGGCTCGGCGCCGCCTACGTCCGAGGGCTGCAGGCCCACGGCGTCGGCGCCACGCCCAAGCACTACGTCGCCAACGACTCGGAGACCGAGCGGTTCACGGTCGACGTCCGGGTCGATGAGCGCACGCTGCGCGAGCTCTACCTCGCGCCCTTCGAGCGGATGATCACCGGCGCGGGCGCGTGGCTCGTGATGGCCTCGTACAACGCCGTCAACGGGGTGACCCTGACCGAGAGCGCGCTGCTCGCGTCGCCGCTCGAGGACGAGTGGGGCTTCGACGGCGTCGTGGTCTCCGACTGGACCGCGACCCGCTCCACCGAGGCCGCGGCGCGCGCGGCGCTGGACCTCGCCATGCCGGGCCCGGGAGGGCCGTGGGGCCAGGCGCTCGTCGCCGCCGTCCGCCGCGGCGCGGTGCCCGAGAAGGCCATCGACGACAAGGTCCGCCGCCTGCTGCGCCTCGCCGCCCGGGTCGGCGCCCTCGAGGGCGTCGCGCCGGCCGCCCCCGTCCCGGCCCCGCTCTCCGGCGCCGAGGCCGGGACGCTCGCCCGCGAGGCCGCCGCGGCCGGGATGGTGCTCGTGCGCAACCAGGGCGACGCGCTCCCCCTCGACGCGGCCAGCTTGCGGCGCATCGCCGTGATCGGCCCCAACGCCGCGGCGGGGCGGATCCAGGGCGGCGGCAGCGCCAGCGTCCACCCGCACTACGCGGTCTCGCCGCTCGACGGGCTGCGCGCCGCGCTCGGCCGGCGCGCCGACGTGCTCCACGCCGTCGGCACCCGCATCCACGAAGGGCTCGTGCCGGTATCCGGAGACCAGGTCGTCGACCCCGTGAGCGGCCAGCACGGCGTCCACGTACGGCTCCTCGACGCGAAGGGCGCCGTCCTGCACGAGGAGCACCGCGACGTCGGGCGCCTCACGTTCATCGGGGATCAGCGCGCGAACGAGGCCGCGGCGATCGAGGTGACGGCGCGGTTCCGCGCCGCCGAGGCGGGGCTCCACCGGATCGGCGTGGCCGGCGTGGGCGTCTACCGCCTCACCGCCGGCGGGCAGGTCCTCTTCGACGAGGCCATCTTGCCGGACAAGGAAGACATCGCCGCGGCCCTGCTCGCCCCGCCGCAGCGGGCGGCCGAGCTGTCCCTGGCCGCCGGCCAGGAGGTCGATCTCGCCCTGACGCACACCGTGCCCGTGGGCACGCTGGCGGTGGCGTTCTCCCTGGGCGCCGAGGTCCCTGCGGCCTCCGACGAGGAGGAGCTGGCGCGCGCAGTGGAGCTCGCGCGCTCCGCCGACGTCGCGATCGTGGTCGTCGGCACCACCGAGGCGATCGAGAGCGAAGGCTTCGACCGGACCACGCTCGGGCTCCCCGGCCGCCAGGACGAGCTGATCAGCGCCGTCGCGGCCGTGAATCCCCGTACGATCGTGCTGGTGAACTCCGGCGGGCCGGTGACCATGCCCTGGCGCGACGAGGTGGCCGCTGTGCTCCTCACGTGGTTCCCGGGCCAGGAGTTCGGCGCCGCCGTCGCCGACGTGCTGCTCGGCGCCGTGGAGCCCGGCGGCCGCCTGCCCACGACCTGGCCCGCGCGCGTGGAGGACGTGCCCGTGCTCTCGACGAAGCCCGAGAGCGGCAAGCTGGTCTATGCCGAGGGCCTGCACATCGGGTACCGCGCCTGGGCGCGCGCCGGCGTCGCCCCGGCCTACCCGTTCGGGCACGGCCTGGGCTACACGCGCTGGGAGATCCTCGACGTGGAAGCGCCGAGCGCCGCCGCCGGCGCGGCGGTCGAGGCGCGGGTGCGCGTGCGCAACGCCGGGGCGCGCCGCGGGCGCCACGTGGTCCAGCTCTACCTGTCGCGGCCGGACTCCGGGGTCGAGCGCCCCGCGCTCTGGCTGGCCGGCTTCGCGTCCGTCGAGGCCGAGCCCGATCAGACCGTCGACGTCGCCGTCACCGTCGAGCCGCGCGCCTTCGCGCACTGGGCGGCGGGCCGATGGCAGGTGGAGCCCGGCGTGTACACGCTGCATGCGGGACACTCGGCCGCCGTCCTGACGAGACAGACCGCGGTGCACCTGCACGAGTGAGAGCGCAGCTGCGCGGCCACGGGCGCTGCGCGCGCTCGATGGGATCGATCCGGCGATCCCCGGATCGAATCGATGAGCCCAGGAGCGAGGCTTTGCCGAGGATCATGGCGGGCGCCTAGCTCCCCTCGAAATGCCTTGGTGCAAATTGCCCCAGCGTGACCGATGCGCGCGGCCGATTCCCCGCCGAAAAGGGGAACCCGTGCTGGTCTTGTCGTGAGCGCGCGCGGGCGAGCGTCGAGCTCGCCGGAGTTTGCGCGCGCGACAGGGCGTGGGCTGGGTGCTTCGCCGCGCAGGCGCCCGCGGAGGTGAGGAGACGGCGCCTGGTTCGCCGCTTGCTTTCCTGGAGGGCGACCCATGATGGACGAGCACCATGTCCCCGGCCAGAGCGGATGGCTCGCGCTCGCCGGGAGAGGCGATGAGAGCACGGGCGGCGTTTCGTCGAGCGTCCGTGGATCGCAGCGGGAGCGCGCCGTGGGCGAGGTCCTCGCGGGCAAGTACCAGATCGTGGGTCGGCTGGGCGCCGGGGGCATGGGCACGGTGTGGCGGGCGCGCAGCCTTTGGCTCGACGTCGACGTGGCGATCAAGGTGCTCCACGAGGATCAGCTCGACGCCCACGCCGCCGAGCGGTTGCTCCGGGAGGCGCGGGCGACGGCGAAGCTCGGCCATCCGGCGATCGTGCGCGTGTTCGATTTCGGCGAGACCGACGCGGGCGAGCCGTTCCTTGTGATGGAGCTGCTTGAGGGCACGCCGCTCTCGAGCTGGATCGAGGCGAGGGGCCGGGTGCCGGCGGAGCAGGCGGTCCAGATGCTCTTGCCTGTCGCGTGTGCGCTCGCGACGGCCCACGCGCAGCGCATCGTCCATCGCGACATCAAGCCTGCCAACATCCTCATCGTGCCCGACGGCGCGGGCGGCCACGTCCCGAAGGTCGTCGACTTCGGCATCGCCAAGCTCGCCAACGCGGCGAGCCCTGCGATCACGCAGCGAGGGATGATCGTCGGCAGCCCGGAGTACATGTCGCCGGAGCAGGCCGACGGTCAGCTGGACGTCGGGGAGCAGACCGACGTCTGGGCGTTCAGCGTGGTGCTGTACGAGCTCATCACCGGGCGGCGGCCGTTCAGCGGGGAGACGCTCAGCGCCGTGATCGTGTCGATCTTCAGCAAGGAGCCGGTGCCGACGACGGAGCTCGGCGCCGGCGACGAGGCGCTGTGGGCGATCCTCCGGCGCGGGCTGGCCAAGTCGCCGGCCGATCGATGGCCCAGCATGCGCGCGCTCGGCTGCGCCCTGGCCGCCTGGGCGGTCGAGCGCGGGGTCACCGCGGACGTGGCGGGCACGTCGCTCGCTCACCAGTGGCTCGCGCGAGGGGCCGAGCCGCCGCTCGCGGCGGAGACGGCGGCCACGATCGCCGCGCCTGCGGGCGCGATCTCCGGGGCGGAGGTGGCGGCGCAGCGCCCGGCGGTCGCACGGGAGGCGCCGGGCGCGCTGCCGACGCCGGCGGCCACGCCCGTCGCGCGCCGGGGCGGCACCATCAGGATGCCCAGGGCATGGCGCGGAGCTCCGCTCGGGCTCACGCCCCCGCCGTGGCTCCAGAAGGCGCTCGTTGCCGGGGTTCTGGCCTTCGCCGCGCCTCTCGTCGTCGTCCTGGGGCTGGACGCGCGGGGTGGAAGGGCGAGCGCGCGCACCGCTCGACCGGCGGTCGTTGCGGCTGCTCCTGCCGTCGTCCTGGGCGCGTCGGAAGCGCTGCGGGGGACGGCGTCGGCCGCGCCCTCCATCGGCGTCGCGCCCCCCGATGCCGGCGCGCGGCGCGCGGCTGCTCCCGAGACGGCCGTGAGGGGCGCGCCGGTGGACAGCGCGCCTGCGGAGCGGAACGAGCAGAGCGATCCGCGGGAAGGGCCGAGCGACCCATGGGACGAGCTGTTGCCGGCCCCGGTGGAGCCGCGCGCTCAGGTGGCCGAGCCACGCGCTCAGCGGACCGAGCCGCGCGCCCAGCGAGCTGCGTCGCCGCGTTTGCGGCCTGTCTCCACGTCCATGCCGCTGCCGGCGGCGCCCGACTTCTGAGGTGGTCATGCGCACTCCCGGGGTGAAGCTCCGTTTCCTTCGAGGTTCTGGCGATCTTCTGCTCCTCCTGGTCACGCTCGCCGCGGCGGCGCTCGGGCCGGGAGGCTGCTCCGTTCTCATCAGCGAGGAGCTGTCCGACAAGGCCGACGAAACGGAGGGCGCCGGAGGGCTCGAGGGCCAGGCCAGCGACGGGCGTGGCGGGGGCGACGTCAACGGCAGCAGCGGCGCGAGCACGAGCCGCACCGCCACGAGCAATGGAGGCAGCGGAGGCAGCGGGAGCGGCGCTGACCCGAGCAGCGGAAGCGGCGCTGACCCGACCAGCGGAAGCGGCGCTGACCCGACCAGCGGAAGCGGCGCTGACCCGACCAGCGGAAGCGGCGCTGACCCGACCAGCGGAAGCGGCGCTGACCCGAGCAGCGGGAGCGGTGCTGACCCGAGCAGCGGGAGCGGTGCTGACCCGAGCAGCGGGAGCGGCGCTGGGCCGACCAGCGGGAGCGGCGCTGGGCCGACCAGCGGGAGCGGCGCTGGGCCGACCAGCGGGAGCGGCGCTGGGCCGACCAGCGGAAGCGGCGCTGGGCCGACCAGCGGAAGCGGCGCTGGGCCGACCAGCGGGAGCGGCGCTGGCCCTACCGGCGGAAGCGGCGTTGCCGCGAGCAGCGGAAGCGGCGCTGGGCCGACCAGCGGGAGCGGTGCTGGCCCCACCGGCGGAAGCGGCGTTGCCACGAGCAGCGGGAACGGCGAGGGAGGCGAAGGCAGCTGGACCGGCGAGGGCAGCGGAGGTGGTGCTGGCGCGAGCGGCGAGGGAGGCGAGGGCAGCGGAGGCGGTGCTGGCCCGAGCGGCGAGGAAGGCGCGAGCAGCGGGAGCGGCGCCGGAGGCGCTGGAGCGAGCAGCGGCCCTGGCAGCGAGGCGGCCTGCAATGGCCATTTCGCCGATTGCGATGGGGACCCGGCGCACCATTGCGAGACCAACCTGTGGAACAACGACGCTCATTGCGGCGCCTGTGACAACAGATGCCCCGCCCGCACGAAGTGCCGGCAAGGAGAGTGCTCATGAGCGCGCGCCCCGCAGCGCGATCCGCACGGCTCGGCGTCGCGCTCGCCGCGGCCTTGCTCATGGCCGCGGCCCCGCTCCCCGCGTCGGCGCACGACGCGGGCGACGTGGAGTCCGCGCGCGCGCTGTTCGTCCAGGGGGCCAAGCTGGCGAAGCAGGGGCGCTGGGAGGAGGCGCGCGCGCTGTACGCCCGATCGCTCCAGATCAAGGCGGCTCCCCTCACGCGCTACAGCCTCGGCGTCGCGCAGAGAGAGACCGGGCACCTCGTCGAGGCGCTCGCCAGCTTTCGCACATTCCTGGCCGAGCCGCCGACGCCGACGACCACGCCCTACGTCGGGCCGGCGCGCGAGGCGGTCGCAGCGCTCGAAGGGCGCATCGGCCGAGCGACGATCGCCGTCAAGCCTGCCGAGATCGACGGGCTTGCGCTGGCCGTGGACGGGCGGCCGCTTCGCGCGGCGCCTGGTCAGGTCATTGAGCTCGACCCGGGCGCTCACGAGATCTCGGCGAGCGCTCCAGGGTTCCGCGCTGCGGTCGCCCGGTTCAGCGTCGGCGCGGGCAGCTCGGTCGAGGTCCCGATCGCCCTGGCGCGAGCCACGACCGAGGCGAGGCATGCCTCGGCTGCCGGGGGCGCGCTGCCTCCCGTGGCCGGCGCTGCCGATGCATCGCCGAGCCGGACGCTCCCGTTCGTCGTTCTGGGCGCGGGCGGCGCGCTCTTCGCCGGCGGAGCCATCCTCGGGCTCTCGGGCGTGAGGCAGGCGAGCGATGCGCGCTCGAGCTCGGGCGCGGACGCGGGCGCCGCGCGGGCCAAGGGGATCGCCGGCGACGTCCTCGGCGTCGCCGGCGTCGCGACCGTGGGCGTCGGGCTCTACCTGCTGCTGAAGCAGCCCGCGCCGAGCACACCCAAGGCGGGCTCCGTGACGCCATGGCTGAGCGCGTCCGGCGCGGGCATCGAGGTGCGGCTCTGAGGCCGCGCGGCCCGCGCCGAGCCCACCGCGGCGGCGAGCGCTCGACGCCAGGACGCGGGAAAAGACGCGAAAGAGAGGCGGCGAGGGAACTTCCCGGCGGAAGCGAGGACATGGTACTGCGCGCCCATGCGCTCGCTCGTGACGGTGCTGTCCCTGGCCGCGCTCCTGGCCGCGGGCGCATCCGCCTCGGCCAACGGCGACGGGACCAGCCCGCCCCCTGCGGCCGCGCCGGCGGCGAGCGCTCCTCCTGCGGCAGCGCCCACGGCGAGCGCGCCCGCGTCCCCGCAGGACGCGGCGGCGGCCCGCTGGTGTGCGCCGGAGCTCGCGTCGCTGCCCGGTGAGGTCTGCGCGTTCCTGCCGGCCAGGGAGGCGCCTGGCCCCCGGGTGCTCGTGATCTTCCTGCACGGCGTCGTTCAGCCCGAGTCCGGGTGGCAGTGGGCGCAGCAGCGGGGCGCGGCGCGGGCCGGCGCCCGGCACGGGGTCGCCGTGATGATGCCGCGCGGCCGGCGCGGGATAGGTCCGAAGGCCATGGAAGACTGGTGGTGCTGGCCCACCGCCTCCGCCGCGCAGACGGCCCACGAGGACGCCCTGATCGCCGAGTGGGACGCGGCGCGCGCGGAGCTCGAGCGGCGCGCGGGCGGGCGCTTCGAGCGGGTGCTCGTGTTCGGCTTCTCGAACGGGGCGTACTACGCGACGTCGCTGGCGATGCGCGGGCGGCTGCCGGTCGACGGCTACGCGGCGTTCGCGGGCGGATCGGGCGCGCGCTACCTGGAGCGGGCGGGCGCGCAGACGAAGCTGCGCGCGCCGGTCTTCGTCGGCTGGGGCGGGAAGGACCCGGCGCACCAGGACCAGGTGGCGCTCGCGAAGATGCTCCGCAGGCTGAAGTGGCCCTCCAGGTCGCTCGGCAAGCCGCGCGCGGGGCACGCGATGACCGACGAGCAGGTCGACCGGGCGTTCGCGTTCCTGAGCGGGAGGCGAGGCGGCGACAAGGCGCCCGGCAGAGGGCGCGGAGCTGGATCGCGATGAAGGACGCGCTGACGACCGCGCTCTCCCCCGATTTCCTCGAGCGCGAGGCGGCCCGCCTGGGCGCGCTGCTCGCGGATCACGTGCGCAGGGCGCAGCGCCGGGAAGGGCCGGTGCTGGTGCAGCGATCGATCGAGGAGATCCTCGCCGCGCTCGACTTCGATCGCACGGTCGCGCACGGCGGCGCGGATCTCGCCGCCCTCGTCGCCACCGTCCTCGACAACAGCAACCGGCTGCACCATCCCCGCTACTTCGGTCACCAGGTGGCCGTGCCGATGCTGTCGTCGTCGCTCGCCGATCTCGTGCACGGCGTCCTGAACAACGGCATGGCCGTCTACGAGATGGGGCCGGCCGGGACCGCGATAGAGCGCGGGCTCCTCCGCTGGATGCGGGGCAAGATCGGCTGGGGCGCCGAGGGCGACGGCGTCATCACCCACGGCGGGAGCCTGGGCAACCTGAGCGCGCTGCTCGCGTGCAGGGAGCGCGTCGCCCCGGGGAGCTTCAAGGCGGGCGTCCCGCCCGGCCTCGTCCTGCTCGCCTCCGAGGCGGCGCATTATTCCGTCGCGCGCGCCGCTGCCATCATGGGCCTCGGCGGCGACGCCGTCGTGAAGGTCGCCGTGGACGACGCGCTGCGGATCGTCCCGGCGGCGCTCTCGCGGGCGTACGGCGATGTGAAGCGGGCGGGCAAGCGGGTGCTCGCCGTGGTGGCCAACGCGGGCGCGACGCCGAACGGGGCCTTCGACCCGCTGCGGGAGATCGGCGCGTTCTGCCGGCGGGAGGGGCTCTGGCTCCACGTCGACGGCGCCCACGGCGCGGCGGCGCGCTTCACCGAGCGCTACCGGGACCTCCTCGACGGCGTCGAGCTCGCCGACTCGCTGGTCTGCGACATGCACAAGATGCTCGGCACATCGACGCTGGCCTGCGCGGTCCTCGTCAAGGATGCCGCCGCGCTCGCCGGCACCTACGAGCAGTACGCGCCGTACCTGCACGGCGACGACGAGCGGCAGGGCGTCGATCTGTCCAAGCTCACGTTCGAGTGCACGAAGGCGCAGCTGTCGCTCAAGCTGTTCTTCAACCTCGCCCTCGTCGGCGAGGCGGGCATGTCCGCGCACGTCGAGCGCCTCTTCGACGCCGCCCGGCGCTTCCACGGCCTCCTCGCGCGCCGGCCGGCGTTCGAGTGCTTCGGCGTCCCGCAGGCCAACATCCTCTGCTTCCGGGTCGGCCGCGACTCGGCGGCGCAGGATCGCGTCCGGCGGCAGATCGTGGAGGAGGGGAGCTTCTACATCACGCGCACCACGCTGCGCGGCGAGTCGTGGCTGCGCCTCGTCATCATGAACCCGCAGACGACGGACGGGGACATCGAGGCGCTCGCGGCGCGCATCGAGGCGCTCGTCATCGACCACGCGCCGCCGCCCTGACGACCACGCGCCGGGCCGCGTCCGCGGGCGGGACGCGAGGCGGTCAGCCGCCGCCTCTGGCCCCGGTCGCCGTGGCCGACGGGGGCACCGGAGGGTCGCCGGCCGGCACCTGGAGCATCGCATAGTTGATCGTTGTCTCGTTGCGCAGCACGGTGAGCACCACCATGTCGCCGGGCACGCGGGCGCGCAGGTAGCTCTCCAGGCCTGCGAGCGAGTGGACTGGCTGCCCATCGACAGCGAGGATGACGTCGCCCGGCTCCAGCAGCGGGGATGTGAAGCTGCGGATATCCATGCTCGCGATCCTCGCGCCCTCCCCGGTGGTCGGCTGGATGGTGAGCAGCCAGGGCGCCGGGACGGAGGTGGCCGTCGGCGCGCGGCTCGACCGCTTGTCGCGCTTCTCTGGCCTTGCGATCGCCGCCGGGCTCGCCGGCGCGCCGGTGCGCTGCTGCGTGTCCTCGGCGCGCTGCTGCATGTCCTCGGCGCGCTGCTGCGAGGCCTCGACGCGCGGGCAATCGCCGCGGCACGCGCTGACCGCCAGCGGGACGAGCGGCGTGAGCACCCCTGAGAGGCGTCGAGCCCACCCGTACGCGCCGCGCGTCCGGAGGGGCTGATCCCGCTGTTGACTGCCATGCATGGCCCCGGCGTCCTCCGCGTGTCCTCTGCGCGTTCACCACGCGTGCTCACATGGCTCACGTCAGTTCACGCCAGTTCACGTCAGTTCACGTCGCTCACGCCGAGAGCTGCAAGATCCCAACCACCGATTCCCCGCCGCTGTCCGGGCCGTTGTTCGGCGCGCGGCGATGACCGGGGCGAGGCGCGCGCGGAGGGCGTTCTTCTCTCTATCTCGCTGCGCCTCGCAATTCCGTCTCTCGCGAGCCCGAGCGGCGTCCTTGCGCCTTGAACTCACCGGAAAGCAGGGAGGGTGTCCGTCCCCGGCGCGCCGCGCTCATGGGCTGGGGGGCCGTGGCGCCGGGCCGAAGTGCGCGGGGAACACCCGCTCGAGGAACTCGTTGCGCAGGAGCCCGTCGGGATCGACGAGCCGCTTCAGGCGGACGAACTCCGGGAGCGCGTGCGCGTACATCGCCTGGAGGTGCTCCGCTGTCGCGTGGACGTTCTTCACCAGGTAGACGCGGCCGCCGAGCTCGAGAGCGCGCGCGCTGAGCTCGCTGAGGCGGAGGCGGAGCCGGTGGGCGCTCTCTTCCTCCGAGACCTCGAACGCGAGCGTCACCGCGAACCCGTCGGTCCCGTGGTTCGCCGAGAGGAGGAACTGGTCGCCCTGGATGTGGAGCACGTCGAGGAGGAGCGGCGGTATTCCGTCTCGGGTAGCGATCTCATCCACCTTGCCAAGGAAATCGACGAGCCGGCGCAGGCTGTCCTCCGGGGCGCTCGGGTCGTAGGGGATCATGAACGCTTGCTGCACCGTGAGCATGGGCATCCCGAAGGTCTGCGCGATGCGCTTCGCGCGGACGTTGCCGTCCATGAAGAACAGGTAGCCCATGAGCTCATCGACGTACGGGCGTGAGACATCGAAGAGGAAGCGGTCGATGAGGGTCCAGAGGCCCCGGCTCACCACGGACGCGCGCATCAGCCACTCGATCGGGACGCGGAGCACGTGCCGGGGGCGATGGATCAGCAGCGGGCGGAGCTCGTGCGAGGTCCCCGGGACGTACCGCGACCGGAGGACCATGCTCTTGCTCCCGTCCAGGGTATGGAAGGCGATGGAGAAGAGCGCCTCCGGGATCCACCCGTCCTCGACCGCGGTGCCCCCCTCGGACTGCAGGAGCTGCTCCGGGCGTGGGAGGAGCGCCGTCGCGAGCTCCTCGAGCGAGGTGCAGCGCGTCGCCTGGGTGACGACCCGGATCGGCGTCCCTGCCGGGGCGACGCGCGCGACGCGGTACGTGACATCGATCACCGCGCCGAGGTAGCCGAGCCCGCCGATCACCGCGTGGAACAGCGCGCTCGTCGCGTCATCGCGGCTGAGGGAGAGCAGCTGTCCGTCGAGGCGGAGGAGGGAGAGCCGCTCGACGTAGTGTCCCTCTTTGCTGGCGATGCCCGAGAAGCGCGAGAGGCAGTCCCCCGAGACCGTGCCTCCCGCGGTGGCGTGGCTCGTCGAGACGACCGTGTAGGGCACGAAGCCGTGGGCGGCGAGCTCGCGGGCGATGGCTCCCCAGGTGGCGCCGGCGCCCACGGTCATCCGTGCTCCTTGCGTGTCGATCTCGATGGATCTGAAGTGGTGCATCGAGATCACGATGTCGTCGTTCAGCGCCTGGCCGTCGAACGACTGGCCTCCGGCGCGGAACGTGACCCTGCGCCCTGTCCGCCTCGCCATGCGGAAGAGCACCCTGAGCTCCTCGACCGACGCCGGAAAGTACACGTCTCCGCACGATCGTTGCAGCCCGCTGTAGCCCTGGAGCGAGAAGAGAGGTCTCCGTCGGATCTCGTCGAGCCGTGGGGCCAGCGGCGCCTCCCCGACCTGGGCGAGCCCGGCGCCGCCGCGTTCGTCTTCGCGAGGGGAGCCCGAGGGCGCCCCGCTGATGAATCGAGCGACCATGGTCAACCCGACGGCTGGCAGAAATGAACCTCGCCCGTCGTCCTGGCCCAATCGGGAGCAGCGCGCATCCCACCAGCTTCGCTCGTGGCAGCTCGGCGGGCCAAATTAGCCGCTGTTTTCGCGTTTCAGCCGTAGATCCCCGGGTCAGAGGCGTTAACCAAGCTCGTACCAACGTGAACGTTTACGTGGTCGTAGTCGTTTACGTGGTCGTGGTCGTGGTCGTGGTCGTCAACGGTAAGCCGTGAACGACCACGACCACGACCACGACCACGTAAACGCTCACGTAAACGACCACATAAACGTTCACGTAAACGTTGAGATGTAGGAGAACGCGGCGCGAAGCGTTGGTTAACGCGTAAGAGCCCCCGGGGAGGGGGCTCTTACGCGGGGCGCCGACGGGCAGGTGTCTGAGTATCGCTTAAAAGCCGCGGAGCTCGACGTGGATGTTGCGTCGGTGCGCCGACTGCTGGAAGCGCCGGAGGAGCTCTGCGACATCATGGTCGATGTAGGAAACCCCCTGGGCATCCACGACCACGTGGGTGTCGCTCGGCAGCCGCTCGAGCAGCGTCACGAGCTTGCCCTGGGTGAAGAAGTAAGCCGCCTTGTTGAACCGGATGGTCACCCGGGCCCCCTCGTGGATCACGTCGAAGACCCGGGACATCTGGGTCCTCAGCACGAAGAGGACGCCGACCGCCAGGCCGATCGCGATGCCCTTCAGGAGATCGGTCAGCACGATGGCCACGATCGTCACCACGAACGGGATGAAGTGGTTCCAGCCGAGCTGGCGCATCTCGGCGAAGATCTTGGGCTTGGCCAGCTTGTAGCCGGTCACGAGCAGGATCGTCGCGAGGCACGCGAGCGGGATGCGCGAGAGCAGCCCCGCGGCGAAGACCACCGCGAGCAGCAGGAGCGCGCCGTGCGTGAAGGCGGAGAGCCGCGTCCGCGCGCCGGCGTTCGTGTTGGCGCTGCTGCGGACGATGACCGACGTGACCGGGAGACCGCCGGCGAACCCGGAGAGCATGTTGGCGAGCCCCTGCGCGACGAGCTCCCGGTTCGGCGGCGACTTGCGGTGCCACGGATCGATCCGATCCACCGCCTCGAGGTTGAGCAGCGTCTCGAGGCTCGCCACGATCGCGAGCGTCACGCCCAGCACCCACACCTCGGGCCGCAGCATCGCCGACCAGTCCGGGAGCTGGAGCGCGCTGACCAGGTCGCCCGTGGGCAGCGTCACGAGGTGCTTCTGCTCGAGGGCGAGGGACGGGATCGCCGCCTTGAACAGCTCGTTGCCGAACGTCGCGACGAGCACGGCGACGAGGGGCGCGGGGAGCCAGGAGATCTTCGCGAGGCGCGACTTCTCCCACCCGACCAGGATGGCGAGGCAGATGGCGCTGAGGAGGAACGCGCCCCACTCGATGGCCTGCGCCGCCTGGCCGATCATCGTGAAGGTGTTGCCGCCGTCGGCCTTGAACGACTCGGAGGCGAAGTTGTCCTTGTCGAAGCCCACGGCGTGGGGGAGCTGCTTCAAGATGAGCAGGACGCCGATGGCCGCGAGCATCCCCTTGATGACCGAGGAGGGGAAGAAATGGCTGATAGCGCCGGCCCTCAGCAGGCCGAGCCCGAGCTGAAGGACGCCGCCGATCACCACGGCCATCGCGAACGCCTGGAAGCTCTGCAGGCTGGTGATGCCCGCGAGCACGATGGCGGCGAGCCCCGCCGCCGGGCCGCTCACGCTGAGCTGAGCGCGGCTCACGAGCGGGATGACGAGCCCGCCCACGATGCCGGCCACGATGCCGGAGAGGAGCGGGGCCCCCGACGCGAGCGCGATGCCCAGGCAGAGCGGCAGGGCGACGAGGAAGACGACGAGGCCGGCCGGGATGTCGTACTTGAGGTTCGCGGTGAGGCGCGGATCGAGCGGCGGCGCGCTCTCCGCGGGCGGCGATTCCCGGCTCGCACCCGGGCTCTCGGAACTAAGCGCCACGGCGCCGGCGGGATTCACCCCCGCGCCTGCATGGATAGGATTCGGAAGCTGCATCGAACGGGCCCTCTCGATTCGAGTTAAGACGTGGATCGGTGTCGAACAGGCGCTCAGATGGCCCGCCGGTAGACCGCTGTCTCCGGCAGCGCCGACGGGGGCCCCGCGTCACCGATCGGCCCGAACTGGCCGGTCGAAGCCTCGAATTGAAAGACCTGTCCGGTCTCGATCTTGAAGACCCAGGCGTAGAGAGAGAGCTCGCCGCGCGCGAGCCGCGCGCGGATCGTCGGGTGCGTCCGGAGGTTCTCGACCTGGGCGAGCACGTTCTCCTCCACCGTGATCGTCAGCCGATCCGCCCCCTCAATGTGCGGGTAGTTCTCCTGCACCAGGCGGCGCGTCAGCTCCGCGTGCTGGAGCCACGCTTTGACCGCCGGCAGCTCGTCGAGGCCCGAGGGATCGAGCAGCCCGCGCATCGCGCCGCAGAGCGTGTGGCCGCAGACGATGATGTGCTTGATCCCGAGGTGCGCGACCGCGAACTCGATCGCGGCGGCCTCGCTGCCGTTGCTGGCGCCGTACGGCGGCACGATGTTGCCGACGTTGCGCACGATGAAGATGTCGCCCGGCTGGGTCTGCGTGATGAGGTTCGGGTTGATGCGGCTGTCCGAGCACGTGATGAACAGCGCCTCGGGCCGCTGACCCCTCGCCAGGTGGCGGAAGAGGTCTTGATGTGTACCGCACACCTCGGCATGGAACTTGTGCAACCCGTCAGCGAGCTTCTGCATGGAATAAACCCTCTCGTTGGCCGCGCCGATCCGGCGCGGCAGCCGTCGTGAACACCTCCGATTCCAGCGACTCCGAGCCGGACCGCGAGCGGCCTCGGCCACGGAGCTAGCCTATCAGTTCAGGAGGCGTGGTGGAGGACGACGGAGGGGAGGGTGGGGGACGGGGGACGGGACGCGGACGGGCCGGAGATCGGCGACGAGAACTGCGCGCGGCGGCGCCGCGCCGGCGCGCGGCGCCGATCGGGAGGCGACGGAACGACGGGCCCCGTCGCGGGCCGGCGGCTGCAAGGCCTCGAGCACACCGTCGTTCTCGCTGGCCCCGGTACGAAACGATCCCGAAACATCGGAGTTGCCGGCTTCGATGCTGCTGATATTCGCCCGTCCCAGCGCAGCGGGGGCGAGGATCAGCAGAAAGAGCAGCGCGATCCGAGGGAAAAATGACCGGAGGGCCAGCATCGTTCGAGGAGTGACAGGCTGTCGGCCGCGGGAACCAGGGAGGCGCCCTGTCTATTCCCTAACCTGGCAGCGGTCTCGGTTCGTCGCAAGACACAACGAGGTGCAGATCGTGTGGGGCAGAATGTCCCGATCTGGGGCGGACGTCTCGCGCCTGAGCCAGCACGGCGCCACGTCCAAATACCCGTACCAGCGACAGAATTCAACCCGCCGTCAATGCCGTCACGATGGCGTCGCGGAAGCCGCGCATCTCGTGCTCACCCGCATATTTATAACGAGGCCAGAAGAAGCCCTTGAGACCGTCCCGCTGACGGCGCGGGACCACGTGGATGTGCACGTGGGGGACGCTCTGACTGACGCGGTTGTTGATGGCGACGAAGGAGCCATCTGCGGAGCATGCGGACTCGACGGCGCGCGCGAGGCGCTGGGCGGTCGCGAAGAGCGGACCGACGAGCGACGCGGGAACATCGGTGAGCACCTCGTGATGGGCGCGCGGGATGAGCAGGCAGTGGCCGGGGAAGAGCGGGCGGTGATCCAGGAACGCCAGGACCTCCGGCTCGTCGAGCACGACGTGGGCCGGCGTTTCGCCCCGGGCGATGCTGCAGAACACGCAGGGGCGGGACGGCATGGTGAGCCTCGCGCTCTTCGATGCCGCGCGGCCTGCCTGGCGTCAATGCCGGCCGCGCGGGCAGCGGCGCGCGGCCACGGCCACGGCCGCGGCCACGCTGGGCGCGCGCGGCCGTGGCCACGCTGGGCGCGCGCGGCTGCGCAGGGGGCGCGCGGTCATCAGTGGCTGGCCAGGATGGCGTCGATCGAGCCGTAGGTGGCAGGTTCGCGCGTCCAGTAGTCCAGGAGAAGACCGCCGGCCGTCATCCAGGCCCGGTCGAATCCGCCGTCCTGCGACGTGACGCGCACGACGTGGTCGCCGCCGTGGAACGCCCAGTGGCGGCCCGTGTGGTCGAAGTGGTCGATGAGCGCGCCCTGCCGCGTCTTGACGTGGAGCGCGTCGGAGGGATCGTCCCACGACGTGTCGATGATGAGCTCGTAGACCTGCCAGATGTTGCCGGACGGCAGCACTCCCCAGTCCACCTGGACCCCGGAGTCGTTCGGGAGCCCGAAGACGAAGCAGCGGGGCATGCGCCGCGCCGCGTGCCAGAGATCGCCGTTGCGGCTCTGCTCGTGGTGGAGCGTGACGAGCGTGTCGCGCGCGAGGCCGAACGCGTCGTTGTCGCCGGGGCTGTCCCACACCCGGCGGAAGAGGTGCTGGCAGAGCTGGTCGGCCCCGGCGGAGAACCCGACGGTGAGCAGGCCCCGCTGCCGGCGCTCGTGCAGGAGGCGCCCGAACTTGCCGGGCTCTCCGTCGAACATCGCGCCGAGCTGCTTGTAGCGCCAGAGCCCCGTCGTGCTGTAGCCGCCGCCGAGGATCACCACCTCGGACGACGCGAGGTAGCGCCACAGGACGTCCACGTCCTCCCTGCGCAGGTTGCTGGTCCAGTAGAACGGCACGTGCTCGAGGCCGAACCGCTCGTAGAACCGGAAGAACCAGCTGAAGTTGCCGTACGCGAACTCCTGCCGCTCGCGCTCGTTGCCGTCGCGGGGCGCCTCGGACATCGGCAGGAACAGGATTCGCTTGTTGTCCCGCCCCGAGAGCGCCCGCTGCGCGATGTAGTGGTCGTGGATGAAGTTGCAGCGGTTATGGGAGCTGTAGAGCAGCGCGGTCCCTCTCATGAGGGCGCGCATCTGAGCCGCTCGCCGCGCCTCACGTCAAGAGGCCGCTCTCGGCGGGCGAGCTCGGCGCGTCGACGGCGAGGCGCGGCGCCGGTCGGCCTCGGTCGCTCGTCGGTCAACCACGCGCCGCGCGTCAGCCGCGCCGCACCTGCTGCATCTTGCGAGGGATGGCGCCCGAGCGCATCAGCATCTCGAACGCCTCCTTCTCGAGCATCGGGTGGACGCCGCGCGGCGGGACGCCCATGGGGCTCTTCTTCTTCGTGACGAAGCCGCTCAGGTACTGCGGGTTGAGCGCGCTCAGGCTCCGCAGCGTGGTCTTCATCTGCTTCGTGTTGTTCGCCCACGCATAGGCGAACGCGCGCGAGCGGAGCAGCTGCGGCTTGAGCTCGGCGAACGCCTCGTCGTTCGGATCGAAGGTCTCGAGCAGCTCGACCGCCTTCCCGGCCTGGCCGGTCCGGGCCCACGCCTCGCCGACGATGGCGGCCATCATGGCGCGGATCCTCGGCTCCTTGTGGCGGGTCATGTCGATCTTGTCGACGAGCGCCCGCGCCTCGTCCGTCTCGCTCAGGATGAGGTGGATCATGCCGCGCTGGGCGCGCGCCTCGTCGGCCATCGGGGCCATCACCTTGTCGAGGTTGATGGTCTCCAGCGTCCTGAGCGCGGCCCGCGGGTCCTCCTGCATCTGGAGCTGCGCCTTCGCGAAGGTCGCGGCCGCGTCGTCCTTCTTGAACTCCGTGTCGAGCTTGGCGATCGCGTCCTTGCGGGCCTCGGCGGAGTCGGCGGTCTGCACGATCTGCGCGACGGCGCGCGTCCGGGTCGCGAAGCGCAGCGCCCACACGATGACGCCGCCCACGATGACCGTCAGGACGCCGGCGACCGCCTTCGGCCAGACCCCCGGGATGGCCAGGGCGATGGCCCAGACGATGAGCGCCGGGATGCCGACGCGGATGGCGAGCGAGCGCGGGTTCAGCTGCGAGAGCGGGTCGGCCGCGGGCTTTCCGCTGCGGAGGGCGGCGATGGCCTGCTCGCGCTGCTGCTTGGGGCTCTGCTTCTTCGGGGTGGGTTTGCCGGGGGTCTTCATCGAGGTCGTGGAGCTGATTTCCTGCGCGGGGCGCGGGGTCTCATAGCCGGCTTGCGGGGGAGCGGCCAGCGGAGGCGGTCGGACGAGCCGATCGGCCCCGGGGAGGGGGCTCGGGCGGGCGGAACTAGCTCGCGGCCCTGTCGGGATCGCTGCTGCGGGCGCTGGGCTCGCCTTCGGGCTCGGGGGCGGGGACGGGCGTGGAGGCCGGGCGGGCGGATTCGAAGCCGCGCAGCGGCGGGAGCGGCTCGATCGCGGGGGCGATGATCGGGACGCCGCGCTGCGGCGGGATCGTGGCCGTCGGATCGGCGAGGCCCAGCGTCGACTCGCGGAAGTGGAGGAAGATCGTCTGCGCGATCGAGAGGCAGGGGACCGCGAAGAGCGCGCCGGTGATCTGGAAGAAGTGCTCGCCGACCAGCAGCGAGAGCACCACGAGGACCGGGTGGATCTTCGCCGAGTCGCCGATGATCTTCGGGTTCAGGAAGTTCGCCTCGAGCTGGTGGATGCCCACGATCCACGCGAGCACGCCGGCCGCCGTGCCGAACGACTGCGTGAGGCCGATGAGGACCGCCGGGACCGAGCTCAGGATCGAGCCGAAGATCGGGATCAGCGACATCACCGCCGCGAGGACGGAGAGGATCGGCCAGTACTTGAGGTCGAAGAGCCAGAAGCCGATCGCGGAGAGGACGCCGTTGACGAGGCAGATCAGGAGCTGCCCGCGGACGACGCCGGAGAGCCCCCGGTCGAGCCGGCGCAGGAACCGATCGAACGAGTCGCGCGAGGTCGGGTGCCAGAGCTCGCGGAAGAAGCGCAGGATCTTCTCGTGCGTCAGGATGATGTAGCCGGCGAGCATCAACGTCATGAAGAGGTTGAAGATGCCGCGCGAGATGGCCGTCGCGATGGCCTGCCCGATCCGGAGGACCGCGAGCGAGTTCTCCTTCAGGTAGGCGGCCCCCTTCTCGTAGCCCTCCTGGAGCATGTTCGCGCTGGAGAGCCCGCGGTGCCTCGGGCGCGCCTGCGCGATCTGCCAGACGCCGTCGCGCGTCTCGCGGACCTCGACGTCGTCGGCGATCTGCACGTCGAACGAGCCGTCCGGCCCGGGCAAGATGCGGATCGGCGGGCGCTCGGCGCTCTCCTCGCCTCCAGCAGGGGCCGCGCTGGAGTCGGGCGTCCGCGCGGCCTGATCGGGCTCCTGGGCGGGCGCGTTTGCCGGCGGCGGCGCCTCGGGCTCGCGGCCCGACCAGCGGTTGAGCCGCGCGTCGAGCGCGGGCAGGTACTCCTCGCGGAGGCGCGCGGCGAGGCGCGGGGCCTCGGCGGTGAGCGCCTTCCCCTCGGCGATGAGGCGCGGGACGCTGAGGGCGAAGAAGCCCCCGATCCCGGAGAGCACGAGCGCGTAGACGACGAGGATCGCCGCCCACCGCGGCACGCGCGCGCGCTCGAGCCGGAGGACCGCCGGCGTGAGCACGTAGGCGACCACGAGCGCGAGCACGAACGGGAGCAGCACCGCGTGGGAGACGATGAGCAGCGCCGCCGTGAGGACGGCGCTGACCGTCAGGAACACGGTGCGCCGCGAGGGGCCTTCGCTCACAGCGCCCCGCCGCGCGCGGCCCGGCCGTGGGGGCCCTCGTCGACGAGCGACGCGGGGAGGTCGGCGAAGAAGCCGAGCAGGTGGTCACGCGTCGCCTCGAGCGCCTGCGGGACGACGCGGACGTCGGCGAGCACCGGCATGAAGTTGGTGTCGCCGGGCCATCGCGGGACGATGTGGACGTGCAGGTGCTCGGCGATCCCGGCGCCCGCCGCGGTGCCCAGGTTGATCCCGACGTTCATGCCCTCGCACTTGAGCGCGGCGCGCAGGCGGGTCGTCGACTCGCGCACGAGGCGGAAGAGGGCCTCGTGATCGGCTGGATCGAGCGCGTCGAGCGAGGCGACGTGCGCGTGCGGGACGATGAGGAGGTGGCCCGACGCGAACGGGTAGCGGTTGAGCATGACGAACGCGCGGCGGGTCGTCGCCACGACCAGCCGGTCGCGCTGTTCTTGCTCGGATGCGCGGGGGATGCCGCAGAAGATGCAGTCGGCCTGGCCCTTCGGCGCAAGGATGTAATCGATGCGCCAGGGCGCCCACAGGGGGTTACCCATGTCGCGGAGACGCTAGCACGGCGGCATGGCGCGCGGGACCACCGCTCGCTCGTCGCCGCGTCGTCCTCGCGGTTGCCGCGCAGGCGCGCCGCGCGTTCCGCCGCCCCGCCGCAGCGCCGCCGGTGGAGGCTCAGAAATGGATCGGCGTGGCCGCGAGATCGAACCAGAGCGAGAGGCCAAGCCCGGCGGAGGTGCCGAGCGCATCCCAGACGAAGTCGCGGACCGAGGGGGTGCCGTGCCCGGCGGCGTCGTAGACCTCCTTCGCCAGCCCAGCGCCGAGCGCGACCGCGGCGCCCACCGCGAGCCGCTGGCGGAGGTCGCTGGTCGCGAGCGCGCCGAGCGCATAGCCGCCGCCGGCGAGGGCGATTGACGCGCAGAAATGGCGCATCTTGTCATCGCCGAACCACGGGTCGGCGGCGCGGAGCGGGGCGTAGGCGCGCCCGAGCGGCTGCGCCTGGAACCCCGCCCAGGGAGCGGCCGAGGCGCGGGGGCCGCCGGCGCGGGCAGCGGGAGCGGCCGAGGCGCGGGGGCCGCCGGCGCGGGCAGCGGGAGCGGCCGAGGCGCGGGGGCCGTCGGCGCGGGCAGCGGGAGCGGCCGAGGTGCGGGGGCCGTCGGCGCGGGCAGGAAGAGCGCTGAGCGCCAGGGCGGCGAGGACGGGCGCCCCGAGGGCGGAGCGCGCAAGGAGGCCTCTCATCGCGGCATCGTCCGCGGCCTCGCAGAAAAAGCAAGAGGCGAGGCCCTGGGGAGGGCCTCGCCTCTCGTCGACATCGGGTCCACACGGCGAGCCGAGGGCACCGGGGCGCCCTCGGCCCGCCGCACCTGACGTGCGGCGGGTGAGCGCCTGGCGCGCGGCCGCGTCAGCGACGCCGCGCGCCGGGCAGCGTCACTTCAGGTCCAGCTTGGCGCCGAACTTCTCCTTGATGAGATCGCCGATCGTCCCGGCCACCGGCTTGTCGTCGTCGTCCTTGCGCTTCTGCTGCTGCTGCCGGACCGGGGCGGGGCGCTCCATGCCGATGTTCTTCATCGTCAGGAAGAGCCGGCGATCGACCGTGTCGAGCGACGAGATCTCGGCCTTCACCTTGTCGCCGACCTTGAGCTTGCCTTCCTCGGGCTCCTGCACGTCGCCCTGGGAGATGAGCCCCTCGACGCCCTCGCGCAGCCGCACGAACACGCCGTAGTCGACGATGCTCACCACCTGGGCGTCGTCGAGGACGCGGCCGGGCGGGTACTCCGTCAGCATGCTCGGCCACGGATCGTCCCAGAGCTGCTTGATGCCGAGGGAGACCTTCTTCTCGTCGTGGTTGATCGAGAGGATGATCGCCTCGACGTCGTCGCCCTTGTGGTAGAGGTCGCTCGGGTTGTTGACGCGCACCGACCACGAGAGATCGCTCTTGTGGACCATGCCGTCGACGCCCTCCTCGATCCCGACGAAGACGCCGTAGTCGGTGAGCGACCGGACCTTGCCCGCGATCTTGTCGCCGGGGTGGTACTTGTCCGTGAACAGCATCCACGGATCGGGCTCCAGCTGCTTGAGACCGAGGCTGATGCGCTTCGCGCGCGCGTCCACCTCGAGCACCTGGCACTCGAGCTCCTGGCCCACCTCGAGCAGCTTCGACGGGTGCTTGACCTTCTTGGTCCAGCTCATCTCGCTGACGTGGATGAGGCCCTCGACGCCCGGCTCCAGCTCGACGAACGCGCCGTAGTCGGTGATCGACATGACCTTGCCGCGGACCTTCTTGCCCGCCGGGTACGCCTCCTCGGCGTGGTTCCAGGGGTCCTCCTGGGTCTGCTTGAGGCCCAGGGAGACGCGCTCGGTGTCGGCGTTGTACTTGAGGACCTTCACGAGGACCTCGTCGCCGACCTGGAACACCTCGCTCGGGTGGTTCACGCGGCCCCACGACATGTCCGTGATGTGCAGGAGGCCATCGATCCCGCCGAGGTCGACGAACGCGCCGTACTCGGTGATGTTCTTGATGGTCCCCTTGACGGTCATCCCTTCCGTCAACGTCTCGAGCGTCTTGGCCTTCATCTCGTCGCGCTCGCGCTCCAGGAGCACGCGCCGCGAGAGCACGATGTTGCCGCGCTTCTTGTTGAACTTGATGACCTTGAACTTGTAGGTCTGGCCGATCAGCTTGTCCAAGTTGCGGATCGGGCGGAGATCGACCTGAGAGCCCGGGAGGAAGGCCTTCACGCCGCCGCGGATGGTGACCGAGAGGCCGCCCTTCACGCGCTGGCTGATCGTGCCCTCGATGAGCTCGTCCGCCTCGCAGGCGTTCGAGATCTCATCCCAGACCTTCATCTTGTCGGCCTTCTCCTTCGACAAGGTCACGAGGCCGTCGTCGTTCTCCCGGCTCTCGATGTAGACGTCGACCTTGTCGCCCGCCTTGACGGCGCTCTGGCCCGCGGCGTCCGCGAACTCGCGGAGCGCGATCACGCCCTCGCTCTTGCCGCCGATGTCGACCACGACGGAGTCGCGGTTCACTGCGACCACGGTGCCGGAGATGATCTCTCCTTCACGCGCGAAATCGCCCCCCTCCACGCTCTGTTCGAAGAGCGCGGCAAAGCTCTCCATGCTCGCCCCGGACGAGCCAGCCTCCATATGGATGTTACTAGTCATGTTGTTCGTTCTTGTTTCCTTTCCTTCCCTGGGATTCGCCGCGCGGGCGCAGTCGTGGACCCTAGGTGCCACGCACGAGCGGCGGAGGGGCAGGCACACGCGTACCGATGCACCCGGGCCCCTCGGGAGAGGCGAGCCTGTAGTCTGAGGAGGGGCCTCTGTCAATGCAACGACCGAGCCACTGGAGGTTTTTGTAGGTCCGGTCCGTTTTGGTGGGAAGGATGTGCCCGCCCGCTCAAAGCGGCGCGATCTCAGGGCGCGGCGCCCGGCGCGGTGCCGTCGGCGTTGCGCGCATCGCGCGCGGCGCGGGCGCGGTGTGCGAGCTCTGCGCAGGCGCGATCGAGGCCCTCGTAGGGCCATTTCGTCCGGATCTCGACGAGCTCTCCCTGCGCGAGGGCCTGGGCTCCCTCGAGCGCGGCGCCCGCGCCGACGACGTCGACGGGGAGCACCGCGAGGGCGAGCTTGAGGCTCCCGAGGAGCGCCTGGGTGTCCGGGGCGAGCGCCGCGGCGGCCTCGCCCGACGCGGGCGCGAGGCGCATCGAGAGCGCGGGCTCCGCGCCGAGGGCGAGGGTGCCCGAGGCGTGGTCGATGCGGCGGAACAGCGCTCCGGCCCGCGGCAGCACGCGGGAGGCGGCGGTGGCGGCGCCGGACCACGCGGCGCTGGTGAGCGCGAAGGTGACGGCGCCCTGCTCGGGCAGATCGAGGCGCCGCCACTCGTCGGACGCCGGCAGCGCGGCCCTCACGATCTCGGCGTCCGTGCCGAGGACGAGCGTTCCGTCGTCGGCCTGGCCGAGCACGGCGCGCGGCCCGATGAGGAGGAGCTCGCCCTCGCGGCGGACGCCGGCCCAGCCCTCGTCGCGGGCGACCTTCTCCATGCCGGCGACGAAGCGGCCCTTCGGGATGCGCCCGCCCGCGAGCGCGACCCAGCTCGTGGCGTCGGTCGACGCGACGACGATCTCGCGCAGATCCGACGGGAAATCGAGCCCGGTGGCCGCCTCGATGCGCGCCTTCCGCGACGCGGTCTGGGGCGCGTCGTCGAGCAGCGGGAGGAAGTGCCGGCGCACGGGGCCGAAGAGCGCGAGGTCGGCGGTCTCGAGGCGGACCACGATGTTCGCGTCGCCCGGGATGTGCTGCCGGGCCGTCGGCACATAGCGCCAGAAGAAGAGGTAGACGCAGAGCGCCGCGCCGGCGAGCAGCGCGGCGAGCACGATCGCGAGCACGAGGCACGCGGCTCCGCGGGGGCGGCCCGGGCGCTGCGGGGCGGCGGGGGCGCCTTCGCCGGGCGGCGCGGGGCGCGCCTCGGCAGGATCGCCCTCGGGCGCCGGCTCGGGCGCGGCGAGGTCGTCGGTCACGGTCGGTCGGATCGGTTCTTCGATCAGGGTGTCAGGCATCGGCTTAGCCGGGCGAGCGCCCGGACAGCAGGGCGAGCACGAGGGGCGCTGGGAAGAGCCATCGGAGCCGCACGGTGCTCTCCACCTGCTCGATCGAGAGCTCCTTCATGAGATCTGCGTAACGCACATCCTCGACGTTGTCGCGGAGCACCTCGAGGAACCGGCGGGCGCGCCCCGCGCCGGCCGCGTCGACGCCGACGAGCTCCACGTCGAGGCGCACCCCTTCGTCGTGGAGGGACGCCACGGCGCGGACGCGCGCGACGCCCGCGACGAGCGCGCCGATCGACGGGAAGCGCCGCGCGAGGTAGGGGGGTAGCCGGCGCGCGCGCAGGTCGAGGCTCACGAGCCCCTCGGCGGCCGGGTCGCCGCGGCGCGCGTCGGGGCCGTCGCGGAGGACGCGCGCGACGCTGCTCACCTCGACCGCCGACACGAGCGCGACGGCGCGATCGCCGAGCGCGATGATCCGCGCCGTGTCGGCGCGCGATCCCGCGACGCCGCCGCGGCGGTCGAAGACGGCGACGCCGTCCTGCGCCGCCCGCGCCGGCTCCCAGCGGCCGGGATCGGGCGTGAGCCCGGCCATCCGGCCCTCGAGGACGACCACGCGATCGCCCTCCTCGAGATCGGCGAGCCGCAGGCCGAGCCAGACGACGTCGGCGCGCTGGAGGGCGCTCTCGAGCGCCTCGTCGGGCACCTCGTCGAGCGCGCGCCGGGCGAGCTCGTCCGAGGCCGCCTGGCCCAGGCCGTCGCGCATGCGGGCGACGTCGACGCGCACGACGAGATCGAGATCGGCCGGCAGCAGATCGGCCGGTTCGACGCGCCGGACGACGCGCGGGCCGATCGGGCTCGCCGCGCGCGCGGGGTGGCTGACGCCTGCGACCTGCGGCGCGGCGTCCCCGCAGGCCGGGAGCCCGAGCGCCATCAGGGCGGAGGCGGCGGCGACGGCGGCGGCGCGGACCTCAGCCGCCGCGCGCACGGATCTCCACGAGGGTCGCCATCTCGTCGATGATCTCCTGCGGGCTCCTGTGCCCGGAGTCGACGAGGATCGCGTCGTCGGCCTTGCGGAGCGGCGCGACGGCGCGCTCGCTGTCCGCCTTGTCGCGGCGGAGCACGTCGGAGAGCGTCGCCTCGAAGCTGACGTTCATGCCGCGCGCGACGAGCTCGTCGTACCGCCGCTTCGCGCGGATCTCGGCCGGCGCCGTCAGGAAGAACTTCACCTCGGCGTCCGGGAACACCACGGTGCCGATGTCGCGCCCCTCGAGCACCACGCCGCCGCCCGCGCCGGCCTGCCGCTGCATCGCGAGCAGCGCCTTGCGCACGGCGGGGACGGCCGAGACCCGGCTCGCCCCGAGGCTGATCTCGGGCGCGCGGATCGCGCTGGAGATGTCCTCGCCGTCGAGCAGCACGCGCATGCCGCTGCCCCCGAGGCTCGACTGGGCCGGGGCGTTCGCGGGCGGGGGGGCGGAGGAGTCGGGCGGAACGCCGTGCGGGCTCCGCTCCAGCGCGATGCGCCCGCCGCGCGCGAGATCCTCGGCGAGCGCGCCGATCGCGCCCTCCTCTTCCCACAGGAGGCTCGCGCGGCGGGCCGCGAGCGCGACGGCGCGGTAGATCGCGCCGGTGTCGACGAGCAGGTAGCCGAGCCGCTCGGCGAGCCCCCGCGCGACCGTGCCCTTGCCGGCGCCGGCCGGTCCGTCGATCGCGACGCGCAGCCGCCGGGGCTCGTCCCGGGCCGGGAGGTGGTGCGCGTCGTCCTGTCGTTGTCGTTCGGTCACCTGCGCTCCTCCTCCTCTCTCGCTCACCGATCGCGCGCTCACGCGGCGCGGGCGCCCTCGACCTCGATGCGCGCGCCCAGGGCGCGCAGCGTCCCGACGAAGAGGGGAAAGCTGGTCGCGATGCAGCCCGCGTCGCGGACGCGCGTGGGCCCGCCCGCGGCGAGCCCGAGCACGGCGGCCGTCATCGCGATGCGGTGATCGCCGCGGCTGTCGACGTCGGCCGCGTCGAGCGGCCGGTCGGGCCTGCCCTCGACGAGGAGCCCGTCGGTGCGCTCCTCGCAGCGCAGGCCGAAGGCGCCGAGCACCGACGCCATCGCCGCGATGCGGTCGGTCTCCTGCGAGCGCAGCTCCCGCGCGTCGAACACCTCGGTGAGGCCGCGCGCCCGCGCGCCGAGGCCGAGCAGGATCGGCAGCTCGTCGATGGCGCGCGCCGCGAGCTCGCCGCCCGCGCGCCCGGCGCGCAGGCCGGCGCCGGAGGAGGCGGGCGCGACGTGGATATCGCCGGTGGGCTCTCCGAGGGCCTCTCCCTTGATCTCGACGGCGACGCCGCCATCCATGTCGCGCAGCACCTCGAGCAGCCCGGTGCGCGTCGGGTTGAGGCCCACGCGCCGCGCTGTCACGCGGCTCCCCGGGACGATCTGCGCGGCGGCGACGAGGAACGCGGCCGCGGAGAGGTCGCCGGGCACGTCGAGCTCGAACGCCGGGAGCGCGCCGGAGAAGCGGGCGGCGTCGAGGCAGACCATCGCGCCGACCGAGTCGATCGGCACGCCGAGCGCGGTGAGCATGCGCTCGGTGTGATCGCGCGAGACGATCGGCTCGCGCACGAACGTGGGGCCGTCGGCGTAGAGGCCGGAGAGGAGGAGGGCGCTCTTCACCTGGTCGCACGGGATGGGGATCTCGTGCTCGATCGACGAGAGCACGTGCGGCTCGGGGAGCGGCCCGACGTCGAGCGGCGCCGTGATTTCGCCGATCTTGCGCGGATCGAGCTGCCCCTCGATGTGCCCGCCGCGGAGCCGGAGCGGCTTCGCGACGCGCTCCATGGGCCGGCGCGAGAGCGACGGATCGCCGACGAGCCGCGCGGCGAAGCGCTGGGCGACGAGGACGCCCGCGAGGAGCCGCATCGTGGTGCCGGAGTTGCCGCAGTCGATGGGGCCGCCGGGGGCGCGGAGGCCGGAGAGCCCGGCGCCGTGGATGACGAGGTCGCCCGGCGACGGCTCCTCGACGCGGACCCCCAGGGCGCGCAGCGCGCCTACGGTCGAGAGGACGTCGCCGCCGAGCGTCCCGCCCCGGATGCGGCTCTGCCCGGTGGCGAGCCCGGCGAGGAGGAGCGCCCGCTGGGCGATGCTCTTGTCCGCAGGGACCGGAACGCTCCCGATGAGCGGCCGCTCCGCCGGGTGGACGATGAGGTCGGGCACGGGTTGCCGTGTAGCAGAACGGCGGGCGCAGGCACAGCGGGCGGGGCGCCGAGGGCGCAGCGCGTGCGGCGGCGCCCCGAGGGCGCAGCGCGTGCGGCGGGGCCCCGAGGGCGCAGCGCGTGCGGCGGGACGGCGCGGGCGCCCCGATGCTAGGGTCGGCGCGTCGCGGCGGGTCGACAGGAGGCGGCATGGACGAGGCAGTGGACGTGGCGGCGCGCGTGGCGGTTCGGCTCGGGGCGATCCCGGGCGTGGTGGCGGTCGTGCTGGGCGGATCGCGCGCTCGAGGCGCGGGCCACCCGGACTCGGACGTCGACCTGGGCATCTATTACGAGCCCGAGAGCCCGCCCGACCTCGCGGCGCTGCGCGCGCTCGCGCGGGAGCTCTGCGCGGGCGGCGCCGAGGGCGACGTGGCGCCGCTCGCGCGGGAGCTCCACACGAGCGCCGCCGAGGACGTCGTCACGCCGCCCGGCGCGTGGGGGCCCTGGATCAACGGCGGCGCGTGGCTCGAGATCGAGGGGCACCGGGTCGACTGGCTCTACCGGGATCTCGCGCGCGTGCGGCGCGTGATCGCGGAGTGCCGGGCGGGGCAGGTGACGTGCGACTACCAGCCCGGGCACCCGCACGGCTTCCTCAGCGCCAACTACCTGGCCGATATCCACGACTGCCGGCCGCTCTTCGATCCGGCGGGCGCGCTGGCTCCGCTGAAGGCGCTCGTGACGCCCTATCCGCCGGCCCTGCGGAGGGCGCTCCTCGAGATGTTCCTGTGGGAGGCCGGCTTCGCCATCGACACAGCGAAGAAGGCCGGGCGGCGCGGCGACGTGTTCTACGTGAGCGGCTGCCTGTTCCGCGCGGCGGCCTGCCTGGTGCAGGCGCTGTTCGCGCTGAACGAGCGCTACCTCTCGAACGAGAAGGGAGCCCTGCCGAGGACGCGGTCGCTCTCGCAGTGCCCCCAGGGCTTCGCCGACAGGGTGGAGGCGACGCTCGCGGCGCCCGGCGAGGGCGCGGAGGCGCTGCTCGCGCGCCTCGGGCGCATGGAGGCGATCGCGCTCGAGGTGCGCGACCTGTGCCGCCGCGACGGGCCGAGCTGCTAGCATCGGCCGCGACGATCGCGGAGGGCGCCGCGGCAGCGGGCCCGGCGGCGGCGCGTCGAGCGAGGACGAGGAGCCATGGAGTCGATCAAGCTGGAGCACGGTCCGTCGGAGGAGCAGCTGGCGAAGCTCGGGGCGCGCGGCTGGCCCATCTGGACGAAGGAGGTGTCGACCTTCCCGTGGCACTACGACGAGCGGGAGATCTGCTACCTGCTCGAGGGCGACGTCCTCGTGACGCCCGCGGAGGGCGGCGGCGCGCCGGTGCGGATCCAGGCGGGGGATCTGGTGACGTTCCCCGCGGGGCTGAGCTGCACCTGGGAGGTGCGCTCGCCGGTGCGGAAGCACTACCGGTTCGGCTGAGCGGGGGTCGCGGCGCCGAGATCCCCCCGCGCTCTGTCTCAGAGCACCAGACACTGCACCAGCTCTTGTTTCTATTTACTTGGAAGAAGTGCTTGCGCCGATGCTTCGACATTATTAGAAGTAAGGTGTGCCGTCGACGCTCGAGCGCCACGCCGAACAGCTCGCCGCGCTGGGTCACCCCGTGCGGCTGGCGGTCCTGCGCTTCGTGGTACAGGCCGGCGCGGAGGGCGCCTCCGCCGGCGACATCCAGGCGCATGTCGGACTGGCCGCTTCGACGCTGAGCCATCACCTGAAGCGGCTCGTCGATGCCGGCGTCCTGAGGACACGCGGGGAAGGGACGTTTCACTACTACAGCGCCGACTACGAGGCGCTCCGTGTCCTCACAGCGTACCTGTGGGAGGACTGCTGCAAGCGCGGCAAGGGTTGCTGCTGATTTTTTTTGCCCCTCTAGTTCGATATTTTTGGAAGGAGAGCACGCGATGAATGTCCTCAAGCCTCATATTTCCCTCAACGTCGCCAACATCGACGCTTCCGTTGCGTTCTACGAGAAGGCCTTCGGCGTACGCGCCACGAAGCGTCGTCCCGGCTACGCGAAGTTCGACCTCGCGTCGCCTTCCTTGAACCTCACGATGCAGGAGGCGCCGCGTACCGGCGTCAACGCGAGCCACTTCGGCGTGCAGGTGGCGAGCACCGACGATGTGCTCGAGGCCAAGAGCCGCTTCGAGGCCGCGGAGCTCAAGACCTTCACGGAGGAGGACACGGCCTGCTGCTACGCGGTGCAGGACAAGGTCTGGATCGAGGATCCCGACGGAAACTCGTGGGAGGTGTTCGTGGTGAAGGGGGACGCGGCCGTGATGGGGAGCCAGCCCAGCCAGCCCCCGATTCCCTCGAAGAGCGATGCCGCGTGCTGCGCGCCTGCGTGCTGCGTCCCGTCCAAGCTCGACGATGCCGCCGCGCGCTGATCTCGCCCGCAGGGCCGTCGCCGAGGCGCTCGGGACGGCCCTGCTGCTCGCGACCGTGGTCGGGTCCGGGATCATGGCCGAGCGCCTCGCTGGCGGGAACGTGGCGATTGCCCTGCTCGCGAACACGATCGCGACGGGGGCCGCCTTGGTGGCGCTCATCCTGACCTTCGGGTCGATCTCCGGTGCGCACTTCAACCCCGCCGTCACGCTCGCCGACGCAAGCCAGGGTGGACTCTCCTGGCGCGAGGTGCCTGCCTACCTCCTGGCCCAGGTTGCCGGCGCCTTCGCGGGCGTCGCCGTGGCTCACGTCATGTTCGGCGAGGCCCTCTTCTCGGCATCGCAACATGAGCGCTCAGGGTTCGCCCAGATGGTGAGCGAGTTCGTGGCGACGTTCGGGTTGCTCGCCGTCATCTGGGGCGGTGTCCGGAGGCGGGCCGAGGCGGTTCCTTTCGCCGTCGGCGCCTACATCACGGCCGCTTACTGGTTCACCTCGTCGACGTCGTTCGCCAACCCGGCGGTGACGCTCGCCAGGGCCGCAAGCGATACGTTCGCCGGCATCCGTCCGGCCGACGCACCGGGGTTCATCGTTGCACAGCTCGCAGGGGCGGCGGCGGCAACGCTGGCGTTTCGCTGGCTCGTTCCTGCCCTGCCCAAGGTCGCCGATCGCGTGGTCGATCGCGCGCTTCCGGAGGATATTCGATGAAGACCGTGCTCTTTGCCTGCGTTCACAACGCGGGTCGCTCTCAGATGGCGGCGGCGTGGTTCAACGCCCTCTCCGATCCCTCCAAGGCGCGCGCCATCTCGGCCGGTACGGAGCCCGGCCCGCGCGTCCATCCCGAAGTGCTCGCCGCGATGGCGGAGGAGGGGATCGATCTCTCGGCCGTGAAGCCCCAGCGGCTCACCGATGCGCTGGCCAGCCAGGCGGCGCTGCTCGTCACCATGGGATGCGGGGAGGTGTGCCCCGTGGTTCCAGGGCTGCGCCGTGACGACTGGCCCCTCGAAGACCCCAAGGGCAAGCCGGTGGAGCGCGTGCGAGAGATCCGCGACGAGGTCCGCGTGCGCGTGTCCGAGCTCGTGTCTCGCGAGGGGTGGGCTGCTGCGCGACCGGCCGAGGAAGGCTGAGGACGAGCCTCGAGCCGGCGGGCGCAGCGGCGCACCGGCGATCGCCGCCGGGCGGCGCCTCGACGCAAGGGGACTGCCGGCAACCCAGGAGGGCGATTTGGTGAGAAATTGTGGCCGCGATTTGTAATGCGTTCGCGAGAGCAAATTCGGTCTGTGGGGGATTCAAAGCGCAGGCAGACCTATGTTAGTGCACGTCTGCCCGAGGGATGGACGCCGCTCCGGCCGAGGCTGAGCTGAAAAGGCGGTACCGCGCCGGATTGGGCCGGCGCGGCATCCGGTCTCCTTCGTAGGGCCGAGGTGCGCTTTGCTGCGTTCTGCGCTGGTCATCTGTTGGTCGCACGTGGCGGCCGTCGCGATGTTCCTCCTCGCGCTCGAGCCAGCGTTCGCCGCGCAGCCGCCGCCGCGGTCGCCGCGCGTGACAGCTTTGATCAAGGAGGCAGAGGCCGCCCTGGAGCGGCTCGACGTCGCGCGCGCTCGCGACCTGTGGGCGCAGATCTACGATATCGAGCGATCCACGGTGGGGATCTGCCAGCTCGGGCAGCTCGACCGCCGACTCGGGCGCTGGGTGGACGCCGTGGTGGAGCTCACGCGGTGTGTGCAGGAGATGCGCCCGCCGGCCACGCCCAGGGAGCGGCGGCTCTACGAGACGCGGCACGCGGACCTGGCGGCGGCGCGGCTCGAGGTGGCGCAGCTCCACGTGTTCGCGCCCGCGGGGGCGGCGCCCGTGCTCGTGGACGGGCGCCTCGTGGACGAGAGCGGTCAGATCTACGTCGCGCCCGGGCAGCATGAAATCACGACGATGTTGCCGGATGGCCGCAATGCACGCTCCATGGTGCACATCACCGCGAGAGAATCGCGCGTTGTCCTTTTGAGCGCGGAACCGGCGAGCGTGCGTTCGGTCGCTCCGTTGAAGGCGACGCCGGCGGGCGCGCCGGTACGGCCAGCAAGCCCCCCGGCCCCGTGGCTGCTTTATACGGGGTCCGCTGCGTCTGGCGCGCTCCTGGTGTCGGGGATTGTGCTGCACATCGTGGCATCGACTGAGAACAGCGCTCTGAGGGCCGAGATGTGCAGGCTCGAGTGGGAGGAGAACAGCGAGACGCGAAGCGCGATGCGCGCTATCGATGTAGAGCAGCACCTCAGCACGGCAGCCCTCGTCGCTGGTAGCGTGTTGGGGGCCGCGACGCTGGCGATCGCGGTGCTGCCGAGCGGCCCTCAGGTCCGCGCAAGCGCGGGCGGCGCGGAGGTGCGGTTCTCGTGGTAGAGCCTGGTACCGTCTGGGAAGGGCACCGGATCCTCAGCGAGGTTCATAACGGCATGGTCCGCACGTTCCTCGCTCAACAGGTAGGTGGTGAGGGCGCCACCGTCTGGCTGCACTTGCGCGAGGGCCAGACGATCGACCGGACGGCCTTCGCTTCGGAGCTCCAGCGCTTGCAGGAAGTCGGACGAGCGGTCCCGCAGTTGGAGTCTGTGCTCTACGGAGATGCGGGCGGCGTCTCTGCCTGGGTCGCGTGCAAGCGAAGTCATGGGATCAGCATCAGAGATGCCACGCGCGGTGCCGATCTCGGAGCCACCGCGCTGCACATGTTGATCGAGATTGCCCTGGCGATCCAGCGGTGTCACGCGCTGGGCTGGTGCCATGGGGCGTTTGGTCCAGACCGCGTGTTCATCACGTCGAATCGGGATTACAGCATCAGCCAGTTCGGCCTCGTCCGGCTGTTCCGGATCGAGCCGCACGAGGCCGCGCTGGAGCCGCTCGTTGCGCCTCCTGAGCTCCTTCGCGGCGACCGGGTGGGGCCCCGGGCTGACGTCTACGGCCTCGGGACCCTGCTGTACGAGCTCGTCTGTCGTCGCCCGCTCGACGTCGGCCACTCAGGTGTGTTGGGGGCACAACGGGTTAAGCCTGCGATCCCCATCGACATTCCGCTTGCCGTGGCTGCCGCCATCGAGATGGCTTTGGAAGAGGAGCCGCGCAATAGGTACAGGAACGTCGACCACTTCATCACGGTGCTCGAGGGCCTCGCGGATGCATGGCCCACGCTGGACCGGGCACCGTGCGGGAGCGAAGAGCACGCCCCCGTCACCGGCGCGGCGCCGTCGACCTTGCGCAGCTCCCATCTGGAGAGTCCGTGTGCGCCAGGGCCAGTGACAGAAGCGTCGGGCACCCGGCCGTCCGAGAGAAGGCCGTCGGCGGCGCCATCGAATGAGGATGAGCTTCTGCTGTTGCAAGTCCCTCCGCTTGACGTGCCATCGCCGACGGCGCCCGCATCGAAGGAGCCCGTCCTGCCGCCGCTCTCCCTCGGCCGAGAGCCTGGGCGAGAGCTCATGATGATCGGGAGCGGCCCTGGCGGTACGCCGCCCCGGAAGCTCGCGAGCCGCGTCGCCGTTTTGCTTGCTGCGACAGCCGCGCTATGCGCAGGCGCTCTCTGGCTTGCGCGCCCGACTACGATGGCGCTCCGCGCGGAGAAGCTGGAGACGGTGCTGGTGGAGCGGGTATCGCCGCTGCGCGAGCAGCAGCGTTTACCGTCGCCGGAAGGTTCGGCGAGGGCCGCCCCGACGGAAGCGGATAGCCGCCCGCGTGTTGCGCTCTCGCAGCGAGCAGGCGCGACGGTGAAGGCCGAACGGCGCCGGCCGTACTGCGAGGGCGGCGATTTCAGCTGTGGTCCTGCGTTGTATTAGGAGGGCTTCTGTCGATGCGATGCGTTCTTCTGTTCATCGCCGTGAGCGCTGGGGTAGGTTGCGCCCCAGATCGCGACTGCCCCGGTCGAGGTCCCCGTGAGGGATACCCAGCCGTGTGGCTCTGGAAGGGTACGCAGAACGAGGCGCACGACTGCGCGGAAGATACGGATGTCCTCTGGGACGGATGGCAGAAAGATACCTCTACCGCGCCGGAGTCGCCGACGTTCTCACGTGCTTGTGCCGGCGTTGTTCGAAGCGATATTCCGGAGGGCTATACCCTCTGTGTGATCCCCAGCCTGGTGGATGATGTCTGCTGGGAGGGATACGAGGACAGAACAACGTATGTTGAAGAGGATGGAGAAGAACACGAGATGTGCTGCACCCCCAGGGGGACGCCGCCGACGGTGACCGCTCAAAGCTACGACGGATGCACGACATGAGCGACGGGGGCGCTGGCGTCCTCAGGCGTGCTTGTCGGCTCCTGTTCTGGGGTGCTGTCAGCGCCTCGAGCAGCGGGTGCATCCCCGATCCCGAGGTTGCGGGGAAGGTCACCGTCTCGCGGGGCGGCGAAGCGCTGGTGATCGACACCGGCGACGACGGTACGAGGGCCGTGGACGCAAGCGACGATGTTTCAGGGTGGTGCATCGTGCGCGATCAAGGTGAGCTGAGCGTGGCGGTCGCGAAGGATGGCGCGTCGCTTTCCTTCTTCGACGTGATGGACGAGCCCGGCTCGCCTCACACATCCGCGAAGATCGACGGAGAACTGTACCAGGGGGCTTGCGAGATCATCATCGAGGGTCTGCAAGATGACCCGTACGAGGCCGACGTGTCGGCGGGGCCGTGCGACCTGATCCGGCTCTTCGACGGTGCAAAGGCGCGCCTGGAGACGGCGGTCTTTCACGTCTCGGACTGCAGCGGGGCCGAGTAGCCGGGCGGGATCTACTGGGGCTATCGCGCCTTTTCTGGTGGTGCATTCCCTGCCAGCGCCTTGGATCGAGCGGCGCGGACCGCTGCGAGCCAGTGCGCCTGGTCCGGGTCGCTATTCCACGGCGGGGCGTTTCGGTAGAGTGTGTCCCAACACACGCGCGCTGCCGCTTCAGCCGTCTCGATATCGCTCTCGTCGTCGGCCGCGTCGTCAATGCGGTCCGCGAACGCACGCCCAGATCCTCGAAGCTCGACTTCCATTCTTCAGGATCCCTGGTCGAGAACAGCGCGTGGCCGATGGCCACCTCGCGCACGACGCGGGGTACGAAGGACTTCGTCTCCCCCAGCGAAGGGTTCATGAGCAATCTCCGGGTTGACCGCACGTGGGGTCGGTGGGCTCTACGCCCGTCAAGGTCATACCTTCCAGAAGATTCGGCCCGCCGCTGCGGGCTCGACGCTGACACCCGACCACGCGAGCGTCGTGATGAAGCGGACACCGCACGTCGCCACGATCGCCACATGCTGCGTCGATAGATAGGCCGCGCCGGCCTCCATGGCCGGGAAGAACCCAAGATACCGCAGGCACAACCCCCATGCGTTGCATACAGGGATGCGCCCGAAGTCGAGCCGCGCCGCGAGCTCGAACGACAGGGGCGCACGGAACGGCCTGCCCCGGACGGCCGCGGTGGGGCCGGTCAGCACGCCGAGCCAGCGCGCGTCGCCGCCCAGACCGAAGAGGCCCACGTCGGCGCCGATGCCGATGTCCACGGCGTTGCGGACAGGCCATCGGCGCAAGCCGGTGACCGACGGCATGATGCCGCCCGTCGCGCGCGTGGCACGCGACCCCAGCACGACGTAGGTCGCCTTGACGTCGATCTCCCAGCGCGGCGGCGCGCCCTCTTCCGCCCGCGCGACCGCGGGCAGAAGCGACAGCGCGACGAGCCCGGCGCGCGACCCCCTCCGAGCACTACCTGCCCATCGCCCGTGGACCATCGTCGGCCTGCGCCTTCCTTCGAGCGGCGCGGACCGCCGCGAGCCAGTGCGCCCGGTCGGGGTCGCTGTCCCATGACGGGGCGTCCCGGTAGAGCGCATCCCAGTATTCCCATACTGCTGCTTCGGCCGTCGCCGGCTCGCTCTCGCCCTCGGGGGCGTCCTCGACGCGGTCCACGAGAGAATACCAGGGTTCCTTGGCGAAGGTGCCCACGCTACGCCACGGTCCAGCAGGCTCGCTGCCGAAGCGCCCATCGCTGCTCTGGAGATAGCCTTCATAGGCGCTCTGCGCCAGGGCAGTTCGCCGGCGGTTGTTGACCCACAGAATGCACGTGTCACGGTACAGCGCTGCCCAGAGGCGGTCCTCCTCCGGCACGTCATCTCGCCATGCGCTCGCATACAGCGCTCGCAGCTCATGCTCGCGTGCCGCAAGCTTCTTCGCATCGTCCGGAACCGGCAGCGCCCTGAGGGCCCGCTCGCGCGTGGCGCTCGGACCGGGAAGCGCAGGCGCCGCAATCTCCCAGATCGCGGGAGGCTCCAGCATCGGGTGGATGGGCCTCGTCAGCGTCCTCGGTCTCCCGCGGCGTCCGATCCGAAAACCCCTTCGGAAGGCGCGGAGCGCGTCGACTCGGTGTTCCTGGGGCGTGTCGTCGGATGTCAGCGTTTGCCAGAGATAGCTCCTGTGGAGTCGCGACGTCGGATCCTCCGCCGCACGCTCGCTCGCGCCGGGGCGCACCTGTTTGGCGGCCTCGATCATGGCAAAACAAGCGCTTTTGACGGCCTCCAGCAGCATGGGCCAGGGTGGCGCGGGCTCTCCGCCGAAGCGGCCATGGCGGCTCTGGAGATCCGCCGCATTCGCCTTGTAGTCGGTGTCAGCGTGTCCGGAATCGTCAATCCACCTGCTGAATTTCTTGCGGTACGGATCTGCCCATTCGCTGTCTTCCTCGGGCAGGCCATCGTCCCATGCCTCTGCGCACAGCTGGCCGAGATTCTCGAGGTGCCATTTCCAGAGATCGGGTCTCTTGGTGGTAAACAGGCCGTATCCGTAGCCTGCCTCCTGCACTGCGAGCATTCCAGGGCGCTTCGCCAGCCACCTCACGGCCGATCTCCCGGCTGTCCGCCCGTCGGGTCCGTGGGCTGTCCGCCTGTCGGGTCCGTGGGTGTGGGCGGGCATCCCCAGCCTGGTCCAGCGCCGAGCGGGCAGAGGAGAGGGACGAGCCGAGGAAAGGCCCATCCAGGGGGCGGAGCGGGTAGCGCGATCAGGGTATTGATGATGTCGTCTGTGTCGACCGCGTCGGGGTCCGTCAGCTTGGCCGGTACCTTGTCCGGTTCGTAGCGGAAGTCCCATACGAACCGGCACTCGACGGTCGCTCCGCCCGGGATCGGCAGGCTATTCATGAGGTCGGTTTTTCTGATTTGACGCTGCAGCGCTTCCCATTCGTCCTTGCACATCAGGTAGGTCACCAAGAAAGGTTCCTCGATGAGACAGGTGCGCATGTCTTGGACAATATAGGACGGCTCCTGGTCGGCCCACTCGGTCCACTGACCGCCAGCTTGGTAGCGGCACTGGAGTTTGCCCATTTGATCTCCCGGTGGCCTGCCCTGAAGCCAGTCGAGGGCCGCGGCGTTCATGGCTAACCTCGTGAGCCTCGATATTTCTTCGAGTGGCATTGCCGCGATCTGGTGTCTCAGCTCATCGCGATCGCTGGGATCCACGATGGAGCAGCCGCAGGCAAACACGACGAGCAGAACGCCGCGCCGATGATTCATCGGTTTCCCCTCCCCTGGTTCACCGATCCACGTACCCGTAGACGGTGGCCGACCTTACCCGCGGTCGCCACCGCCGGTCAAGCCGTGACGGGCCACCAGGAGGACAGTGCCTGGCGCCCAAGCGCCGCCGCTGGCCGGGGCTTCGCCTTCGAAGAAATGGCAGTGACAGTGCCGATACATTTGCCGAACATCGGTTCTCCAGGCCGGGGAAACATCCCGACCCTCACCAGCACCGCAGCTTTGAGCCATTCTTTCGAGCGCGGCTCCGCGAACACCCGCGTCACTCCGTCGTGGTCGAAATCGCGCGAATTCGGCGCCGTCCACCGCGGAACGCCGGCTCCCTCCGCGGACCTCGACGCATAGGTACTCCGATCCTACACGGACGATAGCCTTCCGGCCTCCGATATCGTCCCAGGCGTAAGTGTCGGGTTTGGGGCGATGGTGCCACTCTGGCGTGGGGGTGAAGCGCGGTCCTCTCTTGCCCGTGCGAGCTCGCTCAGGAACAGCGACGCCCGCAGGTGCGCATCGGGAAGGCGCGGCGCGGGGACTGGGCGCGCGGATGGCTTGATGCTCACCGCCTCTCCATGGAATCCTGCGCGCATGAAGCTGCTCCTGAAGGCTGTGGCGGTCGCTGCGGTCGCCGTGATCGCCCTTGGCTGCTCGATCGTGGACCCCGACGATCGCGACGAACTCAGACGACGGATCGCGGCGCTGCCGGCCGATGTGCTATCGGACTTGCAAAAAAGGAAATTGAACACCAATGCGCTGAAGTGGCTGCTGACCTACAAGAAAGACCGCAACGATCAGGTGGGCAAGCTCCAGTGCCGGTTGAAGGCCGGCGGCACCTGGAGCGGCTGGAACGACCAGGAGCCGACGTACACCGTCGAGGACTTGATCCAGTGTCTCCTTGGAGGAGGACATATCCCCGTGACCTACACGATGTGTGCCGACGAATTTCAAGGGCGGGGCAATGCAGCCATGAATCTCAAGATCCTGCACGAGGAGCAGGTGCCGGGCGTGACGCAAGTCGAGTGCAGGTTCGTGTGGGATTTTCGTTACGAGCCGGAGAAGGTGCCGTCCGACCTGACGAACCCCAGATCGATCACAGTCGATGAGCTGATCGACTGGCTTATCTCACTCCCGGCGCCGCCTCCGGGATTTGCTGCCCCTCAGCTCGTCCCGCTCCTCTGCCCGCTCGGCGCTGGACCAGGCTGGGGGTGCCCACCTCGGCCGACAGACGTTCCGGGCGAGCAACCCACCGACCCGACGGGCGGTGAGCCAGGGGATCATCCATGAAGCTCAAAACGTCGCGCGTGTGTTTCCTCATGCGGCGCATCGATGTCGAGGCGGGCACGGCGAGTTGCCTATTTTCGGCCCAGGAACTTTGGGGTCGGAACATGGACCTCGAGTTTCTGGGCAGGCTGTGCGCCGAAGCATGGCACGACGACCTGCCCGAGGCGGACCGCGCATGGGCCGAGGCGCATCGCGAGAAATTCGGGAGGTGGGTCGACGATTCACGGCCCGAGGCCATCCGCCCGAGGGTGGACGCGGGCTCTCGCGAGAGCCTCACGGGCAGGTTCGGCAAGGAGCCCGCTCCGCCGTGGCCGATGCTGCTCGAAGCCGTCAAGAGCGCGTTTTTTGCCTTCGTCGTCGACTTCGGGCAGACGCTCGCGGGCGAGGGCGAGGGCGAGGGCGCGACGGGCGATCCGACAGCGCGCCTCCACCGGACGTCCGTCTGGCGGGCGCTGGCGGTCGACGACGCCCCCGAGGTGGACCGGCCCTCGGCGCTCCGCGCCTTTCGGAGGGGGTTTCGGCGCGGGCGCCGCGGGCTCCCGAGATCCATGACGAGGCCCATCCGCCCGGTGGTGGATGTTGCGCGGTCCTGGACGTTTAGGGCGCCTCCTCTCCCCGGACCGAGCGCGGCGCGCAACCGAGCCCTCGCGGACGCGTTGCGTCACACAACGGTTCTCAAGGAGTCGGCGGTGCTCCTGCAGGAGCTGCGCGATCTCTATGCGAGCGCCTGGCGAGACGACGTGCCGGAGGAGGACCGCGAATGGGCCGAGTCCTACCGCCACTCCTGCGTGGACGAGGTCAACCGTCGCCGGCGAGACGCCGTGGCCCAGAGCGCGTACGAGGGCTATCTCCAGAGCAGCGACGGGCTCTTCGACGGAGAGCCCGCAAGGCCGTGGGCGAACCTGAGAGGCTACGACTCGGACCCATGGCGTGCTCTCGTGGATGCCGTCGAGGACGCGCCCGAAGGCGAGAGCGAGCTCGCGACCGCCGAGGCGGCAGCGCGCGAATTCTGGGACTCGCTCTACCGGGAGCCCCCGCCGTGGGACAGCGACCCGGCCAAGGTGCACTGGCTCGCGGCGGTCCGCGCCGCGCGACGAAAGGGGCTGTCCGGCGATGCTCCGCCGGACGGGGGGGCATAGCGCTCACGGACTCCCATTTGTCTTTGGTACGGAACTGCCGCTCCCTCCGCCCCGGGTCTCGACTAAAATAAGACCCCATGCGCTTTTTTCATCGCTCCGGTGGGATCGTTTTCTCCATGAAGAGCGCTCGCGCGCTCGCGCGCGCCGCCGGGGTGCTCGGCGCCGTGTCCTGCGCGGCGTGCGCCGCAGACCCCGAAGCCCCGCCGCCCGAGATCTCCGTCGGCACGGTCGATAACACGGACGCCGTGCTCGCCCTCGTGCGCGGCGAAGGCTCGGTCACGCTCTACGTTTGCGGCGGCGTGAGCAGCTACGCGACCATGACCCGATGGTTCGAGGGAACCGAGGACCCGAGCGGCGCGTTCTCGCTCGAGAGCGACGGGTGGACGGCGACCGCCGATGCGGGCGGGGAATCCGGCCGGCTGCGCACGCCCGAGGGCGCGGAGCTCGCCTTTCGCGCGCGGCCCGCGGCGCTCGACCGCATCGAGGGCCTCTACGCGGCTGTCGACGGCGGCTGCCGCACCGGCGCCGTCGTCTTCACGCCCGACGACGCCGAAGCGCCGGCGCTCCAGGGCACCTGGTGCGGCGCCGGCGATCTCTATGCCCAGGTGACGCCGATCCGCCCGCTGTCGGTGCTCGATCGGCATGGGATCGAGGTGCAGGTCGAGCTCAGCGGCGCACGGAAGAAGCTGCTCGTGACCCCGCTCGTGCGACCCTGAGCCCCCGCCGCATCTCCGCCGTCCCGCCCTATCTCCGCCGTTGCGCCGCATCTCCGCCGCCCCACCGCGTCTCAGCCCTCCCACCGCGCCCGTCCAGACGCAGCCCCGTCGTCCGCCCGCTCTGGCGTTGAATCCAGCTCCCGTCCGATCGAAGGTCGGCGCATGGCGGACGCAGCTCGGCCGCGGAGGCGGCACCTTGCCCTGCCCGCGTCGCGCTTCATCGGCCGGGAGGGCGAGCTCGCCGCGATCGCCGGGCTGCTCCGGCGCGGCGAGCGGCTCGTCACCGTCTGGGGCCCGGCCGGCATGGGCAAGACGCGGCTCGCCCTGGAGCTCGCCAGCCGCTGGGCCGAGGCGCAGGCCGGCGAGGCCGTGTGGCTCTGCGAGCTCACCGCATGCCGCGACCTGCGCGCCGTCTGCGGCGCTGTCGCGCGCGCGATCGGGGCGCAGGTCGCGGCGGGGCGCCGGGAAGCGACGCTCGTCGAGCGGATCGGCCGCGCCCTCGCGACCGAGGGGCCGGCGCTGCTCGTGCTCGACAACCTGGAGCACGTGCTCGAGCAGACCGCGCCGGCCCTCGATGCATGGGTGCGCGCGGCGCCCGAGCTCCGCTTCCTCGCGACGTCGCGCGAGCGCACCCGCCTGGCAGGCGAGATCAGCTACGAGCTCGGCCCCCTCGGCCTCCCCGCGGAGGGCTCGACCGAGCGCAGCGCGGCCGTGGCGCTCTTCCTCGATCGCGCCGCGGCCCACCGCGCTTCCGCGCCGCCGCCGCCGCCCGGCGACGAGCACCTCGCCGACGTCGCCGCGCTGGTGCGGCGGCTCGAGGGCATCCCGCTCGCGATCGAGCTCGCGGCGGCGCGCGAGGGCGTGCTCGGCGTGCGCGGCCTGCTCGCGCGGCTCGGGAGCCGGCTCGACCTGCTCGCGGGCGCGGCGCGCGGGAGGGAGGCGCGGCAGGCGACGCTGCGCAGCGCGATCGAGTGGTCGTGGGACCTGCTCGACGACCGCGAGCGACGGGCGCTCGCCTGCTGCTCCGCCTTCCACGGGCCGTTCACGCTCGCGGCGGCCGCCGCCGTGCTCGCGGAGCCCGACGCCGCCGTGATCGATCGGATCGAGGCGCTGCGCGACAAGTCGCTGCTCCGCGCGGCGCCCCCGAGGAGCGACGGGGCGACGCGCTTCGCGCTCTACGAGGTGGTGCGAGAGCTCGCCGCCGAGAAGCTCGCCGAGCGCGGAGAGCGCGAGGCCGCGATCGAGCGGCACGCGGCGTTCTACCTGGTCGCCGGCGAGGCGGCGGCCGCGGACTTCGAGCGTCGGGGCGCGCTCGACGCGCTCAACCACATCGCCGGCGATCTGGAGGAGCTGCTCGCCGTCGCCGAGGGCGCGCTCGCCCTGGCGACGGCGCCGCGCGCCGGAGCCTCGGCGGCGGCCGAGCGCGCGCTGCGGGCGCTCTGCGCCATCGAGCCCGTGCTCAGCACCCGCGGGCCGTTCGGGGCGCAGCTCGAGCTGCTCGACCGCGCGCTCGCGGCGGCCGAGGCGCTCGCGGCAGAGCCGCGCGTGGTGGCCCGCGCGCTCGCGGCGCGGGGGCGCGCGCGGCGGCTCCGAGGGCAGGCGGAGGCCGCGCTCGAGGACCTCGAGCGCGCCCGCGCGCAGGCGGCGGCGCTCGGGGCAGAGGCGCTCCTCTCGGGGATCCTCGCGGACCTCGGCGTGCTCCACCACGGCCGGCGCGACATGGAGCGCGCGCGCGACCACTACGCGCAGGCGCTCGCGCTCCACCGCGCCCTCGGCGACCGCCGCGCCGAGGGGCGGGTGCTCGGCAACCTCGGGGCGCTCCACCACGACGAGCGCCGGGAGGCCGAGGCCGCCGCCTACTACGAGCACGCGATCGCGATCGCGGCGGAGATCGGCGACGGCCGGATGGAGGGCATCTTCTCGACGAACGCCGGCCTGCTCGAGCAGGAGCGCGGGGCGCCCGCGCAGGCGCGCCGGCGCTACGAGCGCGCCGCCGCGATCCTCGGCGAGGTGGGCGATCTCCGGCTGCTCGCGATCACGCTCGGCAACCTCGGCGCGCTCCACCACGAGGAGGGGCGCCTCGCCGATGCGCGCGCGTGCCACGGCCGCGCGGTGGGGCTGCTGCGCGAGGTCGGGGACCGCCGCTCCGAGGGGATCGCCCTCTGCCGCCTCGGGGCGGCGCTCGCGTCGGTCGGCGCGGTGGACGAGGCGCGGCGCGCGATCGAGCCCGCGGAGCGGCTGCTCGCGCAGCTCGGGGACGAGCCCGACGTGGAGCTCGCGCGGGTGGCGTCCGGCTTCGTCGACCTGGCGCTCGCCCAGGCGGCGCGCCGCGCGGGGCGGGGGGAGGAGGCGGCGGCGCACGCGGGCGCGGCGCGGCGCAGGATCGCGCGCGCCCGGGAGGGATCGCCGTCGAGCGCGAGCCGATCCGACGATGTGCGGTTGCTGCTCCGGATCCTGGAGCGCAGCCTGGCGGCGCTGGGCGGCCTGCCCGAGGCGCGGGCGGAGGGCGAGCGCGAGCTCCTCCTGACCGAGGGGGCGCGCTTCGTCCGCCCGCCGGGCGGCGGCTGGCACGACCTGCGCGAGCGCCACGCGGCGCGGCGCCTGCTGCACGCGCTGGCCGAGCAGCAGCGGTGCGCGCCGGGGCGAGGGCTCTCCCTGGCGGCGCTGAAGGAGGCGGGGTGGCCGGGCGAGCGGATCTTGCCGGAGGCGGCGGCGAACCGGATCTACGTGGCGATGAACCAGCTGCGGAAGCTCGGGATGAAGCCGTGGCTCCGGAGAGACGCAGAGGGGTACTCGCTGGATCCGGCGCTGCCGGTCCACTACGTCGCGGTGGAGCCGGCCGCGGGGGGTACTGGTCGAATTTGAACAGGGAGGCAGGGAGAAAAAACTTAGTGAATCTCCCGTCTCCCTGTGATCTTTCCCGGGCAAAGTTGACCACCATCCGCAGCTGCGCGGCCGCGGCGCGCAGCTGTGCGGCACTGGCGCCCCTGCTGGGCGGCACTGGCGCTCTGCTGCGCGATCCAGGCGTCCCCGCTGCGCAGGCCCGGCGTTCTCCTGCGCGGCCTCCGCACCCCTCCTGCGCGCCCCTGACGCCCCTGCTGCGCGGGCCCAACGCCTTCCTGCGCAGCCTCGGCACCCCTCCTGCGCGCCTTGTTATGTGTCCTACATCACACCCGTGCGGGTCCTGCGCGGCCTCGGCACCCCTCCTGTGCGCCTTCTTGTGTGTCCTACGTTACTATTGCGTGGCTCCTACGCAGCCCCGCCGCCCCTCGTGCGCCGCCTCAGCGCCCTCCTGTGCGTCCGACGTGCCCTCCTGCGCACGCATCAACGTGAGCTACGCAACGTTTGCCCCTCCTGCGCATGCCTCCGTGGGATCCATGGTGCGCCTCGCGACGGGAGCGCCGCGATCTCCCCTCTGGCCAGAGAGCCCAGGGTGGACCGAGGCGCTTCTCGATCATCCGCCCTTCCGTCCGGAGGGGCGCATACCCCGACAAGGAGGCAATGTTTCCTAACTCGACGGAGGCATCGGTACATCCTGTAGAGCGTCAGTAAAAGTTACTGTCGCTTGACACATCCCCACCCCGCCCCGCGAGCACCCTCTCCGCGGGCCTGCGAAATGGATGAGAGAGCAAGGGCGACGGCGCCGCGGGGACGAGCGCGCGAATCGCTTTAAGAGGGGATTAAGGGGCGATCCTCGGGCGGGGACGTAGCCTGCTGCGCGGAGGTCACGCCATGCGCATTATCACTTCTGTCCTGTTGTTCCTCGCCCCTGCCATCATCCTCGCCGGATGCGGTGAGAGCCGTGAGGCCGATCCGCCCGTCAATTCGAGCGGCGCTCATGGCGCTGGATCGGGAGGATCCGGCGGTGACGGCGTGGGGGGTTGGGGCGGCGGCGCGGGTGAGGGCGGCGGTCCGGGTGAAGGCGGCGGCGCGGGTGAGGGCGGCGGCGCGGGTGAGGGCGGCGGCGCGGGTGAGGGCGGCGGTCCGGGTGAAGGCGGCGGCTCGGATGGCCGCGGTGGAGGAGAGCCGTCCGGCGAGCCGGTGGATTGCACGAACCTACCCCACTTCGCGGCCGGCAAGCAGCCGGTGGTGTTCCTCCACGTGGCTCCCGGCGGGACGGACGCCGCGGGGTGCGGGACGGAGGAGGCACCGTGCTCGACCCTCGCCGCGGCCGTGAGCGCGGCGACTCCGGGGACGGCGGTGCGGATCCACGCCGGAACGTACGAGCCCGAGCAGATCAGCGACGTCGCCGGCACCGCCGAGGCGCCGATCTGGATCGGCGGTGCACCGGGGGAGGAGCGGCCGGTATTCGTCGGTGGGGACCCGGTCCTGCACTTCTCGCGGCTGCACCACGTGGTGATACACGACCTCGAGATCACCCAGACCTTGCCTACCAGAGACGTCCCCGCGCTCATCGTCGATGACGGCGAGGCATACGCCGATCCGACAGCGACGCAATTCGTCGCTGTCGAGCGCGTGTCCGTACGCGACATCTACACGTATTACGCCAAGGCTGTGCGCTTGGCCGGACTCCACGACTTCTGGCTGCTGGACAGCCAGTTCATCGACATGGACACGACTGAAGGGCTCGAGATCATGGGGTCGCACCGCGGCGTGGTCGCCGGCAATGCGCTCGGCAACGGCGTCGTGATCGGGGGCGGCAGCTCGGACGTCGAGATCCGCAACAATCGCATCTTCGATGTCATCGGGGGCTACGGGGTCCAGCTCGGCACGATCGTGTCGCCCGAGCAGTTTCGCCCGCCGGTCGCGCCGGGGGCCGACATCATCGAGGTGCAGGACGTACGCGTGCTCGGAAACCTGATCGTGGCGCCCGGCGTGGCGGTCTCTTTCAACGGCTGTGTGGGGTGCCTGGTCGCCAACAACACCATCGTGTTCCCGAACCACAGCCTGCTGTCGTTCTTTCCCGGGTCGGGAAGCGTGGGCGAGAACCCCAGGGTTCGGACGACGGCGGACAATCGCTTCGTCAACAACATCACGTACTATCGCCGCAGCGACGTCGGGGCGAAGGAGTATTCCCCGTCGTTCCCGACGCTGGCGACGAATTCATTGCACACGAACCTGTGGTACGCGGCCGACGATCCGGAGGCGTCGAGTCCGGTCGGGTCGCCGCTCACGGACGACGGCTCGATGGCGGGGATCGATCCGGGGTTCGTCGACGTCGCCGGTGGGGATTATCACCTCAAGCCGGACAGCCCCGCCGTGAGCAGCGGGACGCCGCTCGCGGCGCTGTCGACCGATCTCGATGGAGCTTGCTTCGACGACCCACCCTCGCGCGGCGCGCTTCAATAGCAGCAAGGGCGAACCTCGCCCGCAGACGATCGAGAGCCCCCGGAAACGACGGGGGGCGCGGTTCCCCGGAGGCACCGGTACGGGCGCGAGACGCGAAAGGACACCTGATGAGCGTGATGAGCCTCACCGAGGCACAGCAGAGTGAGGGCTGGAACGGCTTCCTCCTCGCGCGCCTGCCGCTCTGAGACGGACGGCTCGCCCCGAGCGTCACCCGTCCTCCTCCAACTCCTCTCCTCCACCCTCCGCCTGACCCTTCTCGGCCGCCTCGCGCGCGAGCGCACCCGCATGGATCGCCCGCACCTCATCCATCGTGCTGACGCCCTCTACAGCCTTGTCGGGCCGGTATCTCCTCACCCGCGCAGACCGCAGCGCGATCCCCCCGGGGTACCGCGGACTCGCCTGCACGTCTTCAAAGGCGACCTCGACGACGATCTCCGGCCGCACGTACACCGTGCCGGCGTCGCGGCCGATCTCGAGCTCCAGCAGCCGCTGGGTCTGCCACGCGAGCACCTCGTCGCTCATGCCCTTGAACGTCTTGCCGAGCAGGACGAAGCCCCCGGCCGAGGGATCGCGCGCCCCGAGGTGCAGGTTGCTGAGCAGCCCCCGGCGCCGGCCGGTCCCCCACTCGGCCGCGAGCACCACCAGGTCGAGGGTGCGCGCCCGCTTCACCTTGAGCCACGAGCCGCGGCGCCGCCCCGCCTCGTAGGGCGCGGCGAGCGACTTGGCGATCACGCCCTCATGGCCGCGGGCGAGCGCGTCGGCGAAGAACGCCTCGGCCTCGGCCGCCGTCGGCAGCTCGATGCGCGGGACGCGCAGCGACCTGTCGAGCACCTGCCGGAGCGCGGCGGTGCGCTCGCTGCCGGGCCGGTCGAGCAGATCCTCGCCGTCGAGGTGCAACACGTCGAAGAACAGGGCGCGCAGCGGCAGCTCGGCGCGCAGCGCGGCCGCGTCGTGCGCGCGGCCGAAGCGGCGCATCGTGACCTGGAACGGGTGCGGCGGGCCCTCCGCGCGAAAGGTGAGCGCCTCGCCGTCGAGCACGACCGAGCGGACCGGGAGCGCCCGGACGATCTCGACAATCTCGGGGACCGCCTTCGTGACCGGGCCGAGGCCGCGGCTGAAGACGCGCACCTCGTCGCCGGCCTTGTGCGCCTGCACGCGCACGCCGTCGAGCTTCCACTCCAGCGCCATCGCGCGGAGCTCGCTCAGCGCCGTCGCGACGTCGTCGGCCGACTGCGCCAGCATCGGCTGCACGGGGCGGAGCAGCTGCAGCGAGAAGCGCTGGAGGCCGAGCGCCCCCTCGAGGAGCGCAGCCTTGGCCACCTCCGCCGCATCGCCGGCGAGCATCACCGCGCGCCGCAGCGAGGCCGGCGGCACCCGCGCCGCGCGCGCCACCGCGTCGATCATGACCGGCTCGACCCGCTCCTGGCGGAGCTCGCCGGCGAGGAGCCGCGCGAAGAAGTCGCGCTCGCGATCGGTGGCGCGCGCGAACAATCCCCCCAGCGCCGCGCGGCGCGCCCCTGCCGCCCCCGGCCCCGAGGCGCGCGCGATCTCCGTGAAGACCGCGTCGGCGTCCCCCAGGGTGAGCGCAGGCTGGACGACGGAAGGAGAGGCCCGGCGGGCCTCGGCGAGCACCCCAGGCCCGAGGCCGAGCCGTCCCTGGCGCAGCCGACCGGCGAGCCAGTCGACGCCGATCTGCACCTCCGCGGGCGAGAGGCGGCGCAGTATCGCGGCGAGCGCGGCGATCTTCTCGACACGGCGAGAGAGCGCGGCGACACGCCCGGAGGTGGCGACGAAGTCGGAAACGAGCACGCGGACAACCCTACCCTGGCACCTCGAGAGCTCACGCTCGACGGGTCTCGTGATGAGGCCGCTGCAGGGTGTCCTCCGCAACCGAGCCGGGGAACTCCGCAGGATCGGACCTGGCCCACGGGCGCCAAGTGTTCTCCGCATGGGCCAAGAGAGCCTACCAAAGGGTGTACGGCGGCGGAGCAGAAAAGCGCTCTCCCGCGCCGGGATCGTGGCCATTCGCGATTGGAACCACTTGCGGGGGCGAGCGAAGAATTATCACGTCATCTGCCGTCGAATTCCTCGCTCGGCCGCCGCCAGCGCCGCGAGCAGGCAAGAGCGCGATCGCCCATCAGACGATCTCGTGTGCTGCTCGCCATCGATTCACCAGGTGCGAAGCGCATGACGCGCCTGCGCCGCCGCGCGGGGGGAGAGCGCGCGGAGCTGCCCCGCCGTGGCCGCGGACTCCCGAACACGCCGCGAGATGGCCCGAGCCGCGCCCGTCTCCCTCGACGGCGAGATCGCTCCGTTTAGTTGACCTCCGACGCGGGCCTTGATACCGGATTGGCGGTCGGCACGCCGTGGGCAGGTGAACACGGCGGGCGGGCGCGGCTTTCCTCAACCACAGCTCAGGAATAGCGCCCTCCGCTGACAAGGCCGCCGGTTTTGGCCTTGGGAGCAGCTGGCTTGGTTTTTGCGCAGCACCTCTCCGGCAGCTGGACTGTACTGGAAGGAGCTGACGTGGTGTTGGTGTCCGCACGGGAAGGCGACGGAGGTTCTTCGATGGTGGAGCGGCAAGTCCGGAAGCGGGTGGGCGTCGTGATGGGCGGCTCGTCGGGTGAGCGCGACGTGTCCCTGCGCTCGGGCGCGGCCGTCGCCGAGGCGCTCGAGGCGCGCGGTTACGATGTCGTGCGGATCACGCTCGGGGACAGGTTCGGCGCGGAGCTCTGCGCGACGCTGCAGCGGGCGCGGCTCGACGCAGCCTTCCTGGCACTGCACGGACGTCTCGGTGAGGACGGGTGCGTGCAAGGCGTCCTGGAGCTCGCCCAGGTTCCGTACACGGGGTCGAGCGTGCTCGCGAGCGCCCTCGCGATGGACAAGCTGAAGGCCAAGGAGATGTTCCGGCTGCACAACGTGCCGACGCCTCCCTACTACACTGTGGGTGCGAATCAGGACCTCGAGGAGCTCGATGCCATCCATGGCTCGTTCGGGTTCCCTGTCATCGTCAAGCCGCGCGGCGAGGGGTCGAGCCTGGGCGTGACCAAGGCCGGGTCGCTCGAGGAGCTGAAGTCGGCGCTCGCGCTGGCGTTCGAGTTCGACGACGCCGCCATCGTGGAGCGGTTCGTGGCGGGGACCGAGGTCAACGTGGGGATCCTGGACGGGAAGGTCCTTGGCGCGATCGAGATCGTCCCGAAGAAGGGGCTCTATGACTACGAGGCCAAGTACACGCCGGGCATGACCGAGTACCACATGCCGGCGCGCCTCCCGCCGACCCGCTACCGCGGCGTCCTGAACCTGGCGGAGCGGGCGGCCCAGGCGCTCGGGTGCACGGGCGCGGTGCGGGTGGATCTGCTCGTGACCGGCGGAGAGAACGAGTACGTGCTCGAGGTGAACACCCTGCCTGGCATGACCCAGACAAGCCTCCTGCCGAAGATCGCGGAGGCCGCAGGCTACGAGTTCGGCGACCTCTGCGAGGCCATCCTGGCGAGCGCCAGGCTGCACCAGCCGGTGCGGCGCCGCGCGCCCGCCGCGTCGGAGCTGCGGCTCAGCGAGCGGGGACAGGCCGAGAAGCGGCTGCGCCTCGTGAAGTCGGCGATCTGAAGCGAAGGCGAGCGCGGCTCCGGGGCCCATGCCGGAGCCGGGGCGCGCTGCCATCGCGCTGCTGCGAGAGGTCACTCCGGATCAGCAGAAATGCCGCCATGGCGCCAAGGCCGCCATGAAGAGGAGGACAAGGGAAGGGCCGTCCCGGCATCTTCATGATCCGCAGGTGAGCCTGGTCCCCCTGGACGGCAATCTCCGCCCGTGAGAGCCTCGGCGCCTCACGCCCCTCCAACCAGCCTCGTCTGGTCTCACCCTCCTCGCCGCAAGGGAGCCGCTCATGGCCGGGTTCCGCCAACTCCTCGGCGCATCGTTTCTCATGGCCTCCACGGCGACCGTCCTCGCAGGCGGTTGCAGGGAAGAGGCAGCGCCGCTCGCCCCGGCGTCCCTGCCCCGCGCGCCGCAGGACGAGGACCGCAGCTGCCGGTGCCCGAACGGAGCCTACTCGACCGGTGAGCTCATCGATCCGGACGACACCTTCTGCGGCATGAAGGTCTGCGGGAGAGACTTCATCTCCTATACCTGCACAGAGAGCGGGTGGAAGAGCCAGGCGCAGGACCGCTGCGGTGACCTCGCCTGCCCCGACCACTCCGACTATCCCGCCTCCGACGATCCGGAAGGGCTCGCCTTCTGCGGAGCGCGCGTGCTCAACGGCCACGCCGCTGGCCTCTACCATTGCTCCGGCGCCGGTCAGATCCCGCGGTGGTGGACCGTGTGTGACGGCACCTGCGCGGCCACGAGCCCCCGAGACGCCGAATGCAGGCCTCCGCGCGGGGCGTGCGACTGCCCTCTTCCGCGAGGCGAGGGCGGGTTCTTGCCGGGATCGTCGGCCGAGTGCGGGACGCGCACCTGCCTCTCCTCCGGCACCGGCAACGAGAAGACGAAGCACGTGTGCGGAAGCGACGGCTGGCAGGACCTCGGCGTCCCCTGCTCGGGCGCAGGCCCGGCGAGCTGCACCGCGTGCCGCGGAGTCCAGGACAGCCACGGCAAGGAAGCCGTCACGAGCGCCTGCGGGGACGAGATCTGCGGGCTCGACATCGGCAATGAGAGCCGCTGGGTCTGCGGCAAAAAGGGATGGCTCAACCTCGGACAGCGCTGCGATCCCGACGAGCGGCTCGGCCCGGTAGAAGAGGATCTCGGGAGGTGCCCTCTCATCTCCACGACGCGGTATGGCTCGGGCCAGGCCCTTCCCCGGCCGATCGAGCCAGGGCAGACCTTCTGCGGCGGGCAGAAGTTCTACGACCACCACGGCCTGCCCACCGGCGAGATCAAGGGCGATCATGCCGCGCTCTACGCGTGCCCCACGCCCGGCGGAGAGCCCGTCCTGTTCACCGCGTGTGCAGACGCGGGAGGCGACGGGACGTGCAAGCGCATGACGGAGCTCGCTCCCTGGCACGAAGGGGACATCTGGGGCCAGTCGACCGTGGGCGCCCCGCAGATCCCGCAGTGGGACCGCTGCGACGAGCGGTGCCCGCACCCCTCCGTGGCCAAGTACACGTACCGGAGCGCGGAGCGCCCCCATGAATGGTGGTACCGCGTCTGCGGCCAGCACGGCAATACAGGGCGCTTCGGCACGCTCTACTACTGCAGGCTCAGCGCCGACGACTACCAGGCCGCGCTCTCCGGCGACGTCGAGATGGGTGAGCTCCTGCCAGCGGAGGCGTGCGCGAACAGCGAATGCAATGCGATGGAGAACCCGTTGGCGAACTACGACCGGTGCGGCGACAGCGACGCCAGGCCGGCCGGCACGCCGCCCGATCCTCCGCCGGGCTCCACCGTGCCCGACTGCGACAGCCTCCGCGACTACCAGGGCACGCTCGTGCCGCAGCGCGAGACACGCAGCGGCCTGCAGGTGTGCGGTCCAGGCAAGCAGATCTACGAGTGCTCGGGCCGGACGCTCGGGCGCCCGAGCGGCTGGGAAGTCAAGCCGATCTCCTGCGGGACCGATTGCGGCGAGTGCGGACCCGACCCGTACGGCAGGACGCCCCCGTATTGCAGGGAGGTCCCCGGCACCTTCAACCGCGGGCTGAAATGGCTCGGCTGCGACAACGCGACGTCCGATCCGTCGGAGATCGATTGCAACGACAACGCGGGCACGCTGGATCCCGCCTACTGCGGGGACAACAGCGGCCCGCTCGGCGCGCACGGGGACCCGAGGATGCTCTACCACTGCCGGGCGATGTGCCCGCGGGGGACCACGTCCGCGCCGTGCGCTGACGGTGAGACGGCCGGGAGAGAGTACAAGTTCGTCCGCTCGGAATACTGCCCGTTCGGCTGCGTGATCACGCCGTCGAACGCCGCGAGCGACCGGTGCTACCTCCCACCAGGCCTCGGCTTCACGCATCCCATCGACAACCCGCGCCTGCTGAAGATCCTCGGCTACGAGGACCCCTGCTGGGGCGGACACCACCTCGGCCAGGACGTCGTCGTGAACGGCGGTCGGACCGTCGGCGCCGAGGTGAAGGCGATGGCGACAGGGCGCGTCCTCTTCGCCGGGGACAACGGATCGAGCTATCACGCCACCGTCCGCATCGAGCACTTCGTCGAGGACCCGAGCGGCGGCCCGGCGCGGCGGGTCTGCTCCTTCTACGGGCACCTCAGCCGCGATGGCCTCATCAAGGAGGGCGAGACGGTCTCCATGGGGCAGCGGATCGGCTCCATCGCGTCGTGGGAGGCCATCAAGGAAGCTCACAAGGATCTCGGCCTCACGGGCGGGGAGGAGAACACGCATCTCCACTACGTGCTCCTCTCCGACGCGCTCTGCAGCACGTTCGGCACGGCGAGCGGCGCGCCGTGCGGATACGACAAGTCCCTGAGCTCGTACGATGAGCAGAAATGCAGAGACTCGGTGTACGACGCCAACAGGACGGATCCCGACGAGGAGCCTGCGACGTTCACGGCCGTGAGCGACAAGTGCCAGAACTCGCTGCACACGGACGGCTTCATCTCGCCGCTGCACTACATGAACGAGACCCGGGGGCGGAAGGTGTGCGCCGCCAGGGCGGACTGCGAATAACGCTTGGCCGGAGGTGATCCCATGCGCCGCACTGGCACGATCCTCTTTCTCTCCATCACGACGCTCACGTGCGGCGTGCACGACCCGAGCATCTGCCCGCCCGGCTCGCTCGCCGCGTGCTTCCTGCCGGACGGCACGCTCGGCGCGCAGCAATGCGCGAGCGACGGGAGCGCGTACGGCGCGTGCGGCGCGCTGTCCTCCCAGCCTCCTCCCGGCGCGGGCTGCGCGCACCTCGGCGAGGCCTGCTGCCCGAGCCTGCCGGCCGAGCTGCGCCCCGGCTGCGAGGCCGCGGCCGCGGAGGGCGACGACGACGCCTGCGACGAGGTCCTCCGCGCCGCGGGCGACGTCGACCTGTGCGTGGGCGGCCTCGCCGCGCCGCAGTACGGGCCCAACTGCGCCGGCCTCCTGAACGAGTGCTGCGCGGCGCTGCCCGAGGCGCTGCGGGAGGCGTGCGACGCGATCGCGTTCTCCGGCAACGAGCGGCGCTGCGAGCGGTTCCTGGAGCAGGACGCCAGACCGTCGGGGCGCTGCGAGGACGTGAGCCACGCCGGCGAGAGCTGCGGCTACCTCGGCGCGAGCTGCTGCCCCTCGCTGCCCGAGGGCCCGGCCGCGCGCTGCGCGAGCGTCGCCGAGGCCGGCAACGCCGAGGAATGCCTCGGCTACCTCGGTCAGGTCGGGGACGCCAACCGGTGCCCCACCGTGGGCGACAGGGAGCCGCTCACGTCCGCCTCGTGTGACGAGCTCCTCGCGGGCTGTTGCTCGAGCCTCGACGGGCTGCTCGCCCACCGGTGCGACTTCACGGCGCTGACCGGCAGCGGCGCGCTCTGCGACGCGTTCCTGAGCGGCCTCGCGGGCACGGGGCTCTGCGGCAGCGAAGGCGAAGGGGGCGCGGGCGGAGGCTGCGGCGATACGGACGCCGACGTCGAGAACTGCGGCGCCTGCGGCAACGTCTGCGGCAGCCAGAACGCGACGCCCTCCTGCGCGGCGGGCGCCTGCTCGCTCGCGTGCGCCCTCGGCTTCGGCGACTGCGACGGAGACGCGTCGAACGGCTGCGAGGCGGATCTCGGCCAGGATCCCGATCACTGCGGCGGCTGCGGCGACGCTTGCGTCGAGAAGCACGGCACGGCGTCGTGCATCGCCGGCGAGTGCGCGCTCTCGTGCGTGGAGGGATTCCGCGACTGCGACGAGGATCCCCTCACCGGCTGCGAGACGAACGTGAGGAGCAACCCGTTCCATTGCGGCGGCTGCGGCAACGACTGCCTGGGCGGCGTCTGCGAGGACGGCGTCTGCGGCCCCGAGGCGACGACGATCGCCTCGGGGCTCGCCGTGCCTTCGGCGCTCGCCGCGCTCGGCGACCACCTCTACCTGGCCGGGGCGCGGCCGCAGGGCGGGGTCGCGGTCCGCGTCCTGAAGTACGGGCTGGATGAGGTCGCGTGCCTCGCCACGCTCGCGCCTCCGCAGGACGGGACGTGCGGTTTCGGCGTCTTCGAGGGCGTCGCCGTCGCCGGGCTCGACGTCTTCCTGACGAGCGCGGAGGGGGTGCTCAAGCACACGGCGAGCGACGGCCTCCTGCTCCTCAGCGCGAACGTCGCCGAGCCGTGGGCCGTCGTGGCCGACTCGACCGCGGCGTGGTTCACCTCGCGCGCAGAGAGCGGCGTCTTCCGGGTGGACACGACGAGCAGCGCCCAGGACGCCGTCGAGATCACGGGGACCGTCGGGAGGGCAGGCGGAGCGCTCGTCGCCGACGACACGCACCTTTACTGGGCCCAGGGCGGCGGGGTCGTGGTGAAGATGCGGAAGGACGGCACGGAGCAGCGGCAAATCGCGTCCGGTCAGTCGTTCGACGACGGGCTCACCCCGCAGTTCCTCGGCATCGACGCGGAGCACCTCTTCTGGAGCACGGAGAGCGGCCGGGTGATGCGGCTCGACAAGGACGGAGCGAACCTCGTCGTGCTCGCCGACGAGCAGCCCGATCCGGCCGGGATCGCCGTGGATCCGGCGTCCGACGGGGCCGTGTACTGGGTCAACCGCGGCAGCGGCGTGGTGCGGCGCGTGAACAAGGACGGCTCCGGCCTGGCGACGCTCGCCGCCGGGCAGGTGCAGCCGATCGCGATCGCGCTGGATGAGGCGTACGTCTACTGGGCGGCGCAGGACGGGGCGGTGCGGAAGACGGCGAAGTGACACGGGCGGCTTCGGGGGCTGCCTTCGCTGGAGAGCCCCGGTCTCCACGACGTGCGCCACCAGCCGCTCGCCGTGCTCGCTGAGCACGGCGGGAATCGGGCGAGCGGTGGTGGATCAGGCTGCCTTGCGGAAACCCCTGGATCGTGCGGCGAACAGCGCGGCGAGGAGGAGCCAGGGCGCGGATGAGCCGCCCGGATCAAGGCCAGCGCCGCGCGCCAGGGCGCAGCCGTTGCCGTGCGCGCGCGGCGGGCCGCTCCCCTCCGGAGCAGGCGCCGAAGGCGCGCCGCCGGCGTCGCCGCCGGAGCTGCTGGAGCCACCGGTGCCGGTCGCGGCGGCGGCTCCGCCGTGGCCCTCGCCGCCCTGGCCAACGCCGCCGCCCTCTCCGCCCTGACCCTCGCCCCCCGCGCCGCCCCCGGAGCCGCTGGCGGCCTCCGCGAGCAAGCAGCCCCCGGCGATGCACTCGCCGCCTGGACAGGGCGCCCCGTCGAGCTTGTAGCGCCGCTCGCAGGCGCCGGTGGCCGGCGCGCAGACGGCGCGCCTGCAGGTGGAGGTGTCGGGCTGCGGGCACACGAAGGGATCGCCGCCGACGCAGGCGCCGTTCTGGCAGGTATCGGTCTGCGTGCAGGCGTTGCCGTCGTCGCAGGGGCTGCCGTCGGGCTTGCGTGGGTTGCTGCAATCGCAGGCGTCGCCGACCCCATCGCGGTTGACGTCGGCCTGGTCGGGGTTCGCGATCAGGGGGCAGTTGTCCACCATATCGCCGACGCCGTCGGCGTCGTCGTCCTCGTCGCAGGCATCGCCGAGGAGATCGCCCGCCGGCAGGCCACCATCGGTGTTGGCCTGGAGCGTGTTCGGGACCGCAGGGCAGTTGTCCTCGCTGTCGCCGATGCCGTCCTCGTCGGTGTCGAGCTCGCAGGCGCCGGCCCTGCACTGCCCGCTGAGGCACTCCTTCGGGAGCGCGCACGGGGCGCCGGCGGGCTTCTTCGGCACGCAGTCGCCGCCGGTCGCCGCGCAGTAGGCCGAGTCGGCGCACTGGGTGTCGAAGGTGCAGCCCGTGAGGCAGGCGCCCGCGACGCAGCGGTACTCGGCGCAAGATCGCGTGTCGCCCTCGGCGCAGACCCCGCGGCCGTCGCAGAGGGGGGCCTCGACGAGCTCGGAGGCGCCCTTGCACGAGGCCGCGCCGCAGGGGCTGCCCTGCGCCCGCAGCTGGCAGCCGCCGCGGCCGTCGCAGAGGCCGTTGGTGCCGCAGGAGAGGGCGGGCTCCGCGGCGCAGTCGTCGTCCGGATCGGCGCCGGCCTGGATGGGCCCGCATGCGCCGTCGGGGCCGGCGCCCTTCTTCGCGGCGGAGCAGGCCATGCACACGCCCGAGCAAGGGGTATCGCAGCAGACGCCATCGACGCAGGAGGCGCCGGCGCAGTCCGCGTCGGTGTCGCAAGGGTCGCCGGGGAAGGCCGCGGTGTAGAGCTCGGCGCTCGCGATATACATGCCGGGGCCCACGCCGCCGGTGATCAGGACCTTGCCACGGCGCAGCAGGGTCGCTGCGTGTCGAGATCGCTCGGAGTACATCGTCCCTGCCGGAGACCAGCTGTCCGTGGCGAGGTCGTACACCTCCGCGCTCGCGCTGCCATGGCCATTGACAGTGTCATTGCCCGCGACCAGGACCCGCCCGTCCAGGAGCCGCGTCGCCGTGTGGTTCTGGCGCCCGGTGCTCATGGGAGCTCGCGTCGTCCAGCGATCGGTCGCCGGGTCGTACAGCTCCGCGCTCGCGAGCCCGCTGATCCCCTCCGAATCCGGGGAGCCGCCCGTGACCAGGACCCGCCCATCGTCCAGCAGCGTCGCCGTGTGCGCCCGGCGCCCGGCGCTCATCGGTGCTGCCGCTGTCCAGCTGCGCGCGTCGGGGCTCCAGATCTCCGCGTTCGGGGCCTCACCGCGGGGCCCGTAGCCGCCGGTGACCAGGACCCGCCCGTCGCCCAGAAGCGTCGCCGCATGCGCATTTCGCGCGGCGATCATCGTCGCCGCTTCCGTCCAGGTGCCTTCCTCCGGGTCGTAGATCTCCGCGCTCGCGAGGTTGTCGTAGTTGGCCCCGACGCCGCCTGCGACCAGGACCCGCCCGTCGTCCAGCAGCGTGGCCGTGTGCCCCTGGCGCGCGGCGATCATCGGCGCTGCCGCTGTCCAGCCGCGCGTCATGGGGTCGAAGATCTCCACGGTCGCGAGCGCGCCCTCCGCGTTGCTCGCGTAGCCGCCCGCGACGAGGACCCGCCCGTCGCCCAGCAGCGTCGCCGTGTGCGTGTAGCGCGCGTCATGCATCTCCTTCGCCGCGGTCCAGGTGCCGTCGGCCGGGTCGTAGATCTCCGCGGTCCTGAGGTCGATGGCGTCGGCCCCGTAGCCGCCCGCGACCAGGACCCGCCCGTCGTCCAGCAGCGTCGCCGTGTGCGCCTGGCGCGCGTCGCGCATCGGCGCGGTCTCCGACCACGGGCTCGTGCCCGGCGGGTCGTAGACCTCGGCGTTCGCCTCGATGCCTTGATTGCCGCCGGTCACGAGCACGCCGCCGCCCGGGAGCAGCGTCGCCGTATGATCGCTGCGGCCGACGGCCATCGCCGGCGCGTTCGACCAGGAGCCCTCCGCCGGGTCGTAGATCTCCGCGTCCGCCAGGTGGAGGTACGAGTGGAGGCCGCCTGTGACCAGGACCCGCCCGCCGTCGAGCAGCGTCGCCGTGTGGTCGAAGCGCCCGAAGCTCATGGGCGCCGCCGGCGTCCAGCTGCCGTTCACCGGGTCGAACAGCTCCGCGCTCGCGAGGAACGTGCCGTCGCTCGTCAAGCCGCCCGTGACGAGGACCTGCCCGCCGTCGAGCAGCGTCGCCGTGTGCCCTCGGCGCACGGTGCTCATCGATCGCCCCGGGGTCCAGGTGTTCGTCGCCGGGTTGTACATCTCCACGGTCGGGACCTCGCCCTCCGCCCCGGTGCCGCCTGTGACGAGGACCCGCCCGTCGGCCAGCAGCGTCGCGGTGTGCGCATAACGCGCGGTGCTCATCGGTGCCGCCGCGGTCCAGATGCCCTCCCGCGGGTCGAACAGCTCCGCGCTCGCGAGGAACTTGCCATTGCTCCAGCCGCCCGCGACGAGGATCTGCCCGCTGTCCAGCCGCGTCGCCGTGGGGCCCTGGCGCGCGCCGTTCATCGGCCGCGCCGGCGTCCAGCGGTCCTCCGCCGGGTCGTACAGCTCGGCGCTCGCCACCGTCGTGCCCGAGCCGTCGGAGCCTCCCGCGACGAGGACTTGCCCGCTGTCCAGCAGCACGGCGGCGTGCTCGAGGCGCGGTGCGCTCATCGGCTGAGCCGGCGCCCAGCTCTCGTCCGCCGGGTCGTACAGCTCCGCGCTCGCGGCATAGCCCTCGCCGCCATAGCCGCCCACGACCAGGACCCGCCCGTCGTCGCCGCCCAGCAGCGTGGCCGTATGCCCCCCGTCCCGCCTCTTGGCCATCGCGCCGAGGGGGCGCCACAGCGGATCCACGAGCAGGAGCTCCGCCGACGCCTCGACGAGCAGCGCGATCTCCGCCCCGCGCGCCTCGAGGCGCGCCGCGATAGGCCGCCCGCCTTCCGCGAACGCTCGCGGCGCCGTGACGCGCAGCCGCGGCGCCCCCGCCGCGTCCAGCACCTCGACGGCCTCGCCGCGCTGCCGCAGCGCCGCGCCGTCCACCTCCCAGACGGCCGCGGGCTCACCCGCCGGCACGGCGCCCGGCGGCACGGTGAGCCATTCCTCGATGCCCCCGGCGGCCGCCCGCCAGAACGACGCGCCGCCCGCGCGGCCGTAGATCACCGCGCCGTCGACCACCGTCCCCTGGCCGGACGCGCCGGCCTCCCGCACCCGCACCTCGAAGCCGCCAGCGCCCGAGAGCCGCATCCAGCCGCCGCCGTCGTGCGGCAGCTCGGCCGCGAGCCGCGGCCCGCGCCCCGTCGGGCCAGGCGCGCCCAGCGCGAAGCCACCCTCGGTCGCCGCCGGCGCGCCGGGAGCACCGCTGCCCAGCACCTCGGCGGCCTGCGCCGGGAACCGGCGCTGCACGAGCGCCGCCGCCGCCGCGCCGTCGTGCCCCGCCGCGCACCCGAGCGCGCCCATCCACCCCACCACGGCCAGCACCAGGACGGCCATGACCAGCACGCGAAGACCCGACACAGCTCGCATGCCAGCGAATGTCTCACGCGGTCACGCCCGCAACAACAGCGCCGCGAGCGCGGCTCACACGAGCGATGTGCAGATCCCGAACCGGGGATGATAGACCCCGACTCGGCGCTTGCCGCTCCGCGTCTCGGGCGTCACGAGGACGACCACGCTCTTGTCGAGCGGCGCGTTCGCGCGAATCCGCACGTGCTGGCCGGCGACGACGACGTGCCAGATGTTCACCGTCCCGTACCTCGTCACGACGGCTCCCTCGTAGATGTGCGCCGCCGACGGCGCGCCGCGGAGCGCCAGGCGGCACGCGGCATAGCTGCCCAGCAGCTGATACAGGAGCACGAACGGCATGACGCCGAGCGAGACCGTGAGGAGCATCGCGACGAAATCGACGTGCCGGTAGAAGGCGCCGACCCCGAGCAGCCCCGCCCAGAAGAGCAGCGAGTACCCCACGCCGGCCAGCTGGTGCCGGACGTGCCGCAAGGCCGCCCAGGGGCGCGGGGGCGGCGCGCGGAGCTCCTCGGGCAACTGGATCGCGTTGGGGGGCTCCATGGCGTACCGCTCCGGCATACCCGGGGCGGCTGCGGAGCTCAATCGGACAGCGCGCGAGTCGCCGCGTCCTCCCGCGCTCCTCCAGCCGCTTCGCCGCTCGCGATGCGCCTGCGCTCGCCGCCGGTGCCCGCTCCCCCGGCACGCCGGCGATCACGGCGCGAAGATGATCGCCCCGCCCGGCGGGACGCTCATCGAGAGCACGCCGGTCGCGGAGACGATCTCGCTCGAGCCGCCGAGCGCGTCCCTGAGCTCGGTGCCGGGCGGGAGACCGAGCGCCTGAGCGACCTCGACCGAGATGCGTTGCTCCGTCCCCGCGCGCGTCAGCGCCACCACGGCCGACTCCCCCCGGCCGTGCCGGCGGCCGAAGACCAGCGTGTCCTCGGTGGCGGTGAGGTTCACGTAGGCGCCGCGGCGGAGCGCGGGGATCGCCCGCCGCGCGGTCCCGAGCGCGCGCACGAAATCGAGCGTCTCCCGCTCGTCCGCCGTGAGCTCCGCCTCCGGACGCCACATGCTGCGGTTGTTCGGGTCGGCGCCGCCCCACGCGCCATACTCGTCCCCGTAGTAGAGCAGCGGCGCGCCCGGGAGGCCCAGGAGCCACGCCATCGCGAGGCGCGTCCGCGCGTACACCTCGGGCGACCCGGGCGCTTCCGCGGTGTCCGACCACTGGCGGCCCGGGACATCCCGGCCGCGAGGCCCCGCATCGTCGCGGTAGTCGGCGAGCGTCGCGAAGCGGGCCGTGTCGTGGCTGCCGAGGTACGGCGTCATGATCGCGCCCTCCGGCCACCGCCGCTGCCCGTGCTCGACCCAGTACGCGGCGTGCAGCATGCCCTCCTCGCCCCAGCCGAACGTCCGGTAAGAGACCCCGTGATAGAGGACGAAATCGAGCTGGCCGTCGAGCCCCTGAGGGCCGATGTACCTCGCGATCGTCCCGTAGTTCTCGTCGTTGCACGGGTCGGCGCAGTCGCTCCAGCCCATCGCCGTCTCGCCCATCAGGAAATAACGTGTGCCGGCCGGCTCGAACGCCTCCCGGACCTCCGCGGCGAGGTTGCGCGTCGCGATCTCCTCCACGTGCTTCACGGCGTCGACGCGGAGCCCGTCGAGATCGAACGCGTCGAGCCAGTAGATCGCGTCCGCCACGAACGCGGCGTTGGCCTCGGGCACCGTGTGATCCACGTCGGGGAGATAGCTCGCGAACATGCAATCGAGCGCGTGCGACGTCCAGTCGCACCCGTCCGTCCCGCAGACGCACCCCGTCCTGAACCAGCCCGGGTGAGACGAGACGTACTCGTGATCTTCGTGCACGTGGTTCACCACGAAATCCTGGAGGACGCGGATCCCGTGGCGGTGCGCCTCGGCCACCACCGCGCGGAGCGCCTCGGCGCCGCCGAGCCGCGGATCCACCTCGCGCGCCTTGATGGGCCAGTAACCGTGATATCCGGTGACCTGGTGGACTCCATCGCTCGCCAGGGTTGCGCCCGCAGGGTTCTCCTGGAACGGCGTGAGCCAGATGGCCCGCACGCCCAGGGCGTCGAGCGTGCCGTCCTCGATCGCCTGCCTCAGCCCCTCGAGATCCCCGCCGGCCCAGTCCCCCCGCGGATCGGCGCCCGGCGTGGCGGGCGGGTTCAAGGTCGGATCGCCGTCCCGGTAACGATCGGTGACGACCATGTAGATGAGCGCGTCCTCCCAGGAGAACGCCTCGGCCTCGACCCAGAACACAAGCCGGAGCGGCTCACCGGCGCGGCCGCTCCGGGTCGCCCCGCGGAGGGTGACCCGGTATTTGCCGTCGCCGAGGCCTCCCAGCCGGATCCGCACGTCGCCGCGCGCGTCGACCGAGAGCTCCCGATCCGTGAGCGGGCGCGCCCCGCCGTCCTGGTCCTGTAGAACCGCCTCGAACGCGGCCGCCTCCGGGCCCGCGCCTTCGATGCCATCCTTGTACACGAGCCGAGCCTCGAAGGCGCCCTGTCCGGCGGCAGGCCGCGTCGCCTGGCTGGACGCGACAGAGAGCGACGGGAGGCGGCAGTCAGGGACCTTGACGGCCGAGTTCTCGACCCCGTCGACGTACTTGCGGCGCCCCTCCGCCGGGTCGAGCACCCACGAGATCTCGCCGCCCGACCGATAGGCGATCTTGTAGCCGTGCAGCCCCGGCGGCAGGTCGACGGTGGCCACGAGCCGGCCCTGCGTACCGCCCTGCAGCTGCGGGGCAGCGCCGAGATCGAAGCCGTTCCACTCGCCAGGGACGCGGACGTCCGTGGCCCCCGGAGGGGCGTTGAACGTGAACGAGGTCGGACAGAGCAGGTTCCCGTACTGCGCTCCTCCGCCCGCCCCGCCAGCGCCTGCGGCCTCGCCGCCTACGCCAGCCGCCTCGCCGCCAGCAGCACCGGCGCCTGCCGTCCCGGCGCCGCTCGTACCCTTCCCCTGGCCCGCGTCGAGCTCGCGATCGCCCCCACACGCGAGCGGGACGGCAGGGAGCATGACGGCGCAGACAGCGGCGATCACGATAGCAGAACGGCGGCGCGACATGGCCTCGAGCAGTATCCGATCGCGAGGGGCATGTCAGCGCGCGCGTCGCCCTGAACCACCGCAGCCGCTGCGGAGAACAGCGATGCTCCGCCCATGCTGTCGCGTCGCTAACAGTCTCGCGCAGTTTCCGTCGGGGCTCCGGCCCGCACCCAGGCGTTCGCTTCGCGCTTTGTCGGGCCGAGCCGCGCGAGCTCACGCGCTCGGAGCGGCCTGGTCTCGCGACCCGATCAAGGCGTGTACCGATAGAGCTCGATCCAATCGTAGGTCGCGCTCGCCTTGCCCGTCTCGGCCGTCACGGCCCCGGCCCACTCCGCGCTCGACGACGCCCAGATCGTCATGAGCACGTTCTGCGGAAGCATCATGAGGTCGATGCGCTCCGTCCACTCGTGTCGGAGCACGTCGTCGACGGAAAAGCGGGCGCCGGACGGTGTCCATTCGATCTGGTACGTGTGAAAGTCCGCGCTCGGGTCGAAGCCGAGGTCCACCTTCTGCGGATGCTGAGTCGGACTGACGGATTGCGTCACCGGGGGCCGTACCGGAGCGCCAGTGTACACCATGGCGTTGAACTGCACGTCATTCGGCTCGGCCCCGAGGCACTCGATGTCGAGCTCGTTCCAGTTGTCCGCTGGCCAGGGGGTGTAGATCGTGACCAGTGACGAGACGACCGCCGAGCCTCGGGCCAACTTGACGCGAGCGCGCACGCGCCCGTACGTGAGCGCGTCGATGGAGCGAACCTCGGCGCCCAGGAAGGTCTTGGCGGCTCCGGAGCTGTCGGCGGTGCCCTGGGGGGCCGGCGTGAGCCGGAGCACCAGCTGGCCACGTTCGATGGTAGCGGCGGATCGCGAAAACAGCGCCAGATTGCCCGTCCAGGAATGTGTCATCAGCTGCCAGCGAGCTGCGTCCAGCTGATCGAAATCGTCGCGGAAGAGCAGGGTGAAGGCCTCTTCGGCCGGGGGAGGGCCGCCCGCTGAGCCGCCGTTACCCGTGGCGCCTGCCGCTGCTGTGCCATCCTCCGTTCCGCCCGCGCCGCCGGCGCCGCCCGCGCCGGCTCCGGTGCCGGAGGCGCCAGCCGCAGCCCCAGCCCCCGTCATGGAGCTACCCGTTCCGGCGCTGGAACCACCACCAGCCCCCGCGCCGGTGCCGTCCCCGCCAGCCCCCGCCGCAGAGCCCGGGGGCTGGCTGGAATCGCCACAGGCCAGCGCGGTGAATGCGGAGAACAGAAGCGAAGCGACCGTGCAGCGCGTCGAAGGCATCATGGGCTCCACTTGGCGCGCCGGGTGCGAGAGCGCTTCGCATTTTTTGCTTCCTGTCCGCGTCACCGCTGCCGCACACTGACCTGGCCTTGAGCGCTCGGCCCGCGTTGTTCCAGCCCTTTCCGATGCTCGCCGGCCGGCGCGCCCAGGTCTTCCGCCACCAGCCGCAGTACCGTCGGCCCCGGCACTTCCACGAGGAGCCGGAGATCAACCTCGTCGCTCGCGGCACGGGCATCATGGGCGTGGGGAAGCGCGTGGTGCCGCTCGTGGCGGGCACGCTGCTCTATTTCGCGCCGGGGCAAGATCACGCGCTCCTCGAGGAGAGCAGCGATTTCGTTCTGTACGTCGCGGCGCTCCGCCCCGAGCTGGGGGCTCGCGTCGCGGGGGCCGCGTCGAAGGTCGCGCTCGACGCTGTGCAGCTCGCGCCGGCCGTGCTCGCCGACGAGCTCGCGCTCCTCGGCGCGCTCGACCGAGCGCGCGACATCTCGGTCGTGGAGCATCGCCTCGCGGAGCTCTTCGAGCGGTCGCTGTCGAACGTGCCGCTCCCCCACGTGGTAAGCCGCCGCATCTTCGAGCTCTTGCGGCTCGATCCGAATCTCCCCGGGGCGGCCCTCGCGGCGCGCCTGCACACGGGCGAGAGCGGGATCAGCCGGCGTTTTCGCAAGGACGTGGGCGTGAACGTCGTCGAGTACCGTGCGCGGCTCAAGCTGATGCAGTTCGTCGCCGAGGTGGATCGCGGCGCGAGCTTCGCGCGCGCGGCGTACGCCGTCGGGTTCGGGAGTTATGCGCAATGCCACCGCGTCTTCACGCGCGCCCTCGGCTGCGCGCCCCAGGACTATTTCGGCGGCCAGCGCGCGGCGCTGACCGAAATGACCGTGCCGATGCACGGATGGTAACCGTGAACTCCGGTGACCTGGCGGACTCCGTCGCTCGTCAGGGTTGCGCCGGCAGGGGTCTCCTGGAACGACATGAGCCAGATAGCCCGCACGCCCAGCGCGTCGAGCGTGCCGTCCTCGATCGCCCGAGGCGCGTTGAACGTAGCGGCTCTCGGCCGAGGCGGCCTGGCGACGACGCCTCGGGCGCGCACGCCGCCGAGCCCGTCGGCTGATGCGAATTCGGGCGGGATCGCCGGCAACGCTGGCCATGATGCGAGGGCGGAGAATGGTATACCTTACCGGGGAGGGGGCTCCTGCTGCCACTGCCGAGGCTGCCTCGCCCAGCGCCTGAATGACGAGCCCGTCCCCTCCCTTTCCCTACACGATTCGCGAGACCATTCACGAGGGCCGCGGTACCGCCGTGTACCGTGCTGTTCGAAACGCCGACGGCCGTCCGGTGGTCCTCAAGGTGCTCGACCCGAGGAGCTGCCGGCCGCAGGACCTCGCCCGGCTCAAGAGGGAGTACGAGACGGGCAAGATGCTCGACGTGGGAGCCGTCGTCAGGCCCCTCGCCCTGGAGATGTACGATGGGGCGCTCGCCCTCGTCATGGAAGACTCCGGCGCCGAGCCGCTGGATCGACTGCTCGGCGCGCCGATGGCGACCGGCAGGTTCCTCGCGCTCGCCGTCCGCATCGCGGAGGCCGTCTCCGACATCCATCAGCGAGGCGTCGTTCACAGAGACCTCAAGCCCGCAAATATCCTGGTCATTCCTGCGACGGGCGAGGTGAAGATCGCGGATCTCGCGCTCGCCTCACGGCTCTCCGGCGAACAGCACGCCCTGGGGCCAGCACGCCTCATCGAGGGGTCCCTGCCTTACATGTCGCCCGAGCAGACAGGGCGGATGAACCGTGGGATCGACAGCCGCACCGATCTGTATTCCCTGGGCGTCACGTTCTACCAGATGCTCACGGGGAAGCTCCCGTTCGACGCCCGCGACCCGCTAGAATGGATCCATTGTCACGTCGCCCGCGCGTTCGCGGCCCCGTCCGAGGTGGTCCCCGAAGTGCCCGAGGCGATCGAGCACATCGTGATCAAGCTCCTCGCGAAGATGCCCGAGGAGCGCTACCAGACGGCCCGCGGCCTTGGCCATGACCTGAAACGGTGCTTCGACTCATGGCGCCGCGGTGGGAGCGTCGCGCCCTTCCCGCTGGGCGAGCAGGACGCGTCGGGCCGCCTGCGGATCCCGCAGAAGCTCTATGGGCGCGACGAGGCGATCGCGGCGCTGCTGCACGCCTTCGAGGGCGTGATCGACACCGGATCTCCCGAGCTCGTGCTCCTCTCGGGCTACTCCGGCATCGGCAAATCGACGCTGGTCCACGAGCTGGACAGGGCCGTCGCCCGCGAGCGGGGGTTCTCCGCCTCGGGAAAATTCGATCAGCACAAGCGCGAGATCCCTTACTCCACCATCGTGCAGGCCGTTCAGGAGATCGTGCTCGAGCTCCTCGCCGACAGCGCGAGGATCGCCGCATGGAAGCAGCGGTTGCTCGAGGTCCTCACGGTCAACGGGCAGCTCATCGTCGACTTGATCCCGCAGCTCGAGCTGGTCATCGGCCCGCAACCGCCGGCTCCCGAGCTGCCGCCGGTCGAGGCGCAGAACCGGTTCCGCATCGTCTTCCGGCACTTCATCGGGGTGTTCGCCCGGAAGGAGCACCCCCTCGTGCTCTTCCTCGACGATCTCCAGTGGGCCGACTCGGCGAGCCTCTCGCTCTTGCAGGATCTGGTGACGCACCTCGACACGGGGCACCTCCTCGTCGTCGGCGCGTATCGCGACAACGAGGTGACCCCCTCGCACCCGCTCATGACGGCGCTGGGCGAGGTGAGGAGGGAGGGCGCGCGCGTCCGGGATATCGTGCTCGGCCCGCTCTCCCGCGAGCACCTGTCCATGCTCGTCAGCGATATGCTCCAGTGCCGCCCCGAGGACGCCGCGCCGCTCTCGGCCTTGGTCCACGAGAAGACGGCGGGCAACCCCTTCTTTGCGATCCAGTTTCTCCTCGCCCTCCACGAAGAGCGGCTGATCGAGCTCGACCCGAGCGCGGGCGCCTTCCGGTGGGACCTGGCGAAGATCCGCGCCAAAGGCTTCACCGACAACGTGGTCGACCTGATGGTCGACAAGCTCGCGCGGCTCCCCGCGGGCACCCAGGAGGCGCTGAAGCAGCTCGCCTGTCTCGGGAGCGCCGCGGACGTCGATCTCTTGACGATAGCGTGCGACCGCTCGGAGGAGGCGCTGCACGCGGATGTCTGGCAGGCCATCCTCGCGGGGCTCGTCCTCTGCCACGAAGGCACCTACAAGTTCCTGCACGACCGCGTCCAGGAGGCAGCCTATTCGCTCATCCCGGAGGCTCGGCGGGCCGCGGTGCACCTCGAGATCGGCCGACGCCTCGCGTCTCGTCTGCCAGGCGGGGCGGTCGAGGAGCGGGCGTTCGACGTCGCGACCCAGCTCAATCACGGCGCTCACCTCATCACCGATCCACGCGAGAAGGAGGCGCTCTGCCGGCTCAACCTCCTGGCAGGCATCAAGGCGAAGGCCTCGGTCGCCTACGCTTCGGCGCGCAGCTACCTGGCGCAGGCGACGTCTCTCTTGCCGCCGGACGCCTGGAGCGCGCGGTACGAGGACACGCTCGCGCTCTACCTGGAGCTCGCCGAATGCGAGTCCATCACCGGCAACTTCCAGCCGGCCGACGGGCTGTTCGATCTGATCCTCCAGAACGCCCGCTCCAGGCCCGACCGCGCCAGGGCCCACCGGCTGCGCATGCGGCTCTACCAGATCGCCGGGCGACACCGCGACGCCATGACGGTCATGATCGAGGCCCTGCGGCTCTACGGGGCGACGCTCCCGGAGGCCGACGAGGAGATCCAGGCCGCCGTGGAGGCCGAGATCCGGCAGGTCCCGATCGCCTTGCGCGGCCGCCGCATCGCCGATCTCGTCGATGCGCCCGTGGCGACCGACGAGGACGTGCGGGCGTTTATCAGCCTTGTCGCCGAATCGGCCCCCCTCATGTTCTCCGTGCGACCGGCGCTCTGGCCGCTGCTCACCGCCAAGGGGGTGAACGCGTCCCTGCAGCACGGACCCGCCGAGGAGTCCTCTTTCGTTTATAGCTGCTACGCCGCGGTCATGGTGTCCATCCTCGGTGACGTCCCGCACGCGTTCCAGTTCTCCGAGATGGCGCTCAGGCTGAACGAGAAATTCAAGAGCGTCACGGCCATGCTGAAGGGGAGGTTGCTCTTCCACCACGCGGGCGTCATCAGCATCTGGTACAGGCACTACGCGACGAGCATCCCGCTCATGGACAAGGCATTCCTCGATTGCCTCGACGTCGGAGACTTCATCTTTGCCGGCTATTTGACGTACAACATGGTGTGGCTCGTCCTGGAGAACGGCGACCCGCTCGACCGCGTGATCGAGGTCGCGCGGAGATACGCCGCCTTCGCCCGGCAGACTCACAACGATGTGGTGTACCACGTGGTCCGGCTCGAAGAGCAGCTCGCGGCGAGCCTGAAGGGAGCGACGCGGGCGCCGACGAGCTTCGACAGCGGCGCCTTCGACGAGGCGAGCTCGGTCGCGATCTGCCAGAAGGCCGGCTTCGGCCTTGGAATCGCTATCTATCATATCATGAAGCAGATCGCCGCGTTCACGCACGAGCGTCACGCCGAAGCGCTGGAGTCCGCGGCCGCCGCCGCGCTGATGCAGGGGCAGGCGGCGTCTCTCGCCATGGAAGTGACGCACCACTTCTACCACGCGCTCACGATGACGGCGCTCCACGCGCAGGCGCCCGCCGAGCAGCGGCGGCGATTCGCTCAGGCGCTCGAGAAGCCGCTCCAGAAGCTGAGGGGCTGGGCCGCGGGCTGCCCCGAGAACTTCCAGAGCCGCTACGTCCTGGTGTCCGCCGAGGTCGCGCGCATCGAGGGCCGGGACCTCGACGCGATGCGCCTCTACGAAGAGGCCATCCGCTCGGCGCGCGAGAGCGGCTTCGTCCACGTCGAGGCGCTCGCCTACGAGCTCGCGTCTCGGTTCTATCGAGCGCGAGGGTTCGAGCGCTTCTCCGATACGTACCTGCGTGAAGCCCGCTCGTGCTACGTGCGCTGGGGGGCCGACGGCAAGGTGAAGCAGCTCGAGCAGCGCTATCCGCAGCTCCTCGAGCGGCGGCCGCTCGAGCCGACCGCCACCTTCGCGGCCCGCACGGAGCTGCTCGACGTGCTCGCGGTCGTCAAGGCGTCGCAGACGATCTCGGGCGAGATCCTCTTCGAGAAGCTCCTGCGGACCCTGCTCGAGTCCGTCCTCGAGCAGGGAGGCGCCCAGAAGGGCTGCCTCATCCTCGTGCGGGACGGCGATCTGACGATCGAGGCGGAAGCCGCGATCGAGGAGCGACAGGGGACCGTGACCAGGGTTCTCCAGTCGTTGCCGGTGTCGTCCTCTCCGCTCCTCCCTGCCTCGCTCCTCCACTACGTGCGGCTCACCAAGGAGCGTGTGCTCCTCGATGACGCCGCCGCGAAGGCGGGCAGGTTCTCGGGGGACGAGTACATCGTCCGGCACAATCCGAGGTCGGTCCTCTGCGTCCCCATCTTGCGGCAGGCCGAGGTGCTCGGTCTGCTCTACCTCGAGAACAACCTCACGACGCACGCGTTCACGCCCGAGCGGCTCCTCGCCCTCGAGCTGCTCGCCACGCAGGCGGCCATTTCCCTCGAGAATGCGCTCCTGCTCGCCAGGGAGCGAGAGGCGCGGGCGGCGGCGGAGGCCGCGGAGCGGCGCACGGCGTTCCTCGCCCACGAGCTGAAGACGCCGCTGACTGGCCTCCATCTGAAGCTCGACGCGCTCGCGCGATCGATCAAGCAGCAAGAGGCGGTCTCCGCGTCCTGGCTGTCGTCGTCCCTCACGTCGTTCAAGCGCCAGCTCGGCCGGCTCAACCTGCTGATCGACAGCCTTCTCGACCTCTCACGCGTCCAGAAGGGGCGGCTCGCCCTGACGCGTGAGCCGGTGGACCTGGCGGCGCTCGTGCGGGACGTCGTCGGACGGCTGAGCGAGCAGGCCGAGCTGGCTGGATGTGCGCTCCACGTGCGGGCGGAGCGCGCCGTCGTGGGCCGGTGGGATCGGCTGCGGCTCGAGCAGGTCGCGACGAACCTGCTCACGAACGCCATGAAGTACGGCGCCGGCAAGCCGGTCCGGATCGTCGCCGACGGGGACGGGGCCGTCGCTCGCCTCTCGGTCTCGGATCAGGGCATCGGGATCTCCGAGGCCGACCAGCGGCGCGTATTCGAGGCGTTCGAGCGCGCGACGGGGCTACATCAAGCGCAGAGCCTCGGCCTCGGGCTGTACCTCGTCCGGGAGATCGCGCGAGCGCATGGAGGGCGCGTGGATCTGCGCAGTCAGCTGGGCTCAGGGACCACGTTCATCGTCGAGCTGCCCGTCGAGCCGGAGGGAGAGCGCGGCCTCGCGCAGCCGTCCTGAGGAGAGGGGCGCGCGGGCCGCCTGGTGCCAACTGGGCCTTGCGGCGCGGAGCCGAGGGGATGGAGTACTTTGGCCGAAGGTGGGGTCTTTTGAACCGCCAGGACGCCATAAGACGCCATAACGATGTAATGTCGAGGCGGGCGGCGGGCCACCGGCCGGCTGATTCGGGTTGACACCGCTGATGTGAGCGTTCACATTTGTCCGGGCATCCTTCCGCTTTGCCCTGGATAGCGTCATGCGCACCGGGCCCTTCGTCCTGGGGATCGGGATCGAGCTCAGCGCCGACTCCTTTCGCGAGCAACGGCGTGGGGGCATCGGTCGCGCCCTACCCCCGCCGGGCGCGAGATCTCGACTCGTCATGGGCAAGCGGCAGCTGTCGGAGAAGTCCTCATGAAAAGCATACTTCGATGGTCTCTCGGGCTCACGCCTTCGCGCATCGCGTTCTCGCTCATCGGGCTCCTTGCCTGCAGTGAAGCAGATGCCCCGGTCGAAGAGACCGGATCCGCAGGCACCGGCGGGGCAGGCGGCGCGCCTTCCAGCGTCGTGTCCTCAGCGTCTACAGGGGCTCTCGCCGGCGGAGGGCCCGCAGAGGGGAGCGCGCAGAGTACAGGCGGGGTGGGCGGAGAGGCCGCGGGGCCGAGCACAGGCGGGGTGGGCGGAGAGGCCGCGGGGCCGAGCACAGGTGGGGTGGGTGGAGGGGCGTCGGGGGCAGGCGGCGCGGATGAGCCGGGCGTCGGCGGGAGCAGCGGCGGAGGCTCGGCCGAGCCCGTGTTTCATGTCTTCCTCCTCCTCGGGCAATCGAACATGGCCGGGTACCCGAAGGCCTTGGCCGCAGACAAGACCGAGAATCCCCGCATCAAGGTCCTCGGCTTCGATGCGTGCGCCGCGACCGGGCGCGTCGAAGGCGCGTGGGACGTCGCTGCCCCGCCGCTCCACGAATGCTGGAACGGCGCGATCGGGCCCGGCGACTACTTCTCCAGGACGATCCTCGAGCATTACCCCGCCCAGGACACCGTCGGCCTCGTCCCGTCCGCCATCAGCGGGGAGAAGGTGGAGACGTTCATGAAGGCGGGGGGGAGCAAGTACAGCTGGATCCTGTCGCGCGCGAAGGCGGCGCAGGAGATCGGCGGCGTGATCGAGGGGATTCTGTTCCATCAAGGCGAATCGAACTGCGGCGACCCCGCGTGGCCCGGCAAGGTGAAGACGCTCGTCTCGGACTTGCGCGCCGATCTCGGTATCGGTGACGTGCCGTTCCTTGCAGGAGAGCTCCTGCATTCGGGGTCGTGCGCAAAACACAACTCGCTCGTGAACCAGCTCCCGGGGCTGATCCCCAAGGCCTACGCCGTTTCGGCGGAGGGGCTCGCCATCGATCCTGCCGACACCTGGAATCTCCACTTCGGCCACGACGCGCAGGTCACCCTGGGCAAGCGCTACGCCGAGAAGATGATCGGCGCCCTCGGTCTCTGAGCGCTCCCTGCGCGCCGCGCGGAGGAGCGTTCAGGTTCGGCTCCTGGCGGGACTGTTCCGCGGTGGCGAACCGTCGCGATCCGTCGCATCCCCGGGGATTTGTGGAGGGCGTGACGACGGATCGCAGCCCCTCGGAAGGCGTGGGCCCAACCCGGGCCCAATTGTCAATCCCAGGGTCTGGGGCGCTCGCCGTGACCGATCCGTCGCCGGGTTTCATGCGCCTCCCTAGACCTGTTCATATTGGCTCGGACGGACGGGTGCCGGAGGTCGTGCGGCGTTCCCTGAGTCGGCGATATCAGGGGCGAACGTACGCAGCTCCACGCCCGGGACTGCCTCACTGTCGGCACCGCCAGAGAGCGCGAATGCGCAGTGGGCGGGCGCTGATCGTCCAGCTCCTCTTCCAACGGCCGCGACGGTGACGAGGGCGTGCTCGCTTCCCCAGCCGGGACGACAGAGCGGTGCCTCCGGTTCAAAGGCTCGCGCCAACGCCGCGGACGTGCCTTGTCCAAAGTAGGAAGGCGCGCGAGAAGTGGACTTGGCGACTCTCCGTAAAAAGTTGACGCTGAATTGTCGTACGCTATAGCAGCGCCTTGCATCTGCGGCTCTTGGGTCCCGCAACCCACGCTGGCGGTGCGTCGAGGCGGGATTTCTCAGCGCGCCTTGTCGCGGACGCGACTTCGCGTCCACGTCGACGGTCGATTCATAAAGAGAAAGGATCGGTCATGCGACACCCATGCATAGCTCGCCATCTTGGAGTGGTGCTCTACGCGTATATGACGCTGGGGTTGGCGGCCCCCGCGTTCGCGCAAGGGGGTGATACGCTCGTCTCTGTCGGCAGCCCGGTCTCGCATTTTTCGCAGAACAAGCAGAATGAACCGACAGTCGCGGTGGATGCCAACCATCCGAACGTGGTTGCGGCCGGAGCGAACGACAATATCGATATGGAGGCGTGCGACGCCGGCGATCCGACGACCTGCCCGTTCACCCAGGGGGTCGGCTCCTCCGGGGTCTATTTCTCCTTCGACCGTGGCCAGACCTGGACGCAGCCGACCTACACTGGCTGGACGGCCAGAGATTGTCGTGGACCCGAGAAATGTACACCGCATGTCGGGCCAATCGGCACGCTGCCCAAGTACTTCGAGAACGGGCTGGTCTCCGACGGCGATCCGGCGGTCGCCTTTGGTCCTCGCCCAGGTCCGAACGGATTCTCGTGGGACAATGGCTCGCGTCTGTACTATGCCAATCTGACCGCCAACTTCAGTGGCGAGCGCGGCGAGCAGGCGTTCAGGGGCTTCGAAGCCGTCGCCGTGTCCCGCATCGACGGAGACCCGGAGCTTACTCCCGAGATAGTCGCCGACCAGAACAACTGGCTGCCTCCTGTCATCGCTTCGCAGCGTCAGAGCTCAACGACGTTCGCCGACAAGGAGCAGATCTGGGCCGACAATGCCGAGAGCAGTCCGTTCTTCGGCAACGTCTACGTCTGCTTTGCCCAGTTCCGAGGTCAACAGGGCGCGGCGGCGCCGCTGACAGTGATACGCTCGACCGATGGCGGCGATACCTGGGAGCAGAAGCAAGTGACCCCTGCGCACAACGTCCCGCCGACGATGTGGGGGCAGTCCGGCTGCACCATCCGCACCGATAGCATCGGCGTGGTTTATGTATTCTACGAGCAGCTCCAGTCACCCTTCCGATTCTTACCTCCGCACGGCGCGCACATGCTGGTCCAGTCGTTCGACGGCGGGAGAAGTTTCACACCGCCACGGGAGCTCTTTCGTATCACCGATCCGTGCTTCTTTATCGATCCGGTGATCGGCCGCTGCGTCATGGATGGCATCGCAGGCGCACGCAATGATCTCGCTGGCGCTCCCAATGTCGATATCGCGAACGGTGCTCCGACTGGGGACGACGCAACAGACGAGATCGTGGACACGTGGGTCGACGGCCGAGATGGCTTGAACAATGAGCGTGTCATGCTCAGCCACTCGACCGATGGTGGGGCGACCTGGTCCGGTCCGACGACGATCCAGAGCCCCGGCGACCGCGGGTACTATACTGCACCTGCCCTCTCTCCCGATGGAACAGATCTCTATATCGTCTACAACGCGTTCCGCACCCCGTTCCGTAACAACACGACAGATTCGCGGAGCCTCGTAGGCGTGGTGCTCCACGCCGACATCGGAGTGGGAGGCGCGCCGACAGGGCTTTCTGAGTTGCATCGCGGTGATCCAGGCGATCCCCGCGGCTCCAGCCAGAACGACCTTGTGGCCGAGTTTCTGGGCGACTACGTGTACGCGGCGGCGACGAGGGACTTCGGCGTCGCTGTCTGGAACGACGTGCGTAACGCCGCAGACTGCCCCGCGATAGACGCCTTCCGTCAGTCGCTGCGCACCGGAGGCACGGTTCCCACGCCGAGGCCCAACACCGACTGTCCGTCCACCTTCGGCAACTCGGATATCTTCGGAGGATCCTTCGCTGATCCGACGCCGTAACCAAGAGATGGGTGAGCAGCACCCATCGTTCGGGTACGAGCGGCGCGTTGCCTGAGCCGTGCTCGCCCGTCACGCCGAGCACATGGAGTTTTCGTGCCACGGAGCCATTTCGCGTTGAATTGACCTTCCCGATGTCCCGTCAGGCTCCGAATGCACCCGGAGCAGGAGGCGAACGACCCGCAAGTACGGCGAAGGTGGCGCAGGCGCCGCCGAGTGGCATCGTTTGGCCCGTCGGCAGCCGGGAGCATCCGGCAAATCACCGCGGAGGAAAAACAATGGCGAGAGTCAACGAAGGTACCCCCAAGGCCGTCGGCGCGGCGCTCTTCGTGCTGCTCGCCGCTGCCACGACGCATGCCATGCCGCGACCCGTGCCTCCCGATCCCGACCACGTGCGGGTGGTGGGGAACGGCAGGGTCATCCGGGTGACGCCGGTGGGGCTGCAAGACGATTTCCAGGGCATGGCGACCGACACGAGGAACCTGCAATGGGCGCTGAATAACGTGGCGCGCGGCGGCCGCATCGCGCTGGACGCCGGCACGTTCCACGTGAGCGAGACGCTGGCGGCCGAGGGCCTGGACGCGGAGGTGCGTGGCGCCGGCATGAACGATACCGTGCTGGTGGCGCGCGGCCGCGCCGCGAACGGCACGTACGTGTTCCCCCTGCTGAATGAAGCGTATCGTGAACGGCTGTTCCCACCGGGCTTTCCGCCGATCCTGGCGGTCTTCAACAAGCCGCCTTCGCGCAAGACGCCCTGGCAGCTGACCAGCACGAACCTCACGCTGCGCAATCTGTCGTTCACCGTCGAGGGCGAGGGGCCCACGTTGACTTACTACGGCACCGAGGTCAGGCCGGTGTGGGCGGCCGTGCTGGTGACCGGATCCAAGGGCAACTACGACCCGACGAAGGACTTCAAGGTGGAGCATTACGACGTGTCGATCAAAAACGTGGGCGTGTACGGCCAGATTCTGAGCCCGACGTTGGGCAGCAATCTGATGGAGGGCCTGGTGTTCATCGGCGGAGAACAGTGGCTGCCGGTCGAGCCCGACACCGCCAACGGTGGCTGGAATGAGTTCGACCACCTTCCGGTGAACGGGCTCGTGACGGTGAAGAACTGTGTTCTCGAGCATACTCAGCTTCACTCGGTGGCCGTGGAGACGTTCCTGTCGCCGCCCGCCAGCCTGGAGGCTTTCGAGGCCCAAAGCGCCTTCCGCTTCCCGTCCCCGCCGCAGGACGTCTACCCGCAGGCGTTCGCCGATATCGAGAACAACGTCTTCGACGATTCGGGGCACGGCGTGGCGACGGATCCCTTTCTGATTGCCTTCGGGACGCTGCTGCTGAGCCCGTCGAACGCGCCGCTGACGGTGGAGCACAACCGCTTCTTCGACTCGAACGGGCACGCCGTGGGCGTGCTCGCGGGCCAGAGCCTCACCGAGACGAGCCGCTGGCCCAAGGAGCCCTCGACGGTGAGCTTCGCCCACAACGAGATCGAGGCGGTGGCGACAGGGCCCTTCAACGCGTCGTCCCTGTTCATCGCGGACCTCAGCGAGCTCGACGGGGCGCCTTCGTACCTCCAGCCTTCGGTGCGCTTCAACCATATCGATGCGGCGCCGGGCTTTGGCAGCAGCCTCATCGAGCACCTGATGGGCAACGGCCTAGTGGCCGACCACAACGTGCTGTCGGGCAGCGCTCCGCTGGGCATCAGCGTGGGCGCGCCGAACATCCTCGTGGGCACGCCGCTGCCCTGCACGAACGACCTGCTGACGCTGAACAACTTCGCCAACTTCAGCGGGCAGCCCATCTTGCTGGGCCCTGGCTCGCGGTCCTGCACGGCGAAAGTCCACAACGCCTCCGACGTCGTCAACAGCGGAATCAACAACACCATCGTGGTGGTCGGGAAGGGCCGCGGCTGATCCTGCGCGTCATCCTCGGAGCGCGCAGGCGGGGGGCTAGGACACCGATCACGTTGGAGTCCCGAGGAAATCAACAGAAGGCAAGAGAAACCGCAAGGGGCGCGAGGGGCGCAAGGGGAAGGCAAGAAAATATCTCGTCTCTGGTCCCTTGCGTCCCTTGCGCCCCTTGCGGTTTGTCTCTCTCCCATATTCCTGGCCCTTGGCGCTTGCTTTCCGGCATAACGGTCGGGCCTCGCAACCCATTGAATTTAGGGACCTTTTAACCCGTTTGTCCCTCTAGCGATCGCTCAGCGGCTCCTTGTCGCGCGCGTCCGCGGCGAGGTACTGGCGCAGGTGCCGGCGGAGGGAGACCCGCGTGATCCCGAGCGCGCTCGCCGTGTGGGTCACGTTGCCGCCCTGGGCGGCGTAGACCGCGAGGATGTGGCGGCGCACGGCCTCGCCGAGCGACGCGCTGCCGCGCGCGGGCGGCGACGGCCGCAGCGCGCCCGGCGGGCCCGAGCGCGGCGGCGCCGAAGGACGCGTCGCCGCGCCGATCTCCGGCGGCAGGTGCTCCAGATCGAGCGGCGCGCCGTGCGCCCGGAGGAACGCGCGCTCGACGACGCTCCGCAGCTCGCGGACGTTCCCCGGCCAGGGATACGCCTCGAGCTGCGCGAGCGCGCGCGGGGAGAGCCCGGCGCTCGCGAGCCCCGTCGCGCCGCTCTGGCGCTGGAGGAAGTGCTCGACCAGCCTGCGCACGTCGCCGTCGCGCTCGCGCAGCGGGGGGAGCGAGAGCGCGAGCCCGCCGACGCGCCGGTGGAGCGCCTCGTGGAACGACCGCTCGAGGACGCGCGCGGCGAGGTCCTGGCTCGTCGCGGCGATGACCCGCACGTCCGCGACCAGCGCCTCCCCGCCGCCGATCCGGCAGAGCGGCTCCCCGTCGAGGACGGCCAGGAGCCGCGGCTGGAGCTCGAGCGGGAGCGCGCCGATCTCGTCGAGGAACAGCGTGCCCCCCCGCGCGAGCTCGAGCAGCCCGGGGCGCGCAGCGGGCCGCCCGTCGGCCCCGGCCGCCACGCCGAAGAGCTCCTCCCGGAGGCGCTCGGCCGGCAGCCGCGCCGCGCTCAGCGCGACGAAGGGACCGCCCGCGCGCGGGCTCGCCGCGTGAAGGAGCCGCGCGCAGAGCTCCTTGCCCGTGCCAGGCTCGCCCGTGATGAGCAGCGGCGCGCGCTCGTGCTCCGCCAGCCGGCGCAGCTGCTCCATCGCGCGCGCCCAGCGCTCCGAGGCGCCGACGAGCCGCACCTCGCTGTCGTCCTCGACCCAGACGACGCGCGTCATCCCGCCGCCGGACGAGCAGAGGTGTTCCGTGCGCCGGGAAGGGGCCGCGCTTTCTTCCACATCGCATCTCCTCGATTCATGGGCAGACGGCGAGCGACGCGCCTGCCGTTTTCTGGATTACCGAGCTGTCCTCAGCGCAGGCGGCGACCGGGGATGGGCCGCCGTGAACGAAGATGGGAACGATAGATGAACGATGGCGGATGAACGTCGGCCACGAGGTGGCGACGAACAACGAGGGATGATGGCTGACACACGCCGGGTGATCTCACCCGGTCAGCGACATCCACTCTACCGCGAACCACGGTCTCTTGGAAGGGAGATCCCGACCGGCGGCGCCGGGCGCCGAGGAACTACGTGCTCAAAATTTGTGCGTACGCGCGGACCTGGGTTAGTCGACCCGTGTACCCGAAAGGAGAGACGACGAGATGAGCTCGAAGCGCAAGACCCCGGCCCGCACGAAGACCACCCGGGCCCAGAGCCTGGTCGCCGCCCCGGTCGCCTCGGCGCAGCCCGAGAGCGCGGTCTCTGCCCCCGCCGCCGCCGAGAGGCCCTCTGCGGCCGTGAAGCTCGCCGCCGAGCGCGCGAGCGTCGACGCCCCGAAGGCCGCGCCTCCGCGCCCGCGGCTGTCGCGCGAGGAGCGCCACGGCCTGATCGCCAAGGTGGCCTATGGATATGCCGAGAGGGCCGGCTTCCGGAACAACCCCGTTGAAGACTGGCTGAACGCCGAGCGCGAGGTCGACGCGCGGCTCGAGCGCCTCGCCAGCTGACGTCTCCGCCGCGGCGGCGCGGGCGGCGCGGGGCCCCGCGCGTGCCCACGCGAGCGCGACAGGCGCGCTCGCGTGGGCGTGGGCGGCGCCCTCGGCCGGCGAGGGGGGGCTCCCGTCGGGCCGGCGGCGGCGCCCGTGGGCCTTCGAGGCTCGTAGCCGCGCCGCGGGACGAGTATCCTCGCGCTCCGCGTGGGCGGTGGGCCCACGGTTCGCGGTCCACGCGCGCCCGGCCGCCTGGACCGCGGAGGTCTGCACACCGATACTTGCGCCATGCATTCAGGTCACGTCCTCGCCAACCGCTTCCAGCTGGAACGCCTCGCGGGCTCCGGCGGGATGGGCGCGGTGTGGCGGGCGCTCGACCGGCAGAGCGGCCACGCGGTCGCGCTCAAGGTGATCTTCAACCAGGGCAGGGAGCACGTCGTGCGCTTCCAGCGGGAGGCGCGCCTGCTCGCCGAGCTCGAGCACCCCGTCGTCGCCCGCTACATCGACCACGGCGTCACGGCGGACGGCCTCTACTACCTCGCCATGGAGTGGCTCGAGGGCGAGGACCTCGGCGCGCGGCTGTCGCGCGGGCCGCTCGGGATCGAGCACAGCCTGATGCTCGTCGGCCGCGTCGCCGAGGCGCTCGCCGCCGTCCACGCGCGCGGCATCGTGCACCGCGACCTCAAGCCGACCAACGTGTTCCTGCCCGGCGGCGACATCGGGAGCGCGAAGCTCATCGACTTCGGCATCGCGCGCCAGGCCGACGCGACGTACGAGCTCACCCTCACCGGCTCGGCGATCGGCACGCCCGCTTACATGGCGCCGGAGCGCGTCCGCGGCGACGTCGACGTCGACGCGCGCGCCGACCTCTACTCGATCGGGTGCCTCCTGTTCGAGTGCCTCACCGGGCGGTCGCCGTTCGTCGCCCAGCACCCGCTGTCCGTCCTCGCCAAGGTGCTCTTCGAGGCCGCGCCGCGCCCGAGCACCTTCTGCCCGAACATCCCGCCGCCGCTCGACCTGCTCGTGGCCCGGCTGCTCGCGAAGAACCCCGCGGAGCGCCCCGCGGACGCGGGCGAGGTCGCCGCCGAGCTCAGGATGCTGAGCGTTGTGGAGGGCAACATGTCCACCGGCAACGGCCTGCCGACGCCTGCGTTGACGAAGAGCGAGCGGCGGCTCGTCAGCGTCGTCCTCGCGGCCGAGATGAGCGCCGGCAGGCGCGGCCCCCCGTCCGCTCGCCCGCAGGCGATCGCGGGCCCCCAGCGGGCGAGCGACACGATGCTGTCGGGGCACCACGCGACCGTCGTCTCCGGCAGCAAGGAGGCGCTGCCCGAGGGCCTGCTCGCGCCGGCGCCGCCGGCGAAGCCCCGGCCCGCGCCGCCGCCGACCACGCCGTTCCACGAGGTCCGGCAGGCCGCGCAGGCGCACGGCGCGGTCCTCGAGGTGCTCGCCGACGGCTCGGTCGCGGCGGTCGTCGCGGGCGCGGGCTCGCCGACCGACCTCGCCGGCAACGCCGCCCGCTGCGCGCTCTCGATCCACGCGCTCCTGCCCGGGGCCTGGGTGGCGCTGGCGACGGGCTGGGACGTCATCGCCGGGACGCAGGCGGTGGGGCAGGTCATCGACCGCGCGGGCGCGCTGCTCGACGCGCGGGTCCGCCACGCCGCGGAGGATCCGTCCTCGGGCCGGCCGGTGCTCATCGACCAGATGACGGCCGCGCTGCTCGGCGACCGCTTCGAGATCGCGGCGGGCAGCCAGGGCCCGACGCTGCTCGGCGCGCGCGAGCCGCAGGACGGCGGGCGCAAGGTGCTCGGCAAGCCCACGACCTGCGTGGGGCGCGAGCGGGAGCTCCGCGCGCTCGAGGACGTGCTCGACGAGTGCGCCACCGAGGGGGTGGCGCGCGTGGTGCTGGTCACGGCGGGGGCGGGCGTCGGCAAGTCGCGCCTCGCGCACGAGCTGGTCCGGCGGGTCGAGGCGCGCAGCGAGCCGGTCACGGTGTGGCGCGCGCACGGCGATCCGATGCGGGGCGCGGCGCCGCTCGGGCTGCTCGCGCAGACGGTGCGGCGCGCGGCGGGCCTGCTCGACGACGAGCCCGCCGAGGCGCGGCGGGAGAAGCTCGCGGCGCGGGTCGCGCGGCACGTCGGCGAGGCCTCGCGGGAGCGGGTGACGGAGCTGCTCGGCGAGCTCATCGGGGCGCCATTCCCGGAGAGCCCGGCGCTGCGCGCGGCGCGGCAGGACCGCGCGGTGATGGAGGAGCAGGCGCGGCGGGCGTGGCTCGATTTCCTGCGGGCCGAGTGCGACGCGCAGCCGGTGCTGATCGTGCTGGACGACCTGCACTTCTGCGATCGCGCCACGGTGGACACGCTCGACGCGGCGCTCCGGTTCCTGCGGCACCAGCCGCTCATGGTGCTGGCGCTGGCGCGCCCCGGGGTGCGCGAGGCGTTCCCGGGCCTGTGGGAGGATCGCGAGGCGACGGAGATGCGGCTCGGGGAGCTGTCGCGCCGCGCGTGCGAGCGGATCGTGCGGGAGGTCCTCGGCGACGCGCCGCCGGAGGCCGAGCTCGCGGCGCTCATCGACCGGTCGGCGGGGAACGCGTTCTTCCTCGAGGAGCTCGTGCGCGCGACGGCGGACAGGCGGGCAGGGGAGGTGCCGGAGACGGTGCTCGCGATGATGCAGTCGCGGATCGCGGCGCTCGAGCCCGAGGCGCGCCGGGTGCTCCGGGCCGGGGCGGTGATGGGCGAGGTGTTCTGGCGGGGGGGTCTTGAGGCGATGCTCGGCGGGGGCGGGCAGGTGCCGCAGCTCGAGTCGTGGCTCCTGACGCTCGAGAAGCGCGAGCTGCTCGAGCCGCGGCCGGAGTCGATGCTCCGCGGCGAGCCGGAGTTCGCGTTCCGTCACGCGCTCGTGCGGGACGCGGCCTACGAGATGCTGACGGACGCGGATCGGGCGCTCGGCCACTGGCTCGCGGCCGAGTGGCTCGAGCGCGTGGGCGGGGACGATCCGGCGGTGCTCGCGCTTGTCGACTGCCACTTCGGCCGCGCGGCGGACGGGGCGCTCTCGCTCGGGAACGCGGACGGCGCGGCGGGGCACCTGGCGCGCGCGGCGGGGGTCCGCGTGCGCCGGGGCGAGTTCGACGCGGCGATCGGCGCGATGACGCGGGCGTTCGAGCTCTCGGACGTCGCGCGCCGCGATCCCGACGAGCTCGGCCGGTGGGTGGGGATCCTCTCGAAGGCGGCCGGCCACGCGCGCCGCGCGCCGTCGCTGCCGGCGGCGTCGGACCGCATCCTTGCGCGCGTCGATGCGGTCGGCTCGCTCGAGCTCCGGGTGAAGCTGCGCATCGAGCTCGCCCGCGCGCTCGGGGCGACCAATCTGTTCCGGCTGTCGCACGACCTGCTCGACGACGTGGTCGAGATGGCGGTAGGTCGCCGCGAGCTCCTGCAGGAGGCGCTGACGGTCGACGTGGAGGTCTCGTGCCTTCAGGGCCAGCTCGCGCGCGCGCGGCGGGCGGCGCTCGACCTCGCCGCGCTCGGACCGACGGACGACCCGCGGGCGCTCCAGTCGGTCGCCCTGGCGCGGGCGACCTCGGGGGATCGGCCCGGGGCGCTGGAGGCGCTGTCGCGCTGGGAGGCGGCCGCCCCGGGCGATCGGGTCGCGGAGGCGGTGCGGGCGAAGCTGCTCGTGACGATCGAGCTCTACGCGGGGGATTTCCGGGCAGCGGCGAAGGCGTGCGAGCGCGCGATCGAGCTGGACCGGGCGCTCGGGCTGCGGTTCGACGGGGTTGTGAACCTTCACAACCTGGCCTACGCGTGCGTGCGGCTGGGCGAGCACGAGCGGGCGCGGTCGCTCTTCGCGGAGTCGCTGGAGCGGGCGGACGAGGCGGGGTACGACCGGGTGGCCGCCTCGAACCGGATGTACCTCGCGTACCTCGACGGGGTGGCGGGGGCGGGGGACGCGCGGGAGCGGCTGCAGGCGCTCATCGCGCGGGCGGAGGAGCAGGGCTACTGGCACGACGTGCTGCAGGGCCGCTGGGCGGCGGCGATGCTGCTGAAGAACGCGCGCAACGACGCGCTCGCGCGGCGGGAGTTCGAGGATCTCCTGGAGCTGTCGGTGCGGCTCGGGGATCCGCTGCTGGAGAAGGACGCGCGCGCCTGGCTCGACCGCGTCGAGCGGTGAGGGGAGGCGGGGCGCGGTGAGGGGCGGCGTCCCCGGCATGCACTGCAGGCATGTTCCTGGCGCGTTGTCGCGTCTCGCAAGGAGAGAATCAACGCAAAGGCGCAAAGGCGCAAAGACGCAAAAAAGAGATATGGGTTGATTCTCTCCTTGCGAGACACGACAACTCGCCCGCAACTTGCCGGGAGGCACGGCCGCCAGGAGGAGGATGACAAGCCCCCGCGCCTCGGGCCGGTGTGCGATGGTGCACGCTCCCCGCTGGAGCGCGCCCCGCGCCCGCCCGCGAGCAGCGGCAAGGAGACCGCGAGCCCCGCGGCGCCTCCTGGTTGCAAAGGCCGACCTCGGCCTTCCAGGATTCGACGCGGATCGCGGTTCGGGAGCGTTCCGGCGATTTGTGACGGCTGGCGGGGGCGTAGCGCAACCTCCGGGAAAGACGCTTGCCTGCCATCACCCGCAGAGGAACCATGACCCACTCGTATCGACTCGCCTCCTTCTCGATTCTCGGCTTGCTGGTCGCTTGCAGCTCGACGGACCTCGATGTCACGTCCGGCCCCGGCGCGGGCTCTGGAGGAACCCCCGGCGCGGCGGGGGCGACCAGTGGCGGTGGCACGACGGCCACGGGTGGTGCTGGTACCACCACGGGCGGAACAGGCGGCGCCGGAGCCACCACCGGCGCAACGGGCGGCGTCACCGGGGGTGCGGCCGGCACGGGTGGAGCGGGCGCTGGTGGAGTGGACACGGGTGGAGGGGACACGGGTGGAGGGGACACGGGTGGAGCGGGCGCTGGTGGAGGGGACACGGGTGGCGGGGGCACCGGCGGGCCGACCCCGGTTGGGGACCTCCACATCACGGATCCGGTTCCGGGCTTTGCGAGCGTCGCCGGCGGCACGACCGGCGGCGGCACGGATCTGAGCTCGGCCATCACGGTGGACTCGATGAGCGAGCTCCAGGACGCGGCGAAGGGCGCGACCCCGGCGATCATCCTCGTGAAACCCGGGAACTACAGCGGGACGCTCGCGCCAGGCGCCAACAAGACGATCATCGGCGTCGGCCCCGGGGTGACCATCGCGGGCAACATCCGGATGAGCGGCGCGGACGTGCACAACATCATCATTCGCAACCTCGCCGTGCGGGGCGCGCGTTGCGCCAGCTACGACGAGTGCAAGTCCGGCGCAGACGCCGTCTATACGGGGAACGGCGCCCACCACGTCTGGCTGGACCATCTGGACATCTCCGACGGTCAGGACGGCAACTGCGACATCACCCAGGGAGCCGACTACGTCACCGTTTCCTGGGCGCGCTTCTACTATACGTACGACAAGGAGCACCGGTTCTCGAACCTGATCGCCGGCAGCGACGACGAGCCGGCGAGCGTGGGGAAGCTGCACATCACGTACATGAACAGCCACTGGGGCGAGCGCGTCGATTCACGCCAGCCTCGCGGGCGGTACGGCAACGTGCACATGCTCAACAACTACCACAAGACCGGCGGCGGGCAGATCCACGGCGTGGGCAAGGACATGGCGCTCATCGCCGAGAACTGCGTCTATGATGAGAACAGGTCGATCTGGACGGACATGGGCAGCCCAAGAGGCTGGAAGGGGATCGGCAACCAGGGGACCGGCGACGACTTGAACGACTCGAGGGGCACCGTCTTCGAGATTCCGTACCGCTACACGCCGATGCCGGCGTCCCAGGTCGTCGCGGCGGTCACCTCCAAGGAGTGCGGAGCCGGCAACACCTGCACGCTCGCTTACTGACCTTGCGCGCAGCGCCGCGCAAGTTGCGCAGATTCCTGCGCAACTTGCGCAGGACCAGCCCGCGCTCGCGTTCCTCGATATCGCGTCCGCGAAGCACCTGGCCAGGTCATGGGCCCTCGACGCGAGACGTGGCACGGAGTGTGATTACCCAGGGCCACAAAGGATCGCACCATGACCGACAGAATGCACCGGCACCTCACCAACAATTCTCGCCGAACGTCCCGCGCCGCATCTCTGCTCGCCGCGGCGTTCATGATGGGCTGCAGCGCCGAAGCGACCGAAGCGACCGAAGCGGAGGACGCCGCCCCCCTCGGGCGGGCCGCGGCTGCCGGCGGGTTGCGCTTCGCGAGCGAGCATGACGCCCTCCGCTGGGTCGCCAGGCGGGCCGAAGAGCTCGACATGGGCACCACGACGATCGAACGGGACGAGGACGGCCGGATCACCAGGGTGGCCGGCGTGTCGATCGGCTCGCCCGACGAAATCGCCCTGACGAAGGCGCAATTGATAGGCGAGCTGGGGGGCGAACGCCATACGGTCGAGATCGCGGGGGAGCGCTTTCTCCTGGAAGGCCAGGAGCCCATCGTGATGGCCGCTTCCACGCACTGCAACGGCGGCCTTTGTACGCAGGAAGAGTCGTTCAAGAACGACTACTACGTGTATCGAGAGCTCGGCAGCCGAACCTCGGTGACGTCAGGGGGGTTCGAGACCCAGCGCAAGACGATCCAGGGCACCGGCCAGTACGAGTGCGTCGACCTGCCGGGGCCCCTGCCCGTCACGTGCAACGGCTACTGCAGTTATTCGGCCGGCTGCCCTTCGGGCTTCACGAAAGAGAGCTCCGTCGGCTACCCCACGTGCAGGACGACCTGCGTCGGCCAGGTACGGAACGTGTCGCTCTCGATTTCCATCGCGGGCTTCGAGTTCTTCGACTCGAGCGGCATTCTCGTCCCCTCCATTCCGGAGCGAAGCGGCTCGACCCACGATTCGAGCCTCGAGGTCAAATACTGGGAGTATGGCATCGGCATCGACTCCGTGATCTCCGACGCCGACGGCCTGTGCGGCTCGCATTCGACGTCGGGTCCGGACGGGTCCGTCGTCGCCAAGAGCCACTGGGGCAGCGTGCCCAGCGGTTGCCTGTAGCGCTCGCCCGGAGCGCGCGGCCCGAGGTCCGCTCGACGAGGCGGCTGGATGGCCTCGGTCCGGAAAAATAGATACCCTGTCCGCATGCGCCAGCTTGCTTCGTCCCTCGCCGCCCTCTCGCTCCTGCTCTCGTTCACCCCGCCGGCGCTCGCCGAGGAGACCGTCACGGAAGGGCAGTGGGCGAAGTCCTATGGCTTCCGTCTCGGCGTGGAGGCGGACGTGCTCACCAGCACCATCGAGGCGAACCTCCCCGACTGGGAAGCCGTGAGCGGCGACGGGACGAGCGGCGCGTGGGAGGGGAACTCCTTCGTGGCGTCCTTCGCGGCGGTCGCCCAGATCAAGCTCGTCGCGGGGCTCCACCTCGACGCCGAGCTGCCGTTTGCGTACGGGAGCAGCCACGCGAGCGCGCCCGGCCCGGGGCAGGGCGACGCGGCGGAGGGCGACGCGGCGACCGTCGCGCCGGAGCTCGAGGGGTTCTTCTTCGGCAATCCCTCGATAGGACTTCACTACGCCGCGAACATTTCTCCCATGCTGATGCTCGTCGGTGGGCTCGCGGCCTCCATCCCCATCACGCAGGATCCGTCCGACGACACGAAGGCGGCCGCGGCGGCGGCGCTGGCCGTGCGGGGGTACTTCGACACGCAGCGGGCGCTCCTGGAGCACGTCCCGCTGCGGGCCCGGGGCGGCATCGAGCTGCGCCCGATCGAGGCGCTCTATGTGCGGAGCGATCTCGTGGCGATGTTCGCCATCCCCACGGGCGGCGGCGACACGGAGTTCTTCATCGAGCAGAGCAACGAGGCGGAGCTGCGCAGCGTGGGCGGGTTCGGGGTCGGCGCGCGGCTCCAGGCCGCGTTCCCGCTCACACAGACCGACAAGCTGCAGCTCGCGGCCGAGCCCTTCGTCGGGGTGGAGCCACCCACGTCGGGCCTGTACTTCCGGGCCGGGCTGCTCGTGGCGCTGGACGAGCCGCTCGGGTTCGGCCTGGAGCAAGGCAAGCTCGCGACGCTCCGTGTCGCGGTGGGGGCCAGATTCTGAGTTGGTGGCGGCCGCGTGGCGCGAAGGGATTGGGGCTGCGGGACGGACCTGTGCTGGCAAGGGGGGTCTGCTAAATATCTCTGTGAATGAAGCGACGGACAGCCGATCTCAGCGCCGATGAGCTGATCGCGTGGGCACGTGGCTTGGCAGGAAAGGAGGACTATTTGTCCTTTCTGCCAAGGTGATATCGTGTGATGGTTAGGTCAACTCCGGCAGAGAGGCGCGCGATGGAAAGGCCGTTCACGATCGTCTTCATCCTGTACCCCCAGCTCACGCAGCTCGACTTCACGGGCCCGTTCGAGGTGTTGCAGCGCCTGCCCGGCGCGCGCCTCGTGGTGGCCTCCCGCGAGGGCGGCTCGCTGTCCGCCGACAGCGGCCTCACCTTCAGCGGGCTCGCCCGCCTGTCCGATATCACCGAAGCGGACGCGATCTGCGTGCCCGGGGGCTACGGCCTCACGGCGGCCCTCGGTGATCGGGAGCTCGTCGCGCATGTCCAGCGCCTCGGTCGCGCCGCGCGCTACGTCACCTCGGTGTGCACGGGCTCGTTGCTGCTCGCCGCAGCGGGCCTGCTCGAGGGCAAACGCGCCGCCTGCCACTGGGCGTTCCGGCCGCTGCTCGCCGAGCTCGGCATCCAGACCGAAGCGGCGCGCGTCGTGCGCGACGGCAACGTGATCACGGGCGGCGGCGTCACCGCCGGCATCGACTTCGCGCTCACCCTGGTGGCGGAGATCGCCGGCGCGGACGTCGCTCGTTCGATCCAGCTCAGCATCGAGTACGATCCGCAGCCTCCCTTCGACTCCGGCTCCCCCGAGACCGCGCCCGCCGAGGTGCTCACCCGCGTCCGCGATCGCGCCCTGCTCCAGGTTCCCGAGCGCCGCGCCGCCCTGCTGGCCGCGCGCGCCCGACCGGTGTGACTGCGCTCCCGAGAGCCTCCTCCCTCTCCCTCTCCGGGAGAGGATCGGGGTGCGGGGCTGGTCGTGAGCCCCCGCGATCCCCTTGAGCCCGGCGACGCTCGCCTCCACGCTCATGCCCACACCGCGCGGCCGCTGAGCGCAGCCGCTTTGCTCGGAGATGATCATGCCCCTCGAACGCCCTGCCCTGAACCCCAGCGATCTCGAGCCCCGCACCAGCTCGACGTACCCCGAGTCGCTTCGCGCGCGCGTCACGCCGCGCGAGAAGCGCGCGCTCGGCGACGCGCTCGGCCTGACGAAGATCGGCGTCAACCTCACCACGCTCTTCCCGGGCAAGGAGTCGGCGCTGCGGCACTACCACTCTCACGAGGACGAGCTCGTGTTCGTGCTGGAGGGCGAGGTGGTGCTGCGCACGGACGACGGCGAGCAGGTGCTCACGGCGGGGCAGTGCGCGGGTTTTCCGGCCGGCGCGCGCGACGGGCATCACTTCGTCAACCGCAGCGCCGCGCCAGCGCGTTACCTCGAGATCAGCAACCGCGATCCCGAAGACAGGGCCGAGTATCCCGACGAGGATCTCGCCGTCCGCAAGGTGGGCGGCAAGTACGTCTACACGCACAAGGACGGAACACCTTACTGAGCGGATGAGGTGGTGAATGACCACCGCGAGAGATGGGATCGGGTCCACGCCTAGATCTCCGGGTGCGGTCCGCCGTCGAGGACCAACACGTCGAGATCGCGGAGCTGCTCGCGGTCGCCCACGACGTCGATCCGGGCGATTTTCCCCTGCGCGAGGGTGAAGCGGAGCACCCGGAAGAGCCGCCCCTTCGGGGCCAAGACGATGCCCACCGTCCCGTCCACGAGGGCGGGGCGCGCAAACTTGGCGCCGCGCGCGGCGGGGATCGCCTGCTTGGCCCAGGCGCGCGCGCCGCGGACCTCGCCCCCGGCCGGGGGCTCGGCCGTGGCGTCGGCGTGGATCACGACGTCCGGATCGAGGATCGCCACGAGCGCGTCGAAGTCGCCGCCGCGCATGGCCGCGATGAAGGCGTCGACGACCTCGCGCTGGCGGCCGACGTCGGCGTCCGGAGACGGGGGCGCGCCCTGCACGCGGCGGCGGGCGCGGCTCGCGAGCTGCCTCGCCGCGGCCGGGGAGCGGCCCACGATGGAGGCGATCTCCTCGAAGGGGACCGCGAACAGGTCGTGGAGCACGAACGCGAGCCGCTCGGCGGGGGTCAGCGTGTCGAGCACCACGAGCAGCGCGAGGCCGACGGAGTCGGCCAGCACCGCCTCGCGCTCGGGGTCGGTCCCGGCCTCGCGGTCCACGGCGGGGTCGGGCGCGGCCATCGGGTCCTCACGCCGCGCCTTGCGCGAGCGCAGCATGTCGAGGCACACCCGCGCCACGACCGTCGTCAGCCACCCGCCCAGGTTCTCGACGCCGCTCGTGTCGGCGCGGCTCAGGTGAAGCCAGGACTCCTGCACGGCGTCCTCCGCCTCGCTCAGGGAGCCGAGCATCCGGTACGCCACGGCCTGCAGGTGGGCCCGGTGGGCCTCGAACCGCTCCGCCAGCCAACTATTTTCATTCATCGGTCACACTTCCTCGTCGTGCTTCGTCATGGCTGTGACGGACGAACCCTAGCCGATGTGACGACGCGAACGGACGTTCTGCGTCCTGTCACGGTTGGCGAGCACACCCGAGCCCCTCGGGAGGAGCACGAACATGCTGAAAGCACGGATGAAGAACCCCGCGATGGTCATCCCCGACGTCATGCAGCCGATCTACGCCCTGATCGGCGCGGTGAAGAAGAGCAGCGTGCCGGCGCGGACGCTCGAGCTCGTCCACCTGCGGGCGAGCCAGATCAACGGGTGCGGCTTCTGCGTCGACATCGGCGCGCGCGACATGAAGAAGGCGGGTGAGACCGACGAGCGCCTGTTCGCCGTGGCGGCCTGGCGCGAGGCGCCCTATTTCACCGACGCGGAGCGCGCCGCGCTGGCGCTCGCCGAGGCCGCGACGCGGCTCAGCGACCGCGCGGACCCGGTGCCCGACGACGTCTGGGAGGAGGCCGCGAGGCATTACGACGAGCCGGCGCTCGCGGCGCTGACCCTGCAAATCGCGCTGACCAACCTCTTCAATCGGTTCAACGTCACCACGAGGCAGATCGCCGGCTCGGTGAGGCTCGACGCGCGCGCGGAGAACCGCTGACGAGGAGCGCGCGCCGGCAACCGCGGACGAGGCGAAGGTGTGGAGCCTGCGTCCTAAGAGCGACCAGAAGGGGCGCTCGTGTCCCGGCGCGCGGTGAGCCACACGGCCCCGCCGGCGGCCAAGAGCGCGGCGGCGCCGAGGAGATAGAGCCGGCGCAGGGCGATCTGCGTCTTGTCGGGATCGAAATCGGTGAGCGAGCTCCGCGCGCCGCGCGGCAATACCCAGTCGTCGCTCCCGCCGCCGATCGCGCGCAGCGCGCGGCCGAGCGTCTTCTCGGGCGCCATCCGGCTCTGAACGTACAGGATCCAGCGGCCCAGCGGCGTATTCCCCTTCGGCTTCTGCTCCATCGACGTGATGACGCGGCGGAGCTCGGCGGCCGTCTCGGCCTCGCTCCCCTCGCCCGGCAGGCGGGCCCATTCCCCGTGACCCGGCAACACCCACGCGAACCTCAGCCAGCCGGCCTCGGCCGCCGCGAGCAGATAACGCACCGAGCGGGTCTGGCGCTCCCAATCCTCCCAGCATTGCAATCGATGCGCCACGAGTCGACCCAGGAGGCGCGAGTAGCTCAGGTGATCGCCGGTGAACAGGAAGCGGCCTCGATAGAGGAGGCATAGCGAGCCCGGCGTGTGCCCGGGCTGCGGCAATACCATGATCTCGGCCTCTTTGGCCGCCTCTCGCGAGAGCGGCTCCCCCTCGAGCGAGAGCGGGCCGAGCTCGTTGCCGAGCTTGATCTCCACGTCGCCGGTCGAGGGCATGTACTTGTTCTCACGCAGGTTCACGTCTGCGGCGCCGATGATGCGGCGGCAACCCGGGAAGCGGCTGGCGAACTCGGCGTGGTGGTGCGTATGATCCCGGTGCGTCAGAAAGAGCCACCGCACGCCGCCGTGCTCCGCGAGCCAGCGGAAGACCTCCTCGCTCGGCTTCGGGGGATCGATCAGCACCCCGCCTCCGTCCCGCTCGATGAAATAGGACAGGGCGCCGATGTTCTTGATGGATGGCTGTCCGATGATCCAGACGGCATCCTCGATGGGCCGCGGGAAACCACGCCAAGGCGATCCAAGATCGCCCCGACGAGCCCGCGCCGCGCCCGGCTTGAGCTTGATGGCGCCGAACGGGCACGCCGCGGCCGCCGTCCGCGCCGCCATCAGATCTTCCTTGCTCCGCGGCTGCCGCAGCACACCCGTGAAGGCGCCGTCCTCGTAGGAGCCCGGCAGCACCGAGAGGCGGCGGCCTTCCCGGAGGTCGCTGGCCGGCGCCACCTCGCCCAGGAGCTCCGGCGCGTAGTTCCGGCACGTGCCGGCGCCGCAGCACTTGCGCGTGACGAAGAGCTCTCCCCAATCCTCGACATGCGTTTCGTCTTGCATCGCTGTACCTCGTGGATGGCAATCGCTAGTAGAGCGTCGCTCGGCCGAGCTCGGCTCGCGAATCGCGCGCGAACTCCAGGAAGGTGCTCGCCTTTGGCCCGCGAAACGGCACACCTCACGGTCAGATGAGGATCATGGGGTTCTCCATTTCTTCGCTGCCAGCCGTGGCCATGTCAAGAGCCACGGTAGGTTCTCCCGCTGCGCTTGACCAGGCAGCGACCGGCGAATAGCCTGTTCGACCAGGCTGCACAATGTTCGACTTCGACGCGATGGCGACGTTCGTGGAGGTGGCGCAGCTCGGGAGCTTCAGCGCAGCGGCGAAAGCGCTGCGGCTGCCGCGTTCGACGGTCAGCGAGCGTGTGGCCCGCCTCGAAGCCTCGCTCGGCGTGCGGCTCCTCGAGCGCACGGCGCGCGTGGTGCGACCGACGAGCGCCGGCGCCGCTTATCACGAGCGCTGCGCGCGCATCCTGTCCGATCTCGACGAACACACGTGCATCGTCTACGGCGAATCGCGCGTGACGCGCTGGACATTCGAGCGCGGGCGCGAGGTGCGCCGCGTCGACGTCCGCGGAACGCGCTCGATGAACTCGTTTGCCATGCTGCACGAGGGCCGTTCGCTCCGGTGTCGGGATCGCGCCCGTTGAACAACGATGCCCCCGGCCGTCTGGCTCCGTCCGGTTTTGCTCGGCGCTGATATTGCCTGACAAGCTGCCTGGTGCGGTGGATACCCGCGAAGGAGCCCGCTTGGGCGCCGGGAAGCGCGCTGGCGATCACGGCCTTGTCGTGCAGCAGAGATTGCCCGAAAAATTCCCCGGAGGGAGGATCGCCGGTCGCATTCCGTCCTGCTCGGCACTACGATGATGATCCGACAGCAGCGCCCCTGAAGGATGCGAGGGGGGCAATGATGGAGCTGCGGGATTACACGCTGGAAAAGGTAATCTACGACGGCAACGAGACACGGGTATGGCGCGCGGTCCATGTCCCCTCGGGGGCGCGCGTGGCAATCAAGATCCCCGTGGCCGAGGTAGCCAGTCCGCGTGTGATGGGGCGGCTGATCCACGAGCACCAGGTGCTCCTGCAGCTCGCACAGGTGCCCGGGGTGGCGCGCGCACGGGCGCTGGAGCAGCGGGGCGGCACGGCGGCGCTGGTGCTGGAGGATCCTGGCCTCGGCTCGCTCGATCGCCTGCTCGCCAAGCAGGGGCGCGTGCCGGTCGGGGCCGCGCTGCGGTTCGGCCGGCTCCTGTCACGGGTGCTCGAGGGGGTGCACGCCGCTGGCGTGATGCACAAGGACATCAAGCCGCAAAACGTGCTGGTGGACGAGGCGTGCGAGAGGGTCACGCTGCTCGACTTCGGCATCGCCTCGCTGTTGTCCCAGGAGGCCACCGAGGCGAGCATCCCCGAGGCGCTGGAGGGGACGCTTGTCTATATTTCCCCGGAGCAGACGGGGCGCACAGCGCGCGCGCTCGATACGCGCACGGACCTGTACTCGCTGGGGGTGACGCTCTTCGAGGTGATGTCGGGGCGGCTGCCGTTCACGGAGCGCGATCCTCTCTCGCTGGTGCACGCTCACCTGGCCAAGGACCCGCCTCCGCTCGACTCCGTCGCCCCGGAGGTGCCAAGGACCGTGGCAGCCATCGTGGCGAAGCTCCTGGCCAAGGATCCCGAGCGGCGCTACCAGACGGCCCGCGGCGCGGCAGAGGATCTGGAGGAGGCCCTCCGTCGATGGGACGAGCGGGGCACGGTGGAGCCGTTCGGCCTGGGAAGAAAAGACTTCTCGCGCAAGCTCCGGTTGCCGCAGGTGCTCGTGGGACGGGAGCGCGATGTCGAGCGGGTGGGCGAGTCCTTTGCGCGCGCCGCGCAGGGCACGACGGAGCTCCTGCTCGTCGGCGGCCCCTCGGGCATCGGCAAGACGGCGCTGGTCCGCACGGTCTACAGGGATATCGCGCAGGCGGGGCGCGGGCTCCTGATCGCGGGCAAGCACGATCAGCTCGCGCGGTCGACGCCTTACGCGGCGCTGGCGCAGGCGTTCGGGGCGCTGATGCGCCAATGGCTCTCCAGCTCGGAAGCGGTGCTCGAGGCCTGGCAGGAGCGGATCCGGCGCGAGGTCGGGGACAACGCGCGGCTCATCGCGGACGTGGTGCCGGAGCTCGACCTGGTCATGGGCAAGCTGCCGCCGGTGCCGCCGGTCGAGGGCGAGCAGGTGCTCAACCGGCAGAAGCTGACGTGGCTGAATTTCGTGCGAGCCGTCACGGCGCCGAACCCGCCGCTCGTGATGTTCCTGGACGACATGCAATGGGCCGACAGCGCCACGCTGATCATCCTGCAGACGCTGCTCACGGACGTGGAGCGCAAATCGCTGCTGGTGATCGCGGCGTACCGCGACAACGAGGCGCCGCCCGAGCACCCGCTGTGGAAGCTCGTCGAGGCGGTGGAGAAGAGCGAGGCCAAGGTGTCGCGGATGACGGTGGGCCCGCTGTCGGGAGAGCAGGTGCAAAAGTGGTGCTCGCGGACGCTGGAGAGCGAGCCCGCGCGGGTGGAGCCGCTGGCGCGCGTGCTCTCGCGCAAGACCCGCGGAAACCCCTTTTTCCTGGAGCAGCTGCTGCTCTCGCTGCACCGGCAGAAGCAGGTGGTGAGGGATCCGGAGAGCGGGGCGTGGCGGTGGGATCAATCGTCGCTCGAGAAGGCGGGCGTCACCGATAACGTGGTGGCGCTCCTGACAGACAAGGTGCGTGAGATGCCCGAGCCGACGCAGCAGCTCCTGGGGCTCGCGGCCTGCGCAGGCCACACGTTCCACCTGCAGGATCTGGAGCGGCTCAGCGGGTGGGAGCGCGCCCCGGTGACGGGGGCGTTATGGCCGGCGCTGGATGCAGAGCTGGTGGTGCCGGTCGACGGGGCTTACCGCCCCGCGCAGGCGCTCGGCGTCATTGGCGCGGCGGCGATGGACGCGGCGTACCGGTTCCTGCACGACCGCGTGCAGCAGGCGAGCTACGAGCGGATCTCGCCGGAGCAGCGGGTGCTCGCGCACCTGGAGATCGGCCGGCGGCTCCAGGCGCGTCATCTCGCCGAAGGGGGCACGGTCCAGCAATTCCTGGAGCTCGTGCGGCACCTGAACCTGGGCTCGGCGCGGCTCGAGTCCGTGGAGGAGCGCAAGGAGCTCGCGCGGCTGAACCTGGAGGCCGCGCGCTGCGCGAAGGCGGCGAGCTCCTACCGATTGATGGCCAACTTGCTGGACAGCGCGCAGGCGCTCCTCGGCGGACGCGCCTGGGAGCAGGAGCGCGCGCTGTCGGCGGAGATCGGGCTGGAGCGCCTGGAGGCCGCCTATCTGCTGCGGGAGTTCGACGACGTCGAGGCGCGGGCGCTCGCATTGCTGGACAGGCCTCTGCCGGAGGTCGCCTGGCTGTCGACGCAGGAGATCCGCACGCGCTGCTGTGTCGCCACGGGCCAGTACGCGCGCGGAATCGGGCTCGGGATGGCCGCCCTCGCGAAGCGGGGCATCACGTTCCCCGACACGGATGAGGCGTGTCAGGTCGCGCTCCTGCAAGAGTCCACCGAGCTGGATCAATGGCTGGACCGCGACCCGGACGGGTTTGATCGAATGCAGGTCGATCCGTCGCTGGAGCACCGGCTCATCGACGCCCTGATGACGCAGGCGCAGCTCTGCGCGATCTACGGTGGCCGGCCGATGCTGTATTCGCTCGTCATCGCCCGCATCGTGTCCGAGGCGATACGGCGGGACGCGCTCACGCCTGCTGCCACCCTCATGATCTGCAGCTTCGCCAACGCGTGGTCGGTGGCGACGGGCATGTATCGCCGTACCATGCGCTGGCTCACGCCCGGGGTGCGCGCCGCGGAGCGCGTCGGCTCCGCGATGCTCCCCGAGTGCCTCGCGCTCAAGGGGATCTACCTGGGCCACTCGAGGCCCATCGATGAAGCGTCCCCCGTTTACGAGCAAGCCATCGCTGCCGGCCTGAAGATCGGGTCGTTTCAAGGCACGAGCTGGGGGCTCCTGTGCGACTTGCTCTACTACCGGCTGTGGCGCGGCCTGCCGCTCGGCCAGGTCGACGCGCAGCACAAGGCGCGCTGGGAGCTGGTGCAGCGCGCAGGGGACGCCGTCGGGCGACACCATTTCGAGCTGGTCGCGTCCTTCTGCGAGGTCTTGATGTCTCCTGACGGCGCCCAGCGCCTCCTGGAGGAGGAGCCATTGCCACGAGGTTCGCGCTCCCTCCTGGCCGACGGGGACAGGTACACCGGAGGGTTCGCTCGTACGCTGGAAGGATATCTGTTCTGCGCTGTTGGCAAGTGGGAGCGGGCGCTGTCGAGGATGCGGGAGGCGGAGCAATTCCAGGCAGACCTCCTCGGGATCCCGATGGTGACAGACATCGCGCTGTTCCTCGCGCTCGCAGCGGCGAAGCGCTGGCCCGTCGCCGTCACGGACGAGGAGCAGGCGCGGCTGCGGCAGCACATCGAGCACAGCCTCGCGCGATTGCGCTACTTCACCGAAGGCTGCGAGGCCAATTTCCTCCACAAGCTGCGCCTCGCCGAGGCCGAATACGCCCGCGTCCTGGGCAAGCCCGATGAGGCAGCGGCCAGGTACGACGAGGCCATCGAGCTGGCCCGCGAGCACCGCTTCCTGCACATCGAGGCCCTGGCAGCCCAGCTCGCCGCCGAGTTTCGGCTGGAGGCGGGCAAGACCCACGTCGGGGCGATGTACCTGCGCGAGGCGCGCGACGCCTACGCGCGCTGGGGCGCTGACGCGGTGGTCGCCCATCTGAACGCGAGGTATCCCGCCCTGCTGAAGGCGTCCCTGCACGAGTCGGCCTCCGAGCGCACGACCGTGATGGCGACCACCACGACCACGGGCAGGTCGACAGGCGCGCATTTCGACGTGAAGACCGCGGTGCGCGCGGCGCAGGCCCTCTCGGGCGAGCTCGACCCGGGGCGCGTGGTGGGCCGGCTGATGGAGCTCACGCTGGAGAACGCGGGGGCGCAGCGCGGCGCCCTGGTGCTCAGCGAAGGGGACGCGCTCTCGGTCGTCGCTCGGCTCTGGGTGGAGGGGACCCGCATCGAGGCAGGGCTGTCGGAGCCTCTCGGGCAGAGCCACGACGTCCCCGTCGCGGTGGTGCAATACGCGGCCCGCACGGGCGAGCCGGTGGTGACAGGCGACGCGAGGTCCGACGCGCGCTTCGCCGGCGACCCGTACCTGGCGTTGCACGCGGTGCTCTCGCTGCTGGCGCTGCCCTTGACGCATCGGGGCCACGTGGTGGGCGTGCTGTACCTGGAGCACCGCGACGTGCCGTCGGCGTTCCCTCCCGCGCGCGTGGAGCTCCTGTCGGTGCTCGCCTCGCAGGCGGCGATCGCCGTCGAGAACGCGGTGCTGTACCGGGACCAGGAGGTGAAGATCCAGGAGCGCACGGCGCAGCTGCGGATCGCCAAGGAGGCGGCCGACCGCGCCAATCGAGCGAAGAGCGATTTCCTCTCGAGCATGAGCCATGAGCTGCGCACGCCCCTCAATGGCATCCTGGGTTACGCTCAGTTCCTCATGCGAGCGCCCGAGCTCTCGCCGAAGAGCCGCGAAGGGGTGCAGATCGTGAAGAAATCGGGCGAGCACCTCCTGGCGTTGCTCAACGACCTCTTGGATCTCGCGAAGATCGAGGCCGGTAAGATGGAGCTTGTCCCCCGGAGGTTCGACTTCCCCTCCTTCGTGCACAACGTGGTGGACCTCTGCAGCGTGCGCGCCGAACAGAGGGGCATCGCGTTCACCCACGAGGTCCGGGGCCCGGCGCTCGCCGCCGTGTACGCCGACGAAAAGCGCTTGACGCAGGTGCTCCTGAACCTGCTCGGCAACGCCATCAAGTTCACGGAGCGCGGCGCGGTCACCCTGCTCGTCGACGTCCTGGACGAGGGCGGAGACGGGCAGCGCGACGTGCGCTTCCGGATCGAGGACACGGGCACGGGCATCGCCCCGGAGCACCTCGCGCGCATCTTCGAGCCGTTCGAGCAGGTCGGAGACCAGAGGGTGAAGAGCGAGGGCACCGGGCTCGGCCTCGCCATCAGCAAGAGGATCATCGAGCATATGGGCGGGACCATTTATGTCGAGAGCGAGCTCGGCAAAGGCAGCGCGTTCACCGTGACGCTCACGCTCGCCGAAGCGCTCTCTTCCGCGGCCGCCGACGAGGCCCTGGCGTGGGCCACGATCACCGGTTATCGCGGCGAGCGCCGCAAGATCCTCGTCGTGGACGACAACCCCGGCAACCGCGCTCTGTTCTGCGATCTGCTGGTCCCCATAGGCTTCGACCTCGTCGAGGCCGACGGCGGCGAATCCGCGCTGCGGCTGGCCCTGGAGCACAGGCCGGCGCTGATCCTGATGGACCTGGCCATGCCAGGCCTGGACGGCTATGAGACAACGCGCCGCCTGCGGCAGATGCCCGAGCTCGACGGGGTGGTGATCCTGGCCTCGTCGGCGAACGTCAACGCCGCCGAGCAGCCGAAGGGGGCCCACGCCGGCTGGGACGACTTCTTGCCGAAGCCGGTGCATGCCAACCTGCTCTTCGAGAAGATCGCGCGTTTCCTGCGCGTGGAATGGACGCACGAACCGGTGAACGCCACGGCCCCCGCGGCGGTGAAGGGGGACAGCGCGCTGGTGCTGCCCTCGGCCGAACAGCTATCGCTGCTATCGCGGCTGGTGGCGTCGGGCCGTATCCGGAAGGTGCTGGCGGAGGCGGAGCGGATGCAGCAAAGCGAGCCGCGGCTCGGCCCCTGGCTCGAGCAGCTCCAGACGCTGGCGCGGACGTACCAGATGCGGAAGCTGCAGGAGTTCGTCGAGGAGCATGCCGCGGTCGGCGCGGCGGTGGCCGACGGTCAGCCGTCATGAGCAGAGCCTCCGCGCCCGGTGCTCGTGAGGGCACGATCCTCGTCGTGGATGACATGCCCGCCAACCTGGCCCTGCTCGTGGATCATCTCGAATCCGCAGGTCATCAGGCGCTCGCCGCCGAGGACGCGGAGGCGGCCCTGAAGCGGGCCAGCCTCATGAAACCCGACCTGATCCTGCTGGACGTGGTGATGCCCGGGATCGACGGGTTCGAGACCTGCCGGCGCCTGAAGGCGGCCGAGGGCACCCGAGACATCCCGGTGATCTTCATGACCTGCCTCGGAGAAGTGGCGGACAAGCTCGTGGGGTTCGAGGCGGGGGGCGTCGACTACATCACCAAGCCGTTCGAGATCGAAGAGGTGCTCGCGCGGATCAGGACGCACCTGAGCTTGCGCGAGGCGCAGAAGGAGCTCGAAGCGAAGAACGCGCAGCTCCTGCGCGCCCACCAGGAGCTGGAGCAGCGGGTGCGAGAGCGCACGGCCGAGCTGGCGAGCTCGAACGCCGCCCTCGAGGCGGAGAACGCCGAGCGCCGGCGCGCGGAAGTCGCTTTGCGCGAGAGCCAGCACCTGCTTCAGGCCATCTTCGACAACTCCACGGCGGTCATCTACGTCAAGGACCTCGAAGGACGCTATCTGATGATCAACCGCCGCTACGAAGAGCTGTTTCATGTGACCGCGCGGTCGATCGCCGGCAAGACCGACTATGATCTGTTCCCCGCGGAGTGCGCCGATGCGCTTCGCGCTTTCGACCGGCAGGTGGTGGCGGCCGGGGGGCCGCTGGAGATGGAAGAGATCGTGCCCCAGGACGATGGGCTCCACACGTACATCGCGATCAAGTGTCCGCTCTTCGACGAGTCGGGCCGGTCGTACGCGGTTTGCGGGATCTCCACGGACATCAGCGATCGAAAGCGGACCGAGGCGGAGCGGGAGATGCTCCTCTCCCGCGAGCAGGCGGCGCGGGCGGAGCTCGAGCGCACCGGGCGGCTGAAGGATGAGTTCCTGGCGCTGCTGAGCCACGAGCTGCGGACGCCGCTCACCGCGATCCTCGGCTGGTCGCAGCTGCTCCGTATGCGCGGCCCATCGGACGAGATCCTGGGCCGGGCGCTCGGGACGATCGAGCGGAACGCGCGGGCGCAATCCAAGCTCATCGACGATCTGCTGGACATGTCGCGCATCATCGGCGGGCGGCTGAGCCTCGACGTGGAGGTGGTCGATCTGACCGAGATGCTCGAAACGCTGCTGGAGTCGACCGAGCCGGCGGCGAAGGCGAAGGGGATCCGCCTGGAGCTCAGCGTCGAGTCGCCAGGAGAACACGTCGTCGGGGACCCGAATCGCCTCCAGCAGATCGTGTGGAACCTGCTCAGCAACGCGATGAAGTTCACGCGGCAGGGCGGGCAGGTGAGGGTGTCGCTGCGCCGCGAGGGGTCGTACGCGCGCCTCGCGGTGAGCGACACGGGGATCGGCATCGCGCCGGAGTTTTTACCGTACGTCTTCGAGCAATTCCGGCAAGCAGACGCCTCGACCACGCGCGAGTACGGCGGGCTGGGTCTGGGTCTCTCGATCGTGCAGCACCTGGTGGAGCTGCACGGGGGGACGGTGGAGGCGGCAAGCGCAGGGAAGGACCAGGGGGCGAGCTTCACGGTGAAGCTGCCGCTGGAGGCCAAGCACGCCGAGGCGCTGGCCGGAGGAGAGCCGGCCTCGACGCCGCAGCGCCGGCCATCACGGCATCGTGGCGGGGAGCTCTTGAATTTGAAGGGGGTGCGGGTGCTGGTGGTGGATGACGAGCCGGACACGCGAGAGCTGCTCCTGCGGATACTGGCGGAGTGCCAGGCGGAGGTGCGGACGGCGGGCTCGGTCGTGGAGGCCCTGGCGGAGCTGGAGCGAGACCAGCCGATGGTCCTGGTGAGCGACATCGGCATGCCGCACGAGGGCGGGTATGAGCTGATCCAGAAGGTACGGCAGTTGCCGGAAGAGCGTGGGGGGAGCGTGCCGGCGCTGGCGTTGACCGCGTTTGCGCGCGCCGAGGACCGCGCGCGGGCGCTCAGGGCCGGATACCAGATGCACCTGGCCAAGCCGGTGAAGCCGCCGGATCTGGTGGCGCACGTGGCGACGTTGGCCGGGCGAATCCATGGCGGGGCGAGGTGAGTCGAGGCCGAGCGCGGACCTGTGGACGTTCATCGGCTCCGCAGGGTGTAGCTTCGGCCAATCGAAAGAAGCGAATGATGAGATCGTCGGCGAGCGCTGGCCTGATGCCGCGCGACTGTCACCGTTCGTGGTGACGCTCGGCACCCGCTCGCGGGAGAAGCGTATTCCTGCGCGGAGAGCTCGGCACTTCGGATTCTTGTATTTGCGCGCTGCGGCATGGCCGTGAGCGAGCCGGCGCCGGGGTCCGGCTCCCTCTCCCGCGGCTGCGGACCGCGCTGGGCCCGTTCCGCTCTCCCGCGGCCCGCCGCTCGTGCATCCGGGGGCTGGTCGGCGGCGAGTCGGCCCGAAGCCAGGGGCAGCTTGCGCAAATTTCGATGCCGGGCATTCTGCCTGTGCGACGGGCCCTTGGCGTCCGGCGAAACCTTCCCGATAATCCCGACCCGTTCAACCCTCGAGAAAACAGTGGAAACGAAAAATTCTACCATCATTTACACGAAGACGGACGAGGCGCCGGCCTTGGCCACCTATTCGCTCCTCCCGATCGTCGAGGCGTTCACGAAGGCCGCCGGGGTCCGGGTCGAGACGCGCGACATCTCCCTGGCGGGCCGCATCCTCGCCAACTTCCCCGAGCGCCTGACGGACAACCAGAAGCTAGGCGACCACCTGGCGGAGCTCGGCGAGCTGGCCAAGACGCCAGACGCCAACATCATCAAGCTACCCAACATCAGCGCCTCCATTCCGCAGCTCGTGGCCGCCATCAAGGAGCTGCAGCAGCAGGGCTACGCCGTGCCGGACTATCCCTCCGAGCCGAAGACCGAGGAGGAGAAGGCGATCAAGGCGCGTTACGCCAAGGTGCTCGGCAGCGCCGTGAACCCCGTCCTGCGCGAGGGCAACAGCGATCGCCGCGCCTCGCCGGCCGTCAAGGACTACGCCAAGAAGCACCCGCACTCGATGGGCGCGTGGAGCCGTGAGTCGAAGAGCCACGTCGCGCACATGTCGAGCGGCGACTTCTACGGCAGCGAGAAGTCGGTCGTGGTGGACAAGGCGCAGGAGCTGAAGATCGAGCTCGTCGCCGGCGGCAAGACGACAGTGCTCAAGGCGAGCGTCAAGGTGCAGGCGGGCGAGGTTGTCGACGCCAGCGTGATGAGCGCCAAGGCCCTGCGCGCGTTCTACGCCGAGCAGGTGGCGGACGCGAAGAAGCAAGGTGTGCTGTTCTCCCTGCACCTCAAGGCCACGATGATGAAGGTCAGCGACCCGATCCTCTTCGGGCACGCCGTCAGCGTGTTTTACGCCGAGGCGCTCGAGAAGCACGCGGCCACGCTGGCCAAGGTCGGCTTCGACCCGAACAACGGCATCGGCGACCTGTACACCAAGATCCAGAGCTTGCCGGCAGACGAGAAGGCGGCGATCGAGGCGGACATCAAGGCCCTCTACGAGCAGCGCCCGACGCTGGCCATGGTCGACTCCGACCGCGGCATCACCAACCTGCACGTGCCCTCGGACGTGATCATCGACGCCTCGATGCCGGCGGCCATCCGCTCCAGCGGCAAGATGTACGGCACGGATGGCAAGCTCTACGACGCCAAGTTCACGATCCCCGATCGCTCCTACGCCGGCATCTACCAGGCGACGATCGAGTTCCACAAGCAGCACGGGGCGTTCGACCCGCGCACGATGGGCACCTCGCCGAACGTGGGGCTCATGGCGCAGGCCGCGGAGGAGTACGGCTCACACGACAAGACCTTCAAGATCGCCGAGAGCGGCACGGTGCGCGTCGTCGACGCCGCCGGCAACGCCCTGCTGGAGCAGAAGGTCGAGGCCGGCGACGTCTTCCGCGCTTGCCAGACGAAGGACATCGCGATCAAGGATTGGGTCAAGCTGGCCGTCTCCCGCGCGCGCGCCACCGGCGCCCCGGCGGTGTTCTGGCTCGACGAGAACCGCGCCCACGACAAGAACCTGATCGACAAGGTCAAGGCTTACCTGCCCGAGCACGACACCAAGGGTCTGGAGCTCCCGATCAAGAGCCCGGTGGAGGCGATCAAGTTCACGCTTGCCCGCATGAAGGAGGGCAAGGACACCATCAGCGTCACCGGCAATGTGCTGCGCGACTACCTGACGGACCTGTTCCCGATCCTGGAGCTCGGAACCAGCGCCAAGATGCTCTCCATCGTGCCGCTGCTGGCCGGTGGTGGTCTGTACGAGACCGGCGCCGGCGGCTCGGCGCCGAAGCACGTCCAGCAGCTGCAGAAAGAGAACTACCTGCGCTGGGACTCGCTCGGTGAGTTCCTGGCGCTGCAGGTCTCGATCGAGGACCTCGCCAACAAGACCAACAACGCCAAGGCCAAGGTGCTCGCCAAGGCGCTGGACACGGCGATCGGCCTGTTCCTCGAGAACAACAAGAGCCCGGCGCGCAAGGTCGGCGAGATCGACAACCGCGGCAGCCACTTCTACCTCGCGCTCTACTGGGCGCAGTCCCTCGCGAAGCAGACCGAGGACAAGGAGCTGGCGACCAAGTTCGGCAAGCTCGCCCAGACCCTGACGGACAACGAGTCGAAGATCGACGGCGAGCTGATCGGCGCGCAGGGCAAGCCCGTCGACCTCGGCGGTTACTACCATTTCGACGATCAGAAGACGTTCGCCGCGATGCGGCCCAGCGCCACGCTGAACGCGGCCATCGACGGCTTCTCCTGAGCCGCGCCGGGTCCCCGCCGAGCGCGCGCGTGTCCACAGGCGACGCGCTCGGCGGCGACGGCCGTTCAACCACCGTGCGACCGAGTCTCGCGCCGGGGGAGCGCCTTGACGCCCACCACCAAGCGATGACACCATGTCTGAAATCGTTTGGTGGACTGGAGCAGGGAATGGCCGGACGAGGACGATCGAACAGCGGAGATAAGCCCAAGCCTGGCGCTGGCGGCGGTGAAGAAATCGCTCGAGAGAAGCTGGACCCGTTCGAAGGGAAGGACTCATTCGACGGTGAGACGTTCGATGGGCTCACCCTGGAACGAGCGGACCTGAGCGATCGAGATTTCTGCGGCTGTGTGTTCCGGCGTTCGAAGCTCGGCGAGAGCCGCTGGACGCGCGCTCGGCTCGAGAACTGTGTATTCGAGAGCTGCGATCTGACCAAGGCCGACCTCACCATGCTCTCGCTGCGCGGCGTGGCGTTCAACTCCTGCAAGCTGATGGGCGTCGACTGGACGAACATCGCGAAATTCCCCGACGTGTCGTTCGAGGATTGCGACTTGCGGTATGTCATCATGGATTCGCTCGCGCTGCGCAAGACGCGCTTCGAGCGGTGCGCGGTCACCGAATCGGTGTTCGCCGCGACGGACCTCGCCGGGGCGGTGTTCGAGGAGTGCCGCTTCGCGGGGACGCGCTTCGAGGACTGCGACCTTCGAAACGCGCAGTTCCCTCGATCCCAGGATCTGTTCATCGATCCGGCGAAGAACAACGTGAAGGGCGCCCGCATCCCGCTTGAGGCGGCGATCCTCCTCGCGGCCTCGTTCGGCATGCACGTGCTCGGATTCACGGAGAAGGACGGCAGATAACGGCGCGGGCCGCCGTGCGCCGCGGCCTCGAACGATTTGCATCCTTCACGGCTTCACGGCGCTCCCGAGCTCAGCCGGGAGCGCCGCGTCGAGCCAGGCCTCGAACGTGCTCGACAGCGCGCAGGTCGCCGCGCCGCCGCAGAGGTCCGCGCGTTTCGCCGCGAGCTCGCCCTCGATCGCCTCCCGCGTGGCGCCCAGCGCGCGCGCGCAGACGAGGTTCTTCGCCGTCTGAGCGACGTTCACGCCGCTGCCGGCCGTCACGACGATCGCCGCGGGCTTCTTGCCGCACGCGCGGCCGAGCGCCCCCGTCGCGCTGGCGTCGGTCGCTGAAAATGAGCCGTCCTGCACCGAATGGAAATAGAACTTCGGCCCGGTCACACGCGACGGGCAGCTCTTCACGCCGCAGTCCGCGCCGAGCCACGCGACGAAGGGACCGTAGCTCCCGATGTCAGGCCGCATGTCGTGATCGAGGTGCTCGATGCCGAGGCCGCCGGAGACGCTCGGGGCCTTCGCATAGGCGGACACCGCTCCGTTCGAGAACGTCCAGACCGGGCTCGGCGCCGCCGGCTTCGCGCCCGCGGCAAGCGCGTTGAGCTCATAGGGGACGATGAGCTCGTCGTTGCCGTCGTCGTCGAAGTCATAGACGTTCAACGCGGAGATCGCGAGTCCACCGGGCGCGACCTCGATCGTTCCCAGCGGCGCCGCGGAGCGCTTGCCTTCGAGGTCGATCCGTACCACCTCGATGTCGAAGGCGAGCGCGCGCGCCGCGCCCTCGCCGGCGCCCGCGAATCGCGTCAGCGACAGCGCCCAGGAGCCGAGCCCCGCCGGCTGGCAGACCCCGAACTTCGGCAGGCGCGTCGCCTCGGCCGCCGAGACCTTCTCGGGCCCTTCGAGCTTCTGCGCGTCGGAGATGCGCGCTCGGTTCTGATCGAGGAGCTCCTGGCAAGCGCGCCGGTGCGACACCACGGAGCCGGCCCAGTCGAGCTTCGCGGTCGTCCCGTCGATCTGGAGCTCGTAGCGCGTGTCGGTCCACTCCAGCGTGACGGTCTGCTTGGCTTCGGCCCGGAACGGCGCGACGAGCCGGAGCTCGCCGCGCTCGTCGGCGAGGACCTCGTTCGACGGGCCCGCGTCGGGATCCTCGCCGGCGTCGGCGGCCGTCGCGGGCTCGCTCGGCTTTTCGGCTGCGGCCTCCGCGCTCGGATCGTGGAGCACCGCGCGGACGGGGTGCCCTCCGGTCCCGTTCTTCTTCCGGCAAAGCAGCTCGAGCCATCCATCGAGGCTCTTCGCTTCGCAGCCGAGGCCGACGGCCGCTGCGATCGACTCGCTCCGGCCGTCCTTGAAGGACGCCGGCGCACCAGAAGGCGCCGGCGCGGTCGACGACGGAGCCGGCTCGGTGGGCGCCGCAGCCGCGGGCGCGGCGGCCGACGAGGCTGCCTCCGCTGCGGCCGGCGACGCTGCCTCCGCTGCGGCCGCCGCCGGTGCGCTCGATCCGGCGCTCGGTCCCGAGCTCGCCGCCGGCAGGCCGGCCTCCTCGGATTTCTGACAGCCAACGAGAATCCCCAGCAGAAAGCAAGCGCTCAATGTTCTCATGGTCCGGTCCCCTGGATCTAGCAGCCTGCGTACCAGCTCGGAGGCACGGGTGAAATGCCTCTGCTGGCCCAAGGATCGGCCGTGGCGCGTGTCGGGGCGGCCACGGCTCGTGTTCCGGGCGCGCCGGGCGAACCGAGCTCGATCCTCGCCCGCCAGATCGGATAGGCTGTGCGTCCCATTCAATCGCGGCGTCAGGCGCCTGGAGAGAGCACATGAGCGAGTCCAGCATTCACGGGGGTTGCCTTTGCGGGGCGGTGACATTCGAGGTCGACCCGCCGTTCCAGTTGATGGCCCATTGCCATTGCTCGCGCTGTCGCAAAAGCACGGGCGCGGGCCACGGCACGAATCTGGCCGTCGATCCCGGCCAGCTCCGATGGCTGTCAGGGGAAGAGGCCATCACACGCTATGAGCTGCCCACGGCGAAGAGCTTCGGGAAGTGGTTTTGCAGCCATTGCGGGTGTCCCGTCCCGCGCCTGAGGCGGGGCGGCAAGATCATGGTCGTCCCGGCGGGGTCGCTGGATACGGCGCCGCCCATCTCGCCGACGGATCACATCTTCTGGGCATCCAGAGCGCCGTGGGGGTGCGCCAGCGGAGGGCTTCCGACCCACGATGAGTACCCAGCGTCGTGGTAGGACGACCGGGCGTGTCGTCCCCTCGAGCGTCGCGCAGGGTCAGCGGGTCACGCTGCTGTCCGGTCCGGCGCCCTTGGGGGGCTCGTAAGGCTCGGGGCTCTTGCCGACCGTCCTGAGGTTCACGAGCTTGTTGAGCAGATCGAACCAGAACGGCGCGCCGAGGGAGGCAGCGGCCGCGGTGATGAGGATGCCGGGGGTCAGGAGCCTGTCGAGCACCCCGCGGATCCAGCCGACGATGCCCTGGCCGAGGATCGCCGCGATCGCGTTCCAGAGCTTCGGAACGCTCGTGTGCTCGGGGGCCTTCACGCCCCAGGTGATCTCGACGTCGAGCCCGGTGAGCCGGGAGCGAGCGCCGCTGGCCTCGGCGATCGCGGACATGATGTCCTCGTTCTGATCGACGCCGCCGGCCTGGGGCGCGGCGCGGGGCGGCGACTTCGCTATCTCCTGCGCCGCCGCGATCAGCCGGGCGCGCACCACCGCGTCGCGCGAGAGCGCGCCCGCGAGGCGGATGCTGTCGGCGTTGAACCCGACGCAGAGGACGAGCGCCGTCGCGCTGATGATCAGCTGCGCGCGGCGCTTGTACCGGCCGGCGGCCCGGTCCATGGCGTCATTGAACCAGCGCTCCAGCCGGATGTTGGCCTCGCGCATGTCCTTGACCGTGGAGTCGACGATCGTTGTGAGGGCGCGCCGGAGATCGCTCTTCGGCGGCATGCTCCGGAGGATGTGCTTCAGCTCGTCGAGCGGGTCCTCGTCGCGGCTCGGCGCCGCCGCGATCTCGCCCGGCAGAGGCGCGGAGGCGCTCGCCTGCGGCGGCGGGACGCCGTCGCTCGCCTCCTGCGAAGGCACGGAAGCGGCGTCGCTCGTCGGCGACGCCGCGGCGCCGGCGCCGCTCGGCGAAGGCGTGGCGGCGGCGCCGGCCTGCGGGGGCGGCGCCGCGGCGCTGTCGGGCCAGGGGACCTGCCGCAGGGTGTCGATGAGCGCGGCCACGAACGCGTGCGACGGGATGTAGGACGGCCCTACCCAGCCGTACTTGAGATCCTTGATCAGCGGGTGCTCGCGGAGCCTCTCCGCGAGCGGGCTCGGGTGCGGTCCCGGCATCACCCGGGTGCGCACGAACACGACAGCGCCCCGCGCCACGCGCTTCATGACGTGCTCCAGCGGGGGGCTCTTGGGGGCGGCGGTATCGGCGGCGCCGGGCGACCGCTTCACGTGCGCGTCGAGCTCGCTATCGGCCAGCATGATCTCGATGCTCTGCGCCAGGTTGAGCGCGCGCAGCCGGAGCACGCCGGCGAGCGCCTCGTGGATGGCCGAGCAGAGGACGCTGAGCAGGAAGAAGACGCTGACGAGGCCGATCGCGATGTCGAGGGTCGTTCCCATGGGCATCCGGAAGGACAGGGCGCGCAGCGCAGGCCGGCGCGCGTCGCGCGCTCCCCCGGCCAGCAGGGACAGGGAGGAAGAGGCGGCCCTGCGAGCGCCCGTTCCCCGCCGCGGCCCGACCAGCAACTCCCCTCCGCGGCCCCATAAGCATACGCCACCCGGCGCCGCGGAGCGAGCGCGAGAGCGCGCCCGCTCCGCGCGTCATCCCACGCGTCATCCCACGCGTCATCCCCGCTCGATACCCCGGCATCTTGGTCTACCATCACGCCCCCGTGACGAGCTCCACGCTACCCCCCGAATCGCGGCGCAGCAGCGCGCCGCAGCCGCGCGCCTCCTGGGTCCAGGAGAGGACCGACCTCGACCGGACGACGCTGCGGCCCAGGCGCGCCCGGCTCGTGCACGAGCCGCCGCCGGCGTCGCCGCCCGGAACGCTCGTCATCGAGGAAACGCAGCGGCCGAAGATCTTCGTCATCGACTACGACGCCGAGGTCGTGTCCGAGAAGGAGATCCAGCGCGTCGACGAGTGCATCCCCTACCTCACGGACGACAGGCCCTCCATCACGTGGGTCGATGTCCGGGGGCTCGGGCACAAGGGGACCTTCGAGCGGCTGGGCGAGATCTTCCGTGTCCACCCGCTCGCGCTGGAGGACATGGTCAACGTGCCCCAGCGGCCGAAGGCCGACGTCTACGGCGGCGAGCACGTCCTCATCATCGCGCGGATGGTGCAGGTCAACGAGCGCTGCGTGCTGCGCACCGAGCAGCTGGCCATCCTGGTCGGCAAGAGCTTCGTCCTGACGGTGCAGGAAGAGGCCGACTGGGACGTCATGGAGGCGGTGCGGGAGCGAATCCGCACCGGCCGGGGCACGATCCGGGAGCGGGGCGCCGATTACCTGGCGTACGCGCTGCTCGACGCGGTGGTCGACGGCTTCTTCCCGGTGCTCGAGCGGCTCGGCGAGCACATCGAGGACCTGGAGGTCGAGGTGATCGACGCGAAGCGCCGGATGTCGAAGCCGATCCACGATCTGAAGCGGGATCTGCTCACGCTCCGGCGCGCGATCTGGCCGCAGCGCGATCTCGTCAACGCGCTGCTCCGCGAGGACAACCCGATCATCGCCAAGGACACGCGGCTCTACCTGCGCGACACGTACGATCACGCGGTGCAGCTGATGGACATGGTCGAGACCTACCGCGAGCTCAGCTCGGGCCTCATGGATCTCCACCTCTCCGGGATATCGAACAAGATGAACGAGATCATGAAGGTGCTCACGATCATCTCGACGATCTTCCTCCCGGTCACCGCCATTGCAGGCATCTACGGGATGAACTTCCACCACGAGACCTCGCCGTACAACATGCCGGAGCTCGACTGGTATTACGGCTATCCGTTCGTATGGCTCCTGATGCTGGCGAGCGTCGTCGGGCTGCTCACGTACTATCGCCGCAAGGGCTGGATCAGGAAGGACGACGACGGCGCCTGAACGGCGGCGAGCGCGGCGCGTCAGCGCTTCTTCGCGGGCGCGTAGAACGCGAGGTTCCTGAGCAGGCGCGGATCGCCGGGGCGGCGCGCGAGGGCCTTGCGCAGCGCCGCCTCGCCGGCGGCGAGCTCGCCGACGTGGAACGCGCTGGTCGCGACGAGGTCGAGCAACTTGTGCTCGTAGACCTCGGCGTCCACGAAGAGGGTGGCCTGGGCGGGGAAGGGGAGGGCGGCGCCGCGGGAGGCGAAGAGGTACGTCAGCGGCCAGCACCGCTGCCCGTACCAGTGCCAGGCGACGGCGAAGAGCGGCTCGGCGCGGTGCGGGCTGTGGGCGTGGGCGTCGAGGTAGCGCTGCTGCACCTCGGGCCAGGGGCGCCCGAGCGCGGCGGCGGTGCGCGCCATGCGGAACAGCGATTCGTAGACCTCCTCCTGCCAGCCGCCTAGCGCGGCGCGCCGCTCGTAGGCCTCGAACGCCTCCGCGTGCCGGCCGAGGCACTCCAGCGTCTGCGCGAGGTAGAAGGCGGCGCGGGCGTCGCGGGGAGATCGGGCCAGCGCGGCGGAGAGCAGCTCCAGGTCGCGCTGCCATCTCCGGGTCTGGGCGGCGGCGTCGCGGCGAGAGAGGTCGTGGACGATGTGGGCGTCGGGGACGCGGATCGAGGGGGGCGGCTCGCCTTCCTTGGAGAGCACCTCGTGGGTGGCGCCGACGTAGCGCCACCTGGCCGAGGCGCGGGCGAGCCGGGCGGAGTCATAGACGGAATCGCCATAGCGTACGCGGAGGTGGTAGGCGCCGTGCCCCGGGCCCGACGCGTCGCGGCGCTCCTCGCAGAAGCGACGGAGCGCGTCGCCCGCGACGAGGCGCTCGTCGCCGCTCAGCATCAGGGTGAACACGGCCGCGTCGCCGGCCAGATCGAGGGCGCGGCTGCGCGTCGTGCCGAAGTCGATGAAGGGCTCCTCGACGAGGTCGCCGGGGACACCGGCCATGGCGGAGCGCACCAGGGCCTGTGTGCCGTCGGTGGAGCCGGTGTCGAGGACGGTGAATCGGTCGACGTGGGGCCTGGCCGAGGCGAGGGTCTCGCGGATGGAGGGGGCCTCGTCCTTGACGATCATGACGAGCGCGAGGAGGGGGGGCGTCACGGGAGCAGTATGCCGCCGGACGCCGGTGGACCGGGGCAATTAAAAATTGAAGAGGAGACGGGCGCGCGCGCGCCGGAAAGCGGGAGAGGTGACGCGCGGCGGCGGAGGTGCGGGTACGCTCTCTGCGAATTGGTCGCGGCCCTGGCGTTCTGTATACTCTCCATGTCATCGCAATGAACATGCGTGGACGCTGGAGTGCTCTCCTGTTCATCGGCGCGGCGGCGCTCCTCGCGCTTGCCGGCAGGGCGGAGCGCGCCTCGCACGATTCGGGCTCTGCTCCCGGAGGGCACGGACCGCCGGGCCACCCGCACTTCGAGAAGGCGCTCGACGTGGAGGTGTTCCAGCGCGGAAACATCCACACGCACACGTCCCTGAGCGACGGGGACAGCGAGCCGCGCGACGTCGTCCGCTGGTACCGCGAGAACGGGTATTCCTTCGTGGCGGTGACAGACCACAACCAGCGCGTCGATCCTGCGATGTTCCAGGATCTCTCGTCGACGCCGGGTTTCGTCGTGATCCCCGGCGAAGAGATCACGATGTGGGCGGAGGGGAAGCCCGTGCACGTGAACGCGCTCTGTACGCGCGCGACGATCGGCGGGGGCGCTTTTCTGACGAAGGGGGAGGCGCTGAAGTGGGCGATCGGCCGTGTGTGGGCGGAGGGGGGTGTGGCGCTCATCAACCACCCGAATTTCGACTGGACGTTATCGGCCGGCGACCTCCTGGCGGCGCCCGCGGCGGAGCTCCTGGAGATCCACAGCGGGCACCCGTACGTGTACACGGACGGCGACGCGACGCGCCCGTCGCACGAGGCGCTATGGGACGCCGTGCTGACGGTGCGCGGCGCCGCGGGAGGGGGGATCGTGGGCGTCGCGGTGGACGATCTGCACCAGCTCATGGCCGGGTCGGGCGCGCCGCCCGCGGGGCCCGGCCGCGGGTTCATCGAGGTGTTCTCGCGGGAGGCGTCGCGCGCCGCGATCTGCAGCGCGCTCGCCGGGGGACGGCTCTACGCGTCGTCCGGGGCGAGGCTGCGGAGGATCGCGATCGCCGGGGACGCGTTCTCGGTCTGGCCGGTGGCGGCGGGCGCGGTCGTCGAGTTCGTCGGGCGGGGCGGGCGCGTGCTGGAGCGGCAGCAGCCCACGGAGGGCCGGGCGACGTACCGGCTCCGCGGCGGGGAGCGGTACGTGCGGGCGCGGATCACGCGGCCGGACGGGAAGCGGGCGTGGACGCCGGCGTACGCGACCGTGGAGCCGTGAGCGTCGCGGGCGTCGCGGGTGTCGGATTGCCCTCCCCGGTGGCTCACGCCCCCCCGCGCTTCCCGTCCAGCCGGGCCAGCACCGCCCGCGGCGACATCGTCGCCCGGTAGACATAGATCTCGCCGGCTTCGTCGTCGCCCAGCACCTCCTCGCTCACGCGGAGCTGCTTGCCGACCGCGAGCAGGATCCTCGCCGGAAACCCCTTCCGGATCAGCTCGACGCGCCGCCACACCGCGTCCCGGCTCCAGAACCCGAACGCCTCGAGGTACACCTCCTCCCCGGTCTCCGCGTTCAGGAACACCAGGTCAGGGACGCACACCACCTCTCCGGGCAGCGCGAACAGCCGCTCGTTCGGCGACACGGTCCAGGGCGACCCGAGCTTCCTGAACCCCTCGCAGAACGCGTCCAGCTCGGGTGTCGTCTCCGCGAGCTCGCGCCCATGGTACAGGAGGCCGTCCGCCGGGCCGATCTCGACAGCGAGCGGCTCCTTGTCGCGCCCCCAGCGCAGGTCGGCGCGCAGCCGGAACGAGGCGCACGAGAGCACCGACGGCAGGAACATCGCGAGCCGCAGCCCATACCGCTGCACCGCGTCGAACAGGCTGAACGGGCCGTCGAGCGCGATCGTGTAGCCGGAGACCGGATCGCCCTGGACCACGTGGATGAGCCCGTGGAAGCGCGCCGCCCGGAAGATCCGCCGGTACCGCTGGGCGCTCTCCCCCTCGATGCGGATCGTCACCTGCGTCGCCCGGAGGAGGATCGACTGCGCCAGCGCCAGGTTGTACCGATCCAGCAGGATCTCGGGCGCGTCCGCGGCCGCGCGCCGGAGGATCTCGGCGCCGCGCAGGTCGGCGTACAGGCCCGCCTCGATCGCGGCGGGCGTCGTGCCGAGCCGGGCGGCCACCTCGTCGAGCACGGCGGCGCGATCGAAGCGGGCGCGGACGTCGAGGGCGCGGTGCGCCGCCGCCGCCGCGTGGAACAGCTCGCGCCGGAGCGCCTCGGGATCGACGCCCTCCTGCACCTCGTACTCGCAGCCGTCCTCGAGCACCTTCCTCAGGCCGAGCGAGGCCACGCGATCCCGCGCGGGCACCTCGATGGCGTCGAGCGCGGCCTCGACGTCGTCGCGGCGCTCGCCGACGCGCTGCGAGAGGATGTCGAGGTACGCCCGCGCGACCGGCAGCAGGCGCTCGGCGGCCGCCCCGCGGAGGTACTGCGGCACCACCATCCCGCCCCGGCGGCGGACGCGGACGAGGTCACTGGTAAGCAACGTGCTCCCGGCGCTTGTCGCTCACCCGCTGCTCGCTCGTGCCGAGTGCCACGAGCTCGTAGAGGATCGCCGTCTTGTTCTCGCTCCGGCGCAGGATGCGGCCGAGCCGCTGGACGTGCTCCCGCACCGAGCCGCTGCCCGACAGGACGATCGCCACGTTGGCCTCGGGCACGTTGACCCCCTCGTTCAGCACCTTCGAGGTGACCACCGCCGACAGCGCGCCGCGGTTGAAGGCGTCGAGGATGGCGCTGCGCTCCTTCACCTTGGTCTGGTGGGTGATCGCCGGCAGCAGGAACTGCCGCGAGATCTGGTAGACCGTGGCGTTGTCCTCGGTGAAGACCAGGGTGCGATCGGCGCGGTGGGCGTGGAGCAGCCGGGCGAGGACGTCGATCTTGCCGGGCGCGCACAGCGCGAGGCTGCGCTGGCGGCGGTACGCCTCGAAGGCGCGGCGGCCGGCGTCGGACTGCGAGCTCAGCAGGATGAACTGGCCCCACCCCTCGGGCATGCGGATGCCGCTCGCGCGCAGAAAGCCGATGTACACGGCGCGCGCCGCCTCGTACGCGGCGCGCTCGTCGTCCGAGAGCGGCACCTCGAGCCGGACGACGTCGTAGGCCGCGAGGTACTGCCCGGAGAGCTCGGTGATCTCCCGGCGGAAGACGATCGGGCCGATGAGATCGTCGTAGCCCCGGCCGTCGGCGCGCTCGGGCGTGGCGGTGAGGCCGAGGCGGAAGGGCGCGAGGCACATCTTCGCGGCGAGCGCGTACGACGGGCTCGGCAGGTGGTGGCACTCGTCGAAGATCACGAGGCCGAAGCGGGCGCCGAGCCGGTCCATGTGGGCGTGCGCGGAGTCGTAGGTGGTCACCGTCAGGTCGAGGACGTCGTGATACCCGCCGCCGAGCAGGCCGATCGGGACGCCGAACGCGGCGGAGAGCCCGTCGTACCACTGGTTCAGGAGATCCAGGGTGGGGACGACCACGAGCGTGCTGCGCTGCCGGGCGGCGATCGCGAGCGTCGCGACGAACGTCTTGCCCGCGCCCGTCGGGAGCACGACAACGCCCCGGCTGCGCCGCCCGGCCCAGGCGTCGAGCGCCTCGCGCTGGTAGGGGAACGGGTCGTGCTTGGCGAGCGGCGCGAGCGGGAGCGCCTCGTACTTGCGGGCGCCGTCGGTGAACGGGACGCCGCGGGCGCGGAGCCTCAGGACGAGCTCGGCGTAGTCGATCGCCGGCACGCGGTAGACGCGCTCGCGCGCGTCCCAGCGGCAGGACGCGGGCAGGCACGCGGGGTCGAGCGGCGCGCCCTCGGCGGGATCGCCCGCGTCGCCGCCGCTGGGCTCGTCCGCGCGCTCGTCTGCGTTTGATGGCAGCGCGCTGCTGTCGATCGCAGGCGCAGCCGCGAGCGCCGGGCGCGGGGCGAGGCCTTCGATGCGGAGGGTGCCGCCCTGGAAGCTCAGGGCGATCGGCGCTGTGCGGACCGGCTCGGTCATCGGCGCGCTCTTTTGCCGCGGGCAGGGCCGCGTGCCAAGCGGAGATGGCCGACGATCAGGCCAGCTCGGTCGGCATGACCGAGGCGCCCCGGAGCGGCGCGCGGTAGCGCACCCAGACGAGGGGGGACTCGTGCAGCGTGATCGTGAGGGCGCTTCCGGCGCTCACCGGGAGCTTGCGGCCGAGCTCGCGGTGGATGTAGCGCGCGATGAGCTCCGGCGTCGAGCGCTTGCCCTCGAACGCGGGGTGTTCGTCGAGGTTCCGGTAGTCGATCTCGGCGAGCACGGCGCGCAGGCCATCCCGCAGCGCGCTCGTCTCGACCACCTGGCCGAGGGGCGAGAGCTCCTCGCGCTCCACCTCCACGCTGACCGTGTACGTCGCGCCGTGCAGGCGCTGCGCAGGGCCGAACTGCACGCCCTTGAGGCTGTGGGCCACCATGATGTGATCGCGGACGCCGACGGTGTACATGGGTCCACTATACCCGCCGCACCGGCGCTGGAGGGAGATCCCAATCGCCTGTCACGGCACACCGGAGTAAGGTGGGGGCGACCCCCCCATCCAGCCCCCGCCGCGGCGGACGGGTTCGTGCGGGACGCAGTGACCGGTTGACCGTTGCCAGGGAGGATCGCCGATGAACAGCGAAGCGAGCGTGCTGGCCCCAGGGTTCCTCATCGCGTCGCCGCCGCTCGGCGATCCGAACTTCGACCGGACGGTCGTGCTCTTGGCGGTGCACAGCGAGGGCGGGGCGCTGGGGTTCGTGGTGAACAGGCCAGCGCCGATGACGCTGGGGGAGCTCCTGTCGTTCGCGGGTTATGGCAACGACCTGAAGGACCCGGCGCCGGTTTACCTCGGCGGGCCGGTCCAGCCGAGCTCGGGGTGGATCCTGTGCCTCGATCCGGCGCTCGGGGCCGAGGAGACGGGCGTGATCCCGGTGGGCTCGCGGGTGCGGGTCACGTCGTCCCGGAGCGCGTTCGACACGCTCGCGGCCGACGCGGTGCGCGGCACGGCCGCCGCGGATCCGCGGCGCAGGACGGTGCTCCTCGGTTATAGCGGCTGGGGGCCCGGCCAGCTCGAGCGAGAGATCGCCGCGGGCGCGTGGCTGCCCGTGGCCCTCGACGAGGGGATCCTGTTCGACGTGGCGGCGGACCAGCGCTGGGAGCAGGCCTATGCGCTGCTCGGCCTGCGCCCCATAGAGGTCATGTCGATGCGCAGCATCGGAGAAGCCTGAGAGCACACGACACGAGAGGAGTCCTATGGAGATCAACATCGGAATCGATGCCAAGAACCGCGAGCTGATCGGCGCCGGGCTGGGACGCGTCCTCGCCGACACGTACACGCTCTATCTGAAGACCCACAATTTCCACTGGAACGTCACGGGGCCCATGTTCCAGACGCTCCACCTCATGTTCGAGCAGCAGTACAACGAGCTGGCGCTCGCCGTGGACCTTGTCGCCGAGCGCATCCGGGCCCTCGGCCTCCCCGCGCCGGGGACCTACAAGCAGTTCGTCGCGCTCTCGACCATCAAGGAGGACGACGGCGTCCCCAAGGCCACGGACATGATCAAGCGCCTCGTCGAGGGCCACGAGACGGTCGCGCGCACGGCGCGTGAGCTCTTCCCCGTGGCCGAGAACGCCAACGATCAGCCCACCTGCGATCTCATCACCCAGCGCCTGCAGGTCCACGAGAAGACCGCCTGGATGCTGCGCAGCCTGCTCGAGTAACCCCCCGCGTCGCGACGCCGGTCGAGCTGCGGAGAGGGGATCCCTCGATGCCGCCGGCCGGACTGGAGCGGCGGTGAAGGCGCGGCGGACCTGGCAGGGAGCCTGTGGGCGTGGACGCTGGACTGGCACGGCGACGAGAACCCGGCTCAGCGCGCGTTCTTGACGAGGAACCCCTCGCCGTCGATCGCCACGGCGCGCTCCTTCAGCAGGCGGCCGACGGCCCGCTTGAACGCCTTCTTGCTCAGGCCGAAGAGCGCCCGGATCTCCTCCGGGCTCGAGCGATCGCCGACCCTCGGCGCGCCCGGGCGCGAGAGCCGGGCGAGGATCTCCTGCGCGTCGTTCTCGACCTCCTCGTGCGCGTGACCGCGGAGCGAGAGCTCGATCCTCCCGTCGGGCAGCACGCTCGCCACGCGGAACCGCGCCGCCTGGCCGCGGGAGAGCGCGTGCGGCTCGTGGGCGGGGAGCAGGCCGACGAACCTGCGCTCGACGATGACGAAGAGGCCGATCCCCGGCTCGTTGCGCCACGCCTCGCCCTCGATCCACTCGTCGAGATCGAACTCGCCCTCGTCGCGCAGCATCTCGCTCACGCGCATCGTCCCCGCGAGGCGCCCGGTCCTGTCCACGAGCAGCCCCACCGGGTGCCGCTCGCCGACCCGCGGGTCGCGGGTCTGCTCCGCGCGGGGGATGAGCAGCTCCTTGGGCAAGCCCCAGTCGACGAAGGCGCCGAAGGGCGCGACGTCGGTGACCGCCAGAAAGGCGACCTCGCCGAGCGTGACCTTCGGCCGGCGCGTCGTGGCGATGGGGCGATCCTCGGAGTCGAGGTACACGAAGACCTCGAGCGCGTCTCCCTCCCTGGCGCCCTCGGGCACCTCGCTGCGCGGCAAGAGGAGCACCGGCGCGTCCGGGCGAAGGTCGTCCGGATCGGCCGAGAGGAAGGCGCCCGGCGGGCCGAACCGCCGCACCGGCAGGGTCACCACGCGCCCGAGGAGATGGTCGTACGGCATCGGCGCGCAGTCTTGCACAGGGCCAGGGCGCGCGGTCGGTCGGTCGCGTCTCTTTTTGACGCGATGACCTCCCGATCCCACAAATGAAGTCGAAGCTGCCTGAAAGATGCCAATGGCGAGCTGCCAAGGTGCCAGGGACGCCAAGGGCGGCATGTCCTCTCGGCGCGCTCGATGGTTCATTTCTCGCTTGAACGACGCGAGCGATCTTCTAAGAAGGCGAACGGGGTGAAGCTCCTCCAGGTCCTTCGGGGCGTGCCGCCCGCCGTGGCTCCGCGCGCGACGAGCGCGTCTCGTCGGGCGTGGAAGCGACTCGCGGTCGCCGCCGGTCTCCTGCTCGTCGCGCCCGTCGTCGTGGCGCACGGCCGCGTATGGCTCGACGGCGCGGCGCCGTCCGAGAGCTCTGGCAGCCCCGCGCGCGGCCGGCTGCTGCACGGGCACCCGCTCCGCCCCTCGGGGCCCGGCTACGTGACCTACTCCTACCTGGGCGCCAGCCTCGGGCGCCAGTACGTGCACGGCGCCGTTCGCGGCGCGCTGGAGGAGGCGTTCGCCGCGTGCGCGGCCGCCAGGCCAGGGCGGCGCTTCGTCGTCGGGGAGACGGGCCACCGCGATGGCGGCCCGTTCTGGCCGCACCGCACGCACCAGAACGGGCTCAGCGTCGATATCTTCGTCCCGCTGCGCGACGGCGCGGGGCGGCCCGCGGACGTGTCGACCTATCCCTGGAACAAGCTCGGTTATGGCCTCGAGTTCGACGCGCAGGGCCGGTGGGGCGAGCTATTGATCGATTTCGACGATCTCGCGCGGCTCCTGTCGGCGCTGGACGAGAAGGCCAGGCCAAGGAAGCTCCGGATCCAGCGGATTTTCCTCGCGCCTGAGTACGTGCCGCTGCTGCTCGCGAGCCCCGCGGGCCGCACGCTTGGCTCCCTCGCAGGGGCGATCCCACGCGGCCCGGTGTGGTGGCGGCACGACGAGCACGTGCACATCGATTTTGCGTTCGCGGCCGGCGGCCCGCGCTGAGCGAAGCCATCGACGGGTGATGGCGCCGGAGCCGCTCGCGCTGCTCCTTCTGCCAGCCCCCACCCACGACCGAGTCAGGCCCCTCGCTCTCCTCCACGCACGAGGCCGGCGGCTTGACGAGCCGGTTCCATGACGTTACCGCTGGGAAGGCCCGCGAGCGGCGCGGGTCGCGCGTCGCGCAGCGGTGAGGCGTGGAGCCCGCCATGGACGACAGCTCCGGATACCGCATGTACGTGTTCCGCAGCGGCCGCCGCGACGTCCCGGGGCGGCGGCTCGTCGACGAGCTCGCGGTCGACCTCCAGGCGATCGCCGGCCCCGGAGGCGCGGAGCGCCCTCGCGACGTCGTGCTCCGCGCCTTGATCCGCGCTGGCGAGCTCGAGTCCATCCTCACCGACGCCGGCGCGGAGGGCGCCTCGGCGCTGGCGCAGCTCACCGACGATCTCGCCGCCGCGCTGATCGACGGTGACGGCGCGCTCGCGATCGCGGACGGCCCGACGTCTGACCACGGACAGCCCGACGTCTGGCCGCGACCAGCCAGACGTCTGGCCACGCCCGAGGTCCTCATGGCCGTCGAGGTCCCGGCGACCGTCTCGACCTCGCCGCCCGAGGGGTTCTCGTTCTACGCGCTCTACCCGCTCGATTTCGCCCGGCTGGCCGAGCGGCTCGCGTCCCCGCCGGCGCCGGTCCGGGTCGTCGGCATCCGCAGCATCGGCACGACCCTGAGCGCGGTGACGGCCGCGGCGCTTCGCCGGCAGGGGATCCGGGCCGGGCGCATCACCGTGCGCCCATCAGGTCACCCCTATGACCGCCGCGTCGAGCTCGACACCGGGCAGCTCCGCTGGGTCGAGGACGGCATCGCTGAGGGAGCGCGGTTCTGGGTCGTCGACGAGGGGCCGGGCCTCAGCGGCTCCTCGTTCCTCGCCGCCGGCGACTCCCTGGTTCACGCGGGCGTCCCGCGCGCCAGCATCGTTTTCCTCGGCTCCCGCGCGCCCGACCCCGACGCGCTCGTCGCGCCGGACGGCGCCCGCCGCTGGAGGTCCTTCCGTTCGGAGCGCGCCGAAGGCGGTGCGCAGCTCCCCGGCGACGCGGGCGAGCCCATCGGCGCCGGGGCGTGGCGCCGCCGCTGCTACGAGGACGAATCGCGCTGGCCGCCCTCCTGGACATCCATGGAGCGCCTCAAATACCTTTCCCGCGACGAACGCCGGATCCTCAAGTTCGAAGGGATGGGCCGCTACGGGGCCGAGTGTCTGGAGCGGGCACACGGCATCTTCCGGGCCGGCTTTGGGCTGGAGCCGCGCGACGAGGGCCAGGGGTTCTTCTCGTATCCATGGCTCCCTGGCCGCCCGCTCCAGGCCGATGAGCTATCCGCCGCGGAGCTCGATCGCCTCGCCGACTACTGCGCCTTTCGCGCCTCGGCCTTCCCTGTGCCGAGCCCTGCGGCCGACGAGCTCATCGCGATGGCACGCACCAATTTCTCGCTGGAGATGCGGAGGGAGCTCCCGGGTGAGCTCCACCTGGAGCTCGCGCGTCCGGTGATCGTCGATGGCAGGATGGATCCCCACGAGTGGCGCAGATCCGCCTCGGGCGAGCTGGTCAAGGTGGACGCCTGCGGGCACGGCGACGATCACTTCCTCCCTGGCCCCGCGGACATCGCCTGGGATCTCGCCGGCGCCATCGTCGAGTGGCGGATGCCGCGAGGCGCCCGGCGCGCCTTCCTGGATCGATATCGGCGCCGCTCCGGCGATGATCCCGAGCGGCGCCTGCCGGCGTATCTCCTCGCCTACACCCTCCTGCGTCTGGGTCACGCCGCGATGGCCTCGGCGTCGCTCGCGGACGAAGGCGAGGCGCTGCGCCTCTCCGCGGCGCGGCACCGCTATCGCGCGGCCCTGATCGAGGGCCTCCGCCCCGCGGCCGCCTCGGGGGCGCTCGGCTAGCATCGCGCGCCGGAAATCACGACAGGAATTCTGCGACGGCGAGGCGGGCGCGGATGACATCTCAATGAATTTCATTCTGTTCTGAGTGATTCACCGCCGAGCGGCTAACGCGTCGCCGGCAGCCGTCGCGTCGCCCACTGCGGACGGGCCGGCGTCGACGTCGACCGCGCCCGTCGCGCGGTTGCGCAGCGGGCCGTTCGCGAGCTGGATCGTGATCGACGACGGATGATGCATCTCCTCCCACATTCTCCGCGATGCCTTCCTGCTTGGCGGATAGCCGCCGCTCTCTCTCGAAGTCACCTTTGCGCATTGACAGGCTCTCCGGGAGTGGAGCGCGGCACCGAAGAGAGCCGACGCGCGACGGTGAGCACCGGGGAGCTGTGCTTTGGGGTCGACTCGCCTTAAGAAAGGAGCGTTCCAGCAGGGTCGTATCGGAGGGGCGCCATGAAAAACTCGTTCGCAAGTCAGGTCCCGGTCTGCATTCCCAAGCTTCCGCCGCCGGAAAAATGGAAGGAGCTGGCCGTGCAGGCGAAGGCCGTTCGTCCGGACAACCTGCCGCCGGGCTTCAATATCGAGGACATCGATCCCACCGAGCACGGCAGGCTTGCGCTCGTCATCAGGCTACGGTGGCCGAAGACGGGGGTGCGGCTCAGCGTCGGCTTCCTCGACAATCCGGAGCCCGCGCTGCGGCGCAAAATCCTCGCGTACGCGAACATGTGGAGCAGGACTGGAAATATCCAATTCGTCGAGACGCGGTCCTACGCGGCGAGCGCGGACGTCCGCCTCGCGCGTGGCGAAGGGGGCTACTGGTCGTGGCTCGGCATCGACATCCTCAACCACCCGGGTCAGCAGACGATGAACCTCCAAGGGTTCACGCTGAACACGCCGGATTCCGAGTTCGAACGGGTCGTTCCACACGAGTTCGGCCACACATTGGGGTTCCCGCACGAGCACCTCCGCGCGCAGATCGTCGAGCGCCTCGATTTCGAGAGGACGATCGCCTACTTCATGCGGACCCAGGGCTGGAGCCGAGAAGACGTGATTTTCCAGGTGCTGACGCCGCTCGAGGAGAGCTCGATCTTCGGCACGGCCAGGCCCGACGAGGAATCGATCATGGCCTACCAGATCCCCGGCGAGTGCACGAAGAGCGGGATACCGATCCTCGGCGGAGTGACGATCAGCGAGAGCGACTACGACTTCGTCGCGCGCGAATATCCGAAGCCCTAGCGCTGAGCCGAGCGCTGGTGCCGCAGGCGTCCGCCGCGCGCGCGTCCGTCGCGCGTGGCGGATTGACGCTCGGTAGTCCCCGACTGTGAAGGTTCGCCATGAAAACCAGGAAGACCAAGCCAGCTGCTCCCCGCGCTCCCAGGGCAATGAGGCAGCCCGAGATCCCGCTCTCCCCGCACGCGGAACGCGCCGCGGCGAGCCTCCACGTGGTGCTGATCGGTATCGATGTTTACTCCGGCGGAGTCTCCCCGCTCCGCGGCTGCGTCAATGACATCGACGAGATCCAGGAGTTGCTGCTGAATCGGCTGGGCGTGCCGGCGAACCGGATAAAGCGGTTCGCCGCCCCCCTGCGCGGCGGCCCGCCGCGGCCGACGACGGTGCCGACGCAGGCGCCGACCCAGGCGAACCTGATCGCGGCGCTCACCGCGCTCGGGGATGAGGTGCAGCCGGGCGACCGGGTGTTCATCTATCACTCCGGTCACGGCACGCGCAGCGAGGTGATCGATCCGAGGGACAACAGTCGCTATTATCGCGAGGCGCTGCTGGCGACGGACAGCAATATGGCGGATGGGGAGAGGCTCCTCTTCGACTGGGAGCTGAACAGGCTGCTCGGGAGGATCGCGGCGCGAACGCCGGCCGTGACGGTGGTGCTCGATTGTTGCTTCTCCGCGGGGGCGACGCGGGAGGTGCCGGAGAAGGGGGTACGCCCGCGGTTCGTCGAGTCGCCGCGGCCGTTCGTGCTTCCGCCCGAGGTCGCGCCGCCCCCGGCGACGGGGGAGCGAGGTGCAGCGAGGAGGCTAGGCGTCGGCGCGGGCGATTTCATGGTGGTAGCGGCCTGCCTCGACGACGAGCGGGCCCGCGAGTCGGACGGCAGCGGCGGTGAGCCTCCCGCACCGGGCCGGCAGCAAAAGACGCATGGCCTGCTCACGCGCGCGCTCGTGGATCAGCTGAGCGCGCTCGAGGATACCACGCTGTCGGAGCTGCGCTGGGGCCAGATCTGGCGCACGGTGGTCGCCAAGGTGGAGGCGATGAACGCGAATCAGCACCCTTGGCTCTCGAGCTCCCCGGTGAGACGGGTGTTCGGCGGGCCGCCGGAGGAGGGAGACATCGGATATTCCGTGACCTTCGACGCGGCGAGCGCGACCTATCGACTCAACGCGGGATCCCTGGTGGGCGTCACCGAAGGCGCGGTCGTGGCGCTCTATCCGGAGCTAGGGACGCCAGGCGCGACGGCGGTGTTTCCGCCGGTCGGCACGCCAGAGGATTTGAGAGAGCGAATCGGCCTCGTTCGCGTGATTTCGACCGCCCCCGCGACGTCGTCTGCGAAGGCCGATCCCGCGATGCCCCCGCCTTCGCCGCCGCCGAGCGCGCTCATGCGCGGTCGATTGATCCGGCCCGGCGAGGCGGCGAAGCTCGTCGTGGCGCTCGCGCCGCACGACGAGGCGATGGCGAACCGGCTCGCCGCCTCGCCGTTCCTGAAGATCGCGCCGGCGGGGGACAAGGGCCAGATCACGCTGGTGCAGCGCTCGGACAAGTCCTGGGCCATCACCGACGACATCTACGGGACCGGGGAGGAGCCGGGGCCGCCCCTGCCGACGCTGCCCTTCCTGGCGAACACCGCGCCGCCGGCCGACGCCAGGGACATCGCGGTCGCTCTGGTGGAGCACTATTACCTCTACGCCGCGCCCCTGCGAATCGCGCGCAACTGCGCCGATCTAGAGCATTGCCTCCAGATGACGCTCCTCGATTGCAACGAGCAGATCGGCGTGCTGCCGCCGGAGCTGGCCCAGAACCCGCCGCTGCCAGCGCTGCAGCCAGCCAGGCGGGCCAATTACGAGGTGAAGGCGGGCCGCTTCGACACGGTGAACGAAAGGTGGATCACGCTCGGAGACTGCTACTGTATCCAGATCGAGAATCCCTCGGACATCGACCTGTGGGTCACGCTCGTCAATTGCGACAGCGAGGGGCGCGTGAGCATCTACGCGAGCCGCTACCTCATCGCAAGGAAGAGCCGCGCGACCTTCTGGTCTTCCTCCGGCGTCCTCGGGGATCCGATGTGCGCGACGCTCGCGGCGGGGCAATCGCTCGGGGTGGATCGCTTCGTGGCAATCGCGACGACGAACAACACAGCGTCGCTCGATTACCTCAGGCGTGATACGTCCTTCGCCGAGATAGCGAGCGGAGTCGAGGAGAAGGGCGAGCACGCGCGCGGCGCATCGGAGCGCTGGACCGCGGACGTCGTGGTGGTGCGAATGACGGCGAAATAGAGCGGCTTCGGGGCGATGGCGGGGGGGCGGTGAAGGGTGGCCACGGGAGAGGGAGCTCATGATATCTCGGCATGATCTGTATGGCCTCCAGTGCGGCGCTCTCCATGTGTTCGTCGATTTGCCGGAACGTGCGGTCCGTGATGCATTCGCCGACGAGGCCATCCGCGAGATGGAAGAGGCGCGGAAAAAGGGGGAAAAAAGACTCCTGACCGAGCGCTTCCTCCGGGAGGAGCTGCAGCGCAAGATCGAGCGATTGACGGCGCATCTCGCCACGGTGATCGATCTGGCCGCGCGAATGAAGGCCGCGCGCGATGGCGGCGACGCGCGCGAGGAGGACCGGCTGTTTCGTGCCATCGTGATCGCGAAATGGTTGGGTGGCGCGCTCATCAAAGCGCTGCTCGGTGGCCAAACGGCGGGGATGTCGCGCGTGGCGCTGGTGGGCGGCAAGAAGCTAGAGCTGGTGGCGCAGACGGGACACAGCGGCGTGATTCGCCTGATCTCTTTCAGCGCCGACGGCTCGCGGCTGATCACCGCAGCTGGCGACGGGCGCGCCATCTCATGGGCCGCGGCGACGGGTGACGAGCTATACACCTTCTGGCTTGATTCCGCGAGGATGGGCGATCCGGCCGGCGTGGCCCTGTCGCCTGACGGAAGGCAAATGGTCGTCGTGGGCGGCGAAGGGGCGGCGATCCGTTATCCGCTGCTGGATGAGATGAAGTGGCTATCTCTGCGCGCTCCGTTCAGACTGCGCAAGGTGCGATTCGCTGCGTTCTCGTCGGACGGCGCGAGGCTCGTCACGTCGGGCGCGGAGACGATCGTGTGGGCCGTCAAGGAGGGGAGGGTCGAGGCCGTGCGCCGGTTCGGCGAGCGGAGCGACGCGACGGCGACCGTGGCGGCGTTCTCGCCGCGCGGCGATCTCGTGCTCACGGAGGGACCCAATCACGACGCTATTCTCTGGAATGCAAGGACGGGGGCCCAGCTCCAGGCACTTTCAGGGCATGCGGCGCCGGTGCGGGCCGCCGCCTTCTCTGCTGACGGCGCTCGCGTCGCCACGCTCGACACGGCGGGTGTCGTGATCGTATGGGACGCGCACACCGCGGGTCGGCTCCTCGAATTGGCGATCTCGAGCGCGCCGACCTCGATCGCGCTCTCGACTGACGGACGGTTGCTCTTGACGGTGTCGCCCGGAGCGGCGGTGCAGCTGTGGGAGCTCGAGGCCCGGCCGCCCGCGCCGCGCGCTTCGGTCGCGCAGGCGCTCGCCATGATCGGTGGAGCGATCCAGGCGGCGGATCTGTCGCCTTCGGCGCTGTTGACGTTGCTGGTGGTTGGCATGGCGGACGGCTCGCTTTACGCCATAGATTGCGTAGACGGTGGCGTGGTGTGGTCGGTCAAGGCGATGCGGCTCGCGCCGACCTGGATTGAATTCGCCGCTGATGGGCGCCGTTTCACAGTGGCGCGCGAGGACGGGATGGCGCACGTGTGGGACGCCGGAACCGGCGGGCTCGCCGAGGTGCCGCCCGCGACGGCGCCGGCGCCCTCGCTGGAGCTCGAAGCCATCCTTCCTGGCCAGGTGATTCGCAGTGCGCAGAGCGGTGAGGAGATTGGATATTACGAGCGCGAGAGCATGCCGAATAATCCTCTGGTCCGCGTGGAGCGATTGGGCTCGGTGGGGCGCTGGCTGCTCACGCACCGGGACGGCCAAGTGAACGTGGTTGACGAGAAGCCGCTCCCCGGACAATGGCTGCTCACCGCCAAGTGCCAGTGGGGCGCGATGATCGCGCACGCGACCACGACGGCGCTCTCACCGGACGGGCGCTTCGTGCTCGGCGGTACGGCGAGCGGCACCGTGGAGCTGTGGAAGGTCGGCGTCGCAGCGCGGCTGTGCACGCTGCTTTCGCTGGCCGACAGGAGATGGGCGGTCGCTGACGACGAGGGTCGCTACGACACGTCGCAAGATGGTGAGGCGGCGGGGCTCCACTGGCTGCTCGATCTGGAGCCGCTCGCGCTCTCGCAGCTCAAGCTGCGTTATTACGATCCGTCGCTGCTCGCCAAGAAAATGCAGCTCCGCGCGGAGCCGGTGCGCGCTGTGACGCAGCTCGCGCCAAAGCTGTTTCCGTTGGTGAGGACGACCATCCTGGAGAGGGTGCCGAAGAGGCCGGCGGTGCACGCGGAGCTGAGTGGTCAGGGCAGCGGAGCCCGAACGATCCTGGAGGGCGAAGAGAAGGGGCCGACGCTGTACGTGGAGCTGCGCGACCAGGGGGGCGGATTCGGAACGATACAGATCGCCATCAACGGCAAAGAGGCGCTCGTCGGCCGCCTCGCACAGGACGAGTCTGGTCGGCCGTTCCTGGCGGCGGAAGGGCGCCGTCAGGAGTTCTGGGTCGACGCGCTCCGTGACGAGGCGACGGGTGCCATTCGCGAGATGTCGTTCGAGTTCTCGCTCGCCGGCCACCCCTACCTGCACCAAGGCGACGCCAGCAATCGAGTCACGGTCGTGGCGATGGACGCTGACGACGTGCTGGCGAGCCGCGGCAGCGAATCGCGCTTCGCGGCGGCCGGTACGCCGGGGCGCGTGCCGCCCGTGCTGTGGGGCATAGTCGTCGGCATCTCGCGGTACCAGGGCCCCAGTCTCCGCTTGACCTACGCTGGTAAGGACGCCGCGGACTTCGGCAAGGCGCTGCGGTTCGTCACCGAGCCGTTGTTCGAGGACCGCGTGAAGGTCAAAGTGCTGAGCACGGATTCCGGCGACACCGCGGAGTGGCCGACGCGCGCGAACATAGAGGCCGCCTTCAGGTGGGCCGAAGGTGCGAAGTCGGAGGACGTCCTGGTGGTCTATCTGTCGGGCCATGGCGTGCAGGTCAATGACGGGAAGGACGACGAGTTCCATTATCTGACCCAGGACGCGGTGGAGCGGGCGTACGCCGATCCCGTGGTCTGGCGCGCCAGCGCGCTCTCTAGCCAGGAATTGACAAAGTGGATCAAGCGGGTGCCGGCGCTCAAGCAGATGGTGCTGCTCGACACCTGCCACGCCGGGCGGTTCCTCAAGGATCTGACGGAGGAGCGCGAGGTGCCGTCGAGCTACCAGCGCGTGCTCGAGCGGATGAAGGACCGAACCGGGCTGTGGTTGCTCGCGGGGGCTGCGGCCGACGCGGTGAGCTACGAGGCGAGCCGTTATGCGCAGGGGTTGCTCACCTACGCGCTGCTGTCCGGCATGCGCGGAGCGGCGCTGCACGGGGGCAACCTCATCGGGGTCGGCGAGCTCTACAACTACGTCGTGGATCAGGTGCCGCTCTTGGCCAAGGGGATCGGCGGCGTACAGCGCCCGTTGCTGGCGGTGCCCGCGGGAGGGTCCAGCTTCGTCATCGGAGCGGTCGACGCGGCGCGGCCCGGGAGCTTCCGTCTCGCCGTCCCTCTGCCGCTCGTCGAGCGCAGCTCGTTCCAGGATGAAGAGGAAATGGACGACGGGCTCGCGCTCGGCATGAACGTCGATGAGGCGCTACGCGGTCTTGCGGAGGGGCAGCCCCCGCCGTTCGTGTTCGTCGATGCCACCGGGGTGCCGGATTCGCTCCGTCCGGCGGGGCGTTACCGCCGCGCGGCTGACGGCTCGATCCGCGTGACGGTGCGCTTGTTCCACGACCACCAGCGCGCGCTCGACAGCATGGTGGAAGGGCGCGCCGACGCCGTGGACGCGCTCGCTCGCCGCATCGCGGCGATGATGGCGGAGAGCATCCGCCAGGCGCGCGGTCCGATTGCCTGAGGTCTAGCAAAGGCAGGCAAGTCGCGGCGAAGCGCCTCGCGGGCGACCCAGGTCGAGATCACGGTATCCGTGCTCGATCCCTGGCAACGAAACACGCTCAGCGTCCACGTGATCCGCGTTGTGGAGGCCTCCTCCTCTCGCGAGCGCTTCACCGGACCTTGCGGAGCCTGGCTCCGCCGGCGCCGGGCGGCGCCGCGGCGGCGGTCTGGAGCGGGCGGATCTCCAGGCCCCGCCGCCGCAGGGCGTGGGCGATGCCCGCCTGGAGATCGCCGCGGGTGGTCACGCCGCTCAGGTCCACGCCGAGCTGCACGATGGTCTGCGCGACGGTGGGCGCGATGCCGACGAGCACGACCTCGGCGCCGAGCAGCGCCGCCGCGCGGACGGCCCGGAGCAGATGGTCGGCGACGCCCGTGTCCACCATCGGGACGCCGGTGACGTCGATGAGGACGACCGAGGCCTGCTCGCGCTCGATCGCGGAGAGCAGCGAGCCCATGATCTGCGCGCTCCGGTTCGAGTCGACCGTGCCCACGAGCGGCAGCACGAGGATCCCGTCGTGGACCGGGATGACGGGCGTCGAGAGCTCGCGCACGACCTCGAGCAGCCGCGCCTGGTGGTCGTAGGCTCGCTCGAGCTGCGCGAGCTGCTCGGTCCGCTCCCGGTCCCTCCGCGCCCGGAGGATCGCGGCGGCGAGCTGGTTCCCGAACGCGGCGATGAGCGCGACCTCGTCCTCGGTGATGCGCTCGTCCGAGCTGCCGACGCCCAGCACCCCGAGCGCCTCTCCGCCCGCGCGGAGGGGCACGTACACCCCGGTCCGCAGGCCGGCGCTCGTGGCGGCCTCACCCCAGGCTTCGGCCTCGCGGCGCTCGTGGAGATCGGGGCGCACCACCGGATGGCCCTGATGAAACGCCGCGACCGCCGCGCTCCGAGGGGTGTCCAGCGGGTGCACGATGGAGAGATCGACTCCGAAGTTCCTGCCGAGCCCGGCGCGGGAGGCGAGCACGCCGCGCTCGTGGTCGACGAGCCCGATCCAGCTGATCACGTAGCCGACCTCGTTCACCAGGAGCTCTGCTGTCCTGTCGAGCAGCGGCGCCTCCTCGGAGATCACGGCGACGGCGTCGCCGGCGCGGTAGAGCGCCTCCACCAGCCGGACCTTCTCGTCGATCTGCTTGCGGCTCCGGATGCCGAGCAGCGTCACGGCCGAGAGCTGGGCGACGAGCGTCAAGAGCTGCCGCTCCTCCGGCGAGTACACGTGAGGCGCGCCGTAGTTGGCCGACAGGGAGCCAAGGAGCCGGTCGCCGTGCATGAGCGGGAACAGCGCCATCGAGCGAATGCCCATCTTGTCGACCATGAGGCGCCGCGTCGTCTCGTGGAGACGCGGGTCGGTGGCGCAGTCCTCGTACAGGATCGGGTCGCCCGCGGCGATCTTCTCCAGGCCGGGGTAGGCCGAGCGCTGCAGGCGCGTGCCGGCCGGGACGGGCGGCGCGCCGCCGCGCTTCCAGACGCCCACGATCTCCAGGACGCTGTTCGCGTCGTCGCAGAACCTGCTGAGGTAGAAGGCGTCGTGGCCCAGGCAGGACAGGCTCTCGACGGCCGCCGCGAACAGGGACGCCTCGTCGGTCGCGCACGTGATCGCGCGGGTCGCCGCGATCATGGCGGGCACGAGATCGAGCGGCGCCGGCGTCCCGCCGACCTCACGCGCCCCGTCGCTCGCCGGCTCTTGCCGGGACGCCAGCGGCGCAGGGATTTCATCGCGTGTCCCGTCGCGCGTCGCGGGCGATCGGCGGTCGTCTGAGTCCGTCATCCGTCCATGCTACGTCTGGTTCGTGCCAGGTGGAACCTGACGCATCCATCGCCGTACTGCGCCTGCACCCGCGGCGGTCGCGACAGAAAGCCCCGCCGGTCGGACCGAAATCCCCGCCATGTCGAGGCTGCACGACGGGTGATACTCCTCTTCTGAAGGCGGTCCGGGCGACCGTCCGCCGAGGAGAAGGCGTGATGAAGACGGACGAGCACGAGAAACACGCAGTGAGCTTCGGGCGCGAGCGAGCATTGAGCTATGACGACCAGGTGCGCCGCTTCTGGGCGGGTTATGGCGTCATGCAGCAGGTCATCGCCGAGGTGATGGTCGCCGCGCTACCCGACGAGGAGGCCGCGTCGCTGCTGATCGTCGGCGTCGGGACCGGGAGCGAGCTGAAGCCTTTCGCGCGCTACGCGGGGGCCGGCGTTCGTTTCACGGGCGTCGATCCCTCGCCGGAGATGCTCGCCGTCGCGAGAGAGAAGCTCGCGGCGGAAGGCCTCCTCGCGCGGACGAGCCTGCATGCCTGCGAGCTGCGCGATCTCGCGCGCGGGCCCTTGTTCGACGGCGCCCAGATGATCGGCGTCCTGCACCACGTCCCGGGCGATGAGGCGCGCATCGAGCTTTTGCGGGAGGTCGCAGGGCGCCTGAAGCCGGGGGCGCCCTTCGTGATCGGCTGTCGGACTGGAGACGATCCGCTGCTGAGGGCCGTCGAGGACCGGCGGGCCCTCGCGGAGGGGCGGCCGCCCGAGGCGGCGGAGCAACGACGGAAGGCCATGGCGTCGTTGAAGATGCCGGCCTCGGACGCCGAGGTCTTCGCGCTCCTGGCCCAGGCAGGCTTCATTGCGCCTCGCCTGATCTTCTGCGAGCTGGAAATCAAGACCTGGGTGACGCGCTACGAGCCATCCACGCTCGGCGCGTGACGCGGCGACACGCGGGGCCGCGGCTCCGCCCGATGTTGCTCCTCGTCAGCCTGGCAGAGCTCGACGCGACGGTACGGGAGAAGCGTGGCGGAACGCCGCAGTGAGGCACGCGCGCGGTTCGCGCGTGGAAGGGAATGACAGGCGATGAGGTGCGCTCATCGGGGCGCGGGCGTTCACGCAAGCTCCTTCCGCGTGTTTCTCTCGACGAACGCTCAGCCCGCACGCCTGGATCGCGCTTTGCAATTACGGAAGACATGCCGCAAGACGTACATCGACACGCCGCGTTCATCGTGGGGGTCATGGGGGTCTCGCTGACGCTCGGCTGCGCCGGCGAGCCTGGAACAGCCGAGGCGCTCGAGGAGAGCGCCGATGCATTTTCAACGGCGCCGGGTGAGCCGAACCACGAGGAGATCACCAGCACCGCGCTGTCGTTCCTGAAGCCTGCGGTGATCAGCGCTCTGAAGATCGGCAACGTGTCGACGGACGCCGAGTTCCACTTCAGCAATGCTGCCCACTTCGACGACTGCAACTTCAGCGGAGGAGCCGCGTTCATCGCCGAGAAGCAAGCCGAGGCGGTGGCGGCGCTGGGCCCGGGCATCGCGCAGCTGGATGGCGATGCGCTGGCATTGCTGGCGTTTTCCCGTTCGCTTCACGCGGTGCAGGACTTCTACGCACACACGAACTGGGTCGAGCTCGGCGGCGACGTCCCCGTGGACCAGTCGCTCACGGCGTTCCCCGCGCTCACGCCGTACTCCGCCGTGCCTTCGACGGGCTTCATCGTCGTGCAGGGCAAAAAGCCGAGCGGGACGGCGGTGACTCGCGACGACGATGCGCCGTACCCGGAGTACGCGATCGTGACCTTCCGCCAGCGGCGGACGACCGCCTATGGCCTTGTCTCGGGCACGGTCGACTACGAGCCAGGCGACCACTGTCCGCCTCCGGCGGCGATGACCCACGACGAGCTCAGCAAGGACAAGACCTCCTTGACCGGTCGCGTCGAGCAGCACCTCGCGGCGAAGTCGCTCGCGATCCAGCAGACGCGTCATGAGTGGTGCCGGTTCAATCAGCTCGCTCACGACGCGTGGGGCGACGCCGGGACCGCGCGCCTCGCGGCGTGGGTGGCCGACCCGAGCTCGGCGCCCGACTGCACAACCGAATGAGGCGGAGGCGTTCTGGCGCGCTTCGTCAGCGAGGCGCGCCGGGTCGAGAGGGCGAGTCGCCGGCGCTCACCGACCTTCGATGACCAGATCGCGGAGCGTGTCGTCGAGCTCGGCGCGCGCCATGGCCACGTCCTCGATGCGCTGGGTGATCTTCGCGCCGATCTCCTCCGATTGTCGGGCCACCTCGGCGAGCCGGTCGAGCATGGTCTGGCGGAGCTTGCCGGCCTGGGGCGTGCGCTCGATGGTCCTCAGGCTCTCGCGCAGCTCGGCGGCGCGGTCGATCAGCTCGGCGCGCCTCCGCCGCAGCGGGTCGAGCTCGTCGTTCGCCGCGTCGAGCGCGCGCCGGAGCGCGAGCGCGCGGTCCAGCCTCGCGCGGAGCTCGGCCGGGAGGCTCGAGCCCTTCAGGTAGAGCGAGAGCCGCTCGCTGTCGGCCTGGACGAGCGGGATCTCGCGCTGAGACAGCCGCGTCTCCTCGACCACGACCTTCTGGGGCGCGCCGGGCGCGAGCTTCTTCTCGACGAGGCAGGCGTCCGGCGTCGCGTCCGTGCACCCTGGGAGGCCCTGCGGCTCGAACCCTGTCGCCCTCGCGTGGCGGATGAGCAATGTCTCCGGCACGTCCCGGCCGGGCCTCACATCGTAGACCGTCACGCGCCGGTACCGATCCTCCACGCGCAGCGCGCCGCGGAGCAGCGACACGAACCGCACCGGCACATCCGTGGTCATGCTCGTCGCGCGCACCTCGGTCGAGCTGTCGATGGCGTACGGGATCGTCGCGCTCTCTCCGGGCAAAAGGCGCGTGAGCACACCCTCGCCCACGAAGGTCCCGCCGGAGAAGATCGACACGGAGCCGGGCTGGAGACCGAGCGCGCTCCGGTTCTCGATCTGCGCGGCGCGGAAGGGGTGGGTCGCGCTCGCGGGCGCCGCGGGATCGGGGCGGAACAGGAGGACGTCCGCGCCCGCGACCGGGCGGTTGATGAGCGTGATCAGCGCCGACGACTTCTTCGGGAGCGTCACCGGGTTCGCGATCGCGTACCGGAAGGCCCCGGCCACGGCGTCCACGCTCGCCGCGCCCTCCGGCACCTTCTCCATCGCCTCGGGCGTGATGGCCGGCGCCTCGCGCCCCCGGCTGGGGGCCTGCGCCTGCCCGACGTCTAGGGCGCGCAGGACGACGCGGCGGTTGCGCTGCCGGGCTTCCTCGGTGTCGCCGGCGACGAGGGGCACCTCGGCGCCGCGCGAGCGCGTCACGAGCTCGGCCGTGACCCCGAGCTGGAGGAGCGCCGCGCGCACGGCCGCGGCGCGCCGGGCCGCGAGATCCGCCGCGCCCGCGCCGGCCTCGTCGGACGACGCGTGCCCCTCGACCTCGAACGCGCGGAGGTGCGGGACGCTCTTGAGCGTGCGCGCGAGCTCCTCGATGAGCGGCCTCGCGCGCGTCGGGATGACGTCCGAGCCCTTCTCGAAGGGCACGGCGGTCAGGATCTGGACCTCGCTGCTGCTGGCGACGCGGACCACGTGCGGGCAGCCGTGCCGGTCGGGTTGCGGGCTCGCCGAGCCGGGCTCGCGCGGGCAGGCGTCCTCGTGGTCGAGCACGCCGTCGCGGTCGATGTCGGGCCCGGGCGAGCGCTCCGCGAGCACGGGGGCGAGCGCGCCGCCCTCGCCGTCGTAGACGCCCTTCAGCTCCGGCCTGTCGAGCATCGCCGGCGCGCGCAGGTTCGAGACGTAGGAGAGCGGCGCGCCCGTCGCGAGCGTCACGTCGACCTCGCTCCAGTCCTCGTCGCCGATGTTGCTGATGAGCGCCCAGGCCTGGAGGAGCGCCCGCTTCTCCTTCTGCCCCTTGGCCGGCAGGATCACGCGGTAGGTCGCCTTCCAGGCGGCGGTCGGCACCGCGTACGCGATCGACACGGGCCTCCTCGCGGCCGGCGAGAAGACGAGCTCGATCTCGGTGGGCTCCTCGGGCCCGCTCGCCTGCCCGGAGCGCGGCAAGAGCGCGCTCACGGTGGAGGGGGTCTCGTTGGGCCCGAGGTTTTGCTCGACGACCACCATGCTCTTCAGCACATCGTCGACCTCGCGCTCCCGGAACCGGAGCGTGAGCCGCTCGCCCGACATGACGCCGGTGCGCTCGAAGTAACCGAGGCCGTTCTGGTACAGGACGACGTGCCGCAGGCGGAGATCGACCGACGGCCCTTTCGCCAGCGGTCCGGCGCACGCGCTGAGGGTCAGCGAGAGCGCCGCGAGGAACGCGTGCTTCATGGGGCGAGCTTTCCGTGGAGAAGTAGGTGGAGGTGCTGGTGCGCCGGCAGTGTACCCGACGCAGATCGACGGCAAGCGGTCGAGCACGGCGGCGGCGCAGCAGCTCCCCGCTCACCTGGCCGCAGCGAAGGCGCATACCGCATCTTCCCGCCAGGGTCGCTGCGACGAGGGGGCGGGGCCGATGAAACCGAGCGCTCCTCGGCGCGAACGGGCGGCGTGGGTGCGGCGGCCGCCGCGCGACGTGCTACACAGCGGGCTCACGCTGGCCCTCCGGGGCGATCGCCCCCCGAGCACCGAGTTGACTCAGCCCCAGCCCCACAATCCTCTTCACGGTGTCACGCTCCAGATGATCCTCGAGCACCTGGTCGCGCAGCATGGCTGGGAGCAGCTCGGACGCATGATCAACATTCGCTGCTTCAAGTATGATCCCAGCATCAAATCGAGCCTGCAATTCCTGCGACGGACCCCGTGGGCCCGGCAGCAAGTGGAGGCTCTCTACCTGCGGGACAAAGCCAAGCCCAGCCCGTGATCGGCCCGCTCGATCGCACGCCGAGCACCGGGATCCGGGAGCGACGCGGTGTCGTGATCACCGCGATGAGCGCGCAGAACGAATCATGATGTCCAGGCTGCCGTATCCGACGGCCACCCCGCTCGGTCAAGCATCGTCCCGGGACGAACAGGCCCCGGTCTTGATGCCGCGGGTGCGCATCACGTCCTCCAACGCTGGAGTCAGGCGCCCGGGGCGCGCACGAACTGCTCGTAGACCACGAGCGTGACCGGCTTGTCGTTGGCGACCTTGACGAGGATGCTCTTGACGCGCAGCCATTCGAGGCCGGTCTTGCCGGCGCCCACGCGCGGTACGCCGATCCGCGCGATCCCCGCCCCGGCGGCGTGCGTCACCATCGCAACGAGCGAGCGCTCTAGCGCGGCGAGCGAGGGCCTCTTCGTCGCGTTCTCCTGGATCGTGAGGCTGTACACCGTGTCGCCGCCCTCGCTCCAGACGAAGGCCTCCCCGAGCTGGAGCTTCCGCTCGGCGCTCCGCTGCTCGAACGCCGGGAGCAGGCCCGGCCAGCGCTTCTTGAAGGCCACGGAGATCCCCGTGTCCATCTTGCCCACGCAGCTCACGCCGTGCGCGTACGCGTGGAGATCCGGGGTGTTGAGGAGATCGCCCTTGGTGAAGATCGTCGGCACGCGGCGCACCCTAGCACTGCCGCGGTCAGTTTCGTGAGATGCCGACGGGCTCGCGAATGCGAGGCGAGGGGCCGACTATGCCCCGCCACCTCGAGCGCGCCGTTCCGGCCCACCCGGTACGTCCGCACCGGCGCCTCCCGTGCGAGCCGGTCGTGCTCGCTCCGGCGCGCGGCGTCTTCCTCCAGCCCGAGCAGCCGACCGATCGCCTCGTGAGCGACCCAGGCCGCCACCTCATCCCCGAGGGTGGGCGACGGCGCGGCTCAGGGGGCCGACGAGTGAGGCGACCACGGCCGCACGAGTTGTTGCTCGTGGGTGCCAGCGCTCGTGACGCTCAGCGCCGGCGCCGCGGCCGGAGGCGCGGCAGGCCCGCGGCCGCGCGTCCCGCGGACAGCGCCTCGGAGGGGCTCTCGCCGAACCGGCGCTTGTATTCGACGCTGAACCGCCCCGGGTTGCCGAGCCCGAGCGCGGCCACGACGCCCGCGACCGACGTGCCGTCCGAGGGATCGGCCAGCTGGCGGCGCGCGAGCTCGAACCGGCGCCGCCGCAGGAAATCCATCGGCGGCATTCCCCGGCTCGCCACGAAGGCTGCTCGCAGGGACCGCTCCGGCGCGCCCGCCGCGGCGACGATGTCGGCCAGCGTGATGGGCTCCGCAGCGTGCGCAGCCATGTATTCTTCAGCCTTGCGGACGCACGCCGGAGCCACGCGCGGCTGCGGCGCATCGAGGGTCTCCGATAGGCTGTGCCGGGCGTGTACCAGGAGGCTCGTGAAGAGAGCACCACGCAGCGCGGCGAGCAGCATCGGCGAGGCCCAAGACTGCTCGATCTGGCGGCGGAAGAGCTGCGCGACCTCGTGGACCGCGCGGCCAGGTCCGTCCTCGATGTCGAGCGCCGTACCGAACCGGATCGGGCCGCGCAGCGCAGCACCCGTGAGCGTGGTGAAGTGGGCGTCGAGAGCTCCGCGGTCGATCACGAGGGTCCGTCCGTGAAACTCCCCGCTGACATTGAGCGAGCAGGATCGCCCCGGTGAAAACAGCGCGGCGCGCCGGCCCGGCACGACGCGGAAGGGCTCGCCCGCGTAATCGCCGGCGCTCTCTCCGCCGGCCGAGAGAGACAGGATGTACTGGTCCCCGACCGCCGGCACGAAGGCCCGCCCTCCGCCGGGCCAGTCGCCCGCCACGACACGGATTGTGCCGAACGAGGCGACCTCCATCGCACAGCCGAACGATGTGCCGCGCCTGGGCTCGAGGGTCGCGCCCACGTAAACGCGGCGGAAGGCCTCCCGAGCCTCGCCGACGTCGCCGGTGCACACGAGCCGAGCCCGCGCAATCCCCGCCCCCGGCGCCTGCGCGGCGCGCGAGGCCCCTTCACCCTCATGGCTTGTCCGGACAAAGCGAGGCGCACGACCCGGCATTGGAGGAGAAGGGAGCACACCCTTTGGAAAATGTAAATTGTTGTGACCCAGCCAGGTAGAGCAGGCGGCTTTCATGCCCCCCCTCGTGGGCTCCGCAGAAGCGTGTGAGTGACGGATCCGCCCGCGCGCCGCGCTGCGGAGCATAGATGGCTACGTTGCCCCCACGCCGCCTGCCCGAGTGAACACCGCGCAGCGCTCATCGACGAGACATGTACACGTCGATCACCGTCCCCCGGCGCGCCGCGCCCGCGGCGTCCGTGAAGGCAAAAGCGCTCCGCTCGCCCTCGCAATTGCCGCGCGCGTCGCAGCGCATGTCACGGAAGTCGCGGAGATCGATCGACGTCACGCCGAGCGCCTCGAGGGGCGTGATCTCCCTCGGTTCGCTCGTCCTGTCGAGGTTGTTATCCGACCAGACGACCACCCTGGCGAACGCCGGATCGTGCTTGTCGAAGACGCCGTTGTTGTCCGCGTCGAGCTCCCGCAGCGCTTCGAAGCCGTTCTTCGCGAACCCCCCGCTCCCCAGCCGCGTGGCCGAGCCGAACAGCTCGCCTCCATCCTGGATGACGCCGTCGCCGTCGCGATCGAGCGCGAGCCAGGGCGTCGCCGAGGTGGGCCAATCGCTCGCGTGGCACACGCCGGTGCCGGTCAGATCGAAGGCGGCGCCCGCCTCGGCGGTGAACTCCACCGGGCGATCGTCGAAGGAGAGCACGAGCGGCGTGAAACAGCCACATTCAACCGATGTGCCGATGTGCCAGGCCGATTCATAGAAGGGGCACTGGAAGTCATAGGTCCTGAGCCCCCAGACGGCCTTGTCGTCGATGTTCACGCACTTTTCACGGCAAAACCCGGTCACAGACGCGGGATCGTCGTCAGGACATTCCCGCTCCTCGCCGATGGTGCATTCGCCGGGCGCCTCGGGGCCGAAGTCAGCCCAACAGGCGGTCTGCTCTTCTTTCACTTCATCCTGCGCTTCATCGGTCCCGTCCACGACCTCGGCCATGCATCCTCCTCCGAAGGACGCACTCGCCGCCAACACCCCGACCCCAACCGCTCGCCTTGCCATCTCGATGTTCATGATGGCCCGGAGGAGCATGCTTTGTGCCGTCCTGAATGCGATGTAATCTTGAGAGGTTACGAATTATGGTGCCGCTTTGTGCCAATCGTTGACCGACGTGTGCCAGGTGGTCGAAGGCTTACGGCAGGACGAGGCCGGATGCCCGGCCGGAGCACGACGGTGGCTTCGACTCAGCGCTTCCTGGAGCGCGAGAGGCCCTGGGCGATGGAGCCGACGATGGTGATGCCGGTCCCGTCAAAGCCCGATGCCACCAGGGTGCGGGCCAGCGCGGGCTGGATGCCCGTGATCATGGCGGACGCGCCGAGCAGCCGGATGGCTCGTACCATCTCGATCAGGTGCCTGGCGCCGGCCTCGTCGAGCGCCGCGGCGCCGGTCATATCGAGGATCACCCGGTCGACCCCGGAGCCGGCGATTGCAGGCAGGAGCCGCGCCGCTATCTCCGCGCTCCGCTCTCGGCTCAGCGCCCCGATGATCGGCAGCGCCAGCGCGCGCTCGCCCACGTCCAGGATGGGCGCGGAGAGGGCGAGGATCTCACCGCGCTGCTGCTCGACGAGCGCGAGCGTCGCGTTCAGCTCCTCCAGAAGGCGGCCGCGCTCCTCGGCGGAGCGCTCCGCCCCTATCCGCGCCGTTTCGTCGGTGTGGTGGAACAGAACCCCCATGGCGCCCGTCACGGGATCACGCACCGCTCGCCCCTCGATTGCGTGCAGGCGCTCCCCCTCCACGGTGCGGACGATCATCTCTCGCGCCACGGTGTCGCCGTCCAGCGCCGCCCTGAGCATCGCGTCCGCCTCGCCGGGCTCGCCCAGCCAGGCGCTCCACGTCCTGGTGCGGCCGAACGCCTGCAGAGCCGCCGGGTTCTGCATCATCAGGTCTCCGCTCGGGTCGACGAACCCGATCATCACGGAGGTGTGGCGCAGCGCCTCGATGCCTCGGAGGAGCTCCGGCTCAGGGGCTCCATCCGGGGGAAGCGCCTGGCTCAAGATCGCGAATCGCCCATCATCGAGCTCGACGTCCGAGGAGTGGAGCGTCACCGTCACGGGCACCCCGCGCGGGTAGAAGGTCCAGCTCTCGCGCACGACGCGGCGCTCGCGCACCTGCGCGGCGAGGGCCTGGATGCGCGTCCGGACCGGCGCAGGCACCATCGAGAAATCGCGCGCGAACAGCTCGTCGCGATCCTGCGCCCGCCACAGCTCCAGGCCGGCCTCGTTCACCCAGCAGACCCGAGAGCGGTCCACGTCGAGGACCCACACGGGGACGGCCGACATCTCAAGCCCGGCCAGGCGCTGCGCAAGCTGCATCGGCGTCACCCTCGCTTACCGGGCCGCGGCGCGCAATGGGAGCCGGTCGGCTGTCGTGCCAGGGCGGCCGCGGAGCGGATGCCGGGGCTCGGGGTGGAGCGCCGGGAGCGGAGCGCCGAGAGGAGATCGCCGCGACGGGCTTGGCTACGGCGATCCCACGTCTCGCGCTCATTTCTTTCCCGACGGTGCTCTACGGAATTTCCGCGATGGTGCGGTGAGGACCACGGCGATAGGTTCCCACCTGCGATCCCTGTTCGTCCGCGGCAGCCGCGCGCGGCAGCTGTGTCGAGCTCCATGCCGGGCTGACCGGAGAGCGCACGCTCATGCTCAAGCGCCTGATCCTCATCGACGGCCCCCCTTCGAGCAGCGATGGACCCTCGATCTGCGGGACGCCGCTCCTCTCCCCGTCCGACACGGCGGCGCTCTCCAGGGAGTTCCCTGGCGTGGCGGTGAAGAGCGGCGCGCCCGGCCCATCCGGGGGTGCGCTCCACGCCGTCGTCGACGGCCGCGCGTGGCGCTCGTCGGCGCTCGACCTGTGGGCGCTCGACACCCGCCTGCACGCGCTCGACGCCGGCGGCCTCTTCGACCTCCGGATCGAGGGGCTCGATCGAGCGGGCGCCGCGTGCGCCGCCTACGAGGTCCTCACACGGTGCCAGCGCTTCATCCGCAGGAAGAACCCCGCCTCCGCGACCGCTGTCTTCGCCCGGATCCTCGGGCGGCACCGGGAGCTCCACGATCTCGACAGGCCGCTCGTCCGCGCCGATCACGATCATGCGGTCGACGTCTGGCAATGGATGCTCCGCCTCGAACCGCGCGCCGGCGTCGCGGTCCAGGCGGCGGCGCTCTTCCACGACGTGGAGCGGCTCGTCTCCGAGGCGGACGTCCGGCGTGAGCACCGCGCCCCGGACTACCAGGCGTTCAAGGACGAGCACGCGCGGCGCGGGGCGGCACTGACGCGCGCCGTGCTCGCCGGCGTCGGGCTCGCGCCGGAGGTCCTCGACCGGATCGGCGCCCTGGTGGCGTCGCACGAGCGGCCGGGGGACGACGCCGAGCTCGCCTTGCTCAACGACGCCGACGCGCTCTCGTTCTTCTCGCTGAACAGCGCCGGGTTCCTCGACTGCTACGGGCCCGAGCACACTCGCGCCAAGGTGGCGTACACGCTCCGCCGCCTCCGGCCCGAGGCAAGGGCGCTCTTGCCGCGGATCCGCTGCCGCCCCGAGGTGGAAGCGATGATCCTCGGCGAGCCGGGCAGGCCGCCGACGCCGGCGCCGGAGATGCAGGCATGGAGGAGGTCCGCTCCGCCATGAGGCTCGTCATCTTCGGTCTGACGATCAGCTCTTCCTGGGGCAATGGCCACGCCACGCTGTGGCGCGGCGTCGTCTCCGCCCTCGGGCGGGCCGGGCACCGCGTCACCTTCTTCGAGCGCGACGTCCCGTATTACGCCGCGCACCGGGATCTGAGCGCGCTCTCGCACGGCAACACGCTCCGGCTCTACACCTCGTTCGAGGACGTCCTCCCCGAGGCCAGGCGCGCCGTCCGCGAGGCCGACGCGGCGATGGTCACCTCGTACTGCCCCGACGGCGGCCCCGCGACCGACGTGGTCCTCGAGTCCGGCGCGCTCAAGGTCTTCTACGATCTCGACACGCCTGTGACGCTGGATCGCATCCAGGCCGGACAGCCGGTCGGCTACATCGGCCCTCGAGGCCTCGTCGATTTCGACTGCGTGCTCAGCTACACCGGCGGCGCGGCGCTCGATCAGCTAAAGGCGAAGCTCGGCGCCCGGCGGGTGTTCCCGCTCTATGGCAGCGCGGACCCGGCGGTGCACCGCCCTGTCCCGCCGCGGGACGGCTTCCGCGGGGATCTCTCATACCTCGGCACGTACGCCGCCGACCGGCAGGCGGCGCTCTCCCGCCTCTTCCTCGAGGCGGCGAGGCGGCTGCCCGAGAGGCGGTTCGTCATCGGGGGCTCGCTCTATCCCGGGGACTTCCCGTGGGCGCAGAACGGCGACAACGTCCATTACGTGCGCCACGTGGCGCCGCCGGATCACCCGGCGTTCTATTGCTCGTCGCGGCTGACGCTCAACGTGACGCGGGGGGCGATGGCGGCGATGGGCTACTGCCCTTCCGGCAGGCTCTTCGAGGCCGCCGCCTGCGGGACGCCGATCCTGAGCGACGGGTGGGAGGGGCTCGACCGGTTCTTCACGCCGGGGAGGGAGATCCTCGTGGCGGCGACGACGGACGAGGCGGTCGCGGCGCTCTCGCTCCCGGCGGGCGAGATCGCGGCCATCGCCCGCGCGGCGCAGGAGCGGGTGCTCGCGGAGCACAGCGCGGCGCGCCGCGCGGCGGAGCTCGTGACCATTCTCGAGTCGGTCTCGGCTCATTGAACGCAGTCGAGGTCGGCTCATGGAACGGAGGGACGACGCGATGTGGGGAGTGATTCCGGCGGCGGGCCTGGGCAGCAGGATACAGCCGCTCGCCTTCTCGAAGGAGCTGCTCCCTGTGGGGACGCGCAGGGACGGCGACGTGGAGCGGCCGCGCGCGGTCAGCGAGTACCTCATCGATCGCATGGTGCTCGCCGGGGCGACCCGGCTCTGCATGGTGATCTCGCCGGGCAAGTCGGATATCGTCGAGTACTACGGCGCGAGCGTCGGCCCGGCGCACATCTGTTATGTGGTGCAGCCGGCCGCCGCCGGGCTCTGCGACGCCATCTTCAGGTCGCTCCCCTGGATCCGGCCGGAGGAGGACGTGCTCGTGGGGCTCCCCGACACGGTGTGGTTCCCGGAGCACGGGCTCTGCTCGCTCGGCGGCGGGGGGCTCTCGTTCCTGCTCTTTCCGGTCGAGCATCCGGAGCTCTTCGACGCGGTCGTCACCGACGAGGAGGGCCGGGTGCTCGAGATCCAGGTCAAGCAGCGAGGCGCGCGCTCGCGGTGGGTCTGGGGCGCCTTCAGGCTCACGGGGGCTGTGATGCAAGAGCTCCACGGCCTCTGGTGCGAGCGCGGGCGGGAGGACCCGTACATCGGGACGCTGGTGAACGAGTACCTCGCCCGCGGCGGCAGCGCGCGCGCCGTGCGGGCCGGAGAGGCCTATGTCGACGTGGGGACGCTGCACGGCTACCACGAGGCCATCCAGCTCCTCAGCCGCGCTGCCGCGTGAAGGGAGGGGCCATGGAGAGGTGCGTCGAGGGAGCGACGAAGTGGACGCGGGAGCAGATCCAGGAGCGCGTGCGCGGGCTCGGGCCGTGGTTCCACAACCTCGATCTCGGCGGGGTGAAGACGGCGCCCGACCATTTCCTGGGCGATTACCCCGCGTTCAAATGGAGGGGCTTCGCCGACGCCGTCCCGGCGGATCTCACGGGCAAGACGGTCCTCGACATCGGCTGCAACGCCGGCTTCTACTCGCTCGAGATGAAGCGGCGCGGGGCGGCGCGCGTCCTCGGCATCGACAGCGACGAGGACTACCTGGCGCAGGCGCGCTTCGCCGCGGAGGTCTCCGGGGCGGACATCGAGTTCCGGAAGCTCTCCGTGTACGACGTCGGCAGCCTCGGAGAGCGCTTCGATCTCGTGCTCTTCCTGGGCGTCCTGTACCACCTCCGCCACCCGCTCCTGGCGCTCGATCTGCTCCACGAGCACGTGGTCGGACACACGCTCATTTTCCAGAGCATGCAGCGCGGCAGCGCGGAGGTGGCGCTGCTGGAGGAAGATTTTCCCTTCTCCGAGGAGGAGATATTCGACGAGGCGGGTTATCCCCGGCTCCATTTCGTGGAGCACAGCTATGCGCACGACCCGACCAACTGGTGGGTGCCCAACCGGGCTTGCGCCGAAGCGATGCTGCGGAGCGCCGGCTTCGAGATAGTGAACCACCCCGAGCCCGAGGTCTATCTCTGCCGCCGGCGCGAGAGGGCCGGCGGTCGTCCGCCCGGCGCCGTCTACCCGGCGAGGCGAGCTTTCGAGAAGGGAGAGCTGGCGTGATCGAGGCGGTGATGCTCTGGAACGAGCCCAACAACAAGTCGCACTGGGACTTCGAGATCGATCCCGAGTGGACGACGTATGGAACCATGGTGAAGCTCGCAGCGGACGCGATCCGGAGCGAGCGCCACTGGCTGCTGCGGGTGCTGGGCGGCATCTCGCCGATCGATCCGGGGTTCATCGCCAACATGGGGCGGCAGGGCGTGCTCGAGCACGTCGACGTGGTCGCGGTGCACGGCTTCCCCCTCGACTGGAATCACTGGCAGATCCACGAGTGGCCCGCCAAGCTCGAGGAGATCCGCGTGGTGACCGACAGGCCTCTCTGGATCACCGAGGTCGGCGTCTCCACGTTCGGCGCCGAGGAGGTGCAGGAGTTCGGCCTCCGGCGGAGCGCCGAGCTGCTCCGCGGCAAGGTCGAGCGGATCCACTGGTACAGCCTCTATGATCTGCCGCGCGCGTGGCCGGCGACGACCCGGCACCGGGAGGCCGAGGGCTCGTCGTATTACCGGCATTTCTACATGGGCCTGCTCCGCGAGGACGGGACGCCCAAGCGCGCGCTCCGGCTCTTCCCGGAGTACACCCCTGAATTCGGTCTGTGCCAGTGGTTCCACTTCGAGGACCATCGGCTCGACGACGCGGTGGCGTGGCTGAAGGATCTCGGGGTGCGCCACCTCCGCACGGGCCTCAGCTGGGCCGACAGCTTCCGCCCCGGCGCGGAGGCCTGGTTCGACCGGCAGATGAAGGCGCTCGAGCCGTTCGAGGTGACCCTGACCTACTGCTTCACCCCGGAGCACGCCGGCGTCCGGCCCCACCACACGAGCCCTCCGCAGCGGATCGAGGAGTTCGCCGACTTCTGCGCCCGGATGACGCGGCGCTACGCATGAGATGCCGCCATGCGTAACGCCGTGCGGGCGTGCGTACGTGCGTACGTAAAGGAGCGCGTAGGCGCCTGCTCGTCTGTCCGCGTTTTACGCGCGTCTGGCGCGCCGCGTCGCCGTTTGGTAGTGTGGAGATCGCTGCGTTTTTCGCCAGGACGACCTGACCGCATGCACTCCAGGTGGCTCATGTCCCACGTCGCGAGCACGCCGAAGCGAAAGAGGAGACCCGAGGAGCACCGCGGCATCCCGGGGGGGCGACCCGAGCCGCGCACCGGGCTGCGCAGCAGGCGCGCGGAGGTGCTGTCGTGAACCTCGCCGTGCTGCGCCGTCAGGGCCCCTCCGCCCAGGAGCTCGCGTGGCCGCCGTTCTCGTGGCTCTCGTCGGGCCGGGCGCCGCGCTGTCTCGTCGTGCTCGCCCATCCGGACGACGAGACCATCGGGCTCGGCGCGCGGATCGGCCGGCTCAGCCCGATCGAGGTGGTCCACGTGACCGACGGCGCGCCCCGCGACGAGCGCTTCGTGCCGGCGGGCCTCGCCGGCATCGGGCGCGAGCGCTACGCCGCGCTCCGGCGCGAGGAGGTGACCCGCGCCATGTCGGCCGGCGACGTGCCTGCGGGGCGGCTCAGGTGCCTCGGCGCTGTCGACCAGGAGGCGATCGAGGAGGCGCCGAGCCTCACCCGGCGGCTCGTCGAGCTGTTCGCCCGGACGCGGCCCGAGGTGGTGTTCACCCACCCCTACGAGGGCGGCCACCCCGATCACGACGCGGCGGCGCTCGCCGTCCATGCGGCGGCGGTGCTCGCCCTCTGGAACGGCGTCACCTCGCCGCTGATCTTCGAGGCGGCGTCGTACCACGCCGCGCGCGGCCGACTCCGCACCGGCGAGTTCATCGCGCACGCCGGCGTCCCCGAGATCGCCCTCCGGCTCTCGGACATCGAGGCGTCGCGGAAGCGCGCCATGCTGGCCTGCTTCGCCAGCCAGCGGGAGGTGCTCGCCCCGTTCGGCGCGGAGGTCGAGCGCTTCCGGCCGGCGCCCGCGTACGATTTCCGCAGGCCCCCGCACGACGGCCCGCTCCATTACGAGCGCCTCGGCTTCCCGATCGACGGCGCGCGCTGGCGGCGGCTCGCGGCCAAGACGCTCACGCTGCTCGGCCTCGAGCGCGAGCTGTGCCTCTGACGGTCCTGCTCGTCGGTTATCCGCTCGCGCCCGTGGGTCCGGACGCCGTCGGCGGCGCCGAGCAGGTGCTCTCGATGCTCGACGAGGCGCTCTCGCGCGGCGGCCACCGGTCGATCGTTGTCGCCCCGGAGGGCTCCGCGTGCGCCGGGACGCTGGTCGCCACGCCGGCGCCCCCGCCGGGCGCGGCCCTCGACGAGGCGGCGAGGGAGCGGGCCTGGAGCCATCACCGGAGCGCCATCGCGCTGGCCCTGGACAGGTATCCGATCGACCTCGTCCACATGCACGGCGTCGATTTCGAGCGCTATCTGCCCGAGCCGGGCGTGCCGGTGCTCGCGACCCTCCATCTCCCGCCGAGCTTCTATTCGCCTGCGGTGTTCTGTCTCGAGCGGCCGAGGACATTCCTCCACTGCGTGTCCGCGACGCAGCGGCGCGCCTGTCCGCCGGAGGCGCGGCTCCTGCCCGACATCCCGAACGGCGTCCGGCTGGAGCACTACCGGCCGAGGCGGTACAAGCGCGGCTTCGCGCTCGCGCTGGGCCGGATCTGCCCGGAGAAGGGCTATCACGTCGCCGTCGAGGCCTCGGTCCGCGCCGGCGTGCCGCTGCTCATCGCCGGCCAGGCGTTCGGGTACGAGGAGCACACGCGGTATCTCCGGGAGGTCCTGCTGCCGATGCTGCGCGGCCCCGGGCCTGTGCGGCGCTTCATCGGCCCGGTAGGCCTCGCCCGGAAGCGCCGCCTGCTCGCGGCGGCGCGGTGCGTGCTCGTCCCCAGCCTGGTGCAGGAGACCAGCTCGCTCGTGGCCCTGGAGGCGCTGGCCTCGGGCACGCCGGTGATCGCGCTGCGCGGCGCCGGCGCGCTGCCGGAGATCGTCGAGCACGGCCGGACGGGGTTCCTCGTGGACGGCGTGGCGGAGATGGCCGACGCGATCGCGAGGGTCGACCGGCTCGATCCGGCGGCGTGCCGTGGCGCGGCCGAGGAGCGATTCTCGGCGGCGACGACGGCGGCGGCGTACCTCGAGACGTACCGGCGGATCCTGCGCGCAGCGTGAAGCGCCGGGTCGCCCTGCTGGAGGATGGAGGACGACGCTCGCAGCCTCCGGCCGGGCCGCAGGCATCGCGCGGGCCGCTCAGCGAGCGTTGCAGGCGAAGACGTGTTCGATGGCGTCCACGCACATCTGCTCCGCGACCTCCCGGGTGACCCGCGACAGCACCCGGAACCGCGTGAGCTCGGTCAGGGTCTGGTACACGTTGACCTCGGCGATCACCTCTCCGTCGCCCGCGGCCTCGGCGCTGTAGAAGAGGCGGATCAGGTTGTTCGCGTTCGCCGGTACGCCCCGGAGCAGGAGGTGAAACTCGATGCTGGGCGTCTTCTCGCCCACGTCATGCTCGATCCGGTAAGCGTGGCCTGACGAGGCGAGCTCCCCGCCGATGGCTTCGAACGTGGGCACGAAGATGTCGGCCAGGATCCGCCGGAATTCATCGATGAAAACCTGGCGCCGATCCGGCGTGTTGGCGCCGTTCGTGCTGCGGGCCAGGCGCTCGCCGTATTTCTTTTGAATGATCCCCAGGCGGATGCGGGTAGTTTCATCGATGGCCACGTGGGTGTCCCTCAGGGGTCAGAACAGGGCGGGCTCTCGCGGACGGCTCTCGCGGACGGCTCTCGCGGAAGACCGAGTGGACGTCACTTGAGAACCAGGACCTTGATCTGGCTCGGGACAATGGTCGTCGAGTTCGTATTGATCTGGTTCCCAAAGCCGTTGGCGGACAGCACCACCGCCGGTTTTCCCTGCCACAACGTGTTGCGAGAGAATCGGAGACGCCTCGCGGGGCCCATGTTGCGGCCGGAGATCACGCCACCAAGGAGCCCAGGGTTGTCGCCGGAGGTGAGCGGAATGGTGGTTGTCAGGGTATGGGCGGGAGCGACCCCGATGCGCACTTTGTACGCGGGGGACGTCCCCATGGGCTTCGCTGCAAAGTTTGGAAATGGGACGGGGACCATCGTCGGAAGACGGCAGACATCCGGCATGCCAAAATCCATTCCACCGCTCGACGTGATTGCAAACATGTTCGGTCACCCTACCTGGATCTGATCGGCGTCGATTTTCACGACGTGGCACGCGGTGATCTTGGCGTTCTCGCTGTGGATGGCGAGGTTGCCCTTGGCCGCATAGTCGATGCGCTCGGCGCGCACATGGTCCGCCTCTTCCACGATGCGGTAGGAGCGCTTCACCCTCTGCGACAGCCGTTCGAGCGCCGAGTCGAGGCTCCGGCCGATCAGCTTGGCGCGGTCGACCTCGCCGCGAGCCACCTTGCTGAGGAACGAGAACAGCTCCAGCGCGACGTGCCCCTCCTTGGCCTGGACACGGAAGGTCGACGCGGCCATCGAGAGGTCCTTGCCGGCTGCCACGTGTACACCGTCGGGCGCCGAGAGGCCCAGCGAGCCGCGCCGCAGACGAATCTGGAGATCTCCTTCGGAGACGAGGTGTGAGGGCGCGCCCTCCTCCCGCTCGAGGACGGCGAGGATGTAATGCGTGCCGTTCACGGCGGTGAGGAGCACCAGGTCTCCGGTGGCAGGCTCCAGCAGGCAGCTCGTCGCGCGCTTCGCGCGGACCTCGCCATGCTCGGTCTCGACGATGTACGCGGAGCCATCGATGCGGAGCACGGCGCCGTGTTCGCCGTAGGCTTCCCGCTGGTATTGTCTCGCTCTTGCTGCGCTCTGCATGGTTTCCTCATGTGTGAGGGGTGCGTTGACTGACGGCAGGCCTCCCAAGGACGTTGGCCTGCCAGTCTTCTGCTTCCTTGAGCTCCTGGTCGTCTCCGTGCGCCAGCGCCTTGCTCGGCGGCCAGATCGTGCCCTTGTCCGTCACGCGGTGCAGCCGCGCGCGCGACAGCGTCGCATCGGAGAAATCGGCGGAAGACACGTCGGCGTGGGAGAAGTCTGCATGGCTCAGGTCTGCCCGGCAGAAGCGGGCACCCGGGCACCTCGCCCGGTGCCAGACGCTCATCTCGAGCCGCGCGCCCGAGAGGTTCGTGGCGCCCGCGCGCGCGTCGACGAAGAGCGCCTGGCTCAGGTCGGCCTGGGTGAGGCTCGCGTTCATCAGGGTCGCTTCGACGAAGTCGGCCAGCCGGGCGACGGCGCCGTCCAGTCGAGCCCCGGTCAAGTTGGCGCCCTTGAAGCCGCATTGCGTCAGCGTGGCCCCTGAAAAGTCGCAACCCTGCAGGTCGGCGCTGGTGAATTGCGTTCTGCTGAGGTCCATCCGCCGGAAGTCCTTGGGCCCCATCCGCACCTCGATCAGGATCGCTTCCACGAGGGTAGTCCCCGTGAGAATGGCCTGGGACAGGTCCTGACGGAACAAGACAGCCCTGGTCAAGTTGGCCTGAGAGAAGTCCGTGCCCTCGAGCGTGACGCCGAACAGGGTGCCGTCGGTCAGGTTGGCACGGACGAATCGGGCGTTCTTGAGCTCGGCATGGTCGATGGTAGCCGACGAGAGGTCGGCTCCGGTCAGATCGGCCGATTCGAGGTTCACGGTCGAGACGTTCGCTCCAACCAGCGAGGCGTCGGCGAGCACGGCCCCCGCGAACGTGCAGTCCATGGCCGTGCCAAGGTGAAAATCCAGCCCCTTCAGGTTGGCTCCCGCGAGGTCACAGCGGTGAAAGATCGCTTCACGCACCTTGACGCCGGCGAGGTTGGCGTTGGTGAAGCGGACATCTTCGAAGATCCCGCCCGAGAGGTCGAGCCCCGACAGGTCGAAGCCCGACAAGTCCAGCTCCGAGACGACCTCTTCTTGTTCGATCAGCTTGCGCAGCGCTTCCCTGTCCATGCTCCCTCTAGGCCGGTATTACCCTGAGTCGCTTGAGGTTGGCGCCGGCAAAGCTCGTGTCGTCATCTCCAACCATTCGATCGGCGCACACGCTGAACAGGTTGGCTTTCTCGAAGTTGGCCCCCTGGACGCACGCATGGTTCATGATGCTCTGCCTCAGGTCAGCGGCGTAGAGCGACGCCCCGGTGAGGTTGGCGCGGATCAGCATGGCCTCGGCGAGGTTCGCGCGATCGAGGCTCGCCTCCGTCAAGTCGGCCTCGTTGAGCAGCGCGCCGCGCAGGTCGGCGTCGGAGAGGTCGCTGCCGGCGAGGCTCGTCCCCATCAGGTTCGCGCCGGCGAGGTTCGCGCCGGCGAAGTCTGCGCCAGCGAAGGACGAGCCCATCACGCTCGTGAGGTCCTTTGCCATCACGTTCCGGAAGATGGCGCGGTCGCCCTGGGCGGCGATGAAGGTGGCGGAGCTCAGGTCGACGCCGGTGAAATCGACCTCGGTCACGTTCACCTCGTTGAAGGTGCACCCCGAGAGCCGCGCGCCCACGAGGCGCGCCCCCGTGAGGTCCACCTGCTGGAACGTCGCCTCTTCCGCGACGGCGTTCTCCAGGTTGGTGTCGCAGAAATTGGCCTCGGAGAGGTCGGCGCGCGAGAGATTGGCGCCGGACAGATCCGCTCCCCAGAGGTCCGCCTTGACGAGCACGGCCTCGCTGAAATCGACGCCTCCACCTGCCTTCACGTCCCGCAGGCACGCCGAACCGAAATTGGCTCCGTTGAGCTTGGCCTCCGAGAGATCCGCGGCCTCCAGGTTGGCTCGCGCCAGGACGGCTCCTGTGAGATTCGCCCTTCGCAAGATGCTCCCGGTGAGAAAGGCCGACTCGAGCATGGCGCCCTCGAGGTCGATCCCCTCGAGGTCGAGGTGAGAGAGATCGGCGCCCGTGAGGTCGCACCCCGCGAAGCTCCGCCCCTCCTTGTGCCCGGCCTCCACTTCGCCGCGAAGTCGCAGGGACTCTTCGCTGTCGAGGGGCGCGGAGGCCGCCAGGAGGTGCGCGAGCCGAGGCCCGTCTTCGCCCAGCTCGGTGAAAGACGAAGCCCTGTCGTCCAGATCCTCCGCAGACGCGAAGCCCTCGTCGTCCGCAGGCTCACCGCCCCAGGCCTCGCCCTCTGGCAGCGCTTGGGCAGCCTCGGGCGCCTCGTCGGGGAGGTGGAATGTGTCGTCGAGGTCCTCGTCAGCGGCGGCCTGGGTCTCGTCCTCGAATGCTTGCCAATCCAGCGACGACACCAGCTCTTCGCTCTTCTCCGGCGTGAAGCCCTCGCTCGTCAGCGACCGCCGCACGCGCTCGCGGATCTCCGACATCCTGAGCTCGCTCGGACCCTCGGCGGCGTTCTGACGCGTCCTCGCCAACAACGCGCCCACGTCGACCCCGTGCGCGGTCAGCCCGCCGCCGAGCCGACCCTCGACCAAGCGGACCACGGCCTCTTCGGATTCTTCCGAGTCATCGAGGGACGCAAGGTCGTTGGACGGCTCTTCCTGGGCGAGGTGCGCCTCTGGATCGATGCCACGGTCTCGCAGCTGCTTCTTGCCCCATTCCATGAGCGCTTCCTGCGCGCGAAGCGCTTCGGCCTCCTCGGGGTCGTCTTCCAGGGCGGGGGTCGTCGTCGGGGCCGCAAACGCGAGTGGCTCCGTGTCCGCCTCGTGGCTCACCCCCGCGTCCGCCTGGGACCATGCAGGGCTCTCTTCTTCCGTGCCCTCCGGGAAGTCCGTGGCTGGCTCCGCCCCTTCGTCGTCGGCTGCGGCGGCGAGGTGCCCGGGGTCGATCCCCATCTCGGCGAGATCGGCCTCGGTCGCCTCGATGTCGGGGTCCCTCTCGAGCTCGGCCTCGGCCGCTTCGGCGTCGAGGCCCTCCGCTGCTCCCGCTCCGTGGACACCGGCGGTGACGACGCCGGCGCCGGCCGCGGCTCTGGCCGCGCGCTTGACGGATCGAGCCGGAGTGCCTCCCAGAAACCCTTCCCGCCTGAGCTTTGACGCGAGCCCGGAGAGCGTGTCATCGGGCAGCGGCGGCGCCTCCGGATCTTCGGGCTCGGGCATGAGCGTGTCGTCCTGGTCATCCGGGAGATCGTTGCCCTCAAGGCCAAGCCGGGGGATGAGGTAGTCGTGGTAATACGCGACGGGCCTGGGGGCACCCATGGGTTCGCAGGCAACCAGCACCGCCACCACGTCGTCTGCGTCGTCCTCGGAGATCTCGATGCCGCCGCGGAAGAGGACGACCCCACGCTCGCGGTGCGGGAACAGACGCACCGTGTCGAGCTTCATCGCGGGCTCGTGGATCTCCACGCCGTCGCTCGTCTTGAGGCAGACGAAGCATCGACCCACGACCCCGGGGAGGGCGCCTTCGATCCGAGGCTTGTCGGGGTGCATGTTCTCGACAACGAAGGTCTCGTCGCCCCTGAAAAACCCGTCGATCTGCTGGTCTTCCGGAGCCATGTTGAACAGCGTCGGGTCCAGATCCCGCGCAAAACCAGGGAAGCACTCGTCGCGCCACGCCGCGTCGTAGGTGCCGATCTTGGAGAACCGCTGGGGCCACGTCATGTCGTAGCCGTCGAGGCCGGCGGGCGTCGGGCAGTCGCTGCGCGCGTGGATGAGGTGCTTGGGCGACTCGATGTTGGGGAGCGCCGCGCTCTTGTCGCCGTGGCCTTTGCCCAGCGGGTTCCTGGCAAAATCCTTCCCGCCAAAGGCGTTTCGCCAGGTGACGGGCATCTCGGTGAAGGGCGCCGGGTCCGACATGCCGAGCATCCCCCACGTCCGGTCGCCGATGACGTAGAGGCTCTTGTTGATGGGCCCCAGCTGGACGCGGACCGAGCTCGCGGGGCGGGCGGTGCGCCCCGGCGGATAGCAGCGGCCCGTGACGAGGAGCTCGCCCCGGGTCTTGGGGTTGAACTCGTCGAGGAGGCCGTCCTCGCCGAGCTCCTCCATGGCGATCTTCCAGACCGTGGGCTCATAGAGCAGCCGGGCCGGCCGGTCGTAGGAGAAGCCGACGAAGGTGGTGACCACGAGGTGCGGGGTGCGCTGGTGCATGAAGACCCTCGGCACCACCCCGAGGCGCATGGGCTTGACGATTTTCATCCGAAGGACTCCAGGGTAGCGGGCTCGATGGATCGTTCGGCTCAGCGCCGGGCGCGAGCCTGTTCCACGCTCGATGGGTGGATTACTTCAGGATGTGCAAGTCCGCGTTCGAGAGGCCGAGTCGAGCTTTGATCGTCAATATCTCGGCTGAGGCCTTGTAGCCCTTCGCCGAGATTTCTGCTGCGTTCAGTTTCTTTATCTCCAAGGGGGCGCGTTTGAACGCTAGCCCCTTGATGTTCTCGTATTTCGTTCCGTTGATGACCTCGACGCGCGACCCGATCTTGGTCGTGTAGAGGCCTGTTATCTTGCTCTCGGCGGGGCCATGGATGGTGCTCGAGCTCGGTCCATAGACCGTGGTTTTCCTGGGGCCATAGATCTTGGCGGTGTTCCCGCCTCTGATCGTCTTCGTGCTTCCCCCCGCGTGAACGGTAGTCGTTCGCCCCGCATAAAAGTTGCCGGTGGCGTGGCCGCGGACGTCTGTGCGTCGGGTCCCGTTGACATCGGTCTCGCTGGTACCGTTGATCGTCGTTTTGTTCGATACGAAGACCGTCGTCTCTCGCCCGTTGAAGAAGGTGCTTTCGTCCTTGCCTCTGATCTGGGTGTTGCGCTTCCCCATGATGCGCAAGCTGCTGTTGCCCCTGATGGTGGCGAGGCGATCGCCCACGAGCGTGAACGTGTCGTCGCCCCCGATCTTCGTGCTCCGATTCCTCGTGATATTGGTCTTTCGGTTGCCGCGGAGGATCGTCTTTTCATTGCCGAGGATGGTCGTGTGGCGATAGCCCAAGATCACGTTCTGTGAGTATCCAGCGATGAAGCTCCCGGCGTAACCCCCGACGGCGCTCAAGCTGAAGCCCCCGATCACGCTCTCGGAGATGCCGACGGTGATCGCCGTTCGGTTGCCGCCCACGATGTTCTCGGAGCTGCCTCCGATCCATACATAGGCGTGGCCCTGCGACTTGACTTCATACGACGATCCACCGTTGGGCGCCCCCATCCGGAGGTAGGTGTTGTCATAGGGCGTCGACAGCGTGACCCGCTCTTGCCCGGCCTGGTCTTCGAGCTCGAGCCGGTTCCGCCCGCCCGTCTGGATCACGTTCCGCGTGTTGTTCCCCGACGTGACCGGGCTCGGCGTGAGCGCGTTGGGCGCGACGCCGACGATGGCCGGCCGGTCAGGATCGCCGCCCTCGAAGGCGCACATGACCTCGACGCCGGCGCGCAGCGGGAAGTGGAAGCCCTCGATGCCGCCGCCGTGGGGCTGGAGCATCCGGACCCAGGTCGACGCCTTCCCCCCGCTCAGGTCGCTCTCGTCGAAGAGGAACTTGATCCGGTAGCGACCATGGCTGTCGATCTGCGCGTACTCGCTGACCGCCGCGCCCTCGACGATCGCGATCTCGGTGCCGAAGATGCGGGGCCACTCGGTGACCTGCGGCGCGCGGAACTGCGTCGTGACGGGGATGGCCTTGGCCTCCATGCGGTAGTTGTCGGTCCACGTCGTGAAGTCGCGGAGCTCGGGCATGTCCGGGGCCTGGTTGGACCAGTGCTCGATCTCGATGGCCAGGTACTTCGTGTTGAACGCGGCCCGCGGGTGGTCCTCGACCTCGAAGGTGAACCCGGGGACCACCGTCGCTGCCTTGCCCATCGCCTGGTACACGACGCCGGTCGCGGAGAGGCTCTCGGCCTTGATCCGCGCCAGCCGCGCCCCATCCCCCGCCGAGAAGAACCGCGCGCCGAACACGCTGACCTCGCCAACGCCGCTCGGGCTGACCGACGCCTGCCCGGTGACCGGCACGGCCGGCGTGGCGTAGTTGTAGTCCTTGAGGCGGACCGTGCCGGGCATGGCGTCATGCCGGCAGGTGAAGGCGTGGAAGGTGTCCTTCGCGGTGTTGGCGCCGCCCGGCTGCGGGTAATATCGAATGGGCTTGCCGCCATGGGGCTGATGGGCTGACTTGTCATCGACCAGCACCAGCGTCTCGCCGCCCTCCCCATGCTCGAAGTAATAATAGATGCCTTCGCGCTCCATCCACCGAGCGACGAAGGAATAGTCGGTCTCTCGGTACTGGCAGACATGCTCTTCGGCGGTATAGGAGCCCTGAAGCTGCAGGGAGCAGTCCGTGACGCCGCCCTTTTGAAGGACGGCTTGAAGGATCGCCGGGATGGCCTGCACGGTGAAGACGCGGCTGTGAAACGACATGGCGAGCAAGGCGAGGCGCGGGACCATGGTGGCCCGGAAGACGGACCGACCGGCGAACTCGTTGATGAGCTCGATGCTCCCGAGGACGCCGCTTCGAAGGAAGGGCTCGCCGCCGTCGCTCCGCTCCAGGGAGATGCTCACCGGCTGCCCCACGGCCGCGGCCATATCAAAGCTCTGGCCGGCGTCGTTCGTCATCACCAGGTAGAGCTCGAAGCGATAGAGCTTCGAGATACCCTCGGTTCCATGAAAAGCTACGAGCTTGGTGGAAGAGGGCAGGGCGCTTGATTGGACGACGAAATTGTCAGGCATGGCGAGCCTCACGGGTGGGAAACAGCGGCAGGCGCAGACGCGCTGGAGAGCCTAGACGGAATTTGTGTCAGTTGTGTGGCGCGGCGCCTGCTTGTTGTTGTCCGTCGGTGACGACGACGCGACGGATTCGTCGCAGGCGAGGTCATGGGCTTGACGACTCCCTGCTCGCGCCCATCGTCACGCGCCATCGTCGGCGGTCAGCGCCGGCTCGCCTCTTCGCCTCCGGCAGCGCAGGACCGCCGTCCTCGCGCGGCGCGCTCTACATTCGAATCAGCGGTCGCCCTGCGAGGGCTGTCAGGAAGAGCGCCAGCGCGACGGCGCCGTAGGCGACGCCGAACGCGATCACCCATCGCACCGCCCGCCGCATGCGCGGCGCCGACCCCGACGCCCGCGCCGACAGCCAGTACCCGACCAGCGGGACGGCTTGCAGCGCGTGCATCCCGAAGAAGTGGGCTATGCGCAGGTCGCCTCCTCGCGTGCTCCAGTTGACGACGGGGAGCCCGGGCCCGCCGTCGCCGACGCCGACGCCGTGCGCGTTGTGCGCCGACATGACGCCGCCTTCCGCGCAGGCCAGCAGGAACAGGAGGAGACCCAGCCGGATGCCCCAGAGGTAGGGAGCCGGCAGCGGCGGTCGCGCCGCCCAGAACCTGTACGCGAGGTACGCCGCGAGCGCCGTGTTCACGAGGATGGCGATACCCATGAGCGCGAACACCGCGCCGTCGAACAGCGTCGATTGATTGAAGTGCGACGCCACGCCCCGCGCCGCCTGCGCGGTGATCGCGATCATCTCGAAGCTCACCAGCGCCACCGTGCCCCAGACGACCGCCCTGCGGCCCCTCGGCGGGAGCGCGACATCGCCGACGAGCCAGTTGATCGTCAGGAGGTAGATGGCGATCGAGGCGGCGAATTTGGCCGGCTTGATCCACGGGTTCACCCCCATCACGAGGCGCGCGTCGAGCGGGGCGACGGCGAGCAGCAAGACGAGCAGCGCGACGTGGGCGGCGGCCGCCGCGAACAGGACGGGGCTCCGCCTGAGGAGCTCCTCGATCGAGCGGGGGAGCTGGAGCGAGGTGGTCACAGAACGCGCGCTCATGTCAGGCCTCCCCGGCGCGGCGCTGCGCCGCGGTCGTGACGACGGCGCGCGCCGATCGATCGGCGATCGCGCGGACGGCGAGGTAGAGCGAGAACCCCATCGGCCCGAGCATCAGCGTCAGATAGAGCACCGGGGCCATGAGCCACGGCGAGATGTCGCGATCTCGGCTGTCGAGGTACACCCACCGGCCCACGAAGAGATCGAAGGTGAGGAAGTGAACCCAGCCGATCGTGGCGCCCGCGGGCGAGCCGAGCAGCGGGGCGACCGCCGCGAGGCTCGGCTGGTTGACGATCGGCAGCACCTCGCCGATGACCGGGAGGACGAGCGCCGTGTAGAGCAGCGCGGGCGCGACGACGACGAGCGGCGACTCCATGATCCGCCGCGTCCATCGAGCGCGGGGCAGAAAAATCATGAGGAACCAGAACGGCATCACGAGCAAGCCGCTCAGTCCAAAGACCTTATCCATCATACCCTCCACCGACTGCTGACTGTAACGATGAAACTATTCGTAACAGTGTTAACTTCGCGGGAAAAAAAGAGAGCGATCAGGGGTGCAGGCCCCGGACCATCATCTTCATGGCGATCTCCATGGTCCGGTCGACGTCATCGGCGGTGAAGCGGCCGCGGTCGGCCAGACCGAGGGCGGTGATCCCGTGGACCAGGGCCCAGACCACCTGGCTGTGGCGCTCCACGTCGCCGCGCTGCATCACGCCGGCATCCATCGCGGACGCGACCGCGTTTTGAAGGACGTCGAACGAGTCGATCATCGGCTGCTGCCGCGCTTTCCGCTGGTCGAAGACGAAGTCGAAGCGCTGCATGAACATCAGCCGGTAGTGCACCGGGTTATCCATGCCGAAGCGAACGTACGCGGCGCCGAGCGCCACGAGCCGCTCGATCGGGTCCGCCGTGCTCTCGGCGGCCGCGACGAGCGCCCGCTGGAACTCGGTGAAGCCGTCGTGGACGATCGCGAACAGGAGATCGTCCTTGTCCTCGTAATAGCGGTAGATCGTCGTCGCCGAGTAACCGATGCGCTCGGCCACCTGGCGCATCGAGAACGCCTCGTAGCCCTGCTCCAGAAACAGCTCGCCCGCCGCCGCCAGGATCGCGCCCCGCAGGTTCTCCTTCTGCTGCTCGCGGCGCTGCAAGCTCGACGCCTGCAGGCGCTCCGCCTGGGTCGTGCCGCTGGTCTTCGTGGTCTTCGGGCGCGAGCTCGCCATGTCCGTGTCGCCTGGTCTCCGGGCGGCGCAGCGGCCGTCCACGTCTTCGTACGTAACAGTGTTACTTTTTATAACGATGACATCAGATGCCGTCAAGGATCTCTTCGCGAGGGCGCCGCGAAGGGCTCCGGCTGGAGCTCGATGCGTTGTGGGAGGAAGTCGATCAGCTCGGCGCCGAGGAGGGCGAAGCGCCGGAGGAAGACCAGGAGAGCTTGCCGCGGTAGCCTGCCGGCGGCGCCTCATGGCGCCGCCCTTCGTCAGCTGGCCTCGCAGGTGCGGTCAGTTGATGGGCACGAACTCCCCACACGCCTGCTCGATCGCCGCGAGGGCGTTCGTGAGGCCGTCCTCGAGGTGCCCTTCGCACAGGTCCCAGAAGAACCCACGGCCATCGGCGGCGAACAGGTCCACGAGCGTCTGCATGTCCTCGGCCTCTTCCGCGTCCCCATAAGCGCCCGCGCACTGCCGCCTCCCGCCGATGCCGAGGAACACCACGTTCTTCGCGTCACCCTTCGCGGCGACCAGCCGATCGTGGATCTGTCGCGGCGTCTGGCGCGGGACGGGCTGCTCGTCCTCGTCGGTGATCGCCACCACCACGAGCAACGCGTCGTTGCGGAGGAACCCCGCGTTCTCGGCGGTCGAGAACGGCGGCTCCAGCGCGGCGGCGACGGTGGACGCGGGCTGCTCGTCGTCGCTGTCGCCGGTGCACTCGACGTCGTCCGCATAGAGATCGGCAGCGCACTGGAACTCGCCCGTGAGGTCGGTGCTCGTGCTCTCCATCCACGCCTTGCCGCTCTGGAACGAGCAGTCGCCCGCGGCGCCGCGCGTGTGGAAGTTGGCGGGGAGCGGGCAGGCGTCCATCACGGCCGCGCGGAAGTCGATGATGCCATCGATATTGAGCAACGCCTGCGCGAACGCCGGGAACACGACGTCGCGCATCGATGCCTTCTCCTCATCCATGCTCGAGGAGTTGTCGAGCGCGAACACGACATCGACGTGCTCGCACCCCGTCGCGCCGTTGCCTCCTGCTCCGCTGGTCCCGCTGCCGGACCCGGACCCGATGCCGGAGCCAACCCCCTCGCCGAAGGAACCCCCCTGGCCGCTGGAACCCCCCGCCGGCGCATCGCCCGAGCTCGAGCCGCCCGGCGAACCGCCGGTATCGCTCGTGCCCGAGTCCCCGCCGCAGCCCGCGATACCCACCGTCGCCGCGCAGAGCGCCGCGCACCATGCCCTGAGATCCATGCCGCTCTCCTTCGCTCTAAGTTAAGGGCGTAGTGCCCCTGCCGTTCGCCGCACGGCCCTGTGCGACAATCGGGCGTCAGAGCGCTCACGGTATCATGAGCGGCGCACCGGCTCTACGGTCGGCTCGACTCAGCCGTTCGCAGCTCGGGGCAACGGTGCGTCATCGTCCGACATCGGGAGCCCAGGTGCGCGATGGCCCAGCCCGAGCGCGCTCCGGAAACCCTCGATCGTGCGGCGAAGACCCGTGCGCAACGGCACCTTCGGCTCGAAGCCGAGCACCCGCCGCGCGCGGTCGATCACCGGCTGCCGCTGCCTCGGATCGTCCTCGGGCAGCGGACGGAACACCACCCGACCCCGGCTCCCGGTCAGGTGGAGCACCTCCTCGGCGAGCTCCAGCACCGTGAACTCCTCGGGATTGCCCAGGTTCACCGGGCCCGTCTCGGCCGGGTGCTCCATCAGCCGGACGATCCCCTCGATGAGGTCGTCCACGTAGCAGAAGCTCCGTGTCTGGGAGCCATCGCCGTACACTGTGAGGTCCTCACCCCGGAGCGCCTGTACGATGAAGTTCGACACCACCCGACCGTCGTCGAGCGCCATCCGCGGGCCGTACGTGTTGAAGATCCGCGCCAGGCGTACCTCCACGCCGCGCCGGTGGAAGTCCATCACCAGCGACTCGGCGCAGCGCTTCCCCTCGTCATAACAGGAGCGGATCCCGATCGGGTTCACCGCGCCCCGGTAGTCCTCCGGCTGCGGGTGGACCTCGGGATCGCCGTAGACCTCGCTGGTCGACGCCTGGAAGACCCGCGCCCCGCAGCCCTCGGCGAGCTTCAGCGCGTGGAGCGCGCCGACCACGTTGACCAGCGTGGTCCGGACCGGATCGCGCTGGTAATGCGGCGGGCTCGCCGGCGAGGCGAGGTTGTAGATGCGATCGACCTCCCGCTCGTACGGCTGCATGACGTCGTGCTCCACCAGCCGGAAGCGCCGGTGAGAGAGGAGATGGGCGACGTTGTCCCGGGAGCCCGTCGAGAAGTCGTCGAGCGCGACGACCTCGTGGCCCTCCCGGATCAGCCGATCACACAGGTGGGAGCCGACGAATCCGGCGCCCCCGGTCACCAGGATGCGCAGCGCTGCGCTCATGTCTCTCTGACCTCCTCTCCAGGTCGACTCGCCACGTCGACGTCCTCATTCCCGGTCCCCCGGGCGCTCCGGCGCGTCCTGCTCGTCGAGCAGCTCCCGGGTGTACCTCTCCAGCGCCTCGGCGCGGTGCGCCGCGGTGTGTCGGGCGAGCACGCGCTCGCGCGCACGCTGGCCGATCGCGATCCGCTCCCGCTCGGGGAGCTCGCGGAGCAGGTGGAGCACCTCCTCCGGGGAGCGGGCGACAAGGATCTCCTTGCCAGGCTCGAAGAGCTCGTCGAGCCCGGGCCAGTCGTCGCTGATCACCGGCACGCCGCACGCCGCCGCCTCGAAGAGGCGCACGCTCGGCGAGTACCCCGCCTCGATCATGTCCCGGCGGGTGACGTTGAGCGTGAAGCGCTGCGCGCCGTAAAAGCCGCGGTGATCGCCCGGCGGGACGTGATCCGTGCGATCGACGTTGGTGGGCCAGCCGAGGTCCGCCGGGTACTGCGGGCCGGCGACCACGAATCGGCCCCGCCCCCAGCGGCGCGCCGGCGCGACGAGGAGCCGGTCCAGCGTGGGCTGGCGATCGGCGCTGTACGTGCCGAGGTAGCCGAGATCCCACCGGGGCGGCGCGCGCTCCGGGAAATACTCGTCCGGATCCACCGAGCAGTAGAGCGCTCGCGCCCGCTTCGCCCCGTGGCGGCGCTCGAGCCGCTCGAGCGTCGGGCCGCCCGTGAACGAGAGGTACAGGTCGTACCGCGGGATCAGCGCCGGAGACAGGTACCCGGCGCCGCCCCGCTCGATCTGCTTGAGCGTCACCGGCGTGTCGATGTCGTAGAACGCGGTCTTCCCGCGCGCCGTCTCCGTCACCCAGGCGCCGACCTCGGCGCCGTCGGGCACGTAGGACCCGACGACCACGAGGTCCGCGTCGCGCACCGCGCCCCCGAAGCGCGCGCGGAGATCGTCGAGCCCCCGGTAGAGCTCGGTCCGGCCGTAGGGCGGGCTCGGGAGGTCGCGGTTCTCCGCGTAGAACCAGAGGTCCCGCTCCAGGAACAGCACGCTGTGCCCCCGCTGGGCCAGCCGCCTGAGCAGCCCGCGGTACGTCGTCGCGTGGCCGTTGCCCCACGACGAGGTGATCGACAGGCCCAGGAAGACGAAGGAGATGGGCTTCACGGCGGCGCGTTCGCGGTGAGGGTTGCGCCGTCGGGGCGGGCCAGCAGCGCCTCGACCTGCCTCGCGCGCTCGGCGTAGGTGTGCCCCGCGAGCACGCGCTGCTTCGCCGCCCTGCCGATGGCGCGGGCCCGCTCGGGCGTGAGCGTCCGGAGGATCTCCGCGACGTCGTCGCCGCTCCTCGCGACCAGCACCTCGCGCCCGGGCTCGAGGAAGAGCTCGATCCCCTCCCACGCGTCGGTGACGAGGCACGCGGCCGCGCCCGCGGCCTCGAAGACGCGGGTCGCCGGGGAGAAGCCGACCGACGCCATGCTGTCGCGGGCCACGTTCAGCACCGCGCGGGCGCTGGCGTTGAAGGCGTTGTGGTCCGCCGTGTAGACGTGCCCGACGTAACGGACGTTCGGGGGCATCGCCTTGTCCTGCCAGCCGCTGCCGCCAAGGAGGAACCGGAGCCCGGGGAGCGCGGCCGCGGGCCGCAGGAAGAACTCCTCCACGCGCCGCTCCCGGTCCGGGAGGCGGTTGGCGAGCAGCGCAAAATCACAGTGAAATCGAGGATCCGGCGCGACCTCGAGGTGGGTCTCGGGGTCGAGCGCGTTGTAGATGGGCACGCAGCGCCGCGCGCCGAGCGCCTCGTAGCCGCGCACCACCGGGTCGCCGCCGCCGTAGGTGAAGACCAGGTCGTAGCGCGGGATCTGCGCCCGGAAGGGATCCGACGGCGCGGCGCGGACCCGCTCGAGCGTGGCCGGGGCATCGACGTCCCAGAAGATCGTCGTGAGCCCGGGCCGATCGAGCGCGGCGACCTCGGCCTCGAGCAGCTCGTCGAAGACGCCGACGCCGCTGGCCTTGACGACCACGTCGGCGCTCCGGGCCTGCTCGACGAGCCGCCTGGGCTCCGCGGGGTCGGTGCCGGAGTAGACGACGACGCGGGCCCACGGCGGGTCCTCGATGTCGCGGTGCTTCTGCCGATCGTAGGCGTCCGGCTCGTGGAAGGTGATGCGGTGCCCTCGCGCCGCGAGGGCGCGGAGGATGCCGCGGTAGTAGGTGGCGGCTCCGTTCCAGTAGGCGGAGACGAGGCTCGAGCCGAAGAAGGCGATGTCGAGCGATCGGCTCGGGATCGGGCGTGGGTTGCGTCGGTTCATGACGTGGCTCGCTGGGGTGTGGCGGCGGGCGCGGGAGGGTCGACCTCGACGCCGAGCTCGGCGGAGATGGCGAGGAGCTCGTCGACCCGGTGGGCGCACGTGTGGCGCGCGAGGATCGTCGCGCGCCCCCGCTCCGCCAGCTCGACGGCCAGGGCGGGCTCGGCGAGGAGGGCCGCGAGGTGCCGCTTCATCTCGTCGCCGTCCCGGGCGACGAGGTAGTCGAGGCCGGGCGAGAACAGCCCCTCCGCGTCGCTCCACGGCGAGCAGACGAGCGGGATGGCGCAGGCCATGGCCTCGAACGGCCGGATGGTCGGGATCCCCGGGAGCGAGGCGACGTAGGGCCTCCTCGGGACGTGGACGGTCACCCTGGCCCGCGCGAACGCCTCGGGAGCGCGGTAGTTGGGGAGCCAGCCCCGGTGCTCGATGCCGGCCGCGTCGAGCGCGGCGCGGGCGTGCTCGGGGTAGCGCACCCCGTACACGCGGGCGGAGAGGCCGAGATCGCGCGCAGGGCCGATCAGGAACGCGTCGAGCTCCCGGGTGCGCTCCTCGTCGCCCCAGTTGCCGATCCACACGAGATCGCGCTCCGGCCGGGCCCCGCGGCGCGGGCGGAACACGCGGACGTCCGCGGCCTCGTGCCAGACGAAGGCCTGGCGGGCCCAGCGGCGCGCGAGGTAGAGGTCGCGGATCACCCGGCCGAAGGCGAGGACGCCGTCGTAGCGGGTGAGGTCGTAGCGCGCCATGGCCCCGGGATCCGTCACCGACCGGTGGTGCGTGTCGTGGAAGAGCAGCCGGTACGGCGCGCGCGGTGCGCGTGCCCGGTGCGCGCCGATGCGGGCGACCAGCTCGGGCTCGCTCCACTCGTGGACGATGACCAGCGAGGTGCCCTCGAGCGCCTCGTCCAGGTCGAGCGAGGCAAGGTCGTAGCGGATCGGATCGACGCGCGGATAGACATCCCTCACCTCGCGGAGCGGCGCCTCGCCGTGATCGGCGACGAGGTTCTGGAGGCTCCAGGCGTCCCTCGGCTCGAAGGCGCGGACCTCGTGCCCGCGCTCGGCGAGCTCGGTGACCACGCCGCGGAGGAAGTGCGCGTTCCCGTGGTTCCAGTCGGAGAGCAGGGAGTGGCAGAACAGGGCTATGCGCATGGCGCGGTCGCCTTCTTCACGGGGGGCGCGGCCGCGAACCCCGAGGTCCCGCGCCGCTCGAGCACCTCGGCCGCATCGCGCGCCGGCGAGCGCGCTTCGCTGGGCCCGCGGCCGAGGAGCTCGCCGTAGAGGCGCAGGTAGCCCCGGGCCATCCGCCGCGGCGAGAAGCCGAGGGCGCGGGCGCGGGCGCGCGCAGCCATCTCGCGCCGCGCGCCGGGCGCGTCGATGAGCGTCCGGAGCGCGCGCCGGAGGGCCTCCGTGTCGCCGGGATCCACGTAGAGGGCCGCGTCCCCCCAGACCTCGCGCAGGCTGGGGATGTCGCCCAGGACGAGGGCGCACCCGGAGAGCGCCGCCTCCAGGACCGACAGGCCGAACGGCTCGTAACGGGCCGGGTGAGCGTTGATCGACGCGCGGCCGAGCGCGGCGGCGACGGCGGAGGGCGAGAGCACGCCGAGGCGCTCGAGCCAGGGGAGGGGCGAGGGGTGGGGGAGCGCGCCCGCGCCCCCGCCGGGGCGCACGTCGCTCCCGGCCACCTGGATCGGCCAGGGCAGGTGAGGGGCCACCTCGCCGAGCGCCTCGATGTTCTTGGCCTGGTCCCAGAGCCGCCCGACCGCGAGGACGAGCTCCTCCTTGGGGCGCGGGGCGAACCGCGCGGGATCGGCGGCGTTGGGGATCACCTCCGTGCGCGAGCCCGCGGGGAGCGGGCCGTGGTGGCGCAGGAGGGCGTCGAGCATCGCCCGGGTCGGGGCCACCACCGCCGACGCGGCGGCGAGCCCCCGGGCCACCTCGCGCCGGTAGCGATCGTACCGCGGCGGCGCCTCCCCGCCGAGGACCGCCGCCCACCAGGAGAGGACGCACGAGTGGGCCACCACGAGCTTCGGGGCGCGGAAGTCGAGCGCGCCGTGCGCATAGCCGTTCAGGTGGATCAGCGCCGGGCGGAGGCGTTCCTCGAGCTCGAGGAGCCAGTCCCCGGCGCGCGCGACGTCGTCCCAGGGATCCTCCATCCACTCGAGCCGGTAGGAGCTCTCGAAGACGGCGAGCCCGGGCACGCGGCCCGCGGCCTCGCGCTGGGGCGCGGAGAGCGGCCCGCCCAGGGTGGCGAGCGACGTCCTGACCCCGCGCGCCGCGAGCGCGCGCGCGAGCTCGATCGCGTAGGAGAAGACGCCCCCCACCGTGTCGGCGGTCATCAGGACGGAGCCGGGGGCGCGCGTGGCGTCAGCCATGGCCGGGGGGCGCGATCTCCAGCGCGGAGAGCGGGAGAGGGCGGCTGTCCTGGAGGTCGCTGAAGCGATCGAACCGATCGAGGTAGTGCGCGACCGAGCGCTCCCACGCCTGATCATCGGGTGCGCCCCAGCGCATCGTGTACTCGGGCGAGCCCGGGTAAGGGAACATCGGCACCGGCTCGTTCGCCCACACGCCGTGCTGCCGGAGCCGCTCCCGGAAGGCGGCGACGTCCGCGGGATCGTCGGTCGGCGACTGGATCAGGTTCGCCTGGACGAAGGGGACGCTCTTCTTGGCGTGGATCAGGAGATCGCCGAGCTGCTCGGTCGAGAGCTTGCAGCGCTTGGCCAGGAGGCTCCTGCCCTCCCGGGTGATGCTCTCCACCCCTGCCTCGATCGAGACGCACCCCGCTCTCCCGAGCAGGTCGAGCATCTCCCGGCTCCAGTTGTCGACGCGCATCTGGACGCCGAACGACACCGGGCGATCGACGAGCGCCTCGAGCAGCGGGCGATCCGGCAGGAAGATCTCGTCGATGAAGTAGACGTAACGGACGCCCTGGGCGACGAGCCCGTCGAGCTCGTCGAGGAGCACGTCGAGGGGGCGCTTGCGGTAGCCCTCGCGGAAGTTGTCCTTCGCGCAGAAGGTGCAGTGGTAGGGGCACCCTCTGGACGCCTCGACCTCGGCGCCGGGGCCGATCGGCGCGGCGTCGAAGCGGTGGTGGTGGTGGGCGTGGCGCGCCACCGTGGCCTCGTCCCAGCGGAGGGCCGGCAGCCGGCCCATGTCCGAGGCGCGCGGACCGCCCTGCACGCGCGCCTCGTCGCCTTCCAGCCAGGCGATCGAGTCGATCTCGCCCCAGCGCGATCGCGGGCGATCGGCGAGCTCCACCAGCACGTCCTCGCACTCGCCCATCACCACGGCGTCGACCCCGAGCTTGCGCAGGGTGGCGCGGGGGGTGGTGGAGGCGTGGGGCCCCACCGCGAGCCGGAGCCCTGGCAGCCCGTGGAGCGCGCGGAGCGCCTGCTGCGGGACGCGGAGCTCGGGCGGCGCGCAGCGCCAGAAGAGGTAGCTCGGCGCGGTGGTCACCACGATCGCGTCGGCGCCGAGCGCGGCCACCTCGTCGCGGAGGGCGCCGTCGGCGAGGCTCCGGGCCTGGGCGTCGATGACGGTCGCCTCGTGCCCCGCGGCCTCGAGCAGCGCCCTGGCGTAGCCGTACTCGAGGGGCAGGTGAGGCTCGCGGCAGCCGAAATAGATGCTCCCCTCGAAGCTCCAGGCCGGGTTGACGAGCGCGAACCTCACCGGACGCCCCCCGCGCACGGCTCCTTCGCGGGCTGGCCGGCGCCGGCGGCGGCTTTCGCGGCGCCGGTCGCCTCCGTCAGCTCCCGCAGCCAGCCGTGCAGCCTGCGCACCCCCTCGCGGACCCGGACGCGCGGCCACCACCCCGTGGCCGCGGAGAGCCGGCGGCAGTCGGAGACGTAGTACCGCTGATCGCCCGGCCGCCACCCCTCGAAGCCGATCAGGGGGCGCTTGCCGTCGAGCTCCTCGATGAGGTCGAGCAGCTCGAGCAGGCTGAGGGTGTTCTCCGGGCCCCCGCCGACGTTGAACGCCGACGCCGAGATCTGCCGGATGTCCCTGCGGGCGAGGAGGAGCGCGTCGACGAGGTCGTCGATGAAGAGCACGTCCCGCACCTGCATCCCGTCGCCGTAGAGGGTGATCGGCTCCCGCCGGAGCGCCTGGAGGAGGAAATGAGCGACCCACCCCTGGTCCTCGGTCCCGAACTGGCGAGGACCGTAGATACAGCTCATCCGGAACACCGCCGCGGGGAGCCCGAACGTTCGGGCATAATCGATGACGTACTGGTCCGCCGCGCCCTTGGAGCAGCCATAGGGGCTGTGGAAATCGAGCGGGCGGGCCTCGGAGACGCCGGAGGCCCGGAGCTCCGGATCCGTGGGCTCGTAGCGCCGGCCGCTGCACGAGAGCGGGACGTCGAGGAGGCCGCCGTACACCTTGTTGGTCGACGTGAGGAGGAGCGGCGGAGGGGCGCTCTCCGCGCGGATCGCCTCGAGGACATTGAGCGTCCCGCGGGCGTTGATCTCGAAGTCTTCCACCGGCTGGACGAGGCTCGTCGTCACGGCCACCTGGGCGGCGAAGTGGAAGACGCTGGAGGCGCGCCGGACCGCGGCTGCGACGGCGCGCGCATCCCTCACGTCGCCGGTGATCAGCGTGACGCGGTCGCCGTGGGTGCGCCTCAACCACTCGACGTTGCGCGCCACCGAGGGGCGGGAGAGGTTGTCGAAGAGGATCACCGCCTCTCCCGCCTGGAGCAGGCGGTGGGCCAGGTTGGCCCCGATGAAGCCGGCGCCGCCGGTGATCAGCGCCGGGCGTCCTTCCGCCAGGGTCGCGCTGCCCGGGTCGAGCGCCGCGGCGCTCATACCGTCAGCCCCCTGGATTCCAGCTCTGCGCGGGCCTGGGCGACAGCGTCCTTCGCCACCTGCCCCTCGAGCCAGTCGGCGAGATCGCGGAGCCCGTCCTCGAGCGACACCCGGGGCGCATACCCGATCTTCTGCTGCGCCGCGCCGATGTCGGCGAAGCAGTGCCGGACGTCGCCCAGCCGGGATTTCCCGACGATCTCGGGCTCGATACCGCTCTTCCCCATCACATCGCGGACGCGCTCGGCGACCTCGCGTACGGTGTACGACCGCCCGCTGCCGATGTTGAGCACCTGGCCGACCGCGGCGTCGGCGCCGAGGGCCCGGACGCAGGCGCGGGCGACGTCGGTGACGCTCACGAGATCGCGCCGCTGCAGCCCGTCCTCGAAGATCACCGGCGGACGGCCGTTGAGGAGCCTCGCGGCGAAGATGGCGAGGACGCCGGTGTACGGGTTGGAGAGGGCCTGGCGGCGGCCGTAGACGTTGAAGAAGCGGAGGGCGACGGTCGGGATCTGATAGGCGCGCCCGATCATCAGGCAGAGCCGCTCCTGGTCGTACTTGGAGAGCGCATAGACCGACTCGAGCGACGGGGGCTTGGACTCGGGCGTCGGGATGGGCACGAGCGCCTCGCCGGCCTCGCTCCGGACCTCCCAGTCGCCGCGCCTGAGCTGCTCGAGCGGCCGGCTCGCGCCGGGGACGACCGCGCCGGAGGCCGTCCGGTAGAGCCCCTCGCCATACACGCTCATGCTGGAGGCGACGAGCAGCCTCGAGACCGGCTTCTCGGCGAGCTCCTCGAGGAGCACGGCGGTGCCGACGTTGTTGATCGAGGTGTACTCCGCGATCTTGTACATGCTCTGTCCGACCCCGACCGCGGACGCGAAGTGGACAACCGCGTCCACGCCGCGGAGCGCCGACCTCACCGCGTCGCGGTCGCGGACATCACCCACGATGAGCTCGACCTCCGGGTCGAGGTACGCCGGGCGGCGGCGGTCGGGGCCGTGCACCTGAGGGACCAGGCTGTCGAGCGCCCGGACGCGGGCCCCCTGGCGCAGGAGCTCGTCGGCGACGTGAGAGCCGATGAACCCTGCTCCACCGGTGATGAGGACGTGGCTTGTCATATCCCTCTGGTTCGATGATCGGCGCACGGCGGAGGCGCCGCGAGCCCGGGCGGAACAGGCGAGGCGAGCGAGGCCAGATGAGGCCGGAGGTCGATGTCCCTTGCGATGACGTCGTGCTCCGGCGGATCGCTGCGCGTCGTTCCCTGCTCCGTTCGTTGCAAACAGGGCATGATCGTTGCCCCGGACGCCATCCGAGTATCATGCGACTCACGATCACGCAAGCATCGTTGTGAGGTATTCAACAAGGGCCCGCTCCGTGCGATTTTCCGTGCTCCGCCGAAGGAATGCTCGAGTCTGGCGAGCCCATAGGGGCTTTCCCGTCGTCTTCCGGGCCGGTCTGTACCGTTCGAGTGCGCGAGATCCGCTGACGTCGGAGCGGTTAGGGTGAACCCGTAGCGATGGTTCTGATCGGTTGCGTGTCGCCGGCGGCATTGCATTGAGCTCCGAGGGATTCCCAGGCATTCTGCCGGCGTGCGGGCGGCGTCAGCGCGGGAGCGCGCGAGCAGGGCGGTGAGCGCCTCGTGGCCCCGGTCGGGCACGGGGGCTGCTAAGCTTTCCATCGACCGCAGCGTGCGGGCCTGCCGTACGAGCAAGAAGGAGAGGAGCGATGATCGTCGTCACCAACCGCATCCCCGTCGCCGAGGGCCACGAGGCCGATTTCGAGGATCGCTTCAAGAACAGGGTCCACCTGGTCGATCAGGCGCCCGGCTTCATCCGGAACGAGGTCCACAGGCCGAGGCCGATGAAGCTGGACCACGCGACCGGCGCGTGGAGCCCGGACCCGGACGCGCAGGGGTTCTACGAGGTGAAGACCTGGTGGCGGTCCATGGACGACTTCATCGCCTGGACGCGGAGCCCCGCGTTCGCGGAGGCGCACAGGAACCGCGCGCCGAAGGAGATGTTCGCGGGCCCGAGCAAGCTCGATATCCACGAGGTATTTCTCAGCACGGATCTACCGGGGTAGCCAGTGGCCGCCGGTCCTCGCCGGCGGCGCCTGGAAGGACACGCGAACGCCCAGAACCAAGGAGACGCAGCGCATGCGGTTTCGTCCGGATCCCACCTTTTACCCGTCGCCGCGCCTGGCGATGGAGGCGCCGCCCGAGCGGCTGGCCTACGTGACCGCGCTCGACGCGGGCGCCGCGCTGAAGCGCCCGGGCGAGCTGCGCCATGACGCGCTCACGGTCGTCGATCTCGATCCGAGGTCGCCGGCGTACGGCACCCTGGTCTCGGTCAACGAGCTGCCGACCTATGGCGATGAGCTCCACCATTCCGGCTGGAACGCGTGCAGCGCCGCCCTGTGCCCCTACGCGCCGCACCCCCACGTCGAGCGCCGCTTCCTCCTGCTCCCGGCGCTCCGCTCGTCGAACATCTTCGTCTTCGACGTCAAGCCGGACCCGCGCCGCCCCGAGCTCGTCCACACGGTGCGCGCCGAGGAGATCGCGAAGCGGGCCGGCTACTCGCGCCCGCACACGCTGCACTGCGGCCCCGACGGCATCTACGTGAGCGCGCTCGGCGGCCCTGACGGCGACGGGCCGGGGGGCATCTTCGTGCTCGACTGCGAGAGCTTCGATGTGCTCGGCCGATGGGAGATCGATCGCGGACCGCAGTTCCTCCACTACGACTTCTGGTGGCACCTCGGCCACGACACCCTCCTCACGAGCGAGTGGGGGACGCCGAAGATGATCGAGGACGGCGTGAATCCGGAGCTCCTGCTCGGCAAGAAGTACGGCCACCGCGTCCATGTATGGGACCTGAGGAAACGCAAGCACCTCCAGGCGCTGGATCTCGGCGATGAGCACCAGATGGCGCTGGAGCTCCGCCCCGCCCACGACCCGACCAAGGCGTATGGCTTCGTCGGCGTCGTCGTGAGCGTCAAGGATCTCTCCGCCTCGATCTGGCTCTGGCATCGCGACGGCGATCGGTGGGCGATCCGCAAGGTGATCGAGGTGCCGGCCGAGCCCGCGGATCCCGACCTCTTGCCGCCGCTGCTCAAGGGCTTCAAGGCGGTGCCGCCGCTGATCACCGACATCAACCTCTCCCTCGACGACCGGTTCCTCTACGTCTCTTGCTGGGGCACAGGCGAGCTCCGCCAGTACGATGTATCGGACCCGTTCCACCCGAAGCTGGTTGGCTCGGTGCACCTCGGCGGCATCGTGCGCCGGGCGGCGCATCGCCGCTCCGGCCCGCTGCGGGGCGGGCCGCAGATGGTCGAGGTGAGCCGCGACGGCCGGCGCGTCTACTTCACGAACTCGCTTTACGCATCGTGGGACGAGCAGTTCTATCCCGAGGGCGTGGGCGGCTGGATGGCCAAGGTCGATGTGGCGGCGGGCGGGGGCATCGCGGTCGATCCCGAGTTCTTCGTCGATTTCGGCGCGCTGCGCCCTCACCAGGTGCGGCTCGAGGGGGGCGACGCGTCGTCCGACTCGTTCTGCTACCCCTAGCCGGCCATGATGCCCTGGCTCACGCTGGCGCTCCTCGGCGCCTATCACGGCGTCAACCCTGGCATGGGCTGGCTGTTCGCCGTCGCCCTGGGCCTGCAGGAGAAGAGCAGCGGCGCGGTGCGGCGGGCGCTCGTCCCCATCGCGCTCGGCCACGCGGCGTCGATCGGCCTCACGGTCGCGTTGCTCGGGGTCGGGCTCGCGAGCGTCCCCGCCGCGGCGCTCCGATGGCTCACGGCGGCCGCGCTCGTCGCGTTCGGCGTGCTCAAGCTGGTCAGGCCGCGGCACCCGAGGTGGGTCGGGATGCGCGTCGGCTTCCGCGACCTGACCTGGTGGTCCTTCCTGATGGCCACCGCGCACGGCGCGGGGCTCATGTTGCTCCCGGTCTTCCTGCTCGGCGCCGACAACCCCGCTCCGTGCCACGGCGGGTGTCACGACGCGGCTGGCCTGTCGCTCGCGAGCCCTCTCGGCTACATCGCCGCCGTCCTCGTCCATACGGCCGCCATGATGGCGGCGGCCGCCGCGGTCGCGCTCGTGGTCTATCACAAGCTCGGCGTCGCCATCCTTCGCACCGCCTGGTTCAACCTCGATCGGGCCTGGGCCGTCGCGCTCATCGTGGCTGGCGTCATCGCCGTGCTGCTCTGACATCCAGGCCGTCGTGAAGGGCGACCGGGCGACGGCCTGGCCCCGAGCTCGCCCGCACCCGCCTCGACACCCCGACAGCCGACGGCGGCCCGCCTGCGCACCTCTGCGCCGCCGCTCGGCCCTGCCGCTTGAACGCGAGGCGCCTCGTGTACTACGAGGCCGGCCGGGCGTGCTCATCGGGCAGCGGCCTGGCGCCGCGGCGCCCTCATCCCGCGGGATCGCCACCATGTCAGAACATCATCGAGCAGCGTGGGACACCGGCGTCGGGCCGTGGTGTCCCGCGGGCCCGGGGCAGGGGACGAGGGCGCGTCCCGGGCGCCCGCGCGGCGAGGTGGCGCTGGAGCGGCCGCGGCCCGCGCCAAGGCGGACCCTGTATCTCCTCCCCAACCTGATCACGCTGTCCTCGGTCTTCTGCGGCTTCGACGCGGTACGGCTCTCGGCCTCCGCGCGGTCCGACGACGACTTCCAGCGCGCCGCGCTCCTCATCCTCTTCGCGATGCTCGCCGACACGCTCGACGGCCGCGTCGCGCGGATGACCCGGACCGAGAGCGCGTTCGGGGTCCAGCTCGACTCGCTGGCCGATCTCGTCTCCTTCGGCGTGGCCCCGGCGCTGCTCGTGTACCAGTGGGCGCTCCACCGCCTCGGCCTGGCCGGCGTGCTCGGCGGGTCCGTGTTCGCCGCGTGCGGCGCGATCCGGCTCGCGCGCTTCAATGTCCTCTCCATGGGCGAGGCGGGCAGGCCGCCTTCGCCCGCGAGGTACATCGTGGGCCTCCCTGTCACGGGCGCGGCGGGGATCCTGCTCGCGATCGTCATGACCCACCGCCGCGCGGACGGGCAGCTCGGCGGCGCCAGCGTCGAGCTGGCCGTCCTCGCGACGACGCTGCTCGTCTCGATGCTGATGGTGTCGACGCTCCGGTTCCGCTCGTTCAAGGATCTCCGGCCCGGCCCCCGCACGCTGCTGGCCATCGCGCTCGCGCTCGGATCGATCGCGCTCCTCTCCCTCCGCTGGGGGCCCGCGCTCGTCCTCGCCTGGGGGCTCGGCGTCTATGTCCTGCTCGGCGTCGTCGAGTCGCTCTGGCGGCTCCCGGCGCTCCGGCGCGGCGCTCCGGCCGTGCTCGAGGCGCGCGCCCGGGGAGGCGAGGAGCGGCCGTAGCGCGGCCCGCCGATCAAGGCCTCCCCGACTGCCAGTACCCGTTCCCCTGCTGCTTCCACCACTTCACCTCGGCGCTCGGGCCCCCCGGCCACGCGCGATACGTGTAGATCCCGTCGTCCAGGAGACAGATCGGGTCCTGGTTCTCGTGGCTCAAGCAGACCTTCCCGGGCCCTCTATCGTACTCGAAATAGTAATCCACCTGCTCGGGGTCCTGTAGCCCATCACTCCAGATATTTTTCGTTCGTGCCTCCCATCTGCCCATCGACACATAGGTGAACGTTCGATGGGTGGTCCCGGTGACCCCTCCGGCCCTGGTGGTGGGCCCGGAATACGCATAGATCATCATCTGCGCATAGGCGGCCGCCGACGTGAGCGACACGACGGCCAGGGTAGCGAGACCGCGGCGTAGCCTGCTCATGGATCACCCCTCCTGCCATTGAGAGAACGATGCTTGTCTCGAACGATCGGCTGTACGTCAGGTCCCTCCGACCTTGACGCGGTCCACCCTCTAGAGCCCTGGCGCTGACCGTCAACCCTGTGTACCTGCCTCCGGGTATACGCTTCGCGCGGCCGCGAGCAGGCTCGTGCTGGCTGCGCACGCGGCACTTCGGCGCTCGACCTCGATGGGCTGTCGCGGAGATCCGGAGCGAAGGAGCCGGTTGGCCGCTCTGCGGGACCAGCCCGATCGACTCCTCTGCAACCGTGGTCCGGGGCGGCCTCGGGTCACGGCGACCCGGGGCCGGCGGGGCAATCCACGCTCGTTCGAGCGGCGCCTCAGAAGGCCGAGCCGTTCGCGCGAAGGCCCGGAGAGGCGCTCGCTCCAAGGGTGCTGTGCAGGACGAACGGCGCTCCCGGGGAGGCGTCGGGGCTGCGGTTCATCGAGATGCCGTCCTGCGCCGCGAGCCCGCTCGCGTAGGTGACGGTGTCCACGGTCGTGCCCGAGGCGTTTCGCAGCGTGACCGTGTCCCCGCTGTTGCCGAGGTTCAGGGACCCCGTGGACGCCGCGACGGCCCCGCTGCCGCTCGGCACGGCGGACGCGCCGCCGTACACGACGATGGCCGTCGAGGGCCCGAGCGACGCGCCGGTCGGGAAGGTGTGCCGCGTCGACGTGCCGTCCGACAGCGTCCAGCCGGCGAGGGCGGCCGCCGCCGTGCCGACATTGACGATCTCCACGAACTCGCCCGCCGTGTTGCTGCCCGGCTCGTTCGCGAGGACCTCGTTGATGATCACGGCGGCGGTGCCCGTGCCCCCGCCGCTGCCGCCGGCTCCGCCGCTGCCGCCGGCCCCGCCGCTGCCGCCGGCCCCGCCGCTGCCGCCGGCCCCGCCGCTGCCGCCGGCCCCGCCGCTGCCGCCGGCCCCGCCGCCGCCGTCGGGGACCAGGAAGTCGCGCACGACGCCCATGTGCTGCATGTTCGAGGCGCCGCTGTCCGACGAGAGCGCGGGGCTGATCTCGGACAGCGGCGAGTAGACGCGCGTGTCCGCCACCAGGCCGTTCGCGAAGCTGCTCCCGCCGATGACGACGGCCGTCTCGTACGCCTCCAGGTCCCCGTCGACGAGCACCCAGTCGTAGGGCTTCGTCCTGCCGGCGTTGGTGTTCGCGTTCCCGTTCCTGTCGGCGGGATAGGGCCCGGCCGTGACGACGACGTCCGAGAGGCTCGAGACGCACGCCTCGGTCCGGCTCCCCGTGTTGAAGTCGCCGCCGATCACCAGGTAATCGCCCTGGGCCACGTTCGCCTCGATGAACGAGACGAGGTCCTGCGCCTCCGTGTTGCGCGCCGACGCGCTGGAGGTCAGGAGGTGGACGCTGATCGCGAACACGTGGCCGGGGCCGGGGATATCGATGCGCGCCCACGCGAAGTCCCGGTTGCTCACCGACGTGTCGTCCCACTCGCCGGACGCCACGATCGGCCACCGGCTCACGATCCCGTTCGGGATCTGCGCCCCGCTCTCGCGGTAGTAGCTGAACCCGGCGCCGAACGTCGCGTCCACGAAGCCGCGGATCTCGGACGCGGTGTTGCCTCCGTAGTTGAACTCTTGCAGCAGGGCGATGTCGGGCTTGATTCCCTGCAGGATGCGCTTGCCGTGCCCGGGATCGTAGCTCTGGTTGTTGCCGCTCGTGATGTTGGCGGCCATGAGCCGGACGCGCGTCGACAGCGCATCGCTGTGCTCGCCGAGGAGCTCCGCCTCCGCGCCCTCATCCGCGTCGAGCGGCAGATCGGCCGCGCACGCGGGCATGGCGAGCGCCGCGGCGAGCAGAGGCAGTCGAACCCAGGAGCATCGCTTCAAGAGGGAAGACGTCGATCGCATATCGCTGCACCAGACCTTTCTGGGGATCGTCTCCTGAAGCATCCCCTCGATTTTTGGGGGGAAAATTCACAGGGAGGCGGGGAGGCGGGGAGTGAAATCACTCCGTTCTCCCCGTCTCCCCGCCTCCCTGTTGAATTCTTCTCTAAAAATGTGAGCAAAACGAAGGGGGGGTCAGGAACGTCTCATTACAGCACGGAACGATGGCGCGGCGGTGTCGCGTTCGTCCCTGTTCCATGCAGTGATGATGCCGTTCCGGTTGCGGACGGACGACACCCGACGTCGGGCGCGCTGGTCGGCTCAGCGGCTCGCCATCGCGAACGCGATCCCGCTCTGGAGCGAGCTCTTCACCGCGCAGCGGCCCATGTTCGCGCCCCGCTCGGCGAGGCGGTGGGCGACCTGGGGGCGGATCCCCGTGAGGACCACCTGCGTGCCGAGGAGGCCCGCGACCCGCACCGCCTCGAGCAGCGCCTCCATCGCCGGCGGATCGATCTCGTCCACGCCGGTCAGGTCGATGATGGCGATCCGCGTGCGGCGATCCGCGATGCCGCGCGACAGCGCCTCGATCATGCGGCGCACCCGCCCGGCCTCGAGCGGGCCGATGAGCGGCACGACCACCACGTCGTCGCGGATGGGGATGAGCGGCATGGACAGCTTCGCCAGCGCGGCGTCCTGGGCCTTGATCACCTCCTCCTGCAGCCGCGCGCGCTCCTCCTCGGCGCGCTTGCGCTCCGTCATGTCGATGCCGGTCATGATGACGAACCGGACCCGCTCGTCCCTGCCGCGCAGGACGGCGCCCGACCACGCCGTCACCCGGCGGGCCCCGTCTGCAGCCGTCCACGGCACCTCCACCTGCTTCTTCGACCCGCCCGAGCCGAGCTGCTCGAAGAGGCCTCTGAGCTGCGCCGACGCGCGCGGATCCGGCGTGAGGTCCCAGAGGAACCGCGCCTCCCGGAGCCCCCGCGCGCTCCCCAGCGCCTGCTCGGCGGCGCTGTTCGTGCTGACGATGCGGCCCTGCGCGTCGAGCGCCACGATGAGGCCGTCGACGAGGTCCATGACGGCCGCCATGAAGTCCCGCTCCCTGCTCAGCATCTCCTGCGCGTGCTTGCGCTCGAAGATGCGGCCGAGCTGCCGCGCGATGCGGCCGATGGTCGCCGTGAACTTCCCGTCGTCCGCGTGCTCTGCGTCGGAGAAGAACTCCAGCACGGCCACGACGTCCGCGCCGACCACCACGGGGAACGCGAACCCCGCCTTCACGCCCAGGTTCCTCGCGAGCCTGGCGCGCGGGAAATTGGCGTCCGCCGTGACGTTGCGCACCCACGCCGGCTGCTTCGAGGCGAGCACCCTCCCGGGCAGGCCGATCCCCGCGGTGAACTGTGTCGCCTCCGTGACAGCCTTGAACGTCGCGAACTTTGCTTCATCGTTCAGGTGCCAGAGCGCCGTGGGAAGGAGCAGAGACGGATCGTCCGCGGCCGGCACGTACGCATGCCCAACCGGCCAGCCGAGGTGATTGCAGATGTGCGTGATGGTGCGATGCAGCGCCTCTTCGACGCTCGCTGCCTCGTGGACGTCGACGGTGACCACCCGGAGCAGGTCCACGAGCGACCGCTCGTCCGTCAGGACATTGTCGAGCCTCAATCGAGCTCGCGCCGCTACTTCATCCGAGCGTTTGAGGGGGCAAGTCATGCATGAAGCCGTAACATGCGCCATGTATCAAATCCGTTTCGACGCGGCGTCGTCGCCGGTCCGCTCGTTTCGCTCGTTTGCCATTGATCGGCGCGGCGCGCGCGGTCCCCGGCCAGCGCCGCGGCGCCGCGGTGACGTCGCCGGGCGGGCGGCGGGCGCGCCGGGGATCCTGGGAGATCACGGCGCCGGTCATCGGAGTCGTCGCTGGACGGTGGCGCGCTCTTCCCCTTAAGGTGTCGACCCCCGCGGCGGCGAGGCGGCGTGCGCGGGAGCGCGGGCCGTGAAGCAGGCGACGGCCGCGGCGCCCTCTCCGGCTTCTGCTGCAGTTTCTGACCGCTTCTGACGGCTTCTGACGGCTTCTGACGGACAAGGATGATGATGCTCTCGAACTGTCTTCGCCGGTGTGCGTTCGTTGTGACGTTGCTGGCTGCCGTGCCGGCGCTCGGGGCGCCTCCGCCGGCCGGCGCCTCGGCCGAGGCGCAGCAGGCCGCCCGGACCAAGGCGCACGAGGGGCTCAAGCTGTACGGCGCGGACCGCTGGCAGGAGGCGTTCGACGTCTTCCAGGAGGCGGATCGCCTCTTTCATGCGCCGACGCTGGTGCTCTACATGGCGCGGTGCCAGCGCAAGCTCGGCCGCCTGGAGGCCGCGCGCGACCTGTACGAGCAGGTCCTCGGCGAGCCGCTCCCGGAGGACCCGCCGACGGCGTTCCTCGAGGCGCGGAAGGACGCCGAGACCGAGCTCGCTGGCGTGCGCGCCGCGCTGGAGGCGGCCGCGGTGAAGGCGCCGCCCCGCGCCGAGCCCGCGGCGCCGGCCGGGGCGGAGGGCGGCGGCTCGCTGGTCCCTGCCGGCGTCGCGTTCGGGCTCGGGGCGGTGGGCATCGGCGTCGGCGCCGTGACCGGCCTCATGTCGCTGTCGCAGGTCTCGGACATCAGGTCGCGCTGCGAGGGCCGGCGCTGCCCGGCGGAGCTGCAGGCCGACGCCGATGCAGCGGCCACGCTGGGCCATGTGTCCACCGTGAGCTTCATCGTGGGCGCGGCGGCGGCCGCGACGGGCGTCGTGCTGCTCGTGGTCCGGCCCGGCGGCGGCAGCGGGCCCGACGCCGCGGGCGCGCCTGCGGCTGCGGGCGGGCCGCCGCGAGCGCCGCGCGGCGTGGTCTGGAGCGCCGGGGTGGGCCTCGGGCGGATCGAGCTGCAGGGGAAGTTCTGATGCGAACGCTGGCGCCGCGCGCGAGGAGGGGCTGGCGTGTCGGAGCGCTCGCAGCCCTGGCGCTCTCCGGCGGCAGCGCGTGCACGAGCATCTCCGGGATCGGCGATCTCGAGTTCGGCGTCGGCCAGGGCGGGGGAGGCACAGGCGCGGGCGGCGTCGGCCAGGGCGGCGCGGGCGGGAGCGGCGCAGGCGGCGGCAGCACAGGCGGGAGCGGCGCAAGCCAGGGAGGCGCTGGCGCCGGCGACGGGGGCGCTGGCGAGGGGGGCACAGGCGGGGGAGGCCACGGGGGCAGCGGCGGCGGTGCCGGCGAGGGCGGTACCGGCGGGGGTCAGCCGCCGGGCCCTCCGACGGCGGCGGAGCTGCTCGCGCTCACGGCGTCGTGCCGCCCGGCCTCGTCGGGAAGCTTCAGGAACGCGTTCGACGGCAGCGCGGAGCCCGGCATCCCTGTCTGCCAGCTGAGCGGGGCGTACTTCTGGCAAGCCGGGATGGGGATCGACTGCGACGGTCTGTCCCACGAGTCCACCGAGTGTCCCTCGTCGACGGCTCACACGGCGCTGGCCGACTCGCAGGGAAACGCGCTCGACTCGGTCCATCTCCCGTTCGTCGTCGCCCCCAACAGCTGGCCCGACGAATGCGCCGCGGTGGCGTGGAACCACAGAGACGCCGGCGTCGAGCTGGGCGCTGTGGTGGCGGTCATCCGCGGCGACACGGTCGCTTATGGCATCCTCGGCGATACCGGGGAGTGCGATACGATCGGGATGGGCTCGTACGCGATGGCGCAGGCCGTGGGCATCGAGCGGCCGGGCGCCGGGGTGGCGAGCGGCGTCACCTACATCGCCTTCGCGGGGCCGCGGGCGGTCGTCGATCCCGTCGAGGACCACGCGAAGGCCGAGGAGCTGGGGATCCAGCTCGCGGCCCAGCTCCTCGCGGCTCCCTGAGCTGACGGTACGGGAGCGGGAGGATCGCCTCCGGGCGTGGGATGATCGCCCTCGGGCGTGGGAGGATCGCCTCCGGGAGCGGGAGGATCGCCCCCGGGCGTGGGAGGATCGCCTCCGGGCGTGGGAGGATCGCCGCGGGGCGGAGCAGGGCCGCCCCGCGGCGACTGTCATCGCGACGTCAGTCGCACGTCGCGGCCTGACAGGCCTCCATCTCCGCGCCGCATGCCGTGCCGATGCACGTATTGCAGGCCTCGGCGTCCTGGCCGTCGCACGCCTCGATGCAGGCGCCGTTCCCTCCCGTCATCTGGCAGGCGAGCGCCGCCGAGAGCTGGGGCCCGACGCTCTCGCAGCTGTTCACCACGCAGCCGTAGACCGCGGCGTCATCCTGGGCGTTGCCGAGGCACTCGAACGCCTGGGCGCACGTGGTCTGCCCGTCGCCGAACCACGTCGCGGCCTCCAGGCCCTCCTCCGTCCGGCAGTTCTCGTAGGCCGGGGAGCGCGGGAAGTACGGCCCGATCAGCATGCACATCTCGTCGCGGGTGGTCAGGCCCTGCGCGATGTTGCGATCCTCGACGTTGTTGAAGTCGCAGTGGTAGTCCAGGGACTCTCCCGCCTTGACCTCGAGGAAGGGCGAGAACTCCTTCGACGGGACCCCCTCCCACCTGTCGTGGGCATAGAGCTCCGTCATCGTGCCGTCGAGACCGACCTTGTTCGCGACATAGCCGACGCCGCGCCGGTGCATGTGCGACTGGATCCTCACGACCGAGATATCGTTCTCGGTGACACAACGCATCCGCGCCGTGGAGCTTCCGTGCGCCGGCACGCTGATGAAGGGGTTGTAATGGAAGAGCATGCCCGCCTCGACCTCCACCTCGTCGTCCGCGATCGTGTAGAGGTTGATGCGCGCGTCGGTCTCGATGGGGTTGGACGACGAGTTCAGGTAATGGGTGTTCATGAGGAGCACCGTGCCCGGCGGGACCTTGAGCGCCACGCCCTCCGGGAGATCGCCCAGGAAGGAGTTGCCGTCGGGCGACTGGGAGCCGGCGACCACGCCGTTGACCTCCCAGTCGGCCTGGGGGCCGTCGTTGCAGTCGTGGACCTGGGTCGCGTCCAGGGCGACGCCGCGGCGCGTCTCGGTCGGGATCGACGTGTAGGGCGTCGTGTACAGGAGCACGTGGTGGCTCCCGCCGGAGAACCGCACCACCTCCCGGTTGACGTTGAGCCCCTCCGCCGGCGCGACGAACAGCTGACAGCGCTCGATCTCCTGCGCCGGCTGGAGCGTGGAGACCATCCGATACTGCACGCCGTTGCCCTCGGCCGGCGGCGCAAGGATCTCGTCCTCGGAGGGCTGAGGGTTGGGGCTCGAGGAAGAACAGCCGAAGAGCGCAGTTGCACCGAGGAGAGCGATGAGTGAGGTCGTTGTTCGCATGCGTTGATCCCTGCCGTGTGTTGATATCGCATCTCGCGCGCGCCCGTCGTGTCGCGCGCACATGGCTCCCGGGGGCTCGCGGAGGGGCGCGCACCCAGGCAAATCGATCGACGCCGGCTGTTCCGCGCCGGCATGTCCGCGGCCGACCTCACCCCGCCGAGGGCGGAGTCGGACGCATCATGAAGTCATCTCCAGGATCGAGGGCGGCCGCGCCAGCTCGGCCGGTCCCGCGAGCCCCATCTCTGGGAGCGGCCGAGCGATGTGTCGATGGCGAGCCGCACATCGAGGCGAGCCAGCGTCGCCCCGATGCAATAGTGATTGCCGCCGCCAAAAGCAATGTCCTTGTCGGCGCCCCGCTGCAGATCAAACGCGACAGCGCGGGGGTGGACGATCGTACCGCTGGCCATGTCGGCACGTACGCTCAGCGCCGCGAAAAACTCCCCACCGTCCTCGCTGCCACCCGCAGCGGCGAGGGGCTCCTGTGGCGACTTGGCGGTTCCCTCATCCAGACAGGACGGGGGAGTCCCCCCACCACGCACATGTGAGTCTGCCGCGAGAGCAAGGACAGGCTGTGCTCGTTCCGCTGCTCGCAGCTCGCTGTTCAAGGCGAGCTGCGGGACGTTCGTCGTGAGCGCCCACGCTGGACGATCGGTCATGAGGAGGCCATCACGCAGCAAGGAGTCGACATCCTCAGCGCCGGAGGACGAGCCACGCGTCCCGCGTCCGTTCATATGCCATGGCACATCGAACGCCTCGGTCGACAGTGCGTACATCCTTTCGCTTCGCCGTGAGTTGTCGCCAGGTTGCGCTCGACCGCGTTTGCATCCGGCGTCGAGCATCGTTGAATGCCATGCGGACGAGCGCCTGTCGAGCCTCGATCCAGGCCCCGATGGGGCACCCGGAGCGGCATTGATGGGCTGTTTTGTCGCTGTTTTCGCGCTGGTGCAGGTCAGATCATGTGTTGAGTGAAGAACTGTAAAGACGTTTTGATAAGTGTGATGTCGCGAGCGTGGCGCAAGGCAGCGAGGTAGGGGCGCGCCGGCGCGCCCGCTCTTCCGGCGGGGCGAGGGCGATCCGGGCGTGCACCGTCGCTCGGTCGCTCGCGCGCTTGCGCCGCTCGCGTCGCTGCGCGCGCACCTCGGCCGCGCTCTCTGGTAGCGTGGGCCCGTGCAGCCTCGCGCCACCGCCTGCGGCCTCCCTCCTGCGATCGTCCTCGGGGCGGCCGTCGCCTTCCTCGCTCCGGCCTCGGCGCGGGCCGCGGACCCGGCCCCGGCCGTCGCGATCGACCTCGGGGGGGTGCAGCTCGAGCTCGTGCTGGTGAAGGCGGGGCGCTTCCGCCAGGGCTCGCCGCCCGCGGAGGCCGGGCGCAGCGACGACGAGGCGGTCCGGGACGTGACCCTCGGCCGCGACTTTTACCTGGGGAAGTTTCCGGTCACGGTCGGGCAGTTCGCGCGCTTCGCCGCGGAGACCGGCTACCGCACGGAGGCCGAGGTCGGCGCCTCCGGCGGGTTCGGGTTCGACGGCAAGGGCCTCTCGCAGCGCAAGGAGTTCACCTGGAAGACTCCCGGCTTCCCGCAGACCGACGTGCACCCGGTGACGCTGGTGACCTTCAAGGACGCGGGCGAGTTCACCCGCTGGTTGACGCAGAAGACCGGCCGCGCCTTCGACCTGCCGACCGAGGCGCAATGGGAGTACGCGGACCGCGCGGGGACCCAGACGCGGTTCTATGCGGGGGACAACGACAGCGCCGCGGCCGCCATCGGGTGGTTCAAGGCCAACGCGGGGAGCGGGACGAGGCCTGTCGGGCAGAAGCAGCCGAACGCCTTCGGCCTGCACGACATGAGCGGCAATGTCTACGAGTGGTGTCGCGACTGGTACGGCCCCTATGCGCCCGGCCCGGCGGTCGACCCCGAGCAGACGGCGCCCCCGGCCGGCGACAAGCCCCGGCGCGTGCTGCGCGGCGGGTCGTGGCTCAAGGACGCGAAGCACCTGCGCGCCGCCGCGCGGTACCGCAACGACCCCGGCAGCCGCAACGCGGACAACGGCTTCCGCGTCGTCGCCGCGCTCTCGGCGAGCGCGCCTGCCGTCGCGCCCGGGCCGACCCCGCCGCCGGCGGCGACCGCGCAGGCGCCTCGCTCGAGCTCCTGGTCGACCGCGGCGATGGTGGGGTTCGTCGGCGGCGGCGTCGTCCTGGCCAGCGCCGTCGTCGGCCTCATCGGCCTGCTCGTGCACCGCGCGGTCGGCCGCAGGCCCATGGCCGGGGGGCCGCCAGGCGTGACGTTCCGGCCGCAGGGCGACGGCTTCTGGCTGCACGCGCCCCCGCACCTGCACGGGTCGGTGCTCCACTACCGCTGCCTCGTGAAGGGCGCGATGCGGCGCGCGTCGGTCCCGATCGAGCCGGGCCCGCGCGGGCAGTTCGTCTACACGGGCGGCGTCCCTTCCGCGGTGGAGGTGGAGCAGATCGGCGCGGCCGCGTGGGCAGCGCCGCGCGCGGCCGGGTGGGCCGCGGCGCCGTCCGCCGCGCCGCGCGCGGCCGTGGGCGCCGCGGGGCGACGCTCGAGGGACCGCATCTCGAGCGCGCCCGACGTGGCCGCCGCCGCGCCGTTCCGCGGCTATCCGTCGGCCTACTGAGCCGCGCCGCGCGATCGCGCATGTTTCGCATGTCTCGCATGTCCCGCATGCGCCGCCCGCTCTGCGCCGTCTTCGCCGAGGCGCCCGCGCAACGCGCCCGTGCCGGCCGCACGCTGCGCGCGCTCCGGCTCGCCGGGCTCGCGCCGGTCGATCTCACGGCGGCGCCGCTCGCGGCCGCGGCGGAGGAGCTCGCGGCGGGGCCGGTGTGGCTCGTGCGCGGCGGCGCCTGGCCTGCGCCCTCCGCGACGCTCGAGCCGGACCCGTTCCCGCCGCCGAGCGACACCGGGCTGCCGCTCTGCGCGCTCGGCGCCGTCCTTGCGCCGATCGATCTGCCGGCGGTCGTCCCTGCGCGCTCCGACGCCACGGTGTGGGCCGACGCCGATGCCACGGCGTGGGCCGAGCTGCTGCGCGCCACGGGCGGCGAGCTGAGCCGCGCCGCGCGCGCCCGCCGCGCTCCGGGGCTGCCCCGCGCGGCGAGCGTGTACCTCGACGGGGCGCTCGCCGCGGGCGTCGCGGCGCGGCTCGGCGCGGGCGAGCCGCTCGACGCCGCGCTCCAGGGCGAGCTCGGGGCGCGGCGGGCGCGCGTGGTGCGGCACGCGCCGCTCGACGTGTGCGACGACGCGGCGCCGCGGGTCGCGCAGGTGGTGACCAGCTTGCAGCAGGGGGGCGCCGAGCGGATCGCGATCGACCTCGCCAGGGAGCTGCCGCGGCGCGGCGTGCGCTCGCTCGTCTGCGCGGTGTACCGGCCGACCCGCGCCACGTTCACCGCGCCGCCGGGGGCGCTGGATCTGTCCGATGCGCGCGGCGATCGGGAGGCGCGCTTCGACGCGCTCGCCCGCGGGCTCGCCGCGTGGGGCGCGGATCTCGCGCACGCGCACCTGCTCGACGCCGAGGATCTCGCGCGGCTGTCCGCGCGCGGGTACCGGCCGCTCGTGACGGTGCACAACGTGGCTGCAGGCTGGCCGGCGGGCCTGGATCGACTGGCTGCGGACGACGCGGCGCTGCTCGTTGCGTGCGCGCGCGCGGTCGAGGCGGAGCTCGCGGAGCGCGCGCTGCCGATCCCGGCGCGCACGGTCTGGAACGGCATCGACCTCCCGCCTGCGGAGGCGGCGCGCCGGGCCGAGGCGGCGGAGGGGCAGTGCGTCGGGTCGGCGGAGGCAGTGCGCCGATCCGGGTCGGCGGAGGCCGCGGCGTGGCGGAGGCGCCTCGAGATCGCGCCGGACGACCTCGTGCTGCTCGCCGTGGCGAACCCGCGGCCGCAGAAGCGGCTGCACCTGCTGCCTGCGATCCTCGCTGCCACGCGGGCCGCGCTGGCGGCGGCCGGTGATCCGCGGGCGGCTCGGCTCGTCATCGCCGGGAGCGCCTCGCCCGGCAGCGAGCAGGCGCTGGCCGCGGAGGCGGAGATCCGGCGCGAGGTCGACCGGCTCGGCCTGCGCGCCGAGGTGCGCTTCGCGGGGGCGGTCGGCGACGTCGCCGGCCTGCTCGCGGCGGCCGACGTCCTCGTGTCGCCGAGCGCCCACGAGGGGCTGAGCCTCGCGCACCTGGAGGCGCTCGCGGCGGGCCTCCCGGTCGTCGCGACCGGGGCCGGCGGCACCGCGGAGATCGCGGCCGAGACGCCGGCGATGGTCCACCTGCCGCTCGACGCCGCGCCCGAGCGGTTCGTCGGGGCGATCGTGGCCGCGGCGCGCGCCGGCGCCGCTGGCGATGCGCGCGACCCGTCGACAGGCGGCCGGGAGGTCGCGGCGGAGTCGCGCGCCGGCGTAGGGCCGCCGAGCGGCCGGGAGGTCGTGGCGCGGCACTTCAGCCTCGCGCGGATGGCCGAGGGCTACGCGCGGCTCTACCCGCGGGCGATCGCGCGGAACCGCGGCCTGCGCCGGGGCGACGGGCTGCTCCTCGTCACGAACAACTTCTCGATGGGCGGGGCCCAGTCGAGCGCGCGCCGGCTGCTGCTCGGCCTCGCGGCGGCCGGCGTGCGCGGCCGGGCGGCCGTGATCGAGGAGCAGCCGGAGTACCCGACGCCGGGGCGGCGCGCGCTCGAGGCCGCGGGCATCCCGGTGCTGGCGGTGCCTCCGCCGGCCGACATCGAGCCGGCCGAGGCGGTGGAGCGGCTGCTGCGCGCCATCGAGGAGGACCCGCCCGAGGCCGTGCTGATGTGGAACGTGATCGCCGAGCACAAGGTGCTCCTGGCCGACGGGCTGCTCGACGTCCCGCTCTTCGACATCAGCCCGGGCGAGATGTACTTCGCCTCGCTGCGCCGGTATTTCGCGTCGCCGCGCCGCGGGCTGCCCTACCGCGCGCCGCGCGACTACGGCGCTCGCCTCGCCGGGGTGATCGTCAAGTACGGGGCCGAGGCGGCGCTCGCCGCCGAGGTGCTCGGGGCGCCGGCGCACGTCGTGCCGAACGGCGTCGCGCTCTGCCCGCGCCCGGTTGCGGCGTCGTGTTCGCCAGCGCCCGAGCAGCGCGCGTCCGGCGGCGGGCGCGCGTTGCTCGCGATCGGGACGGCGGCGCGGATCCACCCGCACAAGAAGCTCGACGAGCTCCTCGCCGCGCTGCGCCTCGCGGCGCCGCGCTTGCCGCCGCACGTGCTGCGCATCGCGGGCGGCGTGGAGCGCGGCGCCGAGGCGTACGCCGAGGGGCTGCGGCGGATGGCGGCGGGGCTGCCGGTCGAGTGGGTCGGCGAGCTCGCCGATACGCGCGCGTTCCTGCGCGAGCTCGACGTGTTCGCGCTGATCGCCGAGCCCGCCGGGTGCCCGAACGCGTCGCTGGAGGCGATGGCCGAGGGGCTGCCGGTGGTGGCCACCGCGGTCGGCGGCATGTCCGAGCAGGTGGACGACGGCGTGACGGGCCGGCTGGTGCCCCCGGGCGACGCGGAGGCGCTCGCCGCGGCGCTCGTGGAGCTCGGCGCCGATCCGGCGCGGCGGGCGCGCATGGGGGCGGCGGGGTGGGAGCGCGCGCGGGAGCGGTTCTCGCTGGAGAGGATGGTCGCCGACTACGTGGGCGTGTGCCTGGGCGGGCGGGACGCGCGGGCGAGGTGAGATGCTCGCCAGGTCGGCAGGGATCGCGCCAGCTGCCTCTGGTTGGGGGGGGTCACTCGATTTCTACGCAGATGGCATCACCGAGCTGGCGAGAGTCGGTCGCGCGGATGCCGCAACCGTAACCTACACCGTCGATCGATCCCCCTCCGCCGATCCTCGCGATCCCCCAGTACCCGACGTGAGTGCATATCTCATCCGAGTAGGCGGAGGCGGTAGCGAAGTCCACGTGCTCGAAGCCTTCCAGGCACTGCTCTCCGCCTCTCACCACCGCAAAGGTGGTCCCGTCAATGTCAAAGAGCTGGTAGTTGGGTTTGCAGAGCGTGTATTCCAGCTCGCGGGTATCGTTGGCGTGCTGCTGGCAGTTGTTCCACGGGCCATCTATCGAAGCCCCGTCTGCGAGGCGAAAGACCCCTGAATAGGGGAGCTCATCGCAGCGGGCGAGAAACGTCCAGAAGGCGTCGACTGGGGCGAGCGGCGTGTATCCTGCGGGGCAAGATTCTCCTTCGTAGACTCCGAACACCGTCTGAGCTTGAGCGGGTGCGCTCAGCGAGATGCCTCCGGCGACGAGGCTGCAGAGCAGGGCGCGCATGGGTGTCATCTGATAGATGTGTTTCATTGGTTTGCCAATGTGTTGTTATGTTGAGTTAACTTCCAAGCCAAGCGCGAGGCCAGGTTCCATCCTCCGTCATGCCCTCTGCACCGGCGAGCCACAAGATGAGCCCGCCGCAGCCGGAGGTCCGGAGGCAGGCGCATCCGATCCGCCCCGCCCGGCAACCGCGCCAGGATCATGTCCAGAGTATGCGGCGACACGGTGGGCGACACCAGACAGCGAGCTGGAACGGCGGCGTTCGAGAGGTGAAACAATGCTATCGGGCGCGGGCGCGTCGGCCCTGCATCCTGGCGGGCACGGGCAGACACGAGAGGGCCGGCATCATCACTTCAGGCGCAGGTAGAACTCCGCCGCGTCGAGGCGGTTCATCGAGCCTGCCGGACCGGTGACGATCGCATGTTGGCCGGCGACGAGCAGACCGGCCGTGGAGAGCGCCTTCATGCCGCCTTCGACCTGCTTCGCCGTGGCCCCGGACGCGGACAGATCGACGCCGTCGAGCGGACCGCTCAGGTCGGTGTTCAGGCCATGCTCGGAGAAGGAGGGACAGGGATACGTCACGCACACGATCCCGGTGCTGTCGACCCGAGAAAAGTGGCCGTTCGGCGTATTGCCCGTCGCCCCGAGCCAGATTTCGCTGGCGACGAGGACGTCAGCCGGCCGCGACCGCAGGTCGCCGAGCGCGACCTGCTTCAGGCCGCCGCGGACCAGCGCCTGCCCGGCGCCGAACGCCTCTCTTGCTTTGGCCTCGGTCGAGCGGTCGAGGCCGAGCCCGGACAGATCCAGCTCGAACATGTGGCATTCTTCTTGCCAAGTCCCATCGGCGCAGCGGGTCACGCTGGTGTTGACGCGAGCGACGAAATGGCCGCCGCAGATCGGCGCGACGCATTTTCGGTAGTCAGGATGGGTCGCGATGAAATAGTCCGCCACGGCGACCTCGGCCGCGGCCAGCGCGCCGACATCGTCCTCGACGTCGAGCTCGGACTGGGCGAGGTCCCCCGCGAGGCCGCCCTCGCGCGGGGCTTCGCAGGCGAGCGCTGGCACGGCCAGCACGCCGAGCAAGGTCAGCAGCGAAAGGCGATGATGGGTGAGGTTGAACATCGGTGTTCTCCAGGAGCGGACACGGGTCGACGTGGATGCGAGCGCCCGGGCCGGTCCGCAAGCTCTGGGCGCCTTCATGGGCTTCCACGCGTCGAGGGGGCGAGCTGTCGTGAGCACGGTACGCTCCTGCCGCCCTGCCACCTGCTCGCCGTGCTTCGCCCGGAGACGATCGGCTCCAGCGAATGAATGTAGTGTGCTAGCAGACCTGCCGAGTGAAAAGCGGGTCGGAGCAAGAATTCGACGAGCAACGAGGCGTCGCGAAATCCACCTGAAGTGACGTGGATTGTAGGGGACTGTCCCCCAAGCTCATCGGTGCTTTACGGAGAGCTTGACGAACTATGCTGGCACGGGATCGCGCCGATTCTTGCCGCGGTTCTGACTCGGATTTTGCCGCTATCGTTGCTCGCGCATCCCCGTCCTCCGTGGCCGAGCGCCGCGGGGAGCATCCGATCTCGAATCGGGACCAGGGTTGGCTGGCCGCATGAGGGTCGGTCGCAGCGAGCTGCGTCCTACCCCGGCTTCTTCGCCACGAGGAACGCAACCATCTTCCCAGCACCAACGTCCCTCTCCTCGATCTCGACGAACCCTGCCTCGCGCATCTCGCGGAGGATCGTCTCGCGATCGTAGGTGTAGACGAACGGCGCCTTCCCGAACCAGCGCATCACCGTGATGATCGCGCCGTAAGGTAGCCAGGTGCTGCCGAGGCAGACATTGGACGAGATGAACGAGCCGCCCGGCTTGAGGAGGTCGAAGATCGTCTTGAGGGTGCGCCTCCGATCGGGGACGAGGTGGAGGATGGAGTAAGCCCAGGCGCTGTCGAAGTGCTCGGGCTCGTACGGGGTAGGTCCGTCCAGCGTGCCCTGGCGGAAGGTGACGTTGGTCGCGCCTTGGGACTGCTTCTTCTGGTTGGCGATGCGGATCATCTCGCCCGAGACGTCCATCGCGTGGATGTGGCCCGCGAACGGCGACATCTCCAGGGCGAGCGAGCCGGTGCCGCAGCCGATCTCGAGGACCGTCGAGGCCGGGCGCAGGCGCTCGCGGGTGATGGCCTTCTTGCGCTCGAAGGCAGCGACGTTCGCCACCGGCTTGGCGGCGTACTTCTCGGCGAGGTCGTCCCAGAACTTGGCGTCGGCGGTCATGGTGGTCATGGTGGTCGATGAATCTACGCACGCGGCGCGGCTGCGCCCGGTGCAGTTTCGTGACGCAGGGGCGCAGTTTCGCGCCACCCCTCGGCCTCGCCGCGAAACAGCGCCGCGCGCTCCGTCATCGCCGCGGTGATGCCCTCGCGCGCGGCCCGCAGGCGCGCGTTGTCCCGGAGGTCGCGGTGGCTGAGGAGCCAGAAATCGGCGACGTGGCGCAGGTCCGGCCTCGCGAGGCGCTGCAGCCCGGGCTCCGGATCGCCGGCGTACGTGGGTAACATCGCGAAGCCGAGGCCCGCGTGCGCGGCCTCCATCATGATCGCCATCGACTCGAACGTGCCCCAGATCGGAACCTCGGGATAGCTCGACGACGCGACGAGCTCCTTGACGATCCTGTGCACGCTGGATCCGAGCCAGCGCGCGGGGCGCGCGCCGCGCTCGGGGTCGAGCCGGGCAGCGTGCGCGGTCGCGACGTAGCTGCAGAGGGTGATGGGGGCGAGCCGCCGCCCGATCAGGTGCTCCGGCGGGGACGCGCCGGGCAAGAGCGCGCGCACCGCGACGTCGGCCTCGCGCTTCGAGAGATCCAGGTTCTTGGCGTCGGCATCCAGCTCGAGCTCGATGCCTGGATGCTGCTCGCAGAGGCCGGCCAGGGCGCGGAGGAGGATCTTCGCGATGAACGGGTCGGTGCAGGTCACCCGCACGGGCCCCTCGAGCCGCGCGTCTTGCCCGGCGATGCCGCGCTCCAGCGCGGCCATCTCCCGCTCGACGCGCTCCGCCCCCGAGACCATCTCGTTGCCCGCGTCCGTCAGCTGGTACCCGTCGCGGTGCCTGTCGAACAGCTTCACGCAGAGCCGCGCCTCGAGGGCCTCGACCCGCCGCGCCACGGTCGAGTGGCTCACGCCGAGCATCGAGCCCGCCGCGCGGACGGAGCCCGTTCGAGCGAGAGCGAGAAAATGGCGCACGTCGTCCCAGTCCACGGCGCCGCTAGAATCCCTGGTAGTCGACCTTCATCTGATCATAGGGAGCGATCATGCTCTCGATGATATCTCCGCTCGGCGCGAAGATGCGCTCGTGCCACTCGGTCGGCTCCCAGATGAAGGTGCCGAGCCCGCGCTTGTCCGGGAGGTTGAACATCAGGTCGTTGGCGGCGCGCTTCTCCCACGAATACTCCGCCACCACGAACTTCAGGTCGGGATAGCGCTTCACGAGATCATCGAAGTTCGCCTTCCACCCCGAGGGCGGCCCCTGGTACTCGGTGTAACAGGACTGGCCGAGCACATCGAACTCGACGCCCTGCCCGCGCACGCCGTCGACCCACCAGCGCGTCGCCGCGTTGTCGTCGCAGCGGTCGAGGTGCAGCATGACGGTGATGGTGTCGTCGGCGTCCTTGACGCCCTGGATCCCGGCCTTCAGGAGCGAGCCCAGCCCCTGGAACGCCTGCCCGGTGACGAAGCCGTCAGGCCACAGCAGCCCCTGCGGGATCTCGTTGCCGATCTGGACCATGTCCGGCCGCGCGCCGGCGGCGCTCAGCTGCTCGATCGCGTCCCGCGTGAACTCGCGCATGGCGCTCGCCAGCGCGTCGCCCTCGAGATCGGTCCAGGCGACGGGCTTGTGTTGATCGTCGGGGTCGGCCCACACGTCGCTGTAGTGAAAGTCGAGCAGGAAACCCATGTTCGCTCGCTTCACGCGCCGCGCCATCTCGATCGTGTGCTCGAGATCGCAGAAGCCCTCTGGCGAGTAGGGGTCGTCGTCGACGGCCGCGTCGGCGTACACCGCCGTGGGGTCATTGAACAGGCGCAGGCGGATCCAGTTGAACCCGTGCGCCTTCAGGATCTCGAGGATGTCCTTCTCGACGAGCTCACCCGTCCGCGGGTCGATGTCGCGGAACACCTTGCCTCCGGCCTCGCGCTCCTGCACCCAGGAGATGTCCGCGCCGAGGATGAAGCCCTGGGGCGCGCCCGGCGTCCCGTCGCCTCCGCTCCCGCCCGTGCCCGAGCCGCCTGCGCCCCCCGCGCCCGCGCCGCCGGTGCTCGCGGACGTTCCACCCGCGCCGGCTCCGCTGCCGCTCGTGCTGCCGCTCGCGCCGCCAGCTCCGCTCCCCGTGGACGCCTCGGCGCCCGTCGACGCGGCCTGAGCGGCGCCGCCCCCGCCGGCCGCCCCGGCCCCCGAGCTCTCACCGCACGCGGAGAGCGCCGGGAGCAGCGCCATCACACCCATCCATCCAAGCTTCTGTCGCAGCATCCCTGACCCCGGCGAGGATCCTACCATTGGCCATTCGCGCGATCACGGCGCACGAAGAGGGCGCGCTCGCGATCGCGGCGCCGCCGGTAGAAAGATCCGCTGTCGACAGGCCTGCCGCAGCGGCTGGAGGGATGCAGCTGATGCCGCTGAGCTCACGCGACCTCAAGACAGCGCCAGCGCCCGGGCCCATCAATGGCGAGGGCCCGCCGCACAGCGTGTGCGCGGCGGGCCCTCGGAATGCTCACAGACGATGTGTTACTGCTGCTCCGGCCCCTTGCCCATCCAGTAGCTCTCGGGCGGACCCAGGAGGCTCTCCTTCACGCCACCGGCGTCCACCACGATCTTCTGGACGACCACGCCCGGGTGGACCATCCACACCTTCAGCGTATGGTCACCCGCCGCAGCGATCGTGTGCTTGGTGCGCATGATGTTGGCGTTGTCCGAGGTGTGCCGCTCCCAGATCTTGTTGCCGTTGCCGTTGAGCTCGACGGCGTAGCTCGTGTTGACCTTCTGGATCGGACCGTCGTCGAACGACACCGCGTACTGCAGGCCATCGGCCCAGTTCTGGAAGTTGTTCCTGGGCGACACGTAGACATACACGTTCACCGGGCCGCTGCTCGTGAGGTGCATGTCGTACTCGAGGCGAGGCGACTCGGCGCCGGGCACCTGGGTCTCGGCCGTCACCGGGAACGGCGTCACGCCCGACCCCGTGCGCCCGATGTCCGGGAGCACCTTCCACTCGACGTCATCCGTGCCGATCGCGCGGCTGTAGTGATCCGCTTCCATCGACACGTAGCCGTTCGCCTCGATGAAGCGGTTCGGCTTCCACGCGACCTGCCGCGGATCCTCGACGCGGGCGATGACCTCCACCGAGCTCCCGTCCGAGCCGGTGACCGTGATCGGGACATCGACCGGGAACGTCTGGTTCGTGGGGATCATGACCCAGTCGACCCTCACCGTCGCGCGCACCTCCTTGTCGACGATACCGTGGCTCGGATAGACGTTCAGCCACGGCGGGCAAGGCGTGTTCGCGGCCCAGCCGGAGGGGCACTCGACCGGGAGAGCGACGTCGATCGTGTACTCGAGCGGCGCGCTGCCGCGGTTGAACACCTCGATGTACTGCTCGGGCTGCGTCTGATACCGGCTGAACGTCGGCAGGACGGCTTTCGCCGTGGTCCCGTCGCCTGCCCCTTCACCCGTCCAGAAGTTGCTCGATCCGTCGATCGCCACGCCGAGCTCCGCCGCCGCGGGGACATCGATCGAGACGAGCTCGGGCCAGATGAACTCCTGGATGTTGTTGTACTGGTACTCGGGCTGCTGCCAGGACGGGTTCCCCGGCGCGCCGTAGCCGATGTGCGGCTGCGTCTGGAAACCTTCCCACTTCCCGCTGGCGAGATCGTGGTTGTAGTAGGAGGCGAGCGCCAGATCGTCCTGGAGCCGCGCCTCCGCGACGGCCGCCTGGTCGTTCGTGGCCGCGCGCCCCTGCGCCGCGTACAGCTTGTTCTTGAACCCTGCCAGGCGCAGCGCATACAGGTTCGCCGTCGCCTTCACCTGGTAGAGCACGAGCTGGAAGTAGGCGTCGTGCGCCTCCTCCGGCAGGAGCCTCTCCACGAACTCCGCCTGCGACGCCAGCGCCTCCCACTCCTCCGTGACGCTCTCGAGCTCGCGGTAGTTCGTGAGGCTGAACGGGCTCGCGCCGTCGTCGTACGTGATCGCGGCCGTGTCGGGATCCGGGACATCGGTCGTGGGCGCGCTGACCATGAGATCGTAATCGACGGTGATCTTCCGGTTGGTCAGCTCCGGCTTGCGATCCGATTGCAGCAGCGTGTAGCTGTGCAGGATGTCGGCGATGATGTCCGCGTGCTCGGAGCCGAACTGCTGCTCGGTCCACCGCCGCTCCCAGTCGCCGATGCGCTCGACCGGCCAGCGATCCGGGTTCCACGCGTAGTCGAGGAAGAACTGGAGCGGGAGCTCCTCGTTCTTGAAGTCTCCGACGTTGACGACCCAGAGCCGATCCACGCCGTAGTTGTAGGCGAGGTGGAGCTGCTCCCAGACGTTGGGCAGGAGGATCGTGTCGACCCACTTGTAGTTACGGCCGCCGCCGACGTAGTCGAAGTGGTAGTAGAGGCCGTAGCCGCCGGCCCGCTTCTCGCTGGGCTTAGGCAGGCGCTTCATGTTGGACCAGTTGTCGTCGCAATAGACCACCGTGACGTCGTCCGGCACGGTGATGCCGGCGTCCCAGTAACCCTGGATCTCCTTGTACAGCGTCCAGACCTGGGGGATGGTCGTCACGTCCTGCCCCGTCACGTCCGCGAGGATCTTCCGCTGGGCCGCGACGATATTCTGCATGAGCGGGATGCCGTCCGCCGGGGGCAGGCTGACGTCGCCGGGGCCGCGCATGCCGAGCGTGACGACGCCCTCGATCTTCTGGTCGACCATCCGCTGGATGCCCTTGGTCCAGTGCTTCTTCAGCGCCTCGGAGTTCACCGAGAAGCGCCACTCGCCGGTGCCGCCGTACGGATCGTTCCCTGGCTTGGTGATGGTGCCTGCCGCATCCCTCTGCGCCGCGACCACGTGGCGATTCCACTCCTCGATACCCTGCATCATCGGGGCCTCGTGCGAGGTCCCCATCACGACGCCGTACCGCGTGGCCGTCGCGTGGTTCTCCGGGTCGTCCTCGCCGAACGCACGGCCCCAGACGGCGGGCCAGATGTAGTTCGCCTTCATGCGGAGCGCGACCTCGAAGATCTTCTCCCAGTAAAGGTGGTTGAGCCCTCCGGGGAAGCCCTCCGCCTTGCCCGGCCCGAACATCTTGGCCGCCCAGTTGCCCGTCGCCGGGTTCTCGTCGTTGATGAAGAACCCACGGTACTTCACCTTCGGCTCGCCCTGGGTGTGCTGCCCGGGGAGCACGAACAGCGCCTGCTTCTTCTGCACCGGGACGTCGTCCCACCAGTACAGGGGCGACACGCCGATCTGCGAGGAGAGGTCGTACGCGCCGAAGATGGTGCCGCGCTGGTCGCTGCCCGCGATGACGAGCGCTCGGTCCACGCCCTCGATCGGCTGCTCGACGATCTGCGTGACGAACGTCTCCCACTTCCCGGTCAAGCCCGAGACATCGAGCCTGTCGCCCTCCACCAGCTGATCGATGATCGGGCTCTTGCCCACCGTCCCGACGAGGACCACTTCCTTCGCTGACGCCGGGATCTCGTGGCTGACGGCGGCGGCGGTCCCGGTCACCCGCTGGATGTCCGCCGCGAGGTCGTCCACGACGCGGTTCACGCCCGCATAATCGCTCTCGCTGACGACCAGCGGAGCGACCTTGCCGCCCACGGCGAGGGCGAAGCGACCCGCTCCACCCTCGGTTGAAACGTACTTCTCCAGGGAGCCCGTCACCGGGTCGACCGGCGACACCGGCGTCTCGCCGGGCGGGCCCTGCGGCCCCGGCTCGCCCGGCTCACCGGGCGCGCCCGGCTCCCCCGGATCGCCCGGATCACCCTTCGCTCCATCCGACCCGCAGGCGGCCAGCGAAGCGAGCGACATGGGGAGCAGCAAGCAGAGTAGCGAGGATCCGATTCGACCCTTCCTGATGGCCATGCGTGCGTAACTCATAACGGTGTTTCCCTCGTTGATGCGGCTGACCGGCGTCGTCGACGCGCCCGCGCTGGACACGGGCCGTGACCTCCGGCGCTGAGGCCGGGCGCTCCTATGCAATCGTCCAAATCCCTGCGGCGATCCGCGCGATCGCGACCGTGATCCCGGTGATCACGAGGCGCTGTTCCGAACGAGCACGCCGCGGCGATCCCGGTGATCACCACGGCGCGACAGATGAAGCTCGGAGGCGGCGTACGCCTTCTCTGCACAAGTTGGCTGGGTGTCACCCAGGTTGCACCTCGCTGGTGTGGCCCGGGAGAATTCCCGCAGCGCGCTGATCTGATCACGCAATCGCCTCGATTTTTCGGGTCGGCATCCATTTTCGTCGTCGCGGCGCGCGGGTGGATGCCGTCATGCATCGAGGTGGCTGTTGCACGGCGCGCGCGTCCCCTGGCTTACCGCAGCGGTGATGAGTGACAGTGTTTATGAAGTTCCGCTCGTCGATGGGGAAGAAGGCGTTGTTCCGGTAAACGATGTTTCCCTGAGCCTCTGCAACCGTCGAGAGCGACGCCGCAACGACATTCGAAACGCCAAGATGCCGCATCCGTCACGCTGCCTCGAAGCGAACAAGGATAAGTAATACTCATTACAAATAACCCAAGAGAGGGGTACAGCCAGGCTGGCCCGTTCCGGCGCGATACTGCTTCGAGAACAGCGCCATTGCAAGAGGAGGCTTTCGGGCGCTCAACAGACCTTCGAGGCTCGGGGGCGTGCGTCACAATGTGCCGTGGTGGTGGGCCACGATGGTCCGTTTGTGTCATCGTGGCTCACGACCGCGAGCTGAAGGCGGCGCGTCCATGTCGCGGCGCTTCGGGTTGCGACGTCGTCGCCCCGCCGCTGTCCGCCTGCGGATGGGGTCTGGAGTCGCGGATCGCAACGGCGCCGCCGCGATGCGAGGACGGTGTGGCGCGCCGCTTGCTTTGTGCCATGCCTGGCACAGTCTCCACAGACTCGTCGAAAGGGCAATAGCATGAGAGCACATCGCGTCATTCAAGGAGCGCTCCTCTTGGCAGCGGCTCAGCTTCCTTTCATCATCGCTTGCGCGCGCGTCGTCGAGGGCTCGGACGGCGCCGAGACCGAGGCGGAGCCGGACAGGAGCGACGACACGGATCCCGGACCGGAGTCGTCCGACACCACGTCGGGCGGCGGCGCGGAGGCGACCGATCCGGCCCTGGATCTGTTCGCTTGCGGCTTCGAGCCGAGCTGTGAGCGGGTTATCGTGCACATCTACCCGATCCCGCCAGAGACGCTCCCCTGCGCGGCCAGGCTCGTGCTCGGAGGCGGCACGGGCGTCCTCAACTCGCTGCTCACCCCTGGTCCGTACGTCGACGAGACCGAATCGCTGATCTTCGTGCAGGGCGACGGCACCGCGCTTGTGCAGACACGCGAGAGGCACTGCGGGCGAGAAGGGATGGAGTGCGGGCCGACGCCGGTGTGGGAGCTGTCGCAGCATCAGATCTGTGACCTCGTTGTCTCTCCGGACCTCGAAGCAGCGTGCGAAGCCGACGCCGCGGAGTGCGCCTTCAGGCCGTGGGGTGACGTGAGGAACTGCCGGGCCGTCGAGGAGCACACCTGCGAGGACGTCGCCGCCCTGCTCGCGGCCATGTGATCGCGACGGGGCGCGCCGACGCGAGCCGCCGAGGACGGGCAGATCCTGCTTCAGAACGGCCAGATCGTCTGTTCCAGCTCGGAGAGCGAGGAGACCTGGGACTCCCAGCCTTCGAGCCTGAGCTGGAACCTGAGATTGCTGTACCGGTGCAGCAGCGCGAGGGCCATCAGCTTGCGGCTCAGCGCTGGGCCCAGGTCGGCAGGCGCGTATCCGCAGGCGCCCAGAAAGGCGCGCTGGAGGTCCGCGCTGCCGGCCGACAGGAAGAGGCACGGGCCCAGGAGATCGTACTCGGGTGCTCCGAGGCACGCGTCCGCGAAGTCGATCATGCCGGTGACGCTCCACCTCCCGCCCGCTCGGGTCACGAGGAGGTTCTGCGGGGTGTATTCGCCGGTCAGCAGGACCGGGGCCACGGACCTCGGCAGGAGGGCGCGGGCGGACTCGAGGTAGGCCGGGATCTGCGAGGCGAGGCGCTCGGGCAAGCCCATCCGCCGGTGCCGGCTCTCGCATCCGGCGATCTGGCGCTCCAGGAACGCATCCCAGCCGAGATCGATGCTCTCCAGTCCAGCGGTGGGCAGCGCGTGGGCGGCCCGCATGATCTCGCCGATGCGGGCGAGCGCCTCGGCGCGCTCCGCGCCGCTCATCGCGGGCCAGGCCTCTTCGAGCGTGCGCCCCGGGAGGCGCGATATCACGAGATAGGGCCAGCCTTCGAGCTCCGCTTGCCAGAGGAGCTCCGGCGTGGCCACGGGGACGGTCCCGTGGAAGCGCCCCAGCGAGAGGCGCTCGGCCTCGAACTGGTGCCGGAGGAAGGGCGGGAACAGCTTGATGATCTGGCCTGCGTCGTTCGAGACGACCACGTTGGTCCCGTGCGCGAAGGCGGAGAGCCCGCCCGACGAGAGCCCGTGGCGCTCGCACACCCCGCGGATCGCCGGGAGAAAGGCCGGGAGGTCGGCGCGGATCCGGTCGAAGCCGGCGGGGCCGTCGAACGACGGGAACAGGGATCGATCGCCAGGGGGCGCGCTGTGGTCGGGCGGCATCGAGGCGGCGGGTACCGTAACTCGCGCGCGCCGGCGCGGCCATCGCGGAATCGGACCGCGTGCGCTCGTGGTGAGCTTGGGCCGCGGGCCCTGCGCGAACAGGGAGATCTGGTGGCGGGGCCCGAGCCGTCGGATAATCCTCCGCGGGAGAGGTCGCTCCCCGAGCTCACCCGGTCCGCCTGAGAGGAGCATTCCGCATGCAGGTACCCGACGCCCCGGAAACCTCCATCGAGCAGGTCGTCGCGATCTGTTCCTCGGCGCCCGGCGCGCCCGGTTCGGTCGGCTCCCGCTCCCGGGGGCGCGACGTCCTCGAGGAGGACGGCGGGTGAGCGCGCCCCTATTGCGGACCGCAGCGAACCGGGACCGGGCGCGCGCCGCCGTGGCGGCGCTCGGGGTCGGCGTGCTCCTGAGCTGCCTGGGCCCGACGGCGGGTCAGGTCGATCTGCCGGGCTTCGACACCCCCGTCGAGAAGGCGCTCTCGTTTCCGGCGGGAAAGGCGCTCGAGTTCCCGGTGCACGCCGAAAGCTACGAGCACAGCGGCGCAAACCATGTGCGCATCGAGGTGACCTTGCTCCGTGGAGGCGCGCCGGTCGGCACGATGGCGTGCGACGGCTTCGAGCTGGAAGGCGACGCCGGGTGCGGATCTAGCGCAACCCACCTGAACGGCAGCTGCGCGATGACGGTCCCCTCCGGTGGGAGCGATGCCATCCGGGTCGTGGCGAGGCTCGCGAGCAGGGATAACTCTGCCTCATTCGAAGGGCTCAGCGTCTATATCCGGGATTGAAGGCGGTTAGCGCGCGGCGAAGGCGGGCAGGGCATAGGCGTTAACCAAGCTTCGCGCCGCGTTCTCCTACATCCGAACGTTTACGTTTACGTGGTCGTGGTCGTGGTCGTGGTCGTGGTCGTGGTCGTGGTCGTCAACGATAGGCCGTGAACGACCACGACCACGACCACGACCACGACCACGAAAACGTTTACGTTTACGTTTACGTTTACGTTGGTGACCGATCGACCTCGACCTGGAGCCTGCGCCCTACGCCATGACCAGCGAGCGTGCTCTACGCGACGTCGAACGACTGCCGCTATAACCGCGATTCGCCGCTCGCGAAGCCGGAGTGAGGCGCGGCGGGGATCGGAAGCGGGCTGCCTCGGCGCACACGCCGCGTTCGCGGCGCTGGCGGCTTGATCGAGGTCGGGGCTCGCGGCGCTGGCCGCTCGGCGCAGGTCCAGTATGCTCCCGGCCGCCCGTGGGACCCTGGCCGCCGTCATGCCGCTGATCGTCGTCGAGGATTTGCGCAAGGCGTACCGGGTCGCCGAGCGCCGGCCGGGCGCCCTGGGCGCGCTCGCCGGGCTCGTGCGCCCGCGCTACCGCGCCGTCGACGCGCTCGCGGGCGTCTCGTTCTCGCTCGAGCGGGGCGAGCTCGTCGGGTACATCGGGCCGAACGGCGCCGGCAAGTCGACGACGGTCAAGATCCTGGCGGGCATCCTCGTGCCGGACTCGGGGCGATGCGAGGTGGCCGGCCGCGTCCCGTGGCGCGAGCGCATCGCGCACGTGGGGCGCCTCGGCGTCGTGTTCGGCCAGCGCACCCAGCTCCTGTGGGATCTGCCGGTGATCGACTCGTTCGAGCTCCTCCGGGACATCTACCGCGTGGGCGCGGCCGAGCACGCCCGCGCGCGCGACGAGCTCGTCGCGATGCTCGACCTCGGGCCGCTGCTCGACACGCCGGTGCGGCAGCTCAGCCTCGGCCAGCGCATGCGGTGCGATCTCGCGGCCGCGCTGCTCCACGCGCCCGACCTGCTCTTCCTCGACGAGCCCACGATAGGCCTCGACGCCGTCTCGAAGCTCGCGGTGCGCCGCTTCGTGCAGCGGCTCAACCGCGAGCGCGGCGTCACGGTGATCCTGACGACGCACGACATGGATGACATCGAGGCCCTCTGCTCGCGGGTCATCCTCATCGCCGGGGGGCGGGTGCTCTCGGACGGCTCGCTCGAGGCGCTGCGCGCGCAGGTCACCGCGGAGCGCTGGCTCATCGTGGACCTGGCGGACCCCGCGGCGGAGATCGCCGAGCCGCGCGCCGAGGTGATCCGCCGCGAGGGCGCCCGCGTGACGCTGCGCTTCGACCCCGCCGCGATCTCGACGGCGGAGCTGGTCGGGCGCGTCACGGCCCGCTATCCGGTGCGCGACCTCCTGGTGCAGAACCCGCCCATCGACGAGATCGTGGCGCGGCTCTACGGCGAGGGCGGTGAGGCGGGGGCGCCGCCGTGAGCGCGCCGTTCGAGAGCTTTGCGGGCAATTGGGCCGCCTGTGTCGCCGTGTTTCGGGCGCGCTGCCGCGCGCTCCTGCAGTACCGCGCCGCGGCCGCGGCCGGGTTCGGCACGCAGCTGTTCTGGGGGTTCATCAAGGTCATGGTGCTCGAGGCGTTCTACGGGAACGCCATGTCGGGCGCCCCGCCGCCGATGGCGCTCGGGCAGGCGATCACGTACACGTGGCTCGGACAGGCGTTCTTCCAGCTGCTGCCGTTCTCGACGAACCCCGATCCCGAGGTGCGCGAGCTGATCCGCACCGGCGCGGTGGGCTACGAGCTGGCGCGCCCGCTCGATCTGCACGCGCTCTGGCTCGCCCGCGCGCTCGCCGCGCGTGTCGCGCCGACGTTGCTGCGCGCGGTCCCGATGTTCGCTGTCGCGGTGCCGCTCCTCGGCATGGCGCTGCCGCCGTCGCTGGCCGCCGCGGGCGCGTGGGCGGCGGCGATGGTCGGCGCGGCGGCGCTCGTGGGCGCGTTCGCGACGGCGGTGACGTCGACGATGCTGTGGACGACGTCCGGCGACGGGATTGCGCGGATCGTGCCGTCGCTCGTGCTCGTCGCCTCCGGCATGATCGTGCCGCTGCCGCTGTTTCCGCCGTGGATGCTGCCGTGGCTCGATGCGCTGCCGTTCCGGGGCATGGTCGACGCGCCGTTCCGGCTCTACCTCGGGCACCTGCCCGCGGGGGCGCTCCCGGGCGTGCTGCTGCACCAGGCGCTGTGGACCGCCGCGTTCGTGGCGCTCGGCAGGGCGATGGTCGCGCGCGGCCTGCGCCGGCTCGTGGTGCAGGGCGGCTGACGGAGGAAGAGCAGGCGAGATGTCGCTCGATGCAACGAGGCTTTACCTCCGGCTCGCCGCCGCGTCGCTGCGGGCGCAGATGCAGTATCGCGCGTCGTTCGTGATGTGGTCGGTCGGGCAGTTCATCACGGTGGGCATCGAGCTGCTCGGGGCGTGGGCGCTGTTCGACCGGTTCGGCGCGGTCCGGGGGTGGCGCTTCGCGGAGGTGGCGCTGCTGTTCGGCCTCGTCAACGTCTCGTTCGCGCTCGCCGAGTCGTTCGGCCGCGGGTTCGACACCTTCTCCGCGATGGTGAGATCGGGCGATTTCGACAGGCTCCTCCTGCGCCCGCGCTCCACGGCGTTCCAGGTCGCCACCGGGGAGTTCCAGTTCCTGCGCGCAGGGCGGCTCGCCGTAGGCCTCGTGATGCTCCTGTGGGCCGGTAGCGCGCTCAGCGTGGGGTGGACAGCGGCCAGGCTGGCGCTGCTCGCCGGCGCGGTTGTCGGCGGCGCCTGCGTGTTCTACGGGCTCCTCGTGCTCCAGGCCACGCTGTGCTTCTGGACGATCGAGTCGCTGGAGATCATGAACGCGTTGACCTATGGCGGCACGGAAGCGGCGCAGTACCCGCTGACCCTGTACCGCGACTGGTTCCGGCGCTTCTTCACGTTCGTCGTGCCGCTCGCGTTCGTGAGCTACATCCCCGCGGGCGCGCTGCTCGATCGCCCCACGGTCCCGGCGCTGCCCGAGGCCGCGCGCTGGGCGTCGCCGCTCGTGGGGGTGGCGTTCCTGCTCGTGTCGCTGCGCATCTGGCGCTTCGGGGAGCGGCGGTACCAGTCCTCCGGGTCCTAAAATACCGGTCACGTTGTTCAAGCGAGAAATGAACCGCCAAGGCGCCATAAGACGCCAGGAGAATAACAAAGTATCTTGGCGTCTCATGGCGTTTCATGGCGTCTTGGTGGTTCGAATTTCTGCGATTTTCATGTAGTTTCAAGCTGTTTGTCGCTATGACGCCGCTGCGGGAAGTCGCCCCGATTCCGTAGCGGAAAAACGGGTCGCCACGGGACGTTCGCCTCTTGCTGCGCCAGCGAATATCAAAGCTCGTGTTCTGTGGGCGCCCGTTCTCTGCGCAAGAAATACAGAACGGTGGCGCCCTCGTCCCGGGTGTCCACCTGGATCTCCATCGTTGCGAGCGATCCGCGGCCCAATGTAAGCTGGATGAACTTGTCGCTGGGAATGCGTGGCCATCGGGGGTGGGTCAGCTTCGCGCGGCAAAGCCTGGAGGAACAGACGACGTCGTCGACGCTGAGCTGTGGACCCAGCTGCTCGGAGATCACCCGTGTGATCACCGGCTCTGTCTCACGACGCCATGCTGGGTCGGGCGGCTCGGTGTCGACTCGAGCGCTCAAGCCGTCCCAGAACGCGATTCGCGCCTCGTGCACCGAGCGCTCCTCTTCCTCGGGATCGAGCGGCTCTCGCACGTCCGCACCGTCGAGCTCTTCGCCTTCCTGCTCGCCGCCGGCGCGAAGCCGGCCGGAGTCGAAGGTCTCGGCCGTGCCGTCGCCGGCCGAGCCACGCTGCGAAGGGATGGTAGCCTTCAATGTCGGAGCTCGTGGCCGACGAGCTTCGCGTTCCAAGGCCGCGAGTCGCTGACCGTCCTTCGAGCTCGGGACGCCCGCGTGTTCGCTTGCCGAGGGGGCCGAAACGCGACCCAGAACGTATGCACCCGCCAGCGCTGCAATGCCGGCTAGCAGAATGAACAGCCGGTGTGGTCGTCGTTCAATCACTGGTCACCACGTGGATGCACCGAGCTCATGGCCTTCATGGCTCGACTCGGACCATTCGACTCAAGCTAGAAGTTGCGGCCGCTTGACGCTCGTGCCCGGTGCCTCTATAGCCGCCAAACCCTCGCCGCCCAAGGATCTCAGCGTGTCGATCAAGGACCATCTCTCCATCTCATCCGAGGTCAGGAAAGCGCTCGCTGGCCGCCGGCCGGTGGTCGCGCTGGAGTCGACCATCATCACGCACGGCATGCCGTATCCGCAGAACCTCGAGATGGTGCAGCGCGTGGAGGCGGTAGTCCGCCGGAACGGCGCCGTGCCGGCGACGATCGCCATCATGGACGGCAAGCTCGAGGTCGGCGTGAAGGGGGGCGATCTCGAGCGGCTGGCCAGGGGGGGCGGCAAGGCGGCCAAGGCCTCGCGGCGCGACGTGGCGGCGCTCCTGGTCCTGGGCGGGCTGGCCGGGACGACCGTGGCGACCACGATGATGGCGGCGGCCTGGGCCGGTATCCAGGTGTTCGCCACCGGGGGCATCGGCGGCGTGCATCGCGGGGCGGAGACGACCTTCGACATCTCCGCCGACCTCGAGGAGCTGAGTCATACGCAGGTGGCGGTGGTCTGCGCGGGGGCCAAATCGATCCTCGATATCCCCAAGACGCTGGAGACGCTGGAGACCCAGGGCGTTCCGGTCCTGGGCTACAAGACCGAGGACTTCCCGGCATTCTGGGCGCGGCAGAGCGGGCAGAAGGTGGACCACAGGATCGAGAGCGCCGAGGAAGCGGCCAGGGTCATCGCGCTGCAGTTCGAGCTCGGCATGGGCGGGGTCCTGGTGGCCAACCCGATCCCCGAGAGCCATGCCATGGACGCCAGGGCGATCGAGGCGCGGATCGAGGAGGCGATCCGGTGCGCCGAGGCAGAGGGGGTGAGCCGGAAGGACCTGACGCCGTTCCTCTTGAAGCGCATCTTCGAGCTCACCGAGGGCAAGAGCCTCATCGCGAACATCGCCCTGGTCGAGAACAACGCGGCGGTGGCGGCGGAGATCGCGGTGGCGATGAGCGAGCTCGGGGCCAGGCGCAAGTCGAAGTCGAAGTCGAAGTCGAAGTCGAAGTCGAAGTCGAAGTCGAAGTCGAAAGCGAAGTCGAAGCCGAAGCCGAAGGCCAAGGCATGAGCGAGGCCGGCCGCGTGCTCGTGGTGGGCGACGTGATGACGGACGTGATCGTCCGCCCCGAGGGGCCGCTGGTGCGCGGCTCGGACCGGCGCGCCAAGATCGAGAGCCGCCCCGGAGGCTCGGGGGCCAACCAGGCGGTGTGGCTCGGCTCGATGGGAGCGAAGGTGTCGTTCGTCGCCCGGGTCGGAGCCAGGGACAAGCCGCATCTCGAAGCCTATTTCAGGAGCTTCCATGTCGACCCGATCCTCGTGGCCGACCCGCAGAACCCGTCGGGCGTGCTGGTCATCCTCGTCGACGCCGACGGGGAGCGGAGCTTCCTCACCGACCGTGGGGCGAACCTCGCGCTCGAGCCTTCGGACATGCCGGTGGGGCTCCTGGACGAGACGCGGCTGGTGCTCCTCTCGGGTTATTCGCTCTTCGCCGAAGGGCCTCGGCGGGCAGCGCTGCGGCTCGCCGAAGAGGCGCGGCGCCGCGGCGTCCCGATCGCCCTCGACGCCGCGTCCGTGGGCTTCCTGCGGGAGGTGAGGGTCGGGGACTTCCTTGAGTGGACACGAGGGATGTCGACGCTGCTCGCCAACGCCGACGAGGCAGAGGCGCTCTCGGGCACGGGTGACCTCACAGCGCAGATGATCGCGCTGGGCGCCTATTTCGAGCGGGTGATCATCAAGCGTGGCGCGCGGGGCGCGGCGGTGGGCGGACGGCAGGGCGTGCGCCTCGACGAGCCGGCGCCTCAGGTCGAGGTGGTGGACACGACCGGGGCCGGCGATGCGTTCGCGGCCGGGTTCATCACCGCGGAGCTCCAGGGCGCGCGCGAGGCGGAGTGCCTGCGGCGCGGGATCGAGGCGGGATCGAGGGCGGTGAAGCAGCTGGGTGGGCAGCCGGAGCAGACGGCGTGCTGAGCGGCGATCAGCTCGCCCGCGCCTCCGCTGCGGCCGCAGCCTCGAGCGCCGCGGCGAGCTCTGCGTCCTTCGCAGCGATCCGCGTGGACGCCGGCCGGCTGCACACCCGCGCGACGTAGTCCGTCACCTCCGGCAGCTCGGGCACGAGCTTGAACTTCACCATCCACTCCAGCGCCTTGCCCCAGAGGACGTCGGCCGCCGTGAATCGATCGCCGAGCAGATACGGCCCCTTCCGGAGCGCCTCCGCCACCACGCCGAACATCGTATCGAAATCTCCGTACGGAGACATCGCGGCCGGGGCCGGATCGCGCTTCATCGCCCGATCGACGATGGCCGGCTCGAAGCACGAGCCGTAGTACGCGATCCACCGGAGGTACGGCCCGCGCAGCGGATCCCCGATGGCCGGGGTCAGGCCGGCCTCCGGGAACAGATCGGCGAGGTAAATGACGATCGCGACCTGCTCGGTGACGAGCGCGCCGTCGTGCAGGATCGCGGGCACCTTCCCGAGCGGGTTCACGGCGAGGTAAGGGGCCTTGCGCTGCTCGCCGGCCTTCATGTTCAGCACGCGGAGCTCGTGGGGCGCGCCCAGCTCCTCGAGCAGGATGCGCGTGCCCGCCGAGCGCGAGTTCGGGGAATGGAACAAGACGAGGTTGCCCCTCGGGGTCGTGGTCGAATCAGCCATGTTGCTGCCTCCGGGGCGGACGCTACTGCCACGGCCAGGGCCGGTATTGTAAAAGAGCGCCACGCGCGATCATGAGCCGGACCATCACCCCCGAGGACCCCACCCGCGGCATCTTGAACCCGGCCGCCGGTCTCCAGCGCTTCGAGCTGCACCGCCAAGCGCCCGCGCCGGACCTGGCCAGGCTCGTCGACTGGCACTGGGTCGTCCGCTGGTCGCTCGCCGCTCCTTTCGAGCAGGAGGTCTTGCCGCACCCCTGCGTCAACCTGGCCATCGAGGCGCCGGGCTCGGCGGTGCACGGCATCGGAACCCGGCGCGAGGTCGTCCGGCTCGAGGGCACGGGGCGCGTCGTCGCGACGAAGTTCAAGCCAGGCGGCTTCTTCCCGTTCGCGCCCCTCCCCATGCGCCGGCTGGTCGACCGCGTCGTCCCCCTCGCCGAGATCTTCGGCGACGCGGCCGGGCCGCTCGAGCGCGCCGCGCTCGACCAGCCGGACGACGCCGTCGCGATCCGCGCCGTGGAGGAGCTCCTGCGCGCGCGCAAGGGGCCGGAGGACGCCGGGCTCGACGAGGCGATGGCGCTCGCCGTCCGCGCGCAGGAAGACCGCGACATCCACCGCGCCGAGCATCTCGCCCGGGTCGCGGGCGTCTCGGTCCGCACGCTGCACCGCGCGTTCGAGCGGTACATCGGCGTCGGGCCCAAGTGGATCATCCGGCGGTCGCGCGTCCACGAGGCCGCGGAGCGCGTGGCCACGGGCGCGGCCGTCGCGTGGGCGGCGCTCGCGCAGGAGCTCGGGTATCATGATCAAGCGCACCTGATCCGGGAATTCAAGGCCCAGGTCGGCTTCACACCGGCCGTCTATGCAGAGCGGTGCGCGGCAGCGAGGTTGAAAGGCGGCCCGCCCGGCGTGAAGGGGTGAGCTGCGGGTTCACGGCCATCCACAGCGCAAGAAGGCTCCATGATGCGCAAGGTCTTGGTTCAATTTTCTCCAGCTGGAAGAACCCGACGGGGCTTGCGTCAACGTTCCTCTATCCATAGCATCCACGCGCCAATCGCGCGCCGTCGTCGGCGACGCCAGCTTTAGAGGTCATCGAACATGCGTCGATTCCAGAATCGCGTTTTCGTGGTCGCGTCGTTCTCTTTGGGGCTGTTCGCGGCCATGCCCGTGTACGCGGCGTCAGTGCAGGCGGTGAGCCGGGCGACGTGGGGAGCGAACGGCGTCCCGAGCTACGTCAACATGAACATCTACGTGCCGGACAAGCTGGCCGAGAACCCGCCCATCGTGGTGGGCTGCCACTCGTGCAGCACGCCGGTGAGCTCGTTCTTCAACAGCATCTCGGGTGTCAAAGCGGGCGCCGACAAGAACGGCTTCATCATCATCCTTCCGGAAGCCACCGGCCGGAACTGCTGGGATGTGGGCACAACGAAATCTCTGACCCACGACGGCGGAGGCGACACGCAGGCCGTCGCTCAGATGGTGAAGTACGCGCTCGAGAAGTACAAAGGCGACCCGAAGCGCGTCTATGTGATGGGCGGCTCGTCCGGCGCAATGATGACGCAAGCCATGCTGGCGGTGTACCCGGACATCTTCCGGGCCGGCGCGGCGAGGGCGGGGGTGGCAGCCGGGTGCTGGGCGGACGGCTTCGACGCGGGCCAGCAATGGAGCAACAACTGCGCGGGGGGCAGGACGAGCAAGTCGGCGCAGCAATGGGGAGACCTGGTCCGCGGGATGTATCCTGGGTATACGGGACATCGCCCCCGCCTCCAGATCTTCCACGGCACGGCGGACGCGACGATCAACTACAAGAACCAGGCCGAGGCGATCAAGGAATGGACGAACGTCCTCGAGCTGAGCGAGACCCCGACCTCGACCGACATGATCACATCGGGCGGGACCACCTATGATCGCCAGTTCTGGAAGAACGAGTGCAACCAGACGGTGTTCGAGGCCTGGTCAGGAAGAAACGGCGCGCACTCCATGGCGTACGAGGCCGACGCCATCCTCGCGTTCTTCGGTCTCGACAAGGCCGGTGGCGCCGATCCGGAGACCGATTGTTCCGAGGCTGCCGGCAGCGGCGGCACGGGCGGCTCGGGCGATGGCTCCGGGGGTGACCAGAACGTCGGCGGCGCCGGGCCTGCTGCGGGGAGCGGTGGCGCCTCGGGTGACGGCGGAGGCGTGGGCGAGGGGGTGACCGTCGGCTCTGGCGGGCAGCCCGCCGGCGGCGGCGAAGTCACCACGACGGGCGGCAGCGACCCGAGCGGAACGAGCGGCACGAGCGGCACGAGCGGAACGAGCGGCGCTGCTGACAGCGCCACCTCCGGCGCGGGCTCGGATTCTGCAGGTGAATCGGGTGAGACAGGCGGGTGCGCGGTCGTCGCCGGCGATTCCAGGCCGAAGAGCTCGTACGCAGCGGTCGTCGCCATGGGGCTTGCGCTGTTGACGCTTCGTCGCCGGCATCGAAACGCCCGGCGCTGACACGTGTCTTGCCGGTGAGCTGAAGTCACCCCTCGATTTTTTTCGAGAGAATTCACAGGGAGGCGGGGAGACGGGGAGGAAAATCCTACAAATCTCCCCGCCTCCCCGCCTCCCTGTTCAATCTTTCTCATGAAATGCCAACAAGGAGGTCTCCGCGCTAGAAGGGCACCTCCGGAATCGGTGCGCGGTCGAGCCCCGGCGTAGTCGTCGGCGGGATTGGCGGCCTCCTGGCAGGAGCGGGGACACCCGTGTGCGGTGGCCTGGGCGTGGCGCTCGACGGCGGCCGTGCTGCCGTGGTGGACGTCGAGGGCGCCGCGGTCTCGCCGGCGACGTCCGCTGCCGAGCCCGTCGCTTCCGCAGCGGGCACCGCGGGCGTCACGCTCTCCAGCGGCTCCGAGGAGCGCCCGACCTCTGCCGACGCGCTGGCGGCGACCTCCTCTGACGCCGGCGCGCCGGCCGAGGCGACCTTCGCGCCTACTCCGTCCCCGCCGCTCGTTCCGCCCCCACCCACCGCGATGGTGACGCCGGCGCCGAGCAGCATCGTCATCGCGATGCCGGCCACCAGCATCGCGCGCTGAGGCCGCTGCTGTCCGGCCTCCTGCGCCGTCGATCCGGCGATGGTCAGGGTGCCGGGGCCCGCCGAGCGGGGCGCGGATGCTGGCTCGTCGAGCTGGGCGGCGTCGAGCGCTATCGTCCCGCTGAGCCTCGGCCGAGCGGTGCTCGGCACGCCGGAGCACGGGGATTGCAGATCCGGAATCGATGGCGACGCCGTGCCCGCGATACGGCGGAGCTCGCCCATCATCTCTCCGATCGACTGGAAGCGCTCCGCCCGCTCGCGGGCCAGCGCCCGCGCGAAGAAGGCGTCGATCTCCGGCGGCAGGTCGGGCGCGATCAGGGACGCGCTGGGCACCGGACCGACCAGGATGTTGGCGATCACGGCGCCTAGCTGGGCCCCCTGAAAGGGCAGCTCGCCGGTGACACCATAGAAGAGGATGACCCCGAGCGACCAGAGATCGCTGCGCTGGTCGATGTCCTTTTCGCCCCGGACTTGCTCCGGGCTCATGTAGTGGGGCGAGCCGAGCAGCTCCCCGGTGCGGGTCACCTCTTCCGTCAGCACCGCGCCCGTCTCCTTGACGATGCCGAAGTCGAGGATCTTGACGACCTCGTCCTGCTCTCCCTCCACACGCACGAGGAACAGGTTCGCAGGCTTGAGATCGCGGTGGACGAGGCCGGCGTCGTGCGCGCGACGGATGGCCTTGCCGGCCTGCAGGAGGATCAGGGTGGCGTCCACGAGAGAGAGCCGGCCGACGCGCTCGAGGCGCGTGCCCAGGTCCTCACCCTGAAGCAGCTCCATCACGAGGTACGGAGTGTCGTCGTCGACGCCAAAGTCCTGGACGTAGACGACGTGTGGGCTTTGAAGGCTCGCTGCGATCCTCGCTTCACGCTCGAAGCGAGCGAGGAACGTCGACGACGCAGCATAGGTCGGGTCCATGAACTTGACCGCGACGAGAGAGCCCAAGTTGACGTGTCGCGCCACCCACACCGAGCCCATCCCGCCGTGCGAGAGAGGTCGCTCAAGACGATACTTCCCACCTACGACGGAATCCGGAGCGAACTGCATGGTGATGGCTTCCTCCTGATAGCCGAGGGGAGGCGAGGGGAGCGTACAGGATAGGAAAGGCGCCGGCCACGATGAGCCGGGAGATGTTAGATGGATTGTCCTTCTGTGCGCCACGTTCCGGGCGCCTCGGGCTCGATACGGCCACGAGATGGCTCCCCGGAGCGCCGTGACAGGCGCGGTCCGACGCGGGCGTCGACAGCGCCGTCGCGGGCGTCGGCAGCGCCGTCGGTGAGTGAAGTTCCTGACAGCAGCGGTGTTCGGCGAGGGGGATGCGCTCGCGACGACGGCGAGCGCGGACGCCGCGCGGGCCGACGCTGCGCGCTGGTGGCGCTCAGGTGGCCGGCGCACCGGGGCCCCGCTTGCGCAGCGCAGCACGCCGGGCCTCCGCGGCGGTCCGCCGGAGCCCGCGCCGCCAGAAACCACGGCGCCCCCACATCCGGACCCCCGCGCGGCAGCACGAGACCGCCTGCGAGATCTATTGCGATCTCCTTGCCTCCGTCTAGAATCCACACTGCAATGAACAAATTATTTTGCAATTCAACTATCATCGTTGCTGGTCTCTCCCTCGCTCTCGGCGTGCTGGCCTGCGGAGAAGACGACAGCCCGGCAGACGGGAGTGGGACGGGCGGGGGCGGCGGGGCGACCACCGGGTCGGGCGGTGGGGTGACCACGGGGTCCGGCGGCGGGGCGACCAGCGGGTCGGGCGGTGGGGCGACCAGCGGGTCGGGCGGCGCGTCGACGTCGACGTCGAGCGGCGGGGTGACGACGGCGTCGGGCGGCGATCCCAATCCCGATCCCGCGAACGCGCGGACCTTCGACCACCGGCACGCGAGCCTGGACGGCATCCCGGCGAGCTGCACCGAGGCGCTCACGTCGGGGGACTTCGTCTTCCATTACGCCCACCGCTCGCACGGCTTCCAGATCATCGTCGGCGCCGAGAGCATCGAGGCGAAGACGCCTACCTACGCCTTCGAGACGGAGTATTGCGACGTCCCGCAGCAGGAAGGCGCCTTCCTGATGTGGGACGGGATGATCGACACCAACCTCATCCCGGGCGAGCAGTACTGGGCGACCGAGGCCGGGATCAACGACGTGCGCACCATCCTCGGCGAGCACCCGGAGATCCGGTACTCGATGTGGGCGTGGTCCTCGGAGATCTCCGAGCAGACCGAGGAGGACGTGCAGCGGTACCTCGACGTGCTCGACGCGCTCGGGGAGGAGTTCCCGGAGGTGACCTTCATCTACATGACGGGGCCCGGCGACGAGGAGTACAACGGCGTGAACCGCACGGAGCGCAACCAGCAGATCCGCGATTTCTGCCGGGATCATGGGAAGATCCTCTATGACTTCGAGGACCTCGACGTCTACGCGGACGGCGAGCGGCACACCGCGACGGTGGACGGCGTCGAGATCCCGATGCAGCACCCGCGTTACGACGTGGAGACGTCCGGCAACACGGAATACGAGCACACCCACACGACCCAGGGCGCCTGCGAGAACAAGGCCATGGCCTTCTGGCGCATGATGGCCGAGCTCGAGGGGTGCGCGCAGTAGCCCCCGAGGTCGGCGGGCGCGCGGGCTGGCGCGCGGCCGCGGCGACGCCGCGAGCCGCTGTCTTTCCTGTCGGTTAAGTCCCGGTTTCCGGCGGAGGACTCCGCCGGATCGCGTCGCTCACGCCTTGCAGGCCGCCTTGCGCCCATGCTACTCGGCTGTCGCACGGGCATGCTCCCCGCGCGCATCCCGCGCAGGGGCGCCGCCTGGCAGCCGATCGGAGGCGGGCCATGGAAAGCGCGATACCGCTCGGGAAAAAGCAGATCATCGACGGCCAGCTGCGGGTCTACTACTACGGTTACTGGATCAAGGCTTACGAGGCGCCGGCCGACACGCTGCTCGCGAAGAAGCGGCTCATCGAGGCGCTGACGCGGCGGCTGTTCAACCACGTCGAGCACGGCATCAACGTCCCAGGAAAACGGCTGGACGAGGCGCGGCTCGCCTTCGAGTCGGAGGCCGATCCGCAGCGGAAGCGCGTCAAGGCCGCCATGCTCGCGGGCGCGATCTTCAATCGGGCGGCGGATATCTTCACCAAGCTCGTCGAGATCCAGGAGCTCGGCGTCACCATCGAGCCCGACAACGCCCTGATGCGCGAGTGCGGAGAGCACCTCCTCGAGGCCCTGACGCTCGGGAAGATGGTGCTCCACCGCAGCGGCGAGGAGGGGCTCGACGAGCTCTGGGGCGAGCCCTTCAAGGCGTTCTCGTTCCCGATCGAGGCGTTCTACAACAGCCGGTATGTCAAGATCGCCCAGAGCATGAGGGCGATCGACGGCATTCGCGACGCGATGATCGCCACCTTCGCGGGCGCGCCGATGTTCGCCGGGCTGGACCGCCTGGCCCGCGAGTTCGCGCACGCGGCCAAGATCAAGTGCGAGACGCTGCGCACCGACGACGACATCTTCGAGGTCTGGACGTCGTTCGTCGTGTCGGCGGAGAAGCTCGCCGCCTTCCGGCCGCTGCTCGGCGAGGACGCCTCGCCCCACGAGCGCGAGCAGGCGGCCCAGGGCGTCGAGCTGATCGTCCGTGGCAAGAACGTGATCTCGTACATCACACGCGCGCGCGTGCCGATGCCCAAGACCACGAGCGAGCTCCTCGAGCGGTACGAGCGCTATCGCGTCACCTACGGCGTCGCGCCCGCGTCCGGGCCCGCGCGCAGCGTCGCCTGAGCGCGCGGGCCGGCGGCGCTCACCCCGGCCTTCTCCTTGTTCAACGATCCTGTCATTGCGTGCCTCGTTGTGATGCGCGCGACGATCAGCGCAGGCGAGCGGTGTTGTAGGCGGGGGGCCGACATCTCGCCTGTCCGTTGTTGCGGAATGTTTCCGTTGACGCTGGGGCGCGCGTCTCGGTATCACCAGACGATGAAGTATGCTTTGACTCTTTCGGGAGCTCTTTCCATCGGCCTCTCGTCGCTCCCCGCGAGCGCGCTGGTCACGCAGCCGAACGGCAGCGTCATGCCGCGGGACTCGAGGAACAACGAGGTCCAGCTCTACACCCTGTTCACCAACCGGGGAGAGGCGCTCGACTACCAGGCCGATGGGAGCACCGAGCCGTCCACGTTCTCGCCGCTCTGCGGCTTCACGGCGGAGCTGGTGCTCAGGCAGACAGGCTCTCGCCTGGGGGTCGGCTGGTACAACGTCGATCCCGCTGCCACGGCGCCGCCGGCGCGCGGCGACATCCACGAGATCGTCCCCGCCGGCTCCGCCGTTGGCACCGTCATCACCGCCGCGGATATCCGGAGCGATCTCGCCTATGCGGGCGGGCAGATCGGCTTCGCGCTCCTCGGCTCGCAGATCCACTACTCCGAGCAGCGGTGGAACCAGGTGTGCACGGGCTGTACAACGCCCGGGCCCTGGGTCACCGCCGTCATCTACGCTTCGACGGTGACGCCGAACGCGTTTTACGTCGCGTTCGAGGATGGCGACGTCGGCCCGAACCCCGGCGACTTCAACAACGACGGCGACTACAACGATTATGTCTACTTCTTCAGCGGCCTCACCTGCACCGGCGGCGGCGAGCCGTGCGACACCGGGCTGCCCGGCGTGTGCGCGCCAGGGGTGACCCAGTGCGCGGCGGGTGGGCTCACCTGCCAGGGGCTCGTGCCGTCGTCGCAGGAGACCTGCGATGGGCTCGACAACGACTGCAACGGCGCCACCGACGAAGGCGAGCTCTGCCCGCCGGATCACGTCTGCGACCGGGGCGTGTGCGTGCAGGCGTGCGGCAGGGGCGAGTTCGTGTGCCCCTCGGACAAGGCATGTAATGCCGCGGGGTTCTGTGTCGAGCCAGCCTGCGCCGAGGTCGCCTGCGACGCGGGCGAGGTGTGCGTCGGCGGGCGGTGCCGCGCGCCCTGTGATGGAGTGCAGTGCCCCTTCCCGACGGTGTGCCGGGTCGGGGTGTGCGTCGACCCGTGCAGCACCGTGACGTGCGAGGAGGGCACGGTCTGCGACGGCGGCGTGTGCAAGCCGGAGTGCCCGTGCACGCCGTGCCCGAGCGGGCGCGCGTGCGAGGAGGCGAGCGGGCTTTGCAGAGAGTCGGCCTGCGTTGGCGTCGAGTGCCCGTCTGGACAGCGCTGCGACGCCGGTACGTGCGTGGACTCGTGTGCTGGAGCGGTGTGCCCGAGCGGGCAGACCTGCGTCGGCGGCGCCTGCGTGGAGGACACGAGCACGACAGCGGCCAGCGGGACCGGCGGCTCGACGGGTTCGGGCCTGGACTCCGGCGCGGGCGGCGGCCTCACGGATCCGGCCGGCAGCGGCGCCACGGGTGGCAGCGGCGGTGTCGGCGGCGGCTCGGGCGGCGGCGGCTCGGGCGGGGCCGCCGCCGGCGGCTCCGGCGCGGACGGCGGCTGCGGCTGCACCGTGGCCGGCGCGCGCGGCTCGCTCGGGGCGCCGCTCGCGGCGATCGCGCTGGCGCTGGCCGGCGCGGTTCGCCGGCGGCAGCGCGGCAGCGCTTCGGCGAAGGGCCAGGCGCCTCGGGGATAGGCAGGGCGATGACAGCGCCGTGGCCGCTCCTCTCCGGCGAGCGGTCATGGCATAGTCCGTTCATGAGACATGAGCTCCTTGGCTCCTTGCTGTGCGGACTCCTCCTCGCCGCCTGCAGCGATGACGAACAGGTGTCGCCGATCGGAGGCGGCGGCGCTGGCGGCGACGCGAGCAGCAGCGCTGGCGGCGGCGCGACCGGCGACGGCGGAGGCGGAAGCGGAGGCGCAGCGCCGGTCGCCTGCGGAGGGGACGCGGGAGCGACCTGCGGCGAGGCGGAGTACTGCGCGACGCCCGACACGACGTGCGCCGGAGACGCGCAGGGCGAATGCGCGCCGAGGCCGCGGGTCGGGAGATGTCCGGACGAATGTCAGGGGGTCTGCGGGTGCGATCAGCGCACCTATTGCAATGAGTGCATGGCGCACGCGGCCGGGGTGAACGCGTCGAGCGATACGGTTTGCGCAAGCGCAGACTACGTGATCGCCGATCACGACGTTGTCTATGTGCACCACGCGGACCTGCGAGAGGATCGGTGTCTGGTGATCTCGATCGCGTCGTTCGCCGATAGCGATCCGCTCTATGCCGGGATCGAGCTGGAGGGGCTCTGGGGCGTGCTGGACGTGGCGCTCACCGACCAGATGGGCGATTGTACTGACACGGGCATGCCGGACCCCGACGAGCGCGCTTATGCCGTGACCGGGGCCACCGGGACGATGACGTGGGAGGCTGAGCCGGACACCGGCATCCCGTGCGTCATCGACATGGATATCACCCTCACGCTCGACGGGGAGCCGGGGACCCTGCGCTTCCGGGAGACCGGCGTGGTCGTCGACAACACGTGCCTGTAGCGGTCCAGCACCCGCGTATCGCGTCGTCGGCGCGCACGTAGCACGAGCTCAGTGGAGGTGTACATGCGTCCAGGGCAGAACGTTCTCTGCTCCCTTGACTACCGGGCCGCGAGAGGACGAGGCTGCACCGCCATGGCAGGCTCGACGTGGTTCAACGTGTCGGTGGCGACGGCTCTGGCAGGGATTGCGGTGTCCGTGTCGGGCGGCTGCGCATGTTCAATCGGCGCGGACTCGTCCAGCTACGAACCAGGTGAAGGGTCTGGCGGTGCGCCCGGCAGTACCGGTAACAGTGATGCTCCGGGGAGTGGGGCGGGTGGAACCGGCGCTTCGGCGCAGGGCAGCGGCGGCGAGAGCGTGGGTGGGGGCGTCCCGGAGTGCTCAGGCCGCGAGACGAAGTGCTCGGAGAACACGCCGCGGCGATGTGTCGATGGGCGGTGGGAGAACGGCGATCCATGCGCCAGGCAGACGTGCGTCGACGGAACGTGCATCGGCGAGTGCGGCCCGGAGGACGTGCGCTGCTCGGACGACCGGCCGCAGCGGTGCGACGAACACGGGGCGTGGGAGGAGGCGGAGCCATGTCCTGCGGCAGCGCCCGTATGCGACCGAGGGAAGTGCGTGCCGCCGAGCTGCGTCGGACTGGCCGAGACGTGCGGGCCGGGTAGCGACGAGAGCTGCTGCGCGACCGCGGAGGCGGCGCCCGGAGGCACGTTCAACCGGGACAACGATACGAGGTATCCAGCGACGGTGAGCGGGTTCTTGCTGGAGCGGTTCGAGGTGACGGTGGGGCGGTTCCGCAGGTTCGTGGAGGCGTATCCCGGGAGCAAGCCGGCGCCGGGAGCGGGGGCTCACCCGCTGATCGAGGGGAGCGGGTGGAATGCGGAGTGGACGAGCAACCTGCCCGCGGACGCAGCGGCATTGAAGGCAGCAGTCAACTGCAGCCCGACCTACAAGACGTGGAGAGACGACACCGACGGAGGTACCGAGCACCTGCCGATGAACTGCCTGAACTGGTATGTGGCGTTCGCGTTCTGCGCGTGGGATGGGGGCCGGCTAGCGACGGAGGCGGAGTGGAACTACGCGGCGGCAGGAGGAGACGAGCAGCGGGCGTATCCGTGGTCGAATCCGGCGAGCTCGACCAGAATCGATAACAGTTATGCGGTGTATGACTGCGCAGGGGATCGGTCTGCGTCTGGCGAGTGTGCGTTCAGCGATATCCAGGCCGTCGGGTCGCGGTCGCCGAAGGGAGACGGGAGGTGGGGGCAGGCGGACCTGGCCGGGAACCTGCGGGAGTGGGTCCTGGACTGGTACGCAGCAGACTATCCAAACGAATGTAATGATTGCGCCAATTTGACCAGCGCCACGGGCCGGGGGTTCCGCGGCGGGAGCTTCGAGTTCGATGACTCGGAGCAGCCCCGGTCCACTGCGCCGGACCTGCTCTCGTCCCGTCGTAACGGCCTCGTCCCGTCGATCAGCGGCACCCTCTTCGGGGCCCGGTGCGCGAGGACGCCGTAGGTGCTCATCGGAGCCATACCCGTCGCGTGCGGTGCATTCGGTAGATTCGGGTGTCCGGGACGCGCCGGGCGAGTGTCTGGAACGCGGGGGGCGCCGATGTGGTTCCGGACATCACCGCTTTTTCTCTCGCAGCTTCACCATGCCACCCGGTCGCGTGTAAACCCGGGGCTTCGCGTAGCGCTAATCCCACGCAGCCAGGCGTCTCGCGAGCGCTTCCTGCGCGCTGTGAAGCGCTCTCGTACGCCGCTTGTACGCCGTGCTGAGGGGCATCTCTCTCGTCTCGGCGATGTCTCTCATGGGGATCTCGTGGAGGTCGCGCTGGACCAGCACCGAACGCAGCTCGAACGGCAGCTCCCGGACGACTGATCTCAGCAGGCGCCGCCGCTCCGCTGCGAGCAGGAGCTCGAGGGCGGTCGCGCGCTCGCCAGCCTTACACAGCTCCACGGGGTCCGTGATGACCTCGTTCCGCCGAGATGCCTTCGCGTGGTAACGCGAAGCCAGGTTCACCGCGAGCCCGTTCAGCCACCGCGCGATCGGGCCACGCGTTGGGTCATAGCTGCCGAAGCTCATGACAGCCGCCAGGAAGACGTCCTGGCTCAGGTCGTGCCGATCGCGCTCGGGCACACGGAGCCGCGCGAGCCACCGGCGAACGCGCCGAATCGTTTCTCCCTGAAGGAGGCATTGGAACGCATGAGCCCGAGACGGGCTTGCGGCAGGCTTCACCTTGTTCTTCCTGGGTCTCGGCTGCGCCGCTGTCCGTTGCGCGGTGCGAGGCGCGCCGGATGCGCTCGAACGAGCCGTCCTGTCGTGCCGGGCCGGAGGAGCCGGCTCGTCGGTGAAGACGTGTGTTCTGATGGAATGCATCATCGCCCCTCGCGAGGGCAGCGCCAGAAGCTCCATGGCTCGCCTCCAGGTGAAACGTGAATGCCCCGCGCGAACGCTCGTCGGCGCGCGGACACGATCGCTCCTGAGCGGACGTCGCACGGCGCGCGACGCCCGCTCAGGAAGCGCTCAATCCCCTATGACAAAGGCCGCGAACCACGGTGGTCCAGCACCGCCTCCGTGACGAAGGCCACGTCGTTCGCGTCGATGTTTACTGCGCGGTCATCACCTGAGCCCGGCCAGCTGCGCCTCGCGTTCACCAGCCAGGCGACCGCGCGGGAATCTGCGTCCGTGCTCCTCCAGCAGGCGTCGCGCCTCGACGAGCGACACGACATCACCGGCCGCCATGGCTGTCCGTGCGCGGGCGATCAGCTCCTGCTCGCGGGAGCTGATCCTCGGGCGGCGCTGCGCCGCTGGCCAGCCTGTCGGCATGGCGGAGACGGCAGGGGCCGTCACCGCCCCATCCAGCGCCGGAAAGGCCATCACCGCCCCGTCCAGCGCACCGCTCACGCGCGCCGGCTCGGCGGGGCCCCTCGCGGCCTGTCCGGTCGCCGGCCCGGTCGTCCTCCTGGAGAGCAGAATGGCCATGGAGGGGTGGAGAGGCTCGAGGGGCTCCATCGGGCCCACGGCCAGCGCGCCGAGCGCCGCCGCGCAGGCGACGGCAAAGCCTCGCGCCACCCAGCGCGTGGGGCTACGTCGCCGCCAGGAACACCGCTCCAGGAGCCAGGGCGGGAACAGCGCGGCGCGCAGCCGGCGAGCGCCGCGGCCTCGTTGCCTCGCTTCCCTGCGGGCCGCCGCCTCTTCGAACTCCTCCCAGGCCCGGCGCAGCCGACTTCGCGCCGTCTCCAGCGGGATCTCCTGCTCTCGGGCGACCTCGGCGATCGGCCGCTCCAGGAGCTCGCACGCGATGAACACCCCGCGGCACCGCTCGCCGATCTCCTCGATGAGCTGCCGCACCAGCGCCGCCTCCTGGCGAGCGATGGCGTGATCCTCGGGGCTCCCTCGCTCATCGCAGAGCGCCGCCTCGTCGAGGCCCGTGAGCGCCTCCTCGCGCCTGCGCGACGCTCGCCGGTGATCGCGGGCCGTGTTCAGGACGACGCTGTCGCACCACGCGCTCGGGTTCCTCGCCGAGCGGGCCTGCTCCCGCCGCTCCCAGAGCCGCACCATGGCGTCCTGCGCGACGTCATCGCGGTCCCGCTCGGGCACCCCAGCGTAGCTGATGAGCGATCTCACGCGGGCGGGTACAGCGCAGGTCGGCGTTGGTCGGTCCACGGTCCAGCAGACGATCCGAGCCCGGCCGGACGGTCAAAAAATCGACCGAGCCCTCGCAGATGCGCGGCGAGTGGCCCTACGGTGGGCGAGCCCGAGAAGAGAGGACCAGCGGCTCGGTGAGATCTCCTCCTCCGCCGCCACACCTGCGCCCGCTGCGGATCTCGACGGGGGCCCAGCAGCCGTCGTGGGCGCGGTGCTCGTTCCGTCCTCAAGGCCTTCCGGAGCGGAGTCACGCATTGCATCATCATTGCTGAAATTCTCATGCGTCCGGTGGCTTGAGGACGATTTCCGACCATCGTGAGCTCACTGGACCGCGAGACGGATATACGAGGAGGCTCGGCGGTCGCGGGACCGTGCGCGTTGACATGGGCTCGCGCGCAGGAGTATCCAGCGTGGGGTGCGCCATGCGCTCCTCTCCGTCTTGCCGTGTGTCTTTGTCGGCGTCGTCGCGGCGCTGGAGGGCGTGGCGAGCGCGCAGGATCCCCAAGGGCTTGCGGGGCCGCAGGAGACATCGACCGCGGAGGATCTGCTGCGCCGCGCTCGGCAGGCGCGCGATGCCAGGCGATGGGCCGAGGCCGAGGCGGCGTACGAGGCGGCGCTGAAGGCGGCCGACGCGGCGTGGACGACCGACGCGGAGCGCGCCGAGATCGCCGCGGAGCTCGGCCTGTGCGAGCTCGCGCTGGGCAGCTATCGAGACGCGGCAGACCACCTGGCGCAGAGCTTGAGACACCGCGGCGCGCTCCGCAGCCCGCTTTTGGAGCGCGCCGAAGAAGGATTGTTGAAGGCCGAGCGCCGGGTGGTGACGCTCTATCTGGGTGTGAGTCCACCGGACGCCGAGGTCTTCGTCGACGGCAAGGCGCTGGGTCGCCGTGCGCCGACGTACGAGCTGTTTCTGGAGCCGGGGCAGCACACCGTGCGGGCGCGGCTGGATGGCCACAGCGAGGCGGTGGGCGCGTTCGACGGGCAGGCGGGCAAGGCCAGCTCGCTGACCCTGAAGCTGCCTCGCGCGCCGGAGCGCGGCGCCCAGGAGCGCGGCGCGCTCACGGCGGCCGGCGCCGGCCCGGCGCGGCCGGCGGCCCCGTCGCCACCTCCGGCAGCGCGGCGGTCGCTTCCCCTGACGGAGCTCCGGATCGGGGGCGTGGCGCTCGCCACGGCGGCGCTGGCGGCCGGCACGGTGTTCCTGCTGCGGGCCGATGTGATTGACGGCAACCTGACCGAGCGCGACATGGTGCGCCGCCGGCAAGGCTGGACGCCGACGACGTGCTGGTGGCCGAACGCGCCCTCGCCGTGCGCGGAGATCCGCAAGGAGGTGGCCGAGCGGGGCCGGTTCGCCACGCTCGGCAATGTGGCGCTGGTGACGGGGGCCGTGTTCGGGGTCGCGACGGCGGCATCGTTCCTCGCGGAGGGATGGCTCCTCGGCGGCACGCCGGCCCGTGAAGGCGTTCATGTGATTCCGAGCGCGACGGGAACGCAGGCCGGGCTCGTTCTTCAGGGGGTGTGGTGAGGCGACGAGGGGCGTTGGGAACGCGCGGGCGGCAAGGTCGAGGAACGCTGCGTTCGGTCGCGGCGATCGCGCTCGGCTGCGGGAGCGCAGCGGGGGGCGCAGGGTGTTCCTATGCCGAGGACTGCACGACGACGTACAGTTGCGAGCCGCTCCCCGGCGAGACGCCGCCGGCGCTGCCGGCGTCGCCGTGTGACGGCGATCCCGCGACGAGCCCGGCGAAGGACGGATTCGGGGTGTTCGTCGCGCGGAGCGGGGACGACGGGAGCGACGGGACGAGGAAAGCGCCCGTCAGGACGCTGCAGCGCGCGGTGGAGAAGGCATCGGAGCCCGGGGGGACGCGGCGGGTGTACGCGTGCGCGGAGGACTTCGCGGAGGCCGTCACGCTGCCGTCGGGCGTCGCGCTCTGGGGCGGCCGGGACTGCGCCACAGCGGCGTGGACCTGGGGCGGCAAGGACCGCCTCACCGAGATCGCGCCGGCGCCGGAGCGGGTGCCGCTCATCGTGGAGGCGCGACAGGCGAGCATGACGTCGGTGGTGTTCGGCGTGCGGCTCGTGGCGGCGGACGCGATTCGGCCGAGCGGGTCGTCCATCGCGATGATCGTGCGAGAGGGCGCCGCGGTGAACGTGGTGTCGAGCGAGATCCTGGCAGGGAACGGTGCCGATGGGGCGGATGGGAACGATGGCGCTCCCCGGGATGCGCCGTGGCGGGCGCCGGATGGGGCACCTGGCCATCCGGGCGCGCCCGGGTGCATAGCGGACTGGACCGAGGGCGCTCCGCCGGCGATGACCGTGTGCGAGGACGGGACGAGCTCGATCGGCGGCGCAGGCGGCGACGGCGACGTCGCCGCGGGCGGCGACGGTGAGCCAGGCGCACCGGCACCATGGGCTGGCGCGATGCACAACGGTAAGGGGGGAAAGGGCGGGCCAATGGGCTGTACACCCGGCGAGTGGGGCGGCGATGGAGGGCCCGGCGCGAACGGGGTCGGAGCCGGGAAGGGAGTGGAGGAGCCGCTCAAGTACGGAACCATCAGCGCGCGCGGCTGGCAGGGTTTCTCGGGGCAAGACGGCCAGAACGGGAGGATCGGCCAGGGAGGCGGCGGCGGGGGCGGCGTCGGAACGAACGGGCAGTGCCGCCCTGTGGATCCGCAAGGCGGACCGTCCGGTGGCTCGGGCGGGGGTGGAGGCTGCGGGGGGCGCGGTGGCCAAGGCGGCGGTTATGGAGGCGGTAGCTTCGGGATCATCGCCTTGCATGCTCACGTCATGGTGGACAAGACCGACATCATCACCGGCAATGGGGGTCGCGGCGGCAACGGAGGAAGAGGGCAAGAGGGTGGCTGGGGCGGGGTACCCGGCGCCCGTGGAGCTATCGCACCCGCGGCCTACTTTGCATGCGACGGGGGTCCGGGTGGCGCGGGAGGCAAAGGCGGCCATGGCGGCGGAGGGCTCGGGGGCGTCTCCATCGCCGTCGCGCGCGTGGACAGCAGTGTTCACCTCACGGAGAGCGCCGACTGGAGGTGGGGAGCCCCCGGTGCCGGGGGACACGGAGGCGATCCGAGCGACGACAACGCCAAAGGGCAGGACGGCTGTACGGCCGTCCTCTGGGAATTCCCCGAGCTGATTGCAACGCCCCGATGAGGGATTTCGCACGGGGATTGACCGAGAGAGGAACATGAAGATCACAAGCACCGCATGGGTCCTTCTGCTGTTCTCTCCAGCCGCCCTGGGGTGCGGAGCAGAGCCGTTCGCCCCACCGTGCGCGGAGGGGGGCACCTGTGACCCAGAGCCCTCGGCCGCGCCCTCGGAGGAGGAGTGTATCCAGGGGCTCGCCGCGCTGCGCGTGCAGGCTGGGTGCGGGGTGTTCGCGAGCCGGTCGTTTGGAGACGACGGCAATCCCGGCACGATGGAGAAACCGGTGAAGACGCTCGCCCGTGCGGTCGCGCTCGCGCCGCGTGCTCGCGGGCGGGTGTTCGCCTGCACCGACTCTTACGCTGAGGGCATCACCTTGCGCTCCGGCATCGATCTGTGGGGCGGCTTCGTTTGCTGGGCGAGATGGATCCACTACACGGAAGGCTCAGCCAGCGGGGTGGTAACGCTCCTTTCTCCAGACGCCGGGGGTCCCCCGATCACCGTGGTGGCAGCGCAGGACGACGGCGAAGGGCCCACCGATGGCGTATCGACGATCGTGGACATGCAAGTGCAGCAGAGGCGCATGGTGGAGCCGGATCGCTCTTCCATCGCGATGAAGCTCCAGCCGGGCGCGGTCGTGGAGGTGCTTCGGAGCGTGATTGAGGCGGACAGGGGCGGGGGAGGCAAGCACGGCGAGGATGCGGTCTACGTCGATCCGCAGCCAGCGTACGGGGAGATCGGAGCGATCGGCAGGGACGCTTGCTCGGCAGCGACCGTGGCCGGCGCCTCCGCGGTGACGACCGTGTGCGGCGACATGGTGTCGACGGGCGGCAAAGGGGGCGACGGGACCCCGGACCGCGGTGGCGATGCCGAGGACGGCAAGCCGCTGACGGCCTCGAACTCCAGCTACGTAGGCCTGGGCGGCGCGGGCGCAAAGGACGGCGCCCGGTGCGAGGACGGCCGCCGTGGGGCAGACGGTGCGCCGGGCGAGCCCGGCACAGCCGGCCAGGGTGGACGCCTCACCGAGGCCGGGTGGGAAGGCGTGCCCGGCCGCCAGGGCGGCACGGGAGCGCCCGGCCAGGGGGGAGGAGGGGGCGGCGGCGCGCCGGGGGGCCGGAGCGCCTGCGGCAACGCGGCGCTGGGCGGCGCGTCGGGAGGCTCGGGCGGCGGCGGCGGTTGCGGCGGCAAGGGCGGCTACGGCGGCGCTGCGGGCGGCGCGAGCATCGCGATCTTCGCCCATCCGGGCAGCAAGCTGACCCTGCGGGAAACGCGCGTCATCACGGGCCCGGGCGGCCCCGGAGGTCGAGGGGGCCGAGGCCAGTTCGGCGGGCAGGGCGTGCAAGGAGGCCCGCCGGGGCTGGATCCGCCCATGCTCGGCGAACACGCCTGCCGAGGCGGCTACGGCGGTTGGGGCGGCATGGGCGGCTACGGTGGCGGGGGCTCAGGCGGGCCCTCGATCGGCATCGCCTACGCCGACGACGAGCAGCTCACCCTGGATCGCGTCACGTTCGAGATCGGCGAAGGCGGCCCGGGCGGCATCGCGGAAGTGCTCGACGAGACGCGCGACAAGGCGAACCGAGGCAGCGACGGCTTCGCCGCCGAGATGATGCGCTTCTCGCCGTAGGTCCGCGCGCGGGATCGCCGCGACCGGTTACCCTGCTCGATCCGGAGTAGGGTAGGACGAGCGCCTCGCCTCAGCACCAGCCGCTGTATTGATGGCCGCTCCCATGGTCGCTCTCCGTGGCGGGAACGTCCACCGCGCGTCGTGTGCTCGCGTCACGTGCAGCGCCGCCGGCGAGCATGCTTTATGCGTTGTCGTTGCTCGGCCCTTCCAGCGGCCCCTCGGGCGCGTCCCACCCGCCGGGAGGCTCTTGGATTCCCAGCGCGGCGAGTAGCTCGCGGGCGGCCGCCGAGATGCCTTTGGGGATCTCGGGCCCTGGCTCCCAGGCCGACAGCAGCGCGCGAAGCCTCCGGGCGGGCGCGGCGAATTTCTGCTGATCGAGCTCCGTTCCGAAGGCGGACAGCAGCTGGTCCACGTGCTCGATCAGGTGCTCTCGCGACGGCCACGATGTCGCCTTGGCCCACAAGCGCGGCGAGGCGAGCGCGCCGGCGATGTTCACGGCGCCCGCGACCGCCTGGACCAGCCGGGCTGCCTTCTTCGACGCGTCTCCGTAGCTCCGCGGCGCGGCCGCGGCCTCCGCCGCGGGCGGCGGCTCGGCTTCGCCCGTGTCGCGCTCGATCGCCCGGACCTGATAGCCGTCGTCGTTCTCCCAGCCGCAGGCGGGCACCCTTATGCCGAGCGAAAGACAGAAACGCCGGGCCGCCTCGTACACTGCCTGCGGGACCTCCTCGCCCTCTCTCCAGGTAAGAACCGCCTCCCGGAGCTCGTGCGCTCGCTCGCGGGGCTCCTCGAGCGGGAAATACGCGATGTGGTCGTCGGCCGCCTGGAGGACTTCCGCGCGCGTCGGTCGTCTCACGAGGGTCGACAGCCTGCGGGCCGAGGTCATCTCACGCAACAGGTCGAAGGCGTTGTTGAGGGCCTCGCCCTCCTTGTCGTCAGGGTCCGATCTTCGACCGATGGTGCGCGGCTCTCGCGGTTGGGTAGGCTTCACGGTATCGTCTCTCCTGCTCACGGATACGGCATACTACGCCGCAGATGGCAAGCACACTTCCTTCTCAGCTCTCTTTGCATCGATGATGTGAGCGGTGTTGACGAGCCCGATGTGAGAGAACGCCTGCGGGAAATTGCCGAGCTGGCGACGCAGCTCGGGGCTGTACTCCTCGGCGAGCAGGCCGACATCGTTGCCGAGGGAGACCAGGCGATCGAGGAGCGCCTCCGCCTCGTCGAGGCGGCCGACCATCGCGTAGTTGTCGGCGAGCCAGAAGCTGCAGATGAGGAAGGTCCCCTCGTGCCCCGGCAGGCCGTCCACCCCCGTCTCGGTCGCATAACGCAGGACGAGGCCATCCCGGGTGAGGCCCTTCTCGATCGCCGCGACGGTGGACAGCATGCGGGGATCATCGGCGGCCAGGAAGCCCATGTGCGGGATCAGGAGCACGCTGGCGTCGAGGGCCTCCGAGCCGTACGATTGAGTGAAAGCGCCGACGCGCGTGTTGAATCCGCGATCGAGCAGGTCGAGGCGGATCTCCTCGCGCAACGCGCGCCAGCGCTGGAGCCGCTTCTCCAGTCGATGCTGTTCGCCTACGCCGAACTCCTCGTTCATGCGTATGGCGCGATCCACGGCCACCCAGGCCATCAGCTTCGAGTGCGTGAAGTGCAGCTGCTTCGCCCCGCGCACCTCCCAGATGCCTTCGTCCGGCCGCTGCCAGGACTTCTCGACGAAGTCCACGATCTCCACGATGGGGTCCCAGGTGTGCGGCAGATCCGGCAGGCCTTGTGCGTGGGCATCATAGAGCGTGTTGAGCACCTCGCCGTAGACGTCGAGTTGAAATTGATCGTAGGCGCCATTGCCGATCCGCACCGGTCTCGATTCGTCGTATCCTGGGAGCCACGGCAGCTCGATCTCGGTGAGCCGATGCTCCCCGGCCACGCCGTACATGATCTGCAGCTGCGCAGGAGCGCCGGCGACCGCGCGCATGAGCCAGTCGCGCCAGGCCTGAGCTTCCCCGAGGTACCCGCCGCGCATCAGGGCGTCGAGCGTGAGCGTGGAGTCGCGCAACCAGCAGTAGCGATAGTCCCAGTTGCGAAAGCCGCCGAGGTCCTCCGGCAAGGAGGTGGTCGGCGCCGCCACGATCCCGCCCGTGGGCGCATAGGTGAGCGCCTTCAGCGTAAGGAGCGACCGCACGACGGCATCACGCCAGCGGCCCTGGTAGCGACAACAGCCCGCCCATTCTCGCCAGTGACGCTCGGTTCGCGCGAGCTCCTGCTCCGCGTCGACGGGGTGGGCCGGCGCGTGCTCATGCGACGGGTAGAACGTGAGGGTGAACGGAAGGCGCTGACCCGCGCGGACGACGAAGTTCGTCTCCAATCGGGCGGCGTTCCAGTCGGGGTCAAGCGATGCTGGGCTGCTGAACGCAAGCGCGGCGGGTCCAGACGTGAGCGTCGCTCGGCCTCCGTCACACTGGATCCACGGGATCACGCGGCCGTAGCCGAACCGCGCCCTCAGATCGGAGTGCATCGGCACTTCGCCCTCGATTCCTTCGACGATCCGGATGACGTCGTGGGCTCCGTCGACGAGCCGGCTGGCGTCGCGCGGGGCGACGCCCGGGGGCATGAAGTCGATCAGGCGCGCGCGGCCGCTCTCACAGGCGAACTCGGTCTCGAGGACCAGCGTGTCCCGCCGATAGCGCCGCTCCAAGCTTCGTATCGCCGTGGCTGGCCGGATGGTCCAGTAGCCGTGGTCGTCGCGTCCGAGCAGCTTCGCGAAGCACGCGTCTGAGTCGATGCGCGGCAGGCAGAGCCAGTCGAGCGAGCCGTAACGCGAGACCAGACCGACCGTGGTCGTGTCACCGATGAGACCGTAGTGTTCGAGCGGAGCTGACATCGCTACACCATGCGTGTCCGTGCCTGGACCGCAATCCTGGAGCCGATCGTTCGCCGCCCACCCAGCGCACCGCGAGCGCGCTCCGAGCGTAGCGGTCGCGCGCGAATCGCTCGCGGCGAACGTCTCGCTCGCCCGCCCTCGTCGCCGCTGGCCATGCGCTCGACCTCCTCGATCGAAGCGCGGCCCTGCGCGGCGAGCGGCGAACGACGCCCGATCACCGCTGCTTCTCGAGCGCCGCCTCGTTCTCCGATCTCTCCGATCGCCGCCGGCGCAAGACGACCCGGGCAGGAGAGCCGTCGAGACCCTCGAGGCGCAGCGGCAGGCAGACGAGGTCGTACCAACCCTGCTCGACGCGCGAGAGATCCAGCCCTTCGATGATGCAGACTCCGGCGGCGAGCAGGACATGGTGCGTCTCGGCCCCGCGATCCATGCCTCCGATCGACAGGTAGTCGATCCCCACGGTCCAGACGCCTCGCTCGACCAGGTGATTGGCCGCCTCGAATGACAGATAGGTGTAATCCGAGCGAAATTGCGTTTCATCCCAGTGCGCGGAGTTTCCCGTCTTGAACAGGACGCGATCGCCGGGGCGGATGTCGGCGGGATCGACGTGGGCCGGCGTGATGCGATCGATCTCTCCGAGATCGAGGACGCGCGCTGGCCCGATGAGCCGCTCGAGCGAAACACGGTCGATGCCAGCGCCGTGGACGATGAAATGAGCCGGAGCATCGACGTGCGTGCCGGTGTGCGTGCCCAGCGAGAGATGGGAGACGGTCGCGGGATCGCCACGCTCGAGATCCTGCGTCTGGACGATCTTTACCTCGGGGTTGCCCGGCCAGTGCACCATCCCGTTACGGATCGGTACACTCACGTCGACCCACAGCTCCTTCGACTGGTTCAGGGCTGATCGTTCCATGGACGCCTCCCTCGGAGGCATCCATTGTGCCCCGCGCCCCGTCCGGGAGCCGGAAGCCCTCCGTCGAGGGGCAGATCGGCTCGCGACGCTCGGGCGAGCGACCTAGTCGTCGTCGGGCCCGTCTGAAGCGTGCCTCCGAGCCGATCGGGCGGCGGGAGGCGAGCGATCTTCAGGTCGAGGCGCGTCGTGAGTTGCCTGTTCCGGGCCACCGCATCTCATGGGCACCCTCGCTGCTCTTCCCGCTCACGTGTCTATCTGCAGCACACGGGCGGTTCCGGCCGACGAATGGATCCTGCCCGCCCCGTCACGGCGGCGGCTTGCGGCCGCCCGGCGGTGGAGCCGGGGGTTCGGCTGCGGCGGCGCCGGCCGCGGTGGCCAAGCCGGCGACGATGCCATCCCAGTGGCTGCCCTTCCAAAGGACCTTGCCGCAACGGTCGCACCGCCAGAACTCGTCGTGGCGATCCGCGACCACCGCCGGCACCGCATCCCGCACGCTGTCCTTCGGGGCGGCCGTGAGCGCGCCGCCGCACGCCATGCAGCGGGGGTCCCGCACGGGCAGCCCGAGCTCCCGCAGCACGAAGCCGGCCTGCTCCGTCGGCCGCAGCCCGCGCGGCACGTAGAGCCCGCGCACGGCCGCGGTGCGCAGGGAACGCCGCTCGAACACGCCGGCGTCGGAGCTCAGCAGCACACGGCCGGTCTGCTGCGCGAGGCGCACGAGATCGCCGTCGTCGATGCCGTGCTCGAACATGGCGTCGTAGCCCGCGCCGCGCAGCCAGCGCGACAGGCCGCCCAGCATCGCGTCGCACAGGAAGCTCGGCGCCCCCGCGCCGCCCTGCGCTGAAGCCGCGCTGTCCTGCGCCGCCGCGCCGCCCTGCGCAGGGGCCGCGCCGCCCTGCGCCGGATCGGCTCCGCCGCCCGCCTCACCCACGAGCACGCCCCATCGCGCTCAGGATGGCGGAAGGCCAGCGGGCGGCAAGGGCGCCGCCGGCGAAATCCCCACGCGCCCGCCGCGCGCTGCTACCGTCGCCATAGGGTCAACCGATCGTGGAGGAGTCGATGTCGATGAAGCGTGCATGGTGCTCCTGCGTGGCGGCCGCGCTCGCCGTGCTGGCGAGCGCGCAGCAGGCGTCGGCCTACTGCCGCTCGAACACCTGCAAGAGGTCGGAGCTCTGCCTACAGGACGACCAGCCGGTCGGCGAGTGCAAGCCGCTCCGCTGGGCGGGCGATTGCATTGGCTTCAGCATCCAGGAAGACGCGTCCAGCGAGGTCTCCTACCAGGAGATCTCCGACGTGCTCGATGTCGCGTTCGACACGTGGATGCAGGCGCCCTGCGACGGTGGAACGCCGGGGCTCCGCGTCCAGAACCTCGGGCCCGTCGCCTGCGGAGCGGTGGAGCTCAACGCCAGGGACGGCAAGACGAGGATCGTCGACGGCCTCGTGCCGGGCAACGCCAACGTGGTCGTCTTCCGCGATATGGAGTGGCTCGCGAGCTCGGGGCACAACACCGAGATGCTCGCGCTCACGACGGTGCAGTTCGACAGGAAGACCGGTGAGCTCTGGGGGGCCGACATGGAGATCAACAGCGATCTCTACGACTTCACCGTCGGGGACGACTCCGCCGCGCCGAGGGAGGATCTGCTCGCCATCGTCACGCACGAGGCCGGACATTTCCTGGGCCTCGACCACTCCATGGCCGGCCCCGAGGCGACCATGCACTCGAGGTACGACAGGTCAGATCCGATGAACTTCCGGACGCTGCACGAGGACGACATCGCGGGCATCTGCCAGATCTACCCCCCTCGGGATCTCTCCACGTCGACCTGCAACCCCATCCCTCCACACGGGTTCTCGCCCGAGTGCGCCGAGGATCAGCTGGTCCGCTGCAGCGCGGCGCCGCCCGCCGCCGGCGGCCCAGGGTGGAGCGCCCCGCTCGCCGCCATCGCGATCGGCGCGGCCGCCTGGCTCCGCGCCGTCGGGCGCCCCCGCGCCGGCGAGCGCGGCCCGGATCGGCGACCGCCGCACCTCAACCGAGGTCGCCGGTGAAGCGGATCGGCACGCGGAACGCCGTGAACACGGCCTTCACGTGCCTGGGCGAGAAGAGGGCGCCGAGCGTCGCTCCCTCGACCCCGCGGCCCTGCACCAGCTCGTGGAGCTCGAGCAGCGAGTACGCGCAGAAGAGCTCGAGGCGCTTTCCGATGTGCTTCAGGATCCTGCCGCGATTCCTGTAATACGGCGCGTAGTCGCCCTTGTACCGGAGATCGAGCGCTTCGAGGCGGTACTCGTACTGCACGTAGGAGCGCTCCCCGAGCACGCGATTGCAAAGGAGCTCGGCTTCGACGTACGCGCCGGTGTCGCCCACCTCGACGCCGGGCCCATCCCCGAAGACCCAGAGCCCGTCGAAATGGGGCTCTTCGGCCTCTCGCGGCTCCTCGTGCGTCTTCGGGTGTCCGGGTGACACGGAGAAGCACGCTCGAAACTCGTCGCGGATCTCGGCGCTGCGTGCGAAGAGCGCCTCCATCTGCCGCTCTTTCGGGACCGAAAGCAGCTTGGCCGTTCTGCCCATGAGCGGTGCTTATAACATCACGGCCGCCACGACCGTCAATCGGGGCGATGACCGGGACGCTCGCCGAGCGTCGCGCTCCCCAGGGAGTCGCTCTCGGCAGCAGCCAGCGGCCGCCGATCTCGGGCGTGGCGCGCAGCATCCCCGTGGCAGCATCGTTGCAACGCGGGCGCGGGCGACCCTCACGGCCCCTCTCGGGCCCTCCACCGGAGGACCGGAATGCACATCACCCACGCGACGAACGCCGTCACCGAGGACGTCGGCGGCCTGCTCCACGGCTGCCTGGCGGACGCTGAACACGACCGCGACATCCCCGAGATTGACCTCCTGAGCCCGCTCACGATCCGCGGCGTCCGCTTCCGGAGCCGCGTCGTGATGTCCCCGATGTGCCAGTACTGGGCTCGCGGAGGGCTCGCCGGCGACTGGCACCTGGTCCACCTCGGCAGCCGCGCGGTCGGCGGCGTGGCGCTCGTGATGGTCGAAGCCACCTCGGTGACGCCGGACGGCCGGATCACGCCGGCCGATCTCGGCATCTGGAGCGACGCGCACGCCGAGCCGCTCGCGCGCATCGCGCGGTTCGTCGAGGCCCAGGGCGCGATCGCCGGCATCCAGCTCGCGCACGCCGGCCGGAAGGCGAGCTGCGATGTGCCCTGGCGGGGCGGCGCTCGGCTCAAGACGCCGGAGGAGGGCGGCTGGGCGGTGGTGGCCCCGAGCGCCCTGCCGTTCGCCGAGGGGGATCCAGCCCCGCTGGCGCTCGACGAGGCGGGCATCGACGCCGTGGTCGACGCGTTCGAGGCGGCCGCGCGCCGGGCGCTCGGCGCGGGCTTCCGAGTGCTCGAGATCCACGCGGCGCACGGCTACCTGCTGCACGAGTTCCTCTCGCCCCTCAGCAATCACAGGACGGACGCCTACGGCGGCAGCCTCGAGAACCGGATGCGCCTCCTCCTGCGCGTCGCCGATCGCCTGCGCCGGCACATGCCGGCGGATCTCCCGCTCTTCGTCCGCATCTCCGCGACCGACTGGGTCGAGGGCGGCTGGGACATCGATGCTTCGGTGGAGCTCGCTCGCCGCCTCCGCGACCTCGGGGTCGACCTCATCGACGCCTCCTCCGGAGGCCTGGTCCCGAGGGCCCGTATCCCGGTGGGCAAGGGATATCAGGTCGGCTTCGCGCAGAGGATCCGCGAGGAGGCGAGGATCCGCACCGGCGCGGTCGGGCTGATCACCGAGCCCCGGCAGGCCTCCGAGATCATCACGGGCGGCGACGCCGACCTGGTGTTCGTCGGCCGGGAGCTGCTGCGCGAGCCCTACTGGGCGATCAAGGCCCAGCAGGAGCTCGAGGCGGAGCCGACCTGGCCGGTCCCGTATGGATATGCCGTGAAGCGGCGGGCGAGGTGAAATGAAGCCCTCGTCGTCCTCCTCGCTGCCGGGGAGCCTCACGGTGCTGACGCGCGGGCCGCAACGGCGGGCCAGATCTTCCAGCGCCTTGTCGTCCAGGCCACGGGTGGATCAGGTCACCGCGCCGCGCTGGTGGAATTGCGGCTTGTCCCAGGCGCCGCTCTCCAGAAGGTCGCGCAGCACGTCCACCGCATCCCAGACGTCGACGAAGCGGGTATACAGCGGGGTGAAGCCGAAGCGCATGATGCGCGGCTCGCGGTAGTCGCCTATCACGCCACGGGCGATCAGCGCCTGCATCACCGCGTAGCCCTGCGGGTGCTCGAAGCTGACCTGGCTGCCGCGGCGGGCGCCGTCGCGCGGGGTGATCAGGGTCAGCGGATGCTGTCCGCAGCGGGCTTCCACCAGCTGGATGAACAGCTCGGTCAGCGCCAGCGACTTGGCGCGCAGCGCGGCCATGTCGGTATGGCGGAAGACGGCAAGCCCGCATTCCACCAGCGAAAGCGCGGTGATCGGCTGGGTGCCGCACAGGAAGCGGCCGATGCCGTCGGCGGGGGCGTAGGCGGGTTCCATCGCAAACTGCCGGGCATGGCCGAACCAGCCGGACAGCGGCTGCCAGAAGCGGTTCTGATGGCGCGGCGCCACCCACAGGAAGGCCGGCGCGCCGGGGCCGCCGTTCAGGTACTTGTAGGTGCAGCCGACGGCGAAGTCGGCGCGGGCGCCGTGGAGGTCCACCGGCACGGCGCCTGCGGAATGCGCCAGGTCCCACACGGTCAGCGCGCCGGCCTCGTGCGCGAGCGCCGTGACGGCCGCCATGTCGTGCATGGTGCCAGTCTTGTAGTTGACATGGGTGAGCATCAGCACCGCCACGTCGTCGCCGATCGCCTGCGGCAGTTCCTTGGGCGAGTCGATCAGGCGCAACTCGTAGGCTGCGCCGCCGCCCATCTTCAGCAGCTCGGTCAGGCCCTCGGCGATGTACAGGTCGGTGGGGAAGTTGTCGCGTTCCGACACGAGCACCCGGCGCTCGGGCGCGGCGCCCTGCTGCTGGCGCAGGGCGGCGGCCAGCACCTTGAACAGGTTGATGGACGTCGTGTCGGTGACCACCACTTCGCCGCTGCCGGCGCCGATCAGCGGAGCCAGGAGGTCGCCAAGGCGGCGGGACAAGTGCACCCAGCCGGCCGTGTTCCAGCTACGGATCAAGCCGTCGCCCCATTCCGCTTCGATCACTTCCCTGGCACGGGTCAGCGACGCCTTGGGGCGGGCGCCCAGCGAGTTGCCGTCCAGGTAGATCACATCGTCCGGCAGCGCGAACTCGTCGCGCAGGTGGCGCAGCGGGTCGCTTGCGTCGCGGGCAAGGCAGGTGTCGCGGGTGGTTTGCAGGCTCATGTCAGGCGTCCTTCGGTCCAGCAGCGCAGGGGCGCAGCATGGCACGGACTGGACTCGCGCCCAGGTTGGCCAGCTTGAGCGGCAGCGCGATCCGTCGTGGTCGCCGGGCGGCATGTCCTCCAGCTGCAAGCCTTCCAGGATGGCGAGGCCGCGGTGGTGGACTTGCCGATACCCGTCCTGCCTTTTCGAGGTTTCCGGGGCCAGCGACGATGCATCGACGCCTATCAGGCGCCCGCGGCGAGCGCCCGTTCGACGGCCTGCGCGTAGGGCATGGGCGTGAGCGGGATGATGGCGCGGATCGGCCCCACATCGCCGACGAGGTCGGCGTCAACGCCCAGCAGCAGATCGGCGAAGGCGCCGCGGGGCAGGCCCGCCAGGCGCTCGAAGAGCCCGGCGAACGGCGCCAGCAGCCAGGGCAGGAGGTGCAGCTTCCACGGCGGGCGCCGGCCGAGCACGCGGGCCGCCACGTCGACCATCTCGTCGGTGGTGAACGCCTCGTCGCCGCCCACGTCGAAGGCCCGGCCGAAGGTGCGCGGCTCGTCGAGGCTGCGCACGAGGTAATGGACGAGATCGTCGAGCGCGATGTTCTGCATGCGGTTACGGCCGCTGCCGAGGATCAGCGCCACGCGCCGCCGCGCGTTGGCCAGCGTTGTGTCGAAGCCGAAGCCGCCGCGTCCGACGATCTGCCCCGGCCGGAGGATGGTCACGTCGAGCCCGCTGCCGAGCAGCATCTGCTCGGCCTTCCAGCGACCGCGTGCCCAGATCGAGCGCGTGTCGGGCGTGATGCCCAGGAAGGTCACGTAGAGCACGCGCCGCACACCGTGGAGCCGGCAGGCCGCCACCACGTTCTCCAGGCCGCGCACCTCGGTGTCCACGAAGGTCTCGCCGGGCGCGGCGCCCTTCTGCGGCGAGAGCGTGTGCACGCAGTTGAACACGGCCTCGCAGCCGCGAGCCGCTTCCTCGATGGAGGCGCGATCGGCGATGTCGCCGCGCACGAGCTCGGCGGCGGCGGGCAGTCTGGCGCGGGCGGCGTCGAGGTTGCGCACGGCGCAGCGGACCAGGAACCCTTCCTGGAGCAGCACGTTGACGAGTCGGCGGCCGGTGAGCCCGGTGCCGCCGAGGACAAGCACGGTTCGCATGTCCTCATCGATAGCGAGGGCCTGTCGAACGCACCATGCGCGAGCGTGCCGATGACTGTCGCGAGCGTACGGAACGATCGAGGAACTTCAGTCGCGCGCTTCGTTGCGGTAGTCCCGCGGCCGCTTGCCGGTGACGCGCTTGAAGGCCTGGCTGAAGGCGCTCTCCGACGAGTAGCCGAGCGCGGCGGCGATCTGCGAGATCGGCGCTGCCTCGTCCCGCAGCCGCCGCTCTGCCAGCCGCATGCGCCACGCCGTGAGGTACTGGAGCGGCGCCATCCCTGCGGCCTCCTTGAAGCGCACGGCGAAGGTCGTGCGCGACATGGCCGCGGCGCGGGCCAGCTCCTCGAGCTTCCAGTCGCGCGCCGGCTCGCCGTGGAGGAGGCGCAGCGCCGCCGCCAGCCGCTCGTCGCGGAGGGCCCGCAGCCAGCCCGCGGGCAGGCGTGGCGCCGTGGCCAGGTGGGCGCGCAGGATCTGGACGAACAGCAGCTGCGCCAGCATCGACGCCGAGAGGAAGGCGCCCGGCGCGCCGCGCGCGGTCTGCTCCGCCAGCAGCTGCTCGATGAGCCAGCGGATGGGGGCTGCCTGGGGTGCGGTCGCGTGCACGTGCAGAAAAGGCGGAAGCGCGCCCTGCACGAGGTCGGCATGGCGCGGATCGAGGGTCACGCCGCCGGCGAGGATCAGCACCTCGGAGCCGTCACCGATGGTGGAGAAGAGGTGGCGCTTCCGGGCCAGCAGGCACCTCACGTCGAGGGGCGGGGCCGAGAGATCGCTGCCGACGAGGAACCCCTTTCTCCCGGGCAGGAGCACCGCGTCCCCCGGCTCGCCGCGGATCGCCTTCTTGTGGCCGTCCAGGCGGAACCAGCAGCCGCCCTTGGCGACGAGCGAGATCTTCATCTCGCCGGGCGGCGGGAAGTGGACGGCCCAGCGGCCACCGGCGGCGATGCCTCCGGCCATGACCGAGGTGGCCTGGGTGAGCCGGAGGATGTCGGTGAGCGGATCGCCGGCAAGGGAGTGGATCGCAGCGTCGAGCGACACGCGTCGCACTATGGCGCATGCTGCCAGGCGAAACTACCGTTCGCCGAGGCGCGCGGCGGCTTGGTTCCTGTTGGTGCGGCGTGCTCGTCGCCTCAGAGCTTCCGGCTGTTAGCTTCGGCGATCATGATCGTCGTCACGTTCGTCGGCGCCGAGATGATGTCCGGCATGATCGACGCATCGACGACGCGAAGGCCGTCGACGCCGCGGACCGCGCCCGCTGCATCGACGACGGCGCCCGGATCGTTCGGTCCGCCCATCGGGACGGAGGATGTCGGATGGGAGTAGCCGTCGACCTGCGCGATGATCGCCTTCTCCAGCGCGGCGTCGTCCTGCACGTCGTTGCCCGGGGTCATCTCCAGCTCGACAACGTCGCTGAACGGCGCGGTCTTGCCGATCTTGCGCGACAGGCGCACGGCTTCCATCATCCGCCGCAGGTCGCTGCGGTCCTCGAAGAAGTTGAAGCGTATCAGCGGCATCGCGCGGGGATCGCGGCTTGCCAGGCGGATCGATCCCTTCGACTTCGGCAGCGTCACCGAACAGGCCAGCACGATCGCCCCTCCGGTCGGGCTCTGGGCCGGATCGAAGATGTGCGTGCCGGAGACGTGCAGATCGAGCTCGTCCGCGCCCGCCTCGCTCGACCTGGTCCAGAGGATCGCGCCGGCGACCGGCGTCATCGATCTGGCTTCGGGTTTCAGCGCATAGACGTTGTAGTAGAACGGGTGCTCCTTCAGCCGCTGGCCGACAGGAGCCTCGACGATGACGGGGATGCCGAGCTCCTTCAGATGCGACGACGGGCCGATGCCCGAGCGCATCAGGATCGCGGGGCTGCCGTACGCGCCGGCCGACAGGATCACCTGACCGGCCGCGATCGTCTCGCCGCCGACGAGGCGCACGCCCGTCGCGCGGCGGCCTTCGAACACCACGCTGTCGACCTCGACGCATCCTCTGATCGTCAGGTTCGGCCGGCGGCGTACGTCTTCCGTGAGGTAGGCCATGCCGGTGTTGATCCGCTTGCCGTCGACGACGTTCAATGGGTAGGGCGACACCCCGTGCTGCTCGGCGCCGTTGAAGTCGGTGACGCGCGCGAGGCCGCACCTTTCCGCGGCGAGCACGAACGCGCGCATCGACGGGGTGTTCTCCTCCATCGTCCGCTGCCGGATAGGGAAGGGGCCGGTGCGCCCGTGCCAGGCGTCTTCGCCGGTCGGCGTGTTCTCCATCGCCTTGAAGATCGGCAGCACGTCCTCGAACGACCAGCCCTCGACGCCGTGTGTTGCCCAGCGCGCGAAGTCGGACGGCCTGGCGCGGATCGCGACCGCCGCGTTCACGCCCGAGCTGCCGCCAAGCACCTTGCCGCGAATCGCGTTCACGTCGTGACCGAGCCCGAGGTGATCCTGGGTGTGGTAGCCCCAGTCGTGATCGCGATCGCCGCCCACGCGGTTCGCGTTCGCGATCACGTCCGGTGTGTTCGCCGGCGTGTAGGCCTGGCCAGCTTCCAGCAAAAGAACCCGACGGTCCCGGTTTTCGCTCAGTCGGCTCGCGAGCACGGCGCCCGCGGATCCGCCGCCGACGATGACGACGTCGAATGGATGGGTTTCGTTGGCCATTGATGTTTCTCCTTTTCCGATGGGCTCCTTTCAGCCGCGATCGAACGCGTCGCGGAGGAAGCGGGCGGCGCGATCGAGCGCATTCCTGCTGGTCTCGAGGTGCGCGACGTCGAGCTGGAAGACGTGGTGCATGCCCTCGAAGATCTGGAGCTCGACGGGGACTCCGGCCTTCGTCGCGCGATCGGCGTACTGTCTGGAATCGTCGAGCAGGCGCTCGTCGGTGCCGACCTGGATGAGGAGCGGCGGCAGGCCTTTCAGGTCGCCGAACAGCGGCGAGGCGAGCGGATCGGAGGGGCTATGGGCGCCGACGACCTTTCGGGCGCAATCCTGCAGGTAGTCATGGCCGAGCAACGGATCGACGATGCCCGGATCCGTCATCGACGCGCCGGTGAAGGACAGATCCACCCACGGCGAGAACACGACGCCGGCGACCGGCGCCGGACCAGCGGGCTTCCCGATCAAACCCGCCAGCGTCACGAGCGTGAGGCCGCCGCCCGCGGAGTCGCCGACGATCGCGATGCGGTCGAAGCCCTTGGCGATCAGAAACAGGGATGCGGTCCGCGCCGCGTCAGGAGCGGCCGGCAGCGAAGCTTCGGGCGCCAGAGGATAATCGATGACGAGCGCCGGAATCTTGGTGCGGCTGACGATCTGGCTGACGAATCCGCGGTATGCCTTCGCCGAGCCGAGGACGTAGCCGCCGCCGTGCAGATAAAGGATCGCACGCTTCGGCTCGGCCTGCTGCGGACGGATGAAAAAGCCCCGCACGCCCGCCTCGTCGACAGCTTCGAGCGTGACGTCGCTGGTCAGGGGAGAGCCGGAGATGAAAGCATCGTAGACGGCTCTCCGGTCTCCCGTCGCTGTCGCCCAGAAGCTGGCGAACCGCTCGCGCAGCGCGGCTTCGCGCTGCCGCTCCTCGGACGGGAGCTTGATGATCTCCGTTTTGCTCCGTTGATGATCCTGCAACTGCGTTTCCGACATCGTCGTTCTCCATCGTTGGACATGGCTCCGCCGCCCGCGCGGAGCCACGTGTCGCGCGTGGCGTGGGAGATCTAGGGCGGGAAACGTCGACCGAAAAGACGCCAAATTTGAGACTCAGCGTCCAGCTGGTTGGACGACCTAGATCAGCACGGCTTTCGGAAGCTCGGCCGCCAGATGATCGAGGAAGGCGCGCACCGAGGGAAGCAGCCCCTGCCTGTAGGGGATGAGCGCGGTGATCGTGGCGTCGCCCGCGATCCAGCTCGGCAGCACCCGGCGCAGCTTGCCGGACTTCACGGCCGCCCGGCAGATGTAGCCGGGCAGGGCGACGATCCCGAGACCTCGGATGGCCGCCTGCTGCAGGCCGACCATATCGTCGCTCGACAGCCGCGGCGTCAGCGGCACCACGGCCTCGTTCTTGGCCTGACGCACGTGGCGCAGCCGCCAGACCGGAGCGACCCCTGTCCGCATCATGAACAGCGATGGATGCTCGCGCAGGTCCTGGGGTCTCTGCGGCTCGCCTCTCTCGTCGAGGTAGTCGGATCCGGCGAACAGGTACCAGGGGGCGGGCGCGAGCGTCCGCTGGACCAGGTTGGAGTCCGGCAGCGGATCCGAGTGCGCTCGGATGGCGACGTCGAAGTTCTCTCCGACGATGTCGACGGCGCGGTCGACCGCATGCACGACGACGTTGACCCTCGGGTACTGCACGAGGAAATCCGCGACGATATCGGACATCGCGAACTGCATCGTCGCCACGCCGCCGGTGCAGCGTATTGTGCCGCTCGGCTCGCTCAGGCGCTGGCGGATCGTGGCCTCGGCCAGCTCGGCTTCGCGAAGCATGCTGACCGCGTGCCGATAGAACTCTTCGCCCGCGTCCGTCGTCCCGAACTTGCGCGACGTGCGGTTGAGAAGCCGGACCCCGAGATTCTTCTCGAGCTGCTGCATGCGGTAGCTGAGCGTCGATTTGGGGGTCCGCAGCGTGCGGCTCGCGGCCGTGAATCCGCCCCGGTCGACCACCTGCACGAACAGGAAGAAATCGTTCAGATCCAGCATGTTCCACCCGTCGTCCAACCGATCGGACGCTGAGTTCGAAAATTGACGTCTTTTGGGTTGTTCGTCCAGCGGGTAGTCCTCGCGTCGTCACGGCAAACGGCCGTGACCCCGAAGCTCCGGACCCACCGGGATCCAGAGACGAACCGAGGACCCAATGACCATGCGCAAGTACGAACCGCTCACCCAGGACAACGCCGCCGTCATCCTGGTCGACCACCAGGTCGGCCTCATGACCGGCGTCCGCGACTACTCGACAGGCGAGCTGAAGCACAACGTCGTCGCCCTGGCGAAGGCCGCAAGGGCGCTCGAGCTGCCGATCGTCGTCACCACGACGGCGCGCGACAGCATGTGGGGGCCGACCTTCCCCGAGCTCGTCGAGGCCTTGCCCGGCATCGAGATCATCGATCGCTCGACCGTGAACGCCTACGACGACCCGCGCGTCGCCAGGGCCATCGAAGCGACCGGCCGCAAGAAGCTGATCTTCGCCGGCATCTCGCTCGAGGTGTGCGCGGGCTTCCCGGCGATGACGGCCGTCGCGCGCGGACTGGACGCGTACGTGGCCGTCGACGCCTCCGGCACGTTCAGCGAGACCAAGCACGACGTGAACCTGTTCCGCATGCAGCAGGCCGGCGTCATCCTGTCCGACTACGCGACCCTGATGGTCGAGATCCTCAAGGACAACGGCCGTCCGGAGGCGGGCGCCGTCTACGCCGCGCTCGACATGCCCTGGGCCACGCTCGTCGGCCAGGTCGCCGGCGCTCTGCGCAAGTGAACGAGGCGGTGTCGGCAGAGCCCTCGGGCGCTGGCGAGCGGCGAGGCTCCGGCGCCAGGGGTGCCTGGCGGATCGGGCGGACCTGACGTGCCGGGCGCGAGCGTCTGCGTCCGTGCTGCGCCGGCGGTCACATTCGGGTGGGCTGCTTTGTCCTGGGAGCGGACCCCACCCGGAGAGGACATGAAGAAGCTGCTCAGGATAGATGCAAGCGCCCGCACGCAAGGGTCGATCTCGCGGAGCGTGGCGGACTATTTCCAGGTACGCTGGACCGAGTTGAATCCAGGCGGCCGCGTCATCGTTCGCGACCTCGCCCGGTATCCGGTGCCGCACCTCGACGCTGCGACCATCGCTGCGTTTCTCGCGCCCCCGCCGCCTTCCGGGGGGCCGCCGCCCGAGGGCCTCGTGCTGTCCGACGCCTTGATCGATGAGCTGAGCTCGGCCGATCACTTGCTGATCAGCAGCCCGCTGTACAACCTCACGCTGCCATCGACCCTCAAGGCGTACTTCGATCACGTCATCCGCAATGACCGGACGTTCGCGCAGGTAGAAGGGCGCTATGTGGGCCTCCTCACCAGCACGTCGGCGTCCGTCGTGACGACGCGCGGCGGTGTCGCCTCGCCCGCCGCCGCGGACGAGCTTCAGACCCGCACGCTGCGGGCGATACTGGCCTTCATCGGCGTCACGAAGGTCGACGTTATCTCGCTGGAGGGGATGAGCGGAGACGAGGTCTCTCGGTCGCGTCGCATCGCGTGCGCGCGGGCCGAGATCGACCGTCTCTTCGCCTCTCCTGGAGAGCCGGTCGAGTAACCGTCATGGATCACCGAACGCATCTTTTCGAGAGCCACCGCCCCCTGCTCGAGGGGCTCGCTTACCGGATGCTCGGCACGCGCGCCGACGCTCTCGACATCGTGCAGGAGACGTTCTTGAAGTGGAGTCAGACAGACGTCGACCAGATCCGCGACGCGCGCGCGTGGCTCGTCACGGTGTGCAGCCGCATCGCGTTGAACACGCTGCAATCGGCGCGTTCCCGGAGAGAGACGTACGTGGGCACATGGCTGCCGGAGCCGTTGATGGAGGATACGCGGAGCCCTGACGAGGAGCCGCAGATCGACGAGACCGTCTCGGTGGCGTTGATGCACGCCCTCGAGCGGCTGACGCCGAACGAGCGCGCCGCGTTCCTGCTGCACGACGTGTTCGGCTACAGCTTCGACGAGATCTCCACCCTGCTCGGCAAGGAGAGCGCAGCGTGCCGGAAGCTCGCCTCCCGCGCCCGCGCGCGGGTCCGCGACGCGCGGCCGAAGTTCGCGGCGTCGTCCACCGAGCACCAGCGCCTCCTGACCGCGTTCCTGAATGCCGCCCGCGCTGGCCAGATCGACGAGCTCCGCAGGCTGCTCGCGGAGGGCGTGGAGCTGCACGCGGACGGGGGCGGCAAGGCCGAGACGGTGACCCACGTGCTCCGCGGCGCGGACGCGGTGAGCACCTTCTTCGTCCGCGTCTGGAGCGCCGCGGCGCATCCCGATGGCCGCTACCGCTTCGTGTTGCGGTGGTTCAACGGTTCCCCGGGGCTCCTGGTCCACGACGAAGATCGGCTGATCGCCGCCGTGAGCGTGAGCGTCGACGAGGGCGTGATTCGAGGGATCTATGCCCACCGCAACCCGGAGAAGCTCGCGGCCTTCCTCGCGGAGGCTGGCTGAGCGGCGCGGGGCCGGGGAGGGAGGGGCTGGAGAGCAGCGGCTGGTTGAGAGGAGAGGGTGCGTGCGGGGTGAGCGCCTCACCATGCGCCAGATGGCGGGCGCACGATCGACGGGGCCAGAGCTCGGCGAGCGCCGCTTGGGAGCGGCGCTGTCGACTTACACCTCCACGCCCTCCAGTCGCCAGGCTTGTGCGAGGTCGTCGCGCCAACCTTCTCCGATGACCTCGGCATGCCCTACGATGAGACGTTGGGCCGGTCGCTCCAGCATGGAGCGGATGGAGCGCGCGGCCGCGGCCTTGTCCGGAATCTTCTTCCTGGCGTCGGGGGGTACGCGCACCCGCTCGTAAAAGCCGGTAATGCGCGCGGCATAACGCAAAGTCCAGTGGTCCTTGGCGCCGGCGCAAAGGACGATGTCTGCGCCCAGCAGGGTCTGCGTTGGCCGATGGTAGAGCACCGTCTCGTCCCAGAACGGCACGCCCTGAAGTGGCAAGGCCTCGAACTCGGGGACCTGCTCGCCGAACTGGGCGTCGTGGATATCCATGTGGAGCTTCAACGCCTTGTTCCTGTTGAGCGCCGACGCCGGTCCCACCACCTTCGCGTCAGGGAAATGGGCCGCCGCCGCGGGTGCCCCGAGGTGATGCCAGCAGTTGGGTACCACCAGCCAGCGCACTGGGCCCAGGGCTCGTAGCTGCTCTGTCAGCGCATCGGTGGGAGGGGCTGGAGTGTGAAGGAGTAGACTGCCGTCGTCGAGGCGTACGACCGTGGTGCGGGCGCGCATCCGTACCCCGCTGAACCACACGGGGCGGTCCAGGGTCCAGATCTTGTCATCGACCACGGCGGTGAGAGCGCTGTCAGGCATGCGGGCGACCTCCTCCACGCGGGCGCCAGGAAATCCAAACGTGATCCGGAAGTCAATCTCGCCGGGCGCTTTTCGAAACCGTGGAACGGCGGGATCCCCGTTCGCGGCGATCCGCGTGTTCGGCAGCCACGGCCATTCGTCCTCAACCCGAAGCGCTGGCTGGCCGCTTCTTCGTTCTCTTCTTCTTCTCGCCCTCGCGCGCCCGGTCTGCCGCCCGCAGCGCGCTGAGCTCGCGCCGGAAATCCGCGGCCGCCGCGTAGTGCTCATCAGCCGACCGAATGACGCCGGCGATGGCGCCGCTGCAGCGCGGGCACTCGCTCCGGTCGGACGTCAGCGCCGTGCGGCAGCCCGGCTCGGAGCAGAGATCGTACTGCCACCAGCGACCGACGGCCCAGCCGACGAAGGGCGCCCCGACGAGCACGGCGAAGGCGAGCTCCCCACCGGCGCGCGGCAGGGCGGCAGTGACCAGGAGCGCCCCGCAGGCTCCGACAAGGGCGCTCAGCGCCTGGCCATCGGCTACACGATCTTCGGCTCGTGCCGGATGCACGGAGTCAACCCGCTCGCCTGGGCGACGGACGTCATCGGCAAGTTGCAGGCGGGCTGGCCGCGCGGACGGCTAGACGAACTGCTGCCCGACGCCTGGGCGAACTCGTTGCTCGCTGCTCCGAGCGCCGGCGACGCCGACGCGACCTGAACCACGCGCGCTTTGGTCGGCGACACAGGTGGAGGCCACCTCACCGGGCCCTCTTTCAGGACCGCCTGTGCCCGCGCCGAGTCGTGGGCCGACGCCGCCCTGCGCCCAACATCGTCGACCCCGGCGAGAGCCGCAAGGGGCCGTGCCCATGGCGATGGTCGGGTGGTTACGGTGTAACCGCCGTTCGCGCTCGGGCGCCGCGTGGCCGCGAAGAGCGCCGCCGTCCAGACGCACTTCCCCTCGCGATGGAATCGTTCAACGACGACGGCAACTTCGATAAGCTGCGCTTCACAATCGCGGTGGAGCACGCGATCGTGCTATGCGTAGCACATGCTCGTACATCGCCTGAAATTTTCTTCTTCCGCCGTACTCGCGTGTGTGGTGCTGCTCGTCGCAGCGTGCAGTGATGACGCCGACTCGCCCGGCACGACGACGGGCGGAACCGCGAGCACGACCAGCTCCGGGACCACGAGCGGCAGCGGGACAGCGGCGGGCGGCGGCTCGCCCGGCAGTTCCGGCTCGAGCGCGACCAGCGGGGGCGCGGCGAACGCCGGTGGGGGAGGCACTGCCGGCGGCGACACCGGGGGCGCCGGCGGAGCGGGTTCGGGTGGCATGGGCGGCGGATCCGACGGTGTCGGAGGTACCGCGGGCGAGGGAGGTGGCGCAGGGGGCAGCGCTGGCGCGGGCGGCGGCCCGGCATTCCAGCCCTGCCCGGCGAGCGGCTCCTGTAAGATCATGCCCTTCGGCGATTCAATCACGCAGGGTTTCAACGTCGCCGGCGGCTACCGCGCCCCGCTGTTCCACCTCGCGCTCGAAGCGAACCGCGACATCACCTTCGTCGGTTCCGCCAGTGATTACAGCGTGCCCATGGTGGACGGAGTGCCGTTCCCGAAGAACCACGAGGGTCACGGCGGCTGGACGATCGAGGGCAACAACGGCATCGCGCAGCTCGTGGGCACCAGCATTCCGAATTACAAGCCCAACATCATTACGTTGATGATCGGAACGAACGACATCAACGGCAACATCAACCTTGCGGACGCACCGAATCGCCTGGGCAAGCTGCTCGACTCGATTTTCATGCGTGATCCGAACATCCTCGTGGTGCTCGCGCAGATCGTGCCGACGAGAACGGACGGCACGAACAACAACGTCAAGGCCTACAACGCGGCCATGCCCGACCTGGTTTCGACGCGCGTCAGCAAGGGGCAGCACATCGTGCTGGTGGACATGTACACAGCGTTCACCAACGACCCGAACTACAAGCAGTCCCTCTTCGCCGACAATCTCCACCCGAACCAGGCAGGGTATAACCGCATGGCCGAGGTTTGGTTCCAGGCGTTGAGTCCGTACCTCCGCTGAAATCGAAAGGCGAACGCCACCAACGCTCGAGCAGATTCGCGGCGCACGCCGTTCGAGCCGAAATTGAGGAGCTCGCGGCGTAACCCCGGCTATTGGTTCGCCCCGGCGCAATCACCTCGCCTGGTATCGAAAACGAATGGCAGCACGACGCGGCTTCCGCTCGGCGAGCCGACCGATGTTCCAGCACGCTGTCCCAACCGAGGGCCACCGCACTGGAAAGGTGACGCTGTAAGAGCAACTTATCTAGCGCAGGGCGGCGTCGCCCTGCCCTTCAGCGCCCTTGGCCGTTCGATGCGTCGCTGCTCGACGACGCGGTACGCCTCTCCTGAGAGCGCTCACTGTCGAGCATCGCCATGTGGGCTTCCGGATAGCGCGCGCCGGCGACTTCGCTCGCGGGCACCGCGGCCTCGAGCGCGGCGACCTCCGACGTGTCGAGCGAGACATCGAGGCTCGACAGCGCCTCCACGAGCTGTTTGCGCGTGCGGGACCCCAGGGTCGGGACGATCGTCACGCCCTGAGCCGCGCCCTTCGCGCGGACCCACGCGATGGCGAGCTGCGCCGGGGACACGCCCTTTTCCGTCGCGAGGCGCGCGAGCGCATCGACGAGGGGCTGGTTCCTCTCGGCGTTGCCCGCGGAGAAGCGGGGCATGTGCGCGCGGTAGTCGCCCTCGCCCGACGGCTTTGCGCCCGTGAGCAGCCCGCGGGACAGGACGCCGTACGCTGTCATCGCGATCCCGAGCTCGCGCAGGGCCGGGATGACGCCGACCTCCGCGCCGCGGCTCACCAGCGCATATTCGATCTGCAGATCGCAGATCGGATGCACCGCCGCCGCGCGCCGGATCGTCTCCGCGCCGACTTCGGACAGGCCGATGTAGCGGACGTAGCCCGCCTTCACCATGTCGGCGATGGCGCCCACCGTCTCTTCGATCGGAACACTGGGATCGAGGCGCGACGGCCTGTAGATGTCGATGTGATCGACCCCGAGGCGCGACAAGCGGGTTCGACAGGCGTTCGCTGGACGGCCTCGGCGTCCTCCGCGCGGTCGTGGAGGCCGGGAGCTTCGTGGGCGCGGGGGAGGCGCTCGGCCTCACGCAATCCGCGGTCAGCCGTGCGATCGCCCGCCTCGAGGACCGCGTCGGCGTGCGCCTGTTCCGCCGCACCGCCCGGTCCATCTCGCTGACCGACGAGGGGCTCCGCTACTACGAGTCGGTGGCGCCCCACCTGGCCGCCATCGAGGACGCGACCATCGAGGCGGGCGGCTCATCGGCCAAGGTTCGCGGCCGCCTGCGCGTGAACGTCGACGGGAGCGTCGGGCAGTTCGTGCTGACGCCCCGCCTGGGGCCGTTCCTCGCGCGCCACCCCGAGCTCTCCATGGAGATCGCCGTGCGCGATCGCATGGGCGATCTGATCCGCGATGGCTTCGACGTCGCCGTCCGGTTCGGTCAGCCGGAGCCCTCGGCATTGAAGGCTCGCCTGCTCCTGCGCACGCGCATCGTCACCTGCGCATCGCCGGCGTACCTCGCGCGCCACGGGGCGCCACGCCGCCCGAGCGACATCGAGAAGCACCCGTGTGTCCTGATGCGAGATCCCTCCACGGGAAGCCCTTTCGCATGGGAGTTCGTGCGCGGAAAGAAGGTCGTCCGCGTGAGCGCCTCTGGACAGCTGATGGTGAACGGGGTCGGTCCGCTCCTCGCGGCGTGCCTCGCGGGACAAGGGATCGCGCAGGTGCTCGAGCTCTACACGCGCGAGCTCCTGGCCGACGGACGGCTCGTTCAGGTGCTGCCGGAGTGGGCCGAGGAGACGTATCCCCTCTACGCGTACCATCATGCCGCACAGCTCATGTCGGCCAAGGTCCGCGCCTTCCTGGAGTTCGTCGTCGCGCTGACGCGCGCATAACATCACGATCGCCGGCGCCCGGCGGCCCCTTCGATGACGTGAACAAGCGAATCAATGGGTTGCGAGGCCCGGCCCATCTGCCGGGAAGCAAGGTCCAAGGGCAAGGAATGCGGAGAGGAACCGCAAGGGGCGCAAGGGGCGCAAGGGGCGCAAGAGACCAGAGACGAGAACTTCTCTTGCTCGTCCCTTGCGTCCCTCGCGCCCCTTGCGGTTTCTCTTCCCTTCTGTTGATTTCCTCGGGACTCCAGCGCGATCGGTGCGCTAGGCCGCTCTGGAGCGATCCACGCGGAGCTCGATCCAGGGAGAGGTCTGCTCGGCCAGGGTGCGGTAGGTGAGCGCCGCGGCGCCGACGAAGAAGAGCGCGAGCGCGGCCGGGCCGATCTCGATGCTCCCGGCCGACTCGACGGTGCCGAGCACGCTCGCGTGGAACGCCCGGAACAGGCCGAGGTGGAGCGCCGCGAGCGCCCCGCCGAGCGCGATCGCCCAGGCCCGGTGGAACCGCGCGCGCTGGGCATGGTGGGCGATGACCGTCTCCGAGGCGACGCAGAGGCTGCCGTGCGCGGGCGCCCGGAGCACCCAGGCCCGCGCGGCGTCGCGGTACCCCGTGCCGGCGGCGCTCGCGTCGATCTCGCGGCGCACGGAGCCCGCGATGTAGATCGTGTCGCCGGGGCGGACCTCGGACACGTAGGCGGGCGCGCCGCCGCGCCTCGTCGGGACGAAGGTGGTGTCGAGGCTCAGCCTGCCGCTCGTCGGCTCGACCCGCACCGCGGCGCCCGAGGGGAGCCGGAGCGAGAACGCGCGCGCCCGCGTCTGCCACGCGCTCGGCGCGGCGCCGGCCTGGCCGCCGCACGGGATCTCGACCGCGATCACCGCGTCGCCCGGCGCGGCGTCCTCCGCGCTCACCTCGCCGCGCAGGAGCGCAAACCCCTCGCGTATCGCGCCGGGCGAGGCCGAAGGGCTCCGCGCATACGCGGCGATCTGCGAGCGCCGCCGGTGGTGGAGGCAGCGCCCGATCGCGATGGCGACCGCGACACCCAGCACCACCCCGGCGACCCCGTAGACGATGAAAAGGCTCGCGACGAAACCCATCGTCACAGCGTAGACGTGCGGCGTCGGGGCGTCGAGACGCGGTGTTGGTCTCGGGAGCGCCGGGAGAGCATGGCGCCTGTCTCGCACCACAGGCGCACGCACCGATCACCGCGGCGCGCCGCGGCCGGCGTCGGCGCGCACAGCACCGCCGGCGTCAATCCCACCTCGTGTGTGGCGCGCAGTGCACCTCCCGCCTGCTCCGCCGCGTGGGTCTCGGTGATTGGCACTCCGGCCGTTTTGCGACGCTGTCGTTCGCGATCGGTCGTTCGTGATCTCGGTTCGACAAATGCTTGTAGTTTCGATTGTTTGCAGCGGTTTCCCTCCCCGCGTTCCGCTCCTGCTCCATCGCTGGAGCGGTGCGCTGGTGCGCCAGCAAACGGTCGTGAGGCCCGCCGTGCGCTTCGAAGGCCCGAGCACCGCTGCGCGCCAGGAAGCGCGCATCCACAGGTGGGTGAGGCGCGGCGGGCACAGCCGCCCGGTGCATTGCGGTCTGGACGGGCGAATTGTCACGCCAGGACGCGATTTCGCTATGACGCAAGGGCCGCTCCAGGGTCGGGCGCGAGGCCGCGTCCTGCGTTTCGGGCGTGGCTGGCGCCGCGCGTCAAAAAGGAACGATAGAAGTTCAACGCGACGCCGGAAGCGTGTTAAGGGAGACGCCGTGTCCGACCAGCTCAGCTCGGATCTCGCATCGCTCCGGATCCAGCGGGACGTCGATCCCGATCGGCGGAGCCCGCTCCGCACCGCCCTCGTCGCCGTGGTCGTGCTCGCGGCCGTCGCCGGCGCTGCCGCGTTCGCCCTGCCCAGGGCGCAGAGCGCGATCTTCAAGACCGAGGTCACCACCACGGAGGTCGCGCTGGTCTCGCCGGCGCAGGCCTCGATCTCCGTGACGTCGACCGGGTACGTGGTCCCGCAGGTCGTGTCCAAGGTCGGGGCCAAGATCCCCGGCCGCATCGCGCGGGTGCACGTCAAGGAAGGCGACGTGGTGAAGCAGGGCGACCTGCTCGTGGAGCTCGAAGACGCCGACCAGAAGAGCCTCGTGGCCGCGGCCCAGGCCAAGGTCGCGGCGGCGCGGGCGCGCGCCGCGGCCTCCCGGGCGAGCATCCTCGAGGTGGAGCAGCAGGTCGCGCGCGAGCGGCTGCTCGTCGAGCGCCAGGTGACCGGCCGCGCGTCGATGGAGGACCTCACCGCGCGCATGCACTCGCTCACCCAGTCGGCGGCGGCGGCCGACGCCGAGGTCAAGGCCGCGGCGGCCGACGTCGAGAGCCTCCGGGTCACGCTGGCCGACCGGAGGATCATTGCGCCGATCAACGGCACGATCATGTCGAAGCCGCCCGAGGTCGGGGAGGTCGTCGGCCTCGAGCTGCCGCACTTCGTCGAGATCGCCGACTTCTCGTCGCTCGTCGTCGAGACCGATGTCCCGGAGACGCGCCTCTACCTCGTCGAGCCCGGCAAGCCGTGCGAGGTGGTCCTCGACGCGTATCCCTCGAAGCGCCACCGCTGCACGACGCTCGAGATCGGCAAGCGGGTGAACCGCGCCAAGGCGACCATCCCTGTGAAGGTGAAGTTCGTCGGAGAGCCGAAGGAGGCGCTCCCGGAGATGAGCGCGCGGGTGAGCTTCCTCGCCGAGGCGCTGTCCGAGGAGGCGATGAAGGAGCCGCCGAAGCGCGTCGTCCCGGAGTCCGCGGTGGTCGAGCGGGGCGGCGCCAAGGTGGTGTTCGCGGTCAACGAGGGCCAGGTGAGGATGGTGCCCATCAAGGTGGGCGGCCCCGCGCCCGGCGGGCTCGAGCTGCTCGACGGCCCGGCCCCGGGGGCGCGCCTCGTGGCGAGGCCGTCGGCCGAGCTCGCGGACGGTCAGAAGATCAAAGAGAAGGAAAAGGGGAGCGAATGACCGAGGGGTATCGCGACGGGAAGCCGAAGCCCATTGTCGAGCTGCAGGGGGTCGGCAAGAGCTATTTCCGCGACAAGGAGCCGATCGTGGTGCTCGACAACATCACGCTCGACGTCCCGGAGGGGTCGTACGAGGCGCTGATGGGGCCCTCGGGCTCGGGCAAGTCGACGCTGCTGAACCTGATCGCCGGGCTCGATCGCCCGACGCGCGGCTCGGCGCGCGTGGCGGGGCAGGACCTCACGCGGATGAGCGACGGCGAGCTGGCGCGCTTCCGCTCCAGGACGATGGGCTTCATCTTCCAGGCCTACAACCTGATGCCGGTGCTCACCGCGGTCGAGAACGTCGAGCTGCCGCTCCTGCTCACGAACCTGTCGGCGTCCGAGCGGCGGAAGCGCGCGCAGACGGCCCTGCGCGTCGTCGGGCTCGAGGAGCGGATGGGCCACTATCCCCGGCAGCTCTCCGGCGGCCAGGAGCAGCGGGTCGCGATCGCGCGGGCGATCGTGAACGACCCGACGATCATCGTGGCGGACGAGCCGACCGGCGATCTCGATCGCAAGAGCGCCGACGAGATCCTGGCCCTCCTGGAGAAGCTCAACAAGGAGTTCAAGAAGACCATCCTGATGGTCACGCACGACCCGGCAGCCGCCGAGCGCGCCACGGTGACGCGCCGGCTCGACAAGGGGAACCTGTCATGAACCTCGTCTCCGTCGCCGCCAGGAACGTCCTTCGCAACAAGTTCAGGACGCTGCTGACCGTGATCGGCGCGGCGGTGGCGGTGCTCGCGTTCGTGCTCCTCCGGACGGTGCTCTCGGCGTGGAACGTCGCCGCCGACCACGCCGCGAAGGACCGGATCGCGACGCGGCACAAGATCTCGTTCATCCTCCCCTTGCCGAAGCGCTACATGGACACGGTCCGCGAGGTCCCCGGCGTGACGGAGGGGTCCTTCATGAGCTGGTTCGGCGCCAAGGACCCGCGCGACGCCAACAATTTCTTCGCCTCGATGGCCGTCGAGTCGAAGACCTTCTTCAAGGTCTACGACGAGATGGTCGTCTCGCCCGAGGACATGGAGCGGTGGCTGGGCGACAGGAAGGGCGCCATCGTGGGCGACGTCCTCGCGGCCCGGCTCAAGGTGAAGCCGGGCGACACGGTGACGCTGGAGGGGACGATCTACCCCGGAAACTGGCAGTTCAACGTCTCGGGGATCTACACGGCCACGCGCAAGTCGATCGACAGGTCGCAGTTCATCTTTCACTACGACTACCTGAACGAGTCGCTCCCCGAGCGGCAGCGCGACCAGATCGGCTGGATGACCGCCCGGATCGACGACCCGTCGCGGAGCGCGGACATCAGCGCGGCGATCGACAAGATCTTCGACGAGAAGGACGTCCAGACGGCGACGATGAGCGAGCGGGCGATGAACCTCTCGTTCATGGCGATGATGTCGGCCGTGCTGACGGCGCTCAACGTCGTGTCCGTCATCATCCTCCTCATCATGATGATGATCCTCGGCAACACGATCGCCATGGGCGTCCGGGAGCGGACGCGGGAGTACGGCGTGCTGCGCGCGCTCGGGTTCGAGCCGAAGCACGTGAGGATCTTCATCATCGGGGAGGCGGCGACCATCGGGCTCTTGGCCGGGTTTATCGGGCTCGTGGTCTCGTATCCGATCGTCGAGCTCGGGCTGGGCCGGTGGCTGGAGGAGAACATGGGCGCCTGGTTCCCTTATTTCCGGATCGAGCCTGCGACGATGGTCATGGCGGTGCTGCTCTCGATGGGGCTGTCGCTCGCCGCGTCGCTCATCCCGGCGTACAACGCCTCGAAACTCTCGGTCACCGACGCGCTCCGGCGCGTGGCGTGAGCGATCCACGCAGCCTGTCTTCGAGACCCTGAAAGCGGGAGAGAGCGCTCATGATCCCCGTCGCCTACAACGTTCGAAATCTGGTGGTGCGCAAGACGACGACCCTCGCGACGGCGTCCGGGCTCGGCCTCGTGGTGTTCGTGTTCGCGTCGGTGCTGATGCTCGCGAACAGCGTGGAGCGCACCCTGGGGCGCACCGCGCGGGACGACGTCGCGATCGTGATGCGGAAGGGCTCCGACGCCGAGATGGTGAGCAGCATCGAGGAGCAGCAGATCGGCGTGATCCTCGCGAGCGCCGAGGTCGCGAAGCGGCAGGACGGCAAGCCGGACGGGGTGGGGGAGGTGATCGCGGTCATCCTCCTCGAGAAGCTCGGCACGGACGGCATCTCCAACGTCCAGGTGCGCGGGGTGCCCGACGACGTGCTCGCGTTCCGCTCGCAGGTGAAGATCATCGAGGGCCGGCCGGCGCAGGCGGGCACGGACGAGGTGATCGTGGGCAAGGCGATCAAGGGCCGCTTCAAGGGCCTGTCGATCGGCGAGTCGTTCGAGCTGCGAAAGAACCGGCCGGTGAAGGTCGTGGGGGTGTTCGAGGACGGCGGCTCCTCGTCGGAGTCCGAGATCTGGGCCGACCTGCACACGACGCGCTCGGCGTTCGGACGCGAGGGGAGCGTCTCCGCGGTGCGGGCGCGGCTCGCCTCGGCCAGCAAGTTCGACGCGTTCGAGGCGTCGATCGAGCAGAACCGGAACCTCGGGCTCGAGGTGATGCGCGAGAGCGTCTATTACGAGAAGCAGTCCGAGGGGACGAGCATCTTCATCAAGGTGATGGGCGTGCTCATCGCTGTGTTCTTCTCGATCGGCGCCATGATCGGCGCGATGATCACGATGCACTCGTCGATCGCCAACCGGCAGCGCGAGATAGGCACGCTGCGGGCGCTCGGCTTCTCGCGGTTCAGCATCCTGCTGTCGTTCCTCATCGAGTCGGTCCTCCTCGCGCTGGCGGGCGGGGCGCTCGGCGTGCTCGCCGCGCTCGGCATGAGGTTCGTGCGCTTCTCGACCGTCAATTTCGCGAGCTGGTCGGAGGTCGTGTTCACGTTCGAGCCGACGCCAGGGATCCTGGTGACGTCGGTGGCGATCGCGGCGGTGATGGGCCTGCTCGGCGGGTTTTTCCCGGCGCTCCGCGCTGCGCGGATCAGCCCGATCCAGGCGATGCGGGGGTGACCCGGGTGAGGGGGGCGGCCGGGGAGCTCGCGGGAATTCCAGCGTGAGGGCGCAGAGCCGGGAAGTCGCGTAGGGCTCTCGCGGTGTTCCGGCGCGCACGGCGCTCCCTTGGCCGGGGACGTGCTCTCCCCTCGGCGGGGGGAACAGCATGCCCACGATCACCAAGGCGGTTTACGTGAGCTTCGCGGCGGGGAGGAGCGTGGACCGGCTGAATCGGCTCTCCTCCCTGGTCCAGCGGACAGAGCTGAACTCCCTGGTGATCGATATCCGATCGGAGGAGGGCGCGCTCCTCTTCGAGCGGGACGAGGTGACAAGGGTCCAGCTGGGCGCCCTGCGCGACGCCGGCATCTACCTCATCGCCCGGCTCGTCGCGTTCAAGGGCGGCCCGCGGGGCTGGTACGACCCCGGATCGCAGCCGCGATGGCGGGAGATCGCGGAGATCTCGCTCCGTGCGTACGACGTCGGCTTCGACGAGGTGAACTACGATTACGTGCGCTACGGCGCGGCGCGCGAGCCGCGATCGCGGACGCCGATCGAGGAGAGGGCGCCGACGATCCGCGCTTTCTTCGAGTTTCTCCGCGCGGAGGTCGGCAATGCGGCGTCTCGCCCGATCTCCGCGGATGTCTTCGGGTTCACGCTGCTCGGGCCGCAGGACGGGATAGGCCAGCGGCTGGAGGACGCCGTGGAGCTCTTCGACTACGTGATGCCGATGCCGTACCCGTCGCACTGGGGCCCTGGCAGCTTCGGGTTCGCGAACCCTGCGCATCACCCCTACGAGATCGTGCACGCGTCGCTCTCGGCCGGCTGGCGCAGGGTGGCAGCGCTGCCCGGGCGCATCGGGGGGCTGCGCAGCTGGATCCAGGCGTTCGATCTGGACAGCTCGCGCCCCATGCAGCGCTACGAGTACACGCCGTGGCACATCCGGGAGCAGATCCGCGCGATCGACGACGCCGGCTGCGCGGGCTACGCGGCGTGGAATCCCCGCAGTCACTACGACGAGAGCGCGTTCGTCGGCGCGCCGCGGGACACGGCGTGAGAGCGCGGCCGCGACCGCTCTCGCCACGCCCGCAGCGGGGCTATCCGGCGGCTTCGCCGCGGCGAGAGCGCTTGCCATGCCGCGCTGCTGCCCGCACGCCGCTGCCTGACCGGACGGGCTAGTACCGCGGGTCAGCAATCCCGCCAGAAACACCGACGATGAGGCAGCCCTGAGGTCAAGGGCTTTAGCGCTCTCTTTCCGCGGCTGGTCGGCTTCGGCTCGGCATTGGTAGCGCTCGGTGTCGTCAGTGCAGGTCGTTTCGGCATGGACGTCTCCCTTCGCCCCGGTGGGGCGTCGTTACGGTTGGACTGGAGCGCCGCGTCGCGTCCGCAGGAGCGAGCTGTGGCTCAATCGACGATCCGCATTCACAGGCCGGCAGTCGCCTTGGTGGCCTGGATGCACGCTGTGGTCCGAAACGGGATCGTGGAGGCGCAATCTGTCGAACGGCGTGTTCGACCCAGAGGTGGATCACCCTCGGTGTTTCCGCGCTCATCCACGTAGCCCTCGTTCACGCTCCTGGCGTGGCGCGCTCGTGGCGCATGTCCCCCGGGTGGGGGAAGTCAGTTCATCGAGGTCCTCCTTGAGGTCGAGGTCGGCCTCGATGGATCCGCTGCCGCGGCGGCGTCGAGTCCCTTGTCGATCGACCGCTGCCGGCGGCGCGCTTTGACCGTGGCTTGCTTCATGGCCTGTGCCTGCTGCTCGACCGACTGCGCCTGCAGGCGCAGGCCCTTGGCCGAGGCGGCCGCTGCGCTCTGTGCGTCGTAGAGCGTGCCGTCGCGCCACATGGCCCACAGCACCCCCGAAAGCCGCCGCGCCAGCGCCACGACCGCGATGTGTCGACCCCGGCGTTCGGCAATGGCATCGGCCCATCGACGCAGCGGGTCGTCGCCGCTCTTGTTCTTATGCCGCAGGATCGTGTGCGCGGCCTGCGTCAGCAACGTGCGCAGGTACGCGTTGCCTTGCTTGGTGATCGCGCCCAGCCGCCGCTGGTCGCGCCCGCCGGAGGTGTCCTCCAAGGGAACCAGACCCAGGTAGGAGGCGAGTTGGTGGGCGTGGTGAAAGCGCTTGGCTTCATCCACGACCGAGACGAACGCGGCGGCGACGACCAGCCCCACGCCGGGCGCTGTGGTCAGCCGCGCGATCACCGGCTCGTGGGCGCACAGCTGCTCGAGCGCGGCATCGACCAGCGCGATCTGGGGGTTGAGCACCTCCAGCGCGGTCACCAAGGGCCCGATCAGCTGACGGGTCCCGGCCGGCAAGGCGGCCTCGCTCAGCCGCGCGAGGAAGCCCTCGGTGGTGCAGGTCGCGAGCTTGTGTCCGCAGGCGCGCAGCAGGCCGCGCACGGTGGTGACATACTGGGCCCGCGTCTCGACCAGAGCGCGCCGGACGGCCAGCTGGTGACGAATGGCCCGCCGGTGAGGCGACAGCACGTGAGCGAGCGGAATGCCCCCGCGCTCGACGGCGCGCGCCAGCGCCTCGGCATCGAGGCGATCATTCTTGCGGCCGTGCTGGCCAATGCCGAGCTGACGTGCTCGCGTGGTATCGACGACCAAGACGTCGTGACCCCAGTCGCGGAGTTTGTCGTGAACCACCCAGGCCTCGCGGCACGCCTCGATCGCCACCCGGGCCGGCGAGGACGACGGACCGAGGACATCCTGGAGCGAATCGAGCGAGCGGACCGTGCGTCGTAGCACCACGGCCCCGCCCGCCACTTCGCAGAACGAAATCTCGTTGACCCCCAGATCCAGCGCTACACTTCGCATGGCTGACCTCTCGTGGGCCCCCGTCAACTGCGTCATCGAACGCGTGGGGGTGCCTGCAGGCACCCCTGCAGGCGAGAGGTCAGCCACGTTGCTTGCTGCTTCGAGCGGCTCTTTCCTGCGCGCTCCAGCACGCTCTGCTGCCGCTGGGCTGACCTCCACGGTGCTGCGGGCTGTCTTCGCAGGCCCCGCCGCGCGAACGCGTCGAGCAGAAGCTCGGGTCGGTGCGGTCGGCATCGTGGGTCCAGGCGCCGCGTGGGCTGCCTCATCCCATCTGTCGATGACGAGCGATCGCCGGAAATAGTAATAATGTCCATCGCTTTCACCTGTTTCGCCGCCGAGGGTGGCTCAGGTGTGGCCCAACGGGGCGGCCTCGTCGTCGTCCTCGCCGCAGGCTTCATGGTGGGGACGTTCTGCGGCTGTTGACGGCGACCCGCGCTCAGGGCGTCGCGCAGGGGTAGTCGTCGAAGTGGCCGCAGAGGCCGAGGTCCGTGCGGCCTTCGGCCATGGAGGGCTCCCAGGAGATCCACCGCGGGGCCTCGGCGAAGGGCTCGACGGTGATCGTGCCCTCCAGCTGCTCGGAAGGGCCGGCGAAGGTCGCGCCCGCGGTGCCGTGCGCGGTCTGCTCGCCGATCGTGTACGTGCCGGGCGCGCCATCCCATCCGGCGATCACCAGGACGAGCACGTCGTCGAGCAGCGGGAAGGGCTCCGGCGTACACGCCGCGCCCGTCGGCCAGATCTCGACGAAGAGCACCATCCCGTGGTCCTTGCAGCCCACGTACGAGAAGGTCTTCCCCGGATCGTGCGTCCACTCGACGCCCGCTTCGGCGGCGTCCGCTGCGCCCGCGCCCGCGCCGCCGGAGCCGGTCGAGGACGTGCCCGCGCCGCTGTCCGGCTCGTGTGACTGCTCCAGTACACGTATCAAGACCGCGGAGCGTGCGCCCTGACCTGCTTCGAGCAGCGGCAGCGCGCCGCGGCATCGAACAGCAGCGCTGTCCCGAAGCGCCGCTCGAAGACTGAGCCGAACCGACGACAGCACGAAAGCCCGGGGCAGTGTCCCGCCCGTATCAGGGCGTGGGCGCCGCGGTGAAGACGTAGCGCTCGCCCTCCGGCATTGTCGCGGTAACCTCGTGAAGCACGGTGTCGCGGAAGCGGAGCTCGAGCGCGACGGGCAGCTCGGGATGAGTCGCCGGTACAGGGCCGATCGTGAGGGTGGGCTCACGCCATGCCATCTCGCTCGCCCAAAAGGCGCCCAGATCGCCAAAGATGAGCGGCGAAGCGTTGACGCCCAGACTCAGCGCGTAGGAGCGATCGGTCGAGAACGCGTCGCCCGGTGCGTTGCTCGGATCCAGGGTCAAATCGTAGCTGCCTTGGTGTTCGCGCAGCGCGGTTCCGAGGCGCTTGTCGTGCGCGAGCCACCGTTGCGAAGGATCGATCCGCAGCCACGCCGTCGGCCCGTACCACGATGAAACGCCGTGAAAGCGGCCCGCCATGCGATCCCCGGATTTTGCGACAAAAGCGTCCGCGGCATAGCGGTATTCGAGGGCCATGAACGCGAACTCGGCGCGCCCGTTCACGATGCGCCCGGTGAGCGGCGTGCACGGCCCCAAGGGATGGGGCACCCCGTCGACCTCGAGCCCCAAGAAGCAACCCTTCCCGGACAACACGCTGCCGCGCTGCTCGATGTCCACGGCGACCGGGTCTTCAAACCCGAACATGGCCCACGTACCGTTGATGTCCAGCTCTGGTGTTGCGCCAGGGCCGGAGCCGCTGGAGCCGGACGCGCTGGAGCCGCCGGAGCCGGACGCGCCGGAACCAGAATGCCCAAAGCCGCTCTGGCTGGAGGCGCCCGCGCCCGAACCCGTGCTGCCGGTGTTATCGATCGCGCCGGCAGCGCCGTCGATGGGCGAAAGCTCAGTCACGCCGCAGCCGGCGAGCATCATCGCGCTCAGGGCCGTGGCCCACCGCGCACGAGATCCGTTCGATACACCCGTCGAACGCATCACTCAAATCTATACGTGATCCGTGCTCACGTCAAGGTGACCCGGTTCAGCGTCCCGCGCGACGCAATAACGGCGAGACATGACGAGCGGTATCGCTCAGTCGCGCCCGGAACCGGCCGCTGACGAGAGCCGTTCTGCCCGAACGCGGTATCCCGATGTAATAAAGGGGTGCTTGTGGTGGCACCGAACGGCATGATAAGAATCGCAACGACTCGCTTGACGATAAGCGCAAGCGGAACGGAGCACTCGTTCGGACGCTTTTGATACACCCAATGAGCCGTGGAGTGTTGGAGCGGAGTAGTCATGGATCCTGTCGGCGCGCTTCAGGTTTGTCTCATGTCACGTATGCGGAACAAGGAGGGTGTCGCAGGAGGCCTGAGGCGTTTAGGCGTCGATGAGGCGGCGTTCGATGCGGCCAAGGAGATGCTGGCGCGCGCACGCCTGGATCATGAAGACCCAGGCATCGTGGACGAGTGCCATGCCGACTTGTATCGTCGGTTCCTTGGAGCGCCGCAGCGCGTCGAGCCGGCGCCGAGAGGCCAGGCGCCGAATGCCATGAAGATGTTCTACTCTCTCCCCGTGTGGCCAGATCTGGAGCTGGAGCTCAGCATGAGCAACGAGCACACCCTGCGTGGGCTCCGCTTCGTTCGCGCGGGTGAGCCCAAGGCGCGCCGGCTTCGGCTCGAGGAGGTTAACCCCTGGAGGGTGGTCGAGAACGATATCGCATGCAATTGCAGCGAGGTGGTCGTGGTAGATGGGTTTGGAACATGGACCGACTACTGCTGCCCTCTGCTCGAGCCCGGGAGCCCAGAGTGTCTCTGGGCCTTCGACTACGGTCTCCTGCAGGAGGTAATTCCCTGGAAGGACCTGAACCTGGACAAGGAGGAAGCCGCCTACCCTAGCCTGGAGAGCGTCCTCGGCCTCGGGGAGCCATAGACGCGGATGCGGTTGCAGGTCGACGTGGAGAGATCCCGAGGGGGGTATATCTGGCAGATGCCCGCGATGTCGTCGTCGTACAGCGTGCGGAAGTTCATCGGGTCCGACCTGTCGTACCTGGAGTGGCGAGCTCCGCGATGACGAACAGGTCGAGCGGAGGCGGCGCGATGCCAGCCCGGACCGCAAGGTCGCGCGCCGTGTGCGCGGCGCGGAGCTCGAAGCCCTCCGACGACACGAGCGCGCGCAGGTGCTCGAGGTCGTCGAGTCCCCGGCGCAGCATCGAGCGGAGCGCGCGCTCGCGCAGCCATGCCTCCCCAGGCACCCCGGCGTCGCGCGCCGGCGTGGCCGCGGCGCCGTCGCGCAGGTAGAAGTCCATGAGCACCACGCACGAGCTCAGGCGGCTCGCCACGCGGCGCACCTGCCGCAGCAGCCCGCGCAGCGCGGGCTCGTCGAGGTAGCCGGTCAGCCCCTCGGAGACGACCGCCGTGCGGCGGTCGCGCAGCGCCGCGCCGAGCGCCTCGCCGAGGTCGGCCTCGCGCAGGTCCGCCGCGACGAGGACGAGCTCGCCGCGCGGCTGCGCGGGCTCGAGCAGACGCCGCTTCGCGTCGATCACGGCGGCCTGGTCGACCTCGATGTACACGACCGGACGAGCCCTTGCCCACTCCGCCCCGCGCGGCGACAGCCCCGCGGCGAGCTCGATCACCTGCTCGGGGGCGATCTCGTCGAGGAGCGCGCCGAGGCCGAGGTGGCGCGCGGCGAGCAGGAGGTTCGTGACGCTGTGGTCGCCGCGCAGGCCGAGCACGCTCCCGCCCCAGCGCGCGGCCTGGTGGAGGACGCGCCCCCTCAGGGTGTCGAAGCGCGCTGCGCCCGGGACGCCCAGCGACGCCCACACCGTGGCGGTGAAATAGGCGCTCCAGGCGAGCGCCGCGTTCTCTCGCGCTCCGCTCAAGAGCGCTCCTCCCCGGAGCGCGACGCCGCGAGCCACCGCCTGGCCGCGCCGCGGACCATCTGGCCCGCCGACGAGAGCCGCTCGAGCTTCGATCCTCTGCCCAGCGAGCGCACCATCCCGCGCGCCAGATCGAAGAACGCGCGGTCGTAGGGGAACCACCAGAGCTCGCGCGGCGCGGTGTTCTCGTCGACCGCGAGCAGCCGCGGCCTCGTCATCGCCTGCACGACCGCCGAGCCGTTCTGCACGCCGTAGCCCGAGATCCCGCGCCCCGTCCACACGGCTTGCGGCGCCGCGGCCGTGAACATGTGGTTGTTGACCGTCGCCACCCCGACCCGGAGCTCTCGCGCGAGCGCCGCTCCCCGCGCGACGTCGCGCGTCCACACGCTCCCCGTGAGGCCGTAGGCGCTCTCGTTGGCCGCGCGGATCGCCGCGTCCGCATCCGGAACGGCGACGACGGGGATCACGGGCCCGAAGGTCTCCTCGCGCAGCAGGTCGAGCGACGGGTCGACGCCGGTGAGCACCGTCGGAAGGTAGCAGTTGCCACGCCGCGCACCGCCGCAGCGCACCTGCGCCCCGGCCGCGACCGCCTGGCTGACGTGCGCCTCGACGCGCGAGAGCTGCGCCGGCGTGGCCATCGGCCCGATCTCGACCGTGCCCGGCGCGGCGCCGTCGTCGCCCACGCGGAGCCGCTCGGCGACGGCGACGAGGCGCCCGACGAACGCGTCGAAGACCTCGGACTCGACGTAGACGCGCTCGACCCCCGCGCAGCTCTGCCCGGCGTTGACGAAGCCGGCCCAGGCGATCCCGTGCGCTGCCCGATCGAGATCCGCGTCGCGGAGCACGATGGCCGCGTCCTTGCCGCCGAGCTCGATCTGCGCCGGGATCAGGCGCTCCGCCGCGGCGCGCGCCACCGCCCGCCCGCCCACGACGCCGCCGACGAAGACGATCTGGTCGACCTCCGCGACGAGCGCCGCGCCGGCCTCGGCGCCGCCCTGCACGAGGCCGAGCAGCGCCTCGGGCAGCGCGTCCGACAGGGCGCCGACGAGCGCCGCGCTGGTCCGGGCGGCGTGCTCGGACGGCTTGAGCACAACGGCGTTGCCCGCGAGGAGCGCCGGGACGAGGTTGTGCACCGGGATGGAGACCGGGTAGTTCCACGGCATGATGAGGCCGACCACCCCGTGCGGTAGGCGCTCGACCCGCGCCTTCTTCCGCGGGAACATCACCGGGTTGAACGCGACGTCCTCGGCCGGGAGGAAGTCCTCGGCGCGCGTCGTGTAGTAGCGAAAGACCTCGGGGGTCGAGCCGAGATCGACCCCGTACGCGTCGGCCATCGGCTTGCCCAGCTCGCGATGGAGCTCCGCCGCGATCTCGTCGGCCTTCCCCATCAAGCAGCGCCCGGCCTCGGCGAGGAGGCGCGCCCGCTCCGCGATCGGCCGCGCTGCCCACGCCGCCTGCGCCTGCCGGGCGCGGCGGACCACCCCCCGGATCCCGTCGGCCGTCGTCACCCGCACGGGAGACAGCGGGGCGCCGTCCAGCGGTGACGCGCCGTGAATCCACCCATCGTGGATGATCTCGCCCATGGGACTACGCAGCTTGCCCGCTGAGAAGCGCGGGCACCAGGCGACGGCAGCCCGGCATCCCCGACTCCTGGATGTGCGCGGCGAGCGCCTTCCGGAAGGAGCCGCGGGGCAGCGGCTTGTGGCGATCGAGCGCCCGGAGCAGCGGCACGACCGTGGCGAGCACGCCCGCCGTGTGCCACCAGTAGCGCGCGGTCGCGCGCAGGTGCGCGGACCGGCTCGACCGGGCGAAGAAGCCCTCGAGGTAGGCGAGGTCGTACGCGGTGTGCGCCTCCTCGTCGCTGGCGAGGCGCCGGAACACCGGCTCGAGCGGAGGGTACGACAGGCGCGGCGCGGCGACCTTGTAGAAGGCGCTCATCACCACCTCGAAGGCGAGGCAATCGACGGCGAACTCGAGCACGCCGTGCGGGACGGCGACCTTGCGGAGCATCATCTTCATCAGCCAGCCCGGCAGGCGCGCGCGCTTGACCACGTCGGGGTAGGCGCGGCTGAAATCGAGGAGCGCCTTGCACCAGAGGTTGGCGTGCATTTGCTCGTCCTTGAGGTGCCGGATACCGTGCGCGAAGAACGACTCGAGATAGCCGAGATCGTCGCGCTCCCGCGCCAGATCGAGCGCCGGGAGGACGGGGAGGACGCCGAGCGCTGCCGATTCGACGATCGCAAACCATGTGATCAGGAGACACGTGGCGTCCGCTTCGGCCTCGCTCTCGAACGCGAACGACATCGGCTCACGGATCGAGACGGTCTCTTCGGCAGCTCCCATTTCCGGATCGTCGCTTTCCCTCTTCGTCGAAGAGAGCATCGGAGTTGAGCTGCCCGCAAGGTACTCGACCAACCATCCTGCCGCAAGCCGACTTGCCGGAGGACATGCGCCGGCCGTCGTCGACATAGCTTCACCGCAGGCGCTGGCGCTCCATGCGCAGCGCTTTGGACACCGCGCGCCGCTCGCACGCCGTCATGGCGCCGGGCTGAACGAGCGCCGCCGTCCGCTCACGATCGGCGCCTTCCACCAGGCGCACCACGAGTTCCTGGATCGCAATCTCCGTTTCCACGACGAGCTGAGCCGGGACAACCTCCTCTACCACCGCGCCCCGGAGTATCTCGTGCAGGTGCTCGCCGTGATCGCGCTCTCTCCGATGTTCGGGGCCGCCCGGTCGGCGTGCGCGCTCCTCTTGATCTCGGTCCTCTTCGCCTGGGTGACATTCAGGCGCGGGCGCGACTCGAGCCACGTGGACACGGCGCGACGGGCGCTCTCGGCGCGCCCTTGAAGGAGATGCTCGAGCGCGAGGGCGCGCAGGTGACCGGACTGCGCTTCAACGTCGATTACACACATGCCTATCCTCTCATCGTCTGGCTCGCTTTCGGCCTGCTGGCGCTGGTTCTCGCCTGCTCCGGTCCTGTGCCACCTCGGCCGCCATCTCCGACAGTGCCGGCCAAGGCTAAGACGGTTCGGCCTCCGCGGATCTCCGCACCTGTCCTATCCAGGCGCCTCGCCAATGCGGCTTGCTACCGTCGGCGCGACCTTTCTCGCCCCTCCGGTGCTGGCACCAGGCCGAGCAGCCGACCGATCGCCTCGTGAACGACCCGGGCCGCCACCTCATCCCGGGGCGCCCTCCGCCGCCGCATCGCGCGCGGTCAAGGGCTCGCGGCATCACCGGTCGGGGTCGGCGCCTAGACCAGGGGGCCGCTTTCACTCGGCAGCCTGCGGGAGCGGCGCTGCTGCACGAGGCCGGCTTCGCGTGCGTCGACCGCCGGCTGCTCCACCGCTGCTGGTGGGCGCCGGCCTGGATGCTGGCGGCGCGCTGAGGGGTACGGCCACGCTCCGGCGGCAGGCGCACAGGGGCGGCGATCACCGCCCGTCGGACGCGTTGCGCGCCCGGTAAGCGCGCTGCTGGCACGCCCGCGAGCAGTAAGCCCGCGGCCGCCCCGTGGCAGGTTGGGCGATCTCGCGGCCGCACTGCGCGCACGTCGGCCCCTCGTCATGCCGGGGGGCGTCGCCGGGAATTTCATCACACTCACGCGCCGGAGCCGCCGATACGTCACGAGTTTCGTCACGACCCCCGGAGCGCAACCGGACGAGCGCCTCGATGCCGTCGAGCACGCGGTGCAGGCCGAACAGGAACACGTCCTCCGTGAACGGGTGGTCGTCGAACGCGCCCGAGCGCATCAGCTCCGCCATCGTCGGGTGGCGCCCCGGGTCGAAGAGCTTGTCCCAGAAGTACGCGCGCTCGGACCACCACTGCTCGTCGGTGACGCCGGTCTCCTGCTCGGCCTCGGCCGCGTCCACCGAGAGCCTCGCCGCGCCTCGGACGTACCCGTCGACGAGGTGGACGGCGGCGAGCACCTCGCGGGGGGTGAGGCCGATCCCGCAGACCGCGCGGAGCTCCGCGTCGTACGCCGCCATCCCGTTCGGCCCCATCACGGGGCGCACCGGCGTCACGTGCAAGAACCACGGGTGGCGGTGGTAGAGCGCCCAGTCGGCGAGCGCCGCCGCCTCGAGCTTGGCCCGCCATCCCCCGGGGACGCTGTCCACGAGGGGCAGCTCCCCCGCCGCGGTGTCCAGCATGAGATCCAGGAGCTCGGCCTTGCCCGGCACGTACCTGTACAGCGACATCGTGGTGAACCCGAGCTTCCCGGCGACCCGCTGCATCGACAGCGCCGAGAGCCCCTCGCCGTCGGCGAGCTCGATCGCGGCCCGCACGATCTGATCGAGGCTCAGGCCGGGCCTGGGCCCCCGGCTCGGCTGCTTCCTGACCCCCCAGAGGAGCTCGAGGCCGCGAACGGCGTCGCCGCCTCCGCTGTACTCCGTCGCAGTTTTTCGCCGTCTCTTTGGTTTGACAGCCATCCTTCAACTGCGTATACCACACACAGTACAGTGTACTACGTAAACAATTGCTGGAGGTCCGCTTGAAGCAGCACGACGAGAGGCCATCGAGGCGAACGACGCGAACGACGACCCTGCTCCTCCACGCGCGCGGACTCGCGGCCTCCGTGCCGCTCCTCGCGCTTTCCCTCGGATGCGCGGCGCAGGAGGCGGAGACGGCGCAGGAGCCGACGTTCTGGCAGGACGTCGCGCCGATAACGGCGTCCAAGTGCACCGCGTGTCATCAGGAGGGCGGGCTCGCGCCCTTCCGGCTCGACGACTACATCTCGGCGAAGGCGCGCGCCGGCGCGATCGACGACGCGGTGCGGGGCGGCCATATGCCCCCTTTCCTTGTGAAGCACGACGGCTCGTGCGGCGACTTCAAGGACGACGAGACGCTCACCGCCGAGGAGCTCGACGTCATCCATCGCTGGGCGACCGGGGCGCGCGCCGAGGGCGATCGCGCGGGCGCGCCGCCCACCCCGCCCGTGCCCACGCTCGAGGGCGGGGTCGACTACATGACGCCGCCGATCACCCCCGTGGTCGACCCCGCCGATCCCCTCGCGGCCCACGACGAGTGGAGGTGCTTCCCCGTGGACCCGAGCCTCGACGCGGACCGCTTCATCACCGGATATCAGGTGACGCCCGGGGTCCGGTCCATCGTTCATCACGTCACGGTCTACCGGGTGACCCCCTCGGAGGCGTCGCTGGCGGAGGGCAAGACGAACCAGGACGTGATGACGGAGCTCGACGAGGCCTCGCCGGACCGGCCCGGCTGGGAGTGCTTCGGCGGACCGGCCGACGAGCTGCCGTTCCAGCCGCTGTTCGCCTGGGCGCCCGGGCAGGACGTTGTCGAGTTCCCCGGCGGCACCGGGGCGCCGGTCTCCGCGAAGGACGTCTTCGTCGTCCAGGTGCATTACAACATCCATGACCACGCGGGCGCCTCCGCCGAGGACTCGACGCGCCTCCGGCTCCGCTACGAGGACACCGTGGAGCGGCGCGCCGTGTTCGTCGGGGACGACGGCTTCATGACGACCCTCTTCGAGCCGGACGGCCCGGACACGCTGCCGCCCGGCCAGCAGGACGCCGCCTACACATGGCGCAGGACGCGGGCGGAGCTCGCGCTCGACCCGGCGCTGCCCTCGATCGAGGTTCTCGGCGTGATGCCGCACATGCACGAGCGCGGGCGCACCTTCGACGTGCGCGTCGGGTCGGGGACGCAGGAAAGCTGCATCGCGCGCGTGGACGACTGGGACGTCCACTGGCAGGGCGTCTATTGGTATCGCATGCCGCCGCTGCTCGACCCGAGCTCCTCGCTCGAGGTGACATGCACCTTCGACACGCGCGACGCCGAGGCCCCGGTGCTGCCGGGGTGGGGCACGCAGAACGAGATGTGCAACCTGAACCTCCTGGTCGCGCTGCCGATGACACAGTGACGTCGCGACCGCCCCTCGCCCGCGGTCTCCCGGAGGAGCGCAGGGCGCCACGAGGCCCGTTTCCTTGTCTGCGGCTTTGCGTCTTTGCGTTGAAATCTCTCTCCGGATCCCTGGCAGGACTCCTGGTGGGTGGAGCTAGACCCCGTAGACTTGCTCCACGATCGACGCGATGAGCTCCACGGACAGCATCACGCCGCGCTGCTGGCGCCACGCGACATGCCCGTCCGGCCGGATCAGGAGCGCGCCGTCCTGCTCGATCTGCGCGAGCGCGTGCACCGCGGCCCGGTGGCAGGCAGGGATGTCGGCCGAGCCCAGCCTGAACAGCCGGACGCCGTGGCGCGCCTCGACATGCTCGAGCGCCGCGCGGTCCGCAGGCAGCGCCTCGACGGCCGCGCCGAGCAGCAGGATGGAAGCGCCGTAGTCGATCATGGAGCGGCTGCCGCGCTGTCTCCTGTTGCCATCCAGCCAGAAATGCGGGAATCGCGCGCCCGGCCGGGTCGACGGGATGTACGAGGACACCCGGTCGTCGACCTCCGGCGGCCTCGTGCCGTCGCCGAGCAGCGCGCCCTCCTCATACGTGTAGCCTAGGTCGAGCCCTATCCGGTCGAAATGCGACCTCTGCTGCGCGATGGCCGCGAGCACACGCTCTCGCACCGAGGGATCGCGGTGGTACCGTGAGAGGATGCTCTCTCCGTAGTGCTGGACCTGCCGCTCGGTCCAGGCGCGGAGCGGGGCAGGCAGCGCGCGCATCGTGGAGCTCGCCAGCTTCTCGTTGACCCACTGAGCTTCCTCGACCTCGATCCCGAAGGCCTCCGCGACATCGCTCATCCTCTCGAAGTTGAGCCGGCTCTCGTCGCAGTTCGTCTCGATGACAGGGCGGCGCTCGGCCTCGTAGCTGTCGAGCAGGCCGGGCGCCGCCCGCCGCTCGATCACCATCGCGAGCTTCCAGGCCAGGTTGTGCGCGTCGCCGATGCCGGAGTTCATGCCGAGCCCGCCCGTGGGCGGGAAGCGATGGGCGGCGTCGCCGACCAGGAAGACGCGCCCGCTGCGGAAGCGCTCCGCAACCTGCGCCGTCATGCGCCAGTGGCTCATCGATGTGATCTCGATATCCACGTCGTCCCGCCCGAGCGCCGCCTTGATCTTCTTCTGCATCACCTCGGGCGTGTACTCCTCGATCTTCTCGTGCGGCGTCGCCACGGGGAGGTGAAAGACCCAGCGCTTCTCGACGTGGTGGGCGATGAACACGCTGCCCGGCGCCTTGGGGGAGAAGATGAAGTAGAGTTTGCCCCGGGTGCGGACCACGCGGCGCAGATCTGCCTGAAAATAGGCGTTGACGACGTCGAGCAGCTTGTCCGGGCCCTTCATCTCGATCCCGAGGGCCTTGCGGCTCCGGCTCCCGGCGCCGTCGGAGCAGATGACGTACTGGCTCCGGACCGCGAAGGTCTCCCCCGTCGTCCTGTTCGTGATCCGGCTCGTGACGCCCTCCGCGTCCTGCTCGAAGGACTCCCACTGATGGTGATGGAGCGCCTGGATCCGCGGCGAGGCCGAGACGCGCTCGCGGAGGAGCTTCTCCAGCTCGACCTGCGAGATGTTGAGGTAGGGCATCGGCGCCTCGAGGTGCTCTCGGTACTTCCGCCCGATGCCGTTGGCTCGCAGATCGATGCAGCCGAACTCCTCACCGATCGTGCCGCAGAACAGGATCTTGGCGGCGTCCTCCTCCGGCGACGCCTCCGCGGACAGCTCGCCATGAGCGAGCCCCAGCTCGTGGAGGATCTCGATCGAGCGCGCCGAGAGCTCGTGGGCCTTGGGGTGCTTCTCCAGGCCCGGCCGGCGCTCGATGAGCACACAGTCGACGCCGCGCCTGGCGAGGCACAGCGCGCTCACCATCCCCGAGGGGCCAGCGCCGATGATGAGGACGGGAGCAGAGACGGTGCGATCGCTCATGTGGCAGCCCCTTTCTTGTGACACAGGGAGACGCCGGCGAAGAGCAGCGCCGCGGACGTGCCGAGGTGCAGCATGTTCGGCGGGAGGAAGCCGAGGAGGACCCGGCCACCGGCGTCGAACTCGGCGCCGGCGGCGCTCTTGAAGACGGCGGCCAGGATGAACCCGCCGATGTGGAGGGCGCCCAGGAAGGCGCCTGTCCGGACACGCTCCACGGTGCGCGGCGTGGCCGTCCAGAAGAGATAGATCGAAGCGAGCGCGCCGAGGGCTCCGGCGCTGATCTGCCAGAGAAGGTGGAACCTCGCGTGTCCAGGCCAGTCGGGGTTCCGGAGGTGATGCGGATCGACGATGTCGATCAGCCCGGTCAACAGGCCGTAAGCGACGGCCGCCAGGATGCAGAGGGCCTTGCCCACGGCCCACGTCGTGGAAGATGGCGCGCGTTCGGAGCTCATGGCAGAGGGATAAAGCGCGGGAATCACGTGCACAATGACCATGAGTGGCCATGCGGTGGCCGGAAACGGCCACGCATGTCGCCCGTGCCCGCGGAGGCAGCGCTGTCCGTGCCGCCGCTTTCGCCCTGGGGGGCTCCGGTCCTGCGTGGCGCGGTGAATGGGGTCGCCGCTGGCCGCATCCAAGCGGAGACCGATCGAGCGTCGGCAGCCAGGAGGCCGCCTGGCGTCTCGCTTCGGGGAGGTCGCACGGCTCATGCCGACGCCTCGCTCGATGAGCTGCCTCGGAGGGGAGGGCCCGGTGATCTGGCCGGCCGGTACGAGCGCGAGCACCAGGGAAAGGAAGGATATGGGCACAAAGGCGATTCATGACCATGCGTGGCGTCTTGCTGCATGGCGTTTTGCGCGATGGGGGATGTTGCTCTTGCTCCTCGGTCTGCCGTGCGGGCTCGGATGTGCGGCGCCGGCGGGTGAAGCGCTCGACGTCGAGGCGCTGGAGGCGCAGTTCGAGGAGCGCGCCCGGGCCGTGCTCCGCGGCGGCGACGCGCTCCGGCCCGCCGCGAGGGGCTTCGAGCTCGCGCCGAGCCCGTCGCGAGGTGGCCTCTCGCTCGCGTTCCCTTCGGACGGGAGCGGCGCCGTGCGGTTCGACCTGCCGGACGGGCTCGGCATCGACGTGCGCGAGGTCGGGGCGCGCGGTGAAGGCCAGAAGGCCGGCGCCGCCCTCGCGTACCCTCGCGCGGGTGGTTTTGCGCTCTGGACTGCGCAGCGACACGGCGTGGAAGAATGGCTCTGGTTCCCCGAGGGGGCGCCTGCCGGAGAGCCGCTCGCCTCGTGGCAGGTCGAAGGGGCGCGCCTCCAGCGCCGCGGCGCGAACGTGGAGGTCCTCGACGCGGCAGGGGAGGCGAGGATCATCGTGTCGGCTCCCGAGGGCTATGCTTCGCCGCTCGGGCGCATCGCGACCCGGCTGGACGTGCAAGGCGATGTGATCTCGCTCTGGGTCGAGGAGACAGGCATGCCGCTCCTCGTCGACCCGGCGTGGACCGTCACGGCCGCACCCGAGGCGACGCTCCGCGAGGCGCATGCGGCGACCTCGCTCGCGGACGGCAGGGTGCTCATCGCGGGCGGGTACAAGCAGGATACTGACTACACCCTGTTCCCGGTCGCCACCGCGGCCATCTACGATCCCGTGCTCGACGCCTGGGTGCCTGCTGCTCCGATGAACGAGCCGCGGGGGGCTCACCAGGCGACCCTGCTCGCTGACGGCAGGGTGCTCGTCACGGGTGGCGGCGGGTCGCTCGGCACGGGTCTCGGCACGGCGGAACTCTACGATCCAACGACCGACACGTGGACCTTCGCCGCACCCATGACCTCGGCGCGGGGGGGGCACACCGCGACGGTGCTCGACGACGGGCGGGTGCTCGTCGCCGGGGGCCTCGCGGCGGCCACCGCCGAGATCTACGATCCCACGACGGGCGGCTGGTCGCCGACGCCCGCGATGGCCATCGCGCGCAACGACCACACGGCGACGCGTTTGCTGGACGGCCGCGTGCTGGTCGCGGGAGGCAGGACCGCGGCGAGCAACACCTCCTCCAGCGTCGAGATATACGACCCCACCACCGGCGCGTGGACCCCGGGGCCGAGCATGCTTCAAGCCAGATCCGGGCATACGGCGACCTTGCTGGAAGACGGCGACGTGCTCGTGGTGTCCAGCTGGGGGGTCGCGACCGAGGTCTACGATCCCGACACCAATGAATGGACGCCCGCGGGCCCGCTGAGCGTGCCGCGCGACAGGCACACGGCGACGCGCCTGTGCGATGGGCGGGTCGTCGTCTCGGGCATGGGATCGAACCTCCACATTGCCTACCCGGTCGAGGTCTACGATCCGAGCACGCGAACGTTCTCGTCAGGCCCCGTGAACGACGGGGCCCGCCGCGCAGGTACGGCGACCCTGCTTCCGGATGGCAAGGTCCTTTTCGTCGGCGGCCTGCGCCATCCGGGGGCCGAGATCTATGATCCCTCGGCCGCGCCCGCGGGGACGCCGATCGGACCGGTGAACACGCCGCGGAGCTTCGCAAAGGCAGTGGAGCTCCCGGACGGAAAGATCCTGATCGCGGGCGGCATCGGCCCGATTGCGGTCAACGAGCTTTACGACCCCTCGAGCATGACGCTCTCCACGGCGGCTCCCTTGAACTTCGCGCGGTCTTCTCCCGATCTGACGCGCCTCGCCGACGGCAGGGTGCTCATCAGCGGCGGTATCCCGAACGACTCTCCAGCGCTGGAGTTGAACAACGAGATCTACGATCCGGCGGCGAATGTCTGGACGCTGGCCGCGCCGGACAGCGTGTGGCGATCCAAGCACACGGCGACCTTGCTCGGGAGCGGCGAGGTGCTCATCGCGGGAGGTGAGATGTTTTTTGACCCCCTCGACCCGTACACCATCGACAGGATCCGATCGGCCGCGCTGTACCGGCCGGCCGACGACACCTGGGTCCCTGTGGCGCGGATGAACGTCGGGCGCGCGGAGCACGCGGCGACGCTGCTGCAAGACGGCAGGGTGCTGGTCGTCGGCGGGCGCAACGGACTCGAAGACAGCACGGGCCCGTCGACCGCGGTAGCGCTCGCCAGCGCCGAGATCTACGATCCAGCGACCCATACCTGGTCGCTGGCGGCACCCATGGGGACGCCTCGGAGCCACCCTGCGGCGACGCGGCTCCTGGACGGCCGCGTGCTCGTCGTCGACACGACGGCGGAGGTCTACGACCCGGCGACCAACGTCTGGACACCCACGGGGCCGATGTTGATCGGGTCGGGCGTGAACAACTCGGCCCTGCTGTTGTCGACGGGCGAGGTGCTCGCCATCGGCGGGACGGTCGCGCAGATCTATCGTCCTTCGACGAACTCCTGGACACCCGCTCCATCCACCGTGATGTCCCACCTCGCTCATGTGACCGCGTTGCTTCCGGGCGACCAGGCCCTCATCGTGGACGGGAAGAAGGATGCGGAGCTGTACGATCCCCATCCGCGGAGCGCCGGAGACAATGGCTGCGGCCCGGGTGGAGACAGCGGCGCGGGCGGTGGAGGCGGCGGTGCGGGCGGCGCTGGCGGCGGAGACGGCGGTGCGGGCGGCGCTGGCAGCGGAAGCGGCGGCGTGGGCGCTGCTGGTGGCGTGGGCGGCGCTGGTGAGACTGGTGGCGTTGGCGCCGCTGGTGGAATTGGCGGTGCTGGCGACGCGGGTGGCGCTGGCGGTGTGGGCGGTGCTGGCGACGCTGGTGGCGTTGACGACGCGGGTGGCGCCGGCGGTGTGGGCGGTGCTGGCACCGCCGGTGGCGCTGGCGACGCGGGTGGCGCTGGCGGTGCTGGCACCGCCGGTGGCGCTGGCGACGCGGGGGGCGCTGGCGGTTCTGGCGGCTCTGGCGGCGGCGACAGCGCCGTGGGCGGCGCTGGTGGCGTGGGCGGCGCCGGCGGCGACGAAATGAACTCGTCCGTTGGCTCGGCGGGCGGAACCTCGACGGGCACAGCCGGCGGAGACGGCGGGAACGGTGCAGGAGGCTCCGGCGGCCCAGGGACAGCCACCGTATCGAGCAGCGCTGCGGGGGCCGGACCCGATGAAAACACGGGGGCATCGAGCTCATCGACCGGCCCCGGAGAGGGATCGCCGAGGGACCACGGCTGCACCATGGGGCCAGCGGCGTCAGGTGGCGGAACCATGGCCTTCTATCTCGCTGTCGCCGGAGCCGCGCTTCAGCGTCGACTCTCGCGGTCGCGGGTCGGCGGCCGCTCCAGCCGCGCTCGTCCTCGGTAGTCCGTCTCCCTGCTTTCTAATTCTCTCGCCACAATGCCACTAAAATGAGGGGGCAGCCGGCGGCCTCATCTCGTGGCCTTCGCCCGCGCCGCAGGCGCCTTCGCGGCTCCGCCGCTCTTCGCCTTCGTCCGCGCCGCAGGCGCCTTCGCTGCACCCCCGCCTTCAGCCCGCGCCGCAGGCGCCTTGGCGGCTCCGCCGCTCTTCGCCTTTACCGCCGCCGCAGGCGCCTTGGCGGCTCCGCCGCTCTTCGCCTTTACCGCCGCCGCAGGCGCCTTGGCGGCGCCGCCGCTCTTCGCCTTTACCGCCGCCGCAGGTGCCTTGGCGGCTCCGCCGCTCTTCGCCTTCGCCCGCGCCGCAGGCGCCTTCGTGGATCCACTCTTCCCGAAGCGCACCTCGAACGCGCCGGCGTCCTCCTCCATGAATCGGAGGAGCGCCTCCCCTTCCTCGGCGAGCTGCTCGCGCGCCGCCTTGCCAAGGGCCTCGAACGGCTCGAGCACGAGCGCGGCCGTGGCCTTCTTCCGCTCGATCGTCCATGTGCCGGCCACGAACCCGTCCACGAGGAACGTCGGCAGGATCCGCAGGTTGGCGGACATGACGATCCGCGGGCGATGCTCGTCCGCGATGACCCGCGTGCGGTCGTCGTGCGCGAGAAGGAGGTTGTCGTAATCGGGGAGAAACCGGGCCGGCGCGGCGGTGTCCGCGGGCGGCCGCGGCGCGTCGGGCAGGTCGAAGAGCTCCCGGCCTCGCTCGTCGCGGAACACACAGAGCTGCTCTCGCATGGCGTGGAGCACCTCCTTGACGCGGGTCAGGCCGGACCACGTTTGCACGTCGGTCGCTGTCGCCGGGCCGAACGACGCGAGATAACGGAGCACGAGCGCCTGCGGCGCGCCGCCGTCGCGGAGCGGTTTGCCGAGCCAGGACGCCGCCGGGGCGAAGTCCGCCGTTCCCGGATATCCCCACGGGGTCTCGGCGGGCACCTGGACGACCGGCAGGTGCATGCGAACCGCGAGGGCCATGGCCCGCACATCGCCGTCGGCGTGGAGCTCGGCCAGGTGATCGCGCAGCTCGTCCATGGTCCGCGGCTCCGCGTCGAAGTACGCGCGCGCCAGGGCGACCAGCCGAGCGATGTCGAGGGCGTCTGCGCGCTCGCGGAGGACCGACCGCATCCCGGCGTGGAGCACCGGCGCGATGATCGGGTGCAGATCCAGGTAGTCCCTTGCGCTCACGAGGTGCAGCGTGCCGCGCAGGAACGGCGCCCGGACGACCTCGCGGCGCACGGCGAGCTGGACGAGCTGCTCGCGCCGGAACGCCGCCAGCCGCGACCAGAGCCCGATGAAAGGCGGCCGCGCCAGCTGGGCCTGGAGGGCGATCAGCCGCTCGATCCCGTGGACGACCGTTGTCTGCTCCCGCGCGAGCAGCATCTGCCGCGCGAGCGTGGCCCGGTTGAGGTCTCTTCGTGTCAGCGTCGGGGCGGGCATGCGGCCCGCGAGCTTACGCGAAACGGGGCTCATCCTCCATGGGTCGCCTGCGGCTCCTGGCCAGAGCAGCAGGTCGCGAGCCTCACGTCTGGATTCAGGGGGCGAGGACGAACGAGAACAGCGCCTCCTCGTCTCGATTGGGTCAGAATCGATAGAGCACGTTGTCCTTGTCGCCAGAGACATAGATCGTCCCTGACGGGCCCACGGCGACGCTGCTCAACGCGTAGGTCGGCACCGTCCCCGTGACCGCCTCGAGCCCCACCTCGAGGTGCTTTTTCACGACCCAGGTGTGCCCCGTCACCGGGTCCACGCGCAGCAGGCGGCGCTTGCCGACCTCCACGACGAGCAGGGTGCCGTCCAGATCGACGGCCATCCCCTCCGGCTGATCCAGGCCGTCGGCCACCACGAGCGGCGGAGAGAGCGTCACGCCCCCCGCCGCCACCTGGAGGACCTGGCCCGTGGCCCAGTCTGCGGCCCAGAGGTCGCCTCCCGACACCGCGAGGCCCGAGGGCACGGTCATCGGCGCGAGCGTCACGGGGCCGCCTGCCGTCTGGCGGGCGATGCGCGCCGCGCCCGGCCCCGCGCCGAGCTCGGCCACCACGAGATCTCCCTGGAACCGGACCGCGTTGAGCGGCGAGACGAAGTTGCTGTACGTCTCGAGGACCGTCGCCGTCGCCGGATCGTAGATCTGGACCACGCTGCTGAACCACGCGGTCAAGATCAAGTTCGAGCCGTCCGCCGACACCGTGGCAGGCCCATAAAAATCCGATTGACCGAGGAACGACCGCTCGACGCTCAGCGGAGCGCCCGTGTCCCCGTCGAACTTCCGCAGCGACGACAGATCGGCCACATAGACCGATTCGCCGCATCCTTCGGTCGTCACGGCCACGCCGCCGGGCATGATCATGCCGCCCGGTATGATCGTGTGCGTCTGGCCGTTCGGCTTGATTCGGACGATGAAGCCGTCGCTGGCGCTCGACACGTAGAGATTGCCCTGCGGGTCGAAGGCGAGATTGTCGAGCCCCGGCGTGAGCTCCGCGATGATGTCCTTCTCGCCCGTCTCGATGTCGATCCGCACCACCTCGCCGTTCTGATCGACCACGTGGAGCCGGCCGAGCCCGTCGAACTTGGCCGCCGCGGGGATGAAGAAGCCGTCCGCGACCGTCTGGAGGTCGCACTCCACGTCCGGGTCGACCGCGCCGGTGCAGGAGTCCACATCGATGCTGATCACCCTGCCTTGCGTCCAGATCGGCCCGTACAACCTGCCGTCGGGCCCCCAGTCCATGCCGTTCAGGAAGCCGAGGTTGCCCGCGATGTGGCGCGGCGGAGCCGACAGCTCCGGATCGACCTCGTAGAGCCCGTCACCCAAGAAGTCGAGCGCCACGAAGAGGCGCCCTGTATCGGAGAACGTGATGGGATTGACCCCCGGCGCGACGAACTGCTCGGTGATCTCGCCCGACGGCGCGTGCCTCACGACATTGCCAGGGATGAGCGAGGTCCAGTAGAGCGAGCCATCCGGGCCGAACGTGAGATCGTCCGGGCCATCGATCCCGTCCGACGCGTCGAGCCGATCCACGATGGCTCCGCTCTTGCGGTTCACGATGGCGATCTCATTGCCAAGGAAGCTCGCGACGTACAGCCGACCATCCGGCCCCACATACATCCCATTGGTGCCGTGCAGCGGCGACCCCTCGGCGAGGATCGGCCGCTTCGCATGCGCCGGCGACGAGGCTCCCAGAAGCACCGTGCTACCCAGCACGAACGCAAAAAGCCTGTGCATAAGCTCTCCTCTCAGCGCCGCACCTGGACCGGCACACCCAAGGATCACGATGACGTCAGGCGCGAAACCAGCGCGACGGCGCGAACCTCCGGCGGACTTTGTGGTCACGCGGGGTTGTTCTTACGCTAACATATTCAAGAGACTTACCCAAGCCTAAAATTCGTGCAATGGGTGCGGACGCGTCGGCATCGCCGGCGCGGCCGGCATCGTCCGCATCGCTCGCATCGTTGGCATCGTCTGGTTCCGGGTGGGCATCCCGCGCGGCGCGCGCCGCGTGACACCCGAGCCGGCGTGGTGGTATGCGTCGGAGTCGATGGCTGCCAGCATCTGCCTGCCTGCGTACAACGAAGTCCGCACCATCGAGGCGACCCTCACCGAGCTGTCGCGGCTCGGCCCCGAGGTGGACGAGATCCTCGTCTGTCTCAACGGGTGCACGGACGGCACCGAGCGTGTCGTCGAGGCGTTCCGGGAGCGGGAGCCGCGGCTCGCCGTCATCGAGAGCGAGCTCGGAAAGAACAACGCATGGAACGCCCTCGTGGCCCGGGCGCGCAACCGTCGCCTCGTGTTCACGGACGCGGACGTGCGCCCGGCCGAGGGCTCCATCTCGGCCCTGCTGCGCGCCCTGGAGTGCTCTCCCCACGCCGCCGTCGCCGCGGCCTTCGAGCAGCCGCGCGGGGCGCCGCCCCCGCCGCTCGGCACCGTCCTCCGCCTGCTGACGACCAGCCTCGGTCAGGACTACATCTCCGGTCGCCTCTATGCCATCGATCGCGATCGGCTGGGCGCGGTGATGGCCGATCGCGGGCTCCTGCCCGCCGGGACGCTCCCTCGGCTGCCCGTCGACCTCGTGACCGAGGACTCGTGGCTCACGGCGCTCGTCGCCGGCGACGCGCTGGTCGTGGTCCCCGAGGCGCCCATCCACTTCGAGGTGGACAGCATGGCCGACGTGGTCCGCGCGCTGGCGCGCAACGCCGCCGCGAGAGAGCAGCTCCGCTCGAGCTACCCGGAGCTCTACCGCCGCGACGGCGCCCGCCTGCTCTCGGCGCAGACGGCGGCGAAGATCCTCCTGGACCGGCTGAGATCGGCGCCGGGGCCCGGCGCGGTCACGCGCGGGCTCGGGGGAATGGCCCTCAGGGCCGCGATCCACCGCGTGCTCGGACAGCGGATCCGGGCGCAGCGCGATCGCATCCTGGCGGACGTCAGCGCCGGCCGCGGCGGGCGCGTCATGGCCACCTCCGGCCGCCTCCCGTCGAAGGGCGGCTGAGCGCCTGCCCCGGCTGGGCGCCTCCAGCGCGGCAGGCGGGTTCAACCCACCAGAAAAGAGCAGAATTTCAAACCGCCAAGCGCGCCAAGGACGCCAAGACGCCAGAATATTTTCTGCTCTTGGCGTCCTTGGCGCCTCATTTCACGTTCGATCGACGTGATCGGCGTTCGTGCGGCTGAGCTTGTATCCCGCGAGCCTGCTCCCCGCGCTCAACACCGGACGTCAGACGCGCGGGCGGAACCAGTCGATCGTGCGATCGAGGCCCGAGTCGAGATCCACCACAGGACGCCAGCCGAGCAGCTCCGTCGCCCGGGAGATGTCGGGCCTGCGCCGCTGGGGATCGTCGACGAGGCCATCGCTCATCGTCAGCTTCGCGCGCCCGCCGGTCTTGCGGATGATGAGCTCGGCGAGGTCCTGCATCCTCGTCTCGGCCGGATTCCCGAGGTTGACCGGCCCGGTCAGGTCCTTGGCGTTCATCACGCGGACCAGCCCCTCGATCAGGTCGCTGACGAAGCAGAACGAGCGCGTGCGGTGGCCTCCGCCGTACAGCTCCAGCGCCTCGCCGCGGAGCGCCTTCACGACGAAGTTGGCGATGACCCGGCCGTCGTTCCGGTCCATGTTCGGGCCATAGGTATTGAAAATGCGCACGATGACGGTATCGACGTTTCGGGTCAGGCGGTACTCCCAGAAGTACGTCTCCGCGACCCGCTTGCTCTCGTCGTAGCAAGCCCGCGGCCCGATGGGGTTGACGTTCCCCCAGTAGTCCTCGTGCTGCGGGTGGACGAGCGCGTCGCCATAGACCTCGGAGGTGGAGGCCTGCAGGACCCGGGCCCCCAGGTCCTGCGCCAGGCGGAGGACGTTGATCGCGCCGAACACGTTCGTGTTGAGCGTGTGCACCGGATCGGCCCGGTACTTCACGGGCGACGCCGCGCAGGCCATGTTGTAGATCTGGTCGACCTCGAAGCGGAACGGCTGGCTGACGTCACAGCGGTGCAGCTCGAACCGCGGGTTCTTCAGCAGCGGCGCGAGGTTCTCGTCACGCCCCGTCACCATGCTGTCGACGCAGATCACGTGGTGCCCGTCGGCCAGCAGCCGTGCGCAGAGGTGCGACCCGAGGAAACCAGCCCCACCCGTGACCAGGATTCGCTTGCTCGCACTCATCGGAAAAATACCTCCTTGACGCGCTGTTCGGTAAAGCTCGGGGCCGTGGCACCGTGATTGGTCGAAGAACCTTTACCATAGGAAATGGTAATTACAAAGACCAGATGACATCTGGAGGCGAGTTCCTTATCATGCCGGGCGTGCACCGCTCGCCTCGCTACCTGGGTTCGCTCGTCCGCGCAAAGCTCGCCCGCGAAGCGCGTCCGATCTGGGTGGATGTGTGTGTTACCAATCGATGTCACCTGAGTTGCGAGTACTGCTACGGCGACTACCACCACCGGCAGGACGACATCGGGCAGCTCAAGGTCGAGCAGCTGTGCGCGATCGTGGACGAGGCGGCGGCGCTGGGGACGGCGGTCCTGACGCTCACGGGCGGCGAGCCGATGCTGCACAAATCCATCGGCCGCATCATCGAGCGGGCGGCGAGCCGAGGGATCTCGGTCGGAATGGTCACCAGCGGATTCCGCGTCAAGGAGCGCGTGGACGAGCTCGCGGGCCTGAGCTCGATCGTCGTGAGCGTCGACGGTCCGGAGCCGATTAACGATCTGAACCGCGGTCAGGGGACCTTCGCCGTGGCCATGACGGCGCTCGAGGCGTGCCAGGCGCGCGGCATTCCGCGCATCGTGAAGGCGGTGCTGAACCGCCGGAACAAGGACCAGGTGCCCTGGCTCCTCGATCTGGCGGGCCGCTTCGGCGCGCGGCTCGAGGTCGTCATGAGCTACGCGCCGCAGTCCGATCGGCAGCTGCGCGTGCACGGCGACAACTCCCTCGACGCGGGCGAGCGGCAGGCCCTCGCGGACGCGCTGCTCGATCACAAGCGCCGGGGGGCGCCGATGGTCTTCCGCGAGCGCGTCTGGGAGAACATGGCGCGCTGGTGGCAACACCACGACGCGGATCGCGTGACCCGGGAGGAGCGGCGAGAGCGGTTCCCGTACCTCCCGTGCAGCGCGGGCCGGTACTACGCCTTCATCGACGGCGACGGCCGCATGTATCCGTGCAACCAGCGGCTCGCGGACTTCCCCGCCAGGAGCGTGCTCGAGGTCGGCGTCCGGGCCGCGTGGGAGCACCTGCGCGATCACGGCTGCTTCGCCTGCGCGGCGCCGTGGCTCAACCAGCAGCACCTCGTGAGCAGCGAGCAGCTCCTCGCGCGCAGCCTGGGGCGCGATCTGCTGGCGCGGGTCGCGCGTGCCTGAGCGGACGCTCGCCATCGTCGTGCTCGGCGGCTCGCGCGGGATCGGGCGGGCCATCGTCGCGCGCGCGCTCGCGGAGGGGCACCGGGTGTTCGCCGGCGCGCGGGACGAGCGCGCGCTCCTCGCATTGCAGCAGAGCGCAGCGCCCGAGGGCGCGGGCCGCCGGCTCGGCACGGGCGTGGTGGACGTCGGCGACGACGCCTCCCAGCGCGCCTTCTTCGGCGCGGCGCGCGCGTTCCTCGGCGGGGTCGACGTCGTCGTCAACAACGCCGCCCGGGAGGGCTACGGGCGCCTCGACGAGATGGCGCTCGAGGACGTGGAGGCGATCGTCCGCACCAACCTCCTCGGCGTCATCCTCGGCTGCCGGCACGCGGCGCGGGCGATGGGGGGCGGCGGCGGCCACATCATCAACGTCGGCTCCGAGGTCTCGTTCCGCGCCGTGCCCATGAAGAGCGTCTACTGCGCCACGAAGTTCGCCGTCCGCGGCCTCAGCGATGCGCTCGAGCTCGAGCTCGCGCCCCGGGGGATCCGGGTCTCCCAGGTGCACCCCGGCTGGGTGGACACGGGCCTGCACGAGGACGAGCGGCGGCGCCGGGGCTCGGTGTCCCGGCCGCACGACGGCGGCGTCCCGGTGGACCGGGTCGCCGAGACCGTGGCCGCGCTCTGGCGCGAGCCGCGGGCGCAGGGCGGCGCTCCGCTGCGGCTCCGCCTGCGCAGCGTGGTGGGAGAGCTCTTTCCGGCGTGGGCGCGGTGGCGGACGCGCCGGGCGTTCGGGGAGCAGCTGAGAGAGGGCTGAGGCGAGACGGCAGGGCGGGGGACCGCCGCGACGCCGGACCGGAGACCACCAGGAGGTTTTCTTGACCGTTGCAACGACGTCCTTCGCTCAACGTGCAACCGCGCCGCCTCCTCCGGCGGATCCGGGCGCCCCCGTCGTCGTCGAGGGCCTCGACGCGGTGGGGGACGTGCTGCAGCGGGCGCGCGAGCGGGCGCAGGCCGTCGCGATCGCCTCGCGGGACCTCGAGTGGCTCGCGGAGCGCCTCGGCCTGTCCGAGCGGACGGCGGAGGGGCTCCCGGTGGTCCGGTTCGGCTCGGGCGAGCGGGGCGGCCTCGACGCAGCGGCCACCCGGGCCGTCGAGGTGCTCGTGGCCCTGTCGGTGCTGCTCGGGGGCGCGCCGCTGTGGCTGACGATCGCGCTGCTGATCCGCCTCGAGTCCCCGGGCGGGGCGTTCCACGTCGCGCCGCGCGCGGGGCTGCGCGGGAAGCCGTTCCTGTTCTTCAAGTACCGGACGATGCGGACGCGGCGCCGGGACGGCGAGGACAGGAGCGACGCCGCGCGGCTCTCGGTCATCCGCGGCGAGATCCCCGGCTTCGTGCGCGACGATGGGGTCGTCATCCCCAAGCACCCCAGGGATCCGCGCATCACGCGGCTGGGCGGCGTCCTGCGCTGGCTGTGCCTCGACGAGATCCCCCAGCTCCTCCACGTCCTCAAAGGCGACATGGCCCTGGTGGGACCGAGGCCCTATCCGATGGCGGAGTACGACGCGCTCAAGGCGTGGCACCGCCTCCGCACCGACGGCCGTCCCGGGATCACGGGCCTGTGGCAGGTCGTGGCGCGCAACCAGGTGACCTTCGACCAGAGCGTCATCCTCGACATCTACTACCTGGCCAACGCCAGCTTCTGGGGCGACCTGAAGATCATGGCGATCACGCCGCTGCGCATGCTCTTCGGCGTGGGGAGCTACTGACGTGGTGCGCCGGGCGATCGACGACGCCGCGAGAGGCCCGCTCCTCGGCCGCTCAGGAGGCCCCGAGGTGGTCCCTGACGCGAAAGAGGACGATCACCTCGCCGGCCACGAGGCCGAGCGTGACCACGAGCTTCACCGCGGCCGCGCCGGCGGCGCCGTGCGCGGGCACCGCCCACAGGTCCCCGGCGGCGATGAGGAGCACGGTGGCCGTCCAGAGGGCCGCGTACGGGCGCTGCTGGCCCGCGGCGAACAGCATCGGGCCGATGGCGAGCTCCGGCACCATCCACACGAGCGCCGTGGTCAGGAGCTGCAGCGGCAGCACGGCGCTCGCGTAGTCGGGGCCGAACACGATCCGGACGAGCGGGCCGCCCATCCACCACACGACGGCGCTCATGAGCGCGCCCGCGGCCATGAGCCCGACGAAGGTGAGCGTGGCGAGGCGCCTGCGGGCGCTCGCGGAGCGGCTGGCGACGAAGGCGGGGAAGACCGCCGCGCGCACGACGCCCGGCAGCATCATGGCGCCGCCGATCATGCGCTGGACCGCGCTCATGTCGCCGACCGCGTGGGGGGTGCTCATCCAGCCCAGCATCAGGAGATCGAGCTGGAAGTAGAGGGGGCTGGCGAGCATCACCACAGCGAGCGGCCCGGCCTCGCGGAGGAAGCCCTGCGGCAGCGCCGCGCCCTCGCTGGACCACTGCCGGCGCTCGAGCAGCTGGGCGGCGAGGGCCAGGGCCAGCGTGAGGGCGACCAGGTGGCCCGCGACGAGGCTCCACGCCAGGCCGAGCGCGCCGAGCCCGGAGAGCAGCGCCCCCGTCCCCAGCCCGAAGGACGTGACCGCCATGGTGACCGCCACCATCACCTCGCGCTCCATCCGCTGGTGCCCGCGGAACACCTGGTTGAGCATCTCGACGAACGAGGCCATCAGCCACGCGGCCGTCAGCAGCCACACGAGCGTCCGGCGCGGCGAGGCCGCGCCCGCGAGGAGGCCGACCACGAGGCCGACGGCGCCGGCGGCCAGCGTCACGGCGAGCTTGAGGCGCACGAGCGGGCCGATGGGAGCGCCGGGATCGCGGGCCACCTCCCGCGCGATGAACAGGTGAAGGCCGAGGTCCGAGAGCTCGCCGAGCAGGAAGCCCACGGCGAAGGCGTAGCTGTAGTCGCCGAAGCCCGCCGGCCCCAGGTGCCGCGCGGCGACCACGGCGAGGAGCATGCGGACGCCGCGCGAGACGAGATCGCTCGCGGTCTTCAGCGCCATGCTGCCCGAGACGCTTCGCCTCGCCGGCGGCGGGGCGTCCTCGCGGAGCGCCGACGACGTCATGGATCGAGGAGATCCCTCACCGGAGGTCGCCGCGCGCGCATGCCGCTCCCCTATCGCCCCGATCGCGGTGCGGTTCAACTTCCCGACAGCAGTCACGTGAAGCGGCAGGGCGCCGCGCGCCGTGCGTGAAGGATCGAATCCAGGAGAGGACCACGTGAAGACAAGCACGGATGGCAACGTTTCGTTGGTGCAGCTCAGGCGGAAGGAGTCGCTGGCCTCGGCGGACATCGAGCCGCCGGAGATCCTGCTCGAGCGAGCCCTCGCCCTGGCGGTGCCGGCCGCGCGCCCGGCCGCCGCGCCGCGGCCCCACGGCCAGACGCGAGCGCTCACGCGCCGCGGCGTGCTGTGGCTCGGGCAGACGTGCAACCTGCGTTGCCACTTCTGCTACTTCCTCGATCGGATCGAGGACAAGGAGCACCCCGAGCACCCGTTCATGTCGCTGGAGAAGGCGCAGGAGATCTGCCGGACCCTCGTCGAGTTCTACGGGAACGACGCGATCGACATCCAGGGCGGCGAGCCGACCATCTGGCGCGACATCCACGCGCTGATCCGGTACTGCGCCGGGATCGGCCTCGCGCCGACGCTCATCACGAACGCGCTGGTGCTCGACAAGCGCGACAAGGCGCAGCAGTTCAAGGACTCCGGCGTCGCCGACTTCCTTGTCAGCGTCCAGGGGCTCGGGAAGGCGCACGACGCGGCCGTGGGCGTGAGCGGCGCGCACGTGCGCCAGATGCGCGCGCTGAACCACCTCATCGCGCTCGACGTGCCGTTCCGCGTGAACTGCGTGATGTCCAAGCTCGCGGTGCCGCAGCTGCCGGCGATCGCGAAGCTGTCGGTGGAGCTGGGGGCGCGCGCCGTCAACTTCCTCGCCTTCAACCCCTTCGCGGACCAGCGCAAGGAGGGCGCACGCACCGCGGAGAACGTGCCTCGTTATGGCGACCTGCGGGGCCCGCTCGACGAGGCCCTGGACGTGCTCGCGCAGGCCGGCGTGGAGGCGAACGTCCGGTACCTGCCCCACTGCATCGTCCCCGAGCGCCACTGGTCGTCGGTGTACAACTACCAGCAGCTCTCGTACGACCCGCACGAGTGGGATTTCGCGAGCTGGACCTGGACCAACAAGGGCCCGCAGCGGATGCGGGCCGGCGCCGTGTCGCCGCCCGTTCCGCTCGGCGCGCGGCCGCGCCTCGGCCGGCTCCGGCAGCCGCTCCTCCGCCTGGCGGACGCGATCGACCTCCGGGGCCGGATGCTCCGCGCCGACACGGACCCGCGGCTCGGCCCTCTGATGAGGAAGCTGGAAGGGCTGTCCTATCGGCTCCTCCGCCGCCGCGGGGATCGCGATGAGGCCTACCGCCACGACGCGCTGAACCGCGTCGAGCACAACGGCTACCAGAAGGGCGCGGGGTGCCAGCGGTGCGCGCTGCGCGACATCTGCGACGGGTTCCACGGCGACTACGTCGCGATGTTCGGCACCGACGAGGCGCGGCCCGTCCTCGATCGCGAGCCGGTCACCGATCCTCGCGCGTTCATCAGCGCGCAGGACAAGGTGGCGCCGGCCAGGGGCGAGGCATGACCGTCGCTGCGCCCTCGAGCGCGCCCCGGGTCGACGTCCTCGGCGTCCCCGTCACGCGGCTCTCCTTCGAGCAGCTGCTGCGCCGCCTGGACGAGGCGTTGCAGGCCGAGCGCGCCAGGCCCGACTACTACACCTACGTCAACGCGTACTGCGCCACGCTGGCGGCGCGCGAGTCGCCGTACCGCGCCTCGGTCTCCCAGGCCGACGTCGTGTACGCCGACGGCATCGGGGTGGTCTGGGCGGCGCGGCTGCTGGGCGGGCCGTGCCCGGAGCGGATCAACGTGGGCCCGGTCGAGCTGGGCCGGATCGCGGACCTCTGCGCCGAGCGCGGGGCCTCGGTCTTCCTGCTCGGCGGCGCGCCCGGGATCGCCGACGAGGTCGCGCGCCGCCTGGCCGCGGAGCGCCCGGGGCTCCGGATCGCCGGCGTTCACCACGGGTACTTCGCCCCCGAGGAAGAGGCGGCGGTGGTCCGGGAGATCAACGGCTCGGGCGCCGCCTTGCTCATCGTCGGCCTCGGCCCGCCCAAGCAGGAGCTCTGGGTGAGCCAGCACCTCGGGGCGCTCCAGGTGCGCGCCACCTGGTGTATGGGAGGGCTTCTGGATCAGGTGGCGGGCGCCGTCGCGTACCCGCCCGAGTGGGTGCGCCGGAACCACGTCCAGTGGCTCTACCGCCTGGCGGTAGAGCCGCGGCGGCTCTGGCGGCGGTACCTGCTCGGCATCCCGGAGTTCATCGGCCGCGTCGTACACCAGCGCCTTCGTCCGGAGAGACAAGCATGAGCGACCAGCGACCCTTCATCCCCATGGTCTTGCCGCAGGTGGACGAGCCGGACGCGATCGCGGCGCAGATCGCCGACGTCCTGCGCTCGGGGCGGCTGAGCAACGGCGGCCCGCTCGCGGAGGGCTTCGAGCGGGCGATCGCGGCGTTCCTCGGCGTCGAGGAGGCCGTGGCCGTATCGAACGGCGCCGTCGCGATCAGCCTCGCCATCGAGGCCGCGGCGGTGCGGCGGGGCAAGGCGATCCTGCCGGCCTTCACCTTCATCGCGACGCTCAACGCCGCGGTGCACGCGGGCTTCGAGCCGGTCTTCTGCGACGTCGACCCGGAGACCTGGACGCTGGATCCGGGGCACCTGCGCCGCCTGCTCGCGGAGCAGGGCGCGACGCTGGTCCTCCCGGTCAACGTGTTCGGCGTCCCGCCCGATCTTGCCGCCATCGCGCGCGAGGCCCGCGGCGCCGGCGCGGCCGTGATCTACGACAACGCGCACGGCATGGGCACCGAGACGGCGAGCCGGGAGGCCGAGGCGCTCCTCACCGCGACGACCTACTCGCTGCACGCCACCAAGGTCCTCGTGGCCGCGGAGGGCGGCGTGGTCGTCTCCCCGGACCGGGAGGTCAGCGCGGCGATGCGCCGGCTGCGCAACCACGGGCTCACGCAGCCGCTCTCGGCGTCGGTCCCGGGGATGAACGCCAAGCTGGACGAGCTGCGCGCCGCCCTGGCGCTCGCGTCCCTCCGCCGGCTCCCGGAGGCGCTGGCCCGCAGGCGGACGTACCTCGACCGGCTGCGCGCGGCCCTGTCCCGGCACCCGCAGGTGTACCGCGCCCAGCGCATCCCGCCGGGCGTGACCCCCAACGGGCAGAACCTCGGGGTCGGGTTGATCGACGCCCCGATCGACGACGCCATCGCGGCCTTCGCGCGGCGCGGCGTCGAGGCGCGCCGGTACTTCTACCCGCCCCTGCACGCGCTGGACTGCTTCCCCGCGGGCGTCGTCCTCCCGAACACGGACCGGCTCTGCGCGGGCCAGGTCTGCCTGCCCCTGCACGGCCGGATGAGCGAGGAGACGCTCGAGCGCGTCGAGGCCGCCATCCACGGCGTCGCGGAGGAGCTGGAGGCGCGGCGGCTGCTCGCGCGCTCCTCGATGCCCGCCCTCCTGGGCGCGACGTAGGGGCGGCTCCAGGGATCCGACGGCATGCGCATGGAAGGAGCGTGGGACCGCCTGAGCACCGCGGCCGGCGTGATCGGGCTCATGGCCTTCGCCGTCGCTGCGTTCACCCCGGCGGCCGCGCCGCTCGATCGCTGGATGGCGTCGGCGCCCGACGCCGGGCAGGCCGACGCCGTGGTCGTCCTCGGCGCGGACGTCGATCCGGACGGGCGGCTCCCCGAGGATTCCCTCCGGCGCGCCGTCGAGGGCGTCGCGCTGTACCGCGGGGGGCGAGCGCCGCTCGTGCTGATGCTCGGCAGCCGCAACGGGCCGGCCAGTGAGGCCGAGTCGCGCGCGCGCCTCGCGCAGGGCCTCGGCGTCCCCGCGTCGGCCCTGCTCACGGAGCCGCGCGGGCTGACGACCGCGGTGGAAGCCCAGCGCAGCGCGGAGCTCCTGCTGCCCAGGGGCGCAAGGAGGATCCTGCTCGTCACCGGCGCGCACCGCATCGTGCGCGCGCGCCGGCTCTTCGAGCGCGCGGGCTTCGAGGTCCTCGCCGCGCCCGTCCCGGAGGGGTCGCCGGCGTCGAGCATCCCGGGGGAGCGCCTCTCGGCGATCGGCCGGCTGCTCCAGGAGCTCGCGGCGCGCGCGCTGTCGCGGCTCCGCGGGGAGGTGTAGCGGTGTCGGACGCGCTCTACATCCTTGGCGTCGTCGCGGCCACGTCCTGCGTGGTCTATGCGGCGGGGCGCCGCCGCGGCATGCGCGCCGGCCTCCTCCCGCCCGCGCTCCGGCGCGCGATCCGCTGCCTGGGCGTGTGCCTCCTGTTCTGGGGCGGCAACGTCGCCGTCGGGGCGGCGGTGGCCCTGCTCGTGCGCGGCCTGGGGCTCGGGTTCATCTGGCTTTACGTCAACACCGACGTCTCCGTCCTCGTCCTCTCCGCGCTCCAGGCGCTCGCCTTCGAGTCGTGGCGCATCGAGCACGAGCGCGAGCGCGCGGCCGGCGCCTCGCGCGCCGACGATCCCCCCGGATTCCCGGCCGCGCCGGGGCCGGCACACGATCCCCCGCATGGGGCAAAAGGAGTGAAGCGATGAGCACTGCAGCCGTGGAGGAGCGTCCGGTCTCGAGCCGGTGGAGCGACAGGGCGCTGCGCCAGACGGCCGGCTACTTCGGGCTCTTCATCTGCCTGGGCCTCATCACGGCGATCACCGGGCCGACCCTGCCGGACCTGGCGCGGCAGACGGGATCGAGCGTCGGGGACATGGGCTCGCTGTTCCTCGGCGGGGGGGTTGGTTACACGCTCGGTACGCTCTGGGGGGGCAAGCTGTTCGATCGCGTGCACGGGCACACCCTGCTCGGGGGAGCGCACCTGGTCGCTGCAGCGTGCCTCGCTATCATCCCGGCCGTCCCGTGGTTATGGCTGCTCGTGGTCCTGGCGTTCTGCCGGGGTCTCGCGGAGGGGTTTGTCAACACGGGCGCGAACGCGCTGCTCCTCTGGACGCACGGGGAGAAGGTCAGTCCCTACATGAACGGACTTCACTTCTGCTTCGGGCTGGGCGCGTTCGTGTCGCCGCTCCTCGTCGCGCGCGTCCCGGGCGCCTGGGGCGGTTACCACGCGGCGTACTGGGCCGTGGCCGCCTTCTCGGCGCTCGTCGCCCTGGGCGTGCTCTCGATGCGACACTGCCCCGAACCCCGGGAAAAGGACGGGAAGGACGCCGCGGCGAAGGGCGCGGATCGCTCGCTGCACCTCCTCCCGGTGCTCGTCGCGGTGCTGTACCTGTTCGCCTACGTCGGCGGGGAGATCTCGTTCGGGAGCTGGATCTACACCTATTCCCTCACGCTGGGCGTCGTCTCTGCGACCGGGGCCGCGTACCTCACCTCGGGGTTCTGGCTCTCGTTCACGATCGGGAGGCTGCTCTCGATCCCGGTGGCGATCCGCTTCACGCCGCGCCAGGTCATCCCCGTGGGGCTGGGCGGCTGTCTGGTGCTGTCCGCGATGATGCTGCTCCTGCCGCCCTCGAGCGCGCTCCTGTGGGGTGTCGCGCTCGGGCTCGGGCTCTTCATGGCGCCGCTCTGGCCCAGCGGCTTCACGCTCGCGGGGCAGATCGTGCCCATGACGGCGTTCGTGACCGGGCTCGTGCTGGTCGGCGACAGCCTAGGCGGCATGGTCCTCCCGGCCCTCACCGGAAAGCTGATCGAGGGGGTGGGCCTGGAGAGGCTGGCCTACTCGCTGCCGATGCTCGTGTTCGGCAGCCTCGTTGTTTGTGCCTTTTCTTATCTCTGTCTGCTCGCCCTCGACAGGAGGCGAGGAGGGGAGGCGCCCGCGGCGAGCGCCGCGCGCGACGGCGCTCCGCCGTGAGGCGGGGATGGATGTGCGGCTTTGGGGGCACACCTGACAAAGAGATATTGAACAGGGAGACGGGGAGGCGGGGAGATTCATGGGATTCTAACTCCCCGTCTCCCCGTCTCCCTGTGAATTTCTCCGAAACAAAGCCGAGAGGATGCTTCAGGGCGCGCCTCTCCTCATGTCGCCGTCACGGCACCTGCGGCGCGGCTCAGGGGGTCCGATATCCCTGCCCTGGGTCGCGCAGGGCGCCGCAGACGCCTCCGAGCGCCTCTCCGACCTCCGGCGACCAGCCCAGGCCGCGCAGCCTCGTCGCGTCGAGGGCGGCGTCCATGGCCAGGAAGCCGGCGAGGGGGCCGTGCGCTGCGAGGGCTTCCGCGAGGCTCCACGAGCCCACGGGGACCCCGGCGGCGTCACCTATCGCCGCGAAGAGCGCCGCCATGGGCTCGGGCGACGCCTCGGCGGCGTGGAATACGCCCCTTGCGTCCGACTCCAGCAGCATCGCGTAGGCCACCGCCAGATCCCGCACGTGGACGGTGGACCAGCGGTTCTCGCCATCGTCGATATAACGCGCCACCCCCGCGGCGCGCGCGCCCTGCACCAGGCCCGCCACCGGGCCTCCGCCGTCGCCATAGACGATGGGCGGCCGCACGACCAGGCCGCGGACGCCCGCCGCGCCGAGCACGCGCGACTCGGCCGCAACGAGCCACTCGAGCGCTCCGCCGGGGTTGACGCTCTCCTCCTCCGGCACGGGCACCCGCGACGAGCGCGCGCGGGGCGCCCCGGTCGTCGTGATGAAGACGCCGCCGCTCATGGCCGAGAGCATCGCCGTGACCGCCGCCTCGTCGGTGGCCGGGCGATCCTCTCCTGTCGTCGCGGCGGTGTGCACCACCCCGTCGCCGGCCGCCGCCGCGCGCGCGAGCACGTCGACCTGCGATAAACTGCCGCAGATCGGCTCCGCGCCGGCGGCCCGCACCTTCGCTGCCGACGCGTCGCTCCGCGCGAGCCCGCGCACCCGGTGCCCGCGCGCGACAAGGGCGCGGGCGACCGCAGATCCGATGAAGCCGCTCGCGCCGGTGATGAAAACGTCCATGGTTGCCTCCTCGTGAATCGGTGGCTGAACCATGGCGACGGACCGGGGGACCCTCCATGTGATAGAGTCCAGCGCTCTTTTGTGATCGTCCAATGCCCGATGTCCTGACAGCGCTGCTCCGCCACGTGCGCATCGAGACCAGCCTCTTCGGCCGCGTCGAGCTCGGCGCGCCGTGGGGCGCTCGTATCGGCCGCCGGGAGATCGTCCTGCTCCACCACCTCCTCGAAGGCGAGATGTGGCTGGAGCTCGGCGACCGAGAGATCCGCGTCGGCCAAGGCGATCTGCTGCTCATGCCGCACGGCGTCCCCCATTGCCTGAGGCACCGGCCGGGGGCAGCCGTCGTCGACGAGGAGCGCTGGCTCTCGCCTCCTCGGCCGGGCGTGCAGACGGTGCGGCGCCGGCTGGGCGGCGACGGCGCGAGGACGGTGGTGCTCTGCGCTGCCATGCACGTCACGGGCGCCGGGCGGCCGCTGCTCCTCCGCGCGCTGCCCTCCGTGGTCCTCCTCGACGGCGGGGCCGGTGAGCCGGTGCCCGGCCTCGGCCGGCTCCTGGACGGCATCCGCGACGAGGTGCGCGGCCGGCGGCCGGGCGCGCCGGTCATGGCCGCTCGCTTCGCGGAGCTGCTCCTCCTGCAGGCCATCCGCGCGGAGCTCGAGCGCCCCGCGCCGCCTGGCTCCTTTCGCGCGGCGCTCGCGGACGAGCGTGTCGCCCGCGCCCTGGACGCGCTCTACCAGGGCCCGGCCCGCGCGTGGACCGTGGCCTCGCTCGCGCGGGAGGCCGGCATGAGCCGCTCGGGCTTCGCCCTCGCCTTCCGCGAGCACGTGGGAGAGGGCCCCCTCCGCCACCTGACGCGCTGGCGCATGGAGCTGGCGAAGGAGACGCTGCGAGAGCGCCCCGGGCTCGCGCTCGCCGAGGTGGCGTCGTCCGTGGGCTACCAGGACGAGGCGGCCTTCAACGTCGCGTTTCGCCGGGAGGTCGGGGTCCCGCCTGGGGCGTACCGATCCAGGGACCGCGAGCCGGGATACTGAGCTTCAGAGAGCGCTGCGTCTCTTTGCTCGACCGCGCTATCTGGTGAGACGATGTCCTTGGAGCCACGGCGTTATGGCTCGGCACCCGTCGAGCGAGCGGATGGATCGGGAAGCATACGCGATGAGCTGTGGCGAGACTGAGAAATTCCCTCACTTGCAGCCCTTTTCAGCGGGCAAATTGAACAAGAAGGACGGGGCGATTGGCCGTCGGGCGCATTGTGGTGCTGTTCGCTGCCCAAAGATATTTGCAGGGATGCGGGAAGATCCTTGCACTTGCAAACGTGTCCTCGCTTTACCGCCTTCCTGTTGGGCTGACAGCACGTCGGGCGCGTTCGTTTCCGATCTGGACAGGGGGGGCCGGTCGGGTAGCGTAGGCTGCCGTGCGTATCGCATCGAGAGCGGACCTGACGCAGGGCCTCGAGGCGACCCAACCCGCTGCGGGAAAAGACTCTCCGCCGGGTGAGGGCGACGAGCGCGGCGAAGGCGACGAGCGCGCACGGCATACGTGGCGTCCAGGCGCCGTCGTCGCCGGCCGGTACCGGCTCGATCGGCTGCTCGGTGAAGGGGGCATGGGCGTGATCTGGGCCGCGAGCCACACGCTGACTGGCAAGCCGTTCGCGCTCAAGTTCGTGAAGGGCGGGGCCGTGCGCGGCGCGGTGGGCATGCGCCTGCTGCGCGAGGCGAAGCTCGCGAGCAGCGTCCGCCACCCCAACGTCGTCGAGGTTCACGACGTCGAGATCGAGAGCGGGGCACCCGTGATGGTCATGGAGCTCCTGTCCGGCGAGTCGCTCGCAAGCAGGCTGCGTCGCGAGCCGAGGCTGCCCCTCGGCGAGGTAGCCTCCATCTTCCTGCCGGTCATCTCGGCCGTCGGGACGGCGCACGCGCTGGGCATCGTCCACCGCGACCTGAAGCCGGAGAACATCTTCCTTGTCGACGGATCGAGCGAGCGGGTCAAGGTCCTCGACTTCGGCATCGCGAAGCTGACGGCCACGAGCGGACAGGACGCCCAGACGACGGGGCTCACCGAGAGCGGGACGAGGCTTGGCACGCCCTGCTACATGTCGCCGGAGCAGACGTTCGGAGACCGACAGATCGATCACCGTACCGACAACTGGTCGCTCGGCCTCATTCTTTACGAATGCCTCTCGGGCGTGCTCCCGACCCGGGCCGACAACGTCGGCCAGGTGTTCAAGATCATCGTGACGGGCGCGATTCCCCCGCTGGAAAAGGTCGCGCCCGACGTGCCCCGGGAGCTCGCCAGGGTGGTTGGCCGGTTGCTGTCGACGGACCGCCAGGCTCGGCTTTCCGACCTGGGCGAGGTCGCTCGCGCGCTCGCGCCGTTCGCGCAGGGCGCGGCGCCGAGCTTCAGCGCGCCGGAGCCGCCCGCATTGGGCCTCTCCGAGCCGCCCAGGGCGCCGGGCGGTGAGGCGGCGGATGGGGACGTGGTGGACCCCCTGGCCGCGACCGAGCGCCTCGGCGCCGCGGCGCGCCGCGATGAGCTCCGCTCGACCGGAAGACGCCTCGGCTTGCGGGCGGCCTGGAAGATCGGCCTCGCGATGGCGCTCGCGGCCGTCATCGCTGGGGCGCTCGCGCTGCGCGGAGGGCCTCGTCCGGTCGCGGCGACCACCGTTCCCGGGCCGCGCTCCAGCTCTACTTCGGCGCTCGCCCTGTACAGCGCCGCGCTCCAGGCCGCTCGCGATGCCAACGAGGGCAAGGCGGTGGACGGCCTGCGGCAGGCGATCTCCATCGATGACTCCTTTGCCGATGCGCACCTTCGCCTCGCGATCTACGCGCCGGAGCTCACCGAAGCTCGGGAGCACTATCAGCGCGCAGAGGAGCTGAGCGCCGCGCTCGACCCCCGCGATCGAGCGCTCCTTGCGGCCATGGATCCCGCGCTCGGCCGCGACCCCGCGGATACGGCGCGCTGCGCGGAGCGGCTGACCGCGCTCACGGCGCAGCACCCGTATGATCGCGACGCGGAGCTGTTGGCCCTCCTCGCGCGTTGCGCGCTGCGATCGGACGTCCATACCAGCGTCGCTGCGGCGAGGCGGGCCATCGGGATCGACCCCCAGTACGCGCAGGGATGGGCCGCGCTGGCGAGGTCGTTGTGGCAGCTCGGGAGCTTCAACGACTCCGCTGCCGCCATCGACCGGTGCCTCGCGATCTCGCCCACGGCGGCCAGCTGTTACGAGATCCGGAGCGAGCACCACAGCGCGCTCGGCCGCTGCGCGGACGTGGAGGAGGACCTGTGGCTCACGCGGCCCATGACGAGCGGAAGGAGCCGGCTGATCTTTCGCAGGCTTGCGTGGTCGAGCTATGCGCAGGGGCGCTCTCTCGACGCTGTCCGCGAGGCGATGCGGCAGAGCCGGGTCTCGCTGCCGCACAAGGAGCGGCGCTTTACCGCGCTGCTCGACGAGTCGAACCTGAACGCGATCCTGGGCAATTTCTCGCAGGCCGAGGACCAGCTACGGCAGGCGCGCATGTACATCAGCGCGGATTCTACGGGGCACGCCGATGTCGTCCGCGCGCTCATCGATGTCTGCCTCGAGACCGATCGCAGGCGCGAGGCAGCGGACATCGCCAAGACGTGTCTTGATAATTATAGCGCCTGCGCCGGCGGCTCGCCGGACCTCTTGCGCGTCATGCTGCATGCCGGCCTCATCGCCAGGGCCGAGTTCCAGGAGAAGGTGGCCGAGCTCCTGTCGCGGTCCCGCGTGCAGGGTGCGGCGGATCCTGCGCGCTCCGCCGTGGTGCAGGCCTACGCGCGGTGGATCGAGCACCCCGAGGAGGCGGCGGAGGCCGTCCCCGTGCTGCCGCTGACCACGCTGATGAGCAATCAAGTCGGGCAAGAGGTCCAGGCGGATATCGGCGCGGTCTTTTACCTCGCGGGCATGCCTCGCCATGCGATCCCCACGCTTCGCAAGGCGGTCACGACGTGCGATATGCTGGGCTGGCCCGTAAGGTACGTCCGCTCGTTCTGGTTTCTCGGTCAGGCCCTCGAGCAGATGGGCGAGATCTCCGGCGCATGCGAGGCCTACGCGAGCGTGATCGAGCGCTGGGGGAACGCCAGCCCGCGCTCGGTGACCGCCGAGCAGACGCGGGCGAGGATGAAGGCGATCGCCTGCGGACCGGTCGACTGACCGCTCCCGCTCTTCGTGCCGGGGTCCGGTCATGGGAACCGGCGGCGCCATTGTTCTGAATTTCAGTTCAATGATGTGCCGAAAATGCAGATTCTCTTCGCTGTGCTGCGCGCCTACACTGGTGCACATGAGCCGAGAGCTTGGCTCGCGCCGCGCCCTGCGGCAAACGACCTATTTACTGGAGGAGAACTTATGCGTGAGGAGACGAGGCGGGCAGCATTGCGTGCAGCAGCAAGGGTCGCGCTGGGAGCGCTGGCCTGTGGCGCCCTGGCGGGCTGCAACGGACGTTACGTCTCTGGTGGGCAGTCGTCACCGCTGGATCCCGACGAGGAGATTCCGGCGGAAGTGCCGGACGCCCCGCCGCCCGCCGGCGGCGGTGCGACGACCGGCGGCGGTGCGACGGCCGGAGTCGGTGCGACGACCGGCGGCGGTGGGGAAGCTTCGACAGGGAGTGGGGTCGTTCCGACACCCGATGAGGGTGGCGCGGGCGGAGCGGGTGGCTCCCCGCCCGCTCCGACCGGGCTGGCGTGCGCCGAGCAGGTGAGCCTCGACGACACGGAGGCTCGCCCTCGCGCGGAGCTCGACTGCTGCGTCGACTACGCCGCGCAGCGCGTGCCCGCCCCCGGGACGGGGTTCTCCGAGGAGCAGCGGGCGGCCCTCGCCGGAGACGCCTCCTTCGTGAACTGCTGCACGGCGCTGATCGTGGGTGTTGGCGCCGACGCGATCTCCTACAGAGAGGCCGAGCCCGTCCGGCAGGTCTGCTGTTTCGGCGATGTGGTCGCTCCCGAGGCGGAGCTCTACAATGAGAAGTACTGCACGCCCTGGGGTCCCCCGGTCCCGCCGGCGCTCGACGCCTATGATGCCCCGTCGGAGGTCGCATGAACGCCGCGACCCTCGATCTCCGCGGCGAGGCGCGCGCGCGTGCCTTCGACGTGAGCGGGTACCCCGCGGCGCTGTTCCCGTCGGCGATCGGCACCTGGCGCGCGCGGATGGTGAACGAGCACGGGTCGTCGGCCGTGTTCGAGGCGCTCGCAGGCCAGCTCGCCGAGGCGGGCTTTCCACCGGAGCTCGCCGACACATGCCGGGGCTTCGCCGACGAGGAGCGCCATCACGGGATCCTTTGCGGCGCCGTGGTGGAGGCCCTCGGCGGGACGGCGACCGCGAGCGTCCCGGAACGCCCGGAGTTCCCCCTGCACCGCGACGCGCCCCCACGCGCCGCCGCGCTCCGCAACGTGATCCACATCTGCTGCATGAGCGAGACGGTGGCCGTGGCCCTCATCGGCGCGGAGCGGCTGGAGATGCCGCCCGGGCCGCTGCTCGATCTGCTGACGGGCATCTATGCCGACGAGGTCGGGCACGCCCGCTTCGGCTGGCGCCTCCTCGAGCAGGTCGCGCCGGAGCTCTCCTCGGCAGAGCGGCAAGCGATCGAGCGCTACCTGCCCGTCGCGTTCCGGCACCTCGTGCAGCACGAGCACGCGCACCTGCCGGCCCACGACGCCCCGCCGGACGGGGAGCAGCTCGGGCTGTGCAGCGGCCTGAACGCCCGGGTGTTGCTCGATGAGACCATCGAGGAGGTCATCCGCCCCGGGCTTCGCCGCTTCTTCGATTGCTGATCGTCGCCGCAAGAGCATCCCGGGCCAGACCAGCGCCCGGAGGGCGAAGTGCGCCTACGCGGGCCGCCAGTCGTCCGCGTGGAGCTGAGGGAACGATATCTTGCATGTCCCGGCATCGATGCCAACGATCATGGCCTGGCCGTTTTGATCGAGCAGTCCCTCGCGAACGGAGCGGTCCGGCAGCTCGATACGGTATCTCTTGAACGGGACGGGTTGCGGCGGGTCCCCATCGTCCATGAGCTGAATCCCGACCCATGTCTTGTCCTCCCTGGGCGCAGGCGCTGGCGCGTCGCGCTCGAGCAGCTCGGGCGGCGCGAGGGGCGCGCCGGAAGCGACGGACGGCATCCGGTAGGCGTGGAGGCGGCCGTCGAGCAGCGCCTCCCGCAGCCGCGCTCCGAGCGCCCTCGGATCGAACGAAGGCCCCGTCGACACCGGAAAGCCGAGCGCCTCGCCGATCTCGACGAGGAGCACCCTGCCGTGGACGGCGTCGGCGAGCCACGCCTCCAGCCGTGACGTCGCTTCCAGCGCAGGAAGGGCCTTGGCCCCGTCCGGCAACGGCGCATCATACCGCCGCGCGATCCACACCTTGTCAGGGAAGTAGCCGAAACCCCAGCGGTCGTGCATGGCGTTCTCGATTCGCCCCTGGCCTCCATGGCATCACGCCGCGCGGGGGAGAGTCAAGCGCGAGTCAGGAGCGGATCAGGGCCTTGATGCGCGTGGCCTTGGCCGTCGCGCCTCCCGGTCGCCCGCGCTCCTCGCGGCCGTGCGCGCCGGCCCGTTCGCGGCGCTTGAGGGCGCCGCTCGGGCGAGCTACGGTGCTCGTCGCATCGCTTGCTCGCGGATGCTCGCTCCGGGATGATGGGATGACCGATGCCCCACCAGCATGTTGTCCGACAGGGAGAGTGCCTCTCGAGCATCGCCCCGAAGTACGGCTTCTCCGACTGGCGGGTCATCTACAACCATCCTGACAACGCCGAGTTCAAGAAGAAGCGCCCCAACCCGAACCTCATCTATCCGGGCGACGTGCTCATCATCCCGGACACGGCGCCCAAGGAGGTCGAGGTCCCGACGGGCGGGAAGCACGTCTTCACGGTCAAGGTCCCGAAGACGATGCTCCGCCTCCTGCTCGAGGTCGAGGAGCCGTTCGCGTACGAGCTGACGTACCGCGACGTCGTCATCGCCGGGACGACGGACGGCAAGAGCCCCATCGAGCACCCCATCCCCGCCGACCTGGAGGACGCCGAGCTCGCGGCCTGGCCGGACACGCCGGGCAACGAGACGGCGCGCGCCGGCGGGGTGACCTGGGCGCTGAAGCTCGGGCACCTCGATCCCATCGAGGTCCCGAGCGGGGTCCAGGGGCGCCTCAAGAACCTCGGCTATTTCTCGCGCGAGGTGGACGGCAAGGACGGGCCCGAGCTGGCCAATGCGGTCGCGTGGTACCAGTCGGCGTCGGGGCTGGCGCCGACCGGGGTCCTCGACGACGCGACGCGCGCGAAGCTCCTGAAACGCCACGACGGCGCGTGACGAGAAGGAACGAATGGCACAGACGGCCGCGGTCACGATCACCCTCCAGAAGGTCCTCGGCGTCGACGGGCTGATCGCCGGCGCGAAGAAGCCGTATGCGCTGGGCTTCATCGCCGGGCGGCGCTTCGGGCGCAGCAAGCCGATCCCGGCTGGCGCCAAGGAGGTCGATCTTACGGCGGAGGCGGTCCCGTGGAAGCGCGAGGTCGCCGCGAACGGGGCGATCCCGGTCGCCGTCGAGATCTGGGACGATCTGGGCGACGCCGGGCCGAAGCGCCTCGGCGCCGTGACGGGCAGCCTGAGCAGCCCCTACCCGACCCGGGTCCACGAGCTCGGCGGAGGTCCGCTCCTGCGCTGCGACGTGCTCACGCGCGAGGTGCCCGGCGCGCCGGGCGCGGCGCCGGTGCCCCGCGTCGCCGAGGGGGAGAAGACGCGCGCGACGCTGCGGGTGCCGAACACCGTGCTCGTCTCCATCACGGAGATCCTGGGGCTTCACGCGCCCGTCTCGCCGGGCGCGCCGGGGGTGAAGCGCGCCGAGGCGAGGCCCGGGTACACGAGCCAGGACCACCTCGGCCGGGTGTACCTCAACAGCGACCTCGCCGGGAGCTGGACCAAGGACAAACAGCTCATCCAGCTCACCGCCAAGGTGACGATCCAGCGGGGGAAGCTCCCCGCGGACGCGAAGATCCGGTGGACGGTCGTCGAGCCGGACGACCCGACCAACGACGATCCCGGCTTTCACGCCGCGTGGGGGGCGTACGTCGACAAGAAGGACTATGACGCCGCCGGCAACCACCAGGGCTCGCGCGCGGCCGACAACGAGGGCAAGCCAGCGAAGAGCCCGCCCTGGGAGGCGGTCGCCGGCTTCGCGCTCGCGTCCGCGGCCGCGACCGAGGCGAAGACGACGATCGTCGGCGACGAGAGCAAGGTCGTCTTCCACTGCCCGGACACGGCCGGGGACAACTTCCTGCTCCGGGCGGACATCGACGCTGCAACGCACGTGGAGGGGTTCGGCGCCGAGACCGGCGTCATGACGATGTGGCACCGGATCCGGGTCGAGTCCATCCGCATGAAGAGCGCGTTCGTCCTGCCCATGGACGAGGTGCCCGTGCCGTTCGAGCCGTGCTGCGTCCAGCTCGACTGCGAGCCGGAGAAAGAGGTGCCGGACCAGCCGCACATGGCGCCCAAGGACGACGACCTCGAGACCGAGTGCGTGGCCTACGTGAACAAGGTGTTCTCGAACAAGTCGAACCCTGGCTGGTTCTGCGTCATCTCCGCGATGGAGCCGCACCCTCTGCCGATCAAGAAGGGCGACAAGGTCTTCGAGGGGGACGTCGTGCTGAAGAGCGCAGGCGCCGGCGCCAACCTCTCCGAGTTCTTCGAGGTTCCAGGGACGTTCCCCGATGTGGATTTCGCCGAGCTGACCTCCGGCTCGGAGACGGTCGGCTTCAACCTGTTCAGCGTACAGACCGAGACGACGGCGGCCGGCCCGATCACGCGCTGCTGGATCGTGGAGCACGACGCTCAGCCGGACTTCACGGCGGGCGACGGGTCGATCGCCCATGCGTACAAGGTGCGGTTCAACTACTCGCCCAGGTTCCGGAAGAAGGGCGGCGCCGTGACCCCCGGCGGCTACGGGATGGCCGCGAGCGTGAAGGCCAAGCTGTTCAATCCGGGCGCCTTCTACACCGCCGGTATCAGCCCCACCGTGACGGCCAAGGGCAAGGAGTACTTCGCCGGCCGGACCATCATGTTCACGCACCACAGCGCCTACCGCGACGCGGGCACCGGCCTGCCAAAGCCGACGTACCGCGGCCGCATCGTCGGGACCATCGTTCATGAGCTCGTCCACGCGTTCGGTATGCCGCACAAGTGCGGGTACTTCGACTTCCGCGCGCCGCGGGACAAGACGTGCTGCATGAACTACAGGCCCAACTGGATGCTGGACGACAAGCGCAACCTCATCCGGGGGACGTCCGGGAAGACCGGCAGCGACGTCTGCGGCAGGCACCTCAAGGAGGTGAGGCGGGTCCACCTCGAGGACAACAAGGGGCTCGCGTGGAAGTGAGCGCGCCGGACATCACACCTCCGGGCCCGGCCCTCGTGGGCATCGATGTCGAGCCGGAGTACGTGCTCGGTTTTCCGATGTTCGTGGGCATCACGATCGGCAGCGTGCCCCCGGGCGCGTCGCTCATGCGGCTGCCGCTGCCGTCGCCCGCGGCGCTGCGGGGCGCGGTAGGCATCAGGCTATGGCGGCCGGGCGAGGCGGAGCCGTTCTTCGAGGAGGCGCCTACGGCCGTGGTGGATCCCGATCTCTCGGCGCCGAGCTTCCGCCTGCGGGCCGGCGAGGTCCGCCGGCTCCTCGTGGAGATCGCCGAGCTCTTGCCGGACGATCTGGCGGCGGGGGAGGTTGACGGCGTGCTGCTCTACGGAGCCCCGCCGCACGTCGCCGCGAGCGGCCGCGGACGGCTTCGCTTCCGGGAGCCCACGGCCGCGGAGCGCTCTTTGCTCGACGAGCTCCGGCCCGAGGTCGAGGCGGCCGGCTCGTTCGGGCGCTGGCTCCGCCGGCCGCCGTCCGATCCGACCCGGCTCGCGCCGCCCGCCGATCCGGGCGATCCGCTGCGGTACCTGAGGCTCATGAAGTACCTGATTCACGGCCCGGAGGAGCTCGCCGCCGTCGACCCGGCGCGGCTCCGCGTGCTCGGCGGCGTGTTCGCGCCCGAGGCGTGCGGGCTCGCCGCGGAGCTCCAGGCCGCGCGAGATCCCGGGGCGTTCGCCGGGTACGCGCAGCAGGTGAAGGCGGCGTATCCGGGGCTCGCGGCGTGGATGGACGCGATCGCGGCCGGGCAGAGCGAGATCGCGTGGGCGCGGAGCCATCGGTGATGAACAGGATGAGCCCTCGAGCGTGGGTCGGTGCCGTGGCCCTGGGGTTCGCGGCGTTTTCGAGCGCCGGTTGCGGTCGCTCCCAGGCGCCGGTGCCCGACCGAGCGGCGCCGGATGTGTCCGGCGTCGCGGCGGCGCCCGGGGCGGTCACGGAGGCGCCCGAGGTGGCGACCGCGCCCGGGACCGCCGCGCCGCCGGGCGCTGCACCCGCTCCCGCGCAGCCCGCGAGCGCTGCGCCGTCCGCGCAGCCCGCGAGCGCTGCGCCGTCCGCGCAGCCCGCGAGCGCTGCGCCGTCCATGGGCGCCGCGGGGATCAGGAAGCCGGGCGCGCGCGGCCCGTCGCCCGATGCGAAGCCGAAGCTCAAGTGCGGCAGGACGTACTGCAACGCCGCGGGAGAGTGCTTCGCACCGTCGCCGCCCCAGTGCGAGTGAAGGAGCTCGGGACACGGGGGCAGGAGCTCCAGGGCACACAGCAATCGAGCTGTCGTGGAAGCACCTGAAGGCTCACCGCCGCTCTGGCGGGTACTCACGATCCCCCCCGCGGATCACCCGCGCTTCTGCGGCCTGCCGCGGGGCGGCGCGGGCGCCGCCGGCTCCGGGACCGCGGCGGGCGCCAGCGTCTGCCGCGCCAGCTCTCGCGCGTAGGCGAGGCGATCGGCCGGCGAGCCGAGCGCGCTCAGCCCCTCGTAAAGCCCCGCGAAGAACGTCGGGAAGAAGACCGCCGAGAGCGCCGCCACCACCCGGCGCGCCGCCGCCCGCTCCTCGAGCCCGGGCACCGCCGCGCGGACGAGATCGCGCAGGCGCTCCATCACCGGCGCGAAGAGCTTCGGGAAAGGACCGCTGTAGTCGTCCTCGTGAAACGCGTCGTGCAGGAGCGCCCTGCTCACGTTCGGGTACCGCATCCCGCCCTCGAGGTAGTAGCCGAGCAGCCCGCTCAGCGCCTCCAGGGGATCACCCGGCATCCGGGCGAGGAAATCCTCGCTGTCCGACAGCATGTTCCGGATCGACCCCTCGAGCGCCGCCGCGACGAGCGCCTCCTTCGACCGGAAATAGTAGTTCACCGCGGCGATGTTGACGCCGGCCGCCGCCGCGAGCTTCCGCACCGTCAGCTGCCCGATGCCGTGCTTCTCGATCTGATCGATCGCGGCGACCACGAGCCGCTGCCGTGGATCGAGATCGTCCGCAGGGGCGAGGGGGTCACGGTCGTTCATACAATTGTTTGAAACATACCTTGACGATGCTCCCGGCGGGCGTCAATTATTGAAACACATGTTTCAAACGTTAGTTTTATCAGGCGCCGGAGGTGCACCGATGGTCGATCGGCGGAGGTTTCTCACCCACACGGCGTTCGCGGGGGGCGCGGCGGCGCTCGGGTTCGCGTCGGGCCGCCGCGGGGTCGATCAGGAGGTCGCGTCCGCGCGGTTCCACGGCGACGACACGCTCGGGCGGGGCCAGGCGGCGCCCGTCTGGCACCGGTTCAAGTTCATCGGCCAGCCGGTGATGGACGCGCAGATCGTGTTCTGGCTCGGCCTCGCGTCGATGGGGCTGACCGACGTCGGCGAGGTGCTCGACACCGCCACCCGCATCCTCCCGGGCGACGAGCGCTCGTGGTTCGACCAGTGGCTGGCCACCGCGAAGCGGGTGCAGGGCTACGGCGACGAGGCGGAGGCCCGCGGCCATACGCGGAGCGCCGCGTCGCACTTCCTGCGCGCGGGCGCGTACTACCGGGCCGGGCTGATGCGCTACGCGGACCGCTCCGACCCGCGCCTGGTCGAGGCGACGATCACGGGGCTCGACCTGCACGGGCGGGCGCTCCGCATGCGGGGCTACGACTCCCGGCAGGTCGATATCCCCTACGAGAACGGCGTGCTCCACGGCCGCGTCCATTACGCGCCCGGGGTGGCGCGCGCGCCCGCGATCGTGCTGCAGCAGGGGCTCCACGCGTGGCCCGAGGACACCATGTGGGTCATCGACGGCGCGCTCCAGCGGGGCTACCACGTCCTCTCGTTCCACGGCCCGGGGCAGGGCGCCTCGCTGCGCCTCCACGGGCACCCCTTCCGGCCCGACTGGGAGGTGCCCGTGGGCCGCGTGCTCGACTTCGCCGAGCGCGACGAGCGGCTCGACGCCGGCAGGTTCGTCCTGATGGGCCTCTCGTTCGGCGGCTACCTCGCGCCGCGGGCGGCCTCGCGCGAGCGCCGCCTGCGCGCCCTCGTCGCCAACCCGGGCGTCGTCAGCTGGCGCGACGCGATGCTGCGCCACTTCGCGTCGATGCCCGGCCTTCTCGAGCTGCACAGCCGCGGCCCCGCGGCCTTCGACCGCGCCATCGACGCCGCCTCGGTTGTGATGCCCGACGCGCGCTGGTACTTCGACGACGTGACATGGAAGCACGGCGTCTCGACGCCGCACGAGGTGATCGACGAGCTCCGCAAGTACGACAACGCCGATGGCGTCGCGAGCATCCGCTGCGAGACGCTGATCATGGAGGGCAGCGCGGAGGACGCGTCTCCAGGCGAGTCGGAGCGCCTCTACGGCGCGCTCACGTGCCCGAAGCACATGATGGTGTTCGACGCGAGCACGGCGTCGCAGGTCCACTGCCAGGGCGGCAACCAGCTCCTCGCCCAGGCGCGGCTGTTCGACTGGCTCGACGAGCGGGTGGCGCGATGAGGCCGGCCGATCGCGCCGCCGCGCGCGCCACGGACGAGCGTCGAGGCGGGGGCCCCTCCCGCCGGGGCGCGCGCCCCCCGCGGCTCCGCGCCCTGGCGCCGCTCCTCGCCCTGGCGTCGCTCCTCGCCCTGGCGTCGCTCCTCGCGCCGGGCGCTGCGTGGGCCCAGCTCCCCGATCTCGTGGACCTGAGCGCGCAGTACATGCCGGGCGCGGCGATCGAGGACCCGCGCCCCGTGCGGGCGCAGGTCTCGTCGTACGAGGTCAACGCCAACGTGCCGATCCCCCTCGGGGAGAGGACGTTCCTGATCCCGGGGGCGACGTACCACGTGGAGGCGGTCTCGTACGCCGGCACCTCGCCCGGCTTCGACGAGCTCCGGGCCTTCCACGCCGTCGATGTCCCTGTGCTGTTCGTCCAGCTGCTCCCCCACGACTGGTCGCTCTCGCTGCGCGTCGCGCCGGGGCTCGCGGGGGACTTCGAGGCCGTCGACGGCGGGCTCGTCCGCGTCAGCGCGCTCGGGCTCGTGACCCACACGCTCTCGGACAAGCTCGTCCTCGGCGGCGGTGCGCTCGCGTCGTACAGCTTCGGCTCGTTCCTCCCGCTGCCGGCCGCGTACGTCGACTGGACGCCGAGCCCCCTCTTCCGCGTCGAGGCCTTCCTGCCGGGCTTCGCGGCCGTGAAGCTCCTCTTCTCGGATCGCGTCGAGGTCGGCCTGCGCGCGGACCTGGCGGGGAACGCCTACGCCGTGCGCGACCCGCGGGTCACCGGGGCGTGGCCGTGCGCTGCCCAGCCGGCCGACGACCCGGCGACCGAGCAGGACGAGCGGGCGGCGCGGCCCGAGCAGTGCGTCGATCACATCGCCTACTCGGTCGCGACCGCGGGCGTGACCCTCGGCGTGCGCGCGTTCGCGTCGGTGTGGCTGAACGCGCAGGCGGGACACAGCCTGTTCCGTCGCTACGAGCCGATGAACGACGAGGACGATGGTATCCCCGGAGGCGGGCAGAGCATCCCGAACGTGCTCTTCTTCCGCGCCGGCGTGACATGGCGCATCCCGAAGAGCTGAAGCGCGACGCACTGCCGCGCACCGCGCGAGCGTATAGCTGCACACCGGATGGCCGCCGCTTGCCGGACCGTTGAAGACGGCTCGACGCCGGTGCATCCTCCGCCTTATGCGCCCGGGAGAGGTCATCGACAGCCGCTTCCAGCTCGAGCGCGTCGCGGCCTCCGGTGGGATGGGGACGGTCTACCGCGCCGTCGACCGGGCCACGGGGGCGCAGGTCGCGCTCAAGCTCCTCGGCCAGCCCGACCGGAGCGCCGCGCACCGCTTCGAGCACGAGGCGCGGATCCTCGCCGAGCTCGATCACCCGCGGATCGTCCGGCACGTGGCCCACGGCATCACCCCCGACGGGGTGCCCTACCTCGCCATGGAATGGCTCGAAGGGGAGAGCCTCGCGCAGCGCCTCGCCCGGCAGAAGCTCGATCTCGAGGAGAGCCTCGCCCTGCTCCGCGCGGCCGCCGAGGCGCTCGGGGCGGCGCACGCGCGGGGCGTCGTCCACCGCGACGTCAAGCCGAGCAACCTGCTGCTCGTCGGCGGCGAGGTCGCCGGCCTCAAGGTGCTCGACTTCGGCATCGCCCGGATGAAGCGCACCATCGGCGCGCTCACGCAGACCGGCTCCGTGATGGGGACCCCGGGCTACATGGCCCCGGAGCAGGCCACCGGCGAGCGCGACCGCCTCGACGCGCGGGCCGACATCTTCTCGCTCGGCGCCGTGCTCTTCGAGTGCCTCACGGGCAGGCCCGCCTTCCAGGGCCAGCACGTGATGGCCCTCCTCGCGAAGCTCCTCATGGAAGACCCGCCGCGCGTGCGGAACCTCCGGCCCGAGGTGCCGCAGGAGCTCGATGACTTCGTCGCCCGCATGCTCGCGAAGGACCCGGAACAGCGGCCGCGCGACGGCTGGGCCGTCATCGAGGCGCTCGACGCCCTCGAGCGCGATCCGACGAGCGGCCTGGCCGCGCCCCCCGTCCTGTACGAGGCGATCACGGCGTGCGAGCTCCGGCTGCTCTCGCTGGTGGCCGCGCGGGAGCCGCGCTTTGCGCCCTGCGACAGCGCGGCCAGCACGCTCGTCGCCGCGGCGCCGAGCGACCTCACGAGGAAGCTCTACACGAGCGCGCAGCCGTTCGGGGCCCGCGTGGACGCGCTCGCCGACGGGACGATCGTGCTCTCGATCGCCGGCGTCGGCGACGCCGCGCTGCAGGCCGCGCGCGCGGCGCGGTGCGCCCTGAAGCTCGGCGAGCTCGTGCCGGAGGCCTCCGTCGTGCTCACGACCGGCCGCGCCGAGCACACGGGCAGCCTCCCTGTCGGGCCGGTCATGGACCGCGCGGCCGCGCTCCTCGCCCTCGCGGAGCGCGACGCGCGCCCGGAGCGGAGGCCCGCGCCCGTGTGGATCGACGACGTGACGCGGGCGCTGCTCGACGCGCGGTTCGAGATCGAGCCGGCGCGCTCCGGCACGTTCTTCCTGCTGCAGGAGCGCGAGGTCGGCCGGTCGGCGCGGACGCTGCTCGGGAAGCCGAGCCCTTACGTCGGCCGCGACAGGGAGCTCAGGAACCTGCGCGAGCTCCTGGAAGACAGCTTCGGCGGGCCCGAGCCCCGCGCCATCCTGATCACCGGGCCGCCCGGGATCGGCAAATCCCGCCTGCGGTACGAGCTCATCGAGATCCTGCGGGAGCGGCACCCCGAGCTCACCGTCGCGGTCGGCCGCGGCGACTCGCTGAGCGCGGGCTCGCCGTTCTCTCTCCTCGGCTCCGCGCTCCGGGGCGCGGCCGGGATCACCGGCGGCGAGCCCGCCCCGGCGCAGCGGGAGCGGCTGCTCTCGCTCGTCGCCCGCGCCCAGGCGCTGACGCCGGGCGAGAGGACGAGGATCGCCGCGTTCCTCGGCGAGATCGTCGGCACGCCGTTCCCGGGCGAGGCCGATCCGAGCTTCCTCGCGGCGCGGCAGAGCCCGGCCTTGATGGCCGATCAGATCCCGCTCGCCTACCTCGACTTCATGGAGGCGGCGTGCGCGGCGGGGCCCTACCTGCTCGTGCTCGAGGACATCCAGTGGGGCGACGCGGCGTCGCTCAAGCTCATCGCGCGGGTCCTCCGGGAGCTCCGCGACCGGCCCTTCGCGGTGCTCTACCTGGCGCGCGTCGAGGTGCGGAAGGTCTTCCCCGTCCTCTGGGAGGGCAGCGAGGTCCACGAGATCACGCTCGGCGCGCTGCCGCGCCGCGCGGCCGAGGAGCTCGTGCGGCAGATCCTCGGCGACGGGCTCCCGCCCTCCGAGGTCGCGCGCCTCGTCGAGCGCGCGAGCGGCAACGCCTTCTACCTGGAGGAGCTCATCCGGGCGGTCGCCGAGGGGCGCGCGGACAGGCTGCCGGAGACGATCCTGGGCATGGTCGAGGCGCGGCTCGAGGCCATCCCCGCGGAGGCGCGGCGGCTGCTGCGGGCGGCGAGCGTCTTCGGCGAGGCGTTCTGGAAGACCGGGGCGCTCGCCCTGCTCGGCGACGCCGGCGGGTCGACGCTCGCGGTGGACTGGCTGCCCTGGATGCTCCAGCGCGAGCTGCTCGAGCGCCGCGAGCAGAGCCGCTTCTCGGACGAGGAGGAGTACGCGTTCCGGCACGCGCTCATCCGCGACGGCTGCTACGCGATGCTGCCGGACCACGATCGCGCGCTCGGGCACCGGCTCGCCGCCGAGTGGCTCCTGCAGGCGGGAGAGCACGACGCCAAGGTGCTCGCCGAGCACTTCGAGCGGGGCGGCGAGCCGCGGCTCGCGGTGGAGTTCTACCTGCACGCGGCGGAGCAGGCGCTCGCCGGGAGCGACCCGGCCGCCGCGCGCGCGCTCGCGGACCGGGGGCTCGCCCTCGGCGCGGAGCGGGACGTCGAGGCGGTGCTCCGCGGGATCCGGGAACGGGCGTCCCGCGCGCTGGGCGTGGCGGACGAGCGCGCCGCGCTCTCGTCGCGCTCGTGAGCGCACAGGGAGGCCGCTTCCGCGGCCGCGGGATGCCGTACTCGTCGATGCGGTTGATCAGCGTGCGCAGCGAGGCGCCCAGGAGCTTCGCCGCGCGCATCTGGTTGCTCGCGGACCGCTCGAGGGCCTCGACGACGCGCTGCCGGTCGGCGGCCTTCATCTCGAGCCGGAGCCTCGCCAGGGCGTCGGCCTCGTCCCTCCGGGTGCCGCTCGCGCGTGGCCGTTGGCCAACCTCTGCCCGCTGCTCGACCCCATGCGAGCGGCGCCCTCGTTCCCATCTCATGGGTCCACGGCTCGAGCCCTACCCGCAGCGGCGCCAACGATGCCCGTCCCGGGTGCTGCGCATCACATCCCACCATGCCGCCGCAGACCCGTCGAGCAACCTCGACGGCCACTCTCCCCATAGCGCCCGCATCACGTAGGCGCTTCGGGGAGCGTCGCGCCCGCTGCCGCGGACCGGCTTCGTCCAACAGGACGTTTGCTCGAACGCGGACGGCTGCAAGTCGCTGGCGTTCGAGCAAACGCCTATTTGTTAGCTGCCGATGGTCCTACCAGGAGCCCTGCGACGGCGCCTGACCCGCGTTCCAGAGATTGATGCTCAACGCGCCGTCTGGAAAGGCCCTGAACGCCCACGGGTCGAAGCCCGCGCCGTTTGGATAGAAGCCAAACGGATCGATGGTCATCTGTCCGATATTGTGGGGAGGGGCGGTCCCCTGGTGGACGAGCAACGTCTCCTCCCACTCGTCTGCCGTATTCGTGAGGCGTGCCGCCATGAAGTGGAGGTGCGCCCCGCTCGAGCAACCGTTGTTGCCGACGCTGCCGATGACATCCCCCTTCTCCACCCAATCGCCCTCTGCGACATCGAAGGCGTCGAGGTGGGCGTAAAGGCTCAAGAACTTCTCGTAGTACCCGTTCTGGCCGTAGACCGTATGCCTGATGAGGAGCTCCTTCTGAATCGGGCTGTCGCTGCCCGCGCACCCCGTATTCCATTCGTGAATCGCGACGACGCGCCCCGCCGCCACGGCCTTGACATCGGTGCCCTTGGACATTAGCCAGTCGTATCCGTCATGGTCGTTGATAAAACCCAAGGTGGTCTTGTCTCGTCCCTTGTTATCCACCTTCGTGGCATTGTTGAGGCCGGTCTGACCGAACTCCGAGACATCGAGCTGGTTGTACGGGGGTCTGGCGAAGTCGAACCCGGTGACGGGCGTGTACGACCCGCTCAAGGAGAACGGGGCATCGAAGATGGGCATCGCCACAGGCGCCACGGTGAAGACGCATCCGCTTTTCCCGGACGCGCTGTCGAACGCCGCGTCTAGCGGTGCGTCTCCGGGGCCGGCCTGCAGGATTAACCAGTTCGTGCAGCGCAAGACGACGTTGTTCTGGCCTGTCGTGGCGAAGAGGCCTTTGCGACGGATCGTGAATCCGCCGCCGAAGTCGGCCTCGATGTCGTCGCAAGGGTCCTGGTTGGCGGGCGACCACTTGAACGCCCAGCGCCCATCGGGCCAGGTAACGCTGCAATAGTTACCCATGTTGGAAGGCGCCGTGATGGCGTGACTGCTCTCCCCGACGAGCTCCTCATCCGCGAGCCCGGCCGGCGCGCTTTCATCAGCAGAGCCGCATCCCTGCGCGAGCAGCGCCAAGAAGGACACGCCGAGAGCAAGGGACATTCCAGAAGATGTTCTCTTTATATACATGGTACCTATCTCATTTCAGCCTGTAAGGAGAAAGAAGCGGGAGCGGGACGAGGCGCTCGTCCCGCTGGAAGCTCGGAGGCGCGCCTTGATCCCGCAGGCTCAGGAGCGAACGCGGCCCTTTCGATGCGTGGATAAGTTGGGTTAGCAACAAGCGTGCCTGATCGGGCTCCTTGCGGCCCTCGCGGCTGCACACGCGCCGAGCCTGGGTTTCCGCCGCGCGAACGTGCCGCGGTGCAGTCTCGGCGAGCTAGCCTCCGGCCCCACCGTGACGAGCAAGCGTGACATGTCACTGTCGCAGCGTGACGAGCAAGCGTGACATGTCACTGTCGCACCGTGACGAGCAGGCGTGACATGTCACGGCCGTCTGCGTGACGCGCGCGGCCCGCGGTGGCCTTCGCCGCTCGCGAAGGCCAGGGCTCCCGCGCCGTCGACGAGCGCCATTCGGCTGGAGTCGCCGCGTCCCCGCGGGGGACAGGGCCTCGCTCCGGCGCGGAGACGGCGGCGGACAGCAGCGCGCTTCCTCCTGGTATGCGCGTTGCTCTACGGGGCTCCCGGACGGTGCGGGGCACCAGAGTCGCGCCGCCTCAGCCGGGATAACGGCGGGAGCGAACGCCTTTCCTTTCGCCGGCCCTGCGCGAGCTCGACGAGCTCATGGCCGCGCCGTGAGAAACCAACCCGAACAAGAGAGACCGGAGAGACCCATGAACACCACGGTTCGAACGTTGCTGCGCGGCGCGGTGGCCGCCTCCATGGCGCTCGGCGCGATGCTGTCGGCCAGCCCTGCCAGGGCGGCTTTGAGCTGCTTCGTCGGCTTCGACGATTTCGATGCGCTGAACGGCATGTGGGCCGACGCGAGGGCGACGTTCACGTATGAGACGGGGTACGCGGACGGCTACCTCGTTCCCTGCGAGGAAGCGGAGGGCTCGTGCTGGACGTATCGCCAGTATTGCGAGGGCATGCAGCGGGGCACCAATTACATCAACGTGGAGGACGGATCGGGGTACGGTCACTACCACCTGTCCTTCACCAACCCGGGCTTCACGGGGTGTGGCTTCGTCGACCCCGGCGACGGCCAAGGGCCGGGGACCGCCAAGCTGATCGGCGGTGCGTGCGGAATACCGAACTGGCCGGCGGAGCCGCGCAAGCTCCAGTCCCACGTCGCGGACCAGTGGATCAAGGTCTGGAACGGGACCAACGAGAGATTTCCGCAGCCGTTCAGGATGTCGACCATCACCGTGGGGGACATGCCCATTCAGCTCTGGTACCGCAGGATCAGCGACGGGCAGTGGTTCGTCTATGAATCCCTGGCGGCAAACACGATCCACACGCTGTTCATGGATTACTCGAGCCATGTGTTCTTCAAGGCTGCCAGCGAAGATGCCGTCGGTCCTTACACGATCTGGAACTTCGAGGTCAACGCCCCCTCTTGAGGCCAGCCGGGCCGCACGACCCCGGACGCTCGCGACGGTCCGCGGCGACACCCAGCAGCATTTTTCAGCCGCGCAGTCGATCTACCAGGGCAACGACGGCGTGAACGACATCGCCGAGAAGGACGATGGCTTCGGTCAATGACCGCCTGATCCCCCGCCATCGTCGCGGCGCTGCTGCCGCTTCATCTGCGGGGCCTCGTCGCAGCTGGCTGCACGCGAACTGCAGCCACTGCCACAACCGGAGCCGCCCGAAGAGCGACGGCGCGCGCTGCTATGACCCGGAGCGCAGGTTCGATTTCACGCTGCGGGTCGGCGAGCTCGCGTCCGTCGAGTCGACGGCCACCTACCGCACCGCCATCGGCCCGGTGATCGACCCGGGCGATCCCGACGGCAGCGATGTGGTGGAGCGCGCCCGGAGGCGCGATCCGGACTGGCCTTCGATGCCGCCCCTCGGGACCGAGATCGTGGACGAGGCCGGGCTGGACGTCCTCCGCACCTGGATCCGCAACCTCTAGAGCGGCGGTCACCCGCTTCGGATACGGGCCCACCTCGGCGTTTTCGGTGCTCAGCGCACCGGAGTCTCAGGATTGATCATATTTTCCCCACCTCCCTCGCGGCGCTCCAGCCTTGGACGAGGGTGAGGAGTTGCTCGTAGCCACGGCCCAAGGTCTGCCAGCCGGGCTCGCCGTTTCGCCGGAGGTGTCCGCCGAGCCCGGCGATGGCCAGGAAGGCATCGCGGGCCGTGGCGTTCTCGGGCAGGGGCTTGCGCGCGAAGACCCGCAGCACCGCGAGCTGGGTGGGCGTGAGCACGGCGGTCGCGGGCTGCTCCGGAGCGCGCCGAGCCTCGCTGCGCAGCAGCAATAGCTGCCAGGCGATGGGCGCGAAGAGCGCCAGCACGTTGCGCAAGCCGTGCAGGTCCTCGATCTGGCGCTTCTCGTAGGCGCATCCGGTCTTCAGGGCCTTGAAGAACTCCTCCACCATCCACCGCGCGCGGTACCAGTCAACCAGCTGCGTCAACTGCTCGACGGACTCGACCGGCTCGCTCGTGAGCAGCACCCACTCGACCGGCGCTTCGCCCGGCGGCGGCTCGAGCTCCCAGACACGCACGACCTGAAGCGAGAGCGTCGCCGGCAGCTCGCGCGGCTGGGATCTCGGTCGCCGCAGGGTCACGCGCGTGCTTCCAAGGGCGAGCTTGGCCAAGCGTCCTGCGCGCGAAGGATGCAGCCGTTTCTGTTGAGGGCTGCGATTGCCCGCCGGCCGCGGCGAAAGCTCTACCTCGCGTACGGCCACCGCTTGAACATGCGCGAGCGCCTGCTCGAGCTTGGCCTCCTCTCCGAGGGCGTCGGCCTCGACGAGGCGATTGTGCGCGAGCCGAATCACGAACCGATGCCCTGCGCTCAACAGCTGCGCGAACAGGCCGTAGTCGTCGCCTTCGCGGTCCATGACATGCACCACGTCGTGCGGAGCTGCGCCCAAGGCCGCGACTCGCTCCACCTGCTCTCCCCAGCGGTCGTGCTCGTTGTCCGTCGTGCCGTCGTCGCGCACGTGCGTGCTCAGATCGAGCACGCCGAGCGGGCGGCGCGTTCCATCGCCGCTGACCGCCAGCGTGAAGTGGGCGAAGAACGTCTGCCCCGAGGAGCGCAGCCGTCCGAGCCCCTGCCGCTGGCCGTCCGAGCGGAAGGAGAGGGTCGTGGTGTCATGGATGGCGAGCACGGCCGGCTCGGCCTCCATGCGCGCGAGGGTGGCGTGCACATGCGGAGCCAGGATCGCCGCGGGCGTGACGGCGTCGTTGCCGAAGAAACGGTACGCCGCCTCCAGCTCGCTGTCAGACAGCAGCGAGGGGAAGCTCTTGTCCGGCGCCTGCGCCAGCTTCTGCACCAGCTTGGTCTGGCGCTTCGAAAGCCGCGCATCGCCGAAGTGCGCGTCGCTCATCTCCTCGGCGAGTGCCGCTGCGTGCTCTGCTGCAGGTGAACCCATCCGCAGCTTGGATCACGTCGCCCAACACACATCAAGCGAGATCTGTAGGATCCTGAGACCGGAGTGCGCTTGCGCGCCGAAAGCGCCGATCTGGGCCCGTCTCCTGTGCGGGAGACCGCCGCTCTGCTCTTCGCGTAGCAGAGGTGGGCGGAAACCGCTGTAGCCTCAGAGGCAGGGCATCCATCGCGTCGTCAATCGATTGCAAGAATGACCTCTCGCTCTCTCTCTCTCTCTCTCTCTCTCTTGCTTTTTTTTGCGCCTTTGCGCCTTTGCGCCTTGGCGTTAAATTCTCCGATCTCCCGCTGCGAGTAGACACGCCCATGCACCGCCTATCCGCCACCGACGGCATGACCTTCCGAGCAACCATCTCTCGTTGAGGGTTTGGCGATTCCCAAGCGAACGAGACGTCCGCTTATTTCGATCTACGTCACGAGCTGATCGACGTTCCTGCGCGGTGATTCAGCCGTGCGCGGCGCGCAGCTGCGCGCGGACAGCCGACGGCGTCGCCCCGGTCTCGCGCCGAAACGCGCGCTGAAACGCCTGCACCGTGGCGAACCCGACCGCGTGGGCGATCTGCTGGTTCGACAGCGTCGTCTCCCGAAGCAGGCGGCGCGCGTGCTCGGTGCGCAGCGTCGCCCGGTACGCCATGGGCGGCGCGCCCGTGGCCTCGAGGAACCGCCGGGCGAGCGTGGCGCGCGAGACGCCCACCGTTCGCGCCAGGGTGTCGACGTCCCACGCGCGCGCCGGGTCGTGCACGAGCTCGGCGATCGCGCGGGCGACGACGGGGTCCTGCGTGGCGCCGAGCGCGGCGAGCTTCGCGGGCTCGCGGTCGGCGAGCAGCCGCACGAGCTCGATGAGGATGAGCTCGAGCCAGCGACGGCGAGCCAGCCCCGCCCCCAGGCGCGTCTCGTGCAGCTCGCTCCGCAGGCGCGCCAGCGCGTCGGCAAACGAGGGCCGCGCCTCGATGGCCCGCGCGCCGGCGTGGATCACCGTCGGCAGGACCTGCAGCAAGGGGGCAAGCGCGTCGTGCTCGAACCGGAACACGCCGCACAGCGCGCGCGCCGTGGCGGCGCCGCGGCCGAGCACGCGCTCGCCGTCCTCCTCTCGCGAGACATCGAGCCACCGGTCGAGGAGCACGGGCTTCGCCCTCGCGTCGCCGTGGTCGACGCGGTGCCCCACGTTCGGTCGCACCAGCGCCACGTCGCCCTGGTAGAGCGAGACAGCCTCTCGCCCGGCGCGCAGCACGCAGCTCCCCTCGGTCACGTGGTGGAGCACCAGGATCGGACGCGCCGGAAGCTCGAGCGCCCAAGCCCCTCGCGCCGCGGTCCGGCAGACAAGCTCGGACGAGAGTTTTGCCATGGAAAATCGGCTCGATAGCGGATCATCCTGGTACATGGCGCGAGCCTAGCGATGATCCATGGCGCTCGCAATGTGAGCGTTCAGGGACATTCGTTGCGCGCGCCGGCCATCGCGGGCGCGTCCGCTGAGGGCTACATCCAGCCCATGAACAACGCCACTATCGCTTCCTCCGCCTCGTCCCTTCCGTTGCGCCGCCTCGGCGGGGCGGGCATTGCCACGCTGCTCACCGGCCTCACGCTGTGCTTCATCGGCGCGCGTTTCCTGGTTGTCCCCGGCACCGCGGCTGCGGCCTTCGGCGTGCCGCTCGCTGGCCTCGCCGCGTACGCTGTCGCCAAGGGAGTGCGCGACCTCTCCGTCGGCGTCTTGCTCATCGCCTTCGCGCTCCTTGGCGAGCGGCGCGCCGCGGCGCTCACGCTGCTCCTCGGCTCCGTGATCCCCGTCGTCGACGGAGCCATCGTGCTCGCGTGGCGCGGCGCTCACCCGGGCTACCTCGCGATCCACTGGGGCACCGCCGTGTTTTGCATCGCGCTCGGCGTGCTGCAGCTCCGCCGCCGTGCGTGACCCTACCAAGCGATTGAAGGAGTCCCATCGGGGCGATAGTCGACCACAGGGAGTGAGGCACTGGCCGGGCGGCAGTGATTTCGATAACCACTTATCGAGCAGAGGCCGCTCCGCCGCACCGGCCAGCCGGTCGACCTCGCGCCCGTCGCGAGGGAAATTGACACCCGTCGTGTGAGCGTTCACAGTGGGCCCGCGCTCGTCCTTTCGATCCGAAGACTGCACGGGCCGTCATGCACACCCGCCAGAGATCCTTGTAGCCGGGATTGGCGGCCAGAACGACTCAGGATATGACCATGAGAAAACACAGCGCTTGCATCACGGCGATGATCCTGATCGGGTCCCTGCCCATGTCCTGCGGAGTGGACGAGCAGGTAGCGCCCGTGGAATATCCCCTGACCATCGAGGCGAAGGGGGACGGGACGACTGATCCTCCGCCTGGAACCTACCTGCGCAGGGCCGGCACAGTGGTGACCGTGACCGCCAGACCCGCGCCGAGCGCCGACTTCACGGGATGGAGCGGGGCCTCGAGCGAGGCGGACGACGTCGTGGAGGTCACGGTGGACGGGAACAAGACGCTGACCGCCGCCTTCGAGACAGCGAGCTGGCCGGGCGAGCCCCAGTCCACCTACCTGAACCCGATCCTGCCCGGCGATCACCCGGACATGAACATCTACATCGAGGGGGACGATTTCTACATCACCGGCTCCAGCTTCAACATCTCACCCAACGTCGAGATCCTGCACTCGCGGGACCTCATCCGCTGGCAGCGCGTGTCGCGCGTCGTCGATCCGGCGTGGTCCGGCCTGGAGGCCTCGACCTCGGCGGGGGGCGGGACGTGGGGCGGCTTCATCGTCAAGGTCGCCTCCGGCTACAGGGTCTACTTCGCCGTCAACTTCAACCAGTACTTCGCGGAGGCCGAAAGCCTGGCAGGGCCCTGGGGGGAGCCCGTCCACGTGGAGCCTGTGGGCCCCTACACGCCGCCCGGAGAGGACCCGGAGCTCGTATCGTTCGGCCGCGGGACCGGCTATGACGACTCGGTGTTCGTCGACGACGACGGGACCACGTACCTGGTCGTGAAGGCGGGGCAGTGCAAATGGAATGGAGGGACGGGCGGCGAGGAGAACAACTTCGGCGTCAACCTGCTCCAGAAGATCGATCCCGAGACCGGGCAGCTCAGCGGCGAGTCGATCGATCTCAGCTTCGTCAACTGGGACGTGGAGAACGGGGGGTGCGGTGATCCCGCGGCCAACCCCGACAGCGCGGTCGAGGCCAATTGGGCCGAGGGGCCCACCATGACGAAGCGAAACGGCTTCTACTATTACTTCGACTCGACCCACACGGGGTGCGGCGGCGAGCAGTACGGGTGGCGCTCCGCCACGCTGAGCAGCAACCCCGAGGACTGGACGCCGCTGGGCAGCGTCCTCAAGGGAGAGGCCCCGTTCAGCGGCGCGCAGCACAGCACCGCGCCGTTCCAGATCGCCGACGGCACGTGGTGGGTCTTCTCCCACTCGTACGAGTGCGAAAGCAACTGGCGTGGCCTGGGCCGGCAGGGGCTGCTCAGCCAGGTGACCTGGATCGACGACGAGAGCGGCGCCGGGGTTCCGGTCGTGAACGGTCGCCTGGGCGAGCCGGCGCCGGCGCCGGCGCTGCCGCCCAGCGACATCCCGTTCCTGCTGCCCGTCAACGACGAGTTCACCGGGGACAAGCTCGCACCGGCCTGGACTTTCTACGGCAACATGCCGTCCGATCGCTACTCGGTCACCGACCGCGCCGGGTGGCTCCGGCTCAAGCCGGCGGAGGACGAGACGCGGTGGGTGATCCAGAAGGACGCGCTGCACGCCAAGGCGATGATCGTGAGGATGGACTTCGCCCCCGAAGCGGCGGGCGACGCAGCTGGCGTTCGCCTGGGCAACGCCGTCCCGGAGCAGGATCTCACGGCGTTCCCGACGTGGGTGCACCCCATCAGCCAGGAGGTGTCGGTGGCGCGCGTCCGGGCGGACGCAAAAGACCGGATCCGCTTCTCGTTCCGGTCGGTCGTCCCCGTCCTCAACGCCGACGAGAGCGCCTATGAAGCGGTGGACGCGACCGAGATCAGCTTCGATGCCCCAGCGCCGGCCGAGCGCACCCTCTGGCTGAAGCTGGTGCACGGCAAGGACCACGAGGCCACCGGCTGGTTCAGCACGGACCGCCTGATCTGGACCCAGGTGGGCGAGCCGATCGACATCAGCGCGCTCGAGGACTACGATACAGTCAACATGGGCTGGGTCGGCAGCCAGGCCGGCGTCTTTGCCAGCAACGCGAGCGCTGACTTCGACCTGTTCACGTACCGCGACGGCTTCACCGCGATCGCGGCCGCGGAGCCGGACCAGGAGTCCGGCACCGAGGTTGTGTCGAGTCAGTCGGCAGGGCCGGTGCTGGGCGGCCTGGAGGACGGCGACTGGGCCATGTATGGCAGCGTCGATCTGGGCAGCGGCGGCGTGGCGTCGGTCGAGATCGAGCTGCAGGCCTCCAGCGCGAAGGGCGGCGCCCTCGAGGTATGGCTCGACCCGCTGGCGGGCGGCCACCGCGTCGCGACCTGCGATGTCCCCGCCACCGGCGGCTGGGAGACCTGGACGACCGTGACATGCAAGGTGAGCGCCGCCGGCTCCCACGAGGTCTACCTGAGGGCAAAGGGCGGCTCTGGTGAGCTGCTGCGCCTCGCGTCGCTCCGCTTCGTGCCTGGGAAGAACGGATGAGCTCAGCGTAATGTAGACCGGGTGGCGCTCGAAGACGACGACCGGCTCGAGATCGTCCCGGATCACACGCCCGCTGTCCAGCCGGCCGCTGCCAGAGGGCGGCTATCGATCTTCTCCGCGAACGCCGCAGCCGCGCAAACGCCGTCGTGAACTCCAGCGTAATGTAGGCAACATACCGCAGCCGAGTGAACTCGTTGGATCCGTTGGTTTTTGTAGGCGGATCAGCGGATCGTACTTTTGTACGTTATGTCGACTGCCCGTCGTTGGCGGGAAATTCGTGACAGGTCGGAACGGCTTTGCGCGGGCTATCCTCCGCCCCCCGGGCGCGTCAGGCGATGGCCGCGACGCCCATCGCCTTTCGCCCGATCATGGCGTCAGTAGACGTAGACGCTCTTGGGGATGAACGGCAGCGGGCTCAGGCCGCTCTCCGCGTAGATGGGGTACGGGTAGCCGATGCAGTCCTCGTTCTGGAACATCGCGGCGCCGACGCCGTTGGTGTTGTAGGCAGAGTGTGCCCTTCCCTCCCAGCCGTGCTCCGGAAGGTTGACGCACGTGCCCACCTGCGGGTTCAGCGCCCGGACGTTGAAGATTTCCCCGCCGTAGTCCTCCTCCTCGAAGAGGCAGAGGACGCTGTCGAACGGGCAGGGGACGGGGTCCTCCTCCTGCGCCGAGGCTATCTCGGGAAGCAGCAGGCCTGCCCCCGCGAGGAGGCCGGCGCCCACCAGGACACGCAAGCTCAGGGAGCGGGACGGAGTGAAACGACGGAGGTTCTGAACGTGCTGGAGCAAGTGCATGTGGTTTCCTCCTCCTGCCCACCCAGGGGCAGGTACTGCGGAGGGACCTAGCACCGGAGGCTATTCACGCATCCCCGTCTTCGACTATTGTTAACATGATTTAGCATAAAAACCACGCGGGCTCGCATGTGCCTGGAATCTTTCATCCATCCCGGATGGCGGCTTCATCGACATGGAAGTTCTTGTGGCGCCTGCCTCGAACTCGTTGCATGAGCGGCACGCGAGGCACACTGGAGGACGAATCGGGGTACGGTCACTACCACCTGTCCTTCACCAACCCGGGCTTCACGGGGTGTGGCTTCGTCGACCCCGGCGACGGCCAAGGGCCGGGGACCGCCAAGCTGATCGGCGGTGCGTGCGGAATACCGAACTGGCCGGCGGAGCCGCGCAAGCTCCAGTCCCACGTCGCGGACCAGTGGATCAAGGTCTGGAACGGGACCAACGAGAGATTTCCGCGGCCGTTCAGGATGTCGACCATCACCGTGGGGGACATGCCCATTCAGCTCTGGTACCGCAGGATCAGCGACGGGCAGTGGTTCGTCTATGAATCCCTGGCGGCAAACACGATCCACACGCTGTTCATGGATTACTCGAGCGAGGTGTTCTTCAAGGCTGCCAGCGAAGATGCCGTCGGTCCTTACACGATCTGCGGGGTCTCGTTGCAGCCGCCGCCAGCCGCACGCAGGGTCTCCACGATGACCTTCCGCAGACAGGCGGCCGCCGGGTCCTTGTGCGTCCGCTCATGCCACGCGAGCGAGATCTCGTGCCCGAGGTCCTTCACGGGCAGCTCGACGATCCGGACAGGGAGGTGCGACCCGAGCGCCACGGCGACGCGGCGAGGCATGAACGCCACCAGGTCGCTGGCCGCTGCCGCCATCGTCGCGGCCGCGAAACCAGGGACCACCAGGGCGATCCGGCGGACCAGGCCCTGCGCGCGGAGGGCCTGCTCGACCATGGCGTGACCACGACCCGGACGGCCGAGCGGGATGTGCACGTCGATGAAGCCGAGCCGCGGGAAGGAGCCCCGCGTCAGACGCTGGCCCACGATCGGGTGATCGTGGCGGACGACTCCCACGGTCGGATCCCGGTAGAGCGGCGCGACGCGCAGCCCAGGGTCGCGCTTGTGCACCCCGATCGCCGCGTCGAGCCCGCCCGCGGACATGCCCCCCGACGCCACCAGGTAATCGATGCTCACCACGCGGAGCCGCGCGAGCGGCATCTCCCGCGCGAGCGCCGCCGCGACGGGCGGCACGTCCGCGATCTGCGAGTTGTCGGCGCAGGCGAGCGTGAGCTCCCGGGTCGACGAGCGCGGGTCGAACACCCGCCGGAGCTCGATCATCGACCGCAGCTGGCCCATCGCCGCCGCGAGCTCCGGCAGCAGCTCGTCCGCCGCCGGCGTCGGCGCCATGCCGCGGCCATCGCGGACGAGCAGCGGATCGCCGAGCAGCTCGCGGGCCCTGGCGAGCGCGTTCGAGACCGCCGACTGCGTGACGCCCAGCCGGCGCGCGGCGCGCGTCGCGCTGCGCTCCTCGAGCGTGACCGCGAGGACGTGGAGCAGGTTGAGGTCGATGGTCGATAGATTCACCATGATGATATTCTCTATCACGAACCATCACTGGAGATGGCACATGGCCTCTGTCTAGATACGGCCATGTCCACCCGCGAGAGGCGCCCGACCCGCGCTGCTTCCGCCCTGCTCTGGCTCGCCGCCGCCGGCCTCGCCGCCGCCGGCTGCGACGACTTCCACGAGTGCGATCCGCCCGATCCAGAGCGCCAGGCCGAGCTGCCCGCGGCGCTGTCGGAGACTGGCCTCTACGCTGACATCGCCGCGCGCGCGGTGGCGAGCGACGTGGTGGCCTACGAGCCGGGGTTCGCGCTCTGGAGCGACGGCGCCGAGAAGCAGCGGTTCATCCGGCTGCCGCCCGGCGCGCAGATCGACACCGGCGATCAGGATGCATGGCAGTTCCCCGACGGGACCCGCCTGTGGAAGGAGTTCCGGAGGGATGGGGCGCTCGTCGAGACCCGCCTGCTCGCCAAGGTGGGCCCCGCCCCCGAGGACTGGGCCTCGGTCGCCTACGTCTGGAACGCCGACGGGACCGACGCGCTCGCGACGCCCGGCGGCGCCGCGGACGCGCGCGGGACGCCGCACGACGTGCCCGCGGCGGCCGAGTGCATGGGCTGCCACGGCGGGACCAGGAGCCGCGTGCTCGGCTTCTCCGCGATCCAGCTCGCCACGAGCCGGGGCGAGGTCGACCTCGACGAGGTCATCGCACGCGGGATGCTGTCGGATCCTCCGCGCCTGCCGATCCAGCTGCCCGGAGACGCCGTGACGCGCGACGCCCTCGGCTGGCTGCACGCGAACTGCAGCCACTGCCACAACCGGAGCCGCCCGAAGAGCGACGGCGCGCGCTGCTATGACCCGGAGCGCAGGTTCGATTTCACGCTGCGGGTCGGCGAGCTCGCGTCCGTCGAGTCGACGGCCACCTACCGCACCGCCGTCGGCCCGGTGATCGACCCGGGTGATCCCGACGGCAGTGATGTGGTGGAGCGCGCCCGGAGGCGCGATCCGGACTGGCCTTCGATGCCGCCCCTCGGGACCGAGATCGTGGACGAGGCCGGGCTGGCCGTCCTCCGCACCTGGATCCGCGGGCTCTAAAGCGGCGGTCACCCACTTCGGATACGGGCTCAGCTGGGCGTTTTCGGTGCTCAGCGCATCCCGGGCCTGTTTGTAAAGAATATTTAAAAATGGAGCTCTGGGCCGCGCCGAACGTTGAACATCGTTTTTGTTCAGCTACATCATCGCTCGTCTGAGGTCGCTCCTAGCACCGCCTGACGCCCCCGGCGCGCGGCCTCGCGCGCCGGGCGGCGAGGGCTGCCTCTCCGGCGGTTTCCCCGCCGGGGCGTGGCTCACGAGGCCCGCGCCGCACCGCCGGGCGGCTCGAATGGCTCCGCGACCACAGCTGAAGAGTGGATGAAACGCGCCGCTTTCCTGATCGTGGCCGCTCGCCACGGCCGGGCGCTGCGCCTCTAACGGAGAGAGCTTGATGGGACGCTCGAAGACGGGGCTGCTGTTCGCGTGCGGGGTCGGAATGGCGCTGTTCGCCGGGGGGTGCTCGGAGGCAGAGGACGAGATTCCGGAGCCCCTCGGCGAAGCTTCGCAATCGCTCGCCCTGGCGGATCGGCTCGCTGAATGCGCGCAGGATCCGCGCGTGGTCGCCGGGCTCGTCTCGCAGGACATCTGCGCGGGCGCGGGGGTCTTCTTCCACGAGACGTTCGAGGGCAACGGCCGCACCTGCGGCACCTGCCACCCCGTGGCCAACAACACGACGCTCGACGTGCCGTTCATCCAGGCCCTCGACCAAACCAACCCCAATGACCCGCTCTTCGTGTTCCGGCAGGTGCCGGAGCTCGCCGAGCTCGAGACATCGGATCTGCTGGACGACGCGGCCATCCTCGAGAACGTGGACGGCTTCGCCGATCCGACGCACCGGTTCGTCTCGCGCGGGGTGAACCACGTCCTCTCGCTCAGCACCAGCATCCGGGCGGATTCGGGGGACGGCACCACCAATCCCCCCACGGAGCGGACCGGCTGGGGCGGGGACGGCTCGAGCGACGGCACGCTGCGCGGCTTCCTCAAGGACGCGATCACCCAGCACTTTCCCAAGCGCCTCGCCCGCGAGCCGGGCGTCGATTTCCGGTTGCCGACACCGGAAGAAGAGGACGTGACCCTGGCCTTCCAGCTCAGCCTGGGGCGGCTGAACGAGCTCGATCTGGCGAGCGTTCGCCTGTTCGACGCGGAGGCGGAGGACGGCCGGCAAGCGTTCATGGACCCGAACCGCGGCCGCTGCGACTTGTGCCACCACAACGCCGGCGCGAACTTCCAGGACACCGGCAACAACCGCAACTTCGACACCGGCACGCGCACCAAGGGGTCGCCGGTCAACGGGGGCAGCTTCGGGGGCGAGTTCCTCGCGGACGGCGGCTTCGGCGGGCGAGACCTGCCGGCGCCCAACTTCGACGCCACGGGCATCGGCTTCCCCAACTCGTTCGGCAACGGCACCTTCAACCCGCCGCCCCTCATCGAGGCCGCGGACACGCCGCCCTTCTTCCACAACAACCTTCAGATCAACGACAAGGCGGCTCCGGGCATCACCGACGCCGTCACGTTCTACGCCTCGACGCCCTTCCTCTTCTCTCCGGCCGCCCAGGAGCTCGAGCAGCGCTTCGGGACGCCGCTCAACCTCGTGCCGCTCGACGCGAACGCCATCGCTCGCTTCCTGCGCGCGCTGAACGCCGCCTTCAACGCCGACATCGCGAAGCAACGGCTGGACGCCGCGCGGGTGCTCGTCGACCAGTTCGCGAACACGCGCGCCGACGTGCAGCAGAAGCTGATGGAGCTCGCCCGCGTCGAGATCGACGACGCCATCGAGGTGATGGCCCCGATGACGCTGTATCCCGCCGCGGCGCAGCAGCTCGACCTCGCGCGCGCCGAGATCGCCCAGGGCCTCGCGGCGAGCTCGGCGGTCGAGCGCCGCAACCGCATCGTGAACGCGACCGCGCGCGTGACGACCGCCCGGGCCCAGTTCGGTCAGAACATCACCTTCGTGCTCGGCCAGGGCAACCTGATGTACTGAGCGCGGCCGTGGCGCCGCGCCCCCGCGCCGCCACGCCCCTCCTGCCCACCGAAGAGCCCGTCACCCGTCGGGGATGACCCGGGCGTAACGTGATCCCACCCACCCTCCCGTGCGCCGGGATAAACCGGCACGGAGACGGGTATGCGGAGACCTACGTCGAAGGGCCCCTCAGTCGATCGCGAACGTCGACAGGCGGGCGGCTCCACGGAAGACGAGGTAGACGTCGTGTCGCCCGTAAGCGCCGTCGAGCTCGGCGGTCGCGGTGGCGTAGGCGTACACGTCGCCCGTGCTCGGCACGACGGCGGTCCCAACCACCTTGCCGCGGACCGGATCGTCGAGCCGGATCTCGACGAGCGCGTCGCCCGCCTCGGCGCGGGCGAACCCGCCGCTGAAGTGGCTGGCACCGCTGCCCAGCTCCACATCGGAGAAGCGGAGCCAGTCGCCCGCGGTGGCGCCCACGGCATCGCCCCACTCCATGCTCTCGTCGACCAGCTCGATGCCGGCGTAGTCGTCGAAGTCGAGCGCTCGCGTCTCGCGGGCAAGGTCGCGCGCCGGGATGCGCTCGCCGCGCACGCGCACGACCGCGCTCCGGCGGATGTCGGCCGAGGAGGAGCCGACCATCAGCTCGACGCCAGCGGCCTCGAGGACCCAGCGGCTCCGGGTCACGTCCCAGTGGGCGAGGTCGGAGGCGGCGAAAGCGAGCTCGACCGTCCGCTTCTCGCCCGGCGCGAGATGGATCCGCCGAAACGCCCGCAGCTGCTTGGCGGGCTGCGGATCGCGCGACGATGGCTGGCGGCTGTAGAGCTGAACGACCTCGTCGCCGGCCCGCAGGCTCGTGTTCGTGACGTCGACGCGCACCGAGATCTGGTCGCCGGCCTGGACCGACCGGGCGCTCAGCTGGAGGTTGTCGTACCCAAAGGTCGAATACGACAGCCCGTATCCGAACGGATAGAGCGGATCACCGTCGAAGTAGAGATAGGTCCGCCGGGCCTTGATGATGTCGTACTCGAGGACGTCCGGCAGGTCGTCCGCCGAGCGGTACCAGGTCTGGGTCAGTCGCCCGGCAGGGTTGTGGTCGCCGAAAAGGACGTCGGAGATGGCATGGCCGGTTTCCTGGCCCGCATGGGTGGTCCACAGGATGGCGGGGACGTGGAGCTTCTCCCACGGGATGGTCACCGGATAGCTGTTCTCCATCACGAGGATGGTGCGCGGATTGGCGGCGAGCACCGCCCGTACCAGGGCGGACTGCCGCTCGGCCAGCGCCATCGACGTGCGGTCGTGATCCTCCCGCCCGTTGATGAACGGCATGCTGCCGACGACGACCACGGCGGCGTCGGCGCCTGTCGCCGCGCGCACGGCCTCGTCGACGCCGCTCCGGACCACGTCGACCGCGAAGTGAGCCGCGTTGGCCGCCTCGGTCGCGGTCAGGGCGAGCGCGCCGTCCTCGGCGATCGTCAGGTAGACCTCGGGTCCGGCCCAGTCGAATGCCTTCTCGTATCCGGCGTAGCGGATGGCGTGCGTGCCGTCGCTCTGCGGCTCGAGGACGAACTGCTGCTGGACGAACCAGCCGTACGGCTGGGCGGCGCGGTTCGCGAAGTTGGGGCCGAAGTTGAAGCGGTCGACCACCTTGCCGTTGGCCGCGCTGCGCAACGTGACGATGCCCTGCCCCCAGTCGAACACGTCGAACTCCTCGGTGGGACCCGCGCTGGCCGCGCCGACGCGCAGGATGTCCCCGTCCTCGTCCGCGCCGGCGGTCACGTAGCGGCCGCTCGCGACGTCGCGCAGCACGATCCGGTCCACGCCCTCGCTGGAGAGGACAGTGGCGCCGCTGAGCCGCTCGCGGATGCCGTCCAGGGGCGTGACCCGGTACGGCAGCGCCCCGGAGTACCAGTCCGTGTAGAGCGTGTCCGAGAGAGGCCCGACGACCGCGATCCGCCGCGTGGCCGACGGGTCCAGCGGCAGGAGGCGACGCCTGTTCGCGAGCAGCACCATGGCCTCGTCGGCGGCCCGGCGGGCCAGCTGGCGGTGCTCCGGGCTGTCGATGACCTCGGGCCCGATGCCGGCGTAGGGGCCCCCGTCCGGGTCGAAATCGCCGAGCCGGAGGCGGACGGAAAGGACGTGCTCGACGGAGGCGTCGATGTCCTCCTCGGTGAGAAGCCCTTGCGCGAGCGCCGAGTGGAGAATCTCGATGGTGCGCGCGCTGTTGGCGTCGTCGACGGTGAAGCTGTCCACTCCGGCCAGGAGCGTGGCCGCGAAGGCCTCCTCACTCGTGGCGAAGTACTTCTGCGAGGCGCTCAAGTTGTTGGGGGCCCAGGCGTCGGACACGTTGTAGAGCGTCTTCTCCGTCCAGCTCCGCACGACCTCGCCGACATCCGGGTTGACGGTGCACGGCCTGCCGTTGACCAGGTTGTAAGATGTCATGACGCCGGTCACGGCGTCGGCGGCGATGGGTATCTTGAAGGCCAGCTCGTCATACTCGTGCTTCACGCGGGGGCGCAGGTTCGACGACGTGGTGTCACGATGAATCTCGTTGTTGTTGGCGAGATAGTGCTTGATGACCGGCGCGGTCTTCAGGTAGAGCGGGTCGTCCCCTTCGAGGCCGCGCCCGTATGCCGTGGCGATCGCGCCGGAGAGGAGCGGGTCCTCGGAATAGCCCTCCTCGTTGCGCCCCCAGCGCGGGTCGCGCAGGAGGTTGACCACGGGCGTCCACACCTGCAGACCCCAGACGCGAGGGGCGAGCGCGTGATGGCCGCGAACCTCGTCTCCGACAGCCTCGCCGACCTGCCGGATGAGATCCGTGTTCCAGGTCGTCGCCAGGCCGATCGCCTGCGGGAACACCGTGCCGGTAGCCGTCACGACGGCGCCGCCGTTGTCGCGATCGGTGGACCAGGCCACTCCGTGCAGCGCCTCGGTGCCGGCCTTGAAGTCCGGAATGCCGAGCCGCGGAATGGCAGGCTGAAACTGATGCAGGAGCGAGATCTTCTCGTCGAGCGTGAGCCGGCCGAGGAGGTCGCGGACGCGGATCTCGATCCCCAGACCGGGATCCTGGAACGGCAGCATGTCACTCGCGCTCGAGTCCGAGGGGTGAAACGAAAGCGCGAGGACGAACGGAACGGAAGCAGCGATTGAGCGAAATCTCTTCATCGGTCGTCTCCTTTGGGACCGGGCGCCGTGGTTGAGCCCTTCTCTTCCAGCGTGATGACCAGCTCGCCGCCGGTCGCCCTGACCAGCGCTCCCCGCGGGTGCTCCGCGCTCTCCCCGCCTTCAACGGCCGCGACGCGGCGGTTGACGAGGAGAACGTTCCAGGCACCTGGGGCGCCCGCGGCCTCCACCCGCACCACCGGGCCGTCCCGGGACGTGGTGAACGTCGTGACCGCGTCCCCGTCCGCGCCCGGGATCACGGTGGTGACGCGGGCGCCGTCCGCCGGCTCGTACACGCGCAGCGTTACACCATCCGCGTGGTCGTAATCGGGACGGTCCTCCACCGCGCCCTCGGGGATCACCGCCCCCGGCCGGACGAGCAGCGGCACGCTGTCGAACCCGTGGCGCTCGCGCACCCAGCGGCCGCCCTCGACGCGCTCCCCGGTGAGGTAGTGCGTCCAAACGCCGCGCGGCACATAGTAGGAGAGCTCCCCGTCGGCGGAGAAGACAGGCGCCACAAGCAGGTCGTCGCCCAGCATGTACTGCCGCTCGAGATGCGTGCAGGCCGGGTCGTCCGGGAACTCGACGACCATCGCGCGCATCATCGGCAGGCCCTCGCCGTACGCCTGCCGCGCGGCCCCGGCCAGGTAGGGCATCAGCCGCATCTTCAGCCGGCTGAAGCGCCGCAGGACCTCCACCGACTCCTCGTCGAACAGCCATGGCACCCGGTAGGAGCGGCTTCCGTGCAGCCGGCTGTGCGACGATAGCAGCCCGAACGCGATCCATCGTTTGAACAGCGCCGGGTCGGGGGTGCCCTCGAATCCGCCGATGTCGTGGCTCCAGAAGCCGAATCCCGACATGCCCAGCGACAGGCCGCCCCGCAGGCTCTCCCCCATGCCCTCGAACGTCGACTCGCAGTCGCCGCCCCAGTGCACCGGGAACTGCTGCCCGCCCGCCGTGGCCGAGCGGGCGAACACGATCGCCTCGCCCTCGCCGCGCCGCTTGCGCAAGAGCTCGAACACCGTCTGGTTGTAGAGATAAGCGTAGTAGTTGTGCGCGCGGTCCGGGTCGGACCCGTCGTGGTAGACGACGTCGGTGGGGATGCGCTCGCCGAAGTCGGTCTTGAAGCAGTCCACGCCCATGTCGAGCAGCGCGTCGAGCTTGGCGGCGTACCACGCGCGGGCCTCGGGGTTGGTGAAGTCGACCACGGCCAGGCCCGGCTGCCACAGGTCCCACTGCCACACGTCGCCGTTGGGGCGCCGCAGCAGGTAGCCGCGCGCCCTGCCCTCCTCGAACAGCGGCGAGCGCTGCCCGATGTAGGGGTTGATCCAGACGCAGATGCGCAGGCCGCGCCCCCTGAGCCGGCGCAGCATCCCGGGCGGGTCGGGGAACACGCGTGGATCCCACTCGAAATCGCACCACCGGAACTCGCGCATCCAGAAGCAGTCGAAGTGGAACACGCTGAGCGGCAGGCCCCGCTCGGCCATCCCGTCGATGAACGAGGTGACGGTCGCCTCGTCGTAATCGGTGGTGAACGAGGTGGACAGCCACAGCCCGTACGACCAGCCCGGCACCCTCGCGGGCCGCCCGGTGAGCGCTGTGTACTTGCGCAGGATCTCCCTCGGCGTCGGCCCGTAGATGAGGAAGTAGCGCATCGACTGGCCCTCGACGCTGAACTGCGTCCGCGCCATCGCCTCGGAGGCCACCTCGAACGACACGCGCCCGGGATGGTCGACGAACACGCCGTAGCCCGCGTTGGTGAGGAAGAACGGCGCGTTCTTGTACGCCTGCTCGCTGGACGTGCCGCCGTCGGCGTTCCAGATGTCCACGACCTGGCCGTTCTTGACCAGCGGCCCGAACCGCTCGCCGAGCCCGTACACGAAGTGGTCCACGCCGAGGTCGAGCTGCTCGCGCACGTAGTGGCGGCCGTCGTCGGTGTCGATGATCGCCGTCGCCTTCTGCGCGCTGCCGGTGAGGCGGCGGCCCCGGGCCAGGAAGTCCAGCCTCCACCCCTCGCCGCGCCCGACCCGCACCGACAGCGCGCCGGAGGTCAGCGTGGCCGCCTCCTCGTCCAACGTCACCGCCCCGGTCGGGTCGGTGGCCAGCTCGAACGCCGGGCCGCGGGGCCGCTCGCCCGCGAAGTGCGTGATGGTGACACCGATGACGTCCGGCATCGGGGACGCGCAGGTGACGGTCACCACCGGTCCCTTGAGCAGGTCGCCGCGGTGCCGGATCCGCTGGACGGGCGCGTGCGCGACGAACGACGCCGGCCCGGCGTCGATGTCGAGGACCTCCATCGGGTAGACCGCGTGCACGCCCTTGCGCATCATCCAGTAACCGTCGCTGAACTTCATTCCTTGATCGCTCCTGCTGTGAGTCCGCGCGATAGCGTGCGCTGGAAGATGAGGAAGAAGACGATGGTCGGCAGCAGGCCGAGCAGCGCGGCGGCGCTGGACATGGTGGCGTCCATCAGCCGCTGCCCCTGCAGCACGCCGAGCGCGACCGAGACCGTCTGGTTGTCGTTGGAGATGAGGAAGACGAGGGGGATCAGGAACTCGTTCCAGGTCCAGATGAAGAAGAAGACGAGCATCACCGCCAGCGTGGGCCGCACGACCGGCACGATCACCCGCCACAGGATCTGCCACCGGCTGGCGCCGTCTATCCGCGCCGCGTCCAGCAGCGGCCGGGGGAACGCCGACATCACCGACGACAGCAGGTAGGTGCCGAACGCGCTCTGGACGACGGCGAACACGATGATCACGCTGATCCGGGTGTCGTAGAGCCCGAGCTTGTTGGCCAGGTAGTACAGCGGGTAGACCAGCGACTCCTGCGGCAGCGTGTTGGCCATCAGCAGCAGGACCAGCACCCACATCCGTCCCTTGATCCGGCCGATGCCCAGCGCGTAGGCGTTCAGGACCGACAGCAGGACCGCCAGCACGGCCACCGAGCCGCTGATGAGCAGGCTGTTGAGCAGGACGTGGCCGAAGCCGACGCGCTCCCAGAAGTCCTTGATCCCCTCGAGATAGAATCCCTCCGGCGGGGCGAGCGGGCCGTTGGCGGTGTACTCCTCCGGCGTCTTCAGCGCGTTGAAGACCACCACGGCGAAGGGGATCAGCATGATCCCGGCCAGCGCGGCCAGCGCCACCAGCACCGCGTAGGCCGACGGACCCCGGCGGCGCCGCCGCGGCCGGTTCCGCGCGGGTGCGCTCACCGGGCTCTCGGTCAGCGTCACGGTCACCGCTCCTCCCCCAGCTCACCGCCCTGCAGCCGCAGGAAGGCGATGGTGAGCGCGATGATGATCAGCGTCAGCACTGTGGCGACCGCGGAGCCGTAGCCGACGTCGGTCTTCTCGAAGAAATTGACGTAGGAGTAGTAGGACGGCACGCTGGTCGCGCCTCCCGGGCCGCCCCTGGTGAGCACGAAGATGTGCGGGAACGCCTTGAGCGCAGCGATCGTCGTCCACAGCAGCACCACGAAGATCTCGGGCCTGATCTGCGGGATGGTGACGTGCCAGAAGCGTTGCGCCCACGAGGCCCCGTCGATCTCGGCCGCCTCGTACAGCGAGGGGTCCACGCGCTGCAGCCCGGACATGAAGATCACGAGGGGGAATCCGATCTGGATCCAGACCATGACCCCCATGACGCTCCACAGCGCGGTGGCGGGATCGCCGAGCCAGTCATGCGCGAGCGAGCCGAGCCCGATCGCGTCCAGCAGGACGTTCACCGCGCCGTTCTCGGGGGCGAGCAGCCAGCTCCACACGATGCCCGCGATGACGATTGGCAGGACCTGCGGCAGGTAGATGCAGGCGCGCAGGGCGCTGGCGGTGCGCGGGCCGAAGTGCCGGTCGATCAGGTCGGTCAAGACGGAGGCCAGCACGAGACCGATCATCGTCGGGAGGATCGCCATCCCGACGATGACCAGCGCGTTGTGCCGGAACGACGCCCAGAACTCGCCGTCGGTCGCCAGCTCCCGGTAGTTGTCCAGCCCTACCCACGTCGGGGTGCCGACGCCGGCCCACTCGGTGAAGCTGGTCCCGATGTTCATCAGGAACGGCGCCCCGATGACCCCGGCGAACAGCAGCAGCCCGGGGATCAGGTAGGGCAGGTAGGCGAGCCGGTCACGCCCCGTCAAGCTGCGTGTCGTCACTTGGGCAGGCCGCTGTCGTAGGATCTCTGGATTCCGCTGAGCACCGACTGCGGCGAATCGCCGTTCATGAGCTTCTGGGTATGCGAGACCCACTGATCGTAGAAGCCCGCGACCGGCCAGTCCGGGTAGTACGCCAGGCCGCTCGACTGGGCGAGGGTGTTGAAGTCGTCGTTGAGCTTCTTGGCCCTGGGCTCGGTGATGGCCGAGCTGTCGGCCGCCACCGGCACCGCGCCCGCGTTGCCGAGAATGTTCTGGATCTTCTTCTTCAGCGTGATGTCGATGAAGTCGTAGGCGAGCTGCTTGTTCTTCGATCCTGCCGGCACGACCCACAGATTTCCGCCCGATCCGAGGGTCATCTTGGCGCCGGGCCACACGGAGGTACCCCAGTCGAATTTGGCCTCCTTGGCCACGCGGCCGAACCACCAGCTCCCGGAGAACATCATCGGGAACTTGCCGCTCATGAACGCTACCCCGGCATCCTCGGCCTTGGCGCTGACCGAGTTCTTGGCGATGTAGCCCTTCGTCACCCAGTCGGCGAACGTGGTCGCCCCGTACGTCCATGCCGGGTCGGTGAAATCGGCCTTGCCGGTGTAGCGCTGGAACGCGTTCACCCACGGCTGGTCGGCCTTCTCCAGCGCGAGCTGGTAGACGTACTGCTGCGCCATGTACTCGGCGCCGGCGTTCGCCAGCGGCGTGACGCCCTTGGCGACGAACGCGTCCATCGCCTTGGTGAGCTCGTCGAACGTGGTCGGGACCTGGAGGTCGTACTTCTTGAACAGGTCCTTGTTGTAGTAGACCTGCGTGTACTCGGCGTAGTTGGGGACCCCGTACCACTTGCCGCCGCCCATGATGCCCTTTTCGTCGTACCTGGCGACGGCCTGCACGTTCGGGCTGATCAGCTTGTCCCAGCCGCGCTTGGTGACCTCGGGCGTGAGGTCCTCGAGCAGGCCCTGCTTGGACAGCAGCCCGGCGGTCGCGTTACCCTTGTTGTACTCCATGACGTCGGGGGCGCTCTTGGAGTTCATGATCATGGGCGCGGTCTTCTGGATCTGCTCGAAGCCCTTCTCCTCGAGCTTGACCTTCACGCCCGGATGAGTGGCCTCGAACTCCTTGATGGCCTCGTTCCAGGCCACGCCCATGGCGCTCTCGGGAGCCTCGTAGTGCCAGATGCGCAGCTCCTTGCCGCCGGACTCGCCGTCGTCGCTGCGACTGCACGCGGCCAGCGTCAGGGTCCCTGCGGCGAGCAGCGCTGCGCCCGTGACTCTTGTGATCATAAATTTCCTCCGGGGTGAGAAACGGGCATCGGCCCTCCTTTTCGAAGCGCTTCGAGTGGCCGAGATGATAAACGACATGTGAACGTTCACACAACAAGGAAACCCAACAAAATGCTGGTCACGCGTTCACCTGGGAGAGTGTGGGCGACGTCGCCGCCAGGCGCACCTGGAGGCAGCGGCCATGAAGCTCGCGTCCATCATGCTCGACAGCGCATAGGGCCCCGCGCCTGGCCGCTTCACTCGGATCCCGATCCTGCTCTTGCCCAGGTATTCGCGGCAGGTTTTTCCGATACGAGGTTCCTGATCAACACCAGCTACCCCAGGAGGTCACTCCGCTGGCTGCGGAGCCCTCCGTGCCAATGTGCCTGAAACACCGACCCTCAATGCGCGTACTGTCGGAGGGCGAGTCCGGAGCGTTTGATGAAAGAAGAGCAGCCCTCTCAGCAGACGATCCAGGCGCATTGTGCGCTCCGCGCGCGATTCTCCGTGCGATGCGCAGCCACGCCCGGATCCGGCGGCCGCGCGCACTGGCGCGCGGCGGAGGCAGGCGGCCTTCATGAAAGGGGGTTTGCCAGGCGGATCGGTTGTGCCGAAGATGGCATCACGCTGCGCCGTGGGGGTGAGGCCCACGTCGCGTCACGACAGCTCTCTCTTGCGTTGGAGCAGGTGGATGAACGTACGACTCGTTGCAGGTCTTTTCGTGCTGGCGCTGTCGGCTGCCGCGGGCTGCGGAGACGATGACGGCCAGGTCGGCGCCGGCGGCAATGGCGGCTCCGGCGGCGCTGGCGGTGGCGGCGGCGTCGACGCCACGAGCACCGGAACTGGCACCGGCGGTGGCGGCGGCGGCGGCGCCGAGCCCACCGGCGGAGGCGGTGCTGGCGGCGCCGAGCCCACCGGCGGAGGCGGTGCTGGCGGCGCCGAGCCCACCGGCGGAGGCGGTGCTGGCGGCGCCGAGCCCACCGGCGGAGGCGGTGCTGGCGGCGCCGAGCCCACCGGCGGAGGCGGCGGTGCCGAGCCAACAGGCACCGGTGGCGGCGGAGGCGGCGGTGCCGAGCCAACCGGCACCGGTGGCGGCGGCGGCGCCGAGCCAACCGGCGGTGGCGGTGCTGGCGGCGCCGAGCCCACCGGCGGAGGCGGCGGCGGCGCCGAGCCAACCGGCACCGGCGGCGGAGGCGGCGCCGAGCCAACCGGCACCGGCGGCGGCGGCGGCGCCGAGCCAACCGGCACCGGCGGCGGCGGCGGCGCCGAGCCAACCGGCACCGGTAGCGGCGGAAGCGGGCCGGCGGGCGCGCTGTACGAGGCCTGCGCGATGGACGATGAGTGCACCGGGGACATCTGCCTCTCCGAGGAGGAACTTGGATACCCGTCCGGGCTCTGCTCGGACCTGTGTGAGCCCGCGGCCGAGCCAACGCCGGGCGGAGAGTGCGACGGCGGGGTCTGTCTTGATATCTTCGATGGCGTGGGCGCGTGCCTGGCGCTCTGCAGCGCGTCGTCGGAGTGCCGCGACGGTTATGCCTGCGAGGACATCGGCGGTGGCATCCGGGCCTGCGTCCCGAGGTGCACCTCGAACGCGCAGTGCCCCTCGCTCGGCGTGTGCGACACCCTGAGCGGCGTCTGCACGCCAGGCGAGACGGACTGCGCGAACCACGAGGACGACGACGGGGACGGGTCCTACGACTGCGCGGACACCGACTGCGCCGCGACCTGCACCCCGATCGCCGAGGCCGCCTGCGCGAGCGCGACACCGATCGTCTCGACGACGATCCACGGCGACACGTCGGGGGGCACGAGCGGGCTGGAAGGGACCTGCTACCTCGGCAACACGGGGCACGGACCGGAGGAGATCCACCTGTTCACGCCGCCCGCCGGGCAGTCGGGCACGCTCGTGGTCGAGCTCGAGTCGCCGACCGAGCATAGCGTCTATGCCCGTAGCTCGTGCGCGGACATGCTCTCCGAGATCGACTGCTCCGACGAGAACTACCCCCACGATGGTTTGCCCGACGAAGAGCGGATCGAGATCCACGTGAGCGACGGCCAGACCGTGCCGATCGTCGTCGACTCCTATGAGCCGCGGGAGGCCGGTCCCTACACCCTGAACGTCAGCTTCACGCCGGTCGTCTGCGGCGACGGGACCGTCGGCTCGGCCGAGCAATGCGACGACGGCAACACCACGAGCGGCGATGGCTGCTCCGCCACGTGCGCCTACGAGCCCGACGTGCTGTGCGAGAACGCGGTCGAGCTCGTGATCGGCGAGAACACGGGCAACACGGCGACCGGCCCCTCGGTGTTCGAGGGCAGCTGCCTCGGATGGGACGCGCCGGAGACGATCCACAGGTTCACGCCGCCGAGCGACGGCGCGCTCACGCTGACGCTGTCCGCCGAGACCGACCTGGGCATCTACCTGCGCGAGAGCTGCGCGGACTTCGGCTCCGAGCTCGCGTGCGTCGACGACGAAGGCCGCGGCCATGACGAGACGCTCGTGATCGATGTCACCGGCGGCGAGCCCCTGTTCGTCATCGTCGACGCCTACACGTCGATCAACAGCGGCCCCTACACGCTCACCGTCGCCTTCACCCCCGCTCCCTGAGGTCGACGCTGCCGTCGCGGGCGCTCACCGTGGGACCCGATTGGCAGGAGTTCAGGCTGCCTTTCGACACTTCCCTCTTGACCACCTGTCGGTTGCCAGCGTCGAGTCGATAGTGACGCTGTATCAGCGTAGCAACGCCGATCCGGGAGGGGGCGTCCCGCGCGCTGGGCGCCGGGGGCGCGGCGCTCTCGTCGCGCTCGTGAGCGCTCAGGGCGATCGCTTCCGCGGCCGCGGGATGCCGTACTCGTCGATGCGGTTGATCAGCGTGCGCAGCGAGACGCCGAGGAGCTTCGCGGCGCGCGTCTGGTTGCCCGCGGACCGCTCGAGGGCCTCGACCACGCGCTGTCGGTCGGCGGCCTTCATCTCGAGCCGGAGCCTCGCCAGGGCGTCCCCGCTCGGCGGCGGCGCGTCGGCCGGCGGCAACCCGGCGCCGCTGGGCGGAGGCGGCGGCAGCGCGACGCGGCCCGACGGAGGTGCGTCGCCGCTCGACGGGGGCGCGGCGCCGCTGGGCGGCAGCGCGGCGCCGCTGGGCGGGGGTGCGGCGCCGCTGGGCAGGGGCGCGGCGCCGCCGGGCGGCAGCGCGGCGCCGCTCGGCGGCAAGGGCGGCGGCGGCGGGATGGTGCCGCTGGGCCGCGACGCGGCGCGGCTCGACGGGGGCGTGGCGCCGTTCGTCAGGTGCGGCGGCAGATCGGCGGGCAGGACCGACTCCCCTGCGCACAGGACCGCCGCGCGCTCGATCACGTTGCGGAGCTCGCGCACGTTCCCCGGCCAGGCGTACGCCTCGAGGGCGGCGAGCGCCTCGGGCGAGATGCGGGGCGCGCCGCGCTGGTCGAGCTGCCGGCACGCCTCCTCGAGGAACCTGCCTGCGAGCGGGCCGATCTCGGCGATCCGCTCGCGGAGCGGCGGGACGACGAGGGAGATGCCGTTCAGCCGGAAGTAGAGGTCCTGGCGGAAGGCGCCGCGCGCGATCTCCGCCTCGAGATCGCGGTTGGTCGCCGCCACGAAGCGGAGGTCGAGCCGGCGAGGGGTGCGGCCCCCGATGCGGAGCACCTTCCGGTCCTCGAGGACGCGGAGCAGCTTCGCCTGGAAGGCGAGGGGCAGCTCGCCGATCTCGTCGAGGAACAGCGTGCCGCCGTGGGCCGCCTCGAGGAGGCCGGGGCGGGCGTGGCTGGCGCCCGTGAAGGCGCTCTTCTCGTGGCCGAAGAGCTCGCCCTCGAGGAGCGACGGCGGCAGCGCGGCGCAGTTCAGCTCGACATAGGGCCCGCTCGACCGCGGCGAGCGCGCGTGGAGGGTCCGGGCGAGCACCTCCTTGCCCACCCCCGTCTCGCCCAGGATGAGCACGCTGATGGGGCTCCGCGCGGCGCGGGCGGCCTGCTCGTAGAGCGCCACCATCACCGGGGCCAGCAGCACGATGTCCACGGGCGGCTTGCCGCGGTCGGGCTCCTCGGCCGCCCCCGCGGGCGCGCGGCCGACGACGACGGTGGTCGCGCCGAGGTTGAAGCGCTCGCCGACGCCGACCTCCGCGCTCTCCCGCGAGAGGCGCCGCAGGCGGTGCGTGCGCGCCGTCAGCGCGCGGGCCTGCGGCTCGCCGACGAAGGTGCCGTTGGCGCTCCCGAGGTCCTCGATCCGGAGCGGCGGGCCGACGTGGAGCGCCGCGTGCCGGCGCGACACCGAGCGATCGTCGATCCGCACGTCGCACCCCTCGTCGCGGCCGAGGACGACGCGGCCGTGGGGCGGCAGCGGGGCGAAGGTGACCGTGCTGCCGGCCACGATCGCGAGCCGGAGCGCCGTCGTGCAGGAGCCCCGCACATCGCCGCCGGGAAAGCCTTCGTCCACGAGCACATCCTACGCGGCGCCGCGCGCCGCCGTGCGTTGGTTCGGCGTTGGTTTGCACGAATCATGCAAAACCGTGCAGAGCGATGCGGCCGCGCAGGCGATCGCGCGGCCGATCGTGCAGTCGGGTGCACGATCGGCGCACCGTCCGCCGGAGCCCTCGCGCGGCGGCGCCGCGAACCGTCGGGGACGCTGCTCGGCACGCCTCCTGCTGTCCAGGAATTCGGGCGATCGCGAGCGTCGATGGCGACCTCAGCGACGGCGCGCGAAGGCGCGCCCGAGCGGGCTCTGCAGCGGCACGACCCGCCCCCTACGGATCACGGATCAGGAGCGAGCATGTGCACCGAGCATGGATCTTTCAATCGCAGGCGCCTTCTCCAGGGGCTGGGCCGTACGGCGGCGGTGGCCGCGTTCGCGCCGGCGTTCCTGTCGACCAAGGTGGCTGAGGCGTACGCGCAGCCGACGTACGAGCACCTCGTCCCTGGGCGGCCCGAGGGCGTCGGTCTGTGCTCGGAGCGCCTCGAGGACGTCTTCGCGCGCATCCAGCGCCGGGTGACCGACGGCCTGTTCCCGGGCGCTGTCGCCCTGGTAGCGCGGCGCGGGAGGATCGTCGGGCACCGGGCGTTCGGCTCCCGGGTCCGCGGCGCGGACGAGCCGATGACGCTCGACACGCTGTTCGACCTGCTCTCCATCACCAAGGTCCTCGCGACGGCGACGTCGGCGGTGATCCTCGCGCAGGACGGCGTGCTTCGGCTGAACGATCGGGTGGCCGACTTCATCCCGGAGTTCGCGGCCAACGGCAAGCAGGCCATCAAGGTGCGCGACATGCTCCGGTACACGGCAGGCTTGCCGCTGGACAGCCAGTTCCTGGACGATCCGGACTGCGAGCGCGTCTGGCAGCGCATGGCGGAGTCGCCGCTCGAGTACGTGCCTGGCACGCAGGTGCTCTACAGCGATCTCACCTACCGCCTCCTCGGGCGGGTGATCGAGGTCGCCTCGGGCATGGATCTCGACGCCTTCGCGAAGGCGCGCATCTGGGGCCCGCTCGGCATGAGCGACACGACCTTCAACCCGTCGGGGGCGCTCATCTCGCGGACCGCGGCCACGGGCTACTCCGAGATCCGGGGGAGGGTGGTGCGCGGCGAGGTGCAGGACGAGCAGGATCACGCGCTCGGCGGGATCGCCGGCTGTGACGGTGTCTTCTCGACGGCGCGGGACATCGCGGTGTTCTGCCAGATGATCCTGAACGGCGGCAGGTACGGCGGCGTCCGCGTCCTGAGCCGCCAGGTCGCCGCCGCCATGGTGAGCAACCAGACGCCCGAGGTGAGGGCGTCGGAGACCGACGTGTCGCCGCTAACGAATCTCCTGATGACGCCCAAGGGGTATGGCTGGGAGCTCGCGACCCACCGCTTCTCCAACGGCGGGTCGCGCCTCTCGAGCGGCTCTTACGGCAAGGCGGGCGGCACCGGGTGCTTCCTGTGGATCGATCGCCGCCGCGAGCTGATCGGGGTCATCCTGACGAACCACGGCTTGCCGACGCCGTTCGATGAGATCGGCTGGAACCGGATGCTCGACGCGGTCGGGAACGCGGAGTTCTTCGACGGGATCGTCAACGCCGTCATCGACGAGTGACAATCGCCTTCATCTCGTCTCCGCGGCGTCCCCGCGGCCCCTCAGGCTCCCTCCAGCGCCGGGCGGCGCGGCCTCACTTGCCGCAGCCGACGCGCTCCGAGTTGAGCGCGAGGTCGTCGTACCACATCGTCTTGGCCCCGCCGTGGTACTTCTCGAACCCGAACTTGAAGAGCTTGTAGTCGTACGGGCCCCAGTCCGTGACGCCCATCGCGGTGACCTCGGTGCCGTCCACGAACACGTTCACCGAGCGGCCCGGCCCGTCGTAGTGGAACTCGAGGCAGTACCAGGTGTTCGCGACGAGCTTCACGCCGCCGCTGCACATGTACGTTCCGCCGTTCGAGAGCTTCTCTTTGTCGTCGCTCTTGCGGTTCAGCTCGAGCTGACACTGGTGCTCGCCGATGCGGATCTGCTCCCCGTTGTTGGGATCCCCGTTGCCTTCCACGGCCGCGACATACGTGTTGTGGCCCATCTGGATGTCGGTGGCGCTCTTGAGGTAGATCCTGCCCCAGAAGTTGCTCGGCACGGCCACGCCGAGCATCTGGCTGAAGTCCGTGCCCGAGACCTTGACGGAGTGGGTGCCGCTGTGACCTGTGCTGTCCAGCGTCACGAACTCGCCCATCCTCGCGCGCAGGTAGTCCGGGAAGAACTGGAGCTCGGAAGGCAGCGAGCCGCCCTCGAAGTCGGAGCAGAAGATGCTGCAGCCGCCGGGGTCCGTGCCGCCGGTCGCCGCCGTGCTGGTCGTTGTGTCGCCGGCGCCGGTGCTCGTGGCGCTCGCGGCGACGTCGCCTGAGCCGCTGCTCGTGGCGCTCGCGGCGACGTCGCCTGAGCCGCTGCTCGTCGTGGCGCTGCCGCTGGTGGCGCTGCCGCTCGTGGCGCCGCCGCCGCTCGAGGCGCCGCCGCTGGTCGCGCCGGGGCCGGAGGAGGTGCTCCCGGGGCCCGGGCCCGCGGCGTCGTCGCCCGACCCGCCGGCGCCGCCGGCCCCGGAGCTGGATTCGCCGCCGCACGCGGCCACGGACCCGAGCGTGAACATGGCAAAGAAGGCAAAGGAACGAGCCGAGAAGGACATACTGGGAGATCTCCTCAAGAACGGGCGCAGAACGGCCCAAGCGATGCGCGCGATACTACCAGTGAACGCCGCGCGTGTCAGGCAGAACCGGAGGAGTGCGCCGGGGCCAGCTCAGGCCTGACGGAGCCCCATCGCGCGCGCGACTCCATCCCGGTATGCCAGCCAGGCCGCGTGCGCAGCGGCCACCGCGGACGCGATCGCGTCCGCCATCGGGCCCTCGTCCGGCGCGTGCCCCAGCACCATCTCCCACGCGTCCCGCCGGTGCCCCCCTTCGACAGCCCGGTGCGCCCTCGCCAGGCGCATGCGCTCGGGCGGACACCCGTAGTGCCGCACCATCGGGTGCGCGCGCAGCGCCTCCTCGATCGGCGGCGCCTCGCGCTGCCCGAGGAGCTCTGCGCGCTCGTGCACGCTGCCCTCCACGAAGATCGTCAGCACCGCCGCGCCCACGACCCACGGCGGCGCCGCGCTCACGTGGTCGAGCAGCGCCCTGTAGGCGTGGGCCTCGGGCTCGAGCGGGAGCGACGCGTCCTCGATGGCCGCGCGCGGGATGCCCAGGCCGTCGATCATCTCCAGGAAGAGCGCCGGGTGCGACACGCCCAGCGAGAGCTTGCCCGTCTGCTCTTCGAAGAGGTTCTCGGCGAGGGCGCTGCGCACCGCGGCCGGCGGCGACTGGCCGAGCACGCGCGCGAGCAGCACCGGGAAGTCGCGCACGTAGACCCGGTATTCGTGCCTGAAGTGGACCGCGAGCTGGTCTCGCGTGAGGCCGGGGCCGGTGAGGTGCGCCCAGGCCCAGTGGTTCTTGCGGTCCATGATCGCGAGCAGGCATTCCTGAAGACGACGCGTCATGCGGCAGCTCCTCGGCAAGGGGGAGCCTTCGTTGTACAGCACCGAAGGCGTCTGCCCATCGCCGTCGTCGCAGCTTGCGCGGAGGGCGGCGCGCCGCCAGGATCAGCGGCAGACGACGTTCGCGTCGTTGCGTCTGGCTGCTCTCCGACGGAGCGCGCCGAGCGCCGTCGTCGCGAGGAGCAGGAGGAGCGCCGCGGGCGCGCGACGGTGGCCGGGCACCGTGCAGCCGCAGCCGCTCGGCTCGCCGGTGCTGCCCGCAGCGCCGGCCTCTCCCCCGCTGCCGGCTCCGCCGGCGCCCACGCCCGCCGTCCCGGCGCCTCCACCTCCTCCTCCCGTGTCGCCTCCACCTCCTCCGGCGCCGCCTTCACTCGTGCTTCCGCCTCCGCTCGAGCCGCTCGTGGCGGCCGCGCTCGAGACCTCGCCCATCCCGCCCGGCGGCGACAGCGTGTACATGAGCGCCGCGCCGGCGGGAACGTCGGCGGACAGGGCGTCGCTCATGCCGCTCACGTCGGCGCGGCGCCACAGATCCCGGATCACCGGCGTTCCCGTGACGCCCAGCTGCGAGAACGACGCGGACATCGTCATGTCCCGGTCTCCATGATTGAAGAACGCCACGGCCTTGCGGTCGCCGCTCAGGTCACGGACCCAGATCTCGCCGCCGTCCACCGTCGTGCGGCGGCCGCGCGCGCCGAGCGCGTCCTGGTTCACGGCGAGCACCTCCTCGTTGGTGAGCAGCGCGAGCGTCCACGCGTCCGAGCCGAGCCGCGCGGGGTTGCCGCCGAACATGAGCGGTGACGGCAGCATGGTCCAGAGCGACATGATCGTGACCTGCTCGTTCTTGGTGAACCTCGTCTGACCCGACGCGTGCCATTCGTTGCGCGGGCCGAGGTAGCCGAGCGGCAGCATGTCGAGGTCGGGCCAGTGGCCCGGGGTGAGGTCGCTCACGCCCTGCCAGGTGCTCGCGGCGCGGAGCACTCCGGGAAGATCGGTGAGCGCGTTGTAATCCCAGAAGTCGTTCACGACGCGCCACATGTTGGCGTTGCCGTTCAGGTGGCCGGACGAGGCGATCAGCCACGAGGGATCGTTGGGACCCGGCGAGAAGCTCAGCATGATCGAGCGCCCGGTCTTCTCCACGGCCCTGTGGATCGCATCGGCCTCGGCCTGGTGGTATCTGCGCGTCGAGTTGTTGAGCATGTCGTCGATCTTCACGAAATCGACGCCCCAGGACGCGTACTGCTGGAAGAGCGCGTCGTACCAGGCCTGTCCTGCCGGCGTGTCGCCGCGAACGCCCCACATGTGCTCATCCCAGGGACAGGGATCGTCGGGGTTGCCCGCGTCGCGCGTGGTGTAGCTCGACCCCGCGATGGGGAGATTCGCGTTGTACGATTTGCGCGGCACGCCGCGCATGATGTGGATGCCGAAGCCCAGGCCCATCGCGTGGATGCCGTCCGCGAGGGTCTTGAAACCGTTGCTGCCCGTCGCCGATGGGTACTTGCCCGTGGCCGGCACATAGCGGCCGTTCGCGTCGATCGGCTGCCCGGGCTCGTACCATCGATAGTCGATGACCACGGTGTTCCAGCCGTACGGCTGCAGGTACGTCCTCACGGCTTGCGCCTGCTCGATCATGTCCTGCTCGGTGACGCTCGCGCCGAACGAGTCGTAGCTGTTCCAGCCCATCGGAGGCGTGAGGGCGAGCGTGCTGCCGGACTGCAGCGTGTACGTGGCGCTCGCCGTGCCGGCGGCGTTGGTGACGGTGACCTGGACCGGATAGGAGCCGGCGGCCGGCGTCGTCCCCGAGATGATCCCCGTGGACGACGTGAGCGTGAGCCCCGCGGGCAGCCCCGAGACAGAAAACTCGAGCGGCGCCCGGCCGGTGGCGGGGATGGCGAACAAGAACGGCGACGAGGGCGCGGCACCGTACACGAACGGGCCTTGCAGGCGCGGCGTGGCGGGCGCCTCCGTCATCGAGATGTCGATGCTCGACTGCGCATGTGCGGCGCCGCTCAGGGCGCTGGTCGTCGCGAGCGTGGCCCCAGCCAGAAGAAGGAAGGCGCGAGGTCGTTTCATGATCTCCTCTGAGCTCTTGGATGCATGTCAGGATGGCGTTCGGCGCACGAGCATCGATGCCCGTGCGTCGCGCCGTGAGCGGTTGCGGCAGCTAGCTTTTACGGGGCGCGTCGAAGCCCTGGACGGTGATGGGCTCACCGGGCGCCTGGGTCGCGTGGTCGAAGACGGCGTAGCGGCAGCCCATCAAGAGCTCATCCGTGATCGCATCGGAGACGGCCGAGCGAACGGAATCAGCGCCGAGAGCGATCGGATGACGAACGCCTCGGCGCGCATGACGACCCATCCAGGGCGAAGCAAACAGATGCGGTTCAGGCTGATTGTGAACGTTCACATTGCCCGCGTCAATTCGAATCGACCGGCCCGCAGGCATCGCATCGTCCAGCCCGAGGGAGGACACGGCTGGCGGGGCTCCTCCGGAGCGCAGCGTCAATCACGAGGAGCGGGCGTGAGGCGCCGCGCTGGTCCTGCGCAGGAGCACCACGGTCTCCAGGCGCGGCTCGAACAGCGAGGCCCGCGTTATTGTGAGCGTTCACATTTTGTGGGTCAGCACGCTCTCGCGCCGCGGGGATGGCGGGAGGCAGAGAAAGGGAGAGTACGCAGGGAGACGGGGAGGAGAGAGATAGATACAGACCAAGGTGGAGAGGTGGGGACCCTTCTCTCTCCTTCCAAAAAAATTCTCGCCCCCCGTATCCTTCCGGCCGCGCCGTTCGTCGGTGGGCCATGACGACGACACCCCCGACCGAACGACGCCTCTACGTCTCCATGATCACCTCCCTCGACGGCTACATCGAGGGCCCGGGCCGCGAGCTGGACTGGTTCCAGGACGGCAACCCGCAGTTCGAGCGGTACTGCGACGAGATGATCGACTCCGTCGGCCTGGCCGTGTACGGGCGCACCTCCTACGAGCTCATGCTCCAGTACTGGCCCGACGCCGAGGCGCGCCCGCGCTCGCCGCAGGACCTCGCGTTCGCGCGCAAGATGAACGCCCTGCCCAAGGTGGTGCTGTCCCGGACCCTGACGCACGCCGCGTGGGCCAACACCCGCGTGGCCCGTGACCCCGAGGAGATCGCCGCGCTCAAGCGGCAGCCTGGCAAGCCGATCGTCGCCTGGGCCGGCGCCGCCCTGGTGTCGACGCTGATCGAGCACCGCCTGGTCGACGAACTCCGCCTGGTGGTGCACCCGGTGGTGCTCGGGGGAGGCACGCCGCTGTTCGCGCGCCGCGATCAGCGCCTCTCGCTGCGGCAGATCCGGACCCAGAACCTGGGCGGCGGGCTGTCGGTCCTGTGCTACGAGCCGGTCTGGTCATGAGCGACGAGCCGCGCGACCTCGGCGAGCTGAGCAATGACGTGAAGGCGTCATGGCAGCGGTTCCTCGACGTGTTCGAGCCGCTCCGGCCCGAGCTGTACCGCTATTGCCGCTACCTGACCCGGAGCCCGTGGGACGCCGAGGACCTGGTGCAGGACACCATGGCCCGCGGCTTCGTCACGCTCGGCACCCTGTTCCACGAGCTGCCCAACCCGCGCGCCTGGCTGTTCCGGGTGGCGTCGAACCTCTGGATCGACCGCGCTCGGCGGCAGCGGCTCGAGCGCGACGCGTTCGGTGAGCCCGCGGCAGCGGCTCCGGCGCCAGGGCACGCGCCCGACGAGCGGGCGTCGCGCGAGGCCGCTGGCACCCTGGTCGCGCACCTGTCGCCCCAGGAGCGCGCGGCGGTCGTGCTCAAGGACGTGTTCGATCTGTCGCTCGAGGAGGTCGCCGCGTCGCTCTCGACCTCGGTCGGCGCGGTCAAGGCGGCGCTGCACCGCGGCCGCGGCAAGCTCGTGGCGCCCGAGGCCGACGAGCCGCGGGCGCCCGCGCCGGGCGTGCTCGACGCCTTCTGCGCCGCCTTCAACGCCGGCGACCTGCAGGCCCTGACCTCGCTGCTCCTCGACAGCTCGATCACCGAGATCGTCGGCGTGGTGACCGAGTACGGGCGCGAGACCCCGGCCGATCCGCGCACCGGGTCGTTCGTCGGGAGCCTCTCGTCGATCACGACCACCGACGCCGGCGGGGTCGATGCCCGTCACCTGGTGGGCTACCTCGGCGGCCCGCCGCGCTGCGAGGTGCGCGCGCATCGCGGCGAGCTCTTGCTGCTCTTCTGGTTCGATCACGACACCGGACCGGCCGTGCGCACCGTCTGGACCGTCGAGACCGACGGCGAGCACATCGCCCGCATTCGCAACTACTTCTTCACCCCCGATGTGATCGCCGAGATCTGCCGCGAGCTCGACGTGCCCTTCCGCACCAACGGCTACAGCTACTGGATCCACGGTTAGTACTGCAGCTGCAATTACGGCGGCCGAGCGCCACGGCGCCGATAGGGACAGCGGCGCGCCAGTGCCTGATGATGCCGTCGCCACCAGGACCAGCGCAGGACCGCGTCGGGGTCAGCCGGCGCGGTCCACTGCAGCGCCCAGAGCAGGCGGCGCACTCGGGGACGGTCAGCGGGATGAACGCATCACGCGCCCCGGCCGCCCAAATGGCCCGCCTGGCGCCCCCCGCGCTCGGGCGGCTCGGCTCTCTGCGCTGCTTATGGGAGCGGCTTGTTCCGGAGAGCCTCGTTGTTGATGTAGGCAGCCTTGTAGGCGTCGTGGCACGCTTTGCAGTCGGCCTTCACGTCGTCCGTCTTGTTGGCCCTGGCGTCGTCGGCCGTCTTCTTGGCCATCTTGGCCCAGTCCGTCATGTTAGGACCGCCGAACTTGCCTGCCTTCTCCATCGCGTTCGCAACCGCGGAGAAGTTGCCAGATGCCATGTGCGTACCTGCGTTGTCGCGCATCCACTGCTGGAGCGGACAGGGCTTCGCCTTGCCATCGCACTTCCCCGCGGCGATCGCTGCGCTCGGGAGCGCTGCGACACCGGCGCCCCCGGCCACGGCCGCCACCAGGATGGCCAGCCACACTTTCTGCATCCTTACCATGAAAGAATCCTCCAGGTTGAACCTAGCCAGGGCGTCGTGTTCGTCAGGAATGCGGCGCCCTCACGAGGATCAGATTACGCAGAGGGGCCAAGCGAACCATGTGCCATGCTCGTCGCATCTGTTTGGCTGCGGGAAACATGGATTACGGGTGTGCCGACGGCTGCGTTGATGGGTGCCCTTTCGGGGCCGCGCCTGCCTCGCCGGGGCCGCAGATGATGACGGGAGGCTGCAGTCTCGGCGCATCACCCCGCGCATCTTCTCCGGGGGCTCGAGGCGGTTTCGCGCAGCCCGGCAAGCCGATGGTCGCGTGGGCTCATGGCAGCGGTTCCTCGACGTGTTCGAGCCGCACCGGCCCGAGCTGTACCGCTGCTGCCGCTACCTGACCCGGAGCCCATGGGACGCCGAGGACCTGGTGCAGGACACCATGGCCCGTGGCTCCGATCCGCGCACCGGGTCGTTCGTCGGCAGCCTCTCGCCGATCACGACCACCGATGCCGGTGGGGTCGATGCACATCACCTGGTGGGCTACCTCGGCGGCCCGCCGCGCTGCGAGGTGCGCGAGCATGGCGGCGAGCTCTTGCTGCTCTTCTGGTTCGATCACGATACCGGAGCCGCGGTGCGCACCGTCTGGACCATCGAGACCGACGGCGATCACATCGCCCGCATTCGTAACTACTTCTTCACCCCCGATGTGATCGCCGAGATCTGCCGCGAGCTCGACGTGCCGTTCCGCACCAACGGCTACCGCTACTGGATCCACGGTTAACGACCTCGCCGTGTAAATACACGTCAATGCGCGTCAATGCGCGGCGAGGTCTGTTCATGCCGGCGCGGCTGCGCCCTGCACGGCCCGGCGCAGCGCTGTGCGCCGCCCCCCTCGGCGCCGCCGGAGCCTTCGCGCCCGGGGCTGGCGCCGTCGCTGCGAGCGGCAACGGACGCAAGGGGGAGCACGGCGAGTAACGCCAAGGGGCGAGCCGAGAACTACGTGCTGGAGATCGCCCCGACAACGGGCGCAGAATGGCCCCGGCGATGCGGGCGACCTCCCGACCTGCCTTCGAGCTGACGAGCCGCCGCGTCGGGCGGCGCTACGAGGGCATCGGCCGCGTCTTCGGAGGCCTCGCGCTGCTGGCGAGCGGGGGAGGGCCTTTGCTGGTCAGCGTGATCGCCCTGGTCCTCGCGCACGTGCTGGGCGACGATCCGAGCGTCCGCGGGTTCGCGTTCCACGCCCTGACCCTCACCGCGCCCGGTGTGGTCGTCGGCCTGGGCCTCTCGTTCGTGAGCGCGCTGCTCACCACCACCGCCGTCGGCTGGAAGGGGCCGGTGCGCGTGGCCGCCGACACGGCCGGGCTGCGTCTCGACTCCGGCGCCGCGGAGCGCTCGATCCCGCTCGCCGAGATCCGCTCCGGCCTTGTCCTGTCGGACCTTCGCGTCCGCGTCGAGCTCCGCCTGCGCCGCGGGCGGGTGCTCGAGGTGCACGTCGCGCGGGAGGAAGAGGGCGCGCGCCTGCTCGCGGCGCTCGGGATCGGCCCCACGGAGCGGCGCGTCGCGGTCTCGCTCGGCAGCGTTCACCGCGAGCTCGTGGCCGGCTGCTTCGGTCTGCCGGCCTTCATGATCCTCTGGCTCGTCGTGATCGCGGCGCTCTTCGAGCCGCTCACCGGCAGCTCCGGACCGGTCGTGGCGTGGTTTGCCCTCACCGTGCTGTCGACCTGGCTTCTCCGCCGCGCCATGCGCCGCACCCAGGTCGTGGTGGGCACCGACGGCGTGCGCGTCGAGCGGCCCTTCTCGACCGTCTGGCTCCCTTACGCCGAGCTCGACTCGGTCGAGAGGCGCGACGATCGGCTCCTCCTCTTTCGCCGGGGCAGCGACGGTCCGGTCGTGCTCCGGACGGGGGAAGCCCTGACAGAGACGCTGGCGCAGCGCATCCGCGATGCGCACGAGGGCGTCGCCGGCGGCGCAGCGCCGCGCGGCGCCGACGCGCTGGAGCGGCGCGGCCGCGATCTCGCGCTCTGGCGCGAGGACCTCCGCAAGCTGCTCGCCGGCGACGACTACCGCGCCGTCGGCCTGACCCCCGAGGACGCGCTCCACACGCTCGACGACGCCAGCGCCCCGCTGGATCGCCGGGTGGGCGCTGCCCTGCTCCTGCGCGTCGCCGGCTACCCGGAGGCGCAGGAGCACATCCGCGTCGCCGCCGGGACCACGGCCGACGATGCGCTGCGCGCTGCGCTCGAGAGCGCCGCGGAGGACGAGGTCGACGACGCGGCGCTCGCGCGGGCCCTGCGGTGAGCCGCGTCCCGCTGAGCCACTTTGGGCCACGCGCGACGGGGGGGCGGGCGGCGGTGTAGAAGGCGAGAGCTCGGGGATATCCGGCGGTAGCGAGATGGCACATGCCCTGCAGGCTGCCGCGAGCGGAGGTGTTCATGTCCCGTAGCTTTCTTCCGGAAGATGCAGCCTTGTTGTCGCCGCTGCCCACGCCGCCGCCTCGGACGGCGGCCCTGGTGCAGCGGGTGTCTCGAGCGGCCGCAGCGGCTGCTGCCGTCTTCGTGGTCGCCTGTGGTCCTGCGGGCGTCGACGAGGGACACGGCCCGGGCGATCAAGGCGAGATCATCCCGCCGATGCCGCCGCCGCCTCCGGACGAGGAGATCATCCCGCCGATGGCGCCGCCGCCGGACGGGGAGGATGGCGAGATCATCCCGCCGATGCCGCCGCCGCCGCCGGACGGGGAAGATGGGGAGATCATCCCGCCGATGCCGCCGCCTCCTCCGGATTGCGAGGGTGGGGAGATCATCCCGCCGATGCCGCCGCCGCCGCCGAACGGGGAAGACGGGGAGGTCATCCCGCCGATGCCACCGCCTCCTCCGGATTGCGAGGGTGGAGAGATCATCCCGCCGATGCCGCCGCCGCCGCCGAACGGGGAAGACGGGGAGGTCATCCCACCGATGCCGCCGCCTCCTCCGGATTGCGAGGGTGGGGAGATCATCCCGCCGATGCCGCCGCCTCCTCCGTGCGAGTGAGGCGCTCGATCGTCGCACCGTTGCGCTCCCCAACATCGTGAGGTCGAAGATGGGCGAACAGGAATGCGAGCTGGAAGTTGCGCCCGAGTGGTGGCGCTGGGCCACGGAGAACCTGCTGCGCGGCGTGCCCGAGGGCGTGATCTCGGAGCAGCTCCAGGCGGCCGGCGTCGGCAGCGCACAGATCGGACAGCTGCTCTCGGCCATCGTCCGTTCGCCCATCTTCGTCGCCGCTCGGCCCTTCGCCAGGTCGGCGCGGCGGCACGAGATGCTGGCGCGGCTCCAGCAGAGAATGGCGTCGACCGCCTGCGACCCGACGGGAATTCCGCGGCGCTCCGGCGTGTCTGGCGAGGAGCTCCGCGACGTCTATGTCGCCGGCAACATCCCGGTCATCTTGACCGACGTCGTGACCCGCTGGCCCGCCTTCGGCCGGTGGACCCCGGCCTACCTCTCCGAGCGCTTCGGCGATGTCGTGGTCGACGTCACGACAGGACGCCAGAGCGATCCCGACTACGACATGCACGCGGCGCGGCACACGGAGAGCACACCGCTGCGCGACTTCGTCGCGCGCATCGTCGGCGCCGCGCGCGAGGAGACGAACGACTTCTACATGGTCGCCAACAACCGCGTCCTCGAGCGGACGAAGCTCGGCGCGCTGCTGGACGACGTGGTGCTCCCGGACGGGTACTGCGCCGTTCAGCGGCTGCTGGGCGCCTCGGCGCTCTGGCTCGGCCCTGCCGGGACCGTCACGCCGCTGCACTACGACACGTCCAACATCCTGTTCGGGCAGGTGTACGGCAGGAAGCGTTATCGCATGATCGCGCCGTTCGAGACGTCGCTGTTCGACGGCGCACGCGCGATGTACGCCGATCGGGATCCGGAGCAAGGCTCGATGGCCCCGGTGCTCGTGAAGGACGTCGTGCTAGAGCCGGGCGAGGCGCTCTTCATCCCGGTGGGCTGGTGGCACCACGTCCGCGCGCTCGACGCCAGCATCAGCCTGGGGATCAACAGCTTTCCGTTCCACAACAACTTCGACTGGTACCGGCCGAGCAACATCGGTTAGCCAAACATCGGGCCCATAAACCCGCACGAGCGCGCCTCCTTCGGCATACGATGGCTCGCGGGAGGCTGCGTCTTGACCATCAGAAACCTCGTGTTTCAGGGCGGCGGTGTGAAGGGGATGGCGTACGTGGGGGCCATCGACGAGCTCGAGAAGCGGAACGCGCTGGCCGCCGTGACCAGCGTCGCGGGCACCTCGGCCGGCGCGATCACGGCGGCGCTCCTCGCCGTCGGCGCCGGCGCGGAGCAGGTGGGGCGTATCCTGCGCTCGACCGACTTCACCTCGTTCATGGACGGCGGCGGCTGGGTCGTCGGCGGCACGGTCCGGCTCTTCGACGGTTATGGCATCCATCCGGGCAAGGCGTTCGAGACCTGGCTCCGCGCCCAGATCGCCGAACTCACCGGGGTCCTCACGGGGCGCGCTCAGCCCGACCTCACCTTCGGCGACCTCCAGGCCCTCGCCGCGCAGCACCCGGGCAGGGCGCGCGCGCTCTACGTCGTGACGACCAACCTCACCAGGCAGGTGGCCGAGGTCTTCTCCGCCGAGGCGCACGCGGACGTCCCCGTCTATCAGGCCGTGCGCATGTCGATGAGCATCCCCCTCTTCTTCGAGGCCTACCCCTTCCGCGGCGATCTCTACGTGGACGGCGGCGTGTCGTGGAATTACCCCATCGACCTCTTCGACGGCACGCACCGCCGGCCGATCCTGGGCCTGCTCGGCAAGGCGGTCGGTATCAACCCCGGCACGCTCGGCTTCAGCCTGGGGACGAAGGCGCAGATCGACTCCGCAAAGGACGGCTGGCGCCCTCTGCCAGCTCGCATCGACGGCCTGGAGGGCTATGTAAAGTCCCTTACCTCGTTCATCCTCGATACCTCGACGCTCCGGCACCTCGACAGCGCGGCCATCCAGAGGACCGTCTTCATCGACAACGCGAACATCCCCACCACCGATTTCGAGATCACCCCCGCCCAGATGGACGCGCTGATCGAGAATGGCGCCGAGGCCACCCGGCGCTGGTTCGAGGCGCACCGGCTGGCCAGCTGGGCGGCGGCCAGCCGCTGAGACGCCGCGCGCGGGGCCGGACACCGCCGGCGCTGGAAGGAGCTTCTCGGGCTCAGGGCCCTCCGTCGCCAGGGATGAGCCGCTCGAGAGGGGTTTCGGCCCGGCCTTCCCTCCGGCGGCCCGCGTTGACCTAGCTGATCACTTGGTTGACGAACGCTCATCCCGAGGGGCGTTCCGTTGTCAGCGGACGGTAAAGACTGGCCATCACAACCGAGCTAGCCGTCCATCATCGAGCACCACCCATGGAGATGACGTCGAATACGCCTCGGTCCCGGCAATAGGCAGGCTTGGCGCATCCGCGAGCCGATCGAGTCCTTCTCGGAGCTTCATGCCACGGTCGGTGAGCCGATAGACCAGCGATAGCATCGGGTAGCCATCTGCCGGCTTCGGTCCCGTCGCCCGCTCGACAACCGCACTCGAATCGTGATCTGCCCATTGCTCCAGCCGGCGTGGTAGGAACAGATCGCCCGTGCAGTCGAGGAACTGCCACAGCTCGACGCCCAATTTCGATTTGTCGCCGCACACGGCCAACGGAGTCCGCCACTCCGTCGACAGAAGAGCCAAGATGAGCTCGTCGAATCGACTGAGGCGTATGGCTCCTCTCATGCTCCTTCTTGGAAAGAAGGAAGAGAGAAGCGCCCACAAGGGAGCGAGCTCTGGAAACCCTTTGACGCCACGTGTGCACCTTTCGACGAAAGGCAACGGATTCGTATCGACGTACCTCTCCCAGAGGCGGACGGCACGATCGTAGCGTTCCCGTGGCCAGGGGCGAGCCTTGTCGAGGCGCTCCAGAAGAACCTCGTCAGGATGATCAGACACCGATGCGGAGCAGTCGAACGGAGGCAGCGGTTCCTCGGGGATCCTTGAGCGGTGTACTGGATCAAAGTCGGCGATAAAGACATTGTGACGCGCGATCCCTAGGTGACGCAACCAGCTACAGGCCCTCCAGAGGTTGACTCGCTCGTGGAGGCTCGATGACACCCACAGGACAACGGGCAGATCCCAGCGGATATCCGATGAATAGAGCCGGTCCCACTCTTCGGACGAAGACCACCATGCCTCGCGCGTCCGGGCATGCTCCATGGTATCCATTCGACTCGGTCCGATAATAAGGCAATCGGACGCACGTACCGTATTGTCCGCGCCGAGTCGTGCCAGGCGCTCTGTTGTCGGTGTATCGAAGGCAACATGCGTTGCGTCCCGAATGGATTTCTGGAACATCGTGTTCATTCAAATCCACACCGATAGCACTCGTCGTACGTGTATCGCTTTTTGAGCTGACAGTCGCGCCTGCAGATTGCGCAAAGAGATTTGCCGCCATCAATAATACGGTTGCATGGATAGCCTTTGTCCTGGCAGTCGACGTACATGTCTGTGCATGACCTGTCTGGAGTGCAACCGGCCATCTCCTCAGAGGAGCCGCTGCCCACGTCGTCACCGTTCCCGAACCAGTCCCCCGTAGCTGCTGATCCAGGTGGGTATGGTTCTCCGGCCCCTGTGCTTTCCCCTCTAAGATAGCACTCGCCCACGTCGTAGTTGCATGCCCACACCGTGAAACAGAGAGGAATAAGAACAGGGATCGCCTTCAATTTCAGCCTGTGGCGCATGCTCATCCTCCAGATTTTCCTAGATGCTTGTGCGGAGGGGCGGCGTCAACTGTGATTCAGGGAATGGATTGCGTCCCTGCGGCTACGGCTTGTCAATTTCGCCCGGGTCTGAAGACGAGCTCGAGCTGAGCGCAGCGGGTTGCACATCGTCGCGGCCGAGCTCGGCGCGGACGATCGGAGGTCGAGGCGCACGTCGGCGCGGCCTCGAGCCTTGAGCCTGCTCGGCGCGGGAGGTCTCGAGCGTGAGCGCGGCGCAGCCCCACGGCGGGGTCAGGCTCACGTGCGCTGTACCTCAGATCTGCGCGCGTCGCCGTCAGCGCGCAGCCGGTGCCTGTCCACCGAGCGTGTGGCGTTGTCCCTACTCAGGGAATGGCTGCCGAGCACGCATCCCCGCCGTACATGCCGTGCGCCCCATCTGGTGCATCGTTCGGCCAGGGCCACTTTTCGCCATCGCGGCCCCCAGTCCCCATTTACCAATGCCGCCGAGTTGGCCAGTTCCGCCAACCCCGCCCTTGCCGCCGTCGCCCGCGACGACGCTGAGCGGGACCTCAGCGAGCAGGCGCCATGGTCAGGACGATCTTGCCACGCGGGCGGGGGCGGGTGCCGTCGAGCATCTCGTGCGCGCCGCGGACCTCGGCGAGCGGCAGCACGGCGCCGATGTCGACCGAGAGCTCGCCCGCGTCGAGCAGGGCGGCGATGCGGTCGAGGTGCGCCGTCGTGACGTCGACGAGAAAGAAGCTTGCCCGCACGCCGCGACGGGCGGCCTCCTCCTGATCAGGGGTCGACACCGCCGAGACCAGGCTGCCACGCGGCCTGAGCACGGCGAAGGACCGCGCCTGCGTGTCGCCACCGACGAGGTCGATGACGGCATCGACGTCCTGGGCGGCATCCTCGAAGCGCTCGCTCCGGTAGTCCACGACGACGTCCGCGCCGAGGCTGCGGACAAAGTCGCGATCCTTGGCCGAGGCCGTCGCGATCACACGGGCGCGGGCCCGGCGCGCGAGCTGCACCGCGTACGCGCCGACGCTGCCGGCCGCGCCGTGCACCAGCACGGTCTGTCCGGCCTCGAGCTGGGCCTGATCGAACAGCGCCTGCCACGCCGTGACGGCGATGACCGGCACGGAGGCGGCCTGCACGTCGTCGAACCGGAGAGGCTTGCGCGTCACCATGCATGCCTGCGCCAATGCATAGCCCGCCTGTGCGCCGGTGAAGCGCCTGTTGGCGACGCCAAAGACCGCTGCGCCCGGCGCGAGGCCGGTCACCTCGGGGCCGACCGCGACCACGGCACCAGCGAGGTCCGAGCCGAGCGTCAGCGGCAACGGCTGGGGCAGCACGCTCTTGCCGGCACGAATCCAGGCGTCCCACGGCCCGACTCCGGCCGCCGCGACGCGGACCAGCACCTCGCCCGGGCCCGGCAGCGGGACCGGCACCTCTTCGATGACGATGACCTCGGGGCCGCCGAACCGGTGGACTCGGGCGGCGTCGGTCGAGCTGGGAGGAAGCATCGTCGTGAACATGGTGTGGCCCTCGCGAGCGTCGAGGGGGCGCGCCGGCAGAACCAACGCGCCCGCGCAGAGCCCGCCCGCGGGGCCCGTGCCGCTCGAACGCCGCGGCTTCGGCGCGGGCCTCAAGGCCATGCTGGGCGGCTACGGTCACCTCTTCCTCGGCGGCGGCTCGGGCGGGCGCGTCTGCCGCTGCCCGAGCCGCCGCGTCGGCGGGGCGCGAGGTCAGAATTGCGTGAAGAAGCTCCAGATGGACGAGCTCGCGAAGCTCGGCGTCTGGTGGTCACCGGGAAACTCGCAGCGGTGCACCGGGTATCCCTCCCGGCACCCTTGATAGGCGACGCACGAGTTGGAGCCTACGGGGCTCGTCTCGGTGCTGCAGCCGTTCTTGCGCACGAAGACGTCGAGCGCCGCCCTTCCGGCCGAGAGGGGGACGACGCTGTCGGACAGGCCGTGCGACATCCAGACGGCGACGGGCTGGGTGTTGGATTGGTTGCAGCCGCTGTAGAGGGCGCCGGACATCGGCGCGATGGCCCGGAAGACGTCGGGCATATCACAGCCGAGCGCGTTCGACATCATCCCCCCGAAGCTCCACCCGGTCGCGAAGACGCGGCTCGTGTCGACGCACAGGTTGGCTTTGAGGGAGTCGACCATGGCGCGGGCGAAGGCGACGTCGCGCCCGCCCGTGTTGGCCCAGCCGTTGTCGATGCCGTTCGGCGAGACGAAGATGGCGCTGCCGTTCGCCAGCGCCTTGAGCCCATAGTACCCGTTGTTCACGACGTCGTTGGCCGATCCGCCGCGCCAGTGCCAGCCGAACACCAGCCGATACGCCCTGTTCGGGTCGTAGTTCGCCGGAATGTCAAGCACGTACTGGCGCGTGGTGCCGTTGACGTTGATGGTGCGGTTGCCGCTGGCGAGGGAGGTGGGAATGCCGCAGCCGGCGCTGCGCGTGCCGGCGGAGCCGCCGCCGCCGCCGGAGCCACCGGAGCCGCCGGTGCCGCTGCCCCGCCACAGGGACCATGTGCGTCCCCCCCAAGGAACCGCCCGGTGCTCCTCGGCCGCCTTCGCCGCCCAGCTCCGGTGGTCCCCCATCGCCGCCCCACCCCACCCAGCGTCGAGCATCTCGATTACGCTATCGCGCACCGTCAGCCTGGCGTGGAGCGCGAGGATCCCGATGGTCGGGTGCGCGTTCCCGCCCCCGCGGCCGCCTCAGCTACCGCAGCCGCCGGCGCCTCCCGAGCGGCCGCCGGCAGCCTCCCTTGGAGGCCACGCCGCACACGGCGAGCCCGCCTCGGCGGCCGCCGCCCCCGCCGCCGCCCTGACCCGGCATGCCGCGGCCGCCCTCGCCGCCCTTGTCGCCCTCCCATCCCATCCTGTCTCGCTGAGCCGCCCGATGCCCTCGCCAGGCGCACCGACGCCGCCCCACGCGCCATAGATCGCGAATGACCCGACCTGGCAACCACCGTCTGCCCTGTCGCCGTCTCCTCCTCCTCCATGGCTCGTGGGGCCTGCTGTCCGTACGGGCTCGCCATCCTCCCCGTTCCCAGCGCCGCCGGTGAGCCCGCCTCCTCGCTTGGCACCGACGCTCTGGATCCCGCCCTCGCACGGGTTCTGATCTCCTGATGGCTCGCGTGTGCGAACCGGCGTGAACCTCGACACCACCATCGGGTCGGGGACGGAACGCTTGGGATCTGCCGCTGATTTCGAGGCCGTCAGCCAGAGGCGCTGCGGACTCCCCGGAGAACCGACCGACCGACCGGCCGGGTGCCATCGGAGAACCGAAGGTGGACGACATCTGAGTTCGCGTCCCGGTACTCGGCAATGGATGCGGCATATTCGGCCGAGATGGCTGACAAGGGAACGACATCCCCATCGATGGCGACCTCGGGATCGATCCACCGCACCTTCGCCCTAGCGCTGAGGTCGGCCTCGTCCGGCGGTGCTGCAACGAACTCCACGTCGGGGGCGAGCCCGTCCATCACCTCGGCGACGGCTCCGTCCCGGCGACCGGCATCCTGCAGTTTGGCCCACAAGTCGTCGTCCGTGCCCCATATATCTTCGTGACGGAGGAAGCCCCTGTCGAACGCGTGCCGCAGCGCCTGCCCGCACAATTCGTAGAACGCGACGTGACGGGGATTCACCCAGCTCCTCCTCGCGCACGCCAGGTAGCCCTCGCCGAACTGACGCGCCGACTCCGCGTCGATGAAGGCCATCCGCCCGCCGACCGACGTGATCTTCGTCAGGAGCGACCGGGCTTCTTCGGCGGAAGCGATGCCGAGCGGCTCGAGGTCGCGCAGGGTGTAGTCGGTGCGGTCCGCGCACAGACGGGGCGCGGGCTGCTCCAGGAGCGGATAGCGGGTTTCGTCCAGGATGGCGACGAGATCCAGGCCGTGCCGCCCGCAAATTTCTGGGATCTCGGTCCTTCCGGCGTAGTCGAGCTTCTCGTCGTCATGGAAATCCTGGGCCGAGGCCCGATTGAACACGTAGTCAATCACATGGCTCAGCGCCGTGTGGCTAACGTCGTGCAGCAGCGCCGCCGCCTGCTCGTCCACGCTGGCGCCCAGCCGTCGGGTGAGCAGCATGGCGCCGACCGAATGCTCGTACCTCGTCGTCCGCGGAGAGATACCCAGCAGGGCGACGATGCCGCCCATCGTGACGCCCTTCAGCCGCTGGACCGGCGCGGTTTCCACCAGCTCGACCAGTACGGGCTCGTCGACGACGACGGCACCGCACAGCTTGTCCTCGATGATCATTCCCTGCTTCCGGTTCCGATCGCCCGAGTGGACTAGGCCTGACCTCAGGCGGCGGCCGAATTGCCCCGTGCCGTGGCGACCGGGTGCGATCGTCCGCCTCGGATCCCACATCCGATCGATACAATGGGCAAGTTTTTTACGCAATCATTCCATCGACCGATTTCCGGGTGCGCTTGCCCAAGAACGCCTTCTGCTCCATGACATGCGTGTAGTCTCCACGCAAGCGCACGGAAAAGGCGTCGAGCTTCTCGATGTCGGCATGGACGGCTCGCGACAGTTCCGCATTGTCGCGAATAAAATCGAACTCCAGGAACTCCCTGAATATCCGCTGCCTCCTCCGTTCGAATTCGATCACGACGGCGGCCAGGTCCTTCAGGAATTTCGACTGCCCTGCGGGCGCTATCCTGACCCTCATCTCCGGCTTGCCGTCGTCCTCCACCAGGACCGGCAGCGATTTGGCCACCCTGATCCTCATCGCCGGCTTGCCGTCGTCCTCCACCAGGACGGGCACCGACTTGGCCACCCTGCACATCTCCAGGCCGAAGTCGAGGTCGATCAGCCGGATGCTTTCGATCGTCATCTGGGCGTTCTCGAACTTGGCGGGATCGGAGAACGACGAGAACCGCAGGGTCTTGAGGGCGTAGTCCGTCGACCCTTTGCGGGCATTCCAATTGCCGGAGATTTGCGCCACCGTCTCGACGATCTCGCTGGCATAGTCGCTGTCGTAGAACACCAGGTCGACCCGCTTGTCGTCCGAGATCAGGCCCGCGCGTTTGGCGAGGTTCTCGTAGGCCGTCCCCACCTGGACCCGCATGACGTGGAGCGGGTTGGTGACGTGCCGGTACATCTTGCTTTCCTTGAGCATGCTCAGGTTGAACTCGAGTTCACGGATGTCGGTCATCATCGGGTCGATCGAGATGAAGCCCGCGACGAGGGTGACGCCCGAATTTTCGAGCAGATCCACAACCTGGGCATTTGCGTCCGCCTGCTTTTTCTCCCCTTTCGTGCTCCGGCCGCTCGGCAGGATCCCGTACCGCTGCAATTGCGGCGGAGAGAAGCTCTCCAAGCCGATGAAGACGTCCTTCAGGCCCGCATCAACGAAGGCGTGGAAACAGTCGAGCTTGCGCTGCTGCTCGACCTCGTCGTCCCCGGGCCGAATCATGTTGGTCGCGCGGGTGGACATCGAGAACGATATCCGCTTGTTCAGCCCTGTGGCGACCATGAGCCGGGCGAACCGCTGGGCGTTGTCGGAGGTGAGGGGAAAATCGTCGTCCGCGAAGGCGATCGATCGGACGCCAAGGTCGGCAAGCTCCTCCAGGTTGCGGACGACGAGTTCTGCGGGCCGCTCCTCCAGATCCCGGCTACCCCTCAGCTCCTTGATCGAACAGAACGTGCAGAACGATTGGCAGCCGCGGCTGAACTCCGCCCAGATCATCCCCTTCTTGCCGAGGACCTCCCGGACCGTCTGCGCGGTCGGCAACGCGACCTCACCGAACGGCATCGGCACCTTCGCCTTAGACGTCGACATCACCTTCTGGGCCACGGGGTCAAAGTACATGACGTTCGGGACGTCCTCGATGTTCTCGAAACCGCGCCCGATGAGCTCCGTCAGGGGATATTCCCCCTGGCGGGCGACCACATAGACATCTTTCCGCGCCGAAGGCCCGAGCTTGTCGGTCGCGATGTCGAACAGGTCCTCCGCCGCGAACGTCGCGTAGACACCGCCAAATACGATCTTCGGTGCATAGAACGGATCCTTGTTTCTGATATCGGCAAGAGTGGACAACAATAAGTACAGGTCGTCAAGTGATCCGATCTTGGTCGAGATGCCGATTACTCCGGGTCGCATCCTTTCAATAAACGAGGCCGCCCGCTGCAGCGCATCGTCATGGTCCAATTGCAGGTCGATGTGCTCGGGCGTGACGCCGATCCGCTCCTGGATATGACCGGCAATACTCTCCGCTCCCAAGCCGAAATGAATTGCCCCCTTCGAAAATAACGGAGAGTCCAATGACAAAAGAAGAATGTCGCCGCGGACATACAAATTCATGGGGCCCGGCGACCAAGCGAGCGGATACTGCCCTCCGATCCTGTCGATCGTGACGAAGCCCCTGTACTGCTCTCCCATCTTCATCGCGGCGAACTTTCCTTCGGAGATTTCATATAAACCGTGCCCTCAGACGCACACGCCTGTGCGCGCGACGCTTGGACATCGGTGTCCCGATGGCGCTCCGGTCTCACGTGACATTGTCATCGGCGCGGTTCTGGAGAGGCGCATTGCAATCGGCATGCCAGGTGGCCGTTCGGGCCGTCTCCCCATGGATTCATGCGTGGCGGCGCAGCGGCGCGCGGACGGGGCTGCCGCCGCTTGTGACGTCCATGAAACGGGCGCGTTTCGCGGCTTGGCCGCGCCCGATCGAGCCCGTCGCTCTTGCAATAGGTCCGAGGGAGTACTCGCGCGCTCGGCCAGCGCGGTGGCGCGCTCCTGCGGCGAGAGGTAGGCGTTGCGCGACGAGAGCGCCAGTCCGTCCGGATCGCGCACGGTGGGCAGGCCGATCACCTCGACGGGGAAGAAGAGGTCGGTCGCCATCCTGGAGATGACCCGGAGCTGCTGGTAGTCCTTCCGGCCGAAGACGGCGACCGCGGGCCCAGTGAGCGCGAAGAGCTTGGCGACGACGGTGGCCACGCCCTCGAAGTGGCCGGGCCGGTGAGGGCCGCACAGTGGCGCAGCGGTCGGGCCGACGCGCACGCGTGCGTCATCGTCGGGCGGATACATGCCGTCCAGGTCGGGCGCGAACACCACGGCGGCGCCCGCGGCCTCGCACTTCTCGGCGTCGGCTGGGAGCGTACGGCGGTAGCGCGCGAAGTCCTCATTGGGGCCGAACTGGGTGGGATTGACGAAGACCGTCACAGCCACGAAGGGCGCGTGGCGCAGCGCTTCCTTCACCAGGGCGATGTGGCCGGCGTGGAGGGTGCCCATGGTGGTCACCAGGCCCACGCGGACGCCCCGCGCGCAGGGCGGCAATGACCTGCTTTCACCGCGGGTCACGCGGCCGCGCTCGCGGACCATTCTCCTTGACGGCTCGAAACGTGCGGGCTCGCTCGCGCTCCACGCGTGATCGCCAGACGCTCAGCTCGCGGTCCCCGTCAAAAGAGTAGGTCACTCGCGGAAATTCCACCCGTAGGGCCAGCACGTCCGGCCGCACCCGCGCAGGATCCTCGCCGTGGACGAGAAGACGCGCGAAGATTTTCGCCAGATAGGTCATCTCCGCCTCCCGCATACCCCGCCGGGTGAGTTCCTGCACACCCAGCCGGAGCACCTGCATGCCACCGAAGGGCCGTGAGTTCGTCGACAAGCCGGCGCGAAGAAGCAATCTGCACGCTTCCTCGGCCGCGAAATTGGCCGTTCTGTCGACCAGCACGATGTGACTCCGCGTCACCTCGCTGCGATGGGTGAAGACGCCCAGGCCGCGAGCCAAGAGCGCGTTGCCGAGCGCCGCTGCGTTTCTCTGAACTTGCTCCGCGTACGCACGACCGAAGCGTTCCATCTCGAGAACCGTCACGTACAAGGCCAGCGCGTGGTGCGTGTGTTGCGACGAGACCAAGCCCTGGTTCATCGCGTCGCGATAGATAGCGGAGAGACCTTCATCGCGTAGAGCCACCATCGCCTTCTGGGGGCCTGGAAACGTCTTGTGCGTATTGCCCTGTAGGACGTCGGCTCCCTCCGCGAGCGGGTCCTGGAAGCAACCGCCGAAGATGAGTCCAAGCGTGTGGGACGCGTCGTAAACGACGATCGTTTCGCGCGGGAGCGCCTCCCGCAGGCGATCGAGGCGGAACGGAAAGAGGGGCATTCCCGGATCGAGAAGAACCAGCCGCGGTGCACCGTAGCGTGCTATATCAGCACCGAGGGCGCCCGCCTCCACGTCGAGCGCCTGCGCGTCCCATGGCAGAAAAAGCGAGATCCGACCCATGGACTGGACCAACGCGCGCGACGCGAAATGTCCGCCCACCTCCGGAGGCAGCGAGAGGACGATGTCGCCTGGTCGAGTGAGCGCGAGGAGCGTTGTCATCATCGCATGTACACCGGATAGCGGGCGAAAGTCGACCGCCGCCGCCCCCAACCGAGCCGTCGTGATTTCGGATGCTAGCTTTTCGAGCTCGAAAACAGCGGGAAGACCGCGGTAATGCAGCGCCCCCTTCGTTGCCGCGGGCACGACCCTGCCCAGCGAATCGTCGCCGAGATGATAACGGGATTCGAACTCTGACGACAGGATTGCTGCTGCTGTCCGCGACATCACGTTCTCGTTCGCCGTGAGCGACAATGTGTGCCCAACCTCGCGAGCCTCCTCGGAGACGCGCTCCAGCATGAGTCCTTCGCTGATCGCTTGCCGATCCAATTCGAGTGAAAACATGGCTTCACCTGACCCCCAGACTAGATCGGTTCCACCGCGATCTCGAAGCAAGCCAGCGCGTCGAGGAGCTCGCCCTCGACTGCTTCGAAGCCCGCTTCCGACTGGTAAATGACATGGCCGTTCGCGCGCGAACTCAACGGTGCCCGACGCGCGATGGTGCCGATGTCGTCGAACAGCTCATGCTCAACATAGTGCGGCGATCGTGTGAGCGCCGGTTCGCCGAATATATGGGTTATGCGACCGTCGGTCGGAGCCCAGAGCGCATGAGCGATCGTCGGTACCCTACGGTCGACCCGCACCGTCGGCGCGATGCCGCAGCAGAGATCAAGCAAAATATCAATATAGTCGTTGCCGGTCGAGCACCTGAGGGTGTGATAAATGCAGGCGCCGCCTATTCGCACGCCGAACTCGAGGGGCACGAGATCATCGGAGAATGTGCGGAACTCGGTGTGGAGCACGTGGGCTCCGAGGCGCCGGTGAATGCGGTCCACGTAATCGGCGGCGAGCCGAGTGAGTCGTTCCGGAATCCGGCTCGGCGTCGACCAGACGTACTCCTCGAAGTAGGGGCCATTGCTGGGAAGTGGCTTGTCATGGATCGCAAGAACCTGCGTCCGGCCTTCGTGGTGAACGCTTTCGACGCTAATTTCGCCGATTGGGTACGGCAGCCGCGTTGGGTAAAGCACATCACCACCGAGCAGTTCCTCGACGACGAGCGGCTCTGTGTCTTCGCTGCCAGCGAGCGCCTCGGCGCCGTAAGCCGCGAGCGCACGGCCAGCGGTCACCACCACAAACTCCACGACCTCCTCGAAAGTCTCGCAGCGATGCACCATCGTGGAGCCGCCGCCGGAGGTGGGCTTCGCGACGACCGGATACCGGAGCTCGCGCGCGCGCTCAACGGTCGCGGGACCGACGTTCACCGAGCGCGGCACCGACATGCCCAGTGAAGCCAGCAGCCTTCGCATCTGCGCCTTGTTGCGCCCGTAGCGCGCGGCTTCCTCGCTCGGACCTGGAAGCCCGTAATGCACGCAGAGCTTCGTCTGCAGCGGAACGCAGAACTCAGACAGGTTGAGGACGCCGTCAGGTCGCCCAAGGGGCCGAAGTTCCGCAAGGATGCGCGGAAATTCGTCTGCCGTGTCGATCATGTCGGCAGCGATGACGCGAGGGAAGAACTTCCCCTGCCAGCCGGCGTCGGTCCGGGCGTCGCAGATGAGAGTGAATTCGAATCGATCGCGAAGCTGGTAGAGCCTCCGAACATGGGCGAGGCGACTCGGGTTCGTCGAGTTGAGGACTAGGATTCGAGGACGTTCCTTCATGGCGCTGTAACCCTCCGGAAAAGCACGTCGAGCGTGCAGAAAAGTCCGAAGCTCATGATCAGGCTCAGCACCGGTCGCTTCCACCGGAGCATCGAGAACGCTGCGACAGCCGTGCACCCAAGCCGCAGGGTGACATCCGTGAGAGCGGGGCCTGCGGGCATGGACGAGTCAAGCGAGCCGAAGATGCTCTCCGCCATGAGGCTGCCGATGATCGAATACCCGCACAGCATGAAGAAGCGCTCGCCAGATCGGGGCATCCGCGCGACGAGGCCGGTTCCTAGAAACGGCAAGCAGCGGAGCGCGAATGTAACAGCGGCGGCGGCGGCGATGGTGGAATCGATGACGGCGCTCATACCCCGGCCTCCTTGTCGTTATCGCTGCCGTCCGCGGTGAAGCCCGCGATGATCACGGCGGCGACGAAGATCGCTCCCAGACTTGCCGCGTCCCGAGGGAGCGCGAGGCTTAAAATCGGATTGAGACAGAACGCAGCTATGGCGGCGGCGAGGCTCGACGGGCTGCCCCGCTCCTTTGCGAGAAGGATCCCGAAATAGAGAGGAAGAATCACGGTCACCGCGCGCAGGGCGTTAGACCCGAACCCCCGCGACGCCAGATACCCCGCAGCTGTCATCGCGACGGCGACTGGGTAGCTGCCCAAGCACACGCCCATGAAGTACCGGAAGTTGTCCCGTCCGCTCCGCTCTCCCGCTTCGACAGCGGTCACCGCGAAGGTGCTGGCGCTCAGCATCGGCAGTGCAGGTACGATCTGTACGAGCGGAACGCCGCGGAATGATCGCACGAGGTTCACCGCCATCACGAAGAAGCGAAAATTGATAACCAGCACCGAGAGCAGAATCACCGCAGTCGAGGCCCCCGATTGGAACGCGGTCAAGATCGCGAACTGTGCGGGGCCGGCAAAGACGAAGGCGCTCATGGCGACCGACTGGCCGAGCGACAGTCCGGCAGCGCGGCTCAACATGCCCACCCCGAAGAACGACATCAGGAAGGAGATGACGACGGGCGCACTGGCGTGAAGCCCCTGGCGGAAGGGAGTCGTGGTCATGCTACGCCCCCCGGCGCAGGCGCTCACGATACGCGAGCGCGCTGTAGATGAAGCGCTGTGTTGGGTAAGGCCCACCGAACTCCTCGACAATCGCGGGACCGCTGTAGCCGCCCGCGGCGAGCTCGCCGAGAATTGCGGTAAGTGACAGATTACCTTCGCCGATGGGAATATGGACGTGCTTCGGGACAACCATGTCCGCCGCGTGCACGTTGCGCACCCACGGGATCAGCCGGCGAAGCTCGTCGGTGAACGCCGCGGGTTCCGGGCTCACGCTCGCGAGATGGACGATGTCGAGCGCCACCCCGACACCGGTCGCGCGACAGATCCGCACCTGCTGTTCGGCCGAGTATACGATATAGTCGAGCCTGTCGGCGCCCATGTTTTCCAAGCACAGACGCACGCCCAACGCGTCCGCCGCAAGCATCATCCGTTCCAGCGATGAGATGAGGTGTTTCACGGTCGACTCTACATCGCGCCCGCCGCAGTAACCTGGGTGGCAGGTTACCTTGTCGCTCCCAAGATCGGCAGCGATGCGCACCGCACGTAGAAGCCGTTCCTGCGACTTGCGCCGGACGTCCGCATCTTCGGACGCAAGATTGTGGTCGAGGTACGGCGCATGAACACTGAGGTAAATCGACCTCTCCGAGCACACCCGACGGATTGCCTCAACGATCGCAGCGTACGCTTCTTCCGTCGCATCGTAAACCGCGCGCTCCGCTGCTTCGCCCAGCTCTAGCTCGACCGCATGGAAGTCTTGGGCGAGCCGCTCGACGGATGCCACGACGTCGGGCGGATTGTCGAGTACATTCGTGGACAGCCCGATTTCTAACAACTGAATCACAGGACCTCCTTTCTGGAAATCACGGCTTCGAGGACGAGCGATCTATGCGGCCACAGCTGACACCCCAAGCGCAGCTCCGGCCGATCAAACGCGGTCCTTCGGAAGAAATCGTCCTCGCGCTCCGTGCGCGGCCCGGGCGCCCCCTCGACGACCCGTACGAGGCAGGTACCGCAACCACCCTTCCGACAGCCAAGCGGCAGCGGGCTCGGCTTCCTCTGCAGGCAGGCGTCCGCGAGCCGTGTGCCGGGCGGCATTGTGACCACGCATTCGGAGCCTGAGCGAATGAGAACAACGGAAACCATATGGATCCTCTCCTCGCTTCGGAGCAGTGCATCGCGGTTTTCTTACTTCACCTCGGGTCATATGTCGGTCGCATGCGATGGGCGCGTGCGAGCAACGCGTGCAACGCACGTCCCGGACGCGACGCCGCCGAGTAGCTACGATGGAAGGGGTGAAATCTCCGGTAGTTCGCGGCGAGAATCTCGACGTAAGTACCGCGTCTCGCCTGGTGACCGAGTGCTACGGGCTGGCTTCCGACTCTACGAGGTGATTCTACCGTGGCCGACTTCATCGCCAATCCCGCCATTCGAATTGTTGACCGCCGTTCCTTGTTCACACACTTCTGCCTTGAGGCTGATGAGCCGGAGTCACGCCAGCGCGCGATGACGTCCCGATACTTTGAACACTCTGTTGAGGCTGGCTCGATGCTCATGCTACCGGCATGGTCCAGCAAAATTCTTCACTGATGTCGGCTCCTGTCGAGCCCCGCTCTGCCGCAGCGCAGGCACAGCAGAATCTAGATTCTCCCTCGTTTGGTCGCTGAACTTGCAGGGCGCGACTCAACCGTCCTAACGCGTCGCCCGAATCCGGGGCACCCTGGTTTCGGTTGGCGCCGTGTGCTTTGTTCTGTCCTCCCCTCGAAGCCTCGGGAGCACGGCACGTGCCAGCACCTTCAGCGCCTCGGTCGCCGCGGCGGACTGGGTGAGGTAGGCATGGAAACGCCAGGCGTCGGCCCGGGAAAGCTCCTGGTCGGCTCCCCGCGCGCCGAGGCCTGAGAGCGGCGGGCCTGGCCCCTGGATGGTGGACGGGAAACAGGTCTGTTACACGGGAGTGAGTCCGCAGGAGTCGTCGTGAGCGAGCCGCCCCGGGAGCAGCCCGAACAGCAGAGGCCTTACGCTATCGTAGGGCTAACCCGGAGCATGTAAGGCTTCTCCTTGTGCCCGATCTACGCCACCGGAGAGAGGACTCTCTCACGAAGGGCTCACTCCAGCTCTTAACACTGCCACTGCCCGCCTGAGCTGGAGCGCATTGTCGTAGCGCTCGATCCTCTCGGCGAGCGATTCGCGAGCAGTTGCTTGATCGCTTGCCAGTTGGGTATGCAGCCTGGGCAGCGCTCGAGTCAACTCGTCGACGATCGTGACGTGCGCGCGCTGCGCTGTCCGTGAGAGCGGGTTCAGATCGATGGTGATCACTCTTCTTCCAGATGCGACCAGCGCCCCGCAGCGGTCACCGTCTTCCAATGGCACGAGCACTACGTCTGCGGCGGCGATTCCATCTCTACACATCTTCTGCCGGTTGTGCTCCAGCCGCGGCAGCGGCTCCCATGGGTGCTCGCTCGGGTGCAAAACGTTACTGGCACCATGCCTTGCCAGATGAGACGCGATGCGCCGTTCTCGCTCATCGGAGGCATGGAACAGGTTCACCTCCAGCCGTATCGCGGGGCAACGCTCGACCAGCGCCACGAGTGCATCTGCGGCCAACGCTGCGACGTTCCCGTTGACTGACACGACTGGATGTGTCGCGAGTAGGATGAACGCTGCCGCGACTCCGATCGCCTGCTCCGCAAAGTCGTGGGTTCTCTCACCGAGGAGGTAGTCGAGAGCTTCACCGCGGCCATGCGCGATCAGCCCGGCTTCGGAGGTGATACCTAGCCGAAGCCCCTGTACGAGTCGCTCACGGAGTCGCAGGGAGAGAGCGCGCGGGTGGGAATCGGGGACGTGGGTCATTGCAAATACCTCGTTCCTTCTCGATCTACCATGCATGGGGTCCAGGCCGGATCTTCTCTGCCAGGTTGCGTGCTGAGTACGCTGTGACCTAGGAGGATCATCATCGCATTGGCGTTGTTAGCGCGGGCTTCCGCCAACGCGTCGATGACACGAGGGTCGGTAAGGAGGCCGGTTCGCTCGGTGAACTCGACCGACCGGTCGAATATATTGCATATAGTCAAACTATCAAAGTTCCGTGTCAACCAGATTATGGCTCGCTCACCCTCGCTGACGACAGCGGCGTAGCGATCAGGGGACGCGAGGATGGCCGCGGTCGACAGGGGCCCGTAGGCGCGATAGTAGAGCTGCGGGACCTGAATCGGAATCTGAAGGGCATCGAATGGATCGCTCAGGCAACGTCGATAGACGACGCCTCCGCAGAGCTGGGCTGCGACGTCCCCGATGCCCGTGTGATTGCTGACCTCGGCGACATGCGCGACGAGCGCGACCTCCTCACGGGAGCGCTGCAGACCGAAGCGCCGCGTCAACGCGAACGCGGTGGACAGCGCCGCGGCTGCGCTGACGCCGAACCCGCACCCGATGGGGAGTGGCGTTTCCAGAAAGACGTGTACTGGTTCCGGTGCGAGCTCGTCGAGCACCTGTCGCACGGTTGGCAGATCGATGGGTCTTCCGTTGAGGAACGTCGCCATCGAGCCGCCAGTCCTGAGACCAGCGGTGACCCCCTGACTGATGTTGATTGCGCAACCTTTGGATGCGGTCTCCGCCGGAGAAGACTGGCGGCATGGCAGGAAGAAGCAGGTCACGCTGCCGGGGGAGAACGCTATCGGTGTGGGCACCACGCTCATTTGCACAACCTCCTGGGCCGTTCGTGCCGGCCCTCGCGTTCGATGTTGCGGCGTACTACGTTTTGGAGAGCAGCTTCCGTCACCCCGAGCGCGTCGGCTAGAGAAGTGATCGTCTGGAACTTGTCAACTCTCCCTGCCCGAATACGGTCCATCAAGAGCACCAGCGCCCGGATGCCGTACCGGTAGCGTAGCTTGTCGAGGCTCGTCTCTCCGTCTGAAGCCAGCCAGCGCGTGACCATTTCCAGAACGAGCTCGTCATCAGAGGCCCCTTGCTCTGCCACAGGGGCGGCGAGGTGTTCTGGATTAATCAAGCACCGCCTCTCATGGCGGGCGAGCGCGAGGGTGATCTGGACGAAGCCCTTCAGCTCACGGATGTTGTAGTGCCACTCTCTCCGTTGCAGCTCCGCTATCGCCGCAGCCGAGAAGGCTGGTGGATCGACGTGATGCTCAGTGGCCCACTCGGTTCGGAATCGGCTCACCAGGTCAGGAATGTCGTTGCTGCGGTCCCGTAATGCCGGCATTAGGACGGATAGAATGCTCAGTCTACTGAAGAGTGCGGCGCTAAAGCGCTCCTGCTGAACGAGGCGATGCAGGTCCTCGCTGGTCGCGCAGAGGAGGCGGACATCTACTTTCTTCCAGGAGCGGCGGCCGCCCCCCAACGGCCGCACGATCATCTCATCGAGGAAGCGTAACAGCGAGCCGCAGAGTTGCGGCGGGAGCATATGGATCTCGTCCAAAAAGAGCGTGCCGTGGTCTGCCTCGACGGCCAGTCCGTCGCGCGCCTTGACCTCGGTGAAGGCGCGCTCCACGACGCCGAACAGCGCATGCTGCAGATCTCGTACGTCCAGGTATTCGGCGCAGTTGAGCTTCAGCAGAGCGCCGTTGCGTCCGGAGAGCTGGTGGATCTCCTCGGCCAGGGTGGTCTTGCCGCTCCCGATTGGCCCGAGGATCAGGATCGGGATTTTGTACCCGCTCGCCCACTCGATCGTACGCCGCATCTCGGCGTAGCCCGTCCCTACTCCGGCAGAAATAGCCTTTGGTCGAATTTCATTATTCAGCGCCTTCAGAGTATCGATCAACTGCTTCCTCTGGGCCTCTGGATCTCCGCTGAACACGCCCGCGTCCGCCGGGTCGGCTGCGCCGAGCTGACTCCGAATGCGGAGAAAAAGTGAGCCCACCTCGGGAAACAGTCGCCCAAGTGACCACCGTCCGGAGATGCGTCCGGTGACCGCCTCGTGCGTATCGCGCAACACATCGTCGGGCGTACCCCCAGCGCTGGCCTTACCCAACGCGCGAACCCCGACGACGATCCGCCCGATCGCATCGGACGCACGTTCCCGATCGATGCGATACCAGTGTTTGACGATATTCGTCTGCCTTGTGCACAACACCGATTTGATCGCGGCTGCTAGGTCCGCCGGCTCCCGCTTGCGGAGCACGTAGAATCCTCGAGGCCGTTCGCTGTCGAGCTCTTCGTTGTCTATGACGAGAGGCTCGAGCAGCGTATTGGCCATCGGGTACGCGCTGTACACGAAATAGGTGGCACCCGGCCAGTCCCTCGAGAGGAGGCGACAGAGCCACAGCCCCTCAACCGCGTAGCGCGGATTGTCCTGTGCCTCGCGTCCCCGCAGGTTCAGGTCGATCGCTGCTACGTCCAGACTGGGCACGTCTGCCCCGTCAGGCCCCTTTTCCCCGTCGGCGTCGGTGGTCTGAGCTCGACGGCACAGCGCCAGCTCGGGATAGAGGCCTCGGTTCTCCGCCTTCACCTTGGGAGCTATCTGGTTCAACGGGTCCGCCTGGCGAAACGGCAAGATGTCAACCCCGGCGCCCAGGTTGTCACGGAATCCTAAGCCAAAGACAGGCCAGTCGAGCATCTGCTGGATCGATTTGCCCACGTCGTGCCGAAATGCGAATAATTGGGCTTGATACATGGCCGAGAGGAGCGTCGGGCAGTTCTCATCGTCAACGAGTGCCACCACGAAGCGGTCCTGACGAAAACGTTCCCAGTCGTTACTCATGAAATCGCCTCCGCTCCGCTAGGAATGAGGACTCGGATCAGGTTAATCCCGCGCGTCTCGTCCCGTGTCATGGTCAGGCAGCTAGCGCCATAATACTTCTCGAGAAAATATCGAGTAGAGAGTAGACCGACACCAGTCGCCAGGTATGAAGAGTCGCCAGTCAAAGTTTCCGCTTGCCGTGTTAGTGTGTCGAGCGGGATGGGGCCGCCCGAGTTGGCGAACTCGACCTGAACCTTTGTGTCCTTGGACGATGACACGGTCAGCTGGAAGAATGCCACGTTGCGGTCGGGGTCGGTAGCATAGCTGCGGGCCATGGCGGCGAGCGCATTGATGATTAACTCCTCGAAGCATCCCTGGAGCAGTTCACGGCAGAACCGCCCCTGGACGTGCGCGGGTCCGCGGTACGGAGGCTCGAAGTCGCTGGCATAGAGTAATTCATGAATATTCTGATAGCCTGGATCACTGTCGGTGATGTGCAGCGACGTTGCGCGGAGTACAAATTGCATAAGCGCACGGTACAGCGACGTTACAGCCATGTGCTGCCTCAGGGAGCCGAGGCCCTCATCGATCCGTGAAAGGAGCTCGTGATCGTCGATGCGATGGGCTCCGTTTGCCAACATCTTCACCGCGCTGAACAGCCGGCTTAAATTCCTGTCGTCAGAACTTCCGATGAGCGGACGAGAAGAGGTTGATGAACAGATATGGTACAGGGATCCATTGACGAGCGCTGGGACGATGACATCGTCTACCAGATCGCAGCTCACGACCGTAGCTTCAGATACGCGGAGACCACTGACTTGACTCAGCCATTCTATTCGTCGATTGATGTCTCGATGGTTGACGAAGATCATGTCAAGTAGCCAGCGTTCGTCCGGTGGCAAGCGAGAGCGCAGCGTGTGGAGCGACGATGGGCTCGCCTTGAGCATAAGGTTCTTGAGCTGGTGCGACAGACCCGCTGACAGATGCCTCCACTGGCTTTCCTGAGCTAGTCGCCGCATGTTGTCAACCTGCTGGTTCCTGACTCTGCAGTGCTCGATCGTAATCGCGAAGAGTGCGCATTCGTATCGGAGCAGCTCTTCCTCGAGGTTTTTGGACCATGGTCTTGACCACGCATTAGGCTTCGACATCGTTCCGACGACAGCAAAGACTTGTCGTCGGTCCGCCGAGAGCAGGGGCGTGGCGATGAAGTTGGTGATCCCGCGACTTCTGAAATATTCTGGAATATCCTGCTTCTCGCCGCTCACCTGTGCCCGATTGCGAATGCTCCGCGTCAGGATGGTGTCGCGGGCTCGTAGGTGGTGGTCCGGCTCCTCCGTCGTGCATGCTGGAAAGGACTGATCGCCGATTGTTTCACCCAGGAGTTGCTCCTGTATGCCATCCATGCCATACCCGCTACGCAGCCTCCATGTTGAGGCGCGCTCGTCAGTCGGGATGTAGACGAGGCAAGCGTCAGGTCGCCAAGGTTCCCAGCCCTTGATTTTCTCGGGTAATCGATTGAGCAGCTCCTCCTCTGACGCGGGTACCCGCAGGAGTTCAATGGTCTGGTCGATGCGCAGCAGCAGTCTGACGCGGTCGGCGAGATGATGATATATGCCGAATACCTGCTGCAGGAGATAGAGTAGGGCCACGATGAATGATGCGATCGGGATGTATAGATATGGAATCGACGAGGGTCGCGGTAGTAATATTGCTGCGGCCCACGGGGCGCTCGTGGCGGAGTCAGGACGGATCTTCGCTCGCGAATGAATCGGCTTGCAAGAGCAGATCCAGTCAGGCATGCTCTCTGCGAGCTCCGCTTGTACGCGAGGGCAGCTGTCCATGTCACGCGTTTTGCTCGACCCGTTTGACGGTACCCCTTCGCGTTCCGCAATGACCTGATTCAGCGCGAGGGTGAGGGCTTCGCTCTGGCGCGGAGCTCGGGGCTCAGGAATGATAATCGGATCCTTCTTGGTTCCGTTTGGTGCCCCCCACATGATGAGCACGATAATTGGGTTCTCGCCCTGCAGGTCTGGTTCGTTTATCTTTCGATTCAGCGTCTGGCGAACCTCGGAGGCCAGTCGGTCGGCGGTCTTGCTCAGATAGCGAGCGGGTTGCGCATCGTAGATGGCTTTGTATAGGGACGCCGTGCTGAGAATGCCGTCCAGCAACCAGTCACCCTTTTGATGGGCGACCAACTCTGCTTCTCCTTGCCGATCCAGCATGATCCCTGCGCTGACGGCGGATGCGACCAGGAAAACGACGGCGAGCCCTGCACGACATAGAGTCGAGCGATCCGCGTGCCGAGGCCACCCATGATCGAGGCATCCACCTTGGGAACCACGGGAGTCAGCGGACATCCTCGCTCACCATGTTGATCGGGTCGGCATGATAGAAGTTTAGGAGTTCGAAGGGGACGTACATTCCCATCATCGCCGCGCGCTCAAGGTTTATCTCCCAGCCTGCGGCAAAGTTGATCGGCGTTCCATTCATCTGCCGCGCATCATGCGCACCGAGGCGGATCGATAGGCGTTCGCCGGCCAGCAGTCCCTGATCCGCGAGATCGTCGACGACGGTCAGAAGATATCCGTGGCGTGTCTGTATGTGCGCATGTCCGAGATCTGGAATGTTCCGCTGTAGCGGAAATCCGTTGTCGTGCTGGTAGTCGTTGAAATAGCGCTGCGGCGAGACCCAGCCTCGCTGATCATGGTACGTCCATGGGATGTACGAGATGATGGCATCGACTTTCGCTTCCATCCCGGCTCGGATGCGTTCCTTGAACCAGTCGTACGTTTCTTTCGGGGGAACCCCGAGCGGACTCTCGATATGTCCATGCGGCCACAGGTGAATTCGAGCGGATCCTGGGAGCGAGTAGAGCGGATCGCGGTACGAGTGAAAGTGGCGCCCTGTGGCGTGTCCGCGATTGAAATCTTCGACTTCCGATTCGAACTCGTTCCGTAGGAGATCCGACGGGGTGCTGGAGTCGACCAGTACTTGAAACTCATACGAAGGCTTGCGCCACGGGTGCCGGTCTTTCGCCGCTTGATCGAGCGGCTCGGCATAGTTCAGTAGGTCTACGAGGAACTGCAGCCCCATGCGAAACGGGACGATCTCCTGGATCCAGTCCACGTCCGCTGGCAGCCCCATCTTGCGCTGATCGCCGTGGCTGGAGAGGACGCTCCAGCTGGGGCAGGGGGACGTAGAGGCTGAGATCGCCCCCTCTGGCCCTTGCCAGTTGATGCCGGCGACGATGACCGGAATCCTGAGCGCGATGATGTCAGGGTGACATACGACGTACCGCAACGCGTCGTCGTCGAACGCCACGATGGCCCTGAGCGCGACACCGCTGTTTCCAATGGCGATGATGTCATGTGCGCACGCCTCGCCCCTCTTCATCAATGTCTGGACGGTCTGCTCGTCGCGCTTGGTACCGATGTGAAATTCATAGATGCGGATGGGACACAATGATGGATCCGAGGATGACCCTGGCTGGCCCCCATTCCATGCAAATCCGTAACGGGCCAGTGCCTGAGCGAGGCCCGCTCGCTCGTCCTGGGCGGCCCACCAATCGCTCTCGTAACTGTATACGATTGCCGCGGACAGGTCCCTGGGGCACACGGAATGGTTCGAAGTTCCGTCCGGGCCATGATTCGATGTGCACCCCGGCAGCAGGTACACAAGGCTGAAGAGACATGTGAGTCTCGGCATGAGGTCCCCTTTGGCCTATGATGCTTCAAACGGTCATAGGGCATCGGTAAAGACCGCTTCTGCACGCTCCTGGTGCGCTCGTCGCTGAGCTGGGGCAAGGACGCGTGGCGCCGGCTTGCGCGTCGTCGACCGAGCTCGTCGGGCCGGCTGGGGTCCGCAATCGATCGAACGCTACTGCCGGCGCGCCGTGGTGCTGTGTCGGTGTTGGATCCCATCCTCGTCTGCTGGCCCTGACTGGACGCCCGAACACGTGCAGCACGTATCGGGCAAGCACGTACTGACGCTGCGTAGGGTCGGCCGATGCCTGCTGTTTGGACTGCGCACGCGAGGTGGCGCGCGTGCACCGCCGCTACCGGCGCCCCTGGGTGATCTATGCGGTCAAGTGGGGCCTGTTCGACGGCGCGTGACGGCCGTCGCGTGCAGGTCGAACGGTTCCGGTGCGGGCAGTCTGGGCGCCAGTCCGCGGCAACCGCCTGACGGGCCTCATCTTGCACCGTCGCGGTCCCGCGAGCACGCTAGGCTGTTTCGCCGAGAAGCGCCGTGCGCGTGCGTTTGCTGGCGGTAAGTTCTGCACGAAGCGGCTCCCGGCGCAGCCGCGACCGCCCGCGGACAGACGCGGCCGCTCCACCGCAACGTGGCGGACGGCGGCTCTCGCCCCCAGCCGATCCATTCGAGCAGCCCCTGCCCCGAGTGCGTATTCCGGGCCGACGTGACGGCCGATTCCGAGCGCACCTGACGGCTCGTTCCGAGGGGCGTTGATAGCTCCCCCGATCCGCAGATTCTGCGCCTCACCTCGTGACGCCTGGGCGCGAGCGTGGCTCGCTCGAGCGGTGCCTCGATCCCCGCGACCGCCAGCGCGCCTACCGCGTCCGACGTGCCTGGCGCGTGATGGATACGGGTATCGACGTACCCGTCCGGCGACCTGCTGTTAGCGCCCAGCCTCAATAAGGCTTCAGGCCGACATCTCGCTCAAGCTCTTTGATGGAGGAGGGTACGCATCCCCGCACGAGGCATCGTCCACCGTGAGTGCAGGGGCGCCTCGTCGTGCCCGCCGGCTGCATTCCCGCGACCTATCTCAAATTCCCACGCCGTCTGCTCTTCCCTGCGCTTTTTTTTCAGATCATGGGGAACGCGGACGTTCGCGTCGCCGCCCCGGCTCGCCACGCCGAGATGCATTGCTTCGTCCCGACCGAAATTGTCATGCTCATCGTCGCTTTTCCCGCCGCCCACGGGTGTAGGAGCGGCCGCGGAGTGGGAGCGGAGCGTCGGCGCGGTGCCAGCCACAAAAGGCGACGAGGAGGCCCAGTCTTGGCGGACAACCTCCTCGTCGTGCTCCGGTTCGCGTGTCGAGGAATCGAAGCGGTCACAGTCTCGTCCACAGCGCGCTCGATATCAAGAGCTGGCAGCAGCAGTTGCCCACGGTCGAGGCCGTGCGCCCCGCTCGCTGCCCTGCGTGCGGAGCGGCGAGCCACCCCGTCGGGGGACCTCTTGGCCTCCACGGCCATGGCCTTCGCGAGCGGCAGGTGCGTGGCCCGGCCGGCCCGAACGCGCCCGCCGTTCTTCTCGTGCTCAAGCTGCGCCGTTACCGCTGCCTGCCCTGCGGGGCGGTGATCCTCGTCGGTCCACGCGAGCTGCTGCCGCGGCGGCACTACAGCGCCGCGGCGATCGGCTTCGCTCTTGCGCTCTACGGGCTCGTGCTGGCGACCGCCCGCGAGGTGCGCCGGCGGATCAGCCCGCAGACGATCCTGGGCGCCACGGCCTTCACCGGCTGGGCCACGCTCCGCCGCTGGACGCGCGCCGTCGCGCATCGACGCCTCTTTGCCGCACTGCCGTCGTCTGATCCCAGCGCGATGCTGCGCCGCGTGGCAGCGAGCGCGGCGGCCTCGCTCGCCGCCTACGCGGCTCCGACCTCCCGGGGCGAAGCGCTGGAGCACCGAGCGTTCCTCGGCGCCGCGCACGCAGCGTGAGGGCGGCTGTCAGCGACGAGCCCAGAGAACAAGGCCCACCTGAGAGGATCCCTCCCTCGACGAGCCTCGGTGGCGCACAAGGGCCCCGCGCCGCAGGGCGCAGAAAGGACCCTTCGATATGGATCTCGGACCTGCCGATCACGCCGAGGCCGTCGCGATCTTTCGCGCTTCGGTCATCGGCCCCGTCATGCACCGCGAGCTCGGCCGCGGACGGCTCGCCACCGAGCTGCGCGCCTTGAGCGCCCAGCGCTTCCGGCCGCCGGGCGCCGACAGCACACGCACCTATTCGGTCCCCACGCTCGAGCGCTGGCTGTATGCGTACCGCGCCGCAGGCCTCGCCGGCCTTCGTCCCGAGCCGCGCTCCGATCGCGGCTTCGCGCAGGAGCTGCGCGCCGAGCTGCGCGAGCTCTTGCTCGACATCCGGCGCGAGCATCCCGCCGCCTCGGTGTCGCTCATCCTGAGCGCGCTCGTCGACGAGGGGCGCATCGATCCGGGCCAGGTCTCGGCGCCGACCGTGCGACGGTTGTATGCGGCGGCGGGTCTGTCGCGTCGGGCGGCGCGCTCGGAGCAACAGCCCAAGACACGGCTGCGCTGGCAGGCCGAGCGGCCCGGAGCGCTCTGGCACGGTGACGTCTGCCACCTGCCGCAGTGCAACATGGGCGGTCGGACGGTGCCTGTCCGCATCCATGGCTTGCTCGACGATGCCTCTCGCTACGTCGTCGCGCTCGAGGCGCACTCGACCGAGAGGGAGGTCGACATGCTCGGGCTGCTCGTGGACGCGCTTCGCCGTCACGGCAAACCGGATGCCCTTTACCTGGACAATGGCTCCACCTACCGGGGCGAAGTCCTCCGGACGGCGTGCTCGCGACTCGGTATCACCCTGCTGCATGCGAAGCCCTATGACCCGCAGGCGCGCGGCAAGATGGAGCGCTTCTGGCGGACGTTGCGCGAGGGGTGCCTGAGCTTCCTCGGCGAGGTCGCGTCGCTCAAGGACATCGACGCACGGCTCAAGGCCTTCCTCGAACGGCGTTATCACGCGGCGCCGCACGCCGGGCTGATGGGCAAGAGCCCCGCGAAGCTGTACGCGCAAAAGCCCGCCGGCGAGGGCGCGGTCGAGGAGCGGGCGCTGCGCGCCGCGCTGACCGAACGCAGCCGGCGGCGCGTGTCCAGCGACAATGTGATCTCCATCGACGGCGAAGCGTGGGAGCTCGACCAGGGCTACCTGGCTGGCCAGCTCGTCACGGTGGCTCATTGTCACGTCGCCCCGGACGCGACCCCGTGGGTCGAGCACGAGGGCAAGCGCCTGCCGCTCCGCCACCTCGATCCGGCGAAGAACGCGTGGCGCCGGCGGCCACCACGCGGCGGTCCGCTCGCACAAGGGCCGAGCCGCCCCACCGACTTCGCTCCGACGAGGGCGCTGCTGCAGGCTGGAAGCGAAAGGCCGCAGGCCTCCCAGCCCGACGACAGCTCCGAGGGAGGTGCTCGATGAGCGAGTCCTTCGTCCGATTCCTCGGGCTCTCCGAGTCGCCCTTCTCCAAGGAGATCCCGGACAGCGATCTCTGGCTGCCGCCCTCGAAACATGAGCTCGTCGAGGAGCTGTGCGACGCGGTCCACGAGCGCTCCCAGGTGCTGCTCGTCGGCGAGCCGGGCGCCGGCAAGACGTGCGTGCTGCGTGCGCTGCGCCATCGCTTGCCGCAGGCCGGATTCCGCCTGACCTACTGCCACAACGCCACGCTCGGACGCCGCGACTTCTACCGGCAGCTCTGCCAGGCCCTCGGCCTGACCCCTGCCGCGACCGCAGCCGCCGTCTTCTACGCGATCAGCGCGCACGTCGAGAACCTCGGACGAGAACGGATTCACCCGGTCTTGCTGCTCGACGAGGCGCACCTACTTCATCAGGACACGTTGGACCATCTTCACATCTTGGCAAATTACGAATGGGACAGCCGGGCGCTGCTGAGTCTGATTCTGGTGGGGCTGCCCGACCTCAAGGACCGGCTTGAGCTGCGCAAGAACCGCTCCCTGTACTCGCGGATCGACCGGCGCCTGTCGATCGGACCGATGACGGCGGATGATACGAGCGAGTATGTCCGCCTGCGGCTCGGCCGTGCCGGCTGCGATCGCGATCTCTTTACCTCCGAGGCGCTGACCTCGCTGCACGAGGCCGCCGGCTCGAGCCTGCGTGAGCTCGACCGCGTGGCCACCGCCGCGCTGCGCGAGTCGGCTCGGCGGAAAAAGAAGCTCGTCGAGCGAGACGTCATGGCCCGGGTGATCGGCGACGTGAAGAGTGACGCCGACTGAACGGCGTCTACGCTCACGCGTGGCAGGCGCCGGCAGCCATCGCGCCGTCGGCGCCTACGGGTCATCCGACGCGATGGCCATCGCGCGTTGAGGGCCCCCGCGCGCCGGAGATGGCCATCGCCCAGCGGCGCCGCCCGTGCACGCGGGTGATGGCCATCGCCCTCCTCGACCTCGCCCGCGCAGGCTCGTGATGGCCATCAACCAGACGGCGCGCAACGCCATCAATCAGCCTGAGCGTCAACACCTGCATGCTGTCTTGGAGCCTCCGCGCTGCGTAGAGATCCGCGCCGGAGGTGTGGATGGACGAGAGCAGACGCATCTGGCGCGACCGGGTGGCGCGCTGGCACAAGAGCGGGCACTCCGCCCGCGTGTTCGCGCAGCAGGAGGGGGTCAGCGCAGGCACGCTCTACTCCTGGAGCCGTCGACTGGGGATGAAGCGGAGCGAGTACCGGCAGCGCTCGGAGAAGGCAGCGCTGCCCGCGTTGCTGCCTGTGGTGGTCGCCCCGTCGAGCGCTACGGCGTGCTCGCCCGGCACCACGCTGGAGATCGTGTTTCCGGACGGGGCGGTCGTGCGCGTGCCGACGACGTTCGACGAGGACACGCTGGCGCGCGTCGTTCGCGCACTCGCAGGCGCGCGATGATCCCGGGCCGCGTCTCGATCTACGTCGCCACCGAGCCGCTCGACTTACGCCGATCGTTCGATGGCCTCGCCGCCGTTGTGCGCGAGGTGCTGCGGCAGGATCCGCTCTTATGTGTCGTGGTTCGTTATGTGGCGCGGCGGCGTTCGGTGCGTGGAGCGACGCGCGCTCCACCGCGGTCGCTGCGGAAGATCCCGACACATTTTCTCAGACGTTCTCCAGGATCTGGAGCACCTCGTCCGTCGGTTGGTAGCGGTCTGCACAACCTCCCGTGACCTTCGCCTCCCTGAGGCTCTTGCGCATCATCTCGACGTCCGCCTCCGCGTAACGATGTGTCGTGGCGACCTGGGCATGTCCGAGCCAGGCCTGAATCGTGACCAGGTCCGTGCGGGCTCGCAGCAGCTGCATCGCCAGGGTGTGTCGAAACAGGTGGGGCGAGACCCGCGTCCCCGCGAGCGTGGGCGCATTGACCGTGGCACGCTCGACGACCCGGCGGACCAGATGTGTCACCCCGAAGCGGGTCAGCCGTTCACCACCTTCCCCGATGAAAACTGGACGCCGCTCGTCGAATCCCAAACCCCTCTCGCGGCAGAGCGCGCGCAGTGTCTGCGCGAGGTCGGCGGCGAGGGGCACGCGCCGTTGCTTGCGGCCTTTGCCACGGAGGAGGACCTGCTGGGGCGGCTCCAGTCGTAGATCTGCTGCGTCGATCCCGATGGCCTCCGAAACCCTCGCCCCCGTGCGGGCGAGGAAGAGCAACAGGGCATGGTCGCGACGGCCCTGCACCGTCTTCGGATCGGAAGCGTTCAGCAGCGCCGCAAGCTCGTCTTCGGCTAGATGCCGCGGCGTCGCCGACGTGGTGCGCTTCGCCGGGATCGCCAGAATGCGTTGCGCGATGCCGATAGACGCGGGATCGGTCGCGGCGACGTGACGGAAGAAGGACCGGATTGCCGTGAGACGAGCGTTGCGGGTTTGCGCCTGGTTGCCGCGCACTCGTTCCAGCTGATCGAGGAAGTCGAGGATGAGGTCGCGATCGAAGTCTGTGACCGCGAGCGCGCACGGCTCACGCTTCGTCCGTTCGGCAGCGTAGCGCACGAGTAGTCGCAGGGCGTCCCGGTAGCTCGCGACGGTTGCAGGACTGGCATTGCGTTGCTCCACAAGTCTGCGCCGAAAGAAGGACTCCAGGAGTTTCGCGAGCGTCGGCCGCGCGTTCATCGCACACCTTCCTGCGCGCCGAAGACTCGCTCGGCGGTGAGACCGAGCAACTCCGCGGTGCCCGTGATGTAGTACGCGGTGTCGCTGTAGCGGACGTGACCGAGGTATGCGGCCAGTAACGGGAGTTGCGCCTGGACATCCAGGCCGGCGTGGTACGACGCCACAAGGCGCGCGATCGCGAAGCGATGGCGCAGATCGTGGGGGCGCAGCTGCCGCGGGTGATCTCCGTCGAGCCCGGCGCGGGCGCGGGCCTGGCGGAAGGCGGTACCGAAGCCCGAGGGCGACAGACGTTCACCGCGCAGGCTGAGGAAGAAGGCGGGGGAGGTCACGCGAGGAAAGGCGCGGTCGCGCTCTGAAGCATAGTTCTGGAGCTGCGCACTAGTCGTGGTGTGTACGGGTACGAGGCGGTCCTTCCGAAACTTGGTCCGCCGGATCTCAAGGACACCGCGCGCCAAGTCTACATCGGTGCGATCGAGGCGCAATGCCTCCCCGGAGCGTAGACCCGTGCTCGCGAGTAACCCAATCAGCGTGTAGAGCGTCCGCCCGCGCAGCGCGTCGCATTCGCCCAGGTCCAGCGCCGCAGCGAGGAGCCGTGCCAGCTCTGCGTCGTCGAGAATTCGCGCGGGCGGTATGGCGCGAGAGCGGGGGAGCGCCTCGGGATCGAGCACCTCGGTGCTCGTCTCGAAGATCGTGAAGTACTCCGCGAAGCGTCGAAGCACCGCGTGCCGTCGCGCACGGACGTTGGGCGTCACCTTACAGCTGAGCACGAATGCGAGCGCGAGGTCCCCCGTGAGAGGGCCCGGGTGGTTCTGCTTCGCAACGAAGCGGTGAAACGCCTGGAGCGTCGCCGCCTGCACCTCGAAGACATGTCCGAGGGAGCGGCGTAGCCGGATGTAGTCGCCGACCTTGACGGCAAGGTGGTTTGCGAAATCACTCATGAGTCGCCCCCGGGAAGGGCAGTGCCATGCCCTCCAGCTGCGGAACCGCCACCTTCACATAGATGGCGGTGGTGTCGATCGAGTGGTGTCCCAACAAATCCGCCACCTCCTTGATGGGCCGCTTCTGCTGCACGAGCCGTGTCGCGATGCTATGTCGAAGCAGGTGAGCGCCGACGCGCGGAGCTTGGAGACCGCAACGCGCCAGCCGTCGACGAACGATGGCGGCCACGGTACTACTGAAAGAAATCGGCCTCACGGGCGGCACATGGCAGACGAAGACCGTCTGGTGGGCGCCGGGAGGTCGCCCGGAGAGGATGTACGTCGCCAGGGCGCGGCCCGCCTCTTCGAGCAGCGGGACGACGCGCTCGCGTCGGGTCTTGATCCGGCGGATGTACAACTCGCCGGTACGCCAGCGAATGTCGCGAAGCTCCAGGCGACGCACCTCCTGGCTCCGCAGGCCTGTCGTCGCGAGGATGAGCAGCAGTGCTCGATCGCGCTTGCCAACGGCGGTGGTGTCGTCGATCGAGTCGATCACCGAGCGGACGTCAGTCCACGCAAGATACCCCGGTACCTTCGCCAACCTCCAGATCGGCACCTGCGGGACGAGCCGCGCAAGATCGTCCTGCAGCACTCCCTCTCCGTGGAGGTACCGCAAAAAACCACGGACGTGAGAGACCGCTGCGGATCGGGTTCCGTCAGTGGCGCAGGTCGCGCCGAGATGTGTCACGAATGCCAGAACGTCTTGAGCACCGAGCTCCGAAAGAGCCTGTTCCGGCCGCGAGGAACGGCACCAGCGCAGAAAACGTCGGGTGACCAACACGATGCCCTCACAGCTCCGCGGCTGCAGGCCGCGGACGTTCCGAAGGTACCCGCGGAATGCGACAAGCAGCCGATCGTTGGGGTCGTCAGGCGTCGCTGGGGGCACCGAGGTTGGATGGCATCGCGCCACCCGCCGAATCGCGTGCCCCAGTGCTGAGCGTGCGACCGAACGGGTTCCAGCGGACGTCGGCATCTGAGTGAGAAAGCGCTCCATCAGCGCAACGTCGAGGGTCTCTGGGCATGCGACGCCCATCCGCTGCGCGTACCGGCTGAACGTCGCCACCAGGCTCAGGTAGCGCCTCGCCGTTGCACGGGTGTAGCCCAGCCGCCCGAGCTCCTCGGCGAGGCGATCGATGTCGTCCGCGAGCGGCCCACGGCGCATCCGTCGGAGAACTCCGGGATACTTGAAATATGACTCCAGCATGTCGTGGCCTCCGTCCACGCCGGAATCACTCCGGCGCCGGTAGGGAGAGCACCACGGCGGTTATGTGGGGGGTAGCTCCGCAGCGACCGCGGTGGAACGCGCGTCGCTCCACGCACCGAACGCCGCCGCGCCACATAACGAACCACGACACATAAGAGCGGATCCTGCCGCAGCACCTCGCGCACAACGGCGGCGAGGCCATCGAACGATCGGCGTAAGTCGAGCGGCTCGGTGGCGACGTAGATCGAGACGCGGCCCGGGATCATCGCGCGCCTGCGAGTGCGCGAACGACGCGCGCCAGCGTGTCCTCGTCGAACGTCGTCGGCACGCGCACGACCGCCCCGTCCGGAAACACGATCTCCAGCGTGGTGCCGGGCGAGCACGCCGTAGCGCTCGACGGGGCGACCACCACAGGCAGCAACGCGGGCAGCGCTGCCTTCTCCGAGCGCTGCCGGTACTCGCTCCGCTTCATCCCCAGTCGACGGCTCCAGGAGTAGAGCGTGCCTGCGCTGACCCCCTCCTGCTGCGCGAACACGCGGGCGGAGTGCCCGCTCTTGTGCCAGCGCGCCACCCGGTCGCGCCAGATGCGTCTGCTCTCGTCCATCCACACCTCCGGCGCTGGTTTCTACGCAGCGCAGGGGCTCCAAGACAGCATGCGGGTCGCCGGACACGTACCCTGTGCGCCGGTGAAGCGCCTGTTGGCGACGCCAAAGACCGCTGCGCCCGGCGCGAGGCCGGTCACCTCGGGGCCGACCGCGACCACGGCACCAGCGAGGTCCGAGCCGAGCGTCAGCGGCAACGGCTGGGGCAGCACGCTCTTGCCGGCACGAATCCAGGCGTCCCACGGCCCGACTCCGGCCGCCGCGACGCGGACCAGCACCTCGCCCGGGCCCGGCAGCGGGACCGGCACCTCTTCGATGACGATGACCTCGGGGCCGCCGAACCGGTGGACTCGGGCGGCGTCGGTCGAGCTGGGAGGAAGCATCGTCGTGAACATGGTGTAGCCCTCGTGAGCGTCGAGGGAGAGCGCCGGCAGAACCAACGCGCCCGCGCAGAGCCCGCCCGCGGGGCCCGCGCCGCTCGAACGCCCCGGCTTCGGCGCGGGCCTCAAGGCCATGCTGGGCCGCTACGGTTACCTCTTCCCTGGCGGTGGCTGGCGGCGGCTCGGGCGGGCGCGTCTGCCGCTGCCCGAGCCGCCGTGTCGGCGGGGCGCGAGGTCAGAATTGCGTGAAGAAGCTCCAGATGGCCGAGCTCGCGAAGCTCGGTGTCTGGTGGTCACCGGGAAACTCGCAGCGGTGCACCGGGTATCCCTCCCGGCATCCTTGATAGGCGACGCACGAGTTGGAGCCCACGGGGCTCGTCTCGGTGCTGCAGCCGTTCTTGCGCACGAAGACGTCGAGCGCGGCTCTTCCGGCCGAGATGGGGACGACGCTGTCGGACAGGCCGTGCGACATCCAGACGGCGACGGGCTGGGTGTTGGATTGGTTGCAGCCGCTGTAGAGGGCGCCGGACATCGGCGCGATGGCCCGGAAGACGTCGGGCATATCACAGCCGAGCGCGTTCGACATCATCCCACCGAAGCTCCACCCGGTCGCGAAGACGCGGCTCGTGTCGACGCACAGGTTGGCTTTGAGGGAGTCGACCATGGCGCGGGCGAAGGCGACGTCGCGCCCGCCCGTGTTGGCCCAGCCGTTGTCGATGCCGTTCGGCGAGACGAAGATGGTGCTGCCGTTCGCCAGCGCCTTGAGCCCATAGTACCCGTTGTTCACGACGTCGTTGGCCGATCCGCCGCGCCAGTGCCAGCCGAACACCAGCCGATACGCCCTGTTCGGGTCGTAGTTCGCCGGAATGTCGAGCACGTACTGGCGCGTGGTGCCGTTGACGTTGATGGTGCGGTTACCGCTGGTGAGGGAGGTGGGAATGCCGCAGCCGGCGCTGCGCGTGCCGGGGGAGCCGCCGCCGCCACCGGAGCCACCGCTGCCGCCGGCGCCGCCGGCGCCGCCCCCGCCGCCGGAGCCGCTGGTGGCGCCGGAGCCGCTGGTGACGCCGCTGCCGCCGGAGCCGCCGGTTCCCGAGCCCACGGGCGTGAGTCGGAATTGCTGATTGGTGCCGCCGTTCGACGCCCATTGAATCACGGCGGTGCCGTCCGCGGTGCCGCGGCCGTAGACGTCCAGGGACTTGCCGCTGTGGCGCGCGGTGAGGCGCACGACGCCGCCGGTGACGTCCGTGAACGACCACTGCTGGTTTGTCCCGGTCCAGCAGGAATATTGCTGGATGGCGGCGCCGTCGCTGGTGGAGGCGCCCGCGACGTCCATGCAACGGTTGCTGTTGACGTTGCGGATGCGATAGTAGCCGCCGCCTGCCGATTCCATGCGGAACTGTTGCCGCGTCGAGCCGTTGCAGCTGGCGATCTGCATGGCCGCTCCATCAGCGGTGCTGCCTCCAGCCACCTGCACGCATTTTCCACTCTGGACGCCGACGATCGTGTAGACCGCGTTCGCATCGATCGTGATGGCGCCCTCGAGCGAGCCTGCCTCCTCGAGCTCGGCGTCGTACGCCCCCTCGGGGCCGATGACGCACGACACGGCGAGGATGCCCGTCGCCGCCGCAAGCAAGCTCTGCTTGGTTCCGAATCTCATCTTGTCCTCCTCGTCATATTAAGTAAGTAAAACTGGAGTCTTCCCGGCTCAACGCTGCCCTTGCGCAGGTCGGGGTCGCTCGCCGCGCCCTCAAGGCTCCCGAGCGGGCCGCCGCGCCGGCCATTGCCGCTGCGGATGATTGTCAAGATGCGCGCAGAGTGGATAAGTTCATTTCTCGCGCGTCAGGCAGCACGAAGAGGGAATCTATTGTTCCGGGCTGGCAGGCCCGTCAAGCCGATTGTGCATCGCGAACGGGCCTGATCCTCATGAAGGTGCGATAAGCTCAGATATAGATTTACGATGGTGACTTGACGCCGACATGGGGTCGAGCCCTCCACGGGCGCGATCGCCAGGCGCGCGAATCTCGTGCGAGTCCCGTTGAGATCGCCTGCGACCAGCGGACCTCGCCGGCCGAGCTCGGCATGCGAGCGCGCTCGAAAAGCTGGAGTGAGAATGGATGAGATGCCGGGGCCAGGAGATCCAAACGCGGAAATCAAGCCCCTCGCAGCGGCCGTCCCATCGTACAGCCATGCTGCACGTCGATCGGCAGATCGAACCTTATTCGGTCCGCCTCACTCCTGGAAAAATGATGCTGTATCAAACTTATCCATGCATCGAATAGGCCCCCTTCACGCCACAGCCTGCAGGCTCCGACAGGACAATGAAGCGCGCGAGCAGTAGCCACCCCATCATCGAGCAGCTGGCGTTGCCGTACAACACAACCAGAATGTTCATGGTGCAGCCCCCGGAGAGGCCTGCTGCTGGGCGGGGGACGTCGGGTCGCTTCCGGGGTTCCCTCCGCTGGGATCGTTGCTGCAGCCACGGTCCCCACTGGCCAGGACCGCGATCCCAGGCGCGAGCGACATGACCGAGCGCTACTTCATGACCGTCTCCTGGATGCGCATGAGGGCCCATCCGGAGCGAAGCAAAAGCAAGACGACCGGCCGACAGTGTGAGCGTTCACATGTCCGGTGTCAACTTCGATCGACCAGCCTGCCGCTCGGCTAGCGAGGTGCGCGCTGCTGTGAACATTCACAATTTCACCCAGCCAGCGCGCTCGCGCCGCCGTGGTCGCCTCGCTGGCCAGCGCCCTCAGCCGCGCCGTCGCCCTCGGGGATCACGTCGCGGCTCGTGTCGTCCACGAGGCGATCGGCCGGCTGCTCGGGCTCCACCGCCCGTCGACTCCATTACCCGACATGATAGAAGCCGCGCCCATGTTATCGACTTGCTTCCGCTCTACCGCCCCGTCGCTGCGACGCACCGCCCTGGCCCTCGCCGCCGCCCTGATCCTGGCCGGCTGCTCGTCGGGCGGCGACTCGGACGGCAACTCGCCGGCGCCCGCCGATCCCGTGCCCCTGACCGCGTTCTGCGCCGAATGGTCCGCCGCCCGCTGCGCCGGGGTGCAGCGCTGCTGCACCCAGACGACCGGCAAATACGCCGACGACGCCGCCTGCGCCGCCGGCGAGACCGCCCTGTGCGAGGCGACGATGCTGCCCGCCCTCGGCAACCCCCAGTTCATCTACGACGAACAGGCCGGCGGCGACCTCATCGCCCGCCTGCGCCGGTCCGGCGACGGCTGCCGCGAGCCCGACGGCGCCCTGGAGATCACCGGCCTGCTGAAGCCGGCCCTGGAACCGGGCAGCGCCTGCGACCTGGCCGGCGCCGCCGCGCTGGGCGGGAACCCCTGCAAGGGGACCATCTGCAAACCGGCCAGCGCCGAGTCGACCGCCGGGACTTGCCTGGTGCTGCCCGCCGAGGGTGAGCTCTGCCCCGACCTGTTCTGCGCCGCCGGTCTGGTCTGCACCAGCGAGACGGATGGCGACCGTTGCCGCCCCGCTCCGCCCTTGCCAGCCGAGGGGAGCTCCTGCGACGGCAGCTCTGACGACCTGTGCGCGCCCGGGCTCCGCTGCATGCCGACCACGGCCGCCCTACGCGCCTACTTCTCCGGCGGGGACTATCCCGAGGAGCACACCTGCCAGCCCCTCCACAAGAACGGCGAGCAGGCCCTGGACCCTGGCGACTGCGAAAGCGGCCTCATGAAGATCACCTCCCAGGCCAGCCTGGCCGCCACCTGCACCGCCTGCCGCAGCCACCAGGACTGCTACAGCCAGAACACCGACGCGTTCGACGGTCTGGTCAGCGTCGACAACTACAGCGGTTACTGCGATCAGGGCGTCTGTCACGACGGCCTGAACGACGTCGCCCCCGGCAGCAAGTCCGAAGGCGCCATCTGCTTCGACGTTGCGGAGTGCCGGTCCCTCAGCTGCGACCGCACCCCCGGCGCCTATGGCCACTGCCAGGAGGCGAATGTCGAGGCGCTGTTCTGCACAACGCCGTTCACGGGCGGGGGCGCCGCCACCGACGGGGAGACGGCGCTCACCACCTCCAGCTCCGGGTCCCGACCCGCAGCTCGCCCCTGAGGCCGGCGGCGCCGTGGCGGTGACCCGGCGGGGTTTGCGGGAGTGCGCCGGGATCTCGCCGCTGCTGCTGATCGGGCGCAGCCCAGCAAACGCCTCTTCGTTGGGTTCGTTCGCAACCCTGACCGATGCCGCCGGAAGGTGCACGAAACGGTAGTTCTGCGCTCCCGGTAGTTCGACACGAACTACCGGGGCACGCGAGCTCGGGCGGCCTCCAGGCGCCCGGCGCGCTCGGCGAGCACCTCAGCCGCCGGTTGGCTTCGCCCTCGGTCCGCCATGCCGTGGTGGGATTCAGCGTCGGCGATGCGAGGGGGCGGGGGGCGAGGCGAGCGCCGCTGCACGCTCGTCTGCTGGTCGGGCTCTGGTCCATCCTGGTGGCGAGCGCCGTGCTCGCGTCACCGTGCCAAGGCACGGCGCGCCCGCGGCGCGCCCGCGGCGCGCATCGGGTCGCGCTCGCGGGTCACGTCGTGCAGCCCGGGCCGCGCGGCGGCTAGCGCGCTCTCACGACCCGTGCCGGCAGGTTGACGAGCACTGGAGCTACGCAGGCAGCTGCGCACTGGCGCACGCTCTGGACGGTACGACCCACGTCCATGGTGGTGCCCTCGTCTAGATTCGGTTTGACGCCCAATCCTGTTTTCAGAAGAATGGCCCGCATCGCCACTTTGCTCGCGCGTTTCCGAAGACGGTGAGGGAGACGATGAGGACGACAGGCCGGCAGAGCGCATCGTCGGCAGTGTTCGCTCTCCTGCTCAGTGTCGTTCCGACGCAGGCAGACGCATCCGAGCTGAGTGCCGGAATTAGCTTCGGGGGGATCCAGGCTGGCACCGTGACGCACCTGGCGGTGAGTCCGCACGCGGGAATATCGTGGCGCATCAACGGCAACATCCTATTCAATGTTCACGATCTGCTCAGCGTCGTGCCTCCAATCCAGATAGGTGGGGCCGGTGTCTACAATAGCACCATCGCCGCTCTCGGATATGGTTGGAAGAATGGCGATTTCAGCGCTGGCCCATCCGTCGCGATCTACTTCATGCCGGCCTGCGGAAGCTCATTGTGTGGGCACGTCGCCGGGATGGCGGTAGGCGCGCATGCGCAAACCAACGCGTACGTTGCAGGACCGCTCGGCGTGTCGGTGAGCGTCAATGTGGATTGGGTCGGCGGGAGCAGCCTTGTGCTCCCAGGCTACGTGTCCGTGCTTGTCGTCGTCGGTCCTGTGCTTCGATGGAGCATAAGATGAACGCAAAGAGAATTCTCCTGATAATTGTGGGTTTTGCCATCTGCATCCTGGCGGCATGCAACTGGACGGTAGGAGACTGCTATCCCCGCGAGGACTGGGTGAAGGGTGAAGGTGCAGGTGGACCAGTCGGGCCGCCCGTTCCTGTCTTCACCTCCGTCGCGTCGGGGGACTTCGGGGCGGAGCCGCCGGAAGGCGGCGAGCGCAAGATCCAGTGCAACAAGACGGAGGACGAAGAAGAGGAGGAGGAAGAAGCGCGCCCGACTCCGAGCCCGGAGAAGCCGGCAGATCCCTGCCAGCAGAGCGGCGCTCCGAGCATGGGGTGCACCGGTACTAAACCGATTGACCCGCGGGCGTTCAATTTTGTTACGATCGTCGCCGACGACGGGACCGTGAGCGGTTGGCAGGAGGCAAAGGCAAATCTGTTTTTTGGTCACAATCAAGAGGGCGACGACGCGTGTGTGATTCGCATCGGGATGCCTATCCGAAGTGAGATCTGGGGCAAGATCTCACCGGACAGGGCAGCATCCATCAGCGCTGATGTGACGAATGCGTCGGCGAGAGAATTGTACGAGAACCAAGGGGGCGAGGATCTTCCGCCTGGCATATTCTGCGATCGACTCAGAAGCGAGATGAGAATACGGTTTGCGAAAAGATACGATGGTCTCGGTGCTAGGGTAATGAGTCCATGAAACACGACCTGGGTGAGCTGCTAGATCTTGTCTACAGATACTATCCACGCGGGGTTGGGATAACCCATGATGTCGACGAACAGCTCCGCAACAAAACCGAAGATCACGCCCGGCTAGTGGCCGCGCGGATCCAGGCTGCAAAGGACGAGCGCTGGCACGCCATGCGGCGTCGCATCGGGGAACGCTTTCCCGGTATGCTCACGGACCAGTCGTTACATCTCCACAGTGGTGGCTGCGATGGTTGCTATTCATTTACGATCGATCTGCCACAGTCTGCCGGCCGAACGCTCTGGTTTGAAGTGAGCTTTCTCGCTCCTTACTACATCATCCACAGTCCTCGCACGGTCGAAATAGTGAAGGATCTGAGGGATGCTTTCTCGATCACCTTCCGGGACATGCTGTTCATCGTGTCTCGAAGCCCGCTCGATCCGAGGCTCATCTCAAACCCGGACCATGAACGCCCAAGGACCGTCACCATAACGCGGCAATACGTCACCTTCGATCTGTCGCCTGACGAGCAGCCGTACGCGGACTGGATCGCCCACGAGATCGAAGCAACCTTCGGTTGTGAGCGCATGCCGCCAGAGGTCGGAACCGTACTCGTGCCGGCTGTGGCGACGAATCTGCGGATTCCTGGGGAAGTCAGGCTCTACGACTGCCTGTTTTCGGATCACCACACATGGGTGAAGCCATCGCCGTCCGAAGTGTCGGCACCCCGTGCAAAGGTCGATGAGAGCAGCCTCACGGAACGGTTCGTTGCGGTGCTTACTGTGCTCCGGGCGCATCACCAGATTGGATGGACTCTCAGGTGGCCTGCGATGGTTCGAAGATTGCCGGAGTCAGAACGACAGTCGGCAGCGGTTTTTTTGTCAGCGTCGACGGATGGCTTTCTGCACAAGGTCAAGATGCTGGAGGAGCTTGCGCGCATGCGCCCGCACGACGAATCGCCGGAGACTCTCCGCGCCATGGCTGCCAAGCGTGAGCTCGAAGCGCTGGTCGCTTCGTGGGACGGTGAAGGCGAGCCGCCGGCCTCCATGGTTGCTTGGGCCTCCAGCTTCCTGGATAGCTGGCTCGTGGACTCGGATTCCGAAGCTCCCTCGTAGCTTCGTGGAGCTCTGCGCCGTTCTCGCCGGGACGTGACTTCGGCTATTCGGGAAAGCGAAGCGTCGGGTGGGCCTCGCCGCTCTCTCCCACCGTCGTGCTGCCATCGTGGTTCCAGCTCATGCCGCCCTTGCCCGGCTGTCCGGTCTCGATGGTCACGCCCTCGAGCGTGAGCTGGTCCTCGTCGACGTAGGCGACGCCGATGGAGTCGCCGCCGCGCCCTGGGCCGCCGTAGCCGCCGGGCCCACCGTCGCCTCCACGGCCGCCGAGACAGGAGTAAAACCCATCCCCCAGCGCTCCGCCCCGTACGTCTCGCCCGCCTCGGCCGCCTCGCTGGGGTTCCCCGCCGTCGCCACCGCTGCCGTCGTGAGTGTTGAGGTTGAGAGCATCACCGGCTTACCATGCGTCTGAAAAAAGGCAATCGTATAGCCTGGCCTCTCCCAAACGTCGTAGATTGGTCGCCACGTCCGGCACGACCACGTTGCCGACCTCCGGCGGCATGCGCTCGTATCCCCATGTCGCTTCGATCTCTTGGGCGATCCCTGTAGCGTACGGCTGCTCATCGGGCGATAGCTCAAAGGAGATGACCTGCCTCGTGGGTTTATCTTCCATCGAAGGTGGTTCAACAAGCTCGGGCTTGACCAGCTTGATCAGCTTGCCAACCCAGGCGGGCAGGATGTAGGCCGTATCATGGACGAAGATCGTGACGGCACGAGGTGGCGTCGCGCGGAGCGATTTCTTCCTCTCGATCCCCTCGAGATCATCAACGAGGCGCGAGCTGTAGACGATGTAATAAGGGACCAGAAAGCTCACCCTCAATTCGACTGCATGTCGGTGTTCTCCGGTGGCCTTCGGAAGATAGAGAGAACCGGAATAACAGCCGTCGTGACTTCCCATCGTGAGATGAACTGAGAAATTGTCGACCTCGTTCTCGGGGAACTGCTCACGCAGGCGCCGCAACATGCCAAGCCACCGTTCGCAATCGGCGCCGGCTCGGCGACGTGCGTCCACCAGCTGTCGATCCTCTTCTGTTTGTACGCGACCAAGATCCTCGTACGGAACTCGCCGAGGGTAGTAGCGATATACGACGTTGAACAACTCCTCGGCCCCGTGCTTCATGGCTGTATGACTCTTGACCCATCCACGCGCTTGCGGAGGCTGATGTCAATCTCATCATTTGGCATGGTGCAGTAGATTCCTCGCGGAATGGTGGGGTTTGCCCTCATTGTTTACGCGAAGCTTTGGTCACCACGTCGGCACTGACGCGCGCGGTCTCGTTTGCTGGAGTCTGCCCCTGAAATTTTGTTTCGCAGTGGCATCCCGAATGTCATCTGTGGACATTTTCAGAACTCTGGATGAATCTCGGTCCACCGCTTGGCCTTCAGACTAACGGTGGCTTTTGCCGAGAAGCAGACTCGTTCTTGAGCTCATCTATAGTTCCCTTTGGCGTCGCCCGGAGAACGTGGCGATGCAACCAATTCTTCTGATGGCAGGATTGGGCGTCAAATGCAATCTAGAGGAGGCATCCCAACGCACATGGGTCGTGCCGTCCAGAGCGTGGGCCACTGCGCAGCTGTCTGCGGTGCCCGTCTTCGTCAGCCTGCTGTCAATGGCGGTCTGTCCACGTGGCCAGAGAGCGCACGGACGGCGGTGCGCCTGGGCTGCACGAGGTCGCCCGCGTGCCAGCGCCACGAGCGAGCGCGACCCGCCGCGACGCCCTGGGCGGGCCGCCGCCGCGGTTGACGGCGCGCCGGCGGTCGCGCTCCGAGTTGCACGACATCGCTCGTGCGCCCGAACGTGGGGGGCACACGACAGCGTCTCGTTCCCGAAGCGCGCACAGAAGAGTCCCCGCAGCGCTGCGGGAGCGCGTCCTCGCGAACACGCAGAGCCCCGGGCCCCCAGTCGAGCTCGTACAGGCCCGGACCATTCCATGTTCTGCCCGTCGCTGCCCCGCGCGACGGGCACCCTCCCCGGGGGCCGGGCGGCTCGGCACCACCTAACACGCAGCCAGGCAAACACCTGGGCCATGAGGCGCTCGACATCCGGAGCTCCTCCTGGGCTAGGGTAGCGATCGCTGGACCGAGGCGACGCCCCGCGCACCCCCGCCCAGCGCTGCGAAGGAGCCCCCGATGAGCCTTTATGCCGACCATGAACCCGCCTGCGTGGACTCGCCCACCGACGCCATCGAGCTCGTCATCGACGCGCGCTCCCGCGATCTGGGCGGCTTCTCGGTGCGGCGCGTGCTGCCGTCGGTCCGCCGCCGGCTCGTCGGCCCGTTCGTCTTCTTCGACCACATGGGCCCTGCGCGCTTCACGGTTGGACAGGGCATCTCGGTGCGCCCGCACCCGCACATCGGGCTCGCGACGCTGACGTACCTGTTCGAGGGGGAGATCCTCCACCGCGACAGCCTCGGCACGGCGCAGCCGATCCGGCCGGGCGACGTCAACTGGATGGTCGCCGGGCGCGGCATCGTCCACTCCGAGCGCGGCGACCTGGCGCACGAGACGCACCTCCACGGCGTCCAGTGCTGGCTCGCGCTGCCGATGGAGCACGAGGAGGACGCTCCCCGCTTCGAGCACCACCCGGCGGCGACGATCCCCGTCGTCACCCGGGACGGCGCCGTGCTGCGCGTGATCGCGGGGGAGGCCTACGGCGCGCGCTCGCCGGTCGGCGTCCTGTCGCCGACGCTCTACGTGCACGCGGAGCTCGACGCGGGCGCGACGCTCCCGCTGCCCGAGGAGCACGCGGCGCGCGCAGCCTACGTGATCGACGGGTCGGTCGGCTGCGAGGGCCAGCGCTTCGGCGAGGGGACGATGCTCGTGTTCCGCGCCGGAGCGCAGCCGGCGCTCCGCGCGCTCTCGCAGAGCCGCGTGATGCTCCTCGGCGGCGCCCCGCTCGACGGCGACCGCCACATCCTGTGGAACTTCGTCTCGAGCTCGCCGGAGCGCATCGAGCGGGCGAAGCAGGACTGGAAGGCCGGGCGCTTCCCCAGGGTGCCGGGCGACGATATCGAGTTCATCCCGTTCCCCGACGGGTGAGGGGGCGCGAGGGCCAGAGCGGCGCTCCCAGACGCCGCGTTCGAGGGAGCCAGAGCGGCGCTCCCGGGCGCCGCGTTCGAGAGAGGTAGACGGGCCATGTTGAACGGAGCTTGTTATTGCGGTGCCGTGCGCTTCGAGGTCGACGACGCGTTCGGCTACGCCTTCTACTGCCATTGCTCGAGGTGCCGGAGGCGCACCGGCGCCGCCTGCGCCGCCGTCGGCGGGATCGAGATCGACAGGCTCCGCGTCACCGCAGGGCGGGAGCACCTGCTCCGGGTCGGCGAGTCCGAGGACGGGTACCGCTGCCTCTGCAAGCAGTGCTTCTCGCCCGTGTACGACGTCGTCCGCGAGCAGCGGTTCGCTCACGTGCAGCTCGGCACGCTCGACGGCGCGCCGACGAAGGGGCCCGATCACCACATCTACGTCGGCTCGAAGGCGCCCTGGCACCGGATCACGGACGCCTTCCCCCAGTTCGAGGAGCTGCCGACGTAGCGCGCGGCTCGACCCGGGCTCGGGATCCCGGCGGCCGTCCCCCCGGAACTCAGACGACTACATTTGTAGTTGACGGACGGCCGCCCATGAACGACACTTGTCGTCGTGGGAACCGAAGCGCTGACCGATCTGCAGCTCGCCGTGATGAAGGCCCTCTGGGCCGTCGGGGAAGGCTCCGTCGGGGATGTCGTCTCGGCGATGGCGGAGGACGGGCGGGAGCTCGCTCCCACGACGGTGGCGACCTTGCTGCAGCGGCTCAGCCAGCAGGGGTGGGTGGAGCGCAAGCGGTCTGGCAGGCAGTTCGTGTACCGCGCGTCGGTCGACCAGAAGGAGGCGGCGAGGGGCGTGCTCCACCGCGTGCTCCGCTCGTTCTTCGGCGGCAGGGCGTCGGCCCTCACCGCGCAGCTCCTGGAGTCGGAGCAGCTCAGCCCTGAAGAGCTCGAGGAGATGCAGCGGCTGATCAAGGAGAAAGGCGCGTGATCCTGGCGCTCCACCTGCTCGCAGGGCCGGGCACCTGGTCCGGCATGGCGGCCCTCTGGCTGGCGCTGCTGCTCACCTGTTCGGCCCACGCCGCGGTGTGGACCGGGGCGGCGGCGCTCCTGGCTCGCCGCAGATCCCTGTCGTCCTCCACGCGGCACCTGCTCTGGAAGATGGCGCTGTTCGGCCCGCTCGCGACGATGCTGCTCGCGGCGGCGATGTCGTGGGGCTTCGAGCGCGCGCCCGGCGACACGGCATCTCCTGGAGAGATCGCTGTCCTGTCGCTCGAGGACGCTCCCGCGCCGGCGGTCCTCGATGCCGCGCCGGAGATGGGCGGTTCGACCAGGGAGAGCGCCGGCGCCGCATCGCCGGCGCGGCGCGCGGGGGGAAGCCCGGGGTGGAGCCTGCTCGCTGCGTGCACGGCCGGAGCGGCCGCGCTGGGGCTGCTGCGGTTCGCCACGTCGGCGCTGCTGCTGTGGCGTGGCCTCCGCGGGCGCAGGGAGGTGCAAGACGCGCGGCTGCTCCAGCGGCTGGAGTGGCTGCGCGCCCGGGCCGGGCTGCGCCGGGTCGCGCTGACGGAGAGCGCCGGCATCGGCAGCCCGCTCGTGATCGGAGCCTCCGAGATCTGCATACCGCTGGCGAGGCTCGCAGCCCTCACCGACGCCGAGGTCGATGCCGTGTTCGCGCACGAGCTGGCGCACATCGAGCGCCGCGACGGGCTGTGGTTTCCGGCCGCTGGCCTCGTGCAGTCGGTCCTGTGGGCGAATCCTCTCGTGCACTGGGCGTCGTCCCGCTTCCGCCAGACAGCGGAGCTGGCCTGTGACGATCGCGCCGTCGAGCTCACGGGGGATCCCCTCGGTCTGGCGCGCGCGCTGGTCCAGGTCGCGTCGGGCGCGTCGCTCGCCCCGCGGCGCGCGCTGGTCCCGGCCATGGCGCGCTCGTCCGGCGCGCTCCTTCCGCGCGTCAGGCGCCTCCTGCATGCGGGGAGCCGGGCGCGATCCACGCCGAGCCCTCGGGGCCGGCGGCGGGCCATCGCCGGCCTCGCCGCGGCCGGCGTGATGGCGGCGGGCCTGAGCGTCCAGGTCGCGCGCGCGCGGCCGCCGCTGCTCGCGGCAGGCGCGGGCGACGCGCTCGCGCGGGATCGCGGCGCTGCCCTCGACGCGACGGCATCGCCGCCCGACGCGGCCGCCGCGAGCGAGCAGATGGTCGAGCTCGCGCGCCGCGAGCAGGAGATCGAGGCGCGGCTCGAGGAGGCGCTGCTCCTCCCCGACGCGCAGCGCGAGGACACCCAGGCTGCCGTTCTGGTGCTCGAGCTGCGCCAGGAGCTGAGGCACGCGCGCGCCGCGAAGGCCTGGATCGAGGAGCGATTCGTCGACGAATGGACGACGTGGGAGAGGCGCCCGCGGGCGTCCGGCAGCGCGCCTCGATAGCGCGCTCCGCACACCCCACGGGCCTGTCCAGAACAGGCCGAGAATCCCCCTCGTTTTGCAGCCATTTTCAGCGGGGAAATTGAACAGGGAGGCGGGGAAACAGGGAGTATTTGAAGGTTTCCCTCCCCGTCTCCCCGTCTCCCCGTCTCCCTCTGAATTTCCGAAGAAACTGAGGGGATACCTCAGCAGAACAGGAGCTGACATGTCGATCATGAACAGGACGCCGAGCGTTCGGCGCACGGCTGCGCGCTCGGCGCGTGCGGGGTTGACCGCCCGGGCTCTCTGCGCGGTTGCGACGATCGGGCTGACGGCCGCCGGCTGCGCTCGCACGGAGGTCGTCACCCTGGAGCGCACGGGACAGCCCATCACCGTCCACAGGCCGGCGCTGTATCCGGAGACGATCGAATTCGACAGCAGCAGAGGCAAATTCCTTGTGAGCTCGTTCAGGGAGGGGGCGATCTACGCGGTGGACGGCGACGGCGGCGTCTCCCGTGTCGTCGACGACCCACGCCTCTGCTCGGTGCTCGGCATCGCCGTGGACGTCGAGCGGGGGCGCCTCTGGGCGGTGAGCTCCGATCTCGGCGCGAGCGTCAAGCCGTCTGCCGCGGGGCCGAAGAACGTGGCCGCCGTGGGCGTCTACGATCTCTCCACGGGCAAGGCCATCCACTACGTGGATCTCGCGCCGCTGTCCCCCGGCGCTCACCTCGTGAACGGCATCGCCCTGGACTCGGCCGGCAATGCCTATGTGACCGACAGCTTCTCGCCGACCATCTACAAGGTCGATTCGCAGGGCAACGCGGCCGTCTTCCTGCAGGACGAGCGATTCACCGGCGATGGGATCAACCTCAACGGGGTGGTCGTCCACCCCGACGGCTATCTGCTGGTCGTCAAGAAGAGCGATGGCAGCTTGTTCAAGGTGCCCCTCGCGAACCCCTCGCGGTTCTCCAGGGTCGATGTCGCCGAGCGGTTCGTGGGCGGAGACGGGCTGACCCTGGTGGGGAAGAAGGATCTCGTGGTCGTCGCGAACCAGGCCGCGGGCGTCGCGTCGAACGCGGCGTTCTCGCTGTCGAGCGAGGACGGCTGGAGCACCGCGAGGTTGCGCGCGGTCCAGCGGCTCGGCGACGTCTATCCGACGACCGGCGTGCTCCGGGATGGAAAGCTCTATGTCATCTACAGCAAGCTGAACGAGCTCATCCAGTCGTCTCCGGAGCAGCGAGAGCGGCTGCAGGTGGAGGCGACGATCCAGCAGATCGGGAGCGCAGCGCTGTAGCCGCGGCGCGCCTCGCGGCCGGCCCGGGGCGGGCGGGGGCCTGCGGGGCGCGCCTTGCGGTGGCGTCAGGGCTGCGCTTCGCCCTCGCCTTGGTCATCGTCCGTGTTGCCGAGATCGGGGCATTTCTGCGCGATGAGGTCGCACGCCGCGACGGGGGCCTCGAGCGCGCTCGTCGCGGAGTCGCAGCTGAGCGCTCGGACCTTCTCGGCGTTCGCAAGCATGCACGCCTCGTATTCGGCCACCGTCGCGGTGCAGCCGACGCGCGACTCGGCCGGCGGCAGACAGCTCGCCGTGGCCGTATCGTCCGCTCGCGCCGGCGGCTGCTGGCCCTCGGCCAGGCACTTGTCCCTCACGACGGTGCACTCCTGCCCGACCGTGGACCACAGGAGTCCGACGAACTCGCAGGTGTCCTCCCTGGTGAGCACGAGGCTCGGCGTGAGCGACTGGCACGTGGTGTCTTCGTCCGCGGTCGTCAGGTCCTTGAGCTGCTTGCTGCTCAGCGCGGCGGGGATCGGAGCGGCCGCCACGTCCTTGCCGCCCCAGAGGACGAGCGACAGGAAGGCCGAGAGTGCTCCGAGTCGAATCAGTCGATTCATTCGTTCTCTCCCTTGTACGAGCGGCCGGCTCCGGCCGCGGACGGGCTCGGAGCAACCGACGTACCCGGGGCCGCGTTGTGCACGACGGGGCCGCGCGGGTCTCCGTCGCCGCCCGCGGCGCGACGATCGAGGACCAGGCGCTCACGGGTCTTCCAGGCTTCTCTCCATTCGCGATCGCGCGCTCTGGCGGGATCCCATCCAATCCACCCTGGCGGACTGTCCTTCGGTGTGTGTGTGCGCGCGCTCGCCGGCGCGGGCAGGATCGGTACAGGGCCGCTCGCCCCGCCATGGCGGCGAAGGGCTCACAGGGGAGGGCGCTCTGGTGCTCGGATGAAGTGAATACGAGCCATCCGGCGCAAGGACGCCAGGGAGAGAAAATCCTGGCTCTCTTGGCGGCCTTGGCGTCCCGGTGAACTCCCGACACGCGCTGCCGCGCCGGCCGCGGCGAGCGCCGCGCCGGAGCGAAGGGCGGCCGGGGGCGGGGCCGTCAGAAGAGGTCCCGCTCTCCGCCCGGATACACGAAGGAGCTGCGGGGCGAGTACCATGAGGCGGTCTTCACCACCTGGATCGGGCTCCCGGGCCGGAGCGCGTACACCGGATGATCCTTCGCGAGGAACTCGACGGCGAGGAGCTCGTACGGGTCGGCCATGTCCGCGATATAGGGGTAGTTGCCGGCGACGAGCCGCCCGCCGACCTTCGTCACGTAGGCGAGGTGGCCGCGCGCGACCACGGCGATCTTGTTGCCGACGAGCGCCCTGGTCCGGATGATGGGCACGCCGTCGACCGAGGTGGTCGCCACGAGCTCTCTGCCGTGCAGCTCGAGCGTCGTCGCCCCGGGCGACGCCGGCACGCCGCGCTCGCGCACGTACTGGCGCACCGTCTCGGAGGAGTTGAAGTAGTGCGTGAAGAACCGGGCCGGGCTCCCGCCGTCGGGCGTCGTGTGATCCGCGAGATCCAGCCCCAGGTAGGTGAGCGAATAGGCGCCGAAGCCGGAGGTCTGCTCCGGTTTGTCGACCACGTACTGGTTCATGTAGATGGCCTTGTTCTCCGCCGGCCTGATGCCGTCCGGCAGGAGCGCCGCGGCGGCGGCCGGATCCGCTGGGACCCAGCTCGAATAGAGCATACGGCTGTCGATGACCATCTGCGGCGCGGCGAGCTTCGACTCCGACATGGTGCTTTCCTTCTCCCCCCGGGGAGACGAGCAGTATCACAACTCGGCGCCCGGCGACCCGCCTCGACGGCCGCCGGGCGGCACGCCTGTGAGCGACCTCGGCCCGCCGCGCGACTTTGTAACAGCTGTTATCCAATCCCCCGTCCTGGGTCGAGCGAGGGGCTCAGGCGTGGGTGTGCGTCGTCCCTTCGCGCTCGAGGCGACCGGCGCGAGCGCCCGCTTCAGGGCGTCGCTCGGTTGGGTGATGGGGAGGCAAAAGTACAGTGACGATGGAAGATGAACAATCGACATCGAGCCGTGCCCAAACAGGGACCCCTGCGGTCTCTCCATGTCGAAGGGGCCAGCGAAGGCGGGTCCCCTCTGGGGCGCCGCGCTGCACCGAACGGCGGGCGTCCCGCCGTGCATCCAGGAGAGCTCCGTCGGCGGCGCGACCGCACCACGGCGGCGACAGCGCGCGCTGCGCGCGGCGTCCTCTCGCGGATGGCTGGTTTGCTCGTTCACCAGGGCTCGTTGTTCTTTTTTTCTTCTCAAGGAGAGATGTCATGAAGCATCGTTCGATTGTCTCTTGTGCGCTCCCGCTCCTGCTCGCCGCGTGCGGCGACCCCCAGGTCGGCTCCGAGTATCCGGGCGAGGCCCTCCTGACGGTCGAGGGCACGATCGTCAATGAGCTCGACGTCGCGCCGACGGGGCCGGTGGACGCCGTGCTGGTCTGGAACACCCAGGGCGATGTCGAGAACTTCCCCGTCCAGACGGCGGTGACCGGGAGCTTCCCCGCGAGCTTCACGCTGTCGATCCATGCGCCCCCGCCGGAGAGCGCGCTCAACGATTTCAGCGAGTTCGGCGTCGTGGACACCCGGGTCGGCATCGCCACCGTCGAAGCGGCGCTCGACGAGGCCTCGGCCGGGGAGGGCACCTCGCTCGGCGTCGATGAGGACCATGTGATCGTGTACGTCGAGAGCGAGATGGCGGAAGACAGCTTCTGGTCGAATCTCTTCGGAGGACGGCTCTCCCCCGGATTCCATGTCATGGATGTGGTCAGCCGCGAAGGCGACGTGGACGCAGAGCTGCAAGCGGCGTTCGACGCCTGCGACGCCGCGGCGACGACGGAGGCGGAGCACAACGCCTGCGCCGGCTATGACGTGAAGATCAAGATCCGTCCCTCCGCCGACGGGTCGAGCGCGTCGCTCACCGTCCGGATGGCGCCTGCCGAGGATTTGACGTACCCCGACTGGCACTGATCGTGGTACACGCTCGGACGTGGAGGATCGCGAGGCGCTGGTGTCGCTGATCGAGGCGGCCTACCGGCAGCATGGGCACATCGTGCTGCGCCGGGCGCGGCGGCTCCTCGGGAACGAGCAGGAGGCGCGGGAGATCCTCCAGGATGTCTTCGCCTCCCTGCTCGGCGAGCCCGGGCAGCTCGACGGCAAGGGCCCGATGGTGGGCTGGCTCTACGGCGCCACCACGCACGCGTGCCTGAACCGCATCCGCGATCACAAGAACCGGCTGCGGCTCCTCGACACCCACGTTGCACCCCTGCAGCAGGAGAGCGCGGCGGCGTCCGCCGAGAACGCCCTCCTCACGCGGGAGCTCCTCGCGCAGCTCCCGGGCGACCTCGCGCAGGTCGCCGTCCACTATTACTCCGATGAGATGACCCACGAGGAGATCGCGCGCGTGATGGGCTGTTCCCGTCGGCACGTCGGCAATCTGCTGGAGCGGCTGAAGGCCACGCTCTCCGACCAGATGAGAGAAGGGAGTTCGAGTCCATGACGCCAGCGCGACCCGAAGGGTGCCTCTCGGAGCTGAAGCTCGACGAGCTCATGGCGGGCCAGCTCGACGCGGCCGCGGCGCAGGAGGCGAGCGCGCACGTGGCTGGCTGTTCGCGGTGCTCGGCGCGGCGCTCCGAGATGGAGGCGGCGCGGGCCTCGTTCACGGCGTCGGCGCCGCCCCTGCGGCTCGCCCGCGGCGCCCCGGCGGCCCGCGCCGCGGAGAAGGTCCGCCCGCCGCGCCGGTGGCTTGCGCCCGCGGCGGCGAGCGCGCTCGCGGCGGCGGCGGCGGCGCTCTTCTTCTTCCGCTTCCACGCCGGGCCGGAGGGACGAGACGCGGAGCTCCCCGGAGAGCGCATCAAGGGCGCGGAGCGCATCGGCTTCTACGTCAAGCGCGGCGGGAGCGTCCTGCCCGGCGGCGCCGGCGAGCGGCTCCAGCCCGGCGACGCGATCCAGTTCACGTACTCCAGCGCGGAGGCGCGATATCTCGCGATCCTGAGCGTCGACGGGGCCTCCCAGGCGAGCGTCTATTATCCGAGCGGTCCTGTCGCGGCGCGGATCGAGCCAGGCCGGGAGGTCCTCCTCCCCCAGAGCACGGTGCTCGACGACACGCTCGGCACCGAGCGCATCTTCGGGCTGTTCTGCTCGGAGGCGATCGCGGTCGAGCCGCTCCGGGCCGCGCTCGCGGCTCACCCCGACGCGCCGCCCGCCCCGCCGGGCTGCGACGTCGACGCGCTCACGGCGGAGAAGGTCGCGGCGTCGCCGTGATCGGCCGTCCCAGAGCGGCGCTCGCCGCCGCGGCGTGCGGTCTGGCCGCCGCCGCCTCGGCGGCCCCGGCCGAGGCGCGTATCGAGCGCTTCGCTGTGCTCATCGGCAACAACGCCGGAGAGAAGGGCGAGGTCGAGCTCCGGTACGCCGAGGACGACGCGGCGAAGATGTACGATGTGCTCAAGGACCTCGGCGGCTTTCCCCCGGCGAACCTGGTGCTCCTGCGGAGCGAGGGCGTAGAGACGGTCCGGCGCACGCTCATCACGATGAACGACCGTGTCCGCGCGGCGATATCGAGCCCGGACACCGATGTCCTCTACCTCGTCTATTACTCCGGCCACGCCGACGCGAACGCGCTTCACCTCGGGCCGACGCCGCTCTCGCTGACGGAGTTCGAGCAGCTCGTCCGCGGCTCGGCGGCCTCGGCGCGGCTCTTGATCGTCGACTCGTGCCGCTCCGGGGCGCTGACGCGGGTCAAGGGCGGCACGAGCGCGCCGCCCTTCGTCATCAAGCTCGATCAGCGGCTGGCCGGGCAAGGGATGGTGACGCTCACGTCGAGCTCCGGGAACGAGGACGCTCAGGAGTCCGATGAGCTCAAAGGGTCGTTCTTCACCCATGCGCTCGTCTCGGGGCTGCTCGGGACGGCCGACGCCGATCGAGACGGCGCCGTCTCCCTCGAGGAGGCGTACCGCCATGCGTACGAGAGCACGCTGCGCGCCACGAGCCGCACGTGGGCCGGGGCGCAACACCCCACCTTCCGTTACGACCTCCGCGGCCAGGGCAAGCTCGTCCTGACGGAGCTGCCTGTCCATGCGTCGCTCCGGGGCATGCTCCGATTTCCTGCCGGCAGGGCCTACCTCGTGATGCGGGACTCCAGCGAGGGCGCGGTGGTGGCCGAGGTGGGGGCGAGCGACGCGACGCGGACCGTCAGTCTGCGCCCTGGTCGTTACTTCGTGCGGGGGCGAGGCCCCGACTTTCTCCTGGAGGGGAGCGTCGATGCCGGGGCCGGGCAAACGATGGATGTCGGCGACGAGCGGTTGAGCCGCGTCATGTTCGCGCGGCTCGTGCGCAAGGGCGGCGGCGTCCGCGAGGTCGCGCACGGGCCGGTGGCGGGCTATCAGCTCAGGACGCCCCTTGTCCCGGGGGATTCGCTCTGTCACGGCGGCTTCGTCGGATACGGGATCGAGCTCCAGCACCTCGGCGTCGCGCCCCGGCTCAGCGCGTGCCGCAGCGCCTTCCAGAACGAGCACCTCACGGCGAGCGACGATGAGCTGGGCCTGGACGTGCGCCTGTCCCGCTCCTGGGATCTGCCCGTGATCAGCCTCGGCGTCGGCGTGGACGTCGGCCTGGCCGTCATGAGGCAGCGGTTCGAGACCGCTGGGCGCGCGCCCGACCGCCATGGACTGGCAGGGGCGTTCGGCGTCGATACAGGGGTGAACATCGATCTGGCGGGGGGCTTCTACCTCGGCGTCGAGGCGGCGGCGCAGACGTACGTCTTCAAGCAGCAACGCGCGGGAAGCGACGAGGGCGAGGTCGGCGCCGCGGTGGCCATGCGGCTCCGCATGGGCGTAGGCATGAGCCTTTGACGCCACTAGAGCGGCGGTCACCCGCTTCGGATACGGACCCATCTCGACGTTTTCGGTGCTCAGCGCACGGGAGTGCGCTTGCGCGCCGAAAACGCCGATCTGGGCCCGTCTCCTGTGCGGGTGACCGCCGCTCTAGAGACGCTCAGCGTATTCCCGGCGGCCCGTCGGGCGGATGGCTCAGGGTCATTCGGTGGGCACGTGCAGGACGAATGCGTCCGACGTGGTAAAGAACACGCCGGTGTACCCGGCGACGTACAGATTGCCGTCGGCGTCTGCGGTCGCGGCGAGCGCCGTGTCGGTGCGCGGCGTCCCGATCTCCTTGGTCCATTGCGCTGCGCCGCTCGCGTCGAGCTTGCGCACGTAGACGTCCTCTTCGCCGCTGCTCGTGGATCCCACGAGGTAGACTTCGTCCTTGCCGTCGATGGCCAGGGCAAAGCCGTAGCCGTAGGACGCATTGCCGGCGTGGTGAGTCCATGACGTCGCGCCGCCTGCGTCGAACTTGCGCACGAAGGCTTCTGGGGATCCCTCGTTCGGGCCGCCGACCTCGCCGGCGGTGCTCCCCGCAACATAGAGGTTCCCGCTGCCGTCCACGCGCGCTGCGAAGACGAAGTCGTTCTCCGTGGACCCGAACTGCCGAGTCCATGACGTCGTGCCGCTCGAGTCGAGCTTGCGGACGAAGGCGTCCCGCTGTCCTCGGTCCGAGTCTGCGACGACGCCACCGGAGGTGTATCCGCCGACGTAGGCGTTGCCGCTGCCGTCGACCGCTACGGCCATGGCTTCGTCCTCGTCTGGCCCACCAAACAGCTGAGTCCACGCTGGCGCGCCGTTCGTGTCGATCTTGGTCACGAACGCCTCACCCGTTTCCTGGGGGCCCCCGTAGCTGGTTCCGGCAACATAAGCATTTCCTTGGCCGTCGACAGCCAAGGCGTTTGCCGACTCCGAACGCCACGTGGCAAGCTGCCGTGTCCACAGCGTCGCGCCGCTCGAGTCGAGCTTCCGCACGAACGCGTCGCCAAAGCCTCCGTTGGCACCCTCGAGCCCGCCCCCCGTGGTTCCAGCCACGTAGACGTTGCCGCTGCCGTCGACCGCCACGCCCTTGGCATGGTCGTCGCTCGATGTCCCAAACCGCTGAGTCCACACAACGGATCCATGCGCATCGAGCTTGCGGACGAAGACGTCCGATTCACCGCCGTCCGATCCGAACGCGCCGTAAGTGTTTCCCGCGACGTAAACGTTGCCGCCGCTGTCGACCGCCACGGCAAAGGCCACGTACAAGCCCTCCGAACCGAATTTGAAATAAGGGTCGGCGCATACGGCATCGGCGGTCGCTGTTCCGGGTGTCGCCACACCGCCCTGTGGCCATGAGCTCGAAGCCGGCGCGCAACCCGTCCACGGCGAACACTTGTCCATGTTGGAGGACTGGCTGAAGCTGCCAGACGGGCAGCTCGTGCACTCTCGATCCGTGGCCGCGCTGCCTGCGCGCGAGACGTACGTGCCGGCAGCACACGTGGCCCACGGGGAGCAGCACGTGGCAGGATCACCGTCGTGATCCCAGGTGCCGTCGTTGCAACGCATCTGGGGGGTGAGCCCGCCGGCGCAGGGATCGCCGGCGTTGCAGGCCTCACATTCGGCCGGTGTGGTTCCTTCGCCGGTTGCTCCGCCTGAGGTTCCTCCGCCTTCGCCGGTTGCTCCGCCCGACGCCCCTCCGCTGCCGCCCGAGTTGCCCGCGGCGGCGGTCGTGTTCCCAGCGTCGCTCCCAAGGCCGCCGCTCGCGCCCGTTCCTCCGCCCGATGTTCCGCCGCCTGTCGCTCCGGTGCCTTCCGCGTGACCCGTGCCTCCGGAAGAAGGCCGGGGGTCCTCCTCGCGGACCGTGCTTCCGCAGCCGAGAAGGACGATTCCGCCGATGAGGAAGCCGCTGACCTGGCGGTGCGCTGGCCGCTGGCGATCGTGGCTTGAATGCATGCTGACCCCACTGCCCCCGCGCAGCGCGAGTGCTGGAGTATCGTACGCCACCCTGCTGAGGAAGTCGGTTGGTTCCTCGAGCTGGCCCGCGCTTTTGGTGTGAATGATAGATTGTGGCACCGCTGCTCGCGGCGATGTGCCGGCGCCGCGATGCGAGCGCCCCCTGCGGCGTACTTTCGTACGCCTCACGCGTCTGCCTAGCGGCTGAGCCCGTATCCCACGAATCCTGCTCCCCGCTGTAGTCGTCCTCGCGGGGGCATGCCGGCCCTCCTGGAACAACGACGCTGGTTCAACGACCAGTCCGCGTCGCGACCCGAGGCGACGCCGCGCCGCTGGACGGCGCCCGCGGATACGGCTAGCTCGAGGCCATGGACCTCACCAACGTCATGCGGGACCTCGCCGCGCTGAGCAATGACAAGATGCGCGAGGTCAACGCCCGCGCGGGAGACGCCCACGGCGTGAACCTCACCCAGCTCCGCGCGCTCGCGAAGCAGCTGAAGACGGACCACGCCCTGGCCGGCGAGCTGTGGCGCACCGGGGACCCAGACGCCCGCCTCCTGGCGACGCTCGTGTTCAAGCCAAAGTCCTTGTCGGCGGACGAGCTGGACGCGATGGTCCGGGAGATCGGCTATCCCAAGCTCCTCGACTGGTTCCTCGTCAACGTGGTCAAGGCGTCGCGCCACGTCGAGGAGCTGCGTGTCCGCTGGAAGGACTCCGCGAGCGAGCTGGTCGGGCGCGCCGGCTGGAGCCTGACGACGGATCGCGTCGTGAAGAGCCCAGCCGGCCTCGATCTCTCCGCGCTGCTCGACCAGATCGAGGCGGAGATGAAGGCGGCGCCGGGCCCGAAGCAGTGGTCGATGAACCACTGTCTTGCCGAGATCGGCATCCACAACCCCGGGTTGCGCGCCCGCGCAGTGGCCATCGGCGAGCGGCTCGAGGTGCTCAAGGACTACCCGGCGTCGCCTGGCTGCACGCCGCCGTTCGCGCCGGTCTGGATCGCGGAGATGGTGCGGCGGCAGAAGGCGGCGAAGACGCGGGGCAAGTGACGGGGCGGCTCGATCTGGACGGCGAGTTGCGGGGAGTCGTACAGCCGCTTTGCGCGATTTACGGGGGGTCGCGCGCCAGCCATGAGAGCGCCGCTCCGGCCGGCCGAAGCGGGCCAGTGGCCGGCCATCGGACGCTCGGCCTGCCGTGAGGCGCAACGCGACGGAGGACAGTAGAACAATCCAATTGCAACAGGAGTAGATTGCGCCGGGGAGGAGGATGAACGCGCACTCCCGTGCTGGATGATTCCATGATGTGATGTCAGACCATCGCGCGCCGGCATCGGGTGCACGGAATTGGTGAGGACAGATGTTGCGCTTTGCGATGCTGCACACTAGACTCCGATCAGCGAGATGCAGTCACGGGATAGGTGACGTGAAACGCCGTCTGTGACGAGCTGATCGGCGCAGCCGCGGCGCATGGCGCGATCCGACGTGGCATCAATCGGCGCGCGTTGCGGCGTGCCGTCGCAAGCGAGTCGACATTTTTCGATCGGCTCACCCTCCTTCCCCCTCGACGCGGGCAAGCCGCATCCATCGAAGCGGACGAGCCGCTGGCAGGCATCACACCCACAACAGCAAAAGGATGAAGAACATGCGAACAGGGTCATTGGCAACAGCGTTCCTCGCGTGCGTCGCCCTCGTCAATGCGAGCTGCGCGATGGACGCGTCAGACGGAGATGCGTCGGACGGCACGGAGGAGACCGGTGACGCGACGTTGGCCTCGACGGTGTCGGGCTGGACGGAGTGGTCGTCGGGGAGCTGCGGAATCGGCGGATGCACCCCCATCGTCTCGCCCACGTGCGCGAACGGGAGCTTCGCGACCCGCTGGGAGAGCAATTCGTCTCGATCCCAGTTCCGGATCTATTGTACGCCCGGTCCATCGTCCACGACGAACCACGCCTGGACGACCGATTGCCCCAGCGATAAGGTCGCGACGGGGGTCCAGTGCGTCACGAGCAGTGGCCAGGGATTCTGCTCGCCGGCGACGATCCGGTGCAGCACGCCCGGGGGGGATTGGGGTACCGGCTCCCCGTCGTCCCAGAGCCCGACCTCGATCGGCACGAATCGATACCAGTGTCCCGATACACCAGTCACGGGGTATGGATACGTGGACCGCATCAACTACACGGGTGGAGTTTGCGGCACGCTGTGGGGGCCGCTCCCCTGATGCGACCTCCGGCTGCTCCCGTCGCGCAGGTCCCGGCCGCGTTCACGGCTGATGGATTTCATGAGCGCCTCACCAGACCCTCGTAGGGCTTGAGCGCGAACGGCAGCGTCAGCGCTCCGAAATCCGGTAGGCCGCCCGTGATCGCGTCCTCGGTCGGCGGTCCGTCTTGCCTGGCATCCTGCTCCAGCGCGATGTCCTGATTGCGAGTCACGTAGGCGCGCAGATCGTCCTCGTACGAGGCGATGCCACTCACCAGATCATCCCTGTGCGCGGCGAGCTCACCAGCCAGGACGTAGGAGCCGACCATCGCGACCGAGGTGGCTTGACCCGTGCCCAGAGAGACGGCGTAGCCAGCATCGCCGACCAACACGATGCGCCCGCGCGACCAGGTGCTCGTGCGGACCTGGCTCAGCGAGTAGAAGTGGAAGTCGGTCGCGCGCATCATGTGCTCGACGATCTGCGGGATCATCCATCCAGCGCCCGCCACGCGCTCGGCCAGCATCCGCTTCTGCGCGTCGATGTCGCGAGCGTCGTAGGCGAGCCCCTCCGGGGCGTTGAAGCCGAGGTAGGTCCTCGCGTTCACATCCCTCCGCAACCCCATGACCAGCGCGCCCACGGAGTCAGGCTGCCGGTACATCACCTGCCAGCGCTCGAGGCCGAGGAAGTTCGGCATGCCGAAGGTGGCGACGTACAGGTCGCCGACGGCACGGAGGAACTGCTCGTCGGGGCCGAAGGCAACCCGCCGCACCCCCGAATACAGTCCATCGGCGCCAACCACGAGGTCGAAGCGGCGCGGCGTAGTGGTGGCGAACGTGACGTCGACGCCCGACTCGTCCTGGGTCAGCGACGCGATGGAGTCGCCGAAGACGTACTCGACCCGGCTCCCAACGGCTTCGTGAAGCACCTGACAGAGGTCGTCCCGCAGGATCTCGACATCAGGGCTGTCGAGCCGGCCGCCCGTCAACGTGCTCTCGGTGCTGCGGAAGAGCTCGTTGCCGTCCGCGTCGACCACGGCGATGCCCGTCAGCCTCGTGCTGCGATCGCGGATCGCGGGGAGGATGCCCATCCGCTCCGCGACCTCGAGGGCCGGACCGCGCACATCGAGCGCGTGGCCGCCCGGCCGCAGATGCGGCGCGCGTTCAACCACGGTGACCTCGAAGCCATAGCGGGCGAGCCAGTAGGCGGTGGTGAGACCGGAGATGCTGGCGCCGGACACCAGCACGCGGGGGGACGTTGGACTCGTTGTGCTCATGAGAGCTTACGTACGCTTCATGTATCGAGCCGTCCAAGACATTGATTTGGCTGGTATGATACCTTCAAGGCAACGGTCGAACCCATGGAACTCCGACACCTGCGCTATTTCGTGATCATCGCCGAGGAGCAGAGCTTCCGGCGGGCCGCCGAGAGGCTCCACGTCTCGCAGTCGCCGCTGAGCCGGCAGATGCAGGACCTCGAGGAGGAGATGGGCGTCGAGCTCTTCGAGCCCGAGGGACGTGGCATCAAGCTCACCGCCGCCGGGAAGTCCTTCGCCGAGAGGGCCCGGAGCATCCTGGCGAGCGTCGACGCGGCCGTCGACGAAGCCAAGGGGGTCGCCGAAGGGAGGCTCGGCACCGTGGTCATCGGCTTCGAATCGGGGACGACCTTCATGGGGGCGCTCTTGTCCCTCGTCGCGGCCTTCCGAAGGCGAACGCCCCGCGTCGGGCTGCAGCTCGTCCCCATGAGCAGCGTCGAGCAGTGGACGGCGCTGCGGCAAGGGACGATCGCCTTCGGCTACGGCGCCTACGCGCCCAGCGACGACGCCCTCGGCCACCTGGAGATGACCCGCGACCGACTCGGCCTGCTCCTCTCGCCTGACCACCGGCTCGCGCGCCTCAAGAAGGTTCGACTTCGCGACCTCGAGGGCGAGCGCGTGCTCCTCCAGCCACGTCAGCTCTATCCGCGGCTCCACGCGGACCTCATCACGGCGGCGCGCGCCCAGGGCGTGACCTTGCACGTGACGGCGGAGGTGATCGATCTCGAGGCGCTCATGGCGCTGGTCGCGATCGGCGATGCGGTCACCTTCGCCGGGGAGAAGATCTCGGACATGGCTTCGCAGGCCTCGATGGTGTGGCGCCCCATCGAAGGCCTCCACCTCAACCTGAGCGAGTTCGTCACGTGGCGCGCCGAGGATTCACGCGCGCCCGTCGTGCGAGCGCTGATCGAGAGCGCACGAGAGGTCCGGCTCCCCGCGCGACACGACGCGGCCCGCGTGGCGTCCAGCCCATCGAACCCGGGGCGACGCAAGAAGCGCTGAAGCTCGAGCGACGTGTCCCCTCCGCGCTCAGGAGCGCGAGCGACAGCCCTTGCGCGCCGCGCGCTGCGCGTTCATGCCGGCAGAAAGGCCTGCTTCGAGGAGAGGAGCGCGTCCATCAAAGCCTCCCGCTCGGCCGTCGGCTGCGCCGCGACCCGCTCCCACGCCTCCCTGCGGAGGCTCGCCTTGGCGAGGCGGAACGCCGCTGCGGGGCGGCCGCACGCCGTGGCGAGGAAGCGGCGCGCGTCCTCGAGCGGCTCGGCGGAGAGCGCGTCGCCGACGCCCATGTCGAAGAGGCTCGCGGGGGAATGGAGCTCCGCGCCGAAGACGAGCCTCCGGAGAGCGCGGGGGGGAGAGGCGGTGCGGGCGATCTCGAAGGCGACGCGCGGGAAGGCGATGCCCACGGCGAGCTCGGGGAGACCGACCTTGTAGTCGCCGGCGCCGAGGGCGAGGAAGTCAGCGCACATCGCGAGCAGGAGCCCGCCCGCGATCGCGTGGCCGTGAACGGCGGCGGCGAACGGCTTCGGAAAACGGAAAGCGGCGCCGAACGCGGCGTCGAAGTCGTCGAGGAAGCTTGTAAGCCCCTCTCGATCGAGCGACGCGACCTCGCGGAGATCGAGACCCGCAGACAGGCAGTTGCCGGCGCCCCGGACGAGCACGCCCCGCGCGGCGTCGTCCTCCGCGAGCCGCTGGAAGACGTCGGCCAGCTGGCGGAGCACCGACTGGCTCATGGCATTGACCTTCGGTCGGTTCAGCGTGACCTCGGCGATGCCGTCTCTGGTGAGCACCTCGACGAATTGCATGGCGAGAAGATCGCGCAGAGACGAGCTCGGCGCAAGCTCGCGCGCCGTGGCTCCCGGGCCGCGGCCCGTGGTGATCAGGCTGCGTGTGCGAGATCGCAAGCGATCCCTTCTGCAAGCGCGGCGCTCTATCAACAGATGATCCATGCGCCGGACGAACAGCGTTGACTCCACAGCCACCCTGAGCGGACCTATCAGAGGTCGCAGACGAGCGAGACGGGCATGACGCGCTTCGCGTCTCCTGCAAAATTTCCGTGCTGTAACCGCACAGTTCCAGCGCCCGGTCGTTCTTGACGCGGGATCGCGGTGAGCCCAACCTCGCGGCATGCGGAACCCGTGGTGGGTGGGCGTGTTTGCGGCGATTGCGCTCGTTCCGGCTTGTGGGGCCCGGGATGCGCTCGACATCGAGGGACCGTCGGCGGATGAAGGCGAGGTCGGAGCGACGGCAGGGGCTGGTGGTGCCGGCGCCACGGCATCGAGCTCGGGCGACCCGGCGATCGGCGCGAGTGCCAGTTCAGGCGGTCAATCCTCGGGTGGCGGGCCGGGCGTCGGTGGCGCGGGTGCCGGGGGCGCGGGTGCCGGCGGCGCAGGTGCGGGGGGCGCGGGTGCCGGTGGCGCGGGTGCCGGTGGCGCAGGTGCCGGGGGCGCGGGGGGCGCCGAGCAGGGGTGCGACCCGACCCGCGTGGAAAACGGGACCTGGAATGTCAATCGCCAGGAGGATCTCGAGAAGCTGCGCGGCGTCACTCGGCTCAATGGCAGGCTCAACATCGGCGGCGAGGTCTCCGACCTGTCCCCGCTCGCGTGTCTGACGACCATCACGGGCCGCCTCGTGATCAGCGACACCACGCTGTTGTCGAGCCTCGACGGCCTCGACTCCCTTTCCGTCGTCGGGGCGCGGCTGGAGGTCGCGCGGAACGCGTCGCTGCTCCGCCTCGGCAAGCTTCCGAACCTGAAACAGGTCAAAGGACTCATCGAGATCCGTGAGAACCCGATCCTCGAGAGCGTCGCCGGCGTCGGGCTGAACGCACATGAGGTGCACGTGATCGACAACGATGAGCTAGATTCTCTGTCAGGCTTCGAGAGGCTCGAGGAAGGGGTGCTCTTGATCCAGGGCAATGACCACCTCGTGTCGCTGGACGGGCTTCAGGGCCTCCGCCGGGGGACGCTCCGCCTGATCGACAACGATGCGCTCCTGTTCTTGCCAGGCGTCGAGAATTTCGAGGAGGGGGAGCTCTGGATCGAGGGCAACGACGGGCTGGCGACGCTGCGCGGGGTGGAGAGCCTGCGCAGCGGGCGGCTCAGCGTGATCGACAACGACGGGCTGACCAGCCTCGACGGCCTCGGGGCCGTCGAGGATCTCGAGGAGCTCGCCATCAGCGGGAACGACGGGCTCCGCGAGCTGAACGGTGTCTCGCGGCTCTCGACCGTCCAGAACCTCGTGTTGGCGGAGAACCCGCAGCTGACCTCGCTGTACGGCCTCGACCAGCTCCGCCACGCGGGATCCATCTCCATCGCGCGGAACGAGCGTCTCCGGCACCTGGTCGGGCTCGGGGGCCTCGAGACCGTCGACGGTCTCATCATCACCGGCAATTCATCGATGGGCACGCTCGCGGGCATGCTCTCGCTCCGTGGTGTCCTGTATGCCGTTATCGAATCGAATCCCGAGCTGGTGATCGCCGACGCTCTCGCGCACCTCGGCTCGGACTCGAGCGAAGTGCAGTCGATTTATTTCACCTCCAACCCCAAGCTCACCAGGATCGATCTCGGCGGCCTGACGCGCCTGCGAGAGCTGTTCATCTCCGATTGTGGCTCCCTGGCGGACCTGTCCGACCTCGCCGGCGTGACCGAGCTGTCGGTGCTCTCCCTGGGCCATAACGCCGGGCTCGTGAGCCTTACAGGCGTGGAGCAGATCTCGGCTCTCTCTCTGCTGTCGATCGCGTACAATCCCCGGCTCACGGATCTGCGGCACCTGAGCGGCCTCCGCGACGTCCGAAACGGGATCGAGATCGTCGGTAACCCCGCGCTGACCAGCCTCGACGGGCTCGGTTCGTTCAGCGCGGGCGACGGCGTGACCGAGGTCGTGAGGCTCGAAGGCAACGGATCGCTCGTGGACATCGACGCTCTGCGTGGCCTGGTCCGGGTGAGCCAGCTCGTCATCCAGGACAACGACGCGCTGCTCGGGTTGACCGGACTCGAGGGTCTGGCCGAGCTCGATAGCCTCATCGTCGAGGAGAACCGCTCGCTCGCGACGCTCCGTGGCCTGGGCGCCCGGACGATCGGTGGTTGGATCGAGATCATGGGCAACGAGAGCTTGCCGAGCTGCGAGGTCGAGGCGTTCGTGGAGCGCCTCGACTGGCCGCCCGAGAGCGTGCGCGAGGAGAACAACGGCACCGGCGCCTGCGCGCCCTGAGCCGGCGGGGAGCCGGCCGCCGCGCGAACGACACCGTCGCGCGCGCCACGCCCGGGCGCTCGAAGCGGCATTGCGCTGCGACGGCATTGGCGTCCAGCGATCCCGTTTTCCCCGCCCTGCCGAGTCGGAATGGTTGTACGGTGACGCGCGTGAAAATGCGCCTCGCTGCCGTTCTCCTCCCGTCCTGCGCGGCGGCTTCGGTCCTCGCCTGCGGTGCATCGGCTCCGCCCGCGGCCGCCCCGCCCGCGCAGGCGCCCCCTGGTGCGAGCGGCGCGGCGCCTGCTCCGGTCGTGAGCCCGGCGCCCGCCGAGCCCGCGTCGAGCGTGCGCGAGCGGCTCGGTGAACGCGTGCTGTTCGCTCGTGAAGGTCTACACGGACACCGACCGGCGTGAGCCGCGTCGTCGAGAGGATCCACCTCGCCGGCGCTGCCTCGCGCCGCGCCCGCTTCGGGCTCAGCTTCGAAGCGGCCAAGCAACGCTGTCGCTGGCGAGGAAGTGGCGTTTTACCGAGGCTCTCGAGCTGGCTCACAGGGGGACAAGAACACGATGCAAAGGACGCATTCTGTCGATGTGACGACGGCACAGGCTCTGGCCGAGGAGTGTCTGGACGCGCGCTATGGCAAAGGCAAGGTGGCCATGCTGGGCGAGCCGCTGGAGTTCGAGTCTGGCTGGGTCTCCTTCATCTGTGACGCGGAAGACGGTGAGACGTTCTTCGGGAACGCGCCGGTGATTGTCGATCGGACGGACGGGCTGGTGTACGGGATCGGCTCCGGCAATTCGGTGGAGTACTATCTGAGCGAGTACCGGAGGTTCAGGCGCAGCCTGGTGCGTGTGCGGTCGTTGGCGCAGGCGATCAGCCATGTCCTGGAGCGGGCGGACCATCATCGGGGCCTGGTCGTCGCCAGGTCCAGGAGAGGGCGCCCGAGGCTCTTCAACCTCTTCCACGTCGATGGGGAGGTCAGGGTCTTCGATGACGCGAGCGAGAGAGAGGTGCTGGGGACGATCGAACCTCAGTTCGACGAGCTATGGTTCGATTGGGATTACCGTGGCAGGGATCCGCTGGGCTATCACGAGCAATTCGACATCTACAAGGATTGAGCGGCGGCGACGCGGGGCGCGCGTGAGGCGTAGGACGCCTGCCGGGCCGGTTGCCCCGGGGCTCCGGGCGGCGGCGAGAGGGCCCTCCTCGCGGTGACGGCGAGGGCGGCCAAACGGCCGGGGGTCCTGCGGGCTCCGCTCCCCTGTTTCAGATCCACCTCGCGCCGCAGCCATCGAGGCGGTGTGCGCGCGCGTGCCCTGCAACCGAACCGCACAGCCGAGCCCAGCAGCTCCGTGAGCCCGTCCCTCCCGCAATCAGCGCCGCAGCGCGGCCGCGCGGCCCGCCACCAGGACGAACGCGCGTGCCACCGCTGTCGCATCTCCTCCTCTCTTCTGCTCCGCCAGTGCTCGACTCCACCCTCCCTCACGCTCACGCGCTTCCCGCGCCGCGCAGGGCCGCCGCCCGCGACGATCGGGCCTCCCGCCCGAGCCAGGGCCCCGTCCACGAGCCCATTTACCCATTTGGGAAACGCTCCTGTTACCTTGGGCAGCGCTCCGCAGCGCACTGCGGGCGCAGGTTCGACGGCAGCGCCGGCACGCCGGCCCCTTGCACCACCGCCAGCCGAGGTCCGGATCCACATGCAGCAGGACACGAAGAGCGCGCGCGTCTCGTTCCGTATCGACAACCTCGAAGCCGCGCTCGAGCAGGGGATCGACAACGAGGCGGCCGCGCTCGACGTGCTCGTGGCCGCGGCGGCCAAGGGGAGCCTGCACCCCGAGCTCTGGACGAAGCTCCACGAGGCCTCCGCCCGCCACGACCGGTTCTCCGAGCTCGCGTTCGCCTACGAGCGCCTCGTCGGCGAGCGGCGGTTCGGGATGCTCCCGCAGGCCGCCCAGGCCGAGGTCCTCGTGCGCGCCGCCGAGTTCCTCGCCGACTCCTTCGGCGACCCCGGCGGCGCTCGCCCCTACCTCGAGCGGGCGCTCTCGGTGCTGCCCTCGCATCAGGAGGCGTTCTTCCGGCTCGAGCGCATCCTCCAGGAGGCGAACGAGCCGCCGAAGCTCGCGGACCTCTACGCCCTCGCCGCGGGCCACCGCGCGGACCGCACCGAGCAGCTGTCGCTGCTCCACCGCGCGTTCGAGCTCGTCGACGTCAGCGGAAACGGCGCGAGCGACGAGGAGCGCGCGATCAAGCTGCTCCAGCAGATCCTCAAGGTCGACCCCGGCGACTCCTCGGCGCGCTGGGAGCTCGAGGCGCGCTACGCGCGCGCCGGGCGGCACCAGGAGATCGCGAGGATGCTCGAGCAGGCGCTCACCGCGGAGGCGCCGCCGCCCGACGCGCTCGAGATCCGCGCGCGGCTCATCGACCTCTACAGCGGCCCGCTCAAGGAGATCGAGCGGGCGCTGCCGCACGTCGAGGAGGTGCTTGCGCAGAACCCGGACCACGAGGCCGCCCTCCGCGCCGGTGAGGCCCTGCTCGCGCGCAAGACCGTCCTCGTGCGCGCGGCCGCGGCGCTCGAGGCGGCCCACGCGCGCCGCGGGGACGCCCAGGAGGCGGCGCGGATGATGGCCCTCCAGATCGAGAACCTGCGCGGGCCGCGCCGCGTCGAGGTGCAGAAGCGGCTCGTCGAGCTGCAGTTCCAGCGGCTCGGCGATCTCGCGTCGGCGTTCTCGCTGTCGGAGCAGATCCTCGCGGTCGACCCGTCCGACGAGGCGGTGCGCGAGCGCTTCGTCGCGCTCGCGTCGGCGCTCGACCGCCAGGCCGACGCGGCGCGCGTGCTCGTGCGCGCGTCGTCCGGCGCCAAGGAGAAGCCGCTCAAGGCGCGCATCGCCGCCGAGCTCGGCGAGCTGTACGAGGGCCTCGGGGACGGCAGGAAGGCGCGCGCGTCCTTCCAGCAGGCGCTCGACGGCGAGCCCGACGACGCGGCCGTGCGGCGCGCCGCCCGCGGGCTCGCGAAGCTCTGCGAGCGCGAGCGCGACGCGCGCGGGCTCGCGGGCGCGCTCGAGCGGCTCGCCGGGGCCGAGCCGGAGGCCGAGGCGCGCGAGGCCGCGGCGGAGCGGCTCGCGCGCCTCTACGAGGAGGAGCTCGGCGACGCCGCGGGCGCGATCGCGGCCTACCGCAGGCTCGCGGAGTCGGGCTCCTCGCGCGAGCCGGGCGCGCTCGCCGCGCTCGAGCGGCTGTACGAGGCCACCTCGGCGCACGAGGGCCTCGCGTGGGTCCTCGAGCGGCGCGCCGAGGCGGAGCCGGACCGCCGCGCGGCCCGGGAGCTCGCCTTCCGCGCGGCCGAGCTGCGCACCCGGCTCGCGGATCTGCCCGCCGCCGTCGCCGCATGGCGCCGCTACCTCGCGGCGTTCGGGGCGTCGCGCGAGGCGCACGCGCGGCTCATCCCGCTGCTCGAGCAGGAGCGGCGCTGGGCCGAGCTCGAGGCGCTCCTCGAGGCCGAGGCAGAGCTCGCGGCCGGGCAGGAGCGCGCCTCGGTGCTCGCCCGGATCGGCGCGATCCGCATGGCGCGGCTCGACGATCCGGCCGGCGCGATCGCCGCGTACCGCCAGGCGCTCGCGCTCGATCCGGCCGACCGATCGAGCCGGCTCGCGGTCGAGAAGATGCTGGGCGCGCCCCCCGGCAACGGCGCCGCCGGCGCGGAGTCGTCGCGGCAGAGCTCCCACCTCCTGCTGACCGACGATCAGCGGCTCGCGGCCTGCGCGGTGCTGGAGCCGATCGCGCGCGCGGAGAAGGCGGCGCCGCTGCTCGTGCGCGTGCTCGAGACGAAGGCGGAGCTCGGGCCCGTCGCGTGGGCCCCCGGCGCGTCCGCGCCGACGCCGGCCGACGTGTCGGGCAGGCTCGCGGCGCTCGAGGAGGCGGCCGCCGTGGCCGAGCGCGAGCTCAGGGACCCGAAGAAGGCGCTCGATCTGTCGGCGCGCGGGCTCTCGCTCGCGACCGCGTACGCGCCGGAGAGGCTCGCGCGGTGGGTCGCCGAGGTCGAGCGGCTGACGGAGCACGGCAGCGAGTCCGCGCGCCGCGCGCCGGCGCTCGCGGGGGCGCTCGGGGATCGCGCGGTGGACAGCCCGGCGCTGTCGCACCTCGCGCGGCGCGCGGGCGAGGCGCTGCTCGCGAGCGGCGACGTGACGCAGGCGCTCGCCCTCTACCGCCGCGCGCTCGCGTTCGAGCCCTCGTCGCTCGAGCTCATCGCGCGCGTCGACGCGCTCCTGCGCGAGCAGGGCAGCCCCGAGGAGCGGCTCGCGCTCTACCGCGAGGCGCTCGCGCAGCCGTGCGCGCCCGCGCGGCGGCGGGAGCTCTTGCACGCGATCGGCACCATCCAGCGCCGCGACGTCGGCGACCTCGCCGGGGCGGCCGCGACGTACCGCGCGGCCATCGAGGACGACCCGGGCGACGACGCGGCGTACGAGGCGCTGCTCGAGACGTACGCGGCGGGCGGCGCGTGGGGCGCGCTCTACGGCGCGCTGGCCGAGCGGCTCCCGGGCGTGGCGCCCGACGCGCGCGTCGCCCACGAGCTGCGCATGGCGGACGCGGCGGCGAGGGGCGGGGAGGTCCCGAGCGCGGTCGCGCACTACCGCGCGATCCTCGCGAGCGGCGCGGCGCTCGAGGGCGCTGCGCTCTCCGCGATGGAGGCGCTCGCGCTGTCCGCCGGCGACGCGGCGCTGCTCCGCGAGGTGCTCGAGCGGCGCGTCGCCGCCGCGGGCGATCCGCAGGACGAGGCGCTCTGGCTGGAGCGCCTCGGCGAGCTCGCGGCGTTCGGCATCCGCGCGTCCGACGCGTCCGACGCGCCCGACGCGCCCGACGCCCCGGCGGCGCAGGCCGCTCCGGGCGACCTCGACGCCGCGGTGACGGCCTGGCAGCGCGCCGCCGGGCTCGCGGAGGGGCCGCTCGCGGATCCGGAGCGGGCGCAGAAGCTCTACGAGCGCGTGCTCTCCGTCGCGCCGAAGCACCGCGACGCCGCCGCCCGCCTCGCGGCGCTCTACCGCGGGCAGGGCGCATGGGCCCGGCTCGCGGCCGTCTGCGAGGTCCTGCTCGAGACGGCGGCGTCCGACGACGAGGCGCTCGCCGCGCTCGCCGCGCTCGAGGACGCGGCGATCCGGGCGCGCGCGACGCCGCGCTTCGTCGACGCCGCGCTCGATCTCCGCGATCGCATGAGGGCCGAGGGGGAGGGGAGCGCGCCCGCCGGCAAGGCGGCGGCGCGGGTCCGGGCGATCGAGGCGGCGCTCGCGCGCGTGCTCGCCGCCGATCCCGAGCGGCAGGACGACGCCGCGTCCGTCTACCGGCGCCTGCTCTCGCCGCAGGACGACGGCGACGCCGCGCCGGGCGCGCGCGACGCCGCCGCGCTCGAGGCGTTCCGCGCGTTCCTCGCGCAGAGCCCCGACACGCTCGCGCGCCGCGTGGACCGGCGCTGGCTCTTCACGCTCCTCGTGGAGCGCGGGCACGAGGGCGAGCGCCCGAGGGCGCTCTCGGCGTGGGCCGCGTGGGAAGAGGAGATCGGCAACCGCGCGGCGGCCGCGGCGCTCTACGCCCGGCTGCTCGAGGCGGATCCCGAGAACGACGACGCGCTGGCGGCGCGGGGGCGCCTCCTCGCCGAGGTGGGCGATCACGAGGGCGCGGCGGAGGTGCTCGCGGTGCGCCGCGACCGGAGCCAGGGCGGCGCGCGGGTCGCGCTCGACGTCGAGCTCGCGACGCTCCTCTTCGATCGGCTGGATCGGCCGGCGGAAGCGCTCGACGCGGTCGCGCCCGCGATCGAGGCTGGCACGATCGAGCCAGCGGTGCTCGAGATCGTGCAGCGCGCGCTCGGGCGCCCCGAGACGCAGGCGCGCGCGGCGCTCCTCCTCGAGCGCGCGTGCGACGCGCTCGACGACGCCGAGGCGCGCGTCGCGCTGCTGGAGGCGCTCCTCGCGAGCTCGCCGGCGGACGCGGCGCCGGGCGCCGCGCTCGACGCGGGCAGCCTCGCGGCCGCGCAGCGCGCCGCCGTCCGCCGCGGCTGGTTCGAGCGCCTGCTGGAGCACCACGACCACGACGCGCCGCGCGGCCTCGACGTCGCCCTGCGCGCGGTCTCCGAGCTGCCGGGCGAGCTCGACCTCTGGGATCGGCTCGAGGAGCTCGGCCGCCGGGCGAAGCAGCCCGAGCGCGTCGCGGCCGCGCACGCCGCGGCGCTCGACGCGGGCGCCGCGCTCCCGCCCGACATCGTCGAGGAGATCGGCCGGCGGGCCGTCGAGCACCACGAGGAGTGGTTCGACGCGCCGGAGGCCGCCCTCGCGCTGCTCCGCCGGCTCGTCGAGCTCGTGCCTGGCTCGCTCTGGGGCTTCGAGCGGCTGAAGCTCGCCTACAACGCGGCCGAGCGCTGGGAGGACCTGTTCGCGCTCTACGACGCGATGCTCGAGCGCACCTCGGCGGCCGACGAGCGCGTCTTCCTCCTGGAGGACGCCGCGGCCGTCGCGCGCGACCTCGCCGGCGACGGCGAGCGCACGATGCGCTACCTCGAGCAGCTCCTCCCGCTCCAGGACGACGCGCGCACCCGCGCCGCGCTCGAGCGGCTCTACGAGCGGCACGGCAGGCACCGCCCGCTCATCGATCTCCTGTCGGCCGAGCTGCCGAGGCTCTCCGGCGACGCGGCGGATCGGCTCCGCGAGCGCGTCGCGCTCCTCTGGATCGAGGGGGTCGGCGACGCCGCGTCGGCGCTCCCCGTGGTCGAGGAGCTCCTCGACGCGCCCCCGGAGCCGCGCGCCGTCCGCGCGGCGCCGCGCTCCGTCGACGCCTTCGCGCTGCTCGAGCGGATCCTCGGGGCGCTGCCGCCCGAGCAGGCGCCCGGCGAGGCCGGCGCGCGGCAGCGATCGGCCGCGCTGCTCGCGAAGCGCTACCGCGAGGAGAAGAGGCCCACGGACCTCGTGCGCGTGCTCGAGATCCAGCTCGAGGGCGCCGACGTCGGCGATCGCCCGGCGCTGCTGCGCGAGATCGTGCGGCTCCGCCGCGACGCCCTCGGCGACGAGCCGGGCGCGTTCGCGCGGCTCGCCGAGCTCGTCGAGCTCAGGCCGTCGGAGGCCGGCGATCGCGCGGAGCTCGCCGAGCTCGCCGAGCGCCTCGGCCGGCACGACCGCCTCGCCGAGGTCCTCGCCGCGGCCGAGCCGCGCGCCGGCGACGCGCGGCAGGCGCTCTCGCTCGTGCGCGACGCCGCGCTCCTGCGCCGCGACCGGCTCGGCGACGCCGACGGGGCGATCGCGCTCTTCCGCCGGCTCTTCTCGCTCGCCGAGGCGAGCGGCGACGCGGAGGCCGCGCGGGACGCCGCCCGCGCGCTCGATCGGCTCTTCGCGGAGGGCGACCGCGTCGCCGAGCGGTGCGACGTGCTCGACACGCTCGCCGCGATCGAGACGGACCCGGCGGCGCGGCGCGAGGCCCTCGGCGAGCTCGCGCGGCTCGCCTCCTCGCGGCTCGGCGACGAGGCGCGGGCGATCGCGGCGTACTCGGCGCGCCTCGTCGACGACCGCCAGGATCTCGCGGCGCTCGACGGCCTCGCGGCGCTCCTCGAGGAGGGCGGGAGGTACCGCGAGCTCGCGGCCGTGCTGGAGCGCCGCGCGGCCGTGCGCGGCGGCGCGGGCGGCCGGCGCGATCTCGGGCGCGTCGCGCGGCTCTTCGAGCGCGAGCTCGCCGACGCCGACGAGGCCATCGCCACGTGGCGCCGCATCCGCGAGGAGCTCGCGCCAGACCCGGAGAGCGGGGACGCGCTGGCCGCGCTCTACACGCGCGCGGAGCGCTGGGGCGACCTCGTCGCGCTGCTCGAGGTCGAGGCGTCCGCGGCCGGCGCGCTCCCCGGCGGGGCGGGCGCGGCGCGCAGCGTGGAGCTCTTCCAGCGCCTCGGCGACACGCACCGCGATCGCACGCTCGCGTGGGAGCTCGCCGTGAAGGGCTACCGCCGCGCGCACGAGGCCGAGCGCGACGCGCGCCGCGCGGGCGGCGAGGGCGGCGGCGGTGCGGCCGACGGCGGCGACGAGCGCGCCGCGCGCTCGCCCACGCCGCGCGCGGGGCTCGAGGAGCTGCTCCGCCGCATCGACCCGGCGTCGGCCGAGCACCGCGGCGCGCTGGTCGCCGCCGTCGGCGCGTTGCTCGAGATCTGCGCCGACGCGGACGACTGGCGCGGCCAGATCGCGCTGCTCGAACCGCGGCTCGCCGCGGCCGGGACGGACGCCGAGCGGGTCGCCATCCTGAAGGCCTCCGCGGCGCTCCTCGAGGAGCGAGGCGACGACCGGGAGGGCGCCTTCGATCTCGCCTTCCGCGCGTTCCTCCTGTCGCCCGGCGCCGAGCCGCCCGAGGGCCTCCTGCGGCTCACGGACCTCGCGGGCCGCTGGCACACGATCGCCGACGCGCTGCCCGAGCTCGAGCGCCGCGGCGACGTCCCTGCCGCCACGCTCCGCGACCTCACGGCCCGCGTGGGCCGCTGGCACCGCGACGCGCGCGCCGACGAGGACGCCGCCGAGCGCGCGTTCGAGCGCGCGCTCCTCCACGACCCGGCGAACCGCGCGATCCTGCTCGATCTCGCGGAGCTCCTGCGGCGACGGCGCGGGCCATCGCTCGTCCCGACGCTGCTCCGGCTCGCCGCGGCGACAGGGCACGACCTCGCCCTCTACCGCGAGGCCGTGGAGGCGGCGCGCGACGCGGGCGACGCGGCGCGGGCCCGCGAGATCGCGGCGGAGCTCCTCGAGATCGCCGTGCAGCGCCTCGGCGACGAGGAGGGGCAGCCCCCTGGGCCCGGCGCGTGGCCGGCCTCGCGCGCCGCTCTCTGGGTGATCGACGCGCTCGTCGGCATGCTCGCGGGCGCGGGCGACGGGCCGCAGATCGTCGCGCTGTGCCGGCGCGGCGCCGCGCTCCCGTTCGCGTCGAGCGAGCGGCGCCGGCTGCTGCGCGTCGCCGCCGAGGCGGCGGAGCCCGGCGAGGCGATCGCCCTCTACGGCGGGCTGTTCGCGGACGATCCGACGGACGAGCCGGTCGGCGAGAGCCTCGCCGCGCTGCTCCGGGCGGCCGGTCGGCGCGAGGAGCTCGTGCGCCTGCGCGAGTTGCAGATCGAGGTCTCTGGCGATCTCGAGCGCCGCGTCGCGCTCCGCTACGACGCCGCGGAGCTCCTCGCGGGCGCCACGCGCGCGTCCGAGGCGATCGCGCTGCTCCGCCGGAACCTCGCCGAGAGCCCGGGGCACGGCCCGTCGGTCGACAGGCTCGCCTCGCTCCTCGAGGCGGGCGGGCTGCACCGCGAGCTCATGCTGCTCCGCGAGGAGCAGGCGGCCGCGCGCGGGTCGGCGGACGCCGGCGGGGCGGCCGCCGAGCTCTGGCTCCAGGCGGCGTCCCTCGCCGAGCACGAGCTCAACGAGCCCGAGCGCGCGATCGCGAGCTACCGCCGCGCCGCGGACATCGGGTCCGTCGAGGCGCTCGACGCCCTCGCCCGGCTGCTCGCGCGCCGCGGCGAGCACGCGGCCGCCGCCGAGGCGCTCGAGCGGCTCTGCGCCGGCGCAGGGCCCGAGGAGCTGCACCAGGCCGCGCTCCGCCTCGCGGACGCGTACCTCGCCGCCGGCGAGCCCGATCGCGCCCGCGCCGCCCTGGAGCGAGCGCTGCCCCGCGCCGCGCAGCCCGCGCCGCTGCGCGAGCGGCTCGCGTACCTCTACCGCGCGTCGGGCGCGTGGAGCGCCCTGGCCGCGCTCATCGCGGGCGACGCCGCGCGCGCCGACGAGGCGCCGGCCCGGCTCTCGCTCCTCCGCGAGGCCGCGGACCTCTACCTCACGCGCGGCGGCTCGCCCGCCGCCGCGATCCCGCTGTTCGACGAGGCCATCGCGCTCGCGCCGGACGACCTCTCGCTGCGCCTCGCGCGGAGCCGCGCCCTCTCCGCCGCCGGCCGGACCGACGACGCGACCGCGGCCCTGCGCGGGATCATCGCCGACTTCGGCGCCCGCCGCCCCAAGGAGCGCGCGCTCGTCCACTACGAGCTCGCCCGCGTCGCCCTCGCCACGGGCGATCGCGCCCGCGCGATGGCGGAGTTCGACCTCGCGCTGCGCGTCGACCCCGCGCACCCCGACGCGCTCCACGGCCTCGCCGGCCTCGCCCTCGAGGACGGCCAGCTCGAGCGCGCGCACCGCGCCTACCGCGCGCTGCTGCTCGTCGCGCGCCGGCCCCGCGACGACGGCGAGGGGCTCGTCGGCGCGCGGCGCAGCACGATGCCGCCGACGCGCTCCAGCGTGGGTCTCCCGTCGGCCACCTCGTTCAGCCGGGCCGAGGTCCTGCTCGCGCTCGGCGAGATCGCGCGCCGGCAGGGGGCGCCCGACCGCGAGGCGGAGTACGTCGAGTCCGCCTTCGAGGCGGCGCGCGAGAGCGACGCCGAGCACGAGAAGCTCCTCGCCGCCCTGCGCGCCCGCGGGCGCCACGACCTGCTCGCGCGCGCCCTCGAGGCGCGGCTCGCCGGCCCTGCGCTCGAGCCCGCCGAGGACGCCGCCGCGGCGCTCGGCGAGCTCGCGTCGCTCTACGAAGGCCCGCTCGATCGCCCGGAGCTCGCGCTCTCGGCCCGCCTGCGCGTCCTCGATCTCACGCCGGGCGCGGGCGCCGCGCACGACGCCGCCCTCGATCTCGCGCGCCGCTCGGGCCAGACGCAGCGGTACGTCGACGTCGTCGAGCGGCTCGTCGCCCGGGCGGCCTCCGAGCCGTACGAGGTCGCGCTCCTGCTCCGCTTCGGCCGCGCCCTGGAGCTCTCGCCGGCCGATCAGGAGCGCGCCGCGGCCGTCTACCGCCGCGCGGAGGCGAAGATCGCGGCCGGCGCGCCCTTCCACGACCGCGCGGGCCGCGACGCGGGCGCCGACATCGAGCAGCTGTGGAGCTCGCTCGAGGCCATCTACGAGCGCCTCGGCGACCGCGCCGCGCAGGCGGACGTCCTCCGCAAGCGCATCGGCCTCGCCGACGCGCCGGCCGCCGCCGCGGGCGGCGCGGATCGCGCCGGGCCGCGGTACCGCCTGGCCGCGCTGCTCGCGGCAGACGCGGCGGACGTCGATCAGGCGATCTCGCTCCTCGAAGAGGCGCTCGAGCTCCACGCCGATCCGGACCGGGCCGAGGCGATCCTGCGCGACGCGCTCCGCACCGATCCGAGGAACCCGCGGGCGATTCGCCTCTTCGAGCGCCTCGCCCGGCAGAGCGGGCGGCCGCGCGCCCTCGTGGACGCGCTGCTGCTCCTCGCCGAGGTCGAGGGCCCCGGGGTCCTCGAGGAGGCCGTCCGCACCGCGCGCGCGCTCGGCGATCGCGAGCTGGCCGAGTCGATCCTGCAGCGCATCGTCGGCTCGGGCGCGCGGTCTTCGTCCGATTCGTCCGATCCGTCCGGCTCCGCGTGGGCGCTCGTCGCGCTGGCGGAGCTCCGCGAGGAGGCCGGCGATCTCGCGGCCGCCGCGTGGCTCTCCGAGCGCGCCGCGCGCGCCTCGGCGCCCGAGGAGGAGCGCGCGCTGCTCCTGCACGCCGCGGAGCTCGCCGCCGGCCCGCTCGCCGACCTCGTCCGCGCGGCGCGCCTCTACGAGGAGCTCCGCGCCCGCGAGCCCGCCGAGCGCGAGATCTGGACGCCCCTCGCCGGCGTGTACCGGCGGAGCGGTGACGCCGCGCGCCTCGCCGCGCTGCTCGAGGAGACGGCGCCCCTGGTCGACGATCTCTCCGAGCGCTGCGCGCTGCGCCTCGAGCGCGCGCGCCTCCTCGCGCAGGGGTCGCCCGAGAAGGCGGCGGCCCTGCTCCGCGACATCCTCGACGAGGATCCGACCCAGGTGGAGGCCGCCATCCTCCTCGCCACGATGCTCGAGGAGGCCGGCCGCACCGACGAGCTCGGCGAGCTCTTCGCGCTGCAGCTCGACGCCGCCAAGGATCGCGCGGACGTCGCCTCGATCGCGTCGCTCTCGATGCGCCTCGGCGCCCTCCTCGAGCAGCGCGGCGACGATCGCGGCGCGCGCGACGTCTACCTCGGGGCCGCGGACTGGGACGGCGCGAACCGCGACGTGCTCCGCGCGCTCGTGCGCCTCAGCCGGAAGCGGGACAACGCGGACGACCTCACCGACGCGCTCGAGAAGCTCCTGCGCACCGAGCAGGGCGGCGAGGCGGCCCAGCTCGCCCTGGAGCTCTCCGAGCTGCACGGCGCGCGCGGCGACGACGCCGCGGCGGAGGCCGCCCTCAAGGCCGGGTACGCCGTCTGCCCCACGAACGACCGGCTCCGCGAGGAGCTCGCGTCGCGCTACGCGGCCCGCGAGGCCTGGCACGCCCTCGCCGAGCTCCACGTGCTCACGGCGCACGTCGCCGACGCCGACGAGGCGCGCGTCGAGTCGCTCTGCCGCGCCGCCGAGATCCTCCGCGATCGCGCGGGCGACGCCGCGGCGGCGGCCGAGCTCCTCGAGCGCGCCCTCCGCGTCGCGCCCGGGGATCGCGACGTCCTGATCGCGCTCATCGACGCGTGCGGCGCGGTCTCCGACCACGCCCGCGCGGCCCGCGCGCTCACGGCGACGCTCGAGGCGAGCCCGGACGACCCGTGGCTCTACCGCGCGCGGGCCGAGGTCCACGGCGCGCTCGGCCAGGGCGATCGCGCCCTCGCGGATCTCGAGCGCGCCTACGCGCTCGGCGGCGCCGAGTACGCCGCCGAGCTCGTCGCCGAGCTCGAGCGGGCGCTCGCGCGCGCGGACCACGCGGGCGCGCGGTCCGCCGAGGCCGAGGCTGCGGGCGCGCCCAGCGAGGCCGCGGCGGAGGGGGCGGGCGCCGCCTCGCCGCGCGCGCTCCGGCTGCGCCTCGCCGAGATCCTCGCGCGCTCGGGCGACGTCGAGCGCGCGCGCGCCCACCTCGGCGATCTGCTCCACGCCGACTCCAAGGACCGCGCTGCGCTCAAGGCGCTCGCCGGCCTCGAGGAGTCCGCCGCGCGGTGGGACGCCGCGAGCGCCGTCTACCGCAGGCTCATCGCGCTCGAGGAGGGCGACGCCCTCGTCGCCACGGCGCTCCTCCTGGCCGGCGCCTGCGCGCGCGCGGGCCACCTGGGCGACGCCCGCGGCGGGCTCGAGCGCGCGCGCCGCGCCGCGCCGGGCAACGCCGAGATCCGCGACCGCCTGCGCGCGCTCTACGCCGAGATCGGCGCGAACCGCGAGCTCGCCGCCATCACGCTCGAGGACGCCGCCGCGGCCTCCGACGTGGCCGGCCGCTTCACGCTCCTCGTCGCCTCTGGCCGCCTCCTGCTCGACGTCGGCGACGCCGCGCAGGCGGCCGCGGCGCTCCGGGAGGCGCGCTCCCTGCGCCCGGAAGATAACGAAGTCGCCCTGCTGCTCGTCGACGCGCTCATCGCCGCGGGCGACTCGAGGGAAGCGCGCGCGGTCACCGCCGAGCTCATCGTGGCTGCCAAGGGGCGCCGCTCGCGGCACCTCGGCGCCGTCTACCACCGCGTCGCGCGCATCGAGGACGCCGAGGGGAATCTGCACGAGTCGCTCACGGCGCTCACGAGGGCGCTCGAGAACGATCCTCAGAACGGCGAGCTCGCCATGGAGCTCGGCGAGAGCGCGCTCGGGCTGGGGGAAGAGGACATCGCCGCGCGCGCTTACCGCGCGGTCACCCTGATGAAGATTTCCCCCGAGCCCGGCGAGGGAGGCACGACGCCCGCCGCGCGGGCGCTCGCCTATTACCACCTCGGGGCGATGGCGCTCGCGGCCGGCGACCGCCGGAAAGCGCGCCTGATGCTCGACAAGTCCGTCTCGGAGGACGGCTCGCTCGAGGCAGCCCGGGCGCTCCTCGACGAGCTGCGCGCCGGCTGAGGGCCTGTTCCGCGCGTCTCCGCGGGTATGCCCAGGTCGCGGCGGCCGCCTGCGCGGCCGCCCCAGGCGGCGCGCGCATGACGTGGAGCGCGCAAAACCGCGCCATTCCAGGCGTTTTTTGACGCTCTCCGGCCCGCGACGGCGCCGCGCCGCCGCCCTTCCCGGCGGCTGGTTCCCCCTCTGGCGCACCGCTCCGGCGCGGTCTTTCAGGGGTCCGCGCGATGCCCCGTCTCAGAAATCGCTATTTCTCCCCGCATTTTTGTCTTTTTTTGTCCTGTGTCGTGTGTAAGGTTCACTGAGGCTGTGCGCGGCGAGGTGTCGCGCGCGAGCTCATGTCCGAGGAGAGTGCCATGGCAAGTAAGAAGACGGCCGGGGGCGGCGCGAAGAAGACGTTGAGCAAGAGCGGCCTGATCCAGGCCATCACCGAAGCTGCCGGTGATGAGCTGAGCCGCAAGCAGGTGAAGAACGTTCTCGAGTCCCTCATCACGATCGGTCATCGCGAGCTGAAGAAGTCGGGCGTGTTCACGCTGCCCGGCTTCGCGAAGTTCCGGGTGGTCAAGCGCCCTGCGACGAAGGCGCGCCAGGGGATCAACCCGTTTACCAAGCAGCCGATGACCTTTGCCGCGAAGCCGGCGAGCAAGTCGGTCCGCGCTCGGCCGATCAAGGCCATCAAGGACGCGCTCCTGTAGTCTTACGGGATCTCCCAGCGGAGCGCAGGGCGGCCACGGCGACGTGGCCGTTCTTGCTCCATGGCCTCGGCGCACCATCGCCGCGGCGGCGGAAGGGCGTCCAGCGCGCGCAGCGGGGCGGCCCCGTCGCGTGCCGGCAACGCGCGCCGCCGCCGGGGGGCCGGGCGGCTCGATGCCGCCGCCGCCCCCGCGGCGAGGTCAGCTCACTTCTTGCGGCTGTAGGCCTGCGCCGCCACCGGTCCCGAGCCGGTGCGCGCCTTGACAACCAGCTTGGCCGTCGCCGCGATGGGGAACGGCCATTGGTAGCAGCTCTGCTTGGCTCCGATGGCGGCTGTCGGGCCGGTGTCCGAGTCGACGGCGAGCACCGGTTTCAGGTTGAACGCAGCGAGCCCTGGCTGCCCTCCGGCGTTCAGATCGAGCTCCAGCTGGATGTCCACCTCGGTGACGGTGGGGAGCGCCTGCGCCAGGAACGTATAGCAATAGCCGGGCTGGAGCATGAAGGTCTGCCCCGAGGCCGTCTGTCCCTCGGGCACCACGCTGCAGACGGGCGCCCCTTCCGGCTGCATCTTCGGCGCCTCACCGGCGGCGCGGCCCTGGAACATGGTGGTCATCGCGAGCGACTGGACTCCATCGCAGGGCGCTACCGTGGGCGCCGCGACCGGGGGCAGGCCGGCGTCCGGGGGCGGCACGGACGCTGTCGGCTGCGGGGGCGGCGGCGTCCCCGCGTCCGGGGCGTCGTCCGCGAACTCCGACTCCTTGCTGCTGCCGCCGCAGCCCAGCGCTGCCGCCCAGAGAGCCAGGAGCACTGCTGAACCCAACGACCTACCCGTCACCGTCATCTGCGGCCTCCTCGCGCACAGCCCTGCCGCACGCCGCGGCCCCTCGTTGGGACAGCTGTGCTCGCGGCGCTCATACACCCGCCAGAGGGCGGGGGCTATGTGCGAGGCGTCTTGCGCGGCTGCGCCGGCGGCGCAAGCCCGCAGGCAAGCCGGCGCGGGCGTTCACCCCCGCGCGCCGCCGCGCCGCTCAGCCGCCGGGCTCGCCCACGAACTCCCGCAGGATGCACATGCGCGCAATGAGCAGCGCCTCGGGTCGGATCGCCTGATCGAGGTACGCGGCCGAGTTCGCCTCCACCAGCGACTCGCGCAGCATTCCCTGCTCCAGGAACGTGACCGCGCGTCCGAGGTGCAGCCGCGCCCTGTCGGCCGCGATCCCCATGCCGGCGCTCGCCAGCATCTCTCGTTCCAGGAACCACTGAGCAAACTCTCCGGGACGATCGAGCTTCGCTCGGGAGCCGTGGTCGGTCATGCCGTAGGCTACCTCACTTTTTGGCCCCGGCCAGCCGCGCCTGGCCGCAATAACCCGGGAAATCATGGCAGAAACAGCATCAATCCGTCGGGTGGGCGCGATGAAAGCGAGGGCGTGCCACGTCCAAAGCGACATCCGGCGGACGGACCTGGAGCTCGGTTGAGCGGGCTTCGGGGGGCGCGCCGGGGAGCTCCCCGCGAGCCACCCGTTGCGTCGCGAGCCCGTCAGTGAGATTGAACGCGGCGTTCCGCCGGAAATTCGAGGAGGTTCTTTTGCTCCGTACGATTGGCGTCCTGCCCGCCCTGGTCCTCACCGTCGCCCTCGCTGCTGGTTGTCAACAGCGGGAGGCGTCCACGCCGCCGAGCTACGCGAACCAGCCCCCGCCCGGCTACTACCAGCAGCCCGGGTACCAGCAGCCTGGCTATCAGCAGCCCGGGTATCAGCAGCCTGGCTATCAGCAGCCCGGGTACCAGCAGCCGGGGTATCAGCAGCCCGGGTACCAGCAGCCCGCCCCGACGCAGCCTGCACCCACGCAGCCCGCCCCGACGCAGCCTGCCCCGACGACGACGCAGCCCGCCCCGACGGCGCAGCCTGGCGGCTTTCCCTGGCCGTTCCCGATCCCTGGCCAGCAGACCGGCGGGCAGCAGCCGGCCCCGAGCGGCGGGAGCAGCTCCGGCAGCGCGTCGGCGATCGATCCGAACCTCGCCTCCGCCGCGACGATCCCGCTGAACAACCTCGCTGCGACCGAGGCGCCCGGCATGACGAAGGAGGGAGGGCCGATCGCGGGGCAGTTCAGCGCCGGACAGACCCTCGAGCAGCAGATCCAGCTGATGCCCGGCAAGTGCTACACGATCGTCGGCGTCGGCGCGGGGATCACCGAGCTCGACATCAGCCTCGTCGCGCTGACCCCGATCCCGATGGGCTCCTCGGTGCTGGCGCAGGACAACTCGAGCGGCTCGAACGCCGTGCTCGGCGGTCGAGGCAACTGCTACCGCTGGTCGCTCCCCGTCGGCATCAACGCCAAGTTCATCGTGAAGGCCACCGCCGGTTCGGGCGTCGCCGCCGCGCAGCTCTACGTGAAGTGACGCTGACAGGGCGCCGAGGACGCCAGGAGATCGCTCTCCGTGGCGTCCTCGGGCTCGGCCACAAAAACGCCGAGGACGCCAGGAGATCGCTCTCCATGGCGTCCTCGGTGGCGGCGCCGTGGCTCGCCGCAGGGCCGGCTAGAGCCGGATGCCGGGCGCCGGGAAGCCGCGGCAGAGCTCCGCGACCTCGGCGGCGATGCGCGCGATGCGCGCCTCGTCGTTCACGTTCTGCGCCACCTCATCCATCCATGCCGCGAGGCGCTCCATCTCGGCGACGCCCATCCCGCGCGACGTCACCGCCGGCGTGCCGATGCGGAGCCCCGACGGGTCGAACGGCTTGCGCGGATCGAACGGGATCGAGTTGTAGTTCGCCACGATGCCCGCGCGATCGAGCGCCTGCGCGTACGGCTTGCCCGCGATCCCCTTCGGCGTCATGTCGATGAGGAGCAGGTGGTTGTCGGTCCCGCCGGTGATGAGCCGGAAGCCGCGCGACTCCAGCGCGCGCCCGAGCGCCTGCGCGTTCACCACGATCTGCTTCGCGTAGGCCCGGAACCCTTCCTCCGAGGCCTCCTTCGCCGCGACCGCGATGGCCGCGGTCGTGTGGTTGTGCGGGCCGCCCTGGAGGCCCGGGAACACCGCCTTGTCGATCGCGCTCGCGTGCTCCTTCTTGCAGAGGATCATCGCGCCGCGCGGGCCCCGGAAGGTCTTGTGCGTCGTCGACGTCACCACGTCGGCGATGCCCACCGGCGACGGGTGCACCCCCGCGGCCACGAGCCCCGCGATGTGCGCGATGTCCGCCGCCAGGATCGCCCCCACCTCGTCGGCGATCGACCGGAACGCGGCGAAGTCGAGCGTGCGCGGGTACGCCGTCGTCCCGCACCAGATGAGCTTCGGCCGGTTGGCGCGCGCCAGGTCGCGGACCTGATCCATGTCGATGCGGTGATCGCTCTCGCGAACCCCGTACGGGATGCTCTTGAAGTACTTCCCGGTGATGCTCACCGACCAGCCGTGGGTCAGGTGCCCGCCCGCGGGCAGGCCGAGGCCCATGATCGTGTCGTTCGCCTGGGCGAACGCCAGGTAGACGGCCAGGTTGGCCGGGCTGCCGGAGTAGGGCTGCACGTTCACGTGGTCGGCCCCGAACAGCTTGGCCACCCGCGTCCGCGCGAGCTCCTCGACCACGTCGACCTGCTGCTGACCCTCGTAATACCGCTTCTGCGGGTACCCCTCGGAGTACTTGTTCGTCAGCACCGAGCCCGTCGCCTCGAGCACCGCCCGAGACACGTAGTTCTCGCTCGCGATGAGCCGGAGCGTGTCCGCTTCCCGCCGCTCTTCCAGGCGGATCAGCTCGGCGATCTCCGGATCGACCTCGCCGAGCGCCCGCAGGCCCTGAATTTCGCTTGTCGCGCTCATACCTCGAACTCCCCGCGTGTGAGGATGTCGGTGACGCGCCAGAGGAACGAGTTCGCCAGCACGCCGTCGATGATGCGGTGGTCGTACGAGAGCGCGAGGAACATGACCGGATGGATCGCGATCGAGTCCTCCTTGTCCTTCGTGACCACCACGACGCGCTTCTTGATCTCCCCCATCCGGAGGATGCCCACGTTCGGCTGCGAGATGATCGCGCCGCCGAAGAGGTTCCCCTTGAGGCCGGGGTTCGAGACCGTGAAGGTCGTGTTCGCGAGATCGTCGGCCGTGATCTTGCCGGACTTCGCGCGCCCGGCCAGCTCGTCGATGCTCCTCGCGATGCCGCGCAGCGACAGCTCGTCCGCGTGCTTGATGCTCGGGACGATGAGGCCGCCGGGCGTGTCCACCGCCACGCCGAGGTTGACGTCGCGCAGCACCACGTACGAGTTCTCGAGCACTCGAGCGTTGAACTCCGGGTGCTCGCGCAGCGCGCGGACGGCCGCGGCGCAGATGAAGGACAGGAACGTGAGCGACACGCCCGCCTTCTTGAACTCGTCCTTGTGGAGGTCGCGCAGCTTCGACGTCTCGTGCAGGTCGACCTCGGCGACCGTCACCACGTGCGGCGACGTCACCTTGGAATAGACCATGTGGTCGGCGGTGATGCGGCGGCGCCGGCTGAAGGGCACCACCTTGTCGCCGGGCTTCGGGGAGTAGGGCGGCACCTTGTACGCGCCGTACCCGACGCCGGGCACCGGCGGCACGAACCCGCCGCTCGCCTGGATGAGCTGCGACAGCTCCGCGGCCGCGCTCGCCGGCTGGGCCGCCGCGCTCGGCTGAGGCGCCGGCTCGGCCGACGCGCCGTGCGCCGCGCGCATCACGTCGTCGCGCGTGATCCGGCCGTGATCGCCTGTCCCGTGCACGTCGCGCAGGTCGACGCCCGACTCGCGCGCGAGCTTCTTCGTCGACGGGCTCGTCAGGGGGCGGGCGCTCTCGTCGTGCCCGTTGCTGCCGGGCGCCGGCGCGGCGGGCCGCGCTTCGGACGGCGCCGGCGCCGGCGGCGCGCTCGCGCGCTGGGCCGTCGCCTGGGCCTCGCCCTGCGCCGTCTCGTCGATCCGACAGAGCAGACCTTCCTTGGCGACGACGGTACCCTCGGCCACCGCGATCTGCGAGACACGACCCGCGATAGGCGCCGGGATCTCCGTGTCTGCCTTGTCGGTCGCAACCTCGAGCAGCGGCTGCTCGCGCTTGACGAAATCGCCCTCGCGCACGAGCCACCTCGAGACGGTTCCTTCGACCACGCTCTCGCCGAGCTGTGGCATGCGAACTTCGACCATCGCTTCCCGCGCCTCCAACGCGCGCCGCCGTGAGCGCCCGTTTTCTCCTCTCCGGGCAAGGCGGCAGGGTCGTATACGCCGCCCGCCCTTCGAGAGCAACGACACAGTGTTCGTCCGGTGTGTATCCTTTGTGAAGGTCGCGTGCGCGTGGGCCATGTGGGGCGCGTCGGTCGCGCCGGTTGCGTCGGTTGCGTCGGTCTCGCCCACGGCGAGCCGCCTCCACCGAGGCACGCCTCCACCCAGGCGCCCGGCGCAGGGCGGCTGGAATCGGATGTCGACGCACGTAGACGCTGGCGGGCCCCAGCCGGTACAAGGGCCCCGTGCGTGACGCCGCGCCGGATGCGACCGCAGCCCCCGCCCCCCTGGCCCCCTCGAGCGAGAGCGCGCGCGAGCGCCTCGCCGCCGGGCCGCCGCGCGTCGCGGGGGCGCGGGCGATCCGGGCGGCGTCGCTCGGCGTCATCGCGTTCCTGCTGCTGCAGGTGCTGACCTACGGCTACGGCCGCGATCAGGGCATCTACGCCATGGTCGCGCGCGCGGTGCTCGACGGCGGCATGCCTTACAGGGACGCGTTCGACTTCAAGCCGCCCGGCATCTTCCTCATTTACGCGCTCGCCCGCGCCCTCTTCGGGCCCGCGCAGTGGGGCATCCGCGTCATCGAGGTCCTCGGCCTCGCCGGCATGTGCCTCGCGATGGCGTCGCTCGCCGCTCGCCTCTTCGGCGACCGGAGGATCGGGGTCGTCGCCGCCGCGCTCGCCGTGCTGGTGCACGCCCAGCTCGATTTCTGGCACACGGCGCAGCCCGAGTCGTTCGGCGGCATGCTCACCATCGCCGCGCTGCTCGTCGCCACGCCGCGCGGCCGCGACGGCGCGATCCGAGCCGCCCCGCGCGGCGCCGCGCTGGTCGTGTCGGGCGCGCTCTTCGGCGCCGCCGGCCTCCTCAAGCCGCCCCTCGCCGGGGGCGGCGTCGTGCTCGCCGTCGCGCTGGCCGCGCCCGCCCTCGCCGAGCTCGCGCGGCGCGGCTCGGAGCGGGCCGCCGTCCGGCGCCGGAGCGACGCGGGTCCGACCGCGATCCAGGGCGAGCCGGCGCGCTCTGCGGCGCCTGCGTCCGGGCCGGTCCGATCGACGGCGGCCGCGCTCCTCTGGGCGGCGCTCCGGCCCGCCTTGCTCATCGCGCTCGGCGGCGTGCTCCCCGTGCTCGCCTGCGCCGCCTGGTTCGCCCTGAGGGGCGCGCTCGGCGATCTGCGCGAGGTCCTCTTCGTCTTCACGCCGCACTACACCGCGCTCGGGTGGCGCGGAGCGAGCGTGCTCGGCATGGCGTGGTACGGCGTCTGCGAGTGGCTCGTCCACTACTCCGGCCCGCTCGCGTTCGGCCTCGCCTGCCTGGTCGCGCTGCACCCCGACCGCCACGAGCGGGCGGGCGTGGCGCTGCTCGCGGGCGTGATCGCCATGCACCTCGTCGGCGTCGTGATGCAGGCGAAGTTCTTCCCCTACCATTACGGCGCGACGTGGCCGCTCACCGCGATGCTCGCCGCGCTCGGCCTCTGGAAGGCGTGGCAGCGGTGCACGCGGTCCGGCGTGAAGGCGGCCGCGGCGGCGCTCCTCGCGGCGCTCGTCGCGACCGCCTTCGCTCGCTCCGCGACCAAGGACGTGGCCGACGACTACATCGAGCGCTGCGCCAAGCGGCTCGCGGTGCTCGCCACGGGCGCGAGGGACCAGGCGCGCCTCGATCGCCTCGCGTCGGTCGCCGACGTCAACGCCGCGGCGAACCGGGAGGTCGCCGCGTGGCTGCGCGAGCGCGTCGCGCCGGGGCGCCCCGTGTTCGTGTGGGGCTTCGAGCCGGTGATCTACGATCTCGCCGATCGCCCGCCGGCGACGCGCTACCTCTACAACGTCCCGCAGCGCGCGGCGTGGGCCCGGCAGGAGGCGCGCGACGCGCTGATGCGCGACCTCGCCGCGAGCCCGCCGGCCGCGATCGTGGTCGAGCGCCACGACGTCTTCCCCTCGGTGACCGGCGACGCGATCGACTCGCGCGACACGCTGAACGGGTTCCCCGAGCTCGCGGGGCTCATCGAGGAGCGCTACGAGCTCGCCGTGAGCATCGAGGATTTCGACGTCCACCTCGAGCGCTGAGCTCTGGAGCCAGCGCCGGGCGGCGGCGCGGCGCGGCACGCCGGTGGCGCCGCGCCTTCAGGGGCAGGGGAGGGTGTTGGGCCTGCGAGGGGTCGGCGCCGCCGCCCCGAAGCGGCGGCCGTCGCGGAGGCCGTCGGCGCAGCGCTGGATCGACTGCGTCTGCGACAGCGCGGAGGTCGCGCCCTCGCTGACCTGAACGCGCCCCGGAGCGCTGGAGATCAGCGCGTTCAAGAGCTGCGTGTCCTCCTCGGCCGCCGGTCCGTAGACCACCGCGTCGATGAGGCGCGCCGCCGTGGCCGGCGTGGACGTGGGGAACTCCGCGGGCAGCGCCTGGTACAAGGCGACCGCGTCCGGGCCGTTCTGCAGGGTGTTGGTCGAGAAGACGAGGGCGGGCGCGGGTACGACGCCGCTGTTGCCGACGAGCAGGAGGCCGCCCACGTCCGTCGTCGCGTTGAGCTCGATCGCGCGGTAGGAGCCGTCCGTGGCCCCGTTGTAGAGCACGAGCGTGTAACCGGCGAGGTTCACGTACCGCCAGCCCGCGCTGATCTCGATGAACTCGAGCACGTCACTGCTGTCCGCCGTGTCGGCGTCGATCTCGTTGATCTGGAGCTGGATCACCGTCACCGGGAACGACGTCCACCGCGCCCCCGGCCGGTTCACGACGATGTCCCCCGGGCCGATCGGCGTCTCGTTCGAGAGCGCGGGGATCGTGATCTGCGTGTCGGAGTCGACCGTGAAGGGCTGCGGCGCGAAGCCAACGGTCACCCCCGTCGCCCCGGTGAAGCCGGAGCCGGTGAGCACGAGCGCGCCGCCGACCGCGATGACCGGATAGTCGACGGACGTCACCCTGGCCGGCGCTCCGCACGCAGGGCAGGAGCTGCCGCCGCAGTCGATGCCGCCCTCGTCGCCGTTGCGCAGGCCATCCTCGCACGAGGCGGCCTGGCAGACGTAGTTGATGCACACCTCGGTCGGGCAGTCCGTGTCGACGAGGCACTGCACGCAGACCCCGGCGGGGTTGCACAGCCCGCCGTCGGCCCGCGAGCACCAGGTGCCGGTCTCGACCGGGGCGTTGATCGGCGAGCCGCCGCGGCAGGAGTCGACCGTGCACTCGCTGTGGTCGTCGCGCACGTCGCCGTCGTCGTCGACCTCCGTGACCGCGCCGTCACCGTCGCAGACGCGTTCGCGGCAGTCGCCGGCCACCTGCACCTTCACGGACGTCCCCGAGGCCACGGGCTCGGTCGTGCATCCACCGTCGGCGCACCTCGCGATCGCGCACTCGCTGTCGGGCGCGGGGCAATCGGTGTCGGCGGTGCACGGGACGCCGCCCCCGCCGCTGCCGCCGGAGCCGTCGCTGCCGCCCGCTCCGCCGCCCCCGCCGGGTCCGTCGATGCCGCCTGCTCCGCCGCCGCCACCGGCTCCTGCGTCGCCGCCATTGCCACCGTTGCCATCGACTCCGCCGGCGCCCCCGTCGCTTCCGCCGTTGCCACCGCCGGAGCCACCATCGCCACCGCCGGAGCCACCGTCGCCACCGCCGGAGCCACCGCCGCCGTCGTTGCTCCCGCCGCCGTCATTGCCGCCGGAGCCACCGATGCCGCCCCCTCCGCCCGTGCCTCCCTGTCCGCCGCCCCCTCCCGTGTCCTCATTGATGAGGCCGCGATCGGGCATCGTCGCCATCTGGCAGCCCGCGGTGGCCACCAGCGAAATGCTCAACGCGAGCGCGGATCCGTAACGATTCGATCTCGAAGTCATTGACCACCTGTGTGCAGATTGGCTGGGGCGCTCGGGCTCTCGACGGTCCCCGCGCTGCCCCGCGCGCAGGAGCGAGCGGGAGGGCGCATCCTAGACGCACGGGACGCCTGAAGAAAGCGCCGCACCGCCGCTCGTTGGTTCGGATCGCGCTGGCTTGGCGGGCGCCGCGCCGCGCTGCGCTGCGTCTGCTGCGCAGCAGCTGTCCTCGCGCGCTCCCTCGGCCGGGCAGGTGAGAGCAGCCCGCTGGCATGCTCGTTGATGGGTCCCGGTTGCGGGTATGCGCTCCGCTGCGAGCGGGGGCGAGCATGGCGCCCCGGTCGCGGCGCGGCGACCGAGGAGCAAAGAGCATGCGGATCGCGATCGTCTCCACCCCGTTCATCCGGGTGCCTCCCTCCGGGTACGGCGGGACCGAGCTGTTCTGTCACGAGCTGGCCGAGGGTCTGTCGGCGCATGGACACGAGGTCACGCTCTTCGCGACGGGAGATTCGGTGGTCACCTGCCGTCGCCGGTCCCTCTACGGGAGCCCGATCTGGCCTCCGATGCCGGAAGACGAGGTCAACCACGTCGCCTGGGCCTTCGCGGAGATCGCGCGCGAGGACGGGTTCGACGTGATCCACGTGAACAGCCCGATCGCCGTCCCGTTCACCCGCTTCGTCCGCGTCCCGGCGGTGCACACCCTGCACCACGCGCCCTGCGGCGAGAGCTCGCGCATCTACGCGCGCCACCCGGAGGTCGCGTACGTGGCGATCAGCGCGCGGCAGCGCGCCCTGGAGATCCCGCTGCCGCGCTCGTGCGTCATCCATCACGGCGTCACGCCGGCGCGTTATCCGCCGAGCCTGAGCGACGAGGGCTACCTCGCGCACCTGGGCCGCTACGCCGAGGAGAAGGGGACCCACCTGGCGCTCGACATCGCGAGGGCCGCGGGCCTGCCGATCAAGCTCGCGGGCCGCGCGCACCCCAAGGACCAGATCTATTATCTCCAGGAGGTCGTCCCGCGCCTCCGCGAGAGCGGGGTATCGGATCTCGGGGAGATGGGCCACGAACGCAAGGTCGCGTTCCTGCGCGGGGCCCGCGCCGTCCTCTGCCCGCTCCAGTGGGAGGAGCCGTTCGGGCTGATCGCCATCGAGGCCATGCTCTGCGGCACCCCGGTGCTCGGCTTTCGCCGCGGCTCCTTCCCCGAGATCGTCGACGAGGGCGTCACCGGCTACCTGGCGCCGCCGGGCGACCTGTCGCGCCTCGCCGCGCTCGCCGCGGGCCTGGCCCGCTTCGATCGCGCCGCCTGCGCGCGCCGCGCGCGCGAGCGCTTCAGCAGCGCCGTGATGGTGGGCAAATACGAGGAGCTCTACCGGACCGTGACCGGCCCGCGGCGCGCCGAGGGCTCCCGGGCCGCGTGATCGATGCGCGGGAGATCGAGGGGCTCAGTTGACCTGGGGTGGGATGGCCACCTGGCACTCGTTGGCTGGCGTCATCCATTTGATGGCGTTCAGCCAGAAGCGCTCGACCTGATACTCGGGATGATCGACCCACTCGGTGTTGTAGGTGATCCACTCGTCGCCCCAGACCAGGACATGGCCATTGCCGATCTCCAGCGCCTTCAGCACGTCGTAGCCGTCGCCGGTCGCCAGCGTGGTGCCCTCGCCGACCACCGGGTAGCCGGTGTCCACGCCGACAGCCTCGATCCCGTCGAGCACCGGATGCCCTCCGCTCCACTCCGTGATGGGGACCGTGGCGCCGCCTCGCCTCGGGAGGATCTGCTCTTCGTCGTAGCTGACGCCGAGCGGAGCGAGCAGCGTGTTGACGTTCGCGCGCTCCCTGGTCTGGCCGTACCCGATCAACGTCATGAGGCCGCCGCCCTTCGAGAGCCAGTCGCGGAGCGCCTCGACCTCGGCGTCCGAGTACGTGCGCCCGATGTCGCTCACGTCCTGGATGACGATGACCTGGTGCTTCGCGAGCTCCTCCGCGGTGAGCTCGGCGTCGTTCAGGCCGACGGCACCGTTGATGCTGCGCTGGTTCAGCCAGGACTCGAAGACGTCGCCGTCGCCCCACCGGCCTGGTTTGCCCAGCGTGGCGATGCGGAGGCAGTCGCAGACGCCGTCGCCGCCGACGTCGACGTCGTCGACGATGCCATTGCCGTCGTTGTCCAGGCCATCGCAGGTGTCCTCGTTGCTGGGCGCGCCGCTCCCCGAGCTGCTGTTGCCGCTGCCGGCGCCCGTGGTCAAGCCGCCGAAGTCGTCTCCGCCGGTGCCCGCGGCCACGCCGCCGACGTCGTCTCCGCCGGTGCCCGCGCTGCCCGCGCTGCCCGTGCTCCCCGAGCTCCCTGTCGTGCCGCCGCTGTCCCCGGCGTTGCTGGGGCCGTCGTCGCTGGAGCACGCGGCCGCTTGCAGCGCCGCGCCGATGCAGGCGACGCGCAGCAGATGTCCGAGCGGAACCCGACCGAAGGACGACAGGCGAGATCTCGATTTCATGGCTCTCTCCAAGAGGTCAAGCGTTGATGGCGGCGGACCCTGGCGAGCCGCCGAAAGCACCAGAGCGAGGCTTCATCATGTCTTCCGGGCGGGGCTTTGCGCAACGCGAAATAGCGGTTCTCATGACAGACACTTTGGTCGGCAGTGTGTGCCATGGCCTCTCGGTGTGACGTCGCACCGTGAAGCATTGTAAATTTCAAGCCCGACGCGGCCTTCGAGAGGGCTCGCGCCCAGGACCTCGTCGTCCAGGCTCATTCATGGTCGCGCGTCTCCGGCAGGCCCCCGCCCGGGGGGCCGGGCAGCTCAGCGAGACCTCACGCCCGGCCAGGAAGAACCTGGCCTCGCGCGGCAAGGGCTCCCCTCAGGGTTGCACGAGCTCGACGCCGCTGAACTCGATGGGAAAGGTGATGACGGTCGTCACCCCGCCTTGCGGCGTGGGGAACTGCATCTTCTCGAACGTATCGGCCACGCAGCGATCGACCTGCTGATTCTTCGCGGTCGACCTCACCACGTCGGCCTTGTTCACCTTGCCGGTCGGGCCGATGGTCGCCTTGACGGTCACCTTCCCCGTGAACTTCGGCGAGCTCTTGACGCCGATCTTGTAGCACTCGTCGAACATCTCGCCGTGCTTCTCCACGACGTCGCGGACCTGCGCTTCGGAGATGTTGCCCCCCAGCGTGCCGGTCGCGGTGGCCTGGCCGGGCCTCACGTTGCCGTCCGGCCTCGCGGTGGCCGGCGGCGGCGGGGCCGCCGGCGTGGCCGCCGCGGGGGCCTGCGCGTCCGGCGGGGGCGCCGCGGGCTTCGGCTCCGGGGGGGCCGAGGTCTCCGGCTCCGGGGACGTCGAGCCGGTCGGCCCCTCCGACGCGGGCTGCGCCGGCGACGCGGGCTGCGCCGGCGACTGGGCGGCTGGCGCTGGTGCGCCGCAGCCCGCGGCGAGCGCGAGGATCAGAACCAACCCTGTTCGGCGAGAGCTCATGCCCGAAGGTAAAACCGGAACGCGGGGCCTTGTCCACGGGGATAGCGGGGCGCGCCCGCTCATCGCAGCCGCAGGACCTCGACCTCCGACGCGCCGCCGCGATCCACGAGCTTCGGCGCGCGGCCGCGCTCGCGCGCCGTCAGGGACGCCCAGAACACCTCCGTCCCTGGCCGCTTCCGGATCGGCACCGGATCGGCATAGAGGAAGCCTGCCCTCCAGCGCTGCGGCGAGATCGCCGTCGGCAGTCCGACCTCGCGGACGACCGGGTCCGCCATCGTCGTGGACAGCGGGGCGCGCTCGACGACCCGGGAGCGCACCGCGAGCACCACGTCGCTCGCCGCCGGGCCCCCCGCGCGCACGAAGATCGTGAGGAGCGAGCGGGCGCCCTCGTGGAACGTCGTCCCGAGCAGCTCCGTGCCGTCGTCGAACCGCGCCCCGATCGGCGCGAGCGCGGCGCTGATCTCCCCGAAAATCGCCGCCGCGCGCGCGCCGTCGCCTGCGGCCAGCGCCATGTTGTGCGCGATCCGCTTCTGCTCCAGCGTCTCGGGCGGCGCGGCCGGCGGCTCCGCCGGCTGTCCGAAGTGCGTGCGGAGCTCCCACGTGAGGAACGGATCCGGCACGATCTCGCGCTCGGGCTCGGTGCCCGAGACGAGGTACCAGGCGAGGAGCCCCGGCTCTCGCTCGCGGAACGAGAACGCCTCGATGCCGCTCGCCGGGGAGGTGCGCGCCCCGTCGCCCGCGCCGAGCGCCCAGAACGGGCCCACCGCCGTCACGGCGAAGCGCTGCGCGAGGCTCGCCTGATCCCGATCGAGCATGAACCGCGCGTCCACGAGGTAGGCGCCGCGCGGCGGGGCTTCCTTCGGCGGGGGTCGGTTGGGCGCCACGACGCGCCCGCCGAGCGCCCAGACCTGGGCCCAGGTGGCCTTCATGCTCTCGTGCATCGCGACGGGCGCGTCGGTCGTCGTCCCGGGCAGCCTCGGCGCGAGCCATCGCAGGAACGCCGTCTTCGCCCCGTCGGAGTCGATGAGGTGCCCCCGCTCGTTGAAGCGCCCGCCTGTCTCGCGCGCATAGCGCAGCGCCGGGACCCCGTCGCGCAGGATGGCGGCGAGCGGCACGAGCCACAGCGCGAGCGCCGCGAGCGCCGGCCCGCCTGACGGCGCGTCGAGCGCCGGCCCGCCTGGCGGCGCGTCGAGCGCCGGCCCGACCGACGGCGTCGCGATCCGGGCGGCTCGCCGCGCGGCGGCGGCGCGCTCCAGGAGCAACGCGCCCGTGTCGACGAGGGCGGCGGCGGCGAGGGCGAAATAGGCCGCGAAGTAGTGCGGCCAGAAGATGTGGATGTCGGCGCCTTGCCGGAAGACGACGTACTGCACCGTCGCGGTCGCGAGGTAGAGCAGCGGCAGCGCGTCGTGCTCGCGCCGGAGCAGGGCGAGCCGCGCCGCGCAGACGATCGCGGCGAGCTTTCCGGCGGCGATGGCGATCGGCGTGAACGAGAGCTCGAGCCAGTACCGCCGGCTCTCGAGCACCTTGCTGAGCGGCTCGGCGTTCCCCGAGGAGCGGAGCCCGTAGCTCGTCAGGAGGTCGCCGAGCTTGCCGGCCTGCTGGAAGAGGGCCAGGTAGAGCGCGGCCGTCAGCGCGGCGATCGAGGCGGTGAGCACCCACCACGCGGCGTAGCGCCGCTCGGGGAGCGGGCCGAAGACGCGCCTCGGGAGCAGGTAGGCCCGGATCGCGCCGAACGCGAGCAGCCCGCCCGTGAGCACGAACGCGGGCCAGTCGGCGTGCATCCCGAGCGCGAGCCCGAGCGCGCTCACCGCGAGGTAGCGGCGCCTGGACGTCTGTAACAGGCGGACGTAGCCGAAGAGCCCGAGCAGCGTCCAGGCCATGACCGGGACCTCGAGCGCGTTGAAGTTCGCGAACGACAGCGTGATCGGCAGGACGACGAACGCCGCCGCCGCGGCGGCCCCTGCGGCGGGGCGGTAGATGCTCCGGCCGAGGGCGTAGAGCAGGGGCGGCGTCGCGGCGCTCAGCAGGACGGCGGGCAGGCGGCAGACGACGTCGTGCCGCCCGAGGACCTTCATGAACGCGGCCGTCGTCCAGAAGATCCCCCACGGGTGATGGCAGTAGTACATCCCGGGCGCCGGCCGGCTCGCTGTGTACTCCCAGACGGGTCCGGGGATCTTCCAGCGGAGCATGTTCTCCGCGATGATCCCGACGCTCGCCGACGACGCGTAATGTCCGGCGAGGACGGGGCCGAACATCTCCCACGCCGCCGCGAGCGCGAACCACGCCGTGGCGAGCGCGGTGACGGCGAGCGCCGCGCGGGCCTCGCGGCGGGACGCGGCGGGGAGGCCGCGCAGGTCGGTCGGATGGGGGGCGAGGCGCAGGGGCAGCAACGTGGGCGCAGCCTATCGCGTCGGCGGCGTCGCGCGGGCAGGTGCAGCGCCGAGGAGCGGGCCCCGCGCGCCGCAGCGGCGCGGGTCGATGCGCGCGTCGCAGCGGCGCGGGTCGATGCGCGAGCCCCGGTCGGGTAGGATGGGGCATGTCGACCGAGGCGCACAGGCAGGTCCATCGGCGGGCGCACCGTGACGGCAAGGAGCGTGATCCGACGTTCTATCCGGTGGAGAAGAAGATGGGGGAGGACTCCCTTCAGACGTGGATCGTGGAGCTCCTCCGTCCTCTCATCGAGCGCTGGTACGAGGCGCTCGGTCGGCCGAGGTTCGTGGGGGCGGACCAGTTCATCTATTATCGGCAGTTCGATCCTTCCAAGGTCGTGGCCCCGGACGTGTACGTGCTGCCTGGCGTGCCGCCGGGCCGGCGCGTGCGGAGCTGGAAGGTGTGGGAGACGGGCATCGCCCCGAGCTTCGCGCTCGAGGTCGTCTCGTCCGACGAGCCCTACAAGGACTACGTGGACGCGCCCGAGCGCTACCGGGAGCTCGGGGTGAAGGAGCTCGTGATCTTCGATCCCGACTGGGAGCGGGGCCGCGATCGGGTGCGGTGGCAGCGCTACCGGAGGCTGAAGACGCGCGGCTTCGTCCGGGTGGAGACGACGAACGTCGACCGGATCCACGCGCGCGTGCTCGGCTGCTGGCTGCGGGTGATCGGCGCCGGCGAGGAGGCGCGCCTCCGGCTGGCCACGGGGCCCGAGGGCGAGGAGCTCTTCCCGACCGCCGCGGAGGCGGAGCGCGCGGCGAAGGAGGCGGAGCGCGCGGCGAAGGAGGCTGCGCTGGAGCGCGTGGCGGCGCTCGAGGCCCAGATCGCGAGCGCCGCGGGGGCGAGGGGCAAGGGACCCGGGGCGCCGTGAGCTTCGCGCGGCCCGCGGCCGTTCAGGCCCGGAGCAGCGTCACCTGCCGGCCCGACGGCGTCCGGGCCTCCTCGAGCCGCGTCCGCGCCTCGACGTCGCCCGCCGCGGCGCGGCGGTCGAACAGCACGAGCACGCCCTCGTCGAGGCCGAGCTGGGCGAGGTAGCCGTCGAGCTGCGCGAGCCCCTTCGGCGTGGGATCCTTCTCTCCCTCGCGCCAGACCTTGAGCTCCAGCGCCGCGCGCTGCACGGCGCGTGACCCGTCCGGCGCGCGGTAGGGCCACCGGACCAGGAGGTCGATCCTCCCCCGGCCGAGGCCGTACTCCCGCTCGAACAGCCCGCCGCCGTTCACCACCCGCTGCAGGAAGGCCATCAGCACGAGCTGCGGCGCGACCTCGTGGTAGCCGAGGTTGCCGGAGAGCGCCTCGCCGTGCTCCCTCCAGAAGGCGGCGAACTCCCGGAGCAGGCGCGCGACGTCGAGCTGGCCGTCGGGCAGCACGAAGCTCCTCGGCTCGGCCAGGATGACGGGCTCCACGTCGCCGGCGAGCACGCGGGCGATGACCTCGCGGTAGATCGGGTTCGCGATGCGCGCGGGGTTGCCCGGCGCGATCAGCCCGAGATCGCGGGCGTACTGGAGATCGTCCTGGTAGGCGTCGCCGACGATCGCGAGCGTGCCCGAGAGGATGGGCTCGAGCACGCGACGGACGCGCGGCTCGTGCAGGCGGGCGACGAGCGAGTCGAGGTGGGTGGCGCGCGCCAGGATGAGGCGCTCCTTGGCCGTCTCGACGTGCGCCGTGGTGATCGGCTCGCTCGCGGGCACCGCGAGCTCCTCCACGATCTCGCGGGCGAGCGCGTTGACGAGCCACGGCTGCCCGGCCGTGAGCGCGATGGCCCGCTCGACCGCTTCTTCAGCAAAGACCTGGCCGGTGTCGGCCGTGTGTTGGGCGTAGAGCTCGCGCACCTCGCCGGGGTCGAAATCGCCGAGCTTGAGGGACTTCAGCTTGACGTTGAACGGGCTGGCCGTGCCGAGGCGACCCGGGTCGCCGCCGCTCACCGCCTTGTACTCGCGCACGTCGCGCAGCCCGCAGAGCGCCACCGCGGCCGGAAAGTCGGCGGGGCGATCGGGAAAGCCGGCGCGCAGCTGGCGCAGCACGCTGAGGAGGCTCTGGCCTCGCAGGGCGTCGATCTCGTCGAAGAGCAGCGCCAGCGGCCGCGGGCAGGCGCGGGCCCAGGCGCGCAGCGCGATCTCGACGCGGTTGCCCTCCGGGGCGTCGGGGAAGGCAGGCGGATGCAGCGCCGGGGGAAGGGTGAGCTCGGCGCGCGCCCGGAGCGAGCTGAGCAGGATGCGCTCGGCCGCGCCGTAGTCGTCGCCTGCCGCCTCACCCGCCTCGCAGGAGAAGTGCAGCGCCGCCCAGCGGCCGGAGGCGGTGAGCTGATCGGCGAGCGCGCGGAGCGCCGTGGTCTTCCCCGTTTGTCGTGGCGCATGGACCACGAAGTAGGCGCCTTGCTCCACCAGGCCGGGCGCCTCGGGCAGGCGCCGCTCGGCCGGGATCATGTAGTGCAAATCGGGGCGGCAGGGGCCGGCCGTGTTGAAGCGGCGTGCCATGCGCGCAGCTTGCGTCCCGGAGCCGGGTGGCCGCAAGGGCCGCGCGGCGGGGTTGGCGTGACGGCGCTGGCGTCGCCGAGGTGGAGCCGGCATATCGCGACCTCTGCGCGCAGGCATCCGAGGCCCTCGGACCGGTTGCAGATCGACCGAACCCCCTCGGGGAGGGGGAGCCAGCACATCGCGACCTCTCCAGGTGGGCATCCGAGGCCCCACGTTCGGTTGCAGATCGACCGAACCCCCCTCGGAGGGGGAGCCGGTACATCGCGACCTCTCGCGGCGGACATCCGAGGCCCCATTGTCGGTTGCAGATCGACCGAACCCCCCTCGGGAGGGGGAGCCGGCACATCGCGACCTCTCCAGGAGGGCCTCCTGGGGCCTCGGTTCGGTTCCGAGATGATAGCTTCCCGCCACCTTGGGTACCCCGTCCCCTCCGGCGGAGCCTCTGGCGGCGCCCGCTCCCGAGCGCCGCGCGCTCTCCGGCCTGCTCCGCCGCGGCGCGAGCTCCGCGGTCCGAGCGCTCTCCGGCCTGCTCCGCCGCGGCGCGTGTCGACCGCGTGTCGACCGCGCGCCGCTCAGCGCGGCGCTCGCCCTCGTCGTCGTCGCCGCGTCCGTCTATGTGATCGCCGTCCCGCTCGCGGTCGTCCGCTATCCGCCGATGACCGATCTCCCGTTCCACGCGGCCGAGACGGCGGCGTTCAGGCACTACCTCGACCCGGCGTGGCACTTCCGCGAGCAGTTCACGCTCCAGCCGCTCGCCGTCCCGTACATGTCCATGTACGCGCTGGGTGCCCTGCTGATGCTCGTCCTCCCTCCCGTGGCCGCGGTGAAGGTCGCGGCGGCGGCGATGCTCGCGCTCCTGCCCGCGGGCCTCGCCGTCCTCTTTCACGGCCTGAAGCGGAGCCCGCTCCTCGGCGTCCTCGGCCTGCTCCTCGTCTGGTGCAACCTCACCCACTGGGGCTTCCTCAATCACATGGGCGCGCTCGGCCTCTTCGCGATGGTCGTCGGCCTGACGCTCCTGCTCCTCGATCGCCCCTCACGCGGCCGGCAGATCGCGCTCGCGCTCGCGCTCGTCGCCCTGTTCTTCACGCACATCTTCCGCTTCCCGTTCGCGCTCGCCGCCGTCGTCGGCACGGCGATCGTCGTCTTCCCGGCGACGCGGCGGCTCCGCCCCATCGCGCTCCCGCTCGCGCCCTCGCTGGCCCTCTTCGCGGCGTGGCTCGCGGTCCGGACCGACACGCTGCACGCGGCGCCCATCACGCCCGCGCTCCACTGGGAGCGGCTCCGCGAGATCCCATCGCTCCTCTTCACGAGCTTCACCGATCCCGCCGAGGCGGTGGCCGCCGGCCGGGCAGCGCGCTTCGTGCTCGCCGCGCTGCTCGTATGCGCCGCCGGCGCCGCCGCGCGGCTCGCCGGCGCCGGCGCCGACGCGGCGCCCTCACCCGCGACGGACGCGCCGCAGCGGTCCTTCGCGCGCCTCGCCGCCCTCGTTCCGGTCGCCTGCGCGGCCGTGTTCCTGGGCCTGTTCCTGACCCTGCCGCTCCAGATCGGCCTCTGGTGGTACGTCTACCCGCGCGAGATCGTCGCCGCGCTGTTCCTGGCCCTCGGCGCCTTCCCGGACCTGCCGCGATCGCCCTGGCTCAAGGTGCCGGCCGTGCTCGCGCTCTCGGCCGCCGCGCTCTCCCTCGGCGCCGTGGTCCGCGACAACTACCGCCGATTCGACCAGAGCACGCGGGACTTCGACGCCATCATCGCCCGCATCCCGCAGGCGCCGAGGCTGCTCTACCTCGTCTTCGATCACGGCGGCTCGACCCGGACGACGACGCCGTTCATCCATCTCCCCGCCTGGGTGCAGGCCACGCGAGGCGGCTGGCTCAGCTTCCACTTCGCCGTCTGGGACGCCTCGCCCGTCGCCTACAGGCCCCGCGAGGAGCCGGACGCCGTCGTCCCGCCGCCCACGCCGCTCCGGTGGGAGTGGACGCCTTCGATATTCGACGTCCGCCGCCACGGCGCCTTCTTCGACTGGTTCCTCGTCCGCCGGCGAGCGGGCGCGAATCACCTCTTCGCGAACGACCCGAGCATCGTCGCCGTCGACCACGTCGGAGACTGGTGGCTCTACCAGCGCAGCCGAGCGCCCTAGCGGCACGCCGGCTCCGACTTTGGGTTACCATGTCGCCAATGGGCTCCTCGACTGCGTCTCCCCTCGTCGCCGCCAGCCTCGCCTTCCTTGCCCTGTGCGCGTGCGGCTCCGACGACCCGATCGACCCTGGCGGCGCGGGAGGCGGCGGCGAGGGGGGCAGCGGTCCCGCCGGGCCCGTCTGCTCGGAGCCCACGCCGGTGCCCTGCGAGGACGAGGTCTTCCAGCAGATGAACCTCCAGGACACCGTGGCAGCAGGGGAGATCCTCAACGAGCAGGACGGCGCCGGCATCCGCTCCCTCGTCGACGCCACCGCGGGCGGCCCCTTCGCTTCCGATCCCGACGCCTACGTCTATGCCCGGTTCACGGACGCCGGCCTCGAGAAGGTCGAGATCTCCGACGAGGCGTCGCTCCAGTCCATGGACTGGGACATCGCCTTCCGGCGCTACATCGTGCGCATCAACAGCGGCCACTCCGGGCCGTCCTGCGTCACGGCGGCGCGGCTCCCGGGCACCCCGGACTACGATGGGATCACCGAGGCGCCCGGCGAGCTGAGGCTCCGCAGCGACGAGTATTTCACCGAGAGCTGCGAGCTCATCCCCGACGGCTCCGGGCTGGACTCCCCGGCGACGGCGCTCTCCGGCTACTGGACCTACCCCGGGTGCGTGAAGATGACCGGCCTCGTCTACGTGCTCCGGCTCGCCGACGGCCGGAGCCTCAAGCTGACCGTCACGCACTTCTACAACGAGCAGACGCAGGCGCAGTGCCAGGAGACCGGGATGGTCCCGATGGAGGACACCGGCTCCGCCAACTTCCAGGTCCGGTGGGCGTTCCTGCCGTGACGCGGACCGCCGGCGCGGTGCCCGCGCGGCGCAGCGGCCTGGCCTGCGCCGCGGCCCCGTGGCGCAGCGGCCTGGCCTGCGCGGCGGCCATGCTCACGGCCGTGCTCGCGGGCTGCGGCGCGGACGACACCGCGGCGCCGCCGCTCGACGGCCCCGCCGCGGCGCCGCTCGATCGGCCCGACTCGCGCGGCACGAGCCTCCAGTTCCGGTTCGATCCGGACGACGTCGTCGAGACCTTCGCGTCGGCGTCCGGGAGCTTCCTGGTCCATTTCGCGCGCGAGGGGCGCTGCGCGGTGCCCGCCGAGGACGACGACGCGACGGGCGTCCCCGACTTCGTCGAGGAGGTCGCGGCCGTCTACGACGAGGTGATCGCCCACTACCGAGACGTCCTCGGCTTCCGGCCGCCGAGGAGCGACGAGGACCTGCCCGACAACGGCGGCGACGGCCGCTTCGACGTCTACCTCGTCGACTTCGCCGGCGTCGGCGACGGCGTGTTCCGCGTCGACGCCTGCGCCGAGGACGCCGGGGACCGCTGCGCCGGCTTCATGACCCAGGAGAACGACTACAGCGGCTACGGCTATCCGTCGACGCTGACGGCGAACCGGATCCTCGGGAGCCACGAGCTCTTCCACGCGGTGCAGGCGGCCTACGACCACGGCCAGGACACGCTGATCACGGAGGGGACCGCGGTCTGGGCGACCGAGTCGTTCGACCCCTCGCTGAAGGACTTCGAGGGCTTCGTCGACGGCTACCTCGCGAACACGGATCGGTCGCTCGACGTGCCCTTCACCGGCCCTGTGGACCCCTTCAGCTACGGGAGCGCGCTCTTCTTCCAGTTCCTCGAGGAGCGCTTCGGAGACGGCACGGTTCGCGCGCTCTGGGAGCGCCTCGAGGACGGCGCGCTCGGCGAGGCGGATCCGGTGTGGTTCGAGCAGCTCGACCCCTTGCTCTCGTCGCAGGCGCAGACGACGTTCGCCGAGGCGTTCGTGGAGTTCGCCGCCTGGAACCTGCTCACCGGATCCGCCGCGGATCCCGGGCGCTCCTACGCCGCCGGGTCCGGCTACCGCGGGCTCGCCCCGGAGGAGGTCGCGGCGCCGTACGCGGACGGGCTGCGCGTCTTCCATGCGTCGGCGCAGTACTTCAGCGTCCCCCCCGGCGGGCGCGCGACCATGACGGCCGCGCTCGCGGCGCCCGCGGACGATCCGGCGCAGCTCTCCGGCCTCGCGCTGCTGCTCGCGGCGCGGCGCGGCCGCGTGTACGGCGAAGTGGTGCGCGCCGGCGACGTCACCTCCGGCGAGGCGCTCGTCGACACGGCGGGCGCCGACGACCTCGCCGTGATCGTGGTGAACGGCCTTCAAGAAGGCGAATCGCGCAAGCCGACGCTGTGCATCGGCACGCCGGACGAGGTCGCCGCGTGCCGGGCCGATGCGGAGGCCACCGGCGGCGATGGCGGTGGCGGCGGCGCCGGCGGCGAGGCGCCTGCCGAGGGGGCAGCGGGCGTCGACGACGGCGGGTGCGGCTGCCGCGTCGTGGCGCCGGCCGCCGCGCCCTCGAGCTCCGCCGCGGCCTTCGGCTGCGCGCTGGGCGCCTCGCTGCTCGCGGCGGTCGCGCGCCGGCGCAGGCGCTGAGCGGGGGCTTGCGCGCCGGGCGACGCGCGGAGCGGCGGCGCGCGGAGCGGTGCTCTGTGAGGCGCGTCACCCGGCGAGCGCTCTCCCGCGCCGGCCCGCGAGCGCTCGTCTTGCGGTGAGCCGAATGCGCTAGCCTGCGGGAGATGAGCGAGCCCCGTTCCGAGGACGCATGCCCTTTCCTCCGCGAGGACGCCGACGGCATTCTTTGTTTCGCCATCGAGGGCGATATCTCGGAGGAGATCGCGCGCTCTCTCTGCGCCGTGTTCAGGCGCGTGGCGGACAGCGGCCGCGAGGTCTTCGTGCTCTCCGACTCCCGCCGCGTCGGGACCGTGACGGCGGCGGCGCGCAGCGCGCTGGCGGAAGAGCTGCGCGGCGTGCGCTTCAGCGGGGTCGCGGTCTTCGGGGCGAGCTTCTCCCTGCGCGTCGTGACCACGCTCGCCTCGAGGAGCGTGCAATTCTTCACGGGCGAGGTCTATCCGCTGGCGTTCTTCGACACGGAGGACGAGGCGCGCGCGTGGCTGCTCGCCCAGCGAGACGCGCTCCGGGCCACGCAGCGGCAGGGCGCATAACGCCGCCGCCCTCCGGGGCGCGCGCCATCGGCGCAGCGCCGGCGCGCGGGGCGGGCGTCGCGGGGATGGGCTACCATGCCCGACATGAGCGATCCCCGTCCGGCGGGCGCGCGCTTCGAGCTCCGCGAAGAGCCCGATGGCCTCCTGGTCATCGCGACCGACGGCGATGTCCTGGAGGACAACGCGCGCGCGCTCGTGGACGCCTTCCAGCGCCTGACGGACAGCGGCCGCGACGTCCTGGTGCTCGCCGACGCGCGCCGCTGCGGGGCGGTCACGCCGGCGGCGCGCAAGGTGTACCTGGATGGGATGCGCTCGGCGCGCCTCGATGGGATCGCGGTCTTCGGGGCGAGCTTCTCCATCCGCGTCATGGCGACGCTCATCATGAAGAGCATCAACCTGCTCACAAAGCGGTTCCCTCTGCTCGTGTTCTTCGAGACGGAAGCCGAAGCGCGCGCGTGGCTCCTCGCGCAGCGGGGAGCGCACCGGGCCGGGCGGCGAACCCAGGCGTGACATCACCCCCCGCGGCGCGCCCGCGGGGGCAGGATGTGCGTCTTCTTCGCAGGGTCCATGTCCGATGTTCCACGCGTCGCCGCGGCGCGCCAGCGTCTCCCCGGCGGGCGCGCGAGCCGTGACGGACGCGCTCGCGCGGCGCGCGGATGATCCGGCGCATGCGCGGGCCCTGAACGGCGACCCACGCGCTCGATCGGCCGCTTCGCCGGTCGTCGCGCGGGTGCCGTCCGTGATCGCGCGAACGTCGTACCGCCGCGCAAACGAGCTACCGTGGAACGCCATGAGCGACCCCCGCATCGACGACGCAAGCCAGGCCCTCCGCGAGGACGCCGACGGGATCCTGTGCACCGCCATCGAGGGCGACATCTCGGACGACACGGCGCGCGCGATCTCCGCCGCGTGCAGGCGCCTGTCGGAGGGCGGCCGCGCGGTCCTCGTGCTCTCCGATGCGCGCCGCCTCGGGACCATCTCGGCGTCGGCGCGCAAGGTGATGGCGGAGGAGCTCCGCGGCGTGCGCTTCGACGCGATCGCGCTGTTCGGCGCGAGCTTCGCCGTGCGCGTCGTCTCGACGCTCGCCGCGAAGAGCGTGCAGATCCTGTCGAGGCAATCCTATCCGGTCGAGTTCTTCGAGACCGAAGGCGAGGCGCGCGCATGGCTGCTCGCCCAGCGGGATGCGCTCCGGGCCGCGCGACGGGGCGCATGAGCGATCCCCGACCGGAGGGCGCGCGCCTCGACCTCCGCGAAGAGCCCGACGGCGTCTTGTTCATCACGGTCGTGGGCGATATTTCGGAGCAGATGGCGCGCACGATCACCGCGGCGTGCCAGCGCCTGAGGGACAGCGGCCGCGACGTCCTGGTGCTCTCCGATGCGCGCGGCAACGGGGCGATCTCACCTCCGGCGCGCAAGGCGTTCGCGGAAGGGCTGAGCTCGGCGCGCCTCGACGCGGTCGCGCTCTTCGGAGCGAGCTTCTCCCTCCGCGTCATCGGGACGCTCATCTTCAAGAGCATGAACCTCCTCGCGCAGCGCTCGCACTCCATCGCGTTCTTCGACACGGAAGGCGAGGCGCGCGCGTGGCTCCTCGCGCAGCGGGACGCGCTCCGGGCCGGGCGGCAGCCCGGAGCCTGAGGTCACCCTCCGCGGCGCGCGCGGGACGCGCCGCGCCGGCGCGCCGCCGCGGCCAGGCCGAGGAGCGCCGCCGCGAGGCCTCGCCGCTCGCCCGAGCCCGCGCCGGCCGAGGCGCACGCGCAGCCGGCGTGCTGGTCGTCGGCGCCCTCGCCGCCTCCTGCCAGCGGCGGCGGCTCGTCCCCGAGCACCTCCGTGAGCGCCGCGACAGGGTCGATGATCCCGTGCCCGAAGATGGGATCGTGCCCGCTCTCGTCGGGTACCGCGTACGGCGCCAGCCGCGCCGTCCGGATCATGACGTCGTAGAGCTCGCCCGCGGTCCGCTCGGGCGCGGCGCTCACGAGCAGCCCCGCGACGCCGGCGGCGACAGGGCACGCCGACGAGGTGCCGCCGAACCGAGAGGTGTAGTCGCTCGCGTCGTCCCCCTCGCTCCCGGCGATATCGGTGCTCAGCGTCCCCGTGGGCGCGACGAGATCGAGGGAGCTCCCGCGGTTCGTGAACGACGTCGCGTCTTCCAGGTGGTTGACGGCGCCCACGGTAAGGACGCCCCGCACGGCCTGGAGCTCGTCGTCGAGGATCTCCCGGTCGTCGTTGCCGGCGGCGAACAGGACGAGCGCCCCCTTCCCGTTGCGCCCGGCGTCGAAGAGGCGGTTGATCGCGGCCTCGACCACCCTGGGGACGGGCATCGGATCGGCGTACCCCCAGCTGTTCGACACGACGGCGGCGTTCACCTGCAGCGCGAACTCGAAGGCGTCGACCGAGGCGGAGATCGGCCGCGGCTCGTCGTCGAGCAGCCGCACGCACCGCAGCCTGCAGGCGGGGCAGCCGCCCGCGATGCCCACGCCGTTGTCGGTGTCGGCGGCGATCAGGCCCGCGCAGGCCGTCCCGTGGTTCACGCTCTGCCCGCCCGGCTGGTAGGTGGGGTCGTCGTCGCCGTCGATGACGTCCAGGCCTGGATCCATCTTCGCGGCGAGGTCCGGGTGATCGAGGTCGCAGCCGGTGTCGATGACGACGATGGAGGTGGCCGCGTCCCCCTGCGTGCGCCCCCAGGCCTCCTGCATCCGGAGGTCGTCGAAGTACCACTGGTCGGGCAGGCGCGGGTCGTCCGGCGCGAACGGCGCGCCGTGCGCCTTGAGGCGCACGTGGAGGTCCGGGATCGCCTCGCGCACGAAGGCCGGCCGCGCCGCGCCCTGGAGGCGCTGGGCGAGGTCGAGGCCATCGCCGCCGCCGGTGTCCCTGACGAGCCACAGCCCGATCGAGGGCATCAGCGGCCTCACCACCTCCACGCCTGCGGCGCCGAGCGCGCCCTCGGCGCCCGGCTCGACCTCCACGATCGCGGTCGCGCCGACGCTGGCCTGGACCGTCCGGCCGCCTGGATAGCGGAGCCGCACCGGCGCGAGCGCGCGCGGCGTCGAGGACGCGCCCAGCGCGGCCGGCCCGAGCCGCTCGACGTCGACGCGGCGCCCGCCGTCCATGAACCATGCGTCGCTCGCCTGCTCGCGCACGGCCGCGCGCGGGCTGGCGAGGCCGTCGCCCGCCATGGCGGCGAGGAGGAGCGCCGCCGAGGAGAGCACCGCCGTCGGCTTGCGTCTCATGGCCCTCCTGGATCTACCGGACCGCTCGGCGCCCTACCAGCGCCGAGCTCGGTTCTACCGGACCGCGCGGCGCTCGGTCTACCGGAGACCGCGCCGCGCTGGGGCTAGCCCTTCCCCGGGCCCCGGATCACCATCGACACGAGCTGATCCCTCATCTTCGAGAGCTCGTCCCGCACCGCTCCGTCGTCGGGGAGCGACGTGAGACGCAGCGTGACGCGCTCCAGGAACTGCTGCCTCGCCCTCTCGAAGCCCGGCACCTGCTGGTCGTGCAGCGCGCAGGTCACCAGCTCGTGATCGAGCAGCCGCCAGAAGAACTTGCCGTCGACGGTCGTGGCGCCGAGCCTCCCGGTGAAGCCGACCACCGCCCGCGCTCCCCCGTCGAGGAGCCTGTCGAACAGCGGCCCGTTCGCGGTCTCACCACAGCAGAAATAGAGCACGCGACCGCGCGCCCAGAGCTCGATCTCCTGCGCAGGGCTCTCGTGCGAGAGCAGGATGCCGTCGGGCGACTCGTCGTCCACAACGCAGCTCGTCTTGCCGTGGGACGACACCACGATCGCCCGGAATGGATTGCCGGTGCTTTCGGCGCGCGCGATCTGGCGGAGTATCCTCCTCCGCTCCGCGCTGGCGCGTCCGAACGGTACGATGGAGAACTGCTCTCCCATACGCCCGTAGAGCTGCGTGCGTCCGGCCGCGAACCACGCGCTGTCCGGATCGAAGGATGTGTCAATCGAGAGTACAGGTCGAGCCGTCATCCTACCTCCGTCGAAGATCCCCGGTGAGCGTCGGGCATCGCTCGCTCGCGCGCCAGACTGCGCCCGCTGCGCCGAGCAGCTGGCGTACGGCATCAGGCCCTGCCCATCGGCTTCTTCGCACCATGCTCTCTTCCCGCGGCCATTCCGGACCACCGCCACGAGACTCGCAGCAGGCTAGAATAACGACCGTAGGAAAACTCCTACTAGAAAAATCGCATTCGCTCCGACGAATTTCTCAGGTTTCGTTGACTTGTATGGTGGCGCTGGCGCCTGCATGCGGCTCAGGTTTTTACGTCCGGCTTCAGCACGCGCGTGTTGCGTGAGGGTATCGTTTCTAACAGCCGTCGCTCATCGCTCAGTTGCGTGGGCAGTTGCGTGGGCAGTTGCGTGGGCAGTTGCGTGGGCCTGCGTGGGCTTGCGTGGGCCGGCGTATGCGGGCGCCGCGTCCGGGCGCTCACGGCGCCGGGGGCCACCGAGGAGAGCGGGCTGGAGGGACATGGGTTCAGGGGAGGGGCGCTGCGGCGTCGGTCTGGCCCAGGACGAGCCTGCGGGGCTCCCCCTGCTGCAGCGCGCGCATCCTCGCGTGCATCTGCTGCCCGAGCGCTTCGCGCGCGCCGTCGTCAAGGAGCTTCCTGACCTTGGGGAACAGGTGCTCTTCCTCCTCCTTGTGGTGGTGCTCGAGCTGCTCGGCGAGCACATGGACCTTGGCCCCGAACGTCTCGTCCGCGGCGTCGAGGGCCACGAGATCGGCCAGCACGCGCTTGATGGACAGGTGCTCCTCCAGCGACTCGAGGAGGATATCCTCGGTGCGGCGAGCCCGGACCGCCGGGTAGAAGTCCTGCTCTTCGATCGTGATGTGGGTGGCGAGGAGGTCGGCGGCAGCGGTGAACTGCGCTGCGGTGACGGAAGAGGCCTCCTTCAGCTCGGAGAATCGCTGCTCGAGCTCGCGGTGGTGGCTTACGAGGAGATCGATGGCATCCATGAGATCTCTATGGAGCGGATGCCGCCGACGAGCAAGCGGGAGAGGCGCGCAAAGCCTGCCAGATCGAGACACACGGATTCAGCTGCCTCCTGGCGTCGGACCCGCAGCGCGGCGGCGACATCGCGCCTCTGCGGGGGTCGAGCGAGGGGGGCGATGATCATGGCGGTGCGTCGAGCCGCCGCCCGCAAGGTGCCTGTTTGCCCCAGGGAGCTCCCTTGCAGGCGGCAGGCTTCTCCTGACGCCGTGGATCATGGGCGCGATCTCGCGCTGTCTCATCTGTCTCTTTGAGCCGCCGCCGAGCGGAGGGCGCGAGAGCCGCCCTCAGGCGAGGTCGAACAGCAGCACCTCGCCCGCGCCCTTCCCGACGAGGTGGAGCGACTGACCTGCTTCCCCCGCGCCGGCTGCGCCGATGGCCGCCGCATCTCCGGCCTCGAGCAGCGTCCCGTTCAGCTCGACGCTGCCGCGCGCGACGTGGACCCAGGCGTTTCGACCGGCCGGGAGCTCGTAGCGCGCCTCTTCGCCTTGCCCGAAGAGCCCCGCGAACAGGCTCACGTCCTGGTGGACCGTGACCGAGCCCTCCCGCCCGTCCTGCGAGGCGACGAGCCGCAGCTTGCCCTGGCGCTCTTCCTTCGAGAACGCCTTCTGCTCGTAGCTCGGCGTATATCCGCGCCGATCCGGCACGATCCAGATCTGCAGCAGGTGGGTCGGGCCCGCCTGCGAGGTGTTGTGCTCGCTGTGGTACACGCCCGTCCCCGCCGACATGCGCTGGACCTCGCCTGGGCGGATGATCGACCCGTTCCCCATGCTGTCCTTGTGCGCGAGCTCCCCCTCCAGGACATAGGTGACGATCTCCATGTTCTGGTGCGGGTGCATCCCGAACCCCCGCGACGGGGCGACGCGGTCGTCGTTGATGACCCGCAGCGCGCGGAAGCCCATGTGCTCCGGATCCTGGTAGTCGGCGAACGAGAACGTGTGGAACGACTGCAGCCACCCGTGGTCGGCATAGCCGCGCTCGCCAGAGCGCCGGATCACCATCGAAGAAGTGTTGTTGGTCATGACCTCAGCATGCGCCCGCTGATCCATCTTGTGAATCGGCATTGTTCTGATGGGAACCATCTGCAAAATAGATGGATTCCCCCGGGCACCTTCGGGTCAGACGACCTCGAGGTTGGTCGTCTCGGCGTCCAGCCATGGCCCGCCCTTCGGGTGGATCACGAACGCGTCGAAGGTCGCGGCCGTCGCGCGCACGCCGGCTGGCCTCAGCTGGTCCTGGGGGACGATCGCCAGGTTCGGCGCGCTCACCACCGGCGCGGTCGCCTCTCCGGCGAACACCTCCGACGCCGCGCGCATCACCGCCGCGAGCCGATCGGCGGTCGGCTCCGGCAGGAAGAGCGTGTCGACCGTCGCCACCCGGTCGATCCCACGAGCGGTCGCGATCTCCGACAGGAACACCGCGGCGGCGCCGACGGCCTGGCCTGCCTCCTCGACGAGCAGCAGCCGGCGCGGCCGCGGATCGCGCAGGCCGTGCTCGAGCTGGGCCGCGTCGGGCGCCGACCACAGCACGCGCTCGTCGCCGCACGCCCCCATCACGGCGAGCGCGTCTTCCAAGGCCCCCGCCGGCGCGGCCACGGCCCGCGGCGGCGCGGCGCCGGCCCGGGGGAGGAAGCCGTGGTTCCGGCACGCGGTGAGCTGCTTCAGCTCGAGGCCCACCGCCGCCACCGCCTTGAAGAGCACGCGCTGCGCGGGCGCGGACCGCGCCTCCACGAACACCGCGATCGGCAGGCCGGTCGCCCGGAGGCCGGCGAGGAGCTCCGTGTACAGCCGGCTCGCAAGCCCCTGTCCCTGGAACTTCGGCCGCACGCTCACGAACGAGAGGACATATCCCTCCGACGTGACTCCCCGGAAGCGGAAGCGGCGCGGGGCGACGCCGATGAAGCCGGCCGGCTCGCCGCCCTCGCGCGCGAGCACCGCCTGCGGCGCCGGTCCGGGGGAGCCGAACTGCCACCTCAGGTAGTCGGCCGTGTAGTGGAGGACCGGCAGCGGCCACGCCTCGCGCAGGACGAAGCTGGCCTCGTCCGCCGCCGCGACCGGATCGACGCGCTCGAGCTGCATGGCAGCGAAGCCTCTCTACAGACTGGCCATCTCGGGAGACCGCCGCACGAGCTCGGGCCAGCCTGTCGGATCGTCGCCGTGCTGGGCCAAAAACGCGTAGACCCACCGCTCCAGGCCGAACGCGATGCACACGCTGTGCATCGGGCCCGCGCCCTCGACATTGCAGCTGAACGCGCGGCCGAAGAAGTCGGTGTGGTAGTTCAGCGAGCCGGCCGCCACGCGCTCGCCCTCCGGGAGCATCAGCGAGATCTCGTACTTCGTCTCGCTGCTGATCTGGAAGTACGTCTTGGCGGCCGCGTCCGGCGCGATGAAGAACGGGTCGCTCGCCGTCCGGATCTCGCCGGCGAGCCGGTGCTCGTCGAGGTAGCGCGCCACGAGCTCGTTCCCCTGCTCGCGCAGCGCGAGGACCTCCTCCCGCGACCCGAGGAAGACGATCTCCCGCATCGTGAACTCCCAGAGCCGCCGCAGGTCGACCATCTTGCTCGACTCGTAGCGGAAGCAGCGGCCCGCGAGGGCGTAGCGCGCGCCGCCCGCCGGCAGCACCCGGTCCCGGTTCGCCGCGTACACGTGGTAACAGATCGCCGGCGAGAGGCACACTTCCGGCTGCGCCATGTCGCTCAGCGCGCGCTCGTCGAGGGTGTCCCGGTCCTGGTGCCTCGCCCGGAAATCCTCGATGAGGGGCATGTCCTCCGGCAGGTGGCACGTGAACGTGACGATGTGCGGGAACGAGCGGAAGTAGTCGCACTTCGCCAGCGTCGCCGCCGGGATCAACGTCGGCACCAGGATCGGGCTCGGCGAGAACGGCGCGCCGAGCGCCTCCAGCGAGCGATCGAAGTACCGATAGAGCCGCAGCGGGATGCCCTCGAGGGCGACCTGGCCCTGGCCCATCTGCGTGATCCCGCCGGGGAGCGCGCCGCCGCGGAACTCCACCCGATCACACGCCGGGCTGCGGTACACGAGCTTCCGCTTGAGCTGGCGCAGGCTGCGCTGCATGGTGCGCGCGAGGCCCTCGGCCGCCTTCGCGAGGGCGCCGGCCTGCTCCTCGGGGGCCTCGAACTCCAGCGCGGCGCCCTCGCGGACGAAGCGGATGTTCGCGATCTCCTTCGAGAGGAAGGCGATCTGCTTCGGGATCTCCTCCTGCGCCATCTCGGTTGCAGGCGTCGCGAGCTCGACCGTGACGACCCTCCTCACGGGGCGAGCTCCTGGATGAGAGCGCTCAGCGCGCGCGGCGTGCGGGCGACGGTGAACCTGTCGTCGGGGAGCGCCACGTTGAACCGATCCTCCAGCTCTGTGAGCAGCTGGAGCGCGCGAATCGAGGAGAACCCCGCGTCGTAGATGTCGTCGTCGGGCTTGATCTCAGCGGGCAAGCTGCCGACCGTGACGATGACCTCGATGACCTTCTCCACCTCGATCGCCATGTAAAGAGCTCCAGGGTCAAGATGCGCTGTCGGAGACCGAGCGCCTCCCCGCGTCGTCCGCGCCTTGCTTCTTCGCGTCGGCGCGGTTCGCCTCGGGCGCCGGCTCGGTCCGCAGTGATGCCACCCGTCGGGCCGGATTGCCAGCGACGACGGTGTACGGAGGGACATCGGCCATCACGATGGCGCCCGCCGCAACCACGCTGCCCTCGCCCACCGTGACCCCCGGGAAGATCATCGACCGGGCCCCGAGCCATACGTTGTCCTCGATGACGACCGGCCGCACCTCGGCGTCCGAGGGCGGCAGGCCCCGCTTCCGGGCCTCCGGATCGCTCGGGTGGCCGCTCGAATCGAGGATGAAGACGCTCCCCGCGATGCGGCAGTGCTTGCCGATGGTGATCGACTTGCCGACGATGATCCGGCAGCCGTGCCCGATCCCTGTGTTGTCGCCGATCCGCAGCGTGGGGCGGTCGCAGAACCGCCGGGCGAAGACGAAGTTGATCTTGCCGTCGAGCACCACGTTGTCGCCAAGGAGGATGTCGCCCTGCCCCTGGATGTAGTGGATGAAGTTCCCCGTCCGGACACCCTTGCCGTACTGCGCGCAGTGCGACTTGAAGTGCGGCTCGCAGACGAGCACGCGAGCGCCGAAGTAGTACGCCTCGCGCGCCGCCTCGAACGCCATGCGCATCGGGACCACGATCGGCCGCGGCGCGGGCAGGGTGAAGCCGCGGACCTGCTGGCGCACGTGCCGAACGGCGCGGGCGACGTCGTGATCGGAGGAGGCGAGGAAACGAACCAGGTTCTTCATAGAGGGTCGCTCGGCGCGGACTTGCCCAGTCTGCGATGTTCGGCGGGACGCGCCCGCCAGAAGGACGAAAGCAACGCCAGGGGGTCGGAGACTATAACCCGAAACTCGTCGCGCCGAACCTTCTCCCAGCCGACCTATCTCTCTTTGGCCTCTTTGGCCTCTTCGACTTCTTTAACGCTATGGCAAACCATGAGCCAATGGCCCATAACCCACAGCGTAGTTGCAATATTTGCAAATACCGTGACAATTCCGCGATGGCGAGCCGCGTTAAGCCGCGTCATGTCGGTTCGCGCCTGGCGGAGGGGGCAGCATCGGAGGCAGCAGCGTCGGTGGGGCGCTTTGCCTCCATATGGGGCAAAACGCCCCGGAGCAGGGCCAGGCCCAGCGCGGCCTCGACGAGGGTGAGCGCCACGGCCCACGTCGTCGTCGAGGCGGCGATGGCGGCCAGGCGTGCGTCGCGCGTCGCGCCGGCCGCGAAGCCCTCGAAGAGCGCGGCGGCGAGCACGTCGCGCGTGCCGAAGCCTTGCGGCGTGATGGGGAGCGTCACCGCCACCATCAGGATCGGGATGTAGGTGAGGGCGGCTCCAAGGGGAATGCGCACGTCGAAGAACCAGAAGGGGAGCCAGGTGCCGGCGAACAGGACGAGGAGGTGCGGGATACGCGCGGCGAGGGCGACGAGGTGGCCGCGCACGCCCGCCTCGAAGAGCGGGGCGAGGAGCTTCGTGCGGGCGAGCCGGGCGGGGCGGAGCGCGAGGATCGCAAGGTAGAGCGCGCCCGCCGCGAGGAGCAGGGCGGACCCGGCGAGCGACCCGCCGTTCGCGGGCACGGCGACGGCGCCGAGGAGGAGCAGGCAGCCGAGCCACGACGCGTACACGACGAGCGTCGCGCCGGCGACGCGCGCGAGCGGCACGGCGTGCACGCGCGCGAGGAAGACCGTGATGAAGGCCTGACCGACGTGGTGGTTGAGCAGCGACGGGAGGTAGGAGGCGCCGCGGAGCACGAGGAAATCGCGGAAGGCGACGGGCGCGATCAGGCGGCGGTAGACGAGGACGGTCGCGAACGTGTCGGCGCCGAGGAGCGCGAGGACGAAGAGGGCGGCGAAGGCGACGAAGAGCGGCGCATCGACGTGCGACAGGGCGGCGAGGAAGGCGTCGAAGTCGAGCCGGCCGAGGACGAACGCGACGAGCGCGGCCGCCAGCGCGAAGGGCAGGGCGCGGCGCGCGCGCCCCGCGAGGCGCGGCGCGGGACGCTCCTGCGGGTCGCCGTCGCGCGGGCGCGGTGACGGAGCGTCGGCGAAGGTTCCAGTGTGGGTCGAGGAGCGCAACGGCGGGACCGTAGCAGAATCCCCGCGCCGGTGGCCGAGCCGAAGCCGAAGGGAGCGGAGGCCGGGGGCGCGGCGACCGCACGGCGCGCGGCGACCGCGCCCCGCATGGGGCATAGTCGTCCGCCATGTCCAAGTACGATTACGATCTGTTCGTCATCGGCGCCGGCTCCGGCGGCGTGCGCGCAGCCCGCATGGCCGCTTCCTACGGCGCGCGGGTCGCCGTCGCCGAGTCGCGCCACCTCGGCGGCACCTGCGTCAACCTGGGGTGCATCCCGAAGAAGCTCCTCGTCTACGCCTCGCACTACGCCGAGGACTTCGAGGACGCCGCCGGCTACGGCTGGACGGTGCCCGGCCATGGCGAAAGCGGGAACGGGCATGCCGGCCCGTCGTTCGACTGGCCGACGCTCCTCCGCAACAAGGACAAGGAGATCGAGCGCCTGAACGGCGTCTACGAGCGGCTCCTGAAGCACTCGGGCGCCGACATCCGCCGGGGGCACGCCCGGGTCGTCGATCCCCACGCCGTCGAGATCGACGGCGCCAGGATCACCGCCGAGCGGATCCTCGTCGCGACCGGCAGCTACCCCTGGATCCCCGATCTCCCCGGGCGCGAGCTCGCCGTCACCTCCGACGACCTGTTCCACTTCCCGACGATGCCGCGGCGGGCGGTCATCGTCGGGGGCGGCTACATCGCGGTCGAGCTCGCCGGCATCCTGCACGGCCTCGGGGCCGAGGTGTCGCTGATCCACCGCGGCTTGCACCTCCTGCGCGGCTTCGACGACGACATCCGGACGTTCCTTGCCGCCGAGCTCCAGAAGAAGGGGCTGGACCTCCGCCTGGGCGCGACCATCGAGAGCCTCGAGCGGCGGGGCGACGCGCTCTGCGCGACGCTCGCCGACGGCACCGAGCTCGCGGCCGACCGCGTGCTGTATGCGACGGGGCGCCTGCCGAAGACCAGGGGGCTCGGCCTCGAGGAGGTCGGGGTGAAGCTCGACGAGGACGGCGCGGTCGTGGTGGACGACGCGTTCCAGACATCGGTCCCGTCGATCTATGCGCTCGGCGACGTGATCTCGCGCGTGCAGCTCACCCCGGTGGCCATCGCCGAGGCGATGGCGCTGGTGAAGACGCTCTTCCGCGGCGAGCGCGCGCGCGTGGACTACGCCGGCATCCCGACCGCCGTCTTCAGCCAGCCGAACGTCGGCACCGTCGGCCTGTCCGAGGCGCAGGCGCGAGAGCACCACGACGTCGCCATCTACCTCTCGACCTTCCGCGCGCTCAAGCACACCCTCTCCGGGCGCGAGGAGAAGACGATGATGAAGCTCGTCGTCGACCGCGCGACCGACCGGGTGCTCGGCGTCCACATGGTCGGGCCGGACGCCGGCGAGATCATCCAGGGGTTCGCCGTCGCGCTGAAGTGCGGCGCGACCAAGGCGCAGTTCGACGCGACGATCGGCATCCACCCGACCGCGGCCGAGGAGTTCGTGACCATGCGCGAGCCGCTGCGGAACCTCGAGCGCAGCCCCCCGATGGGGATCGCGCCGAGCTCCGCCTAGCCCGCCGTCGCTCGGGGCGGCTCCGTCCGCGCCCGTCCGCTTCGGTCGGCCTGCGAGCGCTGGCGTTCGTCTCCGTCCGCTCCCGCCGGCTCGTGTCCGCTTCCGTCCGCTCCCGCTCGCTGATCCGAGGTCGCCCGCTCGCGTTCGCGCTCGGCGCGCTCCTCTGGTATGGACCGCGCGATGTCGTCCCACGCCTCGAGCCACTTGAAGCCCGTCGGCCTGCTCGCCCGCACAAGCGACCGATCGTTCTACGCCTTCAATGCCGTGCTCTCCGCGGCCGCGCTGGCGTTCCTCGCCTACATCCTGATCATCCGGCGGGGCGCGGGCGGCGCGGATCTCCGCTTCATGCCCCCGCTGAACGCCGCCTTGAACGCGACGGCCGCCACGCTCCTCGTCGCGGGCTGGTTCGCGATCAAGCGCCGCGCGATGGTCGTGCACAAGTACCTGATGGTCTCGGCGTTCGCGGCCTCGTCGCTGTTCCTCGTCGGCTACCTCGCCTATCACTTCGTCCACGGCGACACGAAGTACCAGGGCACCGGGCCGCTCCGCGCCGTCTACTTCGCCGTCCTCATCTCTCACATCGTGCTCTCGGCGGGCATCGTGCCGCTCGCGCTGACGTCGTTCTACTTCGCCTACAAGGCGAACTTCGCGAAGCACGCCAAGATCGCTCGGGTGACGCTGCCCCTCTGGCTCTACGTCTCCGTCACGGGGGTGCTCATCTATTTCATGCTGCGCGGGAGCGCTCCGGCAGTGCCGTGACCGCCGCTCTGCGACGCTCCATGGGCGGGTGGAACCGCTCTAGAAGTCTTTGATGCTGCCGCGCCGGCCCTGGAACCCTCCGAAGAGGTACCGGTAAGCCGAGAGCACCGCGAACGACAGCTCCTCGTACTGGTAGATCTCCTCCATCAGCGGGATCGGGTCCTGATAGAGCGTGTCGCTCGCCACGATCCTGGGCCACGGCAGGCGGTCCGGGTCGGCGCCGGGGACGCCGGCTTCCTTCATGACCTTGAGGAACTCGTGGGCGAGGAGGCCCTGGCCGATGACGCTCGGGTGAACCCCGTCGAGGCTGACGATGCCGCCGGCCCTGCGGCGCCCGGCGCGATCGACGTGGTAGAAGCGGGTGTCCATCGGCGGCGCGACGTTGGCCGCGAAGTACGCGGGGAACTCGTACGACGGCTCGCCGCCGGTGCGCCGGTACGCGAGCCGGTCCAGGCCGCCGGAGACGTCGACGAGGTGATACCGGGGCGTGCGGTGGCGGGCGTTCTTCTCCTCGATGAGCCGGAGGAGCTGCGCGTTGCAGGCGTCGACCGTCGCGTCGATGCGCCGCGCTTCCGCCGCGGTGAGGTGCGGCGCGCCCGCCTCGATCAGGCGGGGGCCTCGAGCGAACGGGGGATAGGTGTAATAGGGGAAGTAGCGCGGCGAGCCAGGGAGCGGGTCGCCGACGCCCGTGGCGATCGGCACGATCGTCACGTGAGGCACGTTGGCCACGAACACCCGCCAGCCCGGGCTCTCGTTGCGCCGCATCAGGGTGTCGACCCGGTCGAGCAGCTCGCCGTACTCGGCGACGAAATCGTCGGGCATCCAGAGGTTCCACTGCGCCCGGGTCCGCTCGTCGAAGCTGAGCGAGACCGGCCGCCGCTCGGGCCTGTCCTCGGTCGCCGCGACGCTGAGGAGGATCGCCGAGCCGACTGCGTTGTTGGGGCCGAGCCAGAGCAGGAGGTTCTCGACGCCCTCGCCGCGCGCGTGGTGGCCGAGCCAGTCGAGCTGGCTGTACCCGTCGAGGCGCTCGTCTCGCGACGGGTTGAGGACGCGGAGCGCGGTCCGGTAGAACGCCGCGTTGGGCCCCTGGAGGAAGCCGTCCGTGGCGCCGGGCGCCGCCGCGATCCGCTCCCTGCAGAGCCTCGGGGTCACGAGCCACGCGTCGGCCACGTCGAAGCCGTACACCGAGACGTTGTGGAACCAGGGGACGCTCCCGCCGCGGTAGGGGCCGGCCCCCTCGCCGCGCTCGTAGTAGTCCTCGGCCACGTCGAGCACCCGGTTGATCTCCAGCAGGACGGCGGCCCACTCGAGCCTGTCGATCGTGGTGCCGAACGCGAGCTGGAGGCGGCGGAGCACCACCTCGAGATCGAGCAGCAGCCCGTGGGCCGGGTAGTCGGGCACGCGGTACGCCGGGCTCGACAGCGCGTCGCCGACGTCGACGCCGAGCGCGCGCGCGATCCACGTGGAGTAGGCGAGCTGGGTGCGCGCCGCGCCGAGCGACATGAAGCCTTGAGAGATGCTGTCCCCGATGGTGAAGAGCTTCATGACGCCGTCCTCACGCGTTCCACGTCGAAGCCCCATGGTATCCGAACGCGCGGCGCGGCGCGGCAGGTTCGCCGCGCGGCGACGGCGCGACGACGTGACGGCGCGACGCCGGCGCTCAGCGCGGCGCCGCGCGTCTGCGCAGGACGGCGCTCGCGATGCGCACGGCGAAGAGCAGCGCGAGCAGCGCCCCGTAGATCATCGGCTCCGTCGTGTCCTTCTTCACGCGGAGGAAGAAGTGCACGATCCCGAGGACGGCGGCGACGTAGGCGAGCCGGTGCAGGCGCTTCCAGCGCGCGGCGCCGAGGCGCTTCAGCATGCGCGCGGTCGACGTCGCCGCGAGCGGGACGAGCGCGAGGAGCGCGACGAAGCCGGCGAGGATGAAGGGGCGCTGCGTGATGTCCTCGCCGATCGCGCGCACCTCGAGGCCCTGATCGACGATCGCGTACGTCAGGAAGTGGGCGCACGCGTAGAAGAAGGCGAGCAGCCCGAGCGCCTTGCGGATACGCAGCGGAAAGGTCCAGCCCGACACGAGCTTGAGCGGCGTCGCCGCCAGCGAGGCGACGAGCAGCACGAGCGCGAGCAGGCCGAGCTGGTTCAGCGCCTCGGCGACGGGGTCCGGGCCGAGCGCCCCGGCCCCGGCGCGCACGCCGAGCACGGCCAGCGGGATCAGCCCGCCGGCGACGACCGCGGGCGGGAGCCAGGCCAGCTTCCGGCCAGCCGGCACGCCGGCGGCGGCAGCGCGCGGCGGCGACATCGTCCTCGCTGGCGCGCGCATCATCAGAAGCTCTCCCGCAGGTCCATCCCGCTGTAGAGGCCGGCGACCTCCTCCGCATAGCCGTTGAATGGCAGCGTGGGACGGCGACGCAGCTCACCGATCCTCCGTTCCGTCGCCTGGCTCCAGCGCGGGTGATCCACCGCGGGGTTCACGTTCGCATAGAACCCATACTCGTCCGGCGCGGCGCGGCTCCAGCTCGTCGCCGGCTGGCGCTCGGTGAGCTTGATGCTGACGATCGATTTGCACCCCTTGAACCCGTATTTCCACGGCACCACCAGGCGAATGGGCGCTCCGTTCTGGCCGAGCAGCGTTTTGCCGTAGAGGCCCACGGCCAGCATCGTGAGAGGGTGCATCGCCTCGTCGATCCGCAGCCCCTCGACGTAAGGCCACTCCAGCACGTCGCTCCGCTGGCCGGGCAGCTGCTCTCGATCGAGCAGCGTGGTGAACTGGACGTACCGGGCGCGAGAGGTCGGCTCGAGGCGCCTGAGCAGCGCGCCCAGCGGGAACCCGAGCCAGGGGATCACCATCGACCACGCCTCGACGCAGCGCATTCGATAGACGCGCTCCTCCAGGGGAAACCACCGGAGGAGGGTGTCGAGGTCGATGACCTCGGGCTTCTTCACCTCTCCCTCGCACGCGATGGCCCAGGGGCGGAGCCTGAGCCGGCCGGCGTTCCTGGCCGGCTCGGACTTGCTCAGGCCGAGCTCGTAGAAGTTGTTGTACGAAATGATGTCCTCGTAGGAGGTCCGCGCTTCGTCGGTAACGAACGGGTCTCTCGATCTCGTCCCGGAGGACGACGCGCCGGCGGCGGGCGGCCCCGGCGGCGCGCCCGCGCTGCCGAGCGGCGTGGCCTCGCCGCCGGGGGCGCCCGCCGCCGAGGGGCGCGCCGCGCCGCCCGTGAGCCAGACGAGGCCGCCGCCGATGGCCGACGCGGTGCCGGCGAAGAGCGCCGCGCTCTTGAGGAGCTCGCGCCGCCGCAGGTAGAGCGCTGGAGGGGTGATCTCGCCGGCAGGCGGTTCCTTGGGCAGCTTGCTCATGCCCCCATTCTACGATCGGGCGGGGCTCCGGTTGCGGTCGGCCGCGATCACGCGGCCCTTGACAGGAGGCGGAGCGCCGTATGCGGCGCCTGGTGGAGCGAGGGCAGCGCGAGCATCTGGGCGATGCGCGTGGAGCGCCGCTCGATCCCGCGGGAGAGCGCCGCCCGCTCGCTCCCGTCGCGCGCGGCGAGGAGCGCCAGGACGTCGTCCCAGACCCGTTCGCGCCACCGCGAGAGCATCTCCATGGACACCCAGATCGCGACCTCCGGCGCGTTGTCCAGGAAGAACGCGCTGAGGGGGCAGCCGTGCCGCGCGGTGAGGCGCGCGAGCGCCTCGATGACCGAGGCGCGGAGCAGCGTATTGATCTGATCGTGATCGTGCTTGAGCCGCGCGAGCATCGCCCGGTCGGCGCCGTGCCCGAACTCCACGATCGTCGCGTGGATCCCGAAGATCAGGTCGTAGTTGATGTGGGCGCTGAAGCCGAGCAGCGCGTTCTGCACGGGGGGCGTGAACCGCGACGCCGTGCTCGCGTACGCGATGTGCCAGGCGCCGCAGTCCTGCGCCGCGCCCCGATCGTACCAGCCGAGCGTCTCGAGGTACCGCTCGCAGAACCGGCCCGCGAGCCGCGAGATCCACGCCGGCTCGAGGAACATGCCATCGCGTCGCCCGACCTGCGCCGCGACCGCGCGCGTGACGATACCGTAGACGTCGGTGAAGGCCGCCCGCCGATCACCCGCGGCGAGGAGCCGATCCGTCACGGTGTCGAGAACAACGGCAGCATCGTGGACGCTCGTCGGATGCAGATTAAGGCCGTCGATGCAGCACCTCATGAAGTTCCCCTCCTACTTCTTCGCTCGTCCAAGAGACCTGTCTGATGTTCGAACTCCCGCATCCGATCAGCCTCGCAGACCCCGGCGCGCGCCTTCGGCGCGCAGCACGAACAGTGCAGCAGGGCGCCGTCAGGCGATCTGCCCGGCCCCGGTCGGTCTGGTTTGCGGTCCCGGTGCGCGTCGTTCCCGTGTGGAAAGCGGATCTCCTGACCCGCCGGGAGAAAGGTCGCCGCGGCCGTTGCCTCTGGCTTCTCCTCCTGCCGGCCCTCCCCTCGAACCGGCTTCCGCAGAAGAGCGATACTCGATGCGATCCTCGACGCGCTCGCCGCGGGATGCCCCCCCTCGCTGCGGCGCTCTAAGTTCGACCTAGTCTACGACATGGTGTGGGGTGACCACAATTGTCTTATGACGACTGATCCCGTTCAGGACAATTTCGAGGTTATTCCAACTCGTGACCTCGAACAAGTGCCTGTTGACCCTGACACGTTTCATTGCGGCGCGGGAGAGCGCCACGGCATCTTCGCGGTTGCGCTGCTACTGGAGCGACGGCTCGCCACGCTCGGAAAGCCCCCACTGGCATAGGCGCGAGTCGCGGCGAGATGTTCTCGAAACATGCCGAGTGCTTATCCCACGTTGACTGTACGGTTGGGGCTCTCAATGTGAAGACGGTTTAGGAAGTCCCTGAGTCGGTGATCAGGAAACTCCTGGTTTGTTTTCCACAGGGGGCCTGCAAATCCTTGTGTTTTTGGTGAAAAATTGTACGAAAACGGAAGGTGAGGGCGGCCTCGTGCCACACCTGCGGCGGCCGTCGGGATCGTGCTGGCGCACCCACGGCACCAGGGCTCGCCTGTCATGCCGCGGGGCCGTGCTCGGGTGAGCCTCGTGCCGAGGCGCTGCAGCCTGCGCCTGCAGGCACCGGGGGCCGGCCGTACGGGCGGTGATGGGCCGAAGGGCCAGCCTGACCCCGTGGGCCACAGGCGCACCTTCGGCGCAGCGCGTCCGGGCGGCGAGCCGGTGTCAATCAGGGGCGCACCCGCCTTGGCGGCGGGGTGGCGGCGACGGAGCGCCGCCGTTCATGGCGTGCGGGAGGAGAGCGTTCGCTGTCGACGAGAGGGGAGGGAGGGGAAGCGCCGCCGGCCTCGAGCGAGGCCGGCGGGTGCGGCGCCTCAGCCGGTGCCGCCCTTGGCCTGCACGTCGCGGTGGACCAGCGTCGCGCGCAGGTAGTCGCGGTTCATCTTCGCGATCATGTCGAGGGGGATCTCCTTCGGGCAGACCGCCTCGCACTCGCCGACGTTCGTGCAGTGGCCGAAGCCCTCGACGCGCATCTGGGCGACCATGTTGAGGCTCCGCTGATCGCGCTCCGGCTCGCCCTGCGGCAGCAGGTTCAGGTGCGTGAGCTTCGCCGCGGTGAAGAGCGAGGCGGACGCGTTCGGACAAGATGCGACACAGGCGCCGCAGCCGATGCACGCCGCCGCGTCCATGGCGCGCTCGGCGACCACCTTCGGCACCGGGATCGCGTTCGCGTCCGGCGCGCTGCCCGTCGACACCGAGACGAAGCCGCCCGCCGCGATGATCCGGTCGAACGCGCTGCGGTCCACCGCGAGGTCGCTTACCACCGGGAACGCCTGGGCTCGCCACGGCTCGAGCCACAGCACGTCGCCGTCCTTGTAGTGACGCATGTGCAGCTGACACACGGTCGTCCCACGGAGGGGGCCGTGCGCCTGGCCGTTGATCATGAAGCCGCACATGCCGCAGATGCCCTCGCGACAGTCGTGATCGAACGCGATTGGCTCCTCACCCTTGAGGATGAGCCGCTGATTGAGCACGTCGAGCATCTCGAGGAAGGACATGTGCTCGCTGACGTCGGGCACCTCGTACGTGACGAACCGGCCCGCTTCGTACTTGCCCTTCTGCCGCCAGACATGGAGGGTGAGGCGCATTATTTGTAACTCCGCTGCGTGGGGTGAACCTCGTTGAACTGGAGCGGCTCCTTGTGGAGCTCCTGGGCCTGACCTTCGCCTCGCCATGCCCAGGCGGCGACATAAGAGAAGCGCTCGTCGTCGCGCTTCGCCTCGCCCTCGGGCGTCTGGTGCTCCTCGCGGAAGTGCCCGCCGCACGACTCCTCCCTGTCGAGCGCGTCACGACACATGAGCTCCGCCAGCTCGAAGAAGTCGGCGACGCGCGCCGCCTTCTCGAGCTCCTGGTTCAGGCCGGTGCCTGTCCCCGAGACGCGGACGTCACGGTGGAACTGCTCGCGGAGCTCCGGGATCCGCGCGAGCGCGCCCTTGAGCCCGGCCGCGTTGCGGGCCATCCCGCACTGCTCCCACATGATCTTGCCGAGCTCGCGATGGAACGAGTCGGCCGTTCGCGAGCCGTTCGCGCCGAGCAGCTTGTTCAACCGCGCGCTCGCGTCGCGCTCGGCGTCCCTCACGGCGGGGTGGAGGTCGTCGACCCGCTCGAGCTTCGTCGACGCGAGGTAATCGCCGATGGTGTAGGGGATGATGAAGTACCCGTCCGCCAGGCCCTGCATCAGCGCGCTCGCCCCGAGCCGGTTCGCGCCGTGGTCGGAGAAGTTCGCCTCGCCGAGCACGTACAGGCCGGGGATCGTGCTCATCAGGTTGTAGTCGACCCAGAGCCCGCCCATCGTGTAATGGATGGCCGGATAGATGCGCATCGGGACGCTGTACGGGTCGTCGCCGGTGATGCGCTCGTACATGTCGAAGAGGTTGCCATAGCGCTCGGCGATGGCCGGCTTGCCGAGGCGCCGGATGGCGTCCGAGAAGTCGAGGTACACGCCGAGCCGCGTCGGCCCCACGCCGCGGCCCTCGTCGCAGACCGCCTTCGCCGCGCGCGACGCGACGTCGCGCGGCACGAGGTTGCCGAAGCTCGGATAGCGGCGCTCGAGGTAATAGTCGCGCTCGCCGTCGGGGATGAGCTCCGGCGGGCGCGTGTCGCCCGCGTTCGTGGGCACCCAGATGCGGCCGTCGTTGCGGAGCGACTCGCTCATGAGCGTCAGCTTCGACTGGTAGTCGCCCGAGACCGGGATGCACGTCGGGTGGATCTGGGTGAAGCAGGGGTTGCCGAAGAGCGCGCCGCGCTTGTGCGCCCGCCAGATGGCCGTGGTGTTCGACCCCTTCGCGTTCGTCGAGAGGAAGAAGACGTTGCCGTAGCCGCCCGACGCGAGGACGACCGCGTCGCCGAGGTGCGTCTCGAGCGCGCCGGTGATCAGGTTGCGGGTGATGAGCCCGCGCGCCTTGCCGTCGATGACGATGAGGTCGAGCATCTCGGTGCGCGGGTACATCTTCACCTTGCCGAGGCCGATCTGCCGCTCGAGGGCCTGGTAGGCGCCGAGGAGGAGCTGCTGCCCCGTCTGGCCGCGCGCGTAGAACGTGCGCGACACCTGCGCCCCGCCGAAGGAGCGGTTCGCGAGCACGCCGCCGTACTCCCGCGCGAACGGCACGCCCTGCGCGGCGCACTGGTCGATGATGTTCACGCTGATCTGCGCGAGCCGGTACACGTTGGCCTCGCGCGCGCGGTAATCGCCGCCCTTCACGGTGTCGTAGAAGAGGCGGTAGATGCTGTCGCCGTCGTTCTGGTAGTTCTTCGCGGCGTTGATGCCGCCCTGCGCGGCGATGCTGTGGGCGCGGCGCGGAGAGTCCTGGAAACAGAAGCTCTTCACGTTGTAGCCGAGCTCGGCCAGCGTCGCGCTCGCCGCGCCCCCGGCGAGGCCGGTGCCGACGACGAGGACGGTGTACTTCCGCTTGTTCGCCGGGTTGACGAGCTTCAGGTTGAAGCGGTGCTGGTCCCACTTCTTCTCGATGGGACCTTCAGGGATCTTCGCATTGAGCTGCATGATGACGGACGCTCCGGGCTCAGCGGACGATGCCGAACAGGACGGCCAGCGGGATGGACGAGAAGCCGGCGAAGAGCAGGATCGACGACGCGGCGGCAAACTTCTTGAGCACCGGCGAGTAGCGCGGGTGGTTGAGGCCCACCGACTGGAACATGCTCCACGCGCCGTGGTAGAGGTGCAGCGCGAGCAGGCCCATCGCCACGACGTAGGCAATCGCCGCGGGGCCCGGGCTGAAGCCCTTCACGACGTTGTCGTAGGCGTCGAGCGGCACGAAGTCGGGGTGCACGGTGCCCGTCGTCAGGTGGAGCAGGTGATAGACGATGAAGGCGCCGAGGACGCCGCCGCTCAGCAGCATCGTGCGCGCGGCGACGTTCGGGCGCCGCTGCCCCTTCACCTGGTAGGGGACCGGCCGGGCAGCGCGGCTGTGCTGCGCGAGCGTCACGCCCGTGTAGACGTGGACGATGAGGGAGGCGAGGAGGACGATCCGCGTCCCCCACAGCAGGGAGGGCGTCCCGTGGAGGAAGGCGGCATAGTCGTTGAACTTCTGCCGGCCGAGGAAGACCTGGAGGTTGCCGGCCATGTGGCCGATCACGAAGCCGAAGAAGATGACGCCGCTCAGCGCCATCGCGATCTTCTTGCCGACGAGATCCCGGTAGAAGGTCGCGGCGCGCTGGGCCCTGGCGGGGAGAGTCGATGGTGCAGCGGTGGGGCTCATCGCTCCCCTCCTTTAGTGGGGCGCGAACGCGTTCGCCAGAGGGAATCTTGAGCTCGATTGCCGAAGAATTTGCGGGCGCCAGCCGCAGATCTCGGCCCGGACGAGCGCGCCGCGCGTGTCCACGCCGCGCGCGGGCGTCAGGCGGCGCAGGGGCCGAGCGAGCGCCGTACCTTGTGGCCGTAAAAGGCGAGCGCGAGCTCAATTGCGAAGATGCCGATGGCCTGCTCCTCCTGGCTGGTGAACGCCGGCAGGCGCTCGTCGCGGAGCACCACGAGGCCGCCAAACGAGCTCTCGCCCAGGCGGAGCGGCGCGACGATGGCGGCGCCGAAGCGATCGCCCTCTGCGGTGCAGAGCAGATCGGGCGCGTCGTCCGCGGACAGGCGGACGGGCGCGAGCGCGCCCTCGATGCGCCCGGCGAGCCGAGCGATGAACGCCGCGGGCACCTCGGCGCCGGAGGCCGCCTGGTACAGCGCGGCCCCTTGATCGAGCGCGAGGGAGAGCGCCGCGCAGGTCGTATAGACGACCTTCGCCGCGAGATCCACGGCGCGCTCGGGGAAGTCGTCCCGCGAGAGGGACGCGACGAGGGCGGCGCTCGCCTGGTGGACGGCCGCCACGGCGTCGAGGTGGGTGCGCAGCATCGCCGCCTCGAGCAGCCGCTTCAGGTCCTCGATGTCGTAGGGCTTCTCCAGCATGTCGTACGCGCCGCGCTCGATGCACTCCACCGCGTCTTGCGCGCTCGAGCACGGGGCGCCGACGATGATCTCGAGGTCCGGGCCGAGCGCCTTGAGCGCGGCGATGGTCCCGGCGCCCTCCGTGCCGAGCGCCCCCACATCGGCGACCACGAGGTCGAAGCGGCGCGCCTTGACGAGCTCGATCGCGGCGAGCCCGCTCTCGGCGCAGGTGACGTCGAAGCCGCCCTGGCCGAGCTCGAGCGCGAGCCTGTCGAGGACCCTCTTCTCGGCGTCTACCACCAGCACATGGGGTCGGGCCTGGCTCACTGATGCCTCCTCCTCTGGTCTACAACGGGTGCGCCGCGCCGCCTCGCCATCCGGCGCTGCCGTGATCGCGTGGCGACCGCGGCGGTCGTGGTGGAAGTCGCTCCGCCCGGCGGAGCCCTCCCCGCCCTCTACCACCCGTCCGAAGTCCGCCTACCGTCCAATAGAACCGGTATTCCAGCGAAACGGAAGTCGAAGCGGCGTTGCCGCTGTCCTCCTTTAACAGGGGACAGCGCCGCGCGCCCGGCGCAGATGTGCTCCGGTATGCCGACTCCTGTGGAGCGTGAGCGCTTCTCGCAGCGCTTCTCGCAGCGGGAGGCGCGCGATAGAGGCCTATTTCGCGGGAGGCGCCGTGGTGGTTGCGCGGCGCATGGCGGAGAGGATGTGGTCAATGATCTCGGGGACTCCTTGGCTCCGGTTGCACTGCGCGAACAGGAACGGCCCGTCTCCCCGCATCCTCCGGGCGTCCCGCTCCATGACACCGAGGTCGGCGCCGACGTGCGGAGCGAGATCGGTCTTGTTGATGACGAGCAGGTCCGACTGCGTGATCCCCGGTCCGCCCTTGCGCGGCACCTTGTCGCCGCCGGCGACGTCGATCACATAGATCGTGTAGTCGACGAGCTCCCGGCTGTACTGGGCGGCGAGGTTGTCTCCGCCGCTCTCGACGATGAGGAGCGCGGGCGCGACGTGATCCATGAGGTCGTCGAGCGCGACGAGGTTGTGGCTGATGTCCTCGCGGATCGCCGCGTGCGGGCAGCCCCCGGTCTCCACCGCGCGGATGCGCTCCGGCGGCAGTGCCTTGTTGCGGTGCAGGAACTCGGCGTCCTCCTGGGTGAAGATGTCGTTCGTGACGACGCCGAGCGGCATCCTGTCGCGAAGCGCGCGGCAGAGCGCGAGCACGAGCGCCGTCTTGCCGCTGCCGACGGGCCCTCCGATCCCGACCGTGAACGCCCGCGCCGAGAAATCGCGGTCCTTCGGCGCATCCCGCTCGCTGAAGAGCCCCGGATGCGCCCAGTGCTCATGCGTGTGCCCGTGCTCGTGCGCATGCCCGTGGCCACCCCCGTGAACATGGCCGTGGTCGTGGTCGTGGTCGTGAACGTGGTCGTGGTCGTGAACGTGGTCGTGGTCGTGAACGTGGTCGTGGTCGTGGTCGTGGTCGTGGCCATGACCGTGGCCGTTGTGCCCATGCCCGTGATCGCCAGGGTCGTGCATGCTGTCACCTCACGATTGAAAGAGACGCGAGTAGAGCCGATCCTGCGTGGCCCCGAAGAGATCGAGGAGCGGCGCCGGCTGCGCGAGCTCGTCGATACCGTGATCTCCGCACTCATGGAGCACCGCGTCGAGGATCGGCGCGCTCTCGAGTTGCAGTCGCTGTGCCTCGAGGGGCCCGACGAGCCCGAGGCGCACCGCCGCCGAGACGACGCCGCGGAGCGAGGCGTGCAGGTAGACGGCCTGCGCGTCCTGGCGCGGGACGCCGAGCGCCGCGAGGGTCGCGCCGAACGCCGGCGCGTGGTGGCCCAGCGCCTCCCGCGCCCGCACGGCGGCGTCGAGGCGACGGATCTCGGCGGAGGGGAAGACGCGCGCGCTCGTCGCGAGGAACGCGCGGCCCTGCGTCCGGCTCGCCCGGTTCGCGACGTGGTTCACGAGGAAGGCGTCGCACGCGTCGTCGACGGTCGCGATGTCGAGCGGGCGCTCGTGCGCGGCCCGCACGAGCGGCAGCGCGCCGAGGCCCACCTGCCAGAGCGCGCTCGCGACGAACGACGAGAGCGCGCTCCCGGGCCCCACCTCGCCGAGCTGCACCGCCGCCTCCAGGCCCGCGGAGTGCGCGAACCCTCCGACCGGGAACGCGGAGTCGGAGAGCTGGAGGAGGAGCCACCTGTTCATGCGCGCGGATGGAAGCGGACGGAAGCAGACGGAGACAGACGGAAGCAGACGGCGACAGACGGAAGCAGACGGAGAGAAGGGTGAACCCGCGGGCGAGGAGCGGCCGAGAGCGAGCTCCCCGCCTCAGAAGAGGCTGTACCTCTGGGCGAGGGGCAGGATCTTCGCGGGGTCGCAGCGGAGCAGCTCGCCGCCGGCCCTCACCTCGTACGTCTCGGGATCGACCGTGATCGGCAGGAGCGTGTTGTTGAGGCGCATGTCGGCCTTGCCGATCTTGCGGCACCGGCGGACCGCCGAGAGGCGCTTCTTCAGGTCGAGCCTGCGGATGCTCCCCTCGTCCATGGCGCGGCTCGACACGAACGCGATGCTCGTCTCGCCGACCGCCGCGCCGAGCGAGCCGAACATCGGGCGCATGTAGTACGGCTGAGGCGTCGGGATCGACGCGCTCGGATCGCCCATCTGCGCCCAGGCGATGAAGCCGCCCTTGATCACGAGCTCCGGGCGCACGCCGAACATCTGGGGCCGCCACAGCACGAGATCCGCGAGCTTGCCCGGCTCGACCGACCCGATCTCGTGGGACATGCCGTGCGCGATGGCCGGGTTGATCGTGTACTTGGCCACGTAGCGGCGGATCCGGAAGTTGTCGTTGTCGCCCTGCTCCTCGGGCAGCCGGCCGCGTTGATCGCGCATCTTGTGCGCGGTCTGCCAGGTCCTCGTGATCACCTCGCCGACGCGGCCCATCGCCTGGCTGTCGCTCGAGATGATGCTGATCGCGCCGAGGTCGTGGAGGATGTCCTCGGCCGCGATGGTCTCGCCGCGGATGCGGCTCTCGGCGAACGCCACGTCCTCCGGGATGTTCCGGTCGAGGTGGTGGCAGACCATGAGCATGTCGAGGTGCTCGTCGAGCGTGTTGACGGTGTACGGGCGCGTCGGGTTCGTCGAGCTCGGGATCACGTTCGGCTCGCCGCAGATGCGCAGGATGTCGGGCGCGTGCCCGCCGCCCGCGCCCTCGGAGTGGTAGGAGTGGATCGTCCTGCCCTTGAACGCCGCGATGGAGTCGTCGACGTAGCCCGACTCGTTCAGCGTGTCGGTGTGGAGCGTGACCTGGATGTCCTCGTGCTCGGCGAAGCTGAGGCAGCAGTCGATGGCGGGCGGGGTCGTGCCCCAGTCCTCGTGCAGCTTCAGCCCGACGGCGCCGGCGCGCACCTGCTCGAGCAGCCCCTCGGGCGACGAGGTGTTGCCCTTGCCCGTGAGGCCGATGTTGAGCGGCAGCACGTCCGTCGCCTGCAGCATCAGCGAGATGTGGCGGGCGCCCGGGGTGCACGTGGTCGCGTTCGTGCCCGTCGCCGGGCCCGTGCCGCCGCCGACGAACGTGGTGACGCCCGCCGCGAGCGCCTCGTACCCCTGCTGCGGGCAGATGAAATGGATGTGCGCGTCGACGCCCCCCGCCGTGACGATGTGCCCCTCGCCGGCGATGACCTCCGTCGTCACGCCGACGATCATGCCCGGCGTGACGCCGACCATCACCTTCGGGTTGCCGGCCTTGCCGATCGCCGCGATGCGGCCGCGCTTGATGCCGATGTCGGCCTTGTAGACGCCGGTCCAGTCGACGATGAGCGCGTTCGTGATGACGCAGTCGAGCGCCTCGTCGTTCGAGGCGCCGGGCATCTGCCCCATCCGATCGCGCAGCACCTTGCCGCCGCCGAACTTGCACTCGTCGCCGTAGGACGTGTGATCCCGCTCGACCTCGGCGATGAGGCCGGTGTCGCCGAGCCGCACCCGGTCGCCGACCGTCGGCCCGTAGATATCGACATAGTGCCGCCGCTGCATCTTGTGGCTCATGCCTGCTGCTCCTCCGGCGCGGCGTGCGCCGCCCCGCCGTGCGGGCCGACCTGCACCAGCGTGATCGTCTTCTCGTCGCCCGGCTCGAAGCGGACCGCGGTGCCCGCGGGGATGTCGAGCCGCATCCCCGCCGCCGCCGCGCGGTCGAACTCGAGCGCTCGGTTCGTCTCCGAGAACGGGTAGTGGCTGCCCACCTGGATCGGCCGGTCGCCCAGGTTCTTCACGGGGAGGGAGAGCCGCCGCCGGCCGGGAGAGAGCTCGATCTCGCCGGGCTTCACGAGCACCTCGCCGGGCGCCGGCTCGGCGGTCGCCTCGCCCTGGCCTGCCTGCTGGAAGAGCGACAGGTCGGGCACGGGGAGGAAGCTGCCGTAGAGCGCGAGCGCCAGATCGCCGTGCTCGAGCGCGATCGGGTGGTGGACGGTGACGAGCTTCGTCCCGTCGGGGAAGGTCCCCTCCACCTGGACCTCGGCGATCATCTCGGGGACGCCGGCCATCACCTGCGCGCGCCCGAGAAGGCGGCGACCGACGTCCATGAGCTCGGCGACGCTGCGGCCGTCGCGGATCAGCTCGAGGATCTGCGTCGCGATGAGCGCGACGGCCTCCGGGTAGTTGAGCCTGACCCCGCGCGCGAGGCGCTTCTGGGCGAGGAAGCCCGCGCCGTGCAGCACGAGCTTGTCGAGATCACGAGGCGCAAGGTGCATGTTCGCCCTCTCTCCGGCGCGGTGACGCCGCGGCGTCGCCGGCGCGGCGCGAAGCTACCACTTTCGTGCGAACGGATCATCACCGAGCTCACCCGCGAGGAAGCCGAGCGCGCCGCGGAGGAAGCCGGAGACGCGCTCGACGCTCGTGCCCGCGACGCGCACGACGGCGCCGCCGCCCCGGAGCGGGCTCGCCGACGCGACGAGCTCGGCGCGCCGCTCGGGCGGCGGCCGCGGCGCGAGCAGCGCCTCCGCCGCGCTGGCCGCGCGCGGGCCGAGCGCGACGAGCGTCGCGAGGGCGTCGAAGCGCCCCATGCGCTCGGGGAGCGCGCCGTGCGCCGGATCGAGCAGCGTCGCGTCGAGCAGCGCGGCCCGCCCGCCGCGGCTCACCCGGATGCGCGACGCGTACCTGTCGAACGCCCAGCGCTCGCCCCGCGCGCTCCGGCCCGAGGACAGCGCGTCGACGAGCACGAGCGACGCGTCGTCGGCGAGCGCGACGTCGATGTCCTGCTCGTACCGCGAGCCCGCGAAGCAGACGACCGGATCGGGGATCGCGACGAGGAGCCCGCCTCCCTGGACCTCGGCCTCGAAGCGCTGGCGGCTGCCGAGGGGCGAGCGGTAGACCTTGGTCGAGGCCTGCGTGCTGAGCAGCGCGGCGGCCCCGCGCCCGACGCGCGCGTGGAGGTGGAGCTCGTCGCCGCCGACGAGGCCGCCGCCGAAGCTCGCGACGAACACCCACGCTGCCTGCCCGTGGTTCTTCGGAGCGAGCAGCCTGAGCGGGCTCCTGGCGAGCGCCTTCTCGAGCACGGTGCGCGCTCCGACGCGCGTGAACACGAGCTCACCGCTGCCGGCCTTCCCTGCGCGCCGCGCGGGCGGCGGCGGGTCTCGCGGGGCGGCGGGAGGATCGCTGGGCGTGTCCACGGGCCGGCCTGCGTACCACGGACCGCGCCCCGGCCGCGAGGGAGCGCAGCGCGTGCCCGGCGCGAGCGGCGCGAGGCCGTCCTGCGCGCCCGGCCGCGACGGAGCGGAGCGCTTCCCGGGTGGGATGGAGCACAGGCGCGCACCGGGCGCGAGGGGGTGCAGCGCGCACAGCGGATGGGTACGTCACGCGACCAGGAACACGACCAGGAAGGTAGGGAGAAATTCGAATCATCTTCCCGATTTCCCTCCTTCGTCTGGAACATGAAACATCCCGGACACGCGAGCATGTTGTCGGGACTCTCCCGAACAGCACTGCGGTGCTATGAGCGAGCCAGCCACTGCGTTCCTCCTGTCCCTGACGACACCGCGTGTCCGGGGTGTCCGCCGGCCGCTGTGGGCGTTCTGTGACTCGTTGTGATGGCTTTTGCATGGATGACATGTCGCTTGACGGGAAAGCGCAGCTCGGGTCAGCTCGTCGGGCGGCCGGGGGGCCGCGGAGGGGGTCCGATGTTCATCGTCAGGAAGGGCGAAATGCCGCCGTGGTCTCGTCGGTTCAAGGAAGCGGCGTCGCGCCTGCTGGAGCGCCACGGCGGGACCCCGTTCGAGCTGCGCTTCTGGGGCGGCGAGCGGCTGCGCTTCGGCGCGGGCGCGCCCGAGTTCGCCGTGACGTTCAGGACGCGTCGGTCGCTCTGCGAGACGGCGTTCCGGGGCACGCTCGGCCTCGGTGAGGCGTATGTCCGGCGCGAGGTCACGTTCGAGGGAGATCTCGAGGACTCGCTCGCCGGCCTGTTCCAGCTCGCTCGGTCCGTGGAGGCGCGCCTGCCGCGCCTCGTGCCCGCGTCGTCGTCGTTCGACCGCGGCCTCTCGGGCGTGCTCGACGCGCTCCGGCTCGGGCTGCTCTCCGGGGCGGCGAAGCGCGAGAGGCTGGCCGTCGAGCGTCACTATGGGCTAGGCAACGACTTTTACCCTCTTTACCTGGACAGGCGCCTCCAGACGTCGTGCGGTTACTTCAGCTCTCCGGGCGAGACGCTCGACGACGCGCAGGCGCACAAGATCTCCCTCGTCGCGCGGAAGCTCGCGCTCCGGCGCGGGCACCGGCTCGTGGATCTCGGCTGCGGGTGGGGGCACCTCATGTTCCACGCCGCGGAGGCGTACGGGGTGCAGTGCCTCGGCATCACCCTTTGCGAGAACCAGGCGAGGTACATCCGCGAGCAGGCGGCGGCGCGGCGGCTCCCTGTCGAGGTCCGCGTGATGAGCTGCGACGAGCTCGAGGACGAGCCGCGGTGGGACCGGCTCGTCTCCCTGGGCTCGATGTGCCATGCCGGCGAGCGACGTATCGAGGTGTTCTATGACAGGGTGAAGGCGCTGCTCGCCCCGGGCGGCGTGTGCGTGCTCGAGAGCGTCACGAGAGAGCAGGAGTCGTCGCGGACTGACCCCTTCCTGCAAAAGCACATCTTCCCGGGGTACTGGCCTCCTTCGCTCCACGGGATGGCGACGCGCGCCTCGACGCGCGGCCTCGACGTGCTCGACGCGGAGAACCTGCGGCGCCACTCCGCGCTCACGGCGCGCTGCTGGCGCCGTAACTTCCTGGAGAACAGGGAGAAGATCGAGCGGATCACCGGCTTCGACGGCGCCTTCATGAGGACGTGGGAGTTCTATCTCGCGTGCGCGGCCGCCGCGTTCCGCAGCGGGCACCTGGGCGCCATCCAGATGGTGCTGTCGAACGGGGCGCCGCGCGACTACCCGCTCGCACGCGAGCCCCTCTATGCCACGGAGGAGCCCTCTCTGCGGGAACGCGCGCCGATCGTCCCGGCCGTGCAGCTCAGTTCGTGGGGGGCGGCGCTGCCGTCCTGATCGGCCGGGCGCGGCCCCGCGCGCTCCACCGGCACACGCGGGACGCGCGTCCTCTGCGCGGAAGAGCTTGTTAAGCACGCGCGGCCAGCTATCAGCTAGAGGATGAGCGAAAGGCTTGCGGCCAGCGCCCGTCGCGGCGCCGCGCCCTCGTGGTCCGTGTCGCGCCCTCGCTCCGCGGCGCGCATGGTCTGCGCCGCCGCGGGGCTCGTCGCGCTCTGTCTCCTGCTCGCATCGTGTACACAGGCCCGCTACATCGCGCAGGCGGGCGCCGGCCAGCTCTCGATGGCCTGGCGCGCCGAGTCGCTCGAGGACGCCGCCTTCGACGCCCGCAAGCCGTGGCGGACGCGCGCGTTGCTGCGCGAGGTCCCGCACATCAAGCGCTTCGGTGAGCGCCACGGGCTGACCCCGACCGGCAATTACAGGACGTATGTCGAGCTCGATCGCCCAGCCGCCGTCTGGGTGGTGAGCGCGTGTGAGCCGCTCCGGTTCCGCTCGAAGACATGGAGTTTTCCTATCGTGGGTACCGTCCCCTACATGGGGTGGTTCCATCTCCAGGATGCCAAGGCGTTCGCGGCGCCGCTCAAGGCGGCCGGCTGGGACGTCGACGTGCGTCCGGCGGGCGCCTACTCGACGCTCGGCTGGCTCGAGGATCCGGTCCTGTCCACGATGATCTCGGACGGGGACGAGGCGCTCGGCGACCTCGCCAACGTGGTGCTCCACGAGTCGCTGCACGCGACGCTGTACGTGAAGGGGCAGACGAGGTTGAACGAGAGCCTCGCGAGCTTCGTCGGGGACGAGCTGACCAAGCACTACCTGGACGAGCGGGTGGGCCCCTTCTCCGCGGAGAAGACGGCCTACATGAGGGAGCTGGAGAGGAGCGAGGTGCGGACGCGCGCGCTGCACGCGGCCTACGTCCACCTCAATCGGCTGTATGCGTCCGCGGCGCCCGACGCCGAGAAGCGGGCGGAGAAGGACGCGGTGCTGGCGCGGCTCAAGGCCGACATCGGCGCGCGCCGTCCGATCAACAACGCGTCGCTCGTGCAGTTCCGTGTCTACAACTCGGGGACTCCGGAGCTCCGGGCGCTGCTCGCGACCTGCGGCGGCAGCTGGCCCAGGTTCCTGGGCGCCTTGCGGAAGCTCGAGCGCCACAGATTCTCGGCGCCCCAAGAGAACATCGCCGGGGTTGTCGAGCCGTTGATTCAGGCCGGCTGCAAGTAGCCCTGCGAGCTGCGCTGTGTGCCGCGAGCTCTGCCGGATGTGCCGCGAGCTGTGCCGTGTGCAGCGAGCTGCGCTGTGTGCCGCGAGCTCTGCCGGATGTGCAGCGAGCTGCGCCGTGCGCCGTGCGCTGCGCCCCATGTGCGGTGAGCTGCGCGCCGCGCTGCGTATCGCGGGCTGCGCTGCGTAGCGCGCTGCGCCTTTGGCGGGGAGCACGTCGTCGAGATACGACGCAAAGCGTCGATCGGAGTCGTCCTGCCCTGTTGCATTTCTACGCTTCCACAGTGCAGCGCAAGGCGTCCAGCTGCTCGAGGATGAACATATTCACGTCCAGGTAAACTCTGCGTTCTGGATCTGAACCCATCCCTGGATCGGACCAGTCCCTGCGGAAATGTATGACCGGTGCTGGCCTCCGGGCCTGCGCGCGCGCATCGGAGGGTGGGTTTCAGCGGCAATTTTGGCTGCTGGGCGCCAGGACCGCGGCGCCTCCGCCGTTGGCCCGCCGGTTGCTCTATGTATCCGCCAGATGTCGCCCCTGCTCGTCGTCCTGTTTCATGCGGACTCGAAGGGGATGACCCCTGGCATGACCTTCGCAATACAAGCCTCAGTCTTCGGGGGGACGCCGAGCGAGGAGAGCGGCGGCGCAAGCCGAGCGATCGCGACCCCGCCGTCACCCGAATGCCATGGCCCTTGCGGTATCGGGCTCCTTGATTGACTTGTCGCCGGTGCCGGCGGAGAGCTTCGGTTCACGTGTCGACAGACGCCTTACGAGGCGATTGAGGAGGGATGGCCGAAGTACGCGCGACCCGCGTCGCCCGTTGCGTTGGCTCATCCTGATCAGCTTGTCAGATTTCGGTTGGAGCTTTTCTTATCTGTTGTGCCGCTCTCGATGTTGACGCTGCTTCGCGCTTCGCTTCAGCTTCTCCCCTGCTTCGCTTGATCTTGCCCGTTCGATTCCGGATTGCGCTTCGTTCTTTGCTTCAGCTTCTTCTTTCGGTTTGACTGGCTTCTTGATTTGTCTTAGCCTCCCGCCCGTCTTCGCTTTGTCTTCGCTCTTTACTTGATTGCGCTTCGTATTGCTTTCCTGACTTGTTTCTTCTGATCGTGGGCCTTCCCAGGACTCCGGTGGATCTCCCTCCACCGGCGCTCCTGTGCGGTCCCGGTGGGTCCGCGAATGCGGGCCTCAGGCCGGCGGGTTCTTCCCGACCGGCCTTTCTTTTTTTTTGTGCGCACGAGCGCTCTCCTGGCGTGTCCTCGACGCCCTAAGGAACTCCCTTAGCTACAGCCTTTTTCAACGGAAAATTGAACAGCGAGGCGAGGAGATAGGGAGTATTCGAAGATCTCCTCCCCGTCTCCCCGTCGCCGTGTGAACTCTCCGAAGAATCTAAGGAGATGCCTTAGCCGGAGGCCGCGAAGTTCGTGGCCCGTCGCGTCTCGAGTCTGAGCGCGGTTATCAGCGGCCCTCGTCGCCAGGGGCTTGCCTGGGGTGGACGGTGGCAGAGACGATCTTCCACTCGCCGTCGATCTTCTCGAGCCGTAACGCTACGGGCAGCTCGTCGCGCCGGACCTCTTGCCCATGCCGGGCGCCCGTGACCGTCGCGGTGGCGGTCACCTCCGCCGTCATGCCGGCCGGGTCGATCTGGATCTCCGTGCCACCCAGGCTCACATCCGCGGTCTGATAGACGACCGCTGCCTGGGTCGCCGCGTTCGCGAGCTCGTCGCGGCCGCGGAGGCTGTCGCCGATCTCGGCGATGCGGGCGCTCGCCTCCTTCGCGAAGATCTCGGCGAACTCACCGCGAATGCGGCCGTGGCGCACCAGCGGATTCCGCTCGCCCTCGTCGATGCGCACCGCGTCCTCGAGCTGGGTGAGCCGTTCGCGGATCCGCTCTTCCTCGGAGGGCGAGAGCAGCAGCGCCGCCGCGCCGAGGACGGCGCCGGCGCCGATGAGCCCGAGCGGGAGCCAGCGCTTCATGCTCCGAGTATAGGCGAAGGCGCCGCGCGGGCGCGCGGAACCGCGGAGCCACGGAACCGAACGCCCGCAGGCGCCCCCGTGAGCTATCGCCCCACGATGGGCTCGAGGCACCGATCGCGCGCCTCGCGCAGGGCGCGGAGCTCGACGTCGATCCCCTCGCCGCCGCCCGCGTCGATGGTGAGGCGGTCGCATCTCGTACGGCGTGAGCCGGGCCGCGCGCCGCGGCACGACGGCGTGAGCCGGGCCGCGCGCCGCGGCACGACGGCGTGAGCCGGGCCGCGCGCCGCGGCACGAGGTCGAGCCGCGCGCCGCGGCACGAGGTCGAGGTTGTGGTCGAGGCCGCTGCCGCTCCGGCCCGCCATCTCGACCGACGACGAGGTGAGCCCCGCGGCGCCCATGTCCTGGATGCCGACGAGCAGGTCAAGCAGGCACCCCCGGACGCCCCCGCCGGACCCGAGCCGAGCTCTAGGCGTCCCGCTTTACGAGCAGCGCCGTGAGGTCGTCGATCTGCTTGGCCGAGCCGGCGAAGCGGCGCACCTCGGCGAGGAGCGCGCCGAGGATGTCGGACGTGGGGCGCGCGTGCAGGCGGTGGATGAGCTCGCCGACGCGCTCCTTGCCGAACACCTGCCCGGCGGCGTCCTGGTACTCGTAGAAGCCGTCGGTCAGCAGCACGAGGAGATCGCCCGGCGCCATCACGAGGGGCGGCGTCGGGGGCAGGTCGAGATCCTTGAACATGCCGAGCGGGACGGTCGATGGATCGCGCCACACGACCTGGCCCTCGGCCGCCCGGTAGTGGAGCAGCGGCCCCTGCCCGGCCGCGTGGAAGCGGAGCTGGTGCGTCGTCGGGTCGAGGATCCCGAGGAACGCCGTGATGAAGCGGTCGTTCGGCAGGTCCTCGATGAGCTGCTGGTTCACATGGTGCATGAGCGCGTCCATGTCGGCCGAGAGGCGCAGGCCGATGCGGAGCATCGCGCGGAACTGGGTCACGCTGAGGGCGGGGCCGATGCCGTGGCCGGCCGCGTCGGCGAGCAGCAGGAGCATCGGCGACATGTCCGCGCGCTCCTCGAGCCGGATGACATCGTAGATGTCGCCGCCGGTGTCGTCCGCCGGCTTGCTGAACGCCGACAGCGAGTATCCGGGGCAGCGCGGCAGCCGCCGCAGGAGGATGTTCTGCTGGATGTCGCGCGCGATGGTGAGGTCGTGCTCGAGCTTCAGCTTGATCATGCGCTCCTCGAGCAGGAGCGTGCGCTGCACGGCGACGGCCGCCTGCGCCGCGAGCAGCTCGGCGACGTCGCGCTCGTCGGGGCCGAAGTGGTCCGCCTTCGAATTCAGCATCTGGAGCACGCCGACGAGCTTGTCGTCGAGCCCGATGAGCGGCACCGTGATGAGGGATTTCGTGTGATACCCCGTACGGCGGTCGATCTCCTGATTGAACCGCGGGTCGGAATAGCAGTCGTCGACGAGGATCGTCTGGCGCTTGCGCGCGCACTCCCCGGCGATGCCCTTGTCGATGCTGACGCGGATCTGGGCCTCGCCCGTGGCGACACGGGAGTAAAGCTCCTTGGCCTCCTCGTCGTAGAGGAAGACGCTCCCGCGGTCGGCGCCTATCACCTCCCGCCCCGTCTTGATGATGAGCTCGAGCAGCTCGGTGAGATCGCACGGCGCCGCGAGCTTGCGCGAGACGTCCAGGATCAGGATGAGCGACGACGCATCGATCAGGGAGGGAGTGCCGGCGCGCATGCGGCCGGAGAGTTTGGGCTACGTGGAAATAGGGGTCAAGACATGGTCTCGCCCCGGGTGCTCATGACGACCTCGTCGCCAGCGCGTGTCCACCCCGCCGTTCCGCCGTTCCGCCGTTCCGGCAGGGGTCCGCCGCTCCGCTGACCCATCGCACCCATCGCGCCCATCGCCGTCGCGCCGTCGTTCCGCCGCCCTGGGGATCTCCGGCGTCCCTCGGCGCGCTGCGGCGAGCGTCGGCGTCCCTGCCCTCGGCGTGGCCCATTTTTCGAGCGACGACGGCCGCGAGCCGCCCCCCGCGACGATGCGAGAGCGCGGTCGATGCGGTCGGCCCGGGCCCCGGGGCGGTGGAGGTCGGCGCTACCACCTCGGCCCTACCTGTCCTAGAACACGCGACGCACTCTCCTTGAAAGCGAGCTCTTCGATGAACCGCCTCCGCCTCGTCGCCCTCGTCCCGGCCGCTGCCCTGGTCGTGGCGGCCTGCGACGCGCCGCCCGCTCCCGTCGGCGCGGCGCCCGACGCCTCGCCCTCCGCCGCCGCGCCGGCCCTGCCGCAGTCGGCCGACGCGCCGCCGCAGCCGGCCGACGCGCCGCCTCAGGCGAGCGCCCCCACGGCGGCTGACGGCGCGGGCGCTCCAGTGACGACGGACGCGGCGGGCGGTCGTGCGTCGGCCGACGCGGGCGCGCCGGCGGAGGACGCGGGCCGGAAGCGCGAGGACGCGGGCGCCGCGACGGCGGGGCGCGACGCGGGGCCGCTCGCCGGCGACGCGGCAGAGCGCGACGCGGGCGGCGGGCGCGCCGAGGCGACGGCGGCGACCTCCGCGCCCGCGCCCGGCACGTCGGAGCCGCCCGCAGTGCCGCCCGCCGCGGCGGGATCCGCGGACGCCGTGGCGGCCGAGGTCGACGCGATCTTCGTGGGCAAGAAGACGTACTCTGCCCGCTTCAAGCAGGAGCACACGCAGAAGGTCTCGGGGGCCGTCAAGAAGCAGAGCGGCACGCTGTCGGTCCAGAAGCCGGACAGGATCTCGTTTCGCTACGATCCGCCGAACCAGAACCGCATCGTGTCCGACGGCGTGTCGCTCAAGATCTACGTCGCCGAGGACCGGCAGATGTTCGTCACGCCGGTGCAGAACTCGGAGTATCCGGGCGCCCTCTCGTTCCTCATGGGCCACGGGCTCCGGCCGTCGTTCACGTTCACCTTCAACGAGAAGGCGAAGTTCGAGGGCGGCCCCGTGCTCGTCGGCAAGCCGCGGGCGCCGACTCCCCACTATGAATTCGTGATGTTCTATATCGACAAGGCGCTCCTCGCGAAGAAGGATCCGGGCGTCGTGCGCCGCGTCCTCATCGTCGACGCGCAGGGCAACCGGAACCGGTTCGACTTCGAGAACGCGTCGCAGCCCGCGTCGATCGATCCGGCGGAGTTCCAGTTCACGGCGCCGCCCGGCACCGACGTCAAGCAGAACTGATGACCCCGCGCCTCTCGCTCTCGGAGCTCTTTCCCGACATCCATCCGGAGTGGATCCTCGCCGAGGACGGCGATCTCATCGTGGTCGACAAGCCGGCTGGCCTGTCGACGCACGCGCCGGAGGCGGAGCGGATCGACGACATGGTGACGCGCCTCCGCGCCTTCCTCCGCGGCCGGGGCGACGCGGAGGCGTACCTCGGGATCCACCAGCGGCTCGATCGCGACACGTCGGGCGTCCTCCTGTTCACGCGGCGGCGCGAGGCGAACGCGGCCATCGCGCGCCAGTTCGAGGGGCGCACGGTGCAGAAGACGTACGTCGCCGCGGTCTCCGGCTTCGGCGATCGCCCGCCGCGCGGCACCCTCCGGCACCGCCTCGTCCCGGCGCCGGGAGGTGCGATGCGCGCGCTCGCCGAGACCGGCGGGGCGCGAGAGGATCGGGCCGCGGGGCGGGAGGATCGGGCCGCGAGGCGAGAGGATCGGGCCGCGAGGCGGGAGGATCGGACCGCGGGGCGGGAGGATCGGACCGCGAAGCGGGAGGATCGGGCCGCGGGGCGGGAGGATCGGGCCGCGAGCGGCGTGCTGGCGATCACCCGCTACCGCCTCCTCGAGCGCCGCGGCGACCGCGCCCTGCTCGAGCTCCAGCCCGAGACCGGCCGCACCCATCAGCTCCGGGTGCAGCTCGCGGCGATCGGCCTCCCGATCGCCGGCGATCCGCTCTACGGCGGCCCCGAGGCCCCGCGCCTGCTCCTGCACGCCGCCGAGCTCCGCCTCGATCACCCGGCCACGGGCGCGGCCGCGAGCTTCCGCTCGCAGGTGCCCGCGGCCTTCGAGGCGTGGCTCGCGGCCGCGCCGGCGGATCCGTACGCAGACGGCGTCGCGGCCGTCGAGCGCGCCATGCGCGAGGCCGCCGAGCGGCGGTACGGGATCGCGCGCGCCGGCGACACAACGGCGCTCCGGCTCGTCCATGGCGCGGGCGACGGCCTCCCCTCCGTCTCCGTCGACCTGTACGGCGAGCACCTCGTCGTGTCGCTGTTCGGCGCGGGCGAGGGCGAGCCGGGCGCGCCCCCGCGGGACCTCGTGCTCGACGCGGCCCACCGGCTCGGGGCGAAGGGCGTCTACCTCAAGGCGCGCCCGAAGCACGCGAGCGTCATCGTCGACGCGCGGCGCGAGGAGTTCGCGCCGCGGCACGCCAGCCGGGGGGAGGACGCCCCGGAGGAGTTCACCGTCCTCGAGCACGGCTTGCCGTTCAAGGTGCGGCTCGGCGACGGGCTCTCCACCGGCATCTTCCTCGATCAGCGCGAGAACCGGCGGCGGGTGCGGGAGCTGGCCCGGGGGGCCCGGGTGCTGAACCTGTTCGCCTACACGGGTGCGTTCACCGTCGCGGCCGTGGCGGGCGGCGCGCGCGAGAGCGTGACGGTCGACGTGTCCCGGGGCGTGGTCGCCTGGGCGCGCGACAACCTCGCCGCGATCGGCGCGGACCCGGCGGCGCACGTCGTGGTCGAGGCCGACGTGTTCCCGTGGCTGAAGGCCGCCGCCCAGTCGGGCCGGCGCTTCGACCTTGTCGTGCTCGATCCGCCGAGCTTCGCGACCACGAAGAAGAGCCGCTTCAGCGCGGCGAGCGATTTCGGCGCGCTCGCAGCGCTCGCCTTCCGCGTGCTCGCCCCGGGCGGCAGGCTGCTCGCCTGCACCAACCACCGCGGCATCGCGCGCGCCAGGTTCCGGCGTCATTTGCACGAGGCCGCGCGTGAAGCAGGATGCGACGTCGTGCAGATGAAAGATCTCCCCGATCCCGTCGATTTTCCCAGTGAACCAGGCGCGGAGTCCCACCTGAAGAGCGTCCTCGCCAGCGTGGGCGCGCCGTCCGCGCGGGCAGAGAAGGCTGCGCCGTCCGCGAAGGCAGGGAAGGCTGCGCCGTTCGCGAGGGCAGAGAAGGCTACGCCGTCCGCGAAGGCAGGGAAGGCCGCGCCGTTCGCGAGGGCAGAGAAGGCCGCGCCGTCCGCGAAGACAGGGAAGCCTGCGCCGTTCGCGAGGGCGGCGAAGGCCGCTGCTGCCCGGGGCGCGCGCCGAGGGCCCGCCGCTCCGGCCCGGACGACCCGCCGAGGTGCGCGATGAGCCAGCGGCGCCTGCTCATCACGATCAGCTCGTACAGCTACCTCGAGCCTGCCTTCCTCGCCGCGGGCGACTTCGAGCGCGGCCTCGTCGAGCGCAAGAGCTTCCCCGACGGCGAGCGCTACCTGCGCGTCGCGGTCGACTGCTGGGGGCGCGACGTGGTCCTGCTCGGCGGCGCCCCCCGGGACCTCGACTGGCTGGAGATCTACGATCTCGGCTGCGCCATCTCGCGCGCAGGCGCGCGGTCGCTCTCCATCGTGATGCCTTATTTCGGCTACGCGACCATGGAGAGGGCCGTGAAGCCGGGCGAGGTGGTGACCGCGAAGACGCGGGCGCGGCTCATCTCGGCGATCCCCTCGTGCGACGCGGGCACGCGCATCTTCCTCTTCGATCTGCACACCGACGGCATCGAGTTCTACTTCAGCGACTCGCACGTGACGCGCCACCTCTACGGCGCTCCGCTCATCACGCAGGCGGTCCGCGAGCTGATGGGCGATCGCCCGTACGTGCTGGCGGCGACGGACGCCGGTCGGGCCAAGTGGGTGCAGAGCCTCGCCCGCGGCCTCGGCGTCGAGCCGGCGTTCGTGTACAAGGAGCGGAGAGGCGACGGCGTCGGCGTGACCGGCATCAACGCCGATGTCTCGGGCCGCGAGGTCGTCATCTACGATGACATGGTCCGCACCGGCTCATCGCTCGTCCAGGCGGGGCGCGCCTACCTCGCCGCCGGCGCATCCAAGGTCCACGCCGTCGCGAGCCACCTCGTCTTGCCGGGCGACTCGCTCGAGAAGATCAGGAAGGCCTCCGTGTTCACGACGCTGCTCGGGACCGACTCGCACCCTGGCAGCCAGCAGCTCGCCGATGCGCCCGGCGCGCTGCACTCGGTGGCGCCGCTCCTCGTGCGTGCGCTCGAGCGGGAGGTATAGGGAACCTCCGGCGAGAGGCGTTTCAAGGACCGCATCGCCAGGCCAGGCATCGCGCGAAATGCCTACGTGAGGTTCGTGAGCGGCCCGGTGCAGTACTCACGCAAGCCGAACGTGGTCCGGGGGTCGCCGAACAGGTTCAAGATCGAGACGAGCAGGTTGTTGTGCGGGAGGTTCGGGTACCGGACCCAGCGCCCGGTGCGCAGGCCCCCGCCGCCGCCTGCCAGCAGGAACGGCATGTCCGTCTTTCTGTGGGTCGGCGGATCCGAGATCTCGGAGCCGAAGAAGACGACGCTCTCGTCGAGCAGCGAGTGCCCGCCCATGTCGACCTTCTCCATCTCCTGCAAGAGATAGAGGTGCTGCTCCGAGTACCAGGTGTAGATGAGCTCGCACTCGGCCGGCCTGAAGCCGCCCATTTCCTGGTAGAAATGGTGGTGCTCGGTCAGCTTCAGCCACGGCAACGTGTACTTCGCCTCGGTGTCGCTCCACTGCAGGGTGCCGACCGCGGTGATGTCGCAGGCGAGCGCCATCACCAGCATGTCCGTCATCAGCTTGCCCACCTTGGGGATCGCCGCGTCGGTCGAGCTGTCCACGATCGAGCCGGGGTCGTCCGCGTTGAGCCCCGCGCTCGGGTTGTAGTCGGACGTGTCGACCATCATCGGGGCCCGGCAAGCGCTCGTCGCAGCCGGCGTGCTGCCGAGGCTCTGCTCGATCTCGCGGATCTTCGTCAGGTGCTGGTCGAGCTTCTGCTTGTCGGCCGCGCCGAGCCGCGCGGAGAGGCCGGCGTAGCGCCGGTCGAGGTAGTCGAGGATCGATCGCTTCCGCGCGAGGCGGAGGGCGGCGTCGTTGCTGGCGCCGGGGTCCAGCGTGCCGAAGAGCTCGGTGAAGATCTCCACCGGATCGATGCGCGGCGGGATGGGGCTGTACGGCGCGGTGTCCTCGAAGTTGGCGATGTTCATCGGCGACATCAGGCCGTGGGACTTGCCCGTCGCCCAGCGCACCGCGAGCTGGACGCTCGCCTTCGCCTTCTGACCGTCGGAGATCCGGGAGGCGATCACCTGATCGATGGACGGCCCCCTCGCGTAGCCGGTCGAGGTGGTCATCTGATCCGTGCCCGTGAGCCAGGCGATGATCCCGCACTGGTGCTGCTCCCCGCGCGCGCTCTTCATGTCGAGGCCGTCGACGACGAGCAGCCGGTCCTGCACCGGCGCGAGCGGCGCCAGGATGGGGCCCAGGGTGAAGCTCGTCTCGGTGCCGGTCGGACGCCAGCGGTCGATCAAGGTCCCGCCGGGCGTGTAGACAGCGAGGAAGCGCCGGGCGGGGGCGGGCTGCGCGCGCGCCGGGCGCTCGGTTCCCATGATCTCCAGCCACGGGAGCGCGACGGCGATGGCGCCGGCGCCTCGCAGCATGGCACGTCGGCTCAAGCGGAATTTCGACATACGCCTCGCTCCTTTCACGCAGCCATGCAGAGGAAACCGTCCGTCCGGGTGAGCTCGACGAGGAGCGCAGGTCCGTGACTCGCGGACCCAGACATGGTTCTCCCTCCTCACCCGCACCGGCCAAGCCGAGATCCCCTGATTCAACAATACTCTTTACGAAATGCCCAGGGGGATTGTCGCGCGGGGCCCACCACGATGCGGCTCACCACGAGAGCACATGCCGCCGCGCTGGTGCGAGGGGCGTGCGAGGGGCCACGTCGTCGAGCGCGCAGCGCGCAGCGCGCGGCGCCGAATTCCCTTGCCGGCGCCGATCGGCGCGTGGATGCTCGCCCCGGATGCGCGGCTCGCGCAGAAAGGATGAGCGTCGAGGCCATGGACGAGCTGGTACGACAGGTCGCAGAGAAGGTTGGCATCTCGGAAGACAAGGCCCGCGTGGCCGTGGAGACGGTGGTCAATTTCCTCAAAGAGAAGCTCCCCGCGCCGCTCGCCGCCCACGTCGACACCGCGCTCGGCGCGGCGGCCCCCGCCATCGCCAACCTCGACGTCGGCAGCCTCGCAGGCTCGCTCGGCGGCCTTTTTGGCAAGAAGTAGCGGCATCTCCGTCGAGCGCGGGGCCGGGGCGCTCTCGACCGAAGTCCACCTCTCCTCTCCTGATCCTGACCTGGACAACGCCGCCTCCTGAGCCTGACCTGGACGACGCCGCCTCCGCGCTTCATGCGGAGGTGCGCTCATGTCCAGGACGTGCTCGCGCTTCGTTGCCTGGTGCGGCGCGAGCACGCGCCGATTGCGCCCCGGCACGCCACGGCTCCGTCCTGGTCCGGCGCGCGCTCGACCCGGCGTCGCGGGGCCGTGGCCTCGATCTGGGTTGAGTCTTCGCATCCCCTCGAGCGCAGGCCCTGGAGAGGGCCGTCTCGGGCGCGGCGGCGGGCGACAAGCGTGGAGAACCGCGGGTTTCCTGGACGACGCGCGCGCAGCGATGGATAGCGGCTGCACAGGCGGGCCCCGGCACCGGGCTTGCGAGCATCGAAGGCCTGGAGAAGCACCCGCCCACCTCCCTCTTCACGCGGGCGGTCCGCTTCCGCGAGGAGAGGAGCGATATTCCATGGCGTCCGTGATCGGCGGCGAAGCCGCGTTCATCGGGTCCTTGACCGAACTGATCGAGCTCAATTGGTCCACGGTGGACGCGCTCGCAGCAGCGCTCTCGCGGATGAGCCGACCAGGCGACAAGAGCCGGCTCGCGAGCTTCCTTCACGATCACGAGCGTCACCTCGAGGTGCTCGCCGCCCTGGCCCACGAGCTAGGCGAGCCGCCGGTGGAGAGCGCCGTCCGACCCAAGCTGAAGAGCAAGGCGCTGACGAACGGGATGGTCGGAGATCGGGCGATCCTCGAGGCGATGAGGCATTACGAGGAGGACAGCTGCGCTGCTTACGAGCGGATGATATCGTTCCGTGAAGGCCTCTCCGAGCGCGCGCGCGACGTCCTCCGGCACTCGCTCGCGGTGGAGCGGCGCCACCGGGACTGGTTCTCCGAGCAGCTCGACTCGCGACAAGGGCTTTTGCTGTTGCCGCTGTAGCGCGCGAGCGCCCTTTAGAAGACGCGGCCTTCCTGCGTCGTCTCGTGTATCATCGCGGCGATGATTCGCCCTCTCGTCCTTGCATCCCTTGGCATCGCCCTTCTCCTCCTCGGCTGCGACGAGCCCCAGAAGCCCGTTGCGGGGGCGGCTTCGGCCGCGCCTTCCGCGGTGAAGCCCGCCGACGCGCCTCCTGCCGCGAGCCCCGCGGCGGCGGCCAGCGCGCCGCCGAAGAAGCAAGACGTGGTGTGCACCAAGAGCGATCCGGTGACCTTCTCTCATCCGGCGCTCGAGGCCAGGGTGCGGCAGCAGCTCCAGAAGCCCGAGGGGCCGATCAAGCGCGCCGAGCTCAAGAACATCAAGACCATGAACCTGTCCGAGGCCCAGGGGCTCGACGAGCTCGATCCGTGCATTTTCCCCGAGCTCACGGGCCTCAAAGGGCTCTACCTGCCGCCGGGCAAGATCGACGACCTCCGCCCGATCAAGGGCCTGCTGCGGCTGGAGTCGCTGCGCATCTCGGCGACCCTGGTCAAGGACCTCTCGCCGCTCTCCGGCCTTGTCAAGCTCGACCGGCTCGACATCGGCCGCACGCCCGTCGCCGACCTCTCGCCGCTCGCCGGCCTCACCAGCCTCACCGAGCTCCAGTTCGATGAGACCGAGGTGACCGACGTGAGCCCGCTCGCCGGCCTGAAGAAGCTCGAGATGCTCCAGATGAAGCGGACGCGGGTGAGCGACGTGTCGCCGCTGCGGGAGCTCAAGAGCCTGAAGAACGTCTACCTCGAGGGCTCTCGGGTCGAGGACGCGAGCGCGCTCCGGTCGATCCCCGGGATCAAGATCCACGAAGGCTGAGCCGGCCTGCCCTCACGCGGCGCGCTCGCGCGTCGCGCCGAGCGCCGCCGCGTGCGGGCCGCGCCGAGCGCCGCCGCGAAGAGCCCGAGCTGCCAGCCCGCTCCGGCAGAGCCCGCGGCGCCTGCGCCGGCTGCGCCGCACTCGCAGCGCAGCTGCCCGTGAACGCCGACGTTCGTGCCGTGTGCGCCCTCCTCCACGTCTCCAGCCGGAGCGCCCCCGGAGCCGGCCTCGCCAGCCCCACCGGCGCCCGCGCCGCCGGCTTCGCCCGGCAGCGGCGGCGCGTCGATGACGTAGAGCGGCCCGGAGCCCTGCACAAGGAACGGGCGCGGCCGCAGCGCCGGCCCGAGCGGCAACGCGGCGAGCCTCGCGGCCGGCCACTCGACAGCCCCGTCCGGATCGAGATTCCACGCGCCGGCCACCTCGGCGTCCGGCACGGCCCGCCGCTCGGCGCCGTCGATCAGCCAGAGGGAGGCCGCGCCGTCGTCGCCGCGCACGAGCAGCGGCGACGACGGGAACGCGTCGCCCTCCGGCAGCGCCTGGAGCGCCGGGTCCGGCGCGCTGGCGACGTCCCAGAACCGCGAGAACCCCCAGGCGCCCAGCGCGCCGTCGCCGCCGAGCGGCCGCCTCACGCCGGAGGGCAGATCGAGCGGGCACTCGAGGGCCCTCGGGCTCCCCTCGAGCTCGACCTCCTCGCCGCTCAGCGCGTCGACCCCGTAGGCGTGGACCGCGTGCTCGCCCCCGAGCAGGCTGAGCGGCATCGGCGCCTCGAAGCCGTGCGTGCACGAGCCGAGCGGCTCGCACGGGTCGTCGCGGCGCAGGTCCGCGGGGAAGCTGTAGCCCTCCGCGCCCGCCTCGGTCGCGGGGACGTCGAAGTAGAGCCGCGCGTCGCCCGGCGCGCTCTCCGCGTCCGGGTCGCGGGCCCACCCCGCGATACCGCTGCAGCCGGCGGTCTCGAGGGCGCCCTCGGGGGGCTTGTTGAGCAGCGCCTCGTACGAGGCCACGAGCGATGTGTAGGGCGGCACGTAGACCACGCCGACGCCGCTCACGGACTGCCGCACGTTGAAGTGCAGGTGAATCGTCGTCGGCGTGCCCCCGAAGACGTTGGACACCCGCCCGATGCGCTCTCCGCGCGACACGTCCTGGCCGGGCGAGACCTGGACATCGGACATGTGCAGATAGTCGTAGCGAGTCCCGTCCTCGCCGGTCAGGTAGACAGAGTAGCTGCCGACGCTCGTGATGGTGCCGTCCACCACCGCGACGACCCAGTGTCTCCCCGCCTCGCACGTCGCCGGCCGCACGTCCTGCCCCTGGTGCCCTGTGCCGGAGGGGCAGAGAGGCATATCCCACGAGCGCAGCTCGCAGTAGTTGTCGCGCCACGGATAGGCGTAGTTGTCCGCGTCGCACTGTCCACCGGCAGGGCCCGCGCTCCCGCCTTTGCTGTAGACCTGGGAGTTGGCGAACGCCGGGCCCTCCTCGAGCGGAAAGCGCATGGAGGCGGCATACACCATGTCGTCGACGCGCCCCTCTCCCGAGCCTGGGAGGAGCTCGCCGGCCGGGCGGTACGAGAACGGATCGGCCGCGGCGGCGCGCGTCGGGAGCGCGAGCGCGACCGCGAGCGCGGCTGTCGCGATCAGCGAGGCCAGCGCGGCGGAGCGGGGGCGCAGCGGGCGCAGCGGCGCGATCATGGCATGTCTCCGGCGGCCCTGGGCTCGTCGCCGCCCACATAGACGAGCTCCGAGGCGAGCTCGAGGACGAGCGCGTCCGAGGCGCACGCCGGCGCCTCCGGGGAGGCGCACTCGACGTCGAGCGCGTACGAGACGCCGTTCTCGATCCACGACGCGCTCCAGATACCCTCGTTCATCGTGACGAACGCCGGCGCCCCGCGCACGGCGCGGGCCCCCCGGAACGGTGGAATGCTCGGATATTTGTGCGCGAGGCGGGTCATTGTGAGCGAGACGGTGATCGCGTCCGTCTTTGCCCAGAACGAGGTCCAGTGCTCCCTGGCGACGAGGACCGGCGCCGCGAGGAGCTCGCGCTGGGACGGCACGAGCACCGGGACCCGCGAGGTCCTGGCGGCGTGGGCCGCGGTCTCCGGGAGCGCCGCGAGCGCGGCCCGGTCGACCGAGGCGGCCGGCGGCCAGGTGACGGCGGAGATCACCGGGGTCACCGCCGCGACGAGCGGCTGGGCGGCGGCCGGATCGCGTGGCGCCTCGGACGGGGGCGCGGCCTGGTCGCACGCGGCGACCGCAAAAGAGAGGAGGATAACAACAGCGGTGGGTGCGCCGCGCATGAGGCCTCGCGGAAAGGGACCCTCTATTCTAGTCGAAAATCGGCAGGCCTGGCCAAGAGGCGGTGGGGGGCGCGCAAGATGTCGTCGGGATGTGACCGGGACGACTTCACGCTTTGCGTGGTGACGCCTTGGAGAACTGTCCGAGGAGGCCTCGGATCGGCGTCCCGCCATTCAGTCGCTGCGCGCCATCGCCAGCATGTCGTCCAAAAGGAGCTTGAGGTGCGGGCACTTGTCGTAAGCGACGCCGGGATCGAGCGTCCGGAACAGGTTGGTGCCGTCGATCACTTTCTTGTATCCCCTCTTCAGCTTCTCGCGATAAAGGCGATCGAGGAGCTTCGCGGGCGGCATGTCGAAGTTGACCGTCTCCGGCTGCGCGCACTTGCCCGGGAGTGCGCCGCGCACCTCCGCTGGAAGAATCGAGGGACTGGACAGCAGCCATGCCTCCGTCTCGTGTACCGCAAAATGCTGACGGTACCTCGGATTCCGCACCTTGCTCTCGATATCCTTCTTGAACCATGCGTATCGCTCGTGCACCGTGGTCCTGTCCGGAGGATAGATGGTCGGGCCGTACAGATCGAGCACGCCGACGGCTCCCACGACACCCGCGCCCGTTTTGCCGGTCAAGTTCAGCTCCACCTTTTTGGCGATCTCGTCATAGAAATTGGGCCAACCGTCGAAGCGAACAGTCTTGATGCCTATGGGCTGCGGCACCCGCGGGTCGAGCCACCGCTTCAGGAACTCAGGTAACGCCTTCTCGGTGTGGCCCTCGACGAAGAGGACGATCTCCATACCATCCCCTCGAGCTCTCTCGAGCGGAACAGCGCGCCCAGCGTGTATTGATCGAGCCACCTGCGGAGCTCATCCCCATCGACGATCGATAGACGTGTCTCACCGTCCTGCCAGCGCGCCACCGTGGTCACTGGAGGCTCCCCGGCGAACGCATCCAGGAGCTGGTCGGAGTGCGTGGTAAAGACGACTTGGGAACGCTCGGCCGCGTCGACAGCGAGCTCCGCCACGATGGGCAGCATGCTCGGGTGGAGACCGACCTCCGGCTCGTCGATCGCGATGAAATCGGCGGGGCTGGGGCTCGCGAGGATGGCGACCAGAAGGAGAAAGCGGACCGTGCCGTCCGACAGATCTGCGGCCGACTGCTCTGTTCGCAGAGACCTCCACCGGACACGGAGCTGTACCCGCTGGTCCGCCGCCGGCGGGAAGACGAGCTCCTCGTAATCCTGGCCGAACGCGGCGCGCATCGCGTCATCCACCACCCTCTTGAAATCGCGGCTCCCCGTGTAGAGCGTGTGGAGCACCGGGATGAGGTTCTGCCCGTCCGCGGCGATACGGCGCTCCATCCTCGCCACGGCGGCCTGCCTGAGCGGCGCCTGCTGATCGACGTGCACATCATGGTAGATCGACCAGCCCGATAACACGTCGCGGAACCCCAGCACCTGCGCGCTCCCGAACGGTCCTGCCAAGAGTGACAGCAGCGTCTGGTCGTCGGGCACGCTTCCATCGTGCGCGGCCAGCTTGCGCTCCCGAGCATCGAACATCACCGCGTGGCCAGGACGCCTCTCGAGGAATTTCTTCGGTTCAGCCTTCTGGCCAATGTCCTTGAGATGATAGTTCGCCAGCTGCTCATGCTCGATCCTGTACGCGCTCGTCCCACCGAGCCTCCGGAGGCGCAGCTCGTACGTCAGCGCCTCCTTGACGCGGTCTCGTGCTTCGCCGAGCGGGTCCGTCTTCACCGTCCAGGAGATCTCTTGCGCCGAGCCGTCCCAGAGGAGAGGACCGATGCCACCCCACCTCAGTACCTCCTGAGGCAACTCGCCCAGCGCGCTTCTCTGGAGCACCGCGAGCGCACGAAGCAAGTTGGACTTGCCAGAACCATTGGGACCGATGACGACGTTCAGCCGGCCAGGCTGCCATGTCACGTCACGCAATGAGCGGAATCCAGCGATGCTCAGCTTCTGGATACCCACGGCTCGATCCTTTCTGTGAATTCGCCATGCCGGGCGCGCTGGTCTGCGGGACAGGAGCTACCGCCGGCGCCATCATCGAAGAGGCCGGCGTGTTCGCGCTCGTTGTAACATCGCACCCTGGAGTCCGGCCAGCGCTGGGCCCTCCCTGCCGGCTGTCAGCGCCTCAGAGCGTCGTCCCGCCCGCCGCCCGCGCGAGCGCCTGGTCAATGGCCCCCGGGCTGAACCCCACGAGGATCTGCCCCCGCACGTCGATGATCGGGATGCTGCCGCCGCGCTGGTGGCTCTTCGCGAGCTTGTCCTGCATCTCCGCGGCCGCGCCCGCGTCCTCCTCGATGTCCTTCACCACCGCGGCGATCCCCTTCGAGCGCAGGTAGTCCGCGGCCTGGTGGCACGGCTTGCACCACGAGGCGCCGTAGATGATCACCGTGACCCCCGCGAGGTGGCTCGGCGCGCCCGGCGCGCCGGCGCCCGCCGAGCCGCCGGGGCCCGGCGCCGCGGGCGGCGGCGCCGTCTTCGCGAGGTGCTCGGCGCGCCGCTTCTCCAGCAGCGACTCCCATTCCCTCCGCGGCATCGTCCGGACCGCATACGTGCCGTCCGGCCGCTTCTGCGTCAGATCCGCGACGTAGAACGCGTCCCGCGTCCCCTCCGTCCGGTCCGAGAGCATGGCGCGAACGAGCGCGCGGCCCTCGGCCGGCACGTCGGCCGGGCGCATCTCGACGTGCGTGTCGCCCTTCTCGTCGATCCACGTCAGCATCAGGTTCGCCGTGTCGTCGCGGAGCTCGAGCGGCGGCAGCTCGGCGACGGCCTGCGCCGGCGTGGTGCCGTCGTCGCGCTTCTCCTTGCACGCCGGGCCGAGCGCCGCCGCGGCGAGCGCGAGCAGCACCCCCGCGACACGGGCCCACGCGACGCGCCCCCCTGCGACGCGCCCCTCTGCGACGCGTCCCCCCGGCGGGCCCCCCGCCCCCCTCACGCCTCGCCTCCCACCGTCGCCGCGGCCCCGAGCTCCTCGCTCAGCGCCATCCACTCCGCCATCGCCGCGTCGACGCGCTTCGCGAGCGCCTGCTCCTCGCGCGCCGCCGCCGCGAGCTTCGCCCAGTCGCCGCCCGGGTCCTGCTTGAGCGCCTCGCGCATCTCCGCGAGCCGCGACTCGCCCGCCGCGATCTCCGCCTCCAGCTCCTTGACCCGCTTGCGCTTGCGCTCCGTCGCCCGCGCCGCCGCCTTGTCGCTCTCGAACGCCCGGCGCCGCGCCGCCGCGTCGCCCGCGCCCGCGTCGTCCGGCGGCGGCATCGTCGCGCCGCTCCGCCGCACCGCGCGGCCAGGAGCCTTCGCGCCCCTGTCCGCCGCCTCCGCCCGCGGCTCCTCGCGCGGCGGCGGCGCGCTCGCCGCCTTCCGCGCTCCCCGCGCGCCCTTCGCCCTCTCGCCCTCCTCGCGCGCGCGCTCCGCCTCCTCCGCCTCGGCCGCGAGCTTCTCGAGGTTGTCGCGGTAGTCGCGGAAGCCGCCCGGGTAGATGTCCACGCGCCCCTCGCGCACCGCGACGATGCGCGTCGTCACCGCCTCGAGGAACCTGCGGTCGTGCGAGACGAGCAGCACCGTGCCCTCGAAGCCCGCGAGCGCCTCCTCGAGGATCTCGGCGGCGGGGATGTCGAGGTGGTTCGTCGGCTCGTCGAGGAAGAGCAGGTTGCGCGGCTCGAGGAGCAGCTTGCCGAGCGCGAGCCGGCTCCGCTCGCCGCCGGAGAAGCCCTGCACCTTCCGGAGCGCGTCGTCCCCGTAGAAGCGGAAGCGCGACAGGTACTGGCGTGTCGCGTCGACGTTCATGTCGGCTCGCACGCTGCGGATCTCCTCGACCGCGGTCCTCGACGGGTCGAGCGAGCCGAGGTGCTGGTCGAAGTAGCCCTGGCAGAGGTTCGTCCCGCGCCGCACGTCGCCCGTGTCCTCGGGCGCGCCGGCGCCGGCGAGCAGCTTGAGCAGCGTCGATTTGCCGGTCCCGTTGGGCCCCACGATGCCGACGCGGTCGCCGCGCCGCAGGAGGAGGTCCACCCCGGAGAAGAGCGTGCGCCCGCCGCGCGAGGCGCCCAGCCCGCGCGCGTCGAGCACGATGTCCCCGCTGCGCGGCGCGGGCGCGAACCGGAACCGGACCTTCTCGGCGGTCGCCCACACGTCCTCGGGCCGGTCGATCGTCTCGAGCTTGTCGAGCATCTTGCGCCGGCTCTGCGCCTGCTTCGTCTTCTGGCCGGCGATGTTGCGCCGGATGAAGTCCTCGGTCTTGGCGACGAACGCCTCTTGCCGCTCGGCGAGCTCCCGCTCCCGGGCGAGGTCCTCCTCGCGGGCGAGCGCGTAGTCGCTGTACTTGAGCGGGTAGGCGCGGAAGCTGCGCTGCCCGAGCTCGAACGTGTGCGGGCAGACGGCGTCGAGGAACGCGCGGTCGTGCGAGACGCAGAGCAGCGCGCCGCCGAGGCCCGCGAGGTGCTTCTCGAGCCAGGTGATGGTCTCGATGTCGAGGTGGTTCGTGGGCTCGTCGAGCAGCAGGAGATCGGGCTCGATGGCGAGCACGACGCCGAGCTGCAGGCGCCCGCGCTCGCCGCCGGACAGGCTCGCGACGGGGCGCTCCATGTCGGCGGGCGAGAACCCGAGGTGGGCCGCGATGATCTCCACGCGGCGCTCGAGGTCGTCGCCGCCGGCGATGTGGTAGCGGTCGGTGAGATCGCTGAGGCGGGCGAGGTCGGCCTCGCTGCCGCTGGCGGCCGCGTGCTGCGCCGCGGTGAGGGCGTGGCGCAGCTCGAGCACCTCGGAGAAGCCGGAGAGGAAGGCGTCGAGCACCGTGCCCTCGGCCGCGAGCTCGTGCGACTGCCGGAAGTACGCGAACCGGATCCCCTTGCGGATCACGACCGAGCCCGTGTCGGGGGTGAGCTCGCGGGTGACGAGGCGGAGCAGCGTCGATTTGCCTGCGCCGTTCGGGGCGACGAGCGCGGCGCGCTGGCCTTGCTCCAGGGAGAAGGTGATGCCCTGGAAGAGCCTGTCCGCGCCGTAACCGAAGCTGAGGTCGGCGACCTGGAGGACCGTCATTGCGGCCGAGTTCTAGCATGTGTCGGGCGCGCGCAAGGGGGCTCGGAGCGCGACGCGCCGGGCGCGCGCAAGGGCGCTCGGGGCGCGGGCCCCGACATCGCGCCGACATGACGCCGACAGCGCGCGTGACGGTCGGCGCGGGCCGCGCGGGCGGTGAAGAGGCGGCGGCGCCTCGCCCGCTCGGGGCGAGCGAGGCGCCCGCGGGCTCAGTCGTCGACCATGGCGGCCTTCACGGCCGGGCGCTCCATGATGCGGCCGAGCCAGCCCTTCAGGTTCTTCAGATCCGAGGTGTCGATCTTGGTCATCGACAGGCCCCACCCGAGCACGGACGCGAGATCGAGATCCGCCAGGGTACAGCGCTCGCCGGTGACGTACGGGCGGCCGTCGAGCCGGCCGTCGAGGATGCGGAGCAGGCCGCGCACCTCGTTCAGCGCGGCCTCGGCCTGCTTGGCGTCCTGCTGCTCCTTGGGGAACCACTCGCTCGTGTTCTTCATGTAGCGGTACAGGGCGCTGGTGACGTTGACCTGTCCCCAGACGAGCCAGGTCAGGGCCATGAGCTGCTCGGGCGAGCCGGGGGCCGGCCACAGGCCCTTCTGGACGCCGTAGCGCTCGCCGAGGGCGATCTGGATCGCCACCGACTCGAACATCGGCGTGCCGTCGATCACGAGGGTCGGCACCTGGCCATTGGGGTTGAGCGCGAGGAACTCCGGCTTCCTCTGGTCTCCGGCGCGCAGATCGACCCGGACGGCCTCGTGGGGGACGCCGAGCTCGGCGAGCGAGATGCGGATGCGACCAGCGCTGGACTGAGGGGCGTAATAGAACGTGATGGTCATGGTTGGCCTCCGGCGCCCCTTGTAGTGGATCCGATTCGCCGCCGTCACGCTCATCGTGCGTGGGGCCGCCAAGTTTCCTCGGGGCCCCGTTGAACAGCGGTGTTCCCATTTTGTCATGGGGAGCAAGAAATCGACAGTAATGGGCGGCTCACGAGCGGCGGTCCCTCAAGCACCGATCGGCGCGAAGAGTGAACAGGAGAGTCGTCAGGACAACACGAGAGCTTCTTCTCGCCGACGGTCTTCATGGTCAATCCACGCGCTCTCCGCGCAAAGCGCAGATCGCGAGCGGCCCGATCCGATCCCGGCGCGGCGACATCGCGCCGGTCCTCCTCGGCGGCGTGCCCTCCCGATGGCGTCGTATCCTGATGCATCGGAGCAGATCTTTCCTGTTCGGACGAGGACGGGAGCGCGCCTCGCGCCCGCGGCACTGTCCTTGCCCGTAGCGGGGTCGCCGCGCCCCGCGCACTGGAGGCGCGCTCTGGAAGGGAAACACGATGCGCAAAATGCTTCTTCACTTTCACGTCGTCCCGATCCTCCTTGCGCTCGCCGGCGGCTGCTCCGGCGAGAGCAACCAGCAGCCCGACACCGGCGGTACGCAGAGCGGCGGTACGCAATCGGAGCAGCCCCCGGCGCCGCTCGGGCCCGAGCAGCAAGCAGAGCTCAACGCGCTGCTCGATGAGCAGGAGTCCTCGGCGAACATGACCGCGGAGGACTTCGCCTCGAGGTACGCCGTCCCCTTCGCCTCGGACCTGCCTTACGCGCCGGCGGACGCCGAGGGCCTCTCGCTCGTCCAGGGCTCCACGCTCGCCCTCGACCAGGACGAGCTCGCGAAGCTCTCCGCGAACGGCTTCGTCATCTCGGAGAAGAAAGCCTTCCCGACCTTCACTTACGGCTACGCGAGCATCTACGCGCTCGATCTGCCGCTCTACGTGTCCGCCGACTCCATCCTGTACGCGGTCCACCGCTCGTACGACGCGATCCTGAAGGACGTGGAGCTCGCCGCGCTCGCGCCCGAGCTCGGGGCGATGCTCGAGGAGATGCGCGCGCGGCTCGCCGCGGGCGCCGCCGGCGAGCTCGGCGCCGAGGCGCGCGCCGACGTGGACCTCTTCACCGCTGTCGCGCTCTCGCTCCTGAACGACGCGCCCGTCGCGCCCGTCGCGGGCGCGGACGCCGCGAAGATCGACGAGCTCGTCGCGGGCGCCAAGGCCCACCAGGGCATGGCCGAGGTGCTCCTCTTCGGCACAGGCCGGATCATGGACTTCTCGCAGTTCGAGCCACGCGGCCACTACACCGACGCGCCGGAGCTCCAGCGCTACTTCCGCAGCATGATGTGGCTCGGCCGCGTCGACTTCCGCTTCCTGGAGACCCAGCAGGACGGCACGCAGATCCTCCAGCGGCGGCAGCTCGAGGGCGCCTACGCGCTGCGCGCCCTCGCCGACGAGAACACCCTCGCCCGGTACACGCGCATCGACGACACGGTCCAGACGTTCGTCGGCGAGAGCGACACCATGACGCTGCCCGAGCTCGACGTCCTGCTCAAGGACCTCGGCCTCGCCGACGCCGCCGGCCTCGCCGGGCTCTCGGACGAGCAGATCATCGACGTCGTGGTGAAGAAGGGCCACGGGACGCAGCGGATCTCGAGCCACATCATGATCAACGGCCTCGACAAGGGCACGATGCCCCTCTCGTCGAGCTTCGCGCTGCTCGGCCAGCGGTACGTCGTCGACTCCCACGTCTTCTCGAACGTGGTCTACGATCGGGTGAAGGGCGGCACCGTCAAGCGCATGATGCCGAGCCCGCTCGACGTGGGCTTCGCCGCGCTCGGCAACGATCAGGCGGGACAGCTGCTCGCGCCCGAGCTCGGGCAGTTCCCCTACGCGCCGGACCTGCACATGATGCGCGTGCTCGTCGACGCGCACCCCGGCGACTTCTGGAGCAAGAACCTCTACAACCGCTGGCTCGGCGCGCTGCGGGAGCTGTCGCCGGCGAAGGCGCTCGCCGACGCCGCGGGGCTGCCCGCGGTGGCGAAGACCGAGGCGTGGGGCCGGCGCCTCCTGAACACCCAGCTGGCCTCGTGGGCCGAGCTCCGGCACGACACGCTGCTCTACGCCAAGCAGTCGTACACGAGCGGCGCCACGTGCGAGTTCCCGGACGCCTACGTCGACCCGTACCCGGCGTTCTATGCGCGCATCGCCGAGCTGGCGGAGCAAGGCGGGCGCGTCGTCGACGCGCTCGATCTGTCGAACGCGCCGGCGCTGCTGGACCAGCGGGTCCCGGCGTACTTCGCGCGGCTGCAGAGCGTCGCGCGGACGCTCGGCGAAATGGCCGAGAACGAGCGCGCCGGGGTGCCCCTCACGGCGGAGCACCTCGATTTCATCAACCAGGCCGTCCGGATACAGCACGGCTGCGGCTCGGACGAGGGGGCGGAGGGCTGGTACGCCGGGCTCTTCTACGACGTCTTCCAGACGGTGGCCGAGGACCCGACGATCGCCGACGTGCACACGCAGCCGACCGACGAGGGCGGCGCGCCGGTCGGGCGCGTGCTGCACGTGGGCACCGGCCGGCCGCGGCTCATGGTCGTCACCGCCGATCCGTGCGGCGCGCCGCGCGCCTTCGTGGGGCTCGCCTCCTCGTACTTCGAGAAGATCACCGGGGACTTCCAGCGCATGACCGACGAGGAGTGGGCCGGCGAGCTCCAGGAGACGACGCCGGACGACGTCGCCTGGATGCAGGACCTCGTCTCCCGCTGAGCCGGTTCAGGGAAGCGCGCCGGAACGGTTCCACGTTGCTGGAGCTGTGTCGGGTTGTGCCGGCGCGTCACGGTGATCATGGTTTGCGTACCTGAGCTCGGGCCGACCGAGACGCAGGTCCGCTGCCACATGGCGTTCAATGCTTCATGAGGGCGCTCGGGTCCTCCGAGCGCCCGTTCGCGCGACGCCCCGTGGCGATCTCACCGCAGGTCGAACAGCCTATCTCTGACCAGCGTGATGCGTTATGCGGCCGCGGCCGCCGCGAGGAACGCCTGCGAGAGCTCCGAAGGCGCCGGCAGCGCCGCGCTCGCGAGCCCCCGCCGCGCCACCGCGAGCCAGCGCATCGGGTCGGCGACCGCGCCGCTCGCGATCGCCGCGAGCAGGCGGCGGCGCATCCAGTCCTTGCGGCGGTAGAAGCTCGTGCCGTGCTCGGCCGTCGGGCGCGGGACGTAGCTCGCCAGCGAGACGTGCGTCTTCTCGTGGAGCAGGAGATCCGCCAGCGCCGTGAAGGCGACCGCGTCGTCGCGCAGGAGCACCGCGGTGAGCAGCGCCCGCACCCGCGCCGACGCGAGGTTCACGCTGATCCCGCTCCCGTCGGTGTGCGCCATCTCGTCGGGGCCGTAGAGGTCCTGGTGCACCCAGATCGGCGACGCCGGCAGGTCCGTGGACTCGGAGATCGCCGCGTCGAGCCGCTCGATGATCGTCATCGCCGCGGCCACGGCGCGGACGCCGGGCACGTCGATCGCGGTCTTGAGGAGCGCCTCGCGCGAGGTGCGGGGCATCGGGCACGGGGCGGCGCTCGGCGCCCGCGGCGGCGCCCCGGCGGCGGCCTGGAGGGGCTGCGACGCCGCGCCCTCGCTCGCGAGGCGCCGCCAGAACGCCTGCGCGAGCGGCTCGTCGAGCGCGAGGTACACGAGCTCCCCGGGCCGCACGCCGGGCGCCTCCCGCCCCACGGCGGCCTCTGGCCCCGGACCGGAGGCGCCGAGCGGCCAGCGGGCGGTGCTGCGGACCTGGCTCGACGACAGCGACGGCGCGGCCTCGAGCGGGCGGAGCGCGCCGGTCCGGTGCGCCTGGAGCAGCTCGCGCAGCGTCAGCGGCGCGCTCCGGTAGTGGACCTGGCCGGGCGGGGACAGCGCCGCCCCCGAGGGCCGCTGGCCGGCGTCGACCACGATCGACCGGAAGAGGGGCGCGTCGAGCAGACCGCTCGCGAAGCGGATGACGTGCTCGGGCGCCGCCACCGTGGGGGTGCGCGCGACCGGATCGAGCTCGTCCACCGCCTGCGCGGACGCGATCGTGATGCTCTCGCCGAGCAGCGCCGCGTGGAGGAGCCGGTCGAGGACCGAGGAGAGGCGGTGATCGACAGCGCGAAGGAGCTCGCGGTCGTACAGGGCGTCGCGCAGGACGAACCGCTCGAAGGCAGCGATGAGCGCCTCCTCGACCGCCGTGGACGCGGTGGCCGCGACCGCGGAGCGGCCCTTGTTGAGCGGCACGCCGAGCGGCAGCTCCGCGACCAGGCCGAAGCCCGCCGCCGTGATCGCCCGCGCGAGCTCGCGGTGAAGCCCGAGCTCGGGGCCGGGGAAGGGATCGATCCGCGTCGCCACCGTGAGCCCCTTCTGGGTGATCGTGAGCTGCGGCTCGATGCCGTCGCCCCGGCCGACGAGCAGCTCGACCGCGCCGCAGAGCTCGCCCGACGGCGGGAGCCGGAGCGGCACCTCCGCGGCGCGGCGGAGGCGCCCGCGCGCCGTGTTGACGAGCGCGCCGTCCACGTAGATCCGCGCGACGGCCGCGTCGACCAGCCCCACCGCCGCGGTGACCTCCGCGGCGAGCGCCGGCCGCGAGATCGGCTGCGCGAGCGACAGCCTCACCGAGGTGCCCGTCGTCGGGCGGCGCGGCGGCTCGGAGGCGCGCGGCGACGCGGGGACGCCCGCGCGGCCGCCGTCCGCGTACGGCGCGGGCGAGGGGCGGGGCAACGACAGGAGCGTCCACGAGAAGTCCTCGTAGGGCGGCCCCCCGCCGAGCGGCGCGACGAGCAGCCGGTGCCCGCCCGAGGGCGTCGCCGTGACCACCTCGATCCACGGCGCGATCTCGAGCACGGAGAAGAAGCCTATCCCGTGCTCGCCGATCGCGTCGGGCTCGCCCGCCTTGCCGCTCCGGAAGGGCACGAGCAGGTCGGCGAGGAGCTCGGTCCGGCCCATGCCGCGGCCCTGATCGGTGACCGAGATCTCGCGCCCGTCCTCGGACGAGCGGACGTCGATGCGGGCGCCCGGCGGCGACGCGTCGAGCGCGTTCTGGAGCAGCTCGCGGAGCGGGCCGATGCGCGACGACGCCTGCGCGTAGATGGTGCGCGAGAGGATGCGCTGCGCGAGGTCGGGCACCGTGGCCTCGCCGCGGCAGGCGGCGACGAGCGCGAGGCGCTCCGCGCTGCTCGCCTGCAGGTAGGCCTCGGCGCGCCCGTGGATCCGCACGAGCAAGAGCTCCGAGAAAAGCCCGTACGAGATCTGGGTCATGGCTCGCCTCCAGACGTCCTTTCGCCGGGCCGGGGCGCCGCGAAGGCCGTCCCGTCCACGGGTTCGCCGACGATGAGATCGCGCTCGAGATCGGCCTCGCGCACCCCGGAGGCCCGGTCGAAGGCGGCCCGCAGCGCGTACCCGTCGCTCCAGCCCGAGGGGCGCCGCACCGCCGCGCTGTCGTCGCGGATGAGCAGGAGCCGGCGCGTGCCGAGGCACGGCAGCGGCCCGGCCGGACGCCGCCCCGGCGCGTCGGGGAGCGGCGGCGCGCCCGGCGCCCGGCGCGCCGCCGCGCCCGCGCCGCGATCCGGCTGGAGCCGGCTCCGGCAGAGGGCGACCATCGTCGTGTGCGGGCTCGTCGCCCGCGCGACGAGCAGCGGCAGCCCCCCGAGGTCGCCGCGGCGCCGCGCCAGGGCCGAGAGCGTCTCCGGCGCGTCGATCTCGAGCTCGTCCTCGAGCAGCTCGCGCTCGCCGGGCAGGTGAGGCTGCCACTCGCGCTCCGCCCAGAAGCTCTCCGGCACGAACAGCCGCTCGGCCACGCTCGGCCCGAGGAACCCGAGCAGCGCCTCGCGCCGCTCGGGGGTCACCATGCAGCGCCCGGGGCCGAGCAGGGCCCGCGCGAGATCGAGGGCGACCTCGTCCCAGCCCGCGGATTGCAGCATGAGCGCGCTGATCTGGGCGGCCATCTCGGCGAGCCTGTCGCGCGTGCGACGGCCCTCGCCGCTGGCCGCGGCGAGCTCGATGAGGCGCCGGTAGAACGCGGTCGCGACCGCGGTGAACTCGGGCCCGACCTTGAGCGCGTCCCGCCCCTCGGTGAGCTCCACGGCGGCCGGGAAATCGATGAGCGCGAGCTCGGCGAGGGCGAGGCAGGCGTCGACCTTGACCCCGGCGTGGAAGGTGGCCGCCGAGATGCTCGGGAGCAGCCCTCGCCCGCCGACGTGGAACCGCGCGAGGAGCGCGTCGTCGCGCTCCGCCTCGAGGTGGGGCCGCGACTCCAGCGCGGCCGCGCCGGGGGGCTGCGGCGCGACAGCGACCCGCTCCTGGATGAGCTGCCCGCCGGAGATCAGCCGGCCGTCGTTCACGGCCGCGCCGTCGAGCAGCACGAGGGCGCGGCTCGCGGGGAAGAAGTGGAGCGCGTCGCGCAGGTAAGCGCGGACCGTGGCGGTCTCGAGCAGCGCCGAGGTGACGCGCACGCGCGTCCCGAGCAGCGGCGCGATCCGGCGCACCGAGCACATCAGGGCGGCGGTGAGCTCGGGCGACGCGCGGCCGCGGGCTTGCCCGGGCTCCTCCGAGGCGGCCGCAGGCGCGCTGCTCGCGTCGCCCGCGCTGGGCCAGGCGACGACGCGGATCGCCCAGCCCTCGACGCCGTCGCCGGTGGTGAGGTGCAGGCTGAAGCTCTCCGGATCCGAGAGCCCCAGCCCGAGCACGGAAAAGAACCCGACCCCGAACCGGCCGAGATCGATCCCTGGCCGCTTGTCCGTCGCGAACGGGATGAGCAGCCGTGAGAGGATTGCCCGGAGCCCCATGCCGGCGCCGGCGTCGCTGACCTCGACGCGCCCGTCGGTGACGGCGACGTCGACGACGGGCTGCGGCGCGCGGGCCGCGTCGGCCGCGTTGAGCACGAGCTCGATGAGCGGCCGGAGCGGATGCCCGAACTGCCGGCAGATCTCCTCGTCGAGGATCTTGAGCAGGTAGGCGCGGTCGATGGGCGGCTCCGCGAGGTCGCGCTGCCCCGCGCACAGCGCCTCGAGCGCTGGGCGGTGCAGGCCGACGGCGACGAGCTCGTGCAGCGCCCCCAGAAAGTACAGCCCGGCGTCGCCCGGCAAAGGCGCGGCGCGTCGGTTGCCGCCCCCGTCACCCCCCGCTCCGTAGTGCGCGTGCACGCTCGACTGCTCCCCCTCACGCCCGCCCTCGACATGCCCCTGCGCGAGTTGCGCGCACCCACCGTGCGAATGCGCGCCGAGTGAGCGCCGAGTGGCGGACGAGCGAAGGCGCTTTCACCGCCCGTGCCGAGCCGAACCGTCGCGCGTCGACCGTCCGTCCTTCAGCGCGCGGCCGCCGGGGGCGTCGGCCTTCCGCCGCTTCGGCCTACCCCGCGGCTTGGTGCTCGCGCGGCGAGCTCGGCGCGCCGCGCGCTTCGTCCTCGTCCGCGCCGCCCGCGCCCTGGGCGTCGCCGAGCCGCGCCGCGGCCCCGCGGGGGAGCGCCGCGCCCTGGGGGAGGGTGGTGCTCAGGGGCAGCGGCGTGGCGCTCTGGGGCGGCGGCGTGACGCCCTGGGGCAGGTCGGAGAGCTCGGGCAGGTCGGAGAGCGCGAGCGCGCTCCACTTGCCGGGGGGCGGGATCGACGTCACGCCGGCGCGCTCCCGCTCCAGGCGCGCGTTCAGCTCGCCCCCGATGAGCAGCGCCAGCGCCAGGAGCCACAGCCAGAACAGGAAGATCGCGACGGTCGCGAGGCTCCCGTAGAACGTGGCGTAGCGGCCGAGCGTGGCCACGTAGAGCGAGAAGAGGGTCGACACGGCGGACCAGAGCACCACCGTGAGCACCGCGCCCGGGAAGATCCGGCGTCGCTCGATGTTCGGGCGCTGGATCGAGATCCTGAAGAAGGCGGCGACCATGCAGATGACGAGGCCCCCGGGGAGGGCGAAGGCGACGATGCGGGCGCCGATCGATCCGGAGAGCGTGCCGATCAGCACGCCGACGCCTGCGACCACGGGCACCACGGCCAGGCTGGCCATCACGCACGCCGCCGCGATCGCCCTGCGCACGTACCAGGGGCGCTCGCGCGTGTTGTAGATCGTGTCGAACACGCCCATGGCGGTCGAGAGCCCGGAGGACGTGATCCAGAGGAAGCCGGTGATGCTGATCGGCGCGACCGCCGACGACTGCGAGAGCCGGATGAGCTCCTCCGAGACGAGCTTCGCGACGTCCGGGGGCGCCGCCTGCAGGATGGGCCGCACCACCACATCCGACCACTGGTGGATCCGGCTGAGCACATAGCCGGCGAAGGCGGCGAGCGGGATCAGGCTGAGGAACGCGTCGAAGGCCATCGCGCTCGCGGCCCGCGGCCCGTTGTGGCGATCCAGGCTGATGATGACGCTCCACACCGCCTTCGCCGCGCGGTGGCGCGCGATGTGTTGCCGGATCGGAGCAGGCACGGGCGCAGCGTCGCTCTCCCTCGTGCGGGGCGCAATACCATCCGCCCCGCCGCCGCGCGCGGCCGATCTCGGGACGGAGGCGATGTCCGTGCAGCGGCGCTCCGGCGCTCCAACGCTACGGCGCGCGCGCCTAGGCGTCGGTGTTCCTGTCGGCGGCAAGGAGGCTCTGTACGGCGTAGGGCACCGACTCGACGCCCGCGAGCTCGGCGAGGGCGTACGCGATGTGCTCGCGGCTCGCGTGCGGCGGGATGCCGACGATCGCCCACGAGCCGCCCTCGCCGCGATGCAAGTTGCTCCCGCGCTCGACGCGCATCGCGGCGAGCGCGGGGTAGACGGCCACCGTCATCCGCTTCGGCCGGAGGCGGTCCAGCGTGCGCATGGCAAAGGCGATCCGGTCGAACTCGCTGGGGTCCCGGTACTCGACGTGCCGCGCCCGGTCGAGCTCCACATGATGGGCATCACGCTCGCGCACGTCGTGAGCATAGCCCAAGGAGACCGCCGCGCCGCTCCGGCCTGCGGCCCCGGACGGCGGATCGAGCCGGCTCGAGCGGGCCGCGGGTGCCGGCGCCGGCCGGCCATGCTACGCGCCGAGGCGCCATGGACAGCCTCCCCCTGCTCGCCGATCACCCGTACGCCTCCTTCCTCGATCAGGTCGAGAAGCCCGCGCGCTACGCGGGCGGCGAGGTCGGCTCGGTCGTGAAGGACTGGGCGTCGGTCGAGGCGCGCGTCTGCCTGGCATTCCCGGATGTCTACGACATCGGGATGAGCCACCTCGGCTTCAAGATCCTCTACAAGCTCCTGAACGACGACCCGCGCACGCTGGCCGAGCGCTGTTATACGCCCTGGGTCGACATGGAGGCCCAGCTCGTGAAGCGCGGGCTGCCGCTCGTGTCCCTCGAGTCCGCGCGCCCGCTCAGGGACTTCGACGTCGTGGGCTTCTCCCTCCAGTTCGAGCTCACGTACTCCAACATCCTCACGATGCTGCACCTCGGCGGCATCCCGCTGCGCGCGGCGGACCGCGGCGAGGACGACCCGATCGTGATCGCGGGCGGCCCGACGGCGACCCACCCCGAGCCGATCGCCCCCTTCCTCGACGCCATCGTCATCGGCGACGGCGAGGAGAAGGCGACCGAGGTCGCCCTCACGTGGGCGCGGCTCAAGCGCGAGGGCGTGCCGCGGCGCGAGCGGCTCGTCGCGATCGCGCGCCTCGGCGCCGTCTACGTGCCCTCGCTCTACGCGACCCGGCTCGATCCCGACACCGGCTTCGAGGTCGTGGACCGCCCGCTCGCCTCCGGGATCCCTCTCCCGATCGAGCGCGCCCTCGTCGATCTGAACCAGTACCCGTTCCCCGACGAGAGCCCCACCGGCGGGCCCGAGGCCATCTTCGACCGCATGTCGATCGAGATCGCCCGCGGCTGCACCGAGGGGTGCCGCTTCTGCCAGGCCGGCATGATCTACCGACCCGTCCGCGAGCGCGATCCCGAGCAGATCGTCGACACCGTGATGCGCGCGGTGCAGAGGTCCGGCCAGGACGAGGTCTCGCTCACGGCGCTGTCGACCGCCGACGTCTCGTGCATCTCGCCGCTCATCAAGAAGGTCACCGAGCGCCTCACCGCGGAGCGCATCTCGCTCGGCGTCTCGTCGCTGCGCGCCTACGGGCTCGAGCCCGACCTGCTCGACGAGCTCAAGCGCGTGCGCGCGACGGGCCTCACCTTCGCGCCGGAGGCGGGGACCCAGCGGATGCGCGACGTCGTGAACAAGAACGTCACGGAGGAGCAGCTCCTCGAGACGGCCGAGCGCGTGTTCAGCCGGGGCTGGGGCAAGATGAAGCTCTACTTCATGATCGGCCTGCCGACCGAGACCGACGAGGACGTGCGCGGCATCGTCGAGACGGGCGCCCGCGCGGCCGGCGCCGGGCGGAGGGCGGCGGGCAAGGGCAAGCCAGTCGACGTGACCGTCAGCGTCTCGACCCACGTGCCGAAGCCTCACACGCCCTTCCAGTGGGCGGCGATGGACACGCTCGGCGAGGTCGGGCGCAAGCAGCAGCTGCTCAAGGACACGGTGCGGCCGTATCGCGCCGTCACGCTGAAGACCCACGAGGCCCACGCCAGCGTCCTCGAGGGCATCTTCGCCCGCGGCGACCGCCCCCTCGCCGACGTCCTCGAGCGGGCCTGGCGGCGCGGCGCCCGCTTCGATTCGTGGGAGGACCAGCTCGATCTCGCCGTGTGGGAGGAGGCGTTCACGCACGTCGGCGTCGACCGCGCGAAGTACCTCGGAACCCTCCCCGTGACGGCGCGGCTGCCCTGGGATCACATCGACGTCGGCCTCGAGGAGGGCTTCCTCGCGAAGGAGTACAGGAAGGCGCTCCAGAGCCGCCTGAGCCCGCCGTGCGGCAAGGTCGCCGGCGCGTTCGTCCACCACACGAACCTCGACGACGCCAAGGCCGACACGCGGCGGCTCGTCTGTTACGACTGCGGCGTCGCCTGCGATATGACGCAGATGCGCGAGGAGCGGCTCACGTTCCTCGATCGGCTCGGCGCCCACCGGCGCTCGCTGCCGGTGCTCACCGACGCAGGCGCCGCGCCGCCCGCGGCCGCCGGGGGGCCCTCTGGCGAGCCGGCGAACGGAGGCGGCGTGGAGCGGGCGAGCGATGGAGGCGCGGAGCGGGCGAGCGCGCCCGCTGCGGAGCCGGCGAGCGGCGACGACAGGGAGCCCTCGCGCGCCGCGGGGGAGGCGCCCCAGCGCGCGCGGCGGATCGCGCCGGCGCCGAAGGGGCGCGGCGGCTTCCGCTACCGCTTCCGCTTCGAGAAGGCCGGGCCGATGGCGCTGCTCGGCCACCTCGACGTCGTGCGCGAGCTGCCCCGCGTGCTCCGGCGCGTCGGCGCGCCGATGACCTACACCGCGGGCTTCCACCCGAAGCCCGACATGACCTTCTCGCCGGCGCTCTCGCTCGGCGTGATCAGCCTCGACGAGTACGTCGACCTCCGCCTCGAGCGCGATCTCGATCCCGCCGCGCTCGACGCGCTCGTCGCCGCGATGTCGGCCGCGAGCCCGCGCGGGCTCGTGTTCCGCGGCGCCGTCAAGCTCGGCCCGGAGGACCCGTCCCTGAGCAAGCTGATCGCCGGCGCGCGCTACGCGCTCGCCTTCGCGCGCTCCGCGATCGGCGCCGACGCGGAGGCGCTCCTCGCGGCCCGCTGCAGCGCCGCCCTCTCGGCCGCGTCGCTCCCGATCCGCCGGGAGATCGAGCGGCTCGCCAAGATGGTCGACGTGCGCCAGTACCTCGTGCGGGCCGAGGTCGGCGGGCCCGAGGTCCACTCGGCGCTCGCGCGCGCCGGGCTCGTGGGCGACCTCGTCGCCCTCGAGGTCGAGGTCGACATCCGCGGCTCGGGTGCGGTGAAGTCGTCCGAGGTCGCGGCGGTGATCGCGGGAGAGCCGGGAGAGGCGCCGGGCGCCATCACGCCGCCGCCGCACCGCGCCGTGCGGCTTCAGCTGTTCGGCCGCACCTCGCCGGCGGGCTCCGCAGCGGGCGAGCGCTTCTCGCTCTTCGATCTCGATCGGGCGCGCCGCGTCAAGTCGGCTCCGGAGCAAACACCCGCCCTCCCGGTCGCCGCGGACGCCGAGTGAGCCAGCCCGGGACGGTCGCGTCGTAAAGATCCTCCCGGCGGCGGCGGCGGCGGCGAACGGAACGCGACGCGCGAAGCGCGGAGCGCGCGCGGGCGATCGCTCGTGGATCGGCTACGCTGGGCTTTGCTTTATGGCGAAGGAGGGTCACGAGACGGCGTGCTGCGCCGCGCGCCTGGCCGCGGCGGGGGCGGTCGGCGCGAGCGTCGCGCACGAGCTGCGCAACGCCCTCGCGGTCGCGGAGTCGTCGCTCTACCTGGCGCAGCGCGATCTCGACGATCGGCCTTGCCTGCTGCGCCACCTCGATCGGGTGACGTGCGAGATCCGCAAGGCGCACGAGGTCATCGGCAGCGTCCTCGGGCTGGCGCGCGGCGAGCCGCTGCGGCGCGAGCCGGCGCACCTCGGCCGGCTCATCGAGAGCGCGCGGCACGCGCTGGTGTTGCGCACGGCGGTCCGGTTCGAGGTCGCCGTCGCGCCGGCCGACCTCACGCTCCTGTGCGACCCGATCCTTCTCGAGCGCGTCTTCTCGAACCTCTACCTCAACGCGATCGAGGCGTTCGACGAGGGGGCCGGCGGCGTGATCGTCACGCGGGCGTGGAGGGGCGATGAGCGCACGCACCTCGAGGTCGAGGACAACGGCCCCGGCGTTCATCCGTGCGTGGCCGACCACCTCTTCGATCCGCTCGTGACCGCCAAGGTGAAGGGGACCGGCCTCGGCCTCGCGCTGAGCCGGGTCATCGTCGAGGCGCACGGCGGCGAGATCACCGCGACGGCGGGCCGGTGCGGGGGCGCGGCGTTCCGCATGTGGTTGCCGAACGCGTGACGGCCGCGGAGCGTGGCGAGCTCCCCCGGGACGCCACTCCGGCGTGCTAACGTCCCCTCATGCAGGTCAAGCGCCGGACAGCGGAGCGAGGCCCTTTTCGCGCGGAGCACCTCCGCGCGGGTGATCCGTACGAGCTGTCGAACGGCCACCCCGTCTACTGCCCCCCCACGGGGGGGCGCGCCTCGGGGCCGAACCACCTGGGCAGCTCGGTCGTGGGGTGGGACCCGGCGGTCAAGGAGGTGGGCGTGGACACGGGGTACTCCCCAGATCCGGGCACCCTCCGGGCGCCGGACGTCGCGGTAGGGAACGTGCCCGACAGGCCGGGCTGGGTGAAGGGCGTGCCGGAGCTCGCGATCGAGTACGCCGACGTGGGGCAGGACGAGGAGGCGCTGAAGGAGAAGATCGCCGACCTGCTCGCGGCCGGTACGAAGCTCCTGTGGGTTGTGCGCCTCATCGGTCCACGGCGGGTCGAGGTGCACGAGCCGCACCGGAAGGTGCGCGTCGCGCTCCCCGGGGAGCAGCTGAGCGCGCCGGGCATCCTGAAGAACGCGGTCCGCGTCGAGGCGCTCTACGATCGAAGCGAGGCGGAGAAGAGCACGCTGACCAACCTCCTCCAGCGGCGCGGATATGCGGATCTCGACGCCGTGCTCGATGCAGGGCGCGAGGAAGGCCGTGAAGAGGGGCGCGAGCAGGGGCGCGAGGAAGGCCGTGAAGAGGGGCGCGAGGAAGGCCGCGAAGCGGGGCGTGAGGAGGGGATCCTCGAGGGCAAGCGCGACGCGCTGAGGCGTGTCCTCGATCGGCGAGGATTGCGGCTCACGAAGGCGGCCGCAGCGAAGATCTCGGCGTGCAGGAGCGAGCGCGAGCTCGACCGCTGGCTCGACCGCGCCCTCGTCGCGTCGGCCACGGCGGAGGTGTTCCGCCGCGCGGGCCGTTGACGCGGGCCGCGCGGATCAGGCGCGGCCGCGGCCGCGGACGAGCTCGGCGATGGCCTCTCCCAGGCCCTCCAGCGTCAGCGCGAACATCGGGAAGATGCCCTTGATCGCGTCGACGGTCGGGTGGGGGTAGGGGCCGATCCCGTCGGGGTTCAGCCACACGGCGCGATCGAAATGGTCGCGGAGCATCATCAGCCAGGCGACGCCGGGCAGCCGCGCGTCGGGGTCGAACGAGGAGCCTGCGCCGCCGCCGGAGCCCGACGAGCCGAGCAGCTCGTAGGGCGCCATCGAGGCGTCTCCGACCATCACGAGCTTGTGGTGCTTGCCGCACTCGCGGAGGAGCTCGCGCACCGGGACCGGGTCGAGGAGCCCCTCGGTCCTGAAGACCCTCTCGTAGACGCAGTTGTGGAAGTAGTAGCTCCTCAGCTCCTTCCAGTGCGTCGCGCGCTTCGCCGCGCTGAAGAGCTGCGACACGAGCGCGGCGCTGGGATCCATCGAGCCGCCCACGTCCATCATCAGGATCACGCGCGTGTTCGGCCGGCGCGGGGGCCTCGTGACGATCTCGATCTCGCCCGCGTTCCTGGCCGTCGCGTCGATCGTCGCCTCGATGTCGAGCTCGCGATCGCCGCCCTCGCGCGCGAAGGCGCGCAGCTTGCGCAGCGCCACCTCGATCTGGCGCACGTCGAGCGTGAGATCGCTGCGGTAGGGGCGGTAGCGGCGGGCGTCGGCGTTCTGCACGGCGCCGCTGCGCCCGCCTGCGGGGCCGCCGACCTGGATGCCGCTCGGATGGAAGCCGCCGCGGCCGAACGGCGAGGTGCCGCCGGTCCCGATCCACCGGCTCCCCCCGTCGTGGCGCTCGCGCTGCTCGCGGAGGCGCTCCTCGAACCGCCGGAGCACCTCTTCCAGATCGAGCTCCTCGATCATCGCCTTCTCCTCGTCGGAGAGGGCGCGCCTCTTGATGGGATCCCGGAGCCACGAGAGGAGCTCCTCCGTGACCGCCTTGGCCTCCACGTGCGCGCCGCGGAAGTGCTCGGCGAACGCCAGATCGAAGTCGTCGAGGTGCGCCTCCGAGTGGACGAGCATGGCCCGCGCGACGTGGTAGAAGCCTTCGAGCGAGCTCTCGTGGAGGCCAGCGGCGAGCGCGCGCGCGAGGCCGACGGCCTCCTGGGCGCCGACAGGGACCTTGCGGGCCCGGAGCTCGTAGAGGAACGCGACGAACATCGCTACGACCGGAACCGCCTGCCGCCCGCCAGCTGATCGGCCAGCGCGACAAGGTCCTGCTCCTTCTTGAGCAGCGCGCCGAGGAACGGCAGCGCCTTGTCGAGCTTCACCTCACCCACGCCCGCCCTCCGCAGGACGGCGATCCAGTCGATGAGCTCGCTCGTCGAGGGGCGCTTCCGGATCCGTGTGTTCTTCCGGATCTCGTAGAAGACCTGCATCGCCTGGTCGGCGAGCGTCCGATCGAGATCGGGGTGATGGACGCGAATGATCTCCCGCATGAGCTCGGGCTCCGGGAAATCGATGAAGTGGAAGACGCAGCGGCGCAGGAAGGCGTCCGGCAGCTCCTTCTCGTTGTTGCTGGTGATGATCACGACGGGCCGCTCCCGCGCGGCGATCTCGTCGCCGGTCTCGGCGACGCGGAAGCGCATCCGATCGAGCTCGTGGAGGAGATCGTTCGGGAACTCGAGGTCCGCCTTGTCGACCTCGTCGATGAGGAGCACGACGCGCGCCGAGGCGTTGAACGCATTACCGAGCGGGCCGAGCTTGATGTACCGGCGGATGTCGCGGACATCGCCGTCGCCGAAGCGCGCGTCGTAGAGCCGCTGCACGGTGTCGTAGACGTAGAGCCCGTCCTGGGCCCGCGTGGTGCTCTTGACGTGCCAGGTGATGAGCTCGGCCGACAGGCTCCTAGCGATGGCCTCCGCGAGCAGCGTCTTGCCGGTGCCGGGCTCTCCCTTGACGAGGAGCGGCCGCTCGAGCACCAGCGCGCAGTTGACGGCGGCCTCGAGCGCCTCGCTCGTGAGGTAGCGTTCGGTGCCGCGGAAGCGGCGGAAATCGGACATGCGGCAACGGTAGCACCCCCGGCCGAGCGCGGCGGACAGCGCGGGATCAGAGCCAGTCGCGCGCGAGGTAGGCCGTCCACGAGGCGGCGCGCTCCCAGAGCGGGCGCCGGGCCCAGCGCGCGACGGTGATCTCGCGGCAGTGGGCGAGGTCGTCGGCGAACATCCGCTCCATCGCGCCCGCGAACCCGCGGTGCGAGATGATGGCGTTCACCTCGAGGTTCATGCGGAGCGACTGGCTGTCGAGGTTGGTGGAGCCGACGGTGGACCAGAGGCCGTCGATGACCGCGGTCTTCGCGTGAAGGACGCGGCCGCGCCACTCGAACATGCGCGCGCCGGCGTCGAGGAGGTGGCCGTAGATCGCGCGCGACGCGAGCAGGACCGCGGGCACGTCGGTGGTGCCGGCGACCATGATCCTGACGTCGACGCCGCGGCGAGCCGCGGCGGAGAGCGCGTGGATGATCCGGAGCGGCGGCAGGAAGTAGGCGTTGGTGATGAAGATCCTGCGCCGGGCGCGCTCGATGGCGAGCCGGTAGGCTTCGCGGATGCCGTGGCGGTGCCTCCGGCGGGGGAGGTCGTTGCTGATGATCTGCACGGCCGGGTCGGGCCTGCGCTCGGCGTAGCCGTAGCGCTCGTCGTCGATGGGAGCGCCGCCTGTGCGCTGCCATGTGCGCAAGAAGAAGTACTGGAGCTCGGCGGCGGCGGGGCCCTCGATGCGGAGGTGGGTATCGCGCCAGTCGGCGCCGCCATCCTCCGGAGCGGCGTAGTCGTCGGAGAGGTTGAGGCCGCCCGTGAAGGCGACCGCACCGTCGACGATGAGCGCCTTGCGGTGGTCGCGGCGGGCGACCTTCCCGAGGGGGGCGGAGAGGTCGAGGGGGCGGAAGGCGAGGGGACGGACGCCGGCGCGGCGGAGCCCGTCGAGGAAGGACGACGACACGGAAGAGCCCCAGGCGTCGAAGAGGACGTTCACCTCGACGCCGGCCGCCGCCCGCTCCATGAGCGCCTCGGCGAAGCGCTGGCCGGTGCGATCGCCCCGGAGGATGTACGTCTCGAGGCAGATCGTGCGCCGGGCGCGGGCGATGGCCTCGAGCATGGCCGGGTACGCCTGCGCGCCGTCCTTGAGGAGCGCGAGGCGGTGCGCGCCGACGGTCATCTCGGCGAACGCGGGCGCGGTAGGGGGCTGGGACATGCGGCGAGGGCCAGGCTGCCCGGGACGAGGCGGCGCGATGATAGCGCGGACGGGCGCGCGACGCCGCGGCGTGATGCTTGGCCGGCGTCGGTCAGCGGTCGATTCCGTGGGCCTCGCCTCGGCCCGCCATCGCGTCCGGCAGGCCAGGGGCGACGCTGCACCGCGCCGAACATTCATGTCCTCGGGCAGAAGCGGTATGCGGAGCTACCCGCGTATCTCGGGGGCTGAGACGTGGCGTCCATGTCCTTTGCCCGGAGTGAGGCCGCGCGGTTCATGAAGCTCCACCTGTCATCGACTGTCCGAACGAGCACAACCACACGTGGGCATCGAGCTCAACCGGCGCAGCATCCGTCGGGGGCGGCGACCTGTCTGCTCCATCGGAGGAAAAGGGGCGCGGCCAGGTGGCGTTGCTTGCCCCTACCTACGCGAGCACCTAGCCTGGACCGCGAACGAAACCAGCGCAGCGCGGAGGGAAACACCATGATGCCGATGATGAGCCTGCCGATGATGGGGCCTATGGGGATGATGCCCCAGATGATGGGAATGATGCCCCAGATGATGGGAATGATGCCCCAGATGATGGGGATGATGCCCCAGATGATGGGAATGATGCCCCAGATGATGGGAATGATGCCCCAGATGATGGGAATGATGGGTCAGATGCCGATCATGGCGCGGATGACCTGTGAGATGGATAAAGAGGGTATGGTCTGCAAGATGATTCCCATGGATGGCATGGGGATGGACATGCTGCGCCAGCGCTGTGAAGCCATCATGAAGATGATGGGAATGGGCATGCCGATGATGATGATGTGCGGCAACATGCCGATGATGATGTGCATGAGCACCGGCATGGGCATGGGCGTCGGCGCGAGCGGCACGAGCAACATGGGCGCCGGCTCGAACGTCGCCAGCATATCCAGGTGAGCGCGGCGGCGCGGCCGGCATTTCCCGAGCGCAGCGCAGAACACACGGAGTCGCCGCGGCACCGGAGGGAGAAGAGCAGCGCCGGGAGACGTGCTTTTCCCCTCGGCGTCCTGGCGCCTCGGTGATCCGAGCTGTCGAGCGCCCCTGTCAGCCCGTCTTCTCGACGTACGTCATCACCAGGTACAGGATGACCTGCTGATCGGTCAGGTTCCTGTACTGATGGGGCACGTCGGCGTCGAACATGATCGCGTCGCCGGTCGCAAGCACATGCCGCTCGGCGCCGACGACCATCTCCAGCGTTCCGGAGGTCACCACGAGGTTCTCCACGGTGCCCGGCGGGTGAGGATCCGCGTGCTCCGTGGCGAGGGGCGCGAGCGTGATCTCGTAGAATTCGACGGTCCTCGGCACGTCGAACGGGAACAGCGCGCGGGACGTGAACGAGCCGTCATGCGACGTCAACACCTTGGCGCGCGCGGCCAGGATGAGCGACGTGCCGCCGAGCGACTGGTCGCTGATCAGCGCCGAGAAGGGCACGCCGAGCGCCCGCGCGATCTTCCAGAGCACGTTGATCGTCGGCGTGCTCTGGCCGAGCTCGATCTGGCTGAGCATCGCCCGGCTCACGCCGGACGCCTTCGCCAGCCGCTCGAGGGAGAGCCCTCGCTTGGTCCGGAGGCGACGCAGGTTGGCCCCGACGATGCCGGTGAGCGCCGAGGAGGCGTCCTGCGGGGCCATCTCGTAGGCCCAGGCGTCTCCAGAGGCCTCGTCCACGTCCCGCTGCGGCCCCTCTCCGTTTGCGCGGCTGGAGTACGAGCTCGCGGGGCCAGCGACGCTCTCCGGTCTGCGCTGCGAGCGCGGTCCAGCGGGCGATGAAGGGCGCCCCGCCGATACGGCGGACGCTTGGACGCCGTTCTGGTAGCCCTCCACGGGCAACGACGCGCCGAGCCCATCGCCGGAAACGAGCCCAGGCGAGCTCCGTGGCGTGTTCTGACGGACGGTCTTCATCGCATCTGCCAGACGGGCATCCACGTCCACATCGGGAACCACCAGAGGGCGACATGCATGGTCAATGCGCCGCCCGACAACGTCTTCCTGTCGCTCTCGGGAGCATGCTCGTTCCGAGCCGCTCGCCGCTGCTGCCGGTATTCCTCGAGGTCGATCACTTGAGCACTCTGGGGGCGCATCCGCTTCACCTCCAACCCGTAGGTCCATCATCCGTTATAACGGATTGTCTGTCAAGGGACAGCTCGGCCATGACGCACGAGGGTCGGCACGCTGCGTTGGCCCGAGGACGGCACGACGCCCTGTCGTCCGTGTCGACGAGCACCTGCCTCTGCTCCTATGCCGAGAAAATCGAGCTTTTCGTCCGCCCTGTCCATGTTCAGAGCGTCCAAGGATGAGGCTGCTTTATGTTGACGCGTTGCGTCTTTTTGCGGCTGGGCGGAGTGAAGCGCCTCCGAAATAGTGGACGATGCGGAGTGTGGGCCGCCTGAGAGTGCGCTCGTCGCGCTCATCGGGATCGCCGGCGCGGCCCACCCGCGCGAGCGGTTCACCCGTGGCGGGGGAGCGGACGTTGGTGCTTTCCAGGAACATCCGGCGCGCGCCGCGCTCTGTCCTCCTATCGCAGCGCGGCCGCGGAGCTGGCGCGTGCGCCGCGACAACACGAGCACACGAGGAGGCAGCCATGGCGGGCGTCGACGTGGGAGGTGGCGAGAGGCGGGCGAGAAACAGCGAGATCAACATGATTCCGTTCATCGATCTGCTGATGGTGACCATCGCCTTCCTGCTCATCACGGCGGTGTGGGTCACGAACTCGCGGCTCAAGACCAGCGCGGAGGTGCCTGCCGCCGCGGGGTGCGGTGAGGAGTGCCAGAAAGAGCCTCTCAGGACGATGCATGTCCACGTCGGCGAGGACCAGTTCAACCTCGTGTGGAAGCAGGGCGCGACTGTCCTGAGCGAGGTGAGCGTCCCCAAACGTCCTGTCGAGATCGGCGGGGCGGGAGCCACCGCGATCCGTTACAGAGAGCTCGGCGAGGCCATCCAGCGCGAGTGGGAGCGGAGCGGCGAGCACCGCGCCCCGAGCGACCGCCGCGCCGATCAGGCCGTGCTCCACAGCGACGACAAGACGCCGTTCCGCGAGCTCGTCGCCGTGCTCGACGCGATCAACGCCCCGCGCCGAACCGTCCTCCTCCAGGACGGCCGCAGCGCCGAGATGCCAGCCTTCCTAGCCACCTTCTCAGCACACTAGGAGCGGCGTCCACCCGCTGCGGATACGGGCCCACCTCGGCGTTTTCGGTGCTCGGCGCACTGGAGTGCGCCTGTGCGCCGAAAACGCCGATCTGGGCCCGTCTCCTGTGCGGGTGAACGCCGCTCTGGCGGCGTGGTCCAGAGAAGGAGGTGGAGGGACGGGGGAGACGCGTTAGGCGGTGAACTCGGTCGTCAGTGCTACCCAGTTCGAGGGCGGGCGGACGGCGTAGCTCAGGGCCAGGACCTCGATCAGCACCACCCGGTAGATCGAGTGGACGTCGTCGACGTCGACCTCGTGCGCGTTCGCCTCGAGCGCCGCGTCGAGGTGCTCCTGCACGAAGGCGAGGACGTCGGGCTGCTCCATCGCGATGACGTCGTCCGAGTCGACCGCCTCGGCAGGATCGTGGAGGCGGATCTGCTCGTCCAGGTTCAGCGACTCCTCGACGCCCGTGAGCGCCGTCTCGGTGACCTCGTCGAGGTCCTGACCGAACAGCTCGTCGAAGGCGAGCCAGATCGCGAGCGTCAGGAAATAGCCGAGGGCGAGCGCCGTCTCGTCGAGCGGGCCGGAGAGCACCGAGGAGATCCGGTCCGCGAGCGCAGGCTGCGTCTGCTCGAAGCGCGTGAACGCGTCGTCGAGCTGCTTGCGCGAGTCGTCGTCATCCTCGGCGAGCTGATCCTCGATCTCGGACAGGACGCGCGCCGGCACCTGAGCGTACGAGGGGACGGGGCGAATGGCTGCGCGGCGTACCCACACGCGGACAACCTAGCACACGATGGCGCGGCTCATGGAGCGAGCAGCCGGATGCTCGACGCCGGAACCCATCCCTCCGTTGCGCCCCAGCGGACCTCCGCGAGCCCGCCCGATCTCCTGCCGACCTCGACCGACGCACCCTCGGGGATCGCGCTGTGCTCCGCGCGGGGCAGCGCGCGCCCGTCCTCGTCGAGGAGCCGGACCTCGGGGACCACCACGACGCCGGCCCGGGTCGTGAGGCGGAGGTGCCGCGCCGCATAGGTGAGCGGCACCAGCGCGAGCAGCGCGACGAGCGCCGTCGGCGCAAGGACGCTGCCCGCGACGTGCGCAGGGCCGGCAGGGCGGCGCCGCAGGACCACGCCCAGGGCGAGGAGCAGCGACGCGAGGAGCGCGGCTGCCGCCCACGTGCGCTCCGAGGCGAGGCCGACGATGACCCGGCCGAGCGTCGGGCGCACGTCGACCGCATCCGTGGCGCGGCGCGAGCGCCGGCGGGTGATCTCGGCGCGCACGAGATCCAGCGCGCGATCCGCGTCGGCGTCGCCCGGACGGAGCCGCAGCGCCTCCTCGAACGCGGCCGCCGCCCGGCCGAGGTCGCCGGGGCGATCCGCGCCCTCGCGGACGCGCGTGACGTAGGCGAGCCCGCGGTTGTAGCTCGCGTCCGGGTGCACGAAGCCGCGGTCGGCGAGCAGCTCGAACGTGTCGATCGCCGCGCCGTACTCGCCGCGGCCGAGCGCCGCCGTGCCCTCCTGGAACATCACCTCCGGGGACTCCGCCGGCTGCGCGCGCGCCTCGCTCGACGGCAGCGCCGGCGCGAGGCTGGCAGCGAGGAGGAGCGCGCCGACGAAGAGGCGCCTGCGGCGGCCGTTCATGCGGGCTTCCATCGCGAGAGCTCGTTCACGACGGCGCGGCTCTGCTCGACGAGCGCCGCGGCGGCGGCGCCGCCGCCCTCCTGCGCGGTCGGCTCGAACCGGATCGCCTCGCACGCGGCCAGCGCCTCGCACGCGCGCGACGAGAGCGGCCCGGGGACGCCGCGCCGGCCGAGCTCGCCCGGGAGCTCCGCGAGCAGGACGCCGCGCGAGCGGAGGCCCGTCGCGGACTCGATCGCCCGGTGCACCGCGCGCTCGATCGCCGCGGCCGTCGCCCCGAGATCTCCCTGAGCGGCCGCCTCCTCCGCTTCGCGCTGGGCGATCGCCGCGAGCCGGGCGGGCGAGGTCGCGCCCGCCGCGCGGCGATCGCGCGCCCGGCGCAAGAGCCGATCGCCCGCGCCGAACAGCGTGACGGCGAGCGGCGGCGCGGCGAGGAGCAGCCAGAACGGCGCGCCGTCGAGGGGCAGCGTCGCGGGCGGGGTGTGCGGGCCGAGCGACGTGCGGAGACCCGGCATGCCGGCGAACGGCGCGCCACGGCCGGCGCCGTCGCCCTCGGCGAGAGGCGCCCTGGACGGCGGCCCGGACGACGCCGGAGGAGCCACCGGGCTGACCTGGACGACGCCGAGCTCGGCGCGCTCGACCACGTAGCGTTTCTGCGCCGGATCCCAGTAGGGGAGCTCGATCTTCCCGAGATCGACCGCGCCGCTCTCCTGGATCCGGACGACGTAGCCGAACGATCGGGTGCCGCCGATCGCGCCGCCGCGCGGCTCGATCGCGTCGCGCTTCTCCGGGTCGAGCCAGTCGAGCCCGGTCCGCTCCGGCACCCGGAGCGACTGGGGGAAGTTGCCGGTGCCCGCGATCTGCACGTTCACGGCCACCGAGCCGCCCTGCTCGATCTGGCGCGGCTGCACCGTCGCCTTGAGCGTGAACTGACCGACGTCGCCGACGGCATAGCCGGACGGGCGGCCGGCGAGGGGCGGCTCCGTGACCTTCACGACGACGTCGTTCGATTCGCGCAGCACGCGCGCGCCGATCCGGCGACCGGTGATGCGCGTCTGCATGCTGCCCGTGCGCAGCTCGCCCGTCTTCAGCGGGAACAGCGCCAGCTTGTCGACGAGGCGGGCCGCATAGCGGTACCCGCCGACCCGCGTGTACACGGGCCGCTCGGTGCGGGGGTCCTCGAGGAGCGTGTGGCGAAGGAAGTCCGGCGCGGGCGTCGCGCGGGGCTCGGTCATCTCGGCGTTCTCGCGGAAGTACAGGTAGAACGAGACCGTGACCTGCTCGCCGACCACCGCGGTCGTCTTGTCGGGGATGGCGCGCAGGAACACCACCGGGTCGGGCTCGCGCGGCATCGCCAGCTCCGTCGCCTCGGCCTCGGGCTCGTCCTGGGTCGCCTCGTCGTCGAACATGCCGCCCGGACCGCCGAACGGCCACGGGAAGCCCTGCAGCGGGCCGCCGGGCAACAGGAACGGGTTGCTCGGCCGGCGAGGCCGCCCGCTCGCCGGCGTGACCTTGATCAGGATCGGAGCCGCCGGCAGGCGCCTGCCGTTCCAGGAGATCGTCGGCCCCGGGATGGTGTAGCGGCCGGGTTTGTTCGCGACGATCTGCCACGTCGCGCTGATGCCCAGCTGCGTGATCATGACGCCGCCCCCGAGCTGCGTCTTCATCTGCGTCCCGATGCTCGGTCCGGAGACGATGGAGAGGTCGGGCGGGACACGCAGCTCCGGATCGGAGGGCATGCCGGCGCCGCGCTCGACGAGCGCCTTCACCTCGACCGTGAACGGCTCGCCGACCTCGACGTCGGTGGAGCTCGCGCGCGCCGTGAGCTCCGGCTGCTGCTGGGCACGCGCGCGGAGCGGGGCGATCAACGCGAGCAACGCCACGAGCAGCGCGGCCGCGAGCGGCGCGAGGCGCGGGGGGGCGAGCGCGAGCGTCACTTGTCCTCCATGCCGCGGCCGCGCCGCATACCGGCCTTGTTCTTCGCCTCCTGCTCCTGATACGTCGGCGCCTCCTCGAGCTGGTCGAGGATGCGATCGTCCTGCCGGCCGGTCTGCGGCGGCTCCTGGGGCTGCTCGCGCGGCGGCTCGGGTTGCTCGGGTGCGCCGGCGTCGGGCGTCTGATCCTGCGGGCCAGCGTCGGGGCTCTGATCCTGGTCGCCGCCGTCGTTGCCCGCGTCCTGGCCGCCGCCGTCGTCGCCCGCGTCAGGCTCGCCGCCGTCGTTGCCCGCGTCAGGCTCGCCGCCGTCGTCGCCCGCGTCGGGCTCGGCGTCCGGCGGCGCGTCGGGCTCGGCGTCCGGCGGCGCATCGGGCTCGGCGTCCGGCGGCGCGGCGTCCTTCTGGTCCTCGATGCGCCGCAGCGCGATCGCCCGGTTCCAGGCCGCGTCCCGGCCGACGCCGTCGCCGCCGGCCTCCTCGAGGACCCCGGGGATGATGGCCAGCGCCTGGTCGTAGTACGTCACCGCATCCTCGTACTTGCGCCGCAAGAACTCGAGGTTGCCCGAGAGGTAGCGGGCCCGCGCGCGCAGGTCGGCCGGCACGCTCGGATCGGCCCCGATCGCCTTCACGAGGACCAGCGCGCAGTCGATCTCGATCCCGCGCAGCGCGTCGCTCTGCTCCTGCTCCGGCCCGCCGTCCGCGAGCTCCTCGTCACCGAACCGATGACCGTAGCGCTCGGCCAGGTGGAACAGCGTCAGCCCGAGATCGAACGAGCCGTTCGGCTTCTGGCGCACGGAGTCCGGCAGCCCGATGCCGGCGTCGCTGCACGCGCCCGTCCCCAGGTAGCTCTCGAGGGCCTGCGCGGCAGACTCGAGGTTGCCCGCGTCGAGATCGCGGATCGCCTGGTCGACCGCCGGCGCGTTCCGCTCGAACGGGGACGTCGGATCCCACCCGCTGCACCCGGTCGCCGCCGAGAACGCGGCCCCGGTGAGGCACGCGGCGGCGAGCCCGATCGCGATCCAGCGCCCGCGGCGCGCGAAGAACCCGGCGAGATCCACGCGCTTGCGATCACGACGCGGCATGCTGCCCTCCCGCGTTGCCCCGAGGCGTCGGCCCCGCTCCCGCCGCGAGGTCCGCGCCGAGCGGGCGCCCCTTCTGCAGCAGCCCGGCGCGCTTCGGCGCGGCCTCGGGGTGTGTCGCCACGAAGCGACGGCGCGGAGCGTCCTTGAGGAACACCTCGGCGATGAGGAGCAGGATCGCGAGGCCGAGCGGGTAGAAGTAGACGTCCGCGTAGACCGTCTCGACCCGCTCCGAGAGCTCGCTCTTCATCTGCCGCCTGAGCTCCGCGGCGATCGTCTCGATGCCCGTGGTCCCCTTCTCTGCGCGGATGATCTGCCCGCCCGGCGTCGCCTGCGCGATCGACGCGAGCTGCTGCTCGCCCGACAGCGACAGCTCGGTCGTGAGCGGCTTGCCCTGGCGATCGGTCCGCCACCCGACGATGCGGCCGTCCTGGCCGATCTCCGGGATCGGCTCCGGCGTGCGCCCGCCGATCTGAACGACGTGGATCGTCGTGCCCTGGGCGCCGATCGCCTGGGCGACGCTCAGCGGGTAGCCCTCGAGGTCCTCGCCGTCCGTGACCAGCAGGATGATCCGCTTGTGCTCGGCGGACTTCGGATCGCGCCTCAGGAGCTCGTTCGCCTGGTCGAGCGCGCGCGCGATCGCCGTCCCGCCGATGGGCATGTCGTTCGGGTCGAGCTGGCGGAAGAACTGCGCGATCGCCGCGCCGTCGGCGGTCAGCGGGAAGCCCATCGGCTCGCCGGCGAACGCGACCGCGCCGAAGCGCGCGCCCTCGAGATCCTTGATGAGGCGGGCGACCTCGACCTTCGCCCGGAAGATGCGGGACGGCTCGACGTCGCGCGCGTACATGCTCTTCGAGTAGTCGAGCACGATCACCACGTCGACGTTGGTCGCCGGCACGAGCCGCGTGCCTTTGCCGTACTGGGGGCGCGCCGCGGCCACGAACGCGAGCGCCGTCGCGAGCACGAGCAGCACGCCCTTCCAGGCGCGGCGCTTCGCCGGATCGGCGGTGGTGAGCGCCTTCACGCGATCTTCGTCGCCGAAGCGCTTGATGGCGCGCGCCACGCCGAAGCCGCCGAGGATGAGCAGGAGGCCGATCAGCGCGGCGAACGCCGTCCCGAGCAGGAACCAGGGGGCCGCAAAGTTCACGGGAACCTCCGGAGCAGCCAGGCGCGCAGGAGCGCGTCGAGCCCGATCAGGAACACCCCGGGCAGGAGCAGGAACGGGAAGAGATCCTCGTACGCGGCGCTCGACGCCTCGAAGCGGGTCTTCTCCAGCCGGTCGAGCACGTCGTGCATGCTGTCCGCGAGCGCCTTCGCGTCGGTCGCCACGTACGACGCGCCGCCGGTCTTCTGCGCGATCTCCTGGAGCAGCGCGGGGTTCACCGGGAAGCGGTGGCGCACGTAGCGCGGCTGCCCGAAGAGATCGATGCCGTCCTCGACCTCGACCTCGTCGTCGGTGCCGATCTGGATCGTGTAGACCTTGGCGCCGAGCGAGGTCGCGAGGTGGGTCGCGTACTCGGGGGAGATGGCCCCGGCGTTCGAGTCGCCGTCGGTCAGGAGGATGACGACCTTCGACTGCGCGTCGCTCCTGCGCAGGCGGGCGACCGCGGTGCCGAGCGCGTCGCCGATCGCCGTCGCGCTGCCGTCGATCACGTTGAGCGTCATCTGCGAGACCATCTGCGTCAGCAGGTGGTAGTCGAGCGTCGGCGGCGACAGCACGTAGGCGGCCTTGCCGAAGACGACGACGCCGAGGCGATCGGTCCTCCTGCGGCTGATGAAGTCCTGGAGGACGAGCTTGGCCGTGTCGAGCCGGGTCAGCCGCTTGCCGCGCGGCAGCTTCGGCTGGCCGGGGAGGTCGCTCGGCCGCGCGTCGAGGATCGCGCGCATCGAGCCCGACAGGTCGAGCGCCACGACGATGTCGATGCCCTTGTCGTCCGATCGCTGCTCGCGGAGCACGCTGACCGGCCGCCCCATCGCGAGGACGAGCAGCGCGAGCGCCACGGCGCGCAGCACGCCGGGCAGGTCGCGCAGGTGGCTGCGCAGGCCGCGCGGCCCGCGCGCGAGCGGCGCGACCGTGCCGAGCCGGAGCCGCGGCCTGCGCGCGTCCTCCGCGAAGATGCCCCAGTACCAGACGACGGGCACCGCGATGAGCGCGAGCAAGAACCACGGGTTCTGCCAGCTCGCCGAGGACCAGGCCTCGCGGCGCGCGAGGTAGGGGTACACGCAGGCGAGCGCGGCGACGACGAGCGTCGCGATGAGGGCGAGCGATGCGCGCTTCGTGCGGCTCAAGGCGCCTCCTCCGGCGCCCCGGACGGGCGAGCGGGCGGCTGCTGCCCGCCGGCGGGCGAGCTCCGGGGGCCGGCGCCGTCGCCGGGCCGCGCCGCCGGCGGGGTCGTGCGGTGCACGATGTTCTCGCCGTCGTCGAGCGCCGTGAGGCAGTCGGCCTCGCTCGGCTGGAGGCGCGCGAACTTCACGAGATCGCAGTCGGCGAGGAACCGCGCGATCTGCGGCAGCACCGGCACGGGCGGGCGCACCCGCGCGAGCAGCTCCCGCATCTCGTCGCTCGTCGTCTCGAGGCCGTCGAAGCCGTACCGCGCGCCGAGGTATTTGCGCACGCAGTCGCTCACGCGATCGAAGTACTCGCCGGTCCGCCCCTCGCCGAGCAGGTCGGAGCGCCGGAGCGCCTCGAGCTCCTCGAGCGCGGCGACCCACGGCAGCTTGGGCGGCGGCGCGACCACGACGCGGGGCCGGCGCAGCCAGCGCCGGACCAGCCACGCCACGAGCAGCCCGAGCGCCGCGCCGATGAGGATGCCGACCGTGAGCTGCTTCGCGAGCACCCACTCCTCCCGCTGCGGCCTCGGCGGCGGGTTCGGCTTGACCTTGGGATCCCGCTCGTTGGCGATCGGGTCCTCGATCACGATCTCGTGCGGCCGGGTGCAGACGGTGACGAGCTCCCCGCTCGCGCGGGACACGGCGATCGGCACCGGCGGCAGCAGGAGGGCGCTCCTCCCGGGCTCCTTGGGCAGCGGGACGAACGGGATGACGAGCTTGGTCGTGGCGCCGGCGTCGGTCGCCGTCGTCGTGCTGGTCGGCCCCGCGCCCGCGTCGGCCTCCGGCAGGACGAACCCCGCCTTCTGGATCGCGCGCGCGGCGTCGCTGTCGCCCTGGACCTTGAAGCCCTCCGGCAGCACCGTCTCGCCCTTGCCGTGCGTGACGGTGATCTCGAGGTGGGCCGCGTACCCGCTGAACCCGTTCTTCGGGAACGTCTCCTCGATCCGGGGGCGCGTCGCGCCGGGCGGCACGTGCTCCGCGCACGAGGCCCACACGCTCTCGCCGCGCTCCTTCGCCGCCGGCGCTGCCGGGGCCGGGGTCGGCAGCGCCGGCGGCGGCGGGGTGTCGTCAGCGGCGGGCCCTCCGGCGCCGCCAGCGTCCGGCTGCGATCGCGCCGGCGCCGCGCACGCGAGCGCCGTCGCCAGCGCGGCCCACGCGAGCGGGCTCGCGCCGCGCGCGGCGTGGACCGCCGAGCGGCGCGTCCTCATCGCCTGAGCCTCCGCGCCCGCTTGGCGAACAGGTCGCGCAGCGGGCTCACGAAGCTCTCGCCGGTCTTCACCACCACGGCGTCGAGCGCGAGCTTCTTGAACAGCTTGTCGCGGTCGCTCCGGACCTTGCGCATGGCGGCGCGGTAGTGGTCGCGCACCGCCCGATCGCCGGTGTCCACCACGACCTCTTCCCCGGTCTCCAGGTCCTCGAACGTCGCGAGCCCCACGTCGGGCAGCTCCTCGTCGCGCGGGTCGACGAGCATCACCGGGATCACGTCGTGCTTGGCGCTCGCGAGCGAGAGCGAGCGCTCGAAGCCGGAGGCGAAGAAATCGCTGATCACGAAGGCCACGCTCCTCCGCTTGGCCACCTTCACCAGGGTCTCGAGCGCGAGCTTCAGGTTCGTCCCCGTGTACTTCGGCTCGTGCCCGAGGATCTCCCGGATGACGCGCATCACGTGCTTGTCCCCCTTCTTCGGCGGGACGAGCTTCTCGATGGCCTCGGTCGCGAGCACGAGGCCCACGCGGTCGTTGTTCTTGATGGCGCTGAAGGAGCAGAGCGCGGCGATCTCGGCGGCGACGCGCGCCTTCGACGCGCGCCGCGTGCCGAACTGCTCGCTCTGCGAGGCGTCGACGACCAGCATGACGGTCATCTCGCGCTCCTCGACGAACACCTTCACGAACGGCTCGCTCATGCGGGCCGAGACGTTCCAGTCGATCCAGCGCACGTCGTCGCCGGGCAGGTACGCGCGCACCTCGCGGAACGAGAGCCCTTGCCCCTTGAAGACGGACGAGTACGTCCCGGAGAGCTGCTCGTTGGCGAGCCGTTGCGTCCGGATCTCGATGCGCCGGAGCTGCTTCAGGAGCTCCGGCGGCAGCGGGTTCTTCGAGCCGGAGGCCTTGATCACGGCACCTCGACCACCTCGAACACGCGCCGGACGATCTGCTCGGACGTGACCTCCTCGGCCTCCGCCTCGTAGGTCAGGACGACCCGGTGCCGGAGCACGTCGGGGCCGATCGCCTTCACGTCCTCCGGCGTGACGTAGCCCCGGTGGCGCAGGAAGGCGTGCGCGCGCGCCGCCAGCGCCAGCGCGATCGAGGCGCGCGGGCTCGCCCCGTACTCGATGAGGCTGCTCAGCTCCCGCATCCCCTTCTGCCCGGGCTCGCGCGTCGCGAAGACCACGTCCACGATGTAGTCCTTCACGCGATCATCCATGTACACGTCGCGCACGACCTTGCGCGCGGACACGAGCTCCTCGGGGGTCGTCACCTTCGCGGCCTTGCCCTCGATCGCGGACGTCGTGCGGTCGATGATCTGCCGCTCCTCGGCCCGCGCGGGGTACCCGACCTTGACCATGAGCATGAACCTGTCGACCTGCGCCTCCGGGAGGCGGTAGGTCCCCTCCTGCTCGATCGGGTTCTGGGTCGCCATGACCACGAACGGGCTCGGCAGCGGGTAGGTCGTGTCGCCGATCGTGACCTGCCGCTCCTGCATCGCCTCGAGGAGCGCGCTCTGCACCTTCGCGGGGGCGCGGTTGATCTCGTCGGCGAGCACGAGGTTCGCGAAGATCGGGCCCAGCTTGGAGGTGAAGTCGCCCTTCTGGTGGTTGTAGATGACGGTGCCGATGAGGTCGGCGGGCAGCAGATCCGGCGTGAACTGGATCCGCGAGAACTTCGCGTGGATGGCGTCGCAGAGCGTCCGCACCGTGAGCGTCTTGGCGAGGCCCGGGACGCCCTCGAGGAGGACGTGCCCCCCGGTGAGCAGCCCGATGAGGATGCGCTCGATCATGTACGTCTGACCGACGATGACCTTGCCGACCTCGCTCAGCAGGGTGTCGATGAAGGCGCTCTCTTTGGCGACCAGCTCGTTCAGGGCGCGTACGTCGTGCATAACGGGTGGGAGCTCATAGCAAGCCCGGCCGCCCGAGGACAACCGGCGCCTCTCGAATATTCCTCGGCGCGAGGCGGGGCCCCGGCGCGCGCTCGTCGGCGCGAGGCGGGGCCCCGGCGCGCGCTCGTCGGCGCGGGGCGGGGCCCCGGCGCGCGCTAGAAGCCGGGCTCGCGGAACTTGGCGCGCCCGGTCTCGCCAGGCGATCGGGAGCGAGGCGGGCTCGCGCTCGCGGCGGGGGTGGAGGACGGCGGCGCCGCGGGCGTGGTGGACGGGGCCGGCTCTGACACGTGCGCGGGCTCCGGGGCGCGCGGCTCGGCGGTGACGACCCCCGGGCGCGGCTCCACCGCGATGGCCGGCGCCGCGGGCACCGCCACGGGCGGCGCGCCGGGGCCCTCCCCGAGGCCGATCCACAGGAGCGTCGCCGCCCCGAGCAGCGCGCCCGAGGCGACGAGCGCCGCCGCGGTGGCGATCGTCCGGGCGCGGCGGCGCGGGTCCAGGCGCGAGGGGGGGCGCCCCCGCGATCTGCCCTCCGCGGCGCGCAGCGCGTCCTTGATCAGCGCCGCGCGACGCGCGGTGCGCGCGGCGAGCGCGTTGCGGATGTACCCCGTGACCTCGCCGGGGCGGCTGCCGAGATCGGCGCTCACCGCCTCCAGCGCGTCCGCGAGCTCGGCCATCGTCGCGAAGCGCTCGGCCGGATCCTTGGCGAGCGCGCGCATCACCGCCGCCTCGAGCGCGGCGGGGTACCCGGGGACGAGGGTGCCCGGCGGATCGACCGGCTCGGGCCGCGCGATGCGCGCCATCGTCGCGAGGTCGTGGCTGGCGGCGAACGGGTGGGTGCCCGTCGTCAGCTGATAGAGCACGATCCCGAGCGCGAAGACGTCGGACCGCCGGTCCAGCTGCTCGCTATAGACCTGCTCGGGCGCCATGAAGAGGATCTTGCCCTTCATGTGCCCGGTGTTGGTCGTCGGGTTGTCCACCTGCGCCATGGCCTTGGCCACGCCGAAATCGGCGATTTTGACCGAGCCGTCCCGCGTGATCAGGATGTTGTGCGGCGAGACGTCCCGGTGAACGAGCCCGACCAGCGCGCCGCCGTCGTCCCGTAGCTCGTGGGCCGCATGGAGCCCCCGCGCCGCCTCGATCGCGATCCTCACCGCGACGGGCAGGGGGAGCGGGCTGCCCTGCTTGCGGGTGCTGCCGCCGAGCAGCGCCACGAGCGCGTCGCCGTCGATCCACTCCATCACGAAGTAGAGCACCCCGCTCTGCTCACCTTGATCCAGGATCGCGCACACATTGGGGTGCTTGATCCGGGCCGCGATGCGCGACTCCGTGAGGAACATGCGCTTGCAGCGCGGATCGCTGGAGAGCGCCGGCAGCATCGTCTTGACTGCCACGATCTTGTCGCCCGCCGCCCCGCCGCGCTCTCGGGCCGCCCACACCGTCCCCATTCCGCCCTGCGCGATGGCGATCAGCAGCTCATAGCGGCCGAGAAGCTGGCCTGGCACAAGATCGACGGGCGCTATCACAGCTCGTACCTGCGACTCCTGTGTCGTCGTGAATCCGACCATGCTGAAGCCCTCACCGACAGTGGGAGAGTGTTCCAGGCGGGTCGTGCAAGAGCGTTCCAGGATCGGACGCCAATCTCAAACAATTTTCCAGTTGTCGAGGATCGATCTGCGTGAGTACGGTTAGACTGCCTCTATCGCTTGGTGATGGAAGGAGGCGTGGGTGAAGCATCGGATCACCATCGGCGGAGTGGTATTCTTCGCCCTGGTCGGCGTCGGTCCGGCTGCGTTCGCCGAGCCTCCCCCGGAGGACGCCGGGCGCGCGCCGCCGGCCCCGGTCGCGAGCGACACTGCGGCTCTCGCTGCGCCCCACAAGCCGAGCGCCGCGGAGCTCGCGTCCGCGCGGCGCCTCTTCGCGCTCGGCCTCGCTGCGGAGGACGGCGGCCGGTGGGCAGAGGCGCTGGAGACGTACGAGCGCATCAGCAAGATCGTCGTGTCCCCGCCTCTCTGGTATCACCTCGGGGTCTGTCATGAAGCGCTCGGCCACGTCGTCGAGGCGCTCAACGCATTTGAGCTCGCCGCGTCCGGCGCGACCGCGCGGAACGAGCTCGCGCTCGCCAGGGAGTCGCGGGCACGACTAGAGAAGCTCCGCGTGAAGACGTCGCAGATCGTCCTGCAGCTGCCCGAGGACGCGACCGGCGTGCGCGTCGAGATCGATGGTGAGCCGATCCACGCCGCGCTCGTCGGCGCGGCCATCCTCGTGAGCCCCGGGGCGCGGCGGGTCGTGGTGGAGGCCGAGAACTATGCGGCGCGGTTCGAGGCGTCGGTGCAGGCCGAGACGGGCGCGGTCGTCGAGCTGCGGGCCGATCTCGGCCGCAAGCGATCGCCCGCGGTCCTGCTGTCGATCGCGCCCGCGCGCCGGGCGCTGCCCAGCGCGCCCGCGCCCGGCCCGCGCATCTCGCCGGTGGTCGTCGGGGGCACGGCGGCCGCGCTCGCAGCCGGCGCCGTGGTCACGGGCGTCGTGGCGTACGACGTGCGGCACAGCTTCCTGAAGAAGAACGCGAACCCTGCCCCGGGCTCGCTGGGCGAGCGGCAGGCGCTGCACGACCGCGGGCAAGCGCTCGCCGTCACGAGCACGGTGCTCACCGGGGCCGCCCTCATCGCAGGCGGCGTCGCCACGTACCTCTTCTGGCCCTCGTCCTCCTCGCCCGCGGCTCCTCCGGACGCCGCCGGGCGGCGGCTTGCGCCCGCGCCCCGCACCCCCGGCCCGACGGCGCTCTCGCCATGGGTCGGCGCGGACGGCGCCGGGGTCGCCGTGCAGGGAGTGCTGTGAGCGGCGCACATCGCCCCGGAGCGGGCGTCGTCGCTGCGCTCGCCTTCGCCTGCACCGGCCTCGGCGCGTGCGCCTTCATCGCGCCGTTCCCCGACGTGGCGGCGGATCCCGCGCCGGTGGGCCAGGGGGGAGCCGGCGGCGGCGGCGTGGGGGCGGGCGGCGGCAGCGAGGAGCAGGAGATCTGCGTTCCCCGTACCGAGGCGGCCTGCTACGCGGGGCCGCAGGGCACGCAGGGCGTCGGCCTCTGCGTGGGCGGCGTCGCCGCGTGCAATGACGACGGGACGGACGTCGGCGCCTGCGTCGGCCAGGTGCTGCCCACGTTCGAGAGCTGCGCCACGCCCGAGGACGAGAACTGCGACGGGCGAGCGTGCACGGGCGATCCCGTGCACAGCGTCGCGCTCGGCGGGGCCGGCGCTCAGCAGGGCCTGGGCATCGCCGCCTCGGCCGACGCCGTCGTGGTGGTCGGCTCGGCGTCGGGCAGCACCGATCTCGGCGCGGGCCCGTCGGACGAGCTGGGCGCGCTCGCCGAGCCGGACTCTTTTCTCGTCTCGTTCTCCCGCGACGCCTCCACGCGCGAGGGGCGGTTCCGGTTCGGCCGCCGCTTCGCGGACAGCGTCGCCCGGGCGGTCGCGCTCGCGCCGGGGGGCGACGTGGTGCTCGCGGGCAGCGTGGCCGGCGACGTCGATTTCGGCGGCGGCGTGCTCGCGGGCGCCGGCCGCCGCGCCGACGTCGTCGTGGCGCGGTTCGACGCGACCGGGGCGCACCGGTTCAGCCGGCGCTTCGGCGACGAGGCCACGCAACAGGCGGCGGCGGTCGCCGTGGATCAGGCGGGGAACGCCTTCATCACCGGCGAGTTCTCGGGCACGCTCGACTTTGGCGAGGGCCGTCAGGGCGAGCGGTTCACCCTGGAGAGCCACGGCAGGAGCGATGCCTTCCTGGCCAAGCTCGACGCCGCCGGCCACGTCGAATGGGCCAAGCGGCTCGGCGGCAAGGGAGATCAGGCCGGCACGGGCGTCGCCGTCGACGGCGACGGCAACATCATCGTCGTCGGCTGGTTCAGCGGGGAGGTCGATTTCGGGGGCGAGAAGCCGCTCACCACCGAGGCCAAGACCGACCTGTTCGTCGCGAAGCTCGACCCCTCGGGCGATCACGTCTGGAGCAAGGCGGCCGACGCGACCAACGCGGCCGAAGCGCTCGGCGTGGCCGTCGATGGAGCGGGCAACATCCTCGTGACCGGCTCGTTCCGGAGAGCGATCTCCTTCGGCGAGTCGCTGCTCACGAGCAATGGAGACAAGGACATCTTCCTCCTCCGGCTGGACGAGAACGGCGTCCTCCAGTGGTGCGAGGACTTCGGCGACGACGCCGATCAGGAGGGCGCCTCCGTCGCGGTCGATCTGGCGGGCAACATCCTCCTCACCGGCTCCTTCCAGGGGAGCCTCGACATCGGCAACGAGGCGGACTCCGCCATGGGCGCCGCCGACGTGTTCGTGGCGAAGCTCGACCCTGCCAGCAACCCGATCTGGTTGCGCTCGTTCGGCGACTCGGGCGAGCAGCGCGGCACCGCCGTCGCCGTCGATCTCCTCGGCGACAGCTGGGTGACCGGCCGCTTCGACGGCGTCCTCGATCTCGGGGCGGCCACGGCCACGAGCCGGGGCGCCGGCGACGCGTTCCTCGTGCAGATCGGGCCGTGAGCGCCGCTCGCCGGCGGCTCACTCGCCGGCGAGCGGGTAGATCGGCCGGATGTCGATCGGGATCCCCTCGAGGCCGCCGAGCGCCTGGCGCATTGGCTCCGAGACCTCTCCGTACCTGGCGAGGAGCTCGCCGGCGGCCTGCCTGTCGCCGCGGTGCTGCACCATGCAGAGGTCGCGGACGAGGCGGGTGATCGCGGCCTCGAGCTCCGCGGCGTCGACGGTGAAGCGCCGTGTCGCCGGGTCGAAGCGGGCGGCGCGCTCCTCGAGGAACCGGTTGATCTGGAGCGCGGCCCCCTTGCCGTGCGCCTCGGCCACGCCGAAGCGGGTGCTCCTGAAGAGCCCTGCGAAATAGGAGATGAGGAGCTTTTCCCTGAAATCGGCCGCGAAGTGGCCTAGATGGATCATGAAGAGGACGTTGTAAGCGCCCATCACGTCGGCCTTGGCCTCCTCGAGCGCCGAGTATGTCGGGCCGAGCGCGATCCGCACCTCGACCCGCTCCCCGCCCACGGTCGTGAACGCAGGGCCCAGGCTGTGCGAGAGCTCGTGGAAGAGCGTCTCGTTGAAGAACGCGTCGGAGGACAGGTGATCGAGCTGCGCCGGGTCGAGGATGCGCTCGGCGATGGGGCGCATGATCAGCTCGAACTTCGTCTCGATGACGTTGCGGAGCAGGACCTTCTTGGCCCCCTTCTCGGCGCGGACGCGCTCGTCGTTCGGCAGGTTGAACGCGATCGTCTGGACCGATTTGCGGGCGTCGCCAGCGCTGAACACGAGGTCGACGACCTGGATGGGGCTCTCCCCGCCGCGCGCCGTCTTCACGTCCTCGGGGACAGGCAGGTTGCGCTCCATCTCCGGGAGGAGCTCCTTGTACTTCGAGAGCTTCCGGGAGGCGTCGGGGTCGCTCACCGTGACGAACGACTCGAACGAGGCCTTGAGGCCGAGGAGCTCGTCCTCGTAGGTCTCATAAGGGCCGATGGTCGCCTCGACGCGGCTGTCGAGGTCCATCCAGTCCTTGTCGGATGCATAGTAGTCGTCGGAGCGGAACGCGGCGGCCCGGGACCTCAGGAACCGTCGCAGGCTCTCGCTCGCGGTGAGCGCCGCGGCCTCCTCGAGGAGCGCGCCGGCGAGGCCGAGCCACGCCGCATAAGCCTGGCTGTACGGCACGGCGACGAGCCGGCCCTGGTCCCGGCGGATGAGCGTGAACAGGCTCGTGAAGGCCTCCTTGTCGCCCGGGTGCTGCTCGATCCACGCGTTGAGCTCGTCGGCCGAGAGATCTTCCGGGTAGAAGCCGGCGCCAGGCGGATGGGGCTCGTCGACGGCGAAGGGGCGGTGGTGATCCTGCCTGTCCCATGGGCCGCGCATGATGTCGAAGTAGGCGAGCCTGTCCCGCCCCTCCGGGGTGCCGTCCGCGACGAGCTCCTCGCGGAGCTCCGGGTTCCCGGCGTAGGCCTGCCGATCGAACACGGGATCGAGCTGCCGCGAAGCCTCGATGAGCTTGGCGAGCGCCCTCTTCTCCGGCTCGGGCAGATCGCCGATGTCCGCGGTGAGCCTGGCCGGCGCGAACTGCTTGACCTTCTCGGACAACATCGGGACCTCCTTATCTCATGAGAGGTTATCCCCGGCTCAGGAGCGGCTCGCCGGGACCGGGTGGGCGTCGCGGTACTCGCGGATGGCCTGGGCTTCGTCGATGGCGTGCTTGAACCCGGTCGCGGCGCGGAACGCTGCCCCGTCCACGACGACGGGGTACTTGATGTGGGTCAGCGCCGCGCGCGGGAGCTTCGGCAGGCCGAAGCGGCCGAGCGCGTTGCGCAGGACGAACTCGGGGAGGGGCACCGCCACCCGGCCCGCCGCCCGGATGATGAGCGACAGGGGCACAGGCTGCGGGCCAGAGACGTTGTAGACGCCGCGGATGCGCTTCTCGAGGGCGAGGCAGATGGCGGTGACGACGTCCTGCTCGTGCATGAACTGGAACAGCGGGTCGAACCCGAGCACGTACGGGACGTGGGGGCCGCGGAGGAAGCTCGCCAGCGTGCCGTGGCCTGTCGGGCCGAGCGTGTAGCACATGCGGAGGACGGTCGTGCAGAGCTCCGGAGCGCGCCAGAGCGCCGTGCAGGCGTAGAGATCGGCCGCGACGAGGTCGGCGAGCTCGGGGAAGGTGGACACCGCCATCGGAGGATCCTCCTCCGTGTGGTAGAGCGGCGACTCGGGGCCGGCGCCGTAGTAGGTGTGTCGGCCGACGAAGATCACGTGCTCGACCCCGCAGGCGCGGCTGTTGTCGAAGACGACGCGCGTGCCGCCGAGGTTGATCCGATACCGCTCCTCCGTCTGCTCCACGAGGTGCGTCACGGTCGCCATGTGGATGACGGCCTGGGGCCGGGCCTTGCGGAACACGTCCTCGGCGGCGCGCTTCTGCAGATCCACGTTGTGCATCTCGATGCCGGCCGGGGCGCTCGGCCACGGCCGCCGGTCGATGCCGATCACCTCGTGCCCCTCCTCGAGGAGGCGCGTCGCGACCATGCGGCCAAGCTGGCCGGTGATCCCTGGAATGAGGACCCTCATGCGTGCTCCTTCGATGAGGCGGGCCTGGGCGGCGTGGCGCCGCGCCAGTCCAGCGAGAGCTTCCCGCGGCGCCGCTTTCGGCCTGCCTCGATGAGCTCGGCGATCCTCGCCTTCACCTGCTCGACGTGGCCCAGGATCACCTCGTCTTCCTCGGCGCCGGTCCCGGCGAACGTCATCGGCTCGCCGTAGGTGATCTCCAGCTGGACCGGCAGCGGCGCCGGGATGAGGTACGGGGTGATGGGGATGTACGGCACCCCCAACAGCCGACCGATCGTGTACGAGTTGGCGATGGTCGGCACCGCCTCGCCGCCGCCGACGAAGCCGAAGGGGATGACGGGCGTCCTCGTCTTCATCGCGAGCCGGACGAACCCGGACCCGAAGTGCACGAGCGAGTTGCGCTCGCTGTAGAGCTTGGCGGTGCCGCGCGCCCCCTCGGGGAACACCATGAGCAGCCGCTCGTCCTCGAGGAGGCGGCTCGCGTGCTCGGGGAGGCCGGTGAACTGCCCTGTGCGGCTCGACCAGAGCGAGGTGAAGGGGAGGCGATTGATGAATTTCTCCGCCATCCCCTCGGCCAGGCGCGGCGGATCCATCTCGAAGAACATCGACGCGACCACCATCGCCCCGTCGATGGCGACTCCCCCGCAGTGATTGCCGACGAGCATCGCCCGCCCGCGCGCGGGGACGTTCTCCAGGCCCGTCACGCCCACCGAGAAGTAGTGATGATAGAAGAAGTCCAGGAGGGAGAAAAAGAGACCCAGGTGCTTCTGGGAGATGCCGTAAGGATCGACCCCGAAGCTGTTGAAAGGGATCTCCAGCCGCTGGACGCGCTGGGCAATCGAGTCGCTGACGAGCAGTGTCAAGGGTCACCCTCCGGGAGGCTTCGGCGCCCGGAGGGTATGCGCGATCGGGCGAGGAGCACAACCTCCGCCAACCGGCGCAAGAGGCCGCCGGCGCGGCCGAGCCACGGACCGCGCGCCGCGCGCCGCGCGCGCCCATCGAGGATCGCTCCTTGAAACATAACGCGCCGCGGCGACGCCTTCGCGACCGGTCATCGCCGGCCGCGCTCGTCGCTGGATCGAGGCGCCGCGCGTCGTGCGTGCGCGTAGTGATTGAGCAGCCGTGCTGCCCGCGCTATGGGGTCGGCCATGTCGATCCGACGCCGCGCTCCCGAGCTCTCCGGCCGTACGGGCGGAGAGCGTCCCTGCGACGCCCGCCGGGAGGTCGCCTCGTGACAGCGCTCGTGATCCGCCGGGCGGCGCCCACCGACGCCGCGCTGATCGCGGCGAACAACCGGGCCATGGCGCTCGAGACGGAGGGCAAGGTGCTGGATGCCGCCACCACCCTCCGCGGCGCCGCCGCGCTGATCGCGGATGAGGCCAAAGGGTTCTATCTGGTGGCCGAGCACGCGTCCGAGATGGCCGGGCAGCTGATGATAACCTATGAATGGAGTGACTGGAGAAACGGCACTTTCTGGTGGATCCAGTCCGTCTATGTGACCCCCGCGCAGCGGCGCAGCGGGGTCTTCCGGGCGCTGTACCGGCGAGTCCACGAGATGGCGGCGGACGCGGGGGACGTATGCGGCATTCGCCTGTACGTGGAGACCGCGAACGCGCGAGCGCAGTCGACGTATGTCGCGCTCGGAATGCGGCGTTCGCACTACGAGCTCTACGAGCTCGATTTGACCTTGGGCTCGTCCTGAGCCGTCCGGCTCTCCTGGTTCGAATCAGGGGGGACGACCGCGGCCATCGACGGCCAGGAGCCCTTGACGAGGGCTCGCATCGCGGCCGTCTTCAGCGCCACCTCCCCAGGATCGAGGAAGACGCCGAGGGCCTGGCGGATGTGCGGGAGCGAGCGGATGAGATCGGCTGGCGTCATCGCTTCGGGCGGCGACACGTCGCACCGCTCGCAGGCCTCCTGGATGATCCTTCTGGCGAACGCGGGCGCGAGGCCACAGCACTCGACGACCTGCTCGAAAAGCGAGCGCATGAGCTGGTTCCCCCCGGGGTAACGTCCGACGTGCGGCGCGTCTTTCACTTGGGCGAGCACATACCGCCCCACGACAAGAATAGCCTACCTCCCCTATCGCGCTCGTGAGGCGACCACTGACGTTCTGCTGTCTTCCGTGAGCATGTAGGCCACGCTGCGGCGCGTTCAATGTGCGATAGCGCGACCCGACGTCGCGCTATCGGCGCCGAGGTCGCGGGTGCTCGCGGTCGTCGGGGTATTGGACGTGTCTCCATGGTCGGAGTGTTGGACGAGGTGGCGAAAAGGATCATGGCTCGGCCCGGGGGGCGCGCTGGGGCCATGCGCAGCTACCGTCTTGGGCTATCTCCGCAGTGACGTCGTGCGTCACAGCCCTGTGTGCGTCACAGGCCTGATGGCTTGAAGGGCGTCCGGGAGGTCGTCCGTGGAGCGCTCCGCTTCGGCTCTGGCGCCTTTGGCGGGGTCTTCGGCGCCGCGCTCCGAACGGTCGATGAGCGGGTGGCCGGCTTCGCCGTCGGGGCCGTGGATCCGCTGGTCGTGCGCGTGTCGGGCCGGCTCGTCCTGGGCTTGACGGCCGTGGGCGGGGCCGCTCTGGAGCTCGGCCGCGGAGCGGGGCTCGTCGCACGGTTCGCGGTGGGAGCAGGGACCTGTGCGGGCCTTCCCGCGGAGCCCGGGGCGGAGCTCTGGGCGGCTCTGCCAGGAATCACGCCCTGAGCGGAGCTGTCAGGAACAGCGCCCTGAGCGGAGCCGCCGGGGACCGGGGATCCCGCCGGTTCGCCGGGATGCCCGGGCGCGTCCGCCTGGACCGGCCCGCTGGCCGCCGCGGCCGCGGGGAAGAAGGACGAGATCCGGGAGACAGAGGCGCTCTCCGCCGTGAAGGGAGCGGCGGGCTCGCGCTGGCCGACGGCGAGAAAGGCGCCTGCCCCGAGCGTGAGCGCGACCGCGCAGGCGCTGGCGAGCACGCGGCGGCGCACGATGTGGTGCCGGCCGCGGGAGACGGCCTCGGAGACGACGGCGCCCAGCCCCGGCGCGCTGCCCTCGACGCCCGAGTTGTCCGGCGCCGCCTCGGCGCTCCGCTGGCTCAGGGGCAGACGATCGCTCAACGGAGCGCGCTGGCTCAGGGGCAGACGATCGCTCGACGGAGCGCGCTGGCTCAGGGGCAGACGATCGCTCAACGGAGAGCGCTGGCTCAGCGGCGATCGCACCGATCTGGGCGCCGACGCGGGACCGCTCCGCGCGCTGACCGGCCCGCCGAGGCCCTCCGGCGGCCCGCGCAAACCGACCTCCTTGATGAGCGCCTCCACCGCCCGGGGCGACGACACGGCGAGGCCCGGCGTCTGCGTGGCCGCGTCTTCCAGCGCCTCGGCGAACGCCGCGGCGGTCGGGAAGCGGTCGTCGGGGTCGGTGCGCAGCGCGCGCAGGCAGATCTGGTCGAGCGCGGTCGGCACCGACGGGACCACCCCGCGCGGACCCGTGGGCGCGCCCTCGAGGATCTGCGCGAGCAGCGCGCCGTCGTTGTCGGCCTTGAACAGGCGCTCCTCCGTGAGCATCTCCCAGAGCACCACGCCGGCCGAGTACACGTCGCTGCGACGATCGACGTTCGCGGCCCGGATCTGCTCGGGCGCCATGTAGGCGAGCTTGCCCTTGAGCGCGTTGCCCCGCGTCGACACGAGCCTCGTCTCGGCGCGGGCCACGCCGAAGTCGGTGATGCGCGCGATGCCGTCGACGCCGACGAGCACGTTCTGCGGCGAGACGTCGCGGTGCACGAGGTTGAGCGGCTCGCCCTCGCTCCCCGTGAGCTCGTGCGCGGCGTGGAGACCCGCGAGCACGTCGAGGAAGATGCGGAGCGCGATCCCGAGCGGGACGGGCCGCTTCGCCCGCGCGCACGTGCGGAGCAGGTTGTGCAGCGACGGCCCCTCGATGTACTCCATGACGAGGAACAGCGGGTCCTCGACGAGATCGAACGTCGCGACGACGTTGGGGTGGCGGACCCGCGCCGCGAGGCGCGCCTCGTCGAGGAACATCGCGACGAACTCGGGCTCCGCCGCGATGTGCGGGTGCATCATCTTCAGGGCGACGAGGCGCTCGAACCCGCCGGCGCCCACGGCACGCCCGAGATACACCGTCGCCATGCCGCCTGACGCGATGGCGCGCAAGCTCTCATAGCGGCCCGCGTGCAAGGTCACGTGACCAGACTACACCATGCGTGGTGCGTTCTCCACGACTCCCGCGCCGCTCGCGCGAGCGCGTGCTCCTCCCACACGGCCCACACGGCCGCGAGGAGAACCGGACTCTGTGTCGATGTGAGGCGCCCTGCGACTGATCACCGAGCCCAGAGGCGCCGAGCCCAGGGGCTCACGTGACCTGTCTGTCGGCGATCCGGGGCTGTGGTGCCGCGCGCGGCGTGGGAGGAGGAGGCGCGATCAGCTCACGATCAGCTCACGATCGGCAGCCGCCGGGCCGCCCGCCGTGGGCGCGCGCCGCCCTGCTCGCGCTCGCGCAACGCAAGGTCGTGCTCGATGATCGTTAGGGGGTTGTCGTAGGCCGGTAAAGGAAGATCCTGATTCTTCGCATAGACAGGGTGCCTACCGTGCTTCTTGTACCACTCGGCCACGGTGGCGTTGGCCTTCATCTTCTCGAGGATGTTCCGCCATCCAGCCCCGGTGTTGTACGCACAGAAGCTGATCTCGCCGAGCTGCGTTCCGTACGGAATGATGCACATCTCGGTGCGGCGGAAGTCGTAATTGAACAGATCCTGGAACCACATGCCCGCGACGAACAGGACCCGCCACTCGTACTCGCGGGCGTCGCCCTCGCCGGCGTGCGCGGCGCCCGTCTGGCTCATGAACTGCTTCACGAGCGTCGCGAGGTGGAAGCCGGGCGGCGCCTTGTCCGGCTGGTAATGGCGCAGCAGCGCCGCGACGACCTGCGCCTTCGTGAGGGCGCGGCCGCGCCCCGCGTCGAAGATCGCGCGCAGATCGGAGAGCAGCCCTTCGACATCGATGAAGTCGAGCAGCGGGACCATCCGCTTCGTCTTCTTGTGGACGAACAGCACGGTCCCGATCCCGCAGTTCGGGTGGCAGCCGCAGTTGATTTGCCCCCAGTCCTTGTCGGGGCCGTCGAGGAGGTCGGTCACGTTGCCGAAGGGGCTGAGCGCCGACAGGGGGAACCAGTCGCGCAGCGGGTCGGTCACGCCGGTCTGCCGGGCGATGTCGTGCGCGAGGTGGCTCAGCGTATAGCGCTGCTTCTCGCGCAGCTCGTCGGAGATGTCCTCGTCGCGGCCGGTGAAGCTGACCGGCTGGAAGCTGACGACCGTGATCTTGTCGGCGTTCTGGACCGCAAAGTCGATGATGGGCCCCACCTGATCGTTGTTGACCCCGTTGACGATCGTCACGACCAGGATGACGTCGATCCCGGCGGCCGAGAGCTCCTCGATCGCCCGCAGCTTCACGTCGTAGAGGTTCCCGATCTTCCGGTGGCCGTTCGCTTCGTTCGTGACCCCGTCGAACTGCAGGTACGCCATCCGGAGGCCCGCTTCCTTGGCCTTCCTGGCGAAGCCCGGCTCGTCCGCGAAGCGGATCCCGTTCGTCGCGCACTGCACCGCGAAGTACCCCTTCTCGCGCGCGTACCGGATCGCGTCGAGGAAGTGCGGGCTCAGCGTCGGCTCGCCGCCGGAGAACTGGATCGACATCTGGCGGCGCGGGCGCACCGCCGCCGCGTCGTCCAGGATCCGCGTGATCTCCTCCCAGGAGAGCTCGTGCACGTAGCCGACCTGATTGGCATCCATGAAGCACGGGTCGCACATCATGTTGCAGCGGTTCGTCAGGTCGACCGTGAGCACCGCGCCGCGGCCGTAACGGATGGTGCTCGAGCCGTGGTCGTGGATCCTGTCCTTCGTCATCTCGACGTCGCGGCCGCCGAAGAGGCGCTCGATCCGCGCCAGGAACGCCGGGTCGATCGAGATCGTGTCCGAGAAGAAGCCGTGCTTCGGGCACGTCTTCTCCATGACCACGCGCCCTTCGCGCGCGACGATGCTGGCGCGGATCTCACCGGGGTTGTCCGTGATGAGCCTGGTCCAGTCCGCCCTGCCACTCAGGATCTCGGCGCGCGCCTCCTTGACGCAGCGCGGGCACAGGCTGTCCGTCTCGCGAGGCCAGCCGAGCGGGGGCGCCGTGCGCTCGCCGCCCCTCGGGATCGGCTTGTCGCTCCACTTCGGGTGAAACGGCCTGGGCTCGCCGCCGAGGCGGCTCAGTCGCCGCAAGACCGGCCACGCCTTGCCGGCGGAGACCGTGATGGCCTTTTCCAGTGTCCGTACCAGGTCGATCAAGCTTCACCTCTCTCACAGCCGCATTTCGCGGCTGCACGGTAGGTCGACCTAGCGCGTGCTTCCATCAAATTCCAGGCTGTCACGCGGCGCTGACACGGCTTGGCCTGGGGCGTGACAGCGGGCCGTCGATCGCGGGATAGTGCGGTGCAGCGAATGCGATTCCTCCCTGGAACCCCCCGCGCCCTGGGCCTCGCCGCGGCGCTCGCGGCCACCGCGATGGCGGGCTCGGCAGCGCCTCAGCCGGCCGCGCGGACCGCCCGGGCGCCGCAGGCCGCGGAGGAAGGCGGCAAGGCGCCCGCGGGGGCCGAGGCCGGCGCGACGCCGCTGCGCGGCAGCCTCGGCGTGCCCGTCGGCGAGCGGCTGCTCTCGTCGAGCGACCCGGCGGCGCGGCTCCGCGGCATCGAGCGGCTCGGGGCGATCGGCACCGAGGAGGCGGTGAGCGCGCTGCTCGCCGCGCTCGAGCAGCACGGCGCCCCGGGGGCGCGCGATCCCAGGGCGCGCCTCGCGGCGGTGCGGGCGCTCGCGCCGCACGCGCAGCGCGACAGCGTGCGCCAGCTCCTCGCGCGCGAGCTCTCGGAGAGCGCGCCCGCGCGCGGCGCCGCTTCGCCGCTCGGCGAGGTGCTGCGCGGCACCGCCGCCCTCGCGCTCGCGCGCACCGGCGAGCGGCGCGCGCTCGGCGTGCTCGTGAACGCGATCGTGCAGGGCGGGGCCGCGGGCGAGGCCGCCGCCCGCGCGCTCAAGGCGCACCCGCCCGCGTCGCTCCAGCTCCTGCTCGGCAGCCGCAAGCGCCTCGAGCCGGCGCTCGCGAGCTTCCTCGGCGATCTCGGCGATCTCCGGGCGATCGCGGCGCTCCGGCCGATGCTCGAGGGCGGCGACAGGGCGGCGCAGGTGGCCGCCGCGCGCGCCCTCGCGCGCCTCGGCGACGAGGCGGCGCTGGCGAAGGCCCGCGCGTGGCTCCGGAAGCCGGAGCCGGGGCTCTTCGAGCCGACCGCGGAGATCCTCGTCTACCTCGGCGCGCCGGAGGCGCCGGACGCCGTGGCCGCGCTGCTCGGATCCGAGCTCGGGCGGATGGAGGGGCTCAGGCTGGCCGAGCTCGCGCCGGCGGAGCGGCTCGTGCCGGCGCTCGCGCGCTCTCTCCCGCTGCTCCCCGACGACGCGCGGCCCCGCGCGGTCGCGGCGATCGGCCGCGCGGGCGGCGCGGAGGCGGCGCGGCAGCTGCGCCGGCTCCCGAGCGAGCGCCCCGAGCTCGCGACGGCGGCCGCGTTCGCGCTGGCGACGATGCCGGGGGCCGAGGCGCGGGCCGCGGTCGCGGAGCTCTTCGACGGCGCGCGCGCGGCGAAGGACGCGGACCTCCGCAGGCTCGGCCTGCGCGCCGGGGTGGTCCGCGGGCTCGCGCTGCGCGACGCGCCCGAGGCGCTCGAGAAGCGGCTGCTCGCCGCGCTCGCCGCGCCGAAGGGGTCGAGCGATCGCGCCGTCGGGGTGTTCGGCGCCGTGGCGCTCGGCCTCCGCGACGCGGTCGATGTCGTCGGCGCCTGCTCCCCGTCCTCCTGCGATCGCGCGGCGGTCCACGCGGCGGCGCGCGGCGCGCTCGCGCGGGGCGAGCGCGCCCTCGCCGCCCTCGCGCCGCTCTTCGCGGCGCTCGCCGCGTCGGGCGCCGCGGCGCCGGGCGGCGACGCGAGCGCCGCGAAGAGCGGCGACGCGGCGCCCGACGCGGCGGCGATCTCCGCCGGCGTCGCGCTGCTCGCGGAGCCCGGGGGCGGGGCGATCGCGACCTCGCGGCTCGCCGCGCTCGCAGAGGCGGGCGGACCGCTGTCGCCGCTCGCCGCCCGCGCACTCGCGGCCCGCGACGACGAGGTGGTCCGCGGCAGGATCGAGCGGCTGCTCGAGGGGAGCGATCCCGTCGTGCGCGCGCACGTCGCGCTCGGCCTCGGGAGCGACCCCATGCCCGACAGCGTCTCCCTCCTCGCCCGCGCGTACCGCTTCGAGGACGACCCCGCGGTGCGCCGCGCGATCGTCCGCGGCCTGTCCCGGCGCACCGAGGTGCAGCGCGGGCGCGTCCTCGTCGCGGCGCGGGATCTCGATCCTGACGAAGGGGTGCGCGCGCTCGCGCGGGCCGCCCTCTCCGGCGTCGACGCGCGGGCGCTCGATCCGCCGCGCTCCGCGCTGGCGACGGGCGTCGTGTGGGTGGCCATCGTCCCGAACGACCGGAGCGCGTCCATGAGCGCCTCCTCGCGCCCCGCACGGCTCGTCCGGCCGGATGGGCTGGCGGTCCCTGTCGTGGCCGATCCCGACGGCGTGCTCCTCGTGCCGGCGGTGCCGCCCGGCGCGAGCGCCGTCCTGCTTGCGCCGGCCGCACCCCCGGGGGACCCTGGCTCATGACGACGATGAGCAACGCGACGGACGAGGGCGACGCGGGCGTGGAATCACGCGCCGAACCACGCGTCGAGTCACGCGTCGAATCGAGCGCGGAGCCCCGCGCCGCCGGGGCGCCGGCGAAGGCCGAGGCCGACCGCGCTCCGCGGAGCGGCGGCGCGGCCGCGGGCGCCGACGCGATGTCGTTCGAGGAGTCGACGCGCCGCCTCGCGAAGATCGTCGCGGAGCTCGAGGGCGGCGACCTGCCGCTCGAGCGCGCGCTCTCGCTCTTCGAGGAGGGCATCCGCCTCTCGCGGTCGGCGCAGGAGCGCCTCGATCGCGCGGAGAAGCGCGTCGAGGAGCTGCTCGGGATGGACGCCGACGGGCGCCCGGTGACGCGCGAGTTCGAGAGCTGAGCGGAAGAAGGGTGACATGAGGACCGCAGCGGCGCTGATCATCGGCAACGAGCTGCTCAGCGGGAAGATCGCTGACGAGAACCTGGTCGTGCTCGCGGGCACCCTGCGCGCGCTCGGCGTCAGGCTGGAGCGGGCGGTCATGGTGCTCGACGAGCTCGAGGTGATCGCCGCCGAGGTGCGGGCGCTCGCGGCGTCGCACGACTGGGTCTTCACGAGCGGCGGCGTGGGCCCGACGCACGACGACCTGACGATCGCGGGCGTCGCGCGAGCGTTCGGCGTGCCGGTGGTCAGCGCGCCCAACATCGAGAGCCTCCTGCGCGATTACTATGGCGATCGGCTCACCGAGGGGCACCTGCTCATGGCCCGCATCCCGGAGGGCGCGCGGCTCGTGACCGGCGGCAGCGCCGCGTGGCCCGGCGTGGTGATGCGCAACGTGTGGATGCTGCCCGGCGTGCCGCAGATCTTCCGGGCCAAGCAGGCGCTCATCCAGGCGGAGCTCTCCGGCGGGGCGCCGTTCGTCTCGCTCGCGGTGTTCACGACGCTCGACGAGGGGCAGCTCAAGCCGATGCTCGACCGCGTGGTCGAGGCCCACCGCGACGTCGACATCGGCTCCTATCCGAGGTGGTCCGGCGTCGAGTACCGCACGAAGCTCACGTTCGACGGCCTCGTCGAGGCGAGGGTGCGCGCGGCGCGCGACGCGTTCGCCGAGAGCCTCCCCGCGGAGACGATCGTCCGCGTCGAGTGACGCGCGCGCGTCGTCGTTCGCGCTCCGGGCGAGGGCGCGACGGCGCGAGGGCCTGGCGGCCGCCACCCTCCGCCGCCGCTCCGCCGCCTCGCCGTCGCGCGCGCCCCCGCGGCGCCCCGGGCCGGCAGGCGGGCCCGCCGCGTGCTTGTCGCTCGCGCATGAGCCCGTGGAAGCGCGCCGCCTTGCTCCCTGATCACCTCCCCGAGACGTGCACCGACGACCCCGCGGCGCTGGCCGCCTTCGTCGGCCCGCGAGAGCGAGCGCTCGAGGAAGGGATCTGGTCGCTCGGCGACGCCGACCTGCTCGCGATCGTGCTCGGCACAGGGCTGGTCGGCACCCCCGTGACGCTCGTCTCCGCCGCGCTCCTCTCGCGCTTCGCGGGGCTGGAGGGGCTCGCGCGGCTCGGCCCGCACGCGCTCGCCGAGCACCCCGGCCTCGGGCTCGCGAAGGCGCTCCGGATCGCCGCGTCGCTCGAGCTCGGGCGGCGCGCCTTCGAGCGCGCGGTGCGCCCGCGGCCTCCGGTGCGCACCTCGGCCTCGATCGCGGCGTGGTGCGCGGCGCAGCTCGGCCCGCTCGATCACGAGCAGATGTGGGTGATCTCGCTCGACGGCCGCAACGGGATGAGGGGAGCGCGCAGGGTCGCGCAGGGCGGGCTCCACGGGTGCTCCGTCACGGCCAGGGACATCCTTCGCGCCGCGCTCTCCGACGCGGCCTCGGCGCTCGTCCTGGTGCACAACCACCCGAGCGGCGACTCGGCGCCGTCGCCCGAGGACGTGGCCATGACCAACGCGGTCGCCGCCGCCGGAGAGGTGATCGGCGTGCCGCTTGTCGACCACGTCATCCTCGCGCCGGACGGGCATTACTCCTCGCTGCTCGATCTCGGGATGATCGCGCCAGGCGACGCGCCCCGCGGCGCCGCCCCGCCGAGCCGAGGCTAGTCGCGCTGGCCGACCAGGAGGCCGTGCCGCTCGCCGCCGGGCGCCGCTCCGGTGCCTGGCACGCTCGCGAACCGCAGCGTCGCGCCGCCCCAGTCGACCGAGGGGCTCCCCTTCAGCAGCGACGTATAGAGCGCGCTCGCCTGCGTCATCGGGCAGCCGATCGCCTCGCGCACGAGCGTGAGCGACGCGCCCGTCGCGTAGCTCACCGGCGCCTGCCGGCCGTCCTCGCCGATCACCGTGACCTTGAAGACGTCGTCCTCGGCGCGCGCGGCGCGGTCCGGATCGGTCAGCGCCAGGTGCAGCGCCTCGATCGCGCCGCTCCCGGGGCCATTGTTCGGGGAGTCGAGGGTCACGTGGAGCTCGAGGAGCGGCGCCGTGTAGCGCACGATCTGCCGCGCCGCCGCTCCCTCCGCCGTCGCGGGCGCCGCGCGCGCCTCGCGGCGCCTGAGCTGGGCCTCCATGACGAGCGCCGACCGCGCGAGCTCCCGCTCCGTCTTGCCGAGCAGCCGGCGCGCGCGCATCTCGGCGAGCGCGCGCTGCAGCACCTCGCGGTTCCTCGCCGCCTGCTCGTGGCTCCGCTCGCGCGCGAGCAGCGCCTCGAGCTCGCCCAGCGCTCGGTCGTGCTCCCCGATCGACGCGAGCGCGTCCGCGAGCGTGAGCCGGGCGTCGGCGAACGAGGGCGCGCGCCTCACCGCCTCGCGGTAGGCCGCGATGGCCGGCGCGATCTCCCGCCGCGCCTCGTGCGCGAGCCCGAGCGCGAAGGCCGCCCGCGCGTCCTCCGGCGCAGCCTCGCACGCGCGCGCGAGCCAGCGCGCCGCCTCGTCGTAGAGGCGCAGATCGTAGAGCACGACCCCGAGCTCGCGCAGCGCCCGCGGATCGGGCGGCTCGATCGCCGCGCCCCGCCGGAGCTCCGCGGCCGCCTCGTCGAGCCGGCCGAGGCGGACCAGGGCGCGGGCGTAGGCGAGGCGCGCCTCGATCTGCTCCCCTCCGCCGGTCTCCACCCCGCGCGCGAGCGCGCTCGCCGCGTCCGCCCAGCGCTCCTCCGCCGCGTACGCGGCGCCGAGCGCGAGCCACGCCCCCGCGTCGTCCGGCGCGCCCGTGACGTGCGCCTCGAGCCCGGCGATCCCGCCTGCCATGTCTCCGCGGCTCAGCAGATCGAGCGCGCGCGCTCGCTGCGCTCCGGACGACGTCATGGCGGCAGCGTACGCCGGCGCGGCGGCGCGGGTCGAGCGCCCGAGCGAGCCGGGCCTCGCCCGCGGCGGGGCCTCACCCGCGCCTTCGGCGTCAGTAGCCCTGCGGAAGATCGCCCGCCAGGCACGAGACGGTGTTCGGCGCCCCGTGCGACGACCACTTGGCGCCGGTCGGCATCCCGCCGGCGAAGCGCACGCCCTCGTCTGGATCCCACGACGGCGTCTCGCCCGGGCGCAGCGAATGTGTCCCGCTCTGGTAGAACGCGATGATGTACGTGTGCCCCGCGACGCGGCAGCCGAGCCGCCTCGCGAGCGCCTGCGCGAAGGACCGGCCGGTGTGCCCGAACGCGCTGCAGCAGCGGAGCCACACGACGGCGTCCGGCCCCGCGAGCTCGGCCCTCAGGGCGTCGAGCGCCTCATCGAGCGGCGAGCCGGGCCGGAGCGCGGCCTCGTCGAGCCGCGTCTCGCCCATGCGCATGTACCCCCAGCCGCCGTGCCCCCAGGCCTGCAGCGACGCGATCTTCCGGCCGCGCTCCCGCGCCGCGCGCGCCGCCCAGCCGAGCGCCTCGGCCCAGCTCGCGGCGGACTGCCACGCGTCGGCCGCGCCCGTCATGCGGTGCAGGAGCGCACCGGCGCGCCAGATCGGCGTGAGCCCGATCGTCGCGCCCACGGCCTCGCCCAGGACCTCGAGGTCCCCGGTCTCGGCGGAACCGGCGGCGTCGGCCGCTGCTGGGCGCGCGCGCGCCGCCGCGTCATCGCGCCGCCTCGCGCCGTTCGCCCGCCGCGCGCTACCCCACCCGACGTCGGTGTTATCGAAGAGGACGAGCCGCATACAACCCCCATTCTACGCGCTCTGAATGTACCGCCGCTCGCAACCGCGGCCACGCGGTCGATTCCCCACCCGCCCCCCGAGCGTCGCCCGACGCCGCACGCCGCACGCGCCGCACGCGCCGCACGCCAGCGGCCACGCCCCGGGCGCGGTGAGGGCGCGATGGACGGGAGGAGGTCGTCCGTCGACGTCCTCCACCGCCTGGTTCGTGGTGGGCGCAATCGGTAGTGATTTCCTCCCGCGCCCTCGGTTAGCCTGCCCGAACCGATGGGCCTGTCCGAAAACATCAGGTTTTATGCGGCGACCGATGTCGGCCGCATGCGGGACCACAACGAGGACAACTACCTCGTCGACAAGAAGCTCGCGCTCTTCGTGGTCGCCGACGGGATGGGCGGGCACGCCGCGGGCGAGGTCGCGAGCGCCCTCGCCGTCCGCATCATCCACGAGGAGCTGAAGAAGGAGCGGGACCTCATCGAGAACCAGGCGCGCAGCAACGTGCGGCGCGCCGCGATGAAGGAGGTCCTCAGCCTGCTCGAGCACGCCGTCCAGCGCGCGTGCGCCCGGATCCACGAGGAAGCGAAGGCCGACACGACGAAGCGCGGCATGGGCACGACGCTCTCCGCGCTCCTCATCGCCGGCTCGCACGGCTACATCGCGCACGTCGGCGACAGCCGCATCTACCTCCTCCGCGAGGGCCGCATCCAGCAGGTCACCGAGGATCACACCGTCTACAACGAGCTCATCAAGCGCGGGAAGCTCACGCGCGATCAGATCGAGAAGGTGGCGCAGAAGAACGCGATCACCCGCGCCGTCGGCGTGTACGAGCGCGTCGAGGTCGACACGCTCACGATCGAGGTGCTCCCGGGCGACCAGTTCCTCCTCGCGTCGGACGGGCTCCACGGGTACATCGCGCACACCGCGGAGCTCGAGCCGTTCTTCGAGGAGGAGAACGGCGAGATCGCCGCGAACGGCCTCATCGATCTCGCGAACAGGAAGGGCGGCAAGGACAACATCACCGCGATCCTCGTGCGGCTCGGCCAGGGCGACCACCGCGACAGCGTCCGCGCCCGGCTGCTCGCCCTGAAGCGCGACGTGCTCGCGAAGATGCCGCTCTTCGCGCGCCTGCAGGAGCGCGAGATGCTCCGGGTCATGCAGGTCGCCGAGGTGCTCTCGTTCGAGCCCGGCCAGATCGTGGTGCGCGAGGGAGATCGCGGCGACGAGCTCTTCATCGTGCTCTCGGGCCTCGTCCGGATCATCCGCGGCGAATCGGTGCTGAGCGAGGTCGGCCCGGGCGAGCACTTCGGCGAGATGGCCCTCATCCGCAGCATGCCGCGCTCGGCCACCGTCTCGGCCGTGGAGCAGAGCGAGCTCATCGCCGTCCGCCGCGCCGATTTCTTCGAGATCCTCCGCAAGGAGCACGAGCTCGCCGTGAAGCTGCTCTGGCAGTTCCTGGGGGTGCTCGCCGACCGGCTCGACCAGACGTCGCGCGACCTGAGCACCGCCCGCGAGGAGCTGGCCGCGGAGGACATCACGAGCGAGATCTTCCCCGACAGCGAGGAGGGGAAGAGCCCGTTCGCCCCCGAGGAGCGCTCCTCGGCGCGCTGAACGGCGCCCCCGCGACCGCGGCCGACCGGAACGACGCGGAACGGAGCGAATTGCTGCGGCGTGAGCGGCGGGGCGCGACCGCGCGAGCCGGGCGAGCGATTCGCGGATTGACACCCTCCTACCCCGGCCGGTAGCGTCCGTCCGACGGATAACCATGAGCATGCACGGCAGAAGGTACTGCGAAGGCCATCTCGCTCGCGTCGCCATCAACGTGGCTGGGGGCTCGTCGCTCGCGCTCGCTGCGGCGGCTCTCCTCGCCGCGTCCCCCGCGGCCGCCGACGAGCCGCGGAGCGCCACCGAGCCGCGGCTCATGATGGAGACGGGCGAAATCACGAGCGTCGTCGACGCGTTCGACGACGGCGACACCTTTGATCTGAACTTCAGCTTCGGCTTCGAGTACGCGTCGAAGAGCGCGAAGATCCGGCGCGAGACGAGCATCGCCGGGCCGGGGCTGTCGTCGGGCGGCTACACGTCGAACCTGCTCAACGTGGCGACCTACAACGAGGCGACCTCGAAGCTCAACCTGCGCCTCGACGTCGGCCTCTACCGGGACCTGGCGCTCTACCTCAGGATGCCGCTCATCCTGAACCACACGCGCGAGCTCACCGATCTCAACGGCAGCGCCGGGGCGGAGGCGCAGGCCGTCGCGCTCGCGGGAGCCCCGGGGGAGCAGCTGTTCCAGATGCCCTTCACGTCGCCGAACCGGAGCGGCATCGAGTACCTCGCCGTCGGCCTCGACGTGAACATCATGAACCAGGCGCGCGACCGGACGAAGCCGACCTGGCTGTTCGGGGTCGAGGGGCGCTTCCCTGTGAGCGAGCCGATGCACGCCTGCACCGAGGCGCCGAAGAGCGGCCAGGTGAAGTGCGCCGATCCGACGGACGTCAACCGGAACAACAGCAGCGACAGCGAGTTCGAGGGGGAGGGGATCGCCCAGCAAGACCCCGGCGTGTCGCGCGGCACCATCGGCCTCGAGGTCCACACGTACCTGTCGAAGCGGATCAAGTACGTCGAGCCGTACGGCGGGTTCAAGGCGCTGTTCGAGTTCCAGCAGGAGTCGAGCGACTACGGCCTCACCGACCTGAAGACGTCGCTGGTGAACCACCCGCCGCTCGTCGGCAGCGTGATGCTCGGCGTGATGATCGTCCCCTGGGAGAACCGCGAGAAGTACACCGGGCTCACGCTCGATCTGCGCTTCACCGGCGAGTACCACTCCGAGGGGCGCGACTACTCGGAGCTGTTCGACGCGCTCGGATCGAGCGACGCGAGCTCGCTGCGCCAGCCGCAGTGGGCGGCGTTCCGCGACAACGACGCGTACGATCCGGACCTGTGCAGGACCGGCGATGCGAGGGCCTGCTCGCCGTCGATCGTCGACCAGGGCTCGCAGCGGACGTACTTCACGGGGCTCAGCGACGTCCAGCCGTACGGCTCGTACCGCGCCTCAGCGAGCGTGACGTGGAGGGCGGCCGAGCTCGTGAAGTTCCAGATCGGCGCGGGCTTCCGCCACGATGGCGGGCACGGCATCGGCGGCGACCAGCCGTGCAACTCCCAGTACAAGGACAGCCTCGGGGCGGCAGGGCCTTGCCGCCGCCAGGACGCGGACGGGCGCCTCACCGTCACCGGCAGCCCGAACCCCAACTACCGCCCGACCATCAACGCGGTCGGCCGCCGCTTCTACGTCAACGACAGCAACACGTTCGACCTCTTCGCGAGCGGCACGTTCATGTTCTGATCGACGCCCCGAGCGGCGTGGCCACCGCGGCGAGCGCCGCCTCTGGCCGAAGCAGCAACCCCATGATCGACCCCTGGCACCTCCGCGGTGGCGCGGGCGCCCTGGCGCTCGCCGCGGCGCTCGCTGCCGCGCTGCCAGCGTCGGCTCAGCCTGAAGGCGCGGCGTCGCCCGCGTCGGTTCAGCCTGAAGACGCGGCGTCGGCCGCGCGCTCCGGAGGACACGAGCGATCGCCGCGCTCGGCGCAGCCGCCGCGACCCGCGCAGCCGTCGAGGTCGGCCGTGGTGCTCGCGACGGCGGTCGCGCCCGAGGCCGAGGAGCGCGCCGCGCCGCTCGCCAGCGCGCTCGACGCGCTGCTCTCGGACACGGCGCAGGACCTCGGCCTCTCGGTGGATCTGGCGGGCCGCGTCGCCTCGCGATCGCGGCCCGACGAGGCCGAGCTCATCGAGCGCGCGCGCTCCAGCGACAAGCTCTTCATCGCGCCGAGCCTCGAGCTGCGCGGCGACGAGGTGGAGCTCAGGCTCTCGCTTGCGTCGGGCGGATCGAGGTCGCTGAGGGTGCGGGTCGAGCGCGTCGCGCGCGACGACCTCGCGGTGCGCGCCGCGGTGATGCTCCGCGACCTCCTGGCCGAGCTCGACGTCGGCGCCGCCGCGGCCTCTGCGTCGGCCCGCGAGGCGCCGTGCCCCGAGCGGTGCCGCGGGCGCCTCGCCACGCCGGCGCGCAGCATGGGGAAGGCGACGCTCGCGGCCAACGCGACGCTCTACGGAGGCCTCGTGGGCTTCTCGATCCAGCGATCGAGCGGCTCGGACGATCCGCGCCTTCTCTACCCGCTCCTGGCGGTCGGCGCCGGCATCGGGCTCGGCGGCGCGATCATCATCGCGGAGGAGTGGGACGTCGGCGTGGCCGACGCGTGGTACCTCGGGTCCGGCACGTGGTGGCCGACGATCGCGGGGCACCTGATCTACCAGGGCCGCTTCGCGCAGCACGCGGAGGATCCAGCCCAGGAGCGCTGGGCCTCCGGGCTGATCGGCGGGACCGCCGGGATCACGCTGGCGGCGCTCGGGCTCTCGCTGGGCCGGATGTCCGAGGGCGGCGCGCTGATGGCGCAGTCGGGCGGCGGGCTGGGGCTCATGCTGGGCGGGCTGGTCGAGTGGGCGGGGCGGGGCGACGTGCAGCGGACGCCGATCGCCGGGATGGGCTACGGCGCGGCGCTCGGCTGGCTGGCGGCGGCCGCGGCGGCGACGCAGCTCGACGTCACGCCGTCGGAGATCCTGGCGATCGACGTGGGCGCGATGCTCGGCGGGCTGGGCGCCGCCGCGCTGGCCAGCCCGCTCGTGTTCGAGTCGCCGACCGAGGCGCAGCAGCGGGCCTGGGTCGGCGCCACGGCCGCGGGCTTTCTGCTCGGGGCGGGCGTCGCGTGGCGCGTGACCCGCCCTGCCGCGGCCGGCGCCCGCAGCGCGGGCCCCTCGTGGAACCGGTTCGGCCTGCCCATGTTGGGAGTGATAGGAGAGAGCGTGGTCGGGAGCCGGCGAGCGCCCGCGCTCGGCCTCGGGTGGCAGGGGGCGATTCCGTAGGAGCTATGAAGATCACGATCACCGAGCTGGATGCAGGGACGCGCCTCGACAAGCTGCTCGTGCAGCTTCTCCCCGGGCTGGGGCGGGCGGGCGCGAAGCGGCTGTTCTCCGAGGGGCGCGTGCGCGTGCTCGGCGTGGGGAAGAGCGGCGCTGGCCGGCGCGCGTCGAAGGGCGACGTCGCGGCGGCCGGCGAGGTGCTGGAGGTCGACGTCGAGCCCACGGAGGCCTCCGGCGCGGCGACGCCGGATCCTTCCGCGCCGCTCGACGTGGTGCTCGAGCGCGACGACCTGGTGGTGGTGAACAAGCCCGCCGGGGTGCCGACGGCGCCGCTCCATCCGGGCGAGCGCGGGACGGTCGCGAACGCGCTCGTGGCGCGGTACCCCGAGATGGCGGGCATCGGCTTCTCTCCACGGGAGCCTGGGCTGTGCCACCGGCTCGACACGGACACGAGCGGCCTCGTGCTCGCGGCGCGCACGGCCGCGGCGTTCGCGGCGCTGGGCGCCGGGCTGAAGGAGGGCCGGCTCGACAAGCGCTACCTGCTGATCTGCCAGATCGGCGATCTCCCCGAGATGGGCTCGATCGAGGTGCCGCTCGCGCCGCACCCGAAGGACAAGAAGCGGGTCTACCCGTGCATCCACCCGCGCGACGTGGCGCGATACGCCCCGAGGCCGGCCGCGACGATGTACAAGCGCGTGCGGCAGGTGGGGCTCTGGGAGCTCGTCGAGGCGCGGGCGCCGCGGGCGCTGCGGCACCAGATACGGGCACACTTCGCGTCGGTGGGGCACCCGCTGGCAGGCGACGTGCTCTACGGCGGGCCCGCGGTGGAGGGGCTGAGCCGCCACGCGCTGCACGCGCACTACATCGGGTGGGGCGGCAGCGACGCGGTGCCTGCGTTCGTTGTGACGTCGTCGCTTCCCGCGGACATGGCGGCGCTGGTCGGCGAGGCCTGAGCCGCGGGCTCGCCCGGGCGCCGCGCCGCCTCAGGGCGCGCTCGCCTCGACGACATGGCCGTCGACGTCGCGCGCCCGCGCCGTGATCTGGAGGTCGTCGGCCGACGCCGTCCCGCCGAGATCGTTGAAGCGGAACGCGATCACGTACGCCGACGACTGCGCGTTGAACTTCGCCGGCTCGATCCGGATGCCTCCGAGGCTCTGTTCGTCGATGGTCGCGGCGTCTCCCTCCCCTGTATATTTGCGGTTCCACTCCTCGTAGTTGAACACCCGCTCCTCGATGACCTCTCCGGTCGACCGGCTGGACGTCGCGACCGCGACCTCGACGAGGCCCGGGGAGATGCCTGGCAGGGTGGCCTCGACCTCGACCGAGACGCTCGACGTGGAGTCCTCGTCGGTGCGGCGCGCGGCGAGCGCCGGGGGCAGCCCGCCCGGCGTCGGGAGGAAGCGGAGCGGGTGCACGCAGTACACCTTCTCGTGCCCTCCCTCGCGGATCTCGAAGTGCAGGTGGGGGAACAGGCTGCTGGCCGCGAGGCCGGTATAGCCGATGTGCTGACCGCGCCCGACCTGATCGCCGGTCTCGACGACCGGCATCGCCAGGTGGATATAGGTGCTGTAGAAGCAAGCGCCCGGCGGATCGCAGTGCTCGATCTGCACAACGACGTCCTCGAAATCCTGGTAGCGGCCTGCGCGTATCACCTTTCCGTCGGCGACCGCGTACACCGGGGTGCCCATGACGGTGGGGATATCGATGCCGCGGTGGAAGTCGTAGACGCCATCGCGCGAGGTCTGAAGGCGGGGACCGAAGCTCGACGACATCGGCTGGATCTCGTCCGTCCCCCCGATCGGCCACACGAGGTCTGGGCCTTCAGGCTCCGAGCCGCAGCCGGCGGCGAGCGCGGAGAGGGCCAGCACGGGCGCGAGAGACGATGGCTTCATGGTGGCGAGTCCGTGGTGCGTGGGCGCAGCGCAGGTGGCGAGTCCACGGCGCAGCGCCGCCCCCGCAGGGTATCGAAGCACCGCGCCGAAGTCGAGCCAGGGGTGCTGTGATGGATCCATGCGGCGCCGTGATGGACCCGCGCGGCGTGACGCCGCACCACGGCTCGATTCATCGCCTGCGGAGCAGCCTTTCGGCGCTGCACGCGTGTACGATGGTGCGATGTCGCGGTGCGCGAGGTGTTCTCTTCGGACCGCGCCGATCGTCGCGGCCTGCGCGCTCGCTCCGGCCGTGCTGGCGCCGCGCAGCGCTCTCGCGCAGCAGCCGGCGGACGCGGCGCCCGGGCGCGCCGCGCCCCGATCTGCCGGGCCGAGCGACCCATCCGGCGCCGGCGGCGCGGGCGGGGAGCGGGCGCGCCGCGGCCCGGATACGCCGTATTTCCCCGTCAACCTGTCGCTCATTTTCCCGCTGAGCACCAACGCCACGGCGCCCGATCTCGCGACCCACCTCGATCTCGCGCTCCTGCTCGGGCGCGTCGGGTTCGTGGACGGCGCCCAGGTCGGCCTGTTCTCGTGGACGTCGGGGGATCTGCGCGGGTTACAGCTCGGGGTCGCGAGCGTCGTCTCGGGGCGCGCCGAGGGGCTGCAGCTCGCGGGCGGCTTCGCCTTGGCGGACGCCCCGCTCGCGGGGGTGCAGCTCGCGGGGCTCTTCGGCTGGGCGAGCACGACGGTCGCCGGCGCGCAGATCGCCGGCGTCGCCAACCAGACGTACGCCGACGTCGACGGCCTGCAGGCGGCCGGCGCCGTCAACGTCGCTCGCGGACAGGTGACGGGCGTGCAGGCGGCTGCCGTCAATATCGGCCGCGTCGATGGGCTCCAGATCGGCGCCATCAACGTCTCGCAGGAGCAGCGCGGGCTCCAGATCGGCATCATCAACGTGGCCCGCAAGATCGACGGCCTCCAGATCGGCGTCATCAACGTGACCGACAACCTCGAGGGGGAGTCGCTCGGCCTCATCCCGCTGCCGCGCGAGGGGGGGATCCGGCTCGCGCTCTGGGGGAGCACTGGCCTGCACGGCAACGTCGGCCTCAAGTTCTCGAGCCGGTATGCCTATACGATCTTGAGCTTCGGGCTCCACAGCGAGCCGCGCGCGCCGAACGCCGACGAGGGGCGCGCGGCGCAGCGCGAGCCCCTGTACGCCGTGGGCCTCGCGATGGGCTCGCGCCTGCCGCTCGACGTCGAGGACCTCTCGCTGAGCGCCGATGTCGGCGCCTACCACCGCGGCCCGTTCCAGGGCGATCTCCCCGGGCGAAACGAGGTGCTGAAGGCGCGCGTCTCGGCCTCGTACGCGCTGGCGGAGCGCCTCTCGCCGTTCGTCTGCGCGGGCGGCTACATGACGTTGCGGGGCCAGGGCGCGCTCGACGTCGGCGGCGGGCCCGAGCTCTGCCTCGGCGTCGAGCTCGGCCTGCTCGACGCCGCTCGGCGTGTTCGCGCGCCCGCCGCGCCCGCCGCGCCCGCCGCCCTGGCGGGCCGCGGCGGCGCGCTCAGGGCGTCGCCGGGGCCAGCGCGTACGACCGGTGCGTCATCGTCACACCGAGGCTCGTGAGCGCGGGATCCGCGGCGGTGCAACGCACGAAGCTCCAGTCGTTCGGCGTGGCGAACGCGAACCCGAGGGAGCTGTCGGCGACCGTGCCCTCCCACTCGATGAGCGACACGTCGTCGAGGAACGAGGTGGCCTCGCCGCTCGCCGGCACACCCGCCCTGAAATAGAACCGGACGGAGCCCGCGTTCGCCGGCGGGGTCAGGTCGACGGTGAACGGCTGCCAGCCGTAGGTGCCGGCCGCGCGCGTGAACACGACGCTGTTCGACACGCTGGTCCCGCCGCTCGTGTACCAGTAGACCTGCACACGCATCTGGCCGGCGTTGTCTCCCTTCATGTAGCCGGTCAGGGTCAGCTTGCGGCCAGGCTCGAACTTGACCCGGTTGTTCATGTAGGTCGAGACCTCGGAGGTGCTGCTCGACTTGCGCAGGAACACCATCGCTCCGGTCCCGCCGTGGACGACGCTGTTCTCGATGTAACGGTATTCGCTCATCGACCACATCGAGCCTTCGTGCGAGGTGTCGTCGACGTCGCCGTCCTCGAAGTCGCCGTAGAGCATGATCTCCCGGCCGTAATCGCAGCTCGCGGCGGCCGTCGTCCGGACGGCGGCGAGCGAGTCCGCCGGGCTCGAGCGCAGGTGCGCCAGGGGGGCTGTGCGGCGGCTCGTGAGCGGCGCGCTCCGCGTCTCCACGGCGTCGCTCGTCGTGTACTGCGCAGGGCTGCTCGCCGCGACGGCCCGCGGGCCGCTCGCGAACACGACGGCCCCGGTGAGGCCGTCCGCCGCCTCGCCGGGCGCGGGCGCCGCCGGCAGCGTCGTGGAGAGGTGACCGATATGGCGGATCGCCCGGCCGAGCCAGGCGCCGCCCACGAGCTTCGGGACGTAGTCCTCGTTCTGGAACGGGATGAGCTGCACGCGGTGCACCGCGCGGTTGCCGCTCGCGTCCTCGTCGATGTCGATGGCGGCGAGGTATGACTGGTACGTCTCGAAGACGTCCTGATCGAAGACCATGTTGCCGAGCGACATGAAGATGTAGCGGGGGCCGGCGCCGGCGTTGTACAGCCCGATGCCGTGGATCGTGTGCGGGTGGTGCGCCACGACCATGCCGGCGCCCTTCTGGACGAGCTGGGTGAACCGCCGCCGCATGCCGGACGACGGATAGTCGCTGTACTCGATGCCTCCGTGCACCACCGGGATGGCGAAGCGCCCGACCGCGTCCTGCGCCATGAAGTCGCTGATCTCCGTGAGGCCGAGCTCGAGCGCGCCCGCCTTGGGAGGAGGTCCGTCGGAGGCGGTGAGCGCGTACTCCGGGAGCGTCGTCCCGTCGTTGACGATCTGGCTGAACCCCTGGAAGGCCACGTCGACGCCGCGGAGCGTCCGGTAGAGCACGGTGCCCTTCGCCATCGTCTCGTCGAGCCCTGCGCCGAACCAGTCGAGGCCGGCGTTCGGGACGGCGGTGAGCGTGTCGGCGACGCCTGCCCCCAGGTAATCGAACATGTGGTTGTTGCCGAGGCTCACGGCGTCGACGCCGGAGAGCGCGAGCGCCCTGACCGTCTCGGGGTAGGAGAAGAACGTGAACGACTTGTAGGGGTGGGGCGTCTGCGGGTTGGCGGTGACGGGGCACTCCAGGTTGACCTGGGTGTAGTCGGCCGACGAGAGGACGTCGCGCAGGAAGGTGAGGATGGCGCTCGCGTCGGCTTGCCGCGTCGCGGGGCGGATCAGGTCGCCCACCTCTCCCTCGATGCCGTCTTCGTCGCTGTCGATGAAGCGCCGGCCGAACATCGTGTCGCCTCCCACGAGGATCCGCGCGCGGCCAGCGCGCTGCTCGGTCAGCACGACCCGGCCGACCCCGGCACCCGCCTCGGCGAGCGGCCGGTGCAGGTCGGCAGGGATGATCTCGCTGTAGTACCCGTCGACCTCGACGCGCAGCAGGACCGAGCGCCGCGCGAGCGCCGAGAGCGTGAACGCGCCCGCGGCGTCGGTGAACGCGATCTCGCCGTGGTTGACCGCGCCGCTCCCCCAGCCGATGGCCGTCACCTCCGCCCCCGCGACCGGCGATCCCGCCTCGTCGACGACGACGCCGGTCACGTCGATGGGGGCCGCCGCGTAGGTCGCGTCGTACGCGGCCTCCGTGGCGTCGAACTGGTACGCCGCCGACGCATCGCCCGCGGCGAGCCAGGCGCAGGCCGCAGCGCACACGGACAGCGGCCTGGATGTGATGATGCGGACGATGGGTCTTTCTGCCATGTTCGCTCCCGATCGGTTGGGGCCTGTTCGAGGACGGATGACCGCAACAGGCGTGATGGGCGCCAGAGCTCCTTCAGGGCCGGCTCGACACGTGCAAATGTACGTTGCAAATGTGACGTGCAAATGTGCCGTGTGACCAGACTCCGAGGTGACCAAGGCCGATGATGGGGGCGCGAGCGTCGACTGGCCGCTCGACCCTCGCTGGAGAGGCCGCGAGAGCGCCGACCCATGCAGGATTCGATCCGTTTCAGCGATGGCGCTGGAGACAAAGACGATTATCTCGAGACTACCATGCTTCGGTCATCGCTCGCTATAAGCTCGAGCGGAGCAGCCTGCGATTTGTTGTTCTGACAAGGTGTTCCTGCACGTGAAGGCGTGTGCATGGATGGTGCGCTGTGGCGATGCGCGCCTGTGTCGCATGCGGGCGTACTGCCCTGGGCGCACTACCCGACCAGCGCCGAGCCTTTGGCGAGCTGCGCGCGGCCGATCACGGCCAGGAGATCCGTTTGGGTCACGATGCCGCGCAGGCGCATCTTGGCGTCGACGATCAGCGCTTCGTGCACGCGCCCTCGGGAGAGGAGCTGGAAGAGCTCGTTGATCGGCGTGTCCTCGCCGGCGGTCTCGAAGTAGATGGACGGCAAGTCGCGCACGGTGGCCTCGGGCATGGCAGACGCGATCGAGACGTCGATCGCGCCGTGCACGACGCCTCGCTCGTCGACCACCGGCAAGACGCGCAGGGCGCGCTCGCGGAGGCGGCGGAGCGCGAGCGCGCTCGGATCGTCGGGGTGAATCGTGACCAGATCGCGCGACATGATCTCGCCGCAGGTGAGGCCTCCGCGCAGCCGCCGGTGCGCCTCCTCTTCGACGTGCCGGACGAGGGCGATCAGGTCTTCGCGCTCGACGTCGAGCGGCGTACCCAGGCGCTCGAGGGCGGCGTCGATGTCGCTCGGCGAAAAGCCGACGCGGAGCTCGGGCGGGGCGTCGGCGGTGCCGTGGGGCGAGACCGGCAAGGTCACGACGTGCGGGTAGCTGCGGCGCACCAGGTTGTTGAACAGCAGCCCGGCTGCCACGAGCAGCAGGGAGTTGATGGCGACCGGCACGAGCGCGAAGTGATAGCCCAGGCTCGTCACGGCCGGGCCGCCGATGACCGCCGTGAGCGCCACCGCGCCCGCGGGCGGGTGCAAGCACCGGAGCATGCTCGTGACGGCGATGGTGAGCGCGACCGCGGCGGCGCCGGCGTACAGCGGATCGGGGATGACGCGAGCGGCCGTGACGCCGATGACGGCCGCCAGCACGTTGCCGCCGAGCACGGACCACGGCTGGGCGAGCGGGCTCGCGGGGACCCCGAACACGAGCACGGTCGAAGCGCCGATCGGCGCTATCAGGAGCGGAGCGTGCGCGGTGGGGCCAAGGCAAGCGTGCATCACGACCCCGGTGGTCAACAGCCCGAGCAAGCCCCCGACAGCAGCGTAGATCCGCTCGCTGACGAGCAGCGGCGTGCGCATGGGCTGGAACCGCGTAAGAAAGCTCGAGCCCGCAACTCCGAAGCTCATCGCGCGGCCATATATCGAGATGTTCGCGCGCTGTCTACGAATGCTTACGAAGGCTTACGGACGCTGATGAGGGGCTCGCGGAGCGCGAAAGCGTGTCGGGACGGGGGCCGACTCGGCGCTACGCCGCAGCGGAGACCGCCTTCTTGCGCGGGCGCGGCGCGCGGGTCGCCCCGGCCGCGCCGGCGCCGGACGGCTTCGTCGGCGTGGCGCTCGCGGGCGGGGTGGACACGGCGCGGACCAGCGCGGCGGCGATGGCCGCCGTCATCCTCGCGGTCGGCAGGCGCGGCGTGAACGCGAGCACGCGCTCGCCGGGGCGCCGGCCGCGCGAGGAGCGGCCGCTCTTCGCGACCCCCTCGACGGCGCGCTCGCACGGAGAGCCGGGGGCGACGCGCAGCAGGACCTCGGGCAGCCCGATGGCGCCGCCGGCGCCGGGCGCGTAGACGACGCCGACCTCGATCGCCACGAAGCCGGGGAGCGCCGCGCGCGGCGAGAGGCCGAGCCGGAGCTCGTCGGCGTCGGGGCTGCCGTCCGGGATGCGGAGGCGGCCGACGACGCGGAGCTCCTGCGCCGCGGCCGCGGCGCCGGCGGGGGCCTTCCGCGAGCGCCGCACGCGCCGCGCGACGTCGCGCAGGAACGCGACCGGCCGCGCCGCCGGATCGGCGGGGAGCTCGGCGAGCCGGCCGGTGCAGAAGATCGCGAGCAGCGCCGTCGCGTCGAGCGCGAGCAGGTGGGCGTGGTACGGCGAGGCGGCCGCCACGGCGTGGACGCCCGCGCCGAGCGCGGCGAGCAGCGCGACGAGAAGCGCCTTGCCGGCGCGCGTCGAGACGTCGAGGTAGACGCCGCGCACCCGCGGCGGCTCGCGGAACGCCTCGGCCTCCGCGATGGGGAGCCACTTGCCAGGGCGCCGCAAGGTCGCGGCGGCGCGCTCCGGGCGGGGCGTGCGGTGCGCGGCGAGCGCGGTCGCCGCGGCCACGAGCGCGGCGCCCGGCGTGCCGTCCCTGAGCAGGAGCTCCAGGGCGACGCCCGCGACGAGCGCGAGCCCCGCGAGCGCGGCGCGCGGCGCGAGCGGGATCGGGACGAGGGGCCGCGGCGCGACGCCCGCGGCGCGGGCGAGGCGCTCGTGCTCGCGCGCCTTGAGCGCGACGAGGGCGCTGTAGAGCGCGAAGAGGACCACGCCCGCGGCCACGTAGAGGGTGCGGCTGCGATCGGGGCTGCCGGCCGCGGCGTCCGAGATGCGGCCGAGCGTGTCGGCCCCGGGCTTCGCCGCGGCGGGCTCGGGCTGGAAGGCGCGCGCGTCGGCGCGGACCGCCCACCGGATCGGCTCGGCCTTGGGGGCGTACGGGCGGAGCAGCTCCAGCTCGTCCTTGTCGAGCGCGCGGCGGAGCGTGGAGAGCGTCGTCGGCGCCGGGAGCGCGTCGGGGGACGCCGCCTCGTCGGCCCGCGCCTCGTCGACGCGCGGCTCGTCGGGCGCGGCCGGCAGCGCGACGGTGAGCCGCGCCGAGTCGTAGCCGTCGTCCCAGACGGGGCCGCTCCAGGAGACGCGGGAGCTCGGGCCGTCCTGCCGGATGAGCCCGCGCTTCATGAGGTCCGTGCGGTAGCGGAAGAAGAGCACGAACACCCCGCGGCTCAGCCCCTTGCCGTCGAAGCGGGCCCGCATCGCCGCCGGGCGGCGCGTGCCGTCCTCGCGCGGCCGGGGGTCGGGCGGCAGGAGCTCGATCGCGACCGGCGTCGCGGACGCGAGCGAGCCCGCCTCCGCGGCCTTGAAGGGCACGGCGTAGCTGCCCTCGTCGAGCTGGGCGTCCGGGTCGACGCCCTGGATGTCGAGCGCGCGGAGCGGCCCGCCCGAGATCTTCAGCGTGACCTTGTGCTCGACCGTGGCGGCGCCGGCCCGATCGATCGACAGCCGCACGTCGTCGCCGGCGACGTGCACCTCGACCCACGCGCGCGCGGGGAGGGCGAACGCGATCGACAGGAGCGCCGCCAGGAACGGGAGCAGCAGCGCCGGCCCGGGGCGGCGGGCGATGCGAGAGGGCATGGTCCAGGAGTCCCACGGCGCCGCGCGCGGGGCCAAGTTCCGGGGACGCCGCCGGCCGTGCGGGTGGTCGATCCGCGCGCCGCGCGCGAAAGCTCCGCCCCCGGTCGCCTCTTCCGTGGCAGGCGCCGCGCTCACCTGCCGGGCCGGCGTCGCGCGCCGGCAGGCTAGTTCCACCCACCAGGAGTCCGGCCAGGGATCCGGAGAGAGACTTGAACGCAAAGGCGCAAAGGCGCAAAGACGCAAAAAAGAACAGATTTCATGCAGGTTTGCGCCTTTGCGCCTTTGCGCCTTTGCGTTGAAATCTCTCTTCGCTCGCGAGATGGTCTCTGGCAGCATTTCCGACCCGCGGTACTGGGGCCGGGTAAGCGAGGGCGTCGATCAGAAGACGACGCCGAGCGAGAGCGACCCCATGAGCTTGATCTTCCCCGCCTTCTCGTAGAAGGAATACTGGTAGGGGCCCGCGGTGATCGTCACGGGATCGGCGAGCGCCACGCCGATCCCGAAGCCTCCCGACATGGCGAACCCGCCGTCTCGGCTGAGCACGTTCGTGCTCCCCACCATGCCGCCGAGGACGACGCTGCTCACATCGCCGCGGCCCTCGAGCCGCCCGGGAGGGGTGATGACCGCCTCGAACGACTCGTAGCCGATGCGCCCTTTCACCCAGAAGCCCCGCAGCGCCTTGCCTTCGACGTAGACACCGACGTCGGCCGCGAGCGCGTAGCCGGTCGTGTCGAGCGACGCATCCTCGAGCGAGCCCCAGATCCACGACGGCGCGATCCCGATGGTGAGCGGCCCGATGACGGCGACCTCGCCCTCGAAGGTCATCCTTCCGAACAGGAGATCCAGGGCGTTGTAGCGGACCGACCAGCGGCAGCAGGTGGACTCGGGGGGCTTCGGGGGCGGTGGGGGCCCGGCCGGCAAGGCGTAGCCCGGACCATAGCCGGGCGGCTGTTGAGGATAGCCTTGCTGAGGGTAACCTTGCTGGGGGTAGCCTTGCTGAGGATATCCCTGTTGAGGATATCCCTGTTGAGGATACCCCTGCTGCTGAGGGTAGCCTTGCTGCTGAGGATACCCCTGCTGCTGAGGGTAGCCTTGCTGCTGAGGATACCCCTGCTGCTGAGGGTAGCCTTGCTGCTGAGGATATCCCTGTTGCTGAGGGTAACCTTGCTGGGGATACCCCTGCTGCTGAGGGTAGCCTTGCTGAGGATACCCTTGCTGCTGAGGATACCCTTGCTGCTGAGGATATCCGGACGGCGTCTGGGCAGCTCCGCCCGGCTGCGCCTGGCCCTGCGGGAGCGGCTGAGCGTTCTGTTGCGCTGTCGCCGCTGGCGCGAGGAGGAGCGAGCCGAGGCCGAGAAGGAGGCCGCAAGCTGCCGGGTGGAGAGCTGCCCTGGAGGAGGGCGCGCGCGCTGGGCCCCGACCCGTGGTGAAAGCGCAATCCATGGCGGTGGACTGTACCGAATCCCGAGCACGCCGGCTACACGTGCGCCGCGAACCGTCGCTGCGCTCGCGCGCGCGATCTCCAGCCTGTAATCTCCGTGCCGATGCCGCCTGTCCCCGAAGTCGTCGCCGTCACAGAACTCGCGCCCGGAAGCGCCGCCTCGAGCGGAGCCGCGGCCGTGCCGGCGGTCGATCCGCGCGCCGCGCGCAGCGCCGAGACACCCTCGGCCGAGCTCGATCGTGCGCTGTCCGAGCTGGGCGACGCCGCGCTCGGGTTCGCTCGCATGCCGGCCCTCGAGAAGGCCTTCCTGCTCCGCTCGTCGCTCCCCGGCCTGCTCGCCGCCGCGCGCGCCGAGGTCGAGATGGTTTGCGCCGACCGGGGGCTCGATCCCGGCTCGGCGGCGAGCGGCGAGGCGTGGCTCGCGGGGCCTTGCGTCACGCTCTCGCAGGTGCGCCGCCTCGCCGAGGCGCTCGAGGACATCGCCATGCGCGGACGCCCCCGGCTCGGCCGCGGGGCGGTGCGCGCCCGCGCGGACGGCCGGATCGAGGTGGAGGTGTTCCCGGCGCGCCTGAAGGACACCGCCCTGCACGGGCCCCTCCGCGCGCGCGTGCTGATGCAGCCCGGGGCGACGCGCGAGAGCGTCCGGGAAGACCAGGCGCGCTTCTACCAGCAGCGCGACCCCGAGGGGGGCGTCGCGCTGGTGCTCGGCGCAGGCGACGTCGCCGGCGTCCCTCTCCGGGATGCGCTGCACAAGCTCTTCGTCGAGGGGCGCGTCGTGGCGCTCGCGATGAGCCCGCAGAGCGCGCCCCTCGGCGCGCTTGTCGAGCGCGCCCTCGCGCCGCTCGTCTCGCGCGGGCTCCTCCGCTTCGTCTACGGCGGCGCCGATGCGGGCGCCTACCTCGCGGCCCACCCCGCCGTCTCGGAGATCCACGTCACGGGCACGGCGGCCGCGCACGACGCGCTCGTCTGGGGGCCGCCGGGCCCGCTGCAGGCGGCCCGGCGGGCCTCGGGAGAGCGGCTGCTGGACAAGCCCGTCTCCTCCACGCTCGGCGGCGCCAGCCCGGTCCTCGTGATGCCGTGGCTCTACGGCGGCGACGAGCTCTGGTTCCAGGCGAGGTGCCTCGCGAGCCAGGTCGTCAGCGGAGCGTACGGCAGCCACGCTGCGAGCGTCCTCGTGCTGCCCCGGGGCTTCGCGCAGCGGCCGCTGCTCTTCCGGATGCTGCGCCGCGCGCTCGCCGCCGTGCCGCCGCGGCGCGCCGCCCACCCGGAGGCCGAGGCGCGGTACGCCGCGCTGACGGCCGGGCGCGCGCCGATCGAGCCCGAGCGCCTCGAGGCTTCCGCCGACGTGCCGCTGCCGTGCGGCGTCGCGCGCATCGGCGCGCCGGGGCCGGGCGAGCTCCCCTGGACGCTGATCGCCGGGCTCGCCGCGTCGGACGCCGCCGAGCCGCTGTTCTCGGCCGAGCCGCTCGGCGGCGTGCTCTCCGTCGTCGAGGTCGGATCGAGCGATCCGGTGGAGTTCCTCGAGGCGGCGACCCGCTTCTGCAACGACCAGCTCAGGGGCAGCCTTGGCGCGACGATCGTCGTGCACCCGATGAGCGAGGAGGACCCCGCCGTCGGGGCCGCGCTCGACCGCGCGCTGCTCGATCTCCGGTACGGCGTGATCGCGGTAAACCAGGCGCCCGCCGCCGCGCACGCGGCCGTCGTCCCGCCCTGGGGAGGCCACCCGGGCTCGACGCTCGCCGACATCCAGAGCGGGCTCGGCTTCGTGCACAACACGGCGATGCTCGCGCAGGTCGAGAAGACCCTCCTGCGCGCGCCGCTCACCACCTTCCCGCGACCGCCCGGCTTCTACGATCACCGGCGCTCCCACGTCGTCGGGGAGAGGCTCGCGGCGTGCGCGGTGGATCCGGGGTGGGGGAGCGTCGCGCGCGTCGTGGCGGCCGCGCTGCGGGGCTGATCCGGCGTCGCGCCCCCACCGCGATCTCGTTGCGTTCCGTCCGATTCCGTCTCGATTCCGCCGCGGTGACGCGGAGATCAGGACGGGAGCGACGAGCGGAACTCCTTCACCTTCTCCACGATCTCGCGCAGCGCGTTCCGCGAGGCCTCGGAGACGTCCTCGGCCAGCTTCTCGGCGTCGAGGAGCTTCGGTTCCAGCTTGTCCCAGGCGTCCTTCGCGTCCATGCCGGCAAGGTGGAGCCTGACGCGGATCTCGTCGCGCAGGGTCTGGAGCGACGACAGGCTCTTGTTCAGATCGCTCTTCAGTTCGGACGTGATGTTGCTCATTCTTGTCCTCCCGTTTCTACGAGGTGTTGATTGCTCCTCTTCTGCTGGTGATGCATTGGCCGCGCCAGTTGGCGCGCTTCGACGCAGCGCGCGACGTTCACGCGCCCCGACTGGAGCCGAGCCCATCGATGCTGGGCGCAGCCGCCGCGCGACCTTCTCTCGATGTGTGGCGAAAGCGCCCAAGGACGTGCGTTTTGCCCCACCTCGGACGCGAGCGCGCGTGCGAGCTCTCAGGCAAGCTGCTTCTGCGCGCAGACGATGCCGTCATGATCGGCATAGACGAGCTCGCCAGGGACCCACGTGACCCCGGCGAACGTCACGGCGACGTCGCGGTCCCCCGCGCCCTTCTTGGCGCTCTTCCTCGGGTGCGTCGCGAGGGCCTTCACGCCGATCGGGATGCGGGCGATCGCCTCCGCATCGCGGATGCAGCCGTGGACGATCACACCGGCCCAGCCGTTCTGATGGGCCATGGCGGCGATGTTGTCTCCGAGGAGCGCGCAGCGGAGGGAGCCGCCTCCATCCACGACCAGCACCCGCCCCTGGCCGGGCTCCTCGAGCGCCTTGCGGACGAGCACGTTGTCCTCATGCACCTTCACGGTGGTGATGCGCCCGTGAAACAGCCGAGCTCCGCCGTAATCCCGGAAGATCGGATCGGCGACCAGGACGTCCGGGTGCTCATCGCATAGATCCGTGGTTCTGATCTCTGAGCTCATGAAGACTCCCTGGCCATCTTCATAGGTTGTCGCCCGCCGGATTCAACCGCTCATCCGCCGCCGGTCACGAGGGCTCGTGGCGCTCGCCGTCCTTGGCGGCGGGGAGGGAGGCGCCGCTCTTGCGCTTGCCCGCGCCGGCGAACGCCGCCGAGTCGATGCCATGCCGGGCGAGCCACCGGCGCAGCTGATTCCTGTGCATCCCGAGCGAGCGCGCCGCGCGCGTGACGTTCCCCTGCTCGCGCCGCAGCGCCGTCTCGATGGCGAGCCGCCGCATCTCCGGCGGCGCCGGCGTGCGCCTCGCGACCTCCGTGATGTCGAGGCCCGCGGACGGCGCGAGATCCCCCACCTCCACGGCGGTGCGCCCGGCCGCGAGCGCCGCGAGGCCCGCCTGCCGCACCTCGCAGAGCAGCTCCCGCACATTGCCCGGCCACGCGCGCAGCGCGCAGCACTCCAGGAAGCTGGCGCCCGGCGCGAGCCGCGCGCCGGTGCGCCTGAGCTCCGCCGCCGCCAGCCAGGGGAGCTCCTCGAGGCGCTCCGTCAGCGACGGGATCCGCACCTCGGGCCGGCCGATCCGGTAGTAGAGGTCGTCCCGGAACCGGCGCGCCGCGACCTCGGCCTGGAGATCCTTCAACGTGGCCGCGCACAGGCGGAACTCCACCTTGCGTGGGCGCGTGTCGCCGAGCGCGACCACCTCCCGGGTCTCGAGGACGCGGAGCAGCTTGGGCTGAACCGACGGATCGAGCTCCGCGACCTCGTCGAGGAACAACGTGCCCCCGTGAGCCGCCTGGACATAGCCCTCGGCGTCGGCGGTCGCGTCCGAGTAGGCCCCGCGCCGCGCCCCGAAGAACAGCCGCTCCGCGAGGCCCTCCGGGATCGCGGCGCAGTTCACGGCGACGAAGGGGCCGCCCCGCCCCGTCGCCGCGTGGTAGGCGCGCGCGGCGAGCTCCTTGCCCGAGCCGCTCGGCCCGGTGAGCAGCAAGGTATCCCCGCGCATCCCCGCGCGGTGGATCGCCTCGCGGACCTGCCTGAGCGTGGGGCCGACCAGCCCGTCCTCGTGCTCCAGGACCCCGCCGCGCTGGAACGGCGCGATGTCCGCGGTGAAGCGCAGCAGCGTGCTCCCGAGCCGGATCACGCGCGGGAGCGACGAGAAGACCTGATCCTCGATCTGCGCTCCATCGACGAAGGTGCCGTTCCTGCTGCCGAGATCGGTGATCCGGAGACCGTCGCCCGACAGCGCGATGCGGGCGTGCCGGCGCGACACCTGCTCGTCCTCGACGACGACCGTGTCGTCCGCCGCTGCGCGGCCCAGCACGACCGCGCCGCCCTCGAGCGGGATCGGCGCGCAGGCAGGCTGGCCGCGGGCGAAGATGACCACCAGGCCAGGTGTCGCCCCCTCCGGCGACGCCGACGGCTCGGTGTCGGACGCCCTGATCGTCGACTGATCGTCGGCACCCACACCTTACGCATACATGATCCCACGCCGGCCCTGAAGGCTCTCACGTGTCGGACGGTGTGGTCGAAAAAATCTACCGAGACACGATGCCTGCGTGTCTCTCGCCGTGGGTGTGCCGCTGCTCGTCGTGGGCGTGCCTCTTGGTCGAGGCGCTCAGTACCGCGGCACCGAGGGGTCGACATCTTGCGACCACGCATCGATTCCGCCCTGGAGGTTGTAAAGGTTCCTGTAGCCCTTCGCGAGGTAATGCTCGGCGGCCGCCTGGCTGCGGCCGCCGTGGTGGCAGTGGAAGACGATCCGCGCGTCCTTCGCGAGCGTCTCCAGGTGCCGCTGCCCTGCCTGGTCGAGGTGACGGGCCCCCTCGATCCTGGCGATCTTGCGCTCCTGCTCGGTCCGGACGTCGAACAGCTCGATCGCCTCGCCGCCGTCCATCAAGGCCTTGAGCGCGGCCGACGAGATCTGTTTGACCTTCGGCGGCTCGTTCGGGCTCTCCAGCTTGAAGCCGCCGCCGGAGGGGCCCTCGACGAAGTCGATCGACAGCCCCTCGGCGCGCCGCGCGCTCGCGCGGTCGAGCAGGAACACCGCCCCGCCCGCCTGGGCCTCGACGTCGCCTGCCTGCCGCGGTCCAAAATAAAGACCGTAGTTGTAGGACGGGTCGATCTCGATGTGGACGAAGTCGGCCTCGGACTCCTTCGCGGCCGCGAACGCCGCGAGCGCCGCCGCGGTCACGCGGAGCGTGGGCGGCGCCTGCCCCTCGCCTTGCGCGAGCCCGAGCGCCTTCACGAGCTCCCCGGTCGCGTGCAGCTCCTTCACGATGTCGCAGCCGCCGATGAACTCGCCGCGGATGTAGAGCTGCGGGATCGTGGGCCAGCTCGAGAACTCCTTGATGCCGTCGCGCAGCGCGGGATCCGAGAGGACGTCCACCGTCTGGTACTCGGGGAGGTGCTCGTCGAGGATGCTCACCACCGTGGCGGAGAACCCGCACTGCGGCGTGGTGCGCGTTCCCTTCATGAACAGGACGACATCGCTCTCGCGGATGATGGTGGCGATCCTGGCCCGTACGGGCTCGCTGAGGCTCATGTTCTTGCTCTCCCTCCGCGGCGGTGGCGGTGCGGTCGACGCCAGCGCGCGTCCGCGGGCCTCTCGCTAGCATGAGCAAAGCACGGCAGCGAGGGCCTCCTGCCGGGCTCGCCCGCGTCGACCGAGGGCGGAGCGAGCGACCTCCCTGCGCGCTCAGCGGCCGAACAGGAGCCCCAGGACCGCCGCGATCGCGGCGAGTGTCGCGATGAGGGCCGGCGCGCCGAGCCCGGCGCCGAGCACACCGAAGCGCCCGCCGCTCGCGTTCGGGGGGCGCGCGAGCGCGTCCGACGGGGGCGGCGTGACGCGGTGCACGCCCGGCGACGCCGCGCTGTCTTCGCGGAGCTCGACGAGGAGCTGATCGAGCGGGGCGTGCTCGCCGAACGGGCGCACGAGGCGGAGCGTCACGCCGCCGCTGAGATCGGGGGGGAGCCGGAGCCGCAGCGTCCTCGCGGCGATCTCCGTCGGGGCGCGGTGGGCGCCGCTCCGGGCGCAGCTGTCGCAGCCGCCGCCGTCGCAGCGGGCGCAGGTGACGCGGGCGGGCACGGCGACCTCGATGTCCGCGCCGTCGCGCGCCCACGCCGCCGGGACGGCGATCGCGAGGCGGCCTCGCGAGCCCTCCGAGGCGTCGAGGCCTTCGCGGTCGATCAGCTGCGCGAGCTCGGCTCTGCCCATGAACCTTGTGTGCCGCACCCGGGCCCCGGCGCCAAGCGCGGGCGTCGGGCGGGACCCGCCGCCGCGCTCCCGCCCGCCCTCTCCGCCGGGTGCGGGAGCCCTCGCGGCCGCGCGGCCGGCGCTCACGGATGCGCGTCGCGCGGCTCGCCGCGGCGCGCGCCGCCGTCCGCCGGCGCCCGGCCGGCGCGCAGGACGCCCACCGCCGAGAGCAGGCACGCGATGGCGAGCAGCAACCCGCCGAGCGACCCGGGCCGCGTGCTCTCCTTCAGCCCCACGACGAGCACGCGCGCGATCTCGCCGTCCGGCACCTTCGCCGGGTCGGACAGGTAGCTGAACACAGCGCCGAGGTCGATCCACGTCGCGTGGATCGTCGCGACGAGCGTCGTCAGCCCCATGGCCGCGATGAACCCGAGCTTTCCGGGCTCCGGCCGCCGGGCGAACTGCAGCCCCGCGCCGACCGTGACCATCCCGAAGACAAGGATAGGCCACATCCCCCAGCCGCCCTCGACGAAGAAATCGAACATCGGTGTCTCCCTCTCGTCTGCTCTTCTCTGCCTGCCGCGTGTCTCGTCGCCGCCGCCGTGTGCGCCGGCCTTCACGAGCCCCAACGCGGCGCCGAGGATCCCGTGACAGGAAAACTTCCTTGTCACGCCCGCCGCGCTCGCGCGTTATGTCGGCGTGGAGAGGGAGGGCGCAGCAGCTCCGTCCGACGCCGAGCTCGCGGCTCGCCTGAGGCGCCGCGATCCGCGCGCCTTCGACGCGCTCTACGCGCGCTACCACCCCCGGATCTTCAGCTTCCTCGTGCGCCTCTCCGGCCGGCGCGACGTCGCCGAGGACCTGTTCCAGGACACCTGGCTCGCCGTCGCGCGCCACGCCGGCCGGCTCGCCGAGGACACGGATCTCGCCGCGTGGCTGTTCACGATCGCCAGGAACCGCTACCGGAGCCACCGCCGCTCCGCCTTGCTCGACCTCGCCCGCGCCGCGCTGTTCTCCCGCGAGCCCGCGCCGGCCGCGCCCGAGCCCGAGGGCGCGGCGGACGCCCGAGCCGACGTGGCGGCGCTGGACGCGGCGCTCCGCGAGCTCGCGGCGGTGCACCGCGAGGTGTTGCTCCTCGGGGCCGTCGAGGGGCTCGACTCGGCGCAGGTCGCCCAGGTGCTCGGCATCCGCGAGGACGCCGCGCGCAAGCGCCTGTCGCGCGCCCGCGCCGAGCTTGCGGCCCACCTCGAAAGGCGAAATGCTGAGCGGACCCGGCGGGGATCGACGACCCCGATCTCCGCCGCGGACGCGACGGACGCTGTGGATAGACACGCGCGGAGAGGTTCTCGATGAAGCCGTTCTCAGGAGAGGATCCGCTGGCGAGGGGCCTCGCCGATTTGCCGCAGGTCGCCCCGCTCGATCCGGTCCGGGCCGACGCGGTCCGGCGCCTCGCCCGCGCCGCGCTGGTGGAGACGGAGCGCCCTTCGCCGAGCGCGCGGCTCTCGCTCGCCTGGTCGGCGGTGATCCTGCCGGGGCTCCTGCTGACCTCGGGTTGCGTGTACGTGTGGGATTCGGTGCAGAAGATCGGGCAGATCTACGGGGGAGGGTAGCGGCCGGGCGGCGCCTTCGCCGCGCTGCCCGTGACGAGCAGCGCGGGGCGAAGGAGCGGCGCGCGCATCAGTCGCCGATGTCGACGACGTCGAGCCCGTGGTACCAGAGCGCGCAGAGCGCGTTGTCGCCGGAGATCGTCACCTGCGAGGCGTACGACGAGAGCTCGCCCTTCGTTTCGAGCGTCAGCTCGTCGAGGTCGGCCGCGTCGAGCACCGAGAGCGCGGGCGGGTTGTAGCCGGCGAGGAGGAGGCGCGTCCCGTCCACGGCGCGCGGCCAGCCGGCGTCGGGGGCCGAGAGCTCCTGCATCGCGAGGTCGATGCTGCCTTCCACGAGCCCGCTGGCCACGAGGATCCCGGACGAGTACGCGCCCTCGCCCGCCACGTCGCCCACGCCGTAGTACCCGGAGGTGTACATGAACACGCGATCATCGCCCACGAACACCTGGTCCACGCGGGCGTCGTCGTCGAGCGTGTGCTCGTCCCGGAGGCGCGCGCTCGCGCTGCCGACGTCGAGCAGCTTGAGGGTGTGGCGCGTCCCGCGGCAAACGCCGGGGCCATCGTAGTGCTCCTGGTCCGCCGGCACGAATTCAGCGGTGTAGCTGAACGCCCTGTAGCACTCCTGGTAGCTCGCGACCTGGATCTGGACCGCCTCGTAGTCGACCGTGAGCGCGCGGTTCAACGCGCCATCGAAGGCGAGCAGCGAGCCGGGCACATTGACCGACGTCCGCACGACCGGCGATGAGGGATCGGCCACATCGATGCGGTCGAGGTAGAAGCGTGCCCTGGAGGGGTCGTTCGGCAGCGGCACCCAGTGCGACGTCAGCACGGTGGTGCCGTCGACCTGCAGGCCCGTGTAGCCGCCGCCGTCCGGCAGGGGGAGCGAGCGGTGCGTCGGGCTCGACGGGTTCGAGAGGTCGATGATCTCGAGCGACGGATCGCGGGGCTGCGGCTGCGCGCTGCCGTCCTCGTAGTAGTAGTACTCTTCCTGGACGTTGCGGAGCACGAGCGTGCTCCCTGCCTGGACCACGGCGCTGCCGGCGGAGACGATCCTGCCGTAGTACCCGTAATAGTAGAGCGCGTTGCTGTTGAACGGCAGATCGCGCTGGCTCGCGATCTGGGGGGCTTCGGGGTTCGTGAGGTCGATGACGGCGAGGCTCGTCTTCGTCGAGTCCGCGTACGAGGGCCAGAGCAGGTAGGCGTATTGCCCGTGCGCGAAGAGCTGCGCGCTGGAGAGGCCGGATCCATAGCAGTCGTCCGTCGATCCGGCGGCCAGCGTCGCGAGGTCGAGCTTCCCGATCGGCTCGGCGCGCCCCGGCTCCGCGGCGTACACGACATCGAGCTCTGCGGCCTGCGTCCACCAGTCCGCGCCCATGCGGACCACGAGATCTCCGGTGGCCACCGTGTTGCTGACGACCGTCGCCAGGGCCAGGTCGGCGGCCTCGACCGGGGCGTCGCGATCATCGATGTTGAACGTCCCGACCTCCTGGTCGGAGACGGCGAAGAGCCGCGTGTCATGGACGAACGCGCGGCGCGCCTGGCCGCGCGCCGGGGCGGAGCCGCGCTTCGTGAGCGTGTCGGCCGTGAAGTCGATCAGCTGGACGCCGCTCTTGTACGAGCCGCAGCCCTTGCCCTCGGCGACGTCCCAGCCGCTGTACGGCACGAGGAGGGTGCCGAGATCGTCGAGGATGGTGAAGGCCTTGTGGATCCGGTCCTGGTCCTCGGCGAAGCTCGCCCAGTCGCCGCCGAAATGGACGCGCTTCAGCATCGTGGGCTTCGCGAGATCGGAGACGTCGAAGAGGGAGACGTGGAGCGAGCCGTCGGTGGCGGCGTTGTCGAAGCCGAGGGCGAGCAGCCGGTCGCCGCGCGGCTCCATGTGGTAGACCCAGCCGGGCATCTCGAGCTCGCCGACCTGGGCGGGGTGCTCCGGATCGCTGAGATCGATGGTGAAGAGCGGGTCGGTCTGCTCCGCCGTGATCGCGTAGGCGCGGTCGCCGTCGAAGCGGACGGAGCGCAGCGTCTCGGGCTTGGGCAGGGTGAGCTCGGTGAAGCCGAGGGGCGTGAGCTCTTGCGAGGACGCGACGGTGAAGGTCTGGACGCCGGGCAGCGCGTTGGTCCGCCAGATGCCGGGCTGGCTGACGACGCGGAGGACGCCCTCGTGCTCGTCCATCTGCCAGCGGCTCTGGATCTGGCCGACGGCCTCGACGCTCGCGCCCTCGACGAGCGCGCCGCCGGGGTCGGAGATGTCGACGACCTGGATGGTGGAGTGCCCCTCGTCGGTGCCGTCCCACTCGATGCCGGCGATGTACATGCGGTCCTGGGTGACGCTCACGCTGCGCTGCCACCCGTAGTCGTTGGGGTCGTCGTCGTAGCTCAGCTGATCGACCACGGCGATATGGGCGGGGTCGCCGACGGCCAGGGAGGTGACCGTGGTGTTCCGCGATTGCTTGCACCCCCAGCAACCGCCGTCCTCGAACGTGACGGTATAGAGCACGTCGCCGACGATGCGCGAATCGGAGATGGCGCCCGGCAGGTCGAACGAGCCGATCTGCTCGATATCCGCCGGGTCGGAGACGTCGAGCGCCTCGATGTGGCTCGATTGCTCATAGGAGTATGAGCCGGTGGCCGCGTCGTAGATGTATTGAGTCCACGACGAGAACATCGCGTAGACGACCCCGTCGCGCAGGTACATCTCGAAGGGGATCCCGCTCGCCCGGTAGCGCCCGACGAGGCTCAGCCGGTCGCGCCGGGAGATGTCGATGATGCTGAGCCCCGAGTACTGCGAGAGCGCGTAGAGCTTGCCGTCCTTGACCTGGATGATGTCGGCCTCGGTGATCGCGCGCTCGGCGTCGCCATCGGCCGGGGGCGCGGTCGGGGCGCCGTCGCCGCCGGTGCCCGCTGCGACGCCGCCGCCATCCTCGGCCGTATCTCTTCCACCGCCGGCCCTCGGGTTGTCAGAGATGAAATCGGTCGAGCCGGTTTCGGAGGAAGGCCCCGTCGAGCCGTTCCCGCAGCCGGTGAGTCCGGCCGAGGCCGCCGCCGTCGCGAGGACGAGCCAGCCGGCGTAAGTTCTGGACAGGAAGGTCATTGTTCACCTCGTTGAGGACGAGACACAGGGCGTCATGTCTGCGCCGGTGCGCGTGCACTGTTCAGGTCCCGTGCCCGGCGCACTTAGCAAGCCGCGGGCCATGCGGAACCCCACGAAAAAGCCAAGGAATTTGCGTGTATTCCCGCGGCTTGTGCCAGAGTGTGCGACCGGCGGGCCGCCGGCGGTCAGGGACCTGCCCGCAAGGCGTGCGCCGTGGCGCTGGTCGATGCCCTGATCTCGGCGTGAGCTTTCATGACCAGGAGGCGGCTCACACCGCTTGTGGGCATCTGTTCGTCACCGCGGGAGCATCGCGCCTGCGCGCGGGGATGCGTCGGGGGGCGCCGGCGCCGTTCTTGGCACGAAGTGTGAACCCTGGCGCCTGCGGCTGCCGAATGGCACGGTCAGTCTATCTCTTGATAGGAGGCTTGATGATGGATCTTTTCAACAAACGTCACCGGCTCGTCGTTGCGATGCTCGTGCTCTTCGTACCTTTGCTCACCGGCGCCAAGGGCAAAGGCTGTCAGGGCCCGATCGAGGGCGGGGGGGCTGGCCCTGGGGGAGGCGGGGTGGCGGGCGGCGAGCCGGCCTCGTGCGTGGTGACCGGCTGCAGCGGTCAGGTCTGTGCCGATGCCGATGAGGACGTGGTCACGACCTGCGAGTGGCGCGAGGAGTACGCGTGTTACAAGGAGCACGGCGTGTGCGAGCGGGGCGCGTCGGGCGAGTGCGGCTGGCGCGCGACACCGGAGCTCGAGGCGTGCCTTGGCGGCGACGAGCCTGCCCCGTGCGTGGTGACCGGCTGCAGCGGTCAGGTCTGCGCCGACGCCGATGAGGACGTGGTCACGACCTGCGAGTGGCGCGAGGAGTACGCGTGTTACAAGGAGCACGGCGTATGCGAGCGGGGCGCGTCGGGTGAGTGCGGCTGGCGGGCGACGCCGGAGCTCGAGGGGTGCCTCGGCGGCGACAAGCCTGCCCCGTGCAAGGTGACCGGCTGCAGCGGTCAGGTCTGCGCCGATGAGGAGGTGGCCACGACATGTGAGTACCGGGAGGAGTATGCGTGTTACAAGGCGCACGGCGTGTGCGAGCGGGGCGCGTCGGGCGAGTGCGGCTGGCGGGCGACGCCGGAGCTCGAGGCGTGCCTTGGCGGCGACGAGCCTGCGCCGTGCAAGGTGACGGGCTGCAGCGGTCAGATCTGCGCGGACAAGGATCTGGACGTCGTCACCACGTGCGAGTGGCTCGACGAGTACGCGTGTTACAAGGAGCACGGCGTGTGCGAGCGGGGCGCGTCGGGCGAGTGCGGCTGGCGGGCGACGCCGGAGCTCGAGGCCTGCATCGAGGCGGCTTCCGGCGAGTAGAGCGGGGTGCAGGTTCGGGCGCCGACTTCGCCGCTGACCGTTGCGGCGCCGATCTCTTTCATGATCTCCCTCCGAGCGACGGATCTCGACATGTGACCGCCTGAGCCCGGAGGTGGCCTGCGGGTGCGTGGACCGCGCCTGCTCTCTCTGGAAGTGAGACCGTCAGTCGATCTCGAAGCGTGCAGAAGCGCTTTCCCTACTCGCTCACGAGCCGCAGCCCCACCGGCAGTCCCTCTCCAAAGAACGCCGCGCGCTCGGACTCCTCGACGGCCACCACCTCGCGCACCGCCTTGAGCCACGCCTCGGGCGCGCCCGCCTTGACGAGCCGCCGCTCCACCTCGCCGCGGACCCGGTCAGAGACGTCGCGCGCCCGGTCCCCGGTCCTGCGCGCGAGCTGCACCGCGGCCGGCGCCGCGGACGGCAGCTCCTGCCACTTCTCGCGCAGCAGGTGGTCGAGCCACCGCTCGGCCGCCGCCGGCGACACCACATGGTGGACGCTCGCGTAGGCCGGCACGCGCGCGCCGAGGCGGCCGATCGCCGCCCAGAGCCGCGCGTCGCGGTCGGTCCATGTGCGCTCCAGGATCCACGCGCCGAGCTCGCTCCGCCGGCCGGCGGGCACGCGCTCCAGCGACGCGCAGAGCTCGAGCAGATCGTCGAGCGCCTCCGGCTTCACCCCCTTCGGCTTCTTCAGCCGCTGCTCGGCCGGGGCCATGAACGGATCCGCCAGATCCCGGATCGCGACCTGCAGCGGCTCGTCGAGGCCGCCCGCGATGCGGCGCCAGGCGATCCAGAACTGCTGCCAGGAGCGCGCCTCCTGCGGGAACGCCAGCCGCTCGGCGAAGAGCGGCGCGAGCGCGGCGACGCGCGCCGGGTCGCCCGCGTCGCCGAACCCGGGGCGGAGGCAGTAGCCGGCGAGCGACCAGAACACGCGCTCGTGATCGGCCGAGCGCCGCCGCGAGCGCGCGCTCGGGACGAGGGTGTCGAGCAGCGCCCGCGCGGTCTCCGTCGTCCAGGCCGCGCGCTCCCCGAGGACGCGCTCGAGCTCGCGCACGAGGTTCTTCGCCTCCCGCGGCGCCACGTCGGGCCGCCCCTTGCCGAACACCCGCTCGATCGCCTCCCGGGCCTCGTCGAGGCGCTTGCCGCCCGGCGTCGCCGCGGCGTGAGGCCGCGCCTGCGCCCGCTCCGCCGGCGCGCCTCCCTCGGCCTCGGCCGCGCGCGCGCCGCGGCCGTCCTCGCGCAGCTGGAACGCCAGCCGGAATCGGCGCGGCGCAGCGGCGTCCACCTCGACGCAGGCGAGATCCAGGGTGCCGATCGCGGTGAGCTCTCCCTCGATCTGCACCCGCACCTCCGCCTGCTTTCCGGTCGCGGCGCGCGCCGCGTCCCCCGCGTCGAACGCCACAGCGATCGGCGGCAGCGCATCGAACCGGTCGTCCTCGAGGGGGACGAGGTCGCCCGCGCGATCGGCGCGCGCGTCGTCCGACGCGAACAGGTCGAACCGCACCGGGCGCCCCACGACGAGCGCGAACGTCCGCCCGGCCGCCGCGTGGACGCTGCCCTCCTTCGCGCCGCGCGGCACGACGCAGACCGCCGGCCGCGGCCCCCCGGCGGCGGGCGGCTCGAGGCCGACGTAGTAGCCGCGCGCCGCGCCCCCCTCGATGCGCACGCCGCGGCCCGCGAGGGCGAGGCCGTAGGCGACCGCGCCCCGCGCCACCGCGAGGTCGGGATCGGCGTGCGGGAGCAGATCGAGCGGCGGGCCGCCCCAGCGCTCGACGACCTGCGCGAGGCGCTCCGCGACGCGGCGGGCGCGGAAGACGCCGCCGTTCAGGAGCAGCGCGGTCGGCCCTCGCGCCTCGGGGGCGTGGCGCGCGAAGAACCAGGCCACGTGCCGGGTGATCGCGACGTCCCGCTCGTAGGGCAGGCCGAAGGCGACGAGCCCGCTCCGCCCGCGCTGCGGCCGGGCGTCCCGCGGCGCCTCCGGGAAGAAGCCGTCCAGCACGACGCCCTCGACCTCCTCGCGGCCGAGGCGCGTCGTCAGCGCGCCGCCCACGAGCCGCGCGCCGTGCGAGAGCACGGTGACCGGCGCGTCGTCCGGCGGCGACGGCGCGGCGCCGCCGGCGCCGCCGGTCGACGCGGCGCTGCCGGCGCCGCCCGACGACGCGCCGCCGGCGAGCAGGCGCTCCTTGGCGGCGCGGCAGGCCAGCACGAGCTGCCCGAAGCGCGCCGGGTCGAGCTTCTCCCCTGCGCCCACGAGGCGCGGCTCGCAGAGGTGGGCGAGCGCCAGGTCCATGTTGTCGCCGCCGAGCAAGAGGTGGTGGCCGACCGCGACGCGCGAGACCTCGGGGCGGCCCCTGGCCCCGCCCTGGGCCACCCGGATGAGCGACAGATCGGTCGTGCCGCCGCCGACGTCGCAGACGAGGACCATCGCCTCGCCCGAGCGGGCGAGCAGGGCGTCGAGGCCCTCGGCGCCGGCGAGCCGCATGAAGTCGTAGAACGCGGCCTGCGGCTCCTCGAGGAGGCGCGCCGAGAGGCCGGCGCGGCGGGCGGCCTCGACGGTGAGCTCGCGCGCGACCTCGTCGAACGAGGCCGGCACGGTGAGCACGACCTCCTGCGCCGCGAGCGGGCGCTCGGGGAAGGCGTCGTCCCAGGTGCGCCGCACGTGGGCGAGGATCCGGGCGCTCGCGTCGAGCGGCGAGACGCGCGGCAGGGAGGCCGCGTCCTCGGCCGCGCCCCATGGCAGGATGGGCGCCGTGCGGTCGACGGCGGGGTGGCAGAGCCAGCTCTTCGCCGAGGCGATGAGCCGCCCGGGGATCTCGCCGCCGCGCCGGCGCGCGTGCTCGCCGATCGCGAAGGGCGCGTCGCCGAACGGATCGGCCGGCGCCTCGCCGGGGAGGGGCGCGTAGAGCAGCGACGGCAGCAGCGGGCGCGCCTCGATCTCGGTGGCCGTCACGAGCTGCGGGATCGAGAAGACGCGGATCGCGCCGGGATCGGCGTCGCGCTCGGCCCACGCAACCACGGTGTGCGTGGTGCCGAGGTCGATTCCGACGATCAGGCTCGAGCTCTTCGCGGGGGCGGACATGCGTGCGCGCAGCAACGATACTGGATCGCCGCGGCGCATTCCGCAGGTCCGGCGCGCCGCCGCGCCGGCTCGCGCGCGCCCGCGCGCTTCTTCCGGTTCTTCCGGGCGATTCCCCGTGCTAGAGCCGCGAAATGCGAGCGAACCGAGCGATCTGGCTTGTGGTCCTGGGCGCCCTTGCGGCGGGGTGCGGGTCGGCGAAGACCGAGATGTCGGTGGCGGCGAGCGCGGCGCCGCCGCCGCCTCCTCCTCCGGTGGTCGTCCAGCCGGCGGCGCCTGCCGAGGCGGTCATCGAGGGGGATCGCATCAAGATCGCCCGGCCGATCTTCTACGACCTCGACAAGGACGAGATCCGGCCGGAGTCGTTCTCGGTCCTCGACGCGGTGGCGAACATCCTGCGGACGCACCCGGAGATCACCGCGCTCACGGTCGAGGGGCACACGGACAACCAGGGCAGCGTGGATCACAACATCAAGCTGTCCGAGCGCCGCGCGAACGCCGTGGTCCGCTACCTCGTCCAGCACGGCGTCGCGACGCCGATGACGGCGCCGGGCTACGGCGCCGGCGCGCCTCTCTGCTTCACGAACGACGAGGGCTGCCGCGCCATGAACCGGCGCGTGGAGTTCCGCATCAAGTCGAAGTGACCGGCAGGCGGCCGACCGAGGCCGCCTGCCCGTTGCTCCAGGTCCGACACGCCCCTCCCCGCGCCTGCTCCCTGAGCTACCCGGGCCTCGGAACAACAGGCCAGGTTAACACAGACCCTCATTCGAAATCGACCGATTTCGCTCGACGTAAGCGCGTGCCCCGGTTTGTTGCCGGGTTACGGCGCACTGGCCCGCTGGTTGTTGGTCACGTCGGTTGCCTCGGTTGCGTCGGTCACGTCGGTCACGTCGGTCACGTCGGTTGCCTCGGCTTCGCGCGTTGCCCCCATTACGCTCGTCGCCCTTCCGTCCGTCCTCGCGCAGCTCGCCCGCGCCGCGCTCTCGATCGCGTCGCCGTGCGCCCCGCGAGGCGCACGGCGCGAGAGGATGCCTGTCCGTCTGTGCGCCTGTGGGACAAGCGACTCCCAAAGATGATTGTGCTGCAAATTTGTATTGAACGGCGCCTCTCGATCGTACTTAATACATCACGGGAATCCGCGCGCTGAGTGCGACGCGCCAGTTCGAGCAACTCATTGCATTCCAAGGTGGATCATGGCGAGCGCTCGTCGTCGTATGCTGGAGATCGCTTGTCTCGTCCTTCCGGGGCTCGTGTGGATTTCGCCGCGCACCGCGGCTGCGCATCACGTCGACCATCTCAGGTGGGCGGAGAGCCTCGTGGACAACGTCAGCTCGGAGAACAACGAATACAACTCGAGCCCCAGCTTCATCAGCTGGGCTGGTGTGGCCGGCGCGCGCCGCTACGCGAACCGGACGCAGTGCGCCACCTTCCTGACGGAGCTGCTCAAGCGGGGCTACGGGTTCACCGAAGCATCGCTGAACGACTGGCTGGGCAGCCGGAGCCCGAGCGCGGCCGCCTACTACGACGCCATCGTCGAGGAGAATGGATTCAAGAGGATCCACGACCCCAGGGACGCGCGCGCCGCCGACATCATCGCCATCCGCTACCCCGCTGGCGAGTCGTCGACCGGGCACGTCGCGATCCTCCGCCGGGCGCCGAGGGCGAAGCTCCCCGTCAGCCCCCTCGTCGCGGGCACATTCCAGTTCGAGGTGAGCATCGTCGACTCGACGAGCACGCACCACGGCTCGTCCGACTCCAGGTACGCGTCGAGCGGCCGGGGGGCCTCCGGCGCCGGCTACGGGACGATGCGGCTCTACACGAACACCTCGGACACCATCGTCGGGCACACCTGGAGCATGGCCGCTGTCACGGCCTATTATCCCGCGGCGGTGCGCCAGGTGGTGATTGGCAGGCTGGTGTTCGAGGACGACGATCGGGGCAGGGGGTCGGACGACGACGACTCCGACGACCGGTGGTAGGGAGGGCCCCGGTTTACGCGCGCCTCGTCGGTTGGTAGAGTCCTCTCCAGGAGGGCCCTATGCGCGAGCCGAGCGAGACGGGAGGTGCCGATGGTGGCCGTCATGGCGTGCTGGGAGCGGTCGCCACGACCGCAGCGGCCGTGGCGGTCGGGGTAGCCGGCCGCCCGTCGCCGGCGGCGCCTGCGGCCGCCGGGGGGCCGGCCCGCACGCTCGGGCGGACCGGCGCGCAGGTGGAGCCGGTGTCGCTCGGGGGCGAGGGGATCCTCCGGACGACCGGACGTCACCGCGAGGCGGTGCCCGTGATCCTGGAGGCCCTGCGCCTCGGGGTCAGGTATTGCGACACCGCGCCTGCCTACCAGCAGAGCCAGGACTACTACGGTGAAGCCTTCCGCGCCGCCGGCCCGAAGGCGCGCGAGCAGGTCTTCCTCGCCTCCAAGACCCATGCGCGCGATCGCGACGGCGCGCTGCGGCTGCTCGACGACAGCCTGCGTCGGCTCGGGACAGACCACCTCGATTTATGGCAGCTGCACGATCTGCGGGAGGTCGAGGAGCTCGACGCCATCTTCGGCAAGGGGGGCGCCATCGAGGCCGTGGAGCAGGCCAGGGCGGACGGCCGCGTGCGCCACGTCGGGATCACCGGCCACCACGACCCGCGGATCCTCCTGGAGGCGATGCGGCGTTATCCTGTGGACACCGTGCTCTGCGCGGTAAACCCTGCAGATCCGGCGCGGCGACCGTTCCTGACGACCGTTGTCGAGGAGGCGCGGCGGCGCGGAGTCGGCGTCATCGGCATGAAGATCATGGCCGCGGGCCGCCTGCTCCAGGATCGCGCCGCGAGCGCGAGCGAGCTCATCCACTACGCGGCGAGCCACGCCGACACGGTGATCATCGGCTGCTCGTCGATCGCCGAGGTGCGCGAGAACCTGGGCGCGCGGTCCCTCTCCTTCCCGATGCCGCCCGCGGAGCGCGCAGCGCTGGAGGCGCGCGTCGCGCCGCGCGCCGGCCGTTACGACAGTTTCAAGGCCGGTTGAAGCGGCGGATATGCGGCTCCGCGAGCGAGGCGCGGCCCCCGGAGCCTCGGTATGTAAAATTTCTCATTCACTGAAATCCTGCGTTGTCTGCCGCACACCAACCATGCGCCAACGCGCAACACAGCGCGACGGAGCGCGACGGAGCGCGACGGAGCGTGACGGAGTGCGACGGAGTGCGACGGAGCGCGGCGTTCTCCTGGCAAAACGCCGGCGAGCGCGCCCCCAGGCCCCGTTGACAAGCGGAGGCGCCGGGGTCTAGAGTGGCGGCCCTCTGAGCTCGCTCGGAGGCCCCAGGCCTGACAATCATCGGCTTATCCGACCCGGGGCAGCGCTGCCTCCGGGTTTTTTTCTGTCGCTATCCACGGAGACCGCGCGTCCATGAGCAATCAGTACGGCCACTTCGACGACGAGAGCCGCGAGTACGTCATCACCCGGCCCGACACGCCGCTGCCCTGGCTCAACTACCTGGGCTCGGACGAGATGTTCGGCCTCTGCACCAACACGGCCGGCGGCTACACGTTCTGGAAGGACGCCAAGCTGCGCCGGTTGACGCGCTATCGGTACAACAACGTGCCGATGGACCTCGGCGGGCGCTACCTGTACGTGAACGACGGCGGGGTCGTGTGGAACCCCATGTGGAAGCCCCTCAAGACGGCCCTGGATCGCTACGAGTGCCGCCACGGCCTGGGTTACACGAAGATCACGGGCGAGAAGAACGGCGTCGAGGTGGAGGTCCTCTTCTTCATCGTTCCCGGCGAGAACGTGGAGATCTGGCGCACCCGGGTCACCAACAAGAGCGGCTCGAAGAAGGACATCCAGATCTTCTCCTTTCAGGAGTTCTGCTTCTTCGAGGCGCTCAACGACATGACGAACTACCAGCGCACCTACTCCATCGGTGAGGTGGAGATCGAGGGGAGCGCCATCTACCACAAGACCGAGTTCCGCGAGCGCCGCTCCCATTACACGCTCTTCGCCTGCACGCGCGCGATCGACGGGTTCGACACGAGCCGTGACGCCTTCTGCGGCAGCGTCCACCACGGCCTCCACGAGGCCCAGGTGCCGGCCAAGGGGAGGGCCACGAACTCCAAGGCGTTCGGCTGGAACCCGATCGGCAGCCACCAGGTGAGCCTCTCGCTCGAGCCCGGCGCGAGCGAGACGATGAGCTTCGTGCTCTCGTACGTGGACCACGGGGACCTGCCCAAGTTCAAGGCGCCCTTCGTCCTGAACAAGCAGAAGGGCAAGGAGATCCTCGCCAAGTACTCGGCGCCCGGCGTCGTGGACGGCGCGTTCGCTCAGCTGAAGTCGGACTGGGCCGGGATCCTCTCGAACTTCCAGGCCGACTGCCCGGACGAGCACGCGACACGCATGCTCAACACCTGGAATCAGTACCAGTGCATGGCGACCTTCAACCTCTCTCGGTCGGCCAGCATGTACGAGACCGGCATCGGTCGGGGCATGGGCTTCCGCGACTCGAACCAGGATCTCCTGGGCTTCGTGCACCTCGTCCCCGAGCGCGCCCGCCAGCGCATCCTCGACATCGCGGCCACCCAGCTCAGCGACGGCACCTGCTACCACCAGTACCAGCCGCTGACGAAGAAGGGGAACGCCGACATCGGCGGCGACTTCTACGACGATCACCTGTGGCTGATCCTCTCCACGTGCGCGTACATCAAGGAGACCGGCGACAAGGGCATCCTCAAGGAGGCGGTGGGCTACGCCGACAAGCCGGGCTCGAAGGAGGACCTCCTCCACCACCTGGAGACGTCCATCGCCTACACGATGAAGAAGCGGGGCCCGCACGGCCTGCCGCTGATCGGCCACGCGGACTGGAACGACTGCCTCAACCTGAACTGTTTCAGCACCGAGCCGAACGAGAGCTTCCAGACCGCGGGCGACGTGAAGGACTCGAAGGCCGAGTCCGTGATGATCGCCGGCCTCTTCCTCTATGCCAGCCGCGAGATGGCCGGCCTTTACGACTGGATGGGCCAGAAGTCCGACGCGGCGCGCATGCGCGACCACTACGCGGAGATGCTGGCCGTCGTCGAGAAGGAGGCCTGGGACGGCGAGTGGTACCGCCGCGCCTACGACGCCGAGAGCCGGCCGGTCGGGAGCAAGGAGAACGAGGAGGGGAAGATCTTCATCGAGAGCCAGGGCTGGTGCGTCCTGGGCGGCGCCGGCGCGGACAACGGCCGCGCCAAGCAGGCGATGGAGAGCGTGCACAAGCACCTCTACACGAAGAACGGCATCGTGCTGCAGCAGCCCGCGTACTCGACGTATCACCTCGAGCTCGGTGAGGTCACCTCGTATCCGCCGGGCGTGAAGGAGAACGCGGGCATCTTCTGCCACAACAACACCTGGATCCACCTCGGCTGGTGTCTCCTGGGCGAAGGGGAGCGCGCGCTGGAGTACTATCTCTCCATCTGCCCCTCGGCGAAGGAGAGCCAGATCGAGACCTATCGCGCCGAGCCCTACGTCTATGCGCAGATGATCGCTGGCAAGGACGCCCCGGTCTTCGGTGAAGCCAAGAATGCCTGGCTCACCGGCACGGCGGCCTGGACGTTCGTGTCCGTCAGCCAGGGGATCCTCGGCGTGCAGCCCCAGTACGACGGGCTGAAGCTCGATCCCTGCGTGCCCAAGGCGTGGAAGAGCTTCTCCATCTCCCGCCGCTTCCGCGGCGCCACCTACGAGATCAGCGTCAAGAACTCGGGGGTGTGCAAGGGCGTGAAGAAGCTGACCGTGGACGGCAAGCCCGTCGCGGGGAACGTGATTCCCCTGTCGCCGGCCGGCTCGACCGTGCGCGTCGAGATCGAGATGGGCTGAAGGCCCTCTGTCGGAGCGTGCCGCGCGGCGGCGGCGCGCTCCGCGTGCGCTCGTCCTGTCCGCGCAACTCCACGTAACGAGCGCGCCGAGCCCGCGGCGGCGAGCGCGCGTGCGGCTCACTCGGCCTGAGCCGGGCCGACCCACCTCCCGTTCAGCATGACCCGCTTCACGCGGCGCATCGCCCGGATGTCCGCGAGCGGGTCGCCTTCGACCAGGACGAGGTCGGCGAGCTTGCCCGGCTCGACGCTGCCGAGCCGGTCGTCGACGCGAAAGTACCTGGCGTTCTCCAGCGTGCCAGCGACGAGGACCTCCATGGGCGAGAGGCCGCTCTCGACGAGCAGCTCCATCTCGTGCTGGTAGGCCCAGCCTCGCTCGGCGCCCGGCGCCTTGCCGTGGGAGCCGACGACCACCCGCACGCCGGCGCGGCGCGCCGCGAGGGTGAGCTTCATCATGTTCTCGAAGCCGCGCACCTCGGTCTCCGTCGCGCCCGCGTCGCCGGCGCGGCGCTCGAAGATGGCGAGCGTCGGGGTGAGGAAGGTGCCCCGCGCCGCGAGCAGCCCGAGCAGCGCTCGGGTCCGCGGCGCGCCGAGGGAGATGCCGCGAAAGATCTCGTAGCGCCCCGGAAAGCGCGCGTCGTTGTCGGCGATCACCGACTGGCGGTAGCGCTCCGCCTCGCGCGGCGGCACGAGCGCCGTGCCGAGCGACGTGATGTGCTCGATGCCGTCGAGCCCTGCGCGGACCGCGGCCGCGGCGTCCACGGTCTCGAGGTGCGCGACGGCGATCACCCCGCGCGCGTGCGCGGCCTTGGCGACCTCCTCGACGAGCCCGAGGGGCAGGCGGAAATAGACCTTGATCGCCGACGCTCCGTGCTCGACCAGCTGATCGACGGCCCAGCGCGCCTCGGCCGCGTCGCGCACCAGCATCGCGCCCTCCGGATAGGCCGGATACGGCCCGTCGAGCAGCGGCCCCGCCAGGAAGAGCCGCGGCGTCGGGCCGAGCTTGCGCGCGGCGTCGTACGCCTCGATCCAGTTCCCCGGCTCGCGCAGCGAGGTGACGCCGCGCTGCAGGACGACGCCGGGCAGCCCGTCATCGCCCTCGAGGTGGAAGTGCGCGTCGATGAGGCCGGGCAGCACCCAGAGCCCCGCGCCGCGGACGACCTCCGCGCCGGCCGGGACGTCGGTGGCGCCGCGCGCGCCCGCGGCGACGATGCGGTCGCCGCGGATCACGACGACGGCGTCGCGCACGGGCGGCCCTCCCCGGCCGTCGATGAGCGTGGCCCCGACGATCGCCGCGCAGTGCGCGGCGTCCGGCCGCGCGACGGCGTTGATCTCCCGCGGGGGCGGGAGCTTCGGCTGCCCTTCCGGCGAGGCCCATTGCACGGGCGTGCTCGCGCAGGCGGACAGGCCCGCGAGCGTCGCCGCCAGACACACGCGCACCACGCGCACCACGCGCAACCGAATGCTCATCGTGCCCTCCCCCGTGACGCGCGACGAGCCCCGCGCGTCGCCGTCGCTGCGCGGCGCGCGTGGGGCCGTATCGCTGGCGCCCGTCGCGCGCGATCGCAGCGCGAGGCCGGGCTCTGCGATCGCGCACGACGCAGGCGCCGCGCCTCTGATCATAGCAGAGCCGTGCTCCAGGACAGCTGTCACGAGCGCTTTCCAACTTCCACGTTCAAGTCGTCGAAGGCGCGCGCTCCCGGCGACGTCCGCCGCCATCTCCAGATTCGCTCGAGGCATCGAGATCGCGCAGCGCTGCGCGGGCGGCGGCGCTCCCGGCGACGGGGCGGCGTTCCGTGGAGCACAAGGAGGCTCGGAACTCGCGACTTGCGGGATTCGGTGCGACGCTCGCGGCAAGCGTGAGCCGCGCGCCCCCGGCCACGGCGGCGCGCGCGGCTCGCGACGCGCGATTTCGGTGCTGTTTCGTCGGGGCGTCCGAGTCGGGCGATCCCCGAACCGCGGGCGCTGGTCGGCTCGTCCTCAACGCGCATGCCATGGTGTTTGGGGTCGCTCGACCGGACCAGGCGCGGTCAGCCGTTTCGCGCGCCGCATGGAAGATAGTTGAGCGTCACAGCCTGGGTAGAGTAGTGTGCCGCGGCCGGCACGCGGGGGTTGTCGCGACCGGCGAGTCCCCTTGGGACTGACAGACGAAGCGACGATCGACGACGGGCGCTCATTCGAGCGCGCCGGAGGACAACATGCGTAACATTAATCTTGTCAGCATTGGCTCGATGGCTCTCATCCTTGGCGCGACCGCCTTCTCCGCGGGGTGCGGGGACGACACCGAGACGACGGGCTCGGGCGGCGGGACCACCGCGAGCACCTCGGCCGGCGAGGGCGGCAGCGGCGGCACGGGCGGCAGCGGCCAGGGCGGCAGCGGCCAGGGCGGCAGCGGCGAGGGCGGTGCCGGCGGCACGGGCGGCGGCGCGGACTGCGTGACCTGCTCGGCGCCCCTCCTCACCGGGGCTGATCCGGCGGACCTGTGCGAGTCCTCGATCCCGAAATACGAGGCGGTCACGGAGTGTATCTGCGGGGCCTGCGGCGCGGCGGAGGGTGACCCCTGCTATACCGCGTGCACCACGGACGAGGCGGCGGACGACGCGTGTAACGAGTGCGGCAACATGGCGGCTGCCTCCGCGGAGGGCGCGTGCATCGCGGAAGGCACCGCCTGTCTCGAGGACGGCCAGTGATCTCGACGCGCTGAGGTCTTGCGGATCGGTCCGACCGGCCTCGGCGATTCGTGCTGCGGCCGCAGGGAGAGGCGGGATGCCTGCCTCCCCCGCGGCCGCCATTTCGCGCTCTCCCATGTCGTTGTGTGCTCGCTGCGACAGGCGCCTGTCGGTGAGCGGGCGAGCCAGCGGAGAGAGCTAGTCGACCTCGGTCACCGTCACACCGACGGTCATCGTCTCGGCGGCGGCTGTGTAAAGCGTCCCCGCTGTCGGCGTTGCGTCCATGTAGTTGCGGCCGTAACCGACCCGCACGTGGTCGAGGCTGGCCAGCACGCCGTTCGTGGGGTCGAACCCCTTCCAGCCGATGTTCGGGATGTAGAGCTGCACCCACGCGTGGGTCGCGTCGGACCTGGCGCGGCTCGTGCCGACGTTGCCGGTATAGAGGTATCCGCACACGTAGCGCGCCGGAATGCCGAGGAGCCGCGCCATGCAGATGAACAGGTTCGCGAAATCCTGGCAGACCCCGCGCCGGTTCACGAAGGCGTCATACGGGGTGGTCGCCAGGTTCGTGGAGCCCGGCACGTATCGGTATTCGCGGAAGAGCGTCAGGTTGATCGCGAAGAGCGTCTCCATCAGGTCCGCGTCGTTCTTCTCGACGAACGACATGGCGTAATTGAAGAGCTCCTGGAGCTGGGGGTCGGGGAGCTCCCCCGGGCGCACATACGGCGCGATGATCGCTTGCTCCCAGGGCATCCAGACGAGGGGGAACGCGGGCCGGATCTTCTTCTTCGCGAACGCGAAAGGATCGGCGTCGCAGAGCTCCACGATCGAGTCGGCCGAGATCGTGAGCGCGGTATACGGGGCGGTGATCTCGAAGCGTGTGACCCGGTTCCCGAAGACGTCCTCGAACTCCACCGTGGGCACGCGGGGATCGATCGTGAGCGTGTGCGAGAGCACCCGTTGATCCCAGTCGTGCACCGGGAAGAGATGCAGCTCGTGCACGCTGCGCTCCACCGGGCGATCGTAGGTATATCTCGTGGAATGGACGACGCGGAGCCTGCGAATCGTCGTTGCCATATCGTGTCCTCGATGAGCGCGCTCCGGCTTGGCCTCTCGCTCCTGGGCCTCCTGCATGCTGCGGCGCGTCGTGAGGGTAGCGCGCGTGGGCGCGCTGCGCTTCAAGATGGACGGCGGGCCGTGCCGCTTCAGGCTGCTCCGGACGCGGGCACCCCCGCGCTCACGCCTCGGCGCGCACCGACAGCTCGATCCGCCAGCGCTCGTTCGGCTTCTGCGCCTCGCGGGGGATCGCCTCCAGGAGCAGCGTCCCCACCTCGGTGACCGACGCGCGCAGCTGCACTGGGACCATGTCGCCCTCCCGGCGGCCCTCCGCGGGCAAGGTGACCTCGATCGGCGAGAGCTCCTCGAGCTCTCCGGGCTTCCAGCTCTCGAGCTCGGTCCCGGCCTGGTCATCCCGGCGCACCGACGAGCTGAAGAAGCGGAAGCGCACCGGCTCGCCGACCACCACGCCGAACTCCTGCGGCGGCAGCGTCGCCTCGGTGCCTTCCTCCATGCCGAACGGCGCGAGGCAGAGCGCCGTGATCGGCGGCTCCAGGCCGGGCACCGCGGGAACGGCCCCCTCGATGCCCACGTAGTAGGCCCGCGCTGTCCCGCCGCGGATCCGGAGCCCACGGCCGCGCCGCGCGAGGCCGTAGGCGGCGGCGCCCCGCGCGACCGCGAGATCCAGGTCGTCGCTCGGGAGCACCCGCGGCCGGGGCGCGCCGTCCTGCTCGAGCCAGGCGCCGAGCGTCGCGACGAGCCGCTCGCGCAGCGCCGCGCTCTTCATGACGCCCCCGTTGAAGAGCACCGCCGTCGGGTGCAGGAGGAGCGGCGCGCGGCCGGGCTCGGCGTTCGCCCCTCCCTGTGGGGCGAAGCCCGGGAGCTTCGACGTCGCGCCGGCCTGCCGCCCCAGGAACGCGGCCAGGTGGCGGGTGATCGCCGGGTCCTGCGCGTACGGGAGGCCGAGCTGCGTCAGGCCGGCGCGCGCGCGGGTCGCGGGGCGCGCGGACGAGGGGACCTCGGGGAAGAACCCGTCCACGAGCGTCCTCGTGATCTCGTCCCGCGTGAGCTCGGTCCGGATCGCCGCCCCGAGCAGCTTCGAGCCGCGGCCGGCGATCGCGATCGGCGCCTCGCTGATCGACGGATCGCCGAGCAGCCGCTCCTTGGCGACGCGCGCGGCGTGGGTCAGCGACGACATCTGCCAGCGATCGAGCTCCTTGCCCTCGGCGGCGAGCTTCGCCTTCACGACGTGCGCGAGCGCGAGGTCCATGTTGTCGCCGCCGAGCAGGATGTGGTCGCCGACCGCCACGCGGACGAGCTCGAGCGAGCCGTCGCGCGGGACCGCGGCGATCGCGGAGAAGTCGGTGGTCCCGCCGCCGACGTCGATCACGAGCAGCACGTCGCCCGGCTGGAGGTGCTTGCGCCACGCCTCGCCGGCCGCGTCGATCCAGGCGTACACGGCGGCCTGCGGCTCCTCGAGCAGGGTGAGGTCCTCGAACCCCGCGGCGCTCGCTGCCTCGACCGTGAGATCGCGCGCGGCGGCGTCGAACGACGCGGGCACGGTGATCACGATCTCCTGCTTCGCGAGGGCGAGCGCCGGATCGTCCTTCGCGAACAGGTGATCCCACGCCTCGGTGAGGTGCTCGAGGTACCGCCACGACGCCTCGACGGGCGAGATCTTCTCGATGTCCTCGGGTGCGCCGAGCGGGAGCGTCGAGCCGCGCCGGTCGATGCCAGCGTGGCTGAGCCAGCTCTTCGCGCTCGAGATGAGGCGCGCCGGCGCGTCGACGCCGCGCGCCCGGGCGTGCTCGCCGACGGCGAAGCGCCGCTCGGCGTCCCAGGGCAGCGCCTGGGGGCCCTCGCTCTCGTGAGGGATGTACATGAAGGAGGGCAGGAGCGGCCGCGCCTCGAGCGTCCCCTGCGCCACGAGCTGCGGGGCGGCCATCACCTCGGGCGACGGCGCGAGCCGCGCGTCGGCTCCGTCCTCGGGCAGGCGCGCATAGGCGAGCGCGCAGTGGGTGGTGCCGAGATCGATGCCGATGATGTAGCGCGCGCTCATAGCTCGACCTCCGCGGGGGCGATGATGCTGGCGTCGTGGCCGGCGACCGGCGTCGGCAGCGAGACATCGTCGGCGCGCCAGCCCCGGTGGCGCAGCACCCCTCTGTAGGGCGCAGTCCCGGACACGTTGCCGATGAGCTTGATCTCGGAGGGGTTGTAGCCGGCCTCGAGCGTCACCTTCGCCCCCTCGTCCTCGCGCCGCACGGGCGCGAGCTTCGCATGGCTTCGCAGCGCCTTGCGGCAGCCCTCGTGGACCATCCTCGCCGCCACGCCCACGTCCGCGTCGCCGAACGAGGCGATGTCCTGCTCGAGGAAGTCGACGAGCCGCCCCTCGCGCTGGAGCAGCGAGAGCAGCTGGAGCGCCGAGCTCACCGCGGGCGCTGTCTGCGGCGCGGGCGCGGTGACCGGCGCGGGGGCGGGCTCCCTCGCCGCAGCCGCGGCCGCCTCGGGGGCGGCGGGCGCGCCGCCTGCTCGATCTCGCTCGAGCTGCCGCGGCTCGGCGCGCTCGGCCGGCGGCAGGGCGGCGACCGCCTCGCGCGCCTGCCAGGCCCGCTCGGCGAACTGGGGATCGAACAGCACGCGGAAGAAGCACGCGAAGGCGAACCAGAGCCGCGTGGACCAGGGGAGCGGAGGATCGTGGAGGTCGGCCACGGCGAGAGCCTAACGCCGAGCGTAGGGATCGGCACAGAGACCGGCGCGCGGGGCAGGGGGGCGCCTGCCCCGCGCCGCCGCCCGGGGCGACCCCGGGCCCCTCAGAAGGTCGCCCGGAGGACGGGGACGCGGACCTCGTGCCCCTGCGCCACGCCGAACTTGAACATCTCGTCCTGGGAGTAGAGCGGCTTGAGCGAGAGCGCGGGCACGCCGAGCGCGACCCGGCGCGGCGTGATGTCGACGAGGCCGAGCCGGGGCTCTTCCCGGCGGGCTCGCCGGAGGACCTGCGCTGCGTCCGTCGTGAGCTGGACGTTGATCCCCGGCTGCGCGGGCTCCGCGGCCGGCTCGTTGCGGATCGGCTCGCTCTGGTCGGACTCGGGGGGCTTGTACGCGGTGGCGTTCAGGGTGACGACGAGGGTCGGGATGACCAGCGCCATGCCCCCGGCGAGCATGTAGAGCGGCACCTCCGCGGGCGGCTCCGCGGCCTCGACGAAGTAGCCGGCGACGCCGCCGCCCACCGCGCCGAGCCCGCCGAACACCAGGTACGGCCAGGCGCGCTCGACCCCGATCGCCCCCATGGTCAGCATCACGACCTCGCCGCCGAGCAACGCGCCGCCGACGATCCCCTTGCCGTCGACGCTCACCGTGTCTCCCCCGCTCGCCTGCTGAGCGCTCGCGCGCCCGGCGGCGCCGGCGAGCACCGCCGCTGCCACGGACGCTCCTGCCAGACAATGCGCTGCCTTACGATTCAAGCGGTTCATCGGCATCGTGTTTTCCCCGTGTCGACTGTCGCGAAGCCTGCGAGGGCTCGAGCCATGGATCACCGCCTGCCTCATCCGAGGCTGGCGTCCGGGCCGATCGGCTGGCGATCCCGTCTGGGCCGTCGAGCCGTTCTTGATTTGTGAACCGCTGGCGGAGCGAGCGGGTGCTCACGCGCCTGGTCTCTCCTCCAGCGAAGCCGGTGCGCGAGCCTAGCACGGGTCTCCGCGCTTCGAACCGCTGCGTTGCCGGTGCGGAGGATGGGTGGTATGGGTCCACTCGAACCGGGCTGTGGACCGCCGCCACCTGCCGCAGAGAGCGTGGCAGCCTTCAAGGGATCAACGCTATGGGCCGCATCGGACCGCTTGAAATCGCCCTCCTCGTAGGCCTCGCACTGCTCCTCTTCGGCGCGGGGAGGATCGCCGACGTCGGGAAGGGGATCGGCGAGGGCATCCGGAATTTCAAGAAGGGGCTCCGCGACGACGACGAGGAGGCGGCCAAGCAACTCCCGGCGAAGCCCGAAGAAAAGCAAGAGGATACGCACAAGCCCGTGTAGCGCCCGCGCTGGAACGCGGTGCTCGGGCCAGCGAGCATCGACGTCGGTCGACGCTCGCTGGAGCGCGTCTATACTCGATCGCCGTATGCCTCACCGACCTATGGAGCGCATCGCCAAGGCGCTCGTCGTGTCCGCCGCGTTCCCGCTGGCAGCGTACTTCGTCCTTCAGTTCGGCCCTGGCGGGCTCTGGCGCGGGTTCGAGCCCGCGCTCGCGGTCACCGGGCAGGTGGCCAAGGCGCCGTACGACCTCACCCGCCTCGAGGCCGTCAACGAGACGCTCAAGATGATCCGGGACAAGTACGTCGAGCCGGATCGCGTCAAGCCGAAGGAGATGCTGCTCTCGGCGCTCAACGCCGTCCAGCGCGACGTCGCGCAGGTGATCGTCCTCAACGAGGATCCCAACGAGGTCACCGTCCGCGTCGAGACCAGCGAGAAGAAGTTCCGGATCGACAACATCCAGGGCCCCTGGGACGTCTCCGCGCGCCTCCGCGAGGTCTTCACCTTCCTCCAGAAGAACCTCCGCGGCACCGAGGTCGATCTGCGGGACGTCGAGTACGCCGCGTGCAACGGCATGCTGCACACGCTCGACCCGCACTCGACGTTCCTGAGCCCCGAGGCGTACAAGGAGATGAACCTCTCCACGTCGGGCGCGTTCGGCGGGCTCGGCGTCGTGATCTCGATCCGCGACCAGATGCTCACGGTCCTGAACCCGATGCCCGACACGCCCGCGGGCAGGGCGGGCCTCAAGCGGCTCGATCGGATCGTGAAGATCAACAACGAGTCGACGCTCAACATGCCGCTCGACGACGCTGTGCGGAGGCTCCGCGGCGATCCGGGCACCCCGGTCACCGTGTGGCTGACCCGCGAGGGCGAGGGAGGGTGGCAGGGGCCGAAGGCCTTCGAGCTGACCCGCGAGGTGATCAAGGTGAGGTCCGTCGAGTCGCGCGCCCTGGAGGGCGGCGTCGGCTACGTCCGGCTCAAGACGTTCCAGGCCACCTCGACCGCGGAGCTCGACGCGGCGCTCGACGGGCTGCGCAGCAAGGGTCCGCTGAAGGGGCTCGTGCTCGATCTGCGCGGCAACCCGGGCGGCCTGCTCGATCAGGCCGCGCGCATCGCCGACAAGTTCCTCGCCGACGGCGTCATCGTGTCCACGGTCGGCGCCTCCGAGGGGCGCGAGGAGAAGCGCGCCAAGGGGCCGGGCACCGAGCCGCTGTACCCGATCGTGGTGCTCGTGAGCGGCAACAGCGCGAGCGCGAGCGAGATCGTGGCCGGCGCGCTGAAGAACAACGATCGCGCCGTCATCGTCGGCTCGCAGACGTTCGGCAAGGGCAGCGTGCAGCTCGTCTTCCCCGACGTCACGGCCGAGAAGGCGGCCCTCAAGCTCACGATCGCGCAGTACCTGACGCCGGGCGACATCTCGATCCAGGGCGTCGGCGTCACGCCGGACATCGAGCTCGATCCGATGACGGTCGACGAGCTCGAGATGGATCTCACCGTGCAGAAGGATGGGCTCCGGGAGCGCGATCTCTCGGCGCACCTCTCGAACGCGCGCGCGGCGGCCGCGGGCAAGCCGTCCGAGGTCGTCCGTTACCAGCTCACGAGCGCCGAGCGCGAGCAGATGCGGGAGCGCGGCGGCGACATCGACGAGGACTTCTCCGTCGACTTCCCCATCCGCTTCGCGCGGGATCTCGCCGCGCGGATGCCGCCCTCCACGCCGAGGCTCCAGCAGCTCCGGGCGATGCACGACTACATCGATCAGGTCGGCAAGGAGGAGCTTGGCAAGGTCGCGGCCGAGCTGACGAAGCTCGGCGTCGACTGGTCCGACGCGCCCGAGGGCGCCACGCCGGCGGCGAAGTCCGAGCTCGACGTGAAGGTCGAGACCGATCGCCCGAGCGCCGAGGTGACCGCGGGCCAGCCGATGGAGCTCCGGGTCACGGTCAAGAACAACGGAAAGCAGCCGGTCTACCGGCTCCGTGGGACGACGGAGAGCGACAACCCGTACTTCGACAGCAAGGAGCTCATCTTCGGCAAGATCGGCCCCGGCCAGACGAAGAGCGCGAAGGCGCCGCTCGGCTGGTGCGAGGTCGAGGGGCGGAAGATCGGCTCGACGAAGCCGAGGAAGGCGAACGAGAAGCGCGTCTGCACGATCCCGATGGACGCCCTCTCCCGGAGCGACGGCCTCAAGGTGAAGTTCGAGGTCGCCGCCGCGGCGGAGCCGCCGGCGGTCGAGATCCGGCCCACGGTGCGCGCGCTCGACCGGCCGCTCTTCCAGTACGCCTATCAGATCGCGGATGACCGCGAGGGCAACGGCGACGGGCTCATCCAGAAGGGAGAGCGGGTCAGCATGTACCTGACCGTCAAGAACGTCGGCAAGGGGCCGTCGTACGAGACGCAGGCGAACATCGCGAACCTCTCGGGCGACGGGCTCATGCTGCACGCGGGGCGCTTCGACATCTCGAACATCAAGCCGGGCGACGTGCGCAAGGTGGTCTTCAGCTTCGACGTGGAGCAGCAGCTGTCGGAGCCCGAGGCGACCCTCACGCTCTCGGTCGGCGATCGCGATCTCCGCGAGTTCGCCAGCGAGAAGGTGAAGATCCCGATCTCGCCGCGCATCCAGCTGAGCGGCGGCGGCTCCACCATGAAGGCCGGGGCGGAGGGGGCGACCCTGCTCCCGTCGCCGGAGGCGAGCGCGCGCGGCTTCGGCCGGCTCGCGGCGGGCGCCGTGGTCAAGGTGCTCGGCGAGGTGCCAGGCGGGTTCGTCAAGATCGACCTCGGCGCCGGGCGCTTCGCGTTCGTCGCCGCGCGCGAGGTGACCCCTGGCGGCGGGCCGGCCCCGGCGGCCGTCGCGTTCGAGGACCTCTACTCGCACGCGCCGCCGACGCTGGACATCGCCGCGGCGGCGCTGGCGACGAGCGCCGGCACCATGAAGATCACGGGGACGGCGTCGGACAGCGAGCGGCTGCTCGACACCTTCATCTTCGTCGGGTCGCGGAAGCTCTACTACAAGTCGAACCGCGACGGCGCCGACCCGAAGAAGGCCGAGTTCTCGTTCGAGGCGCCGCTCCGGCCGGGGGTCAACGTGATCACCGTGGTCGCGCGCGAGACGCCCGACACCACGACGCGGCGCACGCTCGTCGTGCGCAAGGACGGGCCTGACGGCTCGATCCTGAAGACCCCGAAGTCCGACAACCCCGTGGACGATTGGATTGCGGACCGCGGCGGCGAGGAGTAGGCCGCTGGGGAATGGACCAAGGCGACGGCGACATGGACGACCGCGGTGACGGGCGTGACGGGCGTGACGGGAGTAGAGGGCGGGGCTCCGCCGGGCTGCCCTGCCCGGCGAGGATCTGGTAGCCTCATCACGTGGGACTCCTCGCCTGGCTCGGCCTGAAGCAGGGGGGCTCGTTCCCTAACCTCGACGCCCTCCTGACGGAGCTCCGCGCGGCGCTCCCGGACGACGAGGCGGTCGTCCTCCGCTACATCGCCACCGTCATCGTCCTGCTCGGCAAGGTCGCGTGCGTCGACGGCCGCTTCTCCGACAAGGAAGACGAGCTGCTCCGTGAGCTGCTCACGCACGTCGACGGGCTCGCGCCGAGCGGCGTCGAGGCGGTGTTCAACGCCCTGCAGGGCAAGCTGCCCGCGCTCCAGGAGGGCGAGGTCGACCGCTGCTACCGCGAGCTCAAGGCGCTCTGCAACGCGAGCGAGCGGGTGGAGGTCGTGCGCCTCTTGATCCGGCTCGCGGCCGCGGATGGCGCGCCCACGCCGGCCGAGCGGGCCGAGATCGAGCGCATCGCCGAGGAGCTCGGCGTCTCGCTCGCTGACATCGAGCCGGACCTCTCCGTCGAGGCCGGCCCTCAGGCCGGCTCTCCGGCGCCGCCGGACGACCGGAGCGATCCGGGCGGCGAGCCCCCGGCTTGATCAGGCCGCAAGCGCGGCCCGGCTGATCCGTCGCGCGTGTCGTGCAGCCGCCGGGCGCGAGCGCCGCTCAGCAGATCGCCGCGCGCGTCGCGCTGCCGCCGGGCGCCAGCGCCGCTCGGCTGATCAGTCGCGCGCGTCGCGCTGCTCGGCGCTGCCCTCGGGGCTCGGAGCGCGGCTCGCGAGGCCGAGCGCCCGTCGCTGCTTCAGCGCCGTGAGCGCCACGAACAGGACGAACAGGACAGCCCCGAGAACCGCCACGAGCACGCCGAAGTTGAAGAGGTAGTGCGCGCCCTGCGCGCCCCCCACCCCCATCAAGAAGATGCCGAGCAGCGCGATGCCCGCGCCGATGACGGGATCGGGGCCGACGTCGTTCTCCGACGTCGCACGCGAGAGCCCGCTCCCCTGGACCCCGGAAGCCTCGTTGCTCATCGGATGGCTCACACGAGGAGCTTAGCAAACTGGTCAACCGCCCGAAACCCGCCAGCGCTGGACCCGGGCTATGCTGCGCGGGTGAGCACGCCCACCCACCCACGAAACGACCGTCCCTCTCCGCCCGCGCCGTCTGACTTCGCCGGGCGCCGCGTCATCTGCTTCGAGAGCCGCCGCGCCTCCGAGATGGCCTCGCTGATCCAGCGGTATGGCGGTGTGCCCGTCACGGCGCCCACGCTCCGCGAGGTGCCCATCGAGAGGAACGAGCGCGCTCTCGACTTCGCGCGGCGCCTCGCGGGCGCCGAGTTCGACGTCGTGATCCTGATGACCGGCGTCGGGACCCGGGCGCTCGTGGCCGAGGCGGCGCCTGCGCTCGAGCCGAGCCAGGGCGGCGGGGCGTCCGACGCTGACGCTGGTGCGGACGCCCAGGGCGTATCTCTCCTGGCGGCGGCGCTCTCGTCCGTGCAGATCGTCGCGCGCGGCCCCAAGCCGGCCTCGGCGCTGCGCGAGCTGGGCCTGACCCGCTTCATCACCGTCCGCGAGCCGAACACCTGGCGGGAGATCGTCGAGGCCGTCAGCGCGCTCGGCGACCTGAGCGGAAAGCGCATCGCCGTCCAGGAGCACGGCGCGCCGAGCCACGAGCTTTACGCGAGCCTCTCGGCGTCCGGCGCGCACGTCACGCCGGTGCCTGTGTACCGCTGGGCGCTCCCGGAGGACACCGCGCCGCTCCGGCAGGCGCTCCGCCTCATGGCGGACGGCGGCGCGGCGATCACGCTCTTCACGAGCCGCGCGCAGGTCGAGCACGCGCTCCTCGTGGCGGCCGAGGAGGGGCTCGTCGAGCGGCTGCGCGCCGCGCTCGCGCGGGGCGTGGTGGCGTCGATCGGGCCGGTCTGCACGGAGGCGCTGCGCGCCGAGGGGATCGAGCCGGATTTCGAGCCCGAGCACCCGAAGATGGGCCACCTGGTCAAAACGGCGGCCGCGCGCGCGCTCGAGATCCTCGCCGCGAAGGGAAACCTGGGCGACGCGCCCCTGGCGGCTCAGTCCTCGTAGTCGTCGTACGCCTCGTCTTCGTCGGCGGAGCGCGCCACGGTCGCCGGCCGGGGCGTGGGGCTGGGCTCTGCGCCGGCGGCCGCGCGCTCATCCATGTCCGCGTGGCCCCTGTCGATCAGCTCGGCGCGGTAGAGCACGCGCCCGTCCTCGGCCGTGATCTCACCGCCGACGTCGCCCCAGGCGAAGTCGTCGCTCTGGAGCGTGCGCATCGTCGCCTTCGTCTTGCCGATGCGCACGCGGAAGCTGGTCCGCTGGCACGGGATGGAGGAGCCGCCGACCTCGACGTTCACCGCCTCGCTGCCGAGCACGTCCTCGTTCTCGTCGGCGGCGAGCGCGGTCTTGGCCATCATCGCGTCGTAGGCCGAGAGGGTCGCCGGCCGCTCCGCGCCCTCGTCGATCCACGCCGCGCCGAGGATCTCACCGCGCCTGCTGGGCTCGTCGCTCATGCGGACCCGCAGCGCCTCGGTCTTCTTGCCGTCCTCGAGGGTCACGTCGACCACGAGGACGTCCCCCTCGCGCGCCACGACCCGCTGCGTGAGGAGCAGCGGCGTCTTCCTGAAGCTGCCCGAGAACCGGTAGGCCACATAATCGCCGGGCTTGCGCGCGCCGGACGCCTCGTCGGCGATCGGGCCGCGCTCGTCGAGCGAGCCCTTCGCCCGCTGCGGGACCTCGCGCCGCGCTTGCGCCGCCACCTTGGCGGAGGCGTCCTGCGGGCGACCGGATCGAGCGTTCGTCTCGATCCCGGCGCCGCAGCCGGCAGCCAGGACCGAGGTGAGGGCGGCGAAGAGGAGCGGTCGGTTCATGCCCCTCCGGTACCGGAGAGCGCCCGCCGTGGCCCAATTTCTGTCGTTTCCAGGGCGTACCCGCGCGGCCGCGCGCGCGATGCGTTCAGGGCAGCTTGCCGCTCGGGAGCATATCGTCGAAGGCGGCGTCGAACTCGTCCGCGATCATCTCGGCGCCGACGGCGCGCGCGGCCGGCTTCGGGACGTCGATGCGGCGCAGCCGCTCCGCCACGCTGCCGCGCGGGTCGCTGTAGCTCGGGCTCATCCGGGCGACGCGCTGGAAGTAGTAGAGCGCCTGCTCGGGGACGCCGCGCATCTCGTAGGCGTTCGCGATCTCGTAGGTCAGCGCGAGCTCCTGCTCGACCGTCTTGTGCGAGGCGTGCAGCCCGCGGATGAGCGCGTCGATGCCCGCCTCGATGTTGCCCATCTGGAGGTGGGTGACGCCGATCATCGATTGGCAGACGCACTCTCGCCCGGGGTCGCGGGCGGCGAGCTCGAACTCGCCGATCGCGTCGGCGTAGAGCCCCATCTCCTTGTAGGCGACGCCGAGATCGTAGTGCGTCGACGCGTCGGACTCGGAGATCTGCGCCGCGACGCCCGCCTTGAACTGCTCGAAGACGCTCTCGACGCTGATCTGCCGAGGATCGTCCTGGACGCCCGTCACCGAGCCCGGAACGACCTCGAGCTCGTCGATCATCTTGAGCGACTCGGCGATGTCGAACGCGCGATCCTCGTCCGGCCGCTCGCTGCCGCGCGGGACGGCCCGCGTGCCGCTCTCGTTGTCGGTCGCCGCCCGCACCACCCCCCGCGCGTCCGAGGCCAGCTCCGTGACCTCGCGCAGCCGCTCCATCAGGAGCGGGTGGTTCGGCAGCCGCGCGAGCTGCTCCTCGAGGATGTTCCGCGCCTCGTCGAACATCCCGTGCTGCGCGAAGAACTCGACCTCCTCGAGCGCGTCCTCGTCGAGCGCGTCCGCGCGCCGCAAGGACCCCGGCGGCACGGAGCGGCCCGACGCCGGCCGGACCGACGCCGGTCGGCCCGACACCGGGCTGTACAGGGCAGGCGGCGGCGCCGCGAGCACGGGAGGGGGAGGTATCGAGGACGCCGGGGGCGGAGCCTGGGACGCGGCGACGGCCAGGGGGTGCTCGGGCACACGGCTCGGGTTGACCGAGGCCGTCTCCTCCTCCTCCTCGTCGATGGCCTCGAGCTCCTCGACGTCCTCGACCTCTTCGACGTCCTCGATCGGGAAGCTCGGAAGCGGCGGCTCGTTCGCGAACGGGTCGTCGAGGTGCGTGACGAGCTCGGGCCGCCGGGGGAGCGCCTCGACGACGCCGTCTTCGTCGAGGGTGTACGCGGGCAGCGGCGCGTCGGGGTCGTAGAGGTCCTGGCTCGGCACCTCGGACGCGTACGCGTCGTTCTCGCCGGCCGTCGGCGAGGCTTCCGGCTCGGCGTGCTCCTCGTCGGCGAGCTCGTCCTCCTGCGGGACGGCGTAGCCGAGCAGGTTGAGCATCTCCGTGGCCTGCGCGTTGCCGGGATCGAGCAGCAGCACCTCGTCGAGGAGCCTCGCCGCGTCGTCGACGGCGTCCTCGCTGGCCAGCTGCTGCGCGAACGCGAGCATCTGCTCGACGGCGGCGTCCTGATCGCCCGCCTCGATCAGGACATCGCAGAGCTTCTCGCGCAGCTCTCGAGCGGCCGGCAGCCGGGCGACGCCGCCCTTGAGCAGGGCGACCGCCTTCTCGTACTGCCGGTCGCGCCGGAGGCTCTCGGCGTGCGCGACGAGCTGGCGCGGGCTCGCGATCGGCGACGTCGAGGGCTGCGACGCGCGGAGCGGGATCGGCACCGCGGACGCGGGCTCGTCGTCCTCGACGTCGAGCTCCTCCGCCTCCTCGTCGTCCTCGCCCTCGTCGAGCTCGACGTCGATCGACGCGCGCGTGCTCCTCGACGAGGGCGCGATCTGGGAGGCGAGCTGGCGCACGCCCTCGTCGTTCGGGGCGCGCGTGATCAGGGCCGAGACGAGCGCGGCGAACTGGTCGACCCGCCCGGCCTCCTTGGCGATGCGCGCCGACTCCTTCTGCACCTCGATCGCCTTGGCCGGCTGCCCGAGCAGATCGAAGGCGCGGGCGAGGAGCGCGAGCGTCTCCAGGTCTCGCGGGTTCTCCTTGAACGCGATCTGCAGCTTGGTCAGGGCCGACATCCCGTCGCTCGGGTCGCCGCGATCGAGGTAGATCTCGGCGGCCATGCGGGCGAACCGGGCGTCCGGGCGGTGCTGCAGCAGGCGCTCGACCACCTTCAGCGCGTCGTCGCGCCGCCCGAGCTTGAGCAGGAGCTCGGCCGCCGTCCCGAAGCGCTGGATCGCGGCGTCGTAGTCGCGGACCCGGATCAGCGCCTCCGCGAGGCGGAGATAGGCGAGGGGGTTGTTCGTGTCGAGGTCGACGACCCGCTTGAAGATGTCGATCGCGTCGCGGTCGCGCCCCGCGCGGAGGAGGCGCGTCGCGACCTCGTCGTAGGCGGCGAGCGCGTCGCTCGTGAGCCCGAGCTGCGTGTAGATCTCCGCGAGGCGCGGGACGATGTGGCCGAAGCGATCCTCGTACTGCGGGACGTGCTTGTGGATGATCTCGCGGATCTGCTTGTAAACGGCGATCGCTTTGAGCGCGAAGCCCTGAAGGGAGTAGAACTGGCCGACGCGCTCGTAGGTGGTGATCGCCTCGACGTACTCCTCGGTCTTCAGGTAGAGGTCGCCGATCTTGAGCAGCGTGCGGACGTCCTTCGGATCGTCTGCGACCAGCTTCTGGTACTCGACAATGGCCTTGTCGAAGCGCTTCCGCTCGACAAGCTTCTGCGCGGTCTGGAGTACCTTGTCGCGATCGACCGCCACGGCGATGGGAATCTCCTGCTGAGGGCAGCAAGGCGTTGCTCGGGCGCCTCGTCGGCATCCCTCACCTCGCCTAAAAAACACCTAGCCAATCCCGCCACCACGTACAAGCGCGCGGCACCGGAAGTTCCGGAAGCTACCGCGAAGGTGCTTGTTTGCAGTGTGCGGCCCCCCGGGGCCCCTGTCTGGCGACGCGGCGACCGCCTGGCGCGGTGGCCGCGAGCCCCCGCCCCGGTCGGACGCTGGGCGGTCCGGTCGAGGCGCGTCGAAGAGCGCGCCCTACCCTGTAGGAACGCGCTGAACGGCCGGGGATTCGCGAAGATCGCGGGGAAGGTGGCGAGCGCCGCCATTCCCGCGAAGACAGCGTTAAGCCTAGCAGTCGAGCGGCCTTGTTGCACATTTCGTGAGATCTTCTGCGATCCGCCGACCCGCGGCCGCTTCGCTGGCGGTCGTGCGACCCCGCGACCCCGCGATCACGGCGTGGGCGTCGGGCCTGGTGGGCACGCGGGCGATGTATGCGCGCCGCGCCGGATGAAAGGGCAGGGGGTAGGTCGCGAGCTCGGCCGTCGCCGGGGGCGAGCGCGGGCGTCGGCGGGAGGGCGCTCCGGAGCGCCGCCGTTTCTCGACCGTCCCGGCGAATGGACCTAGAGTTGGGCACCATGTCGCGCAGCCAGGCCTACCGTGCCCCGTTCGCTCCTGGAGAGGAAAATGCCGTCGACGCCGCGCTTTGCGAGCGGCTCCTCTCCGTCGCCCTGTCCAAGGGAGGTGATTACGCTGACCTCTTCTTCGAGTACCGCGCCGGAGGCGGGTTCACCTTCGACGAAGGGATCCTGAAGGCGGCGTCGCGCGGGGTGTCGATGGGGGTCGGCGTCCGCGTCCAGCGAGGAGACGCGACCGGGTACGCGTACACGGAGGACCTCACCTGGGACGCGATGCGGCGCGCGGCCGAGACGGCGGCGCAGATCGCGACGGGCTCCGGCGGCAAGGAGAAGATCGAGCTCAGGCGCCGCGAGCTGCCGACCCGCTACGAGCTGCCCAGCATCTCGCTCGACGCCCCCGGGCTCGCGAAGCGCGCGCTGCTCGAGCGCGCGAGCGCCGCGGCGCTCGCCTACGATCCCAGCATCGTCAAGGCGGAGGCGAGCTTCGTCGAGGAGGTGCGCGAGGTCCTCGTGGCCACGAGCGACGGGCGGATGGCGCACGACGTCCAGCCGCTCATCCGCTTCGGCGTGCGGGCGCTCGCCGAGCGCAGCGGAAAGCGCCAGGAAGGCTCGAGCGGCGGCGGCGGGCGCATGACGACGGCCTACTTCGAGGGCAAGTCGCCGGAGTGGCATGCGGAGGAGGCCGCCCGGCAGGCGGTCGCGATGCTCGACGCCCGCGACGCGCCCGCCGGCGAGATGAACGTCGTGCTCGCCCCGGGCGACAGCGGCATCCTGCTCCACGAGGCGGTGGGGCACGGGCTCGAGGCGGACTTCAACCGCAAGGGGACCAGCAACTACGCGGGACAGATCGGCAAGGACGTCGCGAGCCCGCTGTGCACGGTGGTGGACGACGCGACGCTCCTCCAGTCGCGCGGCACGATCAACGTGGACGACGAGGGCCACGAGCCCGAGCGCAGCACGCTCATCGAGAACGGCAAGCTCGTCGGGTACATGCACGACCGGCTCTCGGCCCGGCACTTCGGGCTCACGCCGACCGGCAACGGGCGGCGCGAGAGCTTCGCCGCCGCGCCGATGCCCAGGATGACGAACACCATCCTGCTCGCGGGCCCGCACGATCCCGAGGAGATCGTGAGGTCCGTGAAGCGCGGCGTCTTCGCGAAGAAGTTCGGCGGCGGCCAGGTCGACATCTCGAACGGCGATTTCGTGTTCTCGCTGACCGAGAGCTACCTCATCGAGGACGGCAAGCTGACCGCGCCGCTCAAGGGCGTGAACCTCATCGGCAACGGCCCCGAGGTGCTCCGGCGCGTCACCATGCTCGGCCACGACGTCGCCGTCTCCGACGGCATCTGGACGTGCGGCAAGGACGGACAGAGCGTCCCCGTGGGTGTTGGCTGCCCCACAATCAAGATCGATCTCATCACGGTCGGCGGAACGCGGATCGGCTGATTTTCAAGGCTGGAACGCCGGGCGGAAGGTAAGCACGACAGCGGGATTGGTGGGTTTAGCGCGGTGCGTCTTGCCGGCCCGTCGTGACACCCGTATACGGGGCGTTCATGGCGCGTCGCTCGTTCATAGCCATCGTTGGACACGGACCGGATCTGGAGCGCGACGAGGGTGCCGCATCGGTCTTGCGCTCGCTGGGCGCTGACGTGCGGACCCTGGATCTCTGGGACGATCCACCGCGGCTCTTCCACGACGACGAGAGCAAGGCACGGGCGATCGTCGTCGAGGCGCTCGACAGGCCGGATCTGGCCGCCGCGGCGCTTCGCGCGCTGCGCCGCGAGCCGCGCCTCGAGGAGGTCGGCGCGCTGGTCGCCGTGAGCGTCGCGCAGATCGCGCGGATCGAGCCGTCCAGCGGCTTCGACGACTTCCTGCTCGTGCCGTACGTGCCAGCCGAGCTCTACGCGCGCGTGCGCCTCGTCGAGTGGCGCCGCAGCGAGTTCGCGACCGAGGAGCGGGTGAAGGTGGGCGCGATCGTCATCGACCGCGCGGCCCATGACGTCTCGGTCGGCGGCATGCACGTGCCGCTCACCGCGAAGGAGTTCGCGCTGCTCTCGTACGTGTGCGAACGCCGCGGAAAAGTTGTGTCGCGGACAGAGCTTCTCCGCCGTGTCTGGGGCAGCCAGTACGAGGGCGGCGCGCGGACCGTCGACATCCACGTGAGGCGCCTCAGGGCGAAGCTCGGCGCGGCGCTGCCGCTCGTCACGCTGCGCGGGGCCGGGTACCGCCTCGAGTCGCCGATCCCCGGCGCCGGTGGCCCCGAGGGCGGCGACGCGAGCAGGGCGCTCCAGCGGAGCGGGGCCGGCGAGGAGGCCCACGGCGACGAGCGCGGGGAGCTGCGCGACGAGGACGAGGACGAGGAGAGCGACGACGAGGGCGACGAGGACGGGGACGGCGAGGACGGCGAGGACGAGGAATCCGCGCAAGCCAAGCGGCGAGCGGGGCCGTCTGCGCACGACGCTGCGCCGCCCGGGCGCGAGCGGCGCATCACCCGATGACGTCGCCGGTTCGCCGCAGCGGCGCGCGAGCGGCCGCCGCCGCGGCGGCGCGCGGCGGCGTCCGCTCGCGCGCCGCAGGGCCGCCGATCGTCGCGATCAGCGTCGGGTGCCCCAGCGGGGTGGGCCCCGAGGTGGCCGTGGCCGGCGCGGCGTCCGTCGAGGGCGCGCGCTGCGTGCTCGTCGGCGATGAGGCGATCCTCCGGCGGGCAGCGCGGCTCGTCCGGGTCGCGGCCCGCCGGCTCGTCGTGGTCGATGGGCGCGCGGCCATCGAGCAGCTCGCGCCCGGCACGATCGGGCTCTGGGCGGGCAGCGCGCGGCTCTCGCGGCCGAGCGCGTTCGGTCGGCCCGAGGCGGAGGACGGCGCGGCGCAGCTCGCGTGGATCGACGCGGCGACGGACCTGGTCCGCGACGGCGTCGCTGCGGCGCTGGTCACGGGGCCCGCGTCGAAGCACGCGATCGCCACGAGCGGCGCGCCGGGGTCCGCGGACTTCCTCGGGCACACAGAGCACCTGGGCCGGCGGCTCCGCGCGCGCGAGGTCACGATGGCCTTCGCCTCGGGCAAGCTCGTGACCGCCCTCGTGACGACGCACTTGCCGCTGCGCGAGGTGCCGGAGGCGGTGAGCCCGCGCGAGGTGGCGCGCGCCGCGGTGTGGCTCGCGCGGCTGCTCGGCGATCTCGGCCGCGAGAAGCCGCGCGTGGCCGTCGCCGCGCTCAATCCGCACGCTGGCGAAGGCGGTCTCCTCGGCGACGAGGAGCAGGTGCGGATCACGCCGGGGATCCGCCTCGCGGCGCGGCGGCTGGCGCGCTCGGGCTCGGCGGCGGAGCTGACCGGGCCCGTCGGCGCGGAGACGGCGTTCCGGCTCGCGGCGCGCGGCGCGCTCGACGGGGTCGTCGCCATGTACCACGACCAGGCGACGATCCCGAGCAAGCTCCTGGGCTTCGGCGAGGCCGTGAACGTCACGCTCGGCCTGCCGATCGTGCGCACGAGCGTCGATCATGGCACCGCGTACGATCTCGCGGGGACGGGCCGCGCCGACCCGCGCGGCATGCGCGAGGCGATCGTGCTCGCGGCGCAGCTCGCGGCCGCGCGCGCGCGCTGACGCGGCGACACGCCGACCCGCGCCGACGCTGGGCGCGGGCGCAGGAAGGCGCGGCTCAGCGCGCCCCGGGGCGGCCGCCGAGGTGCGTGAGCAGCCGCTCGAGCGCCGGCATGCTCACGCCGCGCTCTCGGCCCATCTCGAGGACGGTGGCGCCCATCGCGAGGTGCTGCGCGTGGAGCTTGGGGCCGAAATGCACGTCGAGGAACCGCAAGAACTCCGGGGCCAGCAGGCGCACGAGCGCGATGCCCGGCTTCAGCGTGAGCGGCCCGATGAACCGGAGGAGGAGCTTCGTCCACGGGGCCACCTTGCCCAGCCGGTCGGCGAGCGCCACGGTCTCCCTTGTGGCCTCGACCACGGTGCCGAGCACGGCGTCGTTCTCGAGGAGGGCGCTCGCCCCGCCGCCCGCGTCGATGGCGGCGATCAGGGGGAAGAACGCGGTCGTGGTGGCCACGTTCTGCGCGCCCACGTCCGGCTCGAGCCGCGCCGGGACACCGGCGCTCGTGAGGCGGCGCGCGAGCTCCTCGAGCAGCGGCCGTTCGGCGGGGGCGCCCCCCTCTTCGTCGATGAGCGTGGGCGCGAGCTCGGTGATCCAGGCGCGGACCACGCCGCGCTCGTCCAGGTAGCCCGAGACGCCCGGCATCGCGGGGGTGATGCGGCGCTGGGCGGCCTCCTCGAGGTCGGCGCGCTCCCTGGGCAGGAGCGGCGTGAGCACCACGGCGGGCGCGGCCGGGCCGCCACGGAGCAGATCCGCCACCGACCTGCCGCCCGCCCCGCGCTGCGCGGCGCCGCCGAGGTCGGCGCGAGGGACGAGCTGATCGAAGCGCACGGTGATCAGGACGACGTCCGCGTCGGCCGGGATCTCGGCCGCGAGGCGCGGGCGATCGAGCGTGTCGCGTCGATCGGCGCCGTTCACCTGCTCGACCACGAACGGCCGTACGTCGTCGACGCGCTCGGGCCGGACCACGAACGTGACGTCGTCTCCCTGGGCGGCGAGGCGCACGCCGTAGATCCGCCCGAGCGCCCCCGCGCCCACGATGGTGACCCGCATGGCTCCCCCGTAGCCTGCGCGGCGCTCGGGGAGAAGGGGGTGGCTGTCGCCGTCGATCGCGGCGGATCCCTCAGAACGTCCGCTTCGAATCGATGAGGATGGTGACCGGGCCGTCGTTCTCGACGAATACGCGCATGTCGGCGCGGAAGCGGCCCGTGGCCACCGTGAGGCCGCGGGCCCGCAAGGCGGCGACGAAGCGATCGTACAGCGCCTCGGCGCGCACGGGATCCATGGCGCCGTCGAAGCTCGGCCTCAGGCCGCGCCGGACGTCCCCGAAGAGCGTGAACTGGCTGATCGCGAGCACGCCGGCGCCGCGCACGTCCGAAAGCGCCCGCGACATCTTGCCGGCGTCGTCGCTGAACACGCGGAGGCCCGCGATCTTGCCGGCGACGTGGTCGGCGTCGGCGTCGCCATCGTCCTTCGCGGCGCCGACGAAGGCCACGAGGCCGCGCTCGATGGCGCCGACCACCTGGCCCTCGACCTCGACGCGCGCGCCGAGCGCGCGTTGAACGACCGCGCGCATCGCTAGCGCTGCGCGGCCGCGCTTCGGCTCGGCGCGGCGGCGGGCTCCGCCCCGGTGCCCGCGCTCAGCCCGAGCTCGCGCATCAGCTTGGCCGTGAGCTTGAAGTAGGTGCCGCGATCGTACGGCTGGTTGAGGATGTGGAAGTCCTTCCGGACGAGGCCCACGCAGCCGAAGCAGTAGGTGCAGCCGGTGCAGTCGACCGAGCGCACGAGGTACGACGACTGCGTGCACCGCTCGGACGCGACGCAGTGGCTGCACGCGATGAGATCGCGGCAGCCGCGGCAGTGCGTGCTGTCCGAGGAGCGCTGGGTGTCGACGCAGTAGTGGCACCGCTGCAGCGCCTTCGAGTTGCGGCAGAACGTGCAGTCGACGCAGCGCTCGCACGACACGCACGCGACGCACCGCTCGTTGCCGGTGCCCGTCTCGAACGTCTGGATCAGCTTGCGGAGCTCGGCCTCGAATTCCGCGCGCGTCATTCCGCCTCGCCGCTCGCTTCGGAGATGTCGCCGCCCGCGCTGCGCCGGGGCGCGCCGTCCGCGGCCGGGGCCTCGGGCCTGCCGCTCACCTGGCGGCGCAGCCGCTCGGCGGCCTCGCGCGTCGCGGGCTCCTCCGCGAACTCCTCGATGCGGCGGAGCCGCGACTCGAGCACGGCGCGCCGCTTCGGCAGCTCGCCGACGAGGATGCCCGCGAGCTCGTCGATCGCCTCCTGGATGCGCTGCTCGTCGCTGTGCTCGAGCAGCTGCAGGTACACGTCCTGCTCCGCGGGGAACGCGTGGCCGGCGCGGAGGAACTCGTTCGCGGCCTTGGAGATGTTGGGCCGGCCCGACGCGCAGAGCAGCTTCGACAGGAGCCGCTGGCGCTCGACGGCCTTCGGGTCGCTCTGCGGAGGCGGCGCGAGGACGATGCGCCCCGGCGCCTTGGACGCGGCGTCGCGTCCGGACTTGACGCGCCCGCCCTTGCTGTCCTCTGCCTCCGGCTCCTTGCGCGGAGAGAACAGCGCCTCGAGCGCGGCGCGGTGTTGCTTGGCTGCCCGCCGGTCCTCGCCGGTCTGCGTCGGACGCGGCAGCCCCGCGCTGTTCGGCTGACCACGGCCATAGGCCGTGTGGAGCTCGGGATTGTGCCAGACCTTGGTTGCGTCTCTACGAATTCGGCGCATGTCGTGCCCCTGGTGACCTCGGAGCGATCATGGACGCGCCACCGGGTTCGGCTTCCGCATCCCGCGTGTGGCGCCCCGCTTGCATCGATGGTGTGGTGAATGAGGCTGGTGCGTGTTGGGCCGGGCGCTTCCCCCGCGATCCGCGATGGCCCGGACGATGTTGCGCAAGGGACGCGACGCCTATCTCCGCGCTGATCACGCTGGCCGCGTTGATCGTGAAGGTAGGGCCACGCCGCAGTGCGTGGTGCGCCGGGCGATACCCGACCGCGGACCGCGTGACGAGGGGCTCTGCCCCCATGCACCCCGGAGCCGCGCTCACGACCCGACCGCAGTCGCGAGGCAGCTGGTTCCTACCACAGCCTTTGGTCAGCGCCGCAGAAAATTGGGCTGCCCTCCGCACTTCATGCCATTCCTGTCCTCAGGGTTCGGTCCCTTCTGAGCTTGCCTTCCGAGTCTCCCTTCCGAGCTTTCGAGCTTCCGCGAGGGGCGTCTCGGAGACGCCGTTTCGAGGTTGCCGGTCTCGTCCCAGGTCGATTCAAGAAGCGGACCGCCGACTGCCCTTCCCAATCCCCATCCTGCGGACGGGCGGCGACGCCGTGTCCTGGAGATCTGCTTCGTGGTGGATGGCACTCGCACCCGACCCGACTGGAGCTTTCCATGATGAGCCTTCGATCCGTGAGCAGTGCAGGCGCGGCGCCGCGGGACGCAGGGGGAGCTGTGCGCAGGGGGGAGCCGCGTGCGCGCCTGAGGCGTGCTCGCGCGGCCGCGCTCTCGGTGCTGGTGAGCATCGCGGTGCCGGCGATCCTGGCGGGGCCCGTCCGCGCGGAGCCGCTGCCCGGGGCGCACGCCGCTGCCGAGAGGTCCGGGGAATCCGGGGAAGCGGAGAGCGTGCAGACCCGTCGGGATCGCGCGCCAGCGAGCCCTGCAGGTGCGGAGCGAGCTCCGCGAACGAAGACGCGGGAGAGCTCGCACCATGGCCGTGCGAAGAGCGCGTCGGCCGCGACCGGTGACGAGAAGACGAGCGGGGCGGGGGACCGGAACCGGACGGGGACGGCTCGCTCCCGCGGGAAGGCGCCGCACGCGGCTGCAGACGCGGAGGAAAACGCGGGCGGTTCGGCGAAGGCGGGCGGCGGGAAAAAGCGGGTCGCCAAGAAGAAGGCAGGCGGCGAGAAGAAGGAGAAGAGGCGGGCCGCCCGCACGGTCGAGAGCAAGCGGCGCGGGGCGAAGAAGGGGATGGAGCGGGAGGCGCCTCCGAAGCCGTGCCACGGGCCGGTGCTCTCGATGGATCGCAGCGGGCTGGAGCCCGAGCGCCTCGAGCTTGTCGACTGCAAGGGGAAGCCGCGCGAGGAGGCCCGGCGCGCCCTCTCGTTGCTTGCGCGCCCGTGGGGCACGCCGCGGCCGATCCTGCCCGACGAGGGCGCGCCCGCGCGGAGGCCGGAAGCGGCGAGCCGCAAGGGGCGGCGCGCTGGCGATGAGCCGCGAGCCGCGGGGAGCAGGGCGAGCGCGGTGCACGCGGGGGAGGTCGCGCCCGGCGTGCGGCTGCTCGATCCCGGGCTGCTTTCCCGCATCGACGCGCTGGCGCGGCGGTACCCGGGCCGGCTCGTGTCGCTCGTGAGCGGGTACCGGCCGCAGAGCCAGGGCAGCCTGCACCAGACGGGGCGGGCGCTCGATCTGCGCATCGCCGGGGTGAGGAACGACGAGCTCGCAGCCGCCTGCCGCGCGCTCGCCGACACGGGCTGTGGGTACTATCCGAACAGCTCGTTCGTGCACGTCGACGTGCGCGCGCCAGGGACGGGGAGCGTCTCGTGGATCGATGCGTCCGGACCCGGCGAGGCACCCCGCTATGTGACCGCGTGGCCGCCGCCGCAGGACGAAGGGCGAGGGGCGACCGAGGGGATGCCCGGCGAGGACGCGGAGGAGGTGCTCCGGCGGGAGCGCCGCGACAGGTCTGCGAGCGCGGCGCCGGAGAAGATGGCGGGCCCTGTGTCGGACAAGGCGAGCGCGGCGCCGGAGAAGGCGAGCTCCGCTTTGGAGGCGGCGGGAGCGGCGCCGGAGAAGGCGGCGAGTGCGGCGCCGGAGAAGGCGAGCACCGTGCCGGAGAAGACGGCAGCGGCGCCGGAGAAGGCGGGCGCCGCGCCGGAGACGGCGGCGAGGAGCGCGCCGTAGTAGTGAGGCGGGATGGGTATCACGATTCCTCGCCGGCACGCCTCGGCGCTCGCCGGTACGTTCGGTCCGCTCGCGATCCATCGCCACGAAGTCATGGCCGCGGGCGCGTCTTATCCCGCCTTCACGCTGGAGCTCGCCGACTGGATCTCGGTGGCCGCGATCACGGATGAAGGCCAGTTCGTCCTGGTGCGGCAGTACCGGCACGGGGTCGACGCGGTGACCATCGAGACGGCAGGCGGCCTCGTCGATCCAGGGGAAGAGCCGGCGGCCGCTGCGCCGCGCGAGCTCCTGGAGGAGACGGGGTATGCTGTGGAGTCGCTCGAGACGCTCGGGTGGGTACACCCGAATCCCGCGCTCCAGGCGAATCGCTGCTTCCTCTACCTGGCGCGCGGCGCGCGGCGGGTCGGTGAGCCCGAGGGCGACGAGCACGAGAGCACGGAAGCGGTCGTGATGAGCCCAGACGACGTGATGGCAGCGATGCAGGACGGCCGGATCAGCCACTCGATCGCCGTGATCACCCTGCTGCGGGCGCTCGCCGTCGCGACCGCGGCGCCGCGCTGACCGCATGATTCGTGGGAACGGCCTGTCCGCCGACTCACACGATAAACTGCGCTATCGACGTCCAGCGTGGGCGAGAGCACTCGCATCTATGCGGGCCGGTTGACACGGTCGGACCCGTCGCGTCTTGATGCGCGCCCTTCGCGGGGCCGCCCCGGGAGCTCGGGAGCGGCGCGGCAGAGCGCCGCAGTGGACCTCACGGGAAAGCCATGGAGACCCGATCGATGAGCCGTGTTCTTCGGCCGACCGTTTTCTTCTCTTGCATCGGCGTTGTCCTGCTCGCGGGGTGCATGAGCTCCTCGCCTGCTCCGCTCGACATGGTGGCCACCACGGACGACGATGGCGGTGGGAGCGTCGGAGTCGGCAGCGCCGCCGCCGGACCCGGCGGCTCAGGCGATACGCCGGGCGCCGGCTGCGACGAGCTCTCGCTGGAGCTCCAGAGAGCGCTCGACGCGGCCGTGGAAGCGCAGCGGCTGCCCGGCGCGGCCGCCGCCGTGCACCTCGGCGGGTGCAGCTGGCTCGGCGCCGCGGGGGTCGCGGACACCGAGGTGGACGTGGCCATCCAGCCCGGCGATCTCTTCCGCGCAGGGAGCATCACGAAGACCTTCGTCTCCACGCTGGCGCTGATGCTCCGCGCAGAAGGCCGGCTGTCGCTCGACGACGCCGTCTCCGCGTACGTCGGCGGCGTCCCCCACGGAGAGCAGATCTCCGTGCGACAGATCCTGAACCACACGAGCGGCGTCTTCGACTACACGGCGCTCGACGACTTCTGGACCGCGGCCCTCGACGATCCGAAGCGCACGTGGACGCCCGCGGAGCTCATCGAGCTCGCGGCGTCGAAGCCGCCGTATTTCGAGCCAGGACGCGGCTTCGCCTACTCCAACACGAACTACATCATCGCCGGCCTGATCGTCGAAGCGGCCTCGGGAGAGCCCATCGGCGAGCTGCTCCGCAGCCGCGTCCTCGAGCCGGCGGGGCTCGCGCACACGTACCTCGACGGCGCCGAGGAGGCCGTGCCGGGCCTCGTGCACGGTTACGGGCGGAGCCGAGGGGAGCTCGTCGAGATGACCTCCGCGATCGACGCGTCCGCGGCGGGCGCGGCGGGCGCGCTGGTCTCGACCACGGGTGACCTCACGAGCTTCTACCGCAAGGTGCTCGACGGCGCGCTGCTCGGCCCCGCCGAGCTCGAAGAGATGACCGCGTGGGTCGACACGCCCCTCGGCGAGGTCACCGGGTACGGCCTCGGGCTGTTGCGCCGGGAATCTCCGCTCGGCGTCCTGGTCGGTCACGACGGCGGTATCTGGGGCTTCACGTCGTCGTCTTATTACGCGGTCGACAAGGATGCTTCTATCACCGTGCTCGTCAATCTCGAGGGCGGCGATGTCGGCAGGATCGTCGATGATCTGTCGAATGTCCTGATCACGCCCTGAGCTGGGCAGGGGGCCGTCGCGACGATAGCGACGCGCTCAGGCCGGTGCCGGTCGCTGTCCACCGCGCGCACACGCGACGCCCCGCGGCGTGCGAGGCGCGCGCGGCGCCGAGCCGTGGTTATCAGGAACCCGCGCCGCCGCGCGCGACACCAGCGGTCCGCCGCGAACGGGCCTCACGCTTGCATCGCCATGGACGCAGCCTGCACGGGATGACGCCCGGCAAGGCGCTCGCATCGTGAAAGGATTCCGTGATGAAGCTGGTGAAAGCGCTCGGGGCCCTGGCGCTGTCCGGAATGGCGCTCGGCACCGCGCAGATCGCTGCTGCGGAGAGCACGACACCCATCCAAGATCTCGTGCTCGTCGAGGAGACAACGAGCTCGGACTTTCCCGACGCCAGGATTCCCCCCGATGATGCCCCTTATCATGGGCATTTCCGGCCGTTCAGGCCATTCTGGCCATACAGGCCGTATGGGTACTTCCGGCCGTACAGGCCGTACAGGCCGTATGGGAGCTTCCGGCCGTTCAGACCGGTCCGGCCCTACGGGGACTTCCATCCCTACGGGCGGCCCCATGACCACGGGCGATCGGAGGCAGCGCCGGCAGAGGACCCCTCCGGGCCGATCATGAGCCTCGGAGAGCCTCGCTGACCTCGATCCAGGAGCGGCGCCTGGGCGCGGCGGGCCCCGTTCGTCGCGTCGCGCTGTGTGGAAACCGTAGGACCGGTCCAGCCGGAGAACCGATGACTCCGCGCGCGCGCCGCGGGGGAGGTGCCGGTCCTCGAGCGCGGGGGCCGACGGAGGGAGCCTCATGGGTGGAAGACAAGGACGTCGGCGCCTCGCCCGGTTGGCCATGGCCGCGGCGGCAGCGCACCTCGGCATCGTCGTGCTCGGGGCGCTCCAGGTCGATCTGCACAAGGCGGGGCGGCTCGGCCAGGCAGTCGCGTATTACGGGGCGCTCTCCGGGGCCGACAGCGGCTACAACTTCTTCGCTCCCTCGGTCAGCGCGCTGCCCTGGGCGAGGTTTCAGGTGACGGACGCGCGAGGGAGGGTGATCTCCGACGTCCTGGAATCCGGGGCGAACCACGAGGCGGATCTCCGGGTCAGGAGCATCGTGGCGCTCTTCATGACCGAAGAGGACGAGTCGCTGCGACGCTCGCTCGCGGCCTCGTGGGCAGGCAAGGTGCTCGCGAGGCACCCAGGAGCCGCGAGCGTGATCGTCCGGCTGGACGTCTGCGATCTCCCGTCGATGCAGGAATACCGCGAGGGCAAGCGGCCGACGTGGGGCCTGATCTACCAGGCGAAGCTCGTCCCCCAACGCAGGTTCCAGGCCGCCTCGCGCGCGAAGGGCGGCGCGCCGTGACCGTGAGCAGCGAGCCGAGCGGCGCCTCGGGCAGGGCCGGGCTCTCCCCGGTCTCCGCGCTCGCCTCGGCGGCCTCGGCGATCGAACGCTTCGCGCTCGCCCCGGCGTCCGCGGCGCCCCTCGCGGCGCTCCGCATCGGGCTCGCCGCCGTGCTCCTCACCCAGGCGGCGCTCGTCGCTCCGCTGCTCTTCGATCTCTACGGCCCCGCGGGCATCCTGCAGGACCCGCTCCGGGACGCGTTCACACCGCGCGAGCTGCCCGGCATCGGCTGGCTGACCGAGCTCCTCGCCCCGCTCGGGATCGGCGAAGCCCCGATCCTCGTGGGCACCGGAGCCGTCTACGCGCTCTCCCTGGCCGCGCTGCTCTGTGGCTTCAGGACGAGGGCCGCTGCGCTGCTCGCCTGGAGCACCCACAGGATGCTGATGGTGACGGCGGACCCCACCGTCTACGGAGCGGACGTGTTCGCCAACATCTTTCTTTTCTATCTCGTCTGGGTGCCCTCCGGCGCGGCGCTGTCCTTCGATCGGCGGGGGCATGGGTCACGGCGCGCCCTCGCCTGCGCGCCCGACGAGCCGACGCCTGCCGCGCGGCTCGGGCTGCGCGTCGTCCAGCTGCACCTCTGTGTCGCCTACCTGGCGAGCGGACTGGAAAAGGCGGCAGGCCAAGCCTGGTGGAACGGTGAGGCGATCTGGCGCTCGGTGATGCTCCCGGAGTATCGCCAGCTCGATTTCTCCTGGCTGGCGAGTCACCCGTGGGTCGCGCAGGCCGCAGGGTGGTCCGTGCTCGCCGTGGAGCTCGGGTACGCCTTCCTGATCTGGCCACGGCTCACCCGGCGCGCCGTCGTCGTGGCCACCTCCCTGCTGCACCTCGGGATCGCGGCCTTCATGGGGCTCGGCGTGTTCGGCGCCATCATGCCGGTGCTCACGCTGGCTGCCTTCGGGGTGCCGGCGGAGCCCCGCTTGCCCTCGCCGCGGCCCGCGCTCCCGCGCGCCGGAGGCGGCTGAGCTCCACGTGCGGTCGGGCGGCGGGGCGCGGCGCGCTCGGCCCGATGGCGTATGCTGCGCCCGATGCGCTCTCACGACGCGGCCCGCCCCGGCGCGCCGCAAGCCGCCCCCTCGCCCGCCGAGCTCTTCCATCGCATCTTCGAGCTACTCGCCGACATGGAGGGAGCGCAGAGGGCCAAGGTCATCGACCTCGCGCGGCGCCTCATCCCCACGCTCACGGCCGAGGACATCCGCAACCCGCACGACTTCCCCGGCCTCGACGACCCCGACTGGCACTTCGAAGACGGGCAGCTCGCCGGCATCGAAGCCGTCCGGTTTGCACTCCGCGGCCTCGCGAGCGATGTTCTGGGGGATGGCGAAGGGCGCGAAGCGCGAGAGAGACCCGAAATCGGCGGCCAGCCCGGCGCGAGCCGCGAAGGCGGCGGCGCGCAAGGCGGATGAGGCGTTCTATCAGCCGTTCGCCACGCTCCGGCAGCTGAACAAGCCCAAGGCCAAGCCGGCGCCCGAGGCGAAGACCAAGGCGACGGCGTCCTCGCCCGAGGCGAAGACCAAGGCGACGGCGTCCGCGCCCGAGGCGAAGACGAAGGCGAGATCGACCGCGCCTCCGGGCACCGGCGCGGCGCCGCGGGCAGGCGCCGAGCAGGCGCCGCGGCCCGTCGACCCCGAGACCTTCGCCATCTACATGGCCGGCGTCCGCGTGCTCGAGGATCGCGCGACCCGGATCCCGGTCACCGCCAGCCGCGTCGAGCGGGCCGCGCTCCCGACGATCGCGTTCGACCCGGACGAGGACGCGCGCTCGCGCATGCGCTCGCTCGTCATCGAGGGGATCAAGTTCGAGACCACGGACGACAGCGAGCGCATCGAGGGCCGGCGCCTCGACGTCGATCCGCGCGAGCTCAGGCGGCTCCGCCGCGCCCGCTACGCCGTCGACGGCACCCTCGATCTGCACGGCCTGAGGCTCGAGGCGGCGCGCGAGGCCGTCGAGGCGTTCGTCTGCAAGCGGCAGCGCGACGGAGACCGCGTCGTCGCCATCGTCCACGGCAAGGGCAACCACTCGCCCGGCGGTCACGCCGTGCTCCGCGGCGAGATCGCCGCCTGGCTCAGCAACGGCCGCGTCGCCCGCCACGTCGCCGCCTTCGCGACGGCCCCGGACGTGGAGGGCGGCGCAGGCGCGTTGCTCGTGCTGCTCACGCGATGAGGTCGGCGTCGCGCGCCGAGCCCGGCGGAGCGCCGGGGCACGGGTCGCAGCCGAAGGCGCGCGCGCCGCGCCGCGCCCTCGCGCCGGCCGCCGCGCTGCTCGCCCTGGTGCCCGCGTGCGCGCCGGCGCCGGCCGCGCCCCCCGAGCCGCCGAGGCCCGCGCCGCCCGCGCAGGCGGCGTCGACGCTCGGCGACGGCGAGCTCGGCGAATACCGCTCGGAGCGCTTCGATCTCCGGCTCCCGCTGCCCGACGCGCGTGGCTTCCGCGTCGAGGACGGCGAGGGCCCCTGGCTCGTCGCGACCCACGCCGCGTCGTCGACGTCGCTGCTCGTGCGCACCTGGCGCGAGGACGGCCGCGCGAGCCGCGCGGCGTGCGAGGCGCGCGCGCGGCTCTGGCGCGACCTGCCGAGCCCCGGCGAGGGCCTCACCGCCGCCGAGCGCCGGATCGACGTGCCGGAGGGGTTCGACACCGTCGTGGCGATCGGCGTCGCCGACACCCCGCCGGGAGCGCCGATCGACGGCTTCGCGGTCGCCTTCGGCGGCTCCGGCCGGCGCTGCTTCGCCTTCATCGCGGAGACGCGCGCCGCGGGGCCCTCGGCGGAGCAGCTCGTGGCGGAGCGGCTCGCCGCGGTGGTCGAGATCTCGCTCGGCGGCCTCCGCCTCATGCGCGAGACCGCGCCCGCCGTGCCGCGCGAGCCGCCGCGGTGAGCCGCCGCGGTGAGCCGCCGGCTCAGCGGTAGACGCCGCTCCGCGCGCGGGACTCGAGCGCCGCGGCGAGCTCCTCCTCGCCGATCGACCAGGCCTCGGCCGACAGCGCGCGCGCCTCGACGGGCTGGAGCGCCTCCACCGCGTGCGGCGCGAGGCGCAGCCGCGACAGCGACAGGAGGCGCTCGAGCGCCTCGGACGCCACGCCACCCTGGAGCTCCTGCCGCCACGCGCGATCGATCGCCTCGAGCCGCGCGGGGCTCTTCCACGCGTCGGCGATCACCACGCGGCCGAGCCGCGCGTCGATGGCGTCGATCCCCGTGGGCAGCGCGACGATCGCCTGCTGCGCCGCGCGCGCCGGGTCGCCGAGGCCCAGGGAGAGCAGCGCGCGGGCCGCTTCGAGCAGCCGCGCCTCGTCGGGCCGGAGCGCGGCCCGATCGACCGACGGGAGCCGCTCCAGCGCGGCCGCGTAGCGCTCGCGGCGCGTGGCGTCGATCACGGCGGCCAGCGCGCGCAGGACCCTCGCCGTCGGCGGAGAGAACCACGGATCCGCGCCAGCGCGCGGACGCTGCGCTGGGTCCTCGAGGTCGAGCGCGGCGGCGCGCCACAGCGACGCGCGCGCGTCGAGGACGGCGCGCGTCGCCTGCACCGCGAGCACGAAGAATGTGACGGCGGGGAGCAGGCCCTTCACGCCCCAGATCTCGCTGAGGAAGTAGCTCGCCGCGACGATCGTCGAGAGCGCGAGGAACAGCACAAGCCGCCGCCGGCGCCTCGCGTCATCGCCCGCGGCGCCGATAGCCCCGTCCGTCGCGCCGACGAGCTCGGCGCACCACTCGAGCAGCCACGTGAAGGCGGATCCCACCTCTGCGGGATCAGGATGCCCTCCGCTAGGCCTCCGCGCGAGGCTTTTCGATCTCCGCGCAGAGCGCCCGGGTGAAGTCGCCTGTGCTCGCGGTACCGCCAAGGTCGCGCGTGCGCACCTGGCCGGCCCGGTAGAGCGTCGTCAGCGCCCGCTCGATCCGATCGCCCGCGTCGTGCTCGCCGAGGTGCCGCAGCATCATCACGGCGCTCTGCACGAGCGCCGTCGGGTTCGCGTAGCCCTTGCCCGCGATGTCCGGCGCCGACCCGTGCACCGCCTCGAAGACCGCCGCGTCGTCGCCGATGTTCGCGCCGGGCACGATCCCGAGCCCGCCGACCAGGCCGGCCCCGAGGTCCGAGAGGATGTCGCCGTAGAGGTTCTCCGTCACGATCACGCCGAGCCGGTTCGGATCGCGGACCATCGTCATGGCCGCCGCGTCGACGATCATCTCGCCGAGCTGGATCTCGGGGTGCCCCACGGCCACCCGCCGCGCGCAGTCGAGCGCGAGGCCGTCGGAGATCTTCATGATGTTCGCCTTGTGGACGATCGTCACCTTGCTCCGGCCGTGCTTCTTCGCGTACCGGAACGCGAACTCCGCGATGCGCGTCGAGCCCCGCTCGGTCGTGAGCTTGATGCTCTGGGCCACGCCGGGCAGGATCATGAGCTCGAGCCCGGCGTAGAGGCCCTCGGTGTTCTCGCGCACGATGACCATGTCGACGTCGAACCGCGTGTCGACGCCCGGCAGGCTGCGGATCGGCCGCACGTTCGCATAGAGATCGAGCGTCTGCCGGAGCGTCACGTTGACCGAGCGGAACCCGCCCCCGATCGGCGTCGTCACCGGGCCTTTCAGGGCGATCCGGTTCTTCCGCACGGCGTCGATCACGGGGAGGGGGAGCGGCGATCCGGTCAGCTTCGCGACCTCGATGCCCGCGTGGTGGATCTCCCAGTCGACGGCGACGCCGGCGGCGGAGACCACATCCTGAGTCGCCGTCACGACCTCCGGGCCGATGCCGTCGCCCGGGATCAGCGTGATGCGATAGGCCATGGGCCGTCCCATTAGCAGGTGTGCAGGCGGGAACAATGGACAAGCGCACCCGTGGTGCGATGGCGCCTACACGCGCCGCGTCAGCGCGCCGCGCCTGGCCGACGCGGTGACGGGACGCGGCGACGGAGAGAGGCGCACGAGGCAGCGGGTCGGGCGGCTCGATGCGCCCTTTTACAATCGCGCGCGACCTCGGTAGGGTACGCGTCCGCACGGCCTGACAGGCCGCTGCCACCTCGAACCGGGCGAGGGCCGGGCGATCGGCCCCAGCTCATGTTCACCAACTAGAGTGAAGGAGCGTGCTCATGCACCCTCGTGTCTTGAAAGGCTGCAGAACCGCTTTCGCGGCCTTCCTGCTTGCTGTGATCGCGTCGTCCTCGCTGGGGTGCGGCTACTCCGAGGAGGAGTGGAAGGCCCAGCTCGACAAGTACAACCGCCTTCAGAGCCAGCACCAGACCACGGAGGGCCGCCTCGCCGAGACGCAGAAGGAGCTCGAGGCGACCCAGGCGAAGGTCGCGGAGCTGACGAAGCAGCTCGAGGCGGCCGGCGTCGACATCAGCAAGCTGAACGAGAACCTCCAGGCGACGAGCACGCAGGTGTCGCAGCTGAGCTCGACGCTGGAGGAGCGTGAAAAGGCGCTCGCCGAGTTCAAGGCCCGCGCCCGCCAGCTGGAGGCGATCAAGGCGCGGTTCGAGACGCTCAAGAAGAAGCTGGACGAGCTCACGAAGCTCGGCCTCGCCGTGAACATCCGGAACAACCGGATGGTCATCTCGCTGCCGGGCGACGTCCTCTTCGACTCCGGGCGCGAGACGCTGAAGAAGGAGGGCAAGGAGATCCTCCTCAAGGTGGCGACGGTCGTCAAGAACGACAAGTCGCTGCTCCAGCGCGACTACCAGGTCGCCGGCCACACGGACAACAGGCCGCTCGCGGGCGGCCAGTTCCGGGACAACTGGGGCCTGTCGCTGATGCGCGCCCGCGAGGTGCTCGTGTTCCTCGTCAGCCCGGCCGACGTCAAGGGCGGCGGGGGCGCGCTCCCCGTCGCGAACTGGAGCGCGGCGGGCTTCGCGGACACCGATCCGGTCGCGACCAACGACACCGACGAGGGCCGGCAGAAGAACCGCCGCTGCGACCTCATCGTGGTGCCGAGCGTCGAGGAGATGCTCGACCTCCGGGCGATCACGCAGTAACCCGCGACCTCGCGGCGCGCGCCGCCGCCCGCGGCGCGCTCTTCGACGGTCGCGTCCGCGCCGTCGGGTCGGCTCGGGTCAGCTCTTGTGTCCGCCGCCCGGCGATGGCCGGGCGGTCCTGCGAAACTCGCTCGGCGTCTGGCCGGTGACGGCGCGGAACGCGGCGGCGAACGCGCCGAGGCTCTGAAAGCCGACGTCCAGCGCGACCTGCGTCACGCTGGCGTTCGGGCCGGAGAGCAGGTCGATCGCCCGGAGCACGCGCGCGCGCGTGACGAAGCCGCGCCACGTGACGCCGGTCTCCTCGCGGAACCGCCGCCGCAGCGTGCGCTCCGTCGCCCCCGCGAACGCGGCGGCCCGCGAGAGATCGGCGCTGGAGACGTCGCGCAGCGCGCACTCGATCGCGCGCTGCACCGGCCGCGTCCTGCCGCGGGGCAGCCGGTACGTGGCGCCGCGATCGAGGAGCGGGCCGATGATGTCCGCCATCGCCGCGAAGAACGTGTTGGCCGCGGCGTCGTCCGGACGCCGCGCGACCGGCCAGCGGCGCGCGTAGATCACCATCTCGCGCAGGAGCGCGGGGATCTCGAAGATCCTCACCGCCGCGAGGGGGGAGGGGAACGCGGCGGGCTCGAAATAGATCGAGACGATGGACGCGTCGCCGCAGGTGGTGGCGTGCCGCTCGCCCGCGGGGATGAGCGCGGCGAGCTGCGGGGGGAGCAGGAAGGACGCGTCCTCGACCTCGAGGCGCGCCGTGCCGGCCAGCGGGCAGAGCAACTGGTGCCGCGCGTGCGTGTGCCAGCCGTAGGCGGCTCCCGGCAGCTCGTCTTCGTAGGAGAACGCGCGCGCGCCGGCATGATCGAGCCCGAGGCGCGCGAGGTGCTCGGTGGTCTCCGTCGGGGTCAGGACGCGGGCTTGCAAGGCGTGGCCTCTCGGCGGTGATCTTTGTCCGTTCGCCGGCAGCCGTAAAGCCGAAGAGCGACCACCCTCGAACGCCATGAAGCAAGCCACTCCCACGGCGCACGATGCGTTGATACAGGAACAGTTCACCCGCCAGGCCAGGCCGTTCGCCGAGGTCCAGGCCCACTCGGCGGAGTCCGCCATGGGGCTGCTGCTCGACGCCCTCGCCCCGGCGCCGAGCGACGCGGCCCTCGACGTGGCCTGCGGGCCGGGGATCGTCGCCTGCGCGCTGGCCCAGCGCGTGGCGAGCGTGCGGGGGCTCGACATCGTCCCGGCGATGCTGGACGAGGCGCGGAAGAGGCAGGCGAGCCTCGGCCTCTCCAACGTCACCTGGGAGCTCGGCGACGCGAGCCGGCTGCCCTATCCGGACGAGAGCTATCGCCTGGTCACGACGCGCTACAGCTTCCATCACCTGCTGGAGCCGCTCGTGACGCTGCGCGAGATGGCCCGCGTGTGCCAGAGGAGCGGGCGAGTCGCCGTGATCGACGTGGCGCCCGCCGAGGACAAGCAGGCAGCGTACGATGCCGCGGAGAAGATCCGCGATCCGTCGCACGCGAGCGCGCTCACCGAGCGGGAGCTCCGAGCCCTGTTCGACGCGGCGGGGCTGGAGATCGAGACGACGACGCGGTACCGGCTCGAGGTGGAGCTCGAGGCCGCGCTCCGGGCCTCCTTCCCGGAGCCCGGCGGAGCGGACCGGCTCCGGGCCCTCTACCGCGCCGACGTCGGCGTCGATGCGCTCGGCGTGGGCGCAGAGCTCCGGGGGGACGAGGTCCACTTCGCCTATCCGATCGTCATCCTGGTGGGCCGAAAGCGCGGCTGAGCCGAGAGGCCCCTTCTGCCCAGCGACTCGATCGAGGCGCCAGGACTCCGCGGCTCAGGGGAGCGGCGCGGCCGGGCAGGAGGGGTCGGTCGTCGCCTCGACGTCGTCCACGTGCAAGGCCTCGTCGTCGAGCGGCGCGTCGCAGGTCCCGCTGGCCCTTATCTTGAACGAGAGCTGCTGGGGCCTGCCCGCCGTGCGCGGATCCAGGCAGATCGTCTGTTGCGTCCAGCGCTCGCTGGCCGCCAGGGCGCCCCCTGGCGTCGAGGAGGCGGTCGCCTCGAGGAGGCGGCTCGTGCGGTACCAGAACTTCAGCGCCGGACCGGCCGTCCCCTGGGGCTCGGGGACGGTGAACACGGTGGAGGCCGAGGGCTCGCGGCACGGCTTCCGCACCGACAGCGAGAGCGAGACGTCGCCGGCGTGCGCGGCCGCCGAGTCGACGGCGAGCCTGGCGCTGCCGCGCGCCGGGTCCTCCGCGTTGAGGACCCATGTCGGCGAGAGGCCGGCGTCGGCGCCGTCGTTCTCGAAGCCGGGGTCGAAGAGCGGCGCGTCTTCGGGGCAGCGGTCGTCAGAGACGATGGCGAGATCATCCACCGTGAAGTCCCGCTCGTTCTCGTCCATGCAAGGCTGGCTGTGCCGGTTCCGGAAGGCGAACGCGAGGCGGTGCGCCATGCCGAGCGCCCACCGGGGCAAGCAGGCATGCGAGACCCGCGCCTCGCCCGTGCCCGTCAGGGCCGTCAGCCGGTGCGCGCTCAGCATCACGTCGACGATCGCCCCGGGGCTGCCGCGGCTCCAGATGCGGAGCGCCGGGCTCGGCAGCGCGGCGGACGGCAAGGGCGCCGAGAGCGTGCCCTCGAGCGAGGGAGCCTGGCAGAACCGCGTGGTGGCGAGATGTCCACCCTTGTCGCCGCCCTGGCCCAGGCCGCCCCCGATCTCGGAGACGCCGCCCTCGGGGGTCGCCTTCCAGCCGGCGGCGCCTGCTTCGAAGTCGCCGTTCAACACCTGGCCAGGCTGCGGGCACTCGTTCATTTCATCAGGCTGAAGGGCGACGTCATCGAACGTCAGCGTGAAGTCCTGTCCGGCGCCCTCATCGCACAGGGGAGAACGCCGGGCGGGCCCGAGGAGCAGCTCGATCGGCCTGCCGTAGGCGCGCTCTCCCAGGCACACGCGTTGCGGGGCAAAGGACGAAGAGGGCATGAGATCGAGGTCGGTGAACCCTCCGTCGATCCGGACCCCGACCCCCGGAGGGCCGAGGCAGTCCATGGCGAGCTCGCAGCCGATGCGCGCGGCGAACGTGAGGAGGAGCGGGCCGACGCACGCGAGGTCCGGCAGCGAGAGGCGCTGATAGAAGCCGGCCATCTGGCACACCGCTTCTCTCCCGATGACGCCGGCCCCCAGGTTGCCGTTGCCCTCGATCTCGGGGGAGACGAGCGCTTCCCCTGTGGTGACCCACGTATCCGAGCGCTGGAACGACGGGTCCTGCAGGCCTCCCCGCCAGTCGCAGTCGCCGTGGACCGTCGCGTCATCATCGGCGCTGGCACACTCCGAAATACATTCGCTGCCTGCGCAGCAGAGCCCGTCGTCACACCGACCCAGAGGCCCGCACGGACAGCCTTCCTCACCAGGAGGGCAGTCGGCGCCCCCGCCCGCGTTCTCGACGTCTGCGCTCTCGGCGCCGCCCGTGCCCTCGGCGCTGCCGTCGCCTCCCGCCCCGTCTGTGCCCGCCACGCCTGCGGCTGCGCCGGCGGAGCCCTGCTCCGTCCCGGAGCAAGCGCTCGCGAATGCGCCAAGCACGGCAGCGACACAGCAGGTCAACGGGCGTGACCATCCCATCATCAATTCAAGCTAGCGGCCGAGTCCCGCGATCGCAAGGTAGATAGGATGTTTCCTTTTTTTCGGGCGAGACATCGAGATAAGGAGAACTCTCAAGTCGTATCGGGCGAAGCCGGAGACGCGGACGTCCGCACGCTGAACTCGAGCCCATCGTGACGCGGGCAAACATCGGTTGAGGAAGCGCAGCGAGCGCGAGCGTCCGAGAGGCGGGCGCGCCCGGCGGCTCGTCGTGCGAGCGCAGGAGTGTCCGCGAGAGCTTTGCGGCGCGAGCCGGGCGACGACGCACCGCGTACCTGGCCCCGCGCCGAGCGCGTCAGCCGCCGGAGGCGGCGCCGAGCGCCGTGGAGGGCACGAGGCTCGAGACGGGGCTCCCCCCGGCATCCGCGCCGAGGAAGGCCTGCAGCTCGGCGAGCAGCGGACCCGACTCGCCGACGAAGGGCAGGTGATCGACGCCCGGCAGCTCGACGTAGCGCGCGCCGCGGATGCGGCCGGCGAGGTCGCGCCCGGCGGCCGCCGGGACGGCCCGATCGCCGGCCCGGTGCAGCACGAGCGTGGGGGCGCTCACACGGCTCAGCGCGGCCCGGACGTCGGCCGCCGCGTGTGCCCGGAGCATGCGCGCCGCCCCGCCCGGGCTCGCGCCGTGGCGCAGGTACGCGGCCCAGAAGCGCCGGAACGCGCCGTCATCCGCCGCGGACGGGGCAAGGCGATCGAGGAAGAGCGGCTCGCCCCAGCCGCTCCGCAGCGCGCGCTCCGCCTCCTCGGCGTCCTCGCCGGCGAGCCCGAAGAGGCACCCCGGCCAGGCAGACATCTGCGCCGCGCTCCCGAGCGCGATCAGGGCGCGCGCCCGCGCCGGGTGCGCCGCCGCGAGCAGCGCGCACGGCGCGAACCCGGCGCCGACGCCGAGGAGCGCGGCGCGCGCCACGCCGGCCGCGTCCAGCACCGCCAGCAGATCCTCCGCCTGCTGCTCGGCCGGGACGCCCGCGCCCTCGCGCTCGCTCATCCCTGTGCCGCGCTGGTCGAGCACGATGAGCCGCGCCCACGCGCCGAGCTCGGCGAAGAACCGGGAGATGAGCGCGCCCTCCCACGCGGCCTCCACGTGCGTCACCCACCCCTGGACCAGCACCAGATCGATCGGCCCGCCGCCCGTGGTCTTGTAGGCAAGGCTCGCGTCGGCGCTCGTGGCGAAGCGGGTCTCCGCCGCGTGCAGCCGCGCGGGCGCCCGCGTGGAGGAGACCGCCCCCTCCCGCGCGGCCTCGAGCCCGCGCCGCATCGCCTCGGCGACCTGCGCGTACGCGCCCGCCCACGCCCGCGCGGTGGTGGGCGCCCACGCGTCTCCTTCGAGCTCCTCGAGCGCCTCGAGCAGCGCGCGGCCCACGGCGTCGAAATGCTCGGGCAACGCGGCGTACGCGGCGTGGCGGCGCCCGAGCGCCTCGAGCATCTCGACCAGCTTGTCCGGCGCGCGCAGGTTGTCGATCACGAGCTGCAGCGCCGCGGCGAGCTTGAGCCGCTGCTCGCGCATGTCCGGCGGGAACAGCGCCCGGAGCGCCGGCTCGCGGGCAAAGAGCCGCTCGTAGAAGCGCGTAACGAGCGCCTCGGCGCGCGGGGCGAGGCGCTCGAACGAGGCGCGCACGACGTCCGCGCCAGCGTCCTGCGCGCTCGCGGGGGACGACGCGGGGCGCACGATCTGGAACGCCCGGCAGAGCGCCTCGGTCTCCTCGAGCGCGGCCTGCACCTCCTCGGCCGACGCGAAGCGCGCCTCCGGCTCGCGCAGGACGCAGCGATCGATGACGGCCGCGAGCATCTCCGGGACGTCGGGGCAGATCGAGCGCAGCGGCGGGAGCGCCCGCGCCGTCACCCAGCTGGCGATCGCGTGCACCTCGAGCCCCGCGTGAGGCAGCCGGCCCGCGCACAGCTCGTAGAAGACCAGCCCGAGCGCGTAGACGTCGGAGCGGGGCGTGCCGGCGGTGCCCGCCCAGAGCTCGGGCGCGAGGTAGAGCGGCGTGCCCATCATCATGCCGCCGTCGGTCAGGCTCGCGGTCCCGAGCGGGCCGACCGCGTCGAGCGCCACCGGGATCGCGGTCGTCAGGGCGGACATGTCCGCGAGCGCCCACGGCGCGGGCGCGACGGAGGCCCTCGGCGCGGCGCGATGGCCCGCGTCGAGGGCGGGGGCGCCGGGCCGGTCGGCGAGCTTGGCGAGGCCGAAGTCGAGCAGCTTCACCTCGCCGCTCGCGTCGAGCATCACGTTCGCCGGCTTGATGTCGCGGTGGAGAACGCCCCGCCGGTGCGCCGCGGCGAGCCCGCGGGCGAGGCCGAGCGCGAGGCGCAGCGCGGACGGCCACGGGAGCGGCTTCGGGAGCAGCTCGAGCGGCTCACCCTCGACGAACTCGTAGGCGATGTACGGCCGCCCGCGCACCTCGCCGATCCGGTAGACGGCGACGACGTTGGGGTGCTGGAGGCGCGCGATCGCGCGGGCCTCGACGCGCAGCCGCTCGATGGTCCTGGGATCCGGGCTGTCCGCCGCGACGAACTTGAGCGCGACGGGCCGGTCGAGGACCTCGTCGTGGGCGAGGTACACCTGCCCCATGCCCCCACGGCCGAGCGGCCGCACCACGCGGTAGTCGTCGAAGGCCGAGGGCGGCGTCCAGGAGAGCGGGGGCGGCGGCGGCAGCTCGCTCTCGCCGAAGCGCTGGTGCGTCGCGTGGAGGAAGAGCGGCGCCCCGAGGTCGCTGTCGCTCGGGCGCGCCGAGATCCGCGCGCGGCAGCTGTTGCAGCCGGCCACGTGCCCGCGGATGCTCGCCGCGTCGTCGTGCGGGAAGTTGCCCGCGAGCCAGGTGGCCAGGGCGTCGTCGGACGGGCACGGGGTCATGCGCTGCTGTTCTCCGGAGCGGCATTCTCCGTGCGCGCTGTGTGCAGCGCAATGGCCGCGCGGGCTCTGCCGCGCTGCGCTGCCCCGCCGTCGTGAGAGTCAGCACCTGTGCGCCTGTCCTGCCCACGCCGTGCTGGAGAGCGGCGCGAGCGCGCTCGCGCGAGCCGCGAGCCGCGGGCGCGCTCGCGCGCTGGACCGGCGCCGCCGCGGTGTCACGCTCGCGGAGAGCGATGAGCGACCCGAAGCCACCGCCGAGCCCAGCGCCCCGGTCGGAGACGGTGCGGCAGGCGCTCCTGGAGGAGCTCCGCAGGGGAGCGGCGACCGCGTGGGAGCTCTCCACCCGCCTCGGGATGCGGGAGCGCGACGTGGCGCCGCACCTCGAGCACCTCGCGCGCTCGTTGCGCGCGCGCGGCGAGCGGCTCTCGGTCGCGCCGGCGCGCTGCCTGCGCTGCGGCTACGCGTTCGACGAGCGGCGGTCGCTCGCGAAGCCGAGCCGCTGCCCCGCATGCCGTGGAGAGCGCATCGAGGCGCCGCGGTTCCGGATCGACGCAGGCGAAGGGTGATGCTCCCGGGCGGCGGCGCTCTTCACAGGGTCGGCCGGTCGGGCGGCTCCGGGCGCCCGCGCCGCGCGGCGCGGGCCTTCACCTCGCCGAGCAGCCGCGGGCCCGCGCGCTCGCCCGCGCCCGCGAAGAAGGCGCGGGCCTGGGTGAGGTCGCCGTGCGCCGCGTAGAGCTCGACGAGCTCTCGCTCCGCGGCCTCGTCGATCGTCGCCTCCAGCGAGCCGGCGCGCCCGGGGCCGAGCTGCACGATCGCGCGCAGCGCCCTCATGGCCCCCTCGGTGGCGCCTCGGCCGCCGATGCCCCGCAGGCTCCACGACTTCACGTAGAGCGCGCGCTTGCGCAGCGGCGCCCCCGCGGCGCCGCGGAGCGCGCCGTCGCAGGCGCTCACCGCCTCGTCGAGGCGCCCCGCGGCGAACGCCAGGTCGGCCAGCGCGAGGTAGGCCTCGGCCGCCTCGCTGGACGCCGGGTGCTCGAGGGCGAGCTGGCGCAGCCGCGCCTCGGCGCCGCGCGCATCCCCGCCGTCCTGGAGCGCCCGCGCGAGCGCGAGGAGCGCCCGAGGCCGCTGCTCCGCTGCCCGCAGCGCCGGCGCGTCGACGAGCGCGGCGTAGGCCGCCGCGATGCTCGCACGCAGCCGCGCGGCCTCCGCTTCCAGCGCCGCCCGCCGCGCCGCGCCGCGCGCGTCAGCCGCGCCTGCCTCCGCGGCCTCGTCGAGCACGAAGAGCTGTACGCCGATCACGCGGTAGCGCCCCGCGAGCGACTCCGCCTCACGGAAGAGCGGCTCGGCCGCCGCGCTCGCGCCGGGGTCTGCGCCCCCGCGCGCGGCGGGCGCCGGAGCTCCCGCGCTCGCGCCGGGGTCTGCGCCCCCGCGCGCGGCGCGCGGCGGCGCTCCCTGCGCGGCGCACCCCGCCGAGGCGAGGGTGAGCGCCATGAGCGCGGCGACCCGCCGCGCCGCGGCCCTGCGCCGCTCCGTGATACTGCTGGCGGCCTTCGCTGCGCGCTCCACGACCCGTGACACTTCCTCTCCTCGTGACTCGCCGCCGGCAGAGAGGGCGAAACGCCGCGCGCCTCGTGCCGAACGGCCCGGGAAGATAACCGCGGGCGCCCCGGGGACCAGCGCAATCCACGGCGGACGCGCCGATTCTCTCCCTGAACCGCGCGGAGAACAGCGCCTTTCGAGCGCTCTGCGCGGCGGCACACACGCGGCGCGCGGGTCGGCGCGACGCGCCGCAGAGCACGCACCTCCAGCACGCTCCGCCTCGGCCCATCCATTGCGTCTCGGCCTTCATCGTCCCGCGCCCGGACCGGCGCTTCACACCGGGCGGGGGGCGTACCCGGATGGAGAGTCACGACATGGCGACAAAGGTGAACTGCCTCCCGTTCACGATCCCCACGATGCCGCGCCTCGGGCTCGCCGACCTGGAGGCGCGCTTCCGACGCCTCTCGCTCCTCATGTACGACACGAAGGTTCCGATCGCGACGCTGGAGAAGGAGGTCTATCCCTACCTCGCCCGTGGCATCGAGTTCGTCAATCCATGGCGGCGCGTGCGCGGGATCGAGACGTACCAGGTCGGCCTCTCGGGATCTCGCGTCGGCGTCCGTTTCGACCTCGACATCTCCCAGCTGGACGTCCAGCTCTCCGAGCCGCGTGACGCGGGCCGCGCCCTGGTCGACAGCACCTTGTACCTGAGGCTGTTCCCGCGCTGCGCGTATCCCGTGCGGGTGATCCTGACCTACGATTTCTGCATGATCGACGGCGGCGAGAGCTTCGAGATCACGCGCATCGAGGAGATGTGGCGCATCGGGGACATTCTTCGGTGCGCTCCGCTGCTCGGCCGCTCCTACGATGTCTTCCGGTCCTGCTCGGGCTACCTCTTCACCGGCGCGCTGCTCCTGTCCCGCGCGGTCGCTGTCCGTCCCTGAACCTGAACCTGACGAGAAACGTCCGGCTTGACGAGATCCGGACGCCGCGATACACCTGTCCACGTGAGCGCCGGCTTCACCGCGACCACGACGACCACGACCCGCACCGGCGGGATTGGTCTCGTGTGCGTGCGGTGAGCTGACGAGCATACGAGGAACCAAGCCCCGCCGGGATCCGGACGGGGCACGTCGCTTTGCAGCGCTCCGTCTGGCCGGCCACCGCCGACGGAGACTGACATGCTCGACGAAGACGATCATCGGTATCTAGGCCAGCGCCTCGACCTGTTCCACATCCAGGAGGAGGCGCCAGGCATGGTGTTCTGGCACGCGCGCGGGTTCACGCTCTATCGCCTCCTCGAGGAGGCGGTCCGGCGCCAGATGATGCGTGACAGCTATCGAGAGGTCCGGACGCCCCTCATCCTGCGACAGGCGATCTGGAAGGCCAGCGGCCACTGGGACAATTTCTCCTCGAACATGTTCCGGCTGCACGAGGAGGATCACGCCGCCGCGATCAAGCCGGTGAACTGCCCGGGTCACATGCAGATCGTGGCGCGCATGGCGCCGTCGTACCGGGATCTCCCGCTGCGGATCGGCGAGCTCGGCATGGTGCACAGGGACGAGCCGAGCGGCACGCTCCACGGCCTCTTTCGCCTGCGCCAGTTCACCCAGGACGACGGCCACATCTTCTGTGTCGAGGACCAGGTCGAGGCCGAGGTCGTGCGCTTCGCGAGCGCGCTGCGCGACTTCTATGCTGGCTTTGGCTTCCGCGACATGGTGGTCGGCTTCTCGACCCGCCCCGCCGAGCGCTCCGGGAGCGACGCCGTGTGGGACAGGGCGGAGGCGGCGCTGTCCGGCGCGGCGAGGAGCGCGGGGCTCGAGTACAGGCTGCAGCCCGGGGAAGGGGCCTTCTACGGGCCCAAGCTCGAGTTCGTGCTGCGCGACCGGCTCGGCCGGAGCTGGCAATGCGGCACGATCCAGCTCGATCTCGTGCTGCCGGAGCGCTTCGACATCACCTATGTCGACGCGTCCGGCGCGCGCCGGCGACCCGCCATCCTGCACCGCGCGCTGTTCGGCAGCGTGGAGCGCTTCCTGGGCATCCTGCTGGAGCATTATCGGGGCGCGCTGCCGCTCTGGCTGTCTCCCGAGCAGCTCGTCGTCGCCCCTGTGACGGACGCGCAGCGCGCCTATGCCGACGAGGTCCTCCTCGACTTCCAGCGGAAGGGGGTGCGCGCGATCCTCGACGCAGGGGACGACACGCTCTCGCGGAAGATCGCCGTCGCGCACGCGGCGGCGATCCCGCTCGTCGCGGTGATCGGAAGACGCGAAGCCGAGCGCCGCTCCGTGACGATCCGTGAGCGGGAGGGCGGGCAGCAGCGCGAGCTTCTGCTCGAGGAGGCCGTTGTCGAGGTGGCGCAGCGGTGCGCGCCGCTCGTCTGAGCGCGGGCCGGCGATCGCTCGGAATCGACGGAACCGGCGGAACTGAATGCCGGTCCGCGTGTCGGAATGTCCCCGGCGTCCTGGTCTCCTCCGGCCGGGGACATCCCGATAACCCTCGTTCACTCACGGAGCAGCTCGATGGGAACTATGCCGCCCGGGCCGAAGTCGCTCAGCCTCGTGGATTTCATTCGCTCAGGATTCATCTCCTCCGAGCCCGTCTTCAGGCGTTACGCCGCCGAGTACGGCCCCACGTTCCGTCTGAGGTCGCCGAACGGGATACTGACCATCACGGGCGATCCGGAGGCGATCCGCGCGGTCTACACGGCGGATCCCGACGAGTTCGAGGTCTGGGGTGTCCAGCTGACGGAGCCGGTCTTCGGGACCTCGTCGGTGGTCGTGACGGCGGGCGCGCGGCACCGGCGCGATCGGCGGCTGCTCGCCCCGCCGTTCAGCGCCGGCGCGATGCGGGGTTATGGCGGCGCGATCGCGGACATCGGCCTGGACGTGGCGTCGCGGTGGCGGCCGGGCCGCTCGTTCTCGATGCTCGCGGCGACCCAGGCGATCGCGCTCGACGTGATCGTCCGCGTGGTCTTCGGCGTGCGGGGCGAGGCGCGCGTCGGCAGGACCCGCGAGGCCGTGCTCGGGCTCATCGAGTCGCTGAGCCCGAGCTTCATGATCGTCCCTGCGCTCCGCCGCGATTTCGCCGGCTTCGGCCCCTACGCGCGCCACAAGCGCGCGGCCAGGGCGCTCGACGCGCTGCTCTTCGAGGAGATCCGGGCAAGGCGCGCGGAGGGAGACGCTTCGCAGGACATCCTGGGCCTGATGATGAGCGCCCGCCACGACGACGGCGCGGGCATGAGCGACGTCGAGATCGCGGACCAGCTCCGGGCGCTCCTGTTCGCTGGCCACGAGACGACGGCCATGTCGCTCGGGTGGGCGATGTACTGGCTGCACCGCGAGCCGGCCGTGCTCGCGCGCCTCCTCGACGAGCTCGACGCGCTCGGCCCCGCGCCCGAGCCGGACGCGCTCGCGTCGCTGCCGTACCTGGAGGCGGTGTGCCTGGAGGCGCTCCGCATCCACCCGCCGGTGGTGGACGTGGCCCGCGTCGTGAAGAGGCCGTTCCAGCTCAAGGGCTATACCGTCCCGGCCGGCGAGGCGATCGCCGCCTCGCCGCTGCTCCTGCACGGCCGCGAGGACATCTACCCGTCGCCTCAGCGATTCCGCCCTTCGCGGTTCCTCGAGCGGAAGTTCACGCCCTTCGAGTTCATCGCCTTCGGCGGCGGCGCCCGCCGGTGCCTTGGCGCCGCGTTCGCGATGTACGAGATGAAGGTCGTCCTCGGCACGATCCTCGGGAGATACCGGCTCCGGCTCGAGAGCCAGGCGCCCATTCGACACGTGCGCCGCGGGCTCACCATGGGGCCGAGCGGGGATGTGGCGATGATCCTGGAAGGGGAGCGCGAGCGAGCGAGCGCGGAAGGCCGCTCGGCTGCGGTCCAGGGCAGCCCGGCGGAGCCGGCGCTCCGGCCCGCCGCGCCGCAGCCTGCAGGGCGGTGCCCGATGGGCTTCTCCTGAGCGCTTCTCACCGGGGCTCCGACCGGCATGGCGGCGAGCTCGCCCGCTCATGGACGGATCGCGACCGTCCTTGGCGACGGGATCGCGCGCGGCGCCGCGAGCGCGCTCGATCCGTCCGAGCGTCGCGGCGGCGACGGCGAAGCGCCGCGCGGAATCGCGGGCGCGCTGCACGGAATCGCGGGCGCGGCGCGCGGGAGCGGGCGAGCGGCGCCGGGAAATTCGCGTGCGAGGAGGTCTGATCACCCTCTACGCTGAGCGCCTCCTCGAACCGCGAAGGTTGCCATGAACGATGACATCGTCGAGCTGACCACGAAGCACACGTACGGCACCTGGCGCGCCCAGCGCGGCTGGAAGCCGATCCATGTCACCCGCGCGGAGGGCTGCGCGTTCTGGGATGCGTCCGGCAAGCGCTACCTGGACCTGTCCTCGCAGCTCATCTGCTCGAACCTCGGCCACCAGAACGAGGCCGTGATCGAGGCCATCTGCGCGCAGGCGAGGCAGCTCGCCTACATCAGCCCGGCGCACACGTGCGAGGTGCGGGCCAGGGTGGCGCAGAAGCTCCTGGAGGTGATGCCGAAGGGGCTGGACAAGTTCTTCTTCGCGACGTCGGGCACGGAGGCGAACGAGGCGGCGTTCAAGATGGCCCGGCTCTACACGGGCAAGCACAAGATCATCGCCCGCTACACGTCGTACCACGGGTCGACCGCGGGCTCGGTCGCGGCGACCGGCGACTTTCGCCGCTGGTTCATCGAGCCGGCCGGCAAGATCCCGGGCGTGGTGTTCGGCCCGGAGGTGAACTGCTACCGCTGCCCGCTCGGCCGGAGCCACCCCGAGTGCGGCGTCGCGTGCGCCGACTACCTGGCTTACATGATCGACCACGAGGAGAACGTCGCGGCGGTGATCGTCGAGCCGGTCGTGGGCACGAACGGCGTCCTCATCCCGCCGGCCGACTACCTGCCCAAGATCGCCGAGGTCGCGCGGAAGCGCGGCGTGCTCCTCATCGCGGATGAGGTGATGAGCGGCTGGGGCAGGACCGGAAAGTGGTTTGCGGTCGATCACTGGGGGGTGGTGCCGGATATCCTGACGACCGCGAAGGGCGTGACCAACGCGGCCGCGCCGCTCGGGGTCGTCGCGACCTCCCGCGCGATCGCGGACTACTTCGACGACAACATGTTCGCGCACGGCCACACCTACGAGGCCCACCCCCTCACGCTGGCCCCGGTGATCGCCGCGATCGACGAGTATCGCCGGCTGGACCTCCTCGAGCGCGCGACGAAGATGGGAGACGTCGTGGGCGCGAAGCTCCGCGCCCTCAAGGAGAAGCACCCCTCGATCGGCGACGTGCGCGGGATCGGCCTGTTCTGGGCGGTGGAGCTCGTGAAGGACCGCGCGACCAAGGAGCCGTTCAACGTGCCGCAGGACAAGGCGGCTCGGCGGCCCCTGGTGGTCGACGCGGTGGTCGCCGAGGCGGCGAAGCGCGGGGTGTCCGTCATGGGGTGGGTGAGCCACCTGCTCGTGGCGCCGCCGCTCATCATCAGCGAGGCGGAGATCGACGAGGGGATCGCGGCGCTCGACGCGGCGCTCGACGTGGCGGACCAGCGGCTCTCGGCCTGAGGACCTCGGGCGCGACGCGGCCCTTCACGGGCCGCCGGAAGAGCACGTCTGTGGCTGCGGCGAGCGCGCCCGGCGAAGGGGGGCGCGGCGACGTGCTAGGATCGTGGGCATGACTGCACGCACGAACGGCCTGCCGACCCGTCCGCCCCGGAACACGGGGCCGATCGAGCTGCGCGATTTCGGCCCGACCGGCCGCCGTCTGGGCACGCCCGACGACTGTTACGACGGCAGCCCGTGGGAGCTGCACCGCGGGGAGCTGATCGAGCAGATGGGGAGCAAAGACATCCATGGCATCGTGATGGCGCTCCTCGCGGCCCTCTTCCGCACGCACGCGCGCGAGGGCTTCACGGTGATGACCGACGTGTACTGCGATCTCAGCGACCCGGGGGGGCCGTCGCTCCGGGCGCCGGACGTGGTGGTGGTGGGCGATCTCTCGTCGCCGCGGAACGACGCCTACCGCGGCACGCCGCTGCTGGCCGTGGAGATCCGGGGCACGCAGTCGAGGCGCTACCTCGAGGAGAAGGTGAAGCTCTACCTGGAGCACGAGTGGCCGTGGGTGTGGATCGCGCACGCGGAGCGGCGGGAGCTCGAGGTCGTGCGGCCGGGGACGGCGTCGATCACCTACCGTCCGGGCGCGGAGGTGCCCCTCCTGCCGGAGCTGGGCAAGCACGGCCTCGGCGCCGTGCCGGTCGCGGCGCTGTTCGAGGAGCGCGACGCGGCGCGGTTCACGGACGAGTGGGTCGAGGCGCGCACCCAGGCGCGCACCCAGGCGCGCGCGATCCTCGCGGTGCTCTCGGCGCGGGGGCTCGCGGTGCCGGAAGCGGTGCAGGCGCGGGTGCTCGCGTGCGACGAGCCTGCGGCGCTGGAGCGATGGCTGGCCAGCGCGGCGACGGCGGCGAGCGGGGCGGTGTTCGCGGCGGCCGTGGATCGAGGGTGAGCCGGCGGCTGTCCGCCGCTCGGTAGGGGCGCCGCCCCCGCCGTGATCACCGCGACGGCGGCGCCGAGCCGCCCGCGCACGCGGCGGCTCGCGCGAGGAGCAGGTCGCGCTCGCGCGTGTTGCGCGTGAGCGACGCCGCGCGCTCGAGCTCCACGCGGGCCTCGTCGAGGCGGCCGAGCTTCGCGAGGAGGTCGCCGCGCACGCTCGGCAAGAGGTGGTAGCCCTCGAGGGAGCGCTCCGAGGTGAGCGCGTCGACGACGGCGAGGCCCGCCGCCGGGCCGAACGCCATCGAGAGGGCGACGGCGCGGTTCAGCTCGACGACGGGCGACGGCGTGACCTGGGCGAGCGCCGCATAGAGCGCCGCGATGCGCGCCCAGTCCGTCTCCGCCGCGGCGCGCGCGCGCGCATGGCAGGCGGCGATCGCGGCCTGGAGCGCGTAGGGACCGCGCGCGCCGCCGAGCGCCTCGGCGCGCTCGAGCGCCGCGAGGCCGCGGCGGATCAGCAGGTGATCCCAGCGCGCGCGGTTCTGATCCAGGAGCAGGATGGGCTCTCCCGACGGGCCGACCCGCGCCCTGGAGCGCGACGCCTGGATCTCCAGGAGCGCGACGAGGCCGTGGACCTCCGGCTCCTTCGGCACGAGCTCGGCCAGGATGCGGCCGAGGCGGAGCGCGTCCTCGCAGAGGGCAGGCCGCATCCAGTCGCCGCCGGCCGTCGCGGAGTAGCCCTCGTTGAAGACGAGGTAAATGACCTGGAGCACCGACGAGAGGCGGGGCGCGAGCTCGGCCCCGCGGGGGACCTCGAAGGGGACGCGCGCCTCGGCGAGGGTCCGCTTGGCGCGGACGATCCGCTGGGCGACGGTCGGCTCCGGGACGAGGAACGCGCGCGCGATCTCCTCGGTCGTCAGGCCTCCGAGCAGGCGGAGCGTGAGCGCGACCTGCGCCTCGGTCGAGAGGACCGGATGGCAGGCCGTGAAGACGAGGCGCAGGAGATCGTCGCCGACGTCATCGTCGAGCGCGGCGTCCAGATCCGGCGCGGCCAGCGCGTGCTGGGCCTCGATCTCGTGGCCGAGCTCCTCGTGCTTGCGCTCGAGCCGCTTGCTCCGGCGGAGCTCGTCGATCGCGCGGCGCTTCGCGGTGGCCATGAGCCACGCGCCCGGCTTGTCCGGGACGCCCGACTCCGGCCACCGCTCCAGCGCGGCGACGAGCGCGTCCTGCGCGAGCTCCTCGGCGAGGCCGACGTCGCGCACCATCCGCGCGAGGCCGGCGATGAGCCTGGCCGACTCGATCCGGAAGACCGCGTGGATGGTGCGATGTACGTCGGGGGCCGTCACGGCGCCCGATCAGAACACCTTCCGCCGCCGGCGCAAGCCCCCCGCCGCCGGCGCGCGCCCCCGATGCGCGCGGGGCTACTTCTTCTCCGCCACCTGCGCGCGCAGGCGCTCCTCCTGCTCCCTGAGCTCGGGCGTGAGCGCAGGGCCGAAGTCGTCCGCCGTGAACACCTGGCGAATCTCGACCTCGGACTCCTCGTTCATGGGGTTGGGACAGCGCTTCACCCACTCGATCGCCTCTTCCTTCGACTTCACGTCCCAGATCCAGAAGCCCGCGATCAGCTCCTTCGTCTCGGCGAAGGGCCCGTCGACGACGGTCCTCTTGTCGCCCGAGAACCGGATGCGCGCGCCCTTCGCGCTCGGGTGGAGCCCCTCGCCCGCGACCATCACGCCGGCCTTGACGAGCTCTTCGTTGAACTTCCCCATCTCGGTGAAGAGCTGCTCGCTCGGCATGACGCCCGCTTCGCTGTCCTTGGTGGCCTTGATCAGGATCATGAATCGCATGGTCGTGTCTCCTTGCTTCCGTGGTGGAGCTGGGCTCCGGAGGGTCTCTTGCCCGGGGCGAACCGTGGCTTCATCGTCACGACGAACGGCGGTACGCGGGATCGACACGCCGGGCGATCTTTTTTTGAGATGCTGTCAAGTGTACGTAATTGTTGATGATTGTGGAATTGGCGCCGCCCGCCGCGCCGCTCCGGGCCCTCAGAAGCGGCTGCGCAGCAGCGCGCCGCCACCGCCCGGCAGGATCGCGGGCGCGAGGGCGACCGAGCTGCGCTCCTCCGGCGCCGTCAGGAGGAGCACCAAGCCAGCGCCGATCCCGGCGAGGCCGACGGCGCCGAGCACGGTGCTCGTGGTGGTGAGCGTCTGGCCCCGCGAGCTGAGGGACATGCCGTCGTCGCTGCACCGCGAGGGATCTGGGCATTCCTTCTCGAGGTCGCCCTTCGTGCCGAGCGCGAGCCCGCCCGTGATGAAGCTCCCGCCCAGGGCCGCGACGCCGACGCCGCCGATGGTGAAAGCGAGGGTGCGCCTGAAGCTCGAGGGAGGGGGCAACGGGGGAGGGGAAATGGCGGGCGAGCCCGGGGAGATCGCGGGGGCCTGCGGCGCGTCGGGTACGGGGACCGGAGGCGGCGCGGCGGCCGGCGGCGGCTCGAGGCGCACGACGTTGCGCGCACCCTCCGCGAGGGTCACGGGCGCGTCGGTCTGCCGGCCGCCTGGCCATCGCGCGACGACGGTATGGTTCCCGGGGTCGAGCGGGAGCTCGCCGCCGATGCTGGCCTGCGGCAGCGGCGCTTGGTCGAGGAGCAGCTCCGTCGGCGCCGGTGCGCCCGCCGCGAGCTCGATGACCAGCTTGGGCAGGCGCGGCTCCAGCTCCCGGATGCGTTGCTCGGTGATGGGCAGACGGGGATCGCCCGGTGTCAGCTGTGTGAGCAGCTCCTTGAAGTGCTGCCATGCGCTCGCCACGCGCCCGAGGTCCGCTTCACACTGGGCCAGGTTGAGCAGCGTGCCGCGCGACGGATAGGTCGCCTGGCTCCGGCGGAAGAGCGGAATCGCGCGCGCGCAGTCTCGCGCTTCCACCGCTGCGCGGCCCTGCTCGAAGAGATCCTGTGCTTGTGCCTTCGGATCCTTGGGCTGCGCGGAAGCCGGGCTGCTCATCGCGCAGAGGACGGCGCACAGGGCGGCGCAGCGCAGCGCGCGAGTACCTCTTGTTCGTCTCAGTCCCATTTTTTCCAAGGATCCTCGGGCTTGTTCTGCGTCCTGACCTGTGAAGACGACGGCGGTCTGGTCGTGCTCACGGCGGTCGCGCTCGCCTTCACCGGCGGTGTCGCTGCTGTCGAAGCGGTCGTCGCTGTCGAAGATGCCGCTGCCTTCGCGCCGGCGTCCGGGGAGGCGCTCGCGACCGGCGCTGCGCTGGCCTCGAGCGCAGCGCTCGCGGTCTCCATCGCGGCGACGGTGGGGGTCGCCGTCACAGCGCCGGCCGCGCCGGGGGACACAGGCTCGCGCTCCGGCACAGCGCTCGATGAGGCCACCGGCGAGTCGCTGTCAGGGGACACGCTCGCCGTCAGCCGCCACGCAAGGAAGAACCCGGTCATCAGGACGAGCGCGGCGGCGGCGCCCGCCAGCAGCGCCACGCGGCTGCGCGGCCCCCGGGTCCGCGTCGTGTTGCCCCAGGAAGCGTGCGGCAGCGTCGCGTGCGCTGCTCCCGCCACCTCGCTCCCGGGCGACGACGGCATGTCCGGGCGGTGCGGCATGGGCGCCGTCGCGGCCTCGGCCGCTCCGGGCGCTCTACCCCACGCGGGCGAGGACATGCCGAGCGCGCCGGGGGCCGCGGGGGGAGCGCCCACCGGCGGGTACCCGGCGCGGGAAGCACGCTCCGGCAGGATCCGGTCGATGCTCTCGAACGAGAGCCGCCCGCGCTGCGTCCCGAATGGCGCGAGCACGCGGCCGATCTTCGCGACGCTCTGGACGCGGGCGCCCGGGTCCTTCGCGAGGCACCGGCTCACGAGCTCCCCGACGGCGGGCGGCAGGTCCGGCCGCAGGGCGAGGATGGAGGTGGGCGTGTCCATGATGATGGCCGCCGTGACCGCGGTGATGCTGTCTCCCTCGAACGGGTGCCGCCCGGTGAGCATGCGATACAGGATCACGCCGAGTGCCCAGATGTCCGTGCGGACATCTGCGTATTTCAAGCTGCGAATCTGCTCCGGCGACATGTAATGGATGGAGCCCATGATGAGGCCCGTCGCGGTCAGGCTCGCCTCCTTGACGGAGTCGCCCGTGGCGATGAATTTCGACAGGCCGAAGTCGAGGACCTTGAGGAGGGGAGTCCCGTCGGGGCGGCGGGTGAGGAAGAGGTTCTTCGGCTTGAGATCGCGGTGGATGATGCCGCGCGCGTGGGCCTCGGCGATCGCCTCGCAGGCCTGGAGCAGGTAGTCGGCGGCGTCGGCGAGCGGGAGGTGGCCGCGGGTCTGGAGCACGTGGCCGAGATCGTCGCCGGTCAGGTACTCCAGCACCATGTAGGCGGCGCCGGTGCTCAGCGCGCCCATGTCGAGGACACGCGCGATGTGCTGTCCGTCGAGCGCCGCGGCGGCGCGGGCCTCGCGGAGGAAGCGGGCGCCGGCGTCGGGGAGCGCAGCGGCCTCGGGAAGGAGGAATTTGACGGCGACGCGGCGCTCCAGGACGACGTCCCAGGCCGCCAGGACGACCCCCATGCCCCCTGCGCCGAGGACGCGCTCGATGCGGTACTTGCCCGCGAGGACGTCGCCGGGAACGGGGACGCCGGAGGGGACAGCGGGCTGCTGCGCCATGGTGGGAGGAGAGCGTAGCGGGGAGGTGGTGCCGAGTACAAGAGGCGGACAGCCTCCTGGGGCTCTCGAGAGCGCACGACCCGGGAGGGCTCGCGCGATGACGTACTCGACGCGATCCGCTCGCGACGTCCGTCGGACAGCGCCTACGGTTTGGCCTCGATCCGCGCGGCGTCCTTCTTCTGCTGGAGCCTGTGCTTGATCGCCCCGAAGAGGACCGGCGCCACGGAGACGAAGATGATCAGGTAGACGACCCGCTCGATCTGCTTGGCGTCGAAGACCTTGCCAAGGAAGTAGCCGAGGAAGGTCATCGAGAAGACCCAGAGCACGCCGCCCACCACGTTGAACATCGCGAAGCGCCGGTATTGCATCTGCCCCACGCCCGCCACGACGGGCGCGAACGTCCGGGCGAACGGCATGAAGCGCGCGAGGATGATCGTCTTGCCGCCGTGCTTCTCGTAGAACTTCTGCGTCGCGATCAGGTGATCCTTGCGGAACAGGAGCGACTGCTCGCGCGTGAAGATCTTCGGGCCGGCGCGCCGCCCGATCGTGAAGCCCACCGCGTCGCCGATGATCGCCATCGCCATCAGCGTGACGTTCATCAGGAGCAGGTTCTGGAAGTTCGGTAGACCGAGCGGGTTGATGAGCCCCGCGTTGACCAGCACCCCGGCGGTGACGAGCAGCGAGTCCCCGGGAAGGAAGAACCCGATGAGCAACCCCGTCTCGGCAAAGATGATGATCATCAGGACGGGGTAGCCGCCCCACTGGAGCAGCGACTCGAGCTCCCTCAGCCTGCTGAAAAATTCACGGAGGAGATCCACGGCCGCTCGATAGCTCACCTCGGCGGCCGCGTCGAACCCCGCGTGCGCCCTGGCCGCCTGCGCGCCGCCAGTGTCCGGCGTGGGAGCCGCCGGCGGCGAGGCGCCCCGCGCTGCTCACGGCCTGCCGGGCCGCTCCCGGGTGAGCTCCCCGGCTCCACCTCCCCGAGCGCCGAGGGCGAGCCCCCCGCGTTCCGCCCGCGCCGTCAGTGGCCGCGCGCGCTATCGCGCATAGCGCGCCAGGTACTCCTTGAGGTGCAGCTTCCGGGCCGTGTTCTCTGACGACATGTAACGTATCGTCCCGAAGATCTCCCGCTCTGGGCCCCAGGCCCGATCGTAGCGGCCGAGCACCCAGAAGATGCCGGAGGTCGAGTTCGGGTCGCGGCCGTCGAGCGCATAGCGGTCGTTGAGCTCGATCATGATCTCGAGCGCCTCGCGCGGCGTCCGCGACCATTCCAGGATCTTCTTGCCCCACAGCATCCGCAGGTAATTGTGGATTCGCCCCTCGCGGAGGAGCTCGACCTGCGACGCGTTCCAGATCCGGTCGTAGGTCGCCCCCGCCGCGAGCGCCTCGAGCGGGTAGACGCGCGGGCGCCTGTCGCGCGCGTGCTTCTCGAGCGTCGCGAGCGCCCAGTCCGGGAGAGACGCGTAATCGGTCGGATCGCGCTTCCACGAGGGGCGCGGTCCGTCTCCCTCGCTCGCCCCGAGCGCGAAGGCGTTGAAGCCGAGCTCTCGCCAGGTGACGAGCTGCTCGAGGAACGCCTCGGCAGAGGCGCTCATCCCCCAGAACCCCTCGCGGCTGCCGCTCGGCCGCTTCACGCCGTCCCCGGGGAGGCCGAGCCGTTCGACGCGGAAGGCCTCGCGCCGGGCGACGGCGGTGAAGACCTCGTGCGCCGCGAGGTGGCCGAAATGCAGGTACGGCGACAGGCCGCTCGTCGCGCCGGCGTCGGGGTGATCGCGCTCCTCCAGGTAGCGCGGCAGCCGCTCCGCGACGAAGCGCGCGAGCGCCTTGCCAGCCGCCTCCGGTCCGCCCCGGCAGGGCGCCGGCGGGACGGTGTGATCGATGGGGAGCGCGGAGAGCGCCGCAGGGTCGCCCCCGAGGAGCGCCTGTGAGGCCGCCGGCCACCTGCGCGCGATCGCGCGGGGGAGGGGAGCCGCAGGCCGGAGCTTCGCCCGCTTCAGCGGATCGGCCGCCGGCTGCGCGCCGAGGTGCTCGCCGATCACCCGCTGCCAGAAGATGCGGAACGAGCGCGCGGTCGTGAACACCCGATCGGCCGCGCGCATCGGCAAGAGGCCGTTCGAGTCCACCTGCTCGAGGCGGACCGGCGCCTGCCGCGCGGCCGAGGCGACCATCCGCGGGAGAAAAAAGCAGGGGTAGTCGTCCGTCACCACCACGCACGCCCGCGCCGCGAGCGCGCCGAGCAGGCCCTTGCCGGCCCCCTCGGCCGGCTCGACATAGGGGTGATGCGCGACGCCGGCCGCCGCGAGGCGGCGCGCGTTGTCGGCCATGCCGTCGATCACGAAGCGATGGATCCTGTCGCTCGCCCAGCGGTAGCCGCACCGGAGCGCCTCCAGCACGACGAGCGGTCGATCGAGCGCCATCGACCAGGCGATCGCGCGCTCCAGACCGAAATTGTACCGTGTCCGGCGACTCGCGATCATCCAGTAAAGGACATAATCGCCGTCCTCGCGGACGGGCATCGCGTTGCGGGTGCGGAGCCGGAGCTCGGGGACGCTGCTGGAGATCACGACACCTCCTCCACGATCGGCCCGCCGGCGCGCCGCCGCGGGGCCGGAGCGACGGAGGGGCGAGACCGCCAGGGCGCCAAGGACGCCAGAGAAGCGAGGTTCTCTCTCTCGGCCCCGGCGCTCTGCTCTCTCTTCGGATCGAGCGGTGCTCTAGCACAGCTCGGGCACGAGCGCGCACGTGCGTCTGGCGGATTCATGGGGGAGAGACCGGCGCGCGGACCCGGCCTCTCGGGATGTGCCCGCGCTTGCGCCGTGGTGACGCCGGCTTCAGGTACCGCCGCAGCGGTCATTCATCGGCGCATCGGCGCATCGGCGCATCGGCGTACGAGCGCGACGCGCGAGGAGGGGCAACATGGCTCTTGATCTCCTGAGAGAGCGGGGGACACCGCTCGACCGCCAGTCGTTCAACTGGCGTGATCTCGTCCAGGTGCCGTTCAGCAAGCTCGACGACGACGCGTTCACCCGCGTGCGCGTCATCCTGATGAACGGCATCGAGCTCGAGAGCGTGCGGTTCCTGCACAGCTTCGCGCGCATGAACCGGGATCTGCGGCGCGTGCTCGCCCAGGTGCGGCGCGTCGATCACCACCAGGCCACGCTGGTGAACTGGCTCAACCCGCCGGATCAGTCGCCGCTGGAGACCACCATCGGATACGAGCAGGTCGCGATCGAGATCACCGCCCACGTGGCGCTCGCCGAGCCTGATCCGTACCTCGCGCAGGTCTATCGCTTCGGCATGCTCGAGGACTACGATCACCTGTATCGCTACGCGGCGCTCCTGGACCGCCTGGAAGGCAAGGACGCGAACAACATCCTGCAATCGTACACCGACGTGACGCCGGGGCGTCCGACCGCGGTCGAGCACCGCGCCCCCGAGGACGACGTGCGCGCGCCGTACGACCGGCGGACCGCGAGCGGGATCACGAAGCTCAACGCGCTCACCATCATGGCGGCCGAGCAGCAGACGCACAACTACTACGTCAACGTCGGGCCGTTCTTCACGGACCCGGTGGCGCGGCTGCTCTACGCCGAGATCGCCTCGATCGAGGAGCAGCACGTGACGCAGTACGAGGCGATCATCGATCCCGAGGAGACCTGGCTGGAGAAGTGGGTCCTCCATGAGGCCACCGAGGTCTACAACTACTGGAGCTGCCTCCAGCAGGAGCAGAACGCCCGCGTGAAGCGGATCTGGGAGCGGTTCCTCGACTACGAGCTCGGGCAGCTCCACGTGGCCATCGACCACCTCAACCGGATCGAGGGGCGCGACGCGGCCGAGATCCTCCCCGCCTCGCTCCCGGACCCGATCTCCCACGAGAGCCACCGCCAGTTCGTGCGCGACGTGCTGTCCAGGGAGGTGCACCTCCGCGCCGTCGGCGAGGACATCGTCGATCCGAGGGTCGTCCCGGAGAGCGCCGCGACGATCGCCTACCGGCAGCAGATGAACTCCGCCGGCTCCCCCTCCGAGATCGTGGCCGCGGGCTACCGGTTCACGCCGGGCACCGAGCTCTCGCGGCGCGCCGAGAAGATCGACGGACAGAAGGAGGCGACGCCATGAAACAGATCAAGATGGGGACCAACACCACGGGCATCGCGACCTCTCCCATCGACAGCAAGGAGCTCATCGAGTTTGCGCAGGTGATCCCGCCGAGCTCCCCCGGGAGCGAGGCCGACGCCGCGGCGGTCAGGAGCGAGTACGCGAGGGAGTCGGGCACGGTCGGGAGCGTGCCGCCGCCGGCGAGCGTCAAGGGGGTCGTCAAGGCAGCCGGAGAGCTCATCCACGGCAGGCCCCCCGCGCTCCTCATCGACAAGCTCGGCGAGCGCCTCCAGTTCGAGCGCTCGGGCACGCGCCTCTACGAGGCGATGATCGCCAAGCACGACGCGGAGGGGAGCTTCGAGGGAGGCCCGACGCGCGCTGACCTCGAGGCGATCCGCGACGAGGAGCTCCTGCACTTCGCGCTGCTGAAGCGCGCGATCGAGCGGCTCGGGGCCGATCCGACCGCGATGACGCCCGGCGCCGACGTCATCGGCCTGGCGTCGACCGGCGTCCTCGCGGTCGCCGTCGAGCCGAGGATCAACCTCGGGCAGAGCCTGCAGGCGCTGCTCGTCGCCGAGCTCACGGACAACGACGGCTGGCGGATGCTCATCGACCTGGCGATCGCCTACGGCCAGGAAGAGATGGCCGCCGAGTTCCGCGTGGCCGAGCAGCACGAGGCGCTCCACCTCGAGCGCGTGCGAGCGTGGCTGTCGAGCAAGCTCGCGCTCGACGCGCGCGGCGCGCCCACCAGCACGACCCCGCAGCAAGCCGCCTGACGCCGAGCTGGCACACCGCCGGCTCGGGCGATCCGAGCTGGGCGGATCGCAGGCGCCTTACGCGCGGCGCCGTAGACCGGCCTCCGGGATCTCGGTTATGACGCTCGGCGCGCGGGCCCGGCGCATGCGGGGTGCCGCCGGCGGCTCCGCGCCCCGGGTGAACCCATGGACTTGCCCCAGAAGCTCCGATCCCTGTTCCTGCTGCCCTTGGTCGCGCCGCTTGCCTGCGGCGGCGCTCCGGCGTCCGCGCCACCGCCTCCCCGACAGGCCGCAGCGCCGGCCCCGGCTGCGCCCGCTGCCCCGACGGCCGCGGCCCCGGCGGCCGCCGCCCCGGCCGCGCCGACGAAGGCCGGGCCGCGCGCCGACGCGACGCTCATGCCCCGGCGCATGCTCTTCGGCAACCCGGATCGCATGTCCCCCCAGATCAGCCCGGACGGCCAGCGGCTCGGGTTCCTCGCCCCCTCCGACGGCGTGCTCAACGTGTGGGTCGGCCCGGCCCAGGCGCCCGCGTCGGCCAAGCCTGTCACGAAGGAGCAGAGCCGCGGGGTGCGCACCTTCCTGTTCCCTTACGCGAACGACTACGTCCTCTATCGCCAGGACAAGGCCGGCGACGAGAACTGGCACATCTACGCCGTCGAGCTCAAGACCGGGCAGATCAAGGATCTCACCCCCTTCGACGGCATCTCCGCGATGTTCGAGGGGATGAGCCCCAAGATCCCGAACGAGATCCTGATCGGCATGAACGATCGGGACAAGAAGGTCCACGACCTCTACCGCGTCGACGTGCGCACCGGCGAGCGCAAGCTCGTGCGGCAGAACGACGGGTTCGTGGGGTTCGTCACCGACCATGACTTCAAGGTGCGGTTCGCGTCGAGGATGACGCGCGACGGAGGCCAGGAGTACCTCGACCTCACGGGCAAGGAGTCGAAGCCCTTCGTCGCGTTCGGGCCCGAGGACGCCGTGACGAGCGAGGCGATCGGCTTCGACGCGGCCGACAAGGCGCTCTATTTCCGCGACAGCCGCGGCCGCGACACCTCCGCGCTCGTCACCCTCGATCTGCGGAACGCGAAGCCCGCGGTGCTCGCCGAGGACGCGAAGGCCGACGTCAGCGACGTGATCGTCCACCCGAAGACGGGCAAGGTCCAGGCGGCGGCCTCCGAGCGCGAGCGCAAGCGCTGGCAGGTGCTCGACAAGAGCATCCAGCCGGATCTCGACGCCCTCCGCGCGGTCGCCGACGGCGAGCTCGACGTGCTGAGCCGGTCGCTCGACGACAAGCGCTGGACCGTCGGATACACGGTCTCGGACGGCCCGGTCCGATACTACCTCTACGATCGTGACGCGAAGAAGGCGACGTTCCTTTTCACGAACCGCGCCGCGCTCGAGTCGCAGCCGCTCGTGAAGCTGCGGCCCGTGGTCATCAAGGCGCGCGACGGCCTCGAGCTCGTGAGCTACCTGTCGCTGCCGCGCGGCGCCGACCCCGACGGCGACGGCAAGCCGGACAGGCCGCTCTCGATGGTGCTCCTCGTCCACGGCGGCCCCTGGGCGCGCAGCTCCTTCCGCCTCGATCCGATGCACCAGTGGCTCGCGAACCGCGGCTACGCCGTGCTGAGCGTCAACTTCCGGGGATCGACGGGCTTCGGGAAGAAGTTCGTCAACGCGGGCGACCTCGAGTGGGCGGGCAAGATGCACAACGACCTGCTCGACGCGGTGGACTGGTCCGTCGCGCAGGGCATCGCCGACAGGGCCCGCGTGGCGATCATGGGCGGCAGCTACGGCGGCTACGCGACGCTCGTCGGCCTGACCTTCACGCCGGAGACCTTCGCCTGCGGCGTCGACATCGTCGGCCCGTCGAACCTCGTGACCCTTCTCCAGTCCATCCCGCCCTACTGGGCGCCGATGCTCGAGCTCTTCGCGAAGCGGGTCGGCGACCCCCGCACAGAGGACGGCCGCGATCTCCTGCGCACGCGCTCGCCGCTCTACCGCGCCGACCAGATCAAGCGGCCCCTCCTCATCGGCCAGGGCGCCAACGATCCGCGCGTGAAGCAGGCCGAGAGCGATCAGATCGTCAAGGCGATGACGAGCAAGGGGATCCCGGTCACGTACGTGCTGTACCCCGACGAGGGACACGGCTTCGCCCGCCCGGAGAACTCCATGTCGTTCAACGCGATCGCGGAGACGTTCCTCGCGCAGTGCCTCGACGGCTCCTACGAGCCGGTCGGCGGCGACTTCAAGGGGTCGAGCGTCACCGTCCCCGTGGGCGCCGAGGCCGTCCACGGGCTCTCCGCGGCGCTCCCCCGGCCCTGACCGCTCCGCGCGACCACGGCGCGCAGGCGCGGCGGCCCCTGAGCGGGGCGCCGCGCCGGTCTCGTGCGCAGGCGCGCCCCGACCACGGCGCGCCTGCGCATGACGCGCGCGTCCGACGCCGCTACGTCCGCTGCGTCGACGCGGTCCGCGCGCGCCGCCGCGCCTCTGGCGCGCTCACCGGGGGCGCGCTCGTGAGGTCGTCGAGCGTCTCCAGCAGCTGATCCAGGTCGAACGGCTTGTTGATGATCCTCGTCGCGTCCGGGTGGTTCGGATCGATGCAGAAGCCGGGATCGCTCAGCGCGGTCACGAGCACGACGGGCGCCGCTCTCCCCTCGGCCGCGAGCGTCTCGATGAGGCGCGGCCCGTCCAGGAACGGCATCACGCAGTCGATGACGATGGCGTCGGGCGGCGCCTGGGAGCGCAGCCGCTCCAGGGCCTCGAGGGGGTCGGTGTACCCCTCGACCTCGTACCCTTCGGCCAGCAGCACCTCCGCCAGCGTCTCGACGATCGCGTCGTCGTCGTCGACGACGACGATGCGCCGCCGCTTTCCCCGCTCTGAGTCTCCTTGGTCGTCTCGCTCGTCGCTCACACTCACCTCGGTGGAGAACCCCGGTGTCACTTCTGGGACCGGCCGCTCTCGCCGTCTACCCTCGGAGACCACCTCTGTGCGAATTGTTTACAGGCTCTCCCGGTGCTCGCTCCAAGAGCCCCGGTCTCCGCCGCCTCTCCGGCTCTTCCGCGGAGATCCCCGCGTGGCCTCAGCTCCCCGGAGGAGCCTGCTCGGGCGCGGGCGAGAGGTCTGGAGAGCTCCCCATCTTCGTGCGCAGCTGGACGGGCCGCTGGCGCGCCCGGAGGCGCATGTTGATGAGCTCGACGCCGAGCGAGAAGGCCATCGCGAAGTAGATATACCCCTTGCTGATGTGCTGGCCCATGCCGTCGGCCACCAGCACCACGCCGATGAGGAGCAGGAAGCTCAGCGCGAGGATCTTCATGCTCGGGTGGCGCTGGATGAACGCGCCGATGCTCCCGGCGAAGACGAGCATCACGCCCACCGCGATGAACATGGCCACCATCATGATCGAGATGTGCTGCGCCATGCCGACGGCGGTGATGACCGAGTCGAGCGAAAAGACGATGTCGAGCAGCACGATCTGCGTGATGACGGAGACGAACGACCCCTTCGCCTTCGGCTGCTCCTCCTTGGGATCGTCGACCTCGAGTTTGTCGAACATCTCGTGGGTCGCCTTGCCAATCAAGAACACACCGCCGCCGAGCAGGATCAGATCACGCCCGCTGAAGTCCTGTCCGAGCAGGCTGAACAGGGTGGCCTTGAGTCCCATCACCCACGAGATCGCGAGCAGGAGGAGCAGCCGCATCCCGAGGGCGAGCAGGAGGCCGATGCGGCGGGCGAGCGGCTGTTGCTCCCGCGGCAGCTTCGCCGTCATGATGGAGAGGAAGACGATGTTGTCGATCCCAAGCACGATCTCCAGCGCGCTGAGGGTCGCCAGCGTGATCCAGCCGTCGGCGTGCAGAAAGGCGCTCAAGTCGGGCATCGGGGTGGCGCTTTGTAGCACGGACAGCCGTGACCGCCTGCCGCGTCCGGACCATCGCCCCGCTCTCCCGTGGATCCATCGCGATCTTGCTCCCGTGTTCAGGGCGCGGGGCGACCGCGATTACGACGGACGCGTGAACGCAAAGGTACGTGGTACGTGGTACGTGGCGCCGTCGACGACGGCGATGCACGTCGGCGCGCGGCACGGGCGGCGCTTGACGCGGGATGTTGACATCCGGTACAGAGGATATGGAAGTACGCGCAAGTGGATCTGCCTCCTTCCCGGCTTCCAGGTGAGCTCCTGCGGGGTGTTGGCGAGCTCGCCGAACGGCGTCGTGCTTCCTCGCCACGTCGGCGAAGCAGCATCGTTGCCTGTTCCTCCTCTGGAGCGCGTGGCATCACGGCAGAGGGGGCGACCGCGTGACCGTGATTCCGAAGGTCGGCTTCGGGCAGGACGCGCGCTGGACCGCCGGCGGCAGCGCCGATGGAGCGCCGCTGGATCGGGCGCTCCTCGGGGGCGATCCGGCGATCGGGGTGCCGGAGGCGTGCTGGCTGGACGGCGGCGCGGTCCGGCTGCGCATCGAGGGGCGGGATCCGAGCTACCCGGTCGTCCTGCTCGGCTCGATGGGCGCCTGGATCGAGCCCGACTATCGGACCTCGTTCCCTTTCGGCAGCGCCGTCCGGGCGCGCCTGTACGCCCGCGACGTCGAGATCGGTCCGCTCTCCGCCGTGCTGGTGCTCCAGTCGATGGGCCTGCGGGGGCCGCTCATCGGGCTGTCGTTCCAGGACGCGACCCCCTCGCGCGCGGCGGGGCAGATCCACGACGTGCTGCGCGCCCTCGTCGATGAGGGCGTGGCCAAGGCGGCCGCGGCGAGCCTGTTCAGGCCCTCGGCCACGGACGCGGGGCAAGTGCGCGAGATCATCGACGACCCCAGGAGGGTGCGCAACATCCTCGGCTTCCTGCTGCGGAGGAAGGGCGTCGTCCGCCGCTCCGCCGAGAGCGCGCCGCCCCTCTGCGTGATGCTCGGCGAGGTGGGGGCCGGGACGGTCACGTGGTTCGGCATCAAGGGCTGGAGCGAGGACGCCGCGGTCGAGATCGCCGGGCAGAACTCCGTCTTTCGCTTCAACGTCCGCGCCGACGAGGTGCGCCCGGGCGAGCTCGTCTCCGCGCTGCCGGCGCGCGTGGAGCGCCTCCGCAAGAGCCTGCAGCAGCGGGGCGTCGAGGCCGACCTCACCGCGCGCTTCCTGCACCCCCAGTGGCTCCACATCCCGCCGATCGAGGCCGAGGTGGTCGACGTGTCCTTCGCGGGCCTGCGGATGGCGCTGACGAGGGGGCACCCGCCGCTGCTCCCCAGGCTCAAGCTCTCGCTGGAGCTCCCCGACGGCGACGACGGGGTCGTCCACCTGCGGGGCGAGGTGCGGTCGGTGTCGGCCGTGGAGGGCTCGGACACCCAGCTCTGCAGCGTGCACGTGACCGCCGCGCGGCGCGAGGACGAGCGGCGCTGGCTCAGGCTCGTGTCCCGCATCCTGCACGCGACGACCTACGGGGGGACCGCGTGGCAGGCGGAGCTCTGGGATCTCTTCGACTCGTCCGGCTATTTCAACCTCTCCGGGCGGCGGCCAGAGCACTTCGAGGCCATCAAGCCGAGCTTCCTGACCATGGCGCAGAAGGCCGCGGCGGTGCCGCACCTCCTGTACAACGTGGCGTGTCTGTCCGAGCACGGGATCGAGGGCAATTTCTCGATCATGAAGCCATACCACAGCACGTGGATGATTCATCAGCTCGCGAAGCGGCCAAAGTCCGCGTCGAACCTGAGCTCACGGCAGGTGCTCCGCGACATGTTCACTCGCTGCTTCGAGCACGCGATGGCCGACCCGGAGTGCCGCTGGATCATCGCCTACGCGGAGGCGCACGTCGCGTGGAACGAGCGATCGCTGTTCGAGTTCGCCCGCGCGCGCCAGGAGACGGGCCACGTGCTGTCGCTGCCTTTCCGCCTGATGGGGGTGGACGCGCGCGCCGCGCCGCGCGCTCCGCACGTGGCCGGCGGGCAGATCGAGATCGGCGAGCCGACCCCCGGGGAGCAGGCGGCGCTGCTCGGCCTCGTGTGCGCGACGTCGCCGCGCATGTACGCCGAGGCGCTCGATCTCGTGCCAGGAAGGCTCGGGATGGGGCCCTGCGTCGAGCGCTGGCGCAGCGCGGGCCTGGAGCGGGAGCGCGCGCTCCTCGTGGCGCGCCAGCACGGCGAGCCGCTGGCCGTCGCGGTCCTCGAGCTCGGCGAGCTCGGCACGAACCTCTTCCGCCTCCTCGACTCGGTGCGCATCTTCCCGATGCACCCCGGCGGAGACGCCGCGCTCGGCCCGCTGCTCGACGCGGCGTGCGGCTGGTTCCGCGCCCATGACAGGAAGTCGTTCATCTACTTCGGTGAGCGCGGCAAGCTGACGTACGAGGGGCCAGCCGGCTTGCTCGACCTCGGCGAAGGACGGCTGTGGCTCGTCGCCAGGGAGCTCGTCCCGGAGTTCGTGGAGCACGTCTACCGGCTCACGGAGCCGAAGCTGCGATAACGGCCTGGATCGGCGGCGGCGGGACGCTATGGTCTCTTGGTCTCGTTTCTCCAGGTGAGGCGGCATGTACCAGCTCAAGATCGACCTCATCAACGCTCTCATCGAGGTCACGTTGCAGGGCGTCGTGCGCACGGAGGAGGCGCAAGCGTACGCCGCGGAGTACAAGAAGGCCCTTGGCTCGCTCTACGGCCGGAGGATTCGCGTCCTCGTGGACTTTCGAGGCTTTTCCATCGCCTCCGAGGAGGCGACGGAGCTCCTCCGCGACATCGCGGCGACCTCGACCGCGATGGGGGTGATCAGGGCCGCCGAGCTCGTGCAAAGCGATCTCGCGGCGCTGCAGGCGAGCCGGATCGCCCGTGAGGCGGGGACCGCGCAGCTCGTGCGGGTCTTCAAGGACGAGGGGGCCGCGCGCAGCTGGCTCCTCGGCGATCGCCCGACGCCGTGAGGGCCGGCGCCGCGCGGGCCGCCGCGGCTCCGCGCAGGCCGCCGCGGAGCGGCGCGGGCAGCCCGCGCTGCCGGGTCAGCGCACGACGAGCACGTCGTCGAGGGGGCGGCGGAGGGAGCGCGCCGATACGGGGCCCGCGAGCGACAGGCGGAAGAGCAGGACCTCCGCCGTCGCGTCGGTGACGTCGAACAGCCGGAGATAGCGCTCCCGGAGCCCGGTCGCGGCCTCCGCGGTCTCCGCGTCGAGCCCCTCGCCGCGGCCCCGGATCAGCCGCGCGAACAGGTAAGGCAGCGTCGTCATCGGGTAGACCGCGATGCCCAGCTGCGCCGCGGTGAGCCACGCGCGCTCGACCGCCCTGCCGCCCTGGAAATAGTCGGTGAGCCGGGCGCGCGGCAGGGTGATCAGCCCGACGGCCGTCGCGCAGCGGATCGCCTTCTGCGCCATCCTCTCCAGCCCCCGGCCGCCGCCCCAGCGCCGCACGAGCTCCAGGGCGCGGTAATCCCGGCAGATCTTGAACCCCGCGAGATCGGTCGGCGAGAGCTCGAGCGTGCCGACGAACAGCCCGTCCCGGCGCGCCTCGGCCTCCGCCTCGGTCCAGCGGACCTCCCTCATCATGTCGGCGTGGGTCTGCCTCGCGAGCATCCGGAGCCGATCCCCGGCGCCGATGAGGGCGCCGATCTCGTCGAGCTCCGCCGGCGCCTCGAGCAGCGCGAGGCGCGCCCCGGGGACGGACTCGACCGCGGCGCGGAGGGCGGCGCGGTGCTCGTCCGCGAGCGGCGCCCGCTGGCCGGGGCGCCGGTTCGTGTGCCGGATCCCGATGGCGTCCGCGAGGCCGTCCATCAGGTGCTCCTCGGCGCCGGGGGGCGGCGCGCCGAAGAACGCGAACGTCGCGGCCAGGTCCTCGTCGCCCTCGCGCGGGAACGGCGAGACGCGCACGCTGAGCCCCTCGCGGTGCGCGGCGAGGACGACGTTCTCGGCGGCCGCGCCGAGCGCGACCACGCCGCCTGCGCCCTGGAAGTCGGCGAGCGACTCGGAGCGCGCGCGGTCGTGGAACAGCCCGAGGCGACGGCCCTCGTGGACCCAGAGCCAGGGCTGGCAGTTGCCGCCCGAGGGCGCCGCGACGCCCGCCGCGACGAGCCGCCGCAGCCGCGCCGGGTCGAGCTCGACGGCGCCCGCCTCGGCGGCCGGGAGCGGGCCCGCCGCCGCGGCGAGGGCAGGGCCCGGCGCGCGCGGCGCGTCCGCGGCGGCAGGCTCCCCCTCGGGGCCGCCGATGAGCTGCTCCAGGTCGACATAGTACCGGCCCGACCGCACCGGCTCGCCGAGGGCGATCCTGCGCGCCGTGTCCGCGGCGGCCGCCCCGCCGTGGACGACCGCCGACCCGAGCTGAGGCCATGTGCTCACCGATTGCTGCACCTCGATGAGCGACGCGCGGAGCCGGAGCGAGATCGCGTCTTGCCCGATGATCTGCATGACATAAGGCACCTTGTCCTCGGTCGACAGGCCGCGGAGGCGCTCGGGCGTGAGATCGCCGACGAGCCCATGGAGGATCGGCCGATCGCCCTCCAGATCGAAGCGCTCGACGTCGATGAGCCCCCGGTCGCTCGTCTCCATCACGACCGGTATGCGGTGGGCGCGCGCGTTCGCGCGGAGCAGGAGCTTGATATCGAGGCTGTCGCACTCGTCCACGAGGACATCGAGCTTGCCCCCGTCGAGCAGGAAGCGATCGATATTGTCCGCCGTGACCCCCTCGGGGAAGCACTTCACGTCGAGGAACGGGTCGAGCTCGGCGATCTCGCGCGCCGTGGCGACGACCTTCGGCAGATCGAGGTTGTGCGCGCCGGTCCGGATCCGGTTCAGGTTCGAGAGATCGAGGTGGTCGAAGTCCGCGAGGCGCAGCTCGCCGGCGCCCCGCTCGAGCGCGATGGTCATCGCCACGGACTGCCCCACGGAGAGGCCGACGACGCCCACGCGCCGCCGGGCGAGCGCCGCCTGCTCCTCGCCGCTGATCTTGTGCTTGTTCCGGTCGGTCCGCAGCTCGACGAACTCCGCCTCATCGAGCAGGTGCACGAGGCGGTGCGACCACGGATAATAGACCCAGACTCCATAGGCCTCGATTGGGACGCCGTTCAGGCGCTCTCCCACGAGCCGCGCGATGTCCCGCTCACCGAGGCGCTCCCGGGGGTGGCGGGTCTTCACGAGATCGGCGAGCTGCCGGTCGATCGTGTCGAAGATCTCGATCCGGGCGTCGTCGTGGAGCAAGCGGCCGAGCTCCTCCGCGTCGTCCTCGCGCGCCGGGCGGAAGAAGCGGGGCCGCCACGCGCCGTTCGGGGCCTCTCGCGCCTCTCGGAGGGAGATGAGCTGCTGCCAGCGGGTCGTGTTCATCGCGGTGGTCCGGTCCCTGTCCTACCACCCCCGCGCCCCGCGCGTCGCCCCGATCTCCCCGGCGGCCCCCGGGTCAGCGCGGCGCGCGGGACGGCCGGCCCTCGATCTCGAGTCTCATCTTCGTGACCTTGTGTTGCACCAGGGCGGCCTCAGGCCCGGTGATCTCCAGATAGCGCAGCGCGGCCACGACGTCGTTGCCCCGGAACGCCTTGACCCGCGGGTTGAACCAGCTGAGCGCAGTCCCGATCTGCCTGACGAGGAGCGCGTCCGTGCAGATCGCCACGGTGAGCGCGGTCTTGCTGACGTAGTCGTTGATGGATGCCCGCTGCTTCGCGTTGGGTCCCCCCCCGGCGGTCACCACGAGAGTCTTCGTGCAGGTGGGCGGCAGGCTGCCCGCCGCCACCATATACGATTCCCATTCCTCGTCGCTCGGCGGTTCCCTGCCGTGGACGGCGATGAGCACGTGCTCCGTCGTGTCGAACAGCATGCTGGGTCTGGTCATCGTCTCACCGAGCGCGCACCGATCTTACGTCTGCGCACCGCCGAGCCGCCAGCGTGCACAGCCATCCCCTGGGATAGTCGTGCGCCTGGCCACCGGGCAAGGATCCGCGAGGTCCATGGGGTGCACCTAGGACGGTTCGATCGACGGGGCAACGACCACGAGAGACTTTCGATGCGGTGCTCCGGTCGAGGTGCCGCGCCGTGCTTCGGCGCGACTCTTCCCTGCCCGCGCGTGACGCCCTGGCCGCGCGCGACGCGCCGCGCGCGGCCAGGGAGGAGCCGCGCCGGGCCGGCTCGACGTGGGGCGTCGAGGCGGATGGAGTCGCTCGAGCGGCATGGTCCTCTCGTTCGCGTCGTTCGCGCCGCCCACCCAGGGCATACCCGAGTTATTTCCAAAGTATTTCATGACGTCCTGCTGGGCAGTTGCACGGTGGGCCGTCAGCTGCGCTGTGGTCTATACTACGGGATGTGCGCTGGGGATCTTCCGCAGGCGGGCGCGGTGCGCGCCGCGTCGCACCGAGGCTTGACGGATGGCCCCCACCGCATGTAGCGCTCGATCGGTGGGCTGTGATGCCCAGCAGCCAGGGGCGGCGCCCGGCCTGTCGGTCGGGGATGCCGAGTGACGACCTCGCCGGGGGGAAAGGTTTTTCACGATGCGTGTGCTGGAAAACTTCGTCGGCGGAGCCTGGTCTCGAGCTTCGGGGACGACGCGCCTCGAGGTGAAGAACCCGGCGACCGCGGAATCTCTTGCGGAGGTCCCCCTCTCGACGGCGGCCGACGTCGACGCGGCGGTGAAGGCCGCGCAGGCGGCGTTCCCCGCATGGAGCGCGACGCCGCCGGTGCAGCGGGCGCGCTACCTCTTCAAGCTGCGCGAGATCTTCGACGCCCACCGCGACGAGATCGCGGCGATCTGCACCTCCGAGCACGGCAAGACGCTGTCCGAGGCCCGGAACGATTTCGGTCGCGGCATCGAGAACGTCGAGCACGCCGCCGGCATCCCGGCCCTCCTGATGGGGCAGGGCCTCGAGGACGTCGCGTCCCGGATCGACTGCCACACGATCCGCCAGCCGCTCGGCGTCTTCGCGGCGATCACGCCGTTCAATTTCCCCCCGATGGTGCCGCTCTGGTTCTTGCCGTACGCGATCGCGACGGGGAACACGTTCGTGCTCAAGCCGTCGGAGCAGGTCCCGCTCTCGCAGCAGCGCATCTTCGAGCTGATCGAGCAGGCCGGGCTGCCGCCCGGGGTGGTGAACCTGGTCCACGGCGGCCGCGACGTCGTGAACGCCTTCTGCGCGCACAGGGACATCGCGGGCGTGTCGTTCGTCGGCTCGTCGGCGGTCGCGCGCCACGTGTACAAGAGCGCCGCGGAGGCGGGCAAGCGGGTCCAGGCGCTCGGCGGGGCGAAGAACTTCCTCGTCGTGATGCCGGACGCCGAGCGGCAGATGACGGTCGCCAACGTGGCCGAGTCCATCTACGGCTGCTCCGGCCAGCGATGCCTGGCCGGCAGCGTCGTCGTGTGCGTCGGCGACACCTATGAGGCCGTGCGCGACGGGCTCGTGCGCCACGCGAAGGGGATCGTGCTGGGCGACGGGTCGAAGCCGGGCGTGACCATGGGCCCGGTGATCTCGGCGGCGCACAGGGACCGGGTGCTCTCGTACATCAACCAGGGCGTGGCGGAGGGGGCGACGCTCCTCCTCGACGGCCGGGACGCCAGGGTCGAGGGGTATCCGGACGGCAACTGGGTGGGGCCCACGGTCTTCGACGACGTGCGGCCAGGGATGGTGATCGCGACCGAGGAGATCTTCGGGCCGGTCGCGTGCCTGATGCGCGCGAACGACCTCGACGAGGCGATCGCGATCGCGAACCGGAGCGAGTACGGCAATGCGGCGTCGATCTACACGTCGAGCGGCCGCGCGGCGCGCGAGTTCCAGCACCGCGTGGGCGCCGGGATGGTCGGCGTGAACATCGGCGTCGCGGCGCCCATGGCCTTCTTCCCCTTCGGCGGCCAGAAGGGCAGCTTCTTCGGCGATCTGAAGGCGCACGGCCCGACGGCCATCGACTTCTACACGGAGCGCAAGATCGTCATCACGAGGTGGTTCTGATGGCAAGGAATGTACTTGGCGGGCTGATCCAGTGCTCCACCCCGATCGGCGACGACGGCGCCTCCGTCATGGCCATCCGGGACGCGATGTTCGAGAAGCACCTGCCGTTCATCGACGAGGCGGGGAAGAGGGGTGTGCAGATCCTCTGTTTGCAGGAGGTCTTCAACACACCTTACTTCTGTCCTTCGCAGGACGCGAAATGGTGCGATGTGGCCGAGCCCGTCCCCGGCCCGACGGTCGAGCGGCTCGCGGCGTATGCCAAGAAGTACAAGATGGTGATGATCATCCCGATCTATGAGCGGGAGATGGCGGGCGTCTACTACAACACGGCCGCCGTGGTCGACGCCGACGGCACGTACCTCGGCAAGTACCGGAAGACGCACATCCCGCACACGAACGGGTTCTGGGAGAAGTTCTTCTTCAAGCCGGGGAACCTCGGGTATCCCACGTTCCAGACGCGGTATGCGCGGATCGGCGTCTACATCTGCTATGATCGCCACTTCCCGGAGGGGGCGCGGCTGCTCGGCCTGAACGGCGCCGAGATCGTGTGGAACCCCTCGGCGACGGTCGCCGGGCTCTCCCAGTACCTCTGGAAGCTCGAGCAGCCCGCGCACGCCGTGGCCAACGGCTACTTCATCGCCGCCTCGAACCGCGTCGGCACCGAGGCGCCGTGGAACATCGGCAAGTTCTACGGGACGAGCTACTTCTGCGACCCGAGGGGCAGCTTCCTCGCGACGGGGAGCGAGGACAAGGACGAGCTCGTCGTCGCCGAGATGAACCTCGACCTGATCGAGGAGGTGCGGAGGACGTGGCAGTTCTACCGCGATCGCCGGCCCGAGACGTACGGCGAGCTCACGGAACAGCTGCCCTGAGGGCCCGGGGCGGCGGGAGGACGGCGAGGTCAGTCAACGAGCGCGACGCGCGACGATCGATGCGAAGTCCACCGCGAAGACACCAGCAGCGCCGGGGCGCTGGTCGCGGCCGGCCCTCTCCCCCGGCGTTTCCCTCGCCATGGCGGCGCCGCCCCCCGGAGGGGACCCGCCGCCCGGCGCTCACCCGCGGAGGAGCAAGATGGGCATCCTGATCAAGAACGGCGAGATCATCACAGCGAGCGACCGGTTCATCGGCGACGTCTACTGCGAGGATGGGAAGATCGCCGCGGTCGGCGCGGGGCTGTCGAAGGAGCGCGCGGGGGACACCGTGATCGACGCCTCGGGGCAGCTCATCTTCCCCGGCGGGGTCGACGCCCACGTGCACATGGAGCTGCCGTTCATGGGGACCGAGAGCTCCGATGATTTCGAGACCGGCACCGCGGCGGGCGTCGCCGGGGGCACGACCTCGATCATCGATTTCGTGATCCCGGCCCGAGGGCAAGCGCTGCTGGACGGGCTCGCGATGTGGAACGAGAAGGCGAAGAAGGCGGTCTCCGATTACGCCTTCCACATGGCCGTCACCTGGTTCGGCGACGACACCCTCGACGAGATGGCCGTCTGCACGCGCGAGCACGGCATCCCGTCGTTCAAGACCTTCATGGCCTACCGCGGGGCCATCGGCGTCGACGATCCGGAGCTCATCCAGGTGATGGAGGCCGCCAAGGGCCTCGGCGCGCTCGTGACCGTCCACGCCGAGCACGGCGACGCGGTCGTCGCGCTCCAGAAGAAGCTCCTGAAGGAGGGCAAGACCCACCCGCGGTACCACGCGCAGAGCCGCCCCGCGCCGATCGAGGGCGAGGCGACGGGGCGCGCGATCATGCTCGCCCGGATGATCGGCGAGCCGATCTACATCGTCCACCTCACCTGCAAGGAGGCGCTCGCCGCGGTCGCCGAGGCGCGGAGCCGGGGCCAGGTGGTCATGGCCGAGACGTGCCCGCAGTACCTCCTGCTCGACGACTCGGTGTACGAGAAGCCCGGCTTCGAGGGGGCGGCCTACGTGATGAGCCCGCCGATCCGGCCGAAGGGCCACCAGGACGCGCTGTGGGCCGCGCTCTCGTCGGGGCTCATCCAGACCGTGGCCACCGACCACTGTCCCTTCAACCAGGTCGGCCAGAAGGACATGGGCAAGGACGATTTCTCGCGGATCCCGAACGGCGCCGCCGGCATCGAGAACCGCCTCGCCCTCCTCTGGACCTACGGGGTGCTCGAGGGGCGGATCGACGTCCACCGCTTCGTCGATCTCTTCTCGACGCAGCCGGCCAAGATCTTCGGGCTGTACCCGCGCAAAGGCTCGATCGTGCCGGGCGGCGACGCGGATCTCGTGGTCTTCGACCCGAAGGGGACGAGCACGATCTCCGCGAAGACCCATCATCACCGGTGCGACAGGAGCATCTTCGAGGGCTTCGAGGTGAAGGGGAAGCCGACGCACGTCATCGTGAACGGCCGGGTCCAGTGCGCGGACGGCAAGCTCGACGTGGAGCGGGGCGCCGGGCGCTACCTCCCGCGCCGGCTCGGCCCGACCCAGGGAGCCCAGGCCTTCTAGTCACCACTCACCGAGAGGAGCCGCGCGAGCACCAGCATGACCCGAGCCCCGATACGCCTCTCAGCCCTCCCGTCCGGTCGGATCGAAGAGCGATTCGAGGACAAGAGCCCGCGCTACACCGATGCCGAGGCGATCGCCGAGGCGAACCGGTGTCTCTATTGCGTCGACGCGCCCTGCGTCAAGGCGTGCCCGACGGCGATCGATATCCCGACGTTCATCCGGAAGATCGCGGCCGGCCAGGTGAAGGGCGCGGCCCGCACCATCCTCACGGCCAACCTGCTTGGCCAGTCGTGCGGGCAGGCCTGCCCCGTCGAGGTGCTCTGCGCGGGCGACTGCGTCTACAACGCGTGGGGGCGCGAGCCGATCGCGATCGGCCGCCTCCAGCGGTACGCGGTCGAGTCGGCCCTCGCGCGCGATCCGGGGATCTTCCGGGCGAAGCCGCCCACCGGCAAGAGCGTCGCGCTCGTGGGCGCGGGGCCCGCGTCGATCGCCGCGGCGGGCTACCTCGCCCTCGAGGGGCACCGCGCCGTGATCTTCGAGCGGAAGGCGATCCCGGGCGGCCTGAACACGCTCGGGATTGCGCCGTACAAGATGAAGGGGCACGAGGCGCTCCGCGAGCTCGAGTGGGTCCTGTCGCTCGGGGACGTCGAGCTCCGCGCCGGCGTCTCGGTCGTCGCGCAGGCGGCCGGGCCGGGCGAGGTCTCCGCGCGCGACCTGCTCGCGGAGCACGACGCGGTCTTCCTGGGGCTCGGCCTGGGCGCCGACGCGCGCCTCGCCCTCCGCGGGGAGGACGGCGACGGCGTGGTGGGCGCGACCGCGTTCATCGAGCGGCTCAAGGCCGATCCGGGCCTCGACCTCGCGGGCGTGCGGCGCGCGGTCGTGATCGGCGGCGGCAACACGGCGCTCGACGTCGCCCACGAGCTCGCGCTGCTCGGGGTCGACGTGGCCGTCGTGTACCGCCGCTCCGAGGCCGAGATGTCGGGCTACGCGCACGAGCTCGAGGGCGCGCGGGTCGCCGGCGCGCGCCTCGTCGAGAACCGGGTGCCGGTCGAGGTGGTGCGCGAGGGCGGCAAGGTCGTCGCGCTGCGGATCGCGCCCGCCGATGCGCCCGCCGACACCGGCGCGCGGGGCCCCGCGCCGGGGCCGGCCGAAGAGGAGCTCCTGCCCGCCGACCTCGTCGCGGTCGCGATCGGGCAGAGCCGGGCGACGCAGGTGGCGCTCGCGTTCGAGGGGGTGGTGCTCGACGCGAGGGGGCGCGTGGTGGTCGACCCGGCGACGCACCGCACGGGCAACCCGAGGGTCTACAGCGGCGGCGACTGCGTGAACGGCGGCAAGGAGGTCGTCAACGCGGTCGCCGAGGCGAAGATCGCCGCGCGCGCGATGCACGAAGCGATGATGACGATGACGACGCGGGCGGGCGGCGCGGCGCCCGGGCCCTCACCGCAAGGGAGCTGAGCGATGGCCGACCTCTCTATCGACTTCGCCGGGATCAAGAGCCCGAACCCGTTCTGGCTCGCCTCGGCGCCGCCGACCAACACAGGAGATCAGGTCCGGCGCGCCTTCGACGCCGGCTGGGGCGGCGCGGTCTGGAAGACGCTCGGGAACCCCATCGTCAACGTGTCGAGCCGGTTCGGCGGCATCGACTACGGCAACACGCGGCTCATGGGGCTCAACAACGTCGAGCTCATCACCGATCGCCCGCTCGACGTGAACCTCAAGGAGATGCGCGAGATCAAGCGGCGCTACCCGAACCACGCGCTCATCGCCTCGCTGATGGTCGAGACGAAGGACGAGTGGCGCGAGATCATCCGCAAGGCCGAGGACACGGGCGCGGACGGGCTCGAGCTCAACTTCGGCTGCCCGCACGGGATGTGCGAGCGCGGCATGGGCTCGGCCGTCGGCAACGAGCCGGCGGTCCTCCAGGAGATCGCGCGCTGGGCCGTCGAGTTCGCGACGACGCCGGTCATCGTGAAGCTCACGCCGAACGTCGGCGACATCCTGGAGCCGGGCGAGGCCGTGCTCCGCTCCGGGGCGCACGGCGTCTCGCTGATCAACACGGTCAAATCGCTCATGGGCGTCGATCTGGAGCGGATGGTCCCGCTCCCGCGGGTCGGCGGCGCGTCGACGAACGGCGGCTATTGCGGGCCCGCGGTCAAGCCGATCGCGCTCCACCTCCTGAGCCAGCTGGCGCGCCACCCCGGCGTCGGCCGGCTGCCCATCTCGGGCATCGGCGGCATCTCGAACTCCCGCGACGCCGCCGAGTTCATCGCGCTCGGCGCGACGAGCGTCCAGGTCTGCACGGCGGTGATGCACTACGGCTACCGCATCGTCGAGGAGATGATCGAGGGGCTCAGCGACTGGCTCGACGATCACGGGATGCGCTCGGTGAACGAGCTGCGCGGCAGGGCGATCCCGCAGGTCCAGGAGTGGGGCGAGCTCGACCTGTCGTACCGCGTGGTCGCGGACATCAGCGCCGACAAGTGCATCGGGTGCCAGCTCTGTTACGTCGCCTGCATGGACGGGGCGCACCAGTGCATCCACCTGCCGGGGAGGACGGAGGCGGAGGCGCGCGCGGCGGGCCACACCCATCTCCCGAAGGTCCTCCCGGATCGCGCGGTGACGGCGGATCCGAGCGGGGACGCGGCGCCGTCGCGGGTCCCGTTCGTCGACGAGGAGGAGTGCATCGGCTGCAATCTGTGCGCGCTGGTGTGCCCGGTGCCGGGGTGCATCACGATGCGGGAAGTGCCTTCAGGCAAGCCCCCCGAGACGTGGAACGACCGTGTCCAGAAGGGGACGGACTTCGTGCCCGGCGGGCTGGAGTCGACCGCCCGCGCGCGGAGCTCGTAGGCGCAGCCGCCGAAGATCACGTTGTCCGCGCCGTCGATAGCGACGGCGCGCGTGTGGGCCGGCTCATGCGCCGCGCCCCCGCGATGGACGAGGAGCGCAGCCGTCGCCGCGCGCTCTCCGCCGATCGAGGCGGGGTCCAGGGTGCCTTCGCGGCCCGCTCTGGCCCCTGGCCGGCCATCGGCCGTACGAGGAGGTGCTCTCTCCGCCGGCCGTGCGCGCCGGGCGGTCGTCCGCCGGGGCGCGAACGGGCGCGCGCGCGGCGGAGCGGGCTCGAAGCGCCCCGGTACAGCGCCGTGCGGCCGGCGTTTGCGAGCGATGCGCGGTCGCGTCCGATTTCGTGACACCCGCGGCGCGGTGACCGGAACAAACACACGGAGGGCAGGAGCCCTCGCTGGAGGAACATGGTCCCGAAAGACGCAGCGACGATCACCCCGCGGAATCGCGGTCTCACGCCGAACGCCTACGCGAAGCAAGGGCGGGCGGGCATGTCCGATCACGAGGAGCGGGCCGAGCTGCTCGCCGATCACCGCCCGGAGCTCGCGCGCCTGCTGCAGCGCCTTCCGGCCCGCAGCAGCGCCTCCTCGCCGCTGGCGGGTTATCTCCTCTCGTTGCGAGAACCGACGGGCTACCTCATCGCGATCGGCCTGCAGCAGCGCGACCCGGCGCTCGAACCCGAGCGCGTGCTCCGCTCCGCCCTGGCCGCCGGCGAGCGCGCGCCGATGCTGGTCGGCGTGATGGCGCGCTCGGCGATGGCCGAGATCATCGCGCCGCTCGCGCCGGTCACGCGCGCTGTCGCCGCGCGCCTGAAGCGACCGGCCCCCTCCGGCACGCTGCGGGTCGTCGTCGCAGCGGCCGGCGGGGCGGAGCTCTTCACCGTGAAGCTCTCGGACCTCACGTCCCTCTCGTCCGGCTCCGGCTGAGCGAGCTGCCCGCTCCGGCGCTCACTCGTTGGCGTAGACGCGCCGCTCGCTCGAGTCGAGCCCCAGGTACACCACCCGGCTGTCGAGGCTCGCGGCCGCGCGCTCGGCGCCCTCGGGCGCCGGCCGGCGGTCGGCGGCCTCGTCGCCTCTGCGCAGCGCCTCGTACTCCACGACGGAGGCGCGGTGGCACCCGTCGAGCGGGGCGTCGATCTCGAGGGCGGCCGCGACCGCCCCGGCCTCCGGCCCGATCCTGCCCGCGAAGAACTCGGCGCAGCAGCCCGATCCGTAGCTGAACAGCCCGACGCGCTGCCCCTCGAGCGCGCGGGCCTCCGCGTTGAGCAGGGACGCGAGCGCCAGGTAGAGCGAGCCCGTGTAGATGTTGCCGATGCGCGACGGCAGATCGAGCGACGGCTCCACCTCGACGGCGAAGCTCTCGTCGGCGGCCTGCTCGGTCAGGCCGTCCATCGCCAGCCGGTGGCGGTGCGCCTTGCGGGCCATCTTGCCGTAGGGGACGTGATAGCAGGTGCGCGCGAGGGGATCGCCGTCGCCCGCCACGCGGCGCCAGTCGCCGTAGGCCCCGGCGAGGGCGTCGAGGTAGCACTGCACCGAGTAGTGACCGTCGACGAGCGCCTCCTTGTGGTGGAGCGGCCGCCAGAAATCGTAGACGTCGCGCGCGTACGTGCCGGTCTGGCCGACCTCGATCTCGACGAGGCGCGGGCGCTCGCGCACGAGCAGCGCCACGGCGCCGGCGCCCTGGGTGGGCTCGCCCGCGGAGCCGAGCGCGTAGCGCGCCACGTCCGAGCACACGACGAGCGCGGCGCGGCCGCGGGCCGAGCCCGAGGCGATCCAGTCCACCGCGTTGAGGAGGCCCGCGGTGCCCCCGAAGCAGGCGTGCTTGGCCTCGAAGACCCGGCACGCGCTCGGCAGCCCGAGCAGGCCGTGGAGGAAGGAGGCCGCCGGCTTCGCGTGGTCCACGGCGGTCTCGGTGCCCACGACGCAGAGCCCGATGTCCGCAGGGCTCGCGCCCGACCGCTGGAACAGCCGGCGGGCCGCGTTGGCCCCGAGGGTGATCGGATCCTCGTCGGGCGCGGCGATCGCCATCCGGCGGGTCCCCAGGCCGGTCAGGTACTTGGATGGCGCGATCCCTCGCGCCTCGGCGAGCTCGGTGAGCTCGACGAAGCGGCGGGGGACGGCGAGGGCGATCGCATCGATGCCGATGCGAGGAAAGTCATGACGTAGGCTCATACCTGCATCCTAGGGGCGCATTGTGCAGAGACCATCCAGCCCACGCGGAGCGTCGGAGGAGCCGAGGCGCCCGACGCGCCGCGGCGCCGGGTTCCAGCTGGCGCCCGCGCTTCGCGGCCGGTGACCGGTGGCCGGCGCCGGTGACCGGCCGCCTGCCCGCGCCTCCATCCACCGCGCCTCGCCGTGCGCACCACGTGGAATGACAAAGGCCCTTCCATGACACATGTCATGGAACAGCCCCCGAGAAAAATCGCGGTCGGGTCAAAATCGTCACCACATCTCGTTGCAATTGTGCAATCTGTAATGGCGCGTTCATGCGCCCTAGCGGTCGAGGTTCATGTGAAGCTCTCCCGGTCTACCATGTTGGTTCCGCTTGTTGGGTTGGGTGTCCTGGTGATGACCGGCGCCACAGGGTGCTCCTGCAGCTCCGGGGCGGAGGGCGAGGCGAGCGCGACGGCTGGAGCGAGCGTCGGTGGAGGCGACGGCGTGGGTGGGGGCGGCGAGGGCGGCGCGGGCGGGGGCGTGGGCGGCGCGGGCGGCGAAGACGGGGGGATGATCGGCAACGGCTCCAGCGGCTCCAACACGGGTGGCAGCGGCCCCGTGACGCCCGACACCGCCTGTGTCGCCACGGTCGCCCACGCCACGCTCACGAAGCGGCCGGTCGACATCGTGTTCGTCATCGACAACTCGCCAAGCATGGCGAACGAGATCATCAGCGTACAGAACAACATCAATGAGAGCTTCGCCTCGATCATCGGCGAGAGCGGCATCGATTACCGCGTCATCATGATCTCCGCGCACGGCGCTGCGGAGGCAGACGACTCGATCTGCGTCGGCGCCCCGCTCAGCAGCGCGAGCTGCTCCCCGGTCCCCGAGGCGCCGGGGAACAACCCGCCCGTCTTCTACCATTACAGCCACGAGATCAGGAGCAACGACGCGCTCTGCGTGCTCCTCGGGAGCTACAACGGCGGCCTGCCCGACGAGTTCGGCGTCGCGCCGGCCGGGTGGTCGGAGTGGGTGCGCGAGGACTCGCTCAAGGTGATCACCGTGATCACCGACGACCACGTGGGCTGCCAGTCGACGCACCTGCCGCGCAACATCTATATTGACGACACGCGGCAGGACTGGGAGGACGTCGCCACGGACTTCGAAGAGATGCTGTTCGGCCTGGATCCGGCGGTCTTCGGCGACGTGACCGCGCCCAACTACGTCTTTCACAGCATCGTCGGGCTCCACGAGAACACGGTCGCCACGGACGCCTACGCGCCCGACGCGGACGTGGTCGAGGAGATGTGTGGCACCGCCGTGGCGCCGGGCACGGGCTACCAGACGCTCAGCAAGAGGACGGGCGGCCTCAGGTTCCCGCTCTGCCAGACGAGCTCTTATGACGTTGTGTTCCAGGCGATCGCGGAGGGCGTCATCACGGGCGCGGTGGTCGCGTGCGAGTTCGAGGTGCCGGACTCGCCGCCGGGGGAGGTCATCGATCTCTCGACCGTGGTCGTCCAGTACACGCCCGGCGACGGCAGCGATCCGCAATCGTTCAACCAGGTGGCGAGCGCGGCGGCGTGCACCCCGGGCTCCTTCTACATCGCGAACGACATGATCACGCTCTGTCCCGACGCGTGCCGGCTGGTCCAGGACGACGCCATGGCCGCTGTCGACGTCCTCTACGGCTGCGATCCCGAACCGGCGCAGTGAGCTCGTCGGCCGGGCGGCGGCGCCCGTGAGCGCGGCCGCCGCCTGGCGCGTATCCGGCGCGGGCGCTCAGAGACAGCAGCGGAAGCCGATGTCCGGAGACGGGGTGAGGCGATCCTGGTCCAGGAGCGCGTCGCACCTGGCCGCCTTGAGCGCGTCGCGCGCAATGTCATCCGCGTCCTGCTGCGAGGCCCGCGAGCCGCCGCGGACGAGGCAATTGCCCTGCGCGTCGCAGGAGTTCTCCCACTCCGCCACGTTGCCGCTCATGTGAAAGAGGCCCGTGATCCCGCCTTCGCAGGGCGAGATCGGCGGGATGGGGTTGGGGGGCACGGGCTTCTTGGCGAGCTCGCCGGTCGGGTCTTCCACCTTGCAGGTCGCCTCACTGTAGAGATCGCTGTACGGGTATTCGTTCACGCCCTGGCCGGAGCACGCGTTGAACCACTCGCTCCGCGTCGGGGTCGCGAAGTCGGCAGGCGAGTTCGCGCCTCCGCCGATCCTGCCGCAGAGGTGTTTGCCCATGTAGGAGCAGTACGCGTAGGCATCGCACCAGTCGACGTAGGTGACGGGCACTCGCCCCTCCGTGAAGGGCCACCCGCTCGAGGGACGGTAGATGTTCCCTGCGCACTCCGCCGGCATGCCGGCGAGCACCGGGTTCGCCATGAGGAAGACATCGTACTCCTGCTTCGTCACCTCGTATTGATCGATGCAGTAGCTCCCGCCGCCGCTCACGGGCGAGATCACCATCCACGCCGGGCACGCGCAGACGTGGTTCGTGGTGTTGCAGATCGACGTCGCGCAATCGGTGTTGGCGTTGCAACGCTGCCCCGCAGGGCACCGGGTGTTGCACCCGTCCGTCCCGCCGCAGTCGATGTCGGTCTCCTTGCCGTTCTTCACGCCGTCGCTGCAGGTCGCGTCCTGGCAGACCTGCTCGTGGCAGACGAGCTCGATACAGTCGGTCGATTTGGAGCACGCGTCGCCAGGCGGGCAGCCGGGGCAGATCCCGCCGCAATCGACGTCGGTCTCCTGGCCGTTCTTCACGGCGTCGCTGCAGGTCGGCTCCAGACACTGGCCGTTCACGCAGCTCATCGACTCGCAATCCGAGCCCGCTGCGCAGCCCTTGCTGGTCTTGCACGGGGGGCACGCCGGGTTGCCGCCGCGCGGCGCGGCGCCGCCGCCGCAGTCGGTGTCCGTCTCGTCGCCGTCCTTCACGCCGTTGTCGCACTGCGCCGCCACGCACGCGCGCTCAGCGCCGCCGCTGCCCCCGCTCTCCTCGCACCGCCCCGAGAAGCAGTCCGCGGCCTCCGCGCACGCCTGATCGACACGGCACGGCGTCGCGCAGGCGCCGCCGCAGTCGATGTCCGTCTCGTTGCTGTCCTTCGCGCCGTTGGAACAGCTCGGCATGTCGCTGCCGCCCTGCCCGCCGGCGCCGCCCTGCCCGCCGGTGCCGCCGCCCTGCCCGCCGGCGCCGCCCTGCCCGCCGGCGCCGCCCTGCCCGCCGGTGCCGCTGCCCTGTCCGCCGCTGGTCGTGACGCCGCTCGAGGGCAGGTCCCCCGTCGTGGGAGGCCGGTATCTGTCTTCGCTGCTGCACGAGACAGACACGGCGAGGGCCACGAGGGGAATCAGAGCGACGGACGATCTGCGCATGGAGCTGCCTTCCTGTGTTCGAACACGAGGTCAGAGGTAGAGGATCAGCTTACTTGCGACGTCGCCTGTCCCGGGCGACAAAAAGATGCTCCCGCCAGACGGCCGGAATCACCGCCATACGGGCGCCCCTGGGCGCCGTGATGGCCTCTCGCTCTGGCCCCAGCGCGGCTGGCGCTTCAGGGCGGCTGTCCGTCGAGCCAGCCCTGCGCGAGCGCCAGGATCCGCGCGTTGTCGGGGACATCGCGCAAGAAGCGCTCGCGCCACACAGGATCGCCGATCCTCCCGGCCCGCACGAGCAGCCCGTTGCGGGCCAGGGCGATGGCGCCCTTGGCCTCGGCCATCTGGCCCGTCGCCGCCAGCGCCTCGGCGTGGACAAGGCGCACCAGCGGGCCCTCCTCGTCACGGCGGCCCGACTCGAGCAGGGACAGGGCCTCCGTCGTGGCGGCGAGCGCCTCGCCGGCGCGCCCGAGATCGAGCAGCGCGCGCGCGCGCGCCGCGATGGCCGCGGGGAGCCGCTCCGGCACCCCCCGCGCGAGCGACTCGGCCGCGTGCGCCTCCGCCTCGGCGAGCGCGGGCTCGCCCGCGAGGAGCAGGACGCGCGCGAGCTGGAGCCGGCTCTCGCACTCCCGCCGCCGGTCGCCGCGGCGCTCCAGCGCCTCGATCGAGCTCCGCAGGGCCGCCCTCGCCGCGTCGACCTCGCCCGCGTGGGCCAGCGCGAGCCCGAGGTTCTGCAGCGCGTTCGGGACCCGGTCGTCGAGCGCCATCCGCTCCGCCTCCTCGAGCCCGGCGCGCAGCACCCCCGCCGCCGCCTCGAAGTACCCGAACTGAACGTAGCAGAGGCCCATGTTGAGCCGCGCCCGGCACGCCTCGCGGCGATCGCCGATGTCCTCGAACGCGGCGAGCGCCGCGCTCATGCTCGCGATGCAGGCGCTCGGATCGCCGTTGTGCTGCCGGAGGAGGCCGTGCAGGTAGAGGAGCTTCGCCTCGATCATGAGATCCGCGGCCGACGCGTCCTCCGTCGCCCGCTCGACCGCGTCGATCAGCGCGTCGACGCACGCGTAGCGGCCGCCGAGCAGGAGCACGATCGCCCCCTCGAGCAGGCAGGCGTTCCTCGCGATGCGCGCGCCGTCGAGCGGCTCCGTGCCGAGGACGACCATCATCCAGCGCTCGACGCGCTCGTAGTGGCCCTGCTTGTGCCCCGCCCCCGCGAGCTGCGTGAACGCCGAGAACCACGCCACGGAGCCCGGCACGAGGTGCCGCGTCGCCTCGATCCCGCGCTGCTCCGCGAGGGCCGGCTCGCCGCGCCAGAGCAGCGCCTCGGCCTCGACGAGGCGGAGCGCGCCCACAGCGGCCGGATCCGGCCTGCAGGCGATGCCGCGCTCGGCGCAGGCGATCGCCTCGGCGAGGTCGTTGCCGCGCAGGGCGTTGTCGGCCGCGCGCAGGTACCACTCGGCGGCCTTCTCGGGCTCCTCGCCGCGCTCGAAGTGCTCGGCGAGGGCCCTCGGATCGCCCTCGCCGGCCGCCTCGAGGAAGCTGCCCGCGAGCGCGTGGCCGATGCGGAGGTCGCGCGCCGTCAGCATGCCGTAGGCGGCCTCGCGGACGAGCGCGTGGCGGAAGCAGTACTCCGCGTCGTCCCGCGGCCGCTCGCCGCGCCGCACGATCACCTCGCGCCGGAGCAGCTCCGCGAGGACCTGCGCGATGTCGGCGCTCCCGAGGAGCGCCGCGACCGCGCTCGACCGGAACGTCTCGCCGAAGATGCTCGCCGCCCTGAGGAGCCGCCGCGCCTCGGCGTCGAGCGTCTCCAGCCGCGCCTGCACCATGGCCACCACCGTCTCCGGCTGGCCCTCGCTCTTGCCCTCGGCGGCAGCGCGGATCTGCTCCTCGAGGAAGAACGCGTTGCCGTCCGCGCGCTCGACGAGCCGCCCCACGAGGTCGTGCCGGGCGTGCGCGCCCAGCGCCTCGCGCACGAGCCGCTCGCTCGCGCGGCGCGGGAGCGGCGTGAGGTGGAGCTCGTGGGCCAGCCGGCCCTCCCAGAGCTTCGGGAAGAGCCGGCGCACGTCGGGCCGCCCCAGCGCCAGCACGAGCAGCGGCATGTCCTTGAGCTGGCGCAGCGCCTCGTCGACCATCGTGACGGTGGGGAGGTCGCCCCACTGGAGGTCCTCGAGCACGAGGAGCACGGGCCCCGCGCGGCACGCCGCCCGGAGGAAGTCCTCCCAGGCGAGGCGGAGCTGGTCGCCCATCAGCACGGCGTCGCGCCGCGCGAGCCGGAGCTGCATGTCGTGCTCGTCGGGGAAGGGCGCGCCGACGAGCTCGCCGAGGAAGGCCGCGACGCGGGGCGCGTCGATGCCCCCGTGCTGCTCCACGCGGCTCCGGATCTTGCGCTGCCGCGCCTCCAGGGGCTCGCCGTCCGCGACGCCGAGCGCGTCCCGGAGCGCGCTCGCGAGCAGGCCGAAGGCGGCGCCGGCGCCCATGGGGTCGCCCTGGCCGATCCAGACATCGATCCTGTCTCCCCGCTCGCGGAGCTTGCGGATGAGCTCCTTGCGCAGGCGCGACTTGCCCATCCCGGCCTCGGCCGTCACGAGCACCGCGCCCGCGGCGCCCTCGTCGATGCAGCGATCGACCTCGGCCACGAGCATGGCGAGCTCGCGCTCGCGGCCAACGTAGGTGGTCGGCTTGCCGAGCAGCTGCGCGGTCCGCTCGTCGCGTGCCCCGTGCAGGACGCGGCCCGCGGCGTCCTCGGTGACGTCGAACCGCATGCCGATGAGGCCCGCGGTCACCTCGTCGATGCGGACGCCCGCGGGGAGCGAGCCGTCGTCGTGGGCCGCGAGCATCTGGAAGGCGCGGTCGATGAGCTCGCCGACGGGCACGCGCGCCGAGAGCTCCGCCCGGCCGGTGGCGAGCGCGACGGGCGCGCCGCCGAGCAGCTCCTGCAGCGCGAGCGCGCACCGGGCGGCCCGCGCCGCGAGGTCGGTCGGCGCGCCCGCGCCGGACAGCACGATGAGCGGCGAGCGGCCCTCGAGGAGCTCGAGCTCGCCGCGGTACTGCTCGGCCACGTCATGCAGCTGCCAGAGCTCCGCCTGGCGCGGCTCCGACGCGTCGCGTGCGCCGTCCCGGTGCGGCTCCGCCGCGCTGCTCGCGTTGCCCCAGCGCGGCTCCGGCGCGCTGCTTGAGTTGCCCCAGCGCGGCTCCGGCGCGCTGCTCGTGTTGATAGCGCGCTCGCGGGTGACCACGAGGCAGGTCACGCGCCGCTCGCCGGTCGTGAGCTCCACCGCGCGCGGCGGGAAGGAGCGGGGCCCTCCGACGCTGCTCTCGGGCGCGCCGATCGTGGCGAGCTCGGCCGCCACGGCGCCGCCGTCGGCCGGCCGGTCCAGCGGGGATTTCGCCAGCATGCGGGCGACGAGGTCGTCGAGCGCGGCGGGGGTGCCGGGCCGGAGGTCGCGCGCGCGGGGCGGCTCCTCGAGGAGGACCTTCATCAGCACGGCGAGCCCGGCGTTGCCCTGGAAGGCGGCGCGGCCCGTGAGGCAGCGGTAGAGGATGCAGCCGAGGGCGAACACGTCGGCGCGGGTGTCGACGCTGAGCTCGCCGCGCGCCTGCTCGGGGGCCATGTACCCGGGCGTGCCCAGGACGAGGCCGGCGGCCGTGAGCGGCTCGTCGGCGACGGCGCGGGCGAGGCCGAAGTCGATGAGGTGCACGCGCTCGAGCGAGCCGCCTTCGAGCAGCAGGTTGCTCGGCTTCAGGTCGCGGTGGACGAGGCCGAGCCTGTGGACGGCGCCGAGCGTCCTCGCGACGTGGAGGCCGAGATCGAGGGTCTCCTCGAGGGTGAGGCCCTGGCGGGTGAGCCGGTCGGAGAGCGTCTCGCCGTCGAGCCACTGCATGGCGAGGAACGGCTGTCCCCACGTGGTGGCGCCGTGCGCGACGTAGCGCACGACGCCGGGCACCCGGGCCGTTGCCAGCATGTGGGCCTCGCGCGCGAAGCGGACGAGGTGCTGCGCGCTCTCGGTGGTCAGGAGCTTGATCGCGACCGCCTCGCCTGTCTCCTGATCGCGGGCCCGGTAGATGGCCCCCATCCCGCCCGAGGCCGCGAGGTGCTCGATGCAGAACCGGCCGTCGATGATGTCACCTGCCTGCATCGCTCACCGAGGACCCGGACGAGGAGCCTCGCCGGCGCGCAGCCTGCCAGCGGGGTGAGCGCTGCGTCCAGTGCTCATTGGAGCGGGTGCGCCGCGGCCAAGCGGGCGTACGTCTTAAGGAAAAACCCGGTCGGGGAGACCGGTGGCGGCCGTGCGTCGGACAGCGCGCGGCGCGGTCCCGGGGCCCCGTTCGGGGCTTGGGGCCTGTTCGGGGCCGTGGTCGAGCGCGCCCCTGCGCCGCTATCCCAGCAGCCGCTTCCACTGCTCCGTGAGCCGCTGCGCCGACACGGGGACAGCCGCCTTCAGCTCGGGCGCGAAGAGCGACACCCTGAGCTCCTCGATCAGCCAGCGGAACGACTCGAGCTCTTCCGCGGGCACGCCCTTGTCGCGCAGCCCCTGCTGGTGCTTGAGGTAGTCCTGCCAGAACGGCAGCACCTGCGCGGCCTTGCTCTGGTCCTTCTGCGGCCCGTTGGGCAGCCGCTCGAGCCGGATCTGCGCGGCGCGCAGGTACCGGGGCAGGTGCGCGAGCCGATCGACCGGGGCGCGCGAGAAGAGCCCCACCGGCAGCAGGAAGTCGACCTGCGTGCGCACGTCGTCGAGCGCCGGCCTCGGCGCGCCCGGCTTCCCCGTCATCGACCGGAGCATCGCCTGCACGCGGTCGAGCTCGACGCCGATCTCCCGCGCCAGCCCCGCGAGCTTCCCCAGCACGCCCTGCAGCGACCCGCGGCCCTTGTCCAGGCGCGCGAGGAACGCGGCCTTCGTCCTCGGAAATGCGCCGGGATCGCCGAGCTGGAACGCCTCGTCGAGCGCGCGCAGCGCGATCTGCCGGGCGAGGCCGGGCTCGCCCGGGGCCACCTTGGCGCCGAGGCCGCTCACGGCCACGGCGCTCCGCAGCGGCTGCTCGAGCTGGCTCATCTTGCCCCCGAGCTGCAGCAAGAGGAGCCGCCGCAGCCCGGCGCGCGTCGCCTCGGCCGCGGCGGCCCTCGAGGCGAGCACGCGCACCGACACGGACGTCTCCCCGTCGATCAGCGCCGGGTAGCCGAACACCTTGTGGCGCCCGGCGTCGACCTGGACGCGCTCGGGCAGCGCCTCGACGCTGAACGACGTGAGCCCGTCCCGCTCGAGGCCCGCCTTGCCGACCCTCGCCCAGGCCTCGCGCGCCCGGCCGGACAGCCGCTCCTTGAGCTCCCGGAGCTCGCGCCCCTCGCCGATCACCCGGCCGTCCTCGTCGAGCACGCGGAAATAGAAGCGCAGGTACGGCGGCAGATCCTGGGGCCGGAACGCGTCGGCGGGCACGCGCTCGCCGGTGCGGTCCTCGACCGCGCGCGCGAGGACGGCCCGCAGCGGGCCCTGGAACGGCCGTAGCTCCGCCGCGATCTCCCGGGCGACCTCGCGGAGGGGGGCGAGCGGGACGAGCGCCTTGCGGAGCGACTTCGGCAGCGACTCGAGCAGCTGCGCGATCTTCTCGGCGTGCCACCCGGGGATCATCCACTCGAGCTCGTCGGGATCGGCCTGCGGCAGGAGCACGAGCGGCAGCGAGATGGAGATGCCGTCGTCGTCCTCGCCCGGATCGAAGCGGTACGAGAGCGGCACGGCGGCGCCGTAGAGGTCGAGCGAATCGGGGAAGCGCTCGGGCGTGAGCTCCGCGGCCTCGTCGAGCAGGACGTCGGCGAGCGACAGGTGGAGCGCCCGCGGGTCCTCCGCCTCGGCCTCCTTCCGCCACGCCTCGAACGTCTTGCCGCTATAAACGCCCTCGGGGACGCGCCGGTCGAAGAAGAGCTCGAGCGCGTGCTCGTCGGCCAGCATCTCGCTCCTCCTCGCCTTGTCGCGCAGCCGGCTGACCTCCTCGAAGAGCCGCCGGTTCGCGTCCATGAACGGCGCGCGCGTCGCGTACTCCTGCCGGACCAGCGCGTGGAGGAGGAAGATCTGGCGCGCGGACTTCGGGTCGATCGCCCCGAAGTCGACCCGCCGATCCCGCGCGATCGGCAGCCCGTACAGCGTCACCTGCTCCCGGGCCATCACGGCCGCCGGCTTCGCGGCCCAGTGCGGATCGCTGTGGCTGCGCTTGCAGAGCGGCCCGGCCGCGGCCTCGATCCACGCGGGATCGAGGGCCGCCGCCATCCGGGCGAAGAGCTGCGACGTCTCGACCAGCTCGGCGGCCATGATCCACGCGGGCGGCTTCTTCGCGAGGCCCGACGACGGGTGGAGCTGGAAGCGCGTCTGCCGGGCGCCCAGGTACACCTTGTTCTCCTGGTTCCACATGCCGATGCGGCTGAGCAGCCCGGGCAGGAGCGCGCGGTGGATGGCGTCGCCCTTCGCGGGCGCGTCGTTCGGCGAGAACCCCATCTCCTTCGTGATCCGGCTGATCTGACGGTGCACGTCGGCCCACTCGCGCATGCGGAGGTACGAGACGAAATGGTCGCGGCAGGCCTTCCTGAGCTGGTTCTGGGTCAGCCGGCCCTGCGCGTCCTGGTAGAAGCTCCACAGCTTCAGGAGCCCCACGAAATCGGAGGCCTCGTCCTTGAACTTCCGGTGCGCGTCGTCGGCCTGCTTCTGGGCGGCGAGCGGCCGCTCCCGCGGATCCTGCACGCCGAGCGCTGCGGCGATGATCAGCACCTCGGCCAGCGCCCCCTCGCTCTCGCCGCCCAGGACCATCCGGCCGAGCCGCGGATCGAGCGGCAGCCGCGCGAGCTTCCTGCCGATGTCCGTGAGCTCAGCCGCGTCGTCGAGCGCGCCGAGCTCCTCGAGGACCCGGTAGCCCTCGTCCACGGCGCGCTTCGACGGCGCGTCGAGGAACGGGAAATCCTCGATGGCGCCGAGCCCGAGCGCCTTCATCTGGAGGATGACGCCCGAGAGGCCGACGCGCAGGATCTCCGGATCGGTGTACGCGGGCCGCCCCCGGTCGTCCTGCTCGTCGTAGAGCCGGAAGCACACCCCGCTCTGCACGCGGCCCGCGCGCCCCTTGCGCTGATCGGCGCTCGCGCGCGAGATGGGCTCGATCTGGAGCTGGGTGACGCCCGTGCGCGGGCTGTAGCGGTTGACGCGGGCGAGCCCGGAGTCGATGACGTACACGATGCCCGGGATGGTGAGCGACGTCTCCGCGACGTTGGTCGCGAGCACGATCCGCCGCCCCGGCAAGGACTGGAACACGCGCTGCTGGTCGCCCTGAGGGAGCCGCCCGTAGAGCGGCAGCAGCGTCGTGTGCGGCAGGCCGTGGCGCGTGAGCTCGGCCATGGTGTCGTGGATCTCCCGCTCTCCGGGGAGGAAGACGAGGATGTCCCCGCGCGGATCGATCGAGGTGATCTCCTCGACCGTGGCGGCGACGGCGTCGGCGATCTCGGCCTCCCCGCTCTCCGGGCGGCGGTGGATGACCTCCACGGGGTACGTGCGGCCGGAGACCTCGATGACCGGAGCGCCGCCGAAGTAAGCCGCGAACCTGTCGGTCTCGAGCGTCGCGGAGCTGACGATGACGCGGAGATCCGGGCGCTTCGGCAGCAGGCGCTTGAGGTAGCCGAGCAAAAAATCGATGTTGAGGCTGCGCTCGTGGGCCTCGTCGATGATGAGCGTGTCGTAGCCCGAGAGCCGCGGATCGCCCTGGATCTCGGCGAGGACGATGCCGTCGGTCATGTACTTGACGTACGTGGCCGGGCTCGTCCTGTCCGAGAAGCGGATCTTGTAGCCGACCTCCTTGCCGAGCTCGACGCCGAGCTCCTTGGCGACGCGGGCCGCGACGCTGGTCGCGGCGATGCGGCGCGGCTGCGTGACGCCGATCCGCGCGGAGAGGCCGCGGCCCATGGCGAGGCAGATCTTGGGGAGCTGCGTGGTCTTGCCCGAGCCGGTCTCGCCCGCGACGATGACGACCTGGTGCGCCTCGATGGCCCGGGCGATGTCGAGCACCCGCGCCGAGATGGGCAGCTCCTCGGGAAAGCGGACCGGGCCCCCCGACGCGGGCGGGGACGAGGTCCGGCCGCCGGGGGCGGGCGGAGCGGGGGGCTGCTCTTGCGGAACGCGGGGACTCACGGTGCGCGAGGGGGTAGCACCTCCCGCCGCGGGATGCCGTCCGAAGCAGCGCGCTCGCCGCCCCGCGCGCCCATCGCGCCCATCGACGGACCCCTGCGGACGAAGATGGAGGGATGCGCGGCATGGCAGCGCGACGCGCGAGCGCGCGGCGCGGAGTCGTCGGCATTCGGCATCGCGGCGGAGGGCGTCGTCACGCCGGAGGGAGCGCGTGGATAAAGAAGCCGGATCGTTGAGCGAAGAAGTGTGGCGCGGCGACCCGAAGTGGCGGGACCGCGAGCGTCGCGACGCATCGTTGCTGCCTGCATGCCTTGCGAGATAGACGCACGCCCCTGGTCAAGATCCTCTGGGAGGTGCCCCGGTCGATAGGCAACAAGAAGGGCGAAACACGAGTCAGGATCGGTTTGGAATTCCTTCTCCCCTGATCGTCGTGGACAGCGACGTTGAACTCGCTGGAGCCGATCTCGACGCCCTCGTCGCGCCCTCGACGTCAGCGCCACGAGATGTCCGCTGACCGACGCTCGATCGCCGTCATCCGAGCCTTGACAATTTCCTTGTACTACAAATAATCAGGCCGCTGTTTGCTGCCATCAATCGATTCGGGGGAGGTCACAGATGAGGTTGCGCGACAGAGGACTGTCGGTAGGCGGTTCGTCGCTTGTCATGCTGGGCATGTTGCTGATTGCAGGCAGCAGCGAGGCCGCCACGTGGTACGTCAAGGCTGATCCGCCGCATCCAGGCAACGGCTCGAAGAGTCGGCCCTTCAGCTCGTTGCAGGACCTGGAGGCTCGGTCCGGCCCCGGCGACACCCTTTATGTAATTCAGTCGCGAGGCGTGCTCGACGGTGGAATTCAGCTGAAGGACGGACAACGGCTGATTGGGTTGGGCCCCAAGGTGACGGTCGCCAACCCCCATAGCGCCCGCGCGACGCTCACCAATACGAGCGGCGCCCGCTACGACGGAGACGTGATCCGGCTGGCCAAGAACAACGTGGTTCAGAACATCCATATCGACAACGCGTTCCGCTCGTCGATTCTCGGCATCAACGCCGAGAATCCACGTATCGAGGACAACCTGATGACCAACGATATGGCGGTCCACGATCTGCTCGAGATCGAGAACGAATGGCCGAACGGATACATCCTCTTCTTGCCTCAGACGAACCACTTCGGCGCCATTACCCTGGTGTCGTGCGGGCCGGGCGGGCGGGGGACGCCGCTGCTCGATCCACAGCTGCAGGCCCAGAGCTACTGCAGCTTTCTCGGCGCACCGGGATCGATCGCCGACGCTGGGACCGTCACCATCAAGAGCAACGTGATTCGCGACAGCCATTCTGACGGGATCATGCTCATCGACGACACGGGCGTGACCTCCACGTTCGACGTCGATCACAACATCATCAAGGACCTGTCGCAAGATTTGCCCGATCCGACGACGGTCGGGATCACCGACCACGTGGTCCGGTCGAGAGGCATCACGCTCATCACGATCGACCACTCCGTCTCGAACCTGGAGCTGACCAACTACGACGCGTCGAACCTCTCGCCGTTCGGAACGTTCGCGGCCGATGGCCTGGTGTTCCTGGCCTGCGGCTACAGCCCCCTCGTGGACGCGAACGTGTGGGACGTCTCGATCAGCAATCCGTTCCTCACGGGCGACAACGCCAACGGCGATTCGATTGAAATCCAGCACCACGCGAGCGCGGACGGCATCCTGAACGTCGACATTCGCCGTGCTCATCTGAGCGATCCAGCGAGCACGAACGTCAAGCTCATCGATGCCGCCAACCCGCAGAACGGCACCTACAATGTCTCGATCAGCGACTCCGTTCTCAGCAACAGGAACACGAACGGCATCTACGACCCCGTGACCAACAACAACGGCAACGAGGACGCGCAAATTCGGTACAGCGGGACGGAGATGCCTCAGACCAAGGCAATTAATCTCACCGTTCGGAACGTCGATATCTCGGGCCTCGGCCGCGGGATCGGGTTGAGGGTGGCACCGACCCGGACCGTGAATACGAACAAGATCGACCAGCTTCACGTCCTGGTCGAGAACTCCTCGTTCGAGGACCTGACGGGAGAGGCCGTCTACTGGTCGCAGTCGAGTAGCGTGCCGATTGGAGCGGTTGGCGGGGCTATCATCGATCTGGGCGGCGGGACGCTCGGGAGCGTCGGGAACAACCGCTTCGTCAACAATGGCGTACCCGGCAATCTGCCGCCAGGAGTGAATCCAGCCGGCATCGATCCTGTCGCCCCGGTCGACGGAGACGTGTCGGTGTCGTTCTCGCCGGAAAACGTGGTTCCGGATTCGCGCATTTACCTGTTCGCCGAGCACAACTACTGGGGAGGCGGGGCGCCGGTCATCTCGACGACCCCGGGCGGGGCGCCGATCACGGACATCTATTTCACGCCGCCTGGTGTCGTCTTCGCGGGCGTCACCGATTATTTGACCGTGGATCCGCAGCCCTAGCGGGAGCGGGCGGCGTTCTTTCACTTGAACGTGATGTTGGACACGTACTGGTTCACGTTCCAGCCGTTTCGACCCGTGACCTTGTTGCCCTGGATGGTGAAATTGTCGAAGTGAATCCCATTGAAGTTCACGGTGCTCGACTTGCCGTGAATGTAGATCTCTTTGTTCACGGAAGAGGCAACATTGTTGATGAACAGCTCCTTGACCGTGGCCCGGTTGGGAGCGTTGCGCCAGGTCGCCGTTGCATCTTCTTCGAAGTCGATGATCCTGCCGTCGACCGTCTCGACCCTGACGTCCTGCCAGGTGATGTTCTGGATGACAGCGGTGTCGTCCGCGTTGATCCCGAGGGCCCGGCCGGCCTTGACGATATCGAGGTCTTTGAAGGTGATATCTTCGATCAGCTGACCGTAGGTCTTGGTTCCGATCTTCGTCGCCGCTGAGTTGCTGTAGGCGACCACCTTCTCATAGGTGATGGCCTTGGTGTCCAGCTTGCCTTCTTGCTCGCGCTTCGGCGACATGCTGTCATCCCCGCTGTAGATGAAGGCATTGTAGAGCTTACCGTTCGTGGAGCAGTCGAAGTCCACGCCGTCGGTTTGGTTGTAAGCTGTTGTGGTGGGGCGGCGATTGATCACCTTGAAGTTTTGGATGGTCACCTTGTCGCTGTCGAAGATCAGCGTGTTCCAGAAGACTGGATCGCGCACGACGATGCCGTCGACCAGCACGTCCGTGCTGTCGTCGATCCGGAGGGTGTTGATCTTGAAAGAGGGTGTATCGTTGTCGGTGCCACGGATCTTCGAGCCGTTGCCGTCGATCACTCCCCGACCGAGGATCTTCGTGTTGCTCACCTTGTTCATGTGAACCACGCCGTGGGAAGTGTTTTCGACGGCCGGTGCGCCCGTGCCATTGTAGTCGCCCGTGCTGGTCGAGCCGTCCAGGATGGCGCCGGCCGCCAGATACATGGTCATGTTGCTCTTCAGCCACAATTCCCCGGTCTTGTAGCGTCCGGGAGGCACGTACAGGATGTTCTGCGCGGATCCGGAGGCGGCGTCGATGGCGGACTGCACCTTGGAGGTGACGAGCGCAGCACCCGTGTTGTCCACGTCGTAGTCTGCGAGGTTCTTCACGTTGGGATCGCCCAATTTCGGCGGATTGACCTCTTGGTCGTCAATGAGGACGAACAGCAATTCCTTGGAGGCGATCTGCAGAATCAAGTAGTTGGGCCCGCTGTCGAAGGTGAGCGTGTCACCGTTTTTGGTCGCCGACAGCATTCGGCTCTTCGGGCTCAAGGTGTAGGAGCTGAAGCCGCCGTTCACCGTGACGGCGACGGTCGCCTTGCAGCCGCTTGCCACGCCGAAGTGGGCGTAGTGCACCTGCATCTCCTGGCCAAACTTGGTCATCTTTTCGACGAATTGCGCCGCTCCGTTGGCCGTCACCGTATAGAGCGGGCTCTCGGAGGCGCCGGGAAGGGTAGGGTAGGTCAGCACTGCCCCGTCGGAATCGCAATCGATGGGCGCGGCCCCGCCGGAGCCTCCACCGCCCGTCTCACCTCCCGAGCCTCCACCCGCCTCACCGCCCGAGCCCGAGGTAGCCCCACCATCCGCGGCACTGCCGCCCGCGTTGGTTGCACTGCCGCTTCCGCCTGCGCCATTGCCGCCGATCTCACCTCCGCCGGTGCTTGCTCCTCCGCCGGTGCCCGCTCCTTCGCCGGCTGTGACGCCGCCCGAAGCTGGAGGAATGACCGTGCCGCCGCTGCTCGTTCCGCCTCCGTCGTCATCGCCGGTTCCGGAGCAGCCTGCTCCGAAAGCCAACGAGACGCCCACTGCGAGGCCCATCATGGTAGAAAGGTTCATCTTTGCTCCTCCAAACCGCAGCGGCCACCTTGGCGCTCGCGCGTCAATGTTGCAGTGACGCAGGCGGATAGGACAAGCAAACGCGTTCCGCAAAGGCGAGATTCTCGGAGCCGTTCCTGACTCGTGCAGTCCGAGTGTACGAGATCATCGACAGAACAATCCTCATGCGATGAGACAGGCCTTCCACTCGTGAAACGCCTGCGATTCCCGCGACGTAGCACCAAGCGGAAGGCATCCTACCGTATAGCTGTACCGTACTGAGCTCGTCCAAACGGCCGCCGTCGCGGTTCGCGGCGTGTCGAATCCAACATCAGCCCACGGCAGCACGCCCAGCGCAGTCGACACCCGCTCGCGCTCGACCTCGCCATGCACCATCGTCAGCAGCGGCCTGGAACGTCGGTCGGCTCGCCGAGCGCGGTGAGGAAGCGGGCGATGTTGCTCGGTTCGGTGATCATGGCGACGAGCTTCATCCTGCCGTTGCAGGCCGGGCACTCGAGGACATCGAGCGCCATACCGCATGTCCACTTGTACACCCAGAAGCTTCTCAGTCGGGGCCGCTGCGGACATGGGGCCTCCCGGCGTTCGGCGAGGGTGCGAGCGTCCTGCCCTGAGCTACCCCCCTCGCGCGCCCCGCCCAGAAGTCGACGAGCGCGCGCTTCAAGGCGCCGGCGCCGCGTCCGCGAGGCCGTCGGCGGCCCGCCCGATCCGCTCAAAGATCTCGCCCACTTCCTCGTCGGAGGTGTCGTGCTCGACCCCGGCGTACTCGCGCAGCTCCGCGGTGTACCCGGCGCGCCGCAGCTCGGCGATCGAGGCGCGCGCGCCTCGGGTCGGCACCGCCAAGTCGGAGGCGCCGTGGAAGGCCGTGACCGGCGGAAGCGTCGCCGGGCGCGGCCCCGAGCTCAGCGCCGCCGACGGGTAGAGCGATGGCGGGAGTAGACCGCTGATGGGGAAGGCGGCCGCCAGTGCCTCGGGGTGGGTGACCGCCAGGGCAAAGGTCATGATGCCGCCCTGCGAGAAGCCGGTGACGAGGGGCTTGCCGACAGTGGGGCGGGCGGCTACCAGGGCGGCGAGCGCGGCGGCGATCCGATCTGCTTCCCGCGTGACCAGGGGGGCGGCTACGTCGTCGCTGACGGAGTCGTACCAGATGTACATCCCGCCGCTTGGGTGGCCGTACGGGAGGATGAGCCGGGCGCGGCGGCGGTAGCGCCGGAGCAGCTGTAGGAAGTCCGCGGGGTCCCCGCCCATGGGGTGCAGCGCGACGATCATCGGCACCCGCTCGTCGGGTCGCGCCCCGCCCGTCATGTGCTCGAGGTAGCGCACGCCCGCGATCTCGCCCCGGGTGGTGCTCCCCGGCGCTCCCGCCGGCGGCGGAGGCGCGACCGGCCCCGCTGACGGCGTCTCCGACGACGGACGCGCCGCCGCCGACCCCGCTGGGGGCGCCGGCGCCGGCTCGCGGCTGCACCCAGGCCCCGCCAGGAGGACCACGCCGATGGAGACGAGCAGGCGCAAGCGAAGGGGATCGGTCGAGGGGTGGCGCATCGGCACAAGAGAATCGTGACTTTGCGGAGCGCGTTTGCTTGTCGGTCTCGGCCGCGAGCTGCCGACCTGCTTCCGAGGCGCCCGCCCGCACGATCACCGGTCAGCCCTGGACCGGGCGCGCGATGTTCAAGGGACCGCGCACCGAGTCGTGCTTGCCCCGGTGATCCAGGACGTGGAGGCGCGCCGCGTCGAAGTAGATCCCGGCCTCGACGTAGCGGCGACCCGACCCAGGTTGGATTGCACGCAGTCAGAAATCTCTGCCAGGGTAGAAATCCATTGCCATCAGCCTTATTCGCTCGTGCTGAACCCCTCCTCGCCCCGACGCCTCGCGAACCGACGGCTGTCCGAACGATGCGCGACTGTACGATCGTTGCGCAAGATCGCGTGATCGCTCCAGCCATCGAATCGCGCCATCGAGGTGATTGCCTCGTCGTTCCCCACGATGAGCGTCATGGCCGCCTGCTTGCAATGTCCTCGCGTCGAAGCACCTGGTGCACGCGTCGTGTACGCGACCCCAGCGTCATCAGCCAAACAACGAGGACCACGACCCATGAACCGATCGCGCAAGAACCGGATGACTCCCACGATGCATCGGTACGCTCCGCCGGGCGCCCTGCTGCTCGCCGTCGGGCTCTTTCCCGCATGCGCGACGCAAGGCGGACCCGATGAGTCCGACTCCGACACGCTCGGCGCCGGGCTCGCCTCGAGCGCGACGATGACCTGCTCGAAGCTGACCGTCCTCAAGGGGTCCACCGGAGGCCAGGGCGCTCAGGCCCTGGCGACGAAAGATCTGAGCGGCACGGCCGATACGTGGAGCAAGTATGTCGAGTTCAACCCCGGCAGCCAGGCTCAGTGCGAGTACGCATTGCCGGCCGGCGCCTCGGACGCCGACGTCTCGGCGCTCAGCCTGTCGGTGAACTACCGAGGACCCGCGAAGGCCGAGATGCTCTGGACCTTCGACGCCTGGGACTACAGCACCAGCACCTGGGCCAAGATCGGCGACAACGCGTTCGCTTCGTCCTGGGCCTGGAGCGCCGCCACCATCGCGCTCCCGTCCCCGCACGCTCGGTTCGTGTCGGGCGGCAAGCTCAAGATCCGCTATGGAACCACGAGCACCGCCGACGTGTCCGACGTCGACCTGCTGGTCCTCAACGCCACCCTCACCAGCGGGCCGCCGCCCGAGTGCGTCCCCGAGACCGACGCGCAGCTCTGCTCGCGGCTCGCCAGGAGCTGCGGCCCGCTCTCCGCCAATGACAGCTGCGGTAACTCCCGCACCGTGGCGAGCTGTGGAACGTGCTCTGGCGCCCAGACGTGCGGCGGTGGCGGGTCGCCTGGCGTGTGCGGCGACGCCGGCTCCACCTCCGACCCTAACCCCACCCCCAGCCCGGTGGCCGGGGCGTGCGGCGATCGCTCGAGCGGCAGGACGATCACCGTCGCGCCATCGGGCGGCGACCAAAGGACGATCCAGGCCGGCCTCAACGCGGCGGCCGCAGGCGACACCGTTGTCGTCAAGGCGGGCACCTACAACGAGAAGGTCTCCTTCACGAGGAGCGGCACCGCTGCAGCCGGCTGCATCACCCTCAAGGGCGAGGCCGGCGCGATCCTCGACGGGACCGGCAAGAGCGGCGTCGGAATCGACATCTCCAGCAAGAACTACATCAAGGTCACCGGCATGACGGTGCAGAACTTCAAGGGCAGCGGCGACACGCCGATGGGCATCAGCGTGAGCGGCAGCTCGAGCTTCCTCGAGATCCGCAACAACCTCGTGCACCACATCGAGAGCTCCCAGGACGCCCACGGCATCGCCTTCTACGGGACGTCCGCGACGCCGATGACCGACCTCCTCATCGACGGGAACGAGATCCGGAACTGCAAGCTCGGCTCGAGCGAGGCGATGGTCCTCAACGGCAACGTCACCAAGTTCGTCGTCTCGCGCAACACGGTCCACGACAACGACAACATCGGCATCGACTTCATCGGCTTCGAGGGCACCGGCCCCTCGGGCTCGGACCAGGCGAGGGACGGCGTGTGCGTGGACAACATCGTCTACAACATCTCCTCGGCCGGCAACCCCGCGTACGACGGCGAGCGGTCGGCTGACGGCATCTACGTCGACGGCGGCAAGGACATCGTCATCGAGCGAAACAAGGTGGACTCGAGCGACATCGGCATCGAGATCGCCAGCGAGCACGCGGGCAAGACCACCAGCAACATCACCGTGCGGAACAACTTCGTGTCGCGGAGCTACCAGGGCAACATCATGATCGGCGCCTACGACACGAGCAGGGGCAACGCGGCGGACATCGCGGTGCTCAACAACACGCTCTACCAGGGCGCCGGCGGCGAGATCATCCTCCAGAACAACTCGAACGGCGTGCTCATCCAGAACAACATCCTCCGCGCCACGTCGGGCAACGACTACGTGAGCAGCGGCAGCAACAACAGGAACGTGACCGTCGACAACAACATCTTCTTCGGCGCGAGCCGCAGCTCGGCGGGCGCCTTCTCCGACCCGCGCGCGAGGTTCGTCGACCCGCTCCTCGTCGGGCCCCCGTCGGACCTCCACCTGACCAGCGGCTCGCCGGCCGTCGACGCTGGCATCGATCTTGGCAGCCGGAGCGGCGCCACCGACATCGACGGCGGCGCGCGGACGAGCGGCACGCGCATCGACATCGGCGCCGACGAGCGCTGAGGCCGCGCCGACCCCGCGAGGCGCGGGGTCACGCAGGCCGGGTCGGGCGCCGTCGCCCCGCGCCGCCCAGGCGTCTCAGGATCGCGTCAAAGGGTCGTGATCGTCACGTCGTCGAAGCGCACGTCGCTCATCGCCCACGAGAACAGGGCGACCGAACCCCACGCGTACGTCACCTCGCTCGGCACCGCCAGCACCACCTGATCATTGACCTTGATCCGGTGCGTCGTCCCCTCGCGCTCGACCCGCACCGTCATCCATGCGTTCTGCGGCGGCACATAGCTCGTGTTGACCGCGAGCTCGGTGAAGACGCCGTTGTCCACCCGGACCAGGCGCGCGACGCTCAAGCTCGCGTCGAACATCACCCGGTAGTAGCTCGAGCCGGTGTCGTTGATGGCGTACATGAGGCCGAAGCCGTCGGGGTCGCCCGCGTAGATCTTCGCCGACAGCGCTCCCTGTCCGAAGGCCGTGTGGGGCGCGACGAGGTAGGTCCCGCGCATGTCGACAGCTCCGTCGGCCGCGGTCTGGGGGTAATCGAACGCGCTGCCCGTCTCGGCCGCCGCTCCGCCTGCCCCCCTCCAGCTCGGCGAACTGTCGGTGATGCCCTCGTTGATCACCGTCCAGACGCTCGGCGCGACGCCTTGATCGAACGTCTCTTTGAAGGGGATGGTGCCCTGCTTGGCCACGTTGACCGAGCTCAGGTCCACGGTGACGACGGAGCCGGCCGCCTTCCCGCATGAGGTGGTCTTGATCTCCTCCCAGAGGACGTAATCGTGGGAGACCCAGGTGTGCCGCACCGACTGCAGGTTGACGTTCTCCACCGGGTAAAGCGACTGATCCTGGAGGCTCGCCGCGTAGATACCCTCGTATTCGTCCGTGAGCGTGCTCTTGGCGAGGTTGGGCAGGCCGTAGAGGCCGCCCCACGTGTCGTTGTGGAGGTCCTCCCATTTCTTGTAAGAATGCCCGCTCACCGAGGCCAGCTTGTATTGCCAGCCGAAGATCGAACCCGAGGAGAAATCGATCACGTCGAAGTCGTTCAAGGACTGAGAGGCCTGCTCGCTCACATCGAAGCTGAAGCTCGTGGACGGGCCCTCGACGCCCACGCCCGCGCCGACCGAGAACCCGTTCGACGTGGTGAACGTCGAGGACTCGTTGGCCGAGTGGGGCCTGTGGGCGTAGGGCGAGAGCCCCCCCGACAGGGGACGAATCGAGTGCTGGAGGGTCTCCTGGAAGTAGCCGCGGTTGTTCCCCGAGTTCCACTTGAGCCCGCCGGGGTTGTACTGGGTGCCATTGCCCGCGAAGACGACGTATTTGCCCTCCGGCGCGTTGGAGGCGAGGAGCGTCACGGTGAAGTTGCGGTCGATGACGGAGCGCTGGCCGTCGTCGCCGCACTCCCAGTTGATGGAGGGGGACGTCACGTTGTACGAGCGGTAGGTGCCCTCGGGCAGAGGCTCGGTCACGAGCTGGGCGAGCGCGTGGGTCTTGTGGTCCGCGAGCAGGCCCTTGATCTCGGCGAGGAGCTCGCCCCGGTCAGGCAACGCCGTCTGCGCGACCTCGGACCTCGAGGCGATCCGGGGCTTTGCGTCGATGGTGATGGGCTCGGCCTCGGGCGCCGCGTCGAACAGCGCGTCGAGCTCGGCCTCGCTCCTTTCGAGCCTCTTTCCGAGCTCGGTCCGCTCGTCCGCGGTCATCCGGGCGTACCTCGCCTTCGCGGAGGCCGGCAAGCGCACCGAGCTGTGCTCCTCGGTCTCCTCGCCGGTGACGTCGCCGAAGACGCGCACGTCGAAGCGCTGGCCGCCTGGGCTGGGCGCCGCGTAGACGACTTGCGCGGACATCCCGATGCCCAGCGCCAGCGCGACCTTCTCGGCGTCGCGCGCGTTCTCGAGGATCACAGGCACCCCCGCGAGGCGCGCTGCCCGGAGCACGGACGCGTAGGAGCGGATGTCGTCCACGCTCGCGGCCTCGGCGTCGATGAGCACGGCGGACGCCTCTGCCACGCGGCTCGCGGGGCTCGGATCCGCGATGAGGTCCGCCCGGAACCTCGAAGGGGCGCCGTCCATGAGCTCCGCGAGCAGAGGGGCCTTTTCGCGTCGAATGGACGTGAGAGCGACGACAGGGCCCGTCGCGACATCGGCGGGCTCCGCGGCCGGGCCGCTGGGCTCCGCGGCGTCCGGCTCAGGGTCAGTGAAAGGATCCGCCTGGGTCTCTGGGGCAATGCCCCCGCAGCCCGCGGCGGCCAAGAGGGTGAGGGCCAGGGGAGAGAGGCGAGCCAGAAAGGTGAATTGTCGCATGGGGGTCCTCCCGGAACATTCGTTGCAGGGTGAGGTTGGACGCGCGGGCGGTGGGGGCGCCGATGCCCCTCGCTCCACGCGCTTCAAACCCTTTCCGCAAACGGAGAGGAAAACCCGACACGGGCTCGGTCGATTTCTGGATCGACCGAGCCCGCGCTCTCCGAGCCCCGCGGCGTGCTACGGAGGCTCGATCGCGATGGCATCCTGGGGGATGACATCCCGGACGCCGGCGTCCTGGTGGTGCGAGTTCTTCGGGATGTTCGGAGGGCAGACTCCGTTCGAGCACGCGCAGACGGTCGGCGACGAGGCGCCGTCCTCGCTCGGGTCGAACCGGGCGGGCAGCGGCGTCAGAGCGGAGAACGGCGTGCCATCCCAGTCGCACGCGTCGAGGAGGATGGGGATGATCCGCGCTCGTTCGCGGCTGCATACGAGATGAATACGTCAATCGGGACAACCGCAGGAACCATGAGGATAGCGTAACAGGAAAGAGCCAGGCAGACGAGCCGAGCGGGCTTTCATCAAAGCCTTTCCTTGTCATCCAGATGCTGGCGAGTCTGTACATCGAAGAGGGCTGGCCCCGAGGTGCAAGGCTTGCCCTCCGGTATCCGTCCTGTACGAGGGCCGGCTGCCTCCGCGCCGGTCGAATGGCATGGAGCGCTGGAGACGCCATTGCGTCGTCCCAGACCGAACGCTTCGACGAGGCGCCCGTCCCCGCCGGCCCTGGCCGGCCAGCGCGACCAATTCGCCGAGCGGGAAGGAGAATTTAATCCTGTTCGTGGTAGGTTCACGCATTGCGCGCCTGCCCGAGCGACGATGCGAGCCCCGCTCGCATCCTTCGGCGGAGCCGTCCTCGAGCGCCGCGTGGACACGCAGGTGAACATTCTCGTTGATGGGGGCCCGATGATACGGATCAAGCTTCTTGGATTGTTGATGGCCGGCCTCTCGCTCTCGGTCGTGGCATGCGGCGATGGCGAGGGGAGCAATGGGGGCAAGGCCGGCGGCAACACCGGCGGTGGGACCGACACCGGCGGCAGGACGGACACCGGCGAGGGGACCGACACCGGCGGCGGCAGCGACACCGGCGGGACCGACACTGGCGGCGGAAGCGACACCGGCGGCGGGACGGACACCGGCGAGGGGACCGACACCGGCGGCGGAAGCGACACCGGTGGCGGGACGGACACCGGCAGCGGAAGCGACACCGGCAGCGGAACCGACACCGGCGGCGAGGATCCTCTCGACGGCGAGCAGCTCGGCGAGCTGACGGCCGCAGAGGCCCAGCAGGTGTGCGACGACGTCACCGGGTCACTCGATCTCTCGAAGGAGGACCTGTGCGACCTCGCCGGGGTGCTCGCCAGCGTCGTGGATGGAACGGACTGCGAGACCGCCAGGGCGGATTGCATCCGCGCTCCGGAGGCGCCCGAGCCGGCCGGCTCGTGCGACACGGCCGGCTTCGCGGGGTGCACCGCCACGGTCGCGGAGCTCAAGGCCTGCATGATCGCCACGGGCGACGCCTTCGAGGCGATCACGTGTGCGTCGTCCATCGACGACTTCTCGCCGCAACCCGCGGCGTGCGCGGCCGTCAACGTGAAATGCCCAGGGCTCCTCGCAGGCGCCTGAGCAGGAGCGCGGGGGCGAGGTCGACATGCGCCCCCTCGCGCGCGAGCCCGGCTACAGCCAGAAGCACGTGATCGGCCTGTTCCGCGAGCACGTCGGCGTCCCCCCAAGCTCCTCGCACGCCTCGTGCGCTTCGACCGGCTGGTGCGGCACCTCAAGACGGGCGCCACGGGACGTGGGCGGAGCTCGCCCAGCGGTTCGGCTACTGCGACCAGGCGCACCTCGCGCGGGACGTGGCGCGCAGGTAAAAGAAGCCGGAGCCTATTTCCTATTTCTTCCCCACGCGCCTCTTCATCGCCGCGAGCTCCGCGTCGATCTCGGCGTCCACGTCCCTCGAGGGGAGCTCCCGGGCGGAGCTCGGGGACGGCACCTCCGGAGGGGCGACCGGCGCGGGCTTCTCACGGTCGAGGCCGACCGCTCGCGCGACGCGCCCGGTGAGCGAGGCCTTCGGCTCCTCCGGGAGCTGCGGGACGTCGGCCGGGTCGAACGCCGTCAGGCACTGGCCGCACTGGACGACGTCCTCGGCGCTGTCCCATAGCGAGACGGCGACGAACAGGCTCACGTTGAACGTCTTCTTCGCCCGGTAGAAGACCCCGGCGGTCCCGCACTGCGGACACCCGCCCCGGAACTTCTCCCCCGATCGCTCCACCCGCTCGCGGGTGCCGAAGATGAGCGGGAGCTTCATGGATCGCTCCGTATCACGGTGCGCCCCGAGCGTCACGCGACGGATCCACCGCGCCCTGTGCATGGACGGGCAGAGCGTGGAAGAGTCCCAGCGTCGCAGTCGACACGGGTGCCGTTCGCGCGATGCGCGTCGATCGAGTCATTGGATGTTCCCTCGTTGCCTTGAAGGACCTATGCACGTAGGTAAACGGTACAAGGTCTGTCGTGAGTTGACATAGCCCATCATCGAATTAGTTGTTGCGGCGCGCGGCCGAGCTGTAGGACAATCGTTCCGTGAATACGCTCGGCTCACGTCTCCACGGGTTCGCGCTGTTCTCCCTGATGCTCGCCGTCTCTGCCGGGTGCGGCAGCTCGTCCGACGACGCCGACGCCCCGGCGAGCGGCCAGGGCGACGACGAGCCGCCCCGGATGGTCGGGATGACGGCGGCCCACAACGCGGCGCGCGCCGCGGTCGACCCGCCCGCCGATGAGCCGCTGCCCCCGCTCTCGTGGTCGTCCGAGCTCGCCGCGGTGGCTCAGGCCCATGCCGATAAGTGTGTGTTCCGCCACAGCGCGAACGGCTACGGAGAGAACCTCTTCGCGACGTCGAGCGGCGCCTCACCCGCCCCCGAGGATGTCGTCGGCTCGTGGATCAACGAGGCGGTCAGCTACGACCTCGCGAGCAACGCCTGCAGCGCCGCCACGTGCGGCCATTACACCCAGGTGGTCTGGGCCGACTCCCTGCGGCTCGGCTGCGGGATCGCCATCTGTGCGGACGGCTCACCGTTCGAAGGGGGCAGCGCCTGGCAGTTCTGGGTGTGCACTTACGATCCTCCCGGCAACTTCGTCGGCGAGCGCCCCTACTGAGCCGAGCGCGCAGCGCGCCCTGAGCCTTGCTAATGAAGAGTCGCGGCATCTTCTTCGCGCCGATCGCGACAGGCGCGAACCGCGCCATGGGTGAGCTCCGGGGCACGGGGAACGGGCCCAAGGAGATTCCGGGTGATCAACGGAAATCCATGGAGCTCCAGAGTCAACAGATAGAAGAGGCAGTGACGGCGGCGGGCGCCGAGGGCATGGTCATCACGCCCTTCGGCGGAGGCAACGTGGCCTCTCTCGACAAGGGCGCAGGAAGACGCCGCGGCGGCACAGGAATCAAAGTATTGTTGCGCAGGACACGCGCGAGGGTGCGCAGGAGGACGCCGCCAGCGGCGCAGGACCCGTGCGACGGTCACAAAGGACACCGAAGTAGCTGCGCAGGAGGGACGTCGGGGCTGCACAGGAGGGCGCCACGGCCGTTGATGGGGCGTTTGCGTATCGACGGTTATCCGATCGATGGTTGATCACTCGAAGTGCGCCCCCTTGACCTGACGTGCGCCGCCGCGTAACCATCGCCTTCGGTGGCTCCAGCGTGGAGCGTGTGTTCTCTAGGAGGATATGGTCGTGCAACTGTATTACTTGCTCCCGCTCGTGTTGATGGCGGCCGCTTTCGCGTACTCGATGTACGTCCGCAAGAAGGCCATGGCCGAGGCCGCCAACATGACCCCGGAGGAGATCGAGCAAAAATTCAGCGACTTCTACGCCCAGTATTACGAGCTCCAGCCCGACGAGCGCATCATCGGCAACTGGAGCGGAGTCGAGTACCAGGCGCCCGCCGGCACGGCCCGCCGCATCGCCGGCGGAGTCCTCAACGCCGCATCTGCCGCCGTGATCGGCGTCTCCACCTACGTTCCCAACGTTCACGTCGGCCTCACCAACCGCGGCCGCGTCCTCGTCTCTCGCGAGTACAGCGACTTCGGCAAACGCGGCAACTACAAGCACCTCGCCGCCCTCGATCAGGGCACGCGCGCCTTCAACCAAGACGCGGCGTATCCCGGCCAAGACATCGGCCCCCGCCCGGGCAACCCCTTCAACCCTCTCGTGAGCCTCGAGTTCATCCAGCTCCGTTCGCCGAGCGGCGACACATACGAAGCGTGGCTGTCCCCGCAGGGCAGCCGCCACGGCCAGCACGGATTCAGCTCGATCTTGCAGTCGCTCGGTTGAGCGCAGCGAGCGGGGCGACGCTGACAAAACCACTCATCTGCCGCGCGACCGCGTCGTTCACGGGTCGAAAGAGCGGGCCCCGCGCGGCGCAGAGCGCGCCAAGGGGCGCATCGGCGTGCTGCGGGCACACATCGCCCTCCGGGAGTTGGTCTGGCCCGGGATGTTCTCGCGGCGACGCGGCGTCCCCGAGCGCCTTGCGGCGCAGGACGGTGCTCTTCAACGCACGGGGCTCCGGGTCGCCTGCGGCGTCCTGCGCCCCGAACCCCCAGTACGGCGGCCGCCGCGTCGGCGCTGGGTGAGCGGCCTGGAACGTTGGTCGACTCACCGAGCGCAGTGAGGAAGCGGACGATGTTGCTCGGCTCGGTGATCATGGCGACGAGCTTCATCCTTCCCTTGCAGGCCGGGCAGCGCCATCTCGACGCCACCGCCGCGCTGCCTGCTCCGGCGCCATGTACGACGCCGGCGCCGCGATCGCGCGCTTGCCGGCGTCCAGCTCGACGCCCGCGGCCGCTCCGCGGACGACCAGGCCGCGACGCCGAGCCCGCGCTCGAGGAGCTCGCCAGCGACGTGGCCGAGCTCGACCAGGTGGATTGCGACGGCCACGAGCTCGCCGGCGCTTAGCACCGGTGTCCAGTCACCAGCGCCCGACGTCGCCCTCGACCTGCGCGACGGCCCCGCGCTCGCCGGCGTCGACCTCGACCCCGCGGCCCCCCCTGTCGGTGATCATCGCGTCCCGCGTCCGATCGGTGAAGACCGCGGCCCCATGATCGGCAGCGTTCACCGTTCACCGCCGGCACCCACGCCGATCTGGGCCGCGCTCGCCTTCGCAGGCGGCACCGCGCCAAGCGCGATGGTCCCCTTCGTGACCGCCGCTTCGAAGAACTGGGCCGAAGGAACTCCCGTCACCGTAACGGACGCCACGCTCCCGATGGCCCTCGAAGCCATGAGCGTGACGACGTTCGTGAGTCAGTGAAGCCTAGCCAGATCGGCCCCGTCGCTCAGGGGACCTTCATCAGGGCGTTCTGCTCTGCTTGCGCGCGGCCATCGGTGCAGAACTTGCAGTTGTCGCCGTAGAAGAAGTTCCTGTTCGCTGTGTCATCCATCAGATGAACGCGGAACCAGGCCGCGGCCGACGACAGGGACACGCCATTTGCGCCCTGATAGACCCAGCTACCGTGATCCGCTTTGAGCTCGTTGAGGAAAAACGCGGGCTGATCGGTGACCGTCTTGAAGACATCGTGGACCCCGCTGCATTTCACCGTGGAGTCGTTCCCCCCGCAGAAGAACAACATGGGGGTGTGCACTCCCTTGAGGGCAGTGGTGCCGCAAATCGTGCCGAGGGCCGAGAAACGGGGATCGGAGGCCGTCTTGCAAGTCGACATGCCCCCATAGGAATGGCCAAGCTGGCCGATCTTCGTGGTGTCGAGGGCGTGATAGTACGGGCTGCTCGCATCCTCGGCTTGTTCCAAGATCCAATCGAGGCCCGCGGTCGTGGGAAGAGGATCGCCTTCGGCGGTCGCGGTGCTGAGAGAAGCCACCACGACGAAACCGTGGGACGCGAGATGGTTGACGATCGGTCCGTATTGTCCGCACCACTGATTGCTGCCGGAGTTGACGACGCATTTCGGCGGTTTCTGCTCCGGATTGTCCCGGTAGCCATTGGCCCAGATCAGGATCGGATGGCAGTGGCCGCTGGTTGCGATATTGCTCGGGCGGTACACGTTGAAGCGCTGTTGCTCGTCCCCATAGATCGGATCGGGAACGACGCCGGCGAGGGGGCCGACGTTCTTGTCTGCGGTGACCGAGAAGGGGCCCGTCTTGGTAGGATCGGCCGTGGGGAACGGGTCGCCGACGCAGCTACTGACCGAGCCGCCGCTACCGGTCGTGCCGCCGCTTCCGGCATTTCCTTGGCCGCCGCTGCCCGCTTGCCCGCCCGAAGCCGCGCCACCCGTGGCCCCACTCGAGCCGCCCGACCCCGAGCCGCCAGCCCCACCACTGGATGCGCCGCCGCTGGATGCGCCGCCGCTTTCGGCCGTTCCCCCAGAGCCCGTCGCACCACCGGAGGCCGTGCCCCCGCTGCCCGTCCCACCGCTGTCCGTGCCAACCGCGCCCCCGCTCGCGGCAGCGTCCCCATTCGATCCGTTACCACACGCCGCGGTGGAAACGCACACGCCCAAAGCCAGTAGCCAACGCCTCATGGTGACTCTGTCCTCGCCCAGCCGCTCAGCGTCGTCAAGCGCTTTGGCGGATAGGACAAGCAAACGCGTTCCGCAAAGTCAAGATTCTCGGAGCCGTTCCTGGCTCGTGCAGTCCGACTGTACGAGCTTATCGACAGAACGGGCCGTATGCGATCAGACAGGCCTTCCACTCGTGAAACGCCTGCGATTACCGCGACGTCGCACCAAGCGGAAGGCATCCTACCGTATAGCTGTACACTGCTGGCACCAAGCGGAAGGCATTCTACCGTATAGCTGTACACTACTGAGCTCGTCCAAACGGCCGCCCCGTCACGCGCGGCCAGCACGCCGCCCTCGTCGTCACGCCGCATTCGCTCGCCAGCTACGACGCCCTGAAGAAGGACCCGACGCCATGACCGATCTAACGCCCACCGAGACGAAGGCCCGCCTGAAGGGCCTCGGCCTGTTTGGTCTGCTCGCGTGCTGGGAGGAGCTCGCCGACAAGCCCTGGCTTCGCGAGGTGCTCGCCATCGAGGAGCGCGAGCGCCACAAGCGCAGCCTTGAACGCCGCATCAAAAACTCCCGCGTAGCCGCCTTCAAGCCCATGGCCGACTTCGACTGGTCCTGACCCAAGAAAATCGACCGCGAGGCCGTCGACGACCTCTTCGCTCCCGGCTTCATCACCGCCGGCCACAACGCCGTGCTCGTCGGCCCCAACGGTGTCGGCAAGACCATGATCTTGAAGAACGTCGCCCACCAGGCCGTCATCCGCGGTCACACGGTCCGCTTCTCGACCGCGAGCGACATGCTCGCCGACCTCGCCGCGCAGGAGTCCTCGGCCGCGCTCGCGCGCCGGCTGCACCGCTACACGGTTCCCGCCCTTCTTTGCATCGACGAAGTCGGCTATCTCTCCTACGACGGCCGCTACGCCGACCTGCTGTTCGAGGTCGTCACTCGTCGCTACGACGCGCAGAAGCCGATCCTGCTCAGCACGAACAAGGCCTTCTCCGACTGGGGCCAGGTCTTCCCGCACGCCGCCTGCGTCGTCACGCTCGTCGACCGGCTCGTGCACCGGGCCGAGGTGATCGAGATCGAGGCCGAGAGATACCGGCTCAAGGAAGCCAAGGAGCTGAGCGCCTCCCGCATCAAGCAGCGCCGCGCCAAGAAGCACTGAGCCGCCTCTTCACCGGTGAACTTCACCGGCGTCGGATGCGGGTTTCACCGGTGAACTTCACCGAACCCCCGCGGATTGCCGCGATCATCAACACCCCCGCGTGCTCGACCAGGCCGCGGCACCGGCCCGCGTTAGGGGACCGCCGAGCAGGCTCAAGGCGGCGCCGACGTGCGCCTCGACCTCCGATGGTCCGCGCCGAGCTCGGCCGCGACGATGTGCAACCCGCTGCGCTCAGCTCGAGCCCGGCTTCGGACCGGGGCGAGACTGACAAGCCGTAGCCGCAGGGACGCAATCCATGCCCTGAATCACAGTTGACGCCGCCCCTCCGCACACGCATCTGGAAAAATTTGGAGGATGAGCATGCGCCATAGGCTGAAATTGAAGGCGATGCCTGTTCTTATTCCTCTCGGTCTCACGGTGCGGGCGTGCAACTACGACCTGGGCGAGTGCTATCTTAGGGGGACGGAAGGCACAGGGGCCGGAGAACCATACCCACCGGGGTCAGCAGCTACCGGGGACTGGTTCGGGAACGGTGACGACGTGGGGAGCGGCGCCACTGAAGAGATGGCAGGGTGCACGCCCGACAAGACATGCACAGACATGTTCGTGGATTGCCAAGAGATCGGCGGCAAGTGCATCACGGGATATCCAGGCTGCGACAAATGGGGCCACACGCCGTGTGAAAGTTGCCGCGACGCCTGCCAAAAGGAAACATAATACCCGCCAGCATGCAAATGCAGATCGTGCGGATTCAGTGGATGAATGTTCCGATACAGGGCGCAATACATGTTGCCGTTGGCAGGGTTGCCGGAGCGGCTCTAGCCAAGGTTGCATCCCCGGTTGTGGCCGACGATGACAATCTCCTGCTGGGTCCATCAAGAGTCGATCCGAAACGTCATCGTGCTGCGTGCCTTAGATACTGTGGGGGAGAGCCGTCTACCGATCTCAATGAAGAGCTTGCGCGTTCTGATGGGCCGCCGATCTGCGTGGCGCTTCCGCCGACACCAGGCGGCCTGATGAGCCTCTGTCGAATCTGTGCTTCCGTAGTCGAGCGCGGGCGTACGGTGTTCGTCGTTGATCTCAGCCCAGAGACCGCCGGAACATTTCCGCAAGGGCCCGGCCCAGGCATGGCTATATCCATCTATGTCGCGGATGCTCTGCTACGCAAGCCGCCCGTGGTCCAATGGTCGAAGCTCGAGACAACTTTCGCGGCTACGCTCTGGAAATTGTGGTGCCGCCGCTCGCCCGTTGCCTTTTCTAGGTTCTGTGCATCTGGGAGCATGTTCCACCCGCAGTTGGCCAACCTTGGGCGTTATCATGCCGGACTCTTTCCCCGACGGGCAGGCAATGGGCTATTACCGTCGCTCTTTGACGAGCTCCTCCTGCGACAGCTATCGCAAGAGTGGCTCTCGCCAGTTAAAGTGTATGCCAACGCACTCAACGCCGGATCTGAGCTCGCTGCATGGTTTCCACACACGGGAGATCTGTACATAGCCAAACGGCTCAATGAGTGGTATCGCCATACGCGAGGCCGCATCATCGAACGTCGGAACGCGCATCGCCCGAGACCTTCCGAGATGACGAGATGGTCCTTTCGATGGCGTGCGGGGAGCGAGGAGATCCTCGACGCGCTGCCGAGTGTGCAAGCGGCCCCACCTGTATCTATTGGAGGTGCTACCGCGTATGATCCTGACCACGTATGGGTATGCCAATTTGATGCACGAGGCACACCTTACCTGAGCCGATTTGACACCGCATCGTCGGGCGACAGGCTGGAATAGGGCGTATCGGATAGCGCCTGCGACGATGCGAAGTCCTTCGCCAGTGCGTCCGTTGCTGCTGGAACGCTCCTCCCCCTGGCTGTTCGTCAACCAAACCGGTCGGCAAACGGCCAGTCACCAGCGCCCGACGTGGCCCTCGACCTGCGCGGCCGCTCCGTGCCCGGCCAGGTGGATGGCGACGGCCCCGAGCTTGCCGGCGTCCATCTCGACGCCACGGCCGGTCCGCGGTCTACCAGGCCGTGGCGCCGACCTCGCGCACGTCCGCCTGACGGGTTCCTGGCCCCCGCCGGAGGCGCACGGCGCTGCCTCGGGCTCGTCGTCCTTGTCGATGCCATGCTCGAGATCGAAGAGCCGGGCAAGGCGATCGCCGGCCGCTTCAAGGGCCTGTCGATCGGCGGCTCGGTCGAGTCTGGGGGAGGCAGCCGGCAGCGCTCCTGGCAACGGAAACGGTCTGGGGGAGGCAGCCGGCAGCCCTCCCGGCAACGGTAACGGTCGGCCGCGAACCGCCACACGTGGATGGCACGGTGCGTGCCGACATGCGTGCTGACAGCTGCCAGACGCCGTGACGAGAGCAGCACACTCGACGCCACCCCGCCGCGCGCCGGGCACATGACACCTTCAGGCGACTTCTCGCGAGCCTCGCGGGGCTCAGTCCATGAAGCAAGATCACGACGAGGGGCGGCACGCCGTCAGAAAATCAGCCGGCATGTCGATTGACGGGTGCGCGGGGGGGATTATCCCTGCCCGGAACGTTCGGCGTGCGCCTGACGTTCTCTACACGTCCAGCGCGCAGGGGTGGAGCGCGTCGTACCTGTTCTCCGCTGCTCCGCGACGACGAACAACGAGAGGTCATCCCCTCATGACGAAGCCTTCTCCGCTCAAGAAGAAGCCCGCTCCCAAGAAGCCCGCGGCCCCGCCCCAGGCGGCGGCGGCGTTCGACAAGATCCTGCCCGAGATAGAGGCCCTGAGACCGGATCGGCTGATCGCCATCAACCTCGATATTCCCCGGGTCGTCTCCCAGGTGCTGGGCGTGCTGCCCGGCCTCCTCGCGCTGCGCTCCGCCATCGCGGAGCACGTGCCGACGCACGATGTCGCGTTGCTCGACCGGCTCGAGACCTACGCGCTGGCCGCGTGGTACGCGCACCTCGCGTGGCTGTCGAGCGGAGGCGCCGAGAACTCGCTGAAGCAGCTGCTCGCGGAGGCGGCCCCGCTGCGCGAGAACCTGCTGAGCGACGCCGATGCGCTGGCCCGGCGCGGCCTGCTCGACGCGGACACGGTCGCGGAGATCCGCGCGGGGCTGGGGCACATCGACACGGCGAACGACCTTGTCGCGCTCTCGGCGCTGTTCACTGCGAGCTGGGCGGAGGTCGCCAACAAGACGGCGGCGACCGAGGAGGAGGTGAGGCGCGCCGGGGAGATCGGGCCGCAGCTGCTCGCGGCCCTGGGCGTGCGGGAGCACGGCAAAGGTCCCGGGCCGACCGAGGCCGCGGACAGGAGGGCGCGGGCGTTCTCGCTGCTCGTCCACGCCTACGACCAGACCCGCCGCGCCGTCACGTACCTGCGCTGGGACGAGGAGGACGCCGATACGATCGCCCCCTCTCTCTACAAGGGCCGCACTGGCCGCGCGGCGGCGCACAGCGACACCGTCGCCGCCCCGGGCGACGAGGCGCCGGCTGAACCGGCGGCGCCCGGCGCTGCGACGCCCGCAGCGCCGAACGGCACGGCGGCGCCTGCTGCGCCGAACGGCACGGCAGCGCCCGCCGTGCCCGGCGCCGCACCGAACGGCGCGGCGCCTACCGGCTAGACATCGCCGCCCGCCTCCGCGGCGAGCGCTTCCCGCTCCCAAGGATCGGCTGCCCAGGCGAACGCACCGGCGGAGGGCAGGCAGACTCCCCCGCTTGCGGTGCCGTTCGCGAGGCGGGATCGAGCTAGTCGCCGCCCGCGCACGCCGGCTTGGGGGGGCAGCGACCTTCCAGGATGTCGCGGCACACCTTGTCGCGCTCCTTCTTGTCGACCGCGCCGAGCGCGGCGTAGATCTGCTGCGTACTGCACCCGAGCGAGCCCTCGGCCATGAGCGGGCCGCACGCGTCGAACACCTCCGGCGCCGGCAAGGGCGCGCAGAGGGCCTCGCAGGCCGCGATGTCCGCGAGCTCGATCGGGCATATGGCCGCGTAGAGCGTGCACATCGCCTCGCACCGCCCGACGCACCCGGCGTCGCCCTCCGGGCCGAGCGGCCCGGCCGCGGTGCAGCCGGCGGGATCGCCGGCCTGCGCCGCGCGGCACCCGGCATACCCCTCGGGCGACGGCATCGCCTCGCAGACGGTGCAGCACGCCTCGACCGACGGATACTGCGGCGTGAGCTCGCAGAGATCCATCGACCGGGCGCAGTGCGCCGAGCACGCGGCGATCTCGCACGGGCCGCCCTCCTGCGTGGGCGGAGTCCAGCTCTCCGGGCTCCCATCGCCGGCGTCGCCCGTGGCAGCGCCGCTGTCGATGCCGTCACCCACGGCCGAGGTGGCGCTGTCCTCGCCGTCGGGCAGCGGGGCCACGACCTGACATCCGGCGACCCACGCGGCGAACGCGCAGGCGGCAGCGAGGCGCGCCCTCACAGCGTCCCTCGCATGCTGATGTAGCCCGGACCGACCGCCCAGGTGACGCTCGACTCCGGGGCCTTCGAGCGCTCCATGCCGAGGGCGATGCCGCCGACGGCCGCGCCGGCGATCGCGAGGCCGAACCCCACGTTCGAGACCCAACCCAGGGCGTTCGCGTCGCCTCGCGCGCCTGCGGAGCAGCCCGAGGTGCCCTGCCGGCACGCCTCGGCGAGGTCGCTCCTCGCGCTCAGGTAGGCCGCGCCAACGCCGATCCCCACCGCCAGCCCGGCGCCCGAAGCGATGAACCCGCCGACGGCCCACGGCGAGACGCCGTGCGGGCGGGGCTCCGGCGTGAGGGCGACGTCGAGCGCCGTGGTCTCCCGCTCCGGGACGTAGACCCGCTGCCGGGCGCCGACGTAGCCGTCGGCCTCGACCTCGACCCAGTGGTTGCCAGGATCGATCAGGGTCCCCTCCGAGGAGACCTTCACCTCCTGGCCGTCGACCCTGAGCCTGGCCCCGGCGGGGCTCGGCACGAGCCGCACCTTCAGCCTGGGGATTCGGTCGTCGAGCTCGTCGCGCAGGGCGTCGGCGCGGCGCCGCGCCTGCATGAACGGCCAGGGCTCCCCCGGGAGCGCGCGCGACGAGGCGATCGTTGCCGCGAGCTCGCGCGCCTCGCTGAGCCGGCCGATCGCGGCGAGCGCCTTCGCCACCTCGATGGAGGTCGATGGCACGCGGACGAGCTGCTCGGCGCGCTGGTAGGCCCGGAGCGCCTCCGCGTACCTCCTCAGGATGAAGAGCTCGTCGCCCTGGTACACGAGCTCCCGGGCGTCGCGCCGCGCCTTCTCGTCCGCGGCGCCGCCGGCGGTGTCCGCCGCGTCGCCGGCGAGCGCCGGCGGCGCCGCGAGGATCAGGCTGGCGATCACCATCAGCGTGCTGGACCGGGGGCGCATGGGTCTCCTCTCCTGTCAGAAGCCGAGATCGCGGCGCCAGCGCGTGCGCGTCGCGACCGTCTTGCCTGGCGTCGCGGTCGGCGCGGCGAGCGCCGGCGTCGGGGCGTTCTGGGCGCCGGACGCGGCCGGCACCCTGGCGTCGGCTACCGCCCTGACCGCAGGCTGCGCCGTGGCCGAAGCCCGCGCCTCGGCCTGGGGCGGCCGAACGTCGGCCTGCGCCGTGGCCGCAGCGTGCGCCTCGACCTCCGGCGCCGTGGCCGCGGCGTGCGCCTCGACCTGCGGCGCCGTGGCCTCGGCGTGCGCCTCGGGCTGCTGCGCGATCGTCGCGCACTGGGCCGCGGGCTCGACGGCGGGAGCGGCGCGCCCAGGCGCTCCACCCGCCACCATCGCGAGCGACGCGGACTGCGCTGCCGGCGCGGTCCGGGTGACGCCGGAGGCCCCCGCCCACGCCAGGGTGCTGAGGCCCATGACGGCGCCCGCCGCGAGGGCCCAGGTGCGCGTCCGCGCCCGATGCCGAGGCGAGCTCACGCCCACGCCCAGCGTGCCGAACGGCATGAGCGTGGTCACGAGCGACGAGAAGCCTTCGCCCGAGCAGAGGGACTCGCGCGGGGGCATGACCTCGGTCTGGGCGGGCCGCGTGCCGCGCGGGGCGGCGACGGCGGCGTCCAGCGCATCGAGGACGGCGCGGGCGCTGCGGGCGCGGCGCGCCGGGTCGGGCTCGAGCAGCGAGAGGACCCAGGCGTCGATCGCGGGCGGCACCTCCGGGGCGAGCCGGGACGGCGGCGGGGGCGGCCCGCGGTCGATCGCCACCGCCACCGCGGCGACGGTGGCGCCGCCGAAGGGGATCTGCCCGGTCAAGCAGAAGTAGGCCACGACGCCGAGGGCCCAGAGATCGCTGTGCGGTCCGACCCGCGCTCCGCCCGCCATCTGCTCGGGCGACATGAAGTGCGGCGTCCCCAGGATGGCGCCCGTGACGGTGAGCCGCTCGGCCTCGTCGGCGGTGTCCTTGGCGATGCCGAAGTCGAGCACCTTCACGAAGGGCTCCCGCTCGCCTTCCACGAGAAAGATGTTCTCGGGCTTGATGTCGCGGTGAACGATGCCCGCCTCGTGCGCCCTGGCCAGCGCGGCGCAGAGCTGGCGAAGGATGGAGGCCGTCTCCTCGACCGTGAGCCGGCGGCGGCGCTCGACCAGATCTTGCAGCGTCTGCCCTTCCAGGTGCTCCATCACGATGTAGGGGACCCCCTGGTCGGTGAAGCTCACGTCGAACACGCGCACCACGTGCGGGCTCTGGATGCGGGCCGCGGCCTCGGCCTCCCGGTGGAGGCGCACGATGGCCAGCGGGTGGTCCATGTACATGTCGCGGAGGAACTTCACCGCGACGTGGGTCCTGAGCGCGACGTGCTCGGCGAGCCAGACGCTCCCCATCCCTCCCTGGCCGAGCGCGCGGATGAGGCGGAGCTGGGAGCCCACGTGCATCCCCGGCAGTGGACCGCGCTCCGAGCTCGACGCGGTGTGGCAGCCTGCCTCAGCTGGGGCGATCAGGCAGGGCGATGGCTGGGTGGCCTCGCCTATTCCTAGCGTCTTGCTCATACCGGAGCCGGCTTGCACGCCTCGAGCCATCGCTCCGGCGGAGGGGTTGCCGGGACATGCGCCGGTGTCGGGGCGTCCTGTCGTGGCGTGGAGCCGCGCTGCATGGCGCGCTCGTGACAGTTCGCTACAGGCGCCGTAGCGGCCGCGGTGCGCGCCGTCGACACCGGCTCACGGACGGCTCGCGGCCGCCGTCATCGCGCGCTCCAGGCGCCGCGCTGTCGCCGGAAACCGTGACGTAACGCGAGCTGCGCTGTCGGTGGACGCTAGGACGCTGGACGCGACAAGGGCGCGCGTCGAGCAGGGGCTTGTCGTCTGCGCGCGGAGTCACCACGCTAGGGGGCTTGTCGTCCGCGCGCCGGGTCACCAGGGTAGGCCGGGCGATGCAGCCTCTCCTCCTCTGTTCCCTGCTGGCTGGCGTCGGCCTCCTCGCCGCGGCGTGCGACTCGCCTCCCGCGGAGGCGCCCAGGCCGGTCGTTCTTCCGCCCGTCGCCCCGGGCGAGCTCCGCAGTCCGGAGGCGTTCGCGGCGATCCGGGACGACGACGCGCGCGCGGCCTCGCTCTTCCTCGAGGCGAGCAAGGTGCTTCTCCACCCGCGCTGCGTGAACTGCCATCCTCACGATGGCGTCCCGCGCCAGGGCGACGCCGGCGAGCGCCACAGCCCGCCGGCCGAGCGCGGTCCGAACGATCGCGGGGTGGCGGCGATGGAGTGCACCTCGTGCCATCAGGCGCAGAACCTCGAGCTCGCCCGCGTCCCCGGGGCGCCGGGCTGGCACCTCGCGCCGGCGGAGATGGCGTGGCTCGGGCGGTCGCCGGCGGCGATCTGCGCGCAGATCAAGGATCCGGCGCGCAACGGCAAGAAGACGCTCGCGCAGATCGTCGAGCACGCCGAGCGTGACGAGCTCGTGGCGTGGGGGTGGGCGCCCGGCCATGGCCGCACGAAGGCGCCCGGCTCGCAGGCGGCCTTCGGCGCGCTCGTCGACGCGTGGGTGAAGGCGGGCGCGGCGTGCCCGCCCGAGGAGTCCCGACGATGATCATCCTGAAGGTGAACGGCGCGGAGCAGAGGCTCGACGTGGATCCGGACATGCCGCTCCTCTGGGTGCTGCGCGACGTGCTCGGCCTCACGGGGACGAAGTACGGCTGCGGCCAGGCGCTCTGCGGGGCGTGCGTCGTGCACCTCGACGGCGAGACCGTGCGCGCCTGCGTGACGCCGGTGAAGCGCGCCGCGGGCGGCTCGGTGACGACGATCGAGGGGCTCAGCCCCACCGGCGATCACCCGCTGCAGCGCGCGTGGGTGGAGCTCGGCGTCCCGCAGTGCGGCTTCTGCCAGGCGGGGCAGATCATGAGCGCGGCCGCGCTCCTGCGGAAGAACCCGCGGCCTTCGAACGACGACATCGACAGGTCGCTCGCCGGCAACATCTGCCGGTGCGGCACGTACACGCGCATCCGCGCGGCGGTCCGCAAGGCCGCCGGCCTTCCCACGGAGTGAAGATGGAACAGCAACGGGTCGTCCTCCTCCGCCGCTCCTTCCTCGCGGGGCTCGGGCTCGCGGTGGGCGGGCTCGCGCTCGGGGTCGCCGAGGCCGCGCCGCCCGCGCGCGGCGACGTCGACCGGCCGCCGCCTGCGCCGCCCACGCCCGGCGGCGCGAAGGCGCAGCCGGGGCTCCGGACCGGGGTGTTCCTCCACATCGCGCCCGACGGGACGGTGTCGATCGTCTGCCACCGATCGGAGATGGGGCAGGGGATCCGCAGCTCGCTGCCGGTCCTCGTCGCCGACGAGCTCGGCGCGGACATGGCGCGGGTGAAGATCGTGCAAGCCGACGGCGACAAGGCCTACGGCGATCAGAACACCGACGGCTCGCGCAGCGTGCGCGGCGGCTACGAGCCGATGCGGCGCGTGGGCGCGACCGCGCGCGCGATGCTCGTCGCGGCCGCGGCCAGGAGGTGGCGCGTCCCCGCCGCGGAGTGCGTCGCCCAGCAGCACGCGGTCCACCACGCGAAGTCGAAGCGCTCGCTGGACTTCCGCGAGCTCGTTGCCGACGCGGCGAAGCTCCCGGTGCCCGACGCGGAGTCGGTCGCGCTCCGCCCCACCTCGGAGTTCAAGCGCGTCGGCGGCCTGCTCCCGCTGCTCGACGGCCCGGCCATCGTCACGGGCGCGGCCCAGTTCGGCGCGGACGTGCGCCTGCCGGGCATGCTCACCGCGGTCATCGCGCACCCCCCGGTCGTGGGGGGCAAGGTCGTGCGGTACGACGGTGCGCGCGCGCTGGCGGTCCCGGGCGTGAAGAAGCTCGTGGAGCTATCGGCGCCGAAGGGCGTCGGGGTGGGGTTCCAGCCGCTCGGGGGCGTGGCGGTCGTGGCGGACACGACGTGGGCCGCGATGCGCGGCCGCGCGGCGCTGGAGATCGTGTGGGATCACGGCGCGAACGCGTCGTACGACTCGGCGAGCTACCGCGAGGCGCTCTCGCGCGCGGTGCGCGCGCCGGGCAAGGTCGTGCGGAAGGTCGGCGACGTCGACGGGGCGCTCAAGGCGGCGGCGCGCACGGTCGAGGCCGAGTACTACGTGCCTCACCTCGCGCATGTGGCCATGGAGCCGCCCTCGGCGGTGGCGAAGGTCGACCCGGACGGCTGCGAGGTGTGGGCGCCGACGCAGAACCCGCAGGCCGCCCGGACCGAGGTGGCGCGGGCGCTCGGCGTCGACGAGGGCAAGGTCACCGTGCACGTGACGCTCCTCGGCGGCGGCTTCGGCCGGAAGTCCAAGCCGGACTACGTCGCCGAGGCGGCGCTGCTCGCGCGCGAGGTGGGCGCGCCGGTGCGCGTGCAGTGGACCCGCGAGGACGACGTGCAGAACGGCTATTTCCACGCCGTCAGCGCGCAGCACCTCACGGCGGGGCTCGACGCGGGCGGCAAGGTGACCGCCTGGCTGCACCGGACGGCGTTTCCGCCGATCCCGTCGACGTTCGACGCGAGGGTGAAGACCCCGAGCGAGAACGAGCTCGGCCTCGGCGTGCTCGATCTCGCGCTCTCGGCCCCGAACGTCCGCGCCGAGGCGTGCGACGCGCCGGCCCACGTCCGGATCGGCTGGCTCCGGTCGGTCTGCAACATCTTCCACGCCTTCGCGGTGCAGAGCTTCATCGATGAGATCGCGCACGCGCGGCAGGCCGATCCGCGCGAGGTGCTGCTCGAGGTGCTCGGCCCCGCCCGGAAGGCGACGCCCGCCGAGCTGGGCGTCGAGAAGGTCCCGAACTACGGGGCGCCGATCGAGCAGCACCCGGTCGACGTGGGCCGCCTCCGGCACGTCATCGAGCGGGTGACGGAGCTCTCGGGGTGGGACGCCGCGCGCAAGGCGGGCCGCGCGCTCGGCCTCGCCGCGCACCGGAGCTTCCTCACGTACGTGGCGGTCGTCGCCGCGGTCTCGAAGGACGCGCTCGGCAAGGTGAAGGTCGACGAGGTGTGGCTCGTCGCGGACCCCGGCACGGTCATCAACCTGGACCGCGTGCGCGCGCAGATGGAAGGCGCGGTGGTCTTCGGGATGAGCATCGCGCTCCACGGCGCCATCACGATGAAGGGCGGCGCGGTCGAGCAGACGAATTTCCGCGACTACCCGGTGGTGCGGAGCCCCGAGGTGCCGGCGCGGATCCACGTGGAGATCGTGAAGAGCGACGCCCCGCCCGGGGGCGTCGGCGAGCCCGGGGTGCCGCCGGTGGCGCCCGCGATCGCGAACGCGGTGTTCGCCTTGACGAAGACCCGCGCGAGGGAGCTCCCGCTGCGGCGTTTGGGGCTGTGACGAGGGCAGGGCGCGGGGGGATCGACCGGAGGCCGCCGCGAGCGGCCCGGATGGATTGAAAAGCTGAAATTCGAGACGGCAGCCGCCGGGGGCATCGGTCGCGCACGAGGCGCCGTGGACCGTGCCGTCACCGGCTTGCGGCGTCGCCCGCGGACACGAGGGTAAGGAGCATGCTCACGTTCCTCGGGGTCGCGGTCGTGGTCGTCGGCTTCGTGGCCCGGATCCATCCGCTCCTGGTCGTCGCGGCGGCCGCCATCGTGACAAGCCTCTCGGCGGGGATGGGCCTCATCGAGGGGATCTCCGTCCTGGGCAAGGCGTTCAACGACAACCGCTATGTGAGCCTTGTCTGGCTCGTCCTGCCGGTCATCGGCCTCCTGGAGCGCTCGGGCCTCCAGGAGCGGGCGCGCGCGCTGATCTCGCGGGTGAAGACGGCCACGACCGGGCGCATCCTGCTCGTGTACTTCGCGGTGCGGCAGCTCAGCGCTGCGCTCGGCCTGACCTCGCTCGGCGGCCACGCGCAGATGGTCCGGCCGCTGATCGCGCCCATGGCCGAGGCCGTGGCGGAGAACCGGTACGGGCCGCTGCCGGACAGGACGCGCTGGCTGATCCGCGCCTCGGCGGCGGCGGCCGACAACGTGGCGCTGTTCTTCGGAGAGGACATCTTCCTCGCCATCGCGTCGATCCTGCTGATCAAGGCGTTTCTCGAGCAGAATGGCATCTTCGTGGAGCCGCTCCAGCTGTCGGTCTGGGCCATCCCCACGGCGGTCCTGGCGCTCCTGATCCACGGGACTCGGCTCCTCCTGCTCGACCGGCGGCTCCACCGCGACCTCGCCCGCGCGGACGCGGGGAAGGCGCCCGAATGATCACGCTCGATGTCGTCTACGTCGTGGGAGGGCTGTTCTTCGCGGCGTCGGCCGTCCTGAGCGCGCTTGACCGCGAGAACTCGAGGCGATGGAAGAACACCCTGTTCTGGGGTCTCCTGGCGATGAGCTTCCTCTTCGGCTCGCGCCTTGGGGATCTCGGCAACGGGGTGCTCGTGATCTCGCTCGTGCTCCTCGCGGGCGTCAGGGGCCTGGGCCAGGGGCGCCCCGCCACCACGACACCCGAGGAGCGGCGCGCCAGCGCCGAGCGGCGCGGCGACCTGCTCTTCGTCCCGGCGCTGATCATCCCGGCGACCGCCCTCCTGGGCGCGCTGGTCCTCAAGCGGGTCGAGATCCGCGGAGCGCACTTGCTCGACCCGAAGCAGGCGACGCTGATCTCGCTCGCCCTCGGCGTGGTGCTGGCGCTCGTGGTCTCCGTGGCGTGGTTGCGCCCGCCGCTGCTCGCGCCTCTGCAGGAAGGCCGGCGCCTGCTCGACATCGTGGGCTGGGCGGCGATCTTGCCCCAGCTGCTGGCCGCGCTCGGGGTCGTGTTCGCGGCCGCGGGCGTGGGGGACGTGATCGGCGAGCTGGCCGGGAGCGCGCTCCCGCGCGGCGGCCGCCTCGCCGCGGTGGCCGCCTATACCGTGGGCATGGCGCTGTTCACGGTGATCATGGGGAACGCCTTCGCGGCGTTTCCCGTCATGACCGCGGCCGTGGGGCTCCCCCTGATCGTGCGCCGGCTCGGCGGCGACCCGGCGATCATGAGCGCCCTCGGCATGCTGTCCGGCTTCTGCGGGACGCTGATGACCCCCATGGCCGCGAACTTCAACATCGTCCCGGCGGCCCTGCTCGGATTGCCCGATCGCGACGGCGTGATCAAGGTCCAGCTCCCCACCGCGCTGCTCCTGCTGATCGGCAACACGCTCCTCATGTACCTGCTCGTCTTCCGGCGCTGAGGTCGCCATTCCATGACGCACGTCCTGACACCCGAGATCGCCTCGCATTTCGCCGCCATCGCGCTCGGGCACGTGACGCGGGAGTATCCGAACAAGCTCGATCACGTCATGGCCGGCCCCGAGGACGTGAAGGGCCCGCGCGACCTTCACCCCATCTTCTATGGCAGCTTCGACTGGCACTCATGCGTCCACGGCCACTGGCTCCTCGCGCGGATCCACCGCCTCTTCCCCGGCGTGCCCGGCGCCGCGTCGGTCCGCGGGCTGCTCGACGCGCAGCTCACGGAGGAGAAGGTCGCCGGCGAGCTAACCTATCTGCAGCGGCCGTCGAGCCGCGGCTTCGAGAGGCCTTATGGGTGGGCGTGGCTGCTGATGCTGGCGGCCGAGCTCTCGCGGTGCGAGACCGAGGAGGGGCGGCGCTGGTCGGCCGCGCTGGCCCCGCTCGGCGACGCGTTCGCGGGGCGGCTCCTCGAGTACCTGCCCAGGGCCACGTATCCGGTGCGCGCCGGCGCGCACACGAACAGCGCCTTCGCGCTCGCGCTCGCGCAGGAGTACGCCGCCGTGAAGGGCGACGAGCGGCTGTCACGGCGCTGCGCCGAGGCCGCGCGGGCCTGGTACGGCCGGGACGCGGACTGCCAGGCGTGGGAGCCCTCGCAGGACGATTTCCTCTCGCCCGCCCTCGTGGAGGCCGAGTGCATGCGCAGGGCCCTGCCCGGACCGGAGTTCCGCGGCTGGCTCGCGCGGTTCCTGCCGCGGGCGGCGCGGGGCGAGCCCGCGACCCTGTTCGAGCCAGCGACGGTCAGCGACCGGAGCGACGGCAAGATCGCCCACCTCGACGGGCTCAACCTGAGCCGCGCCTGGTGCTGGCGCTCGCTCGCCGCGGCGCTGCCCGAAGGGGACACGGTCCGCGTCCGCGCCCTCGACGCGGCGGAGCGTCACCTCGACGCCAGCCTGCCGCACGTCGCCGGCGATTACATGGGCGAGCACTGGCTGGCGAGCTTCGCCCTCCTCGCGCTGGGCGAGGGCGCTGATTGACGCGCCACGACGCGGGGCGCATCTTCGTGCGCTACGGGCTCATCCGCGTCGTTCGGCTCGCTGCGGCGTACTTTCGTACGCCTCACTCGCCTGCCTAGCGGCTGAGCCCGTATCACACGAATCTGCACCCCGCTTCAAGACGCGCTGAGCGGTGCTCAGCGGCGTCCGGTGTTGCAGCGTCTATATCGCGGAGCGGGAGACGGGATTTGAACCCGCGACGTCAACCTTGGCAAGGTTGCACTCTACCACTGAGTTACTCCCGCGAACGGCGGTCCCATGGCTCAGGAAACCACTCTCGTGCGACGCCAACAGCGATGAGGCTGGGTGCGCCGGGACCTCCTCAGAGGCCGTCTCCGTCGATGGGGGCGCAGGAGTATCAACCGACGTCGCCATAGTCAAGCACTGATGTGCGTGGTCGTGGCGCTTCTCAGCGACGGAGATCCGGGCGCCGTGGTTTTCCGGGCTTCGGCACCGGCGGGGCCCGGTTGCCGTCGAGGGGACCCCTCGCACACCTCTACCCCGCGCCGCGCGCGTACTTCCTGAGCTTCCTGTAGAGCGTCGACGCGCCGATCCCGAGCTCCGCGGCGGCGCGGGCCTGGTTGCCGCCGTGCCTCTCGAGCGCCGCGAGGATCGCTCGCCGCTCGACGCCCTCCAGCGTCCGCGCGGCCGGCGCCTCGCTCGCCTCGCCGCCGGTCGGCGCGGCGCCGCGGACGTCGTCCGGCAGATCGTCCAGATCGGCGGCGCCTCCCCGCGCCAGGGCGACCGCGTGCTCCACGGCGTTCTCCAGCTCGCGCACGTTGCCGGGCCATCCGTGGCGCTCCAGCGCGCCTTCGGCCTCCGGCGTGAAGCCCGCGACAGGCCGATCGAGCCGCCGCGACGCCGCCCCGAGCAGCGCCCGCGCGAGCGGCAGGATGTCCTCGCGGCGCTCGCGGAGCGGCGGAAGGCGGATCTCGATGACCCGCAGCCGGTAGTAGAGGTCCCGCCGGAAGCGGCCCGCCGCGGCGTCGGCCGCGAGATCGCGGTTCGTCGCCGCGAGGATCCGGGCGTCGACGGGGCGGCTCGTGTTCTCGCCGACGCGGCGCACCTGCCGCTCCTGGAGCGCGCGGAGGAGCTTCGCCTGCACCCCGGGCGGGGCCTCGCCGACCTCGTCGAGCAGCAGCGTGCCCCCGCGCGCCGCCTCGAACAGCCCGGCGCGGTCGTGGGTCGCGCCGGTGAACGAGCCGCGCGCGTGCCCGAAGAGCTCGCTCTCCAGCAGCGTCTCGGTGATCGCCGCGCAGTTGATTGCGACGAACGGGCCCGCGGCGCGCGCCGACGCGCCGTGGATGAGCCGCGCGACCCGCTCTTTCCCGGCGCCGCTCTCGCCCGTGAGCAGGATCGTCGAGTCCACCGGCGCGACCCGCCGCGCGCGGTCGAGGGCCCGCTGCATCGCCGGGCTCTCCGCGACGAGCGGGGTCGGCGGCTCGCCCCGCGGCGCGGCGAAGGGCAGGGCGCTCGCCTTCGCGACGAGCGCGCGCCCTGTCGTCGCCCTCCGGGGCGGCGCGGGCTGGCAGAGCGACGGGTCGAGATCGCTCTCGCGGAAGAACGGCAGGTGCTCGTCGAGCGCGCCGCCCCACGCGGCGCGCGTCCGGCCCTGGAAGTGGCAGACGTCGTCGCCCCGGCCGATGCACCGATCCTCGATGACGTAGACCGCCTCGCCCGTCGCCCGGGTCATGTAGCCGCTCGCGATGCCGGCGAGCATCCAGCACACCGGCTCGTCCGCGCGGCCGAGGTGCAGGAGGTGCTGCTCGGCCTCGTACGACGAGAGGAGCGTGGCGCCGCGTGAGGCGAGGGGCGTCGTGTCCCCGGGGGCGAGCCGGATGAAGCCCTGCAGCGTGTGGAGCAGGGCCCCTGCGCCGTGCAGCTCGGCGTCGCTGTCCCAGGCGAGCCGGGACGTCATCGCCTCCGCCATCCGGGCGCCGTGCTCGACGCCGAAGCGCGTGAGCACGGCGCGCGCCCCCGCGTACCCCGCGAGCCGGACGAGCTCCTCGCGCAGCCTCCCGAGCGCCCCGGCGTCGACGATGACCGCTCGCTCCCCGGCGAAGCGGACGACGCCGCCGCGCGCGTCGACGTCGAGCAGCTTCCGGATGTCGAGATCGGCTGCGCGCATGGGACGACCTTTCAACGTGACAGGAGCGACCGGTCACCCTGACCGGCGGGCTCGCGAGGCGCCACGGAGGAGCCCCCGATCCCCCATGAAAGCGGCCTCTCCCGCGCGGGCCCGGCGTGTGCTCGGGGCCATCGCGGGAGGTCTCTTCGCATGAGCGAGCGCGTGGACATCATGACACCCGCCTTCCGGGCGGATCCTTATACGCCGTACGCTGTGATGCGCCGCGAGGCGCCGGTCTGCCAGGTGGATCCTGGCGGGATGTGGGCGGTGAGCCGGTACGCCGATGTCGCGACGGTCCTCCGCAGCCCGGAGCGGTTCTCGTCCCAGGGGTTCCGGGCCGCCTGGCAGCCGGCGTGGGTGGGGCACAACCCGCTCGCGAGCTCGATCCTGGCCATGGATGGCCCGGATCACGCGCGGCTCCGCGGCCTGGTGAGCCGGGCCTTCGGGGCGCCGGCGATCGCGCGCATCGAGCAGCGGGCCCGGGATCTGTGCGAGCGGCTCGCGGGCCGCCTCGACGGCGAGGTCGACTTCATCGCCGCGGTCGCGGCGCCGCTGCCGGCGTTCGTGATCAGCGAGCTGCTCGGGCTGGATCACGCGCTCGAGCCGCGCTTCAAGCGGTGGATGGACGACCTCCTGTCCGTGACGCCCGAGCCGGCGAGCGCCGAGCACGCCGCCCGCGTCCGCGCCACGATCGCGGAGCTCGACCGGTACATGGCCGACGTCATCGAGGCCCGCAGGCGCTCGCCCTCCGACGACCTCGTGAGCGAGCTCGCCCGCGCCGGCGATCTCCTCGGCGATCGCGAGATCATCGATCTGCTCGTCAGCATCCTCGGCGGCGGCCTCGAGACCACGACCCACTTCCTCGGCAGCTCGATGCTCCTGCTCGCGGAGCGCCCCGCGGAGCTCGAGCGGCTGCGCGCCTCGCCGCAGCTCATCCCGAGGTTCATCGAGGAGATGATGCGTTATGACGGCCCGACCCAGTCCGTCCCCCGGCTCACGACGTCGGACGTCGCGCTGGCCGGCGTGACGATCCCCGCGGGCTCGCTCGTGCTGGCCCTTGTCGGGTCGGCGAACCGCGACGAGCTGCGCTTCACGGATCCCGATCGGTTCGATCTGCACCGCGGGCAGCCGAGCCTGACCTTCGGGCACGGCGCGCACTTCTGCCTTGGCGCTGCGCTGGCCCGGATGGAAGCGAAGGTCGCGCTCGAGGTGCTGCTCCCGAGGATCGGCGAGGTGACCCGCGCGCCGGGCGAGATCCCCTACAACCGCACGCTCACCGTGCGCGGCCCCGTGTCGCTGCCGCTCCGCTTCATGCCGGCCTGACATGCCAACGAAATGAGGGGATTTGTCAGGCCCTGTTCTGCACAATGGCTGTCCATGCGATATCGAGCGTTCCTGCCGCTGGTCTTCGCGCTACCGGCGTGCGGCCCGGCGGCCGCTCCCTCGCCTGCCGCGAGCGCTGCGCCCGCCGTGGCCAAGGCGGCGGCCCCCGCGGCGCCGTCTCCGCCGGCGCCCGCCGTGGGCGTCGCGCCTGCGACGGCAGCGAGCGCCGCGCCGGCGCCGCAGAGCGCCTGTGCGCTGGAGCGCGGCTTTCACGGCATGATCGGGCCGAAGCTCGAGGTCTTTGCGCGGCTCGAGCGCGACGGAGGGACGGTGCGGGGCCGTTACTTCTATGCCCACGTCGGCGTCGACATCCCGCTGGCCGGGACTGTCACCGACGCTGGCGAGCTCGCGCTTGTCGAGGGCAACCCGGCGCGCCCGACGGGCCAGTTCGCGGGCACCTGCCGCGCCGACGGCCACCTCATCGGGACGTGGACGAGCCCGCGGGGCGCCTCGCTGCCGTTCGATCTCGCCTCGGTGGGCGCGCGCGATGTGCTGCTCGTGGCCACGAAGAAGAGGGCGCGGCGCTTCCCGCCGCAGCCGAACCCCGATGGCCCATCCGACGGGATGGGGATCCCCTTCGAGCCAGGCGAGGTGTGCAGCGAGGAGCTCGCCTGGCCAGAGATCTTCGGCGCCGCGACGGCGAAGAGCGAGGCGGCCCTCAACCGCGCGCTCGAGAGCGGCGCGTGGGTGTTCGGGCAGGGGGATGAGGCGAGCTTGCGCGCGTGCAAGACGGGCGAGCGAATGGCCGCCTCGCGCACCTTCGAGATCTCCCTCAACGAGAAGGGGCTGCTCGCGGTCCGCTCCCACGATGCGATGCGCTACGAGGGTGGCACGCACCCCTGGGATCCTGGGCCCGAGCGCTGGCAGGTGCTCGACGCGCGCACGGGCGCGCCCGTGACCCAGCTGCTCGACCGGTCCGCCGCGTCGAAGAAGGCCCTACGGCCCTTGCTGGAGCGCTGCCTCGCGCCGCTCGCCGACGGCGACGCGACCGTGCTCGAGCTGCTGCGGGAGCGCGTGAGCCTCGACAACCCGGAGCTGCTCCTCCTGCCGACGCCCGCCGGGCTGAAGCTCGCCGCGACAGGATATCCGCCGCCGCTGCGCGTGCTCGAGGGGGATGGCCCCATCCTGACGTGGGCGGCGCTCGCCGGTGCCGGCGCGGTCGGACCGAGGAGCCCCCTCGCTCGCCTCTGGGAGGGCCGCAGCGCGGCGGCGACGGCGGACCCGTGCGCGAAGCAGGGGTCGCCCTGAGCCGGACCCGATCGGGCCTGTGAACCCGATCCGGTCGAGACGACAACCGACAACCCGACCCGGGTCGAGGCGACCATCGGCAATCTCATGGTGTGACGAGCCCGGGAACCTGGCCGGACCTCACCGGACTCGACAGCAGGATCCGCCGCGCCGTCGTGATCAGCGACGCGAGTGAGCTCCTCATCCAGCAGACGTCCGCCGGCTTGAAGCTCGCCGCGACCGGAGATACAACGCTACGTGCCTCCTGTCTGCGCGGGCCGCCCTGTCATCGACGCGCGCCCGCGCCGCGCTCGTCGGACGCGATCCAGCCCACACCGAGGCCGTCTTTCCCGGGGAGGACGCTCGTCACGGAGCACGCGGACCAAAAGAACATGGAACAGAAGACAACTCCGACGATCACCGAGCTCGAGCGTGAGATCGATACGCTGCGCCGACGCGTTGCCGAGCTGGAGATCCCCGCGCGCCGCTACCAGGCCCTGCTCGACGGGGGCATCGTGAGCATGATGATCTACGACGGCGAGAGCCGCGTGCTCGAGGTGAATCGTCGGTGGGAGCAGCTCTGGAGCTTGAGCCTCCGGGATGTCGCCGAGTGGCGGTTGCTGAAGGACGAGCAGGTATCCGCCAATGGGTCCATGCCCCTCGTCGAGCGGGCGTTCTGGCGGGGCGAGGCCACGGCGTTGCCCACCATTCGCTACGATCCGGTCCAGGCAGACACGCTCCAGAAGGGACTGGCCCGCTGGGTCGCCTCTTCGCTCCATCCCATCAGCGACGCAGCGGGCAACGTGCGCGAGGTGCTGCAGATCCACGTGGACGTCGGCGAGCTCAAGCAGTCCGAGGACGAGCTGCGGGTCCAGACGGCGCAGCTCGAGGCCGCGATCGCCGAGCGGACCCAGCGGCTCGAGGAGCAGCTCCGCGTGAGCGAGGAGCAGCAGCGCGCCATTGCCGCGCTGTCCACGCCCGTGCTCAGGCTCTGGGACGGCATCCTCGCGCTGCCGCTCATCGGTCGCATCGACGCCGAGCGCGCCGCCCATCTCCTCGAGGTGCTTCTGCAGGCCATCGTGGACACGCAGGCGGAGCATGTGATCCTCGACGTCACCGGCGTGCCTTTCATGGACGCCGAAGGGGCACGCCACCTCGGCAATACGGTGCGCGCTTCCTCGTTGCTCGGGGCGCAGTGCATCGTCGCGGGCATCTCGCCGGCCATGGCGAGATTGCTGATCGACTGCGATCTCGGCTTCGATGGCGTCCCCATCGTCGCGAGTCTCCAGGACGGGCTTCGGCGCTTGTTGTCCAGCCGCAACGGCGATCGGGAGAAGGGGAGTAAAGTCCCATGACGCTCCCCTCCTCCCTGTTCAATTTTCTCTCTCGAGATGCCAACGACAGTCACGTCATCTTGGCGAACCAGCTGTCGAGGATGGTTTGCGCCCGCGCGAGCTCCGAGAGCTCCGTCACCTCGTTCAGAGCGTGCATCGTCCGCTCCGCGCCCGGTCCGAAATTCGCCGCCGGGATCCCGAGCGTCGTGAAGCTTGCCACTTCCGTCCAGGTTTGCCGCGCCTCGACGCCTTGAACGCCGCTCTGTTCGAGAGCGGCGATGAGCGCGTGGCTCCGGTTCGGCGGCGCCGGACGGGAGAGCTCCTCGAACCGGACGGCTCCCACGCGGTCCACGAGCGCCATCAGCCGCTCTTGTGAGGTATGGGAGCTCGTGCTCGGACCGTACGTGTGGTGCACGTTCACCTCCAGGTGGTCCGCCACGACGCTGCCGGAGCGGCCCCCGTGCGCCCAGGTGGCGTTCATCATCTCGTACCAGGTGAGGCCGTCGACGACGTCGGGTACGGGCTCGAACGCGACAAGCTGAGAGAGCACGCGCGCGAACTTGTGAATCGCGTTCACGCCGGCCCCGGGCAGCCCGCTGTGCCCCGTGCGGCCTGCGAAGGCCAGCGTCGCGTGCGTGGAGCCTCCCGAGCCGAGCTGGAGCTTGTTGTCCGTGGGCTTGAGCACCAGGGCGAAGTCGGCCCCCCGGAGCTCGGCATCCTGCTTCATGACCACCCTGAGCTCGCTCGCGTCGAAGCCGCACGCTCCGCGCGCGTGGAACACGAGGGTGATATCGGCGTGTACCTGCGGCCGGCGCTCGGCCAGATCGAGCATCAGGCAGAGGCCGCTCTTCTCGGCGGCTCCAGCGCCGAGCACGCGGTTCTTCTCCGTCCGCGCTTCGCCTCGTTGCCCCGCGTTCGCCACGTCGAGCTGCCCGACGAGCAGAATCTTGGGGCCTCCCGACCCGCGCGTCAGCGGCGCCACCAGAGAGTCCCCATAGCGGCGCGGCGGTGAAGCCAAGGGGAGCGCCGCGAGACGTTGAGCCAGCTCGTCGGCCAGTGAACGTTCCTCACCCGACGGCGAGGGGATCTTGCACAGCCACAGCAAATTCTCGAGCAGCTCCACGTCGACCTCCGATCAGACCAAACGATTCGCGCTGGCTCACCATCAATCGTACCGGAATTTTCGGTACCAGGACACCAGCCAGAAGGCGAGTATCGCTCCTAGCACGGTGACGCGCATGCCGGTGAGCCAGAGCCTTGGGTGAAGCGCAATGGGCAGCGCGCTGGCCGCGAAGATCGCCGCGAGTTGCCCGAGGTGGATGATCCGGAAATCGGCGAGACCTCGCGGGTGACGCACCCGCAGGGCAGCCCCAGTCAGCCTGATGAGAACCATCGCGTTCCCGGCCGGCGCGCTCGGGGCGCCGGCGGGTGGGTAACGCGGCCTCGCTCAGCGAGATCGCGCAGCTCGGGCAGCCTTCGGCTGGCTCCCGACGAACGCCGCAAGGTGCTCGCCGGTCAGCGTCGACTTCGCCGCCACCAGGTCGGCCGGGGTGCCTTCGAACACGATCCGCCCGCCGTCGTGGCCTGCGCCCGGCCCGAGGTCGATGATCCAGTCGGCGTGCGCCATCACCGCCTGGTGGTGCTCGATCACGATGACCGACTTGCCCGAGTCGACGAGCCGGTCCAGCAGCCCGAGCAGCTGCTCGAGGTCGGCCAGGTGCAGCCCGGTGGTCGGCTCGTCGAGCACGTAGACGCCGCCGTCGGCGCCCATGTGCGTCGCGAGCTTGAGCCGCTGCCGCTCGCCGCCCGACAGCGTGGTGAGCGGCTGACCGAGCCGCAGGTAGCCGAGCCCCACGTCGGCCATGCGCTGCAGGATCGCGTGCGCCGCCGGCGTATGCGCCTTGCCGGCACCGAAGAAGCCGACAGCCTCCGTAACCGACAGGTCGAGCACCTCGGCGATGTTGAGCTTGCCGAGGCGGTACTCCAGCACAGACGCCTGGAACCGCCGGCCCTCGCAGTCCTCGCAGACCGTGGTGACGCCGGCCATCATCGCGAGGTCGGTGTAGATCACCCCGGCGCCGTTGCAGGTCGGACAGGCACCCTCGGAGTTGGCGCTGAACAGCGCAGGCTTCACGTTGTTGGCCTTCGCGAACGCCTTGCGGATCGGCTCCAGCAGGTCGGTGTACGTCGCCGGGTTGCTCCGCCGCGAGCCGCGGATCGGGGTCTGGTCGACCGACACCACCCCGTCACGGCCGGACACCGAGCCGTGGATCAGCGAGCTCTTGCCCGACCCCGCCACGCCGGTCACGACCACCAGCACGCCGAGCGGAATGTCGACATCGACGTTCTTCAGGTTGTGCGCGCGCGCGCCGCGCACCTTCATCACACCCGACGGTCTCCGCACCGACTGCTTCAGGGACACCCGGTCGCTCAGGTGACGCCCGGTGAGCGTGCCGCTCGCCCGCAGCCCGTCGACGGTGCCTGTGAAGACCACCTCACCGCCGGCGGTACCGGCGCCGGGGCCCAGGTCGACGACGTGATCGGCTATCGCGATCGTCTCGGGTTTGTGCTCGACCACGAGGACGGTATTGCCTTTGTCGCGCAGCCGCAGCAGCAGCTCGTTCATCCGCTGGATGTCGTGGGGGTGCAGCCCGACCGTCGGCTCGTCGAAGACGTAGGTGACGTCGGTGAGCGACGACCCGAGGTGGCCGATCATCTTGGTGCGCTGCGCCTCCCCGCCCGACAGCGTGCCCGACGGCCGGTCGAGGCTGAGGTACCCCAGCCCGATCTCGACAAACGAGTCGAGCGTGTGCCGCAGCGTCGCCAGCAGCGGCTTGACGGACGGTTCGTTCAGATCGCGCACCCACTTGGCCAGGTCGTTGATCTGCATCGCGCAGGCTTCGGCGATGTTGATCCCCTTGATCTTGGAGGACCGGGCAGCCTCGCTGAGCCGCGTGCCGCCGCACTCGGGACAGGTGGAGAACTTGATCGCGCGCTCCACGAACGCCCGGATGTGCGGCTGCATCGCGTCGACGTCCTTGGACAGCATCGACTTCTGGATCTTCGGGATCAGCCCTTCGTAGGTCAGGTTGATGCCCTCGACCTTGATCTTGGTCGGCTCCTTGTGGAGCAGGTCGTGGAGCTCCTTCTTCGTGAACTTGCGGATCGGCTTGTTCGGGTCGAAGAAGCCGCAGCCGTTGAAGATGCGCCCGTACCATCCATCCATCGAGTAACCGGGGATGGTGAGCGCACCCTCGTTGAGCGACTTGCTGTCATCGTAGAGCTGGGAGAGGTCGAAGTCGGAGACCGATCCCATGCCCTCGCATCGCGGGCACATGCCTCCGTTGACCACGAACTCGCGCTTCTCGGTCTTCTTCCCGCCGGCCTTCTCGATCGAGATCGCCCCGACGCCGCGGACCGACGGGACGTTGAAGGAGAAGGCGTTGGACGAGCCGATGTGCGGCTTGCCGAGGCGGCTCCACATCACCCGCAGCATCGCGTTGGCGTCGGTCGCCGTGCCGACCGTCGAGCGGGAGTTCTGGCCCATCCGCTCCTGGTCGACGATGATCGCGGTCGTCAGCCCTTCGAGCACGTCGACCTCGGGCCGGGCCAGCGTCGGCATGAACCCCTGCACGAACGCGCTGTAGGTCTCGTTGATCAGCCGCTGCGACTCGGCCGCGATGGTGCCGAACACCAGCGACGATTTGCCCGATCCCGAGACGCCGGTGAACACGGTCAGCCGCCGCTTGGGGATCTCGACGCTGACGTCCTTGAGGTTGTTCTCCCGGGCGCCCTGGACGCGGATCAAGTCGTGGCTGTCTGCGGCGTGCTGTCTGTCTGTGGCGTGCTGTCTGGAGGAGGCCATGTCCGCGATCATGTCACCAACACCGACGGTCTGTGAAGGGGCTCCGGCAATCTGCGCGAGTCCGGCCGCAGCGCCCACGACGTCACCGCCAGCGCGAGGACCACGAGCGGCGCGACGATGTGGCCAGCGTTGCTCGTGGAGTCGCTGGCGCCGACGGCGGCCCAGGCGAAGGCGGCGCCGGTGAGGTCGAACACGAGGCCCGCATACGCCCACTCCTTCAAGCGCGGGAATCTCGGCGCCAGCAGCGCGAGCGCGCCGAGGATCTTCCAGATGCCGAGGAACGTGACGAAGTGCATCGGGTAGCCGAGGCGCACGAAGCCATCGACGCTCGCTGGCGCGTGGAGGACGTGGGCCACGCCGCCCGAGATCATGGACGACGCGACCAGGCCTGTGGTCACCCAGTAGGCCACGAGCCTCGCCCGGCTCATGACACCCTCTCGAGCAGGTCGACGAGCTTCCCGCCCATCATCTTCCAGCCGTAGCGCGCGCCGGCGAAGTTCTGCTTCTGGTCCGGCTTGAAGCCCGATTGCACGAGGGACAGGCGCGTGCCCGACGCCGTTGGCGTGAGCGTGAAGGTCACGACGGTCTCCAGGAAGGGGACGCTCCAGGTGTAGCTGAGCTTCCGATGTGCTTCGATCTCGACGAACCGGCAATTCACGGTGCCGTCCCAGCCGGGGTAGGGCTGCGTCTTGAGCGTGAACGCCGCCCCCGGCTCGAGCTGGAGGCCGATGGTGGGCAGGAGCCACTCCGCGAGCAGCGCCGGTTCGGTGAGCGCGCGCCACACCTTCGCCGGCGAGTGCTTCAAATCGAACTCGAACGAGATGGATTCGGTCTGCGATTGTGCGGTCGTGTCGGTGAGGTTCATTCGTCCATTTTCTCCAGCAATTGTTCGAGGCGATCGACGCGCTCCGTCCAGAAGGCGCGGTAGTGCGTGATCCAGTCGACGAGCGGCTTCAACCCGCGCGGCTCCACCCGGTAGTAGACACAGCGCCCCTCGCGCCGGCCGCTCACCAGGCCGGCGTCTTTCAACGTGGCGAGGTGCTGCGAGATCGCCGGCTGCGAGATGTCGAAGCGCGCCGTGAGGTCCTTCACGGCCGCTTCGCCACGCGTGAGCGACTCGAAGATCGCCCGGCGGCTGGGGTCCGCCAGCGCCTGGAAGATCTTGTCTTCGAGCACGGCCGCGCTCTGCATGGACGACTTATAAGCCACGGCTTATTGATTGTCAAGCGCGTGGATCCAGCCGGCGAGGCGTGGGCGCGGCGCGCGTCGACGCGGCGAGCGGCCGCCACGTCGCCGGCGACGCGCTGCGCTGGACCGCCGATCGGCCGGCGTGCGGCGAGGCCGTGCTGGTCGAGGGTACGACGGCATACGCGTATGGCTGCAGGGCCAGCGGGTTCCCCTCGGGCGAGCGCTTCGTCGCGCGAGCTCCGATCGAGCGCCTCGACGATCGGAGGGCCTACGCGTACGCGCGCGGCGCCGGACACTGGGCCTTGGATGCCGACGGGGCGTTCCCTCTGTTCACGGGCGCCGCGTCGATCATTTTACAGAAAGGCGAGCAGGTTCCTGGAGGTGCCCCAATTCCCACCTTCACGCCGGTCAGCGCTGAGAGAGCGCTTCCTACCACGACCAATCCAACGGCAGCTCGCGGCCACACCCGTGAGTCGTGCGGCGCCGCTTCCGGAAGTCTGAAGGCCGCTTTATGAGACCGGCGAAGAGAGCGCTGCCTGCAGTTCATTTGCTGGCTCTCTTTGAGGGGGTCCTATGCAATTTCTCGTGTACCGTTCGGCGGGCATGGCCGCTGCCAGTGTCGCCTTCTTGTTCGCGTCTCACGGTCTGGCCCAGACTGTGCCGAGTGGACCAGTTCAGGTGATCTCGGAGAACAGCGGCCTGTGTCTGGATGTCCCGGGCTTCAGCACGAGTCCTGGTTCCACTCTTCAGCAGTGGGGATGCAACGGCGGCAACAACCAGCGATTCTCGCTGGTGGGCGCGGGCGGCGGCAATTATTTCATTGTCGCCACGCACAGCGGCCTGTGCCTGGATGTCCCGAACTTCAGCAGGAACTTCGGGACGACCGTCCAGCAGTGGGGATGCAACGGCGGCAGCAATCAGCGGTTCTCGCTGGTGAGCGCAGGCGGGGATAACTATTACATCGTTTCCGAGAACAGCGGCCTGTGCCTGGATGTCCCGGGCTTCAGCAGGAATTTCGGGACGACCATCCAGCAGTGGGGATGCAACGGCGGCAACAACCAACGTTTTCGTCTCGTTCCATAATCCGCTAGGAGCGCTGCGAGGGCGCGCCGTGGGCCGGCGCGACGAGCGACCGGCCCTCGCGGCTGTGGCGAGTCGGGTGCGACGAAGGGTCAGGCCTCGGGTTCGTGGCAAACCGCTTCGATGTTGTGCCCGTCCGGACCAATGACGAAAGCCGCATAGTAGTTCGCGTGGTAGTGCGGGCGCAGACCAGGCGCGCCATTGTCTTTGCCACCCGCCTCCAGCGCCGCGCGATAGAAAGCTTGGACTTGCTGACGATTCTCGGCCGTGAACGCCAGGTGAAGATGCGCCGGCTTCTCCTCGGTTTGGTACAGGCACAATGAAGCCTTGCCCGTCGAGCTAAGCTCGACACCGTACGTCGGCGGCCCCTCCGAGACAACAGCTACGCCGAGCGGTTCGAGCGCCTTGAGGAAGAACGCTTTGCTCGCTGCATAGTCGCTGACTCCGAATTTGACGTGGTCAAACATGAGTTCTCCCTCGAAGGTGATCAGTCGTTCTGCCGGGTCGGTCTCGTCGAGCGGGCCCGTGGGGGAACGCAGGACGCGCATGTCTCTGAACTCCGGTGCCCAGCGAGCGATCGGATCGGTCAGCGCGACGCGCCCCTCCTCGAACAGCATGAGCGCCGCCGTCGAGGTGATCGGCTTCGTCATCGACGCGATGCGGAACAGGCTGTCATGCTCGAGGGGCAGCTTGGCCTCCAGGTCTCGCCACCCGACAGACGCGCGATGAACCGCCTCGCCGTCGCGCCAGACCATCGTTGCTGCGTTGGCGAGCGCGCCAGAGTCCACGAACGCTCCGACAGCCCTCGCGATCTGGTCTCCTCCGTTCATTCGTCCCCTCGATTCGTTCCATGTCCGGTCGACGTCGCGATCAGCTGCGTCGCAGGGCCTGGCGGCCGGTTATAGCATGTGGACGGCGGGGCACCGCGGCCAACCTCCGTATACCCGCGAATACGGTCGCGACGCTCCGCGGTCTTCGGGGAGGAGCACCCGGAGCGTGTGCGTGGTACCTTGGCCCGCATGAAGGAGGCCGGCCCCTCGGGGCTCAGGGAACGCAAGAAGGAGCGCACGCGCGCGCAGATCATCGAGACCGCGATCGAGCTCTTCTTGAAGAACGGCTACGAGCAGACGACCCTCGATGACGTGCTCGGGGTGGTCGAGGTCTCGCGGAGGACGTTCTTCCGCTACTTCGAGTCGAAGGAAGACCTCGTGATCGCGTGGATGGACCAGTTCATCGAGGCGGCGCGCGAGGCGGTGCGGGCGCGCCCGCGGAGCGAGCCGCCCGTCGTGGCGCTGCGAAACGCCCTCAAGGCGATCGTGAAGCTCCACGAGGGGGATCTGCCCCGCTTCGCCCTGATCCAGCAGTTCGTCGCGCGGACGCCGGCGATCCGCGCGAGGCAGCGCGAGCGGCTGGGACACTGCGGGGAGGAGATCTGCCAGCCGCTGGCCGAGCGCATGGGCCTGGACGCGCGGCACGATCTCGCGCCGCGCGTGCTGGCGAGCTGCGCGATGGCGGTCGTGCAATCCGCGATGGACGCGTGGGTCGCGCGCGGGGCCACCGAGGACCTGCCGGAGCTCGTGGACGAGGCCTTCCGGACGCTCGCACGCGAGTTCGGCCGCGGTGGGAGCGGCACCTCGCCGCAATGAGCGCCGGCTCGGTCGTCTCCGCCTGAGGCGCGCCCCCGGTTCGTCTGCGGGCGAGGAGCGCTCGCGAGAGGAAACGCGCCTTCTTGACAAATGCCACTCAGGGGCTATTGTGCCTGGGTAGCTGCTTTCAGTCGCGTTCCGGCGCTTGATCGCTCCACGATCCCGCGATCGAACGGGGCTCAGCGCGCCTTTACAGCTTCCGTTTGGATCGACCTTGCCGAACCGCTTGGCCGAGGCGGCCAGGTCTGACTTGGCGGCGGATGCTCACGATCGCGCGACGCCAGCGCCTGAGACCTCCATGGCACCTGGGCGCGCGGCGGCGCTGGCCTGCTTCTGACTCAGCTTCGAAGGGTGTCAGACCGTCGGCGGCTGGCTGGACAATGCCGGTCACGACAACAAAGGAATCCTATGGCAAGGGTATTGATTACCGGGTGCAGCAGCGGGTTCGGCTTCGAGGCAGCCAAGACGTTCCGAGCTCGTGGGGACGAGGTGTTCGCCGGCGTGCGTGACTTGAGCGGAAGAACCGTCGGCGAGTTGAGGGAGCTCGGCGTGACGCCGGTCGTGATCGATGTCACCGACGACGTGGCTGTCGAGCGCGGTGTCGCCCAGGTGCTGGCGGCAGGCCCGCTCGACGCGCTGGTCAACAACGCGGCGATCTTCCTGCATGCTGCGGTCGAGGAGACGTCGGACGCCCTGGCATACCGCATGTTCGAGACGAACTTCTTCGGTCCGCTGCGGATGAGCAGGGCGGTGCTGCCCTCGATGCGCGCCCGAAGACAAGGGGTGATCGTCAATGTGTCTTCCGTCGCCGGTTTCCTCGGAATGCCGGGGCACGGCATCTACGCCGCGACCAAGTTTGCGCTCGTGGGCATGTCCGAAGCCCTCTACCATGAGACCAAGCCCTTCGGCGTCCGCGTGCGGGTCGTGGAGCCCGGCGCCTTTCCAACGACGGAGATCTTGCGCAAGGCTCTGGGAGCGGCGCGTCACTTCGGATCTCCTTACCAGGCCCACCTGGACGCCTTCGAGTCGGCGATGAGCTCGTTCCAGAAGGCCGCACCGGCGCCGGACGAAAGCCTCGTGATCGAGGCCATCTGGCGCGCGGTGCACGAACTGGAGACGCCGTTCCAGCAACCTGTCGGCGCCGACGCGCAGGCCGTGGCGGCCGCTCGCCGCGCGCAGCCGTTCGAGGCCATCGAAGCGATGATCCAGCAGACGCTCGGGCTCGGGTCAGCGTCGTAGATCGAGACCGAGGACCCTCGTTCAGCGGAAGGCGAAGCGGTCGACCGTGATCTTGTAGCTGAGTTGTTCGCCGCGCTCGATGCGGCCACCGAGCGATATGTTGTGCTCCTCGCCGCTCGTCGCCACGTACTTCGCGTCGGCCGCCACGAACGTGCACGCACCCTCGATCGGCTGCGGGCGCTCGGAGAGGCAGCCGTAGCCGTCCTCGGCGGCGGGGCGACAGATGCGCGTGTCGATCTTCAGCGCCTCGACCTCCGCGCGCGAAAACAGGCGCTCCTCGTAGGTGATCTTCATGGGCTCCTCGCAGCGAACGTAGATGGGCAGGTACTGGTGCTGCGTGTCCCGGTACACGACGCCGTCTTCGATCTCCTCGCGCGTGCCCTCCGCCACGTCCAGATAGCCCTTCAGGCGGACCGGCGCCTCGACCGCGGCGGGGAGACCCTCGGCGGGCATCGCCTCGGCGTGCGGGTGATCGCCGGCGTAGACGAGGACGTTGAGGAAGCGTTGCCGCGCGCCGTCCCCGGCGGGGTCGAAGATCTCGCTGACCGCGTCGCATCGTGCGGCCTGCTCGGCGGAGTGGCTCTCCATGTTGTCGCCGATCGACTCGAACCCGAGCGCGTAGACGCCCACGCTCGCTCCCCAGCCATTGTCGTCCTTGGACGCGGCCAGGCCGGCGGCGTCGTTGTTTGGGGCGATCCAGAGGTTGTTGGTGGTGAGCGCGGGGACGTGCGTCAGCGAGCGAACGAGGGAGCCGTTGTCACCGCAGCCGCGCCCGATCTGTTCATAGGTGGTGTCTACCTCCGCCGGAGTCGACGGGGTTGCCGGCGCCTCGGTGGGCTCGGCGATCGTGTCGCCGTCCGATCCGCCGCAGCCCGCGACGAAGATGAAAGGAGCCCCCACGAGAACCAGCGAACGAAAGTAGTTCCTCATGACGGCGGTGGGGAGCAAAGCTCGTACCTCCCCGATCCATGCGGATGTTCCGTCCAAATCGCAGCGCGAGACGCGACGCGTGAACGGGGCGCCACACCTCGGCCGCTTACGGCGCGGCCGGCGTCATCAGCCTCGCCGCCGAGCGCACCCGGCGGCGGGTAACGCCCGCTGCGGCATCGGACGAAAGCCTCGTGGTCGAGGGCGCGGGGCGCTCCGGCCGCCGATTCAGCGAAGTTGCAGCAGCAGCGCCTCGCGCTCCCGGGCCAGCTGACCCCGAGGGAACTCCATGGCGTGCATGTCGAGCAGGCGTCGCGCCTCGACGTCAGCCCTGGCGTTGTAGGCCTCGATGGCCTTGCGCGCCTGGAGGATCAGGTCCTTCTCGCGCTCGCTCGCGACCGTGCGTACGGCGCCGACGGGCGGCGAGGAGCGCGCAGCTGTTGCGGCCGGTGAAGCAGGCTTGCCGTTCATTGCGGCCGGTGCAGGCTCGCCGGGTGCTGGGATGCCGCCCTGCACTGGGGGCGAGGCCGTGGCAACCGCACGGCGTGCGTCTGGCTGGTCGAGGGGCGGTGTGGTGTGCTGCTGCGGGGGCGTGGCCGCACCGGCGTGGATCGCTGCCGGCCGTAACCACGGGGTCGTGCTGGCCGAGCCTGACGAGGGTGGAGCTGTCGCGACGACGGCGCCCGCCAGCACGACGAGCGTCGCCTGCGCGAAGACCTTTGCCCCGACCTTCTGCAGGTGCAGCGCGGTCGTCCACCACGAGCGACGGAGCAGGCCGAACGCCACCGGAACGCAGGGCTCCTTGTCCCAGCCTCGGAATTCTTGCTGCGCCATCCAGCGCCGCTTTGCCTCGTCGAGCTGCTCGAGTGCCCTGCGGTGCTGGCTCCTCACGGTGGCCAGCTTGAGCCCCAGCTCGGCGGCGATCTCGGCGAGGGACTTCTCCTCGAGCTCGTGCTTGACCAAGAGGTCGCGGTACTTGGGGTCGACCTGCTCGATCAGGTCGCGCATGGTTGCTTCCCGCTGCTGCCTGCGGAAAATTTGTCAGGTCACACGCAGGGCACACAAAAGTAAAAAGACACGGCTCTCGCCGTGTCTTCTTGGTGGAGGCGCCGGGAATCGAACCCGGAGATGAACTGATGGACAGCATGCGCGAGAGACACGGCAGACGCCGCGTCGGAGCGGTGTCAGAGGCCATCGAAGGCTCGATTCCTATCGTATACCCGAGTGCCCTCTCGTGGAGCGCCGTGCCCTGGAGTCGGGGCACACGGAGGTCACACGGCGGCAAACAAGCCCAGCCGACGCAGTAACGGGACGGAGAGCCGTCGACCGATCCGCCTCGGACGTAGTGAACGAGCGGGTGAACGGGACGGTGCCGAACTCGCTGACCCACACCTTGACCATCCACGTTGCCGGTCGCGCTTAGGCCCTCGTGTGCAAGGAACGCTTGGACGTAACGTGGCCTAGGTCACCTGTTGACGCCGCCTTCCGTTAGGAGAAGCATCCGGGATCGGGGGAGGGCATGGGGCACGGGCTGAAGGCAAAGGCGCGCGTGCTCGTGCTGTGCGGCTGTGCCTGCGCGCTCGCCAGTAGTGCTCCGGTGCCGGCACACGCACTCGAGTTCAGCGGCGGCGTCAGCGTGGGCGGGATCCAGATCGGGATCGAGCCCAGGCTGGCCGTGAGCCCCTTCGCCGGGTGGCTCTGGCGCAGCGAGGGAGACTTCAGGCTCGAAGCCCACAACATGCTCAGCATCGTTCCAGGCGCTGGTGTCGGGCTCTACGACCGAACGGCCGTCACTCTTGGGTATGCCACGAAGACAACGACCGTCAGCCTCGGGCCGTCCCTTGCGATTTACTCAATGCCGGTGTGTGGTGCCGTGATCTGTGACCGCGTGGTGGGGGTTGCTCCAGGTGGCCGCGCCCAGTCCGAGTGGTACTTGGCCGGGCCCTTGGGTGTGTCCTCCAGCGTCCATGTGGACTGGGCTGGCGGCAGTAGTCGCGTTCTCCCCGGAAGTCTGGTTGTGATGGTGACCGCTGGACCTGTTTGGAGATTCAGGGCGAAGTCAAAATGAACAAGCTATATATTTTTCTCTGCTTCGGTCTCACGGCATGCAACTACGATGTGGGAGAGTGCTATGTCCGCGGTGAGGGGAACGAAGGCGCCGGCGGTAGCATCATCACCCCGACAGGAGGGGATGGGGCCTTCGGGGATGTGCCGGCAAGGCCGCAAAACGCACCGGTGGGAAGCGGAGCCTCGGAGGCGATGGCAGGGTGCACCCCCGACTGCCTAGAGGCGTGCAAAGAAAAGTGCGACCAAGCATGGGAACGATGTCGCGATGACTGCCCAAGAGGTGACAAGAACTGCTTGAACGAGTGCTCGCAAGAATACGGGCGATGCCTCAAAGAGTGCGACAGGAGGTGTAAGTGATGATTGAGCTAACGTTCAAGTTGACTCCTGACGGTGGCGAGCCGCGCGACGTCGTAGTTAGGATCCACGAGCCGACGCGGAACCCTCCGGAGATTCAGTGGCCTTGGGCCGTCACGGTGGATCTCGACGGGCGCCGGTTTACCACATACGGGGTCGATCCTCTCGATGCAGTCGAGAGCGGAGCCAGGCATGCCGCGATCGTGTTGCGCGAGGTCCATGGTGATGCGCTCGATCCGCCCATCGAGCCGCGGATGAAGGAGGGCCAATAATCGTAAGCGCCCGACCAACGCCATCGTGACCACCCCGTCGGGGCCGGTTACCAGTCCCCATCGCGACGAAGGAGGAAGCGATGGCGACGAGGGAGGAGTGGGCCGAGCGGGTGGGTCGATGGGAGCGCAGCGGGCTGAACGCGGAGAAGTTCGCGGCGTGAAGGGTACAAGCCGAAGCGTCAGAAAAAAAGCCCCGGCATTGCCGGGGCTTAACTAGTGGAGGCGCCGGGAATCGAAACGCCTTCCGAGGGTGGGGATCCGCAGGGATCGCGTAGGCTTCCGCATGCGACGGGAGCGGCAAGCGTGCCGTTGATGGCGGCTAAGTGCGCGAAACCTCGTGAGCCGGACGAATCACAGACGAAACCGGCCGACCCGCGGACGGTGCTGCTCGGCCAGCTCGCGGAAGGCATGAGGGCGGCGCTCGCCGCGGGCGACGTCGAGGCGGCTCGCATCGCCTACGAGACCATCGGGCGGCTGCTCGGCGCGCCGGAAGCCGATGCTGCCGGCGTCATTGACCTCGCCGCCGAGCGCGTTCGCCGCGGCGGGTAGCGTCGGCCGGAGCGGCGCTCGCCGCGGGCGACATCAAGGCGGCTCGCGTCGCCCACGAGACCATCGGGCGGCTGCTCGCTGCAGCAGAGACAAGGATGTCGAGCATTCCGGCGCGTAAGCGGCCTAACGACTTGGCCATCACCCGCCGTCGCGCGAGCGAGCCGGAGGCGAGCGACCGCGCCGGTCGGGTGCATGGCCTCGTTGGGCAGCTTCGTGTACGCTTCGGAGCCATTACTTCTGCCGGGACTGCGGAGGGATGCCGATGCCGACTTCTTCCCGTAGCCACTCTTGGAGATGGCCGGCCTCCAAGCTGGAGTTGCGAATCTCATGGCCGCCACTGGTGCCGAGCTTAACTTCCCGGTACGCGTCGGATCTCTCCCACAGGTAGGCCTCGCAGCCGGCGCTGCCCGCATCACGCGCCATGGACTTCTTCTCGATTAGACCGCTTCGAGCGATCTCCGCCTTCTTCCGCATGTCGGCCAGCTGCGCAGGAGGAACGCGGCGCGACTGGAGGACGGGATTTCTGAATCGCTCTCTCAGCCCGGTCTCAAGATAGAGTCCGTCCCCGGCGGGTTGGGGATCCCAGGTCCTTCCCAGGTCATAGAACCAAATCCGGCCCTGATCATCAATGACGTGCCCGTGATGCTTACTAAGGCCCCAGGCAAAACTCACGTAGTAGCAGGAAAAAAGCGGCTTGCCCATTCTCACTCCCTTCGAATTCGGGTCCGCCTCGAGGATCGGAGGGGAGCGAGGCGTAGGTTGAGGTAAGTCGTTCGCGGCTTGTGGCTGAAGCGTGGGCTCCGGGCTTGGTTCCACGGGATCCGAGATCGCGGACCTCGCTACGGAAGGCGCGTGCGACGGAGCAGTTGATTCGTCTCGTCCGGGTTCCGACTGTTCGCGTCGCGAGCAGGAAACCGATACAAGGCTCGATGCAAGCGCCGCTGCGATGTAACTGAGGAGGACCTTGGTGTGAGTCATACGTCACCCGAAGTAGATAGCTGCCCCGTTGCCTGCCCAACATCGCAATCAGTTGCGTTGCGCGGCCTAGCGGCGGTCTATAGCATGTAGGCGGCGAGGCGCCGCGGCCAATCTCAGTATTCACGCGAATAGGTCGCGATGCTCCGCGGCACATCTGCGTATTCCCGTGAATAGGCAGCGATTTTCGCGACCTATCCGCGCATCTCCGAAGAGAGGCCGCCGCTGCGGAAACCCGGCGAGGGCGGGGCATCGGCAACCCCGCGGATCCTGCTACCTGGGGCGAGGGCGGCGTCGTCATGCCTGGAGTCCAGAACGCTCGCGTAGATTGTCAACGAGACGTCCGTCTCGTTGTCAGAAACCCGGACGGCACGATTCGGTTGACTTCGAGTGTGGGTATCGATTGCCCTTCTCGTGCTGACCACGTAAGCTCGCCGGACAAGCAAAGTGCCGCCCGCGGGTGCTGGTAACACCCCGGGCGGCGTGGCCGAACCCCGATCACCCGAGGTCCGACATGTCCGTTGTATACTTACGCCCCCCGGCGGGCCAAGGAACCGATCCGCCTTCAGGACGGGCCGCTCGCCCGTCCGCTTCCTGTTCCGCAGACGAGCTCGCCGGCCCGCGGTTCCCCCACGAGGACCACAGGAGGCGCGCGTGAAGCCCCGGCGGAAGGGGGCCGGACGCCCGCCTGCCGCACGACACCCCAGGAAGCGACCGAGCATTGACGCGATCCTCGCGGAGCGCGGCATCGTCCTGGCGACGCTCGCTGGCATCCCGCGGCGCGACCGCGGCGACGTGGAGGCCGAGGTGTTGCTCAACGCCTGGAACGCCGTCCGCCGTGGGCTCTACAGGCCAGACCCGCGGGACAAGCCCAGGGACGCGCTGCGGAAGTGGCTCCACGGCATCGCCTGGCGCCTCGCCTCGCACTACGTCCACAGCGCGTGGGCGCGCCGCGCCGTGCTCCACCCGTCGCCGCTCGGGCTGCTGCGCGAGCCCGTCGGCGTCGACATGCACGCCCAGATCGAGGCGCGCGAGGTGCTGGACGCCATGGGCGAGCTTCCGGACTGGCAGCGGGACGCGTTGCTCTCCGTCGACTCGCCAGAGTCGCTCGTCCAGTACGCGAAGCGCCGCCGGCTGAACCCGAGCACCGCGGCGTCGCGGTTGCGGATCGCTCGCGAGGCGCTGGCGCTGAAGCTGCGGAGGTGGAGGCGATGAACGACCGTGAGACACGTCGCGTGCTGACCGAGGAGGACCTCACCTACCTCGCGGAGCGGGCGCGCGCCCTTGATCCGTACGTCATCCACCCCTGGGACCATGACCGGCTCTGGGCCGCCGTGCTTGCCGCTCAGATGAGCGCGACGACTCGCGCGGACCGCGAGGCCGTCGCCGAAGCGCGCGGCGCCTTGCAGATCCTCGACGCCATCGAGCGGCACTTCGTGCGGCACGACAGGTAGGCGCTCCACGGGCGGCGCATGCCAGGCGAGCTACGCGGAGCCTCGCCCCCACGCACGCCTGGCGAAGCGCGGCGCAGCCCGTCGGCCTCAGCATCGCCACCGCCGACGACGCCGGGGTTCGATCGCCCCCCGGTCGTGCGGCCCTGAGATCACTCCCACATGCTGTAGGCTCGAAAGGATGCGGCCGGCGAGGGTGGAGCCTCCCGGCCGCGGGCAATCACGCGCGAGGTGACTGTGGCTAAGAAGGTACGCGCAAGCGAAGGCAGGAGCAAGGCAGGCGGGCACGGCAACGGCGAGGTGAAGCGGTTCCGAGTCGGCCCAGAAGAGATCCGCTCGGACGATCCCGAGGAGGTCGAGACGTGGGCGCATGCGAGGCTCACGGCATCGACAGACGCGGAGGCCGCCGGCGAACTCGTGGCGGATCTGCCCGCGATCGTCGGGCAGACGCCCGACGGAAACGAACTGCGTATCCAAGCCCGACCCGCCTTGCATCCAGCGATGGTCGATCTGAAGAGACTTACACGGGAGTTCTACGAGCTCGCGATCCAGCATGCCAACCCAGACGCAGTACCCGTGATGCACATCCTTCATGCGGTGTGCGACGCCGTGGAGAAGGGCGACTATGCAGCGCTGCGCGCGCCGGACAAGTGGGCACGCGACCGCCTTCGCCCTCCTCCCGGTTCAGCTGGCCGTTTTGGGTTTTTACCGCTTGAAGATGCAATGGGGCGTCCGCTTGATATCTCGGGGCTGTCCGGTGGCTTTTACATGCTCGCGAGCCTGATCCGGGTCGAGATCGAAAAATTCCGAGCGAATACGGCTACGCTCGAAGGCATGGCCACCCAAATCACCGCGTGTATGGCCCACAACTTCCCTTCGATCCCGAGCCTTTCAAGGGATCCAGACGTCTTCAAGCGGCAGGCTCAGATCGTGGTTCGTGTGCACGAAGCACTGCTCGCGGTTAGCGAGACGCTCTCGGGCGAGCGTTCGGAATCATTGGGGCAAACGATCGCCGAACGGCTGCTGCGCAAAGAGCTCGAGCTCTCCGGAAAAAGCCGCTCAGAAATCCGCAACGCCTTCAAGTTCCTCGACCACAAGCCGCGCTCGCGATGATGTCAAGAGGGTGCCCCGCATCCCCCCCGTGGGGGGCAGCAGGTGCCCCGCATCCCCCCCGTGGGGGGCAGCAGGTGCCCCGCATCCCCCCGGTGGGGGGCAGTTTCTAGCGGGACGAACCACCGCGATGCACGGTCTTGCGCATGGACCAGCACGCACCTGCTCGCGGACCGCGGACGAAGGCGAACCGCGCCCCCACAAATCTCAGTCTCCCCGTCGATGTTCGAGAACGGCTCCGCGTCATCTCCGAAGAAACGGGGATCCCGCAGTGCCGGATCGCAGAGCAGGGGCTTCGCCTTCGCTTGGCGGAGATCGAGCGCGCCCAGTCGACACAGGAGCGTTCGTCGTGAAGGCCGCGGTGGACGTCGTGGCCTTGCTGCGCGCGCAGGCGGATGCACTCGGTATGCAAGCCCGCACATCGCGTGCGCAGGCGGACGCGCTCGATGTGCAAGCCCGCACATCGCGTGCGCAGGCGGACGCGCTCGATGTTCAAGCCCGCACACTGCGCGCGCAGGCGGATGCGCTCGATGTGCAAGCCCGCATACTGCGCGTGCAGGCGGACGCGCTCGAGGCAGGCGGGGTCATCGCGCAGCGGACGCCGCGCTATGCGACCTCGAAGGCGAACCCGCTCGGCTCCGCCCGGGCGTTTCTGGACGCCGGGCGCCGCAAGAATTTCCCCACGTTCAAATGCGGAAAGGAAGTCTGGGCGGTCTGGACCGACGTCGAAACCTGGATCGAGAGCCGGAAGATCGTGCCTCGCGAACGCAAGCCCGTAGACGAAGCAGACGACGATCGCGCGCTGCTCATCGGCGCGGGTCTTCAGCTCCCACCGGCGAACCGCCGCGCTGGCCGAAGGTGACCGGACGGCAGCCTTATGAAGGGGTGTTCAAACACCACCGCCCCGCACGCCGGGAGCAGCCCCTACGTCGTCGGGGCACGGGTGGATGCGCTGGCGATCCGCTACCCGATGCGCGTCTGCCCCGCGGCGCTGCAAGAGCTGGCGCGCGCCACGTTGGAAGCGCGCAGCGGCGGGGCGTGCGTCGTGATCGCAGGCGAGCGCTTCGCGGTCGAGCGGCGGGGCAGGCGGGGGAAACCGTTCTCCGCGGTCGGTCCGAGCGGCCGGATCTTCGTCGGGGAGGGTGACATCGTCGTGGATCTGGCGGTTCCGTTCCTCGCGTCGCGTCCCTTGGCGGAAGCCGTGAACCACGCCGCAGAGATCGCCGTGCATTTCGCCGGCCCCGACTCCGAGACGCCAGCAGGCCAGGTCCAAGAGCTCGATCTCTGCGTTGATGTCGCAGGCACGACGTTCAGCGAGGCCGATCGGGAGGCGTTCGTCGGCCGGCTGCGCCGCATGAGCAGCTTCTGCACCGAGATGCGGCGGACGCGCAACGGGCCCATGGTCACGGGCTTGCACATAGGCGACAGGCGAAACCTGATCTTTGCGCTCTACAACAAGACAGAGGACCTGCGTGGGAAGCGCGATTCCGCCCGCCCCGCCATGGAGCACGCGGGGTGGATGGCGCACGGTTGGGACGGGGAAGGGCAAGTCTGGCGGACGGAGATTCGCCTGCGCGGCCGCCAGCTGACCGAGCTCGGCCTACGCTCGCCGTCGTCGTTGCCCGAACATCTTGATCCCGTGTGGCAGAGGTTCACCCGCAAGACGCTGCGTCTTGTCCTCCCCGGAACAGCAACGCGCAAGGAGCGCTGCGAGGTGGATCCACGCTGGGCGGTTCTGCAACAAGCCGTGTTCACGCAGTCCGGAGCGCTCCCCGCGGTGCGCATGCATCGAACTCGGGGCGGCGCCACGTGGCCTCAGGTCATTGGCGCCGTGGTCTCGCGCCTGGCCGGAGCGGGGATCCCCCAAGACGAAGCCGAGCGCCACATCCGAGCGTTCCTGCACGCCGTGGGTGCCCCGGAGGCGGCAGTCGATCTCACGGCGCGCGTGAGCGCCGGATGGGCGCGGCTCGGCGGCGCCACTTCGGAGACCGCGGACGCGCATGGCTCGGATCAAGTCAGTGCGAAGCAGGTCAATCCGCGAATGATGATAGCCGATTACTTGATCCAGGGAATGACAGACGCGCACGCGGCGGGCGACATGGATACGGCACGCATCGCGCATGACGCGCTCGGATGGCTCATCGGCTCCGACGCGGCTCCGCGCGGGACGGTGATCGAGATCGGCGTGGCGCGGACGCGGAAGGGCGTTCCTGCCCTGCCGAGCCCCGGCGCTCGTGGTCCTCGGCTCGCGACACCGGCAGCGAGCCAGGGCCCCGCGTGCTCGTCGCGGTCGGCTTCTAGGCCCATGACCGAGGTGCGAAGCGGAACGCGAACGGAGCGCTCCGCCGCTCCCGATCCACGAGGCTACGATGGCGCCTGATTCTTCGTACGCGAAATATCTTGACAGGGCGTCGCTAGGACATTGTTCTTCCGACGTCCCCCAGCACGCGGCATGCCGGCCCGCGCTGATTTACCCGCAAGTAAATCAGCGCGGGCCGGCATGCCGCGTGCTGGGGGACGTGAGGCTTTCCCGATGGAAACCATCGTGCTCGGGTTCGACCCTGGCGCTGCCCGCGTGGGATGGGCGGCGCTCGACGTGGACGCGGCAGGCGCGCGGCACGTCGGCTCCGGTGTGCTTCCCGTCGACCTCGCGGGCGATCCAGGACTCGAGGCCCTGCGCGCGGCCGCGGGGGCGCTGCTCTCGCGCTACCGCCCCGCGCTGGTCGCCGTCGAGCGCGTCGTCCGGGTCTTCCCCCGCCCGCGGTTCGGCCCCGCGATGGCCAGCGAGCTCTGTGGCGCCTCGTGGGTCGGAGCCGAGCTCGCCGGGCTCGCGGCGGCTCGCGGGCTCATCGTCCGCACCGCGACGCTCCAGGCGGTGCGCTCGGCCCTGGGATGCGCGAGAGCAGGGGACAGCGCGCTCGCCGCTGCCGTCCGTGCGCGGGTCGTCGGCTGGCCCGCCCGGTCGAGCGAGCATGCACGGGACGCCGCTGCGGTCGCGTGGAGCACGAGCCGCGAGGAGGCGTCCGCGCCCGCGTCGCAGTCGTGGGTGATGTCGGCGGAGCTCGATCGCAATCCCCCTTGACCGAATACATATTGAGATACACAATGTACACATGGGCGAGCGGACGAGGGCGATCGGTTACGTGCGGGTCTCGACCGAACATCAGGTGGACGGCGGCGTGAGCCTCGCGGCGCAGCGGGCGAAGCTCGAAGCCTACGCGACCGCCATGGATCTCGACCTCGTGGACATCATCGAAGATCCCGGCGTCAGCGCGAAGACGCTCGACCGCCCCGGCCTGCAACGCGCGCTCGGCATGCTCGACGCCGGCCAAGCTTCCGCGCTGCTCGTGGCGAAGCTCGATCGGCTCACGCGCAGCGTGCGCGACCTCGACACGTTGATCGCCCGATACTTCGCCGATCGCTTCTCGCTCCTGTCGGTCGCCGATTCGATCGACACGCGCTCTGCCGCGGGTCGCCTCGTGCTGAACGTCCTCGCGTCGGTCTCGCAGTGGGAGCGCGAAGCGACCGCCGAGCGCACGCGCGACGCGCTGGCCCAGCTCCGCGCCGATGGCGTACGGCTCGGCGGGGCGGCGCTCGGGTGGGTTCACACCGGGGAGGCCGATGCGGACGGCCGGCGCATCATCGCCCGCGTGCAGGATGAGGCTGCGACCGTGGATCGGATCCTCGCGCTCCGCGCCGATGGCCTCTCGCTGCGCGAGATCGCCGCGACCCTGACCGACGAGGGGTATCGGACGAAGCGGGGCGGTAGCTGGGCGGCTGAAACCGTGCGAAAGGTGCTCGCGAGGTCGAGAGAGTGAGTTTCTCCATCGCGTGCAAGATATGGGGTAGCGCAGCGGTTCGGCATGCCCTGGCCGAGCCGAACCCCGACCCGGCGACCCGCGAGCTCTGCCAGAAGATCCTGAAGCACGCGGACCCGCCCGGCGCTTTCCGCGCGTGGGCGCTCGCGCAGCCCTGGCCGCGGTTCTGCGCGATCGTTCGCATCGTCTCCGGAGAAGAGCGTCGAGAGGTCGACGAAGCCGTGAAGGAAAGGATCAAGAGCATGGCACGTATGGGCCGCCCCCCGAAGGAAGACCGGAGCACCGTCGCGGGTGTCATGGTTCACGTCCGGCTCACGCCGGGAGAGGTCGAGACGGTCGATGCGGAGGTCGAGCGCCAGCGCGCGATCGCGCCGCCCGGCCTCGCGGACAAGGTGTCGCGGTCGTCGGTCATCAAGGGCTTGATCTCGACGCTGCGCCAGCCTGCCGCAGAGCCCGCGCCCGCGGCTCCGCCCGGGCGCTCTCCCGCTCGCGAGAGCAGCGAGAGCGACGTCCGCGAGCTCATGGCCCGCTGTTTTGAGCGGGGCCTTACCCAAGCCCAGCTGGCGAAGCTCTCCGGTGTCGAGCGGTCCCAGATCAGCCGCTTTCACACGCAGAACGCCACGAAGCCGCCGTTGCCCCCCGAGAAGGTGACAGCCCTCGCCCACGCCCTGCGCGCGTGGGAGGCGAAACAGAAGTAGACCGCGCCTGCTGCGCTCTGAAGGAGAGACCGACGCATGCCCCGACCTCGCACCGGAACGGTTCAACGCCACCGCGATCACTGGGACGCGCGCATCACCTTGGAGGATGGCTCGCGGCAGTGGTTCTGCTGCCCTGCCGGCTACTCCGAGGCTCGCGCCCGCGACCACGCCAAGCGCCTCTCGGAGGCCGCCCGCGCCACGGGCGCCACGAAGCCGCCGCGGCGCCGCTCCGCAGCGGCTCCCGCGGGTGAGACCGTGGCCGCGTGGATCGAGCGCTGGACCGCCGCGCGAGAGGAACGGGGCCTGTCCTCTGCGTCAGGCGACCTCGGGCGCCTGCGGAAGTGGCTGTTTCCTCAGTTGGGCGACAATCCGATAACCGCCGTGACGCGGCGTGATGTCGAGGCGTTCGTCGAACACCTGGACAACTCGGTGCGAGCCGGCGAGCAGTCATGGAAAACCGCGGTGAACACCTGGGGGCTCGTCTCCAAGCTGTTCGATGACGCCTGCAACGCCAAGACGCTCTCGCTGCGCGTCCTCGCCAGCAATCCGGCCGCGGACGTGCGCGGGCCGGACCGGGGAATCAAGAAGGCGAAGGCGTATCTCTACCCGTCGGAGTTCCTGTCGCTCGTGTCGAGCCCGAACATCTCGATCGAGTGGCGCCGCGCCGTGGCGCTCGCGACCTACCTGTATGTGCGGGCGAGCGAGCTCCGCGCCCTGACCTGGGACGACATCGACCTCGAGCGCGGCATCATCCACGTGCATCGCAGCCTGGACCGCGAGGGCGGCGCCAAGCCGACCAAGACGGGCAAGACGCGCCGCTTCTCCATCGAGCTGGCCTTGATGCCCCTGCTGCGCGCCATGCACGCAGAGTCAGGCGGCCGGGGCCGCGTCGTCCGGCTCCCCGACGATCGCCACCTGTCGCGCGCCCTCCGCGGGCTCATGACCGCGGCGCGCCTCGACCGCTCCGACCTCTTCGCCGCGGACGCGACGCGGAAGAACATGACCTGGCACGACCTCCGCGCCACGGGCATCACCTGGCTGGCCATCCGGGGGGACGAGCCGCTCAGGATCATGCAGCGCGCCGGCCATGCCGGTTTCCAGACGACGCAGGGCTACATCCGCGAGGCTGAAGCCGTCCGGGCGGGGTTCGGCGACGTCTTCCCGCCGCTACCTCTCTCGTTGTGGGAGGGTGGTGTTTCGTCTGGGAATCGTCCGGAAGGCGCGCAAGTGCGCGGAATCATGGTGGAGGCGCCGGGAATCGAACCCGGGTCCGCAAGGCATCCAGTCTACCTTCGTTCACGTGCGTAGTCGCCATGCGCCGGCGACGGCGTTCGTAGATTCGGCTACGACCTATCCCTCACTGAATCTCGGCCGCGTTATCGAGGGCGTCCTCACGCGACCCAGCCCTGTGGTTGACACCCTTAGAGTACTAGGACGACCTTCTCCTCGGATGGCTTAGCGGTTATTAGGCCGCGACAGCGTATGCGTTGTCGTTCGCACTTGTAACGTCCCGCTTGATAGGCGGAGCAGGAGCCGCCAGCACGCAGACAGACCTTCAGTCCCCACGTCGAAGCCGATCGCCCCCTCGTGGTTCGTTCAGACGGACCGAATATTGCTAGAAACCGTGCCGCCGTCAACCCTTCGGTGTCAGATCGTTCCGTCGCTGACGCCGTCGCGGACGGCGCCGTGCGCCGGTCGAGGCCGTTCCCGTTCGGTTCTTCCGGATTTCCTGGCGGCTGCTGCCTCCACGCGCCTCCACCGGCCTTGCCCTCCGCCCCTTTCCTCGTCCTCCTGCACCTGCCTCAACCTGCTGCTGCCTGCCCGTCCGCTCGCCCCGCCTGCCCGCTCTGGTCGGGCCGCTACCTGCTCGGCCCCGCTGACCTCGCCCGCGCGCCTGCCGCGCGCGACGGCTCCCCGCGGCTCGGCTATCTGGTTGGCCACCCGCTGACCTCGCCCGCGCGCCTGCCGCTCTCGACGGCTCCTCGCGGCTCGGCTAAGAAGCCCGCGAAAAGGAAAAGGAGTCGGGCAACTTATGGCGAGGATGGTCCAGTGCGTGAAGCTCGGCCGTGAGGCGGAGGGGCTGGAGAAGCCGCCGCTGAAGGGCGAGCTGGGCAAGCGGATTTTCGACAACGTCTCGAAGGAGGCGTGGCGGATGTGGCTCGAGCACTCGAAGATGCTCATCAACGAGTACCGCCTCGACCTCATCTCCGAGGCCGGCCAGCGGATCTGGATGACCGAGCTCGACAAGTACTTCTTCACCGGCGGGAACGAGGCCGCGCAGCTCCCGCCCGACTACGTGGCGCCCAAGGACAAGGCGGAGTAGCCGACCCGACCGCGGCGGCCCTGCCCGGCCGCGGTCCAACCCGCCCCCGGTCACGAACGTGGTCGTGGTCGTGAACGTGGTCGTGGACGTGAACGTGGTCGTGGTCGTGGACGTGAACGTGGTCGTGGTCGTTTACGGCCTATCGTTGACGACCACGACCACGACCACGTTCACGTCCACGACCACGTAAACGTTCGAATGTAGGAGAATGTGGCGCGCTCTTGGTTAACCCCAGGGCCGCTGCCCCGCCCCTCAGGGCAGAGGACCCGGCGCCGGCAACGACCCTCCTCCGCGCACGTACTCGATCAGCGCCGCCGCCATCTGCTTGTCGACCTTCTCGCACTTCGCGGTGACCGCCCCCATCGTCGCGCCCTTGCACTCTCTCTTCCGCTCGATGATGAGCTTGCCCGTCTTCTCGTCGGCCAGGAACGCGTCGCGCGTCTTCTGATCGAGGCTCTTCCACGGGATCGCCGCGAACTTCGGCTTCGGCGGCACGTGCTGCCGGACCTCCTCCGCCATCAGCGTGGCGCACGTCCCGTCCCATCGCAGGACCTCGTATCCGCCGCCGGCTCCGCTCACGACCATGCCCCCCGTCTCCGGCTCCCGGTGATAGAGGATCAGCACCTCCTCATCGAAGACCAACTTGTCGTTCGAGGACGACCCGCCTGAGGCGTTCACCGCGTCGGTGTCCCGCGTCAGGTACCCACGCGTGAACGGCGACCCCTTCGCGAACAGGGTGAGCGCCACGTCCGGATGGAACCCGCTGCAGAGGCGCTTCACGAACGCCACCGGCGGCAAACACTCGTTGCCCCGCTGCTCGCACGTCGTCGGGATCTGCCGTGACGCCTCGGCCGCCGCGTCATCCTCCTTCTTCCCACCTTCACCCTCCGCCGCCTCGCCGCCCTCCTTCGCAGCCGGCGCCGTAGATGCCACCTCGGCCTCCGCACGATCCGGCTCCGACGGAGGAGGCGCCGCGCCACCGCAAGCGACGAGGGTACCCACCAGGACAAGCGCAAACGAGCTCTGGACAGATCGCATGGCCGACGAACCTACCGGAGCCAGCCCGCCCCTCCGCATGGAAAAACAACGTCGACCCGCGACGCAATGCGCCACCACGGCGTCAAAACACGTGGTGCATTGGCAGGAGGCCCTCCGCTGCCCGCGACGCAATGCGCTGAATGCCTTGAATGGTTCAAATTTCCGACAGCGCTTGACATCAGCATCCCATCAGCAGAGTCTGAGCTGATTCCGGCAGGAGGTGGTCGTGCTGGATCTTTCTTCGTCGGCATTCTCGTCATCGTGTGTTGGGGGTTCGCGTAAGTCCAAGTCTCACACGGGTGCTCGTCGAAGGCGACGGCGAGTGTCCGCTGCTCTAGGAGGGTGTGTGATGGTCGCCGCCAGTGCTCTCCTCGCGGGCTGCAGCGCGGCCGGGGAGCAGTTCGATCCGCCGGCGAGCACCGGCGAAGTGCTCACGGGCGCGGGCGGCGGCTCCGCCTCGGGCGTCTGGACGAGCTCGTCGGGCTCTCCGGACGACTCGGGCGAAGCCGGCGGCGGCTGGCCGTCAGGGAAGCTCGGCCCGCCGTATCCCATCGTGCTCGCTCACGGCTTCTTCGGATTCGAGGACTTCGCGGGCGCGGGATACGTCAGCTACTTCTACAACCTCAAAGAGGCCCTCGCCGAGAGCGGCGAGACGGTCTTCACGCCCTCCGTCGACCCGTTCAACAGCTCCGAGGTCCGCGGCGCGCAGCTGCTCGCGCGGATCGAGCAGATCCTCGCGGCGACAGGCCACGAGAAGGTGAACATCATCGCCCACTCGCAGGGGGGGCTCGACGCCCGGGTGGTCGCGCACGATCGGCCCGATCTCGTCGCCTCCATCGTCACCGTCGCCACACCGCACCTGGGCTCCAAGGTCGCCGACGTGGCGCTCGAGCTCGTCGCCGATGAGCACCTGCAGGACATCCTGGACGATCTCATCAACGCCATCGGCGCGCCGCTCTACGATCAGATAGGCAACGAGACGAGCGTCTTCGCGGCGCTCGAGCAGTTCTCGACGCCCGGCATCGCGGAGTTCAACGCGAGGTTCACCGATTCTCCCGGGGTGTACTATGCCTCCTTCGGCGGGCGGACGAACCGCGCGCGCGGCGGAAGGGACTGCTCGACGCTCAATCCAGCGCCCTTCGTCGCGCAGTTCGATGACGGCCTCGACCCGGTCCACCCGCTGCTGTCGCTGACCGAGACCCTCCTCGACGGCGGCATCGGCGAGTCGTTCCCGAACGACGGCCTGGTGCGCGCGCGGGACGCGCGGTGGGGGGACTTCTGGGGCTGTATCCCGGCCGACCATTTCGACGAGATAGGCCAGCTCTTCGGACAGAGTCCGGGCGACGGGAACCCCTGGCTCTATCTCGACTTCTACCGCTCCGTGATCGCGCGGCTCCGGCAAGAAGGCTTCTGACGAGCCCGCCGTCGTCCACGCTCGCCGCTCGCCGCTCGCCCGCGCTCGATCCGCCGAAAACCGCCCCGAGCGGCGACCTCTCCACTACCATCACCCGCCGATGCTCAAGGCGCCGCTCACCTGCTCGCTCCCTCTGCTCGCCCTGCTCAGCGCGGCGTGCAGCGGCGACGTGCGCCGGTTCCCCCTGCGCGATCCGGTCTGGCGCGACGCCGACCTGAGCCCCGTCTCGTTGCCCTGCCGGCCCGATCCCGAGGCGCCCAGCGACGATCCGCAGCACCGCCTCTGCTCGCCCGCGCCCTACGAGTCCTCGTTCGCGTGGGACGCCGCCGACAACCTCGTCTTTCGCCCGGTGACCCGGTTCTTCGCCGTGGATCCAGGGGGCGAGGCGGTCAACGTGAACAGCGTCGACGAGGTGCCGGACTCCAGCTGGTTCACGAACCGGATCGGCAAGCGGCCGCTCTCCGTCGAGGAGCTCGTGCGCGGGCCGTGCGGCGACAAGACGCTGGATCCCGAGGCGCCGGACGGGTCCTGGGTCATCGACATGGGCAAGCCGAACGGCGCGAACCCCGGCTTCCGGATCAAGGTCGAGGGCGTCGGCAAGTTCATGCTCAAGGCCGACCCCTCGGACCAGCCCGAGCGGGCCACCGGCGCCACCGCCATCGCGGCGCGCCTCTACCACGCCGCCGGCTTCTGGGCGCCGTGCGACAGCGTTGTCTACCTGAAGCCGTCGATCCTGAAGCTGTCGCCCGGGCTCACCGTGACCGACAACAGCGGCGTCGCCAGGCCCTTCGATCAGGCGGCGCTCGACGGCGTGCTCGCCAAGGCCTCGAAGCGCGGCGACCGGGTCCGCATGGTCGCCTCGCGCTGGCTCCCGGGCCGCGCGATCGGCCCGTTCAGGTATGAGGGGACCCGGGAGGACGATCCGAACGACGTGATCCCGCACGAGGACCGCCGCGATCTCCGCGGGGGGCGCCTGCTCGCCGCCTGGCTCAACCACTTCGACTCGCGCGAGCAGAACTCGATGGATGTCTGGCTCGCCGAGGACCCGAAGGACAAGGACGCGTCGCCGGGCCACGTGCGCCACTACTACATCGATCTCGGCGACTGCTTCGGCAGCGAGTGGGAGTGGGAGGAGATCTCGAAGCGCCTCGGCCATGCCTTCTACTTCGACGCCGAGTACGCGCTCCTCGACTTCGTGACGCTCGGCATCCCCGAGCGGCCCTGGGACCGGGCGAGCCACGACCCGCAGGGCGACATCTTCGGCTTCTTCAGCGATCGCGACTTCCGGCCGGAAGCCTGGCGCGGCGGCTACCCCAACCCGGCCTTCGGGCGAATGACCGAGCTCGACGGCGCCTGGGCCGCCAGGGCGCTCGCGCGCTTCACGCCGGAGCTCATCGAGGCTGCCGTGCGGACCGGCGACTTCACGGCGCCGCGGCACACCGCGTTCCTGATCGGCAAGCTCCTCGCCCGACAGCGCGCGATCATGGCGCGGTACCTGACGCGCCTGTCGCCCATCGCCGACGTCGCCCTGGCCTCGCCGGCGGCGCTGTGCGGCGTCGATCTCGCGCGGCGCACCGGCGTCGCCCGCCCGCAAGACCTCCGCTACGAGGCCGCGATGTACGCCGGCGAGTCGCTCGCCCTGCACACGCGGCCGGTCGTGCGCCTCTCGCCGGACGGCGGCGTGTGCCTGTCGCTCCCCCACATCGCCGAGGACGGCGGCGCGCCCGACGACGCGCCCTCGCGTTATGCCATCATCGATGTCCTGAACGGGCAGGCGCCCGGTCCGCTGCGCGCCCACCTCTACGACCTCGGGCCGCGCCGCGGCTACAAGCTCGTCGGCATCGAGCGCCCCGACGAGGCCGAGCCGCCCAACTGAGGTCCTCACCCCGACAATCCCCTCATCTTGTTGGCATTTTCAGAGAGAAATTGAACAGGGAGGCGGGGAGACGGGGAGATTTTTGGGATTTTACTCCCCGTCTCCCCGCCTCCCTGTGAATTTTCCCGAAAAGTTCGAGGGGATGCTTCAGATCCCCACCGGACATTCCCCTTGCTCGATCAGAAGCCGTGGGTGGCGCCGACCATGAAGCGCAGCTCCTGTAGACCGGCCCCCTGCTCGAAGGTCTCGGTCGCCGAGCCGATCAGGACATCGATGGAGTGGTCGCGCTCGCCGCTCGTGCGCAGGCCGAGCACGAACGACATGCGGAGCAGGTCGAGATCGAAGTCGCGGAGGTGCTCGCCGAACACGTTGCCCGCGGCGACCTGCATCGTGCCATCGACGAACGCCCAGATCGGATAACGGTACTCGAGCGTCGCCGCGGCGGCGCTCCGCCCGCGGAGGCGCCCTTCGCGGAAGCCCCGCATCGGCGCGTCGCCGCCGAGCTCGGCGAGCTCGGTGAAGGGGACCTCCGCGGGGCCGAGCGGGTCGGCGAAGGCCGCCGAGAGGACGAGGCTCACGACGCGATCGTGCCCGGTGAGGTCGACGAACCCGCCCAGCGAGCCGCCGTAGCGGATCCACCGGCTCTCCAGCGGCCGCTCCAGGTCGGCGGCGTGCTCTCCGGAGAGCTCCAGCCGGACGCCGTTGCCCCGCGCAGGGCGCGGCCGGCGCGAATCGAGGCCGGCGCGGGCCCCGATCCGGTAGGCCGTGTACCCCGTCTCGTACGACGGGGGCATCGGATAACGGCCGTGCGCGACCCGGAAGCCGACCGTCGGCTTGCAGCAGATGTCGTGGAAGTCGACGGTCTTCGCGCCGGTTGTCGCCTCGACGAAGCTGAACGCGCCGAAATCGGCGTGGAGCGTCGCGGTCCCCTCGACGCTGCGGGCGTTGTAGCGGGCCCAGTCGCGCTCCAGTGAGCTCGGGCCGATCCCGGAAAACAGCCAGTCAGGCCGGATGTCCGCCTCGCCGCGGAGCTTCAGGTGAGCGCGCCCGCCGAGGGGGATCCGGTCGGCCACCGTGAGCCTCCACCAGTCGACCCCGCCGGTCGCGGCGTGGACGCGGAGCTCGTTGCCGGGGACGAACAGGTCGTCATAGAAGAAGTAGACGCCGACGCTCGCGCGAAAGCCGAAGTCGAAGAGCGCCGTCGGGACGATGCCGATGTTGTCGTTGGGCCCGAAGGTGAAGATGTCCTTGAGCTCCTTGATCCACTCGCCCTGCTCCGCCGCGACGGTGAGAGCGCCGAGCGGCCGCCGGACCAGGTACTCGCTGGCGAGGTAAGCGGGGAAGAACACGACCCGCGGCACCCAGAGCAGCACGTCACCGGCGCTCGTCGCCTCGTCCGGGCGACCATCGTAATCCGGCACAGGGCGCTTCGCGCCGGACGCCGGCGGCGCCACGGCGGGAGGCCGCGGCGGCATAGCAGGCTCAGCCGATACGCGAGCAGCCGCCGGCGCAGCCCCCGGGAGCACGGGCGGCGGCGTAGCAGGCTCAGCCGATGCGCGAGGAGCCGCCGGCGGAGCCCCCGGGAGCACGGGCGGCGGTGTGGCGCCCTCTGCCTGCGGCGCGGCCTGCGCCTCGGCGCACAGCGACAGCGCGGCGCAGCCCGCGAGCGCGGCCGCGCGTCGCCGAAAGGCCGTGCCGAGCGCGCGCGTCGGTCCCTCTTCGTTGGTGCCCAATCCGCCTCGCCTCTCGCACGCAAACACGTCGCGGCGCGGGAGCATAGCGGAGTTCACGACCCGAGAGACGCCTGTCTGCGCGGCGCGCGCCTGTCGAGCGTCCACGCGGCGGACGCGGCGGTTCACACGCCCGGTCGCGAGAGGGAGGTTGCCGGCCGGGACCAGGCTCGATAGCCTCGCGCGCTCGGGATCGGTCCTGTTCCGGTTCCGGTGCCGCCAGGACGGCGGGTTTCCCGGGATGGAGCGGCGGGTGGCGAGCACAGGAGAGAACGAGACACGGGCCCGGGGCGTGCTTCACAGGCTCCTCTCGATCTTCGCCGAGGTGAAGCCGCGCGAGGTCTTCAGCGTCCTCGTCCTCACGCTGAACGTATTCCTCCTGCTCACTGGCTATTATCTCCTCAAGGTGGTCCGCGAGCCGCTGATCCTCGCGGGCGGCGGGCTCGAGATCGGCGGGCGCCGGCTCGACCTCGACGGCCCCGAGGTGAAGGCCTACGCGGCGGCGGGCCAGGCGCTCCTCCTCGTGGGCGTGGTCCGCGCCTATGGCGCCCTGGCCAGGCGCTTCGGGCGCATGCAGCTCACCACCGCGCTCACGCTCTTCTTCGCCGCGAACCTCGTCCTCTTCTTCGTCCTCGCGCGCCTCGGCGTCCCCCTCGGGGTGCCCTTCTATCTGTGGGTGGGCTGCTTCAACCTCACCGTGATCGCGCAGTTCTGGTCGTTCGCCAACGATGTTTATACGCCCGAGCAGGGCAAGCGGCTCTTCGCCATCGTCGGCATCGGGAGCTCGCTCGGCGCCATGCTCGGCGCGCAGATCGCGAAGCGCGTCTACGTGCCGATCGGCCCGTACAACATGATGCTCCTCGCGGCGGGCGTGCTGCTCGCCTGCCTGGGGCTCACCTACCTCGTCCACCGCGACGACCTCGCGGGCTCGAAGAGCGCAGCGGACAAGGCCGACGCGCCGCCCGGGGGCGCGGCGGGCGGCTTCAAGATCATCGCGCGCGACCGCTATCTCCTCCTCATCGCCGGCCTGACGCTCGTCCTCAACTGGGTGAACTCGACCGGCGAGTACATCCTCGATCGCACCCTCATCGAGTCCGCCACGAGCGCGCTCGATCCGGGAAGCGAGCAGCGGGGCGCGTCCGAGCCGGCCCCCGCCGGCGCGGCCCCGGGCGCGCCGCTCGCGGCGGGCGCGCCGGTCTACCTCGTCGATCCGCAGGCGTCGCGCCTGCTCGAAGGGAAGATCGCCGCCGTCAAGGACGGCGCGTTCGACGTCGAGGCCGGCGGCAAGATCGTCGAGGGCGCCGAGGCGGGGCTCGTCCACCCGCGCACCGAGAAGGGGAAAAAGGCGGCGCTCGGCGCGATCATCGGGACCTTCAAGGGAGATTTCTTCTACTGGGTCAACACGTTCGGCGTCGTCCTGCAGCTCTTCTTCGTCTCCCGCATCTTCAAGTACCTCGGCGTGCGATTCGCCCTGTTCATCCTCCCGGCCATCGCCCTGCTCGGCTACGCGTCCCTCGCCGTCCTGCCGGCGCTCGCCGTCGTGCGCGTCGCCAAGATCGCGGAGAACAGCGCCGATTACTCCATCCAGAACACCGCGCGGCAGGCGCTCTTCCTGCCCGTCGGCCGCGACGCCAAGTACAGCGCCAAGGCGGCCATCGACACCTTCGTCGTCCGCGCGGGCGACGTGCTCGCCGCCGTGGGGGTGATCGCAGGCCAGGTGCTCGCGCTCTCCACACGCCACTTCGCGATGGTCAACATCGCCCTCGCGCTCGTGTGGCTCGGCGTCGTGGTCGGCATCGCCCGGGAGCACAGGCGGCGCGCCGCGGACGAGCCGGCGGCGGCGGCGTCCGACGACCGCGAGGCTGCGTAAGCCTCAGGGCCGCGCGGCGTTCGCCTTCCAGCCCTCGTAGGCTTCCATCAAGGCCAGGTACAGCCAGCGGCCGATGACCTCGGCCCCCGCGCCCGACGGGTGCGCGAGGTCAGCGCCGCCGAGCCCGCGCTGGACCCAGATCCCCATCGAGCCGGAGCCGCCCATCGCGCCGAAGGTGTCGAAGTAGCCGCAGCCGACCTGCCCGGCCACCCTGCGCTGGATCGCCGCGAGCTTCGGGATCACCGGTCGGCTCCGGTACACCTCGCCCTTCTTGTCGGCTCGATCCATCGGCCCCACGAGCAGGCACGACGACCCGGGCAGCGCCGCCGTCACCTGCTCGAGCACCGCCTTCATCGTCGACTCGACCTGATCGAGCGGGAACAGCTCGCCGTCCTCGCTCTCGTTCATGCCGTACTGGAACACCGTCAAGGACGGGCTCCGCGCGCGCAGCTGCTCGGCGAAATGGGCGTCGTCGCTCTTGTCGAGGAAGCGGATGCGGCAGCCCTGGATGCCGATCGCGTCGAGCACCACCCCCGGCGTGTCCCGCTCCATCCAGACACCGAACGCCCGCACCCCCGGGCCGTGCGCCCGCACCTCGATCGCGTGCGGCCCGTCCGGGACCTCGTAGGTCGCGATCGCCGAGGTGGCCGCGTCGGCCCGCGTGTCGATCATCTCGCGGCTCTCGCCGTCGATCTTGATCTCCATCCGCCCGCCCTCGGGGTGCTTCAGGTAATCGACGGCGAACCGCGAGACCGCGCGCCCGAAGGTCCCGGACTCCGCGGTGCCGAAGCGCGAGAACACCCCCGCGCCCTGCGAGCGGAACGACACGCCGCCGAGCCCGTAGAGCCCGTCCTTGGCGAACGGGCCCACCACGCGGCTCACCTGCCAGCCCGGGCCGGCGAAGCGGACAACGTCGTTGTGGAAATATCCCGGCCAGGCGTTGGCCATCAGCATGAACCCGTGGCCCGCGTCCCCGAACCGCTTCTGCAGCTTGCGCCGCAGCGTCGCCGTCACGAAGTCGCTCGCCACGATGGAGTCGCCGAAGTAGGTGATGCGCGCGATCGACTGCGGCGCCTTGCGCTCCACCGCCGCGAGCGCGCGGAAGAACGGCGTCATCGCCTTGCCGCTCGGGTCCTCGATCGGCCGCGGCGGCTTGCCCTCGGAGGCGACAGCGGCCGGCACGAGCTCGGCGGCCGCGGCCGGCAGCGCGACCTCCTCGGGCTGGCGCAGCTCGGCCTGCTCGGTGGTCTCGGTGGCGAGCGTCGTCTCGCCGACCGACGCCACCGGCGCCGGCGCCGGGACCACGACGAGCCCCTCCCCCTCGGGCAGCGGCGTGAGCACCCGCAGCCGCGACAGGCTCGGGTGCGCGTAGGGGACGAGCACGAGCAGGGCGAGCGTCGCCATCGCCCGCGCAGCCGGCGACGCGAGCCCGTTCCGCGCCGGCGAGGCCTCGGGGATGGGGCGCACGGCGCCTCCGCCGCGCTCCGCCGGAGGAACATCACGCCCGCCAGGCTCCGGCGCCTCGTGGACGTGTGCCTCGCGGACATCCGGCTCGTGGACGGCCGGCTCGTGAGCCCTGGTGCTGCTCCTGGAGGTCATCGACGCACGCGGAAAGGACGATGGAAGCGCCCGGCGGCTACAGGCCCTTCTTGTCCAGCTTGTCCAGGGCCGCGGTCGCCTTGTCGCGGCAGACGGCGTCGCCCTGGTGGATGCAGATCGCGCGCAGCAGCTTGATCTCGCTGGCCGACGCCTTCCCGTTCCAGACCTTCGGCTCGAGCGCCCGCCGCTGCGCGGGGTACGAGCTCGAGTCGAGGGCGGAGCTCGCCGGCGCGGCGCCCGAGGCCGAGGGCGCGGGCGCCGAGGCCGAGAGCGTGGGCGCAGGCGCAGGCGTGGGCGCGGGTTGCTGCGGCAGCCAGGACGCCGGCGAGCCGACGTGCGCCGGCACCGGCTCCGGCTCGGGCGGCGCCTCGGGGTCGACCTGCCGCCGCATCTCGGCCACCCGCGCGCGGAGCGCCGTCGGGACGCCCGTCGTCTTCGCGATCTCGTTGAGCAGCGCGAGCTTCTCCGCCTTCGTCCCGGCCTGCTCGACCTGCCGGAACATCCCCTCCGCCCAGCGCTCCTCGATCTCCTTGAAGCGCGGCGTCTCCCGGACCGGCGACGTCTCGGCGATCTCCTGCAGCTTCCGGTGCGCGGCGTCGATGTTCCCCGAGAGGAGGTGCTCCTGCGCCGCGTCGAGGATCTGCGCGTCGTTGCCCGCCAGCGCCGGCGCCGCGGGCCTCACGTCCGGCTCGGGCGTCGTCGACCCGTGCGACCGGGCGCGCGTGGCCACGATCACGGCGATGACGACGATCAAGGCGACCGCGAGCAGGAGCCCCATCGCTTTGCTCGCCCCGCCGAGCGAGCGGGACGACTGCGCGGAAGGGGCCACGCTCCCGTAGGCGCCCGGCGCGACGCCAGGCCCGCCGTCCGGCCCCGCGCGAAAGATCTTGCCTGCAGCGACGAAGCGGAGGCGGACGTCGCCGAGCTCGAGCGCGTCGCCCGCCTCGAGAAGGCCCCGCTTGAGCTCGACGCCGTTGATGCGCACGCCGTTCGCGCTCTGCTTGTCGACGACCTCGTAGCGACCGCTGCCGAGGCTGATGAGCTCGGCGTGCAGGCGGCTCACGGAGCTGTGGTTGATCGAGATGGTCGCGTCCTCGGAGCGCCCGATCGTGAAGCGCTCGCCGTCGAGCGGGAACTCCGCGCCGGGGGTCGGGCCGACGACCATGACCAGCCGGTTCGGGCGGGTGTGCAGCGGCATGTGCGCCGTGCTGCGGCTGCCCGGCGGCGGCGTCGGGCTCGTCACGGCGGACGAGAGCGCCTCATCGACGATCTCGATGCGGTAGTCGCCGAGCTGCACGAGGTCGCCGTGGCGCAGGTGCTGCTCGCCGTTGACGCGCCCGCCGTTGACGTACGTGCCGTTGTAGCTGTCGAGATCCCGGATGAGCCAGCCCTGGCCGTTCTTGGCCAGCGTGGCGTGGGTGCGCGAGACGTTGCGATCGGTCAGCCGGATCGAGTTCGACTCTCCGCGTCCGAGCGCGTACTCCTCATGGGCGAGGGGGAGCCCCGTCTGTTTCCCCTCGTCATCCTCGATCGTCAGCTTCCACATAGCGGGTTCGGGGTACTCAGGCGGGGCCAGGCTCGCCCCGCGAGCCCCTGTGGATCCGTGGCAACCACCGCTCGCCGTACGAGCCTCCTCAGCGAGGCGGGACTACTTTAGCGAGTCCGCCTCCGGGAAGGCAATGACGGCGCGCCGGCCCACGGCGGGCGGCCGGGACCGCGCCGTCGCCGGCGCCGAAATCCACGAGCGTTCCTCGGACCTTCGCGCGCGCAGGGGGCATGCGCGCGGCTCCGAGGCGCGCGCAGGGGCCACGCGCGCAGCAAGCACCGGGCGGGCCAGGCAGGCCGCCCGCCCGCGCGGCGAGCCCGGAAGGACTGGCCGGCCTTCTGGCGGGCGGAGCTAGTGGCCGCCGCCCACGGGCCGGAACGGATGGAGGAACGCCGAGAGCGCCCCCGGGTTCCGGGTCTGCAGCCAGAGCCTCCCGTGCCCGCGGAACTCGCAGACGAGCCCCTCGCCGGACAGGAACAGACCCTTCAGCCCGGCCAGCTTGCGCACCTGATACCTCAGGCCCTCGGTGAACGCGAGCAGATGGGTGTTGTCGCAGAGATATCCCTCGTGCTGGCGGCCGACGTCGATCGCGTGGATACCGCCGTAGCTCGAGAACCAGATCAGCCCTTCGCCGTACGCCCGGAGCAGCGACAGGCCGCCGGCGAAGAAGCCCTTGGCCCCCTGCCACTTCGCGTCGAGCGTGATGCCCGGCGTGGAGGCGAGATAGGCGCCCGACTGGAGGAACACCTCCATGCCCGAGCGCAGCACGAGGCGCTCGATCGAGCCCTCGGGGGCCGGCGCGAGCCGCATCGACTGCATGGGCGCCGTCGCCGTGAAGGTGTCCTGGAAGAGGCTCTCTCCGGCCGTCATCCTGCGCTTGAGCGCGCTGGCGAGCCCGCCCTGCAGGCTGGTCTTCACGTCGATGGCCGGGTCGCGCGCGACCATCGCGCCGCTCTCCGCGACGATCTGCTCGCCGGCGTGCTCGAAGGTCACGTGGAGCACGCCGAACTCGGGGTTGCCTCGGATCTCGTCGCGCACGCCGTCCCCCGATCCCTAGGGCTGCCGCGGGGCGAGCCGCGCGCCGATCGCCGCGCCGTACCTGCCGGCGTTGCGCGACTGGACCCACAGGCTGCCGTTCCCCTCGACGTGGCAGACGAGGCCCTCGCCCGAGAGCCACGTGCCGTGCCACGTCGACGTGTTCTTGCCGATCCGGCAGGCGAGCGTCGACTCCCACGCTGCGATGTGCCCCGTGTCGATGACGACGTGGCCTCTCACCTCGAGCTCCTCGAGCGCGCCGAACGCGCCGATGATCATCTGACCCTGCCCCGCCGTCTCCAGCGCGAAGAGCCCCGCCCCCGAGAAGAAGCCGCGCAGGCCGGAAGAGCGCGTCCTCACGTCGACATCGGGGCTGGACGCGACATAGGCGCTGCTCTGGACGCACCATTGCCTGTCACCCACCTCCAGCACGGCCATGTCCCCGGACAGCGGTGTCGCGAACAGCACCTCTCCGCGCCCGCCCTCCGCGGCGAACGCGTTCCTGTAGAAGGACTCTCCGGCCAGCATCCGCTTCAAGCCCGACATGAGGCCGCCCGACTGCGTCTCCACGCGCACGTTCGTCGACATGCCCACGAGCGCGCCGCTCTCCGCGAACACGCGCTCGCCCGGGTCGAGCCAGCACTGCGCGAGGGCCTGGGAGGGACGGTAGAGGAGATTCACCTGCATCGGACGTCTCCGCCGCTCCCTCAGGGCGGGAGCAGCGGCGCGAGCCACCCCACGAGCGCGCCGGCGCTGCGCGACTGGATCAGCACGCGGCCGCGGCCCGAGAGCTCGCACACCATGCCTTCGCCAGAGACCATGAGGCCCGTGAGCCCGCCGCCAGGGCTCCTGATCTTGAGCGCCAGCGACGCGTCGAACCCCACGAGGTGCCCGCTGTCCACGACGAGCGACCCGTCGCAGGGGAGCTCCTCGATCGCCCCGTAGCTCGTGATCCAGAGATCCCCGACGCCGGAGGCCTCGATGAAGAAGACGCCCTCCCGCGCGAGGATGGCGCGCAGCCCACCCCAGCGCACCTTGACGTCGACGTCGCCCGCGCTCGCGAGGTACGAGCCCGCGCTGAAGAGCAGCGTCTCTCCCTGGAGGCGGACGTGCTTGATGCCGCCGCTGAGCGGCGGGGCGAGCCACACCCACCCGCCCTCCGGCGCCTCGATCCAGCTCACGAAGAACGTCTCGCCCCCCGCGAGCTTCCGGAGCAGCGCGACGAGGAACGCCTTGAGCCGCCCGAGGAGCCCGGCCCCGCGGCCCGCGTTGAGCCGGACCTCCGTCCGCAGGCTCGGCGACCGCGCGACCATCGCACCCGCCTCCGCGAGCAGCGCCTCGCCCGGATCGAGGCTCACCTCCAGCAGCGAGGACGACGGCTCATGCTTGGTGCGATGCTGCATTCATCCACCCGCGGAGCGCATACATATAACGGAGCGACGCCAGGAGCGGAAGCGGGAAGAAGGTATGTCGAGGTGAGCGGGACTCGGCGAATTTCATGTTTTCTGTCCGGTGGTTCGCTCGCGCTGACTTCTGCCCTTCAGCGTGGGTAGACTGAGCGGGTGAGCGACAGGCGATTTACGGCCTCCGAGCCGACGCCCCGCACCGAGCCGCGCAGCGAGCCGAGCCATGGGTCTGGCTTCGTCGCGGCGCCTCAGCGCATCGCCGGGCGCTACGAGATCCTCGGCCTGCTCGGCACCGGCGGCATGGGCAGCGTGTACCGCGTCCGCGACGTGGAGCTCGACGAGATCGTCGCCCTCAAGATGCTCCGCCGTGATCTCGCCGACTCCGCCGGCATGCTCGAGCGCTTCCGGCAAGAGGTGAAGCTCGCGCGCCGCGTCACGCACAGGAACGTGGCGCGGACGTTCGACTTCGGCGACCACGACGGCGAGAAGTTCCTCACGATGGAGTGCGTCGAGGGCGAGTCGCTGCACAGCGTCCTCGCGCGGACGGGCCCGATGCCGTCGCAGCAGGCCATCGGCATCGGCTGCTCGCTCTGCGACGGGCTCGGCGCCGCGCACGCGGCGGGCATCGTGCACCGCGACCTCAAGCCCGAGAACGTGCTCATCGACAGGAACGGGCGCGTCGTCATCACCGATTTCGGCATCGCGCGCACCTCGTCCGGGCCGAGCGCCGGCGAATCGCAGGGCTTCGTGCTCGGCTCTCCCGCGTACATGTCGCCGGAGCAGCTGACCGGCGAGCCTGATCTCGACGCGCGCACCGACATCTACGCGCTCGGCATGATCCTCTTCGAGTGCCTCACCCACCGCCGCGCGTGGCCGGGCGCCGGCGCGATCGCGGCCGCCATGTCCAGGCTGAAGTCCCCGCCGCCCGACCCGCGCTCCGTCCGTCCGGACGTGCCGCTCGCCGTCGCGGACGTCGTCCTGAGGTGCATGGCGATACGCCGGGAGGATCGCTACGCCAGCGCGGCCGAGGCCCACCGCGCGCTCCTGCTCGCGCGCTCGCGCGTGTCGATCGCCCCGCAGCCGGCGCAGTCGCTCGTGTCCGCCATCGCCGCGTCCGCCGCCACGGCCGCGCCGACGGCGCCGCAGCCGATCGAGCAGAACCCGACCCGGGTCGCCGCGGCGCCGGTCGAGGAGGTCACGGCGCCGCAGCGTCGCCTCAACTCGCCCACGCTGGCGGCGCCCGTGCCCACGCCCGCGCCGACGCCGACGTCGTCGCTGAAGACGGTCGCCGTGCTCCCGTTCCGCAACGTCGGCGCGCCGGACGACGAGTACCTCGCCGACGGCTTCACCGAGGACCTCACCGACACCCTGTCGATGACCGCCGGCCTCAAGGTCCGGCCGCGCGCCGCGGTCTCGCGGGTGCGGCTCGACGGCCGCGATCCCAGGGATGTCGGCCGCGAGCTCGGCGTGCAGGTCGTCGTCGAGGGGTCGATCCGCCGCACCGGCGGCGGCGGCGGCTACGGGCCGGACGGGCCGCGCTCGCAGCCCGCCGCGCCGTACTCGCGGCCGGGGTCGCGCATGCCGCCTGGCGGCGTGCGCGTGACCGTGCGTGTCATCGGCGTCGAGGACGGGTTTCAGCTCTGGGCGAAGCGGTTCGACAGCTCACCCGAGGCGCTGCTCACGGTGAGCGACGACGCGGCGGGCGCGATCGCCGCGGCGCTGACCGTCGACGCCGCGAGCCGCGAGCGCGAGTCGCCGAGCGACCCGCGCGCGATCGACCTCTACCTGCGCGCGCGCCACCAGATGCGTCGCCTCTGGTACGGGGACGCGGCGCCGGCCGTGGCGCTCTTCGAGGAGGCGCTGTCGTTCTCCCCGAACGATCCGAACATCCTGTCCGGTTACGCGATCGCCTTCGCGCGGCTGATGGGCGCGCGGGGCGAAGGCGCGGCGCAGTTCGCGAAGGCGCAGCAGGCCGCCGAGCGCGCGATCGCGCTGGCCCCCGCGCTCGGCGAGCCGTGGGTGGCCCTCGCCACGGTCCGCTTCAGCGCGGGCGATCCGGTCGGCGCCGTCCCGGCGCTGCGCAAGGCGCTCCAGTGCGCGCCGAGCCTGGCCAAGGCGCACGAGCTGCTCGGCCGCATCCTCCTCGAGGCGGGGCTCGTCGACGAGGCGATGTTCCGTCTCGACACGGCGCTGGCGCTCGATCCGAGCGAGCCGTTCCCGCGCTGGGAGCTGGCGCGTGGCCGCGCGCTGCTCGGCGACTGGCCTGCGGCCAGCGTGCTGCTCGACCTGCCGGCGGAGGACCCGTCGAGCCGCTTTCACAAGGCGGTGATGCGCGCGCGCTTCGGGCTGTGGCGAGGTGCCGCGTTCTCCATCGACGACCTGCCGCTCGCGATGGAGACCATCCCGATCCAGTACGCGCGCATCTACCGTGACGTGCTCGCGACGTCGCGGCTCTCGGACGAGCAGCGGGCGTTCCTGAGCGCGAAGGCGGACAGCTCCGAGCCGGGCAGCCGGCTGCGCCCGCTCTTCTTCCAGATGTACGCCGAGATCCTCGCCTTCCTCGGCGAGGACGACGCGCTCTTCCGCGTGCTCGCCGGCGCGGTGGACGCGGGGCTCTTCGACGCCTTCTGGATGCAGCGCTGCGCTGTGCTCGACGGCGCGCGCGCGGACGCGCGCTTCGCCCCGCTCCGCGCGCGCGTCGAGGAGCGGGCCGCGGCGATCATCGCCGCGTTCCGGGGCTGAGCGCCGATCGGCTGGGAAGCCGAGAGATCAACGCAAAGGCGCAAAGGCGCAAAAAAGAGATCTTCTCGTTGCGCCTTTGCGTCTTCGCGCCTTTGCGTTGAATTCTCGCGCCTTCTTCGCCTTTTCGATCCGTTTGTCGATCGAGAGGCGCAGGCCGCCGGCGCCGCGCTCAGCTCCTGCGCGCGTTCTTGGCCGCCTTGGAGACGGCGGGCATCAGCAGGTCGCCCTCCACGTGGCCGGAGACGTCCAGGATGGTGCGCCCCTCCGCGTCGCGCCCGGGGCGCTCCCGCGTGTAGCGCTCGGCGGGCGCGGCGAGCACCACGCCGAGGTCGCGCGCGGCGCCGGTGAGCTCGACGGAGAGCGCCTCCTCGACGAGGCGGGCCCGCTCGCTGCTCGACGAGCCGGCGGGGATGGCGACGGCCACCGAGCCCGCGACGACCCCGCCCTTCGCGAGCAGCCCGTGCGGCGAGCCGGTCGTCTGCGCGAGCTTCAGCGCGACGCGCGCCGCCTCGCAGCGGTCGCGCGCGGCGGCGAGCGACGCCGCGCCGCGGCGGAGGATCTCGCGCGCGTCCTCCGCTGGGACGCCGCGGTACTCCTCGGCGAGCTCCGCGTTCTCCTCCCTGATCCGCGTCACCTCGGCCTCGGCGGCCGCGACGTCGGCCTCGTACTGGGACAGATCGATCGAGCTCATGGCGTGTCGTCACCCTCGGTTCGTGAACAGCAGGCTCCCTGCGAGCAGCGCCCCGGCCGCAGCGGCGCCGTAGAGGCAATAGCGCGCGAGCGCCGCCTGGCCAGCCAGGTACAGCTGCAGCCCCGCGAAGCCCGCGGCGATCGCGAGCGCCGCGTAGATGAGCTGGCGCACCCCCGTATAGACGAGCGACGCGGCCTGGGCGAGGCCGCGGATCTTCACCTCGGCCTCGCCGCGGTTGGCGCGCGTGAGGTACTTGCGCAGATCGTCCGGGATCGTCAGCGCCTTGATCCCCATGTCCTTCGCCGCCTCGAGGGCGATCTGGGCCCAGTCGCGGCTGCCGAGGACGAAGTCCTGCAGGTAGGGGCGCACGACGTCCATCGGGTTCAGGTCCGGATCGAGCTGCGTGCAGACGCCGGTCAAGAGGAGGAGGGTGCGCTCGAGCAGCACGAAGTCGCGCGGCACGTGGAACGCGCCGGAGAGCTCCTTCAGCCCGATGTTCATGCGCCGGAGGTCGATCAGGCTCTCGATGCCCTTCTGCGGGTCGAGCTTGATGTCCTTCAGGTTGAACGACTCGAGCTTCACCTCGTCCTGGAAGCGCTGGTGGAAGAACTCGACGACCTTCTCGCTGACGTCGACGGCGTCCCGCCGCGAGAAGAAGCGCATCTTGCGCAGCGCCTTGATGATCCCCTCCGTGTCGCGGCGGATCACCGCCTCGAGGAACTCGGGGATGCCCTCGCGCATCTCCTGGGAGAGCTCGGCGACCGCGCCGAAGTCGAGCAGGATGAGCTCCCCGCCCGGCCCGACCAGCATGTTCCCCGGGTGCGGATCCGCGTGGTAGATGCCGTCGATGAAGATCTGCTGGCAGAAGACCTGCACGATCTGCCGCGCGAGCGCCTTGCGATCGACGCCGTGCGCGTCGAGCGCCGCGACGTCGCCGACCTTGATGCCCTCGACGAACGTCGTCGTCATCACCCGGCGCGTGCAGTAGGCCTCGATGGGCCGGGGGAACCGGACCTGCGGCTGCTTCGCGAAGTTGTCGGCGATGCGCACGATGTTCCTGGCCTCGCGCACGAAGTCGAGCTCCTCCAGGATCATCGAGCGGATCTGGTGGTGGTAGGCGTCGAGCCCCTGCACGGGCACGAACTGCGCGACGATCGCCATGATGCGGCGGATGGTGCGCAGGTCGAGGCGGACGATCTCGTCGATGTCGCGGTGCTGCACCTTCACGGCCACGCGCGTGCCGTCCATGAGCCACGCCTCGTGCACCTGGCCGAGCGACGCGCTCGCGAGCGGCTCCCTGTGGAAGCGGGCGAAGACCTCGCCGATGGGGCGCCCGAGCTCCTCGGCGATGCGCGCCTCGATCTCCTCGTAGGGGCGCGGCGGCACCTGGTCCTGCAGCCCCTCGAGCCCCGCGCGCAGCGTCGCGGGGAGGAAGTTCGCCATGATGCTGAGCATCTGGCCGACCTTGATGAAGAGGCCCTGGAGCTCGACGATCGTGCGCTCGATGCGGCGGGCGTTCCTCGCGTGGACCTCGTCCACGCGGTTGTTCGCCCACGTCTCCCCGAAGAGGCGGCGGAGGAAGAAGAACCAGAGGTAGCTCGCGAGGACGGTGAACGTCGTCAGGTACGCGCGGATGAAGCGGCCGCTCTGCGCGGCGTTCTGGCGGAGCGAGCTCGGCGTCGCGGCGGGGGTCTGCGCGCGCCGCGGCGCCCTGGCGGACCCGGGCGGCGGCGCGTGGTCCGCGTCGGGAGGCCTCGGCGCACCGTCCGCATCGTGCTCGCGCTGGATCACGCCGGGGTGCGGCTCGCCGGGCGCGCGCGGCGGCTCTGCGGGCGAGCGAACCAGCCCGGAGGACGGGCCCAGCTCTTCGGGGACGGCGCCGTGTGACACCGCGGCAGCCTAGCATCGCTCCGCGCCGGCCCGCGAAAACGCGGGAGCGATGCGGCGCGCCATCCGTCCTCGCGTCATCGCGCCCGCGCCATGGCCTCTGCGATCGCGTCATAGACGGCGGGCCGCGCGCGACGGATCGCGTCGGAGGCGCGCGTCGGGTGGACGCGGTTCGTGAGCAGCACGCCGACGAGCTCCGCTTCCGGATCGATCCACAGGCTCGTCCCGGTGAAGCCGAGGTGGCCGAAGGTCTGCGGGCCGAAGTGCGCGCCGGAGCTCGGCCTCTCGCCGCTCCTGCCGTCGAACCCCGCGCGCAGCGACCCGCCCGGGCGCGGCGCGATCAGCCGCCGGACCTCGTCGCGCGAGAGCCACTCCGGGCGCTCGCCCGCGAGCGCCTCGAGCAGCGCGACCCCGAGCCGCGCCACGGACATGGCGTCGCCGAAGAGGCCCGCGTGCCCGGCCATCCCGTCGCGCGCGATCGTCCACGCGTTGTCGTCGTGCACCGCGCCGCGGATCATGCCCCCGCGGAACGCGACGTCCTCGGTGGGGACGACCCGCTCGTCGAACCGCGGATCGCGCCGCCGGAGCGCGCGGACCGGCGCGACCGCGAGCCCGAGGGGGCCCGTCACCTCCCGCGCGACGACCTCGTCGAGCTCGGCCTCGCCGCGCCGCGCGACCGCTGCGCCGAGCAGCAGGTACCCGAGGTCGCTGTACACCGGCGGGAACCCGCCGGCGGGCGGATCGCCCTCGCACTCCGCGCGGCGCCCGTTCGCGCAGGCGAGCAGCGCGCCGAGGGGATCGATCGGCGCGTCGACGCCGGGCGGATGGAGCGGCCGGTGCGCCTCGAGCCCGGCGCGGTGGGCGGCGAGGAGCTCGAGCGGCACGCGCGCCGACCGCGTGCCGGCGAGCTCTGGCAGCACCCGCCCGAGCGGCTCGTCGAACCTCACCTTGCCGGCGCGGGCGAGCCGGGCGAACGCGAGCGCGGTGAACGGCTTCGTCACGGACGCCAGATCGAAGATCGCGTCGCCCGTCGCCGCGGCCGGCGTCGCGCCGCGGGCGCCTGCCGGCGGGCTGTGTTCCAGCCACAAGCGTCCCGCGGCGCCCGCTCCGTACCGGACGTTGTCTCGCGTGCGCACGGCTGCTGCGACGCACGCGCACGGCGCGGCGCGGTGCGCTTCGATCGCGAGCGCTGCGATCGGCGTGAGATCGACGGGGGTCATGGCCGAGGATGAGGAGGGCAGGGCGCCCGTGTCAAACGAGCTCTGGCGTCCGGCCGGATGACTCGGCGGACGAGCCGGAAGACGCGTGGACAATCGCGACGCGCTCCCCGAAAAACCGAGCCGCACGGCCGGTCCTGCTTCAGGATCTCCCCGTGGCTTCTCCCGGGGGCACCGAAACACGCGCGGCCGTTGCGCCGCTCGCCGCGCTCGCGGCGAGGTACGACGATCGCCGGCCCGATCGCTGGGAGCCGGTTCCCGAGCGGCTCGACGCGGCCATCGCGTGCGACGTCGAGCTCGCCGAGGCCGGGCGCGTCGCGCGGGCGCCGCTCGTGGCGGAGCTCGCGCGCCGCTTCGAGTTCCTCGCCCACTACCTGGACGCGATCCTCCTCGTGCCGCGCGAGCGCTTCGTCCTGCCGGAGGATCTCGCCGCGTCCGCGGACGACACCCCGCTTCCGCTCGACCGCGCGGGGCACGCGACCGTGAGCGCGCCGCACGCGTACCTGCTCACGTACAGCCTGCTCGATCTCGGCCCGGGCGATCGCCTGCTCGAGCTCGGCACGGGCACCGGCTACGGGGCTGCGCTCGCGCGGCGCATCGTCGGCCCGACCGGGCACGTCGCCTCGATCGAGATCGACCCCGTGCTGCACGCGCGCGCGGTCCGTCTGCTCGGCGCGCGGCCGGATCGCCAGGAGGGCGACGAGGCGCTCGCGGCCAGCGCCGCCGGCCCGTCCGACGAGGGCGCGGGCGTCACGCTGCTGTGCGGCGACGGGCGCTCGCTCGCCGAGCGCGTGCTAGCGCGCTGGCCGACCTCGTCATCGGAGCGGCCCTGGAAGGTCGCGGTGACCTACGCGCTGACCGAGCCTCCCACGGCGCTCGAGGCGCAGCTGAGCGACGGGGGTGTCCTTGTCGCGCCGGTCGGCGCGTGGGAGGGCCACCAGGAGCTCGTGCGCGTCGAGCGCCGTCAGGGCGCGCTCCTCCGCGAGGTGCACGGCGCGGTCCGCTACGTGGCGGAGCGCGGGCGCGGGTAGGCTGCTCGTTGGGCGATGCCGGGAAGCGCGTCCGCCGGCGGTGTACCAGCCCGCGTCCGCCGCTGCATCGCGCGCAGGTGTTCGCTCGACGGCCGTCGGAGGCTGGTCATGCGCGCCGTAGGGCTTCCTGGTTCACGGCGACGCGCCGGAGCGGCGCAGGGTAGGCTCCTGTACCCGGCCCCGATCTCGGGTTAACGAGAGAGCGGCGATGCTGACGGAAGCAAACTTCAAGAATTTCAAGCTGCTTCGAGACGTGAGGCTGCCTCTCGGTCGGCTCAACGTGCTGGTCGGCGCGAACGCCGTGGGCAAGAGCACCGTGCTGGAGGGGATGCACCGCCTGCTCCAGCTTGCCGCCGTGAAGCCCGGGTCCGCGCCCCTCCGTCCGGGGTCGTTCTTCTGGGGCGAACGCGTGGTGGAAGACCTGGTCGCGAAGCCGGACGCCACCGAGCTCGAGCTGGAGGCCGTCCTGGAGGACGGCAGACGGTTCCGTCTTCGCGCAGGGGCTGCGAAGGAGGAGCCGGGACCTGAGTGGTTCCACCTGTGGTTCGGCAGGGAAGGGCAGGAGACGGAGCTCTCTCTGCCCAGCGACGATCAGGAGGAAGAACGGCTCTTCTTTCGAGGCCCCCGCGAGGCGAAGCTCGGATCGGTCGTCCGGCTCAAGCTGCACGCCGAGACGCTCGCCGCGGAGCACTACTCTGAAGAGGAGATCCCGGCCGTCGGACACGACGGTGAGGGTCTGGCTTCCGTGCTGCAGTACCTGCAGGGGCTGCGTGACGGAACCCTGGAGGTGATCGAACGGGATCTGGCGACGATCGTCCCCGGCGCCCGGCGTATCCGCGCGCTCCCTGCTCGCGTCCGGCGCCGGGAGAAGCAACGGATATCCGTGGGTGGCCAGGACTTCTGGGCCGATCAGTCGCGCGAGGTCACTGGCGCCCGCTTCGAGGTCGAGTGGGAAGGGCTGGGGTGGGTGCCGGCCGGTCAGCTCTCCGAGGGGACGCTGCTTGCCCTCGGCCTGATCACGGTCATGCGCTTCGACGCACCGCGCCTCGTCCTGCTCGACGATCTGGACAAGGCGCTTCACCCGGTCGCGCAGCGCAAGCTCGTCGCGCACCTCCGTGGCATCCTCGACGCGACGCCTCACCTGCAGATCGTGGCGACGAGCCACTCGCCGTTCCTCCTCGATGAGCTCCGCGTGCAGGAGGTCATGGTCATGAGCTGCGGAGCGCGGGGCTCGGGGCTGCGCCGGCTCGACGAGCACCCGACATCCCAGAAGCGGGGCGCCTATCTTCGCCCGGGTGAGTTGTGGAGCCTCGTCGGCGAGGGATGGGTGAGCGAGGGGCGAGAGTGAGCGCTCTCGGCATCGGTATCGCCGCCGAGAGCGTCGGCGATACGCGGATCATCCAGAAGCTCGTCGACCGCATGCTCATCGACCGCATCGCGTGGGTGAAAGAGACCGTCGAGGCGTGTCAAGGCTCGATGACGGATCCCCTTTCACCGTGCCGGAGCTGGCAGGGGGTGGAGGGCTTCGGCTGGCTCGATCTCCACGGCGCGTGGAAGCGCGCTCGGGAGCGCGGCCTCCGCATCTATGGTTCCTTCGAAGGAGAGCGGGCCGAGGAAGACGCGCAAATGCACCGAGCCGCGCTCCTGCTCTTCGCGGAGGAGGTCGAGCCCCCCGTAGCCGTGGTGATCGCGCGTGACATGGACGGCAGGGCGGAGCGCGCCGAGGGCTTCGCCCAGGCGGTAGCGGCTGGGAGCTGGCCGTTCGATGTCGTCCTCGGTGCCCTTCCAGAGCCCGAGATCGAAGCCTGGTTGGTTGCGGCGTGGGTCCCCGAGGACGACTCGGAACGCCAGCGCCTTGATGCTCTCCGCCGTGAGCTCCATTTCGACCCCTGCGTGCAGCCCGAGCGACTCACCTCGAAGAGCGAAGCGGACCGCAAGGATGCCAAGCGGGTCCTCGCGGTGCTGACGACCACGGGGCGAGATGCGGACGCGCGTTGGGCCGACGTGCTCGTTGAGCGCCTCGAAGCGAGCGGCGCGGCGTGTGGCCTCGCACGCTTCGTGCGCGAGGTGAGGGAGCATCTCGTGCCGCTCGTGGAGCGCGGCGAAGCCTCGGCGTCCGGCCAGTGGTGACCCACCCGGACCGGCCGCCACGCCCTCCGGACAAGCCGCTACGCCCTCCGGACAAGGAGATCCATCTCACGATCCCGCGCCGGCGACCTGTGCCGTCCGGGTGGATCTGTCCCACGTCCGTGTGACCCACCCCCTGTCCAGATGGCCCATGATCCTGTCCAGATGGCACACCCTCATGTCCTGATGACCCACCCCCCCTGTCCAGATGGCACACCCTCATGTCCTGATGACCCACCCCCCTGTCCAGATGGCACACCCTCGTGTCCGTGTGTGAGCCGCGGCGATCCGGGCTCATGGCTCAGGGCCACCCGCTCTGATGGAAGCGCGAGGGCTGGATCGAGGTGAGCGCCGGCGGGGGTCTCCGCGCGGCGGGGGCGGGTGGGCGCTCGGCGAGCACCGACCGAGGTGCCATCCGGTCTCAGGAGGCGCGGCGTCTCAGGCGCGCCTTGTGTGGCGCGCGACGAAACGTTCCAGGTGGCATGGCCCGAAGGGAGACATGCCGGGCGGTGTTCTCAGCGCAAGTTCTCCCGCTCCGGTCTTGGCGGATGGCCGAGCGCCCGCCCGCCCCCGCCGCGCGGAGACCCCCGCCGGCGCGTGCTGCTCGGCGCGGCGCCCTCTCTCTCTTCTCTTTCTCCCCTCCCTTCCCCGTCGCGTCGCCCCGCCCACCGGATCAGAGAACGCCCCACCGTCTTTGACCCTGGACCGCCTGGAACTTTATCCTGGCCTCCCCGAGGCGGGGCCGCCCCGGCGCGTCGGCTCGCCCGTCGTGGACCAGGGAGAAGACCGGGAGCACTATGGCGGAGTTCGTTTGGGAGGCGCGCGGCCGCACCGGAGAGATCCGGAAGGGCACCATGGAGGCCGAGAACGAGGCGGCGGTGCAGAACCGCCTCCGCGCTCAGCAGCTCAACCCCACCCGGGTCAAGAAGAAGGGGGCGCAGTTCCGCCTCAACCTGACCTTCGGCTCGGGCGTCGAGGCGAAGGACCTCGTCAAGTTCATCCGCCAGTTCGCGACGATGATCGACGCGGGCCTCCCGCTGGTCCAGTGCCTCGAGATCCTCTCGAACCAGGAGCCGAACAAGGTCTTCCAGGCGGCGCTGAAGGACATCAAGAACACGGTCGAGCAGGGCGCCACGTTCAGCGACGCGCTCCGGCGCCACCCGAAGATCTTCGATGACCTGTTCGTCAACCTCGTCCAGGCCGGCGAGGTGGGCGGCATCCTCGACAGCATCCTGAACCGGCTCGCGATCTACATCGAGAAGCGCGTGAAGCTCGCGCGCCAGGTGCGGGGCGCGCTCGCGTACCCGATCGCCGTCATCGTGATCATGGTCGTCGTCATGATCGTGCTGATGTCGTTCGTCATCCCGTCGTTCGAGACGATGTTCGCGGAGTTCGGCGCGAAGGACGCGCTCCCGCAGCTCACGAAGATCGTCATCGCGGTCTCGAAGACGTTCGTCACCTACCTCCCGCTCATCGTCGTCCTGACCGCGGCCGCGGCCTTCGGCGCGACCTACTTCTATCGCTCGCCGGCCGGCAAGCGGATGGTGCACCGCCTCATCCTCAGGCTCCCCATCATCGGCCCGGTCATGCAGAAGATCGCCGTGGCGCGGTTCTCGCGCACGCTCGGCACGCTGCTCGGCTCCGGCGTGCCGATCCTCGACGCGCTCGACATCGTCGCGAAGACGGCCGGCAACGTCGTCGTGGAGGAGGGCCTCATGTACTCCCGCCAGAAGATCTCCGAAGGGAAGAACATGGCCGAGCCGCTCGGCGAGATGAACGTCTTCCCCGGCATGGTCGTGCAGATGGTCGCGGTCGGCGAGCAGACCGGCGCCCTCGACACCATGCTCAACAAGATCGCCGACTTCTATGAAGAGGAGGTCGACGTCGCCGTCGCCGCGCTGACGTCGCTGCTCGAGCCGCTCCTCATGGTCATCGTCGGCGGCATGGTGGGCGTCGTGCTCATCTCGATGTACCTGCCGATCTTCGATCTCGCCGGCAAGATCAAGGCGGAGTGATGTCGCCCGCGGCCTCCCCGGCGAGCCAGGGCGGCGAGGCCGGGGCGCCGCGAGATCACGCCGAGGCCGGGCCGTCGCGCGACGCCCGCCTCTCGACGCCGTCGATGCTGCTCCCGTCCGGCGCTCCCGCCGGCGCCGAGGCGCCGCTCGCGAGCCGGCTCACCTGGCTCATCGCGCTGCGCCTCGCGGTGCTCACGGTCTTCCTCGTCGTGACCGCGGCGGTGTACCTCGGCGGCTTCACCCCCGGGAGCTTCTCCAGCAACGTCGCGCTGGTCACGGTCGCCACCGCGTACGGCGTCTCCGGCATCTACGCCGTGTTCCTGCGCATGAACCGCGCCCTCCGGGCGATCGCGCGGGCGCAGCTCGTGACCGATCAGATCACCTGGACCGCGCTCGTGTACATCACCGGCGGGGCCTCGAGCGGCGCGACGTCGCTCTACGGCCTCACCTGCCTGACCGGGGCGATCCTCCTCGGGCTCCCCGGCGCCATCGTCGCCGCGGCGTCGGGGGCGGCGGCGTACCTCGTCCTGTGCGCGACGCTCGGGCTGCACCTCGTCGGGGTGCCGCCGGACCAGCCCGCCGGGGCGTACGCGACGCAGTGGGGCGAGCTCCGGTACCCCATGTTCGTCAACCTGCTCGCGATCGTGGTGGTCACGCTGCTCGCGAGCTACCTGGCGGAGCGGCTGCGCGCGACGGGCGGCCGGCTCGTGCAGGCCACCGCGCGGGCGGAGCAGGCCGAGCGGCTCGCGGCGCTGGGCCGCCTCGCCGCGGGGCTGGCCCACGAGATCAGGAACCCGCTCGGCTCGATCGCGGGATCCATCGAGCTCCTCCGCACGGGCGGCACGCTCTCCGACGAGGACCGCAAGCTCTGCGAGATCATCGAGCGCGAGACCGCGCGCCTCAACGACCTCGTGGGCGACATGCTCGATCTGTCGCGCCCGCGGGTGCCCACGCTCGAGGGCGTGGACCTCTCGGCGACGGCGCGCGACGTCGTCGTGCTCGCGGGGCGCTCGGGCCGCGGCGTCGACGTCGAGGTCCGCTTCGATGGGCCGTCGTCCGCGCCCGTGACCGCCGACGCAGCCCAGATGCGCCAGGTCGTCTGGAACCTCGTGCGGAACGCGATCCAGGCGAGCTCCGCGGGCGCCGTCGTGACCGTGCGCCTCTGGCGCGACGCGAGCGCGTGGCTCCTGGAGATCCGCGACCAGGGGCGAGGCATCCCCGCGGGCGCCCGCGATCGCCTCTTCGACGCGTTCTTCACGACCCGCACGCACGGCATGGGCATCGGCCTGGCCGTGGTGAAGCGGATCCTCGACGACCACGGCTTCGCGATCGAGGTGGACAGCCGCGAGGGCGAGGGCACCGCGTTCCGGGTGAGGATCCCGGATCGGCCATCCGACGCAGGCCACGCCGAGCGCCTCGCCGTCGCCGCGGAGCTCTCCCCGCGATCGCGCCCGGCGGGCTGACGCGGAGCCCGCCCCACGATCGCGCCCGCTGCATCGTCATCGTCACAGGGGACGCGTGGCGCTCCGTTCACGCCCCGCGCCGCCGCCGCGCGCGGCTTCGCCCGAGCGCCCAGCCGGGAGATCGCGGCCGAGCCCGCCTCCGCGCGTGAATAGGCCGCCGAGGCCGTCGTCTGCCCCTGGGAAGCGGGCCAGTGCAGGCGGATTGCTGTCTCTTTTCGCGGTGTTCATGGAGAGCAGGGATGCGACGTCGCCGGGCCACCGGGGCCTGCGTCCGACCTGGCAGGCCGTTTGCCATGCCGTTTGCCGAAGGACAGGGTGAGCAGTAGAAGCGTCCCGAGGCGCGCTCGCGGCCCGCAGGCACAGAAGGAGAACCATACGTGACACGCAGGATGAACCATCTCTTCGCGGCGGCGTTCTCGCTGCTCGCGCTCACGCTCGGCCCGGTGGGCCTCGCCAGCGCCGGGCCGGCGACGGACGTCGTCAAGGCCAGGCAGACGGCCCTGTTCGACCTCCTGAAGAAGGGGGGGGTCGAGAACCAGAAGAAGGTGGGCGCGGTCTTCGACGAGATGCTCGATTACTCGGCGCTGGCGGAGGCCTCGCTGGGCAGCGAGTGGGCCGCGCGGACCGACGCCGAGAAGAAGCAGTTCAGCGAGCTCCTCAAGCAGCTCGTGCGCAAGGCCTACGAGCGCAACCTGAAGAAGACGCTCGACTTCAACGTCGAGTACGTCGGCGAGACCGACAGCAACGGCGTCATGACGGTCAAGACCAAGGCCGTCTCCAAGAAGGACGCGCGCGAGGAGCCGGTCGAGATCGCCTTCAAGCTCTCCCAGAAGGGGGGCGCCTGGCTCGTGCAGGACATCGTCACCGAGGGCGTCAGCCTGGTGGGGAGCTACCGCGCCCAGTTCACGAAGATCATCAAGAAGGATGGGTTCCCGGCGCTCATCCAGAAAATGAAGGACAAGCTCGCCAAGGGCGACGTCTGACCCGCCCCGGCGCGCCTCGTCCGGCGCGATCGCCGTGAACTCGCCTGAAATGCCGCCGGGTTGATACCCTTGGCGGGTATGGCTGCTGGACAGAGGCGCGGCCGGTCGGCGCGCGCGCTGGGCCTTGCGCCGTCGATCCGCGCGCTCGCGCCCGGCGGCGGCGCGGCCCCGCGCCCGCCCGACGACCGCCCTGTCCTCCGGCTCGCCGTCAGCAAGGGCGCGCTCGCCATCGAGCTCGGGGAGCCGTTCGCGCTCGGACCGCTCCGCGTCACCGAGCTCGTGGTGCGGCTCGCCGGGATCCGGTTCCCCGTCGATCTCTCCGGCGGCGTGGCGCGCTTCCGGCACCGGCGCGGCCAGCTCGTCCGGCTCTCCGTCGAGGCGCAGGGGACCGAGCTCGCCGGCTGGGCCGCGCCGCGGCTCCGCGGCCTCCTCGGCGACGGCGCGCCGCAGCTCATCATCGCGCCCATCGAGGACGGCGCGCTGGTCGCGCTGCGATCCGGCGAGGCGGCGCTCGCGTTCGACGTCGCCGTGGCACCGGCGGAGCGCGCGCTCAGGCTCCTGCCGGAGCGCGCCCGCGGCATCGGCCTCGCCGCCCCGCCGCACGCGCTCGCGCTCCAGGCGCTGTCGATGATGGCGGGCGCGCACGGGCGCCTCGTCGAGGGCGCGATCGTTCTGGACGCCGCGGTCGAGCGGATCGTCCGCCTGCTCCTGCCCGCGGCGGGCGCGAGGGCGCCCGCGGTGGAGGGGGCGCAGTGGGCCGTGGTCAGCGCGGAGGCCGGCCGCTTCCGCGCCGAGGGCGCGCTGGGCGCGGCGCCTCCCGCGCTTGGCGACCGCGCGCTCAGGGCGCTCGAGGTGGCCGAGCTCGCAGGCGCCGCCGACGAGCTCGCGTCCGCGGGCGGGCTCGACGAGGCGCGCCGCGCCTACCTCGCCGCGCTGGAGCGCGCCCCGCGGCACCCCGAGATCTCCTCGCGCCTCGCCTGGCTCGACCTCGTGATCGGCGAGCGCGCCGAGGGGGCGCTGTCGACCGTCGTCGACGCCATGCCCGCCGTGGACGCCGGCCTCCTCGGCGGCGCGCTCCTCGAGGCGGTCGGCGATCGCGACGGCGCGTTCTCCGCGCTCGCCCGCGCCGCGCACGCCGAGCCTTACGGCCCGCTCGCCGCGCTCGCGTGGCTGCGCGCGGCGGCGCTCGCGGACGCGGTCGACGTGCGCCTCGACGCGCTGAACCTCGGCGTCGCGCGCGCGCCCGGGATCGAGGCGCTGCGGTGGGCGCGGCTCGACGCGCGGCTCGACGTCGCGGACGTGCGCGGCGCGCTCGCGGACGCCGAGCACCTCGAGGCCTCCGCGCGCGGCGCCGAGGCGCGCCACGCCGTGTCTCGCAGGGCCGCGGAGGCGTTCCTCGCGCGGGGCGACGTCGCCGACGCGCGGGTGCTCTTCGAGCGGGCGCTCCGCTACGCGCCGGAGAGCCCCGACGTGGTCGCGGGCCTGGCGCGCTCGCTGCGGGCCGCCGGGGAGGGGAGGCGCGCGCTCGACCTCCTCGCCCGGGCGCGCGCCCTCGCCGCGCGCAGCGGCGCGCCCGCGTGCGCGCTCGACCTGGAGCTCGGCCGCGGCCTCGCGGAGATTGCGGGGGATCTGCCGGCGGCGATCGCGCGCGTGCGGGGCGTCCCGCCCGGCGTGCCGGAGGCGCTGGAGGCGCGGCTGCTCGAGGGCCGCTGGTGCGCCGGGCTCGGCGATCTCGGCGGAGCGTCGGTCGCGCTCGGGCGGCTGCGCGACGCGGTGGAGCTCGCCCTCCAGGGCCGCGCCGACGACGCGGGCCCCGCTCGCGCGAGGGGAGCGCCGTTCGGCGACGGCGCCGCCGCCGTCGCGGCCCTGCTCGCCGAGGCCGCCGAGATCGAGGAGCGATCCCGGGGGGATCTCCTCGCGGCGCAGCGCCACCTGGGCCTCGCGCTGCGCCTCCGGCCGCGCGATCCGGGCATCACCGCCGCGTTCCGCCGCGTCTCCGGCGAGATCGCGCGGCCGATCGCGCCTGCCCCGGCGGCGCCCCCTGTCCCGGTCGAGCGGCCCCGCGCGGCCGAGCAGCGGATCGAGGTCCACGTCGCCGCACCGCGCCGGCGCACGCTCCCGCCCGAGCCCGTGGTGGTCGCCCCGGCGCCGAACAAGCCTCCCCCTGGCCCCCGCGCGCCGGCCGCCCCGCCCAAGGCCGCGCCGGTCGACCCCGGGATCATCGACGAGATGCCCACGCTCGATGGCACCGACACGTCGACCGACCTGACGGCGCCCATCCCCAGCAGCGTCACGCTGGCGGAGGGGCAGGTGCCGCTGGCCCGCGCGTTCGGCGTCGACGACGAGCTCCTGGCCGAGCGGCTCGCCGATCGGCTCCGCGCAGATCCCGCCGATCAGGCGGTGGCGATGGCGCTCGCCGATGCGCTCGAGCGGCTCGGTCGCGACCTCGATCTCCTCGCCCTGCTCTCGGCGCGGATGGAGGAGGGGGACGACGCCGTCCGCCAGGAGGTCGCGCCGCGGCGGCGCAGCGTGCTCGCGCGGCTCGCCGTGAGGGCGCGGGCCGAGGGGCGCGCCTCGGAGGCGGAGCTCTACGAGATGCTGCTCCAGAGCGAGCTCGCCTGATCGCTCCCTCGCGGCCCGCGCCCTCGCGGCGAGCCGCGCGCTTGGCCCGCGCGCCGCGCCCGTGATAGCCCGAGCTCTTGCGCAGCGCGCGCAGCGCTTGGAGGTGCAGCATGGCCGAGCAGCCGTCGAACCGCGCCCAGCAGGAGGGCTCGCCGTGCGAGCCGGGCGCCCCGCCCGCGAGGGCGGGCCGTCCGATCATCGTGCAGAAGTACGGCGGCTCATCGGTCGCCGACGTCGACAGGATCGGCAAGGTCGCCGAGCGCGTCGTCGCCGCGAAGCGCGCCGGCAACGACGTCGTCGTCGTGGTCAGCGCGATGGGCAAGACCACCGACGGCCTGCTCGCGCTCGCCCGGCAGGCGGCGAGCGCGGCCGCGGATCCTCCCCGGCGCGAGCTCGACATGCTGCTCTCGACCGGCGAGCGCGTCTCGATGGCGCTCCTCTCGATCGCCATCCAGGCGCGGGGCTTCGAGGCGATCTCGTTCACGGGCTCCCAGTCCGGCATCCTCACGAACGATCGCCATTTCGACGCGCGGATCATCGAGGTCCGCCCGTTCCGCATCGAGGACGAGCTCGCCCGCGGCCGCATCGTGATCGTGGCCGGCTACCAGGGGATGAGCTACCGCCGCGAGATCACGACGCTCGGCCGCGGGGGCTCCGACACGACGGCCGTGGCGCTCGCGGCGGCGCTCAGCGCCGAGCGCTGCGAGATCTACAGCGACGTCGACGGCGTGTACTCGGCCGACCCGCGGGTCGTCCCGGACGCCCGCCACCTGCCCGAGCTCGACTGCGCGGTCCTCCAGGAGATGGCCGAGTGCGGCGCGAAGGTCGTCTGCGCCCAGGCGGTCGAGTGGGCGCGGCGCTCCGGCGTGGCCCTGTACGCGCGGTCGACCTTCGATACCGGCCCCGGCGCGCGGGAGACGGTGGTGCGCCGGTTCGCGCCGGGCTCGGCGCCGAAGGCGCTCGCGGCGCGCGCGATCGTCGCCGAGGGCAACGTCGTCCTCGCGCGGGCTCACGGCGGGCTCCGGCTCGACGAGGTCCTCCGCGCGGCGGGCGAGCTCGGGCTGGGCTTCCGGGATCTCTCCTTCGGTCACGGCGGCGGCGCGCTCGTGATCCCGCTCCTCAACGTACCCGAGTGGCAGGGGGCCAGGCGAAAGCTCGCCGCGCTGCTGCCGTCGCTCGAGCTCGTCGAGGGGCTCGCGGCGGTCAGCGTCGTCGGCGACGGGCTCTCCGCGACGGCGGAGCCGCTCGCGCGCTTCGTCGAGGTCCTCGGGCGCGCCGGCATCGCGCCTCGGTTCACGGTCGCGGGCCCCCTGCGCCTCGGCGCCCTCGTCGACGCCGCGGACGCCGCGGCCGCGCAGCGCCTGCTGCACGCGTCGTTCGTCGGCGGCTGAGCGCGCCGCCGGCGCTCGGCGAGCGACGTGCGAGCGCGGCGGGTCGACGCTCGGCGAGCGACGCCTGAGCGCGGCGAGCCGGCGCTCGTGTGGCCGCTCGTGAGGCGGAGGACGACCGTCAGTGCTTTCTCTGTCGCGTGAGCGCGACGAGCCCCGCCCAGCACGCGACCCACACGATCTCGCGCGACGCGTCCCAGGCGATCGCCGCAGGTCCGATCGACGCGGCCTCCTCCTCGGGGGCGCCGGGGGGCGTCGCCCCGAGCTCGGCGACGAGCGTCGGGGCGGCGTTCGACGGCACGTGGACGAGCTGCGCCCGGCGCTCGCCCTCGCGGGCGACGAGCGCGAGCAGCGGCGAGGCCTTGTGGTCGCCCGCGAAGGCGAGGGCGACGACCACCGCGAGCCCCTCCAGCACGCGGAACGTCTCGCCGCCGTCGCGCGACACGCAGAGGAGCCCGGCGCCGGAGATCGCGATCGAGCGACCGCCGGCCGCCGCTGCGAGCCGGCAGTCGTCGGCCTCGGCCGCGCGCCGCGCCGCCCCGGACAGCGGCACGACCGGCGAGCCTTCGTCGTCGCCGCGGAGCCGCTCGAGCTGCGGTCCCTCGGCCGCGCTCGTGAGCGCCACGATCACCCCCTCGCTCGCGCTCATCCGGAGCACGCCGTCCCGCAGCGCGGGCCCGGGCGTCAGGGAGAGCGCGCCCTTCGACGGCGTCGGCGCGCCGTCGCGGCGGGGCGAGCCCGTGGCCGCGGAGCCGGTCTCCGGCGGCGGGACGACCGCGCCGGCCGCGGGCGACCACAGCGTCTTGCCGGCCAGCACCCACAAGCGCCCCGGCGTCGTCGCGAGCGTCACCGGCGCGCCGCCCGAGCCCCACGCGCCGAGCGGGCTCGCGCTCTTCCCCCGGTCGTCGCTCCGCAGCAGGTTGCCGCGGCGCGTGGCGATGAGGATCGCGCTGTCCGACAAAGCGATGGAAGACGCCGACGTGTCGATGCCGGCGCGGCGCGCGGACAGCGCCCCCGCGTCGATGACGAGCACGGTCCCGCGATCGGCGCCCGCCCGCTCCGCGCGGCGCGGGCGGCCTCCCGATCGCGCGGCGGGCTCGCTCGTCAGCCCGGGCTCTGCGCCGGCGCTGCCCGCGACGACGTAGCCGCCGGTCACCGCGAGCGTGCTGCACGGGACGGCGGCGCCCGCGTCCTCGACGACGACCCAGGGCAGCGCATCCCAGACGGGGGCCTGGTCGTCCGGGAGATCGGGCAGCTCTGCGAGCAGATCTTCGCCCTCGTAGGCGCCGTCCTGGTCCGCGTCGAGCGCCGGCAGCTGCCCCTCGTCCACGTCGTCCGCCGGGTCCTCTCCCGTCCCTTCCGCGCCGCCGTCGTCGCCGTGCGCCCCGCCGTGATCGTCGAGATCGTCCTGCTCGGCGTCGCTCTGCTCGACGGCCTCATCGGACAGCCACGAGCCCGCGTCGGCGTCCGCGATCCCCTCGTGGAGCGCCCCGACATCGACGCCTTCTTCCGCGGGCTCGTCCTCCCCGGTCCCGCTGTCGTCCAGGGCGAGCTCGACGCCGATCTCGAGGTCGCTCGCGTTCGTGTCGTCGAGCCCCTGCTCCGCGTCGTCGAGCGTCTGCAGGAGGTCGTCGAAGCCCTCGTCGCCCCCTTCTTCCTCGTCGTGCCCGAGCGGCGGCAGGTCGACGAGCTTGTTGTCGTTCTCGTCGTGCTCGTCGTGCTCGCGCTCGTCGTCGTCGACGGCGGTCTTCGGCTGCGGCGCCGGGCACGTCTCGCGGCGCTCCTCCATTCGCTCGCTGCAGGCTCGTGAGGCTGACATCGGCGGGAGTGTAGCGCCCCTCGCGGCGCTTTCGCCCCGCGCGGCGATCCTCGTGCGCGCCGTGGGCCCCAGAGCCCGTCCGCCCCGGCTCGCGGCGGCGGCTCTCGCCGGCTCTCGTCGGTTCTCGTCGGTTCTCGTCGGTTCTCGTCTGGTTCGGGCCCGCGGCCCGTCACGCTCCCGATGGCGCCGTCGGCGCGCCGCGGGCGCGGATCATGGAGGGGTGAAGGTGAGCGGCCCGACGATCTCGCTGCGCTTTGGCGGGCTCGAGAACGCCGCGGCGCCCGCGGATCGAGGGAGGGACGCGGCATCTTGACGCGGCGAGGAGGCTGGCCATCCCCGCCGGGTGTGCCCGCTGGATCCCTCCGGCGAGCGGTGCTTAGCTCCGCCGTCCATGGGCCGGAACGACAGCAATTCCAGGCGAGTCGCATCCGCGTCTCCGGCCGGCGGGCACCCCTCGGGGGCCGCGGGGCAGCTCGGGCCCGCGCGCGGCCCCCTCTCGATCGCGGACGCGAGCGCCGGGATGCTGGTGCAGCACGTCCTCGTCCATCCAGCGGACGTCGTGTTCGTGAAGAGCATCGTCGAGGCGAGCGACGGCGTCGCGCTCCTGCTCGCGGATCGCGGCGGAGAGATCACGCTCGCCGCGCCGCTCGGTCGGGGCGACGAGCTCGCCGAGCTCCTGCTCGATCTCGAGCGCGACGTTGGGGCGCGTCGCCGCGACGCGCTGCGCTGAGGGTGGCATGACGGAGCGCCGCGACCCGAGCTCGGTCGATCTCGTCGAGGAGCCCTCGCTGGACGCTGCCGCTCACGACGGAGCGGCGCAGGGCCTGCCCGCGCCGTCGGGCGCGCTGCTCGACCCGCGCATCCTCGCTGCCTGGCGGGAGTGGCTCGCCGCGCTCGCGACCGACGCCGAGGCTGCCATCGCTGCGGCCCACGTGTACGGGGAGCTCGGCCCCGAGGCGCGCGAGGCGTGGCTCGATGTCCTCGCGGAAGACGCGCCCAAGCTGCAGGTCCCTGCGGTGGCGATCTATGCCCCGCTCCTGTCGGTCGAGAGCGACGCCGGGCGCCGCGAGCGCATCGAGGTCGCGATCGGGGAAGGTGAGCGCGCTCCGCGTCCGGCGGGCGGCTTCGCGCTGCGCGGCGTCGCCGCGGGGGGCGATCGCGTGGTGGCGCTCGTGACGCCGCTCTACTTGCGCTTCGTCCGGGTGCTCTGGTGCCGCTATCTCCCCGAGGACGGCATCGCCTGGGCGCGGCACGATCCCATCGTCCGCGCGGAGGACGCGCCGGGTCCGGGGATCCTGCTCGACGGCGCGCAGCTCGAGGCCACGCCGATCAAGCTGGTCATCGAGGAGCTGTGCCATGCCGTCCTGGCGCAGCAGCGCAAGGGCGCCGAGCTCCCACCCTCGCTGCAGCTCTGCGCCGATCTCTTCGACGCGCACCTGGAGGGCGATCCGCTGCCATGAGGTCGCTCGCGCCGCTCTTGCTGATCGCGATCGGCTGCGGCGGGGGCGGCGACGCCGTCCGGGAGCCAGCGGCGGGGCCGCCGGTCGCCGCGGCGGCCCCGGCGCCCGGCCCGGTGCGGAGCTTCTCGTACGAGACCCTCGACGGCCGCGAGCTCTCGACCGGGTCGCTCTCGGGCAGGTTCAGCGTGATCGGCTTCGTCGCGACCTACGATGTGGCGTCTCAGGCGGAGGCGCGGTTCCTCGCGGGGCTGTTCCGCGATCACACGCCGCGCGTCAACGCGGCGCTCCTTGTCCTCGAGGCGAGCGAGAACCGGCCGCTCGTCGAGGCCTTCGTCGCGGCGCTCAGGCTCCCGTACCCGGTCGCGCTCGCGGACGCCCCGACGATCGCCGGAGAGGGGCCCTTCGCCGGGCTGCACCACGTGCCGAGCGTCGTCGTCCTGGACGCAGGGGGCCGGGAGGTATTCCGGCACGTGGGTCTCATCACCCAGGAAGCGCTCGAGGAGGTCCTCCGCGGCCTCGAGCGCGCGAGCGCGCGCCCCGCTCGGTAAGCCCGGCTGCGTGCCGCCCGCTGAACGTCACGGCGCCGGGCGGACAAGGGAGCGACGTCCGGGCGGCCGTGGCGCGCAACACCGAATTCCTGCTGAAGACGGCAATCCGAGGTGGCCTATCGCAACGGCGCGCAGTGCGCTGGATGAGCGTGCCTCGGCAGGAGGGAGGAGGAGCAGCAGCCCCATTTCTTCGGCCGGTGCGCGCCCGTTTGGGCGATGATGGCGCGCATGGCGATCGACCACATCGGTTTTCCAGTATCGGATTATGAGCGGAGCAAGGCCTTCTATCAGGCGGCCCTGGCCCCCCTTGGTTACGGGCTCCTGATGGAGATCACGCCGGAGATGACCGGGGGCGCGGGCAGCCACGCCGGCCTGGGGGCCGACGGGAAGCCGGACTTCTGGATCGGCACGGGAACCCCCCTGAAGGGCGGCTTGCATGTCGCCTTTGTCGCGAAGACACGGGCCGACGTCGACGCGTTTTACCGGGCCGCGCTGGCGGCTGGAGGCGTCGACAACGGTCCGCCGGGGCCGCGGCCGCAGTACCACCCTGGCTACTACGGTGCGTTCGTGCGGGATCCGGACGGGCACAACGTCGAAGCGGTCTGTCACGGCGGGTGAGGGATGACGGAGCATGGCGAGCGCTCCTCTCCGGCGCTCGCCGCCCGCTCCTCGTCGCCCTCGGCGACCGTCCTCTCCCCGCGCTCAGATCCTGCTTCAGAGCCTGCTGAGGAGCTCTGTCTTCTTTGCAGCGAACTCCTGCTCGGTGATGAACCCCTTTTGCCGGAGATCGGCGAGTCGCTCGATGGCGGCGAAGATATCCCCTTCCTGCGCAGGAGCAGGGCGGGGGAGGGAGGCGTCCGCCTGCGCCGGAGCGGGCGCCTGCGCCGGAGCGGGCGTTTGCGCCGGAGCGGGCGGGGCGATCGGCGCCTGCTTCACGGCAAGATCGCCGGAGATGATTGGCAAGCTCAGCACGCTCACCACGCCGTACTGGCTGGTGAACGTCACCGACGACCCTGACCCCTGCTGCTGCGACACGCCGCCGATCTGGTGATCGAGCGTGTCGTAGACGCTGACGCGCCCGTTGACCTCGACGGCCAGGCGCCGCGCGCCGGGGAAGTAGGCATATCGGACGTTGTTCTGCGATCCGCTGGAGCTCGGCACGCCGAGCTCCCCCGGCCACCAGCTGCCCGAGCCCCCTCCCGACCCCGGGACGAACAGGCTGACCGGCGATCCCCCAAAACCTCCACTGCCACCTTGCTGTTGCTGCTGACCGCCCTGCGATGGATAGCTCGCGGGCGCTGGAACGAACGGCTGGCTGGCCAGCAGACTGGACAGCTCGGAGCAAAGGCCGTCCACCTTGGCCTTGAGACCGTTGTTGAACATGTCCCCGACCATGGTCATGCCGCCCTGCATCCACTGCCCTCCGCCGCCCAGCTCGGGGTGGTAGAACTGCGCCATCGTTCCATGGCCGTTCACGAGCGCCTGCAACAACGTCATCACCGCGTCGGTGCTGACGAAATAGCGCTGTGACAGGTCGGAAACTCTCTGCTGACCTTCGACGGTGAGTTGCTGCATGGTGAGGCGCTCCAGGAGGAGGGAGCGCCCACCCTTGCACTGCGGTGCGTCGATCGCAATGCGGGCGAGCGACGATGACGGCGATCAGCCAGCGAGCTTGCGGACGCTCGCGAGCTGGACACAGACCGCGACGACGTCCATGGCGACGCGGATCTGATCCAGCGGCGGCATCGAGGGCGCGACCCGGATGTTGCGGTCGCGAGGATCGCGGCCGTACGGGTATGTCGCGCCGGCGCCGGTCAGCTTGACGCCCGCCTTGTTGGCCAGGCGCACGACCTCCTTCGCGCAGCCGTCGAGGGTGTCGAGGCTGACGAAGTAGCCGCCGCGCGGCGAGGTCCAGCTGGCGATGCCCTTGCCGCCGAGCTCGCGCTCGAACGTGGTCGTCACCGCCTCGAACTTGGGCCGCATGAGCTCGGCGTGCCGCTGCATGTGGCTCAGCAGGCCCTTGTAATCCTTGTAGAACCGCACGTGCCGCAGCTGGTTCACCTTGTCCGGACCGATGGTCTGGATGCCGAGGTGCTTCTTCGCGTCCGCCACGTTCGCGGGGCTGGACGCCATGGCCGCGACGCCGGCGCCGGCGAACGAGATCTTCGACGTGGAGGCGAAGACGAACGGCCGGTTGGGGTGGCCCGCGGACTGGCACGCCGGCACGATGTTCGCGAGCTTGTCGCCCTCGGCGTACAGGTCGTGGACCGCGTAGGCGTTGTCCCAGAAGAGGCGGAAGTCCGGGGCCGCCGTCTTCATGGCCGCGAGCCGGCGCACGACCTCGGGGCTGTACGTGGTGCCGGTGGGGTTGGAGTACTTCGGCACGCTCCACATGCCCTTGATGGCCGCGTCCTCGGCGACCAGCTTCTCGACCTGATCCATGTCCGGCCCGTCGTCGCGCAGGTCGATCGTGATCATCTCGATGCCGTGGTGCTCGCAGATCGCGAAGTGACGATCGTAGCCGGGGCTCGGGCACAGGAACTTCACCTTGGGCTGCTTCGCCCAGGGGCCGCTGCCGTCGGGCACGCCGTGGACGAGCGCGCGGACCACAGCGTCGTGCATCATCGTCAGGCTGCTGTTCCCGCCGACGATGACCTGCTCCGAGGGGACCTCGAGCATCTCGGCGAAGATGGCCTTCATCTCGGGCAGGCCGTCGAGGCCGCCGTAGTTGCGCGTATCCGAGCCGTCCGAGGCGATGAGGTCGCCCGCGCCGGGCAGCGCGAGCATGCCGTTCGCGAGATCGAGCTGCTCGGACGACGGCTTGCCGCGCGTCATGTCGAGCTTGAGGCCGCGAGCTTCAAAGGCAGCGAAACGCGCCTCGAGCTCACGGGTGAGCGAGGCAAGAGCATCGGGAGACAACGAGCGCAGTTCGGTCATGGCGCGCGATATCTAGCAGAATTTCGCGCGTGCGTCGCGGCCGGACGGCGCGCGGCGGGTGGGGCGGTGCGTCGATCGGGGAGAGGCGCGAGAGGCCGGGAAGCCGCCGGGCGCAGCTCGCCCGGCGGCGTCCGCCTCGTCCGCCTCACTCCGCGGCGATCGGCTCCACGCTGTTCGCCGCGTGGCTCACGTGGCTCACCTCGGGGTTGTTCTCGAAGTACGCCTTGCCGGCCAGGCGCTTGACCAGCGGGCTGAACCGCTCCGCCGCCTTGCCGCCGACGATGTCGCGGAGCAGCGCGACGTCCTCGCGCGCCCGGGCGAGCGTCTCCGGGTCCGTGAGGAACTCCTTTGCCGCCTTCGCCTTGGCCGGGGCGGCCATCACGGCGTCGCGGAGCGCGCCCGCCGCCGCCTTGGCCTTGCCCACTGCGCGCTCGGCGGCCGTCTGCTTGATGAGCGGCGCCACCTCGTAGACCAGGTTGGCGGCCGAGCCGGCGACGCGATGCGGCGCGTGGTGGAGCGGGCTCGCGTACTTCGGGTTCCTCGCGAGGAACGCGCGCACCTCGGCCTCCGTGACGCCCGCCTCCTCGTAGGCGCGGGTGAGCTCCTGCTCGGCCAGGATGCGCGCCTTGAACATGTACATCTGGATGCGCGAGTAGAAGTTCGTCGCGCCGTCGCCGCTCGTCTCCACCGCGCAGAAGATCGTCCCGGGGTAGCGCGACGTGATCAGCGACTGGACGCCGTCGGAGACGCCCGACGAGGGCATGCAGCCGAACGGCTTCACGCTCACCGTCACGTGCGCCTTCGACTTCACGGCGTTCACGATGAGCTTGCCGACCTCCATGTGCCCCTCGCCGCCGCGGAGGTCGTTCGAGTAGTAGTCCTTCGCCACCTCCGCCACGAGATCCATGTCCGGAAGGTGGTAGTCGAGCAGGCCGAGCGGCAGCGCGAACGCCTGGAAGCCGACGCGCAGCGCCCCCTCGGCGAGGCGCATCGTCGCGAGGCGCTTCGCCACGCCGAACTCGTCCAGGCCGGCGAGGCCGTAATTGCCCTCGTCGGCGCCGCGCAGGTCGCGCCTCTCGCGGGTGTCTCGGGCGCACTCCCAGATGTTGTAGAGCAGCCACGCCGTCGTGAGCTGGATGTCGTTCTCGCCGCCCTCGCTCTCGAGGAACCTCTGCAGGGCGTAGTTGCCGTCGCCCTCGGTCGTCATCGCCCAGAACTCGCCGATGATCGACGTCTTCGCCTTGGGCCGGAGCTTGTCCACCCGGACGCCCTCGAACTCCTTGCGCGCCTCGTAGAGCGCCTTGAACACGTTCGTCTGCTCGAAAAGCGCCTTGTAGAGGATGCGCTTCGCGCTCTCCATCGCGCGGTTCGTGGCGCCCGGCTCCACCTCGTAAGGCCGGATCCGGTAGCCGAGCGCGTTCAGCGTGTCGCCGCAGACGATGGCCTTGATGATCGCGATGAAGAACGCGGGGTTCATCTCGAGCCCGACGTCGTCGCCCGTCGCCTGCGAGAGGCCGCCCGTCTGCTGGAAGAGCATGACCCGGAAGCCGTCGAAGCCGGCGTCGCGGAGCGCCTTCCTGTACTCGGTCACGTACATGCCGAACCGACAGGGGCCGCACGCGCCCGCCGTCAGGAAGACGTAGTTCTTGATGATGTCCTCGGTCGACATCCCCTGCTTGTCGCGCAGGTCGATGAGGTACTTCACGAGGCCGCCGACCGTGAAGTACGTCGGGTTGCACTGGCCGCGGTTGCCGAACTCCTTGCCCGTCTGCAGCCCCGCGTTGTCGCTCATCCCGAAGTAGTGGACGTTGTAGCCGAGGCCCTTCAGCGCGCCCTCGCACAGGAAGTCCTGCGCGGCGGTGAGGCCGCTGATGAGGAGCGTCACGTTGTCGCGCTCCTTCTTGGTCATCTTCGGCTTGAGCATGTTGTCGACCCACTGGCGCCGCTCGGCCTTGAGCCCGAGCCGCTCCCGCTCGGCCTCCTCGAAGGCCCTGAGCTCGGCCTCGATGTCGACGTCGGTCTTGGTGGATCGCGCCTCGCCCACCAGAGGAAGGCGCGTCTTCTGCGTGGTGGTCGTGCTCGTCGTGCTCGTGTGTTGCATGGCGTGGCTTCCCTTCGCTTGGATGCTGGAAGGGGCGGCCCCGCCGTCCCCCCCTCGACCTTCGACGTGGTTCAGGCTTCCAGGGGGACGACGGTCCCGTCGGACTGCTTCTTCTTGAGCTGAACGAGGCCCGTCTTCGGCGCCTCGGGCGGCGAGACCGGCGCGACGTAGCTCCGGACCTTCTCGGCGAGCGCCGCGATCTCCCGCTCGAGCGCGGGATCCGTGATCTTGCGCGCCGCCTGCTGGTCGCGCTTCAGCTGGAGCAGCTCGAGCCGCTTCTCCTCGATGCGCTGGACCAGCTGCGCCTTCTTCTTCGCCGCGTCCTCGAGCGCCTCCTCGTGCAGCTTGAGGCTGTGCGCGTACGTCTTCACGCGGATCTTGATCGAGCCGCCCGGCTTGTTGGCGTCGATGTCGTGCAGCGCCGCGTACGGCGTGGCGCTCGAGCTCACGATGCTGTCGATGATCCCGTACGTCGGCGCGTCGTGGCCGCACTTGAAGCTCGAGAGATCGAGCAGGACGACGTTCGGGTGGCGGGCGGCGAACTTGGCCGCCCAGACCTTCTGCGCGCTGTTGGCCGAGTAGTTCTCCGGCCAGACGTCGTTGATGTCGAGCGGGTGCTGGCCCGTCGCGATCTCGTCCTTGAAGTACCTCGCGAGGTACTCCATGTCGCGCGGGATGGATCGCACCGAGAGGATCGGATAGCCGAGCACCTGGAACTCCTCCGGGATGCCGTGGTTCAGGCCCGGATCGGAGTGGTACGGCCGCCCGATCATCAGGATGGCGACGCGATTTTCGGACTCGACCGTCTCGAGGATCGCCCGCCCCTTGTCCTGGAGATCGCGCTCGAACTGCGAGAGCGCCCGCATCCCCTCGCGGTGCGCGTGATCGCTCTCGTCCTCGGTGATGCCGAGCCGCGGGCCCCAGGTCTCGAACATCCGGCGCGCCGTCAGCGTCATCTCGGAGAACGTGAGCGCGGGATCGAGGTACTCGATCCCGCGCGTCTTGAAGAAGTCGACCTCCTTCGTGAAGGCCGCCTTCATGACGTCCGGCACGCCCGCGACGATCGGGCAGCTCGTCTTGTCCATCACCCCTTCGCCGAAGCTCGGCACATGGGTGAGGATGGGGAAGAAGATGTAATGGAGCTTCTTCTCGTCCGAGTGGTGGTGGAAGAGCAGGTTGTGGACATGGGCCTGCGCCACCTTGGACGGGAAGCACGGATCGATCGAGCCGTACTTGCCGCCCTCGACCCACATCTCCTCGCTCGTCGCGTCGCTGAAGACGACGTTCTGCTTGGGGATGCCGAGCGCCTCGAAGTAAGCGCGGTAGTACGGGCCGGTCGAGTAGATGTTGAGGACGCGCGGGATGCCGATGCGGACGCGGCGCAGGCGCTCGCGCACCTCGGTGCCGCTCCGCCGGAACGGGCGCGTCGTCTCCACCCGGCGGATGCCGAGGAAGCCCTTCTTGACGACCGTGTCCTTCACCGGCGCGCCGTCCTCCGGGAGCGGCGCCGTGGCGTAGAAGTGCCGGAAGGCGAGCTTCGACTCGTAGTCGACGAGGTTCGGGAACTGCTTCGCGATCTTCTTCCGCTCGGCGACCAGCGCGAGCATCGCCTGCTCGCTCTCGACGGTGCCCTTCTCGCACGAGAAGCCCGAGATGTAGCGGCTCGTCGTCCCGTCAGGCCGCTTCGTGTCGATGAAGGTCCGCTTGCACTCGTTCGGGCAGAAGTGGCAGACCGTCTCCTCGTCGTTCTTCGTCGTGTACTCGAGGGCGATCGCCGCGTCGATCCCGATGAACGTCGACTGGCCCTTGCGCTTCACGACCCGGAGCGTCTCGAACGCGGCCCCGAGCGCGCCGGCCTCGCCGGTGTGCGGGTGGACGAACACCTCGGCGCCGGGGACGCGCTCCTTGATGTAATCGACCTGCGCCTTGACCGCCGCGAGGTTGTACTGCGTGCCGCCCTGCAGCACGTAGCGCGTGCCGAGCGCCGCGAGCCGCGGGATCTGCACGACGTACTGCCACACGTTCTTCGGCAGCACCTGGGCGAGGCCGGCGAGCAGCTCCTCCTTCGAGAAGCCCTCCTTCTGGAAGTTCACGCGGTCCGTGTCGAGGAAGACGGCGCAGCCGTAGCTGAACTTCGGCGCGAGCTCGGCGCCGAACGCCGTGTCGGCGTAGTCGGTCACCTTCAGGCCGAACTGGTCGGCCATCGCCTGGAGCAACATGCCGTTGCCCGCAGAGCACGAGTTGGAGAGGCGGAAGTTCGCGATATCGCCGTTCTTCATGAACAGGACCTTGATGTCCTGTCCGCCGATATCGCAGATGACGTCGACGTCGCCGAAGAACTTCACCGCGCTCATCATGTGGGCGACGGTCTCGACGATGTTGACGTCGGCGCGCATGCACTCCTGGAGCACGTCGGCCGCGTACCCGGTGCCGCCGAAGCCGAGCACCTCGAGCGTCGCGCCCTGATCGAGCACGTACTGCCGGAGCTGGGAGAGGAGCTCCTTCGCGTCCTGGATCGGGTTGCCCTTGGAGAGCTGGTAGGCCTTGCAGACGATGTTCCCGTCCTCGTCGATGAGCACCGCCTTCGACGAGGTGGAGCCGCCGTCGAGGCCGATGACCCCGCGCACCACCTGGCCGGGCGCGAGCTTCATCGGCGTGAACCTCGGGATGCTGTAGAGCTTCCGGAACTCGTCGACCTCGTCGCGGGTCTTCACGAGCGGCGGGCCCGCGCTCTCGCCGAGCCGGGCCTTCCTGCCGTTCGTCATGTACTCGATGAGCCCCGCCTTGCCGGCGTAGAGGCCGACCTCCGGGGCCTCCTTGAGCCCGTACACGCACGCGCCGAACGCCGCGTAGTACTGCGAGTTCTCCGGGACGAAGATCGTCTCCTCGACCGGCCGGTCCTTCGGCCAGCTGTAGCCGCGCTCGTCCCAGGTCTCGGGGATCCGCTTGCGCCAGCACTCCTGGAGGAAGGGGAGGTAGGTGTTGGGGCCGCCGAGCAGGATCACCTTGTGCTTCAGCGTCGAGCCGCGCGTCAGCACCGACAGGTTCTGGAGGACGATCGCGTCGGCGAGGGAGCAGAGGATCTCCGTCGAGGGGATCCCGCTCTTCACGAGGTTCACGATGTCCGTCTCGGCGAAGACGCCGCACTTCGCGGCGACGTGGTGGAGCTTCGAGTCGTCGAAGTGGATCTTCACCACCTCCGACGGCGGGAGGCCCACCTTGATCATGCACTTGTCGATGGTGGCGCCCGTGCCGGAGGCGCACTTGTCGTTCATCGACGGCGCGGCGGTCTTGTCGCCCGTCTTCTCGTCGCGCTGGAAGATGATGATCTTCGCGTCCTGCCCGCCGAGCTCGATGACGCTGCCCACGTCCGGGTGCAGGTTCTCGACCGCGAGCGTGACCGCGTTGACCTCCTGGACGAACTTGGCGCCCAGGCCGGGGCAGAGGGGCGCGGCGCCGGAGCCCGTCATGAACACCCGCCAGCTGTCCCTCGGCGACGCGGGGAACGACGCCTCGATGGTCTCGAGGAGCTCGAGCACCTTCTCCGGCTGCTTGGTCTGATGCCGCTGGTAGTCGCTCCAGAGAATCTCGAGCGTCTGCGGATCGAGCACGACGGCCTTCACCGTCGTCGAGCCGACGTCGATGCCGACCACGACCGGTTCCTGGATCTGCCTTCCCATCGGGGCTCCTCCCACCGCCGTCGCCGGTCCCCAGCGTCCGACTGACTGGCTGGTCAGTCGTGATGGCTACAACGGGGTGCCCGGGAAATCAAGCAATCCGGTGCGTCTTGGTCGTCGCGCAACGCTGTTTTTCGGCCATCTCGGGCCGTCGCTGCGTCCAGGGTGCAAGGTTCCGACGCGGCGCTCGGTGGCGGGCGGTTGCGGCTGGTTGCGTCTGCTTGCGTTTGGTTGCGTCTGCTTGCGCGCGGTTCCCGCCAGCATCCGCGTGTCGTGCGCTGTTCCGCGAATTTTCCGGAACTTTTCAGGCGGCGGGCCTGCTCGACGCCGGAGGGGAGACATCGATCCCCAGATGGCGGGCCGGTGATGGTAAAGCGACCGGCCCATGGACAAGGCCGAGCGCCGCCAAGCGCTCCTCCGCGCGGCGCGCACCGTGTTTTCCGAGAAGGGGTATCACGAGGCGAAGGTCGACGACATCGTCGCGCTCGCGAAGGTCGCGAAGGGGACGTTCTACCTCTACTTCCCCGACAAGCGCTCGGTGTTCGGCGAGCTCGTGCGCGGCCTCTTCTCGCGGCTCGGCGGCGCCATCCTGCGCGTGGACCCGTCGGCGGACGTCGAGGCGCAGGTCAAGCACAACATCCGCGCGATCGTGGCCGTCCTGCTCGACGATCCGGCGCTGACGAGCATCCTCCTGTCGCACGCGGCCGGGCTCGACCCGGCGTTCGTCAAGGAGCTGCGGGCCTTCCGGCAGGAGGTGAAGCTCCTGCTGCAGCAGAGCCTCGCGGAGGGGCAGCGGCTCGGCGTCATCGAGCCGGGGGACACCGAGCTCTACGCGACGTTCACGATCGGCGCGCTGAAGGAGGTGCTGTTCGAGAACGCCCTCGAGGAGCAGGCCCGCCCGCGCGAGCGGATCGTCACGGCGCTCCACGATTTCCTGCGGCGCGGCTACCTCCGGATGGACCCCGCGGCCGGGCTCGCGGCTCGGCGCCCGGAGGGCGAGCGCGCCGCGCCCGCGGCGGGGGACGCCCCCGGCGAGGCGCCGGAGCGGGCGAGCCCGTCGCGCGGTCGGCGGGCCAGGTCGCGCGGGGACTGACCGGCACGTCAGTTCGAGATGACCGGCGCGTCAGTCAGGGGATGGACTACCCCGGTCAGGTCGGCTGTGTAGGGATCAAGCGCCGCGCACGACCACGTGCCGGATGAAATTGTGCAGCGTCCGTGTGCCGAGCTGATCCGGCGCGATGGGGGCGAGGAGCGCCGGGACGTCGTGGCCCTCGGCCTGCAGGATCTCGCGCCGCCACGCGATGTAGCCGGCGATGACGTCGTGGTCCATCTCGGGGTGGAACTGCACGCCGTAGCAGGCGCTCGTGAAGCGGATGACCTGGTGGTCGTCGAGCTCGGTGAACGCGAGGCTCGTGGCGCCCTCGGGCAGCGTGCCGACCGTGTCGACGTGGGTCGCGTGCGTCTCGAAGCTCGACGGCAGGCCGTCGAAGAGGGGGTCGTCGGCGCGGCGCTGGACGCGGATCCTGCCGATCTCGCGGCCGCGCGGGTTGCGGACGACCTCGCCGCCGAGGGCCTGGGCGAGGATCTGGTGGCCGAAGCAGATGCCGAACGTCGGGGTGCCCGCCTGCACGACGCCGCGCAGCCACGCCTCGCAGCGGAGCATCCAGGGCTCGCGGTGGGGGACGTTGGCCGACGAGCCGGTGACGACGAAGGCGGCTGTCTCGGGGGCGTCGGGGGCGGGGAGCTCGTCCGTGCGGGCATCGACGGTGGCGTATCCGCCGCTCCAGGTGGCGCCGATCGTCTGCTCGATCAAGACGGAGAACTGACCGCGCCGCTCGAGGACCGGGGGGACGGGCTCACCGGTCTTCACGATGACGATCTTCTTGCGATGTCGCACCCTTCCAACATAGCGCAGCGCGGCCGTCGAGCGAGGGCGGGGCTTGGCAGCGCGGGGCCGGAGCGCGAAGATGCGCCCCGATGTCCGCGTACGTCGTGTCTCGCCCCGTCTGGCGGCGGTTTCGCCCGCGTTTCCTGAGCCGCGCAGCGGCGCACGTGAGGGCCGGCGGGCACGCCGCCATCGTGCTGCCGGACGAACGGGTGGACCTGCTGCTCTCCATCGGCGAGGACGGGAAGCTCACGGAGCTCGGGCTGTGGTCGCTCCTGTCGATCGAGCAGCAGCGCTTTCGCCGCGTGAGCGAGGGGCCCGCCAAGGGGCTCGCGACGGCGCGGGTGAAGCGGCAGTACGAGGGCTCGGTCCTCGACTGGTGCGAGCGCGACAGCACGCACCCCGGGGCGCTCCGCGAGGTGGCGCTCGACTGCCTGGCGTGCGGCGCCTGCTGCCACGACGCCAACGTGGTGCTCGACGAGGTGGACCTCGCGCGCTTCCGGGAGGCCGGGCGCGGCGACCTCACGGGACGCACCTACGTGCGGCGGGCGCGGGACGGGAAGATCACGCTGCGCTTCGCGGCGAGCGGGCGGTGCCAGCACCTCTGCGAGGACCGGCGCTGCGCCATCTACGAGATCAGGCCGGACAACTGCCGCGCATTCGTCGTGGGGAGCGAGGCGTGCCTGTCGGCGCGCGAGGAGACGCTCGGGATACGCGACGGGGCGCCGGTGGAGCGGTGAGCGGCGGGCTCGCCGCGGGGCCCGCGGTCACGTGACGGCGGGGGCGGCGGGGCGAGCGTCGCACGCCTTCAGAACAGGAGCCGGACGCTTCCGCCGAGCGGACCGAGCTGCAGCTCCGCCTGGGTCGTGGCGCGATCGAGCTTGATCTGACCCGTGATCCAGAGCGGTACACCCGTGAGGACCATCGCGCCTCCGGCGCTCATCAGCACGGTGGGAAAGACCCATGCGCGAGACGCGCAACCGCAGGAGTCGTCGCCGCTCCTTCGGGTGAGGAAGAACATCCCTGCTCCGACGGAGCCGAGGACCAGCCCGCCCACGGAGAGGCCGGTGCCCACGTCGCGCCGGGTGGTGTCGACGGCGGGCGCCGGCGCCGTCGACTCGGCGTGCGCGTTGCCCACGAGCAACAGGATCACCCCGAACGCGGCGAAACGCATGCCGGCGAGGATCCCTGGTCGCGGCGCGCCCGTCAAGACGAGGAGAGTCTCTCGATCGGTCGAGAACGTGGCCGCGGACGCGCGGGAACGCGAGGATCGAGGCCACGATGCTCTGGGCCGGGCGCTCACGTCCGAACGCTCGTGAGCTGGCCCGCGACCGCGGCCTCATGGAACGCCGAGAGGTCGCGATGGGCGGCCGCCCGGTCCGGCAGGCCGTGGGTGGCCAGCCAGGCGACGCCTTCCTCGAGGGTGGCGAAGACACAATGTGGAAACTGCTGGCGTCCCAGGGCGTTGAGCCCCGTGACGATGCTGCGCACGAGGGCCGCGCGGAAGCCCGACCCGATGTGGATCACCGCCGAGTGGGACACGATGCCATCCACCGAACACAACATCCCGGCGAGAGCGCTGCGGCTGCGCGTGTCGGGTACGATGGCCTCAGGGGTCACGATCTGCAGCAGCCACACCTTGCGGGACGGGGAGCTTGCCTGGGCCCCCACGATCGCCGCCCTCAGGGAGGCGGCGTGGTGCGGGTGGGTCGTCTTCATCCAGACCGCGGTGGCCAGGGAGCTCCAATACCCTACCGCGACATCCGCCGTCGCCTCGACGACCTGACAGCCCGCGCGCAGCTCGAGCTGCTCACCGGCCTGGGTGGGCGACCGCTGCGGAGCATCGATGAGAGGTCCACATGACGTCGACGACCTGTTCACTCCGCTCGATTCTACGCGAATCTGGCGAAGATCACGGCGAAGAGTGGCGTCGAGCAGGTCGATCGCACGCTGGGTAACCCGGGCGTCTGGCAACGAGAACGAGGCGAACGTGCTGCGCGTCGATCGCCTGGTGTTCTGCGGCGCGGGTCAGGTCCATTCTCCGCCCTCGCACGACAGATTTCCAGTGGGAGCCTGTCTCAACCGACGTTGGCACAGAGGGCGGTGACGGCCCCACGGGGGAGCCGTTCGGCCGATGTGAACACACGGGGGCACCTGAACGAAAGAACATGTTGTGAGGTTCCGGAGGGTCGGTACGATGCCTGTTTATGCGGCATGGGTACTGGCTCGTCGTTGGAATGGCGCTGTTTGCGGCGTCGTCGGCCAAGGCAGATGCCCCGAAGACGGACGCCGCGATCCGGAAGGCTCTCATCGCCGAGTCACGAGCGGCGTACAGCGGGAGCTGCCCGTGTCCTTACGATACCGATCGAGCGGGCAGGCAATGCGGCAAGCGCAGCGCTTATTCGCGGCCGGGAGGCGCAGCGCCTCTCTGTTATGATCACGACGTGACGAAGGAGATGATCGCCGAGTACCGCGCGCGCGACGCGGGTCCTTGAGCTGTCTCGAGCGAGCTCGTGGAGCCCAGCGGCGACGCTCGCCTTGTCGGGCGCATTGTTGAACTGCATGAGGGCCGCCGCGTACCAGGGCGCCCCAGCGCATCGGGGTCTCTCAGCCCGATACTCTGGAGAACACGCGAAGAAAGACCTCCTGGGTGACGTCCTCTGCGTCGGCGCCGGGCCCGAGCACGCGCGCGACGATCCGGAACACCTTGGGCGCATGTGCGTTCCACACCGCGGTTGCCGCCCACGGCTCCCCTTCGATGAGCGCGCGCACCACCTCACTTTCGTCAGTACCGACACGCTCTGACGGAGCGATGGCAAGGCTGGCTCTACGCACGACGTCATCGCTCCGAGGGCTCGTGACTTCGCAGATCGGTCGTGATGAGCGAGCACAGTACCGAGCCGAGGTGCCCGGCGCAAGGCGGTGAACGGCTTCTGAGCCGCTCGCAGCGCTACGGTCCGCCATCCTCCTCGCCCGGCCGGAGGAACACCCCCACGGTCCGGAGATCGCGGTGCGCATAATGCACCTTCACGGTCTCCGCGTGCGCGCGCCGTCCGAGCTCCTCGTACGCCATCACCAGCAGCTCGAGCGCGGCGTCGCGGTATTCCTCCTTATCGAGCCAGTGCAGGTCGAGCCCGAACGTCAGCGCCGCCGCGGGCCGCCCCTCGGCGCAATCGCGCTTCGCCGACTCGATCCACTTCTGCACGCGGGGCGGCTGCGTCTTCCACGCCTTCACGCGCTCGTCGGGCGAGCCCACGCGGATGCTCCCGGCGCCGGGCGGCAGCGCGGGCCCGAACGTGCCGAGGGTCGGGATGCGGTCCGCCTCGAGCCAGCGTTGCGCGGGCGGGTCCTCGGCGAGGGCCTCGCGGTCGGCCTCCTCGAACCATTCGATCGCGGCGAGCGCGGCGTACACCTGCAGCGGCGCCGGCTCCTGCTCGTCAGGGCTCGAGATGCGCTCGCGCGCGCGGGCAGCGAGCACCGCGAGGGGCGTGGGCTCGCTGTCTCTCCAGGTCTCCGCGGAGTCGCGGGCATAATTGTGCGCGATGCACGTTGGCGGATCCGCGGGGTCGTCGTACCAAAGGCCATGGTGCAGCCCGTCGGAGTCGCCCCACATCACGGTGACCAGCTCGGGCGGGTCGGCGCGGAACCGGCACTCGAGCCGCGGGTCGAGCCCGCCGCGCGTCTTCCGCTCGAGCCCGCCGTCCTCGAACCAGATCATGATCCCGCCCGGCGATCGCCCGAGGTCGCTCATGCCCCGGCGCTCCATCTCGTCGAGGCTGCGCCAGAACGCCGCGAAGGTCGCGAGGTAGCGCGGCAGCCGCAGGCCATAGACCTCTTTCATTCGCGTGGCCACGGCCTCGAAGCGGGCGTTCATCGACGCGAGCGCCTCGGCGCGGCGGCGCGCCCCGAGCTCGTCGGTCGCGAACATGCCCTCCGTGTAGCGCGCCGGCGCGAGGCCCACCGTCGCCTCGAGCGGCGCGTCGAGCTGCGAGGCGACGCCGCGAGACCTGAGCCCCTCGAGCGTCGCGGCGAGCTCGTCGAGCGCCGCTGCGGGCTCGCCCATCCGCGCGAGCGGCACGACGACCAGCTCGCCGGACGGCCCTCGGTTCGTGCGCGCCTCGAAGAGGCTGAACTCCGCCACGAGGCCGAGCCCCGGCGCGAAGTGCGGCGGGTCCCAGCTCGCGAGCTTGGCGCGCTCGTCCTCGACGGGGAACATCTTCTCCCAGCGCTCGCGCGCGAGCGCGAGCGCTGCCTCGATCTCCGGGTTGCTCATGGCGCTCGCCATCCTACGCGAAGCCGGCCCGGGCGGTGCCGGTAGCGAGGACAAGACCTTTCATGAGCGTCCCGTCCAGACGTTGGAGAGGGCCGCGCGCAGCTGGTTCGCGACGCGCTCGACGTCCGCGCGGATCTGCGGCCTGGACACGATTGGAACGAAGCAAGGCGCCGCGAGATCGAGGCGCTGGACGGAGGCGGGCGTCCTGGCCGTACACGGATGCTGGCGTGCGCGCTCAGCACGCAGTGCACATCACAGGCAGTGCCCTGTACGCTGATGCAGCCGTCGGCCCCTAGGACAATTCAACCGGCAATATTCGTGTCTCCGGAGGCAGCTCCCTGGTGGCGCTGGCGTCGGGTGAGGGTGACGAAGCCGCTGCCCAGATGGGCGCCGGCACCGGCGTAGGCCGCGGAGGCGGTCGCCAGCGAGAGCTCGAGGTCGCCGATCGTCTCTACGCGGGGGACGGCGACTTCTAACCCAAACGGCAATCCCCGGCGCCGGAGCGAATGGACACCGAGGGCAACGCATATCTGACCGCCGAGTTTCCCTTGCTCGATTACATCCGCGGCATCAAACTCCTGCAATGAGGCTATCGCTCGCAGCGGTTGTCTTGCGGCCGGCCGTGTCTGGTCGAGACGCCCGCGCGCCGAACGCCTCCCGAGTAAAATTCACCGCGCCTTCGAGGACGATCGTATCCTTGCTTCCTTGCAGGCGTGCGTGAAGATCCGCAGAAAGGGGCGCGCGTGAGCTCTTCTTCAGCCCAGTTTTGGCAATCGAAGTACGTCGAGCTCGGTGCATCGAGCGAGATCCCGAGGCTCGGTGAGGGGCCGACCATCGAGCGATTCGTGTCGCTCCTGGGCGACCTCGAAGGACTCCAGGTGCTCGACCTGGGTTGCGGGCCCGGCCAGCTCACCTTGCACCTCGCGGGCCGCGGCGCCCACGTGACCGCTGTCGATCTGTCGCCGGCTGCGGTCGAAAACACGCTCGCGAACGCCGCGCGGATGGGCTTTGGCGATCGGGTGCGCGGGCGTGCGCTCCCGGCACATGACATAGGCAGCCTCGGCAAGCGGTTCGATCTCGTGGCGGGCATCTTCATCCTGCACCACCTCGAGCCGTTCGAGGAGTTCGCGCGCGTGCTGCGTTCCGTCGTCAAGCCGGGCGGCAGGGCCTTGTTCGTGGAGAACAGCGCTCGCAACCCGCTCTTGATGTTCGCGCGGCGCAACCTCGTCGGGAAGTACGGCATCCCGAAGCACGGCGACGACGAGGAGCATCCCCTCGAGCCCCGTGAGATCGACATCCTGCGAGGACAGTTCTCGGACGTCTCGGTGCACTTCGCCGAGCTCGTGTTCCTGCGCATGATCAACACGTACGTCTTCAGGAATGCACCGCGTTTCTCTCGCGTCACGGGGGCGATCGCCCGTCTCGACGACTATCTCTACAGTCGGGTCCCGGCCACGCGCCGGCTCAGCTACCTGCAGCTCCTCGAGCTGACGGCCTGAGCGCCCCCGCGCGATGCCGGGCCATCGGCGATGCCTGTTCTCTCGCTTGCTCCTACCAAGCGATGCTCCTCATGCGTGATGTCGATCCTGAGCGATCGATCGGGTGCGCGGGCAAGATTCCCACACCTTCCGTCGCGCTGTCGCGGAAGCCGCCGGCGCGAAGAGCTCACGTGACGACATCACCGTCGACGCGTTCGCGTCCCGTCTAGACGTTGGAGAGGGCCGCGCGCAGCTGGCTCGCCACGCGCTCGACGTCCGCGCGCGTGAGGCTGATGGACGAGGGGAGGCAGATCCCGCGGACGGCGAGGCTGCTCGCGACGGCCTCCGCGCCTCGCTCGAACCGGAGCCCGCGGTAGGGCGGGAGCTCGTGGAGCGGCACGAAGAATGGTCGCGAGTCGATCCCGTTCTCTCGCAGGCGTCCCATCACCTTGTCGAGCCGCTCGCCCGACCACTCCCCCGGCAGCAGCGCCGCGACGAGCCAGCAGACCGTCTCGGCGCCCTTCGACTGCGGATTCAACGCGATCCCGGAGCCGTCCAGCGCCTCGCGGTACCACGCGAGGAGATTCGCCTTCTTCTGGAGGAGCTCGGGGAAGCGCTCGATCTGCGCGCACCCTATCGCGGCCTGCAGGTTGGTGAGCCGGTAGTTGTAGCCGACCGCCGGGTGGAAATATCGGCGCTCGCGGCTCATCGCGTGGTCCTTCAGGAACCGCACGTGCTGCGCGTAGCCCGCGTCGTTCGTCGTGATGCACCCGCCCTCGCCCGTCGTGAGCAGCTTGTTGCCATAGAAGCTGAAGCACGCGGCGTCTCCGATGCTCCCGACGGTGCGCCCGCCCCACCGGGCCCCGTGCGCCTCGGCCGCGTCCTCGAGCAGGAACAGCGACGCGCGATCGGCGATCTTCCGCAGCGCCGTCATGTCGGCCGGGTGGCCCAGGAGGTGCACGGGGATGATCGCGCGCGTGCGCGGCGAGACGGCGCGCTCGACGAGCTCCGGATCCAGACACCAGGTCCGCGGGTCCACGTCCACGAGCACCGGCGTCGCGCCCGCGTGGACCACCGCGGCCGCGGTGGCCACGAACGTGAGATCCGGCACGATGACCTCGTCGCCGGGCTGAAGCCCGCGCGCCGCGAGCGCCACGTGCAGCGCGACCGTGCCGTTGGAGAGGGCCACGCAGTGCTTGACGCCGCACAGGGCCGCGAACCCGGCCTCGAAGCGCTCGATGTACTCACCGATTGAGGAGACCCAGCCGGAGCGGAGCGCGTCGAGCACGTAGCGCTCCTCGAGCGAGGTCAGATCGGGCTTGGCGACAGGAAGAAATGCGGCTCCCATATAGTCCCCCAATGGATGAATGTCAAAACACGTTCAGAAGTTTAAGCCCCTCGTAACGAGCGGCCGATCGTACAGCCTCGTGGTAGCAGGGTCTCGGCGCGTCGGAGGGCCAGCGCGCCAGAGCGTGTTATAAGCCGTCCATGCGAGCACCTCCCAGCTGTCGGTTCGGCGCCACCGCCATCAGATAGGATCGCTTCAATCCGGACTCAGACGGCCGGTGCATCGCGCGTCGCGCCGTTGGCACGGGCCACGTCGGCAACGATGCGGTCCACGCCCGCGAGCATGGTCTGCGGCGAGAAGCGCGTCATGGCGGCGGCACGCGCCCGCGCCCCCATCGCGTCGCGCACGCCGGCGTCCGACAGCGACGCGAGCGCCGCCGCCAGCGCGCCGGCATCGTCGGGCGGCACCAGCAGGCCAGTCTCGCCGTGGTCGACGATCTCCTTCACCCCGCCCGCCGCCGTGGCCACCACGGGCCGCGCGGCCAGCATGCCCTCCACCACCACGCGGCCAAATGGCTCGGCGCACACCGAGGCGTGCACCACCACGTCCATGCAGTGCATCAGCTCCGCCACATCGGCGCGGAAGCCGAGGAAATGCACGCGGCCAGCGAGATCGGGCTGCGCCGCGCGCGTGCGCAGCGCGGCTTCGTAGGCGTGCTCGCCGAACAGCGGCGCGCCCACCAGCACCAGCGTCGCGCCGGGCATGCTCGCGATGGCATCCATCAGCACGTGCTGCCCCTTCCACGGCGTCAGCCTGCCGAACAGCCCCACCACGAGGCCATCCGCCGGCAGGCCGTTGGCCGCGCGCAGCGCCAGGCGGTCGCGCTGCAACGCGGCGTCGAACGGCGCCGGCTCGATGCCGTTGTGCTCCACGTCCACAGGCACGGCGGAGCCGGCCAGCGCGCGAAATGCGTCGGCGCTCGCGTGGGAGTTGGCCACCACGCGCGTGAGGCTGCGCGACAGCCAGCGGATGGCCAGCCGCTGCGACGGGCCGAAGAAGCTCGCATCGACGATATCGTGCAGATGCCAGACCACGGGCCGGCGGTGCAGCCATTTGCCCAGCACGCAGACGGCCATGGCCTTCTGCGTGTTGGCATAGACCACTTCGGCCCGGGCCGCGCGCCGGGCCACCCGGCACACCAGCGAGGGCAGCGCCAGCAGGCCGCGCAGCGTGCCCGCACCCAGCCCGCGCTGCCGCAGCGCGCGCACGGCGGCACTTGCCTCCACGCTGACCGGCACGCCCTGCGCGGCCAGCCGTTCGCGGAACGGGCCATTCTCGAGCAGCAGCACTTCGCTGTCATGGCGCCGATGACGCGCGATATCGAGCAGGCACAGCTCCGCGCCGCCGATCTGTCCGCTCTGGTCGACAAACAGCACGCGCTGCGCGCCAGTCAGGGGCGCGCGCGCCGGGCTGGCTTCATGCGCCGTCGAGCTCACGCGCATCGTGGCGGGGGGGGCCTTTTCAACCATGGCGCACCAGCTCCTTCGCGGCATCGGCCACAGCGACGGTGCCGGCGTGCGCCGGCTGGCGTGCGCCGGACAGCAACGCGCCGTAGATCTCGGCATACTCGCGCTGCACCCGGTCCACGCGCAGCCAGGCGGTGCCCGTGGCGGCGCGGGTGCGCCAGTGGTCCAGCATGGCGCGGTCACGCAGCAGGGCTGTCAGCGCCTCGCTCATCAGGCGCGGACGCTGCGCGGGCACGAGCATGCCGGCCGCGCCGTATTCGAGGGCCTCGGGCACGCCGCCCACCGCCGTGGCCACGATCGCGCAACCGGCTTCGCGCGCCTCGCTGAGCACCAGCGGGAACGATTCCGTATGCGATGCCAACACGAACACGTCGGCGGCCCGCATCCACGGGCGCGAATCGCGCACAAAGCCGGGCAGGTGCACGGCATCGGCCAGGCCGACGTCGCGCGCCAGCTGCTCGCAAGTGGCGCGGTCCGGGCCATCGCCCACGAGGTAGAGCTGCGCCGCCGGCACCGCGCGGCGCACATCGGCGAACGCGGCGATCAGGTCCAGCACGCCCTTGCGTGCGTACAGCCCGCACACCGTGACGATCGACGGCCCGGCCAGCGACATGTCGGTCACCGGCAGCCGCGCGAGCCGCGCCGAGCCAATGGTGCCGTTGCGCACCACGCTGGTCTTGTCCGCCGGAATGCCGCGCCGGACCATCGATGCCGCCACGGCGCCGCTGACGACCACCACGCGGTCACCGAGCCGCATCAGGTCCGAGCTGCGCTGGAAGTCGTTGTGGACCGTGGTCACCAGCCCGTAGCGCTCGCCGCCCGTACGCCGCGCCAGCCAGCCGACCAGCGCGCCAGACACCATATGCGCATGGACGATCTCCGGCCTTATCGCGCGGGTCAACCGGCGCAGTCCCCGCACGGCCAGCGGCAATGCCAGCGGCTTGCGCTGCGGCAGCGTGACGTGGCGCACGCCGGTGCCGGCCAGCCAGTCGCCAAACCCGCATTCGGCGGACGCGATGGCCACCTCGTGCCCGGCCGCGGCCTGCGCCACCGCCAGGTCCACCATGACGTTGACGATGCCGTTGCCGACATCGAGCGCGTGGTTGGCCAGGTGAAGAATCCTCATGTCTTGCCTCCGTGGTTCGCCTGCGTGGCAATGTCCTGCGGGGCGGCATCCCGCGCGCGTCGCGTCAGCCGCTGCCAGGCCGATTGCGCCACGTCGCGGAACGTGGCCGAGCTGTGCAGCGACCATCCCATGTTGCATAGGGCGAGGGCCGTGCCCACCGCCAGGCAAGGTATCCAGCCATCCACGTGCGAGGCCATCACCAGCGCCACCAGGACGAACGCCAGGTGCGGCGCCATCTCGCGCAACAGCGGCCGCGCGCGCATGCCGCAGTACCGCAGCAGCGCCGCATACTCGACCACGCGGCGCACCAGCGCGGCCATCACCGCGCCCTGGATGCCGAACAGGTAGACCCCGCCCCACAGCAACGACGCGAAGGCCGGCAGCAGCAGCAACGACACATGCGCCACGCCTGCCTCCTTGCCTTGTGCCAGCATGAGGTTGCGCGCCACGGTGGTCTGTCCGGCAAGCCACACACCGATGATCATGATCCGACCGGCATCGCCCGAACTGGTGGACAGCTCCTGACCCACCCACAGGTGCAGGAACGGCTCGAGCACGAACAGCGCGCCAATGGTGACCGGCGTGAGCAGCGTCTGCAGGAAGCCCAGCGAGTGGTGGGCGATCTCCACCGCTTTTTCGCGCGGCGCGGCCGCGAGGCGCGGGAACAGTGTGCGCGAGAGCGCAACGGAGAGCAGGTCCAGCCGCGACACCACGTTCTGCGGCACCGCGTAGTACGTGACGAAGCGCGGCGGTTGCAGCGCGCCCACCACCACGCGGTCGAGCGATTCGCCGATCATGTTCGCGGCCAACGTGAGCTGCATCCAGCGGCCGTAGCCGAACAGCGCGCGCACGCTGGACCGCTGCGCGTGCTGCACGGTGCGGATTTCCAGCACCCGCAGCGCCGACACGCCGAGCGTCAGCGTACTGACCGCGCGCGCGACGGCCGCGGCGCACAGCGCCACCTGCAGCGTCGGCGCGAACACGAAGGCGGCCGTCACCGGCAGCACCTGAAACAGCACGATGCCGATGATCTGGTTGATGCTGAACACCGAGAAGCGCTCGGCCGCGCTGATGGCGCAGGCAAGCACCAGTGCCACGTTGCCCGCCGGGATCGACAGCGCGAGCCACGGCAACGCCTGCGCCACCTCGGCCAGCAGCGCCTCCGACGCATGCGTGACCCAGTGGAAGTACGCGCCGGCCACCGCCCACAGGATGGCCGCGCCGACGAGGCCGGTGGCCAGGTTGGTCCAGAACGCGCTCCAGAAGGTGCGCACGATGTCCTCGCGATCGGCCGTGGCCAGCGCGCGCGCGATGCGCTTCTCGACGGCCTGGCTGATGCCGAAGTCGCACAGCGCGAAGTAGCCCATCAGCACCCACACCAGCGCCATCACGCCGAAGCGGTCCACGCCCAGCACCTTGATGTACAGCGGCACCGTGACCAGCGACACCAGCGTCGGCAGGGCCAGTCCGGTCAGGTTGATCAGCAGGTTGCGCCGCAGCGTCACGTCCATCATGGCCGGGTCGCTTCCGCCGCCAGCGCGGGCCGCCACCGGTACATCAGGTTCTTGCCGCGCGCGTCTTCCCCGACCAACACCACGTACTCGCCATCGGCACGCCGCAGCGCCGTGATGCCCATCGGCACGTCCACCCAGCCGCAGTCGCGGCCCACCTCTGGGCCCGGCGTCATCACGCCCACCTGCCGGCCGGTGCGGTCGAGCTGGTCGTCGCGCACGGCACGCGCCGGGCCGCCTTCGGGCTGGTCCGGCTGGCGGCCCGAAGCCGCCATGGCCTGCGCACGCGCCACGAAGCCCAGCAGCGCCTCACGGAAATTGTCGGCCGAGAACTGTTCGGCGTTGAGCCGGCAGTATTCAGGGCGGAACAGCGCGGCATTGCGCTCGAACCGCTCCACCGCATCGACGATGGAGGGCACGCTCTGCTCGGCGAAGAACAATCCGGTCGGCATCGCGCTGGTTTCGTCACGCACGCTCTCCAGCGCGCCGCCCCGGCCATAGGCGATGACCGGGGTGCCGCACGCCTGGGCCTCCACCACGGAGATGCCGAAATCCTCCTCGGCCGCGAACACGAACGCGCGCGCATGCTGCATGATGCGGCGCATCGCCTCGAACGGCTGATTGCCGAGCACTTGCACATTGGGGCCGGCGGCGGCGCGCACCTTGTCCAGCTCCGGTCCCGCGCCGACGATCACGAGCTTGCGGCCCGGCATGGCGCGGAACGCCTCCGCGATCAGCGGCACGCGCTTGTAAGGCACCAGCCGCGACACCGTGACGTAATAGTCCTCGTGCGGGCCGCCCGGCACGAAGGCGTCCACGTCCACGGGCGGATGGATCACGCTGGCATGCCGCCCGTAGATCTTGCGGATGCGCCGCGCCACGAACGCCGAATTGGCGATGTAGTGATCCACGCCATCGCGCGTGCGCGCATCCCAGTTGCGGATGTAGTGCAGCAGCATGCGCGCGAGCACCGAGCGGAGCCCGCACTGCAGGTCGCTCTCGCGCAGGTACTGGTGCTGCAGGTCCCACGCGTAGCGGATGGGGGTGTGGACGTAGCTCACGTGGAGCTGGTCCGGGCCGGTCAGCACGCCCTTGGCCACCGCGTGCGAGCTGGAAATCACGAGGTCGTAGCCGGACACGTCGAGCTGTTCGATCGCCAGCGGCATCAGCGGCAGGTAGCCGCGATAGCGCGTGCGCGCGAACGGCAGCCGCTGGATGAACGACGTGGTGACGGGCCGGCCCTGCAGGAAGGCACGCTCCTCGGCAAAGTCGATCAGGCTGAAGACGTCGGCGTTTGGATAGCAGCGCAAGATCTGCTCCAGCACCCGTTCCGCACCGGCGTAGGTTACCAGCCAGTCATGCACTACTGCGACTTTCATCTCGGCTCCCCCTCACTTCCTCATCTCATCGGCGCATCGGCTCATTCGCAGCGGTTGACCGCCTCGCGGTAGACCTGGGCCGTCTTGGCGGCGATCACCGGGATATCGAAGCGGCTGCGCGCGTAGGCGCGGCACGCCTCGGCATCGGGCAGGCGCAGCGTGCCGCGCAGCGCATCGGTCAGGCCGGCCGCCAGCGCCGCCACGCCGCTGGCTTGCAGCACCAGCGAACCGGACAGGTCGCTGACGGCCTCGGGCAGGCCGCCCACCGGCGTCACCAGCACCGGCGTGCCGGCCGCGAGCGATTCCAACGTGGTCAGCCCGAACCCTTCAAGCATCAACGTGGGCACCACGCTCAGGTCCGCCGCGCGATAGACCAGCGGCAGTTGCGCGTCGGGCAGCGCGCCCATCAGCCGCACGTGATGCTGCAGGCCCATCGCGGCAATGCGCTCGCGCAACTCCGCTTCGATCGTGCCGCGCCCCACGATCAGCAGCAGCGCATCGGGCACGTGCTTGCGCACCGTCGCCATCGCATCGACCAGGTCTCCGAGCCCCATGCGGCGTACCAGCCGCCGCACCGTCAGCACGATGGGCCGGTCCGTCGGCAGGTCCAGCGCCTGGCGCGCGCTGCGCCGCTCCATCGGCACGCCAAAGCGCGCCGCGTCCACGCAGCCGGGCACGATGCGGATGCGCGCCGGGTCCACCCCGTAGCGCGTCTCCAGCACGCGGCCGAACGCCATCGACATCACGATGTGGAGCTGGCAGCGCGCATACACGGCCGCCTCGATCCGATGCTGGATGCGGCTGGCCAGATCGGCCGCACCCTCGGCCTGGCTCTCGGCCGCCCACGGCCCTTGGAAATGCATCACGGTGGGATACGCGCGGATCAGGTCCAGCCCGGGCAGCGTGTAGAGCGCGAAGTGCGAGACCACCACGTCGGGCCGGTTGCGCGCGAGCATCTCGCGCAGCGTGCGACGCGCATGCAGCAGGCGCATCGGCACGCTGGCGCCAGGCGGCGCAAACGCGACGATGGCGCCGTGCGTGTCGGCCGCCGCCGCGCCCGAGCCCGCCACCATGCCGCGCACGGCGACGCCCGCACCGGGCAATGCGCCGGCCAGCGCGTGGTAATGCCGATCGAGTCCGCCCGGGCGCTCCGGGAACCAGTGCATGCCGATCTGGAAGGCAGTCAGCGGCGTGCGCGCGGCCTCGTCCCGTTGCGCGGCCAGCGATTCCCGGCCCTTGTCGGGCGCGCCGGCATGCGTGCGCAATGCCCCGGGCGGATGCAGCGCTGAGGTTTCGGCAAGTGTGCAAGGTGCGGTCATCTGGATTCTCCCTTCAGCGTCATGTCAATGTCTGGCACGCCCGCCGCTGCGGGCCGCCGTGCCAGACGGCGGTACAACTGCAGATAGCGTTCGCGCATCGCGTCCCAGCCCTGGTCCAGCAAGGCGGCGCGGCCGGCCTGGTCCATGCGCCGCAGCGCATCGGGGCCCGCCGTGAGCTGCCGGATCGCGGCGGCCAGTACCGTGCCGAGGTCCTTGCGCGGTGTGCGCAGATCGCCGGCAAACAGCAGCAGCGGCACGCTGGCGGGCGCTCATGCGCTGGGTCCTCCCTGCGCGGCCAGCATGCGGGCATGGCGATGGCCGATCACGGGCAGCGCCACGCCGATCTGGAACAGGATGCCGCCGGACGCGTTCAGCGGATTGCAGAACACGAGCATCGACACCAGCCCAATCGACGTGCCCGCGGCCGCGGCCAGCAGGCGGTTCGACTTCATCGCCATCCCGTGCTTCATCGACCGGCCAATCATCCACAGCAGCCCGGTGACGTACAGCAACGTGCCGGGCCAGCCCATCACATACGGAATCTCCATCAGGCCGCTGTCGAACACGCCGAACTTGCCGAGCTGGCTCGTGGCGGAGTCGAGCTTGGTGCCGATGCCGATCGACCCCATGCCCTGCCCCGCGATGTCGCTGGTGGCCACGGACAGGAACGATTCATAGAACTGCAGCCGCGCCTGGAAGCTGTGGTCGTCCTTGATAGACGAGACGGTCTGCATGCGGTCCAGCACCCGATTGGCGAATTCATCGATCGCGAAGATCGGCACCGACAGCGCGGCCACGATCAGGATGGCCAGGATCACGCGCGAGCGCGTGCGGCCATCGATGCAGGCCAGCGCGTAGAGTCCGCCGACGATCAGCCCGCCCCATGCGGCGCGCACCTCCGTCAGCAGCAGCACCGAAAGCCCCGACACCGCGCCCACCCAGACCACCTTGCCGCGCCCGGCCAGGATGAACAGCAGCCCGCTCATCAGCACGTTGGCGAGCGGCCCCGGCGCATTGAGCGTGCTGAACACGCGGAAGCTGAACGGGGACGGCTGGCCCACCGAGTCCATGCCCGAGCGCAACAACCACATGGCATCCCACGGCGGCATCAGCACGTACTGGATCACGCCGTAGGCCCCCACCACGAACATGCCCCAGCTGAACGTGGTGACCAGCACACGCGCATAGATCGGATAGTGCTTCCACGTGGCGAGGATATGGAAGCCGACGAAGATCGGGATGATGGCCTCGCCGCACGAGAACACCGCCGACGGAATGGTGTTTCGGATGCAGCCCACCACCAGCGCATAGATCAGCGCCAGCACCAGCAGCAGCGACGGGAACGCGCGCTTGGTGGCCACGACGCGGTAGTGCGTGAGCACGGTCAACCCGCTCATCACGGCCACCAGGCTGGGGGCCATCTGGATCGGGCTGATCGGGTTGTAGGCGCCGTTGGAGAAGTCCGCGATGCGGCGCACCTCGGGCGAGAGGAAGTACAGCCAGCACAGGAACGACACGTACTGGGTCGGGCTGCGCCGATAGCACAGCAGCCCCACGAGCACCGCGCCCGCCGGATAGAACAGCTCCACCACGCGCCCCAGCCGCAGCAGGATCAGCAACAGCACGAACGCGAAGAACAGACCCGGCAGCAGCGCGGGATGCAGCTGCCGCTGTTTGCGTCGCGCGGGGGCGTCGAGGGCGAGGGCGAGGTCCATTACCGGCGTGCTCCGTCAAGCGTCATGCTGCCTGGCCCGTGGTGCGGGTCACCACGTCGTCCATGCTGTCGGCCGGCTGGTGGCCGCCATTGCGGCTCACGGTGTTGAGGATGCCGCCCACCACGTTGCCGCCGGCACGCTTGAGCCGCTTCACCGCCGCGACGATCTGCTGCTCGGTATGCACGCCCGCGCGCAGCACCATCACCGTGGCACCGGCCAGCGCGGCCACAAGCATGGCGTCGTTGTGGTCGAGCACCGGCGGCGTGTCGATGATGACGAGGTCGTAGGTGCACGCATAGCTCTCCAGCGCCTGGCGCAAGCGCGTGTTCAGCAGCAACTCGGCCGGCGTGGCGCCGAAGTTGCCGGCCGGCACCAGCCAGAGGTCGGGCACGCCGGTGGGCACCACGGCCTGGTTGGCATCGAGCCGGCCGCCGAGCAGCTCGGACAGGCCCATGCCCGCGGCACGGTTGAAGTAGCCGGACAGGCGCTGGCGGCGCAGGTCGGCATCGATCAGCAGCACGCGCCGGTTCGACTTGGCCAGCAGCGTGGCGAGGTTTACCGCCACGAAGCTCTTGCCCACGCCCGACGTGGCGCCCACCGTCGCCACCACGCGATGGCCCATCTGTTTCAGCGTGAACTGGAGCTGCGTGCAGATGCCGCACAGCGCCTCGATGGCCTCGTCATGCGGGTGGCTCTCCGCCAGCACCGGCCGCGCGGCGGCGGGCAGCCATTCCTCGGCGCGTTCGGGCGTCACCGGCACGTGTTCCGCGCCGGCCAGCTCCACCGTCATCGGCAGCTTGGGCGGCTCCCTGGCCTCGAGCCGCGAGCAGTCCGCGAGCCGGCTCTGCGCGGGGCTGAACGGAATCTCGCCGAACATCGGAAGCGCCAGGCGGTGCTCGATCTCCTCGATCTCGCGCATGCGGCCGAACACGGCGCGGCGCATGAACACCGTGAGCACCGCCAGCACGAAGCCCAGGATCAGGCCGGCTGCGATGATCAGCGCGCGCTTGGGCTTGACCGGCGACGACGGGGTCAGCGCCTCATCGAGGATATGCACGTTGCCCACCATGCCGGCGCGATTGATCATCAGCTCCTGCGCCTTGTTCTGCAGCGAGATGTAGATCTCCTGCGCGATCTTGACGTCGCGCTCCATGCGCACGGCCAACTTCTCGGACGCGGGCATGTCGCGGAAGCGCGCCTCCAGCTTCTGCTGCATGGCGCGCAGCTGGCCCAGTTGCGCGTCGATGGTCTGCACGTCCGGGTGCTCCGGCATGAAGCGCTGCAGCAGCTGCGTGCGCTGCAGGGTCAGCATCGCGATCTGGCGGTCGATCTCGAGCCTGCCCTGCAGGTACGACTGCGCTTCGGACGCGGGCCGCACCGCGGCTTGCCGTTCTTGCAGCGCGGCCAGCGCGTCCTCGGCCTTCTCCAGGTCGGCGCGTACGCGCGGCACCTCGGCGTTCACGAAGTCCAGCGTGCGCGCGGTTTCCTCCTGGTGGCGCTCGAGGTTCTGCCGCACATACGACTGCGCCACCGCGTTGGCGATCTGCATGGCCGCCACGCGGTCACTGCTCTCCATCGATATCTGCACGACGCCGGTCTGCTTGCCCTGCTCGAGCACCAGCAGCGACTTGCCCAGCTTCTCGATGGCCGCGAGCTGGTTGGCGCGCGTCACGGTGAACTCGGTGCCCGGCCGCGCCGCGAGCTTGCCGACGCGGATCTGCAGCGGGCCGTCGTCGACGGTGGCTCCGGCCCGTCCGGTCAGCAGCTGCACGCCATTGGGATCGAACAGCGCGAACGCGCCGTCCTCGAGCACGCGCAGCGTCAGCGGCACGTCCTCCAGCGCCGGCGGCACGCCGAGCAGCTCCACGTCGATCTGCTCGTCACCCCACGCATAGCGCTTCAGGCCGAACCACGCCGGCGCCGGCTCGCCCGTCGTGGCGAAGCGACGCACGAGGTTGCCGATGAACGGCATGGTCACGGGCGCCACCGACACATTGAGCCGGAACGCGTTGACGACCGGCTCCAGCACCGAGCGGCTGCGGATGATCTCGATCTCGGTCTCGGTGGGCAGCGGCTTGTCGCCGCCCATCATCTGCGAGGCGCGCGCCAGCGGTGCGCTGTCCGGGTTGCTCGCCTGCACCTGCAGCAGCGCGTCGGCCGAATAGATCGCCGGCATCGAGTAGGCGTACAGCGTGGCGGCGGCGGCCACCGCGGCCGTGATGCCGATCACCCAGCCAAGCTGTTGGCGCACCATCCGCACCAGATCGCGCAGGACGAACTCGTCGTCTTCCAGGGGTAGCGGCGTACCGTAGGGGCGCTGGACAGGGGGGTTCATGTCGGCTCCGTACTGACCAGGCTAGCGAGCCAGTTCTTTGCTGAAGAACAGGGTCTGGATGGCGGGGGTGATCTGCTCCAGCACGCGGTTGAAGCGCACGGCGTCGGACGTGCCCACGTAGACCACATCGAGCGGCTCCAGCCGGAACTGCGTGGAGAGCAGCATGGCGTCCACCTGCGTCATGTCGAGCCGGTACACGTCGGGCGTCTGCGGCTTGTCGCGCATGCCGCGCACCACGAAGATCTGACGCGGATCGGCGGTGCGGATGTCGATGCTGTTGACGCCGGCCAGCGCATCGGCCAGCGACAACCGCCCCTTGTTCATCAGCAGCGACTGCGGCCGCACCACCTCGCCGAGCACGAACACGCGGCTCGACAGGCGGTCCGGCACATAGACGACGTCGCCGCCGTTGAGCAGGAAGTCGTGCGCGCCGTTGCGGCGCTCGATCAGCGCCTCGAGGTCGAACTCATAGAGCTGACTGTCGCGCATCAGGCGCACCTTCTGCACATCGGCGTCCGGCGCAAACCCGCCTGCCCGCGTGATGGCGTTGACCAGCGTCATCGGCACGTCGGTCACCGGCAGCATGCCTGGTGCGCGCACCTGGCCGGTCACGTCCACGTGCTTGCTGCGGTAGGCAATCACGCGCACGTCCACGCGCGGGTCGCGCACTGTGACGCGGAGAGCCCGGGTGATCATCCCGCGAACATCGTCCACGGTCTTGCCGCGCACCTGCAGCTTGCCCACGGGCGGGTAGTACAGCTCGCCGTTGCGGTTCACGCGATAGCCGCTCTGGTCGGCCGGCGGGGTGGTCGGCGTGATCTGCGGCACGCCCGGCACCGGCGCGGCGGCGCCGGTCGCCGGGGCGGTTATCAGGCCCGAGCTCAGCTCCGGGTGATCGAGCACGGTCACGCCGACGAGGTCCTGCGGGCCGATTTCGTATTCGTATTCGCTCAGCGACTGGGCCAGGTTGCCCGCGCGCGCCGGCGAATCCGGCACGGCGGCGGCCAGCGCGATGGAGTCCGTCTGTGCGCGCACGAGCTCCGCGGTGATCAGCTTGACGGGATAGACGTCGGTGCCGGTCTTGGTGGACAGGTCGTCCTGCAGGCGGCTGGCATCGAGCGCGGGCCCCGGTGCCAAGGTGCAACCACCCAGCGCGGACAAGGCGGCCGCGACGGCCAGCGTGGGGAGGATCTTGTTTACCATGGCAGCTTCTCCTGATCGAAGCTGGTGCACCCTTGTTGCTGTATACCGATGGGAGCTAGTGAAGCGCTCACGGCACCCGGACGCACGTCTGTTTCAGCACGTCTGTTTCCGCACGTTCCGACGCTGCGAGCGTGGGCGACACCACGTGGGGCGCCTGTCGGAGGGCGCGGAGCGCATCGGCCCGCGCGCGTTGCGCCAGCGACATGCGCCGCCAGGCCCGCCCGCCCTCGCCGCCTATGCACAGCGCGAATGCGCGCAGCAAGCCCGGATTGTCGCGCGCGCCCACCAGCACCTGGTACGCCCCGACCAGCGCGCGGCGCGCGGCCGGCGCGCCGGTGGCGCGCAGGTGTTCGTCGAGCACGAAGTAAAAGTTGTAGCTGCTGTTGTAATAAGACTCGGCGTGGAACACCCCGCGCTGGTCCGCATCGGCACGCGGCGCGAGGAAGTGATCGACGCAGAGCTTCGGGTCGTAGAGCAGCCGCCAGCCCGCGCGCCGTACCGCGAGGCTGAACGCGAACTCGCAATGCACCTGCGCGCCGGCACCGCGCAGCCGCGTATCGAAGCGCAGCCCTGTCACGGCGCTGCGGCGCCACGCCATGTTGACGCCCTTGAGCACGTCCACGTCGCGCGGCGCTCCGGCGCCGATGTGATGGTTGCCGATCACGCGCCCGTACCAGCGCACCTCGCCCACGCACCGCGCGGCGCCTTGCACCACGCGGCCGCCCTCATGCATATGGTCGCGCCCGCCCACGCCGCCCAGGCCGGGATCGCGCGCGAAATGGCCGCCGATACGCGCCAGCCAGTCGGGGTGCGGCGCCGCGTCGTCGTCGGTCACACACAGAATGTCGCCGCGCGCGGCCCCGAAGCCGCGGTTGTAGGCGGCCACCACGCCGGGCTCGTCCACGGTGACCAGGCGCAGGCCTGGCAGCGCGTCGGGGCTGGCCGTGCGCAGCCAGCGCGAGAGCAGCGCCAGCGTGGGCGCGTCGTCGGCGCGCGCCACCACCACCACTTCGTCGGCGGGCCGTTGCTGCCGCGCCAGCGCGCGCAGGCAGCGATCCAGGTCTTCACAGCGCCTGTAGCTGGGAATGATGACTGATATCGTGTCCATCGTAGCATCCCCCGCGGGCCAGCGGACGGTGCCCGCTGCCATACCGCCAAATACCCGTTTCAAGCCGCCCGTGCCGCTCTCGGTAGGCGTTGCGCCGGAGCAGGACGCACGCCGGCGTGCGCAGGATGATCTGCGTGCCGAACCAGAACGACCAGCCGCGGATGGATCAGGTCGACCTTCACCCGCACTTCATCCTCCGGCCGGATCGACGCGCACCGGGTTGACCGCGCAAGGCGTCCAGCCCGTGCCCAGCGTCGACGGCCCCGAGAACAGGTACAGCTCGCTTCGCTGATCCTTCACGTCGGCCGGGGCCATGCTGGTCAGCATCCAGCATTTGCCGTGTCGCGGGAGCAGCACGGTCTCGGCCGCCGCGAGGAGGACAAACGGGCGAGCTCACGCGTGCGCGCGGCCTGAGCGCTGTCGGTGCCCCCTCCGCTCGGGTTGGATCAGCTCCAGGAACACGGCGCGAGGCGCCCCGGATCGACGCCGCTCACCCCAATGCGAAGGCCGTGCCCGGGATGTGTTGAGACGCCTCGACCTGCGGCGCCCGAGGCTCCTCTAGCACCGTGACCATGCACTCCGCGAGCAGCTCGTGCTTGAATGGCCGCTTGAGGAATGCGTTCGCCCCCGCCTCCTCGGCGTAGGCGATGACCTCAGGAGAGTGCCTGTCACTCATCACGATGATCTTCAAATGATGCAGCGCTGGGCTCCTGCGGATCAGTTCGCAGAGGTGGTATCCCGAATCGCGAGGAAGGCTCAGGCTGACGCAGACAACGTCGGGCGGGTCCTCCAGGATGCGTCGGTTCGCCGCCTCGCAGTCGATCGCCGCCTCGGTAAGGAATCCAAGTCTCCTCAAAGCGATTGTCAACCTGGCGGTAAATACTGGCTCATCATCGACAACGAGGACTCGCCATTGCTTTTTGTCAGTCATCGCTCCCCCCACACCAGAACATAGACATTGCGTATATAGCGACAAACACGGCAGTCGCAAGAAAAAATTCTGCGAATTGGAATAGCAGCAATTCATCGAGGAGCCGTTCAGAGCAGAACCTGCGGCGCCGTGGGCGCCGCTCCCAGAGTACGCATCCCACGGGACGACGAACCGGCCTCGCACGCGCTCGCCCGCGGGCGGTGCGCCCCGCCGTCGGCCCGGGGTCGTCGGAGCAATGGGCGCTGAGAAAGCGGTTTCATTGATGAACACCGTGTCCCCGGCGGAAGCGCGAACGAGCTGCCAGGACCTTCGTGCGACGTTGGCCGCGGCGAGCCTGCGCGCCGCGCGGGGCGGCCAGGGTTCAGCTGGCGCCGCGGCCGGCAATCACGACCGGAACGGTCTTCGAGCCGATGTCTGCTTGCGAAAAGCTATCGAATACATCAGGCCAGAGTCATGTTGGGTCTTTGGATAATCGGGCAAATGACTCGACGTGTATTGCCAGGTATAGCAGGAAAGTCGGCCCGCACTCATGGATGACACATGATTGCGGGGTCGGGCCTCGCCGGATGTGCGACAGAGATCTTGCGCTTGCAGCCGTGATCGACGAGCGTCGAGGTCGAAAATGGGGCGAAGGCGTGAATCGCGGCTCGCCCGCGCCGGGTCGATTGACGCTCGTGACCTCTCGAGCCGGAGAGCGCGAGGTTCGTCGAGGTCGGACTGTCTCTCAGCAGGCTGGGGCTCGTCGCGGCGGGGCGACCACGCCCGTTCGCGCCCGCGCGCCGGCCCCGCAGGCGCGCGGCCGGCCCCCCTCCAAGCCTATGTCCGCAGCCCGCTCCGCGTCAGGATGGTGGTCGCCGAACGGATGGTGTGGAGGGAAGGGGCCTGGCCAAGGGGAACACGGACGAGCAAAACGCACCCGGACGCAGAGCCGGATCGAAGGTGCGCCCAGTGCGCTCGACCGTGTACGACATAGGGCACAGCAGGACAGGAACGCAAAGTTCACGTCGCTCTTCCACGACGTATCAGATCGCCGAGCGGTTTACGCCCGCCCGGGCGTAACCGAACCGGTGAAGATGATGTTCTCGGCCAGCAGAGGCAAACGCCGCAGCAGCATCGTCTTCATCATGCCGGCCCTCGTGAACGTCGCCATCTGGATCTCCTCCGGAGAAAATCCGGCGTCCAGGGCAATCTTTGCGATCGTGTAAGGCGTAAAGAAGAATCGATGGTCCGAGTTGATCGTTTCGGTGTTACTCAGGGCTCCCTTGATGTTGCCGCCCGTGAAAGCGTTCGGCACGGTAATCACGATTTTCTTGACGACGTCACCGTAGTTCTCTCTAAATTGGCCGAGAAAGGAAGCCGGATTCGGGATGTGCTCGACGACTTCGCCGAACAAGGCAATGTCGAACTTCCGGGCGGAAATCTGCTCTATCTTATGGCGGGACGTCACATCGCCGGACACCATATTGTCCAGTCCGGAAATCTGGCTCGCCTTCCGCACCGTGTCCTGATCGATATCGACGCCGAGCGTGTACTCGGAGCACTCCGTGATCAGACCGTGGAGCCAATCTCGGTGCTCGATCTTCTTCTTGATGAGAGGTGCGTGGTCGCAGCATCCGACATGAAGCACCCGCTTGCCACGGCACATGTCGATCAACACGTCGCTTCGGTGCCGGATATCGATCTTGCCGCTGTAAGTCACGGCGATGCTCTCGTTGAACTTTGTGCCTGCAAGGTATGGAAAAATGTTCGTAAAGTCGGTCATGATTGACGACATGCTCATCTCCTCGTTGATTGATTCCAGTGAGCGATAGCCGATCGATGCTCAGGGCGCGACGTGAGTCGCCGCGAGCTTGCGCGCCGCGCGGGGCGGCCAGGGTTCAGCTGGCGCCGCGGCCGGCAATCACGACCGGGACAGTCTTCAGGATCAGCTTGATGTCTTCCGCTATGCTCCAGTGGTCGATGTACCGCATATCAAGGTACATCCACTCTTCGAACGAGACATTGTTGCGACCGCTCACCTGCCACACGCACGTCAGGCCGGGACGCACCGAGAGGCGCCGGCGCTGCCAGGCCTCGTATTTTTCAACCTCGCTGGGAAGCGGCGGGCGCGGCCCGACGAGGGCCATATCGCCGCGCAGCACGTTGACGAGCTGCGGAAGCTCGTCGATGCTGTACTTGCGAAGGATGCTGCCGACGCGCGTCACCCGCGGGTCCTTCTTGATCTTGAACACAGGCCCGGCTTGCTCGTTCCTCGTCATCAAGCTCGACCTCAGCGCCTCTGCATTGACCACCATCGAGCGAAACTTGAGCATCTCGAATGTGCGCCCATAGCGCCCTACCCGTTTTTGCCGGAATAGGACCGGACCTGGCGAGGTCAGCGCGATGAGCGCCGCAACGACGAGGAGCAACGGCGAGAGCAGGACGAGCAAGCAGCTCGATACGAGGATGTCGAGGACGCGCTTGACGGCCATCTGGTAGGGCTTGTGTTCCACGCTGAGGTAATGCACGTAGCCATCGGAGATGGCGCGGGCGTCCGCCGGGCGCGCCCGATCGAACCGGAAATGACTGGCCGGAAGCGCGAAGGGTATCCCGAACCGTTCGCACACCCGGATGCTGGCCTGCATCGCACTGCCGTGCCGGAGCGAGTTGCCCGCGATGTACACCTCGTCGAACACGCGCTCCCGCAGGATGCGCTCGAGGTCGTCGCTCGTCCCGAGGATTCGACCATCGACTCGACCGCTATTCACCTCGTCGACGAAGGCGAGGTGACAGATCGCCTCGCGCGACGATTTCCGAGCGCGGATCTGACGGGCGGTGTGGCGGCCGAGCGGGCCGACGCCAATGACGAGGGTGTCGTTGGGCTCGTTCCTGGCTAGCCCCCGCCCCCCGGGGAGCGTGATGCGGAGCAGGAGCGTGCCGGACCAGAGCACGGCGAGGAAGTGCTTCAGCGTCGCATCCGCGGCGTACCCATCTACTGTCGCCCTGAAAAGAGCGAGCATGGACGCGACGGCGAGCACCAAGACGGACGTGAGGACCAAATCGCCCGCAAGGCCCTGCGCCTTGAAGACGTCGTACTGGTGCAGGATGCGGCTACCGAGCAGCCATCCCGCCAGCGCTATCGGTGCCATCGTGACGACAGAGCCCCAGTGGACGACACCTCCGGCCGTCGCCGACGAAGCGATCGATGCAAGGACCAGGACTGCGCAGTCTGCTGCGAGAGTGAGCGTCGGCGCTCCCCCCAGAGCCGCTGTCTGCTTGCGAAAAGCCATCGAATACCTCAGACCAGAGTCATGTTGGGTCTTTGGATAATCGGGCAAATGACCCGACGTGTATTGCCAGGTATAGCAGGAAAGTCGGCCCGCACCCTTGGATGACACATGATTGCGGGGTCAGGTCTCACCGGATGTGCGACAGAGCGATTGCGCTTGCAACCGTGATCTACAAGCGTCGAGGTCGAAAAGGGAGTGAAGGCGTGAATCGCGGCTCGCCCGCGCCGGGTCGATTGACGCTCGTGACCCGTCGAGCCGGAGAGCTTGCGGTTCGTCGAGGTCGGACTGTCTCTCAGCAGGCTGGGGCTCGTCGCGGCGGGGCGACCACGCCCGTTCGCGGCCGCGCGCCTCATGGCCGAACGGCCTGCATGGATCAGCCGGCGCCGAGCGCTGACAGCGCGAGCGAGCGCCGGCGCCCGCACCTGGACGGGTGCTCGAGGACGCCGTCCGGCGCATGGTGCGCACTCTGCGACGGCGCGGGCTCTTCGATCTCGAGCATGCATCGACAAGGACGACGAGCTCGAGGCCGCGCTATGCGCCTCCGCCGTGTATGGACGAGAGCCTCCCGCCGGACCGCAATGGCTCCGCGGGCTGCCGTCACTGTTACCGAGCGCGCTCGCCTACGACAAGCCGCTGTGCGCCTCGCTGGATGGCTTGGCCTTGCACGCTGCGACGCGCGCCGGAGCGCACCATGCCGCGGCGAGGGAGGCGCTTTTGCGCTACGTCCTGAGACCCCGATTGCGCAGGAGCGCGTCGAGCTGCAACAGGGCGGGTTGGTGCGGCTGTCGCTCAAGCACGCCTTTGCCGACGGGACGGTCGCGGCCTCTATGGATCCGTTCTCGCCGTCGTGCCGGCTCGCGACCAGCGTCCCGCTGCCGCGCTTCCACACCGACGAGCCCGCTCCCGAACGCAAGCGGGACGGAGCCCCGAGCGTTGAAGCGCAGCGTCCTTCGCCCCGAGCGGATCTAAATGGGGGCCGAAAGGTTGTAAAAGGGCCTTCCCGATGCCAATGGCGCGCGTTTTTTGCTATTTTTTGGCCTTCGCGGGAACGGCACTTCCCGCGCACGAAGGGGGAAACATGGGTCGAAAAACCGCGCTCATCACCGGCATCACGGGCCAGGACGGCTCCTACCTGGCCGAGCTCCTTCTGGAGAAGGAATACGACGTCCATGGCATCATCCGCCGGACCTCCCTATTCAACCGCAGCCGCATCGAGGAGGTGCGCGACCAGGCCCGCAAGGCGGGCAAGGTCTACGAGCTCCATTACGGCGACATGGGTGACTCGAGCAGCCTCAACCGCGTGGTCGCCGCCGTGCGCCCTGACGAGATCTACAACCTGGCGGCCCAGAGCCATGTGAAGGTGTCCGTCGACTGCCCCGAGTTCACCGCCGACGTGGACGCCACCGGGGTGCTGCGCCTGCTCGAGGTCATTCGCAGCAACAAGCTCCACACCCGCTTCTACCAGGCCTCCACCTCGGAGCTCTACGGCAAGGTGGTGCAGACGCCCCAGACCGAGACGACCCCATTCTACCCGCGTTCGCCCTACGGCGTGGCCAAGCTTTACGGCTTCTGGATCGTGAAGAACTACCGCGAGTCCTACGGCATGCACGTCAGCAACGGCATCCTCTTCAACCACGAGTCGCCGCGCCGCGGCGAGAACTTCGTGACCCGCAAGGTGACCCTCTCCCTTGCCCGCATCAAGGCCGGCCTCCAGCCCACCCTGCGCATTGGCAACATGGACGCCAAGCGCGACTGGGGCTACGCCAAGGACTACGTGGAGATGATGTGGATGATGCTACAGCAGCCCGAGCCCGACGACTACGTGGCCGCCACCGGGGAGGCCCACACCGTGCGCGAGTTCATCGAGCAGGCCGCCCCCATCGCCGGGTTTGACATCGCCTGGGAGGGCGAGCGCGATTTCGAGATTGGGCGCGACCGCAAGACCGGCAAGGTGATCGTGGAAGTGGACCCCAAGTTCTACCGTCCCGCCGAGGTGGAGTTCCTCCTGGGGGATTCGACCAAGGCCCGGACCAAACTGGGTTGGAAGCCCAAGGTCGGCTTCCCCGAACTTGTGGAGATGATGATGCGGGCGGATTTGGACAGACTGGCGGGGGGAGCCTGATCGTTCCTGCCCCTGCCCTGGCGCTGCTCGCCGCCGCGGGACTCGCGGCACGATCGCCTCGGGCACGCCCAGCGGCAGCACGCGCGGCGCGGCGCCGTCGAAGAGCCGCCGAGCCGATCCAGGGCATGTGTCGAGATCCCTGAGCTTGTGTGGTGGATCTGTTGGCGGCGCCGATACCTGTCGGAGGAGCTGAACGTCGCGTGTCTCGCGGCGCGGGAACGGCGCGGCGCGGGAAAGGAAGAGGGAAGGGGACGCCGGCTCCTTCCTGTGCGGCTCATCGTTTCTGGTGCCAGTCGATGTCGACCCGGCATCGGGTGGCGCGAGGCGCTCTGCCTCGACGCCGATGTCTCCTGCCGCGCGGTTTCCCTCGCCGCCGGCCGTCCGTCCAACGATGCGCTCGACGGATGGCCAACCCGGGTTGAGCCGTCCAGGGGAACAACCCGGGTTGGATAGCCGGCCGCCACTCAGGTGGATCGGCTGGACCTCGCGAGGCGCCTGCGCAGCCGCGCGGTGGCGAGCGCCCCGAGGGCGAGCAGCCAGGCCGGCGCGCCCTGGCTGCCTGGCGTCATGCGGCAGCCGCCGCCCCCTCCTGCGCTCGGGAGGTCGCCGCCGCCGCTGCTCTGCGCGCCGGTTGCGCCGGTGCCGGCGCTGCTGGCGTCATCGCCGCCGGCGGCGGTCGTGGTGGATGTGGCGCCAACTCCACTGCTGGCACCTCCGCCGTCGCCGCCGGTGGCAGCGCCGCCTTCGCCACCGCCACCGGCGGTTGCGCCAGTGCCGACGCCGCTGGTCGCATCGCCGCCGGCGCCACTGCTTGCATTTGCGCTGGCACTGCCGGTGGCGCTACCGCCGCCACCGCTGTTCGCGCCGCCGCCACCGCCTGTGGCTGTGCCGCCGCTACCGCTGGTCGGGTCGCCGCCGCTACCGCTGGTCGGGTCGCCGCCGCCACCGCTGGTCGGGTCGCCGCCGCCGCTGGTCGCGTCGCCGCCGACGCCAGCGCTGATGCCGCCGCCGTCACCGCCTGTGGCCGTGCTGCCCGCCCCGCCATCGCCGCCCGCCCCGCCGCTGGCACCGCCGCCCGCGCCGTCTCCGCCTGCGCCGCCTCCACCCGGCACGCAGGCGCCCGCCTGGCACGCGCCGCGCGACGCGGGCTGCGCCGGGACATAGAGCCACGCATGGTCGATCTTCTGATAAGGCGCGACCACAGAACCGGCGTTGCCGCCGGCGATCAGGACACGGCCATCGTTGAGCAGCGCCGTCGCGTGGTCGTTGACCATCACGTCCAGCGCCGGCCCGAGCGCCCAGGTGTCGCTCGCCGGATCGTAGAGCTCGGCGGCGAGGGCGCCATCGCTTTCGTCATGCGAGTTGCCCGCCACCATGACCCTACCGTCGGCGAAGAGCGCCGCTCCAGGAGATCTCCGCGCCGTGGTCATCTCCGCCGCCGAGGTCCACGTATCGCTCGCAGGATCGTAGATCTCGACCGTCTTGCCGCTCTCGGTACCCCAGCTTCCGGCCACGAGCACCCGGCCGTCCGGAAGCAGCGTCGCCGTGTGCCGCATGCGAGCCCAGCGCATCGAGGCGACGGGCGTCCACGTATCGGTCGCCGGATCGTACATCTCCGCGCTCGTCAGGTGGTGATCCGCTCTCTCGGGGGGATACCCGTCAGCGCCGCCCGCGACGAGGACCCGGCCGTCCTGGAGCAGCGTCGCCGAATGGTTCTGGCGCGCGACGTTCATGGGCGCTCTCGCGGTCCACGTGTCGGCGACCGGATCGTAGACCTCGACCAGGACACCACCGGCACCGCCGGGCTTGTCGCCGCCGGCGACGAGCACCCGGCCGTCCTGAAGCAGCGTGGCGGTGTGAAAGAAGCGCGGCGCGACCGTGGACGCGGCCGGCGTCCACACGCCCGCCGCCGGGGCGAATCGCCTCGTCGGCGCAGGGCCAAAGTCGGTGCTCACGAACGGGCTGTCGCCGATCACCAGGACCGTCCCGTCCGGAAGCAATGTGGGTGTCTGCGCGCTCCGCAGGCCGTCGATCGGTTGGGTCGCCGCCCACGCGCCCGTGCTCGGATCGTAGCGGGTCCAGACACGCTGAGTTTGGTTCCGGCCGGGCACCGGGGCCCCGCCGATGACGAGGACCGTCTCGTCCAGGAGGACCGTGGTCTGCAACCCGGCGAGGATGGAGGCGTCGATCCGCGCCGTCTCCTGCCACCGATCCTCGGCGCCCGGGAAAGCGCAGGAGGTGCCGTCCGGCAGCTCGGGTCCGGGCGCCGCGCACCCGGCCGCGGGGTCGCACGCCGGCGCCTCGTGGCACTCGTCGGCGGGCAGGCACACCGCGAGGCTCGACCCCACGCAGGCGCCGTCCACGCAGGCGCTCGCCGTCGAGCACACGTCGCCGTCGCTGCATGGAGTCCCGTCCGGCGCCGCCGCGCCCCCGACGCACGCGCCCGCCTCGCAGACGCCGCCCGCGATGCACGCGTCCGCGTCGTCACAGGCGACGCCCGTGACCGGCGTGCAGGCGCCGTCCTGCGATGCGCCCGACGCGGCCGCACAGGCGTCGCAGGGGCCGTCGCAGCGCGCGTCGCAGCACACCGAGTCCGCGCAGGAGCCGCTGCCACAGTCGCTGTCCCTCGCGCAGCCCGCGCCGAGCGGCGAGCGCTCGTGGAAGAGCACGGCCGACGCCGTCGGGGTCGTGGCGCCGACGTACCCGCCGGCGATGAGCACGCTGCCGTCCTCGAGGCGCGTCGAGGAGTGGAACGCGCGCGCCAGGGTGACCGGCGACTCCAGGTCGAGGCTCGACCAGGCGAGGGTCGCCTCGTCGAAGAGCGCCTTCGTCCCGTAGAACGTGTACGTGCCGCAGGTCTCCATGCCTCCGGTCAGCAGCACCTTCCCGCTCGGGAGCAGCGATGTGCGCGTCCCCCGGATGCTGCTCGAGCTCTGGGCCGTCCCGCACGACGAGGCCGGAGCATAGGACCCGGACGTCGCCGTCCAGCGGTCCTCCTGGGGGAAGTAGACCTGCGAGAAGGCGTGGACCGCCGGGTCGGGACCGAAGAGGGTGCCTCCCGTGACGAGGACACCGCCGCTCGCGAGCGTCATCGCGTCAGGGTACCTGTACCTCGACGTTGACAGGACAGGCCTGCGCTCGTTGGTCCAGAGCCGGGTCTCCAGGTCATAGATGCTGCAGCTGCTCCCGACCGACATCACCCGCCCGTCGCGGAGCAGCGTCGCGCTCACGGGGTTGATCGTCGACTCGCGGCACAAGGCCGTTGGCGTCCAGGAGCGCGACGTCGGGTCGTAGACGGCCGCGTTCATCTCGTCGATGAACAGCGAGTTGGACCAGGCCATGCCGACCAGCACGGGCCTGCCGTCGACGAGCACCATCGAGGGCGCGGGGTGGGGCTTGGCCAGGTACCCCACCTTGGTCCAGGTGTCGTTCGTCGGGTCATACAGCTCCGCCGAGCTGAGCTCTGTCCCGCTCTGCTCGCGTCTGATCCGGCCGCCCGCCACGAGGACCTGCCCGTCCGGCAGGAGGACGGCCGCGTGACCGTGCCGGCCCTGGTAGAGCGGCGCCGCAGGCGACCACGTCCTGGTCGCGGGGTCGTAGATCTCGACCGCCGCGAGGCCCACCGCCGTGCGCGCTGCGTCCGGCGACCCGTCGTCCACCTCCGTGAATCCACCCGCGACGAGCACGCGGCCGTCCTGGAGCACCGTGGCCGAGTGCTCGGCCCGCGGGGTGATCATCGAGGGCACGGCCTCCCACGACGGCGTGCTGGCCGCCCACGCGACGCCCGCGGGCAGCGCCACGATCCCGCACGTGAGGGCGGCTCCGAACCTCCAACTCGATCGCATGGTCCTCTTGGCCTCCGCGGCCTTCGTTGCGCGGGGTCGCGTGAACATTCACCGCGTCGCTCGACATCACGGCGTCGGACATGACGTCATCCACCAGAAGCTCGAGCCGGGCGGCAGCGCGGGCCCGAACGTGCCGAGGGTCGATCCGCTCGCGTGCGAGAAATCGAAGTTTAAGCTGTTTTCACTGATGTCTCATCATCGAGCCGGGGGCCGCGCGGGTAGAGCCCTTCCGGTTTTCCGTGGCCGATCATGCAGATAAAGTTCGACTTCAGCGAGGTGCCCTTGAAGAAGAGCTCGTCGACGAGCGCATTGTCGAACCCCGAGAGAGGGCCGACGTCGAACCGAGCGAACCGTAGGCTCGCAGTACGGAGATGCAGGAGTTCAGCACGTGAGTGCCTCGGGAGCCACCGATCACATCCGCTTTGCTTCGTCGACAAGGATGCTCACCGCGGCGCTGAACTGCGCGGGGCTGACCCGGCCGTAAGCGAGCCGCATGCCCGCGCTGCTCGCTTCGAGGGTGGCGAGCGGGCCTGGCAGGACGGCGACGCCGCGCACCAGGGCGCGGCGCGCCAGCTCCACGATCGGGTGCCGGGGCCAGAGCGTCCAGACCGCCAGGCCTCCGTCGGGAGGCGTGACCTCGAGAGGGACCTTCCGCGCCGCGCGCGCCAGCGACTCGAGCGCGGCGTCGCGGCGCTCGGCGTAGGCGCGCCGGGCACGCCGCACGTGGCGCTCGAAGCCTCCCTCCGCGATCCAATCGGCGAGCGCTGCCTGGGTCACGCCGTCCCCCGCCCTGACGGTGCTCTGGCGCTGCCGCGCGAGCACGTCGAGCAGCTCGCCGCTGCCGCACACCATGCCGACGCGAACGCCCGGCGCGACCAGCTTCGAGAGGCTGGCGACGTACAGGACGTGCGGCGCCGACGCGCTGGCGGCGAGCGGAGGCTGAGGCTCGCCGCGATAGTGGTACTCGTGATCGTAGTCGTCCTCGAGGATGGGCACGCCGTGCGCGAGGGTGAGGTCGAGCAGGGCGCGGCGGCGCGGCGCCGAGAGCGTGACCGTGGTCGGATACTGATGATTCGGCGTTACGTACACGAGCCGGACGCGCCGCCGCCGCAGCAGACGCTCGAGAGCGCCGACGTGCAGGCCTCGCGCGTCCACCGGGACGGGCACCACCTCGGCTCCCGCCGCTCGAAACGCCCGCCAGGCGGGGAAGTATCCTGGATCTTCCACGGCCACGACGTCGCCGGGTCCGAGCAAGGTGTGCGCGGCGAGCGCGATGCCCTCCTGCGAGCCGCACGTGACCAGCAAGCGCTCGAACTGCACCGCCCGCGCGCGCCGCAGGTAGGCGAGCAGCTCCCGCACGAGCGCCGGATTACCGTCCGCGTCGGCAGCATGCAGCGCGCTCGTGCCGTGCCGCGCGAGCACGTGCGCGTACGATGCCCGAAGCTCGCGCAGGGGCAACAGCGCCGGATCGGGCGTCGCGGCGTGCAGCGGATACCGCACCTGGCCGAGCGCCGCGGGGGGCGGCCCGGGCTCGCGCACGACGCGAAACTGGTAGTGCGTAGCGCTGCGCTCCTCGTGCCGCGGCGCAGGCGGCCCGGGCTCGGGCGGGGCGACGCGATAGCCACGGCGCGGCTCCGCGCACAGCAGCCCCTCCGCGCATAGCGCGTCCAGCGCCACCATGATCGTCTGCCGGTGCACCCCATAGGTGCTCGCCAGCTCGCGCGTGGACGGTAGCAGCTCGCCCGCCACGCGGCTGCCGCTCGCCAGCGCCCGGCGCAGCGCCTGCGCGACGGGCACCCAGCGCGTGCGCCGACCGTCGCGGGAGACGGCGCTGCGCGGCTTCGGAGAGGAGCCCATCTGGTCGAAGTATAAACACACATCTGGACGAAATGCTGCAACCAGCCTGCGCTAGACATCCGGGAGAGGCGCGGCTCGTTGGCGGGGTCGGCCTCCCGGAAAGAACCCACATGCACCTCACCCCGAGCACGCTCCGCGGCGAAGCCGTGGTGCTCCAGCCCCTGTCTGAAGATCAGCTGCCCGAGATCAAGCGGGCCGCGCTGTCCGCTCCCGACGTCTGGCGGTTCATCCCCTACTCCATGCGCGATGCGGCCGACGTCGAGAAGGTCATCCGCCTTGCGCTCGCGATGCAGAGCCGCGGAGAAGCCATCTCCTTCGGAACCCGCCTCGCGTCGACGGGCGAGCTGATCGGCGGCACCAGCATTCGCTGCGTGGACGCCGCGCTGCCGTCCGTCGAGGTCGGCGGCACCTGGATCGTGCCAGCGTGGCAGCGCACCCGCGTCAACACGGAAGCCAAGCTGCTCCAGCTGACGCATGGCTTCGAGCAACTCGGCTGCCAGCGCATCGAGCTGAAGACCGATGTCCGCAACCTGCGCTCCCAGGCCGCCATCCAGCGCATCGGCGGGACCCGGGAGGGGGTGCTGCGGTCGCACATGCGGCGCGCCGACGGCAGCCTGCGCGACAGCGTGCTGTTCTCGATCCTGGCGAGCGAATGGGCTGCTGTGAAGGAGCGCTTGCTGGCCCGGCTGGCGAGCGCCGAGGGCGCGACGCTGGCGGTGCGGGTGGCTGGCTGAGGATCATCGCGGCGGAGGCGCGCGAAGGGACTGTCGCCCCGAGGTCCCACGGGCAGGCCGTGCTTGACAGGAACGACCGCCCTGGCGTCTCCTGTCCTCCGCGGCGTTTTTCATGCCTTGCCCCATGGAGTCGCTGATCCCCGGCTCGCTCGACGATCTCCTCCGCGGCGCTCGCACCTCCGGGCGCTCGCCGAGCCGGCCCCTCGCCTCACCGCCGAAGGGCGGGGATGGCCTCGCCGACCTGCCCACCGTCGAGGCGGTGCTGGACGCGATAGCGGAAGGCCGGGTGCATCCCGAGAAGGTGTTCTTCATCGACGCGACGTCGGAGTACGTGGACGCCAAACGCTTCCTCCGGGCGGAGCCCGACGCTGCGCTCGACGGCGCGGGGGTGCGGCGCTTCTTCGAGGTGGAGGGGGGTAGCCTGCTCCTCGCGGGGGTGCAGGACTGCTTCCCGGCCGTCGGTGCGCTCACAAGCGCCCTGTCCGGAGCGCTCTTGGCCCAGGCCAACACGAACCTTTACCTCACGCCGGGCGGGGCGCAGACCTTCCCCCGCCACTGGGATACCCACGACGTGGTGGTGCTCCAGCTCGAGGGGCGCAAGCGGTGGACCATCTACGAGCCCCTCCTCGAGGCGCCGCTGCACCGCCACCACGCCTGCCGCACCGCCGAGCTCCGCGAGATGTCCCCGCGCTGGGGCGAGATCGAAATGCAGCCGGGTGGAGCGCTGTACATCCCCCGCGGCTATCTCCATGAGGCGACCGCTGTCGAGGGCCCCTCGCTCCACATTTCCACCGGGATCCACCGGATCACCTGGCACCGCCTCGTCGAGGTGATGGTGGCTGACGCGCTGCGGGAGTGCGCCGAGGACCTGACCTTCCGGGGAGACTGCCCCGCAGGGGGGGCGCACCTTGCTGCAACCGTCCGAGAGGGGATCGCGCCCCGCGTCGAGGCGCTGGTGAAGCGGCTCCGCGAGATCGATGCAGCGGAGGTGCTCCAGTCCCTCACCGAGCCGGCCGACGGGGAAGAGAGCTAGGGGCCAGCCCCGGGCCCGCTCGCGCGAGGCGCTTCTTCTTGCGGACAGATGCGGATTCTCGGTAACTTGTGAGGGCCACCTCTCCTGCGGCCGCTGCACCGCCGCGCACTGCTCATAGCCCATTGCTCCAAGGAGACCTCGGATGTCTACGACGCCCCGATCCAAGAAGGTGAACGTCCCGAAGCCCGCCGCCAGCGCCCACGTTTGCCGACATGATCCGACGCCCATCACGCGGAAGATCAGCATCCCGAAGCCCGCCGCCAGCGCCCACGTTTGCCGGCACGACCCGACGCCGAGCAAGAAGACCAAAATTTAGCCGTAGTGCTGGAGGTGCGTCGCCATTCCCTCCGGCCGCTGGGTGACACGACACGCCCCGGAGGGGACGACCGCCTGCAAGGACTCCCCCTGCATACCTCGCGATTTCGCCCATCCCGACCCATGTCGTCGCACGGCGACGGGCGAGCCGGATCCACGGATTCTCGGGCAGACGTCGTGGACCCGAGGAACGTCTCATCGCCCGCGGCAGCGGCCTCCTCACGGGAGTGATCCGATGGCTGTTCACATCGGCATGAGCTACCATCCGGAGCTTCACGACCTGCTGTGGCGAGCCAGGGAGGAGGGGCTCGTCGACTTCCTGGAAATACAGCCGGAGCGATACATCTACAGTCATTTCGAGAGGGGCCAGATGAAGCGGCTACTCTCCGATTTCGGCACTCCGTACTGCTTTCATTTCGCCTGCAACTCGCTGGGCAGCGCCGACTATCGCCTCGATCGCAACGCGCGGCAGCGTCGCGACATCGTCAATCGGTTGGCCCCGCGCTGGTGCTCGGATCACATGACGTCCTGCCGCATCGGCGATTTCGACCTCGAGAAGAACCTGCCGCTGCTGCGGACCGACGAGACGCTGCAGATCCTCGTGGAGAACATAAAGCTCTTTCAGGAGGGTCTCGCTGCGCCGTTCCTGCTCGAGAACATCGCCACGATGTGGGAGCTGAAGCGATCGACGATCGCCCACGACGACTTCTTTGCCCGGGCCGTCGAGATGGCCGACTGCGGCATCCTGCTCGACCTCCACAACCTGTACGCCGACCAGCTCAACCACGGGCTGGACCCGAGGGCGTTCATCGATCGCATGCCGGCGCATCGTATAAGGCAGCTCCACCTCGCCGGAGGCTCCTCGCACGATGGTTACTATTATGATGGCCACGATCACGAGGTCCCCCAGGTCGTCTTCGAGCTGCTGGAATACCTTCTGGCACGGGTGACCCCGGAGGCCGTGATCCTGGAGCGTGAGGCGCGCTTCAAGGACCTCCCCAGGGTGTGGGATGACCTCGTCCGGATTCGACGGATGTGCCAGCGATGAGCCGCACGAGCGTCGCCCGCTGGCAGGAGCGCTACCTGAGGAGCCTCGTCCAGGGCGGGCCTGTCGAGGGAGCCGCGCTCGGCGACGAGCTATCCCGGTACAGCGAGTCGTGCCTGGCGAGCATCGCCGCGTCGTTCAGGGCTTCGATACAGCGCTCGGTCAAGAGCCATTACCCGGTGTTCTGCAGGCTCACGGCGAGGAGGCGGCGGCTCTGGGACTGCCTCTATTCTCAAGTCAGCATGGATACCGATCGAGGAGCCATGATCAAGAAGATCTTCGGCGTCCTGTATTCATGGGCGGAGCGCCTGGACGGCGCATGTCTGTACAAAGACCTCCTGAGGGTGGAGCGGGCGGTCGCCCTCGCGCAGTTTCATCAGGCGCGGCCCCGGATCACGGGGCGCCTCAAGGTAGACACCTCCCGCTTCGGGATCCATGACAGCGGCCACCTCTATTGCATGAAGCTCGCCTCGAACGTCATGGACCTGTATCCAGCCATCGATCGCATCAGCGTCCTTCAGGGCAGAGGAGAATCCATCTACGCGATCTACTACTCCCGCGACAGGCAGAGCGTGATGACGCATCGGCTCTCGAAGCAAGCCGCCGAGGATCCCAGCAATCTGCTGAGAGGTGAGCTGAGCTGAGGCGGACGCCCGGCACGCCTGCGCCTGCAGCGAGGAGATCTGCGCGATGAAGATCTGCATCATCAGCAAGTTCCCACCCATTCAAGGGGGCGTCAGCACCCGGACCTACTGGATGGCGTATGCGCTCGCCAAGCGCGGCAATCAGGTCTGGGTCGTCACGAACGCCGACGAAGCAGAGGCAGATTACCGGATGGTCATGACCCCATCCGACAAGCGGCGGCTGCACATCCGCTTCGCGAACGGCGGCTCCGTCCGCTGCGTCTCGTCGGAGCGCCCTGCGTACGACCTCTACGTCCCCTGGGCGAACCCGTACGTGACCAAGCTGGCCTCCATGGCGACGGACATCGTCAGGGAGCACGCCTGCGATCTGATCTACGCCTACTACCTGGAACCGTACGGGATGGCTGCATCTCTCGCGGCGCAATGGACGGGGGTCCCCTGCGTCCTGGCGCACGCGGGGAGCGACATATCGGTCCTGATGACGAGGCCGTGGCTGAGGACCTCCTATGCCGAGATCCTGAAGCGGGCGCACAGGGTCGTGACGGCGAAGCACTTCGATGACCTCTTCGTGGGGCTCGGAGTGAAGAAGAGGCGGCTCTACCACCTCGGCTCCGACTCCCTCCCCACGCACTGCTTCCGCCCCGGCGCGCCGAGGCTCGACGTGAACGAGCGCCTGGCGGAGGCGCTCGCCGGCAACGACTGGCTCCATGCGTGCTTCCGCGAATCCGCCCCGAAGACGTTCGATCCCCGTGTCCCCACGCTCGGGATGTACGGCAAGATCGATCATGCGAAGGGCATGTTCGACTTCATCCGGGCGCTGGGGATGGTGAAGCGCCGGGGCGTCGACGTCCAGGCGATCATGATGTGCGGCGGCGCCGAGAAAAGCTGCCGCGAGCTCGCCGCGTTCATCCGCGAAAACCGGGTGGAGGAGAACGTCTGGCTGCTCCCGTTCATGCCGAACTGGGTGATCCCGAGCCTCATCAACGCCACCACGGCGACGTGCTTCCTGGAGCGAGATTTCTTCATCGACTACCACACGCCGGGCGTACCGAGAGAGGTGCTCGCGTGCGGCAGCTGCCTCGTCCTGTCGGGTGATATCCACAAGAAACGAGGTTACAAGGAGGGCCTCGTGGACGGAGAGAACTGCCTCCTCGTGCCGGATCCGAGGGACCACGAAGCCCTGGCCAGCAAGCTCGAATGGGTCGCGCGCAACCCCAGGGAGGCGGAGGAGCTCGGCCGTCGTGGCCTCCTCCTCTCGCGCATGTGGGAGGATTTCGACGAGTACATGGAGGATCTACATACCATGTTCCATGGATTCGTCGGCGCATAGGGCTCCACGGCGCTCCCTCTCCCCTCCCGGATGCTGGCCTCTGTTCCCTGAGACATCGCGGGCGATGAAGATACAAGAAACGACGGTCAACGGACGCAAGGTCATCCTCGTGGATCACCTCTTCCGCAAGAAGAAGATCGAGCAGGTCTACCGGACCCTCTCGGAGTCCTACGTCTACTACCGAGGGCAGCTCAGCTCGAGCGCGGATCATTTCCCGAAGATGGTGGCGCACTTCGTGGACCTCGAGGCGTTCCAGTCGCTCTTCTTCTACGAGGACGTCTTCGGCCTCATGAAGCAGTGCTGCGCGGACGTGCCCCACCACCTCTACAAGGCGTACGTCAACCAGACGTCCTACGGCGACGTCAACTACCCGCACGTCGACTGCAAGCCGCGTCGCCGAGACGTGACGGTGCTCTACTACGCCAACCCGCGCTGGGACCGCGAATGGGGGGGAGAGACGATGCTCTACGACGACTCGGGGGCCTTCAACCTGGCTGTCTTGCCGGCCCCTGGGCGCGTCTTGATCTTCCCGGGCGCGACATGGCACTGCGCGGGCATTCCGAGCAGGGTGTGCCCCGTGTCGCGGTTCACGCTGGCCATGAAGTATACGCCGTCCGCGAAGGACGCCCGGGAGTATCGCTCGAGCAGGCCGCGGGACGCGTGATCGAGGCGCTATGTTCAGGAAGAGAGCGGCGATTCGCGGAACGGGAAGCACGAATTCAATCGATGGGGGGTCGCCATGAGGATCAAGACGCACCTGGTGTCGATGCCGTGGGCCGATGTCTATGTTCCCTCGGTCCAGCTCGGCGCGCTGAAGGCGCACCTCGATGTCGCGTTCCCCGGCCGTTTCACGACCAACACATACTCTGCATTCTGCTCGGTGTTCCTCGACGCCGGCGAGTCGGACCTGTACTCCGAGCTCTCGGAGTTCAGGGAGTTCCCGTACTTCCTCCTCGCGCTGGAGCGGTTCATCAGGCCGCGCGGGTCCGTCGAGGGGGCCCCCTCCCTCGACGAGCTGCTCTCGATCGTGAACGCTCCGAAGCGCGGTCGCGTCAAGCTCACGAAGCGCTCGCTGACCCGCCTGAGGAGCGCGACGCACAGGTACATCGACGCCGCGCTGGGGCCGGAGCTCATCCGGAACGGCGTGAACCTGGTCGGCTTCACGCTCAATTACAACCAGGTCTATTCGTCCATTTACTGCGCCCTCTACCTGGGCCAGAGGTACCCGGATCACAGGTGCGTCTTCGTGTTCGGCGGGGCGAGCGCGGCGGCGACCAGCGTCGCCGGCGTGCTGAAGCGGCTAGGTATCCGCGGGTTTGGCGTCCTCGGAGAGGGGGAGAAGAAGCTGGAGCTGCTCGCGGGCGCCTACCTGCGCACCCCCCTGAGCGAGATGGAGCGTCTCCACGACAGCATCCCCGGCGAGGTGCAGGGGATCTATGACATCCAGACCAACCAGATGGATCTCTTCAGGAGAGATCCGGCGAACTTCGCTTCGCAGCTCGCATCCATCCGGGACCTCGGCGTCCCGGATCTGGAGGAGTACTTCGGGGCCATCAGGAGGGTGTTCCGGGGCGCGGAGGCGATCCGACCGTTCAGCAAGAACGTGATGCTTCCCGTCGAGGGGAGCCGGGGATGCTTCGCCAAGTGCGATTTTTGCGGCATCAACGTCAACTGGGAGGGCTTCAGAAAGCGGCTCGCGGCGGACATCGTCAAGGATGTGCTGGCTATGATCAAGCGCTACGGGGTGCGACGTATCCTGTTCATGGACAACGTCTGCGACACGTGGGCGGAGGGCTATGCCGATGAGCTGATACGGCTCAACATCCAGATTCCGGCGACGATGGAGCTCCGGGCGCACCACCCTCAAAGATTCTGGACAAAGCTGGTCCTGGCCGGGGTCGACGCTGCTCAGGTCGGGATCGAGTCCCTGTCCTCGTCCCTGATCCGACGAATGAACAAGGGGACCAAGGCGCGGCAGAACATCCTCGTTCAAAAGTGGCTGAAGGAGCTGGGCATCCGCTCGCTCTCGAACCTGATCATCGGGCACCCCCGCTCGACGATGGATGATATCGCCGAGACACAGCGGATCATCGAGGAGACGCCTCACCTGGGGAGCTACAGCCTGTCGGATTATACGTTGTCTTATGGAAGCCCTCTCTTCAACCAGCTCGGTCCTGATGAGATGGCGCGGCTCAGGCCCGATACCTATCTGGAAGGACTGGAGGGCGTCGAGCGATTCCTCGTGCCATACTACGGCTACTCCGCGCCCGAGGGATGGTTTGAGCCCGGCGTGATGGAAGGCTGGCGTAGCTTTGCTGGGTGGTACGAGGAGCACGTCCAGTGGAAGCGTGGGATCCCGGCCATGGAAGTCCACAGGGTGAGCCCGGGCGAGCTGCTCATCAGGGACGAGCGCTCCGGGGATCTCGTCGAGACGGTTCTCGATGGGGAGCTGGCGCGCATCTATGATCTGTGCCACGCCGGCATGGAGCCAGGGCGAGCGGCAGCGGCCGCCGGGCTCCAGCAGGAAAAGGTCCTGCGGCTGCTCGGTGAGCTCGTCGAGCGGCGCCTCGCGCTCGAGGTGGAAGGCCACTTCATCTCCCTGGCGCTGAGACCCAGGGATGAATTGCTCCGAAATCACTACGTGGCATCGGCAAGCCGGGAGACGGAGGCGATGAGGCCCACGGAGGCGAATCCGCAGGCGAGACGACTCTCGATGATATGATAGCAGCGGAATCCTCGTGCCGGTGGCGCCGGCGCCCCGCGGGGGCGATGCGCCACGCACGAACCGCCCGGCGGGCCTGTCAGTCGGTCTCGGGGCGCACCGACGCGGAGATGATGCCGTCCGTCTCTGCGGGCGAGCCGTCGAGGGCTCGACGATCCGCTATCACATGGTGCCGGAGAGCTTCCTCATCATCGAGAAGACCGACTACAGCAGCGGCGACCACTCCGCCCACTTCCGCTTCGAGACGCTGGGGCCGCTGGTAATCGTCGCCGCGCGCGGGTCGACGATCGGCACCCGCGAGACGGAGGCGCTCCTCGTGATGGACAGGCCCGCGAACTACCGCGATGATCGCTTCATCTACCTCTCCGCCCCCCCGGGCATGCACGCCGAGGCTGGTGCCCTTGCCTGACCCATGGTATCGGTACCTGCGCAGCGCTCCGTCATTGTGTGTCTCATCGAGCTGGCGCTGTGCGAAAGGTCGTAGATGCGAAGAATTCACATCGCTCTGGGCGTGCGTTCACTGACGGACTCCATCGCGGATTACACGCAGCGCCTGGCGATCCAGCCGCACGTGATCGTGCCGGACCAGTACGCGCTCTGGCGCACCGACACGGTGAACTTCTCCATTCGTCAGATCCCCGCCGGCGAAGCTCCGGCGTTGCGTCATCTGGGCTGGGAGGACGACGCCGCCAGCGCCTTCTCCGACACGCGGGATTGCAATGGGATTGTCTGGGAGGAGTTCGGTCCCGAGCAGCAGTTGCAAGAGATCCTCGGGCTCTGGCCTGATGCCCAGATCAAGCGCTGACGCCGAGATGGCAACGAATCTGCCGGAAGGACCTCGACGGCTGGCGTCCCGAAGGACCCGCCTCGGCGGCCTGCGCAGCGGATCGGTCGCCGCGGGGACCGGGGGGTGGACTCGGCCGACGCTCGCGGACGCCCGTGAACCGGTCCATTTGCCTGGGCTCAGGTGATCGGGACACCTGCGGTCCAGCCCCCTCTCGGGGCATGGCGCTCCGGGAGGGGGGTCAGCCGGGAGCCCCCTTCTTCTTCGCTTCCACGGCCTTCTCGATCTCATCCTCGATCAGACGCTCCATCCTGTCCTCGAAAGCGCGGCCAAAAATGTACGGCACGGCCACGGGGAAGCCCGTCGCTCCGGGCTCTCCGTCGCACCAGGTGACGGGAAGCCCAGCCTTCCTGAGAGACTGAGACCCAGCACGCACAGCAGCCGTCTCATGCGCTCCCCCGAGGAGCACGTGGAGCCCGGCCCCTGGCCACGTCAAGGACGACCTTGCCGGGTCGCTTTCCATACGATTTGTATTTGAATCGACAATTGGATATACTGTAATGCTTGCCAAGTGAACATTTGATATCATACTTCCTGACGTTAGATGGCTTGTGTCCGCCGGCGCATGATGCGCTACCGTCCTGCGCCGCAAGGCGCTCGGGGAAGCGGCGTAGCCGCAAGAGCATCCCGGGCCAGACCAACGCCCGGAGGGCGACGTGTGCCCGCGGCACGCCGATGCGCCCCATTTCGCGCTCTGCGCCGCGCTCGCCCTGCTCTTTCGACCCATAGACGAGGCGTCGCGACGCGCGCGGTCCCGCCACTTCGGTTCGCCGCGCCACACTTCCTTGCGAAGCGATCCGGCTTCCTTTACCTATGCGCTATCGCTGCGCGGCGCAGGTTGCGATCGCCTCGCCGCCAGGACAGCCTCCTTCACCGGGGCGCTCAAGGCTGGATAGCGCTCACGGCGAGCTCAAGCGCCGAGCTCGGGAAGCAGGACCCTATCTTTCTACCATCAGCGCAATTCCCTGGCCAAAAAGTCGATCGATGCGTGATTTTTGTAGCAAAGCTGCTTGGACGCTCGCCGTGTTGGGACATACTGGTCCCCTCGATGGCTTGGCCGCATCCGGGGGCAATTGCCTGCCCGCTCGGGTCGCGCTGAGGAAAGGAGACTTATGTCACGATGGTTGAAGCTCTCGTTGCTCGCCCTTGGTGCCAGTGCTCTCTTGGCCGCGTGCGGGGATGACGGTGAGTCGTCCGCTGGCTCCGGCAGCGGCGCGAGCACGTCGGCCGCGAGCGGCTCGGGCGGCGGCGACGCTTCGACGAGCACCTCTGCGTCCGGAAGCGGCGGCGGCGACGGCGGGAGCGGCGGCGGCGATGGCGGGAGCGGCGGCGGCGATGGCGGGAGCGGCGGCGGCGATGGCGGGAGTGGCGGCGGCGAGTCCCTGCGGGCCGAGGCGGAGCTCCAGGGGTTGAACTCGAGCGGTCTGACCGGGACTGCGACGTTCACGCAGGCCGGAGAGGAGGTGACGCTCACCATCACGGTGTCCGGCTGCCCTGCCGGCGAGCACTCCGCTCACATCCACCAGAACAAGAGTTGCGAGAACAACGGTGACGCTGCGGGCGCCCACTGGATCCCCAACGGCGAAGGGCTCGGCAGCTTCAAGTGCGATGAGGCTGGCCAGGGCACGCATATGGTCAAGCGCGGGACCGATATTTGGACCGTCGGTGGCGACGAGGCCACCGACGTGACGAAGTACGCGATCGTGGTGCACGCCGCGGCAGACCCGCAAGCCGGCGGCCGCATCGCCTGCGGGCTCATCGAGCTGGAGTAACCCTCCGCGCAGCGCTTCCGTCCGGGCCTCCAGGGGCGCATCCCCCTCCGACCGGCTCGCTCTTTCTGGGCCCGGCCGGCGCGCGGCGTGCGTGCGACAAGCCGCCGGCGACGCTCGGAGTCTCTACTTCGGAGGCATCCCCGTGATCTCCTGACGGCGGAGGGTGACGGTGCGCTCGACGACGTCCGATGCGGAGAGCAGACGCAAGCGGGGCGGCTACTAGACGGAATCTAGAAAGTTAGCTCTGTATTCTGGCTAAATAAAAGCTCCGCTCAGAATTGATTCTCTAGGATCCAGGTGATCGAAAGCCACATCGAGAGAATCGACTCTGGGAACCAGATTGATCTACCCAGGATTCAGAAAAAACGCTCAGGAATCCAGCTAAACGCTCCACCCGGGCGCTGTCGGATCGATGATCCGCGGACTCACGGCACCGGATCCGGCCATGCCGCGCTGGAGGACGAGGGCTCAGCGCTTCAGCTCAGGGCGCCGCCGCTCCCTGCTCGGCCGGCGCAGCCTGCGGCGCGGGGGCGGGCGGCTGCGCGGCGGCGCCGTCCTGCGCCGGCGCATCCATGGCGCAGCGGAAGCCGATCCACGCGTGCGCCGTCACGGGCGCCGCGGCGGTGCGGTACGTGGCGGAGAGCTTCTCGGGGCCGTCCAGGAAGCTCCCGCCGCGCACGACCTTCAGCGGAAAGGACGGGTCGCCCTGCGGGTTCTCGCCGCCGGGCGGCGGGAAGACGAGGCCGTCCGAGACCCACTCGGAGACGTTGCCGGCGAGATCGTAGACGCCCTCCGGGGTGCGATCGCTCGGGTGGGCGCCGGACGCGCAGGTCGAGACGTCGGCGCCGCGCGCGAGGCAGCCCTCGTTGCGATCGTAGCAAGCGCGCTCGCAGGCCGGCGCCTCGTCGCCCCAGACGAAGGCCCGGCCGGCCGCGCCGCGCGCGGCGACCTCCCACTCCGCCTCGGTGGGCAGCCGCCGGCCGCGGAAGCGGCAGTAGCTCTCGGCCTGGGAGTAGTCGACGCAGTTGATCGGGTGCCCGGTCGCGTTGCGGGGCTCGTTGCAGCGCCGCGTCCAGAGCTCGACCTCCCGCTGCTCCTCGGGCGTCGTCGGCGCCTGCGCGCCGGGCAGGAGCTCGGGCGTCAGCGAGACGTGATCGGCCGTGGAGCACATGCGCTGCTGCATGCAGGCCCGGTAGGCGCGGACGGTGACCTCGTTGCGATCGATGTAGAACCCGCGGGTGAGCGTCACCTGGCGCGCCTCGCCCGCGGCGCCGATCGTGGTCGAGATGGGCCCGATGAAGACCATGTCCGCCGGCGGCGCCGCAGGCGCGGCGGGCTCGGCGGAAGGCGTCGCGGCCGAGGCGCTCGCCGTCGGCGCGGCGCTGGCGGGCGCCGGCACGCCCGCCGCGGCCGGCGCGGTACGCCCGGCGGACGATGCCGCGGTGGTGCGCGCGGCCGGCGCCTTCGCCGGCTTCTTGTCGGGCGCCCGCGTCAGGACATACGCCGTCGCGCCGGCGCCCCCGAGCACGAGCGCCGCGACGAACCAGGGAAGCGCCGCGCGCGCGGTGCTGCGACGGCGCGGTGGCGCGGCGTGCGGCGGCGGCGTGGCGTGCGGCGGCCCGCCCGCCGCGGCCTGGGGGGGCGGGGCCGCGCCGGGGTGCGGGGCCGCGCCGGGGTGCGGGGCCGCGCCGGCCGCAGGGGGTCTGGCCGGCGCGACCGTCTCGATCATGGAGTCCTCGACCTGCGCGGTCCTGGAGCCCCCCGTCGCCAGCGCGCCGCCCCCGTCTCTCGCCCGAGGCGCCGCGCCGCCCGTCGCGCCGGCGGCCTGCGGCTCGCTCGCGCCGGCGGCCTGCGGCCCGCGTGCGCCGTGGCTCACCTTGACGACGGCAGGCCGCGCCGGGGCGGGCGCGTGCGCGTCGGCGAGCATCGTCGGCTCGCTCGGCCCGACGGCCACGCCGAGCCCCTGCGCTGCCGCGTACTCCGCGGTCGACTGCCCCGCCGCGTGCTCCGGGGAGGAACCGCCCCGACCCGCGAAGGACCCCGCGCGCTCACCGTGCGCCGCGGCCGAGAGCGCGTCCCAGAACTCGCCTGCGCTCGTGAAGCGGTGCTTGGGCTCGATCGCGAGCGCCTTGTCGAGCACGCGCTCGATCGCCTCGGGCGCGTCAGGGAGCCCGCGCGCGCGCAGCGTCGGGCGCACCGCAGGGTCGGCCGAGGCGACGTAGAGCTGCGTGGGGTCGTCCCCCTCGAGCGCGCGCCTGCCGCTCACGAGCTCGACGAAGATGAGCCCGAGCGCGAACACGTCGGTCCACGGGCCCGTCGCGCCGCGGGCCTTGTTGAACTGCTCGGGCGCGCCGTAGCGCGGCGTGAAGGCGCTCGGCCCCTGCCGGGTCGCGGCGAGCGCCTCGGTGAACGTCGGATGATCGGACAGCACCTTGGCGATGCCGAAATCGAGCACCTTCAGCGTCCGCGCCCCGCCGACCTGGGTGAGGAACAGGTTCGCCGGCTTCACGTCCCGGTGCGCGACCTTGTGCGCGTGCGCGACGGCGAGCGCGCGCGCGGCCGGCGTGAGCAGCTGGATCGCCTCGGCGATCGACATGCCGGCCTCGCCCCGCTCGCGGCGCTCCCGGAGGTATTGCCCGAGCGTCTGGCCCTCGAGCCACTCCAGCACCAGGTAGGGCACCCACACGCCGGCCTGGGTGGTGAACGCGCCGACGTCGAGCGCCTGCACGATGCCCGAGGTGGCCCGCGACAGCCGGTGCAGGATCCGCCCCTCGCCCCGCAGCGTCTCGAGCAGCGCGTCCCGCTCCGCGGCGTCGAGCGAGGCCGGCAGCTTCAGGCACTTGATCGCGATGAGCTCGCCGAAGCCCTCGTGCATCCCCCGGTAGACGACGCCGAACCCGCCGTCGCCGATGACGGCGGCGACGCGGTACTTCCCCTCGATGGTCTGCCCCGAGAGGCCAAACGGATCGTCGGACGGCTCCGCCATGCCCCGCTCCTAGCGCGTCGCCGTGCCCAGGCAAAGGGGCTTCCGCGCCGCCCGTCTCCGCCGGCGCGCGCACGCGCTCGCGCGGCTTGTGTCTGCATGCATGGGCTTGCATCTGCTCGCATCTGCTTGCATTCGCTTGCATCCGCTCGCTCAGCCTGCGTCCGGCTTGCGCCCCCCGGCGTCCGGGGTGCGTCCGGCTTGCATCCGGCGGCCCGCGGCCCCATGCCGACGCTCATGAAGACGCCGCGAGCGCTCGTGATCCTTGCCGAGGGAGCCGAGGAGATGGAAACGACGATCATCGTCGATGTCCTGCGCCGCGCCGAGGTCGAGGTCGTCCTCGCCGGGCTCGATGGCCCGGGCCCGGTGCGCTGCAGCCGAGGCGTGCGCCTCGTGCCGGACGCCGATCTCTCGGCGGTGACGGGCGACTTCGACGTGGTGGTCCTCCCGGGCGGCAAGGGCGGGGCCGACCGGCTGGCCAGCTCGCCGGCGGTCGGGGAGCGCCTTCATGCGCAGGCGCAGGCGGGCCGGGTCGTCGCGGCGATCTGCGCCGCGCCGATCGCGCTGGCGGCGCACGGGCTCTTCCAGGGCCGCAGGATGGCGTGCCACCCGTCCGTGAACGACGTGGTGTCGGCGCACGGCCAGCTCCTCGCGAGCCCGGTCGTCGAGGACGGGCTGCTCGTCACGAGCCAGGGGCCGGGCACCGCGATGGCGTTCGCGCTCGCGCTCGTCGCGCGGCTCCGGGGCGAGGAGATCGCCGCGAAGGTGCGCGCGCCGATGATGCTGACGGTCTGAGCGAGATCGGCGCTCGGCCGGCCGAAGTTCTGCTAGGCAATCGGACGTCAGATTTGCTTTCCGCATCCACGGAGGTCGAGATGAAGCTTATTTCCAAGAGCGCAATTGTCACCGGGGCTGGTCAGGGGATCGGCCTCGAGATCGCGAGAGATCTCATGAGCCGGGGCAGCAACGTGCTGCTCTTCGGCCGGACGGCGGCGAAGGTCGAGGCGGCGGCCGAGGAGCTGAACCGCGCGGCCGACGGCCCGGCGCGCGCGCTGCCCTTCCTGGGCGACGCGTCCCGCGCAGAAGACGTGTCGCGCGCCGTCGAGGCGGCGACGTCGGCGTTCGGATTGCCGGGGATCCTCGTGAACAACGCGGGGATCGCCACGCTCGCGCTCCTGACGGACCTGCCGGAGGAGGATTTCGACCGCGTCATCGACATCAACCTGAAGGGCCCCTTCCTCTTCATGAAGGCGGTCGCCCGCGGCCTCATCGCCGCGAAGCAGCCTGGCGCGTTCGTCAACATCAGCTCCATCAACCAGGTCCTGGCGACCGACGGCCTGTCGCATTACTGCGCCTCCAAGGCGGCCCTCGCGCAGCTCACCAAGGGGGCCGCGTCCGAGCTCGGGCGCCACGGCATCCGGGTGAACGTCGTGGCGCCGGGGCTCATCCGGACCCCGCTCGTCGACGACTTCGGGCTCACGACGGGGCTCAGCGCCCAGAGGTTCCTCGAGCGCACGCCGCTCGGGCGGATCGGGGAGACGACCGACGTGGCGCCCGTGGTCTCGTTCCTGTGCAGCGAGGAGTCGCGCTGGATCACCGGCGATACGGTGTTCGTCGACGGCGGGAACAACCTCCGCGGCCTGCACAGCTACTGGGACACGATGAACGCCAGCCTCTGAGGGCCGCGCGCCTCCGAGGGGGCTCCGCCGGACCGGCACCGTCGAGATCTCCGGCGTCGTAGCGCCTTGCATCGACCCGGAGCCCCGGGGCGCCGCCGAGGGGGTGTAGCTCGGCGTCGAGTCCGGACGCTTCAAGCGCCGTGATGGGCGGGGGCCTGCGCCCGTCCGGCGACCCACAGCCGCCCTTCCCCTTCGTTTGCGGGATCACCGTCGCGCGCGGAAGGCGCGTATACTCTGCCGCGTGCTGCCGCTGCTCGCTCTGACCGTCATCGTCGTGCTGTGCCTTGGCTACCGCTTCTACGGGAGGATCGTGGCGCGCAACTACGCGCTCGACGACGGCGCCGTGACGCCCGCCGTGAAGGTGAACGACGGCGAGGACTACGTCCCCACGAAGCCGTTCTACCTCTTCGGGCAGCACTTCAGCGCCATCGCCGCCGCCGGGCCGATCGCGGGCCCCATCCTCGCCGGCCAGGCGTTCGGGTGGCTCCCGTGCATCCTCTGGATCGCGATCGGCGTCGTGTTCATCGGCGCGGTGCACGACTTCTCGGCGCTCATCGCGAGCGTCCGCCACGAGGCCGAGAGCGTCGCCGAGATCGCGAAGCGGCACATCGGCCGGCGCGCCTGGCTGTCGATGATGATCTTCATCTGGCTCGCGCTCGCCTACGTGATCGTCGCCTTCACGGACATCACGGCGAGCACCTTCGTCGGCAAGACCGAGGAGTTCGAGGGCGGCACGTTCCAGTTCAACCCCGGCGGCGCCGTCGCCGCGGCGAGCGCCGCCTACCTCGGCCTCTCCATCGTGATGGGCGTGGTGGAGAAGTACCTCAAGCCGCCGCTCTGGCTCACCACGCTCATCTTCGTGCCCGCGACGCTCGGCGTCGTCTGGCTCGGCACCAAGATCTCGACCGCGTTCGTCCTGCCGCTCGACAACCCGCAGCGCGCGTTCGGCCTCATCATCCTCGTCTACTGCCTCATCGCCTCGCTCCTGCCGGTCTGGCTGCTCCTCCAGCCGCGCGGCTACCTGGGCGGGTTCGTCCTCTACATCGCGCTCGCGGTCGGCGTGATCGGGATCTTCTTTGGAAACCTCCGTTACCCGGGGGAGTTCGAGCTGCGGCAGCCCGCGTTCACCACGTTCAACGCCGGCGGCGCGACCGGCATGCTCTTCCCGTTCCTGTTCGTCACCATCGCCTGCGGCGCCTGCTCCGGCTTCCACGGGCTCGTCTGCTCGGGGACGACGTCGAAGCAGATCTCGAAGGAGACGCACACCCACCCGGTGGGCTACGGCGCGATGCTGGCCGAGGCGTTCGTCGCGCTGATCGCGCTCGCGACGCTCGTCATCGTGGCGCAGGGGACGAAGCTGCCCGGGCCGGGCAAGATCTACGGCGACGGGATCGGCAGGTTCCTCACCGTCATCATCGGCAAGGATCACTTCCTGTTCGCCGCGACGTTCGGCGCCATGGCGTTCTCCACGTTCGTGTTCGACACGCTCGACGTCTCGACGCGCCTCAGCCGCTACATCCTCCAGGAGCTCTTCAACTGGAAGGGGCGCGCGGCGTCCGCGGCCGCGACAGCGATCTCGCTGGCGCCGCCCACGCTGTTCATCATGACCGCGCGCCCGCCCGCGCCCGGCGTGCGGCCCGCGTACCTCGACTTCTGGACGCTGTTCGGCACGAGCAACCAGCTGCTCGCGGCGCTGACGCTCCTCGCGGTCACCGTCTGGCTGCACCGTGAGAAGCGGCGCATCTGGTACACGGCGATCCCGATGGTGTTCGTCATGACGATCACGGTGTGGGCGCTCATCCTCCAGGTGCGGACCGCGTTCGCCGCCGTGGCAACCGAGGGGTTCGCGCTGAACGCGACGACGATGAACGGCGTCGTGGGGCTCGCGCTGATCGGGCTCGCTGTGTCGCTGATGGTCGAGTCGGTGAAGGCGCTGAAGAACGGCCCGGCCGCCGAGCCGGCGCCCGGACCAGGAGCGCTGACGCGGTAGCGATCACCCGGCCGCGGCGCGCTCCCGGAGGCGCGCCTCGGCCAGCCGCTCGGCGGCGAGCTGCGGCGACACGCCGTCGCTCGCCGCCATCTCGAGGACCCTGAGGACCGTGTCGTAGATCGCCTGGACGCGCCGGTGGACCTCGGCGCGGGTCCAGCCGAAGAGATCCGCGCCGCCGCTCAGCACACCGCCTGCGTTGGCCACGACATCGGGGACGTAGAGGACGCCGCGCGCGGCGAGCGCGTCGCCGTGGCGCGGCTCGAGGAGCTGGTTGTTGGCCGCGCCCGCGACGATCTCGGCCCGCAGCGCCTGCACGGCGCGGTCGTCGAGGACGCCGCCGAGCGCGCACGGGGCGAAGATGTCGGCCTGGACCGAGGCGATCGCGTCCGGCGGCACGACGGTGGCGCCGAGCTCGGCGGCGACGTGGCGGGCGCGATCCGGGTCGACGTCCGCGACGAGCAGCCGCGCGCCCAGCCGGTGGAGCTCCGCCGCGAGCCGGCCGCCGACGCTGCCGCAGCCCTGGAGCGCGACGGTCCTGCCGGCGAGCTCGTCGCTGCCCCACCGGTGGCGGGCCCCGGCCTGGATCGCGCGGAGCACGCCCCGCGCGGTCCACGGCGACGGGTCGCCGCCCTCGCCGGCGAGGCCCTTCACGTGGCGCGTCTCGCGCCGGATGAGCTCCATGTCCGCGGGGGTAGTGCCCACGTCCTCGCCGGTGATGAACCTGCCGCCGAGGCGCTCGATGAAGCGCCCGTGCGCGCGGAACAGCCGCTCCCGGTCGAGCGGCTCCGCGCCGCTGCGGAGGACGACCGCCTTGCCGCCGCCGACGTCCATCCCGGCGAGCGCGTTCTTGTAGGTCATGCCGCGCGACAGGCGCAGCGCGTCCACCAGCGCGTCCTCGTCGCTCGCGTACCCGAGGAGCCGCGTCCCGCCGAGCGCCGGGCCCAGCGCGGTGCTGTGGATCGCGATGATCGCGCGGTAGCCCGCGGGCTCGTCCGCGCAGAGCAGCACCTGCTCGTGCCCCATGGCGGCAAGGGTGTCGAACACGCTCTTCATGCCGCGCCGAGCGTACCATTCCGCGGCAACCCCAGGGCCGGCGCGCTCCGTGGACGTCCCGCGCGTCCCGCGCCGCAGCGGCCTGTCGAGCCGGGGCGGTCCGAGGACGGCGGGAGACCCGTCCGCCCACAGGTCCGAAAAGCGGGCGGGACCCGTCCGCCCTCACAGGTCCGAAAAGCGCCAGAGCCGCGCCGGCACCCGCGCTACGACGCCTGCATGCGCATCGACGAGGACGCGTGCTACCGCGCGCTCGAGACCCGCGACCGTCGCTTCGACGGTCGCTTCTTCACGGGCGTGCGCTCGACAGGCATCTACTGCCGCCCCATCTGCCCCGCGCGCACGCCGAGGCGGGAGCGCTGCGTGTTCTTCCCCTCGGCGGCCGCCGCGCAGGAGGCCGGCTACCGCCCGTGCCTGCGCTGCCGCCCCGAAGCCTCGCCCGGGACGCCCGCGTGGCTGGGCACGTCGGCCCTCGTCTCGCGGGCGCTCCGGCTCATCGCGGAGGGCGCGCTCGACGACGCGGACGCCCCGGCGCTCGCGGCGCGGCTCGGCGTGGGCGAGCGCCACCTGAGGCGGCTCTTCCTGCGGCACGTGGGCGCCTCCCCGCTCGCGGTGGCGCAGACGCGGCGCCTGCTCTTCGCCAAGAAGCTCCTCGACGAGACAGCGCTCTCCATCACCGAGGTGGCGCTCTCGTCGGGGTTCTCGAGCGTCCGCCGCTTCAACGACGCGATCCGCGCCGCCTACGAGCGCTCGCCGCGCGAGCTGCGAAAGGCCGTGTCGAAGCGGGGCGGGGGAGGGGCGGGCGGCGCGCCGGACATCGCGCTCCGCCTCCCGTTCCGGCCGCCGCTCGACTGGGGCGCGCTCGCGGGCTTCCTCGGGGCGCGCGCGATCCCCGGCGTCGAGTCGGCGGAGCCCGGCGCGTACCGCCGCACGGTGCGCGTCGCCGGCGGGCACGGCGTCGTCGAGGTGCGCCCGGAGGCCGGCGAGCCGTACCTCCTCGCGCGGCTGCGGCTGCCCGGCACCGAGGGGCTCATCCACTGCGCGGAGCGGCTGCGGCGGCTCTTCGACCTCGGCGCCGATCCCGACGCGATCGCCTCGCACCTCGGGGCCGATCCGCGGCTCGCCCCGCGGGTCCTGGCGATGCCGGGCGTGCGCGTGCCGGGCGCGTGGGACGGCTTCGAGCTCGCGGTGCGGGCGATCCTGGGCCAGCAGGTGAGCGTCCGCGCCGCGACGCAGCTCGCGGGCCGCCTTGTCGAGCGGCACGGCGAGCCGCTCGCGGTCCGCGGCGGCCTGCCCGAGGGCGCCGAGGGGCTGCGCTTCGTCTTCCCGGCGCCCGAGGCGCTCGCCGCGGCCGATCTGACGGACCTCGGCCTGCCGCGCGCCCGCGCCGCGACGATCACGGCGCTCGCGGCGCGCGTGGCCTCCGGCGAGGTCGCGCTCGACGCCTCGCGCGGCCTGGAGGAGACGGTGCGCGCGCTCTGCGCGGTCCCGGGCGTCGGCGCGTGGACAGCGCACTACATCGCGATGCGCGCGCTGCGCGAGCCGGACGCGTTTCCGGCGACGGATCTCGGCCTGCGGCGCGCGCTCGGCGGCATCTCCGGCGCGGATCTCGCGGCGATGGCCGAGGCGTGGCGGCCGTGGCGCGCCTACGCCGCGGTGCTGTTGTGGACGGCGGACGCGCAGGGCGCGCGGCCCGCAGAGAGGGAGGTATCGGATGGATCTCTCGCTGGATGAGGTGGAGTCGCCGATGGGGGTCATGCTCTTGGCCGCCGGGGGCGGCGCGATTCACGCGCTGGATTTCGCGGACTGCGCGCCGCGCCTCCGCCGCTTGCTGGAGGCGCGGTATGGCGCGGTCGCGCTCCACAGCGCCGCGGATCCCTGCGGCTTCTCCGGCCGGTTGAGGGCCTATCTGGGCGGCGACCTCGGCGCGCTCACGGACGTCCCCTTCGAGCCTGGCGGCACCGTCTTCCAGCGCCGCGTCTGGGCGGAGGTCCGGCGCATCTCTCCTGGGTCGACGCGGAGTTACGGCGAGATCGCCGTGTCTCTCGGCCAGCCGTCGGCGTCCCGCGCGGTCGGCCTGGCGAACGGCCGGAATCCCGTCTGTCTGGTGATCCCATGCCACCGGGTCATCGGGGCCGGCGGAGAGCTCACGGGCTATGCCGGCGGCCTGGAGAGGAAGCGGTGGCTGCTCGCGCACGAAGGCGCCCGCTTCTTCGCTCCGAGCAGCGCCGCGATCGTCGGATAGTCGCTTCCCTGGGCTGGCGAGGCGATGGTAAGCGCGCGGCTGCCGTGCGGCGTCCGTCCACGCAGGCGGACAGCCAGACGTCTGGTAAAGGTCAAGGTGCCACTCAACTTGACCAATGGTCGGACACAAGCTGTCCTAGCTGACCCGAGTCTCTGACGGCGAGTAATCGCGAAATCAGCTAGAATTAGGGCCTACCACGCAAAAGCGCCATGTCCGGCTGGACCCCGAACATGGCGCCAGAGCACCGAGCGGTAGGCCCGCCCGTCGCCCGCAACGTCGAGCATGGGCCATGCCGCTGAGAAAGGCAAGGCCCGGCCATGTCTCTGCTGTCGGCGGAGGCGCGCGCTCGCGTCGTCTCTCAGCTCGTCGAAGGCTGCTCCATCGCCTCTACGTGCAGGCTCACCGGAGTCAGCAAGCCGACCGTACTCGCTCTGCTGCTCCGCGTCGGAGCCGGGTGCGAACGGCTGCACAATCGCATCGTCCGTGGCGTCACATGCCATGTCGCACAATGTGATGAAATCTGGAGCTACGTCCAGAAGAAGCAATCGCGGGTGACGGCCTCCGATCCTGCCGAGTTCGGCGACGCGTACACGTTCATTGGCATGGCGAGCGCGTCGAAGCTCATTATCAGCTACCGCGTCGGGAAGCGGGACGAGGAGAACACCACCGCCTTCATCAAGGATCTGCGGGCTCGACTGACCACCATCCCACAGCTCTACACCGACGGGTGGCAGCCGTACATCGCCGCGGTCGGTTCGTCGTTCACTGGCGGCGTCGACTACTGCCAGGTCGTCAAGCGCTACAACCGGAAGGCGCGGCGCGACGATGACCACCGGTACGAGCCGCCGCGCGACCCCTTCATCACCAAAACACCAGTCTTCGGCATACCAGATGTAGAGCATGCCAGCACGAGCCACATCGAACGGCAGAACTGGACCATCCGGATGCACATCCGCCGGTTCACGCGACTGTGCAACGGGTTCTCGCGGAAGCTGGCGAACCACCGGGCAGCGGTCGCGCTCCACGTCGCCTGGTACAACCTATGCCGAATTCACGAGTCGATCCGCTGCACGCCGGCCATGGAGGCGGGCATCGAGCGGCACGTCTGGTCGATCCCGGAGCTCGTCGAGGCTGCCCTGGCGGAACCCGAGACCGAGCCGCCGACCCCGCAGCCGCTCAAGCTCCGGACGCCGCCCACTGGGACGCCCACCGCGCCGGCCAGGGCCTTGCCGAACGGACGCGGGTTCCTCCGGCTGGTCGGCTCCGCGCCGGCTGCGCCTGCGCCCGCTCCGGAACCGCCGCCGTCACGGCCGCCGCCTGCGCCGGGGCCGCGCAAGATGGTGCAGCTCAACTTGTTCCCGCCTGACCCGCATCACTAGATGCGGCGCCTCCTGCGGCAGGTGCCGATCCTGCCCCCGCGTCCGCAGTGCGCGCCCCAGATGCAGGAGTCGCGACGCTTGTAGAGATACCAGCGATACTCAATACTCGTACTGCCAGCGTAAATGCTCTGTTCACTTTAGCCAGAGACATTGGATGGTTGGCAGCCATGTAGCGAGATGTTACCGATAGGCCGTACAGTTCGCGATAGTCAGAATCTACGGCACGAAGCTTCGGATGGACGAAAATCTTCTGGCCGCGTTCTTTGTGCTTGAACGTCATCGGCGCATGCGAGCTAGGGAAAAGAACATGTGAAACAGCGTGCACGGCCGCATAGAACAGCATGGTCACACGCCACTCTGGCGTGCATGCGCCCGCAGACTGCTCAAAGTTTTTCTTTGCCAAATACTCATGAGACAAGCTCACGGGAATACCTTGATCCAGAGTTCCGCGGGGCGCCCTTCTCCTTCGACGAATGCACCATCAATATACGGCTCACCATGAGGTGCATAAATGCTTTGCAGCTCCGACGCCAGGGCTGCTCCGGCCTCGCTAAGCTCTTCAGTCCATTCTGGACCAGTAATAACGAAGCTGGTCCCGTCTTGGCTCACATATGCCGCTGTGACACCTGTTATTCGTGGTGCTCGGGCCCTGATTGACGCCGCGATCAGCTCATGAAGCCGATTGGGGGCGCTAAGTACCATGTCCCGAACTGCGCTCCTAGCAGCAATTAGTGCTTCTGTGGCGACACGCTCGGCACTAGACGCGACCGATTCGGCCCTCGTGATGCGCTCGTGCATGCCTTTCGATGCGCGTAGCTCGTTGTCCAACAGGGTCAAGAATTGCGCGTGGAGCGCGCGATCGTGCGAGTGCGACCTGCCAGGCTCCCAGGACTGCTTACCGCTAGAGATCCATGTGTCCGCATCGTCCTGCGAATGATCAACGATTTTCCTTATCTTATTTAGAATATCTTCCTCAGGTACTGAACGCATTGCCTATTCCCCTCCTCCCAAATGTCACCATCGACCAATGCGTCTTTTGATATGTACGAAATCCATGCTCTTGTGATTTTTGGCTCGGTGGACGACCAGCGAAAACTCCTGATATCCCCAGGACCCTTGGCCTTATACTCTACACCGCAGCTCTCCATTGAGCATGTACCATCGACAACCAGCCTGGGCGCAGGACCCACATCAGCTCGACGCCAATTCTCTAGCCGCAGCTCGGCATCAACAAGGGCTAGGCCACCATTTGTAATTGGCTTCACGAGGGCAAATAGCCACTCCGTCACCTTTCCGGCGTCCCTTCGCGCTATCATCTCCTTAGGTGGTCGGCTTTGGGGCTTCGACTGGAGACCAATATGAAGGAAAAATTCTGGGGACTTGCCCGCTTCTTCGGACTTGTCGATATGAAACCACGCATAATAAGGAGCATCGCTGTTGCTCGGAAGCAGAGAACTTTCGACGATAGTCGTCGAGCTAGTTCCTCGCTTCTTTTTCCAGCCAGAGAGCTCCTGCGCAATCTTCTGAACTATCTCTGTGCTCGCCTTCGTCTCATCAATAAGCAGCATGAACTGCAGATTTCGAAGAACTGCGCTCTCATGATCACTGGTCTCCACGTGGATCTCTCAGATGGGCGTGTTGCTCACAGGAAGCCATGGATGTAGACTACAAGGACAAGGCGGAAGTGCGTCCATAGTAGGGCAACATGGGGCATGTTGCAATTCCTGGAACGTCTATGTCTACTGGAATTCCACTTTGGGCGCAACTGACGCAGCGCTGGCGATGTGAGACATTGTGCTACATGTCCCGCTTTTGGAGCGGGCCATTTCTGCGCCGTTGCATTATGCCAAGGATGTTGGATGCCGTGCTCAACGAGCGCGTACGCGATGCTCCTGTCCGGCGGATAGGTGCAACCTACTCGCCGCTCACCAACTGAGCCTGTATGGCGATCTCGCCCAGCGCCTCGCCGAGCGTGCGCCTACTCGTGCCGGACGAAGAGCTGGTCGATGACGTCGAGCGCCTGGATGGCGCCGAGTGCCTGCTGGGCCGCTGCGCGCTGGTCCTTGGTTCGAGCCTCGATGAGGGCGTCGAGCACGGCGGCCTAGAGCTTGTCGAGGTTCCAGGGGCGCGCGCCGCGGAGGTCGGCCAGCGCCGGGACCTCGCTGGCGATGAGGTAGAGGCCCTCATCGGTCAGCACGCGCTTCTTGAAGTCGGGGCTGCTCACCGGCGCCACCTCCGGAGCCGCAGGGCCAGCGCTTCCCGGGCGATCCTGAGCCTGGACGCCGCGGTCGACGGGTTCATCCGGCGCCGCTTGGCGTATGCGACGAGCGACTCCGGGTCGTCCACGGAGAGGAGCGCGTCGAACTGCCAGGGCGGCAGGCTAGCCATGGCGCCGAGGACTTCGCGGGCCTCGATCTGGGCGTGCATGTCGATGCCGACGGGCTCGCGGAGCAGGCCGAGCGGCGACGGATGGAGCACGGCGCGGCGCGCCCACGCGCTGTGCACGTAGTGCGAGGCGAGGCGCCACGCGATCCCGTGCAACCACTTCCGCAAGGCGTCGCGCGGCTTGTCCTTCGGGTCGGGACGGTAGAGCCCACGGCGGACGGCGTTCCAGGCGTTGAGCAACACCTCGGCCTCCACGTCGCGGCGGTCGCGCTTCGGGATGCCAGCGAGCGTCGCCAGGACGAGGGGGCGCTCGGCAAGGATGGCGTCCATCGTCGGCTTCTTCCTGGGATGTCGTGCGGCAGGCTGGCTCTTCGCCACCTTCCGCGGCTTCGTCACCCGGACCTCCCGCACGTCGGGCACGCCGCCGAGCTGACGGGCCCGGGGGTGAGGATGCGCTCGATGCCGAGGCCGGCGAGTCGAGCGACGCGCAGGGCGAGCCCTGCGGACCCTGGCGCCCACCCGTTCGCCACGCTCCGCAGCGTGTTGCGGCAGACGCCGATCTCGCGGGCGAGTTCCGCCCAGGTGCGGCTTCGGTTCAGGTTCTTGAGCGCCGCGCGCAGGGCAGCGCTCTCGTCTCGGGTGAGGCAGACGGAGCCGTGCCGCCCCTTGGGCGCACCGCTCCCTTTGCCCGAATTCGGGCGTAAGTGTACAACGGACATGTCGGACCTCGCAGCAACGGGGTTCGGCCACGCCGCCCGAGGTGTTACCAGCACCTGCGGGCGGCACTTGCTTACGGCCGACCCTACGAGCCCGATCCGAGCTCCGCTATCGCGAAGTGCTCACTTTGACCAATCGACTGGCACCTTGACCATTACCAGACGTCTGCCCATGGACAGCCAGACGTCCGGCCACGCCGGCTCGCACGCGGCCTGATCGACGCCGGGCCCTACCCGGAATAGATCCACATGAGAATTCCGATGACTGCACCGCCCCGCCACCCCGTCACCGCCGACCAGCTCCGCCCGGGAGACCCCTATGAGCTGTCGGAGGGCCAGCTGGTCGAGTGCCTGCCCAGCGGTCGCCGCGGCGGCCGGCGCAACGGCACCGGGTTCGGCGTGCTCGACAGCGATCCGCTCGCCGAGGCTGCCGCCGTCGATCTCGGCGTCTCGCCGCAGCCGGAGATGCTGCGCGCCCCCGACATCGCCGTCGGCCCCATCCCGGACGAGCCCGGCTGGGCCACCGAAGCGCCGCCGCTCGCCGTCGAGTACGCGGACACCGGCCAGGACGAGATGGAGCTGCAGAGCAAGATCGACGAGCTCTTGGCGGCCGGCACGCGCTGGATCTGGGTGGTGCGCCTTCAGGGCGCACGTCGCGTCGAGGTCTATGATGCCTCCATCTCGGCCAGGCAGAAGGCGCCGGAGCGCAGGGCGCAGGCGAGCGCCGGCGCGCAGAGGCCCCGGCGCCTGCCGGCGCGGGTGGCCTTGCCGGGCGAGGCGCTGCTCGCGCCGGGCGTGCTGAAGAACCCGGTGCTCGTCGAGGCGCTCTACGACCGCGAGGCCGCGCACGAGGCGACCCTGCGCAACCTGCTCCAGCGCAGGGGCTATGAAGACATCGAGGCGGTCCGGGAAGAAGGCAGAAACGAGGGCAGGAAAGAAGGCAGAAGCGAGGGCAGGAAAAAAGGCAGAAGCGAGGGCAGGGAAGAAGGCAGGAAAGAAGGGCACACCCAGGGGCTGCGAATCGCGGTCCGGGATCTTTGCGAGGTGCTCGGCATCGCCCTGTCACCGGAACGCGAGGCGACCCTCGAGGCCATGGCCGGACCGGAGCTCTCCACCCTGCGCGAGCAGCTCAAGCGCGAACGACGTTGGCCTTGACCGTGTAAGCGCGCGGCCTCTGTGCGGCGTGCGTCGAAACCTGCCGACGGGCCAACCAATCTGCCGACGGCGATGGGGGCTCACCAGGTCGTGATGAACGTGCAGGATCTGGCGCCGCGCAGGCGCGTAGGTTGGCTCTCGTCGAGCACCGCGTCGAGCGTCGGCTCGAATCTGCGGCCGCAGCCGACGATGACGCCGCGGTCGTTCTCGCTCGGGTAGGGGGTGTCGCACACCACGTCGATACGGCGCTTGCCCACGCGCGCGCAGCGGAAGTGGCCGATGCCCTCCGCCATCGCGCCCGTCTGGACATCGAACATGGGCGCCCCGTTCAGGCGATGGTTCATGTGATAAGCGACATCGATGAAGCGGAACGCGGCCTCGACGTCCTTGATCTCCTCGGGCCACAGGGCGTTGTCGGGGATGTATCTGCCGATCTGGAACATGGTCTGCGGCCCGATCTCGCGGAGCAGGCTACTTCTTCCCCCCGAGCAGCGCCGCGATCGTCGGATAGTCGCTGTCCTCGACGGCGCCCTGGATCACGCACGTCACCTGCCCGCTCGGCGCCGCGATCGCGTGGATCGGCAGCTCGGTCGTCTCCTTCACGCCGAGCGCCCGCAGCCACCCGGCCCGCTGGGGCCCGTCGGGCAGCCAGTACGAGGCGCGCACCCCGGTGCCCGGCTGCGCCTCCAGGAACCGCGACAGCTGCCGCTCGTCGTCGTCGATCGAGATGAACGCCAGGTCGACGAGCACGCCGGCCGCCCGCAGCTTCTGCTGCCACCCGAGCAGCCGTGGCATCTCCTCCATGCACGGCTTGCACCACGCCGCCCAGAAGTTCACCCACACCCACTTGCCGACGCCGAACCCGATGTGCGCCGGCAGCTTCTCCGCGCCGGAGGCGGCGACCGCCGTGAGCCCGCCCGACGAGGGCGCAGGCCGCGGCGACTGCCCCGCGCACAGGAGCCGCGGGGCGGCCGGCGCCGCCTCCGCCGCGGCGCTCGCCGGCGCCGTGGCGCTCGCGGGCGCCGCGGCCCCCGGCGCCGTCACCGCGTTGCTCCGCCCCTGCCCGGGCGTCGGAGGCGGCGGCAGATCGGCCTTCTTGTCCGCGTCGCACCCCCCCGCGAGCCCCGCGGCCAGGGTGAGGGCCACGAAGGCGCTCCGGAGGGCGCCGCTCGTCCTCGCGGTGCTCACAGCTGACAGTCCACCCACGAGACGAACGCGCTCCGGTTGATGGCCTCCGCCGTACATGCCTTGTTCTTGCGCGAGACGTTCCATTGGCAGTATTCCGCGCCGAGCTGCGCGAACTCGTTCCCGAGCCACAGCATCCCGACCTTCTTGTCCAGGTCCTGCTCCTTGAACTTGTCGGAGATGTCGAAGAACGCGCTGTTCGCGCGCTTGTGCGACAGCGTCCGGTTGAACTCCGGCCCCCCCGTCTTCGACGCGCGGGCGACGATGAAGAAATAGCGGGCGCCGCGCCGATCGAGCCACATCTCCTCGATCATCTTCTTCCCGTCGTCGTCGAGCTTCTCCGAGGCGTCGTCGAACATCACGACCCCGCCGCGCTGCTTCAGCGGCGTGAAGAGCGCGTTGAAGTCGTCGTCGCTGATCGACGCGAGCGTCTTCACGTCGGCCGGCTGGCACCCGCGCCGCGCCTCCGCCCCGACCAGGCCGCACGCGTTGAGCACCCGCTGCAGCACCGTCTTGAACGCGGGCGTGCAATACGGCGCCTCGGCGTCGTTGGCGATCGCCACGGCCGGCTTCACCGCCGCGGCCAGGCCCGTCTTCAGGCGCTGCGACGCGGCCTGCACCTCGCTGTGCACCGTCACCCCGGACGCGACCAGAAGCGCGCACCCGGCCACGATCCCGATGATCCCTGCGCCTCTCATGAACACCTCACTTCGTCCGGAGCGCCGGCGCGAGCTGCCTTATCGCGTACGACATCCCGATGTCCGTATCTTCGTCGCAGAGCCGCGTCGTGCCCAGGAACATCTGTGGCGTCGAGACAGGGAGCTTGTTGTCCACGATGTAACGGAGCATACGGTTCAGCCGCAGCGCCGTCTCCTTCGAGTCCATGCATGCGTCGAGCCCCGGCCAGCGCTGCCGGATCGCCGCCTGCACGTTGGCGGTGCCCGCCCCCGCCTTCGCGCCGGCGAGCAGCTCTTCCTGGTTCTCGTAGGCCCACTCGAGCACATCCATGGCCCGGTGATCGCTGCACAGGATGGCCTTCGAGAGGAGGCACGAGCCCGGGTGCACCGGCCGGTCGAGCATCCAGTTGCACTCGCTGTCCAGCGGGAAGAGCACGAGCGTCGCGTCGAGCTTGTCGAACACCCCCTCGGACACGAGCCGCTGGTGGAACGCCTTGCAGGTCGGGCAGAGCGGATCGACGAAGATCGTCGCCGGCTGCACCGCGCCCGGGCGGGTCACGTGGATCAGCGCGCCGTTCGGCTCGGTCGGCTTCTCCAGCTTGCCGCAGCCGGTCATGTAGCTCGCGTAGCTCGGCAGCGCGCTCGCGTAGAGCAGCGCCGGCGTCACCGCGCACACGGCGAGCGCGACGAGCCACCCCGGCAGGAGCAGCAGCGAGCCCATGCGCCGCGCGGGCTGGGCAGGCGCTGCGGCGGCCCCGCCCGGCGCGTCGACCCCGAGGGGCGCCGCGGGCACGGTGGGCCCCACCCCGGCCGCGCCTGCCGGAGCAGCCGCGCGCGGCGCCGCGCTGGACCAGGCCGCGGCGCGGGCCGCCCTGCGGTCCTCGAGGAACGCCCAGACGCCGCCGGCCGCGAGCAGGACCGACGAGATGTACATGCCGACGCACGTCTTGCAGAACACCCCGAGGCGCGTCGCCGAGATGATCGCCATCATGAGCGACACGGCGAGCGGCGTGAGGCCCGCGACGAACAGGAAGTGCGCCGCGCGCCGCGGCGCGTGCTCGGCCGAGAGCAGCACATAGAGCGCGAACGCCGCGAAGAACGCGAACGCGCCCAGGGCGAACAGCGAGATCGGGATACCGCCCCAGAAGCCCTCGCGGAACAGGGCGGAGTAGGGGCTGTACATGGCCACGCGGCACGCGGTGTCGGCGCCCGCCTGCGCGCCGAGCCCCGGGATGAAGCTGCAGTGCAGGTCGTGGACCTGCCGGTCGAGGTGCCGGATGTAATCGAACGTCGATGAGGCGCTGAACGCGAGTCCCAGGAGCGACCCGCTGAGCGCGAGCGCCGCAGGCCCGCGAGGACCACGACTGCCTGACATGGCCGAGTGGATTACGCGACGTCGGGCAACGCGTCAAATAAGGACGCCTGTGCGCCCGGGCGTCGCGCGGCCGACGACGCGCCCGCGCGCCGCGCCGTCCAGGGAGCGATCGCCCCGCGTCGCGCGCGGGGAGCGTCGCGCTGAGCCCGCCGGCAGGCATCGCCGAGGCCGCCGGCCCCGCGCCTCGCGGCGCGCGCCGCGAGGCGGGGCGCTGGTCGGCGTTGCCCACGCGATCGGCCGCTGCTAGGAGCCGGCTCGGGGGGATTCGGGATCCCAGAGCTAACCGATGACGACCTCTGCACCCGGCGCGGCGACCGGCGCGCCCCCTCCTGTGAAGCTCGGTCCGTTCGATGCCGAGTTCCTCGCGGACCTCCCTTACGACCCCTCGGTGCTCTTCTTCGACGAGCTCCTCGAGGTGGACGCCGAGAAGGGCCTCGTGCGCTGTCGTATGCCGACCGACAGGCCGATGCCGCTCGTCGACGCGCAGCGGGCGCACCCGCTGCTGCACCCGCGCCACGTCGCCGGCGCCATCATGGTGCACGCGACGGGGATGCTCGGCTTCGTGCACGCCTACCACCTGCTCGGGCTGCGCCACCGCGAGGGCTGGATCGGTTATGGCACCAACATCCACCGGGTGGTCTTTCGCAAGCTGGTCCAGCCGGGCGCGCCCATCGAGGCGACGTGCGTGGCGACGCGCTCCCGCCTCGGCGTGAAGCGGCACATGATCCGCTATTCGTTCGAGTTCCGTCACGAAGGCAGCGTCTGCTACGAGGGCGATCAGACGGCCGTGTGGATGCGCGTGCAGGACGTTCCAGCCATGGATTCCCGACCCGCGCTCGAGGACCCCGAGCGATCCCTCGCTTGACCCGCGCGTTCGTCTCGTCTACCGGCCCTCCCCATGTCGGATTTCGATGCAGGATCGATCGTCCCGTCCACACGCGATCTTCTCCAGGTGATCTCCACCCGGAGGAAGAACATGGCTCTTGTCGGGCTCGTCGGCTCGGAGGCGCCCGCGGAGGATGCGGCGCGGCTGCATGAGCTCAACATCTCGGCGCTCGCGTTCGCCGAGGCAGGGCTCGCCATGCAGGGGGCCGCGCGGGCGACGAGGACCGTGCCGTCGCTCTGCCTGTCGCGGGTGAGCGATCGCGACGGCGCCCTCGCGGCGCGCTACCACGGGGCGGACGGGGTCTGCATCGACGCGACGCTGCCGCTCGACGACTGGGACCGCCTCGCGAAGGGGGCGAGGACGATGCGGATGCTCCCGCTCGCGCTGGCGGAGAGCAAGGAGGGGGCCGAGGCCGCCGCGAAGGTCGGCGCGCGCGCGGTCCTGGTCCGGGGCGCGTCGGCGGAGGCGGTGATCGAGGCCGTCGCGTCGCTCCCGAGGGCGCTCACCGTCGTCGCCGAGGTCCTCTCGGCCGACGCCGACGCGCTCCGCCGCCTCGTCGGCCACGTCGACGCGGCGATCGTCCCGCCGGGCGTCCACAAGTCGGCTCAGTTCCCGGCGCTCGTCGCCGAGGTCGATCCCTGAGCGCTGAAAGTTCGGGCCGCCCCTCGACGGCGCCGGCTCCCTCCTCCACGATCCCGCCTCGATGAGCAACGCTCACGGACTGGAAGAGCGGCGGCGCGCGCTCCGCGAAGGGGCGCTCGTGCAGGCCATGCCCGAGCTCGGGACGCTGATCGTCACCGGCTCGGACCGGCAGACCTGGCTGAACGGCCTTGTCACCTGCGATCTCGCGCCGCAGAAGCCGCTGCCTGCCGGGGCGAAGGCCGCGCCTCCCGCGGGCGGCGCGTACGGGCTCAACGTGGGGAAGACCGGGAGGATCTTCGCCGAGGTGTGGATCGTGATCGCGGCCGATCGCATCTACGTCGGCGCGCTGCGGGAGCGCGTCGAGCAGCTCCGGGAGATCTTCGAGCGCTACCTCATCATGGAGGACGCCGAGGTCCAGGACGCCTCCGGCGAGCACGCCTGGGTCTTCGCCCACGGCCCGCGGTCCGCCGAGCTCGCGGCGGCCGGGCGCGCGGCCGGCGCCGAGGCCGCGATCGTCGACTGGACCGGCCTCGGGGGCGCGCTGCTCGTGGCGCCCCGGCAGGCCGAGGGCGCCGTCCTCGAGGCGCTCCTCGCCGAGGGCGAGGCCCGCCCGGTCCTGCCGGTGACGGCGGCGGCGTGGGAGGTGCTCCGGGTCGAGAACAACGTCCCGCGGTTCGGGGTCGACTTCGACGACCAGAACTTCCCGCAGGAAGCGTCGATCGAGGAGCGCGCCGTCTCGTTCAACAAGGGGTGCTACCTGGGGCAGGAGACGGTGTTCATGCTCCAGGCGCGCGGCCACGCCAAGAAGCGGCTCGTGCAGCTCGCCGTGGAGGGGGAGGGCGGCGTGCCCGCGGGCGCGGAGATCGCGCTGCCCGACGGCGCGGCCGTCGGCGCCGTCACGAGCCAGGTCGAGGATCCGCGCGGGACAGGGCTTCTCGCGCTCGGCTACGTCAAATACAAACACGCCGTCCAGGGCACGGCGCTCCGGGTCGCCGGCCGGGCGGCCGAGATCACGCGCGCGCCGAGGGCGGGGGACGGGCCGGGTCGGGCCAAGGTCTAGCGCCCCGCCGTCGCGGCCGGACGGCGGGCCGGCGGAGCGCGGATAAGCGCATCTCAGGGGAAGATCTCGCGCTCTCCATACACCGCGGCGAGCCGCTGCAGCGCCACGGCATAGGCGGCGAGGCGCAGCGTGCACTTCTTCTGCCGCGCCATCTCGGTCACCTCGCGGTAGGCCCGCTTCATCGCCTTCTCGAGCCGGGAGTCGACCTCCTCGAGCGTCCATGTCTCCGAGCGCTTGTTCTGCACCCACTCGTAGTAGCTCACCGTGACGCCGCCCGAGTTGGCGAGGACGTCGGGCAGGATATGGATCCCGCGCTCCAGGAGGATCTTCTCCCCCTCGGGCGTGCACGGCCCGTTCGCGCCCTCCGCCACGAGGCGGACCTGCAGCCAGCTCGCCTCCTCCACGCCGACCTGGTTCTCCAGGGCCGCCGGGATGAAGATGTCCGCCTTGAGCCGGAAGAACTCCTCGCGGCTGATCGGCTTGCCGGCGGGGTAGCCCGCGATCGAGCGGTTCTTCTTCACGTAGTCCTGCAGCTTGTGCGGATTGAACCCTTCCGGATTGTAGAGATACCCGGTGTGATCGCCGACCGCGACGGTCGAGGCGCCGAGCTTCGACAGGAGCACGGCCGTGTTCGAGCCGACGTTGCCGAAGCCCTGCACGAGCAGCGTCGAGCCGCCGAGGTTCACGTCGTTGTCCTCGGCCCACTCGGTGATGCAGTGGACGACGCCCTGGCCCGTCGCCTTCTCGCGACCGTACGTGCCGCCCGACGCCACCGGCTTGCCCGTCACGACGCCCTTCACCGCCTGCTTGAAGAGCTGTCCGACGGTGTTCATGTATGTGTCCATGGCCCAGGCCATGGTCTTTGCGTCGGTGCCCATGTCGGGAGCCGGGATGTCCGTCTCCGGGCCGATGTTTCCGCCGAGCGCATGGAAGAAGCGGCGGGTGATCCGCTGGAGCTCGGCGCGCGACACCTCGTTCGGGTTGAACTTGATTCCTCCCTTTCCACCGCCGAGCGGCAGGTTCATGAGCGCGCACTTCCACGTCATCATCGCGGCCAGCGCCTTGAGGTCGTCGAGCGACACCGTCTCGTGATATCGAATACCCCCCTTGAACGGCCCGAGGAGGTTGTTGTGCTGGATCCTGTAACCCTTGAAGAGCCGGATGCTGCCGTCATCCATCCGTACAGGGAAATTGACGATGATCTCGTTCTTCGGCTGGCTCAGGATCGTGGTGATGTAACCCGGCAGCTCGATCAGTCGGGCAGCCTCGTCGAGATAACCCTGGACGACTTTGAAGAACTCGTATTTGTGCCTGTGGCTCGGAACAGCAGGGACGCTCACAGGCGGAGTCGTGTTCTTGGTACTGAGTTGTTCTTCCATGGCTATGTAACTTTCTAGTGCGCCGAGCCCTTCCGTTCAACGTCGGGCGCAACCATGCGATGCGTCATCGTGGTTCCGGACGGGCGGGGCGATGCGTCAGGCCGCCAGTGTGCGAGGAGGCGCCGCGTTGACGGCGGGGAAGCTGCGTCGGGCGGCGAGGCGGCGCGTGCGTGCGATGTGGGTGTCGCGCATCGATGGATGCGCGGTCGTTGAACCGCGCACGGCGGACGGCGTACGGCGCACGGCGCGCGACGCCGTTCAGGACCTCGACCACAGGACATACAGATACGTGATGGTCCCGGTGACGAGCAGGGCATCGACGCGGTCGAGGATGCCGCCGTGGCCGGGGACGATCCCGCCAGAGTCCTTGATCCCGAAGGAGCGCTTGAACAGGGACTCCCCGAGGTCTCCCGCCTGACCGAGGCCGCCCGCGACGATCGCGAGCGCGACCGCGTCCACGAGCGGCAGCGATCGGAGGAACCAGAAGTGGGCAAGGAGCGCGCCGATCACGGCGAAGAGCAGGCCGCCGAGCGCGCCCTCGACGGTCTTCTTCGGGCTCACGGCCTCGTAGAGCTTGCGCCGACCGAGGAAGCGGCCGGCGAAATAGGCGCCTGTGTCGGAGAACCAGGAGAGCAGCAGGGCCAGCACCACGAACGAGGGGCCGTCGGCGCCCGCGTCGCGGCGGAGGAGCGCCAGCGCGCCGAGCCCGCCGCCGACGTAGAGCGGGCCGAAGGTCATCGCCAGCACGCGCAGCGCCGCGGTGCGCATCTCGCCGAGGCGCACCAGCGTGATGAGCATCGCGACGAACGGGAGCAGGAAGATCAGCGCGAGCAGCGCGCCCGGTGAGCCGCTGAATCGCCAGATCACGCCGAGGACGGCGAGGGTGAGCGCGACGCCGATGGCCCGCGACACGCGGTCGTCCGCGTGCGTCATCGCGAAGAGCTCGAGCGCGCCGATGGCGGAGGCGGCCGCGACGAGCGCCGCCCAGCCCCAGCTCGGGCCGAGGTAGAGCAGCGAGAGGAGCAGGGGAGCGGCCACGATCGCGGTGGTGACCCGCATCGCGAGGTTGGAAGCAGCCAATCTCAGACCCCCGTCCGTGAGCCGTCGTGGGAAGCATGCGAGGCGGGCGCGGCGATCTCGCGCGCGCGCCACGGCCGCTCCGCGTCGAGCGCATCCGCGCGCGACGTGGACGACGGCTCGCCCCCGGAGCCGCCCTCCCCGTCGTGCGCGGGCGGGGCGGCGCCGTCGCGCCGCTGGTAAACCGCGATGGCGGCGAACAGGTCGTCCTCGGTGAAGTCGGGCCACAGCCGCTCGGTGAACGACAGCTCGGCGTACGCGGCCCCGTAGAGCAGGAAGTTGGAGAGCCGCTGCTCGCCGCCGGTGCGGATGATGAGATCCGGCTCGCCCACGCTCAGGCTCGGCAGCCGCGCGGCCAGCAGCTCCCCGTCGATCGACTCCGGATCGAGCCTGCCAGCGACCGCCTCCATCGCGAGCTCGCGCGCCGCGGCGGCGATCTCCTCGCGCGCCCCGTAGGACAGCGCCAGCGCGAGCGTCATCTGCCGGTTCGTCGCGGACGCCTTCCGGAGCGGGTCGAGCACGTCGCGCACGCCCTCGGGGAGCCGGCTGATGTCGCCGATCGCGACAAGGCGGATGTCGTTCTCGAGGATCTCGCAGCGCTCGCTCATCAGGTACTCGCGCAGCAGCCCCATCAGCGCGTCGACCTCGTTCCGGGGCCGCGCCCAGTTCTGCTCGCTGAACGCGTACAGGGTCAGCGCCTCGACGCCGAGCCTCCGGCAGACGCGCACGATCCGCCGCACGGCGGCGCTGCCGGCCTTGTGCCCGGCCTCGCGCGGCTCGCCGCGCAGCTCCGCCCAGCGACCGTTGCCATCCATGATGATTCCGACGTGGCGCGGGAGATTTCTGGCTTCTACAAGGTTCATCGGCGGGGGCAGTTTCCCTTGTTGACTACCGACTGTCGACTGTTGAGTCTTCACGCCCATGAGCACAGGGGTTGGTCTCACGGTCACGCTGCGCGTCAGGATGGGCGCGCACGACGCACATTACGCGGGCGAGCTGTGCGATGGAGCGCGTATTCTCGCGCTCTTCGGCGACGTCGCCACCGAGCTCCTGATCCGCCTCGACGGCGACGAGGGGCTCTTCCGCGCGTACGAGGCGGTCGAGTTCCTCGCCCCGGTCCGAGCAGGCGACTTCATCGAGGCGACCGGGGTGGTCACCAAGGTCGGCGCCACGTCGCGCACGATGGCGTTCGAGGCGCGCAAGGTCGTCGCCAGCGTCCGCGAAGCCGGGGTGGCGCCCTCGGCGGCCGACGCGCTGGCCGAGCCGATCATCGTGTGCCGGGCGCTCGGCACCTGCGTCGTCCCGAAGGAGCTCCAGCGTCGGCCGCGCCTCGTCCTGCCGGCGCTCTCGGCGCCGCCCCCGGACCACGCGCAGCTCCCGGAGCCCCGGCCGATCATCACGCCGCCCCCCCGGATCCTGGTCACGCCGCCGCAGAGCGCCCTCATCCTGACGGCCGCGATCGTCGGCGCGGAGACGACCCGGGCGCAGACGCCGCACCTCCCCATCACGGCGCGCGAGCTCGCCGACGAGGCCGCCCGCTGCCGCGACGCGGGCGCCTCGGTGGTCCACCTGCACGTCAGGAACCCGGACGGGTCGCCGAGCCAGTCGCGCGCGCTGTTCGCCGAGGCGATCGCCGCGATCCACGAGAGGACGGACGTCATCGTCCAGACGTCGACCGGGGGCGCCGTCGGGATGGGCGTCGACGAGCGCGCCCAGCCGCTGCTCTGCGGCCCCGAGATGGCCACCCTGAACTGCGGCACGATCAACTTCGGCGACGGGATCTTCGACAATACCCGGCCCCTCATCCGGGACATGGCGGCCCGCATCCGCGCGGGGGGGAGCGTCGCCGAGCTCGAGTGCTATGAGGTCGGCCATATCCATGAGGCGCTCAGCCTTGTCGCCGAGGGGCTCCTCGCGGAGCCGCTCCACTTCCAGTTCGTGCTCGGGGTGCCCGGCGGCATCGCGGCGCGCGAGGACGTGCTCCGGTTCATGATCACCCAGATCCCGCAAGGCGCCACCTGGGGCGTCGCCGCCGTCGGCCGCCACCAGCGCCCGATGACCGAGCTCGCCATGCAGCTCGGCGGGCACGCGCGGGTCGGGCTGGAGGACAACATCTACCTGGACAAGGGCGTGCTGGCCGAGGGGAGCGCGCCGCTCGTCGCGCGCGCCGCCGCCTTCGCGCGGAGCGTCGGCCGCGAGGTGGTCGAGCCGGACCGCGCGCGCCAGCTCCTCGGGATCCGCCCGCGCGCCGCGGCGGCCCAGGCCGGCGCGGCTTCCGGAGGGAGCGAGCGCGCGCAGGGATGACGGACCGACCGCTCTCGCCCTGGCTCGATCACCTGCGCGGTCGGCTCCCGATCGCCCTAGGCATCGCTCTCCTCGGGGCCGTCGCGCGGCTCTCGGCGCCGCCCCCGCCGGCGCGGACCGCGGACGCCATCGCCGGGATGCTCGGGGAGGCGATCGGCGGCGCCGTCGGCCCGGAGGACTTCGTCTGGGAGGAGCGCGGCGGGTTCTTGTCCGACGCGCTTCTGGGCCGCCGGGTGCTGTTTCTCGGCGTCCCGCGCGTCCCGCGCGTCCCGCCCCCGGGCGCCGAGGAGCCCGGGCGCGGCGAGGAGCGCGCCCCTGACGGGCGCGGCGCCGCCGACCTGTACCGCGCGCGCGTGCGGCTCACCCGCTCCGGCCGGCCGGTGAGCCTGGACGGCGTGCGCAACCTGACCGGGACGCCCCTCGGCGATGATCGCGGCCTCGTCGCCCGCGGCAGCCGCGTCGCGGTGACCACCTCCGCCTTCGGCGTCGTGCAGGGGATCACGCAGCTCGATCTTGGCGGCGATGGGCGCGCGGGTGCGCGGCCCCTCGGCGAGCGGCTCCGCGCGGCGATCGACGGCTGGCTCGAGACCGGGAGCGTCGACGGCGCGTCGCGCACCGAGATCTCTTTCGACAACCCGCCCGCGTCGGCGCGGCTCGACCTCGTCGACGAGGGCCTGGTGATGGCGCTCGGGCCGGAGGCGATCCCGGCGGCGCTCAACGCCAGCACCGGCGAGGTCGACACGGGCGGACGTGATCCGTTCGTCGCCCGCGCGCACCACCTCCCGCGCCGCGTACCCTCGCTCGGGGAGCTCGCCGGGCCGTCCGCCGAGCGCCTGCTCGGTCCGACGGCGGCGGCCGCGGTCGAGCGGCTCGCGCTCGCCGCGGACCGCGCGACGGCGAGGGTCCGCGCCGCGCAGGCCGCCGCGTACGTGACCCGCGGCCCCGCGTCGCCCGAGCCCGCGCCGGAGGGGTGGCCCTCGCTCTGGCCGCCGCCCCCGGTCGCGCCGGCGGTCGACCCCCCGCTCCCGGGGGAGGGCGCCTGGGAGCTGGTGGCGCCCTCGCTCCCGCGCGCGCTCCCCGGCGTCGAGGACGATCCGCAGCGCCCCTCCAGCCCGTTCGCCGCGACGACCCTCCGGCCCGATCCGCGGCGGCCGGAGCTGCGCGTCCACCTGCTCGCGATCGACACGCGGCACATCCGGTTCACCTTGCAGGCGGGATACGAGGCGCCCAGGCCGACCGTCGGCCCGCGCGGCACGGGGCAGCTCCCCCACGCGTCGACGCTCCGCGGCGCCATCGGCCTCGGCGCCTCCACGCGCGAGCCCGGCGCGCCCCACGCGGGGGCGGAGGCGCTCGGCATGGTCGTCGGCGGCCGCGCGATCGTGCCCCCGCGCGACGGCGCGGCGACGCTGGGGGTCGACCTCTCGGGCCGGCCGTACTTCGGCGCATGGCCGTCGGGCGGGGATGTCGAGCGCGTCCCCTGGGCGCTCTGGCAGCGCCCGGCGGCCTCGAGCCCCGGCGCGCCCCGCGCGGAGGGATCCACGCGCTTCCCCTGGGCGCTCTGGCAGGGCCCTTCGCTCTTCGAGGCAGGGAGCGCCGCGGCCCCGCTCGCCATCCTCGCCGGCCCTCCCGCGGAGCGCGCCCCCGCCAGCGCGGCGCTCTCACCCGACGACGGCGACGACCTGATCGTCGAGCGCGCGGCGCTGTGCATGACCGACCGCGGCTTCGTCGTCCACGCGTGGGGCAGCGCCCTCGACGCGGCCGCGCTCCGGGCGGCGCTCGAGCGCGCCGGGTGCCTCTCCGGCGTCTCGCTGGGCAGGGCGCCGGACCCCCTCGGCGTCGCCTTCCTGAGCCCCCAGCAGGACGGCATCTTGACCGCCGAGCGCCTCTCGCCCGCGATGTCGATCGCGCCCCCGGAGCACGCCTCGGCCGCGTCGCCGCGCCCCTTTCTCTTCTTCGAGTCGCGCTGGACGCACGGTCCCCCGCCGCCGGACCTGTCGCTGCCGGGCGAGAGCGTCGGCTGGACCGAGGACGGCGGCGCGCAGCCGCCCCCGGCGTGGAGCCCGGCCGTGTACGCCGCCGACACCGTGCACCTCGGCGCGCAGGTCCGCGTCCACGCCTTCGCTCCGGACCGGTTCCTGTTCCGCCTCCGCGCCGGCTCGCGCGAGATCTCGCCGCGGAGCGCGCCGAAGCTCGACGCCGAGGTGCCGGCCGACGAGCGGCGGCAGGTCCTCGCGGCGATCGGCGTCGGCACCGGCCGGCGGCGGGGCCCGCGCGGGCTCGCCGTGGGCGGCACCGTCGGCCTTCGCTTCCGCGGCGAGGGAGGCTTGCTGCTGGTCCGCCAGGGCCGCATCGAGATCCGCCCGGCGGGCGGCGCCCCGCTCGCGCCGGGCGCGGACGCGACCGAGCTGCCGCTCACCGCCGACGACGGCAGGCTGCGCCCGGAGGCGCGCGAGATCGGGACCATGCGCCGCCGCAGCGCTGCCTGCGTGCTCGACGACGGCACGCTGCTCGTGGCCACGACCACCTTCGACAGCGACGAGGCGACGACCGAGGCGCTGCTCGACCTCGGCTGCGCCCGCGTGGTCGCGCTCGATCGCGGCGCGCACCGCAACGCGTTCGTGCACCGGGCCTCCGGCGACCCCGCCCTGCAGCAGACCTACGAGGAGACCGCGCTCTTCGCGGTCGGCGTCGCGATGCCCGGCCGGGCGCGCCGGCTCGCCCCCTGAGCGCGGGCGGCGGTCAGGCGTGGGACAGCATGCCTCGCAGCATGCCGAGCGCGCGCGTGTGCAGCTGCGAGACGCGGGGCTCGCCGATCCCGAGCTCTGCGCCGATGTCCTTCAGCTTCGCCCCTTCGAAGTAGTACATGCCGATCACGCGCCGCTCCCGCTCCGGGAGCTGCGCGATCGCGAAGGACAGCGCCCGCCGGGTCGCCTGCGCCGAGATCGCCTCGATCGGATCGTCTTCGCCGGACATGTGCGCCGACTCCTCGGTCGGCGTCACCTCGCTCAGGCTCACGAAGACGGTCGCGCCGCCGACCTTGCCGGCGGCCTCCGCCTCGACCGCCTCGCGCGCTCGCCGCGAGAGCCAGTCCTGAGCGCGGAGCTCATCGACGATCGCGCCGCGGATCCGGAGCTTCGCGTAGCCGGCGAACGTCTCGCCGTCGCTCCCGCCGTTCTTGCGGATCGAGTCGACGAGCCCGAGCATCCCTGCGCTGAGCAGGTCGTCGCGCTGCACGTTGGGCGGCAGGTGGCGCGACACCTGCCGCACCAGCTTGCGGACGAGCGGGAAGTACCCCTGCAGCACCTCCGGGCGGAGCGGCGTGCACGTCGGCTCGTGGTCGCGCGGCCCGCCCGGGCAGGCCGCGTCGGTACAGCGCGGCGGGCTATGCGAGCCGCTGTCCGGCTCGCCGTCCGGCGCCAGCGACTGCCACGGACCCTCGTAGGTGCAGGCAGACGTGGCCTCCACGGATTCCCAAATGTCGTGCGCGCACCTTGACGCGACCTCCGCGGACTCCCAAAGCTCGTGGGCGAGCGACGCGCCCGCCCCCTGCACCGCGATGTTCGGCGCTCCATCGAGGCCGAGGGCAGAAGGCGCCTCGATCAGCGCGTGCTCACACGGAACGACCGGACACGTCGCGCCCAGGGCGACCGGCTGGACGAACTCGCCCCCGTCACAGCATGCGGGGAGCGACATGGGAGGAGCGTGCCCCTCCCGCTGCAGTCGGGTCGATTGCTGCACGTGAGGTGGATTGGTGCCACAACTCTCGCAGCGTGCAAGGCAGAGCCGTGCAATTGTGTCTGGTGCGGATGTTCAGTGTGTGGATTATAGCCAGCGGCCGCGACAGCTCACCTTTTCGTGGGCGAAGTTTCAGGAGCAAGGGTGGGTGAACCTGACCCCAGGACCTTCTCCGTCTCGCTGCCGCTGCGCACGGTGTTCGAGTTTGTCCCTGTAGTATTCATGGGTTGCGGCTGAGGGGCACGGGGCTCGCCTGACCCATACACCTCTTCCTCTGCGGACACAGGGACGTCGCGCGCCGCTTCATCGGCCGCGACGGAACTCTTCGCTCCCTCGTAGCGCGGCGCCTCTCCAGGCCCCGAGTAATCCACCCAGTACACTTTATCTGATCTGACGTCCAGGTGAACGAACGTAGAGTTGGGATAATATCCGACACCTGCGTTGCGGAAACCTCGGCAGAAATCGCGGACCACGGTATTGGGCACGCCCTCGACCATGAAATCGACGGCGCGACCGTGGTTGTGGTTGGAGTGCGGGGTGTACTGGGTGGGGGAGTAGGGGCGATAACCGCTGACGACGCGGAGGGTCCTGCCGCCGAAGTGGTCGCTCACCATGGCTATCAGCGTGGCGAGCCGCGGATCGATGGGTATCGAGGCGGTGGGGGACGCGCGCATCAGCCGGCTGAGCTTGGGGAGGGCCTTGGGCACGAGCCGCCCCTTCGGCGTGAGCAGCTGGAGGTCCAGCCGCTCGGCGCCTCGCGACAGGCGGACCCATCCGGGGCGCTTGGGTCGCTGCGCATAGCGCTTGTTCGGCGGCATCGACCGGGGATCGGCCTTCGCCGCGTCCCTCTTCGCCGACCCCTTCCCCCGGGGACCGGCCTCGTCGTCGCGCTCCTTCGCGCTGGCGCCGCGGCTCCGCTCCCGCTCGTCGCGCAGCGCGGCGGCCCGGCCGGGCGTGGCGCGCGTGGACCGCCCGCGCGCGCCGGGCTCACCCCGCTCCGGGATCACGAGGACGAGGCCCGGGTGGATGCGCTGGCCAGGCTTGAGCCCGTTCGCCTCGCGGAGCGCGTCGACCGTGATGCGGTACCGCTTCGCGATCTTGCCGAGCGTCTGGCCGGCGTAGACCGTGTGCTGGCCGTCCTCGGCGACCGCCGTGCCGGGCGCGGCGCTCAGGAGAAAGGCCGCCGCGAGGGCGGCGAGCGCGCATCGCAGCCGCGATGGGCGCGATGGCCGCGACGACCGAGAGGTGGGCTCCATCGCGGCCCCGGCGCGGGGGCCGGTGCCGCAGAAACGGGAGAACTCCGGATGCATGAGGGGACTCTGACCTGACGTCATCCGTGCCCGACGACCGAGCCCCGGACGGTGCTACCCTGGGCTGGCGCGCGCTCGCCGGCCCGACCGGCGGCGCAGCACCGCGTGTCGAACTTCGATAGGCGGGCGGGAGGCGAGCGTAAAGCGGTTTTTTGCCCAGCGATCCCCGGTGGTGCGAAGCTTCGCCAGAAGCGACCAGAGGCGATCACAGGGGATCGGGCGCCCGGGAGCCGGGCAACGCGGCCCGGGCTTCCCTTGCTTCACCACGGCGGGCGCGGAGCAGGACGGACGGGATGTCGGAAGGCAAGAACTTGATCGGGGTCGATATCGGATCGAGCGCGATCAAGATCGCTCAGATCAAGGAAGGCCGCAGAGGCTATGGCCTCGTGCGGCTCGGGTACGCGCCGCTCGCGCCGCAGGCCATCGTCGACGGCCACGTGATGAACGCGCAGGCCATCGTGGAGGCGCTCGGCCGGGCCTTCTCCGAGGCCAAGATCCGCCAGCGCGAGATCGCGCTCAGCATCAGCGGTCAGGCGGTCATCATCCGCAAGATCACGGTGCCGCTCATGACCGCCGCCGAGCTGGACGAGCAGATCCAGTGGGAGGCCGAGCAGCACATCCCCTTCGACATCAAGGACGTCCACGTCGACTACGAGGTACTGCGCCGGCGCCCCGAGGCCGGGCAGATGGACCTCCTGCTCGTCGCCGCGAAGCGCGACGAGATCAACGACTACACCCAGATCGCCAGGACGGCGAAGCTCAAGCCCATGGTGGTCGACATCGACGCGTTCACCGTCCAGAACCTGTTCGAGGTGAACCGCGGCATCCCGCCGGACCAGACGTTCGCCATCATCAACGTCGGCGCGAGCCTCGCGTCGATCAACATCGTGTCGCGCGGCGCGAGCGCGTTCACCCGCGACATCGGCAACGGCGGCAACTACATCACCGAGCAGATCCAGCGGAAGCTCGGCATCAGCTTCGAGCAGGCCGAGGAGTTCAAGTGCGCCAGCGTGACCTCGGGGCCGGGCGGCGTGCCCGCGCAGGTCATCGAGACCATCGAGCAGGTGTGCGACTCCATCGCCGGGGAGATCCAGCGCTCGCTCGACTTCTTCCTGGCCACGAGCGGTGAGGGCGACATGCACCGCATCTACCTGACCGGCGGCTCCTCGAACCTGCCGGCGCTGCCCGCCGCGATCGGGCGGCGCGCCCGGGTGGCCGTCGAGCTGATCCAGCCGATGGAGCGCATCACCGTGGAAGCGAAGGAAGTCAACCAGGAGCTGCTCCGGCTCCGGGCGGCGCAGTTCTGCGTCTCGCTCGGGCTCGCGATGCGCAAGGACCGGGAGAAGCGCTCGTGATTCGCGTCAACCTTCTCCCGCAGCGGCGCGGCACGCGCGGGGCCGCGCCCCAGGCGAGCCAGCGGTGGCTGCTCGTCACGCTCGGCGTCGTGATCCTCGAGATCGTCGCGCTCTTCCTCTTCCACCAGACGAAGGTCGAGGAGCTCGACGAGCAGAACCGGAAGAACTCGCTGCTCCAGAGCCAGATCCAGGACATCCGCACGCTCGTCGCGAACCACGAGGAGATCAAGAAGGCGCTCGAGGTGCTGCGCGCGCGCGAGGACGCGATCGCGAAGCTCCAGGCCGCGCGCAGCGGGCCGACCGCGGTGCTCCTCGAGCTCGCGCAGCTGCTCACGAACGGCAAGGGGCCGACCGCCGACCCGGACAAGCTCGCGCAGCTCCGCAAGGAGAACCCGCTCGCCGTCTACAACCCCTCCTGGGACAGCCGCCGGCTGTGGCTCACGAGCTACGTCGAGTCCGAGCGGATCGTGCGCGTCGAGGGGCTCGCGCGGGACGGCACCGACGTCTACGAGCTCGCCCAGCGGCTGAAGCTGTCCTCGTACTTCTACGACGTGCAGCTGCTCCCGGGGAAGAAGGAGAACGAGAAGGAGTCGCGGCTCGAGCTCGTCTCGTTCGCGCTGCAGCTGAAGGTGAGGTACTGATGGCCACGAAGCCCATGCCCGCGCAGGCCGGCTCGGCGCTCGACCGGCTGCCGCCGCTCGCCAAGCTCGGCGTCGGCGCGCTCTTCGCGGCGCTCGTCGGCATCCTGTACTTCGTCGGCTTCTACGCCGACGTCGACTCGCAGATCGAGGGCGCCGTGCAGAAGCAGGGCGTGCTCCAGGCGGAGCTCACCAAGGCGCAGGCGTCGAAGGCCGCTTACCAGAAGGACCTCGACGAGAAGACCCGCCGCGAGCAGATGAGCCGCGAGCAGAAGAAGATCCTCCCGGACGAGTCCGAGACGCCGGCCTTCCTCTCCGCCATCCAGGGCGTCGCGACCGTCTCCGGCGTCAACCTGACGTCATGGAGCCCCACCGAGGAGATCCCGCAGGAGTTCTTCTCCAAGGTGCCGATGCAGCTGACGCTCTCCGGCAAGTTCCACCAGGTGGCGAAGTTCTTCCACGGCGTGGGGCAGCTGGATCGCATCATCAACCTCGAGGAGGTCCAGATCAAGGAGCCGAAGGTCGTGGGGACCGACGTGGAGATCAAGGTGGAGTGCCTCGCGACCGCGTTCCGCGCCGTGCGCGCCGGGGAGACCGCGACGAGCGGCGTGAAGCGGCGCAGCGGAGGTGTCCGGTGACGCCTGGCCGGATGCTGCTGCTCGCCCTCGGGGCGACCACCGCCGCGGCCCTCGCGATCGCGGGGTGCGGCGAGGAAGAGCCGATGACCTCGTCCACCCAGGCGCGCCCGGCCGGGGCGCCGGCCTCGGCCTCGCCGCCGCGCGCGCCCGCGGCCGGCGCCGCGTCGGCGGCCGCGGACGCCGGCGCGCCGGAGCTGCCGCCGCTGCCGCTCCGGGAGTTCCAGGAGGCCGACTTCTCCGAGAGCGACCGGAGCCGCGACCCGTTCCGGAGCTTCGAGTCGCTCTTCGCGACGCAGGCCCGGGGTCGGGTGACGATCCAGCGCCAGGTCCTCGTGGATCGCTTTGCGCTCGACGAGCTCAGGCTGGTCGGCGTCGTCTCGCGCGCGCCCGCCCGCGCGCTGCTCACCGATCCCACGGGGCTCGGGTGGGTGGTGAAGGTGGGCGATTTCGTCGGCAAGGCCGAGATCGTGCACGCCGGCGGCCCCACGGGCGTCGACGTGGCCGTGAACTGGCGCATCGATCGGATCCGCGACTCGGACGTCGTCTTCATCCGCGAGGACCCGTCGCACCCGGAGATCCCGCCGACCACGCGCGTGATCGCGCTGAGGCCGCTCGGCGAGGAGAACGTGTCGGGCCTCGGCGCCCCGTGACCGCCACGAATTGGGCCCGCGCCGGGCACCCGAAGTAGCCTCCCGGCAGCGTGACGCAGATCTCGCGTCACCGCGAAGCGGGAGTGCAATGAAGAGCAATCGAGACTATCGCCCGAGGCGGGGCGCGCTTCGCCGTGCTGCGGCACTCGGGGTGATGTTGATCCTCGGCGCTCCTGCGGGAGACGCAGACGCCGCCGCCCCGATCAAGGTCAGCGACGTGAAGCTCACGGCGCCGGACGAGGGCAAGGCCGAGATCGTGGTCGCGACGAGCGGCGAGCCGCGCTTCTCGGCGCGGGTCGCGGACGGCGGCAAGCGGCTCCTCGTCGACCTCGAGGGCGCGGAGGATGGCGGGGCGTCCGGCGCGATCACGAGCGGCAACGCGATCGTGGCCGGGGTGATGACGCAGGGGTTCGGCAAGGCGACCCAGCGGACGACGCGGGTGCTCGTGCAGCTCGCGCGCCCGGCTGCCTACCGGATCCGCGCCGAGCAGGGCGCGCTCGTGATCGAGCTCGCCGCCGCCGACGCGACGGCGCCGATGGCGGCGCGGGCCCCGGCCGGCCCCTCGGCGGCGGCGCCGGCGCGCGAGCCGGCGGCGATCACCGACGTGCGCTTCGAGCACCAGGCGACGCTCGATCGGGTCGTCATCGAGCTCTCGTCGATCCCGAGCTACCGCGAGTCGACCGGCAAGGGGGGGCGCCGCGTCATCGAGCTCAGCGGCGTCCGGCTCCCCGACGCCCTCCAGCGCAAGCTCGACGTCGGCGCCTTCGGCGGCCCGGTGCGGGCCATCTCGACGTTCCGGCGCAACAGCGACGGCTCCAGGGTCGTCGTCGAGGTCGAGCAGGCCGAGGGCGCCTCGGGCGTGGTCGCGCGCGAGGGCAACGCGCTCGTGCTGAGCGTCGCGAAGGGCGCGCTGCCCACGACGCTCTCGGGGATCGCCGCCGACGGCGGCGCGGCGAGGCGGACCCGCACGGTGGCGCGCGAGGCGCTCCTCGACGACGCGGCGCCGAAGGTGGAGACCTCGTTCGAGGGCGCGGCGAGCAGCCAGGAGTCGCTCGTCGAGCCCGACCAGGCCGGCGCCTTCATGCCCGCGATCGCCGGGCAGCAGCGGTTCACCGGGCGGCGCATCGACCTCGACCTGAAGGACGCGGACATCCACAACGTCCTCCGGCTGATCTCCGACGTGGGGCGGGTCAACATCGTGACCGCCGACAACGTGACCGGCACGGTCACCATCCGGATGCGCAACGTCCCGTGGGACCAGGCGCTCGAGACGGTGCTCCAGGCCAAGGGCCTCGGCGTCGTCCGGCAGGGCAACATGATCCGCGTCGCCCCGATCGCCGATCTCAACAAGGAGCGGGAGCTCGCGATCGCGCGGCGCAAGAGCGAGCTCCAGCTCGCGCCGCTCGAGACGCGGCTCATCCCGATCAACTACGCGGACGCCAAGGACCTCCAGGACCGCTCGAAGGACATGCTCTCGCCGCGCGGCTCGCTGGCGGTCGACGAGCGGACCAACGTGCTCATCGCGCGCGACGTCGCGGGGAACCTGAACCAGATCGAGGAGCTGGTCCGCTCGCTCGACACGCAGACGCCGCAGGTGCTGATCGAGGCGCGCGTGGTGGAGGCGACGAGCCGCTACGTGCGCGACATCGGCATCCAGTGGGGCGGCGACGGGACGTTCAGCGCGGCGACCGGCAACCCGACGGGGCTCGTCTTCCCCTCGGCGATCGGCATCGCCGGCGGCGCGACCGACACGAACAGCCCGACCGGCGGCCTCTCGCCGTTCGCGAACCAGGTCTCGAACCCGAACTTCGCGGTGAACTTGCCGGCCGTCGTGGGCGCCGGGCAGGGCGGCGCGCTCGGCTTCACGCTCGGCTCGATCAACAACACCGTCAACCTCGGCGTCCGCCTCTCGGCGGCCGAGGCGAGCGGCATGCTGCGGGTCGTCTCTAGCCCGCGCATCCTCACGCTCGACAACCGGGAGGCGCGGATCAGCCAGGGGACGCTGATCCCGTTCTCGCAGATCAGCGCCCAGGGCGTGCAGACGACCTTCCAGGAGGCCAAGCTCCAGCTGCTCGTCAAGCCGCACGTCACGTCGGACGGCAGCGTCGCGATGCACGTGAAGATCAACCGCGACGAGCCCGACTTCAACCAGACGTCGGCCCGCGGCGACCCCACCATCCTGAAGCGCGAGGCGGAGACCGACCTCCTGATCATGGACGGGCACACGGCGGTGATCGGCGGGATCTTCACCCGCAACACCGGCCGGAACCTCGATCAGGTGCCGTTCTTCGGGGACATCCCGGTCCTCGGCCTCCTCTTCCAGCGGCGCCGCGCGAGCGACACGCGGAACGAGCTCGTCATCTTCCTCACGCCGCGCATCGTGAACCGCGCCGAGGCGCTCGGCCGGTAGCCCCCGGCGCGGCGCGCCTCGCCGCCCCTGAACCCCCTCAGACGCGCTTGCGCCGGGCCCCCTCCCGCGGGGTCGGGGCGGTGTCCGTCACGACGCCGCGCAGCCACGCCCGCGCGGGATCGCCCTCGGTCCGGCTGTTCCACGCCATCGCGATCTCGATGGACGGCAGCTCGAACGGCAGGTCGAAGGTGCGGAGCGGCACCAGGCTGGAGAACGCCCTGCCGAGGCGCGTGGCCACGGTGGCCACGAGATCCGACGCGGTGAGGGCGTGCGGCACGAGGAACACGTGCGGCACCGTCATGGCCTCGTGGCGCGCGATCCCGCGCGCCGCGATGAGATCGTCCGCGACCCCGTCGTGGGCGCCGCCCCTGGGGACGACGACGTGCGGGAGGGCCGCGTAGGTCTGGAGATCGACGTGCCCGCGCGCCGTGGGGTGGCTCATGCGCGCGAGCCCCGCGAAGCGATCGTCGAAGAGGGGCGCGCGGCGCAGGTCGGAGGGGAGGCTCTCCTGCGGGAAGACGCCGATCGCGAGATCGATCTCGCCGCTCCGGAGCGCGTCGACGGCGCGGCCGTCGAGCGGGAGCAGGTGGAGCGCGAGCCTCGGTCCGCCCTGCGCGAGCGCCGCGTTGAGCCGCGGCATGAGGACGAGCTCCACGTACTCGGTGGCGGCGATCCGGAAGGTGCGATCGCTCGTCGCCGGGTCGAAGGCCTGCGCCATCTCGCCGAAGAGGCCCGCGAGATCGTGGACGATCGCGGTGACCTGCGGCGTGATCGCCTCGGCGCGCGAGGTGAGCGCCATCTGCCGGCCGACCCGGACGAGCAGCGGGTCGGAGAAGAGCTCACGCAGCCGCGTCAGCGCGTGGCTCATGGCGGGCTGGCTGAGGCCCACCCGGCGGGCCGCGAGCGTCACGCTGCGCTCCTGCAGCAAGGCGTCGAGCGCGATCACCAGGTTGACGTCGATCGCCGAAAGATTCACTCCAGGAATATAAGACGAACAATGTATCCATGGCGTGGATACTTTCGTTATCTTGCGCGGGCGCGCGGCGGACGTGGCGACGATGCGTGATCCTGCGCCTGCGGGCGCTGTCGTGCGGCCCGCGTGGCTGCTAGGGTCGCCCGCGGCTCGTCCCTGACCGGCGGCGCCTCGCGGAGACCATGACATCGCCCGTTCTTCTCGGGGGGATCGACTTCTTCCACCTCATGAACGATCGCGCCATGCGATCGCGCGGCCAGGCGGGCAACCACTGCCTGTTCGTCCTCGAGCTCGACGGTCGCCTCGACCTGGCGCGGCTCGCGGTGCGGCTCGAGCGCGCGACCCGGGCGCTCCCCGAGCTCCGCTTCCGGCTCGACAACAGCGTGCTCGGGCGGGCGGGGCGGCCCCGCTGGGTCGTCGATCACCACCGGCGCGCCCCAGGGCTGCGCCTCCACGAGGTGGAGGGCGAGCGCGAGCGCGCGGCGCGCATCGAGGCGCTGCTCGCGGACAGGACCTCTGCCGAGCGGCCGTGGGCGCTCGACGTCGTGCGCGAGGTGGGCGACGGCGACACGGTCGTGCTCCGCCACCACCATGCGCTGACGGATGGCAGGGGCGCGGATCGGCTCGCCGCCTGGCTGGGCTCCGGGAGCGGCGACGCGCCCGACGACCCGCCGCCGCGGCAGGAGCGGCACGACGCGCCGGAGCGCCTGCTGGCTGCCATGGACCGCGACGAGCGGGTCGCGCTGGCGCGCGCGTACAAGGCCCACGTGCTGTCGCTCGGCCGCGCGCCCATCCTGTCGCTCGCGCGCGCCTGTCCTGGGGTGCGGCCCTCGGCCTCTCGCGTCCTCCGGCTCACGCTCTCGGCGGAGGAGACGCGCGCCTTCGATCTCCGGGCGCGCCAGCGAGCGCGGCTCGCCGAGACGAGCCTCATGCTGATCGCGGCGACGCGGCTCGCCGACAGGGCGCTCGCGGCCCGCGGCTTCGCCCCGCCGCACCACGTGATCCCGCTGCCCCTCTCGCTCGACCCCAAGGGGGGCGCGCGGCGGCTCTTCGGCAATCACCTCACGATGGCCCTGCTCTCGCTCGGCCGCGACGAGCTCCACGACGACGCGCGCGCCGTGGCTCGCCTGGCCGAGCAGCAGCGCGCCGTGGTGCGCGACAGGCTCGATCTCGCCATGATCGCCGCGCTCGATCTGGCCCGCTGGCTCCCCGGCCCGATCTACCGCTGGCTGGGGGATCAGCCCTTCCAGGGAGAGCTCGCCTCGCTGATCGTCTCGAACCCCGGCGCGGTGACGGTGGAGCGGTTCGCGGGGCTCCCGGTGCGCTCGGCGTACCCGCTGCCCGCGGTCGTCGCGCCGCCCGGCTTCCAGGTGATCTTCAGCCGCTTCGGCGGTCGCCTCTCGGCGTCGATCATCCACGGCGACGGGCTGCTCCGCCCGGACGAGGTGGAAGCGATGCCCGGCGCGCTCCGCGCCGAGCTGCTCGGAGAGCCCGCGCCGCCGGTCGGGGCCGCGGTATAAGGGCTCTCGTCATGCGCACGTTCGATATCGTCATCATCGGCAGCGGCATCGCCGGCGGCTTCCTCGCGCGGCAGCTCCGCCTCGCGTGCCCCGACCTCGGGGTCCTCGTGCTCGAGGCCGCCGAGGCGATGGAGGATTACAAGGTCGGCGAGAGCACGGTGGAGGTCGCGGCGAACTACATGGTTCGCCGGCTGAACCTCGGCACGTACCTCTACCAGCACCAGCTGCCCAAGAACGGGCTCCGCTTCTTCTTCGACTCTCCGGGCAAGGATCTCCCGCTGCCCCGGATGAGCGAGATCGGCTCCGACCACATGCCGTTCCACCCGAGCTTCCAGCTCGAGCGCGCGCGGCTGGAGCGCGATCTCGTGACCATGAACCGCGCCGCGGGCGCCGAGGTCGAGCTCGGCGCGAAGGTGGTCGACGTTTCGATCGACGGGCGCGGGCGGCACACGGTCGTCTACGAGCAGGGCGGCGAGCGGCGCGAGGTCGCCTGCCGCTGGGTGTGCGACGCCTCCGGTCGGCGGCACGTGCTCTTCCGCAAGCTCGGCGTGAAGGTGCACAAGGAGGCGCGGCTCAACACGGCGGCCGCGTGGGGCCGCTACCGCGGCGTCGCGGGGCTCGATGCGGTCACCGACGCGGCGTGGCGGTCGCGCGCGCGGTACACGTCGCGCCACCTGTCGACGAACCACTTCATGTACGACGGGTACTGGATCTGGTTCATCCCGCTCGCCGGCGACCTGATGAGCGTGGGCGTCGTGTTCGACAAGGACCGGATCGGCGCCGGGAACACGCCGGCCGGGAACGCGCCGGCCGGGGCGCTGCCCGGGCCGCGCACGCGCGCGGAGTTCGAGCGCTTCCTGGGCGCCCACCGCGCCGCGCGCGACCTGCTCGAGGGGGCGGAGCTCGAGGACTTCCAGAGCTATGCCCACCTGCCGTACCACGCCGAGCAGTACTTCTCGACCGACCGTTACGCCGTCACCGGCGAGGCCGGCGCGTTCACCGATCCCTTCTACAGCCCCGGATCCGATTTCATCGCGACCGCGAACGAGTTCATCACGCAGATGATCCTCTCCGACGTCCGCGGCGACCGCGCCGGGTTCGAGGAGAGGGTCGCGGCCTACGACGCGTACTACCGGTTCAAGTACGACAGCACGCTCCGTCTCTATGAGCGCATGTATCCGGTGTTCGGCTGCTTCGAGCTCTATCGGCTGAAGTACCTCCTCGACTTCAACAACTACTACAACCTCGTCGTCTGGCCGTTCATGGCCGACCGGGTGACCGACGTGGGTTGGATCCGGGAGGAGCTCAAGTTCACCGATCTCGTGCTGCGCGCCCTCTCGACGATGGGCGAGCACCTCGCGTCGCTGGCGAGCGACCTGCGCGCGCGGGGCGAGTACTTCGCGCAGAACGAGGGGCGCTTCGCCAACGGGCTGAACGGCGTCGCGCAGCTGGAGACGCGGCTCGGCCCGGCCATCGACGAGCGGTTCCGGCGCGAGCAGGTCGACCGGGCGTACGGGAGCGTCTTCGCGGCGCTCGTCGAGCGGCGGCTCGGCGAGCAGGGCCTCTCCGACCGCGCTCGGCTCGTCTCGGAGCTCACCCTCCCGCAGGTGCTCGTGTTCCGGGACATCACGCCCGAGCGGCTCGCGCGCCTGCTCCAGCGCATCGGCGAGCGGATGACCAAGGAGCTCCGCGACGAGCTCCCGGACGCAGGGATCGAGCGGATCGAGCTCGGTGCGGGCGGCGTGATCTCCGTGACAGGGCCCGCCGCGGGGACCAAGGCGCATGCGGACGCCCTGTCCCGGGCACAGGCGCTCTGGGACGCCTCGGCGGGCTCGCTCGCCCACATCGCCCTCTGAGCCTGCTTTCGCGGCCTTCGGGGCCCCGGTCGTCGCCGGAGGCGAGCGCCTCGCGGCAGCCTCGACGAGCTCCCCGCGGTTTCTCCTGTACGCGCGCCCGTTCCGCAGTATCACACCGGCCGATGCGGTGGAGAGCAGCAGGTGGGCGTCTTGGTCAGTGGGCGATCTCTGTGGCGCTGTCGATGGGCGCTGTCGGCGCCTGCGTCGGCGCGGTCGCCGAGGGCGGCGCGCCGCCGCGGCAGGAGCCGGATCAGGGGTGGATCACGGCGGCGACGCCTGACGCGGGCGGCGCTCCGCGGTGTCCGCACGGCGCGCTGGAGGATCCGCACCGTGGTTTCGTGCGTTGCCTGGAGCCGGGCGAGGCGGATGCCGGCTGGCTCCCCCCGTCGCCGCAGCCCGAGCCGCCCCCTCCCGACGGCGGCGCCCCTCCTCCCGACGGCGGCGCCCCTCCCGACGGCGGTGTTCCCGGCGACGCCGGCCCCATCGACGGCGGCGTGCCCGACGCATCGATCGTGTCGGCCCCGCTCCCTCTCGTGGAGGTCAAGGAGCCCGAGTTCATGAACGGCGACGTCCCGAACGTGGCCAAGCGGCTAGAAAAGGTCGCCCCCGACCTGGCGAAGTGTGTTGCCGACAATGGCGGCCTCTCTGGCGCGTCGGGCAGCATCAAGGTCCAGTTCCTCGTCCGGGTGCGTGGCCGCGCCGAGGGTGTCGAGATCCTCGACTCTCGTGGCGTCACCTCCGACGCGCAGCGCTGCATCCGTCAGCTCCTCAAGAACAAGCCCATCGGCACCCCCAGCGCCGACCCCGTAGGCGTGACCGTCTCCCTCTCCCTTCGCGCCCCGAAATAACGACCCCTTACAAACCCCCGAGACGGGTCATCCCGCGCAACTGCCGCTGGAACCACGACCCCCATCGGCCGCCCCGCCACTTCCAAAGACCCCCTTACAAAGAGCCAGGGCGGGCGGGGGTGGTGCGCGAGCGGGCGGCGGGGGTGGGCCCCACGAACCCCGAGGGCCGGCCCGCCCCGCAGCGCCCCCTCTCTGACCGAGTCTCCCGTCCAGCGCGGCAACAGCCCCCCAAAAGGCCCGAGTTCGTGGGGGGACCCCCGCCGCCCGCTCGCGCGCCACCCCCGCCCGCCCTGGCTCCGTCGCCCCTTGGGTTGACGCAGCCCCCACGGACTCTATCCTGCCGCGCCGCTGTGCCCGACCCGATGCTCACCCGCGAGATCGCCCGTCGAAAGACGTTCGCGATCATCTCCCACCCCGACGCTGGCAAAACCACCCTAACCGAGAAGCTCCTGCTGTACGGAGGCGCCATCCAGCTAGCCGGCGCCGTGAAGGCCAAGAAGGCGCGCGCTCACGCCGTGAGCGACTGGATGGAGATGGAGCGCGAGCGCGGCATCTCCATCTCGACCAGCGTTCTCCAGTTCCCGTACAAGGGCCGCCTCCTGAGCCTGGTCGACACCCCCGGCCACGCCGACTTCAGCGAGGACACCTACCGCGCGCTGATGGCGACCGACGCTGCCATCATGATCCTCGACTGCGCGAAGGGCGTCGAGACGCAGACGAAGAAGCTCTTCCGTGTCTGCAAGCTCCGGCAGATGCCGATCTTCACCTTCGTCAACAAGCTCGACCGCCCCGGGCGCGACCCGTTCGAGCTGATCGGCGAGGTCGAGGAGGTCCTCGGCATCGGCGTCTACCCCGTCACCTGGCCCATCTCGGCGGGCGGCAAGTTCCGCGGCGTTTACCATCGTGAGCGCAAGCAGGTCTTCCTCTTCGAGCTCGTCGCGCACGGCGCCGAGATCGCCCCCATGGAGGTCGTCTCGCTCGACGCGCCCGAGCTCGTCGAGGCGCTCGACGAGGAGGGCGCCCGCCAGCTGCGCGAGGACATCGAGCTCATCGACGCCGCCGGCGACGCGCTCGACCGCGACAAGCTCGCCCGCGGCGAGGTCACGCCCATGTTCTTCGGCAGCGCCATCACCAACTTCGGCCTCCCGCAGTTCCTGGACGCCTTCATCGAGCTCATGCCCCCGCCCGCGCCGCGCGGCAGCGACAAGGGCCCCATCGCCCCGGACGACGACCGCTTCACCGCGTTCGTCTTCAAGATCCAGGCGAACATGGACCGGGCCCACCGCGACAGGATCGCGTTCCTCCGCGTCTGCTCCGGCCGCTACGAGCGCGGGATGAAGGTGCACCACGTGCGCCTCGACCGCGACATCCGGCTCACCAACCCGGTGCAGTTCATGGCCCAGGAGCGCACGCTCGTGGAGGACGGCTTCGCGGGCGACATCATCGGCGTCTTCGACCCGGGGCTCTTCCTCATCGGCGACTCGCTCTGCAGCGGCTCGCCCGTGAAGTACGCCCCGCTGCCGCAGTTCCCGCCGGAGCAGTTCGCCCGCGTCGTCATGATCGATCCCATGAAGCGCAAGCAGCTCAAGAAGGGGCTCGAGCAGCTCGCGCAGGAGGGCTCGGTCCAGCTCTTCCGGCCGCCCGAGGGCCGGGAGGGCGAGGCGATCCTGGGGGTCGTGGGCGAGCTCCAGTTCGACGTCGTGAAGCACCGCCTCGCCGCCGAGTACGGCGTCGACGCTCGCATCGAGCGGCTCTCGTTCAGCCTGGCCCGCTGGGTCGAGGGCGAGCCGGTGCCCCTCGCCGAGCTCGAGTCGAACCTCTACGGCTACGGCGCCCTCGACGTGCATGGGAACCACGTCGTGCTCTTCAAGGGCGACTGGCAGCTCGACGCCTGCCAGAAGGCGTTCCCCAAGGCGCGCTTCGTCGAGCTCGGCGGTTCGATCACTCCAGTGTGACCTTCCGCCGCGCGCGGCCCTCATCGGCCGCGCGCGGCCTCACCGCTACTCCTGCGCGAGCAACGCCGGGAGGTGCCGCACGGACGGTGAGCCGTGGCTGAGCAGGCGGTCGTGGTAGGCGCGCTCGGTGAAGCCCGGCTTGCGCTCGTGCTCGGCGCGCAGGCGCATCATCTCGGTGAAGCCGTGGAAGTACGTGGTGAGCTGCGCGCTCGTGAGCCGGGCGCGCCGCCACTTGCCGACGGCCTCGCCTTCCTCCTGGAAGGCGTCCTTCGTCATGAGCGCGAGCGCCTCCTCCTCGCCCATGGTGCCCGCGTGCACCCCGTGGTCGAGGAGGGCGTTCACCGACATGCGGAGCACCATCTTCTGGCGCTGCATCCGCACCCTCGGGCCGCCGAAGCCGTGGTGGGCCATCAGCCACTCGGTGTAGACCGCCCACCCCTCGACGAACGGGCCGCTCGAGAAGACCGCGCGGAACTTCGAGGGGAACCTGTTGTTGTGCATGAGCTGCAGGAAGTGGCCCGGCATCGCCTCGTGGACGGTGAGGTCGGCGAGCATGCTCGAGTTGTACTCGCGGTAGAACGAGTCCACGCGCGCCTTCGGCCAGTCCTTCGGCGTCGGCGCGATCGCGAAGAACGTCTCCTGCTTCGCCTCGAGCGGGCCGGACGCGTCGCAGTAGGCGATCGCGACGCCGCGGCGGTACTCGGGCATCTCGATCACCCGGCAGGGCTCCTCCGGGATGCGCACGAGGTCGTGCGCGCGGACGAAGTCGGTCGCCTCCGCGAGGAGCCTCTCGGACGCCTTCACGATGGTCGCGTTCGTCGGGTGATCGGCCGCGAGCGCGTCGAGCACCTTCCGGATCGCGGCCATCTTCTCGTCCTGCGCCTCGACCCTCGGGAAGGGCTGCTTCCCGAAGAGCGCCGGCCAGAGCTCCCTCGAGGTCTCGAGCATCTCGGCGTGCGTCGCCGCGAGCAGCGCGCGGGCGCTCGCGACCACGCCGTCGATGTCGATCGCGGCGTCGTCCAGCGTGAACCGGAGCTTCTTCTCGAAGCGCGCGCGGCCCAGGCGGAAGTCGCCGTCGCTCCTCGGGAGCAGGTCCTTCTCGAGGAACGCCTGGAAGCCCTCGAGCGCCGCCGCCGCCGCCCTCGCGGCCGCGTCGAGCTCGGCCTGCTGCGCCGGGACCGACGCGAACAGCGCCGGGAGCTCGGACTTGCAGAGCGCGATGAGCCCCTTGTTCTGCGCGATCGCCGTCTCGGTGTGGATGCGCGGCGGCGCCGCCGTGAGGCGCTGCTCCGCGGCCCGCACGAGCGCGGGGACGCCCGAGAGGCGACCTGCGAGGCTCCGCAGGCGCTCCTCGAGCGGCGCGAAGCTCCTCGTGATCAGGGGATCGAGCCCGTCGCCGACGAGGCCCGTGTACACCATCGGGTTCCACGTCGCCTCGCGGAGCTCGTCGATCGCGAACAGCCAGGAGCGCAGCTGGTTCTCCATCATGGCCGCGTCGACGCGGCTCTCGACGCCCAGGCTCGCCGTGGGCAGCGCTCCGAGCTCGGCCAGCGCCGCCTCGATCGTGCGCCTGCGCGCGGCCTCGCCCTGCTCGGTGACGTCCGGCCACGCGGCGTCGTACCGGTGGTCCCCCGCCTCGGTGGCGCGGACCGGCTCGTCGCGCAGGTACTCCTCGAGCACGCGCGCCGACAAGGCCGCGAGCGCCTGCTCGGCGCCCGCTTCGCCGGATCGAGCGTCGGCCGGGCTCACGACGGCCGCCTTCGTGACGGGCGGCGGGACGGCGCGCTCGGTCGACCCGCACGCGCAGAGCAGCGCGACGAGCAGGGGCAGGTGGCCGCGGAGCGATCTGCGGGAGAAAGAGAGCTCATCGAAGAGACCATGGTGTCGCACCCACGCCTCCTAGCGCCAGCTCGCCGAGAAGGGAACGTGCCGAGCGGCGGCATCGGCCTCAGTGCGCGCTGCCGAGCGAGGCCTTCGCGAGGCGGGAGATGCCGTCCACATCGCCGTGCACCGCGTCGAGCAGCGGGCCGAGCGCGAGGCGGAGCGGCTTCGAGTTCGGGTGCCGGAGGATGCGCGCCATGCTCTCGGCCGCCAGCTCGTTCAGATCCTGCTCCGCGTAGCGATCGATGTGGGCGCTCGACAGCGCGAGGCCCGGGAAGGCGGTGCGGCAGAGCGCGTCGATCAGCTCCCCCGCGACGCCCGCCGCGATGTTCGCGGCGCCCAGCGCGGCCCGGGCCTTCTGCGCGCTGATCGCGCACGACTCCGTGCGCAGCTGGCTGATCACGGGCGAGCCGAGCACCGTGTGCCAGCGGGAGAGCTCGGCGGCCCGGCTCGCCTCGAACTCACCCGGCGGCGCCTCGGAGACGGGCAGCAGCGCGGCCAGCTGATCGGCCGCGCCCGGATCGATCGCGACGCGGCGCACGATGATCAGGTCGTGCGCCCGCAGGCATCCGAGGAGCAGCCGCGTGGACGCGTCGCGCAGCAACGGCGCGAGCGCGGCCGCGATCACGGTGGGGGGCGAGCCGATGAGCCCCGGGCTCGACCCCCGCGCGGCGCCCGCGCCGGCGGCGCGAGAGCGTGGCGCGCCGGAGCTCGGCGGCGAGCGCACGCTGATGGGCGGCGGGATGCTCGACGGCGTGTTGCGACCGACGGCCGGCGGCGCGCCGGGAGCCTGCGACAGGGCGCGGCTGCTGGCCGGCGATACGCCGGTGGGCCGGCTCACGCCGACCGGCGAGGGCTTGTTCGACGGCGCGCGCGCGCCCACGGTCCGCGTGGGATCCTGGACCGCCGTCGGCTCGCCGCGCCGCGACTGCGTGGTGCGCTCGGTCACAACGTGAAGCGCCGCGAGCTCGATCGCGCGGAGCCCCGGGATGCCGCGCGGCGCGCGGTCCGCGATGGCCGCGGCGAGATCGGCCTCCTTGCCGAGGAGCGGCTCGTGATCTGCGGCCTCGCGCAGCAGGTCTCCGGCGAGCTGCGCGCACCGCTCCGCGGCCCTGTCCGCGGCGCTCCGCGTCTGCGGCTCCTTGAAATAGAGCGTTAACTTTCCCCGCACGGTCTCCCGACGCGTGTCCGCTGTGACGACCTGCGACGCGCTCTCGACGTTGGCAGGTTCACGCCCCCCGAAAGGCCAGAATCCCATGCGCCCATTGTCGCGCGATCCTGGGCCCGGGCGCGAGCGCTTCGAGCGCTCGCGCCCTCACGCCCGCTCAATGGCGAGGCGGAACGGAGACATAGCGATTGCCGCGTTCGTAGAATCGCCACGGCTTCTTCGCCCACGCACCTGCATAGTCGACGTTGATGCGAGGCGACCTGCCGATGGGCCCAGCAGCGCCGGGGAGCAGCGAGAGCTGCGCTCCGCAGACATCCATCCCGTACGCGGAGCGGTCGAGCCCCAGCGCCTTGCACAGCTTCCCTGGCCCGTTGGTGAGCTCGATCCGCCCAGGCGCGACGCCGCGCCGGCGGCTCATGAGCGGGAGGCCGATCATCGGCTCGATGGCGCGGATGAGGACGGCGTGCGGCTCTCCCTCCGAGGCCACGACGATGTTGAACGCCCAGTGCATGCCGTAGAGCTGGAACAGATACGCATAACCCGCCGGGCCAAACATGACCTCCGTCCGCACGGTCCGTCGCCCGCCCGCGCTGTGCGCGGCGAGGTCTTCCGGGCCGCGGTACGCCTCGGTCTCGACGATGCGCCCGGCGGCGGTGCCCTCGGGCGTCGTGTGGACGAGCACCTTGCCGATGCACGCCCGCGCGACGACGAGCGCGGGGCGAGCGTAGAAGTCACGCGGCAGCGGCGTCGCTCCGTCGAGGAGCGCGGCGCCTTCGCTGAGCGCGCGGGGCTCGGGGGTGGGGCGCACGGCGGGCACCGCGCTCACCCCGCGGGGGGGCGCGCCGCCCGGAAGCGCTTGTCGATGAACGAGAGCACGTCGTCGCGGTGCTTCCAGGCCTGGAACTCGTGGTGGAAGACCGCCGCGATCTCCAGGGCGGGCGTGATGACGTAGGTGATCCGCCGGGCGAGGCCGATGAGCGGCCAGAGGACGCCGTAGGCGCGGCACACGCTGCGATCGCGGTCGGCGATCATCGGGTAAGGGACCTTCTGCGCCTCGGCGAACCGGCACTGCGTCGTGTGGTCGTCGGTGCTGACGCCGACGATGCTGGCGCCCGCGAGCGCGATCTCGGCGTGGTTGTCGCGGAAGAGCTGGGCCTCGACGGTGCAGTCGGGCGTGAAGGCCTTCGGGAAGAAGTACACGACCGTGCAGAGCCCACCCTGCGCCGACAGCACGAAGCGCTGGCCGTCGATGGCCAGCGTGTCGATCTCCGGCGCGCGCTCGCCGACCTTCAGCATGCCGACGCAATCTGCCGCAAGTCGCCCCCGGCGTCGACTGTGGCCACGCTCCGCGGCGTCCCGGCGGGGCCGTCAGCGTCGGTCGGGGGTCGTCAGGGAGCGTCGACCGCCGTCGACCGTCTCCAGCCGTCTTCAGCCGCCTTCAACCGTCTTCAACCGTCTTCAACCGTCGATTCCGAGCCGCTTCAGCCTGTAATAGAGGGTCGTGCGCTGCATGCCGAACTGCCGCGCGACCTCCGCCTTGTTCCCTCCGCAGCGGTCCAGCGCGGCGAGGAGCTCCCGCCGCTCGATGTCGTCGAGCTGGGAGCTCAGGTCGAGCCTTGGCCGGGCGCACGCCGGCGCGGCGGGCTCTTTTCCGGCCGGTTCCGCCTCCGGCTCCGCCGGCGCGGCGGTCCTGGGCGCGCGCGCGGGCGGCTCGGCCGGCTGCGCGCGCGCCGTGAACGCGAGGTGCTCGGGCAGGATCACGTCGCCGCGCGACAGGATGGCGGCGCGCTCGACCACGTTCTCCAGCTCCCGCGTGTTCCCCGGCCACGCGTACGCCGCGAGCTTCGCGATCGCCTCGTCCGAGAGCGCGGTGGCCGCGCGGGCGTTGCGCCGCGCGACCTTGCGCAGGAAGTGCTCGGCGAGGGCGCGGATGTCCTCGCGCCGCTCCCGGAGCGGCGGCAGCCGGAGCGGGAACACCGAGAGCCGGGAGACGAGCTCGGGCAGCACGCCCGCGCGCGCCCAGGCCTCGTCGATGCCGGGCGTGAGCGACAGCACGACGCGCACGTCGACGCGCGTGGTCTCCGTCGACCCGAGCCGCTCGATCTCGCCGTCGGTGAGCACGCGGAGCAGCCTCGCCTGGAGCGAGGGCGTGAGCGGCGCCGGCTCGTCGAGGTAGATCGTCCCCCGGTGGGCGAGCTCGAGCCGGCCTGCGCGCTCGGCGAACGCGCCGTCGAAGGCGCCTCGCCGCCAGCCGAACAGCTCGCGCTCGAGCGTGTCGCCCCGGAACGCGGCGCAGGTCACCTTGACGAACGGCTGCTCTTCCCGCGGGGAGCCCACGTGGATAGCCCGGGCGACGACCTCCTTCTCCGCCCCTTCCTCGCCCTCGATCAGCACGTGCGTCGCCGCCTTCGCCACCTCGCCGATCCGGGCGGCGACCTCGCGCATGGCCTCGCTCTCGCCGGCGATCTCGCCGAAATCGATCGGGTCCCGCTGCTCGCGCTCGAGGTAGCCCGCGTACTGCGCGAGCTGCTCGCGCAGCCGCCGGTTCTCCCGGAGGGTGGCGACCCCCGCGATCGCCTGCCGGAGGATGACGGCGAGCTCCTTCGAGTTCCAGGGCTTCTGGACGTAGCGGTCGACCGCGCCCGAGTTGACCGCGTCGATGAGCACCGTCATGTCCGCGTAGGCGGTGAGCAGCACGCCCGCCGCGTCGGGCCGCCGCTCCTTCGCCTGCTTGAGGAACTCGATACCGCTCATCCCCGGCATTCGCTGGTCCGCCACGATCACCGCAGGATCGAGGCGGTCGAGGAGCGAGAGGGCCTCGGCGCCGCCCAGCGCATAATGGATCTTGAACGACTTCCTGAAGGCGAACCGGAACGCGTCGAGGTTGTCCTGCTCGTCGTCGACGACGAGGACGTCGAAGCTGTTCCAGTCCAGATCGCGCATCGGGTCGCCCTGCCTCCCAGAGTTACTACAGCTCGGCACGATCGCGACAGCGGAGGTGCGTGCTCGACGGGGGGGGACGGCGCGGCGGCGCTCGGGCGCGCGCGCGTCCGCCTGCGCCCGGGCGCGCCCGGGCGGAGGCGAGCGCTCTTCCGACCGCGACGCCGGCGAGGTCGGGCGGATCGATTTCTCCGCCGGCCCGGAAATACGCGGTAAGCTCCGCCCCCGCCCGCGAAGAGGGCGGGCTGGGCGAGCCCCACACGGAGGAAGCCGGATCATGCTCGAGGACGTCATCAAGGAGCTGCGCGACGGGATCGAAAAGGCCATCGAAGCTCTCCGGCGAGACCTGGCGAAGGTGCGCACCGGGCGCGCGAACGCGGCCATGCTCGACGGCATCCGCGTCGACTACTACGGCGTGCCGACGCCGATCGTGCAGATGGCCACGGTGTCCGTGCCGGAGCCGCGGCTCATCAGCGTCAAGCCCTGGGAGAAGAACCAGGTGAAGGCGATCGAGAAGGCGATCCGGGAGAGCGATCTCGGCCTGAATCCGCAGGTGGACGCGGATCTCATCCGACTCCCGATCCCGCCGCTGACGGAGGAGCGGCGCAGGGAGATGGTGAAGCTGACGAAGAAGAACGGAGAGGACTGTAAAGTTGCCATCCGGAAGCACCGCCGGGACGCGAACGAGATGATCGACTCGCTCGAGAAGGACGGCGACGTCAGCGGCGACGAGGCCGATCGGGCCAAGAAGAAGGTCGACGACGTGGTGGCCGACGGCACGAAGCAGGTCGACACGGTGATCGCCGGCAAGGAAAAGGACATCCTGGACGTGTGAGCGGGCCCTCGGCCGGGCGGGCGTCGGCGACCGAGCCGGAGCCCCGTGCGGCCGCCCCATCCCCGCAGCGCGCGATGGGGCCGGGCTCTTCGAGGAGGGCGATGCGCGGTGGGCGACATCGCCTGCCGGCAGCGCCCCTTCGTGTCGTGACGCCGCGCGCGCCGAGCCCGGCCCGGCCTGATGATGCCTCGCAGCCTCGTTGTCCTGCGCTCGCGTGACCCGCGACCGTGCCCGCGCCGGCGCTCGCGTCCGAGCGCCACGGGGCGAGGCGCGCCAGGGACCAGCCCAGCTCACAATGGGCCGTCCCGTGAAGCAAAGAAGTGAAAAAGAGGCTTGCGGTCCCCCCGGTCGGAGTCGGTAGGATCGGGAAGGTCGGCGAGTGGGCGTGCGAAGGCGTGAGGCGTGAGAAGGCCCTCGTGAGAAGGCTCTGAAGACGCCCATTGGGGCGCGAGAGGCCCTGCTTGACAGGTTTTCGCTAGCGTGAAATGGTTGGTGTTCGAAGCCGAAGGCCCGGAGCCGTCTCAAGGATTCCCGAGGTTATGCGAGCGATCGCTTCAGGAATGACGGACGTTGGTCTCCAACGCGACCACAACGAGGACAGCTACGCCGTCCTGTCGGAGTACGATCTGTTCATCGTCGCGGACGGCATGGGGGGCCACCGCGCGGGGGACGTAGCCAGCAAGCTGGCGACCGAGTCGATCGCGGACTTCTTCCGGTCGACGTCGCGGGAGGACGCCACCTGGCCATTCCACTTCGACACCAGCCTGTCGGAGGAGGAGAACCGGCTCCAGGCGGGCATCCGGGTCGCGAACCGCCAGATCTTCGAGCGCAGCATCCGGTCGCGCGACTGCGCCGGGATGGGCACGACGGTCGTGGGGGCGCTCTTCTCGAAGAAGAAGAACCGGATCTACGTCGGCCACGTCGGCGACAGCCGCGCGTACCGTGTCCGCAAGGGCTCGATCAGCCAGCTGACGCGCGATCACTCGCTGTTCAACGACTACATCATGGCGATGCCCGAGCTCACCGAGGAGCAGCGGGCCGAGCTTCCGCGCAACGTCATCACCCGCGCGCTCGGGATGCACGACAGCGTCTCCGTGGATCTGCTGAGCGATGAGCCGCAGCCCGGCGATGTCTACCTGCTCTGCTCCGACGGCCTGAGCGGGATGCTCTCGGACGACCAGATCCTCCACATCGTGAGCTCGACCGAGGAGGTCCCGGAGATGTGCCGCCGCCTCATCGCCAAGGCGAACGAGAACGGCGGAGAGGACAACATCACGGCGCTCGTGATCCGGATCGACGAGCAGGACGACGCCGAGCTCCCGAACAGCGCGACGATCGGCCCGCCCGCCGACTCGCAGCAGGTCAGCATGGGCGATCGGTCGACGGTCCCGGCGGTGTCGGCCTCGCGCTCCGAGAAGAGCTGAAGCGCGGGGCGCGCCCCCCGCGCGCCGCCTGTCAACAGCCAGCCGCCAGCCGCCAGCGCCGCTCAGCCTCCGCAGCTGTCGAAGGCCAGGACGCCCAGCCTGAGCTGGCATGTCTCGCCTTCGTTCAGCATCGCCGGGCACTCGAAGCCGACCCAGATCTTGCCCGCGTCGACCCCCTGCTTGCCCTCGAACCAGAACTTACACGGGGCCGCGGTATCGGAGTAGAAGGTCTGGCCCCCCGTCTTCGCCGAGGAGAAGCTGATGCTGCCGGTGGCCGGCGCGTCCTGGGTCGCCGCGGGGGAGATGGCGTCGATCTTGACGTGGATCTCCGCCGCTTCGGCGGGGTTCTTGGCCACCGCCGAGACGGAGAAGGTGCCCGAGCCGGACACGGAGCAGTCGACCGAGGCGTCATCCTCGCCGTCGGTGACCAGCCGGACCTTCTGAGTAGCGGACACGTCGCCGAGGACCGCCCGGTGCCCCTGTGCGGAGCAGTCGGCGCCAGGGTCGGCGAAGTTCATGGTGTAGGCGCCGCGCGGGGTCGACGGCTCCGCGCCGCTGCAGCCGAGGCCGAGGAGGGGGAGGAGGCCGAGCACGGGCACGAAGCCGAGGCGAGCGAGACGCATGGAAAGCTCCGGTGGTAGGTGGCGGCCCCGAGGCCGCTCCTCGCTTCTATCGTACTCGGGGGCCCGCGATCAAACGGCGGCCGCGCCGCGCGCGTTCCCGCGCGCTTACGTGCCCGTCGCGCGCGTGTGCGCGTCGTCCAGCGCCTGGGCGACGTCGTTCCAGAGGTCCTCGCCGGCCTCCAGGCCCACCGAGAGCCGGAGGAGGCCGTCGGCGATGCCGAGCGCCTCCCGCGCCGCCGCGGGCACGGAGGCGTGGGTCATGAGGGCGGGGTGCTCGGCGAGCGACTCGACGCCGCCGAGGCTCTCGGCGCAGGCGAAGATCGCGAGCCGCTCGAGGAACCGCGAGGCGACGGGGAGGCCGCCGCGCACGACGAACGAGATCATCGCCCCGGGCGCGCGCATCTGCCGCGCGGCGAGCGCGTGGCCGGCGTGCGTGGCGAGGCCGGGATAGTGCACCGCCTGCACGGCCGGGTGCTCGGCGAGCCGCTCGGCGATGAGCGCGGCCGTCGCGCACTGCTGGCGCACGCGCACGCCGAGCGTCTTGATCCCGCGGAGCACGAGGTAGCAGTCGAAGGGGCTCGGGACGGCGCCGATCGCGTTCTGCAGGAACCCGACCCGCTCCGCGAGCGCGTCCTCGGACGTGACCAGCGCGCCGCTGACGACGTCCGAGTGCCCGTTCAGGTACTTCGTGCTCGAGTGCGCCACGACGTGAGCGCCGAGGTCGAGCGGCCGCTGGAGCACCGGCGTGGCGAAGGTGTTGTCGACGACGAGCAGCGCCCCGTGCGCGCGCGCGATCTCGGCGAGCCCTGCGATGTCGAAGATCTTGAGCATGGGGTTCGTCGGGGTCTCGATCCAGATCATCCGCGTGGCCGGGGTGAGGGCCTTGCGGACGACGTCGAGGTCGCTCATGTCGACCGAGGTCGAGGCGAGGCCCATCGGCCGCATGACCTTGTCGAAGAGCCGGAAGGTGCCGCCGTAGACGTCATCGCCCGAGAGCACGTGATCTCCTGGGCGGAGCGTGTGGAGCAGGGTGGCGGTCGCCGCGGAGCCGCTGCCGAACGCGAAGCCATGGCGCCCCCCCTCGAGCGCGGCGACGCACGCCTCGAGCGCCTTGCGGGTGGGGTTGCCGCTGCGGGAGTACTCGAACCCCTTGTGGTGGCCCGGCCGCTCCTGGGCGAAGGTGCTCGAGAGGACGATCGGCGTCATGACCGCGCCGCTCGTCGGATCCGGCGGCTGTCCGGCGTGGATCGCGAGCGTGTCGAGGCCGAGCTTGTCGTGACCTAGGTGGGGCTTCATGCGGGCGAGACTTATCTCATGGGCCGCGTGCGTCCACGGTTTTGGCGCGCAGGAGGGCCGCGTCAGCGCGCCGCCTCGGGCCCATCTGGAGCGGCCGCGTCGAACGCGTCGAGCAGCGCCCGCGCCGTCCCGACGCGGCGCTCCGGATCGCGATCGAGCGCGCGAGCGAGCGCCCGGCGCTGGCCCGGTGAGAGCGCGTCCGTGGCGGAGAGCGCATCGAGGCAGAGGCCGGATTCGCTGATCTCGACGAGCGCCGCGGCCTGCTCGCGCGCGCGCGTGAGGGGCGCACCGGTGGCGAAGGAGACGAGGGTCGCCGCCATGGAGTAGACGTCGCCGCGCTGGGTCGGCGGGGATTCGCCGCGGGCGATCTCGGGGGCAACGAAGGGAACCGTGCCCCGGTCGGCGGTCTCGAGGTCCGGATCCATGCCGCGGAACCGCGCGGCCCCGAGGTCGACGAGGCCGACGTCGCCGAGCGGACCCAGCAGCACGTGATCGGGGCCGAGATCGCCGTGAACGAAGCGGATCGGGCCTCCGGCGTCCTCGAGCTCCTGGAGCTCGGCGAGCGTCTCGATCGCGGTCCTGGCGACGTGGGTGATGAGCGACGCGGGCGGCGGCCGGCCGCGGCCGCGCCATCCGTCGAGCACGTCGCGGAGGGAGGTGCCCTCGCGCCGGCTCTCGAGGAGGAACGGGCCATAGCGATCGGCGCCGACGCGCGCGAGCGCGGGCAGGGCAGGGTGGCGGACGACGGAGAGGGCCTTCGCCTCGCGGACCATGGCGGCTCGCCCCGCGTGCTCGTGGAGGACGCCGGGGACGAGGCGCTTGCACACGAGCGTGGGGCCGGGCGGCGAGCCTCCGAGCCGGACCAGCGCGACGTCGAACGTGGCGCCGGCGCCGAGGTGCTCGATCAGCTGGGTGCCGTCGGGAGCGGGGTAGGGCATGCCGGCCGCCTGTGGCCCCTCACGCGCCCGCTTGCTGGGCAGCGACCAGCTCGTCGCACTCGCCAAGCCACGCCTGCGCCTCCTTTGCGCCGTCGCCGCCGCGGAGGGCGAGCGGCCACCGCGCGTCGCGCCAGCGCGCCGCGAACTCGGCCCAGCGCGCCGGCGCCTCGCGGCGCCCGGCCAGGGCGGCGACCCTGTCATCGATGCTCTGGAACGGAAACACCGGCTTGCCGAGCCCGAACCGCGCCTGCACCCAGTGGACCACGCCGATGCGGAGCCCGTACCGGCAGCGGCGGCTCTCCTCGTCGACGCCCACCACCGGCGACCTCCAGTCGAGGTGGATGTCGTCGAGCTCCGGCGGCCGCGGTTCGTGTTTGCCGACGCAGAGGTGGACCGCCTCATGATCCGGCCGGTGCACCTCGCGCCAGCTGTCCGCGTCGCGCGGCTCGCCGCCCCGGAAGAGCTCCGCAACGCTCGCCGCGAGCGAACCGAGCAGCGCGCCCCGCTGGTGCTCGATCCCCCCGAGGATCGTGTCGCGCGCCACGCGGCGGCCGCCCGCTCCCGCGAAGTGGTGGTCGAGGCGCTCGCGCATGGCCGCCGGCTCCACGTAGACCACTTTGAAACCGGCGCTCCCCCCGCACCAGACGTTGCGCAGATACCTGATCTGCATCCACAGGTCGAGCGTTGGATCGATGTCGCGGAGTCGCTCGAAGATGCGCACAACGACGTTGACGCACGTCGGCCCGAACCGGGTGAGCGCCTCGCCGAGGTCGCGTGGCTCGGGGGCGCCCCAGAACGCATTGTCCAGGTTGAGCTCCGCCCCGGGGCGGCGCGCGAGCCGGTCGGCGAGGCTCCTCTCCAGCGCCTCGCGCAGCGGGCCCGCGAGCACAGCCACGTGCGGGCCGGCCCCGGCGTCGAGTGAACCGGTCATGCGACCATCGTATCACGCCTGCCCGCGCGGCTCCGAGCCGGGGCCCCGGCCGCCTGTGGGATGACGGCGCACCTGCACGGGAGGAGGGCGGCGGCCAACTTTTCTCCGCATCATGCGGCATATCACTGCGTTCAGCGCGAACGTGATAGAAGTCGTGGGCACCGGCATGGATCCCAAGATCTTGGAGATGCTCTTCATCGCCGTCAGCAACGGCGTCGCCCTCTTCATCGGCGCTTACCTGGCGCGGAGATCGGCAGATCTCAGCGCGGAGCGGCGGGCCGAGCACGAGGAGAGAGCGGAGCTCCAGAGACAGCGGCGAGAAGCGCTCTTGGAGCGACTGGCGCTCCAGCGGCGCGCGCTCGACGACTACGCGCGGATGATCGTCCGGTGGTCGTCGGTGCCTTCGTCCGGAGCGCCGCGCACGAAGGAGGAGGACCTCGCGGCGGACCAGGAGTCCATCGCGATGTACGCGCAGATGGCCAACGCGTACGGGAGTCGCCAGTTCGCCGAGCAGGCCGCCGCGACGCTGCACGCCGTGCGCGCCGGCCGGGGCAACGCCCAGGTGTTCCCGTTCGCCGTGCAGATCGCCTCCGCCTGCTACCAGGAGATGATCCGGGCGATCTCCGAGCTCGAGAAGGAGATCGGCCTGCCGGCGCCGCGGTCGCCCGCGCGGCCGTTCCTCCCGGACGAGGAGCTCGCGAAGGAGGCGACTCGGCTGTTCTCAAGGAACGTCGTGGAGCGCTCCGGGATCGATCTCGGCATGGTCGACCAGATCCTGGAGCGCGTCAGGGTGAACCCGTCGTCCGAGGAGACGGACAGCCCCAGGTAGCGCTCACGCCGCCGGCTTCACTGGCTCCATCCCGCCCGGATGAGCGCGTAGAAGAGGAGGAGCCGAGGCACCCGGAACAGCACCATGGTCAAGAAGTAGCGCAGCGGGATCCGGTACAGCCCGGACAGGTAGCAGAGCATCGAGAAGGGGATCGGCGAGATGCTCCCGATCGCGATCGCCCAGTACCCGTAACGTTCGAAGAGCCGGTCTATCCTGAGTCGCGTCCGCTCGATGCGCGCCGCGAAGAGGCGGAGCCGCGCGATGCGGCCGGCGAGGCGGTAACCCGTGCAGCCGCCGGCGAGCGAGGCGGCCGAGATGGCGATCAGGGGCGCGACCTGCGAGCCCCCCGACGTGATCGCGGTCAGCATGTAGAATTGCGGCGGGATCGGGAACGAGAACGCATCGGCGAGGAAGGTGCCGACGAACATCCCGGCGAGGCCGAAGCGGTCCACGAACCCGCGGCCGAGCGCGTCGAGCTGTTCGCGCGCGAGGTGCGCCGCGAGCGCGATCCCCGCGAAGAGCGCGGACAGGCTCAGCGCCAGCTGGATCAGCGTGCGCCACAGATCTCGCCGATCGCCGCGCGGGCGCGGCTCGCCCTGCCGAGGCGTCAGATCGCCTCCAGCCGGCGGCGCTGCAGCCGCTCGATGATCCGCCTGCTGCGGAGGGTGCTTTGAAATATCCGCGTCGCCTTCTCGAGGGCGTCGAGGAGCTTCTCCTCGGCGCCGTCTTTATCGACATAGGCGAAGGGCCGGTGCGCGTTGATGACCTCGAACGAGTCCTTCTCGTCGTGATGAGCCGAATAGAAGATGACGGGCACTTCGGGCTGCACCTTGCGGATCTGGTCGCAGACCCAGAATCCCTCCTGCCCTGACATCCGCACATCGACGATCACCGCGCACGTGTCCTCGGTGAAGGCGGCGACCCCGTCCACGGCCGAGGAGCATACGACGAGGCGATATCGCTTCGAGAGGAGGGCGCCGAGCGGCTGCCAGATGCTCCTGTCCCCGTCGACCAGGAGCACGAGAGGAAGCCGCGTGGAGTCGGGCGTCTCGCGATCCGGTCGCTCGGCTGGATCGGCTTCGAGCAGGGTGTCGGATTCCTTGGAGGGCATTCGTCGTCGATCGGGGAGGGCGCGTCAGGAGCCGCGATGACGCAATGTACCACGCCCGGCGCATCGAGCCAGCGCCGGGGCGCGCGGGTGCGGCAGCGGGAACCGAGATGACGTCGGCGCGGGGCCGAGGTGTTCGCGTTTCGGCGTTTCGCGTGCCGTCGCGCGGTGGGCGGCGGCCAGGGATTCGTCTATGCTCTGCGCGGAGGCGTGGCCTCATGGTGAGGCGCGCTGGCCTCCTGCAAAGCGCTGCTACCGTGCCGGGTCGCGCGCTCGCTTTCTTCTCGTGCGCTGGCGCGGGCTGCCGGTCGGCAGCGGGTCGCCCACCGGGGAGAGTCGCCGTTCCACAACCGAGGTGAGCTGCCCATGAAGAACGCAGAACTCCGATCGATCTTGCCCGTCATCGCCGCCGTCCTCGGCCTCTTTGCCGCAGGGGCCGCAGGGTGCAAAGACGAAGAGATCCTGAACGCATGCAGCGAGCTCTGCAAGCACCGCATCCTCTGCGCGGAGGAGAACGACGCTCCGCCGCCGAGCAAGACGAGCTGCGAGACCGCGTGCCTTGGCCTCGAGGGGAATGACCTCGTGGAGCGAACCGAGGAGTGCGTGAACGAGGCGTCCTGTGATTACGTCGCGTGCGCGGACCCTTGAACGCGGCGTCCTAGCCCGCGCGCGGGAGGCGGGGGCGCCTCGCCTCCCGGACGGATGGCGCGAGGAGCGGCGGAGCGATCAGAGCTCCGCGTCGCACTCGGGCGCGTCGCGGAGCGGGCCCGAGGCGCGCGGTCCGTCGAAGTGCAGGAGCTCGAGATCGACGAGCTCGAGGCGCTTGAGCGTCAGATCCAGCGGGCCGACCGACACGCCTGCCACCGCCTCGGCGTAGGCCCGCACGCCGCCGTCGACCCGCGCGTCGTACGAGCAGTAGGGCGGCGCCGTCTCCGCCGTGACGCGCGCGTACGCCTGGACTCCGACGTTCGGCCCGACGATGCCGTACAGGCGCGCCCGGAGCTCCGCGCCGGCGCTCACCTTGCCGGACGCCGTGATCAGGCCGGGCGCTCCGATCGAGGCCGAGCCCGAGGCCGAGCCGGACGGCTCCCAGATCGTGCTCCAGTTGCCGTTCCGGTAGTCGACCCCGGCCTCGATCTCGGCGGTCGCCTGCACCTGGGCGTCCACCTCGGCGGCCGTGAAGGACAGCCCCAGATCCGCCTTCGCTCTCGGCACGACGTCCGTCGTGACGATGACGGGGACCGGGCCCACCCAGAAGGTCAGCGTCGGCAGCGGTATGCTCAGGGCGCCCCCGGCGAGCTCCAGGAGGTCGACCGAGCAGGTCCCCGTGACCGTGCCGGTGCCCTGGAGCCTGGCGCTCACGTCGAGCTGGCCCGACGCGACGAGGCGGAGCTGCTTCAGCTCCGGCACCGGGTTGAGCTTGCCCTTCGGGCCGACATGGACCTCGAGGTCGAGCGCCGGCGAGAGCTCGGCCGTGACGTCGAGCGCCGCCGCCCCGTGCGCGGTGACCCCGCACGACGCCGGGAGCGAGGCCGAGGAGAGCTCGAGGAGCTTCATGGAGGCGCCGGACGAGATCTTCAGGGCCTCCGCCGCGCTCGCGATCTGCTCGTCGTCCTCCACGCCGAGCTCGCGGGTGCGCGCGACGTGATCGTCGATGGCGCGCGCGTACTCGCGCGCGTCGTAGTGGACGTGGAAATGGCCCTCGGTGATGAACTCCGTCAGAGGAGCGGGCGTCGTCGCGAGCGCCACACGCGTCGCGTCGATCGTGCGCACGCTCACGACGCGGGCGAGGTAGCCGCCTCCCTGCGTGCCGCCGAGCACGTCGCCCGCGGCGAAGGGCGCCATGCTGCCGTCATGGGTGATGACGAGATCGTGGTCCTCGAGCACTGCAGCGACGAACCCCGGCTCCTTCTCGGGCACGCGAGCGCGCTCCGAGAGCGTGAGAGGGCTGACAATATCGACGGTGCCGGGGGCCGGCAACTCGGTAGGATCCGCAGCATCGCTCGAATCCACGGCGCACGCCGCGAGCTGAGGAGCGCTGACCGCGATGAACACGGCGGAGATGAGGCGCGCCGTCGAGGCGCGGCTCCCAGGGAGGGTGGTTTTCATGCGCGCCGACGCTACGCGGGTATTGTGGCGAGCTGGTTACAAAAATGAGACTTGCTGTCTCCTGGAGAATGGATATCGGCCCACCACGGTGGGTGGATATCCATGAATCGGTGTCTCCGGGGCGCGAAGAGCGCTTATCGAAACGAGCGATTCTCGACGCCGTGCGAGCTCGTCCATGACGTGGTGAGCGAGCGTGCTCGTGATGGCGTGCGAGCGTGCTCGCGGTGTGGCGCGCGGGCGCGCTCATGGATGGTCTCGGGCGGCGCCGGGCCTCGGACCGGGATCGGGTCGCGCTCGCGCGGCGTCGGCCAAGGGGAACGCCCTTCGGTTCGTGGATGGATGGATGGAAGAAGGAAGGGCGCGGAGAGCGCGCGTCGCTTTCCGCGGACAAGGGCGCGGCGGCTCGGCAGGGTCGAGCCGGGGCTCGGGGCCCGAGGCCACGGCGCGCGTCAGGCGATCGATCGTCGTCGCCGCGATCTCTCGCGATGCGCCGGTCGCCGCTCGCTCCCGATCGAGGCGTCGCGGTCGAACTCGTGGAGCTCCGGCACGGAGCACAGCGGGCACGAATCAGCGTGCCTGCCGCTCGGTCTTCGTGCTCTCGCGCAGCCGAGGCCCCGAGGCTGCCGCTGCTGGGCGGCCTCGGCCTGTTCTACCTGGGGTGAGTAACGGGAATCGAACCCGCGACAACTGGAGCCACAATCCAGTGCTCTACCAACTGAGCTATACCCACCGTTCTTCGCGGCCCGTTGGGCTGCGAAGGCCTGGCAGAATACTCAGCTCCGCGCAGAGTGCAATCACGGAAACGCACCGCGTGTCGCTCTTCGAGCCCCCACCCCTGGATCCGGCCACCTTTCGAGCCCCTCGCCCCGGCTTCCCGCCCTGACCCCCAAGGAGGCGCCGGCCTCCTCCACTCCTCCAGCAGGGGACCCCCGCGGGACGGCGGCCCGCCGGCGCCCCCCTCGGCCCGGCTCACGCCTCGGCCCCGGTTCCCCGGCGCGCGCCGGTCGCCTCGCTCAGAGCGTCGTCCACCGGCGCAGCGCGGCCCGGCGGGCCCGGTCCAGGTCCGCGCGGTGGCGGGTCGAGATCGGCGCGCGCTGCGCGGGATGCGCCGGCGGTACCGACCCTCCAGCCGGGTCGTCTGCTGCCTCGCGGCCGGACGCCGCGAGCAGCGCCGCCGCGAGCGAGCTCTCGAGCGCGGTCAGGTCGTAGCCGCCCTCCAGGAAGATGGCGAGCCGCCCGCCCGCCTTCGCGGTCGCCATCGCCGCGAGCCGGCGGCCCATCGCCGCGTACGCGGCGCGCGACAGCTTCATCGCCGCCATCGGATCGCGCTCGTGCGCGTCGAACCCCGCCGAGACCAGGATCAGCTCGGGCGCATACTCGTCGAGCACCGGAAGGAGGAGCTCGTCGAACGCAGCCTCGTAGACCGCGTCCGTCGCGCCGTCGGACAGCGGCACGTTCACCGTGTAACCGGTGCCTTCGCCTCCGCCGAGCTCGTTGGCGGCGCCGGTGCCGGGATAGAACGGCCACTGGTGCAGCGAGCAGAACAGCACCCGCGGATCGTCCCAGAAGATGTCCTGCGTGCCGTTGCCGTGGTGCACGTCGAAGTCGACGACCGCCACCCGCGAGAGCCCGCTGCTCAGCGCCGCCTGCGCCGCCACGGCGACGTTGTTCAGGAGACAGAAGCCCATGCCGGCGTCCCGCGTGGCGTGGTGGCCAGGCGGACGGAGCAGCGCGACCCCGAGCCGGCCGGGGCCGGCGAGCACCGCGTCGACCAGCGCCACCGCGGCGCCCGCGCCGCGCCTCGCCGCCTCGACCGAGCGCGGGACCACGTACGTGTCGGGGTCGAGCGCCGCAAAGTGGCCGCTGAGCCGGCCGAGCGACTCCAGGTACCGCGGGGCGTGCACCCGGGCGAGCTCTTCCTCGGTGGCGTCGCGCGACGCCACGTGCTCCAGCGAGAGGCCGGCCGCGGCGCAGCGCTCGATGGCGCGGCGGGCGGCCTCGAGGCGCTCCGGGCGCTCCGGGTGCGCGCCTCGCGAGCGATGTTGCTCGAACAGCGCGTCGTCGACGACGTAGAGGCGCGGGGCTTCGGAGTGCGGCTGATTCAAGTGCACCATGAGCTGGGTGGAGAGTTGTAGCAGCGCCGCAGCGGATGGTAGCTTGCCCTGAGCCCCGGAAAGAAGGAGTGGAGACGCAGGATGCGCGGAAAGATCATCGCAGTCTTCGCCGTGATTGTCCTCATGGTCGGAGGGCTTTTTTACGCCCTCACGCGCGCCTCCCTCGCGGAGATCGGGCGCCCCGGCGAGGCGCCGCGCGCGCTCGCGGCCGCCATGGCGCAGCTCCAGGTGGACGGCCTCGTGCTGGAGCGGTGGCTCGACTCCCACGCGAGCGACCCGAAGCTGCGCGAGCCGTTCAACGCCGGCACCGCCCCGGCCCGCGCCGAGGCGGCCACCAGCGCCGCCAACGCCATCCGGGAGGCGGTCGCCGCCTCGCCCGAGCTCGCCAGGACCCCGCCCTCCCTCGTGGTCCTGGTGGACACGAAGGGCGTGGTGCTCGGGCGGAACGCCTCCGCGCTCATGCGCGGAGACAACCTCGGCGCCGTCTACCCGTCGCTGAAGCTCGCCATCGAGCAGGGGGTGACCGGCTCGGACGTGTGGGTGAGCCGGGCGCGCAACGAGCAGCTGCTCGCGTCCTACGCGCCCATCCGCAGCGACGCCGGGCAGATCATCGGCGCCGTTGCGGTGGGCACCGCGCTGAACGACGAGCGGCTGACCAACGCGAGCGAGCGCACGAGCGGGCGCGTCCTCGTCGTCGCGACGCAGTCGGGCGACGGCCTCGACGTGGTGGCGAAATCGCGCGACGCCTCCCCGCAGCTGGTCGCGGCGCTCACGGCGTCGCCGGCGAAGGACGGCGCCCTGAAGGCGCTGAGCTCCGGGCAGACGGTCGACATCGGCGGGCTGGCCGGCGAGTACAGCGCCGTCGGGCACGCGCTCGACGGCTACGGCGACGGGCGGCGCGCGGTGCTCCTCAGCATCGCGCAGCTCAGGACGCCGGGGCTCGCGAGCGCGCTGCTCTGGCCGCTGCTCGGCGTCGCCGCGCTCGGGCTCGTGCTCGTCGTGATCGCCGGGTATTTCCTGGACGCGTACATCTCGCAGCCGGTCTCCGAGATCGAGGACGGCCTGCTCGCGATCATGAACGGCCGGACCGACCTCCGGTTCCAGATCGAGCACGCCGAGCTCGGTGGGCTCGTGTTCCGCCTGAACTCGCTCCTGAACCAGCTGCTCGGGGTGCAGGAGGACGAGACCGACGCCGAGGGGCGCCCGTCGCGCGCGCCGACGTCGGCGTCCTTCCGGGACGCCCTCGAGGTCGACGAGCGGATGGCCGCGCTGTCCGTGGAGGAGATCCCGGCCGACGCCAAGGCGCTCCTGGAGGAGCCGGAGGACGCCTACTACGCGCGCATCTTCGGCGAGTACATCGCCGCGAAGAAGTCGCTCGGCGATCCGGTGGACCACATCACCCGCGACGCGTTCGTCGCCCGCCTCAAGGCGAGCGAGCAGGAGCTCGGGCGGAAGCACGGAAAGCCCATGCGCTACAAGGTCGAGGTGCGCGGCAAGGAGATCGTGCTCCTCGCCGTGCCGCTCGCCTGACGCGCGCGGCGCAGCAGCCTGGGAGCGCGCGCAGCGAGGCGCGGCGCCGCCCGCGGCCCGGAGGCGCGCCGCGCCGCGCGGCTCAGTGCAGCACGGCGTCCGGGCCCTCGTGCAGCTCGACGCGCCCCGACGAGGGCTCGCGGCGGAGCGCGATCACGTCGGCGAGCTCGCAGCCCAGGGCGATCGCCGGCGATGAGGTCGTGACGATCCACTGCACGTTGGGCAGCGCGGCGCGCAGGCGCGCGGCGAGCGATCGCTGGCGGTGCACCGGCTGCTGCGCCTCGATGTCGTCGATCAGCACGACGCCCTCGGCGAGGCGCGGATCGCCGCTCGGGTGCGCGGACGCGAGCGCGCGGAGCGCGAGCGCGCCGAACGCGACGGTGTGCCGCGCGCTCCGCCCGAGATCGTCGAAGTCGACGCGCTGGCCGTCCGCGCGCTCGAAGATCGGCTCGAGCCGGAGCGGATCGACGCCGGCGTACGTCACGCCGTGGCCCTCGAGCAGCGCCTCGAGCACCTCCTTGAGCGCGCGATCGAGCGCGCCGAGCCGCGCTGCCTGGGCGCCCGGCCAGGCGTCCGAGAGGGCCTCGGGCCGGCTCTTCCGGCCGTCGCGCGCGATCGCCGCCGCGATCGGGACGAACGAGAGCACCTGCTTCGTCTCGCGGGCGAGGTCGGTGCGCGTCGCGTCGTCGAAGCTCGCGGCCGCGCGGACGTCGTAGCGGAGGACGCTGCGCTCGGGCGTCGTCAGCACGATCGCGCTGCGGGAGAACCAGCGCGCTCCCGAGAGCGCGACGAGGACGAAGCCCCCCTCGGCCGCGCGCCGCTCGAACAGCGACTGCTCCCTCCGCCGCAAGATCGCCGCGTCCTCGGGCTCGTCGAGGCGCGCGTTCGGGCTCGTGACCCGCAGCGGGTGCGCGCGCGCCGGGTCGTCCGTGCCGAGCATCCAGTCGGCGACCACGAGCGGCTGCGCGCCGTCGTCTCCGCGCGGCCTCGGCTGCGCGACCGCGTACCCGGGCCGGGTCGAGGCGATCGCGGACAGGATCGAGGTCTTGCCCACGCCGTCGCCGCCGAAGAGGACCACGAGCCGGCGCGGCGCGCCGGCGGCGTCCTCGAGCGAGAGCGAGAGATCCTCGAACGGGCCGACATGGACGAGGCGGACGCGGGAGAGCAGCACCGCCCGCGAAGCTACCACCGCGCAGCGCGCGTGGAACGCCGCCGTCGGCGTGGCGCGCGCGGACGTCGACGGCGCGGCGAGCGCCTCCGACGCGCCGTGGCATGCCTCGGGTGCGCGCGGGCGCCCCCGCCCACCCGGTGGCGCGCGGGGGCGCCGCAGCCTAGATTCGTCGTCCGGGGTCGTCACCGTGCTGCGCAAGCTGCCTCCGCCGGATTTCCGCTACGTGTGGCTCCACCCGGAGCCCGGCTCGACCGGCGCGCTCGCCGCGGCCGGGACCGCGGGGCTCGCGGGCGCCTCCGCGGCCGTCTGGAGCGCCGGGGGCCACGCGCTCTCGCTGGGGCTCATCGCGATGGGGAGCGCGCTCGGGCTGCTCGCGCTGGTCCGCGCCGAGCACCGCCCCCCGATCCAGCGCGGCGCGCGCGAGGTGACGATGGCCGTCGTGCCCTGGGGGATCGTCGTCGACCCGGACACGGAGCCGCGGGTGCTGCGGTGGCCCGCCGTCCAGCGGGTGAGCGTGGACGTGTCGCACACGATGCGCGGCGGGACGCCGGCCATCGTGTCGAGCCTCGTGACGGTGCACACCGAGCGCGACGTGCTGGCGGGCCGCGCCGCGGGCGCGGTGGACCTGGAGCGGCTCCTCGCCAACCTCGAGGGGTATGCGCAAGAGGCGTCGCGGCCCGTCGCCGCCGACCTCGCGGGGCTGACGGTGCTGGGCGACGGCGTGACCGAGCCGATCGCCGCGGCGCTGCTGCAGGCGGCGGACGGCATCTGCGCGACGAGCCGCGGCGACGCGCAGCTCGCGCTGCCGGGGGGCGGCTACCGCACGGCGGCGGCGGCGCGCGCCGCGGCGCCCGAGACGGTCGCGGCGCTGCGCTCCGCGCTGTCGTGGAGCCACGATTGCCCCGCGGATCCTCGGCCGCTGGCGGCGGTCGTCGCCGGCGCGTTCGGGGCGGTGGAGCTCGTGCCCGAGCTCCTGCGGCTCGCGAGCTCGCCGCACCCGGTGGTCGCCGCGTTCGGCAAGGCCGCCGCGCTCCGTCTGGGGGCGCCGCCGAACCGCGCCGGCTCGCTCGACGAGGTCGCGGCCTTCCTGTTCGAGGAGGATGTGGAGATCGGGAAGCGGTGGATCGCGTCGGCCCCGACACTTTGTTTGCGACCCCGGGCCCAAGCTTGCTAGCTAGAGGGGTCGGCAGCGCGTGCGCTGCGGTTCGAGCGGCCTGCGCGCGGAGGCCGTCGTCCCGCGGGGCTCCGTCCTCACGGCGCGCTGCCGGCGGGTCGTCCACCGCGCCGGGTCGGCTATGAAACGGGCTCCGTCGCCACCGAAGCCGTCTTCAGGGGGAGCGCGCCGCCGCCTGGCCGCCGCGTGGGTCCTCGGCCTCTCGCTCGCCGCGTGCGCGGAGCACCACGCGGCAGGGCCGCCCCCGTCGCAGAGCACCGCGCGCGCCGCGCCGTCCGCCGCGCCGCCCGTGGGTCTCGCCCTCGCGCCGCCCGCGGGCCTCGCCCTCGCGTCGCCCGCGCCGCCCATGGTGGACGGCGCCTGGGTCGAGTCGGTGCGGCTCGAGCGCTGGGCCGAGGCGGCGGAGCGGCTCGACGCCCTGCCCATGGAGCAGCGCGCGCTGCCCTCGATGAAGTACGCGCGGGCGCGCGTCGCGTTCGAGCTCGGGGATCACGGCAAGGCGGTGGAGCTGCTCCACGGCCTGGAGCAGGAGCTGCCGCTCCTCGCCCGCGAGGTGGCGCGCTACCGGGCGGAGGCGGCGTTCGTCGCGGGGCCGTTCCACGTGGCGGCGGCGTACTTCGAGCGCTCGGGCAGCGCGCCCGGCCTCGCGCGCGCCGCGCTCGCCACCATGAAGGGCGGCGATCTCAAGCAGGCTCGCGCGCTCGCCGATCGGGCCGTGGCCGCGGCGCAGCGCGCGCGCAGGTCGCGCGACGAGGCAGCGGCGCGGATGGCGCGGGCGCGCGTCCTGCTCGGCGTGCGCGACGCCGCCGAGCGCCCGGGGGAGAAGTCCGCCGCGGCGGCCCTCGCGCACGCCGACCTCCGGTGGATCGTGAAGAGCGCGCCGTCGTCGCCCGACGGGCGCGACGCCGCGGCGCTCCTCGCCGCCTTGCCGGGGCAGCTCTCGCAGGAGGAGCGGCTCCAGAAGGTCGACGCCATGGTCGCCGGGGGCAGCGCGGCGGAGGCGATCGCCGAGCTCGACAAGATGTCGGGCGTGCCGGCGTCGGAGCTCCACCACCGCAGGGCCACGGCGCTCTACCAGGCGCGCGACTACGAGGCCGCGGCCGCGGCGTTCCTCAAGGTCGCCGCCTCGCCGTCGGCGCGCCAGGCGGAGCAGCTGCACCTCGCGGCGCGCTCGCTCTCGCGGCTCCGGCGCGAGGCGGAGGCGATCGAGCGGCACCTCGCCGTCGCGCGCAGGTTCCGGAAGACCCGCTGGGGGGAGCTCTCGAGCCTGCTCGCCGCGCGGCTCCTCATGCAGGTCGGGCGCTACGCGGAGGCCGCCGCGCAGTACGGCCGGTTCCTCGAGGTCTATCCGCGGAGCGATCGGCGCGACGACGCGGCCTACGAGCGGGCGCTCGCGACGCTGTCGACGGGCGGCGCCGCGCGCGTGCGGCGGCCGCTGGAGCAGCTCGCGCGGGACGCGAGGCCGGCCGACGCGGCGCGGCTGCGCGAGCTCGCCGGGCTCGCGGCGCTGCGCGGAGGCGACCGTGACGGCGCGGTGCGGCTCTGGACGCAGGTGATGCGGGAGCAGCCGCTCTCGTGGGGCGCGCTGCTCTCGCGCTCGCGCCTCGCGGCGGTGGGCGCGCCCATGCCGCCGCTGCTCGTCCCGGCGTCCCTCGGGGACGCCCGGGCGGTGGAGGTGAAGCTGCCGCCGGCCGCGGCGCTGCTCGCGTCGATGGGGCTCGACGGCGACGCGGAGAGCTACCTCGCCGAGAACGAGCGAGAGGCGACGGCGGCCTATGCGGGGCAGGAGAGCGAGGCGCTCTGCCGGATGTACGGCATGCTCTCGCCCGCGAAGCGCCGCTACCGCGTGGGCACGCAGGCGGTCTCCGCGGCGGCGCTCCAGCGCGCGCCCTCTCAGGCCGAACGCTGGGCGTGGGAGTGCGTCTATCCGGAGCCGTACGCCGGCGAGGTGCGCGCGCTCGAGGCGCAGCACGGGCTGCCGAGGGGCCTCGTTCACGCGCTGATGCGCCAGGAGAGCGCGTTCGATCCTGTCGTGGTGAGCCCCGCGAGCGCGGTCGGGCTGATGCAGCTCATGCCGTCGACGGCCGAGAAGGCGGCGGGCGAGCTCTCGCTCGGCTTCGACCTCGGGCAGCTCAAGAGCGCGCCGCTCAACCTGCGCCTCGGCGGCTTCTACATCGGCAAGCTGCTCCGGACGTTCGAGGGCAGCCTGCCGCTCGCGGCGGCGGCGTACAACGCCGGTCCGAAGGCCGTGTCGCACTGGCTCGACGGGGGCATCGACCGGGACACCGACGTGTGGGTGGCGCGCATTCCCTACGACGAGACGCGCACCTACGTGGGTCGCGTCCTCTCGAACCTGGCGCGGTATCAGTGGCTCGCCGGCGGGGACGCGGCCGTGGAGATGCTCCCGCTCACGCTCCCCGCGGACGCGCGCGCCCCGGCGGACGCGTACTGAGCGCAATCGCCGGGACGGCAGCGCAGGGATTCCTCCTGCGTTGAAATTACGCTGTGCGCTTGAACTCGCAGGCGGGTGCCTTCACCGTGGTGGGGTGGCTGGGACCGCTGGCAGTGACGGCGTGTTCAAGCGGTGTGGGGTCCTCATCCAGCCCTACGCCGATGCTCGATCCATCGGCCGGCTTCTCTCGTCGGCGCTGGCGTGGCTCCTCGTCGTCTTCTCCGTCGCGTCGCTCGTCGAGCCGCTCGCGGGCCCGATCGTGGCGGCCGTCATGGTGCCGTTCGCGCTGCTCGGGTCGTTGCTCGCGCTGCTCTGCCTCGCGTGCCTGCTCTACACGCCGATCGCCTGGCTCTGGGCGGCGGTGGGCTCGTCCGGCGCGGCGGTCGTCCGGGTGAGCAACGCGCTGTGGATCGAGCGCCCTGGCGATCGGCGCTCGTTCCCTCTCCTCTCGCTCACGCGCGCGCGGCTCTCGAGCTCCGGCGGCGAGGTCGCCTTGAAGACCGACGACGGCGACGTCATCCGGGTGCGCGTCGACGACCCGGTCGACGCGGAGCGGCTGCTCGGCGTGATCGCCGCCGGGCGAGCGCGGGGCACGTGGAGCGCGCGGCTCTATGAAGACGCGCCGTCGCTGCCGCGGCGCGGCCTGTTCGTCGGGGTCGCGGCGCTCATGTCGCTGATCTGCTGGTCGGTGCTCGACTTCGACGTGGCGCTCTCGCTCGGCGTCGTCACGGGCGCCTCGGCGTGGGTGCTCGCGGCGCTGCTCAGGGAGGGCTCCGCGCGCCGCGTGCTGGTGGCGGGCAGCGACGGGCTCTCGCTGCGGGACGACGCCGGCGAGCGCTTCATCTCCTTCGGCAGCATCGAGCGGGTCGAGGAGACGGCACTCGGCGTGCAGCTCGCGCTCGCGGGGGGCGAGGAGCTCTCGCTCACCCTCGTGCCGCCGCAGCTGCTGCGCGATCCCAGCGAGACCGGGCTCAGCATGGTGCTCGCGGAGCGGCGCCGCGAGCACCTGCTCGCGCTGCTGCGGGAGCGGAGCGGGCGCGGCGCCCACGAGGCGGGGCGCGCGGTGGCGCTCCTCGGGCGCCGCGGCCTGCCTGCGCCCGCCTGGCGGGCGGCGCTGCGCCGCCTCGTGGGCGAGGCCGGCGCCGACTACCGGACGGCGAAGCTCACGCGGGAGCAGGCGTTCACGGTGCTCGAGGACGGCGGCGCGCCGGCCGAGCTCCGCATCGGGGCCGCGCTCGCGCTCGCGGGCTCGCGCGACGGCCAGACCGAGGAGCGGCTCCGGATCGCGGCCGAGGGCTGCGCCAACCGAGACGTGCGGCTCGCCCTGGAGCATGCGGCCGAGGGCGACGTCGACGACTGGATGCTCGAGCAGGCGCTCTCGTCCTCGGGGGCGGAGCAGGCGGCGGCGCCGCCGCGGTCCCCGGCGCGGGCCGCGTGAGGCTGCTCGCAGCGTCCTAGCGGTCGCCGCGCGGGCGGGCTGATCGATTCTTCTCGCCCTCCGGCCTTCGAGTTCTCGGTACTCTCTCCAGAGGACGCGCGGCTCCTCGGGTCGGTGTCCAGCCGAGCTGCCGCGGGCGCCTGCTGCGCGCCCGTGGTCCTCCCAGGTAGACCCCCGATGGAAGGCCCGCTCCAGGACCCCTACGCTTCGGTCGCAGTTCACCCCCCGCGCCCCCGCGCGCAGGCGGGCCGCGCCGCGCGGATCGCGCTGCTCGTCGTGGCGCTCTTCGCGTCGGTCGGGTTCGGCGCGCTCGTGGTGGCGCCGCGCCTCGGCGCTCCGGCGCCCTCGAGCGGCGTGGTCGCGCGGCCGTCCCCTGCGCTCGTCATCGCGATCCGCGACCTGTCGCGGCTCGAGACCACGGAGGTGCACGTCGAGAAGGTCGTGGATCTGGCCGACCGGCAGAGCCGCCTGTTCGGCCTGGTGCAGGCCACCGACGCCCTCCTGCTCGTCGCGGTCGGCCACGTCACTATCGGCGTCGATCTCGCGCGGATCGGCGAGGGCGACGTCGCGATGGATCCGGAGACCGGGGTCGCGCGGCTCACGCTGCCGGCGCCCGAGGTCTTCTCGACCCGCCTCGACGAGGACGAGACGTACGTCTACACGCGGTCGACCAGCCTGCTCGCGCGGCGCAACGAGCAGCTCGAGGCGCGGGCCCGGAAGGAGGCGACGGCGGCGATCGAGAAGGCCGCGCTCGAGGGGAACGTGATGGCGCGCGCGAAGGCGCAGGCCGAGCGGCAGATCACGGCGCTCGCGACGCAGCTCGGCGCGAAGCGGGTGGAGATCCGCTGGCGCGAGGTCGGCGGCGGCGGGGGCTGACGCGGGGCGGGCGCACGTCTCGGGCCGTCACGCCGCGGGAGAGCGGTTCGCGCTCGTGGTGATCGAGCCTGCGCCGAGGCCTTGATCCGTGGCGCAGGCCTGGTGGACGAGGGGCACCGTGAACGCGAAGGAGGAGCCCTCTCCGACGCTGCTCTCGACCTTGATGGCGCCGTGGTGCGACTCCACGATCGCCTTCGCGATGAAGAGGCCGAGGCCGAGCCCGCCGTTCTGCTTGCGTCGCTCGCCGAAGTAGCGCTCGAAGATCCGGGGCAGCATGTCGGCGTCGATCCCGGGCCCCGTGTCGGTCACGCTGAACCGCACGAAGCGGCCTGACACGCCGGCGCGCAGGGTGATCGTCCCGCCGGGCGGCGTGAACTTCAGCGCGTTGACGGTGAGGTTGGTGAGCACCTGGAGGATCCGATCGCGGTCACAGAGCACGGGGGGGAGCCCCGCCGGAGCCTCGGTGCGCATCTGGATCTGCTTCGCCTCTGCTTCATCGGCGTGTGTCTCGATCACCTCGGCGAGCAACGCCGCGGGGGACTCGGGCGCGAGGTCGAGCGCGAGCGCTCCGGAGTCGATCATGGCCGTGTCGAGCAGGCTGCGGAGGAGGCGGTTCATCCGCTGCACGGTCCGGTGAACGACGGCCGCACGCCGCGAGATCTCGACGCCCGCTCCTCCGGTCGAGGCCCGCGCGATCAGCCCGGCGTTCAGGTCGATGACGGCGAGCGGATCCCGAAGATCGTGGGCGACCATCGCGAGCGTGTGCTCTCTGACCTGCGCAGCGGAGCGCTCCGCTGCCGCGGCGTTCTCGGCCAGCTCGCGCGAGGCGCGCTCGATCCGCATCGCCCGCGCCACGCCCTCGCCGAACGCGCTGAGCGTCGCGCCGATCAAGAGGAACAGGACCAGGCCGATGACGTCAGCGGGATGGCTGACCTGCAACGCTCCATAGGGCTCGATCCAGTAGACGGCTCCCACGATGCAGAGCACCGTGGAGAGGAGCCCCGGCCAGAGCCCGCCGATCCAGGCGCTGGTGATGATCAGCATCCCGTAGAACAAGACGAGCGGGAGCTTCAAGGCCCACACCGGGGGCACCTGGATGGCAAGGAGAAGCGCGAGCGCGCCGGAGATCAGGGCCGTGCCGTAGCGTACGGCAAGCGAGCTCGAGGTGCGCTTTGGCAAAGAGCTCATGATTGGCGCTGAACTTGACCACGCCGGTCGGGCGTCGCAAGCAGCCATACGCGCCCGGCTATGTCACTTCGGTGGGCGCGGTGCGATCCGCTCCTCGAGGGCGCGAGCGAGCACCGAGAGGAGCTTGTCTGGATCGCAGGGCTTGCAGAGCATGTAAGGCGTGCCGATACGCATCGCGATCTTGTGGAGACCCTCGACCCCGGAGACGAAGACAATCGGAATCTTCTCTCGACCGCTGTTCTCGATGAGCATCCGACGCGCCATCCCCGGACCGTCGAGATCCGGCATTTCCACGTCGAGGACGATCAGATCCGGAAATCGCTCCTCCAGCGCGCGCAGCCCCGCCTTGCCGTCCGTGGCAATCCGCACCCGATGCCCTTCGGCGGTCAACAGCATTTCCATGGCTTCGTTGATGTCGTGGCTATCGTCGACGAGCAACAAATCGGCCATATCCTGCCTCATTCGAGACAACGATCCATCGATCGGGAGCGGCGACGCCGGGGCGCCGGGTGAGGAGCGAGGCGAACGATCGCCGCTCGGTGTGTTGGACCTTGGATAGCACCAAATGTTCTCAGAAGCCCTCTCGCTGCGCCGGACTGGCTGGGAGCCGATGAACCGGGCCGATCGCTTTTATAAGAGCGTTTCATGGCTCTATCGGGGAACCGGCCGACCTCCTGTGCGGCCTCGGCGCCCTCCTGCGCACCGACTTTCAGGGGCTTCAATGCCCGGGAATGAGTCCCTTGAAGCGGAGAGGCGGGCGGGGGAGACGGTGGCTTTCGGCAGCCGTGTCGCTCACTTCTCCAGGTTGCGCTTGGAGAAGGTGTCGTCGTTGATGGACTCGTTCACCTTCACCTTCTTGCGCGTGAGCGTGGTGCTGAGGTTCTTTGTGTGGTCCACCATCTTGAGAGCGCCGGGGGTGCAGACGTCGCTGTCGCAGGAGTAGCCGGTGCGGGTCTCGGTCTTCACCAGCTTGCCCTCGGTGTTGTAATATTTGAGCTCGCTGGGGACGTTCTTGTCCTTCGTGATCGTCATCTCGATCTTGGCGTAGGAGGTCGTCTGGCCGTTCTTGGGGGTGAGCGTGAGCTTGACCTCCTTGCCGCTGGAGGAGCTGACGGCCGGCGTGTAGCTGCCGTACTTCTGAGTGGCCAGGTCTTCCTGGCTGAAGGCCATGCCGAAGGCGCTCTGATCGCTGGTGTGGCTGGCGATGCGGCGGACTTTGCCGAACGACGGCAGATAGACGTACATCTCGGAAGGGGAGAGGATGAGGACCTTGGTGCCTTTGAGGTCCGCGGGAGCGGTGAACTCGGCGAGGCGGGGGTGTCGATCCGGACGCTCTCGCGTAAATGACCGAGCAAAACGCAATATTCTTTGCGCCGCAGCGCGCGTCGTGTCTACCATGCAACGGAGCATCACCACCATGCGCGCGCCCTTCCTTCAGACGCTCGCCCTCGTCCCCACCTTTGCGCTTGTCGCCTGCGGCGCGCGCACCAGCCTACTGGAGCTCGATACTCCGGGCGAGGGGGGCGCGTCGTCAGCGTCAGCGTCGTCGGCGTCCTCCGCCTCATCCAGCGGCGCCGGCGTCGGCGTGCCCTGCTCCGAGGAACTCTGCAACGGCCTCGACGACGACTGCGACGGTCAGATCGACGAAGATGCCCCCACCTCCGGCGACACTTGCCTCACGGGGCAGACGGGCCCTTGCGCGAACGGCAGGGTTTTTTGTGTGGAGGGCGCGCTCGCTTGTATCCCCGATAGTCGGCCGGTGCCCGAGGTGTGCGGCGATGAAGTCGACAACAACTGTGACGGCAAGATCGACGAGGGCTGCGTGCCAGCGAACAACGGCTGCAGCGACGGCACGCGCGAGGCATTCATCGAGGAGGACATTTATCCTTTGATCGCCGGGTGCGCAGGCGGCTTCACCGTACCGGGCGTCTTGATCGATCCATTACCCCAATGTGGGTTCGGCGGCGGAAACACCGGCCAAAACCCCGAGGGCCTCGGCTGCAGCGCCAGCGACCTGTGCGCGAAGGGCTTTCATGTCTGCGAAGGCGCGGATGACGTCGCTCGCCATTCGCCTACCGGCTGCGACGGCGCGGCGGCCGAGCCCGGGCTGTTCTTCGCGACGCGCCAGGGGAGCACCGGCTGTGCGTATTGCACCCTGGGGGACAACAAGGATCCGGATGTGTGCACCGGAGGGAGCTGCGCCCGAGATTGTGCCACCTCAAGAGTCACGGCGAACGATCTCTTCGGGTGCGGCTCCGTCGGCAGAAGGCCAGCCAGCTGCGGCGTTCTCGACCGCACGTCGGGCGATCTCTGCGAAGCCCTCAAAGGGCCCTGGGACTGTGGGGACGACGGCTACAACGAGTCCAATCACGTCATCAAGCCTGGAGCGGCGGGCGGCGGCGTGCTCTGCTGCGCCGATTGAGATCGATCGCTCCGAGTCCGCTCGCGGTAAGAGGCATGTCGTCATCGTGGTGTCGCATCCGTAGCCGTAGTTCGCACGACCGGCTCCAGGCGGCCGAGATCCTCAGGGGGACAGGATGAGCACCTTGACCTGGCTCGGCACGATCCGCATTCCGGGGCAGTTCGTGGAGTTCTGCAGGCTCATGCTGGTCAGCCGGGTGGCCGGCATGCCGCCGACGAGGCAGGTGAACGCGGCGGTGATGTGGCGGGAAGGCCCCATGACCGAGCCGGACGCGACCCCCAGGGCGACGCCGGGCTGATCGCCGACGGAGATGAGCTGCGTCGTCAGCAGGTTATGCGCGGGCGCGCACATGAACAGCACGTTGTACGCCGCTGGCGCGCTCACCGGGCCAAAGGACATGTTCGGATAGGGGATCGGGGCAGGCACCGGCGGGGTGAGGCACACGTCCGGAAACCCCAGGTTCATCCCGCCCATCTGCGTGTTCGCGAACATGATGCCTCCTCAACCCAGGTGGATCTGCTCGCCGTCGATCTTGACGAGCTCCTGCGCGGTCACCAGCGTGTTCTCGCCGCGCAGGCTCATCGTCTTCTTCGCGACGTAATCGACCCGCTCGGCCCGGAGCTGCTCGCTCTCCTCGACGGTGCGGTAGGAGCGCTTCACCCGCTGCGAGAGCCGCTCCAGCACGGAATCGAGGCTCCCGGCGAGGACCTTGGCCTTGCTGATCTCCGCGCGAAGGAGCGTCCCGACGAACGAGAGGCTTTGTAGCGCGACGTTCCCGTCGACGGCGTTCACCGAGAGGCCCGCCGAGACCACCGCCACCTCCTTGGCCGAGACCAGGCCGATGCCGTCCTGCGCGGCGACGCCGAGGCGACCGGCAGGCAGCTTGATGTTCAGGTCGCCGTCGGCGACGATGCTCCCGGGCGCGCCGTCCTCCCGCTCCAGCACGGAGAGCACGTAGCAACGGCCGTCGGTCGCCACGGCAAGGAGCACGAGGTCGCCCGCCTCGGGCTCGAGGAGGCACCCCTTGGCGCGCTTCGCCCTGAATTCGCCGGCGTCGGTCTCCACGACGAGCGCCGCGCCGTCGGCGCGCACCACGGTGCCGAACTCCTGAGTGACCAGAGCCCTCGGCTCCTGCTTTCTCGCCAGATTGCGCATGATTCCCTCGTCAACGCGTAGACGTCTCGACACCCACGGCCGGAGGCTCCGAGCTCCCCCGGCTGCTGCTCAACACCCGTGATTGCCACTGCTCCGCCTCGGCGAGATCCGCGTCGTCGCCGAGGGCGGCCGTCCGGTTGGACCACACGGCCCCTGCGTCCTTGATCCGATGGAGGCGCGCTCGAAACAGGGTCGCCCTCGAGAAGTCGCCGGCCGAGACGTCGGCGTGGGAGAGGTCCGCGTACGTCAGGTTGGCGCCGCTCCAGCGCGCGCCCGCGCACGCGGCCCGGGTCAGGATGCACATCTCCAGGTTAGCGCCAGCGAGGTTGGCCTCGATGAGGCGAGCGCCCACGAAGACAGACTCCTTGAGCACGGCCCCGGCGAGGCTCGCGCCGGTGAGGTTGGCATTCACGAAGAGCGCCCGGCCCGCGAGCGCGCCGTCGAGCTTGGCGCCGGAGAGGTTCGCGTCCTTGAAACCGCACTGCGTCAGCGTCGCGCCGGAGAAGTCGCAGCCGCTGAGATCGGCGCCCGTGAACTGCGTCATCGTGAACGTCATCCCGCGCAGGTCCTGGCCCGCGAGCTTCCCCTCCACGAGCACGACGAGCTCCAGGACGGCGCCGCCGAGGGTCGCGGTCGAGAGATCGGCGCGCACGAGCGCCGTCTGCTTCAGCACGGCGCCCGAGAGGTCGATCCGCTCGGTCCGCACGTCCAGGATGGCGGCGCGGTCCAGGTTGGCGCGCGCGAGCCGGGCGCCCGAGAGGCTCGTGTCGATCACGCTCGCGAGGGTCAGGTCTGCTCCGCTCAGATCGATCGAGGAGAGATCGCCGCCGGTGAGCTGCGCTGCGATCAGGGAGGCGCCGTCCAGCTTCGCCCCCGTGAGGTCACAGTCCACAATCGCCGCAAGGTGCAGGTTGGCGCCCGACAGGCGCGCGCCGATGAAGCTGCAGCCGGTGGCGGTCGACTCCTTCAGCCGAGCGCCAGAGAGGTCCGCGCCGGCAAAGCTCACCTTCTCGAAGATCGCGCCGGAGAGGTCGGCGCCCGAGAGGTCGACGCCCGAGAGGTCGACGTGGGAGATGATCTCGCCGCCCTGGACCAGCTCGACCAGATCATTTCTGTCCATGGTTCTCCGGCGGCGCGATGAAGCGCACGTACTTCACATTGGCCCCCTTCAGGCTCGTCGCGGCGTTTCCGCGCATCTTCGCGGCGTCGACGCGGAACAGGTTGGCCCCCTCGAAGCTCGCGTCGTCGACCTTCGCCTTCTGCAGCACGGCCTCCATCAGATCGATTCCGGACAGCGAGGCGCCCGAGAGGTCTGTCCGCATGAGCATGGCGCCCACCGCGACGGCGCGATCCAGGCGAGCGCCCGTGAGGTCGCACTCGCTGAGATCGGAGCTCCGCAGGTTGGCCTCCGTGAAGTCGCTCCCTCGGAGGCAGGTGCCCCGAAGATTGGCCTGCTCGAGCGAAGCGCCGCGGAAGTCGGCGCCGGTGAACGACGAGCCTGCGATGAGGCGGATGTTGTCGAGCCTGGCGCCGCGAAAGACGGCGCCGTCGCCCTTGCCGGTGATGAACACCGACGCACGGAGGTTCGCGCCGCGAAAGTCGACGCCCTCCACGTTGACCTCGATGAAGGTGCACTTCTCGAGGTCTGCACTGGAGAGCTGGGCGCCGGAGAGGTCGGCGTTGATGAGGACGAGGTTGCGCGCGGTCACGCGGCTGAAGTCAGCCCCGTCGAAGGTCGCCTCAGACAGGTCCGCGTCCGACAGGCGCGCGCCGGTCAGGTCGGCGCCCGACAGGTTGGCCTTGGCCAGCACGGCGCCGGTGAGGTCGAGCCCGCCGCGCATCTTCACGTCGCAAAGGTTCGCTCCGCCGAGGTTCGCGCCGGCAAGGTTCGCCCCGGTGAGATCTGCGCCGAGGAGATTGGCCTTTGCCAGGACCGCGCCGGCGAGGTTCGCGCCGCACAGCCGGGTGCCCGTGAGGACCGCGGCCTCGAGCAGCGCGCCCTCGAGATCGATGCCCGACAGGTCGAGGTGCGAGAGATCGGCGCCCGTGAGATCGCGCCCCACAAAGCTCTCCCCGGTACGGTGCCCGGCAATCACCTCTTCCCGCACGCGAGCGGCCTCCTCGCCGCCCAGCCGGGAGGCCGCCGGGTAGTGGTGAGCGAGCTTCCGGTAGGCAGAGCGCATCTGCTCCTCGACCTCGAAGAGGCGCGCCGCGAGCTCCGGATCACCGAGCTGCGCCTCGAGCTCCGGCCACTCGACTCCGCCGTTCCGCGCCATCTGGGCGACGTCCTCGAGCCGCTCGAGCTCCTTCTTGGCCGAGAACCGGGGCGGGCCGCCGGCTTCCTTCTGCCGTTCGCCCATGATCGCGTCGTAATCGAACCCGTGCTTCGCGCACTCGCCGCGCGCCCTCTGCTCCTCGGCCGCGCGGCGCGCCTCCGCGTCCGCCTTGACCTTCTCGGCCTCGGTCATCGCCCGCTCGACGTACGCCGGCAGCTCGTCCAGGCTGGGCTCGACCACGTCGTCGTCCGGCGGCAGCGGGGCGACGAGCGGCTCCGGATCGAGGCCCTGCGCCCGGATCTTCGCCTTGATCTCCTCGAGCTGCCGCTCCGCCTTCGCGCGGGCGCGCTTCTGCAAGAGCCCTTCCGATCGGAGCAGCCTCGTCATCTCGGCCTGAGGGTCGTCCGGCAGCGGCCCCGCGTCCGGCTGCGGAGGCGGCATCAGATCCGCGTCACGCAGGAGGAAGAGGTGCCCTTTCTCCTTGTCCAGCCGCTGGGCCATGACGGTTCGGTAATGCTCGACCGGCCTGGGTTCGCCCATCGCCTCGCAGCCCGCGACGATGTGGAGCACGTCGGCCGCGTCGTCTTCACGGATCTTGAGCACCCCGCGATAGACGAGGATCCCGCGCTCGTGGTGGGGGAAGAGCCGGACCGTGTCGAGGCGGGTCGCGATCTCCCGGAAGGACTCTCCCTCGCCGGTCTTCTGGTTGATGAAGCACCGCGCCGCCACCCCCGGCAGCGCTCCTTCGATACGGGGCTTCCCGGGGTGCATGTTCTCGATGACGAACGCCTCGTCGCCCCGGAAATACCCCTCGATCTGCTGGTCCGGCGGCGTGGTGTTGAAGAAGCTCCAGTCGAGGTCCCTGGCGAGCTCGGGGAAGCGCTCCTTGAGCCACGCTTCATCGTACGTCCCGACCTTGGAGAAGCGCTGTGGCCAGGTCGGATCGTAACCTCCGAACCCGGCGGGCGGGGGCCGGTCGCCGGGCGACCGGACGAGGCGTCGCGGATCCTCGATGTTGGGCAACGGATGCACCGAGCCGTTGTCGCCGCGCACCGGCGCGAAGCCTTTGCCGATCGGGTTCGGCGCGTAGCCCTCGCCGCCGAAGGCGTTCTGCCATGTGATCGGCATCTCGGTGAACGGCTCCGGATCGGTCATCCCCAGGAGCCCGAAGCGGCGGTCTCCGACGACGTAAAGCGTCTTGTCGATCGCCCCGAGCTGGACCCGCACCGAGCACGCGGCGCGCGACACGGCGCCCGCGGTGAAGCAGCGGCCGTTCACGAGCAGCTCTCCCCGGAGCTTCGGCATGCACTCGTCGAGGATGGCGTCGCTCCCGAGCTCCGTGCCGGCGAACCTCCAGAGGCTCTGCTCGTGGAGCAGGTGCCTCGGCGCCTCGAACGGGAAGAAGACGAGGAGCGTGACGACGAGGTACGGCTCGCCGTCGTTCTCGAACACCTTGGTGAGCAGCCCCAGCCGGTTCGGCTTGATGGTCTTCATGAGGTTCGCTGCAGGCTCCCGCGGTCTTCTGCTGGGCGCCGCGGCTAGTGGAACATGTGAATAAAGGATTGCCAGACGTGAGCCCCCGTCGAGGTCACCTTGGCGGCGGCAGTCCTGCTGAGCGTTATCCCTGAGGTGCCGATCTTGACGGCCGAGTTCTTCATGTCGAGCAAGGTAACGTCGGTCTTGCCTTTTGAATTCTTGTAGTTCCAGCCCAGGATGACCTCCGCCTTGAGCCCCGCGATGACATCCACCTTCAATCCCACGACCAGCTCCGTCCTTTGGGGGGCGACGACGTTCAGGGTGCCGAAGCCGTAGGTGAGGTTGATCAGGCCGCCGAAGGTGTTTTGAATCCTGACGCCCTGAATTTCGCGGTAGTCGGATTTGCCCTTCGCTCTGAAGTGCTCTGCCTGGATGACGTAGTCACCCGTCGCGATGTGCTCGACGTTGCCGCCCGGGATCTCGACCTTCCAGCCGTCGTTGAACTTCTGGTGCTGGGGGCCGGTGATCTCCTCGTACCGGCCGCCCGTCGTCACCTTCGTCTCGTGATGGCCCTCGTACCTCTCCGTGACCTTCCCGTGGACGGTCGTCTCCTCGGTGCCGTGCTCGGACTTGCGCAGGTTGGTGACCGTGGTGGTCTGCGTGTCCAGATATTTTTCCGTGACGGGCTTGGTGACCGTCTCGCTCTTCGTGTCCTTGTAGATCTCCGTGACGGCCTTCGTGACGGTCTCGGTCTTTATGTCCTTGTACTCGAGGGTGACGGCGCCGGTGACGGTCTCTTTCAGGTAACCGCCGACCTCGGTCTCCATCTGATCGTCGACGTTGTCTTTCCTCCAGGTGCCCGTCTGGATCTCGAGCGACTTGCCCGTCTTGATCAGGGCGGTGCCGTCCGTCCTGGAGATGAAATTGTGGTTATCGTTGGGCGCGCCCATGCGCAGCATCGTGTTCTCGGTCGGCGTGCTGACGGTGATGCGCTGCGAGCCCGCCTGGTCCTCGAGCTCGATGCGGTTCCTGCCCCCGGTCTGGATGACGTTCCTCGTCCTGTTGGCCGAGGTGACGGGGCTCGGCGTGAGCGCGTTGGGGGCGACGCCGGCGATGACGGGGCGGTCCGGATCCCCGCCGAGGAAGGTGCACATCACCTCGGTGCCCTTGCGAAGGGGGAAATGGAACCCCTCGGTGCCGCCGCCGTGCGGCTGGAGCATGCGCACCCAGGTCGAGGCCTTGCCGCCTTGGAGGTCGCTCTCGTCGAAGCTCAGCTTGACCGCGTAGCGACCGTGCTGGTCGAGCTGGGCGTACTCGCTGTCCGCCGGGCCGTCGACGAGGGCGTGCTCGGTCCCGTAGATACGAGGCCACGGCGTCCGCTGCGGCGCCCGGTACTGGACGGTCGACGAGATGGCCTTGACCTCCATCCGATACACATCGTCCCAGGTGAGCCCGATGATCTGCATCAGCTCGGGCGCCCAGCCCGTCTGGTTGCCCCAGTGCTCGACCTCGGTGGCCAGATAAACCGCGTTGAGCGCCGGCCTCGGATGCTCTTCGAGCTCGAACGTGTACCCGGGGCGCATGGTGAACGCCGCCCCGGTGCCGTGGTAGACGACCTGGCCCGCGAGCAGCTCCTGCGCCTTCACGGCCGCGAGGCGGCTGCCCTCGGCCGGCGTGAAGAAGCGCGCGCCGTGGACGCTGATCTCGCCGAGCCCGTTCGCCGCGACGGGCGCCCTGCCGGAGATCTCGATCGCGGGATTGTTGTAATCGTAGTCGCTCACGCGGACCCTGGACGGCATCGACGTGTGCCGGCACGTGAAGGTCCAGAGCAGCTCTCCCTTGGCCCTGTGCTCGCCGAACTGCGGGACGTACCGGACCGCCTTCTGGCCGAGCGGGCCGTGGACGCCCTTGTCGTCGGTGATGATGAGCGTCTCCCCGCCGTCCCCTTGCTCGAAGTAATAATAGAGCCCCTCGCGCTCCATCCACCGCGAGATGAAGTCGAAGTCGCTCTCGCGGTACTGGCACACGTGCTCCTGCGGCTTGTAGCTGCCGATCAGCCTGAGCTCGTACTCCGAGACCCCGGCGCCCGAGAGCACCGTCTTGATGATGTCGGGCACCGTCTGGTCGGTGAAGACCCGGCTATGCAGGGAGATGGTGAGCTTCCAGAGCTGCGGCACGAGCACGGCGCGGAAGACGGTGCGCTCGCCAAACGCGTGGATGAGCTCCACCGTCGCGAAGATGCCGTTCACGAGGAAGGGAGCCCCGCCGTCCGACGGGGAGAGGCGGAGCGTCGCCTTCGTGCCCACGACGTCGGCGAGGTCGAGATCCTGGCCCACGTAGTTCGTCATCACGAGATAGATCTCGAAGACGTACGGTTTCGACAGCCCCTCTGTCCCTCGAAAGCCAATGACCCGCGTGGCGGCGGGGAGCGCGCTGGCGCTGACGGTGAACGCATCTTGCATGGTTGTAACTCCCCGTTATCGGTGCGCGTCGGCTCCTGGCGACGGAAGGACGTCGACTATAGAAGCGATTCCTGGAAAGCAAAGCGATGATTGCATGTCACGACGGCGCGTCGTCATCGTGCGATCCGCACATCTGACATCGTATCGCATCAGCCGGCCTGCGCCGCGGGGGCGTTGCTTTCCGCGGGCTGCCGCGGCGCTCCGCGCAGCGTCGCGATCTCGGCCTCGACGTGCGCTCTCAGGCGCGGATCGCCCGCGAGCCGCCTGGCCCAGAGCCGCTTCATTTGCGCCCACACGGTGCGTCGAATGGCGAGCGAGTCGAGCGCCGCGGCCGCACCGTCGCGCTCCGTCGCGACGACCAGCCGCGCGTAATCGGTCGGATGCAAGACGCCGCGGATGGACTCCCAGGCGGCGAGATAGGCTGCATCGAACCGATCGCGGAGCGGTCGCTCGCGGCGTCGGGCTTCCTCTGCCATCGCCTCTTGCCATCGCATCTCGGCCTGCTCCCAGCGCTCATCGGAGAGGCCGTGCGCGCGGAGCACGTCGGCCCGGGGGACCGGCCGCTCCGCGAGCTCCGCCGCGACGATCGCGCACCGTTCGAGGCTGACCTCGGCGCCCTCGCCGAGCGGCGGGAGCGGCTCCGGGACCGCGTCGCGGTCGCGTCGGAGCTCGTGAAAAAAGTGAGATGCGGCCGGCTGCTCGAACGCTTCCGAGACGAGCCCCGGGACCGCGGTGGTGGTGGTGTCGAGGGGAGCCTCGAAGCACGCGGGCGCCGCCGCCGTCGCCGTCGGCGCGGAGGTCGCGGAGGTCGCGGGCTCCACGGACGCGGAATGCGCCCGCGCAGCGGGCTCGCCGGACCAGGGCGCGCCAGGGATCGGCAGCTCGGGCGCGACGCGCGGCGGAAGCGGCGGCGCGGCAGGAAACGGCGTCGCGGGCTGATCGGTGGCCCGCGCCTCGTCCTCGCGCGACAGGAGCGTCGTGCTGGTGAAGAGGGCAGGGATCTGGTCTGCGACCGGCCCAGGCTCGCCCTGCGACGCCGGCGCAGGGGCCGCGGGCCCGAAGGGGAGCGCCGGCGCGCGCATCGACGGCTCGTCAAGCTCCTGGGGGAGCGCGAGCGTTTGAAAGAGGGACGCGGCGGACAACGGAGGCGGAGAATCGACGAACTCGACGTCCTCGGCGGAGAGGCTGATCGGGAGCTCCGGGGCGAGCCACGCCTCGCCCGCGCCGTCGGGCGCGACCTTAATCCGGGCGGTCGCCTGAGAGCCCAGGCGGAGGGAAGGCGGATGCGCCGGCTGCATGCGCTCCTGCTCGTCGAGGCGCACGTCGGGCCATGCGATCTCCTCGCCTTCGATCTCGACGCCGGCCACGATCCGCACGGCCGCGAGGGCGTCCTCACCGGAGACGGGGAAGACCCGGCGCCACACGACCGTGCAGCGCTGCTCGACGCCGTCGATGCGAAGCGTGTCGGCGTTGAGCTCGAGCAGCTCGCCGTCTGCCGCGGCGGAGGCCGAGGCGTCGAGTCCCTGGATCCGCGCCACCCCGCGCGCCCCGGGCAAGCGCATCTGAAGCCGTGGAGCCGCCGGATTCACGTGCTCGAGCACGATCCACTCATCGCCTTGCAGGAATGGGATCCGCTGGTCCGCGGGCGCCGCCTGGAAGTACGACCAGTCGAAGCCCGCGGGGATGTCGGCGTTCGGCCCCTCGAGCGCCTTGCGAGGCGTGCTGCCGAGCAGCCGACGGCGCATTGGCGAAGTGCGCGCGAGCGGCGCGAAGCCAGCGGGGCGTGTTGGATCCTGGAGGTCGAGGATGCTGGCCGGGCCGTCCATCGGCTCGCCATCGAACGGATTTTCCCATCCGTTCGCGCCGCCAACCGCCCTCTCGTACACGAGGGGTATCTGCCGGAAAGGGCCCTTGTCGCGGACGAGGAGGCGCTTGTCGAGCACCCAGCCGCCCGCGCTGTAGACCGCGAGCCGCACCGGCAAGGACTGGACCTCGGTGCCGCGCGGCGCGTGCGCGTCTCCGGTGAAGACCACATCGGCGCGACCGAGGTAGGGCGCGAGGTCCCCGCTCCAGCGGATGCTACGCGCCGGGTTTTTGCCATGGTGGACCTCGGCGGGGAGGATCTCCTGCGGATCGGTCCGCCACATCACCGCATCGATCGCAAAGGCGAAGCTCGCCTTGGCGATGACGGTGACGTAGTGCCGGCCCTGCGTGCGCCAGGCGATCGCGGCGGCCGCGGCGCCTTTCAGCGGCGTCACGGCGCCGCGCGGGAGCGCGCTCATAATGGAGCTCTCCGACAACCGCACCCGGCCATGGCTCGCCTCGGCACCATGAATCGCCTCACATTTCAGTACGCTCTCTTGTGTGAAGAGTGCGCGGCAATTAGGCGATCTGTGTGTGACTGCAGCGACGGCGCATGGCGTACGGCGCATCTCAGCGTCGGCGGGTCGAGCAGCAGCGTCCAGGCACGCACGCCTGCGCTCGGGCGTTCGAGCGTCGCGCGGGCTGGACCGCTCGACGGGCCGGCCCGCGGCCGCGCGCTGCCGGAGCGTCGCGAAGGGTCCCCGAAGCACGGTCAGCGGGATCATCACGTCGTGCGTCGTGTTCGTGAGGAAGTGGCGCAGCACCTCCTCGCGCCGGTCCTTCTCCTTGATCGTGCCGGTTAGCTTTTATTAAGCTCGCTCGGTCTACGTGCGTCGACCCCTCGAAATGCCACCGGACCATCGTCCGCGATCTCATTGAGCGCGTGGCCTCGCGTTGATTGCCTCGTCCGCTCGGGGCGACGCGGTGGCCCGTCGCGACAGCGTTTCGGCTCGTATGTATCGAGCTGAAGCTTCAACGGATTCCGGAGGGGCAGACACCGACTTTGAGGGTGAAGCGAGGCATTGACGCCACAACGCTGGTGCTTACGGGGCCGCAGGAGCGTGGTTACGCGCGCTAAGAACCTATTCCCACAGAGAGTGCCCAGGTTTCGGCTGCGCATGCTGGAGCTCGTGTGCTTGCGGCAGCAGCTGCCACCCAGACCTCTATGCGAGTGGCAGCAGGAGCGCGTAACGACACGCGCTCGGTGTTCATCACGGTTAGCCTGGCGAACGGCCACGGCGAGACCTCGGTCCGAATCGGTCACAGGAGCTCCGTCGTTAGCAATCGCTACCGCCGGGCGCTCAGGACGTTTGCTGAGCTGAGCCTCGGCGAGCTAGCCCTCCCCCCCAGGCCGACGCTGCGGCCAGCGTGGTCGACCTTCGCCGCGAGCGTGACCGGAGAGGGGACGATGACTTCCGGCGCGCTTCTTCCGCATCTCCTCCGCTCCGCCCTCCTGAGTTTGACGGCCGCTCAATCGAGAGCGGCGTACTCTCTGGACCGAGCGCGACTGGCGCGCAGAGCGGAGCCGAGCGCGCCGGAAGCTCGATCTCAATGCCAGCCGACGCGCGACGCTGCGCAGTGAGCGTTCCGGTGCTCGGCGGCGCTCGAACACGCGCGCCCGGATCAGGGACGCGATCGCGCGCGTTTCGAGGAGCTGAGCGCTACGCGCTCCCAACGCTGCTGCGCCGCGATGGCGTCCTCGGCGGCCCGGACGCCCTCAACGAAGAGCTCCGCGTCCCTTGGATTGTTCAGGTCGAGGCCGAACCGAAGCAGCAGCGCGCGGTCGCGCGGTGGCACCATACGGACGATCTCAGCGGCAAGGCGACGCGTGGATGGCATGGGAGGACAGTAGCAGCCCGGAGCAGGGTTGAGGCGCATCCGCGAGCGCGATGGCGTTGCGGCCCTGGACTTGCTCGGCCGAGCGCGTAGTGGGAGCAGCGACAGTGTCATGGAGATCGTCGCCGGTTTCCATGACGAAAGAAGCGCAGCGTCTGAGCCGTTGCGTTCATCACGTTCGCCCGGATTTCGATGGGTGTGATGCCGGATTGCGGCGTCCAGTTCGGCCTCGACGACCTCCTGGACGGCGAGCACGTCGCGCGCGAGCTCGGCGGGTCGTGCTCCGGGAGATCCGAGGCCTACGCACCTACTTCTCGTCCTTGAGCCCGCGTGCGCGCCGCTCGCGGGCACGACCTTCGGCCAGCCAGCACTGGCCGAAGACGTACAGGTAGACGGGTAGGCCGGCGCGGAGCCAGCCGAGGGGCGGGAAGGTCCCCTCAGGAACAGGCGCGTCGAGCCACGCCGCGGCGACAATCGCCACGCCGGAGGTCAAGATGCCGATGGTCCTCAGCTCTTTGCTCATGGTTCAGATGAAGCTGCAGAGGACTCCCAGGGTGCCGAGCGCCGCACCTGAGTAGTTGGAGCAGCGCTGCGCATCCCGCGGATCCCTTGCCCTGGGGCACACCGCGGAAGTTGCGACCATGCCGGCCCCGAACATGAAGATGCTGCACCCCAAGCCGATGGGGCTCCACGGCTGCTGAGCCGCTCCGATCGGCTCGCCGCTCTCATCCTGCATCGGCGCGCCACCGCTCTCGCCGTCGCCGACCATCGAGGCGCAGGGCACGTCAGCGAAGTCGCCGGGGTCGAACGGGTTGAGGATGCGGAGCGCCGCGTCCGGGCGATCGGCGCAGGCCGCGGCGAACTCGTGCCGACCGGCTTGGACGATCTGCGGGATCGCGCTCTCCGTCGTCGTGTCCTGACTCAGCTCCACGTGGAAGCTCCGCGGCGGCACCTCGACGCTACCATCGGGGTTCGCCAGTGCCTCGGTCGCCTCGTCGGCTGTGCCACAGGCCGACGCTCCGACGAGCGCGGCCATGGTCAGGCCGATCCTGGTGTGCATGTGCCACCTCCACGCGACGCGATCCGTCGCTTGCGGAATTGCGCTGCGAGGGACATGCCAGGGCGCGTCACATCGGCGGGCCGCAGCCGGGGCCGTCTGCCGGTCAGCCGCGCCGCTCGAGCGCCGCCCGCTGGCGCGCCTCGACCCGCTCGAGTCGGTCAGGCAGAGCAGGCGTGATCACCGCACGTCAAAGTGCCTTGCCACCTCCGCCGCCATCAACGCGCGCCATGGCGCGGTGACCTGCGCGAACTCACGCCGGATCGTGAGAAGAGAGGCTCGTGTGTACCGCGACCACGGGGAGCGGTTCGTGGTTAGATCCAGGCGGTCCGAGAGAGCGCGGCGAGCGCGTCGCGTCGACGAGGATCCGGTCCCTGTTTCCAGTCCTCCCGGAGCAGGGGCCCGTAGCTCAAGGAAGTGTCACCGCAGCTCCCGGTCAGAAGTGTTACCAGGGCTCCGCTCGTACAGGGCCCGCGGCTTCGGCGCCCTCCTGCGCAACCCCGGCAGTCCTGCTGCGCGGCCTCGGCGCCCTCCTGCGGTGGTGCCCTAGTTTGACTCCGGGCCTCGCAAGAGCGGCTAAGTTCGGCCGGAAGTAGTGCAGCCCGCGACGGCGCCAACCGTCCGGGCTGCGTGGCCGAACCCCGAAGCACGAGGTCCGACATGAAGGTTGTACCTATCCGCGGAGGCGGAAGGCAAGGCGGAGATCCGCCCTCTGCCCGCCCACGTCCCACCTTGTCCATGGGGAGCGAGGAGGCGCAGCGCCTGCGCGCCGCGCTCCGTTCCCTCCGATCCATGGCGGGCTCGACCCGATGCCTAGCCGAGATGCTGGGCATGGGGGAGGGGTACCTACAAAGCATCATCGGCGGGCGGCGCCCCTCCTACGGCGTCGCCGTGCGCGCTGCGAGGCTGGCCGGCATCCCGGTTGAGCAGCTCCTCGGTGGGCTCGCCTCCGTTCATCGCTGCCCGACGTGCGGCACGCGCTGGAGTGCCCCATGAGCAAGCCGCGGAAGGGGGCCGGACGCCCGCCTGCCGCACGACATCCCAAGAAGAAGCCGACGATGGAGGCGATCCTCGCGGAGCGTGGCATCGTCCTGGCGACGCTCGCCGGCATCCCGCGACGCGACCGCCGCGACGTGGAGGCCGAGGTGCTGCTCAACGCCTGGAACGCCGTCCGCCGGGGGATGTACCGGCCCGACCCGCGGGACAAGCCGCGCGACGCGCTCCGGAAGTGGCTCCACGGCATCGCGTGGCGCCTCGCCTCGCACTACATCCACAGCGCGTACGTGCGCCGCGCCGTGCTGCATCCGAGCCCGCTCGGGCTGCTGCGCGAGCCCGTCGGCGTCGACATGCACGCGCAGATCGAGGCGCGCGAAGTCCTCGACGCGATGGCCAGCCTGCCGCCGTGGCAACGGGATGCGCTGCTCTCCGTGGACGACCCGGAGAGCCTCGTCCAGTACGCCAAGCGCCGTCGCATGAACCCGAGCACGGCGGCGAGCCGCTTGCGCATCGCCCGCGAGGCGCTGGCGCTGCGGCTCAAGAGGTGGCGGCGGTAGGCGACCGCACCGAGAAGCGGCGCGTCCCGACCGAGGAAGACCTGACCTACGTCGTGGAGCAGCTGAGCATCTTCGACGCCTACCCCGGCGTGTGCCCATAGAACCGCGACATGGAGGCCAGGCCCGCGCCGAACGCGAGATCGCTGCGATGACGCGCCACGGACTGAGCGCCAACGTCAACCATGCTACCATGGGGCATCTACGATGCGGGCGTGGTGACATCCAGGGCGCCAGTCGGCAGCACTCAGTCCGCCCGGTGCAGCACGCTGCCGAGCTGGCTGGAGAGGCGTCGCTCATTACCTGCTCTAGCCTACTACTTCGCGACGTGTGCCAGGTCGTTGCTGCGCCTGCCGCACAGCATGCGCCGTGCCACGTTGCCCCACAGCGGTCGGCATGCCACCCTATGCGACGCATAGCATCAAGGATGCCAGACGTCTCCGATGTTTCAGATTTGCAATCCTTTCCGGTTGCTGGTAACCGTCCGTACGGTGAGTCATCGAGGGCGGCATCAAGCGCAAGGCTCGGACATCCCGACCGGCAACTGCTCGCAGGATTGGGGGTGCCCGGAACCATACCCGGCAAAGAAAGGGCATGAAGACCTGACGAGCGTCGAGCAGCGGCTTTCCCGGTCAGCGAGGGAAAAAAGGGCCGTCCCGTTCAAGCAAGCGCGTCGATTTATCGACAACGCACAGCGGGCCGGGGGCGTCGGCCCAACGAGGCCAAGCTTCCCAGCCGGCCGCCCAGGCGAGAAAACCGACATTCGGGTCGACATAGAAGTATGGAAAGGACTCGCGTTCGTATGACGGCCCGCCCGCGCGCTTCCGTCGAAGCATGGGACAGCATCCGTGCTCGGACAGCGGCTCCATATGTTGCCGTTGAAGAATTTGCCTCTGACAAAACCGCGAAGGGCCTGTGGCCGTACGTCGTCATCAGTGATCTGTTACAGTCTGGCTGGGATGACGCTCTATGTGGTGCCGTTGCCCTGAACATTGCGCAGCCCGAGGTGAAGCCGGAGCATTTGCTAGCAGCGTTTCTCCTTTTGGCAGGCCAGTGGCCAGCTGAGCCAACAACAGCCCTGAACCTGCTATCTCTCGCCCATCGAATTCCATACGTCGATAGCCCGTTAGGCAAATTCATCAGTCGCGCCACGGTGTGGTGCCTGCGTAATGGGCTTACCGACTCTCAGCCCTTGGTCGCTGAGGAAGCCGTCAACATTCTTGGCGGACTTGGAGCATATCATCTGTCTGCCGTCTCTTCCAGCGACGTGGCCGTCCTGCATGGGCTTGCAGAGAACGCGCTCAGCAAGATGGATGATGCCGACTTGGCGGACGCGCTGAGAAGCCGCGTCGAGGTCGTTCTCGATGATGCCCCAGAGCACGGCAGGATCGACGAAAACGATGCGCGTCATCTCATGGCCACGCTCGAAGAGATGTGGCCCAGGCTGGATCGCGCTCTAGGCGACGACCTGCTTCGAGAATTGCGAACGCGAGTCAGAGCGCTCGCGTGGACCACCGTGACAGATCGCGATGTCCACGTTGTTCATGTCGAGGACGCTAGGGGGCAAGACGACAAGTCAAGCTCGGCATGGGGCATAATCGAGCAGTGGATCGCTGTCTTGCGCTCCGCGCTCGGAGACGAGTGCCAATTTTCATTTGCTCCATTGGATGTGGCGAGCGGTTCGTTGATAGTAACGTTTCGAGTCGACGCAGATGACAAGGTGCGCGAAGCTATCTCGACACAGCTCCGCGACGCAAAACACGGCCTTCTATCCAGTACCGCAGCAGAGTCGCTGGCCAAGTCGCTTCAGTCGCGGAATCTGCGCATCCACGTGACTCATGTAGAGGACGATCACGCGCCTACATCGATCGACGTGAATCCAGACAAGGCTGCCGGGCCCTCGGCACCCGCGTCGTTTGGCTCGCTTAAGCTCACCACTGGACAAATCCCACAAGCGAACGACTGGGACAAGATCTTCATGGCGGTCGACTGCGTCGCCTCAAATGAGGCAGTCACCGAAGAAAGCATTGGGGTGTCGACGCGTCGACAGGTTCAGTACTACAGAGCCGCTGCGCGCATCGCTGGGCTACTAACGCCAACCGAGGAACTGTCCCGAACGGGCTGGTTGGTTCATGTGGCCATCGGCGAAGAGCGGTACAGGCGCGCCTGCTGGGCGTTCGAGGCGTCAGAGTGCGGTCAAGCCTGGATCGAGTGGAGCAACGGAATCCGTCTGAGCGACGTTCCGCCTAACAGCGCCGCGAAGTTTCTCGCCGACCGCAGCGAACTGACCGGAGACACGATTGAGCGGCGAGCCAGCACGCTTAACAGATGGCTGGAAACGCTCCGACCTTACGCTGTCTAACTTAGAAGTTGCGCACAATCACTTCGGCCACAGGCCCGCGACGATCCGCGCGGGTGTTGACGTTGCGGCGTGCAAATACCTGGTCAATCCTGAATCCACTATAAAGGCGTCGAACTTCGTCGGTGTCAGAGTTTGACAGAACCAGTTGAGCACCACGCTTGTTCAATTCGCGAAATACGTCAGCCAGTCGCTGCTGTTCGCAATTCCCGAAACCTCCTGCGCTGTACTCTGTAAATGACGCCGTCACGCTAACCGGAATGTACGGCGGGTCAAAATAGACCACATCGTTGCAGTGTACATGGTCTAGCACGGTCTCAAAAGAAGCCACCTCTAGGCTTGAGGTTGCTAAAGCCGCACTAACGGCGCGCAGATTTGTCTCGTCGCAAATTGTCGGGTTCTTGTGGCGACCATAGGGGGCGTTAAACACACCGGAATTGTTGACGCGGTAGAGCCCGTTAAAGCATGTCTTGTTCAGGTAGATGAGACGAGCAGCGGCTTCCGGTGCAGATCGCGGATGCTGGCTGCGTATGCGATAATAATATTCCTTGTCGTTGAGCGATGCGTGAATTCTCAGATGCGAGATTACATCGTCTACGCCATCGCGGATCGCCAGATATCCGCCAATAAGTTCTTGGTTAACGTCGGAAAGCCGCGCACACGTCGCGCGACCCTGAGCGCGGAGTGCAAAGAACACAGCCCCGCCCCCCACAAATGGCTCGTGATAGGAGGCCCCGACCTGGGCCTCTGTGAAAGTGGGTATCAGGTGCCCGAGGAGCTGCCGCTTGCCGCCGATCCACTTCACGAATGGACGAGCCTCTGCGTACGCATCCGTTGGCATAGGCACGGTATCGGGACATTCGTTCAGGCAGCGCACGGGCCTTTCTACCATGGGGCCGTGCGCGCGTCGAGCCTGACCGTGTTCTAAAAATTTGTGTCCCGTGCCAGCGTACGGGCATCCTGATGTGCACGACGATGCCGAACGAGACTGATGCCCGCGTTTGGCTCAGAGCCAACGGTTTCTCGAAGCTTGCCGATGCCATCGACGAGATCATGCGCACGTGGCGTGAGCGCGGACTGAAGACCCGGCGCAACTGGTGGGAGGCCTTGGCAGGCACGCCCAAGGGGGCGCCCATGACGGTCGAGGGGACCGTTTTTCCTATCATTGCCGCAGTGCGAGAGCGACGTGGTTTACCACCAGTTGATGGCGCGATCGAGTTGCCTCCCGGGGTGACAGTGCCGGAACAGGTTCCGCAGGCGAGATGGGCTAAGAAACGACGGCGGCGCACGGCAAAGCCCAAGCCGAAGGCAGAGTAGTCTTTCACCAGTAGCGCATAGTCGCTAGTGCACGACGTCTGCTTGAGCTCTGTGCGATCGCCGAAGCGAAACGGGCCGTGTCACTCCGGGAACAATGACAGCTGCACCATCCTACGCGGCCGTGGCGCTGGCGGCGGCTCTGAGGGCGGGGGCTCCGGTTCCGGTTGAGCCGCTGCGGACGCCACGGGCGGCGGCTGCGGCGTGGAGGGCGCCGACGGCGCGGAGCCGCCCGAGAGCACCCGGAGCCAGCCCCTGCCGGCGGGGAGCTCCCTGGCGACGCCCGCCGGCTTCGGGATGGCGAGCGGCTGCGGCTCCGACTTCTCGCCCGCGGGTTCGGTCAGTGCGGCGTAAGCGCCCGGCCATCGCCATGGGCACGGCCCCTTGCGGCTCTCGCCGGGGTCGACGATGCTGGGCGCGGGGCGGCGTCGGCCCACGACTCGGAGCGAGCACAGGCGGTCCTGAAAGAAGGCCCAGCTAGGCGGCATCCGCCTGCGTTCGCCGGGCGAAGCTCGCGTTGTTCAGGTCACGTCGGCGTCACCGGCGCTCGGAGCAGCACGCGACGATCTCGCCCATGCGTCGGGCAGCAACTCGTCCAGCCGGTCGCGCGGCCAGCCCGCCTGCAGCTTGCCGATGACGTCTGTCGCCCAGGCGAGTGGGTTGACTCCGTGCATCCGACACGAGCCGAAGATCGTGTAGCCGATGGCCAGGCGCTGAGCACCCTTGTCGGAGCCTGCGAATAGATAGTTCTTTCTTCCGAGCGCGACACGTCTTAGCTGCCGCTCGACCTCGCCGTTATCTATCTCGAAGCGTCCATCCGTGAAGGAGCGCCGCCACGCAGCCTCCTGATTGATGGCGTACTGGGTAGCGATGCAGAGCGGCGTGCCTGGCACGAGCTGCAGGTGCAGCTCGTGAATCCACTGATACAGCTCGTCCACAACGGGGAGCGACCGCTCCTGCCGGCGCGCCAGGCGCACCTCCGTGGAGAGCGCCTCCTCTTTGCAGGTCGCCTCGATCCGGTAGATGGCCTTGAAGTACGAGAGCGCCACCGCCGCTCGCGCGTCGCCGCCCTTGGCCGCCTTCTCGAACTTGGCGCGGACGTGCATCCCACAGCCGAGCCGGCGCTCCTCGGGCACGATCATCTCGCCGTCGTCGCCTCCGCGGAGCATCGCGCCATAGCCCGCGTACCCATCGCCCTGCAAGTAGCCGGTGAAGCCCTGCAGCAGCGCGGCTGGATGCTTCGCCTTCCAGTCCGGTGCGTACAGGAACGCGACGAGATCCGCGCCGACGAAGGCCCAGATGTGGCCTCGCTTCACCCCCGCCGGATGATCTCGATCCAGCACCCGCATCCCCGTGTCGTCGGCGCGCAGATAGAACGAGTCCAGCACCCGCTCCCCGAGCCTCTCGGCCACGGGCGCGAGCACATCGAGCGCGAACGCGGACCAGTCTCCCAGCGTCGACGGCGACTGCGACACGCCGAAGCGTGCGTACTGCTGCGACTGCCGGTACAGCGGCATCGAGTCCTCGAACTTCTCGACAAGGATGCTGGCGAGCAGCCCCGGTCCTGGACGCCCTCGGTCCATCACCTTCTCGCTGTCCGCCGTCGTTACGCCCTGCTCCGGGCAGCGCTGTTAGCGCCCAGCCTCAATAAGGCTTCAGGCCGACATCTCGCTCAAGCTCTTTGATGGAGGAGGGTACGCATCCCCGCACGAGGCATCGTCCACCGTGAGTGCAGGGGCGCCTCGTCGTGCCCGCCGGCTGCATTCCCGCGACCTATCTCAAATTCCCACGCCGTCTGCTCTTCCCTGCGCTTTTTTTTCAGATCATGGGGAACGCGGACGTTCGCGTCGCCGCCCCGGCTCGCCACGCCGAGATGCATTGCTTCGTCCCGACCGAAATTGTCATGCTCATCGTCGCTTTTCCCGCCGCCCACGGGTGTAGGAGCGGCCGCGGAGTGGGAGCGGAGCGTCGGCGCGGTGCCAGCCACAAAAGGCGACGAGGAGGCCCAGTCTTGGCGGACAACCTCCTCGTCGTGCTCCGGTTCGCGTGTCGAGGAATCGAAGCGGTCACAGTCTCGTCCACAGCGCGCTCGATATCAAGAGCTGGCAGCAGCAGTTGCCCACGGTCGAGGCCGTGCGCCCCGCTCGCTGCCCTGCGTGCGGAGCGGCGAGCCACCCCGTCGGGGGACCTCTTGGCCTCCACGGCCATGGCCTTCGCGAGCGGCAGGTGCGTGGCCCGGCCGGCCCGAACGCGCCCGCCGTTCTTCTCGTGCTCAAGCTGCGCCGTTACCGCTGCCTGCCCTGCGGGGCGGTGATCCTCGTCGGTCCACGCGAGCTGCTGCCGCGGCGGCACTACAGCGCCGCGGCGATCGGCTTCGCTCTTGCGCTCTACGGGCTCGTGCTGGCGACCGCCCGCGAGGTGCGCCGGCGGATCAGCCCGCAGACGATCCTGGGCGCCACGGCCTTCACCGGCTGGGCCACGCTCCGCCGCTGGACGCGCGCCGTCGCGCATCGACGCCTCTTTGCCGCACTGCCGTCGTCTGATCCCAGCGCGATGCTGCGCCGCGTGGCAGCGAGCGCGGCGGCCTCGCTCGCCGCCTACGCGGATCCGACCTCCCGGGGCGAAGCGCTGGAGCACCGAGCGTTCCTCGGCGCCGCGCACGCAGCGTGAGGGCGGCTGTCAGCGACGAGCCCAGAGAACAAGGCCCACCTGAGAGGATCCCTCCCTCGACGAGCCTCGGTGGCGCACAAGGGCCCCGCGCCGCAGGGCGCAGAAAGGACCCTTCGATATGGATCTCGGACCTGCCGATCACGCCGAGGCCGTCGCGATCTTTCGCGCTTCGGTCATCGGCCCCGTCATGCACCGCGAGCTCGGCCGCGGACGGCTCGCCACCGAGCTGCGCGCCTTGAGCGCCCAGCGCTTCCGGCCGCCGGGCGCCGACAGCACACGCACCTATTCGGTCCCCACGCTCGAGCGCTGGCTGTATGCGTACCGCGCCGCAGGCCTCGCCGGCCTTCGTCCCGAGCCGCGCTCCGATCGCGGCTTCGCGCAGGAGCTGCGCGCCGAGCTGCGCGAGCTCTTGCTCGACATCCGGCGCGAGCATCCCGCCGCCTCGGTGTCGCTCATCCTGAGCGCGCTCGTCGACGAGGGGCGCATCGATCCGGGCCAGGTCTCGGCGCCGACCGTGCGACGGTTGTATGCGGCGGCGGGTCTGTCGCGTCGGGCGGCGCGCTCGGAGCAACAGCCCAAGACACGGCTGCGCTGGCAGGCCGAGCGGCCCGGAGCGCTCTGGCACGGTGACGTCTGCCACCTGCCGCAGTGCAACATGGGCGGTCGGACGGTGCCTGTCCGCATCCATGGCTTGCTCGACGATGCCTCTCGCTACGTCGTCGCGCTCGAGGCGCACTCGACCGAGAGGGAGGTCGACATGCTCGGGCTGCTCGTGGACGCGCTTCGCCGTCACGGCAAACCGGATGCCCTTTACCTGGACAATGGCTCCACCTACCGGGGCGAAGTCCTCCGGACGGCGTGCTCGCGACTCGGTATCACCCTGCTGCATGCGAAGCCCTATGACCCGCAGGCGCGCGGCAAGATGGAGCGCTTCTGGCGGACGTTGCGCGAGGGGTGCCTGAGCTTCCTCGGCGAGGTCGCGTCGCTCAAGGACATCGACGCACGGCTCAAGGCCTTCCTCGAACGGCGTTATCACGCGGCGCCGCACGCCGGGCTCATGGGCAAGAGCCCCGCGAAGCTGTACGCGCAAAAGCCCGCCGGCGAGGGCGCGGTCGAGGAGCGGGCGCTGCGCGCCGCGCTGACCGAGCGCAGCCGGCGGCGCGTGTCCAGCGACAATGTGATCTCCATCGACGGCGAAGCGTGGGAGCTCGACCAGGGCTACCTGGCTGGCCAGCTCGTCACGGTGGCTCATTGTCACGTCGCCCCGGACGCGACCCCGTGGGTCGAGCACGAGGGCAAGCGCCTGCCGCTCCGCCACCTCGATCCGGCGAAGAACGCGCGGCGCCGGCGGCCGCCACGCGGCGGTCCGCTCGCACAAGCGCCGAGCCGCCCCACCGACTTCGCTCCGACGAGGGCGCTGCTGCGGGCTGGAGGCGAAAGGCCGCAGGCCCCGGAGCCCGACGACAGCTCCGAGGGAGGTGCTCGATGAGCGAGTCCTTCGTCCGATGCTTCGGGCTCTCCGAGTCGCCCTTCTCCAAGGAGATCCCGGACAGCGATCTCTGGCTGCCGCCCTCGAAACATGAGCTCGTCGAGGAGCTGTGCGACGCGGTCCACGAGCGCTCCCAGGTGCTGCTCGTCGGCGAGCCGGGCGCCGGCAAGACGTGCGTGCTGCGCGCGCTGCGCCATCGCTTGCCGCAGGCCGGATTCCGCCTGACCTACTGCCACAACGCCACGCTCGGGCGCCGCGACTTCTACCGGCAGCTCTGCCAGGCCCTCGGCCTGACCCCTGCAGCGACCGCAGCCGCCGTCTTCTACGCGGTCAGCGCGCACGTCGAGAACCTCGGACGAGAGCGGATTCACCCGGTCTTCCTGCTCGACGAGGCCCATCTGCTTCATCAGGACACGTTGGACCATCTTCACATCTTGGCGAATTACGAATGGGACAGCCGCGCGCTGCTGAGTCTGATTCTGGTCGGGCTACCCGACCTCAAGGACCGGCTTGAGCTGCGCAAGAACCGCTCCCTGTACTCGCGGATCGACCGGCGCCTGTCGATCGGACCGATGACGGCGGATGATACGAGCGAGTATGTCCGCCTGCGGCTCGGCCGTGCCGGTTGCGATCGCGATCTCTTTACCTCCGAGGCGCTGACCTCGCTGCACGAGGCCGCCGGCTCGAGCCTGCGCGAGATCGACCGCGTGGCCACCGCCGCGCTGCGCGAGTCGGCTCGGCGGAAAAAGAAGCTCGTCGAGCGGGACGTCATGGCCCGGGTGATCGGCGACGTGAAGAGTGACGCCGACTGAACGGCGTCTACGCTCACGCGTGGCAGGCGCCGGCAGCCATCGCGCCGTCGGCGCCTACGGGTCATCCGCCGCGATGGCCATCGCGCGTTGAGGGCCCCCGCGCGCCGGAGATGGCCATCGCCCAGCGGCGCCGCCCGTGCACGCGGGTGATGGCCATCGCCCTCCTCGACCTCGCCCGCGCAGGCTCGTGATGGCCATCAACCAGACGGCGCGCAACGCCATCAATCAGCCTGAGCGTCAACAAGCGCGCGCAGGCGAGCTTCTCCCGCTTCTCCTCGATGATCTTGAACTGCGCCGGCACGAACTCGAGCACTTCGCTCGTACGATGGCCAATGCACTTCTTGTCCGCGCCGCACTGCGGGCACGTCCGCTCCGCCTCAGGGACGGGCACCACGCGCGTCTCACGCGGCAGGTGCTCGGGGAGCGGCGCGCGCCCACCCCGTCCTCGCGGCGGCTTCGGCGGCTCAGGGGGTTGCGGCACCAGCCCCTGATCCGGTTGCGGCGGAGCGTCCGCACCGAGCTCCGAGCCCGCCGCCCCCGGCGGCGCTCCCGCCCCGAGCTCGGCGAACATCAGCAACAGCTGCTCGGTCGAGACCTGTTGGCTCTTGCGGCCGTACAGCTCGCGCAGCGCGCTCGCGAGCCTTGCCGAGAGCGCGGTGTTCTTGTCGCGCAGCTGGACCAGCAGCCCGAGCACCAGCTCGATGAGCTCCGGAAGCTGCCCGGCGGCCGCCAGCTGCTCGAGCTTGCTCCGCACGTCCGCCAGATCGGCGGGCAGTTGTGCCTGGGACTGAACAGGACTGGTCACGTGGCGCGCGGGATAGCTATCCCGCGCGAATCCATCAAGCTTTGCTTCGACGGAGCAATTTTTCTCACGCCGGGCCTCCAGCGCTTGCGCCGCACGGCCTCGGACAGGTCGAACCCTTCGAGCATCAGCGACAGCTCGGCCGCCTCGACCTCGACGTGGGTGGCCCCCTTGGGCAGGTCGCACGCGAGATGGAATCGCCCGCGGGCCAATTTCTTCGCCACGATCATGTAGCCGGTGCGGTCCCAGAACAAGACGCGCACCTGGTCACCACGCCGATTCTTGAACACGAACAGATGCCCGCAGAGCGGGTCGGCCCCGAAGCGCTGAGAGACCAAGGCCGACAGTCCGTCAAAGCTCTTACGCAGGTCCGTGGGCTCGGCGGCGATGTACACGCGCACCGACGGCGGCAGCGTCAGCACGGCGTCTCCTCGGCCGCGAGCGCCAGTACCCGCTCGAGCGTGGCCGGGTCGAAGCCCGGCCGGACCCGCACCACGCGCCCGTTGGGCAGCGCGATCTCGATGGGCTCCAGCGCGACGGCCGATGCGTCCGTCACGACGTGGACCGGCAGAAAGCGCGGTGCTTCGGTCAACGACGACGGCGAGGGCTGTGAGGGCCGGTCAGCGCGCAGCTTCCAGCGCCACCAGTACAGCTGTTTCGGCTTATACCCTTCACGGCGCGCGAATCTCTCGGCGCTCAGCCCGCTGTGCCCCCATCTCTCCACCCGCTCGGCCCACTCCGCCTTCGTCGCCATCGCTTCCTCCTTCGCGATGGGGACTGGTAACCGGCCCCGACGGGGCGGTCACGATGGCGTTGGTCGGGCGCTTACAGTGCGGCGACCATGAGCTCCTCCAGGCTCCACACGTGGTCCGTGACGCCCGCCGCCATCGCCGGGGTGATCCGCATGTTCCGCGGGATGTGGCAGAGGTTCACGTTGACGTAGTGCAAGGCGACCGCCGCGCGGTGCCGCGTGAGCTTCTTCGAGAAGGCCAAGGTCCTGCGCCGCAGCCGCGCGTTCCACTGCCGCGCTGTGAGGTTGCTCCTCTCGATGGCGTAGTTCGTCGCCTTCGCGGGGTCGGGCGTCCCGAAGATGGCGCGCTTCTGGATGAAGTCCACGCCGCGCTCGACCGCGAACTTCTCCGACGTCCCCGGCTTCCCAGGGCGCGAGCTGAAGTTCTTGACCGTCTGCATGTACGGCACGGCGCGCCCGAAGTTCGTCGCGATCGGCTGCGCGTAGAGCCCGAGCCCGTCGGTGGTGATCTGCGGCATCACCACGAGCCGCGCGCGCACGTCTTCGACGAGAGCGTCGGCGCTCTCCTGGTCACGCTTCCCGACGTGCCACGCGATGATGAGCTTGCTGGTGCGACAGATGGCCGCCCAGGTCCACTGCTCACCGACGGCCGCAGCGTCGTCCTTCGCGGCGTCTACCTTGTTCTGGCGCTTGCGGCACCAGCTGTGCTGCTCGTCGAGGTCTACCAGCGCGCACGTCAGATCGCGCACCAGCCGGTCATGGAGCCGCGCGCAGCCCTCGCCGATCGCCTGCCCGAAGCGGCCGATGGTGTCCTGATGGACGCCGGTCATGCGCGACGCGGCGCGGATGCTGGTGCCGTTCACGAGCGCGGCGAGCACCTCTAGCCGCCGCTCCGCCGGGAGCACGTTCGCCATGGGCTTGCACCTCTCCGGACGCGTGCCCATGATCGCAGCGCGACGTGCGACGGGTGGGCCACCATCCGGCGTTCCGCAGCCCCGCCTCGGGTTCCAGCCGAGGCGGGGCGCTTTGCCTGTGCAAGTGAGTATAGCCTCTGTCTCCCGAGTCTCCAGCGTAGCTAGGACATGAGCTGTCCTAGTCGCCGTCGTGGATCCAGCGTCAAACAAGGGGTTTTGTGCACAGTCAAGGGGAACGGGTGCGCCGTGTGACACGGCCCGTCCTAGAGGCGCCTGGGTGCCCTGGCTGGCATCTGCGGGACGAGATGCACGCGCGTGCCAAGTCTCGATGGGCCGGCCAGCTTGACCTGCTCGCCTGGCGGCCGAAGCCGCTGGCGGCGGTCCAGCTCGCGCTGTTCGGCGAGCCTCGCGAGTAGTACACTCGCGGCATGGCCGTTACACCAAAACAAGTCGCCAACCCCGCGATGGCGGATCCGGCCCAGCTAGCCGCGAGCAGGGAACAGGCGGATCAGCTGATCACCGGCGCCTTCGAGCGGATGATCGATGAAGCATTGCTTCGCGGTCACCGACCCGTGAGGGTTCACGAGCGGATCGAGCCACATGGTTCGATGTGTATTCCCTTCGGAGTGTTATCCGAACTTGAACGGCGCTACCGGGCCGCGGGATGGGTGACAAGGCTACAGGACGACACCCTAACGATCGACCTGCCACCGACTGCCCCAATTTGAGAGCGCGACTGCCCTAATTAGGGCACCACCCCTCCTGCGCAGCCCCGGCGCTCCTGCTGCGCGGTCCCGGCCGCCCTCCTGTGCGGCCTCGGCGTCCTCCTGCGCAGCCCCCGCGACCCTCCTGCGCACCCATTTATGTGTCCTATCGTACGATCGCATGCCTCCTGCGCAGCCCCGCGACCCTCCTGCGCACCCATTTATGTGTCCTATCGTACGATCGCGTGCCTCCTACGCGGCCCCGGCAACCCTCCTGCGCACCCATTTGTGTGTCCTATCGTACGATCAGGTGGCTCCTGCGCAGCCCCGGCGCCCTCCTGCGCGCCCAGTTGGTTGCCCTGCGTTGCCATGGCTCGACGCCTGCGCGTGGTTGTCGCCGCTGCTGCGCAGCCTCGGCGTCCGTTTGCGCGGCGCCTCTGTCTCCTTGCGACCTTGCGCTTGCGAGCTTGCGAGCTTGCGACGAAAGCGTCGGTATCGTGCTCTCCGGTGACCCGAAGCCTCGGCGGCGCCGATTTCCTCATTGAGCGACCGCGCCTCTGCTCGGAGGGGCGCTGACCTCGACAAGGAGACATCTCATCGCCATGGCACCGAAGGCAACCACCGCAGCTTCATCCAGGACCAAGAACGCCCAGAACACGCGCGCTTCGAGCGACGCCGGAGGCGCGCACCGCTCGTCGGGCGGTGCGCCCGAGTTCACGCTGAGCGCCGAGCGAGAGGCCGAGCTGCTCCGAGAAGCCGAGTCGCTCGGCGATAACGCCTCACTCTTTCCAGGCAAGCTCGCTCGACGCGTCATCTGGGCGAGCCGCATTCAGCTCGCCGCCGAGCGCGACGCGGCGGATCTCGTGCGCACTCCGTTCGCCGAGGACGAGCCCCAGCTTACGCGAGAGGAGATCCGCGGGCTTCGTGAAAAGATCGAGCTCCTGCGCGTCGTGCAATCGCGCTGGCAAGCGGCGCAGCAGCGCCAGGAGCGGGCCGTCACGGCCTTTCAGAAGCCGGCCGCCGAGGCCGCCCAGATCAAGCAATCGCTCCTCCGCTTCTTCGATCTCCGCTTCAAGAAGAGCCCCGAAGGTCAAAAGCGGCTCATGGCGATCCGGGCGGGCAGCGGCGACGCGGACCTGGTCCAGGACGCCTCCGATCTCCTCTTGCTCTGCTCCGAGCACGCGGAGGCCGTTCAAAAGGCGCCTCGCGGCGAGGCTGCCGCGGCGGATCGCCTCCGCGAGCTCTCGCCGGTGCTCGCGCGCATGCTCGCCGACAAGACGCTCTCTCTCGAGGCGGTGCGCTCGCGCAAGCTCCGCGACGCCGCGTACACCCTCGTCGTGAACGCCGAGCGGAGGCTGCGCGCCGCCGCGGAGTACTGGTACGCGGGCACCGACAAGATGAAGGACTATGCGCCGTTCCCCGTCTCCCGTGGCGCCTACGGCGGAGGAGAAGAGGAGGGGGAGGAGGGCGGCGAGCCGGAGGAGGCCGAGCCGGAAGACGGCGAGTCGGAGGCGGGCGAGTCGGGAGACGACGAGCCGGGCGATGATGGGCAATCGCCCTGAGCTCGCGCATCACGATCGCCAGCGCCCTCAGCCGCGCCGTCGTCCTCGGGGATCACGTTGCGGCTCATGTCGTGCACGAGGCGATCGGCAGTCGAGCGCCGCATCGACGTGACAGTCCAGGAGGCGCCGGTATCTGTCCCGCTCGCCCGCTGCCTGTTCCTTCGCATCGGTGAGGGCTGCCTCCTCGTCATCATGAGCGTGCTCGCGCGCCTCGCGAAGCCCGCGCTCGCGTCCCAGCGCTTCGCGCGCGGTGACCGCGAAGCCGATCGCGACGCAGGATATCATCGCGAGCCCGAGCGGCGAAATGAGCCACATCGCACCAAGTAGATCCTCCATGGTATTCATCGCCTTTCGTCTCCTGGACGCGAACGTACTTGTCTGGACGCAAGGCGGATCTCGGCCTTGTGCTGTCCGAAGACATCACCTGCATCACTGCCCGCTGGCTGTCGGAGGGACGCCGAGGACTCAGCGAACTTGCGTTAGGAGCGCTTCACGCTCCGCGGCGAGCTGTCCTTGCGGGAACTCCCGTGCATGTGTCTCAAGCAAGCGGCGCGCCTCTGCCTCTGCGACCGCGTTATGGTCCTCGATGGCCCTTCGGGCCTCGTCGATGAGGCTCTGCTCGCGCTCGCTGACGGCTGGGACCACGGCGCGGACGGGGAACGAGGTACGACGAACCGGCGCACCTGACGGAGCAGGCCCCCGTGCGTCTCGGTCCTGCGCCGGCTGCGCGATCTCCTGGACGGTCGGCGCGGTCGGCGCGCCGGCCGCGCGCGTGGGAAGTTGGAGGGGCGGCTGCGCGATCTCCTCCACCGCCGGTGCGGGCGCAGGAGTGCGCACCACCGTTGCCCGCAGCCACGACTCCGGGCTGAGCGAGTCCGGCAACGTCGCGATGACGGCGCCGGTCAGCACGACGACCGTTCCCTGCACCAGGATCTTGATGCTCAGGCGGCCTAGCTTGCTCAGCCACCCCTCGCGGTCCCGCAGATCGAAGGCGAACGGGACGCATGCAGCGTCGTCCCATCCGCGCGAGCGTTGCCGCGCCCTCCGGCGTTTCACCGCCGCGTCGAGGTCCTCGAGCGCTCGGAGGTAGTGTGTACTCACCGTCTTCGGGTTGAGCCCCAGCTCGGAGGCGATCTCGATGAGCGGCACCTCGTCGAGCCTGTGTTTGATCAAGATGTCGCGGTACTTGGGGTCGACCTGGTTGATCAGGTCGCGGAGGAGCTCCTCCCGCTGCTGCCTGCGGAGCATCTCTTCCGGGGTCGGGCACTCCGTCTGAGGCTCGTGATCGTCGAACGAGGTCAGGACCTCCCCCCGACGGCGTGCGTTCCGGACGTGGTTCCGCGCCCGGTTCCGGACGATGGCGGCACCGTAGGCCGCCCGAGCCTCCCCGAGCTCGATCCGCTGATTCGCTTCCAGCTCCCGCAGCAAGGCGTCCTGCGCGAGGTCCTCCGCGTCTCGCGCAGGGACTCCGAAGCGCCGCGCGAGGCGCCGGAAGAACTCGAAGCCGCTAGGGGTGCTGGCTGGCTCGCCCATCACCGGTAAAACACCTGAGCCGTCTGGAGGGCTTCAAGAAAATGCAGGGCGGCTCCAGCATTGGTCGGATGGAGTGCGACATGTAGGCGCGGGTCCTGCGACAGCATAGGCAGGGATGGCCGCATTCCCCGAACGGGCGGGACTTTCTCATCGGAACGTTCAGGTCATGTCACTTTCAGCGCCGTTGACGCGCCACGGCTGGCGTAAGTACCGTCGTGCATGCGTTTTGTCGCGCAATCGCTCTGGATATCCTTGATGCTTGGCGTCGTGGTCGGCACTACGCATCCGGTCCATGCGGAGGACCGGAATTCGGCCCCCGCACGAAGCGACGATTCGATCGTAAAGGACCATCTTCGCCGCGCCCGGCGAGCTCGGGCCTCGGGAAAGTGGACCGAGGCACACGCCGCGTACAAGGCAGCGTTCGAGGCGATCGACTCGACACCTGTGACAGCGCGAGAATCCGCTGAGGTCGCTGGAGAGCTGGGCCTTTGCGAGCTCAAGTTACGCAAGTTTCGTGACGCAGCGGAGCACCTGGCTTGGAGCCTTGAGCGGCGCAAGGCGCTTTCTCCTGAGCAGCAAAAAGGATTCGCGGACGGACTGGCCAAGGCCGTTCCGTTCGTTGCGACGCTCTATCTGTCGGTGGATCCGCCGGATGCCGAGGTGCTCGTCGACGGCAAGCCCATCGGCTTACCCAGGCGGACCTACAGACTGTTCTTCGAGCCTGGCAAGCACATGGTGCGGGCCCGAGCACCGGGCCGCGAGGAAGGCTCCCAGACGCTGGACGCGCAGCCAGCGACCGAGCCGATCATGACGATCCAGTTACCACGCGCGGCCGAGAGCAGCGCCAAGGACTACGCGCCCGCGGTGCCCAAGCCCCTGAGCGCATCGCCCCCTGCGCGCCCGCAGGCTCCCGGGCAGCCAGCGTCGTGGCCGACGACACTGCGCATCGCGGGGATCGCCGTCACGACGGCCACCCTGTCCGCGGGCAGCCTGCTCATGATCCGGGCCACGAATCTTGACGGCGATCTGAGCGAACGGCGCGACGGGCTCAACGGCGGTGCGACGGCGAGCGGGTCCAGGTGCTGGCAAGCGGCGGACCGCCCGGCGTGCGCTGACCTGCTCCGCCTCCGAGACGAGCGCAACCTGTCCGCGGGCGTGGGCACGGCCATGCTCATCGCCGGCGGTGTGATCGGGGCAGCGACCGCCGCGTCCTTCTTCACGGACTTCTCCTTCCTGGGGCTCACGCCGGCTCAGGATCGGATCCACGCCTCGCCCGTGGCGACCGGGCGAGAGATCGGCATGATGATTGAGGGGCTGTGGTGAGGACATCGGGGGCCGAGCAGATGCGTTCGAAGGAAGGCCGGCGCGTGGCGACGTCGGTCGTCGCTGTCGCGATCTTCATGTGCGGCGCGAGCATGCTGACAGGGTGCCCGTACTCCGACCCTTGCTGGGAGGTGGAGGCGTGCGAGCCCGATCCGGTGCCTCCGCCCGGTCCGTGCGAAGGGCAGCCTGGCACGGCGCCGGCGCTGGATGAATGCGGGGTGTTCGTCAGCCCGTTGTCGGGTGACGACAAGAGCCCTGGCACGAAGGACGCACCGGTGAGGACGTTGCAACACGCGATCGGGCTCGCCGCGCATGGGCGAGGCCTTGGCGAGGAAGCAACCCGGCGCGTGTACGCGTGCGGCGGGGAGTTCGCGGAGACGATCACGCTGCCCTCGGGGGTCGACCTCTGGGGCGGGCGCCTGTGTGACGGCGGGGATTGGTCGTACGAGGGCTCATTCGACGGGCCGGATCACCCGACGATCATCGCTCCGCCGGGGGGGATCCCGCTGCGGATCCTCGGGGTGGAGGATTCGGAGCCCCCGGGGAACGACACGACGTCGGTGATCGCCGGCGTGCGCGTCGTGGCGGCGGACGCGTCGGCGCCGGATGGAAAGTCGTCGATCGCGGTGATTTTGAGCACGGGGGCGACGGCGATCGTGCAGGACAGCGTGATCGTCGCGGGCAACGGCAAGGATGGGGAGCCGGGAGAGGACGCGGACACCGAGCGGGCCAACGACGGCCTTGAGGGCAACGACGGGGTGTCTGCCTGCACCGCGGACTCCCCGACTGGCGCCCTTCCGGTGGTCACCGTGTGCGACGATGGCATCGAGTCCATCGGTGGATATGGTGGCGACGGCGGGCTCGAGTCGGGGAGCGACGGGGCCTCGGGAATGCCGACACCCGCGCAGGTTTCTGAGCGCGATGGCCACGCGGGGCTCGGCGCGGACCTCATGCGATGCAGCGAAGGGGAGGATGGCGCAGACGGTCCCGACGCCGGTCGCGCGGACGGCGCGGTGGGCGTGGGCCACCTTGGCAAGGACGGATGGATCGGCGGCCGGGGCAAGGATGGGAAGCCCGGCGGCACCGGCCAGGGGGGCGGCGGCGGTGGCGGCAGCAAGTCACGTGGGGACATGGCCGAGTGTCGGGCAGGTCTGCCCCAGGGGGGGGCCGCCGGCGGCTCGGGAGGGAGCGGCGGCTGTGGCGGTCGGGGCGGCTATGGCGGCGGCTATGGCGGGGCGAGCATCGGCATTGTCTTGCTGGAGGGCGCGGAGCTTACGATTGGGGCCAGCGACGTGGTCACGGGCAAAGGCGGCCAGGGCGGGGTGGGCGGGACGGGCCAACCCGGGGGGCTCGGTTGGTCTGGTGGTAATGGGGGCGGGACTTCTGACGCTCGCATGTGGACGGGGTGCCCTGGCGGTTGGGGAGGCAACGGCGGTCGCGGAGGTGATGCCGGCGGCGGGCTCGGAGGCGCATCCGTCGGTATCGCCTACGTCGTGCCCAACTTCGCCATTCGACCCGGAACCAACATCGTTGCTGGACCCGCCGGTGAAGGCGGCCTCGCAGGGAACGCCGGCCTGGGGGACCAGGTGGGAAAAGGGGCGGACGGCCCGTGGGGGGAGCTCTATCATTTCGGTGCGGCAAGCGAGCCGCCCCATTGACTCGCGCTTCGCGAGACGCTGCCAGCGAGGGATGCCGATGCGCCTGAATTCCGCGATCCTCTTGGTCCCGCTTCTGCCGCTCGCCGCGGCCGGCTGCGGCACGGCGCCGGGGGTGAACGACCCTGACGGCGCGCCGCCGTGCGGCGGTCCGTCGACGTGTGCCGGTGATCCGATCCCCGATTCGGTCTGCCTGGAGCATCTCGCGGCGGGGCGGGCGATCGACGGCTGCGGCGTGTTCGTCAACGATCCGGTTCTCGGCGGTCACGACGCGAACCCCGGCACGAAGGACAGGCCGGTGACTACCCTGCCGCGCGCCATCGAGCTGGCGCGCACCGGGCGCGGTCGGGTGTTCCTCACCCGCAATGCCTTCGTGGAGTCCATCACGCTGCCCTCCGGGGTGGATCTCTATGGAGGCTTCGACTTCTTGGAATGGGAACGGCCGCCCGAGATTTCAGATCCGGTGTACGGCACGGCCAAGCTCGTTGGGCCCGTTGGGCACACCCCGCTGACCATCGAGCCGGCGCGGGCCGGCGACACGGGGGCTGCGGATGGGGTCTCGATCATCGATCACATGTTCATCCGCAGTCCAAGGCATATCGGAATGGTTGTTCGGTCGGGCGCCGCGGTGGAGATCATCGGAAGCTCGATCGAAACCACGCAGGGATTGAGGGGCAACCATGGGGAGAAATGGCCGGGCCGGGCAGCGTCGGGACCGGACGGGCAGTATGGGGGAGACGCGTGCTCCGCAGCGACGGTTCCGGGTGGGGCTCCGCCGGTGAACTCTTGCGAGGGAGGGATCCCGAGCGCCGGTGGCAAGGGAGGCGACGGGCTCGCGGACGGCGCTCGAGATGGGGAGGACGGCGAGCCCGTACCCCAGCCGAACCCCAACTACGATGGGGATGGAGGACGTGGCAACCGGGCAGACGGTGGTTGTAGCAACGGCGTCGCCGGGAGAAGCGGTATGTGGGGTGCCGCCGGTGCACAGGGCAAGGGCCGCGGGCGGATCGATGAGACCGGATGGCACCCCGACAGGGCCGGCGACGGCGCCCGGGGGATGCCGGGCCAAGGCGGCGGCGGGGGCGGCGGCCGCAGGGGCGGGCTCGCGGTGTGCGACGCGGCCTCCAAGGGGGGCGCCGGCGGCGGCTCCGGAGGCGCGGGCGGCTGCGGCGGGCGGGGCGGCCGAGGGGGCGAGAACGGCCAACCGAGCATCGCGATGATGGCGCTCCACGCCAAGGTGACGGTGCGCGATAGCATCATCACCGCCCGCGACGGGGGCAAAGGCGGCGACGGCGGGGAGCCGGAGGAAGGCGGCTATGGCGGCCGAGGCGCACCAGGAGGCGCCGTGGGGGACGGCACGTGGTCCTGCGAGGGTGGCAGCGGCGGCCTCGGAGGCGAGGGCGGCTACGGCGGCCCCGGGCGCGGCGGCGACTCGATCGGCATCGCCTACCTCGACGAGGACCAGCTCACCCTGGAGGGGGTCACCTTCGAGCTGGGACTGCCGGGCGTGGGCGGCACCAGCTGGAACCACGATGGCAGCACGACGATGGGACCGAGCGGCGAGGTCCACCAGACGTTTCGGTTTCCTGAATAGCCGAAGTCACGTCATGGGAGAACGGCACGGACCTCCACGACGGCTGCCACGATTGCAGGAAGGCAGGCAGCGAAGCGAGCCGCCGTGACGCCAAGAAACCATGGGAGTAGAAGGGGACATGCCGGGACGGCCCTCCCGCTCTCCTCCTGGCGATCTCGGCGGCTTTTCTGCTGATGGGGACACCTTCCAGCAGTCGGGCTACGACGAAGCTACGGGTTCCGAGTTCACGAGCCAACTCGCCAGGAAGCTTGAGGCCCAGGCGACCATGCCAGTCCGCATGGACGCTGGTGGACATGCCCAAGGGCCCGGCGAAGTACCAGTCGGACTGGGCGCGGCCGCCTGGAGCAACCCCCACCACGCGATCACAGATCACGGCACCACACACCGGCATCGAGTAGATCGCCAGGGACGGACCGAGACTGACGGTGGTTGTCTTCGTGGCATACCCAAGAGTGACTGCCGTTCGATCGTAAACCCCGATACCTGCCCCTGGAACGATGCTGAACATGTTGTGGACTTCGAGCCGGAAGTCCCCCTCGCTGCGCCAGAGCCATCCGGCGAATGGGCTCACGGCAAGCCTGGGTTCGGTCCCGATCTGGATCCCGCCCACGCTCACGCCGCCGTGGAACTCGAGTGCCTGGGCCGGCGCCGGAACCACGACGAGCGCACCGACGCAGAGCAAGCCGATCTTGCCGAGTAAGCGCATGGACATGGTGGAAGCCCTCGCCGAGCCGCGACAGGCGTTATGAGAGCGCGCACGATCTTTCTGGGCATGACGTGGGCGTCAAAGGGAAATTCGGCGAGCAGATCCCCATGCTCTGGGGTCGACGCGTCCCGGGCGGCGCAGGTGCGCATGCGGTTACGCGGTGCGGGTGTTCGTCCCGGTCGACGAACGGCCAGTCACCAGCTCCGCTCCCGACGCGCCCCCCCCACCCCCACGGCCGCTCCACGCCCAGCCAGGCATCGACGACCCCGAGCTCACCCGCGTTCTCCTCGACGCTGCAGCCGCGCTGTCTGCTCCGGCGGCATGTACACCGCGCAGACGACGTGCGCCGAGCTGGCCGACGTGCGCCTCGACCTCCACGGCCGCGCCGCTGCGGCGAAGGGCCATATAGCGCTTGCGCCCGCACTCCTCGTCGCCAGCCGTCGCTGGCGTCCGATTCGACCTCCGCGCCCCGCCGTGGGGGCTGCGCCGCGCTCGAGCTCGAGAACTCCCGTCCCGGGCGTCACAACGCGCCGAGCAGGCTCAGGGCTCAAGGCCGTGCCGACATGCGCCTCGACCTCCGATGGTCCGCGCCGAGCTCGTCCGCGACGATGTGCAACCCGCTGCGCTCTGCTCGAGCTCGGTTTCGGACCGGGGCGAGATTGTCAGGCCGTAGCCGCTGGGACGCAATCCATGCCCCGAATCACAGTTGACGCCGCCCCTCCGCACACGCATCTGGAAAAACTTGGAGGATGAGCATGCGCCACAGGCAGAAACTGAAGGCGATCCCTGTTCTTATTCCTCTCGGTCTCACGGTGTGAGCGTGCAACTACGACGTGGGCGAGTGCTATCTTAGGGGGACGGAGGGCACAGGGGCCGGAGAACCATACCCGCCGGGGTCAGCAGCTACGGGGGACTGGTTCGGGAACGGTGACGACGTGGGGAGCGGCGCCACTGAAGAGATGGCAGGGTGCACGCCCGACAAGACATGCACAGACATGTTCGTAGATTGCCAAGACATCGGCGGCAAGTGCATTACGGGATATCCAGGATGCGACAAATGGCGCCACACGTCGTGTAGGAGTTGCTTTGAGGCCTGCCAATCGGACACACCATACCCGCCAGCGTGCAAATGCAGATCATGCGGATTCAGATGATGAATGATCCGATACAGGGCGCAGTCTACGTTGCCATGGGCAGGGTTGCCGGAGCGGCTCTAGCCAAGGTGGTATCCCCCGTCGTGGTCGACGATGACGAGCTCCTGCTGGGGCCATCAAGAATCGATCCGAAACGTCATCGTGCTGCGCGCGTTAGATACTTGGGTGGAGAGCCGTCTACCGATCTAAATGAAGAGCTTGCGCGTTCTGATGGGCCGCCGGTCTGTGTGGCGCTTCCGCCGACACCAGGCGGCCTGATGAGCCTCTGTCGGATCTGCGCTTCCGTAGTCGAGCGAGGGCGCGCGCTGTTCGTCGTTGATCTCAGCCCAGACGCCGCCGGAGCATTCCCGCAAGGGTCCGGCCCAGGCAGGGCCATCTCCCTCAATGTCGCGGATGCTCTGCTACGCAAGCCGCCCGTGGTTCAATGGTCGAAGCTCGAGACAACTCTCGCGGCTACGCTCTGGAAATTGTGGTGCCGCCGCTCGCCCGTCGCCTTTTCCAGGTTCTGTGCATCTGGGAGCATGTTCCACCCGCAGTTGGCCAACCTCGGGCGTTATCATGCCGGACTCTTTCCCCGACGGGCAGGCCATGGGCTCTTACTATCGCGCTTTGACGAGCTCCTCCTGCGACAGCTATCGCAAGAGTGGCTCTCGCCGGTTAAAGTATTTGTCAACGCGATCAACGCTGAATCTGAGCTCGATGCATGGTTTTCGCACATGGGGGATCTGTACGTAGCCAAACGACTCAATGATTGGTATCACCATACGCGAGGCGGCGTCATCGAACGTCGGAACGCGCATCACCCGAGACCTTCCGAGATGACGAGATGGTCCTTTCGATGGCGTGCGGGGAGCGAGGAGATCCTCGACGCGCTGCCGGGGGTGCAAGCGGCCCCACCTGTATCTATTGGAGGTGCTACCGCGTATGATCCCGACCACGTATGGGTATGCCAATTTGATGCACGAGGCACACCTTACCTAAGTCGATTTGGCACCGCATCATCGGGCGACAGGCTGGAATAGGGCGTACCGGATAGCGCCTGTGACGATGCGAAGTCGTACGCCAGTGCGTCCGTTGCTGCTGGAACGCTTCTCCCCCTAGCTGTTCGCGAACCAAAACGGTCGGCGAACGGCCAGTCACCAGAACCCGACGTGTCCCCTCGACCTCCGCGACCAGGTTCGCACCCCCGGCCAGTTGGACATCGACGATGGCGGCGAACTCGCCGGCGAGGGAAACGGCGGCACGCGCGGCCGCCCGAAAGCTGCGCCCAAGAGTGCCGCGAATCGTAGGGGGCTTCCTGCCCGGTCGCTCGCCTGGCGTGGTTGTCCCTGAGGAGTTGATCCCCCGCTGAGGCGCGAGCCGCCCGAACTTCCCCGGCTCGTCCCGCCACAGTCGCGCCGCTGCAGAGGGGCGCCACCGCACTCGCCTCGAGCTCCTCGCCGTCCGCACGCCCAACTCGGCCATGTGGACGGCGGACGCCAGGGGAGGGCTATACCGGATCGACCCAAGCCCACACCTCCGAGAAGAGGCACATGTAGATCGTCGCCTCGCTCATCAACACCACGTTCGTTGCCACATCCGGTACCACCTCGTTCGCGATCTCCGGCGGAATCGGCCGGTATCCGGGGTACGTGGCCTCGATCTTCTGGGCGACCTCGCGCGCCGCCGGCTCGTCCTCGGGGATACCGGCGAGGTGGATCCCGTAGTATGGCCCGAGCAGGGACACGTGGAAGTCGAGCGCCGTTCCGTCGGTGAGCCAAATGCGGGCCGAGTAGGCCGAGTCGACCCGCCCTGCCAAGATGTGGAACGACTCGTTGTGAAGGCCGTATCGATCGCCCGTCCTGTCGATCATGACGTTCCACCTTGGGTCCTCCGCTCGCCCGCGGTTTGCGGCGTCCACCAGGCGGCACGACGTCGCGTGCGAGTGCAACCCGTCGCGCGGAGACGTGAACAGGCAGGGGCGAGAGGGCGCCGAGGGGGGCACGCTGTTCTGCATCTCCCGGAACCGGACGGCCTGCCCGCCGTGTTACGCACGGGGGAAGGAGCCCGTCGATGCCGAAACGAACCCGTCTGGGCTATCCTGGGCGGGATGACGGTCCAGGAGCTCCACGTCGCGGGATATCGCTCGATCCGCGAGCTGACCCTCCCCCTCGCGCAGGTCAATGTCATCGTCGGACCGAACGGCGTCGGCAAGACCAACCTCTATCGCACCATGGTGCTGCTCGGCGCCGCGGCGAGCGGGAGCTTCGCGCGCACCCTGGCCGAGGAGGGCGGGATGCCCTCGGTGCTCTGGGCTGGCGGGCGCAGCAAGGGCCCGGTGCGGATGACGCTGCGGGTGCGGCTGGACCAGCTCGTCTACGAGCTTCAGTGCGGGCTGACGCCGCCGCCCGGAGGGCCGTTCCAGCTGGACCCGGACATCAAGGAAGAGAGCCTCTGGTTGCTCGACAAGCGCCGCCGCCTGCCGATGCTGGAGCGGGCCGCGGGCTCGGCCTTCGTGCGCGACGCGGACGGCCAACGCGTCACCTTTCCCTTCTCGCTCTGGGGTTCGGAATCGGTGCTGGCGCAGGTGGTGGAGCCGCACCGCTTTCCGTTGCTCTCGGTGGTGCGGCAACAGCTGATGAACTTCCGGTTCTATCACCACTTCCGCACCGACTCCGGCGCGCCGTTGCGGGTCGAGCAGGTCGGGGTGCGTACGCCGGTGCTCAGCGCCGATGGCCACGATCTGGCCGCCGCGCTGGCGACGATCTTGGATATCGGCGACAGGGGCGCCTTGAAGGATGCCGTCTCCAGCGCGTTCCCTGGCGCGTCGCTCGAGGTCTCCTCGACGCAGGGGCGGTTCCGCGTCGAGCTCCGGTTGCCAGGGATGTCGCGGCCGCTCGACGCCCGCGAGTTCTCGGACGGCACGGCGCGCTATCTCTGCCTCCAGGCGGCGCTGCTGAGCCCGAGGCCTCCGCTGCTGCTGGCGCTGAACGAGCCAGAGACGAGCCTGCATCCGGATCTGCTCGGGCCGCTCGGGGATCTCCTTGTGCACGCGGCATCCCGGAGTCAGCTGTGGATCACGACGCACTCCCGCCCGCTGGCAGAGCGAATCCGGAAGGCGACACCGTGCCGGCTCATCGAGCTTGACAAGGACGGTGGAGAGACGGTGCTGGCGCACGGCGCGGCGGAGAATGAATGACGTCGGCCCCCGGGTGAGCCCTGCGAGCGGAGCCGGCGCGGGGGGAGGAGATCTCTTTTCCTCGTCAAGCGGAGGGCAGCGACGTGGCCGACCTCGATCACGTGGCCCGCGGCCGCTCCGCGTTGAACGGCCCTGTACCTGCGGCGTAACATTGACGGAGAACCATGCGAAACCCGAGCCTTACATGCCTGTCCTCTGCGCTGTTGCTCGTCGCGGCCGGCTGCAGTGCCGCATCGCCAGCGGGCGCGCCGTCGGAGTCCTCCTGTCTCGAGCGCCTCGCCGTCGGTATTCCGGAGGTTGGCTGCGGGGTGTTCGTCGCCGGCTACACCCTGGGGGCGGATGACGAAAACCCCGGCACGAGGTCCAGGCCGGTGCAGAGCCTGGACCGCGGCATCGAGCTCGCGAGTACCGGGCGAGGACGCGTCTTCGTGTGCAACCAGTCGTTCCGTGCTCCCATCTCGCTGCCGTCCGGCGTGGATCTCGTCGGGGGATTCAACTGCACCACGTGGGAGCGTGAGAACGACGATCCCACGCGGATTACATCGCTGAACTCGAGCTCCCGCTCCTTGACCGTCATGCCGTCGGCCCCCGGAGAGACGGGAGCCGCGGACGGGGTATCGATGATCATGGACGTGCAGCTCTGGGCGGAGGGCTCGACCGCGATGCTCGTCCACTCCAACACGACGGCGGAGCTGATCCGGGGCCAGATTCACACCGGAGCCGGGACGGCGGGCGACGATGGCTACCCGTGGCCCTCGCCGAACCGGGGAAGAGATGGACACGATGGGCAGGAGGGGGGAGACGCGTGCTCGGCGGCCACCGTTCCTGGCGGCGCAGCAGTGGAGAACCCGTGCTTCGAAGTCATCCCGAGCGCCGTCCCGAGCATCGGTGGCAAAGGAGGGGATGGGCTGCCCGACGCCGCTGGCGACGGCGAGTACGGGGAGCCGCGCGTGGCGGCCACCTCGACGGACGGACGGGGGGGAGCGGGGGAGGAGACGGACGCCCCTTGCGAAGCGGGTCAAGCCGGGCTCGATGGCGAGCCCGGTGCGCTGGGCACCGTCGATGGGGGCATCGGGGACATCACCCCGAGAGGGTGGGAAGGCGGCAGAGCCAGCTACGGAGGCGATGGCACGCCAGGCCAGGGCGGCGGCGGGGGAGGCGGTCGTCGGGGCGGGCTCGCCGTCTGCGATGCGGCGTCCAAGGGAGGCGCCAGCGGCGGCTCCGGGGGCGCTGGCGGCTGCGCTGGCCGAGGCGGTCGAGGGGGCGAGAACGGACATCCGACGATTGGCATCATCGCGCTTCACGCCAAGCTGACCGTGCGCGACACCTCGATCTGGACAGGCGAGGCCGGTCCGGGCGGCAATGCTGGCGCCCCCGAGAAAGCCGGCAGAGGCGGCCGAGGCGGGAAGGGAGGCGCCTTGGGCGACGGCACCCGGGCCTGTGCCGGTGGCGACGGGGGCGACGGAGGCCCCGGCGGCTACGGCGGCCCCGGACGCGGCGGCGACTCGATCGGCATCGCCTACCTCGACGAGGACCAGCTCACGGTGGAGGGGCTCACGGTCGAGCTCGGGCCGCCGGGCAAGGGCGGTATCAGCTGGAACGTCGATGGCACGCTGGTGAGGGGGCCGAGCGGCGAGGCCCACGAGACGCTTCGCTTCCCCGAAGCCGAATAGCCGCGGTCACGTCCGGGGGGACGGCGCCGGCGAGGCCACGTTCGAGGCGAAGCGGAGGGGACCGCTCGTGGCGGAGCTCGACGGGTTCAATGTGCAAGATGCGGTAAGGATCGAGGGCTGGGACGATGAGGGCGGGAGCGGCTCGTCTTCCTGGCTGTGACTTCGAGCAGACCGTCGAGGTTGTCGTTGGCCGAGCCCTCGGGGGCTCCCTCACGGCGCGCACACCTCGGCGGCCGCGCGCACGCTCGACACCGCAGGCGCACGCGTCAGCGCGAGGACCTCGTCGACCGACCACTGATCGCCCGCGTGCTCGCCGTACTTGCTCGCGAGCACGCTGCCGTCGGGCGCCACGAGGAAGTCGGCCGGGAGCCCGAAGCGACCGCCGGTCGGGATCAGCGCGGGCGGCCGCTCGCGACCGCGCAGGATCGCGATCGCGCTCCGCGCCACCGAGTGGACGATGGTGGGCCACACGCGCGGATCGAGCACCGAGAGGAGCGACGGCTCGGCGCCGAGCTCCGCGTACAGCCGCTTCTCGGGATCGGGCACCACCGCGAAGGGGAGCCCGTCGGTGTGGAGCCGGAGCTCGTCGGCGCTCGAGTGGAACACGACCACCTCGCGGATCCCGGCCGCCGCGATCTCGTCGTGACGCACGGTGATCGAGCGGAGGTGGAGGTTGCACACCGGACAGCCCGCGAAGCGACGGAGCTGGAGGTGCACGATCCGCGTGGGATCGGGGATGCGGATCCGCTCGCCGTGGACGCCCACGAGCTCGCGCGCGCCGAGTACGGCCCCGGGCGCGAGCCTCGTGACACGGCGGCGCAGGTCGCCGATCAGGCCGAGGGCCGCGATCGCGGTGATCGCCGCGGGGACGATCTGCCCGACGCCGGTGATCTCGAAGAAGGCATCGCTGGGGAGCTCGTAGGTGGGCGGCGGGAACATCCGGAGGAGCAGGTCGCGAGGCGCGCCCGCGAAGAAGAGGACGTTCTTCGCGAGGTGGTTGTATGCGCCCTCGAAGAGCCCGATCGACGTCACCGGGAACGCGAGGGCGAGCGCCGCGAGCGAGCCCCCGGAGATGCGGCCGGCGCGCGTGCCCGGGCTCCGCCGGTACCCCGCGTACGCCAGCGCGATGGGGACGCAGAGCGCGAGCGCGACGGCGGCGCCGTGGAGGCGCCACGGCGTCGCGTACCGAACGCCGCCGTAGACGTGGTGGATCGCGGTCGCGACGAGCGTCGTGATCGCTCCGATGGTGACCGCCCGGGCGCGCGGGCTGGGAGAGGTGGCGCCGACGTTCACGGTGCTCATGCAGGGCACCGTGGCTCGTGCGCGCGGCGCAAACCATCGCCGAAGGCGAACAACTTTCGTGCATGATACGCATCAATCGAGGTGCGACATGGACCGGCTCGCAGCGATCGAAGCGTTCGTCGAGGCCGCGGAGCTCGGGAGCTTCACGCTCGCCGCGCGCCGGCTGCGCGTCACGCCGTCCGCGGTCAGCCGCCGCATCACGCAGCTCGAGGGCGAGGTCGGCGTGCGGCTCTTCCACCGCACCACGCGCGCGGTGACGCTCTCCGACGAAGGGCGCGCGTTCTTCGAGCGCGCCCGCGCCGCGCTGCGCGAGCTCGACGACGCGCAGCGCGCCACCTCGGGTCTGCGCGATCGACCGGCCGGGCTCCTCCGCGTGGAGGCGCCGACGGTGATCGGCCGTCACGTGATCGTGCCGGTGCTCGCGCGCTTCGCCGAGCGCTACCCCGACGTCGACGTCGAGCTCGTGCTGCGCGACGACCCGGCCGATCTCGCGTCGGAGCGGATCGACGTCGCGGTCCGGCTGGGCACGCTGCCGGACTCGGGTCTGATCGCACGCCCGGTCGGCCGCTCTCGGATGCTCGTCTGCGGCGCGCCCGGCTACCTGCGCGAGCACGGCCGGCCTCGCACGGTCGACGACCTCGAGCGCCACGTGCGCCTCGGGTACGCGCTGCACGGCCGGCTCATCCCCTGGCGCCTCCGCGACGGCGTGAAGGTGCGCGAGATCGCGCCCACGCGGCGCATCGTCGTCGACGACGGCGAGGCGCTGATCGAGCTGGCGATCGAGGGCGCCGGCCTCGCGTGGCTCTGCGACTTCATGCTGGCGCGCGCGGGCAAGGCGCGGAAGCTCGTCGAAGTGCTCCCGGACACCGCGTGCGATGCGGTCGCGATCTCGGTCGTATCGCTCCCGACCCGCCACGTCCTGCCGAAGGTGCGCGCCTTCACCGATCACCTCCGCCGCGCCCTCGCGCCCGACGGCGCGGCGAAGCGGCGCTCTACGCGATGATCGAGCAGAGCCTCGCCTACGCCCGGATCGGCGCCGTCTTCGTGCCGCAGAACCTCGGGGGCGGCTCGGGCCCGTACGAGGCGCGCTTCCCCCGGGCACCTCGATGATGCACGCCGCGCTCCAGTACATCCTGGCCCAGCTGCAGGTATCCACCGTCATCCCCGGCGCGAAGTCCGTCGAGCAGGCGCTCGACAACTTCGCCGCTGCAAACGCGCGGCTTGCCCCCGAGACCGTCGATGCCATTCGCGCGCTCTGGCAGCGCGAGCGGAAGGACGATCCGCTGCCCCCGTGAACGCCTTCGTCACCAACCTCGGTCTCAACTCCATCGCCCAGCTCACGTTCGACGGCGTGAGCAGCCGGGAGAACACCTGCGCCGGGATCCAGGTCTCCCCGTCGGGGAGGTACATCGCGGAGAGGCGCCTCTGCTTCGAAAGCCAGCGGCGCTCAGGTTGCGGTTACGACGGTGATCTCGCCGGTCGTGTACAGCGCGGAAGTGTCCCAGGCGAGCCCTGGGGCGAGCGGCAAGGCGATGTTCACGGAGGCGAACGTCCCCGTGAGGTCACCGCTCCAGCCGAGCAGAACGATGGTGTCCCCGGCCTGGAACGACACGGACCCGGCGGCCGGCAGGACCTCCAGCGCCCCGTCGAGGTTGACGTCCCCATCCACCTGGAGGAGCGGCGAGGAGCTCGAGCCTGCGACCGTGACGCGGAGGGCGGCGCCCGGCCCCTGGCTGTAGGTGCCGGCGATGCCGGTCGAAGGGTAGACCTCTCCGACGGAGAGCTCGCCGGCCTGCGTGTTGGCGAGATCGCCCAGGAAGCTGCCGGTCTCGAGGCGCCCGCCAGCGAAGTCGAGGTCGCCCGCATCGACGTCGATCGCGCCTGCGACGAGGTCGCCCTTCGCGAGCCGCACGGAGGGCCCCAGATAGGGATAGCCGCCGAACAACAGCGCTGTCCGGAGGAGGCCGCCGATCCTCACGGAGGCGCCCTTGTCGATCAGGAGCGACGGAGACTGCGACAGAGAGGCGAAGATCGAAACATCGCCGCTGTTCAGCCACGACGCATAGACGTCGTTCACCATGACGAAGCCACCTCCGAGCTCCGAGCGGATCTCGGTATCTTCTGTGGTCAGGGTCCCATAAGCGCCGACGGTAAGCGTGCCATATCCGTAGTTCGATCCCACCTGGAGGAGCCCCTGGTTGGTCCAGGTGCCGCCCCAGCCTCTGACGCTCGCGCTGCTGTTCATGAAGCCATCGCCGCCGATGCGCGCGTCCACGGTGGAGAGCTGGCCGCTCCGAATGTCCAGCAAGCCGCGGCTCCTCATGCCCAGGACGAACGCTCCCGTGCTCACCCACCTCGTCGCGGTGCCCGTAATGATGGCTTCGCCGGTGCAGGTCCCGCAGCTGCGGCCGATGATGCCGCCGAAGTAGACGTCGTGTGAGAAGAAGCTCGCTCCTTGCTTGAGCTCCAGGGTCCCATGCCCCTGCGTGCCGATGTAGGTCGTCGTCCTGCTCGTCAGGGTGGCGTCGTACCCCTCGACGAGCGCGCGGCCAGATTTCGTGTCGCCTCCGATGCCCACCACGAGATCATCGGTGATCGCCTCGGCGCCGTGACGGATGACGATCCGACTCTCGAAATCGTCGCCGACCTCGATGGATCCGTTGTTGATCCAGGTCGAGCCATACCCGTCGACCAGGATGATGCCGGGATCGAAGCTCGCCCGCACGGTTGCGCCGGGGCTGATCAACGTCCCGCCATCGGTCACCTCGACCGCGCCGGTTCCCACGCGGAGCCGGTTCGGTCCGAGGTCCCATGGGTCCGTTGGGTTCTGAGGCGATACGTTTCCCCAGATGGTCACGTCGGCAGAGGCTGGGCCTCCGACGCTCATCGATGCAGCTGCGATCAGCGCCGAGAGGGTATATCGAGCTCGGTGGTTCATGATTCTTGTCCCTTCCCAAAAAGACTTGGTCCCTTGAGAGCCCACGGTCGCCTGGATACCGCCCGCGATCGCCCGATACCTCCGCAGCACCAGAGCGCTAGGCGCGCATGGTCTCCCATAGTGCACCGATATGCGAATCCGTTTGCAGTTGCAATACCTTCGTCGCATCACCGCGACCTGGGCTCAGGCTCAGATCCGACCGTCCAGGCGGCAAAAAGTCAGGCTACACAACCCCCGCTCCGCGAGCTGCCGCCGATCTCCCCGACGTACCGCAGGACGATTGCCTCCTCGAGGCGCGGCTTCTCGAGCGAGGACACCACCTGGCCGAGCAGGCGGCGGGCATGTTGCGACATGGGCCGGTGCCCGCTGCGCAGCACCCCGAACACATTGCCTGGCTCAAGACGAAGCTCGACGCCGTCCCTGCGCTTGCGGCGCGCGGGGCGAACGATGCCGAGCACGGTCTCGCCGGCGTAGCGGCGGCGCTCCCTGAGGTCGGCCTCGCGCGGGCCCCCTGCGCAGGCGGGCCGCTCCAGGCGTGAGCGCGGCTGCGAATCGCGGTAGAACAGGGGGCGCCATGCCCCGCAAGCCCACGGGATCGCTCTTCCGCAACGACGCTGGGCGGCTCTACGTCCGCGTCCTCGTCGGCGACAAGGACCGGGAGAGCTTCCCCGTCGACCCCAAGCGGACCGAGGAGCAGGCGTGCGCTCCCGCCGATGTCCCCCGCGTCGCGCCGCCACATCGCGCAGCTTCTCCATCGGCTCATGGCGATGGCCGTTTTCCCGTGCCGTCTCCTCGCGACCAACCCGCTCCCCCGCGACTTCCGCCCGAAGCTCGGCCCCGCGAAGGCGAAAGCCTGCCTCTACCCCGACGAGGACGCGCGCCTGCTGGCCAGCACCTCGATCCCGCTGTGCTGGCGCGTCCTCTGGGGCTTCCTGAACCGCGAGGGCCCGCGCATCAGCGAGGCGGCGCGCCCGCAGGTGCAGGACGTCGACATCGATCGCGGTGCGCTGCGCCTCAAGAAGAACAAGACGAACGACCCGCGTGCGAGCGCCAGCAGGTCCGCGCCCACGACCCGCGCTCAACGTTCATCACAGTCGCCCTGGCGAACGGCCGCAGCGAGACCTGGGTGGCCGACAGAACCGGCCATCGATCGAGCGTGATGATCCAGAGATACCGCCGAGCCGCCAGGACGTTTGCAGAGCTGGGCCTTGGCGAGCTAGCTTCCCTCGCCTAGGCGATCCCCGAGCTAGCCGGAAACAGCACAAACGAAGGCGAGCGTGGGCTCCCAAAAGTAAAAATCAAAGTAATATCAACATCTTGGCCCCGTGGCGAAATGGCAGACGCGGTGGATTTAAAATCCGCGGCCCTCGCGGGCGTCCCGGTTCGAGTCCGGGCGGGGCTACCTCCTACGTGCGGCGCGCCGAGCTGGCGCGCCTCGTGGCGCCGACGTGCCCGGGACGCCGCATGCCCGTCACGGTCTGATGGGAGCCTGCCATGGTCCGGCGGGAACCCGATGGGAAACGGCGCGCAGCCACGCTCGTGTCCTCTGGGCTCGACAAGCCGAGTGGATTCGAGTAATGGGAGCGCCACTCCATGGATCTGGACATCGACTGTCTGCGCGAGGCGAAGGTAGAGAACGTAGAACGTCTCGCACACGCTCTGGGCGTCAAGCTGCCCGAGCACAAGCGCCACGACAGGCGCGCCTACAACCGTGAGCTCATCCGCGTGGTGATGCAGGGCATCCGGCGCGACGCCGAGCGGTCGCGTGGACGCAGGTTCTTCGGTCGCAGCTGACGATTCCAGCCCTACAGTAGGCCACCGAGGGGGCAGGTCTCCTACCGCCCCTGCGGCTTGCTCCGCAGCGTCAGCCGGCTCCCGGTCACCCGGCTCCGGGCCGCCATCAGGAGCGGCGCCGCCGGTGTGAGCGGATCCACCAGGTCGTTCACCTGGAGCATCGCCCTGTCCGCCACTTTCCACGCCGCCGACAGCCCCGACGCCCCCTGCTGGGGCGATCCGGCCAGATCCAGCGCCCGGCTCAGCTCCTTGCCCACCTGCGCGATGCGAGCGAGCTCCTCCCGCGACGACCCCCCCTCCTTCGCCGCCACGTAGATCGTCCGCACCACCCCGAGCAGATCCCGCACGGCATCGAAGGGAAACGGCGGGGCGCTGACCGGAATGGGCACTGAGCCAATGTACAGCAACTCGCCCCGCAATGGACCGATCGCATTCCCTTATCTCGCGTAAGATTTCCTCTAAATCGTCTCAGATGTAATTTTCGTAACAGAAATAATCAGTTGAGAGGGCCCACCGCCTCCTCCACCGCGGCGATGAGCGCCCCGCTCTGGATGAGCTCCGCGGCCGCCGCGATGTCGCGGTAGAGGGGGCGGTCCTCGGTGAGCCCTGGCACCACGCGGCGGATGGCGGCGTGGGCGGCCGCGACGCCGGCGCTGGGGCGGAGCGGGAGCCGCTGGTCCACGCCCTGGGCCGCCGTGATGAGCTCGATCGCCAGCGAGCTCCGGACGTTCTCGATCACCTGCGCGAGCTTTCGGGCGCTGATGCTGCCCATGCTCACGTGGTCCTCGCGGCCGGCGCTCGAGGGGATCGAGTCGACGCTCGCCGGGTGGCAGAGCACCTTGTTCTCGCTCACCAGCGAGGCGCTCGCCACCTGGGCGATCATGAACCCCGAGTGCAGCCCGCTGTGCGGCGCCAGGAACGGCGTGAGCCCGGTCGAGAGCGCGGGGTTGACCAGCTGCTCGACCCGCCGCTCGCTGATGTTCGCGAGCTCCGCCGCCGCCATCGCGGCGAGATCCAGGGCGAGCGCGACCGGCTGCCCGTGGAAGTTGCCGCCCGAGATCAGCTCGGCGCCGCCGTCCGGCCCATCCCCGAGGAACACCGTGGGGTTGTCCGTGACGCTGTTGACCTCGCGGGTCAGCACCTCGGCGGCCCAGGCGACAGCGTCGCGCGTCGCGCCGTGGACCTGGGGCATGCAGCGGAGCGAGTAGGCGTCCTGCACCCTGGGGCAGTCCGCGTGGCTCTGCATGATCTCGCTGCCCCCGAGGAGCGCGCGCAGGTTGCCGGCGGTGCAGGCCTGGCCCGGGTGCGGGCGGACGCGCATCAGCCGCTCGTCGAACGGGCGCTTCGAGCCCATCAGCGCCTCGAGGCTCACCGCGCCGGCGATGTCCGCGACCGTGCAGAGCGCGGCCGCGTCCCGCAGCGCCAGCGCGCCGAGCGCGGTCATGTACTGGGTCCCGTTGATCAGCGCGAGCCCCTCCTTCGCCGCGAGCTCGATCGGCGCGAGGCCGGCCTTCGCGAGCGCCACCGCGCTCGGCATGAGCTGCCCCTCGAAGCGCGCCTCCCCCTCGCCGATGAGCACAAGCGCGAGGTGCGCGAGCGGCGCCAGATCGCCCGACGCGCCGACCGACCCCTGCGCAGGGATGCGCGGGCTCACGCGGCGCTCGAGCAGGGCGGCGAGCAGATCGAGCACCTCCGTGCGCACCCCGGAGTGCCCCAGCGCGATCACCTGCGCGCGCAGGACGATCATGGCGCGCACCTCGGCCTCGCCGAGCTCCGGCCCGACCCCGCAGGCGTGGCTCCGCACGAGGTTGCGCTGGAGCGCCCGGATGTCGTGATCCGCGATGCGCGTCTCCGCGAGCGCGCCGAAGCCGGTGTTGATCCCGTACACCGCCGGCGCAGCGTCGCCCGCCGCCGCGATCGCGTCGATCGCGCGGCGCGAGGCCGCCGCCCGCTCGCGCGCCTCGGCGCAGATCGCCGCCGGACGACCGCGCCGCGCGACCTCCTCGAGATCCGCGAGCGAGAGCGGGCGGCCGAGGAGCAACGGACGCGACGGATCCGACGGAGGTGACGAAGGCGGCGGAGGCGGCGAAGAAGGAGAACCAGCGGCGGCGCTCGGCGTGGAAAGGGTCACGAAGGCGCACGCTAGAGCGGCGGATGCCCCGCGAAAAGCCAGCTGCGCGCCGTTGGCGGAAGAATCCAGTGCCCGGCGGGGATCGATCCGCCTATCCTTCGGGCGCGCGTTCCCGGCCGGGCGCTGGTGAGCGGCTGCTTGCTTCCGATGCGCTTCGCCTTCGTCCCCCTCGCCCCCCTTGCGTTTGCTGTCGCGCTCGCCTCGCCGAGCGCGGCTCAGCCCGTCGAGGAAGCGAGCGCCGGGCGAGGCTCTCCGCCGGCCGCGCCGTCCGCGCCGGCCGTCGACGACTTCGAGGAGCGGCTCGTGCTCGACACCGGCCGCAAGCCGCCGCCCCCGCCGGATCCCGCCCGATCGACGTTCTCGCTGCAGGGCGAGTACCAGCTCCGCTACCGCGCCATGAGCGATCTGCCGCTCCGGGCGCCGCCCCTGTCGGCTCCCGGCGCGACGACGCTCGGGCAGAGCCAGTACATCGCCCACTGGCTGCGCCTCTCGCCGCGCTTCCACTTCAAGGACAAGGCCTCGATCGTGGCGCAGATCGACGTCGTCCGGGGCCTCATCGCCGGGGACACCACGCGTGACGTCGAGCAGGTGCGCGACGCGCGCGCCGCCCTGGCGTGGTACGAGGTGCACCCGCGCACCCTCTACCTGGAGGTGCCGTGGGCGCTCGGCGTCGTCCGGGTGGGCCAGCAGAGCGCGCACTGGGGGATGGGGCTCGTCGTCAACGACGGCGAGCATGCGAGCGTCTTCGGCGACTACGAGCGCGGTTCGCTCATGGAACGCGTCCTCTTCGCGGCCACGCCGATGGGCAAGGGCGGGCCGCTCCACGTGACCGTGGCGGGCGACCTCGTGTTCGAGGACAACGCGGCCGACCTGCTCGGCAACGACGTCGAAGGGCAGGACGAAGGCGAGGGCGATCGCGCCTTCCAGGCGGTCGTGTCCGCGCTCTGGCGAGAGCGGCGCGGCGAGATCGGGATCTACGGCGCCATGCGGCGGCAGGCGCGCGAGCGCCGCGCGAAGACGAGCCCGGCCCGGTTCAGCGAGGTGCTCACGTCCGGCATCCTCGACGTGGCAGGCAGATTCAACGCGCCGGTGCCGGGGGGCCGCGCCCACGTCTACGGCGAGCTCGAGGCCGCGGTGATCCTCGGGGCGGCGTCGTTCGCCCCGAGCGGGCCCCCGCCGCCCTCCGGCCACGCGTTCGGGCGCTCGCCCGTGACGGTGCGCTCGGTCGGCGGCGCGGCGACGCTCGGCGCGGTGCACGTCGCGGGCCGCGGGCCGCGGCCAGCCGCGCGGTGGGGGCGCGTCGTCACGGAGATCGAGGCCGGCTACGCCTCGGGCGACGACGACCCCACGGACGGCGTGTCGCGGCGCTTCACCTTCGACCCGAGCCACAACGTCGGGCTCCTCCTGTTCGACGAGGTGCTCGCCTGGAAGACGGCGCGCGCGGCCACGATCGCCGAGCGGGAGCTCTTCGCCGCGTCCCCCGAGCCAGGCATCAGGTCGCTGCCGTCCAAGGGAGGCGTGCCCGGCGCCGCCTACGTGAACCCGCGCATCATCGTGCGGCCGGCGCGCTGGCTCGACCTCAAGGCGGGCGCGGTCATCGCCGAGGCGACCTCGGATCTGGTCGATCCCTACGGCGCCCCGCGGGCGGGCGGCAGCCTGGCCAACTACGACGGCGGCGACAGCCGCCGCCGCGATCTCGGCCTCGAGCTGGACCTCGGCGTCGACGCGCGCATCGCGATGGGCAGGCTCGTCACCCTCCAGTTCGGCACCGAGGCCGGGGTCCTGTTCCCGGGCGGCGCCTTCGACGACGCCGCGGGCGCCGAGCTCCCCGATCAGTACCTGCTCACGCTCAAGCTGGGCGTGATCCACTGAGCCCGCCAGGGCTCGCCGGGTCCTCGGTCGAGCTCGCGCGCGACACAGCAGACGAGGGCCGCCCAGGGTGCTAGAGGGCGGTTGCGAGGGCCGTCCGCGCGCAGCAGCGGGCGCCCCTGGCAGACAGCGGAGAGAAACGATGCGCAAACGACTCGCGCTGAGCCACCTTCCGACACCGATCCAGCGCCCGCAGCGGCTCGCCGAGGCGCTCGGCGTCGACCTCTACGTGAAGCGCGACGACATGACGGCGGGCGCGGAGGCCGGCAACAAGATCCGCAAGCTCGAGTACCTGCTCGCCGCCGCGCGGGAGGAGGGCGCCGACCGCGTCATCACCTGCGGCGGCCTCCAGTCGAACCACGCGCGCGCGACCGCGCTGGTGAGCGCCTCGCTCGGCCTGCGCTCGGTGCTGTTCCTGCGCACGAGCGACCCGTCGGCCCACGCGCCGCTCGAGGGCAACGTGCTGCTCGACCGGCTCGCCGGCGCGGAGATCCGGCTGATCTCGCCCGAGGCATACAGGGACCGCGGCGCCCTGATGGCCGAAGCGGCCGCCGAGATCCGCGCGGCGGGCGGCCGGCCGTACGTGATCCCCGAGGGCGGCTCGAACGGCCTAGGCGCGCTCGGCTACGTGCGGGCGATGGAGGAGATCCGGAAGCAGCTCGATCTCGGCCTCGCGGGCGGCAAGCCGTTCGACGTCATCGTGCACGCGTGCGGCTCGGGCGGGACGGCGGCGGGCACGGCGCTCGGCGCGGCCCGCTACGAGGTCGCCGGCGAGGTGCGCTCGATGGCGGTCTGCGACGACAGGGCGACGTTCGCGCGGATCGTTGTCGGGATCATGGACGACGCGCGCGCGCTCGAGCCGCGCCTCGGCTCGCCCGCTCACCTCGTGATCGACGACTCGGCGAAGGGCCCTGCCTACGGGGTGTCCACGCCGGAGCAGCGAGCGCGGATCCTCCAGGTGGCGCGGCTGTCGGGCCTCGTCCTCGACCCCGTGTACACGGGCAAGGCGTTCTCCGGGCTCTGGGACCTGGCCGAGCGAGGCGAGCTATCGGGCAAGCGGGTGCTGTTCCTGCACACCGGCGGCCTCCCCGGGCTCCTCGCCCAGGGGGCGACCTTCGCCGACGCCCTCTAGAACCGATCAGAGCCCTCAGGGCGCGCCGCGCCACCACGCGTCGGCCATCGACGCGTCTTCCAGGGTGTCGATCTCCATGTAGCCGCCGTGGGTGTCGAGCTTGCGGAGGTCGGCGCCGGACTCGATCATGTGCTGGAGCAGATCGATGAGGTAGGCCCGCTGGAACGTGCGGCCCTCGCGGAACTCCGGCCGATTCGAGAAGGCGTCGCGCGCGGCGTCGAAGGCGGCCAGGAACTGCCCGGCGCCCCGCGCCGAGAGCTTCATCACCCCGATGAACTCGCCGGTCGCGGACTCCGAAGGGATGCGGCGCGAGATCTGGAGGACGCGATCCCCCTCGGCGCCGCCGGCGCGGAGCTTCTCGGCGTCGGTCTCGGGGTGCTGCGAGCGGCCCACGTAGCGGCGCCGCCAGTCCGTGTCGCAGGCGAGCGCGATGTCGTGCGGTGAGCGGACCAGCCCCGCCACGATCTCGGGCCGGTAGACGATGTCGGCGTACGTCGAGACGAAGCCGCCCTCGAGGTGCTCGCGCGCGCAGAGGAGCGAGAGAAGGATGTTGTTCTGCTCCCAGCCGCGGTTCTCGACGTACGTCAGATCCGGGTAGGCGGCCCGGATGACGTCGGCCTTGTAGCCGCAGACGAACACGATATCCGACCGCCGGAAGCCGCCCGCGGCGAGCGCCTCGAGGATGCCGTCGAGCATCGGGCGGCCAAGGATCGGGACCAGCGTCTTCGGCAGCTCTTCGGTCAGGTGACGCAGCCGGCTGCCCCGGCCCGCACCGATGATCACGGCCTTCACGACACCGCTGTTACCATGAACGGACTCGGTTTATCACGGACAATCACGGGGATTCCCGCGGAATCCCGCGGACATAGAAGCGACCAGAGGCCGCGCGGACCCGAGGCCCGTTACGGAATCGTGACCGTGAGCTGACCCCCTGCCGCGCGTCACCGGGTTAGGACGCGAACATGGAGATCGCGATCGTCCTCATCGCCCACTCTACGCTCTCGGTCTTTTTCCAGACCTTCTTCCTGCACAGGTACGCCTCGCATCGGATGTTCACGATGTCGAAGCCATGGGAGCGGATTTTCCACTTCCTCACGTACCTCACGCAGGGCTCGTCGTACCTCGTGCCCTGGGTTTACGCGATCTTGCACCGCATGCACCACGCGTACAGCGACACGCCGAAGGACCCGCACTCGCCGCGGTACTACTCGAATGTTGTCCGGATGATGCTGGACACCGCGCACCGCTACGACGCGATCTACGACGGCACGGCCGACGTGGAGCCGCGCTTCCTCGGCGGCTACCCCCAGTGGCCCACGCTCGATCGCATCGGCAACGCGTGGATCGGCCGGCTCGCGTGGGGCACCGGCTACGTGCTCTTCTACGTGGCCTTCGCCTCGCACTGGTGGCAGTTCCTGTTCCTCCCGCTCCACTGGACCATGGGCCCGCTGCACGGGGCGATCGTGAACTGGTGCGGCCACCGCTACGGCTACCGCAACTTCGACAGCGACGACGACTCCCGCAACACGCTGGCCCTCGATCTCGTGACGCTCGGCGAGCTCTTCCAGAACAACCACCACAAGTACTCGATGAGCCCGAACTTCGCGGTGCGGTGGTTCGAGATCGACCCGGCGTATCAGGTCATCCGCGTGCTCGCCTGGGTGGGGATCATCCGCCTGTCCGACAAGTGCCAGGTCGCCCGGCTGGAGCCCGAGGTCGCTCGGGCTGAAGGGTAGAGCGGGCCGCCGGCCGCGCGCGCAGCGCGGCCGGCCGTGAAGCGCGGCGCGCGGAGCCGAGGCCCCGCGCGCAAGGGCTCACTCGAACAGCTGCCGGAACGCGCCGGGGACGTCCTTCGGACCGATCTGCTCCTTGCGCTTGTTGAACTCCGGCAGACACGCCTGGTAGGCCGCGTCCACCCGCAGATCGCTCCCATCCCAGCTCGGACGCCAGATCTCCATCGTCTCGCGCGCGAGATCGATGACGTCCTTGAACTGCCCGCGCTCCTTCAAGATCTGCGTGCTGAGCCCGTACATCAGCAGCCCGCCGGGGATCGCCCCGAGCGCCGTCGTGGCCAGGGCCGGATAGCAGATGCGCGCCGTCTTCGCCCCGAACCGCTCCTGGATCTCCGCCATCGTCTTGCGCTGCAGGATCTTCGCGCCGGCGAGCGGGCCCATCGCGTAGACCGGATCGTCGCTCGGGTAGTCGTAGTCGCAGAAGGACACAACGCTCTCGCCCTTCGCGATGAGCCCCGCCGCGGCGAGCGGCTCGGCCCACAAGAGCGACGACGTGCCCATGAACTTGTTGGTCCGCTCGATGTCCGCCTCGTTCGCGACGTCCACCTCGACGAGCCCGAGCTTGCGGATGTTCTCCGGGCGCGAGAAATCAGGGATCTGGAGCACCGGATCGAACGCGACGTCGAGGTCCTTCACCTTGGTCGGCCCGTGCTCCGCGTACCGCTTCATCGCGCCGGCCGCGATGCCGTTCACGAGGTGCACCGCCCGATACCGCTCCTTCAGCGCGGCGACGACCTCGTCGATCACCTGCGGCCTCGTGGCGTCGTTGTTCCAGAAGCGCGCGGTGAGCCCCTCGGCCTCCGCCGCGTCCGTGATCGCCTTCACGTGGTGCGGGCCGATCTGCATCTTCTCGCTGTCGAAGTGCACGGCGAAGACCGCGGCCCGCTCCCCGAAGAGCAGCTGCAGGGCGAGCGCCCGGGTCATGCCGTTCGAGCCGCCCAGGATCAGCACCGCTGTGTCCGGGGCGATGCGCGCGCCCGCCGGGCTGATACGGGCGCGGTGCGCCGCGAGCTGCTCGGTCGCCACGCGCGCGCCGTGCTCGGCCAGCGAGCCCACGAGCGAGCGGCGATCGAGGCCGCCGAGAGGAAGCTTCTTGAAGGTCTCTAGGTCATCCATCACGTCCGGCGTCTTACCGTCTCCAGCGCTCGGCGTCACGACTGGACAGCTGCCGGGCCGTCCGAGCGCTCCGTGGGCGGCGCTCGAAGGGACGCCCCGCCTCCGTCCGAGCCGTGATAGATAGATCGCGTGAAGACGGTTCTTGTCACTGGCGGCAGCGGGTTTATCGGGCGCGGTCTCGTGAAGGAGCTGCTTGCGCGGGGTGATCGGGTGACGGTGCTGACGCGCGACGTGGGGCGGACGCAGGCGGCGCTGCCCGGGGCGCGCGTCGTGTCGTGGAGCTCGGACGCCGCGGGGCCGTGGTTCGAGGAGGTCGACGGCGTGGACGCGGTCGTCCACCTCGCGGGCGAGACCATCGTCAAGCGGTGGACCGAGGAGGCGCGGCGCGAGATCGTGAGGAGCCGCATCGACACGACCCGCCTCATGGGCGAGGCGATCGGCAAGGCCAAGCGCAAGCCCAGCACGTTCCTCTGCGCGTCCGCCGTGGGCTACTACGGCCCGCAGCCGGGCGAGAAGGTGCTCGACGAGGACGCGGCGCCCGGCGAGGGCTTCCTCGCCGACGTCGTCGTCCGCTGGGAAGAGGCGGCCCGCGCCGTCGAGGAGCAGCACGGCGTCCGCTCGGTGCAGCTGCGCATCGGCGTCGTGATCGGCGAGGGCGGCGGCGCGCTCGACAAGATGATCGCCCCCTTCCGGTTCTTCCTGGGCGGGCCCGTCGGCGACGGCAAGCAGGTCATCTCGTGGATCCACCGCGACGACGTCGTGGGGATGACCCTGCTCGCCCTGGACAACGAGGCGGTGCGCGGCCCCTTCAACATGACCGCGCCGTACGCGCAGACCGGCGACGAGGTCGCGCAGGCGATCGGCGCGGTGCTCCACCGGCCGTCGTGGCTCCGCGTGCCCGAGGCCGTGGTGAAGCTGGGGATGGGCGACGCGGCCGAGATCATCACCACCGGGCAGCGCGTCTATCCCAGGCGGGCGGAAGAGCTCGGATACAAGTTCCGCTACGCCCGCATCGTGCCCGCGCTCGAGTCGATCCTCCGCAGCTGAGCGCCCGCGCCCGGGTCGAGCTCCGGCCGCCCTGCGCGGCCGCCCTGCGCCAGGGCACCTGCCGCGCTCCGGCCGCCGTTGGATCGGCATCGGCGCGCGCTAGCGGCGCGCGCTGGCGGCGGGCAGCTGGGCGCCGCGGCACGGCGCCCAGCTGCTGCCCACACGAGACAAGAGCCGCCGGTGGCGCGCTGAGAAGTCGACCTGTGTCGAGCAGCGCACCATCGGGAGCCCGGACGGCGGTTTCCCAGCGCTCCCCCAAGCGCTCCGTCCGCTTCCATGCTTACGCCATCGCGCTCCGAGGCGCTCTCGGGATGAGTTGGATTGGCGCGTGCAGGGTATCCCGACTGGATGTCGACGTGCACCCTCCAGAAGCGCTGCGAGAACCAAACTCGTTAGGGGAATCCCCTTGCCGCAGCGCACAATCGCGGGGTTGCTCGTCCTCCTCGTCGGAGGCTCGCCCGAGGCGCGGTCTCTGGTGCGTGAGAGAGGGGAGGAGCCAGGCGCAGTCTGCGCTCGCCGCCCGGACAGCGGATCACCCCCGCGCGGCTCCGTCGTGGTTCGTCGTGGAGCCCCGGCGCGGCCGGCGGGCGCGCGGTCGTGCAGGCGCGTGGTCGTGCAGGCGCGCTCAGGGGCCGAGGCCACGACTCTGGAGGATCTCTCGCACCACCGCCTGCGCGGAGCCTGTCAGCTCGGCGAGCGAGCCGCGGGCGAGCTCCACGAACTTCATGCCGCGCACGCGCTTGAGCGCCTCGACGGCTACGGCGCGCTCCTCGGCGCCCTCGTGCTGGAGGATGCCGAGGAGCATCTCGCCGGCCTCGAGGGTGTCGATCTTCGCGATCGCCCGCACGGCGCTGGCGCGCACGGCGGCGGCCTGCGACTCGCGGTAGATGCGGGCGAGCGGATCGAAGGCGTGGGCGAAGCGCAGCTCTTCCAGCGCGCGGGCGGCCTCGTGGACCACGGTGGGATCGGGATCCACGAGCGCGTCGCGGATCGTGATGAACGTGCGCTTGTAGAGGAAGTGGGAGAGCGCGCGGACGACGGCGACCCGGATCTTCGGCTCGGCGCGGCGGAACAGGCGCTCGAGCGGCGAGAGGATCGTGTAGAGCTCGACCGTCGCGAGCTGCTCCGCGAGGCTGATGAGCTGCTGCGCGGGGGCGGCCTCGGGCGTCGCGCCCTCGACGGCGAGCGCGGTGAGCCGGGCGAGCATGGCGCGGCGGCGGGTGACCTCGGACCACTGCGCCGGGTCGAGCACGATGTCGCCGCACGCCTGGGCGGCGCTGCCGGCTTGCTCCCACTCGACGAGGTCGATGTGCCAGACGTCGGGGAAGCCGAGCTCGTGGCGGAGGTGCGCCGGCAGCGGCGAGGCGTCGATCGGCAGGTCCTGCGCGTTCACGTAGCGGCGGCCGGCGCGGGCGTAGTGCTTCTTCCGGGTCTCCTCGAGCGGCAGCTGCGTGAGGGCGCGGTAGACGCCGCCCACCTTGCTGTACTGCCCCGCCTCGCCGAGCGCGATCACGGCGGCGAGCAGCGCGTTCTCGGCGATCTCGGGCGGGGCGGCGCGCTTCTGCGAGACGGCGGACACCTCTTGCCAGAGGCGGGCCTGCGCGAGCACGGCGAAGTTGGCGACGGCGGTGAGCCCCTCTTTCCGGGCGTACGCGGCCATCTCGCGGGCGAGCGTCGCGGCGGCGGAGATCTCGCCCTGCTTCTCGGCCGCGGCGACGGCCTCCTCGTAGGACTGGAGCGCGTAGTAGCGCAGGTGGTCCTCGCGCAGGATGCGGATGACGTTCACGTAGCCCTCGAGCACGTGCTCGAAGGCGCGGCTCTCGCGCCCGACGGCGATGAGGACCTGGTAGCAGTCGAAGGCGCGCTCGCGCTGGCCGATGGTCTCGTACCTGTCGGCGGCCTCCTCGAGCAGGTGGACGGAGGCGAAGACGGCCTCGCGCGCCGCCGCGGCGTCGCCCGTGCGGAGCGAGGTGCGGGCGAGGTTGAAGCGGGCGAGGCCGGCGGCGTAGAGGTCGCTGCCCGACGAGGAGAGCAGCTGGGCGAGGCGCGACCAGAGGGCGCGGGCGCGGGCGAAGTCCTGGCCGCGCTCGCGGGCGATGGCGGCCTGCGCGACGAGGCCGGCGGCCTCGTACTCGTCGGCGGCGCGGCCGTAGAGCCGCCTCTGCCGCTCGGGGTCCTGCTCGCGCTCGGCCCAGGCGAGCACGGTGCGCGCGCGGTCGATGGGCGGGACCTTGGCGATGAGCGGGCGCTGGCTCTGCTCGTTGCCGCCGTACCAGGAGACGGTGAGCGCGCTCCGCGCGTCGCCCAGCCGGACCAGCACGTCGCGGAGCTCGTCCGTCATGGCGACGTACTCCTCCTCGCGGGCGATGGTGTGCTGGAGGGCGCTGAAGAGCGCGTCGCGCGCGCGCGTGAGATCGCTCCTGGCCAGCGCGGAGCGCGCCTCGTCGCGGAGCTCGTGCAGGGGGCGGACGCCTTGGGTCATGCCGGGAGCGAGCGTAGTACACCGGCCCTGGCCGAGGGAGCGGCGGGCGTGCGCGTGAGCGTCGCCGGCCCTGCCGCCGGCGGAGCGAGGCGCGAGGGCGCGGCGTGTGGGGCGAGGGCTTGAGGCATCCCCTCAGATTCTTCGGAAAATTCACAGGGAGACGGGGAGGCGGGGAGGGAAATCTTCAAAATACTCCCCGTCTCCCCGCCTCCCTGTTCAATTTCCCGCTGAGAAGGGCTGCAAAATAAGGGGATTCCTCAGGGGCGCGGGGATGGAGTAGCCGTCAAACGGCGCATCGCGGGCTCGGCGTGAGGCGGCCCGCGGAAGCGTGAGAACCGGGCTGTCGATGCGGCGGTGGGCTGCTAGAGCGCGGACGATATGAAGCTGTTTCACCAGACTCTGATGCTCGCCTGCTCCGCCGCGCTCTCCGTCTCTTGCGGTGGCGCGGCCGAGCGCGCGCCGTCGCTCGACGAGGTGGGGAGCGCCGAGCTCTCGGCGTCGGCCGCGCCCCGCGCGCAGCGCGCGGGCCAGGCGGCGCGCGCGCCGGGCGATCACCGCTTCTGCGGGTGGCTGCACGAGTTCCTCGGAGATCCCGAGTCGACCGAGCTCGGATACGACACCTTCGCGGCCCACGCCGGGGCGTTCGACGCCGTCCACCCGAAGTGGTGGCGCGTCGCCTCGCCGACCAGCTTCGAGAACCACCCGCGCGGCCGGGAGGCGCCGTTCGCCGGCTTCCACGACCGGCGCGTCCTCGACGGCACGACGGCCGGCGGCGCGCAAACCCGGCTCATCCCCCTCATCGCCGCCATCGACCGCCCCGACGTCGCCGCCGTGCACGCCATGCTCCACGATCCCGCGCTCCGGGCGCGGCACGTGGCGGGCGTCGTCGCGCTCGTGATGGAGAACGGCTACGACGGGATCGACATCGATTACGAGCACCTCTCGTCCGTCCTCGGGCCGGGCGAGACGGTCCGGGCCGAGCGGGCCGCGTTCTCGGCGTTCATCGACGAGCTCGCGCGCGCCCTCCACGCGCAAGGAAAGGAGCTCTCGCTCGCGGTGCCGGCGGTCGGGTCCGCGAAGGGCGTATTCGATTACGAGGCGCTGAGCGCCTCGGCGGATCACGTGCACGTGATGAGCTACGACTACCACTGGCACGGCGGACCGCACGTGGGCCCGGTCGCGCCGCTCGGGTGGCTCGAGGAGACCGTCTCGTACATCGGTTCGCTCGACGGCGGCGCGCGCCGCGAGAAGTTCATCTTCGGGCTGCCGAACTACGGTCTCCTCGGGCCGGAGGCGCCGGGGAGCGGGGGCGCCGTGGTGGGGTGCGAGCCGCTCAGCAAGTGCCTGGAGCTCGCGGGCGACGGCTACGAGACGAGCACCGACCACATGAGCCGGTGTCCGGACGACGAGGGCGGGCGGCTCGCCGCGGGGAGGTCGCCGAACCGGCTCCTCGCGAGCGGCGAGCGCCTCTTCTTCGAGGACCTCGCGTCGCTCGAGGAGAAGGTCGTCGTCGCCGAGCAGGGTGGGCTCGGCGGGGTGACGTACTGGAGCATCGGCGGCGAGCCGGGCGGGGCGGCGTTCTTCTCGATGATCGAGCGCCACTTCCCGAGGTGACCGCCGCGCCCCGCGGGCGCCCCATGGCCCTGCCGGGACAGGCGCTCAGACCTTGAGCGCGCCCCGGCGATGGAGAGGGCAGGGGAGCGCGAGCCGCGCGAGCCGCGCGAGCCGCGCGAGCCAGAGGACGGCCGCCGCGGGCGCGGGGGCGGGGGAGGTGTTCAGCGGCGAGGGCCGCGGCGTGGTAGGGTGCGCGCCGTCACAGCGAGAGGAGAATCCTGTCATGGCACGCACCCCGTCCACGATGCTTGAGCTGGGCACCCCGGCGCCCGACTTCAGGCTGCCCGACTTCACCGGAAAGCAGGTCGCGCTGTCGGATTTCACCAGGCAGCGGGCGCTCCTCGTGATGTTCATCTGCAATCATTGTCCGTTCGTCAAACACATCCGCCACGAGCTCGCCCGGCTGAGGCGCGATTATGGCGCTGACGACGTGGCCATCGTGGCGATCAACTCGAACGATATCGTCGCGTATCCAGCCGACAACGCCGAGGCGATGGCCAGAGAGGCGCGCGAGGTCGGCTACACGTTCCCTTACCTCCTCGACGAGGCCCAGCAGGTCGCCAGGGCGTACCGCGCCGCCTGCACGCCGGATTTCTACCTCTTCGGCCCGGATCGCCGGTTGGTTTACCGCGGTCAGCTCGACGACAGCCGCCCTGGCAACGAGGTCCCCGTGACGGGCCGCGATCTCCGCGCCGCCATCGACGCGGTGCTCTCCTCGGCGCCTGTCCCCTCGGAGCAGCGCCCGAGTATCGGCTGCAACATCAAGTGGAAGCCCGGCAACGAGCCGGCGTATCACGGCAGAACGCCGTAACGATCCCGAGGCGTACGATCCCGAGGCGTACGAGGCGAGGTCGCCCCCCGTCGGGCGCCGCTCTGGGCAGAACTGGCTCTGAAGGGGCGCGGGCCACACCTTGTGCGGTGGTCTCGCCGCTGCAGGCCGCTTTTGTCATGGAACATAGACAGTCAGGACACTGATACGATAGGTTCACAGCACGGGGGGAGTGAGACCGCATCTCGGGGGCGCGTTCCTCGCGAAGCCATACATTCGCCTTCATGGTGAGTGGATCGCGGCATGAGGCCGAGGTCCATTCCAGTCTGGCTCTCAGATCAACAAACCCGATCCGAAGGCGGTCTACTCTCCTACTTCATGAGCACCTCTACGACATAACACGGCCAAGACCGAGGAAGCGGACCTCCTATGCAGAGCTGGATCGGCCCGGAGCGCCAGGCGCTGGCGAAGAGCGCGGCGAAGGTGCTCAAGGACAACGCCCTACACAACCGCAGCGGTCTCCCACCATTTCGATTGCCGCAGGTCGCGCAGCAGATCCTCGACGAGCTGTTCCATTTCTCCTCTGCCGGCGACACGGCGCCCGTCGTGTCGCTCGGGCAAGAGCTCGGGCAGCAGGGGCTCGGGCTGCGGGCTCTCCTCGGGCTGAGCCGTGTCCTCTTGCGCGAGGTGCTGGCGCGTCTGCCTGGAAGTACGCCGGGAGCGCTGGAGGCCGTGGCGCGCGTGAACGACTACCTGACGCTGCTCGTGGACGCGGTGGCGGAGCAGGAGAAGCGCGAGGTCGGTGTCCAGCGCGACGAGATGCAGCTCGCGCTCGAGCGCGCCATCCATAACCGCGAGCGCGAGCTGCGCCGTGTGATCATCGAGCTCTCGACGCCGATCATGCCCGTGTATGATCATATCTTGGTGCTGCCGCTCATTGGAAAGCTCGATACCGAGCGAGCGGGGAGGATCACCGAGTGCCTCTTGCGAGAGGTGGTGGACCGGCAAGCGCGCACCGCGATCATCGACGTGACCGGCGTGCCGGCGATGGACGCGGAGGCCGTCGACGCGCTCGTGCGCACCGCGCGTGCGCTCGACCTCCTCGGCACCCACCCGGTGCTGGTCGGCATCCGCCCCGAGGCAGCCCGCGCGCTGAGCGACCAGGACGCCCGCCTCGCGGGCATCGTGGTCCTGGCCAATCTTCAGAGCGGCATCCTCTATGCGCTGCGGCGGGAAGGGCTCGAGGTCTGTGGCAGTCCGCCCCCGCAGCGAGGGGCTGCTCGCTCGTATCGCGGCCGTTGACGGGCGCGCCGTGAGCTCACCCCAGGGAGGAAACCATGGAGATTGACACCACCAAGCCGCACGTCGGTCGGGTTTACGACTACGTTCTCGGAGGGCACCACAACTACGAGGTGGATCGCGTCGCTGCCACGGCGATCATGAAGCTCGTACCCACCTATCCGAAATATGCGAAGCTCAACCGCTGGTTCATCCAGCTCGTGGGCCAGCAATGGTCCGAGGCGGGTATCACGAGCGTGCTCGATCTCGCCTCGGGGTTACCGACGCAGGGCCATCTCAACGACTACCTGCCTGATGCCCGCATCCTGTTTTCGGACGTCGACCCGGTGAGCGTGATCTACGGCGAGCAGATCCTGGCTGACAAGCAGAACATGCGCTACATCCAGGCCGATCTGCGAGACCCGTCGCCGTTGCTCGCGGCGGCGGCGCGCTTCTTCGGCGCGGAGCGCCGCATCGCGGTCGGAGGCATCGGCATCCTCTACATGATGGACGATGCGAGCTCGCGCGACCTCCTGCGGAAGCTGCACGCGTTCTGCGCCCCTGGCAGCGTGCTGGCGCTCAGCTTCGTCATGTCGCGCGGCGCCGCGGCGGCGGGCCAGCTGAGCAGCGCCGGCTCCCTCGCCGGGGTCAAGGTCTACCCGCGCACGCCCGAGGAGATCGCGGCGCTCATTGCCCCATGGAGGGTGGATGAATGCCGTCCTCTGGCGGAGTGGCTCGGCATCGACGATTTCATTACCGAGGAGGAGTACGAGGTGAACCCGTTCGAGATGCGGGGCTTGATCGCGCATCACTGAAGGAAAGTCCGCTCCCCATCTCCCCATCCATTTCGGTGAGAGCGCCGAACTACACGGAGCTGCGCACTGCCATGGGGCAGAACTGCGACGGGCGGATGGCCGAGCGGGTCGACTTCGGCGACGACGCGGCCTGTCCGCTCTGGGATGCCAGCAGGGGAACGCCAGCATCCTTGGGCGGGGCTGTCGGACGACGTCCGTGGCAGGCCCGCGCCGGTGCCTCGCTGCCGCTCCGCCGCGGAGATCCTCCGCTCGGTCCCGCCGCGCGACCGCGCGGTGCTGCTCCGGCTCGGCCTGGACCTGGACGACCACGAGGCCGCCGGGCTCTTCGTCGAGGGCGTCCGCGCTGCCGACACGTGCAGGAACGCTGGGAGCGGGAGCGGCTCTGCTGACGCCGTGCATTGCCGTCAGCGGTCTATTTTTCCACATCCTGCACCGTCGATCCGTCGAGGGGCCCGTAGTAGCCTGCAGGCATGAGCCCCCGACGAGACAGCGCCGCGCCCGCCATGGCTCCCGACCTCGACGAGGAGGACCCGGTCCTGCGGGCGTTCCGCCTCGCACCCGTGGTCTACGACGAGCAGATCTCGGACGAGGAGCGCGAGGCGGTCGCGGCCGGCGCGGCGGGGCCCTTCATCCCGCACGAGGAGGTGATGGCCGAGATCCGGCGGCGAGCGGAAGCCGAGGGCGCCTTGGTGGAGTACGAGGAGATCATGCGGGCCCGCGGGCGCACGGCCTCTCGTCCTCGATGACGTGGCTCGTCGACTGGACCCCGCCCGGACGCGTCGCGCTGGAGCGCCTCCCGTGGACCGACGCCGCCCGGATCGATGAGGCCGTCGAGCGCTTCGCCAAGACGGGCGAGGGCGACTTCTACCGCCTGCCGGAGGACGACGCCGTGACGCTGCGCCTGCGCGTCGGGTCGTACCGCGTGCGGCTGACGCGTGACGCCCGAGAGCGCGTGCTGCGGGTCTGGTGGGTGTACCGGGTGTAGGGGCCGTGCGCCGAGCGCGCCGGGGGCTCCCGTTAGCGCCGAGCTCATGTTAGCGAGGGCCGGGACCGGGCTGCGCCCGGGGACCATCGAGGCCACCCCCGCGTCTCCCGTTGCGGCCACCAAGGCCGCCCCCTGCTTACCCGTGAGGCGGGGCCCCCAGGCGCCGTGCGGCACCACCTCCCTCCTCGGGCCGGTCCTGCCGGTCTTGCCGGTCTTTCTCCCCAAGGATCGCCTTGGCCGCGCTAGCCCGAGCCGCCCCACTAGCCACCGTCGCGTGGTCCACCACCCAGTGCGCATCCAGCAGATCCAGGTAGTCGAGGTCCAGCTGCCCCCCCGACGGCAGCATGAACACCGCCGAGATGTGCGCATGGCTCTGCACCGCCTGCACCATCTCCCGCGGGATGTAGAGCGCCGCGTGCGTGAAGAGGTGCACCACCGGCGTCCGCGGATCGTGGTGCCGCGTCAGATCGAGATCCGTCGCGAGCTCCGCGAACACCCGCGCCGGGTTCCTCCCGCGCTCCCCCTTGAACGACAGCAGGTGCGCCGTCGGCAGCTGCCCGTTCTTCGCCCGGTAGAGCTCGTAGAGCCGCGCGTCGAAGAAGCGGAACGCCACGTCCTCGCCCTCCAGCAGCAGCCGCTTGCCCGTCGCGATCGCCATCCCCCGGGCGAACGTCTGGCGATCGCCGCGCATCGACGCCGACGCGTCGATGAGCAGGTAGTGGATGCGCCGCTGCTCGTCCCGGCTCTGCTCGCGCGCGAAATACAGCACCTCGTTGTCCGCGATGCGGCGCGCCAGCTCCATGTCGTCCCACGCGAGCTCCGTCAGCACCATGCTGTCGATCGAGCCGCGCGTCCCCAGCCCCGAATAGCCGTGCGCCGCCGTCGTGCCCGCGGCCGGGCGCGTCTTCGTCTCGAGCACGCTCGGCAGGATCTCCAGCGAGAAATTCACGATGTCGTTCGCCTCGGGCGACGAGAGCGCCGCGAGCAGATCGACCTGGGCGAGCGCCCCCGCCGACGCCTCCGAGCCCAGCATGCCGAACAGCCGCAGCGTCTCGATGTCGAGCGCGTCCGACATCGTGAGCACGTACAGCCGCGAGACGTCGAGCGCCTCCAGCGCCCGCTGCTCGAACTCGCGCCGCGCCGACAGGAACAGCCCGCGGAGCTGCGGCTCGATCCCCTCGAAGAGCGACGCGTCCGCCGGGAGCATCGCGCGGTAGGCCGGCGGCGCGTGGGTCCGCGCCGCGACCGCGCCGAAGAGGCGCGACAGCACCACCGTCACCAGGTCGTCGCTCATCCGGAGCTGCGCCGCGCATCGCGCCGCCTCGCTCTCGGCGAGCTCCCGGAGCACCGCCCGGTACCCCTCCACGATGCGCTCCGCGTCCCGGAGCCGGCCCGCGAGCTCCTTCGGGTCGCAGCGCGGACCGAGCTCCAGCTGCTCGCGCGGCGTCGAGAAGAGCAGGCCCGCGTCGTGCACCAGCGCGAACGGCAGGACCACCCCGAGCCGCTCCAGGCTCTGGTGCCACCGGATCGCGCGCAGCGCGAGCGACGAGCTCAGCGGGCGCACCTGCGAGAACGCCAGCGTGCCGAGCGGGCCGGCGATGGAGGGGTTCGCGAGCTGGGACGTGGGGACCGGCACGGCTACAGGCGCGCGGCGCAGCGGAAGCCGATGCCAGGCGCGCTCGCCGTCGCGAGCTGGTGGTAGCGGAACGCCGGGTTGAGCCAGAGCGCGAAGCCGCCGTTGTAAGCGCCGCCCCGGATCGCCTTGCGATCGCCGGCCGGCGCCCCCTTCGGGTTCACCTGCTCCTCGTCCTTGTAGGTCTCGAACCAGTCCGCGGTCCACTCCCACACGTTGCCGACAACGTCGTCGGCCCCGAACTTCGTCCTGCCGTTCGGGAACGAGCCGACCGGCGCCGTGCCGGAGAAGCCGTCGTCGGCCTCGTACATGCGTTCGCTCGGCTTGAGCCCGTGCGCCTTCTCCCACGCCGTGCACTCGGTGCCGCACGCGTTCATGAAGGTCTGATCGCCGGGCTTGTCGCCCCAGGGGAACTTGCGCCCGTCGGAGCCGCGCGCCGCGTACTCCCACTCCGCCTCGGTCGGCAGGCGCTTGCCGTGGACCTGGCAGTAGGCGCTCGCGAGGCTCCACGGCAAGCAGTTGATCGGGTGCTTCGCGAGCTCGGGCTTGCCGAAGGTGCACTGCTCGGCGAGGACCGTCAGCGTCTTCTGGTGCGCCGCGGCGGGCGAACCGTCCGTGTTCGGGAAGTCGGGCGCGGCCGGGGGCCGCTTGCACTCTCCCTTGTCCGAGCACGCCATGTAGTCGCCCGCGGTCACCTCGTGGACGTCGATGCAGAACGTGTCGATCGTCACCTTGTGCGCGGGCTGCCACAGCTTGAACTCCGGCTCGTCGGAGCCCATGAAGAACTTGCCGCCCGGGACGAGCACCATGCCTGCAGGGCACTCGGTCGGCCGCTCGGAGAGCGCGGCCGCCGCGGTCGCGGCGCTCGCCGTAGGCGCCGCCGCGGTGGCGGACGCTGTCGCGACCGGCGCGCTCCGTGACGCTTCCTCCGCAGGCGGCGCGCCGCGCAGCAGGTTCCAGGTGATCGCGCCGCCGGCCGCGAGCGCGAGCGCGACGCCGCCGAGCAGCAGCGGGCCCTTCGACCTCGGCGCCGCGTCGCTCGCGGCGCCCCCCGCGGTGCTCGCCCCGGCCACGGCGACCGGCTGCGACGTGGGCGTGGGCAGCGGCCCCGGGGCCGTGGAGGGCGCCGCCATCGTCGGCGCGGTCTGGGCCTGCAGCGAGATCCGCGGCGAGGACGGGAGCCGCGGCGCGGACGCGCGGGGCGACGGCGCGCCGGACGGGGGCGCGAGCGAGCTGCCGCCCGTGGCGAGCGCCCAGGCCGGGTCCTCGGGGAAGACCGCCCGGTGCAGCGCCGCCCAGAAGCGGCCCATGGTGGGGAAGCGGTCCGCCGGCGCGACGGCGAGCGCCTTCGCGAAGACCGCCTCGACCTCGTCGCTGACCGCGAGGCCGAGCGTCCGCGGGGTCGGCCGGCGCGACGGATCGCGGCTCGCGACCGCGAGCTGGAGGTAGTCGTCGCCTTGCAGCGCCGGCGCTCCGCCGAGCATCACCTCGATCATGATGAGCGCCATCGCGAAGACGTCGGTCCAGGGCCCGGTCGCGCCGTGGGTGCGGCTGAACTGCTCGGGGGCGCCGTAGCTCGGCGTGAACGCGGTGATGTCCTTGCCCGTGTGGGCGAGCGCCGTCGCCGCCGCCGCGTGGTCGGCCATCACCTTGGCGATGCCGAAATCCAGCACCTTCACGAACGTGGACGCGTCGCGCGGCTGGCCGACGACGAACAGGTTCGCCGGCTTGATGTCGCGGTGCGCGATGCTCCGCGAGTGCACGAGATCGAGCGCGATCGCGGCCGACTCGAGCAGCGCCATCGTCGCGCGCAGGTCGCGCGGCGGCGCGCCGTCGCTCGTCTCGTCGAAGAGGACCCGATCGAGCGGCCTGCCGTCGAGCCACTCGAGGACCATGTAGGGCAGCCACTGCCCGTCCGGCGCGTTGAACGTGCCGATGTCGCGGGCCTGGACGATCGCGGCCGAGCGGCTGGAGAGCTCGGTCATGAGCTTGCCCTCCTGGATGAACGCCTGGAGCAGCTGCTCTCGCTGCTCGGCCGGCGCGCCCGCGAGGAGGGTGAAGCACTTGAGGGCGACGGGCTGCTTCCAGATGACGTGCTCGGCCCTGTAGACGACGCTGAAGCCGCCTTCGCCCACGGCGTGATCGATCCTGTACTTGTCGGCGATCAGGCTGCCGGCGATGTTGAGCGGATCGCTGCGGTCCGGGTTCTGGCTCATGAGATCCCTACGCACCGCGGCGGGGCGCCGATCGGAGCGCCTCGTGCGTGCGTCGGGGCCATCTTAGTTGCCTCGCGGTCGGTTGGAACCCTTTCGCGCGATCCGGCGCCCTCCCGATCCGGAGGCGGCGCCCGCTCCGGTTGTCCGATATGGCGGATGTTCCAAGGCCCGTTGGATGGTGAGGGAACCCGCATCTGGGGATTTTTGTGATCGCGATCCATCTCTTGACAGAGATCGTCGTCCGTTATATTGGATGACGCACTCGGTGGTTCCCTGCTGGCGTCGCTGCTGCCCAGCCGGGTGCTCCTGACCGCGGCCTCTCGTCTGCGCGTCGTGCGTGGGACGCGGAGCGCAGGCCGGGGAGCGACGGTCCGCCGCCTGCGAGGGCGTGGTGCGCGTTCGCGCCGGCGGCTGGTGCCGGCCGTGCGCGCCGCGCGCCGTGCGCCCTGCGCCGTCAGCAGCTGGTTTGATCCGAGGAACAACGCGCTTGAAATCGATCAACGGAAAGAAGTCGCACACCGTCCGCGCGGCAGCTGCGCTCTCGCTCGTCGCCGCCGCGCTCCCCTTCGAGGCGTCCGCTCAGCAGCCCGCGGCGCCGCCCCAGGCCCCGGCGCCGCAGGAGACAGGGGCGGCGGCCGGCGTCGAGCCGCTGAGTCGCCGCGTTGAAGAGCTCGAGCAGCAGCAGCGCGCGCTGCTCGAGCGCCTCGAGGCCGAGCGCAAGGCGGCCGCCGAGGAGCGGGCCAGCGCGGAGAAGGACAGGGGCAGCGGCGTCAAGGTGACGGCGGCTGCTGGAAAGGGCTTCACCGTCAAGACGGCGGACGACAAGTTCTCGTCCACGATCCGGGCCCGCCTGCAGGTCCGCGAGACCATCACGCACACGGGAGAGGACGATACGCACGAGATCAACGTGAGGACGGTGCGCCTCACGACGAGCGGGCATGTCCTCACGCCCGATCTCAAGTACAACGTGCAGCTCGCCTTCGGCGGCAACGATTTCGAGAAGGACAGCCCTTCTCCCATCCTGGACGCCTTCATCGAGTACACAGGGATCCGCGATCTCAACGTGCGTGTCGGCCAGTTCCTCACCCCGTTCAACCGGGCGCGGACCCTGCGCGAGCCCTCGCTCCAGCAGACCGATCGCCCGATCGCCGTCCGCGAGTTCAACCTCGATCGCGACGTCGGCCTGATGTTCTCGTCGCCCGATCTCTTCGGCTTCGGAGGCAAGCTGTCCTACAACCTCTTCGTCGGCGGCGGCGAGGGGCGCAATCGCTTCGGCGGCCAGAAGCACGGCCCGCTCGCGGTGGCGCGGCTCGCCGTCCGCCCGTTCGGCGCGTTCGACGACGACCAGGACGCCGATCTCGCGCGCGAGGCGAAGCCCCGGCTCGCGGTGGGCGTCACGGGCGCCTACAACCACCAGACCAACCGCCAGAACAGCACCTTTGGCACGACGCTCACGCTCGGCGCGGCCGACTACCTGCACGGCGCGGCCGATCTCGTCTTCAAATACGCCGGCTTCTCGCTCTCGGCCGAGGCCGTCGTGCGCCACGCCAAGGAGGACTCCTTCGAGGGCGAGGTCGACGGCGCGACCGTGCGGGAGTGGACCCGATCGGGTTACGGCTACTTCGCCCAGGCGGGCTACCTGCTGACCGATCGGGTCGAGGTCGCCGCGCGCTGGGACCAGATCTTCGCGGAGCGCGGCACCGATCCGAAGCTCGTCGATCTCGTCGACGCGCAGGGCAAGCAGGTCGGCGGCGGGCTCAACGTGTACCTGAACGGCTATGCGCTGAAGCTCCAGGGCGATTATTTCTACATCTTCGGCAAGGAAGGCGCCGATGCCCGCCACGTCGGTCGCCTCCAGCTCGATGCCTCGTTCTGAAGGGGGACAGCCGCGCCCGGGGAGCGCGCTCTCCAGATAGATGCGGAGAGCGCGGCGCGGCGCTCTGATGACGATCTCCGCTCTGGCGCGCGGCGTGGCCGGCCAAGCCAGGCCTGGCCGGCCAAGCCAGGCCTGGCTTGGCCGGCCCAGCAGCATCTGCAGCGCGCTGCAGAGCGCGAAACCTCGGTCGCCGCGTGCGGTCCCATTCTTGCCATGGCGTTTGCCCCCGGCGCAACCGATTGTGCCGTCTCAGGGAAGGAGTTCGCCATGGCTCGTTCATTCACCTCCCAGGATCTCGTCGCTCTCCCGCGCCTCAACGCCGCCGAGTCGGTCGTGCTCGCCACGGAGCTCATCACGGTGGCTGACGCGAGGGAGAAGCGGCTCAAGCCGAAGAAGCTCCCCGAGGCGATCGGGCGATCGAAGGGACGGCTCGCCGCCGCGGTCGCGACGCTCGAGGCGCTCACCCGGCCGCAAGGGGGCGATCCGGCGGAGACGAAGACCAAGCCGAAGGCCGATCGGATGCTCGACAACGCGTGGAGCGCGACGTTCGATTGGCTCGGAGGCTGGTGCAAGCTCCCGCTGGAGCGGAACCCGAGCCTCGATGAGGCGAAGGAGCTCTTCAAGCTCCTTTATCCGGACGGCCTCTCCTTCACCCGGCTCCCGTACAAGCTCGAATGGAAGGAGTCGAAGGCGCGCCTCGACGCAATCCGGAGCGCGCGGCACGACAGGACGTTCAAGAAGCTGGGCGGCGAGGGCTACCTCGCTCATCTGGAGGAGGCGCACGAGGCCTATGGCCGGGCCCTGCACATCACCGCGCCGAAGCCCGAGAGCGCTCCGACGGGCGACGTGCGCGCCGCGTTCCTGGCGACGCTCGCCGCCCTCCGCGACTATGCGGCCCGGGTCGCCGCGCACGCGGATCCGGACGTGCCCGGCAGCGAGGAGGTCAGCGCGGCGCTGCTTGCGCCGCTCGCGGCGTGGGAGTCGCGGCCGGCTGGATCGAGCAGCGAGGCCAGCGACGGTGTCGAGGCGCCCGCGGCGCCGGTGGAGGCGGCGGAAGAGGAGCCGCTGGCCGATCCGGCGTGAGGTGAGCCCACGATTGTGATCTGGCTTGCGTTTTCTTGAAAAGCCGAGGGGTATTCACAGGATGCAACTCCGCGGACCAGGACGCGTTGTGGTTGTGGGGGAGCGCGCTCGCGATGGACCAGGACGCGTTGTGGTTGTGGGGGAGCGCGCTCGCGATGGACCAGGACGCGTTGTGGTTGTGGGGGAGCGCGCTCGCGGGGGGACCAGGACGCGTTGTGGTGGCGGGCGAGCCGGGGAGCGAGGGGACCAGGATGCCTTGCGGTCGCGGGCGAGCGCGGTCGCTGGGGGACCAGAACGCGTTGTGGTGGCGGGCGAGCGCGGCTCGCGGGGGGACCAGGTCGCGTTGTGGTCGCGGGCGAGCGCGCTTGCCCTGAGCTCACGCGCGCGCTGGTTCATGCGGCCCTGGCATGCCGCTGGCAACAAAGTCCCGCGCGCGACGGAATGCGTCGCGTGGAGGTGGACCATGCACACCAGGATCGGCCTGGCCATGGCCGCGCTCATCGGAGCACCGGCCTGTGGAACAGCAGACGAACCGAACACGGCGGGAGAGGAGGGCGGTGCGGAGGAGGCCGGCCTTCCGCCGCGTCGCTTCGAGCTGAATCTCGTCCCGGAGGAGCCCGCGATCCCGCAGATGGTGGCGACCGGGCGCCCCGAGCTGGCCGCGGCGTGCGCCGACAGCCCGGGCGCGGCGATCCGCATCTTCGACCCGCTCGACCCGGGAGCCTACGCGGACGTGCCCTGCGTCTCGATGCTCGATGACGCTGCGGCGCAGGATGAGAGCGCTATGCCCGTCTCCGATGGCGACGACCCGACCGGCGATGCCCATCAGCGCATCGGCCCGATCAGCTTCCTGATGTGCGGCCTTTACGCCGGCGGATCTCTCTTGACGTTGCGCTACGCGGTGTGTCCGCGGGCTAGGACCGCGAGGGCGCGTCAGCAGTGCGACGACACCGGGCTCTGGGGCGGCGTCGCAATGGGCCTCCTGTGCGCCGTCCCGTTCTAGCGGAGCGGTCATGATTGTCCCCCAGCCACTAAGGACGATCGGCATCGTGGTCTGTGGCATCGCGCTCGGCGCCCCGGCCGTTGTTTGCCACGACGCACATTCTCCCTCGCTCGGGAGGATCATAGACATCGTGCGGACGCTCTTCCCACTCTGGATCTACCTGATCGTGCAACTCAGCATGGATGAAGGTCGGGTCCGCGAGCGGCGCGCCCGTGGGCTGCCCGACCCCGACTAGAACATCGATCACGTTGAAACCCGGAGAAATTTCACAGGGAGGCGGGGAGGCGGGGAGGAAGAAAAAATGAATTTCTCCCTCTTGCCGTCTCTCGCTCCCCGCCTCCCCGCCTCCCTGTGAAATTTCTGCTCTTTCTCGTGGTTTCAACCCGTTTGTCGCTCTAGGCACCCGTTGGTCGGTGAGGTCCGGATTCACTGCCCAGAGTGCCTTTGCCTCCTCCGGGGACTCGGCCCACATCAAGACACCGCGGTAGTCGCCTTTCGCGGCGTCGGTCAGCAGGTGAAGCTCCCCGAGGGCGTCTCCGCCGAGTTTGATGATCGCCAGACGGACGCGCTCGGTGTCACGCTCGTGTGATTCGACGCCGTAGCGGCCGAGCTGGGCGCGAGCCGAAGCGCGGTCTTCCTCCGAATGCCACGCGGCGGCCAGCTTGCGTTCGACCTCCGGCTCCAGAACCTCGCTCTCTCTGCTCATGCGCTCTCGAATCTGGTTACCGTTCGACATGAGCGGCAGGGCCCGGCTTGCCGCGACCTGTCCGCTCGAGGGAGGGGTCAGACCTGGCGATCGAAGGCTCCATCCGCGAGCAATCGGTCAAGCTCCGACCACACCGAATCGCATTGTCCGCTGCGGAAGGCCGCTTGCTTGAACGCCTTCTGTTCGCTCTGATAGAGCCGCCACAGGCTCTCCTTGCGGTCAGCGATGCACGCGCGCACGTTGGCGAGGCGGTCCGCCGCTTTCACGACGAGAGCGAGCTCGGTTTCGCCCTTGGCCTGCGCCAGCTTGGCGTAGGTTCTCGCTTTCCGCTCCTTGCGATTCGCGCCAGGCTCGTCGGTGAGCAAGCTCACGCATGTGGCCACTCGCGATCCGAACTCCGCTTCAATATTTGCGAGAGTAACGTCGGTGTCCTCTGCGACGTCGTGCAGATAGGCGACCACCACCGCCTCGTCTCCGTACGGCTCTGCCAGCGCCGCGACCGCATCCAGGTGAAAGGAGTACGGACGGTCGCCGTACCGCTGGTCCCCGTGCGCAGCGACCGCGTACAACCGTGCCTTTTCTCTCGTGGTACTCATAAGGCCTAACCATCAGCCGATTGGTCAACCGAAGCCGGCGGACCAGGTCTGTCCAGATCGTTGCCTTTTATGAACTTCCCCACGGAGAATCTCATGAATCGACTCTGCGCTGCAAGGCCCGAATGCGGTCCTGCGCCATGGGATAGCAGGTGTCTCCCTCGTCAAGCCGTTGCGCGGACGGTTCGAACGAGTCTCTGGCGCACGGTGGGCGGCGCTGAACGACTTCAGGAGCCTCGTCGAGCGGAAGCCGCTTGCGTTCTCGAGCGTCTCGGCGCCCGGCCAGAGCTCTCGGCGTTGTGGTAGGTTCGCCGCCCGGATATTCGACCTCAAGACCGGGGCGCCGAAGGGTGATATCGCCATCCCCGGTACGACGTTGCTGAACGACATCGCGGCGGCTCCGGACGGCAAGGTCCACGTGTCCGACTCCGGCTTCAAGAACGGCGCGACGGGCGACCTCGCGGCGACGTCGAGCGATGCCATGTACGTCATCGAGAAGGTCAAAGCCAAGGCGCTGGTGAAGATCACCGACCTGCACATGCCGAACGGAGATGGGGAGATCACGATCACTTCTGCCGAGCGCCCGCGCGTCGCGCTACGCCTCCGTGCGCGCGTCGCCGAGGTAGTAGTCGCGCTGCGCAGGATAGTAATCGGCGAAGCTGGGCAGCGGCTCGCCGAGCCTGGAGGCTTCGAGCATGTCGAGGTAATACTCCCAGCCGGGCCCGACATCGCCGGCGAGCGCTGGATCGGCGAGGCGCTGGATGAAGGTGAGCTCGGTGATCTCGCCCTTCGCCGCGAGCGACAGCTCGAACCGCCACCCGCCGTGCTCGTCCTTGGCCGAGAGCGCGAGGCGATGGGCTCATGCGGTCTCCTTCCTTCGTTTCGCTTCGTCGCGGGACGGGGGAGCGGTCGCCATGCGCCGCTGCCGGCCGACGCGGTGCACCTCGGTCTCGAGCGCGTCGAACCGGCGGTGCCACGGGCTCGCCGTGTGCAGCTGTCGCAGGAACGCCTCGAGCTCGGCGAGCGCACCGAGATCGAGGCGGTACTCGCGCTCGCGACCGCACTGGACGTCGCGCACCAGGCCCGCCTCGCGCAGCACGCGCAGGTGCCGGCTGACCGCCGGGCGGCTGACCGGAAAGGCGCCGGCGATGGCGCCCGCCGTGGCGGTGCGATCGCGCAGCATCCGCAGGATCTCACGCCGGATCGGATCCGCAAGCGCCTGGGCAACGGCGTCCATCGGCGTGATGTGTAACCGATGTGTTACGCATGATCAAGCCCGCGCGGCCGGGCCCGCAGGTAAATTTCGTCCAATACGCGGTCGGCGCGATGCTCCAGGATGATCGGCAACCATCCGACACGAGCACGAAGGAGCGCGACGATGACGAAGAGCAAGGTCCACCCCGTTCCGGAAGGTCAGACGTGCTTCCCCTACCTGAGCGCGCGGAGCGCCGCGGAAGCCATCGAGTTCTACAAGCGCGCGTTCGGCGCGCGCGAGGACTCGCGCATCCCGATGCCCGACGGGCGGATCGGGCACGCCGAGCTGTCCATCGGTCGAGCCCGGTTCTTCCTGTCCGACGAGTATCCCGAGCTCGGCGCCGTCAGCCCCGAGACGCTGGGAGGCAGCAGCCCGGCCGTCGTCGTCTACGTGGAGGACGTCGACGCGCTCGTCGCGCAGGCCGCGGCGGCAGGCGCGACCATCGATCGCCCGCCGCAGGACAAGCCGTTCGGAGACCGGGCGGCCTGGCTCCGCGATCCGTACGGCCATCGCTGGTCCTTCGCGAGCCGGATCGAGGACGTCTCTCCCGAAGAGCTGCAGAGGCGCCTCTCGGCGATGTAGCGATCCGCCACCGGGGCGCGGGAGAAGGGCGATGCCGTCGTGGCCGGCTACCCGGCGGGGGCGATCACCGAGGAGGATCGCGAGGGCATCGGCCTGGCGCTCTGCGCGGCGATCCTGGAGAAAAATCAGGACGGCCTCGGAGCGGGCGGGGAGGGCGAGCGCGAGGATTGCGGCGCTTCACGGGCGGGAGCTTGCTAGGGTGTGCGGACCTCCATGCCCCCTGACGAACGCGCTCCTCTCCCGCTGCCGGCTCCCGCTCCGCTCACGCCTCCGGAGGGCTTCGCGGAGCGCCTCGCGGCGATCGGCGTCACCCTCGACGCCGCGGTGATCGCCAAGCTCGGCGACTACCTCGCGCGCTTGCTCGCGATGAACGAGCTGATGAACCTCACCTCGATCACGGATCCGGTCGAGGTCTGGGAGAAACACATCCTCGATTCGCTCACGCTCGTGCCTCTGCTGGAGGAGCTGAGCGCGGGGGCGCGCCTCGCCGACATCGGATCGGGCGGGGGCCTCCCCGGCCTTCCGCTCGCCATCGCTCGGCCCGATCTGAAGGTGACTCTGGTGGAGGCGACGCAGAAGAAGGCTTCGTTCCTCGCCGCGGTGGCCGCGGGCCTCGGGCTCACCAACGTGTCGGTGCGCGCCGAGCGCGCCGAGCAGCTCGGCAAGGGCGATCTCCGCGGCGCGTTCGACGCGGTGACGGCGCGCGCGGTGGGGCGCCTCGTCATGCTGATCCCCCTGACGGTGCCCTTCGTGCGGCCCAACGGGCTCGTGCTGCTGGTGAAGGGCCAGCGCGCCGAGGAGGAGCTCGCCGAGGCGAGCTGGGTCCTCGAGCGACAGCGGGCCGCCTTCGTGAAGACCGTGGGGACGCCGACGGGGAAGATCGTGGTGCTGCGGAAGGCGGGGGAGGAGCCGAAGCGCCATTTCGGGCGGTGATCCACGGCGGCGCGTCGCTCGCCGCGCATCCTCGTGCACACAGGCTCAGACCCTCGAAACAGACCGAGATTGAGCGCCGGCGCGCGTCTGTCCCTGTTGGTTCTATCCGCGTTGATAAACTTCAGCGGTATCCGGCGTGGCGAACGTGCTCTGTCCAGCGCCGGAGCGCGAATGACGCGCGAGGGCAGGTCCGCTCGTCTACGGTGCGTGGATGAGAATCTTGACCTGGTTGACTCTGGGGCTCCTGTGCGCGGCTTGTAGTGACGACGTCGAGCCGTCCGGCCCGGGAGGGGGCGGAGCCGGGGGGGCCGCCGCGGCGACCGCGGGCAGCGGCGGCGGCGCGGGCGGCGGCGGCGATGCCGGCAGCACCGGCGGTGGCGGCGCGGGGGCCGGGGGCGACGCGACCGGTGGAGGATCGGGCGGCGGCGTCGATCTCGCCGCGCCTGAGGCCATCTTCCTCCACCCGGCGGGGGCGGCGAGCAACATGGTGTTTCACATCGCGATCGCCGGAGCCGACGACGGCGGCGCCTATGTGAGCGGCGAGGGGTTCGGCGAGATCACGCTGGGCGACCGGACGATCACCAAGCTGGGAGCGTTCCTCATCCGCCTCGATCCCGAGGGCGATCTCCTCTGGTCGGCGCCGATCGTCACGGCCCAGCAATCCTCGGCGACGGCCGTGACCGTCGACCGAGCGGGCAATGTGCTCATCGCGGGCGAGCTCTATGGCGAGGTCACGATCGGGGGCATGAAGCTGTCCGGCGCGACGGAAGATCCCGACGCGATGGTGGCCAAGCTCGACGCCGACGGCAACGTGCTCTGGGCGAAGCGCTTCGCCTCGACGGCCGCGGATCGCTGCTTTGCGATCGCGACCGACGCCACGGGCAATGTCTACGTGGGTGGCTATGTCGACGACGATATCGACTTTGGCGACGGCCTCCTGGCGGTGGATGGCGAGTCCCCGTTCCTCCTGAAGCTCACGCCGGGGGGCGACGTCGCCTGGGCCAAGGTGTTCAACAACGCCGGCGGCGCCGGCAGCGCCGTGGCCGGCATCGCCGTCCATGAGGGCGGCGACGTGTCGATCACGGGCTACGCCGACGGGGCGCTGACCATCGAAGGCACGGCGCTGTCGCTGCCTGCCGGCTCGACGATGATGGGCTTCATCGCCCGCTTCTCGAGCGCGGGGGAGGGCCGGTTCGCGCGGCGCTTCGGCGGGCCGGTGTTCGACATGGGCAACGAGATCGCCGTCGGTGAGGGCACGTTCCTCGCAGGCACGGTGAGCGGCGAGAGCGATGTGCTCGGGACGACGGTGGACGCGGACATCGAGGGCGCGCCGTTCGTCGCGAAGCTCACGGAGAGCGGGACCGCCGAGTGGGTGATCACGCCGGAGCCGAGCGGCACGATGTACGGCCTCGCGCCCGACATGGCGGGCGGCGTCTACGCGGCGGGTCGCTACGACGATCTCGTCACCTTCGACTACACCCCGTTCGCGCTGCGCGCGAGCGCGTCCTCGGAGGTCACGGCGCTCCACCGTTACCCGTCGAGCGCCGGCTCCTCCGAAGGCATGGCGCTCACCTCCGGCGGCACGCTCTGGGTCGCCGGCACCTTCTACGGTTCCATCGACGTCGGCTCGGGTCCCGTCGCGTCGCCGAGCACGAGCGGGTTCGTCTTCCGCATCCCGGCGCGTGAGTAGAAGAAGCAGAGGCGCCTCTCGGCGATGTAGCGACACGTCACCGGGGCGCGGGAGAGGGCGCCCCGGCGGTCACCTGTCCGGCAGGGCCACGATCCCGACATACGTGGGCTCGGGGACCTCGGTGACACGGCCTGTCGGCTCGAGGGCGCCCGTCGCCTCGTCCACGTGGAACGCGACGATGTTCCCCGACTCCTCGTTCGCGACGAGCATCAGCTTGCCTGTCGGCGAGATCTGGAAATGGCGCGGCGTCATGCCCTGCGTCGACGCATGGCCGGCGGGCGTGAGCGTGCCCCGCTCGGGATCGACCGCGAAGATGGCGATGCTGTCGTGGCCGCGGTTCGACCCGTACACGAACTTGCCCGACGGGGACACCTGGACCTCGGCGGAGGCGTTTCCCTCGGCGCTCGCGCCGTCGGGCAGGGTCGAGACGGTGGCCAGGGCGGTGAACGTCCCGCGCGACGGATCGTAGCTCAGGGCGGTGATCGAGCCGGCAGACTCGTTGATCACGTAGGCGAACCGGCCGTTCGGGTGGAACTCGAGGTGCCGAGGCGTCGTGTCCGCGGGGAGCGAGAGGGCAGGCGGGTCGTTCGGCTCCATCTGGCCCGTGTCCGCGTCGAAGGTGAGCTGCGCTATCTCGTCGCGCCCGAGGTTGGTGACGAACGCAAACCGGTTCGCCGGATCGGTCATGGCGTGGTGCGACCTCGCCCGGCGGCCGAAGGACACGTCGAAGGCCGCCTGGCCGAGCGCGCCGTCCTGGCCCACGGGGAGCACCGCCGCCGTCCCGCCGGCGTAGTTGGCGACGAGGACGAAGCGCCCGGAGCGATCCGTGGACAGGTGGGCGGGGCCCGCGCCCTTCGAGGAGGCCCTGTTGACGAGCTCGAGCGTCCCGCCCTGGGGATCGATCCGGAACGCGCTCACCGCGCCCGACAGCTCCCCGTCCACCTCGTTCAGCTCGTTCGCCGCGAAGAGATGCTTGTGCGCGGGATCGACGGCGAGGAAGGTCGGGTTCATCTCGGCGTCGAGCGGGCCCTGCACGGCCGAGAGCGCGCCGTCGGCGTCGTCCAGGCGGAAGACGAAGAGCCCCTCGTGACCGCCGACATAGACCACGAAGGAGCGTTCGGCCTGCGAGCCGCCGCCCCCCGCGCCGCTGCCGCCCGCTCCACCGCTGCCGCCCGCGCCGCCGCCGCTCGCGCTGCTGACGCTCGCGCTGCTGCCGCTCGCGCCGTCGCCCTGGCTCGCGCCGCCGCCGGCGCTGACGCCCGTCGTGGCGCCGTCGTTCGCGGCTCCGGCGCCGGAGCCGCCGCATCCGAGCCACAGCCCTGCCGTCAGAAAGAGGAGCGCGCGCTGCATCGACCTGGTTTCTCCTGCCTCCTGCGTTAGACCTGGCCAGCGCCGCGGCGCAAGCGCCACGGCGCGGTCCTCTTCGCGGCGCGCGGCGGCAGGTCCGCGGCGGTCGCGCCGCCCCGCAGCGATGGCCGGGGAGGATGTGCGACGCCGCGCGGCGCCTCAGGCTCGCCCGCGCAGCGCCCCGGCGGCGGCGCCGAGGAGCGCGCCGGCCGCGATGGGGACGCCGTGGGCGAAGGCGACGTGGACGACCTCGTCGAGCGAGCAGTGGGAGTGGATGCCGATCGCCGCCCCGATCCCGCACAGGGCCCCGATCGCCGCGCCCCGCCACGCGGGGGCGGAGAGGAACGAGCGGCGAAGCACGAGCGCCGCCAGCGCGAACGGCACGATCGCCATGCCGAGCGCGACCGCGCTGCACTCGAGGTGCACCATCAGGGGCGCCAGCACGTCGTGCACGCGCGACGTGACGACCGCCGCGGCCAGGAACCCGACCGCCACCGCGGCGACGAGCGCCTGGAGCACCCGCACGCCGGCCGGCAGGCCCCGGGCGCGCGGCAAGAACGCGAGCAGCAGGCCGAGGCCGGAGAGCGCCGCCCAGAGGACGAGCGGGAGGGCGACCCGGGGCGAGCCGAGGTCGTCGCGGAAGCCCTCCCACCACGTCAGGAGCAGGATCCACGCGAGCCCCGCCAGGATCGCGCCGGCGACGCGGCGCTCGCGCGCCGGGCGCGTCGGCGACCGCTCGGCCGGCGCGTCGACCGGGGCCGGCGGCGGGCGGGCGGCGACGCGGGCCGCGGGATCGGGGATGTCCTTCAGCTCGCTCAGCAAGTCCCGATCAGTCGACATTGGCACCTCCCCGGACGCCCCCTTGCCCCTTGCCCCGGCGGCGCTCTTCCGCGCCTCCTGGCTCCGCCTCGGGCCGCCGCTTGAGATCGTCGAGCGCCGCCCGCAGCGCCTCGTAAGCGCGGAACGCGCGGAGCTTCACCGCGCTCGCCGTCGTCCCCAGGACCGCCGCGGCGTCCTGCACGCTGAGCCCCTCGTACCGGATCAGGATGAACGCCTCGCGCTGCGACGCCGGCAGGCCCGCCAGCGCGCGCTCCACCGCCCGCGCCGTCTCGGAGGCGATCGCGACCGCCTCGGCGTCCGCGCCGCGCGCGTCCGGCGGCTCCGCGCCCGGATCGCTCGGGAGGCGCTCGGTGCCGCGGTGCTTCTGGGCGCGCGCGTGATCCAGGTAGACGTTGCGCGCGATGGCGTAGGCCCACGGCGCGACGGCGCCGCCGCGGGCGAAGCTCGATCGGGCGCGGTGCATCCGCAGGAACGTCTCCTGCGTCAGGTCGCCCGCGAGCGTCTCCGAGCCGCTCATGCGGGTGAGGTACGCGAGGAGGCGCGCCGCGAGCGCGCGGTGCAGCTCCGGAAACGCGCGCGCGTCGCCGCACGCGTACCGGTCCATCGCTTCGTTCAGGGCGAGCTCATCCATGGCGGTCCTGACGGCATACACCGTCTGCGCGCCGGCGATCATCGGGACGGCCCGAGGAGCGCCCCGCGCTCGGCGAGGTCGCTCAGCAGGGCCGCGGTGCTCTCCAGCACCGGCCCGTCGACCGGGTGTCCCAGCGCGGCGCAGCCCGCGACCACCGCCTCCCCGAGGGCGGCGCCCGCGAGCAGGCGGCCCAGGATCTCGGCCGCGAGCGGCGTGAGCTCGAGGAAGCGCACGTCGTGCGCCGCGTCGCGGTACACGAGCAGGCGCGTGGGCTCGCGCGCCGGCACGTCGCGCGCCGATTCGTCGCCCTGCAGCCTGTGGACCGCGTGCTCGTAGCGCACAAGCGCCGCGGCCCGCTGGAAGCGCGCGCCCCGGTCGAGCGACAGCGCTTCGCCGAGGGGCTCCGGCGCCTCGTCGCCCGGCGTCTCATCGCCCGGTGTCGCAAGCGCCTCGTCGCCGGGCGGCCCTGACGCCCCGCCCGCGGCGACCTCCTCGTCCTGCTCGGCGCACGCCGCCGCGAAGGCGGCCAGCTCGTGGCGCGCGAGATCCGCAAGGTACGCGGGGACCTCCGGATCCCCGGCCCAGCGCGGCGCCGCGAAGCCCACGAACTCGAACGCGACGTCGCGGAGGTAGCGCGACCGGGGCGGCTCCGCCTCGATGAAGCGCGCCACGTCCGCCTCGAACCGCGCGCCGAGCCGCGCCGCGGTCCGCGGGATCCCGGCGCGGATCGCGCCCGTCAGCCCGCGGCGGATGAGGCTCCGGTAGAGCAGCAGCCGCTTCGGCGGGAGCGCCGCCATCGCCTCGAGGTCCGGCCCCTCGAGCCCGGCGCGGGCGAGCCAGGCGCGGGGATCGGCCGCGATCGCCTCGCCGTCCGGCGCAGTCACGCTCCGCTGGAGCGCCCGCTCCAGCGCCGCGAGCTCCGGCGGCGGCGCGTTCGACGTCCCGCGCGCCTCGCACGTCCCGCCCGCCTCGCGCGTCTCGCCCGCCTCGCGCGCTGCGCTCACGCCCGCGCCTCCCGCGCGGCGAGCCCGCGCCGGTACGCGGCCTCGACCTCGGCGAGCTCGGCGAGCAGCGCGCCGAGCGGCGGCACGTCGTTGTCCCGCTCGAGCACGACCGGCACCGGCCCGGTCCGCGCGACCGCGCGGGCGAGCAGGTCGAGCACCGGGGCGATGGCGGGCGCGCCGTGCGTGTCGACGAGGAGCTCCGCGTCGTCGCGCCACTCGTGCCCCGCGACGTGCATCGCGGCCACGCGCTCGGGCGGGATCTTCTCCAGGAACGCGATCGGGTCGAAGCCGTGGTTCCGGGCGTTGACGTAGACGTTGTTCACGTCGAGCAGGAGCCGGCAGCCGGCGCGCTCGAGCACCTCGACGAGGAAGTCGGCCTCGTCGAGCGAGGCGCGGCCCGGGACCAGGTAGTAGGTGATGTTCTCGATCGCCATCGGGCGCTCGAGCCGCTCCTCCGCCTCGCGGATGCGGGCCGCGGCGTGGGCGGCGGCCGCGGACGTGTGCGGGAGCGGCAGGAGGTCGTGGAGGAACGCGCCGTCGACCCCGGAGAAGCAGAGGTGGTCGCTGTGGAAGGGGGGATCGAGCCGCTCAAGGAACCCCCCGAGCGCGCGCAGGTAGCCGGCGTCGAGCGGATCGAGCCCGCCGACGGACAGCGTGAGCCCGTGCGTCAGGATCGGGCGGTGCTCCCGGACGCGCTCGATCGCGGCGGGGAAGTAGCCGCCGCGCCGCATGTAGTTCTCGGGGGAGAGCTCGAAGAACGGGACGGGCAGCGCCGCGTCGCGCGCGCCGCGATCGGGCGCGTCGAGCGCCGCGAGCACCTCGTCGAGGAACTCCCATCGGAGCCCGAGGCCGACGCCGGTGAGCGCGCTGCCGGTCATGGGGGTACGGGGAGGGCGCGGGAGGCCGCGATCAGCCGCAGGTGCCCTGGCCGCAGCCCGCGTGGCCGGGCTTCTTCCCGGCGGCGCTCGTCTTCTTGGCGCCGGGCTTGGCCGGGGCGGCGGTGGGCGGCGTGGGCGGCGCGGCCGTGGCCGCCGGGGTGGCCGTCGGGGCGACCTTCGGCGAGGTCGCGGCGGACTGCGCGTCGCTCGGCGGCGCGGGCTCGGCCGGGGCGGCGGGGACGTTCGCGCCCGCGGCGGCGTCGCCGGAGGCGGCCTCGGTCGGCGCGGGCGCCGGCGCGGGCTCGGCCGGGGCGGCGGGGGGGGCCTGCTCTGCGGGGACCTCGCTCGCGTTGACCGGCGCCTGCGCGCCGGCGCAGCCGCTCATCACCATGGCGCCGGTGCTCAACGCGGCGAGGGTCTCGTAAATGCTCTTCTTCGACAGCATCGTGTGGCTCCTCTGATTTTCGTCTCGGCGGGTCTTCGCCCACCGTTGTCGTCTCGACGGGCCTGCGCCCTCCGGCGGGCACAGGCATGATCCGGCTCCCGGCGGCTTCCGGACCGCCGTGTCATCTCAGAGCCGCTGCGTCGCCGCAACGGCTCACTCGCGGGCGGCGCGCCGCGCTCACCGCGCGCCGCCGTCCGCTGCCGCCGGCGCCGCGGGGGCCGCGCCGGCGGTCGCGGTCAGATCGAGCGTCACCAAGGCCTCCTTGGCGACCTTGGGTGAGAGCACCTCGAGCGTCTTCTGGGCGAGCTTGCCGAACGCCTCGCGCGGGCGGACGTCGTGCTCGGCGAGCCCCACCGGGAACGGCTTCGCCGTCTTCACGGTGACGCTGGCGGGCTTGTCGCCCTCGTACCTGAACGTGGCGATGAGCTCCACGGTCCTCGGGGACTGCCGCTGGTGCAGCAGCAGGTCGCCCGACGCCGTGACGGTCACCGTCCGCTCCGCGCCGGGCAGCTTCGACAGGTCCTTCTCTCCGGAGGTCGAGATCGACCGGATCGCGAACTGGGCCTTCTCGTTCTTCGCGCGGACGTCGTCGGGCGTGTCCTTCGAGATCTCGAGCCAGGTGCGCGCGTGCTGGTTCTGCAGGTCGCTCTTCTTCTCCTCGCCGGGCTTGCCGTCGTCGCCCACGGCGGTCTGGAAGAGCTCGATCGTGGAGAGGTCGACCGTGATGAGGCCCGTCGTCCTCGTGATGTCGGCGGGGTCGACCTGGAGCGTCCCCGCGGCGGCGCCCGCGATCCGCCCGCGGATCTTCTCCTGCGGCGCATCCATCACGAGCTCGACCTTGCTGCCCGCGCGGTCGATCGCGAAGGCCGCCGCGGCGGGCGCCTTCGGCTCCGGCGCCTTGAGCTCTGTCGCGGCGGGCGCGAGGCTCGGCTGCTCCCCCTGGCACGCGGCCGCGCCCAGGCCGGCGGCCGCGAGCGCGAGGAGCAGCAAGGTCCTTGTCCGGATCGTCTTCACGCTTCTCTCCTGGATCTATCGGGTTGTTGCGCGCCCGCGCACGAGGGCGCGCGGCGGTCTCCACTTGAACAGGAAGGCCGGCGCCCGGGAAGGGAGATCAAGGTCATCGCCCTGGCTCGCCCGCCCGCTCGGCGCCTCGGTTCCATGGGTTCCATGTCCGAGCTACGTGCGAGCGGCGCCGTGGTTTCGGTCGCGGCCGCCGGTGCGGCGCAGGGCGCAGCCCGCCGGACCTGCGCTGCACAGCCGCGTGTGGCCTGGGGTGTGCACGAGGCGGTCGTCGAAGACGGAACGAGCCAACCGGAGACAACTGCAATGAGCACGCGACGACTCGCGGCGGCTGCCATGACCGCCGCCGGAATGATGGCGCTCGCCGGCGCGGCGGAGGCGCAGGGCACGGCGGGCCGGGATCAGCACGCCCGGCCGACAGGCAACATCCCTCCGGCGGATCAACCGCTCATCCGGCGCATCCCCGAGCCGACCCTCGCGGTCGAGGGCGGCTTTGGCGTGCTGGGCTACGTGGGCGGCGCCGCGGGCGTCGGGCCGAGCTGGAACGTGCGGGTGACCGGGACCATGTCGCCGCGCGTGGCCGTCGAGGGCAACTACACCGGCTCGGTGAACCAGCGAACGATCGCGGGGAAATCGCTGGTGATGACCGCGCTCGACGCGGGCCTGCGTTACAACATCCTGCGCGCTGACGAGGCGATCGTGCAGCCGTTCGTGGTCGCGGGCGTGGGCTACGTGGGCTGGGCGGGCCGCGGCGGCGACCCGTTCGCTGTGTCGGTGCCGCTCACCGCGGGCGTGGAGCGGCTCGTCACGCGCAACGTCAAGGTGGGCGCCCGGTTCAACTTCCGCCCTGCGTTCTTCGACGATCTGACCATCGGCGGCGTGACGAACCGGACGGGCGGCGACAGCTGGTCGCTGCTCGCGCACGGCGGCGGCGCGTTTTGACCAGGGCCATCGGATCTTGACCTGGGCCGCGCCGGCGGGACGGGGCGGGCGCGCGCGGGGCCCCTGTCGTCCCGTGGAGTGGAGTAGGCTGCCGGCCGCTCGGGCGGCGACCCGCCATCGGGGCTCCGCGGCCGGGCTTCATCCACGGAGAACGACGGTATGAACACGCGCAGCGACTCGCCCCGCCGGGGCCTGAGCCCCTTCTTCACGGGGCTCGTCTTCACGGGGCTCGCGCTCGTCTCGAGCGCGGCTTGCTCCAGCCAGCAGCCGGCGACCCAGGGGACGTCGACGGCGGCCGGCGAGCGGCGGGAGAACGACTGTTCGACTGGGCCGCTCCTCGAGTGTCCCGAGGGCCAGCTCGACGGCTGCGCCAACGGGACCACCACGGAGCACCGGTGTGTGGCGGCGGGGCGGGGGAGGTGCCTCGATATCCGGGCGGCGCTCGTGAAGTGCCTGGACGGCGAGATCCTGACGCACGATGGCTGCCCCGAGCCGGCCTACATGCAGCGGTGCGCGCCCAGGTCCGCGCAGCTGCCCTGAGGTGGCGCGGTTGGCGTCTGAAAATATCCGCGGTCGACTCGGTCTCTTCTCGCTGTCTGCAGCGCTCACCGGTCGCCCTGGTGTCGCGCCCGCCGGCCGAGCGGCTCAGCGATGCTTCCCCGCTACCCCGACGCGCGGGGCGACCTCGGCGCGGAGATCTTCGTAGTCGAGATGATCGGCCCCCCCGCGTACGAGCCGGCGCCGCCTTCGCTGCCCCAGCTCTCAATCTCGCAGCAGAGGAGGAGGGCGTCCTCGCCCTCACCCGATGGCAAGCTCGGCCCGCGGACGCCCGGGACATCCGTCTGCGGCAGAGGCCGCTTCTCCTCGCTGACCTCGTGCGCGAGGCGCAGTTCGCTCGGCGGATCGTGCGTCTTCTCGACTCCCATGTCTCCTCCTTCCCGAGGACTCCTGGGACCGGCGCGCTCGATCGTCCACTCCTCCTCTGCGGGCGCTGCCCTGTCTGCCCGCCGCCCCCGGCTCACCCCTCGTCCATGACGGGGATCGTGAACCTGAAGGTCGTCCCCACCCCCACGCGGCTCTCCACGTGGATCGTCCCCCCGTGCGCCGCCACGAGCTCCCGCGCGATGGCCAGCCCGAGCCCGGTGCCCTTGTAGCCGTTCCGCTGGCCGCGCCAGAACCGCTCGAAGAGGTGGGGAAGCTCGTCCTCCGGGATCCCCGGCCCCGTGTCGGCCACCGAGAAGACGACGTGCTCCTCCCCGCGCTCGCACCGCAGCGTGATCGCCCCCTGGGCGCCCGTCACCTGGAGCGCGTTGCTCAGCAGGTTGGTGAGCACCTGGAGCACCCGATCGCGATCACACGTGACCAGCGGGACGTCGTCGGCCGCCACGACCCCCAGCTGGATCCCCTTCTCCTGGGCCTGCGACTCGAACGTCTCGACCGCCTCCCTGCCGATCTCCCGCGGATCCTGCGGCTGCCGGCGCAGCGCCAGCCGGCCGGCGCGCAGGCTGGCGAAATCGAGCAGGTCGTGGAGCAGCCGATCCATCCGGTGCGCCGAGCGCTGGATCGCCTGGATCGCCTTCGTGTCGCCCTTCTCCCCCCGCGCCGCCGCGCGCTTCATCATCACGGCGGCCGCCGTGAGGATCGCGCTCAGGGGGTTCCTGAGGTCGTGGGACACCGTGGCGAGCACGTTGTCCCGGAGCTCGATCGCGCGCTGCGCCGCCTCGTACAGGCGGGCGTTGTCCGCGGCGAGCGCCGCCCGCTGCGCCAGATCGTGCGCCACCGCGAGGTCCGCCTCGTCGTAGACCCGGCCGGACCCCGCCGTCGCCAGCGTGATGCAGCCGAAGGTGCGGCCCCGCGCGACCATCGGGACCACCATGGCCGAGGTGATCCCGAGCGCCCCGGCGAACCGGCGGAAGGCGCCGTTCTCGTCGAGCGAGGCGACCAGCGGGTGCGACAGATCCCCGATGAGCTCCGGGCGCTCGCTGCAGAGGGCCCGCTCCAGCAGCGCGGCCAGCGGCGGCGGGGGATCCTGCTCGCGGAAGAGCGCCCGCGCCCTCTGGAGCTCCTCCGGGCCCGCGTGCGTCACCGTGATCCCGCGCGACTGCTCGAGATCCGGCAGCGTCTGGATGACGCACCAGTCTGCCAGCTCGGGGACCGTCAGGTGCCCCACCCGGTCGAGCGTGCCCTGGAAGTCGAGGGTGTCGCTGAGGGCCGCGCTCGCGGCGGCCAGGAAGCGCTCCCCCCGCTCGGCGCGCGTCCGCTCCGTGATGTCGAAGAAGGTCACGACGGCCGCCAACACGCGCCCGACCGGATCCCGGACCGGCGCCGAACGCACGAGGATCCGCCCCCGCGCGCCGTCGTCGCGGACGATGTCGATCTCCTCGTCGAGCACGACCTCGCCTGTCGTGATCGTCCGCGCGAGAGGCCAATCCCGGGCCTCGTATTGCCTGCCCGAGCGAGGGTCGAAGCCCTGGCAGACGGCGTATCCATCGACATTCTGGATCTCCAGGAGCGGCAGCCCGAAGATCGACCCGGCCTGGGGGTTCGAGAGGAGGACGCGCCCCGTCGGCGGCTCGGCGATGACGAGCCCCGCCGGCATCTGCTCGACGACGGTCGCGAGCAGGGCGCGGGCGTCGTCCGCCTGGCGCCGCGACGCGCGCTCCTTCGCGACGAGCTGCGCCTGCACGATGATGCCGGTCGCCCGGCTGGTCATCGTGCGCAGCATCAGCGCGTCGTCCTCGGAGAACTCCTCGGCGTTGCGGGAGCCGAGGATCGCGACGCCGATGGGGTGCCCCTCGTGGATCAGCGGCACGCCGTAGACGGCGCGCAGCCCCCTCGCCCGGATCTCCCGCGCGGTCACGGGCATGCCGCCGGCCGCGGCGTCGAGCGACGTGGGGCCGCGCAGCGCGAGGACCGCGCGGGCGAACTCTCGCGCCGCCTCGAGCGGGGGCCCGGGCAGCGGCCCGTCGTCGAGGCCCGCGGTCGCGTGGACCTCGAGGGCGTCCCCGTCCCCGAGCAGGACGATCGCCACGTCCACGGCGGCCGCCGCCTCCCGGGTGGCGCGGAGGAGCGCCTTCAGGAAGGCGTCCAGATCGCTGCTGCCGAGCGCGGCCGTCGAGATGGCGTCGAGCGCCTGGAGCAGGCGCACGCGCGCCGCCTGGTAACGGGACACCGCGTCGGCGATCGCCTCGTCGATCGTCCCGTTCAGCTGGATGAGCTCACGCCCCCCGGCCCCGTCGCCGTCCCGCTCCCAGAGCTCCAGGATGACGGCGCGGAGCGCCGCGTACTCCATCACGACATCGGCGAGGTCGTATCCGTGGGCCAGTCGGCTCAACGCGTGGAGCCCAGGGACCCCCCGGAGCTTCCGCTCGACCGCGGCCGCCGTGCCCGCGCTGCGCGTGCCCTCGGCGATGTAGGCGAGGAGGTCCGGGAGGTGGTCCGTCCGCCTCGGCGCTGGCAGCCGCCGCGCCGGGCTGAGCGCCTGGACTCGACGCTTCCAGGCATCCAGGAGCGCGTCGTGGTGGCGCTGGATGAAGTCGGAGAGCCGCTTTGGGTTCGGTCTACCGAGCAGATCCATCGGGGACCTCACGATAGCGCGAATCGTTGAGCACGTGTTCACCTCGCGCCGAATCGAACCGACGAATCGACGAGAGAGCGCCGCGCACGGGCGGAGCTTGCTCGCCGCGCGCGCCACGCTCCACGTGCCACGCGCCGCGAGCGCCACGTCGGCGCGGGTCAGCTCCGGATGCCTGGCGCCTCGTGTCCGCTCTGGGCGACATACTCCAGGTATCCCCCGCCATACACGCGCGGGCCGTCGGGCAGGAGCTCCAGGACGCGGTTGGACAGCGCGGCGAGGAAGCGGCGATCGTGCGAGACGAACAGCATGGTGCCCTCGAACGAGGAGAGCGCCTCGACGAGCATCTCCTTGGTCGCCATGTCGAGGTGGTTCGTCGGCTCGTCGAGCACGAGGAAATTCGGCGGATCATAGAGCATGATCGCGAGCACGAGGCGCGCCTTCTCGCCGCCGGACAGGATGCGACAGGGCTTGTCGATGTCGTCGCCGGAGAAGCCGAACGCGCCGGCGAGCGTGCGGAGCGAGCCGATCGAGGCCTGGGGGAAGCTCGCCACGATGGACTCCCAGACGGACCGGGTCGGGTCGAGGAGCTCCATCGCGTGCTGCGCGAAATACCCCAGCTTCACGCTCGCGCCCACGCTCACTCCGCCTGCGTCCGGGGCGGAGGCCCCCGCGACGAGCTTGAGGAGGGTGGATTTGCCGGCGCCGTTCACGCCCATCACACACCAGCGCTCGCGGCGGCGGATCAGGAGGTCGAATCCGTCGTAGATGGACCGCCCGCCGAACGACTTCTTCACCCCGCTGAGCCGCGCCACGTCGTCGCCCGAGCGCGGCGCGGGCTTGAACTCGAAGCGGATCGTCCTCCTGCGCTTCGGGGGCTCGACCTTGTCGATCTTCTCCAGCTTCTTCACGCGCGACTGGACCTGCGCCGCCTTGGCGGCCTGGGCCTTGAAGCGCTCGATGAAGCGCATCTCCTTCGCGAGCATCGCCTGCTGGCGCTCGTACTGCGCCTCGGCCTGCTGCTCGTTGACGGCGCGCTGCTGCTCGTAGAACTCGTAGTCGCCGGAGTAGCTGGTGAGCTCGCCGCCGTCGATCTCGATGATCTTGGTGACGATGCGGTTCATGAACTCTCGGTCGTGCGAGGTCATGACGAGCGCCCCGGCATACTGCTTCAGGTAGCCTTCGAGCCAGATGATCGACTCGATGTCGAGGTGGTTGGTCGGCTCGTCGAGCAGGAGCGCGTCGGGCCTCATGAGGAGGATGCGGGCGAGCGCGACGCGCATCTTCCACCCGCCCGAGAGGGCGCCCACGTCGCCGTCCATCATGGCCTGGCTGAAGCCGAGCCCCGCGAGGATCTCGCGCGCCTTGGCGTCGAGCGCGTAGCCGCCGAGCTCTTCGTAGCGGGCCTGGGCCTGCCCGAAGCGCTCGATCAAGCTCTCCATTTCATCCATGCGCTCGGGGTCGGCGAGCGCGGCCTCGAGCTCGCGGAGCTCCGCGGCGACGTCGGAGACCGGCCCGGCGCCGTCCATGGTCTCGGCGACGGCGCTCCTGCCCTTCATCTCGCCGACGTCCTGGCTGAAGTAGCCGATGGTGACGCCGCGGTCGATGGCGACCTGGCCGCCGTCGGGCGCCTCCTCCTTGGTGATCATCCGGAAGATGGTCGTCTTGCCCGAGCCGTTGGGCCCCACAAGGCCGACCTTCTCGCCGCGGTTCACCGCCGCGGAGGCCTCGAGGAAGAGGATCTGCTTGCCGTGCTGCTTGCTGATGGAATCGAGACGGATCACGAGGCGCACTGCCGCTGGGGGCGGCTCCTTTCCGCGCCCCCTATACCAGACGGCCCGTCGCGCGATGGGGCATTTCGCCCGCCGCCGTCGGCGCCGGCGCGCGCGCCATGAGCCGCCCGCGGTGAATCGATGCCTTGCTCGTCTTCTGGCGCATTCCGGGCGCATTGCACAGGAGCCCGTTTTTTTCTCTCCTGCTATGGGCGCGCTTTCTATCTATTTTTCGGGCTCATGCGCGCTTGATGTCGCGCGGCCGAGAGGGCAGAAGGCCCGGCATGAGCAAGGTCCAGATCCTCTCTTATGCCGGCTGCAGCACCTGCAAGCGAGCGCTGAAGTGGCTTGGCGAGCGCGGCATCGACGTCGCCGTGCGCCCCATCGTCGATGAGCCGCCGACGGCCGCCGAGCTCGCCCGGTGGGTCCCTGCGAGCGGGCTCTCGGTGCGCCGATGGCTCAACACGAGCGGGCAGAGCTACCGCGCGCTCGGTAAGGCGCGGGTGGACGCCGCGAGCGACGACGAGGTCGTGCGGTGGCTCACCGAGGATGGGAAGCTCGTGAAGCGGCCTGTGCTGGTGAAGGGAAACCGGGTGCTCGTGGGCTTCCGCGAGGACGACTACGCCGCGCTGTTCGGCTGAGGTGCTCGGCTGAGCCCGCTGTCAGGGGGCCGAGGTGAAGCGGCCTCCCCGGACCTGGCTCAGCTCGAACGAGCTCTCCGGATCCAGGTTGTTGTCCGTCGTGCCGTTGCGCGAGCGGCGGATCACGACGTCCACGTCGCAGCTCTCGGGCTCCCGCGAGCTGGTCGCCTCCAGCTTGCCCGCGTCGATGGTGTACGTCCCCGGGTCGCCTCCTACATCGAACGTCTTGGAGAAGATGCAGTCGCCCTTCACGTCGATCACCATGTCGTCCCCGGACGCGCTCGGCGACCACGCGATCGTGAGGTCCTCGCCGCGCGGGACTGGCTCTCTGGGCAGCGCCTCGAGGTCGAACGGATCGGGGAGCGTCCCCACGTTGTTCGTCGCGTCGTCGTCGTCCTCGTCGTCGCGGTCCAGCAGCACCTTGATCTCGGTGCCTCCTGCGCCGACGTCGACGCCGGCCTCGTAGACACCGGAGCTCTCGGCGGACATCGCGACCGCCTCGCCGTCCACGGTCGCCGAGATCCGATCTCCCGCGCTCAGGATGACGTACGTGTTGCTCTCGTCGCCGCCGGCCTTGAGGGTGGCCCGCACGGTCGTCGACGACGCGCTCTCGGCGATCGCCTCCAGGGTCGCCGAGATCCCTCCGGTCTTGATCTGCTGCGAATCGAGCGTCTCCGTGCAGCCTGCGAGCAGACCGGAGGCTGCGATCCCGAACATGGCCATCGTGGTCTTCGTGATCATGAGTTGCCCTTTCCTCACCGCCTCACCCGCCCGGGCGCGTCGGCCTGTAGTTTTCCATGGGATACTACGCTCGGTCGCGCCCCACGACGAGGCGCAAGGTTTCGACGGTGCGCGGTGGGGCCGTCATGGCTTTCCCCTGGACGTCGCATCACAGCGCGGCTTCGAGGCGGCGTGAGCGCGTGCCGCGCTGCCGTGCATGCGCGTGGGCCGCGCTGCCGTGCATGCGCGTGGGCCGCGCTACCGTGCGCGCGCCGCGCTGCCGTGCGTGCGCGTGGGCCGCGCTACCGTGCGCGCGCCAAGGCGGCGATCGGCGCGGGCCGGTTCACCACTGGCTGCGCACCACGACGCCGCCGCCGGTCGGTCCCGCGAGCAGCGACCAGCTCACTGCGCCTGCTTGCGGGCGGGGCGCGGCGCCGGCGTGCGCGCCGGTGGTTGCGCTGGCCTGCGAGCTGGACGAGGAGGGCTCCGTCAGGAAGAGCACGAGCGCCGTGCCGGCCAGCGCCGCCCCGGCGCCGAAGCCGATCGTGCTCACCAGCCCCAGGTCCTTCGCGCGCTGTCCAGCGGCCTTCCCTTCGGCGGTCTTGCATACCGCCCTGCCGGAGCCGACGTCGTCGCAGTCCTCATCCGCGCGGCGGCTCTCGTCGAGCGCCAGCCACCCCGTCACCCCTCCGGCGATCAGCCCGCCCAGGGCGAGCCCGCCCGTCACGTAGGCCAGCACGCGCCGGCCGCTGGTCCCGGACGGCGCCGGCGGCGTCCGCGACGCGCCCTCGTCGCGCTGCGACGGCGGCGAGGCGGACTGCTGAGGCGGCTGATCCGTCGGCGTCGCGGGCGGCGGCGTCTCGGGGAGCTTCACCTCGAGCTCGATCGTCTTCTGCTCCGACTTCTCGATCGTGAACCGCACCTCGTGCGTGGGCCCGCCCGGCGCCCTCGTCGTCACGACGTGCTCGCCCGGGTTGACGGGGAGCGCGATCCCGAGCGAAGGCCCCTCCAGCGTGATGCCGTCGCGCTGCACCTGCGTCCCCGCGGGCGCGTCGGCCGGCAGCGACAGCGTGAGCTGCGGCACGAGCGGCACGAGCGCGTCGCGCTGCTCGAGCACGATCTTGTAGCGATCGTACTGCTTGACCTGCTCGGACTCCGACATGCGGGAGTAGAGCGCGAGGAAGTCGTTGTAGCGCGAGACCGCTGTCGCGGTGCGGCCCCACTTGGCCTCGCACTCGGCGAGCGTGAACAGCCGCCCTGGGCGAGGATCGAGCCGATAGCTCTCGGTGAGGGCAGGGCAGCCCGTCTGGAACTTGCCGGCTAGCATGTCCGCGAGGCCCCGGTTGAAGAGCGACTCGGCCACGGCCACGGCGTCGGGCTGCGCGCTCGCCGGCGCGGCGATAGCAATGCTCAGTAATCCGCTCAAGACGGCGCCGGGCCAGAAGGTTCGCATCGGAGGTAACATGAGATACCTCCTTTGGGACCGCCCCAGGCAAAAAATCAGCGCGTTGTGGGTCGGCGCGACGCTCAGTCTGCCCCGTAGAGCGACTCCCGCTCCCGGGGCTTCGCCGCGGGGGCGGGGGAGGCGGTCGGCGCGATCTTGCGCCAGGCGCCGGGCGGCGGCGCCGGGGTGCGCGGCGCCGGCGATGCCTTCGCGCTCGCCAACACCTCGGGAGCGATCCCCAGGCTGCTGTTCGCGGGCGGCGCGGCGGCGGGGCTCGCAGACGCCGCGAGGTCGGTCGACCTGGGCGTGCCGGCCACGTCGGGGTGAGCGGCGCCCGGCGCGGCCTCGGGCGGCGTGGAGGGGGGCGCGACGGCCGCCGCCTGCGCCGCTTGCGCGTGCTCGGCGTTGCCGGGGGCCGGGGACCCGCCCTTGCTGAACGCGGCGAGCGCGATGGCGCTGCCGCCGACCAGGGCGATGGCCGCGATGGCAATCGCGGATCGGCTCCGCGGCGCTGCGGCCGCGCCGCTTCCGGTGCCGACCCTTGTCTCGACGCCCGTGGACGACTGGGCGGCCACCGGCATCGACGACGCGGGCCCCTGGTGCAGCTGGCTCATCCGCGGGATCGGCGTCTCCAGCCCGAGCAGGCGCGACGACCTGACCGTCATGGGGGCGATGTCGAAGACCTCGGCGAGCGCCTCCACCGTGGACAAAGCGGTCGGGAAGCGCGCCCCGGGCTCGCGCGCCGTCGCCTTCGCGAACCACGCGTCGAAGCCCGGGGGCAGCTTCACCCCCTCCTTCTCCGCGCGCACGGACGGGGGCTCCTGCGGGCCGTGCATCGCGATCACCGCGAACGCCAGCGAGTTGCTGTACTCGCGCATGTCGTTCAGCCAGTAGGCCTTGCCGACGAGGGCCGTGTACGCGATCATGCCGAGCGCGAAGAGGTCCACGGCCCGCGTGATCGTCTCGCCGCTGAACTGCTCGGGCGCCATGTAGAGCGGCGTCCCGAGGGCGGCGGTGTTCGCCCCTTCGACCGCGGTCTCGGCGACCAGCTTCGCGATGCCGAAGTCAAGCACCTTGATCCGGATCTCGTCGTCGTCGTCGCTCGCCGCGAGGAAGAGGTTCGCGGGCTTCAGATCGCGGTGGACCACGCCGGCCGCGTGCGTCTTGTCCAGGGCATGCGCGGTCTGGCGCAGGTAGGCGATGGCGTTCTCAGGTGGCAGACGCCCGCCGCGGCGGATGCGCTTGCTGAGCTCCTCGCCGCGGAGCAGCTCCATCACGAGGAACGGCATGCCGGTGTCCAGGTCGATCCCGGCGTCGAACACCTCGACGATGTGCTCGGTCGCTATGCGCGCGGCGATGCGCGCCTCGAGCTTGAACCGCGCGTGGAACTCGGGGTTCTCGGCGAGGTGCGGGTGCATGACCTTGAGCGCCCGCCGGCGATCCGTCTCGATGTGGACGACCTCGTAGACCGCCCCCATCGCACCCGTCGCGATGCTGCGCACGACGCGGTACCTACCAGCGAACAGCATCCCCTCGTTGAAGTTCAGCGACATAGTCTCACCCGCGTCGAACGAGGTTACACCACTTGGTCGGACGACCGCACTCGTTAACTTGCAGACCTTACAAACTTGCGGAGCGTGAGACTCCCCACATGGGCATTCCCAATGTAGGGCGCGTTCGTTGGATCTGCGCGCACCAGGCAACAGGTAAGCGCCCTGCGCTGACCGGCGCCGCTCGCGCCGCCCGCGCGGAGCCTCGACGGTCGTCGCTCGTCTCGTCGGCGCGAGAAGATCCAGTGATTCCGTGGGTTAGGCGTCTCTGCAGCGGTGGTGTGGCGCCCGTCCGTCCCGTCCGTTCCGACCGTTTTTCACGACAGACACATCGACATCGTCAGACATCGTCAGAGGCACTGTCAGCGGTCAGAGCACGAGGACCGCGAGCAGCCGGGGCCCGTGGAACACGTCGAACCCGCCGATATCGAGCTTGCGACCGATCGTGTAGATCGTCTCGTCTCCGCGCCTGGTCGCGCGGATACTCGATATGATACCCTGGCCGATCGCCTCCACGTTGTAGGACAGCTCGGTGAGCAGGCGGAGCCGGCTGAGGTACGAAGTCAAGCGGAGCCGGAGCCCCACCGACACGTTGCCGGAGAACGCGATCATCGTCGCCTCGTCGACCTCGGGCCCGACGCCGGGGACCGCGGGATCCGCGGAGAAGGCGTAGCGCACCGGGCCGGCGCCGCCGTAGAGGCCGAGATCGCCGAACGGCGCGAGCCGCGGCCACTCGCCGTTGCCCATCCGCACGCTGAAGCCGCCCTGGTAGAACCGCGACGTCGCGCTCTGGGCGGGGCTTTGCCGCTCGAAGACGTAGACGTCGCCCTCGCCCGGGTCCCGCTCGCGGAGCGCGTAGAAGATGCGGGGGAGCTTGTAGTCCATGTACCTGAAGCCCACGAGCAGCTCCTCGAGGTAGAGGTCGTCCGCGGCCTCCGGGAAGAGCTTCGTCACGTCGAAGCCGACGTCGATCTGGCGGAGCAGGAGCTGGAAGGGCGCGCTGGCGACGGCGCCGGCGTCGCGGTCGGTCGCCGGATCGACGGCGAGCTCGGTCACGTTCCCGGCGGTGAACCGCGCGATCTTGAGGCTCGTGCTGACGCCTGCGAGGTCGGCGCCGATGTCGAAGACGTCGCTCGCGAGGCCGTTCAGCCCGAGCAGCCTGCCGAGCGAGCCGTCGTACCGGATGTCGCCGCCCGACGAGAACAGCCGGTCGGTCTTGAAGCCGGCGTTGAGGCGCGCGGCGTCGCGCACGTGATCGAAGTCGTACGTGAGCAGCGCCCGGCCGCCCACCATGAACACCGGATCGACGTCGTAGGCGAGCCGCCGCGTCCTGCCCCGGTAATCGTTGACGCCGCCGGAGGAGCCCGCGCTCGCGAGCTGGTGGAAGAATAGGAGCTCGACGTCGCCCTTCAGCTTCAGGTGGACGGCGTCGAGGCTGATCGCCCGGCCCTGCTCGAGCAAGCCCTCCTGCGCCTCGAAGCCCGCCGTGTCCTCGAGCGGCGTCCGCGCCGGCGCGGAGAGCGCCTCGGCGCAGGCGGAGAGCGCCGCGCGCTGCTCCTCGAGCACCCTGGAGATCGCCTCTGCGCGCGCCACGGCGGCCCTGGTACCGGGCTCGTCCCGCGCCACCCGCCGGGCCTGCTTCACGACGTACGGCGCCACCGCGAGCGCCTCGATGTGCATGCGCAGGAGGAACGACAGCACATGGAGCGCGTCGCGCGCGATCGTCCGGGCGGGCTCCTGCCCTGCGCTCGCCGCGCGGAGCGCGATCGCGGCGCCGGCGACGTCCCGGTGCGCTCCGGCGAGCGCCCGCCGCCGCGCGGCGGCCCTCGCCTTCGCGGCGGCGATCTCGGGCGTGTCGGGGGCGCCGAGGGGCCTCCCGGCCGAGAGCCGCTCGACGTCCCGCTCCTCGGCGGCGAGCGCCCGCGCGTGCTCCGCGAGCGCCTGCCATGCGGCCGGCAGGCGGCTCGCGGCGCTGGCGGCCCCCGCCTCGCGCGCCGGCGCCGCGAGCGCCGCGAGCGCGTCGAAGAGGCGCGCGAACGCGGGCGGCGCGCCTCGCTCACCGCGCGCCGCCGCGCGCGCGAGCGCCTCGTCGAGCTTCGCGCGGTAGAGCTTGGCGAGGGGGACCTCGTGCTCTCCGTCGTAGGGGGGCGTCTTCTCGAGGCGCGCGCGGAGCCGCTCGCCCTCGTCGTCGTCGAGCCGGAGCGCCGCGATCCACGCGTCTCCCGGGGAGTACGGGGTGCTCGAGAGGACCTCGTCGGCAAGCCAGGCCGCTCGCTCCAGATCGGCGGCGCGATCGTCGATGATGGCGCGGCGGGCGTCCTCGTTCGCGAAGGCGCGGGCGGCGCGGACGTTGTACGCGGCGGGCCCGCAGGCCGAGGCTGCTGAGGCGAGGAGCAGGAGGCGTGCGAGCGCCGGGCCCGGTCGCATCGGCGAGAGCGTACCATGACGCGCGAGCGCACTGGACGCCGCGCCGCCGGCCTGCTCAGAATGCGCGCCCGTGGCTCCCAGCCGACCCAGCGAGATCGACGGCGCGCGGGCCTGCGGCCTGCGATTCGCGGCTCGCGGCTTGCTGACCCGTCGTCCTGGCCGCGCAGCACGGCGGTCGCTGGCGGCGAAAGAGCCACGTGTGAAGGAGAAGAACCGGGATGAATGATGCCACATCCAGCTGCGACATCGGCATGATCGGGCTGGCCGTCATGGGCGAGAACGTCGCGCTCAACATGGCCGACCACGGGTTCAAGGTGGCCGTGTACAACCGCACGGTGCAGGTCGCGAAGGACTTCGTCGCGAGGAACCCGAGCACGCCCGGCGGCCTGGTCTACTGCGAGACGCTGAAGGACTTCGTCCGCGCGCTGAAGAAGCCGCGCAAGGCGGTGATCCTGGTCAAGGCCGGTCCGCCGGTGGACATGGTGGTCAAGCAGCTCATCGAGGCGGGCGTCGAGCCGGACGATATCGTCGTCGATCTGGGCAACTCGCTCTGGACCGACACCATCCGCCGGGAGCAGGAGTACGCGAAGCAGTGCAAGTTCTTCGGCTCGGGCGTCTCCGGCGGCGAGGTGGGGGCGCGCTTCGGCCCCTCGCTGATGCCCGGCGGCGATCCCGCGTCCTGGCAGCACCTGGAGCCGATCTGGCGCGCGATCGCCGCCAAGGTCGATCCGGCGACCGGCAAGCCGATCGAGGGCGCGTCCCCCGGCAAGCCGGTGGAGGGCGGGGTCCCCTGCACGGCGTACATCGGGCCGAACGGCGCGGGCCATTACGTGAAGATGGTCCACAACGGCATCGAGTACATCGACATGCAGCTCATCTGCGAGGCGTACACGCTCCTCGACGGGCTGCTCGGGTTGTCGAAGGACGAGATGTCTCGAGTCTTCTCCGAGTGGAACAGCGGAGATCTCGACTCGTACCTCATCCAGATCACCGCCGACATCCTCCAGCAGAAGGACCCTGTCCAGAAGGACAAGCCGTTTGTCGATTTCGTCCTCGACACGGCGGGGCAGAAGGGCACGGGCAAGTGGACGAGCAGCAACGCGCTCGACATGGGCATCCCTGCGAACGCCATTGCGGAGGCGGTGTTCGCCCGTTGCCTCTCTGCGCTGAAGGACGAGCGCGTCGAGGCCTCGAAGCACCTCTCTGGCCCGACCCCGACCCCGGTCGCGGACCGCCAGGGGACGATCACGGCGATCCGCGACGCGCTGTATTGCTCGAAGATCTGCGCCTACGCGCAGGGCTTCCAGCTCATGGCGGCGGCGCAGGCCGAGTACAAGTGGAAGCTTGATTTCGGCACGATCGCGAGCATCTGGCGCGGCGGCTGCATCATCCGCGCCCGGTTCCTCCAGAAGATCACGGAGGCGTACACGCGCAACCCTGGCCTGACGAACCTGCTGCTCGATCCGTACTTCAACGATCAGATCAAGCAGGGTCAGGCGAACTGGCGCAAGGTGGTGTCGATCGCCGCGCAGAACGGCGTCTGGGCGCCCGCGTTCATGTCGGCCCTGTCGTATTACGACGGGTATCGCGCGGCCCACCTGCCTGCAAATCTCCTGCAGGCTCAGCGAGACTACTTCGGCGCGCACACCTACGAGCGCACGGATCAGCCGCGCGGCAAGTTCTTCCACCTCGACTGGCCGCACCCCTCCCGTCCTCAGCTGGACATCAAGGGCACCGGCGGCGGGCACTGACGCCCCGCGCGATTCCCGTCCTCAGGGTACGAAGTCCGTCTTCCTCCACCCCACCATCGGCCACTACGTAACGTAAACGTAGACGTAAACGTAAACGTAAACGTAAACGTTTACGTGGTCGTGGTCGTGGTCGTGGTCGTGGTCGTTCACGGCCTACCGTTGACGACCACGACCACGACCACGACCACGACCACGACCACGACCACGACCACGACCACGACCACGACTACGTAAACGTTCGGATGTAGGAGAACGCGGCGCGAAGCTTCGTTAGCGTCTCCTCGGGCCGGGCTTCCGGCGAGGCCCCCCTCAGGTGAGGCTGATCCGCGGCCGCAGGTTCTGCTCGCGCAGGAACGGCTCCAGGTCGTCGACGATGTCGAGCTGCACCCCCGCCAGGCTCATCGCCGCCGCGATCGTCTGGATCCCCATGCGCCCGAGCTTGTTCATCTCCGGGGGCGGGCGGACGACGATGTGCTCGATCTTGTCGCGCACGTTGAGCCCCCACTGGGTCAGTATCACGCGCGCCTCGCTCTCGTACCGCACCATGAGCGCCATATCGTAGATGAAGAACGCCCGCTCCCCCGGGCGCATGACGCCCACGAGCTTCTGGTACGCGTCGACCGAGATGAACCGCGCCGCCTCACCGGTCGCCACCGTCTCCCGCAGGAGCTGCACGACCATGCCCGCCGGCTGCGTGATCCACACGCCGACGCTCCCGGTGTCATCGAGCAGGTGCGGCTGCCTGCGGAACGCGAGTCTGCGGTTCGACGGGAGCATCTCTCTAAAGACAATAGCCATTCCGGCTACCGGGGCCCGCCCGCGACGACCGGAAGCGCCCCACCCGCCCGACCGGTCCGGTCGAGGCGAAGCGCGCTGTTGTTTCACACATCACCGGCCGAACTCCTCCCAGGGGGTCAACGCTGCGTCATGGTGGTCGCAAAAAACGGATTCGGCCAGAAATGTGTGATCCTGCCGCCCTGAACCGCCCACGGGGACGTCGCGCAGCCAGGCGGGCGCGGGCGTTGCCGCGCTGGACCGGTCCTGCGAAGGCCGGATCGGGCGAAGATTTCCGGGCATCCCTGTGCTCCCGCCTGGCCGCGCAGCCTGCGCGCCGAGAGGTCCGGCGCCTCCCGCGCCGCGCAGCGAGCGGCGAGGGGCAGCGGCGCGCGGCCGATCAGGCGAACAGCGCGGCGCAGGCCGACCCGATGAGGTTGACGTGCTCGAGACGGGCGACCCGGGGCTCGACCCGCGAGCCGACGAGGGCGCGCAGCGTCTCTTGCACCCGCGGCGCATAGCGGGGATCGCCCCAGAAGAGGCTGCCCTCCGCGAGGACGCCGACCCCAGGAGGGCTATCGAGCACGTCGGTGACGGCCGCGAGCCCCGCCGCCACGAGGTCGGCCGAGCGCTGGAGCAGGTCGCCGGCCACCTGCCGCGTCTCCTCGGCGCCCTCATCGCGGAGCCGCACGAGATCCGCGGCGCTCGTCAGCGGGGCATGTTCGGGGAACAGCCGCCCGAAGAGCCGGGGCAGGTAGGCCCCGGACACCGCCTTCTCGAACCGCTGCGCTCCGGGGTTCTCCGAGGTCGCGTCGAGCTCCGCGTCGAACGGCTGGAGGTGCGGAGGATTGAAGTTTCCGTTCTCGAGGTTGACCGCCATCGGCGCGACGAAGTGACCCGTCTTGAGCTTCGGGATCCGGCCGGCCGGGAGGAACGTGGCCATGTTGGTCCCCGTCCCCACGATGAGCCCGATGAACGCCGCGGGCTGCGACCCGCCGTGCGCGAAGGCACCCCCGAGCAGGCTCGCCACCGTGTCGTTCAGCACCCGGACCGGACCGGGCCGGAGCCTCCGCGCGCTGAGCGCCCGGCCGAGCCGCTCGCCCACGCTGGTGCCCTCGACCCCAGCGATCTGGACGCCCTTGGTCCAGCGGAGCAGCCGCGCGTCGAGCGACGGCAGCGTCTCCGACGGATACGAGAAGCAGTACCCCACCGGCAAGCCATGCACGGCGCCGAGGCGCTCGACCAGCTCCGCCTGCACATCGAAGAAGGCGTCGCCCGCGATCTCCGGCCCGCCCGGGAACTTCGCAGGCACGGGCCCGGCGACGATGCGCGACTCGCCGCCCGGCAAGAGCTCCACGATGGCGGCGCGCAGGTTCGTGCCCCCAGCGTCGACCACCACGGCGCGGCCCATCATCCCTCCCGGCGGCGGCGCGAGGTAGGCAGGGAGCGCGGCGATCTCGGTGCCGGGCGTGGAGAGGCCGAAGACGATGCGCGCCGCGAGCGTGCGGCGGATGTCCTGGAGCTCGGTGAGCGAGAGCTTCATCGGCGGAATGCTTACCCCTAGGCCCCTGAGAAGGAAATAACTTTGCAAGTGGTGCAAGTGAGGCTGAGCGTGCTTGGCGTCGGCCTCGCTCGGACGGCAAGGGGCCAGCGCCCCGCTGCCGCGATTGCGCTGTGCGTCACCTGGAGGAGGTCGCTGGAGAGCGGTTGTCGTCCACACCGAAGACGACGGGATAGACCACCGTCGCAACGCTCTTGCGGTCTGCGGCGGAGGGGAATCGGAGGCCGCGGAAGACGTCGAGCACGCAGCCGACGACCTTGGCATCGCGCAGCGGGGGAGCGGGAGACGACGGCGGCGTCGCGCCGGGCGAGGGCAGCGCGATGAGGAGCGGCGCGTCCTCAGGCGGGCGGTCGGCGTCACCCGCGTAGGTGACCTTCCCTTCGCCGTCGACGACGAGGTGCACGGGCAGGCGCCCTTGGAGCTTGGGGTTCTGGCGAAGGCCCTTTTCAAAGCAAGCGCGCATCTCGCCGAAGCGCTCCTGGACGACGCTCCGCACGATGTGAGGCGGGATGTGGGCTTTGCCCTTGCTCGGCTCATAGGGGTTGCTCTTGCAACGGGCGGCGATGCCCCTCACGACCTTGGCATCCTGGTCGAGCTCCCTCTCCAGGCCGGCGCGGGCGACACCAGCCTTCTTGCGGTCGTGTGTGCCGAGCGACGCCTGGAGCTTGCGGGTCGCGGCGCCGGTCCGGGCGTAGCTCTCCCGGATGTCCCTGGCGCCCTGGTCGAGCTCCGGATCGGAGGTGTGGACCGCGGCCGCGCGGGCCCAGAGATCGAGCCGATCCGCGATCCTCCCGAGCACGTCGGGCGGCGTGTTCAGGTCGGATTGCCGGAGCACCTCGATCATCCTCGAGGCTTTCTGGACCTCCGGGCCGAGCGCCTTGCAATCGGCCTCGATCGAGCGCGCGGCGCTGCCTTTCCCGGGGAGCGGGATCTGGGCGCGCTCTTTCACGGGCGAGCGGGCGGGCGGAGGGGCGTTCCCGGCGGAGCGGGCAGGCGTGCTCGCCTTGTTGGACAGCGGGATCGGGGCGCGCGGCTTGGGGGTCTCGGGCGCGGCGTCGCGGGCGCGCGTGCTCCTGGACGGGCGCAGGGCGGCGCGCTCCTTCTCCTCGGGCGAGCGCAGGGCGGCGCGCGCTTCACGGGTCGAGCCCTCCGGGACGGCGCGCGGGGCGGCGACCCCGACGTGCGTGGGGTCGGCGTCGGCGGCGGGCTCTCTCTGCGGCGCCGCCCCGCAGGCCAGCAGGGCATGAACTCCGACGAGGACGAGCCACGCGCTTCGCATCCGTTCCTCCGAGGTGCGTTCGACGTACGAGCCGCCGTTTTGATACAGTATACCGGTCCGGACATCGCCTGCGGGCGAAACGGCGGGGCCTCCCGGGAGGTGGGACAGGCAGCGCAGGGAGAGTGCGATGTGAACAAGCGCGAGAAGAACGGCCGCGGGGGTGGGAAGGACGAGCCCGGCAAGGGCGGGGGCGAGCTCGCAGAAGCGGCGTGCGCGCTCGAGCGCGAGCTCGCCCGCTTCGAGGAGCTCGCGGAGTCGGCGCGGCGGCTTTCCCTCGATACACGCAAGGGGATCGAGCGCGCGGCGAAGTCGACGACCGAGGCCGCCGAGGCGCAGCAGCGCGTGAGCATGGCGCTCGGGTCGCTCATCGCGGCGATCGCAGCGGCGCGGGATCGCCATGAGGCGACCGCCACGGCGCTCGCGGCGCGCGGCGAGGAGATCAAGCGGCGGGCGGAGCAGCTCGGGGAGCTGTTCCAGCGCTTCGCGGCGCTCGGGGAGGAAGGGCGGAGCATCAACCAGCTGGTGCAGGAGACCGCGGCGCGCCAGCGGGAGGCGACGACGCCGGAGCAGATCCACGAGGTGGTGGCAGCGATGGACGAGGTGGAAGGGCGAATGGGGCGCCTCGCCGACGAGGCGCGCGCGCTGGCCCAGGCGGCGACGGCCGCGGGGATCGTCGACCTCGCCGAGCAGGCGGATGGGATGCGGCAACAGGTGACCGCGATGCGGAACAAGGTGGGGCTCCTGCGAAAGGGGATGCTGGCGCGGTTGGGCGGGGGGACCCCGCCGAACTAGGGGGGCATAGGCGTTCACGAAGCTTCGCGCCGCGTTCTCCTACATCCGAACGTTTACGTGGTCGTTTACGTGGTCGTGGTCGTTTACGTGGTCGTGGTCGTGGTCGTTCACGACCTACCGTTGACGACCACGACCACGACCACGACCACGACCACGTAAACGTTCACGTTCACGTTCACGACCACGTAAACGTTGGTGACCGGCGGAGGGGGGCCGGATTCGAGCCGTGAACGTGACCGAACGAGCGTGGTTAGCGCCCATGAGGGGATGGGGCCTATCGCCGTGTCGATGGGGGACGAGGGAATACGATCCGACAGGGATCGGCTAGGCGGACGGCGACCGGCAGAGCGTGAAGTAATGGTCGAGCGGACGCTCACCCTTGAACGCGGCGCCGATGGACACGTCCTTCGAGACCCGACGCATGAAATCGCGGGTTCCGTTGTAGACGAAGAACTGGAGTCCTTTGCTGTTGGGGACGACCCGGGGCCAACCGTCAGGTACGGGGCCGTCAGGGACCTGGAAGTAGTCGATCACGATGGCGCCACGCTCCTGCCACGCAGGATTGCCGGCCGTCGGGACCGCGACGAAGAAGCCCGGGCCAATCCAGGGGCGCGTGAGTCCCTCGTTGTAACCGAAGAGCCGAGCGCTGCCGTCCTCGGGCAAGGCAAAACGCTTCTCGAAGGAGCGGAATGTGGACGGGAGAGGAAGGCTGTTCCTGCCTTCATGATGAACGGCCACGCGGCGCGGTGTGCCGTCCGGGACGAAGAAGTCGAGTGTGAGTGGGGGGGCGTGGCTCGCGGCGGCATAGAGCGCCCGCTGATCCGCGCGCGTCGTGGTCGACAGGGCGCTGCGGCGCTCCTCGTGCGTCAGGCCGTCGAGGTGCTCGGCGATGCGAGCTATCGGGGCGTTCTGGCGAAGAAGTTGGATGAGCTCCGACATGGGCAGCGGAGCATAGCAGCGTTCGGTCGCCGCGCAGAGGGCCGGCCTCGCCATGGAGCGAGGCCGGCGGGAGGAGATGCGATGTCGCGGCGAGCGAGCGTCAGCGGCAATCGGCGGGAGAGCGCAGCAGCTCGGCGGCGGTGTCCGTCAAGTCGGCGCCCTCGAGCCCCGCGGCGAAGCGGCGGAAAGCCTGCTCGTCACCGCCCTTCAACGCGAACGCCGCGCAGACGGCGGCGGGGTGGGCCGAGCGGGCCGCGGGCGAGCGGAGCACCCGAGCGAGGCCGTCCAGCGCGCCCTGGTTGCCGGCCGCCGCGGGCGCGGCGGAGGCCACCACGGCGCGGAGATCCGCGGCGAGGACGTCGGAGACATCGGTCGCGCCGAGCACGCCGGCGAAGAAGGCACGAAAGACCGAGAGGGCAGCCGGGTCGAGCCCGTCCAGGTACGTCGCGAGGTGCCGGATCGCGAGCACGCGCGCGCGCACCGAGCTCGCCATCTGCGCGACCCTGCCCCACGTGCGGAGCGCCGCCTCGGGCGGCAGCTTGAACTTGGACAGGTACTGGAGCCGCGCGTCGGAGACGCCGCCCGAGGCGAGCCCGGTCTCGAGCGCGGACCAGTCCTCGGCGAACAGCTCTTCGGGGGACACGACCGCGCTGCACGACGCGTAGCTCGCGACGTAGTCGAGGCCGTAGCTGTACGGCGCTCCAGCGAAGATGCCGGTGAGCACGCTCGACCACGCGCCGCGGACGTCGGCGTCGAGGCCCGCCGCGCACGCGGCGTCGCACGCCGCGGCGAGCGAGACCGCCCGGGCCGCCTCGCCGTCGAGGCCCTCGACGAACGCCTCGAACGCCTCGGGCGCGAGCCCCTTCGGCAAGCCGTCCTGGAGCGCGGCGAGCTGGTGCGCGCCGCCCACGTCGAGGAAGCACGAGACGCCCTCGGGGCCCGCGGGGACGCGGCGCGGGGCGAGCGTCGCGGCGTAGGCCTCGAGATCGTGCTCGGTGCTCAGGAAGGCCCACTCGGGGTGGCGGTCCTGCGGATCGACGACGAGGAGCTCGCCCGGGCGCGCGGGCGCGACCTCGACGCGCTCGCCGGGCGTGAGCGTCTGCACGCGGGTCGGGCCGTCGCCGGCCACCCACGCGAGCTCCAGGGGGGCGACGAGCGCGCCCTCCGGATCGTGCACCGTCACGAACGCCCCGCCGGAGGGCGCGGGGTCGACCGTGAGCCACGGGAGCGCCTTGGCGACGACCGCGCGCCGCGCGCGCGCAGCCGCCTCCGGGCCGAGCGCCGGCGCGAAGGCGTCGAGGAAATCGTCCGTGCCGATGGTCCCGAACCGGCGCTCCCCGAGCACCCCGCGGAGCGCCGACCAGAACGCCTCCTCGCCGGCGAGGCTGCGGATCTGGGTGAGCAGCCAGGCGGCGCGGCCGTAGGGGCCGCTCGTGTACTTCTCGCCCGGCGCGAGCGACGGATCGCGGACGGCGTCGCCGTCCCGGGGGCCGAGCTCGTCGCCGTTCAGCGTCCCCGCGCCGCTCTCGTCCGTGTAGACGCGGACGGCCTCCTGCTCGAGCAGCGTCGCCATGCCCTCCTTGATCCAGAGGTCGTCCCAGGTCTCCACCGTGACGAGGTCGCCGAACCACTGGTGCGCGAGCTCGTGCGTCGTGAGCAGGAGATCCGAGGAGAGCGCGGGCTGCGTGCTCCGCTCCTCGCGCTGGAAGGTGATGCTCGCGTGCTCGACCCCACCCACGGAGAAGTCCGGCAGGAGCACGAGCGCGTACTTCTCGAAGGGGTACGGCACGAGCAGCTCCTCGTAGCGGCCGATGGCGCGCGAGAGCTCGTCCACCATCCCGCCGTGATCGCCCGGCAGCCCGCGGCGGTGCCAGACCGCGATGGGGAGATCGCCCTTCGTCCCGCGCTCCACCTCGAAGTCGCTGATCGCGAACGCCATGAGGTAAGTCGGCAGCGGGTAGGCGGTCTCGTACCGGACGAGGTGGCCCGACGCCCCGAGGTCTTCGTCGCCGACGAGATCGCCGTTGGCGATCATCGCCTCGCCGCCGTCGACGCGCATGGCGATCGAGAAGATGGCCCGGTCCGAGGGCGCGTTGTGGCACGGCATCCACCGCGACGCGCCGAGCGGCTCCGACACCGTGTAGACGGCGCGCACGCCGACCGGATCGCCCATCCGCGCCGGCACCGCGCGGAGGGCGTCGTCGGAGAGCGCCTCGTAGTCGATCTCGAGCGCGATGGGCGCGCCGCTCATCGCCTCGGGCTCGCTCGAGAGATCGATCGCGAGCGCCTGACGCTGCGGATCGAGCGCGTGCGGCAGCGCCCCGCCGCCCTTGCGCCGGACCTCCTTCACCTCGGTGACGGCGCTGTCGAGGACGACCGTCCTCGGGCCGTCTCCGGTGAGCGACAGCGTGAGGCCAAGCGTCGCCACGAGGCGGCTCCGCTCCCAGTCGAACTCGCCCCGGAGGTCGTAACGCTCGACGTCGAACGCGCTCCCCTCGAGCGGCGCCGGACCCTCGCCCGAGCACGCGGCGGCGAGCGACCCAAGCAGCAGGCAAGCCACCCGGAGCGCTCCGGGGCGGTGTTTCTGGAGTGTGCAATGCATCGCGGTTCCTTCGATCGGAAGAGGGATTCACCTCGCGAGGCCAGGCGCCAGCGCTCGGACCCCCCGAGCCCACGGCGGCGCAGCGACGCGTAACTGACCGCGGGACAGTTACAGAACACAGGCGCGTGGCCAAGCCAGCTGCGCACGGCTGAGGCCGCGGCGAACCGCTCGGTGATGAAAAGAAGGGGCGCTCGGTCGCCCGCGTCACGGTTGCTCGGCGCTCCGGGCCGCTGCGCGCGGAGACCGCGCCTCCGGCGCGCGCGATCGCCCTCTACCGTGCTCTCCGCGCTTCGCTTGTGTACGCGGGGAGGAGCGATGATCAGCGGCTCAATCGGCAAGGAGGGTGAGCGCATCGACAGCGCATCGACGGTGAGGGCTTATCCCGTGCGCGTGGGTAGGACGATTGTATGGATGCATGGTATTGCAGGCGCGCACCCTTGCGCACTCTGGGCGCGAATCGCCTTTCATTTGTAAGGGTCGCAGCGACCTGTGCGAGGATGCTCCCCGCCATGGCACAACACAGAGATGGGTGCGCGCGGGGGCGCTCGTGGGTCGCGCCGCTGGCCGTAGGCGCGGCGCTCGGCGTCGCGCTCGTTCCGAGGAGCTCGTCCGCTCAGACGTGGACGGGCGGGCGGACGACGCCGGTGCTCGACGAGATCGTCGCGATCGACAGGACCGGGGAGCCCCGGTGGCCTTACGGCAAGGAGGACGTCGCGGGCGACGGCGAGGCGACCTTCGACACGCCGGAGCGATCGATCGACTTTCGCTCCGCGTACGCGGTCGCCGCCGATGGGCGGTTCTGGGTGCGCGGGTATGTGTCGGAGACGGCCTCGATCGGCAGGGAGGCGACGCTCTTCGTGTTCATCGACACCGACAGGAACCGACAGACCGGCGGCACGGCTGCGACGGCGGGGATCGATGAACGGTTCACGAACGACGAGTCGCCGGGCGGCTACGAGATCGTGCTGGGCGTGAAGGGCGACGGCACGCGCGCGGGGGTCTGGTCCTTCTCGGGGGCGTCGGGGCAGTACGAACCCGTCGACGTGACGGACGCGCAGATCGCGACCGAGGCAGGGACGGACGTCGACCCCCTGCTGATCAACGACGCGACGCGGGGGTACGCGCAGGCATCCATCGCGCTCGATCTCCTCCTGGGCGTCGGCGTGTCGTGCGAGGCGAACCTGTACTTCCGGTCGGTGAACGACGCGGCGGCGCTCGGGCCGGGCGATCTCGACATCGGCATCTCCGCCCCGTGCGTGGCCGGCGATGCGGACGGCGACCGCGTGCCCGACGTGATCGTCCCGCCCTCCGGCTGCACGCGCGACGCGGACTGCGCCGGCGGGGGCATCTGCGTGGACGGCGACTGCATCCTGCCGGTGTCGTGCGTCGACGATGTCGACTGCGACGCGGACGAGGACTGCTCCCCGGACCACCGGTGCGTCCCAACGCCCGGGGACACCTGCACGTCGAACGCCGCGTGCGGCGATCTCGTGTGCGTCGGCGGGCAGTGCGGCCCGTGCTCGCCGGCCTCGTCCGAGTGCGGCGGGGACCTGCGCTGCGCGCCGACCGGGCGCTGCGTCGACGGCGCGGCGTCGAGCGGCGCGGGCGGTCCGGGCGAACCGGATCTCCTGCCGGGTGATGCGGTCCAGGGCGGCGCCTGCGCCTGCGCGGCGGGGCCCGCGCCGTACGGAGGGGGAGCCCTGTCGCTGCTCGCCGCCGGCGGGCTCGCGCTCCGGTTGCGGAGGCGCCCGCGCCGCGGGCCCGGAGCCGGCCGATGAAGCCGATGAAGAGGAGATCCATGCGCGCACCGATCCTCGCCGCCACCGCCTGCGCTGCCTGCGCGGTCCTCGCCGCCGCGACGCCCGCGTCGGCGCAGAGCACGGACATCGACGTCGAGCGCTTCAAGCCGGCCGTCACCCACGACGCCTTCGTCGTCACGGAGGGCTCCGGCGTCCGCGAGCCCGGCGATCCATGGGCGTTCGGGCTGTTCCTGAACTACGCGCGCAACCCGCTGATCGTCGCGACGGGCGACGGCGAGGTGCGGAGCCAGATCGTGAGCGGCCGTCTGGGCGCCGATCTCATGGCGTCGGTCACGATCGCCGAGCCGTTCGCGATCGGCCTCGACGTCCCGTTCTTCCTCGCGCAGTCGGGCGAGGGCTCTCCGTCGTTCGCGGGCCTCGGCGACATCCGGCTCGTGCCGAAGCTGCGCCTGCTCGACGACCGCGACTCCATCGGCCTCGGCCTCGTGGCCGAGCTGCGCGTCCCGACGCACACCGGCGATTTCGCGGGCGGCGCGCGCAACGTCGTGTTCTGGCCGCGCATCGTGCTCGACCACCGGTTCGCGCCCGGCCTCCGGTTCGGCGTCAACGCGGGCGTCGCGATCCGCGAGGGGACGACGTACGCGAACGTCGAGGCGGCGAGCGAGCTGACGTACGCCGCGGCGCTCGGCTACCGCTTCGGCGGCATCGACGGGAAGGTCGAGATCGGCGCCGAGGCGAACGGCGGCATCGGCATCGCCGCGGACGACCTGAACGAGGAGGAGACGCCGCTCGAGGCGCTCGGCTACGTGAAGATCAACCCGAGCGAGGAGTGGGAGATCACCGCGGGCCCGGGGATCGGCGCGCTGGCCGGCTACGGCGTGCCGATCTTCCGCGTGTTCGCGGGCGTGAAGTACACGCCGACCTCGCACGACAGGGACCACGACGGCGTCGACGACGAGCGCGACCAGTGCCCCGACGTCGCGGAGGATCGCGACGGCGATTACGACAGCGACGGCTGCCCCGAGGAGGACGCCGACGACGATCACGACGGCGTGCCGAACGCGGACGACGAGTGCCCGGACGAGAAGGAGACGATCAACGGCGTCGAGGACGACGACGGCTGCCCCGACAAGGGCGAGCCGCGCGTCGCGTACGAGCAGGGTGAGTTCGTGATACGCGACACCATCCGCTTCCGGACCGGTTCGGCCGAGCTCGAGCCGGAGTCGTACAGGACGCTCGATCAGGTGGCGCTCGTCATGAAGGCGAACCCCGAGATCGAGCGGTTGCGGGTGGAGGGGCACACCGACGAGACCGGCACGCCCGAGCTGAACCAGGAGCTGAGCGAGCAGCGGGCCGAGGCGGTCCGGAAGTACCTGATCCAGAAGGGCGTCAGCCCGGGCCGGCTCACGGCCGAGGGCTTCGGGTCGGACAGGCCGGTGGCCGAGGGCACCGATCCGGCGAGCCTGGCGAAGAACCGCCGCGTGGAGTTCGTGATCGACGAGTGAGGCGCGCTCGCCCGGGAGCGGCGCGTCGCGCTCTCCCGGGCACGGCGGCTGGCCTGCAGCGGGGCCGGCCGCCGCCGCGGCGCGCCGTGGCGGCAGCCGCAGCGGCCAGGCGTCAGAAGCGGCCGGGCGTCAGAAGCGGCCGTGGATCGCCAGCCCGCCGCCGGTCGTGCCGACGGCAGGCGCGACCACGATCCGCGCCGCCGCGGGCTCCGTGTCGCCGAGCGACGTCACGAACAGCGCGACGCCGGCCGCGAGCCCGACCCCGCCGACGATGAAGCCGGCGGTGGACAGCTTCGCGGCGCTCTTGGCGTCTTCGACCAGCGCCACGCCGCGGGCGTCGCAGAGCGTCTCGGTCCGGCAGTGCTCGTCCTGGGCCCGGTTCCACCGCGAGCTGGCGAGGAGCCCGAAGATCGAGCCGGTCACGACGCCGGCGACGCCGACGCCGCCTGCCACGAAGGAGAGGGTGCGGCGGGTGCCCGCGCCGCCATCTCCGTCGCCGCCCGCGCCCGGCCGGAGCGGCGCAGCGGGCGGCCCGGGCGCTTCGCCGGGCGGCGGCGGGGCCGCTGCGGTCGCCGCGGGGTCGTCCTCGAGGGGCGGGACCTCCACGGTGACGACCTGACCGGGGCCGGCGGTCTGCGCCTCGACCGAGAACGGCTTCTTGCCGGGCGCGGTCGCCTCGACGCGGTGCTTGCCCGGATCGACAGGGAGCGGCGCGCCCCACGCGCCGGCGTCGAGGACCGCGCCGTTGCGCCTCACGACGAGCCCGTCCGCCGGCGTGGTCACCGTGATGACGAGGCGCTCGAGCTTCTTCTCCAGATCGGCCGCGCGCCGGGTCGCCTTCGCCTCGCGGTCCGCCTGGCCCGCCCGGCTCGCCATGTCAGCCGCCTCGCGGAACGCCGCCCAGGCGCTCGCGGAGCGGCCGAGCCGCTCGAGGCAGTCCGCCAGGTTCCACTGGGTGCCGTAGCCCGGGTCCAGCCGCTGGCTCGCCGCGAACTTGGGGCACGCCTCGGCGAGCTTGCCCTGCGCGACGAGATCGCGACCCTCGCGGAAGAGCGCCTCCGCCGCGGCCGCCTGGTCCGCCGACGGCTCCGCGCGCGCGACGCCCGCGGAGAGCGACAGGAGCGCGGCGACACACCACGCGACGCGGCTATTTCCTCGATGTCTCGTCATCGTCATTCCTCGGGGGCCTGGTGGGCGGCGGCCTGGCCGCGGACGGCCTCGGCGCGGGCGGGCGAGCGACGACGCTCGCCGACGCGGCGGCGCGCGCGGTCGCCGCAGCAGAGGGCAGCGCCGCGGGCGTCGACGAGGCCGCTGCCCGCGGATCCTCGGGCGTGTCGGCGGGCGGCGGCTCGGCGCTGGCGGACGGCGTCGGCGTCGGCCTGGCCTCGACGCCGGCGGACGGGGGCGGCGGCTCGGCCTCGGTGCGCGCAGGCGGCGCCGGTTCGGCCGAGGGCGCGGGCGTGGCCGGCGGCGCGCTGCGCACCGCGAGGTAGACGCCCGCCCCGCCCGCGAGCGCAGCGGCCAGCACGCCGCCGGCGATCAGGGCGACGGGCGGGCGCGACGCCGGACGCTCGGGGCGGTTCGACAGCCGCACGCTCGTGGCGGGCGCCGTGGCCGACAGCGCATAAGGTCCGGATTGCCCGCCCGGCGGGCGCCCCGCCGCGTCGAATGGCGCGGCCGACGCGCGCGGCGGGGTCAAGGCGGCGTCGAATGGGGCGGCCGACGCGCGCGGCGGCGTCAAGGCGGCGCCGAACGCCGGGTTCGACGCGTGGGGCGGGGTCAAGGCGGCGCCGAACGACGGGCTCGACGTGCGCGGTGGGGTCAGCGCAGCGCCGAACGGCGCGCTCGACCCGTGCGGGGGGGCCGAGATGGCGCCGAACGACGCGCGCGAGGCGCGCGTGGCGGCGTCGAGCGGCACGAGCATCGCCTCGACGATCGCCTCGCCGCCCGGCAGGAACGCGCGCAGCGCCGCCGCGAGCTCGCCCGCGCTCCCGGTGCGGCCCGCCGGATCGATGACCAGCGCCCGGTGCACCACGTGGGCGACCTCCGGCGGCACCCAGGGCGCGATCTCCTGGATCCAGCGCACCGGGGTCGTGCAGATGGCCAGGACGAGCTCTCCGAGGCCGGTCAGGTGCTCGTTGGGCCGATGTCCCGAGAGGGCGTGGTACAGGCTGATGCCGAGCGACCAGACGTCCGAGCGCGCGTCGATGGCGCCGCTGCCGCGCGCCTGCTCGGGCGACATGTAGAGGGGAGAGCCGAGGAGCGCGCCGCTCTTCGTCATCCCGCCGTTGCCGAGGCTGTTGTCCGTCACCTTGGCGACGCCGAAGTCGAGCACCTTGATCACGCGCTGGCCGCCCTGCTTCCTCGCGAGGAACAGGTTCGCCGGCTTGATGTCGCGGTGGACGATGCCGGCCTCGTGCGCGCGCTCGAGGCCGAGGGACGCCTGCAGCCCGATGCGGAGCGCGAGATCGACCGGGAGCGGGCCGAGCCGCTCGATGAGGGCCTGCACGTCCTCGCCCTCGAGGAACTCCATCGCGATGTACGGCGCGCCGGTCTCGCGGTCGCGCCCGGTGTCGAACACCTGCGCGATGTGCTCCGACTCGACGGCGCCGACCGCGCGCGCCTCGCGCTGGAAGCGCCGGACGAGCTCGTCGTCCGCGGCCTGGCCGAGGATGACCTTCACCGCGACGCGGCGGCCGGTGCCCGCGTGCCGGGCCTCGTAGACGGCCCCCATCCCGCCCTGGCCGAGCAGCCGGATCATCGTGTAGCGGTCGTCGAGGGTTCGACCGATCATGGCGCGAGGCCCGGGCCATGGGCGCGCGGCGAAGGCCGCGCGCGCGAGACGTCCGACCGGTCGAGGGCCGCCCGGCGGTCCGGCTGCCGGGGCACGCCGGCGGCGAGCGCGTCGTCCCTGCGGGAGGCGGCTGGAAGGGGAGGCCTCTTCACGGCCGCAGGCTAGAGCACCTCCGGCCCCGCGTCATCCATCGCCGCAAACCTTGCACCAGGGCAGCCTCACGAGCGTGTGGTGCGATGTCTCGAGCGTCGCGAGGTCCTGGATCAGGAACCTGCCCCCGAGCCTGGAGGGCGTGTACGCCGAGAGCACCTTGAGGGCCTCCATCGCCACGAGGTGGCCGAGCAGCTGACCCATCGTGCCGGCGTGCGGCGCGGGCTCGGCCAGGGAGCGCGCCGCGGGCGAGGGGTTGAGCGCCTCGGTCGCCGCGCAGACCCGGCACGCCGTCTTCCCCGGGAAGACGAGGGGCCCCAGGACGGCCGTCGTCCCCGCGAGGTGCGAGAAGAGCGAGGCGATCCCTGCGCGATGGCCGAACCGCGCGACGCGCTCCAGGAGCTCCGCGTCGTCGCCGCGCACCGCCGCGACGAGGAGGTGAGGGAGCCCCTCCGGCGAGAGGAGATCGTCCCCCTCCAGCGCGCCGGAGGCGCTCTCGTCCACCCGGCAGAGCGGCGCGTGCTCGCGGATCAGCGCGGCCACGGCGCCGCGGCGGGGCGCGCCGAGCGCCGCCGCCCCCCGCGCGCGGACCACCGCGACGTCGCGCGGGCCGACCGCGCCGCCGTCGATCAGGCGGAGCGCGGAGACGCCCGCCCCCGCGAGCGCCAGGGCGGCCGAGGTCCCCCAGGGCTCGAGGCCCACCACGAGCACGCGCGCGTTCGCGATCCGCTGCGCAGCCTGCTCCGGGGCCGACGACCACTTGCGGAGGAACTCGCGCTGCCCGCGGAGGCGCTCCCCGTCGCCGGACGGCGCCTCTGCGGCCACCGGCTCGACCAGCCCGCGCGCCGCGAGCAGGTCGAGGAACGCCGTCACGCTCTGCCGCGAGTAGTCCGCGAGCGCCTCGACGAGCGCCTCCCGGTCGCGCGACCCGTCGAGCAGCGGCACCATCCGCTCGACGAACGCGCTCACGTCCAGGCCGGTGAGCTGGAAGGTGCCGAGATCGGAGCTGAGGATGACGCCCACGTCGGTGGGCGTGATGCTGGCCGAGCGGCTGAGTCGAATGCTGGGCATGGTGCTCTCCGACGCTTCTGGTTCAGGCACGCTAAGGCCCCTTCCGGCCCCCGGCCGGCGCGGGCTGACCGATGCAGACGATGTACATCGTGTCTTCCTCGGCCGGGAGCGCCAGGAAGGCCTTGAGCTCCTCGTCGTAAAATCCGCCGATCGCCACCGGGCCGAGGCCCATGGCCGTCGCGACGAGATAGAGGTTCTGGCCCAGGTGCCCGGCGTCCAGCCACAGGAAGCGATATCCGCGCTGGCCGTATTTCCACATCGTGCGGAACGGCACTGCCGTGATGATGACCACGACATTGGTGTTCAGGATCATGTCCTGACCCGCCGTGAGATCCACGAGCGTGGCGTGCGCGAGGCCTTCCCGGCGGAGCTCGAGCTCGTGCGCACGGGGGTCGTAGTGGTGCAGGCCGTCCGGGACCCCCTCGACGGCCTGCGTCGCGACGTAGATCTCGAGCGGATACCGGCCGCCGGCCGAGGGCGCGGGGCGATCGCAGGTCCACGCCCCTTCGACATTTCGCGTGCCACGGACGCCGTAGCTCGCGTGGAGGAGCCGCCCGAGCGCCTCGATGGGCATCGGCCTGAGGGCGAACTCGCGCTGCGACCGCCGCTGCTCCAGCACCGCGCCGAGCGGGGCGTCGATCGCGAAGTCGCGCCCGGGCAGCGGCGTGCGCGCCGAGCCGACGTAGGTGCGGAAGTTGAGCGGCCGGAGATCCCCGTCGAACGGCGGCTCCAGGGGCCGCGACCTCACGTGGGAGGACTGGAGATGATAGAGCCGCGCAATGTCCGCCTCTTTGCTCCTTGCCATGGTGTCCTCTCTCAGGCCATCGGGTGAGGGTCAGGGTTGATGCCGTGGGGGGTCATCGAACGGAGACGCGGATTACCGAGCTGAGCGAGCTGGTGGCCGAAATGGATCTGCTGGAAAGCGGGCCCGAGCGCCCGGGCGACACGGAACGGGGTCGCCGCCAGGTCGGGCGCCGTCACGTCCACGATCGCGATGCGCAGTCCCGCGGCCTGCACGCGCCGGGTGAGCTCGGGCAGCGAAACCTCCTCGGGCTCCTCGAGCTCGGCGGCGGTGACCGTGCCCCCCTTGCGGAGGAAGGCGAAGGCCGCGGCGCGGCTCGCGGGGAGGTAGTAGATCGCGTGATCCTCGAGCGTGAGCACGTCCTCCGGACGCTCGGGGATGACGAGCGACTCGCCCGTCATCAGGCGAAAGACGTAATTGCCTATCTGGCCTTGCTCCAGGATCGCTTTCCTGATCGCGTTGAGGGGGCTCAGGTGGGCGGAGATCGAGACCACCGCGCCGGGCCAGCGCTTGCCGTCGCCGTAACCCACGCACATCACCACGGGGACCGAGACGCCCGCGTCGAGGAGATACAGCTCGATCCGGGCGCCGCGCTCCTCGAGCTGGCGGGCGATCTCGTGCAGCTCGGGGTCGAGCGAGTCATCAGGCAAGATCCGCCGCCCGGGCCGGCGAGCGAGCCACGAGATCATGAAGGCGTCGCGCTCGATGAGCTCGAGCGCGGCCCCCATCGCCGCGCCCTCGAGCGTCGCGCCCGCCGCGAGCCCGTTCGAGGTCACCTGGCAGAAGTGCGCGTCGTGTCCTGCGCAGTAGCCGTAGTAGGTCGGGAGCGCCGGCACATACACGGGCGCGCCCGTGTCCATCCAGCGCCCGAGGGCCCAGTCGATCGGCGCGGCCGGATCGACCCGCGCGTAGCGGAATCCGGGCTTTGCATACTGCGCCTCGCTGTAGAGACAGAGCTGCTCCGGAGCGATGAAGTCGCCCTTCATCTCGGCGACCGAGGAGCGAAGGAGCTGCTTTCGGTCGACGAACTCGGCGGAGTAGCGCTCGACCGCCTCGCCGGTCGCTCTGATCAAGGCCTCGACGGCCGTGACGCCCTTTCCGGTGCCGACCTGCGGCTCGCGCGAGCCGTGGGCGTGCGGCGAGCCGTCGGTGTAGTCGCTGAGGAACGCCGTGGCCGTGAGGCACGCTTCGGGGGCGAGCGCCGGGCTCGTCGCGTCGAGCGTGAGGCGCTGGACGATGCCCGCCCGCGCGTCGACGACGCCGGCGAGCATCCGCCGGAGCGCCGCGGCGTCGGGCGCGTCGCGCAGGAGCGCGCCCCCGCCCCGACGCGCGCCCCCGGTGCGGAGGGCCTCGGCGGCGCCGCCGCAGACCGCGCACCAGGGCATCTGCAGGAAGGAGTGGAGCGACGCCTCCGGGTCGACCAGGCCCTGGACCATGAAGCGGCCCGCGAGCCGCGACGCGGCGCGGTTCATCAGCAGATCGAGGGCCGCGAGCGCGACGGCGTGGCCCAGGAACGCCGGCATCGGCGCGAGGTAGGTGCGCGCGCGGCGCTCCGGGCGCGCGGCGAGGAGCGACGCGTGGAGCGCGTGATCCGCTTCTCGCTGGGTGCTCACCGCGAGCCTCCGCAGGCGGCAGCACTCCCAGCACGCGGTCTCGCCCGGCACGACGGCCGGCCCGATCACCGCGTCGAGCCCCTCGAGGTGCGCGCTGAGCGACGGGACGGACGCCGCGTGAGCGAAGCGGGCGACGCCCTGAAGGACGAGGAGATCATCGCCAGAGACGCAGGCGAGGATCAGGTCCCAGCCGGTGTCCTCCTGGACGATCGGGCGACCCGCGGCGGCGAGCAGCGTCCCGGGCGTGACCGCGCAGCCGGGGGCGAGCCGCGACAGCGCCGTGGAGAGCGAGCGCGCGCGATCCTTTCCGAGATCCGCCTCGGCGAAGGGGCCGAGATCGTCGGCCGTGACCTCCCTGTCGTCGAGGACGTGGAGCGCGCCGACGCCCAGACACGCGAGCTCGGTGGCCGCGATGGCGCCCCACGGTTCGAGCCCGACCACGAGGACGCGCGAACGCGCGATCTTCTCGCGCACCTGGGCCGGCGCAGGCGGGGCGGTCCCGTCGAGCGAGGGAGCGGTGGTCGCTGAGCTGGGCAGTTGAGTAGCCACGCGAGATCTCCAGGAAAGCGCAGCGCGGCGGCCCCTCGACGAGCGGCCGCCCTGCACCTTCGGTAAAGAGGTTCAACTCTGTTGCTCGGGGAGTCGCGCCCCGACAAGCGAAGGAGAGGAGAAACTCGCAAGCTCACCACGACCGCGCGACGTCGTGCGGTCGTGGTGAGCCGGGGAAGACGGGAAGGTGCCTTTCTCGAACTTCGCGCTCCTCGTCCTCCTCCAGAGCTCTATCGCTGGGCCCGGGCGGCCTGAGGGCTAGCTACAGCCGCACCTGCACCCGCCGCACCTGCACCCGCCGCACCTGCACCCGCACCCGCCGCAGCCGCAGCCGCCGCAGTGGCCGCAGCCGCCGCAGCCGCAGTTGTAGCTGGCCGGAGTCGCTATTGCCATGTCGTCCAGCCTGGCCGACAAATCGTTGATGGCGTTGCGCAGCTCCTTCACCGTCACGTCCAGATCTTTCGGAGAATTGTTTTCGCTTTTCGGATCACTCATCGCAGAGCCTCCCACGAGTAGGTGAGGCACGCAAAGGGTCTTCGTCAATACGGTGGCTCGTCGCCGGGCGACGGAAGTTCGGTTGGACTCCCGATCATTCCAGGGGCGCCCCGAACCGTGGACAGCACGAGAGATGCCGCCGCCAAAGGGGGTTATCCGCGGGCTCCTTTCTCTCGCTCGCCCCGCGCCGGCGGCTCTCCCGATTGGCCCTGAACGCCGCCGGAGCAGCAGAGAAGGCCGGGACAACATCGAGAGTTCAACCCTGCGCTCCCTCCGTGGGATCGAGCGGCGGCGCTTCCGGGATAGGCCTATTTGTCAAGCCGGCCCGCGATGCGGAGCGATCCTCCGCTCGGGCCGGAGAGCCGAGAGGGGCGTCGGGGACGGAGCGCCTCGCCCGCGCAGGCCTCCTCGGCGCGAACGATCCTGGATAACGCGGCACGCTGCGGGCGCGCGCGCACTGCCCTGTGCACGCCGCCTCATTCGATTGCTTTTCGTCGCTGCCTCCGGTACCCGGTCCGCCTCTCCTCGGGTGCCAGAGGCGCCCATCAACAACGGAGTGTCATGCGTCGTACTTCGCTCGGATCGGCGATGGGTCGCCTCGCTTTGTCTGTCGTCGCGGCGTCACACTGGCTCGCAGGCTGCGGCGTCGCGGAGCGCCCCTCGACGCCCAGCGCGACCGACGTGGGGTGTGCGGGCTGCACCGTGCTGAAGGGAGGCATGGTGTTCGACGGCACGCGCGCGGCCAGGGCAACGGTGGTGATCGAGGGCGACAGGGTGAAGCAGGTCGTCTTCGGCGACGCCGAGCCCGGCGTCGAGGCCGGGGGCGGCGAGGTCGTCGACGTCGCCGGCAAGACGGTCCTCCCCGGGCTCATCGATCTCCACGTCCACTCGCTGAGCGTCGCCGGGCCCTATGCGTACTACGACGCCGAGCTCCACCTCGAGGACCACACGAAGGCGATGCTCCGCGCGGGCGTGACCTCGTACCTCGACCTCGGCTCATCCCAGCACGTCATCTTCGAGCAGCGAGCGCGCATCAACGCCGGCGACCTCCTCGCGCCGCAGCTCTTCGCCGCCGGGCCGCTGCTCACGCCGACCGGAGGGCATCCCTGCTATCAGGGCAGCCCGCCCGGCGACTCCTGCGTCTTCATCGACTCGCCCGCCGACGTCGATGGGGCCTTCGAGGCGCTCCTCCCGTGGGCGCCCGATTTCATCAAGATCGTGCTCGAGGCGGGCGGATCGATGCAGCTCCCGCGCCTGACGCGCCCGTCCGTGGCGGCGATCCAGGAGGCCGCCGCGGCCGCTGACGTCCGGGTGATCGCCCACGCGACGGCGGCCGCGGACGTCGAGGCCGCGCTCGACGGCGGCGTGACGCTCTTCGCGCACATCCCGGACGAGGACCGAATCTCACCGGAGCTCGCGCGGAGGATGGCCGCTGCCGGGGCCGTCGTCGTCCCCACCCTCGCGGTGGCGGATGGCCTGTACCGCACCGCCCACGGAGCGCTGACCGAGCTCGACGACCCCACCCTCGTCGACGACGTGCCGATCGGCGTGATCGCGGCCCTGCGCGATCCCTCCTTGCTCGCGGAGCTCAGGACGGCGCATTTCCTGGAGCTCGTGGGGCGGCGGCGCGACCACGCGATCGCGAACCTCGTCACCTGCTACGAGGCCGGGGTCACCATCGCCGCCGGCACCGACGCCGGCAACCCGGGCGTCTTTCACGGGCTGAGCCTGCGCCGCGAGGTCGCGCTCCTCGTCGAGGTCGGGATGCCGCCGCTCGAGGCGCTCGCCGCCGCCACGCGCCGCGCCGCGGACGTGCTCGGGCGGCCCGATCTCGGGCGCATCGAGCGGGGGGCGCTGGCGGACGTGCTCGTGGTCGACGGCGATCCGCTCGCCGACGTCCGCGCGCTCGAGCGCGTGTCGCGCGTCTACAAGTCGGGCGTCCTCCTCGATCGCGAGGCGCTCGCGTTGCCGCGCAAGACGAGCCTCGCGCGGGAGCCCAGGACGGGCGCCGGCCCCGGCGAGGCGTGCCTCGCCGCGTCGGAGTGCGCGCCGGCGCAGTCGTGCAACCCGGCCCAGGTCTGCGCCGCGACCTGCCGCGCCGCCTCGGACTGCGCGCCCGGGAGCGCGTGCTTCCTCGACAGCGGCTCGTTCACGGGGGGGGCCTGCATCGACGGCGACGGCTGCGATCTCTTCGCGCAGGATTGCGCCAACGGCGCTGCCTGCGTGTTCTGGGGCAACGGCTCGACGTCGTGCTGGAACGCGGGCGCGGGCTCGGACGGGCAGCCGTGCGACGCGGCGTTTGCGTGCGCGCCCGGCTGCGTCTGCGACCCCTCGAGCACCTGCAGAGCGCTCTGCGATCCGCGCGGCGAGCGCGGCGCGCCGTGCCCGGGCGGCGAGCGGTGCGTCGATCACTCCGCGCTCGCAGGGCTCTCCGTGGGAACCTGCGAGCAGGCCGAGCGCCGCTGAGCGCGCGATGACGCCGAGCGCGCGATGACGCCGAGCGCGCGCGACGACGCCGCGCGCGCTCAGCGCGACGCGAGCAGCCAGGCGATCACGCTCCCGATCGCGAAGAACAGGATGCCCGCGCCGACGATCACGGCCCGCGAGGTCCGCCGCTCGATGAAGCTGGCCGCGGCCCGGAGGCTGGCCGGGGCGGCGATGGCGATGCCGCTGTCCGGCGCGCTCATCTTCTGGAGGGCCGCGTCGAGCGCCACGAGCACGGCGCGCGCGTGGGGGAAGCGGTCGTCCGGGTCCTTGGCGAGCAGGCGCATCACGACCGCCTCCAGCGCGGGCGGGACGACGACGCCGGGGGAGCGCTCGGCGATCGGCGGCGGCACGGCCGACCGGTGCTGCGCGAACAGCGCCGACGGCTCGACCGCCGTGAAGGGGTGCTTGCCCGCGAGCATCTCGTAGAGGATGACCCCGAGCGCGTAGAGATCGGCCCGCCGGTCGACGGAGCGCATGCCGAGCGCCGCCTCGGGCGCCATGTACGCCACCGTGCCGAGCAGCACCCCGGCGTTCGTGAGCGAGCGGCGCGAGCCGTCGTCGGTGATGGAGAACTGCTCGATCGGCACCTTGGCGAGGCCAAAGTCGATGAGCAGGACGCGCTCCTCCGGCCCGTCGAGGACCATGACGTTGAGCGGCTTCACGTCCCTGTGCACGATCCCGAAGTCGTGCGCCGCGTTGAGCGCGCTCGCGAGCTGGCGCGCGATGTTCGCCGCGCGCGCCGGCGGGACGGGGCCCTGGTCGATGAGCTTCCGCAGCGTGGTGCCGCGGATGAACTCCATCACCATGAACCACGCGCCGTCGTCGAGCTGGTTGATCTCGTAGACCGCCGCGACGTTCGGGTGGAAGATGTGGCGACCGGCGAGCGCCTCGCGCTCGAAGCGCTCGATGAGCTCCGGAAGCTCCTCGGCGTCCGGGTGGAGCACCTTGACGGCCACGTCCTCGCCGGTCGCGAGCTTCTTTGCCCTGAAGACGGCGGCGATGCCGCCCATCGCGACGAGCTCCTCGAGGCGATAGCGGTGGACGAGCGTGCGCCCGACGAGCGTCATCGCGCGCTCTCGCGCCGCGGAGCTCGCCTGGCCTCCCGCGATGAACACGGACTCGCTCATACGGCCGCGCCTCCAGGCCGAGCCCCGCGCGCGGCGTTGAAGAGGCCGCAGCGCAGGGCACGCACAGCCGCGCCGCGCGCTCCCCCGTGACCTCGCGCCACGCGGCGGAACAGTGGATCCACCCTGGATGACATCGTATGCTCACACACGCGGCGTCCGGAGGGTAGCGCCCCTCCGCGCCCAGCGCCATCTTCCCGGTTGGGCGCGGGGACGATGCGCGCTCGGGAGCGGGCGGGCGGCGCTGAAGCTGGAGCTCACGGAGCACGCGTGAGCCAGGCCTCCCGAGAGGCCCTCGGGAGATCGCGCCCGCCGCCGTGGCCGCGCGCGCTCTCGAGATTCCACCGCTCCGCCGTGATCGTGAGTCCCCTGGCTGCGCCGTCTCCTGCTCTGATGGCGCGGCCTCATCATGTCTCCGGCCGGGGCGCGCGGAGACGGCTCATCACCTGTGCCTCGCGGCCGCGCGGCCGCGCGATCGCGCGATGGGCGAGCGCCGGCCGCACGAGATGCGGAGTCGCGCGCGCCCCGGACGTGGCGAAAGCCCGTTGCGCTCCGCCGTCGACGAGCGGCGCTCGCCCGTCGACGGCGGAGCGCGACCACTTGTCGGTAGATCCAGCGACATCGCCGGAGCTCCAGCCGCGCGCCCGCGGGGCGGCCGAACCAGCGCCGGGGTCGAGCCTGCTGTCCTGCCACGAGCGCCCTCGCCCGCCGCATCGGCGTCATCCTCCTCCGGATCCGCACGAGGCGTGCCCGGTCGTGCGCGGACGAATTAGGTTTGAAAACACATCAAGTTCACAGATGCGTTTTTTCGACAGGCTCGTGTAGCCTGTATGGGTGGAGGTTTCCATGCACAGCACAATGCGTCGCACCGTTCTCCTCGGGCTCGTTTCCGGACTCGCCGTGGCAGCTTGCTCCACGCCTGAGGCGTCGAACCTCTTCACTACCGGTGGGTCCGGTCCGGGGAGCACGGCTTCCGCGGGAGGAGGCGAGGGCGGCGCGCCGGGCGATGGGGGCGCGGCGGGCGTGGGCGGCCAGGGCACCGGGGGCGAGCCGGGCGTGGGAGGAGCGACCGCGGGGAGCGGCGGTAGCGGGGGCGTGGGGCCCATCGTCGACGAGCCGCCCGTCTGCGGGGACGTTTACGTCGATTGCGACGCGGATGCCGAGAACAGCTGTGAGGTCAACGTGACCAACGACGCCCTCCATTGCGGCACCTGCCCCGTCGAGTGCGATGGCACCTGCCGCGACGGCACGTGCATCCGCACCTCGATCCACATCTCGGGCCAGCAGGATCCCCTGTACCTCGCTGTCGCCAACGGCGTCGTGTTCTGGACCAACGGGGAGCAGGGCGTGGTCAGGCAGTGGACGCAAGGCGAAACTGTCGCGATCAACATCGCTACCGGGCAGGTCCAGCCGGCCGATATCAAGGCCGACGCCACCCACGTCTTCTGGGCCAACCAGGGCGTGGCCGGCGAGAACGACGGCCGGGTGATGAGGGCGCGGGTCGGCGGCCAGGAGGCGCCGGTGGCGATCGCCGCAGGGCAGGCCGCGCCGTTCGGCGTCGCGATCGACGAGGAGTTCGTTTACTGGACGAACCGCGAGGGCGGCGGCTCCGTGGTCCGCGCGCGGAAGGACTCGAACGGCAACGGGCCGTTCACCGTCATCTCGGACGGGGGCGGGACGACCCACGCCCTCGCGGTCGACGAGACGCGCGTCTACTGGACCGTGCGAGACGAGCGCGGCATGGTGATGTCCGCTCCCAAGGACTCCAGGGGCCAAGGCCCGTTCACCACGCTGGCGGCCGATCAAGGCCAGGTGCGCGAGATCGCCGTCGATGCGACGTACGTCTACTGGACGACCAGCAGGACCGGCAACGTGGTGCGCGTGGCCAAGACCGGCGGAGAGCCCACGGTGATCGCGCGCGGGCAGGGGAACCCGAGGGGCATCGCCGCCGACGCGACGGGCGTTTACTGGGCGGACCCCACGTCGCCGAACGTCATGAGGATGCTGCCGAACGGCATCATCGGGGCCGTGGCGGCCGGGGAGCCGTCGCCCTATGGCATCGCCCTCGACGCGACCCGCGTCTACTGGACCAACGGACTCGGCATGGACGGCACCATCGTGAGCGCCCCGAAGTAGCGGCCGCGGGCGCCAGCGCGCGGGATCGAGCGTCCGAGGCCCCGAGGATGCGAGCTCTCCGCGCGCCCATCAGCGCCGCAGCGCCGCGCGCTCCGGGCGGCGGTCGATCGGGGCTCGCGGCGCCGCCTCGCCGACGATGTCGCGCGTGGAGGTCGGGGCGCAGCGTGCTACAAGCTCGCCCCGTGCTGCTCGAGACGTTCTCCGTAGGTCCGCTGGGGTGCAACTGCTCGATCCTCGTCGACCCTGTGAGCAAGGGCGCCGTGGTCATCGACCCCGGGGGCGATTTCGACAAGATCCGCGCGCGCGTCGAGCAGGCCGGCGCGAAGGTCGCGGCCATCGTGCACACGCACACCCATATCGATCACGTGGGCGCCACGGCGCCACTCCAGCGCTGGTCCGGCGCCGCGGCCCGCATCCACGAGGCCGATCGCTTCCTCTACGACATGCTCCCCGTCCAGGCGGCGATGCTCGGCATTGCGCTGCCGGAGCGGTGCGAGGTCGACGGCGACCTGAACGACGGCGCGGTCGTGAAGGCGGGCGGGCTCGATCTGCACGTGCTCCACACGCCGGGGCACACGCCGGGCAGCGTCTCGTTCCTGGTGCTCGCGGAGACGGGCGCCGTCGCGTTCACGGGGGACACCCTGTTCCGGCGCAGCATCGGCCGGACCGATCTGTGGGGAGGCGACTCGCGGGCGATCGTCTCATCCATCCGGGGCAAGCTGCTCACGCTCGATCCGTCGACCCGGGTCGTCACCGGACACGGCCCCTCCACGACGATCGGCGAGGAGCGCGACAGAAATCCCTTTTTGCGGTCGTGACGTGCCGCCCGCTCGCGCGCCCGCTTATGCGCGTCGCCGCGGTGCTTTCTCGCGAGAAAGTGCTTGCATCCCGCCAGAATTCTTTCGAAAAATGCCGCGCGACGATGACGCGCATCGGCCCACCCGAGCCGGGTCGACCGCTGTCCGCCGCGGAAGTCGAGCACGATGAGCACTGAAAGCGCGCCTGCCACGAAGGTCGATCTCGAGATCCTAGCCACGCCGCATCCCCTCGGCGACGCGGAGCGCGCGCAGCGCATGCAGAACCCTGGCTTCGGGCGCGTGTTCACGGAGCACATGGTCGTGATCCCGTACGCGGCGGACAGGGGCTGGCTCCGCGGGCAGCTCAGGCCGTACGCCCCGATCACGCTCGATCCCGCGGCGATGGTGCTGCATTACGGTCAGGCGATCTTCGAGGGCTTCAAGGCCTATCGGCAGCCGGACGGGCGCATCAAGACGTTCCGGCCGGAGGCGAACGCGCGCCGCTTCAATAGCTCTGCCCGCCGGCTGGCGATGCCGGAGATGCCGGTCGACCTGTTCGTCGGCGCGGTCGACGCCCTGATCCGCCAGGATCGCGCATGGGTCCCCTCGCCGGTTGGCGAGAGCCTGTATATCCGACCGCTGATGTTCGCCACCGAGGTGGCGCTCGGGGTGAGGGCGTCGCGCGACTACGATTTCCTGGTGATCGCGTCGCCTGCAGGCGCGTATTTCCCTCAGGGCGTGAAGCCGGTGACGGTCTGGATCTCGGAGGATTTCGTCCGGGCGGCGCCGGGCGGCACGGGCGCAGCCAAGTTTGCGGGCAACTACGCCGCGAGCCTGCTCGCGCAGATGAACGCCGCGGCCGAGGGCTGCGCGCAGGTGGTCTGGCTCGATGCCGTCCAGCGCAGCGTCGTCGAGGAGATGGGGGGAATGAACATCTTCTTCGTCTACGAGGAGCGGGGGCGCCCCGTGATCGTGACCCCCGAGCTGACAGGCACGCTCCTGCCGGGCATCACCCGCGACAGCATCATCCAGCTCGCCCGGGATTTCGGTTATGCCGCGGAGGAGCGCAGGGTCACCTTCGACGAGTGGCGCGCGGCGGTGCGCGAGGGCCGCATGACCGAGGCGTTCGCGTGCGGCACCGCCGCGGTCATCACGCCCATCGGCGCCGTGAAGTCCCGCGAGGGGACCTTCTCCATCCACGACAACGAGACGGGCCCCGTGGCGGCGCGCTTCCGCGACGCGCTTCTCGACATCCAGCACGGCCTCGCCCCCGATCGCCACGGCTGGATGCACGACGTGGTCTAGCCGCTTCGGATACGGGCCCACCTCGGCGTTTTCGGTGCTCAGCGCACCGGAGTGCGCTTGCGCGCCGAAAACGCCGATCTGGGCCCGTCTCCTGTGCGGGTGACCGTCGCTCTGGTCTGCGTGGTGCAGAGGGTGACCGTCCGCTCTGCTCTGCATGGTGCAGAGGGTGACCGCCGCTCTGCTCTGCGTGGTGGAGAGGTGGGCGGAGACCGCTCTACTCCGCCGCCGGCGGGCGCTTGGACTTCGCCGTCAGGCCGTATTCGTGCAGGCGGTACTGGATGGTGCGTATGCTGATGTCCAGGAGCTCGGCCGCGCGCGTCGTCGAGCCGTTCGTCGCCTCGAGCGTCGACAGGATGGCGTAACGCTCTATCTCCGCCATGGTGGCGCCCGGGATCCGCAGGGCCCCCTTGGCGACGGGCGCCGCGTCGATGGGGAGGTGCTCCGCGTCGATGCGCGCGTCGTCGCACAGGACGACCGCCCGCTCGATCGCGTTCTCGAGCTCCCGCACGTTCCCCGGCCACCGGTGCGCGATGAGCTTCGCCCGGGCCTCGTCGGTGAACCCCTCGATCTTGCGGTGGTTCTCCGACGCGAACCGGCGCAGGAAGTGATTCGCCAGGAGCAGCACGTCGGTGTCGCGGATGCGCAGCGGCGGCATGTCGATGTGGACGACGTTGAGCCGGTAGTAGAGGTCCTCCCGGAAGCGGCCCTCCTGCACCGCCGCCGCGAGATCGCGGTTCGTGGCCGCGATGAGCCGCACGTCGACCGTGACGGAGTCGTTCCCGCCGACGCGCTCGAACGTCCTCTCCTGGAGGACGCGGAGCAGCTTCACCTGCGTCGAGGGGGCGATCTCGCCGACCTCATCGAGGAAGAGCGTCCCGCCGTGCGCCTGCTCGAAGCGCCCGATGCGCCGCTTGTCGGCGCCGGTGAACGCGCCGCGCTCGTGGCCGAACAGCTCGCTCTCGAGCAGTGACTCCGCGAGCGCCGCGCAGTGCAGGGTCACGAAGGGCCCCTTGGCGCGCGGGCCCTTCGCGTGGATCGCGCGCGCGAGCTCGCCCTTGCCCGTGCCGCTCTCGCCGGTGATGAGCACCGTCGCCCGCGCGCCCGCCACCTGCCGGGCCATCCGGTAGACCTTCTGCATCGCCGGGCTCGTCCCGATGAGCCCCTCCACGCCCTCGCCCTGGCGCTCTCGCAGCTGCCGTCGGAGGTTCTCCGCCTCGACCCGGAGCGCGCTCCGCTCGAGGGCGCGCTCCAGCGTGAGGAGGAGCGCGTCGAAGTCGACCGGCTTCGTCAGGTAATCCTCGGCCCCCGCCCGCATCGCCAGCACCGCCGAGGTCACGTCCCCGAACGCGGTGACGACGATCACCGGCAGCGCCGGATCCTGCTCGCGCAGCTTCCCGAGCAGCGCCACCCCATCCATCCTCGGCATCTTCAGATCCGTGATGACGACGTCCGGCGGCCGCTCCGCCGCGACCTCGACCGCCTCGACGCCGTCCGCCGCCGCGTCGACGGTATAACCCTCCTGGCGCAAGAGCTTCTCCAGCCCCGAGCGCGCGCTCGCCTCGTCGTCCACGACGAGCACCCTCGAGCTCTGCTTCTTCTCAGCGTTCATATCGTTCCTTCCGAAGATACCGTGTCCGCGAGGCGCCGCGACCCTCGTTCGGCCGCGGCGCGGCCGCGCGCGTCCCGAGGACGCCGGCGGGAGGGGCCGCGCCGCGGGCGGGGCGACGCGCGCCGCGAGCACTGTACACGGGCGCGGGCCGCAGCCGTTGCACGCGGACGCAAGCCGTTCGCAGCGTCGGGCGCGCCCCCCTGTTCAGGCCGGGGAAGGGGAGCGGGAGCTCGGCTGCGCGGAGCCGCTCAGCGCCGCGTCGACGCTGGCGCGGAGCTCGGCGCTCAGGGCCATGTAGTCGACCGGCTTGGTGTGCACCACCGCCGCGGGCTCGAGCCCCCGCCCGAGCCGCGCCACGAGCTCAGGATACCCGGTGAGCAAGAACAGCGGGAGCGCCGGCCGGAGCGACCTCGCGTAGCGCGCGACCGCGATGCCGTCGGCGTGGGGCATCCGGAAATCGGTCACCAGGATGTCCGGGATCGGATGGCGGGCCAGCCGCGCGATGGCGAGCGCGCCGTCGGTGGCCAGCTCCACCCGGAAGCCGTCCTCTTCGAGCAGACGCTCGAGGAGGCGAGCGCTCCGAGCGTCGTCGTCCACGAGCAGGATCAGCGGCTGTTCGGTGCTGCGCGGTTCCACGCCCGGATCTCTACCAAGTTGCGTGCCAGCCCGTGAGGGCGGCGGGCCGCGCGCGCCGAGCAGAGCGGCGTAGGTCAGCCGGAGCGGCGCAGCGGCAGGGTCACGCGGAACAGCGTCTTCCCCGGGCGGCTCTGGAACTCGATGGTCCCCTCGTGATCGGTGACGATGCGGTGGGCGATCGCCAGCCCGAGCCCGGTGCCGTTCGGCTTCGTCGAGAAGAACGGATCGAAGATCGGCGCGTCCGGGCTCGCGATCCCGGGGCCGTCGTCCTCCACCTCGAGGACGGCGTGGCGCGGCTGCCGCCGCGCGCGGAGGGTGACCGTGCCGCCTCCGGCCGCGTCCGCCGCCTCGATCGCGTTGCGGAGCAGGTTCAGCAGGACCTGCTCGATCTTCGCGGGATCGAGGTCGAGCACGACGTCGGTCGAGGGCAGATCCACCTTCACGACGGCCTGCGCGCCGGCGCCGTCCGACGACGCCGCGACGCGCGCCGCCCGCTCGCAGAGCGGGACGACGGGCGTCGGCCGGAGGTACAGCGGCTGCGGCCGGGCGAAGTCCAGGAACTCGCTGACGAGGGCGGACAGGCGGCGGATCTCGTCGCGGACGACATGGATCGCCTCCTGCGTGTCCGGATCTTTCAGGCCGGCGCGCGCGAGCCCCCGCTCGAGGAAGGTCACGTGGAGCTGCGCGCCGTTCAGCGGGTTCCTGATCTCGTGCGCGAGGCCGGCCGCGAGGGTCCCCACGGCGGCGAGCTTCTCGCTCTGGCGCACGCGCGCGGCGAGCGCGTTCTCGTCGGTCGTGTCCTGCCCGATCGCGAACAGCACCACCTCGTCGTCGGCCGCGGAAGGTGCGTACGCGAGCTGCCAGCGCACCTCGCGGATCTTGCCGGCGCGCGTGCGGACGATGCTCTCCAGCAGATCGACGCTGGCGCGGCGGCCCGCGGCGACGTCCTCCACGAGCGCGCCGTGATCCGCGCGGATCTCCTCGGGGAGGAGCGCATCGGCGAACGGCATCCCGAGGATGTCCTCGCGCCCGAGCCCCGTGATCCGCTCGGCTTCCCGGTTGAAGAGCCGCACGATCGCCTGCGCGTCGAGGCCCACCACGAGGACGCGGGCCAGCTCGACCGCGCTCTTGTACCGGTGCTCCGTGCGCGCGAGCGTGCGGCCGACCTCCTCGCGGTCCAGGCGCTCGGCGCGCTGCGCGCGCGCGAGGAAGTCGTCGCGGTACGTCTCGAGCATGATGGCGAGCTCGAGATCGAGCACCTTGCTCACCGCCGCCCTGACCGGGTTCACCTCCGCGCCGAGCGCGCTCTCGGCGATCTCGTCGAACGCGAGCCGGATGAGCGTCATCGCCGTGAACATGTACCGCTGGGGGAGGCCCACCCGGACGTGGATCCGCCCGATCTTCGCGCTCTCGTCGAAGTACGCGCCGTCGTAGGGCCCCGTGCAGATGCGCGTCATCCAGCGGACGAGCGATCGCTTGAGCCGCTCCACCTGCTCCTCGCCGGTGAAGACGTCGTGCGCGCCCTCGTGCTCGCGGATGCGATCGTAGAACTCGTCGGCGATGCGGGGGAAGTGAGGCTCCGCGTGCGCGCGGAGCGCGGCGAGCCAGCGCTCGTCCTGCTCGCTGAAGCGGACGTACCGCTTGATCTCGTCGAAGAGCGTCTCCTGCGCGGGCACGGCGACCGTGTCTATCACGGCCCCGCTCCCGCCGAGGCGGACCAGGATCTCGCGCGCTCGATCAGCGCCGCGAGCGCCGCCTCGTCCTCGCCGCCGCGCGCGACGAGCTCCGGCGCGAGCGGCGCCTCGTAGTCGACGCCCGCGCCCGGGAGCGCGCCGAGCTCCCCGGCGCCGGCCGCGTGGTAGAGCCCCTTCGGGTCGCGCTCCCTGCAGGTCGCCGCCGCGACGTCCACGTAGACCTCGATGAGCCGCGGCGCGAGCGCGCGGGCGCGCTCCCGGTAGGCGCGGCGGTGCGCCGTCGCCGCCACGATCACGATCGGCCCCTGGCGCGCGAGCAGCGCCGCGAGGCGCGCGAGCGTCTCGTAGAAATCGTCGCGAGCGCGCGGGTCGTAGCCGGGCCGCGGGACCAGGGCGTCGCGCACCTCGTCCCCGTCGAGGACGCAGCTCGCGCGCCCCTCGCCGAGCAGCGCCCGATGCGCCCGCGCGGCCAGCGTGGATTTGCCCGACGACGGGAGCCCCGTGATCCAGACGACCCCGCCGCTCACGCGAAGAGCCTCTCGGCGTCGTCCGGATCGAAGCGGGGGGCGTCGAGGGCGCGCTCCACGAAGGAGAGCAGCGTGTCCCTCGCCCGCGCCGTGACCGCGGGGTACCACCCGGGGTTGGCCAGCACGAGCGCGCGCCACGCGAGGAACGGCGCCGCCACGTCGAGCAGCCCCGCGGCGCCGCTCCAGCCGAGGTAGACCTCCCAGAGCCGCCGCCACAGCGCGCGGAAGCCGCCCTGCCATGCGCCGGGCGCGTCCAGCGCGAAGAAGACGTAATTGAGGGCGAGGCAGGTGACGTCGTCCGCGGGATCGCCCTGGGACCCGCGGCTCGTGTCGAGCAGCGTGAGCCGCGACGCCTCGTCGAACACGATGTTGAACGGGTGGAAGTCGCCGTGCGTGCGGGCCAGCCGCTGATCCCGGCCGCGGAGCTTCCATCGCCACGCCACGCAGCGCCGCTCGATCGCCTGGAGCCGCTCGGGCGGCGCGCCGGGCACGTCGTCCGGATAGCCGTCGATGATGCCGAAGATGCCTTCGCCGTGGCCCACGAGATCGCGCACCGCGCGGCGGTAGCTGCCCGGCTGCGCGCCCTTCGCGCCGTGGAGGGCGATGAGGTACCTGGCGAGCGCCTCGCAGCGCGCGAGATCCTCCGGGCCCGCGCGCCGCTCCTTCGCGATCCGGCGCAGATCCGCGGCGTAGACGTCTCCCTCCGCGTACGTGGTCAGGAGATAGAACTCGCCCGCATCCCGCAGGGACAGGAAGCGACCGTCGCGCGTCAGCGAGCCGACGTCCACGACCTCGACATGCGCCGGGATCGATCCGAAGGTGTCGAAGGCGAGCAGCGCCTCCGCCGCGCGATCCGCGCGCCTGTCGTGGCCGAACGCGTCCGCGGTCGACGTGTGCAGGACCAGCTTCTGCCTGGAGCCATCGGGCCTCACCACCGTGATCCGGCGGGGTACGCCGTAGCCGGCGGCCTTCTCGGTCTGGTCGTGGCCCGAGCGGTCGTCGGGTCCGAGGGGGGTGATCTCCTCGACGCGCGCCTCAGGAAACGCTGCATCGATGAGCTGGCGGACCGGGCGTGCGGGATCGGATTCAGGCAGGACCGACGGGGCGCTCATGGTCTCCTCGGATGTGGCGACGTGCTCGCGTGCCCCTGCGCGCAGCAAGAAGCAGACCGCACAGCTGACGAGCCTGCTCCAGCAGCACCTCGGGGAGCGGTCGGATCCTGGATCTCGCGGGGCCTGCGGCGGGCTGATGAGCGCGGGCACGGCACCGGGACCGGCCGGGCGCTCGCAGGACCTGCGCCGCCGCGCGAGGCGTGCGCGGGGCCGCGCGACGTCGCGCGGCGTGAGGCGGGGCGGGATCAGCGGGTCGGGATCCCGGGCGGCGGGTGGCCGATCTGGTAAGGCCGCATCATCTCGTTGTCTTCATGCTCGAGGATGTGGCAGTGCCACACGAACCGGCCAGGCTTCTCGAACTTCGCTTTGATGCGCGTGATCTCGAGCGGCAGCGCGACGACGGTGTCCTTGAAGCCCTCCTCGCCCGCCTCGGGCGGACGCGGCGGGGGCTGCGGGAGCGGCGGGGTGGCGAACGGCTGGCGTTCGACGACCTGGAACAGGACCTCGTGGATGTGGATCGGGTGCGCGTCCATGGTGAAGTTGTAGATCTCCCAGATCTCGATCGATCCAGGGGCCGGGTTCTCCGTGATGGGATCGTCCCAGAAGAGCGGCTTCGGCGTGTTGGAGCCCGGCGGCGAGAACGTGCCCAGCACGACCGCCAGCGGGCCGGCCTCGGGGGCGCTCGCGAGGCTCAGCTCGTTGAGGGACACCCGCCGCACCGCGTCCTCGTCTCCGAGCGGCTCGAACCGCGGCAGCCTGAGCTGACAAGGGGGCGTGCTCGTGTCCCTGCTCGTCGCCGGCACGACGCGGAACTGCATCACCTGTCCTGTCGTCGCCGGATCGGCCGGGGGCTGCACGCCGCCGTTGAAGGGTTCGTCCGGACCGATGTTGAGGAGGATGATCTCGGTGCCCGCGCGGGCATCGCTGAAATCCACGATCACGTCCGCGCGCTCGGCCGGGGCGAGCAACAGGGTAGCTCGCTCCACCGGGCGGGGGAGGAACCCGCTGTCCGAGCCTATCTGCCAGAACGAGCGACCATCATCCATCTTCAGGATCAAGAACCGCGAGTCGCTGCCGTTCAGGATGCGGAAGCGGTAACGCCGCTGCTCGACCTCGAGGTAAGGCCACGGCCGGCCGTTGACGACGATGACATCGCCGAAGAACTCCGGGACCCAGATCGGCGGGAAGGGGCCATTCGGGACATACAGGTGCGCGAGCTCGGGGGGGAGCCCGCGTGTCTTCGGGTAGAAGAGCGACCCATCGTCGTTGAAGGAGCGGTCCTGGATCACGATCGGGATCTCGTACGGCCCGCATCCATGGTTGTGGCCCGGCGGCGGCGCGGAGCCGGGGAGCACGCCGGGCGGGAGATCGCCTGGGCCGCCGCGGAGCAGGTAGAAGCCGGCCGGCCCCGCATAGACGTTGAGCCGGGTGATGCCGAGCGTGTGGTCGTGGTACCAGAGCGTCGCGGCCCGCTGGTCGTTCGGGTACTCGAACACGGCCGCGCCCCGCTCCCACAGGTCCCCGAGCGGCGACGTGCCCTGGTAATAGTCGTAGAAGGTGCCGGTCTCCGCATATCCCTCGGGGATATTGCTCGCCGCGGGGAGGAACCAGGCTTCCGGGTAGCCGTCGCTCTCCTGCGCCACCCCGGCCATCCCATGGAGGTGCGTGACGATCGGCACCGGGCCCGGGTAGGGTCCCGGCGGGCAATCGCCAGGGAACGTGGGCCGGCTGTCGCGGCCTTCCACGCCGCCAGGCGGGTTGGCCCAGTGGAGGGTGGGGTCGACCGGGAGCAGGTGAGGGAGGAAGCGGCCGGTCGCTGGGTCCTTGAGCTCGTTGATCCACTTCACGCGCACCGGCCTTCGGTACCTCGCTTCGATGGTGAACGCGGGGTAGCTGAACGTCTCCGGGTGGTGAATCGAGCCGTAGCCCCACACCTTCGTCGGCGACAGGCCCAGCTCGGGCGGCAGGACCTGTTGCTCGAACTGCCGGACGGCGATCTCGTAGTAGTCGAATCGGGCGCCGGCGTCGTGGCGCCTGTTCGCCTTGGGCATGACGGGCGGCACGAGCAGCGGGCGGCGGTACTGGTACTGAGCGATGACGGTGCCGGCGAGGGTCGGTTCCTCGGGCGGGAGGACCGTGCACGTGTCGAGGGACGCCCTCGCCAGAACGCCGCGCCGGAGCACCAGGAGCCCGCCTGTCGCGGCCAAACCATGTTTCAGGAGCTCTCGTCGTTTCATGGAGGACACCCCATCTCCCTGGATCACGGCCCGCGCCGTGAGCGCGGGGCATCATGACGGGCGAAGGGATTCGAGCAATCCAGGAAGCTCCGGATTTGTCGTCGACCACGATCATGACAGATGCTCCGGAATCACCAGCCCTCCCGCGAGGCGCGCGTATCGGCATGGATCTGGGCCCGTCCCGGGCGACGCGCCGTGCGCGCGGCTTGCGTCCTCGCTTGTTCTTGAGAGGAAGTGTGGATCGGGGGGGCGCGCGGCGTGGCTACCGTCCCGGGATGTCGTCCGGCGTCGAGCCGATCTGGTAAGGCCGCATCATCTCGTTGTCTTCATGCTCGAGGATGTGGCAGTGCCACACGAACCGGCCAGGGCTCTCGAACACCATCTTGATGCGCGTGATCTCGAACGGCAGCGCGACGACGGTGTCCTTGCGGCCATCCTCCCCGGCCTCCGGCGGGCGCGGGGCGCCGTCGAACGGCTGGCGATCGACGATCGCGAAGTGGACCTCGTGGACGTGGATCGGGTGCGCGTCGATGGTGAAATTGTAGATCTCCCACACCTCGGTCGATCCCAGGGCCGGGTTCTCGGTGATGGGATCGTGCCAGAAGAGCGGCCTCGCGGCGCGGGAGCGCGGAGGAGGCTCCAGCGTGCCCAGCGCGGCCACGCTCAGGCCGGCGTCGGGCCGGAGCGCGGAGCTCAGGTCGTTCAGCGACACCTGGCGCACGAGCGCCGCATCTCCGAGGGGGGCGAGCCGCGGCAGCTCGATCTGGTGCGGTGGCGTGCTCGTGTCCCTGCTCGTCGCCGGCACGACGCGGAACTGCATCACCTGCCCTGTCGTCGCCGGATCGGCGGCGGTCTGCGGGCCGCCGGTGAACGGCGCGTCCGGACCGAGGTTGAGGAGGACGAGCTCGGCGCCGGCGCGGACGCCGCTGAAATCCACGATCACGTCCGCGCGCTCGGCCGGAGCGAGCAGGAGGGTTCCGCGCTCCACAGGGGAAGGGAGGAATCCGCCGTCCGAGCCGATCTGCCAGAACGGGAGGCCGTTATCCATCTTCAGGATCAAGAACCGCGAGGCGCTGCCGTTCAGGATGCGGAAGCGGTACCGCCGCTGCTCGACCTCGAGATAGGGCCACGGCCGGCCGTTGACGACGATGACGTCGCCGAAGAACTCCGGGACCCAGATCGGCGGGATATCGCCCTTCGGGATGTACACGTCCGCGAGCTCGGGGGCGAGCCCGCGCGACGCTGGATAGAAGAGCGACCCGTCGTCGTTGAAGGAGCGGTCCTGGATCAAGAGCGGTATCTCGTACACCCTCGCTCCTGGCCGGTCTCCCGGTCGCGGGGCTGGTCCGGGCAGGACGCCCTGCGGCAGATCGTCCGGCCCGCCGCGGAGCAGGTAGAAGCCGACCGGCCCCGCGTAGAGGTTGAGCCGGGTGATGCCGAGCGTGTGGTCGTGGTACCAGAGCGTCGCGGCGCGCTGGTCGTTCGGGTACTGGAACACCGCCGCGCCCGGCTCCCACAGGTCCCCGAGCGGGGATGTGCGCTGGTAGTAGTCGTAGAAGGTGCCGGTCGCCGCGTACCCCTCGGGGATGTCGGTCGCCGCGGGGAGATACCAGGCCTCGGGATAACCGTCGCTCTCTTGCCCCATCCTGGCCATCCCGTGGAGGTGCGTAACGATCGGCACCGGGCCCCGGTACGGTCCTGGCGGGCAGTCGCCAGGGAACGCGGGCCGGCTGTCGCGGCCCTGCGCCCCGCCGGGCGGGTTGGCCCAGTGCAGGGTGGGGTCGACGGGGAGCAAATGAGGGAGGAAGCGGCCGGTCGCTGGGTCCCTGAGATCGTTGATCCACTTCACGCGCACCGGCCTGCGGTACGTCGCCTCGATGGTGAACGCCGGATAGGCGAACGTCTCCGGGTGATGGACGGAGCCGTAGCTCCAGACGGTCGTCGGGGGCAAACCCAGCTCGGGTGGCAGGAGGTGCTGCTCGATCTGCCGGACGGCGATCTCGTAGGCATCGCGGCCCGCGCTGCCCGCGCCGAGCCCCGTGGCCAGGGGCATGACCTGCGGGATGAGCAACGGCCGCGTGTACCTGGGGATCGCGGCGCCGGAGAGGGTCGGGGCCGAGCCCGGGGCGGCCGGACACACCCCCATGGCCGCATTCACGACGCCACCTCGCCGGAGCGCCGTGAGCCCCGTCGCGGTCGGACCGTGCTTCCGTGGCCGTCGTCGCTTCATGGAGGACATCGCGTCTCCTTGCCTCGCGCGGCGCTGCGAGGGCGCAGCATCATGACCAGCGCACGGCTCCGGTCCACGCAGGAAGCTCCGGATTCGAGGAGCCCCTGGATCACGGAGGATCGCCGTGATCGCAAGGCCCCGACGACGCGCGGCGTTCAGCCGTGCGGAGCGGGGTTGCCTCGGACGATGCGCCGCCCACGGGCCGTGATCGAGGGGGGATGTGGCGTGCCGGTGGCTCTCCGGGCGAAGAGCCTCATTGAAGATCGCGGCCGTCGAGACGGGCGCAGGCGGGGAGGGGCGGACCCGACCCGGCTCCCCTGGCCGCCTCGCGGCGGCCGGGGCGCTCGCCGGGCCTGGGATGTCCAGCTAGGGGCCTACTTGGCCGGCCACTGGTCCTTGGGGAGGTCCTTGTAGACGTCCTCGACCTTGTGGAAGCCGTCCGCGATCACCGTCGAGGCGAGGTTTTCCTTGTCCACGGCGATCGGCGTGATGAGCACGCTCTGGACGTCCTTCTTGCCGTTGTTGACCGTCTGCGTCTTCTCGCCGACGGGCTCCTTCTTCGCCAGCTTGACGGCGAGCTCGGCGGCCTTCTCGGCGAGCAGCTTGAGCGGCTTGTAGACGGTCATGCTCTGGGTGCCGGCCGCGATCCGCTGGCAGGCGGCGAGCTCGGCGTCCTGGCCCGAGACGCCGACCTTGCCGGCGAGCTTCTGCTCGCCGAGGGCCTGGACCGCCGCGCCCGCGAGCCCGTCGTTCGACGCCACGACCGCCGTGACGTTGTTGTTGTTCTTGGTGAGGGCGTTCTCGGTGATCTTGAGCCCCTCGACCGGCTGCCAGTCCTTGGCCCACTGGTCCGCCACCGTCTTGACGTCGCCCTTGTCGATGAGCGGCTTCAGGATGTTCATCTGCCCTTCGCGGAAGAGCTTCGCGTTGTTGTCGGTCGGGGAGCCGCCGATGAGGATGTAGTTCCCCTTCGGGAACTTCTTCACGAGCGCCTCGGCCTGGAGCTCGCCGACCTTGACGTTGTCGAAGGACACGTAGAGGTCCACGTCGGAGTCGAGGATCAGCCGGTCGTACGCGATGACGGGCACGTTCTGCTTGTGCGCCGACTCGACGATGGTGGCCGTCGTCTTGGCGTTGTGGGGCACGACCACGAGCACGTCGACGCCCTGCGTGAGCAGGTTCTCCGCCTGCGAGTTCTGGAGGGCGTCGTCGCCGTTCGCGGACTGCACGAGCACCTGGGCGCCGAGCGTCTCGGCCTTCGCCTTGAACAGGTCGCGGTCGCGCTGCCACCGCTCCTCCTTGAGGGTATCCATGGAGAAGCCGATGGTGAGCTTCTCCTTCTTCTTCTCCGGACCCTTGGCCTCCGCACCCTTGGCGGCTGCTGTTGCCTCGGGCTTGTTCGCGCTTGCGCCGCCTTCAGACTCCGGCTTCGAGCAGCCGGCCGAGAACGCGAGCGAGAACAACGCCATGAGAAAGGTGGAGCGACGAATCAAGGTGACCTCCGCGTGAGATGAATGGGAAAGGGTCTGTGTGTTGGCCGCCGGCGCTACTGCGTCGAGTTGAGCTGGTCGGCGTAGCTCATGATAAGATTCAGGGTTTCCGTGTCGTCATCGTACACCGAGTACCACCCCTGGAGCTCATGGGGCGGATCGCCGATGTAGTCGTTGCCGAGGAGCCAGTAGTCGTTGCCGTCGTCCGACGGCCTCCCGGTCCCGGCCCAGGCCCAGAAGTTGACGCCTGCGAGCTCCGGGTTCTCGACGACGGCGTCGAACATCGAGGCGTAATACTCGTTCCGCTTGGCGACCGTCGATGAGACCGGCTCGGACTTGTCGTCCCGGGCGAGCCCGAACTCCTCCACGACGATCGGCTTGTTCAGCGCCCTGGCGTGCGCGAGCTGCGCGTCGATGTACCCGTTGCTCTCGGTGATGGCGGCCAGGAGCCCCTTGTCGGCCGCGCTGTCCATCGGCAGCGACGGGTCGTACCACTCCCAGTTCTCGGGCCACACGTGGAAGGTGAGGTAATCGATGCCGGGCACGTCGTGGAACGCCTTGTAATCGCTGTTGGCGTAGTCGCCCCAGTTATAGGACAGGTCGCCCTCCGAGCCGATGGAGACGAGGTGGTTCGGATCGATGTCCTTGATGAACTTCGCGTTCCTCTCGACCCAGAGCTTGAAGAGCGGGCCCCAGCCCTTGAACGATCGCGGCTCGTTCCCGAGCTGCCACGCCATGATCCCCGGATGGTCCTTGAGCTTCTCGATCAGGACCTTGGCCCGGCTGAAGTAGAACTCCTGGGCCTTCTTGTTGCAGAAGAACAGCGACGAGAGATCCATCTGGTCGGGCCAGGGGTTCGTGTTCGGATCGAGCGTGCCCGAGTGAGGGATGGCCCACTCGCCGATGGCCACGGCCTGGCAGTCCTGGCCTGTGCCCTGCTGGAACCGGATCGAGCCGGCGAACGGCACGTGGTGGTCCGCCGCGAGCAGGGCAGCGCCCGTCGTGGGGTGGGTCAGGCCGACCTGGTACGCGCTGAAGTCCTCTCCGCAAGAGAGGGTCGGCTGCTCGTGAGCCCACTTCATGTACTGGGGCATACCGCCGGACCAGTGCCAGAAGTCGTTCAGCGTCATCACCGCCTTCATCCCGCGGCTGTGCATCTCGTCGAGCACCGTCACCAGGTTGTCGGCGAACGCCTCGAGCTGTGCATCGGCGCACGGTTTGTCGGATGATGCCGGAAAGATCCGTTGTGGCCCGTACTGCTGATCGTTCTGCTGCGCCGCAGGGATGTCGCCCTCGCTGAGCGCCATGATCCTGAGGTTCAGGGCGCCGTGGGCCTCGAGGATGTCGAGCTCGGTGCGCAGGCGCTCGCGGCTGATGTAGGGAGCCGACCAGAAGTTCGTGCCCATATACCTGTACGGTTTCCCGTCGAGGCGCAGCTTACTACCTTCGGCGCGGACGTAGCACTTTTCCGGTTGCTGAGCGCAGTCGAGCTCCTGGCCGCCGCCGGTTCCGTCCCCGCCGCCGCCGGTGGCATCGTTTCCGCCGGTGGCGCCGCTTCCGCCGCCGCCGGTGGCGTCGCTCCCGCCGGTGGCGCCGCTTCCGCCGCCGCCGGTGCTGCCGGACCCGCCCGTGCCGCCGGAGGGCGTGGGGTCCGCCGGGTCGGAGGAGGAGCATGCGGCGAGGGAGAGCAAACCCAAAGCGAGCAAGAAGGTCTTCTTCATGGTCGGTTCCTCATGTGGTTCGAGTGTCGTTCCTCACGGATCGCTGCGCCCTGCAGCCCGGAGCGCGCGTCCGGTTCGCAGGGATCTGCCGAGCTGCTGCGCCACCGTCGCGGGGTGGCATCGCCGGCGGCACCGGTGAGCTCCCGCGGATTCCGCGACGATACAAATCTCCGCTCCGGGTGGTCGCTCGCGCGCCGGCGTGGCCCGTGGCAGACCACTTAAACGGTTCAGCGTCAACAGGGAACAGGTCGGCCGGTGTGGCGCCTTTCGCAGGGTGCGTCTCCGGGCGCGCCGGGGGGATTCCAGGCTAGACTGGGCGGGCGTGAGCCGATCCGCCGGGCGGCGGCTCCGTGGAGGACGGGGGATGTCGCCGAGCTTGATCCTGTTCGCGGTGCCGGCCTTCTTCGCGCTCATCGGCGTCGAGCTCTGGCTCTGCCGCCGCCGCGGGCGCCCCGACTACCGCTTCTCCGACGCGCTCGCCAACCTCTCGTGCGGGGTCGGGCAGCAGGTCATCGTCTCCGTCGTGAGCGGCGGCGTGCTCGTCTATCTGTTCCTGTTCGAGCGCGCCGCGCTCGCGCGGCTGCCGGAGGGCGCGCCGTGGAGCTGGGCGGCCTGCTTCGTCGCGGTCGACTTCTGCTACTACTGGGCGCACCGCGCGAGCCATCGGGTGAACTTCATGTGGGCCGCGCACGCGGTCCATCACCAGAGCGAGGACTACAACCTCTCGGTCGCGCTGCGCCAGAGCTGGCTTCAGCGGGCCCTCTACTGGCCATTCTTCTGGCCGCTCGCCGTGCTCGGCTTCCCGCCGGGGATGGTCGTCACGACGTATACGCTGAACATCCTCTATCAGTTCTGGATTCACACGCAGCTCGTCGGCCGCCTCGGTCCGCTGGAGTGGGTGCTGAACACGCCATCTCATCACCGCGTGCACCACGGCGTCGACTCCGCGTATCTCGACAGGAACCACGGCGGCGTGCTCATCGTCTGGGATCGGCTGTTCGGCACCTTCTGCGCCGAGGGGGCGCCCCCGCGGTACGGCGTGGTCCAGCCGCTCGCCAGCTTCAGCGCGCTGCGCGCCAACGTCGACCCGTGGCGGAGGCTCGCGCGCATGGCGGCGGCGGAGCCGCGCCTCTCCGGCAAGCTGCTCGTCTGGTTCCGGCCGCCGGAGTGGCGGTCCACGGCGACTTCGCCCGACGAGGGCCCGCTGCGCACCGATCCGGATTACGTCCTTCACGACGTGGCGCGCCCCGGCCGGGCGCGCGCGCTCGCCGCGGCGCTCTTCCTCGCAGCGCTGCTCGGCGCGATCGCGTACCTCTACGCGTCGCCGCACATGGCCGCGGGCCCGCTGTGGGCAGGGGCGGCCGTCCTCCTCGCGGCGCTCGCGGCGGTCGGCGCGCTGCTCGACGGGCCGAGCCTACCGGCGCAGGGCGGGGCGGCGCTAGCGCGACAAACGGGCTGAAACCACGAGAAAGAGCAGAAATTTCACAGGGAGGCGGGGAGGCGGGGAGCGAGAGACGGCAAGAGGGAGAAATTCATTTTTTCTTCCTCCCCGCCTCCCCGCCTCCCTGTGAAATTTCTCCGGGTTTCAGCTTGATCGATGTTCTAGACTCCTCGTCGTCCTGCGGAGCCCCCTCGTCGACCCACGCGCGCGCTAGCTCGAGCGTGCGTGCGTTCTCCTCGACGCGCTGGAGGAACTGCTCGCGCCGCGCGGCATCGTCGAGCTGGGCGGCGACGTCGAGGAGCCTCGTCCGGGCGTGCGCGATGGCGGTCCGCGCCGCCGGGAGGTCGCCCGCCGCGAACAGCGCCTCGGCGTGGACGAGGCGGGTGAACGCCGCGCCCTCCTCGACCATGCCCAGCCGATCGAGCAACGCGACCGCCGCGCGCGCCTCGGCGAGCGCCTCGGAGGTCTCGCCGCGCGCGAGCAGCACGGCCCCCAGCGTCGCCCGCGCCAGCACGACGAGCGGACCTATCCTCTCCAGCTGAGCCACGGCGCGCCGGGCCTCGGCCTCGGCGCCGGCGAGATCGCCCGCGCGCATCAGGCACCCGGCGAGGTAGGTGCGCGACGCGCCCGCGAGCCGGCGATCCCCCTGCGCCTCCAGGAACGCGATGGCCTTCCTCAGGGCCTCGCGCGCCTCGTCGAGCGCGCCCAGACGGCAGAGGGGCGCGCCGAGGGTGCTCCACGCGACCGCCATGCAGCCGTCGAGGCCCATGCGCTCGGCGTCCGCGAGCGCGGCGCGGAGGATGGCCTCCGCCTCGGCGTACGCGCCGAGCTGGTGCTCCTGGAAGCCGAGATCGAGCCGGCAGAAGCAGGCCAGGCGCAGGTTCCCCGCGCGCTCGTGGAAGGCGACCGAGCGCGCGAACAGCGCCCGGCCCGAGCCGTACCGGCCCGCGTACAGCTCGCGCCAGCCGCGCTCGCGGAGGACGACCCCGCTCACGGCCGGATCGTCGCAGAAGCGCTCGGCCGCGGCGTCGATGAGCGCCTGGAGCGGCGTGGCGTGCGCGTAGAGGCCGCTGATCGTCAGGTAGAGCGCCGTCCCCGCGGACGCCGCCAGGAGCGGGCCCGTCGCGCCCTCTCCGGTCCAGGCGTCCGCGAGATCGCCGCTGAGGCTGGCGAGACGATCGTGCTGCCCCAGCCGGGCCAGCACGATCGCGGCCTCGCGCACGGCGGCGTACCAGGGCGCGCTGCGCCGGGGCAGCTCCTCCACCGCCATGGTCGCCCAGCGCGCGGCCTCGACGAGCTCGCCGCGCCAGTGGTGCGCCTCGGCCCGGTGCAGGAGGACCTCGCCCCGCGCCTCGCCGCTGATCCCGAGCTCGATGGCGCGCCCGGTCCACGAGAGCACCACGACGAGGTCGTTCGCGGCGAGCGCCTGCGCCGCGGCCTGATGGTAGAACGCGGCGGCGCGCAGCGGCTCGCCGCCCCGATCGAAGTGCTCGGCGATCACCGCGGCCGAGGGCTCGGCCGCGCGCTGGAGCCACTCGCCGGCGAGCCGGTGGCCGAGCGCGCGATCCTGGTCGGTGAGCATCCCGTAAGCCGCCTCGCGCACGAGCGCGTGGCGGAAGACGAGCTCCCGCTCCCCCTCGAACCTCGCCTCGTCGCGCGCGCCGATCCATTCCAGCCGCTCGAGGCGATCGAGGTGCTCCGCGAGCCCGGAGACGCCGCCGCGGCCTCCGAGCAGCGCCTCCACCGCGCCGCGCCAGAACACCCGCCCGAAGATGCTCGCCGCGCGCAGCACCTGCCGCGCCGCGCTGTCGAGGCGCTCCAGCCGGGATTGGACCATCGCCAGCACGGTCTCCGGAAGCGCGCCCTGGCTCCCCTCGGAGGTCGCCCGGATGAGCTCCTCCAGGTAAAACGCGTTGCCGTCGGCCTGCGCCACGAGCTGCGTCACGGTCTCGGCGCTCACCCCGTCGCCGAGGACCTGCCGCACGAGCCGCGCGCCCGCCCGGGGGCTCAGCTCCTTGAGCCGCAGCTCCTGGAGATCCCTGTTGGCCCAGAGCCCGGGGAACAGCGTGTACACCTCGGGGCGCGCCAGGGCGAGCACCAGGAGGGGCTGGTCCACGAGCCGGCGCAGCGCGTCGTTGATGAACTGGACCGTGGGCAGGTCGCCCCAGTGCAGGTCCTCCAGCACGAGGAGGAGCGGCTGCGCGGCGCACGCGGCGGAGGCGAAATCGAGCCAGGCCCTGCGCATCTGATCGCCCATCAGCGGGGCGTCCTTGCGGGCGGCGCGGAGCGGCGCGCTGTCCTCGTCGGGGAACGGCGTGCCCAGGAGCTCGCCGAGGAACTCCGCCACGCGCTGCGCGTCGGCCGCGCGGACGCGCTCGGTCACCCGCGCGAGCAGCTTCTCCCGGCGCGCCTCGATCGGCTCTCGGTCGCGGATCCCGCACGCGCCCTGGAGGGCCTGCCGCAGCATCCCGAACGGGGCGCCCTTGCGGAGCGGGTCGCCGCGGCCGATCCAGACCGCGACGGGCTCGTCGCGCTGCCGGACGCGGCGGATGATCTCGTAGGCGAGGCGCGACTTGCCTATCCCCGCCGGCGCGGTGACGAGCACGGCGCGCGCCCGCGACTCCTCGATGCTCCCGGCGAGGAGGGCCTCGAGGGTGGCCACCTCCCAGTCGCGCCCGACGCAGGCCGTGGGCCTGCCGAGCAGCATGCGCGCGCCGCGGGCGAGCGGCTCCTCGCCTCGGAGCCACAGGCCCGCCTCCGTCTCGACGACCTCGAAGCGGGCGTCGAGCAGCGCGGCGGTCACCTCGTCGATGGCGATGGGCGCGATGGGCGCCCCGCGGCCAGCCGCCGGCGCGCCCGGGAGCGCCGCCGCGGGCTGCGCCAGCATCCGGACCGCGCGGTCGATCACGTCGCCGGCGGGCCGGCCGCCCGTGACCTCCACGCGGCCGGTCGTGAGGACCACCGGACGGTCGACGCTGGCGGCGCGGAGCAGGAGCGCGCAGCGAGCTGCCTGCGTGGCCTGATCCGTCGCCACGCCTGCTCCCAGGAGGATCACCAGGATCGACCCGTCCGCCAGGAGCTCCAGGCACGCGCCGAGCGCCTCGATCTCCTGGCGCAGCTCCGGCGACACGACAGCGACCAGCGTCTCCGAGTCGGCCCTCGCCGGGCAGGCGGCGACCCGCGGCGCCGGCCCCATCATCACCACCGAGAGCACCCGCCGCTCCTTGCGGGTCAGCGAGGACTGGCGGTTCGGGTTCGAGCGCGGCGTCGACGGCGCGCCCGACAGCGGCGAGACGCCCATGGCCTCGAGCGCCGCGACGATCTCCGCGCCGTCGCGGGGGCGGTCGTCCGGGTCCTTGGCGAGCATCCGGGCGCAGAGCGCGTCGAGGGCGGGGGGGACGTCGGGGCAGAGGGAGCTCACCCGCGGCACCTCGTCGAGGAGGATCTTCGCGAGGACGGCCATCAGGTGAGCGCCGCAGAAGGCCGGCTGGCCCGTGAGGCACTCGAACAGCACGCAGCCGAGCGCGAAGACGTCGGCGCGCGTGTCGACGTCCTGCCCGCTCCGGGCCTGCTCTGGCGCCATGTACGCGGGGGTCCCGACGAAGGCGCCTGTCCGCGTGAGCCGCGTGGCCTCGGGGAGCCCGGCGATGCCGAAGTCGAGCAGCTTCACGCGCGCGGCGTCGCCGTTCACAAGGAACAGGTTGCTCGGCTTGAGATCGCGGTGGACGATGCCGCGCGCGTGGACCGCCGCGAGCGCGGCGGCGGCGCCCGCCGCGAGCGCGATCGCCTCGTCCACGGTGAGCACCTGGCGCTGGAGCCGCTGCTCGAGATCCTCGCCATCGAGCCACTCCATGGCGAGCCACGGCGCGCCCGAGGCGCCGAGCCCGTGAGCGACATAGCGCACGATACCTGGGCACGACAGCTCTGCGAGCACCCTGGACTCGCGAGAGAGGCGCGATTCGTCGCCGGTCCTCTGTTCGTCGAGGCACACTTTGATGGCCACGGGCTCGCCCGAGCGCCGATCGATCGCCTGGAAGACCGCCCCCATGCCGCCGGCGCACGCCTGGCTCACGATCTCGAAGCGGTCTCCGAGCACTTCCCCTGGTTGCATCACCTCGAGTATCGGCGTCCTCGGCCGTGAAAGTCCACGACGAGCGCCAGGGCTCGCCGCCGAGGCCGACGGGCGCGGAGGTGCGGAGCGTCGCCCCCATCTCCACGGACAGCGCCGCCGCCGTCCGTCCAGAGGGGGCGAGGAGACAGTGGACGATTTCTTGTGAAGGATTCTGAGTCGTCTGTCCCCTCAAAGCCTGTCGCTGTTCCCCGAGACCGGTGTTCTGATCCTCCGTGAGCAGCTCAGATCGGGGGACAACCTCTCTGACGTGGCCGGGGCGGTGTGCGCCGGCGCCGCGCCGCACTTGGCTCTGCAGCATCGCCCCGCCGGGGGCGAAGCCGGGCCGACGTGGACGAGCGCCCGCAGGCCGTGGAGTATGTATAAGGAGGCCCCGTCGATGGGTGGGTAAGCCGTTGATCGGGGGTCGCTTTCCAGGGAGAGCGGATTGCGTGATTCAAAGAATGTTCTGCGACCCGGGGGCAGGCCGCTGCTGACTGTCGGATGATGGCTGATGCGCCGTGAACGACACGGGCCCGCCCGGGGCAGCGGCTGCCTCGGCGAGCGTGCCCCTCCGCGCATCGCTGGGCCGCCGGGCAACGGGCAACGCCCCTTGCCAGATGGACAGGACCGACGCCGCCCCGCCCCCGGCTCCGGCTCGCACCGCGAGCGATTTGCGCCATGGCGATGACAACCGGTCACAAGGCTGCTCCGTCGCTGCCGGCGAGGCCCCGCCCCGTCGGAGCGCGGTGCACGGTGCGTGCCAGCAAGCCGCGCTGCGGCGTCCAGAGGGGCCAGAGGGGCTAGAGCCGCCAGAGCCGCTAGAGCCGCGAGACGTGGAGCCACCAGGGCGGCAGCGACAATCCCAAACAATTCAAAAAATTCGAACATCAACTTGCCACCGAACCCCGACTTGCTATATCTTACATGAAGTATGATGCGCCTAGCTCTCGGATATTCTTCATCTTTGTAGGAGAGCAACCGCATTCGAGGCGCGCTTCTTCTGTCTCTGTGTCACCTGCTTGGCTGGTAAAAAGCCGCGAAGAATTTCCTGCTCAAGGCCGCTGCACATCCTAGCTGAATTGGCTCTCGACGAACCGTCGAGATGGCGCGAATCATTGGGTTCGCTGGACTGGTTGGTTTTGTCATTGTCACGAGTCGGCGATTCGTCCTGAGCGACGAGCGCCGTCCCATGGCCTTGATCGGGCGGAGCCTGACGATTCCATGCCTCGTCGAGCTCTGGTCCGCTGTGCTCGTGTGATTCGAGCTCGAGTTTTCGAATCGGCGCCCGACGGCGGAGATTCATTCGGCATAGGGTCGATATCCTGAAGTGAGAGGGAGCAGTCCATCGTGAACAAGAACATTCTATCTGGCGCTGCCTTGGTAGCAGCCATTTCCGTTGGTATTGCCGCAGGGGCTCCCAGCACCACCTACGGTGCGACGACCTCCGTTGGCGTTCCCGCTATCGACGTATCTGAGCTCACGATCGCGAAGGTGCAGTGGGCGTACCTGATGCGCCGTTACACGGCGGAGGCTCTGACGAACGCCTATCTCTCGAGGATCTCGCAGTACGAGTCCTCCTACAACGCGTTCACCTCGTTCAACCCGAACGCCGTCGCGCAGGCGCGCGAGATCGACAGGAAGCGGAGGAACGGCGTGGCCCTCGGCCCCCTGGCCGGGATCCCCGTCGTCATCAAGGAGTCGATGGATCACGTCGGCTTGCCGTCGACGGCAGGCTGGGCTCCGCTCAGCTCGCAGGTCGCCGGCGGTGTCGATCTGTTGCCCATCAAGAACTCCGTCGTCGTCGATCGGTTGATCGCCGCCGGGGCCATCATCCTCGGAAAGACGAACATCCCGGCCTTCAGCGACGACGGCACCCGAGCGAACAGCAGCTGGGCGGGGCCCACCTACAACGCCGTGGATCCGACCCTGGTGCCCGGGGCGAGCAGCAGCGGTACGGCCACGGCGGTAGCCGGCAACTTCGCCGTGCTTGGCCTCGCGGAGGAGACGGGGGGATCCATCCAGAACCCTGCGGCCGCGCAGAGCCTCGTCGGCATCAAGCCGACGTTCGCCCTCGTCCCCACGGCCGGCGTCGTGCCCCTGGCCGGCAGCACGAGGGACGTGGTGGGCCCGATCGCGCGGACTGTCCGCGACGCCGCCGTGGTGATGGATGTCCTCGCGGGCTACTCCCCGGAAGACCCCAAGACGAGCCTGTCCAATGGACACCTGCCCGTGGGCGGCTACACGAGCCGGCTGAGCCAGAGCGCCCTCTGCGGAAAGCGGATCGGCCTGTATGGCCCAGGGTGGCGTCACGGCGGCCTGTCTCCTGAGACGCAAGCGCTGTACGAGCAAGCGATCGAGGAGCTGGAGGACCAAGGCGCGATCGTCGTCGAGGATCCCTTCGCCGGGAGCGGCTTCGCCGATCTGGCCTTGCCCGATGAGCCCTATGACATGCGAGGGACGGAGTCTGTGGCCTACGACTTCCAGCGCTACCTCAAGGGGGTGAAGGTCGGCGGCACCATCGTCGGCTCGATCGACGGACTGGCGTTTTTCACGGGGATATCTCCGTTCGATCCGGTCGACGGTCCGCTGTCCTGGTATGTCGACAAGCTCCCCGTGCTGGCCTCCTCGCTGCTCTTCCCGGAGGACGCGCCCGATCTGTCGGGCTTCTGGGCCCTGCGCGACCAGTACGTGAACGTCTTCGACTCCGTGATGACGGTGCACGATCTGGACGGCCTCGCGTTTCCGCAGACCTACGACACGCTGCCGGAGCTGTCTGGCTCGGACACCTATCCCGCGACGACGGAGTCCGCGATCAACATCGCGGGCTTGCCTGGGGTCGTCGTGCCCGCCGGTCAATACAGCGACGGGGCTCCCTTCAGCCTGATCTTCGTCGGCCCCCGCTGGAGCGAGGCTGAGCTGCTCGGGTTCGCCTACGATTACGAGCAGGCGACTGAACACAGGATCGAAGCTCAGCTGACGTCGTGGTGAGCTCGCGCCTCGCACCTCCGGCGCTGCCGGGGGTGCGAGGGACGAGCGTGGGCGGCACGGCCCTCACGGGCCGCAGCCGGCCGGCTCATGCCCGAGAGCGACAGCGTCGTACCCGCGGGCCCTGGAGTGAACGCGGCCCGGCGGGTGGGCGGCTCGAGGTCGACCGGGCTTCGACCCCGCGACGATCGAGGCGCGTGGGGTGGCTCAGCCCCCATCGTTGACGATGTGCCGTGGGACGCCAGGAAGCCGGCGGCACACCCCGGGGGGTGGTACCAGGGCGTCAAGGCGCATGCTGGCACATCCGCGGCACACATTGCATGTCACACCGCCATTTGCCGTGGTTTTTGTTGGCCGTCACGTTGGCGCTGGTCATGCAGTGGTGGACGTCATGAAGACAAAGAACGCTTCCATGCTGGTTGTCCTGGCGCCCCTCCTGCTGGCCGCCTGTAACGTGAGCTTCATCGAAGGCGCGACGGACGACGGCGGCGCGAACGACCCCGCCGCGCTGCCGGTCGAGAGCGGTTCGAACGACACTGCGGGCAGCGGCAGCTCCGGGGGCGACGCGGAGCCAGGTGATGCGTTGCCGGCCGTCGCCTTGACGCGCGCTCAGATGGATGTGCTCTGGGACCGGTACTGGGAGAGCCAGGGTGACGTCGGAGGCAGCAGCGGGTCGGGCGGCGGCGACGGCCCGGCGCTCGATCCCAACGACCTCTTCCTTCGTGCCTCGGATCTGGGTGTCTCGTGCGGCTCCCCGACCACCCAACTCCGCTGCGGCGGGCACTGGCAGTTGAGCATCGTGCTACCCGGCGCCTACCAGCAGGTCGGCGTCTACGATCTCGAGGATCCCGCGCTCATCAGCTATAGCTACATGAGCGAGACGGGTGAGCCCTACTCTCCGCGGCCGGACGACTGCCCGTGGGGAGGCGGGTCGTTCGGGCCGGGCACGCTCGAGATCCTCTCCATCGACAACGCCGAAGTGCGCTTCCGTCTCACCCTGGGCTCGCTCTGGGACACCGATCCCAGCGGCGAGTACACAGCTCCGCGCTGCCCCTGAGGCGCAGGCGTCCTGGGGGGCGGGCTCGGCGATGGTCGCTTCGCTGAGCTCGCCGTCGGTGCTCGGAGCACATCGGAGCTGGCAGACTCGAGCGCTCGGGTGACCGGGATGACCCGATGATAGCGTGCGAGCGGGGGGGCGAAGCCGCTTCCGTTCGCGCTCGCGTTGCTCCAAGGAGCCGCCGCGCTGCCCCTGGCGAGGATGCCATGAACACGGCTCCACGGGGCAGCATCCAAGTGTTCATCAACTGGAGGTCCCATGCGCGATTCTCGTACGCTGATCAGCCTCGCCGCCGCATCGCTCCTGTCGCTCACGGCCGCGGCTGCGCTGGCCCAGGAGACGCCGCTTCTTTACCTCTCGAGCCCGCGCCCGCACACCGTCATTTCCGGGAACGTGCCGCTCGACGTGAGGTGTTTCGCGACATCAACCCAGGAGTGCCAGCGCCTTTGCGTGGATGTCCGAGGCCGGACGCAGACGGCGACCGCTTGCGTCGACCGCACCTCGAGCACGCCGCCGGGGACGTTGATGCTCCTCACACGCCCCTTCCCGGCGTTCGAATCGGGGGAAGAGCTCACGCTCACGATCTCTGGCAGTGTGAGCGCAGGCACCGAGTCCTCGGCGACCTACGGACCGCTCTACATCGAGCGCAGCCCGAAGCTCGTCGCGGTGCATCGCGTCCAGGGCTCGATCCTCGATTTCGACGCTGACCGTGTCATGTTCCTGAGTCAGTTCCAGTCGCTCGGCATCCTCGACCGCGCCTCGCAGCAGGTGAGCTGGCTCGCGACGCTGCCGCAGGATCCGCCCGGGAGCACCCCCACCTACGGCGCGCTCACGCCGTCGGGCGCCGCGATCCAGTCGGGGTACGGTCGCATCTTCACGTCGGTCAACGGCGTGTGGACCAGGATCACTTCGGGCCGGCTGGACGCGGTGAACGGCGACTCGCTGGTGTGGGTCACCGAGGACGGGGGCAGGGCGTACGCGCACACGCCGTCGACGGGGTGGAGTCGGGGCATCTGGAGCCGGACGGGCAGCGACTCGCCGTTCCAGGCCGACATCGCGGCGTCCGGTGACATCTATTACGCAACGTACGAAGAGCCGTTCATCCGCCACCTGCTCGTGGGCACCCTCGGAGATCACCCGGGCAACCTGGAGCGGCCCATCACCGACGGGACGAACGTCGCCGGCCGGTGGTCGGACGGGAGCACGAGCTCGAGCTTCCTGTACACGGCGGATGGCGAGGAGGTGGCTCTCGGCGACTCGATCGCGGGCGACCCCGCGGGGCTGCTCCTGCACGCGGGGCACGCCGGGTTCCTGAGGAGCGACGGCGATGTGAACCAGGTGTGGCTGCGGACCCCGGACGGCGAGCTGCACCAGCTCAGCTCCTTCGAGACCTCGAGCCAGCTCGATCAGCAGAAGCTCCGGGTCGGCCACGACGGCATCAGCGATGCTGGCGAGGTGGTGTTCCTCAACGAGGGCAAGCGTTACATCGGCCGCCCGGGCGCCGCGCCCGAGGAGATCAGCAGCGCGCTCGGCCACGCGCGCTGGTTCGACGGGAGCTGGTATGTGACGCTCGGCAACACGCTGTTCCGGGTCGAGGCGACCGGCGCCGCAGCGCCGCCGGTCGCGGCGCTGCGAGCCGGCTCGAAGGGCCTGGAGGGCTACGACAAGGAGGTCGTCGTCCGGCCGATCGGCGATGACGCGCTGGAGGAGGAGCCGGCGCTGCTGAGGCGCCACGGGTCCGACGCTTTGCCGGCTCTGTCGGATCTCGAAGAGGCGACCGGTCTCGCCGGCGACGCGCCCGACGGTGCGCAGGCGGCGGCCGGGTGCAGCGCCGGCGGTTCGGCGGGCCCGGGCAGCGGCGCCGCTGCGTTCGCCGCGCTCGCGGGCCTCGCGCTCGCGCGGCGGCGCCGGCGGGCGTAGCCGGCCACGCGCGCGGAGCGCCGAAGGCGCCGAGGAGGGCCTGGTTCCGGAGCGGGTTACCGCGGCTCTCGCGACACGGTGTCGATCATCGTGTTGAGGGACTGCCATCCTGGCAGGCCAGGCGCCCTGGCAGCGGCGCCTGGCGGCGCGGATCTCCGCTGCGCTCTCCGGGCACGGAACGTGAAGCGCGCGCTCGCATGCCCATCGAGACGATACCCATCGATCGCGAGGACCGCCTCGCCGGCGTCCTCCTTGGGACGGCGGTCGGCGACGCGCTCGGCCTGCCCAGAGAGGGCCTGTCGCGCCGGCGCGCCGCCCGCCTTTTCGGCGCGTCGCCGATCGAGCACCGCTTCGTGCTCGGCCGCGGGATGATCAGCGACGACGCCGAGCACGCGTGCATGACGGCCCAGGCCCTCCTGGCCGCGCCGGGGGACGCGGCGCGGTTCGCGCGGGCGCTCGCGTGGCAGCTCCGCGGCTGGCTCGCCTCGCTGCCGGCGGGCGTCGGTTACGCCACCTTGCGGGCGATCCTCAAGCTGTGGCTCGGGTTCTCTCCGGAGAGGAGCGGCGTCTTCTCCGCGGGCAACGGCGCCGCGATGCGCGCGCCGATCCTTGGCGCGGTGCTCGCGCTCACGCCGTCGCGCATCGAGCCCATGGTGCGCGCGTCCACGCGCCTCACGCACACCGATCCGCGCGCCGAGGAGGGGGCGCAGATCATCGCCCTCGCGGCCGCGTATGCCGCCGTGCGCACGCCAGAGCAGGTGAACCCGGCCGAGCTGCTCGCGCTGCTCCGCGAGCGGGTGGCGGACGAGGAGCTCCGCCGCAGGCTCGACCGCGCGGCGGAGCTCCTGGGCCGGCGCGCCTCGGCGGAGGACTTCGCCGCAGCGATAGGCCTCCATCAGGGCGTGAGCGGCTTCATCGTGGACACCGTTCCAGCGGCCCTGTTCTGCTGGCTCGCGCACCCGGGCGATTTCCGCCGCGCGGTGGAGGACGTGATCCTGCTCGGCGGCGACGCCGACAGCACGGGGGCGATCGTCGGCGGCCTCGCGGGCGCGACGCTGGGAGCGCGCGGGATCCCTGGCGCGTGGCTCGACGGGATCGCCGATTTCCCACGGTCGGTCGCGTGGATGCGGCGGCTCGGCGCGCGGCTCGCGCGGTGTTTCCGGGGCGAGCCCGGGGAGGGGGCCGCGCCGGGGGAGGAGCGAAGCGCCCGAGCGGAAGGGCCTCTCGGCCTCTTCTGGCCGGTATTGCCGTTGCGCAACCTAGTTTTCCTGGTGCTGGCGCTGGGCCACGGACTCCGGAGGATGCTGCCGCCCTATTGAAACGGGAAGAAGGCCGTGCCGGTAATGCACGCACGACGCGGCCTCGAGCACATGCGCCGCTGAGCGCGCCCTGGCTCACTGAAGCTACACCGGGAAGCGCGCCCTTTGCGATGCTTCTGGCTATAGTTGGCGCGTGACGACGCGTCGCAAGCAGAGCAAGTCACCGCCCGTGCCCTCGGCGGGAGCTGGCACCGCCAGTAGATCTCGGCTCGTCCTCGAGAACGTCCGGTGCTTCGTGCGCAGCGAGGTGCCGCTCGGGGCGCAGGTCACGGTCATCATCGGGCAGAACGGCTCCGGCAAGACGAGCATCGTCGAGGCGCTCGCATCGCTCGCGCCCGGCGACGGCGAGGGGCTCGATCAGTTTCCGCTGCGCCACGGCCATGGCGAGTCAGCGGGGTCGATCGCGCTCTACGGCGCTGGCGCAGAGCCGATCGCGCGCTGGACCGATGGGGCAGGGCGCTCCGAGCGCGCGCGGCTCCCACGCGGGCACCACATCTTCGGTTATGGGCAGTATCGCGCCCTGCGCCCGCCGGTCAGGCCACGCCAGGCGACCGGGCCCGCGCTCCTCGGTCCGGAGTGGGAGCAGGCGCTGGCCCGCGCGCTTCCCGCTCACCTCGAAGACGCGCTGCGACGCCAGGCCACGCGCACGCTGACCGATTTCGACGAGTACCTCTTCCGGGACCTCGCCGCGTACGTCGCGCTCCTGGAGGAGCGGGGAGAGTACGATCCCACAGCGCTGGTGGTCTGGAAGCGGCTTCGCGCGTGGCTCATGGGGCTCGACACGCGCATCGAAGACGTGGAGATCGTCGAGCAGGAAGGGCGCCGGGTGGTGGCGTTCCGCCGCGGGGGCGTCTCGCTCTCGATCATCGAGCTCTCCGACGGGTACCGCGCGATGCTTTCGGTCGTGCTGGATCTCGCGATCCGCTACGCGCAGACCTTCTCCGCGCTCGACGATCCGCTCGCTGGCGAGGCGATGGTGGCCATCGACGAGGTCGACCTCAACCTCCACCCGCGCTGGCAGCGGCGGATCATCGACCAGCTCACGAGCTTGTTTCCGGGCACGCGCTTTGTGCTGACCACGCACTCGCCCGCGGTGGTGCAGGCCGCCATCGACGACAAGGAGCGCGCGATCGCGGTCCTCGTGCTGGACGAGAAACCGGGCGAGGGCACGACCGTGCGGCGGCTGACGAAGGGCGATCTGGAGCGGCTCGACGGTGCCGAGGTCGACTCGGTGATGGTCGATGACGCTGTCTTTAATGTTCCGTCACGCCTCTCGCCGACGTACGAGGCGCTGGAGAAGAAGGCCGCCGTGCTGACACGGAAGGTGGAGGACGGCACGGCGACGGCGCGCGACCGGCAGACGCTGCTCAAGCACCTGGATGAGCTCCAAGGCGTGCTTGCGCGGGAGGAGGAGCGTGAGGGCAATGGCCCGCTTCTGTCCGGGATCGCGCGGACGCAGATCGCGCTGCTGAAGCAACTGGACTTACAGCTCTCTGAGAAGGGAAAAAAACGGGATGATCCGGCTCCGGCGAGAAGGCGTCGAAGCGCCCGCTGACTGGCGAGAGACGGTCGACGCGGCGTTCCCGGATGCGGCGGCGTTCTGGAAGAAGGCGAAGGCCTTCGAGAAGCTCGCCGAGCAAGGGGCGAAGCGCAAGAGGGGGTTCACGTCCTACGCGCCGGACGTGCTGCCAGCCAACCGGAAGGGGAAGCGGGACTTCCCTCCGGTGTGGCGCGCCGAGGCCTGCGTGCGGACGGCTATCGCGGCGATGTCGCAGGGCTTCTGCGCCTACTGCCAGTCACCGGTCAGCTCGACGCACCCCGGGACAAGAGGCAAGGAAAGGCCGCCCGGGCAGGTCGATCACTTTCGCCCCAAGGCGCGCTTCCCCGCACACGCATACGACTGGAACAACTACTTCCTTGCCTGCATGGGGTGCAACGTGGCCAAGGGCGACGCGTGGCCGAGCGGGGGATACGTCCGGCCCGACGACGGCGAGCCGGGTAGCCGTTTCGTGTTTATGAGGAGCGGCGCGATCAGGGCCCGTGAGGGAGATGAGCAGGCGAAGCGCACGATCGAGGACCTCGATTTAAGGCGGGACTGGCTCACTTGGCACCGGGGAAAGGCGATCGAGAGATACCTCAAGTACGTTGTTCCGTTAATAGGCCGTCCCGGCTTTCCACTCGAGAAACTATTGATCGACGGCCCCGACGAGTTCTCCGAAGCGATCAACCAGAACGTGCGGCGCGCCTGGGCGAAGGCGACGCGGAAGAAAGCGACGACTTTGCGTCCGCGGCCTCGGCGCGCGCGACGAGCAGGCTGAGCTTGTAGCGCTCTCGGACGTCTTTCTCCTTGTCCCTGCGAGCCCGCAGATATTCAATGGCGCTTGGGTCGGCCGAGGGGATGGCGTCGAGTGATGCGGAGAACGCTGCGTCTGAGACCTCGATCAGGCACTCCATGAAGAATGCGGCGCATTCGGCAAGGGTGTAGCTTAAAGCGGTCATTTCTTGATAGTCGGCAAATGGGCGATCTGTTTGACTCGGATCCTTGAGGAGCTTCAAGATTGCCCTCGTCGCTGGCTCGTATCGAATCATGGCGAGTAGAAAGATGATCGACGCCTTGCCTTCCGTGCTCGCCTTGTCGAGCGAGCGAACGAGCACCGGCCCAGCGACTTCGTCGAGGTCAAGCAGAGTCTGGAAATCTACGGGGCTCGCTGGTGGAACCAGCCTCGCCACGCGCAATTCGATCTCCTTCCGCAGCGATTGCTTCACCTCGATGGCCGTCTCGGCACATTGCGCCGCGAGCATCGTGCCTTCAGCCACTTCATCGCCGTCTTTGTCGAGCAACCCGCGGATGATCCGGTCAGCGTGCGCCCCTGGAAACCCGGCTGAAAGGACGATGACCTCGTGCCACCATTTGTCCTTGTAGTTGCGCAGCAGCTCGCCGTAGGCGCGCGCATTCACCAGCTCCATCGCTGCGAGGTACTCCTGGAACGTCAGGTGCGAGAACGCGAAGGAGCCCGGCGCCCGCTCCACGAGCACGCCGTTGCGGTCGCGGATCTCGGCCACGATCTCAGCAGCCTCCTCTTCCGGCCGACCGAGATCCGGCAGGTGAGCCGCGAGCCTCTCTACGACCTCCGATGCGGGCAGCTCCGCCACGCGCGCCCTGTGCATCGAGAGCGCCAACCGGGCGAGCAGGGCGCGCTTCGCGTGGGCGTCGAGCTTGCCGATGGCGGCGCCCTCCGCGAATTTGGCCCGGTCCCACTCGTAGAGCAAGACGTTGGTGATCGCCTCGTACAGGGCGACCCGGCGCTCCGGGATCCGCTGCCCGAGGAACCGGTGGACAACGCAGATGACCGAGCAGAGGAGGGGAGTCTGCGCGAGCTTCTCGATCGCCCGGCTCGCTCGCACCCGCTCTTTCAGGTCGTCTGCGGCGGCGCGGCCGTCGATCTCGGCCTGTCCGCGCGGCTTGTTGAGGCTCAGCTCGGCGGCCAGACACCATCGATCGATGAAGACGCCGACTTCGTCACGTATCATGGGCAAGAGGCGTGCGCGCGCGAAGCCCCTGGAGGCAGCCTCGTCCTTGCCAGGAGCGGCGACCGGCCTCGTCGTGACGACCATCGAGGTCCCCGGATATGCGTCGAGCATCGCCGTGAGGGTAGGGAGCACCTTCCCTGCCACCTGCGTCCGTGCTTCATCCAGGCCATCGACGAGGAGCAACGCTCGACGGCGTCGGAGCGCAGCTTCCACGAACCAGGGTTCCGCGTCAGCAGCGCAAGCGATCCACTCCGGGCTTGCCGCGACTTCGTGAAGTGCTCGCACCGGCATGAGGAACGGAATCGACTCCAGATCGGGTTCTTGGGTCGATAGCGCCAGCTCGTCCCGAGCGGCGCGCGTGGCTAGGTACGCGAGGAGCGTCGATTTGCCGCTGCCCGGTTCGCCGACGATCAGGAGCCGTGGATGGTGCACGAGCGCATCCGTCGCGAGCACGCGAGGCCGTTCCAGCGCGCGCAGCATGGCGGTGGCCGCCTTGACGTCCGCCGTCTTCGCTCCGCCCTTTGGCCGCCTGCCAGCCGCCCGTTTGGGCTTCGCCGCGGGCAGCGCATCGGACGGCTCCTCGACGTGCAGCGGAACATAGGCGATCTCGAGATCTTGCCGGACGCGCGCACTGAGCTGGAGTCCGCGGATCTCGATCTGTCCGTACCTCGCCTCGATCCCCCGCCGGTAGGCGCGCTCCGCGGCCGCGAAGCGCGCCTCGTCGTCGCCTCGGGCCGCTGCATCGAGCACGGCGCGCTCTTCGGCGCACCGGATCTCGAACGCATCCGCATCCGGAAAGGCATCCTCGAAGCCCTTCTGCCCCCACCGCTCTACCAGCGCGCGCAGCTCACCGCGCAGCCCCTCCGGGACCGGGTAAGGCCCGCGCGCCGCGAGCGCATCGAGCAGCCGCCGCCGTGCCCGCTCTCGCCGGTTCTTGCGGACCACCTCGGGCAAGCTGTCGCTCGCCTGAAGGGTATCCGGCACCTCGGCGAAGATCCTGTCGAGCAACGCCTCGGGTGACTCCGCCGCGCGCTCCGCCTCGGACCGGCGCTTCGCCCCGGCGGTCTTGCCCTGCCCCGTCCTGGTCTTCACCTGTCGCCCAGCCGCCGGCACGAGCCGGCATCCTAGAGATCGCCTTCCTCACCGTCCAGCCGCAGAGCACCGCCTTGCACCCGATCACGTTCCCCGGCCACACGACGCGCCCGGAACGACCTCCTCGGCCCCCCGATGCTCCGTCCGTGGCATGCTTCTCCACGGGCCGCCCATGCGCTTCGTCACGTACACCCCGCCTCCTCCACTCGGCCGTTTCGTCCGCCTGCTCTGGTACTACGCCGCCCCCGAGCTCCCCGACCTGCTGGAGCGCGTGCTCCCGAGCGGCGCCATGAGCCTCCTCATCAACCTCGCCGAGGACGAGCTGCGCTGGTACGACAACGCTGCCGAGGACGGCGCCGCTCGCTGCCACCGCCTCTCCGGCATCGCCGTCTGCGGCGCCCACGCCGAGCACTTCGCCATCGACTCGGCGGAGCAGCGCGCGATCGTGGGCGCGGAGCTCTCCCCGGGCGGCGCGGCCCCGTTCTTCGGCCCGGACGCCGGGGAGCTCGGCGGCGCCCACGTCTCGCTCGACGCGCTGTGGGGGCGCGAGGCCGCCCTCGTCCGCGAGCGCGTGCTCGAGGCGAAGACCCCCGAGGAGAGGCTCCGCGCGCTCGAGTCCGCCCTCGCAGCGCGCCTTCTCCGGCCGCGCGCGTCGATCGAGCGCGATCCCTCGGTCGACTTCGCGCTCGCCGCGTTCGCGGACCCGTCCCGCGCGTGGACCGTGGCCGACGTGACAGGGCAGCTCGGGATGAGCTCGAAGCGGTTCATCCGGAGCTTCACCGAGCGCGTCGGCCTCACACCGAAGCGTTATTGCCGTGTGCAGCGCTTCCAGCAGGCGGTCTCTGCGATCGAGCGCGGCGAGCGCGTCTCCTGGGCGGGCGTCGCGGCCGCGTGCGGCTATTACGACCAGGCGCACTTCATCCACGACTTCCGCGCGTTCGCCGGCCTCACGCCCACCGAGTACGTGACGAGGCGCCGCGAGCGGAACCATGTACCGCTCGGCGGCTGACCACTGGCGCTGGCCGAGCCGGCGCTCCCAGCTCGGCCGGCTCGGCCGGCCGGCATGTTTTTACAATACCCGCTCCGGCCGCGTGGGCATCCTTCGCCCATGACCCAGCGACCACACCCCATCGCCCCGCCCCCGTACCACGCCGTCGTGCCGCACCTCGTCGTCGCCGGCGCGCCCGACGCCATCGCGTTCTACAAGAAGGTGTTCGGCGCGACCGAGAAGCTGCGCCTCGCCGACCCGAAGCTCGGCGGCGCCATCGTCTGCGCCGAGCTCGTGATCGGCGACTCCATCGTCAGCATCGCCGACGAGGCCCCCCAGTGGAACGCGCGCGGCCCGAAGGCGCTCGGCGGCTCGCCGATCGTCCTCGCGCTCAACGTCGAGGACCCCGACGCGGTCGCCGCGCGCGCCGTCGAGGCGGGGGCCAAGATCATCTACCCGATCGCGGACCAGTTCTACGGCCGGCGGGAGGGCAGGATCGAGGACCCGTTCGGGCACCAGTGGATCCTGTCGGCCTTCATCGAGGACGTCTCGGTCGAGGAGATGCAGGTGCGCATGGCGAGGTGGTGGGAAGAGCAGGGCCCGAGCGGCGCCTGATCCGCGCCGCGTCGGCTGCGTCGGCCGCGTCAGCCTCGCGCCACTACGCGGCCGCGCCGCAGCCCGCGCCGGTCGCGGGGCGGCGCCGCAGCAGGCTCACCGGGCCCATCGCTTCCGGGCCCGGAGCGTGGACGCGGCGGCCCTCGCCGGCTCGGGCTCATGCGGCAGATCGTGCGGCGTGGCGCCGCACGTCACGCAGGCCTCCAGCTTCGTGGATCTCGGCGCCTGCGACGACTCCGGCGCCATGCCGGCGTCGGGCCAGCCGCACGACATGAGCTCGCTCCCGGCGTCCGTCGGCGTGAGCGAGTCCGCCATCGAGTGGACCGAGCGCTTCATCTCGGTGAGGCGCGCCAGCTGAAGGACGAGCGCCGTGAGCCGGGCCGGATTGAACGGCTTGAGCAGGACGTGGTGATACACGGCCTCCTTCGAGCGCGTGTACTCCTCGGCGCCGGTGATGAGGAGACAGCTGGTGTACACGGGCATGTTCGCCACCCTCCGGAGCAGCTCGTCCCCTTTCATCCCAGGCATCACCACGTCGGAGCAGACCAGGTGAAACTCCCTGGCTTCGAGCAATACGAGCGCCTGCTCCGCCGACGTACATTCCACGACGTCGACGTCCCCGGAGAGGACCGCGGAAATGGACCTCAGCGCCCTTTCGTCGTCGTCGACGACGAGGACGCAATACTTTCGTCGGGAAGACGAGATCGTGGCGTCCCTGTGCTGACCCTGCGAAGAGGTGCGATGGACTCTTACGGTCGATGACACGGTGGCTGCCTCCCTGCGACGATGGCGGGCCCGCATCTCCTGCCGCTGTGCCGCGGAGTCGCGCGGGCGCGCTTGCGTGGTGTCGAGGGCCTGCACGGCACCCCCCGGCGCCGACGGCCTCTTCTATCGAGGTGTACACGACGATGTTTGTTCGCGTCAACCGCGCAACATGCTCTCTCGACAGCCCAGCGCGAAGATCTCGAGTTCCGTTCGACCTGCTTGGACGGTGTCGTGGAGGCACTCGGGACGTCGAAGATGCAACGCGAACGGCCCAGTTCAGTGCGGCTGCGGGCGCGCGCCTCGGGTCACGGTCGCGATGCACGGCGGAAACAAATGCAACTTGTTCGAATCTTCACATGACTATCGTGTGAGCTACTGCACTCGCGATGCCCTTCTTCTCTTCTTCGCACGGTTTCGCACGGTTTCGCACGGCTGGCACTTACGTGCTGATCGGGACTTCCCTGTTTCTGTCGGGGCTTCCCCTGTGTCAGCTGCCCTGTTCGTGTGGAGCTGGCGTTTTCGTGCTCTGCAGCTTGCGTCAGTCCGTGCGATCGCCCGCGTCGAGCCATGGGGCGAACTGCGGCAGCGACCGGCAGGTCGCCTCGATCACTCCTGTTGAGTCCGTCAAGCGATGGCTCGTGAAACGGCTCCTGCTCGATGCGGGCGATGTTTGCGGCGATTACCGCTGTGCCGGCGCCCTCTCCGCTCGTTGGCCCAGGCGAGCGCCGACTACCACGCTTTCTCCCGCTTCCTCCACGCGCGGCCGCGAACACGGCGGCGCGCGGCTCTCCGCGCTTTGCGCGGCCATCGACGGCGAGATCGTCCCCGCGAGGACGACGCGCGCCGCGCGGTCGAGCGTGCCCCGCTGGCGCGCCCTGCCGCCGGCGCCGCTCGCCCGCGTGGCTGGCGGCGCGGCGGTCGGGGGGCCCTGCCCCCACGGGATCTCGCGCCGACGGCCGGCGCTCTCCATCGCGCCGCCGCCGCCGCGCCGCGATCCCGCCACGCGGCGCGATCCCGTGCGCGCTCTCGCGCACCTCTGGCCCGCGTGAGGGTAGACTCGGCGCAATGTTCTGGTTCGATGCCGTCCTGCTCGGGGTCCTCGAGGGCCTGACCGAGTTCCTTCCCGTCTCGTCCACCGGTCATCTCATCCTGCTCGGCGCGTGGCTCGGTCACCAGAGCGAGGCGGCGAAGACGCTCGATATCGTGATCCAGCTCGGCGCGGTCCTCGCGGTCGTCGTCTATTTCCGCGAGCGCCTCTCGACCACCGTGCGCGGCATGGTCCGGCGGGATCCGGACAGCCTCCGCCTCGCGCTCGCCCTCGCGTTCGCGTTTCTCCCCGCCGCCGTGGTCGGCCTGCTCTTCCACAAGGCCATCAAGGCGTACCTGTTCGGCCCGGGGCCCGTCGCGGTCGCGCTCATCGCCGGCGGCCTCCTGATGATCGGCGTCGAGTCGGTCCGCCGCCGCCGGCCGGATCAGGGCGCTCCGCGCGTCGAGGACGTCACGCTCCAGCGCGCGCTCGCGATCGGCTTCGCGCAGTGCTTCTCGCTCTGGCCCGGCGCGTCCCGCTCGATGACCACCATCGTCGGCGGGCAGCTCTCGGGCCTCAGCACCGCCGCGGCCGCCGAGTTCTCGTTCCTCCTCGCCATCCCGACGCTCGGCGCCGCGACCGTCTTCGATCTCGTCAAGAACGGCCGCGCCTTGCTCGACGCCCCCGGCGGGATCGTGGCGCTCGTGGTCGGGCTCGCCGTCTCGTTCGCCGTCGCCCTGCTCGTGATCGCGGTCTTCCTGCGTTATCTGAAGCGTTATGGCCTCGCGCCGTTCGGCTGGTACCGCGTCGCGCTCGGCGCGCTGGTCCTCTGGCTCTGGCTCGCGAGCCGCTCCGCCCCCGCCGAGGCCGGCGCCGCCGCGGCCTCACCCGCGCCGCGGGGGGACGTCGCGGCCGCAGCGGACGGCCTCGCCCGTACCGGCGGTCACCCGAGCCGCCCGTAGGCGTAGAGCCAGCGGGCCGTCGTCTCGCCCCGGTTGCGGACGGTGTGCACCACGCCGGCGCGGATCTCGATCTCCTCGCCGATGCGGGGCACGATCGTCGTGCCGGCGAGCGTGAGCTCGAGCTCGCCTTCGAGGACCATCAAGAGCTCGTCCTCGTCGTGAACGTAGTCCCTCCACACGCGGCCGGGCGGATCGGTCCAGAGCCCGCCGTGGAAGCCGCGCGCGCGCCAGCGCTTCAGCACCTCGTCACGAGTCGCCGTATCCATCCGCGCCATCTTGCCCGAGGCGCAGGACATCTTCCACGTCAGCGCCGGAGCGGCATGGCCCGAACGCCCGAACCAAGGCGCGCCCGCCCTCGTCGAGGCCGGCGCCGCGCGTCCGCGCTCGCGCGGGGGCCTGCACGCCGTGCACCACGGACGGCCCGCTTGCGAACGACGGCGCATCGGGCTAGGATGCTTCTTCTCACGAACGTCCCTGGCCCTCGATACGACGCTTTCCCGCTTCCCTCGCGTGAGGGAGCCTGCAGCTCGCTCGGACGACTGGACGACGCACCGTGTGACCGCGCGGGAGTTCCGCGCGGCACGTCTCCGTTCGATCCGTTACGGCTTCGTCGGATGGCAGGCCGAGAGCGCCGCAGTGGCGCACCAGAAAGCCGTAAAAAAAGCAGGATGGCATGGGAAATCGTCTCTACGTAGGAAACCTTTCGTTCAGCACCACCCGCGAGACCCTCGAGTCCGCGTTCGCCGCAGCCGGCGAGGTCCGTGAGATCGCGATGCCGACCGACCGTGAGACGGGGCAGCCGCGTGGCTTCGCGTTCGTGACCATGGGCTCGGCCCAGGCCGCGAACAGCGCGATCTCGCAGCTGAACGGCGCCGTCCTGGATGGCCGCGCGCTCAAGGTCAACGAGGCGCAGGAGCGCCCGGCCCGCGGCTTCGGCGGCGGCGGTGGTGGCTTCGGCGGCGGCGGCGGCGGCGGTGGTGGTGGCTTCGGCGGCGGCGGTGGTGGCTTCGGCGGCGGCGGCGGCGGTGGTGGTGGCCGCGGCGGTCGCGGCGGCTCCGGCGGCCGCGGCGGTCGCGGCGACCGGTACTGATCTCGCGGGCGCGGCGCGGCGTCGCTCGTGCGCCGCGCCTGCGCCTTCAGGACGCACCGCGAGGTGCTGAAGAACGCGCCCGGTGGCGCTGAAAGGCCTGGCTCCCTATGCAGCAGAAACAGGCAGCAATGAAGCGGCAAAAAGAACGCGCTCGGCAGGAAAAGCAGCGCGAGAAAGACGCGAACCGCCTCGCGCGCCGCAAGGAAAAGGGCCCCGGTGATGGCGGAACACCGGGCGAGGATCCGGACATCGCAGGGATCGTCCCGGGGCCACAGCCTCCCATTACCGAGTGAAACGCGCAGCGCGGGCCGAGGCGCGGACAGCGCCCCGGCCGCCGCTCGAGACGTACGCCGTCCCGGGCGATAAGCTCTCGCCCTACGCTTCCGGGCTACGGTACGTGGCCGTGGCGACGTAGCGGAGGACCCGGGAGCAGCACTCGCCGCCACAGCTCCCTCGACAGGCGCATTCACCCTCGAACCGCGCCGTGCGCGAAGCGAGGCTGCTCAGGATCTGCTGCGTCACGTCGTAGCCGCCGTTGTCACAGGAAGAGTACGAGCACGGCATTTCGAACAGCGCATGCGCATGCTCGACGACGACGCGGCGGATGTACTGCGTCTCATTCATGGCCGAATTGGGCCGGGTCTCACGAATTTCCAGGTTCAGGCTCGCGAGCTGCGGCACCTTCTGAAGGAGCTTGCCGGCCGCCTGCTCCCGCTTCTCACGGAGCAGCATGCGCTCCTCCCGCTCGATATTCCGGCGACGATTCGCTGAATACATCGATCACCTCTGTCCTGCCCGGCAGGAATATATCAATCCCCCTAGCCCCTGTTCAGTATAGCGCAGGCGACCGGTCGGCGCATGCACAATCTGGGCTCTCCACGCTGTCGGCGCTCTGCATTCGCAGCCTCATCCAGAGCGAAAGAGCGTGACGGAAGACCGCCTGGATCAGGAACGACATGCGTTACACCGGTCACATCGGTCACATCGGTTACATCGGTCACACCGGTTACATCGGTCACATCGGTTACATCGGTCGCATCGGTCATGACGGTTGCTCGTGACGACCAGGGCGCTCGCAGGACGCGTGAACATCGCCCGATGTCGAGCGGACTGTGGCGATCGCGATGAGCGCGCACGGGCTGGTGCGCACGACAGGAGTGCGGTGCTCCAGAGAGACGTCGCTCGGGTGCCGTTGAATGGCCAGAGAGCGCTTCCGCTGCCGCAGGACGGCGTTGTGGTGTACCTGAAGAGTTGCAGAGAGCAGCTCTGCGTGACCCGGCCGCGGCAGCCGCGGCCTTGGGCCGACCATCACGGACCGCGAGTGGGACCGCTCATCCTCGTGAGGGCCAGCGACCGGCCTGCACGACCGAGCAGCAGCCATCGTGAGCGTCGACAGGGTGACGCCGGGACCGTGTCAGACCGGCGCGGTCAGCTCGCCGGCTCCGTCGGCTCCCGCGCCGGTCGCCGGGGAGGCGGCCGGGGCGCCGCTCGTCGCCTCGCCCTTGGCGCCGCCCTGGGCCCTCCGGGCGCTGGCCTCGCGGTGCACGTCGAGCGGGCGGAGGGCCTTCCGGACGGACTCGACGGTCTCGGGCTCGTCCTCGTCGACCATGCCGGCGACCTTGGTCGCGTAGCTGACGATGGCGGACTGGATGGCGCGCACGTACGTCGCGAGGTTCGATGTCGCGGCGGTCTCTTTCTGTAGCTTGTCTCGCACCATCGCGTCGTAGCGCGGCAGGACATTGCCGATCTGCTCGAGGAACTCGGGCCCGGCGACCGCGTCGATCTCGGGCTTCAGGCCCGCTTCCTCGATGTGCGCGGCGATGGAGGCCATCACCGTGTTCTGCACGGGGTACTCGGCGGTGAGGAACGAGAGACCGTCGTCGCCGAAGAGCTCTTTGACCAGCTCTCCGGCGCGCCGCGCCTGCGGGAAGCGCCCCTCGGGTAGCATCGAGGTCGCGATGAGGCGCATGCGCAGCGCCCCGATGCTCGCATCGGCCTCCCGGTCGAGCACCCGTACATCGTCCTCGGACAGGGCCCCGTTGACACGGCGGCGCGTGGTGAGCGCCTTCTGGCCTGCCTCCGCGGCGGCCTTCAGCTTCGTACACGCCTTGGCGACGTTCTCCGGCGCCGTCTCCGGACAGGCTGCGACCAGCGCGTTGGCGAGGGTCACGCCATTGGCAATGTTGATGATGGGAGCGCGAACGTAGATCGAAGCATCGAACGTTTGGTCCATCGTGGACCGATATGAACGTAGGTATCCCGGGTCAAGACCTCCGGTCGTCGTTAAGGTGGCGACGCCGAAAGCGCGCGCAGGCTCGCGCCTGTTGCTACCGGCGCCGCGGCAACCGGCCGCTCGCCCAGGCCCGGGCTCACTAGCCGCGGCTGTAGTACTAGGAGGCGATGGCGGCTACGGCGGCCCCGGGCGCGGCGGCGACTCGATCGGCATCGCCTACCTCGGCGAAGCTCAGCTCACGCTCGAGGGGGTGACCTATACTCTCGGACCGCCGGGAAAGGGCGGCGTGAGCTGGGATTGGTCTGGCGAAGAGATCCGGGGGGAGGACGGCACCCGGGTCGAGACGTTGCGTTTCCCTGAATAGGATCACGACACTTCAGGCGAACCCTGTAGTTACAGGGCGCCGACGGTGGCACGCCCGGAACTCCACGAGAGCGCCCGCGGGCCTGCTGGGGGCGATGTGGACAGCCGCGCGGCGCCCCAGGAGCACGACGCCGAGACCTCGCTCGCGGAGCTCGCCGGCGAGGGGCACGAGCTCAGCGGCGTCCGCCTCGACCCCGCGGCCGGTCCGCAGGCGGTGGCGCCACGCACCCCCAAGCACACCTCTCCGGTTCGGCGACTGTCCGCGCATTGAGGACAGACAACCTGGCGCTCGGGGCGCGATCCACGGCCGAGCAATGTCCTAGCGCTCTGGTGGGGACGCTTGCTTCTGGAAAATCGGCGAGCGAGCGTGCGCGGGCGAGAAATTTCGCGGGGTGGAGGCAATGAGCATGATCGAAAGATCCAGACCGGCGCGACGGAGGGCGATCCTTGCGGCGGCCATCGGCGCGCTGACGTTCGGCGCGACGGCGGCCGGGTGCTTGTGGAAGTTTGGGGACGACACGTTCGGGAGCTTCTGCGCGGCCTCGGTGGGCGGCGAGGAGCACTGCGTGGGCGAGAACGTGGGACCGGGCGCCGCGTGGGCCCAGGCCGAGAAGGACGGCGCTCTGCCCATCGAGGTGTGGGCCACCTGGCCGAACAACAAGACGCCGGAGGAGATCGTCGCGAGCGAAACCTCGCTCGGCGTCTGGTTCAGCCACATCGACGAGGCGATCGCATACGTGCGCGACGACGCGAGGAACGCCGAGTCGCTGCGGGCGACGCTCGCGGGCAAGCTCGCACGGCTACTCGACGAGGCGAGGGACCGCCAGAGGGTGCTGCTCGCGGAGGCGCCGGTCGACGCGGCCGGCAACTTCACGGCGGCAATGATCGACAAGGCCAGCGCCGAGCGGGAGCCGCTCGCCGCCACGCTCGCGGCCGACCGGCAGGCGATGGCGGCCGTGCAGGCGGTCTTCGACCAGGCCCGGAGCGACGTCGCGCCGCTGCGATCGAAATACGCGGGCGTCGCGGCGCGCTTCGCCGCGTACCGCGCGACCGAGGCGGCGGAGACGGCGGCGTACGCGGCGCTTTCGGCGCAGGCGTCTCAGTCGGACATCGACGGGCTCGACGGCGTGGAGCAGGCCGTGCTCGCGGCGGCGCGCGAGGCGAGCCGCACGCCCGGTGAGCTCACCGCGGAGATCCTGAGGTGGTCGGCGACGCTCCAGGTCTTCGCGGCCTCGTTCGACGAGGCGATGGCGCCGCACGGGGAGTTGCTCGCGACGCACAGCGCCGTGCTGCCGGACATGACCTCGGGCGCGCTGCGCTCGCTGAACGCGATGCTGGGTTATGTGAAGGCGCGGGTCGCCCGGAGCGACGCGACCGCGGCGGCGCTGCTCGGCGGCATCGCGCTGCGCCGGCAGGCGCTCCGCGTGCTGCAGATGGACGAGGGGGCGCGCGAGGCCGTCGCAGGGTCGCGGACGCGCAAGGCGTCGGACACCTTCGAGCAGCGTGCGCGCGCGCAGGTCGCGGCGCTCTCGGCGGCGCCGCCGGTGAGCGAGAAGCTCGGGCTGCCGCTCTTGGCCGAGCGGTGCGGGGAGCTCCTGGCGCTGGCGCAGCTGCGACCGCTCTGCGCAGCGGCGGGGTCGTCCTGGCGTGAGGCCGGGTGCACGGAGCTTCGAGGAAGGTTCGATGCCGCGGAGGCCGAGCTCAGGACGGGGGTGCCGCAGAAGATCGCGGCGGGTCTCGCAGCGCTGCGGGAGAAGGGCATGGCCGCGGCGGAGCTCGACGCGGCTCAGGCGAGGCTCGACGCGGGGGACGTGAAGGGCGCCGCGATCGCGTATGACGCCGCCGTGCGCGGCGCGGAGGGGACATGAGAGGCTGCAAGGACGTTGCGCTGCACGGCCGGAGCGCCGCGGTGTTCAAGAGGCTCGTCGCGCTGGTCACGGTGCTGGCGGTGGTGGCGCCCTCGTTCGCGTGGGCCGGCACGCCGTACAGGCTGGACTGGGTTAGCACGGAATCCAGCGCGTCGTGCGAGGCCCCTTTCCTCGCTCACAACGGAGGGACGTACTTCCATGTGAACGACACGCCGCTCCCCACCTACGAGGTTCCGGACACGCTGGTGACCCACGATGACGGCTCGCAAAGCCACCAGGCGGAGGCGGAGTTCGACTCGGTGCTGCTCCGGTTCGGAGCGAACGACTTCCACTTCGGTGTGCGGAACGCTGGCGGTGACGACTGGTGCACCGACGCGCACGAGCTTGTGAGCCTCGTCTCGGAGCCGCTCGGCCTGAACAAGCCGCTCTTCCATGTGCGGCGCAGCGGGACGGCGTTCTCCGGCGCCACGACCCTCGACCTGAGCCTCGCGGAGGTCAACCCGGCGCTGGCGCGCGACATCGAGATCCTGCTGGCCGAGATCGCCAAGGAGCGCGCGGCGCTCGTGGCGAACGCACGGGCGGTGGGCCTGCTGGCGGAGAAGCTGGACCTGCTCCAGCAGCTCGACACCGAGCTGAAGGACCTGGTCAGCCGGCCGCTGGATGAGATCTCGCGGACCGACCTCGAGGCGATCCTGGACCGGTACAAGGACGCGGTCGCGCCGGAGACGCGCGCGGCGATGGAGCAGCTCGTCGACGACCTGAAGAAGAGCGTCAGCGATCTCGAGGACGAGGTCGCGCGGCTGATGGACGAGTTCGGCGCGCAGGCCGACGAGGTGGCGGACCTGGCGACGGAAGACGCGCGCGCCGAGGGGTGGGATCCGGACGACCCGCAAGCGTACGCGCTCGGGGAGAGCGAGGTGCCGTGGGTCGAGGTGCCGGACGTCGCGGGGGTCGACGGGGCGTTCGAGGAGGGGCGGGATCCCTACGCGGCGTACGCGGACGCGGTGCTCGCGGCGCTGGAGGCGGACGTCAGCGGCCGGGTGGTGGTCCTCCGGGCGGACTTCGTGGCGAACGTGCGGGCGTGGAGGGCCAACAGCGCGGCGCTGGAGATCGCGCTGCGCGACCGGATGGGCGTGTCTCTCGCGGAGACCAACGCGTTCCTGAAGGCGCAGAACCGGATCACCGGGTTCGTGCGGCAGTTCATGGATGCGTCGGACTGGTTCGAGGATTCGCCGGTGCCGGCGGACCTGCGGGTGCAGGTGGACACGGTGCTGAAGCCGCGGTTCGATGCGCTTGCGGACCAGATGAAGGACAACCTCAACCTGTGGACAGGGGACGGGTTCGATCTGGAGCAGACGCAGCTCTACCAGACGATCAGCGCGTTCGCGGGGGCGATGTCGACGGTCGGCGAGGGCTTCGAGGCGTACGCGGAGGTGATGCAGACGCTGGTGCACGCGACGACGCGCATCGGGGTGGGGTTCGTGCCCGTGGTCGGGCCGGCGCTCGACCTGTGCGAGGCGGTCACCGGGAAGGCGTTCTGCCTGCCGTCGGGGCGAGAGCTCAGCGACGAGGAGCGGATCTTCTCTGGGGTGGGGTTCGGGGTCGCGGCGATCGGGCCGATGTGGCGCGCGGTCAAGACCAGCAGCGGGCTGCGGCCGGCCGCGATCCGGGTCGCCGGGGAGATCGCCGAGATCGAGGAGTTTTTCGCCAAGATCGTGAAGACGAACCGCGTCCGGGGGTACAAGACGCTCACCGGGGCGATCACCAAGTTCGAGGTGGACATCTTCGAGAAGAAGGCGGCCAAGTTCCTGGTGGACGACGGCCGATCGCTCGTCGGGGTCGGCGATGACGGCGTGCGCGAGGTGGTCGGCATTCCAAAGCACTCAAGCCCTGGTGGCAGCGAGGGGGCGGCGCCCGACTTCGTGTCGATATCCAGCGGGCACCAACTGATCGTGAGCGAGGCGAAGGGCGGAACGATCCCGGTCAGCAAGGTGCGCAAGCAACTCACGAACGCGATGAAGGCGCTGAAGGAGAAGGGGCTGGATGGGGACGTGGCCCGGTACGAGCTCATCATGGAGCAGGGCGCGAAATTCGATGATGAAAACATTATCGTTCGGGACGGCTACCTGTTCAACTTAAGCACGCGCAAGAGAGTGACCCTGATAGACTCCGACAAAATCATCATGGTGATCCGGCTATGAGCGAATCAGAACCTTGGTTCTATGCGTGGTGTGACGACGCAGGACGGCTCGACGCGTTCGCCGCGGCGCTGTCGGCGCTCGTCAGCCCGGGGGCTCTCATCAGCCTGATGATGAGCTCCGAGGAGGGGTGCGAGACGCGCTCCGTGGACGAAGTGCTCGCGATGATCCGCGTCCACTTCGGAGGAACGAACAACGCTCACCTCCTCTCCGGCATGAGGCTGAACGATTCCGAACGCGACATGATATTCGAGCTCAAGTGCTACACCGACGAATGCGAGCGTCGCCATCCTTGGGGCCCGCTCCGCTTGACCGCGGGCGAACGCGCGTGGGATTTTTTCCCCTTTGAGATCCTCGTGGGCAGCTACGGCCCGCGCTCCGTGAAGGCCGAGGCCGCGGTCGCCTACCACATGGTTCAGGGTGACATCGAGGAGCTGCTGCTTCGCCTCTGCGCACCCGATGCGAGCGGGCGTGTGCCGACCGGCGCCTGCACGATCAACCAGGAATGGCGCGCCCCGGTCGAGATGTGCGCGACCTACAATGCGAACGCCGCGGAACTCGCGCGCGACCTCGCCCTCTCCTGGGTGAGCATCCACGACAAGGAGAGCGTCTCGCGCATCGCGGGCATTTCGCTGGAGGCGCTGCACGCGCGGGTCGACGCCGCGCCGCACTTCGCGCGCGTGCCCATGAAAGGCGGTAGCGAACTCACGCGTTCGATCTCGCGCGAGACCGTGCTGAAGGCGCTCACAACGCCGCCGGCGACGCTGCTCGAAGCGCTCGATGCGGCCGCGGTGCCTGACGACGCATGGCGTGCTGCCGAGCCCCAGGCGCAGGAGATCATGGATCTGCTCCGCCAGATCGACGAGGCCGCCGAGGGCGAGGGCCCGCCCGCCTGGCGAGCAGACATCACGACGCGCGGCCACGTCCGCTTCCTTGAAGAGCACGCCCCCTTCCACGTTCGTCGCCTGCCGAGCGGCGGCGTCGTTCTGGCCACCCACCCCTACCGCACGCTCTGGCCGCTCTGGGCCGATGCGCTCTTCGTGCTCGGCCTCATGTCCTGACGCAGGTCGTGCACGTTCTCCCTTCTCCGGACTTCGGCCCTTGCCAGACGGCGTACCCCTCCCTGAGCGCGCGGAGCGCGCGATTAGGGAGGGGCGGACCGCGCGCAGGCGCGAAGCGCCGAGCACGGGCCGGGGGTGGGCATCCGCTCTCGCACTTCCATTCGCTGCTCTCTCTCTGCCGTCCTGCTGGACTGACAGCGAGGGATCGATCGCGGACGACCCGCAAGCGTACGCGCTCGGGGAGAGCGAGGTGCCGTGGGTCGAGGTGCCGGACATCGCGGGGGTCGACGGGGCGTTCGAGGAGGGGCGGGATCCCTACGCGGCGTACGCGGACGCGGTGCTCGCGGCGCTGGAGGCGGACGTCAGCGGCCGGGTGGTGGTCCTCCGGGCGGACTTCGTGGCGAACGTGCGGGCGTGGCGGGCCAACAGCGCGGCGCTGGAGATCGCGCTGCGCGACCGGATGGGCGTGTCGCTCGTGGAGACCAACGCGTTCCTGAAGGCGCAGAACCGGATCACCGGGTTCGTGCGGCAGTTCATGGATGCGTCGGACTGGTTCATCGAGACGCCGATCCCGCCGGATCTGCGGGTGCAGGTGGACACGGTGCTGAAGCCGCGGTTCGGCGCGCTCGCGGACCAGATGAAGGACAACCTCAACCTGTGGACAGGGGACGGGTTCGATCTGGAGCAGACGCAGCTCTACCAGACGATCAGCGCGTTCGCGGGGGCGATGTCGACGGTCGCTGAGGGGTTCGAGGCGTACGCGGAGGTGATGCAGACGCTGGTGCACGCGACGACGCGCATCGGGGTCGGCTTCGTGCCGGTGGTCGGGCCGGCGCTCGATCTGTGCGAGGCGGTGACGGGGAAGGCGTGGTGCCTGCCGTCGGGCGAGGAGCTCAGCGACGAGGAGCGGATCTTCTCGGGGATGGGATTCGGACTCGGCGCGGTCGGGCCGATGTGGCGCGCGGTCAAGATCAGCAGCGGGCTGCGGCCGGCGGCGATCCGGGTGGCCGGGGAGATCGCCGAGATCGAGGAGGTGTTCGCCAAGATCGTGAAAACGAAACGCGTCCGGGGGTACAAGAACCTCCGCGGGGCGATCACCAAGTTCGATGTGGACATCTTCGAGAAGAAGGCGGCGAAGTTCCTGGTGGACGACGGCAGGTCGCTCGTCGGGGTCGGCGACGATGGTGTACGCACGGTGCTCGACATTCCGAGGGAATCAACCGCTGGTGGGTATGAGGGGAAGGCGCCCGACTTCCTGTCCATATCCATCGGGCACAAGCTGACGGTGAGCGAGGCCAAGGGCGGGAAGATCGAGGTCGACACGGTGCGCAAGCAGCTCACGAACGCCATGAAGGCGCTGAAGGATAAAAGGCTCGATGGAGACGTGGCCCGATACGAGCTCATCATGGAGCAGGGGGCGACGTTTGATGACCCGAATATCACGGTTCGGGACGGCTACCTGTTCAACTGGAAGACTGGAAAGAACGTAACCTTAATAGACTCCAACAAGTTCATCATGGTGATCCGGCTATGAGCCAATCACAACCTTGGTTCTATGCGTGGTGTGACGAAGCAGAACGGCTCGACGGGTTCGCCGCGGCCCTGTCGGCCCTCGTCAACCCGGTGGCTCTCCTCAGCCTGATGATGAGCCACCAGCAAGGGTGCGAGACACGCTCCGTGGAGGAAGTGCTCGCGATGATCCGCGCTCACTTCGGAGAAACGAACAACGCTCACCTAAGCTCTGGCGTGAAGCTGAACGGTTCCGAGTGCGCCATCCCGTTCGGTCTCAAGTGCTACACCGACGAAAGCGAACGTCTCCATCCTTGGGGCCCGCTCCGCTTGACGGCGGGCTCACGCAAGTGGGATTTTTACCCCTACGAGCTCGCGGTGAGCAGGGGCCCCCGCTCCGTGGAGGCCGAGGCCGCAGCCGCCTACCACGTGGTCCAGGGCGACATCGAGGACCTCCTGCTCCGCCTCTGCGCGCCGGACGCGAGCGGGCGCGTGCCGACCGGCGCCTGCACGGACAAGGAGGACTGGCTCGCCCCGGTCGCGATGTGCGCGACCTACAACGCGAACGCCGCGGAGCTCGCGCGCGACCTCGCGCTGTCATGGGTGAGCCTCCACCACAAGGAGAGCGTCCCACGCATCGCAGGCATGTCGCTTTCGGCGCTCCGCGCGCGCGTCGACGCCGCGCCGCACGGCGCGCGTGTGCCCATGAACAGCACGAGCGAGCTCACGGGCTCGCTCTCGCGCGAGACCGTCCTCAAGGCGCTCGCGACGCCGCCGGCCACCCTGCTCGAAGCGCTCGAGGCCGCGGCGGTGCCAGATGACGCGTGGCGCGAGGCCGAGCCCAAGGCGCGCGAGCTCGTGGAGCTACGCCGCCAGCTCGACGACGAAGACGCGGGGGAGGTCCCCCCCGCCTTCTGGGTGGACGTCACGACGCGCGGGCACACCCGCTTCCTGGAAGAGCACGCCCCCTTCCACGTCCGCCGCCTCCCGAGCGGCGGCGTGGTGCTGGCCACCCACCCCTACCGCACGCTCTGGCCGCTCTGGGCCGACGCACTCTTCGTGCTCGGCCTCATGTCCTGACGCAGGCTACCTCACGAGGATGATCGATCGATGAGAGAAGGTCCGTTCTTCTTCGCCTGGTGTGACGAGGCACAGCGGGTCGATGCGTTCGGCGCGGCGCTGTCGGCCATCATCAAGGAGCCACAGTACAGCATGCGCGCGATCATGGACCACGACACGGAATGCAATACGATCTCCGTGGATGAAGTGGTCGCGATGCTCCGTGCCCACTTCGGACGCATCGACGCGGAGACCTACTTCGTCGCATCGTTGAGCCAGGAGCACTTCGTCCATTGCATCCTTCGCTGCTTCACCGACAAGAGCGAGCGTCTCAAGCCGAAGGGTCCCATCCACGTGCACCCCCGCCGCATCGAGGACTTTCCCCTCACGCGGATGGACCTCGCTTTGGACCGCGGCCCGCGCTCCGTGCAGGCCGAGGCCGTGCTCGCGTGGCACATGGCGCTGGAAGATATCGAGGGCGTCCTGCTCCGCCTCTGCGCGCCGGACGCGAGCGGGCGCGTCTCGACCGGTGGCTGCACGACGGCGCGCACCTGGCTCGCGCCGGTCGCCCTGTGCGCGACGTACAACGCGGACGCTCGTGACCTCGCGCGCGACCTCGCCCTCTCGTGGATCTGCCTCCACGACAAGGACAGGGTGTCGCGCACCGCGGGCCTGTCGCTGGATGCGCTCCGCGCGCGGGTGGAAGCCGCGCCGCCCGGCGCGTGCGTCGCGCTACGACATGCGGGTGCGCATTCGAGCTCGCTCTCCCGCGAAACCGTCCTCAAGGCGATGGCAACACCGCCCTCCGCCCTGCTCGAAGCGCTCGAAGCCGCGGCGGAGACACCAGACGGCGCGTGGCGCGCCGCGGAGCCGCGCGCGCGCGAGATCTACGAGCGGACGCGGCAGCGCAGGGAGAGCGATGGAGGGGGCGCGGAGACAGGCAGCGGCTCGGCCCCGTCGGAGGTCGAGATCACCCTCGATCACTTCGAGTTCCTTGTCGACCACGCCCGGTTCTACGTCCGGCGCCTCCCGAACGGTGGAATCTTGCTGGCGACCCACCCCTACCGCACGCTCTGGCCGCTCTGGTCGGATGCCCTCTTCGCGCTCGGCCTGATGCCCTAACGATCCTGCCCAGCCGCCGCGGCGTGCCCGCCTCGCTCGAGCGCATCGACCTGGTCGTCGAGATCGCCGGCCGGCGCTTCGAGGAGCGATTCGCCTGCCCCTGCGAGCCGAACAGCGAGACGACGTTCTCGTGGGACGCAAGGACGCCTCGGGCGCCCCCTCGAAGGCGCTCAGCCGGTGACGGTGCGGGTCGGCTACGTCTACCGGGGTGTCTGCATGGGGCCCGCGGAGCGCAGGAAGGCGTTCGCGGCGTTCTCGAGCACCCCGATCGTCGGCGCCGGGACACGCGACGATGTCACGCTGTGGAAGGTCTTGCGCGGGGCGCTCGGTATGCTCAGCGCTCGCTCCCAGGGGCCTGGCGGCTGGATGCTGAGCGAGCACCACGCCTACGAGCCCATCGGGCGGGTGCTTCACCTCGACGACGGGCGGCGTCGCCGCGCCGGTGCGCTCGGCAACGTGTTGACCGCCGTGGCGGGCCACGGTTGCGCAAACAAGAAGGCCGTTGCCGCGCGCCGGTTCGAGGGGCGAGGCGCTGGCGGCGGGCTGCGCTGCGCGGCAAAGGCCGGTTGAACGAGCCCCTGGTGGCGGGGCTGGACGCCAGGTGCCGCCGGAGGCACCTGGCGCCCCGGTCCTGCTGCGATGCCCCTCAGACCGGCGCGGTCGGCTCGTCGGCTCCCGCGCCGGGCGCCGGCGGGGCGGCCGGGGCGGCCGGGGCGCCGCTCGTCGCCTCGCCCTTGGCGCCGCCCTGGGCGCGCCGGGCGCTGGCCTCGCGGTGCGCGTCGAGCGGGCGGAGGGCCTTCCGGACGGCCTCGACGGTCTCGGGCTCGTCCTCGTCGACCATGCCGGCGACCTTGGTCGCGTAGTTGACGATGGCGGACTGGATGGCGCGCACGTACGTCGCGAGGTTCGATGTCGCGGCGGCCTCTTTCTGCAGCTTGTCTTTCACCATCGCGTCGTAGCGGGGCAGGACGTTGCCGATCTGCTCGAGGAACTCGGGCCCGGCGAGCGCGTCGATCTCCGGCTTCAGGCCCGCTTCCTCGATGTGCGCGACGATGGAGGCCATCACCGTGTTCTGCGCAGAGTACTCGGTGGTAAGGAACGACAGGCCGTCATCGCCGAAGAGCTCTTTCACCAGCTCTCCCGCGCGCCGTGCCTTGGGGAAGCGTGCCTCGGGCAGCATCGAGGTCGCGATGAGGCGCATGCGCAGCGCCCCGAAGCTCGAGTCGGCCTCCCGGTCGAGAACGCGCACGTCGTCCTCGGACAGGGTGCCGTTCTCCCGGCGGCGCGCGGTGAGCGCCTTCTGGCCTGCCTCCCCGGCGGCCTTCAGCTTCGTACACGCCTTGGCGACGTTCTCCGGCGCCGCCTCGGGACAGGCTGCGACCAGCGCGTTGGCGAGGGTCACGCCATTGGCAATGTTGATGATGGGCGCGCGAACGTAGATCGAAGCATCGAACGTTTGGTCCATCGTGGCACGCTAAGCAGGGCTCTGTCCTTCGTCGAGCGCTCCTGTCGCCGTTAACGTGCTATGAACCGTGCTGGCGCGCAGCTCAGCGAATATCTTCAGAGATGCTGGAGCGCGGGCCTGATGCGGGTGGGATAGGGCGGTTGCATCCCGGACCGGGGCGGGGCGGTAGCCGAGGCGGGCGACCCGCCCGCGGGGTTCGTCGATGGGTCGCCGGCGTGCTTGGAGATACCGATGGGGTTCGTCGACGGGTCGCCGGCATGCTGGGAGATACCGCGGGGCTTCCCGGAACGGGTCGGTGTCATGCTGGCGCAGGCCGATCGGGTTCTTTCCAGAGGTCATCGACCTGCTGGACAGGCCCGGAGGCCTCCCCGAACGGGTGAGCGACCCGTCCGGCAGACCTCGAGGCCTCCGGCGCCCGCCCGCGCCGGCGTGGCGGGGCGCCGCGGTCCGGAAAAATCCGTTGCGAGGGGGCGGCCGTGCTCCGTAATTCCACTCGGGGCATGCCGCAGCCGGTCGTGGCTTCTTGGCGCTGCCCTGCACCCCTTGTCTGACGATCGAGCGGAGTCCCTTGCGCCATCCACGTCTGAACGCCATCGGGTGGAGTCTTGCCGTGTCCCTGGTGCTGGCCGCGCCGCCAGCTTCCGGTCAGGTCCCGCCGGGCGGCGCGCGGCTGTCCTATACGCGCGGTCCGGGCGCGGAGGGGTGTCCCGAGGAGCAGGCGCTCCGGGACGTCGTCGCCGCGCAGCTCGGCGGGATCGACCCGTTCGTGGACGGCGGCGACGGCCGGCGGGTCGAGGTGGTCCTCGCGCGCAAGGGGCGGGATTTCCTGGGGGAGATCGCGCTGTACGACGGCGACGGCCGGCGGCTCGGCGGCCAGGAGGTCACGAGCGCGGCCTGCGGGGCGCTGGTGGAGGACGTCGGCACCGCCCTTGCGATCATGCTGCGCCCGGTGCGATCGGCGCGGGAACCGGCGCCATCGCCGTCGTCAGCTCCCGCGCCGGCGGAGAGGGCCTCCGCGCCATTGCCGCCGGAGACGGCCTCCCCGGGAGGAGCGCCGTCGGGGCCCCCGCGCGCGCCGGCCGCGGCGCCGCTGCCGCCATGCGAGCCCGCCGCGCCGGCGCGGCCCGCGGAGCGCCGTGGCCTCGCGCTGGCGTGGCCGCGGCTTCAGGCCGGGGCCGGGGCGCTGATCGCGGAGGGGCTCGCGCCGGCGCCGGCGGTCGGATTCTCGGGGTTCGCGGGAGCCCGGTGGGAGGCGTTCTCGCTCTCGCTGGAGGGACGTGTGAACATGCCGGTCGCTGCCGAGCGGTATCGGGGCACGTTTTACGGCGTGTCCTCGCTCGGCGGCTCGGTCGTCCCCTGTGGGCACGTGGCCTGGTTCTTCGGCTGCGGTCTCGTGACGGCAGGCCGCGTGCGGCATTTCGGGATGGTCAACGCTTCGGGGGAGGCGTTATGGCCCTACGCGGGGCTCGGGCTGCGCGGCGGCGTGGAGGTGCCGCTCTCGTACGCTCTTGCCGCACGGCTCACTGGCGAGTTCGTGGCCAACCTCGCGCGTCCGCAGCTTCGTCTCCCTGGTGGTGCGACTTGGTCCGTGGCCGAGACGTCCAGGGCGGGAGCCTTGCACCTCGTCGCTTCGTTCTGATCCGGGCTCGACGGTTTGCCGAGCGGAGCACGCGGGCCCGGTGCATCACGCGTGCTGGAAGGCTCTTGCGGGAAGGCTCTGGATGAGGCTCTGCGGGATGCGGCCGTGAGAACCTAGTCCGCCTGTCTCAGGCAGGTACCGGATCAGGGGTCGGCCCAAGGCGGCAGCAGAACGTCGCTGCGCCGAGCAACGCGACGCTGCCGGTCGGCTCGCCGCCCGTCGGCTCGCAGGCGCCCGGATCGAAGCTCACAACGCTCGCGGACTTGCTCCCGAGCGCCGTCCCGGGGGAGATGGTGCCACAGAAGGCGGCCTCGGAGCTCACCACCACGCCGACGGCGAACTGTGAGCACGCACCATCGCTGAACGCCGACGCCAGGACGCTACAGCTGCCCCCGATAGGTTCGTCGCAGCCGCAGGGGGCGCAGCCGCGCGTGTCCTCGGCGCCCGCGAAGAAGACGTTGCGGTCCGGGTAGGTCGCCGGGCAGTCCCGCTCTCCCTCGTGATAGATGCACGTCAGGAACCCCTCCGGGGGGACGGCATCGCCGGTTGGCGGCACCGGGGTGCAGGTCATCCCCGGATCGGCGCACGGCGCGAACGCGGTGCCGGTGCACGCCCGGGCGAGGATCGCGAAGCTTTCGGCACCTTCAGAGTTCTCCGTCTCTTCGGGGCTCTCCGCGATCCTGGGCGCGCAGCTCCCCGGAAGCACGCGGGGGGCCGGGATCTCGAGCGACTGTGCGCACAGGGCGCCATCGCACATCTGTCCGGCGGAGATCGCGTTGGCCGATGTGCAGGTACCGTCCCAACCTTCGGGAGCGGTGAACGGCGTCTCGGCGGCGCCGGGGACGTCGCATGGAAAGCTGGCGTAGGCGTTCCAAGCCGCCGGTAGCTCGCACGAGGCGTCCGGCGGATCGCACTGGCATGCCGGGCATGAGGGCGGCGCCGCCGCCGCGAAGTCCCCATGGCCCTCGTAGCCGATGCTCGGCGCAGCGGCGGGACAGTCGGGCGCGCGATCCGGAGGGCCGATCCAGACCAGCGCCGGCTCGGACCAGCCGAGCGGTTCCCTCGGCACGCACTGCCCGGTGCAGGTCTCCCGCAGGGTGGGATCGAACCCGGGGACCGTCGCGCTGTCGAAATCGGCGCCAGCTCCCCCCTCCCCGCAGGCGTCGCCGGCATCAGGACCGGCATCGCCGCACGCATCGGCGCCGCCGTCGGCATCCGTGGGCTCCTCCATCACAAGACAAGGACTGTCCTTGTACCCAGGCTCGGGATCCCAGGGGCAAAGCCAGTGCGGGGTCGGTTCGCAGCCACCAACCCAAGCCCCCAGCACGACGGCCGTGGCGCACGAGGCCACCACCATCCCCCGCTTCTCCTGTCGAGTCCCTCTCCTCATCGTCTCACCTGTTCATTCACGGCGCAGCTGCCGAGCGCGGTGCTCCCGCGAACGCCTCCGGAGGGAAGCACGGGAAGAATGGCGCGAGAAGCCCCCTCCTCATGGACGCTCGCGGGTCCGCATTGCGTCCGCCATCGGGTTCTTCTCGGAATGATCTGCGCAAAAGGTTCGCATTCATCGCGTGCACGCCGGGCGAATCTCGTCGTACGGCGTTCAGATCGTGCCGAGAGATGCTGACAGGCTCGTCGATGGCCGCTCGCCGATGCGCCTGGTTGATTTCGCAACGGAACGTGGAGCCATCATGTAATGCCACAGAACGGCGGTGGTCATCGAGGCGGCCACGGGCGCCCCCGCAAGGAGGGTCACCGGGGCCCGATCTTTTTCTGCCCCGCGTACGATTTCGCCACAATCCGGCCCATCTCGCCGGAACACGTAGGGATGACGGCGTCTCAACCCCCCCGGCCTCCGCCGGCCCCCGCCCATGACACCAACCCTGGACCGGCATCTGGCGCCGACCCCGGGCTGACGGCCGACGCCGCCCCCGGACCGTCGGCCAAGCCGCCCCCGCGGCCCACCTTCGAGGAGGTGTACACGGGCCTGCTCCGGTACGTCCTCCGGGTGCTCTGGCGGATGGGGGTGCCGGCGCGGCACCTGCGCGACGTGGCCCAGGAGGTGTTCCTGGTCGTCCACCGCCGCTTCGGAGAGTACGACCCCCGCTTCTCCGTGAAGGCGTGGGTGGCGGGCATCGCGTCGAACCTCGCCCTGCGGCACCTGCGGCTCTCCAGGAACCGGCGGGAGCTGCTCGCGCGTTCCGACGGCGAGCGCGTCGACGTCGCGGACCCGGGGTACGACGCGGAGCAGCGGTTCGCGCAGGCCGAGACGCAGAGGATCGTCCGCGGGCTCGTCCAGCGCATCGAGGGCGACCGGCGCGTCGTGTTCCTCCTCTACGAGCTCGAGGGCATCGAGATGCGCGAGATCGCCGCGGCGCTCCAGATCTCGGAGAACACCGCGTGGGACCGGCTGCGGCGGGCCCGCAAGGAGTTCGCGGCCGCGGTCAGGCGGCTGGGCGCGCGGGAGCGCGACGCGCTCGGCGTGTACGGCGCGCGCTCGGCGCTGGCGCCGCTCGCCCTGGTCCACGGGCCGCTGCTGCTCGAGCTCGGGGACGCCCCGCTCGACCTGCCGGAAGACCTCGGCGAGGTGCTCTGGGCGCGGCTTCAGGCGCTGCTCGCCACCGGGGAGGGCGACGGGGGCGCGCCAGCCGACCAGGCTGCGCGAGCCCTCCCGCCCGGCGAGGGCGCAGCAGAGGCTGTCCCCGCGTGGGACGCGCGCCGCGCCCAGGCGAACCTCGCGAGGGGTGGCATCGAGGTCACGCGGGCGAAGCTCGTCGCGGCAGGCGCTGCCCTGTTCCTGGGCGGGGCCGGCGCCGGCGCCGGCACGCTCTACGCGGCGCTGCCACGCACCGCCCCGCCGGAGATCGCCCTCGCTCGCGGCGACACGCCCGCGGCGGTTCTGGTTGGCTCCCGCGCACCAGGCGCGTTCGCCGACGCCCCGGCGGCGCTGTCCTCGGCAGCGCCCGCGCCGGCTCCGCCCGCCGCGGCCGGCGCGGGGGCGGCCGTCCCGCCGATGGATGCCGACTTGACCCTGATCCAGCGCGCGATCGCCGCGCTTGGATCGGGAAGAGCGAGCGAGGCGCTCGGCGCGCTCGATCGCCATGCGCGGAGCTACCCGCGCAGCCCGAGAGCCCAGCAACGCGAGACCCTGGCGATCCAGGCCCTCGAGCAGACCGGTCGGCGCGTCGAGGCCGCAGCGCGAGCCGCCCGGTTCCGCGAGGCGTTCCCAGGCAGCGCATACCTGCCCGCCATCGAGGACGCGTTGAACGGCTCTCCGTGAATCCGTGAAGCCCAGCCCCGGCCCGCTCCCCTCGGCCGGAACAGAGTGCCGTCGAGGTGACATGAGCACCAGGAGCTCTGCTCCTCCGGTCGGCGTCCATCGCGCCCTGAGCCCATCGAGCGCTCTCCGGCCCCTTCAGCCGGAGAGCGCGCTCGACCCATCACCACGCCGGCGCGAGCGCGGTGTCGGTATCACGGGCGTGCAAACGAGCGTGCTCGCTCGATATTACCGGCGTGCAAACGAGCGTGCTCGCTCGATTTCGCAGCGAAGGGCGGGTGCGCTGGAGAACTCGCGCGCATGGACGCGTCATTCGACGAGCGATGGCTCACCATAGAACGCAACACCGGCGTGCTGCGGCGTGCCGTCGGAACACCCACCCACCGTCGCGAACACTCTCCCTGCTGCCCGGCGCCGGTCTGCCGAGGCGCGGTGCGCCGGAGATCCCGATGAGCCGTCGCAAGCGCGGCGCGCCGCCTGCTCCGGGACTCTCGATGTCGCTGCGCCCCGAGGTATCGCCGCCCCTCGACGCTCTCGTCGCGGAGCGGCGCCTGATCCTGTCCAGGCTCATCGCGTGCGGCGTCCACGCGCGCGATTGCGAGGACGTGCTCCAGGACGTGCTCATCGCCGCCTGGAAGGCCATTCAGGCTGGCAGGTACCGCCCTGATCCTAGGATCGCGCCGCGCCGCGCGCTCCAGGGCTGGCTCCATGGCATCACGTGGCGGCAGGCAGGCCATCACCTGGGGCGCGCCCACGTCCGCCGCGAGGTCCCGGTCGACGAGCCGCGCGCGCTCGTCGACGAAGGAAGCGTCGATCCGGACGGCAGGCTGCTTGCCCGCGCAGCGCTCCGCAGGCTCGTCGAGCTGCCTGCGCACCATCGCGATCTTCTCCTCGCCGCGGCAGGTCACCACCCCTTGACGTCCTACGCCAGGGAGCACGGGCTGAACCCGGCCACGGCCGCCGGCAGGCTTCAGGTCGCCCGAAAGGCGCTCGCCGAGCGGATCGCGCGGCCGGTCTGGTAATCCGGGGATTCGTCGAGCGGAGCGCGGCGAGCGAGCTGGAGCGTATGCGCACGACGCGAGCTGGAGCGTATGCGCACGAGGGGAGAGCGGACCTTCGTGAGAGGCAATGAGCAACTGTCGCCGTATCTCTCGGGCGAGCGCTTCCATCGCCGCAAAGAGATCTTAGGTTGCCCCCGCTATGCACGAAGAAGCCCTGCGCGACCCGCCGCGGTCGCCTTCAGAGGAGACTCCACACCAGGACCAGGAGGAGCAGCGTCTCGCGCGCGCCGCGGCCCTCGCGGCGTGCGCGCCTGTGCCCGCCCGCATCGGCAACGCCCTCGCCGGGACCGCCGGGTGGACGGACCCGACCCTGGTGAAGAGCCATAGATTCTACCCGAAGGGCGTGTCGAGCCCGGCAGAACGGCTGAAGTTCTACGCGTCCCAGTTCCCCGTGGTCGAGGTCAACTCAAGCTATTACGCCCTCCCGCGTCCAGGGATGGTGGCGCAGTGGATCGAGCGGACTCCGCCTGACTTCGTGTTCAACGTGAAGGCGTTCGCGCCGCTCACCCAGCACCCCGTGGAGCCCGCCCGCTTGCCCCCGGACGTCCAGGGCGCGCTGCCACCCTCGCTCTTCGACCGACGGCGCCTCTACCCGGCAGACCTGCCGGCCGAGACCCGAGACGCGCTCTGGGAGCGCTTCCGGACGGCGGTCGATCCGCTGCGCCAGGCGGGCAAGCTAGGGTACGTGCTCTTCCAATTCCCTCCGTGGTTCACGGCGACGCGCGGCAACGTGCGTGTCATCGAGGAGTGCCGGAGGCGCATGGAAGGGCTCCCGTTCGCCGTCGAGCTCAGGCACGGATCCTGGGGCATGCCCGGCCGCATCGAGCGCGTCGTGGACCTCCTCCGAGACCTCGACGCATTCTACGTCATCGTCGATGAGCCGCAGGGCAAGCAGAACAGCATGCCTCCCACCGCCCTCGTCGCCGATCCTCGCCTCGCCGTTGTGCGCTTCCACGGCCGGCGCGAAGAGACCTGGGATGCGCCCGTCGGCGTGAACGAGAAGTTCAGGTACGTTTACGATCCCGCGGAGCTCGCTCCGTGGGCGGAGACCGTCGCGCGGCTCTCCCAGGAGGCGGAGCAGGTCCACGCGATCTTCAACAACTGCGTGTCCGACCATGCCGTGGTCGGCGCCAGAGGGCTCATGGCTCTCCTCGCCAGCAGGTCGGCCGCGCTGGCGGACGAGGCCGCCCCGGTCCCGGTGAGCTCGGCCGTCCACTGAGCCTCACGACGCCGCGGCGGCCTGCGAATCACGGTAGTCTCAGCCGCGATGATGCAGTCCAGAGCGGCGGGCGCTCCCCGCCTCGCAGCGCCACCGCGCCGGTCGCGGCGCGCGGCCGCGCTCCTCGCTGCGCTCGCGCTCGCCCGCTGCGGCGGCGCGCCGCCCCGACCCGCGCCGCAAGAGCGCGGCGCGCCCGCGGCGGCGCTCCCCCCGCCTCCAGCGCCCGTGCCCGCCCGCTGGGTCGACGCGAGCGGCGCGACAGCGATCGGGCCCCGGGTCGCCGGCGGCACGATCGCGCTGGTCGGCGGCCAGCGCGTCCTCGTCGGGGCCGACGGCGTGGCACGGCAGGAGACCGCGGCGTGCCCCGAGCCCCTGATCGAGCTCGTGCTGGTTCCGTCCGGAACCGGCCCGCGGCTCGTCGGGCGCGGAGTCCGCGGTGTCTACCGGTTCGATGACCCGCTCGGCGCGCCGGCGGTCCTCGCCCGCTCCGAGACGGACCTCCAGCGCATCGGCGGCGGTCCCGCCGTCGTCGCCGTCTGGGACGCCATCTCCGACGTTCCGATCTTCCTCGACATCGAGACGGGACAGCCGCGCACGCTGCAAGGCTTGCCCGCCCTGCCGCTGCGCGCCCTCGCGTTCCGCGACGCTCGGCACGGCGCCGGGCTCTTCGAGGCGGCAGGGCTCGCGGTCACGGCGGACGGCGGCGCGTCGTGGCGCCCCGTGGCGCCGTCGCCGGGCGGCGACGGGGAGGACGCCGACCCCGCCGCCCTGCTCCGCCTCGCCGACGTCCGTCTGCGCGACGGCGAGCTGATCGCCGTGACGCAGGGCAGGGCCTCGTCGTCCGAGCAGCGCGAGGCGCGGATCCTTGTCGCCGAGGCGCGGCTCGGGCCCGCCCCCGCCGACGACGCGCCAGAGCTCGGCTCGGGCGCGCCGCTGCTCCGCTGGATCCGCGCGACGGGGCGCCACCCGCTCGAGGCGGCGATCTCGAGCGGCGCGGCGTGGTCGTCCACCGCGATCACGGCGAGCCACGGCGTCCTCGCCCGCGTGGATCTCGCCACCGGCGCGCTCCAGGAGGTCGCCCCCTTCGGCCGCGGAGACTGGCTGAACGCCTGCGGCGTCGGCCGGGCGGGGCGAGCGGCGTGGGTGGCCTGCGCGCTCGGCGAGGGCGGGCCTGACGGCCGCCACGATCCGTTCGGCGTGCTCCAGGTCAAGCCCGACCGCCCGCTCGGCAGCGAACCCCCCGTCCTCGTGCGGAGCGGCGAGGCCGAGCTCCGCGTGTCCCCGAGCGGCGGCGCCCTGCTGCTCGCGCCGTGCGACGCGGACGACGAGGGCAGCGTGTGCGTGCGGCAGCCGAGCGGCCGGTGGAGCACGGTCCGCCCGGGCACGGACGTCCGCTGGCGCGGCGCCGGCGCGCTCGCCGACGGACGGATCGCGATCCTGCGCGGGCTCTGGGACAGCGACGTCGCGCCCCGCGACGAGCCCACGCCGCGCGGCGGCGACGGCCGCGAGGGCGCCGCGCCCGGCGCCCAGGTCGCGGTGATCGACGCCGGCGGCAGGGAGGCTCCGCTGCTCCAGCTCGGCTGGCTGCGCGGCGGGGGCGACGACGTCAACGTGGTCAGCCCCATCGAGGAGGGGCAGGACGGCGCGCTGTCGTTCGTGGTGGCCGACGAGGCCGGAGACCTCACCGCCGTCGTCCTTTCCCCCGGCGGCCAGGCCTCGCGGGCTCGCCTCGCCGGCGCCGCGCATGCCGTGGTCCACGCCGGCCGCGGGATCGCCGTCGGGGAAGGGAAGGTGCTCGCTTCGGATGACGCCGGCCGCACGTGGTCGCCCATCGAGGTCCCACCTCAGGCCGCCGAGGAGATCGCGCAGAGCGGCGATCTGCTCGCCGAGCCCGGGATGCTGGCCGTGAACGAGGTCGGCCTGAGGATCGCGACCCACCTCCGCGTGGGCTGGGGGCCGCCGCTGCCCGCGCAGGGAGCGCCGTCCGGCGGTGCTGCGCTCGGGGCCGCGCCGCTCCTGCCGCTCCGCCCGCCGCCGGCCCCGGCGCTGCCGGAGCGCGCGCTCTCCTGCACGACACAGCCGGGGCCGCCGCCCTCGCCGGTGGGCGTGCCGCCGCCGCGCAGCGCCCAGGAGGCGCTCGCGCTGCTCACCCGCGACGCGAAGCCCGGACCGGATGGCCAGCGGCGCGTCTCGTCGGTGAGCGCCAGGCGCTGGGGCCAGCTCTCCACCGTCGCCGCGCTCGAGGTGCGCTCCCCCGACGGCGCTGCTGCCAAGGGCGCCGGCGCCGGTCTCCAGGCGCGCGGCGCCTCCGCTGCGCCGCGGGCGAGCTGGACGCTGCGCTGGCTCGACCCGACCGAGCTCCAGGCCAGGGTCCGCTCGTGGACGGGCCCGGCGCCCGAGGGCGTCGGCCGGGACGCGATCCTCGCCCGGTTCGCGGCGTCCGGCGGCCGGATCCTGTTCGGGGTGCGCGCCTCCGGGCGCGACGTGCTGATCCAGGTGAGGCCGGGCCGCGGCGCCGAGGTCGCCGAGGTGCCGCAAGAGCTGATGCCCGAGGCGGAGGTCGCCTTCAGCGAGGCGCCGGATGGGCCCGTCGCGTGGCTCCGCGGCGCGTCGCTCGTCGCGTGGTCCTCCGGCGAGGCCCCGCGGCCGATCGCGTCGCTCGCGAACCTCGGCGAGCCCGCGCTGGGGGAGCCGACGAGCGCAGGCGTGCCGCTCTTGCTCAGCTTCCACGGCCTGACGCTCGGCCGGACGGTGCCGATCCCGCCTGCGGCGACGGCGGCGCAAGGAGCGACCGCGAAGGCCCCGCCGCTCCTGCCGCTCGACGGCTGGGCGATCGTCCCGAATGTCCGCACAGAGCTCACCCGCATGCCGGCGTGCGCCGCGCGTCCGCCCGGCGCGCGCTTCCTGCTCGATCGCGCGAGCGCGTTCGCGACGGTCGATGGCCACCGCGCGCCCGCGAGCACGGCTGTCTATGACGTCCGTGTGTCAGGTCGTGACGTTTGCGTGGCGAAGATCGCCGCGCTGATGGATCTGGAGCGGCGGACCGACGGCCAGCCCGGCGCGAGCCCGCTCGCGTTCGTTCGCGCCGATCTCGCGGCCCGCCGCGCCGAAGGCGGCGATCGCGGGATCGGCCAGGGCGCCGGGAAGCCCGGGGCAACGGAGGGTAAAGCAGCGGGCAGACCGACGCGCCGCCTCGCGTGCTCGCTGGCCGTCCGGCCCTGAGTTTGCCGCTTTCGCGGCGAGCTTCGCGCTCGACGGCCCACCCCCCGCGCGGCTATATGTCGCGCCCTATGTCCTCTCCGAAGCATCCTCGTCCCTCGCACCGCCAGCTCGGCGACGGCGTCGAAGACCAGCTCGTCCCGCTCGCCGCGCTCGACCCGCTGAAGATTGACTCTTTCGACGATCTGCTCCGCGCGATGAGCAGGACCGCGTTCAGCGGCCGCGCGCTCGGCGAGGCGTGCGACGTGCTCGAGGCGATGGTGCGCGACGAGGACTGCCTCGTCGTCGCGACGTTCTCCGGCGCGATGACGGTCGCCAAGATGGGCGTCGTCATCGTCCGGATGATCGAGGCCGGCATGATCGACTGCATCATCAGCACGGGGGCGCTCATGGCGCACGGGCTGAGCGAGGCGGTCGGCCTGACCCATTACAAGGCGAACCCGGGCATCTCCGACGAGACGTACTTCGAGAAGGGGTACAACCGCGTCTACGACACGCTCGAGATGGAGAAGAACCTCAACGCGATCGAGGTCTTCGTCCGGAAGGAGCTCGACAAGCTGGACCCCGGCTCTCCCTGGTCGAGCGAGATCATCTGCCGCCAGCTCGGCAAGGCGCTGGCGGACATGGGCGACTCGCCGGGCGTGCTCCGGAGCGCGTACCTCCGCGACGTGCCCGTCTACGTGCCGGCCTTCACCGACAGCGAGATGGGCCTCGACGTGGCGACGTGGATGCTGCGCAAGGTGAAGGCGCAGCACGGCGACAAGCCGGGCTTCGACGTGTGGCGCGAGGCCGTGCCGCCGCCGTACAACCCGTTCCTCGATCTGCTGAGCTACGCCCGCCTCGTCCGCAAGAAGAAGCGCCTCGGCATCTTCACCATCGGCGGCGGCGTGCCGCGCAACTGGGCCCAGCAGGTCGCGCCGTTCTACGACATCGTCGGCGATCGCCTGGACATCGAGGTCGATCACCCGCGGTTCCAGTACGGCGTCCGGATCTGCCCCGAGCCTGTCCACTGGGGCGGCCTGTCCGGCTGCACGTACTCCGAGGGCGTGAGCTGGGGGAAGTTCACCCCGCCGCAGGAGGGCGGGCGCTTCGCCGAGGTGTACGCGGACGCCACGGTCGCGTGGCCGCTCCTCGTGCGCGCGCTGCTCGAGCGGCTCGGCAAGATGCCGAAATAAAATAGAGTAGGGGGAGGAGGTCACCGTGCTCGCCCCCAAGCGCCGTCCCCCGCTCACCCATCGGCTGCTCCTCTCCCTGGCCGCCGCCGGCGGCGCGCTCGTGTCCGCTGGCTGCCCCTCGCCCGAGGAGCGCGCCTGCGACCGCATCTGCGACTGCTCCGGCTGCAGCGAGGCGAGGTACCTCGAGTGCGTCGACAAGGCGGAGACCGCGCGGGCGGCCGCGGTGGAGGCGAGCTGCACCGCCTCCTTCGACGAGTACGTGACCTGCGTCGAGGAGGAGCTCGAATGCAAGGACGAGAATTACCTGTTCGACGCCTGCGACGGCCAGCGAGACAGGCTCCGTGGCTGCGGCATCTCGATCTTCCGCACCGTCTGCGAGGACGCCAACGACGTCTTCATGGCGTGCGGGCTGGGATTCCCGTTCTCGACCAACCCCGACGACTGCATCGGGTCGATCGTGTGCAACGCCCGCTGCATCATCGGCATGTCCTGCAATGGGCTGAACGGGATCGATTTCGAGGAGTCGCAGCGCTTCAACGAGTGCACGAGCGCCTGCTTCAACAAGCCCCAGCCCGCGGGCTCCGAGCCGCAGCCCGGAGGGCCCTGAGGGAAGCCCCCCTCGTTCGACCCCGCTATGGGCTCGCGATGAAGCTGTCCTGGTAGCCCGGGTCCTCCACCGCGAGCGCGGCCGCGGTGGCCGAGAGCGGGCGGATCGTGTCGAGCATGACCGCGAGCTCGCTCGTCTCGCGGGCCCCGAGGCTCGCCTCGTACGCGCCGGGGTGCGGACCGTGCGGGACGCCGGCGGGGTGGTGCGAGATGCTGCCGGGGCCGACGCCGCGGCGTGAGGTGAAGTTGCCGCGGCAGTAGAACAGGAACTCGTCGCAATCGACCGACGAGTGCGGGTACGGGCACGGGATCGCCTCCGGGTGGAAGTCGACCGGGCGCGGCACGAAGCTGCAGACGAGGGCGCCCCGCGCGGCGAACGTCCCGTGCCAGTCCGGAGGCAGGTGCACGAGCCCGACGCGCGCCTGGAAGCGCTGGATCGGGAACGCGAACGGGTACACCGTCCCATCCCAGCCCACGACGTCGAGCGGCGAGCGCTCGAGGGCGAAGCCGTGGAAGGCGCCGCCGCGCTTCACGACGAGCGCGCGGATGCCCTCGTCGAGGGGGCCGACGAACGTGGGCCGCCGGAAATCGCGGTGCGAGTACGGCGCGTCCATCCGCAGCTGGCCGACCTCGTTGCGCCACTTGCGCGGGATATGGATGTCCTCGGCCTCGATCGAGAGCCAGCGCTGGGGCGCGGCGTCCGGGAGGAAGCGGTAGAAGAGCCCCTTCGGGATGACGACGTAGTCGTCCTGCTCGAAGCGCAGATCGCCGAGCATCGTGCGCAGGACGCCGCCCCCGTGGAAGATGAAGAACAGCTCGTCGGCGTCGGCGTTCGCGAAGTACACAGGATCGGCCGCGTCCGGCTGGACGAGCCCGATCACCACGTCGTCGTTGACGAGCAGCGGCACGCGGCAGTCGACAGCGGGCCCGCCACGCCGCGGCAGATCCTGCGACCGGTAGTGCCGCTTGGCGAGGGGCCGCGCCGCCGCGGCGACCGGCAGCGTGAAGCCGTGCGCGGCCTCCGCGACCCGGTGCTCGTGCGGCCGGCGCTCGTGGTAGGCGATCGTGTAGGGGCCGTCGAAGCCCGCCCGCGTCAGGCACTCCTCGTAGCGGAGATCGCCCGCCTCGCTCCGGAGAGCGATGTGGTGCTTGGGCGGGACGATCCCGGCGACGACGCGATCGAGCATCAGCCGTGCCCCCCCGCCTTCTGCTGCCGCTCGATGCTCTCGAACAGCGCCCGGAAATTGCCGGCGCCGAAGCCGCGGTCCCCCTTGCGCTGGATGAGCTCGAAGAAGAACGGCCCGGCCTCGGGATCGCGGTGCGTGCCCGACGACTCCTTCAGAAAGATCTGGAGGAGGTACGACCGCGCGCCGTCGCCGTCGACGAGCACCTCGAGATCGCGCAGCTCCGCCACGTCCTCGTCGATCTGCCCGATGCCGAGCCGCTGCAGGCGCTCGGGCAGCATGTCGTAATAGGCGGCCGGGGTCGGCATGAACTCCACGCCCCGCCCGCGCATCGCGCGCACGGCGGTGAGGATGTCCTCCACGGCGAGCGCCACGTGCTGCACGCCGTCGCCGCGGTGCTCCTCGTTGAAGACGTTGATCTGCGAGCTCTTGAAGTGCGGCCGGTAGGGCTCGTTGTTCGCGAACTTCACGCCCGAGGCCGGGTCCCACATCACGGCCGAGCGCAGGCCCGAGCCGTGGTCCGCGTCCTTCGCGACGTCGTTCGTGTGGAACGCGATCTGCCAGAACGGCTCGAGCCCGAGCACGTGCTCCATCCAGAGCAGCGCGGGCGCCATGGTCTGGAAGTTCGAGGTGATGTGATCGAACCGGGCGATCCCGAAGCGGTTCGCGCCGCCGCGCGGCGCGTCGTAGGCCGCGCAGCCGGGGAACAGCGCGGGGTAGCCGCGCCGCTCCACGAAGCGGAAGGTGGTGTCGCCGAACGGGGTCGTGATCGAGAACGAGGCGAAGGTGCCGCCGGAATCGGTCACCCGATGGATCTCGTCGATCGGCGTGCCCCCGCGGCCGTCGAGCAGCCGGAAGGCGCGGTCGATGTCCTCCACCTCGAAGATGACCGTGCCCACGCCGTCCGGGTGCTTGCGCAGGTAGCGCCACGCCCGCCCGCCCTCGCCGGCGGGCTGCGAGCAGACGACGACGCACTCGCCGGCCTGGAAGACGACCGAGCGCTGCGCCGCCGCCGCCGTGAGCTCCGGCGAGCTCGCGGCGATCTCCGCGAAGTCCAGCCGCTCCGTGTAGAACCTGCGGCTCCGCTCCAGGTCGCGCACGTAGTAGTGCAGCGCCTCCACCCGCTTGATGCCGATCGACTCCACCTTGGCCATCCGGGTCCTCCGTCGCGAGGGGGTAACGCAGGGGCGAGCTAGGCGACCGCGTCGACCTGGCGGTCGGCGTGGGCCGCCTGGAACGCAGGCAGCGCCATGCACGCGGCCTCGATCCGCGTGAGGGTCGAGAGCGGCGCGAGGTCGACCTCGTAGCGCCGCGCGTTGTAGAGCTGGGGCACGAGGAACACGTCCGCCACCGTGACGTGGTCGCCGACGCAGAACCGCCCGGAGAGCTCGCCCGCCGCCGCCTGGAACGCGGCGAGGCCCGCGGCGATGAAGCGCCGCCCGAAGGCCTTCTCGTCGCCGCCGAGCTCGTCCCTCACGTACTTCAGCGTGGCGGTGTTCTGCATCGGCTGCGTGCCGGAGTTGATCATCTCCACGAGCTGCCGCGCCCTGGCGCGCAGGTACGGATCCGCGGGCAGGAGCGGCGGCGCGGGGAAGAGGTCCTCGAGCAGCTCGATGATGGCCACCGACTGGGACACACGCCGGACGGCGCCGCCCTGCTCGAACTCGAGCAGGGGCACCTGCGCCATCGGGTTCTTGGCCCGGTAGTCGTCGCGGAGCTGCTCGCCGCCGTCCCGGACGAGGTTCACCGGCCGGTACGCGTGCTCGATGCCCTTGTGGGCCAGGGCGATGCGCACGCGCCAGCTGCACGAGCTGCGCCAGTAACCGTAGAGCGTGAGCCCCTGGACTGCGGCGCTCATCCGGCCACCACCCGCTGCGCGATGCGCCCGAACAGGCTCTCTCCCGCGTGATTCAGCATCTCGATCATGATCGTGTCTCCTGGCTTCATGAACGGCGTCCTGGCCGCCCCGTCCGAGAGGATCTCGAGCATGCGTTTCTCGGCGAGGCAAGACACGCCGCGCGCCGGGTCCTCGTTGGAGACGGTGCCGCTGCCGAGGAGGGTCCCCGCCGTGAGGCTGCGGGTCCTGGTGACGTGCGCGATCAGATCGAAGAACGAGAAGTGCATCTCCGGGCCGGCCTCGGGATCGCCGATGAGCGCGCCGTTGTAGGTCGAGCGGAGCCGCAGGTGGACGCGCCCGTCGCGGAGCGCGTCCCCGAGCTCGTCGGGCGTGATCGCGAACGGCGAGAACGCGGTGGCGGGCTTGGAGCAGAAGAACCCGAACCCCTTCGCGAGCTCGGCGGGCACGAGGTTGCGCAGCGTCACGTCGTTGGCCAGCAGGAACAGGCGGATGTGCCGGTGGGCCTCTTCGCGGCGCGTGCCCTGCGGGGTGTCGCCGAGGACGACGCAGACCTCGGCCTCGAAATCGAGGCCCCAGGCCTCGTCGCGCAGGACGATGTCGTCGGCCGGACCGAGGAGGACGCCGGAGCCGCCCTGGTACACGAGCGGATCGGTCGTCAGCGTCTCGGGGGGCTCGGCGCCGCGCGCCTTGCGCACGAGCACGATGTGGTGGATGTACGCCGAGCCGTCGATCCACTCGTAGGCGCGCGGGAGCGGCGCAGCGAGCTCTTCCGTGACCAGCGGCGCCACGGCCGCCTCGCCGAGCTCGACGTCGGCCGCGATGCGGCGGAGCGCGGGCTCGGCGCGCTCCCAGTCGTCCAGCGCGGCCTGGAGCGTGGGGAAGGCCGCGCCGGCGGGCGCGTAGGCGAGGCCGTCGCGGCGGACGACGACGAGCGTGCCGTCACGGCCGGGGCCGCGGAGAGAGGCGAGCTTCATGCGGGTGCGAGCTCCTCGTGGTCCTACGGTGGTCTCATCGTCTCTGCTTGACAAGCACGAGCCCGCTCCCGCCTGCTACCAGCATGTGCTCGCGTGCGCCCTTGGCAGCGAGCGAGCGAGCAAGCGGCTGAACGGATCTGCATGACCACCGGACTGGACGTTTTCTCGACCCTCCACGACCTCGTGCGGCGAGCCATGGAGGGCCTCCCCGGCACGCGGCGCGGGAGCCTGCTGATTCGCACCGGCCGACGGCTCTCCTACAGAGCGATCGTCGGGCTCGACGGCCTCCTGCCGGGCCAGGGGAACATGCCGTCCGACGGCGGGGTGCTCAGCGAATCGGCTCCGTTCGGCCCCGCCGCGGCGCCCGAGGCGGCGCACGGCCCGTGCCTCGTCCCCGCGTCCGCCTGGTACCGGGCGCACCTTCCCGAGCGCGCGGAAACGCCTGGCTGGCCGCTCGACGGCGTCCACGTCCACGTCGTACCGGTGCCCATGTTCGGCGCGCCTGGCGCCTACCTCGCCCTGGAGCAGCCGGACGCGGCGCCGCTCTCGGGCCCGTGGCGCGCGCTCGTGGAGTCGATCGCGGTGAGCGTGGGCGTCGTGCTCGAGCGGCGCGGCCTCTTCGAGGAGAAGGCGCAGAGCGCCCAGGAGCTGCGCCTGCTCGAGGAGGTGCTGAGCTCCGTCGCCGAGTCGGTCGAGCTCCTCGAGCTCATCGAGACGCTCGCGGACGGGATCCGGAGCGCGCAGACCGGCCCGCGCTGGAACACGATCGATCTCGCCATCCTGGAGGATGCCGGGGGCGAGGGGCGCGTCGCCGATGGATGGCGCGGATCCTACGACGCGAGCGGCGCGCGAGGCCAGCCGATGATCCGCGTCTACAAGGCTCCCCGCCGGCCGATGACGGCGTACTGGAACAACCTGCGGGACGGCGCGCTGGCGGCGGGGCGCGATCTCCGGGTCGGGGTCGAGTTCAGGAGCGTCATGTCCGCCGCCGCCGCGGCTCAGGAGGCGCTCCTCGAGGAAGGGATCCGGCGGCGGGTGGACGGGATCGCGATCGCGCCCATCGACCCCGTGGCGCTCGAGCCGGCCATCGCCCGCGCGATGGCGGCGGGTATCCCGGTCATCACGGTCGACACGCCGGCCGCCCCGGGCAGCCGGTCGTTGCTCTACGTCGGGACCGACAACCGGGCCGCCGGGAGGATCGCGGGCGAGGCGATGCTGCGGCTCATGCCGCAGGGAGGCGAGATCACCGTCCAGGCGGAGTCCTTCGCCGTGCCGAACGCCCAGGGGCGCATCGAGGGGTTCCGCGAGGCGATCGCCGGCTCGTCGGTCCGCGTGGCGTCGCTCTCGGAGAACCTGTTCGATGTGGAGAGCGCGATCGCGCTCGCCGTCGACTCGGTGCGGTCGAACCCCGGCCTCGCCGGCGCCCTGGGGGTGTGCAGCGAGAACGGCCCCAGCTTGGGGCTTGCCTCGATGAAGCTCGGGCGATCCGGCGATCTCAAGGTGGTCGCCTTCGATCTCGTCACCTCGACGGTCGCGATGCTCCAGGACGGCGTGATCCACGCGGCGATCGTGCAGCGCGAGTACGACATGGGGTACCGCGGCGTGCAGGCGCTCTACGAGATGGCCACGCGCGGCGTCCCGGAGGCCCTCGCGGATCTGCCGGCGTCGCGCTGCATCGACACGGGGGTCGACCTCGTGACCCTCGAGCGCACGCCTTTCTCGAGCGCCCTCTCGGATCACCTCGCCTCGAGCTCCGCCCGCAGGATCGCGAACCGCAGGCTGGGCGCGGGGGGGCGCGAGCGCGCGCTCGATTTCCTGGTGATCGGCATGGCCCAGCGCGAGAGCCTCGTCGACGACGAGCGCGCGCCCGTCACGGACGACTCGCTGGTGGGCCGGGTGATGCGCTCGTGCAGCTCGCTCGTCATCGACGCCGCGTCGAGCGAGCACCAGCGCTTCCGCGACGTCGCCGAGGCGCGCCGGAGCGGCGCGCGCACGCTGGTCGGCGTGCCGCTGCTCTCCCGCGAGGCGGTCCTCGGGGTCCTCGTCCTGGCCAGCCCGCAGCCCGACGCGTGCTCGGCGACCGACCTGGCGCTCATCGAGCGCGTGGCCGCGGTGGCCGCCGTCGCCATCGAGAACGCGCGGCTCCTGTCGCGGATCAAGGAGCGGACGAGGGCGCTCGAGTCGCTGAGCAGCCGCCAGGAGGCGCTCCTCGAGACGATCGCCGCGATGTCGAGCCCGGTGGTGCCGATCGCGCGCGGCGTCCTCGTCATGCCGATCGTCGGCGCGCTGGACACGCACCGCTCCGGCCGCTTCATCGAGGCGATGCTGAGGGAGATCTCCGAGCACCAGGCGCGCGTCGTGATCATCGACGTCACCGGCATGGCGGTGGTCGACGCGAGCGCGGCGAACCACCTCGCTCAGGCGGCGCGCGCCGCCGGGCTGCTCGGGGCCGAGGTGGTGCTCGTCGGGATCGCGCCCGAGGCGGCGCGGCTCATGGTGGAGCAGGGGCTCGATCTCGGGGCGATCGTCACCCGCTCCACGCTGGAGCTCGGGTTCTCGTACGCGCTCGGCAAGACGGGCGGGCGGGTCGTCCAGGGGCGCCGCTGAGCGGCGGCGGAGCCCGCGGCCCTCGCGCCGGGGCGCTCCGCGCGAGCCTTATCGGTCCCGGTGGAGCGCGACGGCGGCCGCGACCAGCGCGGCGATCGCGGGGACGTCCACGTCCTTGGCAGAGCGGACATGGACGTTCCTGGCCTGCTTGGCTTCGCCGGTGAGCAGGCCGTTCGGATCGGGCAGCTCGGCCCCGCGCTCGAAGCCGAGGGTCACGCCGAAGCGCTGCGGGGCGAGCCAGCAGATCTTGTGTTGGTCGCCGCTGCCCATTCGGAAGCTGATGAGCCGCCAGCCTGGATAGACGTGCTCGTGGACGTCGGGAATGATGCGGAGGAGCAGCTTGCGCACGCGCAAGGTCAGCTGTTGCGCTGAAGGAGGATACTCGCTCAGCAGTGCGGCCACGGCCGGATCGTCCGACACAATGAATGACGGTAAGTCGACGTTCACGGAGACGCAACCGGCCGTGCATCGTCCCGTGACGTTCCGGCTTGGGCGCTCTCGCGTTCTCGCGTTCGCGCCGGGCGGTCAGGGGTGGAGTCGCTCGCGGAAGAAGGCGAGGACGCGCGTGAGCGCCTCGCGCGTCGGGTGGCCCTCGCGGTCGACCAGATCGCGCGTCAGGACCGAATGGGCGGTGCGCCGGATCCCGTGGGGGTTGCCTGCGGACGAGTCGATCTCGATCCCCTCGAAGCCGTCGCCGAGCTCGGCACGGAGCCGGTCGAACCGCTCCTTCGGGCACAGCGGATCGCGGGTGAAGCGGAGCCCGAGCACCGGGGTGCCGGCGGCGACGCGCTCCTTGACGGTGCGGAGGCCGTCGTCGGAGAGGTGGAGCCCGGCCCGGCGCTCGCGCGAGAGCGGGAAGGGCAGCGACGGCTGGCTCAGCACGGGCGCCGCGATGGCAGGGTCGACCATCAGCGCCAGCGCGAAGTTGCCGGTCAGGCACATGCCGATCGCGCCGACGCCCTTGCCCCCGAGCTCCGCGTGGACATCGCGGCAGAGCGCGCGCAGCCAGTCGGTGATCGGGCTCGCCTGCCTGGACGCGAGCACGTGGAACTCGCGGCTGATGCAGGCGCGGGCCAGCTGCTCGACGATGTAGGGGGGCGTGTCCGGCTTGCCGGGCGTCCCGAAGAGGTGCGGCATGAAGACGGTGAAGCCGGCGTCCGCCACGCGCTCGGCGAACGCCGCGACCGACGGGGTGATGCCCGGGATCTCGTGCATGACGACGACACCCGGGCCCGCGCCGCGGCGGTAGACCACCCGCGCCACGCCGTCGTGCGAGAACTGCGTTTCGGTGAAGCCGGGGAGCGACATGGCCACCATCATCGCCCTTCGCAGGACGCCGGGGAAGCGGCGGCCGGACGGCGGCCGCGCGGCTCACCCGGCGATCGCTCGGTCGCTCGATCGCTCGAGCTCGCCGTCCTTCGGTCGCTCCGTTCCTCGGATCACTCGGACGCAGGCAGGCCCCTCGGCCGCTCGTCCTTGGCGATCCAGACGGTCTTGACGTTCACGAACTCGCGCAGGCCATACGAGGAGAGCTCGCGGCCGTAGCCGGACATCTTGACGCCGCCGAACGGCAGCCGGGGATCGGACACGACCATCCCGTTGACGAACACCTGGCCGGCGTCGAGCTCGTTGATGAGGCGCTCGCGCTCGTCGGCGTCGCGGGTCCAGGCGCTCGCCCCGAGGCCGAACCGGGTGGAGTTCGCCATGTGGATGGCCTCGTCGAGGTCGGTGACGCGGAAGACCGCCGCGACCGGGCCGAAGAGCTCGTCGTCGGCGGCGGGGGAGGGGCGCTGGACGTCGGTGAGCACGGTCGGCGGGAAGTAGTTGCCCGGCCCCTTCAGCCGCTTGCCTCCGGTGAGGAGGAGCGCGCCCGCGGCCACCGACGCCCGCACCTGCTCCTCGAGCTCCGCGGCGATCTGCGGGGTGGCGAGCGGCCCGACGTCGACCGACGGATCCATCGGGTCGCCGACCCGCAGGCGCCGCATGGTCGCGACGAAGCGCTGCTCGAACTCGGGCGCGATCGACTCGTGCACGATGAAGCGCTTCGCAGCGATGCAGGACTGGCCGTTGTTGATGATGCGCGCACGGATGGCGGTCCCCACGGCGGCGTTGAGGTCGGCGCTCGGCATGACGATGAATGGATCGCTGCCGCCGAGCTCGAGCACCACCTTCTTGAGGTGCTTTCCGGCGTGGGCGCCGACGCTGCGCCCCGCGTTCTCGCTGCCGGTGAGCGTCGCGGCCGCGATGCGCGGGTCGGCGAGGAGGCGCGGCACGACGTCGGTCCCCGCGAGCAGCGCCTGGAAGACCCCCTCCGGGAAGCCGGCCCGGCGGAGGATGTCCTCGATGGCGAGCGCGCAGCGGGGGACGTTCGAGGCGTGCTTGAGGAGGCCGACGTTGCCTGCGACGAGCGCCGGCGCGGCGAAGCGGAAGACCTGCCAGAACGGGAAGTTCCACGGCATGATCGCGAGCACCACGCCGAGCGGATGGAAGGCCACGTAGCTCCTGCCCGCGTCGGTGGCGACCTCTTCGGGGGCGAGCAGGCGCTCGGCGTTGTCGGCGTAGTAGCGGCACGCGGTCGCGCACTTCTGGGCCTCGGCGATGGCGGAGCCGATGGTCTTCCCCATCTCGAGCGTCATGAGCTGCCCGAGCTGCTCCTTCTCGCCGTCGAGGATGTCGGCTGCCCGGCGCAGCTTCTGGGCCCGCTCGGCGATCGGGGTCTGCCGGAAGCTGCGGAACGCGGCGTGCGCGCGCGCCACCTTCTGCTCCAGCGCCGCTGACGAGAGGGGTTCGAACGTCTCGATCGTCTCTCCGGTCGCTGGATTGATCGTCGCGATGGCGGTGTTCACGGATGTGCCTCCTCTTCGAGCGTCGGGGGGCCGCGGCTCGTCGCCTGCCAGCTCGGGGCGCGCCGAGCGGCCCCGGCAGGCGAGCTTGGGCCAGACCCGCCACGTCGTGCAATGGTCAGCGAGGACGAGCCCGCTTCTCTTCCCTCGTTCGCGTCGTTCCGGCGTGGACCACGTGTCCACGTGTCCACGTGTCCACGCATGTTCCGGGCGCGTGAGGGGGGAGGGGGGTCGCCATCGCACGTCCTGTTCATTACGCAGAGGGGGATGGTCCGCAGCGGATCCCCTGTCGCAGGCGACGCGGAGCACGCGCTTTCAGCCCGGGCGACGCGCGCAGGCGAGCGCGCGGCGCTCGCTCCTCCGGCCTTCGACGACCCCGCCGGCCAGCTCTCCCGCGCGGGCGAGCTGGAGGTGAGGGTGAGGGCGATGGAAGCCCTCCTCTGCGCCGGCGTGCCGTTCATGGTGGCGGGGGCGTATGCCTTCTTCGCGTACACGGGCATTTTCCGGGACACGAAGGATCTCGACGTGATGCTGGACGAGCGCGAGGTGCCGGCGGCGTTCAGGGCGCTGGAGCGGGCCGGCTTCGCGACGGAGCTCATCGATCCGCTGTGGATCGGGAAGGCCTACGCGGGCGATCGCTTCATCGATCTCATCTTCTCGTCGAGCAACGGCCTGGCCGTGGTGGATGGCGGCTGGTTCGAGCACGCGCGTCCGGCCACGATCCTGGGGCACTCTTGCCTGATCGCGCCGGTGGAGGAGATCATCTTCACGAAGGCGTTCGTGGACGAGCGGGAGCGGTACGACGGCGCCGACGTGAACCACCTCATCTACGCGTGCGGGGACGAGATGGACTGGGAGAGGCTCCTCGCCCGGTTCGGTCCCTACTGGGAGGTCCTTTTCGCGCACCTGACGCTGTACCGCTTCGTCTATCCGGGCGCGCGGAGCCGGGTGCCCGGGTGGCTCATCGACGAGCTCTGCCGGCGCACGCTGGAGCAGATGCGGGCCGGCGACGCGCCGCTCCGGGTCTGCCGGGGGAACCTGATCAGCAGGCGGCAGTACGCGCACGATTATGAGAAGCTCGGGCTCGTGGTGGCGCCTCCTGGGGCCGCGCCCGAGGCGGCGCGGGGGGCGCTGGGCCGGAAGCGCCGGCGGTCTGCGGCGGGGCGGCCTCGCCTCGGCAATCTCGGCAATCTCGGCAATCTCGGCAATCTCGGCAAGGAGAGGCCGGGCCGCGACGGGGCTCAGGGCGGCGCGGAGGGGCCGGGGGTGGAGGTCGAGGCGGCGCGGGTCCGCAAGTCTGGATCATGAGCGCCTCCGTCGCCGGAGGGAACGGGGAGCCGGGCAAGCGCCGCATCGCGGCGTCCTCGGATCTGCACTGCCGGCCGGAGCACGGCGCCAGGATGCGCGAGCTCGTGAAGGCGGTGAACGCGGAGGCGGAGCTGCTCGTGCTGTGCGGCGATCTCACCGATCGCGGCCATCCCGAGGAGGCGAAGGTGCTGGCCGACGCGCTCGCCGGGCTCTCCGTGCCGTGCGCCGCCGTGCTGGGCAACCACGATCTCGACCGGGGGGCGGGCGCCGAGATAGCGAAGCTCCTGGGCGACGCGGGCGTCGAGGTGCTCGACGGGGATCACCTGATCTTGCGCGACGACATCGGGGTCGCCGGGGTGAAGGGCTTCATGGGCGGCTTCGGGAGCGCGACGCTCCAGGCGTTCGGCGAGGGCCCGCTCAAGGCTTTTGTCCAGGAGGCCGTGAGCGAGGCGCTGAAGCTCGAGGCGGCGCTGTCCCAGCTCGACAGCGAGAAGAAGATCGTGATCATGCATTACACGCCGATCCTCGAGACGACCGTCGGCGAGAACGTGGAGATAAGGCCCTTCCTTGGGACGAGCCGCCTGGCCGCGCCGATCGATCTGTACGGCGCCGACGTGGTCTTCCACGGCCACGCGCACCACGGGGCGCTCGAGGGGCGCATGTCGAACGGGACTCCGGTTTACAACGTGGCGATGCCGCTGCTCAGGAAGCTGACGGGGAAGTCGTTCCTGCTGTTCGAGGTGTAGCAGGCGAGCGCCGCTCGGCGCTTTCGATCAGTGCTTCTGCAGGAAGGCCCGTATCGCTCCGAAATAGGCGGCCGCGAAGAGGAGGATATCGTTGTGCCCGGCGCCGTCGATGAGGTGCAGGGCCTTCCTCTCGTGGGGGACGGCCGCGTGGTTCTCGCGGGCGTGGTCCGGCGGGAGCAGCGTGTCGCGCGCGCCGTGCAGGACGAGGACCGGGATCTCGACGTTCCGCAGGAGCTCCGGGTTCGAGAAGCTGCGGTGCGCCTCGTCGCGCAGATCGCCGAGGTCGATCTCGAAGAGGGCGAGCAGGTGCCGAACGTCGCTGAACCCGCTCTCGAGGAGGAGCGCGCGGTATGCGTCGCCGCGGTGCGCGGCGATGCGCGACGCCGGGGAGCTGCCGAGCGAGCGGCCGAAGAGCACGGGCACCGGCGGCCGGTCGAGGCCTGAAGCGCGGCTCTTCTCGGCGAGCTCGCGCTGGAAGAAGTCGGAGACCTTCAAGGGATCTTCATGGAGCGAGCGCATCGTCGGCTGTCCGCGGCTCCAGCCATAGCCGCGGTAATCGACCATGAAGAGGTTGAGCCCGATGTCGTGCCAGCCCTCGGCGATGTCGTCGTAGTCGGGGACGGTCTCGCCATTGCCGTGGAACGCGAGCACGGTCGGATTGCCCGGGTCGGACAGGTGCCAGCGCGCGCCGAGCGTCACCCCGGGGGCCACGGGGATGTCGTAGTCCGTCGCGCCGGCGGGAGGGCTCGCGTTCACCTGTCTTGGATAGAAGACGTCCGTGGCGCGAGGGTTTGCGTCGAGCGCGCGAAGGAGCTCGTCGAGCTGGCTGTCGGGGTCGTTCGTCGGCATGGCTCACCGTTCTGCCGAGGTCGGCGGAGGTCGTGGCGCGCAGGATACATCGTGTCGGGGCCGGAGGGGCCGTGGGATGGACGCCCTCGAGGGCGGTAGGGCGGCAGGGAGCCGAGCGCGCGGCGCGATGGTGGCCTACGCGGTCGCGATGACGCCTTGCACCGCGGGCTCGCCGTACTCGGCGCCGCCGGTGCGCACGACGAGGTTGGGGAGGATCTCCGCCACGCCGGCGCCGTGGGTGTGGCCGCAGAGCACCTCGATCCGCCGCTCAGGGTGCCGCACGGCGGCCTCGCGGATCGCCTCGCCTGTGGCCTTGCAGGTGAAATGGGGGAGCCAATCGTCGTTGGAGATCTGGCCTTCGTGCCAGCAGGCCTCCTTGAACGGGGGGACGTGCGTGGCGACGATCGCGCGCCACACGGCGAAGTGAGGGCGCTCCTTGTCGGCGGCGGCGAGGGTGGTGGGGGCGACGGGGCCGCCGCGGTTCAGGGGCGGTGAGCCTTGGTGATCGTCAACAGGGCGCGCACTCCTGAGCTGCAATGGACCGCTGCCTTTCCGTGGCGGAGAGCTTCTTCGCAGCGCAGGTTCGCCATGGCGCCGCCACCCCGGAGTCGGCTCTCTCCTCGCGTTTTCCCGTCGTTTCATGTCGGCACGGTGCGTGCTCGATGCCCCTCGTCATGCCGACGCTCGAGCACAACGCCCTCGTCGAGATCTTCCGTGAGCACCCGGAGCTCGCGCCCCGCTTGCTCGCGACGCTTTTCCACGTCGAGGTGCCGCCGCACGCCTCGGTTGCGGTGGTCGAGTCGTCGCTCGACCAGCTGGTCCCAGTCGAGTTCCGCGCCGACCTGGTGCTCGAGCTTCGAGACGCGAGCGGCGCGCTCGCGCTGGCGATCGTCCTCGAGGTCCAGCGCGACGAGGATCCCGACAAGAAGTTCTCGTGGCCGACGTACGTCACGGCCGTGCGCGCCAGGAAGCGCTGCGGCACGGTCGTCCTTGTCGTAGCGCCGGACGCGGGCGTGGCCACCTGGGCGGCGGAGAACATCGACCTCGGTCTGGGGCTGGGCCACATCGAGCCGCTGGTGCTCGGTCCAGCGGTCGTCCCCGAGATCACCGACCCTACCGAAGCCGAGAAAGAGATCGAGCTCGCCGTGCTCTCGGCCGTGGTGCACGGCAACGGGCCGAACGGGCTCACCGTGGTCCAGGCCGCGCTCGCCGCCCTCGGTCGGCTCGACCAGGAGCACGCGGCGGTCTATTTTCAGGTCATCTGGAACGGGTTGCGAGAGCCCATGCGGCGGGCTCTGGAGGCATTGGTCATGGAACGGCAGATCGAAGGCGAGGCAACTTTCCCCCCGTTCGTGCAGAAGCTCATCGATCGCGGCAAGCTCGAGGGCTTGCGTGAGGGCAAGCTCGAGGGCTTGCGTGAGGGCGAGCTGAAGGCCAAGAGGGGCACGCTGCTCCGGCTGCTCGCGCGCGCAGGGATCGTGCTCGCCGAGTGCGAGAGCGCGCGCATCCAGGCATGCACGGACATCACGACCCTCGACCGCTGGATCGATAACGTTCTCGGGGCGAAGGATGCCACGGAAGTGCTCTCCTGACGGAGAGGTACAAATCCAAAGCTTCGTCACCCACGTCAACCTGGCTTCAAAGGGGCCGCCCTCTCGTCCTCTCTCTTCGGCTCCTCTTTTCCGCTTCGGCCATCTCCCCCCACCTCTCTCATCCCCCGTCGCACGTTCCGGCCAGCTGCGCCCGGCCCCCGATGGCCGTGCGTCGCTGCCGATCCTGTGCATTCACGGCGTCATGGCGATAGCCCGCCTGTCCCGTCCGCCTCCAGCGAGTCCGCGAGCGCGCAGCGCGCGATTCCTGCCTTCCTGGCCTCGTCGCGCAGCATCGCGCCCTGCTCTGCGGCCCCTTTCACGCTGAGCATCGTGCGGAGCTCGATTCCATCGGGGCTCTCCACGTGCTCTGCGATCCACGCCGACCGCATCTGCCCGACGCTGATCGGATCGGCCTCCGGGTCGAGCCCGGCTCGACTGTCGACGTCGCACATCATCGCGACCGCCTCGGAGAACGTCTGCCCGCCGGGGGCCGGGGCCTTCGCCTCGGGAGCTTTGCTGCAGGCGGAGAGGAAGGCTGGAACGAACAGGGCCAAGAGGGGATGGGGGCGCATGCTGCCTTCGACAGGAGAGGGCGCCCGGGCTTGGCAGCGATCACCTCACTCAGGCGCGCCCTCCGGCTACCGGTTACTCACCCGTGCCCGCGTCGACCGCCGGGACGAGCTCGATATCGACGTTCTGAGGCAGGAAGGTCTCGCACTCGTCGTTCATGACGGGCGCGAGCGTCTGTTCGAAGTCGTCGTAGCCTGTCCCCGAGATCTTCACCCACGTCACCCCGGCCGTCCACAGCTCGCAGACGAGCGCCTCCAGCGCTTCGGGAGGAGGCTGAGCGCGATCGACGGCGCACACAAGGTTGGCCTCGTCGAGCGTCTTCCAGGTGGTCGGATCGCTCAGGACGAAGATCGGCTCGTCCGCGGCGCTCCACGCGATGTGAACGGTGGCGTCCGGCGGGACGGTGGCGCCTCTCGCGCGCACGGTGATGGTGAACAGCGCCTGTCTCGGCCCCATCGGACAGCCGCCCGCGTCGCCCGTACTCGAGCCGACGGATCCGCCGCCCCCCGAGCCTTTACAGGCGCCCACCGCGGCAGCGGTCGCGAGCGCCGCCGCGGTGATCGCCGCGAAGGCCGTGAGCGATACGATTCGACCGGGAGCAAACGAAGGGCGTGGTGCCACAAGGGCGACAGGGTAGGGGCGACATGCCAGCAAATCCAGCGTGAGCAAGTTTTTGCGTAGGTGGAGCGTCTCCTCCCTGCGCCCTGCCCCCGCAGGCGGTCGCGGCTTTCAGGCCTGGGCCTTGAGCTCCGCGATGTCCTTGAGGAGGGCCTGCTCGTGCCCGTCCGGCTTCACCTTCAGGTAGGTCCTTCGCAGCACGCCCGACGGATCGATGACGAATGTCGTCCGGTCCCAGTACAGGGTGCCTTTCCACTCGCTCTGCCCGACGCCCGCGGCCTTGAGCAGCTCGTGGTCCGTGTCGGCGAGCAGGTCGATGGTGAACGAGAACTTGTCGCAGAAGCTCTTGTGCGACGCGACGTCGTCCGCGCTGACGCCGACCACGGCGATGTTGGCCTCGTCGAAATCTGCCTTGGAGGCCGTGAACGACTTGCCCTGGATCGTGCAACCCGGCGTGTCGTCCTTCGGATAGACGTAGAGCACGAGCCATTTGCCCGCGAAATCCTCGAGCTTCACGGTCTTGCCGTCCTGGTTCGGCAGGGCGAAGCGCGGAAACGGCTTTCCAATCTCGACGCTCATCTTCTCTTTGCCTTTGCTGTGGGCCGGAGGAAGGCTCCCCCTGGCCGGTGGCGGGTCATGGGATGGGACGGCGCAGCGGCGCGGACGTCACGTCGCTGGCCTCCCCGTGCGGGATCTAGCGCGGGATGAGCCCTCGGAACCAGGCCGTCACCGAGGAAGAGGACTCGTCCTGGTGGAGCGAGTCGGGGCCTTCCAGCTCGTCGGCGAGCCCCCCGAGCGGCCCCTCGCTGCGCGGGGGCGGCGAGCTCGGGTGCTCCTCCCCGTGCATCAGGATCGGGGCGCCCTCCAGGGTGGGCAGCAGGCTCAGGCCGCTGCCGCCGGCGGTCGGCTCCTTCGTGAGCGACTTGAACTCGAGGAGCATCATGTCGATGAGCTCGGCGATCTTCTGCGTCCCGTCGACCGCCCGCGCCGGCCCGCCCTTGGCGCGCTCCACGAGCGAGGCGACGTCGTCCTCGCTCACCGGGCGGCCGTAGCGGTAGAGGAAGCGGGTCAGGTCGCGGCCGAGCTCGCGCGCCGACAGGTAGCGGGCCGACGGGTCGCGGGCGAGCGCGCGGCGGATGATCTGCTCCAGCTCGCGCGGCACATCGCTGTTGATCTGCTGGAGCGACGGGATCACCGCGTCGCGCACCAGCCGCACCGTGATGTAGTCGGAGTCGCCGAGGAACAGCCGGCGCCCGGCGAGCATCTCCCAGAGGATGATCCCGAGCGCGAAGATGTCGACGCGCTGGTCGACGCCCTGCTCGAGCACCGTCTCGGGCGCGAGGTAGCCGAACTTCCCCTTGATGATGCCCGCGTCGCTCTCGGCGAGCTGGCTCGACGCCTTCGCGAGCCCGAAGTCCACGATCTTCACCTCGCCGTAGCGGGTGATGAGCACGTTGGCCGGGGTGATGTCCCGGTGCACGATCTGGAGCGGCTTTCCGTCCGCGGTCGCGAGATCGTGCGCGTAGGCGAGGCCCTGGCACATCTTCGCGGCCATGAAGGCGGCGACCTCGACGGTCATCGGCCGGCCCACCTTCTTCTGGTGATCGAGGAGCGCCCTCAGGTCGGCGCCGTCCACGTACTCCATGACGATGAAGTAGGTGCCGTCGCCGACGCCGATGTCGAACACCGACACGACGTTCGAGTGCGAGAGGTGCGCCGAGAGGCGCGCCTCGTCGAGGAACATCGCGATGAACTGCTCCTTCTTGCTGAGCTGCGGCAGGACGCGCTTGATCGCGACCTGCTTCTTGAACCCTTCGATCCCCGCGCTCTCGGCGACGAAGACCTCCGCCATGCCTCCGGAGGCGAGGCGCTTGATGACCCGGTACCGCTGCTGCTCGGACATGCCCTGTCTGTCGTCCTCCCGCCCCGTGCCGCCTGGCCGTCCAGTCTAGCGGCTCGGGGCCCGCCGCGGATCAAATCCACGAGGCGGCGCGCCCCCTCGGGTCATCGGAAGGTGGCGAGCGCCGCGACCGCCGCGAAGGAGAGCCCGACGAGCGCGGCGAGGGCGAGCACCGACAGCAGCGGCTCCGCCCGCACGGCGGCGAGCAGCCGGTCGCGATCTTCCCTGGACAGCGGCGCGCCATGCGTTCCGTCCTTGCCCTCGCCGCCCGAGGCGTCGGCGACGTGCGCCTCGAGGCGGCGCCGCGCGGTCCGGGATCGCAGCGCGAGCAGCAGCACCTGGACCACCGCGGACGCGGCGAGGACCAGGAGGCCAGCGCGCCGCGCATGCGATGCGCGAGCCCGCTCGCGCGCCTCGGCTGCCGGCATCCCGTCCGCGAGCAGCTCCACGCGCCGCGGCGAGGCGGACGCCGCCGCTGACGCGATCGGCCAGGCCACCGTGCCCGCGCCCTGCTCGTAGGGGTCGCTCGCGACCACCGCCCAGTCCGCTTCCCCGGGCGCGGGTCGGTCGGGGAGCGTCACCTTCCCCGAGAAGAAGCCCGCCCCATCGGCAGCGAGCGGGACGATCGCCCCGAGCGCACGGCCGCGCGCACCTCCGATCGAGACGTAGGCGCGCGGCCTCGGCGCCGGGGAGATCAACCGGAGCTCGGGCCGTTCGCCATCGAGTCCGCCCGGATCGAGCCAGACGGCTCCCGGGATCACGGGCAGCTTCCCTTCCCAGGTGCCGCTCGCGCTCCGTGTCCCCGGCGGTGCGCTCCCCGGGTGGGTCGCGCGGAGCGTGAGCTCGACCGTGTGCGCCAGCGGCTTGAGCGTGAGCTCCGCGGCGCCGCGCGCATCGGCCGTGATCTGCGCCGGACCGCTGCCGTGCTCCACGAGCTCCGCCCCGACGGTGCTCACCTCGAGGCGCGCCCCTGCCGCGGGCGTTCCGTCCTGCGCCTCGATCGCGACCCGCACCCGCTCCGGGAACGGCGCTGCCAGGGCTCCCCGCGCCGCCGTGACCTGCAGGCGGAGCTCCCCGTGCGCCGCGCCTGGCAGCGCGGTCGCGTTCGCCGCGCCCGGCAGCGGGCTCGTCTCCGCCGCTGGGAGCGGAGGCAACAGCGGGAGCTGCCGCTCCAGGAGCGTGACGCTGCCCAGCGCGATCCGCGCGGTCACCGGCTCCTGCAGCCCTGCTGGCGCGCGCAGCAGCGCCTCGCCGATGCCGTCCTTGTCGAGCGAGCCGGTCCATCGCTCGAGCGGCGCCCCTGCGGAGGTGGCGCTCACCTCGATCTGCGGGATCGCCGCGGGATCGTCGGCGCCGTGGAGGCGGCGCACCCCTTCGATGCGGAGCGCCAGCGCCTCGCTTCCGGCGACGGGCGTCCCCCACACCCGCACGCCGGTGGCCATGCGTGGCGAGCCTGGCCCCAGGATCGCGAGGGCTGCGAGCCCGATGCCCAGCGCTGGCAGGACGTACGTCGCTGCGTTGGGCATCGAGGGCATCGCGGTGCCAGCATACCTCTCCGTCCTTGCGGCGCGGGCGGGGTGCGGCTCCCGTCTGGCTGCTCGTGCAGAGCGCCGGTCTGGGCTGAGCCCCTTTGCGTCCGGGCGTCTCCTCCGATAGGAAGCCGCCGATGGCAGCCGACAGACCGGGGAAGCGCAGGCGCAAGGGTTCGGGGACCACGGGGCAGGGCGGTGAGGTCGTGTTGCGACAGCGGACCGATCCGCGGAGCGAGCGACGTTTCGAGCCGAAGGCGTCGCTCGAGCTCGGCCTCACGATGCTCGGCATGTCCGTCGCGGCGCTGCTGGCCGGGGCGGGTGTCTATGGCCAGTGGTTCCGGGGCGAGGACGCGGGCGCGCACCCGGCGGCCACGTACCTGCTCCTCGGCGCCTTGCTCCTCGGGGCGGCGGTGGGGCTCTTCGGTCAGTGGTCGATGAAGTCGCTTCGTGTCGGTGATGCCGGGGTGGGGATCGAGAGCGGACCTGGTGAGATCGAGCGCATCGGCTGGCACGATGTCACGGGCCTGTTGCTCACGGAGACTGCGCTCACGGTCCAGGGCAGCGGCACGGCGATCGCCATCCCGCTGCGATCGCACCTCCCGGCGGCCGCGCGCGTGCTGGCCGAGGCGAGGGTGCGTATCCCCGCCCGTGCGGCCGACATCAAGGAAGGCGCGTTGCCTCCGCCCGACGATGCCGCCGGCGAGGTGCGCTCGCTGGAGCCGCCGCAGGTCGCCGGCCTTCGCTGCAAGGCGACCGACAAGCTGATCGCCTTCGAGGCCGACGCCCGCCTCTGCGGCCGTTGCGGCGAGCACTACCACAAGGAAGGCGTCCCCCCCCGCTGCCTCACCTGCGAAGCCCCATTGCGCTGAGCGCTCCCCCGGGGGGCCGGGCAGCCGGCACCCCCTCCGCGCCCCTGCTCTGCGTTACGCCCTCAGATCCCGAATCGCCCCGCGTGCTCCCGGAGGAACGCGATGTAGACGTCCGCCTCCTGGTGCGACGCCACCTCGCCCCCCTCGACCGCCTCCTCCAGCGCGCGCTTGATCTCGCCGATCCGCCGCGACGGCGGCAGCCCGAACGCATGCATGATGGCGTCGCCGATCCCGCTCGGCAGCGGCGGCACCACCGCGTCCTCCGCCTGGACCTGGAGCACCCGCTCGGCGAGCTCGCTGATCTGCTTCAGCCCCTTCCGCTTCTTCTCGGGCCGCTTCGTGGTGATGTCCGCCCGCGACAGGTCGAGCACGTCCTTCAGGCAGCCGCCCATCTCCTTGGCGAACCGGCGCACCGCGCTGTCGGTCCACGACGCGTCGTACTGGCTCGCCCGGAGGTGGTGCAGGATCAGGAAGCGGATGCTGTTCTTCAGCGCCTCTTCCTTCGTGAAGAGCGGCAGCCGCCGATCGATCTTGTCGAACATGCGCGCGCCGACCTCGGCGTGACCGAAGAAGTGGACCTCGCCCGTCGGCGAGATGGAGCGCGTCCTCGTCTTGCCGATGTCGTGGAGCAGGGCCGCCCAGCGGACCTCGAGCCTCGGGACGGCCTGACGCACCACCTGCTTCGTGTGCTTCCACACGTCCTTGTGGCGCCATTCCCCGTCGCCGAAGCCCACCATCGCCTCGACCTCGGGCAGCATCGCGGCGAGGGCGCCCGACTCGAGCAGGGCGTCGAGCCCGGCCTCGGCGTCGTCGCTCATCATGACCCGGTCGAGCATCTTGCGGACATCGGGCAGGTAGGCGGCGGTCGCGGCCTTGAAGTCGGCGGGCCGCCCGGAGATCACCCTGGACGAGGCGCGTGGCTCGGCGCCCGCCTCGGGCTGCTCGGCCTCCGCCTTTTCTGCTCGCTGGACGGCCCACTCGAGGGCCTCCATCGCCCGCTTCGGGCTCGCTTCCTGGGTGAGAATCTCCTGCACGCTGGCCTTCCACACTTTCGAGGTTACGGGGTCGCCCACGGGGCGCCAGCTGGCGCGGCCCGCACGGGGGTTCGCCGGTTTAGAGCCAGCCGCACCTTCGCGCAATGGTTCCTCGCGTTCGTCGCGCTCGTCGCTCGGCGCCGACGGATGCCGTGCGTCCGCGGGCGATGGATGCGTCAGGTGCGGAGGAGCCGCCCCACGTGGTCCTTCTCCCAGGCGAGGGCGCGCTCGTAGTCGCGGAAGAGCCGCTCGCGGGCGAGGAACTGGGGCGGATGGAGCATCCGGCGCCCGTTGCCGTGGCTCGCCGGCATCACGTGGTGGATCATCTCGTGGTAGATGACGTAACAGATGAAGTAGCGGGGGACCCAGGGCCGGTCGAGCACCGGGTGGATGCGGATCAGCCGCTCGACCGCCGAGTAGCTCCCGAGCTTGATGGTGCGCCGCGGCTTCCGCGCCTTGGTCCGCTTGCCCCAGGTGATCAGCGCGTCGACCCCGCCGCCGAAGTACCCGTGGTTCAGCTTCTGGAACAGGAGCAGCAGGTCGTGCGTCCGCCCCTGCGTCGAGAGCGGCGTGCTCACCGGCCGGCTCGCCCGGATGCGATGGCCGTTCTCGTCGATGTACTGGCCGACCACGAGCGAGGCGGCCCGGTCCTGCGTCACGACGTACCGGACGAGCGCCTCCTGAACGAGCGCCGGCGCATCCAGGAACATGTGGTGGACGCGCGCCTGCAGGATGCCCTCCCGGAGGGAGGAGGAGATCATCTGCCGGTAGTTGTCGGTCACCGAGAGGAGGACCGGCCGCTTCTGGGCCAGCTCCAGCCGCCGGATGAGCGCCTGGCGCGCCCCCTCGTGCACGTAGATGTGCGGCTGCCCCGGCGGCAGATCGATGTCGATCGGATGATGGCGGGGGTCCGGCACCCGGACGACCGCCCGGGAGACACGTGGCAACAGGGAAGTACGCGCCGCGCCCTTCCCACCGCTGCGCGACAGACGGCCTGGAGGGGGTTGAGCGAAGGGGAAGGCCATCTGTCCCGCCATCTCAATCCTCCTTATTTGGGCGTATTCTCGGGTGGGATCCTTGTCAAGCGAGCGGCCGAGAACATCGAAATCATTCGGATTTGTGACTATGTAAGCGGGTGGCCGGTCCCTCCGGAGGGAGAGGGAGGGCGCCCCGACCGCCGCGCGCCGGTGATCTGGATTTCCTCTGCAAATTCATGTGTTTGTAGTGAAGGCCACGCGCGCATGCTCCGGTCGGGCCGCCTTCCGCCTCGGACGCGCGTCTTCTGCTCCTGCTCTCTCTCCCGCCATGACACGGCGCGTGCGCAGCGCCTCCCTCATCGCGAGGCGAGCGCCCGGGGATCGAGGACCTGCGCCATGCGCCAGCGGCCCTGCGCGCGCTGGGAAGGCTCCGGCTCGAGAGCGACGACCAGGGCAGTACAGAAGCCGGCGGGGAGCAGCGCTGTCGCGCCCCGGCCGGGCGTGTCGAGGAGCGTACGGACGAGGTGCTCCACGTTCGGCTGGTGCCCGACGAGCAGCGCATCTGCGCCGCCTCGGGCGAGCGCGGCGACCAGCGATGTCGGGAGCCCGGCGTCGAGCGCGAGCTCGTCCCGGAGCTCGACCTCCGGCGCGCCGCAGATCGGCGCCGCGATCTCGGCGGTCTCCCTCGCGCGCGCGAGGGGGCTCGCGAGCACCAGCGGCAGCGGAGCGCCGCCCCGGAGGCGGTGGAGCTCGAGCGAGACCCGCGCCACGCGCTCGCGGCCCTCGGGGGTGAGCCTCCGGTCCGCGTCGCGCCCGCTGGTCGCCCGCTCCTCCGCCGGGCCGTGCCGCATCACGTAGAGGTGCATGGCGTCGGGGGCAGCCGGCGTCAGTTCGTCTTGCCCGGGGGACGGCGGGCGTCCTGGCCGGACGAGGCTGCCTCGCCGCGACCCTTTGCCTGCGCGGGGGCCTCGGCCGCTGCCGCTCCGCCCTTCGGGCCGGGGCTCGCGGCGCCGTTCGTCGGGGCGGCCCCGCCGACGCGCGAGATGCCCTGCTTCGCGAGGACCATCGACTCGATCTTGTCGAGGATCGCCGGGTGCTGCTCGAGGTAGGTGCGGGCGTTCTCCCGGCCCTGACCGATGCGCTCGCCCTGGAACGAGAACCAGGAGCCGCTCTTCTCGATGATGCTCGCCTCGGTCGCGAGGTCGATGACGTCGCCGCTGTGGCTGATGCCCTGGCCGTACAGGATGTCGAACTCCACCTCGCGGAACGGGGGAGCCATCTTGTTCTTCACGACCTTGACGCGGGTCCGGTTGCCGACGACCGCCGGCTCCTTGCCGCCCGCGGCGGCCTCCTTGATGGCGCCGATGCGGCGGATGTCGAGCCGGACCGAGGCGTAGAACTTGAGGGCGTTGCCGCCGCTCGTCGTCTCGGGGCTGCCGAACATGACGCCGATCTTCATCCGGATCTGGTTGATGAACATCAGCAGGCACTGCGAGCGCGAGACCGTGCCGGTCAGCTTGCGGAGCGCCTGGCTCATCAGCCGGGCCTGGAGGCCGACGTGGCTGTCGCCCATGTCGCCCTCGATCTCGGCCTTGGGGACGAGCGCGGCGACGGAGTCGACGACGATGATGTCGACGGCGTTCGAGCGGACCAGCATGTCGGCGATCTCGAGCGCCTGCTCGCCGTAGTCGGGCTGGGAGATGAGCAGCTCGTCGGTCTTCACGCCGAGCTTCTTGGCGTAGTTCACGTCGAGGGCGTGCTCGGCGTCGATGAACGCCGCCGTCCCGCCCGCCCGCTGGATGGCCGCGATGGCGTGGAGGGTGAGGGTCGTCTTGCCGCTCGACTCCGGCCCGTAGATCTCGACGATGCGGCCGCGCGGGTAGCCGCCGATGCCGAGGGCGATGTCCAGGCCGAGCGAGCCGCTCGGCACGGCCGCGACCTCGTCGTGCAGCGTCTGCCCGTCCTTGAGGCGCATGATCGCCCCCTTGCCGTACTCCTTCTCGACGCTGGCGATCGCGAGCTCGAGGGCGGCAGACTTCTGCTTGGTGTTCTTCTCGTCACTCATGCGTACCTCGGGAGGGAGCGATGGGAGGGGGGCGACGACGGGGGGACCGCGGAGGTGGACCCACGCCGCGCGGGGCAACAGTTTCCGGCAGCTTTACTGTCCGGCTGTTCAGGAATCAAGACCCCCGCACCCCGGATAGGACCGAAAATGTCCGCGCAACGCGTCGGCCCGGCAGGCGCTCCGGAGCGCGGTGATGTCGCGGTCGGAAGTAGTTCCTGGTTGAGGTCGAGTCTCACAACCAGGGCAACAATCGTGATCGTCGCACACCGGGAGCACTGGCGGGCTCTTCAACCGTGGGCCACATCTTCCGCGTGGGGGGCGGGGGGCGCTATTTCCCGGGGTTTTCCCTGGGCCGGTACGAGCTCGTCCTGCGGGTGGCCGCAGGCGATGTGGGCGAGGTCTGGGCTGCGCGGCTCAGGCGGGAGCACGGGTTTCAGCGGCTCTTCGCGATCAAGGTGCTCCGCCCGGAGCTCTCGCCCGATCCCGAGGCCGTTCGGACATTCCTCGACGAAGCCGCGCTGGCCGCGCGCATCAGGCACCCGAACGTGGTGCCCGTCGTGGATCTGGGCGAGACGGACGGCACGTTCTTCTATGCCATGGAGTGGGTGAGCGGGGAGCCGCTCTCGTCGGTGCTGCGCGCCGCGCGCGGGCGCCCGGCGCCGGTGCTCGTCGCGGCGAGGCTCGCCTACCAGATCTGCGCGGCCCTCGACGCCGCGCACGAGCTGCGGGACGAGGGCGGAAACCCCCGGGAGCTCCTGCACTACGACGTCTCGCCGGACAACGTCCTCATCACGTCCGAGGGGCTCGTCCGCATGGTCGATTTCGGCATCGCGAGGCTCGAGGAAGGGCGGATGTCCGAGCGACGGCCTTCGGCGCTGGGCGGCGACGGCGGCCGCGCTTTGACGGTGGGCGCGGCGGGCGCGGCGGGCGGCGAGGGGGGCGCGTTCCTGTTCCGGAGCAGCGCGCCGTACATGGCGCCGGAGCACATCCGGGGGCAGCCGTGCGATCGGCGGTCCGATCTCTTCGGGGTCGGGGTGCTCCTCTACGAGCTGCTGTCGGGCGCTCATCCCTTCCAGGCCGACGACAGCGAGAGCACGATGACCCACATCGCGAGCGAGCGGCCTGCCGCGCCGCTGTCGTCGCGGGCGGTCCCGTCCCGGCGCGGGTTCGCGGAGCGCCTGAGCGCGCCGCCGCCGCCCGAGCCGATCCCGCCTGCGCTCGATCGCCTCGTCTCCGAGGCGCTCGCCAAGTCGCCCACCGCGCGCACGGCGACGGCCGCGCAGCTCATGCGCGCGCTCGAGGAGGCGATCCCGGGCGCCGCGAACCCGGGCAACGACGCCCTCGTCGCCAGCTGGCTCGGACAGATCCTGGGCGACGCGTCCCACCTCCGGACGCAGCAGCTGCGCGCCGCGCTCGAGTCGCTCGATCCCGGGGACCGCTCGGCCGACGACGAGGTGGAGCCTCCGCGCGCCCCACGGCGCTGGCTGCAGGCGCTGCTGGTGTTCGGGGCCGCCGTCCTCGGGGTCGCGCTCGCCGGGACCGCGGCGGTGAGGGACAGCCCGCTCCCTCCCGCCGCCGTCTCCGCGCCGGCCGGGCCGCGCCCGCAGGGCGCCGCTGCGAGCGTCAGCTCGCCGCCGCGTCGCCGAGGAGCGGCGACCACGCCGCTCCGGAGATGAGCCAGAGCTGGTGCGACGTCCGCGTCACCGCGACGTGGAGCCGCCGGCGGGCCTCGTGGTTCATCGGGTACGCCGCCGCGGTCGCGTCGGGCACGACGACGTAGTCGAACTCGAGCCCCTTCGCGCTGTCCACGTCGGTGACGTCGATGCCCGGCTCGAACGAGAACGCCCCCTCCAGCACGAGCCTCGCCTCCGGCAGCTCCGCGATCAGGGCGTGGAGCTCCCGCGCGGCGCCTGCGTCCCGCGCGATGACGGCCACCGAGGCGCGGGGCTCCCGCCCGACGAGGTCGCGGAGCGCGCCGGCGAGGAACAGGTGGGCCTGCGCCTCGCTCGGGAAGCGGAAGAGCCCGACCGGCGCGCCGTCCCGGGCCGCGCGCGCGGGCGCCTCGGGCGCGAGCTCGCCGAGGAGCCGCCGCGCGAGCTCCGCCACCGGCCGCGGGCAACGGTACGACACCGCGAGGCGGCAGGTCGCCGCGTCGCCCACGCCGAGCGCCGCTCGCGCCGCGTCCCACCCGGCGAAGCTCGAGGAGGTCTGCTGCGCCTCGTCGCCGGCGAGCGTGACGCTGCGCGTCTCGCCAAGGAGCTTCCCCAGGACGAACAGCTCGAACAGCGAGAAGTCCTCGGCCTCGTCGAGGACGAGGTGCGACCACCCCGCCCCGTCCAGGCCGCGGCGAGCGGCGCGAAGGAAGAGCAGGATCGGCAGATCGTCGATGTCGAGCGTCCCCGCGAGCTCGTCCGGCGTCCCTTCCGCGACGGCGCGGCCGTCGAGCGCCCGCTTCATCGAGGCCACGGTGATCGAGGCGAGCTGCCGGTCGAGCGGCTCGGCGATCTGCAGCAGGGTGTGCCGGACGGTCTCTTCGATCGCGCTCCGGGGGAGGTCCCCGCCCGAGGCGGCGACGACGCCCTCGAGGAACCCTCGATCGGTGAAGACGTCGGCGAGGCGGCGGCGCAGCCGCGGGAGCGTCGTGCTCGCCGGGGCGAGCCTGGCGAACCGCTCGCGCAGCGCGCGGTAGAGCGCCGGGTGGCGCTTGAGGCTGGAGACGAGCGCCGGGGGATCGTCGCACAGGGCGATCGGCTTGCCGAAGACCTCGCGCGCGGTCGCCGACGACCAGGCGTCGAGCGTCTTCACCTGGGCCTCCCCCGCGCCGAGCGGCGAGAGCAGGCGGCGCGACAGCCGCGCGAGGCCTTCCTCGGGCACGACGACGTTCATGGCCGAGAGCGGGCAGCGCGCTGGATCCAGCGCGGCGATCCTGGCGAGGCGGTGCAGCGCGACGGTCGTCTTGCCGCTCCCGGCGCTGCCGAGCACGAGGAGCGGCTGCTCGGGGGGCGCGCACACGGCGGCGTACTGGTCGGCGTCGAGCAGGGCGGTGACCTCCGCGGCCCTCGCCTGGTCCGTGGCGCCGGCGCCGACGCCGAGGCTCCCGGGGCGGGCGGCCGTGCCCGCGCCGCCCGGCTGCATGGCGAGCGCCGCGCGCTCCGCGAGGGTCCATCGCCCGTCGCCCCGCCGCGTCAGGACGAGGCCGTCGCCGACGATCCGGGTGAGGGCGCCGCGCTCCACGACGACGATGCGGCGCGCCTTCACCACGCCCTCGGCCACGCGCCCCGGGAAGGTCTCCTCGTACTCGTCGCCCTCGCGGTACCGGTAGAAGATCTGCGCCACCGGCGCGACGCGCCAGTCGAGGATGCGCACGTCGGCCGACGGATCCAGGAACGTCGCGTGGCCGAGCAGGTAGTCCTTCGCCCCTTTGCCCTCGTCGACCCGGAGGTGGGCGAGGTACGGGCAGAGCGGGTCGGGCAGCGCCTCCCTGGGCTCCTGCTCGATGAGGCGCTGCCGCACGCTCATCTCGAGGAGCACCGCCGGCAGATCGTCGACGGAGGCCGCGGCGGCCTCGTCGCGGAGCTCCCGGAGCGCCGCGACGGACCTGAGCTCGCGCGGCGCGCGCCCGAAGGCGCGCGCGGCGCGCTCCTGCGCCCGGTCCAGCGCGGCGCGCACGCGCTCGAGGAGCGCGGCCTCTTCTTCGAGGACGGCGCGCGCCTCGACGGGCAGATCAAGCGTGCTCTCCAGCATGATGGGCCTCCTTGCGCCCCCCGCCTCCGCGAGGGGTCGAGCTCGATGGGTGAATGGTTCGTTCACTTTTGAGGCGAGGCGAAGCGAAGCTTACACGAAGAAGCTCCTGAGTCCGGCAAGGTGGTATTTCGAGTAACCGTGGACCGCTTCTCGGATGCTGGCCTCATCCTCGAAGCGGGCGAGCGCGTTCACCATCGTCCTGACGAAGCCCTGGTAGATCTGGTCCAGGTTGAACCGCATCGCGCCGGTCACCGAGAGGCATGGGTCGAGGGCGCGGAAGTGCTCGATCGCCAGCGCGATGAGGCGTTCGGCGGTCTCCTCGGAGAACCGCTCGTACCTGGAGCCGCCGGACCGGCCCAGGAGGATCACGACGCGCAGCCTGTTCTCGATGCAGAAGCGGAGGAGCTCCTCGGAGATCACGTGGTAGGCGGCCGTCGGCGGGAGCGCCCGGACGTCCTCCACGCCGTCGAGCGCCTTCACGCGGCGGCGGAGCAGGATCGTGAAGGCGCGGGCGAAGCCGTCGTCGACGATCCCGTAGAAGAGCGCGTCCTTGTTCGCGAAGTACCGGTAGATGTTGCCCGTCGAGACGCCGGCCGCCCGGGCGATCTCGGCCATGGTCGCGCTCTCGTACCCCTTCCGCGCGAAGATCGTCAGCGCGGCGGAGGTGATGCTCTCCTGGACGTCGTCCTTGAGGTACTGCGCCATGATGAATAGTGAACGTGTCGTTCGCTTATAGCGATGGGCGCCGGCCCGTCAAGCGAGCGGGCGGATCGCGGCCTCAGGGGTCGACGGTGCCTTCGAGGATCGCGCGCGGGCCGTCGAGGAGCATGAAGGTCGCCTCCTCCTCGCCGACCCTGGCGAAGAGGGCCTTGATGCCGTCGCGCACGTCGGGGACGTCCTTTGCGGCGTGGGCGTCGCTGCACGCGGCGTAGTAGTAGCCGGCCTCGAGCAGCTGCTCGGCGGCCCGGCGGGGGGTGCGCCCGTACTTGCCGGTGAGCGCCGCGACGTCGAGGAGGAGCACCGCGCCCGCGTCGAGCAGCGGATCGAGCGAGGAGATGTCGTCGAAGACGGGCTCGTAGCGCTCCGGGTGGGCGATGACGGGGCGGAGCTTGCGGCGGCTGAGGTCGAAGATCCGCTCCGCGGCCCGGGCGGGGAAGCTCCGGGTCGGGAACTCGACGAGCGCGGCGCGGCCGCCCGGGAAGGGGAGGGCGCTGCCGTCGAGGAGGCGCTGGAAGACGATGTCGTCGAAGAAGTGCTCCGACGAGAGCTCGAGCGCGGGCAGGTCGCGCGCGCCGGCGGCGGCCCGCAGCGCGGCGCAGGTCGCGTCGTAGGCGGCCTGGAGGCCCTGCCGGGTGTTGTCGAACATCCCGGGGCGCATGTGCGGCGTCGCCACGACGGTGTCGAACCCGGCGCCGCGGAGCGCGGTGAGGAGGGCGAGGCTCTCCTCGACGGTGCGGGCGCCGTCGTCGACGCCCGCGACCCAGTGGGAGTGCAGATCGATGAAGCCGCGCATCGTCGATCCGAACTTAGCAAAGTTGGCCGCCCTCGTGCGCTGCGACCATCCTTCGCGTCGAGGAGGTGTTCGTGTCGCTCTCGTTATCGAACCAGCAGCTTGTGCCTCAGCCCGCGTCGGACGGCTGCGCTGGCGCCCAGCGCGGCGGCAGGCCGGGAGGCCGCGCAGAGCGCCCGGTCGATCCCGGCGCGCCCTCGATCGAGCAGGGCACGTCGGCCCTGGATGAGGGGATCCCCACCTCCGAGCGCCGGCGCCGCCGCAGCGACGATCCGGTCACCGCGCTGCACTATCAGCTCTCGACGACCCGCGCCGAGGCGAACCTGGACGTCGTGGTCCTCGTGGACAACAGCGGCTGCCTCGTCGCCGGGGCGGGCGCATGGCCGGCGTGCGAGGAGCTCGCCGCCTACGCCCCGCTCCTCGCCAACCCGGACGCCGTGCAGAGCGCGGCGGTCGGCTCGCGCATCGCCACGCTCACCGCCGAGGTCGAGGTCCAGAGCCTCTCGGTGGAAGGCGGCGAGGTGCTGCTCTGCGGCCGTGGCGGCACGTCGGAGCGTGGCGTCTCCATTGCCCGGGCCGCTGCGGGGTGCTTGCGCATCCTCCGCGCCGCCGCCTGAGCGATCGCGAGGCCGCAGGCTGAGCGGGCGCTGCGCCGCAGGCCGAGCGGTCGCTGCGCCGCAGGCCGGACGGTCGCTGCGCCGCAGGCTGAGCGGTCGCTGCGCCGCAGGCCGGACGGTCGCTGCGCCGCAGGCTGGGCGCTCGCGCCCCCCCGGTTCGTGCTACAAGGGGCCGCGGCCTCAGGTCGCGCGCAATGCCCGGCTCGCTCGCACCCCCTCGGAACAGCCCGCCCGCCGCCGACGCGTCCCTCCAGGCAGACCACGCCGGTCTGGCCCCGCTGCTCGCCTCTCGCAGGGTGATCCTCTGCGTCGGCTGCGGCGGCGTCGGCAAGACGACCACGACTGCAGCGCTCGGTCTCGCCGCTGCCCGCCGCGGCAAGCGCGTCCTTTGCCTGACGATCGATCCGGCGCGCCGGCTGTCCCAGAGCCTCGGGCTCGAGGAGATGACGACCGAGGCGCAGACGATCGAGCCCGCCCGCTTCGCCAGGGCGGGGGTCGACGTGCCCGGCTCGATGACGGTCATGATGCTCGACACGAAGTCGACCTTCGATGGCCTCGTCGCGTCGCTCGCCCCCACGCCCGAGCAGCGCGACCGGATCCTCGGCAACGTCCTCTACAAGTACATCTCCACGTCGCTCGCGGGCACGCAGGAGTACATGGCGATGGAGAAGCTCTACGCCGTCAGGAGCGACCCGAGCTACGACCTCGTCCTGCTCGACACGCCGCCCACGGCGAACGCGCTCGATTTCCTCGACGCGCCGGAGCGCCTCGTCGGCGCCATCGACGGCGCGGCGACGCGGTGGTTCGTGCAGGCCTTCCAGAGCTCCGGCAAGCTCTCGCTCAACCTGCTGGCGCGCTCGACGGCGGCGGTGCTGCGGGGCATCGGCAAGCTGACCGGCAGCGGCTTCCTCGAGCAGATCGCGGCGTTCATCAGCGAGATGAACGCGGTCTTCGGCGGCTGGAAGCAGCGGGCGGACGCGGTGGCGTCGGCGCTCCGCGGCCCCGACGTGGCCTACGTGCTCGTCACGACGCCCGATCCGCTCTGCGTGCGCGAGGTGCTGTACTTCGCCGAGCGCCTGCGCGAGCAGCAGATGCGTCGCGACGCGTTCGTCGTGAACCGCGTCCACCCGGTGTACGGCGCGCTCCCAGCCGTCGGCGAGATCGCCGCCGCGCTCGACGGGAGCAGCCTTGCGCTCGCCTCCGGCGCCGCGGCGCGCCTGCTTCAGGCCGCCAAGGACGAGAGCCGCATGGGCAAGCTCGATCAGCTGAACCTGATCGCCCTCGAGGCGGCGCTCGAGGACGAGCAGAGCGGCGGCAGCGTCCGCGTCGACGTCCCGGCGTTCCCGTACGACATCCACGACGTGGCCGGCCTCGCGAGGATCGCCGACGTGCTGGCGCCGCTGCCCGGGGCGGCGGGGTAGCCACGGGCAGCTCGGCCGTTCTTCTGGCTGTCCTGCAGTAATTGGAAACGGTCTGAAGGAGGCAGCTGGGCTGCCCCCGGCCTACCCTCGCCGCCTGCGCTCCTTGTACTTCACGCGGACCGGCACGCCCTCCAGCCCGAACGCCTGCCGGAGCTGGTTCGCCACGTAGCGCCGGTAGCTGAAGTGGAGCTTGTCGGGATCGCTCGCGACGACGACGAACAGCGGCGGCGACGTCTCGGCTTGCGTGACGAAGAACAGGCGGGGCGCGCGCCCGCCGTGCGTGGGCGGCGGGTGCGTGAGCAGGATCTGCTCGAAGAAGCGGTTGAGCTCCCCGGTGGGCACGCGCTTGCGGTAGGCGTCGGCCACCTGGGCCGCTGTCTCGATGAGCTTCGCCACGCCGCGCCCGCTGCGCGCGCTCACGTGCGCGATCGGCGCCCACGGCACGAACGAGAGCTTGTCGCGGGCGTCCTGCTCCGCCTTGGCGAGCGTCTTGCGGTCGAGGAGATCGATCTTGTTGAGGCCGATCACGACGCCGCACCCGCGATCGACCGCGAGGCCGAGGATCTTGGCGTCCTGCTCGGCCACGCCCTCGGCCGCGTCGCAGAGCAGGAGCACGACCTCCGCCCGCTCCATGGCGCGGATCGCGTGGATCACGCTGACCGCCTCGACGGCGCTGTCCTCCTTCGCGACCTTCGACTTGCGCCGGATGCCGGCCGTGTCGATGAGCAAGAACCGCTTCCCGTCGCGCTCGGCCAGCGTGTCGATCGGATCGCGCGTCGTGCCGGGCGTCGCGTCGACCAGCATGCGCTCCTCGCCCGCGATGCGGTTGACGAGCGACGACTTCCCCGCGTTGGGCCGCCCGATGATGGCGATGCGGAGCGCCCCCTCGGCCGACTCCTCGGGCGCGGCGGGCTTCTCGGGCAGCGCCGCCTCGATGGCCATCTCCAGATCCGAGATGCCGCGGCCATGGAGGGCGCTGATCGGGATGAGCCGCTCCATCCCGAGGCGGTACAGCTCCGCCGCCTCCACCTCGGCCTTCGGCGAGTCCGCCTTGTTGGCGACGTAGATCACGGGCTTGCCCGCGCGGCGCAGCAGGCCGAGCTCGGCGTGCTCGGACGGCGTGACCGGCGTCACGGCGTCGAGCACGCACACGATGACGTCGGCCTCGGCGATCGCGAGGTCGATCTGCCGCTTGATCCCCTGCCGCATGGGATCATCGCTCTCGGGGTCGAACCCGCCCGTGTCGACGAGCGTGAAGCGCCGTCCCCGCGAGGTGACGTCGCCGTAGTGGCGATCGCGGGTCACCCCGGGCTCGTCGTGCACGATCGCGACGCGCTTGCCGATCAGCCGGTTGAACAGCGTGCTCTTTCCGGTGTTGGGCCGCCCGACCAGCGCCACGATCCCGGCCGACGGGGGCAGCGCAGGCGCATCGGCCGCGGCGTCCTCGGCGGCCGCGACGACCTCCTCGGCGAGCTCCGCCGCGAGCTCCTCCCTCTCCTCCGCCGCCTCGTGGCTGATCGGCTCGGAGAGAGCGCGGCCCTTGCCCGGGGCGGATCTGCTGCCCTTCTTCGATCCGGCAGCGCCCTTGCCGGGCGCCGCTTCGCTCTTTCCGCGAGCGGCAGCGCCCTTGCCGGGCGCCGCAGCGCGCTTTCCGGGAGCGGCAGCGCCCTTGCCGGGCGCCGCAGCGCGCTTTCCGGGAGCGGCAGCGCCCTTGCCGGGCGCCGCAGCGCGCTTTCCGGGAGCGGCAGCGCCCTTGCCGGAGGCGGCAGCGCCCTTCCTGGGAGCGACGCCGCCCCTCTTCTCGGGGGCATCGCCCCTCTTCGCCGTCCGCCCGCCTGCGGCAGCTCCCTGGGTGCGTTTGTTCGATCTGGAAAGGGCTGGCTTTGCCGCGCTCACGAGGTCTCTCCCTTGTTGTAACCGAGCTCGTCCAGCCGCTCCCGCGACTCACGCCACTCCGGTGTCACCCGGACCCAGAGCTTGAGGTTCACCTGCCGGCCGACGAGCTCCTCTATCCGGAGCCGAGCCTCCGTGCCGATGCGCTTCAGCTGCTCCGCGCCCGCGCCGATCAGGATCTTCTTCTGCCCGGGCCGCTCCACGTGGATGGTCGCGTCGATGTGCAGCGCGCCCTCGCCTGTCGGCTCGACGTAGCGCTCGATCTGCACGGCGCTCGCGTGGGGCACCTCGGCCTTGGTCGCGCGCAGGATCTGCTCGCGCACGTACTCGGCGGCGAAGAAGCGCGTCGGCCTGTCGGTGAGCTCATCGGGCGCGAAGCCCCAGTCCCGCTCCGGGCAGAGCTTCGCCACCTCGTCGAGCACGCGCTGGACGCCGTCCTCGCGCAGCGCCGAGATGGGGATGATCGCCGCGAAATCCCGGAGCTTGGCGAACGCGTCGAGGAGCGGCAAGAGCAGCGCCTTGTCCCGCATCCTGTCGACCTTGTTGAGCACGAACACCACCGGCGCCTCGCTCCCCAGGTCCGCGAGCAACGTCAGATCGCCCGGGTGCGGCGCGAGCGGCGGGCCGTCCTCGTCCTCCTTCACGCGCCGCGGCAGGCGCGCGGGATCCGGGGCTTCGGTCACGAACACGATCACGTCGGCGCCCCGCGCCGCCTCGCGCGCCGCCTGGTTCATCACGCGCCCGAGCTCCGTGCGCGGCCGGTGAAGGCCGGGCGTGTCGAGCAGCGCGATCTCCGCCGGGCCGTGGTGCACGACCCCGAGGATCGCGTCGCGCGTCGTCTGAGGCGTCGGCGAGACGATCGCGAGCGGATGGCCGAGCGCCGCGTTCAGCAGCGTCGATTTGCCGACGTTGGGGCGCCCGACCAGGGCCACGCGCCCGGATCGTTTCGGCAGCGCGGCGTCGGCCTCCTCCGTCCGCCTCGGCTCGGCGGCCTTCTTGCGCCGCTGCTGCGTGGCGCCTCGGCCGGCGGCCCTCCCGTCCGGGAGCGGTCGACCCTCCGCGCCACCGCCCGCGCGGGGCCCACGCCCTGCCCGGCCGCGGGCCGCGCCGGAGGAGCGCGCCGCGGAGCCCCTCTGCTTGGCCGTCTTCTCCCCCTCGCCCCGCTCGGCAGCGCGCGTCGCGCCGGCCTTCCGCTCCTTGCCCGGCTCGGCAGCGCGCTCCATGCCGGCCCGCCGCTCCTTGCCCGGCTCGGCCGCGCGCGTTGCGCCGGCCCGCCGCTCCTTGCCCGGCTCGGCCGCGCGTGTGGCGCCGGCCCGCCGCTCCTTGCCCGGCTCGGCAGCGCGCGTCGCGCCGCCCTGCTCGCTCGCACGTCGCGACCTTTCGTCGGCGTGAGCCTGATTTTCGCGCCGGGGGGGGCGACCTCGCGGGATCGCCGCGTCGCTCGCCCGGGGGGCTTCGCTGGATTGCGCTCCTCGACGGCTGCCTCGGCTGTCTTTCTCGGCAGGACGGGGGCCGCGGGAAGCCGAGGCGGGCTTCGGCGCCTGCGGGCGCGCTTTCGCGCCCTGGGGCGCGCTCTGGGGACGGGCTTTCACCACGCCGCGCGCGATAGCAGACGCACAAGGGGGCTACAAACGCTTCCCCACGATCCGTGGTCACGCGCGCGCGAAGGCGGTAAGGGGATGCCCTGCATGTCGAGCGTCCACCGAGGGGACCCACAGAGCGGAGCCCCGCCCGCCGACCCCGTCCCGCACGCGAGCGGAGCCCCGCCCCGCGCCGAGGTACCCCCTCTCGAGGCGCGCTCGGCTGAGATCGGTGACGCGCCGGCCATGGATCGCGACCGCATGGCCGCCGGGAGCGGGCGCGCCGGCCTCGCGAGGCTCGCGGCCCTCGCGCTCGCGGCCATCGCGCTGCTGCCCCTCGTCGGCAAGAGCGGCATCTGGGACCCCTACGAGCTCGACCGGGCCGACCTGGCCCGCCGCATCGCCATCCACGTCTTCGGCGCGTGCGGCCTGGATCTCGCGGACGCTCCCGGGCAGCTGCCGACCCTGACCGATCTCGGCATGGGCGAGCTCGGGTTCACCTCGATGGCGCTCGGCTTCCGCGTGTTCGGTCTGCACGACTGGGCCGGGCGCCTCCCGCTCGCGCTGTGGGGGCTCGCCGGCGCGCTCGTGCTCTACGAGTTCCTCGCCCGCCTCGTCGATCGAAGGGCCGGCCTGTACGGCGTCGCGGTGCTCGTGACGATGCCGCTCTACGTGATGCAGGCGCGCACCCTGCTCGGCGACATCGTCACGATGGCCGCGCTCACGATGGCGTTCTGCGGGCTGACCGGCGCGCTGCTCGAGGGCGGGCGAGGGGCGCAGCGCGGCGCCCTGCTCGCGTCGGCCGCGTGGCTCGCCGTGGGGATCCTCGGCGTCGTCGCCGGATACCTCAGCCGCGGCCTGCTGATCGGGGTCGCCGTCCCCGCGCTCGGCGCCGGCCTGACCTGGCTCCTGCTCCGGACGTCCGGCGCCTGGCCCGAGCCGGAAGGCCGGGGGCCCACGCTGGGCGATCTCGTGGGCGCCGCCGCGCTGGTGCTCGGCGTCGCGGCGGCGGCGCAGGGCGCCCTCGTGCTCGCGAGCTCGAGCGCCGGCGAGCCGCTCCCCCGCGCCCTCGGCGTGGCGCTCCTCAAGAAGCCGCCGGTCGAGTCCACGTTCGATCTCACGCTGCGCCAGCTCGGCCATGCCCTCTTCCCGTGGAGCGCCTTCCTGCCGTTCGCCGTCGGCCGGCTCTTCCGGGCCCCCGCTGCGGACCGGGCGGGCGAGGGCGTCGCCCCCCGCCTCGATCGCGAGGCCGGCGTCCGGATCGCGCTGATCGTCACGTCTGCGCTCGCCTACGGCGCGTTTGCGCTCCTCGCGCCGCACGCCGGGGCGCTCCCGTTCAGCGGCCCCGCGCTCCTCGCCGCCATCGCCGCGCTCGCCATCCGCGATCTCGAGCGCGGCGCTCCCTCCTCGCGAGCGCTCGCCGTCGGCTGCGCCGTGCTCGCCTTCGTCCTCTACCGCGATCTCGTCACCTCACCGGACAGGGCGCTCAGCGTCTTCTCGGTCGACAAGCCCGTCTTCCCGAAGAGCTTCGAGGGCGAAGCGGCCTCGGCGATGCGCTTCGTCCTGCTCGCGTTCGCCGGCCTCGTCTCGCTCACCTGGTTCGAAGAGCAGCCCCGCGACCTCGACCGCAGCTTCGGCGCGTGGGCGCGGCGCCTGCTCGACGAGGTGCACGCCGGCGCCGCGGAGCTCGCCCGCATCTGGAACGGCAACCTGCTCTTCCTGCTGATCGTCATCGAGGCCGCGCTCGTCGGTGTCGGCGCGATGCTCTTCGTCGGCAAGCGCATCGGGTGGGGCACCGTGGCGAGGATGCCGAACCACCTCGCCGCGTACGGGATGAACGCCTGGTGGGCGCTGCCCATGCTGCTCGCCGCGAGCCCCGTGCTGCTGCTCGTGGCGCGCGACGCGTTCCGCCACGCCGTCGCGCGCGCTTCCGTCCCACGCGCCATCGGCACGCCGCTCGCCGGCCTCGTCGCCGGCTTCGCGCTGAGCTTCTGGTACTATCCGGCGCTCGCGGCCCAGCTCTCGCCGAAGGAGGTCTTCGCGTCCTACGAGTCCCTTCGCAAGCCCGGCGAGCCGCTCGCGACGCTCGGCGTCCGGAGCCGCACGGCGGCTTATTACCAGGGCGGCGAGGTCACCTCGTTCACGGACGTCCTGCAGGCGTTCGACTGGCTCACCGCCGCGGGGAGCTCCGTGGACGGCGCCGCCGTTCCGGACGCTCGCCGCTGGCTCGTCGTGAAGTCCGACGATCTGCCCCGGTTGAACAGTCTCTTTCGCAAGCGCTACCAGCGCAACCTGCCCGTCCTCGACGGCCGCTCCAGCCAGATCCTCCTTGCGTCGAACGAGCTCGGAGGCAGGCCGAACGAGAGCTGGCTCGGCCGTGTCGTCCTCGATGAGCCCGCCGTTCCCGAGAACCCGCTCGACGCGATGTTCGAGGATCAGCTGGAGGTGCTCGGCTGGGAGTTGACCGACGACGACGGCCAGAAGGTATCGAGCGTCGTCCCTCAGAAGAGCTACCACCTGCGGACTTACTTCCGGGTCCACCGGCCGGTCACCGGCAACTGGAAGATGTTCGTTCACATCGACGGGTTCCAGCGCCGATACAACGGCGACCATCCCGTGATCGAGGGGCGTTACCCGCTCAGCCTGTGGCAGCCGGGCGACGTCGTCGTGGACGACCACGAGCTCCAGCTCGAGCCCAACTTCACCCCGGGCGACTACACGCTCTACTTTGGCCTCTTCGCTGGTGAGACGCGCTTTCAGGTGACGCGTGGGCCGGAACACGAGGACCGCGTCCGCGCCGGTGTCATCCGCGTGCGGTGAGCCGCCATCGTGGGGCTCCCGACGCATGCCGCGCCGCGCGGCTCCTGTTGCGCAGCCTGGCGACGCACGCGTGCTTCTCCTCGTCGAGCGCCCTCGACGCGCGTGCGGAAAGCGGCTAGTCGCAGACTCATGACCGGGGGCCGTGGTGACTCGAACCATCCGCCCGACACGCCTGGCGGTACGTCGCCCTCGTGCGCGCAGGCCGGCGCCTACGGCGACACGCAAGGCTCCGGCGAGGACGCCGAGCACGAGATCCCCGCCCCGGATTCGCTCGACCGACGCTCGTCCGAGCGCCTCGACGTCACCTGGCTCGTGGACTGCGAGACCGATGACACGTTCCTCTACGCGTCCATCACCAACATCTCGGAGATGGGCATCTTCGTCCGCACGACGCAGCCCCTCTCGATCGGCACGCGGCTGACGCTCCGCTTCTCGCCGCCGGGGGCCGACGGCTCGTACGTGCTCGAGGGGACGGTGCAGTGGATCAACGAGGTGCGCCCCCTCCACGACAACCCGAACCCGGGCATGGGGATCCGCTTCGTCGATCTCACGCCGGACGATCGCGAGCGCATCGTCGGCACGATCAGGACGATCGCCTACATCCGCGACGCGCCGGTGAGATCGAATTGAGGCTGGCGCCACCGCGGCGCGGCGCGCGCGGTGAGGTCGAGGCGCGGCGCGCGCGGTGAGGTCGAGGCACGGCGCGCGCGGTGAGGTCGAGGCGCGGCGCCGGGGACGGCGGAGGCGCGGGCCGTGTCGGCGGCCCGTCAGCGCGACATCGTGGCATCGGCGGGCGCCGCCCGCGAGGAGCCCGCAGCCCCTGGCTCCTCGGCGTCGCGCGGCGGCGCCGCGGGCATCGCCGCCTTGGGCACAGCGCGCCGCGCCGCCGCGGCGGGGGCGGCCGCCGGCGCCGAGTTCTGCGCCTGCGCGCCGGCGGCGTTCGCCTCGAGGCCCGCGAGTTGCTGCTCGGCGCGGTCGCCGTAACCCTTCGCGGAGCGCAGCGCGAGCAGCAGCTCGCGCGCCTTCTCCGTGTCCCCGGAGGCCTGGTAGCACCGGGCCGCCTCCCACATCGCGGCGTGCGCGGACGGCGTGCCCGGGTACTGCGCGCCGACCTGGTCGAGCTTGCCGACGGCCGCCGCGCAGCCCGACTTGCGTTGCAGCGCTTGCGCCTCGTGCAACGCGGCGCTCGCGCCGTCGTCCGGGGACGCGGACGCACGCGCGCTCTTCTCCTTCGCCGCCTCCGCCCTGGGCGCGTCGTTCGCCTTGGCCTCGGCCGAGCGCCGGCCGTCGCCTTCCTCCATCGCGGTGGCCGCGGGCGCAGGCGCGGCGCTGCGGGGCGCCTCGTGCTGATCCGACGCGGGCTGGCCCCACTCGGTGACCCGCACCGGCGCCACGCCCGTCTTCGGCCGCAGCAGGAGCAGGCTCGATCCGATGACGAGCACGAACAGCGCCGCCATCGCCAGCTGCGGCCGCATCGCATGGCTGCCGGCCCAGGCCAGCGCGCGGAGCGCCTTGCGCCGGAACGGCGTCTTCTTCTGCGCGACCTCGACGGCGTCGAGGATCCGCGCCTCGAGCTCCTCGCTCGGCTCCTCGAACGGCAAGGCGCCGACATCGCGGGCCGCGCGCAGCCCGGCGAACGCCGACGCGCACCGGGCGCAGCCGTCCATGTGCCGCTTCATGGCCGCATACGTCAGCTCGTCGAGCTCGTCGTAGAGCGCGTCCATCACGTGCTGGTCGAACTTCTCGCAGTCCATAGACAGCTCTTCCGGAGCGCTAGCGCAGCGCCCTCGCGTAATCCTCGTACTCCGAGAGGGCCTCCTGGAGCCGCTCCAGGGCGTAGCGCATCCGGCTCTTCACCGTGTTCTCGGGCACCCCCACGATGTGGGCGATGTCCTTGAAGGGCACGTGCCCGATCTCCCGGAGCAGGAAGACCTCCCGCTGCTCGTGCGGGAGGCCCTCGACCGCGCGGACGATGCGCTGCCCCATCTCGGTCCCGATCGCGACGCGGTCCACCGCGGCCTGGGGCGCCGGGTCCGCGGTCCGCTCGCCGAGCGTCGGGCCGTCGCCGCCCTCCCCGGAGCCCTGGTCGAGCGACGGGTGGCGCCGGAGCGACATCTTGCGCAGGTGATCGATGCAGACGTTGCGCGCGATGGCGAACGCCCAGGTGGTGAACCTGGCCTCGTGCTTGAAGTCGGAGGCGCTCTGCACGATCTTCACGAACACATCCTGCACCAGATCCTCGGCGATCGCAGGCCCGCGGACCTGTCGCAGGATGAAGTTGTAGATGGACGTTTTGTGCCGCCGGACGAGCCCGGCGAACGCCGCGCGGTCGCCGCCCTGGAAGCGCATCATCAGCGCTTCGTCCGTGACCTCCTCTCGAGAAATCGGGACCATCCTAGCTCCCGGAGCGGCCGAGCCTCTGCGGCGCTCCTTCGGCGGCCCGGGCGGCGGAGTGTTCGCGGCGGCGACCGCGGCGTCGGATCGGACGCGCAGCGCGGCTCGAAGATCTGAGGAGCACTCCTTCCCCTGACACAAGCGCACCTTAGCGGATCCGCCCCCGAGCGAGCGAGCCCCCTTCGCCCGCAGCGCCCGAGGCCGGGGAAGGGCAGGGGGACGGGCGTGCGCAGATCTCTGCGCGCGCCGCGCGCCGCCGGCGGGGAGAGCCGGTCGCGGTCGCGTGACGTTCTCGGGGCAGCGCCCTGCGGACCGGCTGAGGACGCCGCGGCGCCCGCTGCGGGAGGGGCCTCACACGATTTCGGCCGCGCCGCGCTGTCATTGTGCCGTGAGCGACGGGAGCCTGCGCCGGGGGAGGAGGCAGGTGTCCAGGTCGTTGCGCTCGGAAGCCCGCCGCCACTAGACTCCCCGGCACCGGGCGAGAGGTCGCCCCCCCTCTGCTGACGAGGGTTCAACCACGAGGTTACCTTTCGATGCGACTTATCAGGATGCTGGCTGTGGGGGTGGGAGCCTCGTTCTTGATGTCGATGCCCGCCTTCGCGCAGGCCCCGGGCGGCGCGACGGGCAAGGCCGCTGCTCCCGCCGCCTCTGTGGCGCCGGCGGCCTCCGCAGCACCGGCTGTCCCCGCAGCGCCCGCGCCTGTCAACGGAGCGCAAGCGGCTCCTGCGCCTGCTTCCGCGACGGTCGCGCCGGCTGCGGGAGCGGCGGCGCCTGCCGCGACGGTCGCCCCCGCTGCGGGCGCGGCGGCGGCGCCCGGCGCGACGGCCGCCCCGGCGGCGCCTCCTGCCCCGGCTGCAGGCGCGGCCGCCGCTCCGGCGATGGACGGTCCGACCTATGCGGTGCGGCTGCGCGATCTGGAGCAGCGCATCGACGAGCTCAAGGAGCAGATCCGGCGCAGCCACACGCGGCTCTCGCTCCTCAGCGACACGATCCTCTCCGGCGGCGGCGCCGGCTCGCGCGCCTCGATCCGATTCAACAACGAGCTGTCGTCCGCGTTCCGCGTCACGCGCGTGCTGATCGTCCTGGATGGCGCGGTCCAGTACAACAAGACCGATCAGTCGGGCGCCCTCGCCGAGCAGACCGAGATCCCGATCTTCAACGGCTCCGTTCCGCCGGGAGATCACACGCTCCAGGTGCTCGTGAACCTGCAGGGCAACGGCTACGGGGTGTTCTCCTACCTCCGGGGCTACCGCTTCGAGGTGCGCTCCAGCCATTCCTTCACGGCGGTCGAGGGCAAGACCATCAACCTCCAGGCGGTCGCGTTCGAGAAGGGCGGCGTCACCACCCCGCTCGAAGAGCGGCCAGCCGTCCGCTTCGTCGAGAAGATCGTGAGCGGCCTCTCGGATGCTCCCGGGCAGCCGTCCGCCGCCGCGGGTGGGAAGTAGGTTCGAGCTCGTTAGGACAAGCCACCATGACCTGGGACACCGGATCGCGGGGACTCCCTGCCTTGCTCGGCCTGCTCGTGCTCGGCGCGGCCACGACCGCGGCCCCCGCCGGAGCGTGGGCCCTGGACTCCGAGCGCGCCTACACGAGCGCCTCTCAGCAGATCGGCAGCGTCACGTCCGGGCTGGGCGCCATTCAGGCGGCGATCCACAAGTCCCGCGGCGAGCAGCGCACGCCGGCCCAGCGCATCGCTGACGCCCAGCTCCTGATGGGCTCAAGGGATTACGAGCGGGCGGCCAACGTGCTGAACCAGGTGGTCGAGAAGTACCCCGACCATCCGACGGCGTTCCCGGACGCGCTCACGCTGCTCGGGGAGACGTACTTTCGCTCGAAGCAGTACCTCTCGGCCCGCCGGGTCTTCCTGCGGATCGTCGCGAGCAGCGCCGAGCCGCGCTTCGCCGCCTACCAGGCGAAGGCGCTCGGCCGGCTCGTGGACATCTGCCTCCGGATCAAGGACTACGACGCGCTCGACGCCGTCTTCGCGTCGATGAACAGCGTCCCGGCCTCCACGGCGGGGAGCGCCCTCGCGTACGCGCGCGGCAAGGGCCTCTACGTGAAGAAGGACTTCGGCGGCGCGAAGGCCTCGCTCGGCGCGGTCGACCCGCAGAGCGAGTACCTCCACCAGGCGAGGTACCTGCTCGGCCTGATCGCGGTGAAGGAGGCGACGCCCCCGCCCGAGCCGCTCAAGGAGGGGGATGCGCCCCCGGCGGTGCCCAAGACCCGCTACGTCGCCGCGATCGATCTGTTCCAGAAGGTGACGCAGCTCCCGGCCGACACCGCGGAGCACCGGCGCGTCATCGACCTCGCGTGGCTCGCGATCGGGCGGCTCTTCTACGAGGCCGACCAGTGGTCCCAGGCGGTGCAGGCCTACGGCCACATCGACCGCGTCTCGCCCGAGTTCGGGACGATGCTCTACGAGCTCGCGTGGGTGTATGTCCGCCTGGGCGACGTGGATCGCGCCCAGCGATCGCTCGAGATCCTCGCGATCGCCGAGCCGGACAGCCAGAACATCGCGGACGGCTCGCTGCTCCGCGGCGACCTGATGCTGCGCGCGGGCCGCTTCGAGAAGGCGCTGAAGGTGTACGAGGGGGTCCGCGCCACGTACGACCCGATGCGCGCGCGCGTGGACGCCTTCCTCGGCTCGACGAGCGATCCCGCGGTCTACTACGACAAGCTGAGCCAGGAGCAGCTCGAGGCGCTCGACACGACCACCTCGCTCCCGCCGCTGGCGGTGCAGTGGGCGCGCGAGGCCGAGGACGGCCCGGCCGCGTTCGCGGTGATCGACGACATCAACCACTGCCGCGAGCTGATCAAGCAGTCGAACGAGCTCATCGAGAAGCTGAACGCCGTGCTCAGCTCGCCCAACCGGGTGCGCGCCTTCCCGGAGCTCAAGGCCGGCGAGGAGAAGGCGCTCGCGCTGCTCAACCGGGTCGCGCTGGCGCGCCTCGCGCTCGGCCAGGGCATGGACGACGTGGAGGACGACTCGCTCTCGGGCGAGATCGGCAGCGCGCGCGCGAGGCGTAGGGCGCTGGAGAAGCGCCTCGCGCGGGTGCCCGTCACGGACGCCGACTTCCAGGATCGCGAGGCGCAGGCGCTCAAGCAGTGGAACACCCAGTCGCAGCGCCTGCAGCAGCTCACGCTGCAGACGGACTCGCTGCAGGCGACGATCAACGGGCTCAGGCGGCTGCTCCGCGAGGGGCCGCACGCCGGGGTCGTCCGGGATCCCGCGAGCATCGCCCGGTTCGAGATCGAGCTCGCGCAGAACGAGCGCGACCTCGCGCTCTACCGCCAGCAGACCGACGTGCTCCGCAAGCAGGTCAGCGCGGGCCGGGTCCAGGTCGGCTTCGGCGATCAGCGCTTCATCGAGGACGCGCAGACGCGCAAGGCCCACCGCGACGCCTTGACCCGCGAGGCGGAGCTGGCCGCGGCGGGCGCCGGCGGCGCGGATCTCGCGGCGTACGCGCAGCGGATCATGCCGGTGCTCCGCGCCGGCGACGCGGCGGACGCGAAGGTCGAGGCGGCGCTCCGCGACATCGAGGGAGAGGTCGCCCAGAAGTCCTCGGGGCTCCGGCAGATCGTCGGCCGGGAGACGGCGAACGTCGTCCACTACTCGGTGCAGCTCGACGCGCTCGACAGGGAGGCGCGCCTCGTCGTCGGCGAGGTCGCGATGCGAAACTTCGGCCTCGTCCGCGACCGGCTGAAGAACATCATCCTGCGCGCCGACGTCGGCATCACCGAGGAGGCGTGGGAGGTCCGCGAGGAGCAGATGACGCGCGTTCGCAGCCTGCAGGTCGAGCGTGCCCGTGAGGATCGGCTCCTCAAGGAGGAGCTCAACGAGGTCCTCGACGACAGCGGCGATCCGGAGGACGAGAAGTGAGCAAGGAGCGTGGCGGCGCGAGCGCGCCGCAGATCTCTGGCGCGCTGCGAAGAGGAGCAGGGGCGCAGATCCTCGGACCGGCGGGCGCGCGCGGGCCGCTCGGCGGCGTCGTGCGACCGGGGCGCCGTCGCCCGCGCGGCGCGCTCGGGTTTGCCAGCCTTGCGCTGGTGCTGGCGGTCGCGCCGCTCGCGCTCTCCCAGCCGGGCGCCCAGCCAGCGCCGGCGGCGTCTGCCGTTCCCGCGGCCGCGCCGACAACGTCTGCGCCCAGCGCCACGGCTGCGCCGACGACGTCTGCGCCCGGCGCCACGGCTGCGCCGACGACGGCTGAACCTGGCGTCACGGCGCCGGCTGCGCCAGCGGTGCAACCCTTCGCGCCGCCGATGTCGGTCGGGCGCAAGCAGGCGCCGCCGCCTCCTCCTCCGACGCCGGCCCAGCTGGCGGCGCTCGCCGAACTCGAGAAGGAGGCGGGCGCCTACGAGAAGGCGGCGCGCGACTACCGGAGCGCCATCACGCGCATCGTGCAGCACCACTACGAGGACAGGCGCCGCCGCATCCTCTCGTCGCTCGACCGCGAGATCGAGATCGAGAGGAAGGGGCTCCGCGACGCCCGGGAAGAGGCGATCCGCCGGCTCGAGGTGTTCGTCGAGCGCTACAGCGGCCCCAACGCCCACCCCGAGAACACGCCCGACGCGATGTTCCGCCTGGCTGCGCTCTACGAGGAGCGCGCGCGCACCGACAACGACGCGAGCGAGGATCTCAGCGTCGCGCTGCTCCCGGCCATCGCGCTCTACAAGCGCGTCATCCGCGAGTTCCCCCAGTACCGTGAGCTCGCCGGGATCTATTACTACCTCGGCCATGCGCTGAACGATTCGGTCCGGTTCCCCGAGGCGCAGCAGGTGTGGCGCTCGCTCGTGTGCCACAACAAGTATCCCTATCCCGTCGAGACCGACCCGAAGGATCCGACGCGCGACATCGTCGGCAAGCTCCCGCAGGACCACGACAACGATTACTGGACCGGCTGGGAGGCGCGCCACCCGACGCCCATCGGGTCCACGCCGGGCGGCCGGGCGCTCCAGGCGCGCAAGGGCGCGCGGGGGCGGGCGCCCGTCACCGAGGACGAGACGGCGTACGTCGATCCGTATACGGACGATTGCCAGCCGATCCCGCAGAAGACGGCGCTCGGCGCGGAGCCCCGCTACGTCGCCGAGGTCTGGTGGCAGATCGGCGACTACCATTTCAACGAGATCGACCGCGCCGGCGGCCCGTTCAACTACAACAGGGCGGAGTCGGCGTACCGGCAGTCCATCAAGTACAAGAAGCCCCCTGTCCACGGCGTCGCGATGTACAAGCTCGCCTGGACGTACTTCAAGCAGCAGCGTTACGAGACCTCGGTACGCCAGTTCATCGAGCTGCTCCGCTACACCGACGAACAGGAGAAGCTGACGGGCGATCCTGGCGCGGATTTCCGCGCCGAGGCGTACACCTACATCGCCGGCTCGCTCACGTACCTCGACTTCGTCGGCCCCGGACCGGACGAGCCCTACGTCCCGCGGAACGACGTCCTCGACGTCGAGACCGACCCGCGCATGGCCGAGCAGAAGATGCGGATCGCCATCGATCGCGTCCAGGATCCCAAGCTGATCCCGCAGGATCAGAAGTGGACGGTCGAGATCTACAAGGCGCTCGCGCTGGAGTTCAAGGAGCTCAATCAGTATCGGAACACGATCGAGGTGAGCGAGATCCTCCTCAAGAAGTGGCCGATGCACCGCGACGCGCCCGTCGTCCAGAACCAGATCGCGGACATCTACGACACGCTCACCTCGCAGTCGCGCGAGGGCACGGCCGAGCGGGCGATGAACTCGGCGAAGGCGCTCGAGGCGCGCACGAAGCTCGCCCAGTACGTCGGGACGACCCCTTGGGTCGAGGCGAACAAGGACGATCCCGAGGCGATCCAGACCGCCGAGCGGCTCGTGCGCGGCGGGCTGCGCCGGGCCGCCGCCGATCACACCAACGCCGGCAGCGCGCTCGTGCAGCAGGCGCTGACGGTCGGCGACAAGGAGACGCGCGACCCGATCTTCGAGCGGGCGCTCGGCGAGTACCGCCTCGCCGCGCAGGGCTGGGCCGGCTACCTGGCCCAGGACGAGAACGCCCCGGACGCGTACGAGAGCCGGTACTGGCTCGCCGACGCGCACCACATGGTCGTGGTCATCACGGTGGCGATGGATCGCTCGCCCGCGACGCACGAGATCGAGCAGGCGAGGAGCTCGGCGGTCGGCGTGCGGGACTCCAACGAGGACGACAAGTACCTGCAGCCAGCAGCGTACATGGTCGTCGACACCGCCCACCAGGCGCTCCTGGATCGACACAAGCTCTTCCAGCGGACGAGCGGCGCCGAGGGGATCGAGCCGCGCGAGAAGGTCAAGATCGTCGGTGAGGGCGATCAGCAGCGCGTGGTCGCCGAGCCGCTGCCCCCCCAGGTCCAGGCGGCCGTCACCGCGCGGGACGAGTACATCCAGCGGGTCCCTCCCGCGCTCGACGCCCCGAAGAACCTCGACCTCTACGCGTTCCAGGCGGCCGACTACTACTTCCTCTACGGCCAGTTCGCCGAGGCGCGCAAGCGGATGGAGCCCATCTACGAAGCGCAGTGCGGCAAGACGGAGTTCGGCTACAAGGCGTGGGAGCGGCTCACGACGATGTCGAACCTCGAGAACAACGTCGAGCAGAGCCGCAAGCTCGCCGAGGCGGCGCTCACGCGGAGCTGCGCCGTCAGCGAGGAGCAGAAGCTGAAGGAGGGCGACATCGCCCGGCCGACGATCTCTCGCGGCTATTACATCGACGCCGCCCGGGCCTTCGAGAAGGCCGAGAAGATGCCGGACGGCCCCGCGCGCGTCGCCGCCTGGCGCGAGGCCGCGGCGCTCTACAAGGTCGCGCTCGAGAAGGCGCCGGCCCGCGACGAGGCGCCGGAGGCCGCCATGAACGGCGCCTACTGCTACAAGCAGGTGGGCGACTACGACCAGGCCATCGAGATGTACTCCCTGTTCATCAAGGAGTACGGCAGCGAGGAGAACCTCTCGAAGCTCGAGAAGGGCGATCCAGGCGCGAACCCTCCGAAGAACCCCGATCCGAAGCGCTACGCCGAGCGGGTGAAGTACCTGAAGCAGGCCTACGACGCGCTCTCCGCCGCGTACGTCCTCTTCTTCAACTACCGCAGCGCGGCCGAGACCTACGACACCATCGCTCGCAACGGTCGGTTCGAGCAGGCGGCGCGCCGGGACGCCGCCAGGAACTCGGTGCTGCTCTACGCGAACATCGGGGAGCGCGACAAGATGACCGCCTCGCGCGCCACGTTCATGAGCCTGAACCCGCCCCCCGAGCAGAAGGCCGACATCGACTTCCTCGTCGCCTCGGCGGACCTGAAGGCCTGGGACGAGCGGGGGGCCGACGAGGGGCCGAACCGCGCCGCGCGGACCAAGGCCACGCAGTCGATGGAGGCGTATTATGCGGCCAACAAGAACAACCCGGCCGCGAGCGGGTATGTCGTCCAGGCCGCGTACCACGCGTCCAAGATGCGCGCCGCCGGCGGCGATCCGAAGGCCCGGGACTGGTGCAAGAACACCATGACGGCGTTCACGTCCTTCCGGAGCTCGGCGACCGGCGACAAGGTGAAGGCCCTCGGCTCGGTGCAGGCCGATATGGCGGCGGAGTGCGCCTACAAGGCCATCGACGATCGCATCAAGGCCGAGTTCGACTACGACACCGGCCACCACCGCTACGAGGGCGTCATCGACCAGGTGAAGCGGGCCTTCGAGGCGGACATCACGAAGGCCAACGACAGGTACTGGAAGGAGCTCCAGGAGGTCATCACTGCCTATGAGTCGCGGCCGTGGTCGGTGGCCGCGCGGGCGCGTCAGGGCTCGCTCTACGACTCCTGCCGCACCGGCCTCTACAACGCCCGCCCGCCGGGGCTGAGGCTCTACACGGACAAGGAAGAGAAGCTGCTCAAGCTCGCCGAGACGAGCGATCGCGAGGATCTCCAGGAGACGGCCGACGCGCTCCGGCAGAACCGGCGCGAGCAGTGGCGCGCGGCGCGCGAGCGGCTCCTCAACGACGCCGACAAGGCCATGGTCAAGTTCTACGTCGAGTCCGTCGTCTGGGCGAAGGCGTGGAAGGTCCGGAATCCGGCGGTCGACCTCGCGATCCAGCGGCTCGCGTTCTTCACGGACATCCTCGGCGACGCCAAGCTCCGCGAGTGGAGCCAGGGGGTCATCGATCCCGAGACGAAGCGCCCGTTCGAATACAAGGATGGCCTCTTCCTCCGGACGCGGCCCGGCATGACTCCGCCGCTCGCGCCCGACGGCCTCCCCCTGCCCCTGCCGGTCGTCCCATGAAGCGCCGCCTCCCCGTCACCCTCTTCGCCAGCCTGCTCGCGGTCACGTCGCCGTTCGCCCTCGCGTCCTGCGGCGAGGAGGCGACGCCGCCGCCGAAGGCGCCCACGGTTCCAGCGGGGCCCGCCGCGACCGCGCCCGTCCAGGCGCCGTACGGCATGAACGACACGCCGAGCTCGGCGCGCCCCTACGATCTGCCCGCCCAGACGGCTGCGCCGGCCATGAACGCCCGGGCGGCGGCGTTCTATCAAAGCGGCCTGCAGGCGTTCGCGACCGGCGATCTCGTCAACGCGAGGGCCCAGTTCGGGCAGGCGACGCAGGCCGATCCGCGCGCGCACCAGGCCTTCTATTCGCTCGGCGTGGTGCAGGAGCGGCTCCGCGACGCGGGCGCCGGCGCGAGCTACCGCCAGGCCTTCACGCTCGTGCCGGACTACGAGCCCGCCATCGTGGCGTACGCGATGCTCCTCGCCAGGAAGAGCCAGCTCGGCGAGGCCGAGCGGCTCCTGAACGAGAAGCGCGGCCAGATGCCGAAGTCGGCGGCCGTCGCGGCGACGCTCGCGGAGATCAAGTCGCTCCAGCGGGATACCGGCTCTGCCCAGCGGATCGCGCAGGAGGCGCTGAAGATCAACCCCGACTACCGGCCGGCGATGGTGATCATCGCCCGCGATCACTACAGGAACCGGCGCCTCGATCTCGCGCTGTACGCGCTCCAGGCGATCCTGGACGGGTTCGAGCCGGTCAGCGAGAACCCGCCGCGCGACAGGGACAACGCCGAGGCGCTGCTGCTCCGCGGCCTGATTTACCGGGAGCAGGGGCAGCGCGCCGCGGCGCTGGAGGAGTTCCGCAAGGCGGTGACGCGCCGCCCCGATCTCGTCGAGGCGCGGGTGCAGCTCGCGACCTACCTGCTCGAGGCGGGCAACGCCCAGGAGGCGCTGCCGCTCCTCGAGGGCGCCGTGCGCTTCGATTCCGAGCACGTCGCCGCGCACCTCAACCTCGGGGACGCTTACCGCCTGCTCGAGCGCTACGCCGACGCGAAGCGCGAGTTCGACTGGGTGCTCGCCCGCGACCCGAACCTGGCTCAGGTCCACTACGACCTCGGCCTGCTCTACCTGTTCGCCCCCGCCGTCCCCGGCATGACGCCGAAGCAGCAGGTGGCGGAGGCGATCAAATCGCTGACGAGGTTCCAGGAGCTGCGCAACAAGGGCCAGCGCGACGACTCGGAGGAGCTCCTGAACCGCGCCAAGCTCAAGGAAGGGGAGCTCAACGCGGCTGCCGCCGCGGCTCAGCCCGCGGCTCCTCCTCCTGCCGCCGCGCCGGATGGAGGCGTCGCCGACGCAGCGACCGACACGTGAGGGAGACCATGAGCATGTACAAGGCACTTGCGCTGGGTTCGGTCCTGCTCGCGATCCTCGGCCACGGCGCGCCGGCGAGCGCGCAGGAGAAGGGCAAGCAGCGCGGGGTCATCACGCTCGCGGAGGTGACGATCACGGGCCGCATCCAGAAGCCGATCGCGGCCGTCGACGTCAGCCGGATCCAGCCGAAGCTCACGCTCGCCGAGCTGCGTCAGCCGTTCCTGGACCGCATCGAGCAGGCGATCTTCAAGGAGCCGTTCTAGGCGGGGGGCGTGTCCGCCGTCGCCGTGCTCTTGAGCGCGCTGTCGATCGCGTCGAGCGCCGCCTGCGCCGCGATCTCCTGGACGCACCCTGCGCAGGTCGCGCGCGTGACCGGCGGCGACCTGATGTCGCTCGCGCGCTCGCTCCGCGCGCTGCCCGTCGAGGCGCGGCTGGCGGAGCTCGCGAGGCGGTCGCCGCCGGAGAGCTGGGAGCGCCGCCTCGCGCTCGAGGTCATGGCCGCCGCCGACCCGCGCGCGAAGATCGCGGCGGCGAACGAGCTCCTCGCCGAGGTCGAGCAGCGGCTCGACGCCGGCGCGGGGTGGCCGCGCGCGGCGGCGCGCCTGTCCGCGCTCGCCGCGCTGCTCCTGGCCACGCTCTCGTACCTCGCGCAGGCCGGGCCCTCGGTCATCGCGCTCGTCCTGGGCGCGGGGGGCGCCGGCGCGATCGCGTCCGCGGCCGCTGGGCGGGCCGGCCGCGCCGCCGCCGCGCGAGGGCGCGAGGCGATCGACGCGCTCGTACGGGTCGCCCTGGAATCATTCGATGGCGCCGATGGCGCCGATAACGTCGATGGCGTCGGGGGCCCAGGGGCCCCTTCCGGAACGCCTCGACGCTCTCGACGGGCGCCCAGGTGAGCGCGGCGCGCGCTCCTGGACCGCCCCGAGATGTCCGTGTACCCTCGCAAATTATGGTGCCCTCCGCTGCGCGGCGCGTCGCTCGCGGATCCGGGCCCGGGGCCTACCGGGCCCCGGAGCGCGGCTCCGCCAGCGGCGCGCGATCGCGATCGGCGCCTGCTTCGTCCCCCCTCTCCCGGAGCCCTTTGGAATGACCCAGCAGCACCCGCAACCCACCCCGTCGCGCCCCGGGCAGCCCGGGCAGATGACCGCGGTCATGCGGGCGGTCGCACCGGTGACCGGCCCGAAGGTCCTCAGGATCGGCCTGGTTCAGGGGGGGAAGGTGATCGAGGAGCGCGTCATCAAGCAGCGCACCCACGTCACCATCGGCCCCAGCGAAAAGAGCATGTTCGTCATCCCGAGCAAGAACATCCCGCCGAATTTCCGGGTGTTCGAGCTCGTGGGGGGCGAGTACTTCCTCAACTTCCTGGACGGGATGACCGGTCGGGTCGCCTTCAAGGCCGGCGTCTCCGAGCTCTCCGCGCTCAAGTCATCGGCCAAGCGTGTGGCGGTCGGCAATGTCCAGGCCTACCAGGTCCAGCTCACCGAGGAGGCGCGCGGCAAGCTCGTCGTGGGGGAGACGACGTTCCTCTTCCAGTTCGTCGCGCCGCCGCCGGTGCAGCCCAAGCCGCAGCTGCCCGTCTCGGTGAGGTCGGGGATCGCGAACGACATCGACTGGACGACCACGATCATCGCCGCGTTCTCGTTCCTGTTCCACTTCGGCGCCGTGGGGTCGATCTACTCCGACTGGATGGACCCGGTGGTCGACGATGAGCTCGACGTCGCGCAGCTGCTCGAGTCCGTGAAGCAGCTGCCCCCGCCGCCGGTGGAGCTGCCGCCGAAGGAGGACGCCGAGACGCCGGCCGCGACGGCGGCGCCTGCTGCCGAAGCGCCGAAGGCCGCTGGCGGAGGGAACAAGGGCGCGGCGGCCGCCAGCCCGGGGAAGGGCTCTGGCGGGATGAGCGACGCCCGCGCGTCGGCGCTCACCAACGAGCTCGCGCAGCTCGACATGCAGATGCTGGGCGCGCTCAACTCGAGCGGGAACGCGACCGCCAGCGTCCTGAGCTCGGGCGACGTGCCCACCGGCTTGCTCGAAAACGCGGCCGCCTCAGGGGCCGGCGTCGGCAAGGGCGGTGTGGCGGGATTGAACATGGGCGGTGCCGGGGGTGGCACTGTGCGACCTGGCGCTGCCGGCGGTGGTGGCCTCGCCACGATCGGCAACACCGGGACGAGTGGCCCTGCGACGGCCGGCTCGGCGCAGACGGTCAAGGGGCCGGTCGGCAACGCCCAGGTGGGCGGCGCCGCGGTCTCCGGCGGGAGCGTCTCGAACGCGCCCTCCGTCGTGGCCGGGATGACCGCAGGCTTCCGCCGTTGCTACAACAAAGGTCTTCAAGAGGACCCGAGCATGAAGGGGTCGGTCCGGATCACCGCGAAGATCGGCCCCAACGGCGAGGTGCTCTCGGCGACCCCCTCCGGCGGCGGCGGGCTGTCCGGTACGGTGGTCTCGTGCGTCGTCGCGCGCGTCCAGAGCGCGCAGTTCGCGCCGCCCGAGGGCGGCGGCGCGACGGTTGTGATTCCTGTCACTTTCGTGAGCCAATAGCCCCCGATGCTTCCCGGATCCGTGGACAAGACGCAATCCTCTCTCCTCGCTTGAACGTGAATGGCGTGGTGATGTCGCGCATCGAAACGGGGAGAGCGCCGTACGGGTGCTCCCGACGGACGCGCGCTGCTGCTCGGCATGTTCATTGCGTTTTGACAATTACGTCTGCCCGCACCTATACTGCGCGGGTCTGACTTCCGGAGGCTTCGATGAAGCGTGAACAGATCCCTGGCTTCGCCGCAGTGGCGCTGATCTCGGTCGTGATCGGCCACGGGATCGCCGCTGCGCAGGCGCAGACGGCGCCTCCGCCGGACGCCTCCGCCGGCCTCGCGCGGCAGGTGACGCTCTCGCCGGCAGAGCAGCTCGCGCAGAGCGAGACCTACCTCGCCCGGATGGACGGCGCCCGCACGTCGGTTCGTCGCCAGCTGGAGACGGCCCGGTCGCAGCGCGACGTCGTGAAGACGCTCTGTCTTGACGACAAGCTGAATCAGATCGACGTCGCCATCCGCTCCGCCCGCGAGCGGCGGCAGGGCCTGGAGCTCGCCGTGAATCGGCGTGACGTCGATCTCTCCAACCATGAGTTCACGATCCTGACGGTGCTGCGACAGCGGACCGAGCAACTGACGGCTGAGGCCAACCAGTGCATCGGACAGGAAGCAGGCTTTATCGGCGACAGCGCCGTGACGGCCACGATCGATCCGAACCTCCCCAAGGACGATCCTTCCGAGTATCCCGTCAGCCAGATCATCATCGAGCCGCCTGCGTGCAGTAGCTGTTTTCGGTAGGCGACCGCCTCTCTCGGATTGCCACTGCCCAATAGGCGATGAAACTTCGTGAAACCATAGCCGCTGCTGCAGTCACACTCACTCTGTCCCCGGCGTTGGCCCTGGCGCAGGATCAGCCGTGGCTCAAGGATCGGCGCTACACAGAGGGCATCGGGATACGCACCGGCGATCTCGAGCTGCATCCCGGGGTGGCTGCTGAGTTCGGTTATGACTCCAACTTCTTCCGCCGAGACGAGAAAGACGATGCTCGGCTGGGTGATATCGGGCCTGTCGGCTCGTTGCGGCTCCGGATCACGCCGTCGTTTTCGCTCTCGACGCTGAGCCAGCAGCGCCAGGAGGTGACGCCCGACGCGCCGCCGCCAGACGTCGAGTTTCGCGCTGGCATCGCGGCGACTTACGAGGAGTTCTTCCCGGTATCCGGCAACGAGGTAGGGCGGGAGCGGCTGAGTGAACAGCGCAACATCGGCGGCCTGCTCGACGCCAAGCTGACGATCCTGCCCCGTCGCCCCTGGTCCGGGATCCTCGATGCGTCGCTCGGCCGGACCATCGCCTCTTCGGATCTCGGGATTTCCAACCAGAGCTTTCGGCGCCTCCACGCCGACGCGGGGGCGGAGCTCGTGTGGACGCCGGGCGGAGGGCTGCTCGACTGGCGGCTCGGCTATCGCTTCCTGGGCACGTTCTTCGAGGTCGACGAGTTCGACAGCCTGACGAACCTGCACCACACGATCCGGACGCGGGGTCGCTGGCGCTTCTTGCCCCGCACCGCGCTCATCTACGACGCGTCGCTCGGGTTCGTGAATTACCCGAATCCGGCTGCACAGCTCTCGTCTCATCCCCTGCGCGCGCAGCTCGGCATCAACGGCCTCGTGACATCATCATTCGGCCTCCTCGCGATGGCGGGCTGGGGCGCGAGCTTCTACACGTCAGACAGCCAGGCCGAGGTGCACGACTTCGACAGCGTCATCGGTCAGCTCGAGCTGAAGTGGTACCTGACGCCGAACCCGTCGGCCGATCCCGAGGCGGCGACGCTGGCGCTGTCGTCGCTGTCGGCCGGCTTCACGCGCGATTTCCACGACAGCTATCTCGCGAGCTACTACGAGCGCGATCGCGGTTACCTCAAGCTGACCTACTTCTTCGGCGGGCGCTTTCTGCTGATCGCCGACGGCGGCGTGGCGGCCCATGTGTATCCCGCGATTCCGGGGAATGGGGCAAACTCCACGTCTGCGGATCCCTGGACAGACATCCGCATCGACGCGTCTCTTTTCGGCGAGTACCGGATAGGGGACTCGCTGGGGATCAACTCGACGCTGCGTTACGGCAACAACATCAGCAGCACATCTCTGCTGCCTCCCAACGAGTCGACGCCGAACTACCTCGGATGGCAGCAGTTCGAAGCCTACCTGGGCGTGCGCTGGTTCATGTGATGCGGCGTCCTGGTCGGTGGACCGCCGCCGTGCTCGCGCTGGCCCTCGCTGCGTGCTCAGCGCGAAAGCCCCAGCCAGTGAACCTGCCTCCGCCGGTGGAGGCGACGACCATCGGGGTCGGCGACGTGTTCGACCTCCGCATCGTCGGAGAAGACAAGCTCCCCTCGACGTTCACCGTCGCGCCGGATGGCACCGTCGACTTCCCCTATGTGAAGCGGCTCAAGGTGTCGGGCCTAGAGCCTCAGGAAGTCGCGGAGCTCGTGCGGGCGAAGCTCATGGAGGGGCAGATCCTCACCGATCCCAGCGTGAGCGTGAGCATCAAAGAGTACAACTCGAAGCGGGTCGAGGTGCTCGGCGAGGTGCAGAAGCCTGGGTCCCTGCCGCTCCAGCCCGGCATGACGCTGCTCCGCGCCATCTCGATGGCGGGTGGGTTCAACAGCATCGCGGACAAGGATCGGGTCACGATCCGCAGGAAGTCTCAGGGCAAGACGGTGTTTGCCACCGTCTCGGTCGAGGACATCATCGACAACAAGATCCCCGATGTGCCGCTCCAGGCAGGGGACTCGATCCACATCGCCCAGCGCGTCTTCTGAGCGCCGAGGCGCCGTCTGCCACCTCTCGACCGAGGTGGCTCCACATCGCCCAGCGCGTCTTCTGAGCGCCGAGGCGCCGTCTGCCACCTCTCGACCGAGGTGGCGCGGGCGCGGTCGCTCTCAGTTCTTCCGTGCGAGGCGGAACTGCTTCCTGCCTGTCGCCGCGTCGACGGTGGGAGGCTCGATGCGGAGCATCGTCAGCGAGACCTCGCGCACGCGGCCGTCGCGCTCCTGGCGGAGGCGGATCCGCTCGCCATCCGAGCTGATCACGGTGCACTCGCCGAAGTGAAAGTGGGTCACGCTGTCGCCCACTTCCGGATAGGGCTCGTCCTCCTGGCGAGGACGGATCGGGCGCTGCGGTAGCGGGGCGGCGGCGAGCTCCGCGGCGGGCGCCGGAGGCGCCGCGCGCGGCGGCTCCACGGCGGGCGCCGGAGGCGCCGCGCGCGGCGGCTCCACGGCGGGCGCCGGAGGCGTCGCGCGCTGCGGCTCCGCGGCGTGCGCCGGAGGCGTCGCGCGCGGCGGCTCCGCGGCGGGCGCTGGAGGCGTCGCGCGCGGCGGCTCCGCGGCGTGCACCGGAGGCGCCAGGCGGGGCGGCTCGCCCGCGAGCGCGGGGAGGGCCGACGACTGGGTTGCTAGCTGCATCGTGCCCGTTCGATCGTCGAACACCCGCACCAGGGGCAGATCGTCGAACGCCGTGACGCGGAGCTCGAGCCCGTAGACGCGCGCCCACACGAGCTCGCCGGCGGCGAGCTGGAGGCCGACGCCCGACTCGCGGGCGAGCGTGGCCGACAGCCGAAGCGAGGTCTCTCCCTGCTGGAGCGCGATGTTCCCAGAGAGCGCCACCACGTCGCACGGGCCGTCGAGGACGCGCGTCTTCGCGTAGGTGCGGGAAGCTTGATCGAACAGCGCCACTTCGGCCTTCTCGAGCGAGCCTACCCCCTCGATCCAGCCGGCGCGCGCCTCAGCCTCATCGAGGGCGCGCACCAGCGCTGCGGGGAGCTCCTCGCCCCGGTCGAGGCGGATGATCAAATGGCGGGCACGGCGTGCCTCGAGGACATTCATCGCTGTTTCTTTTCTCCGGTCGTCGAGGGGGCGGCGCCTGGAGCACCCGGGGCTCCTTCAGAGCGCCGAGCGCGGGTCGCCGTCACCTCGATCTGGGGCGCGCCTGGCGCGCGCTTGGCTGATGGGTCGCCAGCGGCGGCCGTGATCCGGTCCGCCGGCAAGCCCGCGTTTGCAAGGAGATCCTTGACGGCGCTCGCGCGCGCGCCCGCGAGCTCGATGGCGCGCGCGGACTGATCGCCCTGACGATCGGCGTAGGCCTCCACGATGACGATGTCGAGGGGCATGCGCCCGCGCATGAGCTGCGCGATCATGCCGAGCTGCGCGGCGAGGGCTGGCGGCACGCGGGCGCTCGCCGCCGGGAAGCGGACCAGGCCGTCGAGGACGACCTGATCGCCGGACCACCGCGGCAAGGACCTGCCGCCCGGCTCAGGGCAGCCATCGGCGTCGTTCGTGCCGTCGATCGTCTCGGCGGTCATGGGGCATGCGTCGGCCGCGTCGGCCACGCCGTCCTCGTCGTTGTCGCGCTCGGGGCAGCCGTCGTCGTCCTGGAAGCCGTCGCGATCCTCGGCGCTGTTCGGGCACTGGTCGCTGGCGTCAGGGACCTGGTCGATGTCGTTGTCGGGGTCGGGGCAGCCGTCGTCGTCCTTGAAGCCGTCGACGTCTTCCGCGCCCATGGGGCACGTGTCGCTCGCATCCAGGATCCCGTCGCCATCGTTGTCGGGATCCGGGCAGCCGTCGCTGTCCTGGAAGCCGTCGCGGTCCTCGGCGGCGTTCCGGCAGGCGTCCGCGTCGTCCGGGACGCCGTCGCTGTCGTCGTCCGCATCAGGGCAGCCGTCGCCGTCCTGGAAGCCGTCGATCGTCTCGGGCTCGTCCCGGCACCTGTCGCGACCGTCGGGGATCCGATCGCCGTCGTTGTCTGGATCGGGGCAGCCGTCGCCGTCCCGAAAGCCGTCGCGATCCTCCGCGACGAGCGGGCACTCGTCGTCGCGATCCAGGACGCCGTCGGCGTCTGCATCGCGCCCCGTCGGCGCATAGCGGAGCCCCAGGTTGAACCGGAAGCGCGGCGCGGTGAGCGCGCCGTCGGAGGCGAACGGGATGGCGCTGCCGCCGCCCACGGACAGCGAGACGTCGCCTGCGAGCAGCGGGGCGCTCGTGGCCGAGAGGATCCACTCCGCCGGCACCAGCGCCGGGGCTCCGGCGGGCTGCTCGGCGAGCGTGTAGAGGGCGAACGCCTCCGCGGACGCCGTGAGCCAGCGGTCCGGGAGCACATCGACCGAGGCGCCGAGGGCGCCGAGGAGCTGCGGGCCGACCTCGGTATCGATCAGTGTGCTCGATCCACGGAGCCGGGCCCCGACCTCGGTCGCGAGCAGGAGCTTGCCGAGCCGGTACGCCGCGGCGACGCTCGGCGCGAGCGTGACGGTCCCGGCGCTGGCGAACACCGACCTGTCGCCGGTGGGCAGACCCAGATCGAGGCGCGCCGCCAGCGAGAAGCCGTCGAGCGGACCACGCTGGGCCGGCGGCAAGATCGCGAACGCGGCGCCCAGGCGCGCGTCGCGCATCACGCTGCGCTGGAGCTCCGTGTCGGTGCCGAGGACGTCGGAGAAGCCTGCACCGTCCTGGTACAGGGTGACGGGGGCGGCGACCGTCACCTCCAGGCGATCGGTGAGCCCGAACGACGCCAGGAAGGTCGCGTCGACCATGTTGTCCAGCGCATGGATGACCGTCCCCTCGGGGTCGGGCGAGTCGGTGCGCAGGCCCACTGGCCGCGACAGGTAGCTCGCCACGAGGCCGAACGAGGCCTTCGCGTCCGGAGCCGTCCCTGTGCTCCCCACGGCGAAGAAAGGGCCGCCGCCTGCGTGAGGCCAGAGGTTGTCGGCGTCGATACAGCCCGACAGCCCGCTGGCCGGCGCGCACTCGTCCGCGCGCGCCGGCGCCGGAAGGAGGGCTGCCGTGAAGACCCCGGACGCCACCAGCAGCGGGAGGCTCGATCGTGCAGGCACCCTCCGGTTGGCGCGCATCGCGCCCGACCCTCTACTACTGCCGGGGGGAGAGTCAAAAGAGCAATCGACGTGTCGCGATGCGCTGGCGTCCGGGGCTCGGTTTGCGTCGGATTGCGTCGTGCTCCGCGGTCGCGCTCGCGCCGTGCTAGGACCACGCCCGGCCGGGGCCGGCGCCGCCGGCGTCCGCACGATCATGATCGACGACTCGCACCCGCTCCTGCTCGGCTCCGGCTCGCCGCGCCGGCGAGAGATCCTGACCACGCTCGGCCTGCCTCTCCGCGTCGCGGCAGCCGAGGTCGACGAGGCGGGGCGCGCCGGCGAGGACGCCGCTGCCTACCTGGAGCGCGTCACCCTGGCGAAGCTCGCGGCCGCGCGACGCCTGCGCCAGGCGGCCGGGGCCGGCGCGATCCTCGTCGCCGACACGTCGGTCATCCTCGGCGATTCCATCCTCGGCAAGCCGCGGGATGAGGGCGACGCGCGCGCCATGCTCCGCGCCCTCTCGGGCCGCGAGCACCAGGTCTGGACGCGGTTCGCGATCGCCGACGGCGATCGGCCCGACGTCGCGACGGCATCCGTCGCGGGCCCCGCCGAGGCGCTCCACGCCGAGACGATCGTCACGCGGGTGCGCTTCCGCGAGCTCGACGACGACGAGGTGGCGTCGTACGCGGCGACCGGCGAGGGGCTCGACAAGGCCGGCGCCTACGCGATTCAGGGCATCGGCGCGTTCGCCGTCGCGCGCATCGACGGCTCCTATTCGAACGTCGTCGGTCTGCCCGCGTGCGAGGTCGTCGCTGCGCTGCGGGCCACCGGCTTGCTTGCGCGCTTCCCGCTGCCGCTCGCGCGCTCGTCATGAGCGGCGGCGCCTCGGTCGTCGCGCGTCGGCGCGACGCGGGCACGATCTTCGCGCTCGCCCTCGCCGCGCGGCTCGCCGTCGTCCTCTGGGCGGCCGAGCGCTTCCCGCCCACCGCCGACGGGACGTACTACCAGCGCATCGCCGAGCGGATCGCGGCGGGGCTCGGCTACACGTGGCTATGGCCGGACGGCGTCGTCACGTACGCCGCGCACTACCCGGTGGGCTATCCGGGCGCGGTTGGCGCGCTGTACGCGCTGCTCGGCACACACCCCGCGGTCGCGATGCTGTTGAACGCCGCGCTCGGCGCGCTCGCGGCGCTCGCCGTCCATCGTCTGGCGGCCCGCGCTGCGCCGCGCTCGCGCGCCGTGCCGGCGCTCTCCGGTGGGCTCGTCGCCCTCCACCCCGGGCTCGTCGCGTATACCCCGGCGCTCATGACCGAGGGCGTCACCGGTTCGCTGGTCGCCTGCGCGGCGTGGGCGTCCGCGAGGGCGCGGGAGCGCCGCCCCGCGCTGGCCCCGTTCGCCGTCATCGGGCTGCTCCTTGGCGCCGCCACCCTCGTCCGCCCGCAGGCGCTCCTGCTCGCGCCCCTGTTCGCCGGCCTCGCCCTCTCGGGCTCTCCGCCCGCGGGCGGTCCCCGGCTCCTCTCGCCGTTTGTCGCGCGCGCGGCGCCCGTCCTGCTGACCGTCATCGCGGCGCTCCTCGTGTGCGCGCCGTGGACCGCGCGCAACTGCCTGCGGATGAACCAGTGCGCTCTGGTCAGCGTGAACGGCGGATGGAATCTCCTCATCGGAGCGGACCCGGCGTCCACCGGCGCCTGGGCGCCGGTCCAGGTACCCGAGGCGTGCCGCGAGGTCTTCGATGAAGCCGGCAAGGACGCCTGCTTCGGCCGCGAGGCGCGCCGGTACATCGCGGAGCACCCGGGCGAATGGCTCGGGCTCGTGCCCAGGAAGCTCGCGGCGACGTTCGACTACTGCGGCGCGGCCGGGTGGTACCTCCACGCCTCGAACCCGTCGGCGTTCGGCGAGGCCCACAAGGTCGCGCTCGGCGCCGTCGAGACCGTCTTCGAGCGCGTCGTCCTCCTCGCCGCGCTCGTGTGGGCGGCGCGCAGGCCCGCGCAGGCGCCCGGCGCGGCTCGCCGCCCCCCGCTCGCGCAGCGCGCGCTCGACGTCGCTCGGCTCGCGCTGTTCGCGCTGGGGGTCGTCGCCGCGCTGCACATCCATGCATGGGTGGGCTACATCGCGCTCCTCGGCCTCGCGCTGCTCAAGGGCCGCGCGCTCCTCCGGGCGCCGGTTCTCGTGGGCGCGGCGCTCGCCGTCCTCGCTGCGACCGCGGCGACGCACGCCGTGTTCTTCGGTGCCGGGCGTTACGCGCTGGTCGCGTTCCCGCTCCTCTCGGGGCTCGCGGCCCTCGCCGCGGCGCGCCAGGAAGCGGATCGGCCTGCCGCCGGCGCGCCCGGAGCGACCACCCACATGCCCGCCGCGCCCCTCGCGCAGCCGCGCGGGTCCGGGGGCGGGTCGTCGGACGACGAGCTACTTTGACAGCGCCGCCTGGGCTGCTGCATCCTAGGCCCCCGTCGGCTCGGGAGCGCGTGCCCCCGGCTGGTGAACCTGGAGGAGAGACGGATGCCCTTGATTGAAACGGAAGAGGCGGCGCGCCGCCTCGCGCGCGCCATCGCGAGCGATCTCTCGCTCTACAACGAGGAGAAGATCGTGCAGGGCATCCAGCAGGATGACCTCTTCACGGTCTTGTCCGAAGAGATCGAGGAAGGGCGCGCCCTCTACAAGAGCCGCGTCTCGCCGGACCTCTACCAGAAGAACTTCTACGACCGCGCCCTCGTCGACATCCTGATCAAGTCCAAGGGCCACATCAAATCGAAGATCTGGTAGCGAGCGCCCGCAGCTGGTCGAGCGCCTTGCGCATGTCCGCTGGCAGCGCGCTCTCCCAGCGCACGGGCTTCTGCGTGGCGGGGTGGATGAACCCGAGCACGCGCGCGTGGAGGGCTTGCCGCCCCAGCTCCTCCGCGATCGCCCGTATCGCCGGCTTCTTCGGCGGCTTGCCGTAGAGGGGGTCTCCGAGGACCGGCGTCCTGCCGCGCTCGGCGAGGTGCACCCGGATCTGGTGGGTGCGGCCCGTCTCGAGCGAGCACGCGACGACGGTCGCCGCGTCGCCGAGCCTCTCGAGCACGCGGACGTGCGTCACGGCGCGGCGCGGCGCGGCGACGCGTGAGCCGGGCGCGCCTGCTCCGGAGCCGGGCGCGCCTGCGCCGCCGCGGATCCACGACGTGAACCGGAGCCTGTCGGTCGGGTGCCGGCCGTGGAGCGTGTCGTAGGTGGCGTCTCGCGCCTCGCCGGCGACGATCGCGGCGTACTCGCGCTCGATCGCGTGCCTGGCGAACCGATCTTTCAGCGCCTCGCGGGTGGGCTCGTCCTTCGCCACGACGAGCAGGCCGCTCGTCCCTCGGTCGAGCCTGTGCACGATCCCCGGGCGGACGTGGCCCATGGGATCGCGCGGATCGGCAGGCGCCAGGGCGAACCCGGGCAGGGCGAGCAGCCCGTTGACCAGCGTGCCGGACTCGTGGCCGCGGGCCGGGTGCACGACGAGCCCCGCAGGTTTGTCGATGACGAGCAGGTGCTCGTCCTCGTACACCACCGGGATGGCCACGTCGGGCTCTGCCGCCGTGGGCGAGGGCGACGGCTCTTCGGGGCGGACCTCGACGAGCGCGCCTGCGCGCACCGCCACCGACGCGCGCGCCGGCACCCCGTCGACGAGGACCCGACCGGCGGCGATCCACCGCTGCACCGCCGCGCGAGAGGCCGCATGGCCGGCGCGGTCGAGCAGGTGGACGATGAGCTTGTCGAGCCGGTCACGAGGGTCGCCGTCGTCCACCTGGAACCGGAAGTGGAGCGCTCCTGCACCGGCAGCCATCGCGTTCGTCACGGACGTCGTTCACGGCCGAGCGGCGCCAGGGCGAGGGCGTCGCGGCCGCGCGATCAATACTCCGTGTCGCCCTCGTCGTCCTCTTCGGCGGTCCCGAGCTCGGGGTTGAGCGCCACGTGCGATTCGAGGTCCTCGAGCCGCTGCGCTTCGCGCAGCCTGATGAGGCCGCACTGCTCGGCGAGGTACAGGTCGAACGCCGTGTAGCGCGGGAAGACCCGGACGTTCGTGTCCTCGTTGTCGAGGCCGAGGATGACGAGCTCGCCGTCCCGCCTGGCCTCTCCGAGGTAGAGCGCGTTCCATGGCTGACCTGGGAGGTTGGGCAGCCTCACGACCTTGGCCCGGAGCCGCGATTCGGTCCAGCCGAGGTCGGTCTTCGCCTCGGCCAGCTTGCGGACCGAGGTGAGCTTCGGTCGAGGCGCCGACGGGTCCTGGCCGAAGCGATGCCGCCCCTTGAACCGCGGGCCCAGGCTATCGAGCGTGAAATCGAACTCGAGGAACGCCCGCAGCGTGGGCGGCAGCTCGACCATCAGCCTCGACTCGAGCGCATCGAGGGCCGCCTGGCTCGCTCCCACGGCGGTATGGCTGGAAGGGCGCTTCTTCAGTTGAGCGATCACGCGATGCACGAGCTCAACGCCACGTTCGATCGGTGCCATGTATCCACGGGCCGCGGTTGCGCGGTGTTCTTCAGGACCCAAAGGGCCTCACTGGGGCCGCGTCTCTGGGCCCCGACTGTTGCAGGCTCGTCGCGCGCTCGGCCGGCGGTCTACATCGGCCGACCGGGTGCGCGTCCCTCTATGGTGCCTACCGGTCCGGTCCGCTCGGTGTCAACCAGCGATCGCACCGCGGTCGATCATTCCTCCTCCCCCTGAAGTGCTCGCCTGGTTTCCCGTCACCCTCGCCTCGAGGAGCGCGGTCCGCCTCTCCCACGTGCGCTGAAGGCGCGCCGCGCTCGCCAGATCAGGACGGCGGCTGCGATGAGCACCACCGCGGCGCCGATCCCCAGGATGACCCATTGTGGCGCAGGGTAACGCCCGCGCTGAAGGCCAGGAGGCGGCCGCTCGTACTCGATCTGGAGCTGCGCACCCACCGGCCCTCGTTACACGCGGATGCTCCGACCCGCAACTGATCCGCGGCGCGATCCGGCCGGCTCGGCGCGCAGGCCAGCTCGTGAGCAGCCCTGGCAGCTGCTCGGCCAGGCCGCGCAGAGCGAGTAAATGCGCTCCAGATCGACGCCCCCGCCGACCGGCCAGCGCCAACGGATCAAAACTTGCTTTCATGGAAACTCGGGCTTGTAAAGTGGACCGAAGCGCGGGCACCGTGCGGCCGGTGCGAGAGGGTGAGAGATGACGCCGGGCTCTTCAGCGTGGTTCGAGGGGGCGCCTCCGCGGCCTTCCCGGATGCGACGGTACCTCCTCGCGCTCGGCGCATGGGCGGCGCTCGGCGTCCTGGCGGGAGCGTGCGGCCGGACGAGCCTCCCCGACCTCTCGGGCGCCAGCGCTGGTGGGGGCGGCTTTGGCGGCGCGACGAGCGGCAGCTCGTCGACCTCATCGAGCGGAGGCGGGGGCGTCGGAGGCTCCGACGCATGCGGCGGCCCCACAGACTGTGACGATGGCGACGACTGCACGAGCGACGACTGCACAGACGGGCGCTGCGACCATCGTCCCCGCGACGACGATCGGGACGGCGTCGGCCCGACGTCCTGCGGCGGGAGCGACTGCAACGACCTCAACCCGTCCGTCTTCCCGGGCGCGCCGGAGATCTGCACGGACGCGGCGGACAACGACTGCAATGGCGTGAGCGACTGCTTCGATCCCGCGTGCGCAACGGGGGAGATCTGCGGCTGCACCCCGAGCCCTGCCGGCGAGCGCTGTCAGAACGGCGTCGACGACGACTGCGACACGATCGTCGACTGCTTCGACGCGGACTGCTCGGGAACGCCGGCCTGCGGCTGCTCCACCTCGGAGGCCGGGAAGTGCGGCAACGGCGTCGATGACGACTGCGATCTCGCCTTCGACTGCGACGACGCCGACTGCGCCTCCGAGCCGCTTTGCGCCTGCACCTCCCAGCGCGAGCGCTGCGACAACCGCGAGGACGACGACTGCGATCTCCTGGTCGACTGCGGCGATCCGGACTGCCGCGGCATCTTCCCCTGCGCGTGCGAGCCGCCCGGCTCGCCGGAGCGGTGCGAGGACGGCGTCGACAACGACTGCGACGGGCGCGTCGACTGCGCGGACCCGCAGTGCATCTCCGCGCCGGCCTGCCAGCGCTGCGTGCCGGAGATCTGCGACGACGGCGTCGACAACAACTGCGACGAGCGCGTCGACTGCGCGGACAGCGCCTGCGCCTTCGCGCCGAACTGCGAGCCGACGCCGGAGCGGTGCAACAACCGCGTCGACGACGACGGCGACGCCCTGGTCGATTGCCAGGACCCGGACTGCGCCAGCAGCCCGGTGTGCGTGCTCGAGCAGGCCAACTGCCTGTCGCCGAAGCGCATCCCCGGGACTGGCACCTACACCGGGGACACCGCCGGGCACGTGAGCGAGACCCGGGGTGAGTGCGGCGGCGACGCCGGCGAGGCGGTCTTCTTCTTCGTGCTCACCGCGCCGTCGCGCGTGCACCTCGACTCGCGCGGGTCGGGCTTCGACACGGCGCTCTACGTCCGCACAGGCGCCTGCAACTCCGGCCGGGAGATCGGCTGCGACGACGACAGCGGCGGGGCGCAGGCCTCCCTGCTCGATTTCAGCATCCTGTACCCGGGCACCTACTTCGTCTTCCTCGACGGCTTCACGATCGATCCCGCGAGCGGACCGAACGAGGGCCCCTTCGTGCTCAACGTCGAGATCGCCCCGAACCCGCGCGAGATCTGTGACGACGACCTCGACAACGACGGCGATCACTACGTCGACTGCGCTGATCCCGGCTGCGCCACCTTCGGCCCATGCCGGAGCTGCGCGAAGGGCGCCGCGCCTGGCCCCGAGTTCGGGACCGCCGCGTGCACCGACGGGATCGACAACGACTGCGACGGCGCGCTCGACTGCGCTGACGAGGACTGCAGCGCAAGCGACGTTTACGTGACGGAGTGCTGCAACGGCCTTGATGAAAACGGGAACGGGTTTCCTGACGAGTTCAACTGCCGATGCGCCTCCGACGCCGATTGCGACGGGGGGCAGCTCTGTTACACGCACACGACGTACACGTGCGGTCTCCCGTGCGAGAGCTTCAGCGGGAGCATCTGTCCCTTCGTGGCGCCGGGCTCGCACTGCAACGATGCGACCCATCAGTGCGAGTTCTGACAGGCGTCGAGGCGGCGCCGCTGCCTCTTTCGCGCGCACGGCGCTCCCCGGCTGGCGCTCGTCCGGGCTAAGGTCAGGTCATGGAGATCCTGATCATTCGCCATGGCCATGCCGTGGATGACGCGCCGGACCTCGGCGACGCAGGTCGCTGGTTGACGGGCAAGGGGCGCAAGCTGACCCGGCGTGTCGCCAAATGGCTCGCGAAGCAGAAGGACCGTTGTCCTGGGGCGATCTGGACGAGCCCCCTCGTGCGCGCGGTGCAGACCGCGGAGATCATCGCCGATGCCGCCGGGCTGACCGACGAGGTGTCGGTGGTCGCCGAGCTCTCTCCCTCACGCGACACGGCCGAGATCCTTCGCCTGCTCTCGCAGCACCAGGGGGCTCAGCCGCTGGCGCTGGTGGGGCACGAGCCTTCGTTGTCGGCGCTGGTGACGTCGCTGCTCGGCGATGGCGGCTGGGCCGGCCTGAGCCTGAAGAAGAGCGGCGTCGTCGCGGTGAGCTGGGACGGGCGCGGGCCGGGGACGCTGCGCTTCGCGTTGGATCTGAAGGCCATGAAGGCGGTCACGCCGGTGAAGGAAGCGCAGCAACAGGCGCCTCGCGCGCGGTGATGAGCGTCGACGGGCGTCCGCGCCGCGGCGCCGCTCAGCGCACCGATCTCTCCACGGCGCTCAGCACGTCGACGTCGCGGACGCCGTCCGCCTCGGCGCGGTACGACAGCACGATCCGGTGCCGCAGCGCCGGGATCAGCAGCGCCCTCACGTCGTCCACGTCTGCGGCTGCTTCGCCGCGGAGCGCGGCGCGCGCCTTGGCCGCGATCACCAGCGCCTGGCTCCCCCGCGGCCCCGCGCCGTAGCGCACGTAGTCCCGGACCTCCTGCGCTGCGCGCTCCGCCCCCGGCCGCGTCGCCCTGGCGAGGCGCACCGCGAGGTCCACGGCCTCGTCGGTCACCGGGATCCTCGGGACGAGGCGCCCGATCGCCAGCACCTCTCTCGCCTTGAGCACCGCCGCGATCGCCGGCGGCTTCCCCGAGGTCGTCCGTCGCGCCACCTCGCGCTCCTCGGCCTCGCTCGGGTAGGTGACGTGAATCTCCAGCAAGAAGCGGTCGAGCTGCGCCTCTGGCAGCGGGTAGGTTCCTTCCTGCTCGATCGGGTTTCGCGTCGCGAACACCTGGAACGGGTCGGGGAGGGCGTGCGTGGTGGTCCCGACGGTCACCTTGCGCTCCTGCATCGCCTCGAGCAGGGCGGCCTGCGTCTTCGGCGGGGTCCGGTTCACCTCGTCCGCGAGGACGAGGTTGTGGAAGATGGGGCCGGGCTGGAAGCGCAGGCTCCTCGACCCGTGCTGCTCGTGCAGCACGTCGGTCCCCGTGATGTCGGCGGGCAGCAGGTCGGGCGTGAACTGGACGCGCCCGAAGCTCAGGTCGAGCGCCCTCGCGAGCGACGACACGAGCAGGGTCTTGGCGAGCCCCGGGACGCCGACGAGCAGCGCATGCCCGCGCGCGGCGAGCGTGATCAGCATGGCCTCGACGACGTCGTCCTGCCCGACCACCGCCGCCGCGATCGCCGAGCGGAGCCGCCTGGCCCCCTCTGCCGTGCGCTCGAGGAGCGCGGCATCCGAGAGGGCGGTCGATTCCTCGTCGGCGGTCGTCTCGGCGTCATTCCTGTGCTCGGGATCGCTCATACGGGCAGGGCTCGTACCCCGAGGCCGCGATGCCGACAAGGACCCGGCGAAGCCGGCTCTCCCTGCGGCGCGGGTCCTGGCCCGTGGAGGTTTGCTCCGGCAGGTGAGCCGGTGTTAGCAATCGATCGCAATGGCGCAGAGCTCTGAGGCCCGGGAGAGGAGAGGGGCGCACGCGGCGGACGTGGAGGCGCAGCGCGAGCTCACGGTGAGCGAGCCGGCGGACGAGCCGCGCAGCACCAGCGCTGGCGCGGCGGAGGACGGCGCGGGAGCGGCCGCGACCGGCGGTCCGGGCGGCCCTGGGGACGGCGGCGGGGAGGGCGGTGAAGCGCCGTCGGCGCCGCTCGAGTCCCTGAGCTTGCACGACGGGCCGATCCCGCACGCGCCGCTCCCGCCGGTCGCGGGGCCGTGGCGCTCCTACAAGGAGATCCTCGCGACGCTGGCCCAGCGCGTGCTCGACGCGCAGCGACCGATCCGCATCCTCCAGGCGCTCCGCTGGGAGGCGGACGTCGAAGAGCAATTTCTCCGCTCGAAGCAGCGCGAGCTGCCGGTGGTCACCTACTCGGACGACCTGGGGTTCGACCCGGAGGCCAAGCAGCGCGAGCTCGAGGAGATCCTCCGCGACGCCGAGCGGGAGCTCGGCAAGCGCGACCGGCTCGGGCAGATCCTCCGCGCGACGGCGGACGAGTACCGGAAGGTCGTGAGCATGCTCATCGGACGGGGAACGAAGGCGTTCTACGCGCTGTCCCGCGAGCTCTACGGGTCCCCGAAGGACAAGCTGCCGGACGGAAAGACGAGCGTGCGGGACATGGGCTTCGTGCTCTACGACCTCCTGACGGCCATCGGCGGAGAGCGGCTCGGCCCGTCGCAGCAGCGCGAGATCACGGCGGAGATGGCGGCGCTCGAGCTGAACGCCCGCTTCGACCGGTTCTTCGGCGGCGCGTCGATCCGCGTCCAGGTGGACGACTCGCTCCTCGCGGACGCCGCCGCGGGCAGCGACTACGTGAAGATCCGGAGCGGCGCGATGTTCTCCAAGAGCGATGTCGACATCCTCGAGGCGCACGAGGGGTGGGTGCACGTGGCGACCAGCTTGAACGGGCAAGCTCAGCCGGTGGCGCGCTGGCTCGCGAAGGGGCCTCCGCGCACCACGGCGGTTCAGGAAGGGCTCGCCGTCCTGGTGGAGATCCTCACCTTCAGGAGCACTCCGCGTCGGGCGAAGAAGCTGAACGACCGCATCCTCGCGGTGGACAAGGCGGAGGACGGGGCCTCGTTCCTCGACGTGTTCGAGTGGTACCGCACCGAAGGTTACGAAGAAGACGAGTGCTTCCAGAATGCCAGGCGCGTCTTCCGCGGCGGTGTGCTCGCGGGAGGGGCGCCGTTCACCAAGGACGCCTGCTACTGCAAGGGGATCGTCCTCAACTACGCCTTCATGCGCGCGGCCATTCAGCACGATCGGGCGATGCTGATTCCATTCTTGTTCGTTGGGAAGGTCGCGCACGAGGACGTCCCTGTCCTCCATGCGCACGTGACGGACGGGATCATCCGCCCGCCCCCGTATCTCCCGCCGATCTTCGACGACATGAACGGGCTGGCGATCTGGATATGCTACTCCTCCTTCTTCTCCCGCCTGGGAGGGACGGCGCTTGCCGAGCACTACGGCAGGATGCTGGAGCGCTGAGAGCGGCCGCTTCCGGGAGCTCCGGTTGCGGCGGCCTCCTCTCTGTGCCTGCGGTGGTCGCCTACGGGGTCGGCGCGGCGCAGGCCTGGGCGCCCGGGCCCGCGGCGTGGGCCTCGGCGATCGCGCGCATGACCGCGAGCCAGATCCTGCGCCGGAGTGCGTCCGGCACCTCGGGGATGAGCCTGGCCGTGCTCATGAGCGACTCTTCGTCGGCCGCGCGGGCGCGCTCGGCGACCGGGAGGCTCAACGGATGGTGGAGCGCGCGTCGGTCCTCGGCGTTCATGCGCTTCACCGCCACGCGGAAGTCTTCGCGGGCCAGCCGGAGGCGGTTGCGCACCGTGTTCTCGTTCACGTCCAGGTCGCGCGCGATGTCGGCGGTCGTCACATCGAGCAGATCGTGCATGATCAAGACCACACGTCGCTCGGTCTCGATCGCGCCGAGCAGCCTGCCGACGAGCTGGCCGCTTTGCTCGCGCGCGAGCAGCTGTTCCGAGGTCAAGCCGGGGTCGGCGAGCTCGAACGGCCAGCTCGCCCCGGCGCCGACCGCGATCTCTCGGCGGCGGTAGGCGCGCTCGCGATAGTGGCTGACCTGTCGCCAGGCGATGCCGAACAGCCAGCGCCTGAGGGGCTCGCCGAGCGGGCTCACGGTTTGTGGCGCCCCGCGCTCCACGCCTGGGGCGTGCCCGCAGGGGTGATGTCCCGCGCGCGCCTCGTCGGGGCAGCGCCTCGGATCGAAGCGATCCAGCGCGTGATACGCAGCGAGCATGACGTCTTGCAGGACGTCGTCGATGTCGCGCTCTGCCACCCCGAGCCAGCGGAGCGCTTGTCGGAGGAACGACAGCCCGACAGTGTACACGGTCTCGAAGCTGGGCCGCTCCAGCAGGGGCCCATGCTCAACAAGCTGTTGCATGCCTGAACTTACGTGCAGCGGCCTCCGCTGATTTGAAAATCGTCCAACCCTCCGAGGTCGTCCTTTAGAATGTAATTATTATTACATTCATGGGGTCTCAACCGCGGTGCCGGCTACCCCATGGAGAAGAACGGCGAGGCAGCGCATTGCTCGACGTGCGGCGTGCGCTCACTTCCCTTGGAACACCGGCTTCCGCTTCTCCATGTAGGCGGCGAGCCCCTCGCGGGCGTCCTCCGACGTGAACAGCTCGGCCTGGAGCTCTCGTTCGAGGGCGAGCCCCTGTTCGAGCCCTACCTCGAAGCCTGTCTGAACGGCGCGCTTGATGCGCCCGACCGCGAGCGCCGCGCGATCCGGGAGCGTGAACGTGTGGCTGTACGCGAGGATCCGGTCCATGAACTCGTCATGGGAGGCCGTCTCCCAGACGTCATTGACCAGGCCAACCGCGAGCGCTGTCTCGAAATCGAACGTCTGCCCCTCGCACATCAGCTGGATCGCCCGCGATTTACCGATGAGCCTGGCGAGGCGCTGGGTGCCTCCCGTGCCCGGCAGGACGCCCAGCGCGACCTCGGGGAGCCCGACCTTGCCGGCGCCTTTGCGGGCGATGCGGAGATCACAGGCCATCGCGATCTCGAGACCACCGCCCACGGTGTGGCCGTTCAGCGCGGCGATGCAGAGCTTCGGCGTGTGCTCGAGGCGGCTCAACGTCTCGTTCGCGTGGAGACAGAAGTAGTATTTGAACGTCGGGTCCGACTCGCGGAGCATGTTGATGTTCGCTCCTGCGCAGAAGAACTTTTCGCCGTGCCCGGTGATGACGATGACATGGACATCGTTGTCGAAGCGGGCCTCGAGGATGGCCGCGTCGAGGTCCTTCATCATCTCGTGGGTGTAGCCGTTGACCGGCGGATCATTGAGGGTAAGCAGCGCGACGCCTGCAGAGGTGGCGTAGTCGACGAGGGCCATGGGCGCTCTTTACCAAACCGTCAGAAAAAGCGCTGCCCCCTGGTGGAAAGGCGCGGAATTGTGCTACCCCGCAGGGACGTGCTCATGAACGCGCAGGACGTGCGGCAGAAGTTAAAAGAACTCATGGTCGAGGAGCTGAACCTCGAGGGGAAGACGCCGGCCGACATCGACGACGCCGCGCCGCTGTTCGGCGCGGGGCTGGGCCTCGATTCGCTGGACGCGCTCCAGCTCGCCATGAGCGTGGAGGAGCGCTTCGGCGTCCGCATCCCGGAGGGCGACGAAGCGAGGCCGATCTTCGCATCGGTGGACGCGCTCGTGGCCCACATCGTCAAGTCGACCGCAGCGGCGTGAACGCGCCGCAGAGAGCCGTTCGGGCGTGCGCATCTGGGTGACGGGCATCGGGGTCGTCTCGCCCCTGGCGCGCGGGGCGAGCGAGACGATGGACCGGCTCATCGCAGGAGAGCGGGCCTTCGCGCCGCTCTCCTTGTTCGAGATCCCCGGGACGCGCGGGCGCATCGCCGCGGAGGTCCGCGACCTCGCCCCCGAGGAGGTCGCTCCGCCCGGCGAGGCGGAAGGGTGGTCTCGGACCGACGCGATGGCCGTGCTCTCGGCCCGCGAGGCGCTCGCGCACGCGGGCATCGATCCGAGGGCCGTTCCGGTCGACCTGGTGGTCGGCGGGACGACCGCCGGGATGTTCGAGACGGAGGATTTGCTCGCCTGGCTGTCGCACGACCCCAGCGCGATCGCCCCCCTGAAGCGGATGCTCTCGCATCCGCTCTCCTCGACGGCCGACCATGTCCGCGCCGCCGTCGGTCCGTTCCGGCGGGTGAGGAGCGTCTGCAGCGCCTGCTCGAGCGGCGCGAACGCCATCTTGCTGGGCGCGGCCTGGCTCCGCGCCGGCCTCTCCACCCGCGTGCTCGCGGGGGGCGCCGACGGCCTGTGCCGGCTGACCTACACCGGCTTCGGCGCGCTCGCGGCCGTCGATCCGGAGCCGTGCCGCCCGTTCGATCGGCGGCGCGCCGGCCTGAACCTCGGCGAAGCCGCGGCGTTCCTGCTCCTCGAGTCCGAGGACGCCGCGCGCGCGCGCGGCGCGGAGCCGATCGTCGAGCTCCGCGGATGGGCGACCGGCGCCGAGGCTCATCACATCACCAACCCCGAGCGCGAGGGGCGCACCGCCGCGCGCGTCATGCGCGACGCTCTCCGGTGCGCGGCGCTCACGCCCTCGAATCTGGATTACGTCAACGCGCACGGCACCGCGACGCCGTTGAACGACGTCATGGAGAGCGCCGCCCTGCGCGCCTGCCTCGGCCCCGAGGTGAGCCGCATCGCCGTCTCCTCCTCGAAGGGGCAGATCGGGCACACGCTCGGCGCAGCGGGCGCGATCGAGGCGGCGATCACCGCCCTCGCCATCGCGCGCGGCGTGATGCCCCCGACCGGCGGTCTCGAAGAGGTCGATCCGGAGTGCCAGCTCGTGCACCTCAGGGAGGCGCGCGAGGCGCCGATCCGGTCGGCGATGTCGAACTCGTTCGGCTTCGGCGGCACGGACAGCGTGCTCGTGCTCGCGCAGCCCGGCCGTTTCCCTCCGCCGCTCGACGCCGGCAGCGCGCCCCGGCGGCGCTCGGTCGTCGTGACCGCGGCCGCGACGATCGGCCCGCTGGGCGTCCTCGCGTCCCGCGGCGGCGCCGCGTATCTCGAGCCTGGCCCTCCGCCAGCGGAAGGAGCCATCCCCTTCAACACGGCCGCGCACCTCGATCTCGCGCGGGCGAGGCGGCTCGACCGAGCTGGCCGGCTGACGACGGCCGCGATCCTCACGGCCCTCTCGGATGCCGGGCTCGGTGGCGCGGTTCAGGCCGAGGCCGGCGCGGGCGATCCGGCGGCCGACGTCGCGCCGAGCCGCACCCTTCCCGGCGCCATCGTCGGCGCGTCCTTTGGCAGCGTCGACGCCTCGACCGCCTACATGCGACGCATCTACGACAAGGGCGCGAAGTACGCGAGCCCCGCCGATTTTCCGAACCTGGTCCCCTCGTCGCCGGTCGGGCATGCCTCCATCTACCTGGGCCTACGTGGCCCGGTGTTCGCGATGGCCGATCTCGGAGCGACCGCGGAAGCGGCCATGGTCACGGCCATCGAGCTCATCACGGCCGGGGAGGGGGAGGTGCTCGCCGCCGGCAGCGTCGAGGAGACGAGCCCGATGATCGAGCGGTGCCTCGGTCCGATCTGCTCGCAGGTCGTCAGCAGCGGTGTCCGCAGCGAGGGCGCTGCCGTGCTGCTCTTCGAGAGCGCCGCGCGGGCGCGTGAGCGAGGGGCGCGCCCGGTGGCGACGGTGTCCTGGTGGAACTCCTGGCGGGGTGACGGCGTGGGGATGCTCGTGGGAGCGCCAGCGCCGGCGCGCCTCGGCGCTCCGGGAGAGAGCGCTCTGCGAGCGCAGGCCACCGTCCCGTCGCCGGCCGCCGTGTTCGTCGGACGGGAGGAGGAGCGCCTCGCCGCCTGCCTGCATGGCTCACCGTGGGCCGAGGTGCCGCGCACCCTGCTCGCGCCGCGCTCAGGCGATCACGAGGGCGCCGGCGGGTTCGCCGCCGCTGCGGCGGTCGCGGCGCTCGCCAGCCGCGACCTCGCGAGCGTGCTCGTCCTGGGCGGCGCCCCCGACCGGGGATACGCCATCCTGCTTGTCGCTCCCGGCGACGCGTGACGACATCGCTGCCCGCTCCCCGCCGTCGTGCGCGGCGCCTCGTCAGCGCTGGGCGCCTCCTGCTCTTGCTCGCGTGCGTCCCTGCCTGCGCCGCGAGCGCTCCGCGGCGCGGCGCGCTCGACGCCGAGCTAGCGCGCCTCCTGCCCGGCCCATCGGCGGGCACGGCCGCCGCGCGGCTCGACCCCTCCGCGTGGCGCGAGGGGCGCGAGCGCCTCGCAGGTCTCCGACGCGAGGTCGAGGGGGCCGGCCCGCGCACGCTCCGCGTCCGCATGGCGCTGCGGGAGCCGCGCACGGGTCACGTGCTCGAGGCGCGCGGCGCGATCGCGGTCGCCCCGCCGGCGATCGAAGGGCGCGCACGCGCGGTGGGGAGCGACACTCCCGAGCCGGAGGGCGCGCTGCGGATGATCCTCCTCGGCCCGGGCGGCACCACCGCGCTCGACCTGTGGGCGCGCGGCGATCGCTTCCGATTCGCCGTGCCCGCGCTCGATCTGCTGAGGCGCGGCGACGCCTCGACGCCTCGGGCTTCACTCCGCGGTCTGCCGGTAGATTTCCTGCGCTGGTGGATGCTCCATCCGGCGGCGGGGACGCTGCTCTGGTACTCGCGCGCTGCGAGCACGGATTCCTTCGTCCTGCGCGACGGCGACGCCGTGATCGATCTGCGGGTCAACGATCGGGGCGTGATCGGCGCGCGCCGCACCACGTGGTCGACGGCGGAGGGCGCCCGCCGGCGCCGGCTCGACGAGGAGGTCGTGATCGCCGAGGGCATGGGCTGCGGCAACGTCCGTTACGCGCAGGCCTCGACCGGGCTGCTCATCACGGTGATCTGCGAGGCCGAGGAGCGGGAGCGCGCGCCGGATCCACGCGCGTTCGTCGATCCCGACGCGCTCCGGCCGGGGGGCGGCTCATGAGCGACGCCTGCGTCATCGCCTCGGGCGCTGTCTCGGCGCTCGGCCTCGGCCCTCTCGCGTACCGCGTCCCTCGGGCTGGCGAGCCTGCGCCTGTCGCGATCACGCGCGACGAGGAGCTGGCGCGCGCCGGCCTGCTGCGGCCCTTCGCCGCGCGCGCGCCCGCGGACCTCGGCGTCGCTCCGGGCGCCGATCGGGCCACGGACCTGCTGAAGGCGGCGCTCTCGCAGACCCTCGCGGCGCTGGAGGGCGCGCGCCCGGGCTTTCGCGGCGAGCGCATCGGCATCGCCCTCGGCACCTCCAGCGGCGGCATGCTCACCGCGGAGCGGTACTTCGCCGCGCGCGCCGAGGGGGCCGACGCCGGCTCGCTCGCCGCGCTGGCCCCGGGCGCGACCTATTTCGCGCCGTTCAACGATGCGCTCGCCGCGTTCGGGCTCGAGCGGACCCCGCTGCGCACGCACCTGCTCGCGGCGTGCGCGGCGAGCACCCTGGCGATCGGCCTCGGCCTCCGCTGGCTCGATCGCGACGCCTGCGATCTCGTGCTCGCCGGCGGCTACGACGCCCTCAGCATCTTCGTCGCCGCCGGCTTCGAGGCGCTCCGCGCGACCACGGCGTCCAGGTCGCGCCCGTTCCGGATCGGCCGTGACGGGATGGCGCTCGGCGAGGGCGCCGCCGTCGTCGCCCTCGTCCGCGAGGACCGCCTCCGCGGCGCCCCGGTGATCGCCCGCGTCGCCGGCTTCGGCGCGTCCACGGACGCGGTGCACATCACCGCCCCGGATCGAACCGGATCGGGGCTCGCGCGCGCCGGCGCCGCGGCGCTCGCTGACGCCGGGTGGCCTGCATCGCGCGTCGGTCTCATCAGCGCCCACGCCACGGCGACGCCTTACAACGACGCGATGGAGTCGCGCGCGATCGCGGCGCTGCTCTCGCGCGGCGCCCGGGAGGGCTCGGACGTGGCGCCGGGCGCGGACGCCCCTCCGCCCGTGGTCCACCCGTTCAAGGCTCAGATCGGGCACACGCTCGGGGCCGCGGGCGCGCTCGAGGCGCTCGCCGCCGCGGCCGCCCTCGAGGCGTCCATCGCTCCACCGGCGGCCTCCGAAGGCGAGCTCGACCCCGACGCTCCGGCTCACCTGCTCGAGCGCGCCGAGCCCCGCCCGCTCTCCTCGGCGCTCAAGCTCTCGGCGGCGTTCGGCGGCGCCAACGCCGCCCTCCTGCTCACGTCCTCCGCGAGCGGGCGCCGCCCGCGGCGCCCCCGCGCCGTGGTTCTCCGCGCGCACGCGCGCGTGACGGGCTCCGATCTAGGGCGCCTCTCCGAGGCGACCGGCATCGCGCGCGACCGCCTCGCGCGCCTCGACGCGCTCTGCCGGCTCGGGCTGACGGCGGTGGCAGCGCTCGCCGCCATCGTCGGCGCCGATCGCTTGCGGGGCGCCGGCATCGTCGCGGGCCACGCGCTCGCCACGATCGACACCAACGAACCCTACGACGCCCGCCGGCGCGCGCGCGGAGCCCGCTTCGTCGAGCCGCGCCTCTTCCCTGCGACGTCGCCGAACGCGATCGCGGGCGAGTGCGCCATCGCGTACCAGCTCACCGGGCCGAGCTTCGCGGTAGGCGCCGGGCTCGGCGGCGCGCTGGAGGCGCTCCGCGCCGCGGCCGATCTCGTCGCGTCCTCGGACGCCGACCGCATGGTCGTCCTCGCGGCCGACGACGCCGGGCCGGTCGCACGAGAGCTGCTCAGCCTCACCGGTGCCCGGCACCGCGCGCTCGCCAGCGGCGCCGTCGCGCTCCTCCTGCAGGCGGATCCCGGCGACGACGAGCGCCTGCGCAAGGTCGATCCCGACCTTCCTGTCGACCACGACGGGCCGGTCGGCCACCTCGCTCTCCTCCGCTGGCTCGAGGAGCACGCGTAGCGGCGCGCCCGTCCGCGTCATCCTTGGTGATCGTGATCGCTTCGCTTGCCGATCCGCGCCTCGATCTGGCAAGGTTCCCGGCTGGAATCAGCTGCTTCCCCCGAGCGTTGTCCTGCCCGCGTATGTTCTGCCGCCAAACAAAAGCTGTCGCTTCGCTCCTCGTCGTTGCTTCGGCCGTCCTCGCCGGGTGCGCGACCCACTACATCCCGAACACGGACGTGGAGGACAACGACGACAACCGCAAGATCATCTCGTTCTGCGAGAAGTATCGCAACGCGGTGGAGAGCAAGAACGTGAGCGAGCTGCTCAAGCTCGCGTCGCCCAAGTACTACGAGGACGGCGGCAACATCGACGCGGCGGACGACCTCGATTACGCCGGCCTGCGCGCGTACCTCACCGGCAAGTTCCAGGACGCGCGCGCCATCCGCTACGAGATCCGCTACCGGCGCGTCCTCAAGGACGATGACGTCATCTACGTCGACTACACCTACAGCGCGAGCTATCGCATCCCGGGCGGCAAGGGTGAAGAGTGGCGCCGCAAGGTCGACGACAACCGCCTGGAGCTGGTGGAGTACCAGAACGAGTACCGCATCGTCGCGGGGATGTAGCGGCCGGTCGCTGCGCGACGGCGCCGTCGACGGACGCGGGGGCGTGCGGCGAGCAGGTTCGTGCGCTACGGCCTCAGCCGCTAGGCAGGCGAGTGAGGCGTACGAAAGTACGTCGCAGCGAGCCGAACGACGCGGATGGGCCCGTAGCGCACGAACCTGCTCCCCGCTCTAGTTCAGTGCGCTCTTCGAGGAGGGGGCATCGAACACGCCCTTCTCCTTCGCGGCGGCGAGTATGCGGAGCGCAGTGCGGTAGCCGCGCAGGACGAGCGGCTTGGCGGCGAACCGGTTCATGTAGCTGTACCGGCCGATCGCGGGCGCCACGTCCAGGAAGGTGACGTTCGGGTAGAGCTTGGAGAGGAGCTCGACGCCGCGGCGCTCCTTCTCGGCGAGAAGAATGCTGAGCGACTGCCGGACGACGCTGGGCGCGCCGCTCCTCGCGATCGAGCGCTGCGACTCGTCGCGCTCCTCGGGACGGTAGATGTTCGAGATGATCACGATGTTCGCGCCGGCATTCACGGCCACGTCGGCGGAGAGCGTCCGGATCACCTCGCCGCTCAGGTGATAGCGGCCGTTGATGCGGTAGGGCCGGAACAGCCCGGGCACGCAGCAGCTGGCGGCCACCGCCTGGCTGATCGGCGTGGCCTCGTCGTAGCCCGGGCCGAACACGACCCGCTTGGCGCTGTCCACGTCGACCGCCGTCACGAAGACCGCGTGCGGCAGCTGCCGGAAGTCGTTGATCGGCAGCGTCCGGCGCACGTAGCGCTCGAGCCTGTCGATCGAGAACACCCCGGAGCAGAGGTATCCCGGATCGAGCAGATCGCGCAGCGCGGGAGCTCCGAAGAAGCTCGACACGTGGAGGCGAGGCCCGCGGTGACGCCGTCTCCAGGGGAGCCGGTAGGCGTCGAGCAGCACATCGAGCGGGATGTCTTGCCCGTACGTCGCGCTGACCAGCGCGCCCGCCCCCGCGCCCACGTAGATCTCCGGATGGATGCCCAGCTCCTCGCAAGCCTTCAGCACGCCGAGGTGCGCAAGGCCTCGCGCCGCTCCCCCGGAGCCCACGAACGCGATCTTGAGGCGGCTCATCGAGCCCCGATCTTGTCGGAGATATGGCACAAGCGCAAAGCCTACTGTAACTGGAAGTCCTCGAGCAGCCGGTAGATCCTGAATCGTGGGCCGTCGCGGCGCAGCCAGACGACGATCTCGTCGCCGAGCAGGCGATCCGTCGCGACCCGCGCTGTCGCGATCGGCACGCGGATCACGACGTCCTGGTCATCGAGCGTCTCCGGCTGGATCGCGGGGTGTTGCGGCGTCGCGAGCACGTCCTCGGCCCGGAAGATCTGGAGCTCCGACTCCCGATAGACCGGCTCTCCGGCGAGCTTTCCGTACTCGAGTCGCCGGAACCGTTGCTCCCACCAGAGCCCGGCGCTCGGCGGCTGCCCCGATCCGCCCGAGCCGGTGTGGATCGCGAGGGCATCGCGCGTCAGCAGCTCGCTCAGGGCTTCGCTGTCCTCGGCGACCACCCGCCGGAAGAACTCGTCCACGACATCCAGCGCGGCGCTGATGCCGAGAGGCGTCCGGAGGGTAACGACGCTGTCCTCGGCGTCTGCCTGGTTCGTCGGTGGCGGCGGGGTGCTCGCCGGATCGAGCGCCACGCCGTCAGGGCGGCGGCGCTCGTCAGAGAGCTCGGCGGCGGTGGGAAAGGAAGCCGGTTCTCCTCGGCCGCACCCCAGGAGCGACCAGCCCGCGATCACGGCGACGAGCAGCGAAGGGCACGCTGGCGACGGCCGAGAGGTGTCCGGAGAGCCGGCCGGCGGTGCGTGCACCCTGGCCTCCTGCGGGACCTTCGGGCGTTCAGATCGGCTCGATCGCGGGAGCATCGGCGCGGGTGAACGTCACGATCGCACGCTCGCCAACGTGGGTCCACCCTGCGGGGGCCTGGTCGTCATCGAAGTCCGACGCGACGAGCGTCAGGCGGCTCGCGGCATAGTCGGGCATGCGCATTCGGCCCAACCCGCCGTCGCTGAGGAGCCGCTCCATGTCCTCGCTGCCCTGGTAAATGCGGTACGCCATCGACGTGCCGCCGTGGGCGGCGAGCAGGTACTCGGGGTTGGTGACCACGATGTTCATCGCGCTCGGCCCCGCCCCTTCCTCCGCGCAGAGCCGGTCGACGAGCGCGATGGAGGACCGCAGGGCCGTCCGCGCGCTCGCCGCGTCCACGTTGGGCCGATCGAGCTGGCCGCTGTCGTGGAGGAAGGACAGGAACAGGTGGAAGAGGATCTCGCTGTCCGTCTCGCCGCGAACGTCGCGCTGGAGAAACTGCGGTAGCGAGTCGCTCAGCTGGTTCCGCAGGCGGGCGAACCCTTCGACCGTGCCCGTGTGGGCGAACAGCCACTGCCGATAGCGGAACGGGTGCGTGTTCTCGGTGCGCAAGCTGCCGACGGTCGCAGCCCGGACATGCGCCACGAGGATGTCGGCGCGCACGTCCTTGGTCATGTCGACCAGGCTGATCTCGGGTCGATCGTCGATCGGCCGGCGCTTGAGGAGAATCTCTCCTCCCTGGTAGAAGCCGACCCCCCAGCCAGGGATCACGCCCTCCCTTCGGCGAACCGTGAGGGCACGTTCTTCGAGCTCGATCGCACGCGCGCCGAGATCCGGACGGTTACCGATAAAGCCGACGAGACGAGCCATAGCTTTGTCCTCGCGAGTTGGGTCGGGGAGGCGGGGGCAGGGTCCGGCTCGCCGGTAGAGCGCTCCCTCATCTGCAAGCAGGGGTGGCTCCGTCGGTCGGCCGAGTGAGCGTGGGTCGCGGGTTGCGCCCTATGCTTTCTTGATACGACAGAGTCGCCCTGCAAGCGGAGCAAAAACGGATCCCCAGCGGCGAGCTGCGGCGCGGGCACGGCCTGACCACACTGGCCGCCGTTGTCGCGCGGGTTTGCCGATCGCGTTACCTCTTACTCACGCTCCTCGCACAGCGTTGCGATTCCGACGCGTGGGCGCGCGCGGGGAGCGGCTAGCCTCGTCTGCTTCCACGCTTCCACGCTTCCACGCTTCCACGCTTCCACGCTTCCACGCTCGCACGCGTTCGGCCCGTCGCGTCGGCGCCGTGGCGCATCGCGCCGTGAACGAGGCGCTGCCAAGCGGTGCCCAGATTTCCCGGCAGGATCTCTGACGCGCGGCACTACGGCGAGAGCCGATTCAGCATGCGCGGGAACGGGATCGTCTCGCGCACGTGGGGCAGACCGCAGATCCAGGCGACGCTCCGCTCGATGCCCAACCCGAAGCCCGCATGCGGGAAGGTGCCATACCGGCGCAGATCCAGGTACCAGCCGAACGCCTCGGGGGGCAGCCGATGCGCCTCGATTGCCCGCTCGAGGGTGGCGAGATCATCCTCGCGCTGCCCGCCGCCGATCACCTCTCCATAACCTTCCGGCGCCAGGACATCGACGCAGAGCGCGAGCCGGTCGTCCGTCGGATCGCGCTTCATGTAGAAGGCTTTCACCTGAGCCGGATAGCGGTGGATCATGACGGGACGATCGTACCGGCCGGAGATGACCGTCTCGTCCTCGCCGCCGAAATCCTCGCCCCAGGGAAAGTCCGGAATTTCAGCCTCTCCAGCCACTTTGCGTTTCTCCGCGCGCGCCTCGTTCAGGATGGCGACGGCCTCGTCGTAGCGGATGCGCGGGAACGGCTTCTTGACGGCTTCGAGCTTCCCGACGTCGCGCTCGAGCACCGCGAGCTCGGGGCGGCGGCGCTCGAGGACCCGCTCGACGATGAAGCAGAGGAAGTCTTCCGCGAGGTCCATGTCGCCCGCGAGGTCCATGAACGCCACCTCGGGCTCGACCATCCAAAACTCGGCCAGGTGGCGGCGGGTCTTCGACTTTTCCGCGCGGAACGTGGGGCCGAAGCAGTACGCCTTCCCGAACGCGGCCGCTGCCGCCTCCATGTACAGCTGCCCCGACTGGGTGAGGTACGCCTTCTCGCCGTGGTAGTCGGTCTGGAACAGCGTGCTCGTCCCCTCGCACGCGTTCGGCGTGAAGACCGGCGCATCGACGAGCGTGAACCCGCGCCCGTCGAAGAAGTCGCGGACGGCCTGGATGATGGTGTGACGAACGCGCAAGATCGCGTGCTGCCGCCTCGATCGCAGCCAGAGGTGGCGGTGATCCATGAGGAAGTCGGTCCCGTGCTCCTTCGGGGAGATGGGGTACTCGCCGGTGGTGGGGGCGAGCACGCGGAAGGCGGACGCGGCGATCTCGTAGACCCCGGCGCGCTTCGGGTGCGCCTTCACCTCGCCGACGACATCGATCACGCTCTCCTGGGTGACCTTGTCGGCGGCCGCGAAGACCTCGTCGCCGACGTCGCTCTTCGCCATCACGCACTGGACGGTGCCGAAGCCGTCGCGCAGCTCGAGGAAGTGGAGCTTGCCGCTCGAGCGCTTGTTGTAGAGCCATCCGCGGAGCACGACAGTGCTGCCGACGTGCGCGCTGAGGTCGCTGGTAGCAATGACGGGCCGATCCTGCATGGGCGCCCGAAATAGCACGGTTTAGTTGCGGCTGACGCCGGCTCCGGCCAAAAATGGCGCCATCTTGGTCCTCCGACGGCATCGCGCGCTCTCGCTCTGCTTGCCCGCGTTCATCGTGCTGCTCGCTGCAGGTGGCACGCCGCTCGCCGCGGGCGGCTGCTCGGCGCTCTATCCCGAGCTCTCGACCCGCCTGCGCGAGCCTCCTTCAGACCAGGAGCTGCATCCTCCGCCGCCCGAGGACGTCCGATGGCTTCGGGTCGTCCGTGCGAGAATCCCGGAGCGCACTCGGGACGGCCGAGCCTGGGATTCCGGCGCCGGCGACCTCCCGGACCCCTATGTCCGCGTCTTCGTCAACGGCGCGGAGATCTTTCGGACGGCCGAGCAGACGAACACGCTCGAGCCGACCTGGCCCGAAGGACCCAGCGGGAACTTCCAGATCTTGCCCGAGGATCGGCTCCGGGTGGAGGTCTGGGAAGCGGACCCGCTCGTCGACAAGCCGATCGGGGTGCGCGACATCGGCCGTCCGAGCGACACGCAGCGAGCCGCAGGCGAGATCGAGGTCGAGCTCGATGCGGGCGGCTCGCTCACGCTCGCGTTCCAGCCGGCGCACGCCAGGTTCGGCCTCGGCCTCTGGTACCAGCTGCATTCCGGCTCCGCATTCATCTCGCGCACCATGGAGGGCGGGCCTGCAGAGCGCGCCGGGCTCCGCAAGGACGACGAGGTGCTGGAGATCGCCGGGCAGCCGCTGCGGCGCATGTCCGTCGCGGCGATCCGGGGCGCGCTCGACGCCGTGCCGCGCGCCGGGCTCGTGCTCCTGGTCAAGCACGCCACGGGCACGACCGAGCGGATCAGGGTCCACGAGGGGCCCATCTATCCGCTGTTCGATCGCTTCGCCGCCGAGTAGGGGAGCCAGCGCGCCGTGAAGATCCCGCCCTTCGGGCTCACCACCCGGGAGATCCGCGAAGAGCTCGCCCCCTTGCGGAACGACTTCTCCATCGCCGTCTGCCGCGCGAAGAACCCGTTCAACATCGGCGCCATCATCCGCGTCGCCCACTCGTTCCTGGTCCGGGAGATCTTCCTGATCGGGACCGAGCCCTATTACGAGCGCGCTTCGATGGGCATGCAGAAGTACGAGACCATCGTCGAGTGCCCCGACGAGGCGAGCTTCCTCGAAGCGGCGCGCGGCCGCCCGCTCATCGGCGTGGAGCGCGATCACGCGCGGCGGACCCTCTGGGAGGCGCCGTTCCCCAGCGGGCTCGTCTTCCTCTTCGGCAGCGAGGATGACGGGCTGCCGCAGGCGCTGCTCGATGCGTGCGAGGACGTGATCGCGATCCCCATGTACGGGATCAACCACTCGTACCCCGTGGCCATCGCGGCGGGCATGACCCTGTGCGAGTGGGCTCGGCGGCGCGACCCGCGCGGCGGCGTGAGCCGCGCAGGCGGGTGAGCGGCGCCGCGGCGGGCCCCCGCCCGTGGACGGCGGGGCGCTACTCGGGGTAGCGCTCGAAGACGAGGAGCTCGCCCAGGAGGTCGTGCTCGAGCGTTCCAGCAGGGCGCATCCCGAGCTTCTCGATCACCCGGAGCGACGCGCGATGCCAGGCCGGCGTGGTCGCGATCACGCGCTTCACGCCCGGCTGCTGCAGCGTCCAGTGCAGGACGGCGCGCGACCCCTCCGTGGCGTAGCCCTGGCCCTGGGACTTGCCCTCGACGCCGTAGCCGATCTCCACGGTGCCGGTCGCGTCGGGCCGGCCGTTCAGCACCACGCTGCCGACGACGACGCGCTCCTCCTGCCCGCACGTCACCATCAGCCGCGTGCCCCACAGGAACGCCTCTGGATCGTCCCGCAGCCGGTCGAGCGGCGAGCTGAAGGCGCGCTCGACGAGCGCGCGCCCAGGCCAGGCGTCGGGGAAGCGCGCGCCGGACAGGGCCTCGGCCTCGGCGCGATCTCCGCGGATGACCGCCTCGAGCAGGGGCAGCGAGACCGGGGTGAGCGCCAGGCGCTCGGTAGTCAGGGTGCTCATCGCGAACCTGCGCCGGATCAGATCATGCGCCGCGGCCCGCCGGAAGTCGAAATGGCGAAGGGCCGACTTCCCGAGAAGGAAGTCGGCCCTCGCCCGCCGGGCTTAGCGGTCAGCGCGGCGCGTCGCGATCAGAAGTCGTGGCCGTGGCCCGCGTGGGCGCCGCCGGCCGCCGGCTTCTCCTCCTTCGGCCGCTCGGCGATGAGCGCCTCGGTGGTGAGCATCAGGCTGGCGACGCTGGCCGCGTTCTGGAGCGCCGACCGGACGACCTTGACCGGATCGATGACGCCCATCTCGAGCAGGTTGCCGTAGTCGCCCGACGCCGCGTTGTAGCCGTACGAGTCCTTGCCGTCGCGCACCTTCTGCACGACGATCGAGCCCTCTTCCCCGGCGTTGGCCGAGATCTGGCGGAGGGGCTCCTCGATGGCGCGGCGGATGATGTTCACGCCGAACCGCTGCTCGTCGTTGACCTTGAGCTTCTCGAGCGAGCTCTGCGCGCGGATGAGCGCCACGCCGCCGCCCGGGACGATGCCCTCCTCGACGGCCGCGCGGGTCGCGTGGAGCGCGTCCTCGACGCGGGCCTTCTTCTCCTTCATCTCGGTCTCGGTCGCGGCGCCGACCTTGACGACCGCGACGCCGCCCACGAGCTTCGCGAGGCGCTCCTGGAGCTTCTCGCGGTCGTAGTCGCTCGTCGTGTTCTCGATCTGGGCGCGGATCTCCTGCTGCCGGGCCTTGATCTTGTCCTTCTTGCCCTGGCCGCCGACGATCGTGGTGTTGTCCTTGTCGATGATGACGGTCTTGGCGCGGCCGAGATCGCTGATCGTGACGTTCTCGAGCTTGAGGCCGAGCTCCTCCGCGATCACCTGGCCGTCCGTCAGGGTGGCGATGTCCTTCAGCATCTCCTTGCGGCGATCACCGAAGCCCGGCGCCTTGACGGCCGCGCAGTGCAGCGTGCCGCGGAGCTTGTTCACGACGAGGGTCGCGAGCGCCTCGCCCTCGACGTCCTCGGCGATGATGAGGAGCTGCTTCTGGCTCTTGGCGATCGCCTCGAGCACCGGGAGCAGGTCCTTCATGTTGGAGATCTTCTTCTCCGAGATGAGGATGTAGCAGTCCTCGAGGTTCGCCTTCATGGCCTCGGGATCGGTCACGAAGTACGGCGAGAGGTAGCCGCGGTCGAACTGCATGCCCTCGACCACGTCGAGGGTCGTGTCGGCGCTCTTGGCCTCCTCGACCGTGATCACGCCCTCCTTGCCGACCTTCTCCATCGCGTCGGCGAGGAGCTTGCCGATCGTCTCGTCGCCGTTCGCGCTGATCGTGCCGACCTGCGCGATCTCCTTCGCGTCCTTCGTCTGCTTGGCGGAGCCGCGGAGGTGCTCGACGATCGCCTCGACCGCCTTGTCGATGCCGCGCTTGATCTCCATCGGGTTGTGCCCGGCCGCGACGAGCTTGGAGCCCTCGCGGTAGATCGCCTGGGCGAGCACCGTCGCGGTGGTCGTCCCGTCGCCGGCGATGTCGCTCGTCTTCGAGGCGACCTCGCGGACCATCTGGGCGCCCATGTTCTCGAAGCGGTTCTCGAGCTCGATCTCCTTGGCGACCGTCACGCCGTCCTTGGTGACCGTCGGCGAGCCGAAGCTCTTCTCGATGACGACGTTGCGCCCCTTCGGGCCGAGCGTGACCTTGACCGCGTCGGCGAGGGCGTTGACCCCCGCGAGGATCATGCTGCGGGCGGACTCGTTGTAGATGATTTCCTTGGCTGCCATGGTGTCTCTCCTAAGTTCCTTCTGTCGCCCGCGTCACTTCTCGATCACGCCGAGGATGTCGTCCTCGCGGAGGATGAGGTGCTCTTCGCCGTCGATCTTGACCTCGGTGCCCGAGTACTTGCCGAAGAGGACGCGATCGCCCTCCTTGACGTCGAGCTTCCGCACGGTACCGTCCTCGGCGACCTTGCCGTTGCCGACGGCGACGACGGTCCCCTCGATCGGCTTCTCTTTCGCGGTGTCCGGAATGTAGAGACCTCCCTTGGTCTTCTCTTCTTCCTTCACGCGCTGAACGATCACGCGGTCCTGGAGCGGTCGAATCTTCATCTTTGCAAATCCTCCGGGGACGAGCGCCGCGTCCCACGAACGGCAAGACCCCAGCCGGCCCGTCTGAGCAGCGGCAAGGTCCCATACGATTGCAGTCTGGGCACTTTGCTAGCACTCACCTATGGCGAGTGCTAGCGAGCGCGCCGAAGATAGCCACCCCCTGGAGGGTGTCAAGAGTGGCCCCAGGCCGGCACTTTGCGCGTTGGCAGCCAGGCGCAGAGGTGGCTGTAAGTCCTGGAGATCGCAGGGGAAGGTGCGTGGCGCAAGGCTGGGCTCGGCGGAGCCCCTCGGCTAAAATGCCCTTATGAGGGCAAAGCTGCGGCAGCACAGTGACGCGATGCCCTCACGGTCTCCAACCCGAGGGAGGCCGCCAGGACGTGTCTGGTTGACCTGAGCGCGCGGTGGCCCGGGTTACGTCGGTATCCAGGGCACCCGCATAAGTGAGGTGCCGCTGTGAGCCAAGCGATCTCTCTCTCCCCGAGCATGACCCGCTATTTCCAGGAGGTTGTGGACGAGGCGCTCCGAGTTCGGAACGTCGCTGCTACCGAGGCGGCGTCGAGTTACCTCGTCGGTCTGCTCTGTGCTTTTGCTCACCCGGACGAGCATGCCGAGTCTGCCTTCAACCAGCCCCTGACCTTTCTTCTGCGCGATGCGCTGGAAGCCTCCGGGGCCGAGCGTTTCCAGCGGCTGCGCAACCTGGGAGACAGCGTCCTCTACGTGGTCGGCTTCTTCGGCGGCCACATCGAGGTCAAGGGGGTCGATCGCGGCTACGTGGTCGGGGTCGGGTCGACCGCCTACCACCATGCGGCCGCTATGCTGCGCCTCAATGCGCGCGTCGGCCAGGGGCCGGATGTTCTTTCGGAGATGGCCGAGAAATTCGAGCGGTTCGTGAGCGTCCTGAACGATGTGGCCGACGGTACGCTCGCGTCGGGGGCTCGGGACGAGCGCTCGGTGCTCCGGCTGTACGAGCGCTGGGTTCGTACGGGATCGAGCCGCCTCGCGGATGAGCTCGGGGCACGAGGGCTCGTGCCGAGCCGTGGCACGGGCGGGCTCAACTGATGCGGGGGGCGACCTTCCCGGCCCGGATCCAGCAGCACCTGGCGCGCACCTATGCGCTCGATGACGCGCCCGTGGTCGACGATTTCATCCAGCTGACGGACGGCAGCGCCCGCGAAGCGCTGCTGATCCGGCACGCCGGCGGAGATGGCGGCGATATCGAGGTCGCGCTGCACCTGCCCCGCCGGGCGATCACGCGGGGGCGAGAGGGGACGCTGGACGAGATCTGCCAGATCGTCGAGGGCGTGAGCCACTTCCTCTATGTGGCCGAGCGAGCCCGCAGGGAGCTGCCGGCGACCCAGCTCGAGCTCGAGCTCCAGGCCGAGGTCGACAAATACGTGCTGCTTGTTCATGGCGATCTGGCTGACGAGGTCGAGCCGCCAGGCCCGCCGCTCCGGCGCCGCCACGAGGCGGCCCCATCGGGGGCGGGGCGCTTCGAGCCCGAGCGCGCCGCGCGGATCCGCGCCCATCTCTTCGAGCGGGTCACCTTCATGGATCCACCCGGCACGGAGACCGGCGATCGCTACCGGATCGCGAACGATCTGGCCGCGCGGTTCGCGGGCCGACTCGAGGCCGAGTTTGCCCGCCATGGGCGTCATGCCGAGCTGCTCGCCGCGCTGCGACGCTTCTATGCGGCGGGGCAGACGGAAAAGATCGCGCTGGCGCGCGCCGCGTGAGCGCATCCTCCCTGGCGCTCGGGTCGCTCGGGAGGACGGCGAACGGCGAAGAGCGCTGGCTGCGGCAGCGCGGTCTCGTTCTCTCTTGACCGGTTCGCGCGCACGTACTCTCATCCGCATCCACGATGCCTTCCGCGAGCATGATGCCGCCCCGTGTGCTGGTGGCCGAAGACGAACCGGCGATGTTGAGCCTCGTTGCGCGTCACCTGAGGAACCTGGGTTTCTCTGTGATCGAGGCCTCCGAGGGGGATGCTGCCTGGGAGCTCGCGCGTGAGCACCGGCCGGATCTGGTGATCCTGGACGTGATGATGCCCGGCATGAGCGGCTGGGAGATCTGCAAGCGGCTGAAGAGCGACACGTCCGACGGACGGCCGTTCGCGAGCACCGGCGTCATCATGCTCACCGGGATCGGCGAGAACCTGAACGAGATGACCTCGCCGCTCTTCGCCGCGGACGCCTGGTTGAACAAGCCGTTCGATTTCGCGGATCTGGACGCGCGGGTGCGCGAGACGCTCGCCCGTTATGCGAAGCAGGTGCCTGAAGCGAACGGCGCCAAGGCCCAGGCGAGCGCGGTCGGCGAGGAGCGTGAGGCCGCTGCGCTGCCGTCCTCCAGGGAACGGGCGACGGGGGCGAAGAAGTCGGCGGCAAACGGTGCCGTGGCGAGCAGGGCTGCTGCGAAGCGGCCGGCCGCGACGAAGAAGCCGGCAGCCAAGGCGGCGAAGAAGCCGGCCGCGGCGAAGAAGCCGGCAGCCAAGGCGGCGAAGAAGCCGGCCGCGGCGAAGAAGCCGGCAGCCAAGGCGGCGAAGAAGCCGGCCGCGGCGAAGAAGCCGGCCGCGGCGAAGAAGCCGGCAGCCAAGGCGGCGAAGAAGCCGGCTGCTACGCCGGCTGCGGCGAAGAAGCCTGCTGCGGCGAAGAAGCCTGCCGCCAAGGCAGCGCCCAAGAAGAAGTCGATGAAGTGATCCAATCCGAGGCGGGCGCCGTGCGCAGTGGCCCGACCCCTCGTTCCCACGCAACGTACGCATGCCGCCGCCGAGCCGGGTGCAGAGGAACCGTCCGATCAGCGCTCGGAGGGAGGACCCGCACCCACCGCCGGCAGCACGCATCCATGCCGGCAGCACGCTGAGCGCAGAGGCTGCCCTGCACGGGAATCATCAGGGCTCGCCGTGCGTCATTGCCTCATACGTCGCGCGCAGCCTTTACGCACGTCGCACGTCGCGCGGAGCCTCCCAGGAACTTTCGGGCGCCTGACCCGTCAGCAGGTACAATGCTGCGACGTTTCCCCTTCGAGGGCCCCCGCGGGGGGCGCCCGGAGCGCTGAGCACCGTGAGCGACTCTCGCACGAAGCAACTGGACCGCATTCGCAGCGCCGCGCTCGTGGTTGAGCTGAGGCTCCGGTTCGGGCGCGCGCTGCGTGCGCTGCCGAGCGCGCTGACCCTCGCGCTCGCGCTCGCTGCCGGGACGCTCGCGGTGCACAAGGCGCTCCCGGCGTACCTCGGCGAGCCGCGCGCCCGTCAGCTCCTCCTCGGCGCGGGGCTGCTCGTGCTGGCCACCCTCGTCGTGGCGATGCTGCGACGCTTGCCTCCCCGCGCCGGCACCATCGCCCTCGATCGGCACCACGGCCTCCACGACCGGCTGACGATCGCCCTCGCATTCGAGGCGCTGCCCGCAGCGCAGCGCACCCCCCTGATGGAGGCGGCGATCGACGACGCCTGCGAGCACGCCTCAGGGCTGCGCGCCGCTGGCGCCGCGCCGCTCGCGGTCCCTCGCGAGCTCTGGACCTCCGCCGCGGTGGGGCTCGGCGTGCTCGCGGTGGCGCTGCTGGAGGTGCGCACCCCGCGGAAGCAGGCGCCCGTCGCGGCGACCATCGACGCGCTCACCATGTCGCCCGACGACCTCGAGCTCTTCAAGGACGCGGCGAAGGCGCTCGATCGGCAGGACCAGAGCCCGGAGATGAAGTCCGCGGTCGAGCGGTTCAACCAGCTCATCGAGGACATCGCGAACAAGCGCCTCGATCGCACCGAGGCGTTCCGCCGCATGGAGGCGCTCGAGCGCGAGCTCCTCAAGGGCGCCGAGGCCGACCTGAAGGCGCTCGATGAGGCGCTGAAGGAGACGGGGGTCGACCTCAAGAAGAGCGACCTGGCGAAGGGCGTGGGGGAGTCCCTCGAGAAGAAGGACCTCGAGAAGGCGAAGAAGGACCTGAAGGAGCTCGCCGAGAAGCTCCGCGACAAGAAGCAGAAGTTCGACAAGGCCGAAATCGAGCGGCTGCGCAAGGCGCTCTCCGAGGCGGCGTCGCGCCGCAAGGAGGCCCTCGCCGCGATCAACGAGAAGCGCGCAGAGGCGCGCGAGCAGCTCCTCAAGCAGAAGCAGAAGGCCCCCGCGAACGAGCAGGAGCGATCCGAGCAGGAGAGGCTGCTCAAGAAGAAGGAGCGCGATCTGGAGCGGCTCGACCGCGAGGCCGAGCAGAAGGAGCGGACCGGGCGCCAGCTCGATCGGCTCGACCGCGAGCTCGCCAAGGCCGCGGAAGATCTGATGCGCGACCTCGGGATGTCAGCGGACGATCTCGAGCAGGCGGCCGAGGACATCAACCGGATGCAGCAGGAGGAGATGTCCGAGCAGGAGAAGGAAGAGCTGCGCCAGCGGCTCGAGGAGCTCCGGGAGCTCGTGCGCCAGCAAGGGCAGGGGGGCAAGCAGCGGATGGCCAGGATGCTCCGCTTCGGAAAGCGCGCGCGCGGCAGCCAGGGCAGCGGCGACGAGCAGCAGGGGCAGGGCCAACAGGGGCAGGGCGACGGCGAGCAGGAAGGGCAGCAGGGCCAGCAAGGCCAGGGCGGTCAGGGCAAGGGCGGGCAAGGCCAGGGGCAGGAGCTGGTGATCGGGCCCGGCGGCAAGAAGATCCTGATGCCCGGCGGCGGGCAGGGGCAGGGGCAGGAGGGGGCCGGGAGCGGCCAGGGCAACAGCAACGGCGGCAACCAGCCCGGGGGCGACGGCGTCGGCTCCGGCCGTGGCGGCGAGATCGCGGGCAAGCGCACCGACCCCAAGATGGGGACCCAGGACGTCCAGGCGCAGGGGCTCGACACGCAGCAAGGGCCCTCGAACAGCGAGGTGATCCTCAGCGCGGCCGAGCGGGGCTTCAAGGGGACCGGCTACAAGAAGGTTTTCACCGACTATCACACGGTCGCAGAGCAGCAGATCAACAAGGATCAGATCCCTGATGGATACCGGTTCTACGTGAACCGGTATTTCCAGCTCATCAGGCCGCGCGAGTGAGTCGAGCCGGCGGCTCGAACGCGACCGCGCCTCACCAGGCGCCCCGCGACAGCGGGCGCGAAGCAGGAAGTCATGGCCGAGAAGACGAAGGAAGCAGCGCGGGCCGAGGTGGACGAGTTCCGCGCGAGCATCGGAGAGCTGCGCGAGGAGGTGGGGAAGGTCATCGTCGGCAACCGCGAGGTGGTCGACGGCGTGCTCACGTGCATGCTCGCGGGCTCGCACGCGCTGCTCGAGGGCGTGCCGGGGCTCGGCAAGACGATGCTCGTCCGCACCATGGCCGAGGCGCTCGACCTCCAGTTCTCGCGCATCCAGTTCACGCCGGACATGATGCCCGCGGACATCATCGGCACCACGGTCATCGATGAGAACGCGGGCGGGCAGCGGTCGTTCTCGTTCCGCAAGGGGCCGATCTTCGCGAACATCGTGCTCGCCGACGAGATCAACCGGGCCACGCCGAAGACGCAGAGCGCGCTCCTCGAGGCCATGCAGGAGCACCGCGTCACGGTCTCGCGGCAGAGCTACACGCTGGAAGAGCCGTTCTTCGTCCTGGCGACGCAGAACCCCCTCGAGAGCGAGGGGACGTACCCGCTGCCCGAGGCGCAGCTCGATCGGTTCTTCTTCAAGCTGCACGTGCCGTTCCCCAGCCGCGACGAGCTGAACTCGATCCTCGAGCGGACGACCGGCACCGACGCGATCGAGGTGCGGCCGGTCCTGAACAAGGAGCGGATCATCGCCATGCAGCGGCTCGTCCGCGAGGTGCCGGTGGCGAAGCACGTCCAGGACTATGCGGTGCGGCTGCTCCAGGCCACCCACCCCGCCGAGGGAGGCAGCCTCGACGAGGTGAAGCGGTTCGTGAAGTTCGGCGGATCGCCGCGCGGGGCGCAGGCGCTGCTGCTCGCCGCGAAGATCCGCGCGCTCTTCGAGGGGCGGTTCGCGGCGTCGGTCGACGACGTGCGCGCGTGCGCGCTCCCCGCCCTCCGGCACCGCGTGCTGCTCAACTTCGAGGGCGAGGCCGAGGGCGTGAAGACCGACGAGGTGCTGCAGGCGATCCTCAAGCACCTTCCGGAGAGCAAATGAGGCGCCGTCGAAGGTAGCATGGGGCTCTTCGACGCGTTCAAGAGGGCCGCCGCGCCGCTGCGCCGCTTCTCCGCGCTCTCCGCGGGCGCCCCCGACGAGGAGCTCTTCGACGACGAGTTCCAGCGCAAGCTCGACTACCTCGCGATGGTGAGCCGCCGCGTCTTCTCGGGGGCGATGCGCGCGGAGCGGCGAACCAAGAAGACCGGCTCAGGGGTCGAGTTCGCCGACCACCGCGACTACGCGCCCGGCGACGATTTCCGGTACCTCGACTGGGCCGCGTACCAGCGCTTCGACCGGCTCCTCATCCGGCTCTACGAGGAGGAGGAAGATCTCTCGATCTACTTCATCGTCGACACCTCGGCGTCGATGGCGTTCGGCGACGGCGAGAAGCTGCGGCACGCAAAGCGCCTCGCCGCGGCGCTGGCGTACGTGGGGCTCGCCAACCTCGACCGCATCGCGATCGTCACCGCGACCGACGAGATCAGCGGGCGCATGCAGTCGACCCGGGGCAAGGCGCGCATCTTCAGGATCTTCCGCTTCCTCGGGCAGGCGCGCGCCGAGGGCCCGACCGACCTCGGCGAGGCGATGAAGACCTTCGTGGCGCAGCACAAGCGGCGCGGCCTCGCCGTGATCCTCAGCGATCTCTATGATCCGGCGGGCTTCGAGCGCGGCATCAACGTCCTCCGGTACAACCGGTTCGAGCCGTTCGTGCTCCACGTCGTCGACGCGCGCGAGGCCCGGCCTGCGCTGCGCGGGGACGTGCGCGTCTACGACTGCGAGACCGGCGACGAGCGCGAGGTCACGGTGACCCCCAAGGTGCTCGAGCGCTACGCCGAGGCCTACGAGCAGTACCTCGACGAGATCCGCCGCTTCTGCACGTCGCGGCAGGTGAGCTACTTCCGCGCGGACGTGTCCGTCCCCTTCGATGAGCTGATCCTTCGCGTGTTTCGCCGAGGCGGCTTCCTCCGGTAGCGATGCTGCACTTCACCGGCGTTCCGCTGCAGACACTGCTCCAGATCGGCGCCCTCGCCGGGGCCGTGGTCGTCGTCTTCTACATCCTCAAGCTGCGCCGGCGGCCCGTCGCGGTCCCCTTCTCGAGGATCTGGGAGCGCATCCTCCGGGACAAGGAGGCGACGAGCCTGTTCTCGCAGCTGAAGCGGCTCCTGTCGCTGCTGCTGCAGCTCGCGCTCCTCGCGCTGCTCCTGCTCGCGCTGGGGGATCCGCGCCCGCAGGCGAACCTCGTCGAGGGGCGCAACATCGTCGTCCTCATCGACGCGAGCGCGAGCATGCAGGCCATCGACGTCGCGCCCTCGCGCCTCGAGCTCGCGAAGGAAGAGGTCAAGAAGATGGTCCGGGGCCTCTCCGGCAGCGACCGCATGCTGCTGGCCCAGATGGACGCGGCCATCACGCCCCTGTCGACGCTCACCGGAGAGATCTCGGAGCTCGAGGCGGCCGTCGCGGCGGTGAGGCCGACCGACGCCACCGCCGACTTCGCGCGAGCGCTCCGCTTCGCGAGCGACACCCTGAGCGGGCTCCCGTCGCCGGAGGTCATCGTCGTGAGCGACGGCGCGCTCGGCGAGCCGACCGACGCCGGCGGACAGGTGCGCCTCGGCGACATCAAGCTCTCGTACCTGCCGGTCGGCAAGGGATCGAGGAACGCCGCCATCACCGAGTTCTCGGTGCGGCGTTACCCGCTCGACAAGAGCCGCTACGAGGTGATGCTCGAGGTCACCAACACGAGCGACGAGCCCCTCGATCTCGAGCTGTCGCTGCTCGGCGACGGCCAGCTCACGGATCTGACGCGCATCCGGCTCAAGCCCAGGGAGAAGCTGCCCCGCTTCTACCCGAACCTCTCCGGCGCATCGAAGACGCTCGAGGCGAAGCTTTCGCTGGCCGACGGCAGCTCGGACGACCTCCCCGCGGACAACCGCGCCTACGCGCTCCTCCCCGAGCGGCGCCGCGCGCGCGTCCAGGTCGTCTCCGCGGGGAACATGTTCCTCGAGGCGGCGCTGCTCCTCGACGAGTACCTCGACGTGACCTTCGTCGATCCGCAGCGGTACCCGGCGGCCGCCTCGTTCGACGTGACCATCTTCGACGGCGTGGCGCCGAGCGTCGCGCCCGGGAGCGGGAGCCTGCTCTACCTCAACCCGACCGGGACCAGCGTCCCGTTCGAGGTGGGCAAGGAGGTCCTCGACGACGACCCGAACTACCGCCTGGGCTTCGACGAGCTCGACGCGAAGCACCCGCTCCTGCGCTACACGGCGCTCAGCGACGTGAACGTCGCGCGCGCCCACGTGCTCAAGGGCAACAAGGAAGACAGGGTCGTCGGCCGGAGCTACAAGGGCCCGCTGCTGATCGAGGGGCGGCGCAGCGGCGTGAAATTCGTGGCGCTCGGCTTCGACGTTCGCGAGAGCGATTTCCCCCTCCGCATCGCCTGGCCGCTCTTCCTGCTCAACGCGATCAACAACTTCGTCGAGGAGGACACGAGCTACATCTCCTCGTTCCGCACGGGCTCCGTCTGGCACATCCCGGCGTCCTCGTCGGCGGAGGTGGCCAGCCTGGAGCAGCCCGACGGGACGACGCGCACGGTCCCCATCCAGGAAGGGCGCGCCGTGTTCCTCGGGCAGCACGCCGGCTTCTACACGCTGCGCGTCGGCGCCGCGGGCGCGCAGGAGGAGAGCATGTTCGCCGCGAACCTCTCGGCGCCGGAGGAGAGCGCGATCGCCCCGGCCGCCGAGCTCAAGGTCGACGGCCGCGGCGCGGGCGCGGTGAGCGAGTTCAAGATCGGCGTTCGCCGTGAGCTCTGGGTCTACCTGCTCGCGGCGGTGCTCGTCGTGACCGCGATCGAGTGGTTCACGTACCACAGGAGGGTGACGGTGTGAGCGCGTTCCGTGGTCGCAGGCTGCGCATCGTCGCGTGGGCCATCACATGCGTCGCGCTCGGCGGGATCCTGTTCTGGGCGTACCGGAGGTACGTCCTCCTGCACCCGGATCCGACGCTGACGTGGGTGCGCGAGGGGGTGAAGTACGAGCTCCTCAACCCGAAGATGCTCGGCGCGATCCTGCTCGCGCCCTGGTTCGTCGGTGTCCTCGCGGGATCCCTCGCCGACCTCCCCCTGCCGCAGCGCGTGCTCTCGGTGCTGTTGCGGGTCGCGTTCGTCGCGCTGATCGCGCTCGGGCTGTCGCGGCTCGCGAGGTCCGCGACCACGGAGAAGGTCGCCACCATCTACCTCATCGACGTCTCCGAGTCGGTCACCGACGAGGCGCTCGACGACGCGCGCGCGACGCTCGACAAGGCGTTCGCCGAGAGGCCCGAGGACGGCGTCATCAAGGTGATCACCTTCGCGCGGCGGCCGCGGCTCGCCGAGCGCGCGGCCGGCGAGGCGGCCGGTCGCGAGGCGGAGCGGCGCGCGCCGCCCATCGGCCGCCACCTCGACGCGAACGGACAGCGCAGCGATCTCGGCGCAGGCTCGAACCTCCAGGCCGCGCTGCAGCTCGCCTACGGGCTGTATCCGCCCGGCTACCTCAAGCGCGCCGTGCTGATGTCGGACGGCGTGCAGACGGACGGCGACGTGCTCGCCGAGGCCAACCGGGCGCGCGACGTCGGGGTGCGGCTGTTCTCCATCCCGTACCGGCGGCCCGCGCCGCCCGAGGTCGCGGTGCGAGAGCTGAGGATGCCCGACCGGGTCAAGGTCGGGGAGACGTTCGAGATCCACGCCGACATCTATGCGAGCCGCGCCACCAAGGCGCGCGCGCGGCTCTTCCAGGGGGAGGCGCTGAACGGCCTCGAGGGCATCCGGGATCTCGAGCTCAAGGCGGGGCCGAACGACGTCGTGTTCAAGAGCGTCGTGCGCATCGCGGGGCAGGTGACCTACGCGCTCGAGCTCGACCAGATCGCGGACGACAAGTTCAAGGAGAACAACCGGTACGCGACCACCATCGACGTGCCTGGGCGCCCGTCGGTGCTCTACGTCGAGGGGACGCCGCAGCACGCCGGCCCGCTCTCGAGCGCGCTCACCGCGCAGCAGCTCGACGTCGACGTCAGGCCGCCGGCTGGCTTCCCCGGCTCCCTCAAGGAGATGGAGCGCTACGACTTCCTGATCGTGTCCGATACCCCGAAGGAAGCGCTCAGCCTGCAGGGGCAGGAGATCATCGAGAGCTACGTGCGGGATCTCGGCGGGGGGTTCCTCTTCGCCGGCGGCGAGTCGGGGTACGGCCTCGGCGGCTGGTACCGCACCACCATCGAGCGGATCCTGCCGGTCCGGATGGACAACGAGCGAAAGAAGGACATGCCGAGCGTCGCGATGGCGCTCGTCATGGATCGCTCGGGATCGATGACCGGGCTGCCCCTCGAGATGGCCAAGGCCGCGGCGAAGGCGACCGCGGGGGTGCTGTCGTCGGACGATCTGATCGAGGTGATCGCGTTCGACTCGGCGCCGACCCGCTACGTGAAGATGCAGCCCGCGCGCAACCGCTCGCGGATCGCGGGCGAGATCGCGCGCATCCAGCCGGGCGGCGGGACCGAGATCTTCTCCGCGCTCGACGCCGCCTACCAGGACATGACCGTCACGCAGGCGCGCAAGAAGCACGTCATCCTCCTCACGGACGGCAAGGCGTCGACGGGCGGCATCCGGGACCTCGTGTCCGCCATGATCGCCGAGTCGATCACCGTGACCACCGTGGGGCTCGGGAACGACCTCGACGAGCAGCTGCTCAAGATGATCGCCGACGTGGGCGGGGGGCGCTTCCACGCGGTCCCGGATCCGAACAACCTGCCGCGGATCTTCACCAAGGAGACCGAGATGGTCGCGCGCGCCGCGGCCGTCGAGGAGTGGTTTCCGGTGACCCAGGTCGGCGACGCGGCGTTCCTCCGGGGCGTCGACGTCCGCACGGCGCCCAACCTGCACGGCTACGTCTCGACCAAGCTGAAGCCGCCGCCGGCCCAGGAGCTGCTCACGAGCGACAGCGAGGAGCCGATCCTCGCGCGCTGGCGCGTCGGCCTCGGGTGGACGCTGGCCTGGACGAGCGACGTCAAGGCGCGCTGGGCCGTCGAGTGGCTGAGGTGGCCAGGCTTCGAGAAATTCTGGGGGCAGCTCGTCCACGAGCACATGCGCCAGAAGCACCGGCGCGAGCTCGACATGAAGGCCGAGATCGTCGACGGAGAGCTGCGCGCGTCCGTCGACGCGTTCGGGGCCGACGACCGGTTCGAGAACAACCTGACGTCCCGGCTCACCCTCATCGGGCCCGAGCCAGGCGGCGCGACGCGGGTCGTCGACATGCGTCAGACCGCGCCGGGGCGCTACGAGACGGCGCTTGCGCTGGATCGGTACGGCTCGTTCCTCTTGCGGGCGGAGCACCTGCGCGAGGCCGAGGACGGCTCGCTCCGGCCCGTCGCCGTCAGCTACGGGCATGTCTCGAACCCGTACCCCCGCGAGTACGCGAGCTTCGAGCCCGAGCTCGCCATCCTCGAGAAGGCCGCGACGTCGACCGGCGGGGCGGTCGATCCGAACGGCGTGGCGGCCATCTTCGACCCGGCAGGGGAGAAGGTGACGTTCCACGAGGAGCTCTGGCAGCAGTTCATCTACGCCGCGATGGTCGTCTTCCTGCTCGATCTGTTCGTCCGCCGGGTGCGGCTCTTCGACCGGAAGTTCGTCGCGCGCCGGGGCCGAGGGGTAGGGGGCCGGCGCCTCCCGGCCACATGAGGACCCATGGCAAAGCGGAGCCCCTCATGACGGCCGATCCCCCGTTCCTCCCCGGCGCCGGTGCGCGTCCGTCAGGTTGCCCCCGACTGCGCTGCGTGGAACGCTGTGCTCCAGCCCGCTGGCCTGCACCATTTCGCGACGCGGAAGGGCCGTCTTGGGCTAGTTTCCCCTTATAGACCGGTGGTAGAGGAGCCCTGGAAAGCAGCGAAGGACGTGAATGCGCTCGAGGCCTCCACCTCTCGGCCTCCCGTGGGTCGTCCGCTCATCATCGGCGGCGATCCGCTCGCGTCGCTCCGTGGACGAGGCACCGCGGTCTCCTCCACCACCGCCCTCGGCCGGCTGCTCCGCGAGTCGCCTCGAGCGATCGCTGAGCTGCACGAGCAGGAGATCGCGCTGGGGATCGACGTCGTCCGGGCGCTCACGTCCGCCACGACGACGCGCGCTCTGGCGCCCATCGGCATGGCGTTCCGCGCCGCCGCGCTGACCGGAACCGCGGTCGAGCTCGCGACGGAGGCGGCGGGCGCGGCCGCGCGCCGCGTGGCGGTGGCCGGTATCCTGGGCCACACTGCCGCCGCACCCATGGCCGATCGGATCGCGGAGGATTACGCCGTCCATGCGGCCAGGCTGGCGGCGGCAGGCTGCGAGATCCTCGTCGCGTGCGGCTTCGATCCAGCCCAGGCAGCGTGCGTGGGCCCCACGGTCGCGCGGCTCGCGCGCCGCGCGGCGGTGGTCAGCGCCAGCACGACGCAGCTGGCGACGTGGGCGCTCGTGGAGCTCGACGGCGCGGGGCGCACCGCCGATGGCGAGGGGTTCGAGGAGGTCGCCCGGTCGGCCCTCGACAGCGGCGCGGACGCGCTGCTCTTCGAGGTGGCGTCGGTCGATCTCGGGCTCAATGTGCTCCGGCGCCTCGAGGGCGTCGCGCACGAGGTTCAGGTCGGCGTGCTGCTCGGCGCCGAACCTGCGCAGGCGGACGGGGCCGATCGCATCGCGCCCGCCGAGATCTGCGATGCGTGGGCGGCGTCAGCGGCGCGGCTCATCGAGGCGGGCGCGCGAATGCTCGGGGGAGGGACGGGGACAACGCTGGCGCACCTCGGCGCGCTCGCGAAGATGCTCCGTACGGCGCAGCGCGCGCCCCTGCTCAGGCGCGCGCTCTAAGCGAGAACGAAACCCAACCGGAAACGTGATGATGGCCGATGCAAGCCACGGGAGTGAGTCGAAGTCTCAACCGTTGGAGACGTTCGACGATCTGTTGTTTCCCTTCCACGAAGCCACGAAGCCCGAAGCCCTTCACCGGATCGGCGCCGAGGCGGAGAAGTTCGGGGTCGACGCCAGGACGGGCGCTGCCCTCCCGTACGAGGGCGCGCGGAGCGTCCTCGCCGTGCTCCAGGCGCTCGTCGAGCGGCACGGCTGGGCGCCCGAGCACGAGGTCCCCGGCGGTCCGCTGATCGCGCTCGCCCGGGCTGGCGCCTCGGTGACCCTCGAGCCAGGCGGGCAGCTCGAGCTGTCCGGAGCGCCCCTCGAGAACATCCACCAGATCTGCATGGAGATGAGCGGGCACCTCGCGGAGCTGCGGGACATCTCCGCCGAGCTCAAGCTGGCCTGGCTCGGCATCGGGTTCCACCCCTTCGCGTCGCAAGCCGAGCTCTCCTGGGTGCCCAAGGCGCGCTACGCGATCATGCGGCGCTACCTGCCGACGCGCGGCGCGCACGGCCTCGACATGATGCGCCGCACCGCCACCGTGCAGGCGAACTTCGACTACGCCAGCGAGGAGGCGGCGATGCGCGCGCTCCGCGTGTCGCTCCGGCTCTCCCCGCTCGTGACGGCGATCTTCGCGAACTCCCCGTTCTACGAGGGGGCGCTGTTCGGCGGGCGGAGCTACCGCGCCAAGGTCTGGCTCGACGTCGACGCCGCGCGGCAGGGGCTGATCCGCAACGTGCTCGAGCGCGGGCGCCGCTTCTCGGACTACGTCGCGTGGGCGGTCGATGCGCCGATGTTCCTCATCAAGCGCGACAGCGCGGTGATCGAGAACACGGGGCAGACCTTCCGCGACTTCCTGGAGCACGGCTTCGAGGGGCACCGGGCCACCCGCGGCGACTGGGAGATGCACCTCAACACGCTCTTCCCGGAGGTCAGGCTGAAGCGGACCATCGAGGTCCGCGGCGCAGACTCGCTGCCGGCCAACCTCGTCTGTGCGCTCCCGGCGCTCTGGGCAGGCATCCTCTACGACGCGCGCGCGCTCGACGAGGCCGACGCCCTGTCCGAGAGCTTCAGGTTCGACGAGCTCGAGGCCGTGCGCCCGCAGATCGCCGAGCGCGCGCTCCGCGCCACGTTCCGCGGCAAGCCGCTCGCGGCGCTGGCCGAGCGGCTCGTCTCGATCGCCTCGGGCGGCCTCGAGCGGCGCGCGCGCCTGAACAAGAACGGCAAGGACGAGCGCGTCCACCTCGATCGGCTCAGCGCGCTCATCGCCAAGGGGAACTCCCCGGCCGATGCTCTCGTCGATGGACTCAGGAACGACGACCCGGACCTGCGAAGCAAGATCCTCGAACGTGCGAGGATCTAGCCGCGGCTCGTCGCCGAGGAGGCGCGGGGCGGCGGGCGCGCCCGGGGGAGGACGTCGATCGGCATGACGCTCGTCTATCTCCTGGGCACCGCGCTCCTGGTGCTCCTCAACGCGTTCTTCGTCGCGTCCGAGTTCGCCATCGTCAAGATGCGGCCGACGCGGCTGGAGCAGCTCGTGCGCGAGGGGGACGCGCGGGCCCGGCTCGCGCTCCAGATGTCGCAGCGGCTCGACGCGTACCTGTCCGCCAACCAGCTGGGCATCACGCTCGCGTCCCTCGGGCTCGGCTGGATCGGCGAGCCGGCCATCGCCCAGCTCATCGAGCCGTTGCTCGCGCCGCTCGACGCCTGGTCGGGGGTCGGCGCGCACGCCATCTCCGTCGGCATCGCGTTCATCCTGATCACGTCGCTCCACACCGTGATCGGGGAGCTCGCGCCGAAGTCGCTCGCGATCCAGCGGACGGAGAAGGTTACGCTCTGGGCGGCGCGGCCGCTGCACGGGTTCTTCGTCCTGATGTGGCCGGTCATCTGGGTGCTCAACTCGATGGCGAACGGGTTCGTCCGGCTCTTCGGGCTCCGCCCGGTGGGCGAGGAGGAGATCGCGCACACGTCGGAGGAGCTCCGGCTGCTGTTGACCAAGAGCCCTGCGGGGCTCGATCCCGCGCTGCGCAGCATGCTCGTGCGCATCTTCGACCTGCGCCGGCGCACGGCGAGGCACGTGATGTCGCTCCGCTCCGACGCGGCGACCCTGCGCGCGAACATGACGATCGACGAGGCGGTGCGGATCGTGGCCGACGCCGGGTACTCCCGGTACCCGGTGCTCGACGAGCAGGGCAAGAACGTGCTCGGCTACCTGCACCTGCGCGACCTGTTCGACGTCCTGAGCCACCGCCGCCGCGCGGCGCGCGTCGCCGAGCTGCTCCGCAAGCCGATCTTCGCGCGCGAGAACACCTCGGTCGAGCGCCTCCGCCTCGAGATGCAGGCGCGCCAGGTGCCGGTGGCGATCATCACGTCGGCCTCGGGCGAGTTCATGGGGCTCGTGACGATGGAGGACCTCATCGAGGAGATCGTCGGCGAGATCCGCGACGAGAACGACGAGGAGGTGCCGCCCATCCACCGCCGCGGCGGCGGCATCGTCGACGTCGACGGCCGCGTCCTGCTGGCGGACCTGGAGCGCGACGCGCACATCGTGCTGCTGCCCGAGGTGAAGACCGTCGAGACGGTCGGCGGCTACATGCTCGGCCGGCTCGAGCACCCACCCGAGGCGGGCGAGCGCGTCGAGTGCGAGGGCTACACGCTCGTCGCGATGGATGTCGCCGGTCGGCGGGTGCGGCGCGTCCGCATCGTCCCGACCGACGCGGCAGGGGGCGAGCGGTCATGACGAGCGCGGCTCCCCGCACCGGGGATCCGCGCGCCAGCGCCGTCCGTCAGGGGCGCCGCCCCCGAACGTACGCGGCGAGGCGCGCACCCTGGAATCGGTCGCCCCGGGGACGAGCGGCGCGCGGATCCAGGTACAAACTTCGGCGGACCGGTACTACCCTGGCTTCGTAAGTGGAAACGCTTGCAACTCGGATCTTGCGCGATGGCCCGCTGAACGAGCTCGATGCCGTCGGCTGGGCCATTCGTCTTGCGAAGCGGATCGAGGCGCTTCACGCCCTCGGCGTCGCGCACGGCGCCATCTCCCCGGAGTGCGTGCTCACGACCGCGGTCGATCGCACCTCGAAGGCGATCCTGGCCGACCTGCGCCAGACGCCGAGCCGCATCGCCTACCAGTCGCCCGAGCGCGTCGGAGGCGGGACGCTCTCGGCCGGCGACGACGTGTGGGCCATCGCGGCGACGCTCTACGAGGTGCTGACGGGGGCGAGCGCCTTCGGCGGCGGGAGCGACGCCGAGACGCGGCAACGGATCTCGAGCTCCTCGCCGGCGCCGCTCGCCGTCTTCGACGTGGGCGACGACGATCTCCAGCGGGTCCTCGACGATGCGTTCCAGCGCGATCGCTCCGCGCGGACGACGAACGCCGCCGCGTTCCGGCGCGCTCTCGAGGAGTGGCACCCCGATCCCGCGGTGCGCGCGCTGCTCCCGCTCGACGACGAGGACGCGACGAACGACGAGGACGACGACGAGGTGCGCACGCTGATGCGCGTCTCGCCGTTCAGCTCGAGCCAGCTCGACGAGGTCATCGCGCAGCGCGCGGCGGCGGCGGCCGCGGGTCAACCGGCGCCGCCCCTCCCGGCCGAGCGCGCGCGGCCCCCGGCGGCGCAGCCCGGCGCGCCGGCTCCCAGGCCGGGCGCCGCCCCGATCCCCAGGGCGCCCGCCCCGGCTCCGGCCACGCAAGGGCGCGCCCCGGTCGCGCGAGCGCGCGTCCCGGGCGTGGGGGCGGTCCCGGTGACCCAGACGTCCGGCGACGCCCGTGAGGGCTCGGAGCCGAGGATGGCCGCGCGGGAGGCGACGCCCCTGAACCTCCGCGGGCCTGCTGGGCCAGCGGCCGCAGCGCCCGCGCGCTCCGGAGGAGCGGCGCCCGCCGCATACCGCGCGCCCGACGCGGGGCGGCCCGCTCCGGGCGCGGCGCCGCCGGCTGGAGGGCCTCGAGAGCCGCCCGCGGTCGGGGCGCCAGCGCCGGCGTTCCCGGGGCGCGAGCGCCCGGACGCAGAGCCCGACGCTGTCGCGAGACCTCAGCCACGGAGCGGCGAGCTGCCTTTCCTCGGCGATCTCGACGGGGACATGCTCGACGAGCCCACGCTCGATGCGCCCACGGTCGTCGACGATCGCGACGATGACGAGGACGACGACGACGTCCCCACGCGGACGCGGGAGGCACCGACGCCGGTCGCGCCGCACCCGGTCGACGCGACGCCGACGCTCGGCGCTCCCCTGGCGCTCGCCGATGCGGCGGCGACAGGTCGCTCCGGCGCGGCGCCGCTCGAACGAGCAGCGGGGGCGCCCGCGGCCGCGTCGTCCACGAGGGCCGACGCGGGGAGCGGCGCGCTCCTCGGACCGAGCTCCGCCGCAGCCGGCGCGCTCAGCCCATCGCAGCAGGCCTCGCCGGCCCCGCGCAGCGCCGTCGCCGCGCAGCAGAGCGCGGCGCCCGCTCAGAGCGCGGCGCAGGGCTCAGCCGCGCCGGCCCCGTCGCCCCTCGGCGCGGCCGACGGCTTCGGCCTGATCACCGACGTGCCGCCTGACCGCTCGGGGCGGCTCGGGATCATCATCGCGGTGGTGGTGGCGCTGCTCCTGGCGGTGGGGGCGATGCTGTTCGCCGCGCAGCTCGGCCTGCTGGGGGCCGCGCCCACCGCGCCCGGCCGGGGGGTGGTCGAGCCGGTCCCCGCGCCGGCCGTCGCGTCGATCGTTGCCCGCTTGCGGCCGGAGCGCCTCCTTGTGGAAGCTCTGGATCTGCGCGTCGAAGCCGCCCATGTCCACGCGCAGGAGCGCCTCGGGCCGGAGGCCTGAGCGGCGCGCGATCGCCTCGGTCCGCTCGGGGAACGGCGAGATCCACACCATCCTGCCGCCCGGCGCGAGCGCGTGCGCGGCGCCCTCGACGAAGCGGTCGAGCATCGCGTCGAGATCTCCCGTGCGCTCGACGCGCCGGCCGAGGGGCGGGTTCGTCAGGATCAGCGTGGGCGCCTCGCCCGGGGGCGGCGCGCCGAGCGCGTCGCGCTGGAGGAGCTCCGCGCCCCGCGCGCCCGCGGCGTCGAGGTTCTCGCGCGCGATCTGCAGGGCTCGCGGATCGCGATCCGAGCCCACGAGGCGCCGGTACGGTCCGAGCAGGGCGCGCTCGCAGAGCTCCAGGCCGGAGCCGACGAACGGATCCCAGACGACGTCGTCGCCGCGCGCCCCCGCGATGCGCGCGAGCGCGGCCGCGATCGTCGGGTGCGACGCCGCGGGCACGTCGCCCCGGCGGTACGCGAACCGCGGGTCGGGCAGGCGCGGCGCGAGCTCGACCCGCGCCCGGCCCGCGCCCTCGTAGACGACCACGTCCCACGTGCTCTGGGTCGGATCGTTCACGAGCTCCGGGGCCTCCGCCTCCACGGCCGCCGCGGCGCGGAACACCGCTGCCCGGCGCTTGCCGCCGCCGGCCCAGTCGATGCGGTAGCGGATCGCGCCCTGGGTGAAGCGGCGCAGGATCTCGCGCGCTTCCCGCGAGAGCAGCCGCTCCGCGACCGCCGCGGCGAGGTCGGCGCCCTCGTCGAGCTTCCGCAGCGGCAGCGGGAGCGCGAACGACAGCATCGTGCGCGCCCCGAACAGGACGTCGAGGCGGCCGCTCAGCACCACCTCGACCCGCGTGCCGCCGCACGGATCGCTCCGGAGCTCGGGGACGAGCGCCCCGCCGGGAGAGCCCGCGTCGAGCGCCGCGAGCTCCTCGGCGAGGATCGCCTCGAGCCCGCGCCGGCAGCGCACCGCCACCCGGAGGGGGCGCTCCGGCGCGCGATCGCCGGCGATCTCGGACGGCTCGCCGCGCGTTAGGGTCCTCCTGGCCAGGAGCTCGGCGCGCGCGCGCACGCCGGCGATGTCGTCGCCGTCGAGCTCGGCCAGCGCGTCGAGCGCGGCGCCGCCGCCGACCTTGCCGAGCGCTTCGATCAGCGCGCGGCGGACGTCGGGCGAGCGCTCGCTGCGCGCCGCCTCGGCGAGCGCCTGCTCGACGAGCGATCGCCCGGCGTCCGCCGCGTACGGCTTGCCGAGCGCCACCGCCGCCATGCGGCGCGTGCGGCGATCCTCGTCGCCGAGGCAGGCGAGCAGGTAGTCGCGCGCCCGCTCCGAGACCTCGGGATCGATCGGCCCCGAGGCCATCAGCTTGCCGACGAGCCGGGTGAGCGGCGCGCGCAGCGCCGGCGCCGCGCCGGCGGCGCGCTCCAGCGCGGCGGGCAACGCCGCAGCGCCGGCGCGCCGCAGCGCCCGCTCCGCCAGCTCGGCGGGCTCACCGGACGTCTCGAGCAGACCCATCAGGGCGGCGAAGTGGCGGCGGCCCGGCGTGAAGCCCGGATCGGAGAGGGCGCGCTGTAGGTCGGGGTCGAGCGTGGCGGGGGGGGTCATCGTGGCTTGTAACTCCGCGTTTTTATCTGGATCCTGGCGGTCACAGCGGGCCGGGATCTCGGGGGGACGCCTGCGCCGCTCTCCGAGCGCGCTCGACTTTCGCGACAAGCGCGGCGTTCCAGCAAGCTCTTTCGGCGCGGGGGCTCCGGCCCTCTCGTTTTCGGTCGCCGGGCCGCTAGAGTTTCATCATGCCGGATCTGAGCCAGGTCATCCCGAGGACGGCATTGCCGCACGATGTGCTGCGGGCGGCCCTGGGCGCGCTCGAGGCGGGGCGGCGGGTGGTGCTCGCCTCGGTGGTGGCGCGGCACGGGTCGGCGCCGTCGACGCCGGGGCAGAAGCTCTGCCTGTTCGAGGATCTCACCGCGATCGGCACGATCGGCGGCGGCGCGATCGAGCGGGCGGCGCTCGGGATCATGGCGCGCGCGCTCGACGAGCTCGCCAGCACCCCGAAGCTCGAGACCTTCCGCCTGGGCCCGAGCCTCGGCATGTGCTGCGGCGGCTCGGTCGAGGTCCTCATCGAGCCGATGCTTCCCGCGATGCACGTCCTCGTGATCGGCGCCGGGCACGTGGGCGCGTTCGCCGCGCCGCTCCTCGCGTCGCTGGGCTTCCGGGTCACCCTCTGCGACGCGCGCGTCGCCGCCGTCGACCCTGCTCGCGTGCTGCCGGCCGCCCCGCTCGCCGGCGTGCCGCTCTTGGACGACGGCGCGCGGCAGGGGCCCCTGCCCGGCGCGCTCGCGGAGCAGGTGCGGCTCGTCCTCGCCGAGCACGACGACCCGGAGGTGCTGACGGGCCTGCCGAGGGAGCTCGGCGAAGCGGCGGCGCTCGTGATGACGCACGACCACGCCCTCGATCAGGAGGCGCTCGCGTGGGCGCTCGCGCGCGGCTTCGGGTACGTGGGCGGCGTCGGGAGCCGCGCGAAGGCCGCGCGCACGCGCGCGCGGCTCGATGCGAAGGGGGTGCCGGAGGGCGACGTCGCGCGGGTCAGGATGCCGGTCGGCCTCGATATCGGGGCGCGCACGCCGGCCGAGATCGGCGTCGCCCTGGCCGCGGAGCTCGTCGCGTGGCGCGCGGGGCGGCAGCGCGCTCGATGGTCACCGGGCGGACCCACGCCCGCCGGAGAGGAGCAGGCTCGATGAACCGTGTGACCACGATCGTGCTCGCCGCTGGCGCGGGCAAGCGGCTCGGGGGGCCGAAGGCGCTCCTGGCCTGGCCGTCATCGACGAAGGGGGGGGCCGAGCGGCCGCTGGCGATCGCGCACGCGGAGGCTCGCCTCTCGGCCGAGAGCGCGCAGGTGCTCGTGGTGGTGCGCAGCTCCGTCTTTCACGCGCTGCTGGCCCATGTGCAGCCGGGCATCGACCTCGTCTCGTGGTCCGCGCCGGACGACCTCGGGCCGGCGGGCTCGCTGGCCGTCGCCGCGCCGCGCATCGGCGACGCCGACGCCGTCATCGTGACGCCGGTCGACGTGCCCCCCGCGCGCGCCGCGACGGTGGCGCGGCTGCTCGCCCGTCTCGAGGCGGGCGCGTCCTTGCCGACGCCGCCGCTCGCGGTGCGGCCGCGGCACCTCGGCCGCGGCGGGCACCCGGTCGTGCTGCGCACCGAGGCGCTCCAGCGTTACCTGGAGGCCGATCCGCCGCCGCTCCGGGATCACCTGAGGGCGCTCGGCGACAGGTGCGTCGACGAGGAGGTGGACGATCCAGGGGTGCTGCACGACCTGAATGTGCCGGTCGACGTGCTCCGCGTGCTCGGAGGCCCGCCGCGTTTTCTCGCCTGAAGGCGGCCGGGCGATGATCGAACGTCCACCTGCGCGGTTCGCACGCGCGCGGCGCGCTCGGGTCGACGCCTCCCGGGTGACCGGGCTATCGTCGGTGAGGAGGAGCATACGAATGGCGACGAGCCCTCCAGCGTCAACGAGCACCGTGGGGAGCAGCGTGCCCCGCACGGACGGCCCTCTCAAGGTCACGGGGGCGTCGCGCTACGTCGACGACATCCCGGCGATGCCGGGGGAGATCTTCGGGCGCACCGTGCGGAGCCCCGTGCCCCGCGGGATCCTCAGGGGGGTGCGGCTCGATCCCGCGTTCGACTGGAGCGACGTCACCGTCGTGCTCGCCGAGGATGTCCCAGTCAACGTGGTCGCGCTGATCCTGGACGATCAGCCGATCCTCGCGACCGGAAAGGTGAACCACGCCTACGAGCCGATCGTCCTGCTCGGCTGCGCGGACCGGCTGAAGCTCGCGCGGGCGGTCCAGGCCGTCGCGCTCGACATCGACCCGCTGCCGCCGGTGCTCGACGCGCGCGCCGCGCGGGGCGGCGGGGAGATCATCTGGGGCGCCGACAACGTCATCAAGCGGTACCTCATCACGAACGGGTGCGCCGACGCCGCGCGGGAGCGCGGCGAGGCGAGCGAGGCCGCGATCGACGCGGCGCTCGCGCGCTGCGAGGTGGTCGTCACCGGCACGTACGCCTCGCACCACCAGGAGCAGCTCTACATCGAGCCGCAGGGGGTCATCGCCTGGTGGGACGAGGCAGGCGCGCACGCGACGGGCTCGATCCAGTGCCCGTTCTACGTCCACAAGGCGTTCCTGAAGGCGTTCGGGCTCCCTCCCGATCGGATCCACATCACCCAGTCGGTGACGGGGGGCGGCTTCGGGGGCAAGGAGGAGTACCCGTCGATCATCGCGCTCCACGCGGCGCTGCTCGCGAGGAAGAGCGGCCGCCCGGTGCGCATGATCTACGACCGGACGGAGGACATCGAGGCGACGACGAAGCGCCACCCGGCGTCGTGCGAGATCACGAGCGGCTGCGATCGCGACGGCGCGCTGCGCGCGCTGAAGATCCGGATCCTCATGGATGGCGGGGCGTACGCGACGCTGACGCAGGTGGTCCTGTCGCGCGGCGCCCTCCACGCCGCGGGCGCCTACCGCTGGGACGACGTGTGGATCGAGGCGACCGCCGTGGCCACGAACACGCCCCCGAACGGCGCCTTCCGCGGCTTCGGCGCGCCGCAGACGATCTGGGCGATCGAGCGGCACCTCGACCGCGTCGCGCGGGAGCTCGGCTGCGATCCGCTCGACCTGAAGGCGAAGAACGTGCTGCGCCCCGGCGACTCGACCGCGACGGGGCAGGTGCTCCGCGTCAGCGTCGCGGGCGAGGAGTGCATCACGCGGGCGATCGCGGCGAGCGGTTACCGGCAGAAGCGCGCGGCCGGGCCGGTCGTCCGCGGGCGCGTGGCGCGGGGGATCGGGCTCTCGGTGTTCAAGCACGGCGCGGGCTTCACCGGGTCGGGGGAGCGCTACTACAAGGGAAAGGTCGCGCTGGATCTCGCGCCCGGCGGGCGGCTCCGCATCCGCACGGCGTCGACGGACATCGGCCAGGGGACGGAGACGGTGTTCCGGCAGATCGCCGCGGACGCGGCGGGGCTGCCGCTCGATCGGGTCGAGTTCGCGGTGCCGTGCACGACGACGGTGCCTGACTCGGGCCCCACGGTGGCGTCGCGTACGGTGATGGTGGTCGGCTCGATCGTCGAGGCCGCGGCGCGGGAGCTGGCGAGCCGCGTGCGCGAGGAGCAGGCGGCGCAGGAGCCGGGCGCCGGGGAGGGCGACGCGGGCGCCGCGGCGGCGTTGCCGGCGCTGAGCTTCGAGGAGGCGGCCGACCGGCTGCTGGCCCGCGAGGGCCAGGTGACGTCGCTCAAGCAGTACGAGCCGCCGGGCTACGTGCGCTGGGACGACGAGGCCTACAAGGGAGACGCGTACCCGTGCTTCGGCTGGGCGTGCGACGTGGCCGAGGTCGAGGTGGACCTCGACACCTTCGAGGTGACGGTCGTCGACTTCTGGTCGGCCACCGACGTGGGCAAGGCGATCCACCCGGTGATGTGCAAGGGGCAGATCGAGGGAGGCAGCCTGCAGGCGATCGGCTGGGCGCTCTCCGAGGAGATCGTCTGGCAGGGCGGCAAGATCAAGAACCCGCGGATGACCAACTACATCATCCCGACGTCGCTCGACGCGCCGCCGTTCCATGTCGTGCTGGTCGAGGAGCCGTTCCCGTTCGGTCCGGGCGGCGGGGCCAAGGGCATCGGCGAGATGCCGATGGATGGCGGCGCGCCCGCGGTGGCCGCGGCGATCGAGCACGCGACGGGGATCGCCGCGTGCGCGCTGCCGCTCACGCCGGAGCGCCTGCTCGAGGCGGCGTGGTCGACGGGGAGAGGGGAGCGTCTATGAAGGTATCGCTCGTCGTCAACGGCTCGCCGCGCGAGGTCGATCTGCCGCCGCTCTCGCGGCTGCTCGACGCGCTCAGGGGGCCGCTCGGGCTCACGGGCACGAAGGAGGGGTGCGCGGAGGGCGAGTGCGGCGCGTGCACGGTGCTGCTCGACGGCGACCCCGTGAACGCGTGCCTCGTCGCGATCGGGCAGTGCGAGGGGCGGCGCGTGACGACGGTCGAGGGCCTCGCCTGCGCCGGACACCTGTCGCCGCTGCAGCGCTGCTTCGTCGAGGAGGGGGGCGCGCAGTGCGGGATCTGCACGCCGGGCATGCTCCTCTCGGCGGAGGCGCTGCTCGCGCGGAGCCCGGATCCGTCGGAGCTCGAGGTGCGCGAGGCGCTCGCCGGCAACCTGTGCCGCTGCACCGGGTACCAGCGGATCGTCGAGAGCGTCCGCGCCGCTGCGGCGCTCCGCCGCGGCGGGGGAGGGGCGGCGCCGTGAGCCTCGCGGATCTACGCCTGTTCGAGATGCGGCACGTCGCCGGGCTCGGTCCGCTGTGCGAGATCGTGGCGGAGCGGGCCGCGCTCGGCGCGCCGGTCACGCTCCTGGCAGGCGGCACCGACTGGGTCGTCGAGCAGGAGCTCAGGCCCCCGCTCGAGGTCGCGGCAGGGGGCCCGGCGGCGCCGCCGCTCGTCGTCGACGTGTCCCGGCTCTCTGATCTGCGAGGCATCTCGCTCTCGGGCGACACGCTCCGGGTGGGGGCCGCGACGACCTACCTGGAGATGCTCCGGAGCGACGCGATCGCCGCGCGGGCGCCGCTCCTCGCGCGGATGAGCCGCGACGTGGGCGCGGTGCAGATCCAGGCGCGCGGCACGCTCGGCGGCAACCTGGCCACGGCCTCGCCGGCCGCCGATGGCGTCGCCGCGCTCGCCGCCTACGACGCGACCATCGTGGTGCAGAGCGTCCGCGGGGAGCGGCGCATCCCGATGAGCGCCCTGCAGACGGGCTACAAGCGCACGTCGCGCGCGCCGGACGAGGTGATCGTCGCCGTGGAGATCGCGCTGCCGGCGCCAGGGTCGCCCTGGTACTGGCGGAAGATCGGCGCGCGACGGGCGCAGGCGATCTCGAAGGTCGCGCTCGCGGGCGTGGCCGAGGTGCGGTCCGGGCGCGCCGCGCGGCTCGGGCTGGGGATGGCGTCGGTCGCGCCGACGACGGCGCTCCTGCCGAGCGTGCGCGCGCTTTGCGTGTCCCGGCCGCTCGCCGAGCTCACCGGGGCGGAGGTCGACGCAGCGGTGGCCCAGGACGTCTCGCCGATCGACGACGTGCGCTCGACGAGGGCTTACCGGGAGCACTGCGCTCGCGGGGTGGTGCGGGAGCTCCTTCGGCAGCTCGGCGCGCCGGTCTGATCATTCCATCCAGTCGAGCTGCGCGACGTCGGGCCTTCGGCTGCGCCCGCCGGGGTGTGTCGGGCGTTCGTACGACGGCGGCGGGAGCGGCGTCTCCACGTCCATGTCGTGGCAGCGCGCGCATCGCCGCGGGGTGGTGGTGCCGGCCTGGAAGATGGTGACGCAGCCGCAGGCTGGGCAGATCATGCCGATGTCGTAATTCATGAGCACTCCTCGACGACGAACGCTCCGGGGCGGTCCGAGCGGCGGGAAGATGCGCTGATGGGGCGACGTGTGGGCGACGGCGCGGCAACATCGCGTGCAAGGGGGAGTGTGGATGCCAGGCTCCGGGGCTTTCCAGAACGAGCGGAGAAGCGCCCTCGGTCTGGCGGCCGGCCTGTTCCGGGAACGGCGGATCGGTAACGGCGAGGCCCGCAGCGCGCGCCGCTCGGGCTGCGTCAGAGCAAGGTCAGGAGGCGTCGGGCGCGGGCCTCGGCCGCCTCGATGATCTGCGCGGACTCCGGCTCGGGGAGCTCGAGCTTCTTGGTCAGCGCGGCGATGTACTGCTTCTCCGCGTCGTGCTGCTCGCCGTCGACGAACGTGAGCAGCACGGCGTGCTGCAGCAGCGCGCGGCGGTCGTCGCCGCCGAGCTCGCCGACCGGGACGTCGTCCAGGGTCCTTCGCTGGGAGGCATAGGCGCGGATCTCCTTCGCCTGGTCCTCGTTCGCCTCGAACGCCGCGATCAGCCCCTCCACCATCTCGCGCTCCGCCTCGTGGAACTCGCCGTCCGCCCACGCAACGCTCACGAGCGACTTCACGATCGCCATGCTCTGCTCTTGCATGGCGACGAGTGTCGTCGCTCCCCCGGGCCAACGTCAATCGCGAGGGGAGCGACGGTCTCCCGCACAGGAGACGGGCCCAGATCGGCGTTTTCGGCGCGCAAGCGCACTCCAGTGCGCTGAGCACCGAAAACGTCGAGGTGGGCCCGTATCCGAAGCGGGAGACCGCCGCTCTAGAGCGCTCCGCGTGCGAGCGGCTCCGTCAGCGAGGCGAAGACGTCGGGCCGCAGCGTTCCGGCGAGCCCGGCGCAGAGCAGGGCGAGCGCGAGGAGCGCAAGCCACAAGGAGAGACCCCTTCGGCGCGGGGCCACCAGCGGGACAGGCGGCCTGCTGCCGGCGTCCGTTGGGACGACATGAGCAGATTCGGGGGGGGCGAGCTCGGGTGCGACGGGGCGCTGCGCCCCGGCGAGCGGCGGGCGCGCGCCGGCGACCGCTAGCGCGGACGTCGCGGAGACAGCAGCGACCGGGGGCGGCGTCCGGGTGAGATCGAGGCCAGCGAGCGCCTTCATGCTGCGCGCCGCGCGGCGCTGCGTGCTGTGCTCGGACTGCGCGACGAAGCGCGCGACGAGCTCGTCGACCCGCGAGGCGCCTGCGTCGACGCCCTCCGCGGGAGGGCGCGCGCTCCGGGATCGCCGCGAGGCGTTCCACACGATCGCATCGATGGGACCGAGCTCCGCCGGGCACGGCGTTTCTTCTGGCTCTGCGTCGGCGGTAGACTGCGCTGAAGCTGCATCCGTGGGCACGAGGTCCGCGGGCGGCTGCTCGGGAGCCAGATCGGCGGGCGGCTGCTCGGGAGCCAGATCAGCAGGCGGCTGCTCGGGAGCCAGATCAGCAGGCGGCTGCTCGCGAGCGAGATCAGCAGGCGGCTGCTCGGGAGCCAGATCGGCGGGCGACTGATCGAGAGCTGCGTCCGCGGGCAGTTCCTCGGGAGCCAGAACAGCGAGCGGTTCCTCGGATGCTGTTGCATCCGCGGGCAGTTCCTCGGAAGCCAGAACGGCGGGTGGTTCCTCGGATGCTGCTGCATCCGCGGGCAGTTCCTCGGAAGCCAGAACGGCGGGCGGTTGCTCGAGTGCCGCGTCAGCGGGCGATTGCTCGGGCGCTTCGTCCTCGGCGGGCGTACCGGCGTGCGCGGTTTCCGGACCGTCGGCGTCCGCCGTCAGCAAGGCTTCGACCGGCGCGGCCGGAGTGTCCTCGGCGGGCGTGCCGGCGTGCGCGGTTTCCGGACCGTCGGCGTCCGCCGTCAGCAAGGCTTCGACCGGCGCGGCCAGAGCCGTCGGGATCGGCGCAGCCGGAGCGTCGTCGTCGCAACGCGTCGGAACGGGCCAGGGCAGCGTGTGCCGCGCTGCGGGCGTCTCCTCGAACGGCGCGAAGGCCGCTCGAGGACCCGCTGGCACGGCGAGGTCCGACCGACGGACGAGCGGCCAGGCGCCATAGGCCGGCGTGACCTGGAGCGCCGCGTCCGGCGCCATGAAATGGATCGCGGGCGCGCGCGACGTCTCGATGGGCTCCGGGACGTCGGTCGCGCCGGCGGGCGCCTCCGCCACGCGGGAGAGCACGGCCTCGCCGGCCGCCTCCCTCTCCTCCCAGACGGCCGTGGCCACGGTCGGAGTCGGCTCCTGCGAAAGCGGGACGACGTCGGCAGGCTCGGGGGAGAACTCGACGAGGATCGACGCGGTCGGCGTCGGTTCCCGGGAAGACAGCGCGACGGCAGCAGGGCCAGGGGAGAAGTCGACGAGGAGCACCTCGAGCCCCTCGGGGCTCGTGAGCGCTTCGCTGCAAGCGGAGGCACCGCAGGCGACGAGCGATGGCGCTGGCACGGGCCGCGCTCCTTCAGGCGCGATCTCCACGGCCGCGCGCGCGATCGGCGCCACGGGCGCGATCGACCGAGCTGGCTCGACGAGCTCCGGGATGATCGGGATCTCGGCCGGCGCCGGGGCGACATCGAGCTCCACCACCGCCTGCACGATGGTCGGGGTCGGCTCCGGCAGCGCCTCGACGTGCTCGCTGGCGTGCGATGCGCGCTCGGGCGCCTCGGCCTGCTGGCCGGCGTGCGCAGGCGCCGTCGCGACGTCGGGACACGGCTCGACTGCCACCGCCACGGCACCATCGCCTGCGGTCGCAGGCGCCGGGAGCGCTGCCCCGGAGGTCGCGCACGCGACCAGCCCGGGGCTGAGCGTGAGCTCCACGATGGCGGGCGCGATCGGTCCGGGGCTGAGCGTGAGCTCCACGATGGGATGCTGCAGCGGCGCAGCGGGGGCGTCGCTGCGCGGGGCAGCGGGGGCGTCGCTGCGCGGGGCAGCGGGGGCGTCGCTGCGCGGGGCAGCGGGGGCGTCGCTGCGCGGGGCAGCGACGGTCGCATCGCGCCGCGCGTGCTCCGCTTGCGGCGGCGGCTGCATCTCCTCCGCTTCCGGCGCGGCAGGCTTCGCCTGGACCTCCGTGCGCGGGCGCCTCAGCCGGCCGGCCTCCTTGGCGCGCAGCGTCTCACGGGCGAGCCGCGCCAGCGCCCGCCGGGCGGCGTTGCGGTTCACCGGGATCAGCGCGGCCTCGAGCTCCCGCGCGACCGCTTCCGGGTCCTGCTCGTGCGCGGGGCGCGGGCGCGCCGTCGCCGTGAGGTTGGGCATGCTGCCGGCGGACGCGGCGAGCAGCCTGGCGAGCAGGTCGCGCAGCAGCCTCGCCGCCTCGGCCGGCGCCACCGCCTCGCCGCGCGTGCGCACCGTGACGGTGCCCTCGGTCGTGAGCAGCACCGCGCGATCGTCGAGCCTGAGGGGCAGGCGCGACGTCGCGTCGCTCACGGCGAGCGCGAGGTAACCCGAGGTCTCCGGCACCAGCGAGGCGCTCCGCGCGTGCGCCGCCGCGACGACCTCCTCCAGCGTGACGCAAGCGCTCACGACCGCCCCCGGCCCGCCGCGTCGCCCGGCCCGCCCGCGCGCGCCGGCCTGACCGGCACCCCCGCCGCCTCGAGGTACGCCTTCGCTTCGCCGATCGTGTACTCGGCGTCGTGGAAGATCGACGCGGCGAGCGCGGCGTCGGCGCCGCCCTCCACGAGGCCGGCGCGCAGGTGATCCAGCGTCCCGACGCCGCCCGACGCGATCACCGGGACCGGCACGGCCCGCGCGATGGCGGCGGTGAGCAGGAGGTCGTAGCCGTCGCGCGTCCCGTCGCGGTCCATGCTCGTGACGAGCAGCTCGCCCGCGCCCGCCCGCGCGATCTCCTCGGCCCACGCGACCGCGTCGCGCCCCGTGTCCCGCCGGCCGCCGTGGGTCACCACCGTCCAGGCCACGCGCGAGGGATCCGCGATCCGGCGCGCGTCGATCGCCACGACGATCGCCTGCGCACCCCAGCGGTCCGCGGCGCGCCGCACGAGGTCGGGATCGTTGACGGCGGCCGTGTTGATCGCGACCTTGTCCGCCCCCGCGTCGAGGAGCGCCTCGATGTCCTGCTCGGACTTGACGCCGCCTCCGACCGTCAGCGGCGTGAACAGCACCTCCGCCGTGCGCGCCACGACGTCGAGGATGATGCCGCGCTTCTCGTGCGACGCGGTGATGTCGAGGAACGTGATCTCGTCCGCTCCCTCCGCGTCGTAACGGCGGGCGGCCTCGACGGGATCGCCGGCGTCCCGCAGCCCGACAAAGCGGACGCCCTTCACGACGCGGCCGTCCTTGACGTCGAGGCACGGGATGATGCGCTTCGCGAGCATACGTCCGCGTTAGCCTACCTGCCGCGTCAGGGCCAACTGTTGCGCTGTGCGCCCGCTCCGGCGCCGCGCGGGGCGTGCTTGCGCGCTTTTTGACGGCATTTCTGGCTGCCGGCGAGGCGCCGCACGCCGGCCGCTGCGCCCGGAGCCTGACCGCGCCGCGGTTCCTCGCTACCATGGCGCCATGCACTGCCCGCACTGCGGGAGACCCGTACCCGAGGGCTCGATCGCGTGCCCGCACTGCGGCGCCGCGCTCGCGCCGCCGGGCGGAGCGGCCGGCTATTACGGCATGAAGCCCGCGGCCCGCACCATGGTCGGCGTCACGCTCCCCGACCTGCTCCGGCAGACGCCGTCCGCCCCGGCCGATCCGGGCGGCGCAGGCCCCGGCCAGGCCGCGTTGCCCCCCATGGCTGGCGCGCCGGGCGCCGCCTCGCGCACGATCGTCGGCATGCCCGCCGCGATCTTCGGCGCGGCGCCCGCGCCGGCGCCGGCCGATCCGCGCCTGTCCGGGGGCACGCTCGTCGTCGGGACCCCGGCTGCAGTGGCCCCGGGAGCGCGCCTCGACGTGCCCGCAGCGGCGGCCGCGCCGCTCCATGCAGCGGCGGCCGCGCCGCTCCACGCAGCGCCGGGCGAGCTGCGCCTCGACCACACCGTGCCGATCGCCCCGGGCCTCGCGGCGGCGCGCGGTCCGGTGCCGCTGCCCGCCGTGTCCCGGACGCTGGTCGGCGTCGCCCGGCCGGGCATCGCGCCGCTCGCGCCCGGCGCCCCGGCCGATCCCGAGCCCGATCCCGAGCTCGACTCCCGCTACCAGCCGGCCGGAGAGCTCGGCGCCACGATCGCGCCGGCGCGCTTCCGCGCCCCTCCGCTGCAGAACCCGGCGCTCATGCGCCCTCATCGCCTGAAGCATCGGCTCCCGCCGCCGAAGGGCGAGCGGCGCCCGCGCACGTCGCGCCGGGCCGTCGCCGTCGTCGTCGCGGGCGGCGTGCTCGCGCTCGGCGCTGTCCTGTTCGCGCTCCTCTGGCCGAGCGCGCCCCCGGTGACCGCGCGCGCCCGCGCCGACGCCGGGGGCCGCGAGGTCATCGAGCTCCGGTGCGACAGCTGTCCTGACGGCACGGCGGTCTCCATCGGCGAGGGGCGCGCGACCACGGCCGGCCGCGTCGCGCAGATCCCGCTCGCGAGCCCGCTCTCGGTCGGCGAGAACCGGATGAAGGTCGCCATCGACCGCCCCGGCAGCGGGCGCGACGAGACGGTCGGCGTCTCCATCCACGTCGCCTACCGGATCCGGCCCGACCTCGGCACGCTGCAAGGGGAGCGGCCCTCGATCCAGGTCGTGGTCGAGGCGAGCAAGGGCACGCAGGTGATCCTCGACGGCAAGGAGGTCGCGCTCACGAGCGGCCGGGCCATCGAGTCGATCGACGTCACCGACGCGGTCGAGGGGCCCTCGGACGAGACGAAGACGCTGAGCCGGCAGGTGCCGTACACGGTCACGCCGCCCGACGGCCCGCGCGAGCAGGGCATGGTCAGCGTCGCGGTCGGCATCGTCCCGCTCACCATCGAGGCGCCCGGCCCGAGCGTGGTCATCGACAAGGAGAGCTTCGTGCTCGCCGGGCGCACGGCCCGCGGCGCGCAGATCTTCGCCGGCGCGCACCCGATCGCGGTTCGCCCCGACGGCACCTTCGCGCACGTGATGAACTTCTCGTCCGTGGGCGCGACCCAGTTCGAGGTGCGCGCGAAGATGCAGGGGATGGCGCCGCGCATCGCGAAGCTCGCCGTGCGCCGCGTCGACCGGCTCGACACCGCCGCGAAGGAGTTCGCCGGCCGCGGCCCGATCGGGTACGCCGAGCTCGCCGCCGGCGGGAAGGACCACATCGGCAAGCCGATCGCGCTGACCGGTGAGGTCGTCGAGGTGCGCCGGCAGGGATACTCGACGCTGATCCTGCTCTCGATCCCGCCCGCGTCCGGCTGCGCGGGCGGGAAGGAGGGCGGCGCGGCCGCCGCGAGCGCGAGCCCGGGCGCCGCGCCGCGCGCTCCGGAGGCGTGCAAGGTCCGCCTCGTCCACGGCGCCGACAACCCCGCCCAGCGCGGGGACATCCTCACCGCCTACGGCAGCGTCGCGCCGCCGTTCGTCGCGCCGGGCGGCGCCGAGATCCCCGAGGTGCAGGTCGAGTTCACCGTGAAGGGCGGCCGATGAGCGCCGCGCGCACCACGGCGCCCGGCCCGCGAAGGCCGCGTCGCGCCCGGACGGCGGGCCTCGCCGCGGCCGGGCTCCTGCTCTCCGCTGCGGCGCCGCTCGCCTTCGCCGACGCCGTCGACACGAGCCGGCCGCACACGATCGTGGTCGGCGCGCCCCGCGGCTTCGCGCCCAGCGAGCGGCTCGACGCGCGCCGCACGGGCCGCTCCTCCGCGCGGCTGCCCTTCCCGGCGCGCGAGGCGTGGCGAAGGCAGCTCCGCGGCGGGATCGACGCCGCGCCGCTCGTGGACGCCGCGGGCGACCTCCTCCTCACGTTGACGGTCCCGGAGGTCGTCAAGCTCGGCGCGGACGGCCGGGAGCGCTGGCGCGTGCGCATCGGCGACAGCGCGCCGCTCGCGCCTGCCGTGCTCACGAGCGACGGCACCCTCGCGCTGATCACCTCGTCCGGCGTCGCCGTCGGGCTCACGCCTGCGGGGAGCGTGCGCTTCGCCGTCCCCCTCGGTCTCCGCGGGCGCGACGCCGACGTGACGCCGCTCGCGCTCGACGACGGCGGGCTCGTGGCGGCCCTGGGGCGCTCCCTCGTCGAGCTCGCCGCGGACGGGACCGTGCGCGCCCGCGCCGAGATCGCGGATCGCGCGACGGGCGCCTTGCTCGCGGGCCCTGAAGGCACGCTCGTGACCACCGAGTCGGGCGCGGTGCTGACCTGGCGTCCACCCGGGGCGCCGCGGCGGCTCGGCTCTCTCGGCGGCGTGCCTCGCCGCGGCGCGGCCCTCGCCGACGCCCGCACGCTGCTCGCGGTCGTCGACGCCCGCCGCCTGGTCGCGCTGGATCTGCCGACCGGGACCGCCGGGGTCCGCGCCGGCGCGGCCTTCAGCGCGCTCGACGGGCCGCCCGCCATCGGCGCCGGGGGCGTGGCAGTGGTCCTGTCGACGACCGGCCTGCTCCTCGGGGTCAACGCGTCGGGCGACCTGGCGTTCCGGGTCGCGATCGACAGGCCTCCGGGCGCCCAGCCCGCCGACGGCGGGCTCTCCGGCCTCTTCGGCGCGGGGGACGCGAAGCCGAGCCCGCCGATCGTCCTCGATCGCACCGGCCGCGTCGGCTTCGTGCGTGCGGGCGGGCGCGCCGGCGTCGTCGAGGCGGACGGCAACGTCTCCATCGCGGCCGAGCGCGTCTGCTCCGCGCCGGTCGCCGTCGTCCCTGCCGGCGAGGAGCGGATGGCGATCGCCTGCCGTGACGGCACCGTGGTGATGCTGGCGCGCTAGCGCCAGCCGTCGCACATGGCCAGGGCTGAGCGCCGCCGGCCGAGATGGCCGGCAGCATCTGCCGACGATCCTGGCCGGTGGCTCCTGCGTCCTAGCTCGCGGTGGCCGGGATCCACTGCTTCCAGGTGCCCTTGTCGTCCCAGTACAGCTCGGACTCGGCCGCCACCGTCTTGTACCGCGTGATCGTGATCTGCTCGTCGAGCGCTGCCGCTTGAGCCTCCTCGTACAGGGGCGCGGCGAGCGCGTCTTCGGGGATCATGTGCATGCTCACGACGAACTCGTCGGCATTCGCCTCGACGATACAGAACCCGTTGCTCGTGGAGTTGCTGAAGGCGAGGTGCGGATTGGCCGTCTTCATGCTGCCGTCGATGTCCTCCGCCTCCGCCTTCAGGACGTCTTTCAGCGTCGGATGGCTCGCCAGCTGCTTCGTCAGCACCGAGCGGTACGTGGCCGACGAGATCGCGGAGCCGCCGAACTCCACGATCTTGGCCGCGGACGTGGCGCCCTCCACAGCGGGCGTTCCGGCGAGGAAGGCGCCGAGATCGCCGGTGATCGACACCACGTTGCCCTCGACCCCGGCGAGCATCTCGATGAGCTCGTTCCGCTCCTCGCGGAAGCCGTCCCAGCCATCGCAGTTCAGGTAGAAGTGCCGGGTGAACGACTCCTGGTCGGGCTCCGCGGGCTCCGTGGTGTGGGCGACGGTGAGCTGTGAAAGGCGGTATTCGTTCCCCCATACCTTCCAGGTGCTCTTCGAGTCCTCCATCGTTTTCTGGAACCAGGCTCTCTGCGCTTCGCCCATGACCTCGGCCTTGGCGGCGAGCGTCGAGTAGGGATCGAAGGCGTCCTTGATCACGAAGTAGCGCGACCCGAACGCGCTGTAATAGTCCGTCTTTCCGAGATCGGCGTAGGCGAACCCGCTCTGCATGAAGGCGAGCTCACTCGGCGGGATGGGGGGAATCGGCTCCTCCCCTTGCTCGGCCTTGTGCTCGTTCAGCTTCACCACGATCTCGTCGACGACCTTGGCGCTGACGGGGCGGGGCTCGCCCTGGGCGAAACCGAGGTTCGGGTCGAATCCGAACAGGACCGCGGCCTCGTCCAGCGCCCTCTTGTAGGTCATCACCCAGTTGTCCTCGTTGATGTCCAGGATGTAGCGGCTCGTATAGGGCAGCAAGCTTGTCAAGCTGTCCACGATTTGCTCCTCCTGAACGACGACCTTTCCTGGAAAGGCGTCCTCCGGGATCAGGTGATCCGCCCGGTAGGAGCGGAGATCCGTCATCACGAGGTGGACGTGCTTCCCGAACGAGAAGTCCCGGTAGATGGTGATATCGTCCGGGTACTCGACCGCGCTGTCGTAGCGGAAGTCGTCGCCCTTCGGATCGTTCGGGTATTCGGCCGGCATGTACTCGAACCAGGCCTGGTTCGCCGCCTTGCGCCGGTCCTCGTCCGTCTCCGGCTCTCGGCCGTCCAGATAGGCCGCCGTCGCGCCGTGGCAATCGTCGGAGAACTCGTGATCGCCCCAGACAGCGATCATGGGAAAGAGCTCGTGCACCCTCTGCAGCGCCCGGTCGGACCGGTACGTCTTGTAGAGCTCCCGGTAATTGCTCAGCGACTTGGCTGCGTGGTACGCCGCGCCCTCCGCCGGCTGGAAGGCGATGGCGCCGTCCACGTCGGAGAACGAGATGCTGCGCTGTCCCGGGGCGGCCTGGAGGCTCGGGTTCCCGGTCGTCTCGTAGATGTAGCCCCCGAGGTGGACGACGAAGTCGAGCTCCTCTTTCGCCAGGGCCACATAAGCGTTGTAATAGCGACCGATGTAGTCCTGGCCGGAAACGAACGCGAAGCGCACCGGCACGTCCGCGTCGAGGGCGGGCGCCGTCCGCGTCCGGCCGACGCGCGAGCTGACGCAGCCGTCTCCTGTCATGTAGTAGAAGCGGTAATAGTACGTGGTGCCGGGGCTCAGGCCGTTCACCTTGATCTTGACGCAGTGATCGAACTCCGCCCGGGCGGTCACGCGGAGCTGCGTGCTGCCCGACCCCACCGTGGCCACGTTGTCGGAGCTCGGGTTGAGCACCACGAGCTGCGTGAACTCCTCGTCGAGCGCGACCACGAGCGCCAGGGTGAGATCCGACTGCGGATGCTTGCGATCGACGAGCCGGGTCCACAGCACGACGCTATCGTGCCTCGGATCGCCGGAGGCCACCGACTGCGGGAAGAACCGGTCATCCTCGTGCACGTCGCAGATGCCGATGGGGTCCCCATCATCGGAGCAGGCCGTCGGCACGACCACCGAACCAGCGGTCACCAGGGTCGCGCGAAGAAAGTCTCGGCGTCTCATCATCGATTCAAGTCCTCCAACGACGGATACACCCCGAGCGCTGCGCGCGCAACGGCGGCCGCCGCCCTCGCCAGCGCCGCCGTCCTCGCCGGCGCCGCCGCGCGCGGCGCTCCTCGCGCTCGCTCGAGCGGCGCGGGTCGCAGCATGGCGCCTCGTCGCGAGGAGCGCGAGCGCCGCTTGACGTGCCGAGTCAGGCGGCATCTCGTGTGCACCCACCCTGCTGAAAGCACACCATGTTCCAGACGAGCCTCTCCTCCGAAGCGCTGCGCGGCGCGCTCTCGCGCCTCCCCAGCGGGCGCTCTGTCTTCGACCACACCGGCGCGCGCCAGCCGGTCCACACCGTCTACGGCGGCGCCCACCTGTTCAAGGCCGACACGGCACGGAAGCTCGGGGCGGTGGCGCTCCGCGCCGTCGAGGAGCACGCGCCCGACTTCGCGGCCTTCGCGCGGGCGATCGGCCTTCCGGGGGCCGAGGGGCTCCCGGAGGGGCGCGCCGACGCCCTCGCGCTCGCGGCCGCGATCGAGGCGGGCGGAGGCGCGGCCGAGAGCGCCTCCGGGGCTGCGCGGCTCGCGCACGCGGTGCACGCGCGCGTGCTCGACAAGCTCTGCCGTGAGCCCGTGGAGGACCTGCGCATCGATTTCGAGGACGGTTACGGCGTGCGCCCCGGGCACGAGGAGGACGCGCACGCCGCGGCCGCGGCGCGCGAGGTCGCCCTCGGCATGGCCGCGCGCAGCCTGCCTCCGTTCCTCGGGATCAGGATCAAGCCGCTCGGCGACGGGTGCGCCGAGCGGAGCCTGAGGACGCTCGACGTCTTCCTCTCCGCGCTCGTCGCCGCGTCGGGCGGCGCGCTCCCGCCCGCCTTCGCGGTGACGCTGCCGAAGGTGGTCGCGCCCGAGCAGGTCTCCGCCCTGGCCGACGCCCTCGACGCGCTCGAGGGCGCGCTGCAGCTGCCGGCCGGCTCGATCCGGATCGAGCTGATGGTCGAGACGCCGGCGTCGATCCTCGGCCCGCGCGGGGAGGTCGCGCTGCCCGGGCTGGTCGAGGCGGCCCGCGGGCGGTGCGTGGCGGCGCACTTCGGCGCCTACGACTACACGGCGAGCTGCGAGATCACGGCCGCCCATCAGCACCTCGCCCACCCGGCGTGCGATTTCGCGCGGCACGTGATGCAGGTCGCGCTGGCCGGCTCGGGGCTCTGGCTCTCCGACGGCGCGAGCAACCTCCTGCCCGTCGGCCCGCACCGCGCGCGCCCCGGCGGCGCGCCGCTCACGCCGCAGCAGAGCGAGGAGAACCGCCGCGCGGTCGTGGGCGCGTGGCGGCTGAAGTACGGGCAGGTCCGCCGCGCGCTCGAGAGCGGCTACTACCAGGGCTGGGACCTCCACCCCGCGGAGCTGCCGGTCCGCTACGCCGCCACGTACGCGTTCTTCCTCGAGGGCGTCGATGCGGCCGCCGCGCGGCTGCGGAGCTTCGTCGAGCGGGCCGCCCAGGCGACCGTCGCCGGGACGGTGTTCGACGACGCCGCGACGGGGCAGGGGCTCCTGGGCTTCTTCCTGCGCGCGATCGGCGCGGGGGCGATGACGGAGGGCGAGGCGGCGGAGAGGACCGGCCTCACGCCGGACGAGCTCAGGGGCCGATCCTTTCAAGCCATCGTGGCGCGCCGGAGCGCGTGATACGAGAGCACCGGAATGGACCGCACCGCGGAGGGCCCGAGCGGCGAGGAGGACCGATGAGCGCGATCACGACGCACGTACTGGACACGTCACGGGGCTGCCCGGCGAGCGGCGTGCTCGTGGTGCTGGAGGTCGGCGACGGCGGCGGCTTCCGGGAGGTCGGACGGGGCACGACCGACGGCGACGGCCGGCAGAAGGGGCTGCTGCCGCCCGGCGAAAGGCTCCTCCAGGGCTGCTACCGTCTCACCTTCCACACAGGCGCCTATTACGCGGCGCTCGGAGGCGAGAGCTTCTATCCCACGGTGTCGATCCTCTTCGAGATCCGGGACCCGGCGCAGCACCATCACGTCCCGCTGCTGCTCAGCCCTCACGGCTACACCACGTACCGCGGCAGCTGAGCGCGCATCCGCGCGAGAGCGCCGTCCCGCGCGGCGAGCGGGACGCGTGCGCCTGCCGTCCGTGGTGCGCCCGGAGGCGCCGCGAGGGCGACGGTCCGGCGGAGCGAAGGCGGTGTCCCACATGATACGATGGGGGGTGCCCCGCGGTGGGCGACTGTGAGGGTGAACGGTGGGCGCTCTACGAACTCGTTCGGGTGAAGCTCGGGATCGCCGGCGCTGTGCCGGCTGGCTGGCCGTCGTGATGGCAGCGCTCGGGCCGGGGTGCGAGCAGAAGGTGCGGAGCTTCGTCGATGGCGACGGAGGCGCTGGCGCCGCCGGCGGTGGAGCAGGTGGGTCGGGCACGGCGGTCGGCGGTGGCGAGGCTGGCAGCAGCGCGACAGGTGGCGGTGCGACCGGCGGCGGCGGCGCAACGGGTGGCGGCGCGGCGGGTGGCGGCGAGGCCGGCGGCGCAGCGGCTGGCGGCGGCGAGGCCGGCGGCGGCGGTGATGCAGGCGGGGGCGGGGGGACCCCTCTCGAGTGTTCTCCCGACGAGGCGCGGTGCGCCGGCGATCTCATCGAGGTGTGCGGCAGCGACGGGCGGTGGGCTCTCGCGGGTTGCGCCGGCTGGTGCGGCGCGGGCCGGTGCATCCTGCCGCCGAGCTGCCGCCTGGGCGAGACCGGGGCGGGCGAGACCTGCGGGCCGGATCGGAGCCAGCCCTGCTGCGCGAGCCTGCGCGTTCCGGGCGGCCGGTACGACCGGAGCAACGACGCGGCGTATCCCGCGGAGGTGAGCGAGCTGCGCCTGGATCGCTACGAGGTCACCGTCGGACGGTTCCGCAAGTTCGTCGAGGCGTATCCCGCGAGCCGACCCGCAGCCGGCGCTGGAGCTCACCCGGCCATCGTGCGGAGCGGCTGGGACGCGGCGTGGGACTCCCGTCTGCCCGCGAGCCAGGCCGCGCTGAAGGAAGACTTGAAGTGCAACCCGGGATTGCACTCGTGGACTGACGACGTGGGCGGGAACGAGCTCAAGCCGATCAGCTGCGTGAGCTGGTTCGTCGCGTTCGCCTTCTGCGCCTGGGACGGCGGGCGGCTCCCGACAGAGGCGGAGTGGAACTACGCGTCGGCTGGCGGGAGCGAGCAGCGGGTGTATCCGTGGGGCAACGCGTTTCCGAACTCGACCTACGCCGTGTTCGACGTCGCGGGCAGCGCCGTCGTCGGATCGAGATCGCCGAGGGGTGATGGCCGGTGGGGGCAGGCCGACCTCGCGGGGAACGTGTGGGAGTGGACCCTGGACTTCGAGGGGACGTACCCCGAGCCGTGCCGTGATTGCGCGAACGTCGAGCGCGGCTCCGCGCGGGTGATCCGCGGCGGCAGCTGGTGGCAGCCTGAAGCGGCGGACCTCTCCTCTCGCTTGCGGACCGGCTGGGACCCGACCGATGTGACGGACGCGCTCGGCGTGCGCTGCGCCAGGAAGCTGTAGCGCACGCCGCCCTTCGTGGGGTTGGCGCGCGCCGGGGAACGGGCGAACGGCCGCCGTTCAGGGAGAGATGAGGTAGATGACCGAGAAGGCCACGACGAGCGTCGTGAACGCGAGCGCGATGAGCTTGGGCATGGTCCAGTCGTCGTTGTCGGTCTTCGAGATCTCTGTGCTCATCGTGTGCCTCCGCCGTGCTCTCCGCGCGCCTCGCGCGCGTCCGTCTCCTGGCAGAAGGCGGACTCGTCGTCAACCCTGACCCCCCCGCCCGCGACGGACCGGGCGTGCTCATGCGGATGCCTCCGCCGCTGCTCTTGGCCGCGCCCGTGGCCTGTCCGCCCGCGTGGAGCAGCGGCCGTCTTGCCACCTCCGGCAGGCGACGCCGGCTCCCCGCGTCGTGTGCTGATCCGGGTCCGGGTCCGCTGTCCGCCGCAATCTCTCTCCAGCGCGCTTCGGCGATCGGCGCGAGTCGCCGTGTCCGTCGCGGCCCCCTCGCCGCTGCCGCGATCGGCCGACGTGCGGGGCGGCTCGCGGCGCGTGGGCGGCGTCGTCCTTGCTCTTCGTGGCGCCCTCGAACCGCGCATCCCCGCGATGTGCAGGAGGGAGACATGCAGCACCTCAAGATGCTCGCGCTGGGCGCCGTCCTGCTCGCGACGGCGCTGGCGCGCGCGGCGTTGCCTGAGCGCCCGGTCCCCTCGCTCACGGCGGCGCTCACGGGGCAAGACGAAGTGCCCGGCCCCGGCGATCCGAAGGGGAGCGGCACGGCCCGCGTCACGCTCGATCTCGACCGCGGCGAGATCTGCTTCGACCTCGCGGTGGCCGGCATCGCGCCGGCGACCGCGGCGCGCATCCACGAGGGCCCCATCGGCCGCGCGGGCCGCGGGATCATCACGCTGATGCCGCCGACCGGCGGCAGCTCCAACGGCTGCGTGAGCGCGACGCGCGACGAGCTGAGCGCGTTGCTCGATGATCCGGAGAGGTATTACGTCGCCGTGCGCACCGCCGATTTCCCCGACGGCGCGCTGCGAGGCCAGCTCTCGCGCTGAGCGCCCCACGCTCGGACGCCGATCGCCCGGACACCCGATGCGCCGGCGCTCCCATCGCCCGACGCGCTCCCGCCTCGGGGGCCGCGCCCCGGGGCTCTATCCGCCCCACAGGAGCTTCTTCAGCCGGATCGCCGTGATCTTCCGCTGCTCGTCCGCGGCGATGGGCAGCTCCTGCTCCGGCGTGTGCTCGAGCCGCGCGCGCAGCGCCTCCAGCATCTCGTCCGCGCTCTTCCCTGTGGCGCAGACGATGTAGATGAACCCGAACTTCTCGTCATAGACGCGGTTCAAGCGCGCGAGCGCCTCCCGCGTCTCCTGCGCCGCGGCGCTCATCCCCGCCTGTTCCTGGCTGGAGAAGCGCCTCGCCGTCGCGCTCGCCTCCGCGGCCTCCGCCTGGGGCCTGGTCTCTCCGATGCGGGGGTGCGCGCGGAACGCCTCCAGCCAGTCCTCCGGCGCGAGCCGCGCAAAGGCCTGCCCCGCCGCCGCGGAGAGGTGTTCCTCGTCGCGAAACGGCCGCGCCGCCGCCATCTGCGACGCCCACGCCGGCGAGCCGCACGCCACCCGGAGCTCCGCCTCGGCCTCCGGCTCCGTGAGCGCGTTGAGCCAGCGGAGCCGCTGCTCGGCCGCCCCGCTCCGGGTCGCCTTGCCGAAGATGCGGAGCCGGCTCACGCCGCCGTCAGGATAGATGTTCAGGCGCACGTGCGTGAACGGCCCCGCCGCGCGGAGCTCTTCCTCGAAGAGATGACGCGTGTGCGCCTGGAGCTTCGTCCGCGGCACGATCTCCCGCCACTCGCCCGCGCCGGCGAGCTCCGCCGCGGAGCGCCCCGCCGCGTCGATCCCCTCGATCATGCAGCTGTCGGGGTAATTGCCCTTGAAGTGGTTCGTGTCGACCTCGATCCGCGCGATCTCGCCCTGAGCCGCGAGCGCCAGGAGCGCCCAGTCGTACCCGGGCCCCCTCCGGCGCCGCGTCTCCCAGCCCTCTCCCATGTTCGCCGCCCGGCCGGGCATGATGAGGTTGTGGCGCACCCCGAAGAACATGTCGCTGCACGAGAGCACGCGCCCGCCGTTCTCCGCGGCGGCGAGGTCGATCTCCGCGCCCGGGCGATCGAGGCGGCGAACGTCGGAGAGGGCGTCGCCATGCACCCGGAGCCGCGCCACCCCGCCATCCGGGTAGATGTTCAGGCGGAGGTGCGTGAACCGCGAAGCGCAGCTCAGCTCGAACGCGTTCTGCGAGTCGCCGGCCAGCGGCGAGCGCGGAAGGATCTCGACCCAGCGCGTCCGTGGATCGAGCAAGTCCTCGACCCGCGCGTCGGGCCGCGCCGCGCACGCCTCGATGGAGCAGTGCTCGGGGTAATTGCCCCGGAAGAACGCCGTATCGACGATGACCCCGCGGATGATCCCTGGCAGCCCCAGCCGGACGAGGCACCAGTCGAACCCGGGAGTCCTGCGCCTGCGCGTCTCCCAGCCATCCATCCACTTCCCGCGATCCGTGTACTCGTGCTCGAGGAACACCGCTTTCCCTGCCTTGAGCAGGTTCTCCTTCGGCGCGAAGAACTCGTCGTTCGCCGCGAGCACCGCCCCGCCCAGGCGCTCCGAGGCCAGATCGAGCGCCTCGGTGAACGCCGGCCCCGTCACCCCTCTCGCTTCAGCCATCGCCCTCTCGCCTCCGCGGGGAAGCTCCCGCGCTCATAGACCTTCTCGCCGCGAAGGTAGGTGGTCTGGACGACGCCGTGGAGCTCCTCGCCGGCGTAGGGCGTCACCTTGTGCCGGTGCTGGAGGATCGGCGGCTCCACCCGGAAGCTCGCGTCGGGATCCCAGATCACCAGATCGGCGTCGAAGCCTCGCGCGATCTCCCCCTTGCGGCGCAATCCGGCGAGCCTCGCGGGCCCGCGACACAGCCAGTCCGCGAGCCGCTCGAGCGGGATGCCCCGGCGGCGGGCGTCGGTCCAGACGATCGACAGGCCGAGCTGCAGGCTCGAAATCCCGCCCCACGCGGCGTCGAAGTCGCCGGCTTCGAGCCGCTTGAGCTCGGGGGTGCACGGGGAGTGATCGGAGACGACGAAATCGATGAGGCCGCCCGCGAGCGCGGCCCAGAGCTCCTCGCGGTTCTGCCGCTCCCGGATCGGCGGAGCGCACTTGAAGGGCGTCGCGCCGTCCGGGATCTCCTCGGCGGCGAAGTGCAGGTAGTGCGGCGTCGTCTCGGCGGACAGCGCGGCGCCGCCGTCGCGCGCCCTCCGCAGGATGTCGAGCGCCGTGGCCGACGAGAGGTGGACCACGTGCGCCGCCGCGCCCGTCGCCTGGCAGAGCGACGCGAGCAGGGCGATCGCCTGGTCCTCCGCCTCGCGCGGGCGCGAGCGCAGGTAGGCGGCGTACGTGCGCGGATCCAGGCCGGCGATCGCCGCGCGCGCCGCGTCGATGGGGCCGGGGAGCTCGGCGTGGACGAGCAGCGGCGCCCCCGTGCCCGCGAGCACCTCGAGCGCCGCCCTGAGGTCCGCCTCGGCGACGTGGCCGAACTCCGCCACGCCCGAGTCGACCATGAAGCACTTGAAGCCGAGCGCGCCGGCCTCGAGCAGCGGGACCAGCTCTCCCGCGTTGCCCGGGACGGCGCCGCCCCAGAAGCCCACGTCGACGACGCACCGGCCCTCCGCCGCGCGCGCCTTCTTCTCCAGGTGCGCGACCGTTGTCGTCGGCGGGATGCTGTTGAGGGGCATGTCGACGAGCGACGTGACGCCGCCCGCGGCCGCCGCGCGCGTCGCCGTCTCGAAGCCCTCCCATTCGGTCCGCCCGGGCTCGTTGATGTGCACGTGCGCGTCGACCAGCCCGGGCATCACCGCCGCGCCCTGAGCGTCGACGACGGGGCAGCCCTCGGGCAGCTCGTCGTAGCCGGCGACGGAGACGATGGTGCCGCCCTGGATGTGCACCGAGGCCGGCCGCACGGCGCCCCCGGTGACCACCCGCAACCCGCGAACGATGAGGTCCGGCGTCATCAGGGACGCGATCGTACCACGGCGCCCGGCGGACCGAGGCGGGCCGCTCGCCGAAGCGCGCGCCAGTCCGCGCGTCACGCCATCTTCATGCGATCGATGAGCTCGGCGAGCTCGGCGCGCATGGCGTCCTCGGAGGGAGCGCGGTACCGGCGGAGGTGGCCGGGCAGGACCCACGTGAACCGGTGCTGGAGGAGGCGCTCCATCGAGCGGATCTGCTCCGCCCAGGAATACCAGCAGACATCGCGCGACGCGATGAGTCGCCCGAGCTCGCCGGAGAAGAAGAGATGATCCCCGGTGAAGAGGTATCGGTCCCGGAAGAGGAGCGCGACGCTGCCCCGCGTGTGGCCCGGGACGGGGATCAAGGTGAGATCGGGCGCGAGGGCCACGGGGTCGAGCCCCCTGATCTTCACCTCGGCGAGCGCTGTTCCGTCGTCGACGTCGCTCTCGTGGATCACGCGATCACACCCGAATGTGTCGCGGAAGATCCGGTGATCGGCGACGTCGTCGCGGTGGGTGAGCACCAGGGTCCGGATGCCGCCGAGCTCGCGGATGCGCTTCATGAGGGGCCTGGCGGCGCGGGGCGAGTCGACGAGCACGTTGCCCTCGGGTCGCCGGATGAGGTAGCTCGCCGCGCCAAAGGAGGACGACGAGGTATAGCCGCAATAATAGACATCCTCGTTGATCGGCTCGGGGAAGGCGAAGGTGGCGGCCGCCATTCCAGCCGCCGGTGCGGCGGTGCCGATGGAGGCGGTCGGACACGACACAAGCGCCATGGCCGCGCGGAGGTGCTCGTCCGGCGTCGTGGGCTGGCGAGCGACGATGCTCTGCTCGAAGGCGGGCGCGCGCGTGAACACCGAGGGGGCGAGCTGGCGGCATACGTCGCAGTCGATGCACGACCGGTCGACGAAGTAATCGCCGGGGGCGTTCTCTGGCAGTCGGTCCTCGAGGCGAGCCATCTCGTTATCTCAGGATGACACGCGGACGGCGGGCGTGGGGGCAGATCCGTCGCAACCACGTCTACAGCGAACAGCCATCACTCCAGCATCACTCCAGGCGTGGCGCGAGGCCTCGTTGCGTGATGGCTGCGTGATGGCGAGCATGGATATCCCGGGAAACCGGGTGAGTTGAAACAGGGAGTCTCGGGATACCGGCGCCTTGCTGTCCAGCTCCGTGCGCTCGGTCCACCGCGGGCCTGCCGGGCGGCTGGGCGGCCCGGGTCCCGGCGCGTGGCCGCCGCCTCGCGCTCGGCGCGTCCCGGCGCCGCCTTGCCTTGCGCGCAGCTTGAGCTCTCGCCGCGCTGCTCCTACCCTGCGTCGCGTGAGCGCCGCCGACCGAGCTGCGCCGCACTCGAGCGGCGCGCCAGGGAGCACCCCCGCTCCCTGGGAGCCGCTCTTCTACGAGAAGAGCCGGCTCTACTGGCCCATCCGCCCCCTGGCCGAGGCGTTCGCGGGGTGCGCCGGCTGGCCGCCTGTCGAGGACTACAACCGGGCGCTCGGCGAGGGGTTCCCCGTGCGCTTTGCGGAGCAAAAGCCGCGGCCTCGTCGGCGCGGGCGGCGCGGGCCCGTCGACCCCTCGGCGCTCTACGACGCGCGCATCCACGTCGAGGGCTGCGTGCCCACGCGTCCGAGGAACTGGCACGACTTCCTCAACATGCTGGTGTGGGCCGCCTTCCCGCGCGCGAAGGCCGAGCTCCACGCGCGCCAGCACCGGGCGATCGCCGCGCGCCTCCATCCAGGCGCGGAGGCGCTCCCTCCGGCGCGCACGCGCGAGCTGGATGGTCTCGCGCTCCTCGACGAAGGCGGGCTCCTGCTGCTCGCCGACACGCGCGCGGCGCCCCTCCTCGGCGACGGTTCCGATCTGCAGCGCTGCGCCGACGAGGTGCGGGACGCCGTGCAGCGGGGCGAGGCCGCGGCGCTCGTCTTCGGCCATGCGTTGTACGAGAGCCTCCTCCAGCGCGGGCCGATGGTCCACGCGATGGTGCAGCCCATCCCGTGCGACGGACCGCTGCCCGCCGCGCCGGCCGCGCTCGTGGCGCTGGCCGACGCGCGCCTCGGCGACGTGCTGCGGTCGCCCGACAGCTTCTCGCGCCCGGAGCGCAGCCCGCGCCTCCCCCTGGACGAGCGCGTCCTGTGCCGGTGATGGTAAGTGACGGCCGCGGCCGGCGGACGACGGCGCCCTGAGCGTGCGAGGGGCTTGCAGCGGCGCGCAGCTCGACCGGAAGATGGCCGCCGCCATGACAGCGATCCGACTCTACGATCTCCAGGTGCGGGACGACCGCCGGCCGAGCCCCTTTTGCTGGCGGACCAAGTACGCGCTGGCCCACAAGGGCCTCCGGTTCGACACCGTGCCGATCGGGCTCACGGACATCCCAGCGATCGAGGGCGGCGCGCACAAGACTGTGCCGATCATCGAGGATAGCGGAAAGACAGTCTCCGACTCCTGGGCGATCGCGGACCACCTCGACAAGGCTTATCCCGACCGGCTGCGTCTCTTCGCCTCGCCGGCCGAGCGTGAGCTCTGTCGCTTCGTGGAGGCCAGCCTGTTCGTCAGCGCCGGCAGGTCGCTTCTGATGAGTTATGTGAAGGACATCCACGACCACGCCCACGAGCGAGATCGCGCCTACTTCCGGCAGACCCGGGAGAAGCTGCTCGGCTCCACGCTGGAGGAGCTCGCCAGCGGGCGCGCGGCGCGGCTCGACGCGGCGCGAGCCGGCTTCGATTCGGTCCGGCTCACGCTCAAGGGGGGCGCGCCGTTCCTCGCGGGGGCGAACCCTGGCTATGCGGACTACATCGTCGCGGGCCTCCTGCTCTGGGTGGGGTCCATCGCCACCGCCCCCTTCCTCAAAGCCGACGATCCCCTCCTCGTGTGGCTCGGCCGCGTCCAGGACCTCTACGGCGGCCTCGGCCGGACGAGCCCGCTGAACGCGATCGCCGCCTGAAGGCGGCGCCCCGCTCTCAGGGGCGCCGTCGCGCCGCGAGCGCATAGACGAGCGGCAGTCGGCGCTCGAACTTCTTCATGCGGAACTCCCCTGGCGGTCCTTCCACCATGTCCGGAAAGATGTCGTAGGGCGACCAGTCGAGCTCGCGCAGGCGCTCCAGCGTGAGGCCCGCGTCGAGGAGCGCTGACACCACCGTCCCGATCCCGTGGTTGAACCCGACCTCCTTCAGCGTCACGGGCGCGCTCCTGTCGGCGTACGTGCCTGTCTCCTCGGTGACGATCGGCTCCCCGTGGCCGTCATATGCATAGGCGATCTGCTCGAACGCATTGTCGAAGGTCCACACGAGAGGGTGGAACTCGACGAGGTGCAGGACGCCCCCCGGCTTCAGGCACGCCGCGGCCGCGCGCGCCCAGCGCTTCATGTCCGGGAGCCAGCCGAGGACGCCGTACGAGGTGAAGACGATATCGAACGTCTCGCCGCCGAGGGCCTCGGGAGCGTCGTAGACGTTGGCCTCGACGAAGCGCGCTTCCACCGAGAGCTCCTGCGCCAGCGCGCGCGCCGCCGTGATGGCCTCGTCGGAGAGGTCCAGCCCGGTGACACGGGCGCCCAGCCGCGCCCAGGAGAGCGTGTCCTGCCCGAAATGGCACTGCAGGTGGAGCAGCGTCTTTCCGCGCACATCGCCGACCTGCTCGAGCTCGATCGGCTTGAGAGAGCTCGCTCCGGCCCGGAACGAGGCCAGATCGTAGAATTTGGACGCCAGGTGCACGCGGGTGCGCGCGTTCCAGGCGGCGCGGTTCAGCGCAAACCAGTCGGCTTCGGACATGGGGATGTTGTTATCACAAGGCACGTCGCGCGGTCTGCGTCGGATTGCTGCCACGCTCGGACGCCGCCCGTGCGCTGGAACGCGCGCCCCTGGGCTCATCGCCGCCTACGTCGGTCGTCACGCCGCCACGACGGCGCTCACCTCATCGACAGCGGCCTTCGGGTCATACCCCAGGTTCGGCGACAGCCACCGTTCCACCTCCTCGACCGTCATCCCCTTGCGCTTCGCGTAGTCCGCGACCTGATCCCTGCCGAGGCGCCCCACCATGAAATACCGCGCCTTCGGGTGCGCGAGGTAGATGCCGCTGACGCTCGCCGCCGGCGTCATCGCGCAGCTCTCCGTCAGCTCGATGCCGACCGACGGCGCGTCGAGCAGCGCGAACAGCTTGCGCTTCTCGGTGTGATCCGGGCACGCCGGGTACCCGAACGCCGGCCGGATCCCCCGGTACTTCTCCTCGATGAGCTCCTCGCTCGTCAGCGTCTCTCCCGCGCCGTACCCCCAGTCCTTGCGCGCGCGCTCGTGGAGCAGCTCGGCGAACGCCTCCGCGAGCCGGTCCGCCAGCGCCTTCGCGATGATCGCGCTGTAGTCGTCCTTGTCCTTCTCGTACGCGCGCACGATCTCGTCGAGCCCGAGCCCGGCCGTCACCGCGAACGCGCCGACGTGATCGGCGAGCCCGCTCTCCCGCGGCGCCACGAAGTCGGCGAGCGACAGGTGCGGCCTCACCCCGCCCGCGGCCTTGTCGCCGCCGTCTCCGTCCTCCTCGGCGCCGCCCTGCCCCTTCACCTGCTGCTGGCGCAGCATGTTGAACCGGAGCAGCTCCCGCGCCCTCGCCTCGTCCGCGTAGAGCACGATGTCCCGCTGCTCGCCGCTCGCCGGCCAGAAGCCGTAGACGCCCCGCGCCGTGAGCAACCGGCCATCGATGATCCGCTGCAGCACCTTCTGCGCGTGATCGAACAGCTCGCGCGCCGCCTCGCCGTACTGCGGGTGCTCCAGGATCTGCGGGAACGGCCCCCTGAGCTCCCATGCGGTGAAGAAGAACGTCCAGTCGATGTACCTCGCGACCTCCGTGAGCGGCACCTCCACGACGCGGCGCCCCGTGAACGACGGCCTCGCGATGTCCTCCGGCCGCCACGCGAGCTCGAGCCGCCCCCTGTCCGCCGCCGCGAGCGTCACGAGCGGCTTCGCCCGCTTCCTCGCGAAGAGCTCGCGCAGCCGGGCCTGCTCCTCCCGGTTCTGCGCGTCGAAGGCAGGCCGGTTCGCCCGATCGAGCAGGCTCGACACCACGCCCACGGCCCGCGACGCGTCGAGCACGTGCACCACCGTCCCGCTGAACTCCGGCGCGATCTTCACCGCCGTGTGCTGCCGGCTCGTCGTCGCCCCGCCGATGAGCAGCGGCAGCCGGATTCCCCGGCGCTCCATCTCGCGCGCCACGCTGACCATCTCGTCGAGCGACGGCGTGATGAGGCCGCTCAGCCCGATCATGTCGGCGTTCTCGCGGAGCGCCGCCTCCAGGATCCTGTCCTGGTGCACCATCACGCCGAGGTCGATCACCTCGTAGTTGTTGCACCCGAGCACCACGCCCACGATGTTCTTGCCGATGTCGTGCACGTCGCCCTTCACGGTCGCCATCACGACCTTCCCCTGCGACGACGAGCCCCCGGCGGCCTTCTCGGCCTCCATGAACGGCAGGAGGTGCGCGACGGCGCGCTTCATCACGCGGGCGCTCTTCACCACCTGCGGCAGGAACATCTTCCCGGCGCCGAACAGCTCGCCGACGATCTTCATCCCGTCCATCAGCGGCCCCTCGATGATGGAGAGCGGCTTGTCGTACTTCCTCCGCGCCTCCTCCACGTCCGCCTCGATGAAGTCGACGAGCCCCTTCACGAGCGCGTGCGACAGCCGCTCCTCGACCGGGCCGTCGCGCCAGGCGAGGTCGAGCTCTTTCTTTTTGCCCTTGCCCTTCACCTGCTCGGCGAGCTCGACGAGCCGCTCGGTCGCGTCCGGGCGCCGGTTGAAGAGGACGTCCTCCACCCGCTCGAGCAGGTCCCTCGGGATGTCCTCGTAGACCGCGAGCTGCCCCGCGTTCACGATGCCCATGTCCATTCCGGCGCGGATCGCGTGGAACAGAAAGGCCGAGTGCATCGCCTCGCGGACGACGTTGTTCCCGCGGAACGAGAACGACAGGTTCGACACGCCGCCGCTCACGCGGGCCCCCGGGCAGGTCGCCTTGATGATCCGCGTCGCCTCGATGAAGCTCTTCGCGAAGTCGCTGTGCTCCTCGATGCCGGTCGCGATGGCGAGGATGTTCGGGTCGAAGACGATGTCCTGCGGATCGAAGCCCGCTTCCTCGGTGAGCAGCCTGTACGCGCGCTGGCAGATCGCGACCTTGCGCTCCACCGTCTCGGCCTGGCCGATCTCGTCGAAGGCCATCACCACGACCCCCGCCCCGTAGCGCCGCACGGCGCGCGCCTTCTCGAGGAAGTCCTCGGGCCCCTCCTTGAGGCTTATCGAGTTGACGATCCCCTTGCCCTGGATGCACTTGAGCCCCGCCTCGATGACCGACCACTTCGAGCTGTCGACCATGACCGGGATGCGGGCGATCTCGGGCTCGGTGGCGACGAGGTTGAGGAAGGTCGTCATCGCCTGCTCGGAGTCGAGCATGCCCTCGTCCATGTTCACGTCGAGGATGTTCGCCCCGCCGCGCACCTGATCGAGCGCCACCTCCAGCGCGGTCGTGAAGTCGCCCTTCTTGATGAGCTCCATGAACCGCGCCGAGCCGGTCACGTTGGTCCGCTCGCCGATCATCAGGAAGTTCGTGTCGGGCCGGATGACGAGCGTCTCCAGGCCGGCGAAGCGCCCGAAGCCGTCGCGCTCCGCGGGCACGGGCCGCGGCCGGAGCTCCGCCGTCGCCCGGGCGATCGCGCGGATGTGATCCGGCGTCGTCCCGCAGCAGCCGCCCACGATGTTCACGAGCCCGCTCTCCGCGAACTCCGCGAGCAGCCGCGACGTCGTCTCCGGGAGCTCGTCGTACTCGCCGAACGCGTTGGGGAGGCCCGCGTTCGGGTAGCAGCTCACCCGCGCCCGGGCGAGCTTCGCGAGATCCACGAGGTACGGCCGCATGTCGCTCGCGCCGAGGGCGCAGTTGAGGCCGACGCTGAGCGGGCTCGCGTGCTCCACGCTCGTCCAGAAGGCGTCGATCGTCTGGCCGGAGAGCGTCCTGCCGCTCCTGTCGGTGATCGTCACGCTGAGCAGGATCGGCAGGCGCCGCCCCCTCTCCGCGAAGACCTCCTCCATCGCGACGAGGCACGCCTTCATGTTCAGCGTGTCGAGGAACGTCTCCGCGAGGATCACGTCGACCCCCCCGTCGACGAGCCCGCGCACCTGCTCCGCGAACGCCCGCCGCAGCTCGTCGAAGCTGACGGCGCGGAACGACGGGTCGCTCACGCTCGGCGAGATCGACAGCGTCTTCGGCGTCGGCCCCATCGAGCCCGCGACGAAGCGCGGCTTGCCGGGCGTGCGCGCAGTCCACGCGTCGGCCGCCTGCCGGGCGATCTGGGCCGCTGTCAGGTTGATCTCGTAGGCGAGCGACTCGAGCCGGTAGTCGGCCTGGGCGATCGAGGTGCCCGTGAAGGTGTTCGTCTCGATGATGTCGGCGCCGGCGTCGAGGTACGCGCCGTGGATCTCGGAGATGACGTCCGGCCGCGTCAGCACGAGCAGATCGCTGTTGCCCTTGAGGTCGATCGCGTGATCGCGGAAGCGCTCGCCGCGGTAGTCGGCCTCGTCCAGGCGGTAGCGCTGGATCATCGTGCCCATCGCGCCGTCGAGGCACAGGATCCTGTGTTCGAGGATCTCTTCGATGCGCGCGGGGCGTTCGCTTCCGTTCATGACTCTGCTCATCTCCTGCGCTTCTTTCCCGTGGGTGCCGCGGCCGCAGGGCAGCCGTTCTGCTGCGAGGGCAGGGCGGCTCGGGGCCCGCCGTCGTCCGGCTTGCGGTCCGAGGGGCGGTCGAGGCCGGTCCCACGTGGCGGGTGTGGACCGAGATGTTTAATCTCTCAATCCGTATTAACAGATTGATCAATGCCGGGCCTGCCGGCCGGTGTCAAGCGTCGGCTGCGAGCGGGTGGCGGCGGCGGTCCTGGTAGCGGACTCATCTGTCGATGCTGCGACGCTGCTGGACGAGTGGCCCGGTGGTCGCGTCTGGGCGCACGAGCGGGGCGCACGGGCAGGGCGAACGGCGGGCTGGTGGCTCTCTCTGGACGAACGGGCGGCCAGGGCGCCGCCCGACGCCGCTCCGGCTGAGGCACTGGCGGACATCGCTGAAGGTGCGTATCCTTGGTGAGCTCTGAGCACCCCACCCAGGGCACGGCCGGCCGGGCTCACCGCACGGTTCGCCTTCCGGCGGGGCGAGCGCCCCGTCAGAGACAGGACCCGCCGTCCCCCGCCGACAAAGCACGCAGAGGAGATTCCAGGATGATCACGATCACGCAGAAGGCAGCCGAGAAGGTGATGGAGATCGCGACAGCGGAGGAGCTGCTGGGGCAGGGGTTGCGCCTGCGCGTCGTGGGCGGTGGGTGCGCCGGCTTCTCGTACGACCTGTACTTCGAGGACAAGCCCACGGAGTTCGACGAGGAGTTCGAGGACAGAGGAGTCAAGCTCTACATCGACCCGTTGAGCTTCCAGTACCTGGACGGCACGGAGATCGACTACGTGGAAGGCCTCCACGGCTCGGGCTTCAAGTTCAGCAACCCGTCGGTGAAGAGCACCTGCGGCTGCGGCTCCTCGTTCTCCGTCTGATTCCGTCAGATTCCGTCTGATCAGGCGCCCGCCCTCTTCGCGGGCGTCGCTTCCGTCTTGGCTCGCGCCGCTCGTCTCTGGAGCGGCCGACGCGAGATGCACACGGGCCGCGTGAGCGCGTCTGCCCGGAGCATCGCGGACTTCCTGGCTCTCTAGCGCCTCCGGTTTGGCTCGTCCCTCGCGCGGGCGAGCCTGAGGCGCATGCGCCAGCGCTTCGCAGCCATGGTGTACAAGCTGCCCGCCCGGGGCGGCATGCCAGCTGCATCGCAGCCTGGGTGGGCTGCTCTCTTCGGAATCTCGAACCAACCACTTCGGCGGCAAGTGCCGGCGAGGCGATCAACGCGATCGAGGTCCGGCCCCGGCCGACCTCGACAGCAGGAGCCGGGGTCCGGCGTCGGCCGGCCTCATCAACCGAACCGGGGTCTTCGGACCTCGAAGGAAACCCTGTGCAAACGTCCCGAGATCAGGCCAGCGCGGTTTCGCGCTACATCACGCATGTTCGGCAGATCCCGGAGCTGTCGCGCGAGGAAGAAGTCGAGCTCGCTCGACGGTGGCGGGACCACGGCGACGAGCAGGCCGCAGCCGCGCTCGCGCTCGCAAACCTGAGGCATGTTGTCTCGATAGCCATCAGCTACCGGCGTTACGGGATCCCGCTCGCCGATCTCATCGCCGAGGGGAACTTCGGGATCGTCCACGCGATCCGCAAGTACGACCCGGACCGCGGAAACCGCTTCGTGACCTACGCGGCCTACTGGATCCGGGCGTACATCCTGAACCACGTCATCCATTCCTGGAGCCTGGTCGGCGTGGGCTCGGGCCCGCTCCGCTCGAAGATGTTCTTCCGGTTGCGGCGGGAGCGGGCGCGCATCGCGGGCCTCGTGGGCGAGGGGGAGGAGGGGGATCGGCTGCTGGCCGAGAAGTTCGGGGCGCCCGCGGAGAAGGTGCTGGAGATGGCTCACCGGCTGGAGGCCCGGGACGTCTCGCTCGACACGAAGGTGTTCGAGGACGGCGCCCGGTCGCTTGTCGACACGCTGCCCGCGGACGATCAGGACCAGGAGGAGCGCTTCTCGCGCGCGGAGGAGGGGGCCCTGCTCCGGGAGCGGCTGACGCAGGCGGTGGAGAACCTGGACCCGCGCGAGCGGTACATCGTCGAGACCCGGATGATGGCGGATCCCGAGGAGGAGCTGTCGCTCGCCGAGATCGGGCGTCGCCTGGGCGTGTCGCGCGAGCGGGCTCGGCAGCTCGAGGCGCGCGCCAAGAAAAAGCTGCGCGACCGCCTCCAGCCGCTGGCAGCGTAGCGATTTGCCACAGGTGAGCGGCGGGCGAGCACAAAAGCACGAAGCCCCGCCGGGGCGGAGCTTCGTGGTCGCAGGAGACGTAAGCCGAGTTCTGTTGCGCGGGGAGTCGCCCCCCTCGCGCTGGCGATCATTCCTCTAGGACGCGCGTCGCCGCGCGCCTCAAGCAGCCAACCCGGAGGCCTGGGGCGGGCAACCCTTGCCGCGCCGGCTGTCGCCGTCGCGGACGCCTCCCTACGCGGCCTTGCTCCAGGTGGGGTTTGCCGTGCCGCCCTTGTTGCCAAGGGCGCGGTGGGCTCTTACCCCGCCGTTTCACCCTTGCCGCGCGGCGAGCCAGCGGAGGCTCGGAGCCCAGCCCATCCGGGCAGGAGGCTCCTTGCCCTCGCGAAGCGCGCGGCGCGGCGGTCTGTTCTCTGTTGCACTTTCCTCGAGATCGCTCTCACCGGGCGTTACCCGGCACCCTGCCCTGCGGAGCTCGGACTTTCCTCCCGCGGCCGGGTTTCCCCGTCCGCCGGCGATCGCCTGTCCCGCTGCGACGCGGCGAACATAGTCAAGAGCCGGCCGAACGCCAACACCTGAGGTCGGAGAACGGGCGGCGCGAGCCAGGGGGTGGAGCGCGCAGCGCGCGTGCGCGCGTCGTGGACCTCGGGGCACGTCACGGGCGCGACCTCGCAGAGCGCCTCGATCGCGGTACGCGGTATGCGGTACGACAGACATCGCCGCCGCTGGACCCGTCAACCCACCTCTGCAAGGAGAAGTCGTGTTATCGGCATGCCATGGAGTGTCTCGTCTCGTAGTTTCGAGGCCAAGCTCCGGCGGTGACACCGCGCGTGGTGCGGTCGACGGGGAGCGGAAGTACGGCTGAACGAGAGAGCGATATCTCGACGCGAGTCCACATCGATCGATCATGAGGATGCCCGGCGAACGTCGGCTCCGCGTGGTCGAACTCTCAGGAGGGGCGTGGGCGGGAGCGCTGTCGAGATCCTGGGTGAAACGCTCTTTGTGTGGCGTGCTTGCTCAGCGTGCCTCGTGGACACACCGCACTTCGACAGAGGTGCAAACGCTCCGCCTGGGGTTGCTCCCCTGCTCGTATCCAGCGATCAGGGACAGGCGCGCTCCCTGTCAGGTTCAGGTGCGGCGGAGCTTCTGCGCCATCTGGGCGCCCAGCTCGGCCGAGCGGTTGGACGCCGCCTCGACCGCGTCGATCAAGGTGCGGCGGAGGCCGCCTGCCTCCAGCGTGTGGAGCCCCGCGATGGCCGTGCCGCCGGGGCTCGTCACCATGTCCTTCAGGCGGCCCGGGTGCTCGCCGGTCTCGAGCTGGAGCTTGGCGGCGCCGTACACCGTCTGCGCCGCGAGCAGCAGCGCCGCGTCCCGGCCGAGGCCGACCTTCACGCCGCCGTCCGCGAGCGCCTCGATCATCAGCATGACGTAGGCGGGGCCGCTGCCCGACAGGCCGGTCACCGCGTCGAGCAGCGACTCGTCGAGAACGACGACGCGGCCGACCGCCTGGAACAGGGTCCGGGCGATCTCGACGTCCTCGCTCGTGGCGTGGCTCCCGGCGGCGATCGCCGTGGCGCCGGCGAGCGCGATCGCCGCGGTGTTCGGCATGCTGCGGATGACGCGCGCCCCCTCGGGCAGGCGCGCCTCGATGGCGTCGATCGGCACGCCGGCCGCCACCGAGATCACGACGTCCGAGCGGCCGAGCCCCGACGAGATGGGGGCGAGGATGCGATCGACGATCTGCGGCTTGACGGCGATGACGAGGACGTCGGCCCACTGGCAGAGCGCCTCGTTGTCCTCGGTGGTCTCGATGCCGTAACGCCCGCGGAGAAACGAGAGCCGCTCGCCCTTGAGATCGCTCGCGCGGATCTGCTCCGCGCCCACGGCGCCCCCCTGGACGAGGCCGCGGATGAGCGCCTCCGCCATGTTTCCGCCGCCAAGAAACCCGATCTTGCGCCCTCGCAGCAGACCCTCATCGCTCGCCATCGCTCGCCTCTCCTCCAGGAGAGCGCACCCTAGCAGCCTTGCCGAGCTCGCGGCTCAAATCTCGACGGACACCGCCGTCCGGCTGCGTGCCGCCATGGTCCGGCTGCGTGCCGCCATGGACGGGCAGTCAGGCGCGGGGCCCGCTCGCCAGGACCGAGGCGAGCGCCCTTGTCAGCCGAGGCTGCGGCGTTATTGGTGCGGCGGAATGAACGCAGTCGCTCCCATGTTCGTCGATGGCAGGACGGGACCTTTCGACTGCCTGACGGAGATTTCATGATTCAAGCGGTTTCCTATCGTTCGCGCGCTTCGGCCCTCGCCTTGCTCATGGCAGCGGGGCTGGCCCTCGGCGGCTGCGGTCAACAGGCCCACGCCGCGCCGCCTTCCACCCAGGCCGCTGCCTCGCCGCAGGCCGCGGCGCCGCCGGTGGCGACCGTGACGCTCCCGCCGGCGACGGCGCCGGTGCCGGCCACCTTCGATGTCGCCGCCCTGTCAGAGCGGGTCAAGCCGATGGTCGTCAACATCACGACGACGCATGAGGTCCAGGGACCCGAAGGGCTCGACCCCTTCCAGTTCTTCTTCGGTCCGCAAGGCGGCGGCCGGCTCAACCCGCGGGGCCAGCAGCCGACCCAGACGGCGCTCGGTACCGGCTTCATCATCGATCCGAGCGGCTACGTCGTGACGAACGAGCACGTCATCCACGACGCGTCCGGCGTCCGCGTGCGGCTCGCCGACGAGCGGGAGTTCGATGCCGAGGTCGTCGGCCGCGATCCCAAGCTCGATCTCGCGCTCCTCCGCCTGAAGGGCGCGAGCGGCCTGCCTGTGGCGCCGCTCGGGGCGAGCGAGCAGCTGCGGGTCGGCGAGCATGTGCTCGCGGTCGGCAACCCCTTCGGGCTCGGCCACACGGTCACGCTCGGCATCGTCAGCGCGAAGGCGCGCGCGATCGGCGCGGGGCCGTACGACGACTTCATCCAGACCGACGCGTCGATCAACCCGGGCAACAGCGGCGGCCCGCTGTTCAACTGGCGGGGCGAGGTCGTGGGCATCAACACCGCGATCCGGGCGGGCGCGAACGGGATCGGCTTCGCGATCCCGATCGACGCGCTGAAGGACGTGCTCCCGCAGCTCCGTGAGAAGGGCTTCGTCGAGCGCGGCAAGCTCGGCCTCCTGTTCCAGCCCGTCACGCGCGATCTTGCCAGCGCGCTCCACCTGGACGGGCCTCGGGGCGCGCTCGTCGCCGAGGTCGAGCCGGGCGGCGCGGCCGCGCGCGCCGGCATCAAGCCGGGCGACGTGATCGTGAACGTGAACGGCGTCCCCATCAACCACGCCGAGGAGCTGCGGCGCAACGTGGCGCGCAACGCGCCCGGCGCCGAGATCGCGGTGACGCTGGTGCGCGCCCAGAAGCAGCAACAGGTCACGGCCAAGCTGGACGCGCTGCAAGACGAGGAGGGCGACGCGGCGGGCCGTGAGCGGCCGAGCCAGGGCGCCCGGCCCGAGCGCCAGCTGAGCGCCGAGAAGCTCGGCATCCAGGTCTCCGAGGCCCCGGGCGGCGGGGTGCGGGTCGACGGGTTCGCCTCGGGCAGCAAGGTCCAGGAGATCGAGGTGGGCGACGTGATCCTCGAGGTGAACGGCGCCCCCGTGAAGGATGTCGCCGGCCTCCGCGCGGCCATCGGCAAGCTCAAGGACGGGTCGGTCGCCCTCCTCAAGGTGCGGCGCGGGAAGCTCGTCCAGTTCGCGGCCGTGCCGATCCCCGCGCGCTGATCCTGCGCCGGGCGTGGCTGGCGCGGCTGGCGTGAGCCGGCCTGCGCCAGCCGCGCCAACCCCGTTCTCGCGTCACCCCACGCCTCGCTGCCGGTCGGCGGCGTCCTCGCCATCCAGCGGCGCCCTCCCGGCGCGCGCCGCCTCCGCGAGCGCGCGCTTCTCTGCCTCCGTCTGCTTCACGCGCTCCTCGAGCACGTCGGTGCCGAGGTAGCGGAAGACGTAGACCCCCCCGACGAACATGCAGAGGAACAGGGTGAGCACCCGCCAGAGGACGACGTACGGCACCACGAACGCGCCGTGGACCCAGGGCGACATGAGCGCGTTCGAGCCGAGCTCGGCGACGCCGCTCGCGCCGGGCGTGGGGGTCATGTAGAGCGCGAAGTTGAGCAGCGTCTGGATCAGGACGACCTGCACGATCGGCGGGCCTACCGCGACGAACGTCGAGGGCGAGGTCGGAATGCCGAGCCCGAGCAGGATGAAGTAGGCGACGGCGAACCGCGAGCAGAAGAAGCCGAACGTGAGCAGCAGCGCGGCGGCGTAGGCGCGCTTGCCGCGGCGCATGTAGATGCGGAAGCCCTGGTGGAACTCGTCCACGCTCAGCAGCAGGCGCGCGGTCGTGGCGCCGGGGGCGGCGAGCGCGGCCTCGGCGCGGGCCCGCAGCCGGGGCACGCGCCGGGCGCCCAGCAGGACGGCGCGCAGGAGCTTCCCGAGCGGCACCGACAGCGCGCGGACGATCCCCTTGAGGAGGGGCGGGTACGCGGCCGCGGCGATCAGCGCGACGAGGGCCGAGCCGAACATCGCGACGGTGAAGATGAGCAGCCACTCGATCTGCGGGCCCGCCTGCACGACCAGCATCCCGCCCTGCTGCAGCGCGAAGATGACGAGAGCGGACAGGAGGAAGAAGGTGATCGTGCACGAGGCGGTGAGGAGCTCGGCCGTGGCCACGTCGACGAGCCGCATGCCGCCGTGCACGAGCACGGCGGCCTGCGACGGCGCCGCGCCGGCCTGCCCGGGGGTCACCCCGGCGCAGAACATCAGCACGAACTCCGAGGTCACCGCGGTGCGGAGGCGGAGCTCGGGCCAGAGGACGCGCCCGAGGCTCCAGATCCTGAGGCCTCCGAACACGCCCTCTTGCAGCGCCAGCACGGCGCCGACGAGCAGCCAGCCCGGGCGCACGTGCGCGAACGCGGCGGTGAGGCTCGCCTGCTTGTCGTGGATCTCGTTGTAGAGGACGTAAGCGAACGACGCGAGCGTCAGCGTGACGATGAGCTGGATGCCTCGGATCAGGGTGGCGCGGTTCATACAGGGGCACGCAGCCGGGGTGATCGCATGCGCACGCCCCCTATACCCTGTCGCCGGCGCTCGCGACCGTCATGCCTGCGCTCCTCCAGGTCGACATCCCTCCCGCGGCGGACCCGACCACACGACGCACGCGCGCGCCGGGTGCGAAGGCCGCTTCGCGCAGGCACTCCCTCCCTCGCCGCGCTCCCTGGGCTCCTCCAGCGCGCCGCGTTCGCCGCCGTCCTCCGTCGTCGCGCCGCCGCATCGTTGCGCGCATCCGTGCCTTTCGAGGCCAGGCCGAGGAGATGTCTATTGCGTATCCGGGGGCGGCTCGCGATGCTGCGAGCGTCATGGCGGGACGAAAGATCGCTATCAGTACCGGCGGAGGCGACGCGCCGGGGCTCAACGCTGTGATCCGCGCGGCCACGCTCGGCGCGCTCGAGCGTGGCTGGGAGGTCTGGGGGATCCGGCAGGGGTACCGCGGGCTGCTCGACGACGCTCCGGACGGGCTCATCCGCCTGGATCGCGAGCGGGTCCGGGGCATCGCGCACCTCGGGGGCACCATCCTGGGCACCGCGAACCGCGGCGATCCGTTCCACTACCCGACGCCAGGCGAGCACGGGCTCGTGCCCCGGGATCGGTCCGAGGATCTCGTGCGGCGGTTCCGCGCGGAGGGGTTCGACGCGCTCATCTCGGTGGGCGGCGACGGCTCCATGCGGATCGCGCACCAGCTGCTCCAGCGCGGGCTGCCCCTCGTCATCGGCGTACCGAAGACGATCGACAACGACGTCTGCTGCACGGACCTCACGTTCGGCTTCGACACGGCGGTCTCCATCGCGACCGAGGCGCTCGACCGGCTCCACACCACGACCGAGGCGCACGAGCGGATCATGGTCGTGGAGGTGATGGGGCGGCACGCTGGCTGGATCGCGCTCAACGCCGGGATCGCCGGCGGAGCCGACGTCATCTTGATGCCGGAGATCCCGTTCCGGTTCGAGCCGATCGCCGAGAAGATCCGCCTGCGAGAGTCGCGCGGGCGGCGCTTCTCCATCGTCGTGGCGGCCGAGGGGGCGTACGCGCAAGGGGGCGAGCTGATCATCAAGGACGCGGGCGACGCCTTCCGCCGCACCGCCGTGCTCGGGGGCGTGGCCGAGCGCGTGGCGAAGGAGCTCGCGGCCCGCACCGGCAAGGAAGCGCGCTCGATGGTGCTCGGCCACCTCCAGCGAGGCGGCGGACCCACGACGGCGGATCGCTTGCTCGCCCTCCGCTTCGGCGCGGCCGCGGCGCGCTGCCTCGTCGAGGACTGCAGCAGCGGGATGGTGGCGCTGCGAGCGAACCGGATCGAGCTCGTCCCCCTCGAGGAGGTCGCCGGCAAGACGAAGACGGTGCCGCTCGACTCGGACACGGTCGTCACGGCCCGTGAGATGGGCCTGTGCTTCGGAGACGAGGCGCCCGGCCACTTCGTCGCGCCCTGATCGGCGAGCGGGCGGTTCTTCCGCGGTCTTCCCCCCTTCCCGGCAAGGGCCATGTAGGATTGTGCGGTATCGCGCCCGGCCGGGCGATTTCCGCTCGGCGCGCCGTCGACAGGATTGGCAGGCGGACGGCGACCGCGCGACCTGAGCTGCGCCGCCAGCCTCGTGTTTGACACTCGTCGAATGGGGCCGATATCTTGGTTTCCCCTCCGAACCCGCGCACACCCCGGAACATGACGAAAGTCCTCGTATTTGAGAGCGATCCGGCGTTTGCCGGGGAGCTCCGCACGGAATTGGGCCGCCTCGGCTGCACCGTTCAGGTGGTCGACGACGGCAACGTCGGCCTGCAGGCGGCTGCGGCCGAGCGCCCCGACCTCATCCTGCTGTCGATCGAGCTGCCGCGCATGAACGGCTTCTCGGTCTGCAACAAGCTCAAGAAGGACGTGCAGCTCAAGGACGTCCCGCTCGTCATCATGTCGAGCGAGTCGAGCGAAGAGACGTTCGAGCAGCACCGGAAGCTCAGGACGCGCGCGGAGGACTACATTCACAAGCCGATCGCGTTCGGCGAGCTCCTCGAGCACATCCGCAACTATGTCCCGATCGACGGGGACGACGCGGAGGCCGATCCGATCATGATCGACGAGGCCGAGGTGCTCGAGGCCGACATCGACGAGGACTCGGGCGATCCCACGATCATCACGGCCGCCGTGGCCTCGAACGGTACGCCCGCGAGCGTCGCGCCTCCGCCCGCTGCTGCGCCGTCGGTCCCGCCGCCGGTGCCGAGGCCGCCGTCCGCGGCGCCGCCGCCGCCCGCCGCCGCCCCGTCCGTGGTGCCGCCGCCCGCCGCGCCGAGGCCGCCGTCCGCGGCGCCGAGGCCGCCGTCCGCGGCGCCGCCGCCTGCCGCCATACCGTCGGCACCCCCTGTCGCCGCTGCGCAGGAGCGCGCCCGGGCGTCAGCTCCGCCGAGGCCCCCGCAGGGCGCCGCGCCGCGGTCCGACGTCCGCAAGCCGGACGAGGACATCGAGGAGTTCATCGGCGGCGCGTTCACCCGGCTGATCCGCGACGAGGAGGAGGAGCGGACCGACGTCAGGCCCTCGGTCGCGCCGTCGACGCGGACGCTGGCGCCCACGAAGACGCCCGTACCAGCCTCGGCGCCGCCGCCCGTGAGCTCGTCGCCGGTGGCCGCGTACCGGGCGCCGGTCTCCGAGCGCGGGGCCGCGTACCGGGCTCCGGTCTCCGAGCGCGGGGCCGCGTACCGGGCGCCGATCTCCGAGCGCGGGCGGCTGACCCCTGCGCCGCCCGCGCCGCCTCGCTCCGACGCCGACCCGGCCGAGATCGAGCGCCTGCGTGGCGAGCTGGACAGATCCAAGGGCGAGATCGTCCGCCTCACCAAGGAAGTCGCGGCCGCGCGCGCGACCTCGCTCCGCCTCGAGGGCGAGCTCTCCTCGGCGAACGACGGCAGCCAGGAGGCGGCCCGCCTGCGGCGCGAGCTCGACGAGCTCAAGGTGAAGCTCGCGGCCGGCGGCGGCGCCGGCTCCAGGCCCGGCGGCGTGTCGAGCCGCGAGTTCCTGGATCTGCGCGAGGCGCTGAACAAGAAGGACAAGGAGATCCTCGCGCTTCGCGACCAGATGTCGCGCAAGGACAAGGAGCTGCTGGAGCTCCGGGATCAGTCGCTGTCGCTCGAGCGGGAGAAGGCCGATCAGGTCGACAGGATCCTGGAGCTCGAGCGCGCGAGCGAGGACCTCGACGGGCAGGTCGCGTCGCTCCGCGCGGACAAGGAGCTCGCCGCGAAGCGCGCCGACGACTTCAAGGCGCGCGCGGAGAAGCTGCAGGGGCAGATCGCCGCCCGCGACGCGGATCTCTCGGCGGCCCGGCAGGCGCTGATGGACGCGGAGGCGGCGCACACGGAGGCGCTGCGCGCGGCGGCGGACGAGAAGGCGCAAGCGATCGCCGCCGTCGAGGCCTCGGCGCAGCGCGAGCTCGAGGAGAGCGCGCAGGCGGAGCGCGAGCGCTTCGAGCAGGCGGCCGCGGGGCACCGGGCGGAGATCGAGCGGCTCAACGCCGAGCACGCCGCCCGGCGCGAGCAGCAGGCTGCCGAGCATCGCGCCGCCACCGAGAAGCTGACCGGCGAGCACGCCGCCGCCACCGAGAAGCTGGCCGGCGAGCACGCCGCGGCGCTGGACCGCCTCCGGGCCGAGCATGCGGCGGCGGCGGAGGGGGCGAAGAGCGAGCACGCCGCTGCCATGGAGGGGCTGCGCTCCGAGCACGCCGGGGCGCTCGACGCGTCGAGGCGCGAGCACGAGGCCGCCGTCGAGGCGCTGCGGCGCGAGCACGAAGCCGCGACGGAGCGGCGCGACCGGGAGCACGCCGCCGCGCTGGACACGGCGCGCAGCGAGCACGCCGCTGCGCTGGACACGGCGCGCAGCGAGCACGCCGCTGCGCTGGAGCGCGCGCAGGCGGAGCACGCCGCCGCGCTCCAGGGGGTCCGCGCCGAGCACGCCGCCGCGCTCGAGAAGCAGCAGGCTGGGCACGCGTCCGAGCTGGAGTCGCTGCGGGGCGAGCACGCGTCCGCGCTGGAGTCGCTGCGTGGCGAGCACGCGTCCGCGCTGGAGTCGCTGCGTGGCGAGCACGCGAGCGCCGTCGAGGCGCTCCGGAGCGAGCACGCGGACGAGATCGGACGGCGGGATCGCGAGCACGCGAGCGCGCTGCAACGCCTCCAGACCGAGCACGCGCGCGCCCTCGAGGGGCAGGCCGAGGAGCACGCGCGGGCGATCGCTCAGCAGACGGAGGAGCACGCGCGGGCGCTCGCGGCCGCGCGAGAGAGCTTCGCAGCGCAGCTCGCGGCGCGGGAGCGCGAGCTCATCGAGGAGCGCGAGCAGGCCGTCCGCGACGCCGAGCAGGCCCACGCGAAGCGTGTGGCCGAGCTCGAGGAGCGCGCCGCCGAGCGGCAGGCGCAGCTCGAGGCCGCGCACGCGCAGGCGCTCGCCGACACGCGCGCGGCGCACCAGGCCGAGACCGCCGAGCGGGAGGCCGCCTGGGCGGCGCAGCGGAGCGAGCTGGACGAGGTCGCCCGCGGGCTCTCCACCGAGCTCGGGCAAGCGCGCAGCCAGATCGCGAACCTCGAGGCCCGGACGCAGGAGCTCGATCAGCAGCTGGAGCAGCGCGCGGGCGAGCTCTCCGCGGCCGCCGCGGAGCGCGAGCGCTTGCAGGGCGAGCTCGCCGAGCGGGCGCAATCCATCGAGGCGCTCCAGGGCCGGCTCGCCGAGGCCGATCGGCGCGGGAGCGAGCTCGGCGCTCAGCTCTCGCAGCGGACCGAGGAGCGCGACACCCTGCGGGCGCACGGCGAGCAGCTCACCGAGCAGCTCGCCGTCGAGCGCGCCCGCCTGCAGAAGGCACGCTCGAAGTGGGGCGAGGACCGCGTCTCGCTCGAGCGCGCGCGGGAGGCGCTCGCCTCGGCGCTGTCGCAGATCGATCAAGCCGAGGCGCTCTCGATCGAGTGAGCCCTCGGCGCTCCTGGAGGGCGCTCGGGGCGATCAGCGCGAGAGCGCGGCCGCCCCGAACGCCTCGGGGAGCAGCGCCGACAGCGAGGTGGTCCGCGCCGGCACGCCGTCGGCCTCGGCGGCGATGAGGCGGATCGGGAGATCCACCGCGAACTCCGCGAGGGTTTGCCGGCACATGCCGCACGGGCTCCCGAGCACGGGCCCGCTGGTGGCGACGGTGAGCGCGATCGGATCGCGCTCGCCGGCCGCGACCATCTGCACGATGGCGGAGCGCTCTGCGCAGATGGTGAGCCCGTACGAGGCGTTCTCGACGTTGCAGCCGGTGAACACGCGGCCGGATCGCACGACGATCGCCGCGCCCACCCGGTAACTGGAGTACGGCGCGTGCGCCCGCGTCCGGACGGCGAGGGCGGCCCGGTCGAGCGCGTCCCAGTCGATCGCCTGCGCCGCCTCGGTGGAGGCGGGCGCGTCGCTGGCGTCGTGGCGTGCGTCGTGCGGAGCGCGGCTCACGACGCCGAGCTCCCGGCCGCGACGTCGGCGCCTACGCGGCGGACCCACGCCGAGAGCAGCGCCGTGAACCGGGCGCGCGCCTCCCGGGCCGTCTCCTCGACCTCCTTGTGGTCGAGCTCGCGCTTGGTCAGCCCCGCGGCGAGGTTCGTGACGCACGAGATGGCCGCGGCCGGCACGCCCATGTGCCTGAGCGCGATGATCTCCGGGACCGTGCTCATCCCGACCGCATCGGCCCCGAGCGTGCGCAGCATCCGGATCTCGGCGGGCGTCTCGTACGTCGGCCCGAGCAGCGCGGCGTAGACCCCCTCGCGCAGGGCGACGCCCGCGTCGTCCGCCGCCGCCCTGGCGAGCTCGATCAGCCGCGGATCGTGCGCGTAGGTCATGTCGGGGAAGCGCTTGCCGAGCGCCTCGTCGTTCGGCCCGACCAGCGGGTTTGCTCCCATCAGGTTCAGGTGATCGGTGAGCAGCATCAGGTCGCCGGCGGCGAACCCCAGGTTGATGCCGCCGGCCGCGTTGGTCAGCAGCACGGCGCGACAGCCGAGCCGGGCGAGCACCCGCACGCCGAACACCACCTTCGCCAGCGGGTGCCCCTCGTAGAGGTGCGCGCGCCCCTGCAGGCAGGCGACCGGTACGTCCCCGACGCGGCCGGCGCAGAGGAAGCCGGGGTGCCCGGCGACGGCCGGCCGGGGCATGCCGGGGATGTCCGCGTAGGGCACCTTCACGAGCTCGGCGAGCTCGTCGCCCCAGCCGCCGAGCCCTGATCCCAGCACCACACCGACGCGCGGAGGCACTGGAATTCGTTCACGAATGACGCGCGCGGCTTCGTCGAGCTCAGGCAGGAGGGTCACCCCGACAAGCTACCCCAGGGCCGCGCGAAGCGTAAACGTCGCAGCGTAAACGTCGCAGATGCACGGCGGCGCCGCGCGTGATAGGGTCGCCGCCCTTTCGGGGCAAGTGACGACGATGGGTACCAAGATCGAAGATTTCTTGAAGGAAAAGAAGATCGACCCCCGCCGCATCATCGCGGCGTCGGCGAAGATCGAGCGGCTGCAGCCGGAGGATCGGGCGATTCGCCTGACCAAGCGGCTGGCGCGTGGCAGCGAGGACGCCGCCAAGAAGAAGGAGGCGGCCGGGACCAAGAAGCCGCGCAGCGGTCGTCCCGTGACCGACCGCACGCTGAGCGCCGCGCTGCAGGGCAAGCCGATCAGCGGCCCCGCGAAGACGCGCGTGCTTCGCGCGGTCAACCGGCTCCTCGAGCAGAAGAAGCAGGAGAAGGTCGAGCTGTCGGCGCTCTTCGACCTGCCGAAGAAGGGCGGCGCGGCGGGGGCCGAGGCCGCGGGCTGAAGCCGACGGGGACGACCCGGACGGCGCCGTGATCTCTCGACTCACCCGGCTGGAGCGCTCGTTGGCCTGAGGCCGGCGCGGGCTCCAGCCGGGCTTTTTTGTCAGGGGCTGAAGGCGCTCGCTACACGCGATCGCGGCGGCGGGAGCCGAGATCGAGCAGGTCGGCGGCGACGAGGGCCACGGTCAGCGATACGGCGATGAAGATCATGCGCCGGAAGGTCGCGCCAATGTGGCTCAAGGAACAACTTTTCTGCGTTCGGCGTAACCGCCGCCCCTGGGGGAGCGACCGTGCGGCGCCATGAATGATCCGGCGGCTCGGCGCATCAGAGCCCTCCGTGCATACCGTGGCGATCGAGACGGGGGCGCTGTGGGTGCACCTCTCGCGGTCGTTCTTCCCTGGTGACACCGCTGCGCCGGACGGCCGTGGCGACGACCTGCCCGAGTGCGCTGCCAGAGACGCCCACGCGGCGCTCGACGTCGCGTTCGCGGGCGGTGACCGCGCTCCGGCGCTCGTCGTCTCTCCGTCGAGCTCCATGAGCGCCGAGGGGGCGGGTAGGCTTCCGCAGGTGACCGAGCCCGACGACGGGGGCGAGTGGATCCGCCGCTTCCAGAGCGGTGACCCGACGGCGTTCGCGGAGATCTTCCGCCGCTACCGCCGCGACGTCGCGCGGCTCGTCTTCAGGATGCTCGGGCCGACCGCCGACGTCGAGGACGTCATCCAGGAGGTGTTCATCCAGGTGCACCGGAGCCTGGGCGACTTCCGGGGGCAATCGAAGTTCACGACGTGGCTCCACCGGGTGACGGTCAATGCCGTGCTGATGGCGCGGCGCGCTGCCCGCTGCCGGCCTGTGTTCGTGGGCGAGCTCGGCGTCGATATCGAGGTGGACCGCGGCATGCTCCCGGACGAGGACGCCGCGCGCGCTCGCAGGATCGACGCCTTTCGGCGGGTGCTGGAGCGCCTGCCCGAGAAGAAGCGGGTCGTCTACGTCCTGCACGAGCTCGAGGGGATCCCGCCGACCGAGATCGCCGAGATCGTCGGCGCGCCGGTCCTGACGGTGCGGACGCGCCTGTTCTATGCGCGCCGCGAGATCGAGGCGATGATGCGCGCCGAGCCCGCGCTCGCCCAGCTCGCCGCCGAGCTGGCCGAGGGCGGCGCGGACAAGACGGACGGCGCTGCTCCGGCAGCGGCGCGCACGCGCGTTTCCGTGGGGGGCGCCGCCGTGGGATATACCGCGGCGGATCCATCGGCTGTCGACGCGGAGGACGCATGAGCGGCGCAAAGCACTACGATCGGGCACGCGAGCACATGGAGCGGTTGCTCCGCGCCGAGGAGCCGCCCGAGCCGCGCTGGGAGACCATCGAGCGCGAGCTGTTCGCGCGGATCGAGCGGGCCGCTCCTGTCCACCGCGCCGCGCCGCCGCGGCGCTCGCCGCTCGGGCGCGCGCTCGGGTTCGCGGCGGCGGCGGCGGCCATCGCGTTCGCGGTCCTCGCGGCCGGGCGCTCCGCCCCGCCCGTCACGGCGACGTCGGCGCCGCCGCGCGCCCGCGATCTCGCCGAGGTCCCCGCGGCAGCCGGCGGCGACCTGGCGTCCGGCGACCTGGACTTCCGCGCCCTCCGGCCTGGCGACTCCATCGAGACCGCTGACCACGCGGTCTCCTTCGTCGACGTCGGCTCGGTGCGCTGGACGCTCCTGCCGGACAGCCGCGCCGTCGTGCGCGCCGTGGGCGCGGCGGGGGTCGGCCACGTGATCTCGCTCGAGCGGGGCTCGGTGCGCGCCGACGTCGTCACGCGCGCGCCCGAGGAGGGGCTCGTCGAGGCGTTCGCCGTCGAGGTGGACGGCACCCGCGTCGCGGTGCACGGCACGCTCTTCACCGTGACCCGGCTGGAGGGCCGCGTGGAGGTCGACGTGGAGCACGGCACCGTCGCGGTCGGCCCCGCGGCGTACCGCGGCGCCACCACCGCGCACCTCCTCGTCGGCCCGTCGCGCGGCACCTTCTCGCTCGACGGCGGCCGCGAGGCGCGCCTCCTCGATCGCCCCGCGCCGCAGGACGGCGCCGCCGAGGTCGCGCCGCCGGAGCCGGCGCCTGCACCTGCTCCGCCCCAGCCGGCCATCGGCGCGCGTCCGCCGGGCGGAGCCGCTCTGGCCCCGGCGGTCGTGGCTCGCGCGGAGGAGCCCGCCGCCCCGTCGGTCGCCGAGCCGAATGAGCCGCTATCGCCGCTGACGACCGAGCCCGCGCCTGCCCTCGCGCCGCCGGTCCCGGAGGCGCAGGAAGCACCTAGCCCGCCGGCGCTCACGCCGGCCTCCGTGCAGTCGCTGCTCTCGATCTGCTTCGCGCGGGAGAGCGCGGGCAGCAGGTCCTCGGTCCGCCGCTCGATCGTCTCGACGCTGCACGTCTCCGTGCGCCCCGACGGCAGCGTCGCCGCCCTGCGCTTCAACCCGCCGCTCCGCCCGGCGCTGCAGTCCTGCGCCGAGGGCCTCTACCGAGGTCGCTTCGCCGGAGGCTCGAGGCAGCTCGACATCCCCCTGACCATCGACGACTGAGCGGCGGCCACCCGCTTCGGATACGGGCCCATCTCGACGTTTTCGGTGCTCGGCGCACTCGAGTGCGCCTGCGCGCCGAAAACGCCGATCTGGGCCCGTCTCCTGTGCGGGTGACCGCCGCTCTAGAGCGAGCCTAGCTCTAGACGGCCGCTCTAGAGCGAGCCTAAGAGCTGGGTGAGCGCGTAGGTTTCTCTCGCGCCCATCACGCCGAACTGCACTCCCATCCCCTCGGGGGTGGTCCACCGCACAACCGACGGGATCACGGCGGCCTGCTTCAGTCCTTGCAGGGACAGCAGCACCTCGACGGTCGCGCCGAAGGGAGCCGGCGAGCTCGTCTCGATGAACATCCCGCCCAGGCTTAGGTCGCGGCATATCGCGTCGACGCGCGGGCCGTCGCCGATCCGGAACGCGATCGAGAGCTCGATTTGCTTGCGCGGGTGCTTCCGGTGATCTCGCACGTTCCTCGCTGGCTAGCTGCGCGGCGCTGAGGCGCGCCGCGTGGGGTATTCTGGAGCGCAGAGGAGACGATCAATGTCGCGAGCCGAGAGCGTCGCTGTCAAGCGCCGGGAGCCGCGCTCGAGTTCTTCTTCGAGTCGCTCGAGTCGCTCGAGTCGCTCGAGTCGCTCGAGTCGCCCGAGCAACAGCGGCAGCGGCAGCACCCCCGCGGTCGCGTCGTCCACGAGGGCCGACGCGGGGGCGCGCCGCGGCTGGAAGCGGCACCTCGAGGGCTGGGAGCCGGGGCTCGTGGCCGTGTTCATCGCGGGCTCCGCGGCGGTCCTCGCCGTGCCGCGGTCGGTCGAGCCGGCCGAGCTGCCGCTGCCGCTCGCGGACGCGCGAGCCCTCGCGCGCGTGCGAGACGCGGACACCACCCGCGCTCGCGAGGCCGAGGAGCTCGGGCTCGACACCGAGGTGCGCGAGCTCGGCTCCGCCGTCCGCGCGTTCGGGCTCGTGGACGCCGACGCGGATCATACCGAGGCCGAGCTCCTGGCCGCGCGCGCGCGGGTGAGCGGCGCCGTCGGTCCCGCCCTCGCCCAGGGGGACGAGGCGGTGCTCCGGCTGCGCGCCTACCAGCTGAGAGCGTTCGTGCGCGAGGTGCGCCGCTTCGAGGCGACAGGCGAGGCGTCCGACGAGCTGCGCGAGCTCGGCGGCGACTTCGTCGGGCTGCTCCGCCGAAACGCCTGGCTGGAGCAGGGGGCGGCGCAGCGCGGCGGCGGGGAGGGGGCCCGCCGCGTCGCCATGGATGGCGTCGTGCTCGGCGTGCTCTTCAAGAAGCGCTGGAGCGCCATCGTCGGCGTCCAGCGAGAGCCGTTCGCCCCGGCGCTCGACGAGGAGCGCGCGCTGTTCAAGTTCTTGCTCGCGCACCCGACCGTCGCCGCGAGGAGCGCGCAGGCCCTTCCTGCTCCTCCCGACGAGGAGACGGCGGCGCGCCTTGAGCAGGCGGGCGGTTCGGGGCCGCGCGCGCCCGCGGCGGCGCTCCGCGCAGCGGAGGCGCGGCGCGCCGAGGAGCAGTACCGCCTGAAGAAGATCGACGAGATCGCCGCGCTCGACCCCTCCTATCCCAGGCACCTCGCCCGCGGCGTCACCCTCTATCGGCTGGGGAGCTTCATGCAATCGGCGGAGGCGTTCCGCAGCCACCTGGACCAGCACCCCGACGGGGCGTACACGCTTCGAGCGCAGAACTACCTGCGCGCCGCGCTCGAGCGCGCGCGCGAGGAGCAGTTCTAGGAATGGGCTCCTGTCGACCGCGCCGAGCGATCGCGGCCGCGACGCATCCCCCGGGGCCGGTGCTACGGGCCCCTGCGCATCCCGCCCGGGCGGTAGGGTCGCCCGCTGATGCCCTTGGCCGGGTTGCCCTGCCCGCCGCGCCCTCGGCGCGTCTCCATCTCGTTCCAGATCCCCTGCTTGGCCGAGGCCTGCAGGAACCGGCGAGCGGCCGGAAATACCTCCTGCTCCTCGCACTCGACGTGGCGATGGTGCGCGGCGCGCAGGTCCTCGATGAGCTGGGGGATCGTCTCCACGGCCTCGGGGCCGCCGTCTCTGTCGATCGCGGCGCGCAGCGCATCGATCGCGCGCTGTTGCGCCTTGTGCTCCTGCCGGAGGCGCTCGAGGGTCGGCGCGATGGCCTCGAGCACCGCGAGCCGCGGGTACAGCGAGCGCTCCTCGTCCTCGCGATGCCGGCTCATCGACCGCTCGAAGTAGGCCACCACGCTGGAGAGACCCTCGAGCGCGGCGGCGCGCCCGCGCGGATCGCTGAGCGCCCGCGCGGCGCGCGCGAGATCGTTCAGGTTCTCTTCCAGGCTCCGGTGAGCGGCGGTGAGCTTCTCGAGCGGATCGTTCCGGTCATCGGACATTCATCGATGATCGAACGACAAGGCGCACGCGTGGAAGCCCTTTATTTTTCCGCGCGCTGTTGGCGCGCAGCGTCGCGCGCTCCGCGCTGGTCATCCGACCAACTCGCCACCTGACCAGCGGAGACCCCATCGCACATCCGGCGCCGGTCATCCCGCGCGGGATCGCTGGCGCGTTCTACGGAAGGCCCGCGTTGCGGGGCAGATCGAGGTGCAGCACGGGCGCAAGCATCTCGCGCGCGAGGTGCACCTCGAGCAGGTCGATCACGGGGCTCTTCGACACCGCGCGGAGCCGCTCGTCCGCGCCGGCATCCCCCGCCGCCTTCCTCGCCATCGCCGTGTAAAATTGCGCTTCCACCCGCTGCGCCGCGCTCCGGGCGAGCCTGCCGAGATCCGCGTCGTTGAGCCCACCGTTCGCCCAGGCCGCGAGCTTTCCCGTCCAGGACGCGCGGCTCGTCGCGCTGTCCAGCGCGCGGCCCGCCGTGCCGTCGGTCGCGACGCCGAGGGCGCGCTCCAGCAGCAGGACCCAGAGCCCGCCGTAGACGAGATCCTCCTCGTCCACGTTCGCCTCGAGGCCGCGCTTCAGCGCGCGCCGCGCGGCGGGGAGATCGCGCTCCACGAGCGCGCGCCCCACGGCGTCGAGCATCGTGGCGCCGAGCTGCGGCGGCTCGGCCGCCACCAGGGCGAACGCCCGGTCGTACGCCCGGGTCGCGCCCTTCTCGTCGCCATAGCCGTCGAGGATGCGCCCGAGCAGCCGCTCCGTCCGCGCCTTGGCGCCGGGATCCCGGGCGCGCTGCCGGGTGTCGAGCGCGGCGGCGAGCGCCGCGTCGAGCGACTCCTTCGCCCGGTCCTGCGTGCCAGCGTCGCGGTGGAGCTCGAACGCGAGCAGGTGCGCCTGGATGATCTCGAGCGGCGCGCTGCGCGCGTCCGGCGCGCCCAGCGCCCGCCGCACGTCCTCGAGCGCGGCCTGGGGCTCGCCCGACTGCCGCTCGGCCATCGCGAGCAGCGTGAGCCCGTTGACCGTCGGCTCGGCCGCCGTCGCCGCGCGGAGCAGCGGCAGCGCGGCCACGAGGTTGCCGGCGCGCAGCTCGACCGACGCCATGAGGGAGCGGACGCGCGCGCCCGACGGATCGAGCGCGCCGCCGCCGCGCGCCGCCCGATCGGCGAGCACGAGCAGCGGCCCCGCCGCGTTGTAGGTGCGCCGGGCCGCCTCGAAATCGTCGTTCGACGCCTCCTCCGAGAGCGCGCTCAGCACGAGCCCGAGCGCGGCCCCGAGCGCGCCGGGGCTCGGCCGATCGCCGAGCGCGCCGGCGATCACGAGCGGCGTCGCCTCGGACATGCCGAGGCGGATCATCACCTGGGAGAGGAGCGTGGCGCTGTCGTAGTTCAGCGGGTCGCGCCGGTAGGCCTCGAGGGCCGCGCCCCAGATCGCCCCGTCGAGCAGATCCTGCCGCATCCCGGTCTCGGCGTCGCGCTCCTGCGCCTCGTGCTGCGCGAAGGCGGCGGCGAGCGCCTGCCACGAGACCGCGTCGTCGTCGGTGGCGGCGGCCTTGAGCCGCTGGTAGAGGCCCGGCGGGATCACCCGGCGGACGCTCGTGCGGTCGATCTGGTCGATCGCGCCTTTGGCGTCCCCGAAGCGGAGGAACAGCGCCGCCAGGCTCGCGCCGCCCGACTCCAGCGCGCGCGCCGCCTCGACCGCCTCCTCGCGCTCCGGCCTCGCGCCGCCTTGCCGGTACTCGATGTTGAACTCGATCGCCCGATCGATCCACGCCACGGTGGCGGCGGCCGCGCGCTGGATGGACTCCGCGCGGCCGTCGACGAGGGCGCGCGAGACGGCCGCGCGCTGATCCGCGCCGAGCTGCTCGAGCGGCCCGCCGGTGCGCGTCTCCTTCATCCATTGCTCGAGCGCGGCGAGGTGCTCGTCGCTCTCGGCGCGGGCCCGGCTCCCGCTCGGCAGCGCGGCGGAGCGGAGCTCCATGAGGGCCCGCACCCGCCCCTCGTCGCCGCGCGGGCTCAGCCGCTCGATCGCGCCGGCGATGGCGCGCTCGCCCACGGCGTCGATCATCTCGGCGCGCCCCTCGCCTGGACGGACGAGGGAGAGCGCGCCGAGGACGCTGTCGACGGCCCGGTCGGGCTGCCCTGCGTTGAAGCGCCCCGCGGCGTGCGCGAGCTGCCTGCGGACCACGCCGATGAGCAGGCCGGTGCGCTGCGGGCTCTGCTTGCCGTCGCGCACGATCGTGTACAGGCTGGCGGAGAAATCGGCGTCGCGGACCTCGACGGCAGCGACGCGGCCCTCGGCGCCTGGCGGCCCCTTCGCCCCCGGCGAGCCAGAGGCCGCGCAGGCGACGGGAGAGAGCGCGAGGGCGAGCGCGGCGAGACCCCGAGCGAGACGGCGCCGAGGGAACAGGGGCGGCAGCGACATTGCGAGCCAGTGTACACGGGGGAAGCGTGAGCGCATCCCCTCGGGGGCCGCTCCGTCTCCGGCGCTACCGCGGGCCGTCGCCGAGCTTGCGGCCGAGCAGCTTGGAGGCGAGCGTCTCGCCGAGCTCGCTCATCATCAGCTGCTCGACCACCGCCTCGGTGCCGGCGCGCTCCGCGTCGCTCGCGTACTGGAACTCGATCCCCATCCCCGCCGGAGCCGACTCCGTCGCCTCGGCGGACGTGACGATCCACTTCACCCGCCCGCGAAGGCGGAGCGGCTCGGTCAAGTTCCGGATCGAGAGGGCGAACACGAACTCGGTGCCGATCGCGAGCGGGCGATCCGTCCGGATGAACGTCCCGCCTTTCGAGATGTTGCGCGTGTAGTCGGCGAAGAACGTGTTGAGCCGTTTGTACTCTACGCTCAGCTCGATCGCGGCGCGCTGGGCTGAGCGGCGGTCAGCATCCGTCACGGGACCCACCCTACCACGGCGCATGCGGGCCAGAGTAAAGTCGCCGGCCATGGGACTCGGTGGGGTCAGGGCCGCGCTGGCGGCCGGGCGAAGCACGATCGGCGCGACGCTCGCCGCCGGCCGGGCGGTGACGCAGGCGGGGCTCCTCGCCGCGCTGCGTTGGCCGGGGCTCAGGGTGCTCGCGCGCGAGCTCGCGAGGGGCAAGGCGAACCCGTCGCTCCTGTTCCGCTTCCACGCCGAGAACAGCCCGCACCGGATCGCCGTGATCGAGCCGCTGAGCCTCGCAAGCCTGGCGTCCCGCGCGGAGGAGCGAGGCGCGGGGCCGCCGGCCGAGGATCGGGTCTACTCCTTCTTCGCGCTGAACGAGGCCATCGATCGGCTGGGCTGCGCGCTCGACCGGCGCGGCGTCGGCCCTGGCGTCACCGCGCTGCTCGCGCTCAAGAACCGCCCCGAGTTCCTGATGTGCCAGGTCGCGCTGGCCCGCGTCGGCGCGTCCGTGGTGACGGCCTCGTGGCGATCGGCCCCCGCGGAGCTCGCCTACCTCGCCGGCCACTCCGGGGCGCGCCTGCTCCTGTTCGACTCGGACATCGCCGGCGTGATCCGCGAGGCCGCGCCGCGGCTCGAGGGGATCCCGCCCGAGGAGATGATCGCGATCGGCGAGCGCGTCCCGGGCTTCTCGCACCTCGACGACCTCCTCGCCGCGTTCGACGATCTCGCCGCCGAGCGGGGCGCCTCGCCGGATCGGAGCGAGCGCGCCGCGGTGGTGATGTACACGTCCGGCACCACCGGCAAGCCGAAGGGCGCGGTGCGCGGCTTCGGCGGCGGCATCGTCCTGCCGGCGCTCGGGGCCATCGGCGCGACCCCGATGCGCGCGGGGGACGTGCACCTCGCCGTGTGCCCGCTCTACCACCTGACGGCGCTCGGCTTCGTCAACCTGTCGCTCATCGTCGGCGCCACGATCGTGATCCTCCCGGAGTTCCAGCCCGAGCTCTTCCTCGAGGCGATCCAGCGGTACCGCGTGACCACCACCGCGGTCGTCCCGACGATGCTCCACCGCGTCCTCGAGCTCGGCGAGGCGCGGCTCCGCGCCTACGACACGTCGTCGCTCACCGCGATCTTCGTGGGGGGCGCGCCGCTCTCGCCGACGCTCGCGGCGGAGGTGATGGCGGCGTTCGGCGACCGGCTCTTCAACTTCTACGGCGCGACCGAGACGGGCATCGTGACGATCGCGGGCCCCGAGGATCTGCGCGCCTCGCCGGGCACCATCGGGCGCCCCGTCGCCGGCAGCGAGCTGCTGCTCCTGCGCGAGGACGGGACGCCGTGCCGGGACGGCGAGGTGGGCGAGCTTTACGTGAGGAGCTCGTTGCTGGTCTCCGGCTACCACGGGGATCCCGGCGCCACGCGCGAGTCGACGCGCGGCGGCTACTTCTCTGTCGGCGACCTCGCCCGCCGCGACGCGCGCGGCTGCTACCACCTCGAGGGCCGCAAGCGGGACCTCATCATCTCGGGGGGCGAGAACGTGTACCCCGCCGAGGTGGAGTCGGTCCTCCACGAGCACCCGGCGGTCGCCGAGGCCGCCGTGGTGGGCGTCCCGGATCGCGACTTCGGGGAGCGCGTGCGCGCGGTCGTCGCCCTGCGCCCCGGCGCGGCCGCGAGCGAGGGCGACATCAGGGCGCACTGCCGCGCGCGGCTCGCGGGCCCGAAGGTCCCGCGCGAGGTCGTCTTCGTCGGCGCGCTGCCGCGCAACCCGACGGGCAAGGTGATGAAGCGCGAACTCGCCGGGCCTGAAGGGAAATCAGCGGATTAGGCGGCCCGGTAGCCGCTGTCCCGGGAGGGCGATCGATGCTATTTCGCACGTCGTGCGGGATCCGTACGAAGTATTGGGCGTCGAGCGTTCCTCGACGCAGGATGAAATCAAGAGCGCCTTCCGGCGGCTCGCCGGCCAGCACCATCCCGACAAGAACCCGGGGGATCAGGGCGCGCACGTCCGCTTCAAGGAGCTGAACGCGGCCTACCAGATCCTGAGCGATCCGCAGAAGCGCGCTGCGTTCGATCGGTTCGGCCCCGCCGCCGTCGGCGCCTCCGCCGGCTCGGGGGTCCCGGGCGTGCCCTTCGACATGCAGGACCTCAACCTGGACGCCATCTTCGGCGATCTCCTCGGCGCCCTGGGCATCCGGGTCGGCGACCGCGGGACGCTGCAGAAGGAGGTTCGGATCACCTTCGAGGAGGCGGCGTTCGGCTGCGCGAAGGAGATCGCCTACGATCGCGTCGAGCCGTGCGGCGACTGCGCCGGCTCGGGCTCCGCGCCGGGCGCGTCGACCGAGCGCTGCTCGGCGTGCTCGGGCCGCGGCCGCGTCCGGATGCAGCAGGGGATGTTCCCCATCGCGATCGAGCGCCCCTGCGGGCGGTGCCGTGGCACGGGGCGGATCGTGACCGACCCGTGCAGGACGTGCCGCGGCGCCGGCCTCGCTGCGAAGCAGAAGACCATCGAGGTGACGATCCCTCCGGGCGTGGAGAACGGCGCGACCCGGCTCGTGGAGCGCGGCGGCAACGCCGTCCGCTCCGACCGGGGGCCGGGCGATCTGGAGCTCACCATCCGCGTCTCGCCGCACGAGCTCTTCCGCCGCGTCGGCGACGACGTTGTGTGCTCCGTGCCGATCTCGTTCGCGCGCGCGGCGCTCGGCGGCGAGCTGGAGATCCCGACCTTGGAGGGGAAGGGCCGGCTGCGCATCCCCCCGGGCACGCAGCCGGGCGCGGTGCTCCGGATCAAGGGCAAGGGCATACCGCGTCGCGTCGTGGGCGGGCGCGGCGACCAGCTCGTCGAGGTGAGCGTCGAGGTGCCGACGCAGCTCACCGCGCCGCAGCGGGAGCTCATCGCGCAGCTCGCGAAGGAGCTCGGCGAGAACGTGCAGCCTCAGCAGGCCACCTTCATGGAGAAGCTGAAGGGGCTGTTTGGTTGACCTGGCGCGCGGCCGCGCGCGATCCTCCGCGCTGTGCTGAACGCCGAGGCACGAGCCCTGCCTCGAGCGCCTGAGCCGACATGGCGACGGAGGGATGGGACATGGACAAGGCGAAGTTCATCGACGTCCTGAGCGACTCCACCGGAGAGACGGCGGAGAAGGCCGTGCGCGCCGCGCTCCTCCAGTACCCGGACGCGGGGGTGCAGATCCGCCTCCACACCCGGGTGCGCACGCCGGAGGTCGCGCGGCCGGTGCTCGAGCGCGCGGCCCGGGAGGGCGCGCTCGTCGTGTTCACCGTGGTCAGCCCCGAGCTGCGCGAGTTCGTGCATGCGTCCACCGCCGAGCTGAACATCGAGGCGATCGATCTGATCGGCTCGCTCATCGTCCGGCTCGGCACCTTCCTCGACCGGGAGCCGATCAACCTGCCGAGCGCGATGCTCCCGCTGAGCGAGGAGTACTTCCGGCGCATCGAGGCGGTGGAGTTCGCGGTGAAGAGCGACGACGGCAAGGAGCCGCGGAACTTCAGGAGGGCCGACATCGTCCTCGTCGGCGTCTCGCGCACATCGAAGACGCCGCTGTCGACGCTGCTCGCGCAGCGCGGCCTCAAGGTCGCGAACCTGCCCCTGGTGCTCGGCGTCCCGCCGCCGCTCGAGCTGATGGAGGCTCCGCAGGATCGGGTCATCGGCCTGACCATCGGGATCGATCAGCTCTGCGAGATCCGGCAGGCGCGGCTGCGCCAGCTCGGGATGCCCTCCGAGACCAACTACGCGATGCGCGAGCACGTCCGGCAGGAGCTGGACTTCGCGAACCGTCTCTTCGCCGCGCACCCGGAGTGGCCGGTGGTCGACGTCACCCGGCGGGCCATCGAGGAGACGGCGGTGATCATCCTGGAGCACCTGAAGGAGCGCGACGAGCGCGCCAAGGTCGCGCGCTCGTCGCTCGTGTGAGGCCGCGCGGCTCCAGCGGGGTCAGCTCACGATCTTGAGGGCGCGGCCGACGAGGACCTCGTTGTGGCTGCCGGTCCGGTACCCGCCGAGGTCGAGCGTCACGTAACGGAAGCCGTGCCGCTTGCCGGCGGCCACGATCTCGGCGCGCACGGGCGGCTCGGCGGCGCGCGCGAGCTCGCCCGCGTCGAGCTCGATGCGCGCGAGGTCGTCGTGGTAGCGGACGCGGACCTGGCGGAAGCCGAGGCCGCGCAGCGCCGCCTCGAAGCCGCCGATCTGCGCGAGCCGCTCGCGCGTGACGCTGGTCCCGTAAGGGATGCGGCTGGAGAGGCAGGCCGCGGCCGGCTTGTCCCAGATCGGCAGGCCGACGCGCGCCGCGCCGGCGCGCACGTCGGCCTTGCTGAAGCCGAGCTCGACGAGGGGGCTCAGCACGCCCGCCTCCCGCGCCGCCTCCAGCCCGGGGCGGTAGTCGCCGAGGTCGTCGGTGTTGGTGCCGTTCACGATCGCCGCGATCGCCCACTCGGATCGCTTTCGCGCGGCGATCCGGTAGAGCTCGCTCTTGCAGTGGAAGCAGCGATCCGGGTTGTTCGCGATGTAGCGCGGATCGTCGATCTCGGACGACTCGACGAGCCGGTGGTCGGCGCCGATCAGCCGGGCGATCGAGGTGGCCTCTTCCTTCTCGGCCGGCGCGAGGCTCGGGGAGACCGCGGTCATCCCGACGGCCCTCGGGCCGAGCTCCTGGTGCGCGACCGCGAGGACGAAGGCGCTGTCGACCCCGCCGGAGTAGCAGACGAGGACCGAGCCGAGCTCCCGGAGCCGGGCGCGCAGCCCGGCGAGCTTGGGATCGATCGGCGAGCCCTCGGGCGTGGACGACAGCGCGGACATGGCGATCCTCCCTTTACCACAAGCCGCGTTCCGCGCCGGCCGGCCCGGCGTCCGCCAGGTTACTTGCGGTCCGAGCGCCGGTTCTGACACGCTGCAGAGCGAGATGGACCCGAAGAGGAAGCAGGCCGCCCGCACCTCCCTGCCGTTCGCGCTCGCGGCGGCGCTTGCGGCCGCCGCGTTCGCCGGCCAGGGGTGCAGCGACAACCGGCTGCCGCCGCGGGAGCTGCCGCGCGCCGAGGAGCAGCGCGCGCTCCCGCGATGGTACCCGGAGAAGCCCTGGTCGGAGCAGGGCGGGGAGAGCCAGGTCTACATCGAGGGCAAGATCGTCTTCGACACGAACAAGGCGACCATCCGGCCGGGCAGCGAGAAGACGCTGGAGACGCTGCTCCAGTTCATCAAGGAGCACCCCGAGGTGACGCGGCTGCGGATCGAGGGGCACACGGACGCGCAGTCGAGCGAGGAGCTCAACCAGTCGCTCAGCGCGCGGCGCGCCCTCGCGGTCGCCGACTGGCTGGTCGATCACGACGTCGAGAGCGATCGGCTGATCGCGGTGGGCTTCGGCGAGTCGCGCCCGCTCGGGCCGAACGAGATCGCGGCAGGCCGCAGCGAGAACCGGCGGGTCGAGTTCCACGTGGCCGAGGTGAACGGGCGCCCCTTCCTGGGGCAGGACCCGTACAGGGGCGGCCTGGCGCTGGAGGTGCTGAGCCTCGAGCAGCGCAAGCAGCGCGCGGAGCAGGCCGCGCAGCTCAAGGCGCCCCCGCCCCGCAAGGGCTTCGTGGCGACGGGCGACGAGATCAAGCCGGTGCCGGTCAAGCCGCGGGCCACGTCGGAAGCGCAGGAGGGCGAGCCCCCGGCGCCGAGCGCGCCGGCCAAGGAGAGCGCGCCGCCACGCGACGGCGGCGGCGCGGCGCCCGCGGGCGGGGGCTGAGCGACCTCCGGGCGAGGCGCCCGCGGGGGGCTGAGCGACCTCCGGGCGAGGCGCCTGCGGGGGGCTGAGCGACCTCCGGGCGAGGCGCCTGCGGGGGGCTGAGCGACCTCAGGGCGCGAGGTGCCGCGCGCGCGGCGACCGCGTCCGGTAACGCTCGAGGAGCGCGAGCGTCGCGTCGAGTGACGCGCCGTACGGGAGCACGTTCCCCTTCGGCGTGGCGTACTCGAGGTAGAGGTTGTCGTCCGTGGACACGATCGGCCCGCCGTCCTCGGCCGCATCGGCGACGAGGCGGTCGAGATCGTCGTCCGAGGCCACGAGGGCGTCGAGGAGGTCCTCGAGCCGCGCGCCGGCGAGCGTCGCCTGGAGCGACGGGCGCGCGTCGAGCCCGGCGAGGCGCGCCCCCGAGGCGACGAGCGGCGCGCCGCTCGCGACGAGGATGCCCTGCGCGCCGCCCACGAACAGCGCGACGTGCGGGAACGCGCTGCGCATCGTCCGCACGACGACGGCGAGCTCGCGCCGCCGGATGTGGTGGAGCTGCACCCATTGCTGCAGGACGCCGCCCTCGGTGAGCCGGGACCGGGCGAGCTCGTAGAACTCGTGGCTGTAGAGGCTCGCGGCGCCCGCGAACCAGACGCTGGTGAGCTCGATGGCGATGAGATCGTAGCGGCCCGGGGCGGCGACGAGCAGCTCGTTCCTGCCGTCGTTGAGCGAGAGGCGGACGCGGGGATCGTCGAGCGCGCGGAGGCTCGGGCCGGCGAAGAAGCGCCGCGACGCCTCGACGATCGCGGGCGAGATCTCGGCGACGTCGATGCGCTCGAAGGGGTAGGCCGCGATGGTGCCGGTCGTCGTGCCGGTGCCCAGGCCGATGACGAGCGCGGCGCGCGTGTCGCGGAGGAAGAGCGACGGGAAGTGCGCGAACCGCCGCTGCGCCGTCATCTCGGGGCCGTCGTCGCCCTGGAACTTGCCGTTCGTGTACATCGTCGTGACGCCGGCGAGGTGCGCGACCGTGGTGACGCCGCCGTGCACGTCCTCGCGCACGAAGTCGATGCGCTCGGGGCGCGGCCCCATGGCGAAATAGACGTTCGCGCCGCTCGTGAGGCGGGCCATGTCCCAGCGGGGCGCGAGCACTGCGAGGGCCCCCGCCGCGGCTGCCAGCGCGAGGGCGCGGGGGAGCTCCGCGCCGGCGCGCGCGGCGGCGAGGACGGCCGTGAGGGCGAAGGCGAGCGCGATCGCCAGGAGCGCGCGCTCGGAGCCGAGCGCGGGCAGGATGAAGTAGCCGGTGACGATGGAGCCGGCGATCGTGCCCAGGGTGTTCGCGGAGGTCAGCCTGCCGACGCGCGCGGCGACGTCGGCGTGCGCGGCGGCGCGCGCGAGGAGCAGGGGGAAGGTGGTGCCCATGCAGAGCGTGGGCAGCGCGAGGATCGCGAGGGCGGCGAGCGCGCGGCACGCCTCGCGGCCGGCCCACCCGTCGACGTGCTTGCCGGCGAAGGCGAAGAGCCGCGGGAGCTGGTCCCAGAGCGGGACGGTGGCGGCGAGCGAGAGCGCGGCGGCGGCGAGCCCCCGCGAGAGCGCGCCCTCGCCGTGGCGGCGCGCGAGGGCAGGCGAGCGCGCGGCGCCGGCCGCGAGGCAGACGAGAAAGACGGCGAGCATCAGCCCGAAGGCGTAGGCGCTGTTGCCGATGAGCAGCGCGAGCAGGTGCGTCTGGACCACCTCGGCGGCGAAGACCAGGAAGCCCGACGCGAACGCGAGCACGAGCAGGAACGGCGGTTCGGCCCGGTCGGTGGAGGCGGCGAGCGGGGCGTCCGCGGAGCGGGCCTCGGAGATCTCGGGGGAACGCGCCACGGGAGCCTCGGGGGAACGCGCCTCGGGGAAGCGCGCCTCGGGGGCGGCAGCGGGCGCCGGGCCGCGCAGCCCGGCGGAGATCGCGACGATGCCGAGGGCGACGTTGGCGATCGCCGCGGACCAGAGCGCGCCCCGGATGCCGAGGTGCGGGAGGACCACGTAGGCGCCGGAGAGCGCGCCGGCCGCGCCGCCCGCCGTGTTGATGGCGTAGAGCGAAGCCAGGCGGCGCGCGGCGTCGTGCTCGGCGGGGGGCGCGCCGCCGTCCGCCGCGGCGCCGGCGCGGAGGATGCGCGAGAGCACCGGGAGCGTGGCGCCCATCGCGACCGTGGGGACGACGACCACGAGCGCGGTCAGCGCGGCGCGCGCCGCGGTGAGCAGCGCGAGCGAGTCGGGCGCGGCGCGGGCGACGGCGACGTAGGCCGAGGTCAGCGCCTCGAACAGGAACGGCGAGACGGCGCAGATCGCGCCGACGATCGCCTCGAGCGCGCCGTAGACGACGAGCGGGCGGCGCGCGGACGCGGCGTGGCGGCCGCCGAGGTGCGCGCCGAGGGCGAGGCCGCCCATGAAGGCGGCGAGGACCGTGCTCACGGCATACGCGGTGGCGCCGAAGACGTAGGCGAGCAGCTTGGAGAAGGCGACCTCGTAGAGGAGGCCGGTCGCGCCGGAGACGAAGAACAGGGCGGCCACGAGCGGGAAGCGGGAGCGCACGGGCGCGCACGCTAGTACAGGCGCCCGACGAGCAGGCACCTCAGAGCGCCGCGCGAGATCTCCCTGGCCAGGCGGCCGAGGGCGGGCGCCGCGCCGTCCTCGGCGGCGCCCCTCCGGCGAGCCCGGACGCCCAAGGAGCGCCGGCGCGACTGGCGCCACGACAGGTCGGGCCGCTTGATCCCCGGCGTGGTCGCCCAGCGCCGCCCCGCCCTCGCTCGACCGCCCTCGCCGCGGAGCCCCGCTTCATGACGGCGCAGCCGGCCCCCGGGATGCCCGCGCCCCCCGCCCACGGCGGCGCGGCGATCGAGCTCGACCGCGTGAGCCGCAGCTTCGGCGCGCAGATCGCCGTGCGCGCCGCCTCGCTCCGCCTCGCGCCCGGCGCGCTCCACGCGATCATCGGCGAGAACGGCGCCGGCAAGTCCACGCTCCTCAAGCTCGCGGCCGGCGTGCTCGCGCCCGACGCTGGCGTCGTCCGCGTCGACGGCGCCGCGCTCCGGCCGGCGACGCCCACCGAGGCCGCCCGCCGCGGCGTGGGCATGGTCCACCAGCACTTCATGCTCGTCGGGAGCTTCCTTGCCCTCGAGAACGTCGTGCTCGGCTGCGAGCCCGTGCTCCGAGGCGGGCGGCTCGACCTCGCCGGCGCCCGCGCCCGCGCCGGCGCGGTCATGCAGGCCGCGGGGCTCGAGATCCCGCTCGGCGCCATCACCTCGTCGCTCACCGTGGGCGAACGGCAGAAGCTCGAGATCCTGCGGGTGCTCTACCGCGGCGCCCGGGCGATCCTGCTCGACGAGCCGACGGCCGTGCTCTCCCCGCTGGAGGCCGACGCGCTGTACGCGACCCTCCGGCGCCTCGCGCGCGAGGGCCGCGCGGTCGCGGTCGTGACCCACCGGCTCGACGAGGTGATCCGGTTCGCGGACCACGTCACCGTGATGCGCCGCGGGCAGGTCGCGCTGTCGCGGCCCGCGATCGGCTGGTCCGCGGACGCCGAGGGAGAGCTCACCCGCGCGATCATGGGCGGCGAGCCGCCGCCTCGGGTCGAGCGGCCGCCGCTGCCAGAAGACGCGCCCGCGGCGCTCGAGATCGCGGGGCTGACCGTGGCCGGCGCCGGCGGCCAGCGCCGGCTCGACGGCGTGACCCTCACGGTGCGCGCAGGGGAGATCGCCGGCGTTGCGGGCGTCGAGGGCAACGGCCAGCGCGAGCTCGTGCGCGCCCTCGCCGGGATGGAGCCGCGCGCGGCCGGCCGCGTCACCGTCGGCGGGGTCGAGCTCTCCTCGTGGGGCATCGCCGCGCGCCGGGCCTGCCTCGGCGTGGTCCACGAGGATCGCCACGCCGAGGGGCTGCTCCTCGACGCGTCGGTCGGCGACAACCTCGTCCTCGGCGACCTCGCCGCGCTGCCGCGCGGCGCCCGGGGGCGCGACGCCGAGGCCGCCCTCATCGCGCGCCGCATCGTCCGCTTCGGCGTCGTGCCGCCCGATCCGTCCCGCCTCGCGGGCGAGCTCTCCGGCGGCAACCAGCAGAAGATCGTTGTCGCGCGGGCGCTCGATCGCGTCGCGCCGGCCGCGTCCGGCCCGGGCGAGGCCACCCGGGCGCCGCGGCGCGCGGCCGCGATCCTCGCCCAGCCGACCCGGGGCGTCGACGTCGGCGCCGCCGCCGTGATCCACGCGGCCATCGCCGAGGCCGCCAGGGCGGGGCTCGCGGTCCTCGTGATCAGCGCGGATCTCGGCGAGCTCCGGCGGCTCTGCCACCGGATCTTCGTGATGCGCAAGGGCAGGATCGTCGCGACGCTCCCGCCCGCGTGCTCCGACGAGCAGATCGGGCGCGCGATGCTCGGCGTGGAGGCGGCGTGAGCCCGGCCGGCGAGCGGCCCGGGCCCGCGCGCTGGCGGCGCCGCCTGCGCGACCTCCAGGGGGCCGCCCTCCCCGCAGCGCTCGTGCTCGGGGGCATCCTCCTCGCCCTGAACCTCATCTCGTTCGGCTTCGGCGAGGCGCCCGTGTCGACGCTGCGCCGGGCCTTCGAGGGCACGTGGGGCACCCCGTACGGCGTCGGCCAGGTGCTCTTCAAGGCGACCCCGCTCCTCTTCACCGGGCTCTCCTTCTCGATCGCGCTCCGCGCGGGCCTCTTCAACATCGGCGCCGAGGGGCAGGTGACGATGGCGAGCCTCGCGGGCGCCGTGGTCGCGGCCGAGCTCCCTGCGCGCACGCCGTGGCTCGTGGCCGTCCCGGCGTCGATCGCGTGCGCCGTGGCCACGGGCGCCGCCGTCGCGCTCGTCCCGGCGGTCCTGCGCGCGCGCCTCGGGGCCCACGAGATCATCAGCGGGATCATGATGAACCGCGTCGCCGACGTGCTCGCGCCGTGGCTGCTCGCGTCGGTCTTCAGCAGGGCCGCGATGCGCACCGCGGACGCGATCCCCGCGGCGAGGCTGCCTCGGCTCGAGCGCCTCGTCCCCGCGCTGCACGGCAGCGCCGCGAGCGTCGCCTTCCTCCTCGCGGTGGCGCTCGTGTTCGCGGCGCACCGCGCGCTGTCGCGGAGCCGCGCGGGCCGCGAGATGCGCTTCGTGGGGCAGGGCGCCGAGGTCGCGCGCGCGGAGGGCATCGACGTGCCGCGCCGGCGCCTCGAGGCGATGCTCGCCGCCGGCGCCGTGGCGGGCGCCGCCATGACCGCGACGACGCTCGGTTACAAGGGGTACTACGAGGTCGGCCTCGGCGCGGGCGCGGGCTACGCCGGCATCCCGGTCGCGCTGCTCGGCCGCGGGACGCCGCTCGGGCTCGTCCTCGCCGCCGTGCTCTTCGGCACCCTCGATCAGGCCGGCCTCGCCATCAACGCGCGCGTGCCGAAGGAGGCGATGGACGTGCTGGAGGCGCTGGCCATCGTCCTCATCGCCTCCGCCACGGCGCGCGGGGGCCGCTCCGGGGAGGCGCCCGCGTGAGCGCCTCCGCCCTGGTGATGTTCGCCGAGACGCTGCGGATCGCCGCGCCGTACGCCTGCGCGGCGATCGGCGGCATCTGGGCGGAGCGCTCGGGCATCGTCCAGATCGGCCTGGAGGGGGTGCTGCTCGCCGCCGCGTTCACCTCGGTGGCGGTCGCCCACGCGACCGGAAGCGCGGCCACGGGCCTCGCTGCCGCGATCGCCGCGGGCGCCGCCCTCTCGCTCGGCCACGCCCTGCTCGTCGAGCGCGCCCGCGTGGACCCCGTCGTCAGCGGCATCGCGATGAACCTGCTCGCCTACGCCGGGACGCGCCTCCTCCTGCGCGGGCTGTACGACAGCGCCTCGAGCTCCCCCTCGATCGAGGGCTTCCGCGCCGGCCCGACCGGGAAGAGCGGCGCGGCGCTGCTCGCGCGCGTGCTCCTCGATCCGGTCTCGATCGCGGCGGCGCTCGCGATCGCGGCGACGCCGCTCTGGATCGCCCGCACCCGCTTCGGGCTCCGGGTGCGCGCCGCGGGCGAGAACCCGGCCGCGGCCGCGGCGGCGGGCGTGCCCGTGACCCGCGTCCGCTGCGCCGCGCTCGCGCTGTCCGGCGCGATCTGCGCGATCGGCGGCGCGCACCTCGCGTACGACCAGCGCCGCTTCGACTCCGGCATGTCGAACGGCCGCGGCTTCATCGCGCTCGCGGCCGTCGTCGTGAGCGGCCTCCGCGCCGGCCGCGCGGCGCTCGCGTGCCTCCTGTTCGGCGCGCTGGAGGCGCTGCAGATCGCGCTCCAGTCCGCGGCGCGGGGCGCGTCGCGCGCGGGCGATCTGGTGCAGCTCCTGCCGTACGTCGCGACGCTCGTCGCGCTCGGGCTCGCGGCCCGCCGCGCCGCGCGGTGAGCGCGCGGAGCCGTGATCGCCTCGCCGCCTCGCATGCGCCCGCCCGGCCCTCGGGCGCACCGGGTCGAACGAGCGCCGCGCCGCCCCGTCACCAGCCGAGCCGCTGCAGCCGCTCCCTGGCCCCCTTCACCCCGAAGATCGTCTCTTCGCCGGGCGGCACGACGGGCGCGAGCAGCACCGCCGCGAGCACCGCGGTGACGACCAGCGGCGCTCGAGCGTCGTCGCCTGCGCTCGGCGGCTCTCGCACCTGCCAGACCCGCCGCGCCCGCGCGAGCAGCGCGTCGAACCCGCGCCCGCCGATCGCCCGCACCCCCGCCGCGGCCGCCGCTCGCACGAGCGGCGCACGATCCAGCGGCACCGTCATGACGAGCACGCGGCTCGCCGCGCGCGGCGTGGAAGACGAAGAAGAGGAGGTGCGCGCGATGTCCACCTCGACGGCGTCGGCCATCGGCGTGGTCCCCGACGGGTACGCCTTCTTCTGCACGAGCGTGAGCTCCGCTCCGAAGAAGACGCGCGCCTGATGCGCCCAGCGGTGCTCGTCGATCCTCGCCTCGGGCTCCGGCGAGAGCAGCGACCATCCCTCGCTCGGAGGGAGCAGCTCGATACGTCCTTCCGCCCACCCGCTGCCGTCGAATTCCATACGCGCGCCCGCTGCCACGGTAATCCCTGGTTTGACCTGGTCCGGATCGCACGAATGCGCGGCCGGTGGTCTATAGTTCGTGCCATCTAGGGTAAAGGTGAGCCCTGCATGCCGAAGTCCGATCAGGCGTCGGAAGAGCAAGGCCTGGCTGCCCTGAGGGCGGCCCTCTTTGTACACCGACGCGCGCCGCTCTCCCGTCTGCTCGCTCGCCGAGGGCTCGGTCCCTACCGCGGGTACGGCGAGCTCCTGGAAGCGATCGACCGGCTCGCCGACCGCGGAGCGCAGGTCACGCTGATCGGGCGCTCGATCCGGGGCGAGCCGCTGCTCGCCGTTCACCTCGGCGCAGCCAGCCTGCCCGCTGCGCGCGGCGAGAAGCAAGCCGCGGGCCGCCTGGCGCCGAGCGGCCACGGAGGACGGAGCGCCGCGAACGGCATCTCGCTCCGCCCGCTCGATCCCGATCTCAATCTCAGTGGCACGCCGGATGCCAATGCGGATGCCGAGGGCAGCCGCGCGCCGGGCGGCGCGGACGATCCGGCGGCGAGCGACGCCGCCATTGCTTCGCTGGCCGAGCGCGCCAGCCTGCGCCCCTCGACGGGAGCCGGGTCGCGCGAGCGCGTGCGGACGACGGTGATCCTGTCCGGGATCCACCCCCTCGAGTGGATCGGCATCGAGGCCCACCTCGCGCTGCTCGATCGCCTCGCGACCCAGGACCTCGGCGGCCGGTCGATCCTCGCCGTCCCGATCGTGAACCCGGACGGGCTCCTCCGCGTCGAGATGAACCTCCGCGCCGGGCGACACCGCTACGTGCGGGGCAATGCCCGGGGCGTCGACCTGAACCGGAACTTCGACGCCGGATGGTACGAGCGCGGCCTCATCCAGCGCTTCATCGGGCTCCTCTTCTCGCCCGGCAGCCGCCCCGCCAGCGAGCCGGAGGTGGAGGCCATCGCGCATGCGCTGTCTTCGCGCCGGATCGACCGCGCCCTGTCGCTGCACAGCGCCGGCGGCGCCGTGCTGTACCCGCCGGCGCACAGCCTCTGGCCCGTGGCCGACGCCGCCGAGCACCGCGCCTTCGCGCTGCGCGTCGCGCGCGCCGCGGACCGCAAGCCGTACCGCGCCATGTCTTACGTCCGCTTCGCCTGGGGCGTCCGCAAGGCGGGCCTGGAGATCGACTGGCTCCACGATCGCCACGGGGCGCTGTCGCTCCTCGTGGAGTGCTCGCGCGGCAAGCTCGGCCTCCGGCCGTCGCGCCTCGTCGAGCCGTTCGCCTGGCACAACCCCCGCCGGCTCGACGACGCCACGCCGCCGCTCGTCGACGCCCTGCTCCCCTTCGTAAAAGGCGCCCGCGCCTAGAGCGACGGTCACCCGCTTCGGATACGGGCCCACCTCGACGTTTTCGGTGCTCAGCGCACCGGAGTGCGCTTGCGCGCCGAAAACGCCGATCTGGGCCCGTCTCCTGTGCGGGTGACCGCCGCTCTGCTGTGCAGGTAGCAGAGGGGGGCGGAGGCCGGTGTGGTTCCGCGGGGAACCAGGCTCAGAGCTCGATGGGCTCGCTGACGGGGATCTTCTGGAGGCCTAGGAGGACGCCTAGGGCGGCGAAGCTCGCCGCCATCAGGCCGTACGCCGCGAGCGCGCGGTGCTCGATCAGCCAGCCGGCGCCGATGGGGCCGATGATCTGCGAGATGCTCGCGAGCGACTGGCTCACGCCGAGCGCCGCGCCCTGCTCGTCGCGGCCGACGCTCTTCGTGAGGAGCGTTGTGACGGCCGGACGCACGACCGCCGCGCCGAACGCGGCGATCCCCACGAGCGTGAGCAGCACGGGCAGGGTGTACGCGACGCCGAGCAGGCCGTAGCCGACGACCATCGTGCCGAAGCCGAGCAGCGCGAGCCGCTCCTCGCCGTACCGCTTCGCCAGCCGGCCGATCAGGCCGCCCTGGATGCTGCCGCCGATGAGCCCGGAGAAGGCGTAGAGGTAGCCCGTCTCCTTGACGCCGAACGCGAAGCGCCGCTCGAGGAAGAGCGCGAGGCCGCCGATGAGCGTCGAGAAGGAGAGGGAGAAGGCGAAGAACTCGAGCAGCCGGCGGCGCGGGAGCGGCCGGTCGAAGTACCGGCGGAAGGCGTCCCCGCGGCGCATCGACGCCGGCCGGGCGGCCCCGGCGGCCGCCCCTTCCTGGGCCGCGGGCAAGGGCGGCTTCGCCGGGAGCAGCGTGGCCGTGAGGAGGACCGACAGGAGCGACAGCACGGCCGCGCCGTACGCCGGCGCGCCGTAGCCGAAGCGGCTCGCGAGCTCCCCCGTGATGGCCGGGCCGAGGAGGAACCCGGAGCCGAAGGCGATGCCGATCAGGCCGAACGCCTTGGTGCGCTCCTCGGGCCGGGTCACGTCGCTGATGTACGCCTGCGCGATCGTCAGGTTCCCGGCCGTGAGCCCGTCGATGATCCTCCCGAGGAAGAGCATCCAGAGCGAGCTCGCCGAGCCGATCACCAGGAACCCGATGAACGTGCCGGTCTGGCTCGCGAGCAGCGTCGGCTTGCGGCCCACCCGGTCGGAGATCCGGCCGAGGATCGGCCCGGAGACGAGCTGGCAGACCGCGTAGCTCGCCGCGAGCACGCCGACCACGAGCTCGCTGGCGCCGAAGTGCTCGGCGTAGAACGGGAGGAGGGGGAGGACGAGCGTGAGGCCGAGGACGTCGACGAAGACGGTCAGGAAGATCGGCAAGAGCGGCGAGCGGAGCATGGTGGCTTTCGGTGGCGATGGACTGCGGTGACGGCCGCCGGCGATCCGGGCCGGCGATGGCCGGGCCTCTGGACGGGCGCCTGGACGGCGTTGTCCTCATGACGCATCTGCGCCGCGGCGGGTACCCTCCAGCGCGCGTCCAGCGCTCGTGCGGGGCACGGGCCGGCCCGCGGGCCGCCCGGGCCGCGGCTCAGCGCTCCGGCGGGGCGACCGCGCGCGGGTCGGGAGAGCGGAGCGCGAGGGTCATCTGGATGTCATCGAGGATGGCGCCGTCGACCCGGAACGCGTCTTCCCGGGTGCCGATCGGGACGAACCCCATCCCCGCGTAGAGCCGCCTGGCGCGCTGGTTGTTGGCGAAGACGCCGAGGTCGAGGTACTCGAGGCCTGCCTCGTCGCGGGCCCAGGCGATCGCGGTCTCGAGCAGGCGCCGGCCGTGGCCCTGCCCTGTGTGGGGGCCGAGGATGCCCATCGCGACGACGGCGCGGTGGCCCTCGGACCAGACGCGGCCGCCGCGCAGCTCGATGTGCCCGATGACGCGCGCCCGGGGCTCGCTCGACCGGAGCAGCCAGGCCCGCCCCCAGAGCGGCTCGTCGAGCGCCTTGCCCCAGCGGTCGCGCGCGCTGTGCTCGACCTCGTCGCGGCTGAGCGACGTGGCGACGGCGAAATGGGGCACTCCGCGCCGGCCGGACTCGGCCACATGCTCGATGAGGTAGATGGCGAAGGCCCGCGCGTCCGAGCGCTGGGCCGGGGCGATGGCGTGGAGGGCGGGGGAAGGGATCATGCCGCGGCGCGCGCGGCGCCATGGAGAGCGTAGTGCCGCCCTGGCGCCCGCGCGACCTCCAACGGCAGCAGGGCGGGCTCGGCAAGGCGATCTCGGGCCGGAGGGTCGCGGCCGTCCGGCGCCGCGCAGGGCGTCACCAACGTGAACGTTTCCGTAATCGTGGTCGTGGTCGTGGTCGTGGTCGTGGTCGTGGTCGTGGTCGTCAACGTTCGGCCGTGAACGACCACGACCACGTAAACGTTCACGACTACGACCACGTAAACGTTCACGACTACGACCACGTAAACGTTCACGACTACGACCACGTAAACGTTCACGACTACGACCACGTAAACGTTCGGATGGTAGGAGAACGCGGCGCGAAGCTTGGTTAACGCCTAGGAGGGGAGAGGGAGGGGGAGAGGCGAAGAAGAGAGGAGCGCGGGGCCCCGGCGCGGGGCCCCGGCGTGGGGAGGCGCGGATCAGTCGGGGAAGATGCCCAGCTGCTCCGGGTCGGCGAGGCCGAACTGGGCCATCATCTTGAGCAGGTAGTCAGGCACCGACTTGTAGCCCTTCAGCTCGTACGCGTAGTGGTTCTTGTAGATGGTGAGCTGGGTGCAGTTCGGGTTGATGTTCTGATCACACGCCGGCACGTCCTTGAGCTCGCCGACCGGGGGCACGTCCTTGATGGCCGGGTCCGGGATGATGATCGCGGTGCCGTCCGGGTGGTACGTGATCATCGCGCGACCGTACTTGTTGAAGCCGGGGCCGTAGTCGCCGACGTACGCGGGATCCGCGGGGATGCTGTCCGCCGGGTTGCCCGGCTGCGCCTCGTGCCTCGGGTCGAGCTGGTAGCCCTTCGCGGTGAGGGCGTTGGCGTACTCGAGCACGCGGGCCGCGATGCCCTTCTGCACCCACCTGCCACCGGAGTCCTCGCAGGCCGCCCTGTTCTTGCCGGCCCCGAAGAGGCACTCCATTCCGTACGTGCGGGCGTAGTAGATCTGCCCGGACGTCGGGTCCTGCCACTCGATGCGCTGCTCGATGCCCGGGTCCGCGTCGTTGCCGAGCCGGTAGATGCGCATCATGTCGAGCCAGTTCGTCTTGCCGTTCGCGGGGATGTTCGCGAGCGTCCACGCGATCAGGAACTTCTGCACCTCCCAGCCGATCTGCGGATCGACCGCGATGGTCCGGTCCACGACGGCCGGGTCGAAGTCGCCGCCGGTGTAGTTCGTGCAAAGGTTCTTCCCGTCGGTCGGGAAGCAGACCTTCGGCCCCTCGTTCGGCCACCAGCTGACCCAGCCCATCGCGCGCGCCGGGAACTCCTTCGCCAGCGGGTCGGGATCCTTGCTCTCCGTGTCGAGCAACGGGAGGCCGTCCTCGCCGGCCTCGAGGCGAGGCGCCAGGAGCGAGCGGTCGCCGGTGAGGGCGTTGGCGAGCACGCGGCGGTAGCCCTCGGGAAGCACGTCGGCCATGCCGACCGCGCGGAAGCGCGCGTCGTAGAAGTCGCGGCGGGACTGGCTCACGAACCGGTCCTCCGACTCGGAGAGCAGGATGGCCGTGTGGATCTTGTCGTAGTAGCTGCCCGCGTTGAACGAGTAGTCGGTGTCGAAGTCGCCGTGGTCCTCCGAGTTCCTGTTCTCGAGCGGGTGACCGCCGAACCCGACGTCCTTCAGGTAGCCGGTCGAGCCGTTTGGGATCTGCACCAGCACCGGGCTGTTGGTCGTGCCGCCGAAGCCGCCGAAGTCCTCGCCGGCGCCGTAGTCGTCGCCGTCGAGGTTCGAGCGGAGGACCGGGTCGTTGAACAGCGGATCGCGCAGGTAGTGCGGCCCCTCCTCCGGGCGGGCGAGCTGCCTCGCGAAGTGATCGAAGGCCACCGTCGCGGCCACGACGTTCTCCTGCAGGCTGCCCTCGATGAGGAGCGGCCACAGCGTGTCGAACGACAGGCCCTGGTTCGTCGCGAGATCCTGGTAGATCGTGCCGTAGAACCCGATGCCGCCGGCGATGCCGAGCATCTTCTCGTTGTAGCGGCTGTAGGACCGATCCGCCGCGGCGCGGACGCTGAACGTCGTGCGGTTGCGCCGGAAGTTGTCGAGGATGTGCCTGTTCTCCTGGGTGGTGATCAGGAACATCAGCTGCTCGTACGGATCGGCGCCGTTGTCGTGACGGAAGACCGAGACGTTGCCGGTGTCGGCCCAGTTGTCGGTCGCGAACCCGTACGGCACGCGGACGCGGCTCTTGGCGTCGACCGCCGGACCGCCCCGGAAGGCGCCGATCGATGTCTCGTTGTCCTGCGGCTTGCGCAGCTGCGTCCAGCCGACGTAGTCGACCGGCTGCTGGCGGCAGCGCTTCGTCTCCCCGCCGACCGTGACGATGCCGCCGTCGAGGAGCGGGTGCCACTTGCCGTCGAGCTGCTCGTTCCACGTCGCGGGCGGGGTCGTCTCCACGTCGTAGCAGTCGCGGATGACCTGGTACTGCGACTGCAGCTGGGAGTAGTGGAAGTCGTTGACGCTGGGCGCGGTCGTGGCGTTGCCCTTCGCGAACGTGCCGTACTTGATGCCGGCCAGCCCGCCGAAGTTGTCGGTCGCGGCGAGGAGCCCGCCGCCGACCCTGCCGCCGGCGAGGTATTTGCTGTCGCCGTTGTCGTAGACGCTCACGTTGTCGCCGTAGAAGAAGCGCGCGGCGGCGAAGTCGTAGACGCCCAGGCCCACCAGGTCCTGCGAGACGTCGCCCGGGTAGTCCATGACCGTGGAGTGCTGGAACATCCAGATCATGTTCTTCTGCTCTTCGTCCGTGATCGCGTCGAAGTAGCGGGGGCCGACGCACGCCTCCGGGCTCTCGTCCGCCTCACCCTTGCACTCCGCCTTGACCTTTCCGTTCTTCGTCCTGAGCTGCCAGTACTGGGGCCGGAAGAAGAGCGAGGCGTAGCTGCTCACGAAGTTGTGCCGGAGGCCGATGGAGTGCCCCATCTCGTGCGCGATGACCGCGTACTGGTAGCGGCGCTGGATGTACTTGAACATCTTCTCGTAGCGCCCCCGCCTCTCGTCGGCCGTCTCGCCGTCGCCGACGGGGAACTTCTCGCGGAGCGCCTCCGCGAGGCCCGTCATCGCCGAGGCCTCGGGGGCCTCGTGCAGGATGCAGGCGCCGCGCTCCGCGAGCGCGTTGTCGTGCATGCGGCGGAGCTGGGAGTGCATCTTCGGGTTGTTCATCGCGAACGGCGACGCCGCGTCCGCGAGCGGGCCGTCGATGGGCAGGCCGGCGGGGACGCCCGCGCGCTTCAGCATCGCCGGGTTCATGAGCTCCGACTCGGCGAGGCTGCCCCGGGCGGCCTTCATGCGGGCGCCCACGACCGCCTGCTGCGGGGAGGGGATGTCGCCCCGCACCGCGATGTCGGCGACCTTCGCCTTCATCGGCTCGATGAGCGCCTTGAGCTGGGGGGAGACGCCCTGCGCGACGAGGCCCGCGTACGCCTCGGCGTCGAGCTTCGTGGCGCTCGCGAGCCGCGACGTGACCTCCTGCTTCGTCATCGTGGGCCCCTGGCCGCCGCCGGACATGCGGCTCGCCTGCGCCCAGTCGCGGACGTACTTGCCGTCGGTGATATCGGCGGTCGGGATCTCGCCGTTGATGTAGCGGACGATGTCGACGAGCTGCTGCGCCGCGGAGTCGGTGACGTGGCTCCAGATGTTGATGCTGGCGGCCACCTTCTCGCCCGTCAGCGGGTCGTCGGCGTCGACCATGATGCCCCAGGGCGACGGGGTCTGCGGCTTCTCGACGATGAGCACGCTGTTGTAGCGGAGGTCGCCGAGCCGCGGGGCGACGCGCTCCTCGAGAGGAACGCTCGTGTCGCCGCAGGCGGGGTGATCGCCCTCCACGATGGGGTTGTGGCAGAGCACGATCACCGAAGGCTGCGTGACGACGCTCCCGATCGCGAGCGTCGCCGGGTCGCCGCCGCGCCGCTGAGCGAGCTGCTCCACGGCCTGCTTGACCTGGGCGTCGCACGCCGGCGCGTCCCAGCCCTGCTCGCGGCGGCACGCGTTCAGCGCGCGCGAGAGCGCGACGGCCTCGTCGATGTCGTCCTGCTGGCCCTTCCACATCGGGAACTTCGCCTCGCAGTCCTGGCCGCCCGTCTTCCGGCACTCGACGAGGCGCGAGGTCTGGATCGCGGTCTTCATCGCGAGATCCCACTCCTCGGTGGCCCACTCGGTCGCCTCGAAGATGTCCTCCGACGTGTTGCCGCCGACGTACCAGGGGATGACGACGGCCTTGCGCTCCCCGTAGGGCAGCGTGCACTTCTGCTTGAACACGTCGCACTGCGAGCCCGCGCCGGCCGCGGCGCACGCGTCCGCGGTACCGTCCCCGTCCTCGTCGAGGTTCGGATCGGCGGCCTGGGCCGCCTCCGAGGTCGCGCAGGCGATCGCGCCCTCCATCGCCTCGGGGTCCTCGTAGAAGTGGCTGCGCTCCCAGAGGTTGTAGCGGGCCGCGAAGCGCCGCCACTGGTTGTCCACGATCCCGTAGTTGCGCTCGTAGCCGTAGCGGGAATCGGCGGTGAAGATGCCGAACGCCTGGAACCTCACGCCGTCGACGTCGACCGGCTCGTAGTCGCTGTCGACCACCTTCTTGAACGACTGCCGGATCGTGATCTCGACCGGGTTGCAGTTGCCGTACGGGTCGGTGCCGCCGGCGAAGTCGCCCGGGAGCATGCAGGCCGGGAACTTGTCGATGCCCCAGCCGAGGCTCGAGAGGTCGAGCAGGACAGGCGTGGCGAACGCCTTCGTCGTGACGTCGAAGTAGCCGTTCTCGCCGTCGAACCGCGGAGCGTCGGCGGACGCGGGGTCGCTGACGTAATAGGCGAGCGGCTCGTACTCGACACCTCCGTAGAGGCCGACCTGCGACAGGGTGTCGAAGTTGTAGGCGTCGGTGGCCAGGTTGCGCGACCAGTCGACGCGGAAGTACTCGCGCTCGTACCAGAGCCGGTCGCTCGTGTTCTCGGAGATGACGTTGGACTCCTCGCCGGTCGACGGGTTGTACTCGCGGACGATGTCGAAATGCGACTCGATCGCGTAGCTCGCGACGATCTGGCCGTCGTTCGTCGTCTTCTTGGCGAGCCCGTTGTAGCTGTTGCCCTTGCCGTCGGTCCCCTCGATGCGCTCGTAAGCGAGCCGAGCGTTGAGCTGGTGCTCGGTGATCTCCCACTTGATCCGGGAGACGGGCTGAGCATAGGTCGACGTGAAGAGGCCATCTTGGGCTGCGCCGTACCCGACGTCGACGACCGTACCCCGCATGTAGAACTCGGGGTCATCGACGATGTCTTTCAGGTTCCCTCCAACGAAGAAGGACTTGGCGAGCGCATCGCTCTGCACCCTTCTGATGGACGGCCGCTCCTCGGCGCAGCCCGCCCCCACGACGGTCAGCGCGACGGTGCCGAGGAGCACCGCGCGCCTAAAAATTCGATTCATCAACGATCCTCCGGAAGCTGCCTGTCGAGATCGACGCACAAGCTGACCCTTCACGGCGCACAGGGCGCAGCGCGAGGCAGTCCCCTTCAGGCAAGAACGTTGCCAACCCTCGAAGGCGAGCTCTTTCGATAAGTTAAGCACCTGTCGCACATGCGCACCGGGGGTGGCGTTAAAGAGTTAACTGTTGCCGGACGAGCCTGCGGCCGGCGCCCGTCTCGGGGGTGACGGCGGCCGGGAGCGGTACTCGGGACGGTCCGTGGCGCGCGCGCGTGGGCTCGCGGCGCGCGCGGCGCGCCCTCAACCGCACGCCGCCGGGGGCCGACAAGTCGTCGGCTGTCGAGTTCTTTGGTATGGTCGCCGCGTGCACTCTCCCTCGCATCGGACGCGCGGGTCGCGCGGGCGCGCGGACGGCCATGGGCGCAGCGCTCTCCTGCGCGAGGGGCAGGGCCGCCCTGGGGCGGGCACGCGGCGCGGTCGCCCGGAAGCGGGCGAGCGGGGCAGACGCCGGCAGGTGCCGGGCGCATGAGGCATGAGGCGCTCCTCGGCCGCAAGGTGGCCGGGCGGTTCACGATCACCCGCTTCCTCGGGGAGGGCGGCATGGCCAGCGTCTTCATCGCCGAGCGCGACGCCGAGCCCCGCCGGGTGGCGATCAAGATCATGAACCCGGAGTTCACCGCGGACCGCGCGTTCATCCGGCGCTTCCAGCGCGAGGCGAAGGCCGCGGCGCGGGTGAAGCACCCGAACTCCGTCAAGATCTTCGAGTACGGGGTCGAGGGCGCCCTCAGCTACATCGTGATGGAGCTGCTCTCGGGGGACGACCTCTACGTCCTCCTCGAGCGCCATGGCGCGATCGGTCAGGCGCGGGCGGTCCGCATCCTCTCGGAGGTGTGCGAGGCGCTCGCGGTCGCCCACGAGATGGGCGTCGTGCACCGCGATCTGAAGCCCGAGAACATCATGGTGGTCCCCGACCCCACGCACCCTCACGGCGAGCGGGTGAAGGTGCTCGATTTCGGGATCGCCAAGGTCCTCGACACCGGCTCGTCCGGCGAAGCGCCCGAGCTCCTCGCCGACCCGCTGTCCGTCGTGACGCGCGCGGGCACGTTCGTCGGCACGCCTGCCTACATGGCTCCGGAGCAGTGCGGGCTGCTTCCGGTGGATCAGCGGGCCGATCTGTACACGTGCGGGGTCCTCTTGTTCCAGCTCGTCACGGGGCGGCTGCCGTTCGAGGGCGAGACGCCGCTCCACACGGCGACGCTCCACATCCATGCGCCGGTGCCGGCGCCGAGCAGCTGCGCGCCGGGGATCCACCCGCGCCTCGAGGCGCTGATCGTGAAGGCGCTCGCCAAGCAGCCGGCGGACAGGTATCAGACGGCGCGTGAGCTCGGGTACACGCTGCACTGCCTGCTGGCCGAGCTGCCTGACACGGCCGTGGGGCTCGGGCCGATCTCGCGCAGGCAGCCGAGCTCGCTGTTCTCGCGGGACGCGTCGCTGCAGCGGGGGCCGATGTCGCTCCCGCCGTTGACGTCGCTGCCGAGCTCGACGTCGGGGCCGCTCTCGGGCCCGGCGCCGAGGTCGGAGCTCTCGATCGAATCGGCCCGGACGCTCGTGTCCGGAGGGGGCGGGACCGAGGTCGCGCCTCCGCCGCCGGTGCTGCTCCACCACGCGCCGCCCCCCTCGGAGCTCCCACAGACGCTCGATCCGCAGGCGGTTCCGCCGGGGGCGGGCGCCGAGCCGCAGCGCTGGGCAGGGGAGTCGGTGCCGGAGATCTCGCTGCAGCTTCCGTCCTGGTCCCACGGCCCCAGCGAGGCGCTGCTCTCGGGGAACGGCCTGGCCGAGCCGGGCGCGTACGACGACGTGAGCGGGGACGACGACAGCACGCTCACCATGGTCCGTCGCGACGAGCTCCTCGCTCCGGCGAAGGTGCGAGTCCACACGGCGGCCTATGACGAGGGCGACGAGCTCGACATCACGCCTCCTGGCCGCGATGTGAAGGCGACGCTCCGCTCCGCCGAGGACTTCGGGCTGGGCACACCCGAGAGGCGGGCCGAGGTCGGCCTTGTGCGCGTCGATTCGGTGCCTGTCCCGGCGACGCCGCAGAGCCCGCTCGACGGGGGCGCGGCGGGGGCGTGGGACAGGAGATCGCCGCGCGTCGCCAACACGCTCCGGCTGGTCTCGTCCCACCCCCCGGCCGAGAGCCAGATGCCCACGGTGACCCCCGGCGAGCTCCAGGCGGCGAGCCCGCAGGGGTTCGGGGCGATGGGGTTCGGCCCGGCGAGCGCAGAGACCGCCGGGGACTCCCCGGCGGCGGTCGTACAGCGAGCGCCGGCCGCGGCCGACGACGCCTCGCCGGCGACCCCGGCGGCGTCGGTGCCGTTCGAGCTCGCCGCGACCATCGCAGAGCAGCGCACGGCGCTGGAGCGCCGCGCGACGATGCCCGATCACGTCGTCGCGCCCCAGGCGCCGCCTGCGCCAGCGCCTCCGCCGGCGCGGGAGCCGAGCTGGCTCGCCGGCAAGCGGGGGCTCATCATCGGCTTCGTCGCCGGGATGCTCCTCACGGCGCTGGCCATGTTCCTCGTGATGCGCCTGCTCTCTTGAGGTCTCGCACGTCTCGCACGCGCCCTCTCGCGCGGCGCGCGTCTCCGACGCCGCGCGCCGCGCGCCGCTTCAGGGGATGTCGTACGTCAGCAGCCGGCACTCGATAGGGCCGTTGAACACGACGAGCGACCGCTCCGGCCTCCGGCGCATGGCGTGCTCGATGTCCTCGGTGCCGGCGAGGATGGCGACGCGGTGGCCCGCGAGCCGGGACAGCGCCGCCGCCATGTCGCGGTAGAGGGCCATCGTGCCCGGGAGGCGCTCGCCGTATGGCGGGTTGGTCAGGACGTGGCCCGGCGGCGCGGTCGGGGCGAGCGCGGTGATGGATTGACAGCGGACCTCGATCTGCACGCCGGCCATCCGGGCGTTGCCGCGGGTGATCTCGGCGGCGCGGGGGTCGATGTCGGCGGCGACGATCGCGGGGCCCTCGGGCCGGATCCGCGCGCGGGCGGCGTCGCGGAGCTCGGTCGTGCGCCGCGCGGCGGCCTGATCGTGGCAGGCCCACCGCTCGAAGCCGAAGCGCTGCGCGCGCAGGCCCGGGGCGATGTCCCGCGCCCAGAGCGCCGCCTCGAGGGCGATGGTGCCGGCGCCGCACATCGGGTCGACGAGCGGGCGGGCGCGGTCCCAGCCGGAGAGGCGGAGCAGCGCGGCGGCGAGCGTCTCCTTGAGCGGCGCGCCGCCGATGTGCGTGCGGTAGCCGCGGCGGTGGAGCGCGGCGCCGCCGAGGTCGGCGTAGAGCGTCGCGCTGTCGCGGACGACGTGGAGGAAGAGGGCCAGATCCGGGTCCTCGAGGTCGACCGACGGGCGGGCGCCGACGCGGCGCCGGATCTGGTCGACGATGGCGTCCTTGGTCCGCTGGGCGATGAACTGGGTGTGGGTCAGGGCGCTCGAGCGGCAGGAGGCGCGCACGGCCAGCGTGTGGACCGGGCTCAGGTAAGGGGCCCAGTCGACGCGCGAGACGCCCTCGTAGAGCGCGTCCCCGCTGGGCGCGTCGAAGGAGGCGAGCTCGACGAGCACGCGCACGGCGGTGCGGAGCTCGATGCACGCGCGGAAGCCCTCGTCCGGCGGGCCGGAAAAGTGGACGCCGCCGCGATCCGCGCGGACGCCGCGGAACCGGTGCTCGCGGAGCTCGTCGCGGAGGGCGGGCTCGGTTCCTTTGGCGGCGGTCGCGAAGAAGTCCATGGCGACGGGGCTTCTAGCCGAACCGCCGCGCGGCGGCCCTCACGAACGCGGCCTCTGGCCGCGCGGCCGCTCCCGGGGTGAGGCGCGTGGCACTGGATTCGCACGGCGTTCGCCGAGCTCTCGGGTGTGTGGACCGGGCGCAGGGACGCCGGCGCTCGGCAAGTGGGGTGAGCGGGCTCCGCGCTCGACGCGCAGAGGCCGCTCGGGGCAGGACGCCTGGCCCGAGGCCTTGGCGAGCGGGCAGAGCGAGGGAGCCAGGGCGTCGCGCGGCGGAGGCGCCGGCACGGCGATCCGCGAGGGAGGAAAGCCAATGGAGCATCGGATGGCGGCTTTGCGTGGCATCAACATCGCGCTCGGGATCTGGTTGTTCATCTCCGCGTTCCTCTGGCGCCACGGCCGGGACGAGTTCACCAACACCTGGGTGGTGGGCGCGCTGAGCGTCGCCCTCGCCCTGATCGCGCTCTGGGCGCCCAGGGCGCGTTACGCCATCGCGATCCTGGCGGTCTGGCTGTTCGTCAGCGCCTGGACGATCCCGGCGCTGCTGATGGCGACGGTGTGGAACAACGCGCTCGTCGCCGTCGCCATCCTCGTCGTGTCGCTCCTCGCGACCGAGGCCGCGGTGCGGGGCTCGCGGACCGCGCCGCGCGTGTAGGCGGCGAAGGGCCGCGCAGCGCGGGGAGCGCCGCGCGCGGCCCGAGGGCCGGCGCCGGCAGCGCCAACGGCGCTCCCCCAGCTGCGGGCCGGCGGCGCTCCCCCGGCTGCGCGCCGGCGCGCGGCGTGTTCGCCTCGCGGCGTCGATCGTGTATAGCGGCGTCGCGCGCGCCGCGCACGAGCCGGCGAGAGGATGTCCCATGAAGCTCAGCGTCAACGTGAACAAGATCGCGCTCCTGCGGAACTCGCGGGGACACGATGCCCCGAATGTCCTCTCCTTCGCCCGGAAGATCGTGGACTACGGAGCTCATGGCATCACCATCCATCCGAGGGCGGACCGACGGCACATCACGCCCGACGACGCGCGGGCGGTGACTCGCCACATCACCACGGTGGAGACGAACTTCGAGGGCGATCTCCGCGAGGAGTTCCTGGACCTCACGCTCGAGCTCAGGCCGACGCAGTGCACGCTGGTCCCGGTCACGCCGGGCGAGCTCACCTCGCACCGCGGCTGGGACGTCGCGAAATGGCGCTTCGTCCTCCAGCCGGTGGTGAAGCGGCTCAAGGAGGAGGGGATCCGGACAAGCCTCTTCGTCGAGGCGGATCCGGCGGTGGTGCCGGCGGTCGCGGAGATGGGGGCTGATCGCATCGAGATCTACACGGGGCCTTACGCCCAGGCGTTCGATCGCGGCGATCACCGCGCGGAGCTCGACAAGATCGTCGCGACCGTGAGGGCCGCCGTGGCGGCCGGGGTCGGGATCAACGCGGGGCACGACCTCACCGTGGAGAACCTCGCGCCGCTCGTCCGCGAGGCGCCGCAGATTCAAGAGGTGTCGATCGGTCACCACCTCGTGGCGCATGCGCTCGAGGTCGGGATGAAGCAGTCCGTGCGCGACTACCTCGCGGCCGTCGAGGGGCGCCCCGCGCCGGCGCAGTAGCGGGGCGAGGCGCCTCGCCCATCGTCCGAAGCGAAGCGCCGGCAGGGCGCGTCATCGGTCGTCGCCGGCCAGCGGCAGCTCGAGCGAAACTCAGGTCTTCGAGCCCCTCGTGGACGGCCAGCCTGTCATCGACACGGCGTCGCTCGCTGTCGACCACGCCGTCGATGTGACCGGCCTCGTCGTGCACTACGAGACGGCCTGCGCGGTCGCGCCGCGCCGGGCAGGAGACCCCGTGGCGCGCTGAGCGAGCGCCGTTCAATCGACCGAGGCAGGTTTGGCGGGAAATTGAACAGGGAGACAAGGAGACGGGGAGTTCAATTCCACCCATCGCTCCATCTCCCCATCGCTCCATCTCCCCATCTCCCCGTCTCCCTGTGAATTGTTCCGACCAATTCGAGGCGATGATTCAGGTCGCGGGGGGCGCTTCGGCGTTTCATGAGCCCGCTCGTGCGCTGCTCGTGCAGGATAACCAACCTCGCTTCGTCTGGCGACATGGAATTTCCAGGTCGATTTTGATGTGCCCTGTCGCACAGGTTGGCAATTGGCGATTGCCATCGATGAATCGAGTCCTGTAGGGTCATCACAGTACGGCTTGCGGTTGAGAGCGCCGGTCGAGACCTCCTGCGCCAGGCAGCCGAGGGCGGGCCCATCGCGTCGCTGCTCCGCGTCGCCCTGCTTCATCAGGGCACATCGTCGCGCCCAGCGCCGCGCCCACCCTGGGCTTCCTTGTTCGATCCGGTCTTGTTCGGCGCCTGATACGTACGAAAGGGGAACGAGACACATGGCATACCTTCCCACTTGTTCTTCCATTGGCGCACAGGTGATTCGCCGCTTCGGCTGCGCGATCGCCGCGGTTTCTGCGTTTTCTGCGTTCACTGCGATATCGATGCCAGCCAGCGCGCTCCCGTCGTTTCCGGGGGCAGAGGGCTTTGGCGCCGTCGCGACCGGCGGGCGCGGCGGGCGCGTCATCAAGGTCACCAACCTGCGCACGAGCGGGTCGGGGAGCCTCCAGGCGGCCCTCGACGCGAGCGGGCCTCGCATCATCGTCTTCGACGTGAGCGGCGTGATCGAAGGGGATGTCCTCATCCGGAACGGCGATGTGACGATCGCGGGCCAGACGGCGCCAGGCGCGGGCATCACCATCCACGGTCGTTTGACCGCGAAGTACTCCACCGCGGTCAACAACATCGTCGCACGGTTCTTGCGTGTCCGGCCCGTGTACGACGGCTCGGCCGGAGAGCAGTTCGACGCGACGCAGATCTCGCGGAACTCGAAGGTGATGCTCGATCACATGTCGATCTCCTGGGGCGTCGACGAGACCCTGGACCTCTATGAGGCAGATGACGTCACGGTCCAGTGGTCGACCATCGAGTCGTCGTCGACCACGGGGCATCCAGAGGGGATGCATAATTATGGTCTCATCAACGGCCCTGATGGCCACCGGATCACGCTCCACCACAACCTGTTCGCCCACCACAAGGCGCGTTGCCCCGCGGTCGCGAACGGCCCGGCCGACATCCTCAACAACGTGGCCTACAACGTGAGGCACGGGTTCGTGCACCACAACCCGGCGACCGGCCACTTCAACATCGTGGGCAACACGTACATCAAGGGGCCGAGCGATCAGCTGATCCCGTTCTACTTCGACGACAGCGCCGGCGCGGGGCTCAAGTACTTCCTCGGCGACAACTACATCGATGATCCCGGGAAGTTCACGGGCACCGTCGAGAACCCCTGGAAGCAGCCGTACCTCCACCCGAGCTTCAGCAAGCTCAACAAGCCGGAGTCGTACCGCTCGGCGACGCAGTTCAATTTCACGCGGGAGGTCCCGGGGTACATCCCGGTGACGACGCAGCGCGCGCAGGACGCGTATCGGCTCGTCGTCGCGCAGGCGGGCGCGCTGCCGCGCGACGTGGTGACGAAGGGCGTCTTCAAGAACATGGAGCGCCGCGACGGCTCGTGGGGCGCCCGCTACGTGAACAACCTGATGGACGGGCTCAGCCCGGGGACGGCCCCCGCGGACGCCGATCGCGACGGGATGGCGGACGCGTGGGAGCGGGCGCACGGCCTCAGCTCGTCGAACGCGAACGACCACACCAAGGTGATGCCGTCCGGGTACACAGCGATCGAGGAGTACATCAACGAGCTCGCCGCCGCGCTGATCAACAAGGCAGCGGGCAGCTCCGCGATGCTCCCGGACGAGGGGGAAATCGAGGAGCAGATCGAGTAGCGAGCCCCAGCAGCGCGCGATCGCGAGGCCGCGGCCTGGTCCAGCGTACCGCGCCGCTCCGCCCAGCGAAGCGGGAGCGGCGGCGACGGTGCGGCCTCGCGACGCGGCGCGGCGCCGGCCTGCCTGTTGCGTAGGCCGTCGCCCCTGCTAGGTTCCCCGCGGCGCTCGTTCAGACAGAGCGTCCCGGACGAGACGCGCCGTACCCGGTCAGGATAAGACGACGCAGCCGCATCACGAGGAGAGTCGTCATGTCCTGGCTGGCGTTGCTCCTGGCAGGCCTGCTCGAGGTCTGCTGGGCTATCGGTCTTAAGTACACACACGGCTTCACGCGCCCGTTGCCGACGGCGCTCACGGTGGGCGCGATCATCACGAGCATCGCGCTCCTCGAGACCGCCTCGCGGACCTTGCCCATCGGCACGGCGTACGCCGTCTGGGTCGGCATCGGCGCGTTCGGGGCGGCGATCGCGGGCATCCTCCTGTTCGGCGAGCCCGCAACGGCCGCGAGGCTCGGTTTCCTCGCGCTGCTCGTCGTGTCCATCCTCGGCCTCAAGCTGGCGAGCCCCTGAGCCCTCGTCGCCCGGCGCGCGACCGGACGCCTCGGGTCGACTAGCCTTCCCTCCATGCACGGAACCCCGGAAGCCCGAGCCCTGCACGCGCAGTACCCCGCCATCGATCTCCACGCCGACAGCCTCATGTGGGCGCGCTGGGTCGGTTACGATCTGCAGGAGCGGCACGAGCCGCCGCTGCCGCTCGCGGCCCTCGGCGGGCACGTCGACGTCCCGCGGCTCCGCGAGGGCGGCGTCGGCGCGCAGTTCTTCGGGCTGGTCTCGTTGCCCATCGGGCAGCGGCGCGGGCTCGCCGCCGTCGTCGAGGAGCAGATCGATCTCCTGGAGCAGGCCGTCCGCGCGCGGCCCGGCCGCCTCGTGAAGGCGCTCACGGCCGAGGACATCGAGGCGGCGAGGGCCGGCGGCGCCGTTGCGGCGCTGCTCGGCGTCGAGGGGGCGCACGCGCTCGAAGGCGACCTCGACACCCTCGCTCGCTTCGCGCGGCGCGGCGTGCGCTACCTCGGGCTCTGCCACTTCAGCGCCAACGAAGCGTGTTATCCCGCCTACGGCAGCGGCCGGAGGGATGGTGAAGGCCTCACCGCCTTCGGCCGTGAGGTCGTGCGCCTCGCCGAGGACCTCGGCGTCATCGTCGATCTCGCGCACATCAACCGGGCTGGCTTCCTCGACGCATGCGCGCTCGCCCGCCGGCCACCCATGGTCAGCCACACGGGTATCGCCGGCGCGTTCGAGCACTGGCGCAACATCGATGACGACCAGCTCCGCGCCCTCGCCGACCGCGGCGGGTGCGCCGGGATCATCTTTTGTCCGCTTTATCTCGGCGGAAACGGGCTCGCGCCCGTCGTCAAGCACCTCGTGCACATCATCAACGTTGCCGGCGAGGACACGCCCGCGCTCGGATCCGATTGGGACGGTTTCATCATTCCCACACGCGAGCTGCGTGATGCGGCCCATCTTCCGCTCTTGACGGATGCGCTGCTGCGAGCTGGCTTGAGCGAGCGTGTGATCGCCAAGGTGCTTCGAGAGAACGTGATGCGCATTTTGAGCGACAACCCGCTTCCAACACGGCTCCCGGTTGCGTAGCCTCTCTCGACGGGCCGTCGGGGTGGGTGGTCCCTCCGGCGCTGCGCGAGATCCTCCTTAACGCGGAGCGGATGCAGGCCATGACTCTCCATCGCCTCGCTGCACAGGGCTACGCGACTGCAGCGGATGCTTATGAGAAGGGGCGCCCGGACTACCCGCGCGGCGCGATCGAGCTCCTGCGCGACACGCTCCGCATCGACGCGACGAGCACGGTGCTCGATCTCGGCGCCGGCACCGGCAAGCTCACGCGCCTCCTGGTGCCCACGGGCGCGCGGCTGCTCGCGCTCGAGCCGGTCGAGGGGATGCGCCGCAAGCTGGGTCAGATGGTCCCGTCCGCCATCGCGCTCGATGGGGTCGCCGAGGCCATCCCCTTGCCCGAGACATCGGTCGACGCCGCGGTCGCCGCGCAGTCGTTCCACTGGTTTCACGGCGATCTCGCGCTCGCCGAGATCCACCGCGTGCTCCGGCCGAGAGGGCGCCTCTCCCTGCTCTTCAACCTGCGCGACGAGCGCGTCGACTGGGTCGCCCGCATCTCCCACGTCCTCGACCGCCACGGCCGGGATGCCCCGATACACAGGTTCGGCGCCTGGCGCCGGACGTTCTCCGACTCTCGCCTCTTCGCGCCGCTCGGAGAGCACGAGTTCACCCATACGCAGGAGCTCGACCTCGACGGGCTGCTCGAGCGCGTCGCGTCGATCAGCTACATCTCGGCGCTCCCGCTGCAGGAGCGGTATGCGGTCCTGAACGAGATCCGGGAGCTGGCCGCGACCCACCCGGACCTCGCGGGGAAGAGCGTGTATCTCTTCCCCTACCGGACGCTGGTGCCCCTGTACGAGCGGCGCTGAGCGTCCGCGAGCCCGCCGACGGGGGCGCCGTGCTAGAGCGGCCCCCGCATGGCGGCGCATGAAGTCGTGATCGTCGGAGGCGGGCCGGCGGGCGTGAGCACGGCGCTCTTCCTCGCCCACCATCGCCCGGCCCTCGCCGACAGGATCGTGGTGCTCGAAAAAGAGCGCTACCCGCGGGACAAGTCCTGCGCGGGCGGCCTCGGCGAGCGAGCGGACAGGGCGCTGTCGGCGATCGGGGTGACGATCGACGTGCCCTCGGTGGTGGTGCACGGCATCAGCGCGGCCTTCCAGGCCGGCGAGGTCGCGCTCCGCGAGGGGAACATCGGCCGCGTCGTCCGGCGCGTCGAGTTCGATCGCGCGCTCGCGCTCGCCGCGCGGGCGCGGGGCGTGCGCATCGTCGAGGGGGCGCGGGTGACCGGCGCCACGCTGAGCGAGCGCGGCGCCCGCGTCGAGAGCTCGGCCGGGGTCTTCGACGGCCGCGTCGTCGTCGGCGCGGACGGCGTCGGCAGCGTCGTCCGCCGCGCGATGGGGCTGCCGTTCGGCAGGCTGCGCGCGCAGGCCGTCGAGGTCGACACCGAGCCCGTCGCCAGGGACCGGGCGCGCGATCTCCTGCACTTCGAGATGCGGGATCGCTCGTTCGCCGGCTACCTGTGGGACTTCCCCACAATCGTCGACGGGCGCGAGCTCGTCTGCCGGGGGGCCTACGTGCTGCACGAGGGCGCGCTCGGCATGGCGCGCCCCGCGCCCGACGCCGAGCGCGTGCTCCGGAGCAGGCTCGAGGCGCTCGGCCTCGACCCGGACCGCTACCGGCGAAAGCGCTTCGCCGAGCGAGGCCTCGACCAGCGGGCCGTGATCGCGCGGCCCGCCGCCCTGCTCGTCGGCGAGGCCGCGGGCATCGATCCGATGCTGGGAGAGGGGATCGCCCAGGCGATCGCGTACGGGGCCCTCGCGGGCGAGTACCTCGCCGAGAAGCTCGAGGCCCGCGATCTCGGGTTCCACGACTGGGGCCGGCGCGTCGAGCGATCGCTGCTGGGCCTCGATCTGCGCTTCCGGCGCCGGGTGATGCGCGCCTTCTACGGCGCGCCGCGGGAGCGCGTCGAGCGTTACCTCCTCGGCGAGCCGTCGTTCCTGCGCTTCGGCGTCCGGCACTTCGCCGGCAGAGCCCAGCCGGCGCGCGACGCGCTCCGCGCCGCGGCGACGGGCGCGCTTGTCGCGGGCCGGATCGGGATCGAGCGCCTCGTCGCGTCGCTCCCGCCGCGCGCGCGCAGCGCCGGCAGCGGCGACGGCGCGCGCGCCTGACGAGACAGCGAGACAGCGAGACAGCGAGACAGCGAGGCGGGCCGTGCGCGCCGCGCGCCGCGCCCGTGAGCCCCGACACCCCCGCGACGGCCACCATGCTAGCATCGCCCTCCATGGTCGCGCCGTTCCAGCCGGCGGTCGGGATGCTCTTCGGAGAGTTCCGGATCGTTCGGCCCCTCAGCGCCGGGGGCATGGGGGCCGTGTACATCGCCGAGCAGGCGAGCACTGGCAAGCTGCGGGCCCTCAAGCTCATGCACCCGCAGCTCTGCGCGGACGCCCGGCTGCGCGAGCGCTTCGAGCAGGAGGCGCGCGTCGGCGCGCTGGTGGAGAGCGATCACGTCGTGCAGGTGATCGGCGCCGGCGTGGACGCGGCCAGCGGCGTGCCCTGGCTCGCGATGGAGCTGCTCGAGGGGGAGGACCTCTCGCAGCGCATGAGGCGCAGCGGGCTGCTCCCGGCGCAGGACGTTCACGAGATCTTCCGGCAGCTCTGCCACGCGCTCGGCGCCGCCCACCGGGCGGGCGTCGTCCACCGGGACATGAAGCCGCAGAACGTGTTCCTCGCGAAGACGCAGAGCGCGACGGCGCGCTGGTCGGTCAAGGTCCTCGACTTCGGCATCGCGAAGATCGCCGCGGAGGCGAGCACGATGGCGACCGCGTCGCTCGGCACGCCCCTCTGGATGGCGCCCGAGCAGACCGACGCGCGCGGGCAGATCTCGCCGGCGACCGACGTGTGGGCGCTCGGGCTGATCGCGTTCGCCCTGCTCACCGGGCGCATGTACTGGCGCGCCGCGAACGACCCGATGGGCACCGCGATGCCGGTGCTGCTCCGCGAGATCCTCTTCGAGCCGATCGACCCGGCGTCGGTGCGCGCGACCGCGCTCGGGCGCGCCGGCTGTATCGTGCACCCGTTCGACGCCTGGTTCGCGCGCTGCGTCGCCCGGGAGCCGTCGCAGCGCTTCCAGACGGCGCAGGAGGCCTTCGACGCGCTCGGCCCGGCGCTCTTCGTCGACCCGCGCAGCGTGCGCGCCGCCGGCGCCGCGATCTCGGTGGTGCCGCTCGGCGCCGCGGCGGCGATCACCTCGGCGGGGTCTGCCTCGCGCCTGTCGATGACGGGACCGACCGAGGTGGCCTCGGACGCGCGGCGCGCGCCGTCGTCGCCCGCCGGTGCGGGCGCATCGTCGGCACCCGCCGGCGCGGGCGCATCGTCGGCACCCGCCGGTGCGGGCGCATCGTCGGCACCCGTCAGCGCGCGCCCCCCGTCGACGCCCGCGCCCGTCCTGGCGAGCAGCGGGCCGGTGGAGGCCCCTCCCAGGCCTGCGCGGCGGGGGCCGATGCTCCTCGCGTGCGGCCTGGCCGGCGCCTTCGCGATGGCGGCGATCGCCTTTTACGCCGGCCGCGCGCAGAGCGACGTCCGGATGGTGCAGCGCCTGCCGGTGCCGGCGCACCCGACGGTGGTCAACCCGGGCCGCGGCGACGCGCGCTCACCGGCGCTGGCGGGCGACGCGAGCGAGCGGCAGCCGTCGCCGGGCCCTCGCGACGCTCCGGTGCCGGCGCCCGCGCAGAGGTCTCCGCGCCCCATGCGCGAAGGCGGCACCACGCCGGCGGCGACGGCGATCGCGGCGAGGCCGTTCGATCGCGGCGCGGCCCACGCGGCGCTGCAAGCGAAGGCCGACACCGCGCGGATCCACTGCAAGGGCAAGGCGGGGCCGAAGGCGGTGACGGCGCGGGTGTTCTTCAACCCCGCGGGCGCAGTGCAGCGCATCTCGATCGAGCCGCAGGTCGCGATGACCCCGGCCGGGGGCTGCGTGCAGATGCTGCTCGGCTCCGCGCGGGTGCCGGCGTTCGCCGGGAGCGAGCTCCAGGACGTCACGACGACGGTCGGGATCGAGTGATCGCCGCGGGCGAGCGCGCGGCCGGACCCGTCAGGGGCCTTCGGAGACGCACTCGCCCTCGCCGCGGTAGTGCCCGATCGTGCGCGAGAGCGCCGCGACGAACGCGCCGAGATCATTGATGTCTCCGGCGCTGCCCGTCCCGTAGGTGCCCTCCTCGATCGCGACGAGGCGCACCGCGGCGAGCTCCTCCAGGGTGACGGCCCCGTCGTCGTCGGCGTCCGCGGCGGCGATGGGCGCGAACCGGCGCGCGGCGGTCGCGGCCTGCAGGTCGTCGTAGAAGAAGTGGTCGCCGTGGATGGTGAGCTCCACGTCGTCGGTGCCGCCGTTCGTGACGAGGACGCCCTCGGTCTCCTTGCCGGCCTTGTCGCCCTTGCAGTCGGCGTAGCGCGTCGCGAGCGAGAAGGTCCAGTCGAGGCGCTTCTCGACCTCGCCGCCGTCACCGCTCTTCCGCGCGATCGCCTCGATGTGCACGGACGCCCCCGCCGCGAGCATGAGCGCCTTGTCCTCCGCCGTCGCGCCCTCGAGCGCGGTGTCAGCGTCCACCGGCCCGATCTCGTAGGAGACGGCCTCCCAGGGCTTCGCCTCGAGGTCGTCGAAGGTCACCACGGGCTTCGCGCCGGCCTTCGTGTGGTCGAACAGGATCGAGCCCTGCATGCGCGCTCCGACGTTCCCCTCGCGATCGGCGACGGTGACGTTCCGGACGACGAACAGGAACTTCTCGTACTGGATGCTCCAGCCGTCCGCGAGATCCGCGGCCGGGATCTCCTGCTCGATGTAGTCCTCTCCCCACGTCGAGAACGTCACGCTCCCGGCCCCAGGCTCGCCTTCGCCGCAGCCGGCGAGCGCCGCCGCGGCGAGCGCCGCCGCCACCCCCATTCGTCTCGTGGTCCTCATCCTCATTCTTTCTCCTCCGCGGAGCCGGGCGCGAACGAGAGCGCGTAGGCCGTCCCCTTCTTGAGGCCGCGCGTGAAGCCGCGCTGGGCCTCGCTCTCGGGCTCCAGGTCGACCGGCGCGCCGTCGTCGCTCGCGGCGACGGCCTCGAAGTCGACCTGATCGAGCCAGACCGTCGGCTTCACGACGAGCGTGACGACGCCGGGCCCGTCGAGGAAGACCTCCTCGAAGACGCACCCCTCCACCGACGGCTCGCCGGTCGCGTCGTCGAGGACGTCGGCGGCCAGCGCGCGCGCGCGGAACACCCGCGCGAGCTCGCCCTTCTCGGCGCGGCCCTCCACGGCGACGACGTGCCCGTCGAGCGCCGCGGCGAGCGGGCCTGAGGGCGGCGCGCCGAACGTGAAGCGCGCGGATCGCACGACGCCGCTCACGGCGTCCGCGTCCGCGAGCGCCGTCGTCCCCTGCAGCAGGTCGACCGACGTCGGCTGCGTCATCTGGCCCCTCGCCTCGCCGGCCTGGTAGTGGCCCGGGTGCGCGTGCGCCTCGGGCACGGCCCACCGGGCGAGCCGCTCGAGCAGCGAGGGGCCGCCGGCCGGCGAAGGCCGCCGCGCCGTGAACGGGGCGCCCTCGAAGTAGTGGAGCGACCCGATCGCCAGGTGCGCCTTCGACAGCGTGATGGTCCAGCCGAGCGCGTTCGTGAACGGCGCGACCGACGCCGCGTCGGGCGCGATCTGCGTCGCGAGGGTCAGGCGCTTGCCGGAGGTCGCGGCGTCGCCTCCGGCGCCGCAGCCGGCGGCGAGCGCGCCCGCCGCGAGCGCCGCGGCGAGGCGCCCCGCCGCGGCGAGGGCGGCGCGCCGGCGGGATCGGGTCTGTGCGGTGGTGGATGTCATCGAGGACCTCAGCCGATGTAGAGGGAGAGCAAAGCGAGGAAGCTGCGCGGGGCGCCGACCGTCACGTGCCGCGCGGGGAGGAGGTCGGGCGCCGCGCCGCGGGTGAAGCTCGAGGGGTAGACGAACTCGCCGTCGAACCACGACGCGTCGAGGAGGTTGTAGACGTCGAGCCCGAGCTCGACGCGGTGGTAGCGGACGTGCGCCGTCACGTCGGTGACGAGCGCGTCGTGGCCGACCTCTCCGAACGGCAGGGGGCGGCCGTGGAGCAGCGTCACGCCCGCGCCGGCGCGGGCCTCGAGGCGCCGGCCGAAGAGCGCGCCGAGGCGCGGCGTCACCGCGAGATCGGCGCGGGCGACGACCTGGGGCACGAAGGGGAGGAGATCGCCCGCCGCGTAGCGCCCGCCGGACGCCGTGAAGGCGGCCCGGGTGTACGTCAGGCCGACGCTCGACACGAGCCACGGCGCCGGGTGCGCCACCGCGTCGATGGCCACCCCGGTGCGGGCCGTGGCGGGCACGGGCTCGTTGCGGGCGGTCGCCTCGTCGAAGACGAGATCGTCGCTGAGGCGCGTGTGGAACAGCGCCGCCGACGCCCGCACACGCTCGTCGGCGTAGCGGAGCCCGGCCTCGGCGGAGAGCACGCGCGTGAAGGGGGTCCGCTCGCCGTCGCCGAGGCTGCGCGCCTGGGGCGAGCGGAACCCCTGGCCCACGCTGGCGAGCGCGCGGAGCCCGGGGAGCAGCGCCACGTCGACCGTGCCCTTGCCGCCCACGTGGACGCCCAGCGCGCTGCGCGCCTGCGCGCCCTGGCCGATGTCGTCGACGACCTGGTACGCGAGGCCGTCGGCGCGCAGCCCGCCGCGCAGCGTGATCCGCCGCGCCGGCCGGATCGACGCGTCGAGGTAGCCGGCGATGTTGGTCGCGCGGACCTCCGCGTCGACGAGCGTGGCGGTCGGCCTGTCGTCGACGGCCGCGAGGCGCCGCTGCGACTGCTCGATCCAGTCGGTGCGCGCGACGACGCCCGCCTCGAACGTGTCGCGGTCGGAGAGCAGCGGGAAGGTGAGCCTGTACGACGCGGTGGCGCCCGCCGTGATCGTCTCGTTGAGCTGCTGGGTGGCGTCGCCGTTCGTGGGATCCGCGAGGTACCCGGTGAAGTTCGAGCGCAGCCGGAGCGAGCGCAGCACGACGAACGGCGTGAGCGAGAGGCCCTCCCCGCGGGCGGCGCCGTCGCCCGAGCCGCGCAGATCGACGACGAGCTGCGCGCGCGACGAGTCGCCGCCCTGATCGGGATCGTACGAGGCGAAGCGGTCGACCTTGCCCGACTCGATGTCGCAGAGGCGCAGGACGCCGGCGGAGCCGCAGCGGGAGGCGAACGCCGACGCCATCACCCGGGCGGAGACGCCGGCGAGCGGCCGGTAGACGGCCTGCGCGACGAGCGACGCCCGGCCGGCGGCGCGGGCGGGCCCGAAGCCGTCGGTCCCGTACGCCTCGAAGGCCGCGAACGTGGCGTCGTCCGCGTCCTCGGGGTGGTAGGCGAGGAAGAGCCGGCGCGCGCCGAAGGAGCCCGCGGAGGCGGTGGCGGTGATCCCCGGCTCGCCGTACGCGAGATCGAAGCGCATCGTCCCGGCGACCGCGAAGTCGCCCTGGCGCGGGTCGTACGACCCCGGCTGCGCGCGGAGCTCGCCGATCACCTCCGGCATCACGAAATGGAGATCGGTGTAGCCCTGGCCGTGGACGTTCGAGACCTCGTTGACCGGCGCGCCCGCGACCCAGACCTCGAGGTCCTGCCCGTGGACCGCGTCGAAGCCGCGGAAGAAGATCTGGTGCGCCTTGCACTCGCCGCTGTGCTGGGAGGTGAACACGCCCGGCACGAGCTGCAGCACGTCGCTCGCCGTCCGGTGGGGCGCGGCCCGGATCTCCGCCTGCCCGCGCACCGACTCCGAGGCGCTGCGCGGCGGCGCGGCGCCCTGCACCACGACCGTGATGGGCGCGGCGTCGGGCACGGGCGCCGCTCCGCCCGCTGCGCCGGAGACGGGCGCCGCTGCGCCGGCGCTGCCGGAGGCATCGCCGCCCACCGAGGTTGCCGCTTCGGCCGCGGGCGGAGCCGCGGCGCCGGCGCGTGCAGGCGCCGCGCTGTCGCCGGCGCGTGCAGGCGCGGCGGACACGATGAGAAGAAGCAGCGGGAACGCCGTGCTCAGGGAACGGACCACAGGTGGGCCGGTCAGTAGCACGATTTTCTCAATTCGTGTTATCGTGCGGATGCGTACGCTCGCCTGGTGGGCGCGCCGGCGGTTTGGTCGACGTCGCAGGCGGCGAACGCGGTCGTGCGGTCGTGCGGTCGTGCGGTCGTGCGGTCGTGCGGTCGTCGTCGGCGTCGTTGTCTGCTGGCCGTCGAAGATTGCTCCGGGGCCGTCCGCGAGCCCTCTTCCGACGCTGGATCGACTCGCGCTCTCGGGCGGATCGCGATAGCGACAACATGTCGCATTCAAACGAGGGGCGACGCGGCCTATCGTGGCGCGCATCGTTCCTCGGGAGGACGCTCATGGAATCCGGTCTTCGTGCATCACGGCTCTGGTTCCCGCTGGTCGGGGCGGTGCTCGCGCTCATGGCGTGCGGCGACGATGATGTGGTGAACCCTCTCGACGGCGCGTCGGCCTCGACGGGCGTCGGTGGCGGCGGTGGGAGCGGCGGTGACGGCGGGGCTGGCGGTGGCGGCGGAGCGAGCGGCGGGGCTGACGGCGGCGGAGGGAGCGGCGGCGCCGAGACGATCGCTGTCGAGCTGCAGTTCGAAGGCCGCGTCCGCGACGAGGTGTTCTCTTGCAGCGAGACGTACGCTGTCGGCAGCGCCGCGACGGAGGTGGGGCTGAACGATTTCCGCCTCTACATCCACGACGTGCGCCTGCGCCGCGCGGACGGCGAGGAGGTGCCGCTCTCGCTCGAACAGGACGGGCTGTGGCAGGTCCAGGACGTCGCGCTGCTTGATTTCGAGGACCGATCGGGCACCTGCGCCAACGGGACGGAGGAGACGAACGGCGTGGTGCGCGGGACGGTCCCGGTCGGGGACTACGAGGGGCTGTCGTTCAAGCTGGGCGTCCCGTTCGACCTGAACCACGGCGACGCGTCGGTCGCGCCGTCGCCGCTCAACCTGACGGGGCTGTTCTGGAGCTGGAACGACGGGTACAAGTTCCTGCGCCTCGACAGCGTCTCCACGGCAGACGACAAACCGTTCCTCGTGCACATCGGGAGCACTGGCTGCGTCGCCGATGCGGGCGGCAAGGTGACCGCGTGCGATCACCCCAACATCGCCGAGATCGCCTTCCAGGACATCGACCCGCTCACGACGAAGGTGCTCGTCGACTATGCGGCGCTCGTCTCGGACAGCGACCTGTCGGCGAGCGCCGACGACATCCCCGGCTGCATGTCGGATCCGTCGGATTCGGAGTGTCTGCCGCTCTTCACCCATCTCGGCATCGACAGCACCGACGGCTCGCCGCGGCCCGACCAGCAGTCGTTCTTCAGGATAGAATAGGCGCCATGGCGATATTGGCTCCGATGACCGCTCTCCGCCGCTCTGCGATCTCCTCTGCCCTCGCCGCGCTCGCGGCCCTCTGCTGTGCCTGCGGCGACGGCGATCGGCTGCAAGGCGTCAGTGGGTCGACGGGGGAGGGCGCCGGTGGGTCGACGGGGGAGGGCGCCGGCGGCCAGGGCGGCGGCGGCGACGGGGGAGGCGGCGCGAGCGCCTACGCGTGGGGGCTGCCGACGGGCTTTCCGGTGCCCAAGGTCCCCGAGGACAACCCGATGTCGTCGGTGAAGGTCGAGCTCGGCAGGCGGCTATTCTACGACGTGCGCCTGTCCGGCAACCTCACGTACTCGTGCGCCTCGTGCCATCGCCAGGAGCTCGCGTTCACCGACCACCGCGCGAACGCCGAGGGCTCGACCGGCCAGCTGCACTCGCGAAGCTCGATGAGCCTGGCCAACGTCGCTTACCTCACGACGCTGACCTGGGCGAATCCGCTCGTCGACGCGCTCGAGGAGCAGGCGCTCCTCCCGATGTTCGGCGAGACGCCTGTCGAGCTCGGGCTCGCCGGCATGGAGGACGAGCTGCTGGAGCGGCTGCAGGGCGAGCCGGTCTACCAGGATCTCTTTCCCGAGGCCTTCCCCGGCGACGACGAGCCCCTCCGCCTCGCGAACATCACGAAGGCGATCGCGGCGTTCGAGCGATCGCTGCTCTCCTACCGCGCGCCTTACGACCGTTACCGGTACGGCGGCGACCCCTCCGGGATGTCCGACGCGGCGCTGCGCGGGATGGATCTCTTCTTCTCCGAGAAGCTGGAGTGCTTCCATTGCCACGGCGGCTTCAACCTGTCGGACTCGGTGGAGCACGACGGGACCACCTTCACGGAGGTGATGTTCCACAACACGGGGCTCTACAACATCGACGGCAACGGCGCTTACCCGGAGGGCAACGGGGGAGTCTACGAGATCTCCCACAAAGAGGCGGACATGGGCCGGTTCCGCGCGCCCACGCTGCGGAACATCGCCCTCACGGCGCCGTACATGCACGACGGCAGCATCGAGACGCTCGAGGGGGTGCTCGACCATTACGCCGCCGGAGGGCGCACGATCGAGGATGGCCCCAACGCCGGCGTGGGCAGCGAGAACAAGTTCAAGAGCGAGCTCATCAGCGGGTTCGATCTCACAGAAGAGGAGAGAGCGGACGTGATCGCCTTCTTGCAAACCCTGACGGACGACGAGTTTCTGAAGGACCCGCGCTTCGCGGATCCCTGGACGGAGGCGCCGTGAGCCGAAGGCCCTTCCTGAGCCGGGCGCTCCTCGTGCCCGTGCTGGCGGCGCTCGTATCGGCCGCGATGTACACCGGGGCGTGTGGCCACAGCCACGACCACACGTCGAGCGGGACGTCGTCGGACTCGAGCCTGGATGACGTCATCTTCGAGGGCGGCGCGACCGACGAGGCCCTGGAGGAGCTGCTCGCGGTGGACCCGAAGGACGAGCCCTCGCAGGGCACGGTGTTCGACGCGCCCGAGGACGGCGCGATGATCCCCGGCGACGCCGCGCCGGAGCTGACCTTCCATGTGGCGGGCGCGGCGCAGCGGACGACGCCTTGGGCCGCGCCGGATCTGCAGCTCGCGGCGGCCGCTGCGCCGGGGGCGCGGGAGCTCGCCGCGCCGGGGGCGTCGATCGCCGCGGAGCTCGGGGCGCTCCTTGGGCCGGCGCGCGCCGCCTGGGCTCACGGGACGCCCATCAACGGGCGCGCTTACTTCCTGGTCTTCACGACGGCGGAGCGCGAGCTGCTGCTCCGGGTGTTCACGACCAAGCTGAGCTACACGCCGGACGCGGCGGCCTGGGACAAGCTCCGCGCTGCCGGCGTACCGATCACGGTCAGCGTGATCAGCGCGCTGTTCGAGAACAACCGCATCGTGCAGGGCGGCGGTCCCTTCACGGGCGAGCCGGTCACCTTCACCATCCTGCCCTGAGGCCGTCGCGCGGCGCTCGGCGCGCGGCGCGGCGGTGCCGGCTCAGGACGAGCGGGGGAAGATGAGCGTGTACGAGCCCGGCGCGGGGTTGAAGAGCACCGCCTTGTCCGGCTGCTTCTCCCTGTCGAAGTGGGGATACCACGGCAGCGCTCGCCAGGACTCCGACTCCTTGATGAACTCGCGGACGATGAGATCGAGCTCCACGTACTTCCCGCCGGTGATCGCGGAGAGCTCCGGTCCGAAGCTCCAGCGCTCGCGCCCAGGGCGCGGGGCGACGTCGTTGTGCAGCGCCCCGCCGTAGGCGATCACCATCTTTCCCGCGGCGTCCTCGCGGCCGAGCAGCGCCTTCGCCTCGGCGGCCGTCTGGCGCGCGATCATCTCGAGCATGGCCGTCACCGCGTCCGGCCCCGCGCGCACGATGGCGTCGACCTCCTGGCAGGAGGGCGTGAGCTGGTGGGGCCGGATGCCGAGCCGCTTCGCCGCGTGGCCGAGCGCGAGGAACTCGTCCTGGTTCTGCGCCGCCTGGCCCTGCGTGACCGTCCGCTGCTCCGCCTCGACCCGCGCCACCTGCTCCTTCTTGCAGCGCGGATCCACGGCCCAGAGCTCGACGATCAGGTCGGATGCGCGGCCGGCGAGCGCCGGCAGGAAGAGCTCCGTGAAGCGCCGGGTCGTCGAGGGGATGCCCTCCGAGCCTCGCTGTGCGTGCGCCTCGCCCACCGCGAGCACGCGCGGGCCGCTCTCGAGGGCGTGGGCGAACGCCTGGGCCGGCGTATCGAAGGCGAGGCAGCCCAGCGCGCCGCAGGGCGCCGGCGCAGGGGAGGCCGCGGCCGCGGGGGCGGTGGCCTGCGCGGCGGGCGGCGGGGCGGCCGGGGGCGAGCTGGAACCCGAGGCGGCGGCGCTCGCGGAAGGAGCGCCGCCGGCCGGAGCGCTCGCGGAAGGAGCGCCGCCGGCCGGAGCGCTCGCGGAAGGAGCGCCGCAGGCGGCGAGGAAGGCCGCGGCCACCAGGGAGGTTCGCGGAGATCGCATGGGAGCATCTTAGCGGGCTCCGAGAGCTCCTGTTCGGCGCGGCGCCTCGGAGCAGCCGAGCGGCTCCCCGGCCGAGCCGCGGCCGCCCCGGCGCCCTCCCGAGGGCTACCCGCACCCACGGTGCTGACCCATGTTCCGCAGCGCGTGACGTGATGAGCGAGGGGCATCGTGTCCAGACGGAAGAGGAAACCCGGGGGAGCGAGCTCGGTGAGGCGTCGCGAGCGCGACGAAGCGTTACGAGAGCGCGATGACGAGCGAGCTCGGCCCGCAGAACGCGACACGCGGGGCACGCACGGAGAGGGGAGCTTCATCATGACCATGAGGACGAGCGGGCGGGCGGAGCAAGAAGCCGCCGCAGGACACGCAGAGTCCGCGATCACCAACAGCCTGGAGCAGGTGCGCGACATCCTGTGCGGCGCCCAGTTCCGCGAGCTCGCTCGCCGGCTCTCGCACACCGACGCTCAGGTCGCCGCCCAGGCGGAGGAGCTGCGGAGCGAAGCGCGACGGCGTCTGGACGTGCTGGAGGCGCACATGCGCAGGGAGATCGAGGCGCTCAACGCCTCGATCGAGGCCCAGCGCGTGGCCGCCGATGGCGCGCTCGGCAGCGTCGCGCGCGAGTCGCGGGAGGCGCTCGAGCTGATCGTGCAGCGGGTCCAGCGCCTGGAGGAGCTCGTGGCGCGCACGCAGCGCGAGCTCCGGCAGCAGCTGCTGGATCAGTCCAAAGCGTTCCTCGACGAGACGCGGCGCACGCGGAGCGAGCTCAGCGCGATGCTCGAGCGCGAGCTGGCCGCCGTGTGGGCCGACGGCGCCGACGTGATCGCGCCGGCGCCGCGCGAGGCGGCCGCGGAATCGGAGCGGTACCAGAAGGCGGAGCGCCGCTCGGACGAGGCCGCGTGAGGCGGTCGCGCCGCTCCGGCCGGCGGAGCGAGCGCGGCCGTGCGGAGAAGAACGATGCGAGAGCCGAGAGCGGGCCGCGGGGCGCCTCCGCCGAAACAGACACTCGAAGACCTCCGCCCCCTGCTCGTGGGCCCCGAGCAGCACCGGATCCAGCGGATCGAGGAGCGGCTCGACCAGTCGATGGTCGAGATGGTCGCGGGGGCGCTGCCCGAGGCGGTGATCGAGAGCCGCAAGAAGGGCGAGGCGCTCTCGTGGGCGCTGGAGCCGCTCCTCACCGGCGCGATCGAGGAGCGCGTGCGCCGGGACCCGGGATCGTTCGCGGACGCGATCTCCCCCGCCATGGGGCCGGCCATCCGCAAGGCCGTGCGCTGCGCTCTCCGGGCGATGATCCAGCGCCTCAACGAGGCGGCCGCCCTCGGCCTGTCCTGGCGGAGCATGCGCTGGCGCGTCGAGGCGCGCCGCACGGGGCGTCCCTTCGCGGAGGTGGTGCTTCTCCGCTCGATGGTCTACCGGACCGAGCAGCTCTTCCTCGTCCACCGCGGGACGGGGCTCGTCCTCGAGCACCTCAGCGCCGACGAGATCCCCTACAGGGATCCCGATCAGGTCACGGCGATGCTCACCGCCATCGACGCGTTCGCCCACGACGCGTTCCGGACCGACGCGCGGCTGGAGCGCTTCCGCGTCGGCGATCTGACAGGGTGGGTCGAGCACGGCCCGTCGGCGCTCCTCGTGTCCATCGTGCGCGGCGTGGCGCCGCCCGCGTACGGGCTCGTCCTGTGCGAGACGCTGGAGCGCGTCCACCTCGCGTACGGCGGTGAGCTCGCCGGCTTCCGCGGCGATCGGACGCCGTTCTCGGGCGCTCGCGAGCTGCTCTCGCGCTGCCTCCAGCAGCAGCGCCAGCCGGTCCCGCGCCGAGCTCGGGCCTTGCTCGCGGCGGCCGCGGTGCTGGCCGGGGTCGTCGCGATCGCGCTCGCCTTCCGGGTGCGCGCCTCGCAGGAGGATCAGCGCCGCTTCGAGGGCTGGGACGAGGCGCTGCAGCGCGAGCCCGGCCTGCTGGTCACCGCGGCGGAGCGGCGCGCCGGCCAGATCGCCTTCACGGGGCTCCGCGATCCGCTCGCCGCGGACCCGAGGGCCGTGCTCGAGCGCGGCGGCCCCGTGCCCCCGGCGGTCACCCTGCGCTTCGCGCCCTTCTATTCGCTCCACCCGGAGATCGTCGAGCGCAGGGTGGCGCGCATGCTGGAGCCGCCGCCCGGGGTCGCCTTGGCGCTGCGCGGCGGCGTCGTCGTGGCCAGCGGGGTCGCGCCCGAGCGCTGGATCGAGCGCGCGCGCTGGTCGGCGGCGGTGCTCCCGGGCGTCTCGGGGTTCGACGGCGAGCGCCTGACGGCCCAGGAGTCGATCGACCGCGCGCGCGCGGCGGCGCGGGCCCTCGAGGCGATGGAGCTCCTCTTCCGCCGCGGCGCCGCGCGGCTCTCCGGCGAGCAGGCCGCGCGCATCGACGCCATCGCGGCCGCGGCGCTGCGGCTGATCGCGCGCGCGCGCGAGGCCCGCATGACCGCCGACATCCGCGAGATCGGCTACGCGGACTCCGCCGGATCGGAGGCGTCGAATCGAGCGCTCAGCCAGGCGCGCGCGGAGCACGTCGCGGCCGAGCTCGTTGCGCGGGGCATCCCGGCGGATCGCCTGCGAGCGAGCGGCGGCGGACTGCGGCGTGAGGTCCTGCCCCCGTCCTGCTCCGGCGGCGCGGCCGGGGCCAGGTGCCTCGCCGGCGCGGACGAGCGCCGCGCGCGCAGCGTGATCTTCCTTGTGGACCTGCGCGCCGAGAGCAAGGACTGAGTCATGGCGGAGAGGCGCAAGGTCTGCGTGCTGGGCGCGACGGGGGTCGGCAAGACAAGCCTCGTCGCCCGCTTCGTGCGCAGCATCTTCTCCGAGTCTTACCGGACGACCATCGGTGTGACGATCGAGACACGGCGCGTGAAATGCGATGAAGGCGAGCTCGACCTCATCCTCTGGGACCTGAGCGGAGAGGACGAGTTCCAGGCCGTCCAGACGTCGTACCTGCGCGGCTCCGCGGGCTGGCTCCTCGTCATCGACGGCACGCGGCGCCTGACGGCGGAGACCGGGCTCCGCCTCTACACCGCTGCGCGGACGATCGTCGGAGAGGTCCCGGCCGTCGTCGTCCTGAACAAGGCCGATCTCACCGCGGCGTGGGAGATCGACGACGCCATCGAGGCCAGGCTGAGGAGGGCGGGCCTCTGGATCACGAGGGCGAGCGCCAAGACCGGCGCCGGGGTCGAGGGCGCGTTCAACGCGCTGACGCGCGCCATGCTGGCGAGCGAAGCGCCTTCGTTGCGGGGTTGATGGACGTGGACACGTGGCTCCTCGCGGCGCTGGACAAGCTCGTCCTCGAGCGGTTGCACGATGGGACCTTCGTCATCCGCGGCGAGCCGCCGCCGTGGTTCCGCCGGCTCGGGTTCGCGCCGCCGTGGCGCGACTCGCCGCTCCCGATCGATCGCGCGCTGCCCTTTCTGGAGGTGTTCCTCGCCGAGGCGGAGCGGGCCTGGTCCGTGGAAGGAGCGCCGAGCGTGCAATCCGACTTTTGGACGCAGATGATCGGCGACGACGAGGCGCTCCACCTCGAGGCGACGGCGCTCCGCGTGGGCTCGTCGCGGCTGCTCGTGATCACCCGGAACGACGCGCTGTTCCAGGAGCGCCGCCGCGTCCTCCAGCGGGCGCGCGAGCTCCGCCTCGTGCACGAGGCGCTGTCGCGCGAGGTCGAGCGCAAGGACGTCCTCGTCCACTGCATCGTTCACGACCTCTCCGGCCCGCTGAACAGCCTCCTCGGCGCGCTGTCCCTGCTGGGCGAACAGCCGCTCCCGGAGAAGAGCGGCGCGCTCGCCGCGGTCGCGTTGAAGGCCGCCCTGCGGCAGCGCGAGCTGATCCGGGAGATCCTCGACGTGTTCACCGCCGAGGGCATGGCGTCCGACGCCTCCAGCGGCGACCTCGCCGCGGTGGTCGACGTGCGCGGCACCGTGGCTCGGGTCGTCGAGGCGCTCCTGCCCATGGCGCGCAGCCGGGGGGTGCGCCTGGAGGCGCCGCCGGAGATCGGCCGCGCGCAGTCGTGCACCGTCGTCGGTGAGGAGCGCAGGCTCGCGCGCGTGGTCTCCAACCTCGTCGAGAACGCGCTCCGCTTCACGCCCGCGCGCGCGTCGGTGCGGGTCGCCGTGCACGACGATGCCAGCTGGGCTCGCGTGACGGTGGAGGACGACGGGCCCGGCGTCTCGCCTGCCATCGCGCCGCGCCTGTTCCAGAAGTTCGCGCACGGCGGCGACCCCGGCGCGGGCAGCGGCCTCGGGCTCTACGGCGCCCGGATCGCGGTGGAGCGGTGGGGCGGGGCGATCGGGTACGAGGCGCGGCCGGAAGGAGGGGCGAGGTTCTGGCTCCGGTTGCGGCGCGTCGGCGCCGCGGGCGAGGCGGGCGAGGCGGGCGGCGGCGGGGCGCAAGGGGAGTGATGCCATGGCCAAGCTCATGCTGGTCGACGATGATTCGGGGACGCTCGCGTGGATGGCCGAGGCGCTGCAAGGCGCGGCGTACGACGTCCGGACCGTGCGTGGCGGGAGCGCGGCGCTGGAGCTGCTCCGGACGTGGACGCCGGACCTCATCCTGGCCGACTTCCTGATGCCCGAGATGGATGGCTTCGCCTTCAACCGGCTCGTGCAGTCGCGCGAGCGGGTGCCCGTGATGCTCGTCTCCGTCGTGAACAAGCCGGCAGAGGCGATCCTGCGAGGGGTCGCCGGCTACGTGCGCAAGCCCGTCACCGCGGGGGAGCTCCGCGCCGCCGTCGAGCGCGTGCTCGGCGCCGTCGAGGGGGTCGCCATCCTCGTCGTGGACGACGACGCGGACATCCGCGAGTGCTACCGGCTGATCCTCGAGCCGCGCTTCAGCGTGCTCGAGGCCGAGAACGGGCGCGACGCCCTCGATCTGCTCGCGCGCGAGCCCGTGGCGCTGGCCATCGTGGACGTCCACATGCCCGTCATGAACGGGGTGGAGTTCATCCGCGCGATGCGCGACGACGCGAGGTTCTGCACCATCCCGGTCGTGGTGCAGACGAGCGATCGGGCGGCCGCGCGCGCGCCCGTCTGGACCGATCTGCACGTGGCGCAAACGATCCTGAAGGACGAGTTCCTCGACTGGCTCATGACCCAGATCGACGCGCACCTCGCGCCGGCGTCGTCGCGCGAGGCCGAGCGCGCCTGGTCGACCGCGAGCCGGTGAGCGCCGGGCGTCGCTCCGGCGGAGAGCGCGGCTCGCCAGGGCGCCGTCAGCCTGGCGTCCACTGCGGGTGGGCAGTGAACAGCCCGGACCCGAAGCTGATGTCGTAGGCCAGGAACAGGCCGAAGCCCACGCTGAGGAGGCTGGCGGCGGCGCCGAAGGCGTTGTGGATCCCGCTGGTGCGAGCGCGCGCATAGGCGAACGGCAGCGCGAGCACCCCGGTGATGAGCGTCATTCCGGCGATGGTGCCCACGCCGAACAGCGCGATGTAGCCGATGCCCCACCGCGGGTCGCGCACCGTGGTGAGCACGAGGAGCGCCACCGCGGCCGAGCCCGCGAGGCCGTGCACCACGCCGATGACCAGCGGCCGCAGGCTCGCATAGACGCGCGAGCCGCCGAACACGCGATCCGCCCAGCCGAGGTCGTGCCGGTGGCCGTCGTGGTGAGCGACATGCTTCACCGGAGCAACGTCGTGGGCCGGCGGCTCGCCCCGGCGGACCGCCCGGTAGAGCCGCGCCAGGTGGAACACCCCGAGCCCGATCAGCATCAGGGCGACGGTGAGCTCCATGGCCAGGCCGACGTGCGGCGGCACCACGAGCCCGAAGAGCAGGATGGCGCCGCCGATCACCATCAGCGTGAGCGTGTGGCCGACACCCCACATCGCGCCGATCATCAGCGCCGTCCCGAGGCTCCGCACCCGACTCACGACGGTCGCCACCGCGATTACATGGTCCGCGTCGGTCGCGTGGCGCATTCCCAGAGAGAAGCCGAGGAGCAGCAGCGGAAACGCCGAGGCGAACATGCCCCGTCTCGTAGCACGAACGGCGAGCGTCGTGCCACGCCGTGCACGGCCGCCTGCTCCGTCTCCCGGCCGGCTCGCCAGCGTGGCTCGTGCTCTCCTGGCCGCCAGGAGACGCCCACCGGTCCACGGGGCGACGAGCGCTGTTTCAGTCCAGCATGTCAGTTCGCGCGGTCTCGACTGAGCGCGTCGATGGCCTGCTGCATCCAGACCGCGTCTTCTTCCGCTTGCTTCAGGCCATGCATCATCTGCTGGCGCAGCACACCCGTGGTCTGACGGATGCCCCGTCGAAAGACATCGGCCGCGCGCTCGTGGACGACCTTGAGCCATGGGGCAAGGTCGCGCTTGTCGAGCGGCCCTGGTGCGTCCAGGACGGTGATGCAGGCATCGATGGCCTCGCGCATGGATCGGGACTCGAGCGCGTCGGCGAAAGCGGAGAACTGGAGCAGCGACTCTCGCAGCGCAGCGCGTCCGGTCGATGAGACTCTGTCTGTCATGGCCGCGCTCAGCCTACCACCTGGGCGACACCTCCGCCCGTGAGCGCGCTGCGATTGCGCGTCAGCGCAGGCGGGATCGCCCCGCCGTCTCCAGCAACATCGCGAGCACGAGCGGATCGCCGAGGCCTTGCTCTGCGCCCATGTGCGCGCGGAGGCGCGACAGGCGCGCCGCGTCCTCCAGGAACAGCGGCTCGTTCAGCCGGGTCGCAGCCTCGCGCAGGATGCCCTCGCGCTCGGAGAGGAGCGCTGCGGCGCCGGCGCGATCGCCGCGCGCCACGCGGGCAGCGGCCTCCGCGAGCGACTCGCCCGCGGCGAAGCCCTGGAGCGTGCGCGCCATCGACGGGTCGGCGGACGCCGCGCTGGCGGCGTCGCTGTCCGCGTAGCGCACCTCAATGGGGATCTCCTCGATCACGTTCTTTCTGGAGAGCCGATCTTTGTACTTGAGCTCGACGGTCGCGATGGCTCGCTTCCCCGCGCCGGGGCCGGCGCTCAGCTTGAACAGCAGCGCGTGCCGATCATCGCGGGCGAACACGGGCATGAAGAAGCGCATGCCGCCGTCGGCGTCGTCGCGTCGGTCGGCCGCGATCCGGTCCCGCGACAGGGCGGCGACGTCGGCCGCGATCTCCTGGGCGCGGACGCGGGAGGCCTCGGCTTCGTCCAGCCGGCGCGAGCCGTAGACGCGGAGCAGATCGACGCCCGCCTTCAGGCGCACGCGCACCTCGACCGCTGTCGCGACCGGGTCGAGGCGCTTGTCGAGCTCTGTCGACAGCGCGGGCGCGATCTGCTCCGGGTGTCGCAGGTAGTAGTAGCCGCCGGCCCCGTCGCTCGCGATCGAGCTCATGAGCTCGCCATCGAAGTCGTCGCCGAGCCCGAGCGCGCTCGTCTGGATGCCGCGCTGGAAGGCGTCGAGGGCGAGCCGCGCCAGGCGCTCGCCGTGGGTGAGGCCGCTCGTCGCCCGACCGTCGGAGACGAGCAGCACCACGCGCACGGCGTCCTCGGGGATGCCCGGCCGGCTCGCCTGCGCGTAGCCCAGCGAGAGCCCCGCGCCGATGTTGGTGCCGCCGCCCTCGCGGAGCCCCTCGATGGCGCGGCGGATCGCCGCGCGGCGCGGGCCGACAGGGCCGTCCTCGATCACCTCCTCGGCGTCGCTCGAGAAGGTGGTGAGCGAGAAGTCGTCGGTCGGCGCGAGCCGATCGACGAGCGCCTGCGCGGCGCGGCGGGCGCTGTCGATCGGCGCGCCGGCCATCGATCCGCTCGTGTCGAGGACGAGGTGCACGGAGAGGTGCGGCCGCGCGGGCGCCGCCGCCGCCGCGGAGCGGAGCGCGAGGCGCAGGTGGAAGGCGCCGCCGCCCGGGCCGAGCGCGGCGCGCTCCAGGTCGGTGCGCAGGCCGAGCGCCTTGTCGGGGGCGAGCGGGACCTCCGGGGCGTAGCGGGCGGCGACGTCGCCGACGAGCTCGCGCTCCGCCGCGGGCACGACGCCGCGCGCGAGGGCGGCCTCGAACGCCGCGAGGTGACCGCCCCCGGGCCGGTACGTGGTGGCGAAGCGGCCGTTCGGATCGAGGGCGACCTCGGGCTCCGGCGCGTAGGCGGCCGCGCTCCGCGCCGAGACCGGCGGCGAGGAGGCGCCGGCGCGCCCGTGGCCGCTCCCGAACCCCTGGCCCGATCCGGCGCCCGCGCCGTGCCCGATCGTCCCGATGGATCCGCCCCCGAGCGCCGCGCCGTCGCCGGCGGGACCTCCGTAGCCGAGGAGGGGGAGGCCCGCGCCGCCTGCGGAAGACGCGGCGCCGTCGAGCCCCCACGCCGCCGTGGGCGCGCTCGGATCGCCGCCGCCCCCGGCGTTGAGCAGCCCGATCATCCCGAACTCGGCCGCGTCGCGCAGCGCCTGCTGCTGCGCCACGTGCGGATCGGGGCTGTCGCTCGGGCCCTGGACCCCCCACCTGTTCCCCGTCGCCCCCGCGCGCGGCGTGGACGACGATGGGTGGCCCATCGACCCTTCCTCGCCTCTCGCCCTCGTCCCTGTGCCGCCCTCCTTCGCGTCGGCGGAGGGCTCCGCGGCGCGCTCGCCCTCGCGCTCGAGCATCTCGCGCTCGTCCGCGGACGCGAGGTACTGCTGCACGAGCGCGATCCGATCCGCGCTCATGCCGGCGGACGGGTCGACGAGGGGCGGCGCCCAGCGCGCGAGGGCGCCGAGGAGCCCGAGGTGCAGGGCCGCCGAGACGGCGTGGAGGGCGAGGCTCTTCCGGCTCACGAGCGAGCGGCCCACGCGCTCGCCCGCCGCGGCATCGGCGCGGATCTGGATCCGCACGCCCGCGATCTCGACGTCCACGCGGCCTTGCGCGGGGAGGGGCACGAGCGTGGCCCCGGGGATCGCCGCGCGCGCCACGCCGACATGCAGCTCCCGCGCCGCGGCCGCGGACAGCGGCGCGCCGCCGGGGGTGAGCGTGAGCGTCCCCGTCGCGGCGCCCGGCAGGACGAAGCCGACGCGCCCGGCGCCGTCGACCTCGAGGAGCGGCGCGCGGCGCGCGCCGAGCACGCGCTCGGGGAGGAAGCAGTCGCACGGGCGCCCGTCGCCGCGCCCCTCGCCGACGTCGAACGCGCGCGGCGGCGTCAGGTGCCGGACGAAGAGCACGGTCGCGCCCCAGGAGATGACGATCTCCACGGAGCGCACCGGGCCTTCGGCCTCGCCGGCGCTCGCCGCGTCGGGCTGCCTCGCGGCGGTGAGGTTCGGATCGGTTGCGGCGCCGCCATCCCCGGCGTCCGTCGTGTTCGCGCTGGGCATAGATCTCCCCTGTGCGCCGCGCGGAGCGGCGCGCTCACGTCCTCGGGAACCGCGCGGAGGACGCGCGGATCCGCGTCCTTCAGGCGGGCGCTCGGCCGCGCTGGCCGGCTGTCCGTCGTGCCTGCGGAATGACAGCGGCGGCGCGGGGAGGTTCCGGGGCGCGAACCTCACGCGCCGCGGCAGCGCCCGTGCTCCTCCCGTCCCCGGCGAGGTACTCTCGCCGCTCGATGACGCGCAACGTCCTGCTGCTGGAGCCCATCGCCACGGAGCGCGACTACATGGCCGAGGTGCTGCGGGGAGCCGGATGGTCCGTCTGCACGCCCCCCGGCGCGCGTCCCACGCCCGAGGAGTGCGCGGCCGCCGATGCCATCATCGCGGATCTGGACCGCGCCGCGGTCGAGGGCTGGGTCCGAGCGGGCGATCGGACGCCGCCGCCCGCGCGGTTGATCGTCACGTCGCGGTTCCGCGGCTTCCTCCATCGGATCCGCGGCTACGAGCAGGTCGCGGCGGTCGTCCACAAGCCGGTCACCGCGGAGGCGCTCCTCGGGGCGCTGCTCCCGTCGCTGGGCCACGGTCCCACCCTGAGCCACGGGCCGGCGGCCGGCGCCGCCGACCCCCTCGACGACCCCGCGCGCGACGCCGAGCTCGAGCGGCGGGGCCTGCGCAGCACGACGCCCGACCCCGAGCTCGTCGTCGTCGCCGAGCTCGTCGCGCGGGGCGTGGGCACGTCGGCCAGCGTCGTCACGATCATCGACTCGTCGAGGCAGATCTTCATCGGCGCGACCGGCCTCCCCCGCGACCTGTCGATCGCCGGAGGGACGCTGCGCTCGTGGTCGTTCTGCGAGCACGTCGCGCGCGACAACGCCCCGCTCGTCGTCGAGGACGCCCAGGCGCACCCCGTGCTGTCCGAGAACCCGCTCGTGGCCATGAACCTGGTCCGCGCGTACGCCGGGTTCCCGGTCGTCCTCGAGGGGGTCGGGGCTGTCGGGAGCGTGTGCGCGGTGTCCAGCGAGCCCCGGCAGTTCGACGCGGGGAGCATCGCGACCCTCCAGCTCGCGGCCAGGCTGGTGAGCGAGCAGCTCGCGCGGCGCTCCGGCCTCTCGCCGAACGTGACCGAGTCGAACGAGCGGCCCACGTCGCAGCCTGCGCCGGAGAGCGCCGGCGCACCCGCGCCGCCCGCCCGGGGCGACGCGAGCGAGCTGCCCGTGCGGCTCGCCCCCGGCGATCTCGTGGACGACAAGTACTGGATCACCGCGATCCTGGGCGAGGGCGGCCAGTCGCAGGTCTACCTCGCGCGCGAGAAGCTCCTCGGCCAGCTCGTCGCGCTCAAGGTGGTCACGGAGCCGGACGACAGCGCGCTGCTCCGCGAGGCCGAGGCGCTCGTGCGGCTGAGGCACCCGAGCATCGTCCAGCTGTACGGCTGGGGGCGGCTCGACGGCGCGCGCATGTACCTCCTCCTCGAGTACGTCGAGGGAGAGACGATCCACCGCCACATCGTCGACCGCGCGCCGCAGGGCGGGTTCATGCCCCTCCACCAGGTCCTCTGCGTCGTCCGTCAGATCGCGGGCGCGCTCGCGAGCATGCACGCCGAGGGCTACGTGCACGCGGACGTCAAGCCGGGCAACATCCTCCTCGACACGCGGATCGAGCGGGCGGTGCTCATCGACTTCGGGCTCGGGGCCCGGCTGGGCAGCGAGCGGCCTCATCTCGTCGGCGGGACGCGCGGCTTCGCGGCGCCGGAGCAGCTGATCCCCGGGGCAGCCGACCCGCAGCCGGCGCTCGACACGTATGCCCTCGCGGCGGTCACCTACGCCATGCTGACGGGCAGGGCCCCGTTCGAGGCCGCGGGCACCTACGGCATCGTCGCGATGCAGCAGCGCGGGGAGATCACGCCTCCCTCGCGCGCGCGGCCGGGGCTCTCCCCGAGCGTCGACGCCCTCTTCGCGCGGGCGCTCGAGCCGGAGCCGTCCCGGCGCATCGCTTCGCCTGTCGCCTTCTCCGACGCGCTCGCCGCCGCGCTCCTCTCGAGCCCGCTCCTCTCGGGCCCAGGCGAGCGCACGCAGGCCCCGATCCCGGCGCAGCACGACGGCGCGCCGCTGAGCCGCGGCCTGGCCTTCCGGCTCTGCAGGGCCGAGGCGGCGCGGCGGCTCGGTGAAGGGGGCGAGGCGCGCGTGTGGAGCGGCCTCGATCCGGCGGACCGCGACGCCATCGCCGCGGCGACCGACGACGCCGCGCTCTACCCGGTGGCGCCCCTCGTGGCCTACCTGCGCGCGCTCGGCGACGAGGCCCCCGGGACCGTGGAGGCGGCCGGCGGCGCGCTCGCGAGCGCGGCGCTCCCCGAGATGCTGCGCAGGCTCCAGGTCGCGCGGACGCCGGAGGCGCTGCTGGAGGTGGCGGGGCCGCTGCTCCGCCGGTTCCACGCGTGGGGGCGCGTCCAGGTCGAGCGCACGTCGACCCACAGCGCGAAGGTCGATCTCTGGCTGCCCGACGGGCTCGCGCCGGTGATGTGCCGCTACGTGAGCGGCTTCCTGCGGGCGCTGCTCGCAACGTCCACGTCAGGGTCCACCGCGCGCCTCCTCGAGCTGCGCTGCGGGGCCGGCAGCTCGGGGGCGTGCGTGCTGCAGGTCGGGTGGCGCTGAGCGGCGCTGAGCCGCGCGGCGGTGCGCGGTTCCTTCACGGCCTACGCCCTCCGCCGCCTCCCCCTCAGCGCCATCGCCCCGACCAGCGCCGCGCCCAGCGCCGCGCCCGCGCCGCGAGCGCCGGACCCGTGCCGCGGCTCGGCGCCCGCGGCCTCGCACCCGCAGCCTCCGCCCAGCTGGAGGATGAGCGGCGCCTGCTGCGGGCCTTCGCACAGGTCCACCGTGAGCGGCCGCGGCGCCCTCCGCGCGCTCCCTTGCTTGAGCGGCGTGTCGAGGTTGCCCGTGTTCTGGTTGTCGTGATGGAGGCTCTCCCAGGCGATGAGCGCGCCTGTCGTCGCCTCGGTGTGCCAGGCGAAGAGCCAGCCGTCGCGCGTGCCCACCGCGATCTCGAGCGTGCCGTCGCCGTCGAGGTCGCCCACGGCGGGCGTCGTGGTGATCGACTGGCCGGTGAACTTCGGGAACCCGCGCGGCTCCCGGCCGCACCCGTCGAAGGCGTGAAGGAAGTAGCCGCTCGATCCGCTCAGCACCTCGGGGTAGCCGTCGCCGTTCAGATCGACGACCGCCTGGCTGCCCGAGATCGCGTAGTCCTCGAGCACGAACGGGGCGCGAGGCAGCATCGCGCCCGACCTGCCGCTCCAGATGGCGAGCAGGTGAGGCCCCGGCTGCGCCGCCCCCTGCGCGCCCGTGAGGGCGAGCGCGGCCGCGTTCGACGCGCCCGCGGCGATGACGTCGGGGGTGCCGTCCTGATCGATGTCGCCGAGCGCGGGCTGCGACAGCAACGGGATCATCGTCCGGGCGCCGGCGGCGGGCGACAGGGGCCCGAACGTCGGGTCGAGCCCGGCCTGTGAGCCGTCGCTCGCCCGCGGCAGCGCGCCCGCCGGCGTCGCCAGGAGCTCGAGCTGCTCGCCGGGCGAGGCCGGTAGGACGAGCGGCGGCGCGCCGTTGCCCTGGACGACGCCCGCCAGCGCGCCGTCGAACCGCCCGACGACGCCCGAGGCCGTGATCCCCTCCGCGGCGAGCGGGTCGAGCGAGAGCGACGGCACCGTGACGGGCCACCCCGCGAGCACGGGCCCGGAGGGCGCGGTCGTGCCCCGCCCATCGATCACGTAGACCGCCCCGGCCTCGCCGTCCTCGCCGAGCCGCTCGCTCGACGCGACCAGCAGATCCGGCAGCCCGTCGCCGTTGAAGTCGGCCACGGCGGGCGTCGCGAGGAGGCGGCTCCGCGCCGGCTCCTCGGCGAGCGGACCCGCGTAGTGCACCTCGACGGGGAAGCCGCGCAGCGCGCGGCCATCCCTGTCGAACGCGTGGACCGTGCCGTCGAACGCCGCCTGGATCACGTCGAGCCGCCCGTCGCCGTCGAGATCCGCGAGGACCGGCGAGGCGAAGGCCCCGCGCGCGATCCGCGCGGCCGCGGACATGCACGGCGCGCTCGCCGGAGCCCCGGGATCGAGGGGGCAGGAGGGGATCTCGGGGAGGCGTATCGGCCACCCGTACCGGTCGCTGCCGTCCGCGCCGATGACGTAGATCGTGCCCGGCCAGGTGGAGATCGCGATCTCCTGCCTGCCGTCGCCGTCGAGGTCCGCGATGGCGGGCGCGCTCAGGATCGGCTCGCGGCCGAGCTCACCGTTCACCTTGCTGTACGCGGGGGCGCCGAGGTAATCGGGCGTGGCCGGGGACGGCGGCGGCGCGAGCAGGCCGTCGGTGGCGCGGGTCATGAACGGGAACCCCGGCAGCGGCTGCGGCCCCTTGGGCGTCACCTTCAGCACGTGCAGCGCGCCGCCGGCCGTCGGATAGACGAGCTCGCGGACGCCGTCGCCGTCGATGTCGGCCATCTTCGGGCTGCCCTCGCCGCTGTCGCCGACGCGGACGGGGAAGCCCTGGACCAGCGTCGGATCGCTGTCGACGTGGACCGTGCGCCGCGCCTCGCTCTCCACGTTGCCGGCGGCGTAGTGGGCCCTCGCGCGGACGCGCACCGTGATCGCGCGATCGTCCTCGCCGTGGGGGCTGTCGGGGTCGCGGAGGTGGGACGTGTCGATCGTGCGCACGTCGAGGGAGGCGATCGGGCCCTCGGTGCCGGTGACGACCGTTGGCGCCAGGTTCGCCTCCTTGTGGATCACCTTGAAATCCGCCTCGAGCGGCTGCGCGCCTGCAGCCCACTCGACCCAGTAGTCGTAGGCCATCGCCCGCTTCGCCGAGATGGTGCCCTCGATCGGCACCGGGCCCTGGACCTGATCCTTGTAGACGACCTCGAACCACCGCGGCGACGTGATGTCGACGGCGGGCGGCACGCGCCCCTCGCTGAGCGCCTCCACGGCGCGGTTCGCGTTGACGCGGCCGTGGCCGAACCGCTGCTCGAACCCCGCCTGCGAGAAGCGGTACAGCGATCCGGGCTCCTGCGACTCCGGCACCGCGATGTCGTCGGCGGTCGCGATGAGCAAGCTCTGCACCTCCCCCGGGGACAGCGACACGCCGCGGTCGAGGGCGACGGAGTAGAGCAGCCCCGCGACGCCGGCGAGCTCGGCGGTCGCGTCGCTGGCGCAGCCGGGGCTCGACACGGCCAGGACGTTGTTGCCGCCGAAGCTCGAGCACGGGGACGCGTCGACGAACGTGGTCGACGTCGCGACGCTCTGGCCGTCGTAGCGGACGGCGCTCACGGGCAGCGCGTGGTTGCTCGTCGCGGGCACGCCGTGGTGGCGCGAGCCCTCGTTGCCCATCGACGCGACGACGAGCGTCCCCTGGGCGTGGGCGTAGTCGAGCGCCGCCTGGACGAAGCCGGTGTTGTCGACCGCGGTCACAGGGCACTGCACGACGTTGGCCCGGCCGTCGGCCGCGTAGAGGAGCGCCTTCGCGAGGTCCTGCGCGTCGGCGACGTGGCTCTCGCCGACGCGCAGCGGGATGACCCGGCACTGCGGGCAGACGCCCGCGCCGCCCAGCTGGTTGTTCGTCTGCGCGGCCGACGTCTTCGCGCCCTCGGTGCCGTGGCCGTCGCGGGCGTCGTCGAACGGATCGTTGTCGTTCTTGAAGAAGTCCCAGCCCGCGATGTCGTCGACGTAGCCGTTCTGATCGTCGTCGATCCCGTCGGAGAAGTGGAGGAGGAGGTCGCCGGCGTCGAGCTGGCCGTTCCCGTTCCGATCGCCCTGCGGCCGCCCCTCCGACGCTGCGGGCGTGAGCTCCGGCGTGTCCCTGTAGTCCGCGACGGAGAGGATCCCATCGCCGTTGCAGTCGAAGCCCTCGAGCGCGCCGTCGCCGCCGCACGCCGCGCCGTCCGCGCGCCGCGGCTTGTGGGCCGCGAGCTCGCCCTGGTTGAGCCACACCTTCTCCAGGAGATCCCCCTCTCCCCAGAGGATCCCGGAGTCGGCGACGGCGATCCTGACGCGCGGATCCCCCTGGGTGAAGCGCCAGGCGAGATCGATCGCCATGCCGGCGGCGGACTCCTCTTGCCGGACGTACCCGCTCGAGGCCGGGATGAACGAGTAGAAGCTCCACTGTCCGCTCTGCGTGACCGACGTGCCGTAGTCGGGGTCGTTCGGCCAGTGCTCGGGCTCGGCCATGTCCTCTGCGCTGGCCGACACGGGCGGCGGCCAGCCGCCGGACGCGTCGGATGGAACGAGCACGCCCGCCGCGGCGCCGCCGAGCGCCCCCAGAAGAGCAAGCGAGGGAAAGCAAGTGCAGCGCATGCCGAGACCCTACCATCGGTCCGCGCGCGCGAGGCAACCGCCGCCTCCAGCAGGAAACCGGCGCTTTCGCCGCGCCCGAGCGCGGATCGCGGCGGCCTCCGCGCCGATCGGGACCGGACGCGGCCGCCGCGCTCAGCGCGCGCAGGCCGCCGGCGTCGGGTGCTCGGCGCAGTACGCCTCGTCGTCCGGCGGACCGATGACCAGCGCGACGCGCTGCGACGCGAGGCGCGGCCGCGCGCCGCAGATCTCGCCGTCGGAGGTCTCGGTCTCCGACGGCGCGCACACGCCGGCCTCGTTGGGCACGGTCCAGGCCTGGCCGGTGCCGTAGATGAGGCTGAGCGCGTAGCGCCCCTCGGGCAGGCACCCGAACGCGACCTTGATCTCTCGCCCGAACTGCCGGCTCAGCGCCTCCTCGACCTGGGCCACGTCCCGCTCCGCGATGATGTCGTGCCCTTCCTTGTCGGTCTTGTGGCTGAGCACGAGCACGCCCCCCTGCTGCGGCTCGGTCGGGTGCATGCACAGCGCCGCGGGCCGGACGCCGATGAGCGCGCTGTCTCGCGGCTCGTTCAGCGGCTCCGGGCCGAGCGTCGCCGTGGTCAGGAGATCGTCGTAGATCGTGAGCCCCTGGAGGAGCACCGCGGGCGCGGCCTGGCTGGTCAGCGGCTCCTCGTCGTCCTGCTTGGCGAACACCGAGATCGGGAAGAGCGCCGGGATCAGGGCCGAGTCGGGGACATGGTCGTCGCTGTCGATCGCCCCGTCGCCGTTCACGTCCTGCCGCGCGTAGGTGAGGGTCGGCGCGGCCTCGCCGCCCACCGGCAGCGACAGCGGGGGCTTCGCCGCGCGCGCGACCTCGCCGTCCGGCACCCCCGCGGCGAGCCGCAGGCGCAGGAGCGACGCCTCGGTGCCGGCGGGATCGGCCTGGCTGAACGTCTCCAGCTGGAAGTCGGAGGCCATGACCACCTCGCTCGGGCTCTGCGTGACGCCGGACGCCGGCGCGAGCACCTCGGCGACGTGGAAGAGCGGCCGCTCCAGCGGGAGCGGGAGCCCGAGGGTGACGGCGATGCCGCTGACGCGCGTGCCCGTCTCGGGGATGGGGGCGGCGATGGTGATCGCGCGGTACCGCGGCGCGGCGCCGGCGAGCACCTCGGTCGCGTTCTCGATCGCGCCGCCGGCCACGTCGCCCCGGGTCGGCAGGTTGGCGATGCCGAAGGTGGGGTCGAAGTTGCCGTCGTGATCGTAAAATCCGCGGATCTGGTAGGTGCCTGCGGCCAGGGGCGAAAGCCTCCAGGTAGCGCTCACGGTGACGGGCGGCGCGTCCGGCTCGGGGCAGTGGAGCGCGCCGTCCGCGGTGCGATCGAGCGCGGCGCCCAGGCCCCCGAAGAGCTCGTCGCCGGGGATCACGTCGATGCTCGCGGCCGAGGTGCCGAGCCCCTCGGGCGGCGGCAGCAGGCGGGTGTCGAAGCCGAGCACGATCGCTGCGCCGACGACGTGGCCGTCCTTCGTGCAGGGCCTGGGTCCGGCGTACGTCACCGTGCCGTCGAGCACCCCGGCGGGGCCGCTCTGATCCGGCAGCGGGACGAAGACCTCCACGTCGTCGCAGCCCGGGAGGGCCGCGAGGAGTGCGCCGAGCAGGAGGAGACCGGTGCGGGGGCTGGGTCGGAGCATGGCGGTGGCTAGAGCGAGCACTAGAGCGAGTAGCTGAAGAATCCCATGAAGCGCCGGCCGATGCGGTTGCCGAACGGGTGCATCTGCAGCGCGTTGTCGCCGAGCCCGTCGAGCGCGTTGAACACGGTCGCGGAGATCTCGGCGCGGTCCAGGAAGCGGTAGCCGACGCGCGCGTTGAGCAGCGTGTACGCGGGCAGCTCGTACTGCTTCGTGGCGATGACCGTCCCCGTCGGGACCTGCTCGGCCCACACCTGCGAGGACTGGTAGTGAAACGTGACCTCGCCGTCGACGCCGATCGGCGTGCGGAGCTGGACCCCTGCGTTCACCTTGTGCCGGCTGGTGCGGGCGTCCTCGAGCGTGTCGCGCCCGTCCGGGCGCCGGTGCACCGAGCGGTTGAGCGCGTAGTTGGCGAAGATGTCGAGCCCCTCGACGGGGTAGACGCGGCCGCCGAGCTCGCCGCCGAAGACGTGGTAGACGTCGCTCTGGTTCTCGAAGCCGCCGAACCCCGAGGTGTATCTCCCCGTCTCCGGGTTCAGCCCCCCGGACCCGTGGGCGCGCTGCGAGAGGGTCGTGCGCTGAGGCTCGGCGAGCACGATGAGATCGCTCACGCGGTTGTAGTACGCGGTGACCTCGAACTCGAAGTAATCGCTCTGCTGGTTCAGGTAGCTCGCCTCGGCGGTGATGATCTGCTCGGGGTCGATGGGGCGCTCGGAGCTGTCCGGCGTCCTCGATGTCGAGAGGAGCTCGAGGCCGGGCAGCGCGAGCTGGATGGGAAGGTCGACGTAGGCCTCGAGCGACGTGGGCGAACGGAACGCCGTCGAGCCGGAGACGCGGATCGCCTGGCGCTCGGTCGGCTTGAAGATGACGGAGCCGCGCGGCGACGGGATGAGCCGCTCCAGGTAGGGCACGTAGTCGAGCCTCCCGGACGCGACCACCGTGACGCGCTCGCCGAGCTTCATCGAGTCCTGGAGGAACACCGAGCCCTGGTGCTCGAGCGGCATGTCGTCCTCGAGGTAGCTCCACGACGTCGCCTTGAGCCGGTAGCCGAGGCCGATGTGGAAGTCGTGCACGACGGGGCTGGGCGCGCGGAGCGTCTTCACGAACTCGAGCTCTGCGTTCACGACGTGCTGCTGCGGCCGCCCTGCGAACAGCGTGTGCCCGAGGTAGGCGGCGTTGAGCAGCGAGTACCCGTCGAGGTTCGAGTAGTACGTCCGCGCGTTGACGTTCTCGCTGCGGTACGTGACCGCGACGTCGGCGTTGGCGACCTCCAGGTTGTAGTCGTTGAACGGGCCGATGCCGTAGATGTCGAGCTCGCTCCGGGAGTAGCCGGCGCCCACCGTGAGCTCGCGCTGCGGCCCGAGCCGCTGCGAGGTCCGGAGGTCGATGCGGACGTTCTGCGCGCCGAGATCCTGGCTCTGGCCGCTCGTCTCGAGGTCGATGCGGTCGTCAGCGACCTCGCGCGACCACCGGGGGTAGCGGGTGTAGCCCGCGGAGAGGCGGTACGCGAAATCGCCCTCGCGCGCCGAGGCCCACACCGAGGCGTAGCCCTGCCGGTGATCCCCGTAGCCCGCGCGGAAGCCGCTCTTCCCGACGCCGGGCTCGATCGTGATGATGTTGACGATGCCGGCGAACGCGTCGGCGCCGTAGAGCGCGGAGCCCGGGCCGCGCACGACCTCGATGCGCTCGATCTGATCCACGTCGATCGAGAGCGCCTCCCAGAAGGTCGAGCCGAGCACGTCGTTCTTGACCGTGCGGCCGTTCACGAGGACGAGGATCTTGTTGGCGAGGCGGCTGTTGAAGCCGCGCATCGACACGTTCTCGTCGCCGCCCGTGATTTGCATGACGTCCATGCCGGCGACGCGCCGGAGCAGCTCGGGGATGCGCGTGATCCCGGAGAGCCGGATGTCCTGCCGGGTCACGATGGTCGTCGAGTTCGGCGAGTCGAGCGGGCTCTGGGCGCCGCGCGAGGCGGTGACGACCGTCTCCTGGTAGACGTCCTCGGTCCGGGCCGCGCCGACGATCCCCGCGGCGTCGCCGGGGGCCGCCTTCGATCCTGGCCCTGGCGCCGGCGCTGCCGCCTTCGTCGCGGCCGCCGCGGGCGCGCCCTGCGCGGCCGGCTCCCCGGCGGGGGCCGGCGAGGCGGGCGGGGCGGGCGCCTCTCCCGGGGCGGGCTGCTGCGGCGCCGGCTGCTGCGGCGCGGGCGCCGGCGGCTGCTTCGGCTCGGGGATCGCCGCGGTGCGCTGCGCGGCGAGGCGCTGCTCCAGCTGCTCCACGATCCTCGTCACCTGCTCACGGTCCGGGGGATCGCTCGCGATGTACTCGCGGTAGGCGGCGAGCGCCTGCTCGATGTGGCCGGCCTCGGCGTGCGCGCGCGCGATGTTGAAGGTGACGTTCGGGTGCGGGAGGATCTCGTTGGCCTTCTGGAGCTGCCGGATGCCCTCGTCGAACTGCTTCTGGGCGATGAGATCCATGCCTGCCCGGAAGTGGAGGCGCGCCTCGGTGCGGGCGTCGGCGAGCGCGCCGCGCGCGGCGGTCATCGCGCCGAAGGCGACGGCGCAGGCGAGGAGCTTCCGCTGGAGCGCCCTCGCTCGGCGCGGCCGCGCTGCGCGGGCGTCGTGGGTCGGGTCGAGCGCCGGGACGGCGTCGCGGCGGCGGTGCGAGCAGGAATCGGAAGACGACATGAGTTCGCCCTGTCCTCAGCGGGGCCGGGGAGCGACGGCGATCCCGGCGAGAGCTCGGGAGCGCTGACGGCGCTGCTCCCCACATCACACCGAACACTTCATCGACGGGTCGACGCGAGGAGCGTCCGGTGAGCTCTCGCGCGAACGCGAAGCCGCTGCGGCCATGGTGAGGGGCCGCAGCCGCGAGAGCGCCGCGACTCTACCAGAAGAGCGGCCGGGGCGCGTCCGCGCCCTCGTCAGTAGGGGTTGCTCTTGTACGGCTCGGGCTTCTGGAGGTTCGCCCTGGGCTTGATCGGGGCCGCCGGCGCCGCGATCGCGGCCGGGTCGAGCTTCGCGCGCACCTTCTCCTCGGCGCCGGAGACGCGCACCGTGGCGGGCTTGTAGCCCGGCTTCTCGAACACGAGCTCGTGCTCCAGCGCGAGCGCGGCCGCGGCCCCTCGCCAGACGATCTCGCACGGCGTCTCGGCGCAGAGCTCCTTGTTGCCTTCCCTGACGGCCGCGCCGGGCGGCGTGCTCTCGATCTGCAGCCCCCGCGCCGCCGGCGCTGCCGGGGCCGGCGCTGCGGGCGGAGGCGGGCTCGCCGCGCCCTGCTCGCGCGCCGCCGCGCTCGTCGGGGCGGCCGGTACGCGCGCCAGCAGGACGGCGGTGACGCCGACCCCGACACCGAGGGTCGCGGCGAGCGCCCAGGGGATGACCTTTCGACCCGGGCCCGCGCCGGTCTGGGTGGAGGAGAGCCCCTCCGCGGGCGGCGCCGGGCGCGATCCCATCGCGTCGGTGATCGACGGGGGGACGAAGACGGGCGCCGCCGGCTGCTTGAGGGCGCTGTCCGTGGCGAGGGGGCCTGTAGAGGTGGCGGGCGCGCTCGTGGGGGGCGACGAGTTCGGCGTGGAGAGGCCCGGGAAATCGCTCGTCGTCGAGAGAGGAGGGGCCGATGGGTACGGCGTGGCCGGAGGATGCGAAGGCGCCGATGGGTACGGCGTGGCCGGCGGACGCGAGAGCGTCGACGGGTACGAAGCGGCCGACGGATACGAAGGCGCCGACGGGTACGGCGTGGCCGACGGCTGCGAGGGCGCCGAGGGATACGAGGGCAACGACGCGCGGTAGCCCGTCGCGCCGGACGGCATGGGCGGGTTCTCGCCCGTGTCTCGCGTGGAGATGCCGCCCGCCGCGAACTTGAGCGCGGTGACGAGCTCGTTCATCGAGGAGAAGCGATGCGCCGGGTCCTTCTCCAGGCAGCGATAGACGATCCCCTCCATCGTCTGCGAGATGGAGAGCTGCGGGTTGTGGGCCTGCATCGGCGGGAGCTGGTCGTGGACGTGCGACATGAGCGTCCCGACGCTCGCGCCCTTGTCGAAGGGCACCTGGCCCGACAGCATCTCGTACATCATCACGCCGAGCGCGTAGATATCGGTGCGCGCCGAGACGTCGTTGCCGGTGATCTGCTCGGGCGCCATGTACTTGGGCGAGCCCATGAACAGGCCCTGTTGGGTCAGGTCCTCGCCGCTCTGGGTGTCCTTGACGAGCCCGAAATCGAGCACCTTCACGTGATCGTGCTCGTCCTCGTGATCGACGAGCAGCACGTTGCCCGGCTTGAGATCGCGGTGCACGACGCCGAGCCCGTGCGCCTCGCGGAGCGACCGGCAGATCTGGCGCGCGATGTGGGCCGCGCGCGCCTCGGAGAACGGCCCTTCCTCGCGGAGCACGCGGTGCAGGGTCTTCCCCTCGATGTACTCCATCGCGATGTAGTAGATATCGTCGTCGCTCTGGCCGTAGTCGAACACGGTGACCGTGTTCGGGTGCGTGAGCTTCGCCGCGATCGACGCTTCGAGGAAGAAGCGCCTGTGGAACTCGGGATCGTGGTCGCCATCGTACTTGGGGCTCAGCACCTTGAGCGCGCAGATGCGGCCGAGCGGCGCCTGCTCGGCCCTGTACACCTTCCCCATGCCGCCGCGGGCGATGACGCTGACGATCTTGAAGCGGCCGTTGATGACACGCCCCAGCAGCGGGTCTGTCGCGGCAGCCCTCGAGACCTTCGAGCTGCCGGTTACCTCTCGCTGTCCGCTATCAGGCATGTCGAGCCTCTCCTCGGGCAGCGGGAGGAGGTGAAGATTGGACACACAGCAGCCGCCTCGGGAGCAGTGTGACTGAGGCGACTCTGAGGTGTCAATCTGCAGTGCCACGATACAAGCAGGAAATGCGCGGCGTATGGTGCGCTGCCGTCCGTACGGTCAGTGATGCGTGGCGGGCCGCACGAGGCTGAACGTCGGTGACCTTGGCGGGTCGCTGTGGCGCGAAGAACGTAGACGGATCGCGCGCAGGAGCGGGACGTCTGCATGGCCTGCGCATCGCCTCGGTCTGCGCGGTTCGCGGGCGGATCGCTCCGTCGTGGAGCGCTGCGCGGCGCGCGGTCGGAAGGGGGTCGATCTGCGGCGGACGCGACCACGGACAGGGAGCCGCGTTCAGCGCGAGGTCGCCCATCCAGCGGCGGTTCGCGTCGTCGGCGAAGAGAGAGGGCGAGCGACGCGCCTGCGATCGCGAAGCCCATGAGCGGAGCCAGGGAGCCGTCGGCGCGCACGCGTTGCGCACGCGTTGCGCACGCGACCACCGTCGTCGCTGAAGGCGACGGCGACCGGCGCGAGCGCGTCGAAGGCGACGGCGACCGGCGCGAGCGCGTCGCGCCCTCTGTGTCGTCCCGGACGAACATCGGTCCGCTGGGCCGTTCTCAGGCCATCGCGGAGAGGCCGACCTTCTCGCCCGTCCGGTGGATGGACGTGGCTTCAACGGCTCGCTGGCCCGGCGTACAGCGCGCGCTCGCCGGCGTGCGCGGGGCGGTCGCGCCGGGCCGGCGGAGGCGCGTAAACAAATCAGCCGTCATCGTCAAGGGATCCCGGCGGCCGGGACGTTCGGAAGGGCGATCTTGGCCCAAATCAGCGGGGAAGCGGCCGCCTCCGCGCGGTGTCCGGCCTCTCCCTCCGAACGACCGTTGCGCTCTACGTTCAGATGGACGACGCTGTGCGCCGCAGCCGGTGTCGGGCACGCTCCGGTTCGCGCTCCTTTTATCCACCGCGGGCCGTGACCAAGACACCCCCTCCTCCCATCACTGCCGGAACGGTCATCAATGACCGTTACGACATCCGTCAGAGCCTCGGTAAGGGCGGCATGGGCGAGGTCTTCCTAGCCTTCGATCGCTCGACGCAGCAGACCGTGGCCCTCAAGGTGGTCCGCGAAGAGTCGCGCATGCCAGGCGACGACGAGGCGCTCCGCCAGGAGCTCCTCCTCGCTCGCTCGGTGGGCCATCCGAACGTCTGTCGCGTGCACGACCTCGCGCCGAGCCCGTGGGGCCCCATCCTCGTGATGGAGCAGATCCCCGGGCAGACGCTCCACACGCACATCCGCAAGCGCAAGGCCCAGGGCGGCTACTCGGCGGACGAGTTCCGCAAGATCGCGAGCGAGGTCTGCAACGGGCTCGCGGCCATCCACGCGCAGGGCCTCGTCCACGGCGACCTGAAGCCCGGCAACGTGATGGTCTCCGAGGGCCGCGCGGTGATCCTCGACTTCGGCTTCGCCCAGGAGCGCGCGCGCGCCTCGGCGCGCCGTCCAGGCGCCCCGCCCGACGGCGGCACGCCGAACTACATGTCTCCCGAGCGGCTGCGCAATGGCGGCGCGAGCCCCGAGGACGACGTGTACGCCATGGCCTTGACCCTCTGGGAGATGTGGACCTGCCGCGTCCCGGAGCCCGGCTACAAGCCGCGGGTCAAGACGATGAAGCAGCAGATCATGTTCGACGTCCCGGCGGGCCTGTCGATCGACGAGGTGCGGCAGATCTTCCGCGGCCTCAACGAGGACCCGTCGATGCGGCCGCAGGCGCGGCACATGCGCTTCTTCAACCCGTCGCAGCTCACGACGAGCCCGATCCAGCTGCCGCGCGAGCGCCTCGATCCAGGCCCGCCGCCGGGCGGCGCGCTCAAGCTGAACTTCACCCCCGGGGCGCAGTCGCTGCTCGTGACGTACGCGACGAACGCGCCCGAGATCGTGGGCTCTCTGCTGCCGCTGCACGACACGAAGCTCGCGCTCGGCCGCCGCAGCGATCAGAGCCTGTGCGTGCCCGAGGCGACCGTCTCGGGGGCGCACGCGATCCTGAAGTGGCAGACGGGCTCGTGGTTCATCGAGGACCAGGGCAGCACGAACGGCAGCTACGCGGACTTCAACTACGAGCGCAAGTCGCAGGTCTCGCTGCTGCACGGCGGCGAGGTGCAGGTCGGCGAGTGCCGGATGAAGCTCGTGACGTTCGGCCCGGACTCGCCGCAGCACCGGCGCGCGAAGCAGTACCTCGCGAAGCGCGACGGCCTCACGGGCCTGCTCGTGCGGGAGCACCTGATGAAGGCGATCGACGAGGACGGCCTGTTCGCCGACTGGGCCGAGGTGCCGATGCAGGTCGCGCGGTACGAGCTGCGCGGGCCGAACCGCCAGGTCAGCGAGCGCCCGACCATCCTGGAGATGCTCGCCCTGCGGAAGGCGGCGCAGCGGGTGATCGATCTGACCGAGATGCTCCTGCTCAGCCTCACGCCGGCCGTCGCGGGCCGGACGGGGCCGCTCAAGTTCGTGGTCTCGATCGTGGGTCCGAGCATCGACGAGGCCCGTCACGTGGTCGAGCAGGTGGTCGCGCAGGTTCAGGGGATGCTCCCCGAGACGCTGGAGCTCGGCGCGACGCTGGTGAAGGGCGAGCCCGGGCGCCCTGCGCGGACGCTCATCGATTGAGCCTGAGCGTGTCCGATGAACAGCAGGCCTCCGTTCCCTTCCACCTCCAGTCCGCCGTCTCAACCCTCGCCGTACCGCTACCTGGGTCGCGGCGGCAGCGAGCGCCCCGTGCGGCTCCAGATCATCATCGCGCTCGTCGCGGGCCTCATCGTGGTGGCGGTGCCGCTCTACCTGTGGCGGCGCCCGAAGCCCGAGTCGATCCCCTCCGCGGACGCCGCGACGGCTGACGCCGGCGCCTACGCCTGGGACGCGGGCGCGCTCTCCGACGCGGGCGCCGCGCTGGCGGAGGGCGTCACGCTCTCGCCGTTCACGACGATCAAGTGCGAGAACCCCGGCCCGGGCACCACCCCGCCCGAGCGCTGCGATCACGTCACCTTCTTCGAGGACGGCCTGTCGCGCGCGATCCGCGACAACGTCCAGTGCGCCCCTTCCGACAAGACGGGCGTCACGGTGAGCTTCGTCCTCGAGATGGACTTCCGGCGGAAGCGGACCAACCTCTACGTGGGCAAGTCGACGACGGTGAGCCGCGCGAAGACGAAGGAGCTGCTCCGCTGCGTGAAGCGGGCCATGCCGACGCCCGACTGGGGGACGATCCCGCACCAGTACGTGAAGTACAAGATCAACGTCATGGCGACGTACCCTGCCAACGAGTCCTTCTGAGGCGAGCGGCTCGTGCGTAGCGCATCGATCGTGCTGGTGCGCTTCGCGATCCCGGCCCTCGGGGCGCTCCTCTCGATCGAGGCGCAGGCCCAGCAAGGCGGGACGGCGGCGCCCGCCGCGAAGCAGGGCGGGACGGCGGCGCTCGCCGCGCCGGCTCGGCGCGAGGGCTATTCGAGCTACGAGAGCGCCACCATCGAGCGCGTCCTGTCGCGCCTCCGCGCGACCCTCGATCCTGCCCCCGAAGGGAAGATCGTCGAGGGGATCGACGTGGTCCCGCTCGAGGTGATCGAGGACCGCGATCCTGCGCCGGCCTTCCTGAACTGGTTCCACGCGCTCTCGCGGCCGTACGTCATCCGGCGCGAGGTGCTGCTCGCGGTCGGGCTTCCTTACGAGCAGGCGCTCGCCGACGAGTCGGCGCGCCACCTGCGCGAGCTGAGCCAGCTGTCGCTCGTCCTCGTCTTCGCCGTGCGGGGCGGCGCGCCGGATCGGGTGCGGGTCGCCGTCGTCACCAAGGACGTCTGGAGCCTGCGCCTCAACTCGGACTACCGCATCGCCGGCGGGCAGCTCGAGTACCTGTTCCTGCAGCCCAGCGAGCAGAACCTGCTCGGGATCCACCACGCCGTGGCAGCGCAGCTCGCGCTCGATCCCGGCGCGCTCTCGCTCGGCGCCACCTACGCGATGCCGCGCATCGGGGGCAGCCACGTGCGGCTGCGGACCCAGGCGAACGCGATCATCGACCGGGAGACCGGCGATTTCGAGGGCACGAGCGGCGAGTTCATCTACGGGCAGCCGCTCTACGCGACGCAGGCGGAGTGGGCCTGGGAAGCCGAGATCTCCTGGCGCGACGAGGTGACCCGCCGCTTCGTCGGCACGAAGCTCGCCACCTTCGACGCGGCGGCCACGCCGGAGGACGATCGCGTCCCGTACCGCTACCGGAGCGACCTCCTGGTGGGCAGCTACGCCGTCACGCGCAGCTTCGGCGGCGGCGCGGCGCGGTCCTCGGCCGTGAAGCACGACCTCTCGGTGGGCATCGAGGCGAGCCGCAAGGTCTATCGCTTCGACGCGCCCGAGGGCCTCGCCCCGGCCGCGATCGCCGAGTTCGAGAGGCGCGTGATGCCGGTGAGCGACACCCGCGTCGCGCCGACGTTCAAGTACGCGACGTACTCGACCCGCTTCTTGCGCGTCCTCGACTTCAACACGCTCGCGCTGCAGGAGGACTACCGGCTCGGGCACGAGCTCGCGATCCTGATCTATCCGGTCACGACCGCGCTCAACTCCAGCCGGAACTTCCTCGGGATCTCCGCCGCCGCGGCGTACACCGTCGCGCTCGGCGACGGCCTCGCGCGCGCCGTGGTCGAGAGCGTCACCGAGCTCGACGGCTCGCAGATCTTCGACGCCTCCATCGAGGCGCGCGCGCGGGTTCATACGCCGAGCTTCGGCGTCGGGCGGCTCGTGTTCGACGTGCGCCTGCTCGACCGATACAGGAACTACCTGAACAGGAGGTCGGTGCTCGGCGGCGACACGCGGCTCCGCGGGTACCCGACGGCGGCGTTCATCGGCGAGGACGTGCTCTCGGCGAACCTGGAGCTCCGCACGCGGCCCGTCGAGGTCTGGTCGTGCCAGGTCGCGGGCGCGGCCTTCTTCGACGCGGGCGACGCCTTCGACGGCTTCGATGATCTGCGCCTCAAGCAGTCGGCTGGCTTCGGGGTGCGGGCCCTCTTCCCGCAGCTCAACCGCGTCGTCATGCGCGCCGACTGGGGCGTGCCGCTGACGCGCGGCTACAAGGAGCCTGACGCGCTCCCCGGCGACATCCTCGTCACCTTCGAGCAGGCGTTTCCGATGCTCCCTGCGGACGAGTAGGGGCGCCGCCTTCGCCGGGCGGCGCCCCCCTGGCCGGTGGACCGCTCGCGGCCGCCGCCATCGCGCCCGCGACGCGCGCGCGGTGCGCGGAGAACGCGCCCCGGAGCGCTGGCGGCACCGGCTCTCGGTCGAGCGCCGCGAGCGTCTCGGCCGCCGGCCTGCCCGCGAGCGCCGCGTGCCAGGCCCGCTCGAGGGCTCCCCGCAGGCGCGCGGCGTCGTCCTTCGGCGGCTCCTGCCGCTTGCCCTGGCCGGCCGTCTCCGCGCCGGGGCCTTCGGCGCGCGCTGCATGGAACGCCCGAGCGACGCTGCCGCGGTGCGTGTAGCGATCTCCCTCGAACCCCGCGACGTCGAGGAGATCCGGCGCGATGGGATCCCCCTCGTCCAGCGGGATCCGGCCGGCGAGCTCCAGGGTGCCGTCTCGATCGACGTCGAGCGCGAACCGCGGCGGCGCCGCCAGCTCGACGGCGTACCGGGCCGCGCCGAGCGGCTGCACGGCCCAGATCTCCAGCTCGCCATTCTCGTTTCTGAGCACGACGTCCGGAGCGCCGTCTCGGTTGAGATCGGTCCCGGAGCGGAACACCCCGAGCTGCTCCGTCGCCTCCGGCTCGGAGCCCGGGAGCAGCGACGGTATCAGCTGGGTCGCCTGGCTATGGTCTACCCGCCTGGCGTCGAGGGGCCCCGCGGCGAGGACCACGCCGCGCGGCGTCGCCACGCGGACCGCCGAGGTGCGGCGCCCGAGCGCGTCGGTCCCGCTGTAGCCGCGCACGACCACCTCGCCGCCGCGCCGTAGCGCGCCGCGGAGCTCGACCTCGAGCGTCAGCCCGAGCTCGGCGGCCTCCACGTCGATGGCGTGCAGCCGAGCGTCGAGGTCCGGAGGCGCGATGAACGCGCCGAGCATCGGTCTGCCCGCTGCACCCCAGGGAGAGACCTGATGATCGCTGGCGCAGGAGCTGGCGCAACTGACGTAGACGCCGCAGACGAGGAGCAGAACGCCCATCGTCTGCGAGAGCTTTTCTGTTACGGTTCCCGTCCGCATGCGCCTGCTAGTAGCCGATAAGATGGACCTCTCGGCTCTGGAAGAGCTCAAGGTGCTCGGGATCGAGATCGAGTCCCGGCCGGAGCTCACCAGAGACTCGCTGCCGGCGGCCCTCGACGGGATCGGCATTCTCGTCGTTCGTTCCACGGAGGTCACGGCGAAGGCGATCGCGTCCGGGCGACAGCTCAACCTGATCGTGAGGGCAGGGGTCGGCGTGGGGACGATCGACGTCGCGGCCGCGAGCGCGCGCGGCATCTACGTGGCGAACTGTCCCGGCAAGAACGCGACCGCGGTGGCAGAGCTGACGATGGCCTTCATCCTCGCGCTGGACCGCCGCCTGGTCGATGCGACGTCGGAGCTCAGGGCCGGCCGCTGGGAGAAGGCGAAGTACTCGGTGGCCCGGGGCCTGTTCGGTCGGCGGATCGGGATCGCGGGGCTCGGCGCGATCGGCCGTGAGGTGCTCCTGCGCGCCCGCGCGTTCGGCCTCGAGCCGCACGCCTGGTCGCGCTCGTTGACGCCGGGCCGCGCTGCCAAGCTGGACGTCAGCTATGCCCGGACCTTGGAGGATCTGGCTGCCCGCTCTGACATCTTCACGGTCCATCTGACGGCCACCCCGCAGACGCGCGGCATCGTCAGCCGGAGCGTCCTCGAGGCGCTCCCCGACGGCGCCATCGTCGTGAACGCCGCGCGCCCCGAGGTGATGGATTACGCCGCGCTCGAGGAGCTCATTCCGCGCAAGGGGCTGCGGGTCGGCCTTGACGTGTTCGCCACCGAGCCTGACAAGAGCTCGGCGCCTTTCGAGTCGCATCTCCTCGGGCGAGGGCTCGTCTACGGCACCCCGCACGTCGGCGCGCAGACGGAGCAGGCCCAGCGCGCGGTGGCCCTCGAGACGGCCCGGATCATCCGCGCCTTCATGACGGAGGAGGAGCTGCCCAACGTGGTCAACATCTGCGCTACGTCGCCCGCCCGCTACGCGGTCGTCGTCCGGATGATGGACAAGGTCGGCGTCCTCGCGAACACGCTCAGCGTCATGAAGCGCCACGGGATCAACATCGAGGAGATTTCAAACACCGTCTTCGAGGGGGCCACCGCGACCTGCACGAAGATGCGCGTCTCCGGCCGGCCGAGCGAGGCCTGTCTGAAGGAAATCGCGGCGTTCGAGGAGGTCCTGCACGTCGATATCGTCGCGCTGCCGAATCTGGCGTAACTCCGACGGACCCGGCAGGCGCGACGCGAGGCTGTCGCGACTGCCGCGCGGCGGGGAGCGCTCCGGCGCTGACGCGCCGCAGGCCGCCGCGAAGACGCCGCGAAGACGCGAAAAACGCGAAGATGAACCGGCGGGAGATCCCCGGCCGCGCAGGGGCGGTTTGCCCGTATCCCCCCTTGCATGAAGGCCCGCATTCGACTAGGTTGTCCGCCGACAACTAGGCGGATCCGCGAGCCGGGTTCCCAGTTCGGGGAATCGGCTCTTTTTTTTTGGCGCAGAGGTACCGGGCACCCTCGCTCGGGGCCGATCGCGCTAGGAGGACCCGGATCCGCCGAGGGTGACGTCTCTCACATGCAGCAACCCATGGAGCCTTCGACCAGAGCCGTGTTCGATCTCGGGCGCGTCCGCGACGCCGTCGCGCCGGTGCTTGCCTCGCACGGGGTCACGCTCGTCGATCTGGAGTGGACCACGGAGCGGGAGCGGGCGGGCTGGACGCTGCGGCTCACGATCGAGCGCGAGGACGCGGTGGACGCGGGCGGCGGGGTCACGCTCGAGGACTGCGCGGACGTGTCGCGCGACGTCTCCTCGGTCCTCGACGTCGAGGATCTCATACCCAACCATTACAACCTCGAGGTCAGCTCTCCTGGCCTCGATCGGCGGCTGCGCACAGCGGCCGAGTTCGCTCGTTTCCTCGGCAGGACGGCGAAGGTGAAGCTGTCGCGCCCCGCGCCGGACGGCCAGCGGCTGCTCCGGGGCGAGCTCCTCGAGGCTCCGGAGGGGCAGGTCGCGGTGCTGGTCGATGGCAAGCGGATCGCGGTCCCGTTCGCGGATGTCGTGGAGGCGCGCCTCGTCTTCGAGCTCCCGTCACAGCCCAAAGCCAAGAAGGGGCAGCGGCAGGGCAAGGAGCCCGCTAAGGAGTCGGGGCAGATCAGGCAGCTCGCGGAGGCGGCTCCGCGGTCGGGCTCAAAGCGGAGCGAGCGCGGCTCCGAGAAGCGCAAGTAGAGAGAAGAAAGATCAGGAGACAGGGACGTCATGGCAACGATGGCAGCGATGCCGACCTCGGAGACGAGCCTCGGCAGCATCCTCGATCAGGTCGCGAAGGAGAAGGGGATCGACAAGAAGATCCTCGTCGAGACGATCGAGGCCGCGATCTTGAAGGCCGCGCAGAGCGTCTTCGGCCCCACCCGCGAGCTCGAGGCGCGCTTCAACGAGGACACCGGGCAGATCGACCTCTTCCAGTACATGACCGTGGTCGAGGCCGTGACGGAGCCGGAGCGCGAGATCTCCATCACTGACGTGGACAAGCTGAAGCTGGACGCGACCCTGGGCGAGGAGCTCGGCTTCCAGGTCTTCTGGCGGCCCGAGGACGCGGAGAAGGCGCGCGATCAGGACAAGGAATACGGCGACATCCTGAAGCTCAAGCACGGCCGCACGACCTTCGGGCGCATCGCCGCGCAGACGGCGAAGCAGGTCCTGCTGCAGCGCGTGCGCGACGCCGAGCGCGATCTCATCTTCAACGAGTACAAGGATCGCAAGGGCGAGCTCATCCGCGGCATCGTGCGGCGGTTCGAGAAGGGCAACAACATCATCGTCGACATCGGCCGCACCGAGGGCGTGCTCACGTTCCGCGAGCAGACGCCGCGCGAGACGTACCGGCCCGGGGACCGCATCGTGGCGTACGTGAAGGACATCGATCGCGAGGCCCGCGGCCCGCAGGTCATCCTCTCTCGCTCCGATCCCCGGCTCGTCGAGAAGCTCTTCGAGGCCGAGGTCCCCGAGATCTACGAGGGCATCGTGCGGATCGTGTCGGTCGCACGCGAGCCGGGCGCCCGCTCGAAGATCGCGGTGACCAGCCGCGACGCGGACGTCGACCCGGTGGGCGCGTGCGTGGGCATGAAGGGCTCGCGCGTGCAGGCGGTCGTCCAGGAGCTCCGCGGCGAGAAGATCGACATCGTGCCGTTCGATCGGGATCCGGCGCGCTACGTCATCGCCGCGATCCAGCCGGCCGAGGTGCACAAGGTGATCGTCGACGAGGCCGACGGGCGCATGGAGCTCGTGGTCCCGGACGAGAAGCTGTCGCTGGCGATCGGGCGCAAGGGCCAGAACGTGCGGCTCGCCGCGCAGCTCACGAACTGGAAGCTCGACATCATCAGCGAGACCAAGTTCAAGCAGATGGAAGAAGAGGCGATCTCCGCCTTGCAGCAGATGGACGTGGTGACGGAGCAGATCGCCAAGTCCATGTATCGGCTCGGCTTCCGCGCGCTCGAGGAGGTCAGCGAGGCGTCGCTCGAGGAGCTCGCGGCGATCCCGGGCCTCGGCGGCGTCGAGGCCGCCGAGCGCATCAAGTCGCAGGCGGACACGACGATGGAGCGGCTGCGGCAGGAGCGTATCCGCTCCGCGAGCTCGCGCACCGAGCCGCTCACCGACCGCGAGCGGCTGATGTTCATCCGCGGCGTCGGCGATCGGACGGTGGTGTTGCTGGAGGAGGCCGGGTACCGCAGCGTCGAGGACGTGCTGCGGGAGGACGAGGATCGGCTGGCGATCCGCACCGGCCTCGGCATCAAGAAGGCGCGCGCCATCAAGCAGGGGGCGCGGGATTTCGTTGAAAGCGAGCAGAAGGTGCTCGATGCGGCGCGGGCGGACGTTCGTCGCGCCGCAGAGGCCAGGCACGCGTAGGCTGCGGGGGAGGCAGAGGATCGAGGATGGGATCAGCGGTGAGCAGACAGAGCGACGCGGGTGAGCGCGAGCCCTTCGAGAAGGGGCGAGTGCGCACGTGCGTCGGCTGCGGGGAGCGCGTCGGCGTCGACGACGTCCGCGGCGCTCGCCCGCTCGTCCGGCTCATCCTTGGTCCTGGCGGCGTGATCGCGGTCGATCCCGGCGACGGCGGGTTCGGGCGGGGCGCACACGTGCACCCGCAGAAGGACTGCCTCTCGGCGGCGGTCGCCCGGGGGCTCGCCCGCGCCGCGAAGGGACGTGTCCACGCGATCGTGGGGGCCGCTGGAAAAGGCGCCGAGGGCGCCGGTGATCAGGCCACGCACGGCGTCGAGCCGCTCACGACCGTCTCGCTGGCGCGGGCGGTCCGAGAGGCGACCGAGCGCCGGCTCCAGGGGCTCATCCGTGCCGCCGTCCGCTGCCAGAGCGCGGCGATCGGCGCCGATGCGGTCGTGGGGTCGTGCGTGCGGGGTGAGGCCGCGCTCGTCCTGGTCGCGTGCGACGCGGCGGCAGGCGCGGATCTGCCGGAGGTCCGGCGCGCCGTCGCCGAAGGGCGCGCCGTCGCGTGGGGCAGCAAGCTGGGGCTCGGCGCCTTGGCGGGCGGCCCGCACGAGCGCGGCGTTGCCGTGATGGCGATCTCAGCGGCGCCGATCGCCGCTGCCATCGCGAACGCAGCGCACGTCGTGGACACGTGCGCGCGCGTCGAGCGAGGCGAGGACGCCGCGGGCGCCGCGGACGATGCGCGCCGCGGCGCCGGTCGCAGGGGGCGGCCTTCGCGCAATGCAGCCGCCCGATCAGAGGAAGGCGGGAGCCCCGAGCAACGGAAGGCGCCGCCTGGCCATGCTGGCCTCCGGCGTCGCCGTGAGCCGGGGACGTCGGGCATGGAGCGCGAGAGCCCCGAGGTCGGGGTTCTCTCGGCGTCCGAGGAGGTCGGGGGAAGACCCGGCAGCCCGCAGGGCGCGCTTACGAGCCGCGAGGAGCGGCGGGGGCCGGAGAGTGAGTCCGGTCGGCTTCTTGCTACTGCGCCGGGCATGGGGGGAGGCGGCGCGGTCGGGGGCAGGGCGGCGATGTCCGGTCCTACCGGACGCGCCTCGACGGTGGACAGAGTGGCCGCAAATCGTCGCCCGCGCGGATGGGTGAGGCGGATTGGTTAACGTGGAGCGAGGTGCATGAGCAAAGTCCGGGTCTACGAGGTCGCCAAGCAGCTGAACATGGACCAGAAGACGCTGGTCGCGCTCTTCCAGTCCATGGGTATAGGCGACGTGCGCAATCACATGAGCGCCGTCGAGTCCGACGTCGTCGAGCGGGTGAAGCGACACCTCGAGCGGCAGAAGTCGCCTGAGGTGGTGGAGGAGAGGATCCGCCCCACGGTCGTGAAGCGCCGCGCCCGGCCTGGGGCCGAGCCCGAGCCGTCCTCGCCGGGCCGCGGGCCCGACCTGTCGGAGGCGCCGGTTCGCGCTGCTCCGGAGCCTGCGCCCTCTCGGCCTGCGGCGGTGTCCGCTTCGGCTTCGCCGCCGCCCGAGCGCGCCGTTCAGGAAGAAGCGCCGCCCCGTCGCCCCGCTCCGCCGCCGCCCGCCGTTCCCGTCGCAGCGCCCTCGGCGCCGGCCCACGAGCCGGTCGTCGCCGCGAGCCTGCGCGAGCCTGCTCCCGCACCCGCGCCCACTGCGCCTGCCCCGGCGATGCCGCCTGTTGCGGCTGCGCCCCCTGCGCCGCCGCCCCCGGCGGCTCCCGCTCCCGCAGCAACCGCGCCTGCCGCGGCGTCCGCGGCCGCGGAGGAGACGAAGGTGACCTCGCCCGAGCCGAAGCCTGCGCCGCCTGTCGCGGCGCCGCCTGCCACCGCCGCCGCGCCGGCGCCCGCCCCCGCTGCGGCTGCGCCCGAGGCGCCTGCAGCCGCCCCTGCGCAGGCGGCTGCGCCCGCGCCGACCCCGGCGCCATCCGCTGCGCCCGCAGCAGCTGCGCCCGCCGCAGCCGCTGCGCCCGCGCCTGCTGCGCCAGCCGCAGCGCCCGCGGCCACCGCGCCTGCCGCAGCAGCCGCTGCTCCCGCAGCAGCCGCGGCGCAGGCGCCGGCCCGGCCGCAAGCCGGGCCCTCGGCGCCTGCTCCGGCGCAGGGCGCATCGCGGCCGACGTCGCCGCCGCCCGCGCCGCAGCGGCCCACTGCGCCTCCGGCCGCGGCCCGCCCGGGCGCTCGGCCCACCACGCCGCCCGCGTCGGCTCCCGCGGCCAAGCCGGAAGAGCCGGCCGGCACGCCGGGACAGGCGCCGCGCCGCCCGTCCTCGCCGCCGAAGACCGGCATCGAGGTCTGGCAGGGGCGCCCCGGCGTCACGATGCCGGCAGCCCGCACGAGCACGCCGCCGGCGCGGCGCACGACCTACGATCCGCGCGCCAACGCGCAGCAAGCGCGCCCCGGTGGTCCCAGCTTCGGTCCCGGCGGCCGGCCCATGGGCGGCCGGAACACCCGCCCGGGGACGTTCGGGCGGCAGCGTCCGGGAGGCGGTGGTCTCCCGCGCAAGCCGGTCCAGGTCTCCACGCAGGAGATGGCCTCGCACAAGAAGGTCATCAAGATCGAGGAGCAGGTCACCCTCCAGCAGCTCGCCGCGAAGATGAGCCTGAAGGCGACGGACGTGCTCATGCGGCTCCTGTCGATGGGCATGACGGGCGTGAACATCAACAGCACGCTCGACGCCGAGACCGCGAAGATCCTCGCCAGCGAGTTCGGCTGGAGCGTCGAGGACGTGGCCGTCAGCGAGCAGGACACGCTCACCGCGGCCATGCAGGCCGGGGCCGAGACCGACGAAGAGGTCGAGATCCGGCCGCCCATCGTCACGGTCATGGGCCACGTCGACCACGGCAAGACCTCGCTCCTCGACAGGATCAGGAAAGCCACGGTCGCCGAGGGAGAGGCCGGCGGGATCACCCAGCACATCGGCGCTTACCGCGTCGAGACGCCGCGCGGCACGATCGCGTTCCTCGACACGCCGGGCCACGAGGCGTTCACGGCGATGCGCGCCCGCGGCGCCTCGCTCACCGACATCGTGATCCTGGTGGTCGCGGCCGACGACGGCGTGATGCCTCAGACCAAGGAGGCGATCTCGCACGCCCAGGCCGCGAAGGTGCCGATCATCGTCGCGGTGAACAAGATCGACAAGCCGGGCGCCGACGCCGACAAGATCAAGCGCGACCTCGCGGCCCTCGGGCTTCAGCCCGAGGAGTGGGGCGGCGAGACGATGTTCTGCAGCGTGTCGGCGAAGATGGGGCAGGGCATCGACCAGCTCCTCGAGTCGGTCCTGCTCCTCGCCGAGGTCCAGGACCTCCGCGCCAACCCGAAGAAGCGCGCCAGCGGCACCGTCATCGAGGCGCTGCTCGATCGTGGCCGCGGCCCGGTCGCGCGCGTCATGGTCCAGGACGGCACGCTCCGCACGGGCGACATCCTCCTGGCCGGCGCCGCGTGGGGCAAGGTCCGGGCGATGACCGACGAGCTCGGGCGCTCCGTCGCGGAGGCCGGCCCCGCCACGCCCGTCGAGGTCCTCGGCCTCAACGAGGTGCCGAGCGCGGGGGATCCCGTCCACGCCGTCAAGGACGGGAAGACCGCGGAGGAGATCGCCGAGACCCGGCGCAAGAAGGCGTCGAAGACGCTGATCCCGCAGGACTCGCGCGTCTCGCTCGAGTCCATCACGAAGAACCTGCAGGAGGCCGATCAGCTCGAGCTCAAGCTGATCATCAAGGGCGACGTGCAGGGCTCGGTCGAGGCGATCACCCACGCGCTGGCGAAGCTCTCGACCGAGAAGGTGAAGGTCACGATCGTGAACGGCGCCGTCGGTGGCATCACCGAGGGCGACGTCAACCTGGCGGTCGCGTCGAAGGCGATCATCGTCGGCTTCAACGTCCGGCCGGCCGGCAAGGCGGGCGCTCTCGCGGAGAACGAGGGCGTCGAGATCCGGCTCTACAACATCATCTACAACGCCGTCGACGACATCCGAAGCGCGATGGAGGGGCTCCTCCCCGCGACGAAGGTGGAGAAGGTCCTCGGCCGCGCCGAGGTCCGCCAGGTCTTCAAGATCACGAAGGCGGGCACGGTCGCCGGCTGCATGGCCATCAGCGGCTCGGTCAAGCGCACCGGCGAGGCGCGCCTCATCCGGGACAACGCCGTGGTCTGGACGGGTCGCCTGTCCGGGTTGCGCCGGTTCAAGGATGACGTGAAAGAGGTGGTCGAGGGGTTCGAGTGCGGTATCTCGCTCGAGGGCTACTCGGACATCAAGGAGCGCGACATCATCGAGAGCTTCGAGATCGAAGAGATCAAGACGAAGCTCTGAGCTTCATCCGATGTTCGTGGGCGTCCTCCGTCTCCGTCTCGATATCGTCGGGGCCCGCTCCCTCAAGGACAAGCGCAGCGTGGTGCGCTCCTTGAAGGAGCGGGCGCAGAGCCGGATGCGCGTGTCGATCGCCGAGGTCGGCGTGCTCGACGATCCGAGGCGGGCGACGCTCGGCGTCGCGGTCGTCTCGAACTCGTCGGTCATGTGCGACAAGGTCCTCGCGGACGTGGCCGCGATGGCGGGATCGCTGCCGCACGCCGTCCTCACGGATCGGGCGACCGAGATCGTGCCGTTCGGCGACGGAGGCGCTGGTGTGCAGGGCGGTATCGAGCAGGCGCTCGGCCGTGACGATGGAGATCTGGGAGCGCCCTCGGACATGCTCGAGGACGCAGAGGACGACGAATGAGCGGCGTGGTGAAGCGGGCGACGCGGGTCGCCGAGCGGCTCCGTGAGGACCTGTCCAACCTGCTCCGGGATCTGCGTGACCCGCGGATCGCCGGCGTGCTCGTGTCGCGCGTGGAGATCACCGACGACCTGCAGAGCGCGAAGGTCCACGTGCGCCACGAGTTCGGGGCGGAGGACGCCGCTGCGCGCCGCGCCCTGCTCAAGGGGCTGGAGGCGGCCTCGGGCCGGCTGCGCAGGGACGTCGCCCGCACGATGGGGCTGCGCGTGGTGCCGACGCTGCGCTTCTTTTACGACGAGGGGCCCGACGCCGAGCGGCGGATCGAGGAGCTGCTCCGGGAGATCAAGGACGGCTCGGGCGATCGCTCCTAGCGCGGGGTCGAGCGGCGCGCGGCCGAAGCTCGGCCGCGATCACCGCGAGATGAGCCGCTCGATCGACCGCGCGGGATCGAGGTCGAAGCGCCACGGTCCCATCTTCGTCGGGGCGTCGAGGGCCACCTTCAGCGCGCCGAGGAACTCGCGGCGCGGCCACTCGACGGCGCCGAATCGCTCCAGGTGGTCCGTGTACACCTGGCAGTCCACCAGCGCGAAGTCCCAGGCGACGAGGTTCCCGAGGAGCGTCGCGAACGCGATCTTCGAGGCGTCGGGCGCGCGTGCGAACATCGACTCGCCGAAGAACATCCGCCCCAGCGACACGCCGTAGAGGCCGCCGACGAGCTCGCCGCTCGACCACGCCTCGATGCTGTGCGCGACCCCGGCGGCGTGCAGCGCCGTGTAGCCGGCGATGAGCTCCTCGGTGATCCACGTGCCGTCCTGCCCAGGTCGCGGCGCGGCGCTGCAGGCCCGCATGACCCGCTCGAACGCCGTATCGGTCCGCACCTCGATCTCGCCCCGGCGCACCCGCTTGCGCAGCGAGTGCGGGACGTGCGCCTCGCGGGGCGGCAGGACGAAGCGCGGATCCGGAGAGAACCAGAGGAGCGGCAGCCCCTCGTGAGGCCAGGGGAAGATGCCCCGGCGGTAGCCGGCCAGCAGCCGCTCCGGCGAGGCCTCGCCGCCCACGGCCACGATCCCCTCCGGGGTCGCGCGTTCTGGCGGAGGGAAGTCGAGCTTGCTCGTGAGCATCGGGACCCGCATCGCTGTGGGATCGAATCCTCCCAAAAGAGCGCGCGGTTGCAAAGCGTCGCCCGGCGCTCGCTCAGGAGGCGCACACGTAGTCGGAGCCCTCGACGAAGCCGCGCGCCGCGAGGTGGCCGCGGATGAGCGCGCGCGCCCCTCGCGCCCCCACGGCGACGACGAGGGTCTCTGCGCCGCGCTCCAGCCGCGACGGGTCGACGATCGGCGCGCCCTGCGCGATCCGGCCGATCTTGCGCGGGTCGATGTCCACGAACCGCGCGGGCGTCACGCCGTTCCGGGCGAGCGCCCTCGCCAGCCGCCGGCCTGTCTTTCCCGCGCCCCACACGGCCACCGGGCGCGCCGGGCCCAGCTTCCTCGCGAGGTAGTGCGCCTTTGCCTCGAGGAACCTCACGATCGCGTACCGCGGATCGGCGAACGTGGCGCGCCCCTCGCGGTGCCGCCAGCGCAGGCCGAGGTCCGGGAGCTTCGCCATCCGCGCGCCCGCCGCGTCGAGGCGCAGCCACAGATCGTAGTCCTCCGCCCACGGGACCTCCCGGAACCCGCCCACCTGCTCCAGCGCGCTCCGCCGCAGCATCACCGACGGGTGGCACAGCGGCGACTCCACGAACATCTCGCGCGCGTGGTCCTCCGGCGTGATGATCGAGTTCAGCCAGTCGACGTAGCGCAGCATGCCCTCGCCGATCGGCCCGGCAGCGAACGCCTCGACGCGGGCCCCGACGACGCCGAGCCGCGGATCCCGGAGGAGCGTCTCCGCTTGCCGCGCGAGCCGCTCGCCGACCGAGATGTCGTCTCCGTCCATGCGGGCGAGGAGCTCGCCGCGCGCCGCCTCCGCCGCGCGCGAGAGCGCCCGCGCGATCCCCACGCCGCCCGTCGCGATCTGGAGGACGCGGCGATCGCGCTGCGCGACGCGCGCGACCCTGGCCGGGCCGCCGTCCGTCGAGCCGTCGTCCACGGCGACCACCTCCAGATCGACCGCGCGCTCGGCGAGCACGCTCTCCAGCGCCTCCTCGATCGTCGCTTCCGCCTGCCGGTACGGAAGCAAGACGGAGACGAGCGGCGCCACGCGGAGACCATGGCGGCGCGCCCGCGCAGCGTCCACAAGAACGGGCGCGGACGCCTAGTGCTTCTTGAAGTCGCCGAGGTGCGTGATGTACCAGCGGCCCTGCCACGAGATGATCGTGTGGACGTCCAGGCTCGCCGGCTTCCCGTCGATCTCGTACTTCAGCTTGCCGTGAAAGGACCGGTAATAGCCGATCTTGTTGACCTCGTCCCCAGGAGGCACCCACTTCGGCTTGGACCCCACCACGAAGCCGATGAACCGCGCCCCCTCCCAGCTCTTGCGCTTCCGATGCATCGACTTCACGTCGTTCGCGTAAGCGGCGTGGAGGTTGTCCCAGTACTTGCCGGGGTCCTTCACGTCCTTGAGCGGGATGAACGGCTCCTTGGGGAACCAGAAGGGGTCGGCAAGCGCCGGCTCCTTCTTCACGATGGCGTCGAACAACGCCCTGGCTCGCGCCGTGAGCTCCTCGCCCTCGAGCGCCGGCAGGATCTTGTTGTCCGCGCGGGCGGATGTCGCGGCGCTGGGGTCGGCGCCGGCGCTCGCCTCCGCTCCTGGGCCGGGCGACGCGTCGGCCGCGGGCGCCTCGGCCGCGCGACCGCCCCCGTCCTGCGGCGGCTCCGGCGCGCCTGCGTCCTCGGGCCGAGGCGCTGACGCCGCCTCGGCCGCGCTGGCGCCAGGCGTCGCTGCTGCCACCGTGGGCGCGGCGCCGACCGAGGAGGGCCGGGCGCTCTCGGCCGGCCGGGCATCGGGCGTCGGGGTGGGCGCCGCGCAACCCGCGACCACCGCCAGCGCGGTCGCGACGACCTGCTTGATCATGCGCGTGCCCTATCGCAGCGCCCCGGCGCCGACAAGCGACGCCGAGGCGCGGCCGGATGCGGGGCCCGCCCGGCGGCGGACCTGGCTCACTTCTCCACGATGATGAACTGAACGCGCCTGTTCTTGGCCTTGTTGGCGGGCGTGACGTTCGGCGCGACGGGGCGGTCCTGTCCATAGCCCTTCGCGAGCAGCCGCGACCCGTCCACGCCGGCCCGGATCAGCCAGGCGCGCACCGCGTTCGCCCGGGCCTCGCTGAGCGTCTGGTTGTGCTCACGCCCGCCGGTGTTGTCGGTGTGCCCCTGGATCTCGACCTTGCGGATGTTCGGATTCCGCTGGAGCACGTCCGCGATCTCCTCCATCAGCGAGTTCGAGTCGCCGAGGATCTTCGCCGAGTCGGTCTCGAAGTGGATCTGCCGCGAGATCTTGATCTCGTTGCCCAGCACCTTCACGAGCGAGATCTTCGGCCGCTTGTTCACCGTGAGGGCGGCGCGCGTGTCCTCGCTCGTCCGGACGTCGGCCTCGTTGACGTGGTTCATGTAGCCCTGCGCCTCGACCTTGAGCGTCACCGCGCCGGCCGGCAGGTCGGGGAAACGGAAGGCTCCGCTGCCGTCGGCCGTCGCCGTCTGCTCGCGGCCCGCAGCGTCGACGAGCCGGATCGTCGCGCCGGCGACCGCGTCCCCGCTCTCCGCGTCCTTCACCGTTCCGACGATGTTGCCCGTCTTGGGCAGCGCCTCGAGGGAGCAGTCGACGTCCACGAACGTCGGCCCCTGCGGCTGTGTCGGGCTCGGCGCAGCGCCGGGCCCTCCCGGCTGCGGACCGAAGGGACCCGGCTGCCCGGGCTGCGGACCGAAAGGCCCAGGCTGTCCCGGCTGCGGACCGAAGGCGCCGGGCTGTCCCGGCTGCGGACCGAAGGCGCCGGGCTGCCCGGGTTGCGGACCGAAGGCGCCCGGCTGCCCGGGTTGCGGACCGAAGGGTCCCGGCTGCGGGCCGAAGGCGCCGGGCTGCGGACCGAAAGGCCCAGGCTGTCCGGGTTGCGGACCGAAGGCGCCGGGCTGCCCGGGCTGCGGACCGAAAGGCCCAGGCTGCCCGGGCTGCGGACCGAAGACGCCGGGCTGCGGGCCGAACGCCCCGGGTTGCCCCGGCGCTGCCCCGCCAGGGAGGATCGTCGCCTGGCAGGTGCCGGGCTTGTACCCGTTCGCCCGGATGTTGAACGTGTAGGTCCCCGGCTCGAGGTGCCTCGTGAGGAAGCGGCCGTCCGGCCCTGTCGCGTACGGCGGCTGAGCCGCGCCCTCGATCGTCACGATGGCGTCTGCCACGGCCGCGTCGGGCTTGTTCTGCTCGTGCACGAAGCCGCGCGCGAAGCTCTGCGGCGCCGGCACGAGCTGCGGCGGTTCCTTGATGATCTGCGGCGCAGGGGCCGGCGGCGGCTCCTTCTGCTTCGTATCGTACGCATAGCCAATCCCGAGATAGAGCGTCCACGGCGCCTGCGGCGCGACCTCCTCGATGAACACGGAGGTCGCCGACAGGCCGAGATCGAACGCCGCGTGTCCGGAGAGCCCGCGGAACGCCTTCTCGAACGGCGTCACCCGCACGCCGAGCGACAGCCGCGACGGCGCCGCGGCATAGCCCGGTCCGCCCTGGTTCTGCGGGTCAGGAGACGCGAAGTCGTCGAGCCCGAGGCAGACGTCGCCGCGCGACACGGTCTTCGTGTGGCACTCGTAACCCTGCCGGTTCACCGGGATGTCGAGGGTGTACTCGAGGTAAGGCTGCACCTTCGGCAGCGGCACCTCGACGCCGAGGTGCGTCTGGAAGAAGTCGACGCGGTTGATGCCGAGCCCGAACCGCTCGATCCGCGAGATCGGCTGCCGCTCGCGCCCGTCCGTGAACGCCTTCGCGCGCGCCTTCTCGACCTCCTCCACGAGGACGCCGGAGTTGTCGAGCTTGTAGCCGAGGTTCACGTTCACCCGCAGCGGGAACCCCTTGCCCTGCGGCTTGCGCAGATCGAGCGACGCGAGCCCGCGGAAGACCGCGCTCGTGCCGCCGCCGGCGAGGCCGACCTCGCCGGTCCCGTTGAGCAGGAGCAGCTGCGCCTCGCCGCCGAAGGAGAACGGCTTGCCGATCTTCGTCGGGGTGAACGCCTTCACGCCGAACGTCGTGTCGCCGAGCACCTGCAGCAGCCGCGGACGACCCTGATCGTTCGCGTTCGCGAACGTGCGGATCGACGCGTACCCCTCGAGGAAGGGCAGGGGGGTCGCGTTCAGCGCGAAGAACGCTCCGACGTGGCTCGCCGAGTCCTCCTTCGCGTCCGGACCGCACGTGATCGGGTAACCGGCGAGCGTCGACTCCGCCGGATCGCAGAGGAAGCCGCTCGTGGAGAACCAGTCGAGCAGGAACGACACCCGGAAGGTGCCCGGCGCGCCCGAGCCCGCGTACGACGTCCTGAGGAGGCCGGTCGAGCCCCACAGGTTCGGCTGTGCGGTGAGGGAGAGCGCGCGCTCCTCCTCGTCCCACGCGGTGGACCTCGGCGCCGCCGCGCTGGCCTGGAGGCCCTGATCACCGACCGACGCCTGCGCGCCGAACGAGAAGCTCGCGTCCGGCGGCGGCTGGCCCGGCTGCTGCTGCCCGAACTGCGGCGGAGCGTCGCCAGGAAAGCCCGGCTGCTGCCCGAACTGCGGCGGAGCGTCGCCCGGAAAGCCCGGCTGCGGCCCGAAGGGGCCGGGCTGGGCGGGCTGCGGCCCGAAGGGGCCGGGCTGGGCGGGCTGCGGCCCGAAGGGGCCGGGCTGGGCGGGAGGCTGCTCGGGCCCGAAAGCGCCGGGCGGCTGCGCGGGCTGGCCCGGCATCGGCTGCGGTCCGAAGGGCGGCTGCGCGGGCTGGCCCGGAATCGGCTGCGGTCCGAAGGGCGGCTGCGGCTGCTGCGCCTCGGCAGCGCCCGCGAGCGTGAGCGAGCCGACGAGCGGCAGCGCCGTGAGCGCAGCGCGCCGGGGCCTGTCGGCAAACACCTTCCGAAGCGTATGCATCGAGCCTCACCCGCGAGGTCGAACAAGGAAACGCCCGCCAATCGGGACGGTGGAGACCTCGCGCGCGGCCCGTTGTATCACTCCGGGCGGCGCGTGAAACAGCGGTTTTCGCTGGCAGCAGCTCCGCGACAGGCGCGCCGCGCGGCTCGATCAGTACGGCATCGCCGCGCGGTGATGCCGCGCCTTTCGGCCTCCTCTGCGCGGGTCACGGCGCTGCGCCGCCGCGCGGGCACCCCGGTCGCAAACGTGCTCGACCAGAGCGCCCCGCCGCCCCGCCGCCGCTCGGCCGGCGCCGCGCAGCCGTCCAATCCGGCAGGCGCGCATGCTAGGAAAGCCATCACCATGGCATCCCGGGGGCGCATCCTGATCGTCGACGACGAGGCCAACGCGCGCGCGGCGCTCTCCGAGATCCTCCGCGAGGAGGGGTACACGACCGAGACCGCGGCCGACGGCTTCAAGGCGCTCGGCAAGCTCGAGGAGTTCGCGCCCGACGTGGTCCTGACCGATCTGAAGATGCCTGGGCTCGACGGCATCCGGATGATGGAGAAGGCACAGCTCGCGCTGCCGGACGCGACCTTCGTCGTGATGACGGCGTTCGGCACCATCTCGAGCGCGGTCGAGGCGGTGAAGAAGGGCGCGTACAACTACCTGACGAAGCCGCTCGATTTCTCGGTGCTCGCGGTCGTGGTCGAGCGCGCGGTGGAGCGGGCGAGGCTGCTCCAGGAGAACTCGCGGCTCCGCGAGCGGCTGCGCGAGCGCAACGCGTTCGGGCACGTGATCGCGAGCCACCCGAGCATGGCGAAGGTCCTGCGGCTGGTCGAGCAGGTGGCCCCGAGCCGCGCGAGCGTGCTGATCGTGGGCGAGACGGGCACGGGCAAGGAGCTCATCGCCGAGATGATCCACCGCGCCAGCCCGCGGGCGAAGGCGCCGCTCGTCCGGCTGAACTGCGCCGCGCTGAGCGAGTCGCTCCTCGAGAGCGAGCTGTTCGGCCACGAGCGCGGGGCCTTCACCGGCGCCGTCGGCCGCCGCGAGGGCCGCTTCGAGCAGGCGAGCGGCGGCACCCTGTTCCTGGACGAGGTGAGCGAGATCCCGCTCGCCACGCAGGTGAAGCTCCTGCGCTTCCTGCAGGAGCGGACGCTCGAGCGGGTGGGCGGCAACGAGACGCTCAAGGTCGACGTGCGGATCCTCGCCGCGTCGAACCGCGATCTGCGCCAGCGCATCGCCGACGGGCTGTTCCGCGAGGACCTCTATTACCGGCTCAACGTCGTCACCCTGGAGATCCCGCCGCTCCGCGAGCGCCGGAGCGACATCCCCGAGCTCGCGACGTTCTTCCTCGGCCGCTATGCGCAGGAGAACGGCAAGCGCATCGAGGGCTTCACCGACGAGGCGCTGTCGGCGCTGACGTCCTACTCGTTTCCCGGCAACGTGCGCGAGCTGGAGAACGCGATCGAGCGGGCGGCGGTGCTCTGCGACGGCGCGCGGATCGAGCTCCGGCACCTGCCGGCGCAGATGTCGTCCGAGCCGGCCGAATCCGTCGACGCGATGCCCCGCGTCCCGGGGAGCACCATCTACGACCTGGAGCGCTACGCGATCCTGCGCACGCTCGAGGCGTGCAAGGGCTCGACCTCGAAGGCGGCGACGATCCTCGGGATCAGCCCGCGCAAGATCCAGTACAAGCTGCACGAGTACAGCGCGGCGAACGCGCGTGGCCGGGCGCGGCCGGGGGACGGCGCGCCCGGCGAGATCCCCGAGGGGGAGGAGGGCGCATGAGCAACGCAGCCGAGCGCATCGTCGAGCCGCGCGACCCGGGTGCCGCGCCGGCCAGCTCCGTCGGGGAAGGGGCGCCGGACGGCGAGCTGCTGATCGACGTCCGCGGCCTCCTGAAGACGTTCCAGGTGGGGTTCCTGCGCCGGAAGGCGGTCGAGGCCGTCAAGGGGGTGAGCTTCGGCGTACGGCGCGGCGAGATCTTCGGCTTCCTCGGGCCGAACGGGGCCGGCAAGACGACGACGATCAAGATGCTGACGGGCCTCATCGCCCCGACCGGCGGCGAGGCGTACCTGTTCGGCGCGCGCGTGCCGTCGCCCGAGGCGCGCCGGAAGATCGGCTTTCTTCCGGAGAACCCGTACGTCTACCCCTACCTCACCCCGCGCGAGTTCGTGGAGCTCTGCGGCCGCCTCTCCGGGATGCGCGGCGCGGCGCTGCGCAGGCGGACGATGGAGGTGCTCGATCAGGTGAAGATCGCGTACGCCGCGGATCGTCAGGTGCGCCGGCTGTCGAAGGGGATGCTGCAGCGCACGGGGCTGGCGGCCGCGCTGGTCGCCGATCCGGAGATGCTGATCCTGGACGAGCCCATGAGCGGCCTCGATCCGGTTGGCCGCAAGGAGGTGCGCGATCTCATCTTCGCCGAGCGCGATCAGGGCCGGACGATCTTCTTCTCGACGCACATCCTGAGCGACGTCGAGGCGATGTGCGATCGCGTGGCGATCCTGCGCGAGGGCCAGGTGGTGGTGAGCGGCGCGATCCGCCAGCTGCTGCGGGGCGACGTGTTGCGCACCGAGGTCACGCTGGCGGGCGCGAGCGAGCGCCTCCTGGCCGATCTCGGCGCGAAGGGCTTCGCGACCACGCGCCGGGGCGACGTCGTGGTGGTCGATGTGGAGGGCGAGGCGCGCGTGCGCGACGTGCTGCAGGCGTCGCTCGCGGCGGGCGCGCAGGTCGTCGAGGTGGCGCCGCGCCGCGAGACGCTGGAAGACCTCTTCATGCGCCGCGCGCTTTAGCCAGCGCCGTGGCGTCCCCAAGACAGCCGTAGGCCCCCGGAGAGGGTGTCCTCTGCGCGGGGTGGGGGATGGGCCGATGTTTGAGGCGCACGGATGGATCATCCGGCAACGCCGGATGATCCATCCGTGCGCCGAGTTCGGCGGGGCCCCCACCCCGCGCAGAGGACACCCTCTCCGGGGGCCGGTCAGCCCTAGCCACGCCCCTGGCTACGCCGATGCCCCAGCGACGTCCTGCTTGGCGGCCTCGATGATCTCGAGCGCGTACGCCCCGATGGTCGACGCGTCCTCGCCCTCGACCATGACGCGGAGCTTCGGCTCCGTCCCGCTCCAGCGCACGAGGATGCGCCCCTTGTCGCCCAGCGTCTTCTCGATGCGATCCACGGTGACCCGCGTCCGCTGCATGCTGTCGAGCGGCAGTCGCGTCGCGAATGTCGCGTTCTCCAGGACCTGAGGCACCCGTTGCATCGCCTTCGAGGCGAGCTCGCTCAGCGGCTTGTCCTCCTCCATCATGATGGCGAGCACCTGCAGCGCCGCCACGATGCCGTCGCCCGTCGTCGCGTGATCCAGGAAGATGAGGTGCCCCGACTGCTCGCCGCCGAACGAGTAGCCGCCGTTCCGCATCGCCTCGACGACGTAGCGATCCCCGACCGCCGTGCGGACGACGTGCCCGTTCTGGGCCTTGAGCGCCCGCTCGAGCCCGAGGTTCGACATCACCGTCGTCACGATCGTGTTCCGCGGCAGCTTGCCGGTGCGCAGCATCCGGAGCGCGCAGAGCGCCATGATCGCGTCGCCGTCCACGACCTCGCCGCGCTCGTCGACCATGATCACCCGGTCCGCGTCGCCGTCGAGCGCGATGCCGATGGCCGCGCCGCGCTTCAGCACCTCGGCCTTCACGTGCTCCGGGTGCAGGGCGCCGGTCTCGCGGTTGATGTTGCGGCCGTTCGGCTTCACGCCGAGCGCCGTCACGTTCGCGCCGAGCTCGGTGAACACCGAGGGCGCCACGCGGTACGCCGCCCCGTGCGCCGCGTCGACGACGATTTTCACGCCGTCGAGCGAGAGCGCCGTGGGGAACGTGCTCTTGCAGAACACGACGTACCGACCGCGCGCGTCGTCGAGCTTCACCGCGCTGCCGATCGCCGCCCCGACCACCCGCGCCTCGTCGAGCTCGTGGCTCTCCATGAGCCGCTCGATCTCCTCCTCCGCGGTGTCGGGCAGCTTGTAGCCGTCGGGGCCGAAGATCTTGATGCCGTTGTCCTGATACGGGTTATGGCTCGCGCTGATCACGACCCCGGCGTCTGCCCGCATGCTCTGCGTGAGCTGCGCGACCGCCGGCGTGGGGATCGGCCCGCTCAGCATCACGCGCCCGCCCATGGCGCACACGCCGGACGCGATCGCGGTCTCGAGCATGTAGCCGGACAGGCGCGTGTCCTTCCCGATCACCACCCGCACCTGCCGCGACTTCCCGTGGCTCGCGACGAACGCGATCGCGCGCCCGAGCCGCAGCGCCATCTCGGGCGTCATCGGCGGCTGGTTTGCCACGCCGCGCACCCCGTCGGTGCCGAAGAGCTTGCGGCCTGCGGCCTGCTTCTGCGGTTCGCCCGTCGCCGACGGAGCGCCCTCCCTAGGATCCTTCTTGGTGTGCTTCGGCACGGTCCCTCTCTGTGGTGTGGGGCTGAGGAGACCACCCTTAGCAACCTTTGCCAAGAAGGCCTACGGCCAATCGCCGCCGCGGCGACGGTGACGCGGTCGCTATCGCGCCGTGTTTGCAGCGCGGTCGCTACCGCGCCGCTGTTACAGCGCGGTCGCTAATCGCGCCGTGTTTGCAGCGCGGTCGCTAATCGCGCCGTGTTTGCAGCGCGGTCGCTATCGCGCCGCTGTTACAGCGCGGTCGCTATCGCGCCGCTGTTGCAGCGCGGTCGCTATCGCGCCGCTTCCGGCGGCGCCTCGTTGTTGCGCCGAGCGGCCTCGTTGCTCAGGCGCAGCAAGACCGACCCCTGCGCCGGCGTGCGCAGGTCTCGGCCCCTCGTCGTGCCCTCGCCGCCGCCGGGCGGCGGAAGGAGCGCGTTGATGAGGCCCATCAGCCTCACCGTCGCCTGTGGCGCGATGCCGTGCGCCCAGCTCAGCAGGTGCGACGACAGCCCGAGCTTCACCTCGGCGCGCCCCTCGCGCGCCGCCGCCACCACCCGCCGCGCCGCGCGCCGCGCGTCGATCGTCGCGATCGGCAGGGACGAGGCCAGGCCGAACCAGCCGAACTCGTGCTGCGGGCTGCCGCCGAACGCGGCGTTGTAGATCGACCCCGTGCGCATCGGCCCCGGGATCACCGTCGTGACGCGCGGGCCCTTCGCGCCGCCGTGCGTGAGCTCCGCCTGCACGCTCTCCGAGAAGCCCATCATCGCGAACTTCGACGCGTTGTACCCGAGCAGGTGCGGCACGGCGACGCGCCCGCCGATGGACACCACGTTCACGATGCGCGCCGCGCGCCCCTGCCGCCTCAGGTGCGGCAGCGCGCGCAGCGTCGCGTGGACCGCGCTCCAGAAGTTCGAGCGCATCGCCTCGTCGAGCTCCTCCACCCGGAGGTCCTGCATCGGCGCGACCTGGATCACGCCGGCGTTGTTGACGAGCACGTCGATCCGGCCGAACGCCCTCGCCACGCCGTCGATGAACGCCTCGGCCGCGGCGCGGTCGCCGAGATCACACGCCGCCGCGTGCACCTCGACGCCGAGCGCCTGCAGCCGCTGCTCCGCCCGGTAGAGCGCCTCCGCGTCGCGGCCGGCGATCGCCACCCGGGCGCCGTGCCGGCCGAACTCCTCGGCCAGCAGCAGCCCCAGGCCGCGAGAGCCGCCCGTGACGACCACGACCCGGCCGCGCAGATCGAGCTGCCGCAGGGCGCGGAACGCCGTCCGCGCGAGCGCGGCCGCCACGAGGGCCGCCGCAGAGAAGAGCACCGGAGAACGCCGCTTCCTGAACGCCATGCCGCGGAGGACGGCATCGCCCGTGCCACGCTGCGCGCGCCGGCGGCAGCGACGCGCCTGCACATCGCGCTGCTCGCGCCCGCTTCAGAGCGTGACGATCGGATCCGCCGCGATGCCGAGCAGCGCCGAGCGCACCTCGCCGACCAGGTAGATCGAGCCGGCCACGACGACGAGCCCGCCCGGCTCGGCGGCCTCGATCGCGCGCGCCACCGCGGCGCGCGGATCGCCGATCGCCTCGCCCGGCGCGACGTCGCGCAGCGCATCGAGCGAGGCGGCCGCGCGGCCCTTCGGCGTCACATAGAGCCGACGGTGCGCTCGTGGCGCGAGCATCTGTAGCATTTCGCCCCACCCCTTGTCGGCCATCGCGCCGAACACGAGCGTGGTGAGCGCTGCCCCCGGACCCTCCTCATCGAGCCACGCCGCGAGCGCCTGCGCGCCGTGCGGGTTGTGCGCACAGTCGAGCAGGACACGGGCGCCGCCCGCGTCGATCTGCTCCAGGCGACCGGGCCAGCGGGCCGCGGCGAGCCCACCCGCGAGCGCCCGCTCGACCTCGGGCCACCGCCCGGCGAGCTGCCACGCGATGCCGCACGCCACGCCCGCGTTCTCGGCCTGGTGCGCGCCGCGGAGGCCGAGCTCCACCTCGATCTCGCGGCGCCCCGGCCCGGCGACGCGCGCCGCGCGCGCCCCGCGACCGCCGCGCCCCACCGCGATCTCGCCCGCGCTCCCGGCGCGCTCCGCCCGCGCGACGCGGAGGCGAGGCCCGGCGCCGATCGCCTGCGCCGCCGCCTCGATCGCGGCGTCGGCCTCCGGATCAAGCGGGCCGAGCACCGCGGGCGCGCCCGGCTTGAGGATGCCCGCCTTCTCGCGGGCGATGTCCGCCAGCGTCGGGCCGAGCACGGCCTGGTGGTCGAGCGCGATCGACGTGATCGCCGTGCAGAGCGGCGCCGAGATCACGTTCGTCGCGTCGAGCCGCCCGCCGAGGCCCACCTCGAGGATCGCGAGGTCGACGTCCGCCTCGCGGAAGGCCACGAACGCGGCCACCGTCAGCGCCTCGAAGAACGTGAGCGGCGAGGGGACACGCTCGAGCGCGGCGGCGAGCGCGCGCTCGAGCGCCGCGTCGCCGATCATCTCCCCCCCGACGCGGATGCGCTCGGCGAAGCGGGACAGGTGCGGCGACGTGTAGAGGCCGGTCCGCAGCCCGGCCTCGCGCGCGATCGACTCGACCATCGCGCACACGCTGCCCTTGCCGTTCGTGCCGGCGACGTGCACCGCGGGGAGGCCTTCGTGGGGATCGCCGAGCGCGGAGAGCGCCTCGCGGACCCGGCCGAGCCCGAGCTCCATCCCCCGCGGCGCCCGCTGCCCGAGCGCCTCGAGCAGCGCGGGCAGCCGCGGCGCCGCCGAGGTCATCGCCGCGCCCGGCGGTTGGCCGTGAGGTGCTGGAGCAGCGTCCCGATGTACGCCTTCATCTCGAGGCGCGGGACGATGGCGTCGACCATCCCGTGGTCGAGCAGGAACTCGGATCGCTGGAAGCCCGCCGGCAGCGTCTGCCGGATCGTGTTCTCGATGACCCGCGGGCCGGCGAAGCCGATGAGCGCCTTGGGCTCGGCGATGTTCGCGTCGCCCAGGAAGGCGAAGCTCGCCGCGACGCCGCCCGTCGTCGGGTGGAGCAGCACCGACAGGAACGGCAGCCGCGCCTTGCGGTACCGCTCGAGCGCGGCCACGCTCTTCGCCATCTGCATCAGCGAGAGGATGCCCTCCTGCATCCGCGCGCCGCCCGACGCCTGGAGGAGCACCACCGGGAGCTCCTCGCGCGTCGCGCGCTCGAACAGGCGGGTGATCTTCTCGCCGACGACCGAGCCCATGCTCCCGCCCATGAAGGCGAAGACGAACGCGCCGTAGGCGATGTCGCGGCCGCCCAGCCTGCCGCGGCCGATCTCGATCGCCTCCTTCGCGCGGCCCTTCTTGTGGAGCGCCGCGACGCGGTCCCGGTAGCTCTTGCCGTCGCTGAACCGGAGCGGGTCGTTCGGGACGAGGTGCTCGTCCCACGCGGCGAGCTCGCCGTCGTCGAGCAGCAGCCTCCGCCAGCCGTCGGCGTCGAGCTTGTGGTGGTGGCCGCACTGCGAGCACACCTCGAAGGTGCGCGCGAGCTCGGCGGCGTCGTGCGTGTGCGAGCAGCCGTCGCAGCGACGGAACACGCCCGCTCCCAGCGAGCGCTTCTCGCTCGCGTCGGTCGTCGGCAGGGTCTTTTCAGGCCAGGTCATCGGCGAGCCCTCAGGCGCTCCGCAGGTCCATCTCCTTCACGTCGGAGGGGACCCGGAGCGTTGGTTGTGTCTTCTCCTGCACCTCTCGGGCGCTCACGCCGGGCGCGAGCTCGCGCAGCACGAGCCCCTCGGGCGTCACATCGAGCACGGCGAGATCGGTGATGATCCGGTGGACGACGCCCCGCCCGGTGAGGGGCAGCGAGCACTCGTCCAGGATCTTCGGCGCGCCGTTCTTCGCCGCGTGATCCATGATCACGACGACGCGCTTCGCGCTCACCACCAGATCCATCGCCCCGCCCATCCCCTTCACCATCTTGCCAGGGATCATCCAGTTGGCGAGATCGCCCTTCGCGGAGACCTCCATGGCTCCGAGGATCGCGAGATCGATGTGGCCGCCCCGGATCTGCGCGAAGGACTCGGCGCTCGAGAAGATCGCGGAGCCGGCGAGCATCGTCACGGTCTCCTTGCCGGCGTTGATGAGATCCGGGTCCTCCGCGCCCTCGATCGGGTAGGGGCCGATGCCGAGCAGCCCGTTCTCGCTCTGGAGCACCACCTCGATCCCCGCGGGGATGTAGTTGGCGACGAGCGTCGGCATCCCGATGCCGAGGTTGACGTAGTAGCCGTCCCTGAGCTCCAGCGCGGCGCGCTGCGCGATCTGTTCCCGCGTGAGTCCCATCGTGTCCCCTGTCCCCGCGCCTAGGCGGCCGACGCCTTGCGCACCGTCCGCCGCTCGATCCGCTTCTCGTAGCGCTCGCCCTGGAAGATCCGGTGCACGAAGATCCCGGGCGTGTGGATGTGGTCCGGGTCGAGCGAGCCGACGTCGACGAGCTCCTCCACCTCGGCGATCGTCACCTTCGCGGCCATCGCCATCATCGGGTTGAAGTTCATGGCCGTGTGGCGGTAGACGAGGTTGCCGAACCGGTCGCCCTTCCAGGCCTTCACGAGCGCGTAGTCGCCGCGGATGGCGGGCTCGAGCACGTAGTCGCGGCCGTCGAACTGGCGCACTTCCTTCTTCTCGGAGTACCTCTTCACCGCGCCGCCCGGGCCATAGAGCACGGGCAACCCGCCCTCGCTGATGGCCGTGCCCGCCCCGGTCGGGGTGTAGAACGCAGGGATCCCGGCGCCTCCGGCGCGGATGCGCTCGGCCAGCGTGCCCTGCGGCGTGAGCTCGACCTCGAGCTCGCCGCTCAGGTACTGGCGCTCGAACTCCTTGTTCTCGCCGACGTACGACGAGATCATCTTCCGGATCTGCCGGTTCTGAAGGAGGATCCCGAGGCCGAAGGCGTCGACTCCGCAGTTGTTGGACACGACCACGAGATCCTTCGTGCCGAGCTCCCGGAGCGCCGCGATGCAGTTCTCCGGGATGCCGCAGAGGCCGAAGCCGCCCGAGAGGATCGTGGCGCCGCCCGGGATGTCCCTCACGGCATCCAGCGCGCTCTTGTAGACCTTGTCCATGGCCGACCGAGAGGTAGCCCAACTGGCCGCGAGGCAAAAGCCTCCGCTGCCACCGCGGTATGCCGTGGCGCCGGCGCCGCAGCGCGGCACAGGGGCCGGGCGGCGCCGGCCGCGGCACGGCGCCGCGCGGTGATCCGCGCTTCCGGCGAACGACGGAAGCTCGCGTGTGTCCCGGGTGCATGAGGCGCTCGTCGCGTCCGCCAGCGCTCGTTCAGCGCACGGTCGGCGCACGCTCGGTGCACGTTTCAGGAGCGGCCCTCGGAGGTCGCGGCCAGGCGGCGCCGGCTTCTTGGCCCGCCCTACCGAAACCCCGTAACGCACCGGTGTGCCTCGACCGCTCTCCGTGCTGTTCACGATCCTGGCGCTCTCCCTCTCCGGCTCCCGGGCGGCCGCCGCGGCGCCGGATGCGCCGGCGCGCTCGCACGCGCGCCCCACCGCGGAAGCAAAGCCGCGGGACGCCGCCGCTGCCGCCAAGGCGCGCGGGGCGACGAAGCGCGCGCCGCGCGCGCGGCTCGCGAAGGACGACGTCACGGGCCACCGCCCCCGCGCCGGCGACGCGGGCCCGCGCTCGCCCGAGCCGGCCACGAAGAAGGCCGCGCCCCAGGCGCCCGCCTCGTCGGTCGGCCACCCCAACGAAGGGCGCCTCGAGGGCGGCGTGCGGCTCGACACCTCGCGCAAGGACATCCGCGTCGTGCCCGCCTACGCCGGCGCCGACGTCCGCTGGGGGCTGCCGGCGCTCGTCGGCATGATCGAGCGCGCGGCGCGCGGCGTGGCCAAGCGCTTCCCGGGCGCCGTGCTCGGCGTCGGCGACCTGTCGCGCCAGCGCGGCGGCGACGTCCACCGCCACAACTCCCACGAGAGCGGCCGCGACGTCGACCTCGGCTTCTACGCGCTCGACGCGCGCGGCAAGCAGGTCCACGCGCCGGTCTTCCTGCGGTTCGACGCCCGGCTCGTCTCGACCAACGTGCCCGGGGCGCGCTTCGACCTGCCGCGCAACTGGCTGCTCGTGCAGCACCTGCTCACCGATCCCCGCGCCCGCGTGAGCCACATCTTCATCTCCGATCCGCTCCGGTCCGCGCTGATCGCCCACGCCAAGCGGATCGGCGTCTCCCGCGCGCTGCTCGTCCGCGCGCAGCTCGCGATGATGCAGCCCACGGGCGCCGAGGCGCACGACGACCACATGCACGTGCGCATCTCCTGCCCCGCGGCCATGCGCGGCAGCTGCATCGAGCTCGCGAAGAACGCTCCCTCCCATGCCCGCGCGCGCATGGCGAGGAAGACGGACAGGGGGCTCCGGACACCGTCACCGCCCGCGCGCGCGGAGGCCGCGCGCCCCCCGAAGGCCGCCGCGGCGCCCGCGCCGGAGCGGCCCCGCGAGGCCGGCGCCGGCCGGCGCGACGCGGCGCAGCCCTCGCGCCGCGACGACAGGCGACCTGAACGGGAAGCGCGCCGCGCCGCCCCGCGCGCCGCTGCCGACGCCGAGGCGCTGCCGCTCGCCGCCTCGCGCGCGGCGGCGCAGCAGCCGATGGGCGGCCTCGATCTGTCGTTCCTGCGGCCTGCTGCGTCCGAGGTGGAGATCGAGGCAGATTCGGACGGCGCCGACGCGAGCGGCGCGCTCGACGACAGCGGGGCGCTCAAGATCACGGACTGAGATCTGCCGGGTGCCGTTCACTACAAAAGCGGCAAAGAGCCGGTAACGCAATGCATTGCAGGAAGTTCCGCAATCTCTGACCTGGGCGCCGTCGCGCCTGGACCCGGAGAGAAGTCCTCGGGCAGACTGGGGCGGATCAAGGGGGTGTTCATGCCGCAAGAGGACTCCCACACCTCGATTCCCACGCTGCCGTCCGCGGCATCGCTCATCGCCAGCGATCACGATCGCCGCGCGCTGCTCGCGGCGCTCACGTTCGTCGGCAGGCCTCCCCGGAGCGCGGGGGCGCTCGCGATCTGGTTCGAGAAGCACCTCGTGGCAGCCGGGAGGATGCAGCGACCGGCCTACGTGACCGAGGGCTTCTCCAAGCAGGTAGCGCTCGGCCCTCAGGTCCCGGCGGCCCCGGATGCATCCGAGATCGAGCAGCTCGTCGACGCGGCGCGGCTCCGGGTGCTCGCCTCGCTTCGCGCCTTCATGCCGCCCGTCGCAGACGATCGCTTCCTCGCCGCGGCCATCGACGGCGGGCGCGTGCGCCGCGCCGGAGGCCCCGCGCCGTGGGAGCCGTGTCCGTGCGAGGAAGACCTGCTCAGCGACATCGTCCTGAGCCTCTTCGCCGCGGACATCCTCAACTTCCGCGCGTTCCACGACGCCCATCTCTGCGTCTGCAAGACCTGCTTTCGCATCGATTTCGATCCGAGCCTGTCCGGTCGCACCGGCTGCCCCGAGCACGAGCCGACCGTCGCGCTCAACGTGATGCGCCGCAGCCGTCCGTCGCTCTGACGCGTCACCCTGGGCTCAGAGGCAGCCGAGGCGGCACTTGGACGCCTGCTCCAGGCAATCCGACAGGCAGCCCTGGTAGCGCTGGTACTGCGTGCTCTGCGTTGGCTCTCTACCGCACTGCGTCGCCCTGCACGCCTGGTGTCGCCGCTCGCACGCACCCAGGCACCCGGTGTTGCCGCCGGCGGGCGCAAGGCCAGCCGCGGCCGCCGCACGGGGCCCCGCCCCTGGAGACGCCGGCGGCGCGTCCGGCGCCTGCGTGGCAGGCGGATCGCTCCGCTGCGCCGGGGTGGTCCGGTACCCCGCCGAGGCGGGCGACGGACCGCAGCGCTCGAAGGCGCGGCGCATCACGTCCTCCGCCGAGCCGGGCTGGATCTCGCACGCCCGCGCGAGGCTCTCGATCCTGCGGTCGATCGCGGCGGCCGCGCGCGACGCGACCCCGTCCGGCCGCGCCGCCGGCGGTGGGGCGCCCCTCTGCGTGGCGCTCGCGGACGCGGTGATCCCGCGCACAGCGTCGTCCCCCGTCGCGCTCGACGCCCTGCCGATGAGGAAGGCCACGATGAGGCTTACCGCCACGAGCCCAAGGGCGGCGAGCGCGAGCCGCGAATCGATGCGGCGCGGCCCGCGCGCCGGCGCGCCGGCGCGCGGGGAGCCGGCCGGGAGGTGCGCCGGCCCCGCGGCGCCGGGCGGCGGCGCCTTTTCGGGCTGCGGCCCGGTGACGTTCGGCGTCCGCGGGGTAGGCGCGATCGCCGGCGGCGCCAGCGTCGCGACCTCCAGGGGAGGCGATGGGGCCACCATCGGCGAGAGGTTCGGCAGCGGCGCCGGCCGGGGGATGTCCGTGTGCGCCGGTTCGCTCGACGCGGCGGACGGCACCGTCGGCGTGTCGGGCCACTCCACGAGCGGCCTCGCCGCGCGGAGCCTGTCGACGAGCGGCCCGAGCTCGCGCCGCTGCTCGAAGCGCCGGACGAGCTCGTACGCCGCTCCCTGGATCCCCCGCTCCCAGGGGATGTCCGGCACGCCGAGCTCCTCCGCGAAGCGGCGCAGCTCGGCCAGGCTGAAGCAAGCCGTGATGCGCCCGCGGATCTCCGCGGCGCTGCGCGCCGTGCTCCCCGACGTCCCCGTGCCCTCGCCGTCCACGCCCGGCAGCTTACCGCACACGCCACCGAAGCCGAACCTGGTATAGGCTCCGGACATCGTGTCCGGCGCTGCGGCACCCGGGGACGTGGAGGCCAGGAGATGAGCCGAGAGGACAGTGCAATTGGCGCGGCGCCGCCCGCCCTCGCGCCGCTGATCGGGCGCGAGGCGGAGCTGTCGGCCCTGGCCCGCGCGCTCGACGCGGTGGAGAGGGAGCGCTCCACGCGGACCGTGACGCTCGTCGGCCCGCCGGGCATCGGCAAGAGCAGGCTCGTGCGCGAGTTCCTCGAGCGGCGGCGCCAGGGCTCCGCCGCGCTGCGCGTCACCTCGGGCAGCACCGGCGACATGGCGTCCGCGTACGGCGTCTTCACCCGGCTCCTGCGCGCCCGCTTCGGCCTCTCCGACGGCATGGACAAGGACGCGGCCCGCGCCGAGGTCCGCTCGCAGGTCGCCCACGTGATGGGCGACCGCAAGGTCGGCGACGTCATCTACTTCCTCGGCCAGTTCATCGGGCTCGCGTTCGGCGACAGCCCGCTCACCCGCGCGGTGCAGGACGATCCCGCGCAGGCCGACCTCATCCGCCGCGCCGTCCTGAAGGCGTTCCTCGAGGCGGACGCCGTCCACGGCCCCCTGTGCCTCGTCTTCGAGGACCTCCACGCGGCCCACGACGACTCCCTCGCGCTCCTGCGCTACCTCATCGAGTACCTCACGGGCCCGGTCCTGATCGTCTGCGCCGCCCGCCCCGAGCTGCTCACCCGCCAGGACGACTGGGGCAAGGTCGGCGACCGGCGCCACGCGCTCCTGGAGCTCACGCCGCTCGGCGAGGCCGCCGCGGCGGAGATGGCGAGGGCGCTGCTCGCGCCCTGCGCGCCGCGCGGGAGCGACGCCGTCGTCATCATCGACGTCGTCGACGCCGTCGATGGCGTCGACGTGAAGCGCCCCGACTCGCAGCCCCAGCCGGGCGTGCCGTCGGAGCTCGTCGAGGCGGCCTGCTCCTTCGCGAACGGCAACCCGGCGCTGCTCGAGCAGATGGTCCGCATCTGCCACGAGCAGGGCGTGATCGAGGAGCTCTCGCCCGACTCCGCGGGCGGGCCGCGCTGGCGCGTGCACCTCGGGAAGCTGTCGACGGCGCGCCTGCCGATGACGGTCGAGGACGCCGTGAACGTCCGCCTCGCCGCGCTCGATCACGACGGCCGGCAGCTGCTCGAGCAGGCCGCGACGATCGGCCCGGTGTTCTGGAGCGGCGCGCTGTTCGTCCTCGGCAGGGCCGGCTGCCAGGCCCCCGAGCTGTGGGGGGAGGAGCAGAGCGACAAGGATCTCGACCGGATCAACGCCGCGCTGCGCTCGCTGTGCGACCGCGGCTACCTGCGCAAGCAGAGCGAAACGAGCTTCGCGGGCTCGGACGAGTACGTGTTCGTGCACGCCAAGGAGCGCGAGGCGCTCCAGAAGCGGATGAGCGCCGCGGCGCAGCGGCGGTACCACCACGCGATCGCCGAGTGGCTGGAGCAGCAGGTGGCGGTGCGCGCGAGCGAGGAGTTCCTCGCCGAGCTCGCGACGCACCGCGAGCGCATCGGCGACGCGGTGCGGGCGGGGCTCTCGCTGCTCGACGCCGGGGACGTGGCGCGCGGGCGCTACTCGAACGCGAAGGCGGCGGAGTACTACGCGCGCGGGCTCTCGCTGCTCGGCGACGCGCACGTCGCGCGGCGCATCGACGCGCTCCACGACTACGGCGACGTCCTCCAGCTCGCCGGGCGCATCGACGACGCGCTCGCCGCGTTCCGCGAGATGCTGACGCTCGCCTACCGGCTCGACAACCGGCGCAAGGGCGGGGCCGCGCACAACCGCATCGGGCGCCTCTACCGCGAGAGCGGCTCGCTCGACGAGGCCGGCAAGCACCTCACGACCGCGCTCCGCCTCTTCGAGGGCGCGCGGGACGAGCGGGGGATCGCCTCGACGATCGACGACATCGGCAAGCTGCACTGGCTCCGGGGCGAGTACCAGGAGGCGCTGAAATGGCTGCGCGACGCGCTCGCCCGCCGCGAGCGGATGGGGGATCGCCGCTCGATCGCGCTGTCGCTGAACAACCTCGGCCTCGCCCTGCAGGACTCCGGCGAGTTCAAGCAGGCGCTCAACACGTTCGAGCGGTCGCTCGCGATCCGGCGCGAGATCTCGGACCTGCTCGGCGTCATGATGAGCCTGAACAACCTCGGCATGATCGCGCAGGACCAGCGCGATCACCGCCACGCCCTCGAGCTCTTCGAGGAGGCGCTGGAGGTGGCGCGGCAGGTCGGCGATCGCAACCGGACGGCGCTGATCCTGACGAACATCGGCGGGACGCTCTACCGGAGCGGCGATCCCGACGAGGCGGTGCGCGTGCTGCAGCAGGCCGAGGAGCTCTGCGACGGGCTCGGCGACCGGCTCGGCCTGGCCGAGGTGCGGCGCGCCCTCGGGAAGGCCTACATGCTCCGGGGCGATCTGGAGAAGGCGCGCGACTCGATCAGCCGGGCGGTGGACCTGTTCGCGTCGGTCCGGAGCAAGGTGCACCTCGGCATCGCGCTCCGGACGCTCGGCGAGATCACGGCGGCGGGCGGCTGGGGCAGCGCGCACACGAAGAGCGCGCGCGCGTATTTCGCGCGCTCGGTGAGCATCTTCGAGGAGACGGGGAACGAGCTCGAGCTCGCGCGCACGTTCCAGGCCTACGCGCGGTTCCTGACGACCGATCGCAGCTTCGTGGCGAACATGGCGGCGCGGCGCGAGGCGGTGGCGATGAACGAGAAGGCCGAGGCGATCTTCGGGCGGCTGAAGGTCACGTCGGTGCGCCTGGAGGACGAGCCCACGCTCCCGACGGGCCCGCCGGGCCAGTCGGCCCCCACGAAGTCGTCGGTCAACGCGAGCCCTGGCCGCTCGCCCACCCCCGAAGAGCCGTCGTTCCCGAGCCCGGGCAGGGCCTCGACCTCCAGCTGAGGCCGGGTGATCCGGGCGGGCCGGCGTGCTCTGGCGCGGGGGGGCGCCCGTGATACGCATGCCGGGTGAAGGCCCTGCACGAGAAGCGCGTCTCCGAGTCGGTCACGACGATGACCGAGTACGTCCTGCCGACGCACACGAACGCGCTCGGCTCGATCTTCGGCGGGCAGGTGCTCGCGTGGATCGACCTGTGCGCCGCCATCTGCGCGCAGCGGCACACCGGCAGCGCGGTCGTCACCGCGGGCATCGACGACCTCTCGTTCGATCATGGGATCAAGGTCGGTCAGGTCGTCCGCCTGGCCGCGCGGGTGACGGCGACCTTCCGCACGTCGCTCGAGATCCTGGTGTCGGTCGAGGGAGAGGAGGCGATGACGGGCGCCATCTGGCCCATGGTCACGGCCTTCGTGACGTTCGTGGCGGTCGACGCGTCGCTCAGGCCGACCGCGGTGCCGCCGATCGTCCTCGAGACGGACGACGATCGCCGCCTCGCCGAGGCCGCGGCGGAGCGGCGCGCGCGGCGGCTCTCGCGGCGCGGGGGCGGCCGCGGCGCGTGATCGCCGCGCGCTACTTCTTCTTGATCCGGTCGGGATCCCCGAGGAACTCGAAGTGCATCGTGTCCTCGAGGTCGTCGTGTCCCAGCCAGTCGAAGCCGTAGCGCTCGAACGCCTTGATCCAGCAGCGGGACAGGGCCGTGCGCTCGTAGGCAGTGCGCTTCTTCTCCTGGCACAGCGGGCTCGTGGGCCACGGGTCGACGCAGCCGCAGCACGGGTTCCGGTCGGGATCGATGTCGATGGCGATGCCGAAGAGGTGGTTCGAGATCTCGGCGCCGCGGTAGCTGTTCGCCGTGCGGAACCCGCCGACCGCGCGCGGCGTGTAGCGGCGGGACTTGCGGGTGCACGTCGAGCGGATCCGCTTCTCGACGCAGTGGAGCGCGGGCGCGATCTTCTCGTGGATGGAGAGCGGGAGGCCCATGAACTGGACGGTCGTCGCCTGGGAGTGGGCGCTCTCGGAGTTGTGGCGCCGCGTCTCGTCGGTCTCGACGTGGCCGTAGTGCTCGGCGAGGTAGCGGACCGCTTTGGCGTGCTTCGTCGGGTTGAGCATCCCCTTCTGCACGAAGGTGCGCCGCTTCAGGAACTTCTGCGGGCTCTGCACGCGGCACTCGTAGCTCTTCGCCTTTTTTCCCCGGGCCGGCTCCTTGGCCTCCGCGACGGGCCCGCCGCCGAGCCCCGAGGGGCCGGCCGCGAGCAGGGCGATCGCTGCTGCCACGAGCAGGTGCACCCGTGTCCGTCCGTTCGCGTTCACGGCCGGAGGTTAAGCAGGCCGTGTCAGGCGCGGCAAGGACTTGCCGTAAAAGCCTGTCAGGAGAACCACCGTCAGGGAGACGAGCGCATTCTTGCAGCGGGCAGCGGACGGCGCGCTGCATCGCTCGCAGCCGCACGGTCCGTGCGAGCTCAAGAAGTGAGCTGCGGCGAGCTCATGGGGTGAGCTGCGGCGAGCTCATGGAGAGGTCCACGGCGAGCAGATCTCCACGAGGACGCCGTTCAGGTCACGAACGTAGGAGACGCGCTGTCCCCACGGCTTGTCGTGGGGCTCCGATACAGGCGCAGCGCCGGCCTTCACGGCGCGCGCGAACGCCGCGTCGACGTCCTCGCTCGTGACGATGATCTCGAGCCCGGCGGGGCGCTCCCCTGGCCGGTTCTTCGCGAGCTCGGGGAGGCCCTTCTGGGCGAAGTCCTCCTGCACGAACCCGAGCGGCACCTTGCCCTTCAGCTCGCAGTATTCTTTGCCGTTGGAGACGAAGCTGCGCTCGAAGCCAAACGCGCGCTCGTAGAACGCGGCGGCTTCCACCGCATCGGGCACATAGACGATCACGCCACCCAGTCCTGTGTTCATGAGGTCCTCCTCGGGGGTCCTGCCCCACACGCCGGCATCCTAGGGCGGCGCTGCTGACAGCGTCCGGTCAGCAGCCTCGCTCGATGTATGGGCGCGAGCGAGGCGCGAAACGCTCGCGCATGAACCCCCTCCCCACGCTTCGATCGATGGCAGAGCACGACGCCCGGTCGAACCAGAGGCTCCCCACGCTCGACGCCGAGGTGCATCTTCTGCGCGGCCGAAGTGCGGCTTCTGCGCGGCCGAAGTGCGGCTTCTGCACGCGGACCACGTCCAGGTCGAGCGCGTGGGGAGCGCGCAGGTCCACCTCGTCGTCCACCAGATTCATCGTGGGCAGGCGCACGCGATGCTCGCCGGTGCTCGCGTGAAGCCGCCGCCGCTCGACGGTTCTTCAGGGCCGAGGAGCTTCCGCGGCGCGAGCGGAGCTCCGCGAGATCGGCACTCCGGGTGCGTCAACGCGACGCCTCACGGCGCGTCGAGGCGAGTCGTGGAGCGTATCGATGCGAATTTCAAGGCACGTCGAGGCGAGCCTCGAGGCAACTTGACGCGAGCCTCACGGCGCATTGACGCGCTGTTCCTTCGGCTCGGCACGCTGGGAAGTGTGTGCCGCCGCAGACGCGTGCGCCGGCGGGAGCGGAGAACGACACCGTCCCGGTCATCTCCACGCGGTTGCACCGCTGAACCAGCGTTTCATCCATGCAAGGGAAATCTGGCATGAACCCCGGGTTCACGCGGTGACTCGTTCAGTGAGTGGTCGGCATGGCCGTTGCTAGATGGGTCGTGTGCCCTTCGCTGCGGCGGTTGCCGCAAGCGGCCTTTGTGTTGAGTCTTTTTTTGCGGCGAGCTCCCTATGAAAGAGGTCCGCAGCGACCAGCGCCGGCAAGCGAACGAGACGCCCATTCCCAAGAGCGGTGTCATGCGCGCCATGCCCCGAAGCGTCGCGCCGCCGAGCGCACCGTCCACAGAGGGGCTGCTTGTCGGGCCGAACGGAGCTTCGTTCGAGGTGCGGCCTTCCGATCCGCTCCTCGGCAACATCGACATCGACGCCGTGGTGGCGGGGGTCCCCGAGTCCTACGCGATGAAGGGGATGTTCTTCAACGCGCTGGCGGCGACGCTCGGGGAGCGTTTCGCTCAGGTGGTGTCGACGTTGTCGAGCCCGCCGAGGGGGGGGCTCTACCTGCCGTTCTCGGACTATCCGACGCGCGACTTCCTGCGCCTCTACGACGCGGCCGCGCGTCTCTCCCACCCGAACCGGAGCTCGCGGGAAGGCTATCGCCGCCTCGCGCGGCAGCAGGTCGGGGCGTTCAGGGAAAGCGCGCTCGGCCGGATCACGATGCACCTCGCGACCGACCCGGGCGCCGCGCTGATGCGCTACACGGGCAGCCTGGGCGCGCTCGTGAAGGGGCCGTTGGCCAGGGCGCGGCAGCTGGGGCCGTCGGAGGTGCAGATCGACATCAGCTGCCACCGGGGTACGCTGGAGTACCCGCTGGGGAACTTCGAGGCGCTCGTCATGGGGTACGGCGCCAAGCCGACCATCTCGGTCGAGGTGCGGGGGGCGGAGACGCTTCAGTTCCTCGTTAGCTGGTAACCCGCGGGCCGGTGGGCCGCGCCGGCGGGAGGGTCCACGCGGCGGGGGCGGGCGGGCGCTCGGCCATCCGCCAAGACGGGGACCGAGGCGCTTGCGCTGAGAACACCACCCGGCATGTCTCCCTTCGGGCCATGCCTGCTGGGGCGTTGTGTTGCGCGCCACATAAGGCGCGCCTGAGACGTAGAGCCCCCTGCGACCTTATGGCACCTCGGTCGGTGCTCGCCGCGCCCACCCGCCCCCGCCGCGTGGACCCTCCCGCCGGCGCTACGGCGGTAGGGGGAGGGGGATCCGGTGGTGGAGAGGGGGCGACGGCGAGGAGCGGTTGCCGTGCGCGCTCGCGGTGAGGGCGGTGCCGGGTCAGGGCGGGGTCGTCGAGACATAGAGAGTTGCGATGATTTGAGTCGGCTTGCGGCCGGTTTATCGAACCTGGCGACCATAGATATCTTCGTTCAGCGCGAGGTGATCTTGAATCGATGGGGGGAGGGATCGAGGTCGCCTCCGAGAAATGGATGTCGCCTTCCCAGAGGGTGAATGCTCGGTCGAATGAGAGCCGCATTCGCGCTGGACAGGAGAATTGGGGGCTGTGCGCAAGACTGCGCTCGAACTCCCATCGAACGCGAGCGTCGAGCGCGCATGAGGTGCTGTCGGAACTGGTGGATGCTCCTTGGAACTGGCGAGTCGCTCGCGGGAAACGCAGCTCGCCGCAGGTGCGCAGGTGCAACATTCCTCTGGAGCTACATGATCATCACGGCCTCGCCAGCGTCGCTCCGACGAGCCTTGCGCTCGCGCCCTCCCTTTGCGAGCGTCTGAGGCGGGCCGCAGAGCCCGTCCGAGGACCACGCCAATGACTACCCACGAGATCGTCCTCTTCGTCTACGACAACCTCATGACGGGCGAGGAGCAACACGAATGGCTCGCATCAGCTCGCCCGCTCGGTGCGGCGACCACGACACCGCAGTACGCGCTCGTCGACCTCGGCACCAGCGGCGCCCTCGTCCAGGGAGGGCTCATCGCCGTGACCGGCGAGCTCTATGCCATCGCTCCGGCCGCGCTGGCCGCGCTCGACGTGCACCGCGGACACCCGGTCTTGCACCGGAGAGCAACCATCCGCCTCGCCGATGGCCGCGAAGCGCAGGCCTATCTCCTCTCCATGGAGCAGGCGGCCGGCTGCCGACGCGTCCGCGAGGGCGACTGGCGGAAACGCCGCGGCGCGCCCGGCGCTGTGCGGACCCGGGACAACAGCCCACTCGTGAGCTGGGCGAAGCGCCGCTTCGACCCCTCCCGCTGACCAGTCTGCGCGCTCCTCTCTCGGCGCTCGGCGCGAGTCGTCGCTGCGCAGGCACACGAGCCTTCCCTCGACGCACTGCGCATACTGTACCCTGGGAGCAGGCAGGGCGCGTCGCTCGTGGAACGGCGCGTGCCAGCGCAGGTGCTATGGGCATGGCGGCGAGGGAAAGCGTGGCGGGAATCTCAGCGCACGACCAACTCGGCGACAACGACGGCGAGCCTGAATCCGCCGCTGCCCAGCTCGCCAAGGTCGTCGTCGAGGCGGCCGCCGCGCTTTCAGGGAAGTTTCAGCCGCAAGCGCTCCGCGAGATCATCGCCGAGCAAGCCGCCCGGCTGCTCAACGCAGACCTCTCGCTCCTCTACGGCGCTGCAGTGGAGCACCACGCGCGGCCGATCCGGCTGGTCGCCTCCTCCAACCTGCCGAGCGCGGTCGCCGCGCAGCTCGCGGACCTCACGGGCATGTCGTCCCTCGTGCTGCGCGCCGCGGAGAGCCGCCGCATCGAGCATGCCGTGGTCGACCAGGCCGCCTGCGAGCGCTTCTCCGACCTGAGCGCGCTCGCGGCCAGCACGAGGCCCCGCTGGGTCCTGTCTGCGCCCCTGCTCAGCGCAGACCGGCTCTTCGGCGTCCTCTTCTGCGCGTTCGGGAGCCGCAGCGCGCCTTTCCAGGAGATCCTGCCGCGCGTGCAGGCCCTATGCGCGCTGTTCGCGCTCGCGCTCGCGGGCGCCGAGCCCACCGCGGGCGCGCGAACGCGCCCCGGGGGCGCCGAGTACGTGCGGGGCGCGGACGCGCCGGGGCCCACCGAAGCTGCTTTGCACGAGGTCGAGTGGCGCCTCGCGGAGGAGCGGCGATGGCTGCGCAGCGTGATCGAAGACTTCCCTGTCGCCATCGCCATCCTGGACGAGCGCGGCGGTCCCTCGCTCCTCGCGAGCCGCCGCTGCCAGGAGCTCTGCGGCGGGCCACACCCGCTCGAGGCGCTGGATATGGGGCGAGGTGCGCTTTTGTGTGAACCGGGGGGACGGCCGCTCCTGCTGCCTGAAATGCCCCTCGTTCGCGCGGCACGTGGCGAGGGGACGACGTGTAAGGAACTGTGGTTTCGAAGGACGGACGGGAGCTACGTCCCCGTCGTGGTGAGCGCTGGGCCCATCCGGGGCGAGGGCGGCGCGATCCATGGGGCCATCGCGAGCTATGAGGACGTCACCAATTTCAGGGAGATCCAGCGGCTCCGCGAGGAGTGGACCTCCCTCGTGGCGCACGACCTCAAGCAACCGCTCTCCGCGATCTCCGCCTACGCGGGCATGCTGTCGCGGCTGCCCGAGTCCGCTGGTGCAACGGCGTGGACCCAGAAGATCCTGTCGAACGTCCGCCGCCTCGATCGGATGGCCGAAGACCTGCTCGACGCCTCCAAGATCGAGGCGAGGCACCTCTCCCTCGAGCGGCAGCCGACGGACGTGCGCGCCCTGCTCCACGCGAACGTCGAGCTCGCGGCCGCTGAGAGGCCCGATCGCGCGATCGTGCTGACGGCGGACGAGGCCGCGCCGCTCGTCCTCGTGGACGAGGCGCGCATGGATCAGGTGCTCGGGAACCTCCTTCTCAACGCCGCCAAGTACGGCGATCCCGACGCGCCGACCCGCGTGACGCTCTCTCTCCGCGACGCCGAGGTCGAGGTCGCGATCGAGAACCGCGGACCGGGCATCCCCCCGGACGAGCTGCCGAGGCTGTTCCAGCGCTTCCAGCGGCTCTCGTCACCCCCGTCCCGGGGCCGACCGCCCGGCACCGGCCTCGGGCTCTACATCTGCAAAGGCATCGTCGAGGCGCACGGCGGCCGGATCTGGGCGCAGAGCGAGCTGGACGAGACGACGTCCTTCCACTTCACGCTCCCCCTCCCGGAAGCGCCCTCGGGCCGCGGCTGACCCCGCGGGCCACAGCGGCCTGCGCCGCGGCGAAGGGGCGAGATCCGCCGTGCTGACGTCGCCCGCTCAGCCGTTCTTGATGCGCGCCACGATGGCGTCGGTGAGCGTCTTCGTGTCCGCTTTGCCGCCGAGATCGCGGGTGCGGACCCCGTCCAGGTTCAGCGCCCCGTCGATCCCGGCGCGCAGGCGGCCGGCGAGCTCCCGGTGGTCCACGTGGTCGAGCATCATCGCGGCGGCGAGCATGAGCGCGATCGGGTTCGCCACGCCCTTGCCGGCGATGTCCGGCGCCGAGCCGTGCACCGCCTCGAAGATCGCGGCGTGCTGGCCGATGTTCGCCCCCGGCGCCATGCCGAGGCCGCCGACGAGGCCCGCGATCTCGTCCGAGAGGATGTCCCCGAAGAGGTTCGTCGTGACGATGACATCGAACTGCCACGGGTTCAGCACGAGCTGCATCGCGCACGCGTCCACGATCCGCTCGTCGGTCGCCACGCGTCCCTCGTAGCCCTTGCTCACCTCGCGCGACGTCTCCAGGAAGATGCCCGTGAGCGCCTTCATGATGTTCGCCTTGTGGACGATGGTGACCTTCTTGCGGCCGTGCTTCTCCGCGTAGTCGTAGGCGAACTCGGCGATGCGGCGCGAGCCGACCCGGGTGTTCACGCCGGAGCCGATCGCCACCGCCTGCTCGTCGCTGCCGATCGGGATGTAGTGCTCGAACCCCACGTAGAGACCCTCGAGGTTCTCCCGCACGAGCACGATGTCGATGTTCTCGTAGCGACCGCCCGGGATGAGCGTCCGCGCGGGGCGCACGTTGGCGAAGAGCTTGAACTCCTGCCGCAGGCGCACGTTCGACGAGCGGTACCCGCCGCCGATCGGCGTCTCGAGCGGCCCCTTGAGCGCGAGCTTCGTGCGGTGAATGCTGTCGAGCGTGGCCCGCGGCAGCGGGTCGCCGGCGTCCTTCACGCCGGCCATGCCAGCCACGCACGTCTCCCATTCAAAAGGCGCGCCGAGCGCGTCGAGGGCGCGCAGCGTCGCGTCCACGATCTCGGGGCCGATGCCGTCGCCGGGGATGAGGGTCGCAGGGTGCTTCTGTGAGGTCACGGGCTGTCTCTCGATCTCGGGGTGAGTCGTCGCGTCGACGAGGAAAGGCGCACGCATAGCCGAGGTGCGCGCCGCGATCCACCTCGCCGGAGCTGCGCCGCGCGCCGCCCGCCCGCAAGTCCCTTGAGGATCCCCGCCCCCGCCGCCATCATGACGCGGGTCCCATGATTTGCCCGCGCTGCCACCGCGCGTACACCGATCGCTCGTACGGCTTCTGCCCCGACGACGGCGCGCGTCTCGTCCAGTCGCTGTCGGCCGCGCCGCCCGCGCAGCCGACGCGGCAGTTCGGCGCCATCCTCGAGGATCGCTATGTGATCCAGGGCTTCATCGGCGCCGGCGGCATGTCGCGCGTGTACCTCGCGGCGGACAGCCGCACGAAGGAGCAGGTCGCGATCAAGATCCTGAACCGCAGCTTCGCCGCCGATCGGGCCCAGCGCGAGCGGTTCCTCCGCGAGCTCGAGGTGGCGGCCGAGCTCGGGCACCCCAACATCGTCCGGGTCCTCGACGCGGGCGAGCGCAAGGACGGGTCCCCGTTCATCGTGCTCGAGCTGCTCACCGGCGAGTCGCTCGGCGTCCTGCTCCGCCGCGAGGTGGCCGTGAGCGAGGCCGTCGCGCTTCCGCTGATACGGCAGGCGGCGTCGGCGCTCGCCCTGGCGCACGCGGCCGGCGTCATCCACCGCGACGTGAAGCCGGACAACCTGTTCCTCGTCCGCTCCCCGGGCGGCCCGCGCGTGCTCAAGATGATGGATTTCGGCTTCGCGAAGCTGAAGACGGGCCCCACCACCGCCGCCGGTCTCGTGCTGGGCACCGTCCCCTACATGGCCCCGGAGCAGGCCCTCGCCGATCCCATCGACGGCCGCACCGACGTCTATGCCCTCGGCGTCACCATGTTCCGCATGCTCGCCGGCCAGCTGCCGTTCTCCTCGCCGGACGACGTGGTGGTCGTCGCCCAGCACGCCTGCACCCCGGCCCCGCGGCTCAGCACGATCCGGCCCGGCATCGATCGGCGCATCGAGGCGCTGGTCGCCGCCGCGCTCCGCAAGGCCCCCGAGAACCGCTACGACTCGATGCAATCGCTCCTGGAGGACGTCGAGCGCATCCTCGGTGTCCGCCCCGGCGAGCCGATCGGCGTGCCGCTCAGGAAGACCCCGGACGTCTACGAACCGGTGAACCGCGCCGCCCGGGAGGCGCTCAAGTTCCTGCGGCGCCAGCTGCCCTGAGCCGGCAGGCAGCCTTGAGCCGGTAGGAAGCCGCTCGCCCGGCGCGGCGGCCGGGCTCGCCGGCCCGTGGAGCTGCGCTGGTCACCGCGCGCCCAGATCCTCGATACGGTAGCCGTCCGGATACGTGCGGTTCCTCTGCCGGGTGAGCAGGCGCGGCGAGCGCCGGCGCGGCATGGCCCGCAAGAGCGGGCCGCGCGCGCGGAGCGCCGCCTGCACGAGGCTGCGCAGCCCGGGCGGAGGCCGCGGCAGCCCGACGGCGTCGAGCATGCGATCATCGATCATCGCGTGGAGGACCGGCGCCCCGAGCGGCCATAGCGCTCTCGGCAGCGCCCAGCCCAGCACGAGGTCCCGCGTCGCGACGGCGAGCCTCCGGTTGTCCTCCGAGAACCGCAGGTGCTCCGCCTCGTAATCGAGGTTGAACCGCTCGAACGCCTCGTAGCTCGGCGGGATATCCTTGATGTTCATCAGCCCCCCGACCTGCTTCCAGTAATGGTACGCCGCGAGCTTCTCCTTTTCGAGCAGCGCGCGCCAGGCGAAGCGCTCGTTCCAGCGGATGGGCTCGAAGATGAACGTCGACAGCGTGTACAGGTACTCGTCGTTCGGGATGGCGTAACGCCCGTGCTGCCGGTTCATGCGCCGCAGCGCCGCCCGGCCGCGGTCGCTGTCGTATCCGTTCTCCAGCATCTCGGAGAGGATGAGGACCGTGTCGTCGTAGCGCTTCTGGGTGCGCTGGAGGAACTCCCCTGTCTGCACCAGGAGCGGTGTGCCCTTGGCGATCCCGAACACACGGAACAGCGCGAGCTCGAGGGCGTGCTGCGTGTCCCAAGGGAAATCATAGCACGTCGAGAGAAATGCGATCTCCTGATGATCCTTGACCGGATCCAGGTTTGCCTCGATGTGGTCGCGGATCGCATAACGCGATCGCGATTCGGGAGGGGCCCAGCGCATGGAAGATCTCCTGATGTGTATCCGCTCGATGACGCGTCCATTTCTATCATGCCTCGCGTATCCTGGCGGAAACATCGCTGAACAGATGAAGACGTCGGTCGTGGCGAGCGTGGCGAGACGAGGTGAGGTGCGGTTCACCGTGGAGCGCCGTGATCATGAGCCGTGATGCGGCGGCGGGCCCGCGGCGGGCGAGCCGGCTGGCCAGGCTCCGCGCGGCGAGGCCGCGGAGCGCGGCGCCGAGACGCTCGATCAGCTCGGCCTCGCGCTCGGCTTTCGGGCCTGCTTTCGCGCGCGCAGGCGCGTGCGCGGCCTGCGCGAAGGTGGCACGCTAGCGCCGTGCCGCCTGTCATCGACGACATGATCCAGGAGCTCCTTACACGCCATAGGTCGACCGGTCGGGTGGACCTCAACGACATCGCCGAAGTCGTCGACCGGCGGGCGGTCTCGTACGAGGAGGTGGAGTACATCATCGACCGGCTGGAGTCGGAGGGCCTCCGCGTCGCCGAGCCGCTCGATCGGGGCGATGTCGAGGTGCTCCGCGCCGTCCTCGCGGGCGCGAGGCGGCTCGCGGCCGAGCTCGGGCGCACACCCACGATCGGCGAGATCGCGCTGGCCTCGGGCCATGCCCCGCACACGGTGCGCCGGGCGCTGGAACAAGCGGGGCGTGCCAAGGCTTGTTGAGAGGAGGCGCGCTCGCCGCGCAGGACGCAGCGCGGCAAGCCATGGTGACGCGTGGGGACGACGAGGTGCGCGAGAGGTGGCAAGCCGGGGCAAGGCACGCAGAAGCGGAACGACGCCAAACAAAACGAAAGCGCTGCGCCGTTGAGTGCAGACCAGAGCTCTACATCAGTGTTACGATGGAGATGGAGGGGTGCTCTGTAGCCGTAGTCGATTGTTTCATCTACGCATCAGGGAAGGAAGGCTGGACCCGATGAACATCACGATCACGTTCCGCCATATGGTGGGTACCGACGCCGTGAAGAATTACGCCCATGAGAAGGTGGCCAAGCTCCAGAAGTTCCTTAGGCAGGCGATGACGGCGCAGGTCACCCTCTCCGTCGAGGGTCTGACGCACGTCGCCGACGTTCGCCTCTCCTCCGGCAGTCTAGCCTTCCATGCGACCGAGCGGGGTGAGGACATGTACGCGTCGATCGACATGGTCCACGACAAGCTCGAGCGGCAGATCCGGGATGGGAAGGGTCACACCATAGCGCGGAAGCGCGGCGGCACGAGCGCCGGCGAGTACGCCGTGGAGGTGGAGCGCGAAGCGGTGGCCGCGACGGGACGCACCCGATCGTGAGCCGCCGCGCGCGTCGCCCAGGCGCGGCGCGCGAACCGGAGCGAGGGCCGCCGCGCCCGCTGGCGCGGCGCGCTCCCATCCTGTGAGCCGCCGCTCCCGGGCGAGGTGGCGCGCTCCCTCCGCGTGAGCCGCCGCGGCGAAGGGCGCTCGTCTCCATCAGCTCACCCTGCGCATGCCCAACCTGCCCGGGGGGGCCTGCCTGGAGCGGCGCGGCGGTCGCCCAGCGATCGCGACGCGAAGAACGCGAAGAACGCTCCCTCCTGGGCCGCTCGCCGCGATAGCGTCCTTGAGTCGCGTACCCGAGGTCCCCAGGGTACGATGGCCACATCGGCTCGCTTGGCCCTGGCCGAGCGCCGCGCCGACCGTGCCACGTGCGCCGTTCCAGAGCCCTCTCACCTCGCCCGAGCGCCGAAATCAGCATGCAAGTCCGCGACATCTTGACCGCGCACCAGGTATCCGTCGCCAGCGAGCAGGAGGGGGTCGTCCGCTCGAAGGCGGACGCGCTCCGCCGGCTCGCCGCCCTGCTCGCGACAGGACAGCCGGGGGTCAAGGCCGACGACATCGAGCGGGTGCTCGGCGAGCGCGAGCGCCTGCAGTCCACCGGCGTCGGGAGCGGCGTGGCCATCCCCCACGGCGCGATGGAGGGCGTCGATCGGCTGATCGGCGCGGTCCTGATCTGCCCGAAGCCGATCGACTTCGACGCGATCGACGGGGCGCCGGTGTCCATCCTCGTCGCCGTGATCGGGCCGAAGCGCGCCACGGGCGAGCACCTGAAGACGCTGGCGCGCATCTCCCGCCTGCTGCGGGACGAAAGTTTCAGGCGGCGGCTGCTCGGCGCCTCGACCGGGCGCGCGGCGTTCGAGCTCATCGCCGCCGAGGAAGGGAGGTCGGTGTCATGAGCGGCCCGCGCAGCAGCGGACAGGAAGGGGAAGGAGGCGGCCGGATGCCCCCCTCCACCGGCGGAGGGCGGGCGGACCGCCCCGCCATCGCGGTGCGGAGCCTGATGGCCGACGAGGGGCTCGGCATCGATCTCACGCTCATCGCCGGCGCCGCGGGCCTCGACCGGCCCATCATGAACACCCGCATCCAGAAGTCCGGGCTCGCGCTCGTCGGCCACTTCCACGGCATCGTGCCGACGCGGGTGCAGATCCTCGGGCAGACCGAGCTCTCGTTCCTCCACAAGCTCTCCCGCGAAGACCGGCTCCTGTCGCTGCGCGGCTTCTTCGAGCTCGGCCTGTGCTGCGTCATCGTCACGCAGGGCGACCAGCCGTTCGAGGCGAACGGCTCCGGCATCGGGTTCGTCCCTGTGCCTGAGCTCGCGCAGTGCGCCGAGGAGACCGGGACGCCGCTCCTCGTCTCGGCCGTGCGATCGAGCGCCACGATCACCGCGCTGCACGCGCTGCTCGACGATCGCCTGGCGCCGCGCCTGCGCCTGCACGGCGTGCTCGTCGACGTCTTCGGCGTGGGCCTCCTTCTCATGGGGTCGAGCGCGATCGGCAAGAGCGAGTGCGCGCTCGATCTCGTGATGCGCGGCCACCGGCTCGTGGCCGACGACGCCGTGGAGTGCGATTACCGCCCGCCCGGCATGGTCTTCGGGGCCCCGGCGGAGCTCCTCCGGTACCACCTCGAGGTGCGTGGCCTCGGCATCCTCAACGTGAAGGACCTCTTCGGCGTCACGTCGATCCGCGAGCGCAAGCGGATCGACGTCGTGGTGAAGCTGGTCGAGTGGTCGAAGGACACCGAGTACGATCGGCTCGGGCTGGACGAGCGGTACCACACCATCCTCGGCGTGAAGATCCGGGAGCTCGTCATCCCGGTGCGCCCGGGCCGCGACATGGCGTCGATCCTCGAGGTCGCCGCCCGCAACGAGCTCCTGAAGAACGCGGGGTTCCACGCGGCCCGCGAGTTCTTCGGCAATGTCGAGGGCGAGCTGCTCCGCGAGCGCTCGCCGGAGGAGTCGTCGATCCCGCCGCCGGCGAGGCTCGCCGAGGAAGGCGCCTCGCGGAGCGCCGCGCCGCCCGGCCCGCCCCGGCCTCCGCCGCCCGGCCGCGGCGTGGACGCGCCGAACCCCCCGAGCAGCGCCTTCCGGCCGCCCGCCGATCGGGGCAGGCCGCCCCCTGATCGCCCGAGCTCCGGGTTCAGCCCCACGGAGTCGTCCGTGAGCCTGCCGCGGCCGAGGAGGCGAGGGTGAGCAACGCAGGCGATCAGCAGCAGCACGGCCTGCACGGGCCCGACGGCGTGCCGGGGCGCGTCGTCGTCGTCACGGGCCTCTCCGGCGCGGGCAAGTCGACGGCGCTCCACGCCCTGGAGGACCTCGGCTTCTTCTGCGTCGACAACCTGCCCACGTCGCTCGTGCAGCCGGCGGTCGAGGCGTGCGAGTCGGGCGGGATCACCCGGATCGGGCTCGGCATCGACGTCCGGGTGGGCTCCTTCCTGGCGGGCGCCACGGCGGCGCTCGACTCGATCCGGAACGGGCGGGACGTGGTGATCCTCTTCCTCGACGCCTCGGACGAGACGCTGCTCCGGCGCTTCAGCGAGACGCGGCGCCCGCACCCGCTGACGACCGGCGGCAGCGGCGCCATCGCGATGCTCGACGGCGTCCTCCTCGAGCGCGAGCGGCTCGCGTCGTTGCGGGCCAGGGCGACCATCGAGCTCGACACGACCCGGCTGTCGACGCACGACCTGCGCCGCGTCGTCATCGAGCGGCTGCGCCCTGCGAAGGTCGACGTGCCCCGGATGTCCACCCGGTTCGTCTCGTTCGGTTACAAGTACGGCATCCCGCTCGACGCCGATCTGCTCTTCGACGTCCGCTTCCTCGACAACCCGTATTTCGTCCACGGCCTCCGCGAGCTCACGGGGAACGACGAGCCGGTGCGGGAGTACATCCTGAAGAACGCGGATGCCCTCGAGTTCATCTGCAGGACAGAGCAGCTCCTCTCGTTCTGCATGCCGCGCTACGCCAGCGAAGGAAAGAGCTACCTCACCGTCGGCATCGGGTGCACCGGCGGTCGGCACCGCTCCGTCGTGCTCACCAACGCGCTCAGCGACAGCCTGCGCCGGAAGACGGGGCTGCCCATCACGGTCGTGCACCGGGACGTCGCCCGGGTGAGCGCGAGTGGTGTACCCTCGGGGGTGGGAGAGGGCATGGCCGGGGCGCCCGGCGTGGATCTCCGGCTGGCGCAGCCGGGAGCGACGCCGTCGGAGCCTCGCCCGGCGTCGGACACGAGCGTGACGGGGGGCGAGCGGTGACGACCGAGGCGGTAACGAGGCGGTTCACCATCATCAATGTGCGCGGGCTCCACGCGCGCGCCGCGACGAAGCTCGTGCAGCTCGCGGGGCGTTACGACTGCGAGATCTCGCTGACCGGGCCGGACGGGCAGTCCGCCAACGCGAAGAGCGTGATGGGCGTGCTGCTGCTCTGCGGCTCGATGGGCACGCAGATCGAGGTGAGCGCGACGGGCGATCAGGCCGCCGACGCCGTCTCCGCCATCGGCGAGCTGATCGCCGCGCGCTTCGGAGAGCACGAGTGACGCGCAGCCCGAGCGCGCTCTCGTCGGACGCCCCGGACGAGCATCCCGCCCCGGCCGACGCCGTCCGGAGCGACTCGGCGGCGCCCGGCGCCCGGGTCGACTCGATGCCGCCCGGCGCCCGGACGGAGACGCTGCGGGGCATCGCCGGGTCGCCCGGCGTCGCCATCGGCGCGGCCGTCGTGATGGGCGGGCATCGGACGAACCACCCGCGCCGCCGCGTCGGCTCCAGCGAGATCACGGCGGAGCTCGAGCGCTTCGAGGCCGCGGTCGAGCGCGCGCAGGACGAACTGCGCGACATGGCGAAGCGCGTCGGCGATCACCGCGCCGAGGCGTCGATCCTCGAAGCCTACCTGCTGATGCTCGGCGACGAGGCGCTCGCCGACGCCGTGAAGCGCCAGGTCACCGAGGAGCGCCGCTGCGCCGAGTGGGCGGTGGCGGCCGCGTGCGAGGCGATCGCGGGCCGCTTCGCCGCGCTCGACGACCCGTACCTGCGCGAGCGCAGCCACGACGTTATGTTCGTCGGCGAGCGCCTCCTGCGCGCCTTCAGCCTCCCGCCCCAGGAGCCGCCGTCGTCGCGCGACACCTCGCCGCTCTCCACGCGCAGCCTGATCGAGCTGCAGAACTCGATCGCCATGCCGGCGACGTTCGGCGCGGCGCTCCCGCGCTTCTCCGGGCCGACGATCCTCATCGCGCACGACCTGTCGCCGGCCGACACCGCGGCGATGGTCGACGAGCCGGTCGTCGGCTTCGTCACCGAGGTCGGCACCCGCACGAGCCACACCTCGATCATGGCGCGCGCGCTGGAGATCCCGGCCGTTGTCGGCGTCAGCGACGTGCTGCAGCGCGTGATCACGGGCGACGTCGTGGTGATCGACGGGCTGCGCGGCACGGTCGTCGTTCGCCCCGGCCCCGCCGAGCTCGCGGACGCGCGCGCCCGCGCCGAACGCTACGTCGCGCTCGGCAAGGAGCTCTCGGAGTCCAGGCACCGGGCCGCCCAGTCGAAGGACGGCGTCAAGGTGTCGCTCCGGGCGAACGTCGAGCTCCCTGCCGAGGCGATCCTCGCGCGCGACCAGGGCGCCGACGGCATCGGCCTCTACCGGACCGAGTTCCTCTACATCGACCGCTCGTCCCCGCCCTCGGAGGACCAGCAGTTCGAGATCTTCCGCGCCGTCGTCGAGGCGCTCCGCCCGAAGCCGGTCACGCTGCGCACCTTCGACATCGGCGGCGACAAGTTCGTCTCCACGTTCCAGGTGCCGCCCGAGATGAACCCGATGCTCGGCCTCCGCGCGGTCCGGCTCGCGCTCTCGCGCCCCGACGTCTTCCTCGAGCACCTCCGCGCCATGGTGCGCGCCTCCGCCTACGGCGACGTGCGGATCATGATCCCCATGGTCGCTGGCCTCGGCGAGCTCCGGCAGGTGCGCGCGCTGCTGCACCGCGCGCAGGAGCAGGTGCGCGCCCGCGGCCAGGCGTGCGCCGACGAGATCCCGCTCGGCGTGATGATCGAGGTGCCCTCGGCGGCGGTCATGGTCGACCATTTCGCGCGCGAGGCCGCGTTCCTGAGCCTCGGGACGAACGATCTGATCCAGTACGCGCTCGCGGTCGACCGCACCAGCCGCTCGCTCGCCTACCTGGCCTCGCCCTTCGATCCGTCGATCCTTCGGCTGATCACGAAGGTGATCCAGGCAGGCCAGGACTTCGGCAGGCCGGTCTCCCTCTGCGGCGCGATGGCGAGCGATCCGCTCGCCGCCCTGCTGCTGCTCGGCCTCGGCCTCCGCGACTTCTCGATGGAGGCGGCGGCGATCCCGGAGATCAAGGAGACGCTCCGGCGCATCACGGTCGCCGAGGCCGAGGCGGTCGCGGCCGAGGCGCTCGCCTGCGCGACGGCGGAGGAGGTCGAGTGCTGCGTCGCCGCCGCGTTCGCGCCGGACCTCTACGACCTGCTCACGGGAGAGCGCGCCACGCGGTGAGCGGCGTGCTCGGTGCGGTGGAGCCGACGCCTGCGGCGCCGGTCGCGTCCGGCGTGGCGCGCGCGCTGGCCGCCTGCGCGGTGGCGCTCGGCCTGTGCGCGGCGGGCTGCGAGGAGGAGGCGCCGCCGACGCGGCTCGTCGGCCAGGTGCACCTGACGCTGCTCCACACGTCGGACATCCACTCGCGGCTCTTCCCGTACAACCTGCAGCTCGGCCAGGTGGACGCGGGGCTCGGCCTCGGCGCGGCCACCTCGATCGCCAACGTCGGCGGCGCCGCGCGCATGTCCCATCTCCTCGGCCGCGAGCGCGCCCGGTCGTCGCGCGCGCTGCACCTCGACGGAGGAGACTGTTTCCAGGGGGCGCCGATCTTCAATTTCTACTCCGGAGAGGCCGAGATCCGCGCCCTCGGCGCGATGGGCGTCGACGCCATGATCGTCGCCAACCACGAGTTCGACCGCGGCGCGCTGAACCTCGGCATCCAGCTCCAGCAGAACGCCGGCTTCCCGGTCCTCGCGGCGAACTACCAGCTCGAGGACCCCGCGCAGCCCGGCGCCTCTCCGCTCGGCGCCATCCTGCAGCCGTTCACGGTCTTCGACCTCAAGGGCCTCAAGGTCGGCGTCGTCGGGATGGGCAACCTCTCCAGCCTGACATCGATCTTCGAGGCGCCGAACCGGCTCGGCGTCACCCCGCTGAACACGACCGAGGTCGCCCAGTTCTACGTCGATCTGCTCCGCCCCTCGGTGGACGTCATCGTCTTCGTCAGCCACCTCGGCCTCGACGGCGACGAGCGGATGATCGAGACCACGACGGGCATCGACGTCGTGCTCGGCGGGCACAACCACATCGTCCTGCAGCCGCCGAAGCGCGTCCGCGACTGCTCGCGGTACTACGACGAGGAGCAGCAGAGCCACTACATCCTCCTGAACGACGAGCGCTCCCCCGGGGAGGGCGCGAAGCGCCGGCGCTACTGCACGCCGCGCGACGTGGTGCTCGCGCACTCCGGCGCGTTCGCGAAGTTCGTGGGCCGGCTCGACCTCGTGCTGTCCAGGGACGCCTCCGAGCTCGGTGGCGGCTACGACCCGCTGAACGGCTTCGAGGTGCTCTCGGATCGGTACGAGCTCTTCCCGGTGACCGAGGACGTGCCCGCCGATCCGATCGTCGCCTCGGCGCTCGAGCCGTACGCGCAGGGGCTCGACGCGCTCGCGAACCTCGATCTCCTGGTCGGCTACGCGCCGGGCGGCTCCCGCGGCGCCTCGCCGAGCGGCGGCGACTCGCCGCTCGGCAACCTCATCGCCGGGGCGATGTGGCTGCGCCTCGGCATCCAGACCGACTTCGCGCTCACGAACACGACAGGCATCCGCGCCGACCTCGCGCCCGGCCCGGTGACGGTCGAGCAGATGTTCAACATCTTCCCCTTCGACAACTCGATCTCGAAGATGCAGCTCTCCGGCCTCGATGTGCAGGAGCTCTTCGACTTCGTGGCGCGCCGATCGAGCGGCCGCGGGTGCGTCTCGCAGGTGCAGATCGCGGGCGCGCGCGTCGTCATCGACTGCGCCGCGCGCGCCGAAGGCGGCGCCGCGCCGGGCGTCGCGACCCACGTGTACATCGGCGCGCGCCAGCCGGCGATCGCGTGCCCGAACGGCGACGCCGACTGTCCGGGCGGCGAGGTGGGCAGCTGCGACGTCGAGGCGAGCCGGTGCTGGCAGCCGATCGATCCGATCGCGAACTACGAGCTCGCGACGTCGAGCTACCTCGCCCAGGGCGGCAGCGGGTTCCGCGTGCTCCAGCGCAACACGACGCAGCTCGACACCCAGGTGCAGCAGCGCGACGCGCTGATCGACCACATCCGCGCGGGCAGCCCGTGCGGCGCCGACGAGCGCGGCGAGCTCGCGTCGTGCCGGCGGGACGCCGACTGCGCGGGCGTGGGCGAGGGCTTCGTCTGCGCGTGCCCCGAGTCGGTGGTCGAGGGGCAGGCCTGCAAGACAGGCGCCGCGCCGTGCTCCCGGGGCGCGTGTGTGCTCGCGCGTTGCCGCGACGACGTCGCCGCCTACCAGCGCGACGTCTGCGCCGAGGCCCCGACCGACTGGGTGCGGGAGAGGTGCGAGAGCGCGCTCGCCCCGTGCAGCGCCGCGGGCGAGCAGTGCAAGTACCTGGCGTGCGTCGACCGGCGGCTCGGCAACTTCTCCGACGGCCGCTTGCGGATGGTGGGCCAGTGACGCCGCGGGCGCGGCATCGAGCGGCGCTCGCGGCCGCCGCGCTCGCCGGGTGCAGCAGCGACTTCGAGCCGCCCCGGGGCGTCTCGAGCTTCTGGGTCCAGGTCGAGCAGGTGAACGGGGAAGCGCCGCCCTCCGCCGAGGCGCCGTTGCCGGCCAACCGCGGCGACACGGTGGACGCCTGGTCGTTCAGGATCGAGGCGCGCGACGCTGCCGGCCGCCGGGCGCCCTTCGGCAGCATGGTCAGGCTCAGCGTCGATCCCGGGGCGGTGCTCGACGTCGCGGCCGAGGACGAGGGCATCGCGGTCGGCCGCAACATCCGCCTGCGGGACGGCGTCGCCGAGGGGATCGCCCACGTGACGGCCGTCTACGGGCCCACCCGGCTGTGGGTCGAGGACGTCGGGTACCGGCCCGCGCCCCGGGGCGACCGCCCGGCGTGCGCCAACGGTGTCAACGATGACGCGCCGGGCGACGTGCTCGTCGATTTCCCTGCCGATCCCGGGTGCGCCTTCGCGGACGACGACACCGAGGAGGGCGGCTCCTTCAGCGCCGGCGTCTCGAAGCCGGTCGCTTACGCCGTGCCGCGCATCGCCGACGTGCAGGGCGGCGGCCCGGCGACGCCCTACCCGACCGAAGCGATGCAGATCAACACCGCGGCTCCCCAGCAGGTCGTCGTCACGCGTGTCTCGAGCGACGGCTTCTACGTCACCGATCTGACGGGCCAGGGGAGCGGCTTCAACCACCTCTTCGCGTACAATTTCAACACACCTTCCAACATGCGTGTCTGCGATCGGCTCGAGTACCTCGCCGGCACCGTCGACGAGTTCTTCGGCTTCACCGAGCTCTCGTTCCCTTCGTACGAGATCGCGCGCGTGCAGGGAGGAGCGGAGTGCCTGGTCCCGGAGCCGACGGTGCTCGATGGGCCCACGATCGCCGGCGACTCGACCATGGAGCGCCTCGAGAGCGGGCTCGTGCGCGTCGAGGGGTTCCACATCGGCGAGCGCTTCGGTCCTAGGCCCGCGATGGACAACGTCTTCGCCGCGGAGCAGTCGAACTGCGATCTGAACGGCGACGGGCGGGTGGATTTCGACAGCCAGGCCGAGCGGAGCTGCGCGAACGCGTGCTCGGCCGACCCCGAGTGCAGCGAGTGGACGAGCTACGCCGCGCGCGGCAACTACAAGATCACGGACGGGTCGAGCATGATCCAGATCCAGACGGGCACGGTGAGCGCCTTCGATCCGACGTCCCACCGGGGCGAGGTGATCGACGCGGTGACTGGCACGCTCCGGAACTTCTCGGGCGGCTCGCTGAACTGGACGATCGAAGCCCGCTGCCCGGACGACCTCGTCTGCGCGGCGCCCGGCTGCGCGCCCGCAACGAAGCCCTCGAAGGAGGCCTGTGTCCGGACGCGCAGCCTCGACGACAACGACGCCGAGACCAACTAGCCACCTCTCTTCACCTTCGCCGCGGTCGCGCCGCGCCCGCCGGATCCCCCAGGCCCACGAAAGCCACCTCTCGACATGCACCGAAGCGCGCTCCTCGCCCCTGCTGTCTCCGGGGCCTTGCTGTTCACGCTCGCGCCGCCGGCGCTAGGGCAGCCGCAGCCGCCGCCCGGTCCTGCTGCGCCTGCGGTGCCGGCGCCAGCGCCGCCGGGCCCGGACCAGGCCGCGCCGGCCGCGGCGACGGCCGCGCCGGCCCCAGCGGCCGCCGCACCGGCCACGGCGTCTCCGATCTCGCAGCCCGCACCCGCGCCCGTCGTCCCCACCCTCCCACGGCTCGAGCCCTACCTGCCGCCGGCGGCCGAGGAGCCGCCCGTCCGCGTGGGGGACGCGATGGACACGCGCCTCACGTGGACGCTCGGGGACGACGATCTGCTCCACGACACCGGCCAGGCGCAGCCGCTCTCGCCGGACCTCAGCGTCGGCGATCGGAAGCAATACCGGCTCTTCTTCGACAACCTCAACTCCCGCTTCACCGGGCGCGAGAACCTGACGCACCTCGCGCTCTACAAGCGGATGCCGGGGTTCATCGAGCGGCTCGACACCGAGGCTTCGCTCGTCCTGCGCATCGACCTCGCCGCGCTGTCCAGGAACAACAACAACGTCAATCAGGCGTTTTACGACGCCGGATCGTTCATTCGCGCCTTCTATCACACCGATGGCAAGGAAGAGGGGAAGACCGGTATCGGCGTCACGCTCTGGCCCATCGACACGGACCGGTTTCGACTCGGCTACCTCTACGACATCTCGTGGGGCGGGACGAACGCCTCCGCCAACCAGTCCATCTTCCCGCGCATCATCGGAACCGCGCCCGGCGCGAAGGTCCAGTTCGACGCCGACCGGTTCAGCGTGTATGCCGGGTTCAAGGTCGCGAGCCTCACCCAGCTCCAGCATGTGCTCACCCCCGGCACGAGCGAGGTCGAAGAGATCCGGATCGCTCAGACCAACTGGGGCTTTCTCCTTGGCGGGGGCGCCGATCTCCACCCCTACGTCCACGTCGACCTCGGCGCCGGCTACTTTCAGCAGGGCCGCTTCGACTTGTCCGACGTCGTCGGTGACCCGGTCTACACCTACGGCGGCTCGGCCCGGATCGTCGCGCACGCGAAGAACGAGCCCATCCCGCAGTCGGTGGACTTCCTCCTCTATCGCAACGATCCAAACAAGCCGCAGATCCTCTTCAAGCCCGAGTTCTACACGCCGGGCAAGACGACATGGGCAGTGAGCCTCGAAGCGACGAACCTCTTCCAGAACCTCAAGGACTTCGAGTCTGCTGGCGCCACCACCCACCAGCCGGCACGCGCCGGCGCCCTCCAGGCGGTGGTCAAGTCCGGATACGCGCGCGCGAGCGTCACGGCCATCTACAGGGATCTGCCGTTCGTGCTGCGCAACCAGCCGAGCTTCATCCCCTTCCAGACGATCCCGAAGACCGCCCAGACCTCGACGGCCGACGAGCTGTTCTTCGCGCTCGCGGCCGACTACTACCTCGCGTCCGCGCGGCTCACGCCCGGCCTTGGCGTCGGCCTGCAGTTCCCCGCCGCGTTCAGGACGATGTCCATCGACGTCATGAGCGCGGTGATCGCACGCACGTCCGTCGTCCGGGACCAGGGCAATGTGTCGATCCTCCCCTACAACACCTCGGCTGTGCCCATCTTCCAGGCCCGCGTGAGCCTCAAGTGGGATATCAGCAAGATCCTCTCCGCGGTGGCGTGGGCGCAGTACGTGCGTGACAACAACGGCACGTTCATGGAGCGCGATCCCTCCGAGGGCACCGTGGCCCTGCGCACCTTCGTGAACCCCGACTTCTTCGGCCTCGGCACGAGCTTCGAGGCCCGCTTCTGACCCGACGCCCGCGATGCGCGCTGACCGCGTCGCCCGCTCGCCGCGCCTGCGTTTCCCCCGCTCACCGCGCCTCCGCCGCCGCCGCTCATCGCGGCTCGAAATCCTTGAACGCCGCCACGGCCCGCTGCGACGTGCTCACGGTCTCGACGATGCGGAAGCCGCCGCGCAGGTAGAAGCCCTCGAAGTGCAGAACGCTCTCGCCGTCGGCGGGCTCGATCTCCCAGTAGCGCGAGCGGTCCTTCGACGTGCCCAGCACCGCGATCCGCCGCCACCCCGCCGGGATCATGCCCGTCCACTCGGGGCCGCGCTTCTCCGTCAGCTCGAAGTCGTCGCGGCTGTGCTTCACCCGGAAGCTCGCGTCCGGCCCCGAGCCGATGCGCGCGTCGAGCGCGGCCCCGGGCGGTCCCTTCGCCATCTGGTCCTGGCGCCGCGGTCCCCGCTTGCTCACCCGGTAGCCCGCCACCGACTGCGGATCGAGGTAGTAGGTGCCCCCTTCCTTGCTCGCGCGCAGCCGCCCCGCGTAGATCGCCTGGCGCACAGCGCTCTCCGAGATGCCGAGCTGCTGCGCGGCGTCCGGCACCGTCATCGTGAAGCGCGTCCGCGGCGTGAGGACCGCCGAATCGGGCGGCAGGCGCTTCCGCGCGACGCAGTCGAGCATCACGTGGAAGGTCGGGTCGCGGTACACGTCGGCGGTCGCGACGCTCCGGCCCGCGACGGCGGTCCTGTCCAGCAACGGGTTCTCCTGGCCGAGCACGAGATCCAGCAGCTCGACGTCGGACACCGACGGATCCCTGGCCGCCACAAGGACCCGGGACAGAAAGGCGCCGAGCTCGCCCGCCGGCGTCGGGAACTCGACCGTCTCGCCGGACAGCAGCGTGTATTGCGTCTTCATCTCGCCTCTTCGCAGCTCGTCGTGTGCGCTCGCCCACACCGCGCGCCGCACGCGTGCCCGGGGCCACGCGAGCCCGATCCGTCCAGGAGGCGGACGAAGTCCCACGCACGCGCCGGAGGCACGCGCAGGCGGATCTCACCCCACCGGGGACGCCGCGCCGGCGGAGCCCGCCTCGATGGACGGGCCCGCCCGCACGTCGCCCGCGTCGGGCACGCGTTCAGCGCCGCAGCTACGCATTACTGTAAGCCCGTTCAGGTTGTCCCGTCTAGTGCCTTCGCAAGCCGCTAGGACAAATGCCGTCCGCTTCCATGACGAACAGGCATTCGCAACCGTCCGAAACCAAAAGTTAATTCCGTATGATCAGAATGCAGCGCGGCCCCGGAAAAATCGTCGAGGCGCGCGGATGGGGCGCGGATCACGGCGCCGCGCCCGCCTCGCGCCGTCGCCGCACCCGGGTTGCCGGAGGGATCTGTTCAGTGGGTGGACCCCACCGTTTGTTCAGGTATCGGGCCGCTGTCGCGTCTCGGCGAGAGCCTCGATCGTGTCGCGATCGTGGTCCCGGATGCAGTCGACGCCGTTGCGCTCGAACTGGACGGCGGCGGCCAGCGCGGTCCGGCTGCGCTCGCGGTCGATGGCCCACGCGGCGTGTCGCACGAGCAGGGCGAGCTGCAGCGCCCGGCCCAGCGTGATCGCGACCCGGCGGGCGCCCGCCTCGAGGCCGGGGCGGTCGGCGGAGGCCATCTCCTTGATCCACGCGCGGGCGTGCGACACCGCGCGCGACGCGGACGTCTCGGCCTCGGCGAGCTTCGGCTCGACCACGCCGGTCAGGAGCCGCGCCACCTCGGCCGCGAGGATGTCGAGCGAGCCGTCCTTCAGGATCACCCGCAGCGCGTCGAGGGCGAGCACGTTCGTCGTGCCCTCCCAGATCGTGAGGACCTGCGCGTCCCGGAGCAGGCGCGGCAGGCCCGTGTCCTCGACGTAGCCGGCCCCGCCGAACGCCTCGAGCACCTCGCTCAGCACCGACACCGCCTGCTTGGCGGTCGTGAGCTTCGCGAGCGGGATGATCAGCCGCAGCAGCTTGGCCTCCGAGTCGGTGAGCGAGCCCGTCTCCTCGCGCCCGAGCAGCTCGATCGCGCGGAAGGTCAGGTGGAAGGCGCCCTCGAACTCGGCCTGGAGCTCGGCGAGCGTGTCCATGTGCAGCGGCTTCTCCGCCAGCGTCGTGCCGAACTGGACTCGGCTCTGGGCGTACGAGCGCGCCAGCGCGAGCCCCCGGCGCATCCCCGCGATGGCGCCGATCGCGTTCCATGTGCGCGTCACGTTGAGCATGGGCGCGATCGCCCGGACGCCGTTCGAGAGGCCCGCCACCGGCGTGGCGAGGACCCCGTCGAGCGTGAGCTCGGCGGTCGGCACCTTGCGCGTCCCGAGCTTGTCCTTCAGCCGGTTGATCAGCACGCCCTCGCGGCGGCCCGCCTCGCCCGCGAGCTCCACGTAGAAGAGCGCGAGGCCGCGGCTGCCCTCGGGGTTGCCCTCGGGGCGCGCGAGCGTGAGCGCCATCTCCGACGTGGCGGCCGAGGCGAACCACTTCGTCCCGTGGAGCCGGTAGGCCCCGTCGGGGCCGAGGCGCGCCGCCGTCTCGCTCCGCCCCACGTCCGAGCCGCCGGTGCGCTCGGTCATCCACTGGCCCGAGGTCCACGCGGCGGCGGGGTCGCGGCTCGTCAGCCGGGGCACGGCGCGGTCGATGAGCGCGTGGTTGCCGCTCGCGAGGAGCGTCCGCGCGGCGCCGTCGGTCATCGCGAGCGGGCACGTGTACACGTCGCTCGACGCGTCGAAGAGGTACGCCAGCGCGAACTGATGGACGCGCGAGAAAGCGCCGTGCGCCCGCTCGTAGGCCGTCGCGACGACCCCCCGCTCGCACGCGATCCGGGCCGCCTCCTTCCAGAGCTGGGTCACCTCCACCTGGTCGACGCGCCTTCCCCAGGCGTCCCACGACGTGAGCTTCGGCTCGTTCGCGCGATCGGCGAGCTGCAGCTGGTACAGGCGGCCGCCGGCGAGCTCGCCCATCTCCCGCAGCGAAGGCGTTATCGACGCGGCCACCTCGCGCGGCAGGGCCCGCGCGAGATAGGACCGCAGCACGCGGTCGTCGTCGTACTGGTTCCCGAGTGTGGGGGGGTCTTGATAGAAAGCCACCGGCCGACTCCTAGGTTGGTGCGCCGCAACCCGAACCGTGCGACGCCCGCGCGCCGATCACGTTCCGCGCGCCCCTCCATGCACGCGCGGCGACTCGCAGCCTCGATAGAGCTCGAAGCTACTGAACCCGTCCCATCCGGTTCAACAGGAAGCCGAGGCCGCGTCGCGGCGACGCGGCGAACGGTGAACCTCTGCTGGTAATTTCGCCGCGACCGCCGGTTTTTGTGCGCTGTTCGGGTGCTGTGTCGCACGGAAACGCACGAAAAGAAGCGTAAGTCGCTGAATGTGCGGTTCTTGACTTCTCCGATGCACCAATGCATATGGCTGGCGGTGAAGCTCTCGAACAAGGGTCGCTACGGTGTGCGCGCATTGTTCGATATCGCATTCCACAACGACGGGCGGCCGACCCAGATCCGCGAGATCTCGGAGCGAGAGCTCATCCCTGCGCGCTTCCTGGAGCAGATCTTCCAGGACCTGAAGAAAGCCGGGCTCATCAGCTCGAAGCGGGGGCCGCGCGGCGGTTATCACCTCGCGCGGCCCGCGAGCGAGATCAGCCTGGGCGACGTCGTCCGCGCCCTGGAGGGGCCGGTCGCCGTGATCGCGCCGGATGACGACGGCAGGCCGGAGGGCTCGCCGCTCGACCCGCCCACGGCCGTGTTCCACGATCTGGCGCTCGCGATCGAGCGCTGCTTCGACTCGGTCTCGATCGCCGACGTCTGCGAGCGCGGCGTCGAGCTCGGCGTGCGCCGCAAGGGGCGGCCAGAGCGCTCGACCTACGTGATCTGAACCGACACCATGAGCAGCCCCGAACGATCCGCACAATCCACCGGCGCACCCGGCGTACCCGCGGAGCGCGCAGCGCAGCTCCCGCCGCTGCCGTCGCACCCGCGCGTCGTCGACAGCCTCCTCGACCTCGTCGGCGACACGCCGCTCTACGAGATCCGCCGCGTCGACGCGGCGACGCCCCGGGGGCGCGTGTTCGGGAAGGCCGAGCAGCAGAACCCGGGCGGCTCGCTGAAGGACCGGATCTGCCTCGCGATGATCGAGGGCGCCGAGGCGCGCGGGCTGCTCGGCGCGGGCGGCGTGGTCATCGAGCCCACGTCGGGGAACACCGGGATCGGGCTCGCGATCGTGTGCGCGGCGAAGGGGTACCGCTGCATCCTGACGATGCCGGCGAGCATGAGCCTGGAGCGGCGCCAGCTGCTCGAGGCCTACGGCGCGGAGGTCGTCCTGACCGAGCCCGAGCTGCAGATGGAGGGGGCCATCGCCCGGGCGCGCGAGCTCGCGGCGGACATCCCGGGGGCGCTCATCCTCAGCCAGTTCGACAACCCCGACAACCCGCGCGTCCACGCGGAGACGACCGCGCGGGAGATCTTGCACGCGATGGCCGGCCTCGACGCGCCGGGGCGGCCCGGTCCCCGGCAGTCGCTGACGATCGACGCGTTCGTCGCCGGCGTGGGGACGGGCGGGTCGGTGAGCGGCGTCGGGCGCGTGCTCAAGCGGCTCCGCCGGGCGACGCGCGTCATCGCGGTCGAGCCCGAGTCGTGCGCGACGATCTCGCGCGGCGAGCGCGGGCCCACCAAGATCCAGGGGCTCGCCGCCGGGTTCGTCCCCACGAACTACGATCCGAGCGTGGTCGACGAGGTGCGGACGGTCAGCGATCGCGCGGCGTACGACACGAAGGCGGCGCTGGCCCGTCAGGAGGGGTTGCTCGTCGGCATCAGCGCGGGCGCCGCGGTGCGCGTCGCGCTCGACGTCGCCCGCGAGCTCGGCCCCGACGCCAACGTGGTGACCGTCCTCTGCGACACCGGCGAGCGCTACTTCAGCCTGGACGAGTATTTCCGATGAGCGGCGGCGGCGAGGCGATCCGCGGGTGCGTCCTCCTCGTCGGGGCGGGGGGGATCGCCGCGCCCGCCGCGCTCGCGCTCGCCGCTGCCGGGGTGCGGGAGCTGCGGGTCGCGGACGACGACCAGGTCGAGCTGACGAACTTGCATCGTCAGATCCTGTTCGACGACGACGACGTCGGGCGGCCGAAGCTCGACGCGTTCGCGGAGGCGCTGCGCCGCCGCTTCCCCGGGCTCCGCGTCGACCGCCGTTACGGCCGCTTCACGCCGAGCGCGGCGGCGGGGCTGATGCCGGGCGTCTCCGTGGTGGTCGACGCGACCGACAACTTCGCGTCGCGGTTCCTGATCGCCGACGTGTGCCGCCTGACGAGGACGCCGGTGGTCCATGCCGCCGCGATCCGCTGGCGCGCGACGGTGATGGCGGTCGCGGGGGAGGGGGCGCCCTGCTACCGCTGCCTGTTCGAGGACCTGCCGACCGGGGACGCGCCGGATTGCGCCACGGCCGGCGTGGCTGGCCCGGTGTGCGGCGTGGCCGGCGCGATCGCGGCGGATCGCGCGCTGGCGATCCTCGCGGGCGACGCGTCGATCTTCGGCCGGATCGCGACGTACGACGGCCTCACGGACACGCTGCGCAGCGTCCCTGTCTCCGCGCGGCCCGCCTGCGACCTCTGCGGGGCGCGCGCCGCGATCGCGACGATCGACGCATCCCGCTACGTCGTCGCGTGCGCGTCCGAGAGCGGATCCCCGACTCACGTTGAAGGGGACCGCGAAGGCGGATCCCCGACTCACGTTGAAGAGGACCGCGAAGGCGGATCCCCGACTCACGTTGAAGAGGACCGCGAGAGCGGATCACCGAGCCCTGTTGAAGTTGAAAAGGACCGCGAGAGCGGATCCTCGACCCACCTCAAGACTGGAGAGCAAGACCATGGCTGACACCGCGACCGTCCGCATCCCGACCCCCCTCCGCACGCTCACCGGGGGGCAGGACGAGGTCAAAGCCGCCGGCGGCACCGTCGGCGAGCTGATCGAGAACCTCGAGAAGAGCTACCCCGGCATCCGCGACCGACTCCTCGACGAGAAGGGCGTGCGGCGCTTCGTGAACATCTTCGTGGGCGACGAGGACATCCGCTTCCTCGACGGGCTGAAGACGCCCGTGAAGGGCGGTGACCAGGTGGCGATCGTGCCCGCGATCGCCGGGGGCTGAGGTGGACGACCCGCGCTATCTCCGCCAGGTGTTGCTCGCGGAGATCGGTCCAGAGGGACAGGCGAGGCTCAAGGCGGCGACGGCGCGCGTGCTCGGCGGCGGCAGCGACGCGCCGCCGCTCGCGCACGAGGTGGCGGAGCGCTACGCGCGCGGCGCCGGCTTCGGCGCGCTCGCGGAGGGCGCGATCGACCTCGCCGCGCTCGCGCCCGCGGAGCTCGTCGCCTCGCCCGCCGCGCGCGCCGTGCTCGCCGGCGCGCGCGCGGCGCTCGCCGAGATGCGCGCCGTGCTGGCTCAGGGGAGCGCGGGGCAGGGGAGCGCGGGGGAGGTCGACCCGTCATGAGGCACTCGCTCGCCCGCTCCCGGCGCCTGGGGTCGGTCGTCGACGCCGTGGGCGACACGCCGCTGTTGCGCCTCTCGCGCGTCGGCCGCGAGACGCCGTCGGTCGAGGTCTACGCCAAGCTCGAGTTCGCGAACCCCGGCGGCTCGGTGAAGGATCGCGCCGCGCTGCGGATGATGACCCGCGCCGCCGCGGACGGCCGCCTCACCAGCCAGAAGACGCTCATCGACTCGACGAGCGGCAACACCGGGGTCGCCTACTCGCTCTTCGGCGCGGCGATGGGCTTCAAGGTGGCGCTCGTCATGCCGTCGAACGTGTCGAAGGCGCGCAAGGACATCGCGCGCGCGTTCGGCACGGAGCTCATCTTCAGCGACCCGATGGAGGGCTCCGACGGCGCCATCCGCCTCGTGCGCTCGCTGGTCGAGAAGGATCCGGAGCGGTACTTCTACCCGGATCAGTACTCGAACGAGGACAACCCGCTCGCCCACTACCACGGTACGGCGCGCGAGATCCTGGAGGCGGTCGGCGACAGGATCACGCACTTCGTGGCCGGCATCGGCACGAGCGGCACCATTGTCGGGACGAGTCGGCGGCTGCGCGAGCACCACCGCCCGATCCGTTGCATCGCCGTGGAGCCCACGGAGGCGCTCCACGGGCTGGAGGGGCTCAAGCACCTGCCGAGCTCGCTCGTGCCCGCCATCCACGACGAGGGCGCGTACCACGAGACGATGCGCATCACGACGGAGGACGGCTGGGACATGTCCGATCGCCTCGCGCGCGAGGAGGCGCTGCACGTGGGGCACTCGGGCGGCGCGGCCGTCTTCGCGGCCTTCGAGGTGGCGAAGCGCCTGCACCGCGAACAGCAAGGAGGGTGCGTCGTGGCGATTGTCCCGGACCGGGGCGACCGCTATTTTGCGCCCATGAAATGGGAGAAGCGTTACTTATGGTGATGTCTCCACAGCCGTGGACCGCCGGTGGGGTCGTCCTCAAGGCGAGCGTGCTCAAGGCGGTCGAGGACGAGGCGCTCGCGGGCTACGCGCGCGACGAGGAGGCCTGCGGGTACCTGAAGGGGCCCGCGGCCGAGCCGCTGCTCTGCGACGAGCACGTCCGGATGGACAACATCGCGAACAAGCTCCACGCCGTCGATCCGGAGCGGTACTTCCGGACGGCGCGGACGTTCTTCGATTTCAACGGCAAGCGCTTCTCCGACGCCGTCGAGAAGGGCGCCTCGGCGGGGCGCCCGGTGAAGGTGCTCTATCACTCCCACCTCGACGCCGGCGCCTACTTCAGCCCGACGGACGCTGCCATGATGAGCGGCGGCGAGCCGCCGGCCGAGGAAGGGGCCCCGATCGTGATGGGGCCCGGGCCGGCGTTCCCGCTCGCGTTCCTCGTCACCAGCGTGCGCGGCGGCTCCGGCGAAGGGCGTCCGGAGGAGGCGCCCCGCATCGCCGAGCACCGCCTCTTCGTGTGGGACGGCGCCGCGTTCGTCGCGTCGACGTTCTCCGTCGTCGATTGAGCTCATCGCGCCGGGGCGCGCGTCCACGCGCTCTCGCGCAGCCCTCCTCCGCTCGTCGAGGGGTCCGCACCCGAGGCCCGGAGCGGCCGAGTCCGTAGTCGTCACTTGATCATCGAAGGAGTTGCCTAAATGTCAGGTTTTGTTGTCTGGTTCACCGGTTTGAGCGGCGCTGGCAAGAGCACGCTCGCGGCGATGCTCTCGGCCGAGCTCCGCGCCCGCTCCGTCCACGTGGAGGTGCTCGACGGCGACGAGGTGCGCACCAACCTCTCGAAGGGCCTCGGGTTCTCGAAGGAGGACCGCGATACGAACATCCGGCGAATCGGATACGTGGCGAAGCTCATCGCCCGGTCGGGCGCGTGCGCGATGACGGCCGCGATCAGCCCTTACAAGGCGATCCGTGACGAGCAGCGGGCCCAGATCCCCCACTTCGTCGAGGTGTTCTGCTCCTGCGAGATCCCCGTGCTCGCCGAGCGCGACGCGAAGGGGCTCTACAAGAAGGCGCTCGCGGGCGAGATCAAGAACTTCACGGGCATCGACGATCCGTACGAGGCGCCCGAGAGCCCCGAGGTGGTCGTCGACACCGGCAAGGAGACGAAGGAGGAGAGCCTCGCCAAGATCCTCGCCAAGCTCGAGGAGCTCGGCTATGTCCCGCGCCGCGGCGCCGCGGTCGCCGTGTCCGGCGCGGCCGCCGCGGGGGCGGCCGCGGGCGGCGCGCGCGGGCTCATCGCGCCGCACGGCGGCGAGCTCGTGAACCGGTGGGTCGAGGGCGCGGCGAAGGCGTCGCTCGCGGAGCGGGCGAAGGGGCTGCCGGTCATCGAGCTCGACGAGCGGACCGAGAGCGACGTCGAGATGATCGCGATCGGGGCGTTCTCCCCGCTGCGCGGCTTCATGAACTCGAAGGACTACCTGCGCGTCGTGCGCGAGATGCGGCTCGAGAGCGGCCTTCCGTGGTCGATGCCGATCACGCTCGCCGTCTCCGAGCAGGCGGCCGAGGGGCTCCGCGTGGGCTCCGAGGCGGCGCTCCGCGCGCGCGACGGGCGCATCGTCGCGGTCATCGAGCTGAGCGACAAGTGGCGGCCCAACAAGGAGCTCGAGGCGCAGGAGGTGTTCCGGACGACCGAGACGAAGCACCCGGGCGTCGCGTACCTGATGAGCACGGGCCCCGTGTACGTCGGCGGCGAGATCCGCGTGCTGGAGCGGCCCGTCGACTCGGCGTTCCCGGCGTACGACCGGAGCCCGGCGACGACGCGGGCGTACTTCGCCGAGAAGGGCTGGCGCCGGATCGTCGGGTTCCAGACGCGGAACCCGATCCACCGGGCGCACGAGTTCATCACCAAGACGGCGCTGGAGATCTGCGACGGCCTGATGATCCACCCGCTCGTCGGCGCGACCAAGTCGGACGACATCCCGGCGGACGTGCGGATGCGTTGCTACGAGGAGCTCATCGCGAAGTACTATGTGAAGGACCGCGTGCTGCTCTCGATCTACCCGGCGGCGATGCGCTACGCGGGGCCGCGCGAGGCGATCTTCCACGCGCTGGCGCGGAAGAACTACGGCTGCTCCCACTTCATCGTGGGGCGCGATCACGCCGGCGTCGGCAGCTACTACGGCACGTACGACGCGCAGGAGATCTTCAATGCCTTCAGCCCCGGAGAGCTCGGCATCACCACGCTCAACTTCGAGAACGCGTTCTACTCGACCGTGGTCGGCGCGATGGCCACGGCGAAGACGGCGCCTGGCGATGCGTCGACGCAGGTCAATCTGTCCGGGACGAAGGTGCGCGAGCTGCTCCAGCGTGGCGAGCTGCCGCCGCCGGAGTTCTCCCGTCCGGAGGTCGCGCGCATCCTCATCGAGTCGATGCGCAGCTCGTCGTAGCCCCGGGCGCTTGAGGGCCGCGGCGGGCGGCGCCATGGAGCGGGGCCGCGCGGCCCCTCACGTGGCGCGCGCGGCGCGCGCCGCGGTCCTCTCGCTCCTCGCCGCGCTCGCCGGCGTCTCCGCGGGGACGCCGGCGCGCGCGGATCTCAGCGACGACGCCGCGCGCGTCGCGCGGATGTGGTCGCTCTCGGGCGCGCGCGTCGCGCGCCTCCCCCCCATCTTCCTCGAGCACGGCCGCGCCCGAGTCGTGGCGATCGATCCGCCTGCCGGCCCGGCCCGCGTCGCAGGCGCGGCCGGCGCGGCGGCGGACGAGTGCCTCACCGCCGCGTTCCTCGCGCCTCGCACGGCGGAGTTCACGCTCTCGCCGGAGGGGCCGTCGGGCGGCGTCCCCGCCCTCGAGGGCCTCATCCACAGGCTGCGCGGCGCGGAGCCCGAGGACGACCGCCGCGTCCCCAGCGTCACCGGGGTCGCGGCGATCACGCTGTGCGGGGCCGAGCGCGAGGGGCTGCGCCGCTTGGCGGTCGAGGTGCTGTCGACGCGCAGCGCGTTCGATGTCGTCGTCGCCGCGTCGAGCGCGCCGCTGGAGCGCGTCGAGGCCATCCTACCGGAGCGCGCGTCCGGGCCCGTCGCGCCGCGCGGCGACCCTGGGCGGCCCTCCGAGCCGGGGCCGCTCGACGCCCGGGTCGCGCGGGCCGCGCGGCGCGCGCAGGCGGAAGGGGCGCCGCGCGTCGCTCCGACCGACATGCGCGCCTCGTCGATCGGGACGGGGCAGTTCTCGGTCAGGCTCCCCGAGGGCTGCCACCGCCTCGACCTGATGGCCGAGGTGCCGAGCGCCACGTTGCGCCGCGCGACCGACCTCGACGCCGAGGCGCGCGAGGAGACCACGGGCAGGGTGCTCGATCGCGACAGGTCCGACGCGCCCGACGCGCGGCTCGATTTCTGTCTGGGCGAGCAGGGGGTCGTCGAGGTGCCTTTCCTCGGGGCCGCGGGGCCGGTGAAGGTCGTGCTGTCCGACGCGCAGTGGCCGATGTCCGCGTTCGTGCCGGGGCACTTCGGCGCGCGCGCCCGCGGCAACATGGCCGCCGCGCTGCGCCGCCGCCACGCGCCCGCGCCGCGCGCGCAGGCGATCGCCGAGGCGATCGGCGCGCAGGGCGACACGCTCGTCCCGGTCCAGGTCGAGCCGGGCCGCTGCTACTTCGCGGGGGCGGCGCTGGCCCGGGGCGAGCTGCGCGCGCTCCGGATCTCCGTCGAGGTCGGCGACCGCGCCGGGCGCGACGACGCCGGCGAGAACGGCGAGAGCGCCGGCGTCGCGTTCTGCTCCGAGATCGAGGAGAGCGCCGCCCTCCGCGTGTCCGCGCGCGGCGGCTCGCCGGTCTGGGTCGTCGCGGTCTGGCCGATGGACTGACCCCGCTCACTCCGGGGCGCGGTGGCGCCTCGGGCGGCGGCGCGGGGCCTGCTCCGGGCCTGGGTTGGTCACGGCGCCGGGCTGGGCCCGCTCCGGCAGCAGCTGGCGGAGCTGCCAGGCCTGCAGGAACGCGCGTCGCTCCGCGGCGCGCAGCGCGTGCTGGTGCTGGCCCATCATGAACGCCGGCACGACCAGCATGAACAGGGTCGTCAGCGTCAGCGCCGTCATCGTCGCGATCTTCGAGTGCTCGACGGCCTGGGGCAGGATGACCATCGCGCCGCCCGCGAACTCGTACGAGCGGGGCAGGACGCCCGAGTACTCGATCCACGCGGCGGCCAGCACCGCGACGCAGCTGGTCACGACGACGGCGACCCGGTAGACGGTCCGGTACGTGAACGAGTTGCCGTACGTGAGGATGACGAGCAGCATCGGCATGAAGAGCAGCGGGCCGAAGCCGCGGCCGATGCACAGGAAGCTGAGCACGTTGAAGACGAAGCCGGCGTAGGCGTACCACTCCGCGGACGGGCGGTGGACGACGCGCGCGGCGAGGAACTTCATCAGCGCCGCGAGGGCGGTGAAGCCCAGGATGAAGGCGAAGACCTGCCACTCCCGGATGCCCAGCCACACGGCGGCGACCAGCGTCGCGATCGCCGTCGCGAGCAGCTCGGCGCGCATGCCCGCGCGGAGCTGCAGGCGGTGCCGCGCCGCCGCGGCCGCGTCCAGCTCGGCGAGCACCTCCGCCGGCATCTCGCGCGGCGGCTCGGTCAGGACGCGCCGGAGCGTCTCCAGGGCGCGCTCGTTGGACGGATCGAAGGCGAGCGCCTGGCCGACCTCGCTGAGCAGCGTCTTCCGGGCGCCCTCGGCTTCCTTGCCGCCGGCGAGCGCCTCCGTCACGCGCTCCTCGGCCAGCCCCGCGTGCCGCGCCGCGAGGTCGCGGCGGAGCTCCACGTCCTTGTCGCCGTCGAGGAACCGCTCGACCGCCTCGTAGAGCGCGCGGGCGGACGGGTAGCGCTCGGAGGGCTCGCGCCTCGTCGCCGTCACGCAGATCGCGTCGAGCTCCGGCGGCACCTCGCGCTCGGGCGCGCGCACCGACGCCCGCGCGTCGGCGCCGTGGATGAGCGAGTCGAGCATCTCGGTGCGGTCCTTCTTCGGGTGCAGCGGCTTGAGCGTGAGGAGCTCGAAGAGGATCGCGCCGAGCGAGTAGACGTCGCTGCGCACGTCGAGCGTGTCGACGCACCCCTGCGCCTGCTCCGGCGACATGTACCCCAGGGTCCCGAGCACGTCGCCCGGGATGGTCCGCGTGCTCATGGGATCTTCGCCCATGTCGATGGTCTGGAGCGGCGTGTCGATGAGCTTCGCGACGCCCCAGTCGAGCAGGTACACCTCGCCGAAATCGCCGAGCATGATGTTGGCGGGCTTGAGGTCGCGGTGGAGCACGCCGCGCGAGTGCGCGAAGTCGACGGCGATGCAGACCGACGAGAAGGCGGTGAGCAGCCTGCGGCGCGAGAAGCTCTGGAGCGCCGTCGCGTCGCCCTCGCGGAGCTCGTTCAGGATCCTCGCCAGCGTGAGGCCACGGAGGCGCTTCATCGTGAAGTACGCCGAGCCCTTGCTGTCCACGCCGAGGTCGTAGACGGGCACGATCGACGGGTGCTCGAGCTGGCCCTGCACCCGGGCCTCGCGGAGGAACCGGTGGCGCAGCGTCGTGTCGCCCTGGTGCTCGGCGCGGATGACCTTCATGGCCACGTCGCGGCCGATGCGGCGGTCCCTGCAGAAGTGGACCTCGCCCATCCCCCCGACGCCGAGCAGCGACCGCATCTCGTAGCGGGGACCGTCGCTGGACAGATCCGTGAGCTCCGCGCGGGCGCGCCCGAGGCTCACGGGGGTGGGGCTCTGGCCGTGCGAATCTCCGCCCTTCCCGCGAGATTTTCGCATCTCGGGGAGCTGCTCGAGCGTCTCGAAATCGTCGTCGAACAGGGCCATGGCGTCCGGGAAGCCAGGCTCGGTCGCGCCGTGCCAGAAAAACCCACACCGGCAGGGCTCCGCGTGGCGACCCTCGACCGCCTCGACAGGCGGCAGCGAGGGGCGTTGCGGAGTGCTGGGCTTCCTCGGACGAGAAAATCTCGTATCGGGTGGTCGTGTCAACGGGATGCTGCGTCCGTAGAAGACGGCCGGCGCGCAATGCGACGGCCGCGCGCCGCGCACATCCCGTGCGGCCGGGGTGAAGGCGGGGGGCCGCTCGCGAAATGAAGGTCGATGTCGGGTGTCCAGCGGTCCTGGCGCGAGCTGTGGTGGCGTCTCCGTCGCGCGGGGGGCGCGATGTGGGGCGCGTCACCGCGCGGGCGATCGCCGGCGGAGGCTCGATGCGCGCGAGGCGCTCGGCGCGCTCGATGCTCTCGGCGCGCTCGATGCTCTCGGCGTGCTCGATGCTCTCGGCGTGCTCAACGTGCTCAACGTCCGAGGAGCGCGAGCAGCGTCTTCTTGTTCGTGAGGCCGATGTGCCGCCCGACGGGCTCGCCCTTCTGGAAGGCGACCACCGTCGGCAGACCGCGGATGCCGAAGCGCTGCGCGGCCGCGGGCGACTCGTCGACGTCGAGCTTGACTACCTTGACCTGGCCCGCCGTCTCGGCGGCGATCTCATCGACGATCGGCGCGAGCCGCTTGCAGGGGGCGCACCACGATGCCGAGAAGTCCACGAGCACCGGCGTGTCCGTCTGCAGGACCTCCTGAGCGAAATTCTGGTCGTTGACTTCGATGACATTGCTGCTGCTGCCCATGGCGCTGTCCTTTCGGTCTTCTCTGGATTGAGCGGGACCTGGCTGCGATGCGCCGGCGCGATGCCGGCCCGATCCTCGACAGCCACGCTCGCTCCAACTGTTATATGCACGGTTTCAGTTTCTGCCAGGGGCGAGGCTTGGCCGCCCGCAGGCGTGGCGCCGTCGCGTGCGTCCGCGGCAGGTGGTCGGGCGCGGCGTCGCCGCGCGGCCAGGCGCCCGAGAGATCAGCCGGCCTTGACCGACGCTGGGCGGCCGAGGTGCTGCGCCCGGAGCGCGATGTCCGCGACGGTCTTCTGCGCGAGGCCGCGCAGCAGCCCTGCGTTGGCCGCCTCCGCGACCTCATCGAACGCCCGCTGGATCCCCGACCCGATCGGGCACCTCGCGTTCGGCTCGCACGGGCTCGGCGCGATGGCGCCTTCCGGCTCGACGGCGGCGTACACCTCGCTCAGCCGGATCTTCTTCGCCGGCCTCGCCAGGCGATAGCCGCCCGAGCGGCCCTCCCGCGCCTCGATGAGCCCGGCCTGCGACAGCCGCGCGAGGATGCGCCGCAGGAAGGCCGGGTTCGTGTTGATGCTCGCCGACAGCGCGTCGCTCGCGCAGCTCTCGTCGGACTGGGCGAGCAGCGCGAGGGCGTGCGTGGCGATGGCGAAGCGACCCGAGGACATCGAACGGCCCCTCGGCCGTTATCTGAGGGCTCCCGGGGCTCCGCTGTCAAGGCGCGGCGGGCGGCCGGGCGTTCGCGCGCTCGCGCCTCGGCGCCTGCTCGTTCAGCGCGACCTGGGCGACGTGCGGATCAACACGAGGGCGTCTCCCTTGCCGTCCGCGAGGCGCAGCTCGATCGACGCGGGGATGGCCGCCGGGCCGGCGCAGCGGCTGTCGGACACGACGTGCCGCGCCCTGGCGAGCGAGCTCTCCCCCGTCGAGGTGTCGACGAGCCGCAGATCGACGCCCGCGCCGTCGGCGTCGAGCGCCGCGATCACCTCGGCGCACGTGTTGGCCGGGATCGCGAGCGGGAGGATCTTGAGGCGCGCGGCGTCGAGCGCCACCGCCTGCGCGCCGGCCGCCCCCGCGGCGTCGGCGGGGCCGGCGGCGCTCATGCGCCCGAGCAGCCTCGCGGCGGCGAGCGGATGGGCGACGAGCGCCGGCGGGGCCTCGGGCTCCTTGCGGACCTCCACGGCGAACGGGCCGGGCTGCGCCATCGACTCGACGTCGACGCGGGCGGGGCCGCCGCGCCCGCAGGTGAAGAGCGTCGCCCGGGCGCCGCCCCGGGCGCGGCCGAGGAGGGCGTGGCCCTCGCTCCAGAGCTCCGCGAGCACGTCGGCGAGCGGCTTGCCGGCCAGCACGTCGATCCGGGCGCAGCCGGCCGGCAGCTCGATCGGCAGCGTCGTCCGGCTGCCGAGCCGCGCGGCCCCGGTCGACACGCGCGGCGCGCCGTAGCCCCGGCCGGCGAGCGCGCGGCCGTGGTCCGCCCGCGCCTCGGCGAGGTCGCGGCCCTCGGTCACGCGCTCGATCGGCGTGGCGCCGGAGATCTCCGCCTCGGCGCCCGGCTGCGAGCGGCCCACGACCACGGCCACGAGGCCCTGCGTGCCGCGCGAGCGGATCGCGATCGAGAGCTCGACGGAGACCGCAGAGCAGAGGAGCAGCGAGCGATCCTGGCCCCGCTCGCGCGCGCGCGCGACGACCCTGCCGCTCTCGTCCTCCGCGACCACCTCGAGCGAGGCGACCTCGTCGCTCGGGGAGACGAGCACGTCGAGGCAGCGGCCGCCGTCGAGGGTGGCCCCGATACGGCTCGTGGCCCTGGAGCCGACGGGCAGCGCGACGCGCCGGACGTCGTCCCAGCGCGCGCCGACCGCGGCGCGGCGCGCCCTGATCTTCGCCTCCAGGCCGGGCCACGACTCGAGGCGCCCGCTCTCGTCGCCGGACCTGCCGCGCGCGCCGACGGCGCGGGCGACCGCGTCGGCCGCCTTGACCGGGACGCTCTGCACGCCGACGCTCACCGCCCCGGCGCCCGACATGACGCGCGCCATGACATAGAGCCTCCGCGGGTGCGGCGGGCAGACGAGGATGGAGGCGCGCGCGTCGGCGGCCTCGTCGGTGGAGAAGGCGCTGCCGTCGTCCTCGAAGGCGAACAGGTCGACGTCGCTGATCGTCGGCGAGACCCGCGCCATCGCGAGCATGCACTCGCCGGCGGGCACCTCGACGAAGGCGCCGAGCCGATCGCCGTCGGACGCCATGTCCGCGCCGATCACCCGGAGCGCGCTCGCGCCCGCCTGCGCTGCGCGCTGCGCGTCCGCGCCGAGGAGGGTGCTGCCGTCGATTCGATCGGGCAGCGCGCGGAGCGTCTCCGGCGCCGGCGCGCCATGGGAGGCGCTCGCCCCGGCGCGGCACGCGGGCAGGACAGCGAGCGAGGCCGCGAGCGCCCAGGCGGCGCGGGCGGGCGTCGGCAGGGGCGCGGGCGAAGGAAGGGACGCGGGATGTCGGGGGCGCAAGGGCGTGGGCTCGTCGGGGCGGGCGCTCGATCGAGAGAGAAGGTTCTACTTCAGCGCGGGTACGGCATCCAGGGCGCGCCGGCCGTGGCCGCGGCCGTCCACCGCGTCATTCCTCGGCCGCCTCGGCGCAGATCCGTCCGAGCGTCCGGACCGCGTGCTCGCTGAGCTCCGTGAACGGGTAGCCGCAGTTCACCCGGATGTAGTTCGAGAAACGGTGCTTGGCCGAGAAGATCGGCCCCGGGGCGACGCTGATGCCGTGCTCGAGCGCGCGCTCGTTCACGTCGAGCGCGCTCGTGCCGGACGGCAGCTCGACCCAGAGCACGAAGCCGCCGGCGGGGCGCGAGATGCGGGTGCCGGGCGGGAAGTGCTCGGCGATCGCCTCGCTCATGCGCGCGACCTGGGCGGCCAGGCGGCGCCGGAGCGTCCGCAGGTGGTGATCGTACCCGCCGATCTCGAGGAACTCGGCGATGGCCATCTGCGGCAGCGTCGCGGTCGCCACGCTCTGCGCGAACTTGAGCTGCTCGACCTCGTCGAGGAAGCGGCCGGGCGCCGTCCAGCCGACCCGGTAGCCCGGCGCCACCGTCTTCGTGAACGACGAGCAGAGCATCACGAGCCCCTTCTTGTCGAACGCCTTGGCGGGGCGGGGGCGGACGTCGCCGAAGTGCAGGTCGCCGTAGATGTCGTCCTCGATGAGCGGCACCTCGCGGCGCGCGAGCATCGCGACGAGGCGCTCCTTCGCCTCGTCGGGCATGGCGCTGCCGAGGGGGTTGTTGAAGTTCGGGATCGCGAGGCACGCCTTGATGCGGTGGCGGGCCAGCATCTCCTCGAGGACGTCGAGGTCCATGCCGGTGCGGGGGTGCGAGGGGACCTCGAGCGCCTTGATGCCGAGGCTCTCGATGAGCTGGAGGAGCCCGTAGTACGCGGGCGACTCCAGCGCGACCGTGTCGCCCCGGCGGGCGACCGCGCGCAGGCAGAGGTGGAGCGCCTCCATGGCGCCGACCGTCGTCACGATGTCGTCGGGGGAGAGCACGACGCCCCACTCGACCGAGCGCCGGGCGATCTGCCGCCGCAGCGCCGGCAGGCCGGGCGGCGGATCGTACGAGACGCCGGCGCCGCCCGCGCTCCGCGCGATCGCGCTGAGGATCCGGTTCAGCTTGTCGGTCGGCAGGAGCTCCGGGCTCGGGCACGCGGCGCCGAACGGGACGATGTGCGGGTCCCGACACGCCCGGTAGACCTTGGAGACGAGGCTCTTCACGCTGACCCGCGTGGCGGTGGTGCAGGCGCGCGCGGCCCGGGGCTCGGGCAGCGCCGTGCCCCGGCGGGCGCGGACGTAGTGCCCCGACTGCGGGCGCGCCTCGATGAGCCCGCGGTTCTCGAGCTGCATGTACGCCTGCAGCACCGTCGCGACGCTGACCCCCTGCTGCCGGCTGAGCCGCCGCACCGACGGGATCCGGTCGCCCGGCCGCAGCGTGCCGCGCGCGATCAGATCCGCGATGTGCGCGGCGACGCGATCGTAGAGGTGGGCCTCGTCATCTGCTTCCGCTTCGATGGGCGCCTGCACCTGCACGAGACGAAGTGTACAGCCGGGCGGGCGCTGCGGTACCGGTACAGCTGCCAGGCGTGAGGACCAGCACAGTCGCCTGTTCCGGAAACTGTACCGGCCTCAATTACCGACCGACTGCCTCTGTACCGGTCGCTCGCTTGACCCCACCCTTCAGGCCATGAAATTGACCTCACTTGTTTCGGAGCCGCCATCGCGCCTCCTGGAGGCGTCGCGGATCGATCTGGGGAAGGGGGGCCTGTGGACGCACCGCCTGCGGGGCGGCCCGCTGCGCCTGAGCTGTACCGCAGGCGCGGTCTGGATCACCCGCGAGGGGGAGCCGGAGGACGTCGTGCTGGAGGCCGGCGCCAGCTATGGAGGCGAGGGGCGCGGGCTCCTCGTGGTGGAGGCGCTCGAGCCGGCGCAGATCGCGGTGGCGAGGGGCGAGGCAGCGAAGACGGCGCGCGCCGTGCTGGCGAGGGCGCAGGGGAGCTGGCTGGTGCTGCTCTCGCTCCTCGCGCTGTACGTGATCTGGGGCTCGACGTACCTGGCGGTCTCGGTCGCGCTCGAGACGCTGCCGCCCTTCTTGCTGGCCGGGACGCGCTTCATGACGGCGGGCGCGCTGCTGTACGGCGTGCTCCGGCTGCGCGGCGCCCCTCGCCCGACGCTGCGGCAGTGGGGCGCGGCGGCGCGGGTCGGGGTGCTGCTGCTCGTCTTCGGCAACGGGCTCGTCGTCGTCTCGCAGCAGTGGGTGAGCTCGGGCGTCGCCGCGGTCGTGGTGTCCACGATGCCGCTCTGGCTGGCGCTCTTCGCCACCGCGCGAGGCCGGGGCGCCGCCGGCGGCGCGGCCGCCGGCGCCCCGGAGGTCTCCCGGCGCGAGTGGATCGGGCTCCTCGTCGGGTTCGCGGGCGCGGCGCTGCTCCACCTCGGCGGCGATCTGCGCGCGGCGCACGCCGGGGCCCTGCTCATCTTGCTGGCCCCCGTGTCGTGGGCGCTCGGCTCGCTGTACAGCCGCTCGCTGCCGCTCCCGGAAGGGCCGATGGCTGTCGCGGCGGAGATGCTCGCGGGCGGCGCGGTGATGCTCGGGGTGAGCGCGCTCTCGGGTGAGCACCTCGCGGCGGCGCCCTCGTCGCGGTCGCTCCTCGCGCTCGCCTATCTGGCGGTGTTCGGATCGATCGTGGCCCTCAGCGCGTACACGTACCTGCTCCGGAGCACGCGCCCGGCGATCGCGACGAGCTACGCGTACGTGAACCCGATCGTCGCCATCGCGCTCGGCGTCCTGCTCGGCGGCGAGCGGGCCTCCGCGACGACCTGGGCCGCCGCGGCCATCGTCGGCGCCGGCGTCGTCATCGTCTCGCGGCGCTAGGCGCGCTGCGCTCGCGGACCACCCCGCCCCGCTCCGACGGCGCGTCGCGCCGGCCGCCTTCGCGCCCCGCGCGCGCGCCGTCGACCGTAGGCAATGCGGGGGGCGGCGTGTAGTGTGCGCAGCGAGGAGGCGAGGTAGATGAAGCGAGGGTACCGGCTGCTCGGCTGGGCGCTGCTCCTGTCCGGGGCGCCGTCGGCGTGCAGCGGCGGCCACGTCGGCGCTGCGTCGAGCAACGGGGCGAGCGCGACGTCGGGCGCGAGCGCAGGCGGCGGCGAAGGCGGCGGCGCGGCCACGAGCACCGGGGAGGGCGGCGGCGCGGCGGTGGGCGCCGGCGAAGGCGGCGGGGCGGCGGTCGGCGCGGGCGCGGGCGCGGGGCCGAGCGGCGAGTGCGCGGCGCTCGCGCCCGGCCCCTTCGAGCCGGCGCTGGTCACGGCCGTGTTCAGCGGCAGCGAGGACTTCGCGTTCGACGGCCGGGGCTACCTCGTCGCCAAGCAGGGGTCGAACCTCGTTCGCTTCGACGCCACGGGCAGGACCTCGAACTTCGCGTCACTGCCGGGCCCCCAGGGCCCCGTGCCCGGGCTCCGATACCGGCCCGACGGGACCCTCGTGGCGGCGCTGCCGGCCCGGGGCGCCGTCGTCCAGATCTCGGCGACCGGAAGGGTCGACGACTACGTGACAGGCCTCACGGACCCGAACGGCCTCGCTCCGGACGCGCAGGGCAACGTCTGGGCGACCGACCTCGCGGGCGATCGGGTGATCCGCCTCAACCCCGATGCCACGATCGACGAGATCGCGAGCGGCGCCCCCGAGGTGAGCGAGCCGAACGGAATCGCCTTCGACCCGGCGCGACGGGTGGTTTTCTACACCAACTCCTCTGCCGGCGAGATCCGCAGGATCGACCTGAACAACCCTGGCGAACGTCCCTTGCTCGTGGCGACGGTCGCTTCGTCCGTGCTCGACGGGCTCGCTCTCGATACGTGCGGTCACCTCTACACGGTCGATAGCGAGAACCGGACGCTCTATCGGGTGAGGCTCGACGCGGGCGGCGCCGCCCTGGGGGAGGCCGAGCTCCTGGCGCGCTTCCCGACCGGGGTGGCCAATGCGCAGTTCGGAGCGGGCCCGGGGTTCGATGCGAGGACCCTTTACGTCGGAGGCGCAGCCGGCTCGATCTACGCTGTTGCCGTCGGCATCGCCGGCGCGCCGGTCCCCGCGCCGCCGGAAGCGCCGTGATGGACGCTCCTCGGCAGCGCGCTGGAGGGGAGGCTCAGCGGGCGCCTTCCGCGGCCACTTCGCCCTTCTTGAGCTTTTCTTGAAGCTCGCCGAGCTTCCCCGCCGACCGCTCGAGGGCGCGCGCAGCGCCCTCCAGCGCGATCCGCCCGTAACCGATGGCCACCCCTGCCCAGGAGGTGCCCAGCTCGCGCAGCGTCTCGACGAACGGCGGCTTGATCGCCGGCGCCCCGGCGCTGGCGTCCGACGCCTGCGCGTGCCCGGCGCTCCCGTTCACGCTGTTCTCGGCCTTCGGCTCCGTGATGCTCTGGGTCTCATTCATGGTCTGCCTCCCACTTCGGTATGTCCCCCCGCGACGACCGCGGGCGCACAGAAATGATGAATCAAGCGTTGACCCCCGTGCCCCGCGCGTCGCCCGCTCTCGCGGGCTCGCAAGACGCGATGTGCACTGGAGCGAGGGGAGCCCCGCCGCACGGCCGTGCCCGCGAACAGAGCCACCTTGTGGCTTCGTCGGAGGCACAATCGCGACGCCACGACACTGCGACGCGACGCGTTAACTGTCAAGGCCTCATGTCGATTTTGTTGCCGTCGTTTTTCCCTAGGTTGTTTGATGAGGACGCTGCGGCGGCCATCGCGTTCGCTCGGCAGGTCTAGGAAGGGAGTCACCCTATGTCGCTCGCGCGCTGGAACAAGGCCACGCCACCAATGCTGTTGTGGCTTCTCGTGGTGCTGTCGCTGCTCGCCGTTCCGTCGCTCTCGATGGGGCAGGCGCCTGACGCGCCGACGGCGGCGCCTGCCGCGGGCGCGGCGCCATCAGCGCCCGCGGCGAAGGGCGCCGCGGCGCAGGCGCAGGCGCACGGGCCTCCGCCCGATTCGTGGGCTGGACAGCTGGAGATGCTCTCTCGCTGGGTCGATCAGCGCGGCGGCTCGGGGGGATGCGAGGAGCGATGTTACGCGCTCGATCGGCTGCGCATCACCGGCGCGGTGGGCGAGGGGCCGCTCCAGTTCGAGCTCTCGGGCGGGGTGCTCACGGACCGCCCCGTGGCCGTGCCGCTCTTCGGGCCGCCGGCGCACCTCCGCATCGAGGCCACGCTCGACGATGGACGCCCCGCGTCGCGCCGCGAGGCCGCGCCGATCAGCTTCGAGGACGACCACTACTACCTCTGGACGGCCGCGCGCCGCTTCGTGCTCCGGGGCACCCTGTGGCTCGAGGGCGACCTCACGCTCCTGGTCGCCGGTCCGCTCAACACGTTCGAGGCCGACATCACCGGCGGGTCCGTCGCCGAGGGCGCGCAGCTCTCGGGGCTCCGCGGGGCGACGCTCCACTTCACCCCCGACGGGGGCGCGGGGTCGCAGAGCGCGGGCCCCACGGTCTTCCAGCTGTCGCGCGCGGTGCGGGTCGGTCGGGAGATCGGCTTCGAGTACCGGCTCGTCATGCGGTCGGGCAGCGACCTGGGCGTCGTGCGCCTTCCGCTCGCGTTCGGGGAGAAGGTGCTCGACGTCGCGGGCGCGAGCGGCTTCCGGGTCGAGGGCGGGGAGCTCGTGCTGCCCACCTCGGGCCGCGCCGCGGAGATGAAGATCTCGGGCACGCTCCCGACGGTCGGCGCCTTCTCGCCCGATCCGCGCTCCGCCTACGAGTGGTGGCTGTTCGAGTCCGACGCGGAGCACCGCCTCACCGTGAAGGGCGACGCGCGCCAGGTCGACGCCGCCGAGTCGCCGATCCCGCGGACCCAGGCGACGTCGCGGCTCCTGCTCGTGCAGCGAGGGCAGCGCGTCGAGGTCGCGGTCGAGCCGCTCTCGGGCGTCGAGGTCCTCGCCGCGGTGGTGCGCGACCACCGCCGCACCCTGGTCCTGACCGAGCGCGGAGACCTCGTGGCCGACGACGCGCTCACCTACGAGAACAACGGCATCGATTACCTGACCTACGCGCCGGGCGGGCGGCCGATCTACCTCGCCACCGACGGGAAGGCCCAGCGGATCATGCACCAGGGCAAGGCCGCGGAGGAGGTCCTCGTGCCGCTGCAGACGGGCAGCCACACGATCCAGGTGCAGTCGCTGGCGCAGGCGGCGGTGCACGCGCTCGGAGGGACCCTGGAGCTGCCGATGCCGGGTTACCCGCTCACCGCGAGCGAGGTGGCGCTGAAGGTCGGGCTGCCCGATCGCGTGGTGCCGCTCGCGCTGCTCGGCGGCGACCGGCCGGTGTGGTTCGCGGACGCGGGTGACGCCTTCGCGGTGGCGATCGGCTTCGTGGCCGCGTGGATCGCCGTGCGCCCCGGCGGGGCGACGAGCCGCGGGCGCGTTCGCGCGCTGCGCGCGCTGGGCGGGCTGCTCATGGCGGGCCTGTGGTTCCTGGCGCCCGCCACGTTCGTGGCGCTCGTGGTCGGCATCGCGACGGCCATGGCGGCGTGGCTCGCGGGGCGGCTCCTCGGAGGCCGTGGCCGCGCCGCCGCGATGGTGGTGCTGCTGGGCATGGGCGGCCTGGCGCTCCTGGTCGGGCTCTTCGCCGTCTCGGCGAGGAGCTACAGGGCGGAGCGCTGGAACTCCGCGTACAGCGAGTCGGCGGCTCCGGCGCCCGCCGCCATGCGCAGGGCCAAGGACGACGATCTGGCCAAGGGCGGCGGCGCGCTCGCCCCTGGCGGCGCGGTGCTGGAGGGGGTGACGCCGGTCGCGCTGTCGCTCCCGGACTACGAGCGGTCCGTTCAAGCGCGCCGTGAGCTCGTCACGCGCGAGCGCGCCTTCCGCCCCGTGCTCGTCTACACGACGTCCTCGGCGCTCGTGCCGCTCGTGCTCCTGTGGCTGGCCGGGGTGACGGTGCTCCTCGCCGCGCACCGCGCGCCGCTCACGGCGCTCTACCGGCGCGCGGCCGCGCGCCTCGCGCGCAGGCCCGAGGACGACCTCGCCCAGGGAGAGCCCCCGGCGCCGGCGCGCTGAGATCGACCGATCGCCATGGCGCGGTCTCCTCGTCTCGCCGCGGCCCTCGCGCTGGTCGCGCTGGTCGCCCTGGTCGCGCTCCGCATCGCACAGCTGAGCCCCCCCGACGTCGTCCCGGCGAGCGCGCCGCCCGAGGTGTTCTCGGCCGAGCGGGCCAGGGCGCACCTCGCGCAGATCGCCGCCGAGCCGCGCCCCACCGGCTCGGCGGGCCACCGGCGGGCGCGCGACTACTTGCTCGGGGAGCTCTCCAAGCTCGGCGTGCAGCCCCAGGTCCAGCGCGCCTCGGTCCTCAGCCGGCAGTGGGGCCTGCCGTACGACGCGGCGCACGTCGAGAACATCGTGGCGCGGCTGCCGGGCGCGGACAGCACCCGGGCGGTCGCGCTCGTCGCGCACTACGACTCGGTGCCCGGCAGCCCGGGCGCCGCCGACGACGGCAGCGGGGTGGCGGCGCTCCTGGAGGCGCTGCGCGCCCTGAAGAGCGGCCCCCCGCTGCGCAACGACGTGCTGCTCCTCTTCACCGACGCGGAGGAGGGAGGCGTCCTCGGCGGCAAGGCGTTCATGGACGAGCACCCGCTGCGCGGCGAGGTGGGGATCGCGCTCAACTTCGATGCCCGCGGGGCCGGCGGTGTGGTCGCGATGTTCGACACCGGGCCCGGCGACGCCTTCCCCGTCCGCGAGCTCGCCAGCGCCGCCGCCTACCCGGTGGCGTCGTCGCTCTTCCCCGCGGTCGCGCGGCGCATGGGCCACAGCACCGATTTCAGCGTCTTCAAGCGGGCCGGGATCCCCGGGCTGAACTTCGCCTTCAGCGACGCCGTCGCGCACTACCACGCCCCGTCCGACACCGTGGGCAACCTCGACCTCCGGAGCGTGCAGCACGCCGGCGACTACGCGCTCTCGCTCGCGCGGCGCTTCGGCGCGCTCGACCTGCGGGATCCCGGGCGCGGGGATGCTGTGTACTTCAACACGTGGGGCGCCCACCTCGTCTCGCACCCGATCGGCTGGACGCTCCCGATTGCCGCGCTGGTCACCTGCCTGTTCGCGGGCGTGGCGCTCCACGCGGCGCGGCGGCGGGCCGCTTCGCCGGGCCGGATCGCCGCGGGGCTGCTCGCCTTCCTGGCGCTGCTCCTCGGCGTCGCCGCGGCCGTGGGCGGGCTCGCGTGGATCCTCAGCAGCGCGCACCCGGCCCTCCGGGTGATGCCGTTCGAGCCGTACAACGCGCCCGTGTACCGGCTCGCGCTCGCGCTCGCCGCGCTCGCGGCCTGCGCGGCGGGCTACCGGTTCTTCCGGCGGCGCCTCGCCGCCTGCGAGCTCGCCCTCGGCGCGCTGCTCCTGTGGCTGTTGCTCCTCGTCGCGGCGAGCCTCTTCATGCCGGGCGCGAGCTTCTACTTCGCCTGGCCGCTCGCGTTCGCCCTGCTCGGGCTCGCGGCGGTGACGATCCGGCGCGGCGACGCCCCGCCCACGCTCGCGGACGCCGCGATCCTCGTCGCTGCCGCGGTGCCGGCGGTCGCGCTCGCCGTGCCCGGCCCGTACCTGTTCTTCGTCGCGCTGGGCCTGCCGAAGGCGGCGGTCCCGGCCCTCGCCGTCGCGCTCGTCTTCGGGCTCTTCCTGCCGCACGCCGAGCTGCTCGGCGGCGGCCGCTCGACGCGGCTCTCGCTCGCGTTCGCCCTCCCGGGCCTCGCGGCGCTCCTCGTCGCCTGCGCCACCACGGGCTTCACCGAGGCGCGGCCCCGGCCGGCGAGCCTCGCCTACGCGGTCGACGCCGCCGCCGGGAAGGCCCACTGGCTCTCGGCCGACCGCGACCTCGACCCGTGGACCGCCGCGTACTTCCCGGACGATCGCGGGCAGGCGCCCTCGTTCGCGGTGCCGTTCGTGCGCGTGACGCGCCAGGCCGAGGCGCCGGCCCTCGCCCTCCCGGCGCCGTCGCTCACGGTGCTCGGTGATACCCGGCGCGACGGCGTGCGGGCGCTCCGGCTCCGCGTCGCCTCATCCCGGGGAGCCCCCTGGCTGTTCGCCGAGGTGACGTCCCCGAACCGGGTGATCCGCGCCGAGGTGGACGGGCAGGGCGTGGAGGAGCCGGTGCGCGGGGCCGACGCGAAGCCGGATGTCCGCTGGGGGTTCACCTACATGGGTTTGCCGTCGGGAGGTATCGAGTGGTCGCTGGAGGTCGAGGACTCCGGGCCGATCGAGATCCGGCTGATGGACCAGACCTACGAGCTCCCAAGCGAGCTCATGCGCGGGCAGAGGCCCAGCGAGCTCATGGGCGTGCCGTACCGCCTCGCCGATTCGACGTTCGTCAGCGGGTCGTTCCGGCCTTAGCACCGGCGGGCTCGCTGAAGCGGGCCCGCCGCCCTCGCTGCACAGGATAGGTCGAGCGGATCAGTCGAGCAGCTCAGTCGAGCAGCTCTGCCGAGCAGCTCAGTCGAGCAGCTCAGTCGACAAAGATGGGCTCGCAGTTCGTGAACGCGAGCGTCGACTGGACGGTGAAGTTCGACTCGCTCGTGTGCCGCTCGGCGTGGAAGAAGTCGAGTGCGTACTCCTGCCCGGGCGTGATCCCCAGCTCGTTCGCCATCGCGTCGAGGTCGAGCCTGTCGTCCTGCGGGCCGTGGAGGCCGCCCAGATCGATGGCGAGCCGGTTGTTGATGAACACCCAGAGATCGTCGTCGCCGGAGAACCTGAACTCCTCGCCGCCGTTGTACACGAACGTCATGTGGAGCTCGAACGTGAAGTGGTAGTTGTGCTGCCTCCCTTCGTTCCCGAAGCCCTGTTCGTCGATCGGGAAGAAGGCCCGGTTCTCGTAGGTGGCAATGCCGTCGGCGCCGACCACGGGCGTGATCGTGAACTGGATCGGCATGTTCACGCCGTCGACGTCGCGGTACCACTGGTTGTACTCGTCTGGCCCGGTCGTGTGCTCGGTGCCCCCCGGGTGCGCATAGACGGGCTTCTGATCCGGGCCCAGCTCGCGCTCGACGATGCCTTTCAGGCCCTGGCCCGTGAACGTCTCGAAGTCGGGGTGCCCCTTGCCGCCGTCGTAGGCGCGGAAGTCGCGCACGATGCCCGTGAGGCTCGCGTTGCACCCGTCGCCGCTGCCGCTGCTGCCGTTCCCGTTGCCCGCGCCCGCCGACACGCCGGACCCGAAGTCGCCGCCGCTGCTCGTGCCCGCGCCAGCGCCGGCGCCGGCGCCGGAGGTGTTGCTGGAGTCGCTCGCTCCATCGGTGCTGCCCCCACACGCGACCCCGGCCAGCACCAGCATTGTCGCGAGCGGAGCACACCAGTTCAACTGTAGCGGCCTAAGCATGTGAAGACTCCTTCTGTGGGGGACATCGCGCGTGGTCTGCGCGTCCGTTGTGCGTGGTCTGCGCATGTTTTGCGCGTTCTTTGTGCGCGGGGCGCGGCGCTTCCGGCGGTCGCCGAGGACGCAAGCGAGACAGCAATTCTATCTCGTCGCAATGGCGGCGCGATCCAGAAAATTGCCGCCGTGCGCTGGCAGCGCGAGGCCGAAGCGGAGAAAAGTGCAGCTGGGCGACAGCGCACGAGCGCCGGGGAGGCGCCGAGATGTAGGTCGTTTATCGAGATCCGACGCCGCAGTGGGCGCCGAGGCGCCGCGCCAGCGCGGCCGGGAGCCGCTCGCAGAAACCGTCGCTCCGGGGCAGGGGCTCGCGCCGCGCGGTTTGCCAGAACAGCACCGGGCCGAGCCGGCGCTCCCGCGCGTGCGCCATGAGCGCGGCCATGGCCTTGCCGGTGTAGACCGGCTCCAGCGAGATCCCCTCGGCGGCGAGGGCGTCGCAGGCGGCGAGCGACGCGGGCGTGGGCGAGCCATACCCGCGGCCCAGGTAGCCGTGCACGACGTCGATCGGCGCCGCGGGGGGCACGGGCGCGACGCCCCGCTGCGCGAGCGCGGCGCGGAGCTCGGCGGTGAGGGCGCGGAGGCGGAAGCGCGAGGCGAGGAGGCGCTCGACCACGGCGACGGCCACGACCCGCGACCGCAGGCCGCCGAGCGCGAGCCCGACGGCGAGCCCGGCGGCGGTGCCGCCGGAGCCGAGCGGCACGTAGACGCGCGCGGGCTCGGGGAGCTCGCCGGCCCGGATCTGCGCGCCGAGCTCGAGCGCCGCGCGCGCGGCGCCCACCATGCCGAGCGCCGACGTGGCGCCGAGCGGCACGATCGCCGCGCCGTCGTCGTCCCGCGCGCGGAGCGGCAGGAAGAGCGAAGGGCGCGCGAGCGCGAGCGCGGCGCGCGACGGGTAGAAGCGGATCGAGGCCGGGCCCGAGGCGGTGAACGCGAGGTTGTCGATCACGCCCCTGGAGAGATCGGTCCAGAAGAGGTGCGCGTGCACCCTCCGGCCGAGCCGCTGGGCCGCGGCGACGAGCGCAGCCACGTTGCCCGAGCCGATGCCGCCGGCCGCGGACCACGCCGCCGAGGTCGAGAAGGGGGGCGCGGCGAGCACGTAGTCGAGCTTCCGCATCTTCATGCCGCCGTGGAGTGGCTCGCAGAGGTCGTCGCGCTTGACGCCGAGGAACTCGATGCCCAGCGCGGAGGCGAGCCGCGGCAGCGCCGTGACCGGCGAGGGCGCGCCGACCCAGCCGAGCCGGGGAATGTCGTCGATCATCCGGAGGGCGGCTGCGTCGCGCAACGAGGGGACCTCGTGAAGGGTGTAAGGCGATCGGGCGAGCGGGCAATCGGGCGATCGGGCAATCCGGGGGTCGGGCGAGCCGGCGATCGGGCAATCAGGGGTCGGGCGAGGTGGCGGTCAGGCGCTCGCGCGGTCGGCGATCACCCGGGCGTGCCGGCGCGCTGCCCGGCGAGCGTCGCGTCCGGCTCCAGGACGAGGAGGCGCACGCGCCCCGAGGCGCAGAGCCGGCCCTCCTCGTCGTAGACCGAGCCCTCCCAGACCTGGGTGCGCCGCCCGCGGTCGAGCGGGCGCGCGGTGGCGCGCAGCCGCCCCGACCGGACCGCGCGCAGGAAGCTCGTGTGGTTCTCGAGCCCGACGACCGAGCGGCCGTCCGGCAGGGCGTGGAGCGCGGCCCCGATCGACGCCAGCGTCTCCACGATGCCCGCGTGGACGCCGCCGTGGACGATGCCATAGGCCTGCCGGTGCTGCGGCCCGATGTCGAGCTCGGCCTCCACCTCGTCGCGCGTGGCGCGGATCAGCCGGAGACCCATGGCGCTGATCCAGCCGTCGATGGCCGCGGTGTTCAGCGCGGCGGCGAAATCCTCGGGTTCCCCTTCGGCCATGGCGGCAGCGTAGTACACGCCTTGCCGGGAGCTTCCGGCGATTTCTCCCCGGGCGCGTCAGCGCGTCATCCGGATACCTTCCTCTCCAGGAGATCGGCGAACTCCTCGCGCAGCTTCGATTTGAGGAACTTGCCGGTCGAGGTGCGCGGGATCCGCTCGAGGAAGAGGTACTCGTCCGGGAGCCAGAACTTCGCGAAGCGCGGCTCGAGGAGGGCGTGGAGCTGCTCTTTCGAGGCGCTCTGGCCCTGCCGCAGGACGATCGCGGCGAGCGGGCGCTCGCCCCAGAGGGGGTGGCGCGCCGCGAACACCGCGGCCTCCAGGACGGCCGGGTGGCTCATGAGCGCGTTCTCGAGCGCGACCGAGCTGATCCACTCGCCGCCCGACTTGATCACGTCCTTCGTGCGATCCGCGATGCGCATGTAGCCCTCGCCGTCGATCGTCACGACGTCGCCGGTCTTGAACCAGCCGTCCTTCGTGAAGCGGTCCTCGCCCTCGCCGCCGAAGTACGATGAGGCGACCCAGGGGCCCCGCACCTCGAGCTCGCCCATCGTCCTGCCGTCCCAGGGCAGCGGCCGGTCGCCCGCGTCGACGTGGCGCTGATCGATGAACGGGACCGGGTAGCCCTGCGACGCGCGCGTCTGCAGCGAGGCGGCCGGGTCCTCGCGGAGGCGGCCAAGGCTGCTCCGGACGTGGGCGACGGTGCCGAGCGGGTTGGTCTCGGTCATCCCCCAGGCGTGGAGGACCACGAGCCCGTGCCGCGCGCGGAAGCCGTCGATGAGCGCGGGCGGCGCCGCCGAGCCGCCGATCACCATGGCGCGCATCGACGAGAGATCCCAGCGCTTCGGGTGCTCGTCGAGGAGCGCGAGGATGCCGAGCCAGATCGTGGGGACGCCCGCGGCGAACGTGACGCGCTCCCTGGCCATGAGATCGAGCAGCGACGAGGCGTCGAGGTGCGGGCCGGGGAGCACGAGGCTCGCGCCGGTCGCGATCGCCGCGTACGGCAGCCCCCAGGCCATCGCGTGGAACATGGGCACCACCGGAAGGACGATGTCGCGGTCGCGGAAGCCGAGCGCGTCGTGCATGCAGGAGACCAGCGTGTGGAGCACGATCGAGCGGTGGCTGTAGGCCACGCCCTTGGGGTTGCCGGTCGTCCCCGACGTGTAGCAGAGCATGGCGGCGGCGCGCTCATCCAGGCTCGGGAAGTCGAAGTGATCCGGCTCGGGCGCGAGCAGCGCCTCGTAGTCGAGCCCGTCGCCCGCCGCCGGATCCACGGGCCCGTCGTCGTCGAGGACCAGCACGCGCTGGATGCTGCGGACCTCCGGCGCGAACTTGCGGAAGAGCGGGACGAGCGAGCGGTCGACGACGACGACCTTGTCCTCGGCGTGCGAGGCGATGTACCCGAGCTCGCTCGGGTGGAGGCGCAGGTTCAGGGTGTGGAGGACCGCGCCCATGGCCGGGACGCCGAGGTAGAGCTCCAGGTGCCGGGCGTGGTTCCAGCAGAGCGTCGCGACGCGGTCGCCCGCGCGGACGCCGAGCCGCGTGAGCGCGTGCGCGAGCTTCGACGCGCGGCGGTGGAGATCGGCGTACGTGGAGCGGGAGACCGTCCTGTCCGGGTTCTGGGTCACGATCTCGCAGCGCGCGTGGTACGTCCGCGCCCGGTCGAGGAAGTGGGTCAGCGTGAGCGGGTAATCCATCATGCGGCCGGCGAGCATGGGCGGTGCCTCCTCGTCCCGCGCGAGGCGCGGGGATCCGTCGAGTCAGGAGGGCTGTTCGAGGCGCCGCGAGACAGCGGCCCCGCCCCCCGAAACGGAGACTAGCTCTGTCTAGCTGCCCGTGCGCGACATTGCGCGCCGGAACGCGCGCATGTGGAACTCGCGCTGCTCGTCGGGATAGATGTGCTCCTGCCCGATCGGGCAGGCGCGGCGCGACAGGCACCCTCCCGTCATGCACGTCGCGCCTGGCCCGGCGTCGAGGTGGCCGACGCACGCGGCGACATCGTAGCTGCCAGGGGAGAACGCAGACACGGGGCAGGCGCTCAAACAGGGCTGGCCGGCGCACGAGGCGCAGGGGCTCGCCAGGTCCTCGCGCGGCGGGAGCGACAGCCGCTCCGCGAAGACGAGGGCGGCGCGGTACCCGTGCCAGAGGCCGAATCGCGGGTGGATGAGGATGGCGAGGGGCGACGGGGACAGCGCCTCGGCCTGCTGCGCCCAGCGCTGGAACGGCCAGTAGGGAGGGCCGGTGAAGGGAAACAGGGCAGTCGCGCCGAGCTCCGCCGCGAGCGGGGAGACGACCGCGGCGGTCCAGTCGTCGAGCGCGAGATCGGGGGCGTCCTTGCGGGCGCGCGAGAACGCGCGCCACATCGACGGGCCGGCGTTGCCGAGAAGGACGAGCGTCCCCGCGGGGAGGTCGCCTGCCGCCGGCACGCCGTCGCCCTCGCGCGGGTGGAAGCCGCCGCGGAGCGGGAGGCCAGCGCGCTCGCAACGCGAGGAGAGATCCGGCCAGCTGATGGGCATCGCGCCCCGCGATAGGGCGCCTGGGCCGGCGCGGCAAGCGAGCGGCGGCGCTCAGTTCACGTCGACGTAGAAGTCGAGGCTCTTCAGGTTCGTGATCGGGCCTTCCCAGATCTCGAACCCGACGGCGACCGCGTTGACCGTGTCGCCGGGGACGCTGAGGCCGCGCGTCTCCGCGTCGCGCACGAAGTCCATCACGTCGAACTCGATCTCCGAGCTGTCTTGCCCCTCGGCGCGCACCCAGTTCACGATCGGCAGGCCGTTCACCATGCCGTTCCAGATGTTCCATTTGCCGGGGACGTTCGCGACCGTCACGCCCTGGTGCGCGGTGTTCGGCTGCCCGGCGGGCTGATAGCGCGTCGGATCGCGCAGCCACACCATGAGGTAGCCGCGGAGCTGCGTGCCGTTGCCCATCCAGATGTCGTACGCGGCGTTGTACTGGCCCTCGTTGCCATTTTTCGCCCAGCGCCAGCCGGTGCGCAGGCTCTTGATGGAACTGCTCGGCGCCGGCAAGCCGCAATCCGGCACCTCCTTCACCGAGTATCGGCCGCAAAAGACGGTCGGATACGAGGCGGGTTGCCCCATCGAGCCGGCCGAGCCGCTCATGCTCTCCACCGTGAACGACGTGCCTTCCCACGAGACGGTGTGGTTGCCGAAGCCGGGGCCCCAGCCGTTGGTGATGAGCACGTACGGCGTGCCGTCGCGCGAGACGAGGCCCGTTTCGTACCGCTCGCTCGATCTGCCGGAGCCCTCCATGGCGCCGTTGCCGAGCTCGGAGCCCGGGTTCGCGGTGCCGCCCGTCCCTGCCGTGGTGCTGCTCGCGTCGCCGCTGCCTCCGGTACCTGCCGCGGCGCCGCCCGTTCCGGCCGTGGTGCTGCCGGTGCTGTCCGCGCCGCCGGCGCCGCTGGTGACGCCGGCGCCGCTGGTGACGCCGTTGCTGCTCGAGATCGAGCCGCCGCTGCCGCTCGCAGCGTCGCCCGTCGAGGCGCTCGCGCTCGGTAGCCCGCCAGAGCTCGCCGCAGCGCCGGTGTCTCCGCCGTCAGCGTCAGAAGATCCAGAGCAACCGGCGGCGAGAGTCGCCGTCAGCGTGAGAAGTGCAAGAGATTCGGCCAAGGAATGCGCGTGCATGGCGCGCAACATACACCTGCACACAGGCGCACGGCGGTGCGCGGCACGGCCGTGCGCAAAAAAGCAGCACGCGATTTGAACAATTGTAGCAACAGCGATGGCGTCACCGCTCGACTCGAAAAATGCGGCGTGCCCCGGGTCACGAGCTTCGTGGACTTGACGTCGCTCCGGCGACCTCGACGCTTTGCGTGTTCGCGTGGGAGCGCCGCTCGACATCGTTTTTGCGCCCATCGAGGGTTGGAGTCGCCAGAGAGACGTTCGAACCGTGTCTCGCTGACCTTCATCGATGCTCCGAGTCGCTCGATGACGGATGAGGCCGTTGGTCGCAGAGATGAACGCGTTCCCGGAAAGCGTGGAACTGGTGACCGGGTGCTTGCGCTCCTCCCCGGTTCCCACGTTCTGGTCTAGAGTGCCGTCGTGCCACCGAGGCTCCACTTCCGGCTCGGGACGGAGGCAAAGTCCCCTCTCACCCGCGCGTTTGCTCGCGCCGGACGCGCACCAGCGAGCGCGCCATGAGCCTGCCGCGCCCGCGGGTCACGCTCCACTTCGCCCAGACGCTCGACGGCCGCATCGCGGCCCAGGACCAGCGCGTCATGCTCAGCACACCCGCAGGGATGGTGTGCGCCCACCGGGCGCGCGCGGAGCACGACGCGGTGCTCGTGGGGATCCGCACCGTCGTGATCGACGATCCGCTGCTGACCCTGCGCGGGTGCGAGGGGCGCCAGCCCATGCGCGTGGTGCTGGCGAGCGCCCTCGGCGTGCCGGGAGGGGCGCGCCTGCTGCAGCCGTCCGGCAGCGGGCAGCCGGCCGGCGGGCGCGTTGTCGTCTTCGGCGCGGCGGGGCGCGCGCCGCGCGCGGCGCGGGCGCGGCTCGAGGAGCGCGGCGCAGAGGTGGTCGTCGTGCCCGCGGACGACCAGGGCCTCGTCTCGCTGCCGCACGCGCTGGCCGAGCTCCACGCGCGCGGCGTGCGGCGGCTGCTCGTCGAGGGGGGCGGCGCCGTGCTCACCTCGTTCCTGCGCGCGCGCCTAGCCGACCGCGCGGAGGTCGAGATCGCGCCGCGCTTCCTCGGCGACACGGCGATCCCCGCGGTCGGCGCGCTGGGAGAGGCGCCGCTCGCGTCGGCGATCGACCTGCGCGAGCCGGCGGTCGAGCTCCTCGGGGGCAACGTGCTCTTGCGAGGGGAGGTGCGTTATCCCGACTGACGCGCCCGCGCCGCCCGGGGCCGTCGCGCCGCGCGACGCCGCCCCGCTCCTCGCCCGCGAGCTCTGGTTCGTCCGGCCGGGGCTCGTCGAGGTGCGTCCGGGGGCCCCGCCGCGCGCGCCCGGGCCTGGCGAGGTCGTGGCGCGCGCGCTCGCGTCGGGCGTGAGCCAGGGGACGGAGCTGCTGCTCTTCCGCGGCGAGGGGCCGACGCCGTTCGACCCGTCGCTCGACGCGCCCGACGCTGAAGGCGCGCCGACCTACCCGCGCCGCTACGGCTACGCGTGGGTCGGCGAGGTCGTCGCCCGCGGCGACGGCGCGGCGCTCGGGCCGGGCGACCGCGTCTTCGCGCTCGCGCCCCACGGCGATCTCCACCTGCTCGGGCCGGGCGCGGCGCGCGGCCTCCCACGCTCGATCCCGGCCGAGCGCGCGGTGCTGGCCGCGAACCTCGAGACGGCGATCACGTGCGTGTGGGACGCGGGGCTGGGGCTCGGGGACGCCGTGGTGGTGCTCGGCGGCGGGATCGTCGGGCTCCTCATCGTGGCGCTCGCGCGGCGCGCCGGGGCCGTGGTCCGGCTCGTCGAGCCGAGCGAGCGGCGGCGCCAGGTCGGCCTCGCGCTCGGCGCCGCCGCGGCGCTCCGGCCGGAGGACGACCGGCCGCGCGGCGACGCGGACGCCGTCATCGCCGCGACCGGCCATCCGGAGGAGCTCGACCGCGCGATCGCGCACGCGGCGCGCGAGGCGACGGTGACGGTCGCGTCGTTCTACGGGGCGCGGACGAGCCCGGTCGCGCTCGGCGCGGACTTCCACCGCCGGCGCCTGCGCCTGCGGGCGAGCCAGGTCTCGACCATCCCGCCGGAGCGCGCGCCCCGCTGGGACCACGCGCGCCGCTTCGCGCTCGTCCGCGCCGTCCTCGAAGATCCGGCGCTCGACGCGCTGCTGGACCCGCCCGTCCCGCTCGACGCGGCGCCGTCGGTGTACGCAGAGCTCGCGGCCGAGCCCGGGGCGCGGCTACAGACGGTCTTCCGGTACGGCGCACGATCGGCTACGCGAGAGGCAACCTAGAGGGTAGAGGCCCACCACCGCCATGTTCCTCCTCGGCGTCAGCGATCACGTGATGATCGCGCACAGCTTCTCCGATCCGTTCTTCGGCCCGGCGACCCGGATGCACGGCGCGACGTACTCCGTCGAGATCGAGATCCGCGCGAAGGCGCTCGGCCCGCACCACGTCGTGATGGACATCGGCGCGCTGCACGCGTCGCTGCGCCGGGCGCTCGACACGATCGACTACCAGAACCTCGACGAGCACCCGGCCTTCCCCGGGCGCACCTCCACGACCGAGCGCGTGGCCGAGCACGTGGCCGGCCTGCTCGCCGCGGACATCGCGAAGCTGCCCGCGGACGAGGCGCCTTGCTCGGGCGCGACGCTGCGGGTGCTCGTCCGCGAGTCGCCCACGGCCTACGCGGGCTTCGAACGCGACCTCTAGGCTCCGTCTGACGAGCTGCTGCGTCGTCCGAACGGTCGGCCGAGCCCGCTCCAGGACCTGCTGGCTTTCTCGCGTGCTCTCCCCGGCTTCAGGCCGCTCGCGACGCTCGTCCGGCAGAGCCGAGCGCCCCTGAGCCCGGCGAGGCGCGCGCCTGTCCGTCCGAGGCCGAGCGGCCAGCTGCTCGGCGCCTGCTCCGGCGCTCGCGCGGGACCAGGGCAGTCGACTCCGCCGCATAACAAGGCGGAGACACCCTTATTCCTCTGACGAAGCGATCTTCACAGAGACGCCACGTAGCCCGGCCGGGGGCGCCCGGAGGAGACCCGTGGTGTCTCGCGGTATGCGATCGGAACCCCATAATTCGTCACGACGCCCGGAACCCGGTACCCACCCGTTCCGTCTTCTGGGCCACAAAGGCGGAACACATCAAGGCGACCCGCGCGGGGCTGGATCGATTTTTGTATTCCTGTTGCATCAGCAACTCGATGCGAGAACGCGACCGAGCCTGCTCCGCCGCGTCCTCGTGACGTGGAGGGCCGCTGTACTGGATGACCCGACGAGCGCTCGCGTAGGACCGCGGGCGATAGCGCTCGGGGACGCGCGCAGCGCGCGTCGGACGGTTGCCTGGGCAAGGAGGACTGGATCTCATGAGCGATGAACCTGGATCTGCCGTCGTCGAGGGAGGCACAACCGGCAGGAGCGGGCAGGCGGTCCCAAAACGGGAGAGGGAGCGCCTCGTTGTGATCGGCAATGGGATGGCCGGCGCGCGGTTCGTGGAGGAGCTCGTCGCGCGGGGGGGCAGAAACCGCTTCGAAATCGTGATGTTCGGCGATGAGCCGTACGGCAATTACAACCGTATCCTGCTGTCGAACGTTCTCGCGGGAATCCAGGATCCGAAGGACATCTTCATCAACCCTCTGTCCTGGTACGAGGACAACGGCGTCCGCCTCCACGCCGGGGTCCGGGTCGCCTCGATCGACCGCAGGAGCAAGATTGTCCGCGGCGCCTCGGGCGTCGCCGAGGCCTACGACAAGCTCGTCATCGCCACGGGGAGCCGCGCCTTCGTGCCGAGGATCGAGGGGCTGGAGCGGGAGGGGGGAGGGTACAAGAGCGGGGTCTTCGTGTTCAGGACGCTCGATGACTGCAGCGGCATCCTCGAGCACGCGAAGCGGTCGCGGCGGGCCGCCGTGATCGGCGGCGGGCTCCTCGGCCTCGAGGCCGCGCGGGGCCTGCTCGGGCTCGGCCTGGAGGTGCACGTGGTGCACCTGATGAAGCACCTCATGGAGGTCCAGCTCGACGCGGCCGGCGGAGCCGTGCTCCGGCGCGCGCTGGAGGACATGGGGCTCGCCGTCCACCTCGAGAAATCCACCCGGGAGATCCTCGGAGACGAGCGGGTGGAGGGGCTCCGCTTCGAGGACGGGAGCGAGCTCGCGTGCGATCTCGTGGTGATCTCCGCCGGCATCCGCCCGAACGCAGAGCTCGCGCGCGACGCGGGGCTCACCGTCGAGCGGGGGATCGTCGTGGGAGACGACCTCTGCTCGCCCGACGATCCGGACATCCATGCGCTCGGCGAGTGCGTCCAGCACCGCGGGCGCACCTACGGGCTCGTGGCTCCCCTGTGGGAACAGGCGCAGATCCTGGCCGATCGGCTCACGGAGCGCCGGCCCGACGCGGCGTATGCGGGCTCGAAGGTCTCCACCAAGCTCAAGGTGATGGGCGTCGATCTCCTGGTGATGGGGGAGCAGCGCGCCGCGAGCGACGCGGAGGAAGAGGTCGCCTACGCCGAGCCGTCGCGCGGGATTTACCGGAAGCTCGTGATCCGGGACGGGACCCTCGCGGGCGCCATCCTGCTCGGCGGCGGGGCGCCGGGCGGGAGGCTGCTCCAGGCGTTCGAGCGGGGCCTCAAGATCCCCGAGGATCGCGCGGCTCTCCTCTCCGCAGGGGCCCACGCCGGCGCGGGCGAGCCCAGCGTGGGGGACATGCCGGACGAGGCGCAGGTATGCAACTGCAACGGCGTCTCGAAGGGCCAGATCGCCGCGGCGGCGCGGGGCGGGTGCCGCACCCTCCGGCAGGCGTGCGCCGCGACGCGCGCCGGGTCGGGCTGCGGGGCGTGCAAGCCGCAGGTGCAGGCCGTCCTCGAGCTGGTCCTCGGGAGCGGCGCGGCGGAGGACCCCTCGGCCCATTACTACGTGCCCGGCGTGCCCTACGCGAAGCCGGAGCTCGTCCGGCTCATCAAGGAGCGTGGGCTGCGCAGCGTCTCGTCCGTGTTCCGGGAGCTCGCGGGCGGGCAGGAGGACCTGGCGAGCAAGCCGGGGCTCGCCTCGCTGCTCAAGGGCATCTGGGGGAGAGAGTACGAGGACGAGCGCGACGCGCGCTTCATCAACGATCGGGTGCACGCGAACATCCAGCGCGACGGGACGTTCAGCGTCATCCCGCGCATCTATGGAGGCGTCACGACGCCCGCCCAGCTCCGGAAGATCGCCGACGTGGCCGAGCGCTACGAGGCGAGGATGGTGAAGATCACGGGCGGCCAGCGGATCGACCTCCTCGGCATCGAGAAGGAGCGGCTGCCGGACGTGTGGCGCGACCTGGGCATGCCGTCCGGTCACGCTTACGCCAAGGGATTCCGCACCTGCAAGACGTGCGTCGGCAGCGAGTTCTGCCGTTACGGGGTCGGAGACAGCACGGCGCTCGGCATCGCGATCGAGCGCCGATTCCAGGGGTTCGAGGCGCCCCACAAGCTGAAGCTCGCCATCGCCGGCTGCCCTCGCAACTGCTCGGAGGCGACGACCAAGGACGTGGGCGCCGTCGCCATCGAGGGAGGCCGGTGGGAGATCTACGTGGGAGGCGGGGCCGGCTCGCGCGTCAGGAAGGGAGATCTGCTTTGCGTGGTTGACACGCAGGAGGAGGTCATCAGGTACGCGGGCCGCTTCATGCAGTATTACCGAGAGCAGGCCAGGTACATGGAGCGCTCGTACGATTTCGTCGAGCGGGTCGGGATCGAGAGAGTGCGGCGGGTGATCGTGGACGACGCCGAAGGGGTTGCGGCGCGCCTCGACGCGGAGGTCCAGGCTTCGGTCGACGCCTACGCGGACCCCTGGAGCGAAGCCGACAGCCCGATCCATCCGTCCCAGTTCACGACCCTGCTCCCGCCGCCGAGCGGCGCGCCCGCGCAGGCTGAGTAGGCCGTGGATCGGCGGAGAGGCGCGCCGGGCCAGCGCCCGGCGCCCGCGGAGGCGAGGGGTGTCATCCGGCCGGCACACGCGCCGGCCGGGGAGGAGTTCGTGTGATGAGCGAGGTCGCGCTGAAGGAGATGGCTGTCTTCAACCTTGGCCCCCTGGGCCAGATACCCGAAGGAGAAGGGAAGGCGTTTCATGTCGACGGCTACGAGGTGGCCGTGTTCCGGACGCGAGCAGGGGAGCTGTTCGCCGTGCAGGCGCGCTGCCCTCACCGGGGCGGGCAGCTCGCGGACGGGCTCCTCGGGGGCAACGTCGTCCAGTGCCCTCTTCACGGGCTCGCCTTCGACCTGTCGACCGGTCACCCGATCGGCGCCGAGTGCAGCGCGCTCGCGTGCTTCGAGGTGGAGCTGAGCGCGTCGGGGGAGATCCTCGTCCGCCTCTCGCGTCCCGTGGCGGGCTGCTCCCCCTTTCCGCGCGAGGAGCGACCCGCGCTGGCGCCGCTGCGGAGCGAGCGCGGAGCTTGCGGCGCATGATCGACGGCACGGTGCAAGCCATCCTCGCGCCGCAGCGCGCCCCGCTCGCGCACTGGGGCGCGGTCCGCAACGGGACCGTCGCCGCCGCCGCGCTCGCGGCGCTCATCGTCCTCGGCAGCCGCGATCTCGCCGACTTCGACTCCGCGCTCGTGGGCTACACCTTCGCGTGCCTCTTCATGACCTTCGGGGTCGTTTACCGGTACTCCGTCTGGCTCAGCAAGCCGCCGACCCGCAAGTTCTGGGTCCGCGGCGTAGAGGTGCTCTTCTCGCCGCGCCGCTGGCCGCGCATTCGCCGCCCGACGCTCGTCGTCAAGGCGCTGTGGTCGAAGATCATCGCGCAGGATTTCATCCTGCGCCGCGGCCTGACCCGGTGGATCGCGCACATGCTCATCGCGTGGGGCTGCGCGCTCGCCGCGGCCGTGACGTTCCCGCTCGTGTTCGGCTGGCTTCACTTCGAGTCCGGCGCGGGCGCGGTCTATCGCGTGGTGCTCTTCGGATACCCCGTCTCGGAGATCCCGGTCCACGGCGTCGTGGGGTGGGCGGTCTTTCACGCGCTCGTCGTCAGCGGCCTCATGGTCATGCCGGGGGTGATGCTCGCCATGCTCCGCCGCATGCGGGAGGGCGGCGCGCTGGCGGCACAGCGCTTCGAGCGCGACCTCCTGCCGCTCCTCCTGCTCTTCGCCGTGAGCGCGAGCGGGCTCTTGCTCTGGGTGAGCTACGAGTGGCTGCACGGGTATTTCTACGGCGCGCTCGCCCAGCTCCACGCGCTGACCGTGATCGTGACGCTCGTTTACCTGCCGTTCGGCAAGCTCTTCCACGTGTTCCAGCGCCCCGCGTCGGTGGGCGTCACGTTCTACAAGGAGGCGGGCGACCGGGGCGAGAAGGCGGTCTGTCCGGTCACGCGCGAGGCGTTCGCGGCGAAGCTCCAGACCGACGATCTCAAAGGGGTGCTCGAGGAGGTGGGGTTCGACTACGCGGCGCGGACGGGGACCGGACCTGCGTGGAGCGAGATCTCCCCGCGGGGCCGGCGGATGCTCATCGGCCGCGCGCACCACCGCGCGCGCGGCGGCCGCTTCTCGTGAGCGACGGAGCGGAGGAGACGACATATGGCTCACCTGAGATTGCCTATTTCCGACTACATTCGTGAGTACGGACCGCACGTCTCGGACTCGCCCGTGACCGGGTGGGGGCCGAAGCCCGAGCCCGACAGGCTGGTCGAGACGCACTGCTGCTTCTGCGGGATGCAGTGCGGCGTGAAGCTGCAGGTCAAGAGCGGCCGTGTCATCGGCATCGAGCCGTGGGAGGAGTTCCCGTTCAACGAGGGGCGGCTCTGTCCGAAGGGGGTCAAGCGGTACATGCAGACGCACCACCCCGACCGCCTGACCGACCCGCTGATCCGCGAGGGGGCCGGGTTCAGGAAGGCGGGCTGGGACGAGGCGCTCGATCTCGTCGCGTCGAAGGTGCGCGCGATCCAGGCGAAGCGGGGCAAGGACGCGTTCGCGATGCTGAGCGGGGTCTCGCTGAGCAACGAGAAGAGCTACCTCGTGGGCAAGTTCGCGCGCCTCGCGCTCGGCACCGCCAACCTGGACTATAACGGCCGGTTCTGCATGGTCTCCGCGGGCGCGGGCAACAAGAAGGCGTTCGGGATCGACCGCGTCGCGAACCCGTGGGACGACATCCCCGAGGCCGGCGTCGTGCTGCTCGCGGGCACCAACGTGAGCGAGTGCTTCCCGACGCTGACGCACTACATCTGGAAGGCGCGCGACCGGGGAGCGAAGCTCATCGTGGTCGATCCGCGCGAGACGCCCATCGCCCGCACCGCCGACCACCACGTCGCGCTTCGCCCGGGGACCGACAGCGCGCTCAACCAGGCGCTGCTCCACGAGCTCGTCGCCAACGGCTGGTTCGACCGGGAGTTCGTCGAGCAGCGCTGCACGGGCTGGGCCGAGCTCCGCGCCTCGGTGGAGCGCTGCACGCCCGAGTGGGCCGGCGAGATCTGCGGCGTCCCGGCGGCGCTCATCCGCGAGGTCGCCGCGGCGTGGGGGCAGGCGAAGACGAGCTTCCTCCTGCACGCGCGCGGCGTGGAGCAGCACACGAAGGGTGTCGAGAACGTCCTCGGCCTGATCAACCTCGTGCTCGCCACCGGCAGGATCGGCCGCAGGGGCTGCGGCTACGGGACCATCACGGGGCAGGGCAACGGGCAGGGCGGGCGCGAGCACGGGCACAAGTGCGATCAGCTCCCCGGCAACCGCGACATCGAGAACCCGGAGCACCGCAAGCACATCTGCGATGTCTGGCGGATCTCCGACGCCGAGCTGCCGCGCAAGGGCAAGACGACCGTGGAGATCGTCGAGGCGATCCACGCGGGCGGGATCCGCGGGCTCCTCAACATCTGCTTCAACCCGATGGTCAGCCACCCCGACACGGGCTTCACCCGCGAGGCGCTCGAGAGGCTCGAGTTCTTCTGCGTCATCGACTTCTTCATGAGCGAGACGGCCCGCTACGCCGATGTCGTGCTGCCGGGCTCGCTGCACGAGGAGGAAGAGGGCACCTCGACGACGGCGGAGGCCCGCGTGGTGCGCGTCCGCGCCGCCGTGGAACCGCCCGGCAACGCGCGGCGGGACACGTGGATCCTCCTCGAGCTCGCGAGGCGGCTCGGGAAGGAGGAGCACTTCCGCTTCTCGAGCAGCGAGGACATCTTCAACGAGCTGCGCCGCGCGAGCGCGGGAGGGACCGCCGATTACGCGGGCATCACGTACGAGCGCGTGGAGCGGGAGATGGGGGTGTTTTGGCCCTGCCCATCGGAAGGGCACCCGGGCACCCCGAGGCTCTTCGAGGACGGGAGGAGCTACCACCCCGACGGCAAGTTCAAGCTGCTCCCCACGCCTTACCGCCCGAGCGCGGAGGTGCCCGACGCGGAGTTTCCGCTGTACATGACCTCGGGCCGGAGCGTGTTTCATTACCTCAGCGGGACGCAGACGCGGCGGATCAAGTTCCTTGTCGAGAAGAGCCCCGGGCCGATCTGCGAGATGCACCCCGCGCTCGCGACGCGGCTCGGCCTCGCCGATCGGCAGCTGGTCACGGTCGAGACCCGGCGCGGCGGGATAACGGTCCCGCTCCGGATCGTCGAGACGATCCGCCCGGATACGGTGTTCCTCCCGTACCACTGGCCCGAGAAGCTCGCCGCCAACCAGCTCACGGTCCGCGCGCTGGATCCCGTGAGCAAGATGCCGGAGTTCAAGGTCGCGGCGTGCAGGGTGCGCGCCGCCACGCGCGGCGAGGCCGAGCTGGCGCGGTCGCTGTTCGCCGAGCTCAAGCTGGAGGCCTCATGAGCGCTGTGGTGCGTGATTTCTTCATCGATTTTCAGCGGTGCATCGGCTGCCAGGCGTGCGCCGCGGCGTGCTCGGAGTGCCACACGCACCGCGGGTTGCCGATGGTGCACGTGGACCTGGTCGCGCCGGGCGTGTCGCTCCAGACCGCGCCGATGGTCTGCATGCATTGCGCCGATCCGACCTGCGCGTCGGTCTGTCCCGCGGACGCCATCAAGGTCGACGAGCACGGGATCGTGCACTCGAGCCTCAAGCCCCGGTGCATCTCGTGCGGCAATTGCGAGCTCGCGTGTCCGTTCGGAGTCCCGATCATCAAGATGGAGATCCAGCAAATGCAGAAGTGCGACATGTGCTTCGACCGGACGAGCGCAGGGAAGAAGCCGATGTGCGCGACGGTCTGCCCCACGGGCGCGCTGTTCTACGGCACGCGCGAGGAGATCGCGCAGCAGCGGCCGGCGAGCAAGCCGATCAACCGCTGGCGCTTCGGCAAGCAGCGGATCGCGACGCGCGTGCACGTGATGGTGCCGCACGACGTGGACGAGATGGCGGTCGACCTGCCCGCCTTCGACGAGGGCGGCGGCCCCGCGGCGCTCGCGGTCGCGCAGGCGGCGGGCGCGCGCGACGGGCGAGCGCCGGAGGAGGCGGGGCCGGAGGCGGAGTTTCTGTGATGGGCGCGGAGGATCTGCCCAAGTGGCGAGAGGACTTCCCCTACGAGTCCGAGGGCGATGACCACGTGACCCGCCGCGACTTCGCCCGCTTCCTCGTGCTGCTGAGCGGCGGGCTCGCGACCGGCAACGCCGTGGTCTACCTCCGCTCGCGCCGCCCGCCCGCGGAGCCGTCCGGCCGCATGGAGATCGCGCGGGTCGGCGATCTCGCGCCCGGGAGCGCCGTGGTCTTTCGCTACCCGGACGAGACGACGCCGGCGCTGCTGATCCGCCGCGAGAACGGCGAGCTCCTGGCGTTCGAGCAGAAGTGCTCCCACCTCGGATGTCCGGTCTCCTATGCGCGGGAGGGCGGGGAAGAGTGCCTCCGGTGCTACTGCCACAACGGCCGCTTCGACGTGGCCTCGGGCGAGGGCACGTCCGGTCCGCCGCGCGACCTGCGGCCGCTCGGGCGCATCGCGCTGGAGGTCGAGGGCGGCAAGGTGTTCGCGGTAGGCCTCTCGCGGCGGCGTGCGACGTGAGGTGAGCGATGCCGATCCCTGGACCGAAACACGATCTGCGCCCTGGGGCGAAGGGCGCGATGGGCGCGAGGCTGCTCGCCGCGGCGATGCTCTGCGCGTTCCAGTACTGGCTCCTGACGTCCACGGTCGAGGCGTACAACGGCGGCGATCGCGACATCCCGCTGCCCGCGCTCGCGACCTCGCTGGTGTGCTTCGCGCTGGGCGCCGGCCTTGTCGCGGCGGGGGAGCTGTCGGCGTGGAGGGCGCGCCGGTGGCCGCCGCGCGACGCGTGACGCCCGGCCGTCCGCGCGGGGCTGGCCAGGTCCCGTGGTACTGGGTTGACGCATGCGCATCGCCTGGATCGTCTACGGCGCCCTCGACCAGACCACGGGCGGCTACATCTACGATCGGCTCGTCGTCGAGCGGCTGCGCGGCCAGGGCGACGCCGTGGAGGTCGTGTCCCTCGATCCGGCGCCGCGGTCGCGGGCGCTCGCCGGCCTCGCGCTCGCGCGGCGCCTCGCCCGGCTCGACCCCGCCGTGGTGGTCGGCGACGAGCTCTGCTTCCCGGAGCTCGGGCCGGCGTTCGCGGTGCTGCCGCGGCGGATCGCGCGCGCGCTCCTCGTGCACCACCTGAGCGCGTGGGAGCTCCCGCCCGGCCCGCGGCGCGCGGCGCTCTCGCTCGCGGAGGCGGCGGTGATCCGCCTGTGCGACGCGCACCTCGCGACGAGCGCGACGACCGCGGCGCGGCTCCGGCGCGAGCTCGGGCTCGCCCGGGTCGACGTGGCGACGCCGGGCGCGGACCGGCTCCCCTTGCTCGCCCGCGCCCGGCGGGACGGCGGCCCGCTGCGGCTCCTGTTCGTGGGGAGCTTCATCCCGCGCAAGCGGCTGCTGGAGCTCCTCGCGGCGTTCGAGCGGGTCGGGAGCGCGCATGCCACGCTCGTGCTCATCGGCGACGCGGCGCGCGACCCGGCCTACGCCGGGCAGGTGCGCCGCGCGATCGCCGGCTCCGCGTTCCTGCGGGCGCGCGTCTCGGCGCCAGGCGTGCTCGGGGACGAGGCGCTCGCGGCCGAGCTCGCGGCGGCGGACGCGCTCGTCCTGCCCTCGTCGCTGGAGGGCTACGGCATGGTGCTCACGGAGGCGGTCCGGGCCGGCGTCCCGGTGCTCGCCGCCCGCGCCGGCGCGATCGCGGAGGCGGTCCAGGACGGCGCGGAGGCGCTGCTCTGGGACGACGTCGAGGGCCCCGCGGCGGCGCTCGCCCGCTTCCTCGAGGACGGCGCCCTCCGGGCGAGCATGAGCCGCGCGGCGGCCGCCCGGGCCGCCTCGCTGCCCACCTGGGACGGCACCGCGGCCGCGGTGCGCGCGGCGCTCGCGCGCGCGGCGCGCAGATGAGCGGATGAGCCGATGACCGGCTCGGCGAGGAACGGCCAGGAGCGCGCGCCGGGGCGCCGGGCCGTCACGCCCCCGCGAGCAGCGCCGCCGCCTCGTCCTTCAGCCATCGCGTGAGCGCCGCGTCGTCGCGGGTCCCGCGCGCCACCTCCGCCGCGTCCCGCGCCTCGCCCAGGCGCACCCGCACGTCGACGTCGTCGAAGCCCGGCAGCGCCGCCTGCAGGAGCGGCGCCAGCGTGGTGATCCCGCGGCGCTCGGCCCACCGCGTGATGGCCAGCCGCTTCGCCCGCGGCGAGTGCACCCCCGAGACGATCGCCACGGCGGCGCGCCCCCCTGCCGCCGCGGCCGCGCGCAGCAGCGCGCCGGCGCTCGGCTGCCACTCCGCGAGCAGCGCGTCGCCCTTGCCCGCGAACGCCGGATCCGCCTCGATGCGCCCCGCGGGGAAGTGCAGCAGCGCGCCCCCGCGGCGCAGGTGCCGCAGCGCGCGGCGCACGCCGGCCGACCGCGCGGCGAGCGCGGGCGCGCCATCCTCGTCGATCGGCACGAAGAGCAGCCGCCGGCTCACGTGGGGCAGCGCCCGCAGGAACCGCCGCTCGGCCGCGACGATCATGAGGTCTTCCCGGCCGAGCGCCGCCATCAGCGCGAGCGCGTCGTAGGCGCCGGGGTGGTTGGACACGACGAGCAGCGCCCCGCGCGACGGCGGCGCCGCGTCGGCCCTCCAGCGCGCCCCGAAGCCGGCGAGCGCCTCCCGCGCCGCGACGTGGAGCCCGGCCTCGCCGGTGCGCCGATCGAAGCGCGCGAGCACGCGCCCGAGCGGCCACGAAGGGATGGCGAAGGCGGCGCGCCCGGCGCTGCGCACCCACGCCGGCGCCCCGCCGAGGCCGAGCGCCGCCACCATCTCCGCGCCGGACAGGTTCGCGAGCTCTCTCTCCAGCGGCTCCGTCATGTCGGCGTCTTACTCCGTGTCGACGCCGCCTCGCCAGCGCCGGCGCTCCGCCCGCCCGACATCGTCCGGCGCGATGGGCAGCGCGATGGGACGCGACCTGTGTCGCCTGTCGGGTTTGCGTCGGGGCGCGCCGCCTCTGTATGAAGGGGGCCATGAACGCCACGCCCCCTGCCATGGATGACGCGATCGGCCGCGGCGACGCCGCTGCGCGTCCTCGGCGGACGCTCGCGGATCTCCCGGGACCGCCGGGCTTGCCTGTGATCGGCAATCTGCTCGCGCTCCACCCCGACCGCTGGCACCTCGAGTTCGAGCGGTGGTGGCGCGCCCACGGCGACCTGTTCGTCGTGCGGATGGGCCGACAGCCGGTCCTCGTCGTCGTCGACGGCGAGCTCGTGCGCGACGTGCTCCAGCGCCGCCCCGCGGTGTTCCGGCGGGTGCGCGCCATCGAGGCCGTGTCGCGCGAGGCGGACATGGTCGGCCTGTTCTCGGCGGACGGCGACGCGTGGCGGAAGCAGCGGCAGCTCATCCACCCGACGTTCCACCCGAGGCACGTCGAGGGCTTCTTCCCGAGCATCCGCGACATCACGGGCCGGCTGCGCGAGCTCTGGGCGCGGGCGGCCGACGAGCGCGCCGCCCGCGACGTGCTCGGCGATCTCATGCGCTACTCGGTCGACGTCACCTCGTCCGTCGCCTTCGGCCGCGATCTCAACACGCTCGAGCGCGGCGCGGACGCGCTCCAGGAGCACCTCCAGCGCGTGTTCCTCGGCCTCAACCGGCGGATGCTCGCGCCGCTGCCCTACTGGCGCTACCTGGGCCTCCCCGCCGACCGCGCCTACGACCGCGCCCTGGTCGCGGTGAAGCGGCTCATCCTCGAGCTCGTGACCGCCGCGCGGCGCGAGCTCGAGGGCGGCGCGGACCGGCCCGCGCGCCCGCGGACGCTGCTGGAGCTCATGATCGCCGCGCGGGACGGCGAGGACCCGAGGGCGCGCCTCTCGGACGCCGAGGTCTACGCGAACGTGCTCACGATGCTGCTCGCGGGCGAGGACACCACAGCGAACACCCTCGCGTGGATCCTCTATTACCTGGGCTCGCGCCCCGACGTGCAGGCGCGCGCCCGCGAGGAGGCCGATCGCGTGCTCGGCGGCGGGCTGATCCCGACGCTGGAGCAGTGCAAGCGCCTCGAGTACACGGGCGCCGTCACGCAGGAGACGCTGCGCCTGCGCTCCGCCGCCCCGCTGCTCTTCCTCGAGGCGAACCACGACACCGCGGTGGGCGACGTGGCCGTGCCCGCTGGCGCCGGCGTCGTGGCGCTCACGCGCGCGACGGGGCGGAAACCCGAGTATTTCGGCGATCCGGAGTCGTTCCGCCCCGAGCGCTGGCTCGGGGGCGCGCCCGCGACGCTGCCCCACGAGCCGAGGATGGCGCTCGCGTTCGGCGGAGGGCCGCGCGTCTGCCCGGGCCGCGCGATGGCGCTGCTGGAGTGCGCGGTGACGGTCGGCATGGTGCTCCGGAGCTTCACGGTGCACCTCGCGGATCACACCGCGCCGGTGGGGGAGCGGATGGCGTTCGCGATGCAGCCGGAGGGGCTGCGCATCCGGTTCACGAGGCGCGCGAGCGCGTGAGATCACGAGGCGCTCGCGCGTACGGCTCACGAAGCGCTCGCGCGCGTGGCGGGGAAGCGCCGGCGCTCCGGCTCACTGCACCTTGGCGAGGGCCGCGTCGTAATCGGGCTCCTGCGCGATCTCCGGGACGAGCTCGACGTGGAGCACCTTGTTCTGCTCGTCGAGCACGAGGACCGAGCGCGCGAGCAGGCCGGCGAGCGGCCCGTCGACGAGCGTGACCCCGTACTTCTGGCCGAAATCTCCCCGGAACGTCGAGAGGCCTTCCGCGTTCGAGATGCCCTCGGACGCGCAGAAGCGGGTGTGCGCGAACGGCAGGTCCGCCGAGATGTTGAGCACCGTCACGCCCGGGAGCTTCTCGGCGCGCTCGTGGAACGTGCGCACGGATCTCGCGCATACCGGGGTATCGACGCTCGGGAAGATGTTGAGGATCTTCTTGCCGGAGTACGACGAGAGCTTGCGCTCGGAGAGGTCGGTCTTCACGAGCGTGAAATCGGGGGCGGTCGCGCCGACGGACGGCAGCTCGCCGGCGGTGTGGATGGGGCTTCCCTTGAACTTGGTCTGAGCCATGGTCGCATCCTCCTCTGTGCTCTGTGCAGCTGTGCGGCAGCGCCTCTCGTAGGCGCGCCGGGGGCGGACGCCAAGCAGAACCAGCCAGACCGCCTCGGCCAGAGCTCCGCTCGTCCGGCGTGCGGACGCTGCGCTGGCCGGGCGGTCTTGCCCGCGCGATCGTGCGAGAACGTGCGAAAACGTCGATCGTCCGCGCGCGCGATCAGCGGAGGGGCGAGCGATGGACCAGCGGAAACGGCTCGACCTCGCCGTCATCGGGGTTGGTCGAGTCCCTGCTGTACCCGATCTCCTGCTCGGCCGTCGTGATGACGAAGGGGCCCCCGATCTCCTCCGGCTCCACCCTGTCTTCGTAGTCTTCGGTGGTGTCGCCCCTGCCCGATGTCGCCGAGGCGACGTACTGCTCGGCGATCTGCTCGGCGAGCTCGTCGAGCACCTCGGGGGGGCCGTCGCCGGGGTCGGGGATGAACGCATCTCGACTCTCCGCGCGACCGGCGCTCCTGCGCGCCGCCTCCACGAACTCATGGCTGTGGCTCCTGCTCGTGGCCCGCAGGGTGCTGTCTCGCTTGGTCTGCATGGATGATCTCCTCGCTCGGCGGCGCGCTCTCACGCGCTCTCGGAGCCGCCGCCCTTCCGCTGTTCTGATGGCGAGAGATGCACCGCGTGTACCATGCCGCTGGATGGCTGATCCGCGCGCGCCACGGCGAGCAGATGGGACCGGCGCTCGCTCCCTGCGAGATGCGCGCTGCGCTGGCGTGGGATCGGTGGTGCGTCGTGCCACAGCGGTCGCGACGGGCCGGTGGCACGATGCCCCGGCCCCGCGCGGCCCTTACCAGTCGAGCTCTTCGCGGATGGCCTCCGCGAGCTGCTGGGCCATGAGCGCGTTCGTCTTGACGCTCGGGTGGTAGTCACAGCCGAGCCCGTTCGCCGCGCCGTCCTGCGCGGGGAACTCGAGGACGCGCACCTTGTCGTCGCCGTCGTCGTTCCGGTCCTCCACCACCTGGCCGATGTAGGCGCGCGCCCTGGTGAGCGCCTCGGCGCCTTCCGGGTACGAGTCGCTCAGCATGGGCCCGATGGTGCAGAAGATGAACGCGTCCGGATAGTTCGTTCTGACCGTCTCGACGAGGCCCGCGTAGGCCTCGGTGAACGGCGCGCGAAACTGGGCGTCGCCCGGGACGTTGATGCTGAAGTCGTTCGTGCCCAGGTTGATCACCACGACCTGCGGCACCCAGGACGAGAAGTTCCACGCGGGCTGCTCCTCATCCGCGATCGTCCGGCCATAGATCTCCGGCATGGTGGGCGCGACTTCACCGTTGTAGTTCCGGTACACGCCTCTGCCGGACCACGCGACGATCGTGGTGTCGGCCCCGACCAGCCGCCCTGTCAGCGCGCTGTAGGCGAGGTAGTTGTTCTCCGTATCGCTCGTGAACGGGCAAGTCTCGTTGGCCCCATCGACGCCGTAGCCGGCGGAGATCGAGTCGCCGATCACCTCGATCCGGCGCGCGGGCGCCGCCGGGACCGGCAGGAGCGCCTCGCCCTGCTCCGGGACGAACTCGAGGAACTGCGACACGCCGACCAGCGGCTCGGTGCGGCGGTGGAGCACGAGGTCGTGCTCGCCGTCGGGCAGCCCGTCTGCGACCGTGTAGAGCTCCTCCTCGCTGTTGACCTTGAGGACGCCCTTCGCCTCGCCGTCGATCACCACCTGGAAGAAGTTGGATTGAGCCGCGGTCGACTCGTCGTTGAAGCGGACGCCGAGCGACGTCCCCGAGAACCGCGTGACGATCGCGCTGCCTGCCCAGGAGAAGCGGGGGCCCTCGGCGTTCGTCGTATCGAAGCGCCCGATGAAGCGGATGGTGTCGCTGGAGGGGTCTCCGCCGCCGGCGCCGCCCGCGCTCGACGAGGTCGTGCCGGGATCCGCGCCGCCGCCGCCGCCGCCTCCGCCGCCTTCGTCCGTGCCGCCGCCGCCCGTGCTGGCGGCGCTGCTCGATGTGGATGAGCCGCCGCCGGAGCCCGTCGTTCCAGTCGTTCCATTCGAGTCGTCGTCACCGCAGCCGGCCAGCGCCGACCAGGCGATGCAGCAGACGGAAGCGAGCTTCGGGAGGGTGGAGTAAGCTTGTCGTTTCATGCGCGCGAGGATGCTCTAGCTCCGTGGCGCGGACAACTCCAATCTCCTCCTGCGCGCCGGGGCAGACACCGCGGCGCGGGCGTCGAGCTGCGGAGATCGGTTGATCTCAGTTCCAGGTCCGGTCCTGGCTCTGGACTCTGGAGCGGCCGCCGTCCTCGGCGGGGGAGCGCTCGCGGTCGCGGCCTTGCGAGGCGCGCACGTCGTCGCGCTCGTGGACGCGGGTCGAGTACCCCTGCGGGATCTCGTCGCCCATGAAGCGGCCGAACCCGGGCCGGCGCTCCGGGCGATTGTACGTGTCGCCGTATCCGCGGAGCTCCTGGCTGCGGCCGCGGCCTCCGCGCTCCTCGCCGCGGCCCTGGTATCCGCCACCGTGGTCGCCTCGGCCGTCGTGGTGGCCAGGGGCGTTTCGCTCCTCGCCGCCTCGATATCGATCCTGGTCATCGCCGCGCCCGTAGCCGTCGCTGCGATACCGATCCTCGCGGCCCTGGTAGTCGTCTCTTGTGGAGTCGCGGCCCTGGTAGCGCTCGCGGTTCTGGTAGTCGTCTCGCGTGGAGTCGCGGCCCTGGTAGTCGCCTCGCGTGGAGTCTCGGCCCTGGTAGCGCTCGCGGCCCTGGTAGTCGTCTCTTGTGGAGTCGCGGCCCTGGTAGCGCTCGCGGCCCTGGTAGTCGTCTCTTGTGGTGCCGCGGCCCTGGTAGTCGTCCCGGGTGTAGCCGCGGCCCTGGTAGTCGTCTCGCCCGTCGTCGTAGCCCTGGTAGCGCAGGCTCTGGCCCTCCTCGTCGCGGCCGTGGTCGTGGCGCCCGTAGGCCCCGCGGCCCTGGTCCTCGCCCGGCCCGGAGAAGCCGCGGGCCGCGTCGCGGCCGTAGTACGCCTCGCGCCCGTAGTAGCCGCGGTTCTCCTCCCGCCCTCGCTGCGCCGAGCCGAACCCTCTTCGCTCGTCCTCGGCGCCCCGCCCGCTGAAGTGGTCGTCGCGCCCGCCAATCCGCTCCCACGAGGGGCTGTCCTGTCCGTAGGCGCGGCGCTCCTCGGGCTCGCGGTAGCCGCGCGCGCCGGCCCCGCCCTGCTCCTCCCAGCGCCGCTCGGCTCCGCCGCGATCGTCCTGTGCGTGCTGGCCGCCCGCCCTCCACGCGCCCCTGCCGTCTCCGCGCCCTTGCTGGCCGTACGGCTGCGGCATCTGTCCCAGCTCGCCCTGCCGGCTGCCGCCGCTCTGGTTCGCGTAGTTGCCGCGGCTGTACGACCCTCGCTCGAACGCGTCGCGCTCCCCCTCGTGACCGCGGAATCCGCGCTGATCGTCGTCCCGTGGCGCGCGCCACCGCTCGTCCCGGTGACGCCAGTCGTCGCGCGGCCCCTCGTCACGGAAGTCCCGGCCCTCGTAGCGATCTCGTGCCATCTCGCTCTCCCTCTGGGTGCTGGTGAACAACTGTCGAGGCTCACGCAGGTGGTCACCTCCGTGAGCAGCGGGCCCACCCCGGTCAGCGACGGTCAGCAACCGACGTGCCCAGTTGAAACCCAGTTGAAACCCGGTCGAGAGGAGAAGAGCGCCGGCGCTCCGACAGACGGCCTCGCAGGCCGGATCGCGCCCCCGCGCGACAATGCGCCACACGCTGGGGCAAGCTGTCACGCAGGCGCGGCTCGTCTCGTCGAGGACGAGCTCGCCGGGCCTGCACGGCGGCCCGGTTCGGATCCGGGGCGGAGAGACAGGGAAACAGGGAAACAGGGAAACTAAGAGGAAGAGCGCCGCGTGCAGCGGCGCTCACCCGGCCCTCAGTAGCGCGTCTCGCAGGGGTGCTGATCGGCGAACGCCTTCACGGCGGTCTTGTTGGACGACCACGGGAAGTTCCGATCGGTGATCGACCACGAGAGCGCGCCCGCATACCCCATGGTGTAGAGGTCGCCCACGAACTTGTCGTAGCGCACGTCCATCTCCGCCATGTTGATGGGGAACTCGCCCATGACGACCGGCTTGTCGGTGAGGCCGTACTCGGAGAGGGGCTTGCTGTAAGGGAAGTAATCGTTGACCCAGCCGTACATGTGGACCTGGTAGAAGTCGACGTCCGAGCGCGTCCACGCCTGACCCCACTTGATGGCGGCGCTGCCGACGCTCACGGGCGCGCCGGTCTCTCCCCTCAGCACGGCGGCCGATTCCTTGGCGAGCGCCTCCATCTGCTGGTGTGTGACGAGATCGAACTTGCTGGAGTCCCCCTCGAACGCCGGGTCGCCGCCGTAGAGGCTCGGCCCGGTCATCGCCCACTCGGGCTCGTTGATGACGTCCCAGGCCAGCATCCGGTCGCTGTGCGGGCTGGACGCCACCGTCCGAGCGATGGGGCGAACGACGTTCTCGATGAGCTTGGCGCGCCGGCCCGCGTCCGCGACGATGGGCCCCATGCTCGCGACCGACAGGCCGTTCGGCGGATTGTAAGACGTCTTGTAGAAGCCATCGAAGGAGAACAGCGTGAACATCACGTTCACCTGCGCCTGGTCCGCGAGCTCGAGCGCCGCCAGGATGTCCTGCGTCGAGGTGCCGCCGAGCCCGGTCGGGTTGCCCTGTGCGTCGAAGTTGATCTGGTCGCCGTAGAAGCGGGGGTAGATCCACCAGCGGACCACGTCCACGCCGTTGGCGCGCATGTCCTGCAGGTCGGCGAGCACCTGGCTCTTCTTGCCCGAGATGCCCGCCTGGCTCCACTTGGACTGACCGCCGAAATCGGCGCCGAAGTCGCGCCAGGCGTAGTTCACGCCGTACATGAAGCGGAGGCGGCAGGCGATCTCGACCCCTGCCTCGAACGGACATTCGTCTTCGGCGCCGGCGCAGGCGCTGGGCTCTCCTCCGCTGCTGGTGCTGCTGCCTGCCACGGGGTCGCCGCTGCCCGTGCTCGCGGGTCCGCCCGTGGGCTCGCCGGCGCCCGCGCCGGAGCCCGTGGGTGTGCCTGCGCCCGCGCCCGAGCTCGCGGGTGTGCCTGCGCCCGCGCCGGAGCTCGCGGGCGTGCCGGCGCCCGAGGAGCTGCTCCCGGTGACGCCGCTGTCCCCCGCTTCGCCGCCGGCGCCGCCGCCGTCCGATCCGTCGCCACAGCCGAATCCAGCCACGGAGAGCTGGAGAACCCCGACAAGAAAAAGCCAGTTGCGCATGCCCGATTATCACCAGAAACGCGCGACGGACCAGCCCGAACTCTTAATCGGTTCAGTGACTCACTGCGCAACGTTCTGCTCTTGCTACAAGATCGTGGTCGCAGCGGCCCTGATGAAGATCACGTGAGCTTCGCGAGGCACCTACGGTATCGCCGCTTACCTGGACGGCCCGCGCGGTCTCGGGTGGATCCCCATGTACGCGGCCGCGCTCTTCGCGGAGGGATCGTCCGGGTAGCGCTCGATGAGGTCTTCCGCGAGGCTGCGGGCCTGGCCGATCCGGTCCAGGCGAACGAGCGCCCGCACGCGGAGCATGCCGCGCTCGGCGGCGCGGGGGCTGTCGCCGAAGTCGCGCGACGCCTCGTCGTCGAGCCGGAGCACCTCCTCGGGGTTGCTCGTCAAGGCGGCGCGCATGCGGTCGATGATGCTGGCCTCGGGGTCGGTGTCCGGCGCCGGCTCCGACTCCTGTGCTGCGGCGCTCACGGTGGCAGCGGCCGGCGGGGCAGCGGGGGGGACGACGTGCGCCTCCTCGCGTCGCTGCGGCCGGGGGGCTGCGCTGGACTCGGCGCTCGGCGGGCGCGCGTCCGGTGCGGGGCGCTCGTCGCGAGCCACGAAGAGGAAGGCCGCCGCGGCGAGCGCGGCGACGGGGAGGCCGATGAGCAGCGCGCGACGAGCGCCGGACGGTCGGGGGGCGTCCACGGCGGCGAACGTAGCGCGGAGGAGCGGCCGGCGGTAGCGGACGGAGCGAGCGGACCGCGCAGGAGGGGGCGAGCCGCACAGGGGCGATGGCCGCCGCCGTCCGCGCGATCTCGGGCCGGCCCACGTCGAGGCGTTCCGCGCGCAGCTGGCGACCGACAAGCACGTCAGCGCCTCGACGCAGCCAGGCCCTCGCCGCCATCAACTTCCTCTACACCCACGTCCTCGCGCTCCCCCTGGCGCAGCACGTCGATTTCACCCGAGCGAAGCGCCCCGCGCGCCTCGCGGCGGTGCTGCCGACGGTGTTAGGCAGGTCTACCCTATGGCGCGGTGCTTGACGGCATTTGGGCCTTGCAGCGCAGAGCCGATACGTGAGATTTTTTTTTGTGAGGGAAGGCACAGCAACGACGAGTTGGACAGCCCTGGTCTGGAGGCTTCGGTTGACCAATTGACTGATGGTTGGGCGGAGTCGAAACCTCCAAGATTCTTCCGGTATAGACATGATCGATGCCCGCGAACTTTCAGCCCTTCGCACCCAATGGGACTCAGGCGACGCGATGAGGGTCGGATGGGTGATCTATGAAGCTCTACCGAACGCGGCTCGCCCCCGCCTTGCTGCCGAGCTTCTGATTTTGAGCTGCGAGCTGCTTCCTGGCGTTCCGGGTGAAATCTCGTCAGTCATCGAGCTGGCCAAGGACCCGCGGCGATGGCGTGAGGCTCACGATGCTTTTCGGAATATACGCCGCCTCACGATTGAGCTTCTGCGCGATACTCCAGATGACAACGTTCGGGAAGCCGTTCTGCTCGTCGCCGAAAATGCCGCAAAGGTCATCTACAATGCATCTGAAGAGCTCGCGTCGTTTGACTATGACTGTGGGTGCTGGCTCGTTGGATGTGCTCACGATCTCGCGATGAAGGCGCATTCTCCTGAGCTCAAGGAGCGATTTTGGTGCGCCATGGAAACATTGCTTGGAACGCCCACGTCATGACCTCGTATCCGAGCTTGGATGGCTCCCGCCCAACGGGCCGCTGAGTTGTTTGGCAGCCGCTGCGAGGCACCCGGCAGATGAATCAGACGGAACTCCGCGAAGAAGATCTTTGGCTCGCTTTGGACGAGGGTCGCACCGATGCGGAGCGCGCCTTCATCACGGAGATGTCGCGTCGAGCCTTGGCGTGGCGCAGCTTGGGCGTTCCCAGCGACCATCTCCTCGGCACGGTTGAGCCGTTCGTCATGCTGCTACTCGACGTCCCCGCGGACGGAAAGGTCCTCCGAACGCTCCGGGTCGATTTTCACGAATCACGCGTTGTGGTTGGAGAGGATGAGACGATGCAGGCCGCCACAGACCTGGACGAGGAGAATCCACGCGTGCTCGTGGTCAAAGACGGGTCGCCCTTGGCTCTCGCGACTGCGGCCGCCGACTGGATGGAACGCGAAATCCTGCGGCCCATCGAGCGTCACGAATGGGTGCGAGAGGACTTTTGTCACCAGAGGTATGTGTTGTCGGACACTGGAGAACCCCTGTGCTGGTCCGACTCCCACAACCAGAAGAGGCCCGACTTGGGCCCACCAGACAGGACTGTCACCGTGCGAAGCTACCATGTCCAAGGTCGCGGCTGATTGCTCGCAAGGCGAACACAGCGAGCCGGCGCGTGACCCGATGATCCGCGATGCGACGACGGAATCTTGCGAGCCCGCGCTCGCCGATCCGGCGGAGCGCGCTGGTGGGGTCGCCTCGGTGCTCATGGCTCCGCGCACCAGGCATCGCGCGCAGGTCGCGTCGAGCGCCTCACCGGCGAAACACGCGTGATGCCCTTGACGTGCGGGTCGGTTTGCTCTTCGCTTTCCTCGGCCATGAAGCTCGTCATCCGCTCCGCCGGCGTCTGGGGGCATGCCAATCTCCGGACGTGGGCGCCCGACGAGCCCGACGCGTTCGCCGAGCTCGTGATGCTGGACATCGGGCCCAGAAAGGGCGCGGGCGCGGATTCCTTCACCCTCAGGGTGGCCACGCCCGCGGGGCTGGACCGGCTGGAGGCACGCGATGGCATCCTGGCCATCCGCCCGCTGCTCGTGATGCGCCGGTACGACTTCGACGATCTCTGGCGCTGGCTCGAGCGGACCGTCGCGTCGTGCGAGGCCGAGACCTGGCCCGCCTGCGTCGAGAACCTCCGGCGTTACTTCGCCTGGGAATACGAGAGCTACCGGGAACCGTGACATGGCGCGTGCTCTCCTGTTCGCCCCGCTCCTCGTCGCGGCGCTGGCGTTCGGCGCGTGCGGCGGCTCCTCCAGCCTGCCGCCCCGTCGGCACCCGCGGCCGCCCCGGGGGGGGACCGCCCGAACGTCGAGGGGAGCCCTCGCCAAGTAGGAGAACGTCGATGGCAGACTCGCTCTACCCGTTCCAGGATTTTGCCGCTTGCCACCCGAAGCTGCGGGAAGCGGTGTCGGAGGTCGTCGCCTACTGGGAGCCCGATGAGGTCCCTATCACGGTCGGCTTCGGCAGCATCGGTCGTGCTCTCGTGCAGCTTGAATCCGACCTCGATGACGCCACGCTGGATGAGGTCTCGCGGCTCGTGGAGCATTCGCTGTCAGGGAGCGGCCCGGAGGCCGATGCGGTGGCCACGGGCCTCCTGGAGGCAATCTGCGCCCAGAGTGTTCATGCCCCTGCCGCCGTTGCGCGCGTCGTCTCTCGTCTGGGCGCCGATGCGCGAGCGTACATTCGGGCCTGAGATGCCTTCACTGGAACGACGACCCCGGGCGTCACATAGGCGTACCGGTGGCCGTGAAGGGAGTGTCTTGATGCGCATCGCGAAGCCCGTACGGGTTCTGATGTCCGCACATTTCAACGCAGATCCGCTGACCTTTGCGCCGGCTCGTTCGAGGACAGAGAAATGAAATGGACGATCTTTCTGGAGGAGTACGCGAAGCACACGGCGCTCAACTTGGGCCAAGTGATGCAAGGCGTCCGATACTTCTATTCCCATCCGGACTGTGATGAGGTCGCAGCGCGAGGGACCTTGAGGCACTGTTTCTCGTCGATGTCCCTTCGAGCGAGGCGAGTCGCGAACGATCTCTTCTTTTCGGTGATTCCACCTCACTGGCATCACACGCCGGACGAGCTCCACGGGATGCGAGCGATCCCGATCAAGAAGTGGTTCTTCTACGGCTATTCTGCCTGGCAATTCGACGAGTCCGGGGAGGTCAGGACCGACCTAGACGGGAGAGAGGATCGAAGATGGGATCCGCGATGCCGAAAGCCACAGACATGACGGGTGGAGCGCCTGACGCTCGGCTTGCGGCGTACATCGCTTTGCGCCGCCGCTGAAGCCGAGCGTCAGGCAGACGAAGTGTTGGCCGGGCGGGGGACCCTGGGCCGCCTGAGCGGAGCCGCACCGTGGGTGAGCATTCCGCCTCACCGGAGAGGCTGGGAAGCCTGCGGGGGGAGTGATGAGGTGTCCCGCCGTGGGGCTCTTCGATCGCTGGCGAAAGCGCGCCGACGCTCCCGTGGCTTCGCCGGCGGACGATGAGCAAGTCGTCGTGCCCAAGGGGCATCGGGTCGACATCCACCGCGTGAGCCCGTTGCCGGGCTTCGCTCGCTCCGCTGCGGGCGTGTGGCTCGCACACGTGGGCGGCAGCAGCGACGAGCTGGAGGAGGATCTCGATCGCGTCCTCGGCGAGGTCGAGATGCTGCTCAGCGGCCCTCGGCCGCAGATCTTCCTCGCCGCGGACCACGGGCTTCTTTCTTCCCTCATGGCGCCCGCGGACCCAGCGCTCACCCCGATCTCCGGTCACCTCGTGTGGACCCTCGACGCTGCTGCCCTCGCGGGAGCGCCGCGCGCGTCCGCGCTCGTGCAACGCCTGCTCCGGCGCATGCACGTCACCTCGCGCGCCGCGATCACGCAGAGCGTGTTCGCGCTGAGCAACGATGCGGCGCCGGCGCGCGCGGTCGTGACGCTGATCCGCGAGCTCGGTATCGGGGTGCGCGCGCCTGAGCCGAAGAAGCAGGCCGTCCTCGTCGAGGTGCACCGGCCGGAGGGCGTCATCCTCTCCGCGCTCCCCGGCACGCCGTACGAGGAGGCGCACGCCGCGGGCGCCTGGGCGCGCGAGGTCAACGCGGAGAAGGATCTCGCCGCGGGCGATCGCGAGCGGCGCGCGCGATTGGAGGAGGAGGAGCGTCGCGTGCTGGAGGAGCGCCTCGCGCCGGTCGGCGCTGCAAGGCGGGTCGCGGCTGTCGATCGGGCGCCGCGGCTCCGTCGGCTGCTCCTCGCGGTGGGGGGTGAGGGCGGCGCCGCGGCCAAGACGGCGCTCTATGACGAGCTGCTCGGCCGCGAGATCCCCCTGCTCTTCATGATCGACCCGAGGACCCGCGGGATCCACCTGCGCGCCTGGCCGGGCGGCTTCGAGGCGCTGGCGGTCTACGCCGACAACGCTTCGCTCCTCACGAGCGCGCGCGATCTCGGGCTGCCGATGGGCTCCTTCGCGATCGCCGGGATGGAGCCCGCGGCCCTGTTCTCGTGGGGAGCGGGCCAGGGCTGGGCCGTGGCCATCTGCGTGTTCGCCGAGTCGGGCGAGCCTGTCTATGTGCCCATCCACGCGGAGGAGGTGCGCTCGCTCGCAGCGGGGCGCCCCGGAGCGGTCTGAGCAGGACCTCACGACGGACCGGCAGCGCCCCGAAGCGCGCGGCCGGAGCCCGCCATCGCGTGAGCCGTCAGTACACGGCCGTGAGCATGGGCAGCGCCTCGTACCGCAGCCCGATGTTTGACTTGATCGCAGGATCCTCGCTCTGGAATGTACGGAGCTCGGCTTCGTCGCGGACAGCAACGATGCCGACGCCCCATCCGCCCGCCGGGTCGGCGACGGGTCCGAAGGCGATCACGTGGCCCTCGGCGAGCTTGCCGCGCCAGTATTTGCCGTGCGCCTGCATGACCGCGAGCTCATCAGCCGTCATGTCCTGCATGAAGGTCGCGCGCGACGGCAACAGCCGACAGAGAAAGAAGCTCCGCTCCGGCTGCGGCGCGATGTGGTTCGTGAGCCAACCCAGGACACGCTCCCAGCCTGTCGCATGGCTCTCGCACGATGCTGCACGCGTGCCAAATCCAGTGTGTCGGACCGTGAGGCGCGTGCCCGTCCCGATCGCGTCGAGGAGATAGGAGACCGTCGTCGGGGGCGCGTCCGCATCCCATGACGGTTCCCACGTCTGGACGAGCCGTCGAGGCGGATCGAGCTCGAGAACTTTGCCGCCGACATGGAATGGCTTGCCGTCTGCGCCCACGCCCTCGGTCCGCCAGGCGCCTCCGGCGCGAAGGTCGATCGTGAAGGCGGTCGTGCGATACATCTCCGCAGAACCCCACCACTTCGTCAGCTCGTCGGTCGTCAGCGCGCGGAAGACGCGCTCTGGTGGCGCGGCGATCTCGATGCGGGCGAGGATCGTCCCTTGCGCGACGTCGGCGATCGAACGGGCGTGGATGCTCTTGGCTGTCATGTATCCTCCAGGTAACGCTTCAGCGACTCGAGATTGCGACCCCAGAACGCGCGGTAGCCCTCGAGCCATGCCATCGCCTTCTGCAGCGGCGCGGGTCGCAGCGTGTACAGCCGCTCGCGCCCGACCTTCTCCTCGGTTACCAGCCGCGACGCCTTGAGCACGCGGAGGTGCTTCGAGATCGCGGGGCGGCTCTGAGAGAAGTCGGCCGCGATCTCGTTCACAGGGGCAGGACCCGCGCGCAAACGGTCGAGGATCGCCCGACGGGTCGGATCGGCGATGACAAAAAACACATCGATGTCGGCTTTCGCGGGTGACATATCGGTAACCGGTGGGTTGCCAGTATAGCGGTGGCCTGAGCTTGTCAAGCGCGTCGAAGCGGTGCGCGCACGCCGGTCGTGCGCTGCGCAACGTCGGCAGAGCTGACCCTGCTTCAGCACCCGTTCGCCTGGGGCTTCCAGAAATGGCCGCGGCTGGCGCCGTCGTTCGACGGATCTTGCATATCCCCTCAGAGCCGAAGCTACCCCACCCCGTAGCGCTGGACAGCAATTGGGCCTTGCAGCGCAGAGCCGATCTGCGAGACTTTTGTGGGGGAGGGCACAGAAGGCGACGATCGCGACAGACCTGGTCCGGCGGATCTGGTTGACCAATCGACTGACAGTTCGTCGGACAGAGGCGCGACGACCAGGAGCAGCGGATCGCATGGCCACGCGTGCCCCCTTGAACCGGAATCGCTCTGCGGAGGTGAAAGACATTTGACTGGCCGACGAGTACTCGCGGTATCCCTCGCGGTTGGAGGCGTCTGCTTTGCCGGACTGGCCTTCCTGGCCCTTTCGGGCCGCCTGCCCTCACTCGCGCCTGGCTCGCGCACGTACCACCCGGTGTCGGAGCAAGAGGCCGCGGTCTTCGGCCGGGCGACGCGGGATATTCATCCGGACGACGTCCGCGGCAATCCTGGCCGATACGACAAGACACTGGTTGCCTGGGCGGGCGTCTTGCGATCGTTCAAGGTGTCGAAGGAGAACGACGCCACGGTGCTGCGGTTCGACATCGAGCATCGGTACTTTGACTGGATCGAAGACTCTGGCCTTCAGCGGGCTCGCTACTTCCTCTCTCCAAGAGGGGAGGGGGCCATCAGGGCAGCATGGTCCATGCCCCTTGAAGCGTTCGAGTCCGTCTCCGAGCAGATCCATGATGGTGACATGTTCGTCGTGTACGGCTATCCTGCCGATGTGCGTGGGCAGATCGTAGGACTCTTCCCCACGGAATACGTGCGGTTGATTCAGGCGAATCGCTACACGGATCGGCAGCTCGACTACGGCCGACCGGACGCGGCGCCATGAGGGGTCACCAGGCGCGCCACCCACCGCAGCGACCTTGTACTTCCGCATCGACGCCGCTCGGATGACCGCGGCACCGTTCGAGTAGAGGCCCATGATAACACTGGAACAAGCCCACCGAGCCGTCCAGGTCTATGCGGAGCAGCGAGAGGCAGCTTGGTTTGATCGCACGGTCATCGATCGTGGCGGGTATTGGTTTTTTCGGGTCGGGCATGTCGGTTCTTGTGGGGTGATCGTGGACAAGGCCGACGGTCGTCTCAGCGTCATGGGCTCGGCCTTGTCGCTCGACGACTGCTTCTGGGGGCACGAGCATGGTTTCTCGCCTGAGCTCGTGCGCTTGCGCATAAAAAAAGTCCACCATGAGGGCCGCACCATCGAGTTCCTGCTCTACCTCGTGACGGCTGGGCCGCCGCGCCAGCCGAACCCGAACCCGAAGCGCGCCTGGCTTGCCGACCGACTTCGAGCGTTACCGTGCGAGTTCGGTCCAGAGCGCTTCTGGTTATCCATTCCATCTTTCCGTGAGTCCTTGAATCACGGATGGTTCGAGTTCGATGTCCTTGCGTGACGTCGAACTCGGATGGGTAGTAGACCATGACGACAAATCCCGGCATGTGCTCATCGAGTTCGGCCAGAATCCAGACAGCATTGCAGAAAGCATCGCGCACCCGGAAGCCGACGAACAACTCGACGACGCGCCCTTTCTGTTGCAGCAGAAGCGTGCGCGCTCGACCTCCACAGCGACGCATCGACCGCGCCAGGTGCGCTTTCGCTTCGAGGTTATGAAGCGATACGGGCCGAAATGTGCCCTTTGTGCAGTCGCCGTGAACGACCTGCTTGAAGCGGCCCATCTTTGCCCCGTGGCCGACGAAGGGAGCGACGACCCGCGGAATGGGATCGTTCTTTGTCTGAACCACCACCGGGCGCTGGACCGCGGGATCATCCGAATTTCACCCGAAGACATGACGGTTCATGCCAAGCCGGGATGGGACCTGCGAACACTTTCCGTAAAAACAACGTCGCTTGCTGATCTCGCTCGAATCCCGCATAAGGATGCACTCGAGTGGCTTTGGAACAAGTGGGCAAAGTAGCAGGACAGCTTGACGCCGCGGCAACGAGAGGCGCTTAACAGGCCAATGCCGCCGGCCGTTGGACGGGCGGGAACCACTCCTGTACTCTAGCGATCGCAGCGACTCATGCCGGAAGACCTGGACATTCAGCACCTGGAGGGATTCGTCGCGGATCCAGCGGCCATGTTCGACATGGCGGAGCGAAGTCTATCGTGGGATGACCGGATGCATTCACGTCGAACCGCCTCGTGCGGGGTGGCGTACAACTACTCAGGCATCTCTTACCCGGACTGCGAGATGCCTTCCTTCGTGCAGGACCTCGCGGCCCGCCTCGCCGGCGTGGTGGGGCATCCGATCAACAACTGCCTCGCCAACTTCTATGCCGACGGGACGGCGAAGATGGGCTTTCACTCGGATTCCAGCGCCGGTGTCGTCGCTGGAACGACGACCTCGATCCTGTCGCTGGGCGCGCCTCGCGTCCTCACCTTCCGCCGGAACCTTCGCCGGGACGAGAGGCACGACATGGCCCTGGCGCCCGGCTCGCTCCTGATCATGCGCGCCAGCGTTCAGGAGGGGTGGCAGCATGCGGTCCTCGCCGTCGAAGCCGCGGGCCCGCGGATCAGCCTCACATTCCGATCCCTATCTCGGTGAACGTGGCGGGCTTCGCTGGTAAGCTCCCGGCCGTTATCCGGACGAGAGGGATCGACGGCGTCAGCCGCGGGGGCGCGCCACCGGAGGAGGAAGACGTGGCGAGAGGACGAACGCAGCGAACCGCGACCGTCGGCGTCGCCGAGCACGGCAACTCGGCGGTGCTCGTCACCGTCGCGCCCGGCGGCGAGCTCCTCGATCGCCGGCGCATCGACCTCACCGACGGCTTGCCGACGCACCCGCATCACCACGAAGGGTCGTGGGCGGTGGGGCGCTACCTCAACACCCCGGGAGCGCGAGCGCTCTCGCTCGCCGACGCCGTGGCGCTCGTCGAGCGCGTGCGAGCGTCCGCCGCGCGTGGCGCGCGCGAGGGCCTCGACGCGCTGGCCGCGGCGGTGCCCGTGCCGATCGCGAGCATCGCGATCCGCGTGTGCCCGGAGCTCCCGCCGACGACCGAGGAGCGCATCGCCGACAATCGCGCGCAGACCGTCGCCGACTCCGTAATGTACCGCGAGGCCCTCGCAGCCGCGGCCGAGGCGCGCGGCTGGTCCGTGCGCTGGTACGACCGCGAGCGCGTGTTTCGCGACGCCGCAACGGCGCTCGGCCGCGACGACGTGAACGATCTTCTGCACGCGATGGGCCGATCGATCGGGCCACCCTGGCAGGCCATCCACAAGCTCGCGGCAGCTGCGGCGCTCGCGGCCACAGGGCATCCAGCGCCGCGGTCGACCACCGGATGACATGCAGTTGCAGCGGGCGGTGATACGGTATTCACACGATACCTTGTTGATCCGCTGCTGAACTGCGGCCCGACGCCGGTGAACGCCGAACCGTCAGGTCCGCGGAGCGCGAGAAATACCCGTCGTCGCATCGGAAAAGATGCCGGCCGGAGGTCGCCAGATGAACGAGACGGAATGGCTGGTGTGTGATCGGACCAAACCCATGCTCCGCTTCCTGCTCGGACTCGGGCCGGAAGAGGTGCGGGTTGCGGACATCAAGACGTTTCCGGCGTGCAGGGGGACTGACCGCAAGCTGCGGCTGTTCGCCTGTGAATGCTATCACCGCGTGCGCGCCCTGCTCCCCGATGAGCTCGCAGAGGCGGCAGTGGAAACAGCGAGCCGTCACGCCGATGGCCCGGCCACGCTGGAAGAACTTCAGGCGGCCGAGGCGCTGGTCCGGCAGGCGCTCGACTCCCTGGAGGGTAGGTGGCGGGCGTCCGGTGGGGCCGAGCGTATCTCGCTCCAGCCGACGCACGACGCGCTGGCCCTGAGCTTCCAGGTGGTTCAGCCACAGGCTCCGATGGGCGCGTATTACGCCTCGTCCAACGCTCATCTGGCAGCTGCTGCCATGGCCAATCCAGGCGCCGCGCCTGGGGATGCTTCATTCCTCGCCAGCAGCGCCGCTGAAGAGCACGCGCAGGCCGACCTGCTCCGCGACATCTTTGGCAACCCGTTCCGCGCGGTGGCATTCGACCCGGATTGGCGGACCTCGACGGCCGTCGGGCTGGCCCGGCAGATGTACGAAAGCCGCGTGTTCGGGCCGATGCCGATCCTCGCGAACGCCCTGCTGGACGCCGGGTGCGACGACGCTGACGTGCTCGGCCACTGCCGCGGCCACGGGCCGCACGTCCGCGGCTGCTGGGTCATCGATCTGCTGCTCGGGAGGGAATAGGCTGAGCCTGACTCACGGCTGCTGCTGATGGTCGAGCTCCGCCCGTCCGTGTCAGGCCTTCACGCTGGGCGGGCCAAGGGGCGTTGCGCGACGGAAAGGATCTGCGTACCATTGGGTGAAGCAGGAGCGTAGGTGAAGCAGGAGCGTAAGAGAGTACGTCATGCAAGATAGACAAGTTGCCGCGGCGGACGACACGGCGGTTCGGGTCGCCTTGTGGCGTGCGCTGCACGTGGAGGCCGATGCGCCGCCGCACGTGTTCGAAGACGACGTCGGCTTGAAGCTGGCGGCTCCCGACGACGGCTGGCGCAGCCGTCCGGACATGAGCCCGTTCACTCGGCCCTTCCGCGCCTCCATCCTGGCCCGCGCCCGCTTCGTCGAGGATCTCGTCGCGGAACAGGCTGCCCGTGGCGTCGGGCAGTACGTCATCCTCGGCGCGGGCCTGGACACCTTCGCCCAGCGTCGGCCGGAGCTGGCCTCCCGCCTGCTCGTGTTCGAGATCGATCGGCCCAGCCCCCAGGCATGGAAGCGCCAGCGCCTCATCGATCTCGGCCTCGGCGTCCCATCGTTCCTGCGGCTCGTGCCGGTCGACTTCGAGGCGGGCGATGCGTGGTGGGAGCGGCTGGCGGCGTCGGGCTTCGACTCGGGGCGGCCTGCTGTGGTGGCGTCCACCGGTGTCAGCATGTACCTGACCAGGGACGCGATCGCGGCGACGCTGCGCCAGGTCGCGGCGCTCGCTCCGGGCTCCACGCTCGCCATGTCGTTCATGCTTCCGATCGAGCTGGCGGACCCGGAGGTGCGTCCCGGGATCGAGCGAGCGGCAGCGGGGGCCAGGGCCAACGGCACGCCCTTCATCAGCTTCTTCACGCCGGCGGAGATGCTGACGCTGGCCCGAGATGCCGGCTTCAGGGAGGTCCAGCATGTCTCGGCCGCCGCGCTCGCCGAGCGCTACTTCGCGGGCAGGACGGATGGCCTTCGTCCGCCAAACAATTCAGAGGAGCTGCTTGTGGCGACGACCTGAACCAAGGGATCCAGCTCGACCCGTGAGCTGACGTGGCCCTCGCTGCGCCTGGGTCACGCGGCTTGACGCCGGTCGTTGGACCGAGCCGAGGTGCACCTACTTCACCATGCGGAAGCTCGCGTGCCGTAGCCAGGAGCGCGCGAGCGCCGCGTCTCCGTAGTGGGAGCGCGCCGTCGCGAACAGCACACCCGTGACCCCGCCTGGATTCTCGACCCTGACGGGCTTGTCGTCTTGAAGGCCGTCCAGCCGTGGACCGATCGCCAGGCGCCCGCCGAAGTCGATGACGCCACCTTCCGCCTCGGCCAGGTCGATGCACAACCTGGCGAGCAACCGATGATCTTCGTCGCCGTTGCTCATCGCAGCGAATGAAACGACGTCTTCTGGCGACCATCCGAGCACCTCCGGGAGGCCCGCCTCGACGATCTCGGATATCGCCTCAGGGTATTCGGGCCCAACGGTCAGAATGAACGGGCGCTGGTCGAGCCAGAAGTGATCCCCACGGACGTCGTCGGCAATGCGGGAGATGCCACTTCGAAGCGCGGCGACTCGCTCCACGCTCATTTTTGACGGCAGCAAAACGGACGCCACTGGACCGGCCATTCCGGGAGCGTACGCTCTCGAGCCATCGCGGTCCATCGAGGCGTCGCAGCCGCCGAGCTTCGACGCTCCGTCCGTCGTCCTGAGGAGTGCTATCCTGAGCGAACATGGGCAGGTGGCATCGGACGCCCTCCGCTGAACGGAGGACACCTCGTATCGCGGGTGCCGCCGTCGTGGCGCTTGCTGCGCTGCTGTTCGCGCCCACGGCCGGGGTGCGCGGCGATCCGCTGCCGCCGCTGCCGGGACCCGCGCCGCAGGTGAGGCCGCAGGGCTTCTCCGCGCGCATCGAGAACCAGCGTTGCGAGGGGTGCCACGAGGACATCGCGGCCGAATGGCGCGCCTCGCTGCACCGGCAGGCGTTCATGGATCGCGTCTTCCAGAGATCCTACGCGATCGAGCCGCTGCCCTTCTGTCGTGGCTGCCATGCGCCCGAGGCCGATCCGGCCCACCACCCCGGCGCGGACGCGCAAGCGGTGGGCGTGGGGTGCGTCACCTGCCACCTCGTGGCCGGCGAGGTCGTCTCCGCGCGTGGCCGGGAAGCGCGCAGCGGCGCGCACGCGGTCCGCGGCGACGTGCGGCTCTCGACCGATGAGGGCTGCGCCCGCTGCCATCAGTTCGATTTTCCGCGAGCGCCCGGCGTCGCCATGCAGGACACCGTGGCCGAGCACCGCTCCGGGCGCCTCGCGGAGCGACCCTGCGGCGATTGCCACATGCCACTGGTTCAGGACATTGCGGGGAGAACGCACCGCGATCATCGCTTCTCGGTGCTCGGGGATCCCGCCGTGCTGCGCTCGGCGATCGACGCCAGGGCGTCGCGGAGCGGCGCGAACGCCATCGAGGTGAGCGCGCGCGTGACCGCGGCGGGGCACGCCGTCCCCACGGGCGACATGTTCCGCCGGCTCGAGGTCCGCGCCTCGGCCGTGGATGCGAAGGGAACGACCGTGGCCACCGCTGCACCCGTGATCCTCGAGCGAAGGTTCTCTGTGCGCCCGATCGACGGAGGCATCGAGCGCGTCCCGGCCGGCGATACGCGCCTCCCCGCCTCGGGGGCGTCGCGCGTCATGCGGCTCGTGTTCCCGGCCGCCATCGACGGGCTCGCGGTGCGCTGGGAGGTGGTCTATCAGCGCATGGGCGCCGCGATGGGCGCGGCCTTCGGCGTCGATCCGGCCGCGGACGAGGTGGTCCTCGCCGCGGGTACGCTGGACGCGCGCCCGGTCGTCATCGGCCGACCAGCGCCCACTCGGGTACCATGAGCGCCGCCATGCGAACCCGTCGCCTTCCCGCCCTCCTGCTGCTTGCGCCTTTCTTCGCTGCTGCTTGCCGGCCCACGCCGTCTCCCGCCACGCCACGCGCCGAGATCGCCACGCTGCCGAAGCCCCCCGTGGTGGCCGTGCCCCCGGCGGCCGCGCCCATGCCTTCGCCGCTCGTCAGCGTGAAGACCCAGGCCCGCGTGCCTGAAGGGTTCGTGCTCGATGGCGACGTCGCGGAGTGGGGCTCGCTGGTCCCGCCGCCGCCGCCGCGTCCTTCGGGGCCCGCGCGAGGGGAGAGCACGCCACCTCCCTCCACCAGCGTGATGGATGCGCCTTCGCACGTCGCCTTGGTGCTCTCCAGCGCGGGCGTCACCCTCGCGGCCGAGCTCGAAGAGGGATCAAAGGACGCGATCTGGCTGGGGCTCGGCTTCGCCGCGCCGGAGCTGCCGCCCATCGGCTATTTCCAGCGCGGGGGCGGGGTGATGCCGCTCAACTGCGACACCGACATGGGCGGCGAGCCGCTCCCGGCCGACGTGCAGAAGGCCTGCCATGAAACGCTGGCCCGGCATGACGCGTTCACCGCCGGCTACGAGGCGCGCTTCGCGCGGTTCTTCCGGCTGGATCGCGGCGGCCTCTCGGTGATCGGCGAGGACGGGAAGGGACGCCTGGTCGAAGGCGCGAAGGCGGCGGTGAAGGGCGGCGAGGGGAGGCTCACCATCGAGGCCACGCTGCCGACCTCGGCGCTGCCCCGCGCCTCGTCGGCGCCCATCGACAGCATCCGGCTCTTCGCGCGGGCGGCGGACGCGCCGCGCCCGCCGGCGCCGGCGGACGAGGAGTGGGTCTGGCGGGAGATCCCGGAGCCGGTGAGCTACGAGCCCTTCGCAAACCTCCGCGCCCTGGCGTTCCAGGCGCCGGAGCCGATCGGCCCTGTCCCCATGTCGTACCAGCCTGGAGATCCGCTCGAGCTCGAGGTCATCGGCTATGCGCGGGGCTCGGACGGTACCGCCCTGGAGCCCACGCGCCAGGGCCTTTACAGCCCGATATCCGCGATAGGGGACGTCGAGATCGGCGAGCTCTTCCTGCGGCGGCCTGCTCTCGCCATCCTGCGCAAAGGCGAGATCGTCGACACCCTCCAGACCTACGGCGCGCCGACGGGCATCGTGAGGCGCAACAAGGAGCTTCACATGTTCTTCTACGATCAATACACGTCGACGGACATCTGGGCCGAGAGCGCGGACTGGCGGGTCATCAGCGTCAAGCCGAGCGGCGAGTACACCGAGCTCCTGGAAGGGTCCGTGGAGAACGGTCCCTGGGCCAAGGACGTCGAGGAGTTCCATTCGACGCGCTTCGACCGCTTCGGGATCCGCGGTACGCTGTGGCGCCAGGACGCCGAGGGCGAAGCGCCGCGCGCCGTGGAGATCACGTGGCGCTACGACGCGACGACGGGGATGTATCGGCCGAGCTCGCGCGCGCTGCGCGCGACGAAGGCGAAGAAGGCGCGGTGAGGCGGAGAGCGCGCGACGTGCGCTCGACCGGCTGGAGCAGGGTACCCTGAGCGATCGACGGCGCACGCCGGGAGCCGGAGCGATCCGCTGCCCGATGGATCTACGCCGCGTCGCGGCGTTGGCACACAAGGACGAAACTCCCGGGCAGTGTGCCAGCCTCTGACCCTCGTGTCATGAGGGGGCTCCGGCGGCGCACCCACGCCCCGCGGGATGGACGGCTCGAGATCCTCGACAAACTTGCCGGATCCGCTGGCTCGACCTGTCTCCAGGGCACCGACACCGACGCGCTACAATTTCGCCACGAACGGTACGTTATTTGCAGTAGCGCGGAGCGGAAAGGTTGCGCTTCATGTCCAATCAGCTGCCGTCGTCTTCCTCTGCTCGATCATGGTCGTCTCGCACGCGAGCCATCTCGCTGCTCGCCCTGCTTGCCCTCCCGTCTGCCGCCTTCTCGGCGGGATGCGCTGACAAGCCGGACAACATCTACAACTACTACTACACGAACGGGGAGGGCGGCGCCGGGGGCGCCGGAGGTGCCGGGAGCACCAGCGGCGCCGGCGGCGCCGGCGGCGCACCCCAGGAGTACCCGGGAGCGCCTGTCGCGGACACCGAGGTGGCCGAGCATGAGCTCGACCTCTTCGGCACCATCGGCAACCGCTACTGGTTCGCCGTCTCGGAAGAGCAGCTCGAGCTCATGAACGAAGGGCTCGGCGGCATCGGGGGCCCCATCAAGAGGGATATGTTCGGAGATATCTACTCACCGACAGGGGAGGACGCGACCTTCGTGGATCACCTGTGGGTGACGACGGCCGGCGCCAAGGGCAAGACGGCCGACTACGGCAAGGTCCAGGTGGGGATCGCCGGCCAGTCGACGCAGCGGCCCTGGACGAAGCGAACCATCCCCAACCTCAACGTCGACGCCGACGAGTTCGTCGAGGAGCAACGGCTCGGCGGCTTCGAGCACGTGCGCTTCAACAACGGCCAGGTCGGCAGCATCTTCCGCGAGCGCCTCACGCTCGATCTGTATGCTCGCCTCGATTATCCGGCCCCCCTGACCAACTACGCCTGGCTGTCGAGCAACGTCTGGGGCGCGGAGGTGGCCATCCCCTACATCGTGGTCGAGCGCTACAAGAAGTCGTTCTGCACCCGCCTCGAGGGCAAGTTCGGCGGCGGCTGCGTCAACATGTGGGAGTTCGCCGGAGACTTCGCCGGCAACAATCCGGGAGGCGGCGGGATCCCGCTCCCGGTCGACATGGTGCCGTTCGGCGGGAGCGCCTTCGACGATCCAGAGAACTGTCAGCTCAAGGAGTGTGACAGCACCCGCGCGAGGGAGCTCGAAGAGGCGATCGCCGAGACTCCGCCTGGCGAGGGCTTCAAGGCCGCGCTCGCGGGCTGGATCGACTGGCCGGCGTTCCATCGGTTCCAGTGCCTGTCGTGGGTGCTCGCCACCGGCGACGACGCGCTCCACAACAGCAACAACGTCGTGCTGGTCGAGCGGGCCGATGGTCTGTTCCAGTACCTGCCCTACTCGGTCGACATCAGCCTGGGGCAGAGCTGGTATCCGGTGGTCCCCCTGGCCGGCACGAACACGCTGGCGCGCGGGTGCCAGAGCGAGCCGGCCTGCTGGGCCGACACGATCGCGGCGTGCGAGCAGGTGATCGAGGAGTTCACCGCGCTGGACCCGAACGCGGTGCTGAAGGGTCTCTACGAGCAGCTGTCGGACGAGGGCATGCTCCGGCCGGGCGACGAGCAGCGGTACAAGGAGCTGGACGCCTGGCTCACCCAGCAGCTCGAGGTCCTGCCGGTGGAGCTGGAGAGGAACCGCGAGCAGCCGCAGCTCTGCATGCCTCCCCAGATCGATTGCGGCGGCTACTGCGGCTTTCCCCAGGACTGCGGCATCTGCGTTCCTCCCCTGGTCGATTGCGGCGGCTACTGCGCCTATCCCAAGGAGTGCGGCGGCGGCGTAGGTGCGGGCGTCGGAGCGGGCGGCGGCGAAACGCCCGTCGGAGCGGGCGGCGGAGACGCGGGCGTCGGAGCGGGCGGCGGCGAAGCGCCCGTCGGAGCGGGCGGCGGCGACGGGGGTGCTGGCGGTAAAGCAGCGGAGTGACGCCGGTTAAACCCCGAGGGAGGGGCCCATAAGCGTTAATTAGGCTTCGCGCCGCATTCTCCTACATCCGAACGTTTACGTGGTCGTGGTCGTCAACGGTAGGCGGTGAACGACCACGACTACGTAATCGTTTACGTGGTCGTGGTCGTGGTCGTGGTCGTGGTCGTGGTCGTGGTCGTGGTCGTGGTCGTCAACGGTAGGCCGTGAACGGCCACGGCCACGACCACGTAAACGTTCACGTAAACGTTCACGTAAACGTTCACGTAAACGTAAACGTAAACGTTCACGTAAACGTAAACGTAAACGTAAACGTAAACGTTCGCGTTCGCGTTCGCGTTCGCGTTGGTGAACGATGGTGGGATGGAGGGGGCTCCGCCGGGGAGCTCCCTCTCAGGGCGAAACCTCGAACAGGCACCGCGTGATCGGGATGGCGACGTCTTCCCAGACATACAGGTAGTATTTCGTGCCCGGAACGAGCTCCTCGGGGCTCCCCTCGGCGGGATAGCCCTGCTTCGTGTTCGGCGGGACCTCGCCGTAGATGATACCGCTCTTGACAGGCTCGGCGCTCGAGGGCACGTCGAGCCGCCAGATCGTCCCCTCGGGCAGATCGAGGTTCGGCGGAGCGCCCGGGTTCTCGGCGTCCGCCGACAGGACGTAAACGTAGCGGGCGTCGCCGCCGGTCCAGGTGATCTTGCCTGCGGCGTCCACGCCTTCCCCCGCCGCGCAGTCGCCGGGCACGTAGAGGCTCTGTTCATGGAGCGGCCCGCCGAACGGGGTCTCGTCCGCGAAATCCTCCTTCGTGAATCCGCGGCGCAGGAGCTCGCCCTCGAAGAACGCGACCATGCGCGCCGGGTCCGTGGAGGGCAGGCCGCTGACGTCACGGGAGAATCCGTTGTTCTGGTCCGGCGGATACGCGCCGAGCGCCGCCGAGGAGACCCAGCCGGCGGCCAGCGCGAGGCCCGTCGGATAGAAGCTGTCGGTCCAGACCGGTCCGGCCTCGATGTACCAGTTCGACGGCCCGGTGGCCGGCGCGGCCTTCTCCGAGTGACAGCACACGCACCCGCACGCCTCGGTCTGCTCCGTGACCCAGGCGAGCTCGCCGAGCCATTGCGGATCCGAGAGGCGTGGATCGTCGCTCGGAGTCTTGTAATCCGAGGGGGGCGCCGGCCAGTACGGGCGCTGCGTGAAGACCGGCTCGCACGACGCATAGTCGGTGAACAGGCGGCCGGGCTCGGTGCAGCCGGAGATCGCGCCGAACGTGCAGACCTTCCCGTCGCTCTGCCCTGCCGGCTCGCCGGCCTGCGGGTCGACGCAGACCTGCGCGGGCCACTGGAAGACGGCGCCGCCCGTGCCGACGCCGCCGCCCGGCTCCTCGGCCGCGCCCTCGCAGGCGTCGGGCTCGAACCGGCCGCCGCCGAACATCTCGCAGCCGCGCTGGGTCGAGGCGCACTGGCTCGTGTCGCCGCCGGGGAAGATGAGGGTGTAAGCGTCGTCGGTCCCGCCGCCGAGCACGCATCGGCCGAGCGTCTCTGGATAGGCGCAGCGCTCGCCCCTGGTGAACGTGGAGCCCTGGAGCGCCTTGCAGTCGGCCTCCGCGGCCTCTGCGGTCCAGCCTGCGCCTGTGTACTCGCGGCACTCCTCGGCCTGGCTGAAGGTGCTCGTGTAGACGCACCGACCGGGCGACCCGGAGGCCTCCGGAGCCCCCGATGCGGCGTCTTCCGCGGTCCCTCGACAGGCGCCAATCCCTCCCAGGGCCGAGACGAGGAGCGCTGCGCCCAGCATCACGTGCGGTGAACGGAGGAGCTCTTGCTTCACGGTCGAATCTCCTGAACGTCGTCTTCGGACGAAGTTGTTTGTGATTTATCTCACATATGTTCCCTGTGAGCGCTCGGATCTATAGCGTTTGTTCATGGTTGTTCAATTGTCGTCCAAGCTTTTTTCTAGAATTATGTATGCAAGAATACCTTTTACTCCTGACTCCATTCGCCTGGAGAAGGTGGAGGCGTGTCCAGCGGCGTTGGCCCGCGCCCTGCGTGAGGATCAGGCGGCGACGGCGCTCCTCACCGGAGCGCGCCGAGGCCGAGCGAGATGCAGGGCTCCCCGTCATGCAGAGAGATCCCCGCCACCTGCTTCTCCGGCGGGTACATGTACCCGAACAGCATGCACATCTCGTTGTCCCCGTAGCCGAACGTGAGATCGTGGTCCGACGTGTTCCGGAACCTGCACGCGTACCGGAGGGAGTCGCCTTCGCCGAGCGCGAGCGCCGGACGGTAGACCTCGATGTCGCTCTCCAGATCGAACGCCCCTCCCTCGTAGACGCGCGCCTCGCCGCCGTCCGCGCGGACGACGTCGACGTCGAAGGCATCGGCGTACCGGTGCGTGTGCGGCATCAGAGACACGATGTTCCCGCCGAACGTCGAGCACGTCGTGCCGACGGTCCGGGTGGCGCGCGGAGGGACGAGGAAGTCGTTGACGCTCAAGACGAGCGGCGCGAGCTCTTCCTTGCGCTCCGAGAGAGGCATGGTGAAGAAGTCGTAGGCGAGCTCGACGACCGCGGGCTCGGGCGACGTGTTGAGCAGGTGGACGTTCGCGGCGATCTCGCGGGACGTATCGAGGGTGAAGCCCATCCCCTCCGGGAACACGAGCGTCTCCTCGCCGACGACCTGCGTGGAGCTCGCGAAGAGGACGTCCGGGATGGCCGCCGGCAGCGTCCCGAAGGGATCGTCGGCGCCAGGATGGCAGCCCGGGTAAGGGTTCGGCCCGAACGATGGATTGACCGGCTTGGCGATCACGTTGCTGTGATGCAGTCCGCTCGTCGCGTAGACGCGCGCCGCGTGGACGGTCGTGTTCTCGATCGCCGGGAAAGGCCATGACACGCAGAAGGTCACCTCCTCGCCGGGCGCCATGAGCCGAGGCGGCGCGATGATCCTGAAGCCGCTGCGCGGCGGCTCCGGCAGCGCGAGCCGGGTGAGCTCGGCGCCGAAGGCGACGACGTTGTCCCGGTCGATGCGCTCCTCAGGCTCGTAGCGGGCGGCGGGCTGGACGCACCGCCCGCGAAAGCGCTCCTCGCCAGGAGAGCACGCCTCCGGCGGCGACGGCTCGACGCCCGTGCAGGCAGGGAGAAGAAGAATCCAAAGGAGACCCGTCGACCATGCTCTGTCCCTCGGGACATAGCGAGTTTTGGGATGTTGCATCACAAAGCATCTGCGGCCGACTGCTTCTCACCGGAAGCCTCGACTGTGGATCTCCCCTGCGGAGGGAGGGGCCCTCGCGCGGCCAGGGCGGAGCCCGCGGCGAAGGGGACGCTCCCGGCACAACCGAGGATGGCGTGGGCTGACGCGGTCCATCCGCGGCGGCGGTCGTTGCCGGGCAGCGCCCGCGCGGCGGCTGGTGCGCCAGCAGCAGCGCTCGCTCCGCCAGCAGCAGCGGCCGCTCGTCGGCCCACGGCCGCTTCGTCCAGCGCAGAGCCGACCGGAGCGTCCCGCACACCTGTCCGCCGGCGGGGGTAGAAGGGCCGCCCACGTGGACACCCTGTTCACCCGGCTCGACGCTGTGCGCAACAAGCGCGTGACGTGGGCGCCGCGGATCGTCTAGGATCCGCGTGCCGAGGGGCAGCGCGCCCCACGATCCCCCGCATCGCCCGACCACCACGCAGCGTGGTCCCAGCTCGTGGAGAGACAGCATTGAGCGTGCAAGCAATCGAGCCGGCCCTGCCCGTCACCGCTTTCGAGAGGCGCTTCAAGCACCCGCCGGGGCTCGTGATCCTCTTCTTCGCGGAGATGTGGGAGCGCTTTTCCTATTACGGCATGCGCGGCCTCCTCAAGCTGTATATGGCGAACTACCTGTTCGTCACCGCGCGAGAGGCCTATCAGGGGTGCCGGCAGCACGCGCAGCCATGCGATCTCGTCGCTGGCGATCCGACGACGGTGTTTGCCTGGCAGTTCATCAAGGGCCTCCTCCCGAGCGCGCCCAACGAGCAGGCGTCCATGCTCTACGGGCTGTACACGGGCCTCGTGTACCTCACGCCGTTCTTCGGGGGCATCCTCGCCGACAAGGTGTGGGGGCAGCGCAAGACGGTGGTGATCGGCGGCGTCTTGATGGCCGCCGGGCACTTCGTGATGGCGCTCGAGAACTCGTTCTTCATCGCGCTGCTACTGCTCATCCTCGGCAACGGCGCGTTCAAGCCCAACATCTCGACCCAGGTCGGAAGCCTGTACCCGGCGGGTGATCCGCGCCGCGACGGCGCCTTCACCATCTTCTACATGGGCATCAACCTCGGCGCCTTCATCTGCAACTTCGTGTGCGGCACCCTGGCCGCCGTCTACGGGTGGCACTACGGCTTCGCCGCCGCGGGCGTCGGGATGTGCCTTGGGCTCGTCGTCTACCTGGCGGGGCAGAAGTACCTCGCCAAGGACAACCTGATGAAGACGGCGGAGGGCGCCGGCGAGCAGAAGCAGCCGCTCTCCAGCGACGAGTGGAAGCGCGTCGGCGCGCTCGTGGCGCTCTGCGCCCTCAACATCGTCTTCTGGGCGGTCTACGAGCAGCAGGGCAACACGATGCAGACCTGGGCCGACGAGAAGACGGTGTGGCCGAGCGTCCTCGGCTTCCAGATCCCGTCGACGTGGTTCCAGTCGGTGAACCCGCTCTGCATCATCCTGTTCGCCCCGCTCCTCGACGTCTTCTGGCGCTGGCAGGCGAAGCGGGGCTCCGAGCCGACGAGCGTCTCGAAGATGGCGATCGGCTGCACCATCCTCGGGCTGTCGTTCATCGTGATGATCCTCGGCGCGCAGGCCGTCGGCGACGGCAAGGGCAGCCTGTTCTGGCCGGTCTTCTGCACGCTGCTGCTCACGATCGGCGAGCTCTACCTGTCGCCCATCGGCCTGTCGCTCGTGACCAAGGTCTCGCCGGTGCGGATCGTGTCGATGATGATGGGCATGTGGTTCGTCTCGAGCTTCCTCGGCAACACGCTGAGCGGCTACATCGGCATCTTCTACACGCGCTGGTCGAAGGACATGTTCTTCCTGATGCTCACCGTGCTCGGCGTGGGCGCGGGCGCCGCGATGTTCGCGTTCAACAAGCCGCTCCGCCGCGTGCTCGGCCACCACTGACCCACACCGCGCCCGGCGCGGCCGCGCGCCCTCTCCGAGAGGGCGCGGCGCCGCGTCAGGGAGCCCGCGCGCCGGCGGGGTCGACGACCCGCTCGTCGAGGGTCGCGAGCCGCCCCTCGGGCAGCGCGCTCCCGATGGCGGCGACGGCGCGGCGGACGCTCTCCAGCGTGCTGCACGAGGCGACGTCGACGAAGAGCCGCCCCGACTCGGGCCAGGAGTGCAGCGCCACGTGCGACTCGCCGACGACGGCGCACGCGGTGATCCCTTGCGGAGAGAACGGGACGACCGCCATCTCGAGCAGCGTGAACGGCCCGGCGGCGACGGCCGCCTCCAGCGCGCCGCGCAGCGCGGCCGGGCTGTTCAGGAAGTCGAAGGGGCAGCCCTCGAAGAGTGCGAGCGCGATGAACAGCTGCATCGATCGGGCAGGCGCGCGCGGCGGTCCGCGCCGCGCAGGCCGCGTAGCGTAGCCGAGGCCGGGCGCCGCGGAGCCGGAAACGGGAGGGCCGGGGCGGCGTCGTCCTCGTGCGGCGGCGGCGGTTCGAGGTGATCCCGAGCCGAGCGCGCCGGCGGGTGGCTCCGCGCGGCGCGGGCGGGCGGGCGCTCGGCCATCCGCCAAGACGGGGGCCGAGGAGCTTGCGCTGAGAACACCGCCCGGCATGTCTCCCTTCGGGCCTTGCCACCTGGGACGTCTCGTCGCGCGCCACATAAGGCGCGCCTGAGACCTCGAGCCATCTGAGACCTTATGGCACCTCGGTCGGTGCTCGCCGCGCCCGCCCGCCCGCGCCGCGCGGAACCACCCGCCGGCGCTTGCGTCGTCCGGAAGGTGCGCGTCGTCCGGAAGGTGCGCGTCGTCCGGAAGGTGCGCGTCGTCCGGAAGGTGCGCGGCGTCCGGCCTCCACGATGACATCCCCGCTCCGCGCCGCTCTCACCGCCGCCGCGCGACCTGGACGACCTCCCGCACGCGATGCCCACCCAGGTCGAAGCGCCCCTCGAGCCCCGCGAACACGAAGCTGTTCACGCGCCTGCCGGGGACCTCCCAGCCAAGGGTCGACCCCTCGGCGTTCTCCCAGAGGAACAGGTTGAGCCCGCCGCCGATCGTGGGCCCCAGCGCGACGCTCTCGGACATGCGGACGTCGATCACCGCCTGGAGTCGCCCGAGTTCGATCCCGTGGGTCACCGTGCCGCCCCTCACCCCCGGCGGCGCCGCGGTCCACAGCGCCCGGTAGCCGCTGCCTAGCGAGATCACCGGATCGACGCGCTCGAACGGCGCCAGGTGAAAGCTCGCCTCCGCGCCCAGCGTCACGCCGCGCACGTCGGCCCCGCCCTGCTCCGCGCCCTGCGCCGTGTACTGCTCGTAGCGCGACGTCAGCCCGAGGCCGACCTTCGGCACCGCGCGGTAGACGAGCTTCACGCCCACGCCCGCCCCCGGCCCCGCCACGTCGCGCAGGCGCCGCTCGCTCCCGATATCGCCGAACCCCTGCGCGTACCCGAGGTTGAGGCCGAGCTCGAGCGCGTTGCCAGGCGCCCCCAGCGGAGAGCGCAGGTAGCTCGGCGGGACCTCGCCCTCGAAGTCCTGCGCAGCGGCGACGCTCCCGCAGAGCACGGTGACCGCTCCCGCGGCGATCGCGACCCCGGTGTTTGCCTTCATTGCGGATCCTCCTCGCTGCGCGGCGCCGCGAGGACGGCGGATCCGATCCACGCGCCACGCCGGGAACGCCGCGCGCCGGGGCGCGAGCATCGCGTGTGCCACGGAGGCGGCGAGCAACGCCTTCCCGGTCGCGGACGGCCCGCCCGCGCCGCGCGTCAGCCGGCGTGCGCGTGGGTCAACGAGCGGCGGCAGCCGCCCGCGCCGTCGGCCCGCGCCTACCAGCGGTGGAAGGCCGGGTGCCCTTCCTTCACCGCCACGAACGTCCCGCGGCACGTCGCCGTGACCCGCCCGCCCGCCTCCAGGGTCGCCTCGACCACGACGCGGTCGCCCTCCGCCTCGGCGACCTGCGCCCGCAGGTGCACCGGGCCGCCGAGCGGCGTCGGCTTCTTCAGCTTCACGTGGAAGTCCGCCGTCACCGTGCACGGCGGCGCGTCGGCCCCCCGCGCCTTCATCAGGTGGTAGGCCGCGGTCCAGTTCGAGTGGCAGTCGAGCAGCGCCCCGATGATGCCGCCGTTGAGCATCCCCGGGAACGCCTCGTGGTGCGGCTCCGGCGTGAAGTCGCAGACCACCGCGTCGCCCTCGACGCGGCTCTTCAGCCGGAGCCCCTTGTCGTTCGCCGGCCCGCAGCCGAAGCAGCGGCCTTGCGGCGAGTACCTGTCCTGCAGGCTCGCCGCGCCGCCGCTCACCGGCTGCCCCCGACGAACGCCTCATCCATCAGCATCTTCTGCTCGAGGAGGTGGCTCGCGCGCGAGCCGGTCGCCGGGCTGGCGCTCGGCGCGCGGCTCACGCACGAGAGCGGCAGCCGGTCGCCGATGCGCTGCCGGAGCACCGCGAGGATGTAGTACCAGGCGCCGTAGTTACGCGGCTCCTCCTGCACCCACACGAGCGGCGTGCCGTCCTTGTAGGGCGCGAGCGCGTTCACGATCTCGTCGTTCAGCGGGAACAGCTGCTCCAGCCGCAGGATCGCCACGTCCTTGAGCCCGCGCGTCTCCCGCGCGAGCGCGAGGTCGTAGTAGACCTTGCCCGAGCAGAGCAGCACCCGCTTCACGTCGGCCGGATCGACCCCGCTCGTGTCGGGCAGCACGCGGTGGAACTGGCCCTCGGAGAGATCCTTGATCGTCGACACGGGCCGGTGCGGGCCCTTCGACGTCGCCGGGACGCGCAGCAGGCTCTTCGGCGTCGCGATGATGAGCGGCTTGCGCCAGGGCCTGTGCACCTGCCGCCGCAGCACGTGGAACAGCTGCGCCGGCGTCGTGAGGTTGCACACCTGGATGTTGTCCTCGGCGCTGTTCTGCAGGCAGCGCTCGATGCGCGCGCTCGAGTGCTCCGGCCCCTGGCCCTCGTAGCCGTGCGGCAGGAAGAGCACGATGCCGCTCAGCCGGTGCCACTTGTCCTCGCTCGACGTGAGGAACTGATCGACGATGACCTGCGCGCCGTTCAGGAAGTCGCCGAACTGGGCCTCCCAGATGACGAGCCCGTCCGGGTAGTCGAGGCTATAGCCGAAGTCGAAGCCGAGCACGCCCGCCTCGCTGAGCGGGCTGTTGTACGCCTCGAAGCGCGCCGGCCCCTCGGCCACGCGCGACAGCGGCGCGAAGCGCGCGCTCGTCTCGACGTCGCGCAGCACCGCGTGCCGGTGGCTGAAGGTGCCGCGCTGCACGTCCTGACCGGAGAGCCGCACCGGCGTCTTCTCGGCGAGCAGCGAGGCGTAGGCGAGCATCTCGCCCGTGCCCCAGTCGAACGGCTCGCCGGCGACGAGCTTGTCGTGCCGCTGCTGGAGCGTCGGCAGCACCTTCGGGTGCGCCTTGAAGCCCTCGGGCAGCTCGAGGAGCCTCTCCGACAGCGCGATGAGCTTCTCGGCCGGCACGCTCGTCGGCACCTCCGGCGTCGCCTGGTCGGCGCCGCCGCGGTAGTGCGACCACACGCCGCCCATCGAGTAGAGCACCGGCGCGAAGCCCTTCTGCTTCACCTCGTCGAGCGCGGCGGCGAGCGCCTCGCGGCGCCGCACGACGATCTCGTCGGCCTTCTCCTCGGTGACCTGCCCGAGCTCCATCAGGCGCCGGACGTACACCTGCCGAACGGTGGGCTTCTTGTCGATCGCGGCGTACATCCGCGGCTGCGTGTAGCGCGGCTCGTCGCCCTCGTTGTGGCCGTACCGCCGGTAGCAGTACATGTCGATGATCACGTCGGAGCCGAAGCGCGTGCGGTAGTCGATCGCGAGCTGCGCGACGTGGGCGACCGCCTCCGGGTCCTCGCCGTTCACGTGGAACACCGGGACCTTGAGCATCCGCGTGATGTCGGACGCATAGCGGGTCGAGCGCCCTTCCATCGGATCGGTCGTGAACCCGACCTGGTTGTTCACGATGACGTGGACCGTGCCGCTCGTCGTGTAGCCCGGCAGGTTCATCATGTTGAGCGTCTCGGCGACGACGCCCTGCCCGATGAACGCCGCGTCGCCGTGGATGAGCAGCGGCATCACGCGGCGGCGCGCGTCGGCGGCGCCATCGGCGAGCCGCCGGTCCTGCTTCGCGCGGACGCGCCCCTGCACGACGGGGTTCACAAACTCGAGGTGGCTCGGGTTGAACGTGAGCGTGAGGTGGACGTTGCGCCCGTTCTCGAGCGTGCGATCGGTCGAGTAGCCGAGGTGGTACTTGACGTCGCCGCTGCCGAGGTGGCGCTCCGCGTTCTTGTCCTCGAAGGCCGCGAAGATCTCCCGCAGGCTCTTGTCCATGATGTTCGCGAGGACGTTCAGCCGGCCGCGGTGCGCCATGCCGACCACGATCTCGTCGACCTCGTGCGCCCCCGCGCGCTCGATGATGAGGTCGAGCAGCGGGATGAGGCTCTCGGCGCCCTCGAGCGAGAAGCGCTTCGTCCCCGCCTCGTAGGACTTGTGGATGAACTGCTCGAAGATCTCGGCGTCGGAGAGCTTCGTGAGGATCCGGAGCTGCTTCTGGCGGTCGAGCGTGAGCCGGTTGCGCGTCGACTCCATCTGCTGCTGGAGCCACTGGCGCGCCTCAGGCTCCTCGATGAACGTGAACTCGACGCCGATCGAGCGACAGTACGTCTCCTCGAGCCGGCGGATGATCTCGCGCAGCGTGAGGACGGGCGGGACACCGGCGAGGTCGGTCGTCGGGAAGGGCAGCTCGAGGTCCTCGACGCGGAGCCCGAAGTTCGTGAGGTCGAGCTCGGGCGGCGTGGCGGGCGGCAGGCCGAGCGGGTCGACGTGCGCGAAGAGGTGGCCGCGCACGCGGTAGGCGTTCACGAGGGCGTAGACGCGCGCCTTGATCGCGGCCTCCGCGAGCACCTTGAGATCGCGCGAGGACTCGGGCGAGCTCGGGTGCTCGCTCAGCGTCCGTGCGAACGCGGCCTCCAGCGTCTTCGCGGCCTCGCCGTTGGTCTTGCCATTCCCGTACCCGTGCCCGTTCCCGTTCCCGGGCCGCAGCACCTGATGCTGGATGGTCGGCGGCGCCGCCGGAGCGGGCAGCCTGCTCGGCGTCGCTCCGCCGTTCTTTCCCTCGAAAAACGAGCGCCAGCCGGGGTCTACCGACTCCGGGTTCTCGAGGTACTGGGCATAGAGCTCCTCGACGAGCCCTGCATTGATTCCGAAATCAAGCTGCATCGTGGTCGGGCTGCAAATAACGCGTGTCGGGCCGGCACGCTAGAGTCGTTTTCCGATGACTCCGCCTCGTGGGCCGGAACATCGTCCGGGCAAGGGGTTCGACCGCCTGGAGAAACGGTAGGGAGAAGCGGTAGAAGGGGGCCATGGATCAAGACCGCAGAACCCCGGGTCGAGGACCGGCGCCCGCCGTCCTCCCCTTCGATCGCTTCCGGGACCACCTCTTCCACGATCCCAGCCTCGGTCTCTGGCTGGACGTGAGCCGGATCCGCTTCGGGAGCGACTTTTTTACCACGATGGAACCGCGGATTCAGGGGGCGCTCGCCGAGATGGCGGCGCTCGAGGGCGGGAGCATCGCGAATCCTGACGAGGGCCGCCGGGTCGGCCACTACTGGCTGCGCGCGCCGGAGCTCGCGCCCGAGGCGGCGCTCCGCGCGGCGATCGAGGAGACGAACGCGCGCATCCTGAGCTTCGCCGCGGACGTTCACGCGGCGCGGGTCCGGCCGGAGCGGGCGGCCCGCTTCAGCAGGGTGCTCGTCGTCGGGATCGGCGGCTCGGCGCTCGGGCCTCAGTTCGTCGCCTCGGCGCTGGGGACGCCGGCCGACCGGATGCAGATCCATTTCTTCGACAACACGGATCCCGACGGGATCGATCGCACGCTGGACGCCATCGGGGACGATCTCGGCGCGACGCTCGCGGTGATCATCTCGAAGTCGGGCGGGACGAAGGAGACGCGCAACGGAATGCTCGAGCTCGAGGCGGCGTACCGTCGGCTCGGCCTCTCGCTCGGCGCGCACGCGGTCGCGGTGACGGGGGAGGGCAGCGAGCTCGACCGGTACGCGACGAAGCACGGCTTCCTCGCCCGCTTCCCGATGTGGGACTGGGTCGGCGGTCGCACGAGCGAGCTCTCTGCGGTCGGCCTGCTGCCGGCGGCGCTCCAGGGGCTGTCGATCGTCGAGATGCTGCAGGGCGCGCGCGAGACGGACGAGGTCACGCGCTCGAAGGAGGTGCCCCGGAACCCGGCGGCGCTGCTCGCGCTCGCCTGGTACTCGGCGACGGGCGGTGTGGGCCGGAAGGACATGGTGCTGCTGCCCTACAAGGACCGGCTCGAGCTCTTCTCGCGCTACCTCCAGCAGCTCGTGATGGAGTCGCTCGGCAAGCGGCTCGATCGGCAGGGCAAGGAGGTCTTCCAGGGCATCGCCGTGTACGGCAACAAGGGCTCGACGGATCAGCACGCGTACGTGCAGCAGCTCCGTGACGGGCTCGACAACTTCTTCGTCACGTTCATCGAGGTGCTGCGGGATCGCGCGCCGTCGCGCGGCGTGATCGAGGTCGACCCCGGCGTCACGACGGGCGACTACCTCGACGGCTTCCTCCAGGGGACGCGCAAGGCGCTGACCGAGAGCGGGCGCGAATCGATCACGATCACGATCGACACGGTCGACGCGCGCGCCGTCGGCATGCTGATCGCGCTCTACGAGCGCGCGGTGGGCCTGTATGCGTCGCTCGTCGGCATCAACGCGTACCACCAGCCCGGCGTCGAGGCCGGCAAGAAGGCGGCGCAGGAGGTGCTCGACCTGCAGGCCAAGGTGCTCGCGGCGCTCGGCGCGAGCGCGGGCCGCGCGCTGTCGCTCGCCGAGGTCGCGAAGGCGGCGGGCACGGACGACGTCGAGACGGTCTTCTGGATCCTGCGCCACCTCGCGGCGAACCCGGAGCGCGGCGTCGCGCGGGAGGTCCCGCAGGGCGGCTCGCCGTTCGACGCGACGTACCGTCTGGCGCGCTGAGGGGGCGCCGGCGCGGTGCTGCTGGGCGATGCCGTCGAGGGCCGCTCGGTAGGGGAGCATAGGCGTTAGCCAAGCGTCGCGCCGCGTTCTCCTACATCCGAACATTTACGTGGTCGTGGGTCGTAGTCGTAGTCGTGGTCGTGGTCGTAGTCGTGGTCGTGGTCGTGGTCGTGGTCGTCAACGGTAGGCCGTGAACGACCACGACCACGACCACGTTCACGTAAACGACCACGACCACGACTACGACTACGACCACGTTCACATAAACGCACATCTCGATTCGATTGCGACACGCCTCGTGTATCGGGATTGGCCTTCTTCACCGCGCCATGCTCCCGCGAGAGGGCTCCACCGCGAGCCGCCTCCGGTGAGGTCCCGCGCTTGCGCCCGATAGGCGAGCGAGGCTATGTTGAGCGGCTCGGAGCCCTTCGCCGCCGTCGAGGTGCGTGGGCCCCGTGACCACGCGTCGTGCAATCGCCCTCGCCCCTCTCCGTCGTCGCCCTGTCGCCATCCGCCTGCGGCGCCGTTCTGTGGCGTATGCGGGGCGCAGAGCGGCTCACCGTCATCGTCAAGGCCACCTTTGCCCTCGTGCACGACAGGAGCGCAGAGCTCGCCGCAGCGGCCGATCTGGTCCGCACCGACCAGCTTCGGGAGGGGTGGGGCAGCCTCGAAGAGGCCAGTGAGACAGCACCCTACCTGCCGGGCGCTGGGGTCATTGTGCGCGGGCACGCCTGCGCGCCCGCGGGAACGACCGCCACCGCTCTCCCGGTGCGGCTCGCGCTCTTCCGCGATGGCCGCTGGATCCTCAACAAGACCCTTCATGTCTTCGGCGACCGCACGCGAGAGGCGCCGAGCCCCCGCCCGTTCAGCAGGATGCCGCTCGTGTACGAGCGCGCGTTCGGCGGCCCACGTCTCGATGTGAACCCGGTGGGCGTGGGCTCCGACGCTGCGCTGCCGAACATCGTCGATCCGGGCGATCCGATGCGGCCGGCGGGCTTCGGCCCGATCGCGAGGCACTGGGCCCCGCGGCGGCATCTCCTTGCGCGGGATCAGGCGGCCGACCCTCCGGCGCTGGATCTCGACGGCAGCTTCGACTTCCGGTACTTCCACGCCGCGCCCGCGGATCAGCAGATCGATTTCCTCCGCGGCGACGAGTGGATCTTCCTCGAGGGCCTGCACCCGCATTGGCCGTGGCTCCGGTCCAGCCTGCCTTCGGCTCGCGGGCTCGCGCGGCTCTATCGGGCCGGGCCGGAAGGGGAGGACCATGGGCAGCCGGTCGAGCTCGTCGCCGACACGCTGACCATCGACGCCGACCGGCTGCTCTGCTCCGTGCTCTGGCGAGGGAACGTCGCCCTGCTGGCGGGCGACACGCCGGCCCGCATGCGCGTGGTCGCGGGCGTCGAGATGCCGGGGCAGCCCCTGGCGTGGCCTTCTGCTGCGGCCGCGCCTTCGCCGCCCCATCGCCGGCATGGAGCGCCCGGCCCCGTCGCGGGCGAGCGGCCGATCGCCAGGACGCTGGTGGTCGACGACAACACGATCGATGCCCGCGACAGCGGCCTCGTCTTGGACAGGAAGATGAAGTCGCCGTTCGCGCTCGCCGCGCCCGGCAGCGGGCGTGCTTCCCCGGTGACAGCGATCCCGGGGGCGCCCTGGAGCGCCCGTCCGCACCTGGCGCCGCTGCCTCCGCTGCCCGCCGCCATGGCGAGCGGCCCGACAAACCTCGATGCACCGCAGCTCGGTGCTGCGCCCCTCGACCTCACGGTGACGGCGATCACCGAGAACACTGCCGGGCCTGTCGCACCACCGCACGCCCCGGCCGCGCCCGCTGTGGCATCGCCTATCGCGCCCGCTGTGGCATCGCCTATCGCGCCCGCTGTGGCATCGCCCATCGCGCCCGCTGTGGCTTCGCCCACCGCGCCCGCTGTGGCTTCGCTCGGCACGCCCGCCGCGCCCGCCGTGGCGTCGCCCGCTGCGGCCTCGCCCGCCGCCATGTCGCCCGAGCCGGAGAGCCGGGGCCTCCGCGCAACGTTGCTCGCCCGCCTCAGGAGCGGCCAGCCGCTCCACGACTTGGAGCTCGCGGGCGCCGAGCTCGACGGCATCGACTTCAGCGGCGCCTCGCTCGAGCGCCTGAACCTCGCCGGCTCGACACTCACCCGATGCAACTTCGCGTCGGCGCGCCTCTCCGGGGCGAACATGAGCGGTACGGATCTGACGGACGCGAGCCTCCACGCGGCCGATCTGACGCGCGCCGATCTCTCCCGCGCCACGCTGGACCGCGCGCAGCTCTCCTCCGCGCTCCTCAAGAACGCCGACCTCGCCTTCGCGAAGGGGTCGCGCGCGCGCTTCGAGGATGCGTCGCTCGAGGGCGCCGACCTGCGGCAAGCGCGCCTCGTCGAGGCCGTCTTCGATCGGGCGTGCCTCGCGGACATCAACGGGACGAAGGCCGACATCTCGCGAGCGAGCCTCGCGGGCGCCAACCTCGCGGGCGCCGTCCTGCGCGCGGCGAAGCTGAAGGAGGCGAGCTTGCCGTGCGCCAACGTCGAGGGCGCCGATCTGCGCGACGCGGACCTCGCGGGCGCCAACGTCTATGGGGTCAAGCTCGCGAGCGCGAAATCGAGCGGCGCTATCCTGCGCGCGCTCGTCGAGATCCCACCGGCAGACGCCGGCATCGACGGTTCTTCGGCAGGTTGACCGCCTGACGGATTCTGCCTAGTTCTATCAGCGAGCTCCTCGGGACGACTGGCGGACGACTCACCTGGTGGCATCGGGCGCGTGCCCTCGAACAACGCAGGGAAGGCCATGGACGACCTCATCAAGATCTCATCGGGCGTGCTCCCCAGCTCCACGCGCGTCGTCGGCTTTCGAGGCGTCGAGGCCATCTCGCGCCCGTATCAGATCGAGATCTTCCTCCTGCTCCAGGGCGAGGACGCCGAGTCACTGGACCTGCCCGATGCCGTCGGCGCCAAGGCGTCGCTCGTGCTCGACTGGCCCAGAGACAACGTCCCGCCCTTCGTCTTCGCCGGCGTCCTCGCGACCGTGGGCCTGCTCCACGAGCTGGACGGGCGCTCGCTCCTCCGGGCGGTGCTGGTCCCGAAGCTCTGGCTGCTCGGCCTCTCCAAGCGCAGCCGCATCTTCACCAGGCAGTCGCTGCCCGACGTCATGAAGGCCGTCCTCGAGGAGAACGGCATCGGACCCGACGAGTACGAGATGCGCCTCGGCAGCTACGAGGTCGAGGAGCACATCTGCCAATACCGGGAGAGCGATCTCGACTTCCTGGCGCGGTGGATGGAGCGCGAAGGCATCTTCTACTTCTTCGAGCACACGCCCGACGGCGACAAGGTCGTCTTCTGCGACACGAAGTCGTACGAGGAGGACCCGATCGGCGAGCCTGTCCGGTACCACCCGCAACTGGGTTACGACGTGAGCGCGGGGATGTCGCTCCGCACGTTCACCAGCCAGCACACGACCTTGCCGGCGGTGATCAAGCTCAAGGATTACGACTATGCGCGGCCCAACCTGAGCGTCGCCGGGTCGGCGCGCGTATCGCCGAACGGCGCGGGCGAGGTGAGCCTGTACGGCGAGCGCTTCTTCACGCCGTCCGCGGGCGAGCGGCTCGCGAAGATCCGGGCCGAGGAGCTGCTCGCGCGGCAGGTGCTGTACCAGGGGACGGGCACGCGGCTGCACCTCCGGCCCGGCTACACGTTCGAGCTCGAAGAGCACCCGCGCGCGGCGTTCAACGCGAAGCACCTCACCATCGAGGCGCACCATCACGGCAACCAGCTGGCCGGGGCCACCGGGTACCGCGAGCTGCTCGATCTGCCGCACGAGGAGGCCTATTTCGTCGAGATCACCGCCATCCCCGCGAAGACGCAGCTCCGCGCGGAGTCCCGCACGCCCTGGCCCCGCATCTACGGATACGAGAACGGCACCGTCGACGGCCCGGCCGAGAGCGAATACGCCCAGATCGACGATCTCGGCCGCTACAACGTGAAGTTCAAGTTCGACGAGAGCAACCTGAAGAGCGGGAAGGCCTCGACGTTCGTGCGCATGATGCAGCCGCACGGCGGCGGTATCGAGGGCTTTCATTTCCCGCTCCGCAGGGGCACGGAGGTGGTGCTCAGCTTCCTCGGCGGCGACCCCGACCGGCCGGTGATCGCGGGCGTGGTGCCGAACGCGCTCACGCCGAGCCCGGTCACGAGCGGCAACCACACGAAGAACGTCCTCCAGACCGGCGGGCGGAACCGGCTCGAGCTCGAGGACAAGACAGGGCAGCAGCGCGTCACCCTCTCGACGCCTTACTCGAACACGTACCTTCGCATGGGCGCGCCGAACGACGAGCACGAGCTCATCGTGAAGACGGACGACAACACGCTGCTCGACGCGGGCAAGAACTTCGACCAGACCGTGGGCCTGAACGGCGGAGGCTCCTGGGTCGCCACCATCAAGGACAACTGGATCACCCACGTGCAGTCCGGGATCCACGAGCTCTTCGTCGACGCCAACACCTCGTACACCGAGGTCAAGGGCGACACGGCGCTCCACGTCCTGAGCGGCAACCTCTTCACCGACGTCGACGCGGGCGTGATGACCACCACGGTGAAGGGCGACACCACCACGACGGTGAAGACCGGCAATTACACTGTCAACGTCGAGGCCGGGGACACCCTCGTCGACACGAAGGCCGGGACCACGACCGTCAAGAGCAAGGGCAAGATGACGCTCGAGACGCAGGACCAGTGCGAGGTCAGCGTCAAGAGCAACATGATCCAGACGGTCGACGGCAACCTGATGGGGCAGATCAAGGGGGCTGAAGAGCTCAAGACCTACGGTCCGTTCAAGAAGCTCTTCGTCTCGAACAACGTCAACGTGACGGCCGGTATCAAGTCCGACACGTTCCTCGGCCTCTCGAACACCAACGCCGTCGGCGCCAGCGTCTCCACCTTCATCGGCGCGAAGGCGACGCTGGAGCTCTCGGCCGCGCTCACCGCGACCTACGCGGCCAAGCTCGACATCACGGGCGGCGTGGCGCTGGCGTTCAAATGGGGCGCCTCGCTCGCGATCAACAGCGCCGTCGAGGTCACGGTGAAGCCTGTCTCCATCCAGTCAGGCGCGGCGAAGATCTCTCAGCTGCCGACGCGGCTCGCGATGACAGCGCTGCGTTATCACCTCTCCGGCGTCCATGTGCTCAGCTGAGAGAGCGAGCAAGGTCATCTCGTCCAGGAGCTCGGCCTCGACCGCCGGCATCCGCGGCCAGGCCGCGGCTCGGCGCCCGTGAGCCCGAAGGGGAGATCGCGCAGCGACATGGGTACGATCATCGTCCTCTCTGCCATCCTCGTGCCGCTCCTCGTCCTCGCGGCCATCCTCTTCTTCGTCTTCCGCAGGGAAGAAGCCGGCATCCGCGCAGGGCAAGAGCGGATGACCCAGTTCGCCGCGAGGGCGGCCCGCGCGAGCCTCGCTCAGGCCACGGTGGTGTCGAGCCGGACCCTCGGCACCTTCGAAGACGGCGCCATGGCCTTCGTCGAGCTCCGGCTGGAGGTGCAGCCGCCCGGCGGGGCCGTGTACCTCGCGAGGACGGAGTGGGAGCTGAACATCAGCTCGCTGTCGATGGCGGAGCCGGGAAAGCGCGTCGCCGTCAAGATCGATGGTGACGACCCCGAGCTCGTTTATCCCGACGTGAGCTGGGCCAATCTGTCTCGCTCGTACATCGCGCGCGGCGCGAGGGACAATCGCGCCAATAGCGCTACTCGCGCCAACTGAGCGCCCGTCCGGCTTGAGCGACCCCCCATCCCCTATGCGCGTCATCAAACCCCAACGTGTCTCCGTCCTGCAGCGCGTGTTCGAGCTGCAGCAGCAGCGCTTCCTCGCGCTCGGCCTCACGGCGTACCTCCCGCTCGACGCTCCGGAGCTCCCGCTCCCGGAGATCGCGATGTGGCAGGAGATCCCGAAGCAGCTCGGCAAGGACGTCGCGCTCGACGAGGGGCTGCCGAAGCCGCGGGGCGAGGTCCTCGCCTTCGGCAAGGCCTTCGCGGCGGGCGGCACCCCGCGCCCGGCGTTCCGGGCCCGCGTCCAGGTCGGCCCGATCGACAAGGCCGTGTACGTCGTCGGCAAGCGCCGCTGGGAGCGCGGCGTGCCGAGCGAGCCCGAGCCCCTGACCGAGCTCGCCCTCGGCTGGGACAAGGCCTTCGGCGGGCCAGGCTTCGCCCCGAACCCGATCGGGACGGGGTTTGCCCCGGCCGAGGAGGACGGGAAGAGCTACCACCCGCTCCCGCAGCTCGAGCACCCGAAGCACCTCATCACCTCGCCAGGCGATCGGCCGCCTCCCATGGCGTTCGGGCCCCTCGACCCCACCTGGCCCGAGCGCCACGCGAAGCTCGGGACGTACGACGCGGCGTGGCTCGAGAACGACTTCCCGGGCTTCGCCCGCGATCTCGACCCGGAGTACTTCATGGTGGCGCCGCCCGATCAACGCCTGCCCGGCTTCTTCCAGGGCGGGGAGCCGATCGCGCTCGAGCAGCTCCACCCCGAGCAGGCCACGCTGACGGGCCGCGTGACCGAGCTCGTCGCGCGTTGCTTCGTGACCCGGACCTCGCGCGAGGACGCGCTCGAGGAGATCGGGACGAGGCTCGAGACGCTCGTGCTCCTGCCCAACATCCGCCGCATGATCGCGATCTTCCGGGGCGTCGCGCGCGTCGAGGAGGACGACGCCCGCGACGTGAAGTGCCTGCTGGCCGCGCTCGAGCGCCGCGGCGCCCCCCGGCCGAAGGAGCACTACGACGCCGTCCTGGCGCAGCGCCTCGACAAGAAGAAGGGGCACCTCGTCGCCCTGCGCGATCGCGATCTGCTCCCGGACCCCGACCCCGACGCCCCCGCGCTGCCGGACGAGAAGATCAGCGACATGGACGAGCTCCTGCGCCGCGAGGGCGTGCTGGAGCGGCGGTCGCGCGAGCGCGCGCAGCGGGAGCTCGACAACGCCCGCATGTCCGTGCGGGTGCTCGGGCTCGATCCGGACGAGAAGGGCATCCCGCGCGAGCTGCCGCCGCCGGAGGCGCCGCCGAAGCTCGACGAGCTGCCCGAGTACATGGAGCGGGTCGAGGCGGAGGCCGCCCGCCTCGAGGCGGAGGCCAAGGTCAAGCAGGCCGAGGCCCTCGATCAGGCGCGCCAGAACCTCGCCGAGCACGGCATCGACATCGACGAGGTGATCGAGAAATCGAAGCGCGAGGCAGGCGGGCCGCCCAGGTTTCGCGCGGACGAGCACCTCGCCCGCATGCGAGAGACCGCCCAGATCGGCCGCGATCTCGGCGCCCCGATGGACGAGCTCGAGGCCCAGCTCGAGGATCCGGCGTTCCTCGCGAGGCTGCGCAAGCTCGAGGAGGCGCAGATCCTCGCCTACAGGCAGGCCGCGCACCACATGGCGCCCGCGGCGATCCTGGACGACGCCGCCCAGCGCGACCTCCGCGGGCGCGTGGAGGCGGCGGTAGCGTCGGGGAGCCCGATGACCGGCTGGGACCTCACCGGCGCCGACCTCCGCGGGCTCGACCTGTCCGGGGCCGTCCTGCGGGAGGCGCTCCTCGAGCGCGCGGACCTGCGCGACTGCGCGCTCGCCGGCGCGGATCTGTCGGGCGCCGTGCTGGTGCGGGCTCGCCTCGAGGGCGCCCGCCTCGAGGGCGTCCGCCTCGAGGGCGCGAACCTCGGCGAGGTCGAGGCGCGCGGGGCCGACCTCGGCGGCGCGCGCCTCGGCAAGGCGATCCTGCAGCGCGGCGAGCTCGAGGGCGCGCGCTTCGCCGGCGCCGACCTCCGCGGCGCCGACCTGTTCGAGGCGCGCCTCGCGCGCTGCGACCTCGCGGGCGCGCTCGCGGACGAGGTCCTCTTCTATGAGTGCGACCTCGAGGGGGCGCGCCTGGATCGCGCAAGTCTTCGGAAAGTCACGTTTTTCCGGTGCCGCATGGCCGGCGCGAGCCTCGCGGAGGCCGTGATGGAGGGCGCGGCGCTCGTCGAGACGGCCGCCGAGGGCGCTTGCTTCCGAGCCGCCCGCGCGAACAACCTGCGCCTCGTGCTCGCGTGCCAGCTCGGCGGGGCCGATTTCTCGGGCGCGGAGCTCGCCCTCGCGACGATGCGCGGCGCCTCGCTGAAGGGCGCCGGGCTCTCGCGCGTGCGGGCCGACGGCTGCGACCTCAGCGAGTCGGACTTGCAGGAGGCCCGCCTCGCGGGCGCGAGCCTGCAAGGGGCGCGGCTGATGCGCGCGGATCTCGGCGACGCCGAGCTGTCGGACGCGAACCTGATGGAGGCGATGCTGCAAGGCGCGAAGGTCCACGGCGCGTCGTTCCTCCGGGCGAACCTGTTCCGGGCGAACCTGATGGGCACCGAGGGCGACGCGCGCACGAGCTTCAAGGACGCCCACGTCGTCCGGACCTTGTTCCCGAGGCGAAAGCGATGACCAAGGACGATCTCCTCGCCCGCGTCGCGAGCGCGGATCCGGTTGCCGACGAGGATCTCTCGGGCATGGACCTCCGCGGCGCGGATCTCTCCGGAGCCGTCTTCGAGCGCGTGTCGTTCCGGGGCGCCGACCTCACGGGCGCGCAGCTCCACGAGGCCATCTTCTCGGATTGCCGGTTCGAGGGGGCGCAGCTCGCGGGGGCGCGCCTCCGCCACGGCACGTGGGACCGGTGCACGTTCCTCGCGGCCGACCTGCGTGAGGCCGATCTTGTCGCCGCCAGCCTCGTCGAGTGCGATCTGTCGCGGTCCTCGCTCGACGGCGCCGACCTGACCATCGCGAGCCTGATCAAGCCGCGTCTGGAGGAGGCGAGCCTGAAGGGGGCGAACCTCGACCGCGCCGCGCTCGTCGACGCCGACGCCCCGCGGGTGAGCTTCGAGGGCGCGAACCTCGTGCAGACCGTGCTCCTCAAGGCCGACCTGTCGACGGCGCGCCTGCGCGGCGCGCGCCTCGACAAGGCGATGCTGATCGGGGGCAAGCTCGCCGGCCAGGATCTCTCGGGGATGGATCTCACGCTCGCGCAGCTCATGGAGGTCGACCTCAGCGGCTGCGACCTCCGGGGCGCGCGGATGGCGCAGACGAATTTCAAGGGTGCTTCCCTCGCGGGCGCGCGCCTCGACGAGGCGAGCCTCGAGCGGGCCCTCTTCGCGGAGGCCTGCCTGTCGGACGCGACGCTCAGGAAGGCGAAGCTCGACCAGGCGCTCTTCGTGAAGGCGCGGCTCGAGGGCGCGAGCCTCGCGGGCGCGAGCGCGCAGCAGGCCATCTTCAAGCACGCGAGCTGCGCCCGCGCGACGTTCGCCGGCGCCGACCTGACGTACGCCGATTTCTCGTACGCGGACCTCGCGGGCGCCGACTTCTCGCACTGCACGCTGTTCCGCGCGCGGTTCCACCGGACGCGCGAGCAGGACACACGATTCACGAACCGATCCGCGGCGCTCGGCGACGACGAGGAGCTCAGCAACGCGGAGCGGCGTACGGAGGGCCGATGAGCTCGGCACGGAGGTACCGATGAGAGACAATCTGGCGAGGAAGCTGGCGTGGCCTGCGCAGGAGGTCGCGATCGTGGTGGGCGTCTCGGGTCGCAGCCTGCGTGTCAGGTCGAGCTCGGGCGAGGTGGAGGCGCGGCGGGCCGCCAGCTGTCTGCTCGATCCCGCCCTCGGCGATGAGGTGCTCGTCGCGCACCACGAGCGCGGCTCGCACGTGCTCGCGGTGCTCGAGCGCGACGACGCGGCGCCGGCGCGGCTCTCGGCCGAGGGCGACCTCGAGATCGCCGCCGCGTCGGGCAGGGTCTCGGTGAGCGGGCGCGACGGGGTCGAGCTCATCACGCCCGCCGAGGCCACGATCGCCGCGGGATCCGCGCGCCTCTCGGCGGCGCGCGCCGACGCGGTGGTCGGGGTCCTGAGCCTCCTCGGCGACAGCCTCACGGCGAAGGTCGACCGCATCAAGACCGTGGCGCAGTCGGTGGAGACGGTGGCCGAGCGCCTCGTCCAGCGGCTCGACCGGGCCTATCGCTTCATCGCGCGCTCCGAGACGGTGCGCGCCGAGTACCTGGAGCTCGAGGCGCGGGCCGCGTTCCACGTGAAGGCGGAGACGACGCTCGTGAACAGCGGCGGCCTGACCAAGATCGACGGTTCCCAGATCCACCTTGGCTGAGGGGGCGAGATGTTCGCGAACACGCAGATGATGGGCATGTCTCTCGGCGCACCCGACGTGTGCCTCACGCCGATGCCGGCCCCGACCCCGGTCCCGTACCCGAACATCGCGATGCAGCCGATGGGCATACCGGCCGCTTACAACGTGCTGTTCATGTGCACGCCGGCGCACAACCTCGCGACCACCGTGCCGCTCACGAACGGCGACAATCCCGGCGTCGCCCTCGGGGTCGCCTCGGGCATGGTGATGGGCCCGTCTCGGCATGTCACGGCGTCGTTCACCGTGCTCGCCGGCGGCATCCCGGCCACGCGACTGACCAGCATGACGATCACGAACTCGACGAACTGCCCGGCCGTCTCGATCGTCCCGAGCCAGGTCAAAGTGCTCCTCCTCGCGCCGTGAGGGACCATAGCAGGCACCGCCTGGCGCTCATCACGAGCCGCTATGCGGCGCGGCAGCAAGAGAAGCTCGCGAGCGATCGCCGGGCCTTCGACGACGCCTTCCGGGCGGTGAGCGGCGAGGTGATAAAGCCCGTCCTCGAGGAGGTCGCCTCCGAGCTCCGCTCCGCCGGGCACGTTCCGCGCATTGCGCTCGATGAGGAGCCCGAGGCGCCGAGCGTCGCGCTCGAGCTCGGGATCCGGGGAGCGAGCGCCCCGCCGGGGGCGGACCGCATCGCCTTCGCGGTCATCCAGCGGCGCGAGGCGCCGGAGGTCCTCGCCTATCTCATCGTGAGGCCGCCGCCGATGGATCTCCTGCGTTTCGCGAGCCCCGCCGAGATCACCGCATACCAGGTGGAGCAGCTCGTGATCGACGCGATCGAGCACATCTTCGCGTGCCGCTCCGTGTGATGCGGTGAACACCGCACACCCGCGGAGGGGTTGGCAGGCATGTCGCGACAAGGGCGGGAGCCTCGCAGAGCAGGCCGGCAGGCATGGTGCGACCCCGTGACTGGCGTTCCTCAACGCACCCGCGCGCGGCGCGGGGTTCAGCGCACGGTCCGCGCGGGGGACGCCTCCACCTCCTGCTCGTGCCGGAGCTGCTCCATCGGGGTCATTGTCGGCTCCGCGATCACGAGCGCAGACCTTCCGAGCCGCTCGCTCCGCTCGAGGAACTCATCCCAGTCAAAGTCCGGTACTGGGGCGCCTCCTGCTGCCACGATGGTCGCCACGTCGCGCATGTGGGCACCCACGTCCTCGGGCGTGGGGCACGGCTCCTCCTCCACCTCGGCGGATAGCACGCCCCTCACTCGGCCGGGCGTGTACCCGCATGCGGTGAGGACTAGCGTCGCCTCTCGCTTGGTTGCCACGCCGACGGCGAGCGCGGCCAGGATCGGCTTCGCAGCATCGCCCTCCCAGTCCTCCCAGAGCTCGCGGGCGTGCTGCGCCAGCGCCGCCGCCCACCGCGGGTCCAGGGCGTCGGCGGGCTCCCTCGGCATGGGCTCACCCGGCGCATCCACCGCATCGCCCCACGTCTTCATCCGTTCGAGCAGCACGCGAAGCGGGGCGGCGTACGGCAGGTCCGTCGACTCCTCGCAGCGGCCCCCGTCGGAGAGCTCGGCGCGCGAGCCCATTTCGTTCCACCGCATCTCGGTGGTCGCCGCTGCCTCGTACTCCTCGGCGTGATCCGTGCCGCATCTCGGCAGCGCTTCCACCAGCGCACGCACGGCGGCACGGTCGGCGGAGAGCACGGCGAGGAGCCGATCCACCTCGGCTTCTCGCTCGGCGAGTTTCTCCTCGGCATCGGCCCTTGCGCGGCGCTCGGCGAGTTCCTCGCTGGTATCCACCACCACTGGGTGAAAATCCACGCTCAGCACGCGCCACTCGTGCTCCCACTTGAGGATCGAGCCCACGGCCGGCGGCTCCTCGAGTTCCACGAGCATCGAACTGGGGCGACCGCCGCCCTCGGTGTCCATGATGAGCCGCACGCGCATATCGTGATGCTACCACGGGCCGAGCGCCACCCGTTGGGCTCGCAACCGACGACGCGAAAGAGCCGTCAAACAGGCTGTAAAAGCGCACGCGGGCTAGGACAGCCCGTGTCCTATCTGCGCAGAAACGCCCGAGAACATAGGTGTTTCGTTGCTGTCTTGCAGGGTACTTAGCAAAGCGCCCTGCCCCCGGCTGGTCCCCGAGAGCAGGGCTGCGCAGCGCCGAGCGGTAGTCCCGCCCTGCGCACGATGCACGTGCAGCATGGGCCCCCGCTTGGGTAGTGCTCAATTTTGAACAATGGGCCCCGGTCGGCCCCATCGCAGCGCGGGCGACGCAGGGTCTAGTTGCAGCCCTGGCTGCTGAGCCACGACACCCCGCGGTTCTTCTCCGAGGTCCCGTTCGATCCGCCTCCGTCCGTGTTCGCGAACGACATGGAGACGCTGCTCCCGGTGGAGCGGTTGGTGATCTCCATGGTCATGTTGTTCGGGATGAGCGCGCTGCTGTTCGGGTAGTTCGCGCCGATGTAGTAGCGCAGCCGTCCGCTGGGCAGCGAGCCGCAGGTGGCCATCTTGTTCTCCAGCGCCACCCAGTTCCCGCGGTTGAAGTTCGCGTCCTGGGGCACGAGGTTGGCCCGCCCTCCCCATCCGCCGAGCTGCGAGCCGATCATGTGACCTCCATCGTAGTCGTTGGACGGATTCTCGGCGTCTCCCCACCGTCCCACATTCCCCTGACAGGTGTCTTTGCGAGGAGCGGCGACGATCGGCGGAAGATAGGCATATGCCCTGTAGGGCCGGCCGGAGCCGTCGATGTAATAGAACTCTCCATCGAAGGAATGCCACACGTTGCGGTCGCCCGAAGGGAAGGACTGCGGGCAGTCGCTGATGAGCTCCTGAACCGCATAGCCGATCCCGTACTCGTCGAGCGTGGCGCGGATCTCGTCCTCGCTGCCGCTCTCGAAGAGGTCCATCACGCCGTCGGGTCCGCCGAAATCTCGCTCGAGAGCGTCCAGCGGCTCTCCGTCGCCGATCGGCTCGGCCGCGCACCCCACCAGGGCGAGGAAGCTCGCACAAAGCAACGCAGACATCGCCTTCATGGTCCTACTCCCTTTCAGGCCCGCGTATCTGCCAGGGCGGCTGTCGCTCGACCTGGTGACAGCCAGGTCGCTGCATGCCCGGCATCGCGGGAGCGGGCCACGTTAAGGGAAGTAGAGGATTTTACTCCGATACGATTTGATTGAGTTCGCGTTTCAGGAATGTTGAAAGTCGCTCGTGTTCGGGTGAGGTCACGACGCCCGCCCCACCCTCGGTCACGAACGTGGCCGTGGTCGTAGTCGTAGTCGTGGTCGTGGTCGTGGTCGTGGTCGTGGTCGTGGTCGTGGTCGTGGTCGTCGACGACACGATCGTAGACGTGAACGTCCTGCCGAACCCTCGGCCGACGATTCTCTCCACCCCCCGTTCGATTCCGCGCAATCGAGTTCCGGAACGCGTCGAAATCCCTGCCATGTTCGGATTCCAACGACTTGACGTCTATCGCTGCGCCATCGCGTTCCTCGCTCTCAGCGCTCCGTTGGCAGCTCGATCCCCTCGCGGTCATGGTGAGCTGGCTGATCAGCTGCGTCGAGCGGCGCTCTCCGTTCCGCTCAACATCGCAGAGGGCAGCGGCAAGCCGGAGCGAGATGCGCGCCGGTTCTATGCGATAGCGAGGGGCTCGGCGCTGGAGTTCGCTGCGATCCTCGATGTGTTCGAAGCCCTGGGTCTCGTCACCGCACAGGAGCTCGTGGAGCCTCGCGAGCTGCTGGAGAGGACGGTCTCGATGCTCACGAAGATGGCGCTGAGCGAGGTGAATCGTGGGAAATGAGAGAGGGGAGTTCTGGGGACGTTCACGTTCACGAATGGCCGTTGACGACCACGACCACGACCACGACTACGACTACGACTACGACCGCGTTCGTGACCGAGGGGGGAGCGGATTACACTGTTTCGCTCGCTCACGCGAGCTCGATGGTCAAAAGCGCATGCGCAGGGTCGCGCCCGTGGGGCCGACGGTGAGCTCGGGGGCTTGGTCTGCCACCTTGTGAGGGATATCGTCGCGCACCCAGACCCGCTGGTTGGAGGCGAGGCCCGCGATGAGCAGCACGCAGCCGGTCACCTGCGTGGCCCCGTCGAGGAGGAGGAGGGCGGCGGCGAGCTGGCCGTCGTCATCGTCGACGTCGACCTCCTCGCCCGTGCCGAGCGTGATGAACGGGCCGCCCACGGGCACGAGCATCGGCGAGTAGCTGACGGCATCCCTGTCTCCCGAGCTGAGGATGGTCCCCGCCGTCAGCGCCGCGAGCGTCCACGCGCTGCCGAGGACGATCGACCCCGCGACCACCAGCCCGCGGTTCATCTGCGTCTCGACGCGATAGCCCGCGGGCCGGATCCCGCCTTCCGTGTAGGTCAGCTTTCGCGGCATGCCGAGGATGACGGACGGCGAATACGGCACGTAGCCGGGCGGCACGTGGTCTGGCGCCGGCGCGTATCCAGGCGGCAGCGCGTAGCCGGGCGGCGCGTGGCCAGGCGGCGGCGCGTATCCAGGCGGCGCGTAGCCAGGCGGCGCGTAGCCGGGCGGCGGCGTGTAGCCGGGCGGCGCATAGCCTGGCGGCGGCGCGCTCTGCGCGGACGGGGGGGCCTCGCCCTCCGCCGTAGCCGGCGCTGCGAGCGCAAGCGCGCCAACCAGCGCGGCCAGCGAGAGGACGGTGCGGATCGCGGTCACGTGCGTCTCCCTTCGGGGTGAGGGCTGTCGGCGCGGGGGCGTCGGTTCAGAATCGCCATCGGAGGCCAGCGGAGGACGCGCCGATCGAGACCGCAGGCCAGCGGGACACCGCGGGCCCGGGGTCGCGTGAGCTCACAGTGAACTGGCGCTCGAGGTAGACGTCCTCGTTCGCGAGACCGGCGGCGTACAGGAGGAGCCCGCCCACCTGCGTCACGGCGTCCATCGTGAGCCAGAAGATGCCCGCGCCCTCCGCTTCCAGGGTCCCGGCCGCGAGCATCGGGCCGGCAAACGGGATGAACAGCGGCCCGAACTCGTCGAAATCGTCGTTGTCGAGCGACGCGATGCCTGCGACCGTGAACGTGAGCGCGTACGGGATGCCGAACGTCAGCAGCCCCGCCGTGACGAGCTTGCGGTCCGCCCTGGTCCGGAGCGCGTAGCCGCGCGGGATCGGGTCCCCCTCTTCGTACTCGATGGTCCGTGGGTTGGCCCACGGCGGGAGCGGCGGCGTCGGCAGGTAGTAGCCCTGCGCGATGGGCAGCAGCGCGCCACCCGCCGGAGCGATCGGGGCGGGCGCCGGGGCGATCGGGGCGGGCGCTGGAGCGACAGGGGCGGGCGCCAGGGCGATCGGGGCGGGCGCCGGAGCGATCGGGGCGGGCGCCGGAGCGATCGGGGCGGGCGCCGGAGCGACAGGAGCGGGCGCTGGAGCGAGCGGGGCACCCGCTGTCGCGGGCGCCGTGCCTGGCGCGGCGGGCCTCGCTGCGTCGCCGCGCGCCGGCTTCGGCGCGCCCTGCGCCTGCGCGGCCGCCGGCGCGGCGAGCCCGAGCAGCGCCGCGAGCACCGCGGCGGCCCGCGCGCCGCGGGCGCGCGGCGCGGCGATGTGGCGCAGCGGTACGATACTCCCTTTCGTGTGCCCGATCGGCATGCTGGCTCCCGTCACGCTCGCGCGACGACTCCGTGGAACTGCGGGGGGCTTCGGTGCAGCGAGGCCAGGATACGCGGACCGTTCACGAACTCAATCCGCCCGCACACCGTCGACGGGCGCGGCGCTGGAAGCCCCGACGCTGGCGAGCCGCTCGCCCGCTCCGTCGTCGAGCGTGGCCTGAGCGCCCGCGCGGCGCCGCCGCCCCGCCGCGACGGGTCATGAGCCGCCGGCGACGCGCGGTCCAACCAGGCACCTGGGACAACCCTGACGGGCAAGGACCGTAGCGAGTGGACGCGTGGGACAACCACGATGGGTAAGGGGCATGGCGAGTGGACTCCTGGGATAACCCTGACAGGTAAAGACTGTATGTCTATCACCTGCTCTGGCTCAGCTCGCCACCGCCACATCGGGCGCTACGCTGTTGTCTGATCAAGGGTGATGTCGCAGCCGCCCCCATGGCGAGCTCGGCAGAACCATGGCCTTCCATGACATGGCGGCGACGACCGCCCGCGGAGGAGCGAGACGATGACAAGGACCTTATTCATGGTGTTGGCGTGCGCGGCTGCCGCGCTGAGCAGCGCGTCGTGCGGAGGGACGGACAAGGGCAATCGGGCCACGGGCGGCGGCGACACGGACAGCGGCGACACGGGCAGGGGCGACGACACAAACGGCAGCGATGCGAGCGGCGGCGACGCAAACGGCAGCGACGCGGGCGGCGGCGCCACGTCGGGGACCGGCGCGCAGCCGGGGTCCGGGCAGCAGTTCTCCGTCGATGCGCAGGGCGGGACCTTCACCGCGGAGGACGGCTTCACGATCGACGTGCCGCCGGGCGCGGTGAGCGAGGACACGGTGATCACCATCGAGCGCATCGAGGAGGCGCCCGAGGGCGCGGTGGGGCCCCTGTACGTGCTCGGCCCGGAGGGCCTGACGTTCGCCAGGCCGATCACGCTCACGCTGCCGATCACCGTGGAGCTCAAGGCGGAGCTTGGCGAAAACACGGTCCTCGGCGCCTATGGCTTCACCGCGCAGCAGGGCTCGGACGATTTCGCGCCGCTCGAGCGACACGACGTCTCCAGAGACCGCGTCGTCACCGAGACGGACCGCCTCTCCAGGATCTATCCCGGGATGATCCTGCCGACCCCGATGGCGAGCCAGCACCGCTACCCGAGCGCGCTGGCCGCCGACGAGTCCTTCCTCTACTTCGCGAGCGGCGGCACCGAGGACGTCGCGACCGGGGACAACAACGACGGGTTCATCTACCGCGTGAGGCTGGGCACCGCCGAGCCAGAGGCGATGATCCCCGCCGATCCCGATCCCAAGGCGCTGTGGGTCGACGGCTCCCACGTGTACTGGGCGAGCGGCGGCGACGATGATCCCGTGATCCCCTCGGCGCTCCGGCGCGTCGACAAGGCGACCCTGGAGGTGGAGACGCTGGCCCAGATCGGCTATGTCGTGAGCGTCATCGGCGACGCGTCGGCCCTCTACTTCGGCGACGGCGACGGCGAGAACATCTACACGATGCCGCTCGACGGCGGCGAGCCGGTCGTCCTCGCGTCGGACGCCGGCAGGCCCGCGTACCTCGCGCAGGACGCAGAGAACCTCTACTGGACCGGCGGAGCCGCGACCAACAAGGTCTACAAGGTGGCGAAGTCGGGCGGGGAGGTCACCGTCATCGCCGACGACGAGGCCGAGCCGGCCGGGATCGCGGTGGACGCGGAGTTCGTTTACTGGGCCAACGCCGGCGACGGCGGCGTCTTCAAGGCGCCCATCGCCGGAGGGCAGAAGACCTTGGTCCATCAGGGGAGCTCGATGTCGGGGCTGGCCCTCCGGGGCTCGACGCTGTTCTCGACGGACATGCGCGGGAATCGCAGCGTCAACGCGCACGATCTCGAGAGCAACAGGACCGTCCTGCTGGCGTTCGGACAGCCCGTCCCCTGGCGCGTCATCGCTCCGGAGGGGCAGCGCGTGTTCTGGTCCAACGCCGGCGACTACCGCTACCAGGGGCAAGTCGCGTCCTACCACGCTCCTTGATCGTCCCTGTCCCCGTTGCCACGATCGCGGCCCTGGCGTTCACCAGCCGGGATCGAGCGCCGGCTCGACAGGCACGAACGGACCGACCTCACCAAGGCTCCCGCCGAGGTGGAGGCGCAAGCCTTCACCGCCCTGCCGATGGAGGAGGCTGCCGCCTCCATCGCTGGGGGCGAGCGACGGTCTGCCCCACGGCCCGCATCGCGATCCTGCGCTGCGAGGCCATGGAAGGCACGGGAGCGCTCAGGGGATCGTCCCAGGCACGCTCCCTGCTCTCTGTTGGAGTGCGGGCGCGGCCGAGAGGCCAGCATACCAAGGGGAGTCGAACCATGAAGATCACTGCGTATCATCTCTGTCTCGGTCTCATCACCTTCTCGATGGTCACGGGCTGCGTCGCGGCGGACGACGGCAGCATCGATGAGGAAGACACCGTGGAGAGCGCCGAGGCGCTCGGCGGAAACCCCGACCCCTGCGCGATGGGGACCAACCCGAACTTCACGAGCGCGCAGCTCACCGCGGTCGGAGCAAGCGAGAACTACGTCCGCGCCTTCCAGTGGATCGACAGCATCTGTCCTGATATCGGGCAGGATCGAGCGACGACGATCGTGGATTTCCCCGTGCCCGGCTATTACCAGCACCAGACCCCGGAGACCTACCGCTTCGACGTGCAGCCGTCCTTCTGGGGGGCCTCTTCCACCTCGTGGAGCGACGCGTCGCAGGCGATGAGCGAGTGCGCGAACACCAAGATGGCCACGCGCGTGCAGCGCTGGGACGCGGCGACAAGCCAGTTCGTGCAGCTCACGTACAAGGAGCAAGCGGGCGCGTGGATCTGGGACAACCCGCTGGCCGGCCGCGGGCACTGCTCGACGCCGGCGTTCGTCTACTTCCACGAGAACTACGGCACCGCGCAGCAGGTCGCCACGAGCAAGTACCGGGTCCGCACCTGGGCCACGCAGCCCGACGGCTCCCACGCGACCGTCTGGATCACGGGAACGCACACGGGCCTGTAATCCGCGCGCGACGATCCGCGGTGTCGAGCGGCCCGATCGATCGCTACTCTCGGGGTCGAGGAGCGCCCATGTCCGATCCGCACGACCTGCAACGATTCGTGGACGCGCAGGCTCCGGTCTATGCCCGCGTCCTGGCCGAGCTGCGCCGAGGAGAGAAGACCAGCCACTGGATGTGGTTCATCTTTCCGCAGCTGAAGGGCCTGGGCCACAGCGCCATGGCCCAGAGGTACGGCATCGCTTCGAAGGCCGAAGCCGAGGCGTATCTGCAGCACCCGACGCTCGGTCCGAGGTTGATCGAGTGCGCTCGCCTCGTGAACCAGATCGAGGGGCGCTCGCTCTACGACATCTTCGATAGCCCCGATGACATGAAGTTTTGCTCGTCGATGACCCTGTTCTCCCGCGCGGCCCCCGGCGAGGGGGCGTTCCTCGCGGCGCTCGACAAGTACTGCGGCGGCGAGCCCGATCCGCGAACGCTCGCGCTGCTCGAGTAGCGCTGGCCGTCGTCGGACGCGCCGCTGGATCGCCCCCGTGCGCAGCGCGTCGATGCGCGCTCTCTCTCGTCGCCGTCGCGCGCGCCGTTTCTATCTGTAATATTCCGATGTCACGGTCTCCAGCGGCTCGCGCGGGAGCCAGCAGGACCGCCGTCGCGGACGCCAGGTTCCCGGAGGCCAGCTCAAGATTTCGCCCCGGGCGGCCGTCTGGAACCGAGGCAGCGCAATTTCCTACTTGATCCGCCGTCGTGGACGGACGAGTGAGCCGGCGCTCGCTCCGGCCGGGGGCGATCGAGAGGACCATCACCCGTGGATGCATTGTCGTACCAGTCGCTCGTAACGGGCGCCGTCGCGCTCATGGTCGCACGCACCTTCTATGTGCGTGTCAAGAAGGCCCCTGAAGGCAACGAGACGATGGCGCGCATCGCGCGCTACGTCCGCGAGGGGGCGATGGCCTTCCTCGCGCGCGAGTACAAGGTGCTCGCCGTCTACGCCGCCGCCGTCTTCGCGCTCCTGGCCGCGACGCTCGGGCTCCTGTCCGCGGGCGCCTTCGCCGCCGGCGCGTTCCTGTCGCTCATCGCCGGCTTCTTCGGCATGAAGGCCGCGACGTACGCCAACGTTCGCACGGCCGAGGCTGCCCGCGCGCACGGCAAGCCCACCGCGCTCGTCACCGCGCTCGACGGCGGCGCCGTCATGGGCCTCTGCGTCGCGGGGCTCGGCCTCATCGGCCTGGGCGGCATCTATGCCCTGTTCCGCAGCCACGAGCACCTCGCGACGATCGTCCACTCGTTCGCCGTCGGCGCGAGCTCGATCGCGCTCTTCGCCCGCATCGGCGGCGGCATCTACACGAAGGCCGCCGACGTCGGCGCCGACATCGTCGGCAAGGTCGAGGCGAACATCCCCGAGGACGACCCCCGCAACCCGGGCGTCATCGCCGACAACGTGGGCGACAACGTCGGCGACATCGCGGGCATGGGCGCCGACATCTACGAGAGCTACGTGGCCGCGGTCGTCGCCGCGATCGCGCTCGGCCTCACGCTGCCGATCGCCAAGCTGCAGCAGCTCGCCCCGTCGGTGAGCGAGCAGGAGCTCCGCGCGATGGCCGTGTCGCTGCCGCTGCTCCTCGCGACGATCGGCCTCGCGGTCTCGGTCGTCGGCATCTTCATCACGCGCGCGCTCAAGAACCTGCCGCCGGCCCGGGTGCTGCGCCTCGCGCTCATCGTCCCGCCGTTCCTCGTCGTGTTCGCGGCGGCCGGCATCCTCCCGGGGCTCGGCTTCAGCTCCGGCACCGTCATCACCCTCGCGGCCGGCGCGGCGGGCGGGGCCATCGTCGGCCTCGTGACCGACTACTACACGTCGATGGGCCCCATCCACAAGGTGGCCCAGAGCTCGCTCACCGGCCCCGGCACCAACGTCATCCGCGGCATCGCGGTCGGCCTGGAGAGCGTCGCGATCCCCCTCATGACCCTCGTCGCCGTGGGCTGGATCTCGAACCACTACCTCGGCCTCTACGGCATCGCGCTCGCCGCGGTCGGCATGCTCGCGGGCACCGCGATCGTCATGACCGTCGACGCGTACGGCCCGATCGCCGACAACGGCGGCGGCATCTCCGAGATGGCCGGCCTCGGCAAGGAGGTCCGCGCGATCACCGACGAGCTCGACGCGGTCGGCAACACCACGGCGGCCGTCGGCAAGGGCTTCGCGATCGGCTCGGCGGTGCTCACCGTCGTCGCGCTGTTCGCCGCCTTCAACATGGAGGTCGACGCGGTCCGCCGCGCGAAGGGCCTGCCGGAGCTCGTGCTCTACCTGACGGACGCGAAGGTCCTCATGGGGCTCCTCTTCGGCGCGCTCCTCCCGTGCCTCGTCGGCGCGCTCACGATGACCGCCGTCGGCCGCGCGGCCGGCGCGATCGTCGAGGAGATCCGCCGTCAGTTCCGCGAGATCCCCGGCCTGCTCGAGGGCAAGCCCGGCGTCGACCCGCAGCCGAAGGTCATCGTCGACATCGCCACGTCGGCCGCCATCCGCGAGATGATCGCGCCCGGCGCCATCGCGGTGCTCGCGCCGGTCGTCGTCGGCTTCGTGGCCGGCCCCGAGGTCCTCGCGGGCACGCTGGCCGGCGCCCTCGTCGTCGGCGCGGTGCTCTCGCTGATGATGGCGAACGGCGGCGGCGCCTGGGACAACGCCAAGAAGCACATCGAGAAGGGCGGCCTCGACGGCCACGCGAAGGGCTCCGACGCCCACAAGGCCGCGGTCGTCGGCGACACCGTCGGCGATCCCTTCAAGGACACCTCGGGCCCCGGCATCTCGATCCTCATCAAGGTGATGGGCGTCGTGTCGCTCCTCATCGCCCCGCTCATCGCCTGAGCGGAAGCGTCGTCGCGGCGAGCGACGATGGAGAACGCGGCCCCTACCGGCCGCGTTCTCGCTTTTGTGGCCTCGCGCGCGCTCGCGGGCGACGGAGGCTGATGTCCTGCCTCAGCCATCGAAGTTCCTCTGCTGACAGCGGAGCTTCCGTGCTGTAAATGGCCTATCTCCGGCGGGGGAGAAGGATGGTCGGGTGAGGATCAGCCGCCGCTCGCAGGTGCCGCCGTTCGCTGTCATGGAGGTGCTCGCCGCCGCCAACGCGCGGCGCGCGGCCGGTGAGCCGGTCATCAGCCTGTGCGCGGGCCAGCCGGGCTCCGGGGCGCCCGCGGCCGTGCGCGCGCGGGCGGCCGCGCTCCTGGCGGAGGGCGACCTCGGGTACACCGAGGCGCTCGGCATCCCGGCGCTGCGCCGCGCGCTCGCGGAGCACTACGGCCGCTGGTACGGCGTGGATCTCGACCCGTCGCGCGTCGCGCTCACCACCGGGTCGTCGGGCGGGTTCCTGCTCGCGTTCCTCGCGGCGTTCGAGGCGGGCGACCGCGTGGCGCTCGCTCGCCCGGGCTACCCGGCGTACCGGAACATCCTTCGCTCCCTCGGGGTGGAGGTGGTCGAGCTGCCGTGCGGCCCGGAGAGCCGGTTCCAGCTGACGACGTCGCAGCTCATGGCCGCGCGCGACGGTGGAAAGCTCGACGGCGTCATCCTGGCGAGCCCGGCGAACCCGACGGGCACGATGGTCGACGCCGCGGAGCTCGACGCGATGGCGCGCTGGTGCGCGGAGCACGGCGTCCGGCTTGTGAGCGACGAGATCTACCACGGCCTCACGTACGGCCCGTGGGCCGGGCGCCAGGCGACGGCGGCGCGCCACGTCGACGCGGGCGCCGTCGTCGTCTCGAGCTTCTCGAAGTACTGGGCCATGACGGGCTGGCGCCTGGGGTGGCTCGTCCTGCCGCCCGAGCTCGTCCCGACGGTCGACGCGCTGGCGGGGAACCTCGCGCTGTGCCCGCCCGCCCTGGCGCAGCACGCGGCGCTCGCGGCCCTGACCCCGGAGGCGTACGCCGAGGCGGACCGGCTGGTGGAGGGCTACGCGGCCGCGCGCGACCTGCTGCTGCGGCGGCTGCCCGAGCTCGGCTGGAAGGTCGCCCCGCCTGACGGCGCCTTCTACCTCTATGCCGACGTCGGCACGGACGACTCGGTGGCGTGGTGCGAGCGGCTGCTCGCCGACACGGGCGTGGCGCTCACGCCGGGCACGGACTTCGACGGCATCGGCGGCGCGCGGTACGTCCGGCTGTCCTTCGCGGCCCCGGTCGAGCAGGTCGACGAGGCGGTGACGCGGATCGTCGCCTGGCAGCGCGCGCGGTGACCGACGGGGGGTCTCTGGAGGCGCCCGGGGAGCTCACGAGGCGGCGCGTGTCTCCTTCGGCTTCCGCCGGCCCTCTGGCATGAGCACGGCGCGGGCCGTGTCGATGAACGCGCGCAGCTTCGCCTGCGCCTGCGCGCGGGCGGGGAAGTAGAGGAAGAAGCCGGGCCCCGTCGGCGCATGGCGCTCGAGCGCCGTCGCGAGCGCCCCGCTCGCCAGATCCTCGGCGACGGCCAGATCGAACATGTACGCGAGCCCGAGCCCGTCGCGCGCGAGGGACACCGCCAGATTGGCATCGTTCACCGTGAGCGTGCCAGGAGCTTGCACGGTGATCTCGCGGTGATCGCGCACGAACTCCCAGCGATAGAGCGCGGAGCTCTGGAATCGGTACCGGATGCACGTGTGGGCGAGCAGATCTTCGGGTTCCTCCGGGCGGCCGTGGGCGGCGAAGTACGACGGTGCGCCGACGACGAGCCAGCGGAGATCCGGCGTCAGGCGCACGGCGGTCATGTCCTGGGCGAGGTCCTCGCCGAGCCGGACGCCGGCGTCGAAGCCGCTCTCGGCGAGATCGACCAAGGCGTCGTCCACCGAGATCTCGACGGCCACGTCGGGGTAAGCGTGGCGGAAGCGCGGGAGCACCGGCTCGATCACGAAGGGCACGGCCGTCCGAGGGACGGTGAGGCGGAGCAGCCCCGCGGGCTGGCCGCGGAGCTCGTCGAGCGCCTCGAGCGCGGCGCTGATCTCCCCGGCCGCGGGCGCGAGGCGCTCGTGCAGCCGCTCGCCGGCCTCGGTGAGCCCCACGCGGCGCGTCGTGCGCGAGAAGAGCGGGAGGCCGACGCGGCGTTCGAGCGCGCGGATCGCCTGGCTCACGGCGCCCGTGGTCACGCCGAGCTCCGCGGCGGCGGCGCGGAAGCTGCGGTGCCTCGCCACGGTGAGGAAGACGGTCAGACCCTCGAAGCGGTCCGTCGCGCGGTTCATGGCGCGATTGTATAGCAGCGCTTATCGGCTCGTTTGGCGCCGTGGGTCTACCGGTCGCGGCGGGGCGGGTACATCTAACCAGCGCGCGGCGGGGCATGCCGCCCTGCGCGCAGGGAGAGGACGAAGGAGGCAGCATGGCCATCACCCTGGTCAACCCCAGCGGGTTACCGAAGATCGAGGCGTATCGACAGGTGGCGGTCGCCACCGGGTCGAAGCTCGTGTTCATCGCAGGCCAGGTCGCCTGGGATGCCGACGCGAGGACGATCGGCAGGGGCGACTTCGCCGCTCAGGTCGAGCAGTGTTATCTCAACGTCGCCACCGCCCTGGCCGGGGTTGGCGGCTCCTTCAACGACGTGGCGAAGCTGACCATCTATGCCGTCGGCTGGACTCCCGACAAGATGCCCCTGCTGCTGGAGGGGATCGCTCGGGCGGCCGCGAAGCTGGGAGTCACCCCGGTGCCGCCAGGCACGCTGCTGGGGGTCAGCGCGCTCTCCGACCCCGAGCACCTGGTTGAAGTCGAGGCCACCGCGGTCATCGACTGAGCGCGGCGAGGAGCGGAGCCCCGCCCCGCTCCACCCCACCATCGGGCCCCAACGTGAACGTTTACGTGGTCGTTTACGTGAACGTTTACGTGGTCGTGGTCGTGGTCGTGGTCGTGGTCGTGGTCGTGGTCGTTCACGGCCTATCGTTGACGACCACGACCACGACCACGACCACGTAAACGACCACGACGACGACCACGTAAACGTTCGAATGTGGGAGAACGCGGCGCGACGCTTGGTCAAGTGACCTCGGGCCGGCGGCGCTCTAGCCCGCGAGTTGCGCGCCGCTTCCGCCGTTGCCGGCGAGCTGGGTCTGGTACAACGCGTGGTAGTGGCCCCCTGCGGCGAGGAGCTCCGCATGCGTGCCGCGCTCGACGATGCGCCCTGCGTTCATCACGAGGAGCATGTCGGCGTCGCGGATCGTCGAAAGGCGATGCGCGATGACGAAGCTCGTGCGCTGGGCGCGCAAGGCGGCCATCGCGCGCTGGACGAGCACCTCGGTCCGGGTGTCGACCGAGGAGGTCGCCTCGTCGAGGATCAGGATCGCCGGGTTCGCGAGGAACGCGCGGGCGATCGTGATGAGCTGCTTCTCGCCGGCGCTCAGGTTGCCCGAGTCCTCGTTGATGACCGTATCGTAACCGGCGGGCAGGGCGCGCACGAAGCGGTCGACGTGCGCCGCGCGCGCGGCCTCCTGGATGTCGGCCTCGGTCGCGGCCGCGTTGCCGAACGCGATATTGTCGCGGATCGTGCCAGAGAACAGCCATGTATCCTGCAGCACGATACCGAGCTTCGCGCGCAGCTCGCGGCGAGGCAGGCGCGCGATGTCGATGCCGTCGATCAGGATCCGACCGCCGTCGAGCTCGTAAAACCGCATCAAGAGGTTCACGAGCGTGGTCTTGCCGGCGCCGGTCGGGCCGACGATCGCGACCGTCTGGCCCGGCATGATGGTGAGGTCGAGGTCCTCGATCAGGGGCTCGTCGGGCTTGTAGCGGAACGTGACGTGCTCGAACCGGACCTCGCCGCTGACCTTCGGCAGGGCCGCGGGCGGGGTGGCGTCGGGGGACTGGCCTTGTTCGTCGAGCAGCTCGAACACCCGCTCTGCGGAGGCAACGCCCGATTGCAGGACGTTCGTGACCGACGCGAGCTGGCCGAGCTGCTGAGAGAACTGACGCGAGTACTGGATGAACGCTTGCACGCTGCCGAGCAGCATCGCGCCCGACGCGACGCGCAGGCCGCCGACGACGGCGATCGCGACGTAGGTCAGGTTCCCGACGAAATTGACCGCCGGCATGATGATGCTGGACATGAACTGCGCGCGGAAGCTGGTCTCGAACAGCTCCTGGTTCGTGGACTGGAAGCGCGCCTCGACGTCGCGGCGTCGCCCGAGCACGTTGACGAGCGAGTGGCCGGTGAACGCCTCCTCGATCTGGCCGTTGAGCACGCCGACCTGCGCCCACTGCGCGACGAATTTCGCCTGCGCGCGCTTCGCGACCGCCGCGGTGGTGAGCACCGAGAGCGGCACGGTGAAGAGCGTGATCACCGCGAGCACCGGCGAGATCACGACGAGCATGATGACGATGCCGACGAGCGTCAGCGCGCCGTTCATGATCTGCGTCAGCGTCTGCTGGAGGCCCTGCGCGACGTTGTCGATGTCGTTCGTGACGCGGCTCAAGAGCTCGCCGTGCGGGCGGCCGTCGAAGTAGGCGAGCGGCAAGATGGCGAGCTTGTCCTGCGCCTCGGCGCGGAGCTGCCGCACGGTGCTCTGCACGACCCTGTTGAGCAGGTAGCCCTGCAGCCAGGCGAACAGCGACGCGCCGGCGTAGAGCACCATCACGAGCAGGAGCAGCTGGGCGAGCTCGCGGAGCTGGATGCCGCGGCCGGGTACGACGTCCATGTGGCCCACGAGCTCGGCGAGCCGCGCCTGGCCGGAGCGCTGGAGCTCGGCGATGGCCTCGGCCTTCGTGGCGGCCGCCGGGAGGCGAGCGCCGATCACGCCGGAGAAGATGATGTCCGTCGCGTGGCCGAGCAGCTTCGGACCGGTCAGGCCGAGCCCCACGCTGAGCAGCGAGCAGGCGAGCACGACCGCGAGGCGCACGCGCTCGGGGGCGAGGCGGCCGAGGAGGCGCCGCGCGGAAGGCGCGAACTGCTTCGCCTTCTGCGGCGGCGCGGCCCCCATGCCAAAGGGGCCGCGCGGCAGGATCGGGGAGCGCGCCCCCGCGGGGGCGGCGGGCGGGGGACCAGCGTGACGCGCGCTCATGCGGCCACCGCCGTCTCGCGCTGCGAGGCCACGATCTCGGCGTACGTCGGGCACGACGCGAGCAGCTCGGCGTGCTTGCCCTGGCCGACGATCTCGCCGTTGTCGAGCACGAGGATCTGGTCCGCGTCGACGATGCTCGACACGCGCTGCGCGACGATGATCACCGTGGCGGCGCGCGTGCGCTCGGCGAGCGCGGCCCGCAGCCGGGCCTCGGTCGCGACGTCGAGCGCGGAGAAGGCGTCGTCGAACAGGAACACGCGCGGCCGGCGCAGCAGGGCGCGGGCGATCGACAGCCGCTGGCGCTGGCCGCCGGAGACGTTCGTGCCGCCCTGCCCGATCGGCGAGTCGAGCCTTCGCGGCATCGCCTCGACGAAGTCGCGCGCTTGCGCGGCGGCGAGCGCCGCCCAGAGCTGCTCGTCGGTCGCCTCGGGGTCGCCGTAGCGCAGGTTCGAGGCCACCGTGCCGGAGAACAGGAAGGGTCGCTGCGGCACGAGCCCGATGCACGACCACACCGCATCGAGGGAGAGCATGCGCGCGTCGACGCCGTCGAGCCGGACCTCGCCCCTCGTCGGATCGATGAGCCGCGCGATCAGGTCGAGCAGCGTGGTCTTGCCCGAGCCGGTGCTGCCGATGATCGCGGTGACCTGCCCGGGGCGCGCCACGAACGAGATGCCGCGAAGGACGGGCAGCTCGGCGCCCGGATAGCGGTACTCGACGTCTCGCAGCTCGACGAGGCCGGCCGGCTCGACGAGCGTGACAGGCTGGTCGGGGGCGTGCACGGACGGCTCGGTGTCCAGCACCTCGACGATGCGCTCGGAGCACGCGGCCGCGCGCGGCAGCATGACGGCCACGAACGTCACCATCATCACGGCCATCAGGATCTGCACCAGGTAGGCGAGGAAAGCGGTCATCGAGCCGATCGCGAGCGTGCCGTCCGCGATCCGGTGCGCGCCGAACCACAGGACGGCGACGCTCGAAGCGTTGAATACGAACATCACGGTCGGGAACATCAGCGCTTGCAGGCGTCCGATGCGCAGCGCGGTCTCGGTGAGGTCGCCGTTCGCGTGCTCGAAGCGCGCCGCCTCGGCGCGCTCGCGCACGAAGGCGCGGATCACGCGCACGCCGGTGATCTGCTCGCGCAGCACGCGGTTCACCGTGTCGATGAGGGGCTGCATCCGCCGGAACTGCGGCACCATCCGCGACATGATCGCGACGACGGCGCCGGCGAGCAGCGGCACCGCGATCGCGAGCAGCCAGGCGAGCGACTCGTCCTCGCGCAGCGCCATCACGATGCCGCCGACGCACATGATCGGCGAGAGGACGAGCATCGTACAGCCCATCATCACCACCGTCTGCACCTGCTGGACGTCGTTGGTCGTGCGCGTGATGAGCGACGGGGCGCCGAACCGCGACAGCTCGCGCGCGGAGAACTCGCCGACGCGGTGGAACACCGCCGCGCGCAGGTCGCGACCGAAGCTCATCGCGGCGCGCGCGCCGGCGTAGTTCGCGGCGACCGAGCAGACGATCTGGACGCCGGTGATCGCGAGCATGATCGCGCCGAGCTCCAGGATCCGCGACGTATCACCGAGCGCGATGCCCTGATCGATGATGTCGGCGTTCAGGCTCGGCAGGTACAGCGAGGCGAGCGTCGCCACGAGCTGGAGCGCGACGACGAGCGCGAGCAAGCGCGCCTGCGGGCGCAGGAAACGGCCCAATAGCTGCCTCAGCAAGGCTCCTCCTCTTCGGGGCGGCGGCGGATACCATCGAGCAGGATCGCCACGACCTCCGCGGCGGTCAGGGGCATGCCGTCGGTGATCCGCGGGTGGGTGCCCGCGAACGTCATCATGCGCAGCAGCCGCGCTGCATACGCCGGATCGCAGCGCAGCTCGTCGCGCGACGCCTCGAACAGGCGCTCGAGCTGCACGTGAACCTGCTCATCCTGGCGCGGCGTCTGAGCGCACCCGGATTCGGGGCGTATGGGGGGCGGCATCGTCATGCCGAGCATCGATATGAGCTGCCAGATGCCCTCGACGCGGCGCTGCAGGATCTCGACCGCCTGGATCGAGCGATCGCGCAGCGGCGCCGCGAGATCGATGCGCTCCAGCTCTCGCAGCGTCGGCGTCGGATCGAACAGGGTCGCGATCGCGGCCTGGATCAGCGACTCCTTGTCGGGGAACACGCGGAACAACGTCCCCTCCGCGGTACCGGCGGCCATCGCGATCTGCGCCGTCGTCACGTTGCGGCCGTACAAGCGCAGCAGCGGGATCGTCGCCGCGATGATGCTCGCGCGACGCTCCTCCGGACGCAGGGGAGGAGCTCGCCGGCTAGGTGGTGCCATGCGTCCCGTGTACCGGAGTGAGCGCTCACTCGTCAAGAGTGAGCGCTCACTCATTCAACCGTAGGCCCCGGATCAGCGCGCCCCGGAGAGCCTCGCGATGAACCCGCGCGACTCGCTGTCGCTCTCGCTCCCGAGCGGCGCGTCGAGCCCGTCGAGGTGGAGCGCGCCCGTCACGGTGCCGGCGACGTAGACGGGCCCGCCGAGCGCCCCGTCCACAGCGACGACGCGGAGGGCGACGGTGCCGGCTCCTTCGACCTTGGCCGCGGAGATCAGGTTGCCCTGCGCGTCGAGCCGCATCAAAAACCCCGCCCGCTTCTGCGACGTCGTGAGGCTCCCGGCGCTCCCCAGCGGGATCTCGCCCGTGAACTCCCCCGTGACGTAGATCGCGCCCGCGCCGTCCACCGCCACGCCGGCCGCGACCTGGCTCTCCTTGCCGTCGCCGAACCCGCGGCTCCACACGACGCCCTTCCTCGAGACGCGCGCGACGAAGAAGCTCTCCGTGTCCCCCGCGTCGGGCAACGCCGGGCAGCCGCCGCCGAAGTCGACGACCCCCCGGTACGAGCCGGCGATCACGACGTCGCCGCCCGGGAGCAGCGCGGCGCCGTGCTGCGCCACCTGCTGATCCCCCTCGAGGCTCAGCGTGATCACGTCCACGAGAGCGCCGCTGATCGCAGCGTAGCGCGCGACGAAGACGTCGCGCTGCTCCGCGGCGAAGGGGGTGTCCCCACCGAACGTGACCGCTCCGTCGAGCGACTCGTAGTCGCCCACGACCGTCACGAGGTTGCCGCTCGCCTTCGGGTTGACGGGGAGCGCCTTGACGGTCACGGCCGCCCGCGGCCCGAGGCGGTGTTGCCACTTGCACGCGCCGTCCGCCGGGTAGAGCGCGGCGAGCAGCGCCGACTCCGCCGGGACGCTCTTCAGCTCGCACGGGCCGAAGCTCCGGCCGGCGTCCGACACGTCGACGGCGAAGACGACCGCCTCGGAGCTCGCCGCCATGGCGCGCGCCGTGGTGTTGTGCTGCGCGTCGAGGCTCCACGCCCACCCGCAACGGCCGTTCGCGTCGAGCGCCGCGACGAAGCTCGTCGTGTAGCTGGTGGCGACCAGCGGCGGGCCGACGCGGCACGCGTCGAGGAGCCCACCGGGGAGATTTGTGGCCCCCGCGGCCTCCCCGGCCACGTAGGTGGCGCCGCCGCCCGCGGCCAGGTGCAAGCCCCAGACATCGTTCGCCGACAGCCCGTACCGGGAATCGTTGGTCCCGCCGGAGGTCCACTTCGCGACCGAGAAGCGAAACGCCCCGCTGTCGAGGACCTCCGTGACGACCGCCGTCAACGCGCCATCCGACGCCGCGAGATCGCCGACGTCGAAGCCGAGCGTCTCTCCCCAGCTGGCCGACGGCTCGACGAGGGTGCCCTCGGCGTCGCTGCACAGCGGACCCCCGCCGCCGCTGCCCCCGCCGCCGCCCCCGCCATCGCCGCTGCTGCCTCCGCCGCCGCTGCCACCTCCGCCGCTGTCGCCGCCTGCTCCCCCGGTGCCCGCATCACCGGCGCCCGTACCACCGGCGCCCGAGCCTCCCGTGCCAGGGCCCCCCGAGGAGGAGGCCGAGGCGGCGTCCGCGCTGGACTCCGACGGAGCCAGCTCGCCGACCTCCAGCCCGATGAGCGCGTTGCAGCCTCCCGCCGCCGCGGCGAGCAGGCAGGCGCACGACACGACGGACCGGATGGCGCGCGGTTCGGGTCTCATCGGGTCGGCTCTCCGTTGCGTGGCATCCTCGATCCGCCACCGAGGCAGCGCGGGCTCAATGGCATTCCCTGACGTAATTGGGAAAAGTGATGGTCGACTTGCAGGTGAGGTCGCAGGAGCCGAACGGGCCCCGGCTTCCACACGCGACGTCGCTCAGGAACACGTTGTTCTTCGCGGTACAGACGAGCAGGCCAGTGCATTTGACCGCGTCGAACTCCGTCTCCTCCACGCCGCTGCAGTCGTAATCGAAGCTGCGTCCCGGAGGGATCGGCGTGTCATAGAAGGTGCTCGGCTGGTTCGGGTGGACCGAGGGGTTGTCGTCGTTGCAATCGTCGCCGCCCTCGCACGCGGTCGACAGATAGCCATCCCCGTCGGCGTCGCAGTCGACGGTGCCGCCGCTGGAGCTGGAGGTCGCCGGGCCAGCGCTCGTGCTGGAGGTCGTCGCGCCGCCGCCGGCGCCGGAGGTCGCCGGGCCGGCGCTCGCGCTGGAGGTCGCCGAGCCGCCGCCCGAGCCGGAGGTCGCCGGGCCGGCGCTCGCGCTGGAGGTCGCCGAGCCGCCGCCCGAGCCCGCGGAGCTGCCGCCGGCGCCCGGCGCGCCGCCGCCGGCGCCCGTCGAGCCCTCGCCGTTCCCGCCGGCGCTGGAGGTCTCGGCGTCGCCACCGGGGCCCGCCGCGCCCGAGGACGCGGCGGCGGTGCTCGCCGATTCCGTGGCGCCGCTCCCGCCGCCCGTGCCGGTGCTGGAGCGTTCCGTGAAGGTGGCGTCGGGGAATCCACAGCTGAGTCCGGCAGGGAGGGCCAGGCAGAACAGGAAGAGGCGGTGAAGCGAGCGCATCCTCTCATGGAAGCTGCCAGTCCCCCCTTCGTCAACCCGGGCCGGAATGCGCGCCGCTGCGGTCCGGTCGCAGGCTCCGTGTCGTCGTGCGGAAATGTCATGGACTGCTCGTGTGGTGCGCTGGCGTCCGCGCATGGCGCTCACGGCAACCCCTTCACCCGGGCGATGAACCCTTCGCCCGACGCAGGGCTGGAATGGTCGCTGGGGACGAGAGAGAACGTCTCCGTCAGCTCACCGCCGATGGTGAAGGGATCGCGGATCGTCGCGCCCGGCGCGACCGCCCACACGCCCACGGTGCCTGTCCCCGCGAACGCGGTCGCGGAGAGGACGTTGCCGCCGGGATTGAGCACGATCAGAAAGCTCTGCAGCTCGTCCGCCCCGGCCGTGAGGCTCTCGCCGTTCCCCAGGGCGATCTCGCCCTCGAGCGTCCCGGCGATGTAGATCGCGCCTGCTCCGTCCACCGCAAGACTGACGACCATCTGATCTCGCTTCTCGTCGCCGAACCCGCGGCTCCAGACCACTCCCTCCTTCGAGACGCGCGCGACGAACGAGTTCTCCGTGTCTCCCGTGGGAGGAAGGAGCGGGCAGTCGTCCTCGAAGCTGAAGGACGGCCCGGTGTAGGTCCCGGCGACCACGACGTCGCCGCCCGGGAGCAGCGCGGACCCGTGCCGCGCCGCCGCCTGGCTCCCGGCGGCCGTGAGCGGGATGAGGCCCGTCAGGGCGCCGTCATCGAGCCGGAAGCGCGCGACGAACAGGTCGCGATCCGGCGCGCGGGGCAGCGTTCTCCCCTGGATGGCGAGCGGCCCGTCCGGCGCATCGTAGTCGCCGACGACGAGCACCTCGCCGGTCTCCGGCGCGGCGATGACCTCCGCGACGTGCACGGCCGCGGAGGATCCGAGCGCGCGGCTCCACCGGCACTTGCCGCCTGCGTTGAAGGTCACGAGATCCGTGACCCCGCGCTGGTCGGCGGCCCCGAGGACGCAATCGTCCGTGGTCGCGCTCGTCGCCCGTGATCGCGAGACGGCGAAGGCGACGCGGTCGGTCGTCGCCGCGAGCCCGAGCGGGTAGGCGTTGGACTCGGCCTCCACGCTCCAGGCCCACCTGCACTTGCCCAGCGCGTCGAGCGCCAGCAGGAAGCTCGGCTTGCGGCCGGTGTCCGCGCCCGCGCTGGCGGTGCACCTGCCGCCGGACGCGAGCAAGGTGAGGGGAGCTTCCGACCAGGCGGCCACATAGGCGAGGTCCGAGACGACGGCCAGGTGCTCGGCCGAGACGCTGCCGAGCATGTCGCCGGTCGTCGTCCCGTACGCGCTATCGCGGACCCCGGACGCGCTCCACCTCGCGACCGAGAACCCCGTCATGATCTTGGTGGGCTCGCTGGCGAGCTCCCGGCTCTCCTTGATCAGGGCCGTCACCTCGCCGTCTCGCGCCGCGAGGCCGACGACCGACAGGCCGGACAGCTTGCCCCACTCTCCCGAGGGTGCCCGGACGGCTCCCTCGCGGGTGTAGCTGCACAACGCCTCGTTCCCGCCGCCCGAGCCGCCCTCGCCGGCGCCGCCCTCGCCGGAGCCGCCCTCGCCGGAGCCGCCCTCGCCTGAGCCGCCGTCGCCGGAGCCGCCCTCGCCGCGACCGCCTTCGCCTCCTGCGCCGCCGGCCGACACGCTCGAAGCGGTCGCGCCCGCGCCGCCCGTCGAGGAGTCGAGCTCGCCGACCTCGAGCCCGATGATCGCGTTGCAGCCCCCCGCGGCCGCGGTGATGAGCAGCCCGGCGCAGAACATGGGTCGAGTGCTCCTGAGATCGCGCTTCATCTCCCGTCTCCTGGTGGCGCGGCGCCGCCGCGGCCGTCAGCGGCAGCTCTCGCCTCGCTCGCCACCATCGACTTCATGGCGAGCGTCGCTCCAGGAGTCGAGAGGGTTCCGGCGCATCCCCCACCGAAAGGCGCGCTCTCCGCCGTCAGCCATCGGCCGGAGCGCGCGCCGCGGCGATCCGATCGCGGCGGCCGACGCGGGGGGCGGGGCGTCGAGCGCTCACGGCCCGGCGCGCCGGACAGCGGGGATCACCGCGCGCCCGGGAGCTCGGCGATGAACCCGTGCCCCATCGCGTCGGTGAGCGGCGGGTCGCGCCCGATATCGAGGGTGCTGCCCAGCTCCCCGCCGAGATAGAGGGCGTCGCCAGGGGCCGGGCCGGGCGCGGCCGCCCACACGTAAGCGTCGCCCGTCCCCTTCAGCTCGGAGGCGGAGACGACGTTGCCGCGGGCGTCGAGCACGATCAGAAACCCGACCATCGGATCGGCGTCCGTCGCCGGAGCGACGAGCTTCCCGCCGTTCCCGAGGTCGATCTCGCCCTGGTAGTTCCCCGTCACGTAGATCAGGCCATCGGGGTCCGCCGCCACGCTGGTGACCCACTGCCGATGCCCCGCGTCGCCGAACCCGCGGCCCCAGACCACGGAGGGGCCGGAGACGCGCATGACGAAGAAGTTCTCCATGTTCGGCGCGTCCTCGGCGGGCGCCGGCGGGCAGCCCTCGCCGAAGTCGAGCGAGCCGTCGTAGGAGCCGACGATCACGACGTCGCCGCCCGGGAGCAGCGCGGCCCCGCGCTGGTCCACGTCCTGACGCCCGGGCAGGGGGAACGCGTCGATGCCCTTGAGCGACCCCCCGGTCAGCGCGAAGCGCGCAACGAACACATCGCGATCCTGCGAGGGGGGGAGCAGCGCTCCCCCGACGACGTAGCCCTCCTCCCCCTCGTAGCGGCCGACCGCCAGCACCTCGCCGCGCGCCTCGTCGACGAGGAGCTCTCCGACGGTCACGGCCGGCGACGGGCCGATGGGCATCCCCCACAGGCAACCGCCCGCCGCCGGATCGAGCGCGGCCAGCCCCACGGACGTCTCCGCGCCGCCCATCGCGAGGGTGCACGTGCCGTCGTTCACGCCCGGCCCCTTCACCGAGGCGGCGATCACCACCGCGCCGGGCGCCGCCGCGAGGCCGAGCGGGGTGGAGGTGGCGCCGCCGTCCGGCGACCACGCCCACCGGCACTGGCCCTTCGCGTCGAGCGCAGCGAGGAAGCTCGGGTGAGAGAGAGCGCGCGCGGTGGTGACGCATCCCGTGGACGACGCGCTGGGCAGCTGGGGGCCGCTGCCCGACCACCCGGCCACATAGGCGAGCCCCTGGCCGATGGAGAGGTGCGTGGCCTTGATGTCGCCTTCCAGCAGATCGGTCGCCGTGAGCCCATACCCGGCGTCGCGGGCGCCGCCGCGCGCCCACCGCGCGACGGAGATCGTGCCCTTCTCGTTGACGATGGCCGTCACCCCGTCGCCGTGCGCCGCGACGTCGGCGACGTCGAGCCCGAGGGTCGTGCCCCAGCGCGCCTGCGGCCCGCGGATCGCGCCCTCGCGATCCCCGCTGCAGAACGGCGCCTCGCCGCCGCCCCCGGCGCTGCCGCCCGTGCCAGCGCCGCCGCCGTCGCCTCCGCCGCTGCCGCCCGCGCCAGCGTCGCCGCTGTCGCTGCCGCCGCCGCCCTCGGCTCCTCCGCCCGCGCTCGCGCCGCCCGTGCCGCCCGTCGATGCGTCCAGCTGGCCGACCTCGAGGCCGATGAGCGCGTTGCAGCCTCCCACGCCCGCCGCGACGAGCAGGACGGCGGAGAACAAGGCTCGGACGCTCCTCTGATCGCGCTTCACCACCCGGGCCCCTCCCTCGCGGCGACGCCGCGCAGCTGCCGTCAAAAGACCACCGTCGCCACCGCACCTCCCGGCACCACGCCGATCGTGGCTCGGGGCGCGGGCGACCCTTGCCCCGAGGAGGGCGCCGTGAAGACGAGCACCGCGCCCGTGCCCAGCGCCGCCGCCCCGACGAGGAATGCGACCGTCGAGATCGTCCCCGCGGTCACGCCCTGCTTCTGCAGCTTGATCCCCTGGTCCAGGCAGACGTTGTCCTCGTCGCAGTACGCCTCCGCGTCGCCCTTCTTCCCGATCGCCCGCGCGCCGAACACGGCGCCGACGCCGATCCCGACCACGCCGACGCCGGCGCTGATCCAGCCGGCCGTCCGCCGGGGCGAGCCCCCCGCCTCCTGCGGCGCCGTCTTCGGCGGGAGCGCAGGCCCCGCGCTCGCGGCGGCCGCAGGCTCCTCCGGCGCCACGAGCACCTCGATCTGCGCGCCCTCGGCGAGCTGCACCGTGAAGGTCTTCTGCTTCCGGCCCGGCGCCGCCGCCGTCACGTGGACCTCCCCAGGATCCACCGGCAACGGCGAGCCCAGCGAGCCCGCGCCGACCGGGACCCCCGCGCGCTGCACCGCCGTGTCCGCGGGCGCCCCCGGCGCGAGCCGGATCGTGAGCCTCGGGACGCGGGCATCGAGCGCCGCCGCGCGCGACTGGGCGATGGGGCGGCGGTCGTCGTTCGCGGGCAGATCGCGCGCGAGCTGCCGGAAGATCGACCACGCGGTCGCGACCCTGCCGCGCTTCTCCTCGCAATCGCCGAGGTTCAGCAGGGCCCCGGGCGCCGGATCGAGCTCGTAGCTCTCCCGGAATTTCGGGCACGCGGCGTCGTAGTCCTTCGCTTGCAGCGCCGCCCTGCCGGCGTCGAACAGCGCCTCCGCGGCCGCAGGATCGCGCCCCTGCGCGGAAGCGTCGGGGCAGGCGAGGAGCACGGCTCCTCCCATGGCCAGCACCTCCGCCGGGAATCGTCTACGCGAGCTCGATCTACGCATCCGTGCGGCCTCAACGTCTCCGGTTGTACGGGTCCTCCGCCGGCGTCGGCGCGGGGGCCGGCGTCGGCGTTGCGGGCGCCTTCGTCGCGGTCGCGGGGGATCGCGCCCTGCCCCCGGCGGCGGGCCGCGGCGCGGCCGCGCTCGCGCTCGCCGGCGCCGCGGCCGTCGTGGGCGCGGCCTCGGGCTCCGGCGTGGTCGCGGGCGCGGACGGCGCGATCGCGGGGACCGCATCGCCGGACGGCGCCGGCTGCACGCCGGCCCCGGGCGAGCCTGCGCTGTCGGGCGGCGCCGTCGTGGCCCCGGCGCCCGCGGTGAGGCGCGGCTCGGCCTCCACCGTGGAGCCGTGCGACGGATCCTCCGCGCCCCTGGCGCCAGCGCGCTGCCACCACACGAGCGCGACCAGGGCGCCCACGGCCAGCGCGCCGGCGAGGAGCGCGCCCGCGGCCGCCGCGCGCGGCGCGGAGCGCTCCCCGCTGGCCGAGCGCTCCACGACCGGCGAGACCGTGCCGGTGCTGGCCGCGCCGCCGCCCGCCGCGACGCCGCTGGCCGTGCCCGCCGCGGCGAACTCCGTGCCGCGCGGCCCGCTCCCGGGACCTCGCGCCTGCGCCGACGGGCGTCCTGGAGGATCCGAGTGCAGGAGCGCGCGCCCGTGCTCCGAGTGCAGGGGCGCGCGTCCGGCAGGGGGCGCGCCCGGGGCCGGATCGAGCGCCGCGCCGCCGCGCGCCTGGCGGAGCGCGCGCTGCATCGCGCGGGCGTTCGGCCAGCGGCGGTCGGGGTCGAACGCGAGCGCCACGTCCATCACGCCGGCGATCGGCGGGGGCAGGGCCGGCAGGACGCTGCCCACGGGCGGCGCCGGCTGCGTCATCGCCGCGAGGAGCAGCAGCGGGAGCGTCTCGGCCTCGTGCACGTACCGCCCCGAGAGGAGCTGGTACATCGTGCTCCCGACGGCCCACAGATCACTGCGCGGGTCGACCCTGTCCCACTGCCCCCTCGCCTGCTCCGGCGGCATGAACTGCGGCGTCCCCATCAGGGTGCCGGCGCGCGTGGAGGCGTTCGCCGGCGAGGAGAGCTCGCGAAGCCGCGCGATGCCGAAGTCGAGCACCTTCAGCTGCCCGTGGCGCGTGAGGAACAGGTTGTCCGGCTTGAGGTCGCGGTGCACGATCCCGCGCTCGTGCGCGACGGCGAGCACGTCGAGCAGGTCGTCGGCGATGCCGAGCACGTCGCTCACGCCGAGCACGCCGCCCGGCTCGCGCGCGCGGCGCGCCTCCACGGTCTCGCCCTCGAGCAGCTCCATCACCAGGAACACGGAGCCGTCCTCGGTGACGTCGTCGTCGAGCACCCGGACGATGCCCGGGTGCTCCACGCGGTTGGCGACGTAGCCCTCGCGCAGGAAGCGCGAGCGCGCCTCCTCGTCCTCGGACAGCTCGCGGCGGAGGATCTTCACCGCGCCGCGCATCCCGTTGCGGTGCGTGGCGGCGTAGACCATGGCCATCCCGCCGAAGCCCAGCAGGCGCTCCAGCCGCCACTTGCCGCGCAGGACCTGGCCTACGAGCGCCTCGGGCCGGAAGCCTTCAGGGACCCGGGTCATCGGCGAGGATCACCCCCGGCCCGGGCGACGTGGGTCGTCGCCTCGCCCGCGAGGCCAGCGGAGCCAGCGAGGCCGGCGCGGCTTTGGCGACGGGGACGGCTGACGGGCGCGCGAGGCATGACGGGCGCATGTTACCCCGGTCTGCCGCCGCGGTGCGTGAAACCGTCCAAGGTACGCCCGCGCGCTCGCCGGAACGGGCGGATCCCGGGCGTCGCCGGGCAGCGGCGAAGCGTCCCCGTTCGCGCCCGACGACCTTGACGTCGCACGCGAACGGGGACGCTTCGCCGGCCTCCCAGGGGCCTCCCAGGGGCCTCACAGGGAATCGAGCGAGCATGCGCAACACGACCAGGAAGCCCCGGCGCGTCGCCGGCCCGCCGCCCGGCGCGCCGAGGCGACGCGCCGGCGCCCGGGGGGCGCGCTGCCTCCGGAATTCACCGGAACCGCAGGCGCACACGTGCTACGCCCGGCGCCGCTGAGATGATCACGCTCGAAAAGCTCACCAAGCGGTACGGTCCCAAAATTCTCTTCGAGAACGTCACGATGCGCTTCGACCCCGGCAAGCGCTACGTGCTCGTCGGCGCGAACGGAGCGGGGAAATCGACGCTCCTCAAGGTCATCTCCGGCGAGGAGGAGTCGGATCAGGGCTCGGTCGAGATCCCGAAGCAGCTCCGCGTCGGGGTGCTCAAGCAGGATCATTTCGCCTACGAGTCCTGCCGGATCATCGACACGGTCCTGATGGGCAACCGGGCGCTCTGGGACGCGATGCAGGAGCGCGATCGGCTGTACGAGGTCGAGATGACCGACGAGGTCGGCATGCGGCTGGCCGAGCTCGAGGGCACGATCGGCGAGGAGGACGGCTACACCGCCGAGTCGCGCGCCGCCGAGATCCTCGAGGGGCTCGGGATCGCGACCGCCCGGCACACGAGCGCGGTGAGCACGCTCGCGGGCGGGTACAAGCTCCGCGTCCTCATCGCCCAGACGCTCTTCGGGGGCGCGGACGTCCTGCTCCTCGACGAGCCGACGAACCACCTCGACCTCGACTCGATCCGCTGGCTCGAGTCGTACCTGACCGACACCTTCCGCGGCACGCTCCTCGTCGTCAGCCACGACCGGCACTTCATGAACGCGATCGCGACGCACGTCGCCGACGTCGACTACCAGACGGTCACGCTCTACACGGGCGACTACGACGACTTCATCGAGCAGAAGACGACCGGCAAGCGCCAGTCGGAGGCCGACGCCGCGCAGAAGAAGAAGAAGATCGCCGAGCTCAAGGACTTCGTGGCCCGCTTCGGCGCGAGCGCGAGCCGGTCGAGCCAGGCGCAGTCGCGCGTGAAGGAGATCGAGAAGCTCGAGGCGGGCATCCAGGTGCGGCGCTCGAGCGTCGTGCGCCCGTACATCAAGTTCGAGATCGAGAAGCCCTCCGGCCGCGACGTGCTGCGCGTCGAGGGCCTCTCCAAGGGCTTCGGCGATCGGCGCGTGATCCAGAAGCTCGATTTCAACCTGAACCGCGGCGACAAGCTCGCGGTCATCGGGCCGAGCGGCATCGGCAAGTCGACGCTGCTCAAGCTCCTCGTCGGCGAGTACACGCCGGACGCCGGGGCCGTCACGTGGGGCCACGACACGAACGTCGGCTACTTCGCGCAGGATCACCACGAGGCGATCGAGGCGGGGTTCACGGCCTACGACTGGCTGTACCGCTTCGACCCGACCGCCCCGAAGGAGCACGTGCGCTCGGTGCTCGGAAAGCTGCTCTTCAGCGGCGAGGCCGGGCTCAAGAAGACGGAGAACCTCTCCGGCGGCGAGGCGGCGCGCCTGTTCCTCGCGAAGCTCATCCTCGTGAAGAACAACATCGTCGTGCTCGACGAGCCGACGAACCACCTCGACGTCGAGAGCATCGACGCGCTCCTCCAGGCGCTCGTCGAGTACAAGGGGACGGTCGTCGTGACGAGCCACGACCGGCACTTCGTGGGCAAGCTCGGCACCCGCGTGCTCGATCTGTCGGCGAAGGATCCGCGCGTCTTCAACGGCACGTACGACGAGTACCTCGAGGGGCCGGGGAACCCGGAAGCGCTGAAGAACGCCAAGGCCTCGTAGCGCGCCCGCCTGCGCCCTGGGCGCGCCAGCCCCGGGGCGTGCTCGAAAGCGCGCTCCAGGGCCCGCGCGGAGCCGTTCGTCGTGATTGCGGGCGCGTGAGGTTCATCACGGCGCCTGGCCATCGCTCGCAGAGTACGGAATCGCACGCTGCATCAGGATCACGTCGAGCCAGCGGTCGAACTTGTGCCCGACGTCGCGGAGCAACCCGGCGTCCTCGAACCCGAGCGCGCGGTGCAGCGCGACGCTCGCCGCCTGGTCGCCGGCGATCTGCGCGATGATCGTGCGGTGGCCGAGCGAGATCGCGCGGCTCACGAGATCGGCGAGGATGCGGCGCCCGAGCCCCCGCCGCTGGAGGCCGTCGCGCACGTAGACCGAGTTCTCGACGGAGCGGGCGTAGGCCTCGCGCGGGTTCCACTGGGAGAGCGAGCCCCAGCCGACCACGGCTCCGGCCCCGTCGCCCTCGACGGCCACGGTGGCGGGGTGCAGGGGGCCGTGCGCCGCGAGCCAGGCGCGCCGCTCCGCCGGGGTCGGGACGGTGGTGGCGAAGGTGCAGGTCGAGCGCTCGACGTAGAACGCGTAGATCTCCTCGATCGCCACGAGATCGGCCTCGGTCGCCAGGCGGATGCGCACGCCGTCGCCTGGAGCCGGGAGCGGCGCGAGGTCGGGCGCGACGAACGCGGCGCGGGCGTCGTCCGAGAGCAGCCGCGCGCGAGAGTAATGGGCGAAGAGCGCCTTGCTGCTGCGGTAGCGGTCGAGGAGGCCCTCCGCGAGGTCGTGGACGGCGGCGCCTCCGTGCTCGGCGGCGTGGCCGGCGACGAGCGTGAGCCAGGCGGCCGTGATCGTCTCGTGATAACCGTAGGTCGGCGGATGCCGGGCGTTGAAGGCCTGCAGCGCGGAGCGCATGCGCGCGAGCGCCCCCTCGGGCCCGTGGGAGCGCACGTAGTGCAGGGCGAGGAGCAGGTGGCGCGCGTGCGAGAAATCGCGCTGCGCGATCGCGGCGTCCTCGATGGCGGCCGCGAGCGCCGCGAGGTCGCGCTCGTCGAGCGTGCGAGCGCCGCGGTCGCGGCGATCGCCGGGATCACTTCGCTCTGCGAAGGGCGGCAGTCCGTCGCCGCCGCTCACGGCGCCTCCTTCCGGGAGGCCCCGCGGCCGGGCGCCTTGCGGGGGCGCGCTTCGCCGTCGCGCGCCTCTTCGGACGGCAGGGGCGGGAGCGCGGTCTCCTTGGCGGTGGACAGGACGACCGTCGTGCGCGTGCGCACCACGCCGTCGTGGGCCTTGAGCTCCTGGGTGAGCAGGCGCTCGAGCGCCTCGGTGTCGCGGCAGCGCACCTTGAGCAGGTAGTCCTCGTCGCCCGCGACGTGGTGGCACTCCTGGATCTCGGGCGCGCGCTCGACGGCGCGCAGGAACTCGCCCCGACCGCGGCGGTTCGCGATCGAGACGGAGATGAAGGCCGTGAGCCCGGCGCCCACGGCCCGGGCGTCCAGGCGCGCCTCCCACCCCGTGATGACGCCGCGCTCCTCGAGCCGCCGCACCCGCTCGGCCGCGGCGGGCGCGGAGAGGCCGACCGCCTCGCCGAGGTCCGCCCACGACCGGCGGGCGTCGCGGGCGAGGAGGTGGATCGCTTTCAGATCGATGGCATCCATGGTCGTTGTCATTCGAAGTGAATGCATGATCGAATGAAATTTTTCGATTTGCAAGCCAGGCGCAACGAAGCGTCGCGCCGCCGAGGCGGCGAAACGGCCCGTGGAGCGCTGCCGCCCTGGGCCGTGAGGCACGCCTCGCTGGTCTTCGCGTCTTCGGTCTCTTCGGTCGGGTGGCGGAGCCGGTCTCGACGGTGGGGGACGGCGCGGCAGGTCAGCAGCGGAGCAGGGAGAGCTGCGGGGTCGCCGCGCGTGGGCTCGGCGAGCGGGTCGGCTCAGCGAGCCCTGTAGTGGGCTCGGTAATGGGCGATGAGCTGCTGCCAGCGCGCCTCGAGGGCGGAGTCGCCGCGCATCCGGGCCTGCCACGCGGCGTCCGTCGCCTGCCACGCGGCCGCGTCGCGGAGGCCGTAGCGCGGGTAGATCGCCGCGGCGCTCCGCGGGTGCAGCGAGAGCTCCGCGCAGAGCGCGGCGTACTGCTCCAGCGAGAGGGCGGGCGCGGTGGGGGCCGCGGCGCTCGGCGGGGGCGCGGGGGCACCCCGCTTTTCCGACGCCGGGACGAAGGGCAGGGCGGCGACGAGCGCGGGCATGTCTGGGAGCGGGGCTGTGCCGGCGGGTGCGGCCAACGCCGCGGGGGTGGCGGCGGGCGCCGCGGGGCGCGGCGCTGGCGCGGCGAGCCGCGGTGGGGCGGGCGCTCGACCGGGCGGCGCGTTCGGCACGAAGGGCAGAGCGGCGACGAGCGCCGGCATGTCTGGGAGAGGGGCTGTGCCGGCGGGCGCGGCCAGCGCCGCGGGCGCGGCCAGCGCCGCGGGCGCAGCCGGCGCCGCGGGTGCGGCCGGCGCCGTGGTGCGCGGCGCTGGCGCGGCGAGCCGCGGTGCGGCCGGCGCTCGACCGGACGGCGCCCTCACCGGCGGCGAGGCCGCGACGAACGCCCGCAGGTGCTCGAGGAAGGCTCGTGTGTAGCGGTTGGTCAGCTCCGAACTGCCGCGCTCGAGCTCCGCGCCCATCCGCTCGAGCCATTCGCGCTGCGCGGCCGTCCACTCGTCCGCCGTGAGCCCGGCGCGCGCGAGCACCTCGTCGCGGAGCCTTCCGGCTTCCATCTGCGCGCGCATCTCCGCGTAGCGCTCCACCGTCAGCGCCGTACCCATGACGCGCATCCTAGCCTGAAGCCCCGCTCTTGCGCTGCGCCGCATCGAGCGGCGCTCGACATCGAGCCCGCCTGCTCGCTGCAGGATTGAGTCCTGCAAGCCGCTCTGGCCTGCACGTGTGAGCTGGTGATTTCGGCGGCGCATCGACGAGCGGTGAGCGTCCTGGCGAGCGCCGTCCCTGCCCGCCGCCTTCCCCGTGCGGCCACGCTGCTCGCGGCGCAGCAGCAGAGCAGCATCGTTGCTGTCCCGCGAGCAGCGGCGATCGTGATCTGCTGCGCGCGGGTCCTCGCCGCCCGCGCGGCGCCCCGGCGCGCGGGCCCTGCCGGCGCGGCGCCGGGCGCCGGCACGGGCCCTGCTCGGGCGGCCGGGATGACCACCATCAGCCTTTCTCTCGACACCCCTGAGCTCGCCCGGGCCTACGAGCACGGCAGCGACCGGCAGTTCAACCACGGCAAGCTCCTCATCGAAACGCTCGGCGTGCGGCGCGGCCAGCGTGTGCTCGACGTCGGCGCGGGCACCGGCCGGCTCGCCGCTCACGTGGCAGAGATCGTCGGCCCCGAGGGCAGCGTGACCGCCATCGATCCCCTGCCGCTCCGCGTCGACATCGCCCGGCAGAAGGCCCGCGTGAACCTCGCGACAGCGGTCGGCCGCGCAGAGGACCTCTCCGCCTTCGCCACGAAGAGCTTTGACGTCGTGTACCTGAACAGCGTCCTTCACTGGCTGAACGACGCTCAGAAGGAGCGCGCCATCGCCGAGGCGGCGCGCGTGTTGAAGCCGGGCGGCAAGCTCGGATTCAGCACGGGATCGCGGGAGAAGCCGCATCAGCTCGAGCCGATCCAGCGCAAGGTGCTGGCCGAGCTCGGGAGAGACGCGCAGGGCAATCGCCCGTACAAGCTGACGGTCGACGAGGTCCGGGTGTTGCTCGAGCGCGCCGGCTTCATCGCCGACACGGTGGAGATCCTCACCTTCGTCGACCACGCCGCCGACATCGACGAGATCTTGAAGCACAGCGGCTCGAGCTCGTTCGGCAACCACCTCTCGCACCTGACCGCCGAGGAGAAGCGCGAGGTGCGCGAGCGGCTCGCGAAGGAGCTCGAGGCGCTCCGCACGCCGCAGGGCATCCGGCTCGAGCGCAACCTCATCTTCGCGATCGCCCACACGGCAGGCAACTAGCCCGCCCGCCGGCCGCTTCAGTCCGTCGTGCCTCGCGCTTGAGAGCTCTGTTAGGATCGAGCGACCATGCGCGGGGAAAGAGGGGAAAGGCACATGCTGCGGCGCGGGCTGAGCGGCGCGGCGGGGTTGCTGCTCCTCGGTGCTGCGGCCTGTGGCACCACCCCCGACGGCCCGAGCGGAGCGGCAGGCGGCGCTTCCACGGGAGCTTCGAGCGCCGGCGCGGGCGGCGGCGGAGGCGCGACAGCTGGCAGCGGCGGCTCCGGGGCCGCCGAGCCATCCGGGGGCGGGCAAGGGGGATCTCCCGAGGGGCGTGACTGCGGGACGGCGGGAGAGGTGATCGCGGTGGGCGCGAACCTCCTTCAAGACACGACCGGGCCTGCGCCCGAGCTGGAGCGCTTGCGTGGCTGTACGCGCTTCCTCGGCACGCTTCATCTGCTGGGCCTGGACGGACCCGAGGCGATCGACGCGCTCACGGATCTCAGGGAAATAGAGGGATCCTTGCTGCTCTATTCGCCTCCTGAGGATCTCGGACCTCTGTCCAACCTGACGCGGATCGAAGGTCGGTTGCTGGTCGTGACGGCGCCGGAGGCCTTGCGTGGCCTGGAGTCGATCCAGTACGTCTCCGGGCTGTGGCTCTACCAGAGCGGCTTTGCCGACTTCTCGTGGCTTCCTGCTCTCGCGGAGATCGGCGCCTCCATGATCGCTCGGCGCAACGCGAATCTGACCGCTGAAGCATTGGAGTCCTTCGCGACGTCGCACGTGCGCAGCGGCGCGCTGGTGTCCCTCACGAACGCCGTTCCCAGGGAGCCGCCGGACCCCGATGCCGAGGCGGTCGTGTGTGGCCAGCCGGGCGATCTGCTGATCGAGCCCTACACGAGCGTGGCCGGATGCACCCGCTTCCGGGGCTCGATCCACCTGAGCGATACGTCGCCGGGCGCCTTGGAGCCGCTCTCCGCCCTCGTCCACATCGACGGCTCGCTCACGCTCTTCCGCAACCACACCGACGACTTCACCGCGCTGCGCAACCTGCGCCGCGTCGGCGCGAATTTTCAGATGCATCTGCTGGAAGGCCCGGGCCTCGACGGGTTCGACGCCCTGGCGGAGGTGGGTGAGCTCCGTCTCGTGAGCTCGGGTGAGCTCACGGGCTTCGACTGGCTCCCAGCGCTCACCAGGGTGCGTGAATCCGCGTTGATGGTGAGGGGGGCCCCCCTGTCCATGGAGGCCGTAGAATCGCTTCTCTCACGCCTGGACATCGGGGGCGAGACCGCGGTGATGGCCCTCGACTGAAGCGTCCTCGTTGCGTTCAAATCCGAGCGTCTCGGCTGGCGAGGAGGCGCCTCGACCGCCTCATCGCGCTGCCCGCACGCGGCTGACGAGCGCCGCTGCGGCGGCGAGCCCGGCGAGGCCAGCCACCCAGGGCCAAGGGGACGTCTTCGTCGCCGAAGGGACGGTGACCTTGCCCAGGTCCGTCGCTTCGACCACCTCCTTGATGTGCGGGTACACGCGGATGAAGGCGAGCGCTCCCGCGACCATCCCGAGCAGCCCGAACATCGCGTCGCGTCGGCCTTCGCCGACCGCGGCGAGGGTCGTGCCGGGGCAATAACCGAGGACCGCCATCCCGGCGCCGAACGCCACACCGCCCAGGATCACCGAGCGAACCTGGAACGGCTTCACGTCGAGCTCGGTCGCGCCGGCTGCGCGCAAGGTGTGCGTCCCGATCGAGCCGGCAGCCGCCGCCGTCGACATGATCCGCGCAACGGCGCCGTCGCGCAGCAGGAGCTGGCTGATGATGAGGTCGGCGTCCGAGGCCCCTCCTCGCTGGAGAAAGGCGCCGAACGCGGTCCCGGTCGCGAGGCCGAGCGCCAGTTTTCCGAGCGGATCCCGCTTCATCGCGCACCTCCTCGAAACAGGAGCTTCGCCGTCAAGGCGGCGCTCACGCCCATCGCGACGTCGAACGCGAGGCTCGCCGCGGCGAGCTGCATCGTGCCGCTGATGCCGTGCCCGCTGGTGCATCCTTTGCCGAGCCGCGCGCCGAACATCATCAGGGCGCCACCGCAAAACGCGGCAGCGTAGCGCTTTCCGCGGCTCTCCCCGAACCGCGCCCGCCATGCGTCCGGCAGCGTGGATCCTCGCGTGCCCGAGGCGCGCGAGGCGAGGAACGCGCCAAGAACGATGCCCGGGGCGAGCAGCACCTCCCAGTCGATCTTCGGCGTCGTCTCACGCTTGGCCACGAACTCGTTCACTCGGCTGGCCTGCGGCGCGAGCCGGCGCGCCAGCGTGCTCGCCGCCGTCTCGAACGCGGACGTCACGCCGAGAGGCCGCTTCGCGGTCCCCATCGCGAACGTCTCCAGCGCTCCGATCGCGAGTCCGGCGATCTCCGGTGCCCAGCGCGTGCCTCCCTGCGAGCTCATCGTCGCGCTCCTTCGATATCCACGGTGGTCACCGTGCGTTCGGGGCCCTGCCTCCTCGGCAACCCGAGCTTCTCCCACGCCGTCATCCCGCCGAGGACGTTGGTGACCTCGGTGAAGCCGCGGCGGCGGAGGATGCTCGTCGCGAGGCCAGCGCGGTGCCCGACGCTGCAGACGAGCGCGATGCGGCCATGACGCGGCAGCGCGGGCTGGATCTTCTCGAAGTGCTCATCGAGATATCCAACGTACATGTGCCGCGCGCCTTCGATGTGCCCCTCCGTCTCGAACTCCTGATCATCGCGGACGTCGAGCACGGTGAAGGCGTCGCTCGCGTCGTGGAGCTCGCGCGGGGTCATCGTGCCCGTCTTCTCGATGGGCATGCCCGCGTCTCGCCATGCGTCGAACCCTCCGGCGAGCACGCCGGAGACGCGATCGACGCCGACGCGCGCGAGGTGCAGGAACGCCGCCTCCACGTCCGTGGCGCGCGGGAGGACGAGGTAGACCCGCGTCGTCTCGTCCGCGATCCACCCGCCGAACACCGGGAGCCCAGCGAGCCAGAGGTTGAACGAGCCGGGCAGGTGCCCCGACGCGAACGCCTCGGGGTCACGCGCGTCGAGCACCAGCCCCTGCTTCGAGTCTGACGCGAACTTCTTCGGCGGCAGGGAAGGGACGTCGCCGGGCTTCGCGGCGAGCGGCTTGCCCCCTTCGAGGTTCAGCTTCTCCATCAAACTGAAATAGGGTGGGCGCGGGATGCGCTCCGCGACCTTGGCACGGACGAAGTCGTCGACCGACCTCACGAAGACGGGATTGTAGGCCCGCTCGAGGCCGAGCGTGGAGTCATCGCGCTCCGCGATGTTGCCCCCGCAGGCCGAGCCGGAGCCGTGGGCGGGCCAGAGGAGGGCCTGATCGCCGAGCGGGACGAGCTTCTCGTGCACCGACGCGAAGAGGAGGCGCGCATTGTCGCTGGTCTTCTCGCGGTCGGGCAGGTCGGTCCGGCCAGTCTCCCCGATGAACAGCGTATCGCCGGTGAAGACGCCGAAGGCGCGCCCAGGCGCGTCCGGGAGGAACACGGCGTAACAGGTGCTCTCCGGCGTGTGCCCCGGCGTATGGAGCGCTCGGACGCGCAGCCCGATCAGGTCGAGCTCCTCGCCGTCCCGCATCCGGATGTCGCTCTGTCCGAAGAGCGGATGATCTCCGCTCACGATCTTCGCGCCCGTCGCCTTCGCGAGGGCGCCAGACCCGATGACGAAGTCCTCGTGGCGGTGCGTCTCGAGGATGAACTTGATCACGAGGTCCCTCTCTCTGGCCGCCGCGAGGACCTCGTCGATGTCCCTCCGCGGGTCGACCACGATCGCCTCGCCCTTGTTGCCGAGCAGGTAGGCGATGTGAGCGAGACCCGGAGTCTTCATCCGGTGTAGATGCATGCGCGGGAGCGGATGCAAGCGAGGCGCCAGACCGACGGCTGCGGCCGATCGGCTGGACGCGCGAGCTCAAGGGGTCACCTGTCGCGCGCAGGACCGCCACACCTCGACCTGTCCCCTGTGGCGAGATGGTGCGCCACGAGGAGCTTGGTCGACTACCCGTCTCGTTTCCTCCTCCAGGGGCTTATGCTTCGTCGTGCAGAGGATCTGCTCGGAGCGGGCGTCGCCGTGATCATCGACTTTGGCTCGTGGTCCCGCGCGGAGCGCAAAGCCATCAGGCAGATCGCCTTGCGAGCCCGGGCATCGACCGCCCTGAATCGGCGCTCACGCCGCGCGGATGTCGCTCTGGAACGGGGAGACGTTCTCCGGAAACATGAGCCACACGAAGAGACAGCGCATCTCGAAGTATTCGTCGGCCGCGATGGCCGCGAGCGTGGGGTCGAGCTCGCCGATGTCGTGCCCTTCCCAGGCGAAGCCCGGCACGCCGCGCGCCCGGCTGACGAGCCCGCCGCTCTGCAGCTGGTCGCGCGCGCGGAACCAGCGGGTGAGCGACATGTTGACCGCCGCGGTGAAGTCGGGCCGGTGCGCGATGCGATCCGGCAATGCGACGTGGTCGAGGCCGGCCGACCAGCAAAGCCAGCAGAGGGCGGCCCACTCGGCTCGGGCCCTCCGCATCAGGAGAGAGACCGGCAGGGCTCCTGGGTCGAGCGTCTCGTCCACGGTGAGCTCGACCGTCTCGACGCCATTCTCGGTCTCCTCGGTCAAGGTCGCCTCCGTCCGCGCGAGCTCCACCGGCCCGTCCGGCAAGAGGTGCGACAGGTCGGGCGGGAGCCACGGACAGGGCTCCGTGCCCGGCAGGCTGCGCTGCACGGCCTCGCGCAGGCGGAGCAAGCGGGTGGCGTAGAGCTGGATCTTCTGCCGAACCTGCTCGATCGGCTGGTCGAGCTCGACAGTGACCGACGCGTCGCCGGGCACCGGATCGATGGCCTGGCGCGCCGGCCAGAAAGCAAACTCCGGGTACAGCAGCCGCACGAAGGTCCTGAGGTGCTCGGCCACGGCGGGGGCATCGGCCTCGATGCGGTCGGCGTCCTCGAGCACCCCGCGCGTGTCGCCGAGCTCGAGCCGCAGGAGCGCGCGCGTGATGCAGGTCGAGCGGCGGTCGGGCACGAGCAGCAGCGCCGCCTCGACGAGCGAGAGCGCCACGCGGCGCGAGCCCCGGAAGACCGCGGCGAGCGTGCGGTAAGCCGCGCTCGGCTCGGCGCCGAGCAGCAGCTCGTCCAGGACGCCGAGCGCGGTCGCGTCGGACGCCTCGAGCAGCGCTCGCCCGCGTTGCTCCACGACCTCGGGTTTCGGCTGCAGCGTCGCTGCGCGCAGGAACTCGACGAGCCTCTCTCGCTCGCCCCCGCAGGCCGCCGCGCGGGCCGCGGCGCAGCAGGCTTCGCGCGCGCGGCCATCCTGCAAGAGCTCTCGCGCGAGGGCCCAGACGCGCTCGGCGTCCCACGCCGCGAGGTCTTCGGCGAGCGCGGGCGACGCGCCGAGGCTCGCCTCGTCGAGCGCCGCGCCGAGCTCGCGTCGCACCACCAGCGCCCCGTCCGCGTCGAGCGCGGTGAACGCGCCGACCGGGTGACCGTGCGTGTACTGGCCGCGCTCCTCGCGCACGCGCCGGTCGAGGTAAGGGCTCGTGTCCGGATCGGGAAACCAGCGGACGGACGGGCCGTGGAAGCGTCCCTGGGGATCGAGGTGCCGCTCCTCGGAAGGGCGGCCCAGCGCGTCGTACCGGAGCTCGCGATAACGCGCGCCAGCGCGGATCTCGATCTCCTGAGAGGGCTTGCCCTCGCACGTGAAGTAACGGTCGATGAGCGACGCCGAGGCTTCGTCCTCCTCGCGGACCAGCCATCGTTGCGAGCCGTGGTCGTAGTCGGCCTCTCCGGCGACGCCGGCGGGTCTGTCGGGCCAGCGGGAGCCGTCCGCGGAGATCGGGTGCCCGTCGCGGTCGTGAAAGACCTGGCGTACGATGCTCCCTTGCCGGTAGCGCGTTCGCAGCTCCCAGGCGCCAGGCGGCACACAGCACGGTCGTAGCCTGAGCTCCGTCGGGGCGTCGCTGCCGTACACAACCACCTCGCCGTCGAGCTCGCCGCCCCGGTAGCGCCCGCGCTGCGCGGGTTGACCGTTCGGGTGGAACAAGGTGAACGGCCCGTCCTTCACCCCGCCCGCGTAGCAGCAGCGCGAGAGCAACGAGCCGTCGCTCGCGCGGTACACGTGGCACTCGCCCGAACGACGGCCGTCGGCGTCGGTCACCACGAGCTCGAACGTGCCGTGCTCGGGGTCGTACCTGGCTGAAGGCGGAACCGACGGAGGCCGCTCCGCGCCGTGGTGTGCCGTGGAGTCCACGCGTCGCAGTCTATCGGCTTTCACGCCGAGGAGGCGGCCCTTCGCGCTGATTGCAAAGATCCACGAAGCGCAGGTTGGGGACGAGCGGCGCCTGCCCGAGCGCCGCTCCGAAGGACCGAAGCTCGACCACCTCCAATGCCGCGTCCAGCGCAGCGGAGCGCTGGAGCGCGCGCCACGCTACTGTTTGGCGGTGTCGCCGGAGCAGATGACGAACTGCGTCGCGCCGTCCAGGGCTGCGCCGTCGCCGGTGAACCGGATCTGGCGGCGCTCTGTCGACGGGCACTGGGCGACGACCTCTTCCCGGCCGAAGCCGAGCCGCGGGTCGACATAACACCACCCGTGCACCTTCTCGCCGCCGACCTCGACCGGCGCAGGAGGCACCGTGTTCTGGCACGCCGCGAGCTCGTCCGGCTCGTGGAGCTGCTCGACCTCGCAGACGCAGTTCCAGCCGTTCGCCGCCGCCACGGGATCCTCGAGCACCCTCCGCTTTGCGGCGAGGTTCTCGTGGAGCACCTCCCGCCGCGCCGTGAGCCCGTCGCAGCCGCACTTCCCCTGGGCCGTGCTCCGCGCCTCGAGGACGAGGCAGCTGACCTGTCCGCTCTCGTTCGGCTGGAGCGCGCGGGGCAGGCACTGCCCGCCGAGCTTCGTCTTCAGGCGATCGACGATCGCGCCGATCGCCGGCCGATAGCCGAAGTCGAGCCGATCCTCTTCAGGGTGCTTGAGCTGCGCCGGGCACACGGAGCCGACGATGCCCTGCTCTCCGAGGTTCCGGATGAGCTCGAGCTGCCGCAGGCCCGGATAGGCCTTCGCGCTGACCTGGAGGTCGCTGTCGGTGCCGTCGGGGTTGTCCTTGCACAGAGGGCTGTCTCGGTCCTCATTGCCCTTGCAGTCATCGCCCCTCACGGCCTCGAGCAACGGGAACGTGCAAGCGTACTGGAGGTCGCCGAAACCCGGGTTGGGGTTCCATTCATGGCCGTTGATGATGTTGGCGTCGTCCGGCGAGTCCGGGCTGGCGATGCGCGTCCCGGTGATCGGGTTCTCGCCCTCGCGGGGGAGCGGCGACTCGATCATGTGGGGATCGCCGGGGCTCCGGCGCGACTTCGGGTCTCCGAGGATGATGTCCCAGGTGCTCGCGAATCCCGCGTTCGGAGCGCTCAGCTCCTTGGCGCTCTTGAAGCCGCCGACGCGGTTGCCGTCCTGGTCCCTGCCTTCCAGGAGATCGGGCTGACCCGCGTCGTCCTGGCGCGCGATGTCGTGCCACGGGACGCCCACGAGGCCCGCGAAGAACACGTACTCCGGCGGGCGGACCGCGCTGTTCTCGTCGTCCGGGTCGAGATCCGAGAAGATCGGGTTGTCGACGACGTTGCCCTGGTGATCCTGGATCCGCGCCTGCGTGAGCGCGTCCGTGTAGCGGTCGATCGGGTAGAGCAGATCGATGCCGAACCGGCGCTTCTGGTCGAAGCAGCGCAGGTTGTGCGGGTCCTCGTTCGGGAGGAGCGTCTTGGGCTGTCCATCCGGGCCGCAGGTCTCCTCGTCCAGCGGGCACTCGCCCCTCGGCGCCCCGCAGGACTTGCAGCACGGGTCGTCCAGGCCCTTCTCCGCGCACTCCCTGCGCGGCGCGAACATCCGAAAAAGGTTGTCGTTGTCGTCCTTCTGCCTCGCGACCCAGAAGGCGTTCCCTCCCTCCTTGATGGAACAGTCGTTCTCGTCCGACAGCATGACGATCGCGAGGAGCGAGTCCGGCCGCAGGAACGCCTTGCGCTGATCCAGGAGCTTCTTGTCCAAGCCGCGCCGCTCCGCCTTGCCGTTCACCACCTCGAGGGTCTCGTAGGGCGCGGGGTCCACGAGGAAGCGGTACCAGCTCTCCAGCTGGGACTCGAAGCCGCAGCCGTTGTCGGCCACCCCCCGGACCATGTTCGTCAGCGTCGGCACCAGGCCGCGCCCCGCGCCGTCGTCGAGGATCGGCTCGCCCGCGGGGCTGAGCTTCTGCTCTGGATCCCAGGCGAGGAACCCCATGTTCTGGTAGGTCGGCGGGTCGTTGTCCGCGTCGTTGTGGTCGTTCCTGTCGCTCCGGGCGATGAGGTGTCCCTTGTCGTTGTTGAAGACGAGCGGTCCGTCGGGGCACGAGTCCGCGCCATGGCTGCCGAGGCTCGTGCTGAGGATCCCGATGTGGATGTCGACGACGGGCTCGAACTCGCGCTCTTTGCCGCTCGGGCAGCGGCCGTTTTCCTCCGGCGGGGACGACTCCAGAGGGTTCAGCGGATCGATGCACCGGGGGTCGACCAGGCGCCTCACGAGGTCGGGGACGGCCAGCGCGAGGATGTCCTGCTTGTCCTTCATCGACGACGAGTTGTCGATGGTCAGGAGGAGATCGATCTTGTCGACGCGCCGCGGGAGCCGCTCGACGACGGTGCCAGTCGTGCGCGTGTCCTGATGGGCTATCGGGCGGCTCAGGCACCCCGGGAGGAGCGATGTGCCGCCGACGACGAGGGAGCACAAAAGCGACGCTGCCGCGCGGGCAGCACGGGACGGAGGACGAGCGGACATGGATCCTTCCTTGCGCGAGAGATGGAGTGGGCCCTTTCGCGCGCCATGCGCGCGGAGCCGGCGAGCCCGTCTCGCGCGGAGTGGGTGACAGGCTGCCTGGCGATCGCGTATCAGACGCCGAGAGGGGGTGTTCTCTTGGCTACGTGGCGAGATGAGCGCGACCCCATCACGAAAATCCACGAACCATGGAGAGAGCGCGGCGCTGCGGGGGCGTCGCACAGTGGCGGCACAGCCGCCGTCGCGGCATGGGCGGCACACCCGCCATCGAGGGCGGAGGCCCTGCCGTCACGACACGGGCAGCGCAGCCTCCATCGCGGGCGGAGGCGCCGCCGCCTCGTCGGATGCGGAGGCGGCGTGCTCTGATGTGCGATGCTATCGCAAAATTACGTGTAGGAAGGAATTGTGAAGGCCGGGCGCCAGGGCGTCCTCGGCCGGCGGCGGGAGCTCAGCTCTCGGCGGAGGCGGCCGTCTCGGCGCCAGCGACGAGCGGCGCGTACTGGGTGAGGAACTTGCTCCAGCGCTTGTGCTTGCGGCCGGGCTTCCGGGAGCTCTGGGCGCTCCTCTCCTGCTTCTGGGTGACCTTGAGGGTGAGGTGCTGGTGCTGGCGCGTAGGGCGATTCATGGCGGCGGATGCTGGTCGAACGCGCCCCGCTCTGCAAGCCTCAACGCGACGGAGCCCGCGCCTGCTCGCTCTGCCCGTCCTGCTCCGTCCCCAGCCGGCCGAAGCTGTGGATCCCGTAGATGAGCACCACGAGCGCGAGCACCGTGAGCGCCATGCCCGCGTCCGACGGCCCGACGCCGACCAGCGCGAGCCCGGCCACGAGGAGCAACCCCCCGCCGCCGAGCGCGCGTCGCGCGCGCTCCTCGGCGTCTCGCTCTCTCCGGCGCCCCCGACTTCGCGCCGCCCCGCCCTCCTCGAGCCCGCTCACTGGAACTTCTGCGTCCGCGCGTAGGTGATGAAGTCCTGCACGTCGCGCGTCAGCTCGCGCTCGGCGGTGATCGTCGTGCGCTCGTGCGACTCGCCGACGAGGTCGTCGTAGAGGTAGTTCTGCTGATAGAGGAGCACCAGGCGGATGGCCCCGTCCGCCCCGCCGCGGACGATGCGCAGCTTCTCGTCCCGGCCGTTCGGCGGCGGGATCGCGGCGCCGAGCGCCTGGGCGTCCTCCTCGGTCACGTAGACGACGCCGTACGAGCGGCTCTGCACGCCGACATCGACGCGCACCTTCTTCCCGCTGGTCAGCTCGACCTCGCGCCCGCGCGCCGGCTGCGCGCCCTCGTGCGCCATCGCCCGGCGGATCACCTCGATCGCTCTGCGCTCGTCGAGGGCGCGCATCGGGTTCGGCGCGCGCGCCTCGCCGCCGCTGCACGCCGCCAGCGCGAGCGCCGCGGCCGCGATCCCCAGCGCGAGGCGCGCCGCCCCTCGCGCGCCGCCGAGGAGACGGCGCGCGTCCCGAGCCTGCCCGGGCGCGAGCTCGCGCGCTGAAGACCGATGCTGAAGGGGGCCGAGATGGCGAGCCCCCGAGCCTTGATGAAGCTTCCTCGACATGAGCGGCATGAGAGTAGCCAACCGCCCAGAGCTTCGCTACTTCTCCCGACATGGCGCGGCTCGCTGCGATCGACATCGGATCCAACGCCATCCGACTTCGCATCGTCGACGTCGATCCTCCGGCGCTCGGGGCGTTCGGGGCCGGCTGGGATCCGGCGCTCGCCGGGGCCGCGACCGGCGCGCCCGACGCGCCGCGCTTCCACCCGTTCCGCGATGTCCATGCGGATCGCGCGTCGGTGCGTCTCGGGCACGACGTGTTCACGAAGGGCCGGCTCGAGTCGGGGGTCATCGGCGCCGCCTGCGAGGCGCTCCGGCGCTTCCGCACGGCGATGGATGCGGCCAAGGTCGACCGCTACCGCGCGGTGGCGACGAGCGCCGCGCGCGAGGCCCAGAACGGCGACCTCTTCGTCGAGCGCGCCGCGCGCGAGGCCGGCGTCCATATCGAGGTCATCGAGGGGGTCGAGGAGGCGCGCCTGGTCCAGCTCGCCGTCCGTGAGCGCGTCGCGCTCGGCGAGCGGACCGCGCTCCTCGTCGACATCGGCGGCGGCTCCACCGAGCTCACGCTGCTCCGCGGCCGCGGTGCCGTCTTCTCGCGCTCGCTCCCCGTGGGGACGGTGCGGATGGTCGAGGCCTTCCTCGAGGATCGCCGCCCGGTCGACGCGGGGCACCGGCGGCTCGTCGAGGAGTACGTCGATCGCGTCATGGTCGAGGCCACGCGCGAGATCGTGGAGCTGCTCGGCGAGGGGTCGGGCTCGGGGATCGATCTGCTCGTCGGCACGGGCGGCAACATCGAGACGCTGGCGGATCTCTGCCCCGCGCCGGGCGCGCCCCCGGAGGGGCGGGCGATCGACGTGCCCGCGATGTCCCGCCTGCTCGACGAGATGGCGTCCAAGACGCCCGAGGAACGCGCGCAGATCTACGGCCTGCGCCCGGACCGCGCCGACACCATCGTCCCCGCGGCGACGATCCTGGGCCGAATCGCCCGGGCGTTCGCGCAGCGGGTCATCGTCGCTCCCGGGGTCGGGCTCAAGGAGGGCGTGCTCGTCGATCTCGCCCACGCCCACTTCCTCGGGCCCGACTTCCGCGGCGAGGCCGCCGCGGTCAGCGACGCCTGCGTCCGGCTCGGCCGCCGCTACCACTTCGACGAGAAGCACGGCGCGCTCGTGGCCCGCTTCGCCGAGCGGCTGTTCGACGACCTCGCGCCGCGCCACCGCCTCGGCCAGCGCGACCGGATCCTCTTGCGCGCGGCGGCCCTGCTCCACGACATCGGCGACTTCGTCCGCTACGAGGGGCACCACAAGCACAGCTATTACGTCATCGTCCACAGCGACCTCATGGGCCTGACCCCGGAGGAGCGCGCGATCGTCGCGAACATCGCGCGCTACCACAGGAAGTCGCCGCCCAGCATGGATCACGACAACTTCCGCGCGCTCTCGCGGGACGCGCGCGCCAAGGTGAAGTCGATGGCGTCGATCCTCCGCATCGCCGACGCGCTCGATCGCGAGCACCGGGCCAAGGTCGCGGAGGTGACCGGCCGCATCGAGGGCGACACGCTGGTGATCGAGGTGCAGGGCGCGGAGGATCGGGCGCTCGAGGAGTGGACGGTCGTCGCGAAGGCGGGGATGCTGCGCGACGCGCTCGGCCTGGAGGTGCGGATGGTCGACGCCACGCCGAGATCGCGCCCGCCTTCGGCCGCGAACGCGGGAGGCTGATGCGAGGCACCACCGCGCTCGCGGCGGCTGACGCGAGGCGCCGCTGCGAGCGCGGGCGGGGTCGACGCCCGAAAAAGTCGCCGTGGCCTTTGCGTGGAGCCGTGCGGGCCACCATGAACCTCGGCACGGGGGAGGTTCTGCCCCCGTGGACGAGCGCGGCGATGCCGTACCGACGGGCGCGGCTGCGCCGCCGTAGAACAAGGGCGAGCGACCGTTGACGCTGAAATCTCCGAAGCTGATGGAGGCCCGCCGCGCCGCCGGCATCCTGAGGTCCGCCCTGCGCGGGCACACGGGCGATCTGACGCTCGCCGACGCGTCGGCGAAGAGCGGCCTGCCGCTGCGCGACGCGGAGAGCGGCCTGCACCTGCTCGTCAGCGAGCACCGCGGGCACCTCAAGGCGACGTCCGAAGGGGAGCTGCTCTTCCGCTTCCCGTACGGCTTCACCAAGCCGTGGGAGACCCGCACGCGCCTCACGCGCGCGCTCCAGGCCGTCCTCCGGGCCGCCGCCGGCGTGGCCCGCTTCGTCGTGCGGGCGTGGATCGCGATCGTACTGATCGCGTACGTCGTGATCTTCGTCGGGATCCTGATCGCCCGGCTGTTCGCCCGCTCGAACAGCGACTCGCGCGACCACGACGACTTCTCCGGATCGTTCGCGGGCTACTTCCTCTTTCGTCTGGTCCTCGACGCGATCTTCTGGACGTTCCACCCGTTCTCGCCGTTCGTGTGGACGGCCGAGCCGGCGTGGTCCTCGTCGTATGGACGCCGCGGGGCGTTCGGGCAGCGGCGCGACGAGACGCCCTTCTACGAGAAGGTGAACCGGTTCTTCTTCGGCCCGACGCCCGCGCCGCGCGATCCGCTCGAGGCCGAGAAGCTCATCCTGGCCGAGATCCGCGCGCAGCGGGGCCGGATCGGGCTCGCCGACGTGATGCGCGTGACGGGGCTCTCGCGCGACGAGGCGGATCCGCTGATGGCGCGGCTGATGCTCGACTACGACGGCGCGGTCGACGTGTCGGAGGAGGGGGGCATCGTCTACCGGTTCGAGGCGATCCGGCGGACGGCGGCGGAGGCGCCCGTGAGGGCGCCCGCGCCGGTCTGGGCGAAGCGCGAGGAGCTGCCTCCGCTGACCGGGAACGGGCCGGGGATGAACGCGCTCATCGTGGCGCTCAACGGGTTCAACCTGCTGATGAGCCTCTACGCGCTCGGGGCCCACCTTACTTTGGACAACCTCGGGCTCCTGGCGCGGGGCGTCCCGATGACGGAGCTGCCCGCCACGGGGACGGCGGTCGCGCTCGGGGTGGTGCCGCTCGTCTTCTCGCTCGCGCTCTTCGCGCTGCCGCTCGGCCGGGCGCTCCTGCGCCCGCTGAAGCAGCGGAGGCTCGCCCGGCGGAACGGCCGGCGGGCCATGCTACGTGCGATCCTTACCCGCGTCGGCGCGCAGCACAGCCGGGAGCCGATCACGGAGGCGGTGCTCCAGCGGGCGTGGCAGGAGGCGGCGGGGGAGCCGCCGCGGTCAGAGGAGATCACCCGCGAGGTGGTCGCCCTCGGGGGCGACGTCGACCTCGAGGCAGGCGAGGGGATCCGGTACCGCTTTCCCGATCTGGAGACCGAGGCCAAGGCCCTCGAAGCCGAGCGGGAGGCGGCCTCCGAGGAAGAGGCGCGCGCCGGGAAGGTGATCTTCTCGTCCGACGCATGAGCGCCGTCGCAGACGGTTTTTTCTGTGGTGCTTGATGAGGGCGCTGACAAAAACCGTCGATGGCGTGTGCGCGCGTACGGCGCCGTGCCGCGCGGAAACGCCGTTCATTGACGCGCTCTGGTCTGGACGTCTACGGTAGGGTGAATTTCGCGCATGTACTCCGTTGACAACAGGGCCGGTCGTCTCATCGAGGTGAGGCTTGCATCACCGCTCCCGACTGGCGAGGTCGACGCGTGCATCGCCCGGATCCAGGGCATCGTGACCCAGAACCGGCACGGCGCTGTCGTCTGCATCGAGCTGCTCCAGGTCGACGTGCTCGCGCCCGAGAGCGCGGAGAAATTCCTGGAGATGATGCGGGTCCAGAACGCCACGGTGCACCGGACGGCCTACCTGCTGCCGGTGTCGAACGCGATCCTGGGGCTCCAGGTCGAGCGGCTCATCCGGGACGCGCACAACTCGAGCCGAAAGGCGTTTCGCGACACGACCTCGCTCGAGGCCTGGCTCGTCCCGGTGATGACGATGGTGGAGGCGCAGCAGCTCCGGAAGTTCCTGTCGCAGCTCGGCTGAGGCGGAGCGCACCGCCCGCGCCGCGCGGGGGCGCGCTCCGGGGCAGGCCCTAGCCGCGCACGAACGGCAGGTACTTCGGCTGCCAGAACCGCGCCTTCACATAGGCTTCGACGTTCCCGGGGTCGACCTTCTTGCTCCTCGCGACGCCGTCCTCGAACGCCGCCCGGATGACCGCGACGGCGACGCGCGTGGAGACCTCCTGGAGCTCCTCCACGGGCGGGTAGATGAGCCCCTTATCGAGGTGCTTCTCCGCCGTGTAGTCGACGAGCGCGTAGGCCGCCGCGAGCACCATGCCGTCCGTGATCTCGCGCGCGTCGGACAGAATGGATCCGAACCCGAGCCCCGGGAAGATGAAGGCGTTGTTGCCCTGGCCGATGGGGATGGTCTTGCCGTCGAGCTCCACGGGCGGGAACGGGCTGCCGGTCGCGACGAGCGCGCGGCCCTCGGTCAGGGCGAGGATCTCCTCGGGGAGCGCCTCGCAGGCGCTCGTCGGGTTGGAGAGGGCGAAGATGACCGGCCGCGGGGTGTTGCCGGCCATCGCCTTGATCACGGGCTCGCTGAATGAGCGGGGCTGCCCGGACAGCCCGAGGAGCACGGTCGCGCGCGTGTTCTCGAGGGTCTCGAGCAGCGTCGGCACGGCCCCGGCCTTCTTCCACGCGGCGATCTTCCCCGGATCCTGCGCGAACTTGCGCTTGTACTCCTCCATCGGGCGGTCCTTCGCGAGGAGGCCCTTGGAGTCGAGGACGAAGATGCGGGCGAGCGCCTCGTCCTCGGTGAGCCCCTCGCGGAGCATCCCCTGGCAGATGGCCCAGGCGACGCCGACGCCGCCAGCGCCTGCGCCGTGGATCACCACCGATTGATCCCTGAGCCGCTCGCCGCGAAGCCTGCACGCGGCGACCACGCCCGCGAGGGTGACTGCCCCTGTCCCCTGGATATCGTCGTTGAAGGAGGGGATCACCTTCCGGTACCGGTCCAGCACGGAGAAGGCGGCCTCCTTGGAGAGGTCCTCCCACTGGATGACGGCGCGGGGGCAGCTGCTCTTCACGGCGTCGACGAACCTGTCGAAGAAGTCGAAGTACGCGTCGCCGCGCAGGCGGCGCTGGCGAACACCGAGGTAGAACGGGTCCTCGATGAGATCGGCCCGGTCGGTCCCCACGTCGAGGACCACGGGCATCGTGTGGAACGGGCTCACGCCGCCGCCCGCGGTGTAGAGCGCGAGCTTGCCGATCGGGATGGCGAGCCCGCCATAACCCTGGTCGCCGATGCCGAGGATCGCGGAGGAGTCGGTCGCCACGATCATGCGCACGTCCTCCCACGGGAAGCTCGCGAGCACGCGCTGGGCGCGATCGATGTTCGCGGGAGAGAACGAGACGCCGCGCGCGCTCTGATAGAGGAAGTTGAACTGCTGCACGGCCTCGCCCACGGTCGGCGTGTAGACGATGGGCAGCATCTCGCCGAGGTGGCGATTGAGCAGCGCATAGTAGAGGATCTCGTTGCGCTCCTGGAGCGCCCGCAGATACTGATACTTGGCGATCGGCGTCGGCTCGCGGCGAAACCCACCATAGACGCGGGCGAGCTGCTGATCCATGGTGTTGACCTGCGGCGGGAGCAGCCCGTCGAGCCCGAGGTTCACGCGCTCTTCCGGCGTGAAGGCCGTCCCCTTGTTGGTCATGACGAGCCTGAGGAGGGCGATTCCATCGAAGTATACCTCCATGTACTCGCGGCCATAGGCGTCTTTCTTGACGTCGAAATACTTTGATATCCTCACCATGGGAGGCATCCTAGACCGATGGGCGCGCGCCGGCGAGCCTTCCTTGAGCGCTTGAGCGCGTAAGCGGGCGAGCTCGGGTGGTTCCCGCTCGGTGAATGGAGTGTTTCTCACAGTGTTATCGCCGGCGGGCGAGCCCGGGCGGACCCTGCTCGCCGGATGCAGTGTTTCTCACATTGCTATCGCCTCGTGGTATAGAGGCGCGATGCGACGCATTGCCATCATTGGAGGCGGTCTGGCCGGGTGTATCGTTGCGTTCCGGCGAGCTATGGCGGGCGACCAGGTGACGCTCGTCGAGGCGGCTCCGCGGATCGGCGGGCAGCTCTGGACGGAGCGGGCCTCTGGCTTCGTCATCGAGCTCGGCGCCGAGGGGTTCATCGCGCGGAGCGAGGCCGTCCCTGGGCTGGCGAGCGCGCTCGGCATCGCCGGCGATCTCGTCGGCCAGGAGACGCACCGGTCGTTCGGCTTCGACGGCGCCGCGCTGCGGGAGCTCGCGCCGGGCGAGGCGGCGGAGTTCCTCGGCTTCCAGGTGCCGCGCGACGAGCTCGGCAAGGGGATCCGGACCTTCCGCCTCGGGATGGCGCAGCTGACCGAGACGCTCGCGCTCGCGATCGCCGGGCGCGTCGACGTGCGCACCTCCGCAGCGGTCGCCTCGCTCGCGCCGGTGGCCGGCGGCTTCCGCCTCGCGCTCGCTGGAGGGGCCGAGATCGACGCCGACGCGGTCGTCCTCGCCACCCACGCCGCCGGCGCGGCCGCGCTGCTCGGCGAGGCGGGGCGGGCGCTCCGCGACGCAGAGACGCTCTCCAGCGTGACCGTCTCGCTGGCGTACCCGCGCGCGGCGATCGAGCACCCGCTCGACGGCACCGGCTTCGTCGTCGCCGCGGGGCACCAGGCGCACGGCTTCCGCGCGTGCACGTTCACGACCTCGAAGTTCGCCGAGCGCGCCCCCGCCGGCCACGTCACGCTTCGCCTCTTCTTCCGCCCCGATCCGGCGGACCTCGAGCAGATGGGCGACGAGGCCTGGACGGCGCGCGCCGAGGCCTCGCTCGCGCGCGTGCTGCGCGTGCGCGGGCCCTCGGAGCGCGCATGGGTCTCGCGCTGGTCGCGCGCCCTCCCGGTCTCCACCCCCGCGCACGCGGCGCGGGTCCGGGAGGCCGAGCAGGCGCTCGCGGGCAGCGGCGTGCTCCTTGCCGGCTCCGCGTTCCACGGCTCCGGGATCGACGCCGCCGTGCGCTCCGCCGAGGCGGCCGCGGAGCGCGTCGGGGCCCTGTAGCGCGCCGTCGCGCTCCGGCGCTGCGAGCAGCGCGGCCTGCCGGCATCGATCTGCGGTGACAGGCTCGACCCGGACGGGCGAGGATGCGCACCATGACCACGGAAATCACCAGCCATCGCTGCGCGCTCGACGTCGGGGGGCGCCTTGCGCTCGGCTTCATCGCGGCGTGCGTCGCCGCGGGCTGCCGTGACCAGCCGCCGCGGCCGACCGCCGAGGGCGCGCCGCCCGTCGCGGCGAGCTCACCTGCCGCCGTCCCGTCGGCGAGCGGCGCTGCGCCGCCGGCGCCGTCGGCGTTGCCCGCGTCGCCGGCTCTGCCCGCGCCGAGCGCGCGCCCGCTTACCGAGAAGGAGAAGCAGGCCCTCGCCACGTACAAGGCCGCGCTGGCGAGAGGCCGGCTCGCGACCAAGAAGCAGGACTTCAAGGCGGCCATCCAGGCGTTCTCCGAGGCAATCGCCGCGGACCCGAGCGACGCGCGGGCGCTCGCGGAGCGAGGCTTCGCGCACCTGACCGCGGGCGACCGCGACGCGGCGGATGGCGATTTCAACGCGGCGCTCGCGGGGGCGGGCGATCCCGAGCTCCGTTCCCAGATATGGTTCAACCTCGGGCTGCTGCGCGACGGGGCGGGCGACGCCGAGGCCGCCCGGGTCGCTTACGCCAACGCGCACCTGCTCAAGCCCTCGGCGGCGACGCGCGGCAAGCTCGCCGGCAGATCGACGTGCACCGTGGAGGTCCGCAAGGCCGACCTGGAGGGCGCCGAGCTCGTGAAGGAGTGGAGCGAGCTCCTCGCGCGGATCGGCACCGCCGAGGAGATGCCCGGTGAGGCGACGAGCGAGGCCGCGGCGCGAGAGCGCCTGTGCAAGCCCGACTCGAGGTGGGCGGACAGCCCGTGCGCCGGCGATCCGCCGTGGGTCTTCCCTCGCGACTACATGATGTACGTGCACCACAGCAACCATGTGGTCTTCCCCCGCACGCCGGACGGGTTCCTGGTCGTGAACGGCGGTCATTCGGGGGGCTGGCCCGCGCACTGCCAGGGGATACGCAGCGTGAGCGGCTCGGTCGAGGGGGGGTTGCTCGTGGTCGAGGGCACCTTCGACGGCGCGGGCGCGGTCTTCGACGGAGAGGTCAACGATGAGATGCGCTGCCGGGACGGCGCGAGCTACCGGGAGCGGACGTTCTATGACGCGCGCACCGGCCGGGCGATGGTCGCGCTGCGCTGGCCGGCCGGGAGCGAGGCCAACGTGAAGGTGCAGGGCGGTCAGCTGGTCGTCTCGGGCGGCGGTTGCGACGAGCGATTCCGGCTCGACGTCGGCGCCGGCGCCGGCACCAACGTCAGCACGAAATAGGCCACGAGGTGCGCTGCGTGTGGGCGCCTCCTGCCGTCGCTCCCGGCTCAGGGGGCCTGAGCGCCGTCGCGGGTCGCGCCTGATGCCCGTGGCATATCCAGGTCCAAGGCGGGCGCCGGCAAAGGGAAGATGGCGTGATTGCTCGATTGCTCCGACGATTGCCCCGACTGCGCCCGGACCGGGGAGCGCCAATGTAGAAGGCGTTGAAGGCACCGAAAAAAGAATCGACTCGAGGAACTTTTCTGTTGCGCAGCCCCTCCAAGAGGGGTACTTAGTCGGAACACGAGGATTCGCCATGTTCAGCCGCCGCGACAAACTGCAGCTCGTCACCATCCTGTCCAAGTCGGGAACGCCCGATGCGGCCGTGGCATGGGATCGCCTGCTGGGTGGCGAACATTTGGCGCATAATCCAGGCTACCCTTGCAGCCTCCGCCCGTCGCGGAAGCTCGGTAACCCGGAGAATAGCGCCTAGAGGCAGCTAAGCACGCGTCGATCGACGACGTTCGCGAAGGCCGCCTCGGGAAACCCAGGCGGCCTTCGGCGTTCTGGGGGCTTGTGAGCTGTCAGCTCGTCGCGGCTATCGGCCCGCTCGTGGGCGGTAGATCTGCTGTGGGCTGTCGGCCTGTTGGTGGGCTGGAGATCTACTGTGGGCTGTCGGCCTGCTGTGGATTGCCGGCTGCCGACGAGTCGAGGCAATGAGTTGTCTTGCGCAGCGCGCGGCCTCGTCGCGCGCTGCGGAGGGGGAGTTGCGCCTGGAGAAAGGGGGCGCGCCAGAGAATGCGTTGGGAGCATTCTATTCGACAATGAGAGCCGCGGCGCGTTCACGGCGCCGGGTGATGGTTTCGCGGAGTGGCCGACGTGCATTGGCTTGCTGACACAGCAGGCCATGCGGAGGTGTGCCCTCCGCGCGGACCCGTAGCTCAAATGGATAGAGCAGCCGCCTCTTAAGCGGACGGCTGGAGGTTCGATTCCTCTCGGGTCCACCTGTCCTCGCCAGCGCAGCAGCGCAGGCGTCGGGGCACCTGATCTGTGACAATCCAGGATGATGTAGATGGAGGCGCGCTGCGCCTCCATGTTCCGGTGTAGCTCAATGGTAGAGCGCCCGCCTGTTAAGCGGGTGGTTGGAGGTTCGATTCCTCCCGCCGGAGCCGCGCCCCCATCGCGGGAGGCAGGCCCGCCTCGCTCACGCGAGGCGCCGGCTCGCCGCCGGCCGGGGGCGCGTCGGCGCCTCGTTCGAGCAGGCGCTGCGGGATGTAGCCTAGTGGAAAGGCGCCTCATCTGGGGTGAGGAGATCCGCCGGTTCGATTCCGGCCATCCCGACGATGGTTTGCGTGGGTGTTTCTCTTCTGGTGAAGAGGGCAGGTTGTGACCCTGCGGAGGCGGGTTCGATCCCCGTACGCCCACCCAGGACGGGTCGAACGTGCTCGGTTATCTTTGGGAGATAAACCCGAGCACGCTCTTTTATCCGTCCTCTTTTGCCCGGGGCCCGGGCCGGAGGTGGTGTGATGGCCAATTATCTGAAGCACTTCGCCGCGCTGGTCACCCCGCAGCGGCAGAAGGCCCGTGCCGATCAGGTGAAGAACAGCGCCGGCGGCTTCGCCTTCGCCCTCGACGAGTGGGCGAGGCTCGACCGCTGGCTGATCCTCGGCGCCGAGGGGGGAACCTACTACGCGACCGAGCGGAAGCTCACGGTGGAGAACGCCCGCGCCGTCGAGGCGTGCCTCGCCGCGGACGGGCCCCGCGCCGTGCAGCGCATCGTCGACATCAGCGGCTCGGGACGAGCGCCGAAGAACGCGCCCGCGATCTTCGCGCTCGCGATCGCCGCCGCCGACGCGAAGCTCGAGACCCGGCAGGCCGCCCTCGCGGCCTTGCCCGAGGTGTGCCGCACGGGGACGGATCTCTTCCACTTCGCCCGCGATGTGCAGGGGTTCCGCAAGTGGGGGCGCGGCCTCCGGTCCGCCGTCGCCGCCTGGTACAACGACAAGCCCGTCGACAGGGTCGCGTACCAGGCGATGAAGTACCAGCAGCGCGACGGCTTCAGCCACCGCGATCTCCTGCGGCTCGCGCACCCGGTCGCGCCGAGCCCGCAGCACGACGCCCTTTACCGCTGGATCGTCGGCGGCATCGAGGCGCTCGGCAAGGAATCGGCGCGCGGCAAGTCGCTGCCCATGACCGATCTGCCGGACGCGGTGCGCGCGTTCGAGTCGCTCCGCGCCGCGACGAACCGGAAGCAGGTCACCGCGCTGATCAGGCAGCATCGCTTCACGCACGAGATGCTCCTGACCGAGTGGAAGAACGACCCCGCGGTCTGGGAGGCGCTGCTCGAGCACATGCCTCAGACAGCGCTGCTCCGGAACCTGGGGAAGATGACCGCGATCGGCCTGCTCTCGCCGATGAGCGACGCGTCCCGCAGGGTGGCGCAACAGCTCACCGACGCAGGGCGGCTGCGCGCGGCCCGGGTCCACCCCATCGCCGTGCTCTCGGCCCTCAAGGTCTATGAGCAGGGCCACGGCGAGCGCGCTCGCCGGCGCGCCAACGCGCTCTCGTGGACCCCGGTCCGCGAGGTCGTCGACGCGCTGAACGAGGCGTTCTACCTCGCGTTCCGGGCGGTCGAGCCGACGGGGAAGAAGCACCTCCTGGCGCTCGACATCTCCGGGTCCATGACCAGCGGATCCATCGCCGGCGTCCCTGGCTTGACGCCGCGCGTGGCGAGCGCGGCCATGGCCATGGCGACGGCGAGGATCGAGCGCGAGTACGGCGTGGCCGGCTTCTCGGCGGCGTCGGGCGGGTACGGCGGCAAGTGGGGCGGGGGCGTCTCCGGCCTCACGCCGCTGTCGATATCGCCGGAGCAGCGCCTCGACGACGTGCTGCGCGCGGTGGGTGGCCTCCCCTTCGGCGGCACCGACTGCGCGTTGCCGATGGTCTGGGCGAAGCGGAACCGGGTAGAGGTCGACTCGTTCGTCGTCTACACGGACAACGAGACCTGGGCGGGCGGCGTTCACCCGTTCCAGGCGCTCAGGGAATACCGGCAGGCGATGGGCCGACCGGCTCGGCTGATCGTCGTCGGAATGACGTCGACCGGCTTCTCGATCGCCGATCCGACGGACCCAGGCATGCTCGATGTCGTGGGGTTCGACGGGGCGGCCCCCCAGGTGATGGCGGATTTCACCCGGGGTGTCTCGTGACAGGCAGCGTGACGGACGGGCTCCGCCGGCCCGTCCGTCCGACGAGGACGCGTCACGAGCGCCCTCCTTTTGCGGGACGCCGCCAGAATGGATGGCGCCTGTCCTTCACCCTTTGCCCGGGATCCCCCGGGCCTCAGAGGGACAGTTCTCGTGGTTCGACTCCAGCGTCCCGCTCTCAGCAACAGCCCCCGAGCCCGAATGGATAGGGGCCGGCCTACGAAGCCGGTCGATGCGGGTTCGAGTCCCGCCGGGGGCGCCGGGATCCCCTCTCCGTCGCCCGCTCTCTCGCCCGATCCGGGCCGAAGGACGACGGTTCTCGGATCCCGACCTTGCCGCCGTAGCTCAGCCTGGTAGAGCACCTGACATTCCGCTCTCCACCCGTTTGCCCGATCCGGGCCGAAGGAGGACGGTTACCGTTAATCTGGATGACGCGGGTTCGAATCCCGTCGGCGGCGCTGGTTTGCCCTCGTATGCATCTGGTGAGGCAGCCTGATTGTCGATCAGGTGAGGGGAGTTCGATCCTCCTCGGGGGCGCCACGGGGTGTGCGTCATGGAGACGGCGGAGCCTCCAAAACTCCTGCGAGAAGGTTCGATTCCTTCACACCCCGCTGCAAAGAAAGGAGCGCGATGATCCCAAGAAGATCGATGAGTGATCGTCCAATAGGCAAGGAGGTAAAGGATGTGGGGAGACAAGGGGATGGATGTTCGATGATGAAGATCTGACGCCAGGACCGCTGGCTCGGGGTGATAGTTCAACCGGGAGAACACTGCCTTCGCACGGCAGGGATCGAGGTTCGACCCCTCGTCGCTCCACCGGACGGGCCAATGCTCGTGGGTTACCATGCCGCTTGGCATTTCCCCCTTGGGGCCTCCCCACGGCGCTCTTTGCCTGTTCGTTCGTCTCGTTGCCGAGGCGGGCCGCCGTCCGGCGGCCATACACGATGTGCGGGCGCGCGGCGCCCGGCGGCCCGCCTCCTTTTTTTTTCGATGAACCCGCGGTGGTAGCTCAACGGTAGAGTGCGAGCGTGCCAGGCTCGCGACGGGAGTTCGATTCTCCTCCACCGCTCCAGTCAGGGCTCGCGGGGCTCGGCGCTCGCGACATCGCGGCGCCGGGGCCGCCGCAGGTCGGCTCTCCTCATCATGTGACCCTGTCCCCATCTCGCTAGAGGCTCAGGCGGCCGGATTTTCGCTCCGGAGGCGCGGGTTCGAATCCCGCTGGGGACACCGGGCCGCTCCGCTCGCCAGCGTGCGCCTTCGGGAGCCCGCGCCCGAGCGAGCGAGCCTGCCAATTCCATCTTGATGATAGATTTCTGGGTGTGGCTCAACCTGGTAGAGCACCGGCTTCGGGAGCCGGGGACTGGGGGTTCGAATCCCCCCACCCAGACCGCGGAGGGGCGAGAGCTCCGCCGCGACGCGCGACGAAGACCCTCTGGGTGTGGCTCAACCTGGTAGAGCACCGGCTCGGGGAGCCGGGGGGTGGAGGTTCGAATCCTCCCACTCAGACCGCGTCGCGCAGACGTCACCGTGACGGAACGGCATACGTGGCAGGCTGAGATCCTGCGCCCTTCGGGGTATGTGGGTTCGAGTCCCACCGGTGACACCCTGCCCGGGTGGCGAAACGGCAAACGCTGCTGGCTTAGACCCAGCCATCTGGGGGTTCGACTCCCTCCCCGGGCACCGATTGCGTCTAACCTGGAGTGACGTCATGAAGAGAAAGAGACGATAGAGAGGTGGGCCATGACCGCGCAGACGCTGCTTTTGACGCCATGGATGGTGCCCCATAAGGTCATCCCGTGGCAGACCGCCGTCACGATGAGCTTCCTGGGCAAGGTGGAGGTCATCGAGGTGTACGACGACGTCATCCGGTCGCCGTCGCTCTCCATCAAGGCGCCTGCTGTGGTGCGGCTGAAGCGGCCGACGCTGGGGATGAAGCGCGGCGTGAAGTTCTCGAGGATCAACGTCCTCCTGCGCGACGGCTTCCGCTGCCAGTACTGCGGCGTGCAGAAGGTGGCCCGTGAGCTCAACTACGATCACGTCATCCCGCGTGTGCAGGGTGGCAAGACCGTCTGGGACAACATCGTCGCTTCCTGCTATGCGTGCAACTCGGCGAAGCGGGGGCGTACGCCGGAGCAGGCCGGCATGAAGCTGCTCCGCGCCCCGGTGAAGCCGAAGTGGCTGCCGCCGGCGCCCGTCATGGGCCTGAGCGAGCGGCGCATCCCGGAGCTGTGGGCAGGCTACTGCGCGAGCTCGGGGTGAGCTGACCCCCTCGCGCCGGCGCGTCCACGGCCCGTCGTGCAGACGGCGGGTCGGGCGCGCCGGCGCGCGTCGGGGCTTCCGCCGGCGGCCGCGCGGGTGCAGGATGACCAGGCATGGAGACGCGGCAGGCCGAAGGCCGCGCGGAGGACGAGCACGCGCCGTTCCCCGCGATCCTCCGGGGCTGGCTCATCGAGGGAGAGCTCGGCCGCGGCGGGATGGGGCGCGTCTTCCGGGCGCGGCACCCGAAGACGCGGGCGCGGGCGGCGATCAAGGTGCTGCTCGGGGACTACGCCCGCCGGCCGGACGTCGTGGCTCGCTTCCGGCAGGAGGCGATCGCCGTCAACATCATCAACCACCCCGGCATCGTCCGTGTCTTCGACTCCGGCGAGCTCGAGGACGGCTCGCCCTACATCGTGATGGAGTACCTGGACGGGCGGGGGCTGCGTGACTGGGTGCAGGCCGTGCCGGCCGCGGATCGGCCGCGGCAGGTCGTGCGGCTCGGCTACCAGATCGCGTCGGCCATGGCCGCCGCCCACGCGTCCAAGGTGGTCCATCGCGATCTGAAGCCGGAGAACATCATGGTGATCGACGACGAGCTCGCCCCCGGGGGCAGCCGCGTCAAGATCCTCGATTTCGGCATCGCGAAGGTCCTCTGGGGCGGCCTCCCCGAGGTGCTGGAGCTGGAGGCGAGCGGCTCCCTCGCGCCCGCGTCCGTGCCCGCGCTCCGCACCGAGCTCTCGGCGCCGACGGCGCCAACGGTGGGGATGGCGCCCGACCCCGAGAGCGCCGTCGGCTGGGCGGGGATCGCGAGCGGTCCCGCGAGCGACGCGCGCTCGACAGGGGAGGACGAAGGGCGCTCGCCAGAGGAGAGCGACCCGCGCGAGGACGACGCGCTCCGGAGCCTTCCTCGCGTGAGCCTCGAGAGGCCTGCGATCCAGGTCCTCCCCGCGCCGGTCGAGATCCCGCCCGGGGTGGTCTCCTCCGCAGCGGGGCGCGTGTCCGTCGAGCCTGCCGGGCCCGCGAGCGGCGGGGGCGCGGGACAGCCCACGATGCCGTTCACGCAGGAAGGCGCGTGGGGCCTCGGCACGAGGAGCTACATGGCGCCGGAGCAGGAGCGCCACTCCGGGAGCGTCGACGTCAAGGCGGACGTCTACTCCCTCGGCGTCATCCTCTACGAGCTGCTCGAGGGGCAGACGCCCGACGCGCCGCGCGGCGCGTGGCCGCCCCCGATGAGCGCCGCCACGCCGCCCGATCTCGTCGCCCTCGTCCACCGGGTGCTGTCGTTCGACCCCGACGCGCGGCCGCGCATGGCGGAGGTGGCGACGGCGCTGCACCGGCTCGGCCGGGCGAAGAAGGAGCTCGACGAGGCGCTCTCGAGGTGGGTCGCGAGCGGCAGGGCCCCGAGGCTCCTGCCGCGCGGCAAGGTGCTGCACGAGCTGTCCGCGTGGGCCCGGGACATAGACGACCTCTCGGGCCTGGAGCGCGGCTTCCTCGACGCGGCCCTGGGCGCGGAGGCGCGACGCGAGCGGCTCACGAGGGTGCTCCTTGCGCTCGGCGTGGTCTTCCTGATGGGCATGGTCGCGACGACCACGGTGTTCTGGGTGCACGCGACGCGGGCGCGGGCGACGGCCGAGGCCGCCGAGCGCGCCGCGCGGGAGCACAGCCGCCTCGAGGCGGCCGCGAACGGCTCCGCGCAGGAGGCCCTCGCGAAGATGACCGAGGCGCAGCGCGCCACCGAGGAGGCGCTCGCGCTCGCGATGAAGGCGAGCGACGACGCGAAGAGCGCCAATTCCGCCAGGGAGTCGATGATCGAGGCGAAGCGCCTGGCCGAGAGCGCCGAGCTCCGCGCGAGGCGCGCGGCTCAGGCGGCGGCCGCCGCGAAGGCGGAGGCCGACGAGCGCTACGAGCAGTCGAGGAGCGCCATGGAGCGCGAGATCGCCGGGCTCGAGGGCGACCGCGAGCGCCTGTCGGCGCGGCTCGGACAGGCCGAGGACGAGCGCGAGAGGGTGAGGGCCGCCCTCCGATCGAGAGAGCAAGAGCTCAGGGCGGCCCTGTCGGAGCTGAGGCGCGAGTCCACGCGCGTGGGCTTGCTCGAGCGCAGGCTCGACGAGGCCTCCGCGCAGATCGACGCGCTGGAGAGGCAGAACGAGGAGTGCGCCCGGCGGCAGCCCAGGGCGCAGCCGCAGCCAGAGCCTCCTCCGGACGGGGACATGGCCCCTTCGAAGGAAGAGAGAGAGGAGATCGCGACGCCGCCGGCCGAGCCCCCGGTGGACTCGAGGCCTCGGCCGGCGCCCCGCTGGCGGTGGCGACGCGATACGACGATATAGCCGCAGCCTCGGCGGACAGCCGGGGAAGCGGGGCTCGCGCCGCGTGTGCGAGCCCCGCGCGCGTCCTGCGCATTCCGGCTAGCTGAGCGTAGGTATCTCCTCGCGGCCACGGTTGCCGCCGCGGGCGTCCACGACGCGCACGCTGCTCGCCTGAGGCCCCTCGTCGCCGTCCTCCTCGGTGTAGGCGACGCCCATGCCGACCCTCAGATCGGAGAACGGAGCCGATACGATGCTTCGCTCGTGGAAATAGATCTCCCGGCCATCGATCGTCGTGATGAACCCGTAGTCGTTGAACAGCTTCGCGATGACGCCGGCCGTGTCCTGCGCCGGGTGTGCCTTCACCTCGCTGCGCTGCTCGTCCGAGAGCTTCTTGAGCTGGCGACCGGCGCGCTGGAACACGTCGCGCACCGCCGCCGGCAGCAGGTTCCTCGCCGCCCGCTCCTCGCTCACGATCTCGTGCTTCCCGGCCACGTGGAGGTCGACGCGCACGCGGTACTCTCCGCCCGTGCCCATGCTCGCGTGGTCGCGCTCGACCACCACCGCGCAGCTGTTGATGTGGTCGTTGAAGCGCTCGATCTTGTTCGCTTGCTCCCGGATCAGCTCCTCGAGCGAGGGGCTTTTGCCGATGTGTCGGAAGGTGAGCTCCACTTGCATGCTCTCTCCTTTCATCCTGCGTCGCGGGGACGCGTCACTGCAGTCGCTGTGGGTCGCTGATCCGCATCAGCTGATTCCAGCACATGGTTTGGAGTTCCGGTCCAGGCGCCGGGCGCCGCCCCCGCCTCGTGGCTCTCTGCGCCGTCGTTCGGAACGCGCCGCTCCAGGGCTGCTAGATCGATGGCGTGGTGCGGCAGCCGGGCCTCCTCAGGCAAGACCGGGATCTCCCGGAGATCGGCCGAAGCGAAGCGCTGCAGCCGACCCGTCGGCTCCTCGATGTCCGGCGCGCGCTTCACGCCGGGATCCAGGGGGGAGGGCCCGCCCCCGATGTCCTGCCCGCCCACGTGGCTCGGCTTCAAATCGCGCTGTAGCATCGTCGGCATGCGTCTGCTTCGCCGGAGGCGCAGGCTCCGAGGGATTGGCCCTGGGACCGTGAACACTTCGCGTGTGCTCAGCGTGATCAGGTAGCAAGTTCGCTGCCACGGCCGCTCAGCCGCGCAACGGCCGTGCAGCGCGCTCCTTCACGGTCGAGCGCGCCAGGCGCGTGCGCGGAGGCGCAGGCTCTGCGCGGAGGGAGCCACTTCTTGCGTCCCTCGTGGATCTCCAGGCTGGTGCGGTGGTGAGGCACGAAGCGACGGGGCGTCCTTTCCTGGGGCAATTTGCGACGTGCGGCGCGCGTCACGTCGTTCCATCGGGTCTCGTCGGCGCTCCACGCGTGTCGGGTCCGGGAGCGATGCCGCCCGCTCCTGACGAGCTCTGCCATCAGGGGGGGCCGCGAGGGGCGGCGGCCACGACGGCCCCTCCCGGAGCGCGGAGCGACGCGAAGGCCCGCCCGCCGTGCCGCTCGGGAGCACGTGCGCGCGGTGCGTCGTTGTGTCGTCGTGCGGCGCAGGAGCAGCGACAGGACGGCGAGCACGAGGGCGAGCGCTCACGCCGCGAACGTCGCGGCGCCGCCGGCGCGCGCTCCTCCGGCTCGGCTCGCCCTGCGCCGTGCGCCGAGCTCGCCCTCGTGCTCGCCGTGGCCTTGTCTCGAGCTCGCTCCTCGGCGCCTCGGGGCGCTGCTTCAGCGGATCTCGAAGACGTAATCCGTGTCGTAGGTGCGGACGAAGAGCTTGCCGTCCTTCTCGACAAGGAACTCGGGGCCGCTCTTCAGCGGCAGCTTCGAGACCACCTTGCCGGTGGCGCGCTCGAGGACATAGAGGAAATCCGGCTCGGCCGTGAAGCCGTATCCGCAGAGGAGGTGATCTCCATGCAAGGCGAAGTTCTCGGCGTTGCAGACCAGCGGCGCGCTCTGCCAGAGGAGCTGTCCCGAGGCGAGCTCGATGGCCGACAGGTAGGCGTTTTTGCCCTTCGACGAGGCTGCATACGTCCTGTGCCCCGACGAGATGTAGAGCACGCCGTCCTCGACCATGGCCCAGCCGATGCTGCCTTTCACGAAGCCGGCTTCCTTGGGATCGAACTCAGGTGGCATGAGGAAGCTCTCGAAGTCGAAGAAGGCGACGATCGTGTGCGCCGCGTCGAGGATCGCGACGAAGCGCGCCTCGGCGAAGTTCGGGCCGTAGAACAGCGCGAGGTGGTCCCCGTGGCCGATCGCCTTGACGAGCGCTTGATCGCGGTAGCGCTCGGGAGCGAAGGAGGGGAAGGTGTCGCCCGCCCCGCCGGCGTCCGCGTTCGGCGCCGGCGTGATCATGGGCAGCGCGAGGCCGTTCGTGGTGAACCATGCCGCCTCGTCCGTGATCTGGTTCTTCTTCTCGGCGACCTTCACGAGGCGCGGCGCAGCGGAGCTTCCGGCAGGCGCGCGCCGGAAGAGCGCCGCGCCGAACGGCGGCGGCGGGAGCCTCACCGGAGACCGGCTATCGAGCGCCGCGCCGTCGTCCGCGGCCACCAGCGCCGGCTTCCCGTTGCCGCCGCGGCGGGGCGGCGCGGGCTGCGGCGGCGGGGCGCCGTCGTGAGGCGCCGGCGTCGCGGAGCCGGCAGCGCCAGGGGGCGGCGCGGCGGCGTCCTGAGAGGCGCGGGCCGGCCGCGCCGAGGGTGGCTGACACGCGCATACGGCGAGCAACGCGGCGGCGAGCCAGCGCGCGGGGCGAGGTGGCTGAGGCGGAGGCGGGGCGGCGAGCACGCGCGCAGCGTACCGCATCCGCCCCCGCGAGAGGACGCTCCGAGGCGCGGGAGCTCAGCGGGCGGGCGTGAAGGAGAGGTTGAGCGTGTAGGGGCCGGCGTCCCGCGAGCGGTACGGCTCGACGAAGATGAACAGCGGCACGCCGCCGTCGACAGCGATATCGGTCCTCTCGTCGCGGCCTTCGATCTGCTCCTCGATGCACGTCAGCTGGCGGCCCGTGCAGCCGGTCCGCACGTAGAAGCCCTGGTCGGTCGCGGAGGACAGCACCAGCCTGAGCCTGCCGGCGCTCGGCGGCGTGAACGCGTGGATCCCCTCCCGCATCCCGGTCCTGGTGCAGGTGCCCTCGAACACCATCGTCCCGCTCGCCGTGTCGCCCCGGTTCTCGCCGAGGACGGCCACGGGCGCGTCCGCGCAGATGTCGTCGAGCTCCAGGATACACTCGGCGGAGCAGCCGTCGCCGTTGACGGTGTTGCCGTCGTCGCACTCCTCGGGCGGGCTGACGATGCCATCCCCGCACATGGCCGGCGAGAACAAGAGATCCAGCGTGTACGGCCCCGCGCCAGCAGACGTGACGGCGTCGACGAAGATCGGCACCTCCTGGTCCTTGCGCACGACGATCTCGATCACCTCTTCTTCAGGCCCTGCACCCGAGGGGGCGGTCTTGTCCTGGCAAGCGAGCTCGGTGGACCCGTCCGCGCATGCCGTGCGGGCGTAGAGGACGTGATCCCTCCCCGACTGGAGCACGACGCGGAGCGTGCCCGACTGCCCGGCGGGAGGCGTGAACAGGTGGACCTCCTCGGGCCCCACGCCCCCGCAGGTGCCTTCGAACACGCGCGTGCCCAGCGACGTATCGCCCTCGATCGTCGTCGTCGTCGCCGGCGGCGCGTCCGCGCAGGCGGCGTCGACGAGCGGGCGGCAAGTCGCGGCGCAGTCGCTGTCCGCGCAGTCGACGCGCTCGTCGCCCTCGTCGTCCTCGCCGTCGGAGCAGTCCGTCTCGCCGAGCTTGCAGAGGCCGTCGAGCGTGTCGCACACGCCGAGCGCCGCGCACTGCGAGTTCTCGGTACACCCAGGGATGCACGCGGTGCGCTCGCCGCTGATCTCGCCGCACCGGTAGCCGTCCCGACAATCGTCCGGCCCGCTGCACCGAAGGAGGCACAACCCCAGGCCCTCGCCGAAATCTTCACAGAGACCGCCGTTGGGACAGTCCCCCACGGCGGGATCGCATTGGCCCGCACAGGCCCCGGACGGCCATCCCCACTCGCGCTCGGTGATGCAGTAGTCCTCGGGGCAGGCCGCATCGCGAGTGCACGCCGCTCCATAGGGCGCGGGGCTCCCTGCGCCGGAGCCGCCGGCGCCCGTGGGTTCGGAGCCACCCGCGCCGCCGGTGCCCGTGGGCTCGGAGCCGCCCGCGCCGCCGGTGCCCGTGGGCTCGGCGCCGCCGGCGCCTGTGGGCTGGGCGCCACCGCTGCCGCCGGTGCCCGTAGGCTCGGCGCCACCGCTGCCGCCCGTGCCGGTCGCGTCCGACGCACCGGCGCCGCTGCCCGTGGGCTCGGCGCCGCCTTCGCCACGTTCGCCGTCATCGCCGCCGCACCCAGCGGTCGTCGAGAGCGCGAGCACAAAGAGACCTGCAACGAGTCGTACGTTCATCCACCCGCTCCACCAGAAGAGAGATTGTCGAGACGCGAGGTGCACTTCACCCCACGGCGCAGCGCCGGACCATCTTCAGTGCAACGGCTTCGCCTGCCAACCCCCGGTTCACGGCATCCGTGTTCGTTGGCGCGCCGCGTTTGCCGCGCTCGTCATGCGCGATCCGCGCAGGACAGCGGGCCGTTTCGCGGAAAGAGAGCGCACGGAGGCGGCGTGCGTAGCATGCGAGCCCACTGGCCCACGCCCGCCAGCGCGCCGGTCGTGCAGCGCGCGTGGGTCCGTCCGGGGGCGCACATCAACGCGATGGGCGCCGACGCGCCCGGCAAGCAGGAGCTCGATCCCGGCATCCTCCGGGACGCGCGCGTGATCATCGACGACTGGCACCAGGCGACGGAGAGCGGTGAGGTCAACGTGCCGCTGCACGCGGGCGCCCTCCGCCGCGAGCACATCCAGGGGACGCTCGGCGAGGTCGTCGCGGGCAAGTCGAGCGGGCGCGGTGAAGCGGTCATCACCGTGTTCGACTCGACAGGGCTCGCGATCCAGGACGTCGCGCTGGCGCGCGTCATCTACGCCGCCGCGCGCGAACGGGGCGCCGGGACGGCGTTCGACTTCTTCGGCTGAGCGTGGCCGCTACGGCGTCCTCGCGCACCGCACGCCGAGGCTGTAATAGGGCGCCGAGGGCGCGACGCTGACCCGCTCGGACGTCAGCAGATAACTCGCTGTGCCGAAGCTGCTCCCGCCGCGGACCACCCGGTTCGAGGTGTCCGTCAGGTTGGCGCAGTCAACGCATTCCGCCGGATAGGTCCCGTACCCATCCATCATCCACTCCCGCATGCTCCCGCCGAGATCCGCCTGCGTCCACCGCCCGTCGCCCTTCGGCGAGCGGGACCCGACGTGCACGATGTCGCTGAAGTCGCTCTGGAATGTGCAGCCGGGCGCCGTGCTCTCCCTGCAATCGTAGGAGGCGTAGCTCGCGTCGACGGTCGTCGACTCCGGCGGATTCGACCACGGATACTGCCGCTGCTCGTCCCCGCCGGCCGCCGCGTAGTTCCACTCGGCTTCTGTCGGGAACCGGCCCCCGTCCCACGCGCAGAACGCGAAGGCGACATACCAGCTCACGCAGTTCATCGGCAGGTGCTCCTGGGCGCCCGCCTCCTCCGTCCACGTCCGCATGTCGGCGTTGTCCGGATTGCACATCACAGCTGCTCGCAGCGCCGCCGCGTCCGGGGGCAGCTCGCTGTTCCAGGCCGGGTTCCACCCGCTCCCCTGGATGCCCGGGTGAGCTCCCGCGTCGGCCGCGGGCTGGCTGCCGGGGTACGCCTCCAAGAACTTCCGGAACCTCCCCACCGTCACCTCGAAGCGATCCAGCCGGAAGTCGCTCACCGTCGCTGGATATGCAGCATCGTTGCCGCGGTCGAAGGTCCCCCCGGGCACCACCGCGCTCGCGCAGCAGCTCTCGCTTTCACCCGGCCCGCACGTCGATGGCAGCCCTTCGCAGCTCGGGGGCGTCGTGCACGCCCCTCCGCTGCACACGGGCGCCTCCGCAGGACACGGCTCCGGGGCGTCCCACTGACCGCGGTCGTTGCACCGCTCCAGCCGGTTGTCCGAGCACCGCGCGTCGCCGCGCGTGCACTCTCCGGCGCCGCCGCCGCTGCCATTGCCGGCGCCGCCGCCCGAGCTTACGTCGCCTCCGCCGGAGACGGTGTCGCCGCCTGCGCCTTCGAACGGGTGATAGTCCTTGTCCAGCCCCAGTATCGCCGTGCAGCCGCTTGCCATGAAGGCCGATGCCGCCCACCACCACCACCGACGCGTGCGCTTGCTCTTCATATCTCCTCTTTGGCCACTCTCCCCGCGCTGTCCACCGCGGCGCGCGCCCGCGATCTTACCCCGCGACGCGCGCGGCTGCGCCGCCTCCAGCCGTATGGTCGCGCTCGACGCTCTTCACTCTTCTGGAACGAGCGGGTCGGCGTGACGACGGCCGCCCCTTCCGGCCGACCTGCAGCATCCCTGCTGAGGGATCTCTCACATTTGTGACAGAATTTGGCGCCGATGTGCCGAACCTCGGCGGTGCGCAGTTTCATCCCGTTCAGACCGCGCGGATCCATGGCGTCCTGCCACCAGGCGCGGATCTGCTTGCGGATCGCACCCGCGTCTCGTTCGGCGTGCGCCCGATCTCGTCGTCGAGCTCCGCCACGCCCTCGGCTGCACCCTCTCTCCATGTCGCCTCCGCTCGTGGAATTACGAGCATGCCGCCGGATCAGTGTCTTTATATCAGCCAGGAAGAGCGGTTATTGCACGTGCATCGCGGTGTGCGAGCTGATAGCCGAGCGGCATGGGAAAGCTGGATAGGTTCGCGAAGCAGACGTTCGCGGCGGGGGCGGTGCGCTTTGCTGTTGGCCCTGCCGCGCGGTGGTTGGCGCCGGAGGTGCGGCGTGAGCCCGCGCCGGCGACTGGCCTTCTTCGGGTGTTGCGGCCCGAGGGCCTGGCCAGGCTGGCGGCGCCCTGGCCGGAGGCTCGGGAGCATGAGGAAGTGTGGATCGAGTTGAAGCTCGCCGGCGATCACGTCGACGTGGCGGAGGTCAAACGCGCCCAGCTGCGGCGACAGGTGCGCGAGATCGAGCGCATCGAAGCGAGCTCGCCGCCCTGGATGGGCGAGGAGCCTCTGTGGATCGTCGCTCCCGACGTGCCGTCGTGGCTGCCCGGCGTGTGGGTGCTGGAGCGCTTCGCGCCCGGCTGTTACCGCATCGGGCCCTCGCCGTTTCAGTTTCTGTGGATCGCCGCCAACGAGCTGCCCTTGCTGGACGACCTGGTGCCGTTCATGATGGCGCGCTCGGGACGAGCCCTCGACGACTTCGCCCAGTGGGTCGCATTTCGGCGAGATGCGGAATGGGTGCTCGCCATGATACAGCACATGCCAGTATCACCGGAGACGCGTAAGGACTTGCAGCGCAAGCTCGGCTGCTCCGACGCTTCCGAGATCGAAGAGCAAAAACAGTGAACCCTGAAGCCTCCCTCGCGGAAGCCCCGCGGTGAACGATCCGCTCGTCGACACACCGTCGGCCCAGGGAGAGGGAGCTCGCGGCGTGGCGCTGGGCGGGGGATGGGCCGATGTCCGAGCCCAATTGACGCCCTCTCGCCGGCGTGCGCAGCGCGCCGGCGAGAGGGCGTCCCAGGCGAGTTCGGCGGGGCCCCCGCCCAGCGCCACGCCGCGAGCTCCCTCTCCCTGGGCCGGGCCGCCCTCGAGGGGCCCCTCAGACCGCCAAAAACTCCCTTGCGATCTCGTCGTCGAACTCCGCCACGCTCCCCCGACGCACGATCCCCCCGTTATCCATGATGAAGTACTCGCTCGCCGTCGAGAGCGCGAAATCCAGGAACTGCTCCACCAGCAGTATCGCCATATCCCCCTTCTTCCCGAGCCCCTTTATTACCTCCCCGATCTCCTGCATGATCGACGGCTGGATCCCCTCCGTCGGCTCATCCAGCAAGAGCAGCTTCGGCTTCCTCAGCAGCACGCGCGCGAGCGAGAGCTGCTGTTGCTGCCCGCCGCTCAGCGTCCCGGCCGCCCGCGCGTGAAACTTCTTGAGGATGGGGAACATCTCCATCATCTCTTCCAGCGCAGCGGGGCTAGGCGTCGCATCGCTCTTCGCCTCGAAGCCCATGAGCAGGTTCTCTCGCACCGTCAGGTAGGGGAAGATCCCTCGCCCCTGCGGCACATAGCCTATCCCCGCGCGAGCCCTGTCGCTCGGCGACCTCGCCGTGAGGTCCGCCCCGTCGAGCGTCACCTTGCCGCGCCGCGGCTTCAGCACGCCCATGATCGCCTTGAGCAACGTCGTCTTGCCGACCCCGTTGCGGCCCAGCAGGCACGACACCCGCCCTGGCGCGACGTCCAGGCTGACCTGCGACAGGATGCAGCTCTCCTCGTAATAGACCGCGAGATCCTCGACAACCAGCATGCTCGCTACCGCTCCTCCGCCTGAGCCTCGGCCGGCGCCTTGGCCCCGCCGCGCGCGTGCCCCGCGTCGTGCGCCCGCCCGAGATAGACCTCGATCACCTTCGAATCGCGCTGGACCTCCTCGACCGGCCCCTCGCACAGCCGCCTGCCTGCGTGCAGCACCGTCACCGTGCTCGCGTAGCGCCGCACGAACTCCATGTCGTGCTCCACCACCAGCACCGACCGCTGCTTCGCGATCTCCTGGACGAGCTCCCCCGTGCGGTCGCGCTCGCGCCGGGTCATCCCCGCCACCGGCTCGTCGAGCAGGAGCAGCTTCGGCTGCTGCACGAGGAGCATGCCTATCTCCAGCCACTGCCGCTCCCCGTGCGCGAGCACCGCGGCCCGCACGTCCGCGCGCCGCCTGAGCCCGACGCGATCGAGCGTCTCGGAGATCTCCCTCTCTTGCGGCGCTGACAGCCCGCGGAGCAGCCCCGGCGCGCTCTCCCGGAAGCCCATGGCCGCCTCCAGGTTCTCGAGCACCGTGAGGCTCCCGAACACCGCCGGCGTCTGGAACTTCCGCCCGATCCCGAGCCGCACCAGGGCGTGCTCAGGCAGGCGATTCACCTCCACGGCCTCCTGTCCGGACTCCCCACCTCCGTGGAACACCACACGTCCGCTCGACGGCTTCGTCTTGCCGGTCAGGATGTCGAGCAGCGTCGTCTTCCCCGCGCCGTTCGGCCCGATCAGGAACCGGAGCTCCCCACGCTGGATGGAAAAGTCGAGCTCGTCCAGCACCTTGAAGCCGTCGAAGCTCACCGTTACCCGCTGGACCTCGACGATGTTGCCGCGGCTCATCGCGCTGCTCCTCTCCTCGTCTCCGCGCTCGTTTCCGTGCTCGCTTCCGCTCATCTCCGCGCCTCCCCCTCAGCGCCCCGTCGTCGCCGGCGCCTCTGGGCCCGCCGCCGGGTCGACCTCACCCCCGCCCGCCGGCCCCGCCGCGACGTCCGTGCCGCGGCGCGAGAGCTTCGCGGCGTGCCGCTGCAGGAAGCCCGAGACGCCCTTCGGGAGCAACATGACCGACGCCGCGAAGAGCGCGCCGAAGCCGAGCTGCCACACCTCGGGGTACGACTCGCTGAGCGCGCTCTTGCCCAGGCTGACCAGGATCGCCCCGACGACGGCGCCGATCAGCGTGCCGCGCCCGCCGACAGCCACCCAGGTCACCATCTCGACCGACGGGATCACGCCCATCGAGGAGGGCGAGATGAGGCCGACCTGGCAGACGAACAGCGCGCCCGCGACGCCCGCCATGCCCGCCGACAGCGCGAACACCAGCGTCTTCAGCGTGACCGGGTTGTAGCCGAGGAAGCGCACCCGGTTCTCGTCGTCCCGCATCGCCACGAGCAGGCGCCCGAAGCGCGACTGGGTGAGCTTCCGGCACAGGAGATAGAGAGCCCCGAGGCAGAAGAGCGTCACGAAATAGAGCACCGTCTGCGTCCCGGCTGCCCCCCGCGTGAAGCCGAAGATCGTCTTCAGGTTCGTGATCCCGTTCGTGCCGCCCGTCACCGCCTGCTGGCCGATGAAGAGGATCGACGCGATCAGCGTGAGCCCCTGGGTGATCAGCGAGAAATACACCCCCTGGACGCGGCTCCGGAAGACGAGATAACCGACCGCGGACGCGATCGCCATCGGCAGGAGGACGACGGCGCAGAGGGCCACGACCGGCGAGCGGAACGGCTCCCAGAAGATCGGCAGCGCCTCGAGGCCGCTCCAGCTCATGAAATCGGGCAGCCGCGAGCCGGAGGTCTCCAGCTTCAGGTACATCGCCATCGCGTAGCCGCCGAGGCCGAAGAAGAGCCCTTGCCCGAGGCTCAGCATCCCGCCATAGCCCCAGATGAGATCGAGCCCCAGGGCGACGATGGCGTACGTGAGGAACTTGCCGAGCAGGTTCAGGCGGAAGTCGGACAGCACGAGCGGCGCGACGAGGAGCGGCAACGCGACGGCGAGCGGCGCTCCCCAGGTCCAGACGAAGGTGCGAAGGGCAGAGTCTCGGGGGGCCATGTCCATGTCCTCTCCTATCGTGTGCGCAGGGCGAGCAGGCCTGTCGGACGCCACTGCAAGAAGGCGATCACCAGCGCGAACACGAGCGCCTTGCCGAGCGACGCCGTCGTCGAGAGCTCGAGCAGCGTGTTCGCGACGCCGATCACGAGCGCGGCCACCACCGTGCCAGGCAGCCGCCCGAGGCCCCCGAGGATGACGACCATGAAGGCGTCGACGATGTAGTTCGTCCCGAGCGACGGGCCGATCGAGCCGAGCTGCGTCAGCGCGCACCCCGCGATCCCGGCGAGCCCGGCGCCGAGCGCGAACGTCGCGGCGTCGACCCGGCGCGCGCGGACACCGAGGCACGAGGCCATCTCGCGGTTCTGCATGACGGCCCGCAGCCGCCTGCCCCCCGCGGAGCGGTGCAGGTACGTGTAGACGGCGACGATGCACGCGATCACGAGCGCGATGAGGAAGACCCGCTTGTAAGGCAGCTGCACGCCGCCCGAGAGCGCCACGCCGCCGCTCAGCCACGACGGGCTCGAGACCTGCACGTTGGACGCGCCGAACAGGCTCCGCGCGGCCTGCTGCAGCACGAGGCCGACGCCCCACGTGGCGAGCAGCGTGTCGAGCGGCCTGCCGTAGAGGAAGCGAATCATCGAGAGCTCGAGCAGGAGCCCGAGCACGCCGGCCACGAGGAACGAGGCCGGCAGCGCGAGCAGGAACCAGAGCCCGGCCTCGGTCCCCCCGACGAGCGGCGCGACGTGCTGCCCTATGACGTACGTCGTGTACGCCCCCGCCATGATGAACTCGCCGTGGGCCATGTTGATCACGTTCATGAGCCCGAAGGAGAACGCGAGGCCCATCGAGATGAGCAGGAGGATCGAGCCCAGGCTCAGGCCGTTGAAGGCGTGGAGGAGAACTTCGTTCATTCTAGAGCACCCAACCGATCGAGACGCCGCGCACAGAGGGGTTCGAGCTGCGGAGGCGCGGAGGGCATCATGACGAGGCCCCGCGCCCTCCGCGGCTCAGTGGTCCGGGCTTCAGGCTTCGCGCCCGCGCCCCGCTACTTCGCGGCCAGCTCCTTCGCCCAGGGGTACGCGCTCAGGTACGGATCCGGCTGGACCGGCTTGCCCGAGCTCCACACCTCCTCGATGAGGCCGTCCTTCCGGACCGCGCCGATACGGACCGTCTTCCAGGTGTGCTGGTTCTTCCCGTCGAGCCGGACCAGGCCCTCGGGCGCGGCGTACTCGATGCCTCCGGCCTTCACGGCCTCCTTCACCTTGGCGACCTCGGTCGACTTGGCCTTCTCGACGGCCATCTTCCACAGATAGACCCCGAAGTAGCCCGCCTCGATGGGATCGTCCGTGACGCGCGTGGCGCCGTATTTGGCCTTGTACGCGTCGACGAACTTCTTGTTCTCGGGGGTGTCCGTGGTCTGGTAGTAGTTCCACGAGACGAGGTGTCCGGCGATGTTGTCGGCGCCGATGCCGCGCACCTCCTCCTCGGCGACGCTCACCGAGAGGACCGGCAGCTTGTCGGCGGTGTAACCGGCGTCCTTGAACTGCTTGAAGAACGCCACGTTGCTGTCGCCGTTCAGCGTGTTGAAGATCGCGTCCGGCTTGGCCGCGCTGATCTTGCTGATGATCGTGCTGACCTCGGTCCCGCCGAGCGGCAGGTACTCCTCGCCGGCGAGCTCGCCGCCCTTCGACGCGAGCTGAGCCTTGATGATCTTGTTGGCCGTGCGCGGAAAGACGTAGTCGGAGCCGAGCAGGTAAATGCGCTTCTTGCCCTTCTCGAGCAGGTAGTCGACCGCGGGGACGATCTGCTGGCTCGGCTCGGCGCCGGTGTAGAAGATGTTGGGCGACTGCTCCAGGCCCTCGTACTGGACCGGGTAGAAGAGCAGGCCGTTCAGCTCCTCGAACGAGGGCAGCATCGCCTTGCGGCTGGCGCTTGTCCAGCCGCCGAACACGACCGCCACCGCGTCCTGCTGCACGAGCTTCCTGGCCTTCTCGTTGAACGTGGGCCAGTCGCTGGCGCCGTCCTCGACCACGGGCACGAGCTGCTTGCCGAGCACGCCGCCCGCCTTGTTGATCTCCTCGATGGCGAGCAGCGTCGCGTCCTTCACGGCCACCTCGCTGATCGACATGGTGCCGCTCAGCGAGTGGAGGACGCCGACCTTGATGGAGGCGCTGTCCGAGGCGGGCGCCGCGGGCGTCGTCCCGGGCGCAGGAGCCTCCTCGTTCGCCTTGCCGCACGCAGAGAGCAGGGCCGCGCCGGCGAGCGCCGCCATCGCGACGCAGAGCGCCCGACGCCGAGAGGTGCCCGCCGCCGGCCGATCCTCAACGTCCAACCCAGACGTGTACATATTCAACGCATCCTCCTTGGGTGCCGGGGGCGCGTCCAATGCCCTGCATCGACGCGGCGCGGCGATTCGACTGCACAAGAGCCGTTGGGAGTTCGGGAGCCGGCCAGTGGAGACTCCCGGCTGGACACACCGGAGGGCCGCCCTGCGCAGCAGAGCGCGGTCCCCGGACAAGGGCCAGCCACACGACGTCGTGGTGAAAGGCCTTATGCCGAGTGGCATGTTTCGTCGAGGTTTCGCCGACGTGAAATGTCGCCCGGCCGGGAGGCGCGGTGCGTTTTCCGCGGGCCGTTTGGATTTCTGACCACAAAGCGCGTCGCGCGATCCATCGTTGTTCCCGTTCCGCTCGAGAATCGCTCCGGCTCCGGCTCCGGTGTGATGCACCGCACGCGGGGCGCGCGGCGCGGGGCGACGGGGGAGCGGCTGCGGGGCGCGGGGCGCGAGGCCGTTGCACGCGCACGCTCGACCTCGCCCCGGGTCGTCACGCCCGATGTCGCTTGAGCCGACACGGTGTGGGGCGCTCTGGCCGCTGCGCGCACGAACGCCGAGCGCTCCGGCGCTGTTGCGAGCTGTTGCGAGCGGTTGCGATGAGGTGCGCTCTCCAGTGCAATAAAAAACTTGTATCAAGAGCGGCAAATGGCGAGTACACTGGTAGATGCTGTCTGCGCCCTGTGCTCGGTCGACACGGAGGGCAGGCGGGGTGGAGCGTATGAGAAGCACCAATCACTTGCCCGGCGAGACGGATGGCCGATCCACGAGCGGCGGAGCGGCGCCGGATGGCGTTGCGGCCGGGCCGCGGGACGAGAACTCGGTGGTGATCTCCCTGAGCGCGTTGCTCGCGGTGGAGAAGGCCGCCACCACAACGAACGGCGCGCGGGCCGATCACGGCGCGAGGAGCTCCGGGATGGCGGAACTCCACGGGTCCGGCGCAGGCGACGGAGAGCGCAGCAGCTACCTGGAGATCTTTCCGTTCGGCGTGCCTTCCGAGCTGCCAGCGTTCAGGCCACCCGATCTCACGCCCGTGCCCTCCGAGGTCCCGATCGACCTGCGCCCGCCGCGCGCGCGACGGGCGGCGGGCGTGCGCTACCTAATCGTGGGCGTCCTCGGAGCGGCGGTCGTCGCCGGCGCGGTGTGGTTCGGCGCCCCGCGCGAGACGCTCCAGGCCGCTGCGCAGCCCGGCGTGCGGCACGCGGCGAGCGCGGCGCTGACGCAGCTGCCGAAGGTGGAGGCGAAGGTCGCGGCCGCGCCCGCCGAGGCGCCTCCGGCCAAGAAGAAGAAGGGCGACAAGGCGCGCGAGGGCGGGGCGAAGGCCCGACCCGCCGCCCCCGCAGCCGGGGGCAAGGTGTCGGCGAGGCGCGCCGCGGAGAGCAGTGGACCGGCGGCCGCCGCGCAGCCGGCGAGCCCAGGCGGCGCGCGTACAGCGGGCGACCCCTGCAAAGGCGACCTCGACTGCGCCATGCGGCGCGCCGCGGGCGGCTCGTAACGCCGCGCGCGGAAGCAGAAGGGCCGAGAGCTCCCCGCCGTTCCATCGAGATCTCGATCGTTCGGAGCGCGACAGGCCACCAGTGAGCTCTGGTTGGCGCTTTCTGCCTCACCTTTGCCGTCGAGGTCGCCCGCGTGCCCAGCGCGTTCCCCTGGAGCAGGTTATCCACGCAGAGCCGCTTGATCTCCCGCACCTGCCCTGTGCTAGGGTCTGCTCCTGTTGCATAAAACGGCTGACAACCGATCTGTCCCGGTGGATTGTGCGCACATTGTGCAGAGACATGCGTGCTCCTGGCGCGGCCGCTTGCGGCGCGGGGGCGCAGCTGTAGGCACGAAGCAGATACCATCACGTAAAATTCTGGTGTAGGAACAGCGCCCGGCGCCGACGGTGGCGTTGAAGTGCACAGGGAGCGTGGCCCGGCGACGTCGCTCGACGTGTAATGCCGAGTTACGAGCCGCGCGGCGCGACCCTACTCGTCTGGAGGTGGATTCATGAAAGCTTTCGGTTTCGCAGCGATCCTGATCAGCGTGGGTGTGATGGCGGCCTGTACCGTCACGAGCGGTGACGGCGACACGAGCGGCGACGGCGGCTCGGGCGCCTCGGGCTCGACGACCACGTCGTCGGCCACCACGGGCGAGGGCGGATCAGGCGGGACGGGCGGAGGCGAGGGCGGCGCGGGGGGCGGGGGCGAAGTGTGCGCCGACGCCGAGACCGCGGACGATTGCTCGGACTGCTGTGATGAGACGTACGCGGAAGGGGTGGAGGCCCTCGGGATTCACGGGTTCGAGCAGTGCGGTTGCGCGGCTGACTCCGCGTGCGCCAGCGTGTGCGATACCACCGATGCCACGAGCGACGTCTGCAATGATGACGGCACCATCAACCTGGATGCGAACAACGCCGACTGCGTGGCGTGCCTGAATGACCTCGCCGAGGACGATGCCTGCATCGAGGCCGCCGCGGCCGCCTGCGAAGACGACGCGGCGTGCAGCCCGTACCTCGAGTGCCTGGGCACCTGCCAGTGATGGCTCTCAGGCGCCGAGCCGGCGTCGTGCGTCATCGATCCTGAGGTGATCCGAGCCGGCCGGACAGGACAGGCGATCTCGACGAGATCGCCTGTCCTGTTTTGTCGCGTACCGTCCTGCCGGCGACCATCGAGGGTCGAGCGCGCCGAGGAGCCCCCCTGCGATGAGCCGTCCTGGCGGATGCGACCCTGCCGGCGATCGTCGGCGCCCTACGGCGAGAGCCGCGCCACCAGGATGTCGGACCAGGTCGACTCCGCCGTGGCGCCGTCGAGGTCCACGCTGCCCTCCACGGTTCCGGCCAGCAGGATGTGGCCGCGGTCAACGAACGACGCGACCCCCGCCGCGGACCGGCTCCCGCCGCGGGTCCCGGCGGCCGCGCTGAGCCGCTTGCTCCACACGTGGCGCCCCCCGGCGTCGAGCCGCGCCACGACGATGTCGCTGCCGCCTCCGGCGCCGTCGAGCGGCCCGCCTCCGAGGTTGGTCGGGCCATCGACGTCGCCCGCCAGGACGAGCCCGCCGTCCGCCTCGAGCGCGAGGCGCGGCGGCCGCTCCGCGGGGTAAGCCCGGCTGAAGCGGTGCTCTCGCGCAGGCCCGAGCTCGGCAACGAACGCCGACATCCCCTCCGAGAACAGCGCGCTGCCGCCCAGATCGAGCAGGCCCTCGAACGTCCCGCTCAGCGCGATCTCGCCGCCCGGCCCGATCTCGATGTCGCCCCCGTGCTGCCGGCGGCCGTCGCCGAAGGCCAGCGACGCGACGTGCTCGCCGCGCTCGTCGAGCTTGGCCAGGAACACGTCGCTCATCCCCGCGGACGAGAGCCGGGGCGCCTCCTCGCCGAGCTGGAGCTCGCCTTCGAAGGTCCCTGTCATGACCACATCGCCGCGCGGGTCCACCGCCACACCGGTCGGCTCCTGGTTCCCCGCGCCGCCGAACTGGTGCGTCCAGAGCTGCAGGCCCGCGGCGCTGAGCTTGGTCACCGCCACGTCGGTCCCGCTGGGCTCCATCAGCGTCGAGACGACGACGACCTCGCCTGCCGCCGAGACCGCGACGTCCTGCGGCCTGCCAGGGAGCCTCGCTCCCCAGCGCAGCCCGCCCCCGGCGTCCAGCTTGATCACGAAGCCCTGCGGCGCGTCGGCGGTGAGCCCCACGGCGCTCATCACCCCCACGAGCTCGCCCGTGATCGCGACCTCTCCCTCGAGATCCACCGCGAGCGCCTGCAGCGAGCCTCGCCCCTCGTCGACGAGCCGGCGCGTCCACGGCACGGCGCCGTCCGGATCGAGCCGCGCCACGAAGACGTCCTGCTCCGCGCCGGTCGCGACCTGCCCTGCGCCGAGATCGAGGGAGCCCTCGAACTCGCCGCCCAGGATCGCGAAGCCGCCGGGGCCCGCCGCGAGCGCGCGCGCCCTCTCCTGGCCTGCGCCGCCGAGGAGCGCGCCGAGCGGTCCGCCGGGGAGCACCGCGCCGCAGTCCCATCCGCCGTTGCAGTCCTCGTCGGCCGGCGTCGTGCAGTCCTCGACCCGCGGCGTGACCTCGCCGGCGCAGGCGCCCCACCGGCCGTCGACGCCGCACGTCCGCTTGCCGGCGCTGCACGCGCCGACACCCACGGTGCCCGGCGGTCCTCCGTACGGGCACGGCTCGACGGTCCCGGGGGCGCAGGCGCAGACGGCGCTGCCGCCGTCGGCCGCGGGATCCTCGGGGTGGCTGCCGTCGCCGTCCGCCTCGTCGATCGCGCCGTCGCAGTCGTCGTCGGCCGCGTTGCCGCAGCGCTCCGGCGCAGGCGTCACCTCGCCCTCGCAGGGGCCGTAGCCGTCGCCGGCGGCGTTGCACCGCATGAGGCCGGTCTGGCAGGCGCCGACCCCCTCGGTCGCCGGCGGCCCGCTGTAGCAGGCGATGGTCGAGAGCGGCGCGCAGCCCTCCTCCACGAGGATGCCGTCCTCGAGCCCGAGCAGCGCGTTGCAGCCGGCGCAGCCGAGCGCCACGAGGGTGAACCGCAGGCCGAGCCCGGTCGTGCCGCGTACGCCCACGTCAATAACTCCCACCCACGACGAGGGAGAACGCGCCGGGGCCGGCGGCGGCCGTCGCCGTGGCGCGGCGCGAGGGCGGGCCGGCGGCGCCGGGCGGGGCGGTCCAGAGGAGCAGGCCGGCCGCGAGCAGCGCGGCGGTGCCGGTCGAGAACGCGATCGTCGAGGCGGTGCCGGCCTTCTGCGCGTCCTCGCGCAGCGCGACCCCGACGGCGTCGCAGCGGCTCCGCGCGTCGCAGTGGCCCCGGTTCGAGGCGTCCCTGCGGGCGATCGCCTCCGCGCCGAAGACGGCGCCAAGGCCGAGCCCGACCAGGCCGGCGCCGCCGGTCGCGAGCGCGATCACGCGCTGCACGCGCCCTGCGCCGGCGTCGCCTCCGCGGTCGTCGATCGGCAGGACGGCAGGCGCATGCGTCCTGGGGCCTCTCGGCGCGGCGGCGAGCGCGCGAGGAGGCGGCTCCTGCGCCAGGAGGGGCAGCTCGATGACGATGCCCGCGCCGTCGGGCGGGACGACGCGCACGACCGACCAGCGCTTCCTGCCGGGCGCCTGCGCCTCGATCGTGTGTGTCCCCGGGTCGACCGGGAGCGCTTGTCCCCACTGGGAGGGCAGGAGCAGCACGCCGTTGCGGCGGATCTCCAGGCCCGGCGCGGCGCTCCCGGGGGGCACGGCGATCGCCATCCGCGAGAGCCGCGGCTCGAGCGCCGCCGCGAGCGCGGCCGCGCGCGCGGCGCGGGGATCTCCCGCGCTCTTCGCGATGGCCGCGGTCTCGCTGAAGACGTTCCAGGCGCCCGCGGTCCTGCCTGCGCGCGCGAGGCACTCGCCGAGCCGCAGGAGGAGGTTGAGGGCGGTTGGATCGAGCGTCCGGCCCTGCTCGAGCATGGCACACGCCTCGGCGATGCGGCCCGCCTCGAGAAGGCGCGTCGCGGCCTGATAGAGCGCGAGCACCTGCTCCTTGTGCCCGCCCGGCTGTCCCGGGTCGGGTTTTGGCTGCTCCAGGTCGGGCTGTCCCAGGTTGGGTTTGATCTGTCCCAGGTTGGCCTGTCCCGGGTTGAGCCGTCCCGGGTTGGGTTTGGCCTGTCCCGGGTTGAGCTGTCCCGGGTTGGGTTTGGCCTGTCCCGGGTTGAGCCGTCCCGGGTTGGGTTTGGCCTGTCCCGGGTTGAGCTGTCCGAGGTTGGGCTGTGCCAGATCAGGGCTCGTCTGTGCCATGTCGGACTGCGCCGGACCGGGCCCGCCAGCGTTGCCGCTCGCCGGCGCGATCGACAGCGACAGGGCTGCGAGGGCGGAAGCGAGCCCTCGCGGGCGCGAGCAACAGGGGACCTTCGGCAGGGCTCCTCGGCGCATGGCGATCACCACGGGCTGTCCGGCGTGCCCGCCGGCGTCGCGGTTTCAGCGCCGCTACCGGGCGTTGCCGCGAGGGACGGCGCGCCTGCAGCCGCGCCCCGGGCGAGCGCCGGCGCATCCGCCGCCGTCCGCACAGCGGCTCCAGCTGCGGGCGCCGGCGACGTCTCAGACGCGCGCGCCCCGCGCGCTGGCGCGCGCTGCGTACTCCCCGCAGCCGCCCGTGCGGGCGGCGCGGTCCTCGTGGACAGGACGGCGCCGGCTCCGCTGCGCGCGGCCGGGCGCGCGCCTCTGGCGTCGGCCTGGGGAGCGTCGCACGCGCTGGCAGCGCCGTCGTGCGGTGCACCTTCGGCCATGTCATCGGGCTCCTGGAACGACCTGGCTGCCACCGCGTTCTCCTTCGGCACCGCGGCGAGCCCCTGCGGCACCGCCGCGAGGTGCTGCGCCCCGGTGCCATCGGCCCAGGTCAATCCCGCTGCCCGTGGCCACCCGGGCGACAGGAGGATCGCGGCCAGCGTGGCGCTCGCGGAGACGGCGCCGGCCGTGGCCGCCAGCCAGGTTCGCCTGGGGCGGCGGCCTTCGCGCCTCGTCTCGGCAGGCCCGGAGGACGTCGTGGGCGGCCTCGCGGAGATCGCGGCCGGCCGAGCGGCGGTCATGGGCGGCCGAGCGGACGTCATGGGCGGCCGAGCGGACGTCATGGGCGGCCGCGCGGCGGTCGTGGGCGGCCCATCGTCGAGCCACGTGAACGTCGGCTGGCTCCGGTGCACCCCCGTGGGCAGCGTCGCGTCGGGCGCTCCGCGCAGCGCGAACGGCGCGAGCGCGGCGGCGAGCTCGCGGGCCGAGGCCGGGCGACGCGTCCGGTCCTTCTCGAGGCAGCGCATCACGATCTCCTCGAACCCCTCGGGCACATCGGCGCACACGCTCCGGAGCGGCCGGGGCGCCTTTTCCGACACGACCAGCACGAACTGCTCCAGCGTCTCCGCGCCGAACGGCAGCGTGCCGCTCACGAGCTGGTAGAGCACGACCCCGAGCGCCCACAGATCCGCGCGCAGATCGATGTCCTTGGGCGTCAGCATCTGCTCCGGCGCCATGTAGCGGCGGGAGCCCATGACCGACCGCGCCGTCGTCATCTCGAGCCCGTCGTGCTCCGGCTTCGCGCTCGTGAACTTCGCGACGCCGAAGTCGAGCACCTTGAGGAGCGGCGTGCCGTCGGTCCGGTACGTCAGGAACAGGTTCGCAGGCTTGAGGTCCCGGTGGACCATCCCGAGCGCGTGCGCCTCCGTCAGGGCAACGCAGGCCTGACGGACGTACTCCGCCGCCTCGTCGACCGGCAGCCGCCCGCGGCGCTCCAGGATCGAGCGGAGGTCGTTGCCCGAGAGGTGCTCCATCACGATGTACGGCACCGGCAGCGCGATCCCCGGCCTCGGGGCGAGCGCGCCCAGGTCGTAGATCCGCGGCACGTGCTCCGTCTTCATCCGGAACATCCCGCGCGCCTCGCGCTGGAACCGCCTCAGCAGCGCCGCGTTGCCGCAGTGCTCCGGCCGCATGAATTTGACGGCCACGAGCTCGCCCAGCGACAGGTGCCGCGCCGCGACGACGGCCCCCATCCCGCCGATGCCGAGCGGTCGCTCGACCCGGTAGCGGTCTGCGATGACCTCGCCGCAGTGCACGGGCACCACTCCCTCTTCATCGCTCACCACGCGCCCCCCACTCCGTCGCTCTGAGCTTGCAGACCGGCCAGCCGCGATCTCGGACCGGATGGTTCCTTGCAGGGCCGCGCTCGACGCGCTCGCCGCAGGTGTCTGGTGAGATTCGATTCTCCGGAGAGGCGATACGTCGCGTCGTCTGTCGAATTTTCCGGCGCTCCTGTGGGCGCGTGGAGGTGCGCTTCATCTGCTGAGGGCGATCCGAGGGCGCCTCCGCCCAGCACGCGTCGTCGCGCCGGAGGCCGTGATGGGCCGCGCCGACGGCCGCGATGGATTGAAGTGTCCCGGTTCCTTTCTGCCGTCCTCTGCGATACAGACGTGCCGTGTCTGCCGCTCCCGCCCTGGTCTGCCGCGGCCTGGTCAAGCGTTATGGGGACGTCGTGGCCGTGAACGGGCTCGACCTCGAGGTGCAGCGCGGCGAGTGTTTCGGCCTGCTCGGCCCGAACGGCGCGGGCAAGACGACCACGGTGGAGATCCTCGAGGGGCTGAGCCGCCCCGACGCCGGCGAGGTCGAGGTGCTGGGCGAGCGCTGGGTGGGGGACGGCATCGCGCTGCGCGCCCGGCTCGGCATCCAGCTCCAGGAGACGCGCTTTCCGGACAAGCTCCGGGTCGGCGAGGTGATCGCGCTGTTCCGCAGCTTCTACCCGCGCGGCATCGAGCCGGAGCAGGCGCTGCGCTGCGTGGCCTTGCAGGAGAAATCGAGCGCGTTCGTGCGCACGCTCTCGGGCGGGCAGAAGCAGCGGCTGTCGCTCGCTTGCGCGCTCGCGGGCGATCCGGAGGTGCTGTTCCTCGACGAGCCGAGCACCGGCCTCGACCCCGCGTCGCGCCGTCAGATATGGGCCATCGTCGAGGATCTGAAGGCCCGCGGCCGCACGATCCTCCTGACCACGCACTACATGGAGGAGGCCGCGCGCCTCTGCGACCGCGTGGGGATCGTCGATCGCGGGCGGCTGCTCGCGCTCGGCACGCCGGCGGCGCTCGTCGCCTCGCTCGGCGCCGAGCACGTCGTGGAGGTCGAGGTGGACGCGGAGATCGCCGAGGAGGAGCTCATGGGGCTGCCGGGCGTGGAGGCCGTGCGCTCCGCGCAGGGGGCGCTCCGGCTGACGGTGCGCGACGTCGCGCGCGTGATCCCGCCGCTGCTCGCGCTCTGCGCGGCGCGCGGGGCCACGCCCAAGCGGCTCGCGACGCACCACGCGAGCCTGGAGGACGTGTTCATGGCGCTCGCCGGGCGGACGCTCGCGGACGACGGGGCGGCGTGATGGCGCGGTGGCTCCGCTCCCTGCGCGCCTCGTCGCTCGCGCTCCTCATCCGGGCGCGGGTCGCGGAGTTCCTGCGCGAGCCCGAGGCGATCTTCTGGATGTTCGTGTTCCCGATCCTGCTCTCGTCGGCGCTGGCCGTCGCGTTCAGGGACCAGCCCGCGGAGCCCGTGCGGGTGAGCGTCGAGGAGGGCGCCGAGGCCGAGCCGCGGCGCGCGGCGCTCGAGGCGTCGGGGCAGGTCGTCCCGCGGGTGGTCCCGCGGGCGCAGGCGCAGCAGGAGCTCCGGACGGGCAAGGTCGCGCTGGTCGTGCTCGCCACCGATCCGCCCACGTACTGGTTCGATCCGGCGCGGCCGGAGAGCCGCCTCGCCCGGCTCGAGGTGGACCAGGCGCTCCAGCGCGCGGCGGGCCGCGCCGACGCCTTCCGCCCCGCCGCGCTCGAGGTGACGGAGGCCGAGAGGGGCTCTCGCTACGTCGATTTCCTGGTGCCCGGGCTGCTCGGCATGAACGTGATGCTGACCGGGATCTGGGGGATCGGGGTCGCGATCGTGCAGCAGCGCATCGGCAAGCTCCTGAAGCTGTTCGTCGCGTCGCCCATGCCGCGGTGGCAGCTCCTCGCGTCGCACCTCGGGGCGCGGCTCGTGTTCCTGGCGCTCGAGGTCGCGGCCCTGCTCCTGTTCGCGGTCCTCGTGCTCCGCGTGCCGATCGCCGGCTCGCTCGCGGCGCTCGCGCTGGTCGCCGTGGTCGGCGCGCTGTCGTTCGCCGGGGTCGGCCTGCTCATCGCGGCGCGGCCGCGGACCCTCGAGGGCATCTCGGGCCTGGGCAACCTCGTCACGTTCCCGATGTGGATCTGCTCCGGCGTCTTCTTCTCGGCCGATCGCTTCCCCGACGCGATCCAGCCTTTCGTCCAGGCCTTGCCCCTCACCGCGCTGAACGACGCGCTCCGCGGCGTGATGCTCGAGGGCGCGCCGCTCGCCGCGATCGCGCCCGAGCTCGCGCTCCTCCTCGCCTGGGGCGTCGCGACCTTCGCGCTCGCCCTCAAGCTCTTCCGCTGGGAGTAGCCCCCGCGGCCAGCGCCACCGGGCCACGGTGCGCGAGCTCACCGGCGCACGCTGTGCGCCAATCGATCTCTCGCTGAGTCAGCATGTCAGTCAACCTGCGTCGAGGTGGCGGAGCAGTCCTCGTGAGGCTCGCATGATCCTACCGTGTGTCCATATTTTCTGTTCGGGACATTGACCTTCCAAAGTGGCGCGGTCCTGTAATCGTGTACGATGACCGCATGAATGAACGGGGGGAGCGGAGCGGCCAACGCCCTCGCACCGCACCGAGTCTGTCCTTCTGGGTCGCGGGGCCGCTGGCCGTCGCGCTGCTCGTGTTCGTCGGGCCGGGGCTGTGGATCGCGGCGTGGGCCATCGAGGGCGCGATCCTGAAGAACGAGCTGGGCGTCCTCGCGCGGACGCATGACGAGTGGACCCGCCGCATGAACGACCGCCTCATCCAGGCCGAGGCGAGCGTCGTCCGGTACGGCCGCCTGCTCACCTCGGCATTGCATGAGGTCGAGGGAGAGTCCCCGCAGAAGTTCGACGCCCTCGTCGGGTCGTCGCGCGACGGCGGCATGGTGTCGCGCAACGCGGGCTTCGAGCCCAAGCGAGACGCCATCATCTGGCTGCCCGCCGGGTACCCGCTCGACGACCAGGAGAAGGTCTTTCTCCTGCAGTTGAAGCGCATGACCGAGCTGTACTCGGCCGGAGCGCCGGGGGAGCCCATCAACACCTGGCTCATCCCCAGGCGGAACGGGCTCGTGATGTACTGGCCCAGCTACACGAGCTACATCGACCAGGTCGACACGACCGTCGATTTCGTCAACTCGGAGTGGACGACGCTCGTGCTGCCGGCGAACAACCCTGAAGGAAAGCCGCGCTGGACGCCGACGAGCTACGACCCAGGGGCGCGCGAGTGGATGGTGAGCGTCGTGGTGCCGTTCTTCCACGACGGGGTGTTTGCGGGCAGCGCCGGGCACGATGTCACGGTCAACGCGGTGATGGACAGCTTCCGGGAGCTCTCGCTGTATCCGGGGACGGAGCACGCCCTCGTGAGGGGCGACGGGACGGTGCTCGTCTCGAGCGTGCACCAGGACAAGATCCACGGGAGCAAAGGGACGCTGACGGTCGACTCCATCGGCGACGACGATCTCAAGCGCGCGTTCGAGGCGGCGAAGCGCGACAACGCCGTGGCGGCGCACGTGGTCGGCCGCACGGACGAGCGGGTGATCGTGGCGGCGCGCATCGCCGCGCCGGACTGGTACCTGCTCACCGACGTACCTCGGGCGGCGCTGCTCTCGTCGGTGAAGGGGCTGTACTGGGACTACTGGCTGATCGCGGCGTTCTCGATCCTGGCGCTCGTGGCGCTGCCCGTGCTCGTGATCATGCGCGTGACCTTGCCGTCCGTGCGCCAGCTCGTCACCGCGGCCGAGCGGATCCGGGGCGGTGACCTCGAGCAGCGCTTCGAGGCGTCAGGCACCCGGGAGTTCGTGCACATCGGCGACGCGCTGAACGGCATGGCCCAGCAGCTCCGCGAGACGTTCGCCGCCCTGGCGAAGACGAACGAGGAGCTCGAGCAGCGCGTCGAGCAGCGCACCGCCGAGCTCAAGGAGGCGACGGTCGCCGCGGACGCGGCCAACAGGGCGAAGAGCGACTTCCTCGCCAACATGAGCCACGAGCTGCGGACACCGCTCAACGGCATCCTCGGGTACGCCCAGATCCTGCGGCGCTCCAAGAGCCTGGGCCAGCAGGATCTGCGCGGCGTCGAGGTCATCGCCGAGTCCGGCGCTCATCTGTTGACCCTCATCAACGACGTCCTCGATCTGGCGAAGATCGAGTCGCGGACGATGGAGATTCACCCCAACGATTTCCATTTCCCGTCGTTCTTGCACGCGACGGCCGAGATCTGCCGGATCCGCGCGGAGCAGAAGGGGATCGCGTTCGTGTTCAAGCCCGGCCCCACGCTGCCCGCGGGGGTGCGCGTCGACCAGCGGCGCCTGCGTCAGATCTTGCTCAATTTGCTCGGCAACGCCATCAAGTTCACCGAGAACGGCAGCGTCACCTTCACGGTCGTGGAGGTGCCATGCGGGCCCCAAGGCGCGCGCAAGGAGCTCCCGGAGGGCGGCGCGAGCCCCGAGTCGCGAACCCAGATGCACAGGATACGCTTCGAGATCGAGGACACGGGGACCGGCATCAGCGCCGAACACCTGGGCGAGATATTCCTGCCCTTCAAGCAGGTCGGAGACAAGAGTCGTCACCGCGAGGGTACCGGGCTCGGGCTGGCGATCAGCCAGCGCATCGTCACGCTGATGGGCAGCTCCATCCAGGTCAGGAGCGAGCTCGGGAAAGGCAGCGTCTTCTGGGTGGACCTGACGCTCGCCGAGGCGCCCAACTGGACGGACACGGTGAGGCGCACGGCGCAGGGGCAGATCGTGGGCTACAGGGGCCCGCGACGGAGGCTCCTCGTTGTGGACGACAAGCCGGAGAACCGCGCCGTGGTCATCAACATGCTCGCGACCCTCGGGTTCGAGCTGGCGGAGGCGAACGACGGCCAGGAGGGCCTGGCCAGGACGGCGAGCGAGAGGTTCGATCTGATCATCACCGATCTCGCGATGCCCGTGCTCGACGGCTGGGAGATGATGCGCCGCATGCGCAAGGTGCCAGAGCTCGGAGGGACGGTCATCATCGCGTCCTCCGCCAGCGCGTTCATCACCGACCAGGACAAGAGCCTGGAAGCAGGCGCGGACGATTTCCTGGCCAAGCCGCTGCAGATGGACGAGCTGCTCGAGAAGCTGCAGCGGCACCTCAAGCTGGAGTGGATCTACGAGCGGCAGGACGGCGCCAGCGAGGAGACGGAGCCGAGCCCCAGCTCGGGTGTGACCAGCCCCCCCGATGTCGTCCTGCCCCCGGACGAGGACCTCAAGGCCTTGCGCGAGCTCGCGCGCAAGGGGCTCGTCAACCACATCCAGAAATACGCGGACAAGCTCGAGCTGGGCGACCCGCGGCTCGCGCCTTTCGCCAAGCACCTGCGCGAGCTCTCCGAGGACTTCCGGCTGGAGTCGATAGAAGAGTTCGTCGCCGGGCGCATCGACGGTAGCGCCGGATGAGCGTCGGTTTGGGATTTGCTGTGAGCGTAGTCATCCTCATGCAGCGTCGCTGGCGCGAAGGGTGAGGTTAGCCGCTGGAGAGGGCAGTGTGACGAATGTGAGTGATACGGGCACGGTCCTGATCGTCGACGATGAGCCACGCAACCTGAGGCTGCTCCGCGACAACCTCTCGGGCTGGGGGTTCGAGATCGCGGCCGCGACGAACGGCCTGCGAGCCATCCAGCTCGCGAAGGAAGTGGCCCCGGATCTCATCTTGCTGGACGTGAAGATGGAAGGGATCGACGGCTTCGAGACGTGCCGGCGGCTCAAGGCGGATCCGGCCACGAGCGACATCCCTGTCATCTTCATGACGGCGAGCACGGAGATGAACGCGGACAAGGTGAAGGGGCTGAACCTCGGCGCCGTCGAGTTCCTCCTCAAGCCGTTCCAGAGCGAGGAGCTGCTCGCGCGCGTCCGGGTGCAAACGAAGCTCAGGCAGCTGATGAAGAGCCTCGCGGCGCAGGTCGAGGAGCGCGTCGCCGCCGAGGCGGCGCTGCAGAAGCTCACGCACGAGCTGGAGCGGCGCGTGGCAGCGCGGACGGCGGAGCTCGAGCGGGCCTTGGAAGAGCTCACGCAGGCTCAAGCCCATATGGCGACGGTCATCGGGGCAGCGCAGACGGTCGCCGGCGAGGTCGTCCTCGACAGGGTGCTCGATCGGCTGCTGCGGATCACGCTCGAGCACGCCGGCGCCGAGCGGTGCGTCCTCGTGCTCGCGCGCGAGGGCGGGCTCTTCGTGGAGGCTTCGATCACGAGGGATCGCCCGGACGCGGTCCGGCTGGGGCTCGCGACGCCCGTCGAGGCGGACGAGCAGCTCGCCGTGACGGTCATCCAGGGAGTGGCCAGGACCAAGGAGTCCGTCTTCATCCAGGATACGCGCGGCGAGCCTGGCCTCGCCGGGGACCGCTACCTCGGGGCGAGCGGACCGCGGTCGATCCTCTGCATGGCGATGATGCATCAGGGCGAGCTGACGGGCGTCCTGTACGTCGAGCGCGAGGCGGTCCCTCACCCCTACACACCGACGCAGCTGGAGACGCTGAGGCTCCTCGCCTCCCAGGCGGCCGTGGCCGTGAAGGTCGCTCTCCTCTACGCCGCCCTCCGCAGGTCGAACGAGCAGCTGGAGACGGAGGTCGCGCGCCAGACCGAGGAGCTCCGCAGGACGAACGAGCGGCTGACGCTGGAGCTCACCGAGCGCGAGCGCGCGGAGCTGGCGCGCGCGGCGCTGCAGGAGGAGATCATCCGGGTGCAGAAAGAGCGGCTGGCGGAGCTCTCCACGCCGCTCATCCCGATCACCGAGCGGATCATGGTCATGCCGCTGATCGGGACGATCGACGCCAGCCGGGCGCAGCAGGCGCTCGAAGCGGCGCTGAACGCCGTGCACGGGAACCGGACGGACGTCGTGATCATCGACGTCACGGGCGTGACGATCATCGACTCCGCGGTCGCGACCACGCTGATGGCCACGGCGGCGGCGCTCCGGCTGCTCGGCGCGACGACGGTGATCACCGGCCTGCGCCCCGAGCTGGCGCAAACGCTCGTCTCGCTCGAGATCGATCTCAGCACCGTGGTCACCCGGGGGACGCTCCGGAGCGGCATCGATTACGCGCTGCGACAGGTCCGCTGACGTCGTCTCGCCGGCGCGCCTGCGGGACCGCGCGGGTGAGGCGGCACACGGCGGCGCACGGTGGCGTAGGGTGGCGTACGGAGACTCGATATCATGACTGTCACCCTGTGCGACCACGTAGCCAGAACACTGCCAGCGAACTGGCCATGACGGCGCGACCGCCCGAACGTTTTTTTGTTGTTAATTCTATTTATTCTACATAGCTTGAAAGAATGCTGCCATCACGCTGTCTGCGCCGTTTCCTGGCTGTGAGCGCAGGTGCTACGGCCATGCTCCTCGCCGCCGCTCTCCCCGCGGCGGCCGCCACGCCGTTCACGACATTCGAATCGGGTCAGGTCCGCCCCCTGGCCCTGTCGGCGAACGGCAAGCTGCTCTTCGCGGTGAACACGCCCGACAACCGGCTGGAGATCTTCCGCGTCGAAGCCAATCGTCTGCAGCTCAAGGCGTCCGTGCCCGTGGGGCTCGAGCCGGTCGCCGTGGCTGCCCGGGGCGACGATGAAGTCTGGGTGGTGAACCACCTGTCCGACAGCGTGAGCGTGGTCGACGTTCGAGACCCCGAAAGGGCGCGCGTCGTCCGCACGCTGCTCGTGGGCGATGAGCCGCGCGACATCGTGTTCGCCGGTCCGCAGCGCTCGCGGGCCTTCATCACCACGGCCCACCGCGGGCAGAACGCCCCCTTCGATCCGCAGCTCTTGACGCCCGGCATAGGGCGCGCGGACGTCTGGGTGTTCGATGCGAGGCGGCTCGGGACGTCGCTCGGCGGCACGCCGCTCTCCATCGTGACGCTCTTCAGCGATACGCCGCGCGCGCTCGCGGTGACGCCGGACGGCAGCCGGGTCTACGCCGCCGCTTTCCACTCGGGGAACCGCACGACCGTCATCGACGAGAGCCTCGTGCCGGACGGCGGGGAGGCCGCGGGCGGGCTGCCAGGGCCCGACACCAACTTCGAGGGAGTCCCCCGGCCGGAGGTCGGGCTCATCCTTAAATTCAACGGAGCCCACTGGGTCGACGAGCTGGGCCGCCCCTTCGACGACGCGGTGCGCCTCTCGCTGCCCGACAAGGACGTCTTCGTCATCGACGCGCTCGCCAACCCGCCGCGCCAGGTGGACGGGCCAGGCGGATTCTTCACGGGCGTGGGGACCATCCTGTTCAACATGGTCGTGAACCCTGTGAACGGGAAGGTCTATGTGTCCAACACCGACGCCCGGAACGAGCAGCGCTTCGAGGGGCCCGGGATCTTCGCTGGCCACAGCGTGCGCGGCCACCTGCACGAGAGCAGGATCACCGTCCTCGGTCCGGGCGGCGTCGCCCCGAGGCACCTCAACAAACACATCGATTACAGCAGCTGCTGCGCGCCGGTACCGAACGACGAGAGCAAGAAGAGCCTGGCGCAACCGACGCAGATGGCCGTGACGCGCAACGGCGCGACCCTGTATGTCGCGGCGCTCGGCTCGGACAAGATCGGCGTCTTCGACACAGCGAAGCTCGAGAACGACACGTTCGTGCCCAGCGCCGCGAACCAGATCCGCGTCCCTGGCGGCGGGCCGACCGGCCTCGTCCTCGATGAAGACAGGCAGCGGCTCTACGTGCTCGCGCGCTTCGATAACGCGATCTCGGTCATCGATACCCGGACCCGCCGCGAGGTCGCGCACGTGCCGATGCACAACCCGGAGCCTCCGAGCGTCGTCCGGGGGCGCCGCGTCTTCTATGACGCGTCGCGGAGCTCGAGCCACGGCGACTCGTCCTGCGCGAGCTGCCATATCTTCGGCGACTTCGACAGCCTCGCGTGGGACCTCGGGAACCCGGACGGCACCGCGCTGGAGAACCCGGGACCGTTCTGCACCGATCTCTTCGGCCAGGATACGAGCTTGCACCCGATGAAGGGGCCGATGACGACCCAGAGCCTGCGCGGCATGGCGAACCACGGGCCGATGCACTGGCGCGGCGACCGCACGGGCGGCCATGATGCGCCCACGTCCCAGCCGGACAGCGGGGTGTTCGACGAGCGGGCGGCGTTCAAGAAATTCAGCGGATCGTTCGTCGATCTGCTCGGGCGAGACGAGACGATCTCGGAGGAGGAGATGGACGATTTCACGGACTTCATCCTCCAGGTCACGTATCCACCCAACCCCATCCGCGCGCTCGACGACTCGCTCACGCCCGATCAGAGCGCGGGGCGCGACTTCTTCGGGGGGCCCGTGTCGAGCATCCTCGGCGCCTCGTGCATCGGGTGCCACGTCGTCGACCCCGACGCCAACCCCGACGACTTCGCGCCGGGCTTCTTCGGCAGCGACGGCGGATCGGCCAACGCCAACGAGACCCAGCTCTTCAAGGTCCCGCACCTGCGCAATCAGTACCAGAAGGTCGGGATGTTCGGCATGGCGGAGTCGTTCGTGTTCCCGTTCGGCGGCTCCAACGCGCACATGGGCGACCAGGTCCGCGGCTTTGGCTTCCTCCACGACGGCGCCGTCGATACGCTCGTCCGGTTCAACGCCTTCTCCGATTTCGTCCAGACCCCGGAGAACCCCGGCGGCTTCCCTGTCGATCCCGAGGGGGAGCTCCTGAAGCGCCAGGTGGCGGAGTACATGCTGGCGCTGGAGTCGAACCTGAAGCCCATCGTGGGCCAGCAGATCACGCTCACGTCGTCGAACGCGGCGGTGGCCGGCCCCCGCGTCGATCTGCTCGTGGCGCGCGCCGACGCCGGCGACTGCGATCTCGTGGTCAAGGGCTGGTCACAGGGGGACGAGGTGGGCTTTCTGTACATCGGCAATGGCCGCTTCGACGCCGACCGCGCGCGCGCGCCGCGGCGATCGGACGGCGAGCTCCGCTGGCTGGGCACGAGGGGCGGCGGCGAGCTGACGTATACCTGCGTGCCGCCCGGGTCGGGCGAGCGCATCGGCGTCGATCGCGACGGCGACGGCTTCCGCGACGGCGACGAGCGGGACGCCGGCAGCGACCCGGCCGACCCGCAGAGCATTCCGCGACGGGGACCGCACGGGCCGTTCCCGTGGCCGCATCGCTGAGCGGAACGATCGCGCGCGCTCACCCGCCCATCGACCGGTGAGCTGCCGCGGACGGGTGCTTCCCTGACAGCAATGCTTCCGCAGCGCTGGTGATCCGTTGCTGCCCTCGCAGCACGTCGGGGGGCAGGGGAGGGCCGGCGCTTCGATCTCCGCCGCTGCGCCCGTGGCTCCGGCGCCGGGCACGGCGCTTGCGCTCTGGGCGTGGTGAGCGCGTGGTGATCGCGTGCGGCGGTCGCGCGGCGACGCGCCCTCGCGCGCACGTGAAGGACCGAGACCGAGGACATCCATGAGCGACAATCAGCGGAAGATCCGTTTGGGCGCCTTTTTGCCTGGCGCAGGACACCACGTGGCGGCCTGGCGGCACCCGCAGGCGCAGGCGGACGGAGGCATCAACTTCGCGCATTACAGGCGCATTGCGCAGGCGGCGGAGCGGGCCAAGTTCGACGCCGTGTTCCTGGCGGACGGGCTCGCCTTGCAGAACCGGCCCGGAGCGCAGGGCCGCACCGCTTATGGGGCCAGCTTCGAGCCGGTCACCTTGTTCTCTGCGCTCGCGGTCGTCACCGAGCGCATCGGCTTCATCGCCACCGCGTCCACCACGTACGAGGAGCCTTACCTGCTGGCCCGCAAGTTCGCCTCGCTGGACCATATCAGCCAGGGGCGCGCAGGCTGGAACGTGGTCACCACCGGCGGGGGCGAGGCGGCGGGGAACTTCGGGCTCGACGCTCACCCCGATCACGCGCAGCGCTATGTCCGGGCGCGCGAGTTCGTCGATGTGGTGACCGGCCTGTGGGACAGCTGGGAGGACGACGCCTTCCTCCGCGACAAGGCGTCGGGGGCTTACTACGACCCGGCGAAGCTGCACACGCTCGATCACAAGGGGAAGTTCTTCTCCGTTCGAGGGCCGCTCAACATCCCGCGTCCGCCGCAGGGACACCCGGTGATCGTGCAGGCGGGGTCGTCGGAGGCGGGCAGGGAGCTCGCGGCCGAGACCGCCGAGGTGATCTTCACCGCGCAGCAGACGCTGGAAGACGCGCAGGCCTTTTACGCCGACGTCAAAGGCCGGATGGCCAAGTACGGGCGGCACCCTGACCAGCTGAAGATCATGCCGGGGGTGTTCCCCGTGGTCGCAAGGACGGAGTCGGAGGCCAGGGCGAAGTACCAGGAGCTGCAGGACCTCATCTTGCCGGAGGTCGGGCTGTCGCTGCTCTCGGGCCTGTCGGGCGGGATCGATCTGTCCGCGTATCCGGTGGACGGGCCGCTCCCCGAGCTGCCCGAGACCAACAACAACAAGAGCCGGCAAGCGCTGATGTTCGACATCGCGCGCAAGCGCAACTTGTCCATCCGGGAGCTCTACCTCTGGGTGGCTGGAGCGCGCGGGCACTGGACGATCGTGGGCTCGGTGGAGCAGATCGCGGATCAGCTGGAGGCGTGGTTCACGCAGGGCGGCGCCGACGGGTTCAACGTGATGCCGCCGTGGCTGCCGGGCGGGCTGGACGACTTCATCGAGCTGGTGATCCCGGAGCTGCGGCGGCGCGGGTTGTTCCGAACGGAGTACGAGGGCCGCACGCTGCGGGAGAACCTCGGGCTGGCTCGGCCGGCAAACCGCCACGCGGCCGGCGCGAAGCCGCGGGCGTCGGCGGCCTGAAGGCACCTGGTCTGGCTCGAGCTCGTGGAGCTGGCCGTGCCGATGGGTCCGGCAGAGAAGCAGAACGCCCGGCCCACTGTGCTGGACGCTCAGGGCTCGTGCCGCTCGCTCAGGGCTCTTGCCGCTGATGGGTGGCGGAGTAGTGTCGGGGAGGGCACGCCGCCCCGCCCGAGGCGCCATGAGCATCCAGGTCCCCATCGGCATCGACGATTTCCGCCGGCTCCGCGAACTCGGGCTCGAATACGTCGACAAGTCGCACCTGATCCAGGAACTCCTCGACAGGCCGGGCACCGAGGTCGTCCTGCTCCCGCGCCCGCGGCGCTTCGGCAAGACGCTCAACCTCTCCATGCTGCGCTGTTTCTTCGAGCGGCACGCACAGGATCTCTCCCCGCTGTTTCGTGATCTTCGGATCTGGCAGGCCGGCGAGCAGTACCGCGCGCACTTCCAGCGCTACCCGGTGCTCCACCTGACCTTCAAGGGGGTGAAGGCCGAGAGCTTCGACGCGTTCTGGGAGGGCGTGCAGGACAGGATCGCGCGCCTCTTCGACGAGCACCGCGACCTGCTCGACAGCGGCGCGCTGAGCGAGCGTGAAGCCCGGCGGTATCGCGAAGTCCTCGACGGCACGGCTGGCAGGATCGCATACGAGACAGCGCTGCTCGACCTGTCGAGCTATCTCCACCGATCCCACGGCGAGCGTGTGGTCATCCTCCTCGACGAGTACGACGAGCCCATCCACGCCGGGTATCGCCACGGCTACTCGGCGCAGGTCATCGGCTTCTTCCGTGCGTTCCTCACCGAGGGCCTCAAGGGCAATCCGCACCTGTTCAAGGCGGTGCTCACCGGCGTCCTGCGCGTGGCCCAGGAGAGCATCTTTTCAGGTCTCAACAACGTGGCTGTCTACTCGCTGCTCGCGCCGGAGTTCGACACCTGCTTCGGGTTCACCGAGCCCGAGGTCGAGTCGCTGCTCACGAGGTCTGGCCGGCTTGAGCGGCTCCCGTCGCTGCGCGCCTGGTACAACGGGTATCTGTTCGGCGACACCGTCGTCTACAACCCCTGGAGCGTCCTGAACTTCCTCTCCCGCGAAGACGGCGCGCCGCAGCCCTACTGGGTGAACTCGATCTCGAACGATCTGGTGCGCGAGCAGCTCGAGCGGCGCGCGCTCGCGCTCGAGCCGGCGTTCGCGACGCTGCTCGACGGCGGCAGCGTCGAGCGCGTGCTCGACGAGAGCGTGCCGCTCGGGGAGCTCGACCGGAGCGACGAGGTGCTGTGGAGCCTCCTCGTCTTCACGGGATACCTCAGGGCCGAGAAGCGCTCGCGTGGACCGATGGAACAGCCTTCGCACCTGCTCTCGATCCCGAACCGCGAGGTCCGGGGCGTGTACTCGACTATCTTCGGGCCGTGCATTGAGCTGGGTGCGGCGAGCGTCCCTTTCGCCGTCCCGCAATGAAGCTCAGGTGCGCGGGAGCGGGACGCACCTTCGTGCGCCCCAGGGGTATGCCGCTCAGCCGCAGCCGTTCGCGCCTGCCGCCTCTCCCGACGCCGCGCGCAGGCGCTCCTTGATCTCGTCGGACAGGCACATCCGCGAGACCATGTCCTCGAACGTGTCGCGCCGCCGGATCAGCCGGCTCTTCCCGCCGTCGATGAGCACCTCGGCCGGACGCAGGCGGCCGTTGTAGTCGTAGCTCATCACGTGGCCATACGCGCCCGCGTCCATCAGGACGACCACGTCCCCCGCGGCGACGTCCGCGGGGAACTCGCGCTCCGCGATCCACATGTCCGTGTTCTCACAGACCTGGCCCGTCATCGCCATCGGCGCCGTCGGGCCGCGGCGGCCGTCGATCCGCACCTCGTGGTACGCGCCGTACATCACCGGGCGCGCCATCGTGTTCATCGAGATGTCCGTGCCGATGATCGTCTTGTATCCCTGCTTGATCGAGATCACCCGCCCGAGCACGTAGCCCGCGTCCCCGACGAAGTAGCGCCCCGGCTCCATGACGAGGCGCGGCTCCTTCAGGCCGTGCTCCGCGCACTTCTTCCGGACCACCGCGGCGATCCCGCGGGCGACGGCCTCCACGTCGAGCGACGGCTGCTCCCTCCGGTAAGGGATGCCGAGCCCGCCGCCGATGTCCATGAACGCGAGGTCGAAGCCGAGCTTCCGGGCCACCGGGCCGATCAGGTCGAGCAGCTTGCCCGTGACGTGCGCGAAGTTCTCCGGCTTGTGCGCCTGCGAGTGAGGCATCATGTGCACCCCGAGCCGCTCGACCCCGTTCTCGAGCGCCGTGCGATAGGCCTCCTCCACGTAGCGCGGGTGGATCCCGAACTTCGCGGACGGGCCCGCGAACGGCTTCAGGTCGGGGGTCGCGATGTCCTCGCCGCTCGGGTTGATCCGGAACGACAGACAGCGCGGCTTCCCGAGCGAGAACAGGCGCTTCAAGATGCCGTGATCATCCACGTTGAAGACCACCCCGGCGCGCAGCCCCGCGGCGAGGTCCTCGTCCGACAGGCTGTTGCCCGTGTAGATGATCCGCTCGCCCGACAGCCCGAGCGCCTGCGCCAGGCGGATCTCGTTCGGGCTCGCGGCGTCCACGCCGGAGCCCTCGTCGACCAGGAGCTTCGCTATCTCCAGGTTGTTGCACGCCTTGATGGCATAGAAGACGGACACCTCCGGGTAATTGCCGCGCAGCGCCCGCGTGAGTCGACGGAAGTTCTCCCGGATGCGCTCGGCATCGTAGGCATAGAGCGGTGTTCCGTATTGCTCCGCGAGGTCGCGGACCGAAATGCCCCCGATCTTGATCTCTGCCTCTTGCATACTCCTCGTCGCGTCAACGCTTCAACTTTGAGAGACAACCTGAAGAAACCGTTCGCAATTCCGCGGCACAGCCTACCATGTGCCCCTGGCGGCCGGAAGGGGCGCGCCCTGCCTCGGGGTCCAGGAAGACCGCGGGTGCCCGGGCCCGCGCCCGCGCCTCCCAGGCGCCCTCGCCCGGAGCGCCTCGCGCGCGCCTATTTCGCGGGGTCCCGGCTGGCGAAGAGGTGCCGCCAGAGCGCGCCGAGCCCGCCGACGAACAGCGAGCCCTGGCGCTGGTCGATGTCCTCGACCGCGGCGGGGTCGAACGGCAGCTGCTGCGGGTCGATCACCTCGAGCAGGGCGCGCTCGTCCGCCGTGGGCGAGGGGTGGAGCCTCAGCCGGCACGAGCTCCCAGGCGTGCGCGGCCCGCTCGCCGGGCTCGCCAGCCCGTCGAGGCAGGCGACGAGGTCGTCCACCCGATCGAAGTCCGTGTCCCCCAGGTGCTCGCCGATGAGCGACGCGCGCGCCGCGCGGATCGAGCGGCCCAGCGCGTCGTCGGGGTCGTCGGTCTCGACCGAGGCGTTGATCTCCGTGTCGATCGAGAGGCTGCGGTTCGTCAGGTTGGCCGAGCCCACGGTGAGGAAGCGGTCGTCGACGATCATCAGCTTCGAGTGGATGTACGTGGCGCGCTCGGCGGTCTCGTCCTCGCCGCACGCCGGCAGGGTGTAGTAGACGCCGAGGTGATGGCCGGTCTCGGCCGCCACGTCGCGCAGCCCGCCGAGCACCTTGGCCTGGGAGAGGCCGACGGCGATCTGCTCCTTCATCGTCTCGGCCTCCATGTTGAGCACGAGCACCACGTCGAGGAGCGGCCGGCCCTCCGCGCGCATCCGCCGCGCGAGCCCCTCGGCGATGACGTGAGAGCTGAAGTACTGCGTCTCGATGTAGATGAAGCGCTCCGCGGCGTCGATGGCGTCGAGGTAGAGGTCGCGTATCTCCGTGCAGTGCGCGGCGCCGGTGGGCGCGCCGTGCGGATCGGTGCGGCTCAGCGTGACGTGCGCCGCCGCGAGGGGGACGCCGCCCTCGGGCCGGTAGTCGGGGAACGTCGGCTCGGCCCCGTCGAGGTCCGGCAGCGTGATGTCCACGCCGCCCGCGCGCCGCCAGCGATCCGTGAAGATCTCGGTCAGCGCCCGCGCGACCGCGCGGCCGCGCAGGTAGGCCTGCACGTCGTGAAACGGCTTGTGCGGCTCTCCTCGGCTGACGCGGAGCGGGTTCTTGTTCGTGTGGCTGCGGTCGTCCCAGCGGTGGTCGCAGAGGTCGAGGCCGCCGAGGAACGAGAGCTCGCCGTCCACCACCACGAACTTCTGGTGGTGCGAGGCGCGCTCGACGTGGGTGGCGTCGAAGAGGAAGCGCAGGCGATGGTTCGTCCACTCGAAGACGAGCTGCTGGAGCCACTCGCGCTCGAGCGCGAACACGAGGTGGAAGTCCCACGCGAGGATGAAGATCTGGAGATCGGGGCTCTGCTCGCAGAGGTGGTTCAGGAACTTGAGCAGCGTGATCGGGCTCGACACCTGCTCCTCCCTACCGCCCCGGAGCAGGGCGACGTCGCTGTCGAACTGCCAGCCGGCGAGGAGCAGATACCGCCGCGCCCTGGACGCGACCCGGTAGAACTCGGGGTAATACTCGTCGGCGTCGACCAGCAGGCCGATGTCGTCCACCGGGGTGTCGCACCACGTGTGGCGTCGAGGGTCGATGATCGTCCGTGCGCCCTTCATCGCGCGCCTATGGCTTCAGGTGCTCCTCGACGAGCCGCTTCAGCCCCGCCACGTCGGGCCGGCTCCCGCTCGCTTCGCCGATCGCGGCGAGCCGCTCCGCCTCGTCGCGCGAGAGATCGGGGCATATCCACTCCAGCAACGCTGCCCAGTCCGGCGCGCCGTCGCAGCTATAGCAGTCATCGGGGATGGGTGTATTGTCGGGGAAATTCCGGAAAACCAGGTACGGCATCGCATCTACCTTCGTGCCGGGATCGCGGTCGCGTCGCCACCGTGTTGCTGCCACCACGGCTCGCGCTCGCGCGGGTTCGCGCAGCGCTGGCCACATAGGCTATGGGGCCGGCGGAGCGAGGGAGCAAGCGTGCCCGGGGCCGCCGGGGCCCTCCGCCGCCGGGCCGTGCCCCGAGCGGGGGGCGGTGCGCGTTCAGGGGAGGAGCAGGAAGGAGGCCGCGCGGCGCGCGCGACGGCGGTCAGGCCATCGCGCTGGCATCACCCACGCGCCGGCGCTCGGCCGTGTCAGGGGGCGCAGCCGATCCGCTCCGGCGCGACCGCCACATCGTCATACCACATCGTCCGCGCCGGGCCGTGGAAGCCGAGGTAGCCGAAGCTGAACGTCTTGTAGTTGAGCGTCTTCACGCCGGTCTTGTCGATGATCTTGGTGCCGTTGGCGTAGACCTGGACGCCGCCCTTGGCGCCGTCGAAGTAGGCCTCCATGCAGTGCCACTGGTCCTTGGGGAGCTTCACACCGTTGCTCCCGCACCGGGTCTCGCCGCCCGTGGACAGGGTGACATCGTCGTGCAGGTTCAGCACGATCTGGCAGTACTGCTCGGCGACCTCCATGTTGTCGCCCGCGTTCGGCTCGCCGTCGCCCGTCATGGCCTGGAAGTAGGCGTTGTGATCGGACTGGCCGAGATCGACGCTGCTGCGCACGTAGAGCCGGACCCAGAACGTCGAGCCGGGCGACGGGACGGAGAGCATCCTCCAGTCGTAGCCGGCGGCACCGGGGTTCACGCGCAGCGCGCGCGTGCCGGCGTGGAAGATCGAGGAGTCGATCGCCATGTTCTTCAGCGCGTCGGCCGCCTGGTACGAGGGACGGTACGTCGCGCCGTCGGGGAGCCCGTCGCCCTCGAAGTCGGAGCAGAACGTCGCGCTCGCCGGGCACCCGCCGGTCGGCGTCCCGCTGCCGGTGCTCGACGTGGCGCTCGTCTCGGGGGTCCCGGTGCTCGTGGTGCTGGTGCTGCTGGGGTCGCCGCCGCCGCCGCTGCTGCTGCTGCTGCCGTTGCTGGTGGTGCTGCCGTTGCTGGTGGTGCTGCCGCTGCTGCCGCTGCTGGTGGTGCCGTTGCTGCTGCTGCCGGCGACGGGGCTGCCCGCGCCCGAGCTCACGCTCGAGGCGCCGCCGGTCCCCGCGCCGCTGCCGCCCGCGCCCCCCGTTTCCGAGGAGTCGCCAGCGCCGTCCGAGCAGCCCGCCGCCGCAGCGGACAGGGCCAGACAGGAGATCCCAACCCAAGTGAAGCGTGCGATTTCGCGATGGAAAGTCATGTTGATGCCCGAAAGGTGATAGGCCCGTTCGCCGGAGCTGCGCGCTGCCGCAGCGCGGCACGTCTGCCGGTGATCCTAAGAAGCTGCCGCTGCGCCGAGGCGCGACCAGCGCCCGACGCGGCTCACAGCTCTAGCAGAATTCGCCGCACCTCGGGAGGCGTTCTTCCGGGTCCAGATGGGCAGTAAATTTCTCAGCGGAGCGGCGAACGCGGATGGCGCGGCGCCTGGGCGGGCTAGACGACCATTGGCGACCTTGTCACGCCAGGAGAGGGCCAAGGTATGCCTAGTTGTGCCAGCAGGGATGGGAAGAGCGCATGGCCACGTGGCTGCGGAGAGGTCGTCCTCCGCGCTCGCCGCCTTGGCCGGCTCGCGTCTCCCGTCGCTGGCTCGCTCCGCTTCTGCGAGGCGTTCTCACGAGAGCCGCGGCCCCGGAACGAGAGCGGTCCGTCACAGCGCGCGACAACCAGGATTGACGGAGTGCACATAGTCGTCGGCCTCGCCGATGATCTGAACGATGGCGCTCCCCATCGGGCATTTGACCCCGAAACCTGTGCTGTGCATGTTGCCGATGCCGGGGCCGACATTGACGCTATCGCTCATCTTCCACGCTTCGACCGTCTGGCACAGCAGCTCGACCCGGTAAACCTGGGTGTCGACCCAGATGTTGATCCCGACCAGGACCTGGTTCGCAGGGCAGATCACGCTGCCCGGCCCGCCGCCGTTGCCGCCGGCGGTCACGGTCTGGAAGGCGGTGCCCAGGGTGCCGTCGCCCGCGAGCGGCGCGCAGATCAGGCCGATTTGATCGATCGAGCCGCCGCTCCGGCCGTGGACGCCGACTGCCACGTTGCCGCTACCACAGGGGATGACGTAAGAGTTGTCGTCGCCCGTGCCGCCGGCGCCGCCCGTGCCGCCGGCGCCGCCCGTGCCGCCGGCGCCGCCCGTGCCGCCGGCGCCGCCCGTGTCGCCGGTGCCGCCCGTGCCACCGGCGCCGCCGCCGCCCGCGTCACCGCCGGCCGTTCCACCGCCGCTGCCGCCAGCGCCGCCGCCCGTCGCGCCCGCGGTGCCCGAGAAATCGAGATCGTCGACCCCCGAGATCGCGTTGCATGCCGCGCTCCAGCAGACGACGGCGAGCGCCGCGGCCATGACCGTCGCGAGGGGCTTCGTCGTCCGGACTGCTGCGTGTTCTCTCATCAGAAGCTCCCGTCGCGGGTGATCTTGCCGGGCCCGAAGCTCGCCTGGAGGGCTGACGAAGCCGAGGGGCCGAGGTGCAGGGTGGGGTCAACCTGGGGGGGTCGGGTGGGCGGCATGAGGGCTCCCCGTTCGGGGATCGAGGTCTCGGTGCGGGCGATGGTCTGCTGTTCCGAGGCCTGGCTGACCCGGAGGGTGCGGTCGTCGTGCCGGGTGGTCAACGACGAGGGCAGCCAGGACGCCTGGCGTGACCATACCTGCGAGAATGGCCGGAAGGAACCCGAACCTCGCCCCGGAGGCCCTCGGGAAAGCGCGGCCGGCCAGCGGCAGGCCCTCGCGGGGAGGCAAACACCCGGGCGTGCGCGGGCGACGCCCCTCTCGCCGCCGATGGTTGGCGACGCCATGGCGGAGCTGTGACACCGCGGGAGCGGCGAAGGGGCTCCTGCGAGGTAGGCGAGCTGAGCGCGCCCGATGCATTGCGAGCGAGAGCGATCGGCGACGGCCGCCGCCAGCCGCTCGAGCTCGCGCCGCGTGTCTGCCAGAGGGGTGGGGAGTCGTGCCTGGGGCTGAAGAAGTCCGGGCACGTGGCGCGCGGGATGGCCATCCCGCGCGCGTTCGTCATGCGACGCTCAAGGCCGAGCGCTCACTTCATCGACACGTTCACGTTGGCGCTACCGCTGCTCTGATAGCCCTCCACGACCATCGAGACCTCGTACAGGTTCCCCATCTTCATCCCCAGGCGATCCCACGCGTTGAAGTGGTTGGCGACGGTGATGGTTCCGCTCGTGCGCTTCTGCTGCCGGACGCTCCAGAACTGATAGAAGGTCGTGTTGCCTTCGATCGACGGCTGGTTGACTCGCTGGGTGCGATAGATGTCATAGGTGCCTCCGTCGCTGGTGACGGTGCCCATGAATCCCTGGCCGCCCGGCGGACGCCAGGTGCCCCAGCTGTCGACGATGTAGTACTCCACGAGCGGGCTCTTCGTCCACCCGTAGACGCCCAGGTACGAGTTGCCGTTCGGCCGGTAGTCGGCCGAGTAGGTCACGATCTGGTTCTTCGACCCGGGCCTCAGACCTTTACGGCCCAGCAGGTTGTTGATGTTGCTCCATTCGACGTTGAATCCGTTCGCCGTGTTGGTCTGGCATCCGCTCCCGGTGTCCTTCCAGTATTCGAAGGTGTAGCCGCAGTGGGTGCCCGTCTGATTACCGCAGACCTGCTGGTTGGGTGAATTGCACGTGCTGCCGCCGCCGGAGCCGCCCGACCCGCCGGAGCCGCCCGACCCGCCGGAGCCGCCCGCCCCGCCGCCGCCGCCGGCGCCTCCCGCGCCCGAGCTGCTGCTCGAGCTCGCGCTGCTGCTCGACGAGCTCGCGCTGCTGCTCGAGCTCGCGCTGCTGCTCGACGACGAGGACGCGCTCGAGCCGTCGATCGTGCCGCCGGAGCCGGTGACCGAGGCGATCGTGGGCCGCCCGCTGCCGTTCGCGCAGAACCCCCACTCCGTCGAGGAGCCCTTGGCGATCGCGCCGTTATGGCTCACGTTCGTGGCGGTGAACTGGCCGCCCGAATCCGTGGCGTTCACGTTCCACGAGTTGCTCCTCGTCGAGCCGTTGAGCCCGACGACGACGTTCCAGCCCGTGGTCGCCGGGCCGCGGGAGTTGTTCTTGACCGTCACGTTCGCGCAGTAGCCGCTTCCCCAGTCCGAGGTGACGGCGACGTTCGCCGACATCGAGCGATCCGCGCTGTCCAGCGCGCCCTCCTGTGCCTCGATGTCCTCGTCCACGATGTTCTCGACGCTGCACGCCAGCAGGCCACACGCGATCGAAGCGGATAGATAGCCAAGTAAGGGAACGATGCGCATTTAAGATTTCTCCATGATCGGATCGGCGGAGTCACGGCCTCTGCTCGAAATGGATTTGTGAACCATCGAGGAAGACGCGAGCCCTCCGAGTCCTTGGTTAAAGTTCAAAATTCCCGGCCAGCGTGCTCGTGATCCGGTGATCACGGATGCGCCCGCGGGCCTGCGCCGACCACATGCCTGGCAATCACGATGTTTGTCGGACAGATGCTCACATGCGAACACCCCGTGTGACGGGGCCGGGCATCAACTCGGAAAAAGCAAGAACAACTCGAACGCGAAGCCGCAAGAAGCAAGTAGCCCCGGCAGTGTCACCCGGAGTCGACCTCTGTACGATCCTGCAACCGTCTGCGGCCCCCGGCCGAGTACGGTCCGGATCGTCAAAGGGGATTAGAATATTCATACAGACAGGAGGTGAAAGTCAAGACTCTTTTCTAAGTCGCGTCCGCTTTTCCCCGGCCCGCCCAGCTGCGTCCTTGGCGTGCTGCTGTTGGTTGTCTCGTAGAGCGCAAGATCCAGCCACGTTGCGCGCGTACGTCCGACGATAGAATCCAGATTCGTTCACTCTCCTCGAAAAGCGACGAACTCTCGAAGAAAACCGGTTTTGCGACGATCGGCGTCATCCGGTATTGCGGTGAAACTCCACGAGGAACAGGGCCTGACCGTCAGGGTCGAACTGATGCAGCAGCTCTGATACGACGATCCTGGGGCGCTCCGGATCCAGGGGAATCTCTCGACCGCCGGGCTCGTCGGTGCGATGGCGGAGCCGCCTGGAGACCATGTGGATCACGCCCCCACACCGGGTAGGGTCGCGTGGTTTGACGGGCCTCTCGGTCGTCAGCCCTTCTCTCCGCCCTTCCGGATCCCGAGCTTCCGCATCTTGCTTTGCAGCGTCGTCGGCTTCAGCCCCAGCGCCGCCGCGGCCCCGTCCTCTCCGTAGATCTTCCCGCCCGCGGCCCGCAGCGCCTCCTCGATGCAGCGCTGAGCGGCCTCTCGGTACGTCATCACGCGCCCTGTCGCGCCGGGCGCAGCGGCGAGCGGCGCTGACAAGATGAGCTCGTCTCCTGTCGACATCACCATCGACCGCTCGATCACGTTCTCGAGCTCCCGCACGTTGCCCGGCCAGCCGTGCGCCCGCAGCCGCGCCATCGACTCCGCGCTCACCCGCGGCGGCGTCCGGCCGAAGGTCGCCGCCACCTTCTCGACGATGACGCGCGTGAGCGGCTCCAGGTCCTCTGGCCGCTCCCGCAGCGGGGGGACGATGATCGGGAATACCTGCAGCCGATAATAGAGGTCGTCGCGGAACGCTCCGCTCGCCACCATGGCCTCGAGCGGCCGGTGCGTCGCGGCGATCACCCGCACCGAGACGCGCACCGCGCCCTCGCCGCCGACGCGCTCGATCTCGCCCTCCTGGAGCACGCGCAGGAGCTTCGCCTGCGCCGCCCTGGGCAGCTCGCCGACCTCATCGAGCAGCAGCGTCCCGCCGCTCGCGCGCTCGAACAGCCCGAGGTGCCGCGCCGCAGCGCCCGTGAACGCGCCGCGCTCGTGGCCGAACAGGGCGCTCTCGACGAGCCCCTCGGGCAGCGCTCCGCAGTTGACCGCGAGGAACGGCCGCTCTGCGCGGCGCGAGAGCGCGTGGATGCGGCGCGCGATCACCTCCTTGCCCGTGCCCGTCTCGCCGCGCACCAGCACGGTCGTGTCCTGCCGCGCGACGAGCGGCACCATCTGCTGGAAGATCGCCCGCATCGCCGGGCCCACCGCGACCACCTCCCTCGGCAGCGCGACGCGATCGAGCTCCTCCTTCAGCGTCCGCTTCTCCCCCTGCGCGCGGCGCGCGATCGCCGCGACGCGCCCGAGGACCTGCACCTGCCGCAGCGCCACGGCGAGCAGGCGACCGATCGCCTCGAGCAGCGCGGGCGAGACGTCGAGCGCCGCGCCGTCGCCGAGCGCCATCGTGGCGCAGCCGACGGCGCCCTCCGCGTCGCGGAGCGCGAAGACGGCCATCGTCTCGCCGCCCGCGCCGCGCCGGACCTCCGGCGCGCCTGGCGCGGCCGCGCCGCGGCGCAGATCGAGCCGCTGCAGCGGGAGATGGCGCGAGAGCGCGGCGCTCACCGCAGGGACGAGCGTCGCCTCGGTGTGCGCGCGGGCCGAGGCCTCGCCGAGGTCGGCGAGCAGGAGGAGGGCGTGATCGGCGGAGGCGGTCATCGTGCGCGGAGCGAGGCCGACGAAATGGCGTCGTGCGGCACCGTAGGAGCGTTGCCTGGACCGCACAAGGCCGTCGAAAGCCCGGGAAAAGCCGCTCGGGCCGCGGGCACGCTCCCTGCTCCCTGCCGAAGGAGGGAGAGGAGAGCGCGCGGAGGACCGCGCCGCGGAAAGGAACCCTCATGGCCTACGTCATCGCCGAGCCCTGCGTCGCCACGTGTGATACCGCCTGTGTCCCCGTCTGCCCCGTGGACTGCATCCACGGCCCGCTCGCGGCGGACGAGATCTCGCGCATTCCCGAGGCAGAGCGGAAGACACGCCTCGCCGGCCTCCAGCTCTACATCGATCCCGAGTCGTGCATCTGCTGCGGCGCCTGCGAGAACGAGTGCCCGGTGGGCGCCATCTTCGATGAGGACGAGCTGCCGGCCGAGTGGCAGCGTTACCGGGAGATCAACGCCCGCTTCTTCGACGACCGCGCGACGGAGCGCGCTCCGGAGAGGACCTGAGCGCGGCTCGGGAGCGGCCGATATCGGCGGGCGACACGAGGAGAGGCGGAGGTGGCTGCGGGGCATTGACAGCCCGGAGTCGCCGCGATGTCATGATTCTCTCACGTGCTCCGCCCACCGGTCAGCTTCCAGGCGCGCGCGATGTGCATCGGGCTCTGCTGTGCGGCGCTCGCGTGCATGGCGCCGCCCGGCCCGAAGGGCGTGCTTCCCTTCCTCGCGTCTCCGGCGGGGCTGGGCGTCGCCGCGCTGGCGCTCATGGCGCTGGGGACGTCGATCGAGGAGCTCGGCAGGATCCGGCGCATCCGCGCCGGCGTGGGCCTCTGCATCGTGGCCGCCGCGCTCATCGCGGCCGGCGCGCTGTGGGGCGCTGCGCTGCCCGGGCTCAAGCCGTCGCTCGCCTGGTTCGCCTGGCTTCTTTATGGCGCCGGCGCGACCGGCGTCTCCCTCGCGCTCCGGCGTGACATCGCCGTCTTCCGCGATCCGCGTCACGGTCAATCCGTCCGCCTGGAGTCGATCTCGGCCGACGCCGTTCGTCTCACCGCCAACGGCGCTCCGGTCACCATCCCTGCCGCGCAGATCCGCAGCGTGAGCCTCGGCGCCGGCCTCGAAGGGCGGGGCGTCTTCGTCCTCGTCGGCAGCCGGGACAAGGTGATCGGCGACGCGCGCGCGCTCCCCTGGGTCGCCGCCCACCGGGACGGCGACACCTTCCTCTTGACCGAGCACCAGGCGGCGATCGACGCAGAGGTCCTGGCCGTGCGGCTGCACGAGGCGGCTGCCGCCAGCGGAGGGGATTATCGATGAAGGCGAGCGAACACGCGGCGGACGACGCTCTCGAGATCCCGCTCCGCCGTCCCTACCCGGAGCTCCTCCTGAGCGCCTTCTTCTTTGCGGTCTGCGCGGCGGTCCTCGCCCACCGGGCCCAGATGAACGACCGCGGCCTGATCCTGAACGGGATCATCCATTTCGAGCCCGGAGGCGCCGACGTCTTCTACGCGGTGCTGGCGATCCTGTCAGGGGCCTTCTGCGCGCTCGGCGTCGTCGGCGCTGCGCGGTTTGCGGCGCTCAAGGAGTTCCGGATCGTCCTTGGCCCTCGATCGATCTCGTTGCCGTCGATGCATCCGCTCCGTGGTGCGCGGGAGGTCACCGTGCCGCTCGATCGCGTCGAGTCGGTGGAGCTGCAGCCCCCGGCCAAGCCGATCACGCTGGTGATCCGCGAGGACGATCGCTCCCACAGCATCCCGCAGCGCTGGCTCGCCAAGGGCTGGCCGGCCGAGGAGGTCGCCGGCGCGATCATCGCGCGGGTGCGGGGGGCACACGCGGGGGAGCGCGACGGCGGGTAGCGCCCCGAGCGATGTGAGATCGTGGCGGCGGCGCGGCGGTAGCGCTGCTGCCGCACGAGCACGAGAAGGAGGAGCTCCTCGTGCCTGTTCAGCGCACAAGGCCGCTCGTCCCCTTCACAGGAGGCCAGAAATCGCTGGCACGTTCGCCGGGTCCAAGCCCCTCCTCGGACGGCGCCGGGCCGTCCTTGGCTGTGCGCTTGCCCCTCTGGGCGTCGGGCGCACCATCACCCGGCACGTAAGTCAGCGTGCCCGGGCAGAAGGACAGGAATCGAAAATGAAACAGTCGAGATTGAACGGCGCTCTCGTGGCGACCGCGGTCGTTGTTGTCGCTCCGCTCGCTCGTGCGGCCAGCACGATACCGATTCAGGACCTCGCGCTCGTCGAGGAGACGAGCACATCGGGCTCGGCGGACGCGAGCGCCAGCGATCGTCACGGCATCCACGGGCCTCACGGCCATCACGGCCACCACGGCCATCACGGCTACCGCGGCCATCGGGGGGTCGGGGCCGACGTTCCGCGGGCAGGGCTCCCGACTCCGGTCGTGAGCCTGACGGCTGGTCAGCGCTGATCCCTGACGGTTCACGGCGGCGCTTGCAGGTCGAGTCGACGCTCGGCCCGAGCGCCGCCGTGCCGGCAGCGCGGATCGTCCGGTCGGGAGAGGTGCCGGCGTCGCGGCACCCTGGAGGTGAGTCGCATGAACGGAACAGCCACGGGCCGAGGACGGGCCATCCTTCTGCTTGCCGCAGCGGCGGCGCACCTCGTGGTGGTCTGCCTGGGCGCTCTGCAGGTCAGCGTGGGAGACGGGGGCTGGGCGCGCCGGGCGGTGCAGGTTTATGGCCTGCTCTCCGGAGCGGACAGCGGATACTCGTTCTTCGCTCCGGGGGTCGGAACGACGCTCTCCGCGAGCTTTCAGGTGAACGGCGCGAACGGGAGCAAAGCCACCGACGTCCTGGAGACGGGGGTGAGCCGTGAAGCAGATATCCGGGTCAGGAACATCATCGGGATGTTCTCGCTGGAGGACGATCCGATGGTGAGGCGCTCGCTCGTGGCTTCCTGGGCCGGCAAGGTGCTCGCCAGGCACCCAGACGCCGACAGCGTCGTCGTACGACTCGACACGTTCGAGCTCCCCACGATGGCGGAGTACCGCGACGGCAAGCCCACGGGATGGAAGCTGAATTATCGAGCGAAATTCGTGCATCGCGCGAAGCTCGTGCGCGCGCAGCAAAGCGGCGGGAGCGCGCCGTGAACGCGCGATCGACGGCTGCTCCCCGGGCTGCGCTCGAGCGTGGGATCGCGCGAGCGTGCGTGGCCGTCGAGCGCTTCGCCTTCGCTCCTGCGTCGGCGGCGCCGCTCGCCGTCCTCCGGATCGGGCTCGCCTCGGTTCTTCTCCTCCAGGCGGCGATGGTCGCTCCTGCGCTCTTCGAGCTTTATGGGCGATCGGGCATCCTCCAGACACCATTCCTCGACGCGCTCGGGAGGCCGGGGTCTGTCCGGCTCGGCTGGCTGATAGACCGCCTCGCCACGCTCGGAATCGGAGAGTCGCCCATCATCGCCGCCGTGGGCGCCCTTTACGTGCTCGCGCTCGGCGCGCTGCTCGCGGGATGGTACACGAGGGTGGCCGCCGCAGGCGCCTGGTTCGCCCACCTGATGCTGATGATGACGGCGGACAGCACGAATTACGGCGTAGACCAGTTCGCCAACATCTTCCTGTTCTATCTCCTGTGGATGCCGGCGGGAGCGGCGCTCTCGCTCGATCGACGGCTCGGCCGCGCGCCCGCCGGGCCCACGAGCATGGCGCGGCTCGCCCTGCGCGTGGTGCAGATACACCTCTGCATCGTCTACCTCGCGAGCGGGCTGGGAAAGGCGCTCGGTGAGCAGTGGTGGAACGGCGATGCCATCTGGCGGACGCTCAACCTGCCCGAGTATCGGCAGCGCGACTTCACCTGGCTTGCCCGCTATCCATGGCTCGCCGTGGGCGCGGGCTGGATGGTGCTGCTCATCGAATGCGGCTATCCCCTCATGATCTGGCCGCGGCGCACCCGGCGGCTCTGGGTGGCGGCCACCGTGGCGCTCCACGTCGGCATCGCGGCCTTCATGGGGCTCGGCACCTTCGGAGCCATCATGACCGTGCTGACCATCTCTGCGTTCGCGGTGCGCGCAGATGGCTGGCGCGACAATCGCGCGGGTGCGGGGGGCGCAAGCGGGCAGCGCGCCGGCGGGTAGCGCCCCGCAGGTCGTGGGATCTCGGCGGCGATGCGGTAGTAGGATGGCGCCCGATCAGGAGGAGAGATCCATGAAGACCGCGGCCGCGCTGGTGAAAGACATTCGCGAAGAGCTCCGGAGCATCGACGATCAGCTGAGGGCCCACCCCTATCCGGACGCCATCGAACGGGGAGAGGTCACGGCCCTTGGATTGAGGGCCTTCCCGGGCCACCAGCACCACGTGGTGCTCAGCGACCTGCGCTCGATGGCGATGATGCTCCAGCGCTTCGGGGACACGCCCTGGCGCGATTTCTGGAGCGGCGTCCTCCAGGGCGAGCTCGTGGCGCCGGACGGGATCGCCGCCATGGGCTGGAAGCTCGGCATGACGAAGGACGATCTGGAGCGGTACGAGGTCACCGCGGAGGGGTTCGCGTACGCCGTCCAGATGGCCTGGGCGGCGGCCAACGCCTCGGCGGCCGAGATCGCGTGCGCCCTGCTCATCAACTTCCCAGCGTGGGGGTTCAACTGCGGCAGGATGGGCAAGGCGCTCCGCGACCGGTACGGCTTCGGCCCCGAGCACACCGCCTTCCTGGACGCGTTCGCGGCGCTGCCGTCGTTCGAGGACACCGCGGTCGCCATCGTGCAGGACGGGCTCGACCGCGGCGTGGAGCCCCGCGCGATCCGCCGCACGACCAGGCTATTTCAGGCGTATGAGAGGATGTTCTGGGACGCGATGATGGCGCTGGGAGCGCAGAAGGCGAGCGGCTAGCGACGGCGCGCCGAGGAGACGATATCGGGGTTCCGCAGGACGAAGAACTGCTGTCCGGCCGAATACGCGAAGCTCAGGCCGCCCGACACGATCACCGTGGCGGCTTTGCCGAGACGAGATATTTCCTGCGTGCCCCGTGCGCCCTCGCCGTTTCTCTTCCCTTCTGTTGATTTCCTCGGGGCTGCCTCATCGTGGGTGCTCTAGCGCCGCCCTTCCTCGCCTTCACACCCGTACTTCTCACGGATCTCCACCGCCATCCGGTGCACCACCGCGCCGGCGTCCGCGCGCACGTGCAGCTCCAGCCCCGGCATCAGCTCCACGCGCCGCCACGCCCGGCCGAGCTCAGCGGCGTCCGCGCGCTCCCCCGCGCCGGGCGCTGCGCTCTCGGCTAGCTCGGGCGGCAGCACCTCCTTTGCCAGCTCCTCGAGCGGGATCTCGGCGAGCTTCCGCTTGATCTCCGGGAGCAGCAGGTTGCGCTCGCGCAGCTTCTTGATGGCGAGCGCCCGCACCAGGTGCTCGCGGCCGTACGTCGTGCGGCGGCCGTGGAACGCGGGCTTGTCCATCAGACCCTCCGCGAACCAGTGCTTGATCGTGCCGGTGCTGACACCGGCGGCGCGCGCAAGCTCGACGGCGCTGTAGCCGCGCGGGGCGACAGGGGGCGCAGGGACCAGGGGCATCGAGACATCCTAGCCAAAGAACCAGACAAAAGTCGACGGAATCTAGAAAATCAACCTGCTTTTATGGGTGCAATCGGGCCGAATCCAGAATTTTTCTGCCAGAATCAGGCTAATTGAAAGCAATATCAAGAAAATCAATTCAAATAACTGGGTAATATGGCCCTGGATCCAGAAAAAGCGTCCTCGGCACGTCGGCCTCTCGCGCCGCGGGCAGCTCCTCTCCGGACAGGACAGCGACTGCCCGCTGCCGCTCGCGATGAAGGCCGCCCAGTAGACGAGCCCCTTCGCCGCCGGCGCGCGCTCCGTGGTACACCCTGCGGTCATGACGACGGGCGCGCCGCGATCCATCTACCTCCCCCGGGTCTACGAGGCGCCCGAGCTCGCCGATCTCCACGATCTCATCGACGCGCACCCGTTCGGCATGCTCATCGCGCCCGGGGAGGACGGCGTGCCCATGATCGCGCACGTGCCCTTCCTCCTCGAACGTGACAGCGGCTCTCACGGCACCTTGCTCGCGCACGTCGCGCGGGCCAACCCGATCCGTCGCGCGCTCGACGGGAGCACGCCGGTCCTGGCCGTCTTTCGCGGGCCGCACGGGTACATCTCGCCCGGGTGGTACGCCTCGCGTGATGACGTGCCGACCTGGAACTACGCTGTCGTCCACGCGCACGGCGCGCCGCGGGCCATCGAGGACCACGACGCGCTCCTCGCGCTGCTCGCGCGCCTCTCCGACGTGAACGAGCGCGGGCAGGCCGAGCCCTGGAGCGTCGCGGAGCTCTCGCCGGAGAAGCGAGCCGCGCTGCTCCCCGCGATCGTCGGCCTCTCCATGGAGATCACGCGGATCGAGGGCAAGCTCAAGCTGTCGCAGAACCGCCGCCCCGAGGATCGCGACGGCGCCATCGCCGGGCTGCGCGCGCGGGGCACGCCCGACGACCTCGCGCTCGCGGAGGCGATGGAGCGCGCCCGCCCTCGCTGAGCCGTCAGCTCCGCTCCCCGCCGCCGTCCCAGCCGAGCGCGGGGCGGCCGTGGGGCGCCGTGCTCACGGCGGAGCGGCGCTCGACGTGAGGCGGCGCTTCCTCGAAGCGCGCCCGGGCAGTCCCCACGCCGGCCGCATCGAAGCGGGCGCCGGGATCTGCACGCGCGCGACGAAATGGTGATCGCGGGGACGGAACCCGGAGATTGTGCGGCGGGAGGCGTTGTCATGAGGCTCCTGCAAGCCAACTCTTCGCTCTGCGGCTTCCCGGTGCTCTCGCTCGTCGCCCCCGGGTGCGGGATCGCGATCCCGGGCAAGGGCACCGACGCCGACGAGCACAGCGTGCGGCGGCAGCGGCACCACGGCCGCGTCGGGGGGATCAGGCGTCGGAGGGGGCGAGCGCTGCTTGCCCGGCATCCTGGCGACATCCCAGAGCGGTCGGGCTTCGCAACGCATTGAATTCAGGAAAATTCAACCTGTTCGGCGCTCCAGGCAGCGGTCGTGGAGGGGCGGCTCCTCCACAGGTACGGGAGATGTGAATGTTCAAAATGTTTGGCATAGACAAGGTGTTGGCAGGGATGGGCTTGTTGTCGGTGGGCCTTGCTTCCTGTGGCGGCGAAGTTGCAGGTGATGAACCGGCGGTCGTCGGGATGGAGTTCGGTGAGGCTGAACAAGGGCTGGCGAACGGAACGCTCGTCTCGAATCGCTGGGCGGGTGGCATCGTTGATATCGGTTTCAAGGTCGGGAATCAGTGGGTCATGTCCGGCTGCAGCGGACAGGTCGTGTCTCGTGACGCGATAGTGCTTGCCGCCCATTGTATTCGTCGCTGGTTGACGCCGGACACGGCCAATCCGCCGATCAACTTCAATCCGCCGGATACCGGGACCGCGTGGTTTGCGGCCTACCGAATGAACGAAGACGGCACCTGGACCTGCATCACGGATCCTGCCGGTGGTTGTCAGCTGCAGGCAAGCTGGGCGGTGCCATCGACGTACCTGGGTGTGTATCACACGGCAACCCAAGCATGGACCGGCGACAACGCGGATCGCGATGTTGCCACGTTGAACTTCGGCACGAACTTCGCGAACATCGTGCAGAAGGACGCAGCCTATCTGAATGCCGGCGGTGACTCGACCGTCGGGACCGCCTACGGCTACGCAGACTCGCCAGCGAGCGACGGCAGGCTTCGCGGGGGGAGTTTCTCTGGTATTGCCTTGAGCGGCGGGGCCTACACGAAGACTGTCCCACAGGCCGACCCACACCTGTGCGCCGGCGATTCGGGCGGGCCGTTGCGCTTCCTGACCAGCGCGGCGACCACTCCAGAAAGCACCGTTCGTTCGGGTGTCCTTTCTGGAGTCAACTCCAAGGGAGGGTGCAGCGGTGCCAACGTGGACAATATCTGGGCGCCAATCAACAGCAACCGTACCTTCATCGAGGCGAACATCGGTCGGGCATGTGCCACCGTGGTTCAGAACGGCTGGAGCACCCGCGACTGCTGGTGAGCTCTGGAGCGCCCCGCCGCATCCAACCTTGCGCCGCCCATTCGATGGTCTGACGCGGAGGCAGCCCGGGTCGTGCACGAGGCGATCGGCCGGCTGCTCGGGCTGCCGGTGGCACCTGAGCGGTGAACGGGCCTGGACCGAACGTCGAGCCCGCCGCTCGCGTCGACTCGCCGCCGGAGCCTTTCCTCACACGTGCGAGATCGCATAGGGCGATCGTGTCAGCTCGACCCGGCCCTGAGACCGGAGCTGAAGTTTCTCGAAATTTACAAAGCGCTTGGACTTCCTGCCCGCCGACCCGGAGGAGGAGACTACCAGCTCCTCGGATCGAGCACGCTGACGGACGCCAGGTACGTGCTGTCCTCGAGCGACGGCGAGGTCATCATGGTAAGGAACTGTGGACCGCTCGGCGCGCTCGTTTCAATGCTCGGCGGCTGCGACGATGACCCTCCGCGGCCGCCGTGACGGCGATCGAGAGGGCGGCGGCTTCAACAAGGGGCGGCGTCGAGCCGCATGTCTACGGGAGGACCTATGCAAGTGATCGTCGCGGGCGCCGGGATCGGCGGCCTGGCCGCGGCTCTGGCGCTGCACGCGTCGGGTCATGAGGTGACGGTGTTCGAGGCGGCGCCCACCGTCCTGCCGCTCGGGGTCGGCATCAACCTCCTGCCCCACGCCGTCGAGGTGCTGGGCGAGCTGGGTCTCTTCGAGGCCCTGTTGGCCCAGGGGATAGCGACCCGCGAGCTTATCTATTTCAACCGCTTCGGCCAGCGCATCTGGGGCGAGCCCCGCGGCCGCTTCGCGGGTCATGCCACGCCGCAGCTCTCCCTTCACCGCGGCGCCCTCCAAAGTGTGCTGTTCGACGCCGCCGTCGAGCGGCTGGGCACCGATCGGGTGCTCTGCGATCGGCGTTTCTCGGGCCACGACGAGGGCGAGGGCCGCATCGCGGCGCGCTTCCACGATCGCGCGGGCGCGGCGTGGAAGGTTTCCGCCGACCTCCTGATCTGCGCCGACGGCATCCACTCGGCGGCGCGCGCCGGCCTCTATCCGGACGAGGGGCCGCCGATCTACGGCGGTCGCATGCTCTGGCGGGCGACCACCCTGGCGGCGCCCTTCCTCACCGGCGCCAGCATGATCATTGCCGGACATCAGGACCAGAAGTTCGTCGCCTATCCGATCTCCCCACCGGGGCCGGACGGCCGCCAGACGATCAACTGGGCCGCCGATCTCGCGATCGCCAGGAGCCTGCGACGGGAGGACTGGAACCGGCTGGGCGACCCCGCCGACTTCCTGCCCAGGTTCGAGGCCTGGCGCTTCGGCTGGCTGGATGTGCCCGACCTGATCCGGGGCGCCGAAGCGATCTACGAGTTCCCGCTCGTCGACCGCGATCCCCTGCCGCGCTGGAGCCATGGGCGCATGACGCTGCTGGGCGACGCCGCCCATCCCATGTATCCGAACGGCTCCAACGGGGCGAGCCAGGCCATCCTGGACGCCCGCGCGCTGGTCCGCGCGCTCGCCGCCCATGCCGATCCGGTGGAAGCGCTGGCCGCCTACGAGGCCGAGCGCCTGCCCGCTACCGCCGCCATCGTCGCGGCCAATCGCCGCAACGGTCCGGAGCAATGCTTGCAGATCGCTTATGAGCGCGCGCCCGACGGCTTCGACCGTATCGAGGACGTCTTCGCCCCCGGCGAGCTGGAGGCCATCGCCGCCCGCTACAGGGCGCTGACCGGCCTGAAGCGCGCCTCGGAGCCCCTCGTGCGCTGACGAGAGCCCCCGGCGCGCTCGCGGATCCAGGTGTTTGCGGGATTGCGCCGGGACCTCGCCGCTGCTGCCGCTCAGGCGCAGTCCCGCAAACGCCTGTTCGTTTTCGCCAACCTAGGCAGCGATGCCGACCGCCGTTCGCAGCGATCAGCGACCGGATCGCGAGCGCCTACCGGCGCCGACGCCCGAGAACGAGCGCAGAAGCGACCAGCCAGAGGGCGACGGCGCTTCCGCCGTTCCCGGTGCTCGCGCCCGTCCGGCAAGCGCACGAGCCGTCCGAGTCGTCGCCGTCCGCGTCGTTCCCACCGGAGGATCCGGCGCTGCCGCTGCTGCCCGAGCCGGCGGTGCCGGTCGTTCCGCTGGTGCTTCCGGTGACCGAGCCGCCGCTGCCCGAGGTCGTGCCCCCGGCGACGGCGCTGCCGCCGGTGCCCGACGTCGCGCCCCCGGCGCCGTCGCTGCCACCGCTGCCGCCCGCTCCCGGGTCCGAGCCGCCTCCGCCGCCTCCGCCGCCTCCGTCGCCCCCGTCACCCGGCATGGTGGGTCCGGTAAACCGCCACCAGTTGAACTTGAAGAGGTCGCCGCCGCCACCGACGAACTTCAGGAACAAGTCGTGTTTCCCGCTGCCCCCGCTGACCGCACAGGTCTTGGTGGTCCAGGACGTCGCGCCCGAGACGTCACACGTCCCGAGCAGCGTGCCGTTCTGACTGTCGAGGTGAAGCTCGATCTTCGCGTTGCCGGCTGCGGACGACACCCGAGCCTCGAAGGAGGTCACGCCGTCCAGGAAATCGACGTCCTTCACCTTGATGTAGTCGCCATTGCTGATGGACGTGACGTTCATGCCGCCGCCGGTGTCGGTGCACACCTCGGTCTTGAGCCCTGACGAGAAGGCGATGGTCTCGGCCTCGACTTGCTTGAACGGATCCAGCGTGGCGATGGCGGGCGGTCCGTTCGTGGACATCGTGAGCTTCGGGATGCTGCCGTCGGCGCCGTACTTGAACTCCTCCACGCACACCGAGCGCTTGAAGTCACCGCCGCCCGGCAATGCGCTGTTGTGATAGAAAAAGTACGAGTGCCCCTTGTAGTCGACGACGCCGGGGTGATTGGTGAAGGTGCGGCCAGCGTCCATGACGTCGCCGCGGATGTTCCAGGGCCCGGTCGGACTGTTGCTGGTCGCGTAGCTGATCTTCTCGCTCCCGGCGATGGCGGCGTAGACCATGTAGTACAGCGACCCTCGCTTGTAGAACCACGGCCCCTCGGTGAAGCCATTCAACGCCACGTTGGTGATGTTTCCCGAGGTGGTGATCATGTCCGAGTTCAGCTTCACGTACCGGAGGGTGCCATTCCCCCAGTACATGTAGGCCTGGCCATCGTCGTCGACGAACACCGTCGGGTCGATGTTGCCGGATCCCTGCTGGGCCAGCGCCTTTCCCAGCGGGTCCATGAACGGGCCTGCCACATTGTCCGATACGCCCACGCCGATCTTCGCGCCGGTGGCGTTGTTCAGCGGTACGTACAGATAGTACTTGCCGTTCCTGGCGATACCCTGCGGCGCCCACGCGTCGCCGGTTCCCCAGCTGAAGGTCTTGTAGCCCGCGGGCGTGCCGTGGTCGGTCCAGTTGACCATGTCCGTGGTAGAGTACAAGTGCCAGTCGTTCATGGTGTAGAAGTTGTTCACCGACACGTCTTCGTCGTGTGACGTGTAGAGGTACAACCTGCCTTCGTGCACCATGGGAGCGGGGTCGGCCGTGTAGGAGGTCTGCACGATCGGGTTGTCCGCCCGAGCGGGGGACGGAATCGCGGCGGCGGTGGCCAGCGCCATCGCCGACAGGGTCATTCTTCTTGCTCGGTACCACGTTGTGTTAAGGCGCACGTTGAATCCTCTCGCGAGCGGAATTACCGGCGCCCCGCACCCCTGGTGCTGACTCGACGGAGGCGCCCATCAGATGGGAGGATGGCCCGCGCAAAGGCACGCAGGACGACCCACCCATGGCAAAGAACAAGTATTCCCTTTCGAAATGTGAACGATCACATTCCTGGTGTCAAACCCAAACGACCGGCCCGAGCGGATCCTCGATCCCGAAGGGGGACAGCGCCGGCGGGCTCATCCGGGGCGCCGCGTCACGGGGCGGGGCGAGCGCCGGACCGCGGTGATCGCCGGCCCGATGCGCTCGATGCCGACCCGCGCCGACCCGCGCCGACCCGCGCCGACCTGTCAACGGACGGCTGGCGCTCGATGCCGCGGGCGGCCGGCTCCCTGGGTATCGCCTCTTGTGCGCGTCGACTCGAGCGCGCGCTCCGGCCAGGAGCTCGCCCCATCCTCGGCCGATTTGGATTGACGTCGGCAATGTGAACGATCACATTTCGTGCTGCGATGGGGTGGTTGAGCTTGCTTTTCACCAGACCAGGAGACGTCAGATGTCGATGAGCATGAAGCTGATGGGGGCCATGATCATGAGCGCCAGCATTGGCATTGCCGGCGGCTTTGCGGGCGCAGCGTGGGCCGCGGGCGAGGCGGCGGACGTCCCCGCATCGGTCGCCGAGGGGAAGGATTTCGGCTGCGGCGCAAAAGGACAGAAGGCCTGTCCGATGCAGGGCTGGATGAAGACGGTGATGCAGTCGGCGACCACGAGCGGCGACGGCGCGAAGATCGCGTCGGCGCTGGACTATGTGGCGTCGAAGCCGCCGCCCGGGATGTCGAAGTGGGTCGCGATCTCGAAGGAAGGCGCGGAGAAGGCCAAGAAGGGCGATATCGACGGCGCCAAGGCGAGCTGCAAGGCCTGCCATGATCTGTACAAGGCGGAGTACAAGGCGAAGCACCGTGACGCCGCCTTCTGAGGCGCCGCGCCCCGCTCTCGCCTTCTCCGTGCCTCGCGCAGGGCGCGCGCTCTGCCGTGAATCAGACAGAGCAGATTGAAATTATTGATATCCCGCCCGCGTCCGCCGCATCGTCGCAGAAATCCTGGCGGGACTGTCCCGCCGGGGCGAACCGTCGAGCGCGCCGCTCGCATGGACGCGCTGCCGGAGCCTTGCGGGTCGCCAGCGGGAGGGGCGACCGTTGATGGTTACTGCCGTCCGCTTGCCTCGGCAGGCGGGGTGCCGCGCAGCGCGTAGCCGATGTGGGCCAGGTAGTCGGCCTTGCCGATCTGGACACCCTGGTTGCGCAGGATGTCGTAGGCCGTGACCAGGTGGAAATAGAAGTTGGGGAACGCAAAGTCGCGCAGGAACTGCTCGCCTGTGAACTCCACGGACAGGTCGGCCGCCTGCGGGAAGGCGATCGTGCGCGTCTCCGCACCCCGGTAGCGGTCGGCCGCGACGGACTCGACGTAGGAGATGGTGCGCTCGATCCGGGCCTTGAGGCCGGCGAGGTCGGCGTCGGCGTCGGCCTCGGCCACCGCCGGCGGCTCCTCGCCCACGAGCCGCGCGACGCCGAAGCGGGCCTGGTCGCAGACGAAGCACACCTGCATCGAGAGCGGCAGCATATCGGGGGCGAGCCGGAGCTGGGCGAGCGCAGCACCGTCGTGGCCCTGCGCCGCTGCCTTGTCGAGCAGGGCGGAGAGGTTGCGCAGGAAGGGTGCGAAGGTCCCGGCCGTCAGGCTGTGCAGGGCGATGGTCATGGGCGTCTCCTTGGGTCTCGGTCGGTCGGCGGCCTCTCGGCCGCGCTCGCGTCGGCGTGCACGCAGGTCGTGAAGCCGAAGCCCGGCGGCGCCCAGAGCACCCTGTCCGGTCGCCCCCCGGGGATATGCCCCCTCCCCGAGGCGCGCTCCCCCCGTCCCGGTGGCGAGGATGTCCGGCGTCACGCCTGGATGCATGAACACGGCGCGACGCGAACCATTTGCTCGGGGCACGGCACCATCGGCGTAGCCACGCTTCGGGACAATCGGGTCGCTTCGCGGGCTCGAGCTCGCGAGCGCGCTCGGAGGAGACGGCGAGAGCCCGCGGAGCCATTGCGGGGCGACGACGTGTGGCGCGGCTCTCGTCCCGAGACGGCGGAGGCACAGAGCGCTGCCTCGGGCTCGTCGTCCTCCTCGACGTCGTGCTCGATCTCGAGATGCCCGTGCCGCCGGAGGTAACGGAGCATCCGCTCTAGGACCTGACCGACCTCGCGCGTTCGCAGGTGACCGAGCTCGTTCCACACGAGCTCGGTGCCGTCTTCGTGATAAGCCCCGTCGAGGAAGACCACGTGCAGAGTGCGACAGCGGCAACAAGTACCTCTCGAAAATGTACAACGACTTCTGGATGGCCGATCAAGGCTTCACCGATCGGCTGCCGACAGGGCATCTGCGCGACGTGATCACGCGGCGCCACTCGGAGAGGGCGGTCGTCACCGTGCAGCGCGGGGACGCGCTCCTCGTCGCCTACGCGAGGATGAAGCTCTATGACGTGTCGCAGCTGCCTGTCCTGGAGGACGGCAAGATCGTCGGCTTGTTGGACGAGTCGGACCTGCTGCTCGCCGCCGTGGACGACGCGTCGCGCTTCCAGCAGCCGGTGGAGACGGCGATGACGACGCGGCTCCGGACCGTCGACGTGCGCACGCCGATCCGGGACCTGCTCCCGATGTTCGACGCCGGGCTCGTGCCGATCGTGACGGACGGGGACGAGTTCGTGGGGCTGGTGACGCGCATCGATCTGATCAAGCATCTGCGGCGCCGGGTGAAGCTGCACGAGGTGTGAGCCGCGGCACCGCGCCTTGTGGTGTGGGCGGGCCTGTGGTGACATGGGCGCCATGCACAAGGCGGATGAACTCAGCACGTTCTCGTTCCAGGTGAGCGCCAGGCGGGCAGCGGCCGGCGTGGTGTGTTCGGGGGCGGTGGCCCTCGCGGGCTGCGTGGCGGGGGGGCCGGGCGCGGCGGGGGGCGCTGGCGCGGCGGCGGCGCCGGCCGCCGCGGCGGCGGTGTCGGCGGGACCGGCGGAGGGCGGCGGCGCGGCGGGGGGGACGGCTGCCGCGCAGGGGGCGCTGGGAGGGATCGATCTCGCGTCGGCGCGGGTCGTCGACCTGTCGCACCCGATCACGCCGGAGATGCCCCTCTTCCCGGGGAGCAAGCCGTACGCCACGCAGACGCTGGGGACGGTCGAGAAGGACGGGTATTACATCAACCGGTTCTCGATGGACGAGCACGCGGGCACGCACGTGGACGCGCCGGTGCACTTCAAGACCGGGACGGCGACCGTCGAGCAGATCGCGCCGGAGCACCTCGTGGGGTCCGCGGCGGTCGTGGACGTGACGGCGAAGGTGGCGGCGAGCCCGGATCATCAGCTCACCGTGGAGGACCTCCGCGGCTGGGAGGCGCGGCACGGGGCCCTCGGCCCGAGGCATATCGTGCTCGTCCGGACCGGCTGGGCGGCGCGCTGGGGCGATCCCGCGCGGTACCAGAACCAGGACGCAAAGGGCGTCATGCATTTTCCCGGCGTCTCGGTGGAGGCGAGCCGGTACCTGCACGAGCGCGGCGTGCGCGGCATCGGGATCGACACGCTCTCGACCGATCCCGGGCCGAGCCAGACGTTCGAACAGCACAAGACGTTCCTCGGGGCCGGTGGGTACCATATCGAGAACCTGGCCAACCTGGACCAGCTGCCGGAGACGGGGGCGGTCGTGATGGTCGCGCCGCTGCCGCTCGCGCGCGGGAGCGGCGCGCCGGCGCGGGTGCTGGCGCTGGTGCCGGCGGGCGGGGGAGGCGGCGCGCGGTAAGGACTGGTTGCTGAGGCGTCGCCGGGGGCGGCGGCCGGTGTTCTGGTAGCGTGGACCAAACAATGGGTAGCCCCCGACGCCGCGTGGCGTCATGGCGGTTCGCATCCCAGCCCGACTTCCCGCAGTCGAGGTACGGTTCTGCGCCGCGACCCACGCGCGCATCGAGGTGTGATGGAGCGGGGAGCAGAAGATGCGTGCTTCGCCGGCTCGGAACCGCGCGCCGCTTCGCCGGCAACATCCTGCCGTCACTGGCGCGCAAATACTTGCCGGACGAATCGTCCCCGGTAAGCGGTTGCCGCGCGACCCAGATCCAACGGCGGATTCAGCGTATCTCCTTGAATCGCTCAAGCCCCCCCAATGGCACGATGGCTGCAATTGCCGTGTGCGTGGGCGCTTAGGAGGTCCTGGGTACCCTCGACTACCGGGAGCCCGGTAGCCACGGATCATCTCGCTCTCATCCAAGAATGGAGGAATGAATCATGGCCGCTCGCAGCACGAACTGGACGATCACCAACGCCACGTCTTCCGACTTGAGCCTCTCCTCGTCGAAGCTCGAGCATGGCGTGTGGGCGAGCAACCCGCCGCAGGTCATCAAGCCTGGCAAGACGGCGGCGTTCTGCGCCGAGTCGGATGGCATGATGACCGGCGACGAGGGCACGATCATCTACACGTCCCCTGACGGCGACTTCGTCTTCCACTTCGACAATCCCTACATCGGAACAGACGGGTACAACGTGGGATGCCCGCACGGCTACGATCACAAGACGAACCAGCAGACCGGGAACGATCAGACGCTCAGCACCCGCTGCTTCAAGATCGACTGACGCTGGGCCGGTCGTGCGGTGCGGTTCGCCCTCCCCCTCACCTGAGGGAGCCGCACCGCGCGGCGCGTCGGTCGCGAAGGGCGTCGCTCTAACGTCGGGCGACCGATCGAGCGCCGACCGATGCCACGACGGAACGGACGAGTCTGTCTGCAACTGGGTAAAGCATCCACCTCGTGACGAGAGTGCTAACTCCCCGCGCGCTCGGCGCGTCAATTCTAGACATGGCGGAATTTGGCTTCGCTGGATCGTCGCTGGCGAGCCGCAGAGAGACGTCGCAACCACCTCGTCACATTCTGCACTTTCTAAAAGCAAGGACTGGGTGTAGCCTGCGCAAATAAAGGCGGTGTCCAGCGCAGAGGAGACAGTTAGCCTCGAGGAAACGCTGCTCGACAAGTACCGCGTCGAGCGCGTGCTCGGGGAGGGGGGCATGGGCGTCGTGCTCGCGGCGAGGCACATCGACCTCGGTCAGCTCTTCGCTATCAAGCTCCTGCGCCGCGGCACGAGCTCCAATGCCAGCACCGTGAGCCGGTTCATGCGCGAGGCGCGCGCCGCGGCGCGCCTCACCAACGATCACGTCGCCAGGGTGTATGACGTGGGCCGCCTGGACAACGGCGCGCCTTACATGGTCATGGAGTACCTCGAGGGGAGCGATCTCAGCCAGGTCGTCTGCAGCCGCGGTGCGCTGCCGCTCGACGAGGTGGTGGTGCTCGTGCAGCAGGCGTGCGACGCGATCGCCGAGGCGCACGCGCTCGGCATTGTTCACCGGGACCTCAAGCTAGCGAATCTCTTCCTCACCCGCCGCCGCAACGGTGAGCCTTTTCTGAAGGTGCTCGACTTCGGCATCTCGAAGCAGCCCGAGGACGCTGAACAACTCACGAAGCCGGGCGCGATCGTCGGCTCGCCCCGCTACATGTCGCCGGAGCAGATAAGCGACCCCAAGACCGTTGACGGGCGCAGCGACATCTGGGCCATGGGCGTGATCTTGTACGAGCTCACGACGGGAAAGCCGCCCTTCGAGGGGAAGGGCCTGCCCGAGCTCATCATGAACGTGTTCTCCTCCGTTCCGCCATCGCCGAGCCGCTTGCGGCCTGAGCTGCCGGCGGCGTTCGACGAGGTGGTCGCGCGCTGCCTGTGCAAGCACCGCGACGGGCGGTACGCGACGATCGCGGAGTTCGCCGCTGCCGTGGGGTCGATCGTGGGCGCGCGTGGCGAGCGGCCTCGGTCGGGTGCGACGCAGGGGGGCGCTACCCTCAAGGATACGTCCACGCTGGAGGTGCAGCACGAGCCTCCGCTCACGCCGACGCCCCTCGAGGGCATGGGAGAGCGCTCGAAGGCGCTCCCGGAGCCGAGGGTGTTCATCAGCTGCCGCGGGGACGTTGCGGAGGACGTCGAGGTCGCGCTGTCGTTCTACGATGCGCTGGTCGCCGCCGGCGTGTCTCCTTTTCTGGGCCCGAAGAACGTCCTCGAGAGCGACAACTGGGTGCGTGCGGTATCCCAGGCGCTGCGCGGCTGCGACGCGTTCTTGCTGCTGCTCTCCGAGAAGGCCGCGGTGAGCGAGATGGTCGCTGCCGAGCTCGATCTGGCGAGACAGCTGCGCGAGGGCCAGGCAGGGAGGCCGCACATCGTGCCTGTCCGGATTGGTGTTGCGGAGGGCGCATCGCAGGGCCATCCCTTGCAGGAGCGATTGCAAGATCTGCAAGGAATCGGGTGGAGCGGCCTCGAAGACACTCCCGCCGTCGTCCGCTTCCTGCTCGAGAAGATCGGTCGGCGCGACCTGGCGCGGCGCAGGCCAGCGCGTGAGGCGAGGGGGTCGACCGTGGTGCCGCCGAGGAGCACGCCCCGGTCCACGGAGGACGTCCCGCTCGAGCTCCCGGGCGGCGTCGTCAGCGCGCAGTCGCCGTACTACGTCGTTCGGCCCTCGCTCGAGGAGGCCTGCCTGCGAGAGATCAAGCGGGACGGCGCGCTGGTTCGCATCAAGGGCCCCAGGCAGATGGGCAAGACCTCGCTCATGGCACGGCTCCTGGGTCACGCCGCGAGGACGGGCGCGCGCACCGTGAGCATCAACCTGCAGATGGCCGACGGCGCGATCGTGGGCGACCTGAACCGCTTCTTGCGCTGGCTTTGCGCGGTCGTCACCCGGCGGCTGAAGCTGCCGTCGGCGCGCATCGACGACGCCTGGGACGAGATCTTCGGCGCCAAGGACAACTGCACGGCCTACTTCGAGGAGCACCTCTTGCTAGAGGGTGAGCCGCTGGTGCTCGCGCTGGACAACGTCGATCGGATCTTCGAGTCACCTGGGACAGCGGAGGAGCTGCTGGCCCTGCTGCGAGCGTGGCACGAGATGAGCAAGAGCCAGGAGCCGTGGCGCAACCTGCGGCTCGTGCTCGCCTACTCGACAGAGATGTACCTGCCGATGAACATCAACCGCTCGCCGTTCAACGTCGGCCTGCCGGTCGCGCTGTCCGAGTGGGACGCCGGCATGGTGCACGGGATCGCGCGGCGCCATGGGCTGGCCTGGGATGCATCGGAGGTCGACGGGCTGATGAGCCTGCTCGGCGGGCACCCGCACCTCGTGCGGATCGCCTTGTACCATATCGCGCAGGGCATGAGCCTCTCGGACGTGCTGGCGACGGCCGCCACCGACCAGGGCTTGTTCGCCGATCACCTCAAACATCTCTTGTGGCAGCTCCAGCGCCAGCCGGAGCTCCACGAGGCCGCCCGGCGTGTGATGGCGGCCGCGGAGCCCGTGCGGCTCCGCACGGAGCTCGGCTTCAAGCTGGTGAGCCTGGGGCTCGTGCGGCTCGAGGGCAACGAGGTGCGGCCTGCCAGAGAGATCTACCGGCGCTACCTGAGCGAGCGCCTCTCCGCCGACGCGGAGCGCTGACGGGCGGGCGCGATGTCTGCTGGACAGGCGCTCGACCGGAAGCGCACAGGCTATATGAGAAGCGGTTCTACACTCGACACAGGAATACCTATGAACGTGTCAATCTCGGCACAACGATTCACATCGACCTCCGGGAGGGGGAGGTGCGGTCGTTGATGGATCTGCTGGGCGGGCACCCGCACCTCGTGCGGATTGCGCTGTACCATGTGGCAAGGGGGATGAGCCTCGCCGAGGTGCTCGCGACGGCCGCCACGGATCAGGGGCTATTCGCGGACCACCTGAAGCACCTCCTGTGGGAGCTCACGCGGCGGCCGGAGCTGCACGAAGCGGCGCGCCAGGTGATGACGTCGGCGGAGCCTGCGCGGCTCCGCACGGACCTCGCGTTCAAGCTGGTGAGCCTGGGGGTGGGGCAGCTCCGGGGCAATGATGTGGTAGCGGCGTGCGAGCTGTACCGGCGGTACCTGGGGGAGCGGCTGCCAGTGCATGGGAGTGGCGAAAACGGTTGAGGTCTTAGGGGGTCTTAGGGGCGGTGGGGGCGCACTGGACGGAGGATTTCTGCTTTGCAAGCTGGGCGGCACAGGCTTATTTCGAAAAAGGCTGGTTGAAGCACGAGGAGGGAACGCATGACGACGATGGCGGACGACGAGAAGGCTGGCGGGCGCATGACCAGCGACCTACGAGACAAGATCCTGATTGCCGAAGGGCTGCGACGCGACAGGAAGTCACAAAAAGCGGAGCAACTCTTCGCGCAGCTGGAGAACGAGAAAGACCTCTCAAGCATTCAGCAGCGGTGGATCCAGGCACATCACGCCGCGGCGATCCTCGACCAATACCTACCCCTCAGCGACCTGGAGGACAGGCTCGACAAGGCGGAGGGTATGCTGCTCGAGCTGCTGGATGCCAAAGCCGGCTTGCCCGACGACCCCTCCGGAGCGAAGGTTGATTATCCTTGGGCCTGGGCGCGGCTGGGCGACGTATACCGGCAGCGGGGTAACCTGCCCTCGCTGGCCGTCACCCCGAACAAGTTGTACGGCGTCCAGGCCGGGGCCGAGAGTCCAGGGGTCCGGCTCACTGACCTTAACAACCTCGCCGATTACAAGAACGCCGAGAGGTGCTTCGAGATCGCGCTGTATCAGCGCCCCAACTACCCGTGGGGCCATGCTCATTACGCTGCCCTCCTGGTCAATCGCCGTCGTTACGCCAGCGTCGGTCTGGGTCGCGATCGTGACGCAGGCACCAAGTGTGACGAAGACATCGACAAGGCGCGGAAGCAGATCAATAAGGCCCTCGAAGCATACGCTTATTTCTATCCTTGGGCGCTCTTCTACCGGGGATGCGTCCACTTCTACTCCTGCCTCAACGCCTTGGCGAAGCATATGTACGGCAACGCGCCCGGTGATGAGAAAACGGAGTTTCTCTTCATGGCGTACTCCATCATCCTCGCGCTGCTCCAGGACCAGCCGGCCATGTACCGGCATCCCATACAGCCGGGCGCGATCGGTCGCGACGAATACCTGTCGATGGCCTACGATCTCTTCGACTTCCTCCCGCGACTGGCCTTATGCGGTGTCCCCCCAAACGACGCCAACCTAAACGACGCCAACAGCAGGCTAAAGTTCATCGAGTACATCGAGGACGCCGTAAAAGCCGGCAAGCCGGTCCTGGCGGTCGACGACAAGCTCCCTGGCTCGGAGCGCGTCCGTTTCCTGTACGCGGAGCTGTGCCTGGTCTACTACAAGACACGGATCCCCGGGGCCTTCCCCGATCCAATAGAGCGGGAGAAGCTGATATCCGAGACGGTCGAGCGCGCACGCGACGAGTTCGATAGCGCCCGCCTCCAGCTCGGTGGGAAGGCACTCTGGACTGCGCTGGCCAGCGGCTCGCAGCTCATCCTCCTCCGTGTCTTCGACGTCCTGATGATCCTGCTCAAGATCGGCGTCATACTGAAGACGTTCCAGCAGGAAGTCCACGGCATAGCCAAAAACATCGTCGTAGAGGAGCTGGGGAAAGTCCTCGACGATGCGCGCCAAATCAACGCGCCCCTTGGCGTGCTCAAGGCACTGGGACAGGATGAGCAGGTGGACGTCAACCTCGAGCAGGTGGACGTCAACCTCACGCTGGAGAAGATCGCCAACCTCCTCCTCGCCTCCCCGAAGGACAACGAGTGGTTGTTGGCGCCGCTCTGGCTTCTGACCCCCGACAGGGTGGAGGTCCTCAAGGAGTTCCTCGTGTTCGAAGCTAAGGATGAGCGCTCGGCGGAAGTGCTGCTCTCAGCCCGGCGCCGACCCACTCAACCGTGAGGAGAAAAACCATGTGGACGAATGACGATCCCTCGAAATGGCCATCATCGGACAATCTGTCGCCGGCAGAACTCGCGCGGAGCATCGGCGCTGCCGCGTTTTTGGATCCGGGCGAGGACGAGACGTCGGATCCGGATGATTTTCCCTGGAAGGAACCGGGGAAGGAACCGGAGCGCCCCGGAGACGGCGACGAGCCTCAGCAATGACGGCCCTACTCGAGGTCACCGCCCACCTCGCCGGCTGCGCAAGGCCGCTGCCAGGAGTCACCCATGTTCTTCGCCGCAGGTTATGAGACGCGGAGCCAGCTCCACGAGAGCGAGCAATCGCTAGTATTCCGCGCCGTCCGCGAGGCCGACGGGCTCCTGGTGATCCTCAAGGTGCTCAAGGACGTCCGGCCCACGCCGGAGCGCATTGCGCGGTTCAAGCGCGAGTACCAGATAGTCAAGGGGTTGAATCTCCCCGGCGTCGTCAAGGCGCACGACTTCGTACACTCCGGTCGCCACTGGCTCTTCGTCCAGGAAGACTTCGGCGGCGAGTCGCTCGCGCAGTTGGTGCTCGCCGGCCGCATCGAGGTCGGCGAGTTCCTAGCTGTCGCGGGCTCGATCGCGGGGCATGTGGCCGACGTCCACCAAGAGGCCGTCATCCACAAGGATCTCAACCCTGCCAACATCGTGTTCGATCGCGGCTCGGGCGCGGTCAAGCTCATCGACTTTGGCATCGCCACGCGGCTCTCGCGCGAGACGGTCGCGTTCGACCACCCGAGTCAACTCGAGGGCACGCCAGCGTACCTGTCGCCCGAGCAGACGGGCAGGATCAACCAGCCGCTGGATCACCGCGCCGATCTCTACTCGCTGGGCTGCACCTTCTACGAGCTGCTCACGGGCCGGCCGCCGTACGAGGCCGCGGATCTCGTCGAGCTGCTCCACTATCACCTGGCGCGTGCCCCGGAGCCCCTGCGCGCGCGGCGCCCCGACGTCCCACCCATCCTGTCCGCGATCATCGAGAAGTTGATGGCCAAGAACGCCTCCGGTCGGTACCAGTCGGCCCGCGGGCTGCAATCCGATCTGGACCGGTGCCGGCGCGCGTGGCGCGCGGAGGGCCACGTCCCTTCGATCACGCTGGGGTCGCACGACGTCGCCCAGCGCCTCTCTCCACCGACGCGCCTGTACGGCCGCAGCGCCGAGGTCGACCTGCTGCTCTCGGCGTTCGAGCGGGCCGCGGCAGGGGCGACCGAGCTCGTCATGGTGTCGGGCCATCCGGGCGTTGGCAAGTCGGCGTTGGTCAAGGAGCTGTACCGTCCGGTGACCCAGAGGCGCGGCTTCTTCGTTGCCGGCAAATTCGACCAGATTCAGCGCGACACACCGTATGGTCCGATTGTCTCCGCGCTGGACGGCCTTATCGGTTACGTGCTGATGGAGCCCCCCGCGCCAATGGCCGCGTGGGCCGCTGCCATCCACGCTGCCTCCGCCGGTATATTGCCCGCGCTCACGGGGCTCCTCCCGCGCCTCGAGCTGCTCCATGGCCGGCTGCCCGCCGGCCCTACGCCGGCCGCCGAGGCTGGACGATATTTCATCGAGGCGCTCGCCGGCCTCGTCCGGGTCTTCGCCGGCCCCGAGCATCCGTTGGTGCTGTTCATCGATGATCTGCAATGGGCCGACGGCGCCTCGCTCGACCTCATCAAACGCCTGATGACGGGCACGCCCATCCCTCATTTGCTCATCGTCAGCGCGTACCGGCACAACGAGGCGCCGGCGGCCCACCCGCTGCGCGCCATGCTCGCGGACGTCCGAGCCGCCGGCGTCTCGATGCGCGAACTCCACCTCGAGCCGCTCGACGCCGAGGACAGTGCCGCGCTCCTCGCGGACACGCTGCACCGCGAGATCGAGGACGTTCGCGAGCCGGCCCAGCTGATCCACCAGAAGACCGGGGGCAATCCTCTGTTCGTCCAGACCTTCCTCGACACGCTAGTGGCTCGCGGCGTGGTCACGCTCGATCACGCCGCGGGCGTCTGGCGATGGGACGCGGAGGGCCTCCGGCTGCTCGACCTCAGCGATAATGTTGTCGAGATCCTGATCGAGAGCTTGCAGGAGCTGCCGTCCCCCACGCGCGACCTGCTCGCACAGGCCGCGTACATCGGCAACCACTTCGAGCTGGGGCTCCTCGCGGCTGTCGCGGGCCGCGCGGCGGAAGAGGTGGCCCAGGCGCTCATGCCGGCGCTCGCCAGGCAATACCTCATTCCCACGACGGGAGACTACCGCCTCTTCGATGCCGGCATCGAGGGCTTGTCCGAGCGTATCGACGTCGCCTACAAGTTCGGGCACGATCGCATCCAGCAGGCCGCGTACGGTCTCCGCGCAGCCGGGGAGCACGCCGCGATCCATCTGCGCATCGGCCGCGCCATGCGCGCATACTACACCGGCAAGTCGGCCGATGCCCACCTGCTCGCGATCGTCAATCAGCTCAACCAAGCCCGCCGCCTCATCGAGGACGAGGACGAGCGGCGCGATGTCGCCACCCTCGACCTCAAGGCCGGGAGGAGGGCGCGGGCAGCCGTCGCCAACGCCGCGGCGCTCGCGTACTTCGAGCACGGCCTTGTGTTGCTCGGCGCCCCTCCGGACGGAGAGTCGGAGCCGTCCGGCGTGTCACCCGCCGTCCATGAACGCGCGTTCCGCGCAGGCTACGCGCAGGCCCTGGCGCTGACCGAAGGCGCCGCGGACGCCGCCTATCTCGTCCCCGATTTCGCAACCATGGAGCGGCACCTCGACGCGCTCTTGCGCCATGCGAGCCAGTTCATGGAGCGTGTGAACGCGCTTCAGATCCGGATCGACGCGCACGTCGCTCGGTATCAGTTTCCCGCGGCCATCGCCACGGCACGCGAGATCCTCGAGCCGCTCGGCGTCGCGCTGCCCGTCGAGCCGGCCGAGGCGGACGTCGAGGCCGCGTTCCTGCAGGTCGAGCGTGAGATGGGCCCACGGAGGCCCCGCGACCTCCTGGACCTCGCCGACATCGATGACGCCGAGCCGAAGGCCGCGCTCCACATCCTGAGCAGCCTCCGCGCGCCCACATACCTGACGCAGCCGCTCCTGGCGCCGCTCGTCGCTGCAGAGATGGTGCTCCTGTCCCTGCGCCACGGGCTCTCCGACGACTCGATCAACGGTTTTATTTTCTACGGGATGGCGCTGTGCGGCCGCGATCGCCTCGACCTTGGCTATGAGTTCGGCTGCTTGGCCGAGTCGCTGGTGGAGAAGCGTCGGAGCAAGGCCCTGGTGCCCGACGTAGCGGTGCTGGGGAACGCGTACATCTTTCACTGGCAGAGGCCGATGCGCGACGCGGTCCCCAAGATGCGAGACGGGTACCGCGCGGGCCTGGAGACCGGCAACATCGCGGCCGCCGCCAACTGCCTCCAGGGCAGTTCGGCGATGGGGTTCCTCTCCGGGAGCAATCTCGCGCAGCTCGACGAACAGTACGCCGAGAGCGCCGTGGCCCTGGAGAGGCACAAGCAGGGCCCGTTCCTCATGTATCTGCGGCTGTATCACCAAGCGGTCCGCAATCTCCGCGGCCTCAGCCGCGAGCCCACACGCTTGCAGGGAGACACGTACGACGAGGCTACGGAGTTGCCCGTCCACGAGCGGACGGGCGATATGAGCGCGATCTTCAGCCTGCACTTTCTCAGGACGATCCTCTGCTACCATTTTCACGACTACAAAGAGGCGCTCCGGCTCGTCCGCGTGGTCGAGAAGGGCAATCAGCCCGGCTCGTCGTTCATTCCTATCACGTTCTTGTACCAATGTCTGTCTCTGCTCGCGACGCATGGTGATGCCCCGCTGGAGGAACAACCCGCGATCCTTCGAGAGGCCGGCGCCCTGGTCGAGCGCATGAAACGGTGGGGCGCGGAGTGTCCCGTCAACTATGCCCACAAGTATCACCTGATGGCCGCCGAGCTCGCCCGCGTCACCGGCCGCATCTCCGAGGCGCGCGATCATTACGACAGAGCGATCGACCTCGCGCACGAGCACGAATACACCCACGAAGAGGGGTTGGCCCTCGAGCGCGCCGCGCTGTTCTTCCTCGATCGCGGCGACACTCGCCTCGCGGGTCATTACATGCGCGACGCCCATTACACCTACGGCGTGTGGGGCGGGGCCGCGAAGCGTGATTTCCTGCGCCGCCGCTACGGCTATCTCCTCGAGCGCGAGGGCACCGGGCGCGTGCGCGCTGCGGGGCAGCCCCGGGCCGAAGCGAAGGCTTCCACGACCACGACCACGACCAGCGAGCTTGGGGATCTGGACCTCGGGACGCTGCTCGCGGCCACGCGCGCCGTCACCCGCGAAACCGATTTCCGCCGGCTCCTCGAGACGGTCATGCAGGTGTCACTCGTGAACGCCGGCGCGGAGCGCGGCTTCCTCGTCCTCGCGCGCGACGAGCAGCTCATCGTCAAGGCGCGCGGCGAGATCGTCGACGACGCGCGGTTCGAATCGCTGTCGCTGGCGCTCCACGATCAGGACGGCATCGCCCGCTCGGTCGTGCAGTACGTCGCGCGCACGGCGCAGCCGGTGCTGCTCGCCGACGCCGCCGCGGAGGGGATGTTCATCAACGACCCCCACGTCCGCGCGAGCGGCTGCCGATCGCTCCTCTGCGTGCCCATCCTGTACCAGGGCCGCCTGGTCGCCGTCTCCTACCTCGAGAACAACCGGGCCGCGTCGGTGTTCAACGAGGACCGGCTCGACGTCCTCACGCTCTTGATGGGTCAGGCCGCGGTGTCGATCGAGAACGCGCTGCTCAAGGAGTCCGACGAGCTCCGCGACCTCCACTTCCGCGTCGGAGGCAGCCTCCCCGCCGACTCGCCCGCGTACGTGCGCCGCGAGGCCGACGCGCTGCTCGCCGACAACATCCGCCGGGGAGAGCTCTCGTACGTGTTCAACACCCGGCAGATGGGCAAGTCGAGCCTGCGCGTCCGCGCCGTCGATCGGCTCGGAAAGGCCGGCGTCGCCTGCGTCTCGATCGACCTCACGTCGATCGGCTCGCGCGAGGTCACCGCCGAGCAGTGGTACGCCGGCGTCGCGCGCATGCTGGTGACCGGCCTCGGCCTGCAGCGGGATCTCGATCTCCGCCGGTGGTGGCGCGACAGGGCCGACTTCTCGCCCGTGCAGCGGCTCGACGCGCTGATCGACGAGGAGATCCTCGCCCGCGTTGACAAGCCGATCGCCGTCTTCGTCGACGAGGTCGACGCGGTCCTCGGACTCGACTTCTCGCCCGACGACTTCTTCGCGCTGGTGCGGCTGTTCTACAACCGCCGAGCCTCCGATCCCCGGTACGCGCGCCTCACCTTCATCCTCCTCGGCGTGGCCACGCCGACCGATCTCGTCCGCGACAAGCTCCGCACGCCGTTCAACATTGGACGCGCCGTGCCGCTCGCCGGCTTCCGCTACGACGAGGCGCTGAGCCTCGCGCCCGGCCTCTCGCGCGCCGGCGACGGCGAGCAGATCCTCCGCGCGGTGCTCGACTGGTCGGGGGGCCAGCCCTTCCTCACGCAGAAGCTCTGCCGGCTCGTCGTGGAGGACGAGTCCCGCCCGCCCGCCGGCAAGGAGCGCGCGTGGGTGGCCAACCTGGTGCGATCGAGGGTGATCGACAGGTGGCGCCATCGCGACGAGCCGGAGCACCTCAAGACGGTCGAGGCCCGCATCCTGCGCGCCCCCGGCGACGTCGCGGCGCTCCTCACGTTGTACCGGCGGATCCGCGAACAGGGCGAGGTGGACGCCGGCGAGTCGCCCCTCGAAGGGACGCTCCTCCTCTCGGGCCTCGTGACGCAGGCGTTCGACAAGCTGCGCGTCGGCAACCCGATCTACGCCGCGGTCTTCGACGATGACTGGATCGACGCCGGGCTCTCCGCGCGCGGCTAGAACAGCGCGGGCTCGTACCGCAGGCTCGGCGCGAGCACCTTGACCACCGAGAGCCCCGGCGCGGGGCAGCGCAGGTCGACCCGGTACACGCGATCGTGCCCTGCCTCCCGCAGCATCGAGAGCACCGCCCCGAGCGCCGCGTCGAGCCCCCCCTCATACGTGCCCACCTCCGCGCGCGCCTCCGGCGCGAGCGCGTCGAAGAAATGGAACGCGCGGCTCTCGCCGGCGTTCTCCGCGCCCTCCACCTGGGCGACGTACACGGGCTTTCCGACGATGTCGTCGCGCGAGCCGTGGATCATCGTCAGGCGCGACTGCACGGCCTCCGTGAGCGCGCGGGAGAGCGCCACGGCCGCGTCGAGGTGCGCCCCGTAGCCCACGTTCAGCGTCGACACCCCGGCGAACGGCTCCCGGTTGAGGAGCACGGCCCAGTAGGTGGGGATCGGCAGGCCGGAGAGCACCTTGAGGAGCACCACCTTGGTCCTCGAGCGCTCGATCCTCGCGACCACCGCGGCGAGATCGGGGTCGGTCACCGTGGCGGGATCGAGCACGCGGCAGGACCCGCGCACGTCGAGCCGATCGTCGCGGACGAGGCGCGCCACCGCGTCGCGCTCGACGACCTCGTAGAGCCCGTGCAGGGTCGCCTCGACGAGATCGTTGCCCGAGGCGAGCCCGTTGGTGTTGGTGCGGCACGGCGTCGGTTCGCAAAAATAGGCGGCGCCGGCGGGCACCCACACGGGGCCGCCGCGGACCAAGTCCTCGGCCTCGACCCAGTCGATGCGGAAGCGATCGCCGAAGAACCGCCCTGCCCGGGCCACCCATTCGGGAAGCGCGTCGACGCGGCACCCCGCGGCGGTGAGCTCCGCGGAGCTCGCGCGGCGGAGGAGCGCAGGATCGGGGCGCTCCGCGACGTCGAGCTCCACGGACTCCATCAGCGCCGAGACCCTGGCGGCGTCACGCGTCAGGCCCTTGCCCGCCGAGCTCTGGAGCACCCGCCCGCGAGGCCGGATCGCCACATACACCGGCACCCCGAGGTCGGCGTCGAGCCCGGTGACCTCGGCGCAGCGGGTGATGCCGAAGTCGAGGAGGTGCGGCGCGAGCCGCGCCAGCGTCTCCTCCGGCGAGACCAGGCGATGGGTGCCGCGGCGAAACGCAGGAGAGGGCGCGCTCACGCCGCGCTCTCCTCCCAGCTCGCGGCGAGCGCGGCGACCGAGCCCGTGATCTGCAGCGCAGCGAGCAGCTCGGCGGACAGCGACCAGGTCGTGTACCCGAAGTGGACCGGCCCCTTCTCCAAGGCCCAGATGGCCTGGAAGAGAGGTTCGCGCAGCGAGGCGTCGACGGCGCGGAGCGCGTCGCGCCAGCGGTCGGTCAGCGCCTGCGCGGCCTTCGGCCCCGGGGCGGCGCCTGCGAGCCGGCACCACGCGGCGACGTAGGGCAGCGCGCAGAGGAGGCCGGACCGATCGCAGAGGGGCCGCAGGGCCTCGATGTCGGGCTCGGGAGGCCACGGGCCTTCGTCTCCCGGCGCCGGCAGAGACGGGATGCCGAAGCGCTCGGGGGGCTGCGTGAGGAGCCACGTCCAGACGAGGTGCCGCGCCAGGAGGTCGCGTTGCTCGGCCTCGGTGAGCCCGTTAGCGCGAAGCCACGTGGTACGGGAAGGGATCGCGGCGCGGGCGTGGATGACCGCCTCCAGGGCGGTGATCTCGTCCGCCGGAACCACCACCCCGCGCTCCCGCGCCCACGCGAGGGCGAAGAACCGCGCTCCGAGCGACCACGAGAGCGCCCGGCGACGGCCCGGGGACGAGAGCAGGCGATCGACGAGCGCCCGTCCCTCCAGCCGCTCTCCGCGGGCGCGGGGAAAGGCGCGCTTCATGAGCCGCTGATGATCGTGATACGAGCGCGCGTACAAGGGACCGGCCATAGGGGCCGCGTGTGCTGCGCGCGCGCCCGCCACGGAGTCCGGCGCGCCCAGGTGCAGAGCCGCGCTCTCGAGCGCCTCGATCGCGTCCCGCCGCTTGAGGTCGAGCGCGGGGTCGAGGAGGAGCGCGTCGAGCCGCGCGCGGCGGGGCTCGTCGATCGCCCGGGCGGCCTCGGAGAGCGCCTCCCTCGTCCGCTGCCAGAAGGGCATCGATTTCATCGCCGCGCTCAGCGACGCGGCCTCGCCGGGCTCCAGGATACCCGCGGAGACCGCCTCCTCCAGCCGGAAGCGGACGTTCACGAGCGGCTCGGAGAGCGGGCGGTAGCCGTGCTCGGCGCCGGCGTACAGCAGCGCGACCTCATCGTCGCCGTCGATCGCGCCGGAGGCGTACCACCGGTACGCCGTCCCGACGCCAATCATCCCGTAGGCGCAGAGCTCCGCGGCGCGCAGGGCGCCCATACTCGCTGCGCCATAGACGCGGATCCCGCTCTCCATCGCGTCGAGGATCTCGCGATGCCACACCGGCGCGCGGCCGTGGAAGACCCCGTCGACGAGCACGACGGTGCGCACGTCGCCGCCGATGAGGCGGTAAACGTCGCCGAACCCGGCAGGAGGCAGGTACTGGGCGTCGAGGATCTCGAGCGCGCGCGACGCCGGCAGGGTCGGCCCCAGGAACACGACCACGTCGCTGCGGCGGGCCGTTTCCACGATCACCGCGGGGCCGCGCGGCGGCAGACGGAGAGGCGCATCCCCATGCTGCACGTGAGCAGGCCGTCCTCGCCGGCGAGGGGCGTCCAGGCGCCGAGGAGCCTCTGCTCGAGCGCGGCCTTCTGCGGCGCAGGCAGCCGGAAGACGTCGTACACCAGCGCGAGCATCGACGCGAACCGCTCAGGCGTCGCCCGCGCTCGGACGACGAAGTCCCGGAGGTGGACGCGCTCGGGGTCGAACGGCCCGGCGTGGAGGAGATCGCGCAGCCCCTCGGCCGCGTACACCCGGGAGTCGCCCAGCCGGAGGCGGAGCATGCCCGCCTCGGCCGTGACGCGACCGACCTCCCGCCGGTGGATCGCGAACACGGGATCGCGGAGAGGCCGGTTGACGACGGAGATGAAGAGCCCTCCCGGCGCGAGGACGCGGCCGACCTCGGCGAGGATCGGCTCGATCGGAGCCATGAGCATGAGGGCCATGTGACAGACGACGATGTCGACCGAGCCCTCGGGCAGCGAGAGCGCGGACGCGTCCTCGCAGCGGAGGTCGGCGCCCGCGCCGAGGCGCGCGCGGGCAGCGGCCAGCTCCTCGGCGCTCCGGTCCACGCCGGCGAGATCGCCGAAGCCCCGCTGCGCGAGCAATGCCAGGAGGTAGCCGTCTCCGCAGGCCAGATCCAGGACCCGCGCGTCCCGCGGGAGAGCGTCCGTCTCCTCCGCGAGCACCTCGTAGGAGGAACGCCCCTCGGCGTCCCGAAAGCCCTCAAGCATGGAGTGCGTCTTGCCCGGCTGTGCGTGATAGCGATCGATCAGCGTCTGGTCGTCCATGGGGACCTTTGCTCGCGCGCGCTGCGGTAGCGTACGTGTTCCTGGAGGCATGTGGCGAGCAATCGGCCTCCCGCGAGGCTTCGCGGATCGCTGGGCAACCTGCATTCGACGACGGCGCGGGTCGCCGTCAGTACCCCCGCCGAGCGGCGTCGCGTCGCCGACGTGGCCGTCGACGTTCGATCTGCTCGGCTTCACGCATCACTGGGGCAGGTCGCGGCGAGGCAACTGGGCGATCAAACGCAGGACCGCCAAGGACCGCTTCAGCCGCGCGTTGCGGCGCTCGTAGCGAACCCGTGTCCCGAAGAGCCGGATGCGGGGATTCCGCGCGTCCGGATCTGTGGGGGGCCGGGGGGTAGTCGATCCCGGCCTACCCGACTAGCAACAAGGGGGCCGCTTCAGCCCCAGCACCTTCATGCGGTACGACAAGGTCCGAACGGGCATCCCGAGCCGCCGCGCGGCCTCGGCCCGGCTCCAGCCCACGGCTTCGAGCGTATCGAAGAGGAGCTTGGCCTCGTACTGCTGGACTTTCCCGCGAGCCGGGCTCCCCGCTTCCGCCCGGTTCTCCTCCGGCGCAGACGGCGCCGCAGAGCGTGCGCCCGAGTCGGGCAAGGCGGAGATGCGGCCCGGGTCCGACGCCCGCCCCGGGTCTGCCGCACGCTCCGCCGCGCGCACCCGCGGCGGCAGGTCCTCCGCCTCGATGATCGCCCCGCGCGCCACCACGACCGCGCGCTCGATCACGTTGCGCAACTCGCGCACGTTGCCAGGCCACGCATACGCGCCGAGCAGCGCGAGCGCCTCCGGGGTGATGTCCTCGACACGTCGACCGTCGGCCGCGCTGGCCACGCGCAAGAACTGCCGCGCCAGCGGCTCGATCTCGTCCCTCCGGTCACGCAGCGGCGGGATCTCGATCACGACGCCGCCCAGCCGATAATACAAATCAGCCCGGAACGCGCCCGACGCGGCCATCGCCTCCAGATCCCGGTGCGTCGCCGCGACCACGCGCACGTCGACCTCGACCTCGCGGCTCGATCCGACGCGGCTGAACGCCCCCACCTCGAGCACGCGGAGCAAGGCAGCCTGCGCCGCGGGCGGCAGCTCGCCGATCTCGTCGAGGAACACCGTGCCGCCATTGGCCTCCTCGAATACCCCCTTCTGCTGCTGGAGCGCGCCGGTGAACGCCCCGCGCTCGTGGCCGAACAGCGTGCTCTCGACCAGGTCCTTCGGGATCGCCCCGCAGTTGACGCGCACCACGCGCCGCCCCTTGCGCGGCCCGCTCTCGTGGAGCATCCGCGCGAGCACCTCTTTGCCCGTCCCCGTCTCGCCGTGCAGGATGACCGGGATGCGCGAGGCAGCGACGCGCCTCACCGTCTCGAGCAGCACACGCATCTTCTGACCGGCGATGATGCCCCCTTCGGCCGGCTCCTCCCGCGCGAGCACCGTCGCCGCACCCGCGGCCGGACCGCGCGCCACGGGCTGCTCGGGCGAGGCGCGGCGAGCGGCCGCGCGCGCGGCCGCGAACAGCTCGTCCGCGGTGCCGCCGACGTCCGGGTAGAGCGCGACGCCGACGAGCAGCCGGGCGTCATTGCCGACGAATGCGCCCGCGATGGCCTGGGCGATGCGGGTCGCGTCCTCGGCGCTGGTCTCGGGCAGCAGCACCTGGGCCGCGCCGGTGCCATAGAGCGCCAGACGATGCACCGGCTGAAGGCACGCGCGCACGGTCTTGATCCAGCCCTCGGCCGCGATCGCCGCGCCGACGCGCACGTGGAGCAGGGCGAACGGGCGGCGAAAATGCCGGGCGCGCGTGAGCTCGTCCTCCACGCAGCGCAGGAGCTTCTCCTCTCCGTCGAGCTCGAGGGACTCTCCCCCGGCGCCGAGCGCCTGCACCCGCAGCGCCACGCTGCCGAGCACGACCTCGTCGCCGATCGCGACCCTGGCGCGCGAGACGCGGCGGCCATCGAGGAACATACCGTTCTTCGATCCGAGGTCATCGACCCAGACGTGCCCTCCAGAGAGCAGGAAGCGGGCGTGCTCCCGTGACAGCGTGCGATCGTCGATGCAGAGGGCCGCAGGTGCGGCGCGCCCCACGACAAGCGGCGTGTCCAGCGAGAGCAGGCGCGTCTCCGCCTTCCCGGCGTGGCGCCACAGGAGGGCGATGCGCAGCGCCGCGCTCTGCTGGATCGCTGAAATCGCCTTCCCTTCCATGGTCCAGGTCTTCCCCGCGTCGTCCTGAACCGAGCTGCTCGATTGCATGCATTACCCCTCGCTGGTCTCTATATCAGGCTCGTTCGAGCGCTCCAACAGACACCACCGGACCGCGCCAGCGCGCTGTGGGCAGAGGTGGGGGCCGAAGCAGCCGCGGCAGGTGCACGCCTGCGACGGCCGGACGCTGGGTCGTCCAGGGCTCCGCCGCCTTTTGTCGCGTTCGACCGGCAAACCTTTGCCGTCTCGGCGCGAGCAACCTCTTGCCGGCAAGTCCTTGCCGTCTCGGCGCCGGCAACCTCCCGCCGAGACGTTCAACAGCGATACCGGCCGCGTGACGAGCTTCCTCCGCCGACGGAATGCCCTCCTGCCGAGCCGCCGGTAGCCCGGACGCGCGCCCGTATCGTCGCCCCCTCTCTAACCCGGGGCGCACCGCATCTTCCGGTCGGCTGCGAGGCACGGGTCTTGTAATCCGAATAAAGAACCCGCGGAGCAGCTCCAACCGTCGAGGTGACCGCTCTCCGCGAGACCTCATCACGACGGGCGCCGAGGGGACCTGTGCGAGCCTGTCAGGGCAGTGATCGGCCGGCGGACGCTCGGTCATTCCGAGCTGGTCGCGGCATGGCGGACGAGCACGAGGTGAGGGCATCAGGAATCCGACCCTACGGCTCACGCTGTTCGAAATCACGTAGCCACCTGAGACAACCACAAGCCGCGCGTGGCGCGGTCATTCGAAAGGATCGGTGCATATGTCGACGTACACGCCGCCGCTGCCTCCGGTCCGTGCGAGCTCCGCTCTGGAAGAGACCGCAAACGAGCTGAATCCCCTCGCCGATCTGCTCGGCACGTGGATGGGTAAGGGTCTGTCGGTCATCGCAGTACCGAAGGCCGGGGGAAAGGACCGGGAGTTCATCCTGAAGGTCAACCCTTTCATCGAGACGCTGACGTTCTCGCCGATCGGCGCGCAGGTCCCGAATCGCGGCGAGATCGCGGACGAGTTCATCTTCGGCGTCGAGTACCACCAGCGGATCGCCGACGACAAGACGAACGAGGCCCTCCACATCGAGACAGGAATGTTCCTCTTGCTTCCCGCGACCAGCGGCTCCAAGCGGATCGTGAGGCAAGCATCGATCCCCCACGGGAACGTGATCCTGGCGATGGGCTCATTCTTCAATGAACAGTCATCGCCGACCCGGCCGAACGTCGCTCCTCCGGTCATGGCTGAAGACATTCGCTTCAGCACCGTGCCGGACGCCGGGAAGGACGTTCGACGCCGAAGCGGGCCTGGTCGCAGACGAAGCGCACCTGCATCGAGAGCGGCAGCATATCGGGGGCGAGCCGGATCCGGGCGAGCGCAGCGCCGTCGTGGCCCTGCGCCGCTGCCTTGTCGAGCAGGGCGGAGAGGTTGCGCAGGAAGGGTATGAAGGTCCCGGTCGTCAGGCTGTGCAGGGTGATGGTCATGTGCGTCTCCTTGGATCTCGGTCGGTCGGCGACCTCTCGGCCGCGCTCGCGTCGGCGTGCACGCAGGTCGTGAAGCCGAAGCCCGGCGGCTCCACGCGTACGCTGTCCGGGCGCCCCCCCAGGCAAATGCCCCCGCCCCCTCCCCGAGGCGCGCTCCCCCCGTCCCGCTCGCCCTGATCGAATCAGCACGCGCCCCCTCTGAATCGTCCCACCCCCGCTCCAACCGCGTCGTCAGGAGTCGCTGAGAGGCCTATGCGCGTCTCGGCGACGAGCCGCACGGCTGCGTCGGCGTCGTGCCGGAACCGTTCGAGTCAACCGCGCGGACACTCGCGATGCGAAGCGACGGCACGGCGCGCCTGGCCTCCGAGCTCGGCAAGACCGGCGAGCACTGAAGCGGGCACCGGCTCGTTGTGATGCAGGATCCCATGACTCGGTACAAAGCATCGCTTCAGCTTCTGATACAGAACCTCATGACATCATTCTTCGGCACCGCCTTCGGCACCGCGTCCGCCGCGGGGCCCGGCTGCGCCGAGGAGGTCGAGGTGCCTGTGGCCTCTGACCTGCGCCTCCGGGTTCCGGACCAGGCGGCCAACGTGCTCGAGGGGAGCGATGCGTTCGCGGCCCTCCACGAGGGCTTCGCGCTGGACTCCACGAGCGATTTCGACGGGACGTTGCAGCGCCTGCACCACGAGGGCCGCGAGGCGGGCGGTCGGGAGCCCCGGTTCCGCCTCTGCCTTGTGCAGGGCCAGGGGGAGCGCGGGCAGCGCCGGCAGCCCGGCCTCCCCGGAGCCGAGCGCCCGCACGCCGGCGGGCAGGCCGATCGGCGTGCGCACGGTGAACCCGAGCCCTGCCGCCGCCGCGGCCCAGAGCCCGCCCAGGTCCGGGCTGGTGAACGCGAGCCGCCACGGGATGCCAGCGCGATCGAGCGCCGCCGCGGCGGCATCCCGGAACCGGCACGGCGCCTCGATGGCCAGGAGCGGCAGCGGCTCGCCCTCCGCCCCGGTCCACGCAGAGCACCCCGCGGCCGACCCGATCCAGCGCATCGGCAGCTCGGCCAGACGCTCGCCGTGCGGCGCGCCCATACCGTCGCCCCACGCGAGCGCGAGATCGAGCCGGCCCGACGTGACCCGCTCGAGCAGCTCCGCATTGCGCGCGACCCGCACCTCGATCCGCACCCTCGGGTGGGCGCGCGAAAACCGCCCGAGCACCTCGGAGAGCAGCACGTCACCGAAGTCCTGTTGCAAGCCGAGCCGGACCCAGCCCTCGAGATCGACGCCGCGGACCGCGGCCGCCGCCTCGTCGTTTAGATCGAGCAGGCGGCGGGCGTACGCCAGCATCGTCTCGCCCGCCTCCGTCAGCGCGAGACCGCGCCCGGCCTTGCGAAAGAGCGGCGTGCCCGCCTGCTCCTCCAGCTTCTTGAGCTGAGCGCTCACCGCCGAGGTCGACCGGCCCACCCGGTTCGCCGCCTTGGCGAAGCTGCCCAGCTCCATCCCCGTGACGAAGCTGCGCAGCACGTCGAGATCGAAGGTGACGCGTTGCATGCTAACCGTCCCGTTTTGCTGAACTCTCCGTACCAAACTTCCTGATTTTCAGCATGATGGTGCTCCGTCATGCTGGTGGCGTCAAGGCGAGCCGGAGCCGCCTGACAGAGCACAAGGACCCACACTCTATGCGTTTCGCTCACGTCTCACGGCGGAACGGCGAGCCGCCGCTGCGCGAAGGGGACCTCCCTCGCGATCTCGCCGACAGCCCTCGTCGCACGCGGCGTCCGGGGAGCGCGCTCCCCGGGAGCGGGCGCCGCCTCTCCCGGGCTGCGCTCGCGATGGCGACAGCCTTGCTCTGTGCCGGCGCGGGATGCACGCGGGACTCGGTCCTGGAGCGAGCCTCGCTTGGAACTCACGCGGTCGCGGGCGGGAAGGCCGTGACTCGCGTCGAGGTGCAGCGGCTGACGTTGCCCCCTGGGTTCGAGGCAGGGCCGCACACGCACCCCGGTCCGGTCGTCTGCTATGTGACCGAAGGGCGTATTCTATTCCAGGTAAAAGGCCAACCGGCCAGGTACTACACGGCAGGGCAAACGATCTTCGAGCCCGCGAGCGCGCCCATCGAGCGCTTCGACAACGCTTCCAGCTCGGCCCCCGCGACCTTCATCGCCACCTACCTGCTGGGCGACCAGGACACGGAGTTGCTCCACAGGCTCCAGTAGACGCGCGTGCGCTCTCTCGCTCGAGCCCCTTGCGTCCTTGCGGCTTCGGTCCTTGCAGCGTCCGTGCGCAGCATGGTCGCGAGGGTCGAGGAGCACGGCCTGCCGCTGGTCCGCTTTCCGCCCGATCGCACCGCCGACGCGCACCGGGCGGTGGAGAGCGGCGCGGTCGGCAAGGTCCTGCTGGACGTCCCGTCGTGACGTTCAGCCGTAACCGCGCACCAACCGCCATGGCCTGGTCTCTTGCGGCTTTCGCCGGGGTCGAGATGCTGGGCGCGGGGCGGATGGCGAGGCGTTCAGCCCACTTGTTCGAGCCCGCAAGTAGGTAATTCTTTCTTCCCAGCGCGCGCAGCGTGGCCGTACGGTGGGACCGGTGATGCCGCGAGCCCTTCACCGCGGGCGACGCAGCGGCGGAGGGCGCCCCGTCGGGCCACACCGGAGCCGCCCTCGGCGGCGAAACAGACGGAAGCATTGGAAATTATTGTTGTTTTCGACGGCTGCTCATATCCGATCGGTTTCTCTGGCGGGATTTGTGACGCGCGGAATCAGTCCCTCGGCTCCCACGGGATCTGGATGCGCACTGGAGTCGCCTCGAACGACGCACCCGGGCCGCGGCCGAGCTGGCCGTGCGTGTCGAGCCCCCAGCAGTAGACGTCGTTCGCGCCGGTGAGCGCGCACGCGTGGCCGTTGCCGACGGCGACCGAGGCCGCGTTCACAACGCCGGAGACCAACCGCGGTATGGGCGCGCAATCTGGAGACCCCGGCCAGCACTCCCCGGCGCTCGCCGGGCTCGTGCGCGACGGGGTTCCCCAGCAGTACACGACGCCGGGCGGCGCCACCGCGCACGCGTGCTCGTAGTACGCCGCGACGTGCTTCGCATAAGGGATCTCCACCCGCACTGGCTGCGTCGCGCAACGCCCGTTCCCCCGGCACCACTCGGGGGAATCCTCGCCATCGACGCCCCAGCCGAGGCCGCCGAACTGGTTCTGGCCCCAGCAGAACAGCTGCTGGACCCTGTCGACGCCGCAGGTGAAGTCGTTGCCCGCGGCGAGCTGCACGAAGCCGAACACGGCGTCGCTCGTGATCGGCCTGGACGCGACGTCCAGGCTCGTGCCCAGCCCGAGCTGACCCACGCCGTTGTCGCCATAACAAACGACGTTGCTCGCCGGATCCTGCCCGGGCGCGGGCGCGAACAGGACGCACGTATGGGCGTAGCCTGCCGCCGCGGAGAGCGCGTGGAAACCAGAGTCGGTCACCCTCGGCGCCGCGCCCCAGCACTGGACGTCCCCGTCCGGCGCCAGCACGGCGCAGGCGTGGTGCGGGCCCGCTGCGAGACTGACGGCCTCCGTGACCGGCGCCTGTACCGGGACCGCGCTGCAAGGGAAGCGGAGCCCGGGACAGTCGCCGGTCTGCGCGCCGAGCTGGCCGTGGGAATTCGAGCCCCAGCACCAGACGGTGCCGTCTGTGCTCATGATCGCGAGGATGCCGCTCGATCGGCGCGCTGGGCCTTGATCCGGACTTAATCCGGGGGCGCCGGCGCTTCGCGGCCTCCCGCGCCGCCGCCCGCCGGGGAGCGCCGCGTCGAGTCCGCCTCGGCGCGGCCGCCGAGGGCTACGCCCGCTGCCAGGGCTCCAGCACCCGGAGCAGCGCGCTCGACCCGGGCGAGACGGACGCGGGGTGCGCGGTGACGCCGAGGCCGTCGAGCAGGGCGGGGGATGCGAAGAGCCCCTCCGCCGCCCCCTCGGGCACCCACCCGGAGAGCTCCAGCAAATCGCCGCCTGTCAGCGTGCCGTCCGCGCTCGCCAGGAGCTCGCCGACGTGCACGCAGAGCCGGACGTGCACCCGCCGGTCGCGCCCCGAGCGCGCTTCGAGCCGCTGCTTCAGCGACAGCGCCGCGCCGAGCGCGTCGCGGCGCGCGGCCTCGTCGCGCGCCGGGTCGAGGGGCCGGTCGGCCGTGACCAGCGCGGTCGTGCCCGTCTCGACCGCGGTCGAGAACCCCGCCTGCGTGAGCTCGGACAGGGCGAAGGGCAGGACGGACTCGAAGTCGTCGAGCAGGTCCGGCGTCGGCTCATCGAGCGCGCCCGGGTCGGCCTGCACCTCCACGTGGACGCCGATGGCCGATCGCCGGGGCGCCGCGGTCGTCGCGCCCGCCGCCCGCGGCGCTGCGACGGCCGCGCGCAGCTCGGTGAGCAGCTGCCCCGCCGACGGCTGGCGCTCCGCCGGGTCCTTGCTGAGCGCCCGCAGCACCACGTCGTCGAGCGACGGGCTCACGCGCGCCTGCGCGCTCGGGCGGGGCGGGCTCGCGAAGAGGTGGAGCTGGCGCAGCACCGGGAACGACGCGCCCGAGAACGGCGGCTCTCCCGTGAGCATCGCGTACGCCAGCGCGCCGAGCGCGTAGACGTCCGTCCGCGCGTCGACCGGACGGCCCAGGAGCTGCTCGGGCGACATGCTGGAGGGCGAGCCCAGGACGTGCCGCGACGTGGTCAGCGCGGGACCCGGCGCGTCGAGCAGCTTCGCCACGCCGAAATCGAGCAGCACCACGCGGGGGCCGCGTCTCTGCATGTCGCCCGAGCACAGGAAGACGTTGGACGGCTTCACGTCGCGGTGCACGATCGCCTGCGCGTGGGCCGCGTCGAGCGCGCTGCAGAGCGGATCGAGGAGGGCGAGCACCTCCTCCAGCGGGAGCCGGCCGCGCGCCTCGAGGTGCGTCTCCAGGCTGACGCCGTCGAGCAGCTCCATGACGAAGTAGGGGCGGCCGTCCTCTAGCCTGCCGACGTCGAGCACGTCGACCACGTTGGGGTGCCGCACGCGCTGCATCACGACGACCTCGCGCTCGAAGCGGAGGCACACGTCGGGGTGCAGCGCGAGCTCGGCGTGCAGGACCTTGATCGCCGCCTTCGTGCCGCGCGTCGCGTGCTCGCCGCGGTAGACGACGCCGAAGCCGCCCTCGCCGAGGACGCTCTGGAGCACATAGTCTCCGGCGCGCGAGGGCACCTCGGCGCTGCACCGGCCACCCGCGATGGATTCCTCCCCGGCCGAGAGGGTGACCGTCTCGTCGGTGGGGCTCACCACCCCGCGCGGCGCGCTGGGGATGGTGTCGTCATCGACGTGTGCCATGCTGGCCCGCGACGATAGCATAGGCGTGGTGCGCGCTCGCGTGCGCGCCTGTGCGCCTGCGTTGGAGAGGCCGAGTGCATCGCTGTCCTTTGTGTCACCGGCGTCGCGAGGGCATGGCGCCGTGCCCCCTCGACGGATGGACGCCGCCGCCTGGCGAGCCCTCCGCGCCCGCTCCGCCGCGCGTCCCCGGCATCTCGCTCGGCGAGCGCCTGGGGCAGGGCGGCTTCGCGATCGTGTGGGCGGGGGTCTCGGACGAGGACGGCGCCCCGGTCGCCGTCAAGGTCGGCATGTCCACCACGCCGATGCTGGAAGAGCGCTTCCGCCGGGAGGCCGACGCGCTCGAGCGCATCGGCCCGCCGCACGTGGCGCGGTTCCACAGGTGCGGCCGGCTCGACGATGGTCGCCCCTACCTCGTGATGGAGCGGCTCTTCGGCCGCACCCTCGCTTCGGAGCTCGCCGCCCTCGCCGCCCCGCCCGATCCGGGCTGGGCCGCGGCGCGGGCCGACGCCGTGCTCGCCGCGCTCGAGGCCGCTCACGGAAGGGGCGCGATCCACAGGGATCTGAAGCCGGAGAACCTCTTCATCGAGCGCCGCTCCGGGGCGGCGGACGAGCGCGTCGTGCTGCTCGACTTCGGGCTCACGAGGCGCTCCGAGCGCACGCCTGGCGACGCGGCGCGGGAGGAGCTCCTCACCCGCAGCGGCGTGGTCCTGGGGACGCCCGAGTACATGGCGCCGGAGCAGTTCCGCGGCGAGGCGGTCGACGTGCGCGCCGACGTGTACGCGTTCGGCGTCATCCTCTTCGAGCTGCTCACGCTGCGGCTGCCCTTCGCGGGCGACGGCGCCTCGCTCGAGCATGCGCACCTCACGCTGCGCCCGGAGCGCCCGGGCGAGCTCGCGCCGGTGCCCGCCGCGCTCGAGGAGCTCACGCTGGCGTGCCTCGCCAAGGATCGCGAGCGCCGCCCGTCGGACGCGCCCGCGCTGCGGCGCGCCCTCGCCGCGGCGCGCGCCACGTTCGCGCCGGCCGGGCTGGGCGCGCCGGCCGCGCCGGCCGCGCCGGGCGCGCCGGCCGCGCCGGCCGCGCCGCCGGCGGACTCCACCGGCGCCAGGCTGATCGCCGGGGGGCGGAGCTCGGTCGTGCTGCTCGTCGCGGACACGACCGCCGCGGCGTCGCCCGTCATCGCCTCCGTGACCGGCCGCAAAGGGTTCATCACGCGGCAGCGCGGCAGCCGCTACGTGGCGGTCTTCTCCGGCAAGGACACCGATCACCCGGCGCAGGCCGCGCTCGCCGCCGCGCGCGAGCTCGCCGGGAAGCACGGGGCGCGCGCGGCGCTGCACCTCGCGTCGGTCACCCTCCGCCGCAGGGCGCGGGGCGCGGTCTCGGCGTACGGCGCCGCCGTGGAGCGACCCGAGACCTGGCTGCCGCCCGAGCCGTGGTCCGGCGTCGCCCTCTCCGCCGAGATCGAGCGCGCCCTGCCGGCGCGCGAGGACGGCGACAGCCGGCCCGCCTCGGCCGAGGCCGAGCCGTCGGTCGAGATCGAGGCCCCGCTCGCCGGCCGCGACGACGTCCTCGCGGCGATCGCGGAGAGCGCGCGCGCGGCCTTCGACGGCACGTGCCCCGGTCTGTTCACGCTGATCGGCGACACCGGGCTCGGAAAGAGCCGCCTCGCGGCGGACGCCGCCTCGGCGGCGCTCCGCTGCGACGCCGGGGCGCTCGTTGTCTCGCTCCGCGCGGCGCAGCCGCTGCTCGGCGACGCCGCGCGCGACGCGGCGGAGCTCCTCGGCCGTGTCCTCGACGCGCCCGCGGAGGCGCCGCCGGACGTCGCCGCGTTCTGCCGCGAGCGGCTCGGCGCCGCGCTCGGCGACGCGACGTGGCCGTCGGTCGCGGCGGCGCTCGGCTGGTCGCCGCTGCCCGCGCGCGGCGCGCCCGCCTCGTTCCACCACGGCGTGGTCCAGGCGCTCGGCGAGGCGCTGCGCCGGCGCGCCCAGCGCGGGCCGGTGGCGGTGATCGTGGACGACGCGCACTGGGCCGACGACGCGCTGGTCGACGCGCTCGAGTACGCCACGCTCGACGGCTCCGGCGTCGCGCTGTGGGTGCTCGTCGCCGCGCACCCGCGCTTCGAGCAGGTGCGCCGCGCCTGGGGCGCGCGCACCCAGCGCCACGACCGCGCGGCGCTGGCGCCGCTCGACGACGCGGCGGCGATGGCGCTCGCCGCCGAGCTGCTGCGGCCTGCGGAGTACCCCCCTGCCGAGACGCTGCGTCGGCTCGCGCGCTGGGCGGGCAACAACCCGGCGTGCCTCACGGAGCTCGTGCGCTCGCTCAAGCGGGCCGGCCTCGTGAAGCGCCGCGTGAACGCCGGCACCCACTACGTCGCCACGGCCGAGCTCGACAACCTCCCCCCGTCGCCCGCGTGGCAATGGCTCGCGGAGCGGCGGCTCGACGCGCTCTCGCCGGAGCTCGCGGCGTGCGTCCGGCTCTGCGCGGTGCTCGGCGACTCGTTCGCCCGCTCGGAGCTCGAGCAGATCCTCGACTCGATCGCCCGGGCGGGGGACGCCGGCACGCCCATCGACGCGGGCTACGGCCTGAGCGCCCTCGTCGAGCAAGCGATCCTGGAGCGCGGCGCGGGCGAGCGATACTCGCTCCAGAGCGCCGTCTTCCGGGACGCGGTGGTCGAGCTGCTCGACCCGGCGGAGCGCGCGCAGATCCACCGGCGCGCGCTCGCCTACTTCACGGCCAGGGTGGAGGCGGAGGGGCCTCGCCCGGAGCTCCTGGCGCCGCTCGCGCGGCACGCCGGCGGGTGCGGGGCGCGGGAGGCGGCGGCGGACGCGTGCCTCACGCTCGCCGATCTCGCGTTCGCGCGGCACCGCCACGTCGAGGCGGACCGGCACTTCACGGCGGCGCTCTCGTTCGCGGCGGCCGACGACGCGCGCCGGCGAGCGCGCGCGCTGGCGGGGCGGGGCAAGAGCCGCTACCGCGTCGACCGGACGCGCGAGGCCACGGACGACCTCGCGGCCGCGCGGGCGCTCGCCGTGGAGCTCGGCGACGACGCCTCCCTCGCGGACGTGCTGCTCGAGGAGGCGGCCGCGCTCGACTGGGCGGGCGAGTTCGAGCGCTCGGCCGAGCGCGTCGAGGAGGCGCGCGCGCTCGTCGACCGGTTCGGCGCGCGCTCTCTCTCTCTCGAGGGCCGCGTGCTCGTCGCCGAGGGGCGCTCCTGCTTCCGGCGTGGCCGGGTCGCCGAGGCCGTCGAGCTCCTCACGCGAGGCGCCGCCAGCGCGGAGGCCGAGGGCGACTACGGGACCAGGATCGTCGCGCTCCTCCTGCTGTCGCCCGCCTTGATGTGGCTGGGAGAGCTCGACCTCTCGAACGCCCGCTTCGACGAGACGTTCGCCCTGGCGTCGTCCGCCGAGGACTGGCCTCACCTCTGCGCCGCCTGCACGTGCCGCATCCCGCTGCGGGCGATGCGGCGCGAGCTCGACCTCGCCATGGCCGACATGCGCCACGCCATCGCGCTGGCGCGCGAGCTCGGAAACCCCGTCCTGGAGCGCCACGTGACGCTGAACGCGGCGGAGCTGCTCCACGCCAGCGACCACGGGGACGAGGCGCTGGAGCTGGCCCGCCGCGCGCACGTGCTCGAGCGGCGGTTCTTCGAGCACGCCGCGCCCGAGTGCTCCCTGCTCCTTGCGCGCATCCTCGTCTCGAGGCGCTGCCACGACGAGGCGAGCCGCCACCTCTCGTGGATCGAGCGGAGCTGCCCGCCCGACCCCTCGGCGCCCTCGCTGTGGGCGTTCCACCGCGCGCTCCACCTGGCGCTCTGCGAGCAGGGCCTCCGCGCTCGCGAGCCGTCCGCGAGCGCCGATCCGTGGGAGGACGTGCTGTCGCGGTGCCGGGGCGGTCTCCTGGCGATCGAGCTCGTCGAGCTGCTCTCGATGCGCGCCGAGATGGCGATCGCCGGCGGGCGGCCGCTGGAGGCCGCCTGTGCTCTCCAGGAAGCGACAGCGCAGCTCGACGAGGCGCCGGGCTTCCGCACGCGGCTGGCGCGGCTCGCGGCTCAGCTGGATCGGATGGCGGCTCCGGGCATCAGCGGGTGAGGGGCGGAGCCTCCATCCGACGCCCCCGGGCGTCCGTCTTCGCGCCGGGGTCAGATTGTAAATCTCTGATGTTGCTGATGTTTTGCCAAAAAACGCGCGTCGGCCTCCCGCGCGGCAGGGGGTCGGCCGCCTGGCACGAAAGCTGGAAGTAGCCGGTCAGGACGCGCCGCACGGCGTCGCCTCAGGAGAAAATCATGTCGAGCTTGGGAACCCCGGTGACTGCGCTGCTCGGTACGTGCCTGTTCGCGCTTGGATGCGTGGTGACGCCGGTGCCGGCCGACGACAACGAGGAGGACATCGCTGCCGAGGGCGATGTGGCGTCGGTCGAGCAGGCGTATGTCTTTCCCAACGGCGACGATCCGAAGTTCCTCTGGGAGCCGCGGACGATACAGATGCTCCAGCGGCTCGCCATGGCGCCGCTCGCGGACGGCGCTGGCAAGCTGGTGAACACGCCGCTCCTGGAGACAGCGCAGGGCCGCAAGCTCCTCCACTATGTCGTGGGCTGCGCGCTCCGCCCGGACATGACGGTGAAGGGGTTGGTCGGCGCGTCCTCCTACGTGTACCAGGGGGCGCTCGGCCTCGCGGCGCCGTGGCGGAGCCAGGCCATGACCGCCACGTCCCCGCAGCGCTGGGTGACGGCGTGTATCCTCCAGACCTTGAACGGCTTCCTGGAGGAGGTGCCGATTCGCATGGTGGGCCAGCACCCGGGCCTCGCGGACGCGCCGTGGATGAACCCGGCGCAGTACACGTTCCCGGACGCGACCATGTTCGGCAACATCTTCGTCCCGGGCCAGGAAGTCGCTTATGCCTGCGCGGATGAAGGCGCGCAGCTCGCGTGCGGCAATGTGTGGAGCCAGTTTGCCAAGCTGCGCATCTGCGACTCGTCGCCGACGTGCAAGCTCACCCTCCTCGGATCGTGCAAGGGCTCGCTCCCGAACGAGACGGACTGCACGACGAACGCCGCCGGTTATGCGACGTGCCACGCGGACGGTGTGTCGTACCCGGAGTCGATCTCGTCGAAGCTCACCGCGGACGGCGCCTTCAACCTCTATCCGAGCTGCGGGCTCTGAGGCGCGGCGACGCCCGTCCAAAAGGAGCACCGCCGTCGGCCGAGCAGCCAGCGCGGCGCTGTCGCCGAAGGGGCGTCTCTCTAGGGAACGGGGCTCCACGAGGCGTTGCCGCCGTAGGCGATGAACGCGGGCACGGCCCTGGCGTCCCGGGTGTCGACGACGACGACGCTTCGAATCCTCGGCTCGCAGCCGGCGTAAGGGCATAACGAGAGCGTGAAGGCGAGGTGGCGATCGTCGGGCGCCCAGGCAGGCTCGTAGGCGCTGTAGAAGGGGCGCGGAAACGCGCTGGTGAGCGGGCGGTCGGCGCCGCCGTTCGCGTCGAGCAGCGTGAGCTCGTTCCAGTAATCGGCGCCGAACCCTCCCACGCGGACGGACCACGCGACGGCGATCTTCGAGCCCTTCGGCGAGACCTCCGGGTGCATCGAGCCCGAGACCCAGAACGAGCCGAGCCCCTCGATCCCGGTGCCGTCGAGGGCCGTCGTGTAGAGCTGCGACCGCTGGCAGCAGAGAGCCCCCGTCGGGCTCGCCGAGAAGAGCAGGCGATCGCCGAGCGAGCGGGCGGCGCTGAACATGTGATTGCCCGCGTCCGGTAAGCGCCTGACGCGCCTCGTGGCGATATCCACCGAGAGGAGGTGCTCTGCGTCGAACTCGCCTGCGACGCAATGAATCGCGTCGCCGCTCGGCGAGAACGTGCACTCGCTCAGAGGCGTCGGTGCGCCGATGCGCTGATCGTCGCCGCTCGCGACGTCGACGAGGTGAAGCTCTTCCAGGCCTTCGTCCGCCGGCGCTCGCGCCCTGGCCACGTAGGCGACGCGGGCGCCGTCCTGCGAGATGGTGAACGAAGGCTCGCCATACCACGCAGCGAATTTGCCCGTGATCGGCCGCTGCTCCGTGCCGTCCGCGTTCATGAGGAAGACGCGCCAGGCCATCCCGTCGCGGTTGCTGAGAAAGGCGATCCGCCGGCCGTCGCCGAGGAACGTGGGCGCGACGTTGCGCTGCGTCTTGCGCGTGAGCTGCGCCTCGACCCCCGTCGCGAGGTCCATCGTGAAGACATCGCCCGAGCGCACGAAGGCGATGCGCCCCGACGTGAGGGCGAGCTCCTTGGCGAGGCGGAGCCGCGGCGGCCTCTTCTCCGCCTCGGGCTCGCCGAGCCCCGCGTACGCCTTCACCCAGTCGTCGAACGTGCCGATCGACCGGCGCGGGGCTGGGGCCGTCGATTCCGCGGTTGGCTCGGGGGGCGGCTGGTAGGGAGCGGTTGGAGGCTCCGCGCTCGGCGCCGGCGACGCCGCGAGGGCAGGGGTGGCGGGCGAAGCCGTGTCGGCGCACTGGAGCGAGGCCTCCGCGCTCGAGGCGCTGGGCGGGGGAGGGGGCTCGCCGTCGCTCGCCGGCCTGGGCGTGCACGCGGCGAGCAGGAGCCACGCGATCGCAGCGCGCTGCGTCCATTCGTGCATGGTCATGGGAGAACGCCGCGGCAGGGGGCGCTCATCCCGTCCTCGGAGCACTGCGCCGCGAGCCGCTCGAACGGCAGGGCTCCTTCAGGCGCCCACGCGAGGGGTGATAGGCTCGCGCGATGAGCGTCGCTGCGCCGCCCACCCTGGACGAGGCCCTCCCTCGCCCCTTCCTCCGCGCACGCTCGCCCGCGGGGCGCGCCCTCGGCGCCGCGACCGTGGCCGCCGCGCTCCTGTCTCCGGCCGCCGCCAGCGCCTCGGACTCGGCGCCCGCGTTCACCGCCCTGGGCTCCGCCGTCGTCGAGGCGCTCAATGAGCTCCGCTTCTGGGGCCAGGCCCAGATAGGCGCCGCAGGCGCGATCAGCGACTGGGCCGAGCCGGGCGGGGTGAGCCTGCGCGCCTCGATGAGCGTGCGCGGAATCGGGCTCGCCGGCGCGCTCCGCTATGAGCAGGTGGAGGGGCGTGACGGCGGCGTGCTCGCGCTCGGCGGCCAGTTTCGGCCGCTCGCCTTCGCCCAGATGACGGCCTACGAGCGGATCGATCCCTTTCTGAGCCTGGGCGGTGAGGTAGGCGGCGAGCGAGACGCGCTCCGCGCCGACCTCTACGCGGGCGCTGGCCTCGATTTCGTGCTCTTCCCCGAGGAGGACGCGCAGCCTGCGCTGGTCCTCGAATACCAGCTCCGCCCCCTCCGCACGCCCTCGGACACGCCGCTCCAGATCCTGCACCTCGGCGCCGCCATGCGCGGCGTCTTCTAGCTCGACCGTGAGAGGTCTTGCTTCGAGCCCCCTACCGCTCGGAGCTGCTCCTTATCGATCGTTGCGCAACACGGGATCTGGTCTCCCCGGCTGCCCGCGAGCGAGCTCCAGCGCAGTGAGCCCGGCGCGTCGTACGGCCCGATCGCGACATCATGGCTGCTTTCTGCGCGGGCGCGCGTCCGCGCTGGTATCAGGGTCGTCATGACGACGATGCGTGCCAAGCGAACGGTGTCGGCCCCGCGTAGAGCTTCCACAGCGGCTGCTCCGGCTCCCGCTCCGCGTGCGGCGCCGGAGCGAGCCCATGTGCTCGACGTCCCGTTCGCGATGCGCGCGGTCGCGTCCGCGAGCGGCGCGCGCTGGGACGCGGAGCACGGCGTGTTCGTCGTTCGCGCAGAGACGCTCCCGCCGGCCCTCGCGCCGTTCCGCGCCGCGCCGTACTCGTGGGAGCGACGCGTCGAGCACGAGCTCAACGACGACCCCGCGCCCGCGCCGGCCGCCCCCGCCGGGGCGATGGTCCTCCGCCCGCACCAGCTGGACGGCGTGCGGGCCATCGCCGCCGCGAAGGCCGCCAGGCGCGCCGGGTTCCTCCTCGCCGACGACGTCGGCCTCGGCAAGACGATCACCGCCTGGGCAGCGGTCCTCGAAATGCCGGACGTCACCACGGTGCTGATCGTCTGCCCGCTCGCCGTCGTCGCGCACTGGCGCCGCACGGTTCAGGCCATGGGCGACGCAGGCAAAGAGATCGTGATCATCAACTATGATCGGCTGGGCAAGCTCTTCGAGGTGACCCCGGAGGCGCGGCGAAGGATACGATCGAAGAAGGGCCTTGCGCGCGCCGGCAGCGCCGCGGAGTTCGACGTGGTGATCTGGGACGAGAGCCACCGCTGCAAGAACCCGGCGGCGGCGCGCTCCAAGCTCGCGGTCAAGCTCAACGCACGCGCACGGTTCGTGCTGTGGCTCTCGGCCACCGCGGGGCAGAACCCGCTGGAGCTGTCGTATCTCGCGCCGCTCCTGGCGAGCGCGACCGGGAGCCGCTCCGCGGATCTGAAGGACTTCGAGCAGTGGTGCGAAGGCCAGGGGCTCGGGGTTGCGCGCGGCGCGTTCGGCAGGTGGGACTGGCGCGGCGATCCGGCGGACTGCGAGAAGGTGCGTGCCCTCCTGTTCGACGGCCGTCCCGCGGTCGGGATGCGGCGTCGCCCGGAGGACGTGGCCGGCTGGCCCGCGATCAACCGCATCCTCACCCCGCTCGAGCTCGACGCCTCCGCGCGCGAGCTCTACGCGCAGGCGTGGACCGCGTTCCGCCGGGAGATGGACCTCCTGCCAAAGGGCGCGAACCCGAGGTCGGCGCTCGCCGCGACGCTGCGCCTGCGACAGAAGAGCTCGCTCATCCGCGTGGCCGGCACCGTGGAGCTGGTGCGTGAGCTGCTCGACAACGGGCATCAGGTCGCGGTTTCCATCGCCTTCATGGAGACGCTCGAGGCCGTGGAGGCCGCGCTGGCCCGGGAGCGCGTCCCGTGCGCGCTGATCCACGGCGCGCTGCCGGCCGGCGAGAAGGAGGCAGAGCGCCTCCGCTTCCAGCGCGGCGAGCCGCGCGTGGTGCTCTTCACCGTGGAAGAGGGGATCTCGCTCCACCAGGGCGAGCACAACGAGGTGCCGCGCTCGGAGGTGATCCACGATCTGCGGTGGTCGGCGATCCAGATGGCGCAGATCGAGGGCCGCTGTCACCGCGATGGACGCTTTGCGCAGGTCTACTGGGCGTATGCCGACGATACCGTTGAAGACAAGATCGCCGAGATCGTGTGCCGCAGGATCCGGTCGATGAAGGCGATGGTCGGCGATGACGTCGAGACGATGCGCGAGATCGAGCGGTTGCTCGCCGGAGCCGCGTGCGAGATGCTCTAATGCCTGCCGATACGGCCCAACAAGGCTTGCTGACCGACGCGCGTGCGCGCTGCGCGCACCCACGCGCGGCAGAAGACCAAGTCGTTGTGTCGGGCTGCCGTGGAGGGATGCGTCGTGGCCGTCTCCATCCGCCATGGCGCCGCCACCCCTGAGGCGGATCTCTCCTCGCGTTTTCCCGTCGTTTCGTGTCGGCACGGGGGGTGCTCGAGGCCGAGCGTCATGCCGACGCTCGAGCACAACGCCCTCGTCGAGATGTTCCGCGAGGACCTCTCCGGCGCCGAGGCGTCAGCGGCATAAATGTCTATTATTTCAATTGGTTCCGACTGACGCTTGGCCGAGTCGTCTTCCGGTGTGGCCCAACGCGGGCCCAACGAACCGCCTGTGAAGGCGCCAGCGTCCGCCGTGAGGGGGGCGGGGACATCGCCCTGGGGCGCCGTCTGACCGGGCGGCGCGCCGGAGGCGGAAGGTTCGGCGCTCGCCGAGCCCGTGTCTGCTCCAGCGGACGCGGTATGGCCTCCCCCTACCGAGCCGCCCTTTCCTCTCAGCTCGGGGATCACCTCGTCCAGGGGGGCAAAGTCGCCCAGCCCAAGCTCGGCGATCTTGCGCGCGGCGCGCTTGTAGTGGTGGATCTGGCCGCTCGACTTGTGTCCGGTTCGGTCGGAGATCCACGTCTCCGTGCGACCATTCGCGAGCTTGATGGTAATGAAGGTCGCTCGAGTGTCGTGCAATCGGATGTTCAGCCTCGACTCCGTGGTCTCGAACAGCTCGGGTCGATCGACTCCCGCGCGTTGGAGGTGCTCTCTGAAGCGTTCCGCCCCGTGACAACCCGGCAAGGGATCCCCCTTTGGCCCGACGAAGACACGCCGATTGTCCGGCCAGAGCTCGCGATAAGCACGAAGCGCGCGCACCACATCAGGCGATAGTGCCCAGGCGCGGGGGTCATCGGTCTTGTTCTCATCGAGAACAACGGCTCCCCGGTCAAGGTCGACGTCCGACCATTCGAGAGTTCCGGCCTCGTCGGCTCGCATGCCCTCGCGCGTGAGGAAGCCATAGTAGATCCGGAAGCACAGCGGGACCATCTGACTCCTCATGAGGCGCTGATCCTCATCAGGGTACAAGTAACCCTTTGCCTTATTATTCTCTATCTTCGGAATCCACCCGCGCGGCAGCGGGTTGTGCGCAATGATGCGCGCCGGATAGGCAGCCAGTGCCAATAGCCGATGGATGACGATCGCAATATTCCGGCGCGATCCGGGCTCCAGGTGCGCCGGCAGCCGTGACATCGCGTGGTCGGCATGGTCGAGTGTGAAGCGCACGAGGGGAACGGGGCCTAGCACTTCGAGCACGTGGCCCAGCCGCTGCTCATATTTATCGGCTGTCCGAATCGCCTTCACATGGTCCGGATACTGCTCGGCAAGCTTTCCAGAAAGAACCCGCTCAGCGAACTCGGCGAAGGTGGTTTCCCCGGAGGCACGGGCGCGCGCTTCGCCCCTGCACAGGTGGTTGATCGCGAGCCGGACGTCACGGAGCGCGCTGCCCTCGCGCGCGGCAGCCTGCTCCAGCAGCGGCAGGCCGAGCACGATCTGTCCGGCAGCGAGCAGGTGCCTGCTGAGATCGGCCAACACTTCCAGCCGCGCGTTGGCGTCGTGCTCGGTCCGGCACGTCGGCAGGCTGAACGTGCGTCGCCCCGCCTCGCCGAGGCTCAGACGCGCGGTCCACGTGTTCCTGCGCAACCGGACTGACCCGGAGCCGTTGGCGCGCTTGTCGCCTGCCGCTGATGGCGTGGTGCCCTGCGGGCGCTCTGGAGAGCTCGACGCTCCCGGTAAGCTCGCACCGGGCGCAGCTCCCGCCTCCGGCGGCGAGGCGCGCCCGCCAGGGCGGCTCGCACGTGCGCGGCGCTCGGTCGATCCGGCTGAAGGAACGGACGAGGTGGCGACTGCCGGCGAGCGCTTGGCGCGCGCCCGCCGCTGCGGTACGTCGGTCATGGGTCGGTCTCCGGGAAAGCGGGGGTCGATCAAGGGCCCGTCCGGCGTTGGTAGCGCCGAGCGGGCCCGCTCTACTTCAGCGCCAGCCTAGCACGCCTCGCATCTGCGTGACGGGCGCTCGCTCGGCCGGTGGGCGGCTGCGGAACAGGTTCGAGCCCGGCAGCGGCCAGCACGGCGGCAACCCGAGTGTTCTCATCCGCCTCGGCGGTGCGACGCGACGCCGGCTCACTGGCCAGCGCGCGCAGGTACGCCACGAACGCCTCGCGCTCGACCAGGCGCAGCTTGCCGAGTTTGGTGATCAGCAGGGGAAAGCCCGGCGCGCGGATGGTGTCGAGGAAGACGCGCGCCGGGATGCCGGTGACTGCCTCGACGTTCTTCTGCGAGAGCATCTCCGGCTGCGGCGCCGTGATCGTCAGCCCATCCAGCGGGATCGCGAGCGTTGCGGTTGCCGTCGCCGTCGCTGGCTGGTCGATCACCTTCGGGCTGGACCATCCGCCGGTGGGCGTCTCCAGGCTCGCTCTGTCGCTGGCGCGCGTGCCGTTACCAGCCTGACGAAGAGCAAGCGGTGCCGATACACGCGCGAGAGCCGCTCGTGTCATGCCATACCTCCATCTGTGTTGGGTTCGTGCGCGGCCGTGACCGCCGCTTCTGAAAGGAGTACGAAACGGTAATTCCGTGTCGCCTGTAATTCGGCACGAGTTGCTTGGAGACCTGCCTGGGGAAAACACCCTGTCGCATCGCGGGGTTGGGTGTTCTGGAAAGCCCTGCCGAGGGGCCGAAATGGGGGGTGCGAAGGACTCGATTTGGTAATTCGCGCGCTCCGGCGACGCCGCGCGTGGAGGCGACGTAGAGCCACCCATCGGGCCTTGTCCACCCCGGGCGAGCGCGACGCCGTCGCAGAGATCGAGGCGGACGTCGGCGAACGTTGCGCCGTCGGCCTCGTCCATCGGGCCGAGCGCGGCGCCGTACCGGCGCCGTCGCAGCACTCCTTGACGCACCTGGAACTGCACGACGTCGCCCATGCGCCAGCGTCGCCTGCTCCCTGAATTGGGATCGGCGAGCTGGCGCGGTAGGCACGCACGGGAGAGGTACGCGGCGAAAGTCCAACGCGACGCCGCTTCATGTGCTCGACTCGCGCGCTTTCCGCCGGGCAGCGCTGCACCGCAGACCGGCATGCCGATCGCTCGGACGTGGGCTTGAGACCGCGGGCGTCCCGCGCTCCGCCGCCTCCCACGCGGCTCGCAGGCTGCTTTCAAGTTTTCCTCCCCCCTCCATCGGCGGTCCCATTCGCTTCAGCGCCTCCAGGCGCACAGCCTCCAGCCTCGACCGGCGCGGCGCCGTCGCCCGGCGCTTCTCCACGAGCTCACCGAGCACCTGCGCCGCGCGCTCCCACTGCTCCGCCGCCCCCGGCGCGTGCGCGATCCTTCGCACGGCGTTCCAGGGCGCTTCAAGCTGATCACACAGGTTGCCGATCTCGGGGTGCAGCCGCGCGATCGCGCGCAAGTGGCACCGGGTCTGCTTGTTCATCTGGAAACACTCTTCCAGGACGTGGCTCGGCGCGCGGACAACTCCGCACGCGAGCTCGTACCAGCGCCGCGAGCTCATGCGTCTACAAAAGCACCGAACCACAAACCTGCCAGGGCGAAGCCTTCATTTTCCGTTCAACTTTAAAGAGCGTTAAAACACAGTACAAGAGTCGGCTCCTGGCGAGGGCGACGGCATTAAAGTCTGATGCAGCGTGCGACCAACAGGACGCCGGTTCTCACGTGGCACCGTGACCTGACTGGCATTCGCTGGGGTCCGATCACGTGACCTCGGTGTGCGAGGTGACCCCTCCGGCGATCCCACGGCCCGGCCGTCGAGCGGGGCCAGCTCGCTCGGCGTCGCGGCCGCGAGCCGCGCTGGGCGTCCACCTGGGCGAGCTCCGCCTTGCGCCAGCCTCTCGCCTGGACGAGCTCCGCGGCCCCGTGCGCCGTGTTCGCGCCCCGCGGCGTGCTCGGCTCCATGCCCAGGCCGCCCCGGCGTCCGCCGGGAAGAGCTCACGCCGCGCCACTCGGGCCGGCCCGCGGTCGTGCCTGCCGCGCGCCGCCCTGTCGCATGCGACACAACGGAGGTCGGCGGCTCGCCGGAGACGCTCAGCCGACCTCGCGCAAAATTACCAAATCGACCCCCTTCGCGCCCCCCCAAAATCGGCCCCTCGGGCGCTCCCTCGAAGCGGTCCAACTGCGCGTCACCAGAGCGGTTTCCACATTTGACCAGATCCCGGTAACTCGCGACGAGATACCGGGTCGTCAGAATTACCATTTCGGGCCTCCTCACGGGCTCTCGTTCAGGCTCCGCCTCGAACCCGAAACACCGCAACAACGAAGGTTCGGATGTGGGAGGAGCAGCCGCCAACGCCGAAGCGCGCCTCGCCCGGCCCCGTGCCACCTTGTGCGGAGCGGACATCCGCGCCGGGGGGCGCCGCCGTACCCTTCAGCCCGCAAACGTTCTCCTCACCGCCGCTCGCAGCAGCACCCGCCGGGCCCGCCGTGATGCCCGCGGCTCGCTGCGCGGTGGCCGCTGTTGCCGGCGACGTCGTGATCACGGATTTCGGCATCTCCGTCCGCTACCTCGACAGGCTCCTCGGCGGCTTGCTGCTCGCGACCTCGCCGCGCATCGACTGGGCCAAGCTCATCCGTCGAACGTTCGGGCTCGACGCCTTCCGTTGCGCGCATTGCGCCGGCCGCCTGCGCCTTCTCGCCGCCATCATCGAGAAGGCGACCGCCAGGAAGATCCTGGAACACCTCGGCCTGCCCGCCGAGCCGACCTCGCCGCGATCCCGGACCCGCGACCCGGACGACCCGGCCTCCTGAATGGACGGCGCCGCAGAGTAGCGAGCCGCCACGAGACCGCCGACGGTCACCCGACCAGACGCCGGGACGAGGCGAACGTGTGGGCGCGTGGCACGTCGGCGCCCCCGTTTGGACGAGCTCAATCTGGGCGGCGCGTACAGTAGAGTGGTAACCGCTGAGCCCAACGGGACACGCTTACCTGCTAAAATTGATCGGTTTTTCTGGATGGCACGACCACGTCGTGGTTGTGGCGTTAGGTTAACTGGATGGGCGGGGCAAATTCCCTTTTCACTTCGGGAAGTCGGTAGGGCTCCCTATCCGCTTTGACCCAGCGGCCCGTCAGGGCTCCCCAAGCTCTTTTTGCAGCTTCACGTACTCCTCGGAGATATCGGCGTTCACCGCGTCCTTCTTGGCCAGCTTCGCTTCGAGCTGGGCGATGCGCGCTTGCAGCTCCTGCTCACGCGCCGAGACACCCGTCTTGGAGCCGTCGAAGACGGCTGACGCGTTCTCGAACAGCTGCCGCTGCCAGGTGTAGAACAGGCTGGGCTGCAGCTTCTGCTTGTTGCACAGGTCCGAGACCGGGATCTTCTCGACGTGGTTGCACTTGAGCAACGCCGCCTCCTGTTCGCTGCTATGGTTCCGACGGGCTCGCTTCGGCATCGACGGGCTCCTTCCCCCGTGCGTAGCATGGCGGGCTGGCCGTTAGATTCCGGGAGAGGCAGAACAGCGTCATCGTTCCCCTACGGCTGCTTCTGCAATGTGTTTCCCCTTGCGCACGGGGCTGAGCCTGGGCGAAACTCGCGCCCGATGAAGACCTTGACGATCCACTACCGACGGCCGTACCGGGCGCTTGCGGGATTGAGGCAGCTGTGGGCCGATGGCTATACGCTCCGCCATGCTCAAGCCACGGGGATGATTCTCTCGCGAGCCGCTGTAACTCCCGAGTTTGGGATCAGCGAGTTCTTTCCGATCGTCCGGGACTTCGTAAAGGAGCGCGGCGTAGAGGGCGTCGACGGAGTCTTTCTCTCGCTGCTCAGCCTGACACAGAAGCTAGATGCGCAGTCGTTCCGACGCGGCCTTGGAACGCTCGACCTGATTGCGGACCGCTTGGCGCAGAACCCCGGCAGGTCCAAGCCGTCGGGTATCTACTTCTTCGACCTGGCGCAGCCGTCGATGATACTCACTGGCTTCAATGATGGTCAACGTGGTGCGATCTTCGGGGCCGTGAGCACGGGCATGGCCGGTGGAGCGATTCTCGGGACCGTCGTCCGCAGCGTTGGGGCTGCCGGGCCCATCACTGGCGCGGGGGCGACGATCGTCACTGGTGGACCGCGCGCTGTGAGCAAGACGGAGATGCTGTCGGGCTGTGCTGAAGGGTTTCGATTTGGCGGCACCGTGATCGGTGCGGTCCTCGGTGCCATCGCGGGCGCGGTGACGGGCTCCCTGGCAGGGGGCGGACCGTGGGGAACTGCTGCGGGCGGCGTCGCAGGAGGACTCGGCGGCGGCTCTGCGGGTGGTGACATTGGCACGTCGTTCGGCGGCGTAGTGTGTGGAGGAGACACCGAAGGTGGCGCTGGCAGCCCCGGAGGTGGAAGTGGATCCGACGGCGGCGGCCCGGCGAGCGGTGGCGCGAGTGGCTCGACAGGCGACGGTGGTGCACCGCAGGGAGCAGCTGGCGGGGCGTCAGGCAGCGGTTCAAGTGGAGGTACTGGCTCGACCGGAGGCACGGGCTCGACTGGCAACACTGGTTCGACTGGCGGCGGCGCGAGTGGCTCGACAGGCGACGGTAGTGCACCGCAGGGAGCAGCTGGCGGGGCGTCGGGCAGCGGTTCAAGCGGAGGCACTGGCTCGACTGGCGGCACTGGCTCGACTGGCGGCACTGGCTCGACTGGCGATGGTGGTGGATCCGCTGGCGGACAGGACGGGGATCCCGATCAAGGAGGCATGTGTGGCGGGTCCGACGAAAAGGCGTCGATGCCAGTACCAGATGACGTTAGCGGTAGCGGTGGCGGTGGAAGCAGCGTCTTCACTGGGATGAAGCGGGTTTCGAGGACCGTGATGCAGGGACAGCCAAACCCCGAGGCTGAACCGATCGGTGGGTCCAACTTCATCTTCCACAACTTCCCCCTCGTCTCGAAACTCGACATGACGAGTCAGCCATCACCCGTGGATGCGCGAGGACCCGTGCGCACGGATATCGATATCCGTGCCCTTCGGGAGATCGCGCTTGGGCGAGTCGTCAACCCGAGGCGCTGATGCCCAGCGAGACAACCATGAAGACCTTGACGATCCACTACCGACGGCCGTACCGGGCGCTTGCGGGATTGAGGCAGCTGTGGGCCGATGGCTATACGCTCCGCCATGCTCAAGCCACGGGGATGATTCTCTCGCGAGCCGCTGTAACTCCCGAGTTTGGGATCAGCGAGTTCTTTCCGATCGTCCGGGACTTCGTAAAGGAGCGCGGCGTAGAGGGCGTCGACGGAGTCTTTCTCTCGCTGCTCAGCCTGACACAGAAGCTAGATGCGCAGTCGTTCCGACGCGGCCTTGGAACGCTCGACCTGATTGCGGACCGCTTGGCGCAGAACCCCGGCAGGTCCAAGCCGTCGGGTATCTACTTCTTCGACCTGGCGCAGCCGTCGATGATACTCACTGGCTTCAATGATGGTCAACGTGGTGCGATCTTCGGGGCCGTGAGCACGGGCATGGCCGGTGGAGCGATTCTCGGGACCGTCGTCCGCAGCGTTGGGGCTGCCGGGCCCATCACTGGCACGGGAGCGACGATCGTCACTGGTGGACCGCGCGCTGTGAGCAAGACGGAGATGCTGTCGGGCTGTGCTGAAGGGTTTCGATTCGGCGGCACCGTGATCGGTGGCATCCTAGGAGCCGCTGCTGGGGCCATTGGCGGGGCCATTCTCGGATTTGGCGTCGGCGCGTCCACGGGTGATCCCTTCGAAGCCATCGGGTACACGGTGCTGGGTGCCGGAGCGGGCGCCGTAGCGGGCGGCCTTGCAGGGGGATCCCAAGGGGGCGACATCGGCGAAGCAGCCGGAGGGGTGGTTTGTGGAGGCGAAACCAGCGGCAGCGGGCAGTCGCAGGGAGGCACTAGCGGCGCGAGTGGCACGACAGGTGACGGCGGAGCATCGCCGGAAGCGGGCAGCGGTTCGACCGGAGGTACTGGCTCGACTGGCGGCACTGGTTCGACTGGCGGCGGCGCGAGTGGCTCGACCGGCGACGGTAGTGCACCGCAGGGAGCAGTTGGCGGGGCGTCGGGCAGCGGTTCAAGCGGAGGCACTGGCTCGACTGGCGGCACTGGCTCGACTGGCGATGGTGGTGGATCCGCTGGCGGACAGGACGGGGATCCCGATCAAGGAGGCATGTGTGGCGGGTCCGACGAAAAGGCGTCGATGCCAGTACCAGATGACGTTAGCGGTAGCGGTGGCGGTGGAAGCAGCGTCTTCACTGGGATGAAGCGGGTTTCGAGGACCGTGATGCAGGGACAGCCAAACCCCGAGGCTGAACCGATCGGTGGGTCCAACTTCATCTTCCACAACTTCCCCCTCGTCTCGAAACTCGACATGACGAGTCAGCCATCACCCGTGGATGCGCGAGGACCCGTGCGCACGGATATCGATATCCGTGCCCTTCGGGAGATCGCGCTTGGACGAGTCATCAATCCGAGGCGCTAAAGCGCCGACCGGCTTGACGCCGGCCGTCAGGTGTCGGTAATCATCGCATCCCGCGTCGGGTCGGTGAAGATCGCGGCCACATGATCGCCGACGTTTACCGTTCACCGCCGGCACTTGCGCCAATCTGGGCCGCGCCTCAATCTGGGCGGCGCGTACAGTAGAGTGGTAACCGTTGAGCCCAACGGGACACGCTTACCTGCTAAAATTAATCGGTTTTTCTGGATGGCACGACCACGTCGTGGTTGTGGCGTTAGGTTAACTGGATGGGCGGGGCAAATTTCCTCTTCACGTCGGGAAGTCGGTAGGGCTCCCTATCCGCGCGCTCGCCTGACCTACCCCTCCCCCTTACGGATCTCTTCGAGCCGCGCCTCCAAGCGCTTCTCGATCGCCTCTTGCTCGACCCAGGTCAGATCGCCTTCGCGGCTCGGCGGCCGGGTGATTACGACCGGCCGCAGTCCCTCGATCGAGGGTTCCTTTGCAAGCACGCGACCGTCGCTGCCGGCCTCGTAGACGCATCGGGGCCTATAGCGGAGCAGTTGCGCGAGGTGGTGTTGCAGGCGATTCCCAGCGTCCCATCGCGCGGCCACCACGCTGGGGTCGATGCACTCAAGGCCACGCAGTATTTACGTTGCGAGCCGCGTAAACGACTGACTCTTTCAACTCGGGGGATACCGGCAAACAAACAGCCTCGACATTTTGAAACCGTGTTGGACCTTCCAGGATGCATGTACGCTAGTGCCGCCCCGCAGATTTGACGATCCGTTTCGCCCGGCTCGTGCGTCTGGGCGGTCGTGAGCGAAGAACGAAAGCAGCCGAGGCCCAGGTTCAAGGGGCTCCAACTCAGCCAGGAGGAGCAGCGGGCACTGCGCCAACGCGAGCGGCAGGGCCCGCTGGGCATGTTGGTAGCGCGGCGGATCCAGGCGCTCCGTCTGCTGGATAAGGGCTGGACGATCACCCAAGCGGCGGAGGCAACGGGAACGTACCGGCGCGAAGTGCGGCGCGTAGCCAACCGCTTCCTGGAGGGCGGGGTCGAGCATGCGCTGAGCGAAGAGCCCCGCCGGCGTCGCTCCAAGCTGCTCGACAGTGCCCAGACCGCTGCGCTCATCGCGATGGTCTGCGGTCCGCCGCCCGAGGGGCGGGCGCGATGGACCATCGCCCTGATCGCCGACGAAGCCGAGCGGCGAAAGATCGTCCGCTCGGTCAGCCAAGAGACGATACGAAGGACCCTCGCCGACCAGGACATCAAGCCCTGGCGGGAAAAAAATGTGGTGCGTTCCCAAGATCGACGAGCCGTTCGTCGAGCGGATGAAGGACGTGCTGGAGCTGTACGCCCGGCCCTACGACCCGAGCGAACCGGTCGTAGTGCTCGATGAGCGCCCCGTCGTCCTGCACGACAACGCCCGGCCCGACAGGCCGATGCGCCGAGGAAAGCCGCGGCGCATCGATTACGAGTACGTGCGTCGGGGGACGGCCAACATCTTCTGCATCGTGGAGCCGAAGACAGGGCGCCATCTCACCCACGCGACGGAGGACCGGACGCGTCCGTCCTTCGCGCTCGCCGCCGAGCGTATTGCCAGTGCCTACCCGCGGGCGTGTCGGATTCATCTGGTCCTGGACAATCTCAACACCCACACCCCTGCATCGCTCATCAAGGCCTTCGGGGCCGAGCGGGGCCACGCGCTTGCCTCGCGTTTCGAGTTCCATCACACGCCCAAGCACGCGAGCTGGCTGAACGCCGCAGAGATCGAAGCCAGCCTCGTGTCCAGGGAGTGCCTCGGCCGCAACCGCATCCCGACGCTCGCGCAGCTCCGGGTCCGCGTCCGGCAGTGGAATGCCTCCGCGGACCGGGCTCGCCGCAAGATCAACTGGAAGTTCACCGTCCACGATGCCGAGCGAATCTTCGGGACCGACTGGTTCAACAGAATCGTGTCAGAGCACTAGTCTGTGCAGTCAGATGTGGCGCCGCCAGTGTCACATGCTGCGTGGTCCCGCGTGCTTCTGGAGCTCCAGGCCACCTGGCCTAGCGATGGAGCGCGGGTCGCGAGTTTCTGTTCGACATCCTCCGGGGCGGGCTGGTACGCTCGGGCCGCCAACAATGAGGTAGGTTCCATGGTATCTTTCGCATACCGGGTCGAGGTAGGCGCGGCGCTGCCGTCTGCCCATGTGTTCGGGCAGGCGTTGAAGGACGAGTCGAGCAGGTTGGAGATCGTCGTCGACGCGGGTCGACTTGAGGCCCTTCGCGTCGGTGGAGTGCCAGTTCCGCTGGACGGCTCTATCGCGCGGTTCAGCCTGCGCATCGAGCGCTGGCAGTCGATCGATCGGGAGGTCACCGTGTCAGGCAACCGCGTCCCCGGCAGGGAGATATTAGGCGAGGGCAGCGGGGTGCTCGTGAACGTGGAGTGCGCGCCGCAGGCGGGCGTCGATCGCGCCGCAGCGGAGCGGATCGCCGCTGTCCTCGGCCTCTCTGGCGCGCCGGTGGAGAGCAACGTCGTCACCCGGGTCACGCTCCTCGATCCTGGCGATCGTGAGCCGATGCTCTCTCTGCGCCTAGACCCGGGGCCCGCCCCCGCGCCGGCCGCAGTCGCGCGGCGAACCGAGTCCCGGCCCATTGCGGCGCCCTTGGCGCCTTCCTTCCGGATTCGGGCGTTCAACATCGGGCCGGCACTCGACCCTGGCTTCGCCCCCGGGCCTACCGGCGAAGCGGCGTTTGCCGTCAGCGACACCTGGCTCGAAGACATGCGTGGTCGCGTCAACACCCTGCTCCGGGTGCTGGGCCGGATCGCGCTGCGTGCCAATGCCGATGGCACGCCAGCGCCGCTGGAGATCCGCTGGCTCGATCGGCTGAACGAGGCGAAGCTGCGCGGGCCAGACGGGTCGCGCATCCGGATCCGCGACACGCTCGCAACCCATCTACGCCTGATGCTAGCCCTCGGTGGCGGCGGCTTGGATGAGCAGCAACTCACCCGGGAGGTTAACGCCAAGCTCGACGAGATTGGCACTCTCCGTTTCCAGGTGCCTTTGCCCGTCCTCCATCACGAGAACGACCTTATCGAGGCCAGGGTGTGGGATCTGGCCCTGGAGACCGATCTCGGGGCCATCCAGATTACCGGACTCCGCGCCATGGGCAAGGGGCTGGAGATCGCAATCGCCTTCGGTCCCGTCTCGGGAACGGCCATGTACTCTCTCCAGCCAGCGAGCACTCCGGCGGCGGTGGCGCTTAACGTCGCGACGGCAGGAGGTTTCTCTGCGATGATCGCCAATGGCGGCCCGGTGCGCGTCGATGCCTTCGACGCCAGGGCCAAGCTCCGGCTCGCGCCGGACGCCTCCGGGGATCGCTGGAAGGTGGAGGTCGACGAAGCCACACTCCGGGCCTCCTTCGGAGTGATGAGCACCAACCTGCTCAACTTGCCGATCGTCGCGGCGGCCAATTTGGCGGGCCAACTCAACCAAACGCTCGAGCTGGATCTGGTCCAGATCCTGGCAAGGGCTCTGGAGTCGGCAGCATTCCAATTGGGCTGGCCCGGGCGCTTCCACGCCGATGGCGCCCCTCCGCTGGAGTCGGGCAAGGCCGCGCTGGTGGAGGGCAGGGGCCTGGGACTGATGGTCTCGCTGGCGTCCTTCCTCTTCGCCTCTCCGGCGATGGTGCCAATCGCCGCCAATGATCGCGTGCTCTACGCCTTCAGCGAGGATTTCCTGCGCGCCTGGGTGGAGCAGCTCTGCGGCCCGCTCCGGATCGACAACGATCTCGCCCTCGCAGACATCACTGGGGCGGGGCTCACCCTCCCTCCGGCCCCGCCGCCCCCGAAGGACCAGCCATTCAACATGGCCGACGCGCTGAACACCCTGCGAGTGTCGCTCGGCCCGCTCGGAGCGTATCCGCTGTTGGTCAGGAGCCCTCGTCCGTTGAGCAAGACGGAGGTGCGGGCCCGGCTCCGGATCGATTCGTTTGATCTGGTGCCCGTCCCCCAAGCAGACGTAGCGTTTCGCCTCGTCGCTCAATCCACGCTGCTGATCGAGACGGTCCAGATCGACTATGGCCCGGGGGGGCGGTTCATCCCAGAGCGTTGCAGCAGGCAGCCGGGGGGGACGCTGGATCCCGTCGATCCGATCGGCTCCATCGATCCAATCGGCCCGCGCGGAGGGCTCGGTGGGCTTCCCGAGCCACGCGGAGGGCTGGGCGGGTTCGGCGGGCTTCCCGAGCCACGCGGAGGGCTCGGCGGGCTCGGCGGGCTCCCCGAGCCACGCGGAGGGCTGGGCATCGGCACGTCGATCCCGTTCTGCCAGCCTCCCGAGATCCGCGTCATCTGGGTTCGTTCAGTGACGGTTCTGCAAACGCATCTGGCCGCGGTCGTCCGTCACGAACTCGACGTGGAGCTGGGGTTGCGGGCCTCGTTGCAGCGCCCCCTGGAGACTCTGCTGCTCCCCGCGGTCGGGGTCCGCGCTCCCGGCAATCTGAGGACGAGCGTGGTGAATGTGGCCCAGAGCGATCCGGTCCTCGGCCCCGCAGGGACCGTCAAGGACGCCGCCGTGGCGCTGACGACCAGCGTGGTCCAGCGCTATCTGAATCCGCTCCACACCGAGGCACCGGTCGCGCGAGAGTTCGTGATCAGCCCGCCACCCCTCGATCGGTTGATCGCGATCGGGCAGTTCCAGGGAGCGACGTTCGCCTACCGACGGGAGGGGAGCACGCTCCTCTGGGACATCGATATCACCGAAGGGCTGACCCCGCTGATCCAGCAGCCGTGATGAAAGCGCCGACGCGGGCGCCCCTCGCCCACGGAGGAATTGGGTTTCCTTTCCACCCCATGCGCTCGACGTTTGGGTCGAGCGCATGGGGCGCGTCCGCGGATGCGCAGTAGAAGCTCGTCGACGCCCGCGACGAGGGTCGGCGCTCGTTGCTTGTCGACCGGGCGAGACGGGCCAGCGATCGATGGCTCCTTGGGCACCACGCGCCCATCGCCGCCAGCCTCGTAATCGCGCACCAAGGGCTCGCCCCGCGAGGTCTTCGTGATCCTCGCCTCGGTGCTCGGTAGGGCTCCCTATCCGCTGCGCGAGTTGACTCCTACGGTGACAGGCATATCGCTCCTCCTTCACGCCCTCTTCGCTGCAGCCGAGACGAGGCACACGGCCGCGCGGGTCCCGTCGCCGGAGCCCGCGAAGAGCGCGGCACGCCCCGCGGGCGCCGCGCCCCGCTCGAACGATCGCACGCACGCGGCCGCGAGGCACCCACTGGTCGCGGCGCCGACGTCGCCGTAGCCGTCGGCGGGGTGCCAATCTGGGCGGCGCGTACAGTAGAGTGGTAACCGCTGAGCCCACGGGACACGCTTACCTGCTAAAATTACTCGGTTTTTCTGGATGGCACGACCACGTCGTGGTGTACGACTATGTCAACTGGCGCAGCGAGGTAAGCGCGCTCAGGAAGGTTGGAGGAGCCGGTCAAGAGGATGGGAGGGCGCGACGCGTCATGCTGTGGTTCTCGGCGGGCGATGGGAGAGGCGGATCGCGCGATCGGCGGGGTCCCCGTCTTCACGGGCCGGCGTTGGGTCAAAACGGAATCTCGTCGTCAGCGGCGCCGCCGGGGGAGATCGTGTCAGGAAGGGCGGCGCTGTAGATCTCGATGGCGTTGTGCACCTCGCGAATGGCGTCGATGATGTGGTGGGCGGCGCGTGTGCCGGGTGGAGGCCGAGGTTCGGTACCACTCGCCGGGGGCGCGTAGAGCTCGGGGTGCCTGGCGAGTAGAACCTGGACGAGGAAGAGGAGCGTCGCGTCGATGAGCGCGAGGGGCTCGGCGACGGGCAAGGACACCGCGGGGGAGCGGAGCATGGCGTGCATCTCCTTCAGCGCTTGCGCGGCTGGGGCTTGGGAGACTGGCCAAAGACACCGAGGTAGAGCTTCTCGTCGAGGCGCGGCAGCTCGCGGGCCGCGGCGATGGTGAGCAGCTCGTCGGCGAGGTTCATCATCACGCGATAGTTGCCGGCGGCGTGGTCGGCGAGCGTGGCCTTGAGCTCGGTGGTCATGAGGCTCGGGTTGCCGGCAGCCTCGAGCTGATGATTGAGGCACGCGAGCAGCTCATCGCGGGAGACGTAGTCGAGGACGAGACGCCGACGGATGCGGGAGCCGAGGGGCAGCAGCTCGGCCGAGCGGAGGCGCTCGGGCAGACGGGCGTCGCCGGCGAAGACGATGCAGAGGAGCAGCCTCGAGTCGAAGTCCTTGCTGGCGAGGATGCTCAGCTCGTTGAGCACCGTCGTCAGGGTCTCCTGGGCCTCGTCGATGATCAGCACGGGGCGCGTCAGGGTGGAGGCGATGTGATCGCTCCAGCGCGCGGAGCGGGTCCGCCTCGTCCCGCGCGAGGTAGTACATCCGCTCGATCGTCTTGGCCGAGTAGCGGATTGCCTCCCCTGTCGTCGGGTGCGTCCAAGGCTTGCTCGCCAGCTCGTTGATGCGGGTGGCCAGCTCGCCAGGCTCGGGCGGCGAGGCGAGCAACTGGCCGATGATCGAGAAACGCAGACGTGCCCAGCGCGCGCGCGCCGGTGCCCCGTCGTCGGGCTTCATCGGGTGGCTCATCGGCGCCTCCTTCGCGGCGGCTCCGACGGGGACATGGGGACGGCGCAGATCCTCAACGGACACGGACCGTGGCGGGCGCGCCATCGCCCGCGGGTCTTGGCTCATGAGGGCCTCCTTCACGAGCGACGTCTCGTCGTCGCTCGCGTGTTCGACCCTACATCGCCGCGGAATCCCCGCGGAGATCACATCCTCTGCGGGGCGCGAGGCTCATGCGCTCCCCCTCAAGAAACGTGATCCGTCGGGCACCGAGATCGTCGTGAGCGGCGCCAGCAGCTCGAGCATCGTCCTCACCTGCTGCGTCTGCGTACCCTCGATCCGATCGACGATCGACGCCGGCACGGGCCCGACGTCGACGCCGATGAGTCGCGCGCAGATCGAGACGAACACCCCCGTGCGCAGGAATGGGCCCTGCCACCAGCCGAGCCATCGGCGCGTCGTGCGCGCCGGCACCCCCGTCCGTCGCCAGATATTCGCAGCTGCGCGGAGGAGGGCGAGCGCGACGATGCTCGCCGGGATCACCACCGCCCCCAAGTAGACCCGCCGTCCGAGGAAGCGCACCGACGGCGACATCGCACGCATCCGACAGCCCTCACGCCTACAGCACAAGCTGAACCGACGGGCGAACGCCTCGCCCGCCGGCACGACCCGGGCCCCACGCGGCTTGCGGTCGTAGTCGCTCCGGTGCAGCGGCCCGTCGCACACGGGGCAGCCCTCGACCGCGACCCGGCGCGTCACCGCCTCGTCCACCTCCACCAGCACCCTGAAGAACTCGCGTCCAAGATGGGGGTCGTCCAGCATGGTCCACCTCCGGTCCTGACACCCGGAGGGGAGCGCCCTCGGACGAACTTCACCAAGTTCTCTGAGGGGGCTTCTTTGTGCGCCCCTCAAACAAGTTGATCAGGATGGGCCCCAGCCCCCTCCATCTCCCTGACGGTGCTTATCGTCGCGTCGCTCGGCGCAACCCGCCCTGACGGGCGCCGCAGCGCCCCCGCCGGCGTGGGCAGCGAAGCCCTCAGCGCGGCGTCGCACCGCCGCACGGTTCTCGAGGCGGATGGTCAAAGGCGACGGTCGCCTGAGATCCGGCTGGCTTCGCCCACTGGTGAGAGCGGCGCGGGTGCGACATCGAGCGCGGCCCGTCGCGGCGCTGTCGGCCGGCTCTTCACCGCGCGCTCAGGGGCGCACGCCTGGAGCAGCACGACGTCGTCCGTGCGCCAGCGTCGCCCTCAAGCGCATCCCAATTGCGGCGCGGCGGGCCGGTTGCGTCGACGCCACGATGACGTGGGTTCGTCGGCAGCTAGATCGTGGCCTCGTCATCCCTCAGAAGCCCGTCAATCTTGCTTAGCAAATCTCGCTTGACCCGCTGCCGGTTCAGTTCGTCTTCGTAACCGGCCTTGACAGATGACACCTTGACAACGCCCTTGATCATCATCAGCGCGTCGATCGTTCGCTGCGCCTCGTCGTCGTCCAAGTCGCGCCGAAAGTGGACAACCAGGCCCTTGACGCTCATTGCAGTCCCACTCCCCGCACAGAGATCTCGCTGGCTTTCCGGAGCATAATGATATCACCCAATTCACCCATGGCTCCCTACTCCCGGAAGTGTCGTGTTCAGCGGAGAGCGCTCTACGTCCTCCCAATCGGCAGCGTTCGCGGAACCCGGCCTCCCTTCGTCACGCTGTACCGGGAAGCTCGTCAGCGTCGCAGCGCGCCGGGCGGGCTCTGTCCCCGTGGCGGCGCGGACAGGGACCGGCGACCGAAGCCGCGGCTGTGGAGGCGGCGGGAGCTTCGCCCGCGGGCTCCTGGCCGCAAGCTCGGGAGACAGCACCATGGGCGGAGGAACGTCGAGCGCGCGGGGAGGTAGCGTCGGCGGTGTCGAGCTCTGCGCCGGCGACGACGCGGGACGCGCCGAGCTCTCGCGCTTGGTGACGGGCTCGCCGACCAGGATCACCACGGTCTCCTCGGCGTCCGTCCGGTGGTCGTCGTGCAGCTGCCAGAGGCGCTCCCAGTACCGCGCCGGCGTGCCGGTGAAGGCCTCCAGCTGCCGGGCAAGACCGGGCGTCATCGGGAGGTCACTCCTCAGCAACCGTTCCACCTCCCTCGGCTCCAACCCCGTGCTCTCGGCCAGCTTCCTCCTCCACGAAGGCATCGTCGCGCAGAACGACTCGAGGACCCTTCCTGGCCAGGGGACGGGGCGCGCACGGGCGTCTGTCAGCTCCGCGAGCGCCGCGTCGACGTGACAGTCCAGAAGGCGCCGGTATCGGTCCCGCTCACCCGCTGCCTGCTCCTTCGCATCGGTGAGGGCTGCCTCGTCGTCGTCATGCGCGTGCTCGCGCGCCTCGCGAAGCCCGCGCTCGCGTCCGAGCGCTTCGCGCGCGGTGACCGCGAAGCCGATTGCGACGCAGGCGATCATCGCGAGCCCGAGCGGCGAAATGAGCCACATCGCACCAAGTAGATCCTCCATCCTATCCATCGCGTTTCGTCTCCTGGACGTGAACGTCCTTGTCTGGACGCAAGGCAGATCTCGGCCTTGTGCTGTCCGACGACACCACCTGCGTCACCGCCCGCTGTCTGTCGGAGGGACGCCGAGGACTCAGCGAATCTGCGCTAGGAGTGCTTCGCGCTCCGCGGCGAGCTGTCCTTGCGGGAACTCCCGCGCATGTGTCTCAAGCAATCGGCGCGCCTCTGCCACCGCGTTGTGGTTCTCGATGGCCCTTCGGGCCTCGTCGATGAGGCTCTGCTCGCGCTGGCTGACGGCTGGGACCACGGCGCGGACGGGGAGCGAGGTACGACGAACCGGCGCGCCTGACGGAGCAGGCGCCCGTGCGTCTCGGTCCTGCGCCGGCTGCGCGACCTCCTGCGCGGTGGGCGTGGCCGAAGCGCGCAGGGGAAGTTGGGCCGGAGGCGGCGCGATCTCCACCACCGCCGGAGCGGGCGCAGGAGCGCGCACCACCGCCGCCCGCAACCACGACGCCGGGTTGAACGAGTCCGGCAACGCCGCGACGACGGCACCGGTCAGCACGACGATCGCTCCCTGCACCAGGATCTTGATGCCCAGGCGGCCTAGCTTGCTCGACCACCCCTCGCGGCAGCGCAAATGGAAGGCGAACGGGACGCACGCAGCGTCGTCCCATCCGTGCGAGCGCTGCCGCACCCTCCGGCGTTCCACGGCCGCGTAGAGGTCCTCCAGCGCTCGGCGGTAGTGTGTCCTGACCGTCTTCGGATTGATCCCCAGCTCGGAGGCGATCTCGACGAGCGGCACTTCCTCGATCGCGTGCTTGATCAAGACGTCGCGGTACTTGGGGTCGACCTGGTTGATCAGGTCATGGAGGAGCGCCTCCCGTTGCTGCCTGCGGAGCATCTCTTCAGGAGTCGGGCCCTCCGCCCGAAGCTCGTGGTCGTCGAACGAGGTCAGGACCTCCCCCCGACGGCGTGCGTTCCGGACGTGGTTTCGCGCCTGGTTCAGGACGATGGTGGCACCGTAGGACGCTCGGGCCTCCCCGAGCTCGACCCGCTGAGCCGCTTCCAGTTCCCGCAGCAAGGCGTCCTGCGCGAGGTCCTCCGCGTCTTGCGCAGGGACCCCGAGGCGCCGCGCGAGGCGCCGGAGGAACTCGAAGCCGGTGGGGGTGCTGGCTGGCTCGCCCATCACCGGTAGAACACCTGAGCCGCCTGGAGGGCTTCAAAAAAGTGCAGGGCGGCCCCAGAGTCCGTCGGACCATGTGCGACATGTAGGGACGCGGCATCCGCGACTGCACGAACAGCGGTGGTCGCATTCCCGGATCGGGCGGGATTTTCTCATCTGAACGTTCAGGCTACGACATTTCCAGCGCCGTTGACGCACCACGGCTGGCGTAAGTACCGTTCGTGCATGCGTTTTGTTGCGCAGTCGCTCTGGAGTTGCCTGATGGTCGGCGTCGTGACCGGCAGTACCTGTCCGGTCCGTGCAGAGGACCGCAATCCGTCAACCGTACAGAGCGACGGTTCGAGCGTAAAAGACCATCTTCGCCGTGCCCGACGAGCTCGGGCATCGGGAAAGTGGACCGAGGCACACGCCGCCTACAAGGCGGCCTTCGAGGCGATCGACTCGACATCTGTTACAGAGAGAGAATCCGCCGAGATCGCTGGAGAGCTGGGCCTTTGCGAGCTCAAGTTGCGCAAGTTCCGTGATGCGGCGGAGCACCTGGCTTGGAGCCTTGAGCGGCGCAAGGCGCTTTCTCCTGAGCAGCAAAAAGGATTCGCGGATGGACTGGCCAAGGCCGTTCCGTTCCTCGCCAGCCTCTACCTGTCGGTGGATCCGCCTGATGCCGAGGTGTTCGTCGACGGCAAGCCCATCGGCTTACCCAGGCGGACCTACAGACTATTCTTCGAGCCTGGCAAGCACATGGTGCGGGCCCGAGCACCGGGCCGCGAGGAAGGCTCCCAAACGCTGGATGCGCGGGCGGCGACCGAGCCGATCATGACGATCCAGTTACCGCGCTCGGCGGTGAGCGGTACGGGCGAGGGCGAGGCAGGGGGCCCAGCGAAGAAAGCGGCCACGGACGCGCAGGCGGCGAGGACCTCCACGCAGGCTCCGGCGCCGTCGGCTACCTGGCCGGGGACGGTGCGAATTGGCGGCGTCGTGCTCACGACGGCGACGGCGGCGGCCGGCGCGGTCTTCCTCCTGCGCGCTCATGTGGTGCACACCAATCTAGGCGAGGCCAATTCTGTACGCCGCGAGCAGGGGTGGAGGTCTGATGCCTGCCGCCAAGCGAGCGCGCCGGGGGCGTGCGCCGACATTCATGCCCAGGTCAAGGAGCGGGACCTGTTCGCCACCCTTGGCAAGGTGTCGCTGGCGACAAGCGCCGTGTTTGGGATCGCGACGGCGGCCTCGTTTCTGACAGAAGTGGCGATCTTCGGGGATGCGCGACCAGCCGAACGCCTCCGCATCGTACCCATGGCGGCGAGCGAGCGAGCAGGTGTGATCCTCGAAGGAGCATGGTGAGGGGAGGGACATGCGTCGCATATTGAATTGGCGAGGTCGAGAGCTCCTGCGTTCCCTCGCGCCTATCATGCTCGGCATGGCCGGCGCCTCCGGCGCCTCTGGGTGCTATTCTGACGACTGTGCAGAGAGCTTCCTGTGCGAGAGCCCTCCTCCGCAACCGGGACCCTGTGACGGCGATCCAGCCACCGCGCCGGCCCTTGATGAATGCGGGGTGTTCGTCAGCGAGCAGGGCGACGACACGAGCCCCGGCACGAAGGGAGCGCCGGTCGCGACGCTCCAGCACGCGATCGGGCTCGCCGCGCACGGTCGAGGCCACGGAGAGGCAGCGACCCGGCGCGTGTACGCGTGCGGCGGGTCGTTCGAGGAGAAGATCACGCTGCCCTCCGGGGTCGACCTCTGGGGCGGGCGCCTGTGTGACGGCGGCGATTGGTCGTATGACGGGTCGTTCGGCGGACCGAATCACCCGACGATCATCGCTCCGCAGGTGGGTATCCCGCTGAGGGTGATCGCGGATGACAAAGAGCACGCGACGTCAACGGTCTTCGGCGTGCGCGTCGAGGCGGCGGATGCGTCCGCGGACGACGGCAAGTCGTCGATCGCGATGATCTTGAGCCCTGGGGCCAGGGCAATCGTGCGGCAGAGCAAGATCCTCGCAGGTGATGGCAAGGATGGAGAGCCGGGCGAGGACGCGCCGAGCGTTCGCGCGAACTCCGGCGTGTTGGGGAACGACGGCTCGGACGCCTGCACCGCGGACGCGGCGCTGGGCGCCCTTCCGGTCGTGACCGCGTGCGGCGACGGGATCGAGTCGACGGGTGGCCAGGGGGGCGATGGAGGCCTCGAGACGGGCAGCGACGGAACTTCAGGGCTGCCGGAGCCGCTCGGGAATCCGACCGAGCGCGGCCTGGGTGGATCCGGCGCGGTCAGCATGGCATGCAGGCAGGGGCAGAACGGAGCCGACGGCGCTCCTGCGGAGCGCGCTGCCGGAGCGGATGGCGCTGGCCTCCTGGACGAGTACGGATGGGTCGGCGTCCGCGGGAAGGATGGAGCGAAGGGCGGCGCCGGTCAGGGCGGGGGCGGGGGCGGGGGCGGCAAAGGTCGCGACTCCGCCAGGAACGCGTGTCCGGCAGGTCGGCCCCAGGGCGGTGCGGCCGGCGGCTCGGGGGGCAGTGGCGGCTGCGGTGGCAAGGGGGGCAAGGGAGGCGACTACGGCGGCGCGAGCATCGCGATCGTGGCGTTGCAGGGGAGCGACCTCACAGTCGATGCGAGCACGGTCCTCGGGGCCAAGGGCGGCGACGGCGGGGTCGGCGGAACGGGCCAGTGGGGAGGCTTTGGGGTTGCCGGCGGACACGGCGGAGACGCTGTTCTGACCGACACGTCGCGAGGGTGCGGCGGCGGCTTTGGCGGCGACGGCGGTCGCGGGGGCGATGCCGGCGGCGGTCTCGGCGGCCACTCGCTCGGCATCGGCTCCGTGGGCGCCTCCGTGGCCATCACGGAGTTCGCGAAGGTCTTGCCTGGACAAGCCGGCAAGGGTGGCCGCGGCGGCAATGCACCCTTCGAAAACACGCCCGGCCAGGGGAAAGCCGGGATTGCGCTGTTCTGGTACCCGTTCGATACGCTAGATCCGGAACCGGCTCGATGAACTACCCTGCGCTGACAGCGCACGTCAGGATGCGCACATGAGAAAGACCACCGCTGCTATCTTCGTCCTTCTGTTGTCGCCGTGGGCCACCGGCTGCGGAACTGCGCCCGACGTGAACGACCCTGGCGTGCCGTCTTGCGAGGGCACCTCGTGCGAGCAAGAGCCGCCCCCGGAGTCGGTCTGCGCCGAGCACGTCGCCGCCGATATCCTCGACGACGGCTGCGGCGTGTTCATCGCTGGACCCTACGGTTTTGGCGACGACAGAAACCCCGGCACGAAGGCGAAGCCTTTGGCCACCGTCGAGCGTGCCGTCGAGCTCGCGCGCACGGGACGAGGCCGCATGTTCATCTGCAACGACGGATTTCCGGTGCGTCAGATCAGGGTGCCCTCCGGCGTGGACCTCCTCGGGGGCTTTCACTGCCGGCGATGGAATCGCGACCCTGAAATCCCGCGAACCACATTTTTTCACCAGCCGATCGCCGACCTCGCCGACCCCATGGTGATCGTCGAGCCCGCGGGTCCCGAGGACAGCGGGGCCGCGGACGGGGTGTCGACGCTCGCCGATCTCAACCTTGGGGCTTTTGGTCCGCTCGGCGTGCTCGTCCAGTCCAACACGGGGGTGGAGATCGTGCGGAGCGAGATCCGCGCAGACGGCGCAATACCGGGCAGCGATGGCGAGCAGTGGCCGACCGATCAGCCGGACGGACCGGATGGCAATTTCGCTGGCGAGGGGTGCTCGGCGCCCCTCGTCGCCGGCGGACCTGCGGCGGTGAACCGGTGCGAGAGCGGGCACACGAGCGTCGGTGGCAAGGGAGGGGATGGGCTGCCCGACAGCGCCGGGGATGGCGGCGACGGGGAGCCCGTCTACACTTCGCCCTCGCGCGGCGGCATCGGGGAGCGAGAAAACCGCCGTTGCGAAAGCGGATTCGCCGGGGGCCCGGGGGCTCCGGGAACGCAGGGCGCGCCCGGCAAGGGCATCGGGCGCCTCACCGAGACCGGTTGGGAGGGCGACACGGGGGGCGAGGGGACGTGGGGCACCCCGGGCCAGGGGGGCGGCGGCGGCGGCGGTCGCCGGGGCGGGCTGGCCGTGTGCGGCTCGGCTTCCAAGGGAGGCGGAGGAGGAGGCTCGGGTGGGGCCGGCGGCTGCGGAGGCCGGGGGGGCCGCGGGGGAGCGAACGGACGTCCGACCATCGGCGTCCTCGCGCTTCACGCCCGGGTGACGGTGCGCGACAGCGAGATCACGACGGTCTCCGGCGGCAGGGGCGGCGACGGCGGGCCGCCCCAGGAAGGCGGCCGAGGCGGCCGAGGCGCACCGGGCGCCGCCGACGTGGACGCCGTTCAGGGCTGCTTCGGCGGCCCGGGCGGCGAAGGAGGCCACGGCGGCTACGGCGGCCCGGGGCGCGGCGGCGACTCGATCGGCGTCGCCTACCTCGACGAGGGCCAGCTCACGCTCGAGGGCGTCATCTTCGAGATCGGACAGCCGGGCCATGGCGGCATGAGCTGGAACCACGATGGCACGACCACGATGGGGCAGAGCGGCGAGAGGCACGAGACGCTTCGCTTTCCCGAGTAGCCCCAGTCACGTCACGGGAGATCGGCGACCGAGTGCACGGGCCAAGTCGCCAGGAACCTGGAAGCCCAGGCGACCATGGCGGCCGGCGGCTCGCCTTCACCATCCCACGAAGCGATCAGCGCTTCGAGCTCGCGGACGGCAGCTTCGAGTTCGCGCTTGGCAGCGATGCCGCGAGGAGTCTTGGGCGACTCAAGGAGCGGGCGAATCTTCGCAAGCGCCTTTGTAACTTCCTCTTTGTGGAGGACCCCATCTGTCGTTACCACCCAGTAGGAAGAACCGCTCTGCACCTCTGGCATCAGAGTCCATGCGATTCGATAAGTCGCCGCGAGCACGGTGAGTACCGCAACGAGCGAATCCGTAAGCCTGCTCGCTTCGATATCTACACCGGGCGCCGACACTTCAGACGGCGATGGCTTCACCCATGTATGCTGGTCTGAAAACAGGCAATCGTAGAGCCTGATCTCACCCGGAAGACCCAGGCCCGCTGTCACATCGGGCACGAGCATGGTCCCGATCTCCGGCGGCATGGGCTTGCAACCGAACGTCGTTTCGATGTCGCGGGAAATCCATTCCGCGCACGGCTGCTGTTCCGGCAAGAGTTCGAAGCTAGCGTAGCTCTTCCCCACAGCGGCAGACCTGAGGCTATCGTCCGGGCGCGACACGAAACCTGGATCGAATGGGCTTCGATGAACAAGGAAACGCACGTCTCGAAATTCGACCGCGAACAAGTCCTTCGTTTGTTTCACGATCTCAACCGTGCGCAAACTGTGGACAATATAATAAGGAGCAAGGAAGCTCACGTGAAACCAGATCGGTTCACCGGTGGATCTTGGCAGATCAATCGTAAATGAATAGCAGCCGTCCCAGCCGCCGGTGGGGAGGTGTAGAGAGTGATTCATGAGCATGCCAGGGAATCGTTCTGCGATGCGACGCAGCATGGAGTGCCAGCGCTCGTCCTTCGATGCCTGGATCCGCGCGGCCACGAGCCGAGCGTGCTCCTCCGTCTTCTTGCAGAGCTGGACGTCGATATCGCCATCCTTGGTGAGCCCAACCCCACGTGGATAGTATCGATAGACAATGCCGAGCAGCTCATCGATGCTGTGTTTCATGGAGTCACTTAACCCTGGCACCAAGCTCTTCATACATCTTGGGGAAACGCTCCCTCATGCAGCTCTTATGCCTTTCGCAGAATATACCTTGCGGAAGATCCCGGCCTCCATTCTCATACAGAAAATCCGCGCATGCGTTCGCTACATTGGCGGCGTATATTGCCGCCGTCTCTGGTGATGTCAACCCCCAACGCTCGCTTCGAATGGGCATTCCTACGATGACCGAACACGCTGCGTCACCCTCCAAATTGTGACCGAAATATAGATCTGCCTTTGCCTCCTGCCAACCGCTCACGGTTCCATCGTAGGCGACGATCGTAACAAAATTGAAGGCTCGCGGGTCGATCGGTATTTTGCCTGTGCACCCCATGGTCGGAGCGCCGCTCTGCTGGCAGGGATCTGGCGGGCTCGTCGGGCTAGCTGTCGGCCTCTCCGAACTGTCGCTCGGGCTTTCCTCCTCGTCCTCGTCTTCGTCGTCCGTTTTGTTGCACTGGATCTTGCGCTCGCTGCCGTACTCCGGTCCGCTCGGCGGCTCCGCCCCGAAGTCCCCCGACGCGACGGAGGTGAAGACAGGAACGGGCGGCCCGACTGGTCCACCTGCACCTTCGCCCTTCACCCACTCCTCGCGGGGATAGCAGTCTCCTACCGTCCAGTTGCATGCCGTTAGCATGCAGATGGTAATGCCCACAATGATCAGCAGAGTTCTTTTTGCGTTCATCTTATGCTCCATCGAAGCACAGGGCCGACGACGACAAGCACGGACACGTAGCCTGGGAGTACAAGGCTGCTCCCGCCGATCCAATCCACATTGGCGCTCACCGAGACGCCGAGCGGCCCTGCAACGTACGCGTTGGTTTGCGCATGCGCGCCTACCGCCATCCCGGCAACGTGCCCACACAATGTACTTCCGCAAGCCGGCATGAAGTAGATCGCAACGGATGGGCCCGCACTAAAATCGCCATTCTTCCACCCATATCCGAGAGCGGCGATGGTGCTATTGTAGACACCGGCCCCGCCTATCTGAATTGGAGGCATGACGCTGAACAGATCGTGAACATTTAATAGGATGTTGCCGTTGATGCGCCACGATATTCCCGCGTGCGGACTCACGGCGAGGTGCGTCACGGTGCCAGCCTGGATCCCCCCGAAGCTAATTCCGGCACTCAGCTCAGAGGCGTCGGCCTGCGTCGGAACGACACTGAGCAGGAGAGCGAACACTGCCGACGATGAGATCTGCCGGTCTGTCGTCCTCATCGTCTCCCTGCCGGTCGTCCGAAACACGCGAGCAACGTGGCGACGCGGCCCATTCTTCTGATCACAGGATCGGCGTCAAACGGAATCTAGACGAGAACACTACACGGGCCAGGGGTCGTACCGTCCAGAGCGTGCGCCAGCGCGCAGCGACCTGCGCGGCTCCGGCGCGTGTCGGCCTGCTGGCGCCAGCTGCCTGTCCACGCCGCCGCGAGAGCGCGCTACCGACGACGCGCCCCGGGCTGCGCGTGTCGGCTGCAAGCCGACCCGGCGCGGCGCCGCGCGCAGCCAGCGGTGGCCGCGCGCTGTGACGGCCACGCGCGTGGCGTGGCACGACGTCGCTCGTGCGGCCACGCCGCCCGCGAGCGCGGCGCCTGACGGTGGCCTGCGCGGTCGGCGGCGACGACGCGCTAGCGCTCACGCGCCTGGAGCTGCAGGACGTCGCTCGCGCGTCCGTGTCGGCGCGAGCGTCACACGTCGTGGCCCCATCGGCGGGCAGCTATGAGACCGGCTACGGATGGCCCGCCTAGGCTCCGCGGGCCCCGCAGCCCGGACGATCCCGCAGGCCGCTCCGCTGCTCGAGGGCGTCGCCGCTGTTGCCCCGGCGGCCTCTCGGGGTCGTCGAGCTGCTGAGCCGCGCCTAAGCCGATCACCTCGCGCATGCGTTGCAGATCGCCCAGGAGCGCCATCACCTCGATCACACCGCACGGTACGCCGGCGAGCGGAGCGGGAGAACTGACGGATCAAGAGCTCGACCACGCCGCTGCGCAGCCGCGGGCCTTCGATCAACGTCGCCCGCGCGACAAGGGCGGGCCGTGTGCCTCACGATTCTGCCGTGCCGCGACCACGCGCGGCTTGGGCGCCCGCGCTCGCAACGAGCGACGGCCTGGCCCGACGCGCTTGAGCACACGGACATCGACGGCCCCGAACGCGCCGGTGTCCACCTCGACCCCCGCGCGCGGAGCGGCGCGGACCTCGATCCTGCGGCCTGTCTGCCCGAGCGCCATGTAGCGCGCCGGCGGCGGCCCCTCGCACCTCCGGCCGCTCCGGACCGAGGAACGCGGCCTTGCTGTCTGCTCAGCCGCCATGTACGCCGCGCAGAACGGGCGCCAGCTGGCCGACCCGCGCCGTGCCGACTTCGTGCGCGGAGTCATCCAGGTGAACCTCGACGCCGACGACGGCTCCGTGCGCACCGGCGTCCACCTCGACCCCGCGGCCGCTGTCTACTCCGGCACCAAGCAGCGCGACGCCGGCGCGATCCCGAGCTCGCGTGCGTCCATCTGTTGGCTGCAGCCCCTCCCGTGGGGCGCCCGGCGTGCGTCTTGATCTCCGCAGCCGCCCCCCGCCTGCGTACTCAACCAGGCAGACGGCCGCGTCGATTCGCTGGCAACGTGAGCTCGGTCGGGTGGACGGCGTCGCGGATCATCTCCTCCAGGTGGAAGCGCCTCAAACAGTGGGCTCGGCTACCCTGCGGAGCTGACGCCCGAGAAGGCGCATTATCAGGCGCTCCGTGCCCCACCGCTCTACATGTAGGTCTAGATGGCAGGATGTCCCAGCGTGAATCCGGGTTACCACCCCGTTCCTTCGGCCGGGTAGGAACGCCGCCACACGTGCGTGCAGTCGGCGTGATCGGGCCCCCGGCTGCTTGACAAGGATGGTCAACCGTCGGCTACGCTACCTACCCACGATGAACCGGGGCGGGACATGCGGGGGTGGAAAGGATATCCGGCGCTTTGTACAGGAGCCGCGGTCAGCGGTCGAGGGTGCTGATGACGCCGAGCGGGCCGCGATCGATGATATGGGTGTAGATCATCGTGTTCCTCACGTCCTTGCGGCCGAGTATTGTACTGAGTCATGACCTCCACCCACTCGGCACCTGGGCCCTCCGGAGGAATGTACTTCCAGTTGGAGCGAGCTCTTTTCCGCCTCGCGGAAGCCTCGGCAGAGGACCTTGTCGGCGTGGAAACGGACGACGATGTGGTCGTCCGACAAGCAGACGGCGGTGGCATCAGCGAACAGGACAAGCTCTCGTTCCAAACGTCAGGCCATCCATTCCAAGATCGAAGTAAGGGCCTATGGAACTCGCTCCTCATCTGGCTCGAAGCTGCTCAAACCGGAACACCGTTCCACAAGCGCGCGCAACTCTGGCTCGTCACCACGCGCGATGTCCCCCGCAGCGCCCTCGCCGCTCGAATCGGAGCCTCGGAGAAGACGGAAGCAGAGATCAACGAGTGCGTTAAGGCGCTTCGCGTGATCGCATCGGATCCACGTGACGACATTGCCGACCTGGTGCGAAGGGTAGCTGCATTCGATGACGAAGCGATCACGTCCGTCATTCGACGAGTGCGCTTGGAAGACCGCGCGGCCGGCGTCGCGCAACTCCGCGCCAAGACCGTGTCGCTCCTTCATCTTCCTCCTGACTCCAACAGCGATCGGATCGTGCACGCGCTCCTCGGCTGGATGCACGACACACTTATGGATCTCTGGCGGCAGCGACGGGCAGGCTGGATCGACCGAACCGCATTCGATCGGCAGCTTCATGCGATTCTCGACTCGCTTCGCCGGAGTCGCAGACGAGAGCGCGCCGCGAGCCTCATCGCCGTCAGTCAGGCGGATCGGGACGGCCATCGCGCGAGAGCTTTCGTCGAGCGGTTGTTGGAGATCGACGCCGACACGGAGGATGTCGAGCAGGCGATCGAAGATTTGCTTCGATTCAGTACCGAGCAAATGCGCCTGAGCGCGGAAGGCGACGTGGTTCCGGACGATTGGACGAGCTTCTTCGACGAGCTGGACGAACGGTGGAAAATCATTCTCCGCCGCCACCGCCGGAACCGGCAGAACAAGATCGCCGAAGCAGTCGGGCGTGACATCTACGGCGAGACCGTCGAGAGCGAATACCGAGCACGATTTGCGGGCGAAGCTACCGAGCACCGGTACTTCACCGCGGGAGGGTATCACACTCGCGCCGACGTGGGGCGGGTTCATTGGCATCCTGATGGTCCGCAGTCATGAGCACGACCCTCGAGCACGATCTCGTTCAGAATGCGGCGCTGGGTGCGACTGCGCTCTGGAGCTTCGCGCGGGGTTACATGGATCGGGCAGAAGGACGGGAAGGGCCGGAGCTACCGACCTGCATAATCGTCCTGCCCATGGTATACCATCGTCGAACCGCGACGACGATCCATCGCATGAGAGCGGATAGTGGCCTCTTGAAGGCGCTTCACGATAATCCAGAACTCATCGCTGGGCTCCAGCGACGCCTGGAGGCGCTCGCTACGCGCAGCCTTCAGGCGCTCAACGTCGCCGTGTCGAGCTCGTTGCTCGAATGGGACCACGCCACGCCGTGGCCGCGCGTTACGCCGAAGCGGAAGACGCTCCCGCCCGAACTCCAATCCGGCCAGGACGATGTCGCCACGATCCTCGGCGCGGCGAAGCGCCTGGGCTGGTGGTTTGCAGCTGAGGACGTCGTGAGCATCTGCCTGCGACTCGGGGTGAGATTCTGATGCATTGCTTTATTCGCAAGATTGTCCTATGGCCGAAGGACGACAGCCTCGAACCGCGGGTCATCTCGTTCGAGCCGAGGCGAATCAACTTGATCACCGGTCGGAGCCGTACCGGGAAGTCGTCAATCACGGCTATTATCGACTACTGCCTCGGCAGCGGGAAGTGTGCGATTCCGGTCGGCCCCATTCGGACGAGCGTCGCCTGGTACGGTGTCCTCCTCGATCTCGGGTCGATCGAAATGCTCGTGGCGCGCGAAGAGCCGGGCGACCGGATCGAGAGCAGCAATTACCACGTTCAGGAGCGTGCGAAGATCGAGCTACCTCGGACCCTCGAGAAAAACAGCAACCGCGAGGCATTCAAGTTGCGCATGGACACGCTCGCTGGTCTTCCACGGCTCCCCTTCGACACAGATAAAACCGTGCCGAGCGGCTTCCAAGCTCGACCGAGCTTTCGAGACATGGCAGCCTTCAACTTTCTGCCGCAGCACATCGTCGCGAATCCATACACGCTGTTCTTCAAGGCGGATACTCAGGAACACCGGGAGAAGCTCCGCACAATCTTTCCACTCGTGCTCGGCGCGGTCGAGCCCGATCATCTCTCGGCCGAGCACGAGATGACCGACGTGGAGCGACGACTGCGCCGGCTCGAAGCAGACATGGCGCGTCGCAATCGGGCAGTCGATATTTGGAGGGCGGAAGCGGCCGGGCTCTACGCGAGAGCACGCGAGCTTTCACTCGTCCCGGATCACTGGGCGCAGCCCACATCCCCCGATGACTACGTGCGAACCTTGGCCCGTATTCCAGACGAAGTTCGGCGAGTGCTCCCCCCTCTCCAGCCCGGCAGGACCGAGGAGGCGGTCGCGCGCCTTAATGACGTGCGCGCCCGGGAGCGTCAGGTGGCGTCCAAGATCGGCGACCTGAGGCGACGCCTGCAGCAGATCAACAGCTTACGTGACGGCTTCTCGCAGTTCGCATCCGAAGGCGCGCGGCAATCCGGTCGCGTCGCCGGCGTCGGCTGGTTCTCGGAGCGGCTTGCACGGAGGAAATGTCCGCTCTGTGGCACCGAGCAGAACTCGGCCGGCGAGGAGCTGGTGAGTCTGCAGAGGGCGACGGCGGATCTGCAAGAGCGTCTTCGTGTTGCTGGCACGGTGCCGAGTCTGCTCGATTCGGAGCGCGTCGGACTTCAGAAAGAGCTGCGCGACGCGGAGGAGGAGCTCCGAGCCCTTCGGGCCGCGCGTCGCGAACTCGAGGCGCCGAAGGAAGACAACGGGCAAGCTCTCGAAGAGGTGTATCGATTCGTAGGGCGGCTCGAGGAGGCCGTTCGCAATATCGGCTTGGTGGAACCAGATAGCGACCAGAGTGTTGAGCTGGAGAGGCTGCGTCGTCGTCTTGCGGAGCTGCGGAGCACTCTCGACGTGCCGGGGCGTGAGCGACGTCTCCGTATCGCCATTGGACGCGTGACGGAGAAGATCAGACACTACGCGGGCCAGATGCAGCTTGAGCGAGCGAACGAGGACGCTGAGATCAGGATCAAGGACTTGGCGCTCGTGTTTCGCGACGTCCAGCGCCGGCGGGAGGACTTTCTATGGGAGATCGGCAGCGGCGAGAACTGGATGGGGTATCACATCGCGGTCGCGCTCGCGCTTCACGAGTACTTCCTGAACCAGACGTGGAGCCCCGTGCCGAGTTTCCTCGTCATCGATCAGCCCAGCCAGGTGTACTTCCCGGCGGGTTTCGATCCCAGCCGCCGGCGTTTTGGCGCGGAGTCTCACGAAGTACGGGCAACGCGCCGTATCTTCGAGACGCTGGAAGAGGGGCTGCGGCGTACACATTATTGTGTCCAGATCATCGTCACCGAGCACGCAGACGAGTCGACGCTCGGGGGAATTCCAACGGTAGATGTCATCGAGAATTGGCACCCGGACGATACGGATTACCTCATTCCCCGCTCTTGGCTCCAAGGGCGCTGAAGAAGGTAGGTAGGCAACGCGAAGGGGCTTGCAGGCGAGGAGCGTGCACCGTTGAGCATATACGCGCCGTGGCGTCCAGAAACTGGCTGGCGGGAAGCGAGCGCACGCCCGCTTGCATCCCGGGCCTCGTGCAGGGAGGACTGGGCGTAGACGGCCGCCCAACTCAGGCTTGGTTCCGATCCGACGAGCGAGTGCGCTACGCGGACCCGCTCGCGGCACAAGCCCAGTCGTTCGGCGGGCGACGCGTGAGAGCGCCCGGCCGTCCGGCCACGGTCTCCCGCGCCTTCTGCTGGCATACTCACACTGACATTCACCCCCCCCGAGGAGACTTGAACCGATGGCAACGGTTTCGATCTCTGTGAATCTCACTGATCCGAATTGTAGACACAAGGCGCGGACCCTTCTGCAACGGTGGCAGTCCAACTTGACGCAGATGGGGAGCAAAGGGGATTTTACGATCGGTCATGGTGGGGACGGCAAATGCTCCCACACCCACGACTCGCCATTTGACGGCAACTTCTGGATTTGGAGCAGTCCAAGGGGCTGCAATGTCTTCCTCAGCGAAGAGGGAAACCGCATCGACTATGCGGGTGCTGGCAGAGACGCCGCAACCGCATACTGTGGTCCTGGTCCCTGCCGGTGCGGGGCTGGGCATTAGGACCTAAAGCAGCATGACGTACCTCGTTAGAACGATTCAATGGTATGAGGAGGCTGCGTGGGTCGACCAACTGGGTGTTGACCCGGTATGCTACCTGCCGTTTCCGGTGGTTCCGCGGCGCCCCTTCCAACAGGTTGCGGCGCTGCATGGGGGTCGAATTATGGGTTTCGACCTCGACCGCATTCAACCTGCTTCCGGTAATGTACCGGCCGGAACCTATCCTCAAATTCCGATTGACGCACGGGTTCTCATCTACGTGAAACCCGGTCCGCTCCGCACCGGAAGCCCACTCATTCGGGGATTTCAGGGGATCCGCTATCCGCTATGCGAACCAGTGGTCTGCGATCGCCGTATAGAATGGCATTTCCGCCGAACGACGACCTGCTCCCGCGGTGCGCGGAGCCTCGCTGCGCTCGGCACCGCGCCTCGCGGGTGAGGCCGTAGACGTTAGGCGAGTTATTTCTACAGGAGGTCACCGTGCCAACCTCTTCGAAGCAGAGTGCCTTTGACCTTCGGACTGAACTGTGGGAGGCTCTGCTGAAGTTACTCCGAGGAAGCGACCTTCCAAATCGACCGAGCCCTCATGACTGGGAGCGCAGTGAGACCCTGCGGCTTAGTAGCTCGCTGCCGTGGTGCAGGTACCTTGCCTGGGTAGTTCCCACGGACAGGAGGTGTGCGGCCGGAATCTATATCCCAAAGAGGAAGCTCGGCGGTGCTGCTCATCTCTTCCTCCGACGCCATCAGACCGAGCTGCAAGCTTGTCTCGGCGCTGGGGAAGTGCGAGAGCATGAGACGGTTGTTGACTATAGGCACTATGTCCAAGCAACAGCTCCAAGCAGAGGCGCCAAGGCTCTGCATGACATGTTGCCATGGTATGTTGAGCGTCTTCGTGGAGTGCGGAAATTTCTCCTCGATCACCCGGAATTCTCGGATCGACAGAGGTTACGAGGCGCCATAGCAATCCCAACTGCCGATCCTGAGGAACTTCGACTTGCGACCACAGCCCTGAAAGAAGGTAGGCCGCTACCACCCCCTCCAAGGGCAACGGCACCACCAGCAAAGCACCCGATCTCGATGCTGCGCTTCGCTCGGCATCCAGGCGTGATTGAATTCGTGGAGCGTTCAGCAGGCGGGGTTTGCGAGTGCTGCAAGAATCCGGCGCCGTTCCGTCGGGAAGACGGTTCGCCGTATCTCGAAGTTCACCACGTCAACATGCTCGCTGCAGGCGGTTATGATGATATCAAGAATGCGGTGGCGCTCTGTCCGAACTGCCACCGGGCATTTCACCACGCGAGTGACGCCACTCGCGTGCAGATGTTAAGGAGGCTTCGTTCAAACGTGCCGAGACTCGGATAAGGCTGAAGGAATCGCTAAACTCAGCGATCAATCCAACGGTCGCCCGAGGCGGTCCTCCGGCCCATCTCTGCTCCGCCTCGCGGGCGGTGCGGGGTTCGCGCCTGCGGCTCGTCGCATCGTTATACTGAAAGGCGGAGGGAGTCGAGTCACCGCGGATTCCCGCGCGGTGTCTTCGGAACCCGGCTACACCTACATCGACTCACTCATTTCGGTTAGGTAATTGAACCGCACTTGCTGAGGTCCCTGCGCGTAGCCCGACCAGGGCGAGAGAGAACCTCCTACCTCGTTCGTAGGGGCCGTCGAGCGCCGCAGATGAACCACGGGGTCTCTCCAAGAGATCCTATGAGAGCGGCTGTCGCTTGCGCATCGCCGGGCCCTGGGCGATACTCCCGAGCTGTGCCCAATCCCACGGACAACGACCAAGACGCTCCTCCAGCGCACCAGGAAGCGCAGGTGCCCAATGCCGCCCGATTCGAGACGAGGATCGAGCACTCCATGTTGGCTGCAGCGGCGATAGGGCACGAATCGCAGGCCCATGGCGTCATGGAGATCCAGGGCGTGACGGTCCAGGCGGGGACGGTGATCTTCGCCGCGGCTGCCGGCACGGCTCCCGCCTCTAAGCTCACACCGAGCTACCCCGACGCTGAGACACGGCTCCTTAGCGAAAAGCTGGCGGCTGCTCAGGCCAGGAAGCTCCGACTCCAGCAGCACGGAGCGGAGTTCGCGCGCGTGACGCAGGAGATCCTCGATCTCAAGCGCCGCCTCCGGGAGGGAGGGCAGCTCAAACCGGGGGACGTGCTCGGCGATGGTCGCTACCTGCTGCTCGACGAGATCGGCCGGGGCGGCTTCGCTACGGTGTGGCGTGCTCACGACAAGAACCGAGACGACGAGGTCGCCATCAAGGTGCTGCACAGCAACCTGGCCGGCGACCGAGTTCGCCTCAGCCGCTTCCAGCGCGGCGCGCGGATCATGCAGGAACTGGTGCACGAGGCCGTGGTGCGCGTCATCGATCCCTACGGCGAGGATGGCGGATGGCACTATTTCGTCATGGATCACTTGCCGGGGGGCGATCTCCGATGCGCCGTCATCGAATCGCGAATCAGGCAGATCGACGTGCTTCCGTTAATCATTCAGGTCTGCGAGGCGGTGGCCCTCGCGCACTCGCGGCAAATCATCCACCGGGACATCAAGCCGGCCAACATCGTCCTCGACGAGCATGGAGTGCCGAAACTCACTGACTTCGATCTCGTCGGTGCGCCTGACACAACGGGCGGAACGCGGACTGCGGCAATAGGAACGATCGTCTACACCGCGCCCGAGGTACTCGACGGCTCGATGGCGGCGAGCGTCGCGAGCGACGTCTACAGCATCGCCATGACGGCGCTTTTCGGTCTGTACGGGAAGGATCTTCCCATGGACGTCCTGCGCAACCCCGAAGCCGCGTTTGATGGCCTATACGTTGCCGATCCGGTAAAGACGGAGCTCCTTCGTGCGCTCGACTGGGATCCGTGGCGAAGGCATCGACACGCTGAAATTCTGCTTCGAGCTCTGTCGGCCGCAATGTCCCGCGCAGGTGGAGTGGCCATGGTCGCGACGCGAGAGGAAAACGAGCATCCGGCCGATGAGCCTGTATATCCTCCGCTCTTCCCGGGGACGCAGCATGTCGACGATCCGCCCCCCGGGCTCCTGTCCGAGGTCGAGTACAAGCGATACTACAACAGTCGCTTCGGCTTCTCGGTGGACGTCCCCACGTTCCTGGTTCCGCAGCCAGGCCCGGCCAATGGCGACGGTCGTAGCTTCGTCTTTCACAAGGTCGTCGAGATGACTGGTGCTGGAATGTTTCAATGGGACGAGTCTGCGACTGTTTGGTCTCGCTTTCGAGAATTCAGGGCTAGTATCACAGCGAGCGGCAATGCTTTGGTGACCGAATCCGTCGATTCCGAATCGTTCTCCGTGAAGATTCGCCAAGGAGATACCTACGCGCATAACAAGGAAACACTGCGCAACGGCGTCATGTCCGGGGTCTCCTTCTCATATCCCATGGAGCACGACGCGTATTTCGACCCGATCGCTCGGCGGGTGCTTGCTTCGTTTCGACCGTCCGACAGGTGAGGTGGTCGGCAGGAGCAGGGACACCTACCAAGAGACGGAAAACTTCTCGGTGCGGTTGCTCGCTGCTCGGGCCCGCGCGATCATACCAGCTACCCCATGCCCAATGCTGCCCCCAAACTGCGGCTTTTGATTCGCCACAGCTCCGCTGTTGACGACGTCGCCTTGGCTGACGCGCTGCTTGGGCACCTCCAGCCGCTGCGTCGCATCGCGGGCCTGGACGTCTGGAGTGAGGGCCGGATTCAGGCCGGAGCGGGCATCCGTTGCGAGATCGAGCAAGCCATAGAGCAGGCCGACGTTGTCCTGCTGCTCCTGTCGCCTGACTTCTTCGCCTCCGATGCTCTGCAAGAGGTCGAGGTACCGCGCCTCCTGGAGCGGCGTCGCGAGGGCAAGCTCCAGGTAATCCCCATTCTGCTCCGGTCGTGCTTCTGGCAAGGCCACGACTGGCTCTCGGAGCTGAGTCTGCGACCGGAGAGCGGAGAGGCCATCGCCTCTTACCATGGCGACGCTCGAGACAGGGTGCTGGCGGAGCTGGTGCGGGAAGTGGCAGCTCTCGGCTCGTATCGCCTTGGCGACGGCGAAGCGACGCATGGGCTTGCGAGCGAGCCGGGGACACAAACCGGCGGTCCGGTCTTCGTGACCAATCTCACGGGCGTGACCATTCCGGCGCTGGCGATCGGTCCCGGCGCGCAGGCTCATGGATCCATGAGCAGCAATCGGCAGGCCCTTGCCGCCGGCTCCGACGAGCTGGCTCGCGCACGATTTCGCGCTGAAACTGCGGTCGTCCCATTCCTCCTCCAACATGGCTCCGGATTCTCGCCGGAGGACGAGATGCCGGTGGTTGGTTTCGAGGTGGAGAACCACGGGGAAAAACCGTTCCGGATCCTGTCTGCGCGAGCGTGCTGGCGTCGTGCGGGGCTGGCGCAGAACAAGGCGGCGGAAACCAAGATCCTCCAGCATCGGGTCGCTCCGGACGGCAAGGGTACGGTGAACGTCAAGATCCTCATGGGCTCGGGCGAACTGTCGGAGTTCCGCGCCCGCCTGAAACTGAATCCTTACGCGTCTCCTATCGAGGTAGACCTCACGGTGCTCTGCGCGAATGCTGCCGGTTACCAGGGCGAATCCCAGCAAACGGCCGGGTGGCCCGTGCCTCCTCGCCCTGCGGGATCACCCCGGGGGAGGACCCCCGCCGGTTCGACGTGACAAGTTCCAGCCGCATCCCCTGGCAGTGAGCGTCCGATCAGGGGGATCTCCCCCGGGCTCGATCGTGGTCGGTGGCGGCTTTGTCGGCGGTACGGGCGGGCGCTTGGAGCCCTCCTGCGTTCAGCCGGGCCGGCGGGCGCCGAGGAGTTGTCGGGCGCAGCGTGCCATCGGCGTCGGGCTCGATTACCGGCGCGAGCTTGCTCGCCTCCCCGGTGCTGGTGGCTCGCCGAGCAGGCGGCCCATCGCCTCGTGGACAACCCGGGCCGCCACCCCATCCCCGAGGGCGACAGCGCGGGTGAGCGCCTCGGCGAGCAAGGCGACCACGGCGACCCGAGCCGACGAGTCGGCTGGCGCGAGCTCGCCAAGCTCAAGCGTCGGCGGTCGGGCCCAGGTTGGGTCCATGCTTTCCGAACTGGTGCGATCGGCGGTTTGGTGCCCCCAAAATCCCGGATAAAGCGACGGATCGCGACCGTTCGCCCCCGCAGATTCGTTCCGCGAGGACCTCTCCGGCGTCGAGGCAGCCAGTGCCAATAGCCGATGGATGACGATCGCAATATTCCGGCGCGATCCGGGCTCCAGGTGCGCCGGCAGCCGTGACATCGCGTGGTCGGCATGGTCGAGTGTGAAGCGCACGAGGGGAACGGGGCCTAGCACGTCGAGCACGTGGCCCAGCCTCTGCTCATATTTATCGGCTGTCCGAATCGCCTTCACATGGTCCGGATACTGCTCGGCAAGCTTTCCAGAAAGAACCCGCTCAGCGAACTCGGCGAAGGTGGTTTCCCCGGAGGCACGGGCGCGCGCTTCGCCCCTGCACAGGTGGTTGATCGCGAGTCGGACGTCACGGAGCGCGCTGCCCTCGCGCGCGGCAGCCTGCTCCAGCAGCGGCAGGCCGAGCACGATCCGGGGGGTGTCAAGATAGTTGGCCGTTGATCTGGTCACATCCTCATGAGTGCTTGAGCCTCGTGAGCGTGGGGGTTGAGGATCACGGCGCCGATCGGTGTCCAGTTGCGAGTCTGGCCGGTCCAGCGCCAGGGCGTCCTGCGGCGGGCCCGCTGGTAGAGGGCATGCCGGGCGGCGAGCAGCGCGCCGTCGCGCCCGCCGAGCTCCGTGCACCACACGGCGGCTCTGGCCCTCCGCGGCACCAGCCCTCCGCGGCACCACGGCACGGCCGCAGCCCGGGCGGCACCGGTGGCGGAGGCAGCGGTGAGCCCCTCGTCGCGGTCGCCTTCACAGCGACGTCGGTGTTTGAGGAAGGGCACCGGGTGGCGGTCATCGGCGCAGGGTCACGACCGCGATCGCCAGGGCCAGCCCGAGCGCGTGCGCGTGCGGATGCGGCGGCTCGATGACGTCGGCCGCAGGGTACGGATCCGAGGTGATTGCCTCCACGCCGGGCCTGGGCGGTGTCATGCGTGTAGGCGCGACAAGACGATTCGCATCCTCACCTCGCACCACTCGAGGGGCATCCCACGCTAACCACGCGCACATCATCCGATGACGATGACCGTCAAGTGTCAACGGATGGGAGCGTTGTCGACGTGGTCGATCCGCTCCCAGCGGCTGCCCTCGAGGCGCACGATGTCCTTCGAGCCGACGACCCAGAGCGCGCCGCCGACGCTGTCGACCGTGTGCGCGTCCTCGATCTCGGGCACGAGCCCGGTCGAGACTCGCCGGAGGCTGCCGCGCTCGTAGGTGAAGAGGCCGCGCGGATTGGCGCCGCTTGCCAGGTAGATCCGGCCGTCGTGCCTGGTGATCGACGTGAACATCTGGCGCCGGCCCGAGACCGCGACCGCGCGGAAGCCTTCGCGCCGGTTGCCGCGGAGGAGCGTGCCTTCGCGCCCGCAGATCCAGATGCGCTTCTCGTCCTCGACGAAGATGCTCACCAGCGCCGCGGCCGTGACGGGCGGGAGAGCGGTGAACGTGGCGCCGTCCCAGACGAGGATCGTGCCGCGCGTCCCGGTGACGTAGATCTCGTCCTCGCGTGGACCGTCGACGCAGTAAAAGACCTTGTGCTCCGCGGCCGGCGAGCTCGGCGCGCGCAGGAGCGCCCGGGCCCGCTCCTCGGGATCTTGCAAGAGCGAGCGATCGAGGTGCTCCCAGCGGCCGGCGCCGAAGTCTCCGCCGACACGGCGATAGACCTGCCCCCCGTCGCCGCAGGCGTAGAGGTGGTCGCCGACAGGGCGGAGGCGCGCGAGGCGCCCCCAGCGCTCGGCGTCGGGCGAGGTGATGCCGGCGCCGGGGATCTTCTCGCGCGGGAACGGTGGCCGCACGAGCACGACGTCTCCCTCGGCGGAGAGCACGCAGAACGAGGTCGGCGCGCCGGGCGCGGGGGTGAAGCGGGCGATCGAGGTGACCGCGACCTGGAGGTCGTCGTAGAACCACTTCACCGGCCCCGGATCGCCGGCATCGTAACGGCAGAGCCGGGTGAACGGCGTGAAGGGCTCCTGGCCGTCTGGCACGCCGGCGACACAGAGGAAGTCCGCGGCAGCGGCCTTGGCGCGGGTGAAGGTGAGCGGCGTCGTCATGGTGATGTCTCCCTCGACCTCAGTAGCGACCGCCCGGGCGCATGCCGGTGCTGAGCGCCTCGTACTGCGGGCTCCCGGCCACGGTCGGCATGATGGTGGTGCGGCCGAGCTGCGCGCGGTCAACCCCGGCGAAGCCCGCCTGCACCGCGGCGCGGATCTGCGCCTCGCACTCCCGGCGGAGGTTGACGACCTGATTCTCCGAGAGGTCGATGATGCTGCCGATGGCGGTCGTCCCCGGCGGCGTGCCGTTCACGCCCAGCTGGGCGATGCTCGCGTCCACGCCGTGCGCCTCCCAGTGCTCCGAGCCGTCGTCGCCGGCGTTGCCCTGGAGGCAGATGGCGGGCCCGTCGCCGAATGACGGGAAGTTGGGGATGCGCTTCATCCCCGCCTCGCCCTCGGCCCTCGTGCCATAACGAAGGGTGTAGTCGGGCACGATGTGGTGCGCCTGGTAGCCGGGTTCGCACGTGCCGCGGATAGTCCTGTATGGGCCGACGTTGCAAGGCGGGTCTCGCTCGCGCGTCACGCGCACGTTGCCCGCTGCGGCGGCGAGCCGCGCATTTTCCTCCTGTCGCGCGCGCTGCGCCCGCAGGCGCTCGGCGTTCTGCCGGATCTTCTCGGCCGAGGGCCACGGCTGCCTCACGAGCTGCTCGAGCTGCTCGGGCGTCATCTGGCGGAAGTCGACGAGGGTGCCCGCCTTGAGCGAGAGCTGATTGTTGGTGCTATCTACCTGGTTCCAGTACCAGCCGCTCGATCCATAGGCGGCACTCCGCTGGTCGGCGCTCATCTGGCCATAAAGGTGCTGATCGATGCTCCGGGCGAACATGCCTTCATTGCCGATGTAATACTGACCGGCCATCTCCCCGAGGCCTGCTCCCAGCGCACCGAGGCCGAGCAGCGCGTTGAGCCTGGCGGCCGCCCCCATGGGCCCCGCGGCGGGCGCGCTCCCCGGCGTCGTGGCCGTGCCCGTGCCCGTGTACGCCCCCGTCGTGTCGAGAAAGGCGACCTGGACCGGGCGGTCGCTGGCGCTCATCACCCGCGTGTCCCGCACGAAGATGAGCTTCCCCTCGGTGTTGCGGTCGTTCATCCACCAGGCGTCGTCGTGGCGGATCGCGTTTCTGCCCTCGATGCGCACGGTGGGCGAGTAGGTCTTGGGCTCGCAGACGCTGCCCACCGTGCCCGATTTGACCCCGAGCCCGCTGCCCGGCTCATCACCCTGGCACGTCGTCACCTTCGATCCCATGTTGTGCGACCGATCGCCGGTCTGCAGCACGGTGGTCGCGGTGTCCACGGCCGCCTGGTTCTGCCTTGCGTAGATCGAATAAGGGATGGGGACGAGCGCCGGGCCGACCGGCGTCTTGCAGACATCCGGGCAGGTCGAGACGATGATGCCTTCGCCTATGTCGCGGCTGCCCTCGCGCGGGATGCTCATGCGTCGCTCCCCGGGCTCACGAGCCCTCGCTCGTCACACCACGGCAGCGCCGCGGCCTCTTCGAGGCTCGCGGCAGCGAGATCGATACGATCGAAGCCCTGCGACATGGCCACCCAGGCGCGCCAGGTGAGCTGGACAGACCAAGGCGGCTCGCCGCGGACATCGATGTGCATGCCATCGAGGTGGAGGCGCACCGGGACGCGGCGCCCCCGCTCCCACTTGAACCAGGCCCAGAGCGAGTGGCCGGGCAGCGTGAACGCGAGCGCGCCGCCCCCCGGCGTGAGGCCCTGGAGCTCGACGCGCTCGTCGCCGCGGAGATGGCCGGGCAAGACCAGGCCGGGGTGCGCGGTCTGGTAGAAGCGATAGTCGAAATCGGCGGGGAGCTGAGGGTGGCGAGTCGCCAGCCAGGCGTCGTCGTAGGTGCCGGCGAAGCGGCTGCGAAACTGCCACCAGGGCGGCACGGGCCCGAAGCCCTGCGGTTCTGGCCGCGCCGCCGGGTCGCCCACAGGCTCGGCTTCGCTGTCGATGGTGGGCGCGGGGTAGGCGCGATCGGCCGGCGTGTGGCGGCGATCGAGGACGCCCCGGCCGATGGGGTTGCGCGCGTCGACGTTGCCCTCGGGATCGCCGATGACGATGCCGCCGGCGGCCGATCGGTAGTCGATGGACGCGCGGGCCGCCGGCTCTCCCGTGGAAAGCCGAAACCCGCCGGCGTCCGGCTCGAACGCGCGCGGCGCATACGCCCTCAGGAAGCGCGTGTATTCCCCGACGCGCGCGCCCACCTGCCAGACGTGCGCGGCCACGCCCCCGGGGGCGTGGCCATCAGCGAGGAGGGTGACGTCGGCCGCGGGCTTGAAAGGGATGAGCAGGCCGACCCGGAGCATCGGTGTCGCATGCGGATCACCCTCGTACTCGTCGGCGAGGATCAAGGATTGATCGGGGGCGATCGACAGCCGGCCTTCGGGCGAGAGTAGAAGCGTGCCCCTTGCCGCGACGACGGCCATGGCTGCGCCGTCACGGTGCTTCTGCTCGAACCCTAGCGCGGCGAAGGGGGTCGCGTTGGCGGCCAACATGGCTAGCGGCGGTGGACGGCGACGCGGGTGCCGTCGATGAGGTGCGTCGCAGCAAAGGCGGTTCGATTCACGGCCAGCATGGCACTGCTCAGGTAGGATCGATGACGAACTCGATCTTGGTCCCTGCATGGACACCAAGAAGGACGACACCGGACGGGACGCCGCGGGATGTGGCTCGGCGTGAAGCTCCGGGCTCGAACCGCTTTCTGCGACCGCATTCAGGGCTAGTTGAGATCGATCGGATCGCCGAAGACCTGGACATGCTCGCTCCCATCGACCAGGATCCTAACGCCCTTGAGCGTGATGTTGCCGTCCTTGTCCATCACGAACTTCGATTTGCCGCACGTGATTTCGATCTTCTCCCCGACGTCGATGGTCTGATTCCGGCCAATCTGCACTACCTCGTCGACACCCACGGCGCGGGCGCGGATCATCCCCACCGCTTCGCGCAGGCTATTCAGCACGCTCTTCGTGGCGTTGTTGCCGACCGTGACGTCCTCGTTGTGGCCGATCCCCGTCGTCCGGTCGCGGCCGATCGTCGTCTCCTGATCGTTCTTGACCAGCTTGTGGAGGTCCTTCTCGGCTTGCATCCTGACGAGCTCGCTACCGGCCTTGTCCTCGAACATGATCTCGTTGTAGCCGTACGTGGACGGGCTCGAGTTGCTCTTCCAGCCGCTCTGCGTCTTGTTCATGGGCAGCGAGTAGGGCGTCTTCTGGAGGTTGGTGTACACGCGGCCGACGATGATGGGCCGGTCGGGATCGCCGCCGAGGAAGTCCACGATGACCTCCTGTCCGATGCGCGGCAGGTTGGTCCCGCCGAAGCCGGCGCCGCCCCAGGGCTGGCTGACGTGGATCCAGCACGACGAGTCGTTGTTCATCTTGCTCTCGCGGTCCCAGTGGAAGTGGGCGCGCACGCGGCCGAACTCGTCGACGTGGATCTCCTCGCCGGGCGGACCGACCACCGTGGCGCTCTCGACGCCCTGCGCGCGGGGCTTGCGCGTGCGCAGCGGCGGTCGGTAGGGCGCGTCGGCGCTCACGGCGACGCAGGAGTGCTCCCACTCGGCCGGTACCTCGCCGGAGAGCTGGGACTCGAGGACGAGCAGCTTCTTGTCGGGACCGAGCTCGCTCTTCGGGTGCTCGAGGAACGAGAGGACGGCGCCCGGTGCGGGATCGATGACGTTGGTCTTGAACACGATCTCCCGTGCCGAGGCGCGCTTCGCCTCCAGCCGACGCTGAGCGAGCGCCTCGCCCTCGGACTCGTCCGCGCGGTACTTGCCCTGATCGTCGGCTGTCGGCGAGCTCTCGCCCTTTTGACTTTCGAACAGGAACGCGCCAGGCACATAATGGAAGCGCTCCAGCTGATCTTCCACGGGGCCGGCGCCGGAGGCGGTGGCCAGGAGCTTGTAGTTCGCGGGCCTCCGGTGGTCGTGGTCGCGCACCGTGTACTTGCCGGGTCGCAGGCGGCGGCCGACGACGACCTTGGTGACGTGCTCGCGGTCGGCGTCGGTCGGGTGATCGCGGTAAGTGATGGGCACGCGGGCGACGTTCGCCTGGGGGCGGTCGTCGAGGACGAGCCGGCTCTCTCCGCCGTTGTCGAAGTAGAAGCTCACCCCGGCGTCCTCCAGCATGCGGCTGATGAAGGTGTAGTCGCTCTCGCCGTACTGGACGCGGTACTTGCGCTTCTTGTACTCGCCGGCAAGCTGCCGCGTGGGGGAGATGCCCCACTCGCCGAGGAGCTGCAGCACGATGTCGACCTCCGACTTGTGCTGGAACATGCGGTAGTTGCGGCGCTGGGTGGCGAGCCAGAGCCGCGGGACCAGGGTCAGCTCGTAGGTGGAGAGGTAGCGCTCCTCGACGGCCACCTGCTGGAGGTGACTGCACAGTCCGGACCAGACGCGGGTCTGATTCGCGTGCGCGGTGAAGGTCATGGGCTGGCCGATGACGGCTTCGAAGTCGATATCCGGGTTGTCCGATACGGCGACGATCTGGACCTCGAAGAGCGAGGACATCCGCTCGGTGACATGGAAGCGACGCACATCGAGCATGTCGCCCGACGCGATCTGCGCCTCGACTCGGTAGACCCCCGAGCTCAGTCCGGTTCCCTTGTTTCGCATGCTCGGGTGCGTGTCGGCCATGGGCATTCCTAGCCCGGTCTACCCTGCGCTTGTAGAGCGGACAGCCGATGCTATCCGGCAGCCATCCCTGTCCGCAAGAGGGGCCCGCGCGCATTGTACGCTCAGGGCTCCGCCAGTGCGGCCGTTCAGACGGTCGAACGCCCACACATTGACGCCTCGTGTTGATGGTTGCAGTATCGCCGGCGGAGTGAAGGTCGTCTCCCTTTCGCAGCTCCCCGTTGGCCTGGTCGTGTGGCAACCCCATCCAGGCGCCTGGATGCAGACGTTCGTCTGTAAAAGCACGTTCAAGCTGTACCCCGGTGTGTGTGCCCTCGCGGCCGAGCAGGAGCCGCTCCACCTATCCGACCGCCACTGGCGCGACGACGCGTGCTGGAGTCTCTATGCGGCCTCCGACTTCGTCCCCCACCGCGCCCGGGCGGACGTCGTCCTCGTTGGCCACGCCTTCTCGCCCAACGGCACGGCAGTCCGATCCCTCACTGCCCGCGTGATCGTGAATGACATCGACAAGGCCATCGAGGTCTACGGAACTCGCAGCTTCACGCAGCACGGCGTCCTCGATCAGAGCTCGCGTTTCACCAGGATGCCGCTGCTCTGGGAGTATGCGGGCGGCGGCCCCGGCACCTCCAACCCCGTCGGCATGCCCCCCCATGCTCGCGACATCCACGGGCGACGCAACCTCCCCAACCTCCAGCGTCCAGGCGTTGTCGTCATCGGGCCGGACGACGTCATCGAGCCCGTGGGATTTGGACCCGTTGCCTCCGGATGGCCCACCCGCCGGCAGAAGCTGGGGCGCTACGCGGCCACGTTCCCCGGCAACGACTGGCACCGTCAGCCCCTGCCCCCGGACCTCGACATCAGCTACTTCAACGCCGCGCCGGTCGACCAGCAGACCACCGCGCTCCGCAATGACGAGCGGCTCATCCTCGAGCATCTCCACCCCGAGCACCCGCACCTCGTCACGAGCCTCCCGGGGCTCCACCCCCGCGCCTACGTCGACCGCCCCGGCGAGCCCTCGCAGGGCGTCGCCATGTGGCCCGATCTGCTCTGGATCAACACCGACCGCTGCATCTGCACGGTGACCTGGCGCGGCCAGGTCCCGCTCCGAGAGCCGCAAGAGGCCGGGCAGATCCTGGTCGCGCTGGAGGGGCCTTATCCGACCCTCGTAAGTAACGACAGCGAGGGCGTGGCCAGCAGTTCTGGAGTGGGGCTCGCGAGCGGCCGGGCCGGCGGCGGCGCGATGAGCGAGATCGGGCTCCAAGCGCTCTACGACCAGGCGCACGATGGCGATAGTGCCGTGCACAACGAGGATGACCCTGAGGTCTGCACCCTGCCGTTGGACGCGAATCAGGATCTCGCCGTCTCCCGGCTGGCCCTACCGTTCGCCACAGTGCCCGCGGGCCAACCTGCTCCCCCGTCGAGCCCGGCGCAGCGCCTCGCAGTCCCCCCCTTCGTGCAGTCCGCGCCGCCGGCGGCCGCGGTACCCCCGTCGAGTCGGGCACAGCACCTCGAGGCCGCGGCCGCTGCGTTCGTTCAGGCCGCGCCACGAGCAGCCGCGGTACCCACTCCGGCAGCCGCGGCGCAGCCGCCCGCCGATGCGCCCACTGCCACCAGCGCGGCTTCACTGGTCGCCGCGAAACCCGCGTTGCCATTCGTGCAGGGCGAGCGAGCTGAGCCTGCGCTACGTCACCAAGCAGAGTCTTCGCCGCGAGGGGCGGAGCCAGCAGAGGCTCCTGACAAGGTGCTGCGTCCGCCGCTTGTCGCGATCCCTCCAGCGCTGTCGCCTGCGCTGCACGCGCCGCCTGCGCCTGAGCGCGATGCGAGGTCTCCGCCCCTGACGGCAAAGGAGCCCGCCCCTCCTGCCATGCTCGGCCCACTGGCGAGGCCAGACATGGGGGCGATGGAGCCCTCGGCAGAGGAGGCGCCCGAGCCTGACACCCAGGCGAAAAAGCCTGGTCCGCTCCCCGCGCCGGAGGAGCCCGCACCGCCTCTCGCGGCCTACCCCATCGAGCGTTGCGCAGTCATTGCGGCCAAGCTCGCGCAGCGGCCGGCGGACTGCGACACCATCCTCAAAGCGGAGAAGCTCACGCCGAAAAATTGGCAGTCGCTGCACGAACAGTGGCTTGACGAGATCCAGGACGAGATCGCGCGCCGGAAGAAGAAGCTCCTGTCAGCGTACGACGCGGCCTACGTGGCGGCACTCGAGAAGGAGCGCGGGCCGATCACAGCGGGCGAGTACGCACAGCTTGTGATCTCGGCCGAGCAGGGGCAGGGCCAGGCGGCACTGGCCGAGCTGGGCCTGCCGGATGAGTCGATGATGCGGATCCGGCGGGTGTGGCTGGAGAGGATCGTGAAAGACAAGAAGGCGGCGGCAGCGGTGCGGGCTGCAATGCGGAAGGCGGACGAAGCTTGAAGGCGGGCGCGCTGAGCGGCGGGAGCTTCTAAGATAGGCACAACCGCATGGGCCTGGGCCCTCCGGCTCGACCGGAGCCCATCGTACCCATCAAGAGCATGTTATGCCTCTCCGCGGCGGTGATGTTGGGGTGGCCTTCGCCGCGTCGCAGGGCCTGTCGGACCTCGCGAGGTCGTTGAGCGAGCGCGGCGCGTCGTCGGGGTCGGCGGTACCCAGGCCCCGGCAGAGCCAGGACTAAGCGGACCGTGCCGACGTGGCTCGGCCTCCGCGGCTCTCCGCGTCTGTCCTACCTCGGTGCCTCGTCTATGCAGCCTGCTACTGTCGGCGCGACCTTGCTCGCCCCTTCGATGCCGCCGATAGCCCGAGCAGCCGACCGATCGCCTCGTGAACCACCCGGGCGGCCTCTATATCACCGAGCGCGACAGCGCGGCTCAGCGTGCGGGCGAGCGAGTCAACCAGCGCAGATCGAGGTGACGGGTCGGCCGGCGCGAGCTCAACACGTCCCAGGCTCGCCGGCTGGGCCCACGTTGGGCCTGCGCCTTCCGAGGGGCTGCGATCCGTCGTCACGCTCCCCCGAAATCTCGACGAAAGTGACGGATCGCGACGGTTCGCCACCGCAAATTCGTTCCGCGAGCACCCGGAGCTTGCTCCCCGCTTGCTCGCGACGCTCTTCGACGTCGGTTTCCGTTCGTGCGGGAGCTCATGGATCGCAGCAAGCTCGCGGGCCTACGTGAGGGCGAGCTCAAGGGCATGCGTGCGGGCAAGCTCGAGGGCAAGAGGGACACGCTGCTGCGGCTGCTGGCGCGTGCAGACATCGTGCTCACCGAGAGCGAGAGCGCTCGCATCCAGGCGTGCACGGACATTGCGACCCTCGACCGCTGGATCGACAACGTCCTTGCGGCGAAGAACGCCGCCGAAGTGCTCTCCTGATGGTCAACAGATGCGGCCCGACAAGACGATGAATCAGATGGGCTTTGCCAGCTGAGTATCGCGGCGACGTCGAGCGGGAGAGAGGCGGGATACGCCGACGGGAACGGCTCGCAGCCTCCGGGCTGCAAGACACCGCAGCCGCGCCCCGCGGCGCCCCGCGCGAAACGGCCCGATGAGCGCTGCTATACAATCGCGCCATAAACCGCGCGACAGACTGCTTGTCATGGTGTCGCCGGACGCGGCGCCTCAGCCATCGAATCGGACGCGCGTGCCCCCCGCGGGGCGGAGCACCGGGAGGTAGCGCGAGGCGGGGAATCCGTTCTGGAGCCTGGGGCCCGAGGCCGGGAGTATTCGCCCGAGCGCGACGAGGAACTGGACGATTTCCATCCAGGCGAGGTGATAGCCGAGGCAGAAGTGCGCGCCGCCGCCGAACTGGGCGATCTCGAGCGGCGAGAGCGCCTCCTTGCGGTCGAGCCAGCGCTCGGGGCGGTAGCTGTCCGGAGCCGGGTAGAGCTCGGGATCGCGCGAGAGCAGGACCAGCGGGATCGCCACGTGGGTCCCTGCGGGGACGGCGCGGCCCTCGATCTCGAAATCGGCGACGGCGCGGCGGGCGTCGTGCGCCACCGGCGGGTGGAGGCGGAGCGCCTCGCGGAACACGGCCTCGGCGAAGGGGAAGCGGCGAAGATCCGCGGGCGAGCGCGGGAGATCCGGCGCGCTCGACGCTTCCTCGCGGAGCGCGCGCCAGACCGCGGGGCTCTCGGCGAGGTGGGCGACGCACCAGGCCATGACCGAGGCCGAGGTCTCGTGGCCGGCGAGGAGGAGCAGGCGGAGGTTGCCCACCAGATCCTCCTCCGAGAGCGGCTCGCCGTTCTCGTCGCGGGCCTCCAGCAGCGCGGGCAGGAGGCCCTTCGCGTCGCCGCGGGCGCGCACGCCGGCGAGGATCCGGCGGATGCGCTCGTCGAGCCAGGCGCGGGCGCGGAGGCCGCGGCGTCGCGGCGAGCCCGGCACGTCGGGCAGGCTGAACACCACGAGCATCAGATCCTCGTAATGGTGGCGCCACTCGGGGAGCTCGTCGTCCTCGACGCCGGTGATCTTGAACATCACCTCCAGGGCCAGCTCGCGGGTCTCGCGCAGCAGCGGGACGTCACGCCGGCCGAGCCACGAGCGGACCTTGCGCTCGACGCTGGTCGCGACGATCGCGCCGACCTCCGCGGCGTCGAGGCCCTTCGGCGAGAAGGGCCCGTTCATCGCGGTGCGGAGGCGGCGGTGCGAGGCGCCGTCGTGGGCCATCAGCGTCTGACCGAAGATGTGACCGACGCCGCGCTCGGTCAGGTACGAGGAGTCGACAGCCTTGCTCTTGAAGAGCGAGAAGGCCTCGTTCGACGCGTAGATGAGCTGCCATGCATCGACGCCAGGGGCCCAGAAGAAGAGGGAGCCGAAGCGGCGCTGGCCCTCGCGGAGCAGGTCGAGCTCGTCGACGGCCATCGCCGGCAGGTGGCCCACGACCGGGAAGCGGCCGGGGAGGATGGGGAAGCCATGCCGGGTCTCGATGCGGCGGGCGAGGGGATTGCGGCCCCGCAGGAGCGGGAGATCGGTGAAGGAAGCGGGGAGGGCGGTGCTCATGGCGGGTGCGTACTCCTCTTGTACCATCGCGCCGGCGCGGCCTGGGCGCCCGGCGAGAGGCGCGCTGTCATCTCCGGATCTCGGACACGAGGACGAGCCGCCCGTCATCGTACCGGGCGCACACCTGGTAGTCGGGGTCGGTCCCGGGGCCCTGCTCGAGCACGCCCCCGATCACGCCGAGCAGGTTCACCCATGTACCGGCGGCGGCGATCAGGTAGGCAGACCAGCCTGCCTCCTCGAACGCGGTGACGACCCTCTTCGGGTCGTCGAAGCCCTTCCCCGGCTCGCCGACCGCCGCGCGGAGCGCCGGCAAGAGCTCCGTGACCGCGGCGTCGCCGACGGCGCATCGCTCGGCGGCGAACGCCCTCTCGACGCCGGCGCGCGAGGCGTCCGTCAGGGCCCACGACGCGACGAAGCGGCCCCGCTTGCCCTGCACGGTGACCCCGAGGGTGCCGTCGCTGGCGAGCCTGCGCGCCGGCGCAGCGAGCCAGAGGTTCTGCCGGGCCTCGGCGAAGCCCTGGGCGGCGATCCCCGGGATCACCTTCGGATCGACGGAGCCTCCGGAGAGCGCCCTCGCGATCTTGCCGTAGCCGTCCGTCGCGCCCAGCTCGCCCATCCGGTCGGGATCGAGGCACACCGACACCACGGGGCTCGCGTCGAACCTGGAGCACCGGCCCTCCGGGCCCCCGACCTCTTCGCCGAACGCGACGAGCTCCTTCAGGGCGGCCGGATCGCCGCCGGATCCGAAGAGCGGCATGACGACGTCGAGCCGGAGGTCGGCGCCGTCCGCGTAGATCGCGACGGCGGCGATCCCGCCCTGCGCCACGCCGAGCGGCGCCCGGGCGCCGAATCCGGCGCAGCGCGCTGCCCCCGGGCACGCGTCCAGCGGGGCGCCGCCCGTCAGGACGTCGATCACGGTCGCCAGGGCGCGCCGCGGGTCCGCCCCGCTCACGAGGGGAACGAGGAGCCGCACCCGCGTCACGTCCGCCGCGTGCCCGCGGACGACCTTCTCGAGAGCTTTGCCCGAAGCCCCCTTGGCCATGGCGTCGACGACCGCGCGCGCGCTCTTCTCGGACGCGGGCACCACGGCGCCCAGGATCGGCCTTCGCGGATCGACGCCGGCCCTCGCGAGCGTCACGTCCGGCGGATCTTGGCTGCCGAGCGCGCGGTTCGCCTCGATCAGGACCTCGGCGATCTGGGGCACGTACTGGACGGCAACGTCGAGGGCGCTGTTGCGAAGCGAGGCGTAGATCGCGGCGCCCGGCGGGAGCCGCGCGATCTGCTCGGCCGACGCCGGCGGCGGCTCGGGCGCAGCTCCCCCGGGCGCGGCCGGGTCGCTCGCCGCCGGTTGCGCCGGCGCCGCTGCGGAGGCGCTCGCCGGTGCGCTTGGCCGCGCCGGCTGCGCGGCGGCGCTCGACGAGCTCGCGCCGGTCGAGCCTTGTCGCGCGGCGCAGGCCGCGCTCCCCGCGCCGAGCGCGATTCCTGCGCCGAGGAGGACGATGGGGAGGAGCTCTCGGAGGGGCATGAGCGGGCTTCATGCCCGCGCGGTCGCCGCGCCACAAGCGACGAGGTGATAAGCTCAGGCGTATGGGCGGCCAGGGGCGGAGGCGCGGGGCGCCCCGCAGGCTGAGCCGGGGTCTGCGCGAGATCGTGCGCGCCGTGGCATTCGGCGGTGCGATGGTCGTGATGGGCTGCGGGGCCGCGCCGCCCTTGTCCTCTGCCGGGCGACAGTCCTGCAGCCGCGTGTGACGCCCAGACCACCGGCGACCCCCTTCTCCACGAGAGAACCCCCGGAAAGCCGCAGCAGCTCGCACGCTCCGCGTCTGGCCCGCGCGCTGCAATGAGCCCCGCGTCTCCGCGAAGCTGCGCACCGCGAGAGAGGGCGCGCACCGCAGTCCCTATTTCACTCTGAGAGGTCTCCCCATGTCGATGCTCAAGAATGGCATCTTGGCTGTACTCGTGTCGTCCTTCGCCTCGCTCGCCGCCACGGTCGCGGTCGGCTGCGTCGCGGATACGCAGGATCCCGAGGCCGCGGCGCTCTCCGAAGAGGACACCGGCAGCGCCGAGGAGGCCATGCTCTCCAGCTCGTCCACGCAGGGCTTCGGCTGGGTGTGGTCGACCCTGACCAGCGTGGGCACCATCAACGCCAACGCGTCGTATTCGTACAACTCGGCCGGCGGCACCAACACGATCACCAACACGGGCACGGGCATCTACTACGTCGATTTCCCGAACCTCGCCGGCGCCGGCGGCAACGTGCAGGTCGCGAGCTACGGCAGCGGAAGCGACCGCTGCAAGGTGGCGTCGTGGGGCACCGGTGCCCTCGCCACCACGCTCCGCGTGAACGTCCGCTGCCACACCGTGGGCGGCGCCCCGGTGAACACCTATTTCGTCGCGCTCTATTCGCGCGAGAACAACAGCTATGGCGGCGCGTACCTGTGGAACGACCAGGCGTCTGCCTCGCTCAACGCGCCGTACACGCCCTCGACGACGTACCAGTACACGAGCGGCAGCCAGTACAGCACCATCACCCGCGTGAACACAGGCCGGTACACCGTCCGCGTCCCGGGCATGTCCGCCACCGGCAGCACCGTGCATGTCACCGCGTACGGCGGCGGTATGGAGTACTGCAACGTCTCGGGCTGGACCCAGAGCGGCGCCGACACCGTCATCGACGTGGGCTGCTGGGGCGCGGCGGGCGCGTCGGCCGACAGCCTGTTCAGCCTCAGCTATCACCTCGGCATGCCGAGCACCGGCCGCGTGGGCGGCTTCGCGTGGGCGAGCGACCCGGTGTCGTCATCGTACACCCCGCCCGCGAGCTACACGCGTCTGTACAACACGCTGCAACCTTGCTACTTCGGCCCGGGCATCAGCGCGGGGCACAACGCGCCCGTCGGGTCGCATTTCGTCCGGTACCCGAACATGCTGTCGTACAACTCGACCGCGATGGTGACGGCGTACGGCTATGGCAACCAGTACTGCAAGGTCTCGTACTGGACCGGCGTCGGCTCGGACACCCAGGTCAACGTGCAGTGCTACGACTACCTGGGCAACCCGGTCAACAGCCAGTTCACGAATACGTATCTCGGCGCCGAGATGTTCACGCCCTGCTGAGCGAACGCCGCTATTCGGAAGTCGAGCTCACTCGCCCGTGTCGAGCTCGCACGCCGCGACCTCCGGCTCGCACTCGCCCTCCACCTCGGCGGCCACAGAGACGAGGCAGTCGTTGCACTCGGCGCTCCGCGCCTCGCCGGCGCCGCACGCGCCATAGCAGGGCAACTCCTCCACCAGGCCGCAGGCAGCGCAGAGACAGTCCATGAGCACCTCGTAAATCTCGGCCGACGCCTCGCACAGGTCCGCCGGATCGTCGGTGTCGTAAGGGGGCAACGAGCAGGTCGCGCACTCGGCGCTGCCACCGGCTCCGCCCGCGGCGCCGACATCGCCGCCGCCGGCCTCGCCTCCCGTCGAGCTGCCGCCCGAGGCGCCGCCGACCTCGCCCCCTGCCCAGCCGCCGCCCGAGGCGCCGCCGGCCTCGCCTCCCGCCGAGCTGCCGCCCAAGGCGCCGCCGCCTCCGCTCCCGCCCACCAGATGGTAGCTTTCGTCCAGCCCCGCCAGCGCGGTACATCCGCCTGTCGCCGCAGCCGCGAGCCCGATCAGCGCCATCGCCAGGGACGCGTTCACCCGCTTCCAGCCCGCCATGGCGGCGGAGCATCACCCTCTTGCGCCCTCGGCGTCAAGTGACCGTATGGCTGCTTCGACCTGGCGCGGTGGTTGGATGGACGCGCGACACGCGAGCCTTTCATGTCTGCTACAATCGTAGCAATCGCGTGTTCGTGGACGCCCGCGCTCATGCCCGCCACCCCCGAACTTGCCGTGATCGCCCTGCCGCGCCCTGCCATGTCGTGGCTCGCCATGGCACAGAAAAGCAGCATGTTTCACGCGTGCCGGAGCGGGCATGTCCCGTGCTCGACGCGGCGGCCATGACACACAAGTGCTTTCTCTGGTTGGCTCGTGGTTCCTTCATTGCGTGGGCGACGCTGTGCGCTGCGGCGTGCGGCGAGGATGACCATGGACCTGCGAGCGCCGAATCCACGAGCACCAGCGGAGCGGGCGCGAGCGGCAGCGCCGGTGGAGGGTCAGGGACCACCGGGAGCGGGGGCGGCGGCGCCAGCGCCGCGAGCGCCGGCGCCGGCGGCTCGGGGGGCGGCGGCGGCAGCGCCGCGAGCGGCGGGGCCGGCGGCTCCGGGGGCGAGAGCAGCCATGGCCTGACGTGCCGCGAGTCGAGCTTTCCTGCGTTCAGCAAGGCCTGCGAACAGGCGAGCGACTGCGTCGTGTTGCCGCATGTCAGGACCTGCTGCGGGGACATCCTGTTCGTCGGCGTGGACGCGGACGACAAGGAAGCGTTCGAGGCCGCCGAAGCGGCGTGCGTCGCCAGCTCCCCGCTGTGCGATTGCCTGTCGGGTCCGCCGCTCGCGGAGGACGGCCGGCGGCTCGAGAAAGAGAGCGAGGAGGCGGTGGCGGCGCGCTGCGACAAGGGCGCCTGCACGTCCGAGATCAGAGATTTGCCCTAGCTCGACCCTCGCTCGCGGGGGCTCGTGGCCGGCTCGGAAGGGCTGCTACCTCCGGCCGGGCGCCTGCGAGGGAGGCCGCCGGCTCTCGCCCTCACCCGACTGCAGCTCGAGTCAGTCGGCCGGGATCGGCACGACCGAGATCTGGTCGTCTTCACCCACCGTCGCGGCGATCTCGAGGATCCAGTCGAGCAGCTCCTGCTGATCGACCCGGAACGCGAAGCCATTGCCGAGGCACTGCCGGTGTTTTCCGAAGCTGGCGAGGCCGGCGATGATGTCGCTGTCATCCCAGAGCAGGGGTGCGCCTGAATCGCCGACGCAGAGCCCGCCCCGATCGTTTCCCGGAGACATCGAGACCTGGAAATTGTAGCCGTCGGTGAATACGTTCCTCAGGTTCTGCAGCTTCGTGGTGGCCATCAATCGCTGGCCGAGCCACTCCACCGGCTTGTTGGGTGGCCAGTTGTCCGATAACCCGTAACCGCTCACGACGAACGTGGTATCCTGGGTCCCCCGCCCCGTCGCGAGCTGATCCAGCGTGCCGGGGGCGGCCAGGCTCGGGAAATTTGTGTCAAACGCAACCGGTTCGTCGAGGACGACGATCCCAGCGTCGTGGGTGTCCGGTATGCTGAGGAAGTTGACGAAGCCGAAGTCGTACAGCATGTGGCCGGTGACACAGTACGGGTCGTCTCCGACGCATCCGGTAGGATAGCCCGTCACGGGGTCCATTTGCGTCACCGGGTCGAAGCGCGTGGCCGCGAACTGATGAAAGTAAACCCGCGCGTAAGACCAATTGAACGCGTCGTTCGTGCAGTGCCCAGCCGTCAGGAAGATGCGCGGCGACAGCAGGCTGCCCGAACATTGAAACGAAGAAGGCACGCCGTCCTGATCGTAAAACACGACGATGCCGACGTAGGTGTGTACCGGGTCGGGGTCATAATTCCCGGTGATCGCACGCGCAGGCGCGGCGCGCAGGCCCACGGCGAGGGCCACGGCAGCGGCGGCGGCCAGCAAGCGGCCTGGAACCAGCTTCTCGAACGTCGTCATATCCCACCCTCTCAGTTGCTGAGAACGACGGACGCGAGGCGCAGATCTTCAGCGTCGGGACAGGCTCCGCAGGCGCGCCTGCTCCGGCGCTGCTGCTCCGAGGTCCAGCCGGACCCTCGGATACGAAGCACGTCGGAAGCACAATGTCTCATGACATCGGTTCGCTGCTCGCCTTCATAAGACTACCTTTGCGCACGAGTGTCTGGGTCTAGTCCGCTCAGCATGCTTGTCAAGCTGCCTTGACCTGGCGGGCCTGGGCCTCGCGGGTCGCCGGACGCGCTGCGTGCGGGGCGTGCTGTGGGCTCGAGCAGGGGCCGGAGCAGAGGTGGTGACGTCAGGGACAACGGCGTGGTGACCGTCGAGATCATCGACGCTCGCGGTGTACGTGGACCGGTGATCACCGGGAGCTTCCGACGCCGTCCCGCTTCAGGCCGAGGCGCGAGAGCCGGGCCGGGGCGCCCCCGGGCGCCGGGTGCCGGATCGTCCCTTTCGGCTCGAGCGGCGGCGCGGCCGGCTCGTTGCCGGTGATCTGCTTCAGGCCGTAAAAGCCGTTCATCGCCGCCGACAGCATCATGGCCCCGCGGCTCAGCGACCGCGCGCCGCGCGCGAGGCGCTCGAGCACCGCCGCCGGGCCGAACGCGCGATTCCACATCTGGCGGTGGGCGGCGAGGAGCTGCTCGGGGGACATGCGCGCCGGCCGGAAGGCGACGCCGTAGCCGCTGTAATGGGGCCAGTCGCGCTCTTCCAGGATGCGCCCGTCTCGCCGGTGCTCGTCGTACAGCGGCGTTCCCCGGAACGGCGTGAGGATGCTCAGGAACGGGACGTCGACGCCGATCTCGTTCAGCCGATCGGCCGTGGAGGCGATGACCTCCGGCGTCTGATCGTCGAAGCCCGAGATGAAGCCTGCCATCACGCAGATCCCGCGATCGTGCAGCTTGCGGATGGCATCGCGGTACTCGCGCGCGCGGTTCTGGCGCTTGTCGACGCTCTTGAGATCGGCCTCGTCGAGGCTCTCGATACCGAGGAAGATGCCGATACAGCCGGACCGCTCCATCGCGTCGAGGAGCTCCCGGTCCTTGACGATATCGATGGATGCCTGCGTGAGCCACCAGCGATCGAGCCCGGCGAGCTCGCGCAGGAGCTCCTTGGCCCAGCGGCGCTGGACGAGCAGGTTGTCGTCCCAGAACCACGCCACCTTCTCCTGCCAGAAGCGGGGGAAATGCGTGGTGGCGATGTCGCGGATCACCTCGTCGACGGGGCGCACGCGGAAGCCGGGGTTGAGGTCCGGCACCGTGCAGAAGCTGCACGTGAACGGGCACCCGCGCGTCGCCTGGAGCACGCGAGGGACGAGGAAGCGCTCTTCGAGCAGATCGTAGCGAGGGGTCGGCAGCCCGGCGAGCGAGGCCGGTTCGCCGTGGTAGATGCGGCGCTGCGTGCCTCGCGCGAGATCGCGCAGGACCGCGGGCCAGACCGCCTCGGCCTCCCCGGTGACCACCACATCGACGTGCTGGAGCGCCTCCTCGATCCAGTACGAGACATGCGGCCCGCCGGCGACGACGCGCACGCCGAGGGCGCGGTAGCGATCGGCGAGCGCGTAGGCGCGGCGCGCGAAGCCGGAGAAGAACGAGAGCGCGACAACGTCCGGCGAGGCGTCGACGGGGACGGGGCGCACCTGCTCGTGGAAGAGCTCGACCTCGTGCTCAGGCGGGGTGATCGCCGCGAGGTGAATCCCGGTGACGGGCGGGACGAAGTGGAAGCGGTGGCCCCGGCGATAGCGGGGGACGTAACTCACGACAATCCGCACCTTCATGAGCACCTCCTCGGGATCATGCGCTTCATCGGATCGGACCCGCGATGACGGCGTGGAGCCGTGGGCGAAGGTGATCCGATGAGGCGTGCTGAGGATAACGGAAGGCGGCCCGTGGCGATTCCAGAAGCGGGAGGAGCTACCGTGGAGGGACGGTGGTGGACGCGTGCGGGGGCCGAGGAAGCGAGAGGATCGATGAAGTTCGATGTCGATCGAACCGAGAGCTAGCCGCTTGCCCCATTGCGCCGGACGCGGCGCAGCAGCGCCTCCGCCGGCTCGTAGCCCCGCCCCTCCGCGCGAGCCAGCGCCGCCTCGGTGGGGACGAGCTCTCCGGAGAACGCCCTGGCGAGGATCGTGTGCGGTAGCCTGTAGGCCCGGGCCGCGGCTCGGGCCACGCGCTCCTCGGCCTCGCTGGCGAGCGCGAAGAGCGCCTGTGCGCGGCGGACGATCTCCGCCTGCTCCTCCGGCGGCGGCACCGGCACGGGGATGCCGTTGAGCGCCGCCTGCGTGAGCTTCGGCTGCGCCGAGCCGGTCACGTGGTGCTGCAGGTCGAGCGAGTTCAGGAGCAGCTCGAGGTACCCGAGGACCACGCCGGCCTTCGGCTGGACCACATGAGCATGGTTGTTCACCCAGAACCTCCCGCTCGCGGCGAACGCCACCCGGGTGTTCCTCGACAGCAGGTTCGCGCCGTCCTCGGCGATCAGCAGGTAATCGCCGTCGAACAGGTAGCCATCGATCGAGTCGATGACCCCCGACGCGCCGTAATACGGATAGGGCCCCCGGCGCCTCTCTCGAACCGCGGAGCTCACCGGGACGCGTCGGCCATCGTGGTTGTCCACCAGGGAGCCGAACGGGCAGAGGACCCAGGACGGCGGCAGGGGACGCCCGGGACCGTCGCTGCTCGCCCCGGGCGCGGCCGGCGCCGACGTCGAGCAGCGCGGCAGGGGCTCCGCCGGTCCCTCCGCCAGCCCAGCGGCGCCCGGCGCGCGCAGGTCCTCGGTGAGCCTCCCCGAGCACGCCGCCGCCAGCACGGCCTGCCGGAGCCGCCGGAGGAGCAGCGACGACCTCGCAAGCCGGGTCTTCGCCGCGTCCACCTCGCCGAGCAGGGCCTCGGCCTTCGCGACGATGCGGCGCTGCTCGGGGAGGGGAGGCAGAGAGAAGGGCCGCTCGAACGTCTCGCGCACCTTGACGAACGGCTGCGCGGAGCCGCCCTTCGCCCAGAATCCCTCGTCGTTGAGGTGGAGGAACAGGTAATCGACGTCGACGGCCCGCTCATCCGGCCAGACAACGTGGGTGTTGGCGATCGCCGACCACCGCCCGCGCGCCTTGAACGCCTTCCCGCACCGCGTCCCCACGGCGGAGACGACGATCGCATCGCCCTCGTGCTCCCAGCCGTCGCACCACACGTCGGGGCCGGCGGCGCTGAACCCCTGGTAGCGCCCTGGCCGCTGCTCGGCGTGGAGCTTCCCCTTGATGAGCTTCGAGCTCCCGCTCCGGTGCGAGCAGAGCGACGCGAGCGTCGTCTCGGCCCATCCCTCGGGCAGCGGCCCGCTCACGCCTCCGCCGCCTTCGCCCCGCCCTCGAGCAGCGCGAGCACGCGGTTCAGCGCGGCGACCGCCTCCGCCAGCTCCTGGAGGGCGTCGGTCGCCAGCTCCTCCGGCTCGGGCGGCTCGCCGGCCTCGTCGAGCGACTCCTCCCTGAGCCACCTCAGCCCGTCGAGCTTGAAATCTCGCTCCTTCACCTCGCGGAGCTCGAAGCTGCGGAACCGACCCTCGCTGGAGCTCGCCGCCTCGCGCGCCCCGCGCCCGTCGGGGTCGCCGCCGTAGCACCGCTCGAACTCCGCGAAGTGCGCCGGAGACAGCGGCCGGCCCTTCTTGGTGATCGACGGGACGCCCGTCCTGGCGTCGTAGATCCAGACCCTCTCCGTCGCGCGGCCCTTCGTGAAGAAGACGACGTTGGCCTTCACCCCGGCGCTGTACGGCGTGAAGGTCCCGTGCGGCAGGCGCAGCACCGTGTGCAGGTCGCAGCCCCTGGCGAGGACCTCGAGCACCGCGCCTGCCTGGTCGGCGAACAGGCAATGATCCGGCAGGACCATCGCCGCCCGGCCGCCGGGCCTCAGGATCGTCAGCACGTGCTGGATGAAGTTGAGCTGCTTGTTCGCTGTCGCGATCGCGAAATCCTCGCGTCGCGGCGTCTCGTGCGCCCCCTTCGTGCCGAACGGCGGGTTCGTCAGGATCACGTCGAACCGCTCGTCCGGCGGGGTGGCGTCGATCGAGTCGCCGAGCGCGATCCTCGGCTCGATCCCGTGGAGGTACAGGTTCATCAAGGCGAGCCGGCGGGGGCGCGCGACGAGCTCCTGGCCGAAGAACGCCCCGGCCTTGATCCGGCGCGCCGCCTCCCGGTCGAGCGCTCCCCGCGCCTCGGCCTCGATCCACTCCCAGGCGGCGACAAGGAAGCCCCCGGTGCCGCACGCCGGGTCGCAGAGGGAGAAGCCCGGCTTCCCCTGCGGATCGGGCCTGATGCACCGCACGATCGACTGGATCAGGGCGCGGGGCGTGAAGTACTGCCCCGCGCCCTTCTTGCCCTCGGCGGCGGCCTTCTCGAGCAGGCCCTCGTACGCCGCGGCCTGGATGTCCACGCCGAGGCGCGTCCACTCGATCTCGTCGATGAGGTCGACGAGCTTCCCGAGGCTCGCGGGGCTCTTGAAGCGCGGCTGTGAGCCCGCGTAGATCTCCCCGAGGACGCCCGGGGCTCCGTCGAGGGATCGGAGGACGTCGGCGTAGCGGTCGAGCAGCGCTTGCCCGCTGCGCGCGCGCAGCGCGGGCCAGGAGCAGTCCGTCGCATCCACCTCGCCGCGGGGCGTCCTGTGCTCGACGCGCGAGAGATCGATGCCTCTCTCGGCGGCCATCTTCAGGAAGAGCAAGTAGGTGATCTGCTCGATGTAGTCCCCGTGGTCGATGCCGTCGTGGCGCAGCGTGTGGCAGAACCCCCAGAGCTTTCCAACAACGTCGGTCATGCGGCGGCGGCTTCGTTCGGGTCGTGGAGCGGGAAGGCGAGGCGCGGAAGGAGCCGGCTTACCACGGCCGGGCCCCTCACGGCGGCCGCCGCGCTCGTCCATGGCGCTGGGACGCGCCGCCGTTGATGTACTAGGCTCGCCCTGTGCCGCGCGCCCTCACCCCGCTGCTCGCGCTTCTCTTGCCGCGATTGCCCCGATCGCCGCGGCTGCCGCTGCCGCTCCTGTCGCTCTTGCCGCTCTTGCCGCTGTCCGGCCTCGCCTGCGCGTCGTCCTCGCTCCCCGACCCCAAGGAGGCGGTGCAGGTCTACGCCGACGCCGCGGCGCGCGGCGACGCCGACGCCATCTACGGCATGCTGAGCGACAAGAGCCGCACCGCGATGTCGCGCGACGAGGTGCGGCGGCGCGTCGCCGAGGCGCGCGCCGAGCTCGCGGAGCAGGCGCGGAGCGTCACGGCGCCGGGGGTCGTGGTCAAGACCCGCGCCCGCGTCCGCTACCCGGACGGCGAGATCGCGACCCTCGAGCTCGACGAGCGCGAGCGCGCCTTCCGGATCTCGGCCGCCGACGCGCTGCCTGCGGGCGGCCGCACCCCCGAGCAAGCCCTCGAGCAGCTCCGCCGCGTCCTCGCGCGCCGCAGCTACGCCGGCCTGCTGCGCGTCCTCACGCCGGCCACGCGCGCCGCCATCGAGAGCGACCTCCGCTCGCTCGTCGAGGGGCTCGCTCAGCCCGAGGGGCTCGAGGTCCGGATTGCCGGCGACTCCGCGACGGTGCAGATCCCGGGTGGGCACGAGGTGAAGCTCCGGCGCGAGGCGGGCGTATGGCGGGTCGAGGACTTCGATTGAGGCGATGGCTCGGCCGGCTCGGCGCTCGCCGGCCGCGCGGCCGGGGCGGTGAGGTGGCGCTGCCGCCCTCGCGCCCAGCCGCCTCGGCCCGGCCGCTGCGCCTCGTCGCGGCGCGACCGCGGCGCCTCGCGGTCTTGGCGCTGGTGCTGGTCTCCGCGCTGCTCCTCCTCGCGGTGCCGCGCCCCGTGCGCGCCTTCGGCGAGGAGGGGGCGTGGAACCCGCGGCCGCTGCTGACGGGCGACGCGCGATGGGAGGGGGTGCGCGCCACCGCCCCCGCGCGCTGGTCGTTCGAGCTGGAGCGGCGGACGAGCGCGCCGGCGCGCCGCAACCCGACCACGGTCCGCGCCGACGACCCGGCGCTGCTCGCCGAGCCGTTCGCGTTCTGGGGCGGCGAGGGCGATCTCCCGCCGCTCACCGAGCGCGAGGTCTTCGGCCTGCGCCGCTTCCTGGCGCTCGGCGGCGTGCTCCTCGTCGACGACTTCGCCCCGGGGAGCGGCGCGTTCGGCCGCGCCGCGCGGCGCGAGCTCGCCCGCGTCCTGCCGGAGGGCTCTCCCATCCCGATCGGCACGGAGAACGTCGTCTTCCGCTCCTTCTATCTCCTCCCGCGCGCCGTCGGCCGGGTCGAGGGCCCGCCGAAGCTCTCCGCGATCGTGCGCGGCGGCATGCCACAGGTGATCTTCTCCGACCACGACCTCGCCGGCGCCCTGGCGCGCTCCGAGGGCGGGGGGCCGAGCGTCGAGGTCACGCCCGGGGGCGAGGCGCAGCGGGAGCGCGCGTTCCGCCTGGCCGTGAACATCGCGATGTACGTGCTCTGCTCGAACTACAAGGACGATCAGGTGCACGCGCCGTTCCTGATGCGCCGCCGCGCCATCGACGACAACCGACCCCGCTCCGCGCCTTCGCGGCCGTGAGGCGATGACGTCGGATCGCCTCGCCCCTGCTCCGAAGCTGGTCTGGCAGGACGACCACTTCACCGTGCTGTTCGACGCGTCCCTGCGCGTCGTCTGGACCGTCCGCAGCTCCAGGCCGTTCGCCTCGCTGGAGGAGATCGAGGCCGTGATGGGAGAGCTCATCCGCGTCCTCGACAGGCTGGGCCGCTCCCATCATTCCCTCTTCGTCGACATCCGCGCCGTCCCCGGCAGGAACGATCCGTCGTTCGAGGCGACGATGAAGCGCTTCCGACCGCACTGGTTGCGGGGCTTCCGGCGGGTCGGCGTGCTCGTGCAGAGCGTCGTCGGTGCGCTCCAGATCCAGCGCTTCGCGAGGGATGACGGCATCGAACGGCTGGTCACGAGCGACGAGGCCGCGCTCCTCCGGTACCTCACGCAGGAGGGCTGAGCGGCCAGGAGCTCCGGTATCCGGGCGCGCTCAGCTACCGTCTGGCGTGGCGGAGGGCGTGCGCGATGCCGCTCTGCAGCGTGCTCAGCGTGGTGATCCCGGAGAGATCCACGCCGAGCGTGACCAGCGTCTGCGCCACCTCCGGGCGGACGCCGGTGAGCACAACGCGGGTGCCGAGCAGCTGGGCGGCGCGCGCGGTGCGCGTCAGCGCGTCCGCGACGTGCGTGTCGACGGCGCGCACGCCGGTGATGTCCAGGATCGCCGTGTGGGCGCCCTGGCTGCTGATGCCGGAGAGCAGCGTCTCCATGATCTGCTCCGCGCGCCCGCTGTCGATCGTCCCGACGAGCGGCATCGCGACCACCCGGTCGGCGAGCGGGATGAGCGGCGTGGACAGCTCCCGGAGCGCGGCCTGCTGCGCGAAGATGATCTCCTCCTGCAGCGCGGCCCGCTCCGCCTCCGCGCGCTTCAGCGACGTGATCTCGGTCACGATGCCGCCCATGCCGATCGGCGCGCCGCGCTCGTCGTGGATCGGGAATTTGACCGTGAAGAAGTGGTGTTGAGCGCCGCCTATCGGCACCACCTCCTCGAACTGCATGACCTGCCCGCCGGTCATCACCTCGCGCTCCTTCGCCACGATCATCGCGCTGGCCCCGGGGTCCACGGCGGCCAGCTCGAACTCATCTCGGCCGATGAGCTCGAGGACGTGCCTATTCATCATTTGCGCATGCAGACGGTTGGCGAGGACGTAGCGCCCTGCGGTGTCCTTGACGAAGATGGAGCTCCGCGCGTTGTCCACGAGCTGCAGGAGCAGCTGGTACCGCCCCTGCACCGTCTTCTCCCTCCGCTCCCGGTCGCTGGTGTCATCGACGAGCGCCGCGAGCTCCTGCGCGTCGCCTCGGCCGTCGCGCAGCACGGCGTAGGTCCATCGGCAGCTGAGCGCGTGACCTCCCTTCGTCCTGCACTGGCTCGCGGTCGCGGCGAAGCGGCTCTCCTCCCTGGCGAAGTTGAACGCTCGCGCCGCGGCGGCGGACACGGGGACCGCGCCCACGAGGTCGGCCAGCGGGCGCCCGACGGCCTCGCTCGCGCTCCAGCCGAAGAGGCGCTCGGCGCTGTCGTTCCAGTACGTCACCGCGCCGTCCAGGCGCCAGTGGATCACCGCCGGCACCGCCGTGGGCAGCCCCTCGAGCGCATCGAGGGCCTCCGCGCCTGCCGGCGCGGCGCCGTTCTGCGCGTGACCGTTGGAGCGCTCCGCCAGCGCCTTCTCCAGCGCCTCTACGCGCGCGCGTAGATCTGCATTCTCTGCCCTGAGCCGCCCTGCCTCGTCCAGCTCTTCGCGCATCGTCACAAGGCTTCGAGCCTACGCGCGGCGTGCCCGGCGTTTCAAGGTGGCTCGCGGGTCGTTCGAGGTCGCCCGAGAGGTCGCAGTGACGGCGCCGGGCTGGGACACCCCGCTCCGATGTACTAGGCTCCGCGCGTGTCACGCGCCCTCGACTCGCAGCCCGCGCGTTCGCTCTCCCACGCCGGCGCGGCGAGCGGGCCTCCCTCTCCTCGCATGCTTCTTGGGCTCCCCTCGCTCCCGGAGCGGCCGTGACCCGGAGCTTCGCGCCCTCGGGCGACCTCTCGTCGCCGGTCGTCGCCGTCGCCTGCGTCGTCGCCGCCCTGAGCTTCGGCCTGCTTGTGCTCGAGCTCGTCCGCGCGCGCGGCCGCGCCGCCGGGGCGGTGGGCGCCCCGTCGACACGCGCGGCGCTCAGCACGGCGCTCACGGGCGCGCTCGCCGTGCTCGGCCTGCTCGCCGCCATCCTCCGTCCGGTCGCGGTCACGTCGCGCGGGAGCCTCGTCGGCCCCAAGGTCGTGGTGCTGGTCGACGGCTCCCGATCCATGGACCTGCCGGGCGTCGCGGGGACGCGCCGCGACAGCGCAGATCGGGCGCTCGAGGAGCTCGGGAAGCGCGCCGACGTCCGACTCTCCCGCTACGTGTTCGGCGAAGGCGCGCCGCTGCCGGCCGACGGGCAGGCAGGCGAGGGCGGCAGCGCCGCGCCGGCGCCGGGCGGGAGCGCTGGCGCCGCTGCGACCCCCGACAGGGACGCGGGCGCGGGGGCGCCGGCCCCTGCGTCCGCTGCGTCCGCGTCGGCCGCGTCGGCCGCGCGAGGCCGGCCGCAGCGCCGCTCGGACCTCAGCGCCGCGCTCGAGGCGCTCGCCCGCGCCACCGACGAGCGGCCGTCGGCGTTCGTCGTCGTCTCCGACGGCCGGCTCGATCGCCCGGGTCCGGACGACACCGCCGCCGCGACGCGGGCCGCGCTGGAGGGGCTCGACGTCCCGGTGCACACGGTCGCGGTGGCGACCGAGTCCGTGCGCGACGCCGGCGTCCGCGCGGTCCGCACCTCCGGCGCCGCGGTCGCCCACCAGCCGCTCTCGCTCCGCATCGACATCGGCTGCAGCGGCGGCCTCGCGTGCGACGCGGTGCCCGTCGTGGCCCGCGAGCTGCGCGAGCAGGGCGCGCCCACGACGCTCGCCACGGGCACGGCGCACGTCGAGGGCGGCGTCGGCACGGTCGAGCTCGGCGTGACGCTCGACCGCGCCGGCACCCGCATCCTGGAGGTGTCGATCAAGGCGCCGGACGGCGACGAGCTCCCCGAGAACGACGTCCGGTACGTCACGCTCGACGTCGCGCGCGACCGCATCCGCGTGCTCCACGTGGCGGGCCGGCCGACGTACGACGTGCGCGCGCTCCGGATGTGGCTCAAGGCCGACGCCTCTGTCGACGTCGTGGCCTTCTTCATCCTGCGCACGCCCGGCGACGAGGTGAACGCGTCCTCGGACGAGCTCGCGCTGATCCCGTTCCCGGTCGACGAGCTCTTCAGCGTCCACCTCTCGAGCTTCGATGCGGTCGTCCTGCAGGACTTCGACGCCGCGCCGTACGGCCTGACCAAGCACCTCCCGGCGCTGGCCCAGTATGTCGACAAGGGCGGCGGGCTCATCATGGTGGGCGGCCCGAACGCCTTCGTGTCGGGCAACTATGCGCGCACGCGGCTCGCCCGCGTCCTGCCGGTGGATCTCGACATCGGCCGCGCGCCCAAGGTGGATCTCGGCGCCTTCGTGCCGCGCATCACCGCCGCGGGCCGCGCGGCGCCGGTGCTCGCGCCGCTGCTCGCGTTGATCGGCGACGAGATGCCGGAGATGCCGGGGACCAACGTCGTCGGCGATCCGCTCCCCGGGGCGACGGTGCTGATGACGCACCCGACCCGCACGACGGCGTCGGGCGCGCCGATGCCGGTGCTCTCGCTGGGCGAGCACGAGAGCGGCCGGACGATCGCGCTGACGCTCGACGGCAGCCACCGCCTGCTCTTCAGCGCGTTCGCCTCGAGCTCCGCGGGCCGCGCGCACGGCGCGTTCTGGGACGCCCTGCTCGGCTGGCTCATGCGCGATCCGCGCTTCGAGCCTGCCGCGATCGAGCCGCGCGGCGGCTGCCTCGCGGGCGAGGAGACGGCGCTCGTGCTGCGCCCCCTCGCCGGGCAGCGCGGCGAGGCCAGGGTGACCATCGCGCGCCTCGGCAGCGGCGCGGTCGTGAAGACGTTGACCGCGCCTATCGGCGAGGGCGGCGAGCCGGTCGAGCTCGCCGCCGGTCGCCTCGAGCCCGGGGGGTATTCGGCCACGGTGGAGATCGTCCCTGAAGGCGCCGTTGGCGACGGAGGCGACCAGAAGCGGGCGACGACGCGGCGCGACTTCGCGTGCGAGCGCGGCGGCGACGAGTGGGCCGATCCCCGCCCCGACGTCGCCCGCCTGGAGGCGATCGCCCGCGCGACGGGCGGCGCGTCGGTGCTCCCGTCGGGCGCCGGCTCGCTGTCGCTGCCTGCGGCGACCCAGGTGGCGGCCGAGCGCCACGTCGCGCCGCTCCTGCCCCCCTGGGCCTGGACGCTGGCGGCGGCCGCTGCGCTCGGCGCGCACTGGATCGTGCGCCGGCGCGGGGGCCTCACCTGAGGCGAGGGCGGCGTCCGGAGCCCTGGTCTCGTCTCAAGGAAGCGACGGCTTCTCGAGCGGATCGGCCTTGTCGCCGACCCAGACCCTCAGCACCCCGAAGTGCTCGGGGTTCCTTGTGAAGCTCGCGTGATTCACGATGAGCAGCATCTGCGCCGGGTCGTTGAAGGCCACGTTGGCGGGGGCGTCGAGGGGAATCTCCTCGCCTGGTGCGCTCTCGATGCGCGACTTTTCGACCCCGTGCTCGTCGAGCACCGAGATCGCGTTGGCCGCCGCGAGCGCGACATAGAGCTTCCCCGACTTGCCGAACGCGAACCCGTCGGGCGCCTCGCCAGCATCGTAGTCGTGGACCAGCTCCAGATCGGCCTCATCGGGGGCGTCGACGAGGGGGAGCCGGTAGATGGAACCCAGGCTCGTATCCGTCGGGGAGAACGTCACAGAGAAATAGACGTGCTCCCGCTCCGGATCGAGCCGGATCCCGTTCACGCCGAGCGGCAGGTCGCCGCTGCCGACGAGGGCCGTGCTCTGGAACCAGATCTCCGGCGCGCCGCCGCCGGGCGCGTAGCGGAAGATCGTCGCCTGCAGCGAGTCGGTCACATACGCGTAACCCTCCTCGTCGAAGGCGATATCGTTCGGTAGCGGCGGCGTCGGGAAGGGCGTCGGCGAGCACGCCTGTCCCGGCGCGGCCATCACACAAGCCGGTAGATCCGGCAGCGGATCGCCGTAGCTCTCCTGGACATATCCGTGTCCAGTCTTCGTGAAGCGCAGGAGGCCGAGCTGCGTGCTGAGCGCGTAGACGCGGCCGTCGTCGTCGACGGCGATGCAGCTCAGGGCATGCTCGGCGCCGAGCGCCTCGCCCGCCACCACGATCGTATTCTTCTGGACTTTGCTGTCCCTGTCGAATACAGCGATCTTGGACGGGCCTTGACCTGCGGTGCCGAACGTCGCTGGGCCGGAGACGTAGACCCGATTTCCATGGACCGCGATCCCTTCGGGGAACCCCGGAGCCGCCGGGACCGTCGCGAACGTCTTGATCTCGCCGTAGCATCCCCCCTGCGCCAGCGCCGGACCCGGGATCAGCGGCGACACGGCGGAGAGGAGCACCAGCGCGCCGCAGGCCAACCATTTTCCGTTGGAGTGCGATGATTTTGACGTGGCGGAATGCGACATATGCCCTCCAGGGGTCCATGGTTGTCGGACCGGGGTTGTCGAAATAGGCCGCGTCGAGAAGCCAAAGTGCAAACTGCCTGGCTTCGTCAGGCTGACGACGCGGTCATGATAGCTGGAGTATATGCGGTTGAGTTGATTGGCTGTCGAGTCGAAATTATCCGGTTCATGAAATATCAGGGTGGCGGCTGACCAGCTGACCGGCGCTCGCATCGCGCGCGTCGCGCGCGTCGCCCGCGTCGCCCACGTCTGTTTTCGCATGTGTGTCCGCGTGGTTGCGCGCTTGCGCCCTTACTGCACGGCGCGCGTCACGTCTGCCACGTCATGTTACGTGGTGTCCCTGGCGGCAGATGTGTGCAACAGGCGGAGATCGCGTCCTGGTCGGGTAGTGGTGAATGCTGCCGGATGTCCTCGAAGGCCATTGAGGCGCGTCGGGCGATGCCCTGTCGGCTCACCGCGCGTGCGTCGGCGGTCCCCGCGGTCGAGGCGTCGCGTTACGGCGGCGTCGGCCAGACGACGCGCGTCGGCACGAGCCGGGGCTCGACGGTCCCGTCGCCCAGCTCGCCGTTGCTGTTGTCACCCCAGCAGAGCATCTCGCCCGTGCGCTTGAGCGCGCAGCTGTGGTCAGCGCCGAGGGCCAGCTCGACCACGTCGGTCAGCCCGATCGGCTCCGGAAGGAGCCCCGGATCCTGCGTGCCGGTGCCGAGCTGCCCCTTCGCGTTGTCGCCCCACATGAGCACCTCGCCGCCCGCCAGGACGGCGCCGGAGTGCCTCGCGCCGAGCGAGATCCGGGTCACGTCCACGAGGTCCGGGATCTTCCGGGGAATCGCCTCGGGGTTCACGACGCCAGTCCCGAGGCGGTACTGCTCTCCCTTGCCCCAGCAGGAGGCCACGCCGCGCGCCGGCGCGGCGCACGTGTGCAAGGCGCCCGCGGCCGTGAGCGCGACGCTGGTGAGGCCCGCGACGGGCTGCGGGGTGTTCTGCTGGTTGAAGTTGCCGATGCCGAGCTGGCCGCTCTCGTTGTGGCCCCAGCAGTTCATCGTGCGCTCGCCCATCCGCTCCATCATGCCCGCGCAGGTGTGCGAGAGGCCGGCGCTCACCGAGTCCACGCCGTCCAGCATCACGGTGGGCTCGACCCGATCGACCTCGTCGCCATAGCCCAGCTGGCCGGAGCTGCCCTCGCCCCAGCAATAGAGCTCGTGCGATGTCGTCACCGCGCACGTATGGGTCCCACCGACGGCGACCTGGGTCGCGCCCGCGAGCTCCTTGGCGCGCACGGGGGAGGGGGAGTTCGTCGCCTCGCCGTCGCCGAGCTGTCCGCTGTTGCCCGCGCCCCAGCACCAGACCGAGCCGTCGCTGAGCACCGCGCACGTGTGCGCGCGCCCCGACGAGATGCTCGCCGCGACCCTGGTGGCGCCGCTGAGGCCCGCGACCGGCTTGGGGATCGGTCGATCCTGCTGCAGCGTCCCGTCGCCGAGGTTGCCCCAGGTGTTCCTGCCCCAGCACCAGACCGAGCCGTCGCTGAGCACCGCGCACGTGTAATCCGTGCCGGCCGCGATGTGCGTGGGCGCGACGCAGGCGCCCCGCACGCACTGGCCGCCGCAGGGCTTGTCGCACCTGCCGCAGTGCGCGGTGCTCGTGAGGAGATCCACCTCGCAGGCGTTCTCGGGGTCCTTGTCGCAGTTGCCGCGGTTCTCCTCGCACGCCGGCGACTGGCAGACCCCGTCCAGGCAGGTCGGCTCGCCGCCGAAGGTCGGGCAGGCGACGTCGCACGTGCCGCAGTGCTGCGCGTCCGTCATCGGGTCGACGCATGCGTCGCCGCAGATCATGCCGCCTCCAGGACACCCGCCGCCGCTCCCGCCGGTCCCGCCGCTCCCGCCGCCGGTGCTCGAGCTCGTCGACGCGTCGGGCGGGCGCGCCGTGAACTCGGGGCCGCACGCGGCAAAGGCGATGGCGACGGCGGCAGGCACGTACGCCGCCGCGAGGGGCAGCGAGGCGAACGGGAGCCGGCTGGCCCGAGGTCGATGCGTGGAAGCCATGGAGGGCGTTCTTCCCTTGCGTTGAGGCGCGGCTGCGCCGGGAGGCGCGGCGACGTGCGACATTCTAGACGAAGTCGCGCGCCGAGATCTCGCGCCGCGCGCCGCGCGCGGGGCGCCTGTCGTGCCGATCAGCGCATCGCGACGAGCACCTCGTCGATCGGCGGCGCCTTCTGGAGCACGCCGAGGTCGACGAGCTGCTTCGCGAGCGTCTCCCAGCGTTCGCTGGTCATCACGCCGAGGCCCTTCTCCTTGGTCTCGGGGGTCTCGATCAACGGCCGCTGCGCCTCGGCCGCGGCGACGAAGGTCTCCGCGTCCATCGAGGTGTTGAGCTTGGCCATGATCTCATTGGACCGCGTCGGATCCTGGAGGTAGGTGCGCCAGCCCTCGCGCGTCGCGCGGACGAACGCGCGGACGCGCTCCGGGTTCTCCTTCCAGAGCGCTGCGCGCGTGATCACGACGACGACGTACGGGTTGAACCCCTCGGTGGCCACCAGGAACGCGGCGGGGTCGCTCCCCTTGCGCTTGGCCGCGATCGGCTCGGCCGTGATGAAGCACTGCTGGGAGAAGTCCTTGTCGGCGACGAAGCGGGCGACGCCGCCGTCGTACGGCACGACCTTCACCTTGTCGAACCCGTACTTCTTCTTGAGGTAGGCGGCGTAAGGCAGCCCCGGCTCGATCGCGAGCGTGCCCGACTTGAGGATGTCGGCGATGCTCTTCGCGCCGCGGCTCTCGTGGGTCATGATGGCCTGCGGCGAGGTCTGGAACACGGCGAGGAGGGGGAGCACGTCCGCGCCGCGGGCGCGGGCGGTGAGCACCTCGTCGGCGCCGGAGATGCCGAAATCCACCTGCCCGCCGGCCACCATCTGGACGACCGGCACGCCGGCGCCGCCGCCGAGGATCTCGACGTCGAGCCCCTCCTTGGCGAACGCGCCCGACTCGCGCGCGGCGTAGAACCCGCCGAACTCGGGCTCCGGAACCCAGTTGAGGGCGAGCTTCACCTTCGCGGCCGGCGCGCTCTGGGCAGCCGTGGCGGGCGCGGCCGGCGCGCTCTGGGAAGGCGTGGCCGGCGCGCTTCCTTGCGGGGACGCGGACGACGCGCGCCCGTCGCCTTCCGACGATTGCGAGCGCGAGCAGGCGGGGGCGAGGAGGGGGACGGCGACCAGGGAGGCGAGGCGTTGCAGGAACAACCGGCGGCTGTCGGGGGAGTGCATCAGCGATTGATCTCCGAAGGATGCCAGCGCCGCAAGAGCCGCCTGCCGGCGAGGTCGACGGCGCCGAAGAGCGCGAGGCCGAGCCCGGAGGCGAGCAGCACGGCGGCGAAGAGCAGATCCGTGCGCAGCTGGCGATAGGCGGAGAGGACCAGGATGCCCAGGCCGGCGGCGTCCTCCGAGAAGCCGGCGACGAACTCCCCGACGATCGCGCCGATGACCGCGAGGCCCGCCGCGATCCGGAGCCCCGTCACGAGGTGGGGGAGCGCCGAGGGCAGCTCGAGCTTGCGGAGCGTGGCCAAGCGGCCGGCCCCGTAGAGCCGGAAGAGATCCCGCAGCGCGGGCTCGACGGAGCGCAGGCCGGTGAGCGTGTTCGCGATGACCGGGAACACGGAGACGATGAACGCCGAGACCGCGACCGCGCGCAGGCCGGGGCCGCACCAGAGCACGAGCAGCGGGGCGATGGCGACGATCGGGACGGTCTGCAGGAAGACGGTATAGGGATAGAGCGCCCGCTCGAGCGGGCGCGACGAGGCGAGCGCGATGGCGGCGAGCACGCCGACCACGGCGCTGAGGAAGAAGCCCGCGAGCGCGGCCTTCGCCGTCGTGACCGCGCCGGCGAGCAGGGGGCCGGCGTCCACCGCGCCCGCCCGCGCGACGTCCGAGGGGGGCGGCAGGAGGTAGGCAGGGATGCTGAGCGCTCGGGCGAGCGCCTCCCAGAGCGCGAGCAGGATCACGAGCGCGGCGAGCGGCGGCGCGACGGCTTGGAGCGGGGTGGGTCGCACGGCTCGGCCCTCTCTAGCGCGAGGCCGCCGCGCCAGGAAGATGCTGCGGTGGAAGAAATCTGGCCCCTCCGCGGCCCGGCGCCGAGCGACCCGCGCGCCGAGCCCCGGGAGAGGCGAGGTGGGGAGCTTGTCGAAAGGGGGTGTGGACCGCGCCGAGCGCGGCCCCGCTCGGTCCGACTACTTGCCCTTCTTGGCGGGCGCGGCCGGAGCAGGCGACGCCTTGGCGGTCGCGGCTGCCTTCTTCTGGTTCTTCTCCGCCGTGTCCTGCTTCTTCTGTCGCTCTTTGGCCTTCGGAGATTTGTCACCCATGGGAGCACCGCCTCGGTGGATGCGTTGGTGTTATCCGCCTTGACCGAGGCTAGCACCATCCCTGGTGGCGCAGTCACGAACTTTGTACTTCGCGAGCGCTTATGTCTCGGCTTCTCCGTGTCTCGCCTTGTCGCCTCGTCGCCTCGTAGGTTTGCCCCTGGGTTGCCTCTCCCACCGACAGGCAGGGCGGCAGGGAAACGGCCGACGCGCTCGGCCGGGTCCCTCGCTGCCTGCAAGCAGATGGGTGTCCGCTGCGGGCGTCCACGACGTGAGTCGCGACGGCCCGGCGGCGCGCATCCGCGCTCGCGCGGGCGCGTCCTTCCGAGCGCCGAGGGGCCGAGGCGCGGCGTCCGCTGCCGCGGAGCTCGCTTGCCGGCATCGAGGGGCGGCGCTACGAAGGCCCGGCGTGTTCAAGGCCATTCTCTGGGACAACGATGGAGTCCTCGTCGACACCGAAGGGCTTTACTTCCAGGCGACGCGCGAGACGATCGCGTCGGTCGGCGTCGAGCTCACCATCGACGACTATCGCCAGCTGTTCCTCGTCGAGGCGCGCGGCGCCTGGCACCTCGCCAGCGCTCGCGGGGTCGACGAGGCGGGCGTGCGGCGGCTGGCCGATGAGAGGGATCGCCGGTACCTCGAGCTCGTCGCGGGCGGAGACACGCTGTTGCCGGGCGTGCGCGAGGTCGTCACGGAGCTCGCCGCGCGCTTTCGCATGGCGATCGTCACGAGCAGCAAGCCCGAGCCGTTCCAGCGAGCGCACGCGGCGACGGGCCTCCTGCGGTGGTTCGAGTTCGCGCTCACGCGGGACCAGTACGCGCGCGCCAAGCCGGATCCCGAGCCGTACCGGATCGCCTGCGAGCGGCTGGGGCTCGCGGCGCGCGATGTCCTCGTGATCGAGGACTCCGAGCGCGGGCTCCGGTCGGCCAAGGCCGCGGGCATGACGTGCTGGGTCGTCCCGTCGCCGCTCACCGCGCCGTCGGACTTCACCGGCGCGGACGCGGAGCTCGGGTCGCTGCGCGAGGTGCTCGTTCGCCTCGGAGGAGCGTGAGCGCGACCTCACGTTTGCGCGATGAGGTAGCTCACGGCGCCAGTGTGCGCGCCGCCGCCGCGCTGCGTCACCACCCTGGATTTTTGCACGTTGCACATCGGCTGGCTGCATGACCATCTGGCGGTTCGCGAACGGTTCGTGGCACCTTCGGGCCCGTGGCTTCCGGTGACGGCATCTCGCTCATCGAGCTCGTCGTCCTCGGTTGGTCGTCAGCCACCGCGGCGCCGGCGCCGATCCCCATTCGCATCGACTTCGATGCCCCGGCGGACTGCGCGACCGCCGACCAGTTCTACCAGGGCATCCGTGCCCGGTCGGACCGCGTACGCCTCGCGGCTGACGGCGAGAACGGCTGGGGTGTCCGCGTCCGGCTGAGCCGCGGCGGGGCCGGGGTCCACGGCGAGCTGCGCGTCGTTCACGCGGGCGGCGAGACCGACACGCGGATCGTCGATGCCACGTCGTGCGACGTTGTGGTGCAGGCGCTCTCGCTCACCGCGTCGCTCGCGCTCGACGAGGTGGCCGAGGTGACCGCGCCCCTCTCTCCCCCTGCGCCGCCGCCCGCGGTCCCCCCGGAGCCTCCGGTCGCCCCGCAAGAGGCGCCGCCGCTCCCGCTCAGGTTCACGCTCGGCGCGCACGCCCTGGTGACCCAGGTCGTCGCACCTCATGTGAGCCTGGGCGGCGCCCTCGGTGTCCGGGTGACCCCGCACCTCGAGGGCCCGCTGAGCCCGTCGTTCGGTCTCTCGCTGATGTACGCGCGGAACGACCTGCTGTCGGGCGGCGACAGCGCCCTCATCCAGTGGGCGGCGGCGGCCCTCTCCGCGTGCCCGCTGCGCTGGCAGCTCGTCCGTATCGTCACCGCAGAGCCCTGCGTCGTCGCCGCCGGCGGCTGGCTCGCGGCGGCGGGGCGAGGTGTCTCGAACCCGGAGTCCGCTGTGCGGTCGTGGTGGAGCGCCGGAGGCCTCGTGCGCGCCGCTGCGCTCCTCGGCGAGGACACCGCCCTCGAGCTCGAGGTGGGCGCCTCCGTGCCGCTCGTCCACCGGCGGTTCACACTGGGGTGGTCTGCAGAGACCGTCGGTGAAACGCCGGCGATCTCGCCGCTCGTCGGCGTTGGAATCGTGCACAACTTCTAAGCCAGGATTCTGTGATCACTCCGACTCGCGCTGGGAATTATGACCCATGGACGGCATCCGGAAGCTGGGCCGCAGGCACGCTGCCCCCCCCGACCCGAGGACAATGTTCCGCTCTGGCTGTCGCCCATTGCTTCCCGGTAGTGTCCGTTCTTCACTGGTCTCATGCCTCGCCTCGCGGTGAGTATGGTTGTCGACGTCATGACATCGTCTGCTTTGCCTGACAGCGAGCCGGCGAGCGTGGCGCCACCGGCGGCCAGCGTGAAGCAGCGGGACGCGCGCTTGCGACGGATGGTGGACGCTCATCTTGACTTCATCGGGCGGGTGCTCCGCAACGCGGGGACCCCTGCTGCCGAGATCGACGATGCGGTGCAACGCACCTTCATCGCGGCCGCGCAGCGGCTGGACGACGTCCGGCCGGGCGCCGAGAAGAGCTTTCTTCTCCAGACCGCGCTTCACGTAGCCGCCCACGCGCGCCGCAGCGCCGCGCGTCGGCGGGAGTTCCCCGCGGCCGAGCCGCCGGAGGTTGTGGACGCTGCGACACCCGAGCAGCTCACCAGCCAGAAACACGCGCGACAGATGCTCGATCAGGTCCTCGACCAGATGGAGTCAGATCTGCGGACCGTGTTCGTGCTGTACGAGTTCGAGGAGATGAGCATGGTGGAGATCGCCGGCGTGCTGGGGATCCCGCAGGGCACCGTGGCCTCTCGGCTACGAAGGGCCAGGGCCGATTTTCGTGAGCGCGTCCGCGCGCTGGAGCTCGTTTCGACGAGCGAGGTGAGACGATGATGGAACCACGTCGCCTACTGGATGAGAGCGACAACCCGCTCGAACGCGCGCTGCTGAGCGCAGGCGCGTCGTATTCTACGTCACCGGAGACGCGCGCGAAGACGCTTGCCGCGCTGGGACTCGCCGGCGCCGCCGCCCTGTCGGCCAGCGTGGCGGCGCCCGCGGCGCTCTCCGCCGCAGGGGTGTCCTCTACGTCCTCGTCGCTCGCCGTGAAGCTCGGCTGGACCAAGATCCTCGTCGCGCTCTCGACGGTGGGCATGCTCGCGGGCATCCCGGCGGGCTACCTCGCCTGGCGCGGGCAAGACGCGTCGGAGGTCGCCGCGGCGCACCGCTTCGGCGCCGCGCTCGCCGACCCGGTCGCGCAGACGGCGGTCCAGGCGCCAGCCTCGGCGCCGGCGCCGGTGGAGGCCGTCGCGGAGGAGACGATCGCCCCGGCGCTCGCTGGTGGCAGCAGCGCTGCGGCCACGAAGCTCGATCCGAAGCCGTCCGGTACGGGCGCCGCCGCCCTGGAGGCGGAGCTCGGCGCGCTGGACGCGGCGCGCACCATGCTCGCGAGCGGGAACGCGCGAGGCGCGCTCTCGCTCCTGGACGCCTACTCCAGGACGCATCCGCGCGGGCGGCTGAGCCTCGAGGCCGAGGTCCTGCGGATCGACGCGCTCGCGAAGAGCGGCCGCTCCGACGCTGCCTCGCAGCGCGCCGCGGCATTTCTTCGCCGGCATCCGAACAGCGTGCTTGCTTCCCGGGTACGGCGCTATGTAAACAACTGAACTCTGGGTCATGCGTTGCCCTGCCCGCCTCCGTTCGTTCCGCGCAGCTTCCGGCGTCGCCGGTGCCTGGATGGCGGTGTGTGTGCTGCCTGGGTGTATGACCACGGTGGATTCGCTCGGCTACGACCGAATGAGCAGCGATGAGCTCGGCCCGCTGACGGGCCCCTCCGAGTACCCCAACGCGTTCCGCGACGTGCTCGGCAAGACGGACGAGGAGATCGCGGCCAAGATCGAGGACAGCTTCAATCAGCTCTTCTACGGCGATCCCAGCGACGAGACCGTCTACTATACGGTGCCTGGCAAGGAACAGGCTTACATCTGGGACGACTACCACAATAGTGTGCGCTCCGAGGGCATGGGCCTCGGGATGATCATCACGGTCGAGCTCGACAAGCGAGACGAGTTCGACCGGCTCTGGAGATACGCCAAGTCCACGCTCCAGCCCACGTCCGGTCCCAACCAGGGTTATCTCATGTCGTGGTGCGACACCCCGGTAGGCCCGATGTTGTGCGCCGATCCCTTTGGCCTCCAGCAGATCGCGATGGCGCTGTTCTTCGCCCACGGCCGCTGGGGGAGCGACACCGGGACCATCGACTATGGGCTGGACGCGATCAACTTGCTCGAGGTGATGCGCCACAAGGAGGCCCTGAACGGGGGAGTCGACTCGGGTGTGACGAACACCTTCGATTCGACGACGAAGCTCGTCTACGACTACCCGCACGTCTCGGCGGCGGACGTCACCCGTCCTTCCATCGAGATGCCCGCCTATTACGAGCTCTGGGCGCAGGCCATGCGCGACCCCTTCTGGTCCGAGGCTGCCGCCAGCGCGCGCACACACTGGCAGGAGGCCGCGCACCCGAGCACCGGGCTCATCCCGGTGCGCACGCACTTCGACGGCACGCCGGTGCTCAACTGGGACTACTTCGGCTCCGAGGCCTACCGCACGCAGCTGAGCCTCGCGCTCGACCACGTCTGGTTCGGGGTCGACCCGTGGCAAGTGGAGGAGGCGGACCGGCTGCTCGGGTTCTTCTCGAAGCTGGGCATCGGCAAGTACGGCGCGGTCTTCAAGATCGACGGCGCGATGCTCAACGCCACGCCGGAGTCGGCGCTCATCTTCATGAACGGGGTCACCGGGCTGGTCGCGACGACCGAAGATCGCGCCGATTACATCGCGGCGGTGTGGACGACGCCGCCGGCGACCGGGGAGACCCGCTACTTCTCGGGGTTGCTCCACATGCTCTCGCTGCTGACGCTGAGCGGGCAGTTTCGCGTGTACTGATCCGGCGCGAGCTCGCGCTCGCGAGGATCGTCGGCGGCGGAGGCGAGCCCTCCTCGTGCGCGGGCTCCGGCAGGCACGAGAGCTCCGATGGGAGCAGGCGGCCGACAGAAAGCGGAGTGCGCGAGCTCACGAGGCTTCTTCCCGGCGAACGTCGGACCAGAGGAAAGCGGCGAGCGCGGCGCATCGGTACAGGCTCGAGGCAGGGGCCGTCCCTCGGATCACGTTGGCTTCATTGTTGATATTGAAAGTGATGTTCAATTTGTGCGTGTGGATCTCGCCGACGTCAAGCAAAAACGGGCACCGCTGGAGGGGGCCGGCCCGCGGCGCGGATACCGTGTTGATGCCTGTGTCCGGCCTGGGTGGAAGAGCTGGTGTGCTCGAGTTTCCTGGCGCGCCGGGACGAACAAAGCTTTGGACGGGTGATCATCGGAGACCGGCGTTGGTTACAATGAGCGCCAGATGAAGCCTCTCCGCGCAGCACGTCCTCTCGCGATCTCCATGAAGTCCCTTGTTGCCCTCGTCCTCTCCGCGTCGCCGGCCATCGTCTTCGGCGCGGGCTGCGGCGTGGCGGACAGCGTGCCGATCCCGGGCGCAGGAGCGCTGGCGGGGGCAGGCGATGAGCCGACCAGCACGGGCGCCGCGAGCAGCGGCGCCGGGCCGAGCGGCGGGATCCCCGGGGACCACGGCGCGACCTTGGGCGCGGCGGGCGCCCAGGCCATCGGGACCGTCGTCTCTCACCTCGATGTCGTGAGGATCATCGCTATCGGCGACACCGGCGAGGGAAACCTCGCGCAGAACCAGGTCGCCGATCGGATGAGCGAGAAGTGCATCGAGGTCGGGGGCTGTCATGCGGTGATGATGAACGGCGACAATTTCTACGACAACGGCGTGGCCGACACGGGCGATACGCAGTGGGGGCCCAAGTTCGAGCAGCCCTACGACAGGGCCGGCCTGAACGGCCTCCCGTTCTATGCGGTGCTGGGGAACCACGACCACGGCCCCAGCAGCAACGGCGTGCGGCAAGCGCAGATCGACTACTCGCAGCTGCCCGTGGGCGACGGGCCCGGCATGCGGATGAGCGCCAAGTGGCACATGCCCGCCTCGTACTACGACGTTCGCGTCGGCGACGTCCATCTCTTCGGGATCGATACCGTCGACTTCACCTCCGATGACCAGGCGCGCGACATGAGCGCGCGGGTCGCCGCCTCGGACGCCACGTGGAAGATCGTCTTTGGCCATCACCCCCGCTACACGTCCGGAGCTCACGCCTCGGACAACCCGTCGCTCGGGATGAGCGGGATGTTCGCCATGCAGCAGGCCATCTACTGCGGGGCCGACATGTATATGGCCGGCCACGACCACAACCTCGAGTTCATCGACAAGGGGCGAGACGAGGGCTGCCCGAGCACCTATTTCGCCGTCAGCGGCGCCGGCTCGAAGACCCGCCCGGTGTCCCCCTCGGTCCCGACGGAGCGGGGGCAGCTCTTCTTCACGGACAAGATCGAGGGTTTCGCCTATCTGCGGTTCGAGGGGAGGAACCTGCTGTTCGAGTTCATCGACAAGCAAGGCGCGGTGATCTTCGCGAAGACCATCTCCAAGTGAGCGGGCGCCGCGCGACGACGAGCGACGCCGCGGCCGTCAGCGGCGCTCGTCGTCGCGCGGCGCGCCGTCGCGCTCGTCGTCGGGCTCCTCGTCGCGCCGCTTCCCGAACGAGATCGTGTTCTCGGTGCCCGCGAGCATCCGCCGGATGTTCGGGATGTGCTTCAGCCAGACGAGCCCGGCGAGGAGCAGCGAGAGGCAGAGGGCCGGGGCGGCCCGCTCGCCGAGCAGCCAGAGGAAGAGGGGCAGGGCGAGGGCGCCGGCGAGGGAGCCCGCCGAGACCATGCGGGTCGCCCGCACGGTGACCGCGAAGACGGCCAGCGTGGCGAGCGTGGATCGCGGCGCCAGCACGAGCAGGACGCCGCAGGAGGTCGCGACGCCCTTGCCGCCCCGCATCCCGAGGAAGACCGTGTAGTCGTGGCCCAGCACCGCGGTGAGGCCGCCCGCCGCGGCGACCCACCCGCCCGGCGCGACGGAGAGCCACGACGCGAGGGGCCCGGCGACGAGCGCGCCCTTCGCCACATCCGCGGCCAGGACGGCCAGGCCAGGCCCCCAGCCGAAGGCGCGCAAGACGTTCGTGGCGCCGATGTTCCCCGAGCCGACCTGGCGGAGGTCGACCCCTTTGACGAACCGCGCGAAGAGGTAGCCTGTCGGGATCGCTCCGAGGAGGTAGGCAAGGGCCAGGTAGATTGCCGTCATCTGCCGTCACCGCGCGCCTCCGTGCCCGCGCTCACGGCGGGTGTAGCACGCCGCGGCGACGCGTGAAGCGCGCCAAAGAGCCCATGTCGTGATGGCGATCATGGTATTCTGCGAACATGGCTGACCTGGCGCCCGTCTCGACCCGGAGTGGCCGCGCCCCCAAGATCGCGCTCGTCCTGGCCGGCGGCGCCGCCCGCGGCGCTTACGAGGTCGGCGTGGTGCAGCACATCCTCGAGGACGTCTCTCGCGATCTCGGCCGCGAGGCGCCGCTCGATATCCTGTGCGGCACCTCGGTCGGCGCCATCAACGTCTGTGGTCTCGCCGCGTTCGCGGACGAGGCGCGGAGCCGCGCGCGGCGGCTCGCCGGGGTATGGACGCGCCTGCGCATCGACGACCTCGTGCGCCTCGACGTGCGCGGCGTGCTCGCCGTCGGGCACGACCTGCTCCGTGGAGGCGCCGCGAGCGCGCCCTCGAGCGGCCGCGCCGCGATCCTCGACACGTCGGGCCTCGAGCGGCAGATCGCGGAGGCCGTGCCCTTCGAGCGGATCGACGGCCACCTCGAGAGGGGGCTCCTGTCGGCGCTGACCGTGTCGACGACGCTGGTCAAGAGCGGCCGCACCGTCGTCTTCGTCCACCGCCGCGAGCCCGGCCTGCCGCCCTGGAGCCACGACCCGACGATCTCCCCGCGCGCCACCGCGATCCGCGCGCAGCACGCGCTCGCCTCGTCCGCGCTCCCCATCCTGTTCCGCCCGGTGAGCATCGACGGAGAGCTCTACTGCGACGGCGGGCTGCGCCAGAACGTCCCGCTGTCGCCCGCGCGGCGCCTCGGCGCCGACGGCGTGATCGTGGTCAATCCGCGGTACATCGAGCCCGCCTCGAGCGCGGCCGACCGCGACGCGCCGGGCTTCCCCGGGCCCCTCTTCCTGCTCGGCAAGACGCTGAACGCGCTGATGCTCGACCGGATCGACAACGATCTGGCGCGCCTCGAGAGCATCAACGGGATCCTGGAGGCGGGGCGGCGGCGCTATGGAGAGAGCTTCATCGGCGAGCTCAACGACGAGCTCGGGCTGCCGCCGGGGCGCGCGCTGCGGCCGATGCGGTCGCTGCTCATCCGCGCCTCCAAGGACATCGGCAGCCTGGCGGCGGAGTTCGTGCGCTCCCCCGCGTTCCGCGCGCGGACTACCAGCGTGCTCGGCCGCGTGATGCGGCGCCTCGCCGAGGGAGACGAGCAGCGGGAGGCCGATTTCCTGTCTTACCTGCTGTTCGACGGGGAGTTCGCCGGGGCGCTCATCGAGATAGGCCGCGCGGACGCGCGCGCGCGGCACGAGGAGCTGTGCGCGTTCTTCGAGCGGGCGTTGAGGCCGGGCGGGTTCGAGGAGCGGGCGCCCTGAGGGGATCGGGAGACACGCGCTGGATCCGTCCGGATCCTCCCGGGCGCTCACGCTCAGAGGACGTCGGGGCGCTCGGCGCCTATCTCGGCGTGAGCTCCGCGCGGCCGTGGCGCCCGGTGTAGACTCGCGCCGCGAGATGGCACCTTCGGATCCCTTCGGCTGGGTGGGCGCGACGATCGGCGGCAAGTACCGGCTCGACGCCGTGGTCGGCGAGGGCGGGTTCGGCGTCGTCTACCGCGGCCAGCACCTCGGGTTCGACGAGCCGGTCGCGGTCAAGTGCCTGAAGCTGCTCGGATCGCTGGCCCCGGCGGAGCGCGCGTCGTTCCAGCGGATGCTCCTCGACGAGGGGCGGCTCCTCCACCGCCTCTCCCGCGCGAGCGCCGGCATCGTGCAGGCCCTCGACACCGGCGCCGCGGTCTCGCCGTCGGGCGAGTGGACGCCGTATCTCGTGCTCGAGTGGCTCCATGGCGTGCCGCTCGACCGCGAGATCGCCGAGCGGCGCGCCCGCGGCGATGCGGCGCGCCCGCTCGCCGAGGCGGTCGCCCTGCTCGCGCCCGCGGCCTACGCGCTCGAGGTCGCGCACGCGCAGGGCGTCGCCCACCGCGACGTCAAGCCGGCCAACCTGTTCCTCGCGGAGATCGGCGGCCGGCGCACGCTGAAGGTCCTCGACTTCGGCATCGCCAAGGTGCTCGGCGAGCTCTCGAGCATGACGCAGGCGATGGCCGAGACAGGGAGCGCGCTCCGGGCCTTCACCGTCCATTACGGCGCGCCGGAGCAGTTTCACCACCGCTTCGGCGCGACCGGGCCGTGGACCGATGTCTTCGCGCTCGCCTTGGTGCTCATCGAGGTCGCCTCGGGCAACCGCGCCCTCCTGGGAAGCGACGTCACGCAGCTCTACATCGCGGCGACCGATCCGGCGTTCCGCCCGAGCTTGCAGGGCGCGGGCGTGAGCGCGCCCGACGCCGTCGAGGCGGTGGTGCGCCGCGCGCTCGCGATCGACCCGCGGGAGCGCTACCGCACGGCAGGCGAGCTCTGGGGAGCGCTCGAGGCTGCGATGGCGACGGCCGCGCCCGCCGGCGCGGTCGCGCCCGCGGCGGGCAGCCCGCCTGCGGGCGCAGCGCCCGGCGCTGCGGCGCTGGGCGTGGCGGGGACGGAGCGCGTGGCCGCTGGCCCGCCCGCCGGCGGGCTTCCCACGTCCGTCGGCGCGCCGCCCACGTCCGTCGGCGCGCCGCCCACGTCCGTCGGCGCGCCGCCCACGCCGTCCCTCACGACGATGCGCGGCCTGGCGACGAGCGCGCCGCCGCTGGCAGCCCCGCAACCGGCGTCGCCCCCTCCCGCGCCGCAGGCCGCCAGGGCCGCTCCGCGGCGGCGCCTGTTGCCCGCGCTCGCCTCGTCGGTCGCGCTGGCCGCCGCGGCCGGCGCAGGCGCCGTCGCGTTCGTCCGTTACCGCGCGCCCGACGATGCGCGGCCGGCGCGCGCGCTCGGCGGCCTGACCGCGCCCCAGATGAAGGCGCCGCCCCCGCCCGACATGGTCCGGGTTCCGGCGGGCCGCTTCACGATGGGCAGCGAGAAGGGCGGCAAATCCGAGCGCCCGCCCCATGACGTGACGCTGACCCGCGCGTTCGACGTCGATCGCACCGAGGTGACGGTCGCCGCCTACCAGCGCTGCGTCGAGGCGGGCCGGTGCACGCCGAGCGGCCTGCACGGCCCCCGCGCGACCGAGGCCGACGTCGAGCAGCGCGGCGCGCTCTGCACCGCGGCGGATCCCGCGAAGTCGCGACACCCGATCTCGTGCGTCGACCAGGCGCAGGCGGCCGCGTACTGCGCCTTCGCCGGCAAGCGGCTCCCGACCGAGGCCGAGTGGGAATACGCCGCGCGCGGCGCCGACGGCCGCGAGTATCCGTGGGGCAACGAGGCGCCAGGGTGCGCGCACGCGATCGTGTCTCGGCCTCCTGGGCAGGGCTGCGGCGGGCGCGGCAAGGGCACCCAGGAGGTCGGCTCGGCCGAGGCCGGAGCGAGCCCGTCGGGCGCGCTCGACATGGCGGGCAACGTCTGGGAATGGGTGGCCGACGGCTGGGATCCGGGTGTGTACGCCAGAGGCGCCCAGACAGATCCCCAGGTGCCGGCGACCGGCAGCAGGGGCGTGCTCCGGGGTGGATCGTGGGACTTCTCCGCTAGCACCGCAAAGGCGACATTCCGGCTGGCGTACGATCGTGAGGCAGGTGACGTATCGACCGGGTTTCGTTGCGTTCGCTCGGTCGATTGAACACGAGGTCGCCAGAGCGGGCGGCGGGGAGCGCGGAAGCGCGGATCAACCGGCCAGGCTCATTTCAGCCGCGCCGCGGATAGGCTATCTATCCCGTCTTGGTCGAAGGTCGATTCACACGCCCGGTCGCGAGGTAGGATGTGGGGATAGATAGGTAGAGCCGTGCGATCGGGCACACGAGGCCAGATCACCGCGGGCACGTCCTCCCATGCGGCCGGCGAGGTCGACCCAGCGCATGAGCCCGGTGACTCCGCTTCCTCACCGGTCAACCCCTGCTGCGCCCCCAGGAGCCCATGCAAGAATCCGAGAACATGATCTCCATCGAGGAACGCCGGATGCAACGCGTCATCGATGCGGTTGCGCTCGCGTCCACCGGAGAGGTCGAGCTCGCGTTGACGCAGCTGGCGGAGGTCGAACATGACGCCTTCGGGGTGATCGAGGAGGCGCTGCGCGTCTTTCTCTCCGAGCTCTCCGTGACCACGCAGCAGAAGAGCCAGGCGCTCGCCGCGCTCGCCGCCTCGAAGCGAGAGCTCGAGCATCAGCTCGACACCATCCAGCGCCAGGAGTGCGCGATCCGGGAGCTCTCGGTGCCGATCATCGATATCTGGCACGGCATCCTCACGCTCCCGCTCGTCGGGCTGTTCGACTCGGTGCGCGCCGTCGAGGTGACCGAGCGGCTCCTCGTGCGCGTGGCGGAGGACAGCGACGTCGAGTGGGTGATCCTCGATCTGACCGGCGTCACGCTCATCGACTCCATGACCGCCCAGCACCTCATCAAGCTGGCTCAGGCGGTGCAACTCCTCGGCGCGCGCTGCGTCCTCACCGGGCTGGGCGGTCATGTCGCGGAGACGCTCGTCACGATCGGCGTCGCGCTCGATGAGCTGAACCCGATGCGCAGCCTGCGGGAGGGGCTCAGGTTCTGCCTTGCGCAGCGCGGGCGCACGATCTCACCGAGGTGATCCGCGGAGCTCCGGTCCGCGCGCGGCGTCGCGCAAGGCGGCGCCCTGAGCCGCAGCGACGCCCCGCGGTGGAGCGCTCGGCTGCTCGCCTCGGCGTGACGATCCGCGCGGCGTCGCCTTTGCGGAGTGCAGCCGGTGCGCCAGGCGATATTCTGTTCCAGCGCATGGAGAACGCGACGATTCCGGCTCGCTTCCAGGACACCGCAGACGCCCGCCGTCGCTTCGGCGACCAGCTCGATCGCCTGGGGCCCTTCCTGCTCCGCGTCGATCCGGCGGCCGACGCCGTCGTGGAGGCGTTCGCGTCGATGCCCCCGGGCCAGGGCTTCCGCCTCCTGGAGGCTGCCCTCGCGCGCGGCATCGACGATGACCGCGCGGCGAAAGAGGCGCCGGCCGAGCTGCGGGCGCTCTTCGCGTCGGTCGATCACGTGCCCCTCTGGGTGGACTGGGAGGCGGTGAACCGCGGCGGGGCGGCGTTCCTGCGCACGGGCTTCCTCGGCGGGATCCTGCTCGCGATGCAGTCGCTCGTCCTCGGGTACGCGTCGCCCGGCGGGAACAAGCCGCTCGTCTTCTCGGGGAGGCTCCGCGAGCAGGCCGCGCGCCGCCTCGCCGAGACGAGCCGGTTCGTCTACGCCGTGAGCCAGGCGAACGGAATGCGCCGCTCCGGCGAGGGCTTCGCGATCACCGTCAAGGTGCGCGTCATGCACGCGCAGGTGCGGCGCCTCATCCGCGCGAGCGGCCGGTGGCAGACGGCCCTCTGGGGCGAGCCGATCAACCAGCACGACATGGTGGCGACGGCGCTGCTCTTCTCGGTCGCGGTCATCGACGGCCTCGACAAGCTCGCCTACCGCTTCACGCCCGCCCAGAGGGAGGACCTCGTGCACCTCTGGCGCTACGTGGCCCACGTCATCGGCGTCGAGCCCGAGCTCATCCCCGGGTCCTACGCCGAGGCGCGAAGGCTGGCCGAGATGATCTTCGCGACGCAGGGCGCGCCGGACCACGACTCGCGCATGCTCGTGGACGCGCTGCTCACCGGCAAGGTCCGCAGCGCGCGCACCGCCGGCGAGCGCCGGAGCGCCGAGCGGTTCATGGCCATCTCCTGCAGCCTCTCCAGGGCCGTGCTGGGCGACGAGCTCGCCCAGCAGCTCGGCGTGCCCCGGCAGCGCGCGCCCCTCGTCGTGCCGCTGCTCCGCGCGGTCGCCGCCGCGTCGAGCCGCGCGCACGCGCTGCCGCCCCTGCAGGATCTCGCGCTCGACCTCGGCGACCTCCGCTGGCGGCGCGTCATCTCCATGGGCCTCGGCGGCCGCCCGGCCGACTTCGCGCCTCCGGAGCGCTTGGCCGGCGGCGGCACCTGAGCGGTCGCGCCGCTCGCAGGGCGAGGCGGCTGCGGCGCCGGATGTCCAGGGCGACGGCGTGGGAGCGGGCGCGGCAGTCGGGGTTGAACCGCCCTCCGGTTCTGCGGTACGAGACCTCCCGCATGGAGATCATCCCTTACGGCGGTTGGAAGCGCGCCGCGCGCCTCGTCTGCGGCGACACGGAGCTCGTCGTCACGCTCGACATCGGCCCGCGCATCATCCGGTACGGCGTCATCGGCGGCCCGAACGAGCTCTCCGAGATCCCCGAGGACATGGGCGCGACAGGCGGGACCAAGTACAGGTTCTACGGCGGTCACCGGCTCTGGATCGGTCCCGAGGATGAGCAGCGGACGTTGCAGCCCGACAACGATCCGGTCGAGCACCGGGAGGAGAACGGCGCGCTCGTGCTCCGGACCGCGCCGGACAGGTACGGAATGCAGAAGGAGGTCCGCATCGCGGCGGACGCCGCGGCGGGCAGGTTCGTCATCGATCACGCGATCGAGAACCACAGCGCCTATGCCGTCGAGTTCGCCCCGTGGTCGCTCTCCGTGATGGCGGCCGGCGGCGAGTGCCTGTTCCCGCAGGCGCCGTTCGTCCCGCACCCCGATCGCGTCTTGCCGGCGCGGCCGCTCGTGCTGTGGTCGTATACCGACATGGCCGAGCCCCGGTGGACATGGGGCAAGCGCGTGATCCGCCTGCGGCAGGTCGCCGGCAAGGACCCGCAGAAGGTGGGCGCGCTCGTGAGCCAGGGCTACGCGGCGTACGCGAACCACGGGAACGTGTTCCTGAAGCGGTTCCCGTTCATCGAGGGCGCCAGGTACCCGGACATGGGGTGCAACTTCGAGACGTTCACGAACGCGGACATGCTCGAGGTCGAGTCGCTCGGCCCGCTGCAGCACGTGGAGCCCGGCGCCCGCGTGGAGCACCGGGAGGCGTGGTATCTCATCAAGGGCGTTCAGCCGCCCGCCGAGGACGGCGCGTGCGCGGACTGGCTCGAGGCGGCGGCGAAGGACAGGCCGCTGTGAACCGCCGCTCCTGAGCGCGTGGCGTTCGGCTCTCCTCGCCATCGCCCATCGCGCCCCCGCGGGCGGCGGCGAACGGCGCTCAGGCCTCCACCTTGACGGCCGCGCGCCCCAGGAACCCCTCCACGAGCGCCACGCCGACGAGTTGGCCGGCGCTCCAGCAGGCCAGGCGGAGCGCGAGCGGCAATCCAGATTCGCCGTGCCCGGGACCCGCGGCACCCGTGGAAGGGTTGGCTCGTCCCGCGCGCTCGGCTATGCGGAGGCTCATGCCGCTCCACCCCCTCGCAGGCCGCAAGGCCCCTCCCGACGTGCTGATCGATCCCGACAAGCTGCGCGCGCAGTACTACAGCGAGCGCCCCGACATGGGCGATCCGCAGCAGCGCGTCGCCTTCGGCACCTCGGGCCACCGCGGCTCGGCTGCCCGGCGCAGCTTCAACGAGGCGCACGTCCTCGCGGTCGCGCAGGCCATCTGCGACTACCGCGCGAAGGAGGGCACGACGGGCTCGCTCTACCTCGGCATGGACACGCACGCGCTCTCTGAGCCGGCGCAGCGCAGCGTCATCGAGGTCTTCGCGGCCAACGGCGTCGACGTCCTCATCGCCGAGCGGAGCGGCGTCACGCCGACGCCGGCCATCTCGCACGCGATCCTCACCGCCAACCGCGGGCGCACCTCGGGGCTCGCGGACGGCGTGGTGATCACGCCGTCGCACAACCCGCCCGACGACGGCGGCATCAAGTACAACCCGCCGAACGGCGGGCCGGCCGACACCGCCGTCACCGGCTGGATCGAGGATCGCGCCAACGAGCTGCTCCGCGCCGACAACGCTGGCGTGAAGCGCACGCCCTACGAGGCCGCGCTGCGCGCGCCGACGACCCACCCGTACGATTTCATCGGCCCCTACGTCGCCGATCTCGGCAACGTGGTCGATCTCGAGGCCGTCCGCGGCGCGAAGCTGCGCATCGGCGTCGATCCGCTCGGCGGCTCGAACATCGCGTACTGGGCGCCGATCGCCGAGAAATTCGGGCTGGATATCACGGTGGTGAACCAGGCAGTCGACCCCACCTTCGGCTTCATGCCCCTCGATCACGACGGCAAGATCCGCATGGACTGCTCGTCGCCCCACGCGATGGCGAACCTCATCGCGCTCAAGGACGACTACGATCTCGCGTTCGGCAACGACGCCGACTCGGATCGCCACGGCATCGTCACGCGCAGCGCCGGGCTGATGAACCCGAACCATTACCTCGCCGTGGCGGTGTCCTACCTCTTCCGGAACCGCCCGCTCTGGCGGCCCGACGCGGCCGTGGGCAAGACGCTCGTCTCGAGCAGCATGATCGATCGGGTGGCGAAGGACCTCGGCCGCCCGCTCCGCGAGGTGCCGGTCGGCTTCAAGTGGTTCGTCGACGGGCTGCTCGACGGCTCGCTCGGCTTCGGCGGCGAGGAGAGCGCGGGCGCCTCGTTCCTGCGGAAGAACGGGCAGGTGTGGTCGACGGACAAGGACGGCATCCTCCTCGACCTGCTCGCCGCCGAGATCCTCGCCCGCACCGGGCGCGATCCGGCCGAGCACTACCGCGACCTCACCGCGCGGTTCGGCGCGCCGATCTACACGCGCATCGACGCGCCGGCCACGCCGAGCCAGAAGAGCGTGCTCAAGAAGCTCTCCCCCGACGCGGTGCGCGCCGAGACCCTCGCGGGCGAGCCGATCACCGCGAAGCTCACGCGCGCGCCCGGCAACGGCGGCGAGATCGGCGGGCTCAAGGTCGTCGCGGAGAACGGCTGGTTCGCCGCGCGGCCGTCGGGCACCGAGGACGTCTACAAGATCTACGCGGAGAGCTTCAAGGACCAGGCGCACCTCGATCGCGTGCTCGACGAGGCGCGCGCGATGGTCACCGACGCGCTGTCGGCCAAGTGAGCTTCCCGGGCGCCCCCGCGAACTCCTGATCTCCCGGCGCTCCGCCGGGGACCTCGCGGCCGCCCGCCCCCGGATTCGCCTCGCGCGACCGGCGCCGGGTCAGAACAGCGAGAGCTGCCGCCGCGCGCCCGTCATCTCATCGAAATCGGCCCCGCCCAGCCACCGCAGCACCGAGTCCGCGATCGGCTTGAGCTGCTGCGACACGTAATGATCGTAGTCCGGCGGCGCGGTCGTCTGGCCCGCCGGCTCCGGGCCGGCGCGCGTGATCACATAGGCCACGATCCTCCCCGCGTCCCCGCCCAGCTTGCGGGCCGCCTTCACGTGCGGCGGCGTCGTCTTCGTGTAAGCGCCGAGCGGCTTCCTCAGCGCCTTCTTGTAGACGAGCTCCGCGTCGAACCGCCCCGCGCGGAGGTCCGTCACGAAGGTTCGCACGAAGCCCTCCACCGGGCGATCGTGGAAGACCAGGTCGAGCAGCTCCCGCTGGAAGCGCCGCGCCACCGCGCTCGCGTCCCGCCGGACCGCCTCGAGCCCGACGATCTCGAGCTTGTCGCCGCCCTCCCCGGCGACCAGGCCGGCATAGCGCTTCTTGCTGCCCTGCGCGGCGCCGCGCAGCTCGGGCAGGAGGAAGCGCGCATAGACCTTCTCGAACTCGAGCTCCAGCCGGCTCTCGCAGCCGAACGTCCTCGCGATCTCGGCGGCGACCGACCCGGAGACGGCGTCGCGGAGCTCCTCGGCCCGGGCGGCGGCGCGCCCCGTGTCGGGCTCGCCGATATCGACGAAGAGAGAGTCGGTGTCTCCGTAAAGCACCCGGTGCCCGGCCCTCCGCACCGCCTCGGCCGTGAGCCGGATGACGTGCTGCCCGGCGCGCGTGATCGCGTTCGCGACCTCCGGGGAGAACAGGCGCGACGCGGGCGAGCCGAGCACGCCGAAGAGCGAGTTCATGAGGATCTTGATGGCCATCGCGCCCCGCTCGTCGCCCGCCCGCCGCGCCTCGGCCCGCTCGTCCCAGAGGCGCGCGACGAGCTCGGGCAAGATGCCCGGCTCGCCGCGCCGGAAGGCCGCGCCGCCCGGCGTGACGATGAGCGCCTCGGGCGGCCCGGCGCCCCCGGCGACGAACGTCAGCGGGTCGATGTTGAAGGTGCGAATGAGGCTCGGATAGAGGCTCTTGTAATCGTACACCACGATGTTGCGGTAGAGCCCCGGGAGCGAATCGAGCACCAGGCCGCCGGCGATCTCCGCCTCTCCCTCCGGCCCCTCCCTCGATACCGAGGGCGCGACCTTGCCGCGGGCGCGGAGCGCGGGCAGGTAGAGCGAGTCGATCGCGGCGATCTGCGCCCCCACGCGGTCGAGCTGCATTCCGGTGAGCAGGCTCCTCCGCACCGAGAGCTCGATGAGCCCCGTCTTCTCCAGCAGATCCCGGACGAGGCGCGCGTCCTCGAGGTTGTACTCCGCGAGCCGCGCCGGGTCGTCGCGGTACGACGCCTCGATCTGCTCGCCCCGGTCGTCTGGGCCGAACAGCTTGCCGCGCCCGAGGATCGTCCGAGCGGCGGTCTCGAGGCGGTAATCGTCGAGCCGCAGGAAGGCGCCGCGGAGGAGCGCGAGGCCGTCGAGCACCACCCGCCCCGGCAGGACGGCGCGCGCCTCGCGCGAGAAGCCCGGATCGCGCAGGATCGTGATCTCGTCATCGCCCCTCCCGAGCGCGCACGGGAGCCCGGCGCGCCGGCAATAGCGCTGGAGCGCGGGCAGATCGAAATCCGGGATGTTCCAGCCGGTGAGGACGTCGGGGTCCGCCTGGGCGACGAGCTCGAGGAAGCGCTCGAGGAGCGCCCGCTCGTCAGGGAAGCGCTCGACGAAGGAGGGGAGTCCGCCGGGCACCGGCTCGTCGCGGACGAGGAGGCAGCGCTCGCCGCCCGCCCCCGCGAGGGCAATGGCATAGAGGCTCTCGCCGTCGAGGCTCGTCTCGATATCGAGCGAGAGCACGCGGAGGCGGGGGACGAAGCTCGCGGGCACGAGCGTGGGATTGCGGTACACGCGCCCCACACCCGGGCGGAGCTCGAAAGGCCCGGAGACCGCGAACGCCCCGCGGATGCCGCGATCGATGAGAAAGCGGTAGGGAAAGCGCACGTCCGCCTCGAGGGCGTCGGCGCCGGCCTCGGCCAGCCTGTCGCGCAGCGCCGCGACGTCCCGGGGGAGCGCCGCGTCGACGCGCAGGACCGGCTCTCCGTCGAGCGTCTCGAGAGCCTGCGGGGAGACGCGGCGGTCCGCGAGCCGCCGCGCGACGTCCTCGTCGCGGGCGCGAACGAAGAAGTAGGGCCTGAACCTGTCCTCGATGACGAGCGCCGGCGCGCCGTCCTCCATCACCGCGTGGAGGCGGATCTCCGGGCACCCGGCGACGACGCGGGTCGTGGGCGTGAGGATGAAGCCGCGGTCAGGCATGTGCGAATTCGCGGAGGCCCCCAGGCGAGCTCTTCGCCAGCGCGCGAGGCGGCCCGGGGGCCGCGCCACGCTGCACTTGACCACCGGGACCGGCGCCCCGCAAGCCCCTCTCGCCCCCGGCGCAGGGGATTTCCCGGAGGAGCCCGATTGCCGAGGGAGCGGGGCTTCCGCCGGAGAGGGCGCCTTTCGAGGAGGCGACCTCCCTTGCACGGTAGATTGAACGGGGGATAACGGGCCCTCTTGGCTCGACGTGGAATCCCGAGACACGGCGAGGACGACTCGCCGGGTGTGCGGCGAGCGCCCCGCGAGCGCGCCCGCGCGCAGCGCCATGAGCAGGGCAGTCCCTCGGTCTACGTCGAGAGTTACGTCGAGAGCGGGTCCGCCGCTTGCTTGACGTTCGAGACGTCGTGAGCCGCGGGCATCCACGGATCGGCCCGTGAAGCGCGCCGCGGAAATCCAGGAAGGGAATCCACCATGATGCGCCATCATTTCAAGCATCGCGTCGCGGTGATCGCCGCGCTCGCCGCGAGCGTCATCGGCAGCACCGCGCACGCGGGTGGGCGGGGAGGTTATATCCATCAGGGCGCGCAGATCTCCCAGCAGCAGAGGCCGCAACTGGCGAGGCTGCAGCCAGCGGAGAAGCGGGTATCGGACGGCGCCCTCGTCAAGGTGATCTCCGCGGCGAACCAGGGTGAGATCGCCCAGGCGAAGATCGCCCTCGAGCTGGCGAAGTCGCGCGAGGTGAAGGACTTCGCCCGGGAGATGATCAAGGCCCACACCCAGGCGGAGAACGACCTGGGCGCGCACCTCCGGCGCCTCGGGATCAAGGCGGAGCCGACGCGGGCGAGCGCCATGCTCGCCGCGCACTCGTCCATCATCGCGGCGCACCTCCGCGCGCAGCCGGTCGAGAGGTTCGACCAGGAGTACATGGCCATCCAGGTGAGGATGCACAGCTATGCCGTGCGGATTCTGGACGAGCAGGTCATCCCGCGGGTGGAAGACCAGGAGCTCAAGCAGGAGCTCCAGCGCATTCGCGACACGGCGGCGAGCCACCTGAAGCGGGCGCAGGCCATCCAGGCGACGCTGGCGGAGGGGCAGGAGCGCTAGATCCCGCGCGGCGGCCTCGCCAGGGCGCGGCGGCCTCGCCAGGGTCAGGGGGCGAACACCGCGCGCATGCACCCCTCCGTGCGCGCCTCGAACAGGCGGTATCCGCGCGGCCCGTCATCCAGGCACATCCGGTGCGTCAGGAGGTACGACGGATCGACGTCGCCGCGCTGGATGTGATCGAGCAGCCTCGGGATGTACCGCTGTCCGTGCTGCTGACCGGTCCTGACGATGAGCGCCTTGTTCATGAGCGCGCCGAGCGGGATCTTGTCGGCGAACCCGGAATAGACGCCCACGATGGACACCGTGCCGCCCTTGCGGCACGCCAGCATCGCCTCGCGCAGCACGAGCGGCCGGTCGCTCTGCATCCGGAACGCCTGCTTCACCCGATCGACCGCGTACTGCAGGCCCGTCCCGTCGGCTTCCATGCCCACCGCGTCGATGCAGGCGTCGGGGCCGCGCCCTCCCGTCATCTCGCGGAGCGCCTCCTGGACGTCGACCTCGGCGTAGTTGAGGGCGTCGGCGCCCCCGTGCGCCTTCGCCATCGCCAGGCGGTCCGCGATCCGGTCGATCGCGATGACGCGCTCGGCGCCGAGGAGATAGGCGCTCTTGATCGCCATCTGACCGACGCCCCCGCACCCCCAGACGGCCACGACCTGGCCCGGGCGGATGTCGCAGAGCTCGGCCGCCATGTAGCCCGTCGAGAGCGCGTCGGAGGCGAACAGGGCGCTCTCGTCCCGCACCCCGTCGGGGACCTTGAACGCGCCGTGATCGGCGAACGGCACGCGCACGTACTCGGCGTGGCTCCCCGCGAAGCCCCCGAAGGCGTGCGAGTAGCCGAAGATCGCGGCAGTCGTGTCCCCGAACACCCTGTCCGCCACCACGTGATGAGGATTCGAGTTTTCGCAGAGCGACCACAGCTCGCGCTGGCAATACGCGCACCGCCCACACCCGATGATCGACGCCACGACGACGCGATCGCCCCGCTGGACCCGCTTCACCTCCGCGCCGGTCTCCACGACCTCGCCGAGGAACTCGTGCCCGAGGATGTCGCCCTGCTTCATCGTCGGGACGTACCCGTGGAGCAGGTGCAGATCCGAGCCGCACACCGACGACAGCGAGACGCGGACGATGGCGTCGTGCGGGCTGATGAGCCTCGGCTCGGGCACCGACTCCACGACGATGTCATCCACCCCGTTCCAGCAGATCGCGCGCATGGTCACTCCCCCTCACGGTCTGTCCGGCCGGACGGCTGCCCCGCCGTCGTCGGGATCTCGCCGATCTCGATCCATTGCCTCAGCCGGCGCAGCTCGCCCCGCAGCTGCCGCCTGGGCAGCTCCGCGAGCAGCTCGCCCGCCGCGCGCGCGAGCCGCCCCCTCGGCCGCGCGCCCGGCAGCACCACCTTGATCTCCGTGCCCCTGTCGCCCGGCGCGGTCGCGAGCGAAACGACGCCTGCCGGCGTGCGCTCCGGGCCACCCGCGCCGGCCGCCCGAGTCGTGGAGGCCTGCCTCTTCGCGCCGGCCTCCACGCGCCCGATGCTCGGCAGGAGGCGCCGCACGCCCGCCGCGTCCTGCAGCGCGTTCAGGACCGCCGCCCGCGCGCGGCTCACCGTGACGCTGCTCACGACCCGCGGGGTGCGGGCCCCGAACGCCCGCAGCGCCGACGCCGCGATCTCGACCCCGAGCGCCGGCCGCTCCTCGGACAGCCCGGCGACCCGCTCGTAGATGCGGTATGCCGCCGTCTCCAGCCGGCTCAAGAGCAGCCCCGCGACTCCCCTCCTCCCCGGCAGCCGCGCGCAGCTCCCGCGCTGCGCCGCCGCGCTCTGCCGCTCTCTCCGCGGGGCTCTCTCCTGCTCCGTCGGGGGCGCGCCTTCGCCTTCGCCTTCGCTCCGCTCCCGGTCCGCGCCCTGCGCGCCCCTCTGCGCCGCGGCGCGCGCTCGCCGGCCAGCCTTCGCCCGTGCCATCTTTCCTCCTTCGAGCCTCGCCGAGAGAGCCCGCGAAGGCGCCTTGCAAGCAGGCGGCCACTCGCGCTGATCCAGGCGCTCACGTCTCAACGACGCTTCGAACGTGCCACCGCCGTCACGAGCGGCCCCAACAAGGACATTCGCGCGAGCCTCGTCTCCATGGCGAACGAAGGCGAACGATGAGAAAGACGGATTGCAGAGAAGGAAGAAGAAGGTTGCAGGGCCTGAGCTTCCAGGCGATACTCGCCGCGCCAGGACGCTCCTTGATTCAATTGACGTCCGGCCCAGTGCGAGCGCTGATTAGCATAACCTAGGTTCGGAGATATGAACGTATGAAGACTAGAATTTTCCTGCGTGCTTTTAACTTGACGGTGTGCGGACTGGCTGTCGCGGCGTTCGCAGCGTGCGGCGGCGACGACGATGGCGGCGGGAGCGGGGGCGCTGGCGGCGCCGGCAGCGCTGGCAGCACCACCTCCTCGGGCAGCGTGGACCCGTCGACGACGACGGCGGCGAGCACGGGGACCACCGATCCCACCACGACCTCGACGGCCGCGAGCACCTCGGCCTCGACGGGCTCGGGCGCCGGCCCCCAGACGATCGAGATGATCGATGACATGGAGGACAACGACAACGCCATCCTCGCCAAGGGCGGGCGGGTCGGTTACTGGTACACCTTCAATGACGCGACGGAGGGGGCCACGCAGACCCCGCCGCCCGATCCGGAGGGGACCGGGGAAGAGCCTTTCACGATGACGGCGCTCGAGCCGGCGCGCTCGCAGAGCACGTACGCGGCGCGCTCGTGGGGAGAGGGCTTCGAGACGTGGGGCGCTGGCTTCGGCTTCGATCTGAACAGCCCCGAGGGCGTCAAGGCGGCCTATGACGCCTCGGCGTACACAGGAATCACGTTCTGGGCCAAACTCGGCCCGGGCTCCGGCACGAGCGTGACCGTCCTGATCTCGGATCCGGGCACGGATCCGACCGGCGGCTCCTGCTCGGAGTGCGACGCGTGGCAAAAGTCGCTCGCCGTCACCGAGGAGTGGCAGCAGTTCACGATTCCCTTCGCGGACCTGAAGCAGGGCGGCTGGGGCGATCCGGCGGGCACCGACCAGATCGACGCGACGAAGCTCTACGCGATCCAGTTCCAGATCGGCATCGCGCCCAAGTTCGACCTCTACATCGACGACCTCGGCTTCTACAACTGAGCGCCCTCGCCCGGGCCGCCCCGGGAGCCCTCGCGCCGGGGGCTCTCATCCACTCTTCGCCCCCCGCGCTTCCCAGGGAACACGCGTGACGCGCGCCGCGTGACCCGCGTCGCGCGCCACGCGGCGACCCGAGCGCCCAGCTCCTCTTCGCGCTTCCAACAAAGTGCTTGCATCGCAGGCCCCTCCCAGGCGAACGTGGCCGCGCGCTGACGCCCCTTGCGCCCAGGACAATGCCTCTCCTCGAGCTCGCATCGATCACGAAGCAGTTCCCCGGGGTGAAAGCCCTCGATGGCGTCTCGTTCGACCTCCAGGAAGGCGAGATTCACGCCCTCTGCGGCGAGAACGGCGCGGGTAAGAGTACCCTCATCAAGATCCTCTGCGGCTACTACCCCGCAGGCACCTACGGCGGCGAGATCCGCTTGAACGGCGGCGTCGTGCAGTTCAGCAGCATGCGCAGCGCCGAGGAGCACCGCATTGCGCTGATCGCGCAGGAGCTCGCGCTCGTGCCCGATCTCACCGTCGCCGAGAACCTCGTGCTCGGGCGCGAGCCCGTCCGCGGGGGGCTCATCGACTGGGACGCGGTGCGGGCCCTGGCGCGGGAGGCGCTCGCGCGCGTCGGGCTCGACATCGATCCCGAGCGCCCGATCAAGGAGCTGGGCATCGGCCAGCAGCAGATGGTCGAGATCGCGAAGGCGCTGCTCAAGGACGCGAAGATCCTCGTCCTCGACGAGCCCACGGCGGCGCTCACCGAGTCTGGCGTGAGGACGTTGCTCGGCCTGCTCCGCGACCTGCGCGCCCGCGGCGTCTCCTGCATCTACATCAGCCACCGGCTCGAGGAGGTCTTCGAGATCGCCGATCGCATCACGGTCCTCCGTGACGGGAAGTCGATCACGACCCAGCCGCGGACCGCGCTCACGCCCGACAACGTCATCTCGTACATGGTCGGCCGCGAGGTGACGAACCTCTATCCCTGCCCCCCGCCGCCGGAGGGCCCTGTCGCGATGTCGGTCCAGGGCTGGTCGGTCGAGGACGCGGGGCACCCCGGGCGGTACGTGCTGCGCGACGTGAGCTTCGAGGTGCGCGCCGGCGAGGTGCTGGGCGTCGGCGGCCTCATGGGCGCCGGCCGCACCGCGCTCCTCTCGACGATATTTGGCGCTGCAACGAGCCGCGTCACCGGCGCGATCTCGGTCCGAGGCGGGCCCGCGACGCCGCCGTTCAAGGAGCCCGCGCAGGCGATCGACGCGGGCATCGCGCTCGTCAGCGAGGATCGCAAGCGCTACGGCCTCGTGCTCGAGGCGACCCTCCTCGACAACATCACGCTCGCTACCCTGCGGCGGTTCGTCAAGGGGCTCTTCCTCGATCACGCCGATCGGGAGGTCACTGCGGTCGAGCAGATGAAGGCGCTCCGGACCAAGGCGTCTGGGCCGCTCGCGCTCGCGAACCAGCTCTCGGGCGGCAACCAGCAGAAGATCGTGATCGGCAAATGGCTGATGACGGGGCCGCGCGTGCTGCTGCTCGACGAGCCGACCCGGGGAATCGACGTCGGTGCGAAGGCGGAGATCTACCAGCTCATCCACAAGCTCGCTTCGGATGGGCTCGCGGTGGTGCTCGTGTCCTCCGATCTACCGGAGCTGCTCGGCATGAGCCACCGCGTGCTGGTCCTCAACCAGGGCAGGCCGACGGCCTGCCTCGATCGGAAGGACGCGACCGCGGAGCGCGTGATGGCTGCTGCAACGAGGAAGGTGACGGAATGAGCGAGGCCAAGCTTCGCGTGCGTATCCCCTGGCGCGCCCTCTCGATGGTGGGCTCGCTCATCGCGATCTGGATTGCCTTCTCCATCACGACGGATGGGACGTTCGTGACGCCGCGCAACCTGACGCTCCTCGCGCGGCAGATGTCGGTGACCTCGATCCTGGCCGTCGGCATGGTGATGGTCATCGTCTCGGGGCAGATCGATCTCTCGGTGGGCGCGCTCGCCGGTCTGCTCGGCGCCTCATCGGCGATGATCTACGTGAGCCTCGGCTGGCCGCTGCCGGCCGCCTTCGTCCTGCCGCTCCTGCTCGGGGCAGTCCTTGGCTTCGTGCAGGGCACCCTCGTGGCGCGGCTGCGGATTCCCCCCTTCATCGTCACGCTCGGCGGGATGCTCATCTTCCAGGGCTCCATGCTCGGCTTGACGGGCGGCGTGTCCATCTCGCCGGCGCGTCCTTACCTGTTCGTGGGCCAGGCGTACGTGCCGCACGCCCTCGGCTGGGCGGGCGCCGGCGTCCTCTGCGTCGGGCTGCTGTACAAGGCGGCGCGCGCGACCGGCTCGGCGCGCTACCCGTGGATCGGGCTCGCCGTGTTCTCCGTCGCGTTCGCCGCCCTGATGAACTCCTACGAGGGTGTCCCGTTCCCCGTGCTGGTCGTGCTCGTGCTCGCGACCGTGTTCACCGTGCTCGCGAAGCACACGACGTTCGGGCGGCACCTCTACGCGATCGGCGGCAACCGAGAGGCGGCCTTCTACTCCGGCATCAGCATCGATCGTCACCTCATCGCCGTGTTCACGCTGATGGGCGTGATGGCGGGCATCGCGGGCGTGGTGCTCACCGCCCGCGTCGGCTCCGCGACCTCGGACGCCGGCCGGATGATGGAGCTCGACGCGATCGCGGCCGCCGTGATCGGCGGCACGTCGCTCCTCGGCGGTCAGGGCACCATCTGGGGCGCGCTGCTCGGCGCGCTCGTCATGGCCTCGCTCGACAACGGCATGAGCCTGATGAACACGGAGAGCTTCTGGCAGCCGATCATCAAGGGCATCATCCTCATCCTGGCCGTCGGCATCGACATGGCCAGCCGCAAAACCCGCAGCCACTGAGCGACGGCCCACCCGCTTCGGATACGGGCCCATCTCGACGTTTTCGGTGCTCAGCGCACTTGAGTGCGCTTCCGCGCCGAAAACGCCGATCTGGGTCCGTCTCCTGTGCGGGTGAGCCGCCGCTCGCGTCGCCAAGGGGAGCCGCCGCTCGCGTCGCCAAGGGGAGCCGCCGCGTGCTGAGCGGGTCATCAACAGAGCACCGGTAGGCCCCGGGAGAGGGGGTCCGCCGCGCGGCGCGGGGGATGGGCCGATGTTTGAGCCTGAGACGATGATCCTCCGGCGAAGCCGGAGGATCATCGTCTCAGGCGAGTTCGGCGGGGCCCCCGCGCCGCGCGGCGGACCCCCTCTCCCGGGGCCGGGCAGCCCGGCACGACCTCACTGCGGCTGCGCCACCCCGAGCTCCGCGATCTCCTGCTCGAGCTGCTCCCACTCCGCCATGAGCGCGTCGATGCGCGGCCCGAGCGCCTCGTCCTCGGCCTGGAGCGCCGCGATCTCGGCCTGTCCGGTGCGCTCGAAGAAGCCGTCGCTGCAGTAGAGGTCGTGGATCGCCTTCTTTCGCGCCTCGGCCGCCTCGATGGCCGCGAGCACCTTGTCGCGCCGCGCGGGCAGCTCCTTCTGCCGGTTGCGACGCCGCTTCTGCTCCTCCCAGGAGCCGCCCGCCTCGGCCGGCGCCGCCGCCTTCTGGTGGTCGCGCTTCGCCTTGAGCACCACCGTGTCGGCGTCGAGGTGATCGTCGCCGCAGCCGGCCAGGTACTCCTCGTAGGTGCCTGGGAAATCGCGCGGCCCGCTCGGCGTGACCTCGAGGATGCGCGTCGCCAGCTCGGACACGAAATAGCGATCGTGCGAGACGAAGAGCACCGTCCCCTCGAACGCCTTGAGCCCCTCGACGAGCCCCTGGATCGCCTCGAGATCGAGGTGGTTGGTCGGCTCGTCGAGCACGAGCACGTTGGGCCGCTCGACGATGATCCGGCAGAAGATGAGCCGCGCCGCCTCGCCGCCGGAGAGCGAGCCGACGCTCTTCTCGACGTCGTTGCCAGAGAACAGCGCCTTGCCGAGCTGGCCGCGGACGTAGCTCGGCGACTCGTCGGGGCACGCCGCCCACAGGAAGGAGAGCGGCGTCATCGACCCGTCGACGAGCAGCTCGCGGTGATCCTGGGCGAAGTAGCCGATGCGGGCCTCGTGCCCCCACGACGCGGCGCCGGCGTCGGCGGCGAGCCGGCCCACGAGGATCTTGAGCAGGGTCGATTTGCCGAGCCCGTTCGGCCCGATCACCGCGACCCGCTCGCCCCGCCGCACCGACAGCGAGACGTCGCGCAGCACCTGCTTCGCGCCGTACGATTTCGAGATCCCCTTCGCCTCGAGCACCTCGCGCCCGCTCGGCCTCTGGATCGCGAACCGGAACACCGGTGAACGCCGCGACGTGTCGGCGAGCTCCTCGACCTCGATCTTCTCGATCTGCTTGAGCCGGCTCTGCGCCTGGCGCGCCTTGGTCGCCTTCGCGCCGAACCGCTCCACGAACGCGCGCTTGTCCGCGATGATCTTCTCGGCGCGGGCGATCTCGGCCTGCTTGCGCTCGCGGATCGCCTGCTTCTCGACGACGAACGCGGCGTAGTTGCCCGTGTAGAGCGTGATGGTCTCGTAGTCGACGTCGAGGACGTGCGTGGCGACGTTGTCGAGGAAGCGCTGGTCGTGGGAGATGACGACCGCGCAGCCCTTGTAGCCGGCGAGGAACTTCTCGAGCCAGCGGATGGAGAGGATGTCGAGGTGGTTCGTGGGCTCGTCGAGCAGCAGCACGTCCGCGCCGCCGAGGAGCACCTGCGCGAGCAGCACGCGCAGCTTGAAGCCGCCCGAGAGCGTGGAGAGCGGCCTCCGGTGCGCCTCCACGGGGATGCCGAGCCCCTCGAGGACGGCGCTCGCGCGCGCCTCCAGCGTGTACCCGTCGTGGGCGCGGATGCGATCCTCCAGGTCGGCCACCCGGCCGGCGTCGCCGCCGTCCTCCGCGAGCCGCCGCGACTCGACGAGCGCCTCCCACACGACGCGATCACCCATCATCGCGAGATCCAGGATGATCTGGTCGTCGCTGAGGAACCGGTCCTGCCGGAGCACACCCACGCGGGCGTCCTTCGGGAAGCTGACGCTCCCGTCGCTCGCGGGCTCGTCGCCCGCCACGATCTTCAGGAAGGTGGTCTTCCCCGAGCCGTTCGCGCCCACCAGGCCGTAGCGGGACCCGGCGTTCAGCTTGAGCGAGACGCCCTCGAAGAGGGTCCGATCACCGAATGATTTTGCGAGGTTCGAGGTTCCGAGCATGGCGCTGTGGGGGCTTGGGTCGCGGCGCGCGGGGCGCGGGGCTCCGCGCGCCGGGGCGGCGCGCCGTCAGCGGCGCGGCGGGGCGCACAGGCATAGCACCGCGCTCCGGGCGGGAGCCTGTGTTCGTGCGTCAGCGCGGCGCGCGGCGCGGCCGGCGGGGAGGCCCGCCGGCCGGACGCCGGCGCGTCAATTGATCTCCGGGCACAGGAGCTTGTCCGAGGCGGCGTCCTTGTTGTTCCCGTCGTTGCACTCGTCGATCGCCCCGTCCGGATCGACGACGGCGTAGATCAGGATCGACAGGTTCGACGGGAACTTCTCGATGGTGGCGGTGAGATCCACGCTCGCCCCTGGCGCGATCGGCCCCGGGATGACCTCCTCGTGGAGCACCGTCCCGCCCTGGCCGGGATCGCCCGCGTAGTACCGGATCCGCACGTCGCTGGCCGGCGCGGAGCCGGCGTTGGTGACGGTCGTCGGGACGTCGACCTGCTTCCTGTTGCACTTCGCGCCGGTCACCCGGCCGATCTCGATCTGGAGGTCCGGGCGCGCGCTGCCGGCGTCGAGCGGCGCGGTGAGCGCGTTGTTGTCCTCGTGGCACTCGCGCTCGACGGCGTCCTCGTCGACGACCGCGCGCAGGCGGGCGGGCAGCGTCCCCTGCGCGTTGTTCGCGGCGTCGTACCTCACCGTCAGGAGCAGCGAGCTGTGCGGCTCGATGCTGCTCTGGAGGACGAACTGCAGCGGGGCGAGGTCCTCACCGTAGAGCGGCTCATCGACGTCCGGCGTGTCCCACTCGCCGTAGAAGTTGATGGCGACGCCGGGGCCCACGCGGAGATCGCCGAGGTTCTCGACGCGCACCGTGATGGCGATCTCGTCGGTGAGCTCGCCGCAGGTCGCGTCCGGGGACGAGACCTGGATGCCGCTCAGCGCGAGATCCGGCGCGATGCCGTACGACCGCGGGTTCGAGCGGTAGGTGTTGTAGACGCGGCCGCCGTACGCCTTCCAGCTCTCGGGCTCCCGCACGGGGATGCCGCCGTTCTCGAGCACGTTCGTCACGTGGTAGCTGTGCTGGTTCCAGATGCGGCGCGCCGAGACCCAGAGGTCCTTCTGCGCGCCCCAGACCTCGAGGCCGTTGTTGTAGTCGGCGCCCTCCGAGCAGTGGTTGGACTCGTTCGAGGTGCCGAACACGATCTCCGCGTTGCCGTCGTTGTCGACGTCGGCGACGATCGGGTACTCGGACCGGGTTCGGCTCGGCGAGTGCTCCTTGAACAGGACGTCGGCCGTCACGCCGTCGTAGATGCGGAAGTAGCACTCGTCGTTGTAGATGACCTCGGCGGCGCCGTCGCCGTTGAAGTCGAACACGCTCGACCCGGTGGTGCGGCTCGAGTCGTCCTCGGTCAAGCGCTGCCAGCCGTTGTGGTAGCAGACGCAGGTGCCCCGCTGCTGGTTGCACGTCGCCGCGCCCGGGGCGCCGCAGTCCTCGTCGGTGGTGCACGGCTTCCCGTTCGGGGTCCGCGGCGGGTTGCCCTGGAGCCCCGTCCCCGCGTCGGTGAACGCGTTGGGCCACGCCGGGCACTCGGCCGTCGGCTCCTGGAGATCGAACATCATGTAGCGGAGGCCGAACGCCGTGCCGACCTCGGGGAAGCCGTCGCCGTCGAAGTCGTCCACGTTCGGGGCGCCGCCGTCGAAGGTGGTGCCCTCGGCCGTCATCACCTGGTGGCGCTGGATGGTGCCGTTCTGCCCGTTGAGCACGAAGAAGTGCCCGTTGTTGAACAGGATCACCTCCGGGCGCTGATCGAGCGGGTTGTTCGGCCCGGGCGCGGCGGCCTGGTTGCGCCCGAGGATGTCGGCCACGGCGCAGAGGCCGTCTCGCTGCGCGTTCGGGATCTGGGCCGTGCCGTTGACGATCTGCCCGTCCCAGAGCTCGAGGAGCCTCCCCTCGCAGAACGCCGTCGCGTCCTCGTTGGCGTAGGGCGGCGTGCACCCGGCCCTGCTCGTCACGCCGGCCGGCGGGCGGGGCAGCCGGTAGGCGGTGCTGCCCGCGACGATCTCAAGCCGGGGGTCGTCGTCGAGGTTCGCGACGCACGCGATGGGCCCGAGCCGGTTCTGCGGGTTCGTCGGTGACCCCTGTATCCCTTGAGCCTTGTCGCCCTTGAAGTGGTCGACGATCGAGAGCGCGCGGGTGTCCTTGTCGACGCTGAGCGTGAACACGTGCGGCCCGACCACGATCTCCGGGAGCCCCTCTCCGTCGATGTTGGCGAGCGCGGGCGACGGCTCGTTGTAGCCCGTCCAGATCTCGTTCATGAGGACCTTGGTCTCGCCCGTGTTGCTGAAGATCTGGAGCCCTGTCTTCGTCACCTCCGTGGCCCCAGACCCCGTCACGACGGCGGTGATCGCGACGATCTCGGGGACGCCGTCGCCGTCGAGATCGCCGACGGCCAGCCCGGCGGTCGGCATCAGCGTCGCGTCGGCGCAGGCGTAGGGCGCGTCGATGGGGTCGCCTTCGTGCCAGACCTGCCCGCCGAGCACCGCGAAGTAGTTCTCTCCCTTGCGGGGCCCGCCGCCGTGGATCGCCCGGAGGACGCCCTGCTTGCCGAAATTCGAGCCGCAGAACGTCGTGAAGATGATCTCGGGGAAGTCGAGCTCGTTGATGAGCCCGTCGCCGTTGTCGTCGTCGAGGTTGGCGACGAGCGGCGTCATGACGGTCTGCGCCGAGGTCTTGAACGGGCTGTTGGCGGCGTCGGAGTTGGCGCGGTTCTGCCCTCCCCACTGGATCTCGTTCTGCGGCAGGGCGCCCGCGAACGGCTCCGGCGGCAAGAGGCACGTCGGCGCGGCGCCGGTGCCTGCGCAGGAGCCGACCTCGCAGGCGGCGTACGTCGGGCAGTCCCAGTCGTCCTCGCAGGGGCAGCTGGCGTGCCCCGCGCCGTCGTCGGTGCACGTGCTCTCGAAGTAGGCCGCTCCGCCGCACGTGAAGAGCTCGCTCGTCGTGCTGCCGTTCGACACGCACAGCCGGAGGCTGTCGCCGTCGCACGTCCGGGCGCCGGCCGTGCAGGCGTCGACGACGCAGATGGTGCCGTTGCAGAACTGGTCGACGGCGCACTGGAGGTCGCTCTCGCACGCGATATCGACGCAGCGCGCCCCTGCATCCGGGGGCGTCTCGCACACCTCGGTCGCGTCGCAGGTGAGGTCGTCGCACGTGTTGTTGACGCAGGTGCCTTGTCCGTCCTCCTCCTCGCAGTGCTGGTCCGCCCGGCAGCTCACGCCCTCACAGCCAGTCCCGCCGCCGGCGCCGCCCGAGGCGGCCATCGACCCGACGAAACCGCCGCCTTCGCTCGAGCTGCTGCTCGCGCCGCCGTCGCCCCCGCCGCCATCGCCGGGCGGCATCACGACATCCGGATCGCCGCCGCAGGCGGCTACAGCGAACAAAAACCAAGGAAGGGCGCGGGGAAGCAACCGCCGGGGGCACGTGGGCATGAGGCGATTGTACGAGCGCGCTGTCGGCATGGAAGCGCGTTCGCGCGCGGGATCGTGCGGCGAGTGGGAGCTCTGCCCACGATCGGCGTCGCTCGCGGCGGCGGTCAGCGGCAAGCGGGGAGAGTAGAAGCGGGCCACGCGGGCCGTGGGGACGGCCGCTGTGGGGGCGGAGAGCTCCGGCGCACGGAGGGTATTGGGGGCGACCTGGGTGCGACTGCCGATCGCGCTGCCCACGCTCGATAGCGGGAGTGTCGTGCAGCGCCGGAGTCCGACAGCGCGCTAGTTCCGCCCGCGGGGCCTCACGCCCCGCCGCTCTCCAGCGCCTCTTGCAGCGCGCGCACCTCGCGCGCGAACGCGGGCTCGGTGCGCAGCGCGGCCGTCCGCTCGTCCGGCAGCGCCAGCGTGCGGTCGGCGACGACGCGCGCCGGCCGCGGGGACAGGACGACGGCGCGCTCGGCGAGGTAGGCGGCCTCGGTGATCGAGTGCGTCACGAAGAGCACCGTCATGCCGAGCTCGGCCCAGAGCGCGCGGAGCTCGTCGTCGAGCCGGCTCCTCGTGAGCTCGTCGAGCGCGGCGAACGGCTCGTCGAGCAGGAGCAGCCGCGGGCGCGTGACCAGCGCGCGGGCCAGCGATACGCGCATGCGCATGCCGCCGGAGAGCTCGGCCGGGTAGCGCGCGCCCGCGTCGGCCAGGCCGACCTGGACGAGCGCGGCCCGCGCCGCCGCGTGGCGCTCGTCGAGCGGCGCGCCGGCGAGCTCGAGCGGCAGGGCGGCGTTCTCGAGGACGCTCCGCCAGGGCAGGAGGTGGGCGTCCTGGAAGACGTACGCGAGGGGCGCGCGCGCGCCGCCTGCGCCGCTTCCGCCGCCCTGCGCCTCCTCGGCCTCCACGACGGCCGCGCCGGCGTCGGCGCGGTCCAGCCCGGCGACGAGCCGCAGCAGGGTGGATTTGCCGCACCCGGAGGGCCCGAGCAGCGCGACGAACGCGCCGGGCGCGATGTCGAGATCGATGCCGTCGATCGCGATCACGCCGGGGACGCCGTCCCTCGGCCCGCGGCCCGCGTCGTCCAGCACCGGGAAGACGCGCCGGACGCCGGTCAGCCGCACGCGGACGCCGCCGCTCGCCCTGGCCTTGTTCGTCTGCATCTGCGCCCGGCGTTCTATCCGCGCCGCCGCCGGTTGACCAGGCGCTCGTGCGCCGCGCGCCCTCAGCTCGCCGATGCCGTTCGCACGCAGCGGAAGCCGCCGCCGGCGAAGCGGTAGTGCGCCTCGAAGCTCGTGCGCGCCCAGGTGCGGAGCGACTGCGCGCCGTACATCCACGAGCCGCCGCGCATCACGAGCAGCGGCCGATCTGAAGGCCGCGTGTTGCGCGGGTTGTGGGAGGGGCCGTCCGCGTAGAAGTGCGGATCGTCGTAGTCCTCGCACCACTCCCACACGTTGCCGGCGAGGTCGAGGATGCCATACGGGGAGGCGCCCCCCGGCAGCGAGCCGACCGGCACCGTCCCGCCCTCGCGGTTGTCGTAGTTCGCGCGCGTGGGCCCGGGCTCGGCGCGCCCCCACGGGTATTTGCGGCCGTCGGTGCCGCGCGCGGCCTTCTCCCACTCGGCCTCGGTCGGCAGGCGCTTGCCGGCCCAGTTGGCGTAGGCCCGCGCGTCGTCCCACGACACGTACACCACCGGGTGGTCCTCGAGGCCCGCGGGGATCTCGCCGCGCCTGAAATGGGCGAGGAGCCTGCTCGCGTCGTCGTCGTCGGGGCGATACCCGGTCACGTCGAGGAACGCCTTGAACTGGCGGTTCGTGACCGGCGTGCGATCCATGTAGAAGGCGTCGACATGGACCTTCCTGCGCTGCTGCCCGCTCAGGAACGGCCCGCCGGGGACGAGGATCATCTGCTCGCCGGTCTTCTCGCGGACCGTCGGCGCGAGCTCGCGCCCATCGGACGAGGGCCGCGACGGGGCGGGCGAGAACTCCGAGAGCGCCTCGTCGAGCCGCGCCCGGAACTCCGCGCACGACGCCGGCCTCCCTGCCGGGTCCTTCGACAGCGCGTCGAGCACGAGCCGGTCGAGGGCCGGCGGGAGGTCGGGGCGCAGCGACGAGGGGGGCGCCGGGGCGTCGGCGACGTGGGCCATCATCACGGCGAAGTGGTTGGGGCTGTCGAACGGCACCTGCCCTGTCGTCAGCTTGTAGAGCGTCACGCCGAGAGAGTAGATGTCCGAGCGCCTATCCGCGGCGTGGGGGCTCTTCACCTGCTCGGGCGACATGTAACAACACGTCCCGAGGAACGCGCCGCTCAGCGTGTACGTCGTCCCCTCCAGGATCTTGGCGATGCCGAAGTCGACGATCTTGGGGGACAGGCCGTCTTTCCCGGTCGTGACGAGGATGTTGTCGGGCTTGAGGTCGCGGTGGATGATGCCCATGCGGTGCCCCTCGTCCATCGCGTCGAGGACGCCGCCGAACAGCGCGCGGATCTCCTGGAAGGGGATGCGCCCGCGCCACCGCTCGAGGTGCCTCACCAGCGTCGACCCGTCGACGTACTCCATGACGATCGCGAGCAGGTGATCGCGCTCGACGAAATCGTAGACGGCGACCACGTTGTCGTGGCTCCACGAGCGGAGCACCCGCGCTTCCCGCGCGAACCGCCGCCGGATCTCCGGGTTGCCGCAGAGGTTCGAGTGCAGGCATTTGACGGCCACGACGCGCTCGCGCGCCCGGTCGTAAGCGCGGTAGACGACGCCCATGCCGCCCTCGCCGAGCGTCGACTCGATGCGATAGACGCTGATCTCCGTCCCGGGCAAGAGCCGCACCGGCGGCAGCGGCAGGGAGGTTGGCGGCAGCCCGACGGCGCCGGGCTGCGTCGCGGGGAACGCCGTCGGGGCGAGGGCGGGGCCGGGATCCGGGGCGGTGACGAGCCGGCCGCACGAGGGGCAGAAGCGGGCGTTCTCCGGGAGCGGAGCGCTGCAGCCGGCGCACCGGGGAGGCGAGTCCTGGCCCATCGGTGGCCCGGGAGTCTCGCACAGGTCGGGGCGGCCGTGGGCGGCGAATGTGTGGCGCCCCGGGGCCGGTGACATCGACGGAGGTGATGTAAGATCCGGCCCATGGACGACTGGCTCCACCGCGCGCCGACCGCCTTTCGCGGCAAGCGCATCTTCCGGCTCGGGCTCGCGGCGAACTACGGCATCGACGAGGGCGGGGTGCGCGCGGCGATGGACCGCGGCGTCAACCTCTTCCTCTGGACGATGCGCTCGGGCGGGCTCGGCAACCCGCTGCGCGAGGCGCTGAAGGGGCGCCGCGACAGCGTGGCGGTGGTCGGTTTCGCGCAGGCCGGCTGGTTCGGCTGGGGCGTGCGCCGGGGCGCCGAGAAGCTGCTCCGGGAGCTCGGGACCGAACACCTCGATGTCTATCTGCTCGGCTGGCTCGGCGTCGGGTCTGCCTGGACGAGCGCGACCGAGCGCGAGCTCGTGCACCTGCGCGAGAGCGGCAAGGTGCGGGCGCTCGGGGTGAGCATCCACGATCGCGCGCGGGCAGGCAGCCTGGCCGAGTCGTCGCCGCTCGACCTGCTCATGATCCGCTACAACGCCGCGCACCCCGGCGCGGAGCGTGACATCTTCCCGCGCGTGCGCGACGCGAAGCCGAGCATCCTCGCCTACACGGCGACGGCGTGGCGTCGGCTGCTGAAGCAGCCGAAGGGCTGGGAGCGCCCGGCGATGACGGCCGGCGACTGCTATCGATTCCAGCTCTCCAGCCCGCACGTGGATCTCGCGCTGACGGGGCCGAAGAGCCGCGCCGAGGTGGAGGCGAACCTCGACGCGCTCGCGAAGGGCCCGCTCACCGCGGACGAGGAGGCGTGGATGCGGGAGTTCGGGCGCGCCGTGCACGGGTGAGGGGGGAGGCGTCGGTGGATCGGCTGATCATCGTGAGCACCGTTGTTCTGCCGGCGGAGGCGGCGCGCTCGCTCTCGGAGGGCGTCGCGCCGCACGCGCTTGAGCTGGCCGCGGCGCGCTCCGCGAAGAACCTCGCCGTCGTCGAGCCGGATCCGCTCGTTCTGGGCGCCGAGGTCGTCTTCGGCCAGCCGCACCCGGACGACGTGTGCGCGGCGCCGCGGCTCCGCTGGGTGCACCTCAGCACCGCGGGGTACGCCCGCTACGACGTGGCAGCCGTGCGCGCCGCGCTCGCCGCCCGCGGCGCCGCCCTGACGACGAGCAGCGGTGTCTACGCCGATCCCTGCGCGGAGCACGCGCTCGCGTTCCTGCTCTCGGCCTCGCGGCGGCTGCCCGAGTGCCTCGAGAACCAGCTCGGCCCGCGCGGCTGGCCCGACGCCTCCGTGCGGTCGAGGAGCGCGCTCCTGCGCGGCCGGCGGGTGCTCCTGCTCGGCTTCGGCGCCATCGGCCGCCGCCTCGCCGAGCTGCTCGCCCCGTTCGATGTGGATCTGCGCGTCCTGCGCGCCCGCCCCCGCGGCGGCGAGCCTTTCCGCGTGGTCGTGAGGGAGGAGCTGGGCGACGCGTTCGCCTGGGCGGATCACGTGGTCTCGAGCCTGCCCGAGGCCGAGGGCACGCGGCGGCTGGTCTCGGCCGCGCTGCTCGCGCGGATGCGGCCGGACGCGTGGTTCTACAACGTCGGCCGGGGCGTCACGGTGGACCAGGCCGCGCTGCTCGAGGCGCTCGAGGCGCGCCGCATCGCGGGCGCGTACATCGACGTGACGGATCCCGAGCCGCTGCCGCCGGAGCACCCGCTCTGGCGCGCCCCGGGCTGCACCATCACGCCGCACACGGCTGGCGGGCGGCGCGAGGAGCCGATGGCGCAGGTCGAGCATTTCCTGGCGAACCTGCGGCGGTTCGAGCGGGGGGAGCCGCTCGCGGACAGGGTGATCTGAGGCGGCGGCGCGCGCCGGGCAGTGGGGCGGCGCGTCACTCCAGCTGGATCTGATACCGAGGCAACGGGTCTCTGCTCGTCCCCCGCAGCCACCTGGCGTCGGGCCGCCACGCGCCGTTCATCTCCTCGCGGCAGCGCGTCTCGGCCGTCATCGTCCCCCCGGAGAACAGGAGGAGATTGTCCTGGAGCGGGTATCCCGGCACCCATTGCGGCGCGGGCGCGCCGAAGGTGCCGGCGGAGACGCGCTCGAGCCGCCTGCCGCCCGGGCTCATGTCGCACCGTGATGAGCTCATCGCGACGCGTGAATCGCATGTTCGCCGCTTGCTCTCCTTTGATGATCAGCTCGGCGAGCTTGATGTCCTTCTGGCGACCCATCTGGATGATCCGGAATCGACCGGAGAGGTCGGGCAGCGCCTCAATGAAGGAGTTGCCGATCGGGTTGATCCCGATGAGGATCACCTTGGCCTAAGGCCGCTCCTGAGCCGCGAGGATCTTCCTACGGCAGCCGGCGCAGAGCGAGACAAGTGGCGCGTCGGCGTGCCGCGGGCACACCTCGCCCTCCGGGCGTCGATCTGGCCCGGGATGTTTGTCGCGATGCGCTACGCGGCGTCGCCGAGCGCCTTATGGCGCAGGACGGTGTTCTTCCAGTACGGCGGTCCCCGGTCGGGTGAGCGGCCAGGAACGTCGGTCGGCTCGCCGAGCGCGGAGAGGAAGCGGGCGATGCTGCTTGGCTCGGTCACCATGGCGGCTCTCGCGCACCCCGCCGTAAATTACCAGCGGTAGTGCTGCCTTCACGGTGGAAAGATGCCGACAGCCTGGAGCGATCTCCGGCGTGGGTTGCTTCATCTCCAGAATCGGCGCTTGCCTTGTTGCAAGATCAACCTTTCTCGCCCTATTCTGCGACGATGATTCATTCAAGCCGACGCCAGTTTGGTCGCCAAGCGTTTATGAGCGTGCTGCTGCTCGCAATAGCCGGTGTCGAGCGGAGCGCCCGGGCGGACGGGGTCGCACCCCTGGAATTGACGGCGAAGCTCGTTGAAATTCCCTCCAAGATGCCCCCCGATGACCTGTACGATTACGCCTACGTGATGCGCTACCAGGTCCAGGGCGGGCCGCTCGACAAGCAGTTCATCCTTGTCGCGCACTACAAGCCGCTCGTGCCGCGCTCCAAGATCAAGGACAAGATGAAGGAGCAGGTCGGCGGCAAGCTGCGCAGCTTCAACCAAGGCGACGTTCACCAGATGAAATTGACGGCTGATCTGAAAGCCATCTGGAAAGGTGCACTCGTAGACGAATATGCCGCCACGGATCGCGGGAGCGTTCGCTACTGGTGCCTCCAGGTCGACCCAGCTTGACCTTGCGCTCGGGAGAAACTCGATTGAACTTCAGACGACTACGTGTCCCGGGCGCCTGGCTGGTAACATGTGGTTTGGCCGCGGTCGCCAGCTTTCCGTTCATTGCGGCCGAGCGGGCGGCTCGGCAAAACGATGTGCGAGTGGCCCGCCTGGAGGCGACCCTCGGCGAGCGAGGCGGCGCGCTCGCCGAGCTCGGACCAGCGCTGTCTTTACGAGTTTCACGGCTGGAAGGCCTGCTCTCGAGCTGGGAGACGATCGGCGGCTGCGGAGCCGGTGCCTCCACGGGCGCGGGGGGCGGAATCAAATGGATCGGCCACAGCGTGACCGGGGGGCTATTCGAGCAGCAGACACTCGGCACGTACACGCACCTGGACGACGGCTACAACCTCAGCCTCAGCCCTCAAGTCTCGCGTAATTTGAACGAGAAATGGAATGTGGGGCTCGTGGTTCCGCTGCTCTACAAGTACTACCGCGACTACTACGGCCTGCCCGTGGACATCTCGAACTCCGGCGTGGGCGACGTCGCGGGGTTCGTCACGCGGCGCTTCGGCGAGATCAACTCCACCAGCCTGACGTTGCAGGTCGGTGTCCCGACCGGCGTGCACGACGCCCAGTACAAGAACGACTATCTCACGCAGGAAAAGCAGCTCGGCCTTGGCAAGGTGAGCGGCAGCCTGACGCTCGACCACACGATCGACAAGACGTGGGGGCTGATCGTGCTGGGCGGCTCGTTCGGCTACCGCGGCGGGGAAAACGAGCTGGGCAACTACCGCGCACCGGCGGCCGCGATCTACGGCTACTCGGGCTATTTCTGGGGGCCGCTGGTGCCGTCGCTCGGCCTTTCGCTGTCGCATTTCTTCGGTGCGGATCGTGACCGTGGGCTTGACCAGGAGGTGCAGCTGTGGGCAGTCACCGGCACGCTCGCCGTGGAGTGGTCGAACGCCTGGCTGGCGATCCTGGGGGGCGTGTCGCTGCCGCTCGGCTGGGACAAGCGCGGAGTCGTCGACGGCGCCGAGAGCAGCAGCCAGGGCGCGAGCCTGCAGCCGTGGACGGCAGGCATCGGCTTCACCGTCTCACCGTTCTGAGAAGTGGTCATGTTGCCCGTCGCCGCCCTGATCCGCCATCGCACGCCGCTCGTCGCGGCGTTGCTCGGCCTGGGTGCGGCCTCGACGGGGCTCGCGCCTTCGGCCGACGGTGACATCTGGTGGCACCTCGCGGCAGGTCGCGAAATGGTCGCTCGGCGCGGGCTCCTGTTCACCGATCCCTTCTCGGTCAGCGCGCAAGGGCGTGCCTGGGTCGACGTGCACTGGCTTTTTCAGCTTGCGGTGTACGCGGTGCACCAGGCGGTCGGCCTCGTCGGGCTTGTTCTGGTCAAGTGCGCGCTGATCGGCCTGGGCGCGGGCTTCCTCTACTTCGCGGTCGAAGCGCGGCGCGGCTCGTGGGCGAGGGGGCTCCTCGTGACGTCGCTGGTCGGCGGGCTCCTGGCGGCTCGCTCGCTCTTGCTCGTCCGGCCCGTGATAGGCACGCTCGTCCTGCTCGCGTTCTTCTGGTTCGCGCTCGAGCGCTTTCGGCGCGACGGCCGGGTCCGGCATCTGCTGCTATTGCCCTTGGCGCAGCTGGTTTGGGCGAATTTCCAGGGCCTTTCGGCGCTTGGCCCCGCGGTGATCGCGGCGTACGCGGTGGCGGCGCTCGGCTGGGCGAGCTTTGGCCAGACGCGTGCGTGGCCATTTGCGCGCGAACACGCCGGTGCGCTGGCACCGTGGGCGCGGGTACAGCAGCTGTTCGCGACGCTAGGGGGGTGTTTGCTGGCGACGTGCCTCACGCCGTTCGGCTTGCGCGGCGCAGCGTTGCCGGCGCTCCTGCTCGGGCGCTTGTTGCCCGGCGAGCACCAGGTCTTCGCCCACGACGTGGCGGAGAACCTACCGCCCTTCGAGCTCGAACGCCTTTCAGACGGCGAGTTCTGGCACTTCAAATGGTGTTTGGCCCTGCTCGCTCTGTCCGTGCTCCTGGCCGGGCGCCGCTTGAGACTGAGCCATGCGCTGCTGCTGCTCGGCTTCGCCGGGCTGGCGTTGATGAGCAACCGCAACGTGCTCCTGCTGTACTGGGTCGGGGCGCCGATCTTCGCGGTCAACCTGGCCCCGGCGCTCCGGCGGCTTTGTGTCTCGCGCTTTCGCCGCGCGGGCGTGCGCGTGGCGGTGGGTCTCAACGCGGTGCTCCTGAGCGCGCTGCTGCTCGTTTCGGCATCGGCGGCGGCGCGCGAGTCGCCGCTGGCGGATCCGAGCCCGTTCCGGGTGCCGGCCGAGAGCGCTGTGCGCCTCGACGCGCTGCCCGGGGGCGACGTCTTTGCGGCCGATCATTACGGAGGCTACCTGATCTGGCGGCTCTATCCGCGGTTTCGGCCGTACATCGACACCCGGCTCGTGTTGCGCACCGCCGACGAGTTTGCCGAATACCTGAGGCTCGCGGACGAGCCAGAGCGTTTCGAAGCTTTTCAGGCGCGTCATTCCTTCGCCTACGTGGTCTTGCCGGTGATGTTCCCCGAGCGCTACCAGCGCTTGATTGGCCACCTCTACGCGAGCGCCGATTGGAAGCTACTCTACACGGACGGCTCGGAGGTGCTGTTTGCTCGCCGCGACCTTACGCCCGGCGTCGCGGAGCAGCCGCTCCGTGAAGTCAGCGAGACGGACCGCACCTTGGTCCAGCTGGGGCAGCGCTTAGCGGATTCCCCAAAGGTGCACGCCGCGGCACGTCTGAGCCTGGCCACGTTGCACGGCGTGCTCGGTCAGTTCGAGCAAGCGGAGCGTGCGCTCGCAGGCCTCGACACGCCGCAAGCCCGAGCCCTCGAAGCGCGTCTTCGCTTTGCAGCGGGTGAGCTCGATGCCGCCGAGCGGCTCGCCCGGCAGAGCTTGGTTTCCCAGCACGACGACGTCGGGAGCCTGAATCTCATGGCGTTGATCGCCCTGCGAAGGGGCGAATCGGCGCAAGGCCTGGGCTTTCTACGGCGTGCCTTGCGCGTCCGGCCTTTCGACCCCGAAGCGACGCGGATTCTGGTGAACTTGGAGGAGAGTCGACGATGAAAACACTTCTCAACGTGAGCCTGTCCAGGTCTCGGTGGGCGCTCGTTTCGTTGTTCGCGCTGGTCGGCGGGCTCGCCTGCGGGGTCGTCGAGCACCCGCACGACACGCAGGCCGTCGAGACGGACGACGACTTCGGGGCATCGAGCGGCGCTGGGGCGGCGACCACTACGGGTGGAGCTTCGGTTGGCGGTGCCATGACCGCGGCGAGCGGGAGCGGCGGCGGCGGGAGCAGCGGGACCAGCGACGTGGGGTCCGGCGGTGGGTCGGCGCCTTCGGGCGTGACCATCAACCTTGGAGGCGTCGACGTTCCGAGGGAGCACGCGATCGCCTTCATTCACATCGGTCACTCCAACATGGCCGGTCGCGCCACGAGGCCCCAAAGCTCACGCCCGTTCCATTTCACGGAGACCCATCCGCACGCCTTCATGTACCACCCTGGCTCGGCGCCGGAGCTCGCGATCGAGCCGAAAACCGCGGGTGACACCGACGCCGGCGGGCCGGGTACGGCGCTGGTCAAGGAAGCCGCGATGCTCGCGCCCGACTACTATTTCATCTCGCTCGGGTTTGGGTGGCCCTCGGCCTACTGCTCCCAGTTCATCCCGGGCGGCCTCTATTACGACAAGCTGATCGCCGCACCGAAGGCCATCAAGGGGCGGGTGACCTTCGGCGGTATCTTCATCTATCTCGGGATCACCGAGCGACACGGCTCTGCCGCCGATCGCTCCGGCTTTGCCCAATGCATCAATACTCTCGTGACCGCCATTCGCAACGACGTCGGCGAGCCGACGCTGCCTGCAATGATGAACGACTACGAGGTGGAAGGCTCGGGCGAGTTCGTGGTCGGCGGCGCCGTGGCGAACGCCATCCGTCCCGAGATCGAAAAATGCCCGAGCGTGGTGTCGAACTTCGCGCTCGTCTCGGCCGAGGGCGTGGGCATGCAAGACGACCATCACTTCAATCTGGACGGCCATCGCACCTGGGTGCAACGAGCGCTCGCGACGATGAAGGACAAGGGCTGGCGCCCGTGGGCCCCGTGAGCCGCTGATATGGTCTTTTCCAGCCATATCTTCCTGTTCTACTTCTTGCCGCTGGTACTGGCCGCGTACTACGCCCTGCCGGTCCGGGCTCGCACGGCCCTCATCGCCGTGTCGAGCTACGTATTTTACGGCTGGGCGAACCCGCGCTGGGCCGTGATCATGTTCTTCGGCTCGAGCGTCGACTACGTGTGCGGCCTCTTGCTTCTGAAGATGTCACGGCTGCCCGACGTCGACGGCTTACCGCCCGTGATCGGCCCCGAGGTCGTGCGGACCCGCCAGATGAAGCTGGTGCTGGCGACGTCCATCGTCACCAACCTCGGGCTGCTCGCGGTGTTCAAATACACGGGCTTCGTCGCCGAGAACATCAACGCGCTCGGCGCGCTCTTCGGCAGCTCGACGCAAATCGTGCCGGTCTTGCACGTCGTTTTGCCGGTGGGCATCTCCTTTTACACGTTCAAGGCGATGAGCTACGCCATCGACGTGTACCGCGGTGACGCCCGACCGATGCGGCGCTTCACCGACTACATGTGTTTCGAGGCCTTTTTCCCCGACTTGGTGGCGGGCCCCATCATCCGTTATGCGGCGCTCGAGGAACAAATGCGCGTGCGCCAGCACACGCTCGACAAGTTCGCGCGCGGCGTCGCGTTCTTCTCGCTGGGAATGGGCAAGAAGATTCTGCTGGCCAACCCGATGGGGCACATCGCCGATACGGCGTTCGCCGGCGGCGCCAAGCACTTCTACGACGCGTGGTTCGGGCTGGTCGCTTACGCGTTCCAGATCTACTTCGATTTCTCCGGCTACTCAGACATGGCCGTGGGCCTGGCGCTGATGCTCGGCTTCGTGCTGATCCAGAACTTCGACTCACCCTACAAGTCGCGCAGCATCACGGAGTTCTGGCGGCGCTGGCATATCAGCCTGTCCACGTGGCTGCGCGACTATTTGTACATCCCGCTCGGTGGCAATCGCAAAGGCCCTCTGCGCACGTACGCCAACTTGATGGTTGTCATGCTGCTCGGTGGGCTCTGGCACGGCGCCAGCTGGAACTTCGTCATCTGGGGCGGCATTCACGGTGGCATGCTCGGGGTGGAGCGCTGGCTCGGTAAAGCTCATCCGCTGCGCCGCCTGCCACCTGCTGTCGGCGTCGCCTTCACCTTCTTGATCGTGTGCTTGTCGTGGGTGTTCTTCCGCGCCAAGACGCTCGAGCAGGCGGTGACCTACCTGGGCTCGCTGTTTGGGCTCGCCGCCGTTTCGCCGGCGGCGGACGTCGTGGCGGGCGCGCTCCACCCACAGTACTACGTGGGGCTCTTCGCTTTGGCCGCGGTCGTGATCTTCGGCATGCCCAACAGTTGGGAGCTCACGCGGCGCTTGTCCTGGCCCCGTACCGCGTTCGTGACGGCCGCGATGGTGCTCGCGACGTTGATGATGTGGACGCAGACCATCAACCCGTTCCTGTACTTTCAGTTCTGAGGCCGCGCGATGCAACGTACCTTGCCTCCCTCGTCCTCCGCAATCGAACGCAGTGGCGGTCCGACCGACCCCACAGGCGACGAGCAGCTGCGCCGCGGCATCATCGCGACCGACGTGAGTCGCGGCGCGGCCTGGTTGCTCACGCTGCTGTTCCTGGGGGCGATCTACGCTGTTCCGCTCGCGCAGGCCTACCTCGAGAAGCGCGAGGGTGAGGAATCGCCTCTCGCGGATTTGGTGCGCCGCCCACCGACGGCCGAGAACCTGCGTCAGCTCGAGAAGGGCATCGAGGACGCTTCGTACGCCAAGTCCTGGGTCCAGCCCCGCGTGCAGCTGCTGCTCACCCGTCTGGCTCGTGTTGGCAACAAGCTCGCGGTCGTCGGACACGGCGGCTGGCTCTATTACACGCCCGGTGTGCAGCACGTCAGCGGGCCCGGATTCTTGGAGCCCGAGGTGCTGCGGGGCCGCGCCAGGGAAGCCCTCGACGCAGGCGAGGAGCCCATCCACCCGGATCCGCGACCCGCCATCTTGGCGTTCCAGCAAGCGCTCGCGCAACGCGGGATTCGCCTCGTCCTCCTGCCGATGCCGGACAAGGCTGGGATCGAGCCGGGTCCACTCCTCGGGCGTGATGGGCGCGTCGAAATGGCGCAGAATGTCGACTATGACCGCTTCTTGAGCGAGCTCCGAGCAGCCGGCGTGGCCGTCCTCGACGCGCGCCGCAGCGTGCCTGAGCCCCGTACCGAGCCGCTCTTCCTGGCTCAAGACACGCATTTTACGCCCGGCTACATGGAGCGCATCGCCGCCGACCTCGGCCAGCTCGTGATCGGGCTCGGGGTGTTGCCAGAGCTGGCAGAGAAGCCCGTGCTGCACGGCGTTCCGCAGCCGGCTTCGCGCGTCGGTGATCTGGTCGACATGCTCAAGCTGCCCGACGATCAGAGCCTGTTTCAACCGGAGAGCGTGGTCGTGCACCAGGTGCAGGACGCGGCCGGCACGCCCTGGGAGCCTGACGAGAGCGCCGATGTGCTCCTGCTCGGCGACAGCTTCACCAACATCTTCACGCTCGAGGGGATGGGCTGGGGCAATGCGTCCGGCCTGGCCCCGCACTTGGCCCTGGCGCTTGGTCGCCCCCTCGACGTGATCGCGCAGAACGACTCCGGTGCCTTCGCTACGCGCCAGGCGCTCGCGCGCGAGCTGAACGCCGGCCAAGATCGCCTGGCGGGCAAGCGCGTGGTGGTCTGGGAGTTCGCTTCGCGCGAGCTGTCGGTCGGAAATTGGATTCCCCTGGATTTCCCGACTCCCAAGCCTGCGGGGGCTCCGTAGGATGCCGACAGCCCTGGTCACTGGCGCCGCCGGCGTGATGGGTGCCCGCTTGACGGCGCGGCTGCGCAAGGCGGGCTGGCAAGTGCGAGCGCTCGTGCTGCCCGGTGATCCGTTGCGAGCGCGCATCGACGCGCTGGGCTGCGAGGTGCGCGAAGGCGACATCAGCGATCCGAACACATTGGCCGGCGTGTGTCGCGGCGTCGACCTCGTCTACCACCTGGCCGCCATCATCATTACCCACGACCCCACGATGTATCAGCGCGTCAACCGCGACGGCACGGCGCACCTCGTTGCGGAGGCGCGAAGAGCGGGGGTGCCGCACTTCGTGTACGTCTCGTCGGCCTCGGTCGTTTACCCCCGTCGCACGCGCTATGCCGAGTCCAAGCTAGAGGCCGAGCGTCTCGTCCAGGGCTCAGGGCTCACCTACACGATCGTGCGGCCCACGCTGGTTTACGAGCAGGGCGGCGGTCAGGAGCTCCTGATGTTCCTCGACTACTTGCGGCGGTTTCCGGTGGTGCCGTTCATCGGCGCCGGGGGCGCGCTCAAGAGGCCCGTTTGGTCCGAGGATATCGTCGACGGCCTCGTGCGGCTCGCCAATGCGCCGATCGCGCACGGCAAGATCTACAACTTCAGCGGCGCGGAGGTGATTTCGATGCGCGAGCTGGCGGAGCTGCTGCTGCTGCATCACGATCGGCCTCGGCCCTTCTTGCACCTACCGGTGTGGGCGTGCCGGGCGCTAGCAGCCGTGCTCCCCGTGTTCATGAAGCGGCCCCCGCTCACCTCGAGCGCGATAGCCGGCATCGTCAACGACGCCGATCTCGACCCGACCGAAGCCATGAACGACCTCGGCTACGCGCCGCTCGGCGTGCGCGCCGGGTTGCGTCGCTGTTTCCCTTCACCCGCCGTCGAGGCGGCCACCCTCGCACCTCGCGCGAGTGGAGCTCGAGAAAGGACAAATTAGATGAGCCTGCGTTTCCCACTGCGGCAAGTTGGTACTCTGTGCTGCTCGGCTGTGCTCGGATGCTCGGCCTTTTCGGGCGAGCCCCCGAAGGGGGCCGACGAAGCCCCGCCCGCGGAGGACGTCGCGCTGATGCGCGAGGTCGGCGAGAAGGCCAACGGCACCATCGTCTGGTCCAGCTCCCGCGTGGGCAATCACGACCTGTTCACGATGAAGACCGACGGCTCGGACGTCAAACAGATCACCAAGGGCGACGAGGTCGACTGGTTCCCGAGGTTCTCTCCGAGCGGCGCGCAGATCCTGTTTTGTCGCAGCAAACAAGGCTGGGTGAGCGAACGCGACGCCAACACCAGCGACAAATGGGACATCTACACGATCAAGCCGGACGGGGCCGAGCCGAAGAAGGTCGTCGAGAGCGCGAGCTGGGGTAGCTGGATTTCGGAGGATGAGATCCTGTTCGTACGCGGCACGAAGGTCTTTCGCAGCAAGCTCGGCAGCGGCGAAGAGACGCAGTTGATGGACAGCGAGGGCGTATCCGAGCTGGACGGCGCCTTGCTGCAGCAGCCGGAGCTTTCGAGTGACGGCAAGTACCTCGCCATCACGCTGCGCGGTTCGAAGCGCGAAACCGGCATCTGGAACATCGCCAAGAAGGCCTGGACCCAGACCGGGCTGGGCTGCCAGGTGAACTGGACGCCGGATCACACGGCCATCTACTGGGTTCACCCGACCGGGAACGGCGATAGCCGGCTGCTGCGCATGCCGATCGATGACGGCACGCCGCCGAAGGACGTCGACCTGGACAAGCTCCAGTTCATGGACTTGCCGGGGCGCCGCTCGCACGAGTACTTCCCGCAGCTGTCGCGCGACGGCAAATGGCTGGTCTGGGGCATCACCCAGCGCGGTCACGACCACGACACCGCCGACTACGAGATTTACCTGTGGGAGGTGGGCACGCCGCCCGAGAAGGCCGCGCGCCTCACCTACAACTCGGCCAATGATCGCTGGCCCGACATCTTCATTCCGTCCGCCGGGAGCGGCTCACCGTGAGGGAAACGCGCATCGCCGTGGTCGGCGCGGGCGGCTTCATCGGCTCGCACCTGGTGCCGGCTTTGCTTGAACGCTTCGCCTGCCAGGTCGACGCCGTCGACGTGGATCTGACCAAGCTCGAGTGTTGGGACCCGCGCGTGCGGCGCATCGAGGCGCGCGTCGAGGCGCCGGGGCTCGTCGAGGACGTGACCGAGCGCTGTCAGGTCGTGATCTCGCTCACGGCGCTTTGCAACCCAGCCCAGTACTCGACCATCCCGCTGGAGGTCATCGACGCCAGCTTCACGCACCTGTTGCCGCTCGTGAAGCGCTGCGCGGAGCGCGCCGTGCGCTTGATTCATTTCTCGACCGCCGAGGTTTACGGGCGCACCGCGCTGGACGCGCAGGGGCTGCCGACCGCGCGTATGCACGAGGACGACTCGTGCTTCTTGCTCGGCCCGGTGGGGCGCGAGCGCTGGACGTACGCGTGCGCCAAGCAGCTGCTCGAGCGGGTGATCTGGGCGCACGGTCAGCACGGCGCGTTGCCGTTCACGATCATTCGGCCTTTCAACACCATCGGCGCGCGCATGGACTTCCTGCCCGGCATCGACGGGGAGGGGACACCCCGCGTACTGGCCTGCTTCATGAGCGCGCTGCTGCGAGGGGAGCCTCTGCCGCTCGTGGGCGGCGGCGCGCAACGGCGGGCGTTCATGGACGTGAGCGACATGGTCGAAGCCGTGTGCCGCGTGCTCGAGCGGCCGAAGCAAAGTAGAGGTCAGATCTTCAACATCGGTAACCCGGACAATAACGTCAGTATCGCGGAGCTCGCTCGGCTGTTGGCCGACGCTTTCGCTGAGCGGTTACCCGGGCGCGCGCCTGCCCAGTTTCGCGCGGTGTCGGCCGCCGAGTTCTATGGCCCCGGCTACGACGACACGCAGGAACGCGTCCCCGACGTTCAGAAAGCGCAGCGGCTGCTCGGTTGGAAGCCCCAGCAGCGCCTGGCCACCTCCTTGCCGCCGATCGTGCACGACTACGTCGAGCGCTACGGCGCTCGCGTCGCAGCGGCATCCTCGCTCTCCCAGCTCGCGAGCTCCGCATGAAGGTAACGGTCGTCATCCCTGCGTACAACGCTGCCCGGCACATCGAGTCGGTGCTGGAGCGCGTCGGCGGCTTGGCTTCGTCGGGGCTCACCCACGTGGTGGTCGTCGACGACGGCAGTCGCGACGACACGGCCCGTCGGGTCGAGCGCTACAGCTCGTCGGCGTTTCGCCTCAGCTTGCTCCGGCGGCGCAACAACGGCGGTTACGGTGCGGCGATGAAGGACGGTCTGGCCAAGGCTTGCGCCGATGCGCCGGAGCTGGTCGCCTGTATCCACGCCGACGGTCAGTACGCGCCCGAGGCCTTGCCTGGGCTGATCGGGGAGCTTTCGCGTCGCGGGCTCGATCTGCTGCAGGGCTCGCGCATCGCGGCGGGCACGGCCTTGCAGGGGGGTATGCCCCTCTACAAGTACGTCGGCAATGCGCTGCTGAACCGCATCGAGAACCGGACGCTGTCGCTTTCGATGACTGACTACCACAGCGGCTACCTTCTCTATGGACCGCGCGCGCTAGCGCTGCCGTTTCACGACCTGTCTGACAGCTTCGATTTCGATCTGGAGGTCATCGCCTCGGCGCGGGCACGTGGGCTTTCGGTCGGCGAGGCGCCGGTGCCCACGCACTACGGGGACGAGGTCTCGCACCTGAACCCGCTGACGTACGGGCTCCGGGTGCTTCGAGTGATGTGGAACTATCGTCGAGGTCGCTATGACGCAGCGTAAGCGCGCACTTGGGGTTTGGGGCTTGCTCGCCGCCGCATCGGCGCTTGGCATTGTTGCTTGTCACGCCGGGTCTGCGAAATTTCCCTGGGGTGATGCGAGAGCGGGCACGCGCGTCGAGCACGCTTACGTCCATACGCTGAACGAAGGCTATGCGCGAACGCGCTCGCAGGTCTGGGTGCGTGAGGTGGCACGCCCGACGCGCGCCGCGCTCGACTACGCCGCCTATCACAGCAACTTCATGATCGCCGACCCGGAGCCAGAGACGCCCATGTCGGCTGCGGGCACGCCCGATACCTCGCACGCGTTCGCGGGTCAGCTCGACCAGGGCAGCCTGACGAGCGATCTCGCGAAGACGCCGCTCTCGCCGGTCGAGCAGCAGCAAGCGTTGGCTTTCGCGCCGCTGTCGGAGTTCTTGCAAGCGCACAAGGTAGCGGGGGCCGAAGCGCTGGCCGAGGTTGGCTCAGCCGTGCGCAGCGAGCGGTGGGGCCTGCAGTTGCCGCCCGGCACCTCCGGCCAGCTCCTGAGCGAGGTGTTCGTTCATCAGGCCGCGTCGGGCGCAGTGGAGTTGTGGGCCAAGGTAGAGTTTCAGCCTTGGTTCAAGCCTTTTGCGGGCTCCGCCGATCAGGACGGGGACGGCTTTCCCGAGCTCTATGGCCGGGTGGCGCCTGGCGTCGTCACTCCCGTGCTTGTGGCTGCGATTCAGAAGGACTACGTGGCGCCAGTGCTGTCGCCGAGCGAGGTGAAGGCTTGGGCGAACCAGCTCTCGTCGTATTGGTACCCGTCCTTCAACACCGATCTCATGCCGGTGGGACCGAGCTTTCCGGACGCGCAGACCGAGCCCTACATCAAGCAAGAGCTGGGCGGGCGCGCCTTTCCGGCGCCGACCATCGTGCTGCGCGGCAAGCCGCAAGGCAAAGCGACGTACAACGTCTTTCTGGTGCGTGGCGAAGACGCGGCGCTCGCGGCCGCTGCGCCCGCGAAGCCGGCGCTCCGGCTGAGCAAGACACGTCCGTCGCCGAATCCCGCGCCGGGGCTCGAGACGGTGCAGCGCGAGCTGGCCCAGGCGGGCGGCTCTTGGCCGAAGTGGATGGCCAAGCTCGCGCCGACCCATGACGCCCTGAAGAAGCGGCTCAAAGGCATGCCGCCGAAGGTCAAGGCGCTGGCTGGGCGAGATGGCTTTCTGTTCTACCGCAACGACCTCGAATACGTCAGCGGTGGTGATCTCGAGCAGCAACCCAAGGGAAAGAACCCGCTGCCGGTGATCCTCGAGTTCAAGAAGCTGCTCGACGAGCAGGGGGTCGACTTCTTGTTCGTGCCGGTCCCGACGAAGCTCGAGGTGTATCCGGAAAAGTTGGACCCCGCTTTCACAGCGCTCTCGGGTCAGGTCATCAATCCGGCGTTCCGCAAGCTGGTCGAGAGGCTCAGCAAGGAAGGCGTGGAGATCGTGGACCTGCTGCCGGCATTCCTGCAGGCAAAGGTCACGAGCGCAGCGGAGCCGTTTCTGTTCCAGCACCAAGACACGCACTGGACCGACCGTGGGCTGCGCTTGGCCGCAGACCTCTTGGCCACCCGCGTGAAGAAGTACCCCTGGTACGCCGATCTCGCCAAGCAGAAGCGCGCTTACGACTTGCGCGAAACCAGCTTCACCCGGTTCGGCGATCTGCATTCGCGACTGCCGGAAGCTGAGCAGAAAAAATACGCGCCTGAGACGCTCGTGGCGCACCAGGTCGTTGCCGACGGCAAGCCGTACGACGACGACCCGGATAGCCCGGTCGTGCTCTTGGGCGACAGCTTCACCGCCGTCTATGAGCTGACGGACGCCGAGCACGCTGGCGTCTCGGCGCACGTCGCGCGTGGCATCGCGTATCCGCTCGACTTGGTCATGAGCTACGGCGGTGGCCCCAACGTGCGGCAAAAGCTACTGCGCCGCAGCGTCGAGGCGCTCGGCACGAAGAAGCTGGTCATCTGGATGATGACGGCGCGTGATCTCTACAACTACTGGGAAGACTGGGAGCCGCTGAAGAAGCCATGAAGCGCCGCTCGCTCCTGCTGTTGCTCGCGGGCAGCGGCTGCTGGCGCGCTCCGCGCCGAGAGCTTGCGTTCGGCCGCGCCCTGATCGGCCTGGCCCGTGACGCCGCGTTTGTCGACGAGGGCCAGGTGACCTGGAGCCTGACGGAGCTCTCGCGTCTCGTCGACGAGGCGGAGAGCGCGCTCGCTTCGTCGCCCCAGCGCTCACCTGCTTCGGTGTTGAGTGAGCTCTTGTTCGGTCGTTGGAGCTTCGTGCGCGAAGTGACCGACACGAATCTAGCCTTCGTGTGCCTGCCCGGCGTGCTGGAGCGCCGCCGCGGAAGCTGCGTTGGCCTTGGTACCTTGTTTCTCGCGCTGGCTGACGCGCTCGGCTATTCGGCGTCCGGGGTGATGATGCCTGGGCACTTCTACGTGCGGGTGCAGGAACAGGGCGGCGCGCGCAACGTGGAGCTGCTGCGCGCCGGTGAGGCGATGCCGGACGCGTGGTACGGCCAGCGCTTTCCGGTACCGGGCGGCTCGGCGCGCGAATACGCGCGTCCACTCAGCCAATCCGAGGTGCTGGGCGTCGTCGAATACAACGTCGGCAACGAACGGCGCCGGCAGCTACGGCTGACCGAAGCGCGAGCGGCCTTCATCCGCGCCACCGGCTTCTTTCCGGAGCTGTCCGAGGCCCACGCCAGCCTTGGCGCCGTCGAACAGCTGCTCGGTAATCTCGAGAGCGCGGAGGCAAGCTACCTTCGCGCTTGCAACGCCAATCCGCACTTGCCCGGCATCGAGCAGAACCTTTCGCTCCTGGCAGCGGAGCGCACGACCGCGACGACTCCGCGGGCGTGCCCACTGCCGCCGAGCTACTGATTGGCAAGGGAATCTCGCTAGGGCGTGTCGGCAAAGCTGCTCGCGCCTCGAATCGTCGCTCGCCCTCCCTCGAGATCCTCCAAGGGTAGGCGCTCCGCAGACCGCGTCTTTTCGCTGGCCAGATTCGGTTGCACGCTACGTGACGTCAGATGAGCGCCGTGCCCTCGCCGAGCGAAGAGGAGCGAGCGATGCCAGGAAGCAACGACGGTGCTCGGTAACAGCTGAGGCGCCGTCCGGGGCAGAATCGCGTTAGGTCACCCGGGTCGGTTCAGCGATGTGTTGAGAGTTATGTCGCCTGTGCACAAACGTCGCCGTCTGTGCAGCAGACAAACGATAGCGCCTCTCCGCCGGCGTGATTCACAAACGTGAATGACATGGGTCGATGCATTTTCGATTTGCGTGACTCGACCGGTCCGTAGCATCCGGGCGGACACTCCTCGGTCGTTTTCGACAGAGTGCCCGCCGTCGTTCAGGGAAGTGAGGGGTGCGCTCCGCGGCTGAGGCATTCAGGCAGCAGCGGGGCGCGGCGGGGCTCCGGGGCTGTTCGTGACCGGTGTCGCGGTGTGCGCGAGACCGGGAAAACGGGCCTGATGAGGCGGTGTGCCCTGTTTTCAGCGCGATTTCAGCACGGGAGCCGGTGGTTCGTGCGGCGGCGCGCTGAAAGACGCGCATGGGGCTGCCTCGACATCACCTCCGCAGACGGAGTGTTCACGCTGGCATCGATCTTGAATTGTTGAGTCGGACGACCTGAGGTTTCTTCAGCCAGCGCAGGCTCGCCATCGCGCGGCACCCCCCCGCTTGAACCCAAACAGAGGACAAACGATGCGCTCTCGCAAGAGCTCTCTTCTCGGCTATCTGGCGATCCCTGCTTTCACCACCCTGCTGCTCGCAAGCTGCACCAGCGCCGGCCCCTCCGCGGCCGACCGCGATGGGGACGATGTCGTGGGCGAAGCCCATGGCGCGCTCACCCCTGCGCAGTGCAACTACTTCGACGTCAACGGTACGGTCCAGCTCTGTCACAGGACCGGCTCTGCGACGAAGCCGTACACGATCATTCGCGTCAGCGAGCAGGCGTGCGTCAACGCGCACAGCGCTCATGCCGGCGACTACGTCACCAGCCTCGACCCGAGCTCGCCGACCTACGACCCGACCTGCGGCGGCCAGGGATGTCTGGCTGTGAACGCGCCGTGCGACCCCACGGTGCCGTGTTGCGACGGCCTCACCTGTAAGAGCGGCACCTGCACGGATGTCGACGAGTGCGCCCTGGGCACCGACAACTGCGACGCGAACGCTGCGTGCACCAACACGCCGGGCTCGTTCACCTGCGCCTGCAACGCAGGGTACTCCGGCGACGGCGTCACGTGCACGGACAACGACGAGTGCGCCCTCGGCACCGACAGCTGCGGCGCGAACGCCACGTGCACCAACACGGCGGGCTCGTTCACCTGCGCCTGCGGCGCGGGCTACTCCGGCGACGGCGTGACGTGCACCGACGTCGACGAGTGCGCCGCCGCCACGGCCAACTGCGACGCGAACGCGACGTGCACCAACACGCCGGGCTCGTTCACCTGCGCCTGCAACGTGGGCTACTCCGGCGACGGCGCCACGTGCACGGAGATCGACGAGTGCGCGCCCAACCCGTGCCAGAACGACGGGACCTGCACCGACGGTCTCAACAGCTACACCTGCGAGTGCGCGCCCACCTACGAGGGGACCAACTGCGAGGCATGTGAAGGCACCCTCGCGGACTGCAACGGGCTCACGTCCGACGGCTGCGAGGCGAACGTCCAGAGCGACGCCTCCCACTGCGGCGCCTGCAACAGCGCGTGCGCGGCGGGTCAAATCTGCTCGAACGGCAGCTGCCAGACCCCGCCCTCCGGCCAGGTCCCCGGCACGCCGACCAGCGTCTCCGTGCCCCACAACCCGCTGGCTCCGGCGATCGCGGATGTGAATGGCGACGGCAAGCTCGACGTCCTGGTGGCCAACGCCGAATCCGGGTCGTTGCTGCTTCCCTCCGGGTCGCTCTCCGTGTTTCACGGCAACGGCGACGCGACCGTCCAGCCGGAACTCTACACCACCGGCGCCCCGCTCTCCAGCAACGCGGTCGTGGCGGTGGACGTGGACGGCGACGGGTGGCTCGACGCCGTCACCGTCGACGGCCAGGCCAACCTGCCCCTCATCAGCGGGAGCATCAGCGTCTACCGGAACCTGGGCCCGAGCGCGCCCGGGACCTTCGGCGCGCCGACGAGCTTCACCACCGGCACCCCGGGCTCCGTCCACCTCTGCACCGGGGACTTCGATCACGACGGGGCGGCCGACATCGCCACCACCAGCGTGACCCTGAACCAGGTGAGCGTGATGTTCGGCTCCGGCACGGGCAGCTTCGGCGCGCCCACGCTCATCTCCATCTTGAGCACGGGCGGCGTGCAGTCGAGCATCGCCTGCCGCGATCTGAACGGCGACGGCTCTTCCGATCTCGTGGTGACGAGCCCCGGCTCCGCACGCCTGTCGATCCTCCTCAACCAGGGCAACGGCTCGTTCGCCGCGCCGGTCGCCTACACCAACGCCGTTGGCGGCCAGACGGCGGGCATCGCCTTCGGCGACGCCGACGGGGACGGCAAGCTCGACATCCTCTCGAACGGCGCGGCCGGCCGGTACCTCTTCTTCTTCAAGGGGAACGGTAACGGCACGTTCGCGAGCGGCGTTCAGTCCGCCGCCGCGCCGACCACGAGCGCCAACTCGGCGCTGGGGGTCGTGGCCAGTGATTTCAACGGCGATGGGAAGCTCGACGCCTACATCCTGGTCACCACGTCGTCGGGCGGCGTCCGCCCGATGACCGGCAACGGCAACGGGACCTTCGTCGCTGGCACCGTCGTCTCGACCGGCACCTCGCCCGGCGCCAACGCCATCGCCGCCGCGGACCTGGATGCCGATGGGTACGACGATCTCATCCTGACCAACAGGGGATCCGGAACCCTCACTGTGATCCCCAACGGACTCTGACCCGCCTTTCCGCCCTTTTTTTATTTACGTGGCTCGCCTGGTTGGAGCATCCTACGTGAGCTGAAAGCTCTCCATCGACGGCGGATCGTATGGAGCCGTTTCGCACGATGAGGGGCGCGCTCTGCAGCTGAGGCATTCAGGCAGCAGTAGCAGCGGAGCGCGCCTGAACCCGAGGGGCTGCTCGTGCTTGAACCCGTGATGTGCGCGGTACCGGGCAAACGGGCCCGATGAGGTGGCGTGCACTGATTTTCGCGCGAACTCAGCGCGGGATCCGGCGGCTCGCGCGGCAGCCCCCGGCTTCAACAAAAACAGAGGACAAACCATGAGCTATCGCAAGAGCTCTCTTCTCGGCTGTCTGGCGATCCCTGCTTTCACCACCCTGCTGCTCGCGAGCTGCACCAGCGCCGGCCCCTCCGCGGCCGACGGCGATGACAACGAGGATGCGGGCGGCCAGGGCTGCCTGGCCGTGAACGCGCCGTGCGACCCCACGGTGCCGTGCTGCGACGGCCTCACCTGCCAGAGCGGCACATGCACCGATGTGAACGAGTGCGCCCTGGACACCGACAACTGCGACGCGAACGCGGCGTGTACCAACACGGCAGGCTCCTTCACCTGCGCTTGCAACGCAGGGTACTCCGGAGACGGCGTGACGTGCACCGACGTGGACGAGTGCGCCCTGGGCACCGACGACTGCGACGCGAACGCGACGTGCACCAACGCGGCAGGCTCCTTCACCTGCGCTTGCAGCGCAGGGTACTCCGGCGATGGCGTGACGTGCACCGACGTCGACGAGTGCGCCTTGGGCACCGACGACTGTGACGCGAACGCTACATGCATCGATACATCGGGCTCCTTCACCTGCGCTTGCAACGCGGGGTACTCCGGTGACGGCGTGACCTGCACCAACATCGACGAGTGCGCCGAGAGCCCATGCCAGAACGGCGGGACCTGCATCGACGGCATCAACGGCTACACCTGCGCGTGCTTGCCCGGCTTCACCGGCGACAACTGCGAGACCGACATCGACGAGTGCGCCGAAAGCCCGTGCCAGAACGGCGGGACCTGCGTCGACGGCATCAACAGCCACACCTGTGAGTGCTTGCCCACCTACGAGGGGACCAGCTGCGAGGCGTGCGAAGGCACCCTGGCGGACTGCAACGGGCTCACGTCCGACGGCTGCGAGGTGAACCTCCAGAGCGACCCCTCCCACTGCAACGCCTGCGACAGCGCGTGCGCGGCGGGCCAAATCTGCTCGAACGGCGGCTGCCAGGACCCGCCCTCCGGCCAGGTCCCCGGCACGCCGATCACCGTCTCCGTGCCCCACAACCCGCTGGCTCCCGCGGTCGCCGATGTGAATAACGACGGCAAGCTCGACGTCTTGGTGGCCAACGCCGAATCCGGGTCGTCGACGACCCCCTCCGGGTCGCTCTCCGTGTTTCACGGCAACGGCGACGCGACCGTCAAGTCGGAGCTCTACACCACGGGCGCCCCGCTCTCCAGCAACGCAGTCGTGGCGGTGGACGTGGACGGCGACGGGTGGCTCGACGCGGTCACCGTCGACGGCCAGACCAACCTGCCCAGCAGCAACGGGAGCATCAGCGTCTACCGGAACCTGGGCCCGAGCGCGCCAGGAACCCTCGGCGCGCCGACGAGCTTCACCACCGGCACCCCGGGCTCCGTCCACCTCTGCGCCGGGGACTTCGATCACGACGGGGCGGCCGACATCGCCACCACCAGCGTGACCCTGAGCCAGGTGAGCGTGATGTTCGGCACCGGCACGGGCAGCTTCGGCGCGCCCACGCTCATCTCCATCGCGGCCACCGGGGGCGTGCAGTCGAGCATCGCCTGCCGTGATCTGAACGGCGACGGCTCCTCCGATATCGTGGTGACGAGCCCCGGCTCCGCGCGCCTGTCGATCCTCCTCAACCAGGGCAACGGCTCGTTCGCCGCGCCGGCCGCCTACACCAACTCCGCCAACGGCCAGACGGCGGGCATCGCCTTCGGCGACGCCGATGGGGACGGCAAGCTCGACATCCTCTCGAACGGCGCGGCCGGCCGGTACCTCTTCTTCTTCAGAGGGAACGGCGACGGCACGTTCGCGAGCGGCGTTCAGTCCACCGCGTCGTCCAGCGCGATCGCCAACTCGGCGCTGGGGGTCGTGGCCAGTGATTTCAACGGTGATGGGAAGCTCGACGCCTACATCCTGGTCACCACGTCATCGGGCGGCGTCCGCCCGATGACCGGCAACGGCAACGGGACCTTCAGCGCGGGCTCGGTCGTCCCGACCGGCACCTCGCCCGGCCCCAACGCCATCGCCGTCGCGGACCTGGATGGCGATGGGTACGACGATCTCGTCCTGACCAACAGGGGATCCGGCACCCTCAGCGTGGTCCCCAACGGACTCTGAGCCGCCTGATCGCCCTTATGCTGCGTGTCGTCCGGGAAGTCTACTGACGACATCGGCTGGACTGGCACGTAGCAGTCCCGGAAGCTCGACGGAGTGACTCACGCTCTCCCCCCTCCCGCAGGCACGTCGTAGGACGTCTGCGAGGCGGGGGGAGAGAGGGAGGGGATCACTTCCTGGACCCCCGCCGCTTGGAGGCCGTCAGGGGCTCGCCTTCGCGCGGCGGCCGGTGAAGGTGTCGGAGGCGATGGGCTCGCCGGTGTCGGTCGAAGGGTCGAGCGGATCTTCCCCGTCCTCGAAGGTGCGCACGACGAGGGAGCCGGCGATCTCGTCGCAGCCCTGGCCGACCGTGTCGAGGACGATGTCGATCCGGGCCGTCGTCATCAGGGTGTTGTCCTCGTCGTAGACGAAGGCGAACAGGGCGCCTCGAGCGCCGTCGTGGCCTACCTTCTCCCAGCTCCCCTGCTGGTTGGAGAAGTTGTAGAGGGGCTGCGTCGAGGTGGTCCCGAAGAAGGACCCGTCGGCCGCGAACGTCCAGAAATCCCTGGCGCCGCCCCCTTCCGAGATCAGGTAGGTCCCGGCGCACCTGGAAGGGAAGCCGCCGGCCAGCGTCGGCGCCGGCCGGAGCGTGAGCCCGAGGGCCGCGAGCGGGAGCAACGAGAGAGCAAATAGGAGCTTTTTGCGCATACGTTTCGATCCTTTCCACGGATCGGTGCGCGTGCTCTCGGCGCGTCCTCGCGCCAGGGCGCCGCGACAGGTCCGTTCAAACGAGCGTGGAGAAACTCTCTCTTATCTCACGGCAGCGACGCCGCCGGAAGCTCTTTCGGTGCGGAGAGCCAGGGCGCGGACGACCGATGGTAGAAATGCCTATTCAGGTACGCGCAATCGAACGCCGTGATCGGCGTGGCGCTGTCGCCCTGGCCCGCCTCGGCCGCATCGCCGAGGCCCGCGTCGCCGGCTGCCAGCTCGCCGCCGTCCTGCCCCAGGTCTCGCGGGATCCCCGGGCCGTTGTCAACCGACTGACAGCGGACCAGGCCCTTGTCGATGAGCTCGTGGAGGCGCTCGCGCTCGCAGGGCTCGGTTGAAGAGGGGACGGCGGCGTAGCACGGCCGCGGCCGCTCGTGCCGGTGCGGCGCGCCCCCGCGGTGGCCTGCACCTGCCTCGATATCGAGCGCTTGCAGGACGCCTGAGCCGCGCTCGGGCGGCGGAAGCCCGGCGAGCTCGCCGCCCGCACGGCTCGTGATGTGCCGTTGGCCAGCCGTCGATCGCGGCGGATTGCGCGGGTCGCGACCGAGGATCTGTCATGAGCGATATCGCTCGTGCACGAACGGCGGCGTCTGTCCGCGAACAGCGCCGCCCGCGCATGAACGGCAGCGTCCGTAAGAGCTCTCTTCTCGGCTATCTGGCGATCCCGGCGTTCTCCGCGCTGTCGGTCGCGAACTGCGCCAGCGCCGGCCCCTCCGCGGCCGACGGCGACGACGAGGCCGCGGGCGAGGCCCATGGTGCGCTCACCCCCGAGCAGTGCGACTACGTCGACGTCAATGGGACGGTCCAGCTCTGTCACAGGACCGGCTCCGCGACGAAGCCGTACACGATGATTCGCGTCAGCAGGCGGGCGTGCATCGACGACCACAGCGCCCACGCCGGCGATTACGTGACGAGCCTCGACCCGAGCTCGCCGCTCTAGGACCCGACCTGCAGCGGCCAGGGCTGCCTGCCTGTGGGCGCGCCGTGCGACGCCACGGTGCCGTGCTGCGGCGGCCTCACCTGCCAGAGCGGCACGTGCACCGACGTGGACGAGTGCGCCCTGGGCACGGACGACTGCGACGCGAACGCCGCGTGCTCCAACACGCCGGGCTCGTTCACCTGCGCCTGCAACGAGGGATACGTCGGCGACGGCGTGACGTGCGTCCTGCCCGGCTGCGGCAACGGCTTCGTCGAGGCGCCTGAGGAGGTCTGCGACGATGGAAACCAGACCGCCGGCGACGGTTGCCGCGCGGACTGCAAGGGCCTGGAGGTCTGTGGGGACGGCTTGACCGACTACCCCACGGAGCAATGTGACGACGGTGACGACGCCGATCCGGCCGACAGCTGTCACAGGTGCCAGTGGCTTGCGATCACGAGCGTGCCCGCCCGGAAGATCAACGGCGCCCTCTCGTGCCCGAACAGTGAATTCTCGAACACAGGGCGCAAGATCTCCAGCGATGTGTTCGGCAACGTCTACGTCGTGATGCTCTGTGGGGGTGAGGCCTTTGCGGTCGTGAGCCGGGATTTCGGCCAGACCTGGAGCGCGCCGATCTCGACCGGCCTCACCGGCGTGTTCGAGGCGGCGATCGAAGGCGGCGCCGGCAATACCGCGTACGTCGCGGCGACCCGCGGCTCCGGCAAGCTCGGCTTCACGCGCTCGACGGACGGCGGCGCGAGCTGGGAGGCCGTCCAGGAGCTCGTGGAGCCCATCGTCGACGCGGAGGTGAGCATCGACTCGCTCGGACAGCGCGTCTACATCTCGGTCGTCCCGGCCGCCGGGCAGCTCCAGATCCTGCGCAACGATCAGGGCGGCGACTCCGGTGCGTGGGCCTCCACGACCATCGCCCAGTCGAGCGCTTTCCACGAGGTGATCGTCGACAAGATCAGCGGCGCCGTGATCTCGGCGTCGGACGACCCTGCTTTCCACATCCGCACGAGCACGGACGGCGGCGTCACCTTCGGCCCCGAGGCCAACCCCCCCGGGCAAGCATTCTACTCGGACTGGGCGGGCTCGAACGGGCTCCTTTACACGACGGGCACCTTCGGCGGCACGGACATCGACATCATCCCCCTCTCCGCGCCCGGGACATCGACCCAGGTGAAAGGGCTCCCCGCCAACGGTCCTGACCCCCTCCGCGCGATCGACGCCGATCCGGTCGGCAATGCGTACGTCGTCAGCCAGCTCAACGACGAGAGCATCCAGCTCGACCGCATGGTGTACCCATCGGGCGTCATCTCGGCCGCGGATGCCCGGCTGATCGCGCCGGCCGGCGCGGCGCCGGGCGTCGCGGGGCTGCCCAACAGCCAGGGGGCAATCGTCGTGTTCCGCAGCCGGAGCGACATCTACGCCGCGGTCGAGGTCTACTGACGAGACCGGCCGCACTGGCACGTAGCGGTCCCGGACAGTCCCGGAAGCGCAGAGGCCGTCAGGGGCTCGGCCTCGCGCGCCGGCCGGGGCGGCGGTGAGCCCTCTTCTGCGTCGAGATCGCCTTCCCTGGCGCACAGTCACCCGCTTCAAGGCTTGAAATGCCCGACTCGGTCGCCGAGTTGGCCATTTCAAGGCTCGAGACGGCCCACTGGGCCGCCCAGTCGGCCGTCTCAAGGCTTGAAACGACCCGCTCGGCCGCCGAGTTGGCCCTTTCGAGCCTTGAAAGGGCCAACTCGGCGACCGAGTCGCCCGCTGCAACGCTTGCATCGAGCGTTGCAGCGGGCCGTCGGCTCACGCCTCCGGCGAGGGCCCCGGCTGGGCGGCGGCCGGCGCCGTCGGCGCGGCCGGCTGGCCCGGCGGGACCGCGTCGCTGACGCCGGACGCGCGGTGGATCTCGGCCAGGTCGTCGAAGATGAGCGGCAGGAGCTCGGGCTTGCCGAGGTGGGCGAGCAGCCCACGGACGAGGCTCTTGTTCGCGTTGTAGACACCAAGCCAGGCCTCGCGCGCGGTCGACACCTCGGGGCCGAGCTCGAGCCGCTCGACGCGCGTGGCGCGCTGCTGCCGCTCGATGATCCCGAGCTTCTCGTGCGCCTCCCGGAGCTCGGCCAGCCACATGTCCGCGCCGCGGACCTTGTCGCGCTGTCTCTCGAGCTCGTCCGCGATGTGCCCGACCGCGGCGGTGAGCTTCGTGAGCCGCCGGCGCGCGAGGACGCTCGGCGCCTCGCCGCGGAAGAACAGCCGGGTATCGACCGGCCTCCCCTTGAGCGAGTCGAGGTAGGAGGCGAACCGCACGACGACGTCGCGCGCCTCGTCGAGCACCTCGGCGGTGTCGAGCTCCGGCGCCGGCTTGGGCTGGCGGTCGAGGACGTCGGACATCGCCTGATCGGCGAGGAGCTGCTTGCCCATCGCGAACTCGACCATGCCGTCGAGGGCAGCGACCTTGCCCATCAGGACCGCGGCCATCTGCTCGCGCGCGAACTTCCCGTAAATCTTCGTCTCGAAAGGATCGATGTAGGGGTCTGCCATAGGCGCCTCCTTGGGTTGAGCAAAACGCGCCGATGCTGGCAGAGCTCCTCGGGCCATGGCAATGGCTCATTGCCTCATCGGCATGGAATGGCACGAATCGGACGCTCAGCCGGGCTGACTGACCTGGCCGCAGTCCCGTTTCAGTCGCGGCGCGCCACCGCTCGTAGCCGCTGCAGGAGCACCTCGCGATCTCCGGCGTAGGAGCCCTTCGGGAAGTCGCGCCGGTGTTGCTCGAGCAGGAGCCGAACAGCGCCGTATTCACCGGAGGTGAGCGCCGCGAAGGCCTGCCGCATCAACCGGTCCTCCGGCATCGAGACGGCGGCGTCGCGTCGAGGAAGGCTGTGCGGAGCGCGCGGAGGCGCCGCGTCGGGGCGCAGCGCTTTGAGGGCGCCGGTGGGCGGCTCCTCGGGGCGAAGCGCCTTGAGGGCGCCGGTGGGCGGCTCCTCCGGGCGCAGCTCCGGGCCTGAGGGCAGGGCGCTGCGGCGCTCTGTCGCGGCCGCTGGGGAGCGCAGCGCGACGGCGTGAGCTTGCGGCAGCGGGCTCTCGCTGCGCGGGCCCGGGACCAGCAGGACGAGCGCGCCCGCCACGGCGGCCACGGCGCCGGTCGCGGTGCTGGCCACGCTGCGTCTGCCGGCCCTCCGGGCCAGGAGCGGCCTGCGCCACGAGCTCGCCGCGGGGCCGGCCTCGCCGCGAGCCGGCGCGCGCCGGAGGGCCCGGCAGGCCCGGTCGAGCAGCCGCCGCAAACGGCCTTCGTGGAGAGGCCGCGAGGCGGCGCGCGCCTCGAGCGCGCCGAAGGCGATGGCGAGCGGCGCGATCAGGGCGCCGCGGCCGTGGCTCCGGGCCCGCCAGCGGCGCGCGGCGGCGACGAGGCTCTGCCGCGCGAGCCGGAGGTGATTCCATGCGGTGTTGCGCGGCATCGCGCGCTCCTCGGCGATGTCCTGGACCGCCTCCTCCTCCAGGTCATGCGCGACGAGGATCTCCCGGCGCATCGGGGGCACCTCCAGGAGCAGATCCGCGAGGAGCTCGCGCTGCTGCGCCTCGATGAGCCGTGTCTCGGAGTCAGGCGCTGGGCTGGAGAGCCCGTCCAGCGCCTCCTCCGGCCAGGGCTCCTCGTGCCGGCGATGGGCGCGCTTGCGCTCGTTGGAGATGTGGTTGAACGCGATCCGCAGGAGCCAGGTGCGCACGCTGGCAAGGCGGGGATCGTACCGGGGGAGCGACCGTGAGGCGCCGAGGAAGATCTCCTGGAGCAGGTCGTCCCGATCCGCGCCGCGGAAGCCCTGCCGCTCCACGTAGCGGCGGACGAGATCCAGGTGCTCGGCCATGATCGCCTCGATGGTGAGCGGCGGTTGATCGGCGGCGGTGCCCGTCGTGCGAGACGATTTCCTCATGCCAGCGTAGTTACCTGGTGACCTCGTCGGCCATTTGAGAATCGACATGCCGCGCTGAACCGAGCCAGGCGCGCGGCGTTCGAGTGCGCGCGGCCCCCTCGGCGCGCCGCGCAGCAGGACGAGCATTCTCGCGGCGCGACCAGAATTGCCTGACGGTAGAGCCGATTCCGTCGTTTTCTCCGGACCAAGGTGGCTTGACCGAAACGAGACTCGCCACGTAGTATGCCGCGGAGATGGCGTCCACAGGACGGTTGCTCCTCGCGGTGGCCGCCGCGTCTGCCGTGTGGAGTCGCGTGGCGGTGGCCGCCGGGGAAGGTCCTTCTGCTGGACCGTCCGGCGCGGCCACGATGCGCTCCGAGGCAGAGGAGGCGTTCGCCCGGGGCGATCGGGCGCGGCGCGCGGGGCGGTGGGAGGACGCGGAGGCGTCGTATCGCGCGGCGTGGAAGGCGGATCCGCGGCCGGAGTTCGCGGGGGAGCTCGGGCTTTCGGAGCTCGCGCTCGGGCGGCCCCGGGACGCGGCGGAGCACTTGAGGGAGTCGCTGCTGTATCCGGAGACGCTCCAGCCGGCGGCGGAGCGGCGCTTCCGGGCGGGGCTCCAGAAGGCGGAGCGCGAGATCTCGTCCGCGACCGTCGCGGTGAGCCGACCCGAGGCCGAGGTGTTCATCGACGGCCGGCGGATCGGCCGCGGACAGGGCATGTATTTCGTCTATCTCGAGCCGGGGCGGCACGAGGCGCGCGGCAAGCTCGATGGGTATGTCGACGACGTTTATCCGTTCGAGGCGCAGCGGGGACGGGAGTCGATGGTCGGCCTTCACCTGGAGCCCAAGCCTCCGCCGCCTGCTGCGCGTGCGCCGGTCGCGGCGCCGGTGGCGCCTGTGCCGGCTGCGCCTGCGCCGGCCGCGGCGCCCGGGGGGCCGCCGGCGGGTACGGTGTTCCGCATCGGTGGGTTCGCGCTCGCGTCGGCCGGTGTTGTACTGGGCATGAGCTTCGCCGTGGCAGCGACGGTGCGCGACGAGGAGGTGGAGGCGCAGGCCGCTCAGATCCGCCAGGACAACGGGGCGGCGGCATGCGTGTCCAAGGCCTACGCCGAACGATGCGGTGTGCTGCTCGAGATGAGCGACGCACGCGACACAATGAAGGTCGCGGCATGGGGGAGCTTCATCGGCGCCGGCGTCGTCGGTGCGGTCGCGCTCTCGTCGCTCCTGTGGGCGCCGGTTCCGGGAAGGCGCGCCGTGCGCGCGGCGCCGCTCGCGGCGGCGCATGGCGGGGGCGTGATCTTCTCCGGCAGCTGGTGAGGCTGCGCCGGAGCCGGAAGGAGCGGTGCTGATGCGGAGCGTGCGGCAGAGAAGGCTGGCAGGGCTTTGGCTCCTCGGCTTCGGAGGGGCGGCGGCGGCCAGCGGGTGCGGCGGCGCCGGGGCGTACGACTGCGCGGAGGCGGTCACGTGCGAGATCTGGAACGACGACGGCACCAGCAACGGGCACTGCTGGGGGCAGTGCGTCCACGCGCCGCCGGAATCCTTTGGCGAGCCGACGCTCGTCTGGACGGGGCCCGAGGTGCTCGCGCCGGCGTCGTGCGCCGAGCTCGTGCGGATCGTCCCCGGGACCGGCGAGCGGATCCCGTTCGGTGGCGCCACGCGGACGCTCTTCGCGCGGGCCATCCCGGAGCCAACGCACGGCTGCCCGGCGTGCGCTTGCACGGCGCCGGCGTGCGCGCTCCCGCAGACCGTGACGGCGAAATCGATCGAGGCGTGCGGAGACGGCAGCACGGGGACGCAGACGTCGTTCCTTCTGCCGGCAGGCTGGGACGGATCGTGCATGTCGCCCGGCACGGTGACGGCGGAGCAGCTCGGCTCGCTCTCGATCGGCCCGGCGATCTGGGAGCCGTGCACGCCGATCGTGGCCGACGAGCCCCCGCAGCCCCTCTCGGGAGGCGTGGGCGAGGTCGCCGTCGGGTGCAGCGGTGTGGTGGAGAGCAAGCTGTGTCCGGACGAGGCGGAGCTCTGCATGCTCGAGCAGCAGCCGGCCCATCTGCCCGACGGCTGGCGCCACTGCATCGTCGGGAGCGGCATTCTCGGCTGCCAGCAGCCCGAGGGAGGGGCGGACCCTCGGAAGATCTTCTCGGACAGGCTGGGGGTGTTCTACGAGGACCTGGTGACCGCGCCCGCGTGCTCGCCGTGCACCTGCGAGGCGCCGGCGACGAGCCGGTGCGAGGCGCTCGTGGTCGCCTGGGAAGATGCCGCTTGCAGCGACATCCTCGTCGGCGCCGATGTGGCCGAGCGTGGGATCTGCCTGGTTCCTGAGCCGACCTCCAGCTTGGCCAGCGTGAGCGCAACGTGGCTCTCGAACGAGCCCGGGACGTGCAAGCCGACGCGCGGTGAACCCATCAAGGACGATGTGGTCGCCAGGGCCAAGACGGTCTGCTGTCTGCCGAAGGCGCTGGAGGCGCCGTGAGGGCGTGGTCGAGAATACGGGCGGGCGGCGGGCGCGCCGCCGGCGGCAGGAGCCAACCGAAGGTTCAGGGGGTAGGGGCTCCTCGGGAGCGCGTAGGGAAGGCGGTGAGGTCGCGATGACTTGGAACGGAAGAGGGTGGCTCCTGCGCGCGTCGATCTCGCTGTCGCTGGGGAGCCTGGGCGGCGCGCTGGTCGCGGCCGGCTGCGGGAGCGCGGAGCCGCCGTGCGGCGAGCCGTGGAATCCCTGCCTCATCACCAACGAGGACGGCACGAGCAACGGCGTCTGCGGCGGGAAGTGCGTGATACAGCCGATGGACAGCTTTCACAAGCCGATGCTCCTGTGGATCGGAGACGCTGACGACCCCGAGCCGGCGTGCGAGGACCTCACCGGCTTCGACCTCCAGAGTCGCGACACGGAGCAGATCGCCCCGAGGACGTCCTTCCGGTTCCGGACGCTGCTGTCGGGCGACGAGCCCTGTCCCACGTGCAAATGCAGCGTTCCGTACTGCCGCATGCCTGGGATCGTGGCGGCGCACTCGGACGCCTCGTGTGAGAACACCCCCGCGGAGACGCTCCGGCCGTTCAATCCGCCCTGGAACTGGCAAGGCGAATGCACGTCTCCGGGGACCGTGCCGGCAGAGGAGTTCAGCGCGATCTGGATCGCGCCGGTGCCGGATGGCTCGTGCACGCCGTCCGCCGAGGGCGAGCCCTCTCCGCCGAAGAGCCCTGCGAAGATTGCGGTCGCGTGCAGTGGCGTCGTGTGGAGTAATTCGTGTCCGGAGATCGGCGACGTGTGCATGGTCAACCAGCAAGAGACCAACGTGCCCCCCGGGTGGCGGTACTGCATGATCGCGCAGTACGAGGGGCCTCACGAATGCTATCCGCCCGCCGGTCCCGGGGAGCGGCCCAGGTTCTCGGACAAGCTCACCTTCTATGACCGGGACCTCACGCGGGGCTGCGCGCCGTGCGTCTGCGTGCCCAGCCACACGCCGAGGGAGTGCGTCGCGCGGGTGAGCGCCTACTCGGATCGCGCGTGCAGCGAGGGCGCGCTCCTCGGGACGACGACGGTGACGGAGGGCGGGGCGGATCGCTGCCTGCTTCCCGAGGAGGATGGTGCGGCGCTCGGCAGCATCCGCGCCGAATGGGACGTCAACGAGCTGGGGCTCTGCGAGCCGGCCGGCGGCGAGCCGCGCCCGACGACCGTCTGCTGCCTGCCGGAGCCCGCCGGATGACGTGGCCGTGAACGGCGATGGCCACGCGGACGCGGTCCTCTTCAATCCCCGCAGGCTGCACGCGGCGGTCTCCCTCGGCCGCTTCAAGGCTTCTTGCGGGGGCGTCTTTCCCGAACCTTGAACAGCACTTCTTGTATCTCGGCCTTCTGGCCGAGGCCCGAGCTCTCTTGCCAGCGCCATGCGGCACCACGGGCCGGCGCCGGGATGCTTCGCTGCACCGGAAGTTGTCGACCTCATGGATTCTCTGTTCGGACCAGACTGGAAGCGCGCGGCGCGGCAAGCCGAGTTCTACGCGCGCTCTCAATCGGTGGCCAGACGGTGCGTATGACATTGGCGACCGACGCAAGCAGCGGTCCACGTCAGTCGACGTGGGACGGTACCATGCGGTGGTGACATCTAACGCCTCGATTGCGAGCTTCGTCAGCAGCGTCCGCAACACCTCGTCGAAGTTGAGCCCAGGAGCAGCGGCGACGGCGAATGGGCGCGCAAGATCTGCGTGGACGGCGGTCGGGCTGCGCGTCTCGGTGCTCGGTTCGGCGCGAATGGACCGCGCCCTCGGCGTCGCTCCTGGTTTGGCACGCGTGCTGCAAAAGTAAAAATGAGCACGTGAGAGACGGAGTCGTCCGCCTAGGACCAGGCGACGGCTGGGCGCAGCAGGCGATTCCGAGAAAGAGGCACGTCATGCGGCTCGGATTGGCGATCCTGATCGCGCTCCACGGCGCGATTCACCTCATCGGATACCGCGAGTGGTCGAAGCTCGCGGCCGCCGGTCAGCCGAGCGATCGCACGCTCGTGCCCCTCTCTCCCGCAGGCAGTCGAGCCTTCGCCCTGCTCTGGCTCGCGGCGCTGCTCGTGCTGCTCGCCGCGGCAGCGCTCTGGGTCCTGCGGCGCGACGCGTGGGGGGCGCTGGCGTTCTCCGGCGTGCTCCTGTCCCAGGGCCTCATCGTCCTCGCGTGGCCCCAGGCGAAGTTCGGGACGCTCGTCAACGTGCTCATCCTCCTGGCGATCGTGTCCGTTGCCAAACACACACGCTTCCACCACGAGGTCGATTCGGAGGTCCGAGCGCTGCTCGCGCGCCCCGTCGAGCCGCACGCCTCCAGCGTCGAGCCCTCCGAGATCGAGCACCTGCCCGCGCCGGTGCGCACCTGGCTGGAGGCCTCGGGCGTCGTCGGCCGGGAGAGGGCTCAGACGGTCCGGCTGAAACAGCGCGGCGAGCTCCGGACCAGCCCCGACGCCGCCTGGATGCCCGCGGAAGCCGAGCAGTACTTCTCCGTCGACGAGCCTGGGTTCGTCTGGAAGGTCACCACGGCGATGATGGGCATCCTCCCGATCGACGGCCGCGACAAGTACGCCGCTGGCAAGGGCCAGATGCTCATCAAGGCGGCGTCGCTCGTCAACCTCGTCGACGCGGCCGACGAGAAGATCGACCAGGGGGCCATGCTGCGATTTCTGGGAGAGATCGTCTGGTTCCCGTCAGCGGCGCTCCGCCCCTACATCGCGTGGGAGTCTATCGACGCGACGAGCGCGAAGGCGACGATGCGGCACGCAGGGAAGGTCGCGTCGGCGGTGTTCACGTTCGATCCGCAGGGGCGCGTGGTCGGGCTCCAGGCAGAGCGTTATCTCGGCGGTGGCGCGGACGCGAAGCTCACCCCCTGGTCCGTGTCGTGCTCGGACTGGCGCACGTTCCGGGGTATCCGGATTCCGAGCCAAGGGGAGGTCCTGTGGAAGCTCGAGAGCGGGAGTTTCAGCTACTACCGCTGGGAGATCCTCGACGTGGAGCACAACCCCGAAGGGCCGTACCGGGAGGGCGGCGCTCGCGCGCCTGCCGAGCTCGGGACTTCCGCGTCATTCCCGAGTGACCACCTCTAGAACATCGATCAGCTTGGAAACCCGAGAAAATAGCCGCCAAGACGCCAAGGACGCCAAGAAGACAATAAAATCTTGGCGTCCTTGGCGGGCTTGGCGGTTCGAATTCTCGCTGTTTGCTCGCCGTTTCAACCCGTTTGTCGCTCTAGGAGGTGCCCCAGCCCCTGCGCGCGCAGCGTCTCGGCCTGGAGCCGCTCCGCGACCGCGTTGAGCTCGCCGAGCGCCTGGCCGGAGCCGCCGCCCACGATCGTGCGCAGCGGCCGCTTGCCGGCCGGCGCCTCGACGAGCGCCACGACGGCGTCGGCCACCTCGCGCGGGTCGGGCGCGCCCGCCGCCTCGAACATGGCGGCGAGACCGGCGTTCATGCGCGCGGGCAGCTCGGCGAGCTCGCCGTAGCCCGCGAGGCGCGCGGGCTCCGCGGGCGCCAGCATGTTCCTGCCGAGCGCGGTCGGGTACGGCCCCGGCTCCACGATCGCCGACTCGACGCGCGCCGCTCGCGGTGAGACCCAGCGTTTTCTGACCCCGCGAGGCCCTCTTCCCGCCTACTTGGCAAAGATCGACCCGTTCCAGACGTACCGCGCCGGCTGCGCGCCCCCCCACGGCAGCAGCAGCCGGATTCCGAGCCAAGGGGAGGTCCTGTGGAAGCTCGAGAGCGGGAGTTTCAGCTACTACCGCTGGGAGATCCTCGACGTGGAGCACAACCCCGAAGGGCCGTACCGGGAGGGCGGCGCTCGCGCGCCTGCCGAGCTCGGGACTTCCGCGTCATTCCCGAGTGACCACCTCTAGAACATCGATCAGCTTGGAAACCCGAGAAAATAGCCGCCAAGACGCCAAGGACGCCAAGAAGACAATAAAATCTTGGCGTCCTTGGCGGGCTTGGCGGTTCGAATTCTCGCTGTTTGCTCGCCGTTTCAACCCGTTTGTCGCTCTAGGAGGTGCCCCAGCCCCTGCGCGCGCAGCGTCTCGGCCTGGAGCCGCTCCGCGACCGCGTTGAGCTCGCCGAGCGCCTGGCCGGAGCCGCCGCCCACGATCGTGCGCAGCGGCCGCTTGCCGGCCGGCGCCTCGACGAGCGCCACGACGGCGTCGGCCACCTCGCGCGGGTCGGGCGCGCCCGCCGCCTCGAACATGGCGGCGAGACCGGCGTTCATGCGCGCGGGCAGCTCGGCGAGCTCGCCGTAGCCCGCGAGGCGCGCGGGCTCCGCGGGCGCCAGCATGTTCCTGCCGAGCGCGGTCGGGTACGGCCCCGGCTCCACGATCGCCGACTCGACGCGCGCCGCTCGCGGTGAGACCCAGCGTTTTCTGACCCCGCGAGGCCCTCTTCCCGCCTACTTGGCAAAGATCGACCCGTTCCAGACGTACCGCGCCGGCTGCGCGCCCCCCCACGGCAGCAGCAGCGGCTCGAAGCCGCCGACGGGCGCCTTGTCCTGGTTGAAGGGGTACGTCTGCTCCGTCCACTCGACGGCCTTCCCCGGGGCGAGCTCGATCCCCATCTTGTCGCCCACGCGCACGAACCTGAGCTCTCCGGCGATCTTCTTGTCGCCGACGCTGCGCGCCACCTCGGCCGCGAAGATCCGCTGGAGGCTCTCGCCGTCGACCCGGAAGATCATCACGACGTCGCGGTCCACGGTCCCGCCGCCCGCCTCCTTCGGCGCCGCCGCGCGGACGGTGCCGTGGACGATGATCTCCGCCTTGCCGTCGCCGGTGAGATCGAGCGCGCGGACCGAGCGGATGTCGGCCGGAGAGGCGAACTGCGCGAGCGTCATGAACGCGTACCCCGCGCCGCCCCGGAACCCCTTGCCGAACACCACGATGTCGCGGTCGTGCAGGAGCACCCGCTCGGGCTCCTTGCCGCCGGCCACGTCGGCGCCGAGGTCGAACTGCGGCTTGCTCGCCGAGGCGCTCCGGTCGCGCCGGTAGAGGGCGTACACCTTGTCGAGCATCTCGGCCGGCGAGAGGCCGGCCGGCTTCGGCGCGGCCCGCGCCTCCTCGGCCCTCGCCGGCGCCGGGCGCGGCCCCGCGGCGCCCGCCTGCCGCTGCTCGCTCGCCTTGGTGAACACCCCGCCGGTCAGCTTGTAGAGCTGCGACTTGATCGACCCCCACGGCAACAGCAGCGGATCGTACGTCGTCTCGACCCCCTCCGCGTAGTTGCTCGCGTCGTACTTGGTCGCCTTGCCCGGCTCCACGCGGATCGCCACCTTGTCGCCGTCCGCCACGAAGTCGACGTCGTTGACGACCGAGCCCTTCTCCGTCGCGATCGCGATCTCGTGCTGGAAGATCGGCTTCGGCGTGTCGCCGGCGCCGAACTGGAGCACGTGGATCACCTCGCGGTACTTCGCGCTGCTGCCGGAGCGCTTCCGCAGGATGAGCTCCGCCTGGCCGTCGCCCGTCAGGTCGCGCGCCGTGAGCGACGGCAGCATCCCGTCCTTGGCGTCGACCCCGAGGTCCTCGAAGTAGTACTGCGCGCCCTTCCGGAAGCCGGGGCCGAGGACGATCATGTACCGCTCGTAGACGAGCACCCGCTCCCGCATCGCATCGCCGGCCACGTCGGCGACGAGGTCGTAGCTCGCGCGGCCCTGGATGCCCTTGCTCCGGAGGAGGCCGTCGGTGAGCGCGAGCTCCGGCTCGGTCGCGAGCGGCGACAGCGACGCGTACGCCTCCGAGGCGGCGCTGCCGACGACGGCGTCGACCCCTCCGCCGTCGTCGTCGTGGACGAAGAGCCCCGCCCGCAGCCCGACCCGGGTCGTCGCCGCCTCGGGGAACGCCGTCCAGGGGACGCTCGCCTCCAGGGTGTACCCGCCGCTGCGGGGGGCCTCGATGACCCTCGCCCCGGCCACCGCTTTGCCGCCCGGGACCTTGACGCTCCCCGCCGTCTTGCCCGGCTGCCCAGGGTAGAGCGCCACCTCCTGGACCTTTCCGCCAGGGAACCCGATCACGACCTTCACGTGATCGGCGCCGCCGCGCAGCGTGTCGTCGGTCACGTCCGCCGCCACGTAGATCCGCGCGTCGTCGTAGGCGATGGCCACCTGGGCGGCGAGATCGGCCTTGCTGGGCTTGCCCTTGAGCTTGAGGCCGAGGGAGGTGAACGCCACCGGCCACTCCTTCGGGACCCCGTCGAGCTTGAGCCATTTCGACTCGACGAGCGGCGCCGCGATCGGCGTGCCGGCGGCGAGGGCGGGGGAGGGGGCGGCGGTGGTCAGCGCCGCCAGCGCGACGGGCGCGAGCGCGGCGAAGCGAGAGCCGGAGGTTTGCGCCCCCGGCGCACGGTGCGAGTGTGTTTTACGTCTCATAAGCTCGGGTTTGGACGCCTCTCCGCGCCCGCTTGTTCTTACCACGAGCACTTTCTTTCCGGATCGCTCCGCGTCGCCCACGTCGTCCACCCGATGTGGCCCCGTGGACGCCGCGAGGCGACGATTTCGACGTGGCAGGCGAGGGGGCCCGGCGGTGCCGAGGCCCTCGCCTGCTGTCATCCGTGCGGCCTGGGAGAGGGCGTGAGGCGGGCGGGGCCGGCGCCTTCGGGGCGGATCCGGCGGTACACGAGCTTTGCGATCTCGACGGCAGGCACGATGAGCGCCGAGAGGACGAGCAGGAGCATCCACTCGTTCGACGACATCGCGTACGTGCGGAAGACCGGGCGCAGCGCGGGCACGAGCAGCGCGATCAGGTGGATCGCCGCGCTCGCCGCGACCGCCAGCAGGAGCGGGAGGCTGATGAGCGGCTTCGACGCGAAGAGCGAGATGACCGGGCTCCGGCAGCTCCAGGCGTGGAAGAGCGGCGACAGCGCGAGCAGCGAGAAGGCGACGGCGCGCGTGCGGAGCAGCGCCTCCTCGGTCTGGTCCGACGTCGCGTAGAGCGCGACGGCGGCGAGCCCCATGATCGCGCCGACGTACAGGATCCCGAGGTAGTCGCGCTTGACGAGCAGGCCCTCGTCGCGCGGCCGCGGCGCCTCGGACATGAGCTGCGGATCCGGCGGATCGATCCCGAGCGCGAGCGCCGGCAGGCCGTTCGTCACGAGGTTGATCCAGAGGATCATGAGCGGCGTCAGCGGCGGCCACTTGCCGAAGAACGAGACGACGAACACGGCCACGAGGAGGCCCATGTTCGACGAGAGCAGGAAGAAGATGAACTTCTGGATGTTGCGGTAGATGGCGCGCCCCTCGCGCACCGCCTCGACGATGGTCGCGAAGTTGTCGTCCGCCAGCACGAGGTCCGCCGCCTGCCGCGCCACGTCGGTGCCCCCGCGCCCCATCGCCACGCCGATGTGCGCCTCCCGGAGCGCGGGCGCGTCGTTCACGCCGTCGCCCGTCATCGCCACGATGTGGCCGTGCGCCTTGAACGCCCGCACGAGCCGGAGCTTCTGCTCCGCCGTCGTCCGGGCGAAGACGCGCAGGTGCATGATCCTCCGCGCCAGCTCCTCGTCGCCCATCGCCGCGAGCTCCGCGCCGCTGAGCGCCTCGTCGCCCTCGTCCCAGAGCCCGATCTCCTTGGCGATCGCCGTCGCGGTGAGCCGGTGGTCGCCGGTGATCATGACGGCGCGGATGCCGGCGCGGCGGCACTCGGCCACCGCCTCCTTCACCCCCTGCCGCGGCGGGTCCATCATCCCGACCAGGCCGAGGAACGTGAGCTCGCGCTCGATGTCGTCCTCGTCGCGGCTGAGCCGCACTCGGCGGCAGATCGCGAGCACGCGCAGCGCGGCCGCGCTCATGCGATCGGCCTCGGCGACGATCGCGACGCGGTCGTCCTCGGTCAGCGCCCGCACGCCCTTGTCGTCGGCGAACTTCACGCAGAGCGGGAGGAGCACGTCGACGCTCCCCTTCACGTGCGCGATCTCGCGGCCGCGCTCGTCCCGCGTGATCACCGTCATCCGCTTGCGGTCGCTGTCGAACGGCAGCTCGTGCACGAACGCGTGCGACGGCGCGACCGACTCGCGCGAGTAGTTGCCCTTCGCGGCCAGCGTCAGCAGCGCCCCCTCGGTCGGATCGCCGACGATGTTCCAGCGGCCCGTCGCGCGGTCCTCGTCGAGCGACGCGTTGTTGCAGAGCGCGACCGTCGCGAACAGGTACGTGAGGGGCGCCGCGTGGTCCACGACCTCCGCGCCGTGCTCGTCCCGCAGCGCGCCCGCCGGGTTGTACCCCTCGCCGGTCACCGTGTAGCGGCGGCCGCCCGCGTACACGTTGCGGACGGTCATCTCGTTCTGGGTGAGCGTGCCCGTCTTGTCCGACGCGATGATCGTCGCGGCGCCGAGCGTCTCGACCGCGGGCAGCTTGCGCACGATCGCCCCGCGCCGCGCCATGCGCTGCATCCCCAGCGCGAGCGTGATCGTCGTGATCGCGGGCAGCCCCTCGGGGATGGCGGCCACCGCGAGGCTCACGCCCTCGAGCAGGAGCTCGTGCCAGGGCCGGCCGCCCCGGATGAACCCCCAGCCGAGCAGCACCGCGGAGAGCGCCAGGCAGACCCGCAGGATCACGGAGCCGAAGCGATCGAGGCGCTCCTCGAGGGGCGTCTTCTGCTCGCCGACCGAGCGGATCATCTCGCCGATCCGCCCGAGCTCGGTGCCCACGCCGGTCGCGGTCACCACCGCGCGCCCCTTGCCGCGCACGACGCTCGTGCCCGTGAAGACCATCGTGACCCGGTCGCCGAGCGGCGCGTCGCGCGCGACCGGGGCGAGCGCGTCCTTGACAGCGGCCGCGCTCTCGCCCGTCAGCGCCGCCTCCTCGGTCGCGAAGCTGATCGTCTGCACGAGCCGCGCGTCGGCCGGGACCGAGTCGCCCGCCTCGAGCTCGAGGATGTCGCCGGGCGCGACGTCCTCGGCCGCGATGACCACGGTCTTGCCGCCGCGTCGGACGCGCGCGTTCGGCGCGCTGAGCTTCTGGAGGGCCTCCAGGGCCGCCTCCGCGCGCCGCTCCTGGTAGTAACCGAGGAAGGCGTTCAGGATCACGATGAGCAGGATCGCGATCGCGTCGCCGAACCGGTGGAGGAAGCTCTCGTCCTGGTCGGCCGTGAAGCCGACGACCACGGCGATCGCCGCCGCGGCGAGGAGCGTGAGCACGAGCGGGTTCGCGAACTGCTCGAGGATGCGGACGAGCGCGCTCTTCTTCTTCGTCTCGGGCAGCCGGTTCTTGCCGTGCTCCGCGAGGCGCCTCTGCGCCTCGGCGTCGGAGAGCCCGCCGGACGAGCTGACCCCGACGCGCTCGAGGAAGGCGCCGACCTCCTCGGCGTGGACTGGGATGGGAGCGGCGGGAGAGGCGTTCGGTCCGGCCGGGCGGAGCGCCGTGGCGGCTTGGCTCATGGGCAGGCGTGCTCTAGCGCTTCATCCTGGCTTGTTCACGTTGTTCTTCGGCCTCGAGCTCCGCGATCGCCGCCGCGAGCTCGTCCTGCTCGGCCTGGGGCGCGGCGGCCGGCGCGCCGCCCGCGCCGGCCACGCGCACCTGAGGCGGCGGCGCCGCGGCGGGCGGCGGCTCGGGCGGGAGCACGCCCATCTTCCGCTTGAGCGCGAGCAGCTCGTCGTCCGCGCCCGCCGTCGCCTCGAGCTGCCCGAACCGGTGCGCCAGCGTGTCGCCCGTGTACTGCTCGGCGATCTCCCCGGCGGCCTCGGCCTCGGCCTCGATCTGGTCGATCTTGTTCGCCATCCGGTCGAACGTCTCGAAGGCGGAGGCGTTGTTCAGGCCGCTCATCGTCTCCTGGATGGCCTTCTGCGCCTCGGCCCGCTTCTTCCGGGCGATGAGCACGTTCTTCTTGCGCTTCGCCTCCTCGATCTTGTTGTTCAGGAGGCGCAGCGCCGTCTTCAGCTGGTCGACGGCCTGCTTCTGCTTCTGCCACTGGTCCTTGTAGGAGGTGGCGAGCTGGTCGTGCTCCTTCTTGCGGTTCAGCGCCTCCTTGGCCAGCGCGTCGTCGCCCGCCTTGATCGCGAGCATCGCCCTGCGCTCCCACTCCGCGGCGTGGGCGGCCTCCTGCTCGGCCTGCTTGGCCAGCCGCTTCTCGTCGGCGATCGAGACGGCGACCTGCTTCTTCGCCTCGATCAGCTGGTTTGCCATGTCGATGACGACCTGGTTCAGCATCTTCTCGGGGTCCTCCGAGCGGCTGATGAGGTCGTTCAGGTTCGACTTGATGAGGGTCGCAAGGCGCGCGAAAATTCCCATAGATCAGCTCCAACTCTCGGGGTGCGCAGGGTCGAAAGGCGCGGCGGGTCTGCTCAGCTGAGCGCGAGATCGTGCAGCACGGGGACGTGGCGGGCGAGCGCGAGATCGATGTCGCTCAGGATCGCCTCGAGCTCGTTCATGTCGAGGTTCTCGAGCTCCAGCGCCGCCGACAGGACGACGGTGCCCGCCTCGATCCCATACGAAGCATGCATCAGATCCGTCGCGTTGTACTCGAGCAGGCGGCGGAAGAGCTTGGTCTGGTGTGCGTCGTCCCCGGGGACAGGGCCGATCGAGACGCGCACCGCCACGATCGGCGGGTCGATGCGGATCGCGATCGGCGGCGCTCCCGCGCCCCCCGAGACGAGGTAGGTACCGGCGTCGTTCTCGAACCGGCGATCGAGCTGCAGGAGGTAGGTTTCGACGTCCTCGGCTGTGCGCGGCATGGCGCGCCGAGCCTACAGAATCATGTCGCCTCGGGCTAGTGCCGCGTCCCTCGGATTCTTCCCGGGATTCCGCGCGCCGCGGGCTGCGGGCTGCGGCGACGACGCCGCGACGATCTTTCATCGAGCCTGCGCGGCTCGCCGTGGCCCTCCGAACCATCGCGCCCCCTTCGTTGGGTTCGTGCTCCGATCGCAGCGGCGCGCTGTCACGTCACGAGCGCGCGACGCGCGCCGCGCGCCTGGATTGCGCGCCGCGCGCCTGGATTGCGCGCCGCGAGCCGCGCCGCGCGCCGCTCCGTGATCGGTTCTGCTCGCTCCGGGAATCACCGCCTTTCCCCGGACGCTCGCTTTTTTCTCACCTGTCCGAGAGTGGCGGTGGTACGGTCCCGATCCAGGTTACGTGGCGATCCACCCGGGCGACGTCGTTGCTGGCTACCGTGTCACCCGCCTGCTCGGGCGGGGCGGCATGGGCGAAGTCTGGGCAGCAACACGGGAATCGGACAATCAGCAGGTCGCCATCAAGGTCCTGCTGGCGCGCGCCGCGATGAAGCCGGATCTCGTGCGGCGCTTCGACCGCGAGGCGAAGATCGCCTCGGCCATCCAGAGCCCGTACGTCTGCCAGCTGCTCGAGGTCGGCCAGACGGACGAGGGCGAGCACCTGCTCGTGTTCGAGCAGCTCGACGGCGAGTCGCTGGCGGACCGGCTGAAGCGCGAGCAGTACCTGCCGTTCAGCGAGGTCGGGCCGATCATCGACGACGTGCTCCAGGGGCTCGTGGCCGCGCACGCCGCGGGCGTCATCCACCGCGATCTGAAGCCGGGCAACATCTACCTCGAGCACCTCGGCCTGCCGGACCGGCGCGAGCGCGCGAAGATCCTCGATTTCGGCATCTCGAAGCTCACGCGGCGCGAGAAGGAAGAGCCGACGCTCACCGCCTTCGACGCGACGCTGGGATCGTTCGCGTACATGGCGCCGGAGCAGGTGCGGGGCGCCGCGCGGGCCGACGAGCGGGCCGACATCTACGCGGTCGGCGCGGTGGCCTTCCGGGCCCTGTCCGGGCGGCTGCCGTTCGAGGGGGCGAACGCCGCGGTGCTCGTCGCGATGAAGCTCGACCGCCCGGCGCCGTCGCTCGCCGAGGCGACCGGCGAGAAATGGCCGGTGGGCATCGAGCGCTTCCTCGAGCGGGCGCTCGATCGCCGGCGCGAAGGGCGCTTCGGCTCCGCGGGAGAGGCGCTGTCGAGCTGGCGCGCCATCCAGCCGGCGAACATCACCCGCGCGACGCGCCGCTCGCAGCGGAGCAGGTATCCCTCCGAGCTGCCCGACGCGTTCCTGGAAGACAACCCCACGGTCGTCGACGGCCCCCCGACGATGACGGAGAACGGCGGCTTCACCGACGCCGGCCACAGCTCGCCGCCCCCTGCTCCGCTCGCCCCTCCCAGGGCCGGGAGCACCGTGCCGCCGCCGCCGCCGAGCAGGGCCGCTGCGCCGCCGGCGTCGCCGAGCAGGACGGGCGTGGGCGCGCCGCCGGCGCCGCCGAGCAGGACGGGCGTGGGCGCGCCGCCGCCACCGCCGAGCAGGGCGGGCGCAGGCGCGCCGCCGCCACCGCCGAGCAGGGCGGGCGTGGGCGCGCCGCCGCCACCGCCGAGCAGGGCGGGCGCAGGCGCGCCGCCGCCACCGCCGAGCAGGGCGGGCGCGGGCGCGCCGCCGCCACCGCCGAGCAGGGCGGGCGCAGGCGCGCCGCCGCCACCGCCGAGCAGGGCAGGCGCAGGCGCGCCGCCGCCACCGCCGAGCAGGGCGGGCGCAGGCGCGCCGCCGCCACCGCCGAGCAGGGCGGGCGCAGGCGCGCCGCCGCCACCGCCGAGCAGGGGCGGGGGCGCAGAGATTCCCCGGCCGGAGGGACCCCCTTCGCGCCGCAAGACAGAGAGGCACTGAGTTGCTCGACGCAACGGTAGGCACGAAGAACCGGGTCGAGGTGCGCGGCGGGCGCATCCGCCTCACGAAATCGTCGGCCGCGCGCGGCGGCGGATGGATCGAGATCGGCACCGATCCCGTCATCGTCGGCCGCAACGCGGCCTGCCAGCTGGTCCTCGACGACGCCAAGGTCAGCGCGGTGCACGCCGAGTTCGTCGCCACGGAGCAGGGCGTGCGCGTGCGCGATCTCGACAGCCGGAACGGGACCTTCGTCGGCGGCGTGCGGGTCGGCGACATCTACCTGCTCACGAGCACGAAGCTGCGGCTCGGCGAGACCGAGATCCAGTTCGAGCCCCTGCGGCCCGAGCGCATCACGGTCTCGGCGATCCCGTCGTTCGGCCCGCTCGTGGCGAGCAGCCCCGGGATGCGGGCCATCTTCGAGCGCCTGTCCAAGATGGCGCCGACCGACCTCACGGTGCTCATCACGGGCGAGACCGGCACGGGCAAGGAGCTCGTCGCGCAGGCGCTGCACCTGGCGAGCGCCCGCTCGAAGAAGCCGTTCGTTGTCGTGGACTGCGGCTCGATCCCGCCGACCCTGGCCGAGGCGACGCTGTTCGGCCACGAGCGCGGCGCGTTCACGGGCGCGGTCGACAAGCGCCTCTCGCCGTTCATCGAGGCGGACGGCGGCACGATCTTCCTCGACGAGCTCGGCGAGCTGCCGCTCGAGGTGCAGCCGAAGCTCCTCCGCGCGCTCGCCGAGCGCCGCATCAAGAGCGTCGGCGGCTCGAGCTACCGCGAGGTCGACGTGCGCGTGCTCGCGGCGACGCGCCGCGACCTCGTGCGGGCCGTCAACGGCGGCAACTTCCGGAGCGACCTCTACTTCCGCGTCGCGCAGATCAAGATCGAGCTGCCGGCGCTCCGGCAGCGCGTGGAGGACATCCCCGTGCTCGTCCGCCGGATGCTGAAGGATCTCGGCGACGAGAGCGCCTACGAGCGCGTCTCGAACATGACGCTCGAGCGGCTGATGCGGCACGACTGGCCGGGCAACGTCCGCGAGCTCCGGAACGCCGTCGCCGTCGCGTTCGCGCTCGCCGCCGAGGGCGAGGAGATCGACATCGCGGCGCACCTCGGCGCCCTCACCGAGACGCCGGTGCACCCGAGCTCCTCCTCGCCGTCGATCCCCCCGGGCGCCGGCGGCAGCGCGGCCGGCAGCTCGTTCGCGTCGATGAAGGGCCGCCAGTTCCAGGAGGCGAAGCGCGACGTCCTCGCGCGGTTCGAGCGCGACTACTTCGCCGCCCTGTCCGAGGACGCGAAGGGCAACGTGAGCGAGATGGCGCGGCGCGCGGGCATGGAGCGGGCGCACGTGCGGGCTTACCTGCGCCGCCACGGCATCGGCGCGAAGCAGGAACAGGAGTGAGCGGGCGCGACGGCGGCTCGCTCGCCTCGCGTCACACCGCCGCGGCCTTGTCGTCCCTTCCGGACGGCGCGATCTCGTCGGACTCGAACAGCCCTTCGAGCTCCTGCGCCGCCTGCTTCGCCGCCTCGATGAGCTTGACCTCGTCGTTGTGCACAGCGTGCCCGCGGAGCAGCACCTTCTCGTCGTGGGCCCTGAACCGCTCGATGGTCGCGCGGGCGTCCCGCTCCCGCATCCCGAGGCCCTCGAGCACGCGCGCCGCCACCTCGAGCGACGACAGGAACGTCTCCCGCTCCAGCACCGTAACGCCGATATCCATGAGCTGATACGCGTGCTGGCGGTTCCTGGCGCGCGCGTAGATCCGGATGTCCGGGAAGTGCTGCTTCACCACCTCCGCCGTCTTCACCGACGACGCGACGTCGTCGATCGCCAGCACGAAGATCTTCGCCTTGTCGGCGCGCGCCGCGCGGAGCAGGTCGAGCCGGGAGGCGTCCCCGTAGTAGATCTTGTTGCCGTACCTGCGGACGAAGTCGACCTGCGTCGCGCTCGCGTCGAGCGCGGTGAAGGGGATCTTCCTCGTGCGGAGGACGCGAGAGACGATCTGCCCGAAGCGGCCGTATCCGGCGATGATGACCCTGGGGTCGTTGTCGTCGATCGCGTCGAACTCGCGCTCTGGCGCGCCCCGCCGCCATCGCTTCACGAGCGCGTCGCCGAGCGCGATGACGAGCGGCGTGAGCGCCATCGACAGGGTGACCACGACGATCAGGAGGTCGGCGAGGAGCCTGTCCATGATGCCCTGTCCCGCGGCCATCCCGAAGAGGACGAAGGCGAACTCGCCCCCCTGCGGGAGCGCGAGCGCGAGGTCGCGCGCGGAGCCCCGCGCGTGCCCGGTCGCCCTGCCCAGGACGAACAGGACGGCGGCCTTGAGCGCCATCACGCCGAGGACGAGCCCGAGGACGAGCAGCGGCCGCGCGACGACGAGGCCGATGTTCGCCGACATGCCGACGGCGATGAAGAAGAGCCCCATGAGCAGGCCCTTGAACGGCTCGATGTCCGCCTCGAGCTCGTGGCGGTACTCCGAGTCGGCGAGCAGCACGCCCGCCATGAAGGCGCCGAGCGACATGGAGAGGCCCACCTGCACCATGAGGAGCGCCGTGCCGAGCACGACGAGCAGGGCCGCCGCGGTGAAGATCTCGTGGGCGTGGGTGGCGGCGATGGCCCGGAAGACGGGGCGCACGAGGTAGCGGCCGCCGGCGACGACCGCGAGCAGCACGGCCACCGCCTTGAGCGACGAGGCGACGGCGCTCCCCTCGGCGGGGGCCCCGCCCGCGTGGCTGAGCAGGGGGAGCACCGCGAGCAGCGGGATCACGGCGAGGTCCTGGAAGAGCAGGATGCCGAACGCGGAGCGGCCGTGCTGCGACTGCATCTGGCCCTTCTCGGCCAGGATCTGCAGGACGAACGCCGTCGACGAGAGCGAGAGCCCGACGCCCGCGATGGCCGCCGTGTCGGCGCGCAGGCCGAGCGCGGCGCCGATCAGCCCGATGAGCGCGCCCGTGACGGCGACCTGCGCGCCGCCGAGGCCGAACACGGCGCGGCGCAGCACCCAGAGCCGCGACGGCTGGAGCTCGAGGCCGATGAGGAAGAGCAGCAGCACCACGCCGAGCTCCGAGAAGTGGAGGATGTCTTCGACGTTGGTGATGATCCGCAGCCCCCACGGGCCGAGCAGCGCGCCCGCGACGAGGTAGCCGAGCACCGCGCCGAGGCCGATCCGCTTGAACAGCGGCACGGCGACCACGGCCGCGCCGAGAAAGACTGCGGCGTCAGAGAGCAAGCTCATTCGTCGTGGGTCTCCTTGGGGCTCCGTGATAAGCACGATCGGCCATGCAGATCGAGCTCATCGCCACGGCAAGCGAAGATTCCGCGTACCTGCCCCGGGTGGGGCTCGGCACCCTCGCGGCGCTCACGCCCCCCGAGGATGAGATCATCTACACCGATGACGTCGTACAGCCCTTCGATCTCCAGCGCGACGTCAAGGACGTCGACCTCGTCGGGATCAGCGTCGACAGCAAGACCGCCCGCCGCAGCTACGATATCGCCGCCGCTTACCGCAGGCGCGGCGTGAAGGTGGTGCTCGGCGGCATCCACCCGACGGCCTGCCCCGACGAGGCCCTGCAGCACGCGGACGCCGTCGTGGTCGGCGAGGCGGAGGACGCCTGGCCCGCCCTGCTCGCGGACGTGAAGCGCGGCGAGCTCAAGCCGTTCTACCGCCCGGAGCTGCCGAGCCTCGCGGGCAGGCCCCCGCCGCGGCGCGACCTGTTCACCTCCAAGAAGTACATCCCGTTCCAGGTCGTGCAGACGATGCGCGGCTGCCCGTATCCGTGCGAGTTCTGCAGCGTGTCGACGGCGAACGGCACCACGATGCGGTTCCGCCCGACCGACGAGGTGCTGAGCGAGCTCCGGTCGCTCGGCAAGCTCATCATGTTCGCGGACGACAACGTGATGATCCACCGGGCTTACTCGAAAGAGCTCTTCACCCGGATGGTCCCGCTGAAGAAGCACTGGATAGGCCAGTGCTCGCTCGCCGCGGTCAAGCGCCTCGAGAACGTGAAGCTCATGGCCGAGAGCGGGTGCAAGGCGCTCTTCATCGGCTTCGAGAGCATCGACGAGGAGACGGTGAAGTTCACCGGAAAGCGGCAGAACCGGCCCTCCCAGTACAAGGACACGATGGCGATGCTCCACGATCACGGCATCTCCGTCTGGGGGAGCTTCGTCTTCGGCTTCGATACGGACGATCCCGAGGTGTTCGATCGCACCGTGGAGTTCGGCATCGACATGAAGCTGACGATGGCGCTGTATGCCATCCTCACCCCGTACCCCGCGACGCAGCTGTACCGCCGCCTCAAGGCGGAGGGGCGCCTCACGGACGAGCGCTGGTGGCTGCGCCGCGACCACGACGCCGGCTCACCCTATTTCGTTCCCAAGCAGATGTCGCGGGAGCGGCTCCGGGAGGGGTGGGTGTCCGCGTGGACGAAATTCTACTCGCCGTCGTCGATATGGCGCAGGTTCACCCTCACGCGGCAGTCGAGCTGGATCCAGCTGGCGGGCTTCTTCCCGCTGAATTTCATGCAGCACACGCTGGCGCACCGCAAGATCGCGGGCGGCGAGCAGCGCTTCCGCTCCGGCGTGCACATCGAGGAGACGGCCGCTTCGTCCGTGGCGCAGCCGCAGCCGGAGCCGCAGCCTGCGAGGGCCAAGGGCGCTCGGCAGCTCCCGATCATCGGATAGGCGATCCCCTGGCGCCAGCTTCGCGCCCTGTGCGTGCGTGGGCGCCGTCCTGCACGCTGCGGCGCAATGGTACGCCACGGCGCAATGGCGCCGCGCTCCGCTCGCCGGCAATGAGGCGGCGCCCTGGCGCCGCGTTATGGGGCGCCGCAGGACGCCGCGTCTAGGCCGCTCTGGCGCCCGCAGCGCATCGGTGGATGTGGGCAATCGACCGCTCCTGGATCGACAACAGCATACGGTGAGCGAGCGACGTTCTCCTGTCGCGCTTGCAGTGCGATTGTCGCTTGCTGATTTTGCTACACTCGCGTGAGCTCCTGGAATGCCGGGGTATCGAGCGGGGTGTGAGCCCGCTTTGTCGCGGCATCGAGCATCCCTCAAGCGGAGGTGTCATGGGTCGACGTCGGTTCTCCTTCTCGCTCCTCATCGTGGTTGGCGCTGCCGTGTCCAGCGCTGGCTTCGCGGCCAGCTGTAGCGCGACGGGTCCGTCCAACCAGCTCGACTCGAGCGGAGCTCACGATACAGGGGTGGGAGGGGGCGGCACGACCGGCGGAGTCGACGGGCTGGGTGGGCTCCTCGACATCGATGGAGGGCGCGAGCCGCAGGGCGATGTGGTGGTGAACTCCTGTGGGAGCGCGTGCGGCGACAGGGAGCTATGTACCGGCGCGACCCTCGGCCTCGACGACGACTGCGATGGTTCGATCGACGAGACGTGCGCCTGCATCCCCGGTCAGGCGCACTCCTGCTTCCGCGGCGATCCGTCGTTCCGGAACAGCGAGGGCTGCTTTCCTGGCACCCAGATCTGCGACGAGACCGGCACCTGGGGCCCGTGCGTCGGCGGCGTGCACGCCGACGAGAACTGCCATATGGATAGCGGCGCTCCGTGCCGCCCGATGCAGGCGTCGCCCTTCGCCGATGTGAACCTCAAGGCAGGCACCGGCGCGTTCGGCGCGGACGCGGTCGCGGGATCCGAGCTGTGGACGGTGGATTGCCCCGACGGCGTCGACCCGTGCCCCGGAGTGGCCGGCACCGATCCAGCGGACGATTTCAAGCCTCTGCAGTCGGGCGAGTACACCGTCACGTACACGAAGCGCGTCGCGAGCGGCGCTACCCAGAGCTGCCAGTACCCGCTCTTCGTCAGCGCTGGCGGCCTGCGCGTCGAGCTCGAGTGGGAGCACGACGTCGGCGACATCGATCTCGATCTACACCTCCACAAGCCGAACAACACGCAACCCTGGAGCATGTCGGGCTCGTCGGTGGACTGCGGCTTTTACAACTGCACCATCGACCACTTCTCGTCAAAGGGCTCGGATATCCGCTGGTTCTTGAACAGCGCGAGGCTCCCGGATCCCGTGAACTGGTACCTCGACCCGGTGCCGGGCAACAATGGCTGCTTCAACGCCCCTCGGGGCGTGGGGAAGCAATGGGAGGCCAACGGTCTTGGCTGCCACAACCCGCGGCTCGACCTCGACAACTGGAAATGCGACCCCACCGTGACGGACCCCAACGACGTAGACTTCTGCGCGCCGGAGAACATCAACCTCGACTATCCGCCGAAGGGTCAGTGGATGCGCATCGGCGTGTATTACTATGGTCAGGGCAGCGCGAAGCACGATATCCACCCCCGGATCAAGATCTTCTGCGACAGCGCGCTCGGGGCCGATCTGGGGCACACGGGGTTCTACAGCCCGGAGCGGCCCGTCGCGTTCAAGCCCACGGACGGACACAAGAGGTTCTGGCTCGTCGCCGACGTGCTCTTCCCCGAGCCGGACGAGTGCGGCCAGGCGGCCTGCATCGTGCAGCCACTCTATGAGAACGCCAGCGCGATGACGCCGCTGCTCACCACGCGGGACGACGTCGAGGCGAACTTCGGTCCCGCCTACCCCCCGCTGCCCTGAAGAGAGCGCGCGCCGCGCGCCCTGAGCCGTATCCCCTCCAGCTCACCGGCCAGGCCTCGCCACGTCAGCGCGCACGAGCGCGCCGTCGCGAGCGCACGAGCTCTGCAGGCGCCGCCTTGCCCCACGCAGAGGAGCGGTGAGGCGCAACGCCACACCGGCCAGCAAGGCAAGCTCCGTGGCGATCTGTCTGAGGATGATTTGTCTGGCTCCTTGGCTGAGCTGGTGATTTGCCTGACTCTGCCTCTGGCGAGGGCGCCTCTCGCCGGCTGAAGGCGGCTCATTGTGTCCATCGCCGGACGGAGTCCGTGCTAGGGAGTCCTCCTCCTGCGACTCACCCTGCTGAGTCTGCATGACAGTGGTTCTTGTTACTCGATGAGGGGCGGGGCTTCGTGATCTGGCGTCCCGAGCCGCGCGTCCGCGCGCGCTGGGGACACCGGTACCCGCTTTGCTTCACGCCGTAGTGCCTGGTGCACGGCGCGCTTCGCCGTCGCGCGGAGCGGGCGCAGGCCGCGGCGACACCGCGTCTAGGTCTCCAAGTGGAGGTATCATGTCTCGTCTTCGTGTCTCCTCCGTGCTCCCCGTCGCGATCGCGATCGCGGCGTCGGGCGCCGGTTCCGCGGCCGGCTGCAGCGCCGAGGGAAAGCGGCTCACGTTCGATCCGGCGACGGGCGGCGGCTCGCGCGCCGACGAGGCCGGCAGCGCCGGCGGGGCGGGCGGCGCCGGCGTGGCGACCGCCCAGCCCGGCGACTCGGAAGGTTACGGCGGCTTCCTCGGCGATATCGATGAAGGGACGCACGAGGGCTTGCCGGTGACGGTCAACCCGTGCGGGAGCGCCTGCGGTCCGACGGAGCTGTGCGGCGTGGATGAGCTCGGCGTGGATCACGCCGGGCTGGACGACGACTGCAACGGGATGATCGACGAGAGCTGCGGGTGCATCGCCGGGCAGGCGCACTCCTGCTTCCGGGGCGATCCGTCGTACCGGCGCAGCCCGGGGTGCTTCCCCGGGACCCAGATCTGCGACGAGACGGGCACGTGGGGCCCGTGCGTCGGCGGCGTGCACGCGGACCAGGACTGCCACCGGAACGACGTGGCGGGCTGCCACCCGCTCCAGGCGGCGCCGTTCACCACCGTCGATCTGAAGGAGGGCACCGGCACGTTCAGCGAGGACGCGCAGCCGGGCTCCGAGGTGTGGACGGTGACGTGCCCGCCGGGCGTGAACCCGTGCCCCTCCGTGGGGGGGCAGGGGCCGGCGGACGACTTCAAGCCGCTCCAGTCGGGCGAGTACACGGTCACGTACACGAAGAGCCTGGCGAGCGGCGAGACCGCGACCTGCGTTTACCCGCTGTTCGTCGGCGCCCGCGGCCTCCGCGTCGAGCTCGAGTGGGAGCACGAGCCGGCCAGCGTCGATATGGATCTCTACCTCCACAAGCCGAGCAACATGCAGCCCTGGACGGTCGGCGGCTCCAGCGCCGCGTGCGGCTACGGGAACTGCACGCTCGACAGCCTCTCGGGCGGCTCGGCCATCACGTGGTTCAGCGACGCGGCGACGCCCCCCGAGCCGGTGAACTGGTACCTGGATCCGGAGGAGACCAACAACAGCTGCTTCTACGCGCCTCGCGGCGTGGGGGAGGAATGGCGCGAACACGGCAGGGGGTGCCACAGCCCGCGGCTCGATCTCGACAACATCTCGTGCGCCCACCGCACCACGGATCCGGACGACCCGACCTTCTGCGCGCCCGAGAACATCAACGTCGATTTCCCGCCCAAGGCCAGCTGGATGCGCATCGCCGTGCACTACTTCGGCGGCAGCGTGTCGTTCGACGTGCACCCGCGGGTCAAGATCTACTGCAACGGCGAGCTCGGGGCCGACCTCGGGCCCACCGGCTTCTACGACCCCGAGGTGCCCGTCGCGTTCGTTCCGGAGGACTCAGGCGACAGGTTCTGGCTCGTCGCCGACGTGATCTTCCCCGAAGCGGGGGAGTGCGGAGACGATACGTGCGTCGTCAGGCCGATCTACCGGGACGAGGCCGTGAAGACGCCGTTCCTCTCGACGGTCCGCGACATGCGCAACGACTTCGGTCCGGCCTACCCCAGCCTGCCGAGGCCCTGACGGCGCGGAGCTGGCCGGCGGCGGGCGCGCCCCTCACGGCTCGACGCCGGCCCGCCTGAGGAAGGCGAGCGCCGGTCCGAGCGCGTAGGCGGGCGCCCTGCCCAGGCGCAGCTGCTCCCCGGTCGACAGGTGGAGGAGCAGCCAGCGCGGCGCGAGGCCCGGCTCGTCGATGTCCGTGTCCGAGGCGGGCGGGGTCGAGACGCCGACGATCGCCTCGATCGGCAGGGTCCGCCGGAAGCCACGGCCGTCCTGGATGAGCTCGTGCCGCTCGAAGTCGAGGCGGAACAGCCCGTGGAGCCGGCGGCGCCGGCGGACGGCGAGCAGCGCGGCGGCGGCTCCGGCGGTCCAGGTACCCGCGATGAAGAGGATGGGAAAGGGGGCCGCGCGCGCGGCCACGATGCCCGCCACGACGAGCGAGGCGACGAGCGCGAACGTGGCGACGCGGCGGACGGCGAGGTCCAGGCCGTCGCCACGGCACTCGCAGACGAGCACGGCGGGGCCTTGCGCCAGGATGGTGCCGTCGGTGTTCGAGAGCAGGACGTCTCCGTCAGGCACTGCGGTCCTCCCGATCGGGTGAGGTGGTCGAATACCGCGGCCTCGGGGGCGAGGCGAGGGGAGAGAAGGTCGTGCCGAGCCTCCGGGGGCCTCGGGCGCTGACCAAGCTTCGCGCCGCGTTCTCCTACATCCGAACGTTTACGTGGTCGTGGTCGTGGTCGTGGTCGTGGTCGTGGTCGTGGTCGTAGTCGTAGTCGTGGTCGTGGTCGTGGTCGTCAACGGCAGGCCGTGAACGTCCACGACCACGACCACGACCACGTAAACGTTCACGACCACGACCACGTAAACGTTCACGTTCACGACCACGTAAACGTTCACGTTCACGTTAATGACGGATGGGGGCGGGTTTCGTGCCCTGAACGTGACCGAACGATCTTGGTTAACGTCTATGCCCCTGGGGCCTACCGCGAACGACTGGAACACCCGGGCTGTTGGACGATTGGAACAGGCTATTCCGTCCACGCACGGAGAGGCGCGCGACAAAGGGGGTAGCGGCTGTCAATCGCCTAACGCCCGGCGGCGCAGCGCCGTCGCGCGGTGAGGGGGACGCGCGGCGAAAAGGCATTGAATGCCCGTGGATTGGCCAGGAATGGCGAGGGTGTTGCGCGCGTGGTACGTGGTATGCCGCTGTGCCGGCGAGGGCGAGCAGGCACGCCCCTCGCGCGACCGGGGCGGTCGTCGCGGCGACTGACGCCGAGGTTCTCATGGGGGCATGCGCGCTCGGGACCGAGCTGCCAGAGGAGGACTCTGCGATGAGTTGGATTGTGAGACAGGCATTGCTCGCGGCAGCGGTGTGCTCGATCGCGGGCTGCGCCGAGGAGCGGCCGGCCATCCGCCAGGTTCAGGCGAACGCGCTGGCGAAATCGTTCTTCGTCGGCGCGGATCTGCAGAGCAAGGAGGACGATCCAGAGTTCTGGGCGCGGACCACGGTGGTCGACGTGGGCTACGGCGCCTCGCAGGACGGGCTCTTCTCCTCCTCGTACGCTCAGGCCGAAGTCGCGCGCATCAAGTGGATCATCCAGGAAGACCTCCTGCTGGGGCGCCTCACCTACGAGCGCGTGAAAGACAGCGACGGCAAGGGCGCCGGCGCCGCCACGGACGATGGCGTCGTGGTCGTCGCCTACAAGATCCTCTCGCACTTCGACATCCAGCGCGACTACAACCGGGCGACGGGGGAAGAGAGCAACGTCGTCGTCGAAAATACGACCGACCGTCCATGGTATGAGCGCGAGTACATGCGGGTCGATTGGTCGAAGAACCTGAACGTCGACTCCTACGACTTCGACACGCTGTCGCTCATCGGCGTCTACGGCGGCGTGCAGTACGAGCCGCTCTCCTACTACGTCAGCGACCCGAGCCACCCCGACGCGCCCCATTTCGACCCCGAGGAGGGGTATTTCGACGTCACCAACAAGGCCTTCGCGGTGCCCCAGCTCGTCGATCTCAGCCACCTCGGGTGGGGCATCGACAGCTTCCCGGCCTGCATGCTCGACACGGACTTCGCGGGCGGCACCGCGCCGGTCGGCTCGTGCAACCCGGTCGAGATCACCCTCCGGCAGTCGTTCCGGCGCGTCGTCGATCGGGACTACGAGCCGGCCGAGTGGGACGGCTACCGGTTCCGAGCGTTCGGCGCCTTCGTGCGAGAGCGCTTCGGCTACGCCCGCAACTACGGCATGAGCGACGCCAAGTGGCACCGCATGATCTCCCGTTACAACATCTGGGAACGCAGCCACTACTACGACGATCCGGAGAGCATGACGGGCGAGATCCCGTGCTTCACGCCCGAGACCACCCCCGCCGGCGCAGATCCGCACCGCGACCAGGACCGGAACGGGACCGAGGACGAGTGCGAGGCCGTCACCGGGGCCTCGATGGCCCGGGATGGAGGGATCGAGGCAGTGGGGCCCGGCTCGCGGTGCGATACCTTCAAGCAACGGTGCACCCTGCCGTACCAGCGGCGCGAGGCCGTGCCGCAGGCGTGGTACGTGACCTCGGACAGCAACCCCGACTATTTCGCCGCCACGGACATGGCAGCCCACGAGTGGGACGTCGCCCTGCGCAGCGCCGTCGTCACCGCCAAGTACGCCGAGTGCGTCCGGACGCAAGGGGACGCGGCGCGCTGCGGCGAGGCGTTCCCGGTCTACGACGGGCAGATGGACGATGACGCCGACGCCGTCGCGCTCGCGCGCGAGGTCGACGCGTGCCGGCGCGGCGCGGCGCGCGAGGGGCAGCGCTGCGAGGCCCTCGCCGACGAGATCGGCGCGCGGCGCGGGTACTCGAGGGGCGTCATCGCGCTCGCGAAGATGCCCGAGATGATCGTGCTCTGTCACAGCCCCGTCGAGGCGGCCGACCCCGAGGCGTGCGGCGGTCCGCGGCTGCCGGCGGGCGTGACCGCCAGGATGTGCAGCGACGAGCGCCGCAAGGAGACAGGGCGGGATCCCGAGCTGATGAAGTCGTGCGGCGACGCGCTGAACGCGCGGATCGGCGACCTGCGCTACCACCAGATCAACAACTTCCAGGCGCCGCAATCGCCCTCCGCCTGGGGCATCTACAGCGACTCGGAAGACCCGCTCACCGGCGAGAAGGTCGCGGCGAGCATCAATGTCTGGACGCACGTCAGCGACATCTGGAGCCAGGGCGTCGTCGACACGGCCCGCTACATCAAGGGAGAGCTCAAGACCGAAGACGTGACCGACGGCGACTACGTCCGGGACTGGGCGCAGGCGAGCGAGGGCGCGTCGCGCAGCGGCGCGCTGCCGCGGCTCACGCGGGAGGAGCTGGCGCGGCGGATCGCCCGCTCCGCCGGGGTGGACGAGGCCGCCGTCTCCGAGGGCGCCGGCCAGATGCCGCAGAACCCGGCGCTGCGCGAGAGCCTCCGGCGGCTCTCGAAGGAGGTGCGCGGCATCGCGGCCGACGCCACGGCGCCCGACAGCATGCGCGGGGTCTACGAGGCGCGCCGCAGGGCTGCCGTGGGCACCGAGCTCGAGGCCGAGCTCACGACGAAGGCGATCCAGGAGCTCACCGGCGTCGAGGGGCTGCCGCTCACCGACGAGGTGATGCGCTTCGCCTCGCCGCTCCGAGGGGCGAACCCGAGCGTGCGGCGCGAGCTCGGGAACCTGAAGGAGCTCGCGCTCGCCGAGCGCGGCGCGTGCGTGATGCAGGAGGCGCCGGCGCCGCTCGCGACCGCCAACCTGGCGGACGTCCTCGAGGAAAAATTCGCGAGTAAATACGGGCGCTTCGGCGAGGGGGACGACGCGCAGAAGGCGCGGCGCGCCGAGGCCATGCGGCGCTACCTCGCGCAGCGGGCGCACACCTCGGTGATCCTCCACGAGATGGGCCACTCCGTCGGGCTGCGGCACAATTTCGTGAGCTCTTCCGATGCCTGGGGCTACCGGCCGCAGTACTGGCAGCTTCGCACGAACGATGGACGGGTGAAGACGCAATGCGAGACGCTCTCGGAGGACGGCGAGGCCTGCGTCGGGCCGAGGTACTACGACCCCGTCACCGAGAACGAGCGGAAGAACCTGATCTGGATGTTCATGCAGTCGTCGACGATGGACTACGCCGGCGAGCCCACGCAGGACCTCATCGGGCTCGGCGCCTACGATTTCGCCGCGGCCCGCATGTTCTACGGCGATGCCGTCGCCGTGCACGCCGACCCGAGCTACAAGGCGACCACCCCGCGCGGCAAGGGCATGCTCGCGAAGATCGACGATTTCGGCGGCATCCTCGGCATCCAGCCCGAGTACGACGACGAGGACATCCATTACTCCGAGCTGCAGAGCAAGTACGAGCTGATCAAGCCGCGCAGCTGCGTCGAGGTCGACCCGAGCGCGTACGTGCCCTCGGACTGGGACGAGGAGCGGAACGGCGCCTGGCACCCCTTGCTCGACGGCCAGATCGTGTCGATCGGCGGCAAGACCACGCGGTGCCGGCAGCAGAAGGTCGATTATGTCACCTGGCGCGCGCTGGCGACGCCGAAGGACGTGAAGGGGCCCTCGGTGGACCCGGCGGGGCGGACGCGCCTGCCCTACGGCTTCGCGAGCGACCGGTGGGCCGATCTCGGCAACCTGAGCGTGTACCGGCACGACAACGGCGCGGACGCCTACGAGCTCTTCAATTTCTTCGTCACGCAGCAGGAGGTGAACCACATCTTCGACAACTACCGCCGCGGCCGGCAGGCGTTCAGCGTGCGCGCGGCGTCGGAGCGGACCCTGAACCGGTACAACGCGAAGATGCGCGACGGCGCGAAGGGCCTCGGGCTCATCATGAACATCTACCGCGAGTTCGCGCTGGGCCGCGGCTACGATTTCGACACGTTCTGGGTCCAGGCCGCGAACAGCCTCTTCAAGGAGAACACCCTCGCGGCCGGGATCGCGTTCGATCACTTCTCGCTCCAGATGGCGCGCCCGCAGCCGGGTGAGCACTTCCTGCCGGACGGGGATACAGTCCTCCGGTCATCGAGCGATGTCTTCGGCGATCCCGGGGAGCCGCTGGTGGTCGTGCCGAACGGCGCGACGGGCTATTTCGGCGACATCGCCATCGGGGGCAAGCCGCTCGAGAACGCGCTCGCGGAGGACAAGGGCGAGTACGACTCGTCGTACACGATGAACGCCGGGGCCTATTACGACAAGGCGTGGGTGTCGATGCTGATGACCGAGTCGGTCGACAACTTCATCAGCGACTCGCGGCACGACTTCCTCGACGCGCGCTACCGCGCGGTCTCGCTCGCCGACGTCTTCCCGGAAGGGTACCGCCGCTGGCTCGCCAACAACCTGACGGGCGACGACGCCTTGAAGGGCGTGCGCGTCGAGGCCGACCAGCGCGGGCGGCCGGTCCGGGACGCGAGCGGGTACCCGGCCGGCGCGCTCGGCTGGACCTCGTGGTGGGCCGAGAGCGGGCCGGAGAGCTGCTTCCCCGGGGCCGGGAGCATCGTCTGCAGCTCCTACGGCGCGCCCGACAGCGCGCCGTGGAACCCGCGGGCCCCGGCCAAGGTCGCCATCCTCGACCCGCAGATCGGCTGGGAGCAGCAGAAGTTCCTCATCGCGTGGACCCTCCTCTACCTGCCGGAGAACCAGAAGCAGAAGTGGCTGGACATGATGCACGTCTGGGAGGCCGGGGCAGACACCGATCCCGGCTTCCCGGACCGGATCGAGCTCCACCACCCGTCCGGGAAGGTGTTCGTGGCGAAGGCCTACGGGACCGAGACCGTCTTTGGCAAGGTCGTGCAGAAGGGCATCGGCGCGCGCGTCCTGGAGTACGGGAATGAGCTCCTGGCAAAGGCGTATGTCACGGAGCCTGGACCCGACCTCGACGGCGACGGCAAGGCGGACTGGTACAAGGTGAAGCCGAACCCGGAGACCGGTCAGCCGATCGTGCGGTGGGATCCGACGATCGCCGCCATCGCGGACGACGGCGAGGTCCTGCGGGAAGGCGTGGACGGCTGCAAGGCGGACGCCGACGCGGACGACGACGACTTCAGCGATTTCTACAAGTGCACGTGCTCCTCGAACCGCGCTTGCGGCGCGCTCGAGAGCTACCTCTCGGTGCCCGCCTTCATCCGGCAAGCGCTGGCGGCGTTCAAGCTGGGTGATCCGACGATGAAGGGCCTCCACTGAGCCCACGCCCGAGCACATCCGATCCTGTCCGATCGCGGCCCCACGACTCCGAGCACATCCGAGCACATCCTTGGCAGCCTCACGATGACGAGGCGGAGGCCCCGGCGAGGGCACAATGGTCGGGGCATCTTGCCGCATGGGGCGATTCGCCCCACGCGGTCGCGCGTTCGCCGCGGCGCTCCAGGCGCGCCGGCGTGGCTCGGGTTTTGCTGAACTTTTCCATGAAATGACGTGTTGTTGGATATCGCCCACCCCCTGCGGCTCTCGTGTCGGTGACGCGGGACGGCCGGGCGGGTCGCGGTGCCGACGAGCTGCAACCCCGGCCTTCCGTCGTGGAGCGCCGATTCGACCGTAGCGCCGTCGCCGGGACACGGGAAACGCAGAGCAGAGAGGCTCTCCTGCGCCGGGAGGGCCGTTGGGTCGAGGTACGGAGAGGACCAGCGATGGAGTTCGAGAATGTCACGAACGCCCAGAGAGCGCAGGCGCGGGTGGGAACGTCGCTCAACGGCGCATGGCGTCTGGACGCGCTGATCGGCCTCGGCGGGATGGCGGCCGTGTATGCCGCGACGCACCGGAAGGGCCAGCGGGTCGCGATCAAGCTGCTGCACCCCGAGAGGGCGAGGGACCGGGGCGATCGCGCGCGGTTTCTCCGAGAGAAGGCCATCGCGCAGACGGTCGATCACCCGGGGGTCGCGGCGGTGATCGCGGACGACGTGACCGAGGACGGCTCGCCGTTCCTCGTGATGGAGCTCCTCGAGGGAGAGAGCCTTCTCCAGCGCTGGAAGGCGCAGAGGGGCCCGCTCCCGCCGGCCGAGGTCCTCTCCGTGAGCGAGCAGATCCTGGAGGTGCTCGCGGCGGCGCACGCGAGGGGCGTCGTTCACCGGGATCTGAAGCCTGACAACATCTTCCTCACGCGAGAGCGCGGGGTGAAGATCCTCGACTTCGGCATCGCGCGCCTGCGGGCCCCCTCGGGGCAAACCTCCCTCGTGGGGCTCCGTGCGATGGGCACGCCGGCGTACATGCCGCCCGAGCAGGCCCGCGCGCGCTGGGATCTCGTCGATGCGCGGACGGACCTCTGGGCGCTGGGGGCGACGATGTTCTCGCTGCTGACGGACCGCTACGTCCAGGAGGCGCCGACCGTCAACGAGCTCTTCTTCCTGAGGATGACCTGCCCGATTCCGTCGCTCGCGCGGGTCGCGCCGTCGATGTTTCCGGCCGTGGTGCGGGTGGTGGACCGCGCGCTCGAGTTCGCGCAGGCGGATCGCTGGCCGGATGCGCGGTCGATGCTGGCAGCTTTGCGCGAGGCGCACGCCGCGCTCGCGCTCGCGCCACCCCGGAGCACGCTGGTGCCGCCACCCCGGAGCACACTGGTGCCGCCGCCCCGGAGCACGCTGGTGCCACCGCCCCGGAGCACGCTCGCGCCGGTGACGGACCCGCGCGACCTCGGCGCGCTGGACGAACGGCCGCCTACGGGTCGTCCCCAGGCGCGGCTTTCCCGGACGGCGGCGCTCTCGTCGCCGCCGTCGCTCGCGACGAGCCGGCGTGCGCGCTCGACGATCCCCCGCGTGCCTTGAAGCGAGCGTGAGGCAGCCACAGCCTGCCCCCCGGAGCCTGGCGACGCGCTTGCCGCGCCGTTCGCGGTTCGCCTGGGTTGTGGATCGTGGATGCGAGCCTGCGAGCCGCTCGTTAGGTGGCGGATGCGAGCCGCTCGCTGGGTGATGGGGGCGAGCCTGCGAGCCGCTCGCTGGGTTATGCGTTCAGGCCTGCGAGCAGCTCGCTCGGCCGCAGCACGCCTCGCCGCTCCGACTCGCGCCGGGCGAGGAGGGTCTCGTAGATATCCATGTAGCTCGCCATCATGCGTTCGGCCGAGTAGCGCCGCAGCGCGAGCTTCCTTCCGCGCTTGCCCATCGCTGCGGACTGCGTGGGATCCCCCTTGAGCAGGGCGAGCTTGGCGGCGAGCGCGCCCTCGTCGTCCGACGGCACGAGGAAGCCCGTCTCCCCGTCGGCGATCAGGGCAGGGATGCCGCCCACGGCGGTCGAGATCACCGGCAGCCCTGTGGCCATGGCCTCCACCATGGAGAGCGGCAGACCCTCGGACTTCGACGACAGGACGAAGACGTCGCTGGCGGAGAGGAGCCCCGGTACGTCGTGCCGTTCGCCTGCGAAGACCACGCGGTCGCTGATGCCCAGCTCTTCGGCGAGGGCGCGCAGCGCGGCGGCCTCGGGCCCGTCTCCGACCAGGAGGAGGCGCGCGTCGTCCGAGTCGCCCGACAGGACCCCCGCGGCGGCGGCCGCACGGAGCAAGAGCGCATGGTTCTTGACCTGCGACAGGCGCCCGACCGCCCCGGCGACCCACGCGGCCTGGGGGATCCCGAGCTCGGCTCGGATGCGGTGCCGCGCCGCGGCGTCCGGCCTGAACCGGGAGAGGTCGATTCCATTCAAGACCACATGGAGCTTCGAGCTCGGCACCTCTTTGTGCTTCAGCATGAAGTCGGCCGTGGACTGCGACACGGCCACGTGCGCGTCGGCGAGCCTGGCCGCCATGTGCCGCAGCCACGCCCTGCGTCCCTGATCGAACATGGCGCCGTGCAGCGTGTGGCACACAGGTACACGGTGCAGCCGGCCCGCGGCCGTGGCGTAGATGAGCGGCAGCTGGTTGTGCGAGTGCACGATCGAGACACCGTGCTTCGCGAAGAACGCCGCGAGCTTCCCGGGGAGCTTGAGGTCGAAGCCGGAGCGCTTCGGCAGCATGTGCACCGCGACGTCGCGCTCCCGGAGCTGCGCCGCGCGCGGCCCGTCGGGGTTCGTCTCGATGCCCACGACCATCACCTCATGTCCGGCGGCGCGCTGCAGCCCGGCCAGATCCACCACGACCTGCTCGGCGCCGCCCACCTGGAAGGAGTTCAGCACGTGTGCAATCACGAGACGGTCGTGGCGGCGTGCTCCGGTCATCGTCGCATGCTCGGTGGTCTTCATATCGTAATCTATGCTCATGGTTCCCCTCTGGGGTGCGCTTCGGGCGCATGTGGTCCGACCTGAGAGAAACCCCTCCTTCGTGTCCGCGTCCCCGGGGAGGGGCAAATTACCACAGCATTTACGAAGCGAGGAGATTTCTCTGTGTGTCTCCTCGATATGCCGGGTATCGCTGGATTGACGTGAGGGGATGTCTTCATCGGGCCGTCCGCTGACTACGTGCAATCGCGCCTGTGGCAGATGGCAACAGCTGTGACAAAGAGCGTCGCGGCGGCTTCACGTGCGTGCCATCGCAGCTCTCCCTGAGCCAGGGCAGCAGCGATGCCACGCCAACATTCCGGCAGAAATGCCGGAAGCCGCGCATTTTTTTCGGAACATGGAAGAGCCCGTTGTTCACGCAGTCACCGGTCAGGAATTCATGCGAAAAGCGTGCAAGCTGCCTCACGCGTCCCTGCGGCACAGCTGTACCCCCGGTGCCACGACGGCGAGGGATGTCGTCTTTTGTGGGTGAATGTGTGGCGATGGCGCTTCTCTGGTGGCGCGGGGCCGCTGATGCGGCGGTGTAAGGGGCTCCGGGGAGGGCCGCGACCGGGGTCCGGCGGCGTCGCTGACCGTGCTCCTGGGGAGCACGGGCGGATCGCGGTGACCCGTCCAGGCGGGGCGGCAGGTGGGGCTGTGCGGCGATGGCACGGCTGCCGTGCGGCGTGCAGAGAGCAACGGTGAGGTGCTGAGCCAGCTGCCCCCCGCCCTCGGATCACGGTGGACGGGCGGGGGACAGCGGGTCGAGCGATGGGCCCGTGCTCACGCGAGCAGGGCCCTCCGGTCTTCCGGGATCAGCGCTCGGACAGCTCGGCGCACACGGCGAAGGTGGTCAGCGACACCGTCTGCGCCTTCTTGCCGTAGCCGCTCTCGAACACGGCGGTCGATGTCCAGCCCGTGCGGCCTTCGGTGGCGTCGGACGGCGAGTTCTCGACCACCCTGCTCGTCGCCTGTGCGCCGCCGGAGATCGAGAATCCGCCGCCGAGCACGACTTCACCCGCGTCGCAGAGCGCCTTGACGTTGACGAACGCGCTCCCGGGCGACGCCTCGCGCGTCACGGAGACCACGTGGATCTTCACGAGTCCAGGCGATCCGGTCGGCCCCTGGGGGCCGCGCTCGCCCTTGGGTCCAGCGGGGCCCTGAGGACCACGCGCGCCGTCAGCGCCCTTGAGGCCCTGAGCGCCGTCAGCGCCCTTGAGGCCGTGAGCGCCGTCGACGCCCTTGATGCCCTGGAGGCCCTGGAGGCCCTGAGGACCGACGATGCCCGGGAGGCCGCGCTCGCCGCGCTCGCCCTTGGGTCCGGCCGGCCCCTGGGGACCCGCCTCGCCCTTGGGTCCAGCGGGGCCCTGAGGACCGCGCGCGCCGTCAGCGCCCTTGAGGCCCTGAGCGCCGTCAGCGCCCTTGAGGCCGTGAGCGCCGTCGACGCCCTTGATGCCCTGGAGGCCCTGGAGGCCCTGAGGACCGACGATGCCCGGGAGGCCGCGCTCGCCGCGCTCGCCCTTGGGTCCGGCCGGCCCCTGGGGACCCGCCTCGCCCTTGGGTCCAGCGGGACCCTGAGGACCGCGCGCGCCGTCAGCGCCCTTGAGGCCCTGAGCGCCGTCAGCGCCCTTGAGGCCGTGAGCGCCGTCGACGCCCTTGATGCCCTGGAGGCCCTGGAGGCCCTGAGGACCGACGATGCCCGGGAGGCCGCGCTCGCCGCGCTCGCCCTTGGGTCCGGCCGGCCCCTGAGGACCTGCTTCGCCCTTGGGTCCGGCCGGCCCCTGGGGACCGAGCTCGCCCTTGGGTCCAGCGGGACCCTGAAGACCGCGCGCGCCGTCAGCGCCCTTGAGGCCCTGAGCGCCGTCAGCGCCCTTGAGGCCGTGAGCGCCGTCGACGCCCTTGATGCCCTGGAGGCCCTGAGGACCGACGATCCCCGGGAGGCCGCGCTCGCCGCGCTCGCCGCGCTCGCCGCGCTCGCCCTTGGGTCCGGCCGGCCCCTGGGGACCGAGCTCGCCCTTGGGTCCAGCGGGGCCCTGAGGACCGCGCGCGCCGTCAGCGCCCTTGAGGCCCTGAGCGCCGTCAGCGCCCTTGAGGCCGTGAGCGCCGTCGACGCCCTTGATGCCCTGGAGGCCCTGAGGACCGACGAGCCCCGCGGGGCCCTGGGGACCGGGCTCGCCGCGCTCGCCCTTGGGCCCTGCCGGCCCCTGCGGACCACGCGCGCCGTCAGCGCCCTTGAGGCCCTGAGGACCCATCTCGCCCTTGGGCCCTGCCGGCCCCTGCGGACCACGCGCGCCGTCAGCGCCCTTGAGGCCCTGAGGACCCATCTCGCCCTTGGGCCCTGTCGGCCCCTGAGGACCCATCTCGCCCTTGGGCCCTGTCATCCCCTGCGGACCATGCGCGCCGTCAGTGCCCTTGAGGCCCTGAGGACCGCTGTGCCCCGCCGGCCCCTGAGGACCCATCTCGCCCTTGGGCCCCACGGGTCCCGCGGGTCCCTGAGGACCGCGCGCGCCGTCGACGCCCTTGAGGCCCTGGAGGCCCTGCTGGCCGATGAGCCCCGCGGTGCCCGCCGGCCCCTGGGGGCCGACCTCGCCCTTGGGTCCCATGGGCCCCGCGGGTCCCTGCGGACCACGCGTGCCGTCGACGCCCTTGAGCCCCTGGAGGCCGGTGTGCCCCGCCGGCCCCTGGGGGCCGACCTCGCCCTTGGGTCCCATGGGCCCCGCGGGTCCCTGCGGACCACGCGCGCCGTCGACGCCCTTGAAGCCCTGGAGGCCCTGCGGGCCGATGAGCCCCGCGGTGCCCGCCGGCCCCTGGGGGCCGACCTCGCCCTTGGGTCCCATGGGCCCCGCGGGTCCCTGCGGACCGCGCGCGCCGTCGACGCCCTTGAAGCCCTGCAGGCCCTGCGGGCCGATGAGCCCCGCGGTGCCCGCGGCGCCTGCCGGCCCCTGCGGACCGGGCTCGCCGCGCTCGCCCTTGGGCCCCTGCGGACCGCGCGCGCCGTCAGTGCCCTTGAAGCCCTGGAGACCCTGGGGACCGATGAGCCCCGCGGTGCCCGCGGCGCCTGCCGGCCCCTGCGGACCGGGCTCGCCGCGCTCGCCCTTGGGCCCCTGCGGACCGCGCGCGCCGTCAGTGCCCTTGAAGCCCTGGAGGCCCTGGGGACCGATGAGCCCCGCGGTGCCTGCGGCGCCTGCCTGCCCCTGCGGGCCGGGCTCGCCACGCTCACCCTTGGGCCCCTGCGGACCGCGCTCGCCCTGAGGCCCAGCGGGCCCCCGCTGCCCCATGGGCCCCTGGGGACCGCGCTCCCCCTTCTGATACTGCTGATACTGCTGGCCCACGAACCCCTTGCCCGTGCCGGGGATGTGGTGCCCGACCTCGTCGGACGCCCCGGCCTCCGCCTTGACGTCTCGCGAATCGCCGGCCCAGCTCGCGCCTGCGCTGGCCATCACGCCGGCAAGCCCGGCAAGGATTCCAGCAGAAACCGCACTCGCTCGATACTTTCGCATGTGACTCCGCCTTTCTATCGATTCCGAGCTTCAATGCGCTCGATCCCGCAGACAGCCGCGTTCAGATGAGGTGGAGCCCAGAAGGCGAGTGAATCGGGCGAAGGCCGACTGCGGGACGGATCTCCGCCCGTGCCCTGCACCGACTTCTCGATGAGAGTCCCACCAATTGCCGGCACGAAAAGTCAGGGCGATTCGTCGATGCGGCACCCGACAGGCCACGCCACGACGCGGGCGTGACCAGGTGCAGCCAGCGCTCGAAGGCTCCAGTCGCCAACCCGCTGTGTCTGGAGCGATCCTAAGTTGATGGGGGCGGTTCACCAAGCCCCTGAGGAGGGGTTGACGGCCACGGCGCCCGTCGAGCCGCCGGCGATCGTTCGTCCTCGCGCCGGAGGAACGCCGCGCCTCCACGCGAAGCCGGGGTATTTGCAGGCATCGAGAGCAGATCAGGGCGAACGCGTGGAAAGGCCGCAACTCGCGCCTGGGAGCGCGCAATGGCGCCAAGGAGCACCAAGGCGAGAATCAGGAGACGACCGCGCACGGGGCAGGAAATGGCGAACACGCGGCGGACCGGGTAGGATCGCCGGGTGCCCAGCCTCGACACAGACGACGACGCCCTCCTCTTGACGGAGCGCCTGCGCCTCCGCCCCCACCGGCTGGCGGACGTCCGGTTCATGATGGAGCTGAACTCGGATCCCGACGTGGTCCGCTACACCGGCGACACCGCGTTCGGGTGCGAGGACGAAGCGCGCGCGGTCGTCGCGCGGCTCGCGCGCCAGTTCGAGGACTTCCGCATGGGCCGGCTCATCGTCTCGGACCGGAAGACGGGGGAAAAGCTCGGCTGGTGCGGCCTCAGGTGGCACGACGACCTCGAGGTCGCGGACCTCGGGTACCGCTTCTTCCGGAAGCACTGGGGCAAGGGCTACGCCACGGAGTCGGCCGCCGCGTGCATCCGGTATGCAGCCGAGGAGCTCCGGCTCCCACGCCTCGTCGCGCACGCGATGCTCGAGAACGTCGCGTCGGTCAAGGTGCTGGAGAAGCTAGGATTCTGCCGGACCGGCCCGACCGTGTTCAAGGGGCTCGCGGCCGAAGGGTTCGAGCTCCTCCTGAGGGCCTGAACCGCCGGCGCTCTCGCGCGCTGCGCCCAGCTTCACCCCGCCCCGCGGTCGTCAGCGGCGGAAAACGAGGCGTCGTCGATCGCGCTCCCGCGACCCGAAGGCCCCTGAAATAGGTGAGACCCGGGACTGTGGCCTAGTCCCGGGCCTCGGTTTGCCGCCATCTGCGCACACCCACACGTTTAAGGTCGAAGGTCAGTCCTTACACCGCCGTGTTCTGCCATTGAACTACCGGCCATCACGGACTGCGCGCCGGGGCGGGAGCGCCCCGGCGCCGCGCGAGGCGAGGCGACGCCTCACCTCGGCGCGGGCTGGCCAGGCTGGAATTGAACCAGCATCCGACGATTCAAGCCTCCTCCCGTTCGATTGGGTGATCGGCGGCGAATGCTCGAGCCTGGAGTGAGAGCTTGAGACCATTGAACGGGCCGGCGCTGCCTCTTCCGAGTTGGGCTACCCCGCCGCGAGAGAAGATGAGGTGGCGGGGGCAGGATTCGAACCTGCGCTTGGGCGCCGAGCCCATCAAGCTGAGCTTGAGCTTCAACTTGCACTCCGCCGCCACGATATCGCTCCGGCGGCCGCGGCGCAAGCGCGGCCTGGGCGGCGCGCGTCAGGCGCTGAAGAGGTACCCGAGGACGGCGGCGCCGACCTTCTGCTCCTCGACCGCCTGGTTGTTCGCCTCCTCGCGGGCGAACTTGACCGCCTTTTGCAGCTTCTCCACCCGATCGAGCAGCTCGTTGATGCGCCGCGCCGGCAGCGCGCCCGAGAACTTGACCGTCTTCCAGTAACCGACGACCACGTCCTCGTGATAGACCTCCACCTGCGCCGGGTGTTTGTCCGTCGCCTCGGCCTTGACGTGGTTGCGTGGGATCTTCTTGGTCCGCGCCGTCTGCACCGGCTCCGTCGCCCAGGAGTCCGCGGAGGGATCGAACGTCCAGCTCTCCGACGCGTCGAGCACCGGCAGCTTCTTGATGAAGGTGTTCATGTCGACCAGCTGCTTCTCCAGGAAGAGCAGGTAAGTCACGGGCGCCCCCGTGAGGAGCACCTTGCCGTCGACGACCACGTCCGCGCGGGCCTTGCAGTTCGCGTAGTCCTTGGTGGCCGTGACGTCGAAGAGCTCGCTCAGGATGTCGACGGTGCTCCGGATGATGTCCTCGGCCTTCGCCTGCACCCTCGTCGCCTCGGGCGGGAGCTGCTCGCCCTCCTCGTCCTTCGACCGGTAGGTGCGCGAGATCCCGGAGAGCAGCGCCGGCTTCTGCAGCGCGTGGTGCGCCTCGGTGAGGCGCTGGTGGGAGCGGGCCTTGACGCCCTTCTCGATGGCGATGATCTGGTTCAAGCGAGGCATGGCAGTCTCCTAGGACGACTACCCTATCAGAGGAGCAAAGCGCCTGTCAGCGCCGTCGCGTGAGCGTGCACGGCGGGCTCGGGAAGCGCTGTCGTGAGCGCATGAGCGCCTAGGCCGATGGGAGCAGAGCCCCTCGGCCATGGGTCGCCGTCTCCGCCTCGGCTGGGCACAAAGGGAGCTCGACGATGAACGCAGCGCCCGCGCCCGGCGTGCTCTCGACGCGGATGGTGCCGCCGTGGGAGGTGACGATCCACCGAACGATGTAGAGGCCGAGGCCGAGGCCGCCGAAGTTGCGGACGGAGACGGCGCGCTCGAAGCGCTCGAAGATCCTGGCCTGGTCGGCCTCCGCGACGCCGATGCCGTGATCGCGGACGACGAGCAGCGCGCGGCCCTCCAGGCCGCGCACGACGACCTGAATGGGGCCTCCCGCGCCGTACGTGAGCGCGTTGGACAGGAGGTTGATGAGGACCTGCTCCATGCGAGAAGCATCCCAGTGCCCGATCACGGGCTCGTCCAGGTCGAGCTGGGCGCGGCAGCGGGCGTCGGCGAGCCGCTGGTGCATCCGCTCGACGACCTCGCGCGTCAGGGCGGCCAGGTCGAGGGGCGCGCGCGCGAGGGTGAGGCGGCCGGCGTTCATGCGGGTGACGTCGAGCAGCTCGTTGACCAGGTGGGCGAGGCGCGCGATCTGTCGGTTGAGGACCTGGATGGCGGCGTCGATGCGCTCCGGGGCGACCTCGGCGCGCTGGAAGCGGGGCAGGAGCCGGGCGAGGAGGTGGGCCTGCATCTTGAGCGAGGTGAGGGGAGTCTTGAGCTCGTGCGATGCGACGAGGAGGAACTCGTCCCGGCGCTCGATCGCCTCCTGGGCCTCGGTGAACAGGCGGCTGTTGTCGAGGGTGAGCGCGGCGCGGCCCGCCAGCTCCTGGGCCAGCCACAGGTCGGCGGGGCCGTAGCGGCGCCGTGGCGAGGTTGCCAGCAGGGTCATGACGCCGAAGCACCGGTCGCGCGCGAGGAGCGGAGCCCGGAGCAAGGAGTGAACGCCGAGCGGCTCCAGGAGGGGCGCGGCGCGGACGTCGCCCACCTCGGGGCGGCTCAGCGACGCCGCCGAGAGCGGCTGCAGCGCGTCCATCACCGCCGCTGCGAGCTCGGCCGGCACCCCCGCGGTGGCCGTGCGCTCCGGAGCGTCCGGATCGAGGCGCACGTCGACCACGCACTGGTCGGCCAGCTCGGGCACGGCGAGCTGCGCGACGCTCTCGAGGGTGGCGCCGTAGCCGAGGGCCATGAGCTTGCGGCTCGCCTCGGCGAGGAAGCGCTCGGCCAGCTCGGCGCGCTTGCGCTCGGTGATGTCGGTGGAGACGCCGCAGATCACGCCGGGCATCACGTCCTCGCCGAGCGGGAACTTGACCGACAGGTAGGTGTGCGGCCCGTCCTCCATGATCAGCTCTTCCTCGAACTCGAGCGGCTCGCCCCCGTCGAGCACCTGCCGGTCGTGCGCGTCCAGCGCCTCGGCGCGCGCGGCAGGCATGAGCTCGGCGCTGGTCTTTCCGATGATCTGATCGAGCGGCCTGCCCAGGGCGCGGCTCACCCCGCGGTTGGCGAGCAGGTGCCGGCCGTCGCGATCCTTGAGGTAGATGGCCGCCGCGGAGTTGTCGATGATGGCCTGCAGCGCGGCCTGGCTCTCGCGGAGCTCGCGCTCCGCCCGGCGCCGCTCGGCGTTCTCCTGCTCGATATCGGCGTAGAGCATGGCGTTCTCGAGCGAGATGGCCGACTGCGAGGCGAGCAGCTCGAGCACGGTGAGCCGCCCCGGGGTGAACGCCCCGGCCACGAGCCGGTTCTCCAGGTAGAGCAGGCCGAGCAGCCGCGCCTGGCGCACGATCGGCAGGCACAGCACCGACCTCGGATTCTTCCGCGTGAAATACTCCTCTTCGAGGAAAGGGTGCCTCCCGGCGGCGTCATCGAGCAGCACGCGCTCGTGGCTGCGGCGAACGTAGTTGAGAATGGATTGCGGCAGCGCGGCCGCCGCCGCCTCGCCCGCGTCGAGCAGCCGCGCGGCGCCCCCGGAAGCGGCGATCGCCGCCGCCGTCGACAGGCGATCTCCTCGGGCCAGGAGCACATAGCCTTCCTCTGCGCCCGCGTGCTCGATCACCGTGCGCAGGAGCATCTCGAGCAGGCGCGGGAGCTTGAGCTCTCCGGAGATGCTCTGAGAGGCCTTGACGATGGACAGGACGTCAAACTGCTCGGCGCGGACGGCGAAGGTGACGGTGGGGGCGATCGGCTTTCGCTCGACGAGGAAGGGATAACGCTGGTCGAGCTGCTCCACCTTGGCGTGGGCGCCCCAGCGGAAGTAGGCGGCGCGCGCCTTCTGGAGGTGGGCGTCGGCGGCCGTGGCGAGGCCGCGCGCGCGGTAAAACGCCGCGGCGAGCTCGCAGGCGATGGCCTCGTGCTGGACGAACCCGCCCTCCCGCGCGGCCGACGCGGCCTGCTCGTAGAGCCGGGTCGCCTCCGGTTCCTGCCCGCGGAGCCGGGCGATCTCGGCGCGGACCAGGGCGTGCTTGTGGAGGTAATTTTCGGGGCCGCTCCTGGCCCACTCGCCGAGCTGCCGCTCGCAGTCGAGCAGCTCGTCCGGCAGCTCCAGCTCCGGCGACGGCGGCGCCTCGTGCGGGCTGCGCGCCTCGTGCGGGCTGCGCGCCTCGTCGTCGTCGACGAGCGCCGCGAGCGCGAGCGCGTGATAATAGAAGTCCTCCGCCACGAGCGCGTGCGGCTCGGTCCTCCAGGGCCTGTCGACGATCACCCGGCGCGTCGCCTCGCACGCCTCCGCGGGGGAGCCGAGCAAGAACAGCCCCTGGGCCTTCAAGCTGCAATAAAAGCTGAGCACGCCGCCCATGTCCCCGGGAGGCAGCCGCGCCTCGAGCGCGCCCGGATCCAGCTCGGATCCATCCATCATCGGGAGCCGGGCCGGCCTGCCTCGCAGCGCCTGGACAAGCGCGTAGGCGCCCAGGAGGATGTTGTAGACGAACTCGTATCCGATCTTGCGCACGAAGCGGAGGTGCTCCTCGACCTCGCGGAGGACGTCCTCCAGCGGCTCGCCGGCGAGCAGCGGGAACAGCGGGGCCCAGATGCAGAGGAAGCACGCCTCGTTCAGGTTGCCTGTCTCGACCGCGGCGTTGAAGCCGGCGCGCGTGTACGGATACGTCTCTCGGTAGTGGCGCTTCCAGAAGATGATCAGATTGCCGAACAAGGAAAAGACCATGGCCTTCATGGCGAGGAGGTTGTCCCTCTCCACCAGGTCATGACCGAGCTTGCCGAACAGATATCCCTCCTCGTATCGCCCGTACCTCGGGCCGACCGCCTTCGCGAAGGCCCCATACGCGTGAGGGGAGCTCGCGGCATTCCCGTGCTGCAGGCTGAGCTTCACCATGCGCGCGACGACGAGGTAGTTCAGGTCCGGGTTCACGAAGTACGCGGGGACAGACACGCTCGCCAGGACGCTCATCGCGATCTTGCACGTCGGGTGCGTCATGGGAGGCAGGCGGATCAGGCCCTCGATCGCCCGGTCGCCGAGGGCCTGCCAGACGCCCTCGGTCTCCTCCGCGAGCCGCGCTTCGGTGAGCGGGATCGACAGGTCGACGTCGCAGGAGCGGAGGAACGAGAGCCCGATCTCCACCGCGCGGGCGCACTGCCCGCGGGTCACGCTCAGGGCGATGGCGAGCTCGACGGCCGCGGCTCGCTCGGCCTCGGTGCTCGCGTGATCGATGAGCTCTCGCAGGAGCCGCTCCGCCTCGTCGAACCCGCCGGTGATGTATGCGGCGTGCGCGCGCTCGAAGGTCAGATCGTAGGTCAGCGCGTGCCGCGCTTCCCAGCAGCCGGGCGCGAGCAGGGAGAGGCCCGCGGCGAAGAGCGCGGCGGCGGACTGGAAGGCCGCGGCGGCCTTGGCCTTCCTGCCGGCGCGGAGGTTCAGCGCGGCGACCTGGTCCCGCTCCGCCTGGCAACGGAGGAGCGCGGCGCCGCGGTTCAGGTGCCCCACGACGTCGAAGAGCGCCTCCTCGCGCTCGTCCGCGCGCTGACCCTTCAGGAGCAGCCGGCCGATGCAGAGGTGCACCTCCGCGAGCTGTCCGGCGGGGATCAGCGCATGGGCGGCCTGCTGCACCCGATCGTGGAGGAACCGGTAGGCGGCGCCCCGGCGGAGCAGCAGCCCCTCGCGCACGGCCTCGGCGAGCGCCTCGCCGAGCTCGGCCGCAGGGCGGCTCGCGACCAGGGCGAGGGTGTCGAGGTCCAGGCTGGCGCCGAGGCACGCGGCGAGCTTGAGCGCGTCCTGCGTCGAGACGGGGAGCCGCTTCAGCTTGCCCACCATCAGATCGACGACGTTGTCGGTGAAGCCCTTGTCGCGGATCGCGGCGATGTCCCAGCGAAAGGCGCCGGCCTTCGCGTCGAAGGCGATGAGGCCGTCCTGGTGCAGCTCGAAGAGGAACTGGATCGCGAAGAAGGGGTTGCCGCCGGTCTTCTCGTGGACGAGCCGCGCGAGCGGCTCGGCGCGCTGGGCCGCGGCGTGGACCGCCCCCGCGACGAGCGCCCCGACGTCGGAGGTGGAGAGCGGCGCGAGGACGAGGTCGCTGAAGGTCGCGCCGCGCTTCCGCGCGTCGGCCAGCATGAGCGGCAGCGGGTGCGCCGGGCCGACCTCGTTGTCCCTGTAAGCGCCGATGATCAGGAGGTGCTCGGTCTCGGTGTAGGTGATGAGCTGCTCGAGCAGCTGGAGGCTCCCGGCGTCGGCCCACTGGAGATCATCGAGGAAGAGCACCATGGGGTGCTCCTTCTGGACGCACGCCGCCACGAAGCGCTGGAGCGCCGCGTGGAACCGGTGCCGGGCCTCGACGGCCGGGAGCTCCGGCACGGGCGGCTGCTGGCCGAGGAGCAGCGCGAGCTCGGGGAGCACGCCGGCGAGCAGCGCGCCGGTCGAGCCGACGGCCTCCCGGAGGCGCTGCCGCCAGCGCTCGAGCTCCTCCTCGCTCACGCACAGGATCTCCCGCAAGAGCGCCCGGAACGCCTGGAGGAAGGCGTGGTAAGGGACGTCGCGCCTCAGCTGTTCGAACTTGCCGGAGAGGAAGAAGCCCCGCTCGCGCACCACCGGCCCGCGCAGCTCGGCGACGAGCGACGACTTGCCGACACCCGAGTAGCCCGACACGAGCACGAGCTCGGGGCGGCCGCTCGCGACCGTCCGGTCGAACGCGGCGAGCAGGTCCCTCAGCTCGCGCTCGCGGCCGTAGAGCCGCTGCGGGATCTGGAACCGATCGGAGAGATCGCGCTCACCGAGCGGGAAGGGCGGAATCGCCCCGCTCGCTCGCCACCTGGCGGAGCACTCCTCGAGGTCGCGCTGCAGGCCGAGCGCGCTCTGGTAGCGATCCTCGGCGGACTTGGAGAGCAGCTTGAGGACGACCGCCGACAGCTGCGGGGGAATCGAGGGGACGAGCGCGTGGGGTGGGGATGGGCGCAGGGCGACGTGGCAATACACCCATCCCACGGGATCGTTCGCCTGGAAGGGCAAGGCGCCGGTCAGCAGCTCGTAGAAGGTGACGCCGAGGGAGTACAGGTCGGTCCGCTCATCGATGGGGCGGTTCATCCGGCCCGTCTGCTCGGGCGCCATGTACGCCAGCGTCCCCACGATGAGCCCGTCGTGGGAGAGGTCGTGGCATTCGCGGGGCGAGAGGCAGGCGATCCCGAGGTCGGTGATCTTCACCTCCCCGGTGTCGGGGTTGTAGAGCAGGTTCTGGGGCTTGATGTCCCTGTGGATGACGTGGTGTCGATGCAGCTCGGCGACCGCGTCCGAGAGGCGGAGAGCGAGGGGGAAGAAGCGCTCGAGCGGCGTCGGCCCCTGGATGAGCCGGTCGAGCGAGCGGCCGCCGAAATCCTCGAGGACCAGCGTCATCTGGTCCCGGAACGCCTCGATCCCGTGGGCCTTGACGATGGCCGTCGAGTCGAGCGCCCTGGCGACCTCGTGCTCGTGGCGCAGCCGGCCGAGGGCGCGGGGGCTCGCGTGGTCGCGCCGCAGGACCTTGAGCACCACCGGCCGGCCGTCCTCCTCGCGCCGGGCTCGGTAGAGGATCGTCTCGGGCCCGTCGTGCAGGACCTCGATCACGAGGTAGCGTGGACTATCGGCCATAGGGGGATCTTCGAAGGCCAACGCGGCGGCCTCCGAGGCGTCGAGCGTGGGTGCATGTTGCCAAAAGCGCCGCGCTCCGCCATGGAAAATGGCGAAGCGCCCTCGCGCCGGCTCGCCTGCGACGACGAGGGAAGAGAGGGAATTCGCCGAGGATCCTCCGACGCCTACCGCACGGGCGCGCTGCGCTGCTCCTCCGGGAGCCTGACGGCAAGCCGCCGTGCGACCGTGGAGCTACGAGCCGCAGCGCTGGACCGTGTGATCTCCGTCGATCGGAAAGCTCGGGTTCTCCGTGCCGCGCACCTTCACGAAGAGCGAGGTCTCGTCGCTCTCGACGATCTCGAGCGTGCCCCAGTACCTGTTGCCTGTCCCACCCCCGCCGCCGCCGGCGCACCCGGCCATGGCTATGAACTGATGGAAGCCGATCCGTGGATTGGAAAGATCGATCAACCCGGGCGTGTTGAGCTCGGGCGGGATCATCAAGATGTGTTGCCAGACAGGCTCGGTTTTGCACGTGCCGTCGGACTCTATCTCGATCGGGATCACGGGCTGGGTACACTGCTGGACAGCGCTGCTGAAGAACAGTACGAGCGCGTCGGGATCAGCCCAGGGGTGCGGGTTGAGCGTGGGTCTGAAGGGGAGCGACTCGAAGTCCACGTCGCTGCCTCGCAGCGCGATCACGTGGGGGGTCGAGGCGTCGTTGTCTTCCTCGTCCGGGGCCTCGTCAATAGGCGTGATGGCCTCCGGAGAGCCCTCCCAATCCCCATTCTGAATGGGATTGAAGACGATCTCGCCACATCCGCTGTTCATCACCGCCATCGCTCCGAGGACCATCATCCATCGTTTCATTCGAACGACCTCCAGGTCAGGCTCCAGAGGTGAAGTCCCTCCGGCGCGTGACGGCGGCTCATAAAAACAGATCCAGCTCGATGCCGGCTGAAGAGAGGATGAACGGTTTGCCCCAGGTCGCTGTCTCTCGCTCGACGAACCGGACGGAGACACCCTGGACGAGCACGCTGGCGAGGGCGTCGGCGCGCAGCCGGAGACGCGGGGTCAGGGCGAAGGAGAGGCCGACGCCCGCGAAGGGGCTGGCGGCCACCGCGGCGGATGCGCTCGAGCGGAAGCCCTGGCTGGACACCCCCGAGCTCCAGAGCAACACGGCCGAGAGGCCGAGGTCTGCCGAGGCCGTCCATGGGCTGTCGCGCGGGGCCAGCTGGAGGCGCGCGCCCCCACCGGCGAGCAGGACGGAGAGATCGGCGGTGCCTTGCGATCGCTCGACCCGGTGAGGGCTGAGCGGAATCGCGGCGAACGCGATCGCGCCGACGTGCTCGCTCGGCATCCAGGAGAGGCCGACGTCGACGCTGACCTCCGCGCCGAAGCCGCCTGGGCTCAGCAGCACGCCGGGAGCGAGCGAGAGGCGGAGCGCCGGCGACGGCCTCTGGGCCGGCGCGGGCGGCGTGTCCGGCGCGCGCACCCGCAGCTTCTCGCGGATCTCGGGCGTCGCGGGCACCTCTCCGGGCGGGGGCGCGGGCAGGCCGACCTCGAGGAGGCTGGCGCGCAGGAGCTCGACGGCGCGGAGCGCGAGCGCCGCGTCGCGGTCGGGCGTGCCGCCGTCGTCCGCCATCTCGCGGAGGACGGTCTTGCCGGTCACCCGATCGGCGATCCAGATCTCGACGCCGCGCTCGGAGGGGACGGCGCGGATCGCGGCGATGGCGCCCACCTCGCGCGCCGAGGCCTCGAGGGACGCGCGCGACGCGGGCTCGGCCGCGGGGTCGAGGCGCTCCGCCCGGAAGCCCAGCGACTCGATCTCGGCCACGATCCGCAGGCCGAAGCGATCACCGGGGGCGCAGAGGACAGCGATGGTCGAGGGGGCTTCGGTCCGGGTCTCGTCGGCGCGCGCGCCCTCTGCGAGCGAGGCCCCGGCGGCGAGCGCGGCCCCGGCGAGGAAGAGGAGCGTCGCGGAGCGGCGTCTCACGGCGTCGGAGGCTCGGCGGCAGGGCCCGGCTCGCCGGGCGAGCCTCCGGGGGTGACTGGCCTGCCAGGCGAGCCTCCGGGGGTGACCGCCTTCGCGCCGCGCGCGAGCACGTGCTTCGCGTACCCCGCGTGCGAGCCGCTCGGATGAGCGGCGAGGTACTGCTCGGCCGCCCTCCGGGCGCCTGCCTCATCGCCCCGCCTGTCCTCCGCCTCGACGAGGCGCCCCGCGGCGTCGGCGGCGAACGGGCCCGCCGGCTGCTCGCTCAGGTACCGGGCGAACCAGCCTGCGGCGGCCGCGTGGTCCTTGCTCTGGTCCTGGGCGATCCTCCCCAGCATGAACGCGGCCGACGCCGCCTCGGGCGAGCCAGGGAACCGGGCGCGGAGGGAGGCGAAGGCCTGGGCGGCGCGCGCCGGGCTCCCGCCGAGCCGGGCGGCGTCGCCGAGCGCGCGCAGATCGCTCGCGCTCGCGGCATCGCAGAGCGCGTCGAAGCCGTCGCCCTCCGCGGCGGCCAGGGCGTCCCTGTACCTGGCCTCGAGGGCCAGGGCGCGCCACGACGACGCCTCTCGGCGCGCGGGCAGGGGAGCGACCGAGCCCCCGCCGCCCGCTTGCCGTTCCTGCGCGGCCGTCCGGGCGTCCGGGGCGCGGGCGGTCGCGAAAGGCCCTCTCGTCGTGGGCGCCGCGCTCGGAGCGGCCGCGCTCGTGGCCGCCGCGCCTGGAGCGGCTTCGCTCGGGGCAGGCGCGCCCTGGGGGGCCGCCGTCGAGGTGAGGCCCGAGGCGGCGTCGATCGAGCCCACCGCGAGGGTGTTCGTCGCGGCCGAGATGGTGAGCCGCTCGCCGGCGCGGACGGCGCGCGCATCACCCACCACCGGCCCGGAGACCGTGATCTCCCCCTCGCGCAGCGCGACCACGAGCTGCTCGGTCTCCGGGTTCCAGCGGGTCTCGAAGCGCGTCCCGATCACGTGGACCTGGAACGGCCCGACCCGCACCGTCCAGCGCGCGCCCTCGCGGTGGATGACCGAGAGATCGAGCGCGCCTCGCTCGAGGGAGAGCTCCGCGCCGTCCGCGTCCACCGAGGCGACGCGGGCGCGCCCCCCGGGCGCGAGGCGGAGCAGCGAGCCGTCGGAGAACCGGATCGGCAGCTCCGCCGTGGTCGGCGCGGCGATCCACGCGCCGACGACCCCTGGCTCGGCCGTCCCGAGCTCGAAGCGCATGGGAGCGCGGGGGCGCGCCACGAACGCCACGGCGAGCGCGGCGACGACCAGCGCCGCCGCCGCCGCCAGCGAGACGGCGCGCCGCGCCGCGAACGGCCTTCCAGGCGCCGGCAGTCCGGGGCCGCTCGCCGCGCCATCGCCGCGGAGCCTCGCCAGCCGCGGCGCTCCGGGGGACCCGTGGCGGAGCCCCCATCCACGATCGGCTTGCTCCGTATCGGGCAGCCGCGCCGCCGCGAGCAGCCGCGCTCGCCCGCGCTCGCGATCGAGCCGCGCCGCCGGCGTCCGGTCCTGCAGCTCGGCCACGTGCCGCCCCAGGGCGGTCAGCGGGCGCTCGGATTGCCCCACCGGGTACCTCCATCCAGCCACGCCTCGAGCGCGGGTTGCTTGCGGGCTTCGGCCTCGAAGCGGGCGCTGGCGCGGGCGAGCCGCCGCTTGATGGTCGCGAGCGAGGTCTCGCACGCCGCGGCGACCTCGGTGAGCTCCATCCCGTCGATGAACCGGAGCGCGAAGGCGATGCGCTCGTCCACCGGGAGCGCGTCGAGGACCGCGTAGGTCGCGCGCAAGGCGTCCAGCACGTCGCCCGACGCCGCGCCGGACTCGACCTCGGGCAGCTCCTCGCTCGGCAGGAACCAGAGCCAGCTGCGCCGCTTCCTGCGGGTGATCGACGATCGCGCCACGTGCACGGCGATCATCGTGAGCCAGCCCTTGAGCGCGCTCGGGTCCTCCAGGCCCGGCAGCGAGCCGAGCGCGCGGACGAAGACGTCGTGGTGCAGGTCGGCCAGGTCGTGGCTGAAGCCCAGCAGCCGGTAAAGCACCCGGTGGACGTGATCCGCGAACCGGTCGTAGAGCGCGGCGCGCGCCCCCGGGTCGCCCCGCCGGAACGCGTGCACGAGGGTCGCATCGTCGCCAGCGAAGGCCCGCTTCGGGGCGGGCGGCGGTGGTCGGACGAGCTTCAAGGGGCGGGTCAAACGGGGCTCCTCTGCTGAAGTCCCGCGAGGGGAGGCTCACGGCTCAGGGGGTCGCGCGATCGTCCCCGAGGCCGGAGAAGAGCCCACGGCACCACCTTTGCCTGCGAGGCCGTCGCGCCCCGGGCCGAGGGGCACGCTTCGAAAGGGGAGCACGATGCGCAACCTGCTTCTTCGCCTTCACGTCGTCCCGATCCTCGTTGCCCTCGCCGCCGGCTGTTCGGGCGAGGGGAGCCAGCCCGCGCCCGGCGCCGGCGGCACCCAGCTGCCGGCCACGGAGCTCGGGCCCGAGCAGCAGGCGGAGCTCACCGCGCTGCTCGCCGAACAGGAGGCCTCGGCGAGCATGACGGCCGAGGACTTCGCCTCGCGGTACCCCGTCCCCTTCGCGTCGGGCCTGTCCTATGCGCCGGCGGAGGCCGCGGGCCTCTCGCTCCTCCAGGGCACCGCGCTCGCCCTCGACGAGGGCGAGCTCGCGAAGCTCTCCGAGAACGGCTTCGTCATCTCGAGCAAGAAGTCCTTCCCGACCTTCGCCTACGGCTACAGCAGCATCTACGCGCTCGACCTGCCGCTCTACGTGTCCGCGGACTCGATCCTGTTCGCGGTCCACCGCTCGTACGACGCGATCCTCAAGGAGGTGGAGCACGCCTCGCTCGCGCCCGAGCTCGGGACGATGCTGAAGCAGATGCGCGCGCGGCTCGCCGAGGGCGCCGGAGCAGAGCTCGGCGCCGAGGCGCGCGCGGACGCGGATCTCTTCACGGCCGTCGCGCTCGCGCTGCTCGAGGGCGCGCCCGTCGCCCCCGTCGCGGGCGCCAGCGCCGCGGTGATCGACGAGCTCGTCGCGGGCGCCGAGGCCCACGACGGCATGGCGGCGGTCCGCCTCTTCGGCTCGGAGCGGCTCATGGACTTCTCGCAGTTCGAGCCCCGCGGCCACTACGTCGACGAGCTGTACCCCGAGCTCGCGCGCTACTTCCGCAGCATGATGTGGCTCGGCCGCGTGGATTTCCGCTTCCTCGAGACCCAGCAGGACGGCACCCAGCGCTTCCAGCGGCGGCACCTCGAGGGCGCCTACGTGCTGCGCGCCTTGGCCGACGCGGAGACCCTCGCGCGCTACAAGCGCATCGACGACGCCGTCCAGGCCTTCGTCGGCGAGAGCGACTACATGACCCTGCCGGAGCTCGACGACCTGCTCGCCGACCTCGGCCTCAGCGACGCCTCCGGCCTCGCCGGCGTCCCGGACGCGCGGATCGCCGACGTGATCGTGAAGGAGGGCTACGGCACCCAGCGGATCTCGAGCCACATCATGATCAACGGGCTCGGCAAGGGCACATTGCCCCTCTCGTCGAGCTTCGCGCTGCTCGGCCAGCGGTACGTCGTCGACTCCCACGTCTTCTCGAACGTGGTCTTCGACCGGGTGCAGGGCGGCGCCGTCAAGCGCATGATGCCGGACCCGCTCGACGTGGGCTTCGCCGCGCTCGGCAACGATCAGGCGGGCCAGCTGCTCGCCCCCGAGCTCGGGCAGTTCGGCTACGCGCCCGATCTGCACATGATGCGCGTGCTCGTCGACGCGCACCCCGAGGACTTCTGGGGCAAGAACCTCTACAACCGCTGGCTCGGCGCGCTGCGGGAGCTGTCGCCGGCGCGGGCGATCGGCGACGGCGAGGGGCTGCCGGGCGTGACGAAGACCGAGGCGTGGGGCCGTCGCCTGCTGAGCACCCAGCTCGCCTCCTGGGCCGAGCTCCGCCACGACACCCTGCTCTACGCCAAGCAGTCGTACACGGGCGGCGACACGTGCGAGTTCCCGGACGCGTACGTCGACCCGTACCCGTCTTTCTTCACGCGCATCGCCGAGCTGGCCGAGCACGGCGTCGAGATCGTCGGCGCGCTCGATCTGTCGAGCGCGCCGCAGCTCGGGGAGAGGGTGTCGGCGTACTTCTCGCAGCTCCACGACGTCGCGCGGACGCTCGGCGAGATGGCCGCGAACGAGCGCGCCGGCCTGCCCCTCACCCAGGAGCACCTCGATTTCATCAACCAGGCCGTGAAGGTTCAGTCGGTAGGGTGCGGTGCGCCCTATGTCGAGGGGTGGTACATGCAGCTCTTCTTCGACCGGATGAAGATGCTGGAGCAGGATCCGACGATCGCCGACGTGCACACCCAGCCGACCGAGAACGGCGCGCCGGTCGGCCGCGTGCTGCACGTGGGCACCGGCCTGCCGCGGCTCATGGTCGTGACGGCCGATCCCTGCGGCGGCGCGCCTCGCGCGTTCGTGGGGCTCGCCTCGTCGTACTTCGAGGCCGTCACCGAGGACTTCGAGCGGATGGACGACCAGCAGTGGGCCCGTACGGTCCTGAGAACGACCCCCGACGTGCCCTGGATGACGGACCTCGTCTCCCGCTGATTCCGCTCATCTGGAGACGCGGCGCTCGGCGCTGGCCGCCCCGTGAATTCGTGCCGAGTCGTGCCGACTTGTGCCGATCGGGGCCCGCTGCGCGCCAGCGGGATCATGGTGCTCGATCGATCCCGCCAGCCTTCCCCGTCAGCCTGAACGTACTGCCTTCATGCGCTTGTCGCCATTTCGATCTCGCGCTGGAGGCAAGCTCGCGGAGGAGAGGGAGCTCAGCGCATGACGTTCATCCAGCGACTGTTCAAGGGAGTTAGGCCTGTGGGAGCAAGTCCCCTCGGCCGTCCGTCTCCGACCCAGCCTCCGCCGGGTGCAAAGGCAGCTCGACGATGAAGGTGGCGCCCGCGCCCGGCGCGCTCTCGACGCGGATGGTGCCGCCGTGAGAGGTGACGATCCACCGGACGATGTAGAGGCCGAGGCCGAGACCCCCGAAGTTGCGGACGGAGACGGCGCGCTCGAAGCGCTCGAAGATCCTGGCCTGATCGGCCTCGGCGATCCCCATGCCGTGATCGCGCACGACGAGCAGCGCACGGCCTTCCAGGCCACGCACGACGACGTGAATGGGGGCTCCCGCGCCGTACTTGAGGGCGTTGGACAGCAGGTTGATGAGGACCTGCTCCAGGCGCGACGCATCCCAGTCGCCCACCACGGGCCCGTCCAGATCGAGCTCGGTGCGGCAGCGGGCGTCGTCGAGCTGCTGGTGCATCCGCTCGACGACCTCGCGCGTCAGGGCCGCCAGATCGACCGGCGCGCGCGCGAGCGAGAGCCGTCCGGCGTTCATGCGGGTGACGTCGAGCAGCTCGTTGATCAGGTGGGCGAGGCGCGCGATCTGGCGGTTGAGGACCTGTATCGCCGCGTCGATGCGCTCCGGAGCGACCTCGGCGCGCTGGAGGCGGGGCAGGAGGCGGGCGAGGAGGTGGGCCTGCATCTTGAGCGAGGTGAGGGGAGTCTTGAGCTCGTGCGAAGCGACGAGGAGGAACTCGTCGCGGCGCTCGATCGCCACCTGGGCCTCGGCGAACAGGCGGCTGTTGTCGAGCGCGAGCGCGGCGCGGCTCGCCAGCTCCTGGGCCAGCCACAGGTCGGCGGGGCGGTAATGGCGCCTCGGCGCGGTCGCCAGCAGGGTCATGACGCCGAAGCGCCGGTCGCGCGCGAGGAGCGGGACCCGGAGGAAGGAGTGAACGCCGAGCCCCTCGAGGAGCGGCGCCGCGCGGACGTCACCCACCTCGGGCCTGTCCGGCGACATCCCTGCCAGGGGCCGCAGCGCATCCATCACCGCGCCTGCAAGCTCGGCCGGCACGCCTGCGGTGACCGCGGTGACCGTCCGCCCCGCGGTGTCCTGGGCGAGGTGCACGTCGTCGATGACGCACCGGTCGGCGAGCTCGGGCACGGCGAGCTGCGCGACGCTCTCGAGGGTGGCGCCGTAGCCGAGGGCCATGAGCTTGCGGCTCGCGTCGGCCAGGAAGCGCTCGGCGAGCTCGGCGCGCTTGCGCTCGGTGATGTCGGTGGAGATGCCGCAGAGCACGCCGGGCATGACGCTCTCGCCGAGAGGGAACTTGAGCGAGAGGAAGGTGTGCGGCCCGTCTTCCATCATCACCTCCTCCTCGAACTCGAGCGGCTCGCCCGAGTCGAGCACCCGCCGGTCGTTGTCGGCGATGATCTCTAGTTTCGTGGAAGGGAAGAGCTCGGCGGTCGTCTTGCCGATGATCTGAGCGGGCGGCACGCCCAGGAGGCGGCCCACCTCGCGGTTGGCGAGCAGGTGCCGGCCGTCGCGATCCTTGAGGTAGATGGTCGCAGCGGAGTTGTCGACGATGGCTTGCAGCGTGGCCTGGCTTCCGCGGAGCTCGCGCTCAGCCCGCCGTCGCTCTGCGTTCTCCTGCTCGATATCGGTGTAGAGCATGGCGTTCTCGAGCGAGATCGCCGATTGCGACGCGAGCAGCTCGAGCACGGTGAGCCGCCCGGGGGTGAACGCGCCGGCCACCAGCTTGTTCTCCAGGTAGAGCAGGCCGAGCAGCCGCGCCTGCCGCACAATCGGGAGGCACAGCACCGATCTCGGCCTCTTGCGCGCGAAATACGCGTCCTCCGAGAAGGGGTGTCGCCCGGCGGCGTCGTCGAGCAGCACGCGCTCGTGGCTGCGGCGAACGTAGTTGAGGATGGATTGCGGCAGCGCGTCCGCCGCCGCTTCGCCCGCGTCGACCAGCCGCGCGGCGCTCCCGGACGCGGCGATCGCCGCCGCCGTGGACAGGCGATCTTCCCGGAGCAGGAGCACGTACCCCTCTCCGGCGCCGGCGTGCTCGACCACGATGCGCAGGAGCATCTCGAGCAGACGCGGGAGCTTGAGCTCTCCCGAGATGCTCTGGGAGGCCTTGACGACGGAGAGGACGTCGAACTGCTCGGCGCGGACGGCGAAGGTGACGGTGGGGGCGATCGGCTTCCGCTCGACGAGGAAGGGATAGCGCTGATCGAGCTGCTCGACCTTGGCGTGCGCGCCCCAGCGGAAATAGGCGGCGCGGGCTCTCTGGAGGTAAGCGTCGGCGGGCGTGGACAGGCCGCGGTCGCGGTAGAGCCGGGCGGCGAGCTCGCAGGCGATGGCCTCGTGCTGGACGAAGCCGCCCTCGCGCGCCGAGGAGATGGCCTGCTCGTAGAGCCCGATGGCCTCCAGGTCCTGGCCGCGGAGCCGCGCGATCTCGGCGCGGACCAGGGCGTGTTTGTGGAGGAAGTTGTCGGGGCCGCTCGCGGCCCACTCGCCGAGCTGCCGCTCGCAGGCGAGCAGCCCGTCCGGGAGCTCCGGCCGGGGCGACGGCGCCGCGGCGCGGCCCTCGTCGTCGTCGGCGAGCGCGGCCAGCGCGAGCGCGCGATAATAGAAGCACTCGGCGTACAGCGCGTTCGTGTCCATCTTCCAGTCGTAGTCGACGACCACATGGGCCGTCGCCGCGACCGTCTCCCGGGGCGCGCCGAGGACGAACGTCGCCTGCGCCTTCATGCTGAAGTGGAAGCAGCCAGGGACGACCCCGCCCTCCTGGACGAGCCGCGCCTCGAAGGCCGCCTGATCCAGCTCGGCGCCATCCAGCATCGCGTAATGGACCGGCCTGCCGCGCAGCGTCTGGATGAGGTGCCGTGCGCCGAGGAGGACGTCATAGACGAACGCGTAGCCGGCCTTGCGCACGAAGCCGAGGCGGTCCTCGGTCAGGTGGAGGGCGTCCTCGAGCGGCTCGCCGGAGAGCAGCGGGAACATCGCAGCCCAGATGCAGTTGTAACACGCGTTGTTCCAGTCGCCGCCCTCCAGCGCGGCGTTGAAGCCGCGGCGCGCAGTGAAGCCGGTCTCCCGGTAGTGGCGCGTCCAGAAGACGACCTGCTGCCCGAACAGGGTGAACACCGCGCCCTTCGTGGCGAGGGCGTGGCCCCTGTCCGCGAGGTCGTGACCGAGCTTCCCGAACAGGTACGCCTCACGATAACGACCGAAGAGCGGGCCGAACATCCGCGCGAAGGCGGTGTACGCCTGGGCGGAGCTCTCCGCGTTGCCGTGGCGCAAGCTGAGCTTGACCATGCGCACGAGGAGCAGATAGTGCAGCTTCAGATCCACGAAGTAGGCAGGGATCATCACGCCGAGCAGGATGCGCATCGCGACCTTGATCTCGGGGTGATCCATGGGCGGCAGGTCGACCAGCGCCTCGATCCTCCGGTCGCCCAGCGCCTGCCAGACGCCCTCGGTCTCTTCCTTGACCTGCGCGTCGGTGACGGGGAGCGATAGCTCGATGTCCCAGGCGCGGAGGCACGAGAGCCCGAGCTCGACGGCGCGGGCGCTCTGCCCGCGGGTCACGTGCAAGGCGACGGCGAGCTCGACGACGGAGGCGCGCTCGATCCTGGTCCTCGCGCGCTCCATGAGCTCTTCGAGCAGCCGCTCGGCCTCCTCGAAGCTGCCGGTGGCGTAGGCGGCGTGCGCGCGCTCGAGGCTCAGGTCGTAGGTCAGATCGTACCGAGTCTCCCAGCGCTCGCGGGGATCTTGCGCGAGGAGGGCCATGCCCGCGGCGAAGAGCGCGGCGGCGGACTGGTAGGCCGCGGCGGCCTTGGCCATCCTGCCGGCGCGGAGGTTGAGGGCGGCGAGCTCGTCGCGCTCGGCCTGGGAACGGAGGAGCGCGGCGCCGCGGTTGAGGTGGCCGACGATGTCGAAGAGCGCGTCCTCGCGCTGCGCCTTCAAGAGCAGCTGGCCGATCCGGAGATGCACCTCGGCGAGCTGTCCTGGCGGGATGAGCGAATAAGCCGCCTGCTGCACCCGGTCGTGGAGGAACCGATAGGCGCTGTCCCGGCGGAGCAGCAGCCCTTCGCGGACGGCCTCCTCGAGCGCCTCGCGGAGCGCTTCCGCCGGCCGGCGCGCGACGATCTCGAGGGTGTCGAGGGCGAAGCTGCCGCCGAGGCAGGCGGCGAGCTTGACGGCGTCGCGCGTGGGGACGGGGAGCCGCTCCAGCTTGCCCAACATCAGCTCGACGACGTTGTCGGTGAAGCCCTTGTCGCGGATGGCGGCGATGTTCCACCGCCATGCGCCCTCGTCGGCGTCGAACGTGATGAGCCCCTCGTCGTGCAGCGCGATGAGGAACTGGAGCACGAAGAACGGGTTGCCGCCGGTCTTCTCGTAAACCAGCTGTGAGAGCGGCCCGACCTCCGCTTCGGGGGCATGCACCGCCTCGGCGACGAGCGCGCCGACGTGGGCTGCGGAGAGCGGCGCGAGGACGAGCTCGGAGACGGCGGCGCCGCGCTTTCGGGCCTCGGCGAGCGTGAGCCGGAGCGGGTGCGCGGGGCCGACCTCGTTGTCGCGGTAGGCGCCTATCAGCAGGAGGTGGGCGTCGCCGGAGAGCGAGGCGAGCTGCTCGAGCAAAAGGAGGCTGCCGGCGTCGGCCCATTGCAGGTCGTCGAGGAAGAGGGCGACGGGGTGCTCCTTGCGGGCGCAGGCGGCGACGAAGCGCTGGAGCGTGGCGAGCAGCCGGCTCTGGGCCTCGGCGGGCGGGAGCTCGGGCACGGGCGGCTGCGGGCCGAGGAGCAGGGCGAGCTCGGGGACCATGTCGGTGAGCAACCCGCCGCTCGCGCCGAGGGCCTCGCGGAGGCGCTCTCGCCAGCGCTCGACCTGCTGCTCGCTCGCGCCGAGGATCTCCTGCACGAGCCCCCGGAAGGCGTGAAGGAGGGGGCGGTAGGGGACGTCGCGCTTCAGCTGCTCGAACTTGCCGGAGAGGAAGAAGCCGCGCTCCCGTACGATGGGCCTGTGCAGCTCGGCGACGAGCGACGACTTGCCGATGCCCGAATAGCCCGAGACGAGCACGAGCTCTGGCCGGCCGTTCGCGACCACGCGCTCGAACGCGGCGGCCAAGGCCTGGAGTTCGCGCTCGCGGCCATAGAGCCGCTGCGGGACCTGGAACTGGTCGGAGACGTCGCGCTGTCCGAGCGGGAAGGGCTCGATGGCGCCGCTCTGGCGCAGCTGGGAAAAGCACCGGTCGAGATCGTGGCGCAGGCCGAGGGCGCTCTGGTAGCGCTCCTCGGCGGCCTTGGAGAGCAGCTTGAGGACGACGGCGGAGAGCTGCGGTGGTATCGATGGGACGAGCGTGTGTGGCGCCTCCGGCGCCTGGGCGATGTGGCAATAGACCCACTCGACGGGATCGCTGGCGCGGAAGGGAAGGGTGCCAGTCAGCATCTCGTAGAAGGTGACGCCGAGGGAGTACAGGTCGGTCCGCTCGTCGACCCGGCGGTTCATGCGGCCCGTCTGCTCAGGCGCCATGTAGGCGAGCGTGCCCTCGATGAGGCCGCCGTGCGCGAGCTCCTGGGCCTCGCGGGGGGAGAGAGAGGCGATGCCGAGATCGGTGATCTTCACCTCGCCGGAGTCGGGGTTGTAGAGGAGGTTCTGGGGCTTGATGTCCTTGTGAATGACGTGCCGCCGGTGCATCTCGGCGAGCGCGGCGGCGAGGCGCAGGGCGAGGGGGAGGAAGCGCTCGATCGACATCGCGCGCATCGGCCCGTCGCCATCGAGCAGCCGGTCGAGCGAGCGGCCGCCGAAGTCCTCGAGGACCAGGGTCATCTGATCGCGGAACGGCTCGATCCCGTAGGCCCGGACGACGACGGGCGACTTCAGGGCGGTGGCGACCTCGAGCTCGTGCTGGAGCCTGCCGAGGGCGCGTGGGCTCGCGTGGTCGCGCCGCAGGACCTTGAGCACCACCGGCCGGCCGTCCTCCTCGCGCCGCGCGCGGTAGAGGATCGTGTCCGCGCCTTGGTGCAACACCTCCAGCACGCGGTAACGTGGACTATCGAGCATAGGAGGATCTTTGAAATCCGGGGCACCGGCGGCGTGCTGCCGTTCAACCCGGTACACTGCCAAAAGCGCCGCGCCTCGTCACGAGCAAACGGCGGCGCGTCAGCGCCGCCTGAGGCTCCCGGAGAACGCTTACGCCGGCGGGAGGAAGGTGCCCTGGCCGTCCGTCTCTGCCTCCGCCGCGTGCAAAGGCAGCTCGACGATGAAGGAGGCGCCCGCGCCTGGCGTGCTCTCGACGCGGATGCTGCCGCCGTGGGAGGTGATGATCCACCGAACGATGTAGAGGCCGAGTCCGAGGCCGCCGAAGTTGCGGACGGAGACGGCGCGCTCGAAGCGCTCGAAGATCCTGGCCTGGTCGGCCTCGGCGATGCCCATGCCGTGATCTCGGACGACGAGCAGCGCGCGGCCTTCCATGCCGCGCACGACGACGTGAATGGGGGCCCCCGCGCCGTACTTGAGGGCGTTGGACAGCAGGTTGATGAGGACCTGCTCCATGCGAGAAGCATCCCAGTCCCCGACCACGGGCTCGTCCAGATCGAGCTGAATGCGGCAGCGGGCGTCCGCGAGCTGCTGTCTCATTCGCTCGACGGCCTCGCGCGTCAGGGCCGCCAGGTCGACGGGCGCGCGCGCGAGGGAGAGCCGTCCGGCGTTCAGGCGAGTGACGTCGAGCAGCTCGTTGACCAGGTGGGCGAGGCGCGCGATCTGGCGGTTGAGGAGCTGGAGCGCGGCGTCGATGCGCTCCGGAGCGACCTCCGCGCGCTGGAGGCGGGGCAGGAGCCGGGCGAGGAGGTGAGCCTGCATCGTGAGCGAGGTGAGCGGTGTCTTGAGCTCGTGCGATGCGACGAGGAGGAACTCGTTCCGGCGCTCGATCGCCTCCTGCGCCTCGGCGAACAGGCGGGTGTTGTCGAGCGCGAGCGCCGCACGGAACCCGAGCTCCTCGGCGAGCCACAGGTCGGCAGGGCCGAACCGGCGCCGGGGCGCGGCCGCCAGCAGGGTCATGACCCCGAAGCGCCGGTCGCGGGCGACGAGCGGGACGCGAAGGAAGGAGTGAACGCCGAGCGGCTCCAGGAGGGGCGCGGCGTGGACGTCGCCCACCTCTGGGCGGTCCGGCGAGGTCGCTGTCAGGGGCCGCAGCGCGTCCGTCACCGCGACCGCGAGCTCGGCCGGCACGCCCGCCGTGACCGCGGTCACCGCGTGTCCCGCGGTGCAGCTGGGGAGCTCCACGTGGATGACGCACCGGTCGGCGAGCTCGGGCACGGCGAGCTGCGCGACGCTCTCGAGGGTGGCTCCGTAGCCGAGGGCCATGAGCTTGCGGCTCGCGTCGGCCAGGAAACGCTCGGCGAGCTCGGCCCGCTTGCGCTCGGTGATGTCGGTGGAAATGCCGCAGAGCACGCCGGGCATGACGCTGTCGCCGAGAGGGAACTTGAGCGACAGGTAGGTGCGCGGCTCGCCCTCCATCGTCACCTCTTCCTCGAACTCGAGCGGCTCGCCTGCCTCGAGCACGCGACGATCGTGATCGCCGATGATCTCGGCGAGCGCAGCAGGCAAGAGCTCGGCGTCGGTCCTCCCGAGGAGCCGATGGCCCGGCAGGCCGGCGACGTTGCTCGCCTGGCGGTTGACGAGCAGATACCGGCCCTCGCGATCCTTGAGGAAGATGGCGGCGGCGGAGTTGTCGACGATGGCCTGCAGCGTGGCCTGGCTCTCGCGGAGCTCGCGCTCCGCCCGGCGTCGCTCGGCGTTCTCCTGCTCGATATCGGTATAGAGCATCGCGTTTTCGAGCGAGATGGCCGACTGCGAGGCGAGCAGCTCGAGCACCGTGAGCCGCCCTGGGGTGAACGCGCCGGTGACGAGGTTGTTCTCCAGATAGAGCAGGCCGAGCAGCCGCGCCTGCCGCACGATGGGGAGGCACAGCACCGATCTCGGCTTCTTCCGGCTGAAATACTCGTCCTCCGAGAACGGGTGTCTGGCGGAGGCGTCGTCGAGCAGGACGCGCTCGTGGCTCCGGCGGACGTAGTTGAGAATGGATTGCGGCAGCGCGGCCGGCGGGGCCTCGCCCGCGTCGCGCACCCGCACCGCGCCTCTCGGCGCCTCGATCGCCGCGCTCCACAGGCGTTCGCCCCGGACCAGGAGGACGCACCCCTGCTCGGCGCCCGCGTGCTCGACCATGGTGCGCAGGAGCATCTCGAGCAGGCGCGGGAGCTTGAGCTCTCCCGAGATGCTCTGAGAGGCCTTGACGACGGAAAGGACGTCGAACTGCTCGGCGCGGACGGCGAAGGTGACGGTGGGGGCGATCGGCTTTCGCGGGGCGAGGAAGGGATAACGCTGGTCGAGCTGCTCGACCTTGGCGTGGGCGCCCCAGCGGAAGTAGGCGGCGCGGGCCTTCTGGAGGTAAGCGTCGGCGGGCGTGGACAGGCCGCGGTCGCGGTAGAGCCGGGCGGCGAGCTCGCAGGCGATGGCCTCGTGCTGGACGAAGCCGCCCTCGCGCGCCGAGGCGATGGCCTGCTCGTAGAGGCCGATGGCCTCCAGGTCCTGCCCGCGGAGCCGCGCGATCTCGGCGCGGACCAGGGCGTGTTTGTGGAGGAAGTTGTCTGGGCCGCTCGCGGCCCACTCGCCGAGCTGCCGCTCGCAGTCGAGCAGCTGGTCCGGGAGCTCCCGCGGCGGGGGGTCGCGCTCCGCGTGCGGCGCGCTGGAGAGGGCCGCGAGCGAGAGCGCGAGATAATAGAAGCTCTCGGCCATGAGCGCGTGCGGCTGGTTCCAGAAGGGTTGCTCGGTGACGACGCGGGTCGCCGCCTCGAGCGCCTCCCCGGGAGCGCCGAGCACGAAGAGCGCCTGCGCCTTCAAGCTGTAATAGAATTCGCGGGTGCTCTCCAGCGCTCCCTCCTGCAGCCGCGCCTCGAAGGCCGGAGCATCGAGCTCGGAGCCGTCGAACATCGCGAAGCGGACCGGCCTGCCGCGCAGCGCCTGGATCATGGCGTGGGCGCTGAGGAGGGCGCCATGCGCGAACTCGAAACCAGCCCTGCGTATGAAGCCGAGGCGCTCTTCGACCTCGTGGAGCACGTCCTCGAGCGCCTCGCCGGAGAGCAGGTGGAACAGCGCGTCCCACATGCAACTGAAGCACGCCATGCTGAGCACGCCGGACTCGACCGCGGCGCTGAAGCCGGCGCGCCCGTACGGATACGTCTCTCTGTAGTGGCGTGTCCAGAAGGCGATATGGTGTCCGAAGGTGGCGAACACCATCGATCGGGTGGTGAGGAGGCCGCTCCTCTGCGCCAGGTCGTGGCCGAGCTTGCCGAACCGATAGGCCTCCTGGTATCGCCCGAACCTGGGGCCGAACATCCTCGCGAAAGCCGCGTATGCGACAGCGGAGCTCTCCGCGTTGCCGTGGCGCAGGCTGAGCTGGACCATGCGCAGGAAAACGAGGAAGAACAGGTTCGGGGTCATGAAGGACGCAGCGATCCCTGTGCCCTCCAGCACACCCATCGTCAGCTTGATCTCCCGGTCGGTCATGAGGGGCAGGTGGAGCAGGTCCTCGATCGCCCGGTCGCCCAGGGCCTGCCAGACGCTCTTCGTCTCCTCTTCGAGCTGTGTGTCCGTGGGGAGGCGCGGAAGATCGATGCCGCAGGTGCGGAGCCACGAGAGGCCGATCTCCACGGCCCGGGCGGATTGCCCGCGGATCATACGGAGCGTGACGATGAGCTCGACGGCGGCGGCCGTCTCGGTCCTGGTGCTCGCGCGCTCCATGAGCTCTTCGAGGAGCCGCTCGGCCTCGTCGAAGCTGCCTGTGATGTACGCGGCGCGCGCGCTCTCGAGCGTCAGGTCGTAGGTCAGCTCGTGCTGCGCGTCCCAGGAGGCCTGCGCGAGCAGGGAGAGGCCCGTGGTGAAGAGCGCCGCGGCGGACTGGAAGGCCGCGGCGGCCTTGGCCTTCCTTCCGGCGTGGAGGTTCAGCGCGGCGAGCTCGTCGCGCTCGGCCTGGGAACGGAGGAGCGCGGCGCCGCGGTTGAGGTGGCCGACGACGTCGAAGAGCGCCTCGTCCGACTCGTCGGCGCGCCGTGCCTTCAAGAGCAGCTGGCCGATCCGGAGGTGCATCTCGGCCAGCTGCTCTGCCGGGATGAGCGAATAGGCGGCCTGCTGCACCCGGTCATGGAGGAAGCGATAGTCAGAGCCCCGGCGGAGCAGGAGCCCCTCCCGGACGGCCTCCTCGAGCGCGTCGCGGAGCTCCGCCGCTGGACGGCCCGCGACCACCGCGAGGGGTTCGAGGTCGAGGCTGCTGCCGAGGCACGCGGCCAGCTTGAGCGCGTCGTGCGCAGTGGCCGAGAGCCGCTTGAGCTTGCCCGCCATCAGCTCGACGACGTTGTCGGTGAAGCCCTTGTCGCGGATGGCGGCGATGTCCCACCGCCATGCGCCCTCGTCGGCGTCGAAGGTGATGAGCCGCTCTTCGTGCAAGGCGATGAGGAACTGGAGCGCGAAGAAGGGGTTGCCGCCGGTCTTCTCGTGGACGAGCTGCGCGATCGGCTCGACCTGCTCGGCGTCGGCGTGGACGGCCTCGGCGACGAGCGCGCCGACGTGGGCTGCGGAGAGCGGCGCGAGGACGAGCTCGGAGACGGCGGCGCCGCGCTTCTGGGCCTCGGCGAGCGTGAGCCGGAGCGGGTGCGCGGGGCCGACCTCGTTGTCGCGGTAGGCGCCGATCAGCAGGAGGTGCTCGGAGCCGGTATAGGTGGCGAGCTGCTCGAGCAAAAGGAGGCTGGCCGCGTCGGCCCATTGCAGGTCGTCGAGGAAGAGGGCGACGGGGTGCTCCTTGCGGGCGCAGGCGGCGACGAAGCGCTGGAGCGTGGCGAGCAGCCGGCTCTGGGCCTCGGCGGGGGGGAGCGCGGGCACGGGCGGTTGCGGGCCGAGGAGGAAGGCGAGCTCCGGGACCACGTCGGCGAGCAGACTGGCGTCCTGGCCGAGGGCCTCGCGGAGGCGTTGTCCCCAGCGCTCGAGCTGCTCCTCGCTCGCGCACAGGAGCTCCCGCAAGAGCGCCCGGAACGACTGGAGAAAGGCGTGGTAAGGGACGTCGCGCTTGAATTGCTCGAACTTGCCGGAGAGAAAGAAGCCGCGCTCGCGCACGACGGGCCTGTGCAGCTCGGCGACGAGCGAGGACTTGCCGATGCCCGAATAGCCCGAGACGAGCACGAGCTCTGGACGGCCGTTCGCGACCACGCGCTCGAACGCGGCGAGCAGCGCCTCCACCTCGCGCTCGCGGCCGTAGAGCCGCTGCGGGACCTGGAACCGGTCGGAGAGATCGCGACCGCCGAGCGCGAAGGGCTCGATGGCGCCGGCCGACTGCCACCTTGCGAAGCACGTGTCGAGGTCGTGGCGCAGGCCGAGGGCGCTCTGGTAACGCTCCTCGGCGGCCTTGGAGAGCAGCTTGAGCACGACGGCGGAGAGCTGCGGTGGAATCGAGGGGACGAGCGCGTGCGGCGGCTGGGGCGCCTGGGCGATGTGGCAATAGACCCATTCGACGGGGTCGCTGGCCTGGAAGGGCAGGGTGCCCGTTAGCATCTCGTAAAAAGTGACACCGAGGGAGTACAGGTCGGTCCGCTCGTCGATCCGGCGGTTCATGCGGCCCGTCTGCTCAGGCGCCATGTAGGCGAGCGTGCCCTCGATGAGGCCGTCGTGGGCGAGCTCCTGGGCTTCGCGGGGGGAGAGGGAGGCGATGCCGAGATCGGTGATCTTCACCTCGCCGGAGTCGGGGTTGTAGAGCAGGTTCTGGGGCTTGATGTCCTTGTGGATGATGCGGTGCCGATGCAGCTCGGCGAGCGCGCCGGTGAGGCGGAGGGCGAGGGGGAAGAAGCGCTCGATCGACATCCCGCGCATCCCGCACATCGGCCCATCGCCATCGAGCAGCCGGTCGAGCGAGCGGCCGCCGAAGTCCTCGAGGACCAGGGTCATCTGGTCGCGGAACGGCTCGATCCCATAGGCCTTGATGACGACGGGCGAATCGAGCGCTCTGGCGACCTCGAGCTCGTGCTGGAGCCGGCCGAGGGCGCGTGGGCTCGCGTGGTCGCGCCGCAGGGCCTTGAGCACCACCGGCCGGCCGTCCTCCTCGCGCCGCGCGCGGTAGAGGATGGTATCCGCACCTTGGTGCAGCACCTCCAGCACGCGGTAGCGTGGACTATCGGGCATAGGAAGAGCTTTGAAAACCGAGGCGCCAGCGACGCGTTGCGGCTCAACTCGCTACACTGCCAAAAGCGGTGCGCCTCGTCACGAGCAAACGGCGGCGCGTTCTCGCGCCAGCTCGCCTGCGGCGACTCCCTCGCCCATACACGGCGATAGCGGGGACGGAAAGGGAGCTGCTGAGGCGCAGTCGGGTAGCGAGCACGCAGCGCGCAGCGCGCACCTACGCCTGCGGGAGCAGCGCATCCTGGCCGTCTGTCTCTGTCTCCGCCGCATGCAAAGGGAGCTCGACGACGAACGTGGCGCCCGCGCCTGGCGTGCTCTCGACGCGGATGGTGCCGCCGTGAGAGGTGACGATCCACCGGACGATGTAGAGGCCGAGCCCGAGACCTCCGAAGTTGCGGACGGAGACGGCGCGCTCGAAGCGCTCGAAGATCCTGGCCTGATCGGCCTCGGCGATGCCCATGCCGTGATCGCGGACGACGAGGAGCGCGCGGCCTTCCAGGCCGCGCACGACGATGTGAATGGGAGCCCCCGCGCCGTACTTGATCGCGTTGGACAGGAGGTTGATGAGGACTTGCTCCATGCGAGAGGCATCCCAGTGCCCGACCACGGGCCCTTCCAGATCGAGCTCGGCGCGGCAGCGCGCGCTCGCGAGCTGCTGTCTCATCCGCTCGACGACCTCTCGCGTCAGGGCCGCCAGATCGAACGGCGCGCGCGTGAGGGTCAGCCGGCCGGCGTTCAGTCGGGTGACGTCGAGCAGCTCGTTGACCAGGTGGGCGAGGCGCGCGATCTGTCGGTTGAGGACCTGGAGCGCGGCGTCGATGCGCTCCGGGGAGATCTCCGCGCGCCGGTAGCGGGGCAGGAGCCGCTCGAGCAGGTGCGCCTGCATCTTCAGCGAGGTGAGCGGTGTCTTGAGCTCGTGCGAGGCGACGAGGAGGAACTCGTTCCGGCGCTCGATCGCCGCCTGGGCCTCGGCGAACAGACGGCTGTTGTCCAGCGCGAGCGCGGCGCGGCTCCCGAGCTCCTCGGCGAGCCGCAGGTCGGCAGGGCCATAACGGCGTCGAGGCGCGGTCGCCAGCAACGTCATGACCCCGAAAGACTGGTCGCGCGCGAGGAGCGGAACGCGGAGAAAGGAGTGAACGCCGAGCTGCTCCAGGCGGGGAGCGGCGCGGACGTCGCCCACCTCGGGGCGATCCGGCGAGGTCGCCGCCGGGGACCGCAGCGCGTCCATCACCGCACCTTCGAGGCCGTCCGGCACACCTGCGGTGATCGTGGTTCCCGGGGCGCGGTCGGCGAGGTCCACGTGGATGACGCACCAGTCGGCCAGCGCGGGCACGGCGAGCTGCGCGACGCTCTCGAGGGTGGCGCCGTAGCCGAGGGCCATGAGCTTGCGGCTCGCCTCGGCGAGGAAGCGCTCGGCCAGCTCGGCGCGCTTGCGCTCGGTGATGTCGGTGGAGATGCCGCAGAGCCCGCCGGGCATGACCTCCTCCCCGAGAGGGAACTTGACCGACAGGAAGGTGTGAAGCCCGTCCTCCAGCGGCAGCTCCTCCTCCCACTCCATCGGCGCGCCCGTCTCGCGCACCTTCCTGTCGTGGTCCTGCAAGGTCTCGACGACCGGAGAACACACGATCTCGGCGACCGTCTTTCCGACGATCGCCTCGATCGGCATGCGCATGACGGCGCGCACGTGCCGGTTGGCGAGCAGGAGCCGGCCTTCGCGATCCTTGACGTAGATGGACGCAGCGGAGTTGTCGACGATGGCCTGGAGGGTCGCCTGGTTGGTCTTCAGCGCCTGCTCGGCCCGCCGCCGCTCGGCGTTCTCCCGCTCGACCTCGGCATACAGCATGGCGTTCTCCAGCGAGATGGCCGATTGCGACGCAAGCAGCTCGAGCACGCTGAGCCGCCCGGGGGTGAACGCCCCGGTGATGAGCCTGTTCTCCAGGTAAAGCAGGCCGAGCAGCCGGGTATGCCGCACGATCGGGAGGCACAGCACCGATTTCGACCCCCTCTGCCTGAAATACTCGTCCTCCAGGAACGGGTGCCTCGCGGTCGCGTCATCGAGCAGCACACGCTCGTGGCTGCGGCGGACGTAGTTGAGCACGGATTGCGGTAGCGCGGCCGCCGCCGCCTCGCGCGCGTCGAGCAGCCGCGCCGTACCACCGGAGGTCGAGAGCGCGGCCGCGATCGACAGGCGATCCTTCCGGACCAGGAGGACGTGCCCCTCTCCGGCGCCCGCGTGCTCGATCGCGACGCGCAGGAGCATCTCGAGCAGGCGCGGGAGCTGGAGCTCGCCGGAGATGCTCTGAGAGGCCTTGACCACGGACAGGACGTCGAACTGCTCGGCTCGCACGGCGAACGTGACGGTGGGCGCGATCGCCTGGCGCGGGGCGAGGTGGGGATAGCGCTGATCGAGCTGCTCCACCTTGGCGTGCGCGCCCCAGCGGAAATAGGCGGAGCGGGCCTTTTGCAGGCAGGCGTCCGCGGGGGTGGCGAGGCCGCGCGCGCGGTAAAACGCCGCGGCGAGCTCGCTGGCGATGGCCTCGTGCTGGACGAAGCCGCCCTCTTGCGCAGACGACGCGGCCTGCTCGTAGAGCCGGATCGCCTCCGATTCCTGCCCACGGAGCCGGGCGATCTCGGCGCGGACCAGGGCGTGCTTGTGGAGGAAATTGTCAGGGCCGTTCCTGGCCCACTCGCCGAGCTGCCGCTCGCACTCGAGGAGCTGCTCGGGGAGCTCCACCGGCGGGGAGGGCCGCGCATCATGCGCCTCGCGCGCCTCGCGCTCCCGCCCGGCGTCGACGAGCGCCGCGAGCGAGAGCGCGAGATAGTAGCAATTCTCGGCGATGAGCGCGTGCGGCTCGGTCCTCAAGGGGTTCTCGTGGATCGCGCGGGTCGCCGCCGCGAACGCCTCGCTGTGAGCGCCGAGCACGAAGAGCGCCTGGGCCTTCAAGCTGTAATAGCGGCTGCGGATCCGGTGCAGATCCCCCTTGTCGAGCCGCGCCTCGAAGGCCGACGCATCCAGCTCGGACCCGTCCAGCATCGAGACGCGGACCGGCCTCCCGCGCAGCGCCTGGATCATCGCGTGGGCGCCGAGGAGGGAGCTGTGCGCGTACGCGTACCCGGCACTCCGCACGAAGCCGAGCCGCTCGTCGACCTCGCGGAGCACGTCCTCCAGCGGCTCGCCGGAGAGCAGCCTGAACAGCGCGACCCAGATGCAGTTGAGGCACGCCATGTTCAGGTCACCGGACTCGACCGCGGCGCTGAAGCCGGCGCGCGAGTACGGATACGCCTCTCGGTAGTGGCGTGTCCAGAACAGGACATGCTGTCCAAAGACGGTGAACACCGCCGATTTCGTGGTGAGGAGTCCGCTCCGCTCCGCCAGGTCGTGGCCGAGCTTGCCGAACAGATACCCCTCCTGGTATCGCCCGAACCTGGGGCCGAGCACCCTCGCGAAGTCGGCGTACGCGTAAGCGGAGCTCTCGGCGTTGCCGTGGCGCAGGCTGAGCTCGACCCTGCGCAGGACCATGAGACAGTGCAGGTCCACGTCCGCGAAGAACGCAGGCGTGGCCATCGCATGCAGCACGCCCATCGTGATCTTGATCTCCGGGCGCGTCACGGGGGGCAGATGGATCAGGTCCTCGATCGCCCGTTCGCCCAGGACCCGCCAGACGCACTCCGCCTCCTTTTCGAGCTGTGCGTCGGTGGGGTGGAGCGGGAGCTCGATGCCGCAGCCGCGGAGCCACGAGAGCCCGATCTCCACCCCGCGGGCGCATTGCCCGCGGGTCAGGTAGAAGGCGAGCGCGAGCTCGACGACGGCGGCTGTCTCGCCATGGGTCCTCGCGCGCTGGCGGAGCGCTTCGAGGAGCCGCTCGGCCTCGTCGAAGCCGCCGGTGATGTAGGCGACGTGCGCGCGCTCGAAGGTCAGCTCGAACGTCAGCGCGTGCCGCGTCTCCCAGGAGTCCGGCGCGAGCAGGGAGAGGCCCGCGGCGAAGAGCGCGGCGGCGGCCTGGAAGGCCGCGGCGGCCTTGGCCTTCCTGCCGGCGCGGAGGTTCAGCGCGGCGACCTCGTCCCGCTCGGCCCGGGAACGGAGGAGCGCGGCGCCGCGGTTGAGGTGGCCGACGACGTCGAAGAGCGACGCGTCGCGCTCGTCGGCGCGCTGCGCCTTCACGAGCAGCTGGCCGATGCAGAGGTGCACCTCGGCGAGCTGCTCGGGCGGGATCAGCGAATACGCGGCCTGCTGCACCCGGTCATGGAGGAAGCGATAGCCAGAGCCCCGGCGGAGGAGCAGCCCCTCCCGCACGGCCTCCCCGAGCGCGTCGCGGAGCTCCTCCGCCGGACGGCGTGCGATGATCGCGAGGGGGTCGAGGTCCAGCGTGTTGCCGATGCACGCGGCGAGCTTGAGCGCGTCCCGCGCCGGGATGGAGAGCCGCTTGAGCTTGCCCACCATCAGCTCGACGACGTTGTCGGTGAAGCCCTTGTCGCGGATGGCGGCGACGTCCCAGCGCCATACGCGCTGCTCGGCGTCGAGGGTGATGAGACCTTCCTGGTGCAGCTCGAAGAGGAACTGGAGCACGAAGAAGGGGTTGCCGCCGGTCTTCTCGTAGACGAGCTGCGAGAGCGGCTCGACCTGCGCTTCGGGCGCGTGGACCGCCTCGGCGACGAGCGCGCCGACGTGGGCGGCGGAGAGCGGCGCGAGGACGAGCTCGGAGAGGGCGGCGCCGCGCTTTCGGGCCTCGGCGAGCGTGAGCCGGAGCGGGTGCGCCGGGCCTACCTCATTGTCCCGGTAGGCGCCGATCAGCAGGAGGTATTCGGGCTCGGCGTAGGTGGCGAGCTGTTCGAGCAAGAGGAGGCTGGCCGCGTCGGCCCACTGGAGATCATCGAGAAAGAGCGCGACGGGGTGCTCCTTCCGGGCGCAGGCGGCGACGAAGCGCTGGAGCGCGGCGAGGAGCCGGCTCTGGGCCTCGGTGGGCGGGAGCTCGGGCACCGGCGGCTGCGGGCCGAGGAGGGGCGTGAGCTCGGGGAGCACATCGGCGAGCAGACTGCCGTCCTGGCCGAGCGCCTCCCGCAGGTGGCGTCTCCAGCGCTCGACCTGTTCTTCGGTCGCGCCGAGGATCTCCTGAAACAGCGCCCGGAACGCCTGAAGGAAAGGAAGGTAGGGGACATCCCTCGTGGTCTGATCGAACTTTCCGGAGAGGAAGAAGCCGCGCTCGCGCACGACAGGCCTGTGCAGCTCGGCGACGAGCGAGGACTTGCCGATGCCCGAGTAGCCCGAGACGAGCGCGAGCTCTGGCCGGCCGTTCGCCACCACGCGCTCGAACGCGGCGAGCAGCGCCTCCATGTCGCGCTCGCGGCCGTAGAGCCGCTGGGGGACGCGGAACCGGTCGGAGAGATCGCGCTCCCCGAGCGCGAAGGGCTGTATGGCGCCGCTCGCCCGCCACCTCGCGAAGCACTCGTCGAGGTCGTGCCGCAGGCCCGCCGCGCTCTGGTAGCGCTCCTCGGCGGCCTTGGAGAGCAGCTTGAGGACGACCTCGGACAGGACCGGTGGAATCGAGGGGACGAGCGCGTGGGGTGGGACCGGGCTCTGCGCGATATGGCAATAGACCCACTCGACGGGATCGCTGGCCTGGAAGGGCAGGGCGCCCGTCAGCATCTCGTAGAAGGTGACGCCGAGGGAGTACAGGTCGGTCCGCTCGTCGAGCCGGCGGTTCATTCGGCCTGTCTGCTCCGGCGCCATGTAGGCGAGCGTCCCCTCGATGAGGCCGTTGTGGATGACGTCCTGGGATTCGCAGGGCAGACGGCAGGCGATGCCGAGATCGGTGATCTTCACCTCGTCGGTGCTGGGATTCCAGAGCAGGTTCTGGGGCTTGATGTCCTTGTGGATGACGTGCCGCCGGTGCAGCTCGGCGAGCGCCGCTGTCAGGCGAAGGGCGAGGAAGAGGAAGCGCTCGATCGGCATCCCGCCCATCCCGCGGTTCGGCCCGTCGCCCTCGAGCAGCTGATCGAGCGAGCGGCCGCCGAAGTCCTCCAGGACCAGCGCCGCCTGGTCGTCGAACGATTCGATTGCGTACGGCTTGACGATGGCCGCCGTATCGAGCGCGCTGGCGACCTCGAGCTCGTGCTGGAGCCTGCCGAGGGCGCGGGGGCTTGCGTGGTCGCGCCGCAGGACCTTGAGCACCACCGGCCGGCCGTCCTCGTCGCGCCGCGCGCGGTAGAGGAGGGTATCCGCACCTTGGTGCAGCACCTCCAGCACGCGGTAACGTGGACTATGGGGCATAGGAAGAACTTTGAAACCGGTGCGTCAGCGACGTGCCATGGTCCAATTCGATACACTGCCAAAAGCGGTGCGCCGCGTCACGAGCAAACGGCGGCCTGATCTCGCGCTGGCTCGCCTGCGGCGGCGCAGCCGTCATGCACGGCGGAAGCCAGGACGGAAAGGGTGCGTGTCCGTCGCGGCCGATCGAGTGAGCGCGCCTGCCCGGTGGAGGCTTACTCCGGCGGGAAGGGAGCGCCCTGGGTGTCGGTCTCGGCGTCCGCCTGGCGCAAAGGCAGCTCGACGATGAAGGTGGCTCCCGCGCCCGGCTTGCTCTCGACGCGGATGGTGCCGCCGTGAGAGGTGACGATCCATCGAACGATGTAGAGGCCGAGGCCGAGGCCTCCGAAGTTGCGGACGGAGACGGCGCGCTCGAAACGCTCGAAGATCCTTTTGTGATCGGCCTCGGCGATGCCCATGCCGTGATCGCGGACGACGAGCCGCGCGCGATCGCCCTCGTCGCGCACGACGATGTGAACGGGGCCTCCCGCGCCGTACTTGATCGCGTTGGAGAGGAGGTTGATGAGGACCTGCTCCATGCGAGAAGCATCCCAGTCCCCGACCACGGGCCCTTCCAGATCGAGCTTCGTTGGGCAGCGGGCGTCGGCGAGCTGCTGTTTCATCCGCTCGAACACCTCACGCGCCAGGGCGGCCAGATCGACCGGCGCGCGCGCGAGGGTCAGGTGGCCGGCGTTCAGGCGGGTGACGTCGAGCAGCTCGTTGACCAGGTGGCCGAGGCGCGCAATCTGGCGGCTCAGGACCTGGATCGCCGCGTCGATGCGCTCCGGAGAGACCTCGGCGCGCTGGACGCGGGGCAAGAGCCGAGCGAGGAGGTGCGCTTGCATCGTGAGCGAGGTGAGCGGCGTCTTGAGCTCGTGGGATGCGACGAGGAGGAACTCGTCCCGGCGCTCGATCGCCACCTGGGCCTCGGCGAACAGGCGGGTGTTGTCGAGCGCGAGCGCCGCGCGTAACCCGAGCTCCTCGGCGAGCCACAGGTCAGCGGGGCCGTAGCGGCGCCGTGGCGCGGTCGCCAGCAGGGTCATGACCCCGAAGCGCCGGTCGCGCGCGAGGAGCGGGACCCGGAGGAAGGAGTGAATGCCGAGCTGCTCGAGCAGCGGCGCAGCGCGGAGCTCGCCCACCTCGGGGCCGTCGAGGGAGCTCGCTGCCAGGGGCCGCAGCGCGTCCATCAACGCGCCTGCGAGCTCCTGCGGCACGCCCGCGGTGACCGCGTGTCCCGGGTCGCCGTGAGCGAGGCCCGTGTCGATGACGCAGTGATCGGCCAGCTCGGGCACGACGAGCTGCGCCACGCTGTCGAGGGTCGCGCCGTAGCCGAGGGACATGAGCCTGCGGCTCGCCTCGGCCAGGAAGCGCTCGGCGCGCTCGGCGCGCTTGCGCTCGGTGATGTCGGTGGAGATGCCGCAGAGCACGCCGGGCATGACGTCCTCGCCGAGCGGGAACTTGATCGACAGGTGGGTGCGCAGCTCCCCGTCTATCGGGATCTCTTCCTCGAACTCCATCGGCACGCCCGCCTCGAGCACGTTGCGGTCGTGGTCGCTGGTGGCCTCGAGGAACGCAGCGGGCAAGAGCTCGGCGCCCGTCTTGCCGATGACCTGCTCGGCCTTCATGCCGATGTTGCGGCACGCCCGCCGGTTGGCGAGCAGGTACCGGCCGTCGCGATCCTTGAGGTAGATGGCGGCGGCGGAGTTGTCGACGATGGCCTGCAGCGTGGCCTGGCTCTCACGGAGCTCGCGCTCCGCCCGGCGCCGCTCGGCGTTCTCCTGCTCGATGTCGGTATAGAGCATGGCGTTCTCGAGGGAGATGGCCGACTGCGAGGCGAGCAGCTCGAGCACGGTGAGCCGCCCTGGGGTGAACGCGCCGGTGACGAGCCTGTTCTCCAGGTAGAGCAGGCCGAGCAGCCGGGCCCGGTGCACGATCGGGAGGCACAGCACCGATCTCGGCCTCTTGCGACCGAAATACTCGTCCTCCATGAACGGGTGCCTCGCGGCGGCGTCGGCGAGCAGCACGCGCTCGTGGCTGCGGCGAACGTAGTTGAGGATCGACTGCGGCAGCGCGGCCGCCGCCGCCTCGCCCGCGTCGAGCAGCCGCGCCGCGCCGCCGGACGCGGAGATCGCCGCCGCGGTCGACACGCGATCTTGCCGGACCAGGAGCACATGACCCTCCTCGGCGCCCGCGTGCTCGACCACGATGCGCAGCAGCGTCTCGAGCAGGCGCGGCAGCTGGAGCTCTCCGGAGATGCTCTGAGAGGCCTTCACGACGGAGAGGACGTCGAACTGCTCGGCCCGCACGGCGAACGTGACGGTGGGCGCGATCGGCTTGCGCGGGGCGAGGTGGGGATAGCGCTGGTCGAGCTGATCCACCTTGGCGTGGGCGCCCCAGCGAAAATAGGCGGCGCGGGCCTTCTCCAGGTAAGCGTCGGCGGGCGTGGCGAGGCCGCGCGCGTGGTAGAACCGGGCAGCCAGCTCGCAGGCGATGGCCTCGTGCTGGACGAAGCCGCCCTCTTGCGCCGAGGAGATGGCCTGCTCGTAGAGCCGGATCGCCTCCGATTCCTGCCCGCGGAGCCGGGCTATCTCGGCGCGGACCAGGGCGTGCTTGTGGAGGAAGTTGTCCGGGCCGTTCCTGGCCCACTCTCCGAGCCGCCGCTCGCAGTCGAGCAGTTGCTCGGGGAGCTCCAGCGGCGGGGATTCCCGCTCCGCGTGCGGCGCGTCGAGGAGGGCCGCGAGCGCGAGCGCGGAATAATAGAAGTTCTCGGCGACGAGGGCGGTCGGCACGACCCCGTGTCCATGCTCGATCATCGCGCGGGCCGCCGCCTCGAGCGCCTCTCCGGGAGCGCCGAGCACGAAGAGCGCCTGGGCCTTCATTTCATGATAGAAGCTTTGAACGTTCTGCAGGTCCCCCTCGCCGAGCCGCGCCTCGAAGGCCGGCAGATCCAGCTCGGATCCATCGAGCATCGAGAGGCGGACCGGCCTCCCTCGCAGCATCTGGATCATGCCGCGCGCGCCGAGGAGGATGCCATGGGCGAACGGGTGACCGGCGCTGCGCACGAAGCCGAGGCGCTCGTCGATCGGATGGATCACGTCCGCGAGCGGCTCGCCGGAGAGCAGCCGGAACACCGCGTCCCACATGCGGTTGAAGCACGCGTGGTTCAGATCGCCCGACTCGACCGCGGCGCTGAAGCCGGCGCGCGAGTAGGGATACGTCTCTCGGTAGTGGCGTGTCCAGAAGACGACGTGCTGTCCGAAGATCGTGAACGCCATCGACTTCGTGGTGAGGAGGCCGCTCCTGTCCGCGAGGTCGCAGCCGAGCTTTCCGAACCGATAGGCCTCCTTGTATCGCCCGAACTTCGGGCCGAACATCCTCGCGAAGGACGTGTACGCGTGAGGCGAGCTCTCGGCGTTGCCGTGGCGCAGGCTGAGCTGGACCATGCGCAGGACGATGAGAAAGGGCAGGTTCGAGTTCACGAAGGACGCGGGGATGCCAGCGCCCAGCAGCACGCTCATCGTGGCCTTGACCTCCGGGTGCGTCATGGGGGGCAGATGGATCAGGTCCTCGATCGCCCGGTCGCCCAGGGCCTGCCAGACGCTCTTCGTCTCCTCTTCGAGCTGTGCGTCGGTGGGGAGGAAGGGAAGATCGATGTCGTAGGTGCGGAGCCACGCGAGCCCGATCTCCGCCGCGCGGGCGTATTGCCCGCGGGTGACCTTCAGCGTGATGACGAGCTCGACGACGGCGGCCGTCTCGCTCCTGGTCCTCGCGCGCTCCTCGAGCGCCTCGAGGAGCCGCTCGGCGTCGTCGATGGCGCCGGTGATGTACGCGACGTGCGCGCGCTCGAAGGTCAGGCCGTAGGTCAGCTCGTGCTGCGTCTCCCAGGAATCCGGCGCGAGCAGGGAGAGGCCCGCGGCGAAGAGCGCGGCGGCGGACTGGAAGGCCGCGGCGGCCTTGGCCTTCCTGCCGGCGCGGAGGTTCAGCGCGGCGACCTCGTCCCGCTCGGCCCGGGAACGGAGGAGCGCGGCGCCGCGGTTGAGGTGGCCGACGACGTCGAAGAGCGACGCGTCGCGCTCGTCCTGGCGCCGCCCCTTCAACAGGAGCTGGCCAATCCGGAGGTGCACCTCGGCGAGCTGCTCTGCCGGGATGAGCGAAGTTGCGGCCTGCTGCACCCGGTCGTGGAGAAATCGAACTCCGTTGCTCTGGCGCAGGAGCAGCCCCTCCCGGACGGCCTCCTCGAGCGCGTCGCGGAGCTCCGCCGGGCTACGGCGCGCGAGCAGCGCGAGGGTGTCGAGGTCCAGGCTGCTGCCGAGGCACGCGGCGAGCTTGAGCGCGTCGCGCGTCGGGACCGAGAGCCGGTTCAGCTTGCCGGCCATCAGCTCGATGACGTTGTCGGTGAAGCCTTTGTCGCGGATCGCGGCGATGTCCCACCGCCACATGCGCTGCTCTGCGTCGACGGCGATGAGCCCGTCTTCGTGCAGCGCGATCAGGAACTGGAGCACGAAGAAGGGGTTGCCGCCGGTCTTCTCGTGGACGAGCTGCGAGAGCGGCTCGACCTGCGCTTCGGGCGCGTGGACCGCCTCGGCGACGAGCGCCCGGACATGGGCGGCGGAGAGCGGCTCGAGGAAGAGCTCGGAGACGGCGGCGCCGCGCTTCCGGGCCTCGGCGAGCGTGAGCCGGAGCGGGTGCGCTGGGCCGACCTCGTTGTCCCGGTAGGCGCCGATCAGCAGCAGGTGCGCGCCGCCGGCATGGGTGGCGAGGTGCTCTAGCAAGAGGAGGCTGGCCGCGTCGGCCCACTGGAGATCATCGAGGAAGAGCGCCATGGGGTGCTCCTTCCGGGCGCACGCGGCGACGAAGCGCTGGAGCGTCGCGTGCAGCCGGGCCTGTGCCTCGGTGGGCGGGAGCTCGGGCACGGGCGGCTGCGGGCCGAGGAGCAGCTCGACCTCGGGGAGCACGTCGGCGAGCAGCCTGCCGTTCTGGTCGAGGGCCTCGCGGAGGCGCGCTCGCCAGCGCTCTACCTGCTCCTCGCTCGTGCCGAGGATCTCCTGAAACAGCGCCCGGAACGCCTGCAGGAAAGGGAGGTAGGGGACATCTCTCGCGGTCTGATCGAACTTTCCGGAGAGGAAGAAGCCGCGCTCGCGCACGACGGGCCTGTGCAGCTCGGCGACGAGCGAGGACTTGCCGATGCCCGAGTAGCCCGAGACGAGCGCGAGCTCTGGCCGGCCGTTCGCGACCACGCGCTCGAACGCGGCGAGCAGCGCCTCCACGTCGCGCTCGCGGCCGTAGAGCCGCTGCGGGACGCGGAACCGGTCGGAGAGATCGCGCTCTCCGAGCGCGAAGGGCTGAATCTCGCCGGTCGCCCGCCACCTCGCGAAGCACTCGTCCAGGTCGTGGCGCAGGCCGAGGGCGCTCTGGTAGCGCTCCTCGGCGGCCTTGGAGAGCAGCTTGAGGACGACCTCGGACAGGACCGGTGGAATCGAGGGGACGAGCGCGTGGGGTGGGACCGGGCTCTGCGCGATATGGCAATAGACCCACTCGACGGGATCGCTGGCCTGGAAGGGCAGGGCGCCCGTCAGCATCTCGTAGAAGGTGACGCCGAGGGAGTACAGGTCGGTCCGCTCGTCGATCCAGCGGTTCATGCGGCCTGTTTGCTCAGGCGCCATGTAAGCCAGCGTCCCCTCGATGAGGCTGCTGTGGACGAGGTCCTGGGATTCGCGGGGGGAGAGGGAGGCGATGCCGAGATCGGTGATCTTCACCTCGCCGGTGTCGGGGTTGTAGAGCAGGTTCTGGGGCTTGATGTCCTTGTGGATGACGTGGTGTCGGTGGAGCTCGGCGAGCGCGGCGGCGAGGCGGAGGGCGAGGGGGAGGAAGCGCTCGATCGTCATCCCGCGCATCCCGCGCATCCCGCCCATCCCGCGCATCGGTCCGTCGCCATCCAGCAGCCGGTCGAGCGAGCGGCCACCGAAGTCCTCCAGGACCAGCGCGGCCTGGTCGCCGAGCGATTCCATCGCGTAGGCCTTGACGACGACCGCCGTATCGAGCGCGCTGGCGATCTCGTGCTCGTGCTGGAGCCGCCCGAGAGCATGGGGGCTCGTGTGGTCGCGCCGCAGGACCTTGAGCACCACCGATCGGCCGTCCTCCTCGCTCCGCGCGCGGTAGAGGAGGGTATCTGCACCGTGGTGCAGCACCTCCAGCACGCGGTAACGTGGACTATGGGGCATAGGAGGATCTTTGAACCCGGGGCGTCGGCGGCGTGCTGCGGTTCAATTCGATACACTGCCAAAAGCGCTGCGACCCGTCACGAGCAAACGGCGGCGCGTCAGCGCCCGATGAGGCAGCCGTCGGCGGCGAGTGCGCAGCGCGCGCCTGCGCCTGCCGCGCCTACGCCTGCGGGAGGAAGGTGCCCTGGACGTCCGTCTCCGTGTCCGGCGAGCGCAAAGGCAGCTCGACGATGAAGGTGGCGCCCGCGCCTGGCTTGCTCTCGACGCGGATGGTGCCGTCATGGGAGGTGACGATCCATCGAACGATGTAGAGGCCGAGGCCGAGGCCGCCGAAGTTGCGGACGGAGACGGCGCGCTCGAAGCGCTCGAAGATCCTGGCCTGATCGGCCTCCGCGATGCCCATGCCATGATCGCGGACGACGAGCACCGCGCGGCTGGCCAGGCTGCGCACGACGACGTGAATGGGGCCCCCCGCGCCATATTTGAGCGCGTTGGACAGGAGGTTGATGAGGATCTGCTCCATGCGGGAAGCGTCCCAGTTGCCCACCACGGGCCCGTCCAGGTCGAGCTGGGTGCGGCAGCGGGCGTCGGCGAGCTGCTGGTGCATCCGCTCGACGACATCACGCGCCAGGGCGGCCAGGTCGAGGGGCGCGCGCGCGAGGGAGAGCCGGCCGGCGTTCAGGCGGGTGACGTCGAGCAGCTCGTTGACCAGGTGGCCGAGCCGCGCGATCTGTCGGTTGAGGAGCTGGATCGCGGCGTCGATGCGCTCCGGAGCGACCTCGGCGCGCTGGAGGCGGGGCAGGAGCCGGGCGAGGAGGTGCGCTTGCATCGTGAGCGAGGTGAGCGGTGTCTTGAGCTCGTGGGATGCGACGAGGAGGAACTCGTCGCGGCGCTCGATCGCCTGCTGGGCCTCGGCGAACAGGCGGCTGTTGTCGAGGGCGAGCGCGGCGCGGCTCGCCAGCTCCTCGGCGAGCCACAGGTCGGCGGGGCGGTAACGGCGCCGGGGCGCGGCCGCCAGCAGGGTCATGACCCCGAAGCGCCGGTCGCGGGCGAGGAGCGGGACGCGGAGGAAGGAGTGAACGCCGAGCGGCTCCAGAAGGGGCGCAGCGCGGATGTCGCCCACCTCGGCGTGATCCGGAGAGCTCGCTGCCAGGGGCCGCAGCGCGTCCATCACCGAGCCTGCGAGCTCGGCCGGCACGCCCGCGGTGACCGTCTGCCCCGGGGCGTCCTGGGCGAGGTCCACGTGGATGACGCACCGGTCGGCCAGCTCGGGCACGACGAGCTGCGCCACGCTCTCGAGGGTGGCGCCGTAGCCGAGGGCCATGAGCTTGCGGCTCGCGTCGGCCAGGAAGCGCTCGGCGAGCTCGGCCCGCTTGCGCTCGGTGATGTCGGTGGAGATCCCGCAGAGCACGCCGGGCATGACGCTCTTGCCGAGCGGGAACTTGAGCGACAGGTAGGTGCGCAGCTCGCCCTCCAGCAGCACCTCCTCCTCGAACTCCAGCGGCTCGCCCGCCTCGAACACCCGCCGGTCGTGTTCTTCGATGATCGCGGTGGCGGTGGCAGGCAAGAGCTCGGCGCTCGTCTTTCCGAGGATCTGCTCGGCCGGCCTGCCGAGGGCGCGGCTCACGCGCCGGTTGACGAGCAGGAACCGGCCGTCGTGATCCTTGAGGTAGATGGCGGCGGCGGAGTTGTCGACGATGGCCTGCAGCGTGGCCTGGCTTTCACGGAGCTCGCGCTCCGCCCGGCGCCGCTCGGCGTTCTCCTGCTCGATGTCGGTATAGAGCATGGCGTTCTCGAGGGAGATGGCCGACTGCGAGGCGAGCAGCTCGAGCACGGTGAGCCGCCCCGGGGTGAACGCGCCGGTGACGAGGTTGTTCTCCAGGTAGAGCAGGCCGAGCAGCCGCGTTTGCCGCACGATCGGGAGGCACAGCACCGACCTCGGCCTCTTGCGGCCGAAATACGCGTCGTCCGAGAACGGGTGCCTCGCGGCGGCGTCGGCGAGCAGCACGCGCTCGTGGCTGCGGAGGACATAGTTGAGGATGGATTGCGGCAGCGCCGCCACGGCCTCGCCCGCGTCGAGCAGCCGCGCCGCGCTCCCGGACGCCGTGATCGCCGCGGTCGACACGCGATCTTCCCGGACCAGGAGCGCAACCCCCTCTCCGGCGCCCGCGTGCTCGACCACGATGCGCAGCAGCGTCTCCAGCAGGCGCGGGAGCTTGAGCTCTCCGGAGATGCTCTGAGAGGCCTTGACGATGGACAGGACGTCGAACTGCTCGGCGCGGACGGCGAAGGTGACGGTGGGCGCGATCGGCCTTCGCTCCACGAGGAAGGGATAACGCTGGTCGAGCTGCTCGACCTTGGCGTGCGCGCCCCAGCGGAAGTAGGCGGCGCGCGCCCGCTGCAGGTGGGCGACGGCGGGCGTGGACAGGCCGCGGTTGCCGTAGAACCGGGCGGCGAGCTCGCAGGCGATGGCCTCGTGCTGGACGAAGCCGCCCTCTTGCGCCGAGGAGATGGCCTGCTCGTAGAGCCGGATGGCCTCGGGCTCGTTCCCGAGGAGCCGGGCGATCTCGGCGCGGACCAGGGCGTGCTTGTGGAGGTAGTTGTCGGGGCAGCTCGCGGCCCACACGCCGAGCTGCCGCTCGCACGCGAGGAGCCCTTCGGGGAGCTCCCGCTCTGGCAACGGCGGCGCGTCGTGCGTGTCGTGCGCGCCGTGCGGGTCGTCGAATAACGCGGCGAGCGCGAGCGCGTGAACATAGAAGGTCTCGGGGATCTCCGCGCATGCGTCCATCCTCCAGTCGTAATCGACGACGACGCGGGTCGACGCCGCGAGCGCCTCCCGGGGAGAGCCGAGAAGGAGCAGCGCCTGCGCCTTCAGGCAGTAGTACAAGCTATGAGCTCCGTACGAGGACCCCGGAGGGAGCCCCGCCTCGAAGGCCTCCTGATCCAGCTCGGAGCCATCCAGCATCGCGTAATGGGCCGGCCTCCCGCGCAGCGTCTGGATGAGGTACCGGACGCTGAGGAGGATGCCATGGATGAACGCGTAACCGGCCTTGCGCACGAAGCCGAGGCGCTCCTCGGTCAGGTGGAGGACGTCCTCCAGCGGCTCCCCGCAGAGCAGGGGGAACACCGATGCCCAGACGCAATGGAAACATGCGTTGTTCAGATCGCCGCACTCCACGGCGACGTTGAAGCCGAGGCGATTGTAGGGGTAGGTCTCTCTGTAATGGCGCGTCCAGAAGACGGTCAGCTGCCCGAACAGGAAGATCACGGTGGGCTTCGCGGCGAGGTGGTCGCTCCTCTCCGCGAGGTCGTAGCCGAGCTTTCCGAACAGGTAAGCCTCCTTGTATCTCCCGAACCGCGGGCCGAGCACCCGCGCGAAGGCGGTGTACGCATGGGCGGAGCTCTCGGCGTTGCCATGGTGAAGGCTGAGCGTGACCATGCGCTCGAGGACCAGATGATGCAGGTTCTGGTTCACGAAATACGCAGCGACGGACACGCTCTTCAAGATGCTCATCGCGATCTTGATCTCCGGGTGCGTCATGGGGGGCAGGTGGATGAGGTCCTCGATCGCCCGGTCGCCCAGGGCCCGCCATACGCTCTCTGTCTCTTGTTCGATGCGCGCGTCGGTGAGGTGGGTCGGCAGATGGATGTCGTAGGAGCGCAGGAAGGAGAGACCGAGCTCCACTGCGCGTGCGCTCTGCCCGCGGGTCACGTGCAAGGCGACAGCGAGCTCGACGACGGCCGCCCTCTCGATCTTGGTCATCGAGCGATCCGTGAGCTCCTCGAGCAGCCGCTCGGCTTCATCGAAGTTGCCGATGATGTACGCGCAGTGCGCTCGCTCGAAGTTCAGGGCGTGGGTCAGCGCGTACTGCGTCTCCCAGCGTTCCTGCGGCTCGTTCGCGAGGAGGGCCGCGCCGGCGGCGAAGAGGGCGGCGGCGGACTGGTAAGCGGCGGCGGCCTTGGCCTTCCTGCCGGCGCGGAGGTTGAGGGCGGCGAGCTCGTCGCGCTCGGCCTGGGAACGGAGGAGCGCGGAGCCGCGGTTGAGGTGGCCGACGATCTCGAACAGCGTGTCGTCGCGCTCTTCGGCGCGCTGCGCCTTCAAGAGCAGCTGGCCGATCCCGAGGTGCACCTCGGCGAGCTGTCCTGGCGGAATGAGCGAATAAGCCGCCTGCTGCACCCGGTCATGGAGGAAGCGATAGGCGCTGTCCCGGCGGAGCAGCAGACCCTCCCGCGCGGCCTCCTCGAGCGCCTCGCGGAGCTCCTCGGTCGGCCGCCTCGCGACCACCGCGAGGGCGTCGAGGGTCAGGCTGCCACCGAGGCAGGCGGCGAGCTTGAGGGCGTCGCGCGTCGGGACCGAGAGCCGATTGAGCTTGCCCACCATCAGCTCGACGACGTTGTCGGTGAAGCCCTTGTCGCGGATGGCGGCGCTGTCCCAGCGCCATGCGCCCTCGTCGGCATCGAAGGTGATGAGCCCCTCGTCGTGCAGGGTGATGAGGAACTGGATCACGAAGAAGGGGTTGCCGCCGGTCTTCTCGTGGACGAGCCGGGCGAGCGGCTCGACTTGCGCTTCGGGCGCGTGGACCGTCTCGGCGATGAGCGCGCCGACGTGGGCTGCGGAGAGCGGCGCGAGGACGATGTTGCCGACGGCGGCGCCGCGCTTCTGGGCCTCGGCGAGCGTGAGCCGGAGCGGGTGCGCGGGGCCGACCTCGTTGTCGCGATAAGCGCCTATCACGAGGAGGTGCGCGTCACCTGCGAGGGTGGCGAGCTGCTCGAGCAAAAGGAGGCTGCCGGGGTCGGCCCATTGCAGGTCGTCGAGGAAGAGGGCGACGGGGTGCTCCTTGCGGGCGCAGGCGGCGACGAAGCGCTGGAGCGTGGCGAGCAGCCGGCTCTGGGCCTCGGCGGGCGGGAGCTCGGGCACGGGCGGCTGCGGGCCGAGGAGGCGCTCGATCTCCGGAAGCATGTCGGTGAGCAATCCGCCGCTCGCGCCGAGGGCCTCGCGGAGGCGCTCTCTCCAGCGCTCGACCTGCTGCTCGCTGGCGCCGAGGATCTCCTGCACGAGCCCCCGGAAGGCGTGAAGGAGGGGGCGGTAGGGGACGTCGCGCTTGAGCTGATCGAACTTGCCGGAGAGAAAGAAGCCGCGCTCGCGCACGACAGGCCCGTGCAGCTCGGCGACGAGCGAGGACTTGCCGATGCCCGAGTAGCCGGAGACGAGCACGAGCTCTGGCCGGCCGCTGGCGACCACGCGCTCGAAGGCGGCGCGCAGCGCCTCGAGCTCGCGCTCGCGGCCGTAGAGCCGCTGCGGGATCTGGAGCCTGTCGGAGACGTCGCGCTGTCCGAGCGGGAAGGCCTCGATGGCGCCGCTCTGGCGCAGCTGGGAAGAGCACCGTTCGAGGTCGTGGTGCAGGCCGAGGGCGCTCTGGTAACGCTCCTCGGCGGCCTTGGAGAGCAGCTTGAGGACGATGGCGGAGAGCTGCGGTGGAATCGAGGGGACGAGCGCGTGCGGCGGCTGCGGCGCCTGGGCGATGTGGCAATAGACCCATTCGACGGGGTCGCTGGCCTGGAAGGGCAGGGTGCCAGTCAGCATCTCGTAGAAGGTGACGCCGAGGGAGTACAGGTCGGTCCGCTCGTCGACCCGGCGGTTCATGCGGCCCGTCTGCTCGGGCGCCATGTAGGCGAGCGTGCCCTCGATGAGGCCGTCGTGAGCGAGCTCCTGGGCGCCGCGGTGAGAGAGGGAGGCGATGCCGAGATCGGTGATCTTCACCTCGCCGGTGTCGGGGTTGTAGAGCAGGTTCTGAGGCTTGATGTCCTTGTGGATGACGTGGTGTCGGTGGAGCTCGGCGAGCGCGGCGGCGAGGCGGAGGGCGAGGGGGAAGAAGCGCTCGATCGGCATCCCGCCCATCCCGCGCATCCCGCCCATCGCGCGCATCGGCCCGTCGCCATCGAGCAGCCGGTCGAGCGAGCGGCCGCCGAAGTCCTCCAGGACCAGGGTCATCTGGTCGCGGAACGGCTCGATCCCGTAGGCCTTGGCGATGACCGGCGAAGCGAGCGCCGTCGCGACCTCGAGCTCGTGCTGGAGCCTGCCGAGGGCGCGAGGGCTTGCGTGGTCGCGTCGCAGGACCTTGAGCACCACCGGCCGGCCGTCCTCCTCGCGCCGCGCGCGGTAGAGGATCGTGTCCGCACCGTGGTGCAGCACCTCCAGAACGCGGTAACGTGGACTATGGGGCATAGGAGGACCTTTGAACCCGGAGCGTCTGCAGCGTGCTGCGGTTCAACTTGGTACATTGCCAAAAGCGCTGCGACCCGTCACGAGCAAACGGCGGCGCGTCAGCGCCCGCTGAGGCTCCCGGAGAACGCTCACGCCGGGGGGAGAAAGGTGCCCTGGCCTTCCGTCTCCGCCTCCGGCAGGTGCAAAGGCAGCTCGACGATGAAGGTGGCGCCCGCGCCCGGCTTGCTCTCGACGCGGATGGTGCCGCCATGGGAGGTGACGATCCATCGAACGATGTAGAGGCCGAGGCCGAGGCCTCCGAAGTTGCGGACGGAGACGGCGCGCTCGAAGCGCTCGAAGATCCTTGCCTGATCGGCCTCCGCGATGCCCATGCCATGATCGCGGACGACGAGCACCGCGCGAGCGCCCTCGCGGCGCACGATGACGTGAATGAGGCCTCCCGCGCCGTACTTGATCGCGTTGGACAGGAGGTTGATGAGGACCTGCTCCATGCGGGAAGGATCCCAGTGTCCAGTCACGGGCTCGTCCAGCTCGAGCCGGGTGCGGCAGCGGGCGTCGGCGAGCTGCTGGTGCATCCGCTCGACGACCTCGCGCGCCAGGGCGGCCAGATCGACGGGCGCGCGCGCGAGCGAGAGCTGGCCGGCGTTCAGGCGGGTCACGTCGAGCAGCTCGTTGACCAGGTGGGCGAGGCGCGCGATCTGGCGATCGAGGAGCTGGAGCGCGGCGTCGATGCGCTCCGGGGCGACCTCTCCGCGCTGGAGGCGGGGCAGGAGCCGAGCGAGGAGGTGGGCCTGCATCTTCAGCGAGGTGAGCGGCGTCTTGAGCTCGTGGGATGCGACGAGGAGGAACTCGTCGCGGCGCTCGATCGCCTGCTGGGCCTCGGCGAACAGGCGGCTGTTGTCGAGGGCGAGCGCAGCGCGGCCCGCCAGCTCCTGGGCCAGCCACAGGTCGGCAGGGCCGTAACGGTGCCGGGGCGCGGCCGCCAGCAGGGTCATGACCCCGAAGCGCCGGTCGCGCGCGAGGAGCGGGACCCGGAGGAAGGAGTGAACGCCGAGCGGATCGAGGAGAGGCGCGGCGCGGATGTCGCCTATCTCGGGCTGGTCCGGCGACGTCGCTGTCAGAGGCCGCAGCGCGTCCGTCACCGCGCCTGCGAGCTCGGCCGGCATCCCCGCGGTGACCGTCCGCCCCGGGGCGTCCCGGGCGAGGTCCACGTCGATGACGCACCGGTCGGCCAGCGCTGGCAACGCGAGCTGCGCGACGCTCTCGAGGGTGGCGCCGTAGCCGAGGGCCATGAGCCTGCGGCTCGCCTCGGCGAGGAAGCGCTCGGCGAGCTCGGCGCGCTTGCGCTCGGTGATGTCGGTGCAGATGCCGCAGACCACGCCGGGCATGACGCCCTCGCCGAGCGGGAACTTGAGGGACAGGTAGGTGCGCGGCTCGCCCTCTTGCATCACCACCTCCTCGAACTCCAGCGGCTCGCCCGCGTCGAGCACCCGCCGGTCGTTGTCTCGGAGGACCTCGGCGTTGGAACCCTGGAAGAGCTCGTCGTCGGTCTTTCCGAGGAGCTCTTGGCTCGGCACGCCGGCGACGTTCCCCGCGTGGCGGTTGGCGAGCAGATACCGGCCCTCGCGATCCTTGAGGAAGATGGTCGCGGCGGAGTTGTCGACGATGGCCTGCAGCGTCGCCTGGTTCGCCTGCAGCGCCTGCTCTGCCCGGCGCCGCTCGGTGTTCTCCTGCTCGATATCGGCATAGAGCATGGCGTTCTCGAGCGAGATGGCCGACTGCGAGGTGAGCAGCTCGAGCACGGTGAGCCGCCCGGGGGTGAACGCCCCGGCCACGAGCCCGTTCTCCAGGTAGAGCACGCCGAGCAGCCGGGCCTGCCGCATGATCGGCAGGCACAGCACGGACCTCGGCCTCTTGCGGCGGAAATACTCGTCCTCCGAGAACGGGTGCCTGGCCGCCGCGTCGTCGAGCAGCACGCGCTCGTGGCTGCGGAGGACATAGTTGAGAATGGATTGCGGCAGCGCCGTCGACGCCTCGCCCGCGTCGAGCAGCCGCGCGGCGCCCCTGGACGTCGCGATCGCCGCCGCCGTCGACAGGCGCTCCTCCCGGACCAAGAGCACGACCCCCTCTCCGGCGCCCGCGTGCTCGACCACGATGCGCAGGAGCATCTCGAGCAGGCGCGGGAGCTTGAGCTCGCCGGAGATGCTCTGAGAGGCCTTGACGACGGACAGGACGTCGAACTGCTCGGCGCGGACGGCGAAGGTGACGGTGGGGGCGATCGGCTTTCGCTCGACGAGGAAGGGATAACGCTGGTCGAGCTGCTCGACCTTGGCGTGCGCGCCCCAGCGGAAATAGGCGGCGCGGGCGTCCCGCAGGTAGGCGTCGGCGGGCGTGGACAGGCCGCGGTTGCGGTAGAACCGGGCGGCGAGCTCGCAGGCGATGGCCTCCTGCTGGACGAAGCCGTTCTCCCGCGCCGAGGAGATGGCCTGCTCGTAGAGCCGGATGGCCTCGGGCTCGTTCCCGAGGAGCCGGGCGATCTCGGCGCGGACCAGGGCGTGTTTGTGGAGGAAGTTGTCGGGGCAGCTCGCGGCCCACGCGCCGAGCTGCCGCTCGCCGTCGAGGAGGCCCTCGGGGAGCTCCTGCGCCGGCGACCGCCGCGCTCCGCGCGCGCCCTCGTCTGCGAGGGCCGCGAGCGCGAGCGCATGAAAATAGCAGTTCTCGGCGATGAGCGCGTAAGGCTCTCTCTTGAAGGGGTGGTCGACGATCACGCGCGTCGCCGCGGCGAGCGCTTCGTCGTGGGAGCCGAGTATGAAGAGGGCGCGCGCCTTCATGCTGTAATGGAGGCCGCGGGCGCCCCTCATGTCCCCCTCATCGAGCCCCGCCTCGAAGGCCTGCCTATCCAGCTCGGAGCCGTCGAGCTTCGAGAAGCGGACCGGCCTCCCGCGCAGCGTCTGGATGAGGGCGCGGGCGCTGGCCAGGACGCCGTGGGCGAACTCGTAGCCGGCCTTGCGCACGAAGCGGCTGCGCTCCTCGACCTCGTGGAGGACGTCCTCCAGCGGCTCGCCGGCGAGCAGCGGGAACAGCGGAGCCCAGACGCAGTTGAAGCACGCCATGCGCATATCGCCGGACTCGACCGCGGCGCTGAACCCGGCGCGCGTGTAGGGGTACGTCTCCCGGTAATGGCGTGTCCAGAAGACGACTTGCTGCCCGAAGAGGGTGAATACCAGCGACTTCACGGTGAGGAGGTCGCTCCTGTCCGCGAGGTCGTAGCCGAGCTTTCCGAACTTGTAGGCCTCCTTGTATCGCCCGAACCGCGGGCCGAACATCCGCGCGAAGGCCGCATACGCGTGGGCGGAGCTCTCCGCGTTGCCGTGGCGCAGGCCGAGCTTCACCTGGCGCAGGACGATGAGGTAGTGCAGGTCCTGGTCCACGAAGATCGCGGGGCCGGCCACGGCTTGCAGCACCGCCATCACGACCTTGCACTCCGGGTGCTCCATGGGGGGCAGGTGGATGAGGTCCTCGATCGCCCGGTCGCCCAGAGCTTGCCAGAGGCCCTCGGTCTCTTCCTCGACCTGCGCGTCGGTGGGGTGGAGAGGAAGATCGATATCCGAGGCGCGGAGCCACGCGAGCCCGAGCTCGACGGCGTGGTCGGACCGGCCTCGGGTCTGGTAGAAGGTGACGGCGAGCTCGACGACCGCGGCGCGATCGAGCTCGTTCCTCGTGCGCCCCATGAGCTCCGCGAGCAGCCGATCGGCCTCCTCGAAGCTGCCGATGACGTAGGCGGCGTGAGCGCGCTCGAGGCTCAGGGGATAGGCCAGATCGTACCGAGTCTCCCAGCGCTCGTGGGGATCTCTCGCGAGGAGGGCCAGGCCGGCGGCGAAGAGGGCGGCGGCGGACTGGTAGGCGGCGGCGGCCTTGGCCTTCCTGCCGGCGCGGAGGTTGAGGGCGGCGAGCTCGTCGCGCTCGGCCTGGGAACGGAGGAGCGCGGAGCCGCGGTTGAGGTGGCCGACGATCTCGAACAGCGTGTCGTCGCGCTCTTCGGCGCGCTGCGCCTTCAAGAGCAGCTGGCCGATCCCGAGGTGCACCTCGGCGAGCTGTCCTGGCGGAATGAGCGAATAAGCCGCCTGCTGCACCCGGTCATGGAGGAAGCGATAGGCGCTGTCCCGGCGGAGCAGCAGACCCTCCCGCGCGGCCTCCTCGAGCGCCTCGCGGAGCTCCTCGGTCGGCCGCCTCGCGACCACCGCGAGGGCGTCGAGGGTCAGGCTGCCACCGAGGCAGGCGGCGAGCTTGAGGGCGTCGCGCGTCGGGACCGAGAGCCGATTGAGCTTGCCCACCATCAGCTCGACGACGTTGTCGGTGAAGCCCTTGTCGCGGATGGCGGCGCTGTCCCAGCGCCATGCGCCCTCGTCGGCATCGAAGGTGATGAGCCCCTCGTCGTGCAGGGTGATGAGGAACTGGAGCACGAAGAACGGGTTGCCGCCGGTCTTCTCGTGGACGAGCTGCGAGAGCGGCTCGACTTGCGCTTCGGGCGCGTGGACCGTCTCGGCGACGAGCGCCCCGACGTGGGCGGCGGAGAGCGGCGCGAGGACGAGCTCGGAGACGGCGGCGCCGCGCTTCTGGGCCTCGGCGAGCGTGAGCCGGAGCGGGTGCGCGGGGCCGACCTCGTTGTCGCGATAAGCGCCTATCACGAGGAGGTGCGCGTCACCTGCGAGGGTGGCGAGCTGCTCGAGCAAAAGGAGGCTGCCGGGGTCGGCCCATTGCAGGTCGTCGAGGAAGAGGGCGACGGGGTGCTCCTTGCGGGCGCAGGCGGCGACGAAGCGCTGGAGCGTGGCGAGGAGCCGGCTCTGGGCCTCGGCGGGCGGGAGCTCGGGCACGGGCGGCTGCGGGCCGAGGAGCAGGGCGAGCTCGGGGAGCATGTCGGTGAGCAACCCGCCGCTCGCGCCGAGGGCCTCGCGGAGGCGCTCTCTCCAGCGCTCGACCTGCTGCTCGCTGGCGCTGAGGATCTCCTGCACGAGCCCCCGGAAGGCGTGAAGGAGGGGGCGATAGGGGACGTCGCGCTTGAGCTGATCGAATTTGCCGGAGAGGAAGGAGCCGCGCTCGCGCACGACAGGCCCGTGCAGCTCGGCGACGAGCGAGGACTTGCCGATGCCCGAGTAGCCGGAGACGAGCACGAGCTCTGGCCGGCCGTTCGCGACCACGCGCTCGAAGGCGGCGCGCAGCGCCTCGAGCTCGCGCTCGCGGCCGTAGAGCCGCTGCGGGATCTGGAGCCTGTCGGAGACGTCGCGCTGTCCGAGCGGGAAGGCCTCGATGGCGCCGCTCTGGCGCAGCTGGGAAGAGCACCGTTCGAGGTCGTGGTGCAGGCCGAGGGCGCTCTGGTAACGCTCCTCGGCGGCCTTGGAGAGCAGCTTGAGCACGACCTCGGACAGGACTGGTGGAATCGAGGGGACGAGCGTGTGGGGTGGGACCGGGCTCTGCGCGATGTGGCAATAGACCCATTCGACGGGGTCGCTGGCCTGGAAGGGCAGGGTGCCAGTCAGCATCTCGTAGAAGGTGACGCCGAGGGAGTACAGGTCGGTCCGCTCGTCGACCCGGCGGTTCATGCGGCCCGTCTGCTCTGGCGCCATGTAAGCCAGCGTGCCCTCGATGAGGCCGTCGCGTGTGAGCTCCTGGGCGCCGCGGAGAGAGAGGGAGGCGATGCCGAGATCGGTGATCTTCACCTCGCCGGTGTCGGGGTTGTAGAGCAGGTTCTGGGGCTTGATGTCCTTGTGGATGACGTGGTGCCGGTGGAGCTCGGCGAGGGCGGCGGCGAGGCGGAGGGCGAGGGGGAAGAAGCGCTCGAGCGGAATCGGCCCATCGTCATCGAGCAACCGGTCGAGCGAGCGGCCGCCGAAGTCCTCGAGGACCAGGGTCACCTGGTCGCGGAACGGCTCGATCCCACAGGCCTTGACGACCGCGGGCGATCTCAGCGCCCTGGCGACCTCGAGCTCGTGCTGGAGCCTGCCGAGGGCGCGGGGGCTTGCGTGGTCGCGCCGCAGGGCCTTGAGCACCACCGGCCGGCCGTCCTTCTCGCGCCGCGCGCGGTAGAGGATCGTGTCCGCACCTTGGTGCAGCACCCCCAGCACGCGGTAACGTGGACTGTCGGTCATAAAGGGAGGGTGTCCAAGGCCGGATCGGTCTCCGAGGCGCCGGGTCGATTCGTGATGTTGCCAAAAGCACCTCGTTGCGCCACGGGAAATGGCGGCGAGCTCTCGCGCCGGCCCGCCTGCGGCGGTCTCTTGCGTCATGCAGGGCGGGAGCGGCCGGACGGCCGCTGGACGCCGTGCCTCGACAGCACCTCACGGACCCGATCCAGCGGAATGGCGTCCACGGTGCGACCGCTCCCCGTGGTGGTCTCGGCCGTGAAGAGCGAGTTGTAGATGGCCTCCTCCGTCGCCTCGATCACGGCCTGGAAGAGGGCGGACGTCTCCTGGTTCGAGAGCTCCGTGATCGCGAGCCGCTTCGCGCCGGAGCGGCGCCGCACCGAGGCGCTCGTCGAGAAGGCGATCGCGTAGTCGCCGGAGCCGTTCGCGCCGGAGGATCCGGTGCGTGCCAGGCCCAGGATCGCGCGGGCAGCGAGTCGCCCGAGGTTGCGATCCGACAGCGGCGCGTCCGTCGCGACGAGGATGAGGATGGAGCCGTCCCCCGCCGCCGCCTCGACCTGCGACCGGAAAGCGTACCGGCCGAGCTCCTGGCCGACGGGCGCGCCCATCACCTGCAGCACGCCGCCGAAGTTCGACTGGACGAGCACGCCGACGCAGGCCCCGCCGAGCGACGCTGGCAGCACCCGCGAGGCGGTGCCGATCCCCCCCTTCCATCCGAAGGCGACGGTGCCCGTACCCGCGCCGACGCACCCCTCCAGCGTGGGCCCCTCCCGCGCCGAGCCCAGCGCCGCGCGCACGTGCTCGGCGGTGATCGGACGGAGCCGGACCGCGTTGAGCGCGCCGTCGTTGGTCTCGCCGACGACCGGGTTGAGCGAGCGCACCTCCTCCATGCCCGGCTGCGCCAGCATCCATTCGACGAGCGCGTCGGCGGCCCGGAACACGCAAAGCGTGGTCGTGAGGAGAATGGGAGTCTCCAGCTCACCCAGCTCGCGGACCTGGGTCGCGCCGACGAGCTTGCCAAACCCGTTGCCCACATGGATCGCCGCGGGGACGCGATCGAGGTAGAGGTTCCCTCCATGGGGGAATACGGCGGTGACGCCGGTGCGGATCGCGTCCCCCTCGATCACCGTGGCGTGCCCGACGCGCACGCCGCCCACGTCGGTGATCGCGTTTAGCGGGCCCGGATCGAAGATGCCAGGCGCGACGCCGAGATCACGCGCGCGCACGGCGTCTCCCGCTGGCTCCGGGGATCCGGGCGCGAACGGCGCGCTGCCCGCCTCGTCCGGGCACCGAGCGATCGGGCAGCGGCAGGACGAGGAGGCCGGGCGCGGCGTGCGGCCCGGTGGCGGCAGGCGGCCGAGAGAGGTGTTCGGCATCCACGGGGAGCATCGATATCATCGATACAAACGGTATCAACCTCCGTGCCACGCGCGTTGGATGCCGCCCGATCAGGCCGTGTCCTTGCCGGTGCACCGCGAGCGACCCGAGCAGGGGTCGAGCGGAGTCTGCGCGCCTGAACAGGGTTTGATCAACGATCGGTCTTTCGGGGGAGCTACGGCGCTATCTGTACGAAATTGTTAGATGTATTACATGATGGTGAGCGCATCACGATTCCCGGAGAGCGCGTTGAAAGGTTGGGGTATTCGACGGGTCGTCCGGCTCGGAGAGCGCTGGGCAGCTCGTGTCGCGTGGAAGGATCCCGAATGACCCTAGATCTCGATGGGCCCGGCCCGCACGTCGGCGCTGGTCCCCTGCCGCACGCTGGCGTCGACCCCCTGCCGCTCCTCTGCGCGCTCCCGGTAGGCGCCGCCGTCTTCGATGCAAAGGGAGCGCTCCGGTGCGCCAATCCTCGCCTCGAGCAGATCCTCGCGGAGGGCGCGCTCCCCGCCTGGCCGGTGTCCCCCGCGCACGCGCCGGCCGTCCTGCCCGCGTCGCCCGAGGGGCTCGCCGGTGAGGCGCAGGAGGTGCTCGCAGCCATCCGCGCCGTCCTCGAAGGCGAGCGCGAGCAGGCCGGCATCGAGCTCCGGGGCGGCGCGCCCGGCGCGCCGTCCTGCGGGATCTCGGTCACGCAGCTCCGCGTCGATGGCGCGCGCGGCGCGCTCGTCTGCGTCCACGACCCGGCTGCGCCGCGCGGCAAGCCGGGGACGGTGCCTATCGAGAGCTTCCTCGACACCATCATCGAGCACGTGCCGGTCTCGGTCTTCATCAAGGAGGTGACGGAATTCCGCCTCGTCCGGATGAACGGCCATTACGAGAAGGTCTTCGGCACCCCGCGGAGCGGCGTTCTCGGCAAGAACGTCTTCGACCTCTTCCCGCATCGACTGGAGGAGGCCAGGTGGCTCGATCGCATGGATCGCGACGTGATCGAGAAGGGCGAGATCGTGGACATACCCGAGTCGCGCATCGCCACGCCGACCGGGGAGCGATGGCTTCACATGGTGAAGGTGCCCCTCAAAGACGAGCACGGCGTCTGCCGCTATCTCCTTGTCATGATCGAGGACATCACGGAGAAGAAGCGCGCCGACGAGGCCGTGCAGAAGGAGCTCGCGTGGTTCGCGACGCAGCGGCAGCTCCTCGACGTCATCCAGGAGCTGTCCACGCCGGTCATCCCGGTCCACGAAGGCATCCTCGTGGTGCCCCTCGTGGGGACCATCGACTCCGCCCGCGGCGCCCAGCTCCTGGAGACGCTCCTCCAGGGCATCGAGCGCCACCGGGCCGAGACGGTGCTCATCGACGTCACGGGCGTGCCGGTCCTCGACGCCGACGTGGCTGCCCGCCTCCTCCAGGCCACGCGGGCCGCCGCGCTCCTCGGCGCCACGTGCGTCCTCGTCGGGGCGTCACCCGACGTCGCCCGGACGCTTGTCGCGCAGGGGATCGATCTGGGCAACCTCCTGACGCAGCGCGATCTCCAGGCCGGGATCCTCTATGCCCTCGCCCGTCAGGGCAAGGCGATCGTCCAGCAGCGGCGCGAGCGCCGCTGATCTCACGCCGCGGCTCGCCCGGCGCCAGGCTGGAGCCATGAAGGCGCGACGGGGGGGCTGGGCGACCGAGTCTCGAGCGAACCCCCTGGATGGCGGCGTCAGATCGCGACGAACCGGTCCTGGCAACCCAGCGGCCGGTACACCGGCGCGATCAGGCTCGCCCCGGTCGCGCCGCGCAGCGCGGCGGGCGTCATGCCGGCATACCGCCGCACGGCGCGGCAAAGGTGGCTCTGGTCGGCGAACCCGGCGTCGGCGCTCAGCGCGGCCCACGACAGGTCCTGATCGAGGCGCTCCAGCGCGCGCTGGAAGCGCCGGATACCCTTCATCTCCCGCAGCGTCACCCCGTGGTGGCGCCGCAGCAGCCGCTCGGACTGGCGCAGCGAGACGCCCAGCGCGCGGGCCAGGCCGGCCGCGTCCCGGTCGGCGAGCCGGGCGTCTCGCAGCGGGGCTGGCGCCGCCGCGCGCGGCGTCAGCGCGGCCAGCCAGCGCCGCACCGCCAGCAGGCGGCCCTGCGCCGTGCCGGCGCGCTGCACCGCCGGTAGCAACCTCGCCACCGGCGGGGCGCCGAGGACGTCGCGCAGATCGACGCGGCGATCGACGAGGCAGGCGGCGTCGACGCCGAACCACTCGGAGATCGCCCAGGGCTCGATCAGGACGATCACGGCGTGCAGCTCGGCCGACAGCCGGTAGCTGAACGGCCGGGTCGCGACGCCGGACAGCCACACCGCGCCCCCCGCGCGGTCGTCGCGCTCGCTCTGGATCTCGCCGAGCAGGCCGATGCTCAGCACCGCGTGCAGCGACGGCAAGGCGCACGGCGCCGGCGGGCCCCACGACGCGACCCGCCCCGCCACGTCGACGAGCCCGGTGACGCCGCGCTGGCCGCCCCCGGGCGCGGCATGCGCGGCCAGCTGCGGCGCGCGGAGGGGGCTCCTGGCGATGGTGAGCGTCGATGTCGACATCGTTCAATACAGGGCCGCCGCCGGCGGGCACACTGCGCCTGCGCCGCCGCGCGCCGGCGTCGTTCGAGAGGACTGCAGCGAATGAAGGCAATCGGAATCCATCACCATGGCGACGCCTCGCAGCTCGTGCCGCTGGAGCTGCCCGAGCCATCGCCCGGACCTCACCAGGTGAGGGTGCGGGTGATCGCGTCGTCGGTCAACCCGGCGGACATCCGGGCGCGATCGGCGGCGCCCGGGCCCCGCCGCATCGAGCGGCAGTTCCCGCTGGTGCTCGGCTACGACGTCTCCGGGATCGTCGACGCGGTCGGCCCCGGCGTCGACGAGCTCGCGGTCGGAGACGAGGTGTTCGGCTCACCCAGCCTGTTCGGGCAGGGCGCGAACGCGGAGCGGGTGGTGGCCGACAGCCGCACCCTCGCGCGCAAACCGGCGGCCCTCTCCCATGAGCAGGCCGCATGCCTGTCGCTCGCGGGCGTCACGGCCTGGGAATGCCTCTCGCGCGCGCGGCCCGCGCCCGGCGCCGCGGTGCTTGTCACCGCGGGCGCAGGCGGCGTGGGGCATCTGCAGCTGCAGCTCTCGCGTCACCTCGGGCTACGGGTGGTGGCGACCGCCAGCCGACCCGAGTCGACGGCGCTCTGCCGCGAGCTCGGCGCCGCGGTCGTGCTCGATCACACGACGCAGGACGTGGGCAAGGCGTGCCGGGATCTGACCGGTGGGGCGGGCGTCGCGGTGGCCTTCGACAACGCCGGTGGCCGCGCGCTGGATCAGGCGCTCGACGCCGTGGCGCCGATGGGCACCGTGGTGAGCATCGTGCCGACGCCCGCGCCGGTCGCGGACCGGCTGTTCATGAAGGCGGCGTCGCTCATCTATCATGTGATGGGCGCTGCCACGATCTGGCGGCTCGACCCGCACGCGCAGGGCCGCGCGCTCGCCGCGGTGGCGGAGCTGGCGGCGCAAGGCCACATCAGGCCCATCGTCAGCGCGAGCTACCCGGTGCGCGAGCTCTCGCAGGCCCACCGCGCCATCGAGTCGGGCCGCACGATCGGGAAGATCGCGATCCGCGTGGCGGAAGGCTGGTGAGGCTGGGCGGGGAGCGCCGGGACGCCGGCGGGAGGGACATGGCGCGGGCGCTCGAGCGCGCCCGCGCCACGCCGCGCTACTTCGTCTGGATCCGCCGCGCGGGCAGGAAGCGCCGGAGCGCGGGCGCCTCGATGGACACGAGCCGCCTGGCGAACGCGCCGATCGCCCGGTACTCCGCGTCCGCGATGAGCGCCAGCTCGACGCTGATCATGAACGCGGCGAACGTGCCGAGCCCCATCATGACGGCGATGCCGGCGTGGAACAGGAACGCCGCGGCGAGCGAGAGCCTGCGTGTGTGCCGGTTCAGGGCGAACAGGAACGGGAAGCTGAGCTGGAACCCGACCGTCGCGTAGGTCAGCGCCGTCACCACCGCGACGCTGCGGGAGAGGCTGTCGCTGTGGCCGGGCCAGGTGAACTCGCCGACGCGGGTGATGTAATAAAGGGCCGTCCCGTTCTGCCACAGCTCCCCCTGCACCTTGTAGAGCCCTGCGACCCCGTAGACCAGGCACACCTGGACGGCGCAGGCGAGGATCGCCGCGTTGTGGAGCATCCCCTTGATCCGCTGGAGGTCCCCGCCGCGCTCCCGCTGCGCGCGGAGGCGGTCGGCGTCGAGCGAGAAGTAGGCGCCGAGCTCGGCGAAGATGCCATACAGGAGCGCGAGCCGGACGAGGTTGTCGCCGCCGTCGAGCAGGACGGGGTTCCGCTGGTGCAGCGACCAGAGCCCGACATACGTGAGCAGCGACATGAGACGGGTGCGGAAGCCGATGACCCACAGCGCCGCGAACAGCATGGCCAGGTGGAAGACGACCTCGAAGTAGAGCGGTGACCTGCTGAGCAGGTAAATCGAGAACGCGCCGGTGCTGTGGGCCTCCTCGAGCGACCGCGCGAATGGCCACACCCCCTCGGGGCCGTAGAGGTAATGGCGCTGGAAATAGTTGGCCAGGTAGAGGTGGAGGATGGTCAACCCGGCGACGATCCGGAAGAGGCTGGCCCCGATCAGGCAGCGCTCGCGGCTCGCGAGCTCCACGATGCGGCGCCAGCGTGCGTTCAGCTTGCTCAGCATGGCGTCACCTCTCCTCCACGGCCGCTGCCCCGAGGGCCACGGGCGTCTGGCGTCTGTCCTCGGTCGCCGCCTCCAGCGGCGCCACCGGCTGATACGGAGCCCAGTCGAAATCGTAGTACGTCATGTCACCCTTCGCGTCGGGCAGGTCGCGCCGGGAGAAGCGCGGGAACTTCAGCACCGCCAGGCGCAGCCGCACCGCGGCGGTGCGGTTCGGGCCGTACAGGCTGTCACAGTGCGCGGAGCCCGCCCGCTCCAGGACGGTCTTGCCGAGCTGAAAGCCGGCGTCCTGCTCCTTCTTCACCTCGTCCCTGAGCATGTCGACCACCTGAGCATCGGCGGCCTCGGCGCCGCCTCCGCCCGCCTGCGCGCGGGCGCGCTGCTGATCGAGCTTCTTCGCCATCTGAAGCGACGTCGGATCGACGGTGTAGATCATGCGCGCAGCGCCCGTCACCGATCGTCCGAGGCGCGTCGCGGGGCCGAGGCGGTTCTCCAAATGGGATTCCCAGTAAGGGGTCGTGATATCGGTCCACCCGGTCTCGGTCGTGCTCCCGTCCGGCTCGCGCAGGCGGCAGGCGACCATCACGAATCGCGTGTCGGTGATGGGATCGGGGGCGAAGAGGTGCCAGTTCTGCTGGAGGAACGGGTTCATGTACCCGCTGATGAGCCGCGCGAAGCGGAGCTGGAGCGGGTTCTGCGGCGTCAGGTAGGCGACTGTCATCGCGAAATGAAAACAGAGCGCCGCGGCGAGCAGCGCGGGCGCGGACGTCGAGAGCACACGGAGTAAACGGCGCATGGTTTCGTCCATCCCGGGTTCGGGGTCGTCGGAGAGAAGGCCGCGCGCGGCCGGAGCGCCGCGCGCGGCCCGTGGATGCTCCGGCCCCAGCGGGCCGGCCGGGGCGGGCGGAGCGCTAGTTGTCGAAGAGGATGTCGGCTTGACCCGGCGCCGGCGCGTCGTTCAGCGCGACGCTCCTCCAGCCTCCAGGGCCGCGGCCGTGGAAGCCCCCTGCGTTGGCCGTCGCGAGGCCGAGGTTGCCGAACCCGCCGGCCTGGGCGACCGACGACTGGGCGACGGACCCCGAGGTCCCGATGGCGATGCCCGCGATGCCGATGTTCGTCGTGGTGGCCACGTTGGCCCCCGGGAACCCGCAGTAATAGGCCACCTTCTCGGGGATCCCGGCGCTCGCGTTGGTCTGGAGGACTGAGCGGCCCTTCAGGCTCGAGGTGGGCAGCGTCGCCGCGTGGGCCATCGCCACGCCGACGAACAGCGACAACCCAGCGAACGCGGTGATGATCTTTCGTGTCATGTTCTTCCTCTTTCGTTCGATCTTGTGATGGTTGACGGTCAGAGAGGCCAGACACGCCAGCTGCGTTTGCCGACCGCGCGGAGCCCCTGTGTTCGAGCAGCTCCGCAGGACTCGGTGCATCGCGCCGGCTCGCAGGCCATCCGCCCCTGTGTGTGCCTGCTCCTTGGCGGAAGAGCACTCGTCGTGCCAGCCGTGCTCACCGCTGGTGCAGCGCGCGCCGCGCGCTCTCGCCGCGCCGATGTGAGGCCGCGGCCGCTCGGCGGCGCCGCCCGCCAGCGGACGGTTTGCGTGTTCGAGCAAACCATCGCGCGCAACGGTTTGCTCGAATCATCGCGTTCGAGGCGGCGATCTCGCCGCTTCTGGTGAAGATGCGGCATGACAGGCGAGCTCAAACAGCGCAGCCGGGCTGGCTCTACCGCCCGAACACCGCGGACACACGCGGGGCAGCGCTCCCGTACCCGTCGCGGCGCCGCGAGCTCGGCCGCCGACCGCGCCATTCGGCACGCCGCGTGCCTCGGCCCCTGGCGATCCATGATGCCCATTCATGGAAGCATCGCTGATCAGGAGGAGTGAAGATGCGCGGTACGCTGTTATCGGTGTTCGGGTTGTCGATGCTGCCCGCTTCCGCGGCGCTCTGGACGAGCGCGGGCGCGGAGGCTGTAAACCGCAGCGCGGCGGCGTCGGTCGACGCCGAGGCGCCTGATCCTTCGCAGGCCAGCGACGTCGAGGTCGCGGCGGGCGCCGAGGAGGCCTCGATCGCCTCGTGCGTCGCCACCTGCCCGAAGGGCGATAAAGTCGTCACGTGTCCCGAGGGAGTATGTCAGTGCCACTGTGACGATGACGGTCGCCCGGTCTGCAAGTGCGGTTGAGCGCGCGCGCGCCCGAGGCGCGTCCATGTACTACGGGCGGCCCCGCTTCTGATACGTGCCTACGAGCTCGACGCGCGCGAGGACGTGTCCCTCCATCGCCTTCTCGACCTCCACCTTCGTGAGCCCGTCTCGCGGGGGCAGCACCGTGTCGAGCGCATACAGCTTGAAGAAGTAACGGTGTTTGCCGATCGGCGGGCACGGGCCGCCGTAGCCGGCGCGCTTCCAGTCGTTCCTCCCCTCGAGCGTGCCCGCCGGCAGGTTGGCCTTGCGCGCGCCCTCGGGCAGGCCGCCGGCGTCGGGCGGGATGTTGTAGAGCACCCAGTGGACCCATGTCGTCTTGGGGGCGCGCGGATCGGGCGCGTCCGGGTCGTCGACGATGAGCGCAAGGCTCCTCGTGCCGCCGGGGACACCCGACCAGGAGAGCGCGGGCGGCACGTCCTTGCCCTCGCAGGTGTGCACGATCGGGATCACATCGCCATCGTGGAAATCGGGAGATTGTAACGAGAGCATCGGATCACCTCGCCTTCAGAGCCTCCTGAGGCCCATGCCTGATCCCCGCCGCCGCGCGCGGACCGCCTCCACCAGGCGGCCCTCAGGGCAGGACGCCGAGCTCGTCGAGCGCGGCGCCGAGCTCCGCGGGATCGCGGTATACGCGGTACGCCCCCGCCGCGAGCAGCTCGTCCTGCCCGTACCCACCGGAGAGCAAGCCGACCCCGAACATGCGGGCTCGGCGCGCGGCGAGCAGGTCCCATACGGAGTCACCGACAACGTAGCAGTCCTCGGCCGCCACCCCGAGGCGCTGCTGGCAAGCGAAGAAGAGATCGGGCGCCGGCTTCGCGCGGCTCACGTCACCGCGAGCGACGACGACCATGTCCGGCGGGAGCTCGAGCGCCGCGAGCGAGGCGTCGATCTCCGGCCGCCGTCCGGAGGTGGCGATGCCGTGCGGCACGCCCGCCTCGCGCAGCTGACGGAGCAGCGCGACGGCCCCCGGCAGCGGGCGTCGCTCCGGCAGGATCTGCTGGAAGATCTCGCCGTGGCGTTCCTGGACGAAGCGCGCCCGCTCGGCCGCCAGCGGATAGCCGACCTCGCGCGCGACCGCGCGAGCGAAGAGCCCGCCGCTCATCCCGATGCGCCGGTGCACCCGCCAGGCGTCGATCGGTATGCCCGCCTCGGCGAACGCGCGCTGCCACGACAGGACGTGGGCGTAGACCGTGTCCACCAGGGTCCCGTCGAGGTCGAAGAGGATCGCGTACACAGCGCTCTCGCGGTTCACTGGATTCACCTCCTCCGGCGCCGGGATGCCCGCGCCCCCAGCGCGCTTTGCACTGCGCGCGCCATGCCGCCGGCGTCACACGCCGGTGGGGTAGGTCTCCGGCGGCTCCCTCTCTGCCCGCGGCGCGAGGTGCAGGGGCCGGACGGCCTGTGACTCGTCCACGAAGAGGAGCGCGTCATAGCGGCGCGGCAGCACCGTCGGCACGTAGTTCCCGTGCCAGTCGTACTCGGGGTGGTAGACGACGCCGACGGCGCGGTGGCCGCGCCAGGCCAGCGACTCCTGCGGCAGCCGCCCCGACTCGAAGATCAGCAGCTGATCCCGGCCGCCCGTCTCGTGCAGCAGGTCCTCCCAGCTCTCGGGCCGCCCGACCGGCAAGCGCATCACCTCCATCGGCGCGTCCCACTCCCGGGCGGCGATCACCGTGCCGCGGTGGGTGCCGAAGGCGACGAGCGCGACGCGCTCCTCTCCGTGGCGCTCGCGGGCGAGCTGGCCGAGGTTCACCTCGCCCCGCTCCGCCATGTCGGTGAAGCGCGCGTCGCCGATGTGCGAGTTGTGCGCCCAGACGATCGCGCGCCCGCGCGGGCCGTGCTGCGCGAGCAGCCGATCGAGCGTCTCGGCCATGTGCCGATCGCGGACGTTCCAGGACTCCGCGTCGCTGCGCACCATCGCCCGGTAGTAGGCCTCGGCGTTCTTGACCACGAGCGCGTTCTGCTCGGCGACGAAGTGCCCGTCGCGCCCGTCGGCGCCGAACGCCGGCGCTCTCCTGCGCACCTCGGCGAGCAGCCAGACGGCCTCCGCCTGGCACGACTCCGGTACGAGCACCGTCGCCCGGGCGTACTCCTGGGCATCGTCGGCATACGGCTCGAAGCAGCGCAGCGCGCGCCGCGCGGCCGGCAGCGCGTCGGGGGCGGCCCCCTCCAGGTAGCGCATGACCTCGCGGAGCGAGTCCCAGAGGCTGTAGACGTCGAGCCCGTAGAAGCCGACCCGCTGCTCCTCGGGCCGACCCTCGTTGTGCCTGCGCAGCCACTCGATGAGGTCGGCGACCTCCTCGTTGGCCCACATCCAGGTCGGCCAGCGATCGAAGGCGCGCAGCACCGCGCGGGCGCTGCTCCCCGCGTCCGCGTACCCCTTCACATACCGGTTGACGCGGTAGCAATCGGGCCAGTCGCCCTCGACGGCGATGAAGGAGGCGCCCGCCTCGACGATCAGCCGCCTGGAGAGCTCTGCGCGCCACGTGTAGAACTCGCGCGTCCCGTGCGTCGCCTCGCCGAGGAGCGCGCAGCGCGCGTCGCCGATGCGCTCGATCAAGGGGTCGAGATCGGCCGTGGAGCGCAGCGGCCGGGCCAGCGCGCGGAGCCCGGCCAGGAGGTCGGGCGTCGCGCGCGTCCCCGGCTCGATGAGGCGTCGCAGTCGCGCCATGATGGGATCCTCTGGGGCACCGCGGCGGAACGGCAAGCTCGCGCCGGGTAAGGGCGAGCGTGCAGGCCGCCCGGCGGCGGAAAAAGGGCCGCCCGGTGCCGCCGAGCCCGTGCCTCCGCAAGCACATCGCCGCCGGAGTCAGGTCCGTCCTTCGATCACGAGCAGACGATCAGACTCTACGTGAACGCGACGCGACGAAACGAGTCTTGCCCAAAAAGTGTCGCGTCCTCGGATGTCCCGCAGGTGCGAGCTTTCGTGATGTGTTCCCGGAGACGAACCGGATGGATGACATCGACTACAAGTTTGTTGAACATTTGCATCCTGACCAAACGCTGCCTGCTCCGGTCGTACGATTCATAGCGATAAGCGTGATCGAACCGCCCTCCGCCGGGAATGTGCACTCGAAACATGGAGGCCTTCATGTCTGTCCGTTCTCGTGCCTCGCGCAAGTTAACCGCTCTCGCGATTCCCGTCCTCGCCCTCTTGAACTTCCCTGGCTGCGCTTCAGAAGTAGGATCCGGAGGTGCCGGGGGAGATGCTTCGGGCACAGGCGGCGGGATGCCGAGCGGGAGCGGGGGAGTCACCACGGGTGGAGGCTCCGCGACCAGCGGTGCTTCCGCGACCAGCGGAGCCGCCAGCACGGGCGGCGGTGCTCCGACGGGCGGCGCCGGCACGGGCGGCTCCCCGACTGGCGGGGCCAGCGCGACCAGCGGGACTGGCGGGGCCAGCGCGACCAGCGGGACTGGCGGCGGCGCCTTCACGTGTACCCTGCCCACGTTGCCTGAGCCGAGCGGTCTGACCGAGGTAAACGAGAAACTCCCGGATCCGTTTACGTTCTTCAACGGAACGAAGGTCACCACCAAGGAGCAGTGGGAGTGCCGCCGCAAGGAAATCCTGGCAATGGCAGCCAAGTACCTCTACGGTCCAGTTCCCGCCGAGCCGGATGAGGTGACCGGAACCGTATCCGGAGGTAACGTTTCAATCACCGCCAAGGTGGGTGGAAAAACAGAGAGCTTTTCGGCGAGTATCAGTGGATCCGGTAGTGTGATCGCCCTCAAGTTGTCGGGTGGAATTTTCCCGTCAGGCAGTAAAGCGCTGTCGTTTGGGAGCGGCTTCGAGGACAAGATAAAAAAACTCTTCGGCTTGTCCGAGCTCAACACGAATATCGCCAACGGGTGGATGATTGACCGGGTGATGGACGTGCTGGAGCAGAACCCGGGCAGCGGGCACGATCCCACGAAGGTGATGGTGTCGGGGTGCTCCGGATGTGGAAAAGGTGCTTACCTGGCGGGTGTCTTCAGTCGTGCACCGGTGGTCGTCATCGTGGAGTCGGGCGGTGGTGGTGTAGCCAACCTGCGTCAGGCAGAGTGGTTCAGGCACGGTGAAGGTGGTTCTGTTTGGCAGTGCTCAGACGCCAAGCCTCAGAGCATCGACAACCTCGAAGACAGCGGCATCTGCGGACCCTGGGTGACCGGTGCGGCCCGCTGGCTCCGAAGCGACCCCTCGAAGGTGTACAACCTCCCCTTCGATACGCATATGCTCCTGGCGACCATCGCTCCACGGTATCTGGTGCACTTCACGAATGCCAATGGCAAGAACTCATGGTGTCACCTGGGTGGAACCTGTGAGGCGCTCTCCGCATGGGCAGCAAAACCGGTATGGAAAGCGCTCGGTGTCCCGGAGCGCATGGGTTTTCAGATGTACAGCGCAAACCACTGCGGCGCATCGGCCTCTCAAACCGCCCTTGCAGGCGAAATGTTCAAGCGAGCGTTCGAAGGCAATACCAGCGCAAACACGGACGTGCTGAACATCATGGACAATGGCGTTCAGCAGCCGGTCAGCGAATGGAAAGACATGTGGATTGACTGGGATATGGATACCGTGCTGCAGTAGTGATGCCCTTGGGGGGCATGAAAGCCGTTCTGGCCTTGCCCCCCATTCGGCGTGGTTCCCGGGCGTCGGTCATTCGCCGGCCAGGCCCGGCTCGCTCGCCGGCGACGAGCACGAGCACGAGCACGAGCAGACGATCAGACGCTGCGAGATCGCGAGGGGAGAAGCCTGCTCGAAAAATGTCGCCTCATCGGATGCCCCCCCAAGCGCCACTTGGTGCGAGGCGTTCCCAGAGCCGATCAGGATGGATTACATCGGCTGCATGTATGATGGATATTTGCGGCTGGATTGAAGGCCTCCCACGCCGGCAATGCGATTCCCAGCGGTAAGCGTGATCGAACCGTCGTCCGCTGGGAATGGGCGTCCCATGATGTCGTTCCGACCAAACTTCTCCCAGCTTCTCCCCCTGACCGCCCTCCTCCCCCTGTTCGTCGCGTGCGGCCCCAGCGATGGTGGCGTCACAGTTGATGAGGATGACACCACCACCACCAGCTCCGGCGGCCAGACCAGCGGCTCCTCGTCGGCTGGCAACACGTCGTCCGTGTCCGGCACCGGCGGCGGTAGCACCAGCGGCGTGACCTCGGGAACGGGCGGTCCGTCGACGAGCGTTTCGGGGGCCGGTGGGTCGGACCCGACGGGGGCCGGCGGCGCGGATCCGACGGGCGCCGGCGGCTCGGACCCGACGGGCGCCGGCGGCTCGAACCCGACGGGCGGCGGGGACACGACGCTGGTCGGGGTCGAGACCCCCGGCGAGGACTGTGCTGTGCCGAACATGCCCTCCTTCGGCGAGCTGAAGGCGTACGACAAGCTGCACGATCCCTTCACCATGATGGATGGTACGAAGGTGACGACACGCGCGCAGTGGGTGTGCCGGCATCGTGAGATCTCCGAGCTGGTCCAGCACTGGGAGACCGGTCCGAAGGAGGTGAAGAAGGCCACCGTCAAGGGCAGCTTCGCCGGCGGCAAGCTGACGATCAACGTGAGCGGCGGCGCCCAGGATGTCTCCTTCTCTGTGAGCATCTCCCTGCCCAGCACCGGTTCACCTCCCTACCCTGCGCTGATCGGGCTCAGCAACGGCTCGCTCGACAACAACCATCTGAAGCAGATGGGCGTCGCGATCATCAACTACGATCACAACGGTGTGCAGCCGGAGAGCGACCGGAGCGGCGGCATCTTCTCCAAGTTCCACGGGAACGCGGAGAGCGGCGCCCTGATCGCCTGGGCCTGGGGCGCGAGCCGCATCATCGATGCCCTCGAGTCCACGCCCGACGCGCAGATCGATCCGAAGCGGCTCGCCATCACGGGCTGCTCCCGCAACGGCAAGGGCGCGCTGATGGTCGGCGCGATGGATTCGCGCTTCGCGCTGACGATCCCGCAGGAGTCTGGCTCGGGCGGCGTGGCGGCGTGGCGCGTCTCGGAGGTCGATAACAAGGGCCAGACCGGCAGCGCCGGCGTCCAGAACCTCACGAGGACTTACGGCGAGCAGAAGTGGTTCAGCAAGACGATCGAGCAGTTCGGCAGCGCGGTGACCAAGCTCCCGCTCGACCACCACCAGCTGGTCAGCATGGTGGCGCCTCGCGGCCTCCTGATCCTCGGGAACCTCAACTACGAGTGGCTGAGCACGAACAACGCAGACCAGGCCGGCGGAGCCGCCAGGCTGGTCTACGAGGCCCTCGGCGTGAAGCAGAACATCGGGTACGTCGACAGCGGGCACAACCACTGCGGCACGGACTACAAGAACGGCGAGCAGGCCGCGATCGACGCCTTCGTCAAGAAGTTCCTGCTCAACGACGCCAGCGCGAACACCGACGTCTGGAAGCCGAAGAACGAGCTCGACAAGGCGAAGTGGGTGGAGTGGACGGCCCCGACGATCCCGTGACGGAACGTCGTGGCTGAGTGAAGGGCCCCGAGCACCGAAGGTGAGGGGCCCGTCCGCTCTGCGAGGCATGGCCGAACCGCCCGTCGACCCCACCATCGATCACCAACGCTAACGTGAACGTGAACGTGAACGTGAACGTTTACGTGGTCGTGAACGTGAACGTGGTCGTGGTCGTGGTCGTTCACGGCCTGTCGTTGACGACCACGACCACGACCACGACCACGACTACGACCACGACCACGACTACGTAAACGTTCACGTAAACGTAAACGTTCGGAGGTAGGAGAACGCGGCGCGAAGCTTGGTTAACGCGTATGCGGGCTCACGGTCCGATCAGCGGACCGATAGGAACGAGCGGAGACGAAGCTCGTTCACTCCCAGCCGGAGCTGGTGGCCGCGCCCAGGAACGCGCTCACGCCGTAGACCTGGCCGCCGCGCATCTTGAACATGTGCATGTCGGTGTTCCCCATGAACATGGTGAACCCGACCCCGATTCCCCTCTCGACGTCGGCGAAGATGAGGCGAGGGGGCAGCGCGGGTGACCCCGAGCCCGGCTGGCCAGGATCGCAGCTCGCGCCGGCGCTGCACGTGAACGACCCGCCGCCGTTCTCGATGCGCTTGCAGTTGCTGACCGTGTTGCAGACGCCGCGCGGGAACATCCAGAAGTACTTCTCCATCCAGCCCTCGAGCTCGTCCCGCGAGTTGCGCTCGCTCTCCGGAACGGGCTCCTCCCACTTGACGGTATCCCCGCTCGCGATGATGGCGCCGGTGTTCGAGGCAAAATTCTGCCCGGAGACCTTGTAGTCCCCCGGCCGCACGGCGATGGTCTCGATCTCGGTGATCTCCTGGCCCTGGAGCTTGAGGCGAACGGCGAGCGGGATGTCCATGCTGCCGTCCGGCACCACGGCCTGGCTCGCGGAGCTACAGGTCTCGGTGTCGAGCGCGCTGTGAGCATATTTGAGCGCCCCGGCGGTCTTCCAGAGCCCTTCTTGGCCGAGCGTCAGGGCTTTGCCGTTTTCCGTGAATTTTACGCTGTCGGCGAGGGGCAATGTCGACGGATCGTGCGCCGCGAGCGCTTCGAAATAAGCGTCGATCGTGCTCTTCAGGAGCTCGCGCGTGCAAGCCGTGGAACTCCCGCCTCCGCCTGTCCCGGTGGTCGCGCTGCCGCCCCCGCCTCCAGCGGACAATCCTCCCCCACCGGTCCCGCTGGCCGACGACTCACCGGCTCCGCCGCTGCCCGTCGTGCCGACGCCCTCACCGGTTGACGTTGTGCCCATTCCGCTGCTGCTGCTGCTGCCGCTCGTTTCCGCCGGCGCCGGCGTGCTATCGCCGTCTCCGCCGCAGGCGAAGAGCGCAAGCAGCGGCAGGCAGCCAAGGAGGGAGCGACGCGCAGAGAGCCTGAATCTCATGCCGTGGTCAGCCATGTCCTCGGCTACATCTCCCGCGCCGGCACGTCAAGGTTATCTCGATCATATTGCCCCCGCGCATCTTTCGAATGCTCATCCGGGAGAAAGAAAAAATATCGTCACAGCGTGCCCGTCATCGCGGCGGGCCGTGGGTGAAATGGTGCTCTCGATGGCCACCGAGGGCTCGACGCTCGCCGGCATGGCGGCGTCGAGCGTCCGCGGGCGGCGCCCCTCCGCCAACGTGAGCAGCTGGGCAGGATCCTCCCAGCGGTACGTCGCAACTCAAACGCTAGTTCTCGAACGGTCCCGGAATGTTCGGACCGGGCGCAAGCAGCTGGCTGCCGTCCATCAGCCACACCGCCATCAGGTTCTGCGCGGCATTGTTCCACAGCACGTCCGCCGTGCCATCGAAGTTGAAATCAGCAGCGCCCTGCGCGGGCACCCACCCATGGCCGCTGGGTCCGGGGATGTTCGGCCCCGGCGCGAGCAGCTGGCTGCCGTCCATCAGCCACACGGCCATCAGGTTCTGTCCGGCGTTATGCCACAGCACGTCCGCCATACCGTCGACGTTGAAGTCGAACGCCGTGATGGTGACCCACCCGTCTCCGATGGGTCCGGGGATGTTCGGCCCCGGCGCGAGCAGCTGCGTGCCGTTCATCAGCCATACCGCCATCAGGTTCCGTCTGGGATTGTTCCATAGCACGTCCGCCATACCGTCGACGTTGAAGTCGGCCGTGGAAGAGGCGATCCATCCGTCTCCGATCGGTCCGGGGATGGCCGGCCCCGGCGCAAGGAGCTGGCTGCCGTTCATCAGCCACACGGTCATCAGATTCTGGCGGGGATTGTTCAAGACCACGTCATTCATTCCGTCAGAGTTGAAGTCGGCAGCGCTCGTTACAGCCACCCACCCGTCTCCGATCGGTCCGGGGATGACCGGCCCCGGCGCAAGGAGCTGGCCGCCGTTCATCAGCCATATGGCAATCAGGTTCCGTGGGCTGTTGTACCAGAACACGTCCGCCATGTGGTCCTCGTTGAAATCACCAGCCGAAATCGCCGTCCACCCATCACCTATCGGTCCGGGGATGACCGGCCCCGGCGCAAGGAGCTGGCTGCCGTTCATCAGCCACACGGCCATCAGGTTCTGGCGGGTGCGCTGCCAGAGCACGTCCACCATGCCGTCGTTATTGAAGTCGGCTGGGTAGATGGTCTTCCACCCGTTGCCGTCCGACCGCGGCGACGCCACGCCGGGCGATGGGCTCTGGCCTTCGAGGTGCGGACCGCTTGCTTCGCGCCCGGTGCCAAACGCGCAGGCCCACGTGGCGCATAGTACAGGGATTGTACTCATGAGATTGGCCACCATGACGAGTCGCATGCCCCGCCTTCCTTTTGCGTTCGTGCACTGGCTCCAAGCGGTCCATATTTGCCAGAATAGCCAACGCGCAAAGATGACGCTGTCGCTCCTGTGCGCGCTGTGCGTCGCGGTGGCCACGCGATCATCTCTCACCAGCGACCACTCGTGCCGAGCGGTGTGCTACATCGATATCAGCAAATATGGTGCAACGCGGCCGGCAACGCCACCCGAGCCCTCGTTGCGGTGTGCGAGCAACGTGGTGAAGAGCCACCCGTTCGAGGTCATCACGACGACCTCGTGATCCTCCTCCGCTTCGGCGGCGACCCCCGGAGGCACCCAGTGATGCCGGGGCCTGGGATGGCATGCGGCACGGCGCCGTCGCGCGCCGGGGCCCGCGACGGCGGCCGCGGGTCAGTGCCGCCGCTTGTTCTGGACGCGCGACTGCGGCAGTCCGGCGCGGCTCTTCTGGAGGTAGCAGATCTCGACGAGCGTCGGCCACAGCTCGAGCGAGCCCTTGAACTGGCTGATCACGTCGTCGACGATGCGGACGAGGTTCTGCTGGAAGAAATCGTGCTCGAACCCATAAAATGTCTTCTCGAGGGTCACGGCGAACCGGCGCAGGGCGTCGGCGCGCTCGTGATTCACCGTCGTCGCTGCCGCGCCCTGCACCCGCGCATGGAGCGCGGTGATTCGCCCGAGGATGCGGTCGCAGTCCTCCGCGGTCACCTCGCCGCCGTAGTCGAAGCTGATGCTGAGGTCCTCGACCTTCGAGAGGGTCGACTTGATCTTCAGCTTGAGGAGGTTCGACACCTCCTCGTTGAACACCTCCGCCGCGAGCGGGCTCCGCATGTAGTTGCTCTTGATGTGCGTCTGGGCGGCGTCGACGTGGGCGGCGGCCACGCCTTGCTGCTGGATCCAGAGCCGGTAGATGTAGTCCTCGAACCTGAGCCGCGTCGGGAAGAACGGCGGGAGACCGAAGCTGTTGTCATAGCCGGCCACCCCGCAGTCGATGCGCCAGTTCTTGTTGGTGACCGCGGGGCGGAAGTTGACGAGGACGTAGACGTCGTTCAGCTCATCGAGCTCCACCTGCCCCTCGTCGTCGAGGAACATCTCCACGTAATCGATGGCGTCGATGTCGTTCGTCCCGGACCGGAACGTCTGCGCGACCTTGACCACCGCGTCGTCGGGCACCTCGCCCGAGTCGAGCAGCAGCGAGTTCTCGCGGACGAGGCCCTGCGTGGCGTTGGTCTCGAGGTCCATGGCGCTGTCGCGGAGCAGCTCGCCGCGCGCGTGGTTGGCCGGGACGTCCGCGACGCGCCTGCCCAGCACGTCGAGGAACGCGGTTAGGATGTCGAACGACTTGCGGGTGAAGCCGTCGCCGCTCGCCTTCAGGAGCTTGCCACGGCAGACCTCGTCCCGCTCGAGCGACTCCGGGCTGTGCTCGACCAGCGCGTAAGGGCGCATGTCGTCGTCGGCGCTCAGCATGCGGGCTCCCAGCGTGTACATCAGGGTGTAGTTGCGGTTCCCGCCGTAGCTCGGCCTAAACAAATTCCTGACGAGCGGCTCGAGCTTGCGGTCGCGGAGCCGCTGGTTGATGTATGCGATGAACGCCTCCTTCTCGCGCGGACCGACGTAGTAGAGGTCGTTGTAGGTCGCCGTCGCCTCGAGCAGCGCGTAGTATTTCTGCTGGTTGTGGACGTTCGAGTCGTCGAAGACGACCATCGGGATCGCATGTCCGTTGCGCCAGAAGTGCTCGTCGTAGAGGTGGATGGTCTCGCCCACGTCGCGCAACCGGTACGTGGGGATGACGAAGAGTGGTGGCCTGTTCTGCATGACAGCCCCAAAGCTAGGGCCGCCGGCTTCAGGAAAACGTCAAGAGTCGTTCGGGCGGCGTCAAGAAGTCGTCAAGCAGAGTGCGCTCGCGGGCTCGGCGACGAGCTCGGGGAGGCCAGACGCGCGAGGGCGTGCGAGCGCCGGTGTCCTCGCGGCGGCCGGGACGCCTGGCGGCGTCATCGATGCGGTCTTTACGCGGGGCAATTGCGTCCTGAGGAGATCTTGACGCGGCGAGGGTTACGTTGTCGCCATCGCCGGCTGGCGGACATCCACGGAGCGCAGCATGAAATCGCCGATAGCCTTTCTCTCCACGCCCTTCAGGGTGCATGCTAAAAAAGACGACCCGTCGACCTCGGGAGATGAACCCCGGACCGACGCGGACCTCGCCGCCGTCTTCGGGCTCGCGTGGCTCGCCTGCGCGCTGACGACGATCTGGATGGTCACGCGGGGCGACACGAGCGGGGACGGGAGCGCGCTGCCCGCGCTCGTCGTGCTCCTCATCCCGTACCTGCTCCGAGACTGGGGTCACAAGCCAGCCCGGAGGCTCACTCCTGGGGCTTGACGTCCTCGAAGCGTTTGGATTTCCTTCTCTCTCATGAGTGGTATGAATTCAGCCGCCGGAACTTTCGGCCAAGGCGCGATAGCCCGGGGGGCGGTCCGTTTGTGGTTCGGCCGGCCGACGCTGATGGCCGCGGTATCACCGTTCGTCGCGTGCGGTTCGGGCGATGGGCACAGCGCCAGCGCGGGCGACACGGTATGAGGCAGGTGCGCGAGTTCTTTCGATCCGTGTGGTCCGAGCCACGAGCACCGCACCCCCCTCGACGCGTCCGGATGGACTGGGTGCTCCTGGCCGCGTTCGCCGCGCTCGGGTCTCTCGAGGTCGCGATCCGGCGCGACCTGCCGTGGCGGATCGCTTCGCTGGTCCTTTGCCTCGGGCTCTTGCCGACGCTGCTCTGGCGGAGGACCAGGCCGCTGCAGATGGTCGTGATCGCGTTCGGCGTCCTCATGGCGATACAGCTCGTCGTGATGGTGACCGGCAGCGCGTCGCCAGGGCTGTACGCGATGGTCTACATGGTGCTGCTGCCCTATTCGTTGTTCCGGTGGGGTACGGGGCGTGAAGCGATGATCGGGCTGCCGATCATGGTGACCTCGGCGGCGCTCGACATGATCCGTTCCCATGCCAGGACGGGCGATGTCATCGGGGGCTACGCCGTCCTGCTCTCCACGATGGCGCTCGGCGCGGCGGTGCGCTATCGGGATCGCGTGCGTCTGCGAGAGCTCGATGAAGCCAAGCTGGCCGAGCGAGAGCGTATCGCCCGCGATCTGCACGACACCGTCGCCCACCATGTCTCGGCGATCGCGATCCGCGCGCAGGCCGGCCTGGTCGCCGCGTCGGCTCGCCCCGAGGCTCCCGTCGACGCGCTCCGCGTGATCGCGGACGAGGCATCTCGCGCCCTCGGCGAGATGCGGACGATGGTCCGGCTCCTGCGTCGCGGCGAGTCGGCCGAGCTCGCGCCGAGCCCGCGGGTCGCCGACCTCGGACAGCTCGCGGGCCCGTCCGCCACGGGGGCTTCCGTCGAGGTGAAGTTGACCGGGAGCTTCGATGACCTGCCATCGTCGGTCTCCGCCGCGATCTTTCGCCTCGCGCAGGAGTCGATCACCAACGCTCGCCGACATGCTCGCCACGCGACCCGGATCGACGTGGAGGTCACGGCCGACGACACGTCCGTACGTTTGCGGGTCACCGACGACGGCCAGGGAGCCCACGGCGGCCAGTCGACGTCGACGGGATACGGGTTGGTCGGTATGATCGAACGAGCGACGCTGCTCGGGGGCACGTGCCATGCGGGCCCGGGCCCGGAGCGCGGCTGGACGGTGACGGCCGTACTGCCTCGGAAAGGACAACCCAGTTGAGCATTCGCGTCATCGTCGCCGACGATCAGGAGATCGTCCGCACCGGGCTCAGCATCATCCTCGACGCCCAGCCCGACATCGAGGTCGTGGGCGTCGCCGACAATGGAAACAAGGCGGTCGAGCTGGCGCTCGCTCTCCGTCCCGACGTGTGCCTGTTCGACATTCGCATGCCCGGGATCGACGGCATCGAGGCGACCCGACGGCTCGCCGGCCCGGCGGTCGATCATCCCCTGGCGGTCGTGGTGATCACCACCTTCGATCATGACGAGTACGTGGTTGGCGCCCTCAAGGCCGGCGCCCGCGGCTTCCTGCTGAAAGACGCCGGTCCCGACCTGCTCGCGCAGGCCATCCGCGCCGCCGCGAGCGGCGACGCCTTGATCGCTCCACGCATCACCGCCCGCCTCCTCTCCACGTTCGCCGCCTCCAGGCCCCAGCTGCCGCGAGCGCAGCCCGGGGAGGCCCTCACCGCCCGCGAAGAGGAGGTCCTCCTCACCGTGGCCCGCGGTCGAACCAACGCCGAGATCGCCGACGAGCTCCACATCAGCCTGAGCACCGTCAAGGCGCACATCGCCAGCCTCATGACCAAGCTCGGCGCGCGCAACCGGGTCGAGATCGCCATCTGGGCCTACGAGACCGGCCGCGTCCGGAACTGACCCGTCGGCCCGGGGCGACGTGGCGGTGCACCTGGCCGAAAGTACGGTCGCCCCATCGGGCAATCGGCCGACTCGGATCCGACATTTGCGCCAATTGCGACGCAACCATGGCCGTCCCTAGCTTGGCGGCATGACGAACGAGAGCACCACGACTTCCTCGGCGAAGCGAGACTGGCTCGTACCCGCGCTTCTGCTCGGCCTCACGGCGGTCCCTGTAGTGGCCGGCGCCTTCCGCCTGGCCGAGCTGAGCGTCGGCGCCAAGGTCACCCCGGACAACGCCCGTTTCTTCGCTGCGCCCGTGCCCATCGTCCTGCATATTTTCAGTGTAACCGTATTTTCGGTCCTGGGTGCGTTCCAGTTCTCCTCGGGCTTTCGCCGCCGGAAGCCTCGCTGGCATCGCATGGCCGGGTGGGCCGTGGCCCCGTCGGGGCTCGTCGCTGCCGCTTCGGGTCTGTGGATGCAGGCTTCCTACGAGCTCCCCAAGGGGGACGGCGACGCCCTCGCCGTCCTCCGGGTGCTGTTCGGCTCTGCCATGTTCGCGTCGCTCGTGCTCGGCCTCGTCGCCATCGGGCGGCGCGACTTCGTCGGTCACGGCGCCTGGATGCTGCGAGGCTATGCGATCGGTCTGGGCGCGGGGACTCAGGTGCTGACCCACGTACCGTGGGTGTTGCTCGTCGGCGTGCCGGGCGAGGGCGTCAGAGCGCTCCTGATGGGCGCCGGCTGGGTGATCAACGTCGCCGTCGCGGAGCGGATCATCCGCAGGAGAGCGACATCTCCTCGGAAAGAAAAACAGCCGGGCGCGCAGCTGCGTCGCCCGGCCGTCGTTCCCGCGATCGCTCGACTTATCGGATCCAGCGATTGACGATGTTTTCGTACAGCTCTTGCTGACCGCTCGTGAGCTTGACCTCACCGCCGGCGTTGCCGATCTCGGCCAGCTGCTCCAGCGTCAGCTTGCCCTGCTCGAACTCGGCGCCCTTGCCGCCGTCGAAGGACGCGTAACGCGCCTTGCGCATCGCCTCGAGCGGCGACTTGCGGATCAGGTCATCGGCGATGAGGAGCGAGCGGGCGAACACATCCATGCCGCCGATGTGCCCGTGGAAGGTGTCGATGAGATCGCTCGAGTTGCGGCGGCGCTTGGCGTCGAAGTTGACGCCGCCGCCCTGGAACCCACCGCTGCGGAGCAGGATGAGCATCATCTCGACCGTCTCGTTGATGTTGTAGGGGAACTGATCGGTGTCCCACGCGTTCTGGTAGTCGCCGCGGTTCGCGTCGATGCTGCCGAGCATGCCGTTGTCCGCGGCCACCTGCATCTCGTGGTCCATGGTGTGGCCGGCGAGCGTCGCGTGGTTCGTCTCGAGGTTGAGCTTGAAGTCCTTGTCCAGGCCGTGCTGGCGCAGGAACCCGATCACGGTCTCGGCGTCGAAGTCGTACTGGTGCTTGGAGGGCTCCATCGGCTTGGGCTCGATGAAGAAGACCCCCTTGAAGCCGCGCGAGCGCGCGTAGTCGCGAGCGATGGTCAAGAAGCGGGCGAAGTGCGCCTTCTCGCGCTTCATGTCCGTGTTCAGCAGGCTCATGTAGCCTTCGCGGCCGCCCCAGAACACGTAGTTCTCGCCGTTCAACGCGATGGTCGCGTCGAGGGCGTCCTTGAGCTGCGCGCCGGCGTAGGCCAGCACGGAGAAATCAGGGTTCGTGGAGGCGCCGTTCATGTAACGCGGGTTGGAGAACAGGTTCGCCGTGCCCCACAGCAGCTTGACGCCCGACTGCGCCTGCTTCTGCTTGGCGTACTCGACGATGCTCTGGAGGCGACGCGACGTCTCGGCGCGGTTCTCGCCCTCTTCGACGAGGTCGATGTCGTGGAAACAGTAGTGCGTCGCGCCCAGCTTGGTGATGAACTCGAAGTTCGCGTCCATCTTCATGCGAGCGCGGGCCAGCGCGTCCTTGCCCTCATCCCAGGGGAAGTTGATCGTCCCCGGGCCGAACGGATCGTGCCCACGTCCGCAGAACGTGTGCCAGTAACACACGGCAAACTTGAAGTGATCCTTCATGGCCTTGCCGGCAACGACGCGGTTAGCGTCGTACCACTTGAAGGCGAGGGGGTTGTCGGACTCGGGCCCCTCGTAGGGGATCTTGCCAACACCCGGGAAGTACTCTCTGTCTCCAGTGACAACGGTCATAAACGGATCTCCAGCTCGTGGTTTGCGTGTGCCTTAGTTCAGAGGGCGCTTTCGACAACGGTGTCCGCGGCAAGCCCCAGGGCTCTGGTCTGCGGGCCAGGGTGGAGGCGGCGTCTCCACGCCCGAGTTGGGCTTCCAGGCATGTTGCGTTTGTTGTGGCTCCAGCGCTCCTCAAGTCAGGCGAACCACCGGCGCGCATCAATTGCGCGCGTGGCGGAATCGGCGGGCTAGCAATAACATGGTGCCGGGTCGGAGGCTAGGGCGGGCCTCCGGCGCCGGGGCCTCGCACCGTCGACTCTGGCTAGCTGTGCCGCGTCAACCTGCCCCGCGCGGATGGGCCGCGAAACCTTACCGAGGGTGCCTGCGTTTCCCTCGCTGGATCCGTCGAGGCGCTCGTGCTGCCGCCCTCTGCGACGCCGGCCGTCCTGAGCGAGCCGGTTCGCGGTGGTGGTCTCTTACAGCGACATGGCACTAAAGCGACTGGCGGCGGAACTCGACGTGGACGGCGCCTGGGCGGGGCCAAGCGTTGCGCGTCGGTCGCCTCGCGAGACAAGAGCTCACCCGCATCTTTTGCCACCAGCCGCGCTCGCACGGACGCTTGGGTCACCTACCAGGCCAGCGTGTGCGTGTCAACGCTCGCCAGGACCCGCGCCACGAGGGGGCGGTCGGTGCTCTGGGGCGCCTGAGACTGTCCTGGGAATCATGGGGCGGCGGTGGGTGAGCGGATGTCCGCCATCGATGGCTGTTCTGGTCCAGGGTGCTGGCGTGGTTTCCCGGCCGGCGAGATCTCCGCACAGGAAGCGGAGAGCCCGGGAGCGCTCCTCCGCGCCGAGCGGAGATTCTGCCCCATGAGGGGCCGGTCAGCGCGGTAGCGTGGCGAGATGTCGAGACGATGCATGCGAATCATCTGGTCTTTGGTTCTCGTCTCCCTGCCCCCGGGCTGCGTCGGCGAGTCGGGCAGTGACAGTGCTGGAGGCACATCGAGCGCGAGCGGCGGAGCGTCGAGCGGGAGCGGCGGTGGAGCGTCGAGCGGGAGCGGGGGAGGGGCATCGAGCGCGACCGGCGTTGGAGCGTCGAGCGGGAGCGGGGGAGGGGCGTCGAGCGCGAGCGGCGGTGGAGCGTCGAGCGCCAGCGGGGGAGGGGCATCGAGCGCGACTGGCGGTGGAGCGTCGGGCGCCAGCGGGGGAGGTGCGGGCGGGGATCCGGGACCTGGCGCGTGCGGCGTCACCCGGGACCGCGTCCGTATCACCGAGGTCGACGTCGGGGGCCGCGTGATCAACAACGAAGACGAGGCCGCGCTGAAGCCGCTCGTCATCTCGCCGATTCCGTCCGGCGGGTCGCGCCTGGCATGGATGAGCGACGACGGACAGGTCCACGTCCTCCAGCTCGACGCCGATGACAAGGCCGCGGGGCGCTCGTTCGGGTTGCCGGCGAACGACTTCGCCGACCTCTACGCTGACGACAGCGGCGGCGTGCTGCTGCTGACCCGCGATGCCGAGGGCGGCGGGACACTGAATTGCGGAACGCCCTCGAACCTGTGCGGTACGCCGCCGTCCCCACCGATCGCCTGTCACGACATGTACATGGTCCGCTTCGACGGCGAGCGCGCGACCTGGGCGACGAAGCTCACGAGCTCGAGCGCCGCGCTGCCGCCCTACTCGACCGGACCCGCCGGGCCCGAGGTGTACATGATCTGGTGGTACGCGCACCACGGCCGCATCGCCTTCGACGGCTCGCGCTATGCGGGCTATTTCGGCGCCGCGATCAGCGTCTCGCAAGGCGGGTGCATCAACATCCATCAGGGCGATCGCATGAAGGTCGTCGACGCGAGCGGGGAGCTGCAGCGGGACGGCTTCGACTGGGGATGCAGCCACAGCGGTTACGAGCGCATCCTCTGGGACGACAGCGCCCGGAAGTTCGTGACGGTGTGCAAGACCGACAACAACAACCGCATCGCGTTCGCGCCGAATTACAAGACCATCTATCCGGTCGATCTCGCCTACTCGAACCTTGGAAACCTCGTCACGGCGGCCGGCGGCGGCTACTGGCTCACGGCGAGCAATATCCGCTCGGGCCAGCCGGCGGGCGCGAACGGGCTCGCGGACGTCCGGCTGCTCCACTTCACCGACGGCGCCGCGGACAAGGACCTCACGATCGCCAGCGAGGCGGGTATGAACCACCGCGCTCCGCACCTGGCCGCCTATGGCCGCTCCCGCATGCTCGCGGCCTGGGAGACGACGACGAAGGCCGGCGATATCGCCCGCAACGACGCGGCGCGCGCGCTGTACCTGCAGACGCGCGATCGCGCCACCGGCGAGGCCGAGGGCGAGCCGCTGGAGGTCGACGTGCTCGGCAATCGCTACCAGGACTTCGTCGCGTTCCCCGATGGGAGCGTGGCCTTCGCCGCGCCCGGCAGCACGAACACCTCGATCCGCGTTCTGCGCATCCTGCCCTGCGAGTAACGCGCGCCGCGCGGGCGACTCGCCACCTCCACAACGACGCGGCGCGCGCCGCGACGCCCCCGGCCGCCGACGGCGGGCCGCGAGCCGGCCCGCACGCCTGGGGAGAGGGGCAAATCGACCTTGACAGAACTGTGGTCGATCGCGCTTTCTGGACCACCGCGTCGCGCGTCGTGACGGCGGATCGAGCGGGACCCGTATGCGCCATGGAGTGGATCTCTTCGCGACATTGCAGCAGATCGTGCGACGGGCCATGGCGATCGCGCCGCGGGCGCCGCGCGGCAGCCTGCTCCTCTGCGAAGGGCACCGCCTCGTCTACAGGGCGCTCGAGGGGTTCGACGCGCTCGCTCCGCAGGGGGTGATCCTCTCGACCGAAGCGTGCCTCGCCAGCGAGAGCGGTCTGCGCGCCCCGCGCGCGGCGCCAGAGGCGGCGGGCGGGATGTGCGTCGTCAGCGCACGTGCGTGGTATGAAGCGCACCTTCCTCTCGCGATCGCGGCGGAGGGGGCCGTGCCCGCCGACGCGGGGGTGCTTGTCGCGCCCGTCGTCGTCCGGGGAGCGCCGGCAGGCTACCTCGCCCTGGAGCAGGCGACCCTCGAGCCTCCGCAGGGCGAGCGCCGCGCGATGCTGGAGGTGTTCCTGGACGCCGCCGGGGCCGCGCTGGAGCGGCACAGGCTCTATGACGAGAAGGCGAGATTGGCACAGGAGATTCGCCTTCTCGAGCAGGTGCTGAACGCGGTGGGCACCACGGTGGAGCCGCGCCACCTCCTGGACACCCTCGCTCACGGCATCAAGAGCGTGCAGATCGACCAGCAATGGGCCTCTGTGGATCTGTGGCTGGTCGAGGACGCCGGCGGTGGAGAGGGCGCCGCGGCCGCTTCGGGCGAGCAGGAAGCCCGCGTGTTCCGGGCCCGGCGTTCGGCCCCCATGACGTACTTCCACAACATGCGCGACGGCGCGGTCGACGCCGCGCGCTGCCTGGGCATCTCCGTGGATTTCCGCGTCGGCCCCGCCAGCGGCCCGGGAGGCCAGAGCGAGATCCTCGAGGACGGCATCCGCCGGGGCGTGGACGGCATCATCATCGCTCCGGGCGCCCCCGAGGAGGCCGAGGAGGGGTTCCGGCGGGCGGCGGAGGCGGGTATCCCGGTGGTCGTCGTCGACACGCCGCCGGTGCCGGGCAGCCGGGCCCCCCTTTATATCGGCACGGACAACGTGGCGGCGGGCAGGCTGGCGGGCGAGGTGATGCGCCGGCTGCTGCCGAGCGGCGGGGTCGTGGCGCCGCAGCGGCCCACGAAGGACGCGATCAACACGCGCGAGCGCATCGAGGGGTTTTGCGCGGCGATGGAAGGGGCGGAGTTCACCGTGCTGCCCCCCCACCAGGACAACGACCACGACCAGGAGCTCGGGACGGTGCTCGCGCGGGCGGCCCTCCAGCAGCGGCCGGACATCGCCGGCGCCTTCGGGGTGGCGGGCGGCGGCGGGCCGGCCTGGGGCCGCGCCGCGAGGGAGATCGGCAGGGGCGGAGAGCTCAAGATCGTCGCGTTCGATCTCTTCTCCGCGACGGTCGCGCTGCTCCGCCGGGGCGCGATCCACGCGACGATCGTGCAGCGCGAGTACGATATGGGGTATCGCGCCGCCGAGATCGTCCACCGGATGCTCACCCACGGCGTCGAGGCGACCCTCGCGGAGCTGCCGGCCTCGCGCATCATCCATACCGGCGTCGATTGCGTCACCCTCGAGCACACGCCGTGGTCCACGACGCTCAGCGATCACCTCGCGCTCGACGCGGCCCGCCGCGTCACGAGCCGGCGCATCGATTGCGACCCGACCGGCCGGCCGATCGAGGTGCTGTTGATCGGCGTGGCGGCGCGCAGCGAGCCCATCGTCGAGGACCGCGTGCGCTTCTCGCCGCGCTCGCTTGTCGGCCGCGTGCTCGATGCCGGCCGCCCGATCGTGATCGATCCGGCCGGGCACGACGGGCGAGAGGACGCCTCCCTCCTCCGCGAGCACGCCGGCGCGCGGACGCTCGTCGGCGTGCCGCTGCGGGCGCGGGGCAGCGTCGTCGGCGTCCTCGTCCTGAGCAGCGAGCGTGAGGACGCCTGCGGGAGCGACGACGTGCCGTTCCTCGAGCGCGTGGCCGGCACCGCGGCCGTGGCCATCGAGAACGCCCGGCTGTTCAGCCGGATCTCCGAGCGGACCGCCGAGCTAGAGCGGGCCAACGAGCTCCAGGAGTCGATGCTCCGGACGATCCATGAGCTGTCGAGCCCCGTGGTGCCGATCGCCGATGGAATCCTTGTCATGCCCGTGGTGGGCACGATGGATGCCCAGCGCTCGAGCCGCTTCATCGCGTCGCTGCTGAAGGAGATCCACGAGCACGACGCGCAGGTGGTGCTGATCGACGTCACGGGGATGGCGGTGGTCGACGCCACGGCGGCGAACCAGCTCGTCCGGGCGGCGCAGGCGGCGGCGCTGCTCGGCGCGGAGGCGGTGCTCGTCGGCGTGACCGCGGGAGCGGCGCAGATGATGGTCGCCCAGGGCCTGGACGTCGGCGCGATGGTCACGCACGTCGACCTGGCGCGCGGCTTCCGGTACGCCCTGGCGAAGACCGGCGGCCGCATCCTTTACCAGGGCTCACCGCGGCGGTGACGGGGGCCGAGCGGGGGAGCGCCGGTCGGGCGGCTCAAGCCGCGCTCTCGACCGGCCGGAGCTTGCCCTGCTCCGCGCCGACGCTCGCGTCGACGCGCGCCGCGAGCATCGGGCGGAACGCGGCGCGGTACGCGAAGGCGAGGTAGAGCTCGATGGCGAGGATGAACCACGCGAGCGGGTTCCCCGGCGCCAGGAACGTGTGGAAGGCGACGATGTTCACGACGATGGGCGCGAGGAGCGCGAGCGCGAGGGGGACGTAGCGGTTCGAGAGCAGCAGCGCGCCTGCGACGACCTCGGTCCCCTTGATGAGCGGGAACATGTACCCGGTCGCCGCGAGCGCGCCCCCGAAGCTGGCCGCGGCCTCCGGAGCCGGGGGCTGCGGCAGGAAATGCAAGAAGCCGTTGAGCCCGAACACGAAGAACACGAGCCCTAGCAGGATGCGGGCAGCGGCGGGGGCGAAACGCTTGACGTTGTTCATGATGAGCCTCGCTGAGGTGTGGCGGGCTCTCCCGAGCGGAGCGCCCACGCCTTTCCTGATGCGCCCTCGCGACGCCCGGTGCTATCGTGCAACGGCTCAACTCAACGTTGCGCTGGCGCAACCTGGCATGAGCCCTCGACCGACGCCGCCCACCCCTCGTGAGGTCCTATCATGCCCAGCCCCCGCGCGGCAGCCCGAGCGCGCCCTGCCCGGGCGCCCCAGCTCGATGAGATCGCCGCGTTCGCCAGGGTGGCGGAGCTGGGCTCGTTCACCGCCGCGGCGGAGCAGCTCGGGGTCCCGAAATCGACGGTGAGCCGCGCGGTGACGCGGCTCGAGGACGGCCTCAAGGTGCGTCTCCTCCAGCGGTCGCCGCGCGCCGTGGCGCTGACCGACGCGGGCCGTCGCTTCTTCGGCGACGTGGCGCCCCACATCGCCGGTCTCCGCGACGCGGCGCAGGCGCTGGACGCCTATCAGGGGCAGCCTCAGGGCACGATACGGCTGAGCGCTCCCCCGGATGGTGGGGAGTCTTTCCTCGGCGAGATGCTCGTCGAGTTCGGCGCACGTTACCCGCTGCTGTCGGTGGAGGTCGACATGTCCACTCGCCGGGTGGACCTCCTGCGCGAGGGCTTCGACGTGGCGATCCGGGCGATGCGCGAGCTCCCGGACTCCTCGCTCGTCGTGCGCAAGCTGCTCGACTCCTACGTGCAGCTCTTCGCTGCTCCTTCGTACCTCGCGCGCCGCGGCATGCCCCGCGCGCTGGAGGAGCTCGCCGACCACGAGCGGGTGGTGTTCCTCCCCGATGCACGGCGCGGCCAGCAGCCCGTCGACGGCGCCCGCGCGGTGCGCGACGCGATGGCGACCGGGCGCATCGCGACCGACGACTTCCAGCTCATCCGCTCGCTGCTCCGGGCGGGGGGCGGTATCGGGCCGCTCCCGCGCGTCCTCGCCGCGCCCGAGCTGGCGAGCGGGCGCCTCGTCCACGTGCTGCCGGAGTGGTCGCAGCGCGCCGGGACGGTGTACCTCGTCTATCCGAGCGCGCGGCACGTGCCGCGGAACGTGGTGGTGTTCCGCGACTTCGTCCTTGCCTGGGTGAAGCGGCTCGCCTGCTAGAGCGGCGGCCACCCGCTTCGGATACGGGCCCACCTCGGCGTTTTCGGTGCTCAGCGCACGGGAGTGCGCTTCCGCGCCGAAAACGCCGATCTGGGCCCGTCTCCTGTGCGGGTGACCGCCGCTCTGCGACGCTCGGAGCTCTATGGCTGGTTGTCGATCATCTTCTGGAGGGTCGCGGCAATCTCGAGGAGATCGGCGTCCGCGCCTGTCGTGTTCGCGGCGAGGACGGTCTCCCGGGCGGCCGAGAGCGCGCTCGCGCGCCCTCCGGCGTCGAGCTCGACGAGCTGCTTGAGGGCCTCGGCATACGCGATGATCGCCGCCGCCTTCGTGAGGTTGCCGTCGTCGATCCCGAGCCCTCCGAGCGTGGTTTGCTGCACGGCCTCCCTGGCCTCGCCGGTCGTCGCGTCGCGCCAGGTGACGCGGACCCGGTAAGGGTCGTTCGCGCTCGGCAGCGACGGGTCGCACGGGCGGAGGATCTGATACAGCATCATCGAGTCGTTCGGGGCGAGGTGCTGCGTGCGCACCTTGGCCGGATCGGGCGAGTACTCCTCTCCGTAGAACTTCTGGATGCCGAAGTACGGCGGGAGCGTCAGCTCGATCCTCACGTCGCGCGCGGCGACGAGGAGCGTCTCGGCGAACCGGTCGACGAAGACCCGCCTCGCCTCGTCGGCGCTGTCGAGATAGACATACGCGCCGCGGCCGGCGTCGGTGACCACGTCCATGAGGGTGTCGTTCACGCCGTCGCCGACGCCGACGCCGACGAGGTAGATGCCTTCTCCGTCCGCGTCCTCGGCGTTCGCCCCGATGATCGCTTCCTCGGTCACACCGGCGTTGGCCTGTCCATCGCTGATCAGCACGACGCGGTTGATGCCGCCCGCGGTCCTGTGCGCGTTGGCGAGCGCGTAGCCCGCGGCGAGGCCGCTGTTCAGGTCGGTGCCTCCATCGGCCTCGATCGCGCTCGCGACGCCGAGGAGGACGGGGTCGTCGGGGCCCGAGGCGACGTGGCCTTCGAGCACGGGGCTCTGCCCCGTATTCCACGTGACGGCGTTCACGACGTCGCCCTCGACGAGCGTCGACGCGATGGCCCGGACGGCGGCCCTCTCGAGCTCGATCGGCTCTCCCGACATCGATCCCGACGTGTCGAGCACGAGCGTGATCGTCATGGGCTCTCGCGCGGCGGGCGCCCGGCTCGACTGCACCGCGATCTGGAGCGCCAGATCGCCCGTCAGCACGCAGGAGCCGAGCTGCGATACGATCGAGAGCTCTCCCGGCTCGGCCGGGGCGAACGAGTACCGGTAGTAATTGAGGAACTCGTGCGTGCGGACGACATAGGGGTCGACCTGCGGCGCGCCGCGCTCGATCTGGCGGCGGACGATGACCGGAGATGCCATCGAGTTCGAGTCGTCCGACGAGAGGTAGAGCGTGAGCGGCGTGGAGAGGTTGACCCCCGCGCACGAGCCGCCGCTGGCCTGCGGCGTGAGCCGGGGCCCGGCGTCCCGTGAGCTGCCGGCCCCGCTGCCCGCCGTTGCGCCGCCGCCGGTCGCCGCACCGCCCGAGCCGCCGCTGCCGCCCGAGCCGCCGCTGCCGCCGGCGGAGCCGCTGCTGCCTGCCTCGTCGCCGCACCCGCCGTCGCCGTCGCCGCCGCCGCCGGCCCCGCCTTCGGCGCACCCGCCCCCGGAGCCGCCGCTGCTGCCCCCGGAACCCCCGCTGCCCGTGGTGCCTCCTTCACCCACCGGCGGCTCGCCGTTGGGGTCCGTGAAGCCGCCGCTCGCGCTCGAGCCTGCGCTCGCGCCCGTGCCCGTGCCCGTGCCCGCGCCCACGCCCGCCACCGGGTCGCGCCCGGAGCCGTCCCCCTCGCGGGTCGCGCCGCCGCCGCAGATCGCCGCCGGCGCCTCGCCCAGCTGGAGCGGCTCGTGCGGCGGCGCGTCGCTCGACGAGGAGCAGGCGATCGACAACGAGGCGGGGATGATGAGAGCGAGCGCTGTACGCTGAAACTGTGCCATGAACACCTCCACGGGCCGTGCGCTCTCGCACGGGGGGTGCCAGGTAAATCGTCAATCATTCCGGCGATGGACACCTCGTTGCGCCACGGTGTTCGGCTCATAGTGGCCTGAATCGATTCGAGGTGTGCCAATGTGCGATGGGGCGCGTCAGCCGCGCGCCGGCGAGGAGGGGAGCCGAGCGCCCTCACGGCTCCGGGCCACACGGAGGCGCCACATGGCCCGGGATCGAGCGCGAGAAGGGCGCGGCGATGACCGCAATGCACCGCAATGCCGCCGCGGATGGTGGCTCGGTGTACCCTCCCGCGCCGTGCGTGCGTTCGAGAGTGCCGTGCTCCACCCGCGCTGGCTCGCAGCCGTCGTCGTGCTCGCAGGCGCCCTGACGGGGGGTGACGCCTGGGCGGAGGCCCAGCGCCTGCGCATCGCGTACGAGGCGCACGACGGCTGTCCCGACGCCGAGGCGTTCCTGCGCGAGGTGACAGCGCGCACGGACCGCGCCCGCGCCGCCGCGGCGGACGAAGCGGCGCTCGACGTGCGCGTGCGCATCACCTCGAGCGAGGGCAGGAGCCGTGGCCGGATCACGCTCGGCAAGGGCGAGGACGCGCGTGTCCGCGAGGTCGACGGCGCGACGTGCGGCGAGGTCGTCGCGGCCCTCGCGCTCATCACGGCCCTCCGGGTCGACCCCACCGCGTCTCTCGATCCGCAACCGCCGGCCGCTGGGCCGCGCTCGTCCGAGGCTCCGGACGCCGGAGGGGCGCCGGACGCCGCTCCACCCGCCGCCGCGGATCCAGGCGGTCCTGCGCGGCCGGCCGCGGCCGGCGTCTCCGCCGAAGGAGCGCCCGGCGCGGGGAGCCCGCCGCAGCTTGCGCCGCCGCCCCCGGCCTCGCCGCCCCCGGCCGCGCGCCCCGTGACCGCGCCGATCGGCCTGCCGTCACCCGTCGCGGGGGCCTCGCGCTCTCCGCAGCCGCGACGGCCCGTGGAGCGCCCGTGGACGCTCGGCCTCCAGGGGAGCGCGGTCTCCGGGGTCGCCCCCGAGGCGCTGCTCGGCGGGGGGCCCTTCGTCGAGCTGCGCGCCGATCTGGGCCTCGGCGCGGCGTTCCGCGTCGCTGCCGAGGTGGCCTCCACCGGCGCGGTCGATGCCGGGCCGGGCGGCGCCCGCTTCCTGCGCGGGATCGGCCGGGTCGACGCCTGCGCGGACCTCTTCCGCCCGGCACGCCGGCTCTCGCTCGGGCCCTGCGTGGGCGCGGAGGGCGGCTTCCTTCACGGCAGCGGGCTGGTCGGCAAGGCGATCTCCGACGTGGAGGAGGGCACCGTCCCCTGGGCCAGCCTCGGGCTCCTCGCGCGCGCGACCGCCTCGCTCGGGGACCTCGTGCGGGTCGACGCGCAAGGTGGACCGGAATTTCCGCTGGTGCGGCGATCGTTCGTGTTCGAGAACCCCGCGCAGCTCATCCACGAGGTGCCCGCGGTCACGTGGACGCTCCGCGTCGGCGCCGGTCTCTCGCTCTGATCACCGGCCGCCCGGCGCGCGACGAAATTGTGATCCCCGGGGAGAGACTCGGAGATTGCTACGGCGGGAGGCTTTGTCATGAGGCTCTTGCACGCCGTATCTTCGCTCTGCTGCTTCGCGGCGCTCTCGCTCATCGCCCCTGGGTGCGGGATCACGATCCTGGGCAAGGGCACCGACGCCGACGAGCAGAGCGGCGGCGGCAGCGGCACAGCGGCCGGCGTCGGGGCGGGATCGGGCGTCGGAGGGGGGGACCCCTGCTTCCCCGGCATCCCGGTGACGTCCCAGATCCCGCGCCTGCTCGATCGGCAATACGACGCGGTGGTGCGGGATCTGCTCGGCGTGACGACGCTGGCGAGCGCCGGCGACCTCCCGCCGTCTGCGCTCCTCGTCCCCGACTTCGAGGGGGACATGACAGACCCTGCATGGAACGGCTATCTCGCGGCCGCCGAACACGTCGCCGCCGAGGTGATGGGCGGGCCGAACAAACCCAGGTTCCTCGCCTGTGATCCGGCGGCGCCGACGTGCCTGGAAGAGACGATCATCACCTTTGGTCGCAGGGCGTTCCGCCGTCCTCTGCTCGAAGAAGAGGTGCAGAGCCTGCTGCGGCTCACCGCCGTGGAGCCCCGGGGCACGCCCGATGAGATCGCCGAGGCCATCCTCTTCGCCTTCCTCGCTTCGCCCTCGTTCCTCATGCGCCCCGAGCTGACGCAGGACCGCGAAGGAGACGCGATCAAGCTCTCCAGCCACGAAGTGGCGGCCAGGCTCTCGTTCCTGCTGTGGGATTCCATTCCAGATGACATCCTGGACGCCGCGGCCGACGCTGGTCAGCTCGCCACCAAGGCGCAGATCCTGGCGCAGGCCCAGCGGATGATCCAGGACCGCGAGAAGACGGCGCCGGTCGTGGCCCAGTTCCATCGTGTTTATGCGGACATTCGCACGGGTTCGCGCTGGGGAGCGGTCGAACACGACACGACCCGGTTCCCCGACTACTCCCCGGATGTCGTCGCTCCGATGATGGCAGAGATGGACGCCCTCTTCGAGGATGTGGCGTTCGAGGGGGGGGCGTTCAAGGACCTCTTTCTGAGCAACGTCGGTTACGTCAATCAGGACACCGCCCCGCTCTATGGGCTCGATGCGGCGGACTACGGCGCGGAGCTGACGCGGGTGGAGCTCGATCCGAACGAGCGGCCGGGCTTCTTGACCCGCGTCGGATTCTTGAGCTCCTACTCGCGCAATGACGCCACGAGCCCGATCCTTCGGGGGGCGTTCGTCTCCACCAGGCTGCTCGGGGTCAACCTGGCCCCCGTGCCCGGCGCGAGCGAGACGCCGCGGCCTCCGGGCGAGTTCTCCACGGAGCGTGAGGTCGCCGAGGCGCTGACCTCCTCGACGAACTGCGCGGTATGCCACGACACGTACGTCAACCCGCCGGGCTTCGTGCTCGAGAGGTACGACGCCGTCGGCAAGGTGCAGACCATCGATCCGCTCGGCGGCGCCATCGACGGGACCGCCGACGTCACCTTCGGCGCCAACAACGTCAAGAGGATCACGTCACCCATCGAGCTGATGAACGAGCTCGCCGCCGATCCGGGCGCCAGGCGCCATTATGCCGAGCGGTGGGTCGCCTTTGCCACCGGGCGGGCGCCCAACGGGAACGACGCCTGCGACGTCGACGGGCTCAGCGCCAGCCTGTCTGTCGACGGCTATACCCTCCTCGATCTGCTCACCGATCTCACCCAGACGGACTCTTTCCGCCTGCGCGTCGCGGGAGACTGAGGAGGGAATACGGGATGACGAAGAGCCTGTCCGCGAGTACCTCTGCAACCTGACGAACGCCATCGGCGTGAAGGCCGGCGCCGACGGCTTCCCGCGGCGTCCTGGCGCAGCCGGTGACGGGCTCTTCCGGCGGCTTGAGCAGCGGCACCTCCGCGCGTAAGGTTCGCCGATGAAGCTCCCGTTCGACAACACCTACGCCCGCCTTCCCGACCGCTTCCACGCGCGCGTCTCCCCTGCCCGGGTCCGCGCGCCGCGCATCGTGAAGGTCAACCGCGCGCTCGCGGAGGTGCTCGGGCTCGACGCGGAGCAGCTCGCCTCGGCGGAGGGGGCCGAGGTGCTCGCGGGCAACGCGCTGGCCGAGGGCGCGGAGCCGATCGCGCTCGCGTACGCGGGGCACCAGTTCGGCAGCTTCGTGAGCCAGCTCGGGGACGGGCGGGCCATCCTGCTCGGCGAGGTCGTCGGCAAGGACGGCAAGCGGCGCGATCTCCAGCTCAAGGGCGCGGGGCGGACGCCGTTCTCGCGGGGCGGGGACGGGCGCGCGGCGCTCGGGCCGGTGCTGCGCGAGTACGTCGTGAGCGAGGCCATGGCGGCGCTCGGCGTGCCGACGACGCGCGCGCTCGCCGCGGTGACGACGGGCGAGCCGGTCTATCGCGAGGAGGTGCTCCCCGGCGCGGTGCTCACGCGCGTGGCCGCGAGCCACATCCGCGTGGGCACGTTCCAGTTCTTCGCCGCGCGGGGCGACCGCGAGGCGCTGGCCACCCTGGCGTCGTACGCGCTCGCCCGGCACTACCCCGAGGCGGTGGGCAGCGGCAATGACGCCCTGGCGCTGCTCGAGCGCGTCGTCGAAGCGCAGGCGACCCTTGTCGCGCGCTGGCTCGGCGTCGGCTTCGTGCACGGCGTGATGAACACCGACAATACGTCGATCTCCGGGGAGACCATCGATTACGGGCCGTGCGCGTTCCTCGACGAGTACGATCCCGCGAAGAAGTTCAGCTCGATCGATCGGGGCGGCCGGTATGCCTTCGGGAACCAGCCGCGCATCGCGCAGTGGAACATGGCGCGGCTCGCCGAGGCGCTCCTGCCCCTCCTGGCCGAGGGCGAGGAGGAGGCCATCCGCGTGGCGACCGCGCGCGTGGAGCGCTTCTCCGCGCTCTTCGTCGCAGCGCACGAGCGCGTCCTGCGGGCCAAGCTGGGGCTCGCGCGCGAGGAGGAGGGCGATCTCGCGCTCGCCGCGGATCTGCTGGAGCGGCTCGCGTCGAACGGCGTCGATTACACGGTCTTCTTTCGCCGGCTCTGCGCTTCAGCGGCGGATCCAGCGGCCGATACGCAGGTGGCCGCCCTGTTCGCGGAGCCCGGCGCTTTCCGCGACTGGGCCGAGTCGTGGCGCCGGCGGCTCGCCCGGGAGGAGAGCACGGCCGAGGCGCGCGCGAGCGCGATGAGGCTCGTCAACCCGGCGTTCATCCCGCGCAATCACCGGATCGAGGCGCTCATCCAGGCGGCCATTCTGCGTGACGACTTCGAGCCGTTCGAGACGCTGGTGCGGGTGCTCGAGCGACCGTACGACGATCAGCCGGAGAGCGCTCATCTGAGCGAGCCCCCGCAGCTGGACGAGCGTGTGCAATACACGTTCTGCGGGACCTGATTATCCTTCAAGGGTGAAGAATCGCAGGGAATCGATCCTGGTGGTGGTATGGCGTCCTCTCGGTCGCACTCGCTCGACGCGGGAGAGTGCTCGACCAGGCTGCGGGACCCCGAGGCGCGCGCCGCGTTCCTGGCGCGCGGCGTGGGGGGCGTTCGTTCATGGAGCCCATTCGCGGCGTCCACGCCATCAGCGCCGGCCTGCAGCGGGGTGCAGGTTCGTGCGATACGGGCTCAGCCGCCAGGCAGGCCAGTGAGGCGTGCGTCATTCACCGCCCGAGCCAGCGCGTCCTCTCACGCGCGAGGCGCGCGACCGCGGCCCAGTCGATCGGCGCCGCTCTCCGCAGCTCGTGGGCGGGCGAAGCCGTGTTTTCCCACATGTCCTTCGCGCCGAAGAGCACCTCGACAACGGCCGGGTCCTCGTCCCACGCGACAGGTACGAGGTCGTCGAGGCACGTGGTATCGATGGGAGCCTCGGGGTCCGCGATGAATTTCGCCATCATCTGCGTGCCGCACGGCGCCGCGCCGGCGGTCTTCACGGGGGACTCGAACGCGACCCCGTGCGGGCTCCAGGGCACGGCCACGAACGTCTGATGAGGCGCGGTGAGCTCGTCGGCCGAGAGCTCCGCCAGATCGATGGGCGTCTGCGGGTCGAGCAGGCCGTTCATCGCCAGGATGGGCACGGTGGAGCCCGGCCACCCGCTCCAGAACCGGTCGTGCGGGTAGCGCGGCCAGGCCTCGTAGAGCTGGCCGAGCTCCAGCGCCTCCCGCGGGCAGAGGCGCTGCGCATCGCAGCGCGCCTGGAGCTCGGCCGGGGTGGGGGCCGGCTCTTCCCACAGCTCGGAGAGGGCCACGTGTGTCCCCAGGAGGATCGAGCCCCGCGGCTCGCCTCCGCCGGGCTGCGACATCAGCTCGAGCAGCGTCTGCATGTAATGGCCGACCACCTGCACGTCGCCGGGCTCGCAGCGGTCGATGCGGTAAGCGAGCGGGAAGAGGTGCGTCCGCAGGCTCCGGATCTGCACGAAGAGCGGAGCGATGGACGCGAAGAGCGCGACGTCGGCGCCGAGCTCCGCGCAGTGGCCTTCTGCGAGCTTGCCGAAGAGCGCGTCGAGCTTCGCCCAGGGATCGGGGCCGAGCTTCGCCCCGCATACCGGGTCGGCGGCGCAGATCGCGGACAGATCCTTCGCCACCGGATCGTACTGGGTATCGTAGCGAGACAGGCGCTGCGCGTCCGGCGATGCGACCGAGTCGAGGATGACGGCGTCGGCCCCGTCGGGGTGCGCCTGCAAGAAGCGCAGCGCGCGCGTCGTCCCGTAGGAGACGCCATACACGACCACCTTCTTGCCCGGCTCGCGCGTCCGCTCGATGAGGCGCGCGAGATCCTCGGCGTCGGCCGACGTCGTGAAGTGATCGAGATCGTCGCCCCATCGCTCCTTCAGCGCCTCGATGCAGGCGGGCCACTCGCTCGCGGTGATGTCCTCGCCGCCGTCCGAGCCCGGGTCCTCCTGGACCGGGCAGCCGAGGCGGCCCGAGAGCCCGACGCCGCGGTGCTCGAGCACGTACCAGTCGACGTCGGGCATGACGCCCTGCCACAGCTGCTCGATGACGTCCTTGAACACGGAGCCGGAGTCGCCGGGGCCGCCTTGCAGGAGCCAGACCTGCGCCCTCGCCGCGCCGCCGGGCGCGAGGCGGCGCGATACGAAGACGGGCAGCGCTTCGCCGTGGGGCGCCGACGGGTCGAGGGGCAGGGGGACGGCGGCGCACTCGGAGAGGAAATCGTCTGGGCAGCTTCCCCATGGGATCGCCGAGCTGTCGCCCGAGCCGCCAGCGCCGGCGGTGCCAGCGCTGGCCTGGTCTCCGCCGCCGGAGCAGCCCGTAGCCAGGGCCGTGAGCCCGAGCATTGCGGGGAGGAGCCCCGCCCGAAGGACACGATCGTCGATCATCCGTGAACCTCGCAATCGCCAGAGGGCCGTTGAACGGCGCGAGGTCTCGGTGGTCGTGCGTCGTGACCAGGGCGCCGGCGGCGTCGAACGCGTGGAGGTCGAGCGCCGTGCCCTGTGTGCCCGCTCGTCCGGTTTTCGCTCAACGGCGGTGCTGTTTTTCCGGCCGGGCCGCAGGGCCGAGGAGGCCCGCGGCCCGCCCGGGAGGGGGCCTTCCGCTCAGAGGAGCTTCATGTATGCGACGATGTCCGCCTCTTCCTGGGCGGTCATGGTCGTTCGCCCCCCGAGGGGGGTGGCCAGGATGGGGGCGGCCTCGAACACCAGCTTGTAGTGGTGGACGACGTCCTCCAGCGTATGGGCCGAGTTGTCGTGGAAATAGGGCGCCGTCTCGTTGATGCCCCAGAGGGAGGTGGTCTTGCCGTCCCCCAGGCCGTCCAGGCTGCCGAGGACCAGGGCGTAGGCCGGATCGGCGGCGAGCATCGAGAGGATGCCGTTCTCGAGCCGCGGCTGATAGACGGCGATCAGCGGGAAGAACTGGTCTGGATCGGAGCAGAGGAAGCTGCTCCCGTCCGACGGGCAGACCATATCGTAGCGGCGCATCGGGTTGGGCGTTGGCCGCGTCTCGGTGGTGCCGAGGACCTCGCCCGAGAACCCGGCCAGCACGCCCGTGATCCTAAGGAACGGCCCGAGGACGAACTGGTCGCTGGCCGTGTTCAGCATGGGCCCGCTGTGGCACTGGCCGCAGAGTTGGTTCGGGAGAAAGTGCTTGCGCCCGCGCTTCTCGGACGGCGTGCAGCCACGAGGCAGCTCGGGCTCGGGCCCGCCGTGAGCATAGCGGCGCAGCTCCCGCGAGCTGAACAGCGTCCTCTCGTAATCGGCGATCTTCTCGAGCTGTCGCCGCGTGGGCGTGACCGTCGGCTCGAAGTGCGCAAGGATCGCGTTCGCGGCCTGCGTCTCGAGGTCGGGCTCACGGGTATCGAACGTGATGAGCGGATCGAGCGCCGGCGAGTTCTTGGTGGAGGCAATGCCCCGGAAGACGGTCACGCTCGTGGCCGCGGGGTCGTCGTGCAGCCAGATGTTCGGCGGCAGCGGGAACTCGTAGCGGATCGTGGCCTCGTTGAGGAGCCGCGTGTAGCTGTTGCCGACGCCATCGTCGCTGTCGATCGGGCGGAAGAGAGGATCGTGCGGGTTGGCCGCGTACCGCCGCTGCACGTCCGCCGGCGACAGCGTGCCTGTCTCCTCACTGTGGCAGGTCGCGCAGCGGCGCCCGTTGCCGCCGAATGTCTCTCTTTCGAAGAGCTGCTCGCCGCTCTGGACCCGATGCGCCTGGGCGGCGACCGCGACGGCCTCTTCGGGGTTCCACTCCTCCTCCTGCCCGACGCAACCCGCGGCGCCGGCCCCCAGCAGCGGGACAAGGAAGAAGAGACAGGCCAAGAACACGCCTTGATGGGAATTGAACTTGAGTTGCATAAACCCTCCCTGGTGATGAACTGACAGGGGAGCATCGCCCGGCACGATCCCGGTGTCGTGATCGCGCCGGTCGAGAGACGCGCGCCCATGCCGAGCGCGCAGCCATCATGTTCGATCTAGATCATGGTGAATTCGGGCGTCCGCGCGAGGTTGCGGCGCGCCGCGATAAGGACCCCCGGGTGACCTCGCAGGTATTCAGAAGAACGAAGGACTTCCTGGCTGTCAAGCGAGCTCAACCATTTCTTGTCCGTTCTACATGTGTGCATGTCGGGGCGCCCACGCACGCCGCGTTCTGCTCTTTTTGTGACGCCGCAGACGCCTCTGACGTCGCACCGACGGAGCCTCGAAAGCCTGGCCAGGCCGATCGAAGACCCCGCCATTCCCTGTCGTCGCGCCCGGAGCCATCTTCCGACGGCGCGCGCGGGGGATCCTTCGGGATCCTGCGCGGTCGGCGCGTGTTACCCTCCGACGATGGCCATGGAGTCGCAGCTTACAATTGACGCCCTCGAGAACGGCGTGATCCACGTGCGTGCCTGTCGCGCGCCGGAGATCCGCCCGATGCGGCGCGCTGCCGTGCACACCTATTCGGTCCTCGCCTTTCACCTCGGCGGCCGCGTGCGTGTCGAGCACCGTGGCGAGCTGGAGCTGACGGCGGGCCAGGTCCACCTCGTCCCTGCCGGTGATGCCCACCGGTGGCTCACGGCGAGCAAGGCGGATCTGCGCGGCGTGGCCTTCTGTCGCTCGTGCCTGCCCCAGGATCGCTTTCAGGAGCTGCTCGCCCCGCTCGATCGCGTCCGGCGCGGGGCTTTCCCGGTCGTCGAGCTGCCCACCAGCAGGCAGCCCCACGTGCTCGGCCTGCTCGAGGAGCTAGAGCGCGAGCTGTCGCGGTCCTCGGGCATGCTGCCCGTCGTGGCCGAGAGCCTCCTCGGGCTCCTGCTCGCCGAGATCGTGCGCGCCGCCCCGCGCGACGCCGCTCTGCCCGATGCCCCGTCGATCGTCGCCCAGGCGCTCGCCGTGATCGAGGCGCGCTGTCTGGGGCCGCTGACCCTCGGTGAGGTCGCCCGCGCGGTGCGCCGATCTCCCGCGTACGTCACGACCGCGGTGAAGCGGTCGACGGGGCGCTCCGTGGTGGCGTGGATCCTCGAAGGCCGCCTCGCCGAGGCGCGGCGTCGCCTGCGCGACACGGACGAGCTCGTCGAGATCATCGCCGAGCGGGTCGGCTATGCCGACGCCAGCCAGTTCAGCCGCCTCTTCCGCCGCCGCCACGGCGTGGCCCCGGCCGCGTGGCGCGCCCGCGAGCGCGCGCTGCCTCGCCCTGCGTGATTGTTCGCGAGGCCTGTCACGCCGAGCGCGATTTCCGGCCGGTTCGAGCGCCGGGAGCCCCGGGGCGCGGCGCGCTTCTGACGCGACCGTCCTCGATCGGCTTCACCTGGACCGACACGGCGTGCTGGCGCGCCGCGCGCGCCGTCACCCCGGGCCCCGCAGCGCTTCGACCAGCGCCTCGACCAGCGCGCGCACCGGGAGCGAGGGCGACCGCTCGCCGAGCAGCTCGAGCACATCCTCGTCGTCCTCGCCGCACGAGAGCTGTACGGCCGCGACCACGGCCCCATCCCGCTCGACCGCCAGGTCGAAGATCCCCTCCTCGTCGCTCACCGGCGCGCCGAGCAGCGCCGACAGCCGGCGGCCCAGGAGCTCTGCCAGCGGCTCGTCACCGTCGAGGTTCGCCTGGTCGGGCTCGATGGTGGCCTGGACCGCGCGCGTCGGCGCCCCGCTCACCTCGGCGCCCTCGCGATCGAGCCGGAAACGAAAGCCACGCGCCTCGAAGAACCCCGTCGTCACGCGCGCGATCAAGGCACGCCGCGGGCGCGCCGGCAAGCAGGGCGGGTGATCCACGCCCATTCAGGATGGCTGCAAGGCGATCCGGCTGCACGATCCAGCCGTCGACGGCGGCCAGGCGCGCGAGATGCTGCTCGCGCTCGTGTCGCGCGTGCTCGGCAACGGGCCCACGTCGCTGACCGCAAGCTCCGCGACGGCAGCGGATTGACCGCGCGCGATCGCGCTGCGACCCATGGCAGCCATCTGAACGAGCGCCTCGGCGACCGGGTTCAGGGAGCTGCTCGTCCCTGGCTGTCCACCACAGAGGCGAGCGATACGCGGGGCAACCTCACCAGACCGCCTTTCCTGTCCGCTTGAGCGACTGGAGGAAGCGCAGCCGATCGGCCTCGGGCGGCAGCGGATCCGAGCCCTGGGCCTCGACGATGAGGAAGCAGGGCGAGCAGCATCAGAGGAAACCGAGTCCTTCTTTCGAGCGCGCTCTTCATGCGAGCACCTCGTGTCGCGGGCCTTCCGGGGATGTCATGATCTCTAGACGTCCGGCTGATGCTCGAGGCCGAGCTCGGCCGCGAGCCGGTAGAAGTGCTCCGCCTCCTCTCGGTTGCCAAGCAGCTCATGGGAGCGGCCGAGGTTCACATACAACGAAGGGTAGAAGCTCTGGACACGTTCATCGTCGACCTTCCTTGCGCGAACGAGCGCCTCTCGATTCCACGACATCGCCTCCTCTGGCGTGTCCTGAAACCGTGCGACGTAGTGCGCCGCCACGCAGGCGTCGTAGTCGTCTTTGCAGACAGCCCACGCCTGACGGTAGAGCTCCCGGGCATCTTCTTTCCTGCCTTCGAACTCCGCCCGGGTGCCCTCCGCGCAGAGTCGAATCACGGGATTATCTAGGTCCATGCACCACCGTCGTGCCTACCTCGATCCCGGGGAGCGGCTTGCTGGTGAGGAGGCCTCGACCCCGCCCGCGCCCGGCGCGTCACCCGCCTGTGCCACGGAGCCCCGCCTCGGTGACGGCCCGCTCCACGCGGTCGGGCGACCACGCGCCGGCGTGGCGCGTGAAGAGCGTTCGCCCCTTGAACGCGCGGCCCGCGAGCTCCGCGGGCATGTCGGGCCAGCGCGCGACGAAGCTCCCCTTCGGCGCCCCCTTGCGCGCGGCGACCCACGGAGGGGCCCCGCCCTCGATGGTGAACCAGTCGATCACGCGCTCCACGTCCTGGGCCGCCTCGAGCCGCCCGATGAGCTTCGTGCTCGTGTTGCCGAACACGTTGTAATCCACGGATCGAGGGCTCTGGGTGCACAGCAAGCAGCCCACGCCGTACTTGCGGCCCTGGGTGAAGAGCCGGATCAGCGGCTGCTTGGCGGGCGGCTTGCTGCCGCCGGCAGGGATCCAGTCGCGCGCCTCGTCGATGTAGAAGAGGAGGTTCACGCCGCCGGAGGTCGCGTCCACGGTCGTGATCATCCAGCGGTACAGCTCCGTCGCGAGGGCGGCGAGGAAGAAGTGCTTCTCGTCGTCGTTGCTGAGCGCGTTCAGGTAAACGACGTTGAGCGGGACGCGCCCCGGCTTCGAGGGCCGGAGCAGCTCGGTGAAGTCGAGGCGCGTTCCCCCCGAGAAGAGCCTCGCGGACGGGCCCTGCACGAACGTGTTGAGCTTGCGCGCGAGCCGCTCGCGCTCGGACTTGCGGATCAAGCTGTCGACGTCGTCGATGCCCAGGTCCTCGGGCGCGGTGACGGCGGCGACGATGTCCCTCAGCCGGACCGGCGCCGCGCGCGGCAGGTGCCGCAGCACCTGGTAGAGGAACGTGCGCTGCGACTCCTCCTCGCCGCCGCACGCGCAGAGGCTGACGAGGTTGGCCGCCACCGCCACGAGCAAGCCCTCCTCCTCCTCGGCGCGGAGCGCGGGGTTCGCGATGTGCGAGAGCTCGCCCGCGCTCGGGAGCCGCAGGGGGTCGAGGCAGAGCCGCAGGCCGTGCGAGGACCCGGGCGTGAGGATGCGCGGCTCCATGCGCTCCCTCAGCTCCTCCCAGGCGCGGTGCAGCTCCGGCGGCACATCGGACGGCGGGCGCGCCTCCATCATCTGGACGAGATCGCCCTGGGGGTCGATCGCGACGACGGGGACACCGGCGCGCAGCGCCTCCTCCGCGATGACCTTGGCCATCCACGTCTTGCCGCTCCCCGCCGCGCCGACGACCGAGACGTGCGTCCGGAGCACCGCAGGGTCCACGCAGACGGGCGCGCCGCCGTCGTCGAAGCCGAGAAGCATGCCGGTGACGTTCGCGGCGCGGGCCTCCGGCGGCCTCGCGCTGGTACCGCCCGGCGGCGCCTCCGCGGGCGCCTTTCGCCCGCGGCCCCGCGCCGGCGCCGGCTTCGGGCGCTCGACGGCCGGCTTCACGACCGCCAGCGCCTCGTCGAGCTCGGGATCGTCCTCCACCATCGGCTCGTCCGCCGCCGGCTCGTCCGCCGCCGGCGCGCTGGCGGCGGCGCGCTCGCTCCCCTCAGGCGCTCCGCCGCCGCGCGTGGCCTCGAGCGCCGTCCAGCGCCTGTCCCACGCGCCCACGTCCTTGTGGCCGAGCTGCGCGACGCAGGCCCCGGAGCGCTCGTGCTTGCAGCCGCCGCAGTACGCGCGGTCGCCCGGCGGCGGGAGCCCGCCCGCGCCCACCGCGTGGTCGGACCAGGCCACCATGCTGGCGATGAGCTCGTAGACCTTGCCGCGCTTCGCCTCGATCTCCTCCCAGCGCGCCTCCCGGACGCTGCGCGTGGGGTGCAGGTAGAACACCGCCACGTCCGGCCGCGTGCCGTGCTGGTGGTGGTGCATCAGCGCGTACGTGAAGACCTGGAAGAGATCGCTGTTCGGGGAGGTCGCGGGCGTGAGCTTGTAGTCCACGATGCGGTGCTTCCCGAGCCGCGGATCGAAGTACACGTAGTCGATCGCCCCGGTGACGTGGACGTGGACGTCCTCCCCCACGTGGAACGTCACGTCGACCCGCTTGCGCGAGTCCCCGAAGAGCTGCGCCCGGAGCTCCGCCGCGGGCAGGCCCGCCGCCCTCGCGTGCGCCGCGAGCCGCGCGAGCTCCTCCATGTAGAGCTGCACCGCCGAGATGAAGCCCAGCCGCAGCGGCACGGGGCGCGCCGCGAGCGCGTCGAGGTTCAGGCAGGAGGCGTTGAACCAGCGCATCAGCGCCTGCTGGAGGCCCGGGGCGTCGCCGGCGGCCTCCAGCGCCGCCAGCACCTCGTCCGAGCTCGCCGCGGCGGCGTTGAAGCGCTCCACCGCGGTGTGGAACAGCGCGCCGCATCCGGGCGCCTCGCCGCCCTTGCGCCAGATGCGGCTCACGACCGTCCGCCCGTCCTGCCGCTCGGCCGTGGCGCGCGCGTCGAACCAGTGGAGCCTCGGGCACGTCGCCGCGACGCGGAGCTGGGTCACGTTGACGTGCACGAGCCTCACCTCTTGCCCCGCAGCTGGACGAAGAGGTCGTCGTCGGTCGCGGTCGCGTGGACGTGGCCCTCGTCGTGGAGCGCCTGCGCCGTCTTCTTGATGTGCGACCACACCTCCGGGAAGCGCTTCTCCTGCAGCTTCTTCCGGCTCGCGAAGATCTGCGCGAGCTCCTTCGCCATCAGGCCGAGGCGCCACGACAGCTCGGCCATGATGTGCTCCCGCGTCTGCTGCGGATCCCACGCCGGGGGCGGCGTCGAGTCCCCGCCGCCCTTCACGATCTCCTCGGTGAGCAGCTCGCGCAGCAGCGGGTGCGCGAGCAGGAGGCTCTGGCGCTCGAAGGACGCCAGCACCTCGGCCTCGGTCACCTTGCGGTACTGCCCGCGCGGGTGCTCGATCTCGAGGTCGTGGCTCCTCGCGGCGCCGAGCAGCCCCACGAGCGAGTCGAGCTCCGCGTGCCCGGCGAAGTCGAGGTGGAGGTGGAGGAAGCGCTGGCGGCCCAGCTTGCAGAGCGCGTCGTACGCGGCCTTGCCGGCGCCGCCGAGCCGCAGCGGCCGGCGCTCCTCGTCGGTGACCAGGATGCGCTTGTCCGTGTGCTTCGTGTCCTCGACCATGCGCTGGAGCGGCAGCCGCGCGCCGTGCCCGCTCGGCGCGCAGAGGAACGTCACGCCGGTGGTCACGATGACGCCGTCCGCGCGCTTCTCCTTCGCCACGAGGTGGTGCGCGGGGGCGGCCTTGCCGCGCTTCTTCGCGGTCGCGTGCTCGACGCTCAGGAGCGTCGAGGCGCCCTTTCCGGCGCACCTGGCGAGGAGGTGGTGCGTCAGGCTAGCGAGGTTGTCCTCGTCGGGCGGCAGCGACGCCTGCTGCAGCCGGCGGCGGGTCGTGCCCTCGACGAGCTTCTTCTTCACCTCGGCGTCGATGACGTCCTCCAGCTTCGGAGCCGGCGGCGGATTCGGCCCGATCTCCGGGCCGGGCCACTCCTTGAGCCAGCGCTTGCCGCCGACGGCCGCGAGCCGATCCTGCTGCGCCTCCCAGCGGTCGCGCGCCCAGAGGATCGCGTCCCGCGGCCGGAGCTCCTGCACGCCGTCGAGGCGCCGCTCGAGCCACGCGCTGCCGAGCGGGAAGAGCCGATCGCGCTTGCGCGCGGCCATGAGCTCCTCGATCTCCTTCTCCTCGAAGCCGGAGAGCGCGGCGTCGAGCCGCCCCTCGAGGATGGCGCGGGCCTCCTCCGGCGAGATCATGTGCAGCTCGAGGATCCGCTCGGCGATGCGGTCCCACGCGGCCGCCGGGATCACCTCGCCGGTGCGCAGGGAGAGCATCGACTGCTTCACGCCGGAGACGATCACGACGAGGTGCTTCGCGCGGTCGAGCAGCGCGTGCGCGTAGGACATCAGGGCGCGCACGGCGTCGGCGTCGAGGTTGTCGATCTGGTCGAGGCAGAGCACGAGCGGGAGCTCGGCGAGGGCGCACAGGTGCGAGAGGACGTGGAGGACGCGCTCCACCGCGGCGTCGTCCGCGAGGGCGAGGCCGTCCTCCCCGGCCGCCTGGTCGAGCAGGCGCGCCTCGTCGGGCCCGAGGGTCTCGCCGGAGAGCCACAGCACCGCCGCCTGGGCGCGCTTCTCGGCGCCGGCGTCGCCGAGGCTCGCGTGCGAGGTCCCGGTGAGGAACGCGTTGAGCACGGGGATGACCGCGTTCTGCGGGTCGATCTTGGCGCCGAGGCGGGCCAGCGCCTCCTTGCGCGCGTCGATCTCCCTGGGCCCCGTCATCATCTTGCGGCCCTTGAGCGCGCCCGTCCGGATGACGGCGCGGTTGAGGACCGTGTACAGGCGCGACTGTGTGTAGTCGCTGCCGCGGTGCCCCGCGAGATCGCTGACGGTCGCGCTGAGCACGTACCGGAGCATCCGCTCGGGCGAGGCGAGGATGTTGTGCAGGTAGACGACCGTCGCCTTGTCTTCCCCGGCCCACTGGAACAGCCGCGCGAGCAGGTGGCTCTTGCCGACGCCGGGCGCGCCGATGAGCAGCGCGCCGATGCTGATCGGCTCCTTCGCGGCGTCCTGCACGACGCGCACGAGCTTGGTGAAGGCGTTCTTGTGGATCGACTCGACCGTGGCCTCGCCGCCCCCGACGTCGGTGATGCGGTGGCTGCGGAACGGGTTGGTGCCCCGGACCGCCGCCAGGAAGCGCTCGAACGTCGGCTCCTCGCTCATGCGTCGTCCCTCCGCGCCACGTAGACGAACAGGTTCCCGGCCTCCATGATGCCGGCCTCGCGCTCGGCCTCGGCCATCTGGTGGTGGCGCCCGTCGGACGGGTCGAGCGAGTAGCGCCGCTGCCGCCGGAGCGCGCCGAGCTCCTCGTCGAACGTGGCGCGCGGGATGTCGGGCAGCGCGGTGCGCAGCGCGTGGAGGGTGACGTAGTTGAGGCGGCCGGACGCGCGGTCGAGCGAGGAGAAGGCGGCGTCGAAGCGATCGGCGAAGGAGACGGCCGGCACGCCGGGGCCGCTCTGGGCCGCGCTGCCGGCGCTGCTGGGGGCCGACGTGCCGGGGCCGTCGGCGGCCGTCGGGCGGGCAGCGCCGTCCGTCGCGATCGCGGCGGGCCGCGCCGGCGCGCCGGCGGCCGGGAGGACGGCGTCTGCGAGGAAGAAGAACAGCGGCTTCTTCCCGATCAAGGCGCCGATGGTGCGGGGGAGCCGGCGCTCGGCGAGGCGCTGAGCGAGCGCTGCCTTGAACGCGCCGCCCAGCGGAGACACCAGGCCCTTGGGGAGCTGCGCCAGGCCGACCGCGGGAGCGTCGGCCGTCCGCGCCGACTGGAGCTGCACCTCCAGGAGCCGATCGGACTGCGCGATCGCCTCCAGGTCCTCCGCGAGCAGCACCAGCGTGGCGCTGGGGGCTGGCTTCTTCTTGCCTCCAGCGGCGCGGGAGAGCAGCACGCGCCCCTTCGCCTCCTTGGTCGTCAGCGCCTTGCTCGTCACCGCGAGCGTGTCACCGGTCAGCTCCGTCAGCCGCTCGAGCGTCGGCGGGTACGACGCGCCGCCGAGCTGCTTCTGGGACTCCAGGACGCCGAGGAGCCTCGGCACCGGCGAGGGCGGCGGCTCCTTCTTGCGCGCCGCGCCCTTCTGCCTCGCGGGAGCCTTCGGCGCGGCGGCCTTCCGCGGCGCGGCGGCCTTCTTCGGCTCCTCGGCGCTGCTCTTCCTCGCTGCAGTGGTCTTCGTGGTCGTCGCCCGCGAGCGCGGACTCGATGCGCTGTTCCGGTTCGTGGCCCACCTCCCGAGTGGCCGAGATTACCCCGGTATCCAGCCATGGGAAGGGGCTCCGCGCCGCCGCGCCGCCTTTCTCTATCCGATTGACGCCCAGCTCGATTCCGCGTGACCTAGACTCGGGGCCTCGTGCTGCAGAGGCGACGGAACTGGCGCGTCGGGCTGCCGATCGCCGCTCACCTCGAGGCCCCGGGAGGAGCACCATGAAGCGTATCTTCTGGGTCCGGTCCGCGATCGGGGCCGCCGTCTGTCTTGTCTTGCTCACTGTCGTCCTGGGGAGCACGGCCATGGGCACGGGTGCCGGGCGCTGGACCGTCTATGGCTACGATCTCGCCAACACCCACTACGCGCGCGACGAGCACGATATCGGGCCATCGAACGTCGCATCGCTCGCCGTGAAGTGGGCCTTCACCACGACCGGCATCGTCCCCGCGACGCCGGCCGTCGACCACGGCGCGGTCTACTTTCCGGACGGGGGCGGCAAGCTGTACAAGCTCGACGCCAGGACCGGGCACCCGATCTGGACGCGCACGATCGCGAGCCTCACGGGCACGGCCGGCGCCGTCTCGCGCACGACCCCCGCGCTCCACGGCCACACGCTGTTCCTCAGCACCCTGGCCGGCGCGCACATGATCGCCGTGGACACGCGCACCGGGGCGCTCTTGTGGAAGAGGCAGCTCGACACGCACCCCGCGGCGATCCTCACGCAGTCTCCCGTCGTGCATGGCGGCCGCGTGTACGTGGGTGTCTCCTCGCGCGAGGAGCTCTTCGCGGCGGACAACGCATATCCGTGTTGCAGCTTCCGCGGCAGCGTTGTCGCGCTCGACGCGGGGACCGGGGCGGTGCTCTGGAAGCGCTACACGGTTCCGGCCGGCTACACCGGCGGCGCAGTCTGGGGCGGCGCGCCCGCGCTCGACCTCAAGCGCCGCACGCTGTACGTGACCACCGGCAACAACTACACCGTTCCGCCGTCCGTCTCCGCGTGCGTGGAGGCCGCCGGAGACGACACCGTCGCCGCCGAGGCCTGCCTTGCGCCGGACGACTATATCGACGCCGTCCTCGCGCTCGACCTCCGCACCGGCGCGCTGAAGTGGGCGCGGCGGCTCCAGGGCTTCGACGCCTGGACGGGAGCCTGCTACTTCGGCGGCAACTGGTGCCCCGATCCGGCGGGCCCGGATTACGACTTCGGCACGGGCGCCACGCTCTTCACGGCCGGCGAGGGGGCGGAGCGCCGCGATCTGGTCGGCGCCGGCCAGAAGAGCGGTATCTTCTGGGCGCTCGATCGGGACGACGGGAGCGTGGTGTGGAGCACGCTGGTCGGTCCCGGCGGGGAGCTGGGCGGCATCATGTGGGGAGTCGCCGTCGACGAGAGCAGGATTTACGTGCCGATCGGCAACAACGGCCAGGTCGAGTACACGCTGCAGCCCTCCGGGGAGGTCATCAACTGGGGTTCGTGGAGCGCGCTCGACGCCGCCACGGGCGACATCCTGTGGCAGACGCCCGATCCCACGCCGGGCGCGCAGACCAGGGGGCCGCTGACGGTCGCGAACGGCGTGGTCTACGGCGGCTCGATGAGCGGCGACTTCCACGCGCTCGACGCCGAGACGGGCGACGTCCTCTGGAGCCATCCGGCCGACGGCTCCGTCAACGCCGGGCCGGCGGTGACGCGCGGTATGGTGTTCTGGGGGAGCGGCTACGAGAGCTTCGGCATCGGCACGCCGGGCAACACGCTCTTCGCGTTCGACTTGCCGTAGCGCTGCCCGCCGCCGGACGGCGGACGCCGGAGCCCGGCCGTGCCGTTGTGCCAGGCGCGGGCGCCGGTGGCCGTCAGTCGGCCACGAAGCCTTTCCACCTCCGCAGGTACCCGGCGAACGTCTCCGAGACGCCGCGCTCGTACAGCTCGGCGCGCGTGAGCGGCGGTCTCCGCGGTTGCCAGGCGGGGTCGGCGATCCGCTGCGGCCAGTCGGGGTTGGTGATGGCGGCGCGCCCCAGCGCGACCGCGGTGGCGCCCTTGTCGAGGAGCGCCTCGGCCTCGGCGCGCGTCCAGACCCCGCCGGCGACCACGAGCGGCAGGCTCGCCCCAACCGCCTCGCGGAACAGCGGCAGCGGGTGCGTGTCGCCGCGCTTCTGCGAGCGCTTGCTCGAGTCCCACAGCGACAGGTGGAGGAAGTCGGCGCCGTCCTCGGCCAGCCAGCGCGCGAGCGTCAGGTTCTCGTCGAGGTCGAGCCCCTTGGCCTGGCCCCAGTCCTCGGGCGACAGGCGCACGCCGACCACGAAGGACGCGGGCACCGCGGCGCGGACCGCCCGAAGGGTCTCGCGCAGGAGGCGAGCCCGGTTCTCCCACGCGCCGCCCCAGCGATCCGTGCGCAGGTTCTGGGTGGCGGACAGGAACTGGCCGAGGAGGTAGCCGTGGGCGCCGTGCAGCTCCACGCCCGCGAAGCCGGCGGCGTGCGCCCGCGTCGCGGCGTCGCGGAAGCGGCCTACCACCGCGAGGATGTCCTGCTCGGTGGCGGCGCGAGGGACGGGGAGGTCCGGCTCGGCGACGGCGCTGGCGCTCCACGTCGGCAGGCCGGAGACCTGGGGATTGGCGCGGAGGCCGCCGTGAAAGAGCTGGACGAGGCCCAGCGCGCCCTGGGCGGCGATCTCGGTCGCGAGGCGGCGGAGGCCGGGCAGCAGCCGGTCGGCGAAGACGCCGAGCTCGCCCTTCCAGCCCTGGCCGTCCTCGGCCACGTGGGCGGCGCAGGTCTCGACGACGCCGAAGCCGCCTCGGGCGCGGTAGGAGAGCCAGCGCAGCTCGTCGTCGCCCAGAGAGCCATCGTCATGGCTTTGCCCGTTCGTGAGCGGGGCGAGCCAGACGCGGTTCCTGGCGGTGAGGCCGTTGGGGAACGAGAAAGGAGAGAGCAGCGGTGAGGTCACGGGGAGATGATTAGCACTCGCCGGGCCACGCGGGCTGCCTGCTGCGCGCGGGCGCGACCGCGCGCGCCCCGTGCTGCGCGCCGGGCAGGGATCCCGCATCCTGCTGCGGCCGCAGCAACGCGCGCCCGCCGATCCGGCCAGCGCCGCGTCCCGTCTGCTCGCCCTCTGCGTCCTGCTCCCCTTCCTCCCGCGTGAGAGGGAACCCGTAGGTGTTCGCCTGGACCGAGACCTCACGTGGATATGTGGCGACCTGGTGAGCATTTCCCCGAAAGGTTCACGTGGAAGTTGAAGCTCACGCTCGCGTTCAGAAAGACATTCAACTGGCAGGTGTTGCCCACGATCTTGCAGCCACGCATCTTCGGGTTCCAGCCGTGGGAATCAAATTGGTGGCCGTTGACCCACTCCTTGAGGCGCTCCGCGTCGTTGTTGTCAAGGCAATGCCCAGGGACGCCGCAATCGAAGCTGACGACGCCCCGCGATACATCTACCTGTACATCGCCAACGGTAAAGCTCTCTGCTTTGCTGTCGAGCCATTGATTGAAAGTGGCCTTGATTATCTCCTGAAACTCTTCCACTGTTAGTATGCTCATGGATTTTTCTGCGCTCCTTGGAGCGCCTCCTGGTTACGTCGAATGGATCCCTGCTGCGCATCTTCCGCTGCGCCACCGTGGCCGTGCGCGCCGGCCGTCGGCTCTATCGATGTTCAACTCTTCCGTCCGGCTCGTCGATCCCCTCCATATCGTCCACCATTTCGCTTTGCATGGGTGCTTCCTGGAGGCAAGCCGCCTCGGGAACGCTCGGTTAGTCACGGTGCTCGCGGCGCCTGCCTGGAAAATAGCGCTGAATCGAGCCGCTCCGTGAGCGCGAGGAGCCGCCCCGGGTGCTTGTCACCGCGGACGCCGCCAGACCCCAACCTGGGTCGGATCGTTCAGCGTCCGTGGGCTGTCACGTGCGCCAGGTGAGCGCTCCCCGCAGCCTTGCCCTGTCGACTTCGGCGGACGGCAGCCACTCCAGGATGCCCTCGATGGCCCGAGCGATGGCGATGCGGTCCGCGCCCTCGCTGAGCATGTACTCCTCCGCGACGACCTGCGGCGGCACGTCGATCCCGAGCAGGGCCGCCGCGATGACGACCCCGGTCCGGTCCCTCCCCGACGTGCAATGGACGTAGACGGGCCAGGGGAGGGCGGGGGCCGCGAGCGAGGAAAGAGCCTTTCCGATCCAGCTCCTCACCCGTCGCTGCCGCGTGTCGTAGTTCTCGATGTCGTCCTCCGCGGCGACGTGGATGACGTTGACTCCCGTGAGGTGACCAGGATCGGCGCCGCGCCGGAGGTTCAGTATCGTCCCGGGGAATCCGAGATCGCTCGCCGTCGTCATGACGTCGAATCGCCCGCCGCGGAGCAGGCGGCCGGCAGGGATCGGCGAGACGTCGAGCCAGAGCCCGAGCATCTCGCCGACATCCCGGTAGTTGGCGGGCCGGAACGTCGCGCTCATACGGATCGCCTTCGCCGCCTACTCGTCGTCTTCGTCGTCTTCGTCGTCTGCGTCCGTGGTCGTCGTTTCCGGTGCCTCGCGCTCGAGCTGCTCGGTGATGGTCTGCACCTGGATCTCGGCGGCATGGATCTTCTGGCGGCAGAGCGTCACCAGATCCGCGGCCTCCTTCACGAGCGCGGAGAGCGCGTCGATGTCGACCTGACCTTCCTCGATGTTCTGCAAGATCTCCTCGATGCGCGACGACGCCTCGCCATACGAGGCCTCTTTTGCGGCGCGCTGCGGGCTCGTCGTGTCCCCGTCGGACAGCTCCTTCGTCCCGCGCTTCGGCTTTGCCATGACCCTATGTCTCCTCCGATCCGTCCGAGCGAAGCCGCAGCACGCCCTGCTTCAGCTCGGCGATGAGCGTCGTCCCCTGGGGCGCGCGCGCCGCGTCGGTGAGCACCGCCCCTTCCGTCGTGCGCAGGATCGCATATCCCCGCTCCACGACGCGCCGCGGATCGAGGAGGCGCAGGCGCCGCTCGCGCGACTCGAGGCGCTCGGATTCGAGCGCGAGCCTCCGGGACGAGCGCGGCCCGAGGAGCGAGGCCATCTCGTCGACCCGATGCGACGCGGCGTCGAGATCGCGCCTCGCCCCCTGTCGAAGCTGGCGGACCGCCTCCTGGAGCTGGCCCGCCCGGCGCGCGATCAGCAGCGACGCGGAGCGCGGGACCCGGGCCGCCCGGCGGGTGAGATCCGACGAGGCCGACCGGAGGACCCGCCGGCCCTGATCGAGGATGCTCAGGAGCGACGACTCGACCTCATCCCTCGCGTCCGAGACCCGCTTGACGAGCATCGCGGCCGCGGCGGTCGGGGTCTTCTCGCGAAAGCCCACGAAGTCGAGCGCGGAGATGTCTCGCTCATGGCCGATGCCGACGACCACGGGGAGGGGGAACGTGGCGACGGCGCGGGCAATCGGCTCCGAGTCGAACCAGGCGAGGTCGGTGCGCGAGCCGCCGCCGCGGCAGATCAGCAGCACGTCGAGCTCCGCGGCGCGCGCCCGGAAGTAGTCGAGGGCGTTCAGGACCGACGGCTCCGTCTGCCGCCCCTGGACGCGCACCCCGTGCGCCACGACGCGGAACGCGAAGCCTGACTCCCTGAACGTGCCGAGCACGTCGTTGTAGGCGTCCGAGCCCAGGCTGGTCACGAGGCCGACGCGGAGGGGCAGGGCGGGGAAGGGCAGCGAGCGGTTCCGATCGAGCAGCCCTTCCTCGGCGAGCCGGCGGACGATCTCCTCTCTCCGCCGGGCGGCCTCGCCGAGCGTGTAGCCCACGTCGAGGTCCTCGATCAGGAACCGGTACGAGCCCCAGGGGACGTACAGCTCGACGCGCCCGCGCACGCGGATCTGGATCTCGTCCTCGATCTGGAACGGGTCGCCCGCCGCTGCGAGGCGCCGCTCGATCTCGGCGCGCGCGCTCTCGAAGAGGGTCGCCTTGACCTGGGCGATCTCCTTTCCGTTGGCGTCGCGCTCGACGAGCTCGAAGCCGACGATGCTCTTGTGGGCGGCCCGGTTGTACCCGCAGACCTCGCCCACCAGCCAGATCGAGGCTGGAAACGCCGCCTCGAGCGCGGCGCGGACCTGCCCGTTGAGCTTCGAGACGGTGAAGTCGGACGCGGCCACCGCTGGCCTCGGCCGAGCGTCCCCGTCGCGCGGCTCATCGGCTCGGGCCGGCTCCCCGGTGGGGATCGGCGTGACGCCCCCTTCGTCGAGGGCGAGGGCCCCGCCGCGTTCCCGGTAGAGGCGCTGCGTCACCTCGCAGAAGCCGAACCCTTCGGCGTGCAGCACCTCCACCACCGCGACCACGTGTGTCTCCGGGACGCGCCAGGTCTTCTGTTCGGGATTCCAGCGGCGGGACGGGAGCGACTTCACGACGTCCACCAGCCTGCGATCGAAGGCGAAGTGGATCTGGAGGGTCCCGGTCCCGTCGCTGCTGACGCGGCGGCTCATCGCGCCACTCTATCATCGCGGGCGGGCATCGCGGGTCGCGCACGGGCATCGCGGGGGATCTCCCGGCCGACCGGGCGTGCGGTGGCCGAGCGTGCGCTGCGTGGCGGCCGGGCGCGCGCCGCGCCAGGGCACGCGCCATGGCGACGACGAGCGGGCTCTCGGACTGGAGGACGAGAGCTCCTCCAGCCAGCCGCCCCTCACGCCTTGAGGCTGGCGAACGCCTGGGCGATGCGCGGGGCCGCGTGCGGACGGGCGTACATCCGATCCATGTAGGCCCGGAGCTGCGGAAAGCCTTCCAGGAGGTGGATCTCGTTGGCCCAGTCGAGGGTGTAGGCCATCACGAGATCGGCGACCGTCACGCTGTCGCCGACGACGAACTGCCGCTGCTCCATGTGCTTCTCCAGCACGTCGGCCATGGCCTTGAAGTCCTCGCAGGCGACGGGGATGTCGCCAGGCTGGCGTTTGTCCTCCGGATACAGAAACTTGTGACGCGCGATGCGCCACAGCGGCTGCTCCAGCTCGGTCGCCGCGAACAGCAGCCACTGGTTGACCTTGGCCCGCTCCCTGGGGTCTGCCGGGAGCAGGCCCTTCTCGGGGTACTTCTCGGCCAGGTAAAGCACGATGGCAACGGACTCGGTGAGCACGAGGTCGCCGTCGACGAGCACGGGGAGCTTGCCGGCAGGGTTGAGCTTGAGGAACTCGGGGCGGCGATTCTCGCCGGCCCGGAGGTTGACCTGAACGGTCTCGAAGTCCACGCCCAGCTCCTGGAGCGCCCAGCGCACACGGATCGAGCGGGTAGGAGCGAACTCATAGAGCTTCATCGATGCCTCCCTCCTCAGCCGCGCGCCGCGGCTGGTTCGTTGCTTCTGTTTACTTACGTCCGGACCTGCTGTGTTTTTGAATGAACGGTGTCGGCCAGCAGGTGAATGGCCGAGTGTATAGCCGCACCTTGCGACGAGTGTCAACGAACACATTCGCGGTGCGCAGACGGCCTCTGCGCCGCATTTCGGTGGCCTGGAGCCAGGCTCAGCCGGCGTCAGGCGCTCTTGCCATGCCATGCCCAGAACCAGCGTGGGCATTCTTCAGAAGAAGGAAGGAGACGATGCAAAGAATCAGCTCCGAGATCGCCTCGGAGGCCCAGATCCCGGTCAGGGAGAACAGGCGGGAGGCCACCAGCAGCACCGGCAGCTTGACCAGGAGGATGCCCCCGAGGGTGAGCAGCAGCGCCTCCCTGGCCCGGCCGACCGACTGGAACGAGGCCGCCGTGACCATGGCCACGCCGGTAAGCGGGTAGGAGAGCGCCAGCAGCCGCAACGCGGTCTGCCCTTCGGCGATGATCGCGCTCTCCTTCGAGAGCAGGGCGATCAGCCCTGCCGGCATCACCAGGCAGACGCCGCAGACGAGCGATCCATAGACGACCGCGGCGCCAAGGGAGAGCCGGATGGCCTCCCGTACCCGCTCGAGCTTCTTCTGGCCGAAGTTGTACCCCACCAGCGGCTGCATCCCCTGGACGATGCCGGTGAGCGGCGCGAGCAGCCCGGAGTAGAGCCGGCCCACGATCGCGAACACGCTCAGGGCGCTGTCGCCGCCGATCAGCCTGAGCAGGTTGTTGGTGACGACGGCGATCAGGCCGACGCTGGCGCTCTTGATGAGCGAGGGGGACCCGATCGTCACCACCTCGACGATGATGGGCCAGTCCGGCTTGAAATAAGACGCCTTGATGCGATAGGAGCGGTTCTTCCTGAAAAAGAAGAAGTGGACACCCATGCCGGCCGAGGTGGCCTGGCAACAGACCGTCGCCAGGGCGGCGCCCGAGACGCCCATCTGCAAGACGATGATGAAGAGCCAGCACAGGGCGATGTTGACGCAGATGGGGATGATCCACTGGGCGGTCGAGTACCTGGCGTTGCCGTCCGCCCTGACGATGGCCGAGTAGCCGGTGGCGGCGATGGCGCCGAGGAAGATGATCCGCCCGTACTCGATGGCATAGGGCGCGATGCTGTCGGTGGCCCCGAGCAGATGGACGATCGGCTCGATGAAGACCGAGCCCAGGACCGAGATGGTGATCGCCGCCGTCCAGAAGATCAGGAAGGTGTTTGCCACCGTCCGGGAGGCCTTCTCGATGTCCTGCTCGCCGAGCGCCCTGGAGACCACCGAGGCGCCGCCGGCTCCGACGGTCGTGGCGACGGCGCCGAGGGCGATCAGGACCGGCGAGATGATCGAGGCCGCGGCGGCGGCCAGCGAGTTGACGCCCACGGAGAGAAAGTAGATGTCCGTGAGGCTGTAGATGGCATAGACCAGCAGCGAGAGCGTGGTCTGGGAAGACATCTCCAGCAGCAGCTTCCCGACCCGCTCGGTCCCCAGACTTTCAACCCTGGAGCTCTCGCCCATGAGCGTTCAGTTCGCGCCCAGCCAGGCCATGTGTTCGCCCATCCACTGCCTGGAGAGGTCGAGGACGGAGTTGGTGTCGTAGTTGCGGTAATAACACTCCGTGTTCATGACGAGGGCGAGGTGCAGCGAGTAGAGGCGGCACCTTCGCTCTTCTTCGAGGGTGAAGGAGGTCTTGCCATAGCCGCGCATGCTGCTGGTGATGCCCTCGGCGGAGAGCAGCCGGAACTGGGATTCCATCAAGGGATCCGCCCAGAGCGCCCTCTCGAAGTCGATGATGCCGGTGACCCTGCCTTCCTTGACGAAGACATTGGGGTTCCAGACGTCCCAGTGGACCAGGCGCGGCGTGGCGACCTCCTCCAGCGCGGGGGCGTGCCTGAGGACGGCGGCGCGGATCTCGTCGTAGCCCTGGTCATACACAACGCCTTTCCGGGCGCCGTCTTCCAGCACCGACTCCATGATCTTGATGAACGCCTCTCTCCAGGTGCTCGCGCGCAGGTCCGGGTTCCCATCGTAACCAAAATAGGTGCCGGTGAAGCCGTTGATCTCCCGGACGATCTCGCCGATGTGCAGGTCGATGGACGCCTGCGTCTCGGGGGAGAGGCTCGACTTCACGTGCTCGAGGTTGTCCCCGGCGATCTTCTCCATGAAGAAGTAGTCCGAGTCGCACAGGTCGCGAGCGTCGTCGAAATGGTAGATCTGGGGCACCGGGATGGCCGGGTTTCGCCGGACCAGGCGCATGGCGGCGACCTCGGTGGTCATGATGTTCTTCTCATAGAACATGACCTCCGCATCTCTTGGCGGCGCGATCTTGAGGATGACCTCCCGGCCATCGGCGAGCCGGACGCTGTAAGCCGCATTGAACCAGCCGTCTTTCAGCTCCACCACGGCGTCTTCGCCGTCCGCGAGCGCCATGCCGCCGAACGCTCTGGCGACCATGGCGGCGATCTGCGGGCGTGACTTTGTGTTCTTGGTCTTGCTCTCCACGGTCTTCCTTCGTCGATTGGCGGCCCTTGTGATGAGCGAAATGGCGTCCATTGTGCTGGATCCTGGGAAGCTGTCAAGTCGCGGCCTGGAGTCGTGCCGGGGCCCGGAGCAGGAGGGGCAGGAGGGACCAGCGGCGCCCGCGTAGCCGGCGGGGGCTCACGCGGGTTATCGTGTTATCCTGCGCCCTATGCCGACATACGACGCCGAGGAGAGCTGGAGTCCCGGGGGCTCACCATGCGCGTCAATGCGCCCTGCGCTCGTCGCGTCTTCTGCGGTTCGTTCCTGGTCACGTCCGCCCTCGCGGCGGGCCATCTCATCGGCCAAGTCCGCCAACCCCGAGCTCTACTACGGCAGCAACCAGGTGGACATCGAGGCCACGGTCTTCGAGGTGGTCCGCCGCCTGCGTGTCGCTCTCGATGTCGGTGGCCTCGCCTTGCGCGAGCACCTCCACCTCGAGCGCATCGAGCTCGCCACCCTGCCCGGCGACCGCCACCCCATCCGGGTGCCCTTCGAAGTGCGGCTGACGGTGCTGGGTGGCCGTCTCCTCATGGCCAGCTACCACGGCCCCTTCGACGTTCTCATCGACGACGCGCGCCGGCTCCTCTCCGGTGAACTCACCGCCAGGAGCGAGGTGGTGCAGCGGGCGGCTCGCGCCCTTGCCCCAGCGCTCCTCACGGCTGATCTCCCTGCGAACTACGTGGCTGACGTGGCCTTCGCTCGAGACGGCCGGCCGGTGGTTCTTGAGCTCAACCCGCTCTATGCCGCGGGTTACAACGTGCCCTCCGCGCACGCCCTGCTTGTCGCTGCGCTCGGCGCCGACCTCGCGCACCGTGCCGGGTACCCAGCGTTGCCGTGGACCCAGATCCTCGACAGCGCTGCGACGCTCGCCGGCGAACGTGTCGAGCAGAGCCCGGCCGTATGGCTGCTCGGGTAGTGGCCGACCCCTCGCATCCTGTTCCGGCGTCGTCGGTGAGTGCCTCCAGCCTCACCCCGCCATGGCACGGCGTCGGCGCGATGTTTGCCGTCTCGCGAATCATTCGCTCTCGAACTCGAGGCAGGCGGAATTGATGCAGAAGCGCTCGCTCGTCGGCGCTGGCCCGTCGTCGAAGACGTGCCCCAGATGTCCATCACAGCGGGCGCATACGACCTCCACCCGATCGAGGCCATGCTTCCGATCGGCCCGGCGCTCAATCCGCTTCTCGTCGAGCACTGCGCTGAAGCTGGGCCATCCGGTCCCAGAGTCGAATTTCGTCTGCGACGAAAAGAGCTGGGTGCCGCAGCCGGCGCATCGATAGATGCCCGTACCGTGGTGGTTCCAGTACTGCCCCGTATGCGGACGTTCGGTGTTGCCGTAGCGGAGCATTCGGTAGCGGTGCGGCCCGAGCAGCAACAGCCACTCGGGTTCGGTCTTGGAGATCTTTCTGTCCGCCATCGCTCGATCCCGTCGTTGGGTCGTGACGTCGTGCGCGCTCGGCTCGGCGTCGGCGGCCCACATGAATTTTATGCTATTCGCTCGCACATTGCGAGCGCAACGACGAAGCACAGATCACGCTCGTGCGGGCGCTGCGGCGCGAGGAGTACCTGGCCGGCCGGCCGGCGCGCGCTGCGGTCTATCTCGACGCGGCGTACAAGGATCGGCCGGCCGAGCCCACGACGCGCTTCCTGCTGGCGCGCGCCCTGCCTGGGGCCCTCACGGGACGCGAGGTGGCCCACCTGGAGGGGCACACGGACAAGCTGTGGTCGGCGGCCTTCAGCCCCGATGGAGAGCGCGTCGCCACCGTCGGCCTCGACACGATTGCGCGCCTGTGGGACGCGAGGAGCGGCAAGGAGCTCGCACGCCTCGAGGGCCACACCAGGCGCCTGTATTCGGTGGCCTTCAGTCCCGACGGCGCGCGCGTCCTCACCGCGAGCGACGACGGGACCGCACGTCTCTGGGACGCGAAGAGCGGCAAGGAGCTCGCGCGCCTCGAGGGCCACGCCGATGGAGAGCGGACGGTGGCATCGTTCGGCCCCGACGGCACACGCGTCGTCACCGCGAGCTGGGACAAGACTGCGCGCATCTGGGACGCGCAGAGCGGCAAGGAGCTGGCGCGCCTCGAAGGGCACGCCGATCACGTGGAGGCGGCGGCGTTCAGCCCGGATGGCACACGGATCGTCACCGCGGGCTGGGACACGACCGCGCGCATCTGGGACGCGCAGAGCGGCAAGGAGCTGATACGCCTCCAGGGCCACGCTGGGCCGTTGTTCGCGGCGTCGTTCAGCCCCGATGGCACGCGCGTGCTCACCTCCGGCAAAGACGTGGCCAGCCGGCTGTGGGACGCGGCGAGCGGCAAAGAGGTGTCCCAGCTCAAGAGCGATAGCGAGATGATCTGGACATCGTCCTTCAGCCCCGACGGCAAGCGCGTCGTCACCGCTGGAGTGAGCGCCGCGGCGCAGATCTGGGACGCAGGGAGCGGCAAGGAGCTGGTCCGTCTGGAGGGCCATCAAGATCAGGTGTGGTCGGCCTCGTTCAGCCCGGATGGCGCGCGCATCGTCACGGCCAGCGATGACAGGACGGCGCGCATCTGGGACGCGCGGAGCGGCAGGGAGCTGGCGCGGCTCGAAGGTCACGGAGAGCGCGTCTCCTCGGCGTCGTTCAGCCCCGATGGCGAGCGCCTCGTGACCGCCGGCGATCAGACCGCGCGCATCTGGGATGTTCACCTCGAGGCTCGCCCTCACGAGGCGATCGGCCGTCTCGTGCGCTGCTACGTGCCGCTTCGCCTCGAAGGCGAGACCATCGTCCGCGCCGCGCCGAGCGCCTCCGACTGCCCGTCGCCCTGAGCATGAGGCGAGCGGACGAAGGTCCGCCCAGCGCCCTGCAGTCAGCCGGCGGTCACGGTCGTCGCTCGCTTCTGGACCGCGGCGGCGCCCAGGGCGCGGACGAGCGCCTGTGCGATCTTCAAGCCGCCGGCGCCCGACGGCTCGATGGCGTTCGCGAAGTCCCCCGCCTCCGAGCAAACAAGGCGGAGATCGACGACGTCGAGCGCGCGCGAGAAAGCTTGGCGAAGGATCACGTCGTTGAACATCATCAAGGCGATGCGAGCTCGCTCGGCCTCATCGGGAGCGAGGTTGCCGTTGTAGATCGTGCAGACCGTGGTCGGGCGACCGAGCGCGACGACGGCCTCGAGCGCCCACGAGTAGGACTGCTCAAACGCATCCACGCGTTCGCGGAACAGGTCGAGAGCCTCGGCCGTCGAGCGGACGGGCAGCCCGAGAATCTCAGCGTTGGAGAGCGCGTCGTTTCCGCCAAGCGAGAGGAGGACGTGGGTCGCGTCCTTCGGTATTCGATCGAGCTGGGGTCCGATATCGGAAGTGGTCGTACCGTCGACGGCACACAGGGTGACTCGCCAGGAGGGTAAGAGCGCGCGGAGGTGCGAGGCGACGTCGGGCTCGCCGTTGGTATACGAACCATTGTCGAAGATTGAATCGCCCAGGAGAACGACAGACGACATGATTCCCTCCCGTGAAATGAGGCGGAGCGGCTGGTTCGGTGGTCGGTCGGGTCGCCGGAACGACGAGAGCCCGGCGAGCTCGCATGGCCCGCACGGTCAATGTTCGTGCAGCACCGCCTCCAGCCGGTGGCCGTCGGGGTCGCGAACGAAGGACGCATAGTAGCCGGGTTCGTAGTTCTCGCGAATGCCGGGCGGCCCTTCATCGACACCGCCCTTGCTGAGGGCCTCCGCATGGAAGCGATCGACCGCCTCGCGGCTCGGGGCAACAAAGGCGAGGTGGAAGCCGCGACCAGGAGCCTTCGCGTCGGGACCGGTCGCGACGATGGCGAAGGGCGGCTCAGCTTCGTATCCCTCGGGCCCGTACCCCACGCTACGGGCGTTTTGCGAGAGCCGGACAAAACCGAGGGGCGCCAGACAGGCGTCGTAGAACTCCGCAGCACGCTCGAGGTTCTCGACACCGACCGAAACGTGATCGAATACGAAGACTCTGGCGTCCTTGGGCATGGGTACGAGGTACCTCTTGCGGTCGTCTGCGGCAAGCGAGAAGGCGCAGGAGGCGCTGTACGAACGCGCCGGAGAGACCGGTGCCGAGCAGGCAGCCGAAGACTGCCGAGGACACGATGCGCCTGGTGTTCACCGACGAGCAGCTCCGCCCGACGAGCGGGGCGCCGCTCAGCCGGAATTGGGCCAGGTGAGAATCCCAGGACGCGGGTACGGTCCGAACCCGGTGAAAGGACTCCAGTCCGGTTCGCCTTCTATCACAACGTGCACGCACGCTTCGTGCGAGTCCACGAGGCGTGCCCGGTCGGTCACGATGCCAGCAATGCGACACTCGCGCAGGATGCGATCAACGACGTCGCTCTCGGCCCCGTGCATCTGCGCGGCTCAGCGCAGCGCGTGGGTGCGGGTCATCCGGTTCGCGAACGTCGACAGCGTGTAGGTGCCGATACCGACGATCACCTCCAGGGCCTGCTCGGCGGTGAAGCCCGCGCGGAGGAAGGCGTCGAGATCGGCGTCCGGCACCTCTCCCCTCTCGCGCAGCGTCGCCTCGGTGAACGCCGCGAGCGCCTGGAGGCGCGCGTCGGGCGCAGGCCTTCGCTCGAACAGCGCCGCGGCGACCTCGGGGGAAGCCCCCGCACGGAGGAGCAGCCCGCGGTGCATCGTGCGGCAGAGATCACAGCCGTTCTCGCCGGCGACGACCATCACCACGACCTCGCGCTCGACCGGAGAGAGCGTGGCCCCCTCGAAGACCGAGAGGAGCTCGTCGAAGGCGCGCACCAGGAGCGGCGACGTCGCGAAACGCGCGGAGGGCAGCGGCAGGAAGCCGAACTTCCGCGAGGTCCGCTCCAGCGCGGGGCGGGCCGCCGCGGGCGCCGTGTCGAGCGTGTGCGCAGGAAAGTGAGGGGAAGCAGCGGTCTGGCTCATGCGGGTGTCTCCTGAATTGGTTGTCTATGCAATTAATTGATCGTGAAGAAGGCGGCTCGGAGGGCCGGGATCCTTTCAGCCCTCGGGCTCGATGTTCGCGAGGATGCGCTGCAGCGTGCGCCGGGTCGTGAGGAGATCCTCCTCCGGGATGCCGGCGCGCAGCGTGTCCACGAGGGCCATGGCCTCGCCCGACAGGGCCTTGCGCAGCGTTCGCCCGCGCGCGGTGAGGTAGACGAGCCGCGCGCGCCGATCCGTCGGGTCGAGCCGGCGCTCGACGAGCCCGTCGCGCTCCATGAGCGCGACGATCCGGCTCATCGTGGGCACGTCCCGGAAGGTGCGCTCGGCCAGGTGCGTCTGCGTGACGCCCTCCTGCTCCCACAGGCGGACGAGGACCATCCACTGCTCGGGCGTGATCTCGACGCCGTGCGCGCGGAAGCGCCGGTACATCGCGGCGCGGGAAGCGAGGTAGACGCGCGCCACCCAGTAGCTGAGCGCGTTGTCGAGGACGATCCCCCCTTCGGCCGTGAACTGGTCGCGCATGATGGCCCAGCATACCACGAAGGATTTGGTTGTCAATGCAACCAAATCGTGATGCGCCGCACGGCCCGAGCGATGCGAGCCGACCAGCCTCTCGAGCGACATGGCTCTCAGCGCGCCGCGAGCTGGGTCTCGAGCAGGTGCACCAGCGCGCCCCGCCGCTCGTACATCGACGCGTGCGACGGAAACGATCTCCCCGACTGGGCCAGAGGACGGAGCTCCGCGTAGAGGGCGTCCCTGGCGATCGGCTCGACCTGGAACGCCGAGCTCGTGGCCGGCAACAGGTAGCGCGGCACCGCGGCCGGCCCGGCATCCCTGGAGACGAGCAGATCGCGCATCACGTCGTCGCGGGTGATGAACTCCGCCCACGCGGCGGCCGCGGCATTGCAGGCTGGATCGCCGGAGCATCCCTTTCGCCGCACGAAGGCGTCGGTGAACAGGAGGGGCGTGGCGCTGGTCCCGAGCGGGATCGTCGATACACGCAGCCCCGCCACGGGCATGCCCTGAGCCTTCATGAGCGCGACGGTCCGATGCAGGCGCTCGCTGAATCCCCAGTACCCGATCGCGCTGCCCTTCACGAACTCATCGACCGGAGCATCCTGCGTCTCGTCGTACGTGCCGTCGATGCATGGGTTGTTGTCACCCTGCCGACAGAGCTCGGCAAGCTGCTTGAGCGCCGCTGTGCTGGCGGCCTCGAGGGGCGGCTTCAGGGCATTGCTCAGGGCCGCTGGATTCGTGGCATCGAGCCCGTTGTCGACACGTGCGTCCAGGTAGAGGGCGGGTAGATCCCAGCTGCTCACGAAGTTCCCGAGCAGGGGCTTCCCGCTCTCGCGCGCGGCCTTCACGAGGCCGACGATGCTGGAAGCGGCATCGAGCTTCTCGGATCTCGTGACCAGGAAGAACCCGCAGGTGAGGTGGGGGACACCCCACCAGACGGGCTTGCCGCTTCCATCGATCTCGATGCTGCCTGACCTGGCTGCGGCGAGGTAGTCGCGCTCCGGCACCGAAGGCCACGGCTCGAGGACGTCCGCGTCGATCAGATCTCCCAGAACCACAGTGTCGATCTCGACCAGATCGTAGCGACCGGACGCAAGCCATCCGGCGAGGCGCGTTGGATTGTGGTAGCTGTCATCGGACTTGACGAGGCGCAGGTCGAGATCGATCGCCGCATGCTCCGATTCGAACGCGTCCTCGATCATCGTTCGCAGGGACGCGAAGGCATCGCCGGCGGCATCTGGAATCCAGGGGACGAGGGCCACGCTGAGCTTCGTGCGGCCAGGCTTGCCGCCGGAATCGGCCGACGAGGCCGCCGGAGGCGCTGTGGGGGGCGGGCAAGGGATGTTGGCGGCGGAGGTCCCCGCCACGCCGCCGCAACCGGCAGCGGAGAGCGCGAGCACGGCGGTCCGCAGGCAGGCGCTCGGTCGTCGGAGCATGATCATGTCGTCCATGGACGGAGGCGCTGGCACGGCCTCGCGTGTGCGTGAAATGAAGCCGTTCAGGGGGCACCCTGGGTCGCACGAAGCTCCCGTACGAGTCGCTCGATCATGAATCTCGATTCGTGCCACGAGGTATCGCTCCGGCTGAGCGCGGAGATCCGGTCCAGGAGCTCGTTCATCTCGGGCAACAGCGCGGACGCATCCCGTCCAACGGTGGCGACCGCGCGCAGCCAGCTCTCGAGCCGATAGGCAGCAAGCCGAGCGTCGAGCCGTGGACGCGACGCCGCAAGGACCGGCGCCAGCGGATGTTCATCGCCGCTGCGCGCGAGCGCCTCCACCGCCAGCCAGCGCACCGTGAACAGCTCGTCGGAGAGCGCACGACGGAGCGCCGGCGCCTGCTCGGGACACGGCGCAGCGCGCGCGAGCACGCGGGCTGCGGCGAGCCGCACGACGGGCTCCTTGCTCGCGAGCGCGTCGGCGACCGTACCCAGAACCGGCCGGGCGACCACCCCGGCCTTCTCGAGGGCGGAGAGGGCGGCCCGCTGGACGTCTGGACTGGCCGCAGATACCCAGCGTGCCACGCACTTCACACCACGCTCGGTCGGGGCGACCGGCGGCAGCCGCCGTCCGAGCGGCACCCGACATGGAACCGGGCGGCCCCACGCCCCGGCGAGCGCGAGCAGGAACCGCTCAGCCTTCGTCTCTTCCCCGGAGAGCCGCTCGATCGCTGCATCGATTCGCGCCCGATCCCGGGCAAGCGTCTCTCTGAAGGCCACCTCCGGGTCGCCGTGGTGAGGCATTCATCCTCCTCCCCAGGAGCCGGGCTCGCCCAACGTCGCTGCCTCGGTGACGTCGACCTGCCCCACGAGGCGCACCTGCTCGCTACCGCCTGAAGAACGACGCCTGCTGGAAGCGCAGGCCGGCCAGGATCTGATCCACCCGTGCGTCGGACAGCGACCCGATCCGCTCGCCAAGGCGGGCCTTCTCGACCGAGGAGATCTGCGACACGACCACGACGCTCTGCCTGGGGAGGTTCCCTTCGCCCACATCGAGCAGGACATTCCCAGGCTCGTTCGCCCGGTGCAAGTTCGACGTCAGCGCGCACACGACCACGGTCGTGATGCGCGAGTGGTTGAAGACGTCGTCCTGGACCACCACATGGGGATGGGAGTAGCTCGGGACAGGCCCCCGCGAGTCGTCGGGCCCTATCCAGAACACATCGCCGCGATCGATCCGCGCCGAGCGCGTGCCAGTCGGTTCTCCTGCGCCCTCGTCCATCTTCATGTGCCTCGCGCGTCGGCAGGAAGGATGGTCCGTGGCGCACCTCGGCGCAACCCGCTCGCGCGGCACGATCTTCCCGGCCCACCACGGGATCTGCCGAGGTGGCACAGGCACATCGACCGCGCCGATCCATCGGTTTCGGCGTCACCGGGCCCTCCCCGCCCACCCGTGAGCTCCGCTGAAGGCTCATCTTGGCACAATCTGCTCCAGGCTTGCCGGGTGTGCGCGTCTCCCCAGGACAAACAGGCGAGTTTTCGGCGCAAAAGCGCTCTGGCACGCAGGCTGCTAATCCCTGGCATCATGAGAACATCAATTGTCTTGGCGACCGTGCTCATGTCGGCTCTCGCGGGGTGCAGCTCGAACGATGGAGGCGGCACCGGCGGTGGTGGCCCGGATCAGGGAGAGGGCGGCTCGGGCCCGGGAGGGGGCGGCTCGGCCGTCGAGTGCTTCGAGAAGAAGGCTGGCTGCGTGCTGCCGTCGGACGCGGCGCGGATCGAAAACCCGGTCGTCTCGGAGGAAGATCAGGTGTTGCTGACGCGCAACAACGCGAGCTTTGCGCTCGACCTCGGCCGCGTGCTCCCCAGCGCGAACGGGAACGTCGTCTACTCGCCTTACAGCATCTCGACGGCGCTCGCCATGACGTACGCGGGCGCGCGGACCACCACGGAGCAGGCGATGGCCGCGACGATGCGGTTCGAGCTCCCGCAGGAGCGGCTGCACCCGGCGTTCAACTACGTGGATCTCGAGCTCCACAAGCGCGCCGAGGGCTCCAGCAACGTCGAGGGGGGCGGCTTCCGGCTCCACACGGCCAACGCCATCTGGTCGCACGTCGATCTCGCGCTCGAACAGCCGTTCTTGAAGGTGCTCGGTGAGAGCTACGGGGCGCGCGTGCGGCTCGCCGACTTCGATGCCCCGAAGGAGGCCGAGAGCCTCATCAACGCGTGGGTGAAGGACCAGACGGAGGGCATGATTCCGAAGCTCCTCGACAACAACGTGACCCCGGAGACGCGCGTCGTGCTCACCAACGCCATCTACTTCGACGCCGCGTGGCACACGCCGTTCAGCGAGGGCGCGACCAAGCCCGGCGCGTTCCAGCGCGGCGACGGCACGAGCGTCACCGCCCAGATGATGCACGGCACACAGGAGACGCGCTACGGCGCCGGCGACGGCTGGGAAGCCGTGGAGATCCCCTATGCGGGCACCCCTGTCTCGATGTTCCTCGTCCTGCCTGCCGAGGGGAACGCGGACGCGCTGGCGGAGTCGCTCGACGGCGCGGGGCTCGAGACGATCATCGCCTCGACGCAGTCGCGGTCGGTCGATATCACGATGCCGAAGTTCTCGTTCGGCACCTCGGCTTCTCTCAAGAAGGCGCTTGTGGATCTCGGCATGGGCGTCGCCTTTGGCCCCAGCGCCGACTTCTCGGGCATCATTCCGGGTGGAGGGGTCCAGATCCAGGACGTCATCCACAAGGCGGTCATCGACGTGGACGAGGCCGGGACCAAAGCCGCGGCGGCGACGGCGGTCCTCATCGCCGCCACGGGCGCGGGCTTCTTCCCGGAGCCCGCGGAGATCGTGCTGGACCGGCCGTTCTTCTTCTTCATCAGCGATCTGCCGACGGGGGCGCTCCTCTTCGCGGGGCGCGTCAACGATCCGACAGCGCACTGAGGAGACGTGAGGCAGGCGGAATCTTCATGACGCCTTCAGTGGAAGCTCGACCTCCTCGGTGCGCCAGGCTGCATACGTGAGCGCCGCCAGCACATCGTCCTTCTCGAGGTATGGGTAGAGATCCAGCACCTTCTCCACGCAGTGTCCGGCCGCCAGCAGTCCTAGGATCGTGCCCACCGTGACCCTCATCCCCCGGATGCACGCGCGGCCTCCCATCACTGCGGCGTCCTGAGTGATCCTCGCGAGCAGTTCCGTCGCCATGCCCTGGAGGTGCCCTGTCCTCGGGCGCATGGCACCGGCCCAGCTCGCTCCTTCGGGAGAGGAGCGCGCGCCGCGGCTAGTCCCTCGTGAAGGCCGAGAGGCGGCGCAGCAGCCCCGAGAGCTGCGGATACATGTCCCGGTAGATCTCCAGCAGCGCCGCGTAGCGCTCCCGGCGCGCGGGATCGGGATGGAACGTCGCCGTGGCGTTCCCGCGCATCGCCTTGGCGGCCGCCTCGATGCTCCCGGCCAGACCGGCGCCGGCGGCCGCACACATGGCGGCGCCCAGACAGGCGGCCTCGACCGTCTCGGACCGCTCGATGGCGACGCCCGTCGCATCGGCCATCACGGCACACCAGAGGTCGCTCGCGGCCACGCCGCCGACCGCGGCGAACTCCGCGACCTCGATCCCCGCCGCGCCCCGCATCAGGTCCAGCACCAGCGCCTGCTCCAGCGCGACGCCCTCGATGAGGGCGCGGTAGACGTGGCCGCGCCCGTGCGCGTCCGTGAGGCCCAGGATCGCGCCGCGGGCGTCGGGATCCCAGTGGGGGTTCATGGCGCCCTCCCAGTAAGGCAAGAGCAGCAGGCCGCCGCTGCCGGGCGGCAGCGACGCCGCCTCGGCCTCGAGCGCGGCCATGGCGGCGCCGTCGCGCGGATCGACGCCCAGCTGGCGGCGCAGGTACCAGTCCGAGAGCAGCGCCCCGCTGCGCAGGCTGCTCTCCAGCACGTAGCCGCGGCCGGAGGCGCTCGTCATGGTCCGCCACGCCGGGTCCTGCCGCGGCTCGGGGGAAAAGACGCCGAAGACCACCGCCGTGCCGAGGTTCAGGTAGGCGCGCCGCGGGTCCAGGGCGTCGACGCCGAGCCCGGCCATCTGGCCATCGCCGCCGCCGGCCAGCACCGGCGTGCCCTCGCGCAGCCCGGTGGCCGCCGCTGCGGCCGCGGACACCGCGCCGAGCGGCGCGCCGGGAGGGAGCGCCTCCGGCAGCCGGGCGGGCGTGATGCCGGCGGCGGCGCAGAGCTCCTCGGACCAGCGGTGCGCGCCGATGTCGAAGAGCGCGAGCGGATCGGCGCTCGCCCAGCTGGTGCGGGCGCGCCCGGTCAGCGCCTGCACGAGGTAGGCCTGCACGTCGCAGAAGAGGGCGGTGCGGCGGTGGGTCTCCGGCTCCTCGCTGGCCAGCCAGGCGATCTTGGGCAGCGCCGGGCCGAAGTCCGCGGCCTTGCCGGACAGCGCCCTCAGGCGGTCTTGCCCGATGCGGTCGATGCGAGCGACGACCGCGCCGAGGTGCCCGCGCGCGCGGCCGTCCAGCCAGAGCATGGCGGGGCGGAGCGGCTCGCCGTCGGGACCGAGGCAGGCGAAGGTCTCGCGCTGGTGCGCGATGGAGAGGCCCGCGATGCGGCCCGGGTCCACCGCAGCGGTGACGCCGGCGACCGCCTGGCACAGGGCGGCCCACCAGTCCCGGGGATCCTGCTCGAATCGCTCAGGAGCTGGCCGGGCCAGCGAGAGCGGGGCGCGGCCGGCGGCGTGCAGGCGCCCCTGGACGTCGAAGGCCGCCGCCTTGGCGGCGGTGGTGCTCAGATCGATCCCGAGGACGAGGTCGGCCCGCATGGCGCCGTCAGCGCCCCGGAACGCAGGATTGACAAGCGATCACGGGCGCAGACTACAGTAGGGAATCGCGCCGGCACAATCGTCCAGCGCGGCCCTGCCGGGGAGCCGGCGGCGTCTTGAAAGGGAGCCTGGAACGGTGCGCGCAACCTTCATTCACGGTATCCGCGATGTGCGGCTGGGCGAGGTCGAACCTCCGCGGCCGCGCGAGGGCATGGTGACGATCCAGGTCGCGGGCTGCGGGATCTGCGGCAGCGATCTGCACTACTACCTGGAGGGCGGGATCGGCGCGGCGCAGGTCCGGGACCCCTTCGTGCCAGGGCACGAGTTCGCCGGCTGGGTCGTCGACGACCACCCGGAGCTGGGCCTCTCGAGGGGGCAGCTCGTCGCCGTCGACCCCGCGCACGCCTGCGGCCGCTGCGAGTGGTGCCACCGCGGCCACGTGAACCTGTGCCCGCACGTGGAGTTCCTGGGCGCGCCGCCGCTCCACGGCGGCATGGCGGAGCGGCTGGCGGTGCGCCCCGACCAGGTCGTGCCGGTCCCCCGCGGCTTCTCGGTGCGAAAGGCCGTGATGCTGGAGCCGCTGGGCGTCGCCGTCCACGCGATCGACCTGGCGCGGCCCCACCTGCAGGAGACGGTGGTGGTGCTGGGGTGCGGCCCGATCGGCCTGTGCCTGGTCCAGCTCGCGCGCCTGGCCGGCGTCGCGCGCGTCTTCGCGGTCGACCCCGTCACGTACAGGGCCGAGGCCGCGCGCCGGCTGGGCGCGCACGACGCGGCGCCGAGCTTCGCGGCCGTCGCGGAGTGGACGGGCGGCCGCGGCGTCGACCTCGTGCTCGAGGCGACGAACTCGCCCGAGGGCTTCCACCACGCGGCCGAGGCCGCGCGCGTCGGCGGGCGGATCCTGCTGGCGGGCATCCCCGACGGCGACCGCTACGCGCTGCCGGCGGCGCTGTGCCGCCGCAAGGGGCTGAAGATCAAGTTTTCCCGCCGCATGGGGCACGTGTACCCGCGGGCGATCCGCCTGGTCGCCGAGGGGGCGGTGGACGTCGAGTCGATCGTCACCCACCGGTTCGACCTGTCCGAGGCCGAGAAGGGCTTCCGCCTGCAGGCGGATTGCCAGGACGGCGCGCTGAAGTCGATCATCGTTCCGGACGAAGGCGACACGCCGTTCTGATCCGGGTCGTCGCGCGGGATCTCCGGACGGAGGGAGCGCGGCTGTCATTTTCCTTCGCCTCCTGTCACACGAGCTAGACCCACTTCGTCATCGACGGTGAGCGCGGGGTCACAGGAGCAAGGCGCCGGTCGCTCGCGCGACGGACAAGGGAGAAAGACATGAAGATCGTGGTTATCGGTGGAACCGGTCTGATCGGGAAGAAGCTCGTACGCAGGCTCCGCCAGCAGGGCCATGAGGTCGTCGCGGCGTCGCCCTCCACGGGCGTCAACTGCCTCACGGGCGAAGGGCTCGCCGGAGCGCTCGCAGGAGCCGAGGTCGTTGTCGATGTGGCGAACTCGCCGTCGTTCGAGGACAAGGCGGTCCTCGACTTCTTCGAGACCTCGGGCCGCAACCTGCTCGCCGCCGAGGCCGCCGCGGGCGTCAGACATCATGTGGCGCTCTCGGTGGTCGGCACCGATCGAATGCTCGTCAGCGGCTATTTTCGCGCGAAGATGGCGCAGGAGGCGCTGATCGTGGCCTCCGGGATCCCCTACACCCTCCTGCGGGCCACGCAGTTCTTCGAGTTCATGGACGGGATCGCGCGCTCCAGCGCCGACGCGGAGCGGGTCCGCCTCTCGTCGGCGCACCTGCAGCCGATCGCGTCCGAGGACGTCGCCGAGGCCCTGGCCGACGTCACGCTCGGGGCGCCCGTGAACGGCATCGTCGAGGTGGCCGGCCCGGAGAAACGCCCGCTCGCCGAGTTCGTCGGCAAGTACCTGAGCGCGAAGAAGGACCGCCGCGAGGTGATCGCCGACGCGGAGGCGACCTATTTCGGCGTCCGGATCGACGATCGGTCGCTCACCCCCGACGACGGCGCGCGCGTCATGCCGACGCGCTTCGACGACTGGCTCGCCCTGTCGCTGGCTGGCGCGGCGTGAGGCATTCGAGTCTGTGAGGTGTAATCAGCGCCGTTCGAGCGGCTTCACGACGAGCGCCCCGGTCTTGACATAGCGCTCGTAGACGACACGCAGCTCCGCGTCGTTGAGCCCCTGCTCGTCGTCGACGATGTAGACCCCGCGCTGCGGGTCGCGGTAAACGTTCGCCTTGAACTCCTCCCAGCTCATGATTTCGTCTCCGTTCGGCGTGGACTCGCCAGCTTCGGACGAGGAGGAGGGATCCGTGGCGCCGCAACCGGCGAGCGCGAGCGCCACCACGGGCACGCAGAGAAACACAGAGAGCGAGCTCCCGATGCGGCTCCTGGGCAGACGCCCCGAAGACGATCCTTGATTCATTGAAACCCCTTTCGCGGTCAGGTCACACGTTGTTTCAACCAAGAGAATCCTGCCGGCGGCGATTCGACATCCAGCGCCGCCAGCATCTCGTATATTTACACAGGAATCGAGGGACATGGAAGTCCCATGCGGGAGCTGCAGGGGCAGCTTGATCGCCGCCGGCGGGGGATGGCGTCCCGGCGGCGACTGCGCCTCGCGAGCCAGGAGGAGGAGAACGTCGAAGGCGTCTGGCATGCGACATGAGCCGCGACGCCCCGGGGCGACCCGCGCACGGCCGAACGCAACTTTTTCTACGCGCCCCGCCTCCTTGCTGGAAAAGCGAGCCATATCAACGGCTTGTCCATGCGTCGAAGGGGTCGACTCCGCTCCGGGGTCTGCGGGGTGGCGACGAGGTGATTTTGACCCGCTTCCTCTGTACCCTCCTCGTTCGCGGGGAGGTCTTCTCACGATGCTTTCGCTGCTCATCGTCCCTGGCTACAGCGGCTCCGGCCCTCGCCACTGGCAGACGCTCTGGGAGCAGAAGCTCTCCTTCGCGCGCCGCGTGGAGATGCCCGACTGGGATCACCCTGACCGACGTGCGTGGGTCGAGGCGCTCGACCGGGCGGTCGCCGCCAGCGCCGAGCCCCCGGTGCTCGTCGCGCACAGCTGCGGCGTCAGCACGGCGGTCCACTGGGCGGCGCTGGGCGCGCGACCCGTGCGCGCCGCGCTGCTCGTCGCGCCGGCCGACACCGAATCTCCGAGCTACCCGCGCGAGGCGTCGACGTTCCACCCGTTGCCCAGCGTCAGGCTCCCGTTCCCCTCGATGGTCGTCGCGAGCTCGAACGACCCGTACTGCACCCCGGAGCGAGCCGAAGCCTTCGCGCGCGCCTGGGGGAGCCGCTTCGTCCATGCGGGGCCGTGCGGGCACATCAACGTCGACGCCGGCTTCGGGCCCTGGCCCGAGGGCGAGCGGCTCCTCGCTGCGCTGATAGGCGAGCCCGTCTCTCGGGTGTTTCGCGCTTGAGGCGGCGAGCGCCGTCTCAGCGGTCCTCGGCCTGGGCCGGGACCTCGAGGCGCAACGCCCATGCCTCGTACGCCGGCACGCCGAGCGCGGCGAATGAGGGGAGGATCACGCGGTCGATCCGCTCGTAGAAGGCGCGCGCCGCGGCCGGGCGCGAGGGGATCCCGAGGTTCGGGCCGGAGGGCGGCGGCGCGTCGGGCAACGGGTCGCCGTCGGCCCGCGAGGCGCCGGCGTGGATGCGGTCGTAGTGCGCGAGCGAGAACGCCAGATCGGCGGCGAGCCAGTCGCGCTCGTCCTCGGTGAGGCGCGGAAAGACGAGGCGCGCGAGCGCCCAGCCGAAGCGGTCGTGGAGGATCTCGTCCCGGAGGAGGGTGCCCACGACGACCTGCAGGCAAGGATCGGTGGTGTGCTGCTGGAGGACGTCGAGGATGCCGACGGACGCGGATTCGCCCACGCAGAACATCGATGCTGTCCATCGGGCGACGAAGAGATGGGCCGGAAGGCCGTTTCGCGGGAGCTGGAGATCCGAGGGGGCGAGGGTCGCTCCGTGGTTGCCGCCGAGCGCCTCGGCCGCGCGCGCGCACAGCTCGGTGTGGCGAGCCTCGTCCTGGAGGAGGCGCGAGGCCGCGGTCGTGACCTCCAGGGGCAAGCGCAGCTCGGCGAAGCGGGCGATGAGCTCGCCGAAGACGATCATGGAGCGGTATTCGGCGACCGCGCGCGCGGCCCACGCCTGGCGGGCGATCTCGACGTCGGCCGGCGGGAGCGACGCCGGGTCGAGGCGGTCCCACGGGGGCGCGGGGTAATGGCGATCGAGGAAGCGGCGGTGGAGCGTCGCGAAGAGCCGCTCGGTCGTGCCGAGAGGGAACGCGGTGTTCATGAGGGGATGCGGCGCGGCCGTCGCCGAGCGAGGGGGGCGGCGGGGGATGCCGCTCGCGTCACGGCTTCGTGCGCGACGGCGTGTTGATGTGCACCGGCGACGTCGGCGGGGGTTGGCCGGGCGGAGGACGACCCACGGTCGCGGAGGACGACGCAGGGGGCGCCGTCGGCGGCGCAGTCGGGGGCGTGTTCACGTTCACCGGCAGCTTGGGTGTGGCGTCGCTCGGATCGGTCTGCGGAGCTTCCGGCGGGGTCGCGGGGGACGAGGACTCGGTGGGCGCTGCGGTCGGCGCTGGCGGGACGTGGTCGACGGGAGCCCGTTCGTTGATGGTGTGGTCGGGCGCGGAGCTCCCGCCGCACCCGGTGACGAGCGCGGCGGCCGCCAGGAAATGGGCGCGAACACGGGCGAGGCGCTGCGGGTCGAGGGGCATGCGGCGAGACTACCGGGGCGCACCGGGGTTGGGAAGCGTGGAGACGGCCTTGGTTCTCCGCCTCGAGCCGGGGGAGCGCCGTCACGTCGGCGAGCTGTGGAAGCGGGTGATCAGAAGCTGACGAGGAGCTCGCCGCCGGCCGTGGCGTTGTTGCCCTCGAGGAGCTCGGGGACTTCGCCGTAGGCGTCCACGATGACGCCGAGCGTATAGGTGTCCACGGGGACGTAGGCGTCAGAGGGGACAACGAGGCTCTCGCACTGGCCTGCGGCGAGGCTCGGCACCCAGGCGCCTCCGGCGAGGAAGTCGGCCGTCGTGATCGTCGCGTCGGCCGACAGCCGGACCTCCACCAGGGTGCCGTAGCTCGGGGCCGTGCCCTGGTTGCACACGGTGACGACGGCGTCGAAGACGCTGCCCGGCGCGGCGGTCGATGGGCCGCTCACGGACGCGATGAGATCCGGCCGGTAGCCGACGCCGAACACGCTGCTTGTGTTCGTGTTGTTGGTCTCGATGAGCTCCTGCATCCAGCCGTTGGGGTCCACCGCGGCGGCGAGGCGATAGGCGCCGTCGGGCGCCGCCAGGTAGGTGGGGATCGTCACGACCGTGCACTGGCCGCGATCCAGGTACGGCACCGGCGCGCTTCCGGCATAGAACCCGGTGTTGGCCTCCTGGTCGCCGGCCGCCAGGCGCAGCTCCACGTCGGTGCCGTAGCTCGGCTGCGTGCCCTGGTTGCAGACGGTGACCGCGGCGTCGAAGCTGCTGCCCGGGAGGGCGCTGGGCGGGCCCGCCACCGCCGAGACGATGAGGTCCGGTCGATGGCCGACGCCGATCGCGCTGCTCGCCGCGGCGTTGTTGGTCTCGATGAGCTCGGGAGTCCAGCCGTGCGGATCGACGATCGCGCCCAGGTGGTAGGCGCCTTCAGGCACGTAAGCGTTCGCCGGGAAGGTCACGGTGGCGCACTGGCCCGGCGCCAGGTAAGGCACCGGCCCGTTGCCGGCCAGGAAGTCGGCCGTCGTGATGGTCGCATCCGACGAGAGCCGGAGCTCCACGTCGCCGCCGTAGCCCGGCTGCGTGCCCTGATTGCAGACGGTGACCTCGGCGTCGAAGCTTTCACCCGGGGCGAGGCTCGGCGGCCCGCTCACCGCGGAGACGATGAAATCCGGCCCGAAGCCGACGCCGAGCACGCCGCCCGCCGCAGCGTTGTTGCTCTCGATGAGCTCGACGAGCGATTCGCCCGGGTCCACGATCGCCCCGAGGCGGTGGGCGCCGTCGGAGCCATGGGCGCTCGCGGCGACGTGCACGGAGGTGCACTGTCCAGGGCTCAGCCCGGGCACATAGCCGCTCCCCGCGTGGACGTCCGAGGGCGTGATCGCGTCGTCGCTCGACAGGAACACCTCGACATCGACGCCGTAGCTCGGGGACGTCCCCTGGTTGCAGACGGTGACGGAAGCGTCGAATCCGCTGCCCGGCAGGGCGCTGGGCGGGCCGCTGACCGCCGAGACGACGAGGTCGGGCTGGAAGCCCACGCCGATGAGGTCGCCCGAGGCGGCGTTGTTGGACTCGATCAGCTCTTCTTGCCAGTCGTACGCGTCGACGATCGCTCCGAGGTGATAGGCGCCATCGGGAACATAGGCGCTCGCGAAGACGAGCACGGAGGCGCACTGCCCGGGCGCCAGGAAGGGGACCATGCCGTGTCCTGCCGGTGTGTCGTCGTGCGTGATCGTGGCGTCGGCGGACAGGTAGAGATCCACGTCGGCGCCGTAGCTCGGCTGCGTGCCCTGGTTGCAGACGGTGACGGAGGCATCGAATCCGCTCCCCGGCATGGCGCTGGGCGGGCCGTCGACCGCGGAGACGATGAGGTCGGGCAAGTAGCCGACGCCGATCACGGCGCTCACCGCGGCGTTGTTCGTCTCGATGAGCTCGGGAATCCAGTTGTTCCGGTCGACGATCGCGCCCAGGTGGTAGGCGCCGTCGGACACGTACGCGCTCGCCGGGAAGGTCACGGTGGCGCACTGACCCGGATCCAGGTACGGCACCGGACCGCTGCCAGCAGGGGAGTCGGCCGACGTGAGGGTCGCGTCGGCGGAGAGGAGAAGCTCCACCTGGGCGCCGTAGCTCGTCTGTGTGCCCTGGTTGCAGACCGTGACCGACGCGTCGAAGCTTCCGCCAGGGATCATGCTCGGCGGCCCGCTCACGGCGGAGACGACGAGATCCGGCGCGTAACCGACGCCGATCACGCTGCCCGCCGCGGCGTTGTTGGTCTCGATGAGCTCGGCGATCACGCCGTTCGGGTCCACGATCGCGCCGAGGTGGTGAGCGCCGTCGGGCACATAGGCGCTCGCGGGCACGGCGACGGAGGCGCACTGCCCGGGGCTCAGCCCGGGGACATAGCCGCTCCCGGCGTGGGTGTCCGAGGGCGTGATCGCCCCGTCGCCCGACAGGAGCAGCTCGACGTCGACGCCGTAGCTCGGGGTCGTGCCCTGATTGCAGACGGTGACGGCGGCGTTGAAGCCGCTGCCGGGCGTGACGCTCGACGGCCCGCTCACGGCAGAGACGACGAGGTCGGGCCCATAGCCGACGCCGATCAGGTCGCCCGGCGTCGCGTTGTTGGTCTCGATCAACTCGGGCTGCCAGCCGTGCGGATCGACGATCCCGCCGAGGTGATAGGCGCCGTCCGCCACGTAGACGCCGGCGGGGATCGTCACGGCCGCGCACCGGCCAGGATCCAGGTAAGGCGTCGGAGCGCTGCCCGCGAGCGTATCGGCCTGTGTGATCGTGGCGTCGGCGGACAGGCGCAGCTCCACCATGCTGGAGCCCGGGGTCGTGCCCTGGTTGCAGACGGTGATCTCCGCGTCGAAGCCGCTGCCCGGCAGGACGCTGGGCGGGCCGCTCACGGAGGCGACGATGAAGTCAGGCCAGTATCCGACGCCGATCAGAGAGCCTGAGCCCGCGTTGTTGGTCTCGATGAGCTCGGGGACCCAGCCGTGCGGGTCGACGATCGCGCCGAGGTGGTGGGCACCCTCGGGCACATAAGCGTTCGCCGGAAAGGTCACGGTGGCGCACTGGCCCGGATCCAGGTACGGCACAGGACCGCCGCCGGCGAGGAAGTCGGCGGTCGTGAGCGTCGCATCCGCGGAGAGGCGCAGCTCCACCTGGGCGCCGTAGCTCGTCTGTGTGCCCTGATTGCAGACGGTGACCGACGCGTCGAAGCCTCCGCCGGGGAAGACGCTGGGCGGCCCGCTCACGGCGGAGACGACGAGATCGGGGCCATGGCCGACGCCGATCAGGCTGCCCGACGCGGTGTTATTGGCCTCATTCAGCTCTTCTTGCCAGTTGTACAGATCGACGATCGCGCCGAGGTGATAGACGCCGTCAGGTACGTACGCGCTCGCAGGGATGGTCACCGCCGCGCATTGCCCGGGATCCAGGTACGGCGCCTGGGCGCCGCCGGCGGGCGGGTCGGTCCCCGTGATGGTCTCGTCGGCTGACAGGCGCAGCTCCAGGGCGGTGCTGTAGCTCGGGGTCGTGCCCTGGTTGCAGACGGTGACGGTGGCGCCGAAGCCGCTGCCCGGAAGGGCGCTCGGCGGGGCGCTCACCGAGGAGACGATGAGATCCGGCCGATGGCCGATGCCGATCACGTCGCCAGCTGCGGCGTTGTTGCTCTCGATGAGCTCGGGAACCCCGCCGTACCGATCGACGATCGCGCCCAGGTGGTAGGCGCCGTCAGGCGCGTAAGCGCCCACGTGGACCGTCCGCGTGGTGCACTGCCCCGGATCGAGGTACGGCACCGGCTCGCCGCCGATGGGCACGTCGGCCGCCGTGATGATCGCGTCCGAGGAGAGGTACAGCTCCACGTTGCTGCCATAGCTCGTCTGCGTGCCCTGGTTGCAGACGGTGACCGAGGCGTCGAACCAGGCGCCGGGCACCTGGCTCGGCGGCCCGCTCACGGCCGAGACGATGAGATCCGGGCCGTAGCCGACGCCGATCTCGCCTGCCAGCGCCGTGTTGTTGGACTCCGAGAGCTCGATCACCTGGTCGAGCTGGTCCACCACGACGCCGAGCGTGTAGGCGCCGTCGGGCACGGCGGCCGCGGTCTGAGCGCCGACGTCGACGCATTGCCCCGGGCCCAGGTACCCCAGCGGCGCATAGCCGACGGCGGGATCCGATGGTGTGATGATGTCGTCGTTCGACAGGCGCACCTCGACATGGGTGCCGTAGCTCGCCGAGTTGCCCTGGTTGCACACAGTGACGGACGTCGTGAAATAGCTGCCCGGCACGGCGCTCCGGGGCGCGCTCACGCTCGAGATCACGAGGTCCGGCTCGTCGCCTGTGAGCGCCCCGATCGCGGCCCCGATCGGCTCGGGATCGTCTGGGGGTCCGCCGCTCCCGCACCCCACGGTCATCGCCAGCATGCCGAACACAAAGCACGCCCGTCGCACAAGAGATACTCTTAGGCTGAGCATAGAGAATCAGGAGAAGCTGGGGGCGCGTCCACGTCAAGGGGGTCGCAGGTTCTTGCCGGAGTTTCGCGGGATAAGGACGTTACGCCGTCACGAGGTGGGGGCGCCTCGCTTCCCCGGCGTCTTCCGTGACGTCTTCCGTTTCCGTGGCGCGAGCGCGGTGACCTTGCGCCTTGCGCCCACCGCAGGAACCTGAGAGAGGAGCATCATGAACGGGAAGGTCTGCATCGTTACCGGGGGCAACACGGGCATTGGCAAGGAGACGGCCCGCGGCCTCGCTCAGCGCGGCGCGAAGGTGGTGCTGGCGTGCCGCGACACCGCCAGAGGGGAGGCGGCGCGCGACGACATCGCCCGCTCCACCGGCCGCAAGGACGTGGAGGTGATCGCGCTGGATCTCGGGAGCAAGGCGAGCATCCGCGCCTTCGGGGAGCGCTTCAGCGCGGCGCACGAGCGCCTGGACGTCCTGGTGAACAACGCCGGGGTGTGGCGGAGCTCGCGCGGCACGACCGAGGAGGGGCTCGAGGCGACGTTCGGGGTGAACCACGTGGGGACGTGGCTGCTCACGCAGGACCTCCTGCCGCTCCTGAAGAAGAGCGCGCCGTCGCGGGTCGTCGTCCTGTCCTCGAAGCTGCATTACCGCGGCCGGATGGACTGGGAGGACCTGCAGTTCGAGCGGCGGAAGTACGGCACGACCGCGGCGTACGCGCAGTCGAAGCTCGCGAACGTGCTCTTCACCAAGGCGCTGGCCCGACGGCTCGAGGGCACCGGCGTCACGGTCAACGCCGTCCATCCGGGCGTGGTCAGGACGGAGCTGATGCGCGATTATCCAAAGCTCCTTGTGAAGATCTTCACCCTGTTCCTGCTCACGCCCGAGCAAGGGGCCGAGTGCTCGCTGCACGTGGCCACGGCGCCGGAGCTGGCCGGGGTGACGGGCGAATACTTCGAGAAGAGCCGTATCAAGCCGGCGGCGGCGGAGGCGCTCGACGAGGCCGCGCAGGAGCGGCTCTGGGCGCTGACCGAGGCGCTGGCGGCGTAGCGCCGCGCGGCGGCCCGCGGTCGAGCGCGACGCTCGCAGAGCAGGCAAAGGCACCGTATGCTGCACGAACCCGAGCGCCACGAGGCATTGACGTCCGTCGCATGGGACGAGGACGTCGCCCGCGATGCCATCGAGGACATCGTTCGCGACACCGAGGGGCGCTCCTCGGACGACGCGTACTGGCCGCTGCACCCGAAGGACGTCGAGCCCGGCGACGACCCGAGCCAGCCGGCGCTGCCGCTCTACCACGGCGCTGCAGGCGTCATCTGGGCGCTGCGCTACCTGCATCAGGTGGGGGCGGCGCCGGGCGCGAGGCGCACCACGGGGCAGCTCGACGCGCTCTTGCTTCGCAACCGCGCATGGCTGGCCTCGATGCCGGGTGACGAGAGCGCCGCGTTCATGATGGGGGACACGCCCATCCTCCTGATGGCGCAGGGCGAGCGGCCCACCGAGGAACGAGCCGACCGGCTCGCGGCGCTCATCGAGGGCAACCTCGACCACCCGGCGCGCGAGCTGATGTGGGGGGCGCCCGGCACCATGCTGGCGGCGTCGTTCCTGCACGGGCGCTTCGGCGACGCGCGCTGGGCCGATCTCTTCCGCCGCACCGCCGCGCGCCTCTGGTCGCAGCTCCAGTGGTCCGACGAGCACGGCTGCCATTACTGGTCGCAGGACCTCTACGGCCGCCGGAGCACCTATCTCGACGCCGTCCACGGGTTCGTCGCGACCGCGCGCGCGCTCCTCCACGGCCGGCGCCTGCTGGACGCGGGCGACTGGGCAGCCTGGGAGCACGTCATCGCCACCACGATCGGGCGGACAGCCACGCGAGAAGGCAGAATGGCCAGCTGGCCGGCGCAGCTGGCTTTACAAAGCGATGCCCCGTACCCCCGGCTCATGCAGTTCTGCCATGGCGCGCCCGGCTTCGTCATCTGTCTTGCCGAGCTCCCCGGCCCCGCGCTCGACGAGCTCCTCTTGGCCGCCGGCGAGGCGACGTGGGCGGCCGGGCCGCTTTGCAAAGGCTCGAACCTTTGCCATGGCACGGGCGGAAACGGCTACGCCTTCCTCAAGCTCCACGCGCGCACGGGCGACGCGCTCTGGCTCCATCGCGCGCGCGCCTTCGCGATGCACGGCATCCTTCAGACGAAGGAGGACGCGCGCCGGTACGGACAGCTGCGCTACTCGCTCTGGACGGGCGATCTGGGGTTCGCGATCTACCTCTGGGACTGCATCCGGGCCAAACCAGCTTTCCCGACGCTCGATGTCTTCTATCCGCCCGCGTAGCGGAGCCCTGGAGGCACTGCGGCTCTCGCCCGGCTCACGAGGCCTCAGGGGCAGCTCGGCCGCCACGCGTCGTCGGCGAAGTACCTGGCGATGAGATCGTGGAGCGGGCGATCGTAGTCGCGCAGCTCGGCCCGGGTGTCGATCTCGTTGTGGATCCCGTTCGTGGGGATCGCCTCGGTGTTGGCGTCGAACCAGGACTGGACCCCCTCGGCCCAGTATTCGTCCTTGTTCGTCGCCGCGTAGGTGTTCTCCCATTTCCCGGCCTGGAGCGCGGCATCGAAGACGTCCTCGAGCTCCCTGTCGAACGTCGGCTCGACGAAGGCGATGCCCATGATCGCGATGGCGTGCGAGAACTCGTGCACCAGGATGTCCTCGCCGAGGTACGGATCGCTCGGATAACACAGGACGTTTTCCTCCGCGCAGGAGCTCGCGGGCCGGGCGGGGGTCGCGCCGAGGCCGCGGGCGCGCGTGTCCCAGTCCGTCCCCGGGAACGCCTCGTACAGGTCGCTGTGCTCGGGGATGTCGGTTGTCACCTCCGTCTCCGCCATCACGGCGACGCGCGTGTGGTTCTCGATCATCGCCTGACGCACGTCGTCGCGGTGGCCGAGCATGCGGACGACCACCGAGCACGCGCGCAGCAGCGCCGCGTCGGGCACCTTCTCGGAGCTGATGACGGGAATCCCGGCGGCGTCGATGTACTTCTCGTAGAAAGGGTCGAATCCCAGCTCGGGCGGCACCTCCGAGACGCTCCCGCACCCGCCCTCGGGCTCTCCGCCGCCGCCGCCGCCGCCGGCCCCGGCGCCCGTCGCGGCGCTGGAGGTCGCGCCCTCGGCCGCGCTCGAGCTGGCCTCCGCGGCGCCGCCGGAGCCGCCGCTGCCGGCTGGACCCGCGCCGCCGCCGCCCGCGCCGCCCTCGTCGGCCGGCGACTCCGAACAGGCGGCCAGGGCGCAGGTGAGGAGAGCGATCAACACAGCTCGTCCAGGCACGCTTTCACGCATGCGCGCGATGCTACATGAGCTCAAGCCAGCATCCAAGTCGCGCGCCGGCGGAATGGGCAGTTGACCGTGTGAGCCGGCGCAGCCCCCTGGCGGTGACGGCGCAGGGGCTGGCACAGCCCGGCGCAGGGCGGGCCAGGCGGTGTGGCCGTGCGGCTTGGTTCCATGCGTTTTCTGCGCCGGGCCAGGCGCCGGTGGTTGCGGCACGCTGCGTGCTGGCGGAGCGGAGATGATGGGGCGGGCATGACGGAGCAGGCACCACGGGAGCACACATGACGGAGCGCTCACCCAGCAATCACCACGTTCATCCTTTGTCTCAGCCGCGCGTGGGTGCGGCCCTCTTGTCGCTCGCCCTTGGCGTCGGCTGCTCGGGCGAGACCCAGCTCCCGACGGAGGAGCAGCCGCCGAAGCCGGAGGTGTGCGACTTCGAGCTTCCCGTGGCCGCCGCGCCCGCGCTGAGCGGCGATCTCCGCATCAACGAGGTGATGACGGGCAACGACGGCGCCTGGGTCGACGAGGTCGGCGAGACGGACGACTTCATCGAGCTGATAAACATCGGCCAGCGCGCGCTCGATCTCGGCGAGTACTCGGTGAGCGACAAGTCCGGCAAGGCGACGCCGCTGCCGCGGATGACGATCGAGCCGGGGCGAGGGGTGCTGCTCTGGGCCGACGACACACCGGAGCAGGGCCCGCTGCACCTGCCGTTCAAGCTCTCGAACTCGGGCGCGCGCGTGGCGCTGTGGTCGGCGTCGTGCCAGCTCGCCGACCTGGTGAACGTGCCGGAGCTGCCGCGATCCGAGAGCTACGCGCGCTTGCCCGACGGCACGGGCGAGCTGTCGATCTGCCGCTATGCCACGCCCGACCGGGAGAACGGCGAGACCTGCGGCCCGCCGGATCCGCCGAACCTCGACGACAGCATCCGCTTCGCGCCTTTCGAGTGGCCCGAGCCGTTCCCGGCCATCGCCGGGCCGCTGGTCATCTCCGAGCTCTCGCTGCGGCCGGCGGGGTTCGTCGAGGTGCTGAACGCGAGCGGCGCGCCCGTCGCGCTCGACGGCTTCGCGCTGCGCCTCGCGGCGCTCGCTCCGGGGCAAGCGCTGCCCGGCGCCGATGCGGGCGTGCTGATCGCGTGGCCCGAGCCGTCCGCCACGCTCGCGCCCGGGGAGCGGGTGAGCGTCCCGGTGAGCGCCAGCGAGACGGCCGACCTCGAGGCCTCGCCGGAGTTCGAGGGCGTGGCGACGCTGTGGCGCGAGGACACGCCGGAGCCGAGCGATCGCATCGACTTCATGGCCTGGCCCGAAGGCGCGTCGCTGGCCCGCGTGCCCGACGCCACCGGGGCGCCGCGCTTCTGCGGGGCTGCGAGCCCCGGCGCCGCGAACGAGGGCTGCGCCGAGCTCCCGGGGCGCGAGCTCGCGAGCGGGCGCGCGCACCGGCTGGAGACGGCGGCGGACTTCGCCGAGCTGGCCGAGGGCGGCACCGCGGTCGGCGAGCTCGGCGTCAAGTTCGTGGTCGACATGGCAGCGAACGACACGGTGCACCTCCTGAGCACGCGCCAGTGGGCGCTCCACTACACCTGGGTTCGCGAGCAGATCCGGAAGGAGCCGCACCTCGATCGCTGCGACCCGGAGCAAGCCGCGGAGTTCAACGTCGGCTGGGGGTTGTTCAGCCAGACCGAGTACTTCCGGTCCGAGGGCCGCCGCTACCTCCTCGGCACCCTGGTCGAGCACACCAACGGCGCCAGGACCGTCGAGTTCTCGCCCGGCGACCAGATCGTCGGCGAGCAGATGCGGCGCGCGTTCTTCGCGGCCATGAAGGCGGTGCCCGACCCGGAGGCGTGGGCGATACGGCCCACCGAAGGGCGCCAGATCATCGAGCTGCGGAAGATCGAGGGGACCGCGCCCATCGTGGGGCCGAACGCGCCGTACAAGGGGCTCACGTACCAGTCGCTCAACCCGGCCGAGGGCTTTGGCACGCTGACGTTCGTCCCGGCGCGCGATCTGGAGTCGGCCGAGCTCGGACCGAACGTGATCGTGGTGACCGACGACGTGCCGAACGAGACCGCGTTCATGGGCGGCCTCATCACAGAAGCGTTCCAGACGCCGCTGGCGCACGTGAACGTGCTGGCGCGCGGCCGGGGCACGCCGAACATGGCCCTGCGCGGCGCGCGCGACGACGAGCGCCTCAAGGCCCTCTTCGGCAAGCTGGTGCGGCTCGAGGTGCGCGCGTCGGACTTCGACATCCGCGAGGCCACCGCGCAGGAGGCGGACGCTTACTGGGAGAAGCGCAAGCCGACCGGCGAGCGGCTGTCGCCGGCGCTCGACCTCTCCGTGCGCGGGATCGTGCCGCTCGACGCCGCGGGCTACGCCATGGGCGACAGCATCGGCTCCAAGGCGGCAGGCATGGCCGAGCTGTACCGCGTGAGCGGCGTGGGGCAGTATTGCCCGCTCGACCTGCTGCCGCTGTACGTGCCGCCCGCCGCGTTCGCGATCCCGTTCTCGCACTACATGGACCATTTCGAGGCGAGCGGCGCGGCGGAGCTCCTGGCCGAGCTCGAGCAGGATCCCGAGTTCCGCGCCGATCCGCACGCGCACGCCGAGGGCCTGGCCGAGGTGCGGGCGCGGATGCTTGCGCACCCGGTGGACCCCGCGATTTTGCGCGAGGTCACGGGCGCGATCGAACAGCGCTTCGGCGGCGACCGCGTGCGCCTGCGCAGCAGCAGCAACACCGAGGATCTCGCGACCTTCAACGGCGCGGGCCTGCACACGTCGACGAGCGGCGACCTGGACGCCGAGTCGAGCTCCATCGAGGACGCGCTGCGCACGGTCTGGTCGAGCCTGTGGAACACGCGCGCTTACGACGAGCGCGAGTTCGGCCACGTCGACCAGGCGCGCGCGGCCATGGCCGTGCTTGTGCACCAGGCCTGGCAATCGGAGCGCGCGCAGGGCGTGGCCATCAGCCGCAACGCGCTCGACGCCACCCGCGACAGCCAGTACTACATCAACGCGCAGATCGGGGAGGCCTCGGTCACCAACCCCGCGCCCGGCGTGACCAGCGACGAGATCGTGTACACGCCGCCGCCTCGCACGATCAAGGCGGAGTACCACACGCGCTCGAGCCTGTCGCGCGGGCGCGACGTGCTGTCGTTCCCGGAGATCCAGCGGCTCGGGTGCGTGCTCGAGTCCGTCCACGCTCATTACCGGCCGCTGGTCGACCCGAAGGGGGAGAACCACCTCTACGCGATGCAGATCGAATGGAAGCTGATCGGCCCGGAGCGCCGGCTGCTGGTCAAGCAGGCGCGGCCCTACAGCTTCGGCACGCTGGCGGCGCCAGGCGACTGCCGTGAATACTAGTCCGCGCTCCCGCCAGCGCACCAGCCTCTCCTCCAGCACCTGATATATCCGAGGATGTGCGTCACCCTATCCGAGGATGTGCGCCGCCGTTTCGCGTGTCCGCTCCGCACGATCTAGCGTATGCTGGATGACATTCTTGGACGGAAAGCGAGGAAACGCATGGCCAGCAGCGGACGTCTTCAGGGATGGATGTGCCTCCGCGCGATGACGGCGGCGGGTATGCTCGTGGGCTGCGGCGGCGAGGCGCCGACGCAGGACGGCGGAGTGGCGTCGACGGCTCTCCAGTGCTCCGTGGAGGAGGGCGTCACGCCCGCCTCGCTCGCGCTCTGCGCGATCCCGGGGACGGTGGGACAGCACCTGCCGCACGTGGGGCGAGCTCATTTCGACTATGATCCACCCGGGCTCGCGGTGGATCGCATCCACGGCCGCTATACGCCGCACCGGGGTGCGATCAGCTGGAAGGAGACGCCCGCCGCGGACAGCTATCTGCGCAAGATCAAGGCGGAGGGGAGCGTCACCCGGACCGCGAACGGGGCCTTGGCGACGTACGACCGGGAGACGATCGAGGACAGCGGCGCGGTGCACGTCACGGAGGTTGAGGAGACGTTTCAACCCGTGGAGCGCACCGAGGGCGGCGAGACGTTCCAGAGCTGTCTGCTCACGCGGAGGACGCGCCGTGCGGGCGGCAGTGATCTCGACTGGCTGACGCAGCAGGGAGAGTGGGACGGCGCGTCACTCTCTTACACGCAGGAGCGGATCTCGCGCACGCACGGCGGGCGGATCCAGCTCGACGGGCACCTGCAGGCGGACGGGTCGTGGACCGAATCCTATGAGGGGCGGTACGGCTGGTCAGATGTCTATGAAAGCTGGAGCGGCGACGCGGACGGGAACACACTGATCTACTGGGAGAGAAACTGGGGCGACGAGTACGTGTGGGGCACAGACGCGCGCGCTCGCGACGGCTCGCTCCACCGCTACATCCGTCATGTCTATGAGTGGTGCGTTCCCTGGGACGATTTCACTGTCGAGGCCGATGGCACGGGGGCCGGATCAGCGAGGATATGCGTGCCCGTCTACGTCGAGGAAGGCGGGTACGAGGACGTCGTTTACGCCGGCTGCACCATCGCCGTCGCGAACGGCTCGTGCGCGAAGACCTGCGACAACGGTGTCGTGTACTCTTGTAACGACCTCTTGTGATCGTGCCCGGCGCGCCCACACCTCCCGCTGGATCGTCCGTGGTTTCGTGCAACGGAGCGCCGCGGGGGGAGTAGGCCAGTACAAGAGGTTACGCGAGCTCAGCCGGACGATCTCGACCAAGGAGAAGCGCGGCATCGTCGGCTACAGCAGGCTCAGGATTGATCATATTTCCCCCACCTCCCTCGCGGCGCTCCAGCGTCCGGCGCCTGCGCCAGCTTCTGCACCAGCTTGGTCTGGCGCTTCGACAGCCGCGCATCGCCGAAGTGCGCGTCGCTCATCTCCTCGGCGAGCGCCGCTGCGTGCTCTGCTGCAGGTGAACCCATCCGCAGCTTTGAGCACGTCGCCCAGCACACATCAAGCGAGATGTGTAGGATCCTGAGACCGGAGTGCGCTTGCGCGCCGAAAACGCCGATCTGGGCCCGTTTCCTGTGCGGGAGACCGCCGCTCTGCTCTGCATGTCGCAGAGGTGGGCGGAAACCGCTCTAGACGCGACGCCTCGCTCTCATTCGAGGAAGACCGTGATCGGCTGGAGGTTCATGGTGGCCGAGCGGTTCGCCGGATCCGTGAAACAGGAAGGGTGATAGATGCCGTTCTTGGGGGCGATGGGCTCGCAATAGGTGTCACACGAGCCAAGACGCTGGATCGCCCCGCACGCTTGGATGGAGCCGGTCGTCGGGTCGATGTGCCCGGCGGCGCAGTCACGGAGGGCCGCGCGTGAGCCCGCGTCGTTCTCTGGAACATGGCAGGCATAGAGCGCCGGCGAGCTCCCGTAGAGGTTGCCCCAGAATGCACCCTCCTCCCTCGTGAACGTCGACAATTCCGGCGAGTTTTGTTTGTTGATCGCCTTGGTAGGTCCACGCGAAGAGAGCATGACGGGGACACTGTAGTAGTTCGTGCGCGCCGCGAGGCACGCCGAGATCCAGCGCTGTCCCTCACCATCCAGCGGGCCCCACGCCCAGCTCCTCACGAGTCCGAGCACGCCTGTGTAGATCTCGTCGTGATAGACGCCGGAGGCGTCGATCCAACCGAAACGGAACGATTGCGAGCTTTCGAGAGCGCATTCCACGGTGTACCTCAGGTGCTCGCGTGAGAGGGCGCCGTCCGGCCCGGGGTCCAGGATCGCGGTCAGCGCCTGCGGAGCAAGGGCGACGAGGCTCAAGGCGCCGACAGCCAGCGCGTTGGGCTTCAGCGCGTTGGGATTGAGCGCGTTGGGGTTCAGCGCGTTGGGGTTCAGCGCATTTCCGGCCTCCAGCGCGCTCTTCGCTTCGCCCAAGGGCCCTTCCAGCCACTCTCCGTCCTCGCCGCATCCGGTTCCGGCCAGAACGATGAGCGGTATGAGACATAGCATGGAATTTCGCGCCATATCAGTCCCCCACTGAAAGGCTGCAATTTTGGTAATAGTGGCAGAGTTTGCTGGTGCTGTCGAGCGGGAGAGCGGAAGTATTCACCTGACGTCCGACGGACGGAGACGTCTGGAGCGTGAAGGGGACCTCGATGGCGTGCTCTGTTCCGCCCCTGATCGATCTCGAGTACGTCATTGGCAGCGAGGAGATCGAGGGCCGCTCCCTGCGGCGGCGCCCCGGCGCTTCTGCAGGCACGTGCGGAGTTCGACGGAGACGGCCGCGAGGAGGATGGCGTTGATGATCTGCTGTCAGCGAGGGGACATGTCGAGGGTGCCAGGGCCCTTGTCGAGGACCTCGAAGAGGAGCACTCCGGTCAGGAGGCCGCCGGCGGTCCCGATGCCGCCTGGTGTCGGGGGCGCCTCCGATGACGCAGGCCGCCAAGGCGTCGAGCCCGTACATCAGGCCATCGTCAAGTCGAGCGTTTACAGGCGCGCCGTCGACCGTTAGCTTCGCGAGCAGCGAGGTGCCTATGTCCACATCTGCCCAAGGTCCGGAGTCCAACCAATCCCTCACCCCCGTGCGCTGGGGCGTCCTCGGGGCGAGCGCCTTCGCGTTGGCGGTCAGCCTACCCGGCATGAAGCGGGGGCCCCTGACCCAGCTCACCGCGCTGGCGTCGCGCGACGCCGGCAAGGCGCGCGACGCCGCGCGATCGCTCGGGATCCCGAAGGCGTACGGCAGCTACGATGAGCTGCTCGAGGATCCGGAGATCGATGCCGTCTACAACCCGCTGCCCAACCACCTGCACGTGAAGTGGACGGCGCGCGCGGCCCGCGCCGGCAAGCACGTCCTGTGCGAGAAGCCGATCGCGCTCAGCGCCAAGGACGCCGAGGCGCTGGTCGACGTCCAGCGCGAGACGGGCAAGCTGATCGCCGAAGCGTTCATGATCCGCAACCACCCGCAGTGGCAGCAGGCCAGGGACTGGGTGAGAGGCGGCCAGATAGGCGACCTTGTCAGCGTCCAGACGGCGTTCTCGTACTTCAACCGCGACGCCGCCAACATCCGCAACAAGAAGGAAGTCGGGGGCGGCGCGCTCTACGACATCGGCTGCTACGCGCTGAACACGTCGCGCTTCCTGTTCGGACGGGAGCCCGTGCGGGCCATCGCGCTCGTCGAGCGCGATCCCGAGTTCGGCACCGATCGCTTGACCTCGGGCCTGCTCGACTACGGCGGCGCGCACCTGACGTTCACGTGCAGCACGCAGGCGGCGGCCTACCAGCGCGTGAACGCGCTCGGTACCAAGGGCCGCATCGAGATCGAGATCCCGTTCAACGCCCCCGCCGACCAGCCGTGCAAGGCCTTCCTCGATGACGGCTCGACGCTGAACGGCAGCTCGGCCAGGGTCACCTCGTTCCCCGCCGTCGACCAGTACCACCTGCAGAGCGAGGCGTTCTCGCGCGCCATCCGCGCGGGAGGCCCGGTCGAGAACTCGATCGAGGTCGCGGTCGGCAACATGCGGGTCATCGACGCGCTCTTCCGCTCCGCCGAGAGCGGGCGGTGGGAGGGGGTCTAGCGGCGTGCTGCGCCCGGCGTCGCCGAGCCAGGCGGTCACCAACGTTTGCTGCGCCCACGGCGGCGACAGCGGCGAGGGGGCGAAGGCGGCAGCGGCGGCGACCCCGGCGACGGTGAAGGCAGGTCCAGGCCCGACGGCCGAACAGCGCCTCGACGGCTGCGCCGCCGTCGAGGCCGAGCTGGTCCTGCGCACGAGCACCGCCCAGGTCCCCCCGGAAACCCACGAGCTCGCACGAGCCGGGCTCGTAGGACGGCTCATGCGGGCGCCTCGGCCGGCCGCCGCTACGCACCCCTCCGGATCGACGACATCCGCGCGCCGTCCATTTCGATTGACACCAGCTATGTGAACGTTCACATTTGGCCCCCGTCATTCTTTCGCGTCGTCTCGGAGAGGTGCGTCATGCGCACCAGGCCTTTCTCTTCATGCGCGTTCACCGTGCAGGCCGGGCTGCTGGCTCCAGGTGAGGCGCATGCAGGGGGAGGAGCGTGCCGGCTCACCCGCTCGGCTGGCATCGCTGCTTCGTGACATCCCGCTGCTTCGCGAGGCCCCAGCAGCGCTTCCGGCAGCATCGCTGCGGGTCGGTTCCTTCCTGAGTTGACGTGATCTGGAAGCGGCGCTGTGCTCCGCGTCGGCGGCCGGCTCACCTTGCATTCGAGGCAAAAAATCATGCGTGAGCGTCACGATTCCACCGTTCGTCACGTCAAGGTGCTGGTTGCCGCATCACTCACGGCGTTCGCTGGGTTGGCTGCTTGTTCGTCGGACGGAGCGAGCCCCAACCTGGCTGGTGGCGGCAGCTCGGCCGGCGGCGGCGCAACCGGCGGAGCCGACGCCACTGAAGGAGCCGGAGGGGCGGTAGCGGACGGGGGCGGCGGCAGCTCGGGCGCGATGGCCGGCGGCGGAGCGGCCGGCGACGGCGGCGAGGTTCCGGACGAGACCGGGACGCGGCAAGCGGCGTACTACGTGTCGCCTTCCGGCAGCGATGGCAATCCAGGCACGGCCAGCGCGCCGTTCAAGACGGTCGCCAAGGCGCGCGACGTCGTCCGCACCGTCAACGCCGACATGACCGGTGACATCTACGTTTACCTCCGAGCTGGCACGTACAGCCTCACCGAGGCCATCGCCTTCACGCCATCGGACTCGGGCACGAACGGCCATCGCATCTACTATCAGGCTTACCCCGGGGAAAAGCCCGTTTTGAACGGCGCGACGAAGGTGACCGGATGGACGCCGGACGCAGGCAATATCTACAAGGCGAAGCTCGACCGAACGACGAAGCTGCGCAACCTGTACGTGAACGACGCGCGTGCCCTGATGACGAGCAAGCGGGTCACGTCGCGCGGAGGGGTCGGGACGTACAGCGTGACGGCCGGGCAACACAGCTGGGCCTGGGCGAGCGGCAGCGCGAGTGACGGCGCCAAGTACGATATCGACGCGGTGCCCGCCATCGCCAGCAACAAAGACGACCTCGAGATCGTGAACGGCACCACGTGGAACGAGAATATCGTTTGCGTTCGCGATGTCACCACCACACCAGACAACCTCCGCGCGCTGCTCTTTCAACAGCCCTACGGCGCCATTGCGCAGACCCCCGGTTGGAATTCGGGCTTCAGCGTCTCCGGTACCCACACAATTTACAACGCGCGCGAGTTCTTGAGCTCGCCCGGTCAGTTCTATTTCGACAAGACGACCGGCACCCTCTACTACTACCCGCGGCAGGGCGAGGACATGGCTCAAGCCGACGTGCAGGCGCCGATCGCAGAAAAGCTGATCGACATCGCCGGCGCCTCCACCGCTAGCCGCGTCAAAAATCTCACCTTCCAGGGCATCACCTTCGCCAACACCGACTACAACCTGTACAGCGTGGACGAGTCGCGCGGCAAAGCGACGGTCCAGGGCGCCACCGTCTACGTCGCCTACGGCGACGGCAACTGGCACAACAGCAAGTACGAGATCATCGACACGCTGCCCGGGATGATCACGGTCAACAACGCCGACTCGATCGACTTCATCGGCAACGTGGTGAAGCACAGCGGTAATGAGGGCATTTCCTTCATCAACGACGTCGTGAATTCCAGCATCCTCGGCAACTACATCACCGACATGGCCGGCAGCGGCATCACGGTCGGCCACCCGCAGCACGTGTACGTGGGCGACACCGGCCCTCACCACAGGTTCGGCTCGGGTGTCGAAGGCATCTGTAAAAACGACACCATCAGCAACAACCTGCTGTACGACGTGAGCTCACTGCCGGGCTTCGGTGGCCATTCGGGCATCACCGCGTTCTTCGTCGATGGCCTGAAGATCACCTACAACCAGATCCAGAAGACGGCCTACAACGGCATCAACCTGGGCTGGGGCTGGCGGAACTTCCCCGACTCGACCACCTGCAAAGACAACGCGATCAACAACAATCGCTTCATCGATACCTTGAGCAGGCTGCACGACAGCGGCGCGATCTATACGCTAGGTCAGATGCCTGGCACGACCATCAACGAGAACTACGTCAAGGGCATTCCGCCCGCGACGAGCGGCCCCACGTACGGCCTGCACAACGACGAGGGCAGCGCGTACATCACGCAGAACGACAACGTGCTCGACATCGACCCCGGCGTAAAATACACGATCAACTGCGAGGATTTCGGGGCCAAGCACCATCTCACCATCCTGAGGACGTACGCCACCGTGAACAAGATGGGCATCAACCCGCCCGATAGCAGGATCGACCCGCCGGTCGCGGTGCCGGACAACATGTGGCCGGCGTCGCAATACGAACTCTGCCTGAGCTCCGGCGTCCAGGAAGAGCACCGGGGCATCGTTCCCAGCAGCCTGCTCGCGGTCCAAGACTACGTGTTCCCGGCGAGCGCCTCGGTGGCATCCGGCACCAAGACAATCAAGATCAGGAGCACCGGCGCGGCGACCAACGCCGTCTGGCTCGCGCCGGCCGGCACCGGCACGTTCGCGGAGGGCGTGACGATGACGAAGGCGGCGGGAGACGCTACGTCCATCGCCGTGCCGGCCAGCGCCGGAACGTACAAGCTGTATGTCGTCGATGCGCAGGGCGAAAAGCTCGGAGAATCGGCGGCGCAGCTGCGGGTGCGCTGACGCGCCGCGGTGTGCGCGGCGCGGGCGGCAACAGGGCTGCGCCAGCGTCTGGAGTTCTAGGAGGCCGGAGAGCGCGGTGGCCAGGTTGTGCGTGTGCACGTGGTCGCCGGGTTGGATGTCCACGGTCGCCCGCCCCATCGCGCGTCAGCGCGTGACGGCGCCGAGCTCCACGAACGCTCCGTCGGTCATGACCACGAAGGGGCGCTCGTCGAAGGTCAGACCGCCCTTGCCGTCGTGGTCGACGATCTGGAGCTTCCCCATGCCGTAACCCATCGGCCCGCGCGCGTAGTAGTGCGCCTGCAGGGTGTACCGGCTGGCCCGCTGCTCCCGGGGCGCGCGGATGGTGAAGCACTCGGGCCCGTAGCCGGTGGTCACGTCGGCGTAGAGGTGCCCGCCGCCTGGCAGCGTCGGGTCGCCGTAATAGGCGTGGCCGCCGCGGTCGTCCCGGATGTGGAAGTCGACGTCGTTGGCGTCGGTCTCCCAGTTCAGCACGAAGCGGAGCGAGGGCGCGTCTTCGAGCGCGGCGCCGGCCTTCGCGAGCCGGGCCAGGATGGCCGCCCGGCGCGCGGGCTCCGCCTTGAGCCACGCCGCGGCGACCAGGCCGAGATCCTCGCGCAGGATGCCCTCCACGCCCGAGAAGCGCCCCGGCGGGTAGCGGCGCGCGATGCCCGCCTCGAGGGCGTCGAAGGCGGCGGCGTGCTCGCCCCGCTTGAGGCGGGCGAACGCGAGCAAGCGGTGGCTCGCGGGGTGATCGGGGCGCTGCTCGCGCGCCTTCTCGTACGTGTCGACCGCCAGCTCCAGGCCGGCGCCGCCCGCGAGCCGCTCCAGGCGCGCGCCGGCGAAGCGGCGGAGGTCCGCGCGCGCCGGGAACAGATCGATGAGCGAGCCGTACGCGCGGGCGGCGCCCGGCGTGTCGCCCGCCGCCTCGAGCGCCTCGCCGAGCGCGACGAGCGCGAGCACGTCGCCGGGGGCCTCGGCGTGCCAGGCCCGGGCGTCGCGCACCGCGGCCGGCGCGTCGCCCCGGGCGAGGGTGTCGTGGATCTGCTTGAAGCGGCCGGTATACGGCTCCGATCGAGGGGGCGCGGCGCCGTCGGGCGCGTCCGGCGCGTCGGGCGCGTCGGGCGCGGGCGCGGCGTCCGGGGGCGGGGCGAACAGGATCGGGTACACCACGTCGACGCTGCCGCCCTCGGGCGCGGGGAAGGTGAGGTCGCGGAAGGCGCGGACCACGCAGGAGACCGTGGCGCTGTCGGGCAGATCGGACCCGCCGTCGCGCGCGTTGGCGAGCGCGCCGCTCGGGTCGATGGTGAAGCGCACGGTGACGCGGCCTTGCAAGTCCGCGTCGCGCTGGAGCCCGCGCTCGTAGCAGAGGCGGAAGCGGCCGAAGTTCTGGCGGACGATGCGCTGGATCACCTCCGGCGGGAGGCGGCCGCTCACCTGGGTGGCGCCCATGCGGACCTGCGGCGCCCTGGTCCGGTGGCTGCCAGCGAGGCGGCCGTGGCCGCTGCCGAAGCCCTGGCCGGTGCCCGTGGCCGACGCGGCGCTCGGCGCGGGCGCCGCGGCCCCGCTGCCGTGGCCGATGGAGCCGATCGCGCCGAGGCCGATGCCCTCGCCGCGACCGCCGCCGCCCTCGCCGACGCCCGACAGCCCGAGCCCGCCGGCGCTCCCGCTGGCGCCCGACGGCGCGGGCCCCTCCTTGAGGAAGGCATATCGGGTGTCCGCGCCGGCAGGAGGCGCCGGCGGCGCGGGGGGAGGGCGCAGGGCAGCGCTCCCGCCAGGGGAAACGTCGGCGCTCTGCTCAGTGGCAACCTCGGCGCGCTCGCCAGGCGAAGCGCCGGCGAGCGGGCTGGTGGCCGGCGCGGGGGCCGACGGCTTCCCGGCTTGCGACCGCGAGCGCCTCTGCACGGCGACGCGGCCGCCCTCCACGGTCAGGATGTCGGAGAGCCCTCGCCGGGCGATGTCGAAGCGCGCGTAGTCGTGCTCGGTCTCCAGCACGAGCAGCGCGGTGTACGGGCTGAGCACCCGGTGCGCGATCGAGAGATCGATGATCTGCTTGCGGATCGCGTCCTGGTCGCCCGCGGCGCCCTCTCGGGCGAGGAGGCCGTCGATCTTCGCCCGCGCCCACGAGCGCTCGAGCAGCGGGCGCTCCACGCCGCGGAGGTCGGGCGTCGTGGTGCGGCCGTCGACCGTGAGCCGGACGGGCAGCGCGGCCGGCACCTCGGCGTAGACGAGCGCCTCGTCGCCGGGCTGCACGCCGTTCAGGGTGCGGGGCCAGACCCAGCGCGCGCCCTCGATGTTCACCGCGATCCCCGAGCGCGTGGCCGAGCCGAGGCGCCGCTCGATCTCGGCGGCGCCGCGCGCGCCGTCGACCACGGCGCCGTCGCGGGGCAGGCCGGCCGCGACGAGCTGCCGCAGCGCGGCCTCGTCGCGGAGGCCGCCCAGCGCGACCGCGTCGAGCCGCTCGACCCCCGCGCCCCGCAGCGCCGCCGCGGCGCCGCGCAGCGCGCCCGGCGCGACCTCACCCGCCGTCGCGATGCCGTCGGAGAGCAGCACGACGCGCCGCTGGCCGCGGGCGCGCGCGCGTTCGCCGGCCCAGCGGAGCGCGCGCCCGAGATCCGAGGCGCCGAGCGCTTGCCGCTCGCGGATGCGCGCGATCTCGGCCTCGCCGAACGCCGACGCCGCGCCGTCGAAGATGGGGGTGACGGCCTGGTCGTAGCAGGCGACGGTGAGCGGCGCGCCCGGGCCGCCTGCCTGGGCGACCGCCCGCGCGAGGGCCGCGAGCGCGCCGAGCTGCTCCTCGAGCCCGAGCGCGCGCGAGGCGCTCGTGTCCACGAGGATCACCGCGGAGGCGAGCGGATCGGGCCGCGCGTCCACCGGAGCGTTCACGCGGGCGAGCACGAGCTCGCCGCTGCGCAGGCCGCCGCGCGCCTCGATCGACGTGAGCCGCGCGGGATCCACCACGAAATCTGCCTCGGGCGCGGCGTCGTTCCGGCGCAGCGCGTGGACGGGCGCGGCGGCGCCGGCGACGGCGGCCTCGATGTCGAGGCGGCTCACCGTGGGCAGGCCGCGCAAGGGGACGGTGAAGGGCGCGCCCGGGCGGAGCTCCTGGGAGTACGACAGGACGATGTGCTTCACGCCGCGCGCCGGGATGGGGAAGACCCGCGCGCTCACCTCGTTGCCCGCCGCCTGCTCGAGCAGCGCAGGGTCCTGCTTGCGGTGGAGGAAGTCCTCGTACGCCTCGCGCGCGCGCTGGAGCTCGACGACCTCGCCCTCTTGCCACCGATCGTCGATCTTCATGGCGAGTCGCCCGACGCTCGCGCCGGGCGGCAGCGTCACGCTGAAGGTGCCCTCGAGCACGCGATCCTCGGGGTTCTCGAAGGTGAGGTGCAGCTCGGCGAGCGCGAGCGGCGCCTCGATCACCGCGCGGCCGGTGAGCGCGACGAGGCGCAGCCCCGTGCCGTCCGCGGCGGTGAGCCGGAACGGCGCCGCCTCGGCGCGGCGCGCCGCGACGGCGAAGGCCGGCGCGGCGGGCAGGGCGCGCGGCGCGGCAGGCCCCGGCCCGCGCGAGAGCGAGGCGGGGGTGGCGGGCGGCGAGGGGCTGTCGGCGCAGCTGAAGAGGGCAGGGACGAGGGCGGCGATCGCGGCGAGCGCAGCGCGGCTGCGGAGGAGGGCTCTGGGCACGGGGGATCTCCGGTCGTTGCGCGACGGGCCGAGCCTGAGCGCGGACCCGCCAGCGGTGGGGCAGGGCGATCGACAGCCCGGGCGGGCCGGAGGTTCCCGCCTCGCGCCGCTCAGTCGCCGGTGAAGTGCGCCGGAGCCACCGAGTCATCCTCTGGCTGGGGCTGCCCGGCCACGTCCAGATCCGCCTGCGCGACGCCGCCGTCACGAACGACGGCCGAGGTGCCCTCGACCGCCGAGGAGACCATGACCATGTAAGCGCCATCCGGCAGCCCTGTCGCCCGATAGGTCCCGTCGTTGCTCGTCGTGACGTGGCGCATGTCGAGCCCGGGCTCGCCCTGGTTGCACGCGACCACGACCTGGACACCCCGGAGCGGCTTCCCGCCGCTGGTGATGCGCCCGCGGATCTCGCCCGAGCTGTCCGCGGGAAGAGAGATGTCCCGCTCGACGACCTGCCCCTCACTCACGTTGGCGTACACCACGGTATGCTGCGACTTCGCCACCAGCTCGAGGCGCATGACGGCCGCCGGGAGCTTCTCGAAGCGATAGCGCCCCTCGGCGTCGGTCACCGCGTTCACGAAGCCGATGCTCCGGTGAGACGCCATGATCTGCGCGCCGGCGACAGGCTTGCCGTCGCTCCCCCGCACGACGCCGGCGACGCTGCCTCCCCTGGACATCCTGAGCTGGATCGGGTCGAGCGCGTCACATTGCGCGACCTGGACCTGGGCCGTCGTCGCGGCATAGCCGCCGTCATACGCGCGGACCAGGATCTCGCCGGGAGGGACATGCTCCAGCCGAAAGCGCCCTTCCAGATCGCTCTGGGCCTGGCTCGCGGCATCCATCGACCCCTGGCTCGACGAGCCCGTGGTGAAGCGCGTCTCCGCGTCGAGGAATATGCCGACGAGCGGCGCGCCGTTCTCGTCATGAACCGTCCCCGTCAGCGTGCACCCGTGCGAGAGCGTCAGCTCGACGTTCTGGGTCTTGTCGGGCCCGACATGGACGGGCGCTGAGAAGACAGGAGCGTAATCGGCCGCCGTGACCCTGAGGAACACCGGCCAGCCGGGGACCTGCTCCACGCGGAAGGCCCCGTCCGCCGCGTCGAAGCGCTTCGACCAGAGGGGCGCGGGCGCTGCCGTGCTGTCGGGGGACAGCGCGACGATGTCCACCGTGAACTCCGTTATCGGCTCCTTGCGCTCGTTGTAAACATGCCCATCGACGATCCCGCTCCTCGGGAGCAGCAGGGCGACGTCGTCCCCGCTGTGCGCGACGACGAGCATGGGGCCGTATCCCTCCTTGTTGCTGACGAGGTTGTAGGTTCCGTTCGGGGCGCGGATCTCGAAGCGCCCGTGCTCATCGCTCTCGGCCGACGCCGCCGTCGTGGGGAAATTGCCGGCGACATCGAAGGTCGTCGCGGCGATCGTGACGCCGGCGACCGGGGCGCCGCTCAGGTCGTAGACGGTCCCGGAGATCGGCGGCACCTCCGTGGCAGCTTGGTCCAGAGGCGCGGCGGGGCGATCCCATCGCGCACGGTTGACGTAGCCTGACTTTTGCTGATGCGTTGGATGCGTTGAAGAGGGGGCGGCGGGCTCGGGCAGCGCGGCGCGCGGCGCGTCGTGCTTCAGGCGGAGGAGCAGGAAGGCGGCGAGCGCGAGCGCCGCCAGCGCGCACCAGAGCGGCCATCGGCGGGGAGTATCGTGATGCAGGACAGGCGGTTGCATGAGAACGTCTCCATCCGATCAGGGTGAGGGGGCTGCGGCGCTCGCTGCGATGCCACGACAAGGAGCAGGACCCTAGAGGGCGACTCCCGCTCGCTCCCGGGCAAGGCAGCGGCTGACACGGGCGATGATGGCCGGGCGCAAGTGAGCAAATCTCCCGGCCGCAAGGCGCGGTCCGGGAGATCTGCTCACCCGCCGTCCGCATGGCGGCGCGTCGGGCGGCGCTTGGTCTTAGTTGATCGTGATGCCTTGGATGAAGCCGAAGGAGAACGGATCCCGGAACGTCCCGCCGAAGCTCGGCGTGCCGGCTGCCGTCTCGCCCAGGACGATGGAGGCGCTGATGGTGGTAAAGCCTCCACCTTGGGGCCCGAACGCCATGTTGAACTGATTGAATCCACTGCAGTTGGTATTGAAGCCGGTGCCGGCATACATCGTGGTATTGATGTCCGCGTCCGGACAGTTGGGGTTGGTGGTCGTCTTTACCTCGCGGACCGTGCAGCTGCGGGACGCTGTCCCGGCGTTGTTGGTCCAGGACATGCCGATCAAGCATGTTCCGTTCGGGGCCAGGAGGTTGTCACCCAGGCCGTTAAAATTGATGACGTTGATGAAGTTCGCCGAACCGGCCGCCTGCCCTTCGATGAAGATGGCGCGCGCGAGATTTCGGTCAACTGCCATGGCGCTCCCCGAGATCGACATGGTGGCGAGTGCGGCGAGGATGATGATCTTCTTCATAAGAACAGCTCCTTGTATTCGTGCCCTGTAGAACGTACGCCTTGAGATGATCGCGCGGTGATAACCCCCCGGAGAGCGACAGATACGCCTGCTCTCCTGGAGCCATGCGCTACCCGAAGACCGCTGCGCCGATGATGTCTGGCGAGGAGCTCGCACGAAGGTCACCGTGGGCCTCGCTCCCTCCCGTCGACTTCATGGCGCGTGGCGCCAGCGGAGAGAGCACGCCACAGCGGACCTCTCCGAAGTACGCCCCGATGAAACCGGAACTCCTGTCGGCTTGAACAGGAACTCCTCGAATCGGACGGGGCTGACGATACCCCTCATTTGCCAACGAGCAAGTCCTGGAGAAAGAAAGAATACATCAAACAAGCGAGAAACGCGTGGACGGCGCGCCACAGCTCGGTCGATCGCCGTGGTCGCACCCAAACTGCACAATTTTGGAACATCCCAAAGCGCGCCACGGGTCGTCCAGCCGAGAATGCGCCTGTTTGTCAGGAGCATTGTCAGACATGTCCAACGTGGTTCATCGAGCGATGCTGAACGCACAAAAGCCCCGTCCAGCGTGGCCAGCTCCAGGTGCGCTTGTGTCCTTCATTGTGCGCCCTGCCAAGGTCGCCGCGGCGCGGGGGTGCCCTCGGGCCTCGTAGAGGGCGCGCCGGCGCTTGCCCGACGACGGACGCCTCACAAGGAGAGCAGGGGATCTGTCCGATACGGACCGGAGGGCTCACGAGGAATGAGCTCGGCCCGCGAGGGGCCGGCAAGAGCGCTCGCAGGGAGCTTTGAGACGGACCGATGGCGAAAGCCGTCCAGCGGCAGCGGCCCAAGCACCGCGGTGCGGCCGCGCCCTGCTCCGCGCGATCCGGCTTCAGTGCATCTTGACGAGCTCAGTCGGTGATTGGAATTTCAGAATTTGGAGAATCTCTCGTGGGCCCTCCGCGTGCGTATCTGGGGCGGAAATCTCGTGTCCATGGGTCGATGACGCGACCGGGCCGAAGGCATGATGGGTGCCCGCCGTGCACGCCGTCCGCACGCTCACCGCATGGACGGCGTCGTCGCGCGCCTTCACCACCGCGCCTCGCGGATCGATGGTGACGCGCACGGTGACGCTGCCTTTCAAGCTCTGGTCGTGACGGAGCCCGAGCTCGTAGCAGGCGTGGTAGCGGTCGAAGCGCTGGCGGACGATGCGCCGCGCAGGAGCAACCGCTCCTATAATGGAGCTGGCTCCAGCCTTCTGGAGTCGTGCTCACCGTCGGACATGCGGTGAGGAGCGCGCTAGCCTCCTCGGGCTCCGTGCGCGACCGGGATCGTGCAGGAGAACGTCGTCCCCGCGCCGAGCTCGCTATCGACCGAGATCTGCCCCCCGTGCGCCTCGACGATGCCCTTGACGATGTACAGCCCGAGCCCCGCGCCAGCGCAGCGCGCCGCCCGCCCTTGCCAGTAGCGATCGAACAGGCGCGGGATGTCTTCGGGCCGGATCCCCGTGCCCGTGTCGCTGACGGACAGGCGGACATCGGGCCCCTGACGCTCCGCGATGATCGTGATCTCCCGCCCTTCGGCGGTGAACTTCAGGGCGTTGCCCACGAGGTTCGACAGCACCTGGAGCATGCGGCCACGGTCGCAGCGGAGCTCAAGGCCGCTCCCCGGAAGGAGGGTGTGGAGCCGGATCCGCTTCTCTTCGGCGAGCGGCGCGAGCATCTCGGTGACCTCGCGCACGAGCGAGCCCACCTCGCACTGCTGGACGTCCAGCTTCAGGCCCTTCGCGTCGATGATCGCGGCGTCGAGGAGCTCGCCGAGCATCTCGACGGTGCGCTCCGCGGCGCGCTTGATCTGCCGCGCCCGATTGCGGATCGGCTGCCCCGCCGCGTCCGCCGGGGCCGATCGCTCGAGCAGGGACGCGGCAAGGATGATCGACGACAGCGGGTTACGGAGATCGTGCGCCGCGATGGCCAGCGCCTCCTCGCGGAGCCGCCGCGCCCGCTGCTCGGCCTCGTAGAGGCGCGCGCGGTCCAGCGCCTGCGCGCACTGCAGGGCGAGCGTCGTCATGAAGCGCCGATCCTCCTCGCTGATCCGACAGGCGTCGCGGTACGTGACCCCGAGCACCCCGATGGTCACGTCACCCAGCGTCATGGGGACGCAGATCATGGTCTTGGCCCAGTCGCCTACCGGCGCGTCGGGATAGGCAGCCTTATACGCCTCGAGCGACTCGAAGATCAGCAGCTGACCCGTGCGGATGCAGTCGACGGCAGCCAGGCGCGCGGACATGGGAATGCGGCGCAGGCGCTCGACCACGTCCTCGGGGTAGCCGGGCGCGCGGAGGACCTCGATCACGCCGTCCTCCGCGAGGAGCGCGACGTACCCCGCGTCGGCGTAGAGCGCGGCGAGCCCGAGCGAGAGGACCACCTCGGCCACCTGCGCGGGCGTCGCCGCGCGCGAGAGCTCGGACGTGAACGTCTGGAGGCGCGCGACGCGCGCCTCCGCCAGCTCGACCCGGATGCGCGCGACGCGCTCGCTGGCGAGCGCCCGCTCCCGCGCCTCCTCGGCCCGCTTGCGGAGCTCGATCTCTCTCACGACCTCGACGACGTACAGCGGCGCCCCCGCGCGATCGCGAGCGAGCGAGCGCGTGACCGCGACCCAGAGCGTCGACCCGTCCCGCCGCACGCAGCGCTCTTCGGTGGTGGAAGAGGGGATCTTCCCGTCGCACAGCGCATGGACGTGCCGGAGCGCTCTCTCCGCGTGGTCCGGATGCCGGAGATGCTGGGCGCGGAGAGCGATCATCTCCTCGACGGTGTATCCGAGCAGCTCACAGAGCTTCGGGTTCACGCGGAGCAGGCGGTCATCCAGGGAGACGTGGGCCATCCCCACCGCCGCCTGGTCGAAGGCCGCGCGGAACCGCTCGTCGCTCTCGGCGCGCGCGACGTTCGCTGCGCGCGCGTCGAGCAGCGCGCGGACGGCCGTCATCAGGAGCCGACTCTCGATCGGCCATGCGCGCGAGCCGGCACGACAGCAATCATGCGTGGAACCGCACGTGGAACCGCACGTCGAATTCAAGGTCGACGGCTGCCCGACGGCCGCGCGGGCCCGGCTGGCGTGCAGCACCGGGATGGCCGCCGCGCCCAGCGCCGCCTGGAGGCGCTGGCAGAGCTCGCACCGCTCGCTGTCCGGCAGATCGACGCTGATGAGCACCAGGTCCGGCGGTCGATGGGCTCTTCGCAGGCTCTCCGCGATCGTCGCTGCGAGCTCGACCCGCAGCCCAGCGGCCTCGAGCGTGCGGCGGATCTCCTCTCGTTGGGCCTCGTCATGATCGACGATCAGGACGGTAGGTGCCTGCATACGGTCCGCGCTCTTCCCTGGGAGAATGGAGAGTTGAAATAGCTCACTTTCTCGCGGCTCGCCTCTCGCGGAGGCGTATCGAGGGTACGAACTGTGCAAGATCCCGGATCAGAATCGCGGACGACGGCGGACGCAACCGCGCGCTCGAACGAGGGGTTGGCTCATGGCAGCGTGGCTGGAATCAGCGCTCGAGGCAGGACGCCTCTACCGCTCGATCGGCGCCCTGGAGGCGGAGCAGCTGCGTCCTCACGTGCACCGCGCCTGGGTGCGCTCTCATGGGGGAGGGGCCGATCCGCGCCGTCCCAAGGCCGAGTTCCTGAGCGCGCTCGACACCGAGCGCCTGCGCGAGCGGCACCAGGAGCTCATTCTCGCTTCCGAACCTTACCTTCGCGCGCTCAGCCAGGCCTCGGGGAACGAGCGCCATGCGGTCATGGTGGGGGACGCGCGGGCGATTCTCCTGGATGTCCACGGTGACGAGCAGACCATTCACGGTCCCGAACGGGTGCCCGGTCCCGGCGCGTTGCTCGAGGAGAGCGTCTGTGGCGCGAACGGCGTCGGTACGGCGCTCGCCGAAGATCGCTATACGGAGCTCGTGGGGCCGGAGCATTTCATTCAGGGATTCCACGCCTTCACGTGCCATGGGCTCCCGCTCCGGGACGGCGACGGCACGACCGTCGGCGTGCTCAGCCTCTCTGTCAGGAGACCCGAGATTGGCTGGCGTCTGCGCGAAATTCTGCTCTGCGCCGCGCGCGCCATCGAGATGGAGCTCCTCGCCATGCGCCTCGAGCGGGACATGGATCGTGTGCTCACTGCGCGGGACGTGCCCTTGGAGGACCTGAAGCGGTTCCTCCAGGACATCCTCCAGGCGCGGGCAGCCGCGCGGCTCAGGATCGATCTCGCCGCGGATCAGCTCGCCGGGAGCGTCCTCGCCCAGACGCGCGATCTGCTCCACCTCGCCGCCAACGTGCTGCGCCGCTTCCGGCGCTCCGCTGCGCTGTGGCGAGCGCTCGCGCTGGACGGGGCGACGTCGCCGCGCCCGGTGGCGCTCGACGCGCTGATCCGCGATCTCGCGGAGCTGCTGGAGGTCGAGTCGGCTGTCTGCGACGTCACGACCAGCATCCAGGAGCTCGAGCCCGTGGTGGTCCAGGCGGACCACAACACCCTGGCGCGCGCGCTCTTTCGCGTGCTGCTGAGCGCCGTCCGGGCTGCGCGCCGCGGCGTCGTGCACCTCGCGCTCCGGGCGACGCCGACGGGCGGAGAGCTGTGCCTCACGCTCTCACCCGGCGCGGGGGTCGCCGCGCGCGCGCCGCCCCCCGTGCGGGTGCTGGTGCCGACACACCCGGGAGCCCCGAAGCGCGCGGCGAGCGATCTCAGGGTGTGGACGGCCTGAGCCGCCGGGTCAGCGCGGAATGAGGTTGCGGCAGCCGCTGCCGCAGGCGTCCCCGTCGCGGTTGTTGCCGTCGTCGCACTCCTCCACGGCCTGGACGACGCCGTCGCCGCAGTACTCGCCGAGCTTGCAGTCCTGCGCGCACTCGCCGTAGCCGCCGTCGTTCACCCCGTCGTCGCACTCCTCGCCCAGGCTGACGACGCCGTCGCCGCAGACGGGCTTGCACTCGCTCCGCGCCGTCGCGAAGCCCTGCAGCGTGAGCTTGAACGTCGACGCCGCGGTCTGGCGCTCGGCGTGGAACACGGCGATCTGGTAGACGCCGCCGTCCATCAGGCCGAGATCGACGTTCCGCGGCTGGATGACGTCGTCCTCCTCCGTCGCGTAGGTCACCCTGCCTCCCCCGTTGGCGTTGATGACGAGGCGCCCGTTGACGGCGCTGTGGATGCCGCCGACGTCGACCGCCAGGCGATCGTTGATGAACACCCACACGTCGTCGTCGCCGGTGAAGTCGAGCTCGTACTGCTCGCCCGCGTTGTACTGGAACCAGTAGCGGATCTCGCTCGTGAAATGGAAGTTGTGCTTCGGGCTGCCCTCCTCCTTCAGCCAGTCGCCGCCGCCGTAGCTCGGGAAGATGTCGGCCGCGACGCGCTCGGCCGCCGGGGTGAACGGGTCGTCGTCGACCGGGAAGAACAGCGGGTTCCCGTCGTAGGTCTCCTCGATATACCTCGCCCAGTAGACCCCGCCGCGCACCTCGCAGCTGTGGAACTCCTCGCTGTGGATGTCGCCGCACTGCGGGGTGGCCTGGGCCGACGAGGTGCACTCCTCGTCGTTGATCTCGTTGCCCACGTTGCCGCAATAGTGCTCGCTCTCCGTGGACAGCAGGGTCCACTGCTGGCCGTCCTCGCCCCAGCGGTTCACGAAGCGGCCGTCGCCGGTGTCCCAGAGCGTGAGGGTGGTGGCCGTGGTGCTGTTGGTGCCGGGCACGTCGTGGTACCACTGGGCGAAGCTGTCCGCGCTCGTGACCAGGCTGTTGGCGGCGGCCATGTACGTCGGCTTCTTCTGGGCGTCGAGCCGCTGCCCGACCATGTTGAAGATCGGCTTGCTGTTGGCGGGACCCTTCGGCTCGAAGTCGGCGTGGGCCGCCTTGAAGTCGCGGAAGACGACCGGCACGGCCATCGATCCCGAGGGCTGGGGAACGGCGCAGGTGTAGCCCGGCTCCTGCTTGCACGTCGCGGAGCAGCCGTCGCCGTCGATGTTGTTGCCGTCGTCGCACTCCTCGCCGAGCACGAGGCCGTCGCCGCAGCGCGACGCGCACGAGCCCGCGGAGCAGTCGGGCTCGGCCTGGCAGCTCGCGGAGCAGCCGTCGAAGGGCATCGTGTTGCCGTCTTCGCAGCTCTCCGCGCCCTCCTGGGTGCTGTCGCCGCAGGTCGTCGGCGTGCACGCGCTCGGGTTGCCGCTGCACTTGAAGCCGACCTCCACCTTGCAGGTCGGCGAGCAGCCGTCGGCCGCCTCGGTGTTGCCGTCGTCGCAGAGCTCCGGGAACACCACAACGCCGTCACCGCAGCGGGCGATGCGCGTGCAGGCGACTCCGGGCAGCGGGCACGACCAGCCGAGCTCGACCGAGCGGCAATCCGCGGCACAGCCGTCATCGCCCACCGCGTTCCCGTCGTCGCACGCCTCGTCCTTGGTCAGGCCCCCGTCGCCGCAACGGAACGCGCTGTCGCCGTCGCCGATGTCCGATCCGCTCCCCGTGGTGTCGCCGTCGCCGATATCGCCGCCGGTCGTGGTGGTTGGGTTGTCCCCGCCGCCGCCGGTGCCACCGCCTCCGGCCGGACGCTCGCGGCTCGCAGAGCAGCTTGCCGTCAGGGCGGCGCAGCTCATGATGAAAATGGTCGAACCAAACCACGAAGATCGAGGACGCATGACCTGCTCCTTCCGGTTGCCCGGGACCTCTCGGGATGCGTGAATTGGCGACAGTCTCCCACGCGAGTGCCCTGAATTCGAGCCCTTCCTGCGCGAGCCGTCACCTCCAGGGCTGTTGAATAAAGGGGCTCCCCCTGTGCGTGGATAAATCCTCAACCAGCGTCTCTTTCCCCCGAGGGCGGACCGCGTGAGGGACGTATACTCGCGCGCCGGCCGGCTCGCTCCTCCTCTCCTCGTCGCGCGCCGGCCGGCCCGTCACCGGACCTGGAGCGCTGCATGTTGCGATCGTCTGACTCGACCCCTCCTCCGGGGAGCGCCCGCCTCCCCGGCGCGACCGCGCGCCCCCGGCGCTCCTGGGCCGGGTGGGCCGGCTTCTCTGGCCTGCTCCTTCTGATCATCCTCGTGCCGTTCTTCCTCTTCGCCGACAGCCTCGAGGCTGCGGCCCGAAGGCTGCTCGCGGCGCCGCCTTCGCCCATTGCGACGGCGCTCGTCCTCGGCGGATTGCTCGCCGGCGATATCGTCCTGCCGGTGCCATCGAGCCTGGTGAGCACGGCGGCGGGCGGGCTGCTCGGCTTCTGGCGCGGGACGGCGGTCTCGTGGGCAGGCATGATGGTGGGCTCGGGGCTGGGTTATCTGGTCGGCGCGCGCGCGGGCGCGCCGGCGTTGCAGCGGATGGTGGGCGAGGCGGAGCTCGCGCGCCTGACGCGGGCCGCCGAGCGTCATGGCCGCTGGTTCCTGCTCCTTTTCCGCGGCGTGCCCGTGCTCGCGGAGGCATCTCTCGTCTTCGCGGGCGCGGGCCGCATGCCCTGGCGCGCGTTCGTCGCGGTGACGGCCCTGGCCAACCTGGGCATCTCGGCGACCTATGCCGCTGTGGGCGCCTCGGCCGCGCGTCTCACCTCTTCCCTGCTGCTGCTCGCAGGGATGGTGCTTCTACCGGGGCTCGCGCTGCTCCTCGTCCGCCTGCCGGAGCGCTGGCGGAGACCGAGAGCGGAGGGCGAGGGCCGTGGGAGAGGAGGGGAGTAGCGCTGGCAGCTCGGCTGCCGGCACACCCGCCGCCGTCAGGAACGATGGAGGTCGGAGCAGCGCGTCGACGCGTCGCGTGCCCCTGTGACAGGCACTGTGGCAAGTCGCAGTCTTCCAACCTGCCTCTCCCATTGACGAGATCTGACGAAGGCCCCTTTCGTCGCGATTGACGCTGTGCGTATGTGAGATGACGCTGTGCGCCTATTCACTGACGCTGTGCGCCTGGCAAATGACGCTCCGCGTGCGATGGGAGCGCGGCGCTGCGGAGCGCTGCGGAGCGGCTCGGCCGTTGAAGCGCAATTTGAAAGTCAAGCGTCTCGAGGAGGTCGTCCCCTCGTGCAGCGTTCCTGCAGGATCCCGTTGGAGGAGAGCGCCTCCTGCGATCCACCGTCGTGGGAAAAACACCGCCATATCGAGATTTGGTCCCGGCATCTGGGGGTGCGTCTCGTCTTGACCCCCTGTTTGGTGGCGGGTAACATGCGAGTCCGGTTGGCAACCCGTCGGTGTTGCTTGATTGCGAATTCTGCGCAGGGTCGACTGTCGAGCGCGACCAACCGTTGATCTGGCTTGAATTGTCTTACGGACGAGCCTTGGGGGTTGTCGCTCGAAGCAGTGCGCCGTGCTCTGAATTTGTGCTTAACGAAAGAACGAACCTATGAGAATCCGAAGAAGCCATATCTTCTTGTGTTCCTTCGCGGCCCTCGGTCTGGTGGGCATCGCCTGCGGCGGTGACGGCTCGACCGCGGCGACCGGGGGTGGGCTGACGGGCTCCGGCGGCGCCAGCAGCGGCAACGGCTCGGGTGCGGGCAGCAGCGTGAGCAACGGCGCGGGCGCCGGCAGCAGCAGCAACGGCTCGGGCGCGGGCAGCAGCGTGAGCAACGGCGCGGGCGCCGGCAGCACCACCAGCAACGGCGCGGGCGCTGGAATCCCGAGCGGCAGCGGCAGCGGCAACCCGGACGCGAAGCCCACGCCGGACACCGACGGCTCACCCAACGGGATCTTCCGCGTCAACCTCGCCAATGGCCGTCTGACGCAGAACGGCACGGAGATCCAGGTTCGCGGCGGCAACTGGTTCGGGCTCGAGGGGCAGGACGATCTCGAGCGCCCCGGCGCCATGGAGCTCTTCATCGGGTCGATGTGGTGGGCCGAGAACGATGCCCCGCGCACCATCGAGGCCACGATGAAGGAGCTCACGAGCTCCAAGCTCAAGTTCAACACGATCCGGCTTCCCATCGCGCCGCAGACCCTGGTCGCCAACCACCCGGACGGCAATTACAGCACCACCTCGCCCCGGATCAGGAACAACAACGAGGAAGTCTACCCGTACGCCAATGCCCGCGAGGCGCTCGAGGACTTCCTCAAGCAGGCCGACAAGAACAACCTGAACGTCATCCTGGGCATCCACTCCTGCTCGAACCACCTCGGGTGGCGCGCGGGCAGGCTCGACGACGACAAGCCCTACGTGGACAGCGATCGCGAGAACTACGATTACAAGGCGGACGCCTACTCCTGCAAGACGGGTGAGGACGCCTACGATTACGACAAGTGGCTCGCGACCATCCGTGAGATGGCGCAGCTGCCCAAGAAGCTCGGGATCGACAACATCATCGGCATCGACTGCTTCAACGAGCCGTGGAAGTACAGCTGGCCCGAGTGGGCGGACATGGCCAAGGCGTGTTACGACGTCATCGCCGAAGAGAACGACGACATGGTCGCCGTGGTCCAGGGCGTGTCCGGCAGCCACCAGCCCGCGGGCGCCAGCGGCCTGACGCTGGAGCCGGAGCCCCACGGCGATCCCGACCTCAACCCGAACTGGGGTGAGAACTTCTACGGACAGACGGCGTACCCGATCCAGATCCCCAGGAATCGGCTCTGCTTCTCGCCCCACACCTACGGGCCTGCAGTGTTCGTTCAGAAGCAGCACGTCGATCAGTCCAAGCCCGAGTGCGTCGGGCTCGAGGACGAGGCGGCCGCCAAGGCCAAGTGCGGGCTGATCCTGGAGCGGAGCAACGCAGAGGCCGTCGCGAAGATGGAAAAGCAGTGGGACGAGCACTTCGGGTTCCTGCACGACCAGAACTTCTGCGTGATCACCGGCGAGTTCGGCGGCGTGAAGGACTGGCCGAAGAACGAGATGGACCCGGGGCTGGCCCAGCTGTGGGCGCACCTGCCTGCCGGCAAGCGCTACGACTGGGAGTGGCAGAACATGTACGTGGATTACCTCATCAAGAAGAAGATGACGGACTTCACGTACTGGTCCATCAACCCCGAGTCGGGTGATACGGGTGGCATCTACCTGCACGCGTACACCGATGCCGACAAGACGGGCTGGGGCAAGTGGACGGGCCTCGACACCGAGAAGGTCGACATGCTGGCCCGTCTCAAGTAAGCCGAGTCGCTGATTGAAGAAGACCGCCCGCGGAGCCAGGCTCTGCGGGCGGTTCTCTTTTGTGATTTCAGCTCTGTGGCTCCGGCTTGCCGCGGCGGAGTCGACCCGGGTCGTCGGCCCATCGCAGCTGTTGTCGCGCGCGTTCACCAGCGTGAGGTCGCGAGACAGATAGAGCAAGAGAGAATACACAGGGAGACCGGGAGGCGGGGAGGAGAGAGAACTCGAGACCAAGGTGGATGGGTGAGGGGCCATCGTTCGAGCCTGCTCGCCTGGGGACGGCTGCTTTCAGGTCGCTCGATGGTTCGAGCGATTGATCTTATCTCTCGCCTCCCCGCCTCCCGGTCTCCCTGTGAATCTTCCCTTCTTCCCCTCCGCGCTATGTCGCGTTTCGTCTCGGTCGATGTCGCGAGCGCCACGCCCGGCGCCATGGCGGTGCTGGGCAGGATTTCTCTGTCCGGGTCGATCGCGCCACGTCGCTGCCGTCTCTGCTGCTTGCTGGGCGCAATTTCCCGCATTCCCGTGGTCTGCGACGATGTGGCGAGAGCTGCCCCACCTGAACTGGATGGACCGGCGCCCGAGGAACTCGTAGCCTCGTCCTGCCAGCTGGATCGTCGTCGCGTCCGGAGGTGAAGCGCTGTTCCGCGCGACGGGCGCATGTGAACCATCGGTCGGGGGGGCCCGGGCGGCTGCGTATCGGTGCGATTGCCGGTTTCGGCGGAGCCCGTGGCACGGGAGGAGGCTCATGGAGGATCGCACGACAGACCGCGCGAGCGCGGACCAGAACGTACGTTTCAGGGTGCTCGCCCCGCTGGTGCTCGCCCTGGCGCTGCTGCTCTCGCTCTATCTGGTGACGACCTACAGAGCGTTCACCTCGCAGCGCGAAGCGAGCCTCCAGCAGGCGACCGAGACCACAACGGAGCTCCTGCGGCGGGCGACCGAGGACAACATCGCGACCCTGGGCTCCCTCATGAGCGCCATCAGGCGCGATCCCCTCCTCGAGGACGCGATGCGCCGCCAGGACCGCGAGGCGCTCCTCGCGCGGGGGGCGCCGCTCCTCCAGGAGCTCCAGGCGCGCGCGGGGATCACGCACCTCTACTTTCATGCTCCCGACCGCGTGAACTTCCTGCGGGTTCACCAGCCTCACCGTTTCGGCGACACGATCTCTCGCGTCACGCTCATGGAAGCGGAGCGGACGGGACAGCCGAGCGTCGGCAACGAGCAGGGGCCCCTCGGCACGTATACCCTCCGGTACGTCATGCCGTGGCGCTCCGGGGATCGCCTCCTCGGCTATATCGAGCTCGGCAAGGAGTTCCAGCTCGTCGCCTCCTCGCTGCGCGAGGCCCATGGGATGGATGTCGCCATCCTCGTCGACAAGAAGTACGTGGATCGAGCGCTCTGGGAGCCGACCGCCGCGGAGCAGCGTCTGCCTCCGTGGGACACGCTCCCCTCGATCGTCGCCGTCTTCAGCACGGCGCAGGCGCTGCCCGACGAGCTCTCGGCGAGGCTGGCGCGGCAGGGCCTCGACCTCGACGAGCCGACCGTGACCGTCCAGGCGGACGGGCGCGTCCTGGAGTGCACGCTGCTCCCGATCGACGACGTCCGGTCGCTCGAGACAGCGAAGCTGCTCGTGATGCGCGACGTGACGGGCGTCGCCGCCGCCGCGCGCGCGCAGCTCGTGGCCGGCTGCGCCGCGTTCGCCGGCGTGAGCGGCGGGCTGCTCGCGATGTTTCACGTCCTCCTCGGCCGCATCCAGCGGGATCTCCGGGAGCGATCGAGGCTGCTGACCAGCGCGAAGGAGCGTCTGGAGCAGGAGATCGAGGTGCGGATCGTCGCGCAGCGCGAGCTCGAGGGGGCGCTCGGCGCGTCGGCGGCCGCGTCCCAGGCGAAGACCGAGTCGCTCGCCCAGCGCGAGGAGGCGCTCTGCGAGCTGCAGGCCACCAAGCGCGCCCTCGAGCAGCAGCTCCAGACGATCGAGCGCCAGCGCGTCACCATCCGGGAGCTGTCGTTGCCCATCGTGGACGTGTGGGACGAGATCCTCGCGCTCTCGATCGTCGGGCCCGTGGACTCCGAGCGGGCGGCCGACATGATGGATGGCCTGCTCCGCCGGATCGTCGACGCGCAGGCCCGCTGGATCATCCTCGATGTGACGGGGCTGCCGGCCATCGACGACGAGGTCGCGGCGCGCCTCGCCCGGGTGGCCAAGGCCGTGCGGCTGCTCGGGTGCGACTGCATCGTGACGGGCATCAGCCCCCATATCGCGCGCGCGTTCGTCGCGCTCGGCGTCGAGCTCGGCGATATCCGGCCATTGCGCAGCTTGAAGGACGGCATCAAGCACTGCATGTCCGCCCGCCAGGCGGCCGCGCTCCGATCGTCCCTGGCGACCTGAGCGCCGCGCGGTCAGGGCGGATCGGGCAGCGCGCCCGCCGATCGGCGGCGGCGGCGCGCTGCCGTGTTCCGCGGCGGTCCAGGCTTGGATACGCTACCTCACGAGCTCGCCCGTCTCGCGTGTGGATCCGGGGCCGAGCGCGCCGTTCTTCGAAGCCCCGCACCCGCCATGTACCGAACCGCCGCTCCGCTGCCTCCCGAGCCGCCCCGCGAGTGGCAGCTCATCGTCGAGGCCTTCCTGTACGAGCACCTCTCCGTGCCCGAGGCATGGCTCGCGCGCGCCGGGGGCACCGTCGCCCTGCTCGTCGGCGCGCGGATGCTCGCGCCCGAGCACCACGGGGAGAACCGCGCCTGGCTGTTCGGCGATCTGCGGCGGATAGAGGGCCAGCGGCCGCCGCTCCTCGCCCCCACCTCGTTCGGGCTGGAGCGCGTGTGCGCGCCGGGCGAGGCGGAGGCGCTCCCGCGGCACGTCGCCGTGTGCCCCTGGCCCGACGCGGCGGGGATGACGCTGGAGGGCATCGCGCGCCACCTTCCGGGCTCGCGCTTCGAGATCGGCGCGGCGGCGGAGGTCGCGGCGCAGCTCGCGCGCGTGCGGCTCGCGGTGCCGCACGCGCGCTTCACGTACGCGCGCGTCATCGTGTTCGAGAGCGGCGAGGTGCGGGTCGCGCCGCCCCTGCCGGAGACGGAGCGCTCGGCCGCGCTGAGCGATTCGGGGTTCGAGTTCCTCGACGACCTGGGAATCAGGGTCTCCCCGCTCCATGACCCGAGCGACCTCGAGCCGGCTTTCGGCGTCGCGTCGGCGCTCTTCGAGCTCGTCGCGGGCTTCGGCGAGGCGGGCAGCGTGGCGAAGCGCCAGCTCCTCCACGCCGCGGCCACGGCGCAGCTCGCGCACCCGCTGCCGTCGGACTTCGGGGTGCGCAGCCGCGAGGTCGACGCCCTCGTCGCGCGGGGCACCTCGGGCGAGGCGTCGCTCCCCGAGCTCGCGCAGGCGCTCGCCGCGCTCAGCCAGGCGCTCGACGGCCCGGCCGCGCTCGGGCGCGCGGTGCGCGCGAGCGTCGCGGCGGCCACGCCCTCGCCGCCCCACCGGCAGATGGGGGACGGCAAGCGCGTCTACATGCTCTTCCCCGACGTGCAGGCGCTCCCTGTCGGCGCAGTCTGGCCGGGGCCCGAGCCATGATGGACCGCGCCGCCGAGGCGTCTCGCGCGCCTCTCACGTGCCTCTCGTGTGGCAGCCGCGGCTAACCGCGGCCCGGGACCTCATCGAAGCTGAAGAAGACCAGCTTGCCCATGGAGCGGGACAGCTCGACCATCTCGTCGGCTCCCTTCGAGGGGCCGCCGATCCGCAGGCAAGCGTCGCAGCGCGCGACGAGCCGGCGGGCGACAGGATGGAAGATCTCGTTGAATACCTCGTCTCCGATCTGCCGCGACCCGGCGTGCTCGATGAGCGGCAGCGCGAACCATTCGCCGAGGACGGGGAGGTGGCCCGCCCGGAACAGGCGCACGGCCATGTCGTTCATCGCGCGAACGTTCGCCGCGATCAGGACCGGATCATCGCCCGTGCCGGAGCGATAGGGCCCGGCGACGAGGATCATGAGGGGCTGGGTAGGTTGCATCGTCTGCCGTCAGGGGGCCTGCAGGTCCCGATCGGCGCTCGGGAACCAGCGCGTCGCGGCGCGGACCGCGTTGGTGGCCGCGCCGAGCCGAAGGTTGTCCCCGACCACGGTGAGGCACACGCTCTTCCGGTCGCGGTCCCGGTGATCGGGGCGGATCCGCCCCACCAGCGCGAGGTCTCGGTCCTGCACGCAGTGGAGCGCGCTCAGGCCCTCGCCGGCGGCGCCGGGGAGGTGCTTCACGAAGGGCGACCGCGCCGGATCGCTCAGGATGCTCGCGACCCGCTCGAGATCCACCGGGCGATCGAACGTGACCCACGCGTTCTCGTAGTGGCCCACCGCGACGCCGACCCGGCAGCACTGCGCGGAGACGCCGAGCTCCGGCATGCTCAGGATCTTGCGGCTCTCGAAGATGAGCTTCCGCTCTTCCGAGGAGAAGCCGCTCTCGTCGGTGCCGCCGTTGTGCGGGACGGTGTTGCCGGCGTAGCCCGACGGCTTGAACGGCAGGCCCAGCCGATCGAGGGCCTGGAAGCCGTCGCGCGCGTCCGCGAGGAATGAGTCCAGGGCGGCGATGCCGGCGCCGCTGACCGCCTGGTACGTGCTCACCGTGACCGCGCTGAGCCCGAACTCGCGGCGCAGGGGCGAGAGCGCGAGCATCAGCGGGATCGTCGTGCAGTTCGGGTTGGCCACGAGCCGGACCGAGTCGTCGATGATGCTCGAGTTCACCCCGGCGACGACGAGCGGCACCTTCGGGTCGGCGCGGTACGTGTTGCTCTTGTCGATCACGCGGTACCCGAGCTCCACGAGCCGCGGGACGTACCGCTTGCTGTGATCGTCATCCAGGGCCACGAACGCGAGGTCTCCGCGGGGGGCGTCCTGCGCCTCGAGGCGCGACGCGCCGAGCACCTCGTACGACTTGCCGTCGAGGGTGAGCTCCTGGTCCCGGCTCGCGAACAGGGCGAGCGTCGCGCCGGGCCAGGCCCGCGCGATGAGGGTGATGGTTTCGCGGCCAACAAGGCCCGTGGCGCCGAGGATGCAGATTCGCATAAGGGCGCTCTTTACCAGACCGGCGCCCAGCCGACGAGGGGCGAGTGGCCGGGCGCCGCAGCGACGTAGTGCCTACCCGCGCGGCGCGTCCCCTTCCGCTTTCCGCTTTCCGCTTTCCGCCTTCCGCCCGCGCGCCCAGCCGCCGTCCCCTCGGCGGCCGGGGCGCGGCCCGCGCTCAGATGACCGTGCCCGGCGGGACGACGGCGTTCTTCGGGACGACCACGATGCCCTCCCGGGCCGCGTAGTACGGGGCGTCGGTGTCCGGCCGATCGGGGATGTTGCGGATCACCACCCCGTCGCCGATGCGCGCGTTCTTGTCGATGATCGCGCCGTCGATCGTGCACCCGCGGCCGATGCCGATGGGCGGGAGGCCCCTCGTGCTCTCGGGGCCGTGGGCCTGGAAGAGGGACTCGTAGTCCGCGCCCATCATGACGGTGTTCGACATCGAGACGTGGGGCCCGATGGAGGAGAGCTGCCCGACGACCGACCGGGAGATCTTCGACTCGACGATCCGGCTCCCCTCGGCGAGGAGCACCTGGTCGAGGACCGAGCCCGCGGTGACGTGGGCCGGGGGGAAGAACTGCGGGCGGGTGTAGATCGGCCGCTGCGGGTCGTAGAACGAGAACGGAGGATCGGAGTCCGTGAGCGCGAGGCTGGCCTCGTAGTAGCTGCGGATCGTGCCGATGTCCTCCCAGTACCCGTCGAACGTGTAGGTCATCATCCGATGGGTATCGAGCGCCCGGGGCAGGATGTGGCTGCCGAAGTCGGAGGCGTTGTCGCGCTCGAGCATCTCGTAGAGCGCCTTCGCGCTGAAGATGTAGACGCCCATCGAGGCGAGCCACGGGTTCGCCGGATCGGGCAGCTGCCGCACGCTGTCGAGCAGCTTCATGTCCTTCGGCTTCTCGATGAACTTGACCACCCGCCCGGTGTCGTCGGTGTCCACGATGCCGAGGCGCGACACCTCGGCCGTCGGGACGGGGCGAACGGCGAGCGTGACGTCGGCCCGGGTCTCGCGGTGGTGCTCGAGGAAGGGCTCGTAGTCCATGCGGTAGAGGTGATCGCCCGAGAGGATCATGACGTCCCGCGGGTTCGGCGATTTCACCTCGACGAGCTGCTTGCGGACGGCGTCGGCGGTGCCCTGGTACCAGTCGCTGTGGGTCGGCGTCTGCTCGGCCGCGAGGATCTGCACCGCGCCGGCCGAGAAGACGTCGAATCGATACGTCTGCGTGATGTGGTTGTGGAGCGAGACCGAGTTGAACTGCGTGAGGATGTGGATGCGGTTGAAGCCCGAGTTGAGGCAGTTGCTGATCGGGATGTCGACCAGCCGGTACTTGCCGCCGGTCGGGACGGCTGGCTTCGAGCGCAGCTTGGTGAGCGGGTAGAGGCGGCTTCCTACGCCTCCGCCGAGGATCAAAACCACCACGTCGTTGTGCTTCAAGCGGGTCTCCGCGAGGTGAGGGGGACGGTTCGACGCCCGGGACGATGGGCGCGGTTACACTAGCAGGTGTGGCGATTCAACCGGGCTGCAGATCGCTCAGCGGCAGCGCGCCGGGCGATCGCTCGGGCGGGGGGCCTCCCGGGCGATCGCCCCCGTCTGCTCCTCCACGCTGAGGGACGTGATCCGCGCGTCCGGCGAGGTGTCCACACGCACGGCCAGCGAGAGCGCGCCGCGCTCGCAGCGCAGGCCGAAGCGCGCCGCCGTGGCGCTCTCCACCGCGGCGGAGCCGTCGAGCGCGCACGCTCCCACCCGCGCGCCGGCGTCGCGCAGCGCCTTTCGCAGGGACGCGAGGTGAGCCTCCGGGAACCAGCCGGGCCTGAGCCTGCGATCGAGCGCCTCCGTGCGCGCGCGGCCGATGACGGAGGCGACGGCCTGGGCGGCGCGGCGCACGGGCGGGGAGGGCGGGACGACGCGCGCTTCCATGGCGCCGGTCGCCGCGAGGCGGCCGAGCACCTCCGCGTTGAGCGACTCGAGATCGGCGCCGGCCACGTTGGCGAGCGCGACGACCCCGACGCCCCGCTGCGGGAGGAACGTCACCGACGCGGAGAATCCGTCGATCAGGCCGTCGTGGAACACCACGTGGCCGAGGTCGCAGTCCTCGCGCACGTGCCAGCCGAGCCCGGGGCCGTCGTCGCCGCCGCCGGCCGGGAACGCCGAGCCGTTGCGCGCCATCATGTGCGACTCGCGCACGGTGCTCCGCCGCAGGGCCCCTGTCTCGGGCGCGTCGCGCGCGGGCCAGGCGGCGAGCTGGAACCCGACGAAGCGACCCATGTCGGCGAGGCTCGCGTAGAGCCCCGCGGTCGCCTCGGAGGCCCCGAGCCGCCAGGGCTGGATCGTCGCCACGGCGCCGTCGTCGACGCCGCGCGCGTGGGGCGACGCGAGCGCGCCGGGCGGCACCTGCGACGGGTCCCAGGCGGCGTCGCGCATGCCGAGCGGCCCGAGCACCGCGTCGCTCATGTAGCGCCGGTACGGCACGCCGGAGGCGCGCGCGACGACCAGCCCGAGGAGCGAATAGCCGAGGTTCGAGTAGGACGTCCCGGTGCCCGGCGCGGTCTCGAGCCCGAAGCCGTCGAGCGTCGCCAGGATCTCCCGCTCGGTGACGTCGCGCGACGTCGACGCGGGGGGAAACACGCCGAGCCGCGGCAGGCCGGAGCTGTGCGTGAGCAGGTCGCGGACCGTGATCTGCCGCGCGTCGCGCGTCGGGTAGACGACGCCGGCGAGCGCTGGCAGGTAGCGCGCCGCCGGGGCGTCGATCGACAGCCGCCCTTCGTCGCGGAGCCGCAGTATCGCCGCCGCGGTCAGCGGCTTGGTGACGGAGCCGATGCGGAAGCGCGTGTGCTCGTCGACCGCTCCGCCCGCCGCGGCGTCCCGCACGCCGAGCACCGCCTGGATCGCGAGCTCCTCGTCGATGACGACGCCGAGCGCGAGCGCCGGCAGCCGCTCCCTCTCCGCGGCGCGCCGCGCGAGCGCCTGCACGTCGGCCGCCGCCGCGCGGAGCTTCCGCCCGCGCTCCGGATCGGGGAAGCGCGGCGTCGGCGCGGGCTCGCTGGCGAAGCGCTGGGCGAGCGGCGCCGCGGCCGCCGGCGCGGCGGCCCGCGGCGCGGGCGCGGTCGATGCGCACCCGCAGAGGAGAAGGGGTGACGCGGAGAAGACGGCCGCGGCGAGGAGCGCGGCGAGCCTGTCGTCGATCGTCCTCAAGTCGGAGCCATGACTCTCGCTCTTCGATCGCGACCCGACAATTCGAAACGGACCCGGTGGAGGGGGGCAGTCCTCGATTTTCTCGGTGGAGGTAGGCGGGGAGCGCGACGTCTACGCAGCTCTGGTGTGGGGATCCCACGGTGTGATCCGCGCGGGGCCGTGGCGGCGCGCGCGGGATCGGCGGCGCTGGCGGCCGCACGCGCCTACGCCTGCGCGAACCGCTCCTGGAACGCCCGGTAGTTCGGCCGATCGTCGCCCCGGTCGTACACCGCGAACACCACGCGCGAGAACGCGCCGCGGAAGCGCGGGCTCCCCAGGCACCGGGCGAAGACGTCGGCGACCTCGCGCGGATCGTTGCGGAAGACGCCGCACCCCCACGCCCCGAGGACCAGGCACCGGTGCCCGTGCGCGCCCGCCGCGGCGAGCACCATGTCCGCGCGGCGCTCCAGGGCGGCGCGGATCTCCTGGTCCGTGGCGTCGTCGCGCTGGAACGCCTCGCCGGCGTTCGGCGCCGGCGCCGTGATGATCGACAGCGCGAACGGCCGGTCCAGGAGGGCGTGCTGCTCGTCGCGGAAGAACGGCACGTCCGGCGAGTAGATGATGTGGTCGGTATAGAGAAAGCTCCCGCACGCGCGGTTCTGGTCGTAATAGTCGCGCTGCTCGACCAGGGACGCGTACAGCGCCGAGCACCTGGCGAGGTCCTCCTCCTGGGCCTTGGCCCCGCGCAGGAACCCGCCCCCGGGGTTCTTGGCGGAAGCGAAGTTGAGGGCCATGACGCGGGCCTCGCCCTCCTGCTCGATGAGCCGCCGCCCCGCCGCCCCCGTGGTCTCGCCGGTGACCTGGATCGCCGCCGGGCGATCGAGGCGCTCCTTCGGCTCCCAGGCGTCGAGTGATCCGGGCCGGTAAAGCACGGTCCCCTTCACCGCGGCGAGCACGCGGTCGCGGATGCGAACCGTCGCGCCCGAGGGCGCGGTGTACTCGCCCCGACTCGCGATCTGCACGGTCTCTGCGGCGATGCTGGTCAGCTTCATGCGCTCAAGGATTGGCGAGCCGCGGCCGCTCGTCCAGCGAAACGCGCAGGCCGCCGCGCCGCCACCCCGGCAGCGCGCGGCGCACGATCACGGCGCTCGACGCTGCTCGCGTGATCCGACCGGCGCGACGGCGGGACGAAGGACCCCTCGATCCACCCCCTCGATCCGGGCCCGGCGGCGCGCGCTGCTTCGATCTCGATACGCAAGTCCTTGCACAGGTGCGCAAGCACCCGCTCCGCAGGTGTGGACTCCATCGCTCCGCGCTCGGCCTGTGGACCGCAAAGTCACGCCATCGCGCATGCGGCACGTCGCTTGCCAATATCGGACACCGAAACCGGACGCCATCCGCGTCAGTACCAGCCGTCGAGTCGGCCCGACCCGCCGTGGGAGTCCCATGGCGCCGTCTGGCGGAGCTCGCTGCGGCGCTGCGCGCCCTCGCCTCACCCGAGAGGGAGAGGCATGAACGAGAGGAGCTTGTATGATGAGTCACCTGTTTGCGGAGTCTCGTGGTCTCATTCATGGCACCCTTGGTCTCCTTGTCTTATCGCTCGCGTCGGGCGGGTGCGCCGCTGGCGCGCCCGCAGGAGAGGAGATCTCCGAGCGGGTCGGCGATACGGAGGTGAGCTTCGACGAGTTCGAGGCGCGCACCTACCGTGAGCCGGAGAGCGGTATCTACATCGTCGATGGCGACACTCCCATCGAGGGCGTCGACGGGCTCGAGCGGTTCTATGAGCGCCACGTCCAGCGCGGAGCGCTCATCGTCGACCAGAGCCATGGAAGGGACGTGAGGTGGAGCGACAGGGAGAAGCGGAACCTCAGCTACTGCGTGAGCGAGGCGTTCGGTGACGACCATGGCGCGGTGGTCTCCGCGGTGGAGAGCGCCGCGGCGGCGTGGGAGGAGGTGGCGGACGTCCGCTTCGTTCACCGCGCGGACCAGGACGCCGCGTGCGATGCGCGCAACAAGAGGGTCGTCTTCGACGTGAACCCGGTCGAGGGGCAGCCGTACTACGCGCGCGCGTTCTTCCCCGACAGCTCGCGCCGCGCGCGCAATCTCCTCATCGACTCGGCCGCCCTCGGCCCGCTGGATCTCTGGACGCTCACGGGCGTCCTGCGGCACGAGCTCGGCCACGCGCTCGGCTTCCGGCACGAGCACACGCGGCCCGAGGCGGGCGCCTGCTTCGAGGACGACGGCTGGCGCGCCCTGACGCCGTACGACGCGGGCTCGGTGATGCACTATCCGTGGTGCAACGGCACGAACTGGGGCGACCTCGATCTGACGAAGCACGACGCGCGCGGCGCCGCGGCCCTGTACGGCCCACCCTGCCGGTGAGCGCCGCCCCGCGGCGCGCGCTGCGGGCCGCGGGGCGCGCAGCGCCGCGTCGGCGGGAGCGCTGGCGCGGTGGGGAGCCGGCGCGCCATGCTCGGCGCCATGTCGGACACGACTCACGGCCCCGCCCTGTCGGACGCGGCGATGTCAGCGGCGCCAGCGGGGCGCCCCTCGCGGCGCGCCGCCACCCTGGCGGGCGTCGCCGCGATCGGCCTGTGGGGCGGCCTGGCCCTGCTCTCGACCTCGGTGCGCGGCCTGCCGCCGCTCCAGGTGCTCGCGTCGACGTTCGCGGTCGCGGCGCTCCTCGGCGTGGCGCGGCTCGCGCGGCGTGGCAGGGGCGGCCTCGGCGCGCTGCGCCAGCCGCTCGGCAGCTGGATCCTCAGCGTGGGCGGCCTGTTCGGTTATCACGCTCTCTATTTCTATGCGCTCTCCGCCGCGCCGCCCGTGCAGGTCAGCGTCATCTCGTACCTGTGGCCGCTGCTCATCGTCCTGCTCTCGGCGGCGCTCCCCGGCGGTCGCCTGAGCCGCAGGCACGTGCTCGGGGCGCTGCTCGGGCTCGCGGGCGTCTGGACGCTCGTCGCCGACGGGGGCACCGTCCGCTTGAGCGCCGCACACACGCCCGGTTACCTGGCCGCGCTCGGCTGCGCGCTCCTCTGGTCGACGTACTCGGTGCTCCAGCGCCGCTTCGCCGAGGTCCCTGCCGACGCCGTCGCAGGCCCCTGCGCCGCGACGGCCGCCCTGGGCCTGGCCGGGCACCTCGGTTTCGAGCGCACGGTCGTGCCCACGGCCGGAGAGGCGCTCGGCCTGCTCGCGCTCGGGCTCGGCCCCGTGGGCGTCGCGTTCTTCGCGTGGGACCACGCGACGAAGCACGGCGACGTGCCGCAGCTCGGGGCGCTGTCCTACGGCGCGCCGATCCTCTCGACGCTGCTCCTCTGCGTCGCCGGCCACGCCGAGGCGAGCTTTCAGCTGCTCGCCGCCTGCGCGCTCGTGACCGCCGGCGGCCTCGTATCGGCCGCGCCCGCGGTGATCGTCGGCGTCGGCACCCGCGCGTGTCCGACGTTCGCGCGCTGGATCACCCGCCCTCGATCGCGGCGCTGACGCGCCCGCGATCGAGGGCGCTCTCGTTCGTCGCGGCTCGTGGCTACGCGCGGCGCGTGGGGGTCGGCTCGTCGTCCAGCAGGCCCGCGTTCGCGCTCGGCGTCGCGAACACCCCCTGCACGTCGTCGGCCGGAGCCCAGTGCCCCGCGCACATGAGCGCGCCCCCGGTGATCTCGGGCTGCATCGAGAGGCGCGCCTGCACGTCATCCGCGTGCACGCACACGTTGACATGCAGGCGCGGGTCCGCCTCCGGCCGCTGGACCAGCGCGCGGTGCACGGCGGTCGCGAGCTCGATCGCAGCGCGCCGTTCCCGCAGCGCCTCTGCCGCGTTTGCCGGGAGGAGGCGAACGCCGAGCACCTCGTTGCCGGTGATCGACGCCAGGATGAACCCGGCGCGCGAGAGCTGCGACTCGGCGATGTCGAGCACCCGACCGATATCGAAGGTCAGCGTGTCGTCGAGCTCGCCGGCGTCGCCGCGGGTCCGGACCTCCAGGTAGACCGCCACCGCAGGGTGCGTCGGGTCGGGCCCGCTCGGCATGCCCGACGCGGGCCCGCCGATGGCGTCCCTGAGCGCGCGCATCAGCTCCTCGACCGAGCCAAAGCGCCGCTCCCGCCGCTTCTCCATGCACCGCAGCACCACCGCGTCGAGCTCGATGGGCAGCGGGACCCGCAGGCTCGGGGGCAGCGGCTGCTCCTCCAAGTGCTTCCGCACCATCTCATCCATGTCGTGCGTGTGGAACGGCAACCGGCCCACCAGCATGCGATGAAGGAGGACGCCAAGCGCATAGACGTCCACCCGCGCATCGATAGGACCTCCGAGGATCTGCTCTGGGGCCATGATGGATGGCGTCCCGGGCATACGTCCGGCCGTGGTGAGCCATGTCGACCCCTCCTCGGGCGCCATCATCTTCGCGATTCCGAAATCGAGCAGCTTCACGGTACGTGGCGAGCCCGAGCAGATGAAGATGTTGCTCGCTTTCACATCCCTGTGAACGATGCCCGCTGTATGCGCGGCTGCTAATGCTGCGCACACGGGCTCCATCAGCTCCAGGGTCTCGCGCGGCGTGAGCCGCGTCTCGGAGCGGATCAACGCGTCGAGCGTCTGGCCCTCGAGGCGCTCCATGACATAGAATGGCTGATAGTTGTTCAGCTCACCAACTCCGTAGATTTCCACGATGTTGGGGTGGGATATCGACCGCAGCACGTCGATCTCGCGTGCGAACCGATCGACCACCCGGCGAGAGTGGGCCACCGCCTCGCTCAGCACCTTGACCGCGGCGGGTCTGCCCGATCGGACGTGCCTCGCCCCGTAGACCACGCCGCAGCCGCCACGCGCGATGAATCCTTCGAGGATGTACTCGCCCGCCAGGGTCCCCGGCGGAAACTCGCCGCGCGCGGCCGACCTCTCGAAATCCGAAAACGGCCTGGTCTCGTCCTCTTCGTCGCTCATCTGCCCCTCCGCGCGTGCGTCGTGATGCGTCGCGGTGCGTTACAGCCCTGCTGCCAGCGCGCGCTCGGATCGAACACATCCTTTACTAAAGCGCTATGCAGAAGCATTTCGAAATGGTAACTTAAACTTTGCGGCTACTCGACCCTAAACGCCAAATCGCGGCGATGACAAGGGGGAGCACCATGGTTCTTTGCTGTGCACGACGTGTTGCGGTCTTCGCATTACCTCTGCTTACCGCTGCCTGCATGGGCGCCGAGCTCGACGAGCAGGCGGAGGAGCCCGTCGGGGAGGCCGAGGGCGAGCTCATTGCCGACAACGGCTTCCTTCCGAACGCGCTGAGCTTGAACGCGCTGAGCTTGAACGCGCTGAGCTTGAACGCGCTGAGCTTGAACGCGCTGAGCCTGAACGCGCTGAGCCTGAACTCGCGGTCCGCCATTCAGAACCCGGGAGAGACCGGCGCCCTGTCCAGGGAGCTCCTGCGCTACGTCGTGAGCTGTTCGCTCCGCGCCGACCAGACGTTCTCGTTCTCATGGACCGACAGCAGCGGGGTCGTCCACCCGGAGGTGTACCGCGGCGACCTCGGCTACGCGCACTGGTGGGCGACCGCTGGCATCGGCAACGATACCTATGTCCAGCATCAGATCTCGGCCTGCCTCGCCGCGCGGGTAAACTGGTACGGTGTCTCGGTGAGGATCTCCCTGCGCAACAACGAGCTGGCGTCGACTCCGGCGGAGCGCGCGGAGTTCCCGGTGAGAGAGGGCGCGTTCTGGGGCAACCTGTTCTCCACGACACCGTATGTGGGGGCCTGCTACGATTCGGTCGGCTACGTTCGTGCGCGCCAGGTGAAACGCGACTGCGCGGCCGGCCACGTCGAGACCAACCCGACGACCGGAGAGGTCACTTGGCAACAGTGCGGCTCCATGGTGATCTGGGGCTCGTGCAATCAGCTGTGCAACGGGATCGACACCAACGCCGGCTTCTTCCGGGGGTGTGTCACGAACTATGTCACCAGCCCTTATGTGCGCACGGACCAGGTGGTGACCACGTTCTTGACGGCCGGCCCCTAGGAGCGTGAATGCGCTCGGAAGCGCTGCGAGACGAGGAGCCGGAACGCGCGGCCCGGGAAGCGGGGCGCTGTCCGGCCTGCGGGCGGCGGAACCAGGGCGCGTGCCCCGAGTGCGCGCAGTCCGCTAGGCCCCCGTCCGGCCAGTCGTCGATCCCTCCGGAGATCACGGGGGTCGTCCCCGTTGCCTTGCCTCGTTTCCCCGGCTACTGGACCCGCAGGACGCTGGGGCAGGGGGGCTTCGGCCTCGTCTTCGAGGCCGAGCCGGAGGGCGGCGGCGCGCGCGTGGCCATCAAGCTCGCGCGCGCCGATCGCCGCGGCGCCGCCGAGCGCCTCCGGGGTGAGGTCGAGGCGCTCTCAGCCATCGGCGCCCCCCACGTGCCGGCCGTGCACGCGTGGGGGGCGCTGGAGGACGGCTCGCCGTACGTGGTGATCGAGCACATCGCCGCGCCCACGCTCGCCTCCCGCCTCGCGGCGCGCCCCGCGCCGCAGCTCGAGGAGGCCGCCCGGCTCGGGCTCGCGACGCTCGCGACCCTCGAGGCCGTGCACGCGCGCGGCTACGTGCACTGCGACCTCAAGCCCGAGAACATCCTCGTCGATGAGGCGAAGGCGACCCTCATCGACCTCGGCATCGCCCGCGTCGTGGGGTGGCGTTACGACGGGCAGGACGAGGACCTCGCCGTGGGGACGGCTGAGTACATGGCGCCGGAGCAGTCGGCCGGGTGGCCCGATCTCGACGCGCGCGCCGACATCTACGCGATGGGCGTCATCCTGTACGAGCTCTTCGCGGGCCGGCCCCCGTTCTGGGGGCCGCGCGCGGCGGTGCTGGAGGACCATCGGAGCCGCAGACCGCCGCGCCTGTCGGCCAGCGCGGCCGTGCCGCAGGCCGTCGAGGAGGTGGTGCACCGCTGCCTGGCCAAGGAGCGGAGCGAGCGGTTCGCGAGCGCGAGCGAGCTCCGCGTGGCGCTGGAGCGCGCGCTCCGGGACGAGGTCGCAGCGAGCGCGCGTGAGGGGTCGCGCTCCGCGGCCGGCATCGAGCGCCGCGTGATGGGGCTCCTGTTCTTCGAGAGCGCGGCCGATCGCATCGCGGTGCAGCGCAGACTCCTGGCGCTCGGCGGCGAGCTCGCGCACGCCTCCGGCGCTCGTTACGTGGGCGTCTTCGGCCAGGAGGGGACGGCGAGCCCCGCGCGCCGCGCGCAGCGGGCGGCCGACGAGCTCCTGCGACGCGGGCTGTGCACGCGGGTCCTCATCGATCTCGCGCCTGTGTCGATCCAGGCGCGCCCGGACGGGACGCGGCGGTTCCTGAGCCCGCTCTTCTCGCGCGCCGAGCGGTGGCCGTCCGCCGCCGGGCCGCTGGGGCCTTTCCTCACGCCCGAGGCGTCGGCCGCGCTCCCCGAGCCGTCGCACGCCGCGGTGGGCGACGAGCTCCCGCCGGGCATCGAGGACCAGTCGCGGGACGCGACGCGCCCCGGCGGGTTCGTCGGCCGTCGCGACCTCCTCGAGCAGCTCATGCAGAGCGCTGACGAGGCGCTCTGCATGAAGAAGCCCACCGTCGTCTCGGTGACGGGCGGGCCCGGCCACGGGAAGAGCCGCCTCTTCGTCGAGCTCGGCAAGCAGCTCCGGGAGCGGCTGCCGCACGCCCGGATCATCGAGCTGCGCGGGCAGGAGCCCACGAGCGGCGCGTCGGACGCGACGCTCCACGAGCTCGTGCGCAAGGCGCTCTGCGTGCCGGAGCAGCCCCCGGAGAGCGGCGCCCGCGGGGCGCTCCCGGAGTCGCTCGGCGCCGTGCTCGGCGAGGAGCTCCGCTTGGGGCTGGCGATGGCGCTCGGATGGGTGGACGAGCAGACGGGCGTCGACATCTTCCCCGAGCTCGAGGCGCTCCGGGCCGCGCCCGGCGCGCTTCGCTCGGCGCGCGTGCGGGCGGCGGGCGAGTGCCTGCGCCAGTGCGCGGCCGCGTCGCCCGTGATCGTCCTCCTCGACGACGCGCACTTCGCCCACGACGCGACGCTCGCTGCGCTCGAGTACGCGGCGCTCGGGGACGAGGCCACGCCGCTGTGGATCTGCGCGATGGGGCGCCCGGCGTTCGCCGAGGCGCACCCCTCGTGGGGCGAGCGCGCCGCACGACACGAGGCCCTGCGGCTCGAGCCGCTGGACGACGAGAGCGCGCGGGCGCTGTGCCGGCGGCTGCTCCTGCCGGCGCGGGACGTCCCGGAGCCGGCGATCGATCGCCTGCTCGAGCGCTCGCAGCGGGTGCCGCTCTTGCTCGTGGAGCTCGTGCACGGGCTCAAGCGCGAGGGGATCCTGCGCCGGCACCTGCGGGGCGACGCGTGGTACCTGGCGACCGACGAGCTCGAGCGCCTCCCCGTGCTGCCGTCGCTCGATCCGCTGGCGCAGGCGGAGATCGCGGCGCTCGGGCCGGCGCTCGGGGCGCACGCGCGGCTCGTCTCGCTGCTCGGCGCAGAGGTGTCGATCGACGAGATCGCGGGCGTGTTGCGCCAGCTGGATCTCCGCGGCGACGGCGCGGCCTTCCCGCTCGATGCGCGCATCGGGACCGAGCGGCTGCTGAAGGTGGGCGTGCTGGTCGGCGATCGGAAGGACCGGCTGCGCTTCCGCCACGCGCTGGTGCGGGAGGCGGTCGCGCAGGACGTCGCCGAGGCCGAGCGGCGGCGGATCCACCTGGCGGCGTACGAGCACCACCGCGAGGCGGCCCACGAGGGCCGGGAGCAGCGGCGGCTCAGGATCGCGCACCACGCGGCCGAGGCGGGGCTCGCGACGGTCGCGGAGGACGCCTACCTGGAGCTCGCCGAGCGGGCGCGGGCGCGGCACGCCTACGTGGAGGCGGAGCTCTACTACAGCCGGGCGCTCGCGCAGCCTGTCGAGGCGCCTGGGGTGCGGCGGAGGAAGGCGTACCGGGGCCGGGGGCTGATGCGTTACCGGCTGGGCCGCTACCACGACGCGCTCGGGGATTTCGATCGCGGGCGCGCGATGGCGGTCGAGGAGGGCGACGTGATCGAGCAGATCGAGATCCTGCTCGACGAGGCCACGGCGCTCGACTGGATGGACGACTACGGCCGATCCAAGCAGCGCGTGGAGGACGCGAGGGCGCTCGTCCGCGGCGATCTGCCGCCCGCGCTGGCAGCGCGGCTCGCGATGGGCGAGGCGCGCTCGCTGCACCGCGATGGCCGCGAGGAGGAGGCGACGCAGCAGTTCGAGCGGGCGGCGGCGCAGGCCGAGGCCTTGGGCGATGAGGGGTATGAGACGCTGGTCGTGTCGCTGCTCCTCTTGGGCTTCATCTACCCGGGCCGGGGGAAGCTCGACGAGGCAGGCGCGGTGCTGGATCGAGCGCTCCGCATGTGCGAGGAGCGCGGCGATCTCTTGCACCTCGCATCGGCGATCAACGGCCGGGCGCTCCTGCGGGCCTGTCGCGGCGACAACCCGGGGATGATCCTGGATTTTTGTCGACTGCTCACCATCTCGCGCGAGCTGGGCCTCGGGATCATGGAACTCGTGAGCGAGTTCAACCTGGGAGAGTACCTTTATCTGATGGGCAATCTGGATACGGCGATGCTGCACGTCGAGCGGGCCGTGTCGCTGGAGCGCCAGCGTCGGGGGGAGGAGCCGCGGTCGGTGGTGCAGCTCCTTCAGGCGAGGCTGCTCCTTTACCAGGCCGAAGAGGGCAGGGCGCGGGAGATCATCGAGACGATCCGGGCTCAAGCTGCCGAGGCGGCCGCGGCGGGGCGCGAGTACACGGCGATGACCCCCGCGGAAGAGGTGCAGTGGTCGATGATCGACCTGGCGACACGCGACGCGAGCGCCGAGGAGTGGGACGAGCTGGAGGAGCGGTCTGCCCGGTTCTCCGTCGGGCAGGAGCAGATCGAGGTCATCGAGGCGCGCGCGCGGGCCCTCGCGCGGTGTGGTCGTCACGCGGAGGCGGAGGCGGCGCTCGAGCGGGCGATCGAGGTAGCCGGGCGGATCCCCAATGTCATGCGGGAGCGGCTCGAGCGGCAGCGACGCCGCTAGGCCCGATGCTCGGCGAGCCGCCCACGCCGGCTCGTAATCCACGAACCCACCGCTGAGCGTAAAGCTCGGCCCCCGCGCAGCCCCGTCCTCACCGCGGGACGGCCTCCGCGGCGCGGCGCGGTGGGTCCTCGCGGTGGGAGACGCCCGTGACGGCGCCCTTTGCGCCCGGATGCGCAGCGGGACCGCCCGTCGCGTCGAACAGGGCGAGCGCCCTCGTATAATCGAGCGCCGCCCCCGCGGTGTCGCCCCGCTCGCAGCGCAGATCGGCGCGCGCGTGGAGCACCGCGGCCTGGCCCGCGCCGTCCCCGAGCTCCTCGAAGAGCCGCAGCGCATCCTCGTAGTCGCGCTGCGCGCCCGGCAGCGCACCCCTCTGGCGGCGCAGGTCGCCGCGCGCCTTGAGCACGGCGGCCTCGCCGCGGCGATCTCCGCTGTCCCGGTACAAGAGGATCGCATTGCCATAGTCGCGCGCCGCGAGCGCCGTCTGCCGCTCTCGCAGGCGCAGGTCGCCGCGCGCCTGCCACGTGCGCGCATGGGTCTGCTCGCACCCGAGCGCCCGGAGGAGATCAGGCTGCGCGAGCACCTCGCGCGCGGCGCGGGCGTGGGAGCTCGGGCCGCGACGCTCATCGCGGCTGCTCGGCGGGGGCGAGCGGAGCTGGCTGAGGACGCGCTCCTCCACGCCCTCGAGGATGTAGAGCGCGCGATCGTAGTCGCGTGCGGCGCCCGCGAGGTCCCCCTCCCTGAAGCACAGATCGCCCTGCGCCTTCAGCACGTTGGCCTCGCCCAGGCGATCGCGGCAAGCCCTGAGGAGCGTGAGCGCGCACCCGTAGTCGCTCGCCGCCCCCGCCAGCTCGTCCTGGTCGAGCCGGAGGTTGCCGCGCGCGAGCAACCCCATCGCCTCTCCGGCCTTGTCCGACGCCGCCTTGAACAGCGACAGCGCCCGCTCGTGATCGCGCGAGGCGGCCGCGAGGTCCCCCTGCCGCCGGCGCACGTCGCCGCGGAGCAGGAGCGCCGTCGCCTGGCCGCGCCCGTGCGTGGCCGCCTCGAACGCGGCGAGCGCTTCGCTGTAGTCCGCGACGGCGGCCTCGAGCGCGCCCTCGCCGAGGCGCCGGTTGCCGCGCGCGAGCAGCTCCTTTGCGCTGCGGAAGACCTCGTCGTCGGCCGGCGGCGAGCTCCGCGCCGCCGCGCGCTGCGCGTTCGCGCGCACCGCCTTGCGGAGGACGTCGCGGTGACCCGGGCGGCCGCGCTCGCGAGCGGCCGGCGTCGCGCGGAGCGTCCCGAAGGTGCCGCGCCGCTTGCTCGCGAGCTCGGAGCGTCGCGCGCTCTCGAGCGCCGCGAGCGCGCGCTCGCGCAGCTCCGGGAGCGCGTCGCCCGAGAGCCGCGCCGCCTCGTCGAGCAAGCGCTGCTGGAGCTCGGCCGGCAGCCCGAGGTCCACCACCGTGCAGGCATCGACGAGCGCTCGTGCCAGCACCTCGGCGCCGCGCTCGCCGTCCCGGAACGGCGCGAGGTCGAGGGCCGCGAAGAGCTCGCAGGCGACGCGCCGGCGTGACGCCGCCTCCGGCCGCCCCTCGACCGCGGCCGTCCAGAAGAGCAGCGCCTGCATCGCGTCCGCCGAGCCCCGGTGGAGCGCATCCCAGCGCCTCGCGTCGGCCGCCGCGTCCTCGCGGGCCGCGGCGCGCACGGGGGGCGTCATCGTGAAGGTCTGCGAGCCCTGCTCGAGCGACACCACCCGCCCATGCACGAGCAGCTGGAGCGGCCGCGCAGCGGAGGGCGCCGGCTTCCCCGCCGCGGCGGCGACCACCTCCAGCGGGACGCCCGTCGGAGGCAGCACGGCGAGCGCATGCACCACCCGGCGCGCCTCCTCGCCGAGCGACTCCAGCGCGTCGCCGAGCACCGCACCCACGATCTCCCCCTCGGGTCCCCCCGGATCCAGCTGCGCTGCGTTCTTCCGCAAATACACCTCGGCCGACATCCCCGTCCGCCGCAGCGTGGCTGCGGCGATCTCGATCGCGGCCGGCAGATACCCGAGCGCAGCGACGAGCGCGTAGGCCCACTGGACCTCCGCAGCGGGCGGCGCGTCCGTCCCCCATGCACCCTGGGAGAGGACGGACATCGCAGCGGATACGGAGAGCGCCGAGACGCTGAGCTCGGGCGTCTTCCGATCTCCGGACGTGGAGCGGAACCTCAACATATCGCCTCTGTCATTCCAGAAGAGCTGGTTATCCGAGCAGGCGCCGTCCGGCTCTCGGCCCGCGGCGACATGCCTGCTGGCCCCCAATCAGCCTGGAGATTGCTATGTCGAAGCCTGTGTCGAGGAGCTTAGCGCGGCGCGCGACAGGCTCAACGGCCTTCCAGGTTTTCACGCGATCCCCGCGGCGAATTCGCGGCGAACCAGCCCGCGCTGGCACGCGTCCGGCAACGGCTCGCCGATCATGGGAAAGCGCGTTCGACGAAGCGGAACGACGGGATCCTGCGCCGGACGCTCGCTCCTCGTCGCCGGCTCGTATGTCCCGCGGTCGGGTCGAGGAGAGAAGATCTTGCCCATCTCCGCGGGCCCTGCGGCGAGGTGGGCTGCTCGGGCGGAAGGCCGTGGGCGTGAGATCCGGGTCGGAGACGAGATCCTTTATGTGACCGAGACGGGCACCGGCAAGCCCGCGGTGCTTCTGCCCAGCATGCTGATCGACGGCGCGACTTACCGGCCCACGGTCGAGGCGATGGCGCGCCACGCGCGGGTGCTCGTCGTGGAGCTGCCCGGCTCGGGCCGCGCCTCGCCGCTCCGCGCGCCGTGGACCCTGGAGCGGTATGCGCGCTGCGTCGCCGAGGCCTTGCGGGCTTTGCGCCTCGAGCGCGTCACGCTGATCGGCCACTCGCTGTCTGGCGCCGTGGCGCTGGTCGTCGCGGCGCTGTACCCCGAGCGGCTCTCCGGGCTCGTGCTCGTCGATTCCATCGGATTCAACCCGCCGGGCTCGGTCCTTTCGCTCGTCCTCGCGCGCGCGGCCGAGGTGGCGCTGGCGCCTCGCTTCATCGCGCGGGGGGCGCCAGCTCTCCTCCATAACCTGCTCTTCCACACGCGGAGCGCGCTGAGCCTCCTGCGGATCGCCGCGACCGCGGATCTGAGCTGCCATGCGGCGCGCGTGCGCGTGAGGACGCTGCTCGCCTGGGGCGCGCGCGATCTCACGGTGCCGATCGGCTCGGCCCTCGCCATCCAACGCTTGATCCCCGACTCGACCCTTGTCGTCTCCTCGAAGGGAAACCACGACTGGATCGTGGAGCGACCAGCCGAGTTCGCGGACGCGGTGGCGAGGTTCATGGCTGGCAGCGGCGGAGCCGCCTGAGCAGGGGGTATCGGGGAGCGCCGCCATGCGCTACCCTCGCCATGCCGTTCTTCGGCGTGAACCTCAAGGAGCATGGCGCGCGGCGCGAGCCGAGCCGCCATAGCAGGGAGCGGGGCTTGACTGGTTTGTGGCGCCTGCTGGAACAGGCCGCGAGGTGGGCGCGGCTCGCGATCCCGCTCCTCGCGCTCCTCGCGACGATGGCGCTGTGCCTTCCCGCCCGCGGCGAAGCGGCGGGCCCGGGCGGCGCGGCCGCAGCGGGGACCCCGGCGCCGCCGGGCCCGCGACCGCTGCCGCCGATCCCCGGCGCGGGGAAGGTCACCGTGGTCGCGATCTCCGGGACGATCGATCTCGGCCTCTCGCCCTTCCTGGAGCGCATCGTCGCCGCCCAGGGGGAGGGCGACCTCCTCGTGCTCGACATCAGCACGCTCGGCGGCCGCATCGACGCCGCGCTCGCCATCCGGGACGCGCTGCTCCGGGCGCGCGCCCGCACGGTGTGCTGGGTCAACCCGCGCGCCATCTCGGCCGGAGCGCTCATCTCGCTCGCCTGCGATGTCATCGCGGTCGCCCCCGGCGCCACCCTCGGCGCGGCGACGCCCGTGCAGATCGGCGAGGGAGGCGAGATGAAGCCTGTCGCCGAGAAGGTCGTGTCCTACATGCGGAAGGAGATGCGCGCGACCGCGGAGGCGAAGGGGCGGCGCGGCGACATCGCCGAGGCCATGGTCGACGCCGATGTGGAGGTCCCCGGCCTCGATGAGAAGGGGAAGCTGCTCACGCTGGACGGCGCGCAGGCGCTCGCGTGGGGCGTCGCCGAGGTGCAGGCCGGCAGCGAGGCAGACCTCTTCGGCGCCCTGGGCCGCGCCCAGCCCGCGGAGATCACCCGCCCGCGCCCCAGCTTCGCCGAGCAGCTCGCGCGCTTCCTCTCGGATCCCACGCTCTCCGGGGTCCTCATGACCCTCGGGATGCTCGGCATCCTCCTCGAGCTCTACGCGCCGGGCCACGGCGTCTCGCTCGCCGTCGGGCTCTCGTGCCTCGCGCTGTTCTTCTTCGGGCACCACGTCGTGAAGCTCGCCGGCTGGGAGGAGCTCGCGCTCTTCGCCGTCGGCGCGATCCTCATCGCGGTGGAGATCTTGGTCCCGGGGCACGTCGTCCCTGGGGTCGCGGGCGCCGCGTGCGTGGCGAGCGCCCTCCTCCTTTCGCTCCTCGATCTCGAGCGCGTGCCGGTCGACGTCGCCTGGCACGCCGGCTGGCTGCCGCGCGCCCTCGCCTCGGTGTGCGGCTCGCTCGCGGCGACGGCGGCGCTCGCCGTGGCCGCCGCCCGCATCGCGCCGAGGACGCGCTTCGGGCGCCGGCTCGTCCTGGACGCGGCGATCCGCGGCGTCGCCGTCGGAGGGCCTCCCGAGGTCTCCGCGGCGCCCGCGTCGCTCGTGGACCGGCTCGGCACGGCCGCGACCGATCTGCGCCCCTCGGGCAAGGTCGCGCTCGACGGCCGCCGCGTGGAGGCGCTCTCGGAGCTCGGCTACGTCGAGGCCGGCGCCCGCGTGCGGGTGATCCGCGCGGAGGGGGGCCGGGTCGTCGTGAGGGCGATCGCGCGCGGCGCGGACGAGGAGCGCGGAGCGTGACGCCGGCGCTGCTCGTCGTCGCGCTGCTCGTGGCGGGGCTCGTGCTGCTCGCCATCGAGGTGCTGGTCATCCCCGGCGTCGGCCTCGTCGGGGTCCTCGGCGGCGCCGCCGTGCTCGGCGCGGTCGCGCTCGCATGGGCGTCGCTCGGGATCGGCTACGGCCTGCTCGCCCTGGGCGCCGGCGTCTGCGTGACGGGGCTCCTGTTCTGGGCTGTCCCGAGGACGCCTGTGGGCCGCAGGATGGTGCTGCTCGAGACCCAGCGGAGCGGGCGTGGCCCGGACGCGCGGCTCGCCGCGCTTGCCGGCAAGGAGGGCAGGGCGCTCACGCCGCTCCGCCCCGCCGGCACGGTCGAGATCGAGGATCGCGCGGTCGATGTCGTGACCGACGGCCTCTACGTGGAGGCCGGCACGCCTGTGCGGGTCGCGAGCGTGGAGGGGAACCGGGTCGTCGTCGAGCCGCGCAAGCCCTAGAGCGCGCGAGAGGCGGCCCTTCACGGACAGGGACGGGTGGAGAGGGATATGGAGATCATCTCGGTCATCGTGATCGGCGGGCTCGTGCTCGTCGCCATCGTCGCGACGCTGTACATGGTGCCGCTCCGGCTGTGGATCGCCGCGCAGGCGTCGGGCGCCGGGGTCTCGATGCTCACGCTCATCGCGATGCGCCTGCGCCGGGTGCCGCCCGATCAGATCGTCAACGCGCGGATCAGCGCCGTGAAGGCGGGTCTCGAGGAGGTGTCCGTCGACATGCTCGAGGCCCACTACTTGGCCCGCGGCCGGGTGGAGGCGGTCGTCAACGCGCTCATCTCGGCGGGCAAGGCGGGGATGGAGCTCGATTTCTCGCGCGCGGCCGCCATCGATCTCGCCGGCCGCAACGTGCTCGAGGCGGTGGCGATGTCGGTGAACCCGCGTGTCATCGAGACCCCGAAGGTCTCGGCCGTGGCCAAGGACGGTATCCAGCTGCTCGCGATCGCGCGCGTGACCGTGCGCGCCAACATCGATCGCCTCGTCGGCGGCGCGGGCGAGCAGACGGTGCTGGCCCGCGTCGGCGAGGGCGTCGTCTCGACCATCGGCTCGGCCGACGACTACAAGCACGTCCTCGAGAACCCCGATACCATCTCGAAGAACGTGCTCAAGAAGGGCCTCGACGCGGGCACGGCGTTCGAGATCCTCTCCATCGACATCGCCGACGTCGACGTCGGCTCCAACATCGGCGCGAAGCTCCAGACGGAGCAGGCCGAGGCGGACAAGCAGGTCGCGCAGGCCAAGGCGGAGTCGCGCCGCGCGCTGGCGGTCGCGCAGGAGCAGGAGATGAAGGCCAAGACGCAGGAGATGCGGGCGAAGCTCGTCGAGGCGGAGTCGACGATCCCGCTCGCCGTCGCGGAGGCGCTCCGCACGGGCAAGCTCGGCGTCATGGACTACTACAACATGCGCAACGTCATCGCCGACACCGAGATGCGCCAGGGCATCGCCGGCACCACGGGGGGCAAGCCCGATCCCGTCGGGGAGTCGTGAGGTGCCGCCGCGCGACCCGCCGAGCCCGCTCCTCGCGTGGCTCGGCCGCCGCGACGCGCTCGTGCGGCGCTTCGTCCTGGCCGAGGTGCTCGGCCCGCCCCGGGCGCTATCGCCGCGCTCTGCGCGGCCGGAGAGCCGCGCGGCCGGAGGGCCGCGCCCCGACGACGCTGGACGGGCGCCATGCGTGACATCGACCTCGAGAAATACGTCGGCGCCCTCATCGGAGTGATCTGGGCGATCGTCAAGCTCGCGAGCCTGTACGGGGGCGTGCAAGCCAGGCGCGCCGAGCGCGCTGCGCGTGCCGTCGCGCGGCTCGGCGACGCGGACGCCCCTCGGGGCGATACGGCGCCCATCGGTGTCGCGCGGGGGAGCGACACGGGGCTCGTTGATGTCGCGCGGGGGAGCGATACGGGGCTCGTTGATGTCGCGCGGGGGAGCGATACGGGGCTCGTCGATGTCGCGCCCCCGAGCGCTGCGCCGTGGGCGGGGATGCCCTTCGGCGCCCCGCGCGCGCCCGACGCCGACCGGCTGCGCGGGGTGCTCCTGCGGCTCGCCGAGCTCGAGCAGAGCGCCGCGGCGCTCGGCGAGATGGTGCGCCATGAACGGGCGAACCGGCGCTTCACGGACGTGCTCCTCGGGGCCGTCCCGCACGAGATCGGGTCCCTGCGCGCCGCCGTCGACGCGGGCCTCACGGCGCGCGAGGCGGAGTCCGCGGCGGACCGCATCGAGCTCGTCGTGGGCGAGATCGCGGTGCTCGTGCGGCAGCGCCGCGACCCATCGCTCCTGCCCGAGCTCGGCGACGCGGACGCCCTCGCCGACGCCTGCTACGCCCCCGTGATCGCGTTCGCGCGGGCGGAGGGGCTGCCGCTCCGGAGCGGAGCGCCGGCCACGCAGCTCACGGATTTCGATCTCGCGATCTGGACGGGCTTCATCCCGACGTCGATCGCGCCCATCTTCCTCCCTGTCGATTTCTTCTCGACCCCGCTGCGCTGGCCGGCGCTCGCGCACGAGATAGGGCACGATTTCCTGGCCTCGGTCGACGGCCTCGAGCCGGCGCTGCGCCGCGAGCTCGGCCTGGGGGGCGAGCGGGCGCGCCCGCCCGCGCTGGACGGCGATCGCGTCAAGGCTCCCGAGCTCCGGCGGGTGTTCGGCGTGTGGTTCGAGGAGATCTTCTGCGACGTCTTTGGCACGCTCATGTTCGGCCCCGCCTACGTGCTCACGATGAGCGAGCTGTTCTTCCAGGAGGACGAGCCGTACGCGTCGATCGCCGTCCAGACGGACGTGACCGGCGCGCGTTATGACGAGCACCCTCCGCCCCACCTGCGCGTGCTCATCGGGTGCATGGTCCTCGAGCGGGGCGGGCTCGACGAGGACGCGCGCGCCCTGCGGGAGGCGTGGGCGCGCCGCCACGCCGAGGTGAGCCTCGATGACCTGCTCTTGCCCGTGAGGGGGGCGTGGCGCCCGTTCCCGCTCTCGCCCTTCGCCAGCATGGCCGCGTGGATCGTGGAGCGCCTCTATGCCGGCCCGCTCACCGCCCTGTCCGGCTTCGGTCTGCAGGACATCAGCGGGCTCGACTACGGCCCGCACGAGCGGCAGGAGGCCTCGCGCGCGCGCGACGCGCTGCTCGCCGGCCGGGTCCCCGCCGTCCTCGACGCCCGGGCGCTCCTCGCGGGCGCGGTCCTGGCGGCGCATCATGAGCCCGCGCAGTCGCTGTCGATCCTCATCAAGGCGCGCGCTGCGATCCCGGCGCTCGGCACGAGCGAGCGACGGCCCGACCCGTTCGGGTCGCGCCTCGACGCGTCCCGCGTCACGCTGGACCGCCGCGCCGTGACGGAGGCCCTGCTCTTCCGGGAGGTCCTGCTGCCGCCGCGAGCGCGTCGCGCCCGCCGCCGCGCCCGCCTCTAGAGCGAGCGACGGTCACCCGCTTCGGATACGGGCCCATCTCGACGTTTTCGGTGCTCAGCGCACTGGAGTGCGCTTGCGCGCCGAAAACGCCGATCTGGGCCCGTCTCCTGTGCGGGAGACCGTCGCTCGGCGGGGCTTGTGACAGGAGAAAAGGGGCGGGGGGCGGATACCGCCGTGGAGCGGGAGCGGGGCGCGGCGCGGGTCAGATGGCGTCGAGCTCGGCCGCGGCCTGCGGGGGGTGGGCCGTCTGGATCGTGGGCGCCCGCGGCGCGGCGAGGCTGCCCGCCGTGATCAGGGGCAACGGCGCCCGCGGCGGGGGGAGGCTCTCCGAGCGGAGCTTCATGAGCTCCTCGCGCTGGTGCTTCCACACGGTCCGGTAGCGGAAGAACGGCACGGCCGGGTAGAGGTGATGGATCAGGTGATACGTCTGCCCGAAGAGCAGCACGTTGAACAGCGCGCTGTCGACCGCGCGCGTCGCGCTGTACCGGTCCTGCGCCGCCGTGATCTCGTGGGGGTAGTGAGGCAGGTAGTCGAAGGCGAACGCGAGGAAGAAGATCGCCAGCCGCGCCGGCAAGATCCAGTAGAGGAGCGCGAGCTCGCCGTAACCGAGCCCGAAGGCCAGGGCCACGAGGGCGAGCATGGCCGCGAGCGACGCGACCGTCTCGATCCGCTCCGCGCGCTTCTGCGCGCGGTAGGAGCGCAAAAATAGATAGTAGTAGTGGAGATCCTGTGTCGCCCAGCGGAGCGGCAGGACGTACCACGGGCCGCGCCCACTCCAGTAGTCGGGATCCCGATCTGCCTCGTTCGTGTGCTTGTGATGCTCGAGGTGGAAGTGACGCACCGCCAGGAACGGCGCCACGAGCAGCAGCCCGGACAGCCGCCCGATCACGCCGTTCAGCAGCGCGGAGCGCGCCAGCGACCGATGCGCGGCCTCGTGCATCGGCGTGAAGGCGGCATACGCGGCGACGGCCGCTGCGAGCACGGCCGGCACGGTCGACACCCAGCCCGCGACGCCCGCGTAGACGGCCGTCGCCCAGAGGGCGTACGACCCCGCGAAGAGCGCCACCGTCGGCCACTCGATCGTCCGGGTCTGCAGCAAGCCGCTGTCGAGCGGCAGGACGCTCCAGAGGGCCGGCCGCCCGGAAGGTCTCCCCGACGGCCTTCCCGAGGGCCGCCCCGACGGCCTGCCCGAGGGTCTCCCCGACGGCCTTCCCGAGGGGCGGCTCGGGCCATTCTCGTCGTTGCTCCTCGTGAAACTCCAGACGGCTGGCCGCCCCGATGGACGACTGAGTCGGTTCTCGTCGTTGTTCATGGCGCTCAAAACTCCCGGGGGAAGCTTCGGATCTTCACGTTGGTGACAGCGGACGGTGTACGCCGGATCAAGCGCAAACGAACGTTCGACCACTCGGGACCGTTCCACGGATGGCACCGAGAGGTCGTCAGGGGTGAGCGACCTCCAGAGCGAGGCCGTCCACGGCCATTCTCTCGGACGAACAGGGGAGCGCCACGGGCGGTTCCACTGCGAGAGAAGGCGGGAGACGCTCGCAGACGAGCACGAATCCAATCTAGCAGCCTAGCAACAGGAGCACAACGGGACTTTCGGAGCGTCGCGTTGGGCTTTCTGGTTGGCTGGATTCCAGAAGCAGCGTCGTTTGTTTCGGTTTGTGACGGTTGCGGCCGTTACGAGCGTTGCGACAGTTGCGACAGTTGCGACAGTTGCGACCGACGCAACCGTTGCGTCGGTTTGCGATGACGTCGTCCTCCTGCGTCAGCCTGCGTTGGTTTGCGGCGGCGTGCGTGAGCTGGCGTTGGCGCCGCTGCCTTTGTCCGAGGAACAGGCCCGGAGGCGCCGTTCTGACGCTGACATCACGGCGCGCGTCAGAACAGTGCGCTCGGCACATTCCACTAGACATGGCCGTATGTCGAGGCGTTGCCGTCCCGCAGCATGGCGCTCACCTCGTGGGCACAACCCCATGCCAGCGTGTATCCCGAACCGCCGTGGCCGTAGTTGTGGATCACGCGGCCTTCACGCTCGAGCCGCACGGTGCTCCGATAAGGGCGCAGCCCGGCACGTGAACCGAGCAAGCGGCCCGGTCTGAGCCCGGCCGCGCGCACCCGCTGGAGCATTGCGTCAGCGAGCTCGGGATCAGGCGTCAACGGGCGATCATCGGGCGACGGGATGAAACAACCGCCAATCACGATCTCGCGACGCCTTGGGATGACATAGACGAGCGCCGATTCGTCCCTTTCATCACCCAGTGCGACATCTGGGTGGATCTCGCCCGGTTCGACGATCGCTACCTGGCCATAGACGCCGATGAGCTCGCTGTCGCCGGTGAGCGCGCGCGCCCCGAGCCCGGTGCAATTCACGACGCAGTCGCCCTCGACCTCGGCGAGCGATCGCACGTGCTCGGTGCGCACTGGACAGTCGAGCTGCGCCTCCAGCCAGGGCAGGTGCAACGATGGCTCGATGCGCGGCGCCGTGAATCGCAGGCTGTACGGCGCGCCCAGCGGGTGGGGTCCAGGCTCGAGCGCGAGGTCCGGGACGCTCGGAGCCCACCACGGCAGGCGCGTGTCGTCCTCCGCCTCGCGCGCGGTCAGGAGATCCACACCCGCCTCCGGGTGTTCGTTCGCGATGCGCGTGAGTTCATCGAGGCTCCTCGAGGACCACGCGTTGACGCGCTCGGGCGGGTTCGCCAGGAAAGGATGCCACAGCGCGGCCGCGACCGCGGACGTCGTGCGCTCGCCGCGCGCCGCTGCGATCACCTGCACCCGGTGGCCGTCGCGCTGGAGGACGACCGCCGTGGTCAACCCGATCACCCCTGCGCCCACGACGGTGATCCGCCGCGCCTGAGCCTGGCCCCTCGATGACGCCACGATCGCGCGCTCTAGCACGCCGCGCCTCACCGTCGACATCGCACACCACGCCCGGCGTCGAATCCCGTCTCGCGGACGTCCAGCGACGTCCGGCTGCGTCCAGCGACGTCCGGCTGCGTCCAGCGACGTCCCGTGATGTTCCGCGACGTCCCGTGATGTCCGATCTACAGTGATTTCCGCCCAGCGCTGCACCATGCCGCTCTAGCGCGCGCAGCGGGCGCCGATGTTGTTTACGCGGTCGATGGGATAGCTGAAGTCGCGGTTGCCTGCGCGCACGTCCGCCGCCGGCGCGCGGTAGCTCCCGCCGCGGGTGACCCGCGTCGCGTCGCGATCGCCGTCCACGCGATGCACGCAGTCGATGCACGGCGTGGGGGGCGCATCCCGCCACCAGTCCATCGTCCACTCCCACAGATTGCCGGCCAGATCCGAGTGCCCCCATCGCCCGTCGCCCCGCGGCTTCGACCCGACCGGCAGGATGTCGCTCAGCGCGCAAGCCCCCGCGGCGCTCCCATCCCCGGTGCAGCTGTACGACGCGCGATCGCCGTCGATCTCGGAGCCCCAGGGGTAAGGTCGATGCTCGTCGCCTCCCGCTGCCGCATAGTTCCACTCCGCCTCCGAGGGCAGGCGGCCGCCGTCCCACGCGCAGAACGCGAACGCCTCGAACCAGGTGATGCAATTGATCGGCAGCTCCTCGTTCGCCCCGGGGGCGTCGGTCCACGTCCAGAGGCGATCGCCATTGCACTGCAGCGCCGCCTTCAACGCCGCGGTGTTCGGCGCGAGCCGCGTGTTCCACCCCGCGACCCACCCGCTGCCGTTGACGTGGGGGTGCCGGCCAGCGCCGATGGCCGGCGGGCTCTCCTGGACGCCCTGCCCGGCATCCACGAACGCTCGGAATCGCCCCACCGTGATCTCGTACTTGTCCAGGCGGAAGTCGCTGACGGCCGCGGGGAACGAGTCGTCCGTGCTCGGCGTCCCGTCGTAGCCCCTCAGGAAAGTGCCACAGGGGACCATCCTGTTGCCGCAGCAGCTCGCGTCGCCCGGCCCGCAGCTGTCCCCTGCGCCCGGCCCGCCCCCCGCGCAGCTCGGAGGCATGACCATCACGTCCATCGATCCGCACGTGTTCGGGCATCCCGGCTCCCCGCACTCGCACGCCATGCCGCCCGCGCACGTCACGCAGTCCCCGGTTCCGTCGCACTGCGCGCTGCCGTCTGCCCCGCAGGGTGTCCGCGCCGGCCTCGGCCGCTCCGCACACTCGCCCTCGCTGCACACCGCTTCCATGCAGGCGCCCTGCGCTGGCGGGCAGTCCTCCGCCGGGTCGACGCAGCTGTCTGTCCCGCCGCCGCTGCTGCTGCTCGCGCCGCTGCTGGTGGCGTCACTGCTGCTGGCGGTGTCACTGCTGCTGGTGGTGGCACCGCTGCTGCCACCGGACCCGCTTCCACCGCTCCCGACGTCGTGGTCACCAGGGAAATCACGCACCTTCGGGCTGCAACCCGAGACGAGAGAGGTGGCCACGATGAGCGCCAATGTTCTCATGTACGGCATCATACGCGACCGGGCGCACCCCCGTCGCTGTTGATGCCGGACCGGCACGGAGCGTTGCAGCGCTCGACCCGCGCCGGGCGCGCCGGCCTCCGGGTGGCCGGCGCGGCGGCCACCGTTCCATCGACGGCGAACGCCGCGCTGCGTGCGCTGTGGCCCCGTTCGCGCCTCGCCAGCGCGGCACGGCGGCTGGACGGCGCCTGGAGCTCCGTTACTTGTGCTGCCCGGAGCCGCTCGCGGCCCCGCCATCCCCGGCGCGCCGGCCCGGCTCGATCTGGCCGACGTCGCGGACAGCGCCGTTGGCGGCGCTCGTGGCCATCAGCGCGTACGCCCGCAGGGCAGGGGAGACCTTCCGATCACGGTTCGGCCTGAACGCATCGGCGCCGCGCGCCTCGGCGGCGCGGCGGCGGCGATCGAGCTCCGCCTCGCTGACGAGGACATCGATCGTCCGGGAGGGGATGTCGATGCGGATGCGGTCGCCCTCCTCGATGAGCCCGATGGTCCCGCCCTCGGCCGCTTCCGGCGAGACGTGCCCGATGCTCAGGCCCGACGTCCCGCCGCTGAACCGGCCGTCGGTGATGAGGGCGCACGCCTTCCCGAGCCCCTTCCCCTTCAGGAACGACGTCGGATAGAGCATCTCCTGCATGCCGGGGCCGCCCTTCGGCCCCTCGTAGACGATCACGACCACGTCGCCCGAGCGGATCTGGTTGTCCCAGATCGCGTCGCACGCCGCCTCCTGCGAGTGGAACACCCGCGCGGGCCCCTCGAACTTCCAGATCTCGGGATCGACGCCGGCGGTCTTCACGATGCAGCCGTCCACCGCGATGTTGCCGTAGAGCACGGCGAGCCCGCCCTCGCGGCTGTACGCGTGATCGACGTCGCGGATGCAGCCCTTCTGGGCGTCATCGTCGGTGTCGGCGAAGTACTTGTCTTGCGAGAACGCGACCGTGGTCGGCACGCCGCCCGGCGCGGCCAGCGAGCGCTTCTTCGCGGCGGCCGTCGCCGTGGGGCGGCGGATGTCGTTCTCGTCGATGGCCTCGCCCAGCGTGCCCGTGTGGACCGTGCCCACCTGCCGGTGGATGAGCCCAGCGCGATCGAGCTCGCCGAGGATCGTCAGCACGCCGCCCGCGCGGTGCACGTCCTCGACGTGGTGATGCGACGACGGCGCGACCTTGCAGATGTTGGGCACCTTGCGCGACATCCGGTCGATGTCCGCCATCTTGAAGTCCACCTGCGCCTCGCGGGCGACCGCCAAGATGTGGAGCACCGTGTTCGTCGAGCCGCCCATCGCGATGTCGAGCGCCATCGCGTTCTCGAACGCCTCGAACGTCGCGATGCTCCGCGGCAGCACCGAGGCGTCGCCGTCGACGTAGTGCCGCTGCGCGAGCGCGACGACGCGCTTCGCCGCCGCCTCGAAGAGCTCCCAGCGCGCCGCGTGCGTCGCCAGCAGCGTGCCGTTGCCGGGCAGCGCGAGGCCGAGCGCCTCGTTGAGGCAGTTCATGCTGTTGGCCGTGAACATGCCGGAGCACGAGCCGCAGGTCGGGCACGCGGACCGCTCCATCGCGGCGAGATCCGCGTCGGTCACCTTGTCGTCGCTCGCGGCGATCATCGGATCGATGAGGTCGAGCTTCCGGATGAGGGGCTTGCCGTCGCGGTCGTGCGTCCCGACGAGCTTGCCCGCCTCCATGGGACCGCCCGACACGAAGACGGTCGGGATGTTGAGCCGCATGGCAGCGAGGAGCATGCCGGGCGTGATCTTGTCGCAGTTCGAGATGCACAGCAGCGCGTCGGCGCAGTGCGCGTTCACCATGTACTCGACGCTGTCGGCGATGAGCTCCCGGCTCGGCAGCGAGTACAGCATGCCGGCGTGGCCCATCGCGATGCCGTCGTCGATGGCGATGGTGTTGAACTCGACGCCCCACCCGCCCGCGGCGTCGATGACCTTCTTCGCCCGCTGCCCGACGTCGTGGAGGTGGACGTGCCCCGGAACGAACTGCGTGAAGCTGTTGGCGATGGCGACGATCGGCTTCTCGAAGTCCGCGTCCTTCATGCCGGTGGCGCGCCACAACGCGCGCGCCCCTGCCATGTTGCGCCCCTGGGTGGATGTACGACTGCGGTATCCGGCCATGCCAGGAACCTACTCCGTTCCGGCCCTCGCGCCTAGCCGGCAGGCGGGGCCGGCGCTCGTGGGACCACCGCGCCCGCCGCGCCCGCCGCGCGCTGCGTGCGCTGCATCCACGAGCGGCGAGGTCGTTCGAGCGGCCAAGGCGGCGCGCTCACCAGGTCTCTCGGGGCTTTGCCTCGCGACTCCGGGCGTCACCGCAGCCCGGGGCAGGCCCTCCGGTCATCGGCCTCGTGGCTTGGACCACCGATCCACGGCGACCATCGCGGCGCCGAGCCCGTCGATGTAGGTGCCGTGCCGGAACGTCGCGCGCTTGAGCGCCACGACCAGCGTGGCCAGGAGCTCGCGCGCCTCGTCTCGTTCTCGCCGCAGGTCCTGGACCTCATCCCGCGACGGCCGGTTGACGACCGCAGCTTGCCCCGCGTCGTTCGTGCCTGTCTGACTCGCTCTCTCGGACATGGGTCTGATCCTCCCATATCAAGTTAGCGCCGCGTCGGCCGCATCATCAACCTCCACAGGAGGTATTTGAATGGGTGTTCGTATCCCGGCCCACGTCAGCTCAGGAGCGCGCGGCGAGGGTGACGAGGCCGCGCGCGATCTCGCGATGGATGACGCGGAGTCCTGCCGCGTCGAGCCTGTCGCAGACCCAATCGGGGGAGAGGCGCAGCTTGCGATAGAAGCTCGCTGACAGCGTCCACCGGCCGTCGTCTCGGCTGCGGGTGTGAACGAGATCGTGCACCTTGACGGTCTCGGGTTCGTACTCGAGGAAACAGGTCATGATCACATCTGCCGAGTCGTGTACTGGGATGAACCGGTCGACCCCTTCGAGCTCGCGGGTGAGGTCGCGGAACGTGAGCACGAGATGGCCGCCGGGCGCGAGTCGCCGGGCGCAGCCGGCGAACATCCGCTCCACGTCCGATTTGCTGCCGAGGTGGGGGAGCGTGTCGCCCATGCACACGGCGAGCGCGCAGGGGGGCCCCGAGCGCTCCAGCGCGTCCAGGAGATCCTCTCTCACGATCTCGACGGCGAGCGGCCCGCGGCGCGCGTCGAGCTCGGTGAGGAGCCTGTCCGAGGTGTCCACGGCCGTCACCCTGAACCCGAGCTGCGCCAGCGCGATGGACTGAAAGCCGGAGCCGCACCCGAGGTCGATGGCCTCGGGGGCGGCTCCGGACGGGCCTTCGGAGCGCAGGCCGAGGCGCTCGAACAGCGCCCGCTGCTCGGCGACCTTGGCGTCGTAATCCCCGAACATCCTCGAATAGTGCTCGGCGAGGAGCGTGTCGTAGTGAGCGGCGACCGTGGGCATGGGCTTTGTTCCTCCGCGGCCATCCTACAGCCGCAGGGCCCGCCGGCGTCGGCACACATGGCCAGATGGCGCGCCGGCGCCGGCACACATGGCCAGACGGCGCGCCGGCGCCGGCACACATGGCCAGACGGCGCGCCGGCGCCGGCACACATGGACGCTCGGGCGTGCGCCCTGCGCCGGCGCGCGTCACACATGCGCGCACGGGGGCGCACCAGAATCGATTGCGTCCGAAAATTTCTGCTCTGCTTTGACGAAGACATGATATCTTGGTTGAAACGCGACTCTTACTCCGACATCGATTTTCGGGTCGGCGGTGTTGGAAGGCACCGGGAAGGTTCCCGGAGCGAGGTTGGAGAGGGAGAGGTCGCGCTGCTGTGCGCAGCTGGTTTGGTCGGACGGGTGAGAATGAGGCACGGCGGGCTTGGACCGAGCCAGCCTGTCGCTCGCGTGGGTGTTTCGCTCTTCGAGAGCGCGCCTCGCGAAGCGCGCTGATGGACCTGTCGGAGAACCAGCGAGGCGAGCCGGAGAGCCCAGGCAGGCGGTCAGGCCGGGCAACCAGGCAGCCGGAACGACGGGCGAGCCAGAACGACAGGCAAGCCAGATGACCTGGTGAGCTCAGGCGAGCCGCGCCGCACTCCTGTGTGCGCCGCGCAGCCGGAGCCCGGTCGGCCTCTCGCCGAGGCGGCCAGCACCGGAATCTGAGCGAGGCGCGCCAGACGCCCAGGGACGAAGCGGACGAGCCGCCGACGATGAAGGTGAAGCTGCGCGGCGCGCGGGAGCAGCCACGGCTGGGCGCCGGTGATACGGGCCGCGCCGGGGACACCCGCGATGATGACGGATGCGGATGCGGATGATGCGGATGTGGATACGGATGTGAATGTGGATGAGCGTGTGGCCAATGGTTCATGATCGCAAACCCCCGTCGAGATCGAGAAATGAGTTGCGGAGGGGGCCAGTCTGCGTCACGATGAGAAGTTTTGTAACTGCGGTGTTTGCGAACCTGCGTAGTTCGCGCGGGTCGTGGGATCGCTTCGAAGTAACGAAGGAGCGTGGTGCATGAAGACGGTTGGTGATTGGCTCTCCAGGTGCTCGCGATCGCTCGTCGCCGCGGGCGCGGCCGCGCTCCTCTCCGCCACGCCGACCGCGGCCTCGGCAGAGCACCCCGCCACGCCGCGGCAGGCTGCGCCGGCGGCTGCCGGCGCCGAGAGCGCGCCTACGGCAGAGCCCGCCTCGGCCTCCGGCGCGGGCGAGTGGGAGAGCTACTCCGTCGAGGTCTACGGCAGGCTGGTCTCGCGCACGGGGAAGGTCGCGACCCTGCTGCCGCTCGTCTCCACGACCGAGAAGCCGGTCGTCGCGGGGACCAAGGCGGTGCTCTTCCGCAAGGTCGAAAACCCCGACGGACCGAGATCCTCGAAATGGGTCGAGATCGCCAGGGTGACCATGAAGAAGATCGAGTCGACCGGCAACATGCAGCTCACCATCGACTCGGAGCAGCAGGCGCCTCCCGGCGAGAAGGGCAAGACGCCGGGCCACTTCGTGAAGGGCGCCAGGCTCAAGCTCGCGATCCAGTAGCCCGGCGTCGCGCCGCGGGCGTGAGCCGGGTCGCACCGCTCCGAGGAGGACCGGCGCGGGCGCCGCGAGCGGTGGCGGTGGGAGGGAGTCGGCGCGGGGCCGCGCGGCGCGGGTCGCCGCCGCCGAATGTCGCCGCCGTCGCACGACATTTTGAAACGCGGCGCCTCATCGTTGATAGAGTCGGCTTGCGGAGACGAGCGACGACGATGAACGCCCTTCGATCCTGGCTCTCGCAACTGAACCGCCCCGAGGTGACAGAGTTCGCCGTGGCGACCGGGCGCATGCCCAGCGTCAAGGTCTCGGGCGCCTTCCAGGCCGTCGATCCCGGCGCCCTCTCCACGGAGGACATCCTCATGCTCCTCAGCGCGCTCGGCGGCGGCCGCCACGTCGAGGCCCTCGGCGCGAAGCCGTCGCAGTGGCACATCCGCATCGAGGGCATCGGCGCCATCTCCGTCGTGGCCGCGCGCCAGGGTGACCTCGTGCACGCCCGCATGACGCGGATGCAGTCGTCCGCCGCGTCGGGGACCGCGGCCGCCGCCGCGCCTCCCGCCCGCCCCTCGCAGCAGTTCTCCATGCGGGAGCACCTCGCGCCCGAGGAGGGGCAGCGCCCTCCGCCGCGCGAGGCGGACGCGAAGCGCACGAGCTCCTCGGAGGTCGCGCTCGACCTCCGCTCCCCGCCGCCGCCCGCAGAGCCCCGCGCCAACCGGCCCTCGGTGGCTCGCTTCGAGGCGCGCGCCGACGATGCGCCGGCCGCCGAGCGCGCCGCGCCGGCCGCCCGCCCGTCATCACCGTCCCCGGAGCCCCGCGCAGCCGCGCGCGCGGTCGCGGCGGGCGGGCGCGCGCGGCCCTCCTCCGCCGAGGTGCCGTCGACAGCCCTCGACGGGCTGCTCGCCATGGCGCGCGATCAGGGCGCGAGCGATCTCCACCTCGTCGCCGGCCGCCCGCCGCTCCTGCGTGTGGCGGGCGAGCTCATGCCCCACGGCGAGCCGCTCGACCCGGCGGCCGTCGAGTCCCTCCTCTTGCCGCGCGTCCCGGCGCGCCTCTCGCCGGTGCTCGAGGCCGAGGGCTCCTGCGACTTCGCCCTCGAGCTCGGCGCGCTCGGCCGCTTCCGGGTGAACATCTCGCGCCACCGGCAGGGGTACAAGGGCTCGTTCCGGCTGATAGCGCGCAGCATCCCGACCCTCGCGTCGCTCGGCCTGCCCGACGCCATCGGGCTCGCCACCCGCCACCACCAGGGCCTCATCGTGATCACCGGGCCGACGGGCCACGGCAAGACCACGACGCTCACCGCGATCATCGATATCCTGAACCGCGAGACCAGCCATCACATCATCACGGTCGAGGATCCCGTCGAGTTCGTCCACGCGCGCGGCAAGGCGATGATCAGCCAGCGCGAGGTCGGCACGCACACCCGCTCCTTCGAGAACGCCCTCAAGGCCTCGCTGCGCGAGGATCCCGACGTCATCGTCGTCGGCGAGCTCAGGGACACGGCGACGGTCCGCATGGCGCTGGCCGCGAGCGAGACTGGCCACCTCGTCCTCGGCACCATGAACACCCCGAGCGCGGCGAAGACCATCGATCGGCTGATAGACCTCTTCCCGCCCGGCGATCAGCAGCAGGTGCGCGTCACCCTCGCGGGCGGCCTCCGGCTCATCGTCAGCCAGCGGCTCCTGCCGAGCGAGGGCGGCAAGCGCATGGTCGCCGCCGCCGAGGTCCTGCCCGGCTCCGTCCCGCTCTGGAACCTCATCCGCGACTCCAAGACGTTCCAGATACCGAGCCTCCAGCAGCGAGGGAAGGGCCTCGGGATCATCCGCCTCGACGACTCGCTGGCCGAGCTCGTCCGCGCCGGCAAGACCACGCTCGAGGCCGCGCTCAAGGTGGCGGAGGCCCCCGAAGAGCTCGAGGCCGTCCTCGCCGGGAGGCGGCAGCCCATGCTCACGCCGGACAGGAGGCCGCCCGCCCCACCGCCCGACGCGTCGAAGTCCGCGCCCGTCGAGGCGGGCAAGGGCCTCTTCGAGCGCGCGGGCGCGCTCTTCGGGAAGAAGGGAGCGTAACGTGGCCCGGATCGACCGCCTCTTCGACGAGCTGCTCTCCAGGAAGGGCAGCGACCTGCACCTCGGCATCGGCTATCCGCCGCTCGTGCGCGCCCGCGGCGAGCTCCTCGCCCTGCGCGACACGCCCCTCGACACCGCCGAGATGGAGGCGCTCCTCTTCGAGATCACGACCCCCGAGGAGACGCGGCGGATCGTCGACGAGCTCGATCTCGACTTCGCCTATTCCTACGCGGACAAGGCCCGTTTTCGCGCGAACTACTTCTACAAGACCACCGGGCTCGCGGCCGTCTTCCGCACCATCCCGAGCAAGATCCTCTCGCTCGACGATCTCGGCTGCCCCGAGATCATCCGCCGGCTCTCCGAGCGGACGAGCGGGCTCATCTTGATCACGGGGCCGACCGGCTCCGGCAAGTCCACGACGCTCGCGGCGATGATCGATCACATCAACCGCTCGCGCGCCTGCCATGTCCTCACGATCGAGGATCCGGTCGAGTTCGTGCACAGCCCCATCAAGGCCCACATCACGCACCGCGAGGTCGGCCCCGACGCGGGCAGCTTCGCGAGCGCGATCCGCAGCGCCGGGCGCGAGGACGCCGACGTGATCCTGATCGGCGAGCTCCGGACCAACGAGACCATGAAGCTCGCCTTGCAGCTCGCGAGCTTCGGTGTCCTCGTCTTCGGCACCGTCCACACGAACAGCGCCGCCGCGACGATCGACCGCATCATCAACGCGTTTCCCGCCGACGAGCAGCTCCAGGTCCGCGGCATGCTCGCCGAGAGCCTCGCCGCGATCATCGCCCAGCAGCTGCTCCGCACGAAGGACGGCACGGGCCGCGTCGCCGCGCACGAGATCCTCGTCGGATCGAGCGCGCTGTCCTCGATGATCCGCGAGGGCAAGACGTTCCAGATCACGAACCTGATGCAGGCAGGCCGCTCCGCCGGCATGCAGACGATGGACATGGCCCTGGAGCGGCTCGTCAAGAAGGACACCATCTCGGTCCAGGCGGCGCTGGAGAAGGCGATCGACAAGGACAGCTTCCAGAAGCTCTTCTCCGACCCGCAGGGGCCGTGACGCAGAATCGAGCCGCGGAGACGCCAGGAGGAAGGCGGAGGGCGACTCCACCGCCGTCAATGTGCTGGCCGGCGCGTTGACGGTCGAGCGAGGGGCCGCGTATCCTCGCTGCACCGATCCAATGCAACCTTCGACACAGGACAGCGCGTCGCTCGACCTCGACGCCTACCTCGCCCGCATCGGCCATCGCGGCGCGCTCGCCCCCACGCGGGAGGTCCTCGACGCGCTCCACGCGGCGCACGTCTACTCCATCCCTTTCGAGAACCTCGACGTCCTGCTCGGCCGACCGATCCGCCTCGACCTGGCCAGCGTCCAGGCGAAGCTCGTGGGGGCGCGCCGCGGCGGCTATTGCTTCGAGCACAACACGCTGTTCGCCGCGGTGCTGCGCCGGCTCGGATTCAAGCTCACGACCCTCATCGCGCGGGTGCGGTTCCAGCGCAGCGACACGGGCCCTCGATCTCACATGCTGTCGCTCATCGAGCTGCCCGAGGGGCCGTTCATCGCGGATGTCGGCTTCGGCGGTCCGGGGCTCCTACAGCCGCTCCCGCTCGTCGAGGGCGAGGGCCGCGCGCGGGTGCTCGACGTGATCGGCTTGCGCCGGGAGGGCGCGTCATGGGTGCTCGTCTCCAGTGCGGGTGAGGCGTGTCAGGACATCTATGCGTTCACGCTCGAGGAGAACCTCCCGATCGACTACGAGGTGGCGAACCATTACACGTCCACGCACCCGAGCTCGCTGTTCGTGAACAACCTCATCGCGGCGCTCCCGTCGCCGGAGGGCCGGGTGACGCTGCGCAACCGTGAGCTGGGTATCTGGAGGAGGGACGGCGTCGAGCGCGTCCTTGTGCGCGACGACGCGCTCGTCGACGTCCTGAGAGAGCGCTTCGGGCTGGAGCTCCCGGCCGGGACGCGGCTCTCCTGCGCGGGCCTCGACAGCTGAAGCGACGGCGCGTCCTCCTCGGGGCCTGCCCGGGAGGCCGGGCGGGCGCGGCTCGCCGGCCGCGCCCGCCGCCCCGCGCGCCGGGGCGCTTCCGGATCAGTGCACGCGCCCGATGCCGCGGCGGATGAACGCCGAGCGGCTCGCGGCCGCGCTGGACGACGCGCCGCCGCTCGGCGCGGCCCTGAGCGCCGCGAAGGCCGGGGCAGGCTCGCAGACAAGCGCCGTAAGATCCTGATTCCGGCGCCTCAGATCGTTCAAGGTGCGCGGCTCGCCGGTCACCGGATCAGGGATGGTGGTCCCCGTCATGAAGCCCGACAGCGACGCCTCGTTCCCGGGCGACCTCGGGTTCACGTGCAGGAACCCCGTCCCTGTCTCCGCCGCGCCGTGGCACCCGTTGCAGGTGTTGAGCGAGAACTTGTGCCGTGCCTCGTTGTTGAGGATGCCAGGAGCGGTCCAGGCCGTGAGGTTGTTGAACGACGATCCGCCGAGGAACGGGCTCCCCTGGAACGTGTCGGGCACCGTGTGCTGCTCCGCGATGATCGAGGCCTCGTTCTGGTTCACGAAGGCAGCGAGCGTGGGCGATCCGTCGAACCCGAGATCCGGCGTCAGCTTGACGGTCTCCGGCCGCAGGAAGCCCGTCTGGGCCGAGAGGACGAACTCGCGCAGCTCCCACGGCCCCGCGAGCGCGATCTCGTTCGTGCGGAGCTGCCCGAGCGAGCTCCCGTTCGGCTTGCCGGGCGCGGCGTTCCGGCCTGCGAACCGCGTGGTGATGTCCTGGAGCGCCGCGTTGTACGCTTCGGACGGGAAGGGCAGGCTGCCGAGGGCGTGCCAGTCGTTGGCCCAGTCGAGCACGTCGGCCTCGGTCGACGCGGGGAGCTTGTACTCCAGGATCACCGTGAACTGCTGCGGGAAGCCCTGGCTGACGACGCCGAACACGAACCTCCCTTCGCCGGCGTTGCCTTCGGCGAGGTTGCGCACGTCGATCCTGTTGACGATGCCGAGCAGCAAGAGCGGCGCCTGCTGCAGGTCGAGCGACCCGTCAGGGCTCCTCGGCCACTCGTCGAGCACGACCTGTTGAATCGCCGGGCGCGCCGGCACGGTGAAGCCGTTCACGGCCTGATCGGTCAGCCAGGTGCTGAAGAGCTCCTCGACCATCGCCGGGGCATCGGCGGGCGTGGGCGCCATGTCCTCCATCAGGCGCGCGAACGTCCATGCGCCCGTGCGCGGATCGCCCGGCGGCCCGTTGAACGTCGTGCGGAGGGGATCCTCGACCACGCTGAGGTGCTTCACGAAGATCTCTCGGCTCGTCCGGACGAAGCACCCCGTCGGCTCGGTCAGCTCGAAGTCGAGGGCCCCCGAGGCGACGAAGAACTGGGGCGAGCTGAAGTCGACAACGGAGAAGGGGATCTCGTGGGCGCCGGGCTCCGCGTCCTCGGTGCCGGTGACGGTGACGGGGAACGTCGCCGTGGTCCCGGGCAGGACGCCCGGGAAGAACTGGGGATCCGCGGAGACGTCGATCCCCGCCGAGGGGCTGGAGATCTGGAGGAAGTAGTCGCCGGCGGTGCACGAGCCGACATCGTTGTTGGTGACGGCGATCTGGTACGGCACCGGTGTGTTCGGGGCGACCACGCCGCTGCTCTCCGGCGTGACGACGAGCGTCGCGGGGCGCCTGAGGCAGGAGAGCTGGGCGATCTCGAAGGCGGTCGTCGGTGAGGCCGAGAGCCAGACCTCGTCGAGCACGCCCGTGAAGCGCTCCTTCTGCACGTTGTTGCCGATACGGATGGGCGCGTCGATGTCGTGGAGCGTGCCCGCCGCGCTGATCTGGCCGACCTGCTCGCCGTTCAGGAAGAGCCGCACGAACCTGCCGTCGAAGGTGCCCGCGACGTGGGTCCACACGTTGGCCTGGATGGGGGCGCGGGAGGTGACCGTCCGCCCGTTGGTCAAGGTCACGGTGAACCGCGCCTGGCTGTTCCGGATGTCGAGCGAGAAGCTCGTCTCTCCGCCGCCCTTCTCTTGCACGATGGTCCGCGGCGTCGACCCCGACACCGCGGTCGGCTTGACCCACGCGGCGACCGCGAGGTTCTGTCCGAACGTGAAGCCTGCATCGTCGTCGACCAGGATCTTGTCGTTGTCCTTGTTGAAGGCGACGCCGAGGCCGCTGATCCCTTGAGCGCACGCCGCGTTGGCCGAGCGGGTGGCCGTGTTGCCGTTGCCCGACGAGTCGAACAGCGCCGTCGTCGCGGCGTTGCAGTCGTCGAGCTGCCAGAAGCCGACGGCCGGCGGCCCCACCGGGGGCGGATCGCCGGGGTCGCCGCCGCCGACGCCGACGCCGGTGGTGGTGGCGGGGTCGCCGCCGCCGACGCCGGCGATGGACGAGGTGCTGCTGCTGCCCGAGCCGCCGACGCCGACGCTGCTGGAGCTGGCGACCACGCTGCTGCCGGAGCCGCCGGCGCCACCGCCGCCGACGCCGACGCCGACGCCGGTGGTGGAGGTGGCGACCGAGCTGCTGCCGAAGCCGCCGACGCCGGTGCCGACGCCGCTGACGGCGCTCGACGCGCCGACTGTCGCTTCGAGGGCTAGTTCTGCATCGCCGAGTGAGCCTTCATCGACGCCATAGCTTCCGCACGCGGCGGCGCCCGAGGCGAGCAGGGCGAGGACCGCGGCCGAGCTGGTTTTGATTGAGAGAGGATGGGCGAAGCCGAAGGAGAGGTTCCGCATCTGCGTTCTCGTTGGGTAAGAGTTGACTGCACGAGCGCCGTCCGGCCGCAGCTCGAGCTGCGGTCGGCGACGCGAACAGGCGACTGTCAGACCCGACCGGGCTGTTCGGGTTTGGGCGCTGGTGCGGAGCACCCTATTGGCAATTGATATGCCCGGCCCAAGATCGAGATTTTCGCCCTGTGGCGTCGAACCCAGCGTACCTGGCCATGTCGTTGAACCCCGACACTGGCACATCTGGCACACCCATTTTGCGGTCCCAGGCGGGTGCTCGAGATCAAACAAGCACGCTTCCGACGCGTCCAAATGGTGCGCAGCTGCGCGCGGCCAAGAGGGACAACAAGGCTCCTCCTCGCAGCCGCGCGCCCGTCACACTTCGTCCCGACCGCAGCTCCGCCGTCGAGCGACCATCCATTGCGCCGCTTCTATATGCCGCGCCGCCGCATCCACCTTCGCCGCGCGGCACCTGCCCCCGGCAAGTTTCCGCCGCGCGATCCTCTCCGCTCTTTCTCCGACCTCTGATACACCCGTTAGCGGAGCTCTCCCGCACAGGAGACGGGCCCAGATCGGCGTTTTCGGCGCGGAGGCGTACTCATGTACGCCGAGCACCGAAAACGTCGAGATGGGCCCGTATCCGAAGCGGGAGAGCTCCTCAGGAGGAAGACCAGCGGGGACCGCGGGGGGTGTCTTCGAGCACGACGCCTGCCTCGGTCAGCAGGTTGCGGATGGCGTCCGCCTTGGCGAAGTCCTTCGCCTTCCGGGCCGCCTGGCGCATCGCGATCAGCCGGTCGATCGCGGCGTCACCCCCGCGCCCCGCCGCGCCCTCGGCAGGGGCGAGCGCGTAGTCCGGGACGAGCTCCGGATAGAGCGCCGGCTCGGCGATCTCCACCCCGAACACCGCGAGGTGACGCACGATGGCCCGGTAGACAGCGAGCATCGAGGGGCGATCCTCGCACTGCTCGATCCCCGCCGAGTAGAGCGCGCTCACGTAATCGAAAAATGCAGCCACGGCGTTCGGTGTGTTCAGGTCGTCGTCCATCGACTCGATGAAGCGCGCGATGAACCGCTCGGTGAGCTCCCCGAACTGGCCGTGAACGTACTGGTGGCGCATCCTCGGGAACCGCTCTTCCTCGGGGCGCTGCGACGCGTACGCGCCCGGGGCGAGGGGAGCCTCCGTCGCGCCGCGCAGCTTTTCGGCGAGGACCGTCGCGAGCTTCTTGATGCGCGCATAGCCCGCAGCGGATTGCTGGAGCAGCTCCCAGCCGAACGGGAGCTTGCAACGGTAATGCTGCGTCACGAAGAACCACCGCGCCTCGTCGTGCCCGTGCCTCGACAGGAGCTCCTCGACGGAGATGACGTTCCCGAGGCTCTTCGACATCTTCACGTCCTTGAGATCGAGGTGCTCCGGGTGCAGCCAGTAGCGCACCCAGGGCCGCCCGCAGAGCGGCTCGCTCTGCGCGATCTCGTTCTCGTGATGAGGGAACATGTTGTCGATGCCGCCCCCGTGGACGTCGAAATGGTCGCCCAGGAGCGCCGTGCTCATCGCCGAGCACTCGATGTGCCAGCCGGGGCGCCCGGTCGGCCACCCCTCCTCGCCGGTGCCCCAGCTCGGCTGGCCCGCGCCGGTCGGCTTCCAGAGGCTGAAGTCCGCCGGGTGCCTCTTCCGAGCGAAGTCCTCCTCGACGCGGCCGCTCGCCCCGACCTCCTGCTCGTCGACCTTGCGCCCCGAGAGCTCACCGTAGGACGCCCACGTGCCGACCTCGTAGAAGACCTCGCCGTTCGCCGTGTAGGCGTGGCCCTTCTCGATCAGGCGCTTCGCCATGTCGACCTGCTCGTCGACGAAGTCGGTGGCGCGCGTGTAGACGGCGTAGTCCTTGATGTGGAGCTTGCGGCAGTCGCGCCGGAACGCCGCGATGTTCCGCTCGGCGACGTCGACGGCGCCCTCGCGCTCGCTCGCGCGCTGCATGATGCGATCGTCGATGTCCGTGTAGTTGATGATGCTCAGCACATGATAGCCGCGGTACTCGAGGTAGCGGCGGAAGACGTCCCAGAAGCAGTAGGTGCGGGCATGCCCGATGTGCATCGGAGCGTAGACCGTGAGACCGCACGTGTAGATGCGCACGACCTTCGGCCGGGCGGAGACGAAAGGCTCCTTCTTCCTCGTGAGCGTGTTATGGACCTTGAGCGGCATCGGCCACCTACGTGAGTGTGCGAGCACCCCCCCGGGGCCGCGTACGCTACCCTGGCCCCGCGGCCCGGTCAACGCGGAACCTCGCCGGTTTTCCCTGTGGTTTCGCGGTGTCGTGCCTCGTCTCGCCACGTCTTGCCACGTCTTGCGGCCGTCCTCCCTCCGGTCTACGCAACCGCGCATGCACATCACTTCAAGGACCTTGCTGTTCGTCCTGGCTGGCGCGCTCTCCCTCTCCGCGTGCGCGGGGAGCCCGCCGCCCGTCGAGAGCGCCCCGCCGCCCCCGCCACCGGCCCCCACGCAGGCGCCTCCGGCCGCCGCGCCGGCCGCGCAGCCCGAGGCGGCGACGCCGCCCAAGGCGGACCCGGAAGCCGAGAAGAAGCAGGCGGAGCTCGCCAAGCTCGCCGAGGACACGAAGGCCATGGAGGCCAAGGCCGACAAGGAGGCGGCGCGGTTCGACGACGCGCTCAAGGCCGAGGTCAAGGCGCTCATCGCGGCCAATTACCCGAGCGCGGGCGCCGCGCTGCGGGCGGCGCTCAAGGGGAAGCACCGCACCCCGGGCAACGCCGAGCGCGACGCCGCCCGGCACCCGGTCGAGACCCTGGAGTTCTTCGGCCTCAAGCAGACGAGCACGGTCATCGAGCTCGGGGCCGGCGAGGGCTGGTACACCGAGCTGCTCGCGCCGGTGCTCGCGAAGAAGGGCAAGCTCCTCATCACGGCGTTCGATCCGAACGGCCCCGAGGACTCGCGCAACACGCTCTATGGAAAGCGCGTGAAGCGCCTGCTCGAGAAGTCACCCGATCTGTTCGGCAAGGTCGATGTCATCGTGATCGATCGCGACAGCCCGAAGCTCGGGATCGAGGGCAAGGCCGACCTCGTCATCGCCATTCGCGAGGCGCACAACTGGCACCGGAACGGCAAGTTCGACGCCTACGTCGCCGAGGCGTTCAAGGCGCTCAAGCCGGGCGGCGTCTTCGGTATCGAGGCGCACCGCGCCAAGCCCGACGCCAACCCCGATGAGAGCGCGAAGCAGGGATACCTCCCGGAAGCGTGGGTGATCCAGAAGATCGAGTCGGCCGGCTTCAAGCTCGGCGGCAAGTCCGAGGTCAACGCGAATCCGAAGGACACGAAAGACTACCCGGAAGGGGTCTGGACCCTGCCGCCGAACTTCCGGCTCGGCGACAAGGATCGCGCGCGTTACGCCGCGATCGGCGAGAGCGACCGCATGACCCTCAAGTTCGTCAAGCCCGCCCGCTGACCCGCTCCGCTTCGGATACGGGCCCACCTCGACGTTTTCGGTGCTCAGCGCACCGGAGTGCGCTTGCGCGCCGAAAACGCCGATCTGGGCCCGTCTCCTGTGCGGGTGACCGGCGCTCGCGGCCCCGCTCTAGGCGGGCGCCGCGGCGCGGCCCGATGACCGCACGAACACGCGGCGCATCGGGATCGTGGCGCCGGCGGCGCCCGGGACCCGGTGTGACAGGAAGGCGACGCCATCGAGCATGGCCGGCGACGCGTACACGCCCGGCTCCGCCGTCTCCGGGAGGCACGAGGAGAGCTCGAGGAGGTTCCCGCCCACCAGGACGCCGTCCTCGGTGAGCACCGCGTCGCCGGCGTGGAGGCAGAAGCGGACGCTGATCCTGGGATCGCGCTGGCCCGGCCCGGCGAGCCGCGTGTGCAGCGCGATGGCGGCCGCGATCGCGCGGTGGCGCGCCTCCTCGGTGCCGCGCTCATCGCGCCGAAAGGGCGCCGCGAGCAGCACGCTGGTGCTCGTGATCGCGAGCGGCGAGAACCCCGAGGGCGCGAGCGCGGCCACGGCGCCCGGGACCACGGCCTCGAAATCGGCCAGGAAAGCGTCGGTGGGGGCCTCGAGCGCGCGGCTCTCGGCGAGGACCTCGACGAGCAGCCCGATGGCGAGGCGCCGGACGTGCCCCGCCTCCACCGCGCCGGTCCGCGCGATCCGCGCCGTCGCGGCCCGCACGTCGCCCAGGAACGCGGCGACGTCCGGGTGGCGGCCCGCGGGATCCTTGCTCATGGCCCGCACGACGATATCGTCGAACGCCGGGTCGACCGGCGCGTGCAGGCTCGGGCGGGGCGGCGCCTGGTGCAGGTGCAGGTGGCGCAGCACCGGATACGTGGTCGCCAGGAATGGCATGGATCCCGCGATCATCGTGTAGAGCAGCGCGCCGAGCGCATAGACGTCGGTCCGCATGTCGACAGGCCGGTTGAGGAGCTGCTCGGGCGACATGAACGCCGGGGTCCCCACGACGTGCCGTGACGACGTGAGCGAGAGATCCGTCGCGCCGAGCAGCTTCGCGATGCCGAAGTCGAGCAGCACGACCCTGAGCTCCCCGCCGCGCTCGCACAGGATCACGTTCGAGGGCTTCACGTCGCGGTGGATGATCCCGAGCGCGTGGACCGCGGCGAGCGCGCCGCAGAGCGGATCGAGGATCGCGAGCGCCTCGTCCGCCGAGAGGCGCCCGCGGGCGAACAGGTGCTGCTCGAGGCTCCTGCCCTGGAGGAGCTCCATCGCGAAGTAGGGCCGCCCGTCGTCGAGCCGCCCGACGTCGAGGATCTCAACGACGTTCGGGTGCCGGATCCGCCCGATCGCGTCCACCTCGCGCTGGAAGCGGAGCACCACGTCGGCGCGCGAGATCAGGTCGGCGTGCATGATCTTCACCGCCGCCGGCGCCTTGCTCGCCGCGTGCACCGCGCGGTGGACGACGCCGAACCCCCCCTCGGCGATGACGCCGTCGAGGAGGTACTCGCCTGCCCGCAGCGTCGCGGCGCGCGGGGCGCCCGGGCCGGCGTCCTCGCGATCGCGTGTGTCGGGCGTGTGTTGTTTCCATGTCCGCGACGTGACCAACGGCGGTTCGCCCGCCGCGGGGGCGTCGGCCGGCGGCGCGGCGGGAAGCGGCTCATCGTTCTGACCAGGGTTCTTCATGGGATATGCGACAGCCGCTTACTTCCTCAATGACAACTGCTGAGCTCGCGCATTACAGTACGCGTAAGCCGGTGTCGAACGCGACCCCGGTTGCCGGCAGACGAGCCGAATCATGCACCGTTGCTCCGTATGTCACGGGCGGCTCGCCGCTGGCGCTCCGTGTGTCAGAGATGGCTTCGTCCCGCCGCCCGGTGAGCGTGACACCGTGGAGCGCGCGGCGCCCGCGATCGAGGGCTTCTCGCTGCTCGGTCCGCTCGGTCATGGCGGCTTCTCCGACGTATGGGCCGCGCAGCAGGGCTGCGATGGAGCGCCGGTCGCCATCAAGGTGGGGAGGCACGCGGCGTGGAACCTGCGCGAGCGGTTCCGGCGGGAGGCCGCGCTGCTCGAGCGCGTCGGCGTGCCGCACGCCCCGCAGCTGGTCGCTTGCGGCGAGCTCCCCGGGGGGCAGCCCTATCTCGTGATGGAGCGGCTCTTCGGCCAGACCCTCGCCGAGGAGCTGGCGGCGCTGCGCGCGCCGCTCGATCCGGATCGCGCCGCCGGGCGCGCGGATGCGATCCTCGCCGTGATCGAGGCGGCGCACGCGCGCGGCGTCATCCACCGCGATCTCAAGCCGGAGAACCTCTTCCTGCTCGGATCGAGCGACCGCGCGGTGCTGCTCGATTTCGGCCTGGCGAGGCCCGCCGAAGGCGTCGAGCCGCCGGACGCGCCGGCAGGCGCGACGCGCGCCGGCGACATCGTGGGGACGCCGGAGTACATGGCTCCGGAGCTGCTCCGGGGCGACGCCTCGCGGATCGACGCGCGCGCAGACATCTACGCGTTCGGCGTGATCCTGTTCGAGCTGCTCACCCTGCGCCCGCCGTTCGTCGGGGGCGAGACCGCCGTCGAGCACGGCCACCTGGCGCTGCGCCCGCCGCGCCCGAGCGATCTCGTGGACGTCCCCGAGGGGCTTGAGGCGCTGACGCTCGCCTGCCTCGCCAAGGACCCGAGCCGCCGCCCGGACAGCGCCGCCGCGCTCCGGCGCACCCTGCACGCCCTGCGCGCGCGGCCTCGCGCCGACTCGATCCCGCCTCCGTCCGCGCCGCGATCGCAGCGGCAGGGCGACGGCGCCGCGGCGGCCGTCGCCGAGGGGCTGCAGCCGGTCGCGCTGCTCTTCGCGGAGGGCGGCGCCGGGCCGGTGATCGCGGCCATCGGCGGCCGCCGGGGGTTCGTCGCGCGGCAGCGCGGGCAGCGCTGCCTCGCCGTGTTCTCCGCGAGGGACGTCGACGATCCAGCCCGCGCCGCGCTGGCCGCGGCGCGCGATCTCGCGCTGAGCGGCGGCGCGCGCGTGGCGCTGCACCTCGCCAGCGTGCGCCTGCGCAGGATCGCCGGCGGGCTGCACGCCGCCTACGGCGCGCCGGTCGAGCGCCCCGAGGCGTGGTTGCCGGCCGAGCCCTGGGGCGGCCTCGCGATGACCGAGGAGTTCGAGCGCGCGCTGCCCGACGACGAGCTCGCCCCCACGCCGCCAGGCGACCCGGAGAGCCTGCGCGAGCCGGCGCTGCTCGGCCGCGACGACGTGCTCTCGGCGCTCGCGGCCAGCGCGACCGACGCCTTCGACGGGACGTGCCCCGGCCTGTTCACGCTCATCGGCGACGCCGGTCTCGGCAAGACGCGCCTCGCGGCCGAGGCGGCCAGCATCGCCGGCGTGCCGGTCCCGGACGTGCGCGTGGTGGCCGTGCGCGCGCTCCACCCCATCCACGGCGGCGCCGCGCAGGCCGTGCGCGCGCTCCTCTCCGTCGCGCTCGACGCGCCGAGGGAGAGCCCCGGAGATCCGCGGCAGTTCTGCGTGGAGCGGCTCGGCGAGACGCTCGGCGGCGCGACGTGGGAGGCCGTCGCCGCGGCGCTCGGCTGGGCCGGGCCCCGCGGTGGGCGCCTGGCCGGGGAGGCCCGCAACGGCCTGATGCTGGCGCTCGCCGAGGCGCTCCGCCGCGGGGCGCGCCGCGGCCCCCTCGCCGTGATCCTCGACGACGCCGACCAGGCGGACGACGTCCTGCTCGACGCGCTCGAGTACGCCACGCTCGACGGCGAGGGCACCCCCCTCTGGGTGGTCGTGACCGCGCGCCATCGCTTCGAGCAGGCCCGTCCCAGCTGGGGCCAGCGCAACCAGCGCCACACCCGCGTGACGCTCGCGCCCCTCGCGGAGGAGGCGGCGATGGATCTCGCCTCGCGCCTGCTCTTGCCGGCCGAGTACCCGCCGGCGGAGATCCTCCGCCGGCTGGCCGACTGGGCGGGGGGCAACCCGGATTGCCTGCGGCAGCTCGTCCGCTCGCTCAAGCGCGCGGGCGTCGTGCGCCGGCGCGCCGGCGGCGGCTCGTACGTGGCGACCGCGGAGGTCGAGGCGCTGCCGCCGGCGCCGGCGTGGCAATGGCTCGCGGCGCAGCGGCTCGACGATCTGCCGCCGGAGCTCGCGACGTGCGCCCGGGTCTGCTCGGCGCTCGGCATGTCGTTCGATCGCGCCGAGCTCGAGGCGGTGCTGGACGGCCTGGAGCGCGCGGGCGGCGCCGGAGCGATGGTCGACGCGGGCTTCGGGCTCGCGGCCCTCGTCGAGCGGCGGATCCTGCTGCGCGACGGCGAGGGCCGCGGCGGCGGCTTGGACGACCGGCACGCGTTCCAGAACGCGGTCCTCCAGGAGGCGGTCTACGAGATGCTCGACCCGGCGCACCGCGCCGCGATCCACCGGAGCGCCCTCGCGTACTGGCGGGCGCAGGTGGCGGCCGGCTCGACCGACGGCCTCCGCGCGCTCGCGCGCCACGCGGCCGTGTGCGGCGAGCGCGCCGAGGCGGCCGACGCCTACCTCGCGCTCGGCGATCTCGCGTCCGCGCGGCACGACGCCGTCGAGGCCGACCGGCGCTACGACGCCGCGCTCCAGATCGCCGAGCAAGGCGACGCGCCCCGGCGCGCGCGCGCGCTCGCCGGCCGCGGCAGGAGCCGGTACCGGATGTGCCGCGTCCGGGAGGCGCGGAGCGATTTCGGCGACGCGCTCGCGCTGGCCGAGGCGCTCGGCGACGCGCAGGCGAGGGCGAGCCTCCTGCTCGAGGATGCGACCGTGCTCGACTGGGCCTTCGAGTTCGAGGCGTCGGCGCGCCGGGTGGAGGAGGCGCGGCCGCTCGTCAACAACGCGCACGCGCACGCGCAGGGCTCGCCCGATCTCGCGCTGCGCCTCCGGGTCGCCGAGGCCCGCACCTCGTGGCGGCGGGGGAAGATCGAGGAGGCCATCGCGGAGCTCACCGCGTGCGCCGATCGCGCCGCGGCGTCGGGAGACTACGACGCGCGCGTCCCTGCGTTGATCATGCTGTCGTTCCAGCTCGCGAGCGCAGGTCGCCGCGAGGACGCCGAGCGCGCCTCCGACGACCTGATCGCCCTGGTCACGGCGGCCGGCGATCGATTTCACCTCTGCGGGGCGTACATCAACCGCATCGCGCTGTGGGCCTGGCGGTGGTCGCTGCCGGGCGCGGTCGGCGACCTGCGCCGCGCCGTCGATCTCGCGCGCGAGATCGGCAATCCGTGGCTGGAGAAGATGGCCTCGTACAACGTCGCCGTGCTGCTCCACTGGAGCGACAGGCAGCGGGAGGCGCTCGCGCTCCTGCGGCGCGCCCGGTGGCTGGAAGAGCAGGCCTCCGAGCGCCCGATGCCCCAGACGGCGATGCTGCTCGCGCAGATCCACCTGGCGCTCGACGAGTACGAGCAGGCGAGCCAGCTGGTGCTGTGGATCCAGCGATCGTGCGCCCTCGAGCCGGGCGATCTCACGGAGTACGGCTTGCTCGAGCTCGTGCTCTCGGAGGTCGGGCTCCGGCCGGGACCTCCGTCCTCTCTCGCGTGGGGCGAGGCGATCCGGCGGGCGAAAGACCAGTCGATCGCCGAGCAGACGCTGATGTTCCTTTACTGGCGTGCTCGCATGGCGCTCCGTCGCGGACACGTGCGTGAGGCGGAGGAGGCGCTCGCGAGCGCGCGGGAGCACCGCGGGGAGAGCCCCCTGTGGCTATCCCGCTTCGTGGAGCTGGAGCGCGGGTTGGCGGAGCGGTCGCGGGCTCCGGACGTCCATCCACCCGTGCCGGACTGATGGGAGCCTGTCGCGATAGGGTTTGTTCCGCGTCGTGCTCGGGCGAGTCCGTACTTTCACGCAACGCTTTCGCACAACGCTTTTACACGACGCTTTTACACAACCACCGTGTACCGATTTTCAGCATTGCGCGCCTTCCTGGAAGATGGGAGACTGTTAATTTAAGAAAGATCGATATTGCTGGTCGATGTCTGGTCCTGGCCCTGTGCCTGGCTGCGCGACCACCTCGGAGGAGAGCTGAATGTTATCGACCCGTTTCATCGCGGTTGGTCTCCTTGGTGTCGGTGTGTTCACGGCGGGATGCGCCGCCCCGCTGGACACCGACCCCGTCGAGACGGCGGACACCGACCCCGTCGAGACGGCGGAGCTGCCAATACGGCGCACTGCGGTGCCCATCGGATGTAACGGCCTGCTCCCCAGCGACTTCTGGGCGCCCGCGAACCGCACGGCGTTCCAGACGCTCGGCCGGGCTGCGCTCGCCGGCGCCAACAAGGTCGTGGCCCCGACGGCGCTGCTCGGCACCTCCGGGGGAAAGAGCGTGCTCGACTACACCGTTCGCTGCGCCTTGTCCTCGGAGCAGGTCGTCTACGGTCCGGACGGCCGTGAGTTCCACGGCGCCTTCGGGTTCGCGCCCGAATGGGCGACGCGTGCTCTCACCACCTCGGAGCAGCGCTGGGTCTCGGCGTGCATCTTCCAGCACCTGAACGGCACCGGCGAGCATGTGGATATCTTGCTGCAGGGCAGCCACCCGGCCCTCGATGGCCCCCTGGACGAGGCGCCCTACTCGGAGTTCGTCGTCCACGACGCCACGATGTACGGCAACGCGTTCCTTTCCGGGCCCATCGCCGGGTATGCCTGCATCGATCCCGATCTCAGCGGGGAGCTCTCGGCGCTCTCGCTGAGCTGCCCGCTCGATCTCAGCCTCCTCTCGCTGGAGCGGCTCTGTGGCCACGTGCCGACGTGCGGTATCGCCTTCCTGGGGCTCTGCGATCTGACCTGCGTGAAGAACGCCGCTGGCGACCAGACCTGTTACCCGCTCCCGCTGCTCGGGGCGGTCCTGGGCCCGCTGCTGGGGCCGAGCGTCCAGAGCTACTCCGAGACGATCCGGAGCGAGGTGCGCGACAGCGATCTCCTGCCGCTCTACAACGGCTGCGGCCTGCTCTGAGCGGCGCCTCCGCGGCGGGGCCCGGCGGAGAGGAGGCGCGCCGCGCGCAGGTCACGTCCCGAGGCGCGTCTTCAGCTGCTGAATCGCGTCGGCGATCGCCTTGTCGTCGCGGAAGCAGCACGGATCGCTCCGCCTGCACCGCGCGCCGTGCAGCACCTGGAGCTCGAAGAGCATGCGCTCGTCCCCCTCGGCCGCGGCGCGGCCGAAGAGCGCCCGCTTGCCGCCGCAGCTGGCCCTGCGAAACGCGAAGATGACGCGGAGCGCGGGGGTCGCGCGCGCCATCACGTCGGGCCGGGCCAGGATCTCGCTGGCGCGCCGGGCCGCCTTGGTGCCTCCGCGCGCGCGCACGAGGTCGAGCAGCACGTCCAGCCCGCCGCTGCCGAGCCGGTTCGTGAGCAGGTCGAAGACCTCGTCCGCCGCCGGGTTGTCCTCCTCGAACCCGATGCCCGCCACGGTGGAGAGCACCTCTTCGCGCAGGCCCCTGCTCAGGGCGAGCTCCGGATCGGCCTCCGCGAGGGCCAGCAGCGACCGCGCCCCGAGCACCCAGTTCCTGGTCGCCACGGCCCGGCTGAGCTGCGCGCGCGGGCTCGGGGCGCCGCGGGCGTCGTCCTCGGGCGTCGCGCTCGCCGAGGCGGGAGGGGGCGCTGCCGGCGCCGGCAGGGGCTCGACGGAGGCGACGGCGGGCGTCTCCGTGGTCGCTGCGGGCCGCCGGACGACGAGCCAGAGCGCGACGCCGATCGCGAGCGCCGCCAGGGCCGAGAGCGCCGCCGCGAGGGGCACCCAGCCCGGCGAGGCCGCGGGCCGGCGGTGCGCGCGCGCGAGCAAGGTCGCCCGGGGCCCCGGCCAGGCAGACGGCGCCTGAGCCCTGGGCGCCGCGTTCGCAGCCTGCTCGGCGGCCCCGCCCGCCGCGGTGGCCCCGCCCGCGGTGGCCTGGCCCGCCGCGATGCTCGGGCCCGCTGCGGTGCTCGGGCCCGCCGCGGGAGCCGCCGCCGCGGCGGCCCCGCTCGCCGCGATGGCCCCGCCCGACGGGGCCTGGCCAGCCGCGGCGATCCCGCCCCCTGCCGGCGCCGCGGCGCGCGTGATCGCCGCGAGCCCCTCATCGAGCGCCGCGATGGCGTCGGCCGCCGTCTGGAAACGGAACGACGGATCCTGCTCCATGAGCCGCATCACGGCCTGCTCGACCTCGTAGGGCACCTCCAGATCCGGAGCGCGCGCGCGGAGGGCCGGCGGACCTTCCGGCCCCTGCTGCTTGAGCCGCTCCACCACGTTCTTCGTGCCGAAGGGGTGCTGTCCGGTGAGCATCTCGTAGAGCATGAGCCCGAGCGCATACAGATCCGCGCGCGCGTCCACCGCGTCCATCCCGCGCAGCGCCTCCGGCGCGAGGTACGCGAGCGTGCCGAAGACCTCGCCGGCGCTCGTCAGGGCGGGGGTCGGCGCCGCCGTCTTGCGGCTCTGGCTGGACAGGAGATCGACGTTCACCTTCGCGAGCCCGAAATCGATGAGCCTGACCTGATCGTGCGCGTCGAGCAGGACGTTCTGGGGCTTCACGTCCCGGTGGACGATGCCCTTCTCGTGCGTCGCCGCGAGCGCCGACGCGATCTGGCGCGCGATGCGGAGCGCCCGCGCGGGCGGGAGCCGCCCCCCCGCGATCGCCTCCTTGAGCGGCGTCCCCTCGACGTACTCGAGGACGAGGAAGAACGACGCGTCGTCCAGCTGACCGAAGTCGATCGCGGCGACGACGTTCGGGTGCCGGATGTGCGCTCCCGCGACGGCCTCGCGCTCGAACCGCGCCACGAGCTCCGGCATCCGCCGGGCGAGGGGTCGGAGCAGCTTGATCGCGACCTGCTTGCGGAGGTGCACCTGCTCGCCCCGGTAGACGGCGCCCATCCCGCCCTCCCCGATGAGCTCGTGGACGCGGTAGCGCCCCGAGATCAGGCTCCCGATCAGCGGGTCGCCGCCGGCGCCCCCGGCCGCCGCCGCCTCGATCGCCTCGATGTCCTCGGTGAGCGCCGAGCTCGATAGCTCCTCCATGGGCTGCGCGGCCGGCGCGCCGAGCCTCGGGACCGTGAGGTCCTCGACCAAGGCCGAGCCGAGCGTCTCTTCGGATCGCGGCGTCTCCGGCATGCGGCGCAGGATATCAGGTCGGCCGGCGTCGCGGGGAGGCGGTGAGGAGGCGCTCCACGAGCGGGAGGGGCGCGGGGGTGCGCGACGCGGGCGTCCGCGAGCGCGCGAAATTCACAGGAGGAACGAGACGCCCAGCGAGAACGCCGGGTATCCGAGCCGCATCGTGAGCGTCACGTTCTCCGTGAAGTGGAAGCGCCCGCCGACGAACAGGGCCGGTGAGACCCCGAAGACCCCGTCGCGGCCCACGTCGCCGAGGTACAGCGACAGCCCCGGCTCGCCGAAGACCGACCACTTCCTGTGAAGCCAGAAGTTCCACTGCATCACGACCGAGCCGAACACGTAGTTCGAAGGCGCACCGTACCGGTCGACCTCGGTGCAGATCCGCGTGCCCGCGGGCCCGTTCTCGAAGCGGGTGCAGACGCCGCGGTAGTCCGCGTCCCCTCCGTAGTGGATGCCGTCGAGGCCAAAGCCGATCCCGACCGAATCGTTGAGGCGCTTGATGAAGCCGTCGGGCGCGATGTCGATGGTGGCGCGGAACCCGGCGCCGAGGCCGTTCCCGGCGCCAGGGCCGCCGAGCGGCTCGAACGGCGTGAGGAGGAGGTGCGGCTCCAGCTCGACCTTGTAATCGGGGCGATCGCCGGGGCGCTTGATCGTCATCTGCGCCTCGCCGACCTCGGCCCACCCGATCGTCAGCGCCACGAACGAGAGCGCGGCGGCCAGGAGGCGCGGCGCGCGAAGCTGCGATGTCATCGCTCTCTGCATCGGTCTCGGTCTCCTCAGCATCCGCCGCACGAGCGCGAGCCGTTCGGGCACATGACCGCAGCATCGCCGCCGGGGCAGGTGACGCGGCACTCGCCGCCCACGTTGTCGCAGAACACCTCGCATGAGCCCCGGCACTCGACCTCGCAGGTCGCCACGTTCCGGCAGGTCACGACGCTGCGCGAGCCGACGACGACGCCGCACCGGCTCGTGTCGTGGCACTCGTACCGGCAGTCGCGATCGCAGATGGCCCCGCACGCCGCCGTGTTATGGCAGTTGAGGTCGCAATCGTCCCCGCAGGAGGCCGAGCACTCGTCGACATCGAAGCACTCGAACGAGCACCCGTGCTCGCAGACGGCGCCGCAGCGATCCATCTGGAAGCAGCGCTGGTCGCAATTGTCACCGTCGCAGCCGAGGTAACACTCATCCCCGTTGGAGCACTCGCACGCGTCTCCCTCCACGCAGGCGCCGCTGTTCCAGCAGCTCGCCAGGCAGAGGCTCGCGAAGAGCGTCAGCAAAGTCAGTGCATAGAAGCGCATGGCCGGGCGAGCATACCCGAGCCTCCCGGAAATTGTCACAAAATCCGCGGAGGTACGCGCGGAGGTGCGCCTGAGGCCCCGGCTCACCACCGTGTCCAGCGCGAGATTCGCCGCACGCGGGTATACCGCGTATCGTCGTTCGCGAGGCCGACCTGGTCCGCGACGTGCGTACCGAGGTGGGGACCCCAGCCGCCGTCGTCGAACGGCGCGTCCCCGTCCGCGCCGAGGTTGTAGTCCCAGCACTGCGCGTAGTGCTGCGTGACGTTCAGGGATTCGACCGCGCAGTTATTGTCCGGGGCCGTGTCACCGTCGTGGTCGGGCGACGACCACCCCGAGAGGAAATGGGAGAAGAAGACGTCGGCGTCCCCGGAGCGGTGCAGGGGGCGGAGGAACTTCATGGTCGTCGTGTCGATGCCTTCGGCGGTCGCGCGCAGGACCTCCGCGACGGTGCCCTCGATGTCCTCGATCTCATCGCGGTACTCCCGGCCGACGAGGTAGAGAGAGCCCCTGTAGAAGTTCCGCGCGAGCGCCGGCTCGCCCTTGGTCCCGAGCCGCTCGGCGTACGGGATGTCCCAGAACGCCAGCGTCGTTCCCTCCGCCGAACCAACGCTGTTGTAGACGAGCGCCCACCCTCCACCGTCCGTCTCCAGATCGCACACCACGGGGAACTCCGGATCTCTCCCGGCCCCGTCCAGATCGAGGGTGTACACGCCGCTCGGCAGGCCGCGGGGGACGTCGGCGCACCGGGCGTAGGCGCACCCCGCGTTGACCGCGCCGTCGCAGTCCTCGTCCTCGGCGGTGTCGCAGCGCTCGGCGGCGGGCAGCACCTCTCCGGCGCACGGGCCGAAACCGTTCCCTTCGTCGTCGCAGGTCTTCACGCCGGCGCGGCAGGGTCCGCGGTTCAACGTGGCCGGCGCCCCTTCGTAACAGGCCTCCTGGCGGCCGGGCTCGCACCCGCCCCCGCCGCTCGACGCCGAGGCGCCGCCCTCGGCGCTCCCGGCCGAGCCGCCGCCGGCGCTCGACGCCGAGGCGCTCCCGCCGCCTCCGGCGTCGCCGTCTCCGAACCTCCGCACCCTGGTCGAGCAGGCCGACACGGCGGCGAGCAACACGACGGCTGCGCACCAGGCACCTGCGACCGAACCTCGGCCGAGCGACATGCGACCTCCACGGACACGAACACACGCCACGCGGCCTTATACACCAGCCGTCCCGGCGCGCGCATCCGCCCAGCGCGGTCGGCTGCTCCGCCGCCGGGCGCCGGCACGTTTCCGACGCTCTTATCGGGCGAGGGCCCGTGGCGTGCCCTGGTCGCTCTGCAGCGCAAAGGCGATGGCGCTCTGGAGCGTGCTCTTCGTCACGAGGCCCGCCAGGTCGAGCGAGAGCCCGACGAGCGTCTGCGCCACCGCGGGCCGGATGCCGGTCAGGATCGTCCGTGCGCCGAGCAGCTGCAGCGCCTTCGCTGTGTCGACGAGCCCGGCGGCGACCCGCGTGTCGATTTCCTTGAGCCCCGTCACGTCGAGGATGACCACCTGAGCCTGGGTGGACTGGACTCCAGCGAGCGCGGCCGACATCACCTGATCGATCCGCTCCGAGTCCATCTGGCCCACGAGGGGCATGACCATGATGCGATCGGTGATCGGGATGAGCGGCGTCGACATCGCCTGCATCGTGTCGCGGAGCCGCGCGAGCGTCCGCTCGAGCTTGTCGAGCAGCTCCCTGTAAGGCGTGACGTCGTGGGCGGTGCCGTAGACGAGGCGGCGCGACGGCTCCTCGGCCGCGTCCAGGTGCGCGGTCCACGCGAGCCACCTGTAGGAGCCGTCCTTGCATGCGTACCGGTTGTCGAACTTGATGGTCGTGTGGCCCTGGAAGAGCGCGGCGGCCTCGGCGAGCGTGGCCTCGCGGTCGTCGGGATGGACGAACTCGATGAACGGCTTCGAGATCATCTCCGAGGGGGCCCAGCCGAGGGTGCGCTCCCAGGCCGGGTTGGCGTGGCGGAAGTACCCCTCTGCGTCCAGGGTCACGAGCAGGCCCACGGACACCCGGAACAGCTTCTCGTAGACCGTGGTCAGCTCCGCCGCCTGCGTGAGCTGCGCCGTCCGCTCCCGGTCGCTCGTCAGGTCGAGCGCCGTGGCGACCATGAGGCGTTCGGAGGGCGCTTCGTCCATGTCCACTCGGGCGGTCCAGCCGAGCCACCGGTACGAGCCGTCCTTGCACACATAACGATTGTCGAACCGGCCGTTCGCACGACCCTGGAAGAGGGCGGCGGCCTCGGCGAGCGTGGCCTCGCGGTCGTCGGGGTGGACGAGCTCGATGTAGGGCCTGGCCCTGAGCTCGTCGAGGGACCAGCCGAGGGTCTGCTCCCAGGCAGAGCTCAGGTCATGGAAGTAACCGCGCGCGTCCGCGGTGGCCAGGAGTCCTGACGAGACCTGGAAAAGTCGTTCGTAGCTCAAGCCCATGTCGTCCCCCTCGCGGGCAGGCAGATGCGCGCCCGTCGTCGAGGCCGCCCGCCATCAGCGATTCTCCTGTCCGAGCGCCGGCGAGCGCCTCGCGCGCCGCCTGGCCAGAGCGCGCACGCGCAATGCCCAGGCGGCGCGACGTCGACCTCACCGCGCGTCGAAGCCTGCTTGTCCACGAGAACGGCTTATGTGTCAAGGGTATCGGGAGGCTCGTTAGCGGGCGTGCTGGGCCGGCCGCGCCAGAAGGGACGCCCGGGCCTGGCGAAGCGCGCGCGCTCGGAGGTCGCCACTGTCATGTCGCCGAGGTTGCCAGCCCACGATGAGGCGGGTACGGTCCGCGCCCCAAAGGAGTGGACCATGACCGTCTCTGCGATTTTCAACCCGGCGCGCTGGCGCGAGGTCGATGGGTTCTCGTTCGAGGATCTCACCTACCACCGCGCCGTGGACCAGGGCACCGTCCGCATCGCGTTCAACCGTCCCGAGGTCCGCAACGCGTTTCGTCCCCGCACCGTCGATGAGCTGTACACGGCGCTCGAGCACGCGCGCACGACCTCGGACGTGGGTTGTGTGCTGATCACCGGCAACGGCCCTTCTCCGAAGGACGGCGGCTGGGCGTTCTGCTCCGGCGGCGATCAGCGCATCCGCGGGAAGGACGGGTACAAATACGAGGGTGAGAGCGCGGGGCAGGCCGACCCGGCGCGGCTCGGCCGGCTCCACATCCTGGAGGTGCAGCGGCTCATCCGGTTCATGCCCAAGGTCGTCATCGCGGTGGTGCCCGGCTGGGCGGCGGGCGGCGGCCACAGCCTCCACGTGGTCTGCGACATGACGCTGGCGAGCCGCGAGCACGCGATGTTCAAGCAGACGGACCCGGACGTCGCGAGCTTCGACAGCGGGTATGGCTCGGCGCTGCTCGCGCGGCAGGTCGGGCAGAAGAAGGCGCGGGAGATCTTCTTCCTCGGGCTCGATTACACGGCGGAGCAGGCGGCGGCGATGGGGATGGTCAACGCCGTCGTCCCTCACGCGGAGCTCGAGGAGGAGGCGCTTCGGTGGGGCGCGATCATCAACTCGAAGAGCCCGACCGCGATGCGGATGCTGAAGTACGGCTTCAACCTGCCTGACGAGGGGCTCGTCGGACAGCAGCTCTTCGCCGGCGAGGCGACGCGGCTCGCCTACGGCACGGAGGAGGCGAAGGAGGGCCGAGACGCCTTCCTGGAGAAGCGCCGCCCGGACTTCACGCGTTATCCCTGGCACTACTGACGACGGCGCGCCGCCCGCTCCCACGCCCGGAGCGCACAATAGCGCTTGACACCGACATCCACTTCCTTGATGGTGGCGGCGTTGTAAGATTCCGTGCGCGGCGTCTGGCCGCGCGGCTTCAACTTTACCTGGAGATACACATCATGCTTTGTCTTTCGGCTGCGAAGTCGGCTCGTCGGGAGCGTTCTTGGCTTTGGTTGGGAGGGTCTCTTCTTCTGGCGCTCGCGGGCGGCCTCACCGCTGTTGGCTGCGGCGACGACAGCCCCTCGGACGGCGCGGGCGGTGCGGAGGCGTCGGGCGGCGCGGGCGGTACGGGGGGCGCCGGCGGCGCGGGTGGCGCCGGCGGTGCGGGCGGCGCGGGTGGCGCGGGCGGCGAGGCGCCGGTCGAGACGGTGCCGCCGTCGGGCACCGAGCTGATCCGCGTCAACCAGGTCGGGTACCTGCCGGCCGCCGCCAAGGTCGCCACGGTCGTCGCCGCGGCCGACAAGCCGCATGCGTGGGAGCTCGTCGACGCCGGCGGCACGGTGGTCGCCAGCGGGGCGACCCGCGTCGTGGGCGACGACGCGAGCTCCGGCGAGCACGTGCACACCATCGATTTCAGCGGTTTCACGACCGTCGGCGAGGGGTACACCCTCCGTGTCGGGGAGGTGTCGAGCCACCCGTTCGACGTGGGCCCGACCATCTACTCTCAGATGAAGTACGACGCGCTCGCGTACTTCTATCACAACCGTTCCGGCATCGAGATCCTGGAGCAGTACGTCGGCCCCGACCACGCGCGCCCGGCGGGGCACCTGCCGGACAAGGCCCCTTGCGGCGCGGATATCGGCTGCACGTACACGCTCGACGTCACCGGCGGGTGGTACGACGCCGGCGATCACGGCAAGTACGTGGTCAACGGCGGTATCTCCGCCTGGACGTTGCTGAACCAGTACGAGCGCTTCGTCGCGCTCGGGTCGACGGCGGACGACTTCGGCGACGGCAAGCTGAAGATCCCGGAGAACGCGAACCAGATCCCCGACCTCCTCGACGAGGCCCGGTGGGAGATCGAGTTCATGCTCGCGATGCAGGTGCCGGAGGGCCAGACCAACGCGGGCATGGTGCACCACAAGATCCACGACCTGGAGTGGACCGGCCTGCCGATGCCGCCGCACGAGGATCCGCAGCCGCGCTTCCTGCGCCCGGTCAGCACGGCGGCGACGCTCAACCTGGCTGCCACCGCGGCCCAGGCCGCGCGCATCTGGCGCGAGCTCGATCCCGGGTTCTCGGCCAAGTGCCTTGAGGCCGCGACGCGGGCGTGGACCGCGGCGAAGGCGAACCCGAAGGTCGTCCCGGACGAGAGCAAGGTCGTGGGCGGCGGCGGCTACGGAGACGCCGAGCTGAGCGACGAGTTCTACTGGGCGGCCGCCGAGCTCTTCCTCACCACGGAGGACGCCGCGTACCAGGCCGAGCTCGCGGCGTCGCCGTACAGCGAGGAGCTCGCCGGCGCGGACGGCACGTTCAGCGCCATGACGTGGGGACAGGTCGACGGGCTGGGCGCCATCTCGCTCGCTGTGGTCGAGGCCCAGCATGCCGCGGCGGAGCGTGAGGCGGCCCGGACCAAGCTGATCGCCATCGCCGACAAGTACCTCGAGGTCGTCGGGGCGGAGGGGTACCGGGTGCCCTTCAAGGCGAACGAGAAAGGGTATCCCTGGGGCTCCAACTCCTTCGTGCTCAACAACATGCTGGTCCTGGCGCTCGCCCACGACTTCACCGGCGAGCAAAAGTACTTCGACGGCGTCGCGTCGGGCGCGGATTACCTCCTCGGGCGCAACCCGATGGACAAGTCCTATGTCTCCGGCTACGGCGAGCACCCGCTCGAGAACCCGCATCATCGCTTCTGGGCGCACCAGCTGGACGCGTCGTTCCCGTCCGCTCCGCCCGGCGCGGTCTCCGGTGGGCCGAACTCCGGGCTGGAGGATCCGGTGGCGAAAGAGGCGCTCGACGCGGCGGAGGGCCGCGCGAAGTGCGTCCCGCAGAAGTGCTACATCGACCACATCGAGGCGTGGTCGGCGAACGAGATCACCATCAACTGGAACAGCCCGCTCGCGTGGACGGTGGCCTGGCTCGACGAGAAGGCCAAGGCGAGCGCCCAGTGACCCGGAGCGCGGGGGTGGGGCACGTTGACTGAAGGTGGGGGCTTTTGAGCCGCCAAGCACGCCGAGGACGCCAAAAAATATAATAATATCGACGTCTTATTGGCGTCTTATGGCGCCTTGGCGGTTCCATCATCCCGGCAGGGTGGGGGATTTCCGCCACCCCCGGAGCGCCGTGCAGCCCCGCTGCGCCCGCCGCGCCATGCCCGCGATGAGCGATTGGCCGCGACAACCGTCCAGCATCTGCTAGGTTGCGCGGCTTTCATGAATCCAGCCTCATCGCTCGACGCCTTGCCCGCGCCGCTCGCGGGCGCCCTCGCCCGCCGCGGCTTCACCTCCCTCACCCCCGTCCAACAGGCCGTCCTCGCCCCTGAGCTCGCCGGGCGGGACCTCCGCGTCTCGTCGCAGACCGGCTCCGGAAAGACCGTGGCCATCGGCCTCGCGCTCGCCCCCCGTCTCGCGCGCGCCCTCGCCGAGCGCGCGGCCGCGCCCGACGGCGCGCCCCGAACCGCGGCGGCTCCTGCCGCGGTGATCATCGCGCCGACGCGCGAGCTCGCCGCGCAGATCGCCGGCGAGCTCAGCTGGCTGCTCTCGCCCCTCGGCGCGCGCGTCGCGTGCGTCACCGGCGGCACGAGCTTCGGCGACGAGGCGCGCTCGCTGCGGCGCGACCCCCTGGTCATCGCCGGGACGCCCGGCCGCCTGCTCGATCACCTGGACCGCGGGACGCTCGATCCGCGCGGTGTCCTCGCCCTCGTGCTCGACGAGGCGGACCAGATGCTCGACCTCGGCTTCCGCGATGACCTCGAGGCGATCGTCGGCAAGATGCCCGAGGCTCGCCAGACCCACCTCGTGTCGGCCACCTTTTCCCGCGAGGTCCGCGCGCTCGCCGATCGCTTCCAGCGCGACGCCGTGAGCGTCGAGGGCACGCGCCCCGGCGCCGCGAACGGCGACATCGCCCACGTCGCCCACCTCGTGCTGCCGGCGGAGCGCGACGCGGCGGTCGTGAACCTGCTGCTCCTCGCGCCCGGCGAGCGCACGCTCGTCTTCGTGCGCACCCGCGAGGGCGCCGCCGAGCTCGCCGACAAGCTCACCGCGCTCGGCCTGCCCGCGCGCGCCCTGAGCGGCGACCTCGAGCAGCGCGAGCGGACCCGCACGCTCGACGCGTTTCGCTCGGGCGCCATCACGACCCTCGTCGCGACCGACGTGGCCGCGCGCGGCATCGACGTCCCCGAGGTCGGGCGCGTCATCCACGCCGATCCCCCGGGTGATCCCGAGATCTTCACGCACCGGAGCGGCCGCACCGGCCGGGCGGGCCGCAAGGGGACGAGCGTGCTGCTCGTCGCGCCGTTCGCGCGAGAGCACGCGCTGCGGCTGCTCCGGCGCGCGCGCGTCGAGGCCACGTTCCGGCCGGCGCCGTCGCCGGACGACGTGCTCCGCGCCGCCGACGAGCGGCTCGCCGCCGAGCTCGCCGCGGTGCGCCTGGAGGGCGCGGCTGCGGGCGATGCGGTCGCGGGCGACGCGGCCGCGGTCGATGCGGCCGTGGTGGACGCGAACGTGCGCGGCCCGCGCGAGGCGTCCGGCCCCGCGCCCGAGGCGCGGCACAGGGAGCTCGCTGCCCGCCTGCTCGCGGACATGGACGCGACCGAGCTCGTCGCGGCCCTCCTCGCGCGGGCGAAGCACACCGGCCCCTGCGCTCCGCAGCCCGTCACCGCCGTCGCGCCGCCCCGCTCCGAGCCGCCGTCGCGCGCCCGGCCCTCTGCGCCGCCCTGGTCCGGGGCGCCGTCGCGCGCCCGGCCCTCTGCGCCGCCCTGGTCCGGAGCCCCATCGCGCGCCCGGTCCTCCGCGCCGCCCTGGTCCGAGGCCCCGTCGCGCGCTCGCCCCGCCGCTCGTCAAGGCAACGGGGAGCAGCCCCCGCGCCTCCCCTTCGTGCCTTTCCAAGTCAACTGGGGAGAGCGCCACGGCGCCGACCCCCGGCGCCTGCTCGCCCTCGTGTGCCGCCGCGGCGGCGTCTCGAGCCAGCAGATCGGCGCGATCCGCATCGGCTCCACCGCGTCCGTCGTCGAGGTGGCCTCCCCGGCCGCGCCCGAGTTCGCGCGCGCGGTCAACCAGCCCGACGCGCGTGACGCGCGGATCCGCATCGTCCGCGCGAGCTCGATGCGCGTCGAGTAGCGCCGCCCGCCAGGGATCCGGCGAGAGATTGGACGCAAAGGCGCCAAGCGCGCAAAGACGCAAAAATTCACGGCGATTGTTCTTCCTTTTGCGCCTTTGCGTCTTTGCGCCTTTGCGTTGAACTCTCTCTCCGCTTGCGAGGCAGATCCCGCGCTACTGCTGTGATCGCCTGCGAGGGCGTGGGGTTTCCTGATTTCTCGGAGACCTCGGGTGTTGTACAACGGCCGGGTGAACCGAAGCCCGAACAACAAGCCACCCCTATGCCGCCTCGCGAGCCCGGCCGCGGTGCTCGCTGCAGTGCTCGGTCTTGCGCTCGCCGCGTGCGGCGGCACCGTACCTCCGCCGAACGACCAGCTCGCCTCGTCCCAGGCCGCCATCCGCGCGGCCGACGAGATGGGCGCCGGGTCCGACCCCCAGGCCACCCTCCACCTGAAGCTCGCGCGCGAGCAGCTCGAGAAGGCCAAGCAGCAGATGCAGGTCGAGGACAACGCGTCTGCCACGCGCCTCCTCCAGCGCGCCGAGGCCGACGCCGAGCTCGCGCTGGCGCTCGCGAAGGTGCGCTCCACGCAGGCCGAGGCGCAGGAGGCGCTGAAGCAGGTCGAGAAGCTGAAGCAGGCGGGGGTCAAGTGAAGCGAGAGGTGATGGTGATGGCTTCCCTGGTGAAGAACCCGTCCTGGTCTGGCCGGTCCCTCGCCCTGTGCGCCGCGCTCTACGCGGCGTCGGGGTGCGGCGCGGCCGTCCCGCCGAAGGAGCTCGTCGACGCCCGCGCGAGCTACAGGCGCGCGGCGGAAGGCGCCGCCTCGCGCCTCGCGCCGGCCCAGCTCGACACGGCGAAGCAGGCGCTCTCCCGCGCCGAGGGGGCGTTCGGGGAGGACCCCGAGGCCCCGCAGACGCGCGATCTCGCGTACATCGCCGACCGCAAGGCCCAGGAGGCCGAGGCGGCGGCGGCGCTGCTGCAGGCGCAGCGCGACAAGGCCTCGGCCGAGGGCGCCTTCAAGGACCTCTCGCAGCAGCAGCTCGCCAGCGCGAGGGAGGCGCTGCACAGCGGCCAGCAGCAGATCGAGCGGGAGCGGTTCGCCCGCGCCCAGGCCGAGACCGCGCAGCAGCAGGCCGAGAGCGCGCGGCAGCAGGCCGAGAGCGCGCGCACCGCGGCCGAGAAGGGCCGCCAGGAGGCCGAGGCGGCGCGGCGGGAGGCCGAGCGCGTCGCGAACGCGGCGCTCGCGAGCCTCAAGGAGATCGCCGCGGTGAAGGAGGAGAAGCGCGGCGTGGTCATCACGCTCTCGGGCGCGGTGCTCTTCGCCTCGGGCAAGTCCGATCTCCTGCCGATCGCCAAGGAGAAGCTCAGCCAGGTCGCGGCCACGCTGAAGGACCAGGGGTCGCCGCCCATCAGGATCGAGGGGCACACCGACTCGACCGGCTCCGCGCAGGCGAACCGCAAGCTCTCGCAGGAGCGCGCCGACGCCGTGAAGGCCCACCTCATCACGGCGGGGCTGCCCGGGGACAAGATCGCGACCGTGGGCCACGGGCCGGATCGCCCCGTGGCGGACAACACGAGCGCCGAGGGCCGGGCCAACAACCGGCGCGTCGAGATCATCGTCAATCCCACCGGCCAGCAATAGCGGCGCCTGCCCCGCGGTTGTGCGGGGGGCGCCGGCGGTGTTAAGCACGGCGCGTGATCGGACGCTTTTTCCGCCGGATCTGGCAGGAGTACGTCATCGACCTGCGCGACCGGCTCGACGCCGAGGCGGCGCACCACCGGGCGACCACGCCCGTGGGCGAGGTCACCCGCCGGATGGTGTGCGTGTTCCTCACCGTGATCGGGGCGCTCCTCTTCGTCCGGTTCGCTGGCAACGAGAACGACACGCGCTGGATGGTCGACGGCCTGCGCGCCGTGGGCCTCGACGGCGCCGCGGCGAGGCTCCACGACGCGCTGAACACGTCGCCGGATCGCCGCTTTCACCAGCGGATCGTCTGGGCGCTCGGCCGCCTCGTCGGTTACCTGATCCCGACCCTCGTCGTCGCGAAGCTCGTGCTGCGGGCGCCGATCCGGAGCTTCGGCCTGCGCGTCCGCGGGACGGCGCGGCACCTGCCCGTCTACGGCGTCCTCTTCGCCGTCATGGCCCCGTTCCTCTTCGCCGCGTCGCTCTCGCCGGCCTTCCAGGCGAAGTACCCCTATTACAAGCTCGCGCCAGGTGAGGGCCTGTGGCCCTGGCTCTGGGCGTGGGAGGCGCTCTATGCGGCCCAGTTCGTGGCGCTCGAGTTCTTCTACCGCGGCTTCTTCCTCCACGGGATCCGCCGCGCGCTCGGCTACTCCTCGATCTTCGCCATGATGGTGCCTTATGCGATGATCCATTTCGGCAAGCCGCTGCCCGAGGCGCTCGGCTCGGTGCTCGCCGGGTTCATCCTCGGCACGGTGAGCCTGAAGAGCGACTCCATCTGGGGCGGCTGCGCCATCCACATCGTCGTCGCGACGTCGATGGACCTGCTCTCCCTGGCCCATCGCGGGCTTCTCTAGCGCTTCCCGCCCGAAGCCAGGCCGCGGATGGCCGAACTTCGGCGCCGCATCGCGCGCGCCCTCCTCGAACGGGCTCGAGGAGCACGCCTGGATGCCTCGCCCCTCGCGGGCTCGTCACACCCGCTGTCGCGGGCGCGTTGCACTGTCGCGGGGCGAGCCGTCAGGACACCCGCCGGGAGAGGGCGTCGCGGAGCTCGCAGAACTTCTTGAACATCTGCCAGGTGTGGAAGGCCTTCCGCGAGCGCCCCGCATATTCACGGACGCGACTCCCGAACTCGGCGCGCTCGTACGGATCGGGCTCCTGCTCGGCGACCTGCCAGTCGAGGTGGGTAATCACGCGGTCCAGCCGCTCGAGCAGCGCGCGGCTGGGCTGCGCCGCCGACATCTCGGAATACCACTGTTCCATGATCTCGGGGCTGACGGTCTGATTTGCCATGTGCGCCAAGCCGAGGTGGACGGGGTACACCTGGCCGGAGGGGCTCGGGCGGAACTCCTCCCCGCGCTGGTCGAGCTTCTCCTTCGAGCTGCTCTCGCCCGTGGACTTGCCGTCGCCCTTGGAGCCGCCGCCGGCCATCTGGGTGAGGACGCGCGCGAGGTTGTGAAAGATCATCCGCTGGGCTCGCCCGCTCACGTTGAACTTACTGCAGAGGTAGCGCGCGGTGCAGAGGGCCGAGAGGATGAGCTGGTCCATCTCTTCGTGGGCGGCGATCTGCGGGAAGAAGACCTTGAAGAAGAGCAGGTTGAGGTCGAGCTCGCGCTGGAAGAACCTCTGGAACTTGGGGTACGTCGCTTCGCTTTGTTCCGCGCTCGAGAGGGTGCCATTGCTCAGCATCTGGCTGTGGCGCACCATCGGCCGGAGGCCCTTCTCGGGCTTGTCGGCGCCCATGACGAAGAAGGGGATGTCCTGGCGCTGGAAGAGCACCTGGGCCCAGGTGAGGTGGCGGTTGGCGACGAGGTCCAGGCACATGGGGGCCTGCAGGACGGTCATGTTGTTCTGGCTCCCCTCGATGCCCACGAGCAGGATCGCCAGCTCGCCGAAGAACGGGTTCCTCGCCTGGCCCGGGATGCGGAGCGCACGCGACAGCTCCTCGATCACGCTCGCGGGGGGGAGGAGGTCGAGGTAGTCGACGATGCGCTCGTAGCTCAGGTCGAGCGCGGCGCTCGAGTCGTCGCCGATGCGGTGCATGATCGAGAGCGCCTGCGAGAAGATGAGGCGCACCGAGCCCGCGTACGCCATCCCGACGTGACGGCCGTTGCCCCACGGGAGGGCCATGTTGCGGAACTCCGGCTTTTGCATGGCCTTCATGAGATCGATGCCGTCGAGCGTCTTGCCGAACGCCTTCTCCATCTGCTGCACGTTCATGATGAGCGCGCTGCGTTTGGCCTTCACCAGGTCATCGAGGCTGTAATTCTTGCCCCACGTGTTCTCGAGCAGGTTCTTCTTGCGGGCGAGGACCTTCGCGAGGGTGGTGAAGCTCTTGACGACGGCATCCCGGCGGGGGGCGTCCTCGAGCAGCGTGTCCGGCGGCATGAGCGAGACGAGGACGAGGAAGCGCTTGTTCATCCGGGCGAGCTTCAAGATCGTCTCGGTGGCGTCTCTGGCCCCCATGAACCGGGTCATCCGGAGGATGAGGTCGAGCACCAGCATATCCGCTGGGGTCCACGCGATCGGCAAGGTCCCCCCCAGGTTCTTCAGGAGCGACCTGCGCACGATCTGGTAGACTCGGAACCTGGCGTCGGAGACGTAGCTGCGGAATGGCGCCGTCTGGCGCCGCTGCCCCTCGGCGGTCGCCGTGAGCCCCCGGGAGATATGCTCGATGTTCGCCGAGCTGAGGTGCGTGCGAGCCTTGAAGAGATCCGGGGGCATCCAGTTGAGGGGGATCGCGCGCGTGTCGTTGGCGAGGAAGTCCTGCTCGTTGATCATCATCGACAGGCGGCCGACGGTGTAGAGCAGGTCCTCTCCGGTGATCACGTTGAGCTCGGCCTCCTCGCCGATCGCGTGGTTCACGCCGGCGAGGGTCAGCTGGACGACCTGGTGCAACAGGCGCAGCCGCTCGAACTCGAACCGACGGCTCGGGTCGGATCCGAGCGATCCCGAGACGACCCGCGGCGCCCTGCCCATCAACACCGCGAAGTCCTGCAAGGCGGCCCTGTAGATCCGCTCCGCGTCCTCCTGGTAGGCCTGGCGTGGGCTCCTCAGGCGCGGGAGGGCGCGCTGCAGGCTGCTCAGGCTGGTCACGTCGAGGTAGCTCACGATGAGCGAGAAGACCTCGGGCGGACACACCTCGAGGAGCTCTTGCAGTGTGCCGGGCATGCCGCGATTTCAGCGCCCCCGCCCGGGAAGTGTCAAATTCGCAGCGGTGTGCCGCGTCGACGGACAGCGCCCGTGAACTCGGCGCCGGCATGAGCCGCCGCGCCGGAGCGTGCGTGTCGTGCGGGCTCGCCTCGAGGCGCTCAGGCCAGGGTCCTGCCGCCGTTCACGGACAGCTTCTGGCCCGTGATGAACTCGGCGGCGTCGGACGCGAGGAAGGTGACGGCCTCGGCGATGTCGTCCGGCGTGCCCATGCGCCGGAGCGGGTTGCTCGCCCGGTAGGCCTCGATGGCCTCGGCGCTCGCGCCCTCCTGGATGTGGCGCTCGACGACGACCCAGCCGGGGGACACCTGGTTGACGGTGATCCCGTGCGGGCCGAGCTCCATCGCCCACGAGCGCGTGAGGCCGAGCTGCGCGCCCTTCGCCGAGACGTAGCTCGAGAACTCGGGCACGCCCTGCTCGAAGACCTCGGACCCGACGTTGATGATCCGCCCCGACCGGCGCGCCTTCATCCCCGGGACGACCGCCTTCGCGAGGAGGACCGGGCTCTTCACGAAGAACTCGAGCTGGTCGAGGCAGTGCTTCCAGGTCAGGTCCTCCAGCTTGACGAACGGCTGCGGGCCCGTCGCGTTGATCACCAGCACCTCGATGGGGCCGAGGCGGGCCTGCACCTCGCCCACGAGCCGGGCGACCTCCTGCTCGTCGCGCACGTCGGCCTGGAACGCCTCGGCCTCGCCGCCGCCCTGGCGGATGCCCTCGACAACGCGGATCGCCTCCTCGCGGCTGCCGAAGTAGTTGACCGCGACCCGCGCGCCCGAGGCCGCGAGCTTGCGGGCGATGGCCGCCCCGAGGCCGCGGGAAGCGCCGGTGACAAGGGCGACTCGTTTGGATAGTTCGTGCGCCATTCAGGCTTCTCCAGGGGATGGGTGACCGCGGTTCGCTCGCCGCTGCGAAGGAGATCGGCCGCACAGGCGCGCCTCCGGGAGCCTCCCTGCCGCGCGGGCGCGGACCGCTGGCCGCGCGGCAGAAGGGTCGACAGATGGTCGAGGTCGGTCACCCCCAGCTGTAAACGAGCAGGATCCAGCAATACAAGATTTTTCCGCGTATAAACTTGAACATCGGTCTTTCCAGCAGCACAGTTGAAGTTTTTCAATTCAATCCGCTGCGGGGCCTGGCGGGGGTGGTGTACGCTGGGCCACATGAACAAGCGCACGATCCGGCAAACTTTGCGGCTCCTGGTGATGCTTGCGATGGGGCCCGTGTTCTGTGCTGCCGTGGGGATCACGGTGATCCACGCGTGGCTCGACGTTCGGCGCAGGTCGCCGGCGCGGCGTCCTTTCGCGCGCGCTGGGGTGCGGCATCGCCGGCTGCGCCTGCGCGAGCAGGCGCCGCTGTGATCGCCGCGGCGCTCGCGCTGCGGGGGATGGCGCGGCGGGGTGGCGGCGCCGCTCAGCGTACGACGAGGAGCCAGGCGAGCGCCGCGGCGGTCGAGGCGAGCGTCACCGGGACACCCACCCTGGCGTAAGCGCGGAAGCCGATCTCGCGCTCGGCGCCCACCGTCTCCACGACGATGATGTTGGCCACCGAGCCCAGCAGCGTGAGGTTGCCCGCGAGGGTGGACACCAGCGCCGTCGTGATCCAGGCGAGGTGCGGATCGGGCTGGCTGCGGATGTACGAGTCCGCGAGAAGGATGAAGGGCACGTTCGAGACGATCTGGCACCCGGCGAGCATCGCGATGCTCAGCCCGAGCAGGCCCAGCGTCGGCCCGGAGGGCAGGAAGGGGCTGGCCGCGCGCAGCGCCTGCTCGGGCATTCCGGTCTTCTGGAGGCCCGCCACGACGATGAAGAGCGCCCCGAAGAAGACGAGCACGTTCCACGACACCCGCTCGAACAGGCCGTTCGCGTCGCGCCGGTGGAGCAGGATGACCGCGGTCGCGCCGCCGATCGCCGTCCACGCCAGGTTCGCGCCGAGCATGAACAGCGCCGACACGACCGCGATGCAGGCGAGCGGCGCCAGGGCGCTCGGCCGGTCGCCTCGCGTCGACGCGGGCTCGGGCGCGGGCTCGGGCGCGGGCGCGGGCGTCCGCACCGCGATGCGGCGCCGGAGCAGCAGGTGCAGCGTCACGGCCGTGACGGCGAGCCCGATCAGCGCGGCGGGGCCCGCCTCCAGCAGGTACGTGCGGTACGAGATGCCGGAGAGGTGGCCCACGAGCATGTTCTGCGGGTTGCCGGCGAGCGTGAGCGCGCTGCCGGCGTTGGCGCCCATCGCGAGCGCGAGGAGGTACGGCGCCCGCTCGAGCCCCGCGCGCCGGGCGGTCCGGTCGACGAGCGGCGCCAGCATCACGCAGACCGAGTCGTTCAGCAGCACCGCGGAGGCGAGCCCGGAGGTCACCGTGACGAGGTAGAGCAGGCGGACCGGCGACAGGTCCCGCCGGCCGACCCACGCGGCGGCGTGCTCGAACACCCCCGCGGCGTCGAGCGACGCCGAGAGCAGCATCATGCCGAGCAGCAGGCCGATGGTGTTCGGCTCGACCGCGGCGAACGCTTCATGCGGGTCCAGGCCGGCGCCCGGCTGGATCGCGCTCAGGAGGACCATGGCGCACGCGCCCGCGAGCGCGCCGGCCGGGCGTCCGATGGGAAGGATCGACAGGCGCCGCGCCGCGATGAGCACGTACGTCGCGGCGAATACGAGAAGGACGGACCACACGGCGCGGATCTAGAGTCGTCGGGGGGGATCCTGTCAAACTGGGAATGCCAAGGCATGGGCAGGCAGCTCTCGACCCCCACCGCGATCCTCCTCGGCAGCGCCATGATCTCCGCCGCGGTCTATCTCGGCCTTCGCCACGGCCCAGCCGGCGTCCCCACGGAACCGCGCCCCGCCGCGGGAGCGCCCTGGCAGCCTGCCGATGCGGTGTCCTCCGCCGGGGCGGCGCTGGCGCCTGCAGCAGGCGCGTCGGCGCGCCCGCTCCAGGCGCCAGCGCCGAGCGTGCCGCGCGAGCAGGTCGCGATGCAGGCCGCGCGGGCGCTCGAGGCGCACAGGCCGGCCCTGCTCGAGCGCTGCTACAAGCCGGCGGCCGCGGCGCAGCCGGCGCTGCGCGGGGTGAAGTACATCTTCAACCTCACGTTCGACGCGCGGGGCCGGCAGCTCGCGCGCGGCATCATCGAGGACCGCGAGGCGTCGCGCCCCGAGGTCACGGCCTGCGTGGTCGACGCGCTCCCGGCGGTCGCCGTCCCGCCGCCAGGGGCGAACGTGCGCGTCGATGTCCCGTTCTCGCTGCCGTGATCGAGGGGAGGGCCGGGCTCGCGGGCTCGCCGGCGCCGGGGGCGAGCGCGGCGCCCTTGACGCACCCGCCTGAACGCCCGATGCCGGAGCGGTGACGCCCGACCAAGCCTTGAAGGAAGCGGCCACCGGCGCCCTCCGCCCCGTCTACCTCGTGCTGGGGGAGGAGCGCTGGCTTGTCGATCGCGTGGTGAGCGCGATCCGGGAAGCGGCGGCCAAGGGGGGCATCGCCGGCTTCAACGAGGACAAGTTCACCGCGGGCGACGCGCCCGTCGAGTCGATCCTCGGCGCCGCCCGCATGCTCCCGATGATGGCCCCGCGCCGCTTCGTGCTCGTCCGCGGCGTCGATCGCTGGGAGAAGAAGGACGAGGGCGACGACGGCGAGGGGGACGACGAGCGCGGCGCGAGCGGCAAACGAGGCGTGTCGAAGCAGCTGAGCCCGCTCGACGCGCTCGCGGAGTACGCCAAGGCGCCGTCGCCGAGCGCGGTCCTCGTGCTCGTCGCGACGAAGCTCCACGGCCAGCGCCGCCTCGTCACCGCGGCCAAGAAGGGCGATTTCCTTGTCGGGTGCGAGCCCCTGAACCGCCGCGCCTTGCCCGGCTTCATCGCGACCGTCGCCCGCGAGAAGGGCAACCCGATCGCGCCCGACGTGGCCGATCAGCTCGCCGAGCTCGCCGGGCCCGAGCTCGGCTACGTCGTCGACGCGCTCGAGCGGCTCTCGCTGTACGTCGGGGCGAAGCAGCCGATCACCGAGGACGCGATCGCCCAGGTGGTCATCCGCGTCCGGCAGAGCACCGTCTGGGAGCTGATCGACGCCCTCGGGAAGCGGCGCCTCGACCGCGCGCTCGCGGCGCTCGCCGACGCCTACGATCCGCGGGACGGCGGGCTGCGGCTGCTCGGGGCGGTGTCGTGGTCGGTGCGGCAGATGGTGAAGTTCGAGTCGGCGCTCGCCGGGGGCGCGAGCCAGGCCGAGGCCGCCCAGCGCGCGGGGGTGGCCCCCTTCAAGGCGAACGACGTGGCGCAGTCGGTCCGCCAGCTCCCGAAGGGCGCGCTCGCCGGCTGGATGCGCGTGCTCGCGGAGACGGATCTCGCGCTGAAGAGCAGCCGCCGCCCGGCGCAGGCGGTGCTGGAGACGATGCTGATGGAGATGTGCGCGCGCTGAGCGGGGCTCGGTGATCGCCTCGCAATCCGGCGATCGACGTCTTCACTCCTCGACGCTGCGCCGCACCGCGAAGGCGAGGCCGCAGCCCTCGATCTGCTCGCGATGGAGCACGCCCGTCGGCGAGAGCCCTTGCTGGTCGACCCGCCGGCCCACGCGCAAAACGACCTTCTTCGCCGCGAGATCCACGAGCGAGACGCGCGCCGAGCTCGCGGACGTCGCGCTCTCGACCGGGCTGTCGGCCACGATGATCAGCAACTCCGCGCCGGCCGCCTTCTTCGCCAGCTCGATGGGGGATCGATCCAGCTCGTTGCGGTGCCTCCTTAGCGCCGCGACGTCGCGGGCCGCGCGCACCGAGCCCTCGAACACGGGGCCGAGCACCGCGAGGCCGAGCCGCGCCTCGGCGAGCCGGCGGACGTTCGCTGTCTCCTCGTCGACCTTGGTTCCGCCGAAATACACGCCTCGCACCTTCGTGAGCAGATCGCGCTCCGAGGGCGAGGGCGGAGGCTTCAGGAGGCACAGGAGGAACGCATCCTTGTCGGATCCGCGCGCGGCGTCGTCGATCCCGCGAGCGTCGCGCAGCTCGGCGCGAGGCGCGCGCACGTACACCGCGGGCCGGTGGAGCAGGGCGTCGAGCGCCCCTGGAGCGCGGAGCGAAGGGTCCACGACATCGGCGGGGTCCCCGTCGCTCGCGGCCTCGCCGATCCAGCGATCCGTCGCCTCGACGAAGCCCTCGTAGCCCGCCGGGAACTCCGCGCGGCGCTCGTCGAGCACGGCCAGCAGGGCGCGCCGCTCGGCCTCGATGGCGCGGCGATCCTGGACGTACATCGCGACCGCGAGGAGCACGACGGCCGCCGCCGTCAGCAGCGTGAGCAGCCGCGCGCGCCCGAGCCGCTTCTCGCTCGCGAACGTCCCCTTGATCCCGGCGCGAGCCGCGTGATGGCGCGCGCGCGCCCGGTGGCTGGCGGCCCGCTCCACGCGCGCGCGGAGCGCGGGGTTCATCCGCTCCGTCGTGAGGAACGTCGCCACGTCAGCTCTCCCCGGAGGGACCCGCGAACGCGGAGTCCCGACCCACGTCGGAGGCACCCGCGAACGCGGAGTCCCGACCCACGTCGGAGGCACCCGCGAACGCGGAGTCCCGACCCACGTTGGAGGGACCGGCGAACGCGGGGTCCCGACCCACGTCGGACAGCGCTCGGGAGGCGAGCAGGTTGCGATCGATGTTGCGATCGATGAGGCCCTCGAGCTCGCCGCGGGTCACGCCGAGCCGAGCCGCGGCCTGGGCCGCGAGCGAGGTCGCGGCCACGCCGTCGACGAACTGGTACGTGGGCCTCTGCGCCGCATCGAGCTCGACCTGGACGAAACGGAGGTTCCTTATCGCCTTTTCCCGCTCGAGCCGCGCCGCGAACGTCAGGAAATGCGTGGTGATGAACGCCTGCGGGCGGAGCTTCTCGAGCAGCGTGACGACGAGCTCGAAGATCTCCTCACCCTCGGACGGGTTCGTCCCCGAGCAGAGCTCGTCGAGGATCACCATCGCTCCCGGGCCGAGCTCCTCGAAGAGCGCCCGGATCCGGAGCAGCTCCATGCCGAGCCGCCCCTCGCTCTGATCGAACTTCGTCTCCTGGATGAGCGACACCACGAGCCCTGGGACGCGGGCGACGCTCGCCCTGCGCGCCGGCACGAACATGCCTGCCTGCGCGAGGAGCTGCGTCAGCGCCACCGACTGGAGCAGGCGAGTCTTCCCACCCGAGTTCGGCCCCGTGACCAGGAGCGTCGTGTCGGCCCGATCGGTCACGACGTCGCACGGCACCGCCTTCCCTCCGCCGGCGACGAGGAGCGGATTGAAGAGGCCGAGGAGCACGCGCTGGCCCTCCGCGGCGGACCGGAGCTCTGGCAGGCAGACCTCGAGCCCCGCCGCTTCGGCGAGATCCCGGAAGCCGAGCGCTCCCAGGTAGACCTCCATCTCTCCGACGAGCGGGACCAGCTTGACGACCTGATCCTCGACGCCCTCGAACACCGCGTCGACGAGCCTCGCCATGACCTCTCCGTCGCCAAAGCTGTACCCGCGGAAGAACATCTCGAGCTTCGCGAGCCAGCGCCGCACCGGCGACAGGACGAACGGGTTCTCCTGCCGCTCCCGGACGGTCACGACGTCGAAGCCTCGGATGCGGCCGTCGGCGCCGACGCGGATGTCCAGGCGGAGCGTCGCGAGGTGCTCGTCGTAATCGAGGAGATCGGCCATCGATCGATATCCCTCGGTCGCCTGCACCGCCTGCCCGAAATCGCGCAGCCGGGAGAGGCCCGATCGCGCGCCCTCGAACGACTCGCTCATCAGGTCGAAGACCTCTTTGACGATCGCGAGCACGTCGAGCTGCCGCCGCGTCGGATCGAACTTCTTCCCTGCCACCGCGCCCTCGAGCGCGCCCCGCAATCGGCACGAGGCCGTGTAGAGCCTCTCGAGCTGCCTGCGAAACGTGGGTGAGCCCGAGAGCTCGTGGAGGATCTCCCTCCGGAGCTCGGTCACGCGCGGGTCGCTCGGGGGCCGCGAGAGGACGCGGAGGATGAACCCTCGGTGGACGACGGCCTCGTGCCCCCCGACGCGGACGCGGAAGCACCGGGCCACGAGCTCCTCCAGGAACAGGTCGGGCGCGAAGCTCTTCGGATCCCACGTGGAGGGCGCGATGGGCGCCCGATCGAGCGCCTGGGCGAAGAGCCCTCCGGAGACGCCGCTGGTGAACGCGAACGAGAGAGACTGCCGCAGCTCGTCGAGATCGGCCCGCGCGGGCGGGTCCACGAAGAGCAGGCTGGGGATCCTGTCCGTGGACGGGAGCGCGGGCGCGTAGGGCACGTCGGGCGCGTGGGCCCTACCGGGCTCGGGCGGGCGGGCGATGCTCTCGGTGGGGACCTGCGCGCGGATCGGGTGCATGAGCAGACGACCCGCGCTCGCAGGAAAAGTTCCCCCGCCCAGGGAACACCGATGAAAATAGTGGTGCCGCGCGCTGCCGCGGCGGCATCGGGCTTCTGGGGACGAACGCTTTACAGTACCGTGTCCGTTCGCGTGCTCGGTCGCGCTCCCGAGCTCGACACGCGATGACGCACGAGCCGGTGTGCGCAACCCCTGGAGCCTACAGCATGCCCGACTACCCGCCGCTGTCCTCGTTGAGCATCGTGAGCGCCCTCGATGATATCCCTGAGATATCCTACATTTACCGCGATGATGGGGTGCTGGTGGCGATGAATGCGACTTGCGAGCGGCTCACCGGGGTCCCACGAGCGGCGGCGGTCGGCGTGTTCAACCTGTTCGCGAACGAGGCGGTGGTGGGTCCGGTGCTGATGCAGGGCTATCGGAACGCGTTCCGCGGAGAGACCCAGATCCTCCCCCCGACGGAGATGCGGCTGGAGAAGCAGCGATTGGCCGGCCTCGAGGTCCGCGCCTCGTTGACATGGGTCGAGACGCTGCTCATCCCGCTCGAGCGAGCTCCGGACGGCACCGCCCCGTACGTCCTGGGGATCCAGCGCGACGTCTCGGCGCTCATCCAAACGCGCAACGAGATCGAGGCGGCGAAGCAGCAGATCGACTTCCAGCGTGACACGATCATCTCCCTCGAGGCCGCGCGGAAGGAGATCGAGGCGCAAAAGATGACGATTCACGCGCTCTCGACGCCCGTGATCGAGGTCTGGGACGGCATCGTGACGCTGCCGCTGCTCGGGCACTTCGACGCCGAACGCGTCAGCAGGATGACCTCGGAGCTGCTCGACGCGGTCGTGCGGACACAGGCCCGCTACGTCATCCTCGATCTCACCGGCATCGCCGTGATCGACACGGCCACCAGCGACCATCTCCTCCGGATCGTCGGCGCCGTGGGGCTCCTCGGCGCAACTGGGGTCCTCGTCGGCATCCGGGCCGATGTCGCCCAGACGCTCGTCGGCCTCGGCGTCGGGCTCGACCACCTCCGCCTGTACCAGAATTTGCGTCAGGCATTGAAGGCATGCATGCGCGAACAGGGGCTCTTCTGACGCCGCGCTGTTCGCGCTCGGAGGCGCGATCCGGCCAGATGCGGAGGGCGGAGATGACACCCTGATGTTCTGAATACTTCATGGACTTGTCATTCGAATGTGCTTCACGGACGTCGCTTTCACAGCAGAGCGCCACCGTCGCTGAGACGCCTGACGTCCGAGCGCTGTTCGTCAACATCCAACCCGGGTGAGGCGCGGCAGCGAGGTCGTCACTCCCGCGATCCGGCGCTGCGCTATCATCGAAGCTTCGAGGTAGAAGCATGCAAAGCGACGAATTCATCCGCCGGCAGCAGGCCGACGTGATCGACAGTTACGACGAGGAGCTCGAGCTGGAGCTCGAAGACCGCCCGTTCGACGCCGAAGGCAACGAGGTGCCGCTGAGCCTGCTGGAGAAGCAGGAGCGGCGGCGCTACTTCCGCGAGCTGCTGCGGCTGCAGGGCGAGCTGGTGAAGCTGCAGGACTGGATTGTGGCCACCGGGCACAAGCTGGTGATCTTGTTCGAGGGCCGCGACGCCGCCGGCAAGGGCGGCGTGATCAAGCGCATCTCCCAGCGCCTCAACCCGCGCGTGTGCCGCGTCGTCGCCCTGCCCGCCCCCAACGACCGCGAACGCACGCAGTGGTACTTCCAGCGCTACGTGACGCACTTGCCGGCCGCTGGCGAGATCGTGCTGTTCGACCGCAGCTGGTACAACCGCGCCGGCGTCGAGCGCGTGATGGGCTTCTGCAACGACGAGCAGTACGAGGAGTTCGTCCGCACGGTGCCCGAGTTCGAGAAGATGCTGATCCGCTCCGGCATCCAGCTGCTGAAGTACTGGTTCTCGATCTCCGACGAGGAGCAGCACCTGCGCTTCCTCAGCCGCATCCATGATCCGCTCAAGCAGTGGAAGCTGAGCCCGATGGACCTGGAGTCGCGCCGCCGCTGGGAGGACTACACCCGGGCCAAGGAAGTGATGCTTGCGCGCACGCACATCCGCGAGGCGCCCTGGTGGGTGGTGCAGGCCGACAACAAGAAGAAGGCCCGGCTGAACTGCATGGATCACCTGCTCGCGCAGGTGCCTTATGCCGAGGTCGACCACCCCGCCGTCGCGTTGCCGGCGCGGGTGCGCCACGAGGATTACTCGCGCCGGCCGGTGCCGCGCGACATGTTCGTGCCGGAGAAATACTGAGGGAATGGCCGAGCTCGAGATCGAGTTCCAGGTTCGCGAAGGGAGCGCGGCCGGCGTCGAGGCGGCGGCCACCGGCCTCACCGCCGCCACATCCCTGCGTCGCACGGAGCGATCCCCAGGCCGGGGACGCCGCCGCCGCTGACAGCGCCCCCGCCGTGGTCCCGCCCCGGGCCGCACAGCGTGCCTCCTGTCCCTCCTGGCCAGAACGATGCCAACCCAGCTATCCCCGCAACCTCCCTCATCCTTCTCTCGAATCCTTTTCCCCCGCGCTCCCCGCCACAGAGCAGGAATTCGACACCCTCGCTTCTTCTATAAATCGTCTTCCTCTCCAGTTCTCCCTGGACACCTATCTTCACATCATGAATAGAGGACGCTGGCCCGTCTGGCATTCGTACGTCCTGCAATGGTCGGAGAGCGAGCTCCGGATCCAGCGGATCCACAAGAACGGCCTCGACGCGCGCATCGAGGCGCTCGGCGGCAAGCGGTTCCTCGCCGCCCTCGAGGCCGCGCACGCCGCGTACGGCAAGGCGCTCGGCGTCACCGCGCCTGCGGCCGCCGCGGCGGCGCCGCCGAGCGTGCGCGAGGCGCTCGACGCGTTCACCGAGGCGCTGCGCGCGTACGTGATCAAGGTGATGGGCTCGGTCGAGCCCGACGAGCCGGAGACGCAGGAGCTCGCGGACAAGCTGCTCGCGCCGCTCGCGAGCTGGAGCGTCGGGCCGAGCGGCCGGGGAGCCGCCCGGAAGAACGGCAAACCCGAGGGCGAGCCCGCGGCGCCCGTTCCGCCCGATGGGCAGGGCGCCGAGCCGGTGCCGGCCGATCTCTGAGCCCGCTCGCGTAACGCACGCTCGCAGCTGGCGCTGCGCTCCCTCCGCTTCGTCCCCCTCCCCAGGAGCATGCCTCCGTCCCCCCCGCCTCGCGCCCTCCGGCGCCACGGGCGCCCGGGCGTCCCGTCCCCCTGCCTCCGTGTGCCACGGAGCGGACAGCGCCCGTGACCTGTGCCAGGCCGCCGTGACCTGTGCCAGGGGAGGGGGGTCTGGCACTGGCTCAAACGCAATGCATTGCGACACACCGGGGGCCGGACCCCTCGAGATCGCTCCGCAGAGCGTCTTCGGGAGTAAAAATGTGCCAAAATTCGCGTCTCGCATCGCATTTTTGTGCCAAGAGCCCTGCGAACGCCCTCTTTGTTGTGCCAGAAGGGGGGGGCGGACCCCTCCAGAGCGCAGAACAGAGCGTCCGCCGCCGCTCGGGACCCCTCCAGAGCGCAGAACAGAGCGTCCGCCGCCGCTCGGAGACGCCTCTCGTCGGATCGCGGAGCACGACATCCGCGGGATCCGATCGCCCGCGATGGATGTGCTCGACCGTAAGCGCCGACGGGGGCGTGACTCACGGCGGCTTTCCGGTTCGCGGTCGGCGGGGTCCAAGTCGGGCGCCACGCGGACGTCGGCTCGATCCTGGAGCCCGCCCCATCCTTCGAACACCCTGTGGCCTGTGCTAGGGTCCCGCGCCCGCGAAGGAGGCCCCCTTGCACGCACCGAAGATTCTCCGGATCCGGATCGAGAAATTCCGGCGCATCCAGGAAGCGCTGGAGGTGGATCTGACCACGCCCCGGGGAGAATCAGTGCAGCAGGCCGTCTTTGCCGGGCCCAACGGCTGCGGGAAAACCAGCGTGATCGAGGCGGTGCTCCTCGGCCTGGGGATGGGCCCGCTCATCGTGCGTGACCTCGAGCGCTCCCGCAGGGAAGAGCACTGGCGTGTCCTCGTGCCTGAAGGTGCCGTCATCGAAATAGACGTCGCCATCGACGGTGCGAATCCGACCACCTGGATCCGCACGGCGGACAAGCATGTCCACCGTCTCCCTGACGGCGCGGAGGAGCCGATTCCTCCTCAGTGGTTGCAGTTCCTGGCCGTCGAGTACTTCTCTTCATGGCGCGCGCCGGAGCTGGTAGGCCCGATCAAGCCGCTCGTCGGGCGCGGCGGGCGTCCCATCGACAACGAGACCAACCGCCTGTGGCGGCTCAAGCAACGGATCAATGACGAGCGCGCGCGAGGAGGGTACAAGGGGACCCTGCCGGGACTCGGAAAGGCGGATGCTTGGCTCAAGCGGCTCAACGATGCGTGGAGCCGCTTTCACGGGGACGACGGCACCCGCATCGACGCCCAGATCGTCGATCCGGACGATGAAGAGCTGCTCGCCGATCTCTTCGTTGTGACCGACGACGGGAGAAGGATCTGCTCCATCGACCAGATCAGCTCGGGCGAGATCGAACTCCTCTCTTTTGCGGGCTGGATCATCCTCAACGACTGGAAGGGCGGCCTGCTCGTCATCGATGAGCCCGAGCTGCATCTGCACCCGCAATGGCAGGCGACGATCCTCCCGGCCCTCCACTCGCTCGCCCCGGAGGTGCAGATCCTCGTTGCCTCGCACGCTGATGCGGTCTGGGATCAGACGGCCAGCTACGCGCGCTTCCTCCTCGTGCCGGACACGGATCCCCGCTCGCGCGCATGGCGTGAAGCGCAGCCTCTTCCGCGCACGCAAGAGGCGTCATGAAGCCGTCGATCGCGAGGAAGCTCACGGAGCACGAGGCCAGCTACCGCGCGATGCTGAGCACCGGCGCCTGGCGGCAGGAGTTCTCCGGGAAGGAGATCCTCCGCGACCTCACGACCAGGATCTGGACCAGAAAGCGTCCGAAAGACCCCGAATGTCGGCTCACGTTCGTCCAGGAGATCGCCAGAGCTCAGCTCGATCTGAATCGGGTACCGCATGAGATCCGCGAGCTGCGAACCGCAATCCGGCGTCGCATCGGTCACTGAGCACAGGTTCTCGTTCGGCGGACCGACGCGGGTTTGACCTCCAAGCACCCGCCGCCCCACGTGTCAGAGAACTCGCCGCGCCATCCGAGCCTCTTCCGGAGGATCAGTCGACCATTGGCGTGATCTCGCAGAGACACCCTGTCGCATCGGAGCCGCAGCGGTCAGGCGGCCGCTCGTCTCGTCGAGAGATCTCGGATCTCAACCGAGCAGCGCCTCGAGCGCGCCCTTCGCCCGGAGGTCGCTGAAGCTGTGGGTCGGGGCGCATGCGGCGAGCTCTGCCAGGGCGTAGGTGCCGGTGGCCACGGCGATCGACTCGGCGCCGATCGCGCGGGCCGCCGCGACGTCCTTCGGGGTGTCGCCGATGACGACGACGCGGCACGCCGCGAGCGGCGCCTCGAGCATCGCCGCCCCGCGCGCCGCGCCGATGCGCAGGAGCTCGTCGCGGAGCTCGTGATCGCAGCCGAAGCCGCCGAACGCGAACCGCTCGTAGATGCCGACCCGCGTGAGCTTCGCCTGCGCCCCGGCGCGGACGTTCCCCGTCCCGAGGCCGATGGCGCACTCCGCGCGCCGGGCGGCCGCGTCGAGCGCCTCGATGACGCCGGCGTGGACCCGGGTGTCGCCGGCGAGCGACATCTCCTGCGCGAGGAGCTCGACGTAGATCGCGAGGAGCGCGTCGATGGCGTCCTCCGTGGCCTCGCGCCCGACCGTCTCGAGCCCTGTCCGGATGATGGCCCGGTCGGTCATGCCGGCGAACGAGAACGCCTCGCACGCGTCGCGCCGGTCGGCGTACCGGGCGAACGCGCGCTCCATGGCGCGCCGGCCTGCGCCGCCGGTGGAGAGCAGGGTGCCGTCGATGTCCCAGAGGAGCACGGTGGGGCGCATGTCCCCATGGTATAGATCGGCGCCGCCCCAGGGCGAGCGCGGACGGGCGGCGGGCGCGACGGCCTCGCGCGGCCTCGCCGGGCGGGTGGACCGGGGGTCGTCGGCGTCATCGTGGGTCGACCTTGAAGGCGGCGATCCGGCGCGGGTCGACCTTGGAGCCAGGGATCAGCGCTCGTCCGGCTCCACGGCACCGGAACCCGGCGGCGTCGGCCGGCGACCGGGCGTCCAGCCAGCAGCACGCCGGGAGCGCCCGATCGCGGCGCGGTTGTAACGTCGGCGCGGGCTTCCGGCGGTTGGTTGAAGGCTCGCCGCGTTGTCCGCCCCGCGCGGCTCGCCCAGGTTGGGAAATTCTGGAGCGTCGGCTCACCCAGGTTGAGCAGCCGTCAGCCCGCACCGTCAGCCCAGGTTGAGGCGCCAGCTCAGGTTGCGGTGCCAGCTCACCCAGGTTGAGGAGCGGCGTCGCGTCGGCTGACCCAGGTTGAGAATTTTTCGAAGCGTTAGCTCATCAAAGGTGAGAAATTTATACAGATCGACGCAATGCAAGGCGCTCGCTTGGTGTTTGGCCTACATAGTAAGTGGTTCGAACGAAGCTGCACGGTGATCTCGGGCATCAGCTGACCCAGGTTGAGAACACAGTCAAAATTCTGACGCGAAAACTCATTTGGTGTGAGAATTTCTGTTCTCTAAACGCAATGGCGTCGTTGCTCCTGGCGCCTTCTCCTCATGTCGGTCGTCCTCACTCCTTCCTGTTGGTGTCGAGCGTTTCGAGCGCAACCGTGCGGTGATCTCTGGTAGGAGAGGCGCTGGAAATCGAGAGAGCGCGCTGCTTGAGCTCTCGTGCCAGGCCTCGACCCTGAGCCCGAGGCGCACCGCGCCTGCGACGCCCTCGCGAGCTGCGCAGGGCTCCATCGCTGCGTGAAGGGTACCCGGGAGACAAGACGATGCGATGCCCGCTGCACAGCCCGATCACCACGGTCCTGCTGCTGCTCTGGTGCACGGCGCCGGCGGCGGCAGCGCCGCTCCCGCAGCGACCGCCGCCGACCGGGCCGGAGCGGGAGATGCTCGATGAGGCGAAGCGGCTCCTGGACGAAGGGCGGCTCGCGGACGCGCGCGACATCCACCTGACGCTGTGGGGGCTCACGAAGAGCGCCTCCGACGCGTTCCGCGTGGGGATGCTGTCGTTCAGGCTGCACGACTTCGCGAAGGCGGCGGAGTTCCTCTCGATCTACTTCGATATGGTCGGCACCCCCGACGCCCCGAAGATCTGGGTGCCCCCGGGCTTCAAGGAGAGCTACGAGCTCGCGCGGGCCAATTTCGCGGAAGCGCGGCGGCACGTCGGCGCGCTCGACGTGCGCGTGAGCGAGCCCGGCGCTGCTGTGCTCGTGGACGGGCGGCAGGTCGGCCTGTCCCCGCTCCCGCGACCCGTGTACGTCGCTCCCGGCCAGTACCGCGTGAGCGGACAGCTCGCCGGGGAGCAGATCGAGACCACCGCCGCCGCCGACGCGGGCGGCGAGAGGACCGTCTGGCTGACGTTCCCGCGCACCCGAGCCGAAGCGCCCGCGCATCCCCCCCCGGTGAGCAAGGCGGCGTCGCGGCCCGTCGCGGCGCCCCCTTCTTCCACGCCCAGCCCCGCGCTGCGGTGGTGGATCGTGGGCGCCCTCGCGGCCACGTCGGCCGCCCTCGCCACCGTCGGGGCCCTCTCGGTCCTGGAGGCCAACGACGCTTCCGAGGATCGAGACGCCGCCATGGACCGAGCGCAGTGGGAGGTCTTCCATTGCCGGCCGGGGCTCCCTGCCTGCGACGCGTATGCCGACGCCGATGGGCGCACGAAGACGTTCACGGCCCTGTCCGTGGGCGCCTTCGTCGGTGCGGGTCTTTCGGCCGGCGGCGCCGTGGCCGCGGGGTTCCTGCTCGCGCCAGAGGTAAAGGTCCGCGTTGGGGTCGTAGGGACCGCCCCAGGCGTAGGGCTCTCGTTCGCGTGGTAGCGCCCGAGCTCCGCAGAGACGTGGTCCCGGGCAGAGAGCCGACTTCATCTTTCTGAATGGCAGTTCATCTTTGGTGGAGAATTTGCGGACGTCGATCGCAATGCGAACAACGCGCGTCGTTCGACGCATGGCGGGGATCTCCGCGATCCTCCGGACGAGGAGGCCTGATATCATGGCTCCAATGTGGCAGCGCGGGCTGCGCGCTTCCGGCGCGGTGTTCCTGGGGTGCTTGCTCTGGGCTGCCTGCAGCGGTGACCCCTATGTCGATGTGGAACAGGAGCCTCTGTGCGATTCAACCGCAGACTGCCAGCCCAAGCTGAGCGGAACGCAGTGCATCGATGGGCGCTGCCGGTGTCCGGATCCGGGGGAGGCGCGCTGCTGCGAGCCCGGCGCCAGGGAGGAAGAGGGCGATTCCTGCAAGCGGGAGTGTCGGCCCATCAGCGAGTGTAACGCCATGCTGTGCAAGACAGCCGAGGATTGCCCGAAGCCTGCTGACCCCCGCTGCGGCGAGGCCGTGTGCGAAGCGGAGGTCTGCAGGCTGGCCCTGCGAGAGCGATTCCCGAACCAGCGGGCTGGCGATTGCGTGACCCTGCGCTGCGACGAGGCTGGGCGGGTGGTCGCCGAGGCCGACGACGGCGACGTCTTCAACGACGGCAACGAGTGCACGAACGACGCATGCGTGCAAGGGGTCAGCGTGCACCGTCCGAGGGTAGCGGGGAACGCCGTAGAGGGCTCCGGGTACTGCGATGGCGAAGGGCATCTGGTCGGATGCCTTCGCGACGAGGACTGTGGGAGCCCATCGTACGCCTGCTCGACATCGGGCACGTGCGTCCTCGAGTGGTGCGACAATGGCATCTTTGATGATGCGTCGGGCGAGACGGCGCGGGACTGCGGCGGCCGGTGCCAGCCGTGCAGGGCAGGACAGCCGTGCACGGCCGACAGCGACTGCATCGCGGGCGGGTGCGGCTCGGACATGCTGTGCAAGGAGACGAGCTGCCGTGATGGCATCCTGAACGGCGCCGAGACCGACGTCGATTGCGGCGCGCCGTCGTGTCCCGCATGCGCTGCCAGCCGGCGGTGCGACGCCCACGAGTCCTGCCAGAGCGGTGTGTGCGCGGACGGCAGGTGCCGTCGCCCGACGTGCGAGGATGGAGTGATGAACGGCAAGGAAACAGGCCTCGACTGCGGCGCGAGCTGCCCCACTGCCTGCCCGCTGTTCATCTCAGGCGAAGAGACATGAAGAAAGGCAACATGACCACGAGCAGGCACCTTTTTGCCGCCGGCGCGATGCTCTCCGTGGCTCCGCTGTGGATCGCGTGCTCGGAGGGGGCCCCGGCGCCTCCGCCGGAGCGCCCCGAGTGCGTGACCGAGTACGATTGCGACGACCCGCCGGACCCCGCCTGTGGCACGGTGAAGTGCGTCGAAGGCAAGTGCCAGCGAGAGGTGGGGGAGTACCGCGGCCAGTACCCAGGCGACTGCATGACGATCGCGTGCGACAGGGACGGGCAAAAGGTCGTCTTGCCGGCCCCGGACGACGTGCCGGACGACGGCAACCCTTGCACGGATGACTTCTGCGACGGCGCGCATCAGCTGAACGAATGGACCCGGCGAGGTCCGGCTCCTGACGGCTCGGGGCTCTGCGACGGCCAGCAAAACTTGGTCGAGTGCCTGTCGGACGCCGACTGCGGGGACCCGACCATGTACTGCTCCCCGCGCAGCAAGTGCATCCCGCTCGACTGCGACAATGGGGAGCTCGATGTAGGCACCGGCGAGTCCTATGTGGACTGCGGTGGTCGCTGCGATCCGTGTCGCCCGACGTACCCGTGTACCACGGGAGAGGATTGCAACACCGGTGTGTGTGGCTTCGATGATCGGTGCAGCTTTGCCACGTGCAGCGACGGCATCCAGAACGAGCATGAGGTCGATATCGACTGCGGATCCAACTGCCGTACCTGCGCCGCTGGAGACAAGTGCATCGACGGCCCGGATTGTCTGACGAAGGTGTGCTTCAAGGGCAGGTGCCAGCCGCCGAGGTGCGATGATGATCGCCAGAATGGCTTGGAAATAGGTGTAGATTGCGGTGGTGACTGCCCTCCTTGCCCGGCAGGGCTCCCCTGAGCGCGGAAGGGGCATCGTCGCCGTCTCTCTCAAAGAGCACGGGAGCGAGGCGGATATCATGAGCAAGTTCGCGAGGCCGGCCGTGATCGCGGCGCTGGGCCTCTCGGGAGTGGCGTGCGCGCCGGACGAGTACCGGCCGCTCGCGGAGAACGACGCCGTTCGCATCGACGTCTACGGGTTCGAGCCGCCCCTCGTCCGCGATGGCGTCACGTACCGGGGCGCGGTGGAGGGCTACGTCTGGAAGACGGACAACCCCAATGCGTTCGGTATCCGGAAGCACGACGACGGGGAATATCTCCCCGACAGGTTCGTCGTGAGCAACGGCCTTGAGGAGACCACGCTCCGTTGCGTCCTCTACGAGGACATCTATCCGGAGGACGACCTCATCGCCACCTCCTGTCACGGTCAGTTCGTCCAGGCCGAGCCCGGCCGTGCGATCCGTGCCACCTTCAACGAGTTCGACGGCTGGGAGGTCGTGATGCCCGAGCTCTCGAAGCTCACCTCTCCTGAGCAGGACAGCGAGTTCAGCCTCAGCGCCGGCGAGGATCTGGTGCTCTCGTGGGAGCCGCTGGGCACGGACGACCGGATGGGATGGTCTCTCGGACCCGCCAGCTTCGACGACCCGGGGCCGTGTGTGAATGACGTAGAGTGGTACCGTTCGGACGGGTCCATGGACGACACCGGGGCGTTCGTCGTTCCCAGGGATTCGTATCCCACGGGCCTTCCCCCCGACGGGTGTGAGGCTTTCCTTCGGTTCGACCGCGGCCGCCGCGGGACCATCGATCCCGGCGTCCAGAGGGGCTCGATCTTCGCGCGCCAGTCTTACGAGGTACGGATCACGCTGAAACCCTAGCTTCTTTCCAGCGAGAAGGCGCACAGGTTGCCCCCATACGGCGCAGCCGTCTGCTGCAATGACATCGGATCGTGGAGGAGTTCATGAGAGGCATTGTGTGGCTGGCCTTGATCGCCGTCCTGGGGCTCTCCGGGGCAGCGTGTGGCCCGGACGAGTACCGGCCTCTGGCGGAGAACGAGGCGGTCGTCATCCGGGTCTACGGATACAACGTGCCGATCGTCCGCGATGGAGTCGAATACCTGGGCGAAGCGGAGGCCTACGTTACGAAGGTGGACGTCAGCGGCGCGTCCGGCGTTCGAGATCCCGGGGACGGGGAGTACCTCCCCGACAGGTTCGTCGTGAGCAACGGCGTGGAGGAGGCGGAGCTCGCCTGCTACTGGTGGCATGACAGCCATCCAGAGGACGACCTCATCGCCGCCAAGTGCCGCGGTTATCTGAAGCACGCCGAGCCGGGCCGCGCGATCCATGCCCGGTTCAACGACCTCGACGGCTGGGAGATCGTGATGCCCGAGCTCTCGGAGCTCACGTCTCCCGAGCCGGAGAGCGTGTTCAGCGTCGGCGCCGGCGAGGATCTGGTGCTGGCGTGGGAGGCGCTGGGCAAGGACGACATGATGCGGTGGTCTATCGGGCCTGTCAGCTTCGATGAGCCGGGTCCTTGTCTGGATGACGTATCCTGGGACGACTCGTCGGGGGCGGTGGACGACACCGGCTCGTTCACCGTTCCCGAAGGCTCGTACCCCACGGGGCTTCCCGCCGAGGGGTGTCAGGCCTTCGTGCGCTTGAGCCGCGGTCGGGACGGGACCATCGATCCTGCTGCTCCGACGGGCGTGATGTTCGGCATGCAGGTCTACAAGATGCGGATGACGCTGAAGCCGTAGCGCCGTCCTCCAGGCGTGCGCGCAGGTCGGGCCGCCAGATTTTCGCTGGCCTTTCGCTGGCGCAGCGTAGGGAAGAGCTCCTTACCATCCAGCAGCCTGCTCGGCGGAGAGCGCCGGCGCTCGCCCCCTGCTGCCGCCGATGTCATCATGGCGCGCATGCCCCCTGCGCCGGCGATCCAGCGAGAAGACCTCGTGGGCGGAGGCCGAGCGATCTTCTGCTGCCGGCAGCCCTCTCCGGTGCAGCCCGCCATGCGGGCGTCCGTGACCCACGCCTTTGCCGCGCTGGCGTTCTACACGAGCGGCTCTTCCCGGATCGAGCAGCGCGGTCGATGGAAAGTCGAAGCTGGAGACGTCCTCCTGGTGCCTGCCGGACAACCGCACCGCTCGATCGAGAAGGCGGCCCCGGACTGGATCGGCGTTGGCTTCTGTGTCCCCTGCCTGGCCGCCGAGGAGGCGGGCACCTTGCTCGAACCGTTCGAGCGCGTGCGCGCCGGCGCATCCCCCGTCGTCCGGGTGGGCGCGGATCGTCACGCGCACATCGAGATGCTCCTCCGCGAGCTGATGCGCGCGACGGAATCGCGCGATGGCGGCGCTCCCGACGTCGTCCAGCGGAGCCTCCTTGTGCTCATCCTCGACGAGGTTCGGCAGGCCGCGCGCTCGCAACACCCTGCCTCGGCGTCGCCGGGAGTCGTCGTCGATGCCCTTCGCTTCATCGAGCGAAACTGCCTTCGTCCGCTCTCGCTGAAGGACGTCGCGCGGTCCGTGGGGCGGAGCCCGGCGCACGTGACGACGGCGCTCTCCCGGGCGACGGGCCGGAGCGCGGTCGAGTGGATCGTGGCTGGGAGGATGGCGGAGGCTCGCCGCATCCTCCTCCACTCCGACGAGAGGGTCGAGATCGTCGCCGAGCGCGTCGGCTACGCGGACGCGACGCACTTCATCCGGATGTTCCGCAGAGAGCACGGGGCGACGCCGGCGGCGTGGCGCGCAGAAGCGCGGAGCAAGGGCCGCACGCTCACACAGGAGACCGCGTCCGGCCGCACACGCTGAAGACGAGGTCGCCGACGAAGGTGGTATTGGCCTTCGTCCGTTCGGCGGCGAGACGCTCTTCCAGGGTGTCCACGTCGACCTCGGCCTCCGACGCCACGCCTTGCTGCACGATGCGCGGGAGCATCGCGCGAACGATGAACGCGAGCTGATGCTGGATCCTCGGCGTCTGCACGATGGCCTCGGCCCTCACGAGCTGCACGGTCAGGCCCGCTTCTTCAAAGACGCTCGGCATCTGGAATCCCATGTGGAGGCTCGCGCCCTCGCGCTCGACGGTCCGCCAGATCCACTGGTGCACCTGGCGGTGCAGATCCATGGGCATGAGGCTGCCCTGGCCCATCGTCGGGTCGTTCTCCTGGAGCAGGATCAGGCCGCCGGCGCGCACGGCACCGGCCATGGCGCGGACCGCAGCGACAGGATCCGGCTGGTACATCAGCACCCTCCGGCCGACGGCGGCATCGAAGCGCTCGGCGGTGGGGGAGAGCGCGGCGATGTCCCGCTCTTCGAAGGCGACTCGGCCGAGCCCCAGCTCGGCGGCTCGCCGGCGAGCGACCGCGATGGGCGCCGGATCACGGTCCACCCCGAGCACACAGCCCCGTTCGCCGACGATGCGGGCGACCATGAAGCTCACGTCGCCTCGGCCGCATCCCACGTCGAGGACGCGCATGCCGGGAGCGATGCCGGCGTCGCGCAGAAATCGTTCGGTCATGTCGTTGACCAGGTCGGTCATCGTCGTCTCCGCGAGTTCGTCCAGTGATGTTCGTCGCGCCTCGCATCGGCGCAGCACGCCAGGAATGTACGGACTGTCCGTCCTGTGCGGCAGTGCGGGTCTTTGTGCTGGATCGGCGGGGTTTTCGATCGGCGGACAGCGGAAGTCCTGGGCGCCCATCGCGAGCGCGGCGGTGCACGCCGCCGGCGAGATCGGGCCGCGTGCACCGTGCTCCCCGGCGCCCCTCCGCTGCGCGGCGCAGACCCCGCCGCGCGCAGGACCGGCCCCGCAGGCCTCGCCGGGTGCACGCCCCGCTGCGCGGCCGGTGGCCGGCGTGACGCTGCCCGGCCACCCCCGCTCGGCCCGCGCGCACAGCGGCTCAAGTTGCGCTACTCCTCCACCTAGATGGTGCTCCAACCGATTCGCGTGGCCGCGCTCGCCCTGGTGGCAGGTCTTGTCTTCCTCGGATCTCCGGCGTGCAAGAAGGGCGGGGAGGCCTCGCCCGAGCAGGGGCGCAAGCCCGCGAAGCAGGGGCTCAGCTTCCCGGTCGAGGTCGTGCCCGTCACGGCGGAGCGGGTCGAGTACGCCGTGACGGCCGTCGGAGCGGTCGAGGCGTTCGAGCAGGTGCAGCTCACCGCGCGCGTCGCCGGCGTCGTCGAGGCGGTGAGGTTCATGGAGGGCGCCGAGGTCAAGGCGGGGCAGGTGCTCGTCGAGATCGACCCGGCCCGGTACAACCTCGCCGTCCGCGCGGCGCGCGCGACGCTCGAGCGGATGACCGCCACCCAGGCCGAGGCCGCAGCGGGGCTCGAGCGGCGCGAGGCCGAGGGCGCCGAGGGCGTCTTCAGCAAGGAAGACGTCGCGTCCTGGCGCTCGAGGGCGGCGACGACGGCCGCGCAGGTCGCCGAGGCGAAGGTCGCCGTGGACCAGGCGCTCCTGAACCTGCGCGACGCGTACGTGCGCGCCCCCATCCAGGGGAAGATCCAGACGCGCACCGTGCAGACGGGCCAGCACGTGCCTGTCGGCACCGTGCTCGCGACGCTCCTGCGCCGCGACCCGCTCCTGCTCCGCTTCCAGATCCCCGCCGCCGACGCCCTGCGGGTCAGGCCCGACATGGACGCGCGCTTCACCGTGAAGGGCGACGAGCGGACCTACAGCGCCAGGCTGACGCACGTCGCCGACGCGGCGGATCCCGCGACGCGCATGGTCGCCGTGACCGGCGAGGTGCAGGGCGAGGGCAAGGAGCTGCTCCGCCCCGGCACCTTCGCCGAGGTGACCGTGCCCGTGGGCGCGAGCGGCGACGCTCCCGTGATCCCACTGACGTCCGTGCGACCGAGCGAGCGAGGGTTCCTCGCGTACGTGGTCGACGGCACCACCGCGCGCGAGCGCGTGCTCTCGCTGGGGCTGCGCACGCCCGACGGGCGCGTCGAGGTGAAATCGGGCCTCGCCGTGGGAGAGCTCCTCGTGGCGCGCGGCGCGGAGGCGCTGCGCGAGGGGGCGCAGGTCCGCATCGCACCGCCAGGCAGCGTACCGGGAGGCCAATCCCCGGCGCGCCGCCCCGAGGGAGGCGCAGATGCCAGCGCCTCCGCGGCCGGCGCGCCGCCGCCCGCCTCGGCCGGCGCATCACCGCCCGCGTCGCCACCCGCCTCGTCCGGCGCGTCGCCGCCCGCCTCGGCGGCCGGCGCGTCGCCACCCGCCTCGGCGGGCGCATCGCCGCCGACCTCTCCCGCCAGCTCGTCACGGAGCGTGCCGTGAGCCTCACCGAAGCCTGCCTCAGGAAGCCGGTCTTCGCCTGGATGCTGATGGCCGCGACCATCGTCTTCGGCCTCGTCGCCGTGTCGCGCATCGGCATCAGCCAGTTCCCCGACGTCGACTTCCCCACCATCACCATCTCCGCCACGCTGGAGGGCGCCGCTCCCGAGATCATGGAGCACGACGTGGTCGAGCCGCTCGAGGAGGCGGCCGTCCAGGTCGAGGGGATCCGATCGATCACGTCGACGTCGCGCCAGGGGAGCGCCTCGGTCACCATCGAGCTCGACCTGTCGCGCGACGTCGACGTCGCGCTCCAGGACGTTCAGACGAAGATCTCCCAGGCGCAGCGGCGGCTCCCGCTCGACCTCGACCCGCCCGTCGTCTCCAAGACGAACCCGGAGGACCAGCCGATCATGTGGGTCGGGCTCTCCGGCCCCTTCTCTCCCCAGCTCGTCGCCGACATCGCGCGTTACCGGCTGAAGGAGAAGCTCCAGACGGTGCCCGGCGTCGGAGAGCTCACGCTCGGCGGCTACCTCGAGCGCAACGTCCGCATCTGGATCGACGCCGATCGACTCGCCGAGAAGGGGCTCACCGTCGCTGACGTCACCGAGGCCCTGCGCCGGCAACACATCGAGCTCCCCGCCGGCCGCATCGAGACCGAAGGGCGGGAGCTCAACGTGCGGGTGATGGGGGAGGCGCTCGATCTCGCGACCTTCAAGCGGATCGTCCTCCGCCAGGGCAACCCCGGCGCGGCCGCCCAGCCGGGCGCGGCCGCCCAGGCGGCGGGGCCGCCGTCGTCGGCGCGCGCCACGGTGTACCTGGAGGACGTCGCGCTCGTCGAGGACGGCTTCGAGGACGTCCGCCGGCTCGCCCGGGTGAACGGGGAGCCGGCCCAGGGCCTCGGCGTGAGGAAGCAGCGCGGCTCGAACGCGGTCGAGGTCGCCCGCGGGGTCCGGGCCGCGCTTGCCGAGGTCCAGAAGTCCCTGCCCGAGGGGATGGAGGTCGGCGTGAACTTCGACTCGACGAAGTTCATCGAAGAGTCGGTCCACGAGATCGAGCTCGAGCTCGGCATGGCCATCGCGCTCACGGCCCTGGTCTGCTGGATGTTCCTCGGCTCGCTCTCGAGCACGATCAACGTCGTCCTGGCCATCCCGATGTCGCTGCTCGGCACGGTCGCCGCGATCTACTTCCTCGGCTTCACGCTGAACACCTTCACGCTGCTCGGGCTCTCGCTCGCCGTCGGCATCGTCGTCGACGACGCGATCATGGTGCTCGAGAACATCCATCGGCACGCCGAAGGGGGAAAGGACCGCGTCCGCGCCGCCCGCGAGGGCACGGCCGAGATCACCTTCGCGGCGCTCGCCGCGACGCTCGCCGTCGTCGCGATCTTCCTCCCGATCATCTTCATGGAGGGCGTTGTCGGCCGGTTCTTCCTCCAGTTCGGCGTGACCCTCTGCATCGCCGTGCTCCTCTCGTACCTGGAGGCGATCACCCTCGCGCCCGCCCGCTGCGCGCAGATCCTCGACGTCTCCCGCGAGGGCCGGGGCCGCCTCGGGCGGCTCGTCGATCGCGGCTTCGAGGCGCTCTCCCGCGGCTATGGCTGGCTCCTCGCCCGGGCGCTCCGGTTCCCGGCCGCGGTCGTCCTGCTCGGCGCGATCCTCTTCGCCGGCGCGATCGTCGCCATGCAGCGCCTCCCGACGGAGTTCGTCCCGTCGCAGGACCAGGGGAGGCTCCTTGTCCGCCTCCAGACGGCGGTCGGCTCGGACATCGAGGAGACCGACAGGCTCTTCCGCCGCGCCGAGGCGGCCGTGGGCGCGAACCCGGCTGTGGAGCGGGTCTTCGCCGTGGTCGGGGGCTTCGGCGGAGGGGGCGGCGTGAACACGGGCATCCTGTTCGTCACGATGAAGCCGGCCGAGGAGCGGGCGCTCTCGCAGGCCGATCTCCAGGGCGCGCTCCGCAAGGAGCTGAACGGCTATCCCGGCCTGCGCGCCGTGGTCCAGGACCTCTCGCAGTCGGGCTTCACCGCCCAGCGCGGGTTCCCTGTCGAGTTCTCGATCCGCGGCCCCGACTGGGACGAGCTCACGAAGCACAGCGAGCGCATCCGGGCCGAGCTCGCGCAGAGCGGCCTCGTCGTGGATCTCGACTCCGACTACCAGCTCGGCATGCCCGAGCTCCGCATCGTGCCCGACCGGGCGCGCGCGGCGGATCTCGGGGTGAGCGTCGAGGCCATCGCGACGACGTTGAACACGCTGATCGGCGGCGGGCGCGTCGCCAAGTACAACGACAACGGGCGCCGCATCGATGTCCGCGCGCGCCTGCTCGCGGAGCAGCGGAGCCGGCCCGAGGATCTCGCGCGCATCCAGGTGAGGAGCGCGTCGGGCGCGCTGGTCCCGCTGACGTCGGTCGTCACCTACGACGAGCGCCCCGCGCTCCAGGCGATCACGCGCCGCGACCGGGAGCGCGCGATCTCGGTCTTCGGCAACGTCGCGCCGGGGCGCTCGCAGGGCGAGGCGGTGGCCCGCGTCGAGGAGCTCGGTCGGGATCTGCCGGCCGGCTACCGCCTTGTGCTGGGCGGCGCGAGCGTGACGTTCCGCGAGTCGATGGGCGGCCTCCTGTTCGCGCTGGTGCTCGGGATCCTGGTCGCCTACATGGTGCTCGCGTCCCAGTTCAACTCGTTCCTGCACCCGGTCACGGTGCTGACGATCTTGCCGCTGTCGATCGCGGGCGCCGCGTTTGCGCTGCTGCTGACGGGGCACACGCTCAACATCTTCAGCATGATCGGGATCCTCCTGCTCATGGGGATCGTGAAGAAGAACTCGATCATCCTCGTGGATCACGCGATCGAGGTGAGGCGCGGGCACGGCGAGGGGGAAGGGGAGGTGATGGACGCGCGCGAGGCGATGCTCCGCGCCGGCCCGGTGCGGCTGCGGCCTATCCTGATGACCTCGATCGCGACGCTGATGGCCGCTGTCCCGTCGGCGCTGGCGCTCGGCCCAGGCGCCGAGATCCGAGCCCCGATGGCCGCGGCGGTGATCGGCGGCCTCGTCGTCTCGACGGCGCTCAGCCTGCTCGTCGTGCCGGCGTTCTACGTGGTCGCGGACGACCTGCGGGCGCGCCTTGCCCGGCTCCGGCGGCCGGGCTCCACGGCCGCCACGGGCTCACTTGGGGCCGTGGATCGGTGACCAGTCGGGGGGCGGGTTGAAGGCGAGGTCGATGAGCGATCCGAACGCCTCGCTCGTGAGGACGGTGGCTCCCGTTTCCACGTCTCCGCCCGCGACGAGCTCGGCTTTGGCGATCGCCGCCGCCGAACCGACCTTGGAGGGCAACCACAGGTTCCCCTGCTGATCGAAGGCGATGCTCTCCGGAAGCGCCAGCACCCCCACTTCGAGTTGAACGTCCGGGGTGAGCTCCGCTGACGCTTCGAGATCGCCGGGCTCGAACTTGGCAATGGTGTTCGAGCCCCAGTAACCCACCCAGAGCGCGCCCTGCTCGTCGAACGCGAGCCCCGTCGGGTGGCCCAGCGGCCCGATCACCGGCTCGGGGGTGAGCGCCTTCAGCACCACGTCGGCGGGATCCCCGTCGTCCGCGGCGAGCCGCTCGGCCGTGTACATCAGCACCGCGTCCTGCTCGGCGCTCGCCAACCACAGGTTGCCCGATCCGTCGAACGCGAGCGCTTGGACGTTCTCGATCTCGTCTCCGGTGATGGTCACGGAGGGCTCCACCTCGCCTGAGCCTTCGAGATCGGCCGCGTCGATCCTCAGCAGATGATCGCGGATCCCGACCCAGAGGTTGCCCGCTGCGTCGAACGCCAGGCCGCCCGCGGCGCACGGGATCACGCCCGCGCACGCCTCGGACACGTCGAGCACGCGGTCGGGGGCGGCGTCGCTGCTCTCGCCCAGCGTGTCGACGAGCCGCACGGTGATCTGCCCCGCGTTGGCCGAGACCCACAGGTTGCCGGCCCCGTCGAACGCGATAGCGCCCTGGTTGATGATCTCGGCGCTCCCCTGGAATGCGACGCTCGGTGTTACCGCGCCCGACTCGAGCAGCGCCTCGCCGTCGAGCGCGCCGACCAGCTGGTCGCCGTTCTGCGCGGTGAACCAGAGCTTGTGGCTCCCGGGCGTGAGCTCGTAGTTGAAGGTGACCTCGGTGGTCGCGCCGTCGGCGACGCAAGCGCTCTGCTCCGGGTCATCGGGCCGGTACACGAAGCCGACGCGTTCGTCGTCCGGGTAGTCGGCCACGCTGCCTGCGCGCAGCGTGTACTCACCCGCCGGCGTGTCGAGGGACGCGCTCGAGACCACGCGCTCGTCCGGCACTCCGGGCGAGGTCACGGCGACGTCTCCGGCGTCGTTCGGGCTCACGATCTCGACGTCGAGCGTCCCGTCGCCTCCGGCTTCGCAAGCCGCGCCACCACCTTCACCGCCGCCGCCTTCACCGCCCGAACCCGCCTCCGACGGGTCGTCGCCGTTGTCCCCACAGCCCACGGAAACCAGCGCCGCGAGCAGAACCCAGGAAAGTCGTCTCATGGGTCACGAGTCTAGGAACCCGGGGCAAGCACCGCAAAGGGCGTGTGGCCGCCGAACGCTCGATTTCAAAAAAAGCGTGGATCTACCAACAACAGCGGGCGCCGCGTGGACGTGCGCGCGCGACTTGTGCTTCCCGAGAGTGACGCTAGAAGGTTCGAATCCTTCCCCTTGCACCAAGACGATCCATTGAAGCAGCACGCATCCGGCCGGCGTGGCGAGGCCAATGAGGTGTTTCCTGCGCCCAGTCGCATCGCGCGGAATAGGCTGCCAACTCGCCGCTGTTGCTGACACCGCATTGAGCCTCTCTTCGCGTGGCGGGGCTCAATTGAGCAGAGAGCGAGGCGCTAGCCAGCGCAGCTCCGTCGACCCGCTGCGGGCGATCTCGACGCCGAGATGAAGCATACCGCAGCAGGGTCGAAATCCAGGGGAGGGACGCACGGACCTCGACGACAGGGCCACGGTAGGGTTCAGGCGTACGTTCACCGGCGGCGCTGCGGTCCCGGATCGGCGTGACGGTGCCGCGGTGCGCGGCTCGCCGTCGGCGCCGCTCGCTCTTGACCGCGTCAACCACGCGCTGCGCCGTCGCGTGCCCCTTGTGGTATCCTGCGGATCATGGAGCGAGCCATCCAGAACCCGCCGCCTGGCTTCGACGAGCTCACCGTGAACGAGCAGATCGAATACGTCCAAGCGCTCTGGGAGCGGATCGCGGCGAGGGAGGACGAGGTGCCGGTACCCGAGTGGCATAGCGCCGAGCTCGATCGCCGGCTCGCCGAGTACGAAGCAGCGCCAGACGCTGGCCGGTCCTGGGAAGAGGTCGAGGCCGACCTTCGTACGAGCCTCGCGACGCGTCGATGATCCGGCTCATCGTACGCCCGTCTGCCGAGCTGGACATCCGGGAGGCGGCGGAATGGTACGAGGACGAGGAGGCCGGGCTGGGCGGACAGTTCGTTGATGAATTACGGCACATCGTCAGCCGGATCCGCGAGCTCCCGTCGCAGTTCCCCGACGTCGGGCGGGGGACTCGTCGTGCACTGCTCAAGCGATTCCCCTATGCGATCTACTTCCTGCTTCGTGGTGAAGCCGACCAGCGGGCGGCGGTGATCCTTGCCGTACTTCATCAGCGGCGCCGCCCGTCTGTTTGGAAGAAACGCACTCGAGACGAAGGCGGAGCGGGCTAACTCGGCGCCAGCGCCGACGCCGGCCGGATCCTGTCGGTTCGTTTCCGCCCGCGCTCGCCGGACCCATGACCGAGACAAGCCGCTCGACATCCCGCTTCATCGGCGCCTAGCGTGCGCCACGTCCGGCGAGAGACACATGACCGCTCCCCAGAACCCCCTCATCAACGACCGCGACGTCGAGTTCCTCCTCTACGAGGTGCTCGACGCGCCGCGCCTCTGCGAGCTGCCCTATTTCGCCGAGCACTCGCGCGACACGTTCGATCTCTACCTCCAGAGCTGCCGGCGCTTCGCGCGGGAGGTGCTGTTCCCGACCTACAGGCCGGTCGACGAGGCGCCGCCGCGCTTCGAGGGAGGCGCCATCACGGTGCACCCCGCCATCAAGCGGGTCTTCCGGCCGATGGTCGAGCTCGGGGTGCTCACCGCAACGCGGCCGGCCGCGGTGGGGGGCCAGCAGCTGCCGCTCGTCGTCGCCACGCTCGCCGGCGCCTATCTCCAGGCGGCGAACTTGAGCGCGTGCGGCTACCTCAGCCTGACGGCCGGCGCGGCGCACCTCATCGAGACGTTCGGCGACGACGCCCTGCGGTCCGCCTTCATGACCCGGATGTACGCCGGCGAGTGGACCGGGACGATGGCGCTCACCGAGCCCCAGGCCGGCTCGAGCCTCGCCGACGTGCAGGCGAGCGCGGTGAAGACAGACGCGGGCCACTACCTCGTCCGCGGGTCCAAGATGTTCATCTCGGGCGGCGATCACGACCTGACCGAGAACATCGTCCACCTCACGCTCGCGCGCATCGAGGGCGCGCCTCGGGGCATCAAGGGCGTGAGCCTGTTCGCCGTCCCCAAGCGGCGGCCCGAGGGCGGGCAGCTCGTCCCGAACGACGTCGAGGTCGCCGGCATGATCCACAAGCTCGGCTGGCGCGGGCTCCCCAGCCTGTCGCTCAGCTTCGGCGAGAAGGGGGACTGCCACGGCTACCTCGTGGGCGGCCCCCACCAGGGCGTCGCCTGCATGTTCCAGATGATGAACGAGGCCCGCATCATGGTCGGCGCGAACGCCGTGGCGACCGCCTCCGCGGCCTACCACGAGGCGCTCGGCTACGCGCTCGTCCGGCCGCAGGGCCGGCCGCTCGGCGCGAAGGACCCGGGGGCGCCGCAGGTGCCGATCATCGAGCACGCCGACGTGCGCCGGATGCTGCTCCGGCAGAAGGCCATCGTCGAGGGCGGCCTGGCGCTCGTCTCCACGACCGCGCTGTACGCCGATCTCGCGGCGCACGCCGCGGACGCGGCGGACCGGGAGCGCGCGCAGCGGCTCCTCGACCTGCTCACCCCCATCGCCAAGACCTTCCCCGCAGAGAAGGGCTTCGAGTCGAACGCCCTCGCGCTCCAGGTCCACGGCGGCTACGGCTACTCGAGCGAGTACCTCCCGGAGGCCTGGCTCCGGGATCAGAAGCTCAACTCGATCCACGAGGGCACGACCGGGATCCAGGGCATGGACCTCCTCGGCCGCAAGGTCGTGGCCGGGAACGGCGCCGCGCTCATCGCGCTCGGCGGCGAGATCCAGCGGACGATCGTCCGGGCGCAGCGAGCCGACGTCGAGCCCGCGTGGGGCGAGCGCCTCGGCGCGGCGCTCTCGCTGCTCGGCGAGGTGACGGTGCAGCTCGCCGAGGCGGGGATGCGCGGCGACACCGAGCGGATGCTGCGGCACAGCGCGGATTACATGGAGCTCGTCTCCGTTGTCGTCGTGGCCTGGCAATGGCTCGCGATGGCCGCGGCCGCCCGCGAAGGGCTGGCCAGGGGCGCCGCCCCGGCCGGCTTCTACGAAGGCAAGCTCTGCGCGGCGCAGTACTGGCTCTCGACGGAGCTGCCCCGGGTCGAGGCGCTCGCCGCGCTCTGCCGCTCCGGCGAGGACTCGTACGCCAGGATGCAACCCGGGTGGTTCTGAGGCGGGCGCGGCGCGGGGCGCCGAGCTCCTCGTCGCGCTCAACGAGCTCTGCGCCCCGACGCGGGCCGAGACCGTCGCGATTGCGGTCCTGCGGGCGCGACCGAGGTGCTGGTGGTTCCGTCGATGCGGACCCCGGGCGGCGCCCACGCCAAGGTGGAGACCCCGGAGGCCATCGCGCGGCTCCGCGCAGAGCACCCGTCGGCCACCCTCCGCTACGCCTGGCCGTTTGACCTCTCGGAGGTGGCGCGCCTGCTCGCCGCGCAGCTCGCGCGGGACCTCGTCGAACGGGTGCGTCTCGCGCCACGAATCAGCGGTGATGGGCAGCTTGTGGCAGCAGCGCCTCGGACGGATGCGTGCCCCTCGGGGCTTGCTCCGCCACTACTCAGTGTTACTATGTACTGGTAGTCAGTGACGTTAGGTAGTTCGAGGAGCTGTTCGTGGGCAAGCAAATGACGGAAATGCTTAAGGGAATCCTGGAGGGCATCGTCCTCGCGATCCTGTCCATACGGCCCGCGTACGGCTACGAGATCACGGCGCGGCTGCGGGCTCAGGGCTTCTCCGACATCGCCGAGGGCACCGTCTACGCCCTGCTCGTCAGGATCGAGCAGCGCGGCCTCGTCGACGTGGAGAAGGTCCCGTCCGAGAAGGGGCCGCCGCGCAAGGTGTACTCGCTCAACGCTCAGGGGCGGGAATACCTCGAAGAGTTCTGGAGGACCTGGAGCTTCCTCGCTGAGCGGCTCGAGCAGCTCCATGAAGGAGGCAGATGACATGTTCATCTCAGAGTTCATCTCGAAGGTGATCGGCGAGAAGGGGCAATGGCGGCAGTACAAGGCGCGCGCGAGACAACTTCCCGCGAGCTATCGCACGGCGGTCGATGCGCTGGAGCGATACCTGATGTACTTCGGGACGGGGGGCGACGGGACTGCGATTTACGCGGACCTCGTCGACCTGTTCGAACAGAGCGCGGCGAACCGGACCCCGATCCGCCAGATCGTCGGGGAAGACCCCGTGGAGTTCATCGAGACGTTCGTCCGGAACTACCCGAAGGGTAAGTGGATCATCCGGGAGCGGGAACGGCTGACCAACGCCATCGAGCGCGCCGCCGAAGAAGAAGCGAGGGGAGTCTGATGGCGAGACAGCACGCACTCCACGTTCAGGGCCTGGAGAAATCGTTCAACGGCCTGGAGGTGCTGCGCGGCGCGGACTTCGACGTGGCGCGGGGCAGCATCTTCGCCCTGCTCGGCTCGAACGGGGCGGGCAAGACCACGGTCGTGAGAAGCCTGTCCACGCTGCTGCGGGCCGACGCCGGGACTGCCAGCGTCAACGACTTCGATGTCGCCACGCAGGCTGCGGATGTACCGGCCTGGTTGGAGCTTCCCACGAACTACGGGGACGTTCGCAACGAGCTCCACGCTGCCAGCGCACCAGAGCCGAGCGAGGAAGCCGTCAAGACCCGTGCTCGGACGGGCTATGGCGACATCACGATTCACCGCTCTCTCGAAACACGAGCAGCAGCGGACCTATGACGTCAGCCCGCGAAGCACAGTGCCGTAAGCGTTGCGGCGCTGCGCATGCGATTCGTTTCAGACCCTCCAGAAAAGGCGGTGCAGCATGTCGGACACGACAAGCGGGACAGTAGTGCAGGGACACGTCGAGGACGGCTGGGGGAAGGTGGCCGATGCCTTCCGCGGGAACTTCGAAGGGAGCCCAGGCGAGGTCGGCGCGGCGTGCTGCGTCTACGTGGACGGCCGTCCCGTCGTCGACCTGTGGGGCGGCTTCGCCGATGGCGAGGCGAACCGTCCGTGGGACGAGGACACCATCGCGTTGGTCGCCTCCACGACCAAAGGCGCTACCGCGATCTGCGCCCATCTGCTGGCACAGCGCGGCGAGCTCGATCTGGACGCTCCGGTGATCCAGTACTGGCCGGAGTTCGGCGCTGCCGGCAAGGAGCATATCCCGGTGCGCTGGCTGCTCTCACACCAGGCCGGTCTGCCGGTCGTCGATGGTCCGCTGACATTCGAGGACGCCTGCGCCTGGCATCCGGTCATCCGGGCGCTCGAGGCGCAGAAGCCGCTGTGGCAGCCGGGCACGGAGCACGTCTACCACAGCATGACCTTCGGGTTCCTGGTCGGGGAGGTCGTGCGGCGGATCACCGGCAAGTCGCTCGGCACCTTCTTCGCCGACGAGGTCGCTGCCCCGCTCGGGCTGAGCGCCTGGATCGGACTGCCCGAGGAGCAAGAGGGACGGGTGGCGCGGATCGAGTACGCCGCTCCGTTCACGCTGGAGGAGATGACCGCCGGGATGATCGAGACCACCGGCCTCGATAGGGACACGGTCATCGCCTGGATGAACGCCGTGTGGGGCCCGGACTCCGTGCAAGCCCGCGCCGGCCAGCTCGGCGGCGCCTTCGATCCCGCCAGCGACTACATGAACACGCGTGCCTTCCGCGCTGCTGAGCTCCCCTTTGGGAACATGTTCACGGACGCTCGATCGCTGGCGCGGATGTATGCGGCCACGGTGAGCAAGGTCGACGGCGTGCGGCTGCTGAATCCGGCGACGGTCGAGAAGATGACCGTCGTCCAGACCGACAAGACGAAGATGAACGGGCTGCCGCCAGGACTGGACGTTCCGGCCGACCGCTCCTTCTACATGGCGCTCGGGTTCTGGCGGGCCTGCCCGCCGATGCCCTGGGCCGGGCCCGGGTCGTTCGGCCACCCCGGCTCCGGCGGATCGGTCGGCTTCGCCGACCCCGATGCCGGTGTCGGCTTCGGCTACGTCACGAACCTCTGGTCATTCCGGATCGGCGAACCGCGAGCGTCGAACCTGGCCGCGGCGGTCGCGGCCTGCCTCGGGTGACCGAGGCCTCACGTGCTGAACTTCATGACGTTCTCGAGGAAGGAACTGGTGCAGCCTCCTCGACGGTGAGCTACCTCACTGCTGGTGGCTCCAGTGCTCGCGAGGAGCCGATGCGGCTCGGCTGCTCCAGGTATGTCCTTGGAGCAACATCTTGGAGAGCTTACCTTGTTCCTACCGGGTGCTTACGCTACCTGATTGACGCCACCTTCAGGGGTGGCCGGACAAGGGCAGGGCAGCGGGCGACCAAGGCGCGCTCCTTGCTTGACAGGTGACCCAGAATTTCTCCACCAGGAGAGCGAGATGCACGTCCCGACGACGGCGATCCGGCCTCAGCTCGATATTCGCGCCCAGGCGCCCGTGCCCACGAAGCACGGCGTCTTTCAGATGTTGGTGTTCCACTTCGGTGGGACGACGAGCCCCGACCAGGGGCTCTCACCCGATCACGTCGCGCTCGTCATGGGCGACGTGCGCGGCCGATCGGACGTGACCCTGCGCGTCCACTCCGAGTGCCTCACGAGCGAGGTGTTCGGCTCCCTCAAGTGCGACTGCCGCGAGCAGCTCGAGGCGGCCCAGGCCGAGATCGGGCGACGCGGGCTCGGCGTGGTGCTCTACCTGCGGCAGGAAGGGCGCGGCATCGGGCTCGCCAACAAGATCCGGGCATACCAGCTCCAGGCGTTCGGCCACGACACGGTCGACGCGAACCGCATCCTCGGCCTGCCCGACGACGCCCGCGGCTACGAGCCCGCGGCCGCGATGATCGAGCACCTCGGCATCGAGTCGATCCGGCTCCTCACGAACAACCCGGACAAGGTCGAGGCGCTCCGCGCGCTCGGCGTCCGGATCGCCTCGCGCTCGGCGGCCATCGTCCCGGCCAACCCGTTCTCCGCGCCCTACCTCGAGGCGAAGCGCCTCCGGATGGGCCACGTCATCCCGTCGCTGCGCGACGGCGAGGGCGCCGCGGTAGGCGACGCCGAGTAGCCGCGGGGACTGCTCTCAGCCCCGCCGCAGCGCCACGGCCGCGGCGCGCTCGAGCACGCGGAAGGTGAAGCTCTCGGTGAGGAAGAGCTCCACGACGTGCCTGTCGTGCCCGTCGTAGCCGATGGACAGGTCCTCCCCGACGGTCAGCTCGAAGTCGCCGCCTCGCGTGCTCAGGAGCACGCCGCCTTCGAGCGCGGGCGCCCACACGATCGGCCCGTCGATGAGCTGGCGCTCGATGTGCTTGAGGAGCGGGTACCCGTCCTCCGCGGCCGCGGCCAGCTCGTCGTACGCCTTCGGACCCAGCGCGAGCGCATAGGGACCGTCGACGCCCGCGGCGCGGAGCACCTCTCTCGCCGCCACCACGGCGCGCGGCCACGCCTCCGGCGCGGGGATCACCACGGGCTTGTGCGGCGCGACCTCCAGGATCCCCTCGATCCCGGCGGCCGCGAGCCCGTTGAAGATGGCGCCGTCCTCGAAGCGCGCGGCGTGCTCGGCGGCGCGCACGACGTCCTCGATGTTGGGCTCCTGCGCTCCGCGCCCGACGGCGTCGAGCTCGGCGAGATCGAGGCGGATGGGCGCGCGGAACTCGACGAGCGGCCGCACGAGGCGGATGCCCGCGCTCACCGAGGACGCCTCCTTCCGCTCGAGCGCGCGCGTGCGGCCCGTGTTGACGGCGGCGTACTCCCAGCCGAACGGGCCGCGGAAGTCGACGACCTTGCGGCCGGCGAGGTGCAGCTTGAGCACGCGCGTCGCCTCGTGATCGATGAGGTCCCACGCGGCGGGGAGGATGGGAGCGAGCTCGCGCTTGAGAAGATCCATGATCATGCCCCCTTCAGGCTCCCGATGCCGAGCGCGCCGCTCGGCGCCATGGCGCCGGCCTTGGCCGTGGCGCCGAGCTTCGCCGCCTCCTCGGCCGCTTCCACCTCGGTGATCGGCCCCTGGCTGTTGAGATAGATGTCGATCTTCTCCTGGAAGACGCGATCATTCCGCCGGAGCCACTCGAGGTTCATCATCGCGTGCTCCACCTCCTCCTCGAGGTGGTGGAGCAGCACGGCACGGAGCTCCGCGTCCGAGCACGCCTCGGCGCGCTGCTGGTACCAGTCGATCGCCTCGAGCTCCTCGATCAACGAGACGATCGCGCGGTGCCGTTCCTTGGTCGCCTCCGACAGGAGCTCCGGCAGCTCGTGGTAGTTCTCGCTCGACACGCCGCTTCGTCCTTCTGCCTAGGCGCTCTTTCGCGCCGTTTGCACCTGGAACGACACGATCTCCGGCTCGACGTTCGAGCGGCCGCAGGCCGTGCACTGGACCGTGTGCTCCCGCTTCTGGCGCTCGAACTCGGAGAGCGACGCGACCACCTCGAACTCGGCGCCGCAGTCGTTGCACTTGAACTCGTACGTCGGCATGGAGCTCCTGTCTTGCAAATGTGAACTGAATCACATGTACGGGCACAAGCGAGATCCGTGCCCTCCCAGGATTCGAGCCGACCCGGGTTGCAGCCGGACGAGCACGAGTGTCGTCGGCGTCGCGCGCAAATGACGCTGCGCGGTCGTTGTCGGAGGCCGAGCTGACGCCGCGGCCGGAGGCTCGGGCGGGAGCGCCGATGCGCTCGACACGCGCCTCCCGGCGCTGGAAGGTGTGATCTCGACGGGTCGGCCGGTCGCCTGGCTACGGCCGCCCACCGTGCGTGAACAGCACGGCGCCGCCCTCGGAAACCGGAAACGGTGACGGCCTGGCAGCTGAGCTGCCCCTCGGAAACCGGAAACGGTGACGGCCTGGCAGCTGAGCTGCCCCTCGGAAACCGGAAACGGTGACGGCCTGGCAGCTGAGCTGCCCCTCGGAAACCGGAAACGGTGACGGCCTGGCAGCTGAGCTGCCCCTCGGAAACCGGAAACGGTGACGGCCTGGCAGCTGAGCTGCCCTCGGAAACCGGAAACGGTGACGGCCTGGCAGCTGAGCTGCCCCTCGGAACCGAAAACGGTTGGGACGGGGCAGCTGAGCTGCCCCTCGGAACCGGAAACGGTTGGGACGGGGCAGCTGAGCTGCCCTCGGAAACCGGCAACGGTCTGGACCGGGCAGCTGAGCTGCCCCTCGGGTTGTGCTGCGCTCAGGGCACGCGATGGATGAAACGTGGCGCACGTGCTCGGCTCAAATTAGTGCACGGTGCGTCAGTTGGCGTGGGACGAGCGAGGTGCGCTCGCGTTCCAGCCCCTCGCAGGCGAACGGAGCTAGGGCAAACGAACGGCGCGCAGCTGGACCGTGCGGCCCATGAGGCTCGGGTCGCGGATCGCGAACTTCAGGCCCGCGGTGTTCAGCACACGGAGCGCAGCGAGATCGGGCAGCGGTTCCTGGTCATGGAGCGGGAGAGCGAGGCTGAGCTCTTCGCCGACCTGGAGTCGATCGAGCGCTTCCTGCTGTTCAGGCGTGACGACCGCCAGCGTGGCCATCCCGTTCGCCCGTTCGAGCCGCGCGTCCACCGGCTCCGTCGCTGCGAAGCGAAGCTGCGAAAGGGTCGCCTTGAACGCCGGCCCCTGCATGAAGTGCTCGAGCCACCCGGTGAGCTCGTCGGCGTTCGTGAACCAAAACATCGGCTCCCCGCTCACCGCGCCGCGCCCGTTCGCCACGTGGACGGTCACCATGATGTGTCGGAAAGCCGGGCGATGGAGAGGCCAGAGCGCCAGATGGTGCCGCCGTCCATCCTCGGACGACTGCACGCGCGCGCCGACCCTAGCCCTCGCCTCCAGCGCCGCGGCGAAATCCACGAGCGGATGCACGATCTCGGCGGCCGGATGGGGATTGGGCGGGGGCTCCGGTTCGTCGATGAGTTGCTGAAAACGATCGAAGCGGTTCATGGGAGATCCAGTGTACCAGCGACCGGGAGGTGATCACTCAGCGTGGGCTTTCGCCCGTTCGTCAGCGGCTCGCCGTCGAGGATGTCGAGGACGCGCGTCCGGACCGCAAGACCTGGCCCGGCCGCCAGAAAATCGAGGACACGCCAGCTCGTTCCTTGCGACGTCGACGTGAAAAGATAGGTGCCCGAGCTCGGCGTGACATCAAGAGGCGCGATCCGCAGGGTGCTCCGGGCGCGGTTGTGGGAATAGCCGCTGCTCGGGGCAGGCTCCGGCGCGAGGGAGAAGCAGTAGCGGCTCACGACCTCCGGCGATGTCGGCGCGGCGTTGAAGTCGCCGAGCACAACCACGGGATCACCCTTGGCGTGCTCGTCAATGCGCCACCGGGCCTCCGAGGCAATCCCGCCGCGCTCGGTGTGATGCGGCGAACCGTCGAGGCCATCGGGCATGCCGTGGTAGTTCACGATGGCGAGCCGCTGGCCGGCCAGGATCGTTCGGGTGAGGATCAGACGCCCGCCGATGGTATCGATGACGTCGTCCCGGCTCGCGTTGGCCTCCAGCGGCGCCGAGCAGAAGACGCTCATCGTCCCGTTTCCCGTCGCATACACGGCAGCGCCCCCGAGGTCCCGCACCCGCCTGACCACGGTGTCGGAGTCATCGAAGCACTCCTGCACGGCGGCGATGAAGGCTTCCTGCCTGCACGACAGCGACGCGATGTGCCGCACGAGGACGGACAGCGGCGCGTCGCGCTTGCAGAGGTTCCACGTGAGGAGCTGGATCGTCGGCACGCTGCTGCTCGTTCTACTTCCTACTTCTTCGCCGCGTCCTTCAGCCGCGCCTTGAGCCGCGTCGCGTAGCCCTCCTTGTTCTCCTGCTTCACTCGGCCGATCGCCAGCGCCTCGTCCGGCACGTCGCGGGTCACGGTCGTGCCCGTCGCCACGTAGGCGCCCGCGCCGATCTTCACCGGAGCGACGATCTGCGAGTCGCTGCCGATGAAGGCGCCGGCGCCGATCTCGGTCCGGTGCTTCCGGAAGCCGTCGTAGTTGCAGAAGATCGTCCCGGCGCCGACGTTCGCGCCCTCGCCGATGTCGCCGTCGCCGAGGTAGGCGAGGTGGTTCGCCTTCGCGCCCTTCCGGACCACGGTCTTCTTGGTCTCGACGAAGTTGCCGATGTGCGCGTCGGCCTCGATCTGGCTCTCCGGCCGGAGGTGCGAGAACGGCCCGATCTGCGCGCCGGCGCCGATCGACGCCTGCGAGGCGACCGTGTACGGCTTCACGGAGGCGCCCGCCTCGACGACCACGTCCGTGAGCACCGAGCCCACGTCGATCCGCGCCCCCGCGCCGACCCGCGTCCGGCCCCGCAGGACGACGGCGTGCTCGATCACGGCGTCCGGCTCGACGGCCACGCCCGCGTCGATGCGGGCGCTCGTGCGGATCGTGACGCCGCTCTTGCGCAGCCGGTCGGCGATGCGGCCGTGGAGCACCTCCTCGGCGGCGGCGAGCTGCGCGCGGTCGTTGATGCCCACGAGCGAGCCCACGTCCCTGGCCACGACCGCCGCGGCGCCGCCGGCCTTCGCCGCCTGCGCGACGATGTCGGTCAGGTAGAGCTCACCCTGCGCGTTGTCCGTCGTCAGCCCGGCCAGCGCGCGCTCGAGGAAACCGCTGCGGGCGAGGTAGACGCCGGGGTTCACCTCGGTGATCGCGCGCTCCTCGGGCGTCGCGTCCTTGTGCTCGCGGATGCCGATCACACGGCCCGAGGCGTCGCGGAGGATCCTGCCGTACCCCGTCGGATCGGAGACCTCCGCGGTGAGCATCGCCATCGGCGCGCCGCCCGCGCGGTCGAGCGCCCCGCGGAGCTGCGTGAGCTGCTCCGGATCGAGCAGCGGCGTGTCGCCGCACAGGATCAGGATCGCCTCGGAGGTCGCGTCGATGTGCGGCATGGCGCAGCGCACCGCGTCGCCCGTGCCGCGCTGCTGGGGCTGGAGCGCGGTGCGGACCTTCTTCCCCTGGGCACCGAACGCCTTGTCCAGGGCCGCGGAGACCTCGTCGCGGCCGTGGCCGACGACGACCACGACGTCGGAGGCGCCGGCGGCCAGCGCCGCGTCGACGACGTAATGGAGCATCGGCCGGCCGCAGAGCTCGTGGAGCACCTTCGGCCGGGCGCTCTTCATCCGAGTCCCTTGTCCAGCAGCGAGAACGACAGCGGTGAGCGGGGTGGGTTGGGTCGCCATCGCTCCGCAGCCTATACCCACGAGCCCGCCGCCGTCCCCGTCGCAGCGCAGTGACGCTGGAGAACTGGAGAAGGCGCGCTCCGGCGTCGCCCACCTCACCCCCGCTGGGGCGCCAAGCCCCTACGCACCTGGAGTGGAATCGTCTACCCTGGAGGCAACTGGGGGAGGTTGTCGTCATGCGCAGGCGCGCGCTGGGTTCCTCGGTCGGTGTCGCATTCCGGCTCGTCGCGCTCATCGCGGCCGGCGGGGTGATCGCTTCGTGTCACGAGCCGCTCGACACGACGCGGAAGGCGCCTCCCAAGGTGAAGGAGGGCGGCGGGCTGGGCGACGACGTCTTCGGCATGCTCTGCGACCGGGTGGGCGCGTCGAGCCTCCACGAGGACCACACGGGCGCCTCGTACCAGCGCGTCTGCCACTACGACCGCGAGGGCCGGTACGAGGACGAGGTCGACGTCTCGGTGCTCCCGCCGGTCTCCAGCGAGCGGGCGGCGCAGGCGCGCAGGCTGGGCGTGGCCAAGGTGGAGGCCATGGCGCGGTGGCGCAACGCCCTCGTGGACGCCGTCAACGCCGCGGTGCCGGACATCGAGATCGACAACGTCGCGCCCGGCGAGGGGGGCGGCAAGATCCGGCTGCACGATGCCGTCCTGAGCCTCTCGCAGACCCTCGCGCCGCTCTACGAGACGAACCCGTTCGACGCGGCGGGGCCGGCGGTCCTGCCCGAGTCGACCCGGGGGATCGCCCGGCTCCTCGACGCGCTCATCCACGGCGGCGAGGAGAACGCGAGGCTGGACGAGGGCGACCAGAAGAGGCAGCGGGAGCGGGCGCCGATCGCCTGCGACAGGGCAGAGGGGCAGGGAGCGCCGGTCTGCGCCCTCGCCAGCATCTGGGGGCGCCAGGGCTATCGCTCGGCGGAGGTGGGGCTCGGCATGGCGGGCGCGGCGCTCGCGTACCCCGGGCTGCGCCCGATGACCGTGGCGGCGCTCGACGTGCTCGGCCCCGGCGGCCCGGGGGCGCCCGCGCTCCAGGCGCTGCTCGCGGCAGGCGAGCAGGAGCTGGCCACGCTGTCGCTGCCGGAGCGGGCGCCGCTCGGGGTCGACGCCGCCACCGCGCAGCCGAGCCGCCCGCGCACGACCCTGGAGCTCGCCCAGGCGGCGCTGCTCGCGGAGCACCCCGGGCTCGCCGCGCCGCCGTCGATCTTCATCGCCCGCCGCGATGGTCGCGGGTGGGTCCTCCCCCAGGGCGAGGGGGTCCCCGCGCCGTTCGCCGACGCCGACCGCGACGGCCTCGCCGACATCGACGCGTCCGGCAGGTTCGTGGACCGGAGCGGCGCGCCGCTCGCGATCGAACCGCCGTTCGCCATCCCCGGCGTCACCGAGCCGCCGCGGGACCCGTTCGGGGGCCTCTCGCCGGAGCTCTACGCCTACGTCGACACCTCCCGCACCGTCCTCGGCGCGGCGCTGCGGTCGATCGTGCCGCTCGTCGACGGGACCCGGTACGCGGGCAAAGGCGATCCGGAGCCGTGGAAGACCGAGCACGAAGGGCTCATGTACGCGCTCTCCGGCGCGTACCTGCTCTTCGGCGACCGCGAGGAGGCCCGCTACGACGCCCGCCGCGGCAGGATCGTACCCGCGGGCGAGCGGTGCGACGGCTGCCTGTCGTACCGCCGCTTCCGCGGCGAGGGCTCGCCGCTCGCCGACCTCGCGCACGCGATCGGCCAGGTGCTCGCCGACAGGGACTCGGACGTCCTCCTGCTCACGCTCATCGATCTGCTCGAGAACCGCGAGGCGGAGCTCGCGCGCATGACCGCCGCGGCGCTGCGCATCCGGGATGTCGCCCGCGAGCACGACCGGCTGGCCGCCCAGGGCAAGGAGGCGCCCGCGCGGATCGACGAGAAGGCGCCGCTCTGGGACGAGCTCTCGGCGGTGCTCGGCAGGGCGGTCGAGCAGCCGGGGCTCGTGGCGCGCTTGATCGAGGCGCTCGGGAGCGACGCGCTGCTCGCCTCGCGCGGCGGCGCGCGGCACGCGGGCGACGCGATCGCGGCGATGCTCACGACCCGCGACCGGTACGCGTACAACCCGGCGCAGCTGAACGGCCCGGCGATCAACCTCACGGTCGGGGCGCCGACGATCGCCGCGCCGCGGACGCCGGTGGATCAGACGAAGCCGAAGATCGGCGACAACCGCTCGGGCATGGAGCGGCTGATGCAGCTCATGCACGACACCGCCGGCGTCAGGCAGTGCAACAAGGAGGGCGCGGTGGTCAGCGTCTTCGAGGTCACTGTGCCCTTCGTCGAGTACGCCGCGTGCGAGCTGTTCCAGATCGACAACCTGGCGGCCTTCTACCTCGACTCGCTCCTCCCGGAGGGGCACGACAAGAAGGCGGTGCTCGAGGTCAAGCCGACGGTCCTCGCGCTCGCCGTGACGGACTCGGTGCTCCAGTCATCGAGCGGCATCGACGGCTTGACGAGCCATCCCACCCCGGCGGCGCTGAACCGCCTCATCTATTTCGGAGCCGACTCGGACAGGTTCCCGGCGCTGCAGGATCTGGATCCCTTCCGGGCCCTGTCGGGAACGGGCGGGAACCTGACGACGAACCTGTTCATCTCCGGGACGCTCGAGCCGGCCGGCACGATCCATTGCCCGAGGAACGCGCTGGGCGTGAACGAGTGCAGCTCCCCCGAGGGCCTGATCCGGGTGCGCCACCCGGGGACGGCCTTCTTGCTGGAGCAGCTCGGGCTCGGCGAGTACCTGAGCCCCATCGTGGCGGCGTTCGCCGAGGTCGCCCCGGATTCCACGGGGGAGGACATCCTGATCGATCTCTTCAGCACGGCGTACCATCACTGGCCGGGCAAGCAGCACGGGCCGGAGTGCATCAAGGCCGGCTCGCCCAAGACCAACACCGCGTACTGCTCGGAGGCAGGGGCCAACTCCTACGAGCCGCTCATCGCCGACGCGCTCCGGGCCAAGGACGTCCTCGCATCGTCGGTGGCGTTCGCCCGGATGGCGCGCGACACGTCCGTGACCGTGCGGCGCGGCCCCGCGGCAGATCGGCCGCTGACGAAGGCGCAGGTCCTCGAGAAGCTCGCGCGCACCCTCTTCAGCACCCGCTACGCGGCCGGCGTGGGCATGGTCGACCGCTGGGGGAAGAAGAAAGCCACGTGGGCGGATGGCCGGGTCCAGGACCAGCTCACCGTGTTCACCCTCCTCGCCGGCGCTCTGAACGGCATCGACGCGCGCTTCGCGCAGCGCAATGCGCCCGACGCCGCCGAGCGAGAGGGCCAGTGGAAGCGCGGCGTGGACGAGCTCGTCGATGCGCTGCTCGCGGTCGAGGGGTCGGGGCCCGAGGCCCGGTTCAAGAACCGCGCGCTCCCGAGGATGGGCGCCCTCGTCCTGCGCGTCCTCCGCGAGCAGCTGAACGCCCACTGCCCCGATCGCGAGACGACGGGGCGGTGCGCCTGGGCGCAGAAGGAGCTCGGCGCGACGGTGAGCGACCTCCTGAGCCACCCGCTGTTCGCCGCCGCCGTCGACGTGATGGAGGCAGTCCGCGCCCACGAGCCGGCGCGGCGGGAGATCGAGCGGTTCCTCACCTACCTGCTCGACGCGGACGCAGCCGGCGCCCCGTTCCAGGCGCTCTCGACGACGCTCGCCGACGGCCTCCAGCTCCTCGCCGACGACGACGCCTTGCGCCGCATCCTGAAGGCCGCGTCGACCGCGCTGACCCCGGCGGGGGGCGCCGGCGGACCAGGCGCGGCCGACGCGGGGCTCAACGCGCTGAAGGCGCTCAACGACGATCGCTACGACAGGTATCACGCGATGGATCACGTGCTCCCGGCGCTCGTGACGCCGATGGCGGACGGCCGAGCGCCGCTCGACGTGTTCCTCGACGCGTTCGCGGACGTGAACCGCATCGAGGCCGGGAGCGGCGCGCCGCTGACGGCGGAGGACTACCGGCAGCTCCTTGTCTCGGCCAGGGACTTCCTGACGGACGAGACCCGCGGGCTCGAGCAGATCTACGCCATCGTCAAGAACCGGCCGCACGAGTGATCCACGTGCAAAAGCCCACGATCCGCGCCGTGCTCTCCGTGGCGTCCGCCGCGGGGGCGCTCCTCCTGCCCGCGGGCGACGCCGTCGCCGCCGGGCTGTACTTCACCGACCGCGGCGTCCGCCCGTCGTCCCGCGGCGGGGCGTACATCGCCGGAGGCGACGATCTCGGGGCGATCGCCTACAACCCCGCGGGCGTCTACGAGGCCGGCACCCAGGTGCTGTTCGACGTCGGGCTCTTCGAGTGGCGCAGCCGGCACACGCGCCAGGCGATCGTACGGCAGGTCGATCCGAACACCGGCGAGCCGACGGGCGCGAGCTTCGTGCAGACGATGGACCCGGTGACCGGCAGCGCGCCGGTGCTGCCGATCCCCACGCTGGCAGCGTCGTTCAAGGTCGATCCGCGATGGGTCGTCTGGGGCGGGATGTGGGCGCCGTACGCGGCCCTCTCCAGCTATCCGGAGCAGGTGAATGGCATGCCGGCGCCCCAGCGCTATGCGCTGCTCACGCTCGAGGGCTCCGCGCTCGCGCTCCTGGGGGTCGGAGCGGCGTACGCGCCGTCGCCCGAGTGGCGCTTCGGCGCCGGGCTCGGCGCGCTGGTCGGCACGTTCAACAGCCGGATGGTGGTCTCCGGGTGCCTCCCGGAGCGGATGTTCTGCGCGCCCGAAGATCCGGAGTGGGACATCCATTCCGAGCTCAGCGTCGCGCCCATCGTGGCGCCCACGGGCCAGCTCGGGGCGCTCTTCGTCCCGACGCCGCGCTGGCGTGTCGGCCTGGCCTTCCAGCTTCCCATCTGGGTGCGCGCGCCGGCCAAATTCAGGGCGCGGCTCCCCGCGGCGCCCGTCTTCGAGCGCGCCGTCCAGGAGGGCGAGGACGCCGACGTCGCGTTCGATCTGCCGTGGGTCCTCCGCGCCGGCGTGGAGGCGCGGGTCGTGGACGATCTGCGCGTGGAGCTCGGGCTCGGCGTCGAGGGCTGGAGCATGCACGACGACATCCTCGTCGAGCCCGACGGCGTGGTGCTCCGGAACGTCGTCGGCTTCCCGGAGGCGTTCCGCGTGCCAGCCGTCTCGTTCCCGCGGCGATTCGAGAATTCGCTCTCGGCGAGGCTCGGGGGCGAGTATTCCTTCGATCTCGCGGGCGCGCGGTGGGATCTGCGCGCCGGCGTGAGCCTCGAGCAGAGCGCCGTCCCGCCCGAGTACCTGTCGGTCCTCACCATCGACGCGACCAAGCTGACGACGGCGGCCGGCCTCGGCGTCCACCTCGGCCGGTGGCGCCTCGACGCGAGCTACGCGCACGTCTTCGCCGCGGACGTGAGGGTCGATCCGAGGCAAGCGCGGCTCCCGCAGGTGAGCCCGGTGCGGGCCAATCCGCCGGAGGACCCGAACACCATCAATGGCGGCGCCTACAGCGCCCGTGCGAACGTCGTCGGGCTCGGCGTCGCCTACACGTTCGAGGCAGCTGGAAGCGGTGTTACCCGGCCCGCAGCTCGCGCAGCCGCTCGGTGAGCCGGGGGCCGTCCAGCCAGCTCAGGTCCTTGTCCACGCTCGTCTCGATGTGGTTACTGACCTGCTTGCTCACCGTGCCGCGGAGCAGGCCCAGGAAGTGCGGCGGCGCGATGAGCACCAGCGTCTCGTAAGCGTGCTCGTTCAACCCCTTCTCCAGCACCGCCGCGAGCTGCTGGGCGAACTTCTGCTTCTCGACCTCCTTGGGATCGGTGTCGGGGGCCGCGCCGGGGCGGCCGAGGTACTGGCCCTCCCCGCCGCCGACGGTGCCGTTCCCGCCGGAGGTGCCGTTCGGCTTGCGGCCGTGCGCGTCGGCCATCAGATCCCGCACGCGCGCCCGGCTCTCGTCATGGTTGTACGACTCGAGCAGGGTGAAGCCCTTGCCCGCAGGCTCTTCACGATAGAGCTGGGCACGGCTTGCGTCGGAGACCAGGATCCATGTCTTCCGTGCTGCCTTTTTCGCCATAAGCCTCCACGGGGGAATCAACCCTTCCCTTGGTTTACGTTAAAGACCGACCCCACGCGGCGCAAGCGGCCGGAGGGCCGAGTCCGGCGCAATTCGGCCGGATCGCACCCCGAGAGGAAGGCTCCAGCAGACTCGACAACCTGCACTCGGCCTGAATTCGTGGAGAGCGAGAGGGGGAGAGCGGCGCTCAGGAGGTGGTTGACCGCGAAATACGGAGTTTGGTGTACCGCGCGTGTCCAGCGACCTCGGCCGCGCCGCCGCGGCCGAGGTCGCTGACCGCCGGTCAACGGAACCGGTCGGTCGCCTCGACCAGCTCGTGAAGGATGCCCGGCTCCATCGCCGAGTGCCCTGCGTCCGCCACGATGCGCAGATCGGACTCGGGGAAAGCGCGGTGGAGCGCCCACGCGCTCTCCGGCGGACAGACGACATCGTAGCGGCCCTGCACGATGACGGTCGGGATATGGCGGATCCGGTGCACGTCGTCGAGCAGCTGCGTCTCCGCCGTGAAGAACCCCTTGTTCATGAAATAGTGGCACTCGATCCGGGCGAACGCGAGGGCGAAATCATCACCTGACGTCTTCGCGACGAGCTCATGGTTCGTGAACAGGCAGCTCGTCCGCCCCTCCCAGACGCTCCACGCGCGCGCCGCCCGCTGCTGCAACCCGGGGTCCGGGCTCGTGAGGCGCCGGTGGTACGCCGTGAGCAGGTCGTCCCGCTCGGCCTCGGGGATGAACGCGAGGTACTCCTCCCACGCGTCGGGGAAGATGGCGCTCGCGCCCCGCTGATAGAACCAGTCGAGCTCCTGCTTCCGCAGGAGGAAGATGCCGCGCAGCACGAGCTCCGTCACCCGCTCCGGGTGCCGCTCGGCGTAGGCCAGCGACAGCGTGCTCCCCCACGAGCCGCCGAACACCTGCCAGCGCTCGATCCCGAGGTGCTCGCGGAGCTTCTCCATGTCCTCGACGAGGTGCCAGGTGGTGTTCTCCTCCAGGCTCGCGTACGGCGTGCTCCTGCCGCAGCCCCGCTGGTCGAAGAGCACGATCCGGTAGGCGGCCGGGTCGAAGAAGCGCCGCTGCTTCGGCTCCGTGCCGCCCCCGGGGCCGCCGTGCACGAAGACCACCGGTTTGCCGCGCGGATTGCCCGACTCCTCGAAATAGATCTCGTGAAGATCGGAGACGCGCAGCCTCCCGGCGCGGTACGGCTCGATCTCGGGATACAGCGTTCGCCTCTGGGTGCCTGTCGTCGTCATGCCGCTCCCGTTCGTCGGCCGACGTCGCGCGTCGCGCGCGCCGGCGCGTCCCCTGCGCGTCCAGCGTACGCGAAGGCGCGCCGGGAGGGGAGAGGGCGTGGACGGGGGACGGCAGGTCGCGGCGGGGGAGCGGCGAGGGACGGCAGGTCGGGGGGGGGCGCGGGAGGCTCAGCTGGGCTGCGCGGCCGCGCGCGGCGCGGTCTTCTCCGCGCCGCCCGCGCCGGCGTAGAGCGCCTCGATCACGGGCCCGTACTTCTGGAGGGCCACGCGCCGCTTCAGCTTCAGGGTCGGCGTGAGCATCCCGTTCTCCGCGGTGAAATCCTCGGCCGCGAGGGCGATCTGCTTGATCTTCTCGAAGGACTTGAAATCGGACGCGTACCTGTCGACCTCCGCCCGGACGTGCGCGACCACCCGCGGGTGCTTCAGCATCGCGTCCGTCGACTCGAACGAGAGCCCCTCGGCCCGCGCCCATTCCGTGAGCGCCGTCATCTCGGGCACGATCAGCGCCACGTTGAAGGGGCGGTTGTCGCCGTAGATCATCGCTCCGTTGATCAGCGGAGACAGCTTGAGCTTCTCCTCGAGCGGGGCCGGCGCGACGTACTTGCCGTTCTCCAGCTTGTACTGCTCCTTGATGCGGCCCGTGACGAAGAGATAGCCGTCGTCGTCGAGGTAGCCCAGATCGCCTGTGCGGAAGCCGCCGTCCTCCGTGAAGACGGCCTTGTTCTCCTCGTCGCGCTTGTAATAGCCCACCATGACGTTCGGGCCGTAGACCACGATCTCTCCCTGCTTCGGGTCGTGCGTCTCCGACCTGTCGATGACGACCTTCACGCCCGGGATCGGCTTGCCCACGCTGCCGAGGCGGCGGGCTCCCGGGTAGTTCACGGCGGCGACGGGCGATGTCTCCGTGAGGCCGTAGCCCTCGAAGACGGTGATGCCGAGCGCGTCGACGAACTCGGCCACCTGATAGGCGAGCGCCGCCCCGCCGCTGATGGCGTACTTCAGCTTGCCGCCGAACTTGGCACGTATCTTCGAGAAGATGACGCGGTCCGCCACGGCGAGCGCGAGCCGCTCGACGAGGCCGAGGGGCTCGCCCTTCTGCTTCTTCGTCGCGGCGCGCAGCCCGGCGCGGAACAGGGCCTGGATGACGGCGGGCTTCTCGGCCATCTGCTTCTGCACGCCCTCGTAGATGCGGTTGAAGATCCGCGGGACGCTCATCAGCACGGAGGGGTGCACCTCGGCGAGGTTCGCGACGATCTTGTCGACCGACTCGCTGAGCGCCATCGACGCGCCCACCGTGATCATCACGTGGAGCTCGCCGGTGTGGCCGAACGAGTGGGCCCACGGGAGGAACGAAAGGCTGCGATCGTCGCCGCCGAAGGGGATGAGATCCAGCACCGCGCAGACGTTGGAGGCGATGTTGCCGTGCGACAGGATCACCCCCTTGGGGTTGCCGGTCGTGCCCGACGTGTAGATGAGGCACGCCGTGTCCTTCGATGTCGGCTGGATGGCCGGGGCCGGGCTCCCCTCGCCCGCGGCGAGGAGCTCCTTGTACGAGCTGGTCTTCGCCCCGGGAACGCCGTCTCTCGCCCCCTCGGGGTCGAACAGACAGACAACGTGCTTCAGCGAGGGCGCCTTCTCGGGGAGGTCCTTGCATTTCCCGTAGATCTGCGGCGTGGCGACGATCGCGGCCACGGCCTCGCAATCGTTGATGATGAACGCCCACTCGCTCGGGAGCTGCGCCTCGTACATCGGCACGACGGCGACTCCCATGCTGAAGCAGGCGTAAGCCGAGACCGCCCACTCGACGCGGTTGTTGGAGATGAGGGCCACCCGTTCTCCCCGCTGGACGCCGAGCGACGCCAGCCCACCGCGGAACCTGGCGACGAGCTGCCCGAACTCCGCGTATGTGATCCAGTCCCAGCGGCCATCGGTCTTCGTGCCGAACAGCGGCCGGTGGCCATGACGCTTCAGCGCGCGATCGAGCAGGTCTACCAGATTCTCCAGTTTCGCCATCGGTCTCCTCCCGAGCTGATTGTTAACATGGTACTGCGCCGCGTCCGTGTCCTTTTGGCGGCGCGCGACGCCGGCTGTCGTCGCGCCGCCGCTGAGGCTGCCTCGCGCGGGGTTGACGATGGGGGGGAGCGCTCGCGCGGCGCTGGAGACGGAGGGCGGCCGCGGGGCTGCTGGAGACGGAGGGGGGGCTGCGCGGAGGCTGGAGACGGAGGGCGACCGTGGGGCGGGTGCGGCGGATGGAGAGGGCGAGGGGAGCGGCGCGCGGCGCCTGCGGCGCGGCTCCCGGCGCGCGAGGTGGCGGCCTCGGGCCCCTTCTGTTAGAGCGTGCATCGCTTCGATGCCCCGGTATTCGATCACGACGTTCGGCTGCCAGATGAACGTGCACGACTCCGAGCGGATGCACGACGTGCTCCGCTGCGCCGGCTACACGGAGGCCGGCAGCGCCGACGAGGCGGACGTGCTCGTGCTCAACACGTGCAGCGTGCGCGAGAAGGCCGAGCAGAAGCTGCGGAGCGAGGTGGGTCGGCTCGCGCGCTGGAAGCGGGAGCGCGCGGACCGGGTGCTCGTCGTGGCGGGCTGCGTGGCGCAGCAGGAGGGGGAGCGCCTCCTCAAGCAGATGCGCGCGATCGACGTCGTGGTGGGGCCCGACAACATCCCGGAGCTGCCCGGCCTGCTCGGCGACCTCGCGATCGGCGGGCTGCCGATCGCGCGCACGGTGTTCGACCTCGACGCGCCCCGGTTCCTCGTCGCATCGCCGCCGTCGCCGCCGTCGCCCGCGTCCTCCTCCTCGCCGCGCGCCGCGCCGACGGCGTTCGTGACCGTCATGAAGGGCTGCGACGAGCGCTGCTCGTTCTGCATCGTCCCCTACACCCGCGGGCCGGAGCGGTACCGGCCGAGCGACGAGATCGTCGCCGAGATCGCGGCGCTCGTGGCGGCGGGGACGCGCGAGGTCACGCTGCTCGGCCAGACGGTGAACAGCTACAGCGACCCGCTCGGCGCGCTGCCGCGGGCCCCGGGCGCGAGCGCGGACGACCCGGACGAGAGCGAGTTCGCGGCGCTGCTCCGGCGCGTCGCGGCCGACGTCCCCGGCCTCGCGCGCCTGCGCTACACGAGCCCGCACCCGCGGCACCTCACGCCGTCGCTCGTCCTCGCCCACGCCGAGCTCCCGGCGCTGCCGCGCCACGTGCACATGCCGGTGCAGTCGGGCAGCGATCGGGTCCTCCGGCGGATGATCCGCCGCTACACGCGCGCCGAGTACGTCGCGAGGACGCGGGCGCTCGTGGAGGCGGTCCCGGGGCTGACGCTCTCGACCGACATCATCGTCGGCTTCCCGGGCGAGACGGAGGACGACTTCGCGGCGACGCTGTCGCTCGTGCGCGAGGTGGGGTTCAAGGGGCTGTTCGGCTTCAAGTACTCGCGCCGGCCGCACACGCCCGCGCTGAAGCTGCCGGACGACGTGCCCGAGGGCGTGAAGGGCGAGCGGCTCGCGCGCCTGTTCGAGGAGAGCGAGGCGCTGCTCGCCGCCCACCTGTCGTCCCTCGTGGGGACGACGCAGGAGGTGCTCGTCGAGGGGCGCGACAAGGAGCGGGGCGCGACTGGTGAGCGCGGACCCGGGGGCGCGCTCTGGTCCGGCCGGACGGGGCGCCACGAGATCGCGCACATCGAGGGCGCCGAGGAGCTCGATCTGCTCGGCGAGGTCGTCGAGGTCTCGATCACGCGGGCGAACAAGCACTCGCTGCAGGCCGAGCTCACCGAGGCGGCGCGCGCCGCGGCCCGGCCGCGGCAGCGGGGCGGCCTGGAGGCGCGGCCCGCCCGACGTTCGCTGCCGGTGGTCGCGGCCGAGGGCGGCTGACGTGGCGCTCGTCCTGGACCTCGGCGGGGTGTCCCCGCGGCTCGGGCGCGACGTGTTCCTCGCGCCGAACGCGACGGTGATCGGCGACGTCGAGCTCGGCGACGAGGCGAGCGTGTGGTTCGGCGCGGTGCTGCGCGGGGACATCGGCGCGATCCGCGTCGGCCCGCGGACCAACGTGCAGGATCTCGCGTGCCTGCACCTGACGGGCGGCGTCTCGCAGACGATCGTCGGCGCCGACGTGACGATCGGCCACAGCGCGATCCTGCACGGCTGCCTCGTCGGGGACGGGTGCCTGATCGGGATGGGCAGCATCGTGCTCGACAACGTCGAGATCGGCGAATGCTCGGTGATCGCGGCGGGCGCGGTGGTGCCGCCGGGGCGGGTGATCCCGCCGCGCTCGATGGTGCGCGGCAACCCGGCCCGGGTGGTGGGCGAGGTGCGACCGGACCAGGCCGAGCTCGGGAAGCTGGGCGCTGCGGGTTACGTGGAGAACGCGCGGCGCTTCCGGGCGGCGCTCGCCGGCGAGGCCGTCGAGCCGCCGGAGGTCGCGGCGCGCTTGGTGATGCGAGAGGTGAGGAAGCCATGAACATCACGGTGAACGGGGAAGCGCGCGACGTGCCGGCGGCGCTCACGGTGCGGAGGCTCGTCGAGCTGCTCGGGCTGACCGAGGGGCCGGTGGCGGTGGAGCGCAACGGCGAGGTGGTGCCGCGCGCCGAGCACACGGCCGCCGAGATCGCCGAGGGGGACGTGATCGAGATCGTCCATTTCGTCGGCGGCGGCTGAGGCCGTTCGGCTGGCGGCGCGGCTTCTGGAGGGACGAGAAGAAACGCAAAGCCGCGAAGGCGCAAAAAGACGGGAGAAAAGGGGAAGAAAATCTCCTCGCGTCTTTGCGCCTCCGCGCCTTTGCGTTTTTTTCTCTTTCTCATGGCGTCCTTGGCGCCATGGCGGTTTTTTCCCTTCTCGACGGTCTGGCGATCTTCCAGATCGTCCGCGATCCGGGTAGCATGGCGAGCTGCCGTGGATACGAGGGCCCTCGTTCTGGTCTTGGCGCTCGGCGGGTCGGCCGGCGTGGGCGCCGCCGTGGGGGTGCGCCACGCGTTGCCGGCCTCTCCGGTCGTCCGCGGCCTCTCGGTCGGCGAGCGCTTCCTGCCGGACGGCGCCGCGCCGGCGGCCTGGCTCGCGGCGCGGCGTGACGCGCTTCGCGAGCGCGTGGTCCGGCTGCGCCACGACGACGTGGAGCTCACCGCGACGCTCGGCGAGGCGGGCGTCGAGGTCGACGTCGACGAGACGCTCGCGGCGGCGCTGCGCGTCGGCCACGAGGGGCCCTGGGCGCGGCGGCTCCGGGAGGCCCGGCAGGCGCGGCGCGGCGAGATCGACGTGCCGCTCGCCTGGGCCGTCGACGAGCAGCGGGCGCGGGCGTTCCTCGAGCGGCTCGCCCCGCAGATCTACCGGGCGCCCGTGGACGCGCGGCTCGACCTCGCGAACCGGCGCAAGATCCCGGAGCAGGCCGGCCGGGCGCTCGACGTCGAGGCCTCCCTCGCGGCGCTGCGGGTCGGGGAGCACGGCGACGAGGAGCTCATCGAGCTCGCCGTCCGGCAGATCTTGCCGCAGGTCGAGGTCGCCGACCTGGTGAGCGTCGATGTCACGAGGGTCGTCGCGGCCTACGAGACGAAGTTCAAGCAGCTCGGCAAGGAGGCGGGGCGCGCCCGCAACATCAGGAACGCCGCGTCCAAGATCGACGGTACCATCCTGGCCCCGGGCGATACCTTCTCGTTCAACGCCCACGTCGGCCCCCGGACGGCCAAGAACGGGTTCACGATCGCCCCGGAGATCCTGGGGGACGAGACCGTCCCCGGTTACGGCGGGGGGACGTGTCAGGTCTCGAGCACGCTCTACGCCGCGTCGCTCTTCGGCGCGCTCGACACGCCGGATCGCCAGAGCCACTCCCGCCCGAGCGCCTACATCCCCATGGGGCTCGACGCGATGGTGACCTACCCGGAGTCGGACCTGAAGATCAGGAACACGCTCCCGTTCCCGATCATGATCCACGCGTATCTCCCCGAGCCGACGGTGCTCCGCGTCGAGATCCTGGGCGGAGACCCCGTGGCGGAGGTCGAACACCACGTCTCGGCCGAGCACACCGACGATTTCATCCGGCGCATCTACGTGAAGTCCGAGCTCTCCGAGGGCAAGGTGAAGCGCCACCAGAAGGGCTCGTGCGGATACGACGTGAGGTCCTTCGTCTCGATCCGTTACAAGGACGGCAGGGCCTCGGAGCGCAGCTATTCGAGCGAGTACAAGCCCGCGCCGGAGGTCTTCTGGGTCGCGCCCGACTACGACCCGCAGGCGCTGCCGGCGCTCCCGGAGCACGCGAAGGCGGTGGAAGAGCTCCGCGAGGGGGAGGCCCCTGCCGAGGCCCCCGCTGCGGGCCAGGGCGGCGCCTACTCGATGTGAGCTCGGTCGAGGGCGCCGGACCCCTCGGCGAGCGGCTCAGTGCCCCGCGGACGCCGGGCCGCCCCGGCCCTTCCCCAGCAGGAGCACCAGGGGGAGCGTGGCGATGACCAGCACCGCCGTGACCCAGAACGTGTCGTTGAACGACATAACGGCGGCCTGCATGTTCACGATCCCGTCGAGGACGTGGAGCGCCTTGTCGCGCGCGTCGGCCAGATCGAAGCCCTTCGCGGCGAAGCCCGCGGTGTACGCGGCGACGCGCTCCAGGGTCTTCGGGTCGCTCGCCCCCATGTCGCTCACCAGGACCGCCCGGTGGAACGCTTGCCGGTCGGCGAGCACGGTGGTGAGCAAGGCGACCCCGACGCTGCCCCCGAGCTGCCGCGTCAGGCTGTAGAGGCCGGTCGCGGCCGCGATGTCCTTCTTGGGGAGCGGCCCCAGCGTGGCCATGCTCAGCGGCAGGAACATCAGCGTCGTGCCGAACGACCGGATGATCAGCGGCCAGAACAGGTCGCCCGAGCCCGTCATCGGGGTCAGCGTCTGGAGCTGGAAGAGCGCGGCGAGCAGGATGAGCCCCCCGACCACGAGGAGCACGCGCGGGTCGAACCGGTTCAGGAGCCGCGCCACGAGCGGCATCGAGAGGGCGGAGGCCAGCGCGCCGGGGAGCAGGAGCAGGCCGGTCTGCTGCGACGTGAAGCCGAGGATCGACTGGGCGAAGATGGGCACCGCGAAGAGCGCGCCGTAGAGGCCCATGCCGATGACGGCGGAGAGGAGGCTGCCCGCCCAGAGCGAGCGGTACCGGAGCACGCGCAGGTCGACGATCGGGCTCTTCGACGTGAGCTCGCGGTGGATGAACAGGGCGAGGCTCACGGCCGCCACCGCGGAGAACGCGAGGATGAACGGCGAGTCGAACCACGCCTCGGAGTGCCCCTCCTCGAGCACCGTCTGCAGCGAGCCGACGCCGGCCGCGAGCAGGGCGATCGCGAGCCAGTCGACGCCGCCGCGCTCCCGCTCGCCCGCGGCGTCCGGCGGCAGGAAGGCCAGGCACATGAGCACGGCCGCGATGCCGAGCGGGACGTTGATGAAGAAGATCCAGCGCCAGTCGATGTTCGTGACGATGTAGCCGCCGAGCGTCGGCCCGATCGTGGGGCCGGCGATGACGATGGCGGAGAAGAAGCCCTGCGCCATCGCCTGCTCGTGCTTCGGGAACGTCTCGAACAGGATCGACTGCGCCTTCGCGAGCAGGCCGCCGCCGCCGAGCCCCTGGAGCACGCGGGCGACGATGAGCATCGGGAGGCTGTGAGCGACGCCGCAGAGCACCGACGCCGCGGTGAAGGCGACGAGAGAGAAGACGAAATAGCGCTTCTTGCCGAAGCGGTGCCCGAGCCACGCGGTGAGCGGCAGGATGATGACGTTCGCGATGGCGTAGCTCGAGACGACCCAGCTCACCTGCGTGAGCGTGGCGCCGAGCGAGTTCTGCATCTCGGTGAGCGCCACGTTGACGATGCTCGTATCGACGATCTCGAGGAGCGCGCCGAGGGCCACCGCCACGGCCACGAGCCACCTGTTCGCGTTGGCGGGCGCGTCGGCGTACGCCGGCGGGGCCGCGATAGCCACCTCTGCCATGGCTCCCTCCTCATCCTATTGGCTCGTGTCGACCGTCAGCTCGACGCTCATCCCCGGGCGCAGCACGACGTCGGGCGGCGCGTCGTGGACGTGGATCCGCACCGGCACCCGCTGGACGACCTTCGTGAAGTTGCCGGTCGCGTTGTCCGGCGGCAGCAGGCTGAAGCGCGCGCCCGTGGCGGCGGAGAAGCTCTCGACCTCGCCGTGCACGGTCACGCCGGGGTAGGCGTCGATCGACACGCGCGCCGGCTGCCCGACGTGCATGTGCGCGAGCTGCGTCTCCTTGAAGTTGCCGGTCACCCAGACCTGCCGCGCCGGGACCAGCACGCCCACGGCCTGGCCCGCCGAGACCATCTGCCCGACCGAGAGGGTCTTCTTCGACACGGTGCCGTCCTGGGGCGCGACGATGCGCGTGTACGAGAGCTCGAGCGCGGCCAGGTCCCGCGCGGCCTGCGCGGTCTCCACCTGGGCGTGGGCCACGCGGGCGCGGGCGCGCGCCTGCGCGATGAACGCGTCGACGTTGCTGGCCTGCTGGACCTTCGCGTTCGCCTCCTCGACCCGGCTCCACGCCTGCGTGGTCGTCGCCCGGAGCGCCGCGAGGCGCGCCTTCGCCTGCTCGAGCGACGCGCGGGCGACGTCGACGGACGCCTGCAGCTGGTCGAGCTGGGCCTGCGCGAGCGCCCCGGTCTCCACGAGCTTGCTCGCGCGGTCCCGCTCGAGCGTGGCCTGCTCCAGGGTCGCCGTCGTCGAGGCGACCTGCGCCTCGCCCTCGGCGATCTGCTGCTTCGACGCGGTCGCGCTGCTCGCCGCGCCGTGCAGCGAGGCCTCGGCCACCGACTTGTTGCTGCGCGCGTTGGTCTCGGCGATGCGCTCGTCGGCGTCGGCCGCGTCGGCGCTCGCCCTGGCCGCCGAGAGGCTCGCCTCCGCCTGCGCGAGCCGCGCGCGCGCAGGCTCGGCGTCGAGCTCGGCGAGCACGTCGCCCGCCTTCACCGCTTGATTTTCCGCGAAGAGGACCTTCACCACCACGCCCGCCGCGCGCGCGGGGACCGACACCACCTCCGCGTCGATCTGCGCGTCGTCCGTCGCCTCGACCCCGCGGTGGGCGACGTACCAGCCCGCGCCCGCCGCGACGGCGAGCGCGGCGACCGCCGCCATGATGCCGGCCGCCTTGCTCGGCTTCCCGGCCTTGACCGCCCCGGAGATCGCCTCCGGGGCCGCCCCCGGCTCTCGAGGGAGAGCGCTCGTCGTCGTGGACATGGTCGCCGCTTGCTCCTCGTCGCCCCGACCGCGGCGCATCGAACGGCCGCGACTCTAAGGCAACCTATCGTTGCGATAGTGGTACCACGGGGGCTACCAAAGACAACTGTTTGTTGCCATAGTCGGACCGAGGCCTCCCGCACCCACCGCCCTGTGCGGTCGTGGTTCCATGGAGCGCCCTCGAGATGCGGAGCGCCATGTCGCCCACCCTGAGAGAGCCGCCCTCGGCTGAGCCCGCCCCCGCGGTGGGGCGCCGTCGGACCGGTGTGCACGGCGCGCGGCACGGGGGCCGCAGCGAGCGCGTGGTGCGGGCGGTGATGCACGCGGCCGCCGCGGAGATCGCGCGCGCGGGCTACGCGGCGCTCCGGGTGGAGGACGTCGCGGCGCGGGCGGGCGTGAACAAGACGACGATCTACCGGCGCTGGCCGACCAAGGCCGAGCTCGTCAAGGCGACGCTGCGCTCGTTCTCCGATGGCAGCCAGGCGCCGCCGGACACCGGCGCGCTGCGGCTCGACTTGCTCGAGCTCGTGCGGCGCTTCGTCGCCGTGGCCTCGACGCCCGAGGGGCAGGGCATCTACCGCATGCTCCTGGCCGAGCTGCACGTGCCGGAGGTCGAGGCGCTCGCCCGCGCGCTCCGCGAGGAGCGCCTCGCCCCGTGGCGGGAGGTGCTCGAGCGCGGCGTCGCGCGCGGCGAGCTGCCGCCGGGCACAGATCTCGACCTCCTGGTGGAGATGATCCGAGGCGTCGTGACGAACCGCCTGTTCCGCCTGCGCGGGCCCGTCGACGCCGGCGCCCTGGAGTCCATCGTCGATGTCGTTGTGCTCGGCGCGAAGGCCGGCGGCGCTCTCCGCCGCGGCCCCGCCGCGCCGGGAGCGCCATAGGCGCAACAGGAGGCCGTCCGGCAGCCATCATGTCCTCTGGCAGCCTTCCTGTCCTCGGCGATGAACCGGGATGAAATCTGCCCTCGAAAAACAGAAGATCAGAGCATCAAGGGATGATCGCGTGGTCTCCGCTGCTCTCCGGGAATAATCCGCTGGACGGCGGATGACGTCGGTGCAAATCGCCGCGGCAGCCGGGGGACCCGGGGTTGAGCCACGGCTCGGCCCGGTCGCACGCGACAGGCCGAAGCGAGCCCTCTGCGGGGATCGCAGGAACAGAGGGCAAATGCGGAGGGCGCGAGCACCGGAGACGCGAGGAGGGCCTGAGCGATCGCCGGGCCGCCGCGAGCTCCTCGCGGGCGCGGGGGCGGCAGCGGGGCTGTTGCTGCTCGGCTGTCGCGGCGAGCCGGTCGACGTGCGCGATCAGGCCGCGATCGCCGCCGGCGGCAGCCGGGGATACGGGGGCCCGGCCGTCGAGCTCGCGTTCTGGACGGGCTTCACCGGCGGCGACCGGCTGCCGATGGAGCGGCTCATCGAGCGGTTCAACCGCGAGCACGACAACATCACCGTACGGATGAGCGTGACCCGGTGGGGCGACTTCTATCAAAAGATGCCGGCCGCGGTCGACAGCGGCCATGGCCCCGACGTGGCCGCCATGCACGCCGATCAGCTGGCCACGGCGGCGGTCCACCGCACCATCCTTCCGCTCGACGAGGTGACCGAGGCGCTCGGCCTCGGCGCAGGCGATTTCTCCGACAAGCTCTGGAGCGTGGGCGTCTTCCGGGGCCGCCGTTACGGCGTTCCCCTCGATGTCCACCCCCTCGGCCTCTACTACAACCGCGCCGTGCTGGCCGGCGCCGGCCTCGGCGACGCCGCGCTGCCGCGCTCGCGGCGCGACTACCTGGCGATCCTCGAGCAGCTGAAGCAAAGGGGGGTCCAGGGATCGTGGGTGTCGCCAGCCCTGTTCACCGGAGGGCTGATGTTCCAGTCGCTCCTGTGGCAGGACGGCGGACAGCTGTTCTCGGAGGACGGCGCCCGGGCCACGTTCGACGCCGAGGCAGGCGTCGAGGCGCTGGGCTTCATGCTCGAGCTGATCCAGCGGGGCTACAGCCCGCGCGACGTCGGCCAGGACGCCGACAGCATCGCCTTCACCAACGACCGGAACGCCTTCATCTGGAACGGCATCTGGATGATCAACATCTACAGGGCGACCCCCGGGCTCCGGTGGGGCGTCATGCCGGTGCCCACCATCGGCGCGCAGCGGGCGGTCTGGGCCAACGCGCATCACCTCGTGCTCGCGCGCCAGCCCTCGGCCGGCGAGCGCCGGCTGCAGGCCTCGGTGGTCTTCCTCGACTGGCTCAGCAGGCACTCCCTCGAGTGGGCGGAGGCCGGCATGGTGCCCGCCCGGCGCGAGGCGCGGGAGAGCGCCGCGTTCCAGCGCATGACCGAGCAGGCGATCTTCGCCGAGCAGCTGCCGGTGCTCCGCTTTCCGCCGGCGATCGCCGGGATCGACGCGGTGCGGGCGTCCACGCTCGATCTCGCGGTGAACGAGGCCGTGCTGCTGCGGGCCGCGCCGAGGGCGGCCCTGCGCCGCGCGGCCCGCGAGGCCGACGCGCTGCTCGCGGCCAACCTGAGGAAGTTCGCGAGGGCCCTGTGAGCGCGATCGACGTACCCCTCGTGGAGCCCGGCCGAGCGGAGGTGGACGGCGGCGCGCAGAGCGCCCCCGGCGTCGGCCAGCTCCGGGGTCGCGGCCCCGCGCGCTCGCGCTGGTGGGCGCCCTACCTGTTCCTCACGCCGTACCTCGCGCTGTTCGGCCTCTTCGTGCTGGCGCCGATCGCCCTCGGGATATGGATAAGCCTTCACGACTGGGACCCGTTCCTGCCGTCGAGTCCGTGGGTCGGGCTCGACAACTATGCTGACCTGTTCCGGTCCGGCTCGCCGATCCGCGGCAACTTCTGGCGTGCGCTGCGAGCCACAGCCCTCTTCACGGCGCTGAGCGTGCCTGTCCTGGTGACGCTCCCGCTGCTCCTCGCCCTCGCGCTCGACCGGAGCTTTCCCGGGCGATCGCTCTTCCGGGCCCTGTTCTTCGCGCCTTACGTGCTCGGCGTGGCGGTCGTGGCCCTCGTGTGGCGCCTGTTGCTCGACCCCCACGTCGGCGTCATCAACCACCTGCTGGGGAAGGTGGGATTGCCCGCCGGCACGGGATGGACCACGGCGGTCCCCTGGGTGTGGGTCTCGCTGGTGGGCATGACGGTCTGGTGGACCCTCGGATACAACACCGTGATCTACCTGGCCGGGCTGCAGAACATCCACCGGGAGCTCTACGACGCTGCCCGCATCGACGGCGCGACCCGCTGGCAGCTGTTCCGCCACGTCACCCTGCCTGGGCTCAGGCCGGTGGTCATGTTCGTCGTGATGATGACCGTCCTCGGGTCGGCCAACATGTTCGGACAGGCCTACCTGGTCACCGGGGGCGGACCTGGGAGCGAGACCCGCACCGTCATCATGTACATCGCCGAGGAGGGGTTCCGGAGCTTCCGGCTCGGCGCCGCGGCGGCCATGAGCTACGTCCATGCCTTGCTCCTCGCGCTCGTGAACCTCGGCATGGTCCTCCTGCTCTTCGGCCGGAGCGGCGATGAGGAGGCTCGATGAGGCTCCCGCGGGTCCAGGGGAGCTGCCCTGTCCGCCGCCTGCAGGTCTGGAGAGCGCTCTCGTATGCTGCGCTGATCCTCCTCGCCGTGGTCTACCTCGCCCCGGTGATCTGGATGGCGCTCACGTCGCTCAAGTCGCCGCACGAGGCGACGTCGATGCCGCCCACGCTCCTGCCCGCGCGGGTGACCGTCGAGAGCTACGAGGCGCTCGCGCGCTCGGGCTCCCAGGCGCCGGTGCTCCGCTGGCTCCTGAACAGCGTCCTTTCCGCCGTGGCGCACGCGCTGCTCGTGCTGGCCACGGCGGCCCCGGCGGCGTACGCGCTCGCGCGCATGGAGTTCCGCGGCAAGCGGCTCGTGCTCGCCGCGGTCCTCGCCACGCTGTTCGTCCCGCCGATCCTGTTCCTGCCTGCGAATTATCTCATCGTCAGGTCCCTCGGCTGGCTCGACAGCCTCCCGGCGCTCGTCGTGCCGCCGGCCGCTTCGGCGTTCGGCGTCCTCTTCCTGCGCCAGTTCTTCCTCGGTTTCCCGCGAGAGCTCGAGGAGGCGGCGGCGCTCGACGGCGCCACCCGGCTCCAAGTGCTCTGGAAAATTGTTCTGCCTCTGTCGAAGCCGGCCCTGGCCACGCTGGCCGTGCTCAGCGTGCTGAGCAACTGGAACGACTTCCTCTGGCCCATCTATGTGCTGTTCAACCCCGAGAAGCTCACGCTGTCGCCCGGCCTCGCGCTGCTGCAGGCGGCTCACTCCACCGATTACGCCCTCGTTGCGGCGGGCGCGGTGGTCGCGAGCGTCCCGATCCTCGCCGTGTTCATCGCGGCCCAGCGGTACGTGATCGAGGGTGTCGCTCGCACCGGCCTGAAAGGGTGATCGGCGCCCCGACAGGGGGCGAGATGCACATGCGATGGCAAGGACATTGGCTGTCCCAGCGAGCCCGTGACCTCGCTTGACCGGGAATCGTCCTCAGGGGAAACTCTGTGTCCATGGCGGCGGGCGGCGCCCCTCTGTGCGCGGCCGAGGCGCCGAGGATCGCCTGCTGCCAGGGACGACGACGGGCGTGATCTTCGCTTAGCTTAACTTCGCTGCTTGCGACGACAGACTCATGATGATCGCGATCTTCTCCTGGATCGCTCAACGCGGCCGACGCGCGAGCTCGGCCATGAGGCCGAAGAGCGCGATAGGGCCCGGCAAGGGGAGCTTCCCGCCGCTGAACTCGCTGTAGAGCGTGTGCACGTTGACGACGATGCGCTCGGCGTCGCCCCAGCTCGCGTAGTCGGCGAGCGCGATGTCGCGGGCGGCGTCCGCCGGCGGCATGCCGGCGTCGTAGCGGCGCCGGGCCTCGTCGCGGATGTACACGAGATAGTCGCGGACCGCGCGCACGCCCGCGCGATCCGTGATGGGGCCGTGTCCCGGCACGATGACGTCGACGTCGGCCGCGAGCAGGATGTCGCAGGCCTTGAGCCAGTTGCCGACGGGCCCTGCCCACATGATCGGCGTCACGTCGATGAAGAGGACGTCTCCCGTGTAGATCACCCGGTCCGACGGCACGTGCACGAGCAGATCGCCCTTCGTGTGCGACGGGCCCACCTCGATGAGGCGGACCTCCTTGCCCCCGACCGCAATGGTCAGCTCCCCGTCGAACACCCGGGTCGGCGGCGTCGGGGCGATCCCGTCGAAGTCGAAGGCGCCGAAGCAATGGACGAGGTACTCGCCCAGCGCGCCGGCGGCGCCGCTGCGCGCCTGTCGCATCAGCGTGGCCAGCATCGGCGCGGGGATCTCGTCCATCTCGGCGGCGCCGGCGCGCGTGGCGATGATGGTCGCGCCCTCGACGAGCGCGTTGCCGTAGCAATGGTCGCCGTTCGCGTGGGTGTTCACGACGGTGCCTATCCGCGCCGCGGCGGGGGCCGCCGCGCGCATGGCGTCGAGCATCTCGCGCGTGCGCTTCAGGTCGAAGAGCGTGTCGACGAGCAGGGCCTCGCCGTCCGACGTGACGAGCCCCGCGTTGCTGAGGCCCCAGGTCCCGGCCGGCTGGAGATAGGCAAAGCAGCCATTGCCGATGTCCTGCAGCCCTCGCTCATACCGCCATCGGCCCATATCCGTCCCCTTGTGCGCGAGCGTCTCTTGACGCGTCTCCAGATCTCTGAGCGTAGGCCACCCGCGCGACGCCATGGAATCGAAATCGACCCGTCCCGCGGCGCGATTCATGAGGATGGCGCAGGCGTGGCGCCCGGGTGCAGGCGAGCGCCGCGCAGCGTGGCACGGGCGGCGAGCGCCGCGCAGCGTGGCGCGGGCGGCGCTACCAGGCGTAGGCCTCCGGCGCCTCGCCGCCGGGGCCGGGGAACATCGCGTCGAGCCGCCCGAGGTGCTCCGGCGTCAGCTCGATCTCGAGGGCGCGCAGGCTCCCGTCGAGCTGCTCGACGGTGCGCGGGCCGAGGATGGGCGACGTCACGACGGGGTTCCGGAGCAGCCAGGCCACGGCCACGTCGGCGGGCCTCTCTCCGATCTCGGCGCAGAACGCCTCGTACGCCTCCAGCTTGGCGCGGTTCTTCTCGATGCGCGCCAGCGCGTCGGCGGAGGAGCGCCGGCCCTCGCGCGCCTTCTGGAGGGCGCCGCCGAGCAGCCCGCCGGCGAGCGGGCTCCAGGGCAGGACGGCGAGGCCGAGCGCGCGGCACGCGGGCAGGACCTCCAGCTCGACGGTGCGCGCGTCGAGGTTGTACAGGCTCTGCTCCGAGACGAGGCCGAGGAAGTGCCGCTGCGCGGCGAGGCCGTTCGCGTGCGCGATCTGCCATCCGGCGAAGTTGCTGCTGCCGACATAGAGGACCTTCCCCTCGCGGACGAGCTGCTCCATCGCCTGCCAGATCTCGTCCCAGGGCGTCTCGCGGTCGATGTGGTGCATCTGGTAGAGGTCGATATGGTCTGTCTGCAGGCGGCGCAGGCTCGCCTCGCAGGCGCGCCGGATGTGATAGGCCGAGAGCCTCCTGTCGTTGGGCCCTTCGCCCATGAGGCCGTAGACCTTCGTGGCGAGCACGATGCGGTCCCGGCGCCCATCACCCTGGGCGAGCCAGCGCCCGACGATCTGCTCGGTGATCCCCTCTCCGCGCTTCCGGCCGTAGACATTGGCTGTGTCGAAGAAGTTGATCCCGTGCCCGAGCGCCCGGTCCATGATGGCGAAGCTGTCGGGCTCGCTGGTCTCCGGGCCGAAGTTCATCGTGCCGAGGCACAGGGGGCTGACCTTCAGGCCAGTGCGTCCGAGATTGCGGTAGTTCATGGCGACGGGGAGGGTAGCAACGCGCTCCGTGAGCCGTCCACGCCCCAGGGCTGAACGCGTCGTAGGGTTCTGCCTGAGTCGCGCCGTCATGAGCCGGCCCGGCGGCGACGCCGCCGAGCGCGCGACAGGCGTTGCGCGCCGCGCCGGAGACCTCGTCGTGATCTGGCGGCGGCGCGGATCAGCGTGAAGGGCCGCTTCCTTGATGCGCAACGGTGCTTCACTTATGCTCGCTCGGCGGGGCGAGGAGACGACCATGTGGCAGCAAGAAGACACGGAGATCGCGCACGCCGAGAGCGTCCACGACGAGGCGCGAGGCATGCGGGGCGTCCGGTTCGTCATCGATATCGGGAACATCGACCCTCTCGACGCCGCTGCCGTGTGGTGGGATCAGCATGGCTGCGCGCGGGAGCTCTTCCCCGGGACCGCGTGCGAGATGCAGTCGGGATCGTACCGTGAGCCGCGCTTCGTCGTCCGGATGAGCGTGCCTCTCCCGGGCGTCGGTCATTTCACGCAGACGTCGCGCTTCTCTGCAGAGCGTGTCTCGCCCGAGGTCTTCGTCATCGTCGTCGATGCGTTCGAGGAGAACGTGCTGTGGACGAGGGGGCTCGGGACTTACCGCTTCTCGCCGGGCTCGGACGGCACGACGCTGATCGAGGTGACGAGCCTGTATGCGCCCAAGGTGCCGATAACGGTCCTGAATCAGGCGTCGCTGGCGGCGGCCCGCGCGCACCAGCGGCGCTACCTCTCGGGCCGGCGCCCGACGGACGAGGAGAGAGAGCAGTTCCTGTCGGCGATCGACGAGGGGCCGCAGGCCGACGCCTGAAGCGCGCTGCTCGTCTCGGCAGCGGCCCCGCCTCGCGCGCCGCGGGGGGGCTCCTCAGGCGCGCCGTTTGTCGCGAGGCGATGGCGGCGGTGAAGGCGGCCCCGCGCACGGCGTCGACGCGGCCAGCACCGCGGCCTCGTGCGCGGCGAAGCGCCGCTGGAGGAAGTCGACGAACAGCCGCGCCCTCGCGGGCAGGAAGCGCCGGCTCGGGTAGATGACGTTCACGGCCGAGCCCGGCGCGGGCAGGTCGGTGAGCAGCGGGACGAGGCGCCCGGCGTCGATGTCGGCGGCGACGTCCCAGATCGACTTGAAGGCGAGGCCATGGCCGGCCACGGCCCAGTCGCGCACCAGGTCGCCGCTGTCGGCCACGAGCCGTCCCGAGGGCCGGACGGCGTGGAGCCCCTGCTCGGTGCGGAAGGTCCACGAGAGCGCGCGCATGCCCGGGCGCTGCAGCACGATGCACTCGTGCTCGGCCAGGTCTGCGATCGTGCGCGGCCGCCCGCGCCGCGAGAGGTAGGCCGGCGCGCCGCAGACCACGCGGCGGCTCCGGGCCAGCCGGCGCGAGACGAGGCGGGAGTCGGCCAGCGCGCCGATGCGCACGGCCACGTCGACGCCGGCCTCGAACAGGTCCACCACGCGGTCGGACAGGCTGACGCGCACGCTGAGCCGCGGGTGCGCCGCCGCGAAGTCGGCAGCGGCCGGCCCCACCCACTGGCGGCCGAGATCCACCGGCGCCGCCACGTGCAGGAGGCCGCGCGCCTCGGCCTTTCCAGCCGTCACCGCGAGCTCGGCCTCGCTCACGTCGGCGAGGATGGCCATGCAGCGCTCGTGGTAGGTCGCGCCCTCGCCGGTGAGCGTGAGCCGCCGCGAGCTGCGCTGCAACAGGCGCACGCCGAGCGCCGCCTCCAGCCGCGTCATGCGCTTGCTCGCCACCGCCGGCGAGAACCCGAGCTCGCGCCCCGCCGCCGACAGGCTGCCGCTCGAGACGGCGCACACGAACAGCTGCATGTCCTCGAGCTCGACCATCGCGCACCTCGGCGAACCCCGGAAGGGTAGGCGCGCCGGCGAACATCTTCAACTTTATCGAAAAGCTGGTTCGGTCGATGCGGTCGTTCTCCTTCGCAGGGGAAAGGATCAAGGTGTCCCTGTCGCCGCGCCGGGCCGGGCCTGGGGCCCGCCGCGCTCGGCCCTGCGCCCCGCCGTGCCGGCGGCGCCTCCGGTCGGCTCGTGCGCGCCGACCGGCCGCCCGAGATCGCCGTTCGAAGGAGACACGTCATGAGAAAGCCCTTGTTGATCAGCGCCCTCTCCCTCTCGCTCTTCGCCGCCGCGAGCGCCTGTTACGTGCAGGGCGCCGGCGCGGAGGACCTGCCCGCGCCGCGGTCGATGGTCGTCGACGCGAGCCTGCCCAGGGCGCAGGCGGACGCGGAGATCCTCGCGGCCCGCCGCTTTTACGCGTTCTGGAGCACCGGCGAGCCGCGCTACCTCGACGCGGCGATCGCGCCGACGTTCACCGACCGCACCTTGCCCAAGGGGCGCCCGCAGGGCCCCGAGGGCCCGGCGTTCGCGTCGAAGAGCTTCCGCGCGGCGGTGCCGGACCTGAGCTGCGAGGTGGAGCAGCTGATCGTCGCCGGCGATCGCGTGGTGGCGCACCTGCGCTTCCGAGGCCGCTTCACCGGCGCCTTCGGCGACAGGAAGGGCGCCGGGCAGGCCGTGGACTTCATCGCCACAGACATCCTGCGCGTGCAGGACGGTCGCATCACCGACAACTGGCACATCGAGGACAACCTGACGCTGTTCCAGCAGCTCGGCGTCGTGGCGCAGTGACCGCCGAGGGGGGCGGAGCGGGTCTCGGCGATCGAGGGGCTTCCTCGCGCTGACGAGCGAGCACCCGGCGTACGCCGTCCGGGGTCACCGGGCCGAGCTGCTCTGTGGCTGCTCGGCGGCTCGCCACCCCATCGCCTCGTTCGGCACGGTGGGCGCCACGGCGTGGAGCGGAGCGCCTTCGGGCTCGCCGCGCGCCTCCGCCAGCGGAGGCGGCGGCCGCCAGGATACCTTGGAGATCGCCACGAACGCCCGGGCCAGCTCATCGGCCGTCTGAAATCTCGGCGCGGGATCCACCTTCAGCGCGCGCTCGAAGAAGCCATCCAGGTCGGCGGGGAGGTGCGGCGCGATCTCGGCGATGCGGGGCGCCTTGCCCTCGAAGAGCACCATCAGGTGCTCTCCCACGGTCTTCCCCTGGAAGGGGAGCCGCCCCGTGAGCGCTCGGTAGATCACGAGGCCGAGCGACCACAGATCGGTGCGGTGATCCAGCGGCTTGCCGTCGAGCTGCTCCGGGCTCATGTACCAGAGCGTGGCCCCATCGAAGGGGGTGCGTTCCGTTCTCGATCGTGATGACTCGATGCGCCTCAGCGCGCTCCACGCCGTTCGAGGGGCGATATCGCCACCTCTGCCGTGGAGAGCGCGCTGGGCCGGGGGGGATCGGCGGGGGATGGTGAGCTGGTGATTCCGTCGCGTCGACCGGCGCGAGAGCTTCGGAGCGAGCCGAATCGGTGGTCGCGGTCGTTATTCGTTATTGGTAATTTGAACTTAGCAAGGAGCGTGCCCCGACGCGCGCGGCGGCCGAGCGCATGATTCTGCGTACGTGGGATCCTTAGGCCGTTGAGGAGCTTCGCGTGGCGCGCGTCGGCGAGAGGATGGTGCGCGGCGCGGCCACGGGGTATTTCGTCACATCGTGGCAAAACCATCGTAGCAAATTCGCCGGGAGCGCGATCGGGGCGCAGCTCACTTGACCAGCTTGATCACCGACGCCGGCTGCTCCTCGGTGGCCCAGGTCGTCCAGTAGAGGGCGCCGCAGTCCTGGGCGAGATCCCGGATGTCCGCGCTGTCGGCGAGCGGCTCTGGCGCGCCGCCCGAGGTGCGCACTCGCTGGAGCTGCCCCTCGCGGCTGTACCAGTAGACAAAGGTGGAGTCCGCCAGCAGGCGCGTGGGGAAGTCCGTCGCCACGAGCGTCCCTGCGTCGGTGCCGTCCTTGTTCGCGGCGTAGATGGCGTAGCCGCTGATCCAGAAGATCCGATCGCCGACCGCGATGTCTCCGGGGAGATCGCCGTCGTGGATGGGGATCGACGCGACGATCTCGGTCTGGCCGGGCTCCCCGAGCGCCATCCGCCGAACGGTGCTGTGCGTCCCGCCGGGCTCCAGCTCGGTCCAGTAGAGATGGGTGGCGTCCAGCGCGAGGCCTCCGACGTACGTGTCCCGGTCGAAGACGGAGAGGCCTGTCTGAGCGGTCGCGTCGGCCCGCGCCGCCCAGATGCGCTTCGGGACCTCGCGCGCGTCGGGATCCTGCTCCGGGTCCTCGATCATTCCGGTGGTCCAGTAGACCCAGCCGCCGCCGGCCACGGGCCGCCGGTAGCCCGCCGCTCCCTGGGCGCCGGCGGCCGTCGAGACGGTGACGTTCCCCGTGAGCGGCATCCGGTACACGTCCGGCTCGGTCTCGTCGGTGATGAGCAGCGAGCTCTCCGTGCGCGCGAGCAGGGTCGCGAGCGAGTCGAGCACCACCAGCGGCTCGGTCGAGCCGGAAGCCGCCTTCTCGGTCGCGAAGATCGTGTTCCCATAGCCGCTCGCCCAGAGCACGCGCCCATCGTCCCCGTCCCCTTCCACCACGAGGCCGATCGCCTCGTGCTCCTCGTCGTTGGTTGTGGTGAGGACGACCGGCAGACACCTGCCCTGATCGCAGGCGCCGCCGAGGCAGCTCCTGCCCGGAACACAGCAATTCTCCCGATCGGAGAGGTAATCGTGGTCGCCGTCGGCGGCCTGGCACGCGTCCGGCGCGCGCCCTGTGAACGGCTCGCTCGGGCAGTCGGCAAGGGGCCCGCCCGCCGCGCCGCCCCCGCCGGCCCCGGCGCCTCCTGAGCTCCCTGCGCTGCTGGCCGCGGGATCGCCGCTGGCTTCCCCGTCGGGGATGCCCCAGATCGCGTTGCAGCCGAGCGCCGTGCTCAGGGCGGCGCACACCGCCAGGCCGGTCCAATAGGTTCGTCGCATCTCGGTACTCTACCGCCGCGTGCTTGCGGTGGAGAAGCCGGACGCGCGCGCAATGTCATTTCCTGATCGACACGCGTCGACTCCCGTCGGCAGGAAGAAGGTCAACGCGCCGGCCCCGCTGCCACGGTTGGAATTTGGCGACCCCCTCGTCCACCATCGCGCGATTGCGTCGCGTGCGTCCGCATGCTTTCTAGTCTCTTCGTGAATCGCTCGCGCGGCGAACGCCGCGTGACCAACACCATCATGAAGAGGTACCTTGTATTATCACAACAATTCGCTTCGATTGGTCGTTTGCCTGGCTCTCGGGCTCTCGGCGGTGGCTTGCTCCGATGACGATTCCACGGGCACCGGCGGCGGTGCCGCCTCCAGCACGACGAACGGCAGCAGCTCGAGCCAGGCCAGCAGCGGCAGCGGCTCCAACCAGGGCGGCGGCGGCGCTGGCGAGGGCGGCGGCGGCGCGGCGGCCGGCACCGGGGGCGAGGGCGGCGGCGGCGCGGCGGCCGGCACCGGGGGCGAGGGCGGCGGCGGCGCGGCGGCCGGCACCGGGGGCGAGGGCGGCGGCGCGCCTCCGAGCGATCCCGCCTGCGGCGCGGACGCGGCGGCGTTCGCCGACGTGGAGCCCATCCTGACGAGGAGCTGCGCGAACCAGTACTGCCATGGCAACGCCGGCGCACCGTCCGGCGGGCTCGACCTCCGCGCGAGCGCGGCCGTGGGCAAGCTCGTCGATCAGGACAGCGCGTCTTGCTCCCGCGAGCAGGCGCTCGTCGTGCCATTCAAGCCGAGCAGCAGCTATCTCATGAACAAGCTGAAGGAGGTCGGCCTGTGCGACCCTGACGAGAGCAGGATGCCGCCGACCGCACCCTTGCCCGCGGCCGATATCAAGACGATCAACGACTGGATCTGCGCGGGCGCCCCCGCCCGCTGAGCGCTGCCCCTGCTCAGCGCCGGCGCGCGCCCGCGATCGCCGCGCGCTGCTCGATCAGCTCGATCTCGTGGGCGCCCGCCGCCATCTTCGCCGCGTGGCGCGCGGCGGCTACCGCCGACCATGCGATCAGCGCGTCGCTCGACGGTCAGAGCTGCGTGGAGGAATTGATTCTGGAGCCGGCGCTGCGAACTGTGTATCGTACGTGGCCATGAGATTACAGCGCGTCCTCGAGCCCGAGGTGATGGATTCGGAACAAGAAGCGGGCGACTACGACGCTATCGACAACCGCGAGGTGAACGAGCAGTTCTGCGCTGATGTGCTCGCGGTCGCCCCTGCTCCGCGGAGAGCCCTCGACGTGGGGACGGGCACCGCGCTCATCCCGATCGCGCTCTGCCGTCGCGCGGCGGGCGTGCACGTCGTGGCCATCGACATGGCGGATTCGATGCTCGCCCTGGCGCGACGCAACGTCGAGCGGGCGGGGCTGGCATCCCGCATCGAACTCGCCCGGCGCGACGCCAAGGACACCGGCTACCCGCGCGGGTTTGATCTCGCGCTGTCCAACAGCATCGTCCACCACATCCCGGAGCCCTTCGAGACGCTGCGCGAGATGGTCCGCGTCGTCGAGAGCGGGGGTGTCGTGTTCGTGCGCGATCTGGCGCGCCCACCGTCGGATGCGGACGTGCTCCGCCTGGTCGAGATGCACGCCGAGGTCCCGGATGGCGTTCCTGTCCCGGAGCGTGACGTGTATCTCCGCCAGCGCGCACTCTTCGAAGCCTCGCTCCGCGCCGCGCTCACGGTCGAAGAGGTGAACGAGCTGATTCGCGAGCTGCCGTTCTCGTCGGTGGATCTCCGCATGACGAGCGATCGGCATTGGACCCTGGTCGGGCGGGTCCGCTGAGCCGACCGCGGCGCGGCGGCCGTCACGCTGTCACGGCGTCACATCACCCCAGCGACAGCTGACCCGGCCCGCAGGCGCATCTTCGCCTGGTACTCGTCGAGCACGAAATCGAGCTGCTCGTACGACTCGAAGAGATAGTACTGCGCCTGATGATCCGAGAAGTGGATGTCCTTCTCGATGACCGCTATCGAGAACGGGCGGATGTCGGCCCCTGGCTCATACAGGGCGGCGCACTCCGAGAGGGAGGAGAGCAGCCCCGCTCCGAGGACCCGGTACGAATCGCGCGTCCCGATGAGCCCGAACTCGATGCTCCACAGGAAGACGCGCGCGAGGTGCGTGAGCTCCGAGGGGTTCGCGAGCAGGTGGCGCTGCACGCGGTCGACCTCCGCCTCGGCGGCGGCGACGAGGTCGCGCGGGGCATCGGGGTCGCTCTTCAGCGCGCCCATCCGGCGGTTCGCCAGGTAGAGCGCGTGGTCCCAGGGGGACGCCTCGGCGCGAGCCGTCATGGCGGCCAGGCGCTGGAGGTACCGCTGGTAGGGGGCATGAAAGAGCAGCGGGAGGTGACCAAAGATGTCATGCACGAGATCCGGCGTAGGAGAGAAATCGATGTGCGCCATGTGCCGAACGTTGCGCGACATGGGGAATATCCGGTTCGCGATGAGCTCCGCGTAGACGGGGGCGGGGATGTAGCCCTCGACGCACACGGCCATCCATCCTGTCGGCGCGAGCTTCGCATTGATGGCCTCGAGCGTGGGGATCCGCTCCTGGTCGAGCCCGAGGTCCTTGAGACCCGCGATGTACGGCTCGTAGAGCCGCTCTGCGTACTGCTCCACGGCCTGCAGGTTCCTGCGCACGAGCGTGCGCCAGACGAGGTGCTCTGTCTCGGTATATTGTTCGTGCCGCTGCGGCATCACGAAGTCGCGCGCGCTCGCTGGTACGCGGCGCGTGGCGAGCCAAGCGGGCGCCCCCGCCGACCGCCGGAGGCGCTCGCCCCCCTGGAGGGGCGCGTCGCTCGCCAGCGAGGAGGCGGCGCGGCTCGCCCCCGCGTCGTACCGCGACAGCGCGGCCGACCCGACGATGCGTCGGGCGAGCTCGCCGCAGGAGCCGTGCGTACGAGCGGTGAGTCGACGTTCGGTCGTGCCGGTCCGGGTCAGGCCGATAGAATGGTTGACGGATGCCGACCTCACAGCGAGACAGCGAGCCTCACTCTGGGTTACATGAGCGGTGGTGTGCGTGCCGATCCGTGATTTCGTTGTCATCGACCTATGCTCTCTTTCGGTCCAGTGGGGCACCCCGCGCAGACACACGACCGCGTCGATCTCACCAGCAGAGACGCGCCCGTGAGGCGCCCGCTAGATCGACTCTGTCGCGCAGCTGGGGACTCGCTGAAGCAAGTTGATGGGTGGCCGCTGGCGCGTGCATGATTGTTGTGCACGCCCCATGCCAGGAGAGCGCCGGCGGGTACGCCCGCCGCGGCGGTCGAGGTCCACGAAGGAACCCAGGTGACGTGCGCTCCGGCGCGCTGGAGTCCGCGTGAAACGCTCGCTGGCCGCCGCATGCGACACCGACTGGCCGGCCAGTGGCCGGTCGTCCTGTGTGCCGGCGCAGCTGGCACGACGCAGGGCGTTGGCGTCACATCCTCGGCCTCGATTCCGCAGGAATCAGCCGACGCCGCCGTTCGTGCCGGCGCGTGCCGCGGTCAGCCGTGGGCCTGGAGAAACGAGAGGAGGCGCGCGTCGTTGTCCGGCCGACCCATGGAAACCTTCAGGGTTCCCGGGACATGCGCGTGCGCATTCGCAGCGAAGACGTCCGGCTCCCGCTCCAGCGCGGCGTACACCGCATCAGGGCGGCGGAGCCGGACTAGGACGAAGTTGGTGGATGTGGGATACACATACTCGACAGCCGGCGAGCGCGTGAGTGCGGCCACGAGAGCGGCTCGCTCGGCCCGTAGCCGGGCCAGCACGGCGCGGAGCTCGCCGACGCGATGGAGCTCCCGGGCCAGCGCGGCCTGGACGGGGGCCGTGCAGGCGAACGGGTCCTGGACGACGCGCAGCGTGTGGACCACGTCTGGGGCGGCGATCACCACGCCCGCCCGCAGGCCCGCGAGCCCCCACGCCTTCGAGAACGTCCTCAGCACGACGAGGTTCGGGTACTGGGAGACGAGCCGCGCGAACGAGCCGACATCCGCGAGCTCCACGTACGCTTCATCGACCACGACGAGCCCGCGCGAGCGCTGGACGAGCTCGAGCACCTGCTCGGCCGCGACCGTCGTCCCGACGGGGTTGTTGGGCGTGCACACGAACGTGAGCTTCGCGCCGAGCGCCGACATCGCCTCTGTCCTGAGCACGTTGAAATCGCGCCCCTCGAGCGGGACATCCACGACCTCGACGCCGTGGAACCTGGCGTACTGGGCGAACGCGGGGAACGTCGGCGTCGAGACGCACACGCGGTCCTCGCCGGGCTCGCAGAAGCAGCGGACGAGGAGGTCGATCCCGGCGATGGAGCCCGCCGTGAACAAGACTCCCTCCGGGTCGATGGAGGCTCGGCCCTCCACCATGGAGGGGCCAGCCTCCATGGAGGCTCGGCCCTCCACCATGGAGGGGCCAGCCTCCATCGGGGGGCGAGCCTCCATGGAGGGGCGAGCCTCCTCCAGAAGGTCGACGACCACGGCGTACCTCCGCGCGAGCTCGACCGGGACCGGGCACGGATAGGGTGCCCATTGGCCTCCATGTGGGTTGGTGAAGAGCCGCTCCGTGATGCCAGGCCGGTAGCCTGTGATGATGGGCGCCAGGCCGGCGTCCGCCAGCGTCCTCCGCGCGAGCGGTGAGCCGCGCTGGCTCAACCGGCCGCCTCGGCGAGCTCGGCCATCCGCGCGGTGAGCGCGTTCAGCATGTCCCACCCTTCCTTCTGGATGCGCAGACACCGCGCGTAGGCAGCCGGCGAGAGCCCTTTCAGCACCTCCAGCCCCATCTCGAGGTGGCCGTCGTCCGCGAGGTCATGTACGGCGAAGTGGTCTGTCTCGTTGAACTTCGCCATGATGGGGTGGGCGACCCGGTGAAACACCGTCGCGGCGCCCTCCAGGACGAGGTGCACGAGCACGGTCTTCTCCGCGTCGTCGATCGACAGCATCTTGGAGGCGAACCACGCCGAGCAAGCCTCGAGCAGCGGATCCCACACCGGCGCCCCCTTGCCATGCCGGCTCGCTGCGAGGTTCTCGTCGTGGCCGTACTCGCCCGCGAAATGCTGGCGCGCCAGGGCCAGATAACGCTCGTCGCGGCCGAACACCATGCGGCTCATGATGACCTTCTGGAAGTAGCCGGACCACACCTGGATGGTGTCGATCAGCCGCCCGCGTTGGGCGGCGTCGTTGACGCGCTCGCTCTCGACGAAGCGGAAGATCGCGTTGGACTTGTGCTCCTCCATGTACCGGTCGTTGCGGCGCAAGAGCTCCTCGTACTGAGATGCGCTCTCGTCCTTGAACGAGACGAGCGCGTCGTCGGGGCGCTCGTAGAGCCCGCGCGCCTCGAACTGGATGGACAGCGCCCAGTAGCCGTGCGTGCCCGCACCCACGAAGCCGTGAGCGCAGCCCCGCGGGATGGCGACGACATCGCCCTCAAGGAGCTCGGTCGTGACGTCCCCGAACATGCGACCCTGACCGGCACACATGACGATCATCGTCTCGATGGGGTGCTCATGGGCGTCGAGCGTCTCGCCGGGCTCGAGGTGGACCCACGCCATCGAGAGACGTGTGTTGTCAGGGATGAACTGGGAGAGGACCGGATCCCGGCGGAAGTCCTTGTGGAGGCCGAGCCCGTGCTCCTTTCCATCGACGATGACAGAGCGGAGCGTCGGGATGGCCTCGCGCCGGATCACGGTGACCTTGTTCAACGTTCTCTTGCTCATGTGTTCTTCTCTCTCGCGACGCCCTCGACAAGCTGCCTTGATGGCTCCTCGATCGCGGGCGTGCACAGGCGGTCGCGGATGTCCTGCTGATTGAAAACGTGCTCGACCTCCCCCCGAGGCCCCGCCGCCCCCGCGAGGCCAGCGCCGCGCGGGGCGACGCGTTGACCGCGGCTCAAGCGCGCAGACCCTCGATGATGTCGAAGCCGGACGCGAGCGCCACGCAGCGGGTCAGCTCGAGGCCGGAGGCCTCGTAGAGGCGAGCGTATTCGGCCCGCGTGCGCTCGCGTCCCCCCGTCATCACGAGCATGTTCACGTCGACGAGCTTGCTCCAGTGGTACCCGTCGTGATCCGGGATGACGCGCTCGAGGACGAGGAGCTTGCCGCCTCGAGGCAGCGCCGCGGCGCACCGCGAGAGGATCCGCACGCACTGCTCGTCGGTGCACATGTGGAGCACGCTCTTCATCGTGCACAGCTCCATGGCGGGAACGGACTCCTCCGCGTTGCCATGAACGATGCTCACCCGGTCCGCCACACCCAGGCTCCGGAAGTTGTCCGGCGCGCCGCGGACGGAGATGGGCAGGTCGAAGAGGACGCCGCGCAACCCGGGGAGCTTGGCGAGGATGGTCGCGAGGAAGATGCCATACCCGCCGCCCACGTCCGTGATCGTCGAGACGCCGGTGAAGTCGTACGCCTCCGCCGTCTCACGCGCCGCGCGGGTCGTGATCTCGTGCCAGCCTTGGTGGAAGAGCTCTGCCGTGACGGGCTGCTCCGGAAGCCACTCGAAGAGCGGCTTGCCGCGTCGCCGATCGAAGGCGCAGCGCCCGGTCCGGACGGACTCGAGGAGGTCCCCCCACGTCTGGTAGACCTCGCCGCCGGAGAACATCCGAATCTCCTTCGCCATGGACTGCTCGTGATCGGAGCGCAGGTAGGCTCCGACGGGCGTCAGGGAGACTCGGCCTTCCGCGTCGCGCGCGAAGAGATCGACGGACACGAGCAGCCGAAGGAGGCGCTCGGTCGCGTCGGCGTCGGTGCCGAGCTGCTGGGCGAGCTCCGCCGCCGTCCGCGGGCCTCCGGCCAGCGCGTCAGCGATGCCCAGGTTGACGGCAGCATAGAGCGCACACGAGAAATAATAGCCATGGGCAGCGAGACGGAGCGCGTCTCTGTCGGGTAGCTTGGGGAGCATGGGCTTTGGCTTTCTTCAGGGCGCCGCTGCGTTCTGGGTGCGCGTTGGCTCGCAACCCTTGCCGCGCGTCCGCTTCCCCGCTTATGTTATCGCGGCAGAAGAGCGCTAGGAAGGGATCAAGTGACCGATGAACTCACGACCGGCGACGACCGACACCACGGCGGACTCGCGCGATACGAGCGGCAAGATCCAGCGGGCGCTCGCGCAGCCAGCGCTGTTTGACGGTGGGCCCCGGCGTGTTCCCCTCCAGCAGGCGGTCGCGCCGCTTCGCGAGGAGGCCGCGAAATACCTCGTGGAGCGGGGATTCACGAGCCGCCCCCTTCCCCTGGAGGAGCTGCACCACCACGTCTCGGCGGAGGACCAGGCCTGGACGGCGGAGAGGCTGAGTCGCCCCTCCTGCGAGCTCGCCAGCGCCTCGCCTGGCCTGCTCGCCGCATACCACGACCTCGTGCGGCTCGTCGCGCGCGAGGTGCTCGGCTTCGACGTCGTCTTCGAGCGCACTCCGACGATCCGCTTTCACTTCCCCGTGCCGGCTCCCCAGCGCTTCCGCGCGCCGGACGGCACCCTGCTCGCCCACCACTCGGACATCCTGCTGGGGGACTACTTCGAGCAAATCAACATGTGGCTCCCGCTGACGGACGCCGCGGGCTCGGCCTGCCTCCTGGCGACGCCGTTCGAGACCAGCATCGAGGTGCTGCGCGCCTTCGCGGCGAGCGTCGGCCACGATTTCGAGCGCTTCCGCACGGGGCGCACCGCGTTCTATGAGCTGCTCGTCTCGGACGACGCGCTCCGCGGCAAGCTCTGCGCTGCGTGCCTGCCGGTGCCCGTGCGGTGGGGCGATCTGCTGATGTTCGATCCCCGCGTGGTGCACGGGACGGCGGAGAACCGCGAGGACACGACCCGCGTGAGCATCGACTTTCGCGTGGTCCCCCTGGACGCGTACGAGCGCCTCGTCGCCGAGGACGCCGGAAAGCACACGATCGAAGGGCACGCCGCGGTGCGAGGGGGCTTCTACGACGAGCGCTCCGCCTTCCAGCTATGACCGCCGCCGCGGAAGACGCCCGGCGCTCCCCGGCGGAGGACGCGGCGCCCTCGCGCCTGCCCCCCGACGCGCGCTCCCCGATCGCGTCACGCCTCGTGTTCGCGTGGGTCGGGCCGCTCCTCGACCGCGCGGCGTCGAGGACGCTGGCCGCTGACGATCTCTTCGATCTCCACGAGAAGGAGGCGCCGCGCCGGTCGACGGCCGCCCTCGAGGAGGCGCTCCGCCGGCACGGCGGGCGCCTCGGGCGAGCGCTCCTCTCGACGGCGGGGCCGGCCATCGCGCTCGCGCTCGGCCTCGGGCTCGCCCACGCGGCGTCGAGCGTGTCGCTCCCGGGCGTGCTCGAGCGCTTCCTCCAGTGGCTGGAGACGCCCGACGCGCCGGTCCGCGAGGGCCTGCTGCTGACCGCCGCCCTGTTCCTCGGCAGCGTCTGCGCCTGGGGGCTGCTCCACCACTGCTTCTTCGTCCTCGGCAAGATGACGTTCCGCGTGCGCGCGGCGCTCACGGGCATCACGTTCCGCAAGCTCCTCCGGGCGGCCCCGCGCGCCCGTCACGGCGGCTCTCTGGGCACGGTCGTCAACCTGGTATCGAACGACGTCATCCGGGCCAGCACGGCGATCGAGGACGCCGCCCTCATCGTCATCTCGCTGAGCATCATCGTGCTCGCGGCGCTCCTGCTCTACTCGCTCGTCGGCGCCGCGAGCGTGGCGGGCATCCTCGCCCTCGCGGCGATGACGCCCATCACGAACCGCCTCGCGCGCGCCCTCGAGCGCGTGTCGAGCGAGCTCGCGCAGAAGACGGATCATCGGCTGGGGCTCCTCTCGGACGCGCTCCGCGGGATCCGCGCGCTGAAGCTGAACGGCTGGGAGGACGTGCTGCTCGCCCGCGTGGAGGAGGCGCGGCGCGGGGAGCTCCGGCTCCTCGATCGCAAGGCGTTCGGCCTCGCGGCGCTCAACGTCGTCTTCCAGACCGGGCCGATCCTGGTCGCCCTCGTCACGTTCGCCGTCCACGCCGCGCTCGGCGGCGCCCTGGACGTGCCGATCGTGATGTCGACGATTGCCGTCCTCGGCATCCTCCGGCCGCCGCTCCTCTTCCTGCCGCGTCTCCTCATGTCGGTCATCGAGGGCCGCGTCGCGCTCCAGCGGATCGAGGCGTTCTTCGCCATCGAGGAGCTCGCGCCCGCGGCGCCGGCGGTGGCCCCCCCGGGGACCGTGCGGCTCGAGCGCGCGGACGTGTCGTGGGCAGGCGCGCCGGTCCTGCGGCAGATCGACCTCCGCCTCGCGCCGGGAGAGCTCGTCGCCGTCGTCGGGGCGGCCGGCAGCGGCAAGACGACGCTGCTCACGGCCATCGCGGGCGAGGCCACCTTGCTCGCCGGCCAGCGGGAGGTCTCGGGGCGCATCGCCTTCGCGCCGCAGGAGCCGTGGGTGCTCGGCGAGTCCATCCGCGACAACGTCCTCTGCGGAGCGCCGCTGGACGACGGGCGGTACAGGCGCGTCCTCGCCGCCGCTGGGCTCGACGTCGACGTACGAGATCGCCCGGGCGGCGACACCACGGCCGTGGCGGACGCCGGAGCGAGCCTGTCGGGCGGGCAGCGCCAGCGCGTCAGCTTCGCCCGCGCGGCGTACGCGGACGCGGAGGTCGTCCTCCTCGACGACCCGCTGAGCGCGCTCGACGAGCGGCTCGCCGATCAGGTCTTCGAGCGCGCTGTGCTGGGCGAGATGGCAGGCCGGACGCGCGTCCTCGCGACGACCCGCCTGCACTACGCCCGGCGCGCGGACCGCGTGGTGGTGCTCGACGGGGGGGCGATCGTGGAGCAAGGCCGCCCGGACGATCTCCTGCGCGCCGGGGGAGCGTTCGCCCGCCTCGACGAGATCGCGCGGGCCACCGCGTCCGCCGGGCCCGCGGAGGAGGTCCGGGCCGCGAGGGGCGGCGTCGTGTCCCAGGACAGCGCGTCGCCGGCCAGCGGGCACGACGGGCGCGCCGCGCCGGCGCCGGCGGGTGAGGACGAGGAGGCCGCGGGCGACGAGGAGCGGGCGGCGGGCGCCGTGCCGTTCGACGTCTACCGCGACTACCTGCGCTCCATGGGCCCCCTGGGCTTCGCGGCCGCGGTGGCCGTGCTCTTTATCCTGCGTGAGCTGCTCGCCGTCGGCGGCGACGCCTGGCTGGCGCTCCGCTCCGGCGCCCCCGGCACGCCCGCGCGCGCCGTCGTCGAGGGATATGCCCTGTTCGGGGCGCTGGCGGCGATCGCTACGTTCGCGCGCTCGCTGATCGTCGCGCGCGGAGGCGTCGAGGCGGCCAGGAGATGGCACGACAGGCTGCTGAGCGGCGTCGCGCACGCGCCCTTCGCGTTCTTCGACGCGACGCCCATCGGCCGGGTGTTGAACCGCTTCACCCGCGATCAGCGCGCCGTGGACACGGCCGTGGTCCCTGCCGCCCTCGACACGCTCAACGTCCTCTTCGCGCTCGCCTCCGCCCTGGCCGTCGTGGTCGTGAGCTCGCCTTATGCGCTGCTCGTGCTCGCGCCGCTCCTCGCCGTGTACCTGCGGGTGCAGCGGCGCTTCCGCCTGGCGTCGCGCGAGGTCGCGCGCCTCGACGCGGTGGCTCAGGCGCCCCTCCTGTCGAGCGTCGAGCAGGTGTGGGTGGGCCTCCCGTGCGTCCGGACCCTCCGGCGCGAGGGCCATTTCGACGCGCGCTTCTTCGCGCGCGTCGCCGAGGCCCAGCGCACCGCGTACGCGCAGCTCGGCCTGGAGCGCTGGCTCTCCTTCAACCTGGACGCCCTCGGGGCCGTGCTCCTGGGGACCACGGCGCTGCTCACCATCGCCCTGCGTGGGTGGGGGTCGTTGGCGCTGGGGAGCCTGGCCGTGACGTACGTGCTCACCATCACGAGCAGCCTCCAGCGCGCGGTGCATGCCAGCGCGGAGCTGGAGATCAGCATGACGGCGCTCGAGCGCGTGCGGGAGTTCTCGCGGCTCGCCCCCGAGGCTCGCGGGGCATCCGCCGCGGAGACGACCTGGCCGATGGAGGGGAGCGTCGAGTTCGATCGGGTCGAGCTCGCCTATCGAGATGGCATCGTCCCCGCGCTGCGCGGCGTCTCGTTCACCGCGCGTCCCGGGGAGAAGATCGGCGTCGTGGGGCGGTCGGGCTCGGGGAAGAGCAGCCTCGTGGCGGCGCTGCTGCGGACCGCGCCCATCCAGGCCGGCCGGATCCTGGTGGAAGGAGTCGATATCATGAGCGTGCCGGTCGACGCGTTGCGCTCGCGTCTCACTGTCGTGCCCCAGGATCCGGTGCTGTTCGGCGGGACCTTGCGCACGAACCTCGATCCGCGGGGCCAGCACGATGACGAGGCCCTCTGGCGCGCCCTCTCCAGCGCCGGCGTGCGGGACGCGCTCTCGGCGCAGGGGATCGGGCTCGACAGCGACATGGGCGGGCATGCGGCCCGGCTCGGCGCCGGCCATCGCCAGCTCGTGTGCCTGGCGCGGGCGCTCCTCCGCGGCTCGCGCGTCGTGGTGCTCGACGAGGCGACCGCCAGCGTCGACGTCGAGAGCGAGGGGCGCCTCCTCGACGCGCTCGATACCGCGCTGTCCGACACCACCGTGATCATCATCGCGCATCGCCTCGAGGCGCTCCGCGGCGTCGACCGGGTCCTCATCATGGATCGCGGCGAGGTCGTGAAGGTCGTCAACGCCGCGGGCGCGGCGCAAGCCGTGCTGCCGGCGCTCGCGCCCTTCGTCGAAGGTGACGCGTGACCGGCCAGCCCGGAGCGGCGACGCTGCTGGAGTCCGAGCTGGCGCTCGGGGTCTTCGAAGCGCTGTTCGTGCGCCTCTACGAGCTCTCCGGGCCGGCGCTGCCGCTCCAGCAGATCATGCACTGGGTCCGTCGGTTCCAGGTCGATTGCCCTGCCGTGGACCACGAGCGGACGCTGGTCTTCGGCGGTTATTTCTACAACTTCTCGAGCGTGGCGCCGTCGGCGGACGCCATCGCCGAGGCGCGCGCGCGGGCGCGCGCGCTGGGGGCCGCGCAGCTGCTCGTGCCCACCGTGCGCCGCACCTCGGACAGGGCGGCGCTCCGCGACGCCGGGTTCCTCGCGCTCCCGTGGTTCATCGAGGCGATCGTCGATCTGCGCGATGGGGTGGACGCCGCGCTCGCCGAGCGCCTCTCCTTGCACCAGCGCAAGGAGCTCGCGCGCCTCGTGCGGCGCGCCGAGGAGACCTATGACCTCGTGTTCCTGGAGGGCGAGGAGGCGTTGCGCGACCCGGCAGCCATGCGCGAGGTGGCGCGGCTGCACGGCATGAACATCGAGAAGTACGGGCACGCGCGGAACTTCTACGACGAAGGGACACTCGCGGCGATCGCGGCGTCCGCGCTCGGCCCGCACCTGCTGCTCTGCCTGCGTCGCGAGCGCGCGACCGGCGAGGCGGTGCAGGCGTCCGTGAACTTCATCGACAGGACGAGGGGCCAGCTCTTCCAGATGGTGCAGGGGATCGATCGCGCGAGGGTGCCGGGCGGCCAGAACCTCTACATCGCCGAGACGCTCCAGATGTACCGGCTGGCGGAGCGGGCGGGCCTGCGGGAGGTCCACCTCGGGCGAGGTGGCCACCCGGCCAAGCGCAAGCTCGGCGCGAACCGTTTCCGCCTCCTGGAGAACTGGGTATACGCGCCCGCCGCCGCGCGCGCGGAGCTCACGACCCTGCGCGCGGCGGCCGTCCAGGCGCTCGGCCTGGACGACGACGAGGCGCGCGCGGCCGGCGATTTCACGCTCGAGTGAAGAGCCCCGCGCCGCGGGGAGAAGGTCACAATGGCACACGTGCTTCTGGTGGGTGGACACGAGGATACCGTCGGGCGGATCACCTCGACCGGCGTCAAGCTGACCGTGTTCCAGAGTCGCGCCATGGCGACACCGCAACAGGTGGAGTCGGCGACTCGGCTCTTTGTTTTCAACTATGAAGATCTGAACGAGACGCTGCAGCTCGCCCGCGCCGTCCACGCCGTCGAGCCCGTGTCGGCGGCCCTCTCCTTCACGGAGTACGGTCTCGAGCCGGCTGCCGCGGTCTGCGAGGCCCTCGGCGTCCCGGGCAACCCGCCGGGCGCCGTCCGTGCGACCCGCGACAAGGTCGAGATGCGTCGCCTCCTCGCCGGCGGCGACGTCGGCACGACGCGCTTCTCCGAGTGTCCATCGTTCGAGCACCTCGAGCGCTTCCACGCCGAGATCTCGGGCCCCCTCATCCTCAAGCCCGCGCGCGGCTCGGGGAGCGAGGGCGTCTCGATGGTGAGGGACGGGCAGGGCCTGCGCGCCGCGTGGGACCGGAGCTCGGCCGCGGGGGTGCTCCCCCTGATGGCGGAGGAGTTCATCGACGGCGAGGAGATCAGCGTCGAGACGCAGAGCGTGGACGGGCGGCACGAGGTCGTCGCCATTACCGAGAAGCTGACCACGGGCGAGCCGGGCTTCGTCGAGGTGGGGCACCAGATGCCGGCGCGCTTCGATCCTTCGGAGGCGGAGCGCATCTCTGCGTGCGTGCTCCGCTTCCTCGACCGGATCGGGCACCGGCACGGTCCGGCTCACACGGAGCTCCGCCTGTCCTCCAGGGGGCCCAGGATCATCGAGTCGAACACGCGCCCTGGCGGCGACTTCATCTGGGAGCTCGCGCTCCTCACGCGCGGGGTCGATTTCGTGAAAGAGACCGTGCGGGCGCTCGTCGGCCTGCCGCAGGAGCCCCGCCGTCCCGTCGCCGAGGCGGCGGCGGTCCGGTTCTTCGCGGTCGACGGGGGCGCGCTTCAGGCCATCGAGGGCCTCGACGAGGCGCGCGCCATGCCCGGCGTGGTCCGGGTCTCCTGCTCGGCGAAGCCGGGCGACGCGCTCGGTCCGATCCTCTCCAGCGACTCGCGTCAGGGGTACGTGATCGCGACGGGCGCCTCGCGCGAAGAGGCCATCTCCCGCGCCTCCGCGGCGCACGCGAGGGTTCGCTTCGTCCGCGCGTGACCCGTCAGAGCGGGAGGAAATAGGAGAGCTTGACGAGCCCTACGTCCACCGCCGGGGCCGCGCCGAGCAGCGAGGGGCGGAGCGTCGCGATCGCCCCCTCGGCGAGCTCGACGAGGGGCGCCTGCGCCCGCGTGTACACGACATAGAGCGTCGATCCCAGGGCGTACTCCCACCGGAACACCACGCTCACGTTGAGCGCCACCTCCTCGACATCGGGGTTCATCGCGGGGGGCGCGGCGGGCTGCAGGGACTCGAGCGTGACGACGCGCGGCGCCCCGTCGCCGCGCGTCGCCGAGGACGCGGAGAAGTCCGAGAAATGCGCCGACGCGAGGAACAGCTGCCCGTAGGCCTGCAGCGTGATCCGTGGCGTGAAGGTGAACGTCGAGCGCACGGTCCCGCTGACGCTGCGCGCCGAGAGGCGGCCGAACAGCAGATCGTCCGGGCCGGGGCCCGATCCGGCGTACCGTGGCTCCCCGTCGGTCAGGAACACGCTCGAGAGGAGATCGAGCTCGAGCTGAGAGACGGGGCGCAGGTTCAGCTCGCCGTCAAACCCCACGTTCCTCCCGTTCCCGCGGAACTGCAGCGTGGAGGTGAGCTTCCCGGCGACCGGGGCGCGCGGGTCGGTCGAGATGGTCTGCACCGTCTCGATGGCCGGCGCGCGCTCGAGCGCGGTGCCGTCGCCCACCTCCCGATCATCGAAGTACGCGCCCATCAGCGCGACGTTGGCGAGGACGCTCCAGTAGCCGCGGAGCTTCCACGATGTCTCGACCTGGACCGTGCGCGCGAGCGCCAGTCCGTCGAAGTTGTTCTTGTAGCTGCCGAAGAGGGATGTGTGCGTCTCGAGCGTCGCCCACCACGGCTTCAGCGTGCGGTATTCGATGTTGATGCCCAGGCGCTGGAGGTTCTGCCGCTGGAGGTACCCGAGATCGTTGAGCGCCACCTTGGGCGCGTAGATGTCGCCGTAGAGCTCGCCGACCCAGTGCTCACCGCCATCCTTGATAAGATCGAGGAGCGCGCCGGGCGCGACGTCTCCCGACGCGATGACGGTGCCGTCTCGGAGGCGCTGCTCCGGTCCTGCGGTCACCGCGGTGGCGATGGCCTGGCCCTTGATGGTGTAATCTCCTCCGCGGGAGCGCCAGCGCCCGTCCACCCCGCCGACGAAGGCATTTCGAAAGCACCGGGCTCCCACCTCGGTGACAGACCCGTCGGGGCACAGCTGGCTGGGCGGCGCGGCGGCCTCCCCGGGCACGCTGGGATAGGCGGCCGAGCCCGAAAGGAGCTCGGGGACGTGCCCCGGCTCGCCGCGCAGGGCGGCTGTGCCGAGGAGCGCGACATGCGCGTTGTCTCCGAGCTCGCGCTTCACGCGGAGGAAGCCGTAGAGGGCCGATGGCTCCGTGAGGCGCAGCTCCCTGGGGCCCGTCGCGGGGGCGATCTCGACCGAGTTGGGCGCTGTCGTCGCGGTGAGCGCGCTCATGGACCAGTAGGGCCCGAGCGTGCCGGCGAGCTTGGCGGCGAACGGGATGGTCGTCGGGCCGGGCACGTCGGCGAGGCGCTCCCCGTAGGGCGCGTCGGTGCGCACGGCGGGCCACGGCGGCGCGAGCCCGATGCGGCGCGTGTAGAGCACCTGGATGGGCGTCGAGTACGCGTCGATCCCCGAGAGGAAGAAGGGGCGCAGCTCGGGGAACAGGACCTCGTAGTTCGTCAGGTTCAGGACGCGCTGGTCCGCCTCGACCTGGGCGAAGTCGGGGTTGACGGTGGCGTCGAGCGTGAGGTCCTCGGTGATGTTCCATGCGAGGTCGAGCCCCGCCGACGCGGATCCATCCACGCCGCTGTCAGCGACGGCGGGGTCGATATCACGCTTGCGGATCTGCGCCAGCGCGAACGGGCGCAGCGCGAGCTCGACGCGCGAGGGCACGTCGCGCAGGCCGGTGAGGCGACCATAGTGGGAGACCTCGCCGCCGACGGCTCGTGGGATGAAGGCCCATTCGTCCGTCTCCTGGCGCGCGGACACGTAGCGCCGGACCTGAAACCCCCATGCCATGTCGGGCGCCGCGTCGAACCGGAGGATGCGGTAGGGAATGCGCATCTCGGCCGTCCATCCCCGAGCCGTGCGGGCGGTCCGAGCCTCCCAGGCCTCGTCCCAGTCCGCGGAGATCTCGGTGTCGTTGTAGCGAAGGCTGTCGTAGAGGACTCCGGCCGCGTTGACGCCGAACTCGAAGGCGCTCGTCCCCGTGGAGCGGCTGTCGATGGCGACACGCACGTAGTCTGACTCGATCTCCCGATCGCGGCGGGTCAGCCGGGCGCGGAGCGGGGCAGAGCGCTGCTCACATTCCACGGCGACGTAGAGCGCGTCGTCCCCGTACAGGACGCGCACGAGGGTCCGCTCGACGGGCGAGCCCCCCTCGTCGGGGAACTTCTGGACGAAGGCGTCGCTCGGCGTCGCGCTGGCCCATACAGCGTCGTTGAGGGCGCCATCGACGGCGGGGGGCGTACGGGCCCGCGCGGCGGCGATGCGGGGGCGCCCGACCGAGGTCGGCAGGGGCGCCGGGGCTGCGGGGCTAGGGCTGGGCGGCGAGGAGCGCTCCGGCGCCGGGTTGGTCAGGGGTCGCTCGGAGGAAGGGTCCGTCGTGGTCACGCCTGACGGCGTTGGCGGCGGCGCGGGCGCCGAGTCGGTCTGGGCCGCCGCTGGGCGCGGGCCCCACGAGGCGGCGACGGCGAGCAGGATTGTGGCGGCGGCGCCCGTCGGGCGGCGGCGAAGCCGCGTCTCCAGGATCACGCGCCGAGGATAGTCGAGCGCGGCGGGGAGGAGGAAGCGCAAACGCCGCCGGCAGGAGCGGCAGGCTGCGGGTCGAGTCGCCCCCTGCCGAGGTGCATGCGAGTCGGCCGATCCGCGCCTGCCGAGCCGCACCGATCACTGGCAAACCGGGAATTGCGATGAGGTGGATTGCTCGGCGGTGGTGGTATTGATCGAGGTCTCGATCGTAGTCATCGGGGCGCCGAGAGGGCGGGCATACCGGTCATCTCCGCTCCGTGCAATCGACGACCGATTTTCTCGCCGATTCGCCCTCGGGGGGCCCTGCGCTACGGTCCTGGCCGCGGATCCTTGCAGCAGCGAAACCCGATCTCGTAGAACCGGAACATCGGTCCATGCGAGTCGTTGGTCCCCCGGCACCCGGCCCACGGCTTGGACCAGTAGCCGCCCTTCAGCGACGAGCGGTGTGGCCACTCGGGGCGCGAGGTCGACACCCACTCTTCGACGTTGCCGACCAGGTCGACGACGCCGTACGGGCTCACGCACGCCGGATACGAGCCCGACGGCTCTCCCTGCCAGAGCCGCTGCGTCTCGGCGGCCCGCACCGCCGGGTCGTCGGACGCGAGCCGCCGCTCGCTGATCCCCCGGTACGGCTTGCTCACGTTGCAGGCGGCCGGATCGTGCGCGTGGCCGTAGGGGAAGGGGAGCGCGGACGGCCCCTCGCACGCGAGCTCCCACTCGAACTCGGTGCAGAGGCGCTTGCCGACGGCGGCGCACTCCCGCTCGGCCTCGATGAAGCGGAGCATCACGACCGGCAGCGCGCCGGCCCGGTTCGGCCACTCGTGGCGGTCCATGCACGTGCGCACCGGCGTGAAGCGCGGCTCGGCGGCGAACAGGCCGGGGAAGAAGTCGAAGCAGTGGCCGCCGCGGTAGCTCGTGCAGATCCGCTGCACGTTCTCGGCGTGGGTGCCCTCGACGAGCACCATGTCGGACGGGCAGGACGCGGCGGGTCCGGGCCGGGGTGGCGCGTCAGCCTGGGCGAGCAGCGGGGCGAGCAGGAGGTCGAGGAGCACGCGGCGGGTCTCTATCGCAAAGCGGCGCGGCGGACGAGAGGCCGCGCGGCGGCTCGCCTCGATCCGCCCGTCGCGCCTGTGCCGCGCTCGCGCTCGGGCGCGCACCTGGGCTATTCTCGCGGCCCATGGGAATGGCGCTGCTCAGGATGCGCGCCGCTGCGCTCGCCGCCCTGGCCTGGGGAAGCGCTTGCGGTGGAAACGTGGTGGTCGACGGGATGCCCGACGGATCAGGAGGCGCCGGGGCGACGAGCTCCAGCGCGGTCAGCACGGGCGCGCTCGCGGTCAGCGTCGGCGTGGGCGGCTCCAGCGCGGTCGGCGCCGGCGTTGGCGGCTCCAGCGCGGTCAGCACCAGCGCGACCGCCACGTCAGGGACAGGGAGCGCCTCCACCGGGGCGGGCGGCGGCGATTCCTGGGCGATGTGCATGAAGTTCTGCGAGACCTATACGGATGCCTGCGAGCAGGTGGAGCCGGGTCAGTGCGAGGGGTTCTGTAAGCAGTATCTGGGCGAGGCGCCCCAGTGCAACTACCTGCTTTCCCAGTTCTTCGACTGCGCGGCGAACGGCGGCGTCGACTGCGACTTCGCCCTGGAGCGCTGCCAGCCGTTCCTGGCCAAGTACGACGAGTGCCGGGGCAACGGCCGCTGCTCGCCGCTCGAGTGCTTCACCGATTTCAACCGGGCCTGCTTCTGCAATGGCTCGTGCCCGAACGCGTCGTTGGGGGTCGAGTGCCACCCCGACATGCGCGACGGGTTCGTCTGCTCCTGCTTCGTCAACGGCAAGGAGCTGGCCACGTGCCAGGATGTCGGCCCGGCGTGCGAGCTCGCCCATGGCTGTTGCGAGCCGTTCTTCGACGAGTTTCGCTGAGGGACGCCCGCGCGGCGTCCGCCATGGGGGACCAGCCGGGGAGCGCGGCGCAGGGCGGAGCGCTCGCCGAGACGATCGGGCGCTGCGGGGGGCGCGGATCGACGCGGCGCTCGCGCCCGGGCGCGCACCTGGGGTATTCTCGCGGTCCATGGGAATGACGATGCTCAGGATGCGTACCGCTGCGCTTGCCGCCCTGGCGTGGGGGAGCGCGTGCGGTGGCAACGTCGTCGTCGATGGGATGCCCGACGGGTCGGGAGGCGCCGGGGCGACGAGCTCCAGCGCCGTCAGCACGGGCGCGTTCGGCTCCAGCGCGGTCAGCACGGGTGCGGTCTCGGTGAGCGTCGGCGTGGGCGGCTCCGGCGTGGGCGGTTCCACCGGGGTGACCGTCGGCGTGGGCGGCTCCAGCGCGGTGGGCACCGGTGGGGGCGGCATCGGCGGGAGCGGCTCCAGCGCGGTCAGCACCGGCGCGACCGGGATGGCCACGTCGGGGACAGGGAGCGCCTCCAGCGGGGCGGGCGGCGGCGAGGCCTGGTCGGCGTGCGTGCGCTTCTGCGAGCGTTACGCGGAGGCGTGTGGAGCGTCGGAGCCGGGCGGCTGCGGGACGACGTGTGACACGGAGCTGGCCCAGGCGCCCCAGTGCAACGATCTGCTCATCCCGTTCTTCGACTGCCTGACGAACGGCAGGTTCGACTGCGACGTCGTCGGGCCCCGGTGCCAGCGGTTCCTGGACGAGTATGACGTGTGCGTGAACGGCGACGGCTGCCCGGGGATCGAGTGCGCCGGCGATCGCGACAGGGCCTGCAGTTGCAAGGGAGCGTGCCAGGGCTTCGTCGTCGCGGCCGAGTGCCGCGCCCAGGGCGCCGGCAGGACCGTCTGCTCCTGCTTCGTCAACGGTGAAGAGGTGGCCTCGTGCGAGGACCGCGGCCCGGCGTGCGATCTCGGGCTGCGTTGCTGCGGGCCGTACTTCGAAGCGTTGCGCTGAACGAGCCGCGTTCGCCATGGAGGACCACCCGGGGGGCGCGGCGCAGGGCGGGGCGCTCGCCGAGGCGCTCGCGCGCTGCGTGGGGGCGCGGATCGACGCGGCGCACGCGAACCCGGCGACGGGGCTCGTCGCGCTCGCCGTCTACGACGGGACGCGGCGCGTGCTCGGCGCCGGCATCGGACCACGCGTGGTGGGGGCAGGGATCCTGCCGAGGCTGCCCCGGCTCCGCGCCGGCGCGTCGCACCCGCTCGTCGCCGCCATGAGGGCGCACCTGGTCGGCCGCCGCGTGCTGGCGATCGAGGTGCGGAGCGACGGGATCGTGATCGTCGCGGAGGGTGGCGATGCGGTCATGGTGGAAAATGACCGAGGGAGTGCGAAGGTCGCACCCAGGTTGGGGTTGGCCGCGGCCGAACCCGGGTTGGGGTTGGCGGCACCGGGGTTGGGGTTGGCCGCGGCCGAACCCGGGTTGGGGCCGGCGGCACCGGGGTTGGGGTTGGCCGCGGCCGAACCCGGGTTGGGGCCGGCGGCAGTTCCCGAACCCGGGTTGGGGTTGGTGGCGCCCGAACCCGGGTCGGTGCCGGTAGCACCCCCACCCAGGTTGGGATCGTCCCCGGGGGCGCGGCTGGAACTCGCTCCAGGACGCCGCGGCGAGGCGCGACTGCTCGACGCCGCCGGCCACCTGATCCTCCGCTGGCCGCCTCAGGGGGGCGCCCCGCCGGCAGCGATCGCCTACCCGGCGGATCCCCTCGCCGCCGGCGCGGCGCTGGTCGAGGCGAGCGACGATGCCGCCGCCGGGCAGGAGAAGGCCGCGCTCGCGCGCGCCGTGAAGGCGAGGCGCGCGGCGCTCGAGCGCAGGGCCGAGGCGGTGCGCGGCGATCTCGGGCGGCTGGGCAGCGTCGCGCGGCTGCAGAAGACGGGGCAGCTCCTGCTCGCGCAGGCCGCCCGCGTGCCGCGGGGCGCCGCGAAGGCGCTCCTCGACGACTGGGAGACCGGCGGCAAGATCGAGGTCGCGCTCGACCCGTCGCGCCCCGCCAAGGCGCAGGCCGAGGTCTTCTTCGCCAAGGCGCGGCGCTACCAGCGCGGCGAGGCGGTGATGCGCGCCCGCCTCGCCGACACCGAGCGCGCCCTCTCGGCGATCGCCGCGCTCGATGCGGACGTCGCCGCGGCGGAGGCGCGGCCCGAGTCGATCGAGCCGCTCGCGCAGCGCGCCCGCTCCCTCGGCGTCTCGCGCGCGGAACTCGCGGGCGCCGGCGAGCCCAGGCCGCCGGGCGCCCGCGCCCCCGGGGCGGGGCGGCCCGCGCCGCGGCGGCCGTTCCACGCCTACCGCAGCGCGTCCGGCGCCGCGATCCTCGTCGGCCGAGGCGCCGAGGACAACGACGCGCTGACGACGAAGCACGCGCGCCCGCACGACCTCTGGCTTCATGCAAAGGGCGTCACGGGCTCGCACGTCGTCGTGCCGCTCGCGAAGGGGGCGAGCTGCCCGGCGGACGTGCTCGTGGACGCCGCGACCCTGGCGGCGCACTTCAGCGACGCGCGCGGCGAGGCGGTATGCGAGGTGAGCTACGTCCAGCGCCGCTACGTGCGCAAGCCGCGCGGCGCGGCCCCGGGCGCGGTGGTCTTCGACCGGGAGAAGGTCATCGCCGTCCGCATCGAGGGCGATCGCCTCTCGCGGCTGCTCGCGACCAAGGAAGAGGGCTGACGCCACGCACGGTCTGCCAAGGCCTTTATCCCTCGGCGGATGCCGCCGTCAGGCGGCGAACGCCGCCCGGACCTGCTCGTTCAGCTGATCGAGCCGGCGCGCGGGGAGCTCGGCCGCGCGGGCGAGCAGCTCGATGACCGCGCGCTCCGCGTCGGAGATCCCCTCGCTCGCGTGGGCGACCGCCAGCGCGATGAGGATGCCTTCCTCCACCGCGTCGCAGTCCATGAGGATCTCCGCGAGCAGGCGCACCCGGGGCTCGACGCCCGCCGCCGCGATCACCTTCAGGCTCGCCTCGATGAGGTAGCGGACGAGCTCGGCGTTGAGCTGGGCGCCCAGCATCGGCTCGATCAGCTGCCGCAGGGCGTCGATCTCCTCGGCGTCGACGGTGCCATCGGCGTTCGCCACGAGCGCGCCGAGGTCGACGATCGGGGTCGGGTTGTACTCGTTGAGATCGAAGCGGGCTCGGAGCAAGCCGGCCGCCTGCTGGATCAGCTCGGGAGGCTTCATGTCGCCTCCGCCCCGGCGATTCGCCTCATGACTCACCACCTTTCGGAGCGCGGCGCCGCACCGTCTCGGACTCGCTGAGGCCGAGGCAGAGCTGCGCCCGCAGCGCGCGCAGCCCCGCGAGCACTTCGGCCGAGGCCGACTCGGCCTCGGCCCGCTGGATGGCCGCGTCGAGCGAGGCGAGCCTGCCTGTCTGGAGCGCCTTGAGCGAGTAGGTCATCTGCACGAACGTGTCGAACAGGTCTCCGAGCTCATCGCCCTTCCGCAGCCCCTCTCCGATGGTGAGCCGCGTCGTGCCGACCTGGCGGCACAGGCGCTTCATCTGGTGAACCGGCCCCACGATGCGCTGGGTGATGAAGATCCCGAGCACGCCGAGGACGGCGAGCAGGAACGCGCCGCCGCCGACGAGGATGCCGAGGAGGCGACCTTGCAGCGCCTCGACGTCGGCGCGCCGCCTCGCGACCTCTGCCAGGTTGCGCTCGTACTCGCGGTTCGTCTTCTCGAGCTCCTCGTCGAGGGTGCTGCCGAGCTCGGCGCCGTCGCCGCCCATGGCGGCGGTGCTCATCTTGAGGATCTTGGCGCTGTTCGCCGCCTCCTTGAGCGCGAGCTCCGCCTGGGTCGCCGCGTAACGCGCCTGTTCGTTCGCGACGCTCGCGGTCTGCCAGATGACGAGTCCCAGCGCCACCATGACGGCGAGCACCACCGAGACCAGGAGCCCGGTGTATTTGAGCTGGAATCGCGGGTTCAGGAGCAGCTTGCGGCGGGATGCCGGGCGGGCTGTGGCGCGATCCTGGGCAGGTGAGGTCATGAGGGCTCGTCAGCGGGCGTGCGGTATCGTCGCGTCCCCAGGATAGACCAGGAGCGGGCCGCGCCGGTGCGACCCCCCACGAAAACGCACTGCGGTCTCCGTGGTACAGCATTCCGTGCGCCGGTCGCAAGGGCCAATCCGCGGGCGGGGGCTCCGACGCGGTTCGCGGCTTGTAAGGCCCATGAGGCCGCGGCGCTGGTTATCCGGGGCCGGCGCGGCATCGACGCAGAGGGGCCACGTGATGACGGCGCATCCGGCCGGGGCACCGTGTGCGCTCCTGTCGGGCCCAGTCGGGGCGCAGGAGGTCGTCGGAGCCGCGGGAGGCGTCGTTCGGCCCGGCCCAGCTCAGGAAGAGCAGCGGCACGGGCACCCCGATCACTCCCGATCTCATCGCCACGAGCGACGGGCTCCAGAGCGGGCTCGGGGGGCGTTCTTTCCGGCGCCCGAGGCGCTGCCGCTCCACCACACGACCTTCAGTCGCTAGAGGCAACCGCAGGCGAGCGAGCCTTCGCGCACCGAAAAGCCGTCGGCATCGGCGTCGTCGGTCCAGAAGAACGGTTTGACGCCGCCGCTGCACTCCGCGTCCGGCGCGATCGCGATGCCTTCGTTGTTGGAGTCCGGCAGCCCGCTGGGGTGCGTGAAACGCCGCTCCAGCACGAAGCGTCCGAGCGCGTCGTCGATACCGAACACGGCGGCTTGGTTGTCGCACGTGTCGTCGCAGGTAGCCCATAAGCTGCCTGTATCACGGTCGAGCTCGAGCCCCATCACGCCCGCGAGCGGCGTCGAGATGCTGGCCACCAAGGTGGCCGCGCCGCTCTCGTGATTCAGCGCGAAAGCATACACCTTGCCGGTCTCTTCCACGCCCACCAGAAACAGGCCGGCGCCGTGCTCGCCGTAGTCGCTCGGGACATAAACTCGGGCCTTGCTCTCGTCGAAGAAGTGGTGCGCCGTGAGCAAGCTGTCGGCCGCCCAGGTGACAGCTTCCAGACCCGCGTTCGCGTTGACCTCGGGCAAGAGCGCGGTGAGGTTCCACTCGTGAGTCGCGGTCAGCGTCGCTCCGGCGGCCCTCACGTCATAGCGCAACACGGACAGCCGGCTCACGGACGGATTGTCCGTGTCGCGCTCGGCGCACACGTAGACGCCCGCGGCGCTCGTGGCGGCGAGCGTCACTCCCTCCGCGTCGGGCGTGCCCTGGCCGTTCGGATAACGTAGCCGCTTGCCGGACGCCCAGCCATTGGACGTGTCCGGCGCGTAGCTCCCTCCGCTCTTCAGCAACCGAAACAGCTTGGAGGAGAGGTTGTTGGTCGCCCACAGCACTCCGGGCGCCTCGTAGGTCAGCCCGCTCAGATCGCTCTCGAACGCGTCCTCGCTGTCGAGCGTGCGAACCTCGGCCTCGCCGGGCCACGGCGACAGCTGCGTCGAGCCCGCCGGGCACGCGCCGGCGCCGCCCGCCCCCGCGCTCGCACCACCGCCCCCGGCGCCGCCGGCGGCTCCGCCACCGTTCGAGGTGCCAGCTACGCCGGTCGAGCCCGCGACAGCCCCAGCGCCGCCGCTCGCCCCCGCACCGCCTGCTTGTGCTGCGCTCCCGCCCGAGCCACCTGCCACGGACGAGGCGCCGGCCGCCGACGTACCGCCTGCTCCGCCCGACGGCGATGGTAGAGGCGGCTCGCTCGAGCCGCTGCTGCACGCGGCCAGCCATGCCATCGCGACGACGGTCGCGTAAGACCGGAGGTTCATCGCGCTCGCGGCGCTTTCTTCCATCACCAGCAGCATGCGCTCATGCACCTCGGCGGCTTGGGCGTTCGGCGCGGTCGTCACGAGCGCGCACGAGTCGACGACTTCACCATCCGGCGACGTCCAGCGCGACCACAAGCCGGCAAACGCGAACAAATGCCGTGACAGCCGAAATTGATACGGCTGCTTCTTCTCACCCTCGGCCTTGAACTTTCGCCAACCGGTCGCCGGCACAAACCAACGATAGCGCTCGAGCGCGCCACGCCACAACGGCTTGTGGTCGAGATCCTCTGCGCGAGCGTCAGGGTGGCGTAGACGAGGGATGTGCCTGCGGCGCGTCACGTTGTGACGGTGCGTTCACTGCTGGCTGCGGCCGGCGGCATTTCCGCGGCTGCGTAGGACGAGCACGCCCTTTGCTAAGCCGGGTCGGCATGACATCGATGAGGTTCGTGTGGTTCGGGGCGGCGTTGCTCTGGGGATGTGGCAACAGCCCGCGTGACGCGCACGAGCAGGCGGGGAGCGCGGGCGGCGAAGCGGGGCTGGGCGGGGAAGGGGGCGCGGCGGGCGGTCGGCAAGTCGTGCTCGCGCCGGCGGACGATGTGCTCCCCGTCTGCGACGCTCCGCTGCTCGAGGTGTCGGGAGCCGACGACGGCACCGAGAATTGGCAGAAGGACAGGCTGCTCTCGCCCACCTCGTGGCAGACGTTCCGCGGCGACGCCCTGCGTGGTCCCATCGACTTTCTCACCGGAATCTGGTCGAAGGGCTCCGGCAGCGCGCCCTTCGAAGATCGGGAGGTGCGCCCGCTGAGCAGTGCCCTCATCGCGAGCCATGGTCAGCTCCTCTGCGCAGCCGGCGAGGCGCGCGCCGTGCGAAACGGACGCTATGCCGCCGTCGAGCTTGGCGGTTTGGGCGCGCTGACCTGCAGCGGCGACGTCGTCCCGGGCGAGCTCCGCTACTGCCACGATTGCCTTCAGGGCAGCTACGCCATCACCGGCACGCTCGAGGGCGAGCCTGTCGTCGAGGTGACCGGTGATCACGCTCGAGCCGGCGACACGCTCTACCTGCACGTCGGCTGGAGCGTCCTCATCGCCAAGCTCGCCCAGCAGGGCGCCACTGAAACCCTCGTCAGCGGCGCCTACCTCAGCGGCGACGGCGAGCTCTACTGCTTCGACTCCGCGAGCGGCGATGCCCGCGACATCGCCACCGCCGACATCACCTTCACCGGCTTCCGCCGCGCCGACCCCTGCCGCGCCGACGACCCCGACACCTTCGCCCGCGCTTGCGTCCCGCAGTTCGAGGCCGGAAACGACTGGTAGCGCTCGGAAGCCCGCCGCCTTTGAGCGCGACGTGGAGCAGAAGAAGACGGCGGACGCGCCGTGGAGGGCACGGCGCCGAAAACGGCAGGGGTCTTATGCGTTCAGCGCGGGCGGCGCTTCGGGCGACCGAGCAGCACTCCAAGCGCCGCGAGGAGGAGCCCCGCCTGGGCGCCCGAGTCTCTCGCGTCGTTGCCCACGGTGCAGCTGCAACCGGAGCTCGAGCTGTCTCCTTCCGTCGAGTCGCCAGCTCCCGAGCTGGCGTCTTGTCCATTCGCTCCCCCGGAACCGGCGTCAATCGCGCCGCCGCTGCCTACGCTGCCGCTCGAGCCACTTTCCATGGCCCCGCCCGCGCCACCGGTTCCGGCCGCGCCGCCCGCACCACCGGTTCCGGGTGCGCCACCCGCGCCCCCGGTTCCGGGTGCGCCACCCGCACCACCGGTTCCCGCCGCGCCACCCGCGCCACCCGCGCCATCGGTGCCGTCGCCCCCGGGAACAGCGCCGGGACACGCTGCCGTCTCTGGATCCTGGCCGCCGGCCTTGTCGAGGCCGAAATAGGCGGCGACGGCGGGTCCGTCGAACGGCACAGCGTGCCCGACGCCGTCCATCGAAAACGCCTCGTAGACCGTGTAGCCGCAAGAGCTCTTCCAGAACTGGCGCGTGGTTCCACGCTTTGGCGTGTCGGTCCCATCCGCGGTCGCGCTCAACCCCAGAAGGTTCGTCCACTCTTTGACGTCTTCCGCCATGTTCTTGTAGTTGAGGACCGTGTCGGCGGTGCCATGCCAATGCTGCAGGCGCGGGCGATGGCCGGTGTAACCGGGATAGTAGGAACGAACGAGGTCTCCCCACTGCTGCCCGGTCTTCGTGACGTTGCCGCCCCCGCAGGGCCCGCTCCACTGGGCCGAGCTCCCCGTCCCGGTGACGTCGTTGTAGCCCTCGGCCCAGCAGCCACACGGAACGCCCATGAGCGACACGCCGGCCATGAACACGTCGGGGTACACACCGAGCAGCGCCTCGGTCATGATGCCGCCCGATGACCCGCCGACCGAGTACACGCGGCCCGCATCGCCTTTGTACTTCGCGAGCGCGTATTTCACCATCTGGACGATGGCTCCCGTATCGCCACCACCACCGTGGGCGAGCGATCGCTTCGATCCCGCGTCCCAGCAGTTCTGCCCGGTGGCCTCCGGGAAGATCATGATGAAGCCGCTGGTGTTCGCTATGGAAACCAGGCTCGACATCTCGCTGAACGTCCCCTGGCCGTTGCCCTGGCAATGATGGGGAGCGACGACGATGGGAGGTTTGCTCGCCAGCTTGTCAGGCACGTAAATGTACATGTTGACGTAGCTGGGCAGGCCGTCCGCCCCCCATTCGCTCTGGTTGACTTTTTGCAGCGACGCGCCGCGCGCGGGGAGCGCGACAAGCAGCGCCAACGAGAGCGATGCGAATCCGAGAACGTGATTTTGGAAGTGATTCATCGGGCAGAGATTCTATATCAACGCCAACCTGGTACGCAAGCCAGCGCCGCTTTGCTTCGCGAGCTATGAATCTAGGATCGACTCACGAAGACCCAGACTTCCTGCGGCATCCACGGCATGTGCTGCCCGGCGTCGTTCGGTGACGGAGGTTGACCGCCGTCGTAATCACACCAGCGGGTGGGATGCCCCGCCGAGCAGCCCTCGTGGTCTGAGCAGGCCCGGCCGCCGGAGCCAACACGAGACGGCATCGGCTGGCATCCATCCCAGGGGGGGTGCGAGCCAGGCGCGCCGCGGACGGGCGTCTTCCGGAGCGCGCCCTGATGTCATCCCAGCCGAGCCCACCTGCAACGCCTCCTTTCCCCTGCGTGTGCCCCGTCTGGAGCCATGGCGCGACCGTCGACGTGAAGGCGCAGGAGGAGGCAAAGCCCGGTGCGCATGACGGCCTGTCCAGGGCAAGGCAGAAGAAGCTCCGGAGCACCGAATGTGAACGCTCACATTGTCGGCGTCAACCACAAACTGGCGCGCGGTGATCGTCGATCGTGGGGGCCGGGTCTGGCGGGGAACTGAGCTGGAGCTGCTCGAGCTCGCGGCACAGGAGCGCGGTCTGCGCCTCGAGCTCGCGGAGCGACGCGCGCGCGAGATCGAGAGCCCCTTTCTTGCCCGTACTCTCGAGCTCGGCCGCGGCCTGCGTCACGGACGCGCAGAAGAAGTTGGCGGCCGCTCCCCTGAAGCTGTGCGCGGCGAAGTACAGCGCCGGCGCGTCGCCGCGATCCAGCGCCGCAGCCATGGATCGCAGCATCTCCGGCGCGCGAGCGATGAACTCGCGGATCACCTCGTCGAGGAGCCGCGCGTCCTGCCCGAAGAGCGATGAGAGCTCCCTCCGATCGATCATCCCTGGGCGCGGAGGACCGGATGCGGGCTGCCCGGGATGCGCGCTCGGCTGCTCCGCCGACAGCGCCTCCCGTCCGGAGGAAGATGCCTGGAGCGCCCGCGCGAAATCGCCGATGTGCACGGGCTTGCTGATGAAATCGTCCATGCCCACCGCGAAGCAGCGCGCGCGATCCTCGGGCATGCTGCTCGCCGTCATCGCGACGATCCGCGGGCGCCTGCCGCTCCCCTCCGCGCGGGCGAGGATCCTCGCGGTGGCCTCGAACCCGTCCATCTCCGGCATGTGGCAGTCCATGAAGATCACGTCGTACTCTTTGCGCTCCAACGCGGCGAGCACCTCGACGCCGCTGGCCGCCACGTCCGCCCGATAGCCGAGCTTCTCCAGGAAGCGGCGCGCGACGGTCTGGTTCACATCATGGTCGTCCGCGACGAGGAGCTGGAGCGGCAGGGCCGCGGCCGCCCCCGGGATCACCGCGGCGGCGCCGCCGGCGATCGGGAGCAGCGAGACGCCCGAGACCGCCTCCGCGACGATCGTGAAACGGAATGTCGATCCCTTCCCCAGGTCGCTCTCGACCCCGATCCTCCCGCCCATCAGCTCGACGAGCCCCTTCGAGATCGACAGCCCGAGGCCCGAGCCGCCGAATCGTCGCGTCGTGGAGGCGTCGAGCTGGGAGAATGGATTGAAGAGCCGCTCCTTCGCGTCGGGCGCGATGCCGATCCCGGTGTCCGCCACCGAGGTCTCGATCTCGCGGCGGCCGCCGTCGAGCAGCCTCGAAGCGACACGCACATCGATCCTACCGCTCAGCGTGAACTTGATCGCGTTGTGGACGAGGTTGAGGAGCACCTGCCGGTACCGGGTCGCGTCGCTCCGCACCCACTCCTCCAGACCCGGCGCCGCTTGCAGCGTGAGGGGCACCCCTTTCTCGGATGCCTTGGGGCGCAGCAGCTCGATGATCTCGGCGGCGCTCGCCATGACGCTGAACGACGCGTCCTCGAGCCGGATCTTCCCGGCCTCGATCCTCGAGAGGTCGAGGATATCGTTGACGAGCGTCAGCAGCACCTCGCAGCTGCTCTCGATAATCCTGGCCTGCGCGCGCTGGTTCGCGTCGAGATCCGAATCGAGCAGGAGGCTCGTCATCCCGATGATACCGTTCATCGGCGTCCGGATCTCGTGGCTCATGTTCGCGAGGAACTCGGACTTGACCCGCGTCGCCCGCTCCGCTGTCTCGCGGGCCAGGTCGAGGCTCCGGGTCATTTCGGAGGCGATGGCCGTCGCGCGCTGGCCGGTCCGCCGGAGCGCGACGACCACGCTCGCGATGAGCAGCGTGATGACGACCCCCGCCACCGCGGCCCACGACGAGCTGGTGGTGTGCGAGGAGACGAACGCTGGCCCCTTGCTCCAGCCGAGCACCAGATCGAGCTGGGCCGCCCCGAGGGAGGTGAGCCTGTCGAAGGGGAAGCGCTCGCCGGCGCGCGGGTCCGATCTGTAGATCACGCTGTCATTCGACCGCGTACGGCCCTCGAAGACGGTCAGGGAGACCTCCTCCGCCATGCGGCCGAGCGCGCCCTGAAACCACGTCTCCGTGACGAAGGGCGCGTAGATCCAGCCCACGAGCGCCTCTCGCCGCGCCGCGACGGTGCTGTGCGCGGCGCCGCGCGCGTAGATCGGGCAGAGCAGCAGGAATCCGGGCCTCTTCTGCTCGTCCTGAACGAGCGTGATCCTCGTCGTCATCGCCGGCTGTCCGCTGTCGCGGGCGAGATCGGCCGCGTGTCGCCGGACCGCCTCGGAGCCGATGTCGAGCCCCCTCGCCTCGCGGTTCATGGCGTAGGGCTCGATGAACGTGATGACATAGCGCTCCAGCTGGTCTGCGGCAGGCGGCGTGACCCCGGGCACCTGCTTGATCTCGAGCTCCGTGACGCCGAGCTGCCTCGCTCTCTCGATGTACGCCGCGGTTTCGGCGACACGCACCCGGAGGATCAGCCCGACGCCATGGATGCCCGGGTATTCCGTGACGATCCGCGTGGCGTCGAGATAGTCCCTCCAATCGTCGAGCGAGACGTCGTCGGACGCCGCGTGGAGCCCGACGCCGCCGAGCAGCGCTCCCACGTACGCTTGCATCCGGTGCTCGATGTTGACCTGCGCGTCGTGGATGAGCGCGTCGAGGTGACGGGCGTCCTCGAGGCGCTCCGCCCGGTGGAACGCGTGGAACGCGATGCCCGAGAGGAGCCAGCCGGCGAGCAGCACCGGCGCGGCTGACCGGAGCGCCGCGACCGCCGAGAAGCCGGCGAGCGTGCCCACGGTCACGGCCGTCGCGCCCATGAAGAGCTGCAGGTGGACGAGGCTCTCGTTGAGCGTACGCCCGACGAACGGTCCGAGCCCCTGGCTCGTCGCGGCGGTGGCGACGACGGCGAGGGCGACCCCCGCGAGCTTCACGGCCAGCTCCCCCCACCGCGCCGCGCACACGAGCAGCAGCGGGAAGACGATGAACAGGAGCGAGTTCCCCGCGGGGTGCAAGAAGATGAACCCCAGCGCGGCGGCCGAGACACCCAGGACTCCGGCGAGCGTCAGGGCGCCGCGGAGGGAGACCGCGCTCGGCCGGAGCTTGCTCGCGCTCAGGGCGAGGAGGGCCGGCGTCAACACGAGCGCCCCCATCATGTCGCCCACCCACCAGGTCAACCAGACGGAGAGGGCGTTGGTCCACGCGACAGAGCCCGCTGCACCCAGGCTCAGGACACCGATCGTCGCGCTCACCGCGGTCGCGAGGACGCTCGCCGCGACCAGGGCGAGGTTGGCGGCCTGGTGCTCGAGCTGGTCCTCGAGCACCGAGAGCCGCTGCACGATGAGCGCCCCTGCGAGCGCTTCGAGCGCGTTGCCCGTCGCGATCCCCGCCGACAGCGGCGCGGAGCTGCCATTCAGCCAGTTGCTCACGAACGCCCCGGCGGCGATCGCAGGCCATGCCCCTCTTCCGAACACGAGGACGGCCGCGATGGCGAGCCCTGTGGCGGGCCAGACGGGCGAAGCCGATCGGTTGATCGTGGCGAGCAGCAGGCCGAGCTTCGCCGCCGCGACATAGCCCAGGAAAATGGCGGCCTGCTGGGCGATCTGCCGCGGTGCCATGGTCTTCGCGAAGCGGCCCATCGTCCCTCCTCGAGCCTCGATGCGCGCGATAACTCTACGAGACAGCCGGGTCCAGCTGCACGCCAGACCGGACGCCGACACCTGGCGTCGCGCGAAACGTCCTGGGTGGCAAACCGCCGAGGGCGGTGGAGGGGACACGCGACCACATCGGCGCTCTGGCTCGCCGAGTCGAGCCAGGCGCGCATATCCCGCCTACAAAGAGTTGCGGGCCAATGTTACGTTGGTCCATCCCGCGGCGAGGTGGTGCCGCGACAGGGGAGGGGAGATCCATGGAACAGAACCATGACGTCGCGGTAACCGCTGGCCTCTCCGGACGGCGCGCGCTGATCGTGGACGACGACCCGGTGACTCTCCAGATCGTGGAGCGCCTTCTGCAGCGTCGGGGGGTCGACGTACGCACCGCGGCGAGGTCGTTCGGGTTGATGAACCTGATCGTGGACTACCGTCCATCCTTTGTGATTCTCGACGTCAAGATGCCGGGGCTCGACGGGCCGACCCTGGTGACGCTCGTCCGCTCCGACCCGGAGATCGCGTCGACCGTCATCCTTCTGCACTCGGCGCTCGACGTGGAGCAGCTCGAGCTCAAGGCGCAGCAGTGCGGCGCCGATGGATACATCTCGAAGTCGCTCGGCTTGGTCCACTTCGAAAGAAGCCTGATGCGCTGGCTTCGCCGCTGACATTGGGAGAGCAGCCGGGGAGATTCAACCCGTCGCCATGCCCTCCGCTCTCCGGCGCGGCGCTGCGTGACGGCGCGGCGCCGGGGCGCGACGCTCTCCCGCATCCGGGCGCGGCGCGCCGCGATCAGGCACGAGGCGCTCGGCCTGCCGACCCGCGCTCGGCATTCCGGAGCGCGCGCGCGGCGCGCGCGAGCTCCTCCTCGAGCCGGGCCAGGCGCGCTTCTGCCCCGTCCAGGTGACTGGCGCGCGCCAGCTCTTCGAGCTGCGCGCATGCGGCGGCGACCACGACCGCCCCGATCGCCAGGCTGCTGCCCTTCAGACGATGAGCGCTCGACGCCGCCTCGGCGGCGTCGCCCGCCGAGATCGCCTCCGCCATGACGGCCACGCAGCGGGCCGCGTCGCGCACGTAGCTCGCGGTGACGTCCTTCAGCAGATCGAGCTCCTGGAGGCCTGCGAGCGCGATGGGATCGAGCGGCGCCGCCGCGTCGCCCTCGGGCGGCGCAGGCGCGATGCCGCCGGGTTGCGCGATGCGCGCCATCATACCGACCAGATCGTCCACCCGGATCGGTTTGATCAGGTAATCGTCCATGCCCGCCTCGATGCACATCGTCCGATCTCCGGCCGTGGCATTGGCCGTCATGGCGACGATCCAGGGGCGCCGCTCGGGCGGCCGCTCCGCGCAGATACGGCGCGTGGCCTCGATGCCGTCCATTTCCGGCATCTGCAGATCCATGAGCACGACGTCGTACGGCCGGCGGGCCAGCGCGTCGATCACCTCGAGCCCGGTCGCCGCGACGTCGGCGTGATAGCCCAGGCGTGAGAGCATGGCGATGGTGACCTTTTGGTTCACCGAGTTGTCCTCGGCGAGCAGGATCCTGAGGGGCAGCCGCGCGGAGAGGCCCTCCTCGAGGCGCGAGAGCGGCGGTACGTGCCCGTCCGGGGGCGCGCGGGTGACGCCCCCGGCGACGCCGACGACGACCGAGAACGAGAAGGTGGAGCCCACCCCGACCGTGCTCTCCACGCCTATCCGCCCGCCCATCCGCTCGCAGAGCTGCTTGCTGATGGCCAGGCCGAGGCCGGCGCCGCCGTACCGGCGCGACGGCGACGCGTCCACCTGGCTGAACGAGCGGAATAGCCGGCCCATCTGCTCGGCAGGAATGCCGATGCCGGTGTCTTTGATCGCGAACCGCAGCTCGACGCGATCGCCAGGGGCCGGGGCCGAGGACGCGAGGATGACCACCTCTCCCGCGTCCGTGAACTTCACGGCATTGCCGATGAGATTGACGAGGATCTGCCGGACGCGCTTGACGTCTCCGATCACGACGCGCGGCGTCTCCTCCGCGATCGTATAGGCGATCTCGATCCGGTGCTCCTCGGAGCCTCCTGCCACGAGGGCGATGGCCTCTTCGATGCAGTCGTTCACGTCGAAGAGCGCGCTCTCCAAGTCCAGCTTGCCGGACTCGATCTTCGAGTAATCGAGGATATCGTTGATGGTTTGGAGGAGCGCGTCGCCGCTCGCGCGGACGGTCTCGACGAACTCGCGCTGGGTCGGGGTGAGCTCGGTGTCGAGGAGCAGCCCGGTCATGCCGATGACCGCGTTCATCGGCGTCCGTATCTCGTGGCTCATGTTCGCCAGGAAGTCGCTCTTGGCGCGGCTCGAGGTCTCCGCGGCCTCCATGGCCAGGCGCAGATCGCGCGTGCGCGCCTCGACGCGCTCCTCGAGCTCCGCGTTTCTGGCCTCGATCCTCCGCTTGTGGCGTACGACGAGCGCGGCGCCGCCCGCGAACAGGAGGAGCTGAAACGCGATGATCGCGCGGTGATTCCACGTGACCTTGCGCCGCTCGGACTCGAGCGACGCCAGCGTGGCGCGCTGGAAAGACACCGACGCCGAGATGATCGACTCGAAGAGCGCGTCGAACTCCTGATCCGCCGGCATCCCGATCGCGCCGCCTGCGTCGCGCGTCTCGTAGCGCGCCTGGCTCATCCGTCGCCACTGCTCGACCGCGGTCCGGATTTGCAGGAGCTCTACCCGCCGGGCCGGGTCGTCGATGCGGTCGAGCGCGAGGCCGGTGCCCGCGTCGCCGCCGTCGAGGAGCACGCTGATCAGGCCGAGCGCCTCGTCGATGTTCCGGTACACGTCATGGTTCAGGTCGAGCGCTGCATCGCCGCCGAGCAGCTCTTCAAGCCACAGGTGGGCCAAGGTGAGGCGCTGCTCGACACGATCCGTGAGCGAGCTCCGCGCTTCATGCTGGGCGACCTTATCCACCATGACGCGGTGCGACCAGCCGACAGCGCCGAGGGTCGCGATCCCCAGCGCGATGAGCACCAGAGGAATCGGGTCGAACCTGGAAGCGCGTCGACCGAGGTTCGTCACCGCCGGAAAACGCATCGTGGGTATCTTTACCATGGTCAGCGCTCGCCGTGCGGTGCCCGGGATCGACGTTTCGGACATCGAAGCTGTCTCGTCGCATTGTCGCCTCCATCCTCCGTTCTTACCGGTCGATGCCCTGGCGCAAGAACGCGCCCGCGAGGTCGAGCGCGTCGCGCGCGGCCTCGAGCGTCGCGACGCTCCTCGGGAAGACGTGGGGCATGCCCTCCCAGACGTGGACGTCAGCGCCGGCGAGCGCATCGAGGCGAACGGAGTCGTCGAGCAGGATCTCGGCCGTGCCCACGTGAACCTGCACAGGCGGGAGGTGGTCCATCGCGCCGTACAGCGCGGAGGCGCGCGGATCGCGAGGGTCGTGCCCGCACAGGTAGTGACGCGCGCCGGCCTCGAGCGCCCCACGGGAGAGCACCGGATCTTCAAGGGCCTTGGCTTCGATGCTCGCGCCAGTCATGGACAGATCGGTCCACGGCGAGAGGAGCACGCCGCACGGCGCCCTGCGCTGAGCGACCAGCAGGGCGAGCGCGAGCCCGCCGCCCGCCGAGTCTCCGGCGATGGCGACCCGCTCCACACCGAGCTCGCTGGCGAGGCCGAGGTGCGCATCCCTTGTATCCTCCCACGCGGCGGGGAAAGGGTGCTCCGGCGCCAAGCGGTAGTCGGCGACGAACACGGAGATGCCTGCGCGGACCGCGAGCTGGCCGGCGAAGTGGCGGAACGCGCGGGCGCTGCCGAGGATGAACGCGCCGCCGTGCAAGTAGAGGATCGCTCGACCGGGCCGCGGGGACGGCGGGACGCACCATGTGCCCGGCACCCCGCCGACGCGAGCCTCGCGGTGCGAGGCGCCCGCGCCGGGCGGCGTGAGCTCGATGAGCTGGTCGAACGACGCTCGCGTCGGAGCGACGCGACCCTTCGCGAGCTGGGAGCGCAGCGCGGTCATCGCGTCACGGTCGGCGGAAGAGAGCGGGTGATGGATTTGCGGCACAGGCGGCCTCGGCAAAGGGGTGACGTCGTGAACGAATACGACCTCCCACGTGGCTTGAGAACGGCGTCGCGGAGGGTAAGATCCATTCCTCGTCGGAATAACCGGAGCGGCGCATGGATAGACTGGAAGCGCTCAAGATCCTCCTTCGAGTCGTCGAGACGAGGAGCTTCTCGGTGCCGGCGCGCGAGCTCGGCGTGGGTCAGCCCGCCGTGAGCAAGACGATCGCGCGTCTGGAGGAAGAGCTCGGGCTCCGGTTGGTCGGGCGCACGACGCGGCACGTGAGCGCGACCCCGGCCGGGCAGCGCCTCGTCGACGAGATCGGGCCGCTCGTCCGAGCGCTCGACGAGCGCGTCGCGCGGCTCGCGCGCGGCGATCGCGCGCCGAGCGGCACCGTGCGTATCGCGGTCGCCCCAGGCTTCGGCCGCGCCTGCGTCGTGCCGCTCCTGCGGGCGCTCCGCGCCGAGCACCCGGGCGTCTCCGTGGAGCTCGCCGTCTCCGATCGGCTCGCGGACCTCGTGGCCGACAACATCGACCTCGCCGTTCGAGCCGGGGCGCTCGGCGACTCGGGCCACGTCGCGAGGCGCGTGGGGGAGACGCCGCTGCTCACCGTGGGCTCTGCGGCGTACCTGGCGCGCCACGGCGAGCCGCGTGACCTGCCCGATCTCCAAGAGCACGAGTGCGTCGTGTTCTTCACTCGAGGCGCGCGGCGCGCATGGCGATTCGGGCGGCCGGCGGCGACGAGCCATCACCCTTCACGTGTGACCTTCCTCTCGAGCAACGCGGACGACATCCGCGCCGCGGTGCTCGCCGACGTCGGCCTCGCCCAGGTGCCGGGGTGGCTCGTCGCGCAGGATCTCTCGACCGGCGCCGTGAGGGCCGTCCTGCGGCGGCACGAGCCCGAGCCCATTCCTCTCTTCTTCGTGCGGCCGGCTCAGAAGCGTCCGCCTGACCGCGTGCGCGTGGTGGAGCAGTTCCTGCTTCGTGAGCTCGCGCGCGAGCCGCTGCTCGACATGGGGCGCTGAGCCGGCCTTCGGCTTCACAAGCGGGAGGGGCACCCGGCAGCGCATGATCTCCTCGACAGCCGAGTCGAGGACAGCCGCAACGCACAAAATGGCGGATCGCCCCAGGCGAGGCTTCCACGGGCCACAATCGGCTGTATGCTCTCGGGCATGAAGGACCCGAAGCACCTGTCCCGACCCGAGGGCCAGGCTCATGGCTGCTGAATCCTGCGGCATCTGTGGCGGCGACGGCCGCATCGCCAACTCGTTCTCCGGCACCACCGCCACCTGCCCGGGCTGCCACGGCACCGGTCGGCGCTCGGACGACACCGGCTTCCGCGACGTCACCAAGACGAAGCCTTCCCACTTCCGGCAGCCGAACAAGCAGGCGGCCGTCGAGAAGCAGCAGGGACCTGCGTCGCTGGAAGGCATCCAGCTCGCCAGGGAGGTGAACGCGGCTGCTCATCTCTCCAGCGGGACGAAGACCAAGCTCACGCTCGAGATCGTGGAGCATGAGGCCACCCACGGAAAGTGCACCCAGACCTTCATCAAGAAGGTCCGCAAGCAGCTCCGTCCGCCCGGATCGTGATCGGCGAAAGGCAGCCGCGAGCACCCCTTCTCGGGTGGTGGCTACGTCACCAAAGGTAAAGGCGCCGGCGACGGAGACGATTCCAGTCCTGCCGCCTTGAGATACCCTCAGACAATGCACGTTTCCGGCTGGCCGGTTTGAATCGCGCTCGTTGACCTGCCCACCGGCGGTGACTTCCGCCGCTCGCCCTCGGACACCGATGGCCTCGCGGGCGCCGACGAGCACTGTCGTTCGCTCTCCGCCGCCGCGGTGCCCGCCTCGGGCGCGTGGCCGTGGCGCGCCTACCTCGGCGCCGACACCGCCAACCGCCAATGCCCGTCGGCAAGCACCGCGCTGCTCGTGCCACGCTCAGAGGTCGAACAACGTCCCCTGTCGGCTCGGCCGCCGGAACGTCGAGCGCTCTTCCGCCTCGCCGGCCGCGTCGCCCACGCGCGCCCGGTTCAGCCCGAGCCGCTGGCAGTGGACCTCGAAGAGCCGCTGGATCGCCGCCCAGCGCGGGCCCGCTCCCTGGAAGCGCGCACCGAAGGCGGCCTCGTTCATCTTGCCGCCGCGCATCTCCTGGATGCCGCGGCGGACCTTGGCGGCGCGGTCCGGGAAGGCCTCCTCGAGGCGCTCGTCGAAGACCGGGAGCACCTCGCGCGGCAGGCGCAGCGGCATCATGAAAGCGCTCTCCGCGCCAGCGTCCCGCGCGCGCTCCAGGAGCTCCGGGACGTCGCTGTCGTTCAGGCCGGGGATCATCGGCGACAGCGAGATCCCCGTCGGCACCCCCGCGTCGGAGAGCGCCCGCATCGCCGCGAAGCGCAGCGACGAGCGGCTCGCATACGGCTCCATCTTGCGCGCCACCGCGTCGTCGGCGAACGGGATGCTGAAGTGGACCCGAGCGCGGGCCCGGCGCGCCAGCTCGCCGAGCAACGCGGCGTCGCGCCGCACGAGCGCGCCCTTCGTGATGAGCCCGACCGGGTTCCTGAACGCGAGGCACACCTCGAGGCAGCGGCGGGTGAGCTCGTAGCTCGCCTCGAGCGGCTGGTAGCAATCGACGTTGCCCGAGAACACGATCGTGTCTCCCTGCCAGCTCGGCTTGTTGAGCTCCTTCTCGAGCAGCTCGGGCGCATTCGACTTGACCACGATCTTGCGGTCGAAGTCCGTGCCGGCGCCCCACCCGAGGTACTGGTGCGACGGCCGGGCATAGCAGTAGGCGCACGCGTGGAGGCAGCCCCGGTACGGGTTGACGCTGTACCGGAAAGGAAGATCGGGGCTGTCGTTCGCGGCCACGATGGAGCGGGCCTGCTCCTCGAAGATCTGCAGCGTCGCCGGGGGCGCCTCTTCGAGGTATTCGACCTGCGTGGACGACCACGGGTTCGGAGGGTTGTTCACGGGGCGCGGCATGGTGCGGAGTGCTCCGGGCGAAGAGGCGAGCGCTGCGAGCGCAGTGTAGCGCGTCCCGGTCAGGATGGGAGCGTTTGTTCAGTAGAGCCCGGCGGGCCCCGCCGGGGCGCCTGGGACGCACCGGCTGCGCCGGGCGTGCGTCCGGGGGGGGGCGACGGTGGGAAGAGCGGATTGACGCGGTAGGGGAGCCCTGCTGGCATGGACGCCCTCAGTCGAGACGGGGGAGGGAAATATGGCCGAGCCGAGACAGCCTGGGTTCGATCTCCGCAGCACCTACCTGCACCTCGCGGAGGGCGGGGACGCGCTGCAGATCGATGTGAAGCCGACGTTCTGGCAAGAGCTCATGTCCGACGAGCCGACGGGCGCCGACATCCGGCGGGTCAAGCGCGTGGATGGCTGGCTCGTGACGAGGTTTCACATGGCCGAGGACACGGCCCGGTGGGAGATGCACCCGGCAGGGGATGAGATCCTGTACCTCCTCTCGGGCACGATCGACGTCGTGCTGCAGGACGAGGGCGGCGAGCGGGTCGTCGCGCTGCGCGCAGGGACCGCGTGCACGGTGCCGCAAGGGGTGTGGCACCGGATGATCGTCCACGAACCGGGGGATTTCCTGGCGATCACGTACGGCAAGGGGACGCAGCATCGAGCGGTGTAGTCGCCCCACGGCGAGCCCGAGTTCGACGTTCGACGCCTCAGCACCGCCCTGCGTGGCGGCGGTGCTCCACCATCAGGCAGCGGTCCTGCACGACCAGGATGCCTGCCTCGACCAGCCGCTCGGCCACCTGGTCGTTCCGGATGCCGCTCTGCAGCCAGACGGCGCGCGGCCGGGCGGCGAGCAGGTCGTCGAGGTGCCCGGCGACGTCCTGGCCCCGCCGGAAGACATCGACGATGTCGATGGGGCCCGGGACGTCGGCCACCCGGCGATAGACCTGCTGGCCGAGGATGGTCTTCACGTCAGGATAATAGACAGGGACCGGGATCACCTCCACACCCGCGCCCTGCAGATAGCTGGGCACGTAGAAGGCAGGCTGATCCGACTGCGCCTCGGTCTTGATGCCGAGCACGGCGACGCGCCGCGCCGAGCGCACCAGCTCCGCCACCCGGGCCTCGTCGTGGCTGATATCGCGAATGTCGTCCATGGAGGGAGTCTACGCCCCAGGGCGCCGCTCGGCGACAGATCCCCGCGCTCGGGTCGCGGCAGAGTTGTGGCAGACTCGGCCGCGTGAACCTCGACCGGCTCCCCGCGCTCTGGGCCGACCTCATCCGCTCTCCCGCCTCGCTGCCCGTCGCGCTGGCGCTCTCGGCCTCCGTCCTCGCGCTCGGCTTCTTCGCCTACCGCCTGGTCTTCGCCTCGCTCTCCCGCCTCGCGGGCGCCACGCAGACGTCGCTGGACGACCTCTTGGTCCGCCGCATGCGGCTGCCGGCGCGCATGCTCGTCGCGCTGCTCGCGATGCACGCGTTCATCTCCCTTCGCGGGGGAGAGCTGCCCACGCTCCACAAGGGCGTGCTCCTCCTGGAGCTCACCCTCGCCGCGTACCTCGCCATCGAGATCGCCGAGACGCTGATCATCGACTACTGGCTCGCCGAGCGCCGGAAGGTGCTGCTCCCGGCGCTGGTGCGGCACCTCCTGCTCACGATCCTCTACCTGGTCGCCGGCCTCTCGATCGTCGGCGCGGTCACCGGGGTCGATCTCGTGCCGCTGCTCGCGACCTCGACCGTCATCACGGTGGTCCTCGGCCTCGCGCTGCAGGACACCCTGGGCAACCTCTTCGCCGGGCTCGCCCTGCACTCCGAGCGCTCGTTCGGCGTCGGGGACTGGATCCTCGTCGACGGGGTCGAGGGCCAGGTGATCTACGTGGGATGGCGCTCCACGCGCCTGAGGACGTTCTCCGGAGACGTCGTGATCCTGCCGAACTCGATCATCGCCAAGGCGCGCGTGCAGAACTTCTGCGCGCCGGACCGGAACTGCGCGCGCAACATCGAGATGCTCGTCGCGCTCGCCGCCTCCCCCGAGGCCGTGGAGCGCGCCGCCCAGCGCGCCTGCGGCGAGGTGCCCGAGGTGCTCCGCGAGCCCGCGCCGAGGCTCTGGCTCGCCTCCGTCACGCCGCTCTTCCAGCGCTACGTCATCAAGTTCTGGATCGCCGACTTCGAGCGCCACGATCTCCTGGAGTCCGAGGTCATGAAGGCGTTCTTCCGGGCGTGCCGCGACGAGGGCGTGGCGCTCAGCCCCGCCGCGGCGCAGCCGGCCCTCGCCGTCGAGATACGGCCCCCGGCAGGCGCCCCAGGGCCCGCCGAAGGCGCCGCAGGGGCCGCCGCCGGCGCCGCAGGGCCCGCGGCCGACCCGAGGGCGGCGCCGGCGGTCCTGGCGGCGATCGTCGTGGCGCCGGCCGCCCCGCCGCCGGACGCTCACCTCTGAGCCCGCGCGGGCTCGGGTCGTGGCGCCGGCCGCCCCGCCGCCGGGCGATCACCGCCGCGTCCGCGCGGGCTCAGCGGCCTGATTTGCCTTGGTGCAGCCGCCTCGCCGCGGTACCCCGGCGGCATGCCTGATCACCAGTCCGTCTCTCCCAGCAAGGTCGCGATCGTGGGTGCTGGCAGCGTCGGGGCGACGATCGCCTATGCGTGCCTGATCCGCGGCGTGGCAAAGCAGGTCGCCCTGTTCGACGCGAACCGGGCCAAGGTCGACGCTGAGGTGCTCGACCTCAACCATGGGCTGCAGTTCGTCCCGGTGGCCACGCTCGATGGCAGCGACGATGTCGAGGTCTGCCGCGGGGCGCACGTCGTCGTGATCACCGCCGGCGCGAAGCAGAAGCCCGGGCAGAGCAGGATGGACCTCGCCACCGCGAACGTCGCGATATGCCGCGAGCTCCTGCCGAGGCTCCAGGCCGTCGCGCCGGACGCGCTCTACCTGCTCGTCACGAACCCGGTCGACGTGATCACGTATGTCACGCTCAAGCTGACGGGCCTCCCGCCCGCCCGCGTGATCGGCAGCGGCACGGTGCTCGACAGCAGCCGGTTCAGGTTCCTCATCGCGAGGAAGCTCGACGTGGCCGTGCAGAACGTCCACGCGTACATCGCGGGAGAGCACGGGGACAGCGAGGTGCCGCTGTGGAGCAGCGCGAGCGTGGCGAACATCCCGCTCGACGCGTGGTCCGTGCCCGGCCACGGCGCGCTCGGCGCGAGCGACCGGGCGGAGATCTTCTCCAACGTGAAGAACGCCGCAGCCCAGGTGATCTCCGGCAAGGGCGCGACGAACTACGCTATCGGCCTCGCGACCGCCAAGATCCTGGAAGCCCTGCTCCGCGACGAGAACCGCGTGCTGCCCGTCAGCAGCCTGCTGAGCGGCTATCGCGGGATCGATGATGTCTGTCTGAGCGTGCCGTGCATCGTGAACCGGTCCGGCGTCGAGTCGCGGTTGCCCATACCGATGAGCCCCGAGGAGGAGGCGGGTGTCCGGGCCAGCGCGGACACGATCCGCAAGGCGATTCGATCGCTCGGATTCTGAGGCGACGCCCGGTGTGCCGCGACTGCCATCGCGCCCTATGATTCCCGTCGGGCCCAATCGCCCGTGCCCGTCGAAGGCGTCTATCGTCCGTCTGCCGGCCAACCCCAGCTCGTCTGCTCACCCGCCAGCCGTCCCCTGGTCCGCTTCCCCCCACGCCACCATGACAGCGCTCGTGTTGTAGAACCCCTCGACGCTCCCCCCGAACTTCGCGATCTGCCCGTAGCACGCCATCCCGAACATCGGGTTCGACGCCGCGTTCGGCGAGAGGAACGCCCGCACCTCCTCGCGGTACCGCTCGCCAAGCATCCGGAACCGCGCCGCGCAGTCGAACACCAGCGAGCCGGCCACGCCGGGCAGCGGCCCCAGCACCTTCGTCGACAGGCTCTTCGCCGCCTGGAGCACCGCGTCGGTCGCCGCGTTCACGACGCGCACCACCTGCCCGCGCGCCAGCCCCCCGGTCAGCACCACCGCGCCGTCCCCGCGGATCGCGATCGGCGACCTGATCTTCAGCGCCTCGCCGAACGGCGTCTTCGCCCCGAGCGCGTGCTTCGCCATCGTCTGGAGCAGCCCCTCGCCGCTCGAACGGAAGCCGAGCCGCGAGAGCTCCTCCTCGTACACCCGCGCCGCCGGCTGCCCGTCCAGCGTCCTGAGCACGTTCCGCTCGATGTCCGTGATCGTGAAATCCCGCCCGCCCTCGGCCGCGCGGAACCCGTGCACCACGTCGATGTTCACCCGCTGCCGGTGCGTCAGGCGCACGAGGACCGCCGCGTCCGTCAGCACCTTACGGCCCAGGAACACCCGCGCCCCCTCGAACGTCCACCCGTCGCCCGCCGTCCCGCCGAAGACGCGCGTGTGCGGCGGCACGCCCTGGCGGAGCGCGGCCACCAGATCGTCGCCGTCGCACGCGAACGCGTCCGCCAGCACCAGGATCGAGCTCGTCGCCCCGCTCCGCCCGCTGCCGCTCGAGACGGCCTCGTCCATGTCGCTCAGCGCCGCCCTGATGCTCTTGGCGTGATCCGAGCGCAGCTCGCGCGCCGCCGTGCACGCCACGTCGATGTTCGCGCCGCCGAGGAACGCGCACGTCACCCCGCTCCTGCTGAAGCCGCGCTCCGTGAACGACGCCCCGCCGGTGGTGGCTCCGACCACCGGAACGCCCGTCGCGTCCTCGACCGCGGCGAGGTAGTCCTCGTGCTTCGTCCCGCTCGGCATGGCCACGATCGCGAGCCGCGCGGGCTCCTTCCACTCCGCGACCGTCCGCTCGATCTTCCGGCCGAGCAGCCACGCGTTCCCGTCAAAGGGTCCGAGGGTCATCATCTTCATGCGCTGAAGCTCCTGCGTGCCCGGCGCCGGAGCGCGGGCTTCGGATCCAGGCCATCACCGACGAACCGCGACCGGACGGTGATATCACGCACGAGGGAGGCCTCTCCACTCCTCATGGATGGGTGCCCGCCGCGCGCGGCCGCTCGTTCGGGGGACGAGCATCGGCTCAGCTCGGATGCTGTGTTCGGGCCGCATACCTCCGCGCCGGCGCACGGCGCCCTGCTCCGCCCTGCGCGCGCGAGCGCGGCGTCGGCGTCACGAGGCGAGCGCGCGAGCGCCGTCTCTGCGAGCGCGCTCACATGCCGAGCAGCATCGGCTCCCGCTGCCGCACGAACCCCTCCACGAGCTCCCGCTGCTCGCCCGAGAGCCGCACGAAGCGCGCCCCGAACCCAGGCGGACCCTCTTCCTCTGCCTCGCGCGTCCATTCGACCACCCCCACCGCGTCGATCTCGCCGCCCTCCGCGAACGGGATCTTGAGCGCCACCGTCGTCCCCCGCGCCGGCGGCGGCCGGAAGGTCGGCACGAAGATGCCGCCGTGGTCGACGACGTCGGCCGCGGGCGCCGTCCGGTAGAAGTTCGCCGGCGACGCCGCCCCGACCCGCGCCTCGAAGCGCGGCGGCGGCGGCTGGCTCTGCGGGCGCGCCGCCGCGCGGACCTTCTCCTCGAGCGACCGGAGCGCCTGCGCGAGCTCCGAGACCTGCGCCTCGATCGCCCGGATGCCGAACGCGCTCTGCGTCGTCGCCTTCGCGAGCGGCGCCACGAGCCGCTCCACAAGCGACAGGTGGTGCCCCACGAACTCCGACACCGAGCGATCCGTCTCGACCTTCACGTCGACCCGCGGCTGCGCCACCCCCTTGAGCGCCGTGGAGAGCCGCTCCATCTCGGGCGCGAGCCACTGCTTCATCTCCCGCGCCCGCGCGTCCCCCGCCTGCGCCACCGCGGCCGCCTTCCCGATCGCCCCGCGGATGCCCTCCAGCTGCTCGCCCAGCATCGACAGCGTGCCGGTCACGCGCACGACCGGGTCGTCCTCCTTGCCGCCCATGCGCTTGATCCGCACGAAGCCCTTCTTGATCTCGTCCCACCGCGCCGCCTGCTCCGGCGTCATCCGGCCGCGCAGCTCGGCGAGCTTGAGGAGGTTCTGCTCGGCGCCCGTCGTCAGCGTCTGCGACTCGCTCACGTAGTGATCGTCGATGAGCCGGTCGACCTCCTCGTGCGTGTGCGCCGCCACGACCTTCTCGGCCAGCTTGTTCATGTTCCGGTAGCTGCCCTGCAGCTTGAACGGCGGCTCCGTCCGGAAGGCGTCGTCCTGCGACGCGCTCCGGATGTACTCGAGGTTCACGGACAGCAGCACCTTCTGCACCCGGAAGAGCCGCTCGAACACGGCGACCATCTCCGAGACCTCCGCCGCGGAGTAGGCGTGCTCGAGCTCCGTCGCGGCGATGGCCTCGCCCTGCGCCATCCGGATGAGCTTGTGCGTGTCGCCCGGCGCCCGCCCGGAGAGCGGCGCGAGCGTCGGGTTCGACGTGAGCGCGTTCTCCAGGTAGCTCAGCGCGAACAGCGCCTCCTTGCCGTCGAGGATGTCGCCGAGGTTGTACGTGTCGGCCCGGTTCGACAGCATGTCCGGGATCTGGAACCGCGCGCCCGACTCCGTGTACGGGTTGCCCGCCATCACCACGCAGAACTTCTTGCCGCGCAGGTCGTACGTCCGCGTCCGGCCCCGCCACACGCCCTCGATCCGGCGCTGCCCGTCGCAGAGCGAGATGAACTTCTGGAGCAGCTCCGTGTTCGTGTGCTGGATGTCGTCCAGGTACAGCATCACGTTGTTGCCCATCTCGAACGCGAGGTTGATCTTCTCGACCTCCTGCCGCGCCGTCGCGTTCGGGGCCTCGGCCGGGTCGAGCGACGTCACCTCGTGGCCGAGCGACGGCCCGTTCACCTTCATGAACACGAGGCCGAGCTTGCTCGCGACGTACTCCATCAGCGTCGTCTTGCCGTAGCCCGGCGGCGAGATGAGCAGCAGCATGCCCATCAGGTCGGTGCGCTTCACGTCGCCCGCGGCGCCCAGCTGCTTCGCCAGGTTCGCGCCGACGAGGGGCAGGTAGACCTCGTCGATGAGCCGGTTGCGCACGAACGAGGTGAGCACCCGCGGCGCGAACTCCTCGAGGCGCAGCCGCTTCCGCTCCCGCTCCGCGATCTCGCTCCGCACCTTCCTGTAAGCGCGGTAGCGCGGCGCCCTTTCGTGCAGGAAGTCCTCGATCCTGCTCAGGAATTCGTCGAGCCGGAGCGCGATCGCGCGCTCCTTGATGCGCGGGTGCTGCCCGAGCAGCCCCTCGACGCGGGCCTCGGTGACGGCCGCGCTCGGCTCCCGCTCGATGTGCCGCTCCGTCACGACGACGACCGCCGCCTCGAGCGCTAGGTGGGCAAGCGCGGCCGGGGGTTTGGGGGCAGAGCCCGGCTTGCCGGGCGAGCCCCCATCGTTGGCGACCGCGGCGAACCCCCTCAGCCACGCGAGCGCGAGCTCCAGCCGCTCGGCCGGGTGCTTCTCGAGCTGCCGCAGGTCCTCCTCGAACGCCGCGCGGCCGCCCGCGAGGTCGAGGCGCGCGAGCAGCGCGTCCCGCAGCGAGAGCGCCGCGTCGCTCGTCACGAACCGGGGGCGCTCCGCCGCGAGCTCCTCCACGAGGTACCGCGCCGCCACGCGCACGTCCGCCGCGCTCGCCTCGATCCGGTGCGCCGCCGCCGCCGCCGCCACGCCCTGCGCGAGCTCGGCCGCGAGCGCCGCCCGCGCCTCGCTCTCGCCGAGCTGCGCCGCGAGCCGGCCGAGGCTCCGCGCCCGCCGGTGCGCGAGGTCCCGGGCGCGCGCGTCGAGCCCCGCCCAGGTCAGGCACGCGAGGGCCCGCGGCGCGCTGCCGAAGCGCAGGAGCCCCGCCGTGGACCGCAGCGCGAGCAGCTTCTCCAGGATCAGCGCCGCGTCCGCGTCGTGCACGCCGCGCTCGTAGCCCTCGTCGTGCCGGCCCTCCGCGTACGCGCGCACCGCGCCGAGCAGCCCGCCCGGGCCGAGCGACGCCTCGCGCAGCCGCTCGATCGACAGTCCGCACAGCCCGCCTCGCCCGGCCTCCGCGTCCGCGAGCATCGAGCCCGCCAGGAACTCGCCCCGGTAGACCTCGGGGGTCTCGCTCGCGAGCTCCTGTCCCCAGAGATCGCGCGCGCCCTCGAGCGCCGGGTCCTCGATCGGCTCGAAGAAGTCGGTCCCGGTGAGGTGCAGCGCGAGCCCGTCGCCGCGCGGGACCAGCGTGAGCTCCAGGGCCTGCGTGCTCACGTTGAAGCGGTGGCGGCCCAGCTTGATGACGTCGCCGCCGCCCTCGAACAGGTCCTCGCGGTCGCGCAGCGCCCGGAGCGCGTCCTGCCGCGCCGACTTGAGCCGCGCCTCGACCTCGTCCCCCTTCACGCTGTCGCCGAGCGCGTGGAGATCGGCCGCGAGATCGCGGAGCTTCGCGACCATGGCGTCGGACGCGAAGTACGTGTTGAGCTCGTCCACGCCCGCGAAGGTGCGCGCCCGCCGCGCCACCCCCTGGACGATCCGGTCCGCCGCGGCGACGAGGTTCGAGACGCGCCGCTGCCGCTCGTCGAGCAGCGCCTGTCTCCGCGCCGCGATCGCGTCGTTCACCTCCTCGCGCTTGGCCGCGAGCTCGCCGAGGAACTCGTCGAACTCGCCGAACTTCCCCTCGAGCTCCTCGAGCTGGACGAGCAGCTTCGACAGCTCGGCGTCGCAGCGCTCGGGCGTGTCGCACACCGCGATCGCGCTCGAGACGCTCTGGCCGAACACCTTGAACTGCGCGCCGAACTCGGCGCGCCCCTCCGCGCCCCGCAGGTCCTTGCCGCGGGCGCTCAGGGTCGCGCGCGCGCGGTTCAGCTGCGCGTAGACCTCGCTGATCCCCTCCAGGATCCGGGTCCGCGCCGTGGGGTCGTCGACCTTGAGGCTCGCCACGATCTCGGCGAGCACCGAGAGCCCCTCGTTCACGGCGTCGAGATCCGCGGCGAACGGCGCGAGCTCGGGCGACTTCGCGACCGCCTCGATCTTCGCGATGAGGCCCGCGAGCCGGTCGGCCAGCGGGCGGAACGCCTGCTCGCCGAGGAGGAACGTCACGCACGCCTGGCTCACCTCGTCGGCGCGCGCGACGATCTCGGCCTCGAGCGCGTCGACGCGGCCGAGGTCCATGTACTTGAGCTCGCGGAGCGTGATGAGGTGCCCCCGCTGCCGCCGCAGCGCGGTCAGGGCCTTCAGGAACGCGTCGACGCTCGCCGCGTCCTCGGGCCGCACCCCGGAGAGCAGCTGCCGCTGCGCCGCCTCGGTCTCGGCGAGCGCGGCCGCGGCGCGCGCCTTGATGCCCTCGACCTTCTCGAACTCGTCGACGATGCTCTCGGAGACGCCCCGGAGCTCGCCCACGACCGACAGGAGATCGCCCGCCTCGGCGTGGCCGAGCCAGTAGTAGGCGTCGGTCATCCGCTCGGCGGTCTTGATGAGATCCTCGTACGTCTGCCGGGTCGGCGACCCGTCCAGCGCCGCGCGCCGCATGCTGAGCGCGTCGGAGATCCCCCGCACGAGGTCGGCGTTGCCCACCTTCGCGAGGTACGAGCCGTCGGTCGGCGCCGACGCCGCGAACTCCGCGGTCATGAACGGCGTCTGCCAGATCTGCATCGGGTGGACGCGGGTCGCCTCGTCGCCCGACGCCCGGAAGATCACCATCTTGCCGTCGTCGAAGAGGCTGTACCCGTGGCACTGGATCGGCGTCGCGATCTCCTTGCGGATCAGGTTGTACGGGAAGAGCACGTAGCGCCCCTCGACGACCTGGTGGAACACGTAGAGCACGTCTTCCCCGTTCGGCGAGCGGATGACCCGCTCGAAGACGAGGCTCTCGGTGCTGCCCTCGAAGCGCTTCGTCTCGCCGGTGATGAGGTAGTAGCCGTTCGGGAAGACGATCCCCTGGTCCTCGGGGAGGCTCAGGCAGGCGAGGCCGATCGCGTCGATGCGCGTGACCTTCCGGGTGCGGCCGTTGTAGACGAGGTAGCGGTACGAGGGCTCGCGGAACGGCTTGATCTTGAGCAGGATGAGCGGCCCGAGCCGGGCGTACTGGATGTCGGCGTCGTCGAGCGCCTGGCCCGCGTCGTCGACCGGCTCGCGGTAGATGCCGAGCCCCGTTGTCGTGTTGTTCTCGATCTTGACCGTGAGATCGCCGCCGACCGTCTCGACGAAGATCTCGCCGAGGATGGCGACGTGCGGGTGCTTGCCCTGCACGTGGTCGTCGCGCGTGGCCTGGGTCCAGGCGAAGTCGTGGGCGCGCGGGCGGACGTTGTCCTCGTCGCCGCGCGCGTCGAGGTACCGGACGCGCCCGGTCGCGTCGATGCTCCAGCGGAACACCTTGGTGTCGCGCTCGGTCGCGCCGACCTGGAAGATGGCGAGCAGCCGCGTGTCGCTGCGCCGCAGCTGGAGCAGCCGGGGCTCCTTGACGTAGCGGTGGAGGTCCTTGAATTCCTTGACGAAGTTGGGGTCGCCGAGGAGCGCGTCGCCCTCCTCGAGCGGCGCGGGGGACAGGTCGAAGGCGCCGCCGTCCTTCGCGAAGCGGTGGAGGCTGAAGACGTCGCCGACGTTGACCTCCTTCAGCCCCATGAACACGAGGTAGCCGACGAGCAGCTTGCCCCGGATGCTCACGATGTCGCGCGGCACGCAGTTGTTCTCGGTCCTGACGCGGGCGTTCTCGAGGAGCGCCAGGTCCGTGCCGCCGAACACCTCTTTGCGCCGCGCGTTGAGCGCCTCGGCGCGGCGGGCGAGCTCCTCGGCGCGCTCGACGAGCCTCCGCCGGATGACCTCGTAATTGCCCCCATCCAGCGGCTCCGCCGCCTGCGGCGGGGACGCCCCCGCCGCCCGGGCCGCGCCGTCCAAGGCCCCTGTCGACACCATGCATGCTCCGTGTGGTCAGCCGAAAGGCCCGCCCCCGCGTCGAATCCGCGCGGGCCTCGGCCTGCCCGCGGCCAGGTTACAGCCGTTCGCCGCGTCCGGGGGGCGAGATGGCGACCGCGCGGCGGGGCCGCCGCGAGGCGGCGTTCTCGGCGTCGGCGGCGGGATGTCTTCCGAGGATGTCAAGCCCGAGCGACGCCGCCGTCGTTCACGCGCCGCCGCGCCGCCGCGTCGCCCGCGGATTCCGTCGCGCCTCGGCGGGCGGCGCGTCGGGAACCCGCCATGCCGTGAAATCCGCTTGCTCCACGGGGGTGGTTGCGTTGCGATGAGCGGGAACGAGGGCAACCCACATGTCGATGCAAGCGCGCGCCTGTGCGACGCGCGCTTACGCCGTCTCCAGCGCACCTCGTCGGTCGAGGCGCCTCGCGGCGTGGCTTGGACAGCGTGGCGACCTTCTGCAGCAAGTTGGGATGGTGGCGTCGATGGGCTTGGGAAAGAGACTTACTTCCGTGCTCCTCGTCGTGCTCGCCGGCTCGCTCGTCGCCTGCGGCGGCGACGACGGGGGCGGCGGCGAGGGCGGCGCGGGCGGCGGCGTGGGCGGGGCGGGCGGCGGCGGAGCCGCGGGCACCGGCGGCGAGGATACGAGCGGGGGATTCGGCGGGTTCATGACGGTCGGATCGGGCGGGAGCGGCGGCGGGGGCGATCCCTGCGAGTCGCCGGATCCTCCGCCGGAGTGCGACGCGGTGGAGCCGGCGTGCGGCGACGGCGAGATCAACCAGGCGAGCGAGGCGTGCGACGACGGGAACAGCCTTCCCGGGGACTGCTGCTCTGGCGCCTGCAAGGTGGAGCCGTACTGCGTTTGCGAGCCCGGAGAGCTCTGTCACACGACGATCGCCTGCGGCAACGGGGCGGTGGAGCCCGGCGAGAGCTGCGAGGACGGGAACACCGCCTCGGGCGACGGCTGCGACGATCGCTGCCAGAGGGAGCCGGGCGACTGGGTCTGCCGGACCCCGGGCGAGCCGTGTTACCGGCTCCACTCGTGCGGCGACGGGCGCGTCTCGGGCGGGGAGAGCTGCGACGACGGGAACGCGGTGTCCGGAGACGGGTGCTCCGAGGTCTGCGCGCTGGAGGACCCCGGCAGCGTCACGTGCCCTGTCCCAGGGCAGCCCTGCAAGCCGGTGGAGCGCTGCGGCGACGGCCGCCTGCGGCCGACCGAGCGGTGCGACGACGGGAACACGGAGCCGGGTGACGGCTGCTCGCCGAGCTGCCTTGTGGAGGCTGGCTGGAAATGCCCGGACGGCGTGCACTGCACGTTCACGGTCGTGTGCGGCGACGGACAGATCGGGGTGGGCGAGGCGTGCGACGACCGCAACACGGTCTCCGGCGACGGCTGCTCGTCGACCTGCGCGCTCGAGGCCGGGTTCGACTGCGCGCGCGCGGGGAGCCGCTGCACGGCGGTCTGCGGCGACGGGCGCGTCGTCGCGGGCGAGGACTGCGACGACGGCGACACGAGGAACGGCGACGGGTGCGACGCCAGCTGCAAGTGGGAGCCTGGCCTCGTGTGCCAGTCCGCGCCCGGCGGCTACACCTGCCGCGCTACCGTCTGCAACGACGGGAAGAGGGAGGGCTCGGAGCCGTGTGATGACGGCAATGCCAACCTCGGCGACGGCTGCACGCCGTTCTGCCAGGTCGAGCCGGATTGCGGCGACAGCGGGTGCACGTCGGCCTGCGGCGACGGGCTGCGCCTCGGCGACGAGGAGTGCGACGACGGCAACACGAGGAGCGGCGACGGCTGCTCGTCCGGGTGCACGGTCGAGCCGGGGTACAGCTGCAGGAACGATTCGGTCCTGGGCGACGAGCTCCGCGTGCCGATCGTGTACCGCGACTTCAAGGCAGGTCAGCCGAATTTCGAGCCCGGGACCAACCCTCCGGACGGCATCGTCACGGGCATCGTGCAGAGCGCGCTCGGCGCCGACGGCAAGCCCCAGTTCGCCGCGGCGCGACCGAATGCCTTCCTCACGAACGCCACGGACTTCAGCCGCTGGTACAACGACTCGTCCCTCTCGAAGACGGTCGTGGACTGGCTCCCGCTCGCGCGCGTCGGGACGTCGGACGTGTTCCTCTTCGAGGATCACCTGTTCTTCCCGCTCGACGGCAAGGGCTGGCAGGACCCGTCGGTGCCGGCGGCGCAGCGGGAGGCGAGCCGCGAGGCCCGCGACCCGTTCAACAACTGGGACGTGGCGGGCAGTCACAATTTCTACTTCACGAGCGAGGTCCGCTATTGGTTCGAGTACCGCGGCGGGGAGCGGCTCGATTTCTACGGGGACGACGACGTCTGGGTGTTCATCAACAACCGGCTCCGCATCGACCTGGGCGGCATCCACACCCCGATGGGGACCGGCGAGGTCGCCGGCGTCGAGGACGATCGCGGGACGGTGCGCATGGATGACCTCGGCCTCACGGTGGGGCGCGTCTACGAGGTCGTCGTGTTCCAGGCGGAGCGCCACACCACGGCGTCGAGCTACAAGCTGACGCTCGGCGGCTTCAACGCGGCCTCGTCCGTCTGCGAGCCCGTGTGCGGCGACGGCATCGTCACGCCGGACGAGCAGTGCGACGACGAGGACGAGAACGGCCCGGGGTACGGGAAGTGCTCCACGAGCTGCACGCTGGGGCTCTACTGCGGCGACGGGGTGACGACCTCGCCGTACGAGATCTGCGACGACGGCACCAACCTGGGCGGCTATGGCTCCGAGGCTTGCGCGCCGGGCTGCGTGGCGGCCCCCCGCTGCGGGGACGAGGAGATCGACAGCCAGTTCGGCGAGGAGTGCGACGACGGGGTGAACGACGGCCGCTACGGCGGGTGCACGGCGGAGTGCCTGATCGGGCCGCGGTGCGGCGACGCGGTCGTCCAGGAGCCCAACGAGACGTGCGACGACGGGGTGAACGACGGCCGCTACGGCGGGTGCACGCCGGAGTGCGGCGACGCGGCGAAGTGCGGCGACGGGGTCACCCAGGACGCGTGGGGCGAGGAGTGCGACGACGGGGTGAACGACGGCAGCATGGGCTGCCTCGGTTGCCGGATCGGCGCCGTCTGCGGCGACGGGAGCGTGCAGCGGGAGCTCGGCGAGGAGTGCGACGACGGAGCGAACGACGGCGGCTACGGCGAGTGCGCGCCGGGCTGCGTGTACGGCCCGCGCTGCGGCGACGGCGTGACCCAGGCGCCGCCCGAGCAGTGCGACGACGGGGAGAACGACGGCGGCTACGGCGAGTGCGCGCCGGGCTGCGTGTTCGGCCCGCACTGCGGCGACGGCGTGCGGCAGGCGGCGTTCGAGGAGTGCGACGACGGCAACACCGCGAGCGGCGACGGCTGCAGCGCCACGTGCCACAACGAGGTCCACTGATCCAGGGCGAGCCCTGACGGCAACGGGAGCGCGGCGGCTCGCCTGGGCCGCCGTGCTCGCGTGGAGGACCGCCTCGGCCGCCGTGCTGCCGTCCCGACAGCTCAGAACACGTTGCCCGAGGCGCCCGCCGAGCCGGCGTCGCCCAGGGCGGTGCCGACCGTGCCAGCCGCGCGCGACGACGTTGCCCGTGAGCGACACCGACGTGCCGATCCTCCGCCCCCGCACACCTGTGCTGGAGGGGGAGCCGTGTTACTGTATCTGTGTGCTCATGCTGTCAACGTCTGGCGAGCCGTGTTGCGGCGGGACATTCGTGCTCTCGGCGCCGCGTCGGCGCGACGGGGGCTATTGAACACGCGGGCTATCGAAAAGGGGTACCATGCGAAATTCGACATCTGGAGTGCTCACGTTGCTTGCGCTCCTTCCGGGGTTCCTTCTCGGGTGCTCCGGCGAGGATGCGCCCGGCTCCACGGCGGCATCTCCGACGTTCCATCGAGACGTCGAGCCGCTGCTGCAGAAGCACTGCATGAGCTGCCATTCTCCGGGCAACATCGCCCCGTTCAGCCTGACGGAGTACGACTCCGCGCACAGCGTGGCCAGCCTGCTCGCGCGCTCGGCGCGAGAGCGCACGATGCCGCCGTGGGGCGCGATGGAGACGGACGAGTGCCATCCTCCTCACGGCTGGAAGGACGATCTCCGGTTGACCGAGGAGGAGATAGCGCTCCTCGAGGCGTGGGCCGCCTCGGGCGCTCCCGAAGGGGATCCGGCGGACGCGCCGCCCCCGTTCGTGGCCGAGGCGCCGGGGCTGCCCGGCGTCGAGCTGGAGGTCGCGCCGAAGGAGCCGTTCGTCGCGAGCGGCGACGCCGATCAGTTCCGGTGTTTCGTGATGGATCCTGGGCTCACGGAGGCGCGGTACATCAACGGCGTGCACCTCATGCCGGGCAACAGCAAGGTGGTGCACCACGCGCTGGTGTTCCTCGACAGGGACGGCGCATCGGATGCGCTCGTGGATGAGCACGGCGGATACGACTGCTTTGGCGGCCCCGGGTTCTCCGGCGAGCTCGTCGCCGCGTGGGCGCCGGGGGGAGTCCCCATCGAGCTCGAGCCGAACATCGGCGCTGAGCTCCCGGCGGGCGCGCGGCTGGTGATGCAGGTCCACTATCACCCGGCCGGGACGACCGCCGAGCCCGACGCGACGCGGCTCCAGCTGCGCTTCACCCAGGGCGTTCCGGAGTGGCTCATGGGCATCGCGCTGATCGGCAACTTCGAGTCTCCCTTCGCGCAGGGGCGCGGCCTCCTCCCCGGGCCGGACGACGCGGATGGCGTCGAGTTCCGGATCCCCGCCGGCGCGAAAGGCCATGTCGAGACGATGCAGTTCAAGCTGCCCGCGGCGGTGTCTGCCAAGGAGGTGTACCTCTACGGCGCGGGCACGCACATGCACTATGTCGGCACGGACATGAAGGTCACCCTCGCGCGCGAGGAGGGCGCCGCCGGCGCGCCTGAGGAGCAGTGCCTGGTGCAGACGCCGAGGTGGGACTTCTCGTGGCAGCGCGGGTTCTACTACGACGCTCCCATCGAGCGGCTCCCGCGCCTCCGCGGCGGCGATCTGCTGACGATGCGCTGCACTTACGACAACTCGAACAGCAATCCATTCCTCGCGAAGGCGCTCAAGGAGCAGCACCTCCCCGCCCCGGTGGACGTGCACCTCGGCGAGAGCACCCTCGACGAGATGTGCCTCGCCGCCGTGATCCACGTGACGAGGAATTAGGAGCGATCCGTGTATTGATGGGGGTGGGAGCTCGGTAGCGGTCGACGACGGCCATCCTAACGTTTACGTGGTCGTGGACGTGCTCGTGGTCGTGGTCGTGGTCGTTCACGGCCTACCGTTGACGTCCACGACCACGACCACGACCACGACCACGAATACGACCACGACCACGAATACGACCACGACCACGACCACGACCACGACCACATTGGTGACCGATGGTGGGGTGGAGGGGGGTGGGCTTCATGCGCTGAGCGCGACCAAACGAGCTTGGTGAACGCTGATACCCCCACCGTCTCCTGTGCGGGAGAGCGCCGCTCAGGCGCGCGGGGGGCGGGGCTTCACGAGCTCGTCGATGCCGAGCTCACGCGCCTTCTGGGCCAGCGCCTCGATCTTCTTCTTCCCGTCGGCGTCGGCGCTCGGCAGGAGCGACGTCAGCATCCCCGACAGCGTGCCGTCCGAGGGCCTCCCCCCGTGCGCGACGAGCTGCTTCAGGTCCTCCGTGACGCTCGCGTTGCCGTTCAGGTAGTCGCTGGCCAGGGCGCGCACCGTGGCGCTCTGGTCGACCAGCCCGTCGACCGACTGGCCCAGGGTGACCGCCTTGACGAAGCGATCGAAGAACGCCCCGTCGCCGCCGACGATGTTGATCTTCGCGTGCTCGAACGCCCCATGCAGGATCTCGGCCTGCGCCTTGGCGATCTCGGCCCGGATGCGCAGCGACTCGAGCTCCACCGCCCGCTCCTTCTCGAGCCGGAGGCGGAACTCCTCGTGCTCGCGCCCGACGCCGTCGAGCGCCTTCATCGCCGCCGCCTTCTCCGCCGTGCCCGCCGCCTCGGCCAGGAGCCGCTGCTTGATCGCGGTCGCCTCGGCGAGGCCCGTCTTCTCCAGGGCGAGCGCCTCGGCCTCGCGCGTCCGCGCGGCCGCGAGCCCCTTCTGCTCGATGCCCGCCGCCTCGGCGAGGAGCCGCTCCTTCGCGACGAGCGCCTCGGCGCGCCCCTGCTTCTCGATCGCCATCGCCTCGGCCTCCTTGACCATCACCCGCGCGAGGCCCTGCTTCTCCTCGCCGGCGGCGGCGGCGTTCATCTTCTCGAGCGTCACGCGCGCCTCGGCGAACCCCTGCTTCTCGATCGCCTGCGCGTCGGCCTCCTTCACCCGGATGCGCGCCAGCCCCTCGGCCGCGGACTCGGCCTGCAGGCCCTCGGCCAGGCGGATCTTCGCCCGCGCGGCCTTGTCGCTCGCCTCGAGCTCGGCGTCGGCCGTGATGAGCCTCTCGCGCGCCCGGAACTTCGCCGCCTCCTCGCTCGCCTCGGCGCCCTTGAGCTGCTTGACGAGCTGCTCCTGCGCCTCGGCCTCCGCGTTGATGCGCGTCACGTCCTTGAGGCGCGTCGCCTCGGCCACCGCGCGCACGTCCTTGATGCGCTCCTCCTCCTCGGCCACCGTCTTGTCGACCGCGATCCTCGCCCGGACCACGTCGGCGATGTCCTTCTTCTGGAGCTCGATCTCCTTCTCGCGCGCGATCTGCTGGAGCATCACGTCGCGCTCGCGGCTCACGATCTCGAGCTGACGCGCCTTCTCGACGCGCTCGGTCTCGACCGCGACCTCCCGCTCCTTGTTCTTCTGGGCGACCGAGACGCCGCGCTCCTTCGCCTCGCGGGCGACGAAGGCCTCCTCGTCGTTCTTCTCCTGGAGGAGCACCGTCTTCTTGCGCTCCTCGCTCGTGATGCGGGCGGCCTCGTTCTGCTCGCGCGCCTGCGCCACCGAGATCTCCTTGTTCTTCTTCGCCTCGGCCTCGGCCCGGCGCTGATCGAAGCGGAAGATGGCCTCGTCGGAGTTCAGGTTCTGGCTGCCGATCTCCATCCGCTCCTTCTGGCGGAGCTCGTTCGTCAGCACGTTCTGCGCGACCGTGAGCTCGGTGATCTTCCGGATGCCCTCGGCATCCATGATGTTGTCCTTGTCGAGCAGGTCGATGGGCGTCTGCTCCAGGTAGTCGATCGCCGCGTCGGCCAGCACGAACCCGCTCAGGTCCTTGCCGATGACGTCGATGATGTCGTCCTTGAACTTCTGCCGCTCCTTGTAGAGGTCCTCGAAGTTCAGGCGCTTGCCGACCGTCTTGAGGGCCTCGGAGAACTTCGCGGCGAAGAGCTGCTCGAGCGTCTCCGGGTTCGACGCGCGGACGCAGCCGATGGTCCGCCCGACCGTGCGCACGTCGTCCTGCGTCTTGTTCACCTGCACGAAGAAGGTGACCTTGATGTCCGCGCGGATGTTGTCCTTGCAGATGAGGCCTTCCTTGCCGCGCCGGTCGATCTCGATCGTCTTGACCGAGATATCCATGTACTCGGCGCGGTGGATGATCGGCAGCACCAGCGTCCCCGTGAAGGTGACGATGGGGTCCTGGCCTCTCGTGTTGATGATCAGCGCCTTGCCCTGATCCACCTGGCGGTAGAACTTGGCGTACATCACCAGCATCCCGAGGGCGACGAAGGCGAGGACGCCGACGAGGACGATGATTAAGGGGACGGTCACAGTGGGCACGCGGAGCTCCTTCGCGTTTCGGTGGAGGGGAGGGCGCCGGCCCCCGCGTTCACGTCGGTGAGGGTCGGACGTCCAGGCCCGCTCAGAGCCGGGTCGGGGGTCGAATGACGCCCCCTCGGGGACGAGCGTACACGAAACCGCCTGCCCGACAGAGGCGTTCAGCCGCGGCGCCCACGCCGGCGTTCAGCCGCGGCGCCCACGCCGGCGTTCAGCCGCGGCGCTGCCGCTCGTCCGCTGCGCGCGCCGCGGGCGCTTCTTCCTCCTCGACGCCGGCCGGGCGAGCTTCCATGCGGGACGCACCCCGCTCGGTCAGGGGAGGGGGAGGGCCCAGCAGGGCGTCGAGCGGCTCGACGCCGAAGACCTCTCGGTCCGGGTCCCAGCTCACGAGCAGCGCGCGGTCGCCCCGGCGGAGCGCGCCGGGCGTGTCGCACCGGACGTCGAGGATGTGGCTCGCCCCGCCCTCGTCGATCGTGGCCTGACCGAAGCGCTCGTCGACGCGCCCGGTGGAGATGACGCACACGCGGCCCACGAGATCCTTCTTCGACTGGGCGTGCCGGGTCACGAACAGCGGGCCGAGCGGCCGCACCGCGAGCGATGTCAAGAGCACGGCCGCGACGAGCGAGCCCGCGAGCACCGCGAGGCCGAGCGTCCAGCCAGGCAGGCCCCAGCCGAGCCAGAGCGGCCCGACGAGCACCGTCGACAGGGCGCTCGTGAACCAGCCGAACGTCGCGATCAGCGAGAGCGTCACGGTCGCCGGCACGCGGTGCAGCTCCAGGGCCGCGAGCAGCGAGCCGACGCCGTGCGCGCCGTCGGCCCCGTCGGCCCCGTCGGCCAGACCCTCCGCGGCGCCCTTGGCGGCGCCCTCGAGCGCGCCCTTGGCGGCACCTTCGAGCGCGCCCTTGGCGGCGCCCTCAAGCGCGCCCTTGGCGGCGCCTTCGAGCCCGCCCAGGTCGGGCGCGGCGTCGCCGTGGGCGCCGCCGAGCAGGTCGAGGTCGAGCGCGCCCAAGAGGACGAACAGCCAGTAGATGAGCGCGAGCGCAAGCAAGACCGTGAAGATCACGGCAGGGAACGCGAGCGATGCGGCGAGCACCTCGGCCATAGGTAGACGCGGGCTGGGCGCAGGATGCGGCGCCTTCGACCGGCCTCTCCGATAGGATCACAAGGAGCGAAGCGATGGGGCCAAATTCGGCCGCCCAGCGTGCCGCCGAAAAGACTTGACTTGCCTGGGTGGGCACTCGATCGCGGAGCGCACCGTGGGGGCGCTGCGCGCCGCGCAGACGCCCGGAGTGCGGCCAAGCCGCCCTGCCATGGAGCCGCTTCATCCAACGGGGCGCTTTGCGACCCGAGGCGTGCGCGGTGATCCACCCTGGTATGCTTGAACCGCTCCGGTCTCTCTTTCCTCCATATCTTGCGAGGGTGCTCGATCTTCTGGCCCGGGTATTCACGCATTCTCGTCGGGAGACCTGACAGGCTCTTCGCAGGCCTCCGCCGCGCGCGGGCGGTTGCAGAGGGGGGAGGCGGTGGTAGTTTTAGGTGTGGGGTCGACCCGCTCCGGCGTTGGTGGGCGCGGGGTGCGTCGTCGGCGCGAAGGCTACGCTGCGCGTCGAACCAGCTCACGATGAGCGCTGGATAAAAGTGCGGCTCACGCCGACCGGACTCCGAGCGACGGCACGCGCGCCCCCGGCCGGAGGCGCGTGCTCGTCGCAGCTTCCATAGCGAACGCAGGCGAATGGCGATGAGGAGCGAGGTGAGCCATGACAGACAAGGATTTGTGGCCAGAACAGGACATGTCGAGCAGCGCCGGCGACATCCGGATCGCTGAAACGCTTCAGCGTGCAATCGCTCTCTTTCCGGAGCAGTGGGCGGCTGCCGCGGCACGCGTGAGGACCGGTGACCTCGTCGACGACCTCGTGAACGTGAGTCCAGGCGCATACGACCTCACTGCTTCATCTCTTCTCGCTTCCGCGTCGGCATGGGCATACTCGGACAACGAGGAAGTCATCAGGATGCTAGAACGACGCGGATTCTCGAATGTCTGTGTCACGGTCAAGTTCAATAATCAGGGTTTTCTCATGGATTCGCTCGCGCACTTCGTCCTGAGCAGGGATGGGCGTGTGGGAATCCTCGTTTTTCGTGGATCGCAGCTGCAGCCTCTGACCAATTGGTTGGCCAATATCAATATGAAGACGGAGGCGTTCTATGCCGCCGGACGTGTGCACGGAGGCTTTTATCACGGCATTCTGTCGGTATGGTCACGTGTGAGAAATTACCTTGTCGCCGCCCAGAACGGTGAGTCAATCTGTCGAGCATCGCAGCGCGACGCGATAAACAAGCGCTGCGCTCAGGAGCCCTGGACGGAGGATGTCCGTGTGTCCTGTGACGAGGTGTCGGGTTTGCCGAAGCAAGATGACGAATCTCGCAAAAAGGAGAGACTGCGGTCCATGGTGGGGGCGCTCGAGGACGCGCTCCGGTTCAAGATGGAGGCGCTCTACATCACCGGCCACAGCCTGGGCGGCGCGCTCGCCGTCCTCGCGGCGGCGCTGATCTACTCGGACGAGAAGCTCCGTGAGTTGCGGCCGCTGTTGCGCGGAATCTACACATTCGGACAGCCGATGGTCGGCGACCAGGCTTTTGCCACGAAGTTTCAGGGAGAGTTCGGGAGCAAGCTCTTCCGGCACGTCTATTCCCGAGATATTATCCCGCACTTGCCGCCGCGCTCGGCAGGGATCTTCGAGCACTTCGGTCAGGAGTACATCTCTTCGATAGAAGGCTGGATCAGCAACAGGGGGCCGACTGCAGCCCAGGTGCGCATCGGGGGGGTCGCCATGCTCGGCAGCGCTCTTTCGTGGCTCGGTGAGCAGTTCTCCCCTCGCGGCCTGCTCCCCGACCTCGGACCCGTGGGATGGCTCGCGAAGAAGATCGTTCCTCCCTTCCTGCGTGAACCGCTCCTGCTCCGCTATTCGCTGGGCGATCATATGCCAATCAATTACCTCCGCGCCTCCCGTGGACCCGTCCCTGGCAGCGAGTTCTTGTGAGCGAGCGCCTTCGTCAGGGCCTTCTGTGATCGTGGCCGAGCGGGGCCTGGCCTGCCTTGCACGCCAGATCCGGACGCGGCTGGAGCTCGCCGGCGTGGATCTGTCCCTTCAGGGACGGACCGCGCTCGGATGGACCATCGCGATCATCTCGGGGGGCAGCGACTCGATGACGCGCTGGCGGATATGGCGAATGAGCCTCTGCAGGTCCTCGCAGTATACGGAGGGGTTGTCGAACCGTCGCTCCCGGCTGAAGCGATGCGGCATGTAGCCGCCTCCGCACACATCCCGCAGATCGCAGGCGTGGCACGTCGCGCAGAGCGCCGTGACGCCGCCCTGCATCGCGCGGACGATCGACGAGCGACGCGCGTCGTCGAGCTCGTTGCGCAGCACGTTGATGCCGAGCTTCGTGAGCCCGTGCTCGCAGCACTTGAACGCGTCGGTCGGCTCGATGCTGCCGTCGGTCTCGACGATGATCGCCCCTGCAGGTCTTCCGCCGATGTTGTCGGTGCTCATCGGATGGCCGAACAAGAGGCGCAGGATGTTCTCGAAATACCGCACGTGTCGATCGGGTCGATTCTGCTCGAACCAGAGATCGAAGAGCTCGATCATCCAGTCCCCGTACGGCATCGCCCCCGCAGGCGGCCGATGTTCATGGTTCGCGTGCGGAAGGTTGATCTCCATGCCCGGAACGTCGAGGAACTGCCACAGCTCGAACATCTCCCGAGGTGGGATGTCCGTGTTGATCACAGCGAGCACGTTCGCGAAGATCCTGGGCCCCCTCGGGTGCGCCTGGAGGCGCCGGATGGCCGCCACGACGTCGTCGAACGACCCGGCGCCCTGGTGGTCCACGCGGTGGCGGTCATGAAAGCGCTTCGGGCCGTCGATGCTGAGACCCACGTTGATGGAGAGATCCGCGAGCAGATCGATCCACTCGTCATCGATCAGCACACCGTTGGTCTGGACGCTGAAGTGCGAGCGAACGTGGGCCTCCTCCAGCGCGCCCCTGACTTGCTCCACCCACCCGCGGAAGCGGCGTCTGCCGAGCAAGAGCGGCTCCCCGCCGTGCAGGATGACGTGAACGGTCGGAATGTCGTGCCGGGCCACGTGCGATACGATGCGCTTCGACAGCGCCGTCGTGACGTCCTCGCGCATCACCGCGGGCTGGGACACGTAGGTCCGATCCGCCAGGTTGTACATGTAGCAATAGCTGCAGTTGAGGTTGCAGCGGCTCACCACCTTCACCACGTACGTCGATATGGGTACGGCGTGAGATCGGTCGGTTGCGATAGGCAGTCTCACGACGGGGGCCATCCGGGCGCTCTCCATGATGAGTGTGGTTGCGAGGAAGGGGGCTCCGGGCAGCAGCGTGCGCCGAGCCCAACCTCGAAGAGGGCATGTCTCCTCGGAGCGCCGCTGTCGCTAGCCCTCCGGCAGTACGCCGGGCCTCGGCGCGGAGCCGAAGTCAGTCCACTCGCTGAGGGTGAGTGAGTCGTGGCGCCGCCGCCCCTCGCGCAGGTCTGCGACCGATAGCATCGCGGACTTTACCGCCTCTTTCCCGATCTTCCGGATGTGCTCCGGATCAGGGTTCAGAGCAGCAAGGTTGATCTCCTTGGATTCGTCGCCAGGCGGCTCTGCCTCGACGCGCAAAGATTCATTCATGTCCTTATTCATCGTCAACTCCAGATCCCTTACACCCGGCACGCCCATCGGGTGCGGGCGCACCTCATGGTAAGCTTGTGCTACTTGCAGGCACTCGCAATGGGGTGGCAGCGGGGAGCAGGTCTGGATTCCGAGGTATAACCGGTCCTCCCGGCGACGCTGGCGGGAGGCTCCGGCAAGCCCAGCCCGACAGCTCAGGCGGTGCGGCGGGGCCTTACGAGGCGCCGACGCAGCCGCGTGGCGGCGAGCGCCGCGAGGGCGAGCAACCAGGACGGTGCCTCCCGAGGGCCATTGGCCATGCTGCAGCCGCCGCCCCCTCCTGCGCTCGGGAGATCGCCGCCGCCGCTGCTCTGCGTGCCTTGCGCGCTGGCGCCGGTGGTCGTGAGGTCATCGCTGCCAGCGCCGGTCGTGTTGGATGTGGCGCCTCCTTGATGGCTGGTGCCACCGCCCTGGCCGCCTGTGTCCGTGCCGCCAGCGCCACCTTCGCCGCCAGCGCCCCCGCCGCTGGTTCCGCCGCCTGGGTTGCCACCGGTGCCACTTCTGGCATCGCCGCCGCCGGCGCTTGGATTGCCACCGATGCCACTGCTGGCATCGCCGCCGTCCGGATTGCCACCGACACCGCCGCTGGCGCCGCCGCCGTCCGGATTGCCACCGACACCGCCGCTGGTGCCGCCGCCTTCGCCCGTGGTGCTGCCGCCGGTGCCGTCGCTGCCGCCCCCCGCGCCAGCGCTCTCGCCCCCGCCTTCGCCCGGCACGCAGGCGCCGCTCTGGCACATCCCGGGCGACGCAGGCTGCGCTGCGACATAGAGCCACGCATTGTCGAGACGTTGATACCCGGAACTGCCGCCGGCGATCAGGATGCGGCCGTCGTGGAGCCGCTCCATCACGGCGCTCTGAGCCCTCACGTCCAGCGCCGGCGCGAGCGTCCAGGTGTCGCTCGCCGGGTCGTAGATCTCGGCCGTGAAGGCACCATCATTGGCTCTGGATGGGGACGGGAGGCCCATCACCAGGACCCTGCCGTCGGGGAGGAGCGCTGCGCGGGGGGAGTCCCGTGGCTCGACCATCTCTCCGGTCGAGGTCCACGTGTCGCTCGCCGGATCGTAGATCTCGGTCGTCTTCATGTTGACTCCGGTGACTCCTACTCGTCCCCCGACGACGAGGACCCGGCCGTCCAGAAGCAGCGTTGCCGCGTGACGGCGGCGCATCCATTGCATCGAGGCGACGCGTGTCCACGTGTCGGTCGCCGCGTCGTAGATCTCCGCGCTCACCTCCTGGGATTGCCTGTCTCCGCCCGTGACGAGGACCCTGCCGTCCTGCAGCAACGTCGCCGTGGCGAGGCTTCGCGGAACGTTCATGGGCGCTGCCAGGGTCCACGTGTCGGTGACGGAGTCGTAGATCTCGGCCTTTTCTCCGCCGCCGTCGACGTTGCCGTCGCCGCTGGCGACGAGCACCCGGCCGTCTGCGAGCGGCGTGGCCGTCGCGTCGGCCATATAGCGCGACACGAGGGTGGGCGCGGCCGGCGACCAGACGCCCGTCGCAGGGTCGAATCGCACCGTCTGCGAGGGGCGCCGGAGCGGGCCATCTGCGATCCCCAGGGCCCTCCCGTCCGGAAGCGCTGCGAGCCTCATCGGGCGCCTCGCCGCGTTCAACTTCTCGGGGGGCTGCCACGAGCCCGTGCTCGGGTCGTAGCGGAGCCAGACATCGCCCGCCCGCGGCGGATTCCCTGTCTCGCCGAAGCCGATCATGAGGAGCGTCCCATCCTGGAGCAGCGTGGCCGCAGGCAGGTTGAGGAGGACGCCCATCCGCCCCGTCACCTCCCAACCCTCTGCGGAACCGGCGAAGTCGCAGGGCGCACCGTCCGGCTTCGCGGACGCGGGCGCGGCGCACCCCGCCGCGGGGTCGCACACCGGCGCTTCATGACAGTCATCGACGGGCAGGCACACCGCGAGGCTCGACCCCACGCAGGCCCCGCCCTCGCAAGCGCTCGTCGCCGAGCACACGTCGCCGTCGCTGCACGGCGTCCCGTCCGGCGCGGGCGCGCCGCCGACGCATGCGCCCGCCTCGCAGAGACCCCCGGCGACGCACGCGTCCGCGTCGTCGCAGGCGACGCCCGTGAGAGGGGTGCAGACGCCGTCCTGCGACGCGCCCGAGGCGGCCGCGCAGGCGTCGCAGGGGCCGGCGCAGGCCGCGTCGCAGCAGACCGAGTCCGCGCAGAAGCCGCTCCCGCAGTCGCTGTCGGTGTCGCAGGCCTCCCCGAGCGCTGAGCGCTCGCGGAAGAGCACGGCAGACGCCGTGGCGGTCGCGGCGTCGACGTAGCCGCCGGCGATCAGCACGCTGCCGTCGTTGAGCCGCGTCGAGGAATGGTAGGCGCGCGCCATGGTCACGGGCGGCGCCAGGTCGAGGCTCGACCAGGAGCCGGTCGCCCCATCGAAGAGCGCCTGGGTCGCATAGAAGGGGACCAGGTTCGCTGTCGAACCCACGGCTCTGCATGGCTCCACGCCTCCGGTCAACAGCACCTTTCCGCTCGGGAGCAGCGAGGTGCGCATCCCCTGGATACTCGAGGTGTCCCACCCGCACGGGCTCGATGCCGGAGCATACGGCCCGGGGGTCGACTCCCAGCGGCCGTCCTGCGGCAGGTAGAGCTGCGAGCCGGTCCTGCGCGCCGGGGGCCGGCGCACGGGGCACCTCGTTACGGGGCACGGCGTCGAGGACGCGTTCTCCACGTCTGCGTGGTCGGATGCGCGGCGTCGATGTACAGAGTGTGCCATGGCCATGGGCCGCCGACGGCGCAGCGTGCGGCTCACCGTGGCGCATTCCATCGTTTCACGCTCAGAAAATCGCTATTTACGCTGGCACCTCGGTTGCTGAGGGGGCGGCATGAAGACCTTTATCCGGTGGCTCATTCCCGTCACGCTCCTTCCTGTGTTCGCTTGCTCCGACGCGGTCGAGCAGCCTTCCGACGGCGGTTCGGGGGGCGGCACGCCCGACGACTCCCCGTCCACCAGCATATCGAGCGGCGCCGGCGGCACGCCCGAGGAGACCACGTCGTCCAGCGCATCGACCGGCGGCGACACCCCCGTCGCGTGTGATTCCTCAGGAGGGGGCGCTCCGCCGGGAGCGCGCTGCGCAAATGAAGGCGAGCTTTGCGACTACGCCTGCTCCCCCTGCAGCGTCACCTGCACCGACGGCGTGTGGGTCGAGCACTGCACCGCATGTCCCTCGATAGAGCCTGAGAACGGAACGGACTGCAGTGCCTATTACAGCGTGGGGCCGTGCAGGTATAAGCGCGAGTGTGGCACGGTGAGCGCCGCTAGCGACGGGCCGACCGGGCTTTGGGTGGTCAGCTGCGGTGACCAGAGTGACGGAGGCAACGACAGCGGCGGGGGTAATGAAGGCGGCGGCGGGGGCGCCGATGGGGGATGCGGCTAGTTCCGCGTGTCACAAATCCCGCCAGGGCTCTGTCTCGCAAACAAGAGAGATTTTGACGCAAAGGCGCCAAGAGCGCAAAGACGCAAAATATATAGAATATTTCTTTTTTGCGAATTTGCGTCTTTGCGACTTTGCGTTGAAATCTCTCCGGACCCCTGGCCGGACCTCTGGCTGGCGGAACTAGGCGTGGCCGCGGCGGCTCCTGCCGCCACGTGTGCCACGCGCTCGGCCTGCAATCGACCGCTGCGCGGCGGTCCGCCCACCTCGGCCATTCGCGCCAGAGCTCAGGAGGCGTTCCGGCGCGACTCGTTGTTCTTCGTCTCCGGGGGTGACGTCGCGCCGATGGACGTCGCGGAGCTCGCCGTGGCGCCGGTCGTGCTCGTGGCGGCGCGCTCGCTCGACGACAGCCCCGAGCTCGTCCTCGCCTCGCTCTGCTGCTGCTCGCGGTAGAGCCGGATCTCGTTCCGCACGTCGTTCACGCCCGAGATCCGCTCGGCGAGCGCCTCCAGCTGGTGCTTGAAGCGACGCTCGCGGACGGTCCCGGAGAGGATGACCTCGCCGTTCTGCACCTTCACCTCGACGTCGCTCGCGTCGAGGTCCGGCTGATCGGAGATCTGATCGCAGATATCCTCACGGATCCGCTCGTCCGAGCGCTTGTACCCCTTGGGCGGGCGACCGCGCGAGCCGCTGAGCCCGCCGCCCTGTCGAGCGGTCTGGAGGAAGCTTCGGCCGCCGGAGGCCTGTCCGCCGAACCCCTGTCCGCCGTAGGGCTGAGGATAAACGCCTTGATCGCCGCCGGAGGACGACTCGTTGCCTTCGTACCCGCGTTGCTGTCCTGGCCGCTCGTTCCAGCCGCGCTCGTCGTCGGCCCACTGCCGGAGGCCGCCGCGGGCTCCGTATCCTTCGTGGTGGCCACCGCCCAGGCCTCCCTGGCGACCGAAGCCGCCCTGGCCGCCACCAGATCCACCCTGGCCACCGAATCCACCCTGGCCTCCGAAGCCGCCTTGACCGCCCTGGCCGCCGCCGAATCCACCCTGGCCGCCGAAGCTGCCCTGGCCAGCCTGGCCGCCGAATCCACCCTGGCCGCCGAAGCTGCTCTGACCGGCGCCTTGACCGCCCTGGCCGCCGCCGAAGCCGCCCTGTCCGCCGAAGTGGCCCTGTCCGCCGAAGTGGCCCTGTCCGCCCTCATCGGCATAGCCGCCCTGCCCACCGCTGAACCCGCCGTGGCTGGCGCCGAATCCCTGGCCGCCGTAGCCGCCGAGTCCACCCTGTCCACCGAAGCTGCCCTGGCTGCCACCGAAGCTGCCCTGGCGGCCGCCGAGTCCGCCCTGGCCGCCGCCGTGACCGCCTTGGCCGCCGCCGAAGCCGCCTTGGCCGCCGTAGCCGCCCTGGCCGCCGCCGAAGTGACCTTGGCCGCCGTAACCGCCCTGGCCGCCACCGAAGCCGCCCTGGCGGCCGCCGAAGCCGCCCTCGCCGCCGCCGTAGCCGCGCCTGGCGCCAAGATCGTCGCGACCTCCTCGCTGGAAGTCATCACGCTGGCCGCCCCACGCCCGGCGCTGGACGTCCTCGCGCTGGCCCCAGCCGCGATCCTGCCTGCCCTCCCATCCGCGCTCGCCGCCGTGGCCGCGCCAGCTCGGGTCGCCCTCGTAGCCGCGTCCGCCGGATTCTCGCTGATCGGATACGGCGCGGAAATCATCGTGACCTCCTCGGGAATGGCTTCGATCGTCTCGCTGGAGGACTTGCTCGTAATTGCCACGATGCCCGTAACTAGCATCCCCGGTCGCTCCGCGCTCGCTGCGATACGCCTCGTCTCCTCGCGGTCCCTGGTGTCGCCCGCCCCTGTCCTCGTCGTGACCTCGCCCGTCGTTATGTTCCTCGTCGATCCAACCATGGCGATTCGGCATGGCTTCTCCGCCTTTCTTGCAGCACGAGCGACACCGCAGCGAGCCCGTGTCGCGACGCTTTTGTGATCCAGTCGACGTCCGGTCGACGCTCAGTCGACGCTCAGTCGACGCTCAGGCGCACGGCGGACAGCCGTCATCGGGCCGCCTTTTATGCGGGCCTGTCCGGCTCCGCGTGACCTGGAGATCCGAGGCCTCGATGCCCCGGCGCGGCCCGACGTCGCAAGAGGTATTCCAGAGCCGGCGGAGCGATGTTTCGCTGCTTTTTCAGGAAGATTACGGCCCCGCCGCGCGCGCGCCGAGGTGCAAAGCGCCCCACGTCAGAGCGACAAAGCGTCCCATCGAGACGTCATGCCACAGTGATGACGTGTGAGTCAGGGATTCCCCTGAGCATGCTCAGGGAACCGACGGACCGATCTCCGGCGCAATCGAGGGCGCTCTACAGGGCTCATGGGAGGGCCCGTGGGCAAAACATCTTGGGTCAGGTGCCCCGGACGTCGGCAGCACGGTTGTGCTCCACGCGGAGCCATTCCACCCGGTTCGATCGGCTCCTTGGCAGGCTCATCCGGCGCCGCGGGGAGGCAGGTCATGGCGCTCCGAGCGGTCGAGGGGACGGCGCCGAGCGTGTGAATTCTCGGGCTGAGCCGGCGCGGTCAGCGCGGTGTCGCCGGCTCGGCCCGCGGCCGCTCACCGCGGCGCGCGCAGCGCCTCGAGGATCCCGTCCAGTCGCTCGATGATCGCCCGGCTCTCGGCTTCCGCTCCCTGCGGCGTGCTGAGCGCGGAGGCCGCGAGCGTCGGTCCGCACGTCATCACGAAGGACGCGATCGCCTTGCCCGCAGCGGTGCGCGCGAAGATGTCGGCGTAGCCGACGGACAGGCACGTCGAGATGAACAGAAGGGCGTCCATGAAGCTCGCGCACCGCGGGTTCTCGCCGTGCTCGGCGAGGTAGAAGAGGTACGAGCAGCCGAGGATCATCACCGCGAGCGAGTCGAGGGGATCGCGCGTCATCGCGCTCCGGAAGCGCTGCTTCAGCTGGTCGTACGAGAGCTCGCCCGCTCCCCCGGCGGCGAGGCCCATCGCGACCAGGGCGGCCGCGCCGCGCAGCCTTTCATCCCGCGCGAACGCCGAGGCCGCCCGCCCGGCCGAAGGGGCGGCGGCCACGACATCTTCCAGGATCTTCCTTGCGGCGAGCGATGACGGGTCTGCCAAGGCGTGCCCTCCCTGACCACGCCGCAGACCGCGGCGCGGGATCCATGTCTCGCACGGACGAAGGCCGAAGGGAACCGGCCGCGCTCCTCATTGAAAATCCATGCGCGCGCTGCGCGGCCGCGACTACCCTCGCGCCTTCCTCGGAGCTCCCATGCCGGCCCAGCGAAGCGTGACGAAATGGCTCGAGCGAGCCCCCGCGCCGGTGTTCACGGCCTTCGCCGTGATCGCCGCGTTCGCGACCTACTTCTGCATGTACGCCTTCCGCAAGCCGTTCGCGGTCGGCTCCTACAAGGGGATGGTCGCGCTGCCGCTGCTCCCCGCGCTCGACCTGAAGAGCCTTTACATCATCGCCCAGGTGCTCGGGTACTGCGCCTCCAAGTTCCTTGGCATCAAGATCGTCTCCGAGATGCCGCCCGAGCGGCGCGCGTTCGCCATCCTCGCGTGCATCGGGGTGAGCGAGGTCGCGCTCGTCCTTTTCGCGCTCGCGCCGGCCCCGTACGCCGCCGTCTTCCTGGTGCTGAACGGCCTGCCCCTCGGCATGGTCTGGGGGCTCGTCTTCGGCTTCCTCGAGGGGCGCCGCGTGAGCGATCTTCTCGGCGCCGGACTCTGCGCCAGCTTCATCGTCGCGAGCGGCTTCGTAAAGACCGTTGGCAAAATCACGCTCGGCTGGGGGGTCCCGGAGGTCTGGATGCCGGCGGTGACGGGGGCCCTCTTCTTCCCGCCGCTGCTCCTCTCGGTGTGGATGCTCGCGCAGATCCCTCCGCCGTCGGTGGACGATGAAGCGCTCCGGACCCGGCGCGCGCCGATGGACAGCGCCGCGCGGCGCGCGTTCGTCCTCGCGAACGCGGGCGGGCTCGCGACCCTCGTCCTCGGCTACGTCGTCCTCACCGCCTACCGCGATTTTCGGGACAACTTCGCCCGCGAGATCTGGGACGCCCTCGGCTACACCGACCAGCCGGCCATCCTGACGACGGCCGAGATCCCCGTGGCGGTCGGCGCGCTCCTCTCGGTCGCGGCGATGATCGGCATCCGCAACAACCGCACGGCGCTCGCCGCGATCCACGGCGTCATGGTCGCCGGGGCGGCGCTCGCGGGGCTGAGCACCGCGCTTTACCAGGCGGGCGTCATCGGCCCTGTCGCCTGGATGATCAGCGTCGGGCTCGGGCTCTACGTGGGGTACGTCCCGTACAACTGCGTCCTCTTCGACCGGCTCATCGCGGCCGTGGGCTCGGTGGCGACGGCGGGCTTCCTGATCACCGCGGCCGACGCCTTCGGCTACCTCGGGAGCGTGGCGCTCCTGCTCTACAAGAGCTTTGGCCAGGCGAAGCGCTCGTGGATCGAGTTCTTCCTCGGCTTCAGCTACGCGACAGCGCTCGTCTGCGGGGTCCTCTTCGCCGCCTCTGCGGTGTACTTCTGGCTGCGCACCCGCGGCCCGGCCGCCGCCGCGCGGCCCGCGGCGCTCGACGCGTGAGCGCGCCGCCCGCTGCCAGCCGCGCGGGCGAGCAATGGGGGGCGCGTGGCGCGGGCGTGCGGGGGGAAGGGCTCAGTTGACCGGCGGGATCTCGGTCTTGCAGCCGACCTGGAGCTGGACCTGTCCGCCCGCCTGGAAGCGGGTGCAGGTCGCCGGGCACATCACGATCTTCGTCGGCGTGCCGCCGGTCGTGGGGTCGATGTCGTAGTACCAGCCGCCGGCGGTCGCGTCGCAGCGCGCCTCGCTGGCCACGTAGAAGATGGTCGACGGGTCGGCGCCCTCCGGCGGCGTGTGCTGGACGTTGAGCGTCCCGTAATCGAGCGTCTGCCCGGCGGACGGCGCCGGGACCTGGTACTCGCACGCGAGGCTCGTCCCGCGGATCTCGCTGAGCGCGTCGAGGAACGCCTGCGTCACGTCGGAGCTCGTGTCGATGAAGTAGGCGGACGTCGTCCCGCCGCCTTCGGCGATGCGGTTCATCGTGTCCTGGGCGCCGTCGTCGTCCCTGCCGAAGACGCCGATGACGAAGGTCGAGATGCTCGGCGAGCCGCTCAGCCCCCCGGCCGCGATCTCCGCGATGCCGTCGGCGGACGTGGGATTGCACTCGGTGGGCATCCCGTCGGTGGCGAGCACGGTGACGACCCTGTGGGTCGGGTTCGCCTCGGCGTGGGCCCTGGCCTGGGCGATCGCGCCGGACAGGGCGCCGGCGGTGGGCGTGCCCCCGTCGGGGAATGTCCGGCCGATCGATCCGATGAGCTCGTCGGCCCAGGCGGCGTCGAGCGGCGCGATCGAGACGTCGGGCGTCGCGTAGTCCTCGGTGACGCACGAGTACGGGTGCGCGCAGGTGCTCCGGGACAGCTTGTTGCACGTGCCCGCGCGGCCGGGACAGCGCTCGCCGATCTCACCGCAGATGGTGTTTGGGCTCTGGGAGCACACGCCGAGGTCGACGCACGTGTCGCCGTCCGGGCAGTCCGCGTCGGCGACGCAGACCTGGATGCCCGTGCGGGCGCCGAACGAGCTGCTACAGCCCCGGAGCGCGCACGGCCCGCTGATGCCGCACTCGTCGTTGCTCCTGCAGCTCATGGGCAGGCCGGCGTTGAGCAGAGGGAAGTACTGGAGCCCGACGCCGAGCCCCTCCGACTTGGGGTCGGTGAAGAAGGCCTCGAGCGCGTCGGTCACGGCGTCCCACTTGGTGCCGCCGGTCGCGAGCCGATCTCTCATCGACCCCGACGAGTCGAGCATGATGTAGAGGTCGAGCGGCACGAGCTCCGCCGTCTTCGTCTCCCCGGCGCACGAAGCCTCGCCGCCGGCGCCCTCGCCGGCGCCGCTGCTGGGCCCGGTGGTGATCTCTCCAGGCCCGTCGGTGCCATATCCGGTGCTCGTCGCTCCGCCTGATCCCGGGCCGCTCCCCGAGCCATTCCCCGAGCTCGCGTTGGCGCCGGCGCCCGCTCCTCCGGCGCCCGCTCCGCCGGAGACCGAGCTGTCGGACCCCCCGCACGCCGCGAAGATCACGCTGATCCCCGTCGCGGCGAGCGCCACCCTCGTTGACCGGTTCCTCATGAGAAGAATCGAAACATCCTGGAAGCGCTTTGTCGAGCGTGTTGACTCGAACGCTCTGTCGGGACCCTGGCTCGATGTGGGACGGGGTGAGACGCTTCGAGGTCAGGCGATAGCTGAGCTCCCCGTGTGCTTGCGGGTACAGGATTGCTCCGAAGCACAGGATTGCTCCGGACCATAAGGTGCTTTGGAGCACAGGGCTGCTCCGGAGCGTAGGGCTCCGCCGGAGCGCAGGGGGCTTTGGCGTACAGGGGGGGCTCCGGCGCGTGGAGCCTTGCCGGAATGCGCGGGGCGGGAGCACCCGGGGCTCCGGGGGCGGCGCGTTGCCGAGCTCAGGGATGCTTCTTCGGACCCACGAGGCTGCGGAGGACGGCGCGGGCGACCTCGGTCCCCGTCGCGTCGCGCAGGCTCACCGGGATATCGTACTCCCTGCGCTCGCTGGTCTCCGGGAGAGGGCACTCGCAGACGGCGCGGATCGTCCCGCGGGCCTTCTTCAGGTACTCGATCGAGAGGCCCGCGACGATGAACCGGGCATCGTCGGGCAGCGCGTAGGACAGCGCCGTGTTGCCGGTGAGCTCGGCGAGGTTGACGAGCGCGACGGCGTGCACCGAGCGGAGGTGGTTGCGCAGCCCCGGCCGGTCGCGCATCGAGACCTCCGCGCGGCCGCGCTCGAGGACCTCGACCTCGGCGCGGATCGTCCCCGTGTACGGGGCCATCGCGCCGATGAGCCTGCTGAACAGGCGCTTGCCCCCTGGCAAGGGGCTCAGCTTGTCCCAGACGTCGCGGATGGTGTTGCGGCGCGAGGTCGCCGCGAGCGATGCGAGAGAGAAGTCGGTGAGCTTCATGCGCTGGAGCCGCGGGGCGGGGGCGGCAGCCTGCCTCGAATCGCGCCCGGGCGCACCCGGAATCCCCGGCCAGCCGGTTCATCCCGGCGCCGCCGCGAGCCGCAACCCGGGTGCGGAACGATCCATTCTCCGCATGAATTATATTTCATTGTGTTATTCGAAATTCGGATGGCTCCGGAGCGCCCTGGCGCCCAGTTCTCGCGAGGATTTTGCGGCATTTCCGGCCTCCGGACGCCCTCGAGCAGCCGTCCGGCCCCCCGTCCGTCGCGCCTGGCCTGCCTCGGGCGGCAATCTCCCGTCCGTGCCGGGAACTGGACTTGTGTATGACAAGACCTCGACGCCCGGGCCAAGGCGGTCCACCCGAGAAAGAGCGCGCTTTCGAGCTTCTCTTTCGTGAGCAAACATCCGCGCTCGTAGGGCGCTGGCTGACGGGCCTGGGGGTCCCGTTGCGCGATCGCAAGGACCTCGCGCAGGAGGTCCTGTTCGCGGCGTTCCTCAGCTTCAACAAATACAACCCCGAGATCTCCCGGCCCGAGCGCTGGCTGAACAGGATCACGGTCCACACGGCCTCGCACTACCTGCAGCGGGCCCAGCACCGCTACGAGGAGCTCCTGCCCGACGAAGAGATCCCCCCCCTCGTCGACCCCGCCAAGACCTCGGAAGAGCTGCTGATCTCGGATCAGGAGCGGCTCGTCGTGCTGGAGCTCATGCAACAGCTCGACGCCGATGCGCACTGGATCCTGGTCGGGCACGATCTCCACAGCATCCCGATGGCGGATCTCGCGCAGCAGCGCGGCATTCCGCTGTCCACGGCGTACAAGTGGCGCGCGCGCGCCATCCGCCTGTTCCACGACATCGTCGTGAAGCGCCGGCGCGAGGACCGGAAGCGGGAGGGCTCGCGCCTCGTGCTGCCCCTGGATCTGGCGGCGCTCCTCGCCACCGCGCGGATCTCGCCGCGCGTGCCCGACGACGTGCGGGTCTCGATCCTCCGCGGCGTGCAGGAGTCGGTGGGGGCGCTCAAGGCGGGCAGCGCCGGGAAGGCCGCCGGGGGCGTCGGCCAGGCGCTGAGCGACGCCGCGACGTGGCTCAAGGGCCTCGCGAAGCTCGTCCAGCTGCCGGCCCAGGGCGCCGCGCGCCTCGTCGCCGCGCCCGCCGCGGCCACGGCGGCGGCGGCCACGGGGGCGGCCTGGCTCGCGCTCCAGGCACCGGCGCCGCCTCCGCCGGAGGTGCAGCACGTCGCGCCCGCGCTCGTCGCCGCCATGCCGCCGCGCCGGCCCGCCGAGCCGCCGGCGCCGCTCGTCGAGCCGCCGGCGCCGCTCGTCGAGCCGCCGGCGCCGCTCGTCGAGCCGCCGGCGGCCCCGGCGCCCGTCGAGGCGCCGCGGCGGAGCCCGCCGGCCCAGCGGCGAGCGCGCGCGCCGGCGCCCGACCGGGGGGAGCGCGCGCCGGCGCCGGTCGCCGCCGAGACGATCGAGAAGCTCAAGATCGAGATCGACGGGCCTGGCAGCAATCACGACATCGCCCTGTTCGACGCGGTCACCGAGGCGCTGCAGGCGCGCGATCCGGGCCGGTCGATCGCGGCGCTCCAGCGCTACGAGCGCGAGATGCCGAACACCCTCTTCCCGTCGGAGCGCAAGGTGCTCTGGATCCGGGCGTTCGTGATCGCGGGGCGCTTCCCCGAGGCGCGCGCCCTGCTCGAGGAGGTGCGGCTCGATACCGCGATCCAGCGGCCGACGATCGAGGAGCTGGACACGATCCTGAACCGCCGGTGAGCGGGCGACCGGGCCGCCGCGGGCTCTGCGCCGCGGCGGCTCAGTCGCCGGCGTAGGTGCCGAAGCTCGCCCGGCCGCTCGTGGAGACCTGCGGGGCGGCCTGGCCGACCTGCACGACCGCGGACACGAACGCGGCCGGCTTGAGCCCCTCGTCGGGCCCGGCCTCGTTGGTGATGTACTCCAGCCCGAGCCCGGCCAGGAAGCCGAACGACGTTGTGTTGCCGCCCGAGCCGAGGATGGGGATCGTCGGCGCGACGCCGACGTAGCCGAGGAGGCCGACCCGCCCCTCGCCGAGCGTCTGCACGAAGCCGCCGAGCTGCGCCGCGATCGGGAAGGCACGGCGCTCCACGGGGTCGTAGCGGTCGATCGCGAGCGCGACGCCGACGGCGCTGAGCACGCTCCGCGTGACGAGGGGCTTCTCCACCCACGGCGCGCGGGTGACCTGCAGCGTCGCCAGCATCGCCGGGACGGTGAGGTACGCGCGGAAGCAGGTCCCCGCGGCCTCGAGCGTCTGGAAGTTGTCCTCGCCGCACAGCGGGACCGAGTGGATCGCCACCGATCCCACGAGGCGCCGGGCGCGCTCCGGCTCGCCGGGCTCGTTCGAGCGCAGCGAGCTCGCGACGCGGCCCGCGTCGGAGACGAGCACCACCTTGCCCTGCGGGCTCAGCGGATCGCTGTAGACGGCCAGCCGGAGCCGCGCGTCCCCGTCGAAGTCCTCGGCGAGCGGCGGGAGCGGGAACTCCGCGCTGCTCGGCGTGACGATCCACGTGCCGTTCTGGAGGAGCTCGATCGGCGTGCCGCCCCGCATCTGATCGGTGCGCGTCAGCGAGACGTAGAGCGCGAGCGGCGCCACGAGCCGGTGCTTGGCCTGGCCCGTCAGCCGGATGCGGCAGTTGCCCAGCCGGAGCGGCGCCGGCGAGATGACGACAGCGCCGTGCGCGAGCGGCTGCGGCCCGGGGCGCGATGGATCCACGTCGGGCGCCCGGCGAGGAGGCGGCAGCCCCGCCGGCGGCGCGGCGGCCTGCGGGGCCTGCTCCGCTGCGCCGGGCTGCGCCGTCGGACCGGCCTGCGCCGCCGTCGGAGGCCGCCGGCCGGCGCCTGCGCCGCCCTGGACCTGTCCGGCCGCGCGGGGAGGGCTCCGGATGCCTGGCGGGGCAGGGGACGGCGCCCGCGGCCCGGGCGGGCGGGCGCTCCCGGGCGGCGGGGTGCTCCCGGCGTCGGTGCGGGGCGCGATCGGCGTGGGGCCGCAGTCGACCTTGAGGTCGTCGGCGAGCGGATCGGGGAAGAGGAGCCGCGCGGGGTTCGACTCGACGAGGTTCTCGAGCGGCGGGATGGTGACCCGGTACGTCGCGTTGACGACGTTGCCCGCCGCGGGCGCGTGGAGGTTGAAGGCGGTGACCCGGAGCCAGCCGCCGCCCGGGAAGACGCGGAGGATCTTGCCATCGGGGCGCCCGCAGCCGCCCGAGGCGACCTCGAGGACCGGCACGGTGAACGTGCGCTGGAACGGCTGCACGCGGGCGTTGCCGCAGCTGTCGACGATGGCGAGGTAGTGGAAATCGGCCATCTCCGATTGCTTCGGCCACTGCATGCCCAGCGTGAGCTCGCCGGCGTCGGCCGGCGGCGGCTCGGGCCGGCCGTCGCGGCAGCCGTCCACTCGATCGGGTGACGGCGCGCCCGGCGCGGCGGGGGCGCCCACGGGAGACCGCGGGGCATCGGCGACCGGGCGGTAGGCGCAGACGTGCCGGTACGAGCGGCGGCCGAGCAGCACCGGGTCGAAGTCGAGCAGGCGCTGGCCGTCCTCGGTGAGCCGCCCCCACACCGTGAGCGGCAGGGGCAGCGTCGGGGTCTGGAGCTTGATCGAGCGCAGCATCTGGTCGCCGATGGCGCTCTGCCCGGGATCCCCGGTCTGCGCCGCGCAGCCGCCGCCGCTGCACAGCCAGCGGCCGCCGCGGCGCGCGGCCTCGATCGGGACCGGATCGGTGTCGCGGACGCTCATCCAGACGCGGCGCGCGTCCGGGAAGATCTCCGGCCCGCCGGCCGACGACGCGGCGGCGCTGGCGGTGCCCGGCGGCGCGCGCACGACCTGGAGGCTGCCGCCGAAGTCGGCGGGGACGGCCATCGGCGCCGCGTCGGTCGAGCGCTTCAGGGTGGCCGGCGTGGCCGCCTCCGGCGTCGCCTCTCCATCGGTCTCCCCTGTGTCCGCCTCGGGATCGTCCTGCGCCGGCGCGGTGGCGGGCGCGGCGAGCGCGATCGCGAGCGCCGCGGCCGACAGGGACATGGCGGATCTGCGTGCGCTCACGGCGAGCCTCCCCCTCCGGCGCCCGGCTCGGGCTCCGGCTCAGTCTCCGTTTCGGTGTCCGCTTCCGGCTCCGGCTTCCGCGTGACGGTGATGGGCTCGGAGGAGCACTCCGGGCTCGCGAGCAGGCGGGGCGTCACGCGGAGCGTCGTCGTCCCCGGCGCGACCGCGACGCCCTGGATGATCGTCGCCTCGCTGTCCTCGCCGCGCAGGGTCACGGACGCCTCGCCGAGCGCGATCACCTGGTCGTCGCCGACGGTCAGGTCGACGGGGACGGCGATGCGCACGCGCTCGGCGTTGTAGGCGCTCACCTCGAAGAGATCGCCGGGCGTCCCCGCGGCGACGACGCTCCGGAGGGCGCGCACGCGGAGCAGGCGCGGCTCGGGGTCGACGGTGAGCGAGGGGATCGGGTCGAGCGCCTTCTGCCCCGAGCTCACGGCGATCTTCACCTCGCCGCCGAGGTCGCTGAAGCACAGGATGAAGGGCGGGCTCTCCCCGGTCGCGCCGAGCAGCACGCGCAGGCGCGAGGTCCGCTCGCGGCAATCGGGGGTGAGCGAGAGGGCGGCCTCGCTGTGCAGCGACTCGATGATCACGGGCGCGTGCTCCACGACGCCCGGCGCGTTCAGGGGAGGCGACGCGCGGACGCGCGCCTCGCGCGCCCGGATCGCGCCCGGCCGCCAGGTGGCGCCGAGATCGTCCGGCAGGGGGCCGATCGTGCACCTGAGGGGGACGTAGGTCGCGAGCACCCGGTCGCTGTCGCCGAGGCCCCCCGCGATGAGCGCGAAGTTGGTGGCGTCCTCCGGCAAGCCCGCGGGGAGGACGGTGATCGGGAGCTCCTCGGTGCGGTCGGCCCACGAGACGACGATCCGCGCCTCGCCGGACCAGTCGCCCTCCGAGGCGGCGGTGAAGCGGGCGTAGCCCTGGGTTCCGGCGGTGCAGCGGAACGCGCCGTCCTTCGTGCCGCACGAGGCCCCAACTTCCTGGTCGTCGCCCGCGGGGTGCAGCGCGAGCGCCTCGCTCGGGACCGCGCGGACCTCGACGTAGCCGCCGTACGCCGGCTCGTTCGCCTCGGTGAGCTTGAGCGAGACCGCGGTCGACCACGGGCTCTGGCGGGGCAGCACCGGCTTGCCCGCCTCGTCGAGCGTGTCGGCGGCGAACAGCGGCCCGGCGACGTCGGCGCGGAGCTCGACCTGCCCGCTCCCGGCGAGGGGGTAGCCGCGCTCGATGCAGGCCGAGGCGAGCGAGGCGAGGAGGAGCGCGCCGGCGGCCGCCGCGAGGAGCGGCGCGCTCGGTCGGCGTGGGCGGCGCGGGTCGTGCGGGCGGCGCGGGCGAGCTTTCGCGTGGAGCGCGCGTGGAGCGCGCGGCGCGCGCGGGCAGGAGCGGGGCACGGCCGGCCGGGGCGCGCTCACTTCTGGTAGATCTCGGTGTACTCGGTCCCGAGCGGGTGGCGGTGCCAGGCGTAAGCGCTCTGCGGGAACCCGCTCTCGTCGGTGTAGTCGCAAGGGCCGAGCTCCCACTCGGTGTGCCAGACGCTCGCGCCCGTCGCGGGGTCGACGGACATCCCGTGGGCGGTCACGTCGCTCTCCGGCTCGGCCGGGTCGTGCACGACCTGCGTGGCCTCGTCGAGGTAGCGCTCGAGGACCGCGATGGGGATGCGCGCCACGCGCTTGCCGGGCATCGGGATGAGGAACACGTCGCTCTTGTCAACGGTGCTGGTCATGGAGCTCTCTCCGGGCGAGCAGCGGGGGGCGGCGTCCCGGGCCGCGGAGCGCAGGCTCCGTGGCCGCGGGTCGCGCCGGAGCGCGGGCTCTCACCGGTGCTCGGCGCCGTCCCTCCAACGCGGCGCCGAGCATACCCGCTTCCCGCAACGCGAGGGAGCGCTTCGCGCGGCGCGGGCATGCGGGGCCGAGGTGTTCCCGCGCTCTCGGCGCTGGAGCCGCCGCGAGCGGGCCCGCCGCGGCGAGGGGAGGCCTCACGCGACGATCGTTTCGAGGAGGGACCTGCGCGCGGCGCATGGATGGACATCGCGTGTCCGGTGGCGCCGACCACCAGCGCGATCGCGTCGTTCGATGTCATGGACATGCCCTCTCCCTCGCGCGGATCCGCCCCGCGGACGCGTCGCGCGGGAGCGCTGCGCGGGAGCATCGCGCCGGGACATCGACGCGGAACGGAAGCCGCCGGCGGCGGGGCGTCGGCGCCCCCTGTGGTAAGCTGCCGCCGCCGTGGCCCCTCCCGAGCTCGTCCCGGTCGCGGCCGCCTCATGCTCTCTCCGGATTGCCCGCTCGTCCTTGGTGGCCGCTACCGTCTCCTGAGCGAGATCGGCCGCGGCGGCGCGGGCGTCGTGTACATGGCCGACGACCTCGACGGAGGCGGTCGGGTCGCGGTGAAGGTCCTGCTCCGGACGCACGCGGCCGGCACGGCGGCGGCCTCCCGGTTCGAGCGCGAGATCCGGGCCATGCGGCTCCTCGACGCGCCCGGGTTCGTGCGCATGCTCGACGCCGGCTCCGCCCGCGAGCTCGACGATGCCCCCTTCCTGGTGATGGAGCTGCTCCGGGGCCACGATCTGGAGCAGCTCGTCACCACCCAGGGCAGGCGCTCGCCCGGCGAGGTGCAGCGCTGGCTCGGCGAGGTCGCCGAGACCCTCGAGCTCGCCCACGCGCGGGGCCTCTCCCACCGCGATCTCAAGCCCGCGAACCTCTTCCTCGCCATCGGCGACGACGGGCGGGAGCGCGTGAAGATCCTCGACCTCGGCCTGGTCAAGGCGGTCGACCCGGGCGCGCTCGGCGCGTCGGGCGGCATCACCGCGACGGGCACGGCGATCGGCACGCCCATCTACATGGCCCCCGAGCAGGCGCGCGGGCGCTCGGACCAGATCGGCCCCGCGGCGGACGTGTGGGCGATCGGCCTCATCGCCGTCCGCCTCCTGACCGGCGACATCTACTGGACCGCGAACAGCATGGCCGAGCTGATGGCGGCGCTCCTCGTGATGCGGCTCTACCCGCCGTCGACGCGCTGGCGGTGGCTCCCGCCCGCGTTCGACGCGTGGTTCCTGCGGTCGTGCGACCGCGATCCGGCCGGGCGCTTCCCTTCGGTCCGCCAGCAGAGCCTCGCGCTGCGCGCCGCGCTCGAGGGCTCCTCGGCCGCCGAGCCGCCCGGCGCCGGCGGGCCGGCGTCGCGCGGGGGCGGCGTCCCCGCGGACATGCTCAGCACCGACACCATCGAGCTCGCAGGCACGGTCGAGGCCCCGCCCCAGGCGCTCGCCGGCGGCGCGCACCGCGACTCGGACCGCTCCCTGCCGCCTCGCCTCGACGGCACCTCGCCGCCCGGCCTCCACGGCGCTCCGCCGCCCGGCCCCCACGGCACGTCGCCCCACGGCCTCTCCGGCGCTCCGCCGCGCGGCACCACGCCGCCGTCCGGCTCCTACAGCACGCCGCCGCTCGGTCTGTTCGGCTCGCTGGAGGCCGAGCGGCCGCGCCACAACCTGCCGGTCCAGCGCACGCCGTTCGTGGGCCGCGCCCGCGAGCGCGCCGAGATCGCCGCGCTCCTGCTCGACCCGAGGGCCGGGCTGCTCACGCTCACCGGCGTCGGCGGCACCGGCAAGACCCGGCTCGCGCTCCAGGTCGCCGAGGAGCTCGTCCCCGCGTTCCCCGGCGGCGTCTGCTTCGTGCCCCTCGCGTCGCTGTGCGAGGCGGCGCTCGTGCCCTCGGCGATCGCGCAGGCGCTCTGCCTCGGCGAGGGCGGCGCGCGGCCGGACCTCGAGCGCGTTGTCCAGTTCCTCCGCGACCGCCGCCTGCTGCTCCTGCTCGACAACCTCGAGCACCTGACGGCCGCGGCGCCTGCGATCGCGCACCTCGCCGCGAGCTGCCCGCACCTCTCGCTCCTCGTGACGAGCCGCGCCGCGCTGAACCTCTCGGGCGAGCGGCGCTACGTCGTGCCGCCGCTGGAGGTGCCGGAGCCGCGCGACGTCACGGTCGACGTCGCGCTGGCGAGCTCGGCGGTGAGCCTGTTCTGCCGCCGGGCCGCCGCGATCAAGCCCGGCTTCCAGCTCGGCCCCGACAACGCCGCGGAGATCGTGGAGATCTGCGCGCGCCTCGACGGCCTGCCGCTCGCGATCGAGCTCGCCGCGTCGCGCCTCCGGGTCCTCACCCCCGCGGCGCTGCTCTCGCGCTTCGGCGACCGCGGGGCCGCCGGGCGCGCCTCCGCGCCCGCGGGCTCGTTCCGCCTGCTCACGGGCGGCGCGCGCGATCTGCCCGAGCGCCAGCAGACCATGCGCGCCGCCATCGACTGGAGCTACGGCCTCCTCGATCCGGAGGAGCAGCTGGCCTTCCGCACGCTCGCCGTGTTCGCGGGCGGCTTCTCGCTCGCCATGGCGGACCAGATGTGCGCCTTCCGCGATCCGGCGCTCGACGCGCTCGGGATCCTCGAGTCGCTGATCGACAAGAGCCTCGTGCTCCAGGTCGCGGGCGAGGAGCCGCGGTTCCAGATGCTCACGATCCTCCGCGAGTACGGCCTCGATCGGCTCGCGGAGGAGGGCGCCGCCGCGGCGTGCAACCGGCGCTTCGTCGAGCTGTCGCTGGAGCTGGCCGACAGGGCGGCCGAGGCGCTCGGCGGGACGGAGCAGGCCGCGTGGCTCGCGGCGCTCGATCTCGAGCACGACAACCTCCGCCTCGCCCTGGAGCTCGCGCTCGCGGGCGCCGACGCGGGTGCCGCGGTGCGCCTCGCCGCCGCGCTCTCGCGGTTCTGGTACATCCACGGGCACTACCAGGAGGGCCGCGCGTGGCTCGGCCGGGCGCTCGCGGGCGCCGCGGGCGTCGCGCCCGAGCACGTGGCCTCGGCGCTCCGGGGCGCGGGGAGGCTCGCGCTCCTCCAGTGCGACTACCGCGAGGCGCGCGCGCTGCTCGAGCGGGGCGCGACGCTCTACCGCGAGCTCGGGGACGAGGGCGGGCTCGCCTCGGTGATCCAGATCCTCGGCAGCGTCGCCCGGGAGCAGGGCGACTACGAGCGCGCGCTCGCGCTGCACGGCGAGAGCCTCGCGCTGGCCACGCGCCGCGGCGACACGCTCGAGGCGGCGCGCGCGCTCGGCTACTCGGGCTTCGCGGCGTGGCTCTCGGGCGACACCGCGCGCGCGGAAGGCGCGTGCCGCCTCGCCCTGCCGGAGCTCCGCCGCGCGGGCGATCGCGAGGGGACCGCGACGGCGCTGCTCTACCTCGGCTGCGCGGCGCTCTACCGCGGGGAGCTCGGCGAGGCGGTGCGCCTCTGCGAGGAGAGCGAGGGCCTGTCGCGGCAGGTGAAATTCAAGGAGGGGATCGCCTGGACGAGCAACATCCTGGGCCTCATCGCCATCGAGCGCGGCGATCTCGCCCTCGCGGAGCGGCGCCTGCGGGCGAGCCTGCGGCTGCACCGGGAGCTCGGCGATCTCTGGCGCTCCGCGAGCGTCCTGGAGGCGCTGGCGCGCGCGGCGGTGCGGGCGGGGAAGGCGGAGCGCGGCGCGCGCCTGCTCGGCGGCGCCGCGGCGCTCCGCGAGGACATCGGCACGCCGGTGCCGCCCATCGAGCGAGCGGCGCTCACCGAGTGCGCCGCGGCCGCGCGGGCGGCGCTGGGGGGAGCGGTCCACGAGGCTTGCCTCCTCGAGGGCCGGGGCGCCGGGCTCGACGCGACGATCGCGGCGGCGCTCTCGGAGTGAGCCTGTCCGCGTCGCGTGAGGGAACAGGTCTTCAACGCGGGTGAACGGGTCGGTTCGAGCAGGATTTCGCGCCCTGGAAACAGTGCGGTTCGCTTCCGTCGTCGAGCGCGCCGTGCTCGATGGTGGATATGAAGAGCGCACGATGGTTGTTCGCAGGGTTGATCGGCATGATGTTGGCCTTGCCCGCATGCTCCGATGACACGCAGGAAGGCTCGGGCGGCGGCCCGGGAGAGGGGGGCGGCGGCCCGGGAGAGGGCGGCGGCGGCCCGGGAGAGGGCGGCGGCGGGACAGGCGGATTCACGGTCACCGGGCCGATCTCCGGCGAGACGGCTCCAGAGGACGCCGTGGTGGCCGTCGTCTGGGTGGTGAGCTCGTCCAGCCCCGACTACGGCTTCAGCTTCGGCGAAGGGACCGCCTCCGGCGCGACGTTCACCGTCGGATTCGGGTCGGCGCCGCCGCGCGAGGCGATCAACAGCAACGGTGTCGGCATGGGCTTCGTCATGCTCCTCGCGCCGGGCACCCAGGTGCCCGAGGGCGAGATCGACTCCGATGTGCTGGATACAGCGCTCCTCGGGGCGAGCTCGCGACACGTCATCGTCTGGCACGAAACCTCCGGCCAGGGATTCGGCTGGTCCAAGAGCTTTCCGGCCGGGTTCGGCTGCGGCAAGTGCGTCGCGGCGCCGGAAGGCGAGGGGTTCGACTCCTACGAGCCGGTCGACTGCTCTGAAGTGGAAGTCCAGGTCGCATCGGACCCGGATTCGCTCGAGTTCTGCAACTGGACCTGACGTCGCGACCCGCTCACCGCGCGCCTGAGCCCTCTCCGGCCGCCCCGCTCCGCCCCGCGGCCCGGCCGAGGCGCTCGGCCAGGCGGCGGAGCTGGTCGATGAGCTCCTCGGGCTCGTGCACCTCGAACTCGAACCCCATGAACCCGAGGTGGAACGCGAGCGCGTCGAGGCTGCCGCCGCCGGTGTGGACGACGCAGCGGTCCGGGGTCAGCGCCTCGATGCGCCCCGCAACGCCCGAGAGCCGCTCCGAGACGGCCTGCGCGGGGGCGTGCACGGTCACGCGCGCGCGGATCGGGTAGGCGTCCGTGGAGACCGACTTCGACACGTAGGCGGCCACATCCTCCTCGGGCAGGGGGCGCGGCTTGAAGCGGCCCGCGGTCTTCGGCCTGCCCTGGATGCGATCGACGCGGAACGTCCGCCATGCGCCCCGATCGAGATCGTACGCGAGCAGGTACCAGCGGCGGCTCGTGTGCACGAGCCGGTAAGGCTCGACGGCGCGCGTGCTCGCGGCGCCGCTGTGGCTGCTGTAGTCGAAGCGCAGGATCTCGGCGTCGCGGCACGCGTTCGCCATGACGGCGAGCGCGTCCGCGTCGATGGTGGGGCCGCCGTCGCCCAGCCGCACGCTCACGGCGCCCAGCGCGGTCACCTTGCGCCGGAGCCGCTTGGGGAGCACCTGCTCCAGCTTCCCGAGCGCGCGGACCGACGCCTCCTCCAGCCCCCGCACGGTCCCGGTCGCCGCCGCGCGCAGCCCCACCGCGACGGCGACGGCCTCGTCGTCCTCGAGCGGCAGCGGCGGCAGCTCCTTCCCGGCGCCCAGCTGGTATCCGCCGCCGATGCCCGTGGCCGCGTGGACCGGGTACCCGAGGCTCCGGAGCCTGTCCACGTCGCGCCGGACGCTGCGCTCGGTGATCGCGAGCTCGCGGGCCAGCTCGCCGCCCGTCCAGAAGCGCCGGGATTGCAGCAACGACAGGAGCTTCAGCAGCCGCGCGGAGGTCTGGACCATGTGCCGCCTCTCTCCTTGCGGACCGAATCTGTCCGCAACCCAGTCTAGCTTCCTCTCATCCCGCGGGCGAGGCGCCTGAAGGCGCCCCGCCCCCAATCCCTGGAGCCACCTCCCATGAGCAACGCCGCTTCCGAGCACACGACGACGACCCCCGGCCTCCGGACCTACAAGGGCAGCTGCGTCTGCCGCGCCGTCCGCTTCGAGGCCGACTTCGACCCGAGCGCCGGGACGACGCAGTGCAACTGCACGATCTGCACGAAGACGAGGTGGTGGGGCATCATCGTGAAGCCGAGCGCCTTCCGTCTGCTCGCCGGCGAGGAGGTCCTCGGCGACCACTCGCGATCGGAGGCCGGCCATGCCCGGTTCTGCAAGACCTGCGGCGTCCGCGTGTTCGGGCACGGGCACCTCCCGATGCTCGGCGGCGATTACTGCACCGTGAACCTGAACTGCCTCGACGACGCGGACCTCACCGGCGTCCCGGTTGTGTACCTCGACGGGCTCCACGACACCTGGGCGCAGATCGGCGCCACGACGTACGTGCATCCGTTCTCCGCCGCAAAGGTGGCTTGAGCCGGAGCGCGCCGCGGCTCGGCCTCGCCGCTGCGATGGCGACGGTGCTCCCGGCGTGAGCGGCGCTCAGCGCCCGCCGGCGTCGTCGGGGAGCCCGTCGAGCAGCGGAACGAGCACCCTGGCGTCGATCGGCTTGACGAGGTGCAGCCGGAAGCCCGCCGCGTCGCTGCTGCGCTTGTCGCTGTCCTGGCCGTAGCCGCTGAGGGCGATCAGGATCGGCGGGGCGTCCTGGAGGCGCGTGTGGAGCTCGCGCCCGAGCGTGTAGCCGTCCATCACGGGCAAGCCGATGTCGAGGATGGCGATCTGGGGCCGGAAAGCGTCCACGAGCGACAGCGCGCGTGACGCGTCGTGAGCGATGCGCACCTCGTGGCCGTTTTTGCTCAGCATCTCCGCGATCAGCTCTGCGCCGTCTCGGTTGTCGTCCACGACGAGGACGCGCCGGCGCCGCGCCTGCGGCGGCCTCGATTGCGGCGGACGAGCCTCGGGCGCCGCCGAGGGCGGGGCCGCCGCCGCCGGAAGACGCACCGTGAACTCGCTCCCTCGACCGACGCCGGCGCTCTTCGCGCTCACGGCGCCCCCGTGCATCATCGTCAGCGTTCGCACGAGGGACAGCCCGAGGCCGAGCCCGCCCAGGGCCCGGTCCGAGCCACGTTCGCCTTGCACGAACATCTCGAACACGTGGGGCAGCAGGCTCGAATCGATGCCCTCGCCGTCGTCCCGGACGCGCAGCACGACGTCGCCGCCCTCGCGGCGGGCGGTCACCTCGATGTGGCCTCCGGGCGGGGTGTAGCGCGCGGCGTTCGTGAGGAGGTTGTTGACCACCTGGGTGAGGCGCACCTCGTCGCCCTCGATCGCGAGGCCCTCGGCGGGCACCGACAACGTGAGCTCGTGCCTTCGCTGCGAGAGGAGCGGCTCGGTCGCCTCGACCGCCTGCTCCACGACCCTCGCCAGCTCGAGCCACTTCTTCGACAGCGTGACCTTGCCGCGCGCCACCCGCGCGACGTCGAGCAGGTCGTCGACGAGCCGTATCAGGTGCTGCGCCTGGCGCGCGATCACCTCGCGTTCGCGCGGCGTCGCGACGTTGCCGCGCAGCTCCATCAGCTGGACCGCCGTGAGGATGGGGGCGAGCGGATTGCGGAGCTCGTGCGACAGGAGCGCCAGGAACTCGTCCTTCTGGCGCGCCACCTCGTGGAGCCGAGCCTCTGTCTCCTTGAGCCGCGTCACGTCGACGAGCGCGCCGATGGCGCCGCGCGGCTCGCCGCTCGGCTCGCGCAGCGTCACCGCCCCGCCGTACAGGTGGATCGCGCGCCCGCCCGGGAACTCGAGCACGAACTCGTGGGGCCTCACCTCGTCGCCGCGCGCCGCCCGCTGGAGCGGAAGCTCCCCCGGGGGCACGTCCACGCCGTCGACAAGCACCTTGAACCCGCGGTCGTCTCCCGCGCCGAGGGCCGTCCGTGCCAGGTTCTGCCCAGGATCGCTCCCGAGGAGCGCGTGCAAGGCGCGGTTGCCGTGCAGCTCCTGGCAGCCAGGGTCGCGGGCGACGAGCACCGCGGTCGGGACGGCATCCATGAGGACCGAGAGATCGTCTGCGCGCGCTCGCGCGAGCGCTTCGGCCTCCTTTCGATCGTGCATGTCGAACACGGCGGCCACCCATCGCGTGACCTTGCCGTCGTCGCCCCGGATTGGCGCCACCCGGCCGAGGTGGAAGCGATAGACACCCGCCCGGGTGCGGAGCCGGTACTCCATCTCGCAGGTGCTGGAGGTGGAGAGGGCCGCGGCGAAGCACCGCTGCACGTGCTCCCGATCGTCGGGGTGCACGGCGGCGAGCGCGCCCTTGTCCCGGAGCGACTCCTCGAGGCTGAGGCCGGTGAGCTCCGTCCATCGATCGTTGACCCAATCCAGGCGGCCCTCGGCGTCGCACGTCCAGATGATCTGAGGCAGCGCGTTGGCGAGCTTCCTGTAGTCCCCTTGATCGCCGTCGTCAGAGCTCATATCCCCTCGACGCGTGATACCGGCCTTTCACGCCAAGATCACATCCGACCAGGACAATCTCGTTCGTCTCGGGCGGGTTGATCGAGCGCACGGACGGGCATGATAAGGCCACTTATCATGTGTGGCGCCCACAGACAATCATTGCATGTCGGGTGCTCGCCCCGGCGAAGGCACGGGCGCGCGGGGGCTCGAATGCGAGCGCGTTGTGCGCGGCGTTACGGAGAGGTCGCTTTGACGACGCCGTTGATGATCGCGTCCAGGTCCACGGCGTTCGCCATCGCCTGGTACCCGGCGTCGTTCGGGTGCAGCTTGTCAGCGTCGTAGGCCGGGAGCAGGCGGCTCGGATCGGCCGGGTCGCGCAGGGCCTTGTCGAAGTCGATCACCCCGTCGAAGGCGCCGCTCGTGCGGATCCATGTGTTCAGCTTCTGCCGCTCCTGCTCGCCCTTGGCGGTTCCATAATCGCCCTTGTAGGTGCCGGTCGAGCCGGCGAACGGCACCAGGGTGCCGCCGTAGATCTTGAGCCCGGCGGCGCGGGCAGACTGGATGATCTGCTGGATCGCCGGGATCAGATCCGCGGCCTTGGCCGAGCGATCGCCGATGTCGTTGATGCCTGCCAGCAGGATGATCGCGCGCGCTCCGGGCTGGGTCAGCGCGTCGCGCGCGAGGCGGGCAGGGACGGGGTACCCGAACTGGAGCTGGGGACGGACGGTGAGCAGCTCGTTCCCGATGATCCCGGCGTTCACCACGGCGAGGGTCGGCCCCTTCCGGCTGGCGAGGCGCTGCGCGAGGTAATCGGGGTAGCGATGGTTGTCGTTCTTGGTCGACAGATATCCATCCGTGATCGAATCGCCGAGCGTGATCAGCGTGCCGACGACGTCCGGCGAGGCCTTGACGTCGACGCCCGACACGGCCATCCAGCACGAGATCTTCCGCGTGAACTGCTTGTCGGCGCCGTTCCCTGTCTGGTTGCCCGAAGCGAGGAAGTTGTCCTGTGCCGCAAAGTAATGTTGCGTGATCGGCCCTGTCTTGACCGGAAGGTGGACGTTCACCGCCAGCGTCTGCAGCGGCTGGACCTTCAGCGCCACGGGGTCGCTCACCGCCTCGCCGCCCGCGGCGATGAGGATCGATGTCTGGCCTCCGAAGCGCAGCGGTTGGGAGCTCCCCGCGACCGTGGCCGCGCCGCCCGCCGAGAGCGCGACCGACGCCGAGCCCACCTTGAGCGGCTCGCTGCCGCCCGCGTTCGAGATGCGCACGCGCACGGAGCTCCCGCCGGCGCTCACGCGGACGATGTTCCGGACCGTCTGGTCGGCGAGGCCGACATCCGAGGGACAATCCTGCGAGTTGAACGTGCCGCCGGGCGTCGGGCTGCTGTGCCAGGCGGAGACCCATCGCCCCTCCGGCGCCTTGTCGGCGGCCAGCGCGGGGCGCCCCGGCGCGGCGGTCATCAGCGCGATCGCCGCGGCGATGAGGGGACCTCGCGGCGAGGGGCGGCGCTTCGGTTCGGGCAGATCGAGCGAGGAGCGGCGCGCGTCGCGGCGCGCCGAGGTGACTCTGTGGTGTCTCTGTGGTTTTCCCATCGGTTCTATCCCATTGGTTCGCGTGGAGCGCGGAGAGCTCCCCTGGCTCCTCGGGGGCCGCGCGCTCGCTTCGCCCGACGTGATCGTCGAAACTGCGGGAGATGGGCCGAAGCTCGGGGCTGTGGCGCGACCGAGGGGCAGGGTGCCAGCGCGGGGAGGCGGGGAGAAGGAAATGCAAACACTTCGGGGGCGTCAAGCCCGATCTGCCCGGGCGGACTCAGAGGGCCGCGCCGAGCTCCTGTCGCTGGCGAGCGTGAACAGATCGGCATTCGGGGAGGGCATTCCCCATCGGCCTGTCCACGTTGGCGCTGCAGGCAGCGCGGCTCTCGTGCAACAATCGGCCGATCAGGGTGAGGGTCACGGTGTCGCCAGAAGAGATGGAGATCGAGGCGCCGAGCGGCCACGACGAAGAGATCGGCTGCGCGGCCTCCCCCTACCAGGGCGGGTGCCGCGAGCCCCACCCTGCGCCGGGCGAGCTCGTGGAGCGCGCTGCGCTCCGCATGGCGCGCGCGGCCGATCTCGACGAGCTCTCGGGGCTCCTGCTCGACCAGGCGATGGAGCTCGGCGCGCGCGCCGCCTACCTGCTCCTGACCTCCGAGGACACCGGCGAGCTCGGGCTCCATTCCGATCGCCACCTGCCCGCCGAGTTCCGTCGATGCCTCGCGCGGGTCGCGCCGGACGCGCCGCTGCTCGATGCATGGGCGGCGAGCTCGGGTCGGATTCAGGTGATGAGCGATGTGCGCTCGCTCGATCGGGGGCCATCCATGACACGTGAGCTCTGCGCGCGGATCGACGCGCAGAGCGCGGTTTCGATGCCCCTCTGCGTCCGCGATCGCTGCCTAGGCGTCCTCTCCTTTTGCCTGCCCTGCCCTCATCCCCACGCCGGCGCCGAGCTCGGCGCGCGCGCCGCGCTCTTCGCGATCGGGCTGGACAGCGCCCTCGCGCGCGAGGGGCGGGCGCGCGCCGAGGCCCAGAGCGAGGCGGTCCGGCGGTCGATGGCCCAGGAGCTCCGACGCACGAGTCACCTGGAGGGGGCGCTCCGGGAGAGAGAGCAGCGCTTTCGGGCGATCTTCGACGGGGCCCTCCAGTTCATCGGCCTGCTCTCGCCGGAGGGCATCGTCCTCGAGAACAACCGCACCGCTCTCGAGTTCTGCAGGGCCACGGAGGCAGAGACGATAGGCCGTCCGTTCTGGGAGCTGACGGGGTGGAGCCCCGAGCACAGGGAGCGCGTCCGCGCCGCCGTCGCCGAGGCCGCGGCGGGCCGGCTCGTGCGGGACGAGATCGAGGTGATCGGAGCGAGCGGGCGGGGCTGCATCGACTTCTCCATCAAGCCCATCACCGACGACCGTGGCAGGGTCGTGATGCTCATCCCCGAGGGGCGCGACATCACCGAGCGCAAGCAGATGGAGCAGGCGCTCCGCGAGAGCGCGGAGCGTTTCCGGCTCACCTTCGAGAACGCGCCCATCGGCATGGCCCTCGTCGGGCTCGATGGGGGGTTCCTCCTCGTCAACCACGTCTACTGCGAGATCGTGGGCTATGGGGCCGACGAGCTCTCGAAGCTCCGCTTCCAGGACATCACCCACCCCGACGACGTGGACACCGACGTGGGCCTGGTCGAGCGGCTGCGCCGCGGTGAGATCCCGCGCTATCAGCTCGCCAAGCGGTACATCCACAAGAACGGCACGATCATCCACGTCGTCCTGCACACCTCCGTGGTGCGCGACGAGGAGGGCGAGCCGGTTCACTACATCGCCCAGGTGGAGGACGTGACGGCGCGCAAGCAGGCCGAGGAGGAGCGGGAGCGCCTGCTCGCGCAGCTGGACGCCGAGCGGAGGACGCTGCAAACGGTCTTCGACAGCGCGCCCATCCCGCTCCTGCTCATCGATCGAAGCGGCGTGGAGCGCCTGCTCGCCAACCCGCACGGGCGAGATCTCACCGGGGGCGCGGAGGAGCGGGCGCGGTGCGTCGGTCGCGTGCGGCGCCCGGACGGCGCCGCCCTCGAGCTGGACGAGCTGCCGTCGAGCCGGGCGTTGCGCGGCGAGACGATCCCCGGCGAAGAGCTCCTCGTCACCAAGACGGACGGCTCTGTCGGGACGTTCCTTATCGCCGCCGCGCCGCTCCGCGACAGCGCGGGGAAGATCACGGGCGCCATCGTCGCTGGCGAGGACATCAGCGCGTTGAAGGAGCTCTCGCGCATGCGCGAGGAGTGGACGAGCATCATCGCTCATGATCTGCGTCAGCCGATCACCACGATCCTCCTCAAGGCCTCTCTGCTCGCGAAGGAACCGCAGTGCAGCGACAGGGCGCAGCACATCCTGGCCAGCGCGAAGCAGCTCAACCGGATGATCGACGATCTGCTCGACGTCTCCCGCCTCGAGTCGCATCGGCTGGATCTCAGGCGCGTCGAGGTCGATCTGCCAGCGCTCATCCGGGCGACGGTGGAGCGAACGGCCGACGCCACGAGGGGACATCGGGTCGACGTCGAGGTGCTGGACGGGGGGCCGCCGCTTTGGGCCGATCCCGGGCGCCTGGAGCAGGTGCTCACCAACCTGCTGTCCAACGCGGCCAAGTACGGCGCGCCAGGGACGCCGATCAGGATCGCGGTGGAACGGCGGAGCGGCGAGGTGTTCGTGGCGGTCGAGAACGAGGGGAAGGGGATCGCTCCGGACGAGCTGCCGAGGCTCTTCACCCGCTATTACCGGACGCGCGAGGCGAAGGCGGGAGGCGCCGCCGGGCTGGGCATCGGGCTCTACATCGTTCGAGGGCTCGTCGAGGCCCACGGGGGGCGGATCTGGGCGGAGAGCGCGCCCGGGAAGACGGCCTTCCGGTTCACGCTGCCCTGTCCCAGCCAGGCCTGGGCCGCGCGGCGCTAGGGGCTTCGAGCTCCGCGGCGCTCCGCCGGCTCCCGTGCTTCGGGGGGGCGACGCTGGTGAGGGCGGCGGCGCTCGAGGAATGCTCCGCGGCGCATTTGCGTTGAATTTGCCGTGGCGCGGTGCGGTAATCGCCCGAGGAGCCCGCCGGGTGCTCGGGCGGCGCGGCGCGCGGGATCACCATGGACAGGGACGCGTGACGGGCGGACGAGACAGCGGCGGGGACCTTCCGGCGGGCGAGAGCGTCCCGCCCGCGCCCGTCGAGGCGAGCGGCCCCGAGGGCGCGCCCGGGGCCGAGCTGCGGTCCGTCGCGGCGGGCGGCGCCACGCTCTGGCTCACGCAGGCGCCCGGGTTCTCGCTGTGGCGCGGCGAGGTGGCCGCGCCGGATCGGCTGCGGATCGAGGGGCGCGACGGCTACCTCCACGAGCTCCGGCTCGAGCCGGTCGGCGTCCTGCGGCTCGGCCGCGTGGAGCGCGTGGGCGACGAGCGAAACGAGCTCGTCTACCCCGACGTGGCGTCGCGGCTCGCGGCCTCGCTGCGCCACGACGGCGTGCGCTGGTGGCTGCGCCGCCGCGAGGAGTGCAGCGTGCCCGTGCAGGTCGGCGCGCGGCACCTCGCGCGGGGGGAGGAGTCGCCGCTCGTGCACGGCACCTTCGTCTGCGTCGGCGGCATGCGCGCGACGTTCTTCGATCGCCGCTACGCCGCGCTGTCGGTCCCCGCCGGGGCGGTGGACCCGGCGACGGGCCTGCTCGCGCGCGCCGGGCTGGAGCAGGAGTGCGCGTCGCTCCTCGCGCGGAAGGGCCAGGGCGCGCTCGTCCTGCTGCGGCCGATCGAGGCGGGCGCGCCCTCGCGCGCGGCGGCCGCGCTGGTCGCGGTGCACCGGCTGTGGCCGGATCGGCCGGTCGGCGACGCGGACGGCACGGCGGTGGTGCTCGTGCGGGGCGGCGCCGCGGAGGCGGCCGCCGCGGCCCGGCAGGCCCTGGAGGCCGCCGAGGCCGCGGGGCTCGGGGCGTTCGCGTGCGGCTACTTCACGGTCGCCGGCGAGGCGGACGTCGCTGGCCGCGAGGTCGAGCTCGGCCTGCACGCGATCGCGTCGCTCGCGGCGGAGCGCGAGCGGGGCGCGTCGCTCGCGGCGGAGCGTGAGCGGGGCGCGTCGCCCGTGGCGGAGCGTGAGCGCGGCGCGGCGGGCGTGGACGGCGCGTCCACCCCCGTGGTGGAGCTCCGCGACGGCGCGGCCAGCGCGCGCTTCGCCGCGCCGTTCGAGGTGATCGAGGCGTCGCGGAGCGGGCGCCGGGCGACGGTCCTGTTCGGCATCGAGGAGCAGAGCGCGCTCGGCGGCGTCGGGCCGCACGTCATCGGGGCGCTCGCGCAGGAGCTCGCGGCGGTCGTCGCGACCCACGCGGGCGCCGGCGCGCTGATCGCGCCCCTCGCGCCCGGCGTGGTCGCCGCGTGTGTGCCCCGCAAGGCGGATCCGGCGGTGATGGCGAGCGCTGTGCAATGCGACTGGCACGGCCGGCCGCCCATCCTGGACGGGAGGGTCGAGCACGCGCGGACCCTGTCGTGGGAGCTCCTGCACGACGCCGACGCGGGCGCGCGGGCCGCGGAGATCTCACGCGAGTGCGGCGATCCGCACGGGGTGCTCTCGGCGCTGAGCGGCGGCCTGCCCTATCCCATCGCGGGGCGGGTGCGGGCGGCGATCGGGGCGTCGAGCGCGATCGAGCGGGTGAAGATGCTGTTCGACGTGCTCGAGGGCACGTGGCGCTTCATCGCGACGGTGCTCGTCTCGGCCTTCTTCAGCGGCGGCAGCGCGCCCCCGACCTCGGCGCGCAGCGGCGTCGCGAGCGGTCCGGGCACGGGCGGTCCGGGCGCGGGCGGGGCGCCTCCCGGGTGGAGCGCGTTGCTCGATTTCCACGGCCGCACGCGCACGCGCGACGGCCTGGCGCTCGGCGCGTGGCGCGAGCTCGCGCGCACGGCCGCGCGGGCGTTCGGCGATCGCGACGATCCGATCGGCTCGATGGCGAGGGAGGTGCTCGACGTCAAGCTGTCGCACAACCAGACGTTCGAGACGCTCTCGAACCTGATGCAGGCCGAGCGCAACCAGTTCGCGCACGGCCACTACACCGAGGCGCGGGCGGCCGCGGATCTGCCCGACTTCGAGCAGATGACGCGCGCGCTCCTGCGGGCGCAGCGGCCGCTCTGCGCGTGGACGCTTGTGACGGTCGAGAAGACGGAGCCGCACCTCTACGGCGATCTCCAGACGGTGGAGTTCATCGATCACACAGGCCCGTACGCGTCCGGGACGCGGCGGCGCATCGGGCTGAACTCCCCTGTTCGCCTGTCGAACGTGGTCTATCTGGCCCGCTTCCGCGAGGGGCTGATGCTGCCGCTCGAGCCGATGGTGCGGCGGCTCGCGCCGGACGACCGGTTCGATCTCTACTGGATGGACCACCTGCCGCGGCCGGGAACATGCCATATGAGCGCGGTCGTCGCGGGCCGGGCGGTGAAGGCGCCCTGCGATCCGCGGCGCACGCCGCCGCTCCTGCGGGCGATGCTGGACGCCGCGGGCGGCTGAGGGGCCGAGCGCAGCGCGGTCGCGCAGCGGGCTTTGCCGCCGGCCGTCTCCTGTCCTCCGCGCCTGGCTCCGCGCGCGTGTCCGTCCTCGTCCCCCATCCCGCTCTAGAGCGACAAACGGGTTGAATGCCCGTGAAACAGCCAGAAATTTTAACATGAAGGCGGGAAGTTAGGAAGGTTTCGTGGATTTCTCTTCCCGCCTTCCCGTCTTCATGTGGATTCTCTCGGGCTTTCAACCTGATCGATGTTCTAGCTCGTCTCCTTCGGCTTTCGCGGCCGCGGGAGGTTGTACTTCTCGATCTTGCTGACGAGCGTGCGCCGCGAGATGCCGAGCATCTTCGCGGCATACGTCTGGTTCCCCACGCACTTCTCGAGCGCGTCGACGATGCGCTGTCTCTCGTTTGGAGCCGACGCGAGCGCCTGCGGCGTGGTCCCCTCTGTCCCGCGTGGGGCTATCGGTTCCTCCGGGCGGCTCTTCACCTCGTGGTCCCGCGCGGCGGCGTCCGGCGCTGGGGCCCGGGGCGCGGCGCCCGCCGTCATCCTGGGCGGCAGGTGCTCCGGGAGAAGGCGATCGCCGGCGCAGAGCATGACGGCGCGCTCCATCACGTTGCGCAGCTCCCGGATGTTGCCCGGCCAAGGATAGCGCTCGAGCAGCGCGACGACCTCGCCCGAGAGCGCGGGGATCTGCGATCGCTCGAACGCCTTGCAGGCCCTCGCCGCGAAGAGCTCGGCGAGAGGGGCGATGTCGGCGACGCGCTGGCGCAGCGGCGGGATCGTGAGCGTCACCCCGTTGAGCCGAAAATAGAGATCTTGCCGGAAGGCCCCGCGCGCGACGTCGGCCTCGAGATCGCGGTGGGTGGCGGAGAGGAAGCGGACATCGATGCTGCGTGGGACCCGGCCGCCGACGCGGAGCACCTGGTGCTCTTCGAGCACGCGCAGGAGCTTGACCTGGATCGTCTGCGGCAGCTCGCCCACCTCGTCGAGGAACACCGTGCCCCCGTCGGCCGCCTCGAACAACCCCGGCCGCGCCTGCACCGCCCCGGTGAAGGCGCCCTTCTCGTGACCGAAGAGCTCGCTCTCCAGGAGCGACTCCGACAGAGCAGCACAGTTGAGCCCGAGAAAGGGCCCTCGCGCGCGGGCAGGCGAAGAACGGCGGTGGATGGCCTGAGCCAGCACCTCCTTGCCGGTGCCGGTCTCTCCGAGCAGAAGGACGCTGATGCGGCCCGGGGCGGCGAGGTTGGCCTGCTCGTAGAGGGCCCGCATGGCCGGGTCCCGCAGGACGATACCGCTGCTCCCGTCGGACGCGGAGGGCGAGCGCCCGCCGGCGGAAGGTGAGCTCTCGGCGGCCTGGGTCCGGCGGACAACCACGAAGACGGAACCCAGGGTGATGCACTCGCCGGGCGCGATATCGATCGTCTGCTTCGAGACCTGCCGCAGCTCTTCTGTCTTCACCGTCTCGACGGTCGCGAGCGACGCCTGGACGAAGGTCGCGTTCGTGCCGCCGAGATCTTCGAGCCGCAGCTGGGGTCCGAGGTGCAGGATCGCATGCCGGCGCGAGACGGAACGGTGGTTGATGCAGATGTCGTTGTCGGAGGAGCGGCCGATAGAGACAGAGCCGCTCTCGGGCAGCGGGTAGGCCACGACCCCGTCGCTGGCGAACACCGCGAGCTCCCGGAGCACCTTCTCTCCAGGGAGGCACGCCGCGGCGCGATCCCTCAGGGGCACCGCGCTGGCCGGCTGGATCCGCCGTGAACGATCCATACTCACCGATCCTTTCTACACCTCGATGGTGCTTCCAGGGAAGGTGCGATGAGCTCGACGTGCCGGAGCTCCATGGATCACGAGCGGCGGCCACGGATCCAGCCGGTGGCGCGCCGGTCGGCGGGGGCGGATGGATCGAACGGATCGATCCATTCGATCGAACGATCACCCCCGCAGCCCCCGTGACGTCCTCCCCTCCACGTCGCCACCGTGGGAGGCAGCGGCCCTCTGCGGCGCCGTGGAGCGCAAAACGGGCCGCGCCGACGGTCGAGGCGCTGCGACGGCCGCGCCCCTCGCCCGAGGAGCTGGCCTGATCTGACGATGGCATCGGTCGTGCTTTGAGGGAACGCAGAGCGCGACGGCGGCTGGGCCGCTCGAGCCGGAGCTCCGGCGAGCGGTGCTTGCGCCCGTGCGCGCGGGCGTCTGCCGGCGCCGATCATCTACCTCACTGGATAGAAAGGAGCACTCATCATGAAGAACCATGGAATGGTCTCGGTCCTCTCTGCTGCGCTGGCGATCCTCGGGGCTTCGACGGGCTGCGCGCTCTCGCCGTCCGTCCCTGAGTCGGATACCGACTCCGATGCGAGCGGCGAGACGCTCGTCGTGGACGAGGAGAGCCAGTCTGCGCTCCCGGGCGCAGAGCTGACCATCGAGCGCGGCGCCGGCGAGTCGGGCTTCTCGCTGGTGAAGGGCGCGGGCTGGAAGAGCGTAGCGCAGGGGGTGTGGGAGCTGCCGTCCGAGGACGGGAATGCGGAGCGCATCGTCGTCGGCGAGGAGGGGCACAGGTGGCTGCTCGAGCGGGCGGACGCCGAGCTGGACGAGCTGTATGCCGAGCGGGAGCTCGGGGAGGCGAGGGACGACCTCCTCCAGCGGATCGCGGCGGCCGAGGAGCAGCGCGCAGCCATCGAGCGGTCGATCCACGCCAGCGCCACCATGTCCGCCGCGGCGGCGGTGAGCTGCAACATCGCACGCTACACGGGGGCGAGCAGCCTGGTGACCAGTCCGCCCATCTTCGGCGCCGCGGCGCTCGCGCAGATCGTGTGCAGCGGCGGCTGTGCGACGTTCACGGTGACGTCGCAGGCGTGCTGCTCGAGCGGGTGCTCCAGCGCCCCGGCCGCAACGAGGACGGTCTGCGCGACGCCGTGGACGGCGGGCACGATCCGGGCGGGCTCCGGAATCGGGTTCGCGTCGGTGAACGTGACGCCGCCGAACATCACGCAGACGAGCTCGAGCTTCGTGTGCAATTGAAGCCGGCCTGAGGCCTATCGGCTTCGCGCGGCTTCCGAGGTTCGCGTGCCCTGAGCCGCAACCGGAGCGCGCGCCGTGGCTCCGTATCGTCGGCGGCACCTCCACGCTTGCCGACGGGAAGCCGTAATGATCACGAGACAGCGCACGAGCGCAGCACTCCTCGTGAACGCCCGCAGGACCTCCTGCGCGGGCGCTGCTCGCTCTCCTGCTCCTCTTGCGCTCCACCCCCAGGCTCGCCCGTGCGATGCCGCACGGCGGCGCTCGTGGTACCCTTGGCGCAGGCATGTCAACCATCGAGCCCACGGTCCGCGCGCCCGCTGCGCCTCGCGAACGGGTGCGGGCGCACGTCTACAGCCGCCCGCCCGAGCCGGTGTACTTCCCGGAGAGCGAAGAAGTGCCCGAGACGAACCGCCACATGGAGCTCCGCACGGCGCTGTACCTCATCCTCAAGCGCGAGCTCGTGCACACGGCGACCCTCGGCTCCGACCAGTTCGTCTACTGGGACCCGAGGACCTCGAAGAAGCGCCTCGCCCCCGACGCGTTCGTTCGACTGGGAGTGCCTCACCGGACGTTCCGCACCTGGAAGACGTGGCTGCACGGGGCGCCCGACCTCGGGGTCGAGATCGTGAGCGAGTCGGACGAGGGCGAGCCCGACTGGGACGAGAAACTCGAGCGCTACCGCGCCGCGGGCATCCCGGAGGTCGTGCGCTTCGATCCCGAGGATCGAGAGCGACCCATCCGCGTCTGGGACGCGCTCGACGGCGATCTCGTCGAGCGGGCGTCCGACGACCCCGATCTGCGCGCATGCGAGGCGCTGGGCCTCTGGTGGACCGTCGTGCAAGACCGGTCGCTCGGCCCGATGCTCCGGCTGGCGCGCGACCGCGAAGGCCACGATCTGCTGCCGACGCCGGACGAGGCCGAGAGCAAGGCGCGCGAGGCCGAGAGCAAGGCGCGCGAGGCCGAGAGCAAGGCGCGCGAGGCCGAGAGCAAGGCGCGCGAGGCCGAGAGCAAGGCGCGCGAGGCGAACGACAAGCTGCAGGCCGAGGTACAGGCGCTGCGGGCAGCGCTGGCGCAAGCCCAAGGGAAGCGGAAGACGCGGCGACGAGCGCCGGGGTGAAGCGCTGGCCTCACCCGGGGATCCGTCTCCCCGCCGGAGCCCGAACGGTCGAGCGCGAGCCGACCTCATCGCGCTGAGCAGCATCGCGCCCGCGTCCGCGGGCAAGAATGACAAGCACCAGCCGTCGGCCAACTGCTGCATCTTCCACCGCGATCAGGCGACCGCGCGCCAGGACTGGGGGATGGACGCCGTCGATTGCGAGCGCGGCCCCTCTGTCCCGGCATCCCGCGCGCGGGGCGCTCCGTCGGTGCGCATGGCCTCGTCCCCTTCGGGCGGGTTCGAGGCTAGGCTCTCGGCTGGAATGCAACCGACCGATCCGTTCGGCTGGGTGGGAGCGACCCTCGACCACAAGGTCGCGATCGAGTCTGTCGCAGGGGAGGGCGGCTTCGGCGTCGTCTACCGCGGCGTGCACCTCGGCTTCGAGCTCCCGGTCGCCGTCAAGTGCCTCCGGATCCCGCCGGGAGTCGGCGCGCCGGAGCGCCAGCGGCTCCTGTCGCAGTTCCGCGCCGAAGCGCGGCTCCTGCACCGGCTCTCGCGCCGGACCGCGAGCATCGTCCAGGCGCTCGACATCGGGGCCGCCACCGCGCCGAACGGCCAGTGGACGCCGTACATCGTGATGGAGTGGCTCGAGGGCGAGACGCTCGCCGGCGATCTCAGGCGCCGCGGCGCCGCCGGCGAGGGGCCGCGGGGCGTCGGCGACGCGATCCGGCTCCTCGCGCCGGCCGCGGGCGCGCTCGCGATCGCCCACGAAGAGAAGGTGTCCCACCGGGACGTCAAGCCGGCCAACCTGTTCCTCGCGAGCTCCGGGAGCAGCACCACGCTCAAGATCCTCGACTTCGGGATCGCCAAGGTGCTCTCCGAGGCCACCCTGCAGGGCGGCCTGCGCACGCAGCCGGGCACGGCGCTGCCGCCGTTCACCCCGCACTACGGCGCCCCCGAGCAGTTCAGCGGGCGCTTCGGCGCCACGGGGCCGTGGACCGACGTCTTCGCGATGGCGCTGGTGCTCATCGAGGTCGCCTCGGGGCAGCCGGGCCTCGCCGGCGACGACGTGATCCAGCTCTACACGGCGGCCGTCGAGGAGAGCAGCCGGCCGAGCCTCGCGGCGCGCGGGGTGCGCGCGAGCCCCGCCCTGGAGGCCGTCCTCTCGCGCGCGCTCGCGCCCAGCCCGAGGCTCCGGTTCCGCGACATGGGCGAGATGTGGGCCGCCCTCACGTCCACGGTCGACGCGCCGGCGTCTTCCTCCTTCCCGCCGGCCTCCGCGAGGGGCGAGCCGCCGAGCTGGGATCTGCAGCGCACGGCGCCGGCCGCGCCCGCCGCCGGCGAGAACCGCGTCTGCACCGTGATGTTCGTCGATCTCGCGGAGGCGACCGCGCTGTCGGTGCGCCTCGCCCCGGAGGACGTGAAGGAGATCGTCGACCGCTGCTTCGCCGCCGTGAAGGAGCAGGTGGAGGCGATGGGCGGGCTCGTCGAGGAGCTGCCCGGCGGCGATCGGGCCATGGCGCTCTTCGGCGTCCCGCGCGCGACCGACAACGACGCGGAGCGCGCGGTCCACGCCGCGCTGCGCGTGCAGGCCGCGATCGGGCGCGTGGCGCTCCCGCGGGCGCTCCGGGGCTCGCGCTTGACGGCGCGGATCGGGATCACCACCGGGCGCGTCTTCGCGGAGGCCGCCGGCGGCGGGACGCGCCCGCGGTTCACGGTGCTCGGCGAGGCCGTCAACACCGCGAGGAGCCTCCAGCAGACCGCGCCGAAGGGGGCGATCGCGATCGGACGGGACACGTACCGGCAGGTCGTGAACCTGTTCGAGGTCGAGCCCCTCGCCCCCATCGAGGTAGCGGGCCGGAGCGAGGTGCTGCCCGTCTACAAGGTGCGCGGCCCGGTCGCCTACCGGCCGGTGATGGCGCTCTCCGAGTTCCACGGGGTGGACACGAGGCTCGTGGGGCGCGCCGCCGAGATGCAGCGCCTCACCGACGCGCTTGAGACGACGCTCTCCGAGCGCAGGGCGTGCCTCGTCACCCTGGTCGGGCCCCCCGGGGTCGGCCGGAGCCGGGTGCTCGCGGGCCTCTTCGCGAGCGTGATCCTCCGCCGCGAGGAGGACTTCGTGGTGATGGTGGCGCAGTCCTCGCCGCTGCTCAGGAGCACGAGCTACGGGCTCATCGCGTCGATGATCCGGCGGCGCTTCGAGATCGCGGAGACCGACGCGCCCGGCGTGGTGATGAGCAAGCTCCGGCGGGGCATGCGGTGGCTGAAGGTGCGGGGCGCGCTGCGCAGGAGCAGGGAGGAGCGGGAGGGCGCACGAGGGCAGGAGGCGTCGCCGCGCCACGCGTTCACGGAGGGGCTCGAGCCGGCGGACCTCGAGGACGCGCTGCGCCAGGTGGCGGCCATCCTCGGGGCGCGCGGGGCGGACGAGACCGCGCCGATGGCGATCGACGAGGCGGGCAACCCGGCGAGGCAGCGCATCTTCGCGGCCGTCGCGCGGCTGCTCCGCTTCGTGGCGGACGCGGCGCCGATCGTGATCCTCTGCGACGACATCCAGTGGGCGGACGGCGCGAGCCTCGATCTGATCGACGAGCTGCTCGTCCGTGCCGAGGACCTGCCCGTGCTGGCGGTGTGCGCGGCGCGGCCCGAGCTCCTCGAGCGCCTGCCCGCCTGGGGGCAGGGGAAGGGGGGGCACCTCCGCGTCGACCTCGCGCCGCTGGCGCGCCGGCACATGGAAGAGATGGTCCGCGACTGGCTCCGGCGGGTGCCGGGGCTGTCGCCGGCCGTGGTGCGCACGCTCGCCGACCGGGCCGAGGGGCACCCGCTGACGCTCGCGGAGACGCTCCACCTGCTGGTGGACGCGGGCGTGATCGAGCCGCGCGGCGAGGGGCCGTGGGTCATCCGGGAGGAGCAGCTCGGCGAGCTCGCGCTGGCGCTCCCGACGACCGTGCAGGGGATCGTCCAGGCGCGCCTCGATCGGCTCGAGGTGGAGCCGCGCAGCATGCTGGCGCAGGCGGCCGTGGTAGGGCGGACCTTCTGGGAAGGGGCGCTCGAGCGGCTGCAGCGGCCGGAGCTGGGGGGCGCCCCGGGCAGCGCGCCGGATGCGGCGCCCGCCGAGCTGCTCGCGCGGCTGCGCCACCGGCAGCTCATCCGGCCGCGCGAGCCGGCGATGTTCCCGGGAGAGCGGGAGTACGTCTTCGCGGAGTCGGCGATGTACGAGGTGGCGTACGAGATGCTGAGCGTGAAGGTGCGGCGGCCGCTGCACCTCGTGATCGCGCGGTGGCTCGAGGAGCGCGCGTCGGGCAGCGCGGGGAACGCGCTGCTCGCGCTGCACTACGACCGCGGCGGGGACGCGAGGAGGGCCGCGGCGGCGTACGCGCGGGCGGCGGCGCACGCGGCGTCGCTGGGGGAGAACGCGGAGGCGCTGCGGCAGCTGGAGAGGGCGCGCGACCTGCACGACGAGGTGCTGGAGGAGGGCGGCGCGGGAGGCGGCGGGGCGGATGAGGGCGCCGGGGGCGAGGAGACCCGGGAAGAGGGGGAGGGGAGGGGGATCCCCTGGCGGGAGAGCGTGCGGCTGCGGCTCGACCTCGGCGATGTGCTGCGGCGGCTCGGGCGGCTGGACGAGGCGGAGCGCGCGTACGAGGAGGCGCGGGCGCGGATCGGCGGCGCTGCGCTGGGCGAGGGCGCTGCGGGGGATCCAGGAGAGGCGGCGGACGCGCTGCGCTTCGAGGCGCGTGTGGATCACCGGCTCGCGCTGGTGCACAAGGTGCGCGGGGCGACGAGGGAGGCGCGGCCGCTGGTCGAGCGCGCGATCGCGCGCGCCAACGAGGCCGGGGCCGTGGAGGAGACGCCGGCGATGTACGCGCTCCTGGCGTTCCTGCACCGGCGCGAGCGCCGGCCCGACGCGAGCTGGGCGGCCGCGAGGGAGGGGCTCAGGGTGTGCCGCGGGATCGAGCGGCACGACGAGCGCTGGCAGGAAAACGTCACGCAGCTCTTGTTCGGCGTGGCGGCGGCCCTGTTCGGCCGCGGCAAGCTGGTGGGCGCCGAGCGGAGCTACCGGCAGGCGGCGCGGATGATCTCGGAGAGCGCGAACCCGTACCTCGCGGGGATCGCGCTGAACGGCGTGGGGGCGATGCGGTACTCGGTCGGCGACTGGAGCGGGGCGCGGGCGATCTTTCTCAGGGCGCTGCGGCTCAAGGAGCGCGCCGGGGATCTGCACCAGATCGCCGTCGCGTACAGCAACCTCGCCGAGGTGGAGATCCTCCTGAAGGAGTTCCCCGCGGCGCTGGAGCACGCCCGTCGGAGCGTCCACCTGGGCGAGCAGGCGCGCGCTGGCTCGGACCTTGCTGAGATGTACCGGAACCTGGCGGCGGTCTCGCTCGCCGCCGGGCAGCTCGAGGAGGCCATGACCGCGGGGCGCAAGGCGCTCGCGATCGCAGAGGAGACAGGGCGGGTTTACCTGGGCGAGGCGGCGCTCACGCTCGCGCGGGTGTGCGCGCGGGCGGCCAGCGACGCTCCACCGAACAGCGCCGTGCGCGCCCGAGCGGCGGAGGCGGTGGAGGCGCTGCGGGTATCGCTGAAGGTGCACTTCAATGAAGGAGACCTCCAGCGCAAGGCGGAGGAGTGTGCGGCGATCCTGGCGCAGGGGTTCGCAGGGGTCGATTAGGCAGGGTGGTTGTCGGCCGCTTGCCGGGCAATCACGGCGGGCAAGAGAGAGGAACTGGCATCATGCAGAGCAATGCGTGGTATGCGCGGGTGCTTGTGTGTCTCGGTGCGGTCGGCGGGCTCGCTGCCTGCGGGGGCTCGGAGGCGCCCCCTGGCTGCGCGCCGGAGAACGAGATCCGCGGCACGTGCGCAGGCGTGCCCCGGGGGGGGGTGTGCGAAGGGGACGTCTGCATCGCGGGCATCGGCTGCAGGAGTTTCTTCCCGGTCGCGAGCGACGCAGAGCTCCAGACGGCGGCCGCGGCAGCTGCTCCAGGAGAGTGCATCGCGCTCGCGTCGGGCACGTACGGCGCGGTGGAGCTCCCCGGGGGGGTGAGCCTGCTCGGGAGAGGGGCGGGCGACGTCGCGGTCGGGAAGGTGACCCTCGGCGCCGGCGAGGGCGCGGTCCTCCGCGGGGTGACCACGTCGGCCATCCATGTGAAAGGCGCCACGAGGGCGAAGATCAAGTCGGTCCGTGTCGCAGGCGGCGCGGTGGGAAGCGCCGAGGACGGTGTGCTCGTCGACGCCGGGTCCTCCGTGGCCCTGATCACCTCGACGATCGAGCGTGCTGCGGTCCACGGACTCTACGCGGTCGATCCGCTCGAGGTGAGCCTCGATGGGGTGGTCATCGATGGATCCGGCGGGCCGGGGCTGTGGATCGCGAGCAGCAGCGAGTGCGCCGCTCCATCCGAGCAGCCCGTTGTCGACGTGAAGAGATCCATCGTGCGTGGCAGCCACAACGCGGGAGTGGCCCTGTTCGGCGCCAAGGCGACCTTCCAGGGGGTCGACATCCTCGCGACGCTGCCGGGCGATGTATGGAACTATGGGGACGGCGGGGGCGGCCTCACCGTCGCGAGCTGCTCGGATATGGAAGCGAGGGGCCTGCGCGTCCACGACAGCATCTCCTACGGCGTGCTGGTCGAGGCGTCGAAGGGGAAGATCGGAGGCATGGGAGCCGACGAAGAAGTCGAGATCCATCGCAACGTGATCGGGCTCTCGATCCAGAACGTGGAGGAGTCGTTCACGCTGGAGAACGCGCAGCTCGACGAGAACCAGGGAGTCGGGATCGGGCTGCGCGGCGAGTCGCGTGGCATCATCATCTGCAGATCCGGCGTGTCGAGGACGGGGCTCAAGTCCCTGCCCACCGCGGAGATAGGCGCCGACGACATCGGAGATGGGCTCGTCTGGGCCGAGCGGTCGAGCGCGACGGTCACCGCGCTGGCCTTGCGCGAGAGCGCCCGCGCCAGCGTCGTCATCGACGGCGAGGCCAGCGGGGCGCTCAGCGAGGTGACGCTGAGCGGCGGCGATGAGGAGCGGGGGATCGTGCAGCAGAATGCCAGGAGCGGCGAGGTGAAGCCTGACGTGATGGGCAGCACGCCGGCCCTGCGTGTCGTTGCGGAGCAGGAGTTCTCGGTACCGGACATGCCGGTGGCGCCGTTGCACCTCGAGCGCTGACCGAGCGGGGCCGGAGGCGTGGGCGGCGAGGGCGAGCCGCTGCGGTGCGGGCGTCCTCGCTCGCCGCGGCGCGCCGGTGGTTCACTCGAGCGGCTCGGCAGGGGAGATGGGTTCAGGCGGGCTCAGGCCCGCGCTCCAGTGCGGGCAATGGGACGCCAGGTCCTCGCAGACCGCACACGTGAGCGCTGGGCCCTCGCACCCGCAGAGGTTTGCCTTGCTGCCGTCGAAGGTGAAAGGCAGATCATTCAACTTCGCTACGCTGAGATTGAATATGTTGCACCGGACGGCGCTCGAGACGAGGACGACGGCGGCGCTGAAGGTCGAGATGCCAGCGCGGGCATTGGATTCGATGCGTGTCGAGATGATGGTGGCCGTGGTCGGCGTGCCGGAGGAGAGCACAGCGATTCCATCTCCAAAGGTTCCATCAACATTGGACTCGGTGTTGCGAACGACGGTCCCTTCGATCGTCGCATCCGAGCCGCCCACGAACACGCCGACGTCATGGTTCTGCTCAACGATCGAGCTGCGGAGCGTCACGTTCGCCCGCTCCTGCGTGCCGGGCACATGTTGAATAGATATTCCCCGCCCCCCTGTCCCGCCAGTACCCCGCTGAATGGCGCGGATGACGGTCGTTTCGATGGTGGCGTCCGAGCCGGAGACCAACACGCCGACGTCATGGTTCTGCTCAACGATCGAGCTGCGGAGCGTCACGTTCGCCCGTTCATTCGTATCGGGGTCAAGTCGAATCTCAATGCCGAGCCCGGATGACCCATCACCAAGTGGCTGGGTGTCGCGCACGACGGTCGCTTCGAACGTCGCGTCCGAACCGGAGATGAACACGCCGGCGTCATGGTTCCGTTCTAGCAGCGACGTGCGTATGGTAACGTTAGACCGCTCGTTCGTGGAGGTGTCATCTTGAATCTCGATGCCGCGTCCGAATGTTCCATCATTGATTGGCTGGGTGTGGCGCACGACGGTAGACTCGATCGTCGCGTCCGAGCCTCCGACGAACACGCCGAGCTCACGGTTCTCTTCCACGAGTGAGGTGTGGAGCGTCACGTTCGCGCGCTCCTGCGTGATCGGGTTTGAGTAAACTGTGATGCCATGTCCGCCCTCCCCTATGCCGCTTGGCTGGGTATAGCGGACGACGGTCGACTCGATCGCCGCGTCCGAGCCTATGACGAGCACCCCTGCATGATGGTTCTGCTCCAGGAGCGAAGTCAGGAGCGTGAGCTTCGCGTGCTCGTCGATCTGGACACCGTTGCCGAAATAGCCGTCCGTGCTTGGTTGCGTGTTGCGCACGACGGTCGCCTCGATCGTCGTGTCCGAGCCGAGGTTTAAAACGCCGACATCATGATTTTGCTCGAGGAGGGAGGTGTGGATTTTGGTCTTTCCCCGCTCGTGCGTGATGGGGTTATCTCGGACCACGATTCCAGCTCCGTTTTCCCCGTTGCTGTTTGGCTGAGTGTCGCGCACGACGGTCGCATCGATCGTCGCGTCCGAGCCTCCGATGAACACGCCAATTTCATGGTTCTGCTCCACCAATGATGTGTGGATTGCCACCCTCGCCCGCTGCTTCGTCGAGGGATCATCTTCGACAGCGATGCCACGTCCCGACGTGCCGTCGATGCGAGACCGCGTGCCACGCACGACGATAGACTCGATCGTCGCGTCCGCGCCTCCCACATACACGCCTATTTCCTCCGCTGAGGCGACCAGCGAAGCGCTCAACGTGATGCTCGTCGGACCGAGCGAGTTCTCCACACCAATTCCCCTGTTGCCCGAGTCATGGATCCATACATGTTCGACGAACACTTCGCTGGATCCGGAGGTGAGGAGGCCGATTCGCGGCCCCGTGATCGCGAGGCCGTGAACCTGGGATTCGTTCGCGCTCCTTCGGAGGATCTGGAGTGTGGCGATTGCTGCTCCAGTGCCCACCACCTCGACCAGGGTCGGGCACCTCCCCCACAACCGAATCGGCTTCCCTTGAATCAGCACGTCCTCCGCGTAGCGCCCCGCCGCCACGGCCACGATCGCCCCCGGCTCGGCGCGGCGGACGCCGTCCTGGATGTGCTTCCAGGGCTTTGCCCGGCTCCCGTCGCTGTCGCTGCCAGCATAGGCCCCGTTCACGAACTGCGTGGTCGCCTCGACCGGGATCGTTCCGTAATCGCCGTCGCCGCACGGCGCGACCTCATGGCATCGGGTTTCACCGGGGATCGCCATCTGCCCCCGCGGGCAGGTGCCTTCGGGGAGGATGGCGTTACATCCGCCTCGCCCATCCGGCTCGAACCCCTCACCGCACGCATCGGGCGGCACGCCCGCCGGCTGGCAGCCGCCGCCCTCGATCGGCGCCTCCCCAGGAGAGCACGGCATGTCCGGCGGCAGACCTGCGGTGACCCCTGGAGGCAACCCCGCCTCTTGACAGCCGCCGTCGACCGGCATCGTCCCGGGAGGGCACGCGGCTGGCCCGGCGTCCGGCGGGCCGGCGCCGGGCGGGGTGTCATCCGCCCCGCAGCCCGCCATTGCGAAGAAGAGGGCGAGCAGCACGAACGCGCGCCAGGAACGATGGAAAAATCGCGTCGAAAATGGGAATGCGAGCATGAATGCCTTTCTGTGGTATCCGCATGCGAAGCATGCACTTCCGCTTCGATCAGCTCGGCAAGAACATCCTCCGTGACTTCTTCGGTCTCGTCGGCGCCGCCGAGACCGAGGTGGAGGTCCCGGCCGGCGATGCGCAGCGGATCGACGTCTGGCACGTCCCGATCCGGCCCTGCTTGTCGCCCACCCCGAGATCGAGCCGGGGCTGTTGCGCTCGATGGCGCTCGAGCCCGGGATGGTGGAGGTCTTCAGCCAGGCCCTCGACGTGGCCGAGCTGCACGAGTGCCTGCGCAAGCGCTACCAGTGGCATCACACGCTCGAGCTGCGGGCGGAGCGGCGGCTGCCGCTGCCGGCCGCGTGGTTGCCCCTTGGTGCAGCCGAAGCTGAAAGGCTGGCGCTTCTCCTCGCACTGTCGTTGATCATCGATGCGATTGCGCTGGTCGGTGCCCGAGTCGAGCGTGGCGGCTGCGCTGAAGTTCAAGATGCCGGCGCGTGTATTCGGCTCTGCAATCGCCGAGGTGATGGTTGCCAGCGCCCCGCAGCGCGCGCACCGAGCCCTCTGCATGAGCGGCTCGGGTAGCTGACGCGCTCGATGCCGATCGAGCCGTGTCAGACGAGCCTGGCGCAGCGATCCACAGCAGTCGCCTGGCCAAGATGGTTGTCGGCCGATGGCCGGCCATCACGCAAGACAGGAGAGAGGAGCTGGCGTCATGCAACGAAACGCCTGGTATGCGGGGGTGTTTGTGTGCCTCGGGGTGGTCGGAGGCCTCGCCGGCTGCGCGCCGAAGGAGGCCGCCTGTCGGCTTCGCGCCGGAAAACCGAGCGTCGACGATGGGAGTGCGAGCATGATTTTCTTCCTGTGATATTGGCCGTAGAATACGCGCTTCCGCTTGGATGGTGTGCGCGCCTCCCCACCGCCGCGGAGCGCGGTCGCGTCACGGTGTCGGACGGACGGGGGATATGGGCTCAGGCGGGCTCAAATTCTCGCCCAGCACGGCGCAGGTGGGATTTGCCTCATCTCCGCAGCCGCAGAGGTTCTCCTTGCTGCCATCGAACGTGGAGGGCTGCCCCTCCACCAGGTCCTCGCCGTTGAGGTCGATCCGGTTGCACTGGACAGTGCTCGAGACGAGGACGACGGCCGCGCTGAAGTTCGAGATGCCGGCGCGGGCGTTCGACTCCACGGCGGTCGAGGTGATGGTGGCCGTGGCTGGAAAGTCGGAGGAGCGCACGGCGATCCCATCGCCTCTCGTCCCTTCGATGCCTGCCTGGGTAGCGCGCACGGCGCTCGCCTCGATCGTCGCGTCCGAGCCGAAGATGATTACGCCGAAGCTATGATTTTGCTCCACGAGCACGCTGCGGAGCATCGTCGTCGCCCGTTCGTGCGTATCGGCGTCGTCCTGGATGTGGATCCCGTGCCCTCGCCGCCCGTCGCCGAGCGGCTGCGTGTCGCGCACCACGGTCGCCTCGATGGTCGCGTTCGAGCCGAGGACGAGCACGCCGGTGTCATGGTTTCGTTCGAGGAGCGAAGCGCGCACTGTCAAGTTGGCCCCGTCGGGCGAGTTCATCTGATCGTGAACCTCGATGGCAGCTCCCGACGCCCCGTCGCCGCCCGGCAGCGTGTCGCGCACGACGGTCGCCTCGACCGTCGTGTCCGAGCTCTGGACGAGCACGCCGATGCCGTGGTTTCGCTCCACGAGCGAGCCACGGAGCGCCACGTTCGCCGGCTCCTCCGTGGCGGGGAAGTACCCGATCACGACACCAAACCCGCCCGTTCCATCGCTGAGTGCCTGCGTGTCGCGCACTGCGGTCGCCTCGATGGTGGCGTCCGACCCGAGCACCTGCATCCCGGTATGATTTTGTTCCAGGAGCGACGTGCGGAGCGTCACCTCCGAGCGCCCGTCTTCGGGGTCACCTTGAGCCGTGACCCCGAATCCATCCTTCTCTTCGCGGTTGGGTTGCGTGCCGCGCACGACCGTGGACTCGAGCGTCGCGAGCGAGCCGGCGACCATCACGCCGGCATGGCGGTTCTGCTCCAGGAGAGAGGTGCGGAGCGTCACCTCCGAGCTCCCGTGCTGGTTCTGGATCGCGACGCCATATCCACCTGTCCCATCGGGGAGCGGCTGTGTGTCGCGCATGACGGTCCCCTCGATCGTCGCGTCGGAGCCGGCCACGAGCACGCCTGCGCCGTCGTTCCGTGAGATGAGCACCGAGCGGAGCGTCGCCTTCGCCCGCTCTTGCGTGGTGGGGAACTGCTGAATGACGATGCCAGCTACCTCGGACCCGCCGGCGAGCTGCTGCGTGTCGCGCACGATGGTCGCATCGATCGTCGCGTCCGAGCCGAGGACGTGCACGCCCGTGTAATGGTTCTCTTCCAGGAGCGAAGCTCGGAGCGACAGCTGCGGCCGTCCGTCGGTGTCGGGATCACCTTGGACCATGATGCCAGCCCCGCCCGTCTGCTTCACGGGTTGCGTGCCGCGCACGACCGTCGCCTCGATGTCCGCCGACGCGCCGGTGATCAGCACACCGGCGTCATGATTGTGCTCCAGGAGCGATGCGTGCAGCGCGAGCATCCCGTGCTCGTTCTTGTCCCCGCTGACCTCGATGCCGCGCCCGCCCGTTCCATCCATGCCCGGCTGCGTGTCGCGAACGACGACCGCCTCGACCGTCGCATCAGAGCCCAAGATACCCAATCCGACCCCATGATTGCTCTCCAGGAGGGAGGAGCGGAGCGCCAGCGTCGCGCGGCTTCCCATCCCGTCGTGTTCAATCTCGATCCCAGCTCCACGCGTCCCATCGCTCTGAGGCCGGCTGCCCTGCACGACGGTCGACTCGACCGTCGCGTCCGAGGCGGTCACGAGCATCCCGAGCTCATGGTTCTGCGAGAGGACCGAGGCGCGGACCGTCACGCTCGCCCGCTCCCGCGTGTCGGGGTCGTATTCAATCGAGAGGCCGCGACCGAACCTCCCGTCGCCTTGTGGCTGGGTGCCCTGCACGACGGTCGCCTCGATGGTCACGTCCGAGCCCTGGATGAGCATCCCGACCGCGCGGTTCCGCTCCACGAGCGAGCGGTGGATCCTGAGCGTCGCGCGCCCCTCCTCGCTGCGCTGGGTCACGATCCCGAGCCCGTTCGACCCGCCGTTTCCTGCCTGCGTATCGCGCACGACGGTCGCCTCGATCGTCGTCTCCGCGCCCACGAGACCCACGGCAACGTCTGTCGCGGCCTCGATCAGCGACGCGTTCAGCGCGACGCTCGTCGGACCCAGCGTGTCCTCCACGTGGAACGCCCGGAATCCGGTGTCGTGGATCCAGACCCGCTCGACGAGCACATCGCTGGCGCCGGTCGTGAAGAAGCCGAGCTCCGGTCCTGTGATCGAGAGCGCCCGGACTTCGGAGCCGCTCGCGGCTCCGTCGACGACCGCGAGCGCCGCGATCTCTTCGCCGGTGCCGACCACCTCGACCAGGGCCGGGCACCTCCCCCAGAGCCGTACCCGTCTCGATCGGATACGGACATCCTCCGCGTAGCTCCCCGCCGCGACGGCCACGATCGCGCCCGCGCGCGCGTTGTCGATGCCCTGCTGGATGCGCTTCCAGGGCTTTGCCCGCGTGCCGTCGCTGTCCGCTCCGGTGTAGGCCCCGTTGACGAACTGCGTCGTCGCCTCCACCGGGATCGACCCGTACTCGCCGTCGCCGCACGGCGCCACCTCGTGGCACTCGGTGTCGCCCGGGATCGCCATCTGCCCGGGCGCGCACATGCCTTCGGGCAGGATGGGTTCGCACCCGCGGCGCCCATCCGGCTCGAACCCCTGGCCGCAGGCCACCGGCGGCACGCCGGCCTTCTGGCAGCTGCCGCCCGGGAGCGGCATCTCGCCTGGCGCGCACGGCATGTCCGGCGGCAGCCCGGCCGGCTGGCAGCCGCCGCCGTCGAGCAGCATCTCGCCGGGAGGACACGGCATGTCCGGCGGCACCCCAGCCGGCTGGCAGCGGCCGTCGTCGAGGGGCATCTCCCCCGGAGGGCACGGCATGTCTAGCGGCAGCCCGGCCGGCTGGCAGCGGCCGTCGTCGAGCGGCATCTCGCCGGGAGCGCAGTTGGTCGGGCCGGAGGTTGTGGTCGACGAGTCGGGCGCGCCGTCGTCGGCGCCGCAGCCCGCCACCACCAGGGCGAGCGCAAGGAGCACGAGCGAGCTCGGGGAACATAGAAGAGCTCGTGCCGAGGCAGAGAGAGGATGCATAGTGCCTTTCATGACCCCACGAGTACGTCCAGAAGCGAGCACCGCGCCCGGGGATGGGGGACCGAGACGGCTCGTTCTCTGAGGGCGTGACGTCTGGCGCCGACCGGCAGGTCTCGTCGACGAGCGGGTGCCGCCAGAGAGGCATCAAGTTTGATGCCAGGGTGCGTACCCGTGCTGGAGCCCCGCGGTGCAGGCCGCGGCCCTGGGACGGCCGTGGATCGGTTGATACCATCGTCAGGAGGCGATCGGAACCCCATCAAGGTGAGGCCGCCGAGCTCGATCGCCCGCTGGCGGCAGCCTGGATCGCGCGCTGCCGTGCCTCGGGCATCCACGACGCCATGCGCCTCCATTCCATCCCGAGAGCGGCGCGCCGTCGCGGCCCCGGATCCAGCTGGCGCTGCGCGGGCCGGAAGGACGGCTGAATCCAACGGATCGATCCGCTTGATCAAACGATCACGCCGGCAGCCCACGCGACGCCCCCCTCCACGCCACCACCGAGGCAGGTGGCGGTCTCCCGCGGCGCCGTGGAGCTCAAGACCAGAGATCTCCAATCCGCTGTCGCCAGCGGTGACAAAATGGCCTACCTCCGCGTCGTCTACGGCTCCGCGACGCTTCCCGAGGGGAAGCCGCACCTGGAAGACGTGGCTGCACGGGGCGCCCGACCTCGCGGTCGAGATCGTGAGCGAGTCGGACGAGGGCGAGCCGGACTGGGACCAGAAGCTGGCGCGCTACCGTGCCTCGGGCATCCGCGAGGTCGTGCGCTTCCATCCCGACGATCGGGAGCGGCCAATCCGCGTCTGGGACGCGCACGACGGCGATCTCGTGGAGCGGACGTCCGCCGACCCGGAGCTCCGCGCGTGCGAGGCGCTGGGGCTCTGGTGGACCGTGGTGGACGACCCGTCGGTCGGCCCGATGCTCCGGCTGGCGCGCGATCGCGAAGGCCACGATCTGCTGCCGACCCCGGACGAGGCCGAGCGTGCGGTTCGGGCTCCCCCGGAGTTGGTCGAGCGCAACAGCGCGCTGAGCTCCGCCGGAAGTCGTGAGCCACGTTCCGCTGCATCGAGGGCTATCACGGCGACGGAGACTTCCCTCGGTGTCTCGTCACGCCACGCTCCGCGACCCGTCTTCCCCTCGCCCATGACGAGGAGCGCGCCTCCCCGTAGCGTGCGCAGCGCTGTTTCTCACTTTGTGCAAGTCGTCAGCTCAGTTTGCGCAAGGGTTGTGTAACAGCGCTCTTCTGCCGTCTGAGAGTCGCTGGTAGAGGCGCCTCTCGCCCGCCCGCAGCCCGCTGAGAGATCCTCATTTCCCCGAGGATCTCGCCGCTTTCCCCATCTCACGCACCTCGGACGCTCCGCGACCAGGGCCCGCGACGATCCCTGGTACGGCACGTGCGATATCCCCCTCGCGAACGGACGACGCCGCTCTCACGAGGGTTCCGGCGAGCGCTCACGAGGAGCCCCTCCTCGAGGACAATCGCCGACGGCCAGCGTGGGTCCTGATTGCCACTCATGATCTCATGATCGGCAATCCGGTCAGCGAGCGGATCGCCCGTGGAAATCCCTGCAACAGCAGCCCTCCGGCTGCTCGATGGAGAGGTGCGATCATGGCTCGTCACATCCTGAAGTCTCTTGGTCTGTCTTCGCTCTTCCTCGCTGGCCTCCTCTCGATGCTGTCCACGACCGCGTGTGTCGCGTCGAGCGAGGACAGCCCCTGTGGGCTCGGCGATGGAGTCGGCAGCGAGCACGGCGAGGGCGCCTGTGATGAGGAGGGCGCGGACGAGGAGGCGCCCCCAGGCGAGGAGGACGCCCCGAGCGTGAAGGCGCCCTCGATCACGCCTCAGGCGCTGTGCCAGCCGTTCTGCGGTCGCATCTGAAGCGGAGGGCGAGGAGACCGGTACGCGCGCCGCCGCGCTCAGAGGGACAGCTGCGATCGCAGCCACGTCGCGCAGGTTCGCTCCCACTGCTCCGACGGCGCGCGCGTCTCCAGCGACGCGCGCGCCGCGGCGTGCTTGCCAGCCATCCGGTAGGCGAGCGCGCGGTGAAACGCTTCCGTGAACGAGCCCGGGGCGCCCACCTTCCCGAGCCAGGCCACGGCGGCGTCGGGATCCGTCCACAGGTACGCGCCGGCCACCGCGGTGGCCACGTACGGGTTCTTCGCCGCGCCCTCCTGGAACTGCCGCTCCAGCACGGCGAGGCGCTGCTCCATCGGGGCGTTGCCCGGCTCCCCCTTCTGACGCGCGATGCGCAGCAGCCCCCGGATCGAGGTGGCCTCGAACGGCCTGTCGGCCTTCGCCCCGGTGTCGGCGGCGAGCTCCTCCGAGAGCTCCCGCCGCGCCTCGTCCAGCCGATCCTGGCGCAGCAGGACCGCGGCGCGGAGCAGGTGGGCGCCCGGCTCGGGCAAGACGCCCATCCGCCGCGTGATGCCGCGCGCTCCGAGCGCCCGCTGCTCCTCCTCGAAGGCGAGGAGTCGGAGCGACACCCGATCTGCGACCTCCCACCTGTCCTCTTGCATGGCGAGCATGATGCGATGTCGCAGGACCCTGCCCGACAGGCTGCGATCCAGCTCGATCGCCTGCTCGGCGACCTGATCGACAAGGTCGCTCTGGCACGTGTCGTCGTAGAGCCGCGCGAACACGAGGAGCACGTCCGCCGACCCGGGATCGGCGTGGCGCGCGGCCTCGCAGGCGTCGAGCGCGGCCTTGTTGTCGGCGTCCGTCGCGTGGTCCTGGGCCTGGCGCTTCACCTGGAGGACGCGGCAGCGCATGACCAGCGCCTGCGCGTCGTCCGGCGCGCGCGAGAGGGCGCGATCCAGGTCGCCGAGCGCCGACGCGTACAGCGAGGGCTCGTCCTGCGCGTAGGCGTGCAACGACTGGAGATACGCCCGCTCCGCGAGCGCCGGCACGTAGCCGGGATCGGCGGCGAGCGCCTCGTCGAGCAGGCGCTTGCCCTCCGCGTGATGCTGAGGGCGCGGCGCGGGGCCGATCAGCTTGTAGTACTGGAGCAGCCTCGCCCTGGCCGTGGCGTCGCTCGTCCCGCGGGCCGCGCGATCCAGGCGGTGATGGTCCCTCCAGAGGAGGCGGACCTCGTCGATGGCGCGGTCCCGCAGCGCCTCGAGCAGCCCCGGCAGCCCGCCCGGATCGCCGTCGATCTCGATCGGCTCGCCCGCGGTCGGGCCGTCGGTCGCTCGGAGCTGCGCCGAGAGGCGGAGGCCCGCCCCCACGCGCTGGAGGGTGCCCGTGAGGACCCAGGTCGCGCCGCGCCGCACCGCCTCGGCCGCGGGATCGCCGCGCCGAGCCGAGTCGAGCGCGCGCACCTGCGGCATGGTGCGGAGGCCGCCGAGGATCGCCTCCGCCGCTCCCTGGCCGAGCCCGTCCCACGTTGGGTCGTCGGTCAGGTTGTCGAAGGGCATCACCACGATGGAGGGGCGCGGGTCCTCGGGAGGTGCCGAGCGCGCGCCCTGCGCCTGCTCCTCGGGCGGGGCGACCTCGAGGGAGGCCGCCTGCCCGCCGCCGGCACCGCGAAAGGCCACGGCCGCGAGCCCGATCGCCGACGCCGCCGCGAGGGCCGCGCTCCACCGCCGCCTGCGGGGCGGCAGCGACGTGTGGCCGCCGGGGGGCGTCGCGCCCGCCGCCGGCGGCAACGGGACACCCGGCGTCGTCGCGTCCAGCGTGGTCGACAGCGACGCCCGGCCGTCCGGCAGCGTCGGGGCGATCACGCCGGCAGGCATCGACGGGCCGCGGCTCGGGATCGCCTCGCCCGTCGCCGTGGTCTTGTCGTTCGCCCTGTCCAGATCGGCGACGACCGCCGCGAGCGCGGCCTCGAAGCTGGCGGCCGAGGGGAAGCGCTCTTCCGGGCGCTTGGCCATGGCGCGCGCGAGCAACGCATCCAGCGCGTGGACGGCGCCCGCCGGCAGCGCCGGCACCTCGAGGCGCTGCGGTGGATCTTGCAGGATGGCGCTCGCGATCACGAGGGGCGCGCCGCTGCCGAAGGGGGAGCGACCCGTGAGCAGCTCGAAGCCGAGGATGCCGAGCGAGAAGATGTCGCTGGCCGGGCTGAGGGGCTCGCCGCGCAGCTGCTCCGGAGCCATGTACGCGGGCGTGCCGGCGATGCTGTCGACGGTCGACGCCAGGGCGAGCGCGCCCCGCGCGAGGCCGAAATCCGCGACGATCGCCCGCCCGTCGCGCCGCACCAGCACGTTCTCCGGCTTGAGATCGCGGTGGATGATCCCCTGCTCGTGCACCGCGGCGAGCCCGCTCGCCACCTCGTGGAGGAGCGAGAGCGCCCGCCTCGGATCGAGGGGGCGTTCCAGGAGGACGGCCCGCAGCGTCTGGCCCTCGACGAGCTCCATGGTCAGGAAGCGCAGCCCGTCGGCCTCGCCCAGATCGAAGACGCGGCAGACATTGGGATGGGAGATCTTGCGCGCGAGCTTCAGCTCACGGTGGAAGCGCGCCACCATGATCGGCGCGCTCGACCGGTCGGCGAGGAGGACCTTGACGGCGACCTCCTCTTCCAGTGCGCGATCGAGGGCGCGCCACACGGAGCCCATGCCGCCCACGCCGAGCCGAGAGAGGATCTCGTACCGGCCGCCGATGACGTGCCCAGGGCCGAGGTCGGCGCCGATGCAGGCGCGCAGGACGGGGGGCGCGTGGGGGGAAGTCGACGCGTCGAGGACCCGCGGTGCGTCGGGCGCCGTCGGGATGTCGGACGACTTGTGTCGCGTCATGATCAACGACACAGCTTATACGAAAACTCTGTAGAGCCGGTGGCGATCGTCCTTCGGATGACGGGGAGGGAGCGGCCGACGCGTGGGACGAGGGGGGACAGGGCGACGGGTGCGATACACTCGCTCTTCCGGACCCCTTCTGGTCCAAGTCACTCCGGGGCCGCGGTAAGGCGCACCCGGATCGTCGTCGGCGGCGGCGCGGTGGCGATGGCCAGCGTCACGGCTCGGCCGTCGGCGAGCGACCACGAGGCGCTGCCGGTCACCCTGCCGTCGGCCACGCAGGCGAGGAACACCTCCGCGGCCTTGCACTCGTCGGGGACCGCGAAGCTGCGCTGCTGCGGCTTGCCGTAGCGCCGGACCAGCGCGACCTCGGCCTCGCGGAGCGCGCCGGCCCAGCCCTGCGCGTCCTCGGGTGGACGGACGGTGACCTCGATCGCGATGAGCCGGTCCTCTGCGAACTCGAGCTCCGAGGATGCGCCCGCCGGGAGCCCTGCGAACGGTGCGCCGCTGCAACGGAGGATACCCTCGCCCTCACTCCATTCGTGTCCGGCTCGCCGGCAAGTCGCGGCGGCCTCCTCCCTGGAGGCGCCGAGGGCGAGCTCGACCGGTTCGGGCGGCGGGGGTGGGGTGGGGACGACGCGGAGCGGTTCGAGCGGCTCCTTCGAGCTCTCCTCGGCCTTGCGGAGCTCCTCCTGGCGCTCGTGAGCGCGCTGGCACTTGTTCGTGACGTAATAACCATAGATCGCGGAGGCACCGTAGATGGCCATCGCCGCGGCGTGGATCCCGACAGCGGCATTGCGCGCCTCGGGAGGATAGTCCTCCCCGTAGACCCCGCTCCCGCTCGCGGCCATCGCCATGTACACGCCGTTGCCGAAGACATCGATGGTATCCCAGACGGGCCAGAAGACGTTCTGACTGCAGCTCAGGTTCGTCGTGGTGTCCACGTTCTCCGGCTCGACGCTCGGTCCACGGCTGAACATGAGCGAGCAACCAGAGCACGACAACCCGAGCCAGACCGCGATCAGCGCCGCCAGGGGTCGCTTTTGCATATACAGATTCATGTCCATACCTCTCGAAGCAGGAGAGAGGAGATCGCCTGCTGTCCCGATGTCGGAGAGACCCTCGATGGCTCGCCCAGCGTCCTCCGGCGCGCCATCCTGCTCGGCGTCAGCTCATCGTCGTTCGCTCATCGTCGGCTCTCGCGATCGCGCCGGGCGCGCCGCCTGTCCCGTCGGTGCGGGTCACCTCGAGCGAGGACCGGGCCCGCAAGGAAAAGCGTGAGCGCGAAAGAGAGCGCGCCGAGCAGCATGGGACGCTGCACCAGAGTTGCCATCGGAAGACCTCCAGGCCTGCTCGGCGAATGACGAGAGAGCTCGTCAGGTAGATCGCCGGGCGGATTGCATTGGCCGGATGATGGGCAGGCAGCGCGCCCCATCTCCTCCGGCCCGTGACGTTCCCATCCCCGTTTGCGTTTGCAACCCCTGCGCCAGCGCTCCACGACACGGCCATCCTTGGCGGCCCGCGCGTGTTGCCGCCGCCGGCATTCCTGAGCGCCTTCTGCAGCGCCGCGGGCTCGACCCTTCGGAGGTGATCGTTCGATCAAGCCAATCGATCGTTCGATCCATCGCCCGGCACGGTGGGCGCCACCGCGCGGGGGCGAAAGACCCAGCGCGGCAGCGAGCGCCGACGCGCGCCATCCCTCGCGAAGCCCGGCAAGCGCACGGCGCACGCCGAGGGCGCCCCTGGGCCACGCAGCGGCGATCGCCGGCGCGCCCGCGCTGGCATGGCCGTTGCGATGATGGCCGGGGCCGGATGCCGACGCGCGACGCTCACGCGCATGTCGGCAGCAGCCGCGGCGCACAGCGCGACCGCGGGCATCGACCGCCTCCCGCAGGCTGACAGCGATGGCGATCCCGCCGCCTCGTCCGGCGCGATCGACGTCGACGCCAGGCTGCGCCCCCCGCGCCGAGCACGCAGAAGGATGGATGATCAGATGAAGTTCAGGTGGTTTTCTCTCGGATTGGCGCTCCTTGTCTCCGCCGGAGCGATCACGACGATCGGCTGCACGTCGCCCGTGGACTCGCCTGACGAGCAGGCTGCCGGGGTGGTCAGCCTGCCGCTCGTGACGTCGGCGGGAGGCGAGTTCCGCCTCCACAACGCCGTGTTCGCCGTCCACTCGACGAACGGCGCCCACGCTGCCACCCTCGATTCCGAGAGCGATCCGGCCGCGGAGACGCTGACGGCGACGCTGTTCCAGGGGCCTTACACGGTTCGCCTGGCGGACGGCTGGGAGCTCGCCAGGATCGAGCCGGACGGCACGGAGTCTCCCGTCTCCGCGGCGCTGCTCTCGCCGAATCCCCAGGCGTTCGAGGTCAACCCGTCCGTGACGACCGAGCTCTCGTTCACCTTCACGACCGGACAGGGCGCCATCACCCTCGGTGATGGCTCGGTCGGCATCAGCTTCGATGTCGCCCCGAACGAGGATCGAGGGCAGTGCAACCTGGTCTCTTCCTATGATTACAACTACTGCCCGTCGGGGCAGACCTGTCTCCTCGCGGACTCGAGCGGCCGCACGTTCTGTGCGTCCCCGGGCTCGCTGCCGGTGGGCTCTCCGTGCACCTCGGACCAGTGCGTCGCGGGCGCTCAGTGCCTCAAGGTGGATCAGGCCAACCCGGAGCAAGGCTCGTGCGTCAAGTTCTGCCGCGTGAGCGGCTCGGCGTTCGGCGTCAACTGCCTGAGCCTCGGCCTCCCGGACAGCGACATCGGCTTCGAGGGGCCCGCGCCCGAGGGGACGTGCGATCTCCTGACCCAGACGGGCTGCGCCGAGGGCGAAGCGTGCCAGTACACCGGCGGCAGCTTCGCGAGCTGCGGCCAGCCGGGCTCGACACCTCCGGGCGGGGCCTGCTCCGGGGAGACCTGCGGGGCCGGATACCAGTGTTATGGCGGCACGTGCAGGAAGATCTGTGACGCGCGCACGTGGTATGTCGGCCAGCCGGGCTGCTACTACTGCGACAGCGTGGGGACGGGCAACGCCGGGCGCTGCTACAACTAAGACGTATCGTCTCCTCGGCGCTGCGGTCGCGCCCGCTCCGCGACCGCCGACGGGCACGAGCGCGCACCGCCAGGCCCCTCGCCGCCGAACGGCGGCCAGCGGGGGGGCGCTCGGCGCGGCCAGGCCAAGGTGAGGGCGAGCGCGCCCCTCCCCGGGTCGTTGCGCCGCTCCGTCATCGTGGGCGACAATGGCGCGGGCTCCGACGCCCGCGCCCATGTCCTACCTCGTCGTCCGTGAACCCGGCCAGGTGTCGTACACGCTCCCGCTCCGGGAAGGCCTTCGCCTCGGCCGGAGCGAGCAGAACGACGTCGTGCTCGACGATCACCAGGTCTCGCGCTTCCACGCCCGGTTCACCCGATCGGAGCAGGGCTGGCTCGTCGAGGACCTCGGGTCGACGCACGGCACGCTGGTCAACACCGTCAGGATCACGACCCACCTCCTCAGCGCTGGCGACCGCATCCAGGCGGGCAACACCCTGCTCGCGTTCCGCGAGGACGGGGAGCCGGAGATGGTCCACCAGCAGGCCACGGCGGCCTTCGCGCCCCTGCGCCACGACAGCGACCGCCGCCTCGAGCTCGTCTACGAGCTGAGCCGCGCCGCCTTCGGCCTCGCGGACCGCGACGAGCTGCTCGGCAGGATGCTCCAGGCCATCCTCGACGCGCTCGGCTGCGAGCGCGCCCTGGTCGGCCTCGCAGAGCCGGGCGCGCGGGGCTTCCGCCGCGTCGCGCGGACGCGCGCGGGCGGCCCGGGGGCCGACGACATCGCCGTGAGCCGCACGCTCCTCGAGGCGGTCACGGTGCGGCGCGAGGGCGTCATCTTCCACAACACAGGCGAGCGCGGCGCCCCGAAGACCCTCGTGCGGGAGGGGATCCTGACGGCGATGGCGGTCCCGCTCCAGGCGGGCTCGCTCCTCCTCGGCTTCCTCTACGTCGACGCGCGGCAGCGGCCGGCGCTCTTCACGCCGCAGGACCTCGATTTTCTCCTGGCGCTCGGGCACCTGGCCGCGGCGGCGCTCGAGAGCGCGCAGCGCTACCGGCAGATGGAAGCGCTCGCCGAGGCGCTCGGGCCAGGCGGCCCGGCCAGCGAGCTGATCGGCGCGAGCGAGCCGATGCGACGGCTGAAGCTCGAGATCCAGAAGTACGGCGCGTCCACCGCCCACGTGCTCGTCCAGGGCGAGAGCGGGACGGGGAAGGAGCTCGTCGCGCGCACGCTCCACAGCGTGTCCCCGCGCGCGGCGGGCCCGTTCGTGGCGCTGAACTGCGCCGCGATGCCGGAGTCGATGGTCGAGAGCGAGCTCTTCGGCCACGAGAAGGGCGCGTTCACGGGCGCCGTCGCGAAGAAGCGGGGCAAGTTCGTGCTGGCCGACGGCGGGACGCTGTTCCTCGACGAGATCGGCGATCTCGGCCTCGCCGCGCAGGCGAAGGTCCTCCGCGCGCTCCAGGAGGGGGAGATCCACCCGCTGGGCGCCGAGAGGCCGGTGCACGTCAGCGTGCGGGTCGTATCGGCCACGCACAAGGACCTCGCCGAGGAGATCGCCAACAAGCGGTTCCGCGAGGACCTCTACTACCGGCTCAACGTGGTGGAGCTGTCGGTGCCCCCGCTGCGCGAGCGCGGCGACGACATCGAGCTCCTGGCGCGGGCGCTGCTCCGGGCGGCGGCGTCGAGCATGGGCAAGCGGGAGATGGAGTTCACGCCGGCCGCCCTGGCGGCCTTGAAGGCGTACAGCTGGCCGGGCAACGTCCGGGAGCTCCGCAACGAGATGGAGCGGGCGGCCATCGACGCCGAGCTCCCGATCGTGGATCTGCACAACCTGAGCTCGCGGATCCGCAAGGGCCCCCGGGAGGCGCCGGTGGGGCGCGAAGGCATGTCCCTCGCCGAGCAGTTCGCGGCGCTCGATTCGACGGAGCGGCGGCTCATCGAGGAGGCGCTCAAGGCGGCGCGCGGCAACCTGTCCGAGGCGGCGCGGCTGCTCGGGATCACCCGGATCATGATCAAGCGGCGCATCGACCGGTTCGGGCTGGGCTCCCGCGACGAGTGAGGGAAAGCGGCGCGCCGACGGAGGCGCCCTCGCTCCGCTCCGAAGACGCGATCGCAGGTGTGCCGCCGGCAGGGACACGCCGTCAAACCCGAGCGAGGGCGCTCGCGTTCGTCACGGGCCGGTCCGGGGGATGGGTCTGCGGCGCAAGCAACTCGTGGTACGCGCTGTGCAAGGTCATGCAAGGCGAGAAGGAGAGCTCGCCGCGCAGGCCCGCGAGAAGGGAGAGCGCCCGCGGCCCCGAGCCAGCGGGCGGTGCTCACGACGAGATGCCGACGCCAGGAGACATGGTTCCGCGCGGCCTTTCTGCGGGTCCGGGCGGACCTCCGGCGAACGAGGGTGAACAGCAGAGGAGCTGACACGATGGAACGGTCACCGGACATGCACAGATACGAAGACCCCCTGGAGCTCTCCTGCGCGCGGTGCGGGCCGGTAACGGTGCCCGTGACGGCGATCATCGACTTCGAGCACGCGGCCCATCGAGACGAGCTGGTGGCGGCGATCTGCAGCGGGACGATCCACCAGGTGGCGTGTCCAGGGTGTGGATCGGCGCTGTCGGCGGATGCGCCCTTGCTGCTTCATGTCCCGGGGGAGCAATCGATGCTCTTCTTCTCTCCGGCACAGGAGACGAACGCCGAGCGGGATCAAGCGGTCGTGAGGGCTCTGGTTGCCCGGTGGTGGACGCAACGACAGCCATGGGGCTCGGACCGCCCGCCCATGCTGGTTCCGGTTCTTCGGGAGCACCTGCCCGGGGTGTTCGCAGAGGGCGCGCTGGAGAAGTTGCAACAACTCCAACGCGATCCGGCTGCGCACGGAAATCCGCTCCTGCGGATCGCGTGGCGCTTCATGAAAGCACTCTCCTGGGAGGAAGCTTACCTCGTCGTCCGCCAGCATCCGGAGCTGCTGAAGCTCGCCGGTGAAGAGGGCGAAGGCGCGCGCGCGGCAATGCTCGGCACCGCGCAAGCGCTCAAGAGCACGGCTGACACGAGCGCGATCGAGGAGGGACTGGCGCTGCTGCACCGATGCGAACAGGTGGGCATCGAGGGAGCGTTCGCCGAGAAGCTCCGCTGCGCGGCGGAGGAGCTGGAGCGCCTCGCTGCGGGCTCGTCCGAGCCGCTCCCCGATGTCCTGGAGGAATCCGAGAGCGCCGAGCGACGCTATCGCGAGACCGGTGATCTGGAGGCCCTGGACAGGGCGGCAGCCCTCTGGGAAGAGGCGCTCTTCCGCCCTGCTTCGGGAGCCCAGGCCGCGGGGCGCTCGGAGAGGCACCTCCGAGCGCACCTGCGGCTCGCCGCGCTGGAAGGAGCGGCCGGGTTGTTCCTGCAGAGACACCAAGCGCGCGGCGCCCTGTCCGATCTGGACAGGGCCACCGCGCTGTGGAGCCAGGCGCTGGACGAGGCGCCGGTCAACACCCCGGAGCGGCTGCGGTGTCTCTCCAACCTGGGTACGGCCTACCGGATGCGGTTCGAGCGCACGGCGCGGATGGACCATCTGGAGCAAGCGATCTCCCTGTCGCGGCAGGCCCTCGACGCCGGCTCGTCCGGCTCTCCAGCCCTGGCAGACGTCCTCGTCGGCCTGGCCACCTGCATCCGAAAGCGGTTCGAGCGCACAGGGCAGTCCGAGGATCTGGACGAGTCCTTCGTCCTTTACCGTCGAGCCTTCGAGGAAGCCCCGGCGGGCTCTCCGGGGCGACGCAACGCCACCATCGGCCTGGGAAACGCGTTGCTCCTTCGGTACAGGCGCGATGGACGCGCCGGGCGGATGGAAGACATCGAGGAGGCCATCGTACTGCACCGCCAGGCCCTCGACGCCACGCCGGCGGGCTCCTCGGACTTGCCGATGAACCTCAAGAACCTGGGCGAGGCTCTTCGGATGCGCTTCGAGCGCACGGGCCGGATGAAGGATCTCGACGAGTCGATCGCGCTCGACCGCCGGATCGTCGCCGCCATTCCACCCGACTCCCCCTCCAGACCGAGGCTGCTCTCGCTTCTGGGGGCCAGCCTGAGCCAGCGGCACCAGCGCATGGGCCGACTGGAGGACCTGGAGGAGGCCATCTCGGTGTTCCGGGGAGCCATCGACGCCGGATCGCCCGAGCTCCCCAACTGGCCGCTGTGGCTCAACGGGCTCGGCACGGTCCTTCGAACCAGGTCCGAGCACACCGGCCGCAAGGAGGACCTGGAGGAGGCCATCGCCACCTTCCGCCGGGCCCGCGCCGCCATCGCACCAGACGCTCCGGACCGGCGGGTCATCCTCAACAACCTCGGAGCTGCCCTTCGCAAACGGTATGAGCGCTCCACGGAGCTGAAGGACTTGCAAGAGGCGATCGCGCTCTTTCGTTACAACCTCGATGCGGCGGCTCCTGGCTCCAGCGATCTGCCGCTGATCCTCAGCACCCTGGGCAACGCCCTGGGCACGCGGTACCTGGAGATGCGGCAGATGGGCGACTTGCAGGAGGCGATCGCCGTCTACCGCCGGGCTCTGGACGCCCTTCCCGCGAGCTCTCCGGACAGGCCGATATACCTGAAGAACCTGGCCCTCTGGCTCGAACGGCGGTACGAGAGCACGGAGCAGATCGACGATCTGGCGGAGGCGAACGCGACCCATCGCGAGGCGGCGAGGCTGAAGCGTGAGCTCGACGCGGAGGCGGGCGTGGCTCAGGGGCTCATGTTGCCGATCCAGGTCGCGTGCCCGCGGTGTGGGCCGGTGACCGTGAAGACCTGGGTGATCCTCGATCTGGAGGGCATCGAGCGACGGCCCGAGCTCCTGGGCGCGATCCGGAGCGGCACGATCCAGCAGGTTGTTTGCCATCGATGCGGGGCGGAGCTCGGTGTGGCCGACATGCCGCTGCTGCTCGTCTGTCCTGGGCCGGAGCGTACGCTCGTCTTTTCGCCCGCGCAGAATACCACAGACGAGCAGGACCAGGAGCATGCGGCGCACCTCGTTGAAGAGTGGCGCAAGCTCCTCGGCGAGTCCGGCGACGACGTGAGCCCGAGGGCAGTCCTCATTCCGAGGGAGCTTCTCCCTGCGGTGGTGGACGAGGGCGTGGAGACCGCGCAGGCGCGGTTCGCTGCGGCCATGGCCGAGCCGGAGCATCCCGTCATGACCGCGCTCGTGCAGCTCGTTTCGGCGAGGACAGTGGACGAGCTGTATCTCGTCCTCCACGAGCATCTGGAGCTCATCGGTGGACGGGCTGAACCCGCGCTGCTGGGGATGATGCAGAGAGCGAGCGCGGCCGGTGATGAAGTGACCGCACGGAGGTACGAGGAGCACGCGGCGTTTCTCCGCCGCTGCCGCGAGCTCGGCGTGCAGAATGCATACGACGAATTCCGGGCGAGCTTCGCCGTGGTCGTCGAGGCCGAGCAGTTCCCTCGATCGATCCAGGCTGGCGTCCGCGAAGCAGAGTACCACGAGGAGCGCTACCTCCGCAGCAAGCAGACGCAGGCGCTGGACGCCGCGATCGCGTGCAGGGAGCGTGTGCTCTCCGATCCCGGCCTGGATCTGGCTGCCTCCCTGGTGAAGGCCGACCAATCGAGCCACGCCGCACGCCTGCTTCGTCAGCGATACGAGGCGCGCGGTGAGCTCTCCGACCTGGAGCGCGCCATCACGCTGGGGAGGCAGGCTCTGGAGATGTTGCCGTCGAGCTATCAGGATAGGCCTGCCTACCTCGCGAACCTGGGCGCCTGCCTTCAGCTTCGTTACGACATGACGGCCAGGTCGGAGGATCTGGAGGAGGCCATCGCGCTCGAGCGGCAGGCCGTCGATGCCGGCTACCCTGCCTCCCCAGCACGGACTGCGCTCCTCCGGGCTGGCCTCGGTGGCGGCCTCCTCAAGCGGTACGAGCGTACCGGCCAGATGGAGGATCTGGAGGATGCCGTCGGCATTTGCCGCGCGGCCCTGGATCTCGACCCGACGAGTCCCTGGGTGGTCAACGCGCTGGGCAGAGCTCTTCACGCGCGATACCACCGGATGGGGAAGCCGGAGGATCTGGACGAGCTGATCGCGATTTGCCGTCAGGCCCGGGATCCCGTCGCCCCGGATCGACCGGCTTGTCTCCAGGAGCTCGGCATCGGCCTGCTCACGCGGTACGAGAAGATGAGGAACGTGGAGGACCTTGACGAAGCGATCGCGGTCCATCAGCGGGATCTGCACACCATACCAGCAGATTCACCGAGATCGAGGCGGATTGTCTCGCTGACCAGCATGGCCGACGCCCTTCGGACGCGGTACCAGCGCACGGCGAGGGTCGACGATCTACAGGATGCCATTGCGCTCCTGCGCCTGGCCGTGAATGCGAGCCCACACCAACATGAATGCGCTGACCATCTGGGCCTGGCCCTCGTGGATCGCTATCGGTGTACCGGCGCGCTGGACGACCTTCAGGAGGGCATCGCGCTCTTGCGCCGGGCCGTGGACGCCGCCGCACCGGCCTCTCCGAAGCCGCAGACGCTCAACAGCCTGAGCGTCGCCCTCGTGTACCTGTACCAACACACGCGTGAGATGGGGGGTTGCAGGACGCCATCGCGCTCTTGCGTCAGGCCGTGGAGGCCACGCCCTCGGAGTCGCCGGATCGACGGATGTTGCTCAGCAACCTGGGAGCATGGCTGATCGAGCGGCACCACCGGACGGGGAGCCTGGACGACCTGCGCGACGCCACGGCCGCCTGCCGCCTGGCAGTGGGCAGCGCGGATACGGGTTCGCCAGGCTGGGCGCGCTCGCTCATCCGGCTGGGTAGCAGCCTGGACTGCTGGTACGGACAGACGAGGAGGTTGGAAGACCTGGAGGAGGCGGTCTCGGTCTACCGCAAAGCCGTGGATGTATTCCAGCCCGCGAACCCTTCTATGCATTCCCCGGATCAAGACGGCTTGTTCGCGAGCCTCTACGGCCTGGCCGGCGACCTCCACGAACGCTTCGTGCGCACAGGGAGCAGGGAGGACCTGAGTGAGGCCGCGGCCGCTTCCCGCCAGGCGCTGGAGCTGGGTCGCGCGCGCTCTCCGGGCTTTGCTCTGGGGAGCGCCGAGCTGCTCGGGCTGTGCTCGCTCAAGCGATCGGCCTGGCGAGAAGCGGCGAGCGCCTACGCAGAAGCCATGGCGATCGTGGACACGCTGTGTGAAGCGCAGCTGCTGCGCTCGGACAAGCAGAGCTATCTGCGCTCGGCGCCGGCGCTCTATGCAGGAGCCGCCTACAGCCTGGCGCGCATGGGCGATTTCCAGGGCGCGGTGCTCGCCCTGGAGACGGGTCGCGCGCGCGTGCTCACCGAGATGCTCGACCGCAGCCGGACCGACCTCGAAGCGGTCGAGGAGCGAGCGCCCGAGCTCGCTCACCGCTACAGGCAGATGCTGGCCCAGCTCCGCCAGCTGGAAGCGGTGGCGGCAAACGGGGTGGTGGCGCATCCACTGGGGGAATCCGAGCACGGCCGGAGCGTGCGCGAGCAGGTCCGCGTGGCCCGCGCCGATCTGCGCGGGGTGATGGAGGCGATCCGATCGATCCCCGGCAACGAGTCCTTCCTCGCGCATCCTTCTGCTGCGTCGCTCGCGGCCGCGCTCGAGCCGGGCGTGCCGGTCGTCTATCTCGCGGCGACGGACGTGGGCGGCATCGCGCTGGTCGTATCCAGCGCGTCCGGTGCCATGGAAGTGACGCCGCTCTGGCTGGATTCGATGACCACGGACGAGGTGAATCGAATCGTCCAAGGAGCCCAGGGCCAGCTCCCACCGGAGAGCTGGCTCGGCGCCTATCGGGAGCAGCTGCTGCGCCCGGACGATCGGGAGGCGCGCGCTCGCTGGCACGAGAGCATCACGCGAACGACACGCACCTTGTGGGATCTGGCCATGGGGCCCGTCGTCGCCCTGCTCACGGAGCGTTTCTCGGGGAGCGCGAGGGCGGCGCTCATCCCGAACGGGCTCCTCTCGCTGCTGCCGCTGCACGCCGCCTGGACCGGCGAGGCCGGCGATCCGCCGCGCTGCGCCCTCGACGAGGTGTCGTTCAGCTACGCGCCGTCGATCCGCGCGCTGGCGCATGCGCGCGACGTCGCGGGGGCGTGCGGGCAGACGAGGCTGCTCGTGGTGGACGATCCGAGGCCGACCTCGGCGGTCCCGCTGCAGAACAGCCGCCATGAGGTCGAGGCCGCCGCTGCGCAGTTCGCCGTCGAGGACGTGACCCGGATGGTGGGCGAGGAGTGCCGCCGCGACGAGGTGCTGGCGGCGATCGCGCGAGCGCACGTTTGCCACTTCTCATGCCACGGAATGAACAACTGGAACGAACCCCTCCAGAGCGGGCTGCTGATGGCGAACGACGAGGTGCTCACCGTCGAGGCGCTGTTCGCGCTGCCGGGCCAGCGGGCGCGCCTCGCCGTCCTGTCGGCGTGCGAGACCGGGATCGTGGGTACGGGCGTGCCCAACGAGGTGGTCGCGCTGCCTTCGGCGTTCCTGCAGGCCGGGTTCGCGGGTGTGGTCGCGTCGTTGTGGCCCGTCTACGACATCAGCGCGTCGCTCCTGATGGGGCGTTTTTACGAGCTGTGGCGAAGCGAGCGCCTCGCCCCCGCCGTCGCGCTGCGGAGAGCGCAGATCTGGCTGCGCGACCTGACCAACCGCGAGCTCGCGGCGTACCTGGAGCGGCTCGTGCCCGAGCTCGCGCCGAGGATGTCGCGGGAGACCGCGGAGGCGCTGCACCTCCGCGCGCTGCTGCAGGACCCGGAGACCCTCTCGTTCGCCGACCCCGTGCACTGGGCTGCCTTCTACGTCACGGGAATATGAAACGAGAGCATTGCGGGCCTCGACGGAGGTAAAATGCTGCCATGAGCGTCGAACCCACACGCCGCGAGCTTCCCGAGCCAGGTGACCACGTGGCGCACTACGAGATCCTCCGCGAGCTGGGGCGCGGTGGCATGGGCGCCGTGTTCCTGGCCCGCGACACCAAGCTGGATCGTCTGGTCGCGATCAAGCTCATGCTGCAGACCCGGCCCGATTTCGTCCGCCGTTTCATGATCGAGGCCCGCGCCATGGCGCGCTGCCGCCACGAGAACATCGCCGTGGTCCACGCGGCGGATGAGCACCATGGGAATCCCTACATGGTGCTGGAGTACCACAAGGGGCAGACGCTGCGGGCGTGGATGCAGGAGCGGACCCTGCCGCTGCGGCCCGATCAGGCCATGACGATGATCTTGCCGGTGACGCGAGCTCTCGAGTACGCCCATGGCCGCGGGATCATCCACCGCGATCTCAAACCCGAGAACATCATGGTCACCGAGTCGGGGACGGTAAAACTCCTCGATTTCGGCATCGCGAAGCTCTTGGCCGATGAATACGGGACGACCGAGCAGGCCCAGGCGGACGCCTCCGAGCTCTCGGCGGAGACGCAGCCGGTGCACATCATGGGCAGTGCGCCCTACATGTCCCCCGAGCAGTGGGGGGCCGATGCGATCGACCATCGCAGCGACCTGTGGGCGGTCGGCATCATGCTGTTTGAGCTGGTGGTCGGCCGGCACCCGCTCGCGCCGCTCAGCCCGGCCGCGCTGGGCATGGTGCGCGCGCCGCACGTACCCATGCCGAGCGCACGCGCCGCCAATCCGAGCCTCGGCGCTCTCGCAGACATCATCGACCTCTGCCTGCGCAAGCGCAAGCTCGACCGCATTCCGACCGCTCGTGACCTCTCGTCTCGACTCGAGCAGCTCGGGATACGCGACTGCGCCACGATCGACCGGCCCGACGCCGCGATCACCGCAGCCGCAGGAGAGAGCGCGGACGCTTTCGGTCGCAGGACCAGCGTTGTCGCGGGCGAGCTGGAGTTCGCGAGCGTCGGCCTGGCGCGGGGCGCGGCCCCGTGGAAGGTGGTACCCGACCGGCCGGACACGTCGCCGTTCCAGAGGCGTTGCTGTCTCCACCTCCAGCTGGAGGGGACCGCCACGGAGGCCGACCTGGCTTTCGACGTGACCGTGCTCAACCTGGCGAGCCGTCCGGTAACGCTGACTCACGTCGGCATCGAGATCGTCGAGGTTCTACCGAGCTTCGAGCGGATATCGGAGGTCCTTCTGCGTTCGAGCACGCGAGGCATCCCAGCGGCGAGCAAGGTGACGAAGCAGGATGTGTACGTTGTCGAGGGGCAGCAGATATTCAATGTGCTCAGGACCCACGTCGTGAAAGCGCTGAGACAGTCGACCGTGCGCGGGGGCACGACCGTGAAGGACGTGGGCGGCGCCATCGATGGCGCCGCCGCTCCGAACAAGCACGACGTGGGGATCGTCACGATCGGGGAGACGGTGTGGTGCCAGCTGGACGACCCGGTCTACCTTGAATCCGGCGCGCCCTACCGGTTTGGCATGACTGTTGACGATGTCCGGCAACATCTGCCGAAGGACCTGATCGTCCGCCTCGCGACCCGCACGCAGCTCGGCATCTACCATTCAAACCCGATCGAGGCGTGCATGCCTTGCTGAGGCGACGGCACCGCCGTTCGTCCTCGTGAGCCCGGCGGTCACTGGAGGCTCGGCGGCGTCCACGTCATCCACCGGCCGAGGTCGGCCTTCGCCCCGTCACTCTCGAGCAGGTTGGTGTCGTCGGTGCCGCCCCCGACGAGGAACTTCTTCACGTACGCCTCGAGGATCGCCCTCTGCTGCGCGGGGAACTGGCAGTGCTCATGGCCGCCGAGCTGCGAGTAGGCCATCCTGTCGGGCACGCCGAGCCCCTCCCAGATCGCGTGGGCGATGGACCCGGCCGTGAAGGTGCTGTCGATGCCGAGCCAATCGATGCGATTGTCGATGACGAGCAGCGCGCGCGGGGCGACGAGGCCCATGACCATGTGATGATCGAACGGGAGGGTCGTCACCTTGTTGCCGAAGTTCGAGCCGAAGCTCTCACGGAACCACGGCTGCTCACCGGCCGCGCTGGACAGGGTCTGCACGTTCTCCCCAGCGTCCTTCCCTGCCTGTGACACGCGCCAGCTCGCCGAGCCTCCGGCGCCCGACTCCTGCGGGATCGTCAGCACGATGCGCTCGTCGAACGCTCCTGCGGTGAGGGCACCCTTTCCATCCCGCGAACAACCCGTCACGGCGATGCGCTTCGGATCGATGTTGGCCGCCGGGGTCTTCTCCAGCGCGTCGATGATCCGGCTGATACCCCAGGCCCACGCGATCATCGAGCTGGCCGGGTGGTCCTTGCCGTAGAGGTCGTAGAAGATCCCCGTCCCACGCGTGCCGCCGCCGCCCTGGGCGCCCATGTCGTTGTTGTTGAAGACGGCCGTCGCGACGCCGTTCTGGCTGAACACGCTCGCGTCCAGGGTCACGCCGCCAAAGCCGTAGAGGCTGATGAGCAGTGGAATCGGAGCGGAAGGCGCCCCGGCAGGCCGGTTGATGTCGATGGAGAAGGAGACGCTCTTCGAGCCCTCGTTGACGCCGACCGTCAGCTTGTTCCCCGAGAACTCCCCCGTCACGTCATCCTTGGACACCGCGGGCTTCGGTCCGGACTCGTACTCCTCGACCTGCGCCTTGATCTCCGCGCGCCGACATGCCCATTCCGACTTCTTCGTGATGCGCGATCCATCCAGCATCGTGAACGGATCGTGATGAGTCTCGTAGACAGGGAGAGACGCCGCGTCAGGCAACGTCGGCTCGGGGCAGCTCGCGCCGCTGTCTTCGACGCCGCCTGGGCCGCCCGGGCCGGTGGATCCACTGCCACCCCCTCCCGAGACCGATGAGCTGCCGGAAGAGCCAGCTCCTCCGCTGTTGTCCCCGCCGCTCGACGTCGTTGTGCTCGATGTCGTGGTGTCGGAGGGGTCATCACCGCAGCCGGGGATCGACAGGAACAGCAGAGTCAGAAGAATTTTTCGCATTGTCCTCGATGCCCGAAAGTTGGTTTGGTTCGCGACGGCTCGAATCGCTCAGCGGAGCAGCGCCGAGAGCGTGTCCGGCCGCTCCTGCGCAGGCGTGGTTCGGTTCGCGCGAAGAGCGCATTGGGTCGCGTGGCGCTGTCCGCTGTACGTCGATGTCCATGTGAACGCTCACAATATCATGCCACTCTCACGCAATAATTGCTGTATCACAAGAGAAGTCGAAATTCTACTCACGCGCCTCGCCCCGGCGCCTTGCAAACCAGCGGATTTGCCGGCCGAAAGCAAACTTGCGCCAAGACGAAAATACGAGAAAACTCGTGATCTGCGACCCACGACAAGGCATCCTAGGTCTGGGCGATGCCCGATGTGCGAGCCCCTCGGACGAGGTGAGTCCTATGAACACGTGGGCGAGACGATTCATCGTTCCTGTGCTGCTCACGGCGAGTTACGCGGCCATGGGTGGTTGCACCGCGATGATCGGCGGCGGCGATGACCCGGAGGCGAGCAGCGGCTCTGGCGACGGGCCTGGGAGCGGCGCTGGCAACGGATCTGGCAATGGATCTGGCAACGGGTCTGGAACCGGAGACGGCGCCGGAGGGGACGGCTCGGCGGGGGGTGGCCCCGGCGTCGAGCCGACGGTGTGTGTGCCGGGCATCCCGCGAACGTCGGCGCTGCCGCGGCTGACGAGGGCGCAGTACGACAACACGATTCGCGATCTGGTCGGCATCGACAACCAGCCGTCGTCGATGCTCGCGCCGGATGGCGTCGGGAGCGTCGATCAGCGCGCGTGGGACGGGTACAAGACCGCTGCAGCGACGGTGGCGGCGGCGGTGATGGCGGACCCCAGGGCGCGCGCCAAGACCATCCCGTGCACGCCGTCGGGCGACGGCACCGCGTGCGCGCACCAGCTCATCGATACGCTGGGACGGCGCGCCTTCCGGCGACCGCTCACCGAGGAGGAGAGAGGGCTCTTCCAGGCCCTCTACGCTCGCCGCCAGGCGCTCACGCCGACCGGCTCGTTCGACGACGGCGCCCAGCTGATCATCGAGGGGTTCTTGCTCTCGCCCTCCTTCCTGATGCGAGCCGAGATCAGCGAGGAGCCCGAGGGGGAGTACTTCGTGCTGAACAGCCATGAAGTGGCGTCGCGCCTCTCGTACCTGATCTGGGGGACCATGCCGGACGACGCGCTGTTCGCGGCAGCGGACGCCGATGCGCTGCAGACGCCGGAGCAGATCCTCGCTCAGGCGCAGCGAATGTTGGCGGATCCCAAGAGCCGCGGGATGGTCAAGGCCTTCCACGAGCTCTACCTCCACATGGGCCCCGGCACGCGCTGGTCGGACATCCAGCGTGATCCGGCCGCCTTCCCGGACTTCAAAGCGTCGATGGGCCCGCTCCTGTCGGAGGAGACCGAGCGCTTCATCGAGCACGTGGTCTTCGATCAGGCCGGGACGTTCCAGGATCTGGTCACCACGCCTGTGGGCTTCGTCAACGCCTCGCTGGCGCCGCTCTACGACCTCGATCCTGCGGAGTTCAACGGCGCGGAGCTCGTGCCGGTCGAGCTCGACCCGACGAAGCGCTCTGGCCTCTTCACGCGCCTGGGCTTCCTGGTGTCGCACTCGGGGTACGACCGGACGTCGCCCATCCTGCGCGGGGCGTTCTTGCAGAAGGAGGTCCTCTGCGCGGACATCCCGCCGCCGCCGCCGATGGTGGAAGGCACGCCGCTGCCCACGGACGAAAGCCTGACGACCAACCGCGCTCGGGTCGACGCGCAGACGGCCGGAGACTCCTGCAAGTTCTGCCACCATACGTACATCAACCCGGCGGGCTTCGCGTTCGAGGCGTACGACGCCGTGGGGGCCTACCAGCAGACCGAATCGTTCTCGGGCGCGCCGATCGACACACGGGTGGACGTCGGCGTGGGCGACGACACCGTGGCGGTCGACGGCCCGGTGGCGCTCTCCGAGGCCATCGCGAGCTCTCCGGCAGCGCACAAGTGCTACGTGCGAAAGTGGGTCTCGTTCGCCTACCAGCGCGAGCTGAACAACGAGGACTCCTGCACCGTGGACGAGCTGACCGCCAAGCTCACCCAGGGCGGCTACACGGTGCTCGACCTCATCGCGGACCTCACACAGAGTCAATCGTTCCGAGTTCGTGCCCTGCAGGCGGAGGTGGAGCCGTGAACCGAAGACTGTTCCTGCGTGGACTTGGTGGCGCGGCGCTCGCCGTCCCCTTCTTGAATACGCTCGACCGCTCCGCGCGAGCGCAGGAAGCGCCGTCGCCGCGCCGCCTGGTGATCTTCTACACCAACAACGGTTGCCTGACGAACCGCTGGTTCCCGACGATCGAGAACGGCGCCGGGAGCGTCACCGCGGCGTCCCTGGAGACGGCGCAGGCGGACGGGAAGCCCCGGACCCTCGCCCCGCTCGCGCCCTTCGCGTCGAAGCTGCTCTTCCCGCGCGGGCTCGCGATGCCGCTGAACGGCTTCAACAACAAGATCGACGGTACGGCTTATTTCGATCCCCACGATCAGGGCATGGGCAGCAAGCTGACCTGCGCGCCCCTCGATCCCACCGGAGATCACTGGGCGCTGTCGCACTCGCTCGATCACGAGATCGCGCAGCGCTTCAACCAGGGCACCAACAAGGTCCCGCTCGTGCTCTCCGTCGGCAATGCGTTCACGAACGTCAAGGGCATCGTATCGTACTCGGCGCCGAAGACGCCGTACGCGCCCGTGACCAACGCGCGCACGGTGTACAGCAGCCTGACCGGGCTCTTCACGAGCGGCACCGCGACCGAAGCGGATTATCGCGTGGCTCGCGGCGAGAGCATCATCGATCTGGTGAGCCATGACCTGAACGCCTACAAGGCCCGCAAGATGAGCGGCGGCGATCGGAAGAAGATCGACGACTGGCTCTCCCTGCTCCGCGAGACCGAGCAGCGGGTCGTCCCCTCGGCTTGCACGGCGGAGTCGGCGACCGCTCTCGGCATCACGGACGCCGCCCTCACGCAGGCGGGCTACCCCGCTCGCGGCGGCGGCTTCCCCAGCAGCGAGACGGTGTACACGCTCGGCAGCGAGATGATGATCCGGCTCATCGCGCTCACGATGATGTGCGACAACAACCGCTCCATCGTGCTCCAGTGGCCGGGCTATGTGACGTTCAAGTGGGACGGCATCGCGCACACCCACGATCATCACGGGCTCTCGCACCGGAACGGGAGCGCCGCCGTCGGCGGCCAGTGCGTGAGCGGCGTCATCGAGCAGATCCACGAGATCGATCGCTGGTATGCGGGTCGGTACGCCAAGCTGGTCAAGACCATCGACAGCGTCGAGGAGGGGGGAGGCACCATGCTCGACAACTCCGCGGTCATGTGGCTGCCGGAGCTCGCCGACGGCAACGCGCACAACAACAACAACTTGCCCATCGTGATCGCCGGCAGCGCCGGCGGTTACCTCAAGCAGGGCGTCTCGGTGAACGTCGGGAGCGGGAAGCTCGAGGCAGGCAACAGCGAAGCCTCCTGCTCGAGCGGCGCGGAGGGCGAGAGCAACAGCGGCAACACCGGCTCGTCGGGCGGAACCGTCCCGCTGAACAAGCTCTACACGACGTTGATCAACGCGCTCGGCGCCGGGACGCCCAACTGGGTTCCGGTCGATCGCTTCGGCGTCTCCGATGCGGTCGCGGCCGGCTTCGGTGGCAGCGGGCCGGCGTTCACCACCGACGGTGCAGGCAACGTCACCGACGGGCCTGGCATCAGCAATCCGGGGGAGCTCGACGCCATCAAGGCGTGAGGCGGCCGAACGTACGCCGCAGGCCCGGAACAGCACGCACATGGGAGAGCGCCGTCGGCGCTCTCTGACTTCCACGATCGGTTCGAGCGTGACCGCCCGACCCTCACCTCGCCGGCGGGCGCGCGCGGGCTGGCCCAGAGGACAGCGGCGCGCCGATCCCGGTCGACTGCCCGGCGCGGTGGAGCGCATAGGCGATGCCGCTCTGAAGGGTGCCCATGGTGACGATGGACTTCAGCTCGATGTCCAGGCTCACCATCGCCTGGGCGACCTCGGCGCGTGTGCCGGTGAGCACGGCCTCCGTGCCGAGCAGCCGCAGCGCATTGGCGGTCCCCACGAGGGTCTGCGCAATCTGGGTATCGATGTGCTTCATCCCCGTGATGTCCAGGATCACGACGCGCGCCTGGTTGCGCTGGGCGCCGTCGAGCGCGACCTCCAGCACCTGGGCCGCCCGCGCGGCATCCATGGTCCCGATGAGCGGCATCACCATGATCCGATCGGTGATCGGGATGAGCGGCGTCGAGAGCTCCGCCAGCCTCGACTGCTGCGCCTCGAACATCTGCCGCTGCAGCGCGGCCCGGTCCCGCTCCGCCTGCTCGCGCTGCGCGAGCTCGATCTTCAGCCGCTCGTTGCTCGCGCTGAGCTGCGTGTTGGAGCGCTGGAGCTCCTCGGTGCGCTGCGCTACCTCGGCCTCGAGCCGCCGGTTGGCGTGCAGGACTTGCTCCTTCACGACCCGCATGCCCGAGAGGAGCAGCGCGTTCTCGATGGATATCGCGGCCTGGGACGACAGGAGGCCGAGCAGCTCCACGCGGCTCGCGTTGAACGCCCTGCTCGCGGCGTTGTTCTCCAGGTAAAGGACGCCGCTCATGCGGCCCTGGTGGATCAGCGGCAGGCACAGGACGGATCGCGTGCCCTGCCGGAGGATACACGGGTCGTCGGAGAACCGGGCATCGGCGCTGGCGTCGTCGAGGACCAGCGGCTCGCGGGTGCGGGCGACGAACAGCGCGACCTTGTGCGGAAGGTCGGGGCGCACATCGAGCGGCTCGCTCGGCCCGAGCGCGAGCGTCCCGGGCTCGACCCCGAAGGTCGCCTCGACGAAGAGCCGCCCGTCCCGCTCCAGGACCAGCGCCCCCCGCTGCGCGCCGGAGTTCCCGAGCACGAGCGTCACAAGGCGTTCGATCACCCGCTCGAGCTCCGTCTCGCCGGCGATGCCCTGCACGGCGCGCACGATCAGCGCAGCGTCCCGCAGGTTGCCGACCGTCGTCCGGCCGAGGATGGTCCCCGCGTGCGCCGGGCCCGACGTCGCCGAGGGGATGGACGAGATCGGCTCGCTGCCGATCGAAGAGGGCAGCAGCGCGGCGTGATCGCGCGCGAGCGCGTCCGCCTTGGCCGTCGCTCCCCAGTGCCGGTAGCCGAGGTGCGCGTCGATCATGTAGGCGCGCGCCACCTTCGTCCTGCCCTCGTGGAGGTGCAGCATCGCGCACAGCTCGTTCGCGAGCGCCTCGTCGTGAGGAAACTCGTTCTCCCGGGCCAGGGAGATGGCCCGGTCGTAAAGGCCCATGGCCTCGAGCTGATCGCCGGCGACGCGCGCCTCCTCGGCCTGGATGAGCAGCAGCAGGTGCTGGAAGTTCATGGGAGCGCTCGCGGCGAGGCCCGCGATCCGCTCCTTGTGGCGGGCGATGGTCCGCGCGCGGCGCTCCGCCTCGTCGGGCGAGGCCGCGGCGGGCAGCGCCAGGAGCGCCATGCAGGTATAAAAATGCAGCTTTGTCGGCTGATACATGCCGAACATGGCCGCGCTCCTGGCCTCGGCGTCCTCGCCGCTCGCCGCGGCCCCCTCGCGATCGCCACAGAGATAACGAAGCTGCAGCTTGAGCATCGCGTGAACGAAGAATGCCGGAAAATGGTCCCTCTCGTTGAGCTTCGCGAGGAACTCGCTCTCATCGAAATGGTCGTCGTTCAGGCTGTCGCGGCCCCGCGTCTTTCCTTGCAGGCTCGTGATAGCCTGTCTCACGAGCGTCAGCACGGCAGTGGTGAGCACGTCGCTCGTTCGCCGCGACACGACGAGGCCTCGCCCCACCTCCTCGCGCAGCTCCTCGAGCGGATAGCCCGCGGTGAACATGTTGCAGACCGAGGACATCCATGCGCTGCCGAGATAGGCCAAGTCACCTGACTCCAGCATTCCTTGGCGCGCCTTCAGGAAATAAGTCATCCCGTCACGCACGGATTCGAACAGGTGAGAGCACGCGGCGAAGACGTTGTTCACCCTGGCGGCCAGGCTGGCGTTTCGGAGCTTGTCGCTCAAGGCAAGGCCGAGCCGGCCGAACGCACGGCCCTCCGCGGGCCGCCCGTGCAGGGCAGCGAGCATGAACCCGTAGGCAGCATACCCGAAGGCGGACACGTCCGAGTTCCCGTACCTCAGGGAGGTGTTGACCTGCTTGAGGACGAACAGCGGGTAGATCTCCGGGCTCATCGTGAAGATCGACCCGCTCATATCGCTGAGGAGCTGCAGCAACGCCGTTTGCTCCGGGTTGTCCATCCTCGGCGCATCGATGAGGTCTTCGATGCGCCGTCCCGCCAGGTTCGCCTCGAGCTCCGCGAGCTCGGCCTCGAAGCACGCCTGCCGCTCCGCCTCGGTGCGCGGCAGCGTGAAGCCGAGCAGGCTGAGGCCCTCGCCGCCCACGCGCACCGCGTCCACGAAGCTCCCCAGCGTCGTGTAGAGCAGCACGCGGAGGGTGTAGACCTGCGCCAGCTCCACGTTCGACCTCGCTCGGGGCAAGAGGGACGTGAAGAGCGCCTCGGCCCGCTCGGGCGCGCCGCTCAGGTACACGCACTCCGCGTTCTCGCGGCTGAGCGTGAAGCAGAGATCCTCGTGGCGCCCCCAGCCCGCGTCCCCGAGCAGCGCTATCCCCGCGCTGAAGTGGCCTGCGGCCACCTGATAGGCTGTCCTGGTCTTGGCCGCCCTGCCGGCTCGCAGGTTGAGCCGGGCGAGGGCGACCCGCTCGGCCTCGTCGGCGATGCCCCGCGCGCCCAGGTTCAGGTGGCGAACGATGTCGAGCAAGTCCTCGTCCGGCGGCGCCTCGCCGGCCCGCCCGCGGAGCAGCCGGCCGATCGCCAGGTGCAGCGCTTCCTTGTGCGAAGGCTCGACCAGCGAGTAGGCCGCATGGCGCACCCGGTCGTGCAGGAACCGATACGATACCTTGACCTCGGAGGGGGCCGAGGGCTCCGTGCCCGCGCTCTCGTCGAAGAAGCGATAATCGCTGTCGAGCGGCACGATCACGCCTCCGCGCAGCGCGTCCCACAGATCGGCGGCCGTCGCGGCGGGCGATTTCTCGTGGACGGCCGCCAGCGTGGTGAGATCGAACGCGTGGCCCAGGCACGCGGCGAGCTTCAGCGCGCGCTGCGTCGCCGGCGGGAGCCGGTGCAGCTTGTCGAGCATGAGGTCGACCACGTTGTCGGCGGCGACCGCCTCCCGGACGCGCGCCACGTCCCATGCCCAGGCCTCCGAGGGCGCATCGAACCACAGCGCCCCCGCGTCGTGGAGCGCGCCGAGGAGCTGGCCCAGGAAGAACGGGTTGCCCTCGGTCTTCTCGAAGACCAGCGCCGCGAGCGGCGCGCTCGCATGCGGCTGCGCGCTCAGCGTGTCGGCGACGATCTGCGCGACCGTGGGCATGTCGAGGGGCTTGAGCGTGAGCTCGGCGATCGCTGCGCCCGCCTTGCGAAGCTCGCCCAGCGTCGCGTGCAGCGGATGGGCGGCGTCCACCTCGTTGTCCCGGTAGGCGCCGACGATCAGGAGGTGGTTTCCCTCCACGTCCGTGAGGAGGCGCTGGAGGATCCTGAGCGACGCCGGATCGGCCCACTGAAGATCATCGAGGAAGAGGGTCAGCGGGTGCGTCGAGGCAGCGAAGACCTGCACGAAGCGCTGCACCAGCAGATCGAAGCGGTTCCTGGCCTCGGTCGGCCCGAGCGCCGGTACGTCCGGCTGAGGCCCGAGGATCAGCTCGAGCTCCGGGATCAGCTCCAGGAGGAGCTGCCCGTTCGCGCCGACCGCAGCGAGCAGCTTGCGTTTCCACCCCTCGACGGCCGCCGCCGACTCCGTCAGGATCTGCCGGATGAGCTCACGGAAGGCCTGCGCCACCGACGCGAGCGGGACATCCCTGTTGATCGGATCGAACTTCCCTTTCGCGAAATACCCACCATGACGGGCGATGGGCTTGTGGATCTCGTTCACCAGCGTGGTCTTGCCGACGCCGGAGTAACCCGAGATGAGCACCAGCCCGGCCGCGCCCTGGCGAGCCCGATGAAAGGCGGACAGGAGCACATTCACTTCGTGATCCCGGCCATAGAGCCGCTGCGGAACGCGCAGATCCAGGGGCCGGTCGTGCTGGCCCAGGGGAAACGGATCGGCGCGGCCCGCTGCCTCCCACCGCCGGAGGCACTCCTCGAGGTCGAGCTTGACCCCGCGGGCGCTCTGGTATCGGTCCTCCGGCATCTTGGCCAGGAGCTTCATGATCACCTCCGAGAGCGCGCGGGGCACCCCCGGCGCGCGCTCGTGCGGCGGCGTCGGCATCCGCGCCATGTGGCTGTGAATGAGCGCGGTGGGATCGCCCTCCTGGAACGGGAGGGCCCCTGTCAGCATCTCGTAGAGCGTGACGCCGAACGAGTAGAGATCGGCGCGCAGATCGACGCTCCGGTTCATGCGGCCAGTCTGCTCCGGGGCGATGTGCGACAAGGTGCCTTCGAGCGCGTCCGGGGGGGCCGTCTCCGGTGTCTCCCTCGAGATGCGCGCCGCGATGCCGAAGTCGACGAGCCGCGGGCTGTGCGTCTTCTCGTCGATCAGGATATTGAGCGGCTTGATGTCCTTGTGAATGATCCGGAGTCCGTGGAGCGCGTCGAGGGTGCCCGAGAGCGCGATGCCGATACGGAGCGCCGCGCCCACGTCGAGCCTGCGCGCCTTCAGCACGGCGTGCAGCGAGGAGGGGCCGAGGTCCTCCATGATGAGCGCGAGGCCCCTGCCGCACTTCTCGATGGCGTGCGCCTTGACGACGCCGGCCACCTCGCCCGCGTCCCGCAGGATCGCGAACTCGCGCCGCAGCCGCGCGAGATCCCTGGCGGTCGGGAACTCGGACCGAGGCATCTTGACCGCGACCGGCGCGCCGTCCTCGTTCCGGCGGCCGCGGTACAGCACGCTCTCGGAGCCTTCGTATACCCTCTCGAGCAGCGTGTGACCTGATAGATCGATCATGGCACCAAGGTCCCGTATTCCGCGTCAGCCACCCAAAGGAGCGTGACGCCCCCACACATCATCTCGAGCCTCCGCCGTCCCCCGGTCGGACAGAGGCTCGCCCGCCGGCAGAATACGCGGCAAGGCATGGAAGTCCAGCCTGGCGACGCTGAGCGCTCCTCGCGACTTCGGGCGGCATCCTCGGGGCGCCTCCCCGGGCATTCCGTGCGGGAATGGAGCGAAGTGGCGAACTTGGCGCCATGACAGTCTTCGCCCTGAACCGGCGCGACTCCCCGCTACAGCGCTGGTGGACCGGTTCGATGCGGTGTCGCTGAAACCACAGATTCAGAGGTTGGTGGCCGCGAGCACGCCCCGGTACACGTCATCCACGCCGATCTCACACCCCACCGACGACAGCGCAGCCCGAGCGCCGGGGCCATGGACCCGGAGCACCCAGCTCCCGTCGGCCTGACGCGCGAACACCTCGATGCGAGGCGCCTTCTGTGACGCCAGGACGACCTCTCGGATCGACGCCACGGTCTGGTAGTGCGCGAACTCGTCGCCGCGATCGTACGCCTCGCTCGAATCGGAGAGCACCTCGATCACGAGGACCGGGTTCAGGAGGGTGTCGCGCCGCTCGTCCTCGAACTCGGGGCGGCCGCAGACGACCGAGCCATCCGGGTAGACGTAGCGATCCGCGGCGGGGATCTTGATGCGCATGTCGGAGTTGAGCGCCACGCATCCGCGCTCGCCCAGCGCGTTGCCGAGCAGTCGGCCGATGTTCGCGGCGATGGCGCTGTGCTCGAACGTACCGCCGGACATCGCGAAGAGCTCGCCGCCGGCGTACTCGTGCCTCGCCTCCGATGCGCGCTCGAGATCGAGGTATTCTTCCGGCGAGAGCTTCCGTCGCGGCGCCGCTTCTCCCATGTGCGGCAGTGTCGCGCGCCGGGCTTCCGATGTCCACGCAGCCGGGCGGACCGCCGCGGCGTCGGGGGCTGCGGTGAGCGGGACCGTCCACCTCTCGCTGCGCCGGTGATACCGTCGTCCCGCGATGGACCGCACGCTCGTCGACGAGGGGAGCTCCCGCGATCCGGGCCCGGTGCCCATGCCCGCGGGCGGGCTCGCGCGCGCCCCCGGCGAGGTGCTCGATCGCCGCTACCGGCTCCGCGTCCGCCTCGGCCGGGGCGGCTTCGGCGACGTGTGGCGCGCTGAGGAGCTCCTGCCCGACGGCGCGCCGTTCCGCGAGGTCGCCCTCAAGCTCCTCGTCTCGGACTTCGCCGACGCAGCCGACTGGGCCGACGAGGCCAAGCTCCTCGCCTCGTTCCGCCACCCGTCGCTCGTCACCATCTACGCCGCCGGCATCCTCCACGGCGCGCCGAAGACCCCGTTCGTCTCGATGGAGCTGCTCGAGGGCCGGAACCTCGCCGACCTGATCCGCTTCCGCCGCCGCATCCCCTGGCGCCGCGTCGTCGCCTGGGCCCGCGACGTCGCCGGCGCGCTCGACGTCATCCACGCGCGCGGCGTCGTCCACCTCGATCTCAAGCCCGCCAACCTGTTCCTCACGCAGGACGGCGCCCTCAAGGTCCTCGACTTCGGCATCTCGCGGCGCGCAGGCGCCCCCGTCTCCCGCGCCTCCGGCGCGCCCCCCGCCGTCGCCGTCGGCGGCGGCCACGACAGCGGCGGGAGCGACCTCGGCACGGCGGCGTTCCTCGCCGAGCGCGACGTCTACGCCTCCACGCGCCGCGCCTTCGCCGGCGCGGACAGCCCCGCCGCCGCGCGCAACGTCATCGGAACACCGGGCTTCATGGCGCCGGAGGTGCTCGAGATGGCCGAGCCGACCGCCGCCACCGACGCCTACGCGCTCGCCGTCTGCATCGCGCAGCTCGCCACCGGGCGCCTCCCGCACGCCGTGCCCGACGAGCCGGACGACTGCTCCGACCCCGCGAGCGTCTCCGCCTGGTGGACCGAGCTGCGCGCCGCGACGTTGCGCGGCACCATGCGCGACCTCGAGCGCGACCCCGCGCGGCTGCCGCGCGGCCTCGTCGCGCTCCTCCAGCGCCTCCTGTCCGTCGACCCCGCGCACCGGCGCGTCACGCCGGGGAAGCTGACGCAGCTGCTCGACGAGGTCTGGGAGCGGCCCCACGGCGTCCCCGACCGGCCGTACAGGGGCCTCGCGCCGCTCTCGTCCACCGACGAGGGGCTCCTGTTCGGGCGCGACGACGACGCCGCGCGCCTCGGGCGCGAGCTCGAGTTCGAGCCGTGCGTCGTGCTCCAGGGGCCGCGAGGATCGGGCAAGACCTCGCTCGCCTCCGCGGGGCTCGTGCCCCACCTGGCGCGCCGCCACGTCGACCAGAAGGACGACTGGATCGAGGCGCGCCTCACCCCGGGCGACGACCCCGACGGCGCCCTCGCCCGCGCGCTCGCCGCCGTCTCGCCGGAGCTCGAGTCCGCGGACCTCGACGCCCTCACCAGGTTCTGCATGGCGTCCGCCGTCGGCGTCGCGCTGATCGTCGACCCCATCGCGCCCCTCGGCGGCGGGCGCCTCGCCGCCCTCGTGGGCGCGCTCGCGACCGGCGAGCCGCGGCGAGGCCTCCGGCTCATCGGCGTGCTCGACGAGGCCGACGACCGCACCGCGGCCCTCCTCGCCACCCCGGCCGGCGAGGGCCTCCGGGCCGCGCTGCGCTACGTGGGGCTGCCCGCCGCCGCCGCCGTGAAGGACCTCGTCGCAGGCCCGGCGAAGCTCGCCGGCGCCGAGGTGCGCGGGCTCGCCCAGGTCGCGGCCGAGGCGCAGCGCGAGCTCCGGAGCGGCGGGGCGGCGCTCTCGTTCATCGCGCTCGCCCTCGCCGAATGGTGGGAGCGCGCGCGCGACCCGCGCGGCGCGCTGAGCGGCGAGGCATGGCAGGAGCTCGGCGGCGTGCGCGGCGCCCTCGCGCGGCACGCCGACGCCGCTGTCAAAGCCCTCGCCCCGGAGGATCGCGCGATCGCCGACGAGGCGCTGCTCCGGCTCGGCGCGATGGACGGGTCGCGCGTCCGCTGGGCCGAGGCAGAGCTCGTCGAGGCCGTCGCCGCCCCGCCCGCGGACGTCGACCGCGTCCTCGGCGCCCTCGAGCGCGCGCGCCTCCTCGTCCGCCGCGACAGGACCGTGGAGCTCGCCCACGAGTCGCTCGTCTCGAGCTGGCCGCACGCCGCCGCCACCCGCGCGCTGCACATGGAGCGGCTCATCCTGCTCGAGCGGCTCCGCGAGGCCGCCGACGTGTGGGATCGCTCCGGCGAGAGCCGCGATCTCCTCCTGCGCCGCGACCTGCTCGATCAGGTGAGCAAGAGCGCGGCCTTCGCCTCGCGGCTGCCGCGGCGCGAGCAGGCGCTCGTGCGCGAGAGCCTCCGGCACGCCCGCGCCCAGCGCGCCAAGAAGATCGGCGCGGCCGTGGCGCTGGGGCTCACGGTCGCCTCGGCGTTCGTGGCCGAGCGGTGGGTCGCGGCGCGCCAGGCGCAGACGGAGGCCAAGGCGCGCGAGGCCGAGGAGCGCGCCGAGCTCGCCGAGCTCATCGGCAAGGCGCGCCGCACGGAGGACCCGTACCACCGCGCCGCGTGGATCGCCGCGGCCCTCGCGCGGCGCGCGGACGACGCGGCGCTGCCGCTCGATCTCGCGTCCGCCGCGGTGGGCCTGCCGCGCGCGCGCTTCCTGACCGTCGACGGCGTGGTGGGGCCGGCGCTGCCGTGGGACGATCGGTGGGTCATCGCCGGCGGCCCCGGGGGCTCGCTGCTCGTCGCCGACCTGCGCCCGCCCGACCCGGAGGTCATCGACGACGTGGCGCTCGACGCCGATCCGGAGAGCGCCCCGCGCGCCAAATCGCCGCGCGTCCTCGCGCTGCGGCCGCACGACGCCCCGCACGTGGAGCGCGTGCCGTTCGCGTTCGACACGGCGCTCGCGACGCGCTCGGTCACCGGCGAGGTCCGCGTCTTCCGGCTGCGGGAGGGCGGGACGGTCGCGCTGGCCGCGGTCGCGCCGGTGCGCTGCAGCAGCGCCGTCCACGCGGCCGAGGCGGCGCCCGTCCTCGCCTGCTCGACCGACGGCGGGATCGCGCGCTGGGACATGCGGCGCGGCGGCGGCGCCGAGGCTGTCGATCGGCACCCGTTCCGCGGCAACGTGCTCGGCGTCTCGCCCGACGGCGCGCACGTGGCGGCGGTGCTCGGGCGCAGGGCGCTGCTCTGGGGGCCCGGCGCCGGCGCGGGCGCCGAGATCACCCTGGGCGCGCCCGCCGTGCTCGGCCGGTTCAGCCCGCGCGATCCCGTGATCGCGCTCGTGCAGCAGAGCAGGACGGCGATCTACGCCCTCGACCGGCCCGAGGCGCCGCTCTTCGAGCTCGACACCGATCCGGCGCCCGCGTCGGCGCGTTGGGACGCCGGCGGGCTCGATCTGGGCGTGTGCGGCAGCGGCGGCAGCGTCTGGCACTACCTCCGGAAGGGCGGTCGCGCCGCGGGCGATCCGCCGCCCGAGGGCTCGCCGTGCGAGGCGTCCCCGGGCAAGGGAGCGCCGCGGCCGCTGCGCGCGCGCGGCGAGATCGCCGACATCGCCGAGCGCGACGTCGGCCCGCACGCGCTCGTCGGCGGGTGGCGGCTGCCGGACCGGCGCGTGCTCACGCGCGACCTCGTCCTGTTCAGCCCGGGCGCGCCCGCCGCGGAGCGCCTCCTCGGGTTCGAGGGGCTCGACCCGGAGGGGAGCCCCGAGGTGCGCGACGCGGCCGCCTCGGCCGCCGCCGCGCTGCGGCGCGGGGGCGTCGTGGCCTTCGAGATCGGCGGCGAGGTGCGCCTGTACGACGAGGGCTCGCGGCGCCGCACGGCCGCGCGGAAGGGCCACCTGCTGCGCGCCTGCGACGACGGCCGGCTCATGGCGTACCGCCGGGACGAGGGGGTGTGGACGCTGTTCGACGCGGTGACCGGCGCGACCGTGGAGGTGGTGCCGAGGGCGCCGGCGCTCGTGCTCGGCGTCGACGCCGCCTGCCGGACGCTGTTCACGCAGGAGCTCGACGGAAACGTCGTCGCGACGTCGCTCCGCGACCTGTCGTCCCGCACGATCGCGGTGACCGACGGCTACGTCTACGAGGCGCGCCCGAGCGCCGCGCGCGGCGACGTCGGCCCCGGGCTGTGGCTCGCGTTCAGCTCCGGCGCCCTGGCGCGCATCGACGAGGCGCGGGGCGAGGTGCGGGTCCTCGGGTACGCCACGCCGCGCGCGACCGCGATCGCGGACGGCCCCCTGCCGGGCGACGCGGCCTTCGCGGACGCGACGGGCGTCGTCGTGATCCGCCGCGCCGGCCTCACCGAGCGGGTGCTCGAGGGCGTGAGCGGGGCGGAGTGGGAGGACATCGCCGCCGCGCCCGACGGCAAGACGTTGCTGCTCTCGTCGGCGGACCGGATCGCGGCGCTCGACCTGGAGCGGCACGAGCTCGTCGGCGCCATGCCGTCCGACGGCCGCGAGCGGCTCGCGCCGTGGGACGCCGAAGGCTCGGTGCTCTCATGGTCGTTCGGCCGCGTTGGCGGGGCGACCGGCCACGTGGTGCCCCGGGGGCTGCCGCTCGCCCAGCGCGTGGGAGAGGCGGTGTCGAACCTGAGGGCCCAGGGGAAGCGGCTCGTCCCGCGGCCGTGAGGCCGCGCCGACGCGGCCGACGCGGCAGGTCAAAGCCAAAGCCCGCCGTCGCGCTGTATTGTAGGGTCTGCCCTCACCCGCGCGCGATCGTGATCGCGCTCGCGCGAGAGCAGAAGGCGTTGGCTCCGCTGCGGGAACGACGTAGGCTGTGGCAATCGTGCCCGCGTCCGAACCGAACCTGAATGCATCGCTGTTCCTGTGCATCACGTTCTTCCCGAGCGACCGCCTGGCGACCGCGGTGCTGAGGCTCGTGTCCAGCTTTTGCGGGATGATCCTGGACGACGCGAATGTGAGCTCGCGGTTCTACATGGCCGCGCACGAGCTCGCCGAGAACATCACCAAGTATTCGACGGGCCCCAAGGTCAGCCTGGAGCTCGCGCTGGAGGAGGCCGAGAGCTCCTGTATCCTGAAGATCCGCGCGCGGAACGAGGCCTCTCCCGACCGCCTACGCGAGGTGGAGAGGCGCCTGCTCGAGCTGAAGACGACGAGCGATCCTGTGAAGCACTACGACGAGCTTATCCATGAGACGGCGATGGTAGAAGGGGTGTCGGGGCTCGGCCTCGCGCGGGTGCGCGCGGAGGGCGGGCTCGACGTGGACTACAAGATCGAGGGGAACGAGCTGACGATCATCGCGCACGCGCCGGTTGGGAGATGGAGGGGAGATGAGCAGCTTAAAGGTTGAGTCCGTCGTCACGGACAGCTTCGGGATCGAGCCGGCCCTGAGGGAGGACACCCTCAGCATCAAGCTCACCGGCACGGGCGACATGGCGGCGGCCGCGCCGCTCGGCTCCTACTGCAAGGCTCTCCAGGCGGAGGTGGCGCGCCTCTCCGTGAGCGCCGTGGAGTTCGACGTAAGGTCTCTTTACTTTCTGAACTCGAGCTGCCTGAAGGCGTTCATCAGCTTCATCTGCGGGCTCGCGGGCCAGGGGCTGAAGTGCAGGGTGCAGTTCGTCACGGACGCGAGGCTGGGGTGGCAGCGGCGGAGCCTGACGGCGCTCGAGCGCATGTCCCCCGAGCTGGTCTCCATCGCGGACGCCTGAAGCGCATCGCGGACGCCTGAAGCGAGGACTGCAGGACACGATGAAGAAGCGCCGGACGATCGCCCTCCTGATGGACTACGTACGAGGCGAGTACCAGTCCGAGGTGCGTTTCGGGGTCGAGCGCGCCGCCGAGGCGCACGACGTCAATCTCGTCATCGCCTTCGGCGAGACGCTCGCCCTCCCCGGGGCGGCCAGCACGGCCCAGAACAGCATCTATCACCTCATCGGCGCGGAGACGGTCGACGGCATCCTCGTCGCCTCGACGACGCTCTGCCACCACGTCGGCATCGAGGGGATGAAGCGGTTCTGCCGGTCCTACGCGCCGCTGCCGATCTGCAGCCTCGGGATGGCGATCGACGGCATCCCGAGCCTCGTCGTCGACAACGGCCTCGGGCTCGATCTCTCGGTCGGGCACATCGTCGACGACCACGGGCGCCAGCGCGTCGCGTACATCGGCGGCCCGCCGAGCAACGAGGAGGCGGAGGTCCGCGCCGACGCCTACCGGCGGGCGCTCGCGGACCGCTCGCTCCGCGTCGACGAGCGCCTCGTCGCGTTCGGCAGCTTCACGATCGACACCGGGCGCGCCGCGATGCGGGAGATCATCGGGCGCGGGGCCGCGTTCGACGCCGTGGTCGCCGCCAACGACAACATGGCGCTCGGGGCCATCGAGGAGCTCAAGGCGCACGGCCTGAGCGTCCCGAGGGACCTCCCCGTGTGCGGCTTCGACGACGCCGTCATCGCGCGCTTCGCGAAGCCGTCGCTGACCACCATCCGCCAGCCCATCAAGCGCATCGGCGCGCGCGCCGTGGACATGATCGTGCGCATGATCGAGGGCGAGCCGGTCCCCGAGTACAACCTGTTCCCGGTCGAGCTCACGCTGCGCGAGTCCTGCGGCTGCGGCTACCAGGTGGAGCCCGTGGGCGCGCCCTCGAGCAAGGCGTGGAGCGCGTCGCTCCCTTCCGCTGGCCAGCGGGACGACGTGGAGCGCCTGATCGAGAAGAGCGTCGCGATCCCCGCCGGCTCGCTCGACGGCTGGGCCGGTCTGCTCCTGTCGGCGCTGGAGGAGGAGCTCGGGGGGAGCGAGGGCCGCTTCCTGCGCGCGATCGAGTCGCTCCTCGACGCGGCGGGGCGCGAGGGCGCGATCCTCGAGCACTTCCAGAGCATGATCACGCTGCTCCGGGAGCAGTACCGCCGGGGCCACGGGGCCCTCCGGGACGCGGTCCTCGACGAGGCGCTCGAGCGGATCTGGCACGCCTCGCGCATCGTCATCGGGAGCGCGTCGGTGCGCGCCGAGGGGCAGCAGCGGCTCAACGTGGAGCTCGCGTCGCTCTACCTGAGCTGGAGCGCGCGGAGCTTCTCGACCTGTTTGAGCCTCCCCATCCTGCGGCGCATGATGGCGTCGGAGCTGCCGCGGATGCAGTTCTCGCGGGTCGCGGTGTCGCTCTATGACACCGCGCACGACCCGCAGCGCACCACCATGAAGGCGCTCTTCCTGATGGAGGACGGCCGCGAGCTGGAGCCGCCGGCGGAGAGCTTCCCGGCGCGCCGCCTCGCGCCCGAAGGGTTCCTGGGCGGCGGAGAGCGTAGGAGCGTGATCGCGCTCCCGGTCGCGTTCGGCGACGAGGAGAAGTTCGGTGTCGCGGTGCTCAACAGCGGCGCCAACGAGATGGTCTATGACGCCCTCCGCCTCCAGATCGGCTCGGCGGTCAAGGCCGCGGCGCTGCACTGGGAGGTCGTGCGGCAGGTGGAGCTGCGCGAGCGGCTGGAGCAGGAGAAGGTCCGCCAGGAGAGCGTCGTCGCGGCGCGCATCCAGACGACGCTGGTGCCGGCGCAGCTCTCGGTCGAAGGCCTCGAGCTCTCCGCGGTCATGAAGCCGGCCGCCGAGGTCGGCGGCGATTACTACGACGTGCTCGCGACGGACGAGGGCGGGTGGCTCGGGATCGGCGACGTCGCGGGGCACGGGCTCGCTGCAGGGCTCGTGATGCTGATGATCCAGAGCATGATCTCGGCCCTGACGCGCAACGACCCGCGCGCCAGCCCCGGGGACATCCTCTCTGCGGTGAACGGGGCGGTGTACGAGAACGTCCGCAGTCGGCTGAAGCGGGACGAGCACGCGACGCTTCTCCTGCTCCGGTACGAGCGGAGCGGGCGGGTGACGTTCGCCGGGGCGCACGACGACATCATCGTGTGCCGCGCGAAGACGCGCCGCTGCGTGTGCATCCCGAGCTCTGGCGTCTGGATCGGCGCGCTGCCCGCCATTGACGCGATGACGCGAGACGCCGAGTTCGTCCTGGAGGACGGCGACGTCCTCGTGCTCTACAGCGACGGCGTGACGGAGGCGCGCAACGCGCACCATGAGCAGTTCGGCCTCGAGCGGCTCTGCACCACCATCGAGTCCTCCCAGGGCGCGCCCGCCGAGGCGATCCGGGACCGCATCCTCGGCGAGGTCGAGGGGTGGTGCCCGAGCCCCGATGACGACATCACGGTCGTCGTGGCGAGGTACAGCGCGCCTCGATAACTGTAACTGTGGCAACTGTGGCCCGAGGCCGCCCGCTTTCCTACATGAGCGCTATCGTCGGTGTCAGCAGAAGGGATTGGATCCGGGTTGAGAACCACGTACGCTCCGCCAATCGTGTCAGTGTCCGAACCGAGTCAGAACGGGTCACTGTTTCTTTGCATTTCGTTCCACCCGAGCGAGCGTATGGCCAACAGCGTGCTTCGGCTGGTGTCCAGCTTCTGCAGCATGGTGCTGGACGACGCGAACGTGAGCTCGCGGTTCTACATGGCCGCGCACGAGCTCGCCGAGAACATCATCAAGTACTCCTCGGGCCCCAAGGTCAGCCTGGAGCTCGCGCTGGAGGAGCGCGAGAGTTCCTGCGTCATGAAGATCTGCGCGCGGAACGAGGCGTCGCCGGAGCGGCTGCGCGAGGTGGAGAGACGGCTCTTCGAGCTGAAGGCGGCGAGCGATCCTGTGAAGCACTATGACGAGCTCATCTGTGAGACGGCGATGATAGAAGGGGTGTCGGGGCTCGGCCTCGCGCGGGTGCGCGCGGAGGGCGGGCTCGACGTGGACTACAAGATCGAGGGCAATGAGCTGACGATCATCGCGCACGCGCCGGTGGGGAGGTGGAGGGTCGATGAGCAGCTTAAGGGTTGAGCCCGTCGTCACGGACAGCTTCGGGATCGAGCCTTCCCTGAGGGAGGACACCGTCGTCGTCAAGCTGACCGGCACGGGCGACATGGCGGCGGTCGCGCCGCTCGGTCTGCTCCTCAAGGACCTCCACGCCGAGGCGGCGCGCCTCCGCGTGAGCGCCATCGAGTTCGACGTGAGGGCCCTTTACTTCCTGAACTCGAGCTGCCTGAAGGCGTTCATCAGCTTCATCGCCGGCCTCGCGAGCCAGGGGCCGAAGTGCAAGGTGGAGTTCCTCACCGACGCGAGGCTGGGCTGGCAACGGCGGAGCCTGACGGCCATCGAGCGCATGTCTCCGGAGCTCGTCTCCATCGCCGACGTCTGACGCGAGAGCCGCGGGAGATGAGCGAGAAGCGCCGGACGATCGCCTTCCTGATGGACTACGTCGGGGGAGACTACCAGTCCGAGGTGCGCTTCGGCATCGAGCGCGCCGCGGAGGCCCACGACGTCAATCTCGTGATCGCCTTCGGAGAGACGCTCGCGCTGCCCGGCGAGGGGGGGGCGGCCCAGAACAGCGTTTATCAGCTCATCGGCCCGGAGACGGTCGACGGCATCATCGTCGCGTCGGCGACCCTCTGCCACCACATCGGGATCGAGGGGATGCGGGCGTTCTTCCGGGCTTACGCGCCGCTGCCCGTCTTCAGCATCGGGATGGCGATCGACGGTATCCCGAGCCTCATCGTGAACAACGGCCTCGGGATCGAGCTGTCGGTCGGGCACATGCTCGACGTCCACGGGCGCCGGAACATCGCGTATGTCGGCGGACCGGCCAACAACGAGGAGGCCAGGGCGCGCGCCGACGCCTACTGGGGAGCGCTCGCGGCGCGCGGCCTCCCGCTCGACGAGCGCCTCTTCGCGGTGGGCGCGTTCACGATCGACAGCGGCCGTGTCGCGATACGCGACATCCTGGACCGCGGTGTCGAGGTCGACGCCGTTGTCGCCGCCAACGACAAGATGGCCCTCGGGGTGATCGAGCTGCTCGCGGAGCGGGGGCTCCGCGTCCCGCAGGACATCCTCGTATCCGGCTTCGACGACGCCTTCATCGCGCGATTCTCCAAGCCGTCGCTGACCACCGTTCGCCAGCCCATGAAGCGGCTCGGGGCCCAGGCGATGGACACGATGATGCGCATGTTCGACGGCGAGGTCGTAGAGGACATGGCGCTCCTCGACGTCGAGCTCACGTGCCGTGAGTCGTGCGGCTGCCGGGTTCAGGCGAGCGCCTCGCTCTCGCCGTCGGCCTCGGCGGCGCGCGACGGGGCGTCCCTGGTCGCGGCGCGGCGGGAGTCGCTGGAGACCGCGCTCAGGAGGAGCGTGGCCATCCCGACTGGCTCGCTCGACGGCTGGCCTGGCGAGCTCCTGTCGGCGCTGGAGGACGAGCTCGCTGGGCGGGAGGGCCGCTTCAGGCACGCGCTCGAGGCGCTCCTCGACGCGGCGGGGCGGGGGGGCGCGATCCTCGATCACTTCCAGGGCGTGATCGATGTGCTCCGGGAGCGGCTCGGCCGGCCGCCGTCGGGCGGCGGGGGCGTCGCTCTCTACGATGCCCTCGAGCGGCTCTGGCACGTGTCGCGCATCGTCATTTCGAGCGCGTCGATGCGGATCGAGGGGGAGCGGCGGCTGAGCGTGGAGCTCGCGGCGACCTACCTCAGCTGGAGCGCGCGGAGCTTCTCGACGTGCCTGAGCCTGCCCAGCCTGAAGCGCGTGCTCGCGTCGGAGCTGCCGGTCCTCGGGATATCGCGGGCCGCGGTGTCTCTGTATGACGACGCTCCCGAGGCGCAGCGAGGTGTCATGAGGCCGCTCTTCCTGATGGAGGACGGCCGCGAGGTGGAGCCGTCGGCGGCGAGCTTCCCGGCGCGGCGGCTCGCGCCCGACGGGTTCCTGAGAGGCCGGGAGCGCACGACCATGATCGCGCTCCCCGTCGCGTTCGGCGACGAGGAGAAGTTCGGTGTCGCGGTGTTCAACAGCGGCGCGCACGAGCTGATCTACGACGCGCTCCGCCTCCAGATCGGCTCCGCGGTCAAGGCCGCGGCGCTGCACCGGGAGATGGTCCGTCAGGTGGAGGCGCGCGAGCGGCTGGAGCAGGAGAGGGTCCGCCAGGAGAGCGTCGTCGCGGCGCGCATCCAGACGACGCTGGTCCCGGAGCGGCTGTCGGTCGCGGGGCTCTCGCTCTGCGCCGTCATGAAGCCGGCCGCCGAGGTCGGCGGCGACTACTACGACGTGCTCGCGACCGCCGAAGGCGGTTGGCTCGGGATCGGCGACGTCGCGGGGCACGGGCTCGCTGCGGGGCTCGTGGTGCTGATGATCCAGAGCATGGTCTCGGCGCTGACGCGCAGGGATCCGAGGGCGAGCCCCGCCAGGGTGATCTCGGCGATCAACGCGGCGCTGTACGAGAACATCCGCGGCCGCCTGATGCGGGACGAGCACGCGACGCTGCTCCTGCTGCGGTACGAGCGGAGCGGGCGGGTGACGTTCGCCGGGGCGCACGACGACATCCTCGTGTGCCGCGCGAAGACGCGCCGCTGCGTGTGCATCCCGAGCACGGGGGTCTGGATCGGCACGCTGCCATCCATCCACGAGATGACGCGAGACGCCGAGTTCGTCCTGGAGGACGGCGACGTCCTCGTGCTCTACAGCGATGGAGTGACCGAGGCGCGCGACGCCCACCATGAGCAGTTCGGCCTCGAGCGGCTCTGCACCACCATCGAGGCCGTCCAGACCGAATCCGTCGTGGTCATTCGTGACCGGATCCTGAAGGAGGTCGAGGGGTGGTGCCCGAGCCCTGACGACGACATCACGATCGTCGTGGCGAGGTACCGCGCCCCCCGGCAGCCCTGACGCATCGGTCGAGGCGCGGCCGACGCGCTCGGCGGAGCGGCGAGCGCCGGGGTCGCGACGGACGACGTGAACGGCGCGCCGGGCGCTCGCGATCGTTCGCTCGCCTACATGAGCACACGGCCGACCAAGGGGGATTGGATCCGGTGCAAGAATTACGTACGCTGCGTGAACCGTGTTAGCTTCCGGACTGAGCCAGGACGCTTCACCGTTCTTGTGCATCACGTTTTTCCCGAGTGAACGGATGGCTAGCGCGGTGTTACGGCTGGTGTCCAGCTTCTGTGGGATGGTGCTGGACGATGAGAGTGCGAGCTCGCGGTTCTACATGGCCGCGCACGAGCTCGCCGAGAACCTCATCAAGTACTCGTCCGGCCCGGAGGTCAGCCTCGAGCTCGCGCTGGAGGGGGGCGAGGGCGCGCGGGTCCTCGTGATTCGCGCGCGGAACGAGGCGTCGCCGGAGCGGCTGCGCGAGGTGGAGCGGCGGCTCTCCGCGCTGAGGTCGGCGAGCGATCCTGTGAAGCACTATGACGAACTCATCTGTGAGACGGCGATGATAGAAGGGGTATCCGGGCTCGGCCTCGCGCGGGTGCGCGCGGAGGGCGGGCTCGACGTGGACTACACGATCGAGGGGAGCAGGCTGACGATCATCGCGCAGGCGCCCGTTGCGGGATGGAGGGGAGATGAGCGGTTTACGGGTTGAGCCTGTCGTCACGGAGAGCTTCGGGATCGAGCCGACGCTGAGGGACGACACCCTCGGCGTCAAGCTCACCGGCACGGGCGACATGGCGGCGGCGCCGCCGCTCGGCCTTTGCCTCAAGGCCCTCCAGGCGGAGGTCATGCGCCTCTCCATCAGCGCGGTGCAGTTCGATATAAGGGCTCTTTACTTTCTCAACTCGAGCTGCCTGAAAGCGTTCATCAGCTTCACCTGCGGGCTCGCGGGCCAGGGGCTGAAGTGCAAGGTGCAGTTCCGCACGGACGCGCGGCTGGGATGGCAAAGACGGAGCCTGGCGGCGCTCGAGCGCATGTCTCCGGAGCTGGTCTCGATCGAGGACACCTGACGGAGAGCCGCAGGACAAGATGAAGAAGCGCCGGACGATCGCCCTCGTGATGGATTATGTGCGCGGCGAGTACCAATCCGCGCTGCGGATCGGGGTCGAGCGCGCCGCGGAGGCGCACGACGTCAACCTCGTGATCGCCGTCGGGGAGACGCTCTCCGCCCATGGTCCCTCCGAGGCCGCTCAGAACAGCATCTACCGCCTCGTCAGCGCGGAGGCGGTCGACGGCATCGTGGTCGCGTCGGCGACGCTGTGCAATTTCGTCGGCGCCGAGGGGGTGCAGCGCTTCTGCGAGGACTACGCGCCGATGCCCCTCTGCAGCATCGGGATCCCGCTGGAGGGCATCCCGAGCATCGTCGTGGACAACGGCCTCGGGATCGAGATGGCGGCCGGCCACCTGCTCGACGAGCACGCGTGCCGGCGCGTCGCGTACATCGGCGGGCCGGTCAACAACGAGGAGGCGAGGATCCGCGCCGGCGCGTTCCGCAAGGCGCTCGCCGCGCGCGCGATCCCGTACGACGAGCGCCTCGTCGCGAGCGGCCAGTTCACGATCGACACGGGCCGCGCCGCGATGGCCGAGATCCTGGACCGCGGGGTCGAGCTCGACGCCGTTGTCGCGGCGAACGACAACATGGCCCTCGGCGCGATCGAGCTCTTGAAGGCGCGTGGCCTCCACGTGCCGAGGGACATCCTGGTGTGCGGCTTCGACGACGTGGGCGTGGCGCGCTACGCGAAGCCGTCCTTGACGACGGTTCGCCAGCCGATCAAGCGGCTCGGGGAGATCGCGCTCGAGACGGTCGTGCGCATGCTCGACGGCGAGGCCGTCCCCGATCGGAACATGCAGCAGATCGAGCTCACGCGGCGCGAGTCCTGCGGCTGCGCGTACCAGGCGGTCGCGATGCGGCCGCTCACGAGCCCGCCGCGCCTCGGGGCGATGTCGCTCGGCGGCCGGCGCGACGAGCTGGAGCGCGCGCTCGAGCAGGCCGTGGGGATCCCGGCCGCGTCGCTCGACGGCTGGGCCGGCGGGCTCCTGTCGGCGCTGGAAGAGGAGCTCGCGGGCCACGAGGGGTGCTTCCTGCACGTGCTGGAGCGCGTCCTCGACACGGCCGGGCGCGAGGGGGTGTTCCTCGATCTGTTCCAGGGCGTGGTGACGCTCCTGCGCGCGCGGCTCCGGCGGCCTGTCGAGGACGGGGGCGACGCCGCCGTGAACGAGGCCCTGGAGCAGCTGTGGCATGCGTGCCGCGTCCTCATCGGGAGCGCGTCCGTGCGCGTCGAGGGGCGGCAGCGCCTCGACGTCGAGGTCGCCTCGATCGACCTGAGCTGGAGCGGGCGGTGGTTCTCGACGTGCCTGAGCTTGCCCCTGTTCCAGCGCATGCTGGCCTCGGAGATGCCGAGGCTGCACTTCACGCGCGCCGCCGTCTCGCTCTACGACGACGCCCAGCGAGCCACGCTGAAGACGCTCTTCCTGATGGAGGACGGCCGCGAGGTGGCGCCGCCGACCGAGAGCTTCCCGTCGCGCTCCCTGGCCCCTCCGGGGTTCCTGAGCTCGAGCGAGCGCAGGAGCGTCGTCGTGATGCCGCTCACCTTCGGTGACACGGAGTATTTCGGCGTGATGGCGCTGAACAGCGGCATGAACGAGATGGTCTACGACGCGCTGCGGCTCCAGATCGGCTCTGCGGTGAAGACCGTGGCGCTGCACCGGGAGATGGTGCGGCAGGTGGAGCTGCGCGAGCGGCTGGAGCAGGAGAGCGAGCGGCAGGAGACGGTGCTCGCGGCGCGCCTCCAGACGACGCTGGTGCCGGAGCACCTGCACATCGAGGGGCTGGAGCTCTCCGCGGCCATGACGCCGGCGGCCGAGGTGGGCGGCGACTACTACGATGTCATCGCGACGCCCGAGGGGGGGTGGCTCGGGATCGGCGACGTCGCGGGGCACGGGCTCGCTGCGGGGCTCGTGATGCTGATGATCCAGAGCATGGTGTCGTCGCTGACGAGCAGGGACCCGGGCGCGAGCCCGAGCGAGCTGCTCGCGGCGCTCAACAAGGCGCTCTACAAGAACGTGCGCGGCCGCCTGAAGCGGGACGAGCACGCGACGCTGCTCCTGCTCCGGTACGAGCGGGGCGGGCGGGTGACGTTCGCGGGGGCGCACGACGACATCATCGTGTGCTCGGCGCGCACGCGGCGGTGCGTGTGCATCCCGAGCTCGGGCGTCTGGATCGGCGTGTTGCCCGTCATCGACGAGGTGACGCGGGACGCCCACTTCGTCCTGGAGGACGGGGACATCCTCGTGCTCTACAGCGACGGCGTGACGGAGTCGCGCAACGCGCACCGCGAGCAGTTCGGGCTGGAGCGGCTCTGCACCGCCATCGAGGCCGCGCAGAGCGCGCCGGTCGAGGCGATCCGAGACAGGATCCTGAGGGAGGTCGAGGGGTGGTGCCCGAGCCCGGACGACGACATCACGGTCGTCGTGGCTCGGTACCGGGCGCCGGCGTAGCGCCGGGGGCTACGCTGCCTTGCCGTCGCGTCGTCCGACGCATGGCAGCGCTCGATGACGCTGCTGTGGAGGAACGGAGACGTTCCGTCATCGCCCGCGCTCTTCCGGCGTGGGGCGCTGGACTGGTCTTGCGCGCGATGCTGGACTCGTCGTCGCGGCGCGCGCCGCGCGTCGCGCTGCAGCGGACGTGAGGGTACGCGCGCCGGAGCCCGGAGATCGCGCCATGGTTTATCCCGACTTGCAGGTTGTCGAGCGCGCCCTCGCCGCCGTCGAGGCGCTGCGTGCGAGCGCCATCGAGCACGAGCAGCGAAACCGGCACCTGATCGACGCGGTGCACCCGAAGCACCGAGCGGGAGCGACGAACCTGCTGCACTACCTCGCGGTCCGGCAGCAGGACATCCGCGAGCTGCAACGGCAGCTCGCGTCGCTCGGGCTGAGCTCGCTGGGGCGCCTGGAGCGCTGCGCGCTGGCCTCCCTCGACGCCGTGCGCGGCGCGCTCGACGCGCTCGCGCGGCGCCCCGAGGTGCGGCCTCCCGGGGAGTCGCCCACCACGTTCGCGTCGGGGGGCGCGCTGCTCGAGGAGCACGCGCGGGCGCTGCTCGGGGAGGGGCGCCAGGGGCGAACGACGCGGGTGATGGTGACGCTGCCGGGGGACGCGCGGAAGGGCGAGCTGAAGCGGCTGCTCGAGGGCGGGATGGACGTCGCGCGGATCAACTGCGCGAAGGAGGACGCGGGCGCGTGGGCTGGGCTCATCGAGCGGCTCCGGGAGGCAGGACAGGAGACCGGGGTCCGGTGCAAGGTCCTCTGCGACATCGCCGGGCCCAACCCGCGCGTGAGCAAGATCGACGGGGATCCGGCGCGCGTCACGCTGTCCGAGCCGGGTGAGCGGCCCTGGATCTGGCTCTGCAAGGACGTGAAGCGGGCGCGCCCCTCGGCGGGCAGCACCGGCGCAGGGGAGGTGCTCGCGCTCGGCTGCACCATCCCGGAGGTCGTCGACGACCTCCGGCCCGGGCACCGGGTGTTCTACGACGACGGGCGGCTCGGGGGCACGGTCAAGCTCGTGACCGAGGGGGCCGCGCTCGTGGAGGTGGATTTCGCGCGCCAGGGCTCCGTGAAGCTGAAGCCAGGAAAGGGCCTGAACTTTCCGGACACCGAGCTCGGGATCCCGTCGCTCACGCCGAAGGATCTGGAGGATCTCGGCTTCATCGCGCGCCACGCGGACATGGTGGGGCTCTCGTTCGTTCGGTCTCCTTCCGATGTGGAGCGCCTCCAGGCGGAGCTCGGCGCGCGCGAGGCCGCTCACCTGGGGATCGTCCTCAAGATCGAGACGACGCCTGGGTTCGCGCGGTTTCCGAGGCTCCTGCTCACGGCGATGCGCAGCGAGAACGTGGGGGTGATGCTGGCGCGCGGCGATATGGCCGTCGAGATGGGGTTCATGCGGCTGGCGGAGGTCCAGGAGGAGCTCCTGTGGCTCTGCGAGGCCGCGCTGGTCCCCGCGATCTGGGCGACGCAGGTGCTCGAGAGCCTGAACAAGACCGGCGTGCCGACCCGCGGGGAGGTGACGGACGCGGCGATGAGCTCGCGCGCGGAGTGCGTGATGCTCAACCAGGGTGAGAACATCGTCGCGACGGTCGCGTTCGTGGTCGACGTCCTGCGCCGGATGCACGAGCACCAGGACAAGAAGCGGGCGCTCATGCGGTCGCTCGGGGTCTCACGCCTCGACTGAGGCGTCGAGCCGACCCGGGTTGGGCGACCCGGGTTGGGGCGTCGAGCCGACCCGGTGGACCCGACCCGGGTTGGGCGACCCGGGTTGGGGCGTCGAGCAGCCGTCGAGCCGACCCGGGTTGGAGGTCTGGGTCAACCCAACCTGGGTGGGCAGCCCGAGCCCGGGGTGCGTAGCCCGGATGACCCAACCTGGGTGGGCAGCCCGGGTCAACCCAACCTGGGTGGGCAGCCGGGGGTGCGTAGCCCGGACGACCCAACCTGGGTGGGCAGCCGGGGGTCGGCAGCCCGGTGGAGTGGGTAGCCCGCGGCAGCCAGCCAGCACGCCCGCCGGAGCCGCTCCGGCTCAGTCAACCGAAGGCACGGTGGCGTCGACCCGGGTTGGGAGCCCGCGCGCGGCCGCCGGCGCGCGGAACGCTGCGCCCGACAGCTCCCGCCGCATGCAGGTGGCCGCCTCGTCGTACCGGGGGTCGGACGCACTCCCGATGATCGTCGGCACCACGATATAGCCCTCGGCGTCGACGTTGAACTCCACCCGGATGGCGTCAGGCGGCAGCAGGCTCCCGCCCGGGCCGCGGCAGCGCTGTACGAGGTCCCAGTAGAGCTGCGCCCGCGCCGCCTTCTCGATCGCCGGGCTCGACATGTTGGCCTGCACCATGGGCGCGCCGATCTCGACGCGCGACCGGGGGACAGGGGCGGGGGCGGGCGCCGGCTCCGGCGGGAGCGCGGAGGGCGCTGGCAGGCCTGTGCTGGTGCCGATCTTCTCGACGCTCACGCCATCGGCCGGCCTGGGGGCGGCCTCCCGCGCTGCGGCGAGGATCTCCTCGAGCGCGTCTGGCTCGACGGAGCCCACCGCCGGAACGCTGTCCGTCCGGAGGCGGGCTCCGTGGTCGTCCAGCGACGCGGCGACGCCGCGCGTCCAGGGGGTGAGCACCCCGGCGTCGGTCCCCGCCGGCGGCGCGGGCGGCGGGCGCTCGCAGGCCGCGAGCAGCGGGAGCAGGACCACGACCGCGGTGCGCACGAGGAGAGGGTCGATCGAATGCGCGTCGCGCGCAACGGCGTCGGCAGTGTACCGTGGCATCGCACGTCGATGCGCGCGCTCCTCGCGATCCTGCGGATCGGTCTTCGCTCGCTGCGCGAGGGGGGCGCGCCGCCCATGTCGTCGTCATCGGGAGGCGTGCGCGGCGCCTCGGCCAGCGCCGCCGCGCGCCTTGCCCTCGTCGTGGCGTTGTCGTCGCTCGCGGGCGCGCTGTCCGGCCTGCTCCCGGCGATCGCCGGCGTGGCCCTCGGCACCGTCGCAGGGCGCGAGGCGCCGCCCTCGGGCGGCATCGGCGGCGCGCTCGCCCGGCTGCTCGCCGGCGCACCGCCGGCGGCCGCGGTCCTCGCCGCGCTCGGCGCCACGCTCGTGTCCGCCTCCCTGGCGGTGCTCTCGGGCCGGAAGAGCTCGGAGCTCGGCGGCGACCTCACCGCCGCGCTCCGCGTCGCGCTCTTCCGGGCAGCGCTGTTCGCTTCGCCCCGCGACGTGGACGCCGCCGGGCGCGCGCTCGTCGCGGCGCAAGCGGCGGGGCCCGCGCCGCGGCCGCCGAGCGCCGGGCCCGCGCCGCCCGTCCGGGGCGCGGAGGTCGTGCGGCTCGCGATCGCGCGGGATGCCGGCCTCGTCGCCGATTTCGCGATCGCCGTCGCGACCGGCTTGCCCCAGGCGCTCGCGACGCTCGCGGTCCTCGCCGGGTCGCTGGTCTCGAGCGGCATGGCGCTCGTCCTCGCGGGCGGCGCCGCGCTGTTCGCGGCCTCGCGCCTCGCGGCGGATCGGGCCTCGGGCCGCGTGGCGCGGGCGATGCGGGAGATGCAGCACGCCGACACGGCCGTCTTCGGCGCGGTGGGCGAGGCGCTGGCAGGAGCGGAGGACCTTCGCCTGCTCGGCGCGCGCGCCCAGGCCGAGGGAGAGCTCGCCGTGGCCGCGCGCCGGGTCGCGGACGCGCGCCGCCGCTTCGGCCAGGCGCTCGCCGTCTCCGGCCAGATCAAGGGCTCGCTCGCGGCGCTCTCGCCGCTCGTCATCGTCGCCGCGCTCGCGGCCTCTCGCGGGGGCGCCGGCGCGGGCGAGGTCGGAGAGCTCCTGCTCGTGGTGCCGCTGCTGATGGCGCGCCTCGAGGCGCTCGACGCGCTCCGCGCCGGCTTCATCGAGCGCGCCCCCCTGCTGCGCGCGACGCTCGCGCTGCTGCGCCTGCCCGAGCACCCGCCGCGTCCCTCCGGCGGCCTCGCGGTGCACCTCGACGGCGAGGCGAGGCGCCCCCTGTCGATCGCCTTCGAGGGGGTCACGTTCACGCCGCCGGGCGCGAGCCGCCCCGTCCTCGACGGCGTGTCGCTCTCGATCCCCGCCGGAGCGGTGGTCGGCGTCTGCGGTCGATCTGGCAGCGGCAAGTCGATGCTCCTGCGCCTGCTCCTGCGCCTCGACGATCCGTCGTCGGGCGCGATCGCCGTGGGCGGCGTGGATCTGCGGCAGATCCCGCCCGAGGAGCTCCCGCGGCTGTTCGGCGTGGTGGGGCAATCGACGCGGCTGTTCGAGCGGAGCATCGCGGACAACCTGGCGCTCGGCCTGGATCCTGCGCCCACGGAGGAGCGCATGCGCGAGGCGCTCCGCCGCGTAGAGCTCGACGAGCTCGCAGGCGCGCCGCCGGCGGAGGGCGAGGCGCGGCCCGCGCGCGGCCTCGCGACGGAGGTGCGCGCCTCACCGCCGAGCCTGTCGGGCGGTGAGGCGCGGCGGCTGCTGCTCGCGCGGGTGCTGCTGCGCGAGCCGCGGGTCTTCGTGCTGGACGAGCCGGAGGCGGGCCTGCCGGGCGCCACCGCCGAGGCGGTCCTCCGCACGGCGTGCGAGGTCGCCGCCGGGCGCACGGCCATCGTCGTGACCCACGCGCCGCACCTCCTCAGGTCGACGTTCAACGTGCTGCTCGACGGCGGTCGGGTCGCGGCGGTGGGCACGCACGAATCCCTCCGCGAGAGCTCGCCGCTCTATCGGTCGCTTCTGGCCGAGGCGCTGCAGCGGTCCGCGAGGCCGGCGGCGGGCTGACGAAGGCGCGCGCGCGGTCACCCCGCTCGCGCGCCGAGGTCACGGATCGCAGGGGCCGCCTGCCCGCGCGGCCTGGCGGGCGAGATGCTCGGCGTCGATGGCAGCGCGGCGCGGCTCCTCGGGCACGTCCGCCGAGATTCCCAGCGGGCGGCCCGCGAGCCCTCGCGCGAGGCAAACGAGGATGGATACGGCCCCCCAGGCGAGCGCGAAGGCGACGCCTGCGTCGACGATCGCGCGGTAGGGCGGGGGCATCTGCCGCACGAGCAGGATGAGCGCCACGATGCCTGCGACGAGCGCCCACGTCGCGATCAGCCGACGGCGCGTCGCGTGGAGGAGCGCCATGCAGTAGAGCGGCGCCAGCGCCACGTGGAGGGGCCGCCCGTGCTCGGCGAGGTGGAGCGCGCGCGCGACGACCCGCGGCGAGAAGCGCTGCTGAAAGCCGCGGTACCCCTCGAAGTAGGCGATCGTGACCGTCCAGGCCGCGAGCAGGACGAGCTGTCCCGTCGTGAGCGCATGCACCGTCAGGATGCGCGCCGCCGTCGCGCCGAGACGACAGAGGGCCTCGACCAGGACGGCCACGACACCGAGGACACCCCACAGGACGACGGCGAGGCGACGCCGCCCCTCGCGGACTGGCGGGCTCATCGCGCCCGCGCCGGATCGAGGGGCCTCGCGCCCGTGGATCGCGCTCGAACGGCCGCGCGCGCGGACGAACGCTTCGGACGGTGCGCCGGACAGCCGAATCGCCGCATGTCGCTGCATGCTAGGAGAGGAGCTGGGTACGTCAACCGGATCTCACGGGTGTCATGGCGGTTCGCTCCGGCGCGATCCGGCGGTAGCATCGGCGGCCCATGCCGCTCGCCGACCGCTCCGCGCCGGGTGTCTCGCCCGCCCCGGCGCGGGCCCTCCCGCCCCACCCGCACGCGCTGCGCTCGCCGCTCGCGCCCTTCACGGCGCGCCTCCGCGACCTGCTCTCGACCGTCGAGTCGGCGGCGCTCCTCGGCGCGGTGGAGGCGCGGGTGCGCGGCCTCGGGGAGCACCTGCGCTTCGCGTGCCTCGCGATGCCGTGCTCGGAGGCGCTCGTCGCGCTCGAGATGGAAACGCTCGGGCGGCTCACGGTCCCTGTCGTCGCCGACGCGGTCGGCTTCCGCGCCCCGGGCGCGGAGCTGCCGCCGAGCGGCACCCCGTTCGCGTACCTGCTCGGCGGCGGCGGCGGGCACGCGGTGGAGCTGTCCGACGGCGATCCGATGATCGCGCCGCTCCGGCCGCTCCTGGCCGCCGCGCCGGCGTCCGCGATCTTCGTGCCGATCCGCGTCGGCGACGCGATCGTCGGCGGCGCCGCGCTGCTCTCGCACGAAGCGCCCCTCGGAGGGCGGGAGCTCGACATGGCCGAGCGGCTCGCCGAGGTCCTCGCGCTCACCGTGGAGTCGTTCCGCACCGAGCGCGTCGTCTTCGAGCTCTTCGCGCGCGCGATGCCCGACCTGCTCGCGCAGGCGCCAGGCCAGCCGGCGGCGGGGCCGGGCCGGCGGGGAGCGTCGGGCGCGGAGCCTCCCATCCCGGAAGGAGCGGCCCCGCCGCCGACCTCGCTCCGCGCGGCGCTGGAGCGGCACATCCACGCGCTGCGCCTCACGCCCGAGTACCGCCGCCGCCTGGAGCTCGCTGCAGTGGTGGGGAGGCTCGCCGAGCGCGGCGAGGCGGAGGCCCGCCTGGCCCTCGACCTCCTCGCGCGGATCGACGCCTACGCGAGCGGCGCCGGCGATGCAGGGCAGCCGGCCTCCGCAGGGGAGGGGAGCTCCGCGTGACCACGGCTTCTCCGGCAGGACCGGGCGGCGAACTCCACGGTGCCCCACGCCCGGGCTCGCGAAGCGGCGCCGGCGTGCGCGTCGCGCTGGTCGACTCCGGCGTCGATGCCTCACACCCCGCGCTGCGCGCAGCGGCGCTGCGGCACGTCGCCCTGGTCCAGCGCGGCGCTGGCGGCGGCGCGTACGGGGTCGCGCCGTGCGCTCCGGGAGATCTCAGCGGGCACGGGACGGCGTGCGCGGGCATCGTCCACCGCATGGCGCCCGCGGCCGAGATCACGAGCGTCCGCGCGCTCGGCGACGGCGGGCGGTGCTCGCGTGACGGGCTCGTCGCCGCGCTGCGCTTCTGCGTCCGCGAGCGATTTTCTGTGGTCAACCTGAGCCTCGGCATCGACATCCCGAAGAACGCGCCGCTCCGCCCGGGCGACTACCGCTCGCTGGTCGAGCTCTACGAGGTCGCGGACGCCGCCTACACCGCGGAGGTCGTGCTCGTGGCCGCCGGCCCGAACGCGGCGGCGTTCCGCACCTATCCAGGGCGCTTCAAGTCGCTGATCGGCGTCGGCAGAGGGGCCTTCCAGGACCCGGAGGCGCTCCGGAGCGAGCTCACGCTCGACCACGAGATCCTCGCGCCCGGCGACGACGTGCTCGCGCCCGCGCCCGGCGGCGGCGAGCGGCGCTGGACCGGCACGTCGTTCGCTGCGCCCCACGTGACCGCGCACGTCGCGCGCATCCGCGCCGCCTGGCCCGAGCTCTCGATCGAGGCGGTGAAGGCGGCGCTGCACGGGCTCGCGCGCGGGGCGCGCGGCGAGGGGGTGGAGGAGCGCGGTGCTCCCGCTTGATCCGATCGAAAGCGTGTCGGCGCTGTCACGGCTGCTGCGGAGCGCGCCGGGCGCAGAGGTCCGCGCCGAGCTCGACCGCGTCGAGGCGCTCCTCGGTGTCGGCCGCGATCCTGCGGCGGCGGCGCTTCATGGCGGCCCGCTCGTCGCGGCGGCGCTCGGCTTTGGGCGCGGCGCGCTCGCGTTGCGTGAGGGAGCGCTGGACGCCGCCGTCCTGCACCTCGACGGCGCTGTCGCCGCGTTCGACCGAGAAGGGGCCACCGAGGCCCGTGACCTCGCGCGGTGCGAGGCGGCGCTCGCGCGCTTGCGCCGCGACGTACGATCGGCCTGTGCGTCCGCCATCGCGGAGCTCGACGCCATCGCGGCCGCAGGCGATCCCGGCCGCCGCGCTGCCGTCGTCGCCGCCCACTACCGCGGTACGGCCGAGCGGCTCCTCGGCGACGCGGCGGCTGCGCAGCGCACGCTGCTGTCGGCGCTGCGCCGCTCGGAGCCGTTCCTCGGCGAGCGCGCGCAGATCCTGAACTCGCTCGGCACGCTCTACGTGACCCTCGGCGCGCACGGCGCGGCCGAGGCGCTGCTCGAGCACGCGGCCGAGCTCCACCGCCGCCGCGGCGATTCCGTGGGCGAGGCGATCGCCTGCGGCCAGCTCGGCGCGGCGGCGCTCGGCCTCGGCGCCCTGGAGCGCGCCCGGGCCCCGCTCCAGCGACAGGAGTGGCTGTGCGCGCGCCTCGGCGACGCGTTCGGCCGCGCGCGCGCCCTCACGTTCCTCTCGGAGCTTGCGCTCGAGCTCGGCCGCGCCGACGACGCCCTTGTGCTGGCGACCTCCGCCCGCGACATTGCGGAGCGCGCCGCGCCGCCGCTCCGAACCTGGGTCGCTTACGCTTCGAGGGCGATCGGGCGCGCGCGGCGGGATCTCGGCGATCCGGGCGCGGCGGCGGCGCTCGACGAGGCGGGCGCGCTCTTCCGCGCGCTCGGCCTTCCGCTCGGAGAGGCGCTCGCCGCCTGGGATTGCGCCTCGGCCGAGGCGCTCGGGCTCGCGGAGCCGGCGGACTGGTTCTCCGCCGCCTGGTCGCTCGGCTCCCTGGGTCTGTCCTCGCGGGTGGCGCAGCTGCTCCGGGAGCGTCTGGAAATCGAGGAAGCGGAGCCGCTCTCGGAGGCGGGAGGGCCGGCGCCGGATGGCGAGGTCCGCGAGCGGGCGCTCGCCGCGGCGGCGCAGACGTCGCCTCACGTGGCGATGGAGCGCGAGGTCGAGCTCGTTTACGATCGTCCCGACCACCTTGCCGCGATTGCCGCTCGCCGGACGGCGGCTCAGCGCAACCTCGGTCGGCTCGCAGCGTTGACGCTCGCCCGGCCGGGGCTCATCGTCGCGGCGATCGCGGCATCGCCACTCGGCACCCGTGGCCGCGCGCTCCCCCCCGAGCGCGCGATGGCGGTCTGCGTGGCCGACCTGCCCGGCTTCACGGTTTGGATCTGGCCCGCGGCCGCCACGCCAGCCGCCATCGGCAACGATCTAGCCGTGCTGCGCGCGACGCTGGGCGAGCCGCTGCGCGCAGCGCTGGCGCTCGCGCCGGCAGGGCGTGTACTGTGTCCGCCGTTCGCGGGCGACACCGGCGCGGAGCTCGATGCGGTCGAGCTCGTTGGTCTGATGGCGCTGCCCGCCGTGCTCGCGCCGGGCGAGCTTCGCCTGGATCCGCAGCTCGGCTGGGACGGCGACGCCCGCGCCAGCGTGGAGGCGCTGGGGTTTGTCGTCACGAACAACCCGAGCCACCCAGGTTGACCCGCGAGCCGCGCGCTACCTCACCCAGGTTGTCGCTATCCTTCCACCCTCGCTCGCTACCTCACCCAGGTTGTCGCTATCCTAGGTTGTCGCTATCCTACCTCACCCAGGTTGTCGCTATCCTTCCACCCTCGAAGCACCTACACCGTGAGCACGACATCGGCCGTGTTGGCGCCGTGAAACGTGCACATCCACCACGTCCCTGCCGGGAATACCACGCTGCGCACTCCGGCACGCCACCGATCGAGCGCCGCGCGGTACAAGGCGCGAAACCCGCGCACAGCGGCACGAGCCACGCGCCATGCGTCGCCCTGCTTGCGGCCGACAGCAAACGTCGGATTGCCAGAGCGCGGCGCCTCGAAGCTCGTGACGCGCTCATGAGGTGAGACCTTGCCGGCTTGCTCCGCGCCAAGGAAGCGGCGCCCTTGCTGCTTCACCTCCGCTTGCGCCTGCAATTCCTGCCTCTCGAGCTCGGCGGCGATGGCATGGCGAAAGTCTTCCGCGCGGTCATGGTCGATGGTCGGCGGCAGCGCGAGTGACAGTATCGCTTCCTCCGGCCACTGTGGATTTTTCGGGTCAAAGTATGCGGCGGGACGCGCTGCGCACAACACGCCCAGGCCGATCTCGCCCACCTTCACCTTGGCGCCCGGCCACTCATGCGCATGCGGGACGAGTCCAGCGGCCACAGGGTTTGCGAGGACATAGGCGATCTTCTCCACGACCGCCGCGCGTGTCAGTAGCCGCACCACGCTCGTGGCTTCATGGTCCCATACCGGCCCTTCCCACGCGCGAAGCACCTTCGTGCCCAGCGCGACGATGCGATGGAAGAACTGCAGGAAGCGCGGCAGAACGCCGTTCGCATCGGTCACGACGAGGTGCAGGTGCGTCGACATCGCGCAAAGCGCGTGGACGCTGATGCCGTAGCGACGGGTCGAGACCGCGAGGGCGTAGACCAAGAGCTGAGTGATGGCTGCATCGGGGCGAAAGAGGAGATGCCGGCGCAGGACGCGACGGGTGATCAGGTAGGTTGCGCCGGGCGCGATCTGGCGAGGCTGGCTCATGGTCGTGCAGAACTCCAAGAGCCGTGCCGGCGATTGCGGTGAACGATTTCAAGTACTTACCCGTGCCGTCTGGTGGCGGCGCCATGTCGGACTGTGCTCAACCACCCCTGCGGTCGGTCAATCTGGGTCGCCCTTCCGGTCAACCTGGGTCGGGTCAACCTGGTTGGGTCGGGTCCTCGCGCCCGCGCGGATCGCCTTGCTGAGCCAGGAGCGCAGCCAGCGATGGCCTGGATCGTCGTGCACGCGCTCGTGCCAGACAGCCGAAGATCGGTCCACGCCGAGCTCGACCGGAGGCCGGACCGCGCGTAGGCCGAAGGGCGTCGACAATTCCGCGACGGTCGCTGGACACGTCACCACGAGGTCCGAGGCCGCGATCAGGAAAGGCACCGTCACGAAGTGCTGGATCTGCGCGACGATCCGCCGGCGCCGCCCACGAGCTTCCAGCGCGCGATCGACCAGGCTGCCCGGCATGCCGTGCGGAGCGATCAGCACGTGCCCGAGCTCCAGATAGCGCTCCAGGGTCAGCCGCTGTGTCCCTGCAGGATGGTCGCTGCGCATCAGCGTCACGAATCGCTCCTCCGGCAAGCGCAGCTGTCGTGACGACGAGGGCACGAGGAACTCCGGGACGAACGCCAGATCCGCCGTTCCCCGCTCGAGCCGCCTCACGAAGTCCGCTTCGGCGCGGTCGACCTGCACCGTGATGTACGGCGCCTCGCGCGCCAGCATGGGCAAGAGCCGCGGCAGCGCAACCGCCTCCAGCAGGTCGTTGCCGAGCAGCACGAAGCGGCGCTCGGACGTCGCAGGGTCGAACGGCGCGCCGGCCTGGACCGCCGCTCGCAGGCTCGCGAGCGCCTGAGCCAGCGGATCGGCGAGCGCCTCGGCGCGCGGCGTGAGGGCGAGCAGCGGCCGCCCCGGAGCGAGCAGCGCATCGCCGAAGAACTCGCGCAGCCGTCCGAGCCGCTGGCTCGCAGCCGACTGCGTGATGCCGAGCCGCTTCGCAGCGCGCGTCACGTGCCGCTCCCGCAGCAGCACGTCGAGCGCGAGCAGGAGATTCAGGTCGTCGGGGAGCGCCTCGATCATTAGATTTGCTAATACATCATAGTAGAGCGATAGCCTGTACTAATCGTTCGAACCGCCTCAATCTCTGGGCAATGGCCGTCGCTCGCGGAGCCCGGCCAGACGTCCTCTGGAGGATGGAGCGCATCATGGAGAGGAAACTCAAGGTCTCGCGGCGGCGCCTGCTGGAAGGCGTCGCGACGCTCGCCGTGGCCGCGGGAGCGGGCTGGTACGCGGCCGGTCGGGGTGTGTTCGACGCTCGGACGGGCGAGCCGTTCGCGCCGTGGACCGCGTTCCGCGGGCAGCGCGGCGGCGAGCTCGCCGAGCTCGTGCGCGCGGCGGTGCTCGCCGCGAGCCCGCACAACACGCAGCCCTGGCTGTTCGAGGTCCACCCGGATCGCATCGACGTGTTCTCGGACAGGTCTCGATCGCTCGGCACCATGGATCCGTTCCTGCGCGAGATGCACATCGGGCTCGGTTGCGCGATAGAGAACCTGGCGCTCGCGGCGGGTTCAATGGGATGGGCGCCCCGCGTCGAGCTCGAAGCCGGTCATCTCCGGGGCTCCGACCCGGAGGGAGCGCGCGGTCTCGAGCGCGCCGCTCCGCGGGCGATCCGGGTGGCGAGCGTCCGGATCGAGCCAGGCGCAGCGGAGTCCCCGCTCGCGGAGGTCATCGCACGGCGACACACGAACCGCGGCCCGTACCAGGCGCAGCGCGTGCCGGTATCGGCGCTCCAGGAGCTCTCGCGCCTGAGCGAAGCGGGCTCGGACGGTGAGATCGTCTGGCTGGAGCGCCCCGAGCAGCGCGAGAGCTTCGCCGCTCATACGCTGCGCGCCACCGAGACCATCGTCCGCGACGCGGCGATGGTGCGGGACAGCGACGCGTGGTTCAGGCTGGCGCCGGAGGCGGTACCGAGCCATCGGGACGGGCTGACCCTCGATGTGATGGGGCTGGGTCCGCTGCTCACCGCGGCGGTCAAGCTGCTGCCGCGTCCGTCGGCGGAGCAGATGCACGACGACTGGCTCCGCGTCACCCGCGAGGTCCATCTCGCCGGCGATCCCGCCATCGGCGTCATCGCGGTCCGCGACCGCTACGATCTGGGCTCGACGCTCCGCGCCGGGCGCCTGTGGCAACGCATGCATCTCTGGGCGACCGCGCGCGGCATCGCGATGCACCCGCTGAACCAGGTGCCGGAGATCATCGACCGGGAGCGTATGCTCGGACGAGCACCGGCAATGGAGCGCTCGTTCACCGAGGCGCTCGGCCTGGGCGACCGGCAGCTCACCTTCGCGTTCCGGCTGGGCTTCCCGGAGCGAGAGGGCGTATGCGGCCCGCGCCGCGCCGCGGAGGAGGTGATCCGCGCCGCGTGAGCGCCGCGCCCCGGCTGGCGTGCTGACCCAGGGCGGCAAACCCTGGACGCCGAGGAACGACCGTCACCTCACGGCGATGCCCTGGGCGCCGCCGCCGGGCGTCAATCCACCCGCCTCGCCTCGCGGGATCAGGCCGCCGTCGCGGCTCACCTGCAATGCCGTGATCGTCCCGGCGTCAGCGTTGAGGGTGTACAGAAAGCGGCCGTCGCGCATCATCGTGAGGTCGATCGGCGCCATTCCGGTGGGGAACGAGGCGGACACGCCGTCGTCGAGCAGCGTCAGCGCGCCACGCGCGTCGACCTGGAGCCCGGAGAGCATGTTGCTGCCCGTGTTGGCCGTGAAGACATAGCGGCTCCCAGGGGCGCCGGCGATCCAGCAGGGCGCCCGCTGGAGGGTGTCGACCGTGTCGATTGGACCCCTTGCCCGCCACGACCAGCCCCGCGCCGTCGGGAGAGAAGCCGATCTGACCCGGCGTAGCGGCGTAGCGCCGAGCGACGGCGGTGTCGTGCCGCCGAGGCCGAGATCGCGGCTCGACCCGTCGAGCGGGACGAGGGACCGACGACGCCTCCGCTGGCGTTGACCGCTCCACCGGCGGTTGGGGCAGCGGGTCGACGACGCCTCCGCTGGCGTTGACCGCTCCACCGGCGGTTGGGGCAGCGGGTCGCAGCCCCAACCTGGGTCGCAGCCCCAACCTGGGTCGGGTCGCCGCGGCGCCGTCCTGGATGCCCAACCTGGGTCGCAGCCCCAACCTGGGTCAGGTCGCCGCGGCGCCGTCCTGGATGCCCTCGCCGCGCAGGATGTCGGCGAAGGTGGCGCTCGCCGCCTCGTTCTTGCGGAGGAGCGGCACGACCCACGCCGAGCTCGTCCAAGCCTATCGGCGCGCTCGGGTCGCTCGAGCGATCGATTCTCCGGCCGCGGCCGGTCGCATGCCGTCGAAGAGGATGGTCAGCGCGCGCTGCCGGAACGGTTCGCTCCACTCGTCGGTGATCGCCTCCTGGCAGATCGCCGCGAGCAGGGCGACCAGCTCGGCGGGGAGCAAGTCGTCGCGGACGGTGCCCGCCTCCTTGGCGCGTTCGAGCAGCAGATCGACGGCGGGCCGGAGGCGTGTCAGGGCGTCGCCGACACGGACCTGGACCCCGGTCTCGGCGAGTCGGGCGAACACGGCCCTGTTCTGGGCGCCGATCTCCATGACGCGGGCGCAGAACTCGAACAGGGCGGCGACAGCGTCAGGGTCGCCGACCATGGCGTCGGCTTCAGCGATGAGCCGGTCCAGCAGGTTCATCACCACGGCTTTGAGCAGTTCGGGTTTGGTCGGGAAGTGCCTGAACACGGTGCCGATCGCGACGCCGGCGCGCGCGGCCACGGCCTCCGTCGAGGCCGTGGCACCCTGCTCGGCGAACACCGCCTCGGCCGCCTCCAGGATGCGCGCGCGATTGCGGCGGGCGTCGGCGCGAACCGGTCGTTCACCGGCACCGCCGCCGGCGGGCGGCACACCGTCTCGATCCATCGGCACTCCGTTCTTGACAAAGTGAGTCGGACTCACCATGTTGATCATGAGTCAAACTCAGCTTACTGTCAAGGAGCCTCAACCATGCCCCAGTCGACGACCGGCGCCGCGGGACCTCTCACGATCTACCGGCGCATGCAGGAAGCACTCTTCGGGGACAGCCCCACTCTCCTCCCGGCCGAACTGCTGGCCGAGGACATCGTGGTCGAAACCCCGTTCTCCCCTCCTGGCATGCGACGTCACGAAGGCCGCGAGGCGTGGCTGGCGTTCTACGAAGCCAGGAGCGCGGTCCTGCCGGTGTGCTTCGACAGGTTCCGCGAGCTGGCCACCCATCAGACCGACGACCCTGAGGTCATCGTCGTCGAATACGAGCTCGGCGGGACGGTCACCACCACCGGCCTGCGCGCCTCGACGACCCTCATCGGCGTGCTGCGGGTCCGCGACGGCCTGATCAAGAGCTGGCGCGAGTACCAGGACGTCCTGGCGATCACGGAGGCGCTGAAACTGACGCCCGAGGACCTCGGCGGAACCGGCACGCCCACCCCGTAACGCTCAGGTCTCCTTGGCCGCCTTGCGGCCGATCTCCTCGGCCTGGTGCCTGCTGCGCCGGTGCGGCGCGGCTGTTTCTCCTCCGCCGGCTGCCTGAAGACGAGGGCGATGCGCACGCCACCGAGACGGCTGTGTCCGATGTCGAGCTCCCGCCGGTGGTGGCGGCGACGCGGCGGACGATGTCGAGACCCAGACCGGTCGACCCGGCACCCGACGACCCCCTCGTCAGGGCTGCCCGGGATCCTCGATGCCCGGGCCACCGTCCTCGACGGCCAGGATCCGCCGCCGGTTCACCCAACCTGGGTGGGGTTGTCCCGACGGCCAGGATCCGCCGCCGTTCACCCAACCTGGGTGGGTTGTCCAGGGTGGGTTGTCCAACCTGGGTCGGGTCGCCCGCCAGGAACGAGCCTCACCTCACAGCGATCCCCTGGGCGCCGCCTCCAGGCGTCAATCCACCCGCCTCGCCTCGCGGGATCAGGCCGCCGTCGCGGCTCACCTGGAATGCCGCGATCGTCCCGGCGCCGGCGTTGAGGGTGTACAGAAAGCGGCCGTCGCGCGTCATCGTGAGGTCGATCGGCGCCGTTCCGGTGGGGAACGAGGCGGACACGCCGTCGTCGAGCAGCGTCAGCGCGCCACGCGCGTCGACCTGGAGCCCGGAGAGCGTGTTGCTGCCCGTGTTGGCCGTGAAGACATAGCGGCTCCCAGGGGCGCCGGTGATCCAGCAGGTCGCCCGCTGGAAGGTGTCGACCGTATCGCTGATGACAGCGAGGCTCCCGTCGGGCCCGATTTTATACGAGGACACCACGCTCGTGTCGCCGGTCGCGGGCATGCCGTCGCCGCCGACCTCCGCCACGATGAGATGGCCGCGACGATCGAAGGTGAAATCGAACGGGACAAGGCCCCTGGAGATCGTCGTGACCGGCGCGTCGCTGGGCAGCCCGCGGCCGCTCATGGGGAACACCTGGAGCTGATTGGACCCCTTGCCCGCCACGACCAGCACCTCGCCGTCGGGAGAGAAGCCGATCTGACCCGGCGTAGCACCGAGCGACGGCGGTGTCGTGCCGCCGAGGCCGAGATCGCGGCTCGACCCGTCGAGCGGGACGAGCTCGCCGCACGGGTTCACTTCAAAGCCGGCGATGTTGCCTTCGCCACCCACGTTGAGGACATAGAGCAGGTCGCCGTGCGAGGCGACGCTCACCGGGAAGTCGCCGCCCGAGTCGACCACGTCGAGCAGCGTCAGGCCGTGGGGGCCGACGCGGAACATCGACACCTCGCTGCTGCCCGCGTTCACGGCGAACAGGAGCTTCCCGTCGTCGCTGAGGACGAGCGAGCCCTGGGATCCGAGCGCGTTGATCGGCCGGGTCGGCGCGCCGAGCCCTCCGGTCGCGTACGTGCCGGCATACGAGAGCGAGCCGTCCGCCGCCCGATCATATTCCATCACGGAATTGCCGTCTCCGGCGTTGGTCATGACGAAGATCTGGCCGTGCCGGTGGACGCCGCTGCCGTGCGCCATGGCGTCGCCGGGCGCGCCCACCGCGAAGAGACCGAAGCTCAGGGCCGTGATGCTCATCGTGCTGCGAACCATGAGAAAGCTCCTGGGGAATGGCGCCGCGAACCCAGCGGCGCGGGCTTGTCGGTGCGTCGATCGTGGAGGCGCATCTCCGTCGTGACGACGGGCACTGCGCGCCCCGAGCTCACGGGAGCGCGGCTCTGCGCGCTCCGTCGGGCGGGTTCATCGGCTGCTACGCGGCAGCTCCTCCGCGGTTTCGCTGCCGTCGACCGGTCCGCTACGGCGCGCCTCAGCCGTTCAGCTGTGCGTCGATCCGCCTGCGGCAGCCTGGTCGGCGCGCGTGCGTGACCCTGCCTCGCGTAACGAGGGATCGACGACGCCTCCGCTGGCGTTGACCGCTCCGCCGGCGGTTGGGCAGCGGGTCGTTGCCCCGCAGCCCCAACCTGGGTCGGGTTAGCCTCGCAGCCCCAACCTGGGTCGGGTAGCCCCGCAGCCCCAACCTGGGTCGGGTAGCCCCGCAGCCCCAACCTGGGTCGGGTAGCCCCGCAGCCCCAACCTGGGTCGGGTCGCAGCCCCTGGTCGGGTCGCAGCTCCAACCTGGGTCCACCGCCCCAACCTGGGTCGGGCCGCCGCCCCAACCTGGGTCGCCCCAACCTGGGTCGCCCCAACCTGGGTCAGGCCGTTCCATCCCGGACGGACGAGCCTGGCGTTGCCGATCGCAGCATCGGCTCTGCTTCTTGCGCACCTGAGCAACCGTTCGCCGGGCGCCATGACACACCCGCCCTCGGCAGCCTGGAGCCCGCGCGAGATGCCGCCGAAACCGCGCTTCTCCGAGGGCGATGACGCGTGGCATCGCCGATGCTTCGGACGCGATCGCAAAAGTCCATCCACTCTCCAACGGGAGTTGAACCATGTCCGTCTCGAACGCCCCTCTCACTGCAACCCCCGAAGCTCGCCGGCCCGCCCGCGCCTGCGAGCCTGACGCGGGCGCCAGTGTTCGGGACGAGTTCCTCACGCTCGCGTCGCACGAGCTCCTGACGCCGCTGACCTCGCTCAACCTGCAGGTGCAGCGGATGAAGCGGCTGAGCGAGCAGCGTGCGGACGACGGGTCAACGTGGGTCGCCTCGCTCGAGGTCGTCGGCCGGCAAGTCAACCGCCTCACCCGGCTCTGCGACGACATGCTCCAGGCGATCAGGCTCCGAGCGGGCCCGCTCGATCCCGAGCGCGAGACCGTCGATCTCGGGGCGCTCGTCCGGGAGGTGATCGCAGGGCTCCCGGTGGAGCTCCGCTCCCCGTCCTCCACGATCTCCATCGACGCGCCGGAGGGCATCGTCGGCCGCTGGGACCGCGAGCAGATGGGGCGCCTCGTGTTCCACCTTGTCAAGAACGCCATCCAGTTCGGCGCAGGCCGGCCGGTATCCATCGAGGTGAAGGCCTGTCCCGGCGGGGCGGAGCTCCTCGTCCGTGATCAAGGCGCGGGCATCGCGGAGGAGGACCAGGCCCGCATCTTCAGGTGCTTCGAGCGCGCGGGCGGCGTTGTGCACTTCGGCGGCCTCGGGCTCGGGCTCTACATCGCGCGCGAGATCGTGCGCGCTCACGGCGGAGCCATCGGCGTGGAGAGCTCGCCGGGCTGCGGCTCGACGTTCCTGGTCGAGCTCCCCCTCGAGCCCGAGCCCGCCAGTCGGGCCACCATCGCGCTCGCTCCCTGACACCGTCGCTCCTTCGACGCCCGCCCACACGCCATCACCCTCCCATCCCTCGTTGAGCGCCCGCCCACGCCGCGAGGCGCCGCGCATCCCCCACCATCGACGTGAGCTCACGGTCGCGCGCGGCGCGCCCGACATCCCCCTCCACGCGAGGTCCGCCGCGCGAGACCGCACGGGCACGCGACGGCGCGAGTTGGCCGCTCGCCGCGAGATCTCATGATCTCCCGCCTCGCCGACGACCCCATCACCCGTCGACAACGCGGCGCGCCCTCCCTGGTACGCAATCCATTGCTCGATCGCGTAGCGGCCCGCGCGCTCATCCCCGTTCGCGCGGCCCGCGCGCCGATATCCCGGCGAATCTGCGTGGGCGCGACCGGCACGGGATGTGCTCTCGCTCACATGAGAGCTAGGGCCAGATAGGCAATCCGCCTTCGACGAATGCTCGATCGAAGCGGAGCCGATCGAACGATGGGGCGCCACCGTGGCGCCCGCGTCGCACGGAGAACCATGAAGATCGAAGCGACCAGCGACCTCATCCGCATTGTGTTCGGCAAAGGTCACCCCACCATCGTGTCTGAGGCTGCGAAGAACACCGAGGCTCACGGCGCGCGTCGTCCCATGAGCGCGCGGCCCACCGGCGGCGCGGCGGCGCAGGCCCGCGGCGCCACCGACCTCGCGGCGCTCGACGGGGAGCGGGAGGTTGGCCGCGGCACCGCCGTCCCTCGCTACCAGAGCGCCGTGACCCAGCCGGCCGCCGGCCTCGCGAAGGCCCCGGAGCTCCTCGCCGCGAAGCGGCGCGTGCTGTCCGGAAGCAGGCTACCTGCGGCCTCGGTCCGCTTCGCCGGGCCTGCCGAGATCGACGTCTTCCTCGGTGAGCTCGATCAGGCGATCCGGCCTTTCGAGGACTGCTTGCGAAAGGCAGGGGCCCGACACAGCGACAGGGCCGCCCAGCTCAAGGCCATCATCAAGAAGGCCTCGATCCAGACCAGCAAGACCCGGTTCGAGTGCCCCCGCGACATGGCGGAGTTCGACGCTCGGCTCGAGCGGGTGGTGCGGATGGGTGAGCCGATCGTGCTGGCCATGCCGGAGGGCGGCGGCAAGGTGCCAGTGCCGCTCAAGACAGGCAGGTTCGGCCGGGGGCCCGATTTCGCGGAGTTCCTCGGCATCAAGATGCGAGCCGCGCTGGCGCGCGTCCTGCGCGAGTTCCACCCTGGCGGCGCCCACGTGGTGGTCGTGCCGGATACGTGCCTTCACACCCGCGACATGGGCTTCTGCGCGGACGAGGTCCGGAGCCACCTCGAGCAGCTCTGGCGCGATCTACCCCGCCTCGGCATCCATGACGAGGTGATCGTGGCCGATACCCTCGCGCACCTCCCCTCGGATTGGAGCAGCGTCATCGATCGCAGCGTCGCGGAGGTGGTCGCCTCGATCGCGGAGGATGAAGCGGTGAGGGAGGCGGCGGCCGCCCAGTCGAGGTCGCTGATGTTCATCAAGGACTGTGGCCTCTCCGACGAGGACGAGGCGGTGCTGTTCTATGCCGCCGTGGCAGGGCACCCGGACGGGATCCCCCCCGGGCTCGCCGCCCAGGCCAGGGCCTTCCAGGCGGCGACCGACGAGGTGACGCCCCTTTACATGGCCATCAACCATCATGGCATCCGGGGCCTCGGCTTGATCGAGCGCGTGGTCGACGGGCTCGGCTTCTCGAGCGCGAGCTACCTCCGCGCGAGCGTCCACGCCAAGCCCGGCTGCCCGCGGCCCGCCCTCAGCGTCTTCCATGCCCTGGCGCCGGTCGCCCTCTTGCCGATGCACGCCCTCGGCGTGCGCGTGATCGACGAGACGCCTCGCTGGGGGCTCTCGTTCGATGTCGTCGGGCGGATGCGCGGCTGGCAGGCCGTCTGCGAGGCGACCACCGGCCGCTTCCTGTTCTATGAAACGACGCAGGAAGGCGCCGAGATGGGCGGCGCCTGTGCCGAGCGAGCAGACGCGTGACTGCGCCGCGGAGGCCGGCGGGGACGCCGGCCTCGACCCCTGTCCAGGAACCGAGGAGGAGCCGCGTGCAAGAGTTCGATACGATCGTGGTCGGCGCCGGCATCACCGGCCTCTACTGCAGCTTTCGCCTCGCCGGGCGGCACCCCCGCCGCACCGTCGGGCTCTTCGAAGCCTCGGAGCGGTTCGGGGGCCGGATCGAGACGGTCGACCTCGATGGCTTCCTCGCCGAGTGCGGCCCCATGCGCTTCGAGAAGCGCCGGCAGCGCCTGCTGATGGGGCTGCTCGACGAGCTCGGCCTGAAGACCAGGCCGTTCACCCCGTATGCGGCCGAGCCCGTCCAGGGGCCGCGGTTCTCCCTCGCCCCCGACGAGGCCGGGCCCGCTCATCGACCCCATACGACGCTCGAGCTGATGAAGCTCGCTATCCTGAGGATCTTGAAGGATACCCCGTGGGCGAGCCCCGGTAACCCGGACGACCCCAGGGACGAGAAGCACCGGGAGTGGCTGAGGAGCCTCGCGGAGGACGACTATGCCAGCATGCGCCGCGGCGCCGCGCTGGGAGGGGCCTTCCTCTACGAACAGGGGTTCTGGAACGCGCTGAGCGACGTCCTCAGCCACGGGGCCGTGCTCGCGATCCGGGATCAGGGCACGTTCTTCCACCTGATCCCGGAGAACCCCAATGCCATCGACTGGATCGTCTTCTGGCTTCGCGCGCTGTCCAGCGAGGGGGAGGGGGACGCCTCGCTCGTCAGCATCGAAGGCGGCTCGCGGGCGCTGCCCCTCGCCCTGGTGCGGGAGCTCGAGCGGCGCCCCGAGCAGGTCGCCATCCACCTTCGCCACGCGCTCACGTCGCTCGCGGCAGCGGAAGGGGGGAAGATCCGCCTGCAGTTCGCCCGCGGCGAAGAGACGGTGGAGGCCGTCGCCAAGCACGTGATCCTCGCCTTGCCGCGCAGCCCCCTGATGCGGCTCGCCGGCTGTTTTTCCCGGGAGATCCAGCGGGATCTCGACGCGGTCTTCGGGTTTCCGCTCCTCAAGTGCTTCCTGGTCACGGACGCGCCGTGGTGGACGGGGCGCACGCCGCCCCACAGGAACGCGTCGCTGATGCCCGCCAGGGAGGTCCACACCACCTACCGCGAGAGCGACGGCAAGGGCATGATCATGCTCTACACCGATCGACCGGCCACGGAGTTCTGGAAGGTCTATGTCCAGGGCGAGGCCCACGATCGCGCGGAGATCGACGGCAGCGAGGCGCTGAAGCGGCAGCTCCTGAAATACCTCGGCGTGGATCTCCAGGACCCGGCCGGGCGGCAGCGCGCCGCCGGGACCGTGACGACCTGGGCGATCCGGGACTGGAGCCGGGAGCCGTACGGGGCGGGGGCCCATACCTGGCGGCCAGGCGTCAGGTCGTGGGAGGTCCTCGAGAGGCTGAGGGCGTTCGACCTCCCCGGCAGCGCCGCGCCTGTCGGCAGCGTCCATGTCTGCGGCGAGGCCTACTGCGATTATCAGGGGATCGAGGGCGCGCTCCGCTCGGCCGAGAGCGCGCTCCAGACCGTGCCCTGAGCACCGATGCGGCGCGCTACGGCTCCCGGGGGGGCGCGTACCCGAGCCGCTTGATGCCGAGCGCCTTGAGCTTGTACACGAGCGTGCGCAGCGGCATGCCGAGCGCGCGCGCCGCCTCCGTCTGGTTCCCGCTCGCCTTGCGGAGCGCCTCGACGATCAGCTCGGCCTCGCAGCGCTGCAGCCGCGTCTTCAGGTAGTCCCCGCCCGGGGGCGCGGCCGTGAGCTCTCCGACCTGGTACGGCGGCTCCCCGTCCGCCGCCGGCTCCGAGGTGGGCGTCGCCCGGGCGCGCTCTGGCAGATCCTGCTCGGCGATCCACTCGCCCTCGGCGATGACCACGGCCCGCTCGATCGCGTTCCGCAGCTCCCGCGCGTTCCCCGGCCAGGAGTACGCCCGGAGCCGCGCGAGCGATCCGGCGTCGAAGCCGCGGACCGACCGGCCGTTCGCCTGGTTCGCCTGGTCGAGGAAGCGCAGCGCGAGCGGCTCGATGTCCTCCGGACGCGCCCGGAGCGGCGGGATCGTCATCGTCATCGTGTTCAGGCGGTAGAGCAGATCGCTCCGGAACGCGCCGGACGCGCACATCGCCTCGACGTCGCGGTGGGTGGCCGCGACGACGCGCGCGTCGACGTCGATCGGCTTGTTCGAGCCGACGCGGGTCACCTGCCGCGTCTCGAGCACGCGCAGGAGCGCGGCCTGCACCACGGCCGGCAGCTCGCCGATCTCGTCGAGGAAGACCGTCCCGCCGTCGGCCGCCTCGAACACCCCTCGCTGCTGTTGCCACGCGCCGGTGAACGCGCCGCGCTCGTGGCCGAAGAGCGTGCTCTCGACGAGCTGCTGCGGGATCGCCCCGCAGTTGACGCACACCATCGGCTTGCCGCTCCGCGGGCCGCTGTCGTGGATCGCCCGCGCCACGACCTCCTTGCCCGTCCCCGTCTCGCCCAGCAGGAGGACCGGGATCGACGAGCGCGCGACCCGCTTGACGATCTCGAAGACGCGGCGCATCGCGGGGCTCACGACGACCGGCTCGGCGTGGCCGGGGCCCGGGCTGCTCTTCCATGTCCCGCCCGGCGCCGAGCGCACCGGCTGCTCCACCGTCGCGCTGCGCACGGCGCTCCAGCACCGATCGAGCAGCTCCTCCGCCACGGTCCCCGCGTCGGGGAACGTCGCGAAGCCCGCGAGCACGACGGGCGACCCGCCCCCGGGCGGCGCGGCGAGCGCGCGCGCCACGTCGAGCGCCACCTCGGCCCCGGCCTCGAGCAGCAGCGCCGCCACCACGTCCGAGCTGTAGAGCGCGATCCGGTCCACGGGGCGCAGCAGCGCCCGCACGCGCGGGAACAGGTGGCTCACGTGGGCGCCGGGCTGGCGGGCGACCCGGGCCATCACGACGGCGAAGCTCCGCCCGAAGTACCGCGCGCGCTTCACCTCCTCCTCGAGGGCGACGCGGAGCTGCTCGTGGCTCATCAGCCCTGGCAGCTCGTCCTCGGCCGCCGTGATCGAGCGGACGGCGACCACCACCTTCCCGAGGATCACCTCCTCGCCCGGCTTCACCTCGCCTCGCGTGATGCGCTCGCCGCCGAGCCATGTGCCGTTGGTCGAGCGCAGGTCCTCGATGACGACCCTGTCGCCGGACTGGGTGAAGCGGGCGTGCTCGCGCGAGAGGCTGACGTCGCCGATCTGGACCTGCGACGGCGGCGCGCGGCCGATCACGACCGGCACGCCCGGGCTCAGCACGGCGCGCTCGGCGCCGTCGCGGTGGTAGACGAGCAGGGCGACGCGTCGATCGTCCTGCCTGACACCCTGGATCGCATCGATGAAGCTGCTGGACAGCGGCGTTGTCTCCGGGCCGATGTCCGTCTCGCGAATGACTGCCACGCTGCTCACCCCCTTCTCACACGACCTCGCCTCCTGGCTCGCGGGCGGCGCGCCGCGCCCGTCCGCGCGCTGCCGCGGCGCGCGCCGGCGAGCCCGCCCGCCCGCGCTCCGGGCAGGCGCCCGCTGACGCTGAATTGCGCACCAGCACGGGCGTCTCCGGCGGGCGTGACCCACCAGCTTTGTCCATCAGGGTCCGGTGTTCATGAAGCGCATCCCACGCACCCCGCGCCTCCAACGCGTCCAATGCACCCGCAGCACCTTGCAATTCAAGCACCACCTGAACGTCGAGCTCGGTGGTGACAAGGAGACGGTGTTCCTGATCGGCGAGCGTGAGCGCACCATGCTCCGCGGCCGTGTCTATCTCCTCCTGAGGCCGCTCCTCGACGGCCGGCGGACGGCGGACGAGCTCGTCGCCGCGCTCGACGGCGAGGTCTCCAAGCCCGGCGGGGTCGAGCCGTGGATCGGCCCGGTCTTCCGGCCGGGCGCGCGGCCGTGCTGGGCCGGCGGGGGACGCCCCTGCGTTCGGCGATTTCCACCGGGCGAGCGGCGGCACGGGCCGCCCCCTCGCCCAGGCCAGGGCGAGCGCGCTGTGCGAGGCGATCGAGCGCTACAGCGCGACCTACCAGGGCGACGAGCCCCTGCGACGCGCGCGCCTGGCCGAGCGAAGCCTACCCGTTCCCCGAGCCGCTTGCGCTCGTCGTCGTCGGTTCCGTGGCGCTGGCTTGAGCGATGATAGGCACGGTAAACGAGAAGGTAGACCCATGGCCCACCCTGCTGTCAGCCTCTATGGTGCCATGGTGCGCCTCCACGATCGATTTGGAGATGAAGAGCCCTAGTCCGATTCCCCCGCCGCGCGTGCGCTCCTCGCCGAAGTAACGCTGGAATATTCGGGGCAGCTTGTCGCCGTCGATCCCGACTCCCGTATCCGTCACGCTGAATCGCACGAAGCGGCCTGAGACGCCGGCACGTAGGGCCACCTTCCCTCCGGTCGACGTGAACTTCATCGCATTGATGACGAGGTTGGTGAGCACTTGGTGGATTCGAGCACGGTCACAGAGTATGTGCGGGGTCCCTGCCGGAACATCGTGCTGGAGCTGGATGTTTCTCACCTTTGCGTGGTCGACATGGGCCTCGACCACTTCGGCGAGCAAAGGCTCCACGGGTTCAGTCGCCATGTCGAGGGAGAACCCTCCAGCGTCGATCCGCGCGACGTCGAGCAGGTTGCGGATGATTCCCTCCATCCGCTGTGCCGTCCGGTGAACGAGCGCCGCGCGCCGCGAGATCTCCGCGTTCCCCTCTGCCGTCGAAGCCCTCGAGATCAGCGCGGCGTTCAGATCGATGACGCCGAGCGGATCGCGCAGGTCATGAGCGACCATCGAGAGCATGTCCTCCCTGGCCTGCGCAGCGGAGCGCTCCGCCTCGGCAACCTTCTCGGCCAGCTCGCGCGAGGTGCGCTCGTAGCGGACCGCTTTGCGTGCGTTCTCGCCGAGAGCGCTGAGCGCCGCCCCGATCAGGAATAACAGGACGAGCGCGACAACGTCGACTGAATGGTGGATCTGGAGCAAGAGCCCGCGCGGCTCGAGCCAGTAACTGGCTCCAACAGTGCAAAACACCGTGGCGATGAGCCCCGGCCAGAATCCGCCAAGCCATGCGCTGGCAATGATGAGCATCGCGTAAAGCTGGAGGAGCGGGAGCTTCAGCGGAAGTTCTGAAGGAATGCTGATGGCGAGTGTCAATGCGATTGCGCCGGCAATGAGGGGTACGCCATAGCGCACGACGGGTGAGCTTGAGCAGCGCGCTTCCAGGGAGATTGTCACTTTGGACGAATATGGCCCCGCCTGGTGGGCCATGCAAGCAACCGGGCTCGCATTGCGCTGTCACTGCGAGAGGGTGTGGGCGGAATGATCCGCTCGAGAGCGTCGGCGCATTGGACCTCGACCGCGCGCTCGAACCGCCCCGCAGCGGCGCACGGGTCTCCGCAAACGGGGCTGCGAACTCGGGACCGATGAAGGCCGTTGGGTCGAGCCCTTCGCAACCCCCCGTTCCCGGTCTCCTCAGCAGGGCTTTCCAGCATGCCCAACCCCGCGTTGCGACAGGGTATTCCCTCGACGCAGCGCTCCGGGTGATTCGGGTGATTCGTGCAGAATTACCGGCGACGCAGAATCACCGTGCGACGACGCGTCGCTCGTCCATGCGCTGAACGGCCAAGCACCGGGCGCGGTCTATCCGTCCGTCCGTCCGTCCGTCCGCAGCGAGCGACACGACGGCTACAGGCGGCGCGTCGGGTCACGCCGGAGACTGGCTCGGCCTTAAGCGATATAGAACTATTTGAAATTATTGGAATTTTGTCCGGATTCGCGGCGTCGTCGCAGAAATGCTGACAGGATTTCTGACCGCGGCACCAGGCCAGGTCCAGGGGATTCAGCAGCGGCAGAAGAGGAGATGTCCCGTGCGCGACGGCTATCGCATCCTCGACGCAGATCGTCACGTGATCGAGCCGCTCGATCTGTGGAAGGACCACCTCGAACCGGAGCTCCGCGCCCACGCGCCTTACCTCGCGTACGCAGGCGAGGGCGAACCCCTGGCCGACCGCGTGGCGCACCTCGGGCCGGAGGGGCTGCTCCGGCTCGCACCGCAGCCGATGGTGGATGGCCGGCCGGTCCATCACCGGATGAGCGCGCGGACCAGGCGCGTGATCGCCGCTGCCGGCCGCCGGCGGCTCGGGGCGCTCGCGTCGCTCGGGCCGCTCGATCAGCCGCGGGCGCAGCTCGACGACATGGATCGCGAGGGCATCGACGTGGCGTTCCTTTATCCGACGCTCGCGCTGGCGCTCCTCGGCATGACCGGGCTGGAGCCCGCCCTGGGGAGCGCGTTCGCCAGGGCGTACAATACGTGGTTACGGGGCTTCTGCGATCACGACCCCTCGCGCCTCCGGGGCGTGGCCCTGATGAGCCCGCACGATCCGGCGCAGATGGTGCCCGAGCTCTCGCGCGCGGCCGCGCTCGGCTTCCGCGCCGTCGTGCTCCGGCCGAACCCCGTCGCGGGGCGGACGCTGGGCGACCCTGCGTATGAAGCGTTCTGGGCCGAGTGCGAGCGGCGCTCGATCGCTGTCGCCATCCACGAGGGCACGCACTCTTCCTTGCCGGCGGCCGGCGCCGATCGCTTCCGCACCCGCTTTGCCCTGCACGCCTGCTCGCATCCCATGGAGCAGATGATGGCCTTGCTCGCGCTGATCGAGGGCGGCGTGCTCGAGCGCCACCCCGGCCTGCGGGTGGCCTTCCTCGAGGCCGGCTGCGGGTGGCTGCCCTATTGGCTCTGGCGCCTCGACGAGATCGAGTACCGGGGCCTCGCCGAGGAGGTCGCGCCGCACGTCCGCCGCGACCCGTCCGCGTATTTCCGCCGCCAGTGCTTCGTCGAGATCGAGCCGGACGAGCCGTGCCTGGAGCAGGCCATCCCGTGGCTCGGCGAGGACAGGGCGATCTTCGGGACGGACTTCCCCCACATCGATCACGACGCCGGCATGGTGGAGCGGGCGCTCGCGCTCCGCCGCAGGCTCCCCGGCGAGGGCCTCCGCAAGATCCTATGGGACAACGCCGCCAGCTTCTACGGTATCGACGGATGACTCAGCAGATGACGCCGACCGACCCGGGGTCGCTCGCGAGCTCGGCCAGCGCGACGGGCTGATCGTCCAGCTCCGGCGGCGGTGGGACATAGAGGGTGATGGCGCGCGCCGACGGGTCCCAGCCCTTGCGCTGCTCGCAGAAGCGCAGCGCGTCGCCGCCCGGCGAGCCTGGCTCCCGCGCCTCGCGGATGGTGAGGTCGATCCCCGGCGGCAGCCGATAGCCGCAGCACGCCATCAAGAAGCCCCGTGGGTCGCTCTTCAGCCGATCGAGCTGCGTCGGGTCTTCCCAGCAGATCGCGACGGCGCGCAGCCACGCTCCCTCCAGCTCCAGGAGACCCTCCTCCATCGCGCCTCGCTCGCTCGGGGGGCGCGCCTCCTCGTCGAGATGCGTGGGCTCGCCGTCGGTGTTCGGCATCCTGGACGTGTACTTGGATGACTGATGGGAAAACATGGCACCCTCCACTTGCCGGCGCCGCAGGTCCTGGCGTGGGATATGAGGCTCATGGAACCGGCGCCGCGCGCCGTCGAGCCCTGCGCGCATCCAATGCAGATAAATGCACACGCGATGAGAGCGACCGAGGCGGCGCCGGGGCAGATCAATCAATCATTTCCTGGAGCAGCGCTCGCGCCTCGGCAAAATCGGGAAGATCGGCGCACTCCGCGGGCCAGTCGGTGATCTCCCCGAGCAGGCGGCGCGCCTCGTCGCGCCGGCCCTGCTGCGCGAGCATCCGGCAGAGCGCCAGCGTCGAGCGCAGCTCGAACGTCCGCGCGCCTTGCTCCCGCGCGACAGCGATCGATCGCCGCAAGCACCGCTCGCTCTCCTGCTCGGCGTCGGCGCCGGAGGCGCGGAGAGACAGCGCCCTCAGGCGGCAGAGCTCCGGGAGGTAGTACACGTCCCCCGACTCCTCGGCGAGCAGAAGGCAGCTCGCCAGCTGCTCGATCGCGGCCTCGTGCTGTCCGCGCTCGGCCTCGAGCTCCGCCACCAGCGAGAGCCAGTACGGCAGTCCTGTCTTCTGGCCGGCGTCCCGGATCACCTCGACGTGCTGCCTCAGCTGCTCGAGATCGCGCTGCGCCCAGCAGCGCAGGGCCCAGCAGTGCACCTTGAACCAGAGCTGATGATGCTCCGTCAGCTGCAGCACGGCGTCGGTCACCGCGGCGACCTGCGCCCGCTCGCGGCCATAGTGGTAGACGCCGGCCAGGTGGAGCAGCGCCATCCCGACGCTGTTCAGGTGATCGAGCTCGCGCGCCCACGCCACCGCGGCCTGCCCGTGGGCGAGCGCCTGGGCTGGAAAGCCCATCAGGTAGAGCACCACAGCGAGCGTGTACTGGCCCCAGACCTTGACATCGACGCCGTAGAAGAATGCGTGCTCCCGATGTGCCCGAGGGTCGTAGAGCGCGATGCCGCCATCGAGCTGCTGGCGGGCCTCTGCGAGCTTTCCTTCGAAGAACGAGCACTGTCCCAGCAGCACCATCGACGAGACCAGCTGCCCGGTGTCCTGCGACCGCCTCGCCAGGTCGAGCCACCGCTCCGCGATCGCCCGCGCCTCGGGGCGATGGTTCCGCATGTGGTGGTACCAGAACATCGCCCACAGCGTCGGCGGGGTCATCGAGCTCTCCCCGAGCTCGTCGCTCAGCTCCTCACAGCGGTGGACCGCCGCCTCCAGCTCCTTCGGCATGTACCCGCGCCGGCCGATGAGCGCGAGGATCAGCAGGCTGTTCAGGCGCAGCTCCGCCAGCGCGCGCTCCCGCGCGTCCGCGATGGCCGACAGCCAGCCGAGCGCCTGCGTCACGTGGACGATCGCCTCGGTGTCGTCGGCGTTCGCGGGCCGCTTCAGCGCGCGCTCGGCCGCGATCTCCGCGTACGCGATCGCCCGCTCCAGCTGCTCAGCGGCCGCGTGGTGGTGCGCGAGCAGGTTGGGCCGCGCCGCGACGATCTCGGGGAAGCGCGCCTCGAGCGTCCGGGCGATGGTGGCGTGCACCTTCCGCCGGCTCCGCTTCGAGAGCGACTCGTAGGCCGCGTCCCGGATGAGCACGTGCTTGAACTGGTACGTCGGGTTGTTCAGCCGCCGCTTCCTGTGGATGAGATCCGCGGCCATCAGCCGCTCGAGGTCCTCCTGGACATGCTCCCCGTCGAGCGTGGACACGGCGCAGAGCACGTCCTGGGAGAACTCCCGGCCGAGCGCCGCGGCGATGCGGGCCGTCTCCTTGGCCCTGCCGAGCCGGTCGAGGCGCGCCACCAGGAGGCCCCGCAGCGTCGTGGGGATCGCGAGCGCCGAGAGCGGCTCGGCGAGGCGGTAGTGGTCCCCCTCCTCCACGAGCGCCCCGGACTCGAGCATCATCCGCGTCAGCTCCTCGACGTAGAGCGGGACGCCGTCGGTCCGGTCGACCACCTGCGCCAGCACCGGCTCGGGCAGGGCGCGGCCGCCGGCGAGGCGCGCCACCAGGTGCTCGACGTCCGACCGATCCAGGCGGCTCAGCTGGATCTGGAGCATGCCCGACATCGACCACGGCGGCGAGAACTCGGGCCGCGCGGTGAAGGCCGCCATCAGCCGCGCCGACGGCACGTCGGCGATCATCACGCCGAGCCACTCGAGGGTCGTCGGATCGGCCCACTGCAGGTCCTCGACCACGAACAGGACGGGCTGCTCCTCGGCCATGTCGAAGAGCATCATCACGAGCGCGTTGAGCGTCCGCTCCTTCTGCCGCGGCGGCGGATCCAGCGGGGCGGCGTAGCGCCCCTCCAGGGGGATCGACAGCAGCGCCGCCAGCAGCGGCACCATCTCCGAAAGATCGAAGCCGCGGCGCGAGAGGAGCGCCTCGAGCCGGGCGAGCCGGCGCCCCGTCGCGTCGTCCCGGCCGGTGTCGATCAGCCGCTCCAGGAGCTCGATCAACGGGTAGAGGGCGCTGCTCCGCTGATCGGGCACGCAGCGGCACTCGAGGCAGCTGTGCCGCTCGCCGCGGAGCCGCCGGGCGAGCTCGCCGGTGAGGCGCGACTTGCCGATCCCGGGGCCGCCGGTGATGAGGATGCTCTGCCCGATGCCCTGCCGGACCTGGCCCCAGCGCTGGAGCAGGAGATCGAGCTCCTGGCTCCGGCCGATCAGCGGCTCGGTGTCGCGGCCGGCGATGTCCTGGTCCTGGGCCGGGGGAGGGATCTCCTGCCCCATGCGGTAGACAGCGAGCGGGCGCGCGACGGATGAGAGATCGGGCGGCGCCATCGGCTCGAGCGCGAACCGGCTCCGGAGGAGCCTGAAGGTCTCGCCGCTGACCACGACCGTGCCCGGCGCCGCGATCGCGCTCAGCCGGGCCGCGATCTGCGGTGTCGTCCCGAGGTGCTGCGTGTGCCGCTGGAGCTGGCCTGCGACCACGAGGCCGGTGTGGAGCCCGATCCGGACCTCGAGCGCCACGCCCCGCGCCGCCGTGAGCCGCGCGCTGCGCGCCTTCACGTCCGCCGCGATCTCCAGCGCCGCGCGGGCGGCGCGCCGGGCGTCATCTTCCTGCGCGGAGGGATAGCCGAAGTGCAGCAGGACCTGATCCCCCAGCGCGCCGGCGAAGCGCCCTCGGTGGCGGCGGGCGATCTCGGCGCAGACGTCCTGTTGCTCGTCGAGCAGATCGTCGATCTCCTCGACGTCGGTGGTCTTCAGCCCCGGGCCCGAGGCGGTGAAGGTGCAGCAGACGACGGTGAGGGGCCGCCGTTCGCCGTCGGGTCGCTCCAGCTCCGGTCCCTCGGGCCCCGGCGTGGCCGGCGCCTCCACGCGCCGGGGCGTGGCCGGAGACGGCATCGTCTCGGCCGCCGCGTTGTCGCCGGGCAGCGCCCGGGGCTCCCGCGGGGGCGCGTCGAGCGGCGCCGTCTCGCTCGCGACGCGGCGCCACGGGCTCGCGTCCGCCGCGCCTCGGATCGGGGCTGACGGCGAGCTCCGCGCTCGCGCGGGCTCGGCGAGGTCCTCGCGGCTCAGCGCGTCCACGTCGCAGGCCTCGAGCTCGCGCAGCAGGCCCGAGGCCGTGACGACGCGCGCGGACATGTCCTTGAGGGTCGCGCGCCGGAGGAGGGCGCCGAGCGGGTGCCCGAGGAGCGCCGGGGGGATCGGGATCGGCTCGGGGCTGGCCTGCCGGAAGAGCACCTCTTGCACCGATCTGCCCGTGATCGACGGCCTGCCGGTGAGGCACTCGAGGAAGACGAGCCCCCAGGCGTACAGGTCCGAACGCACGCTCACCGGCTGTCCGAGGAGCTGCTCCGGCGCCGCGTACGCGGGCGTGCAGAGGATCTCGTTGCTCGGGGTGAGCTTGGGGTCGACGCCCTCCATGGCCCCGGCGATGACCGCGCCGATGCCGAAGTCGAGCACCAGCGCGTTTCGCCGCGCGCCGGTCGAGACGATCATGATGTTGCTCGGCTTGAGGTCGCGGTGGACGACGTTCTGCGCGTGGGCGCAGCCGAGGGCGTCGAGGACCTGGAGCATCAGGTACCGCGCCTCGCGCGGATCGAGGGCGATCTCTTCGGCCAGCACCTCCGCCAGGTTCTGGCCGGGCACGAACTCGAAGATCGTATAGAGGGTGCCGTCGTCCGCCTGTCCGGCGTCGATGAGCCGGACGATGTTGGGGTGGTGGAGCTGCGCGCAGAACCGCGCCTCCTGGTGGAAGCGGGCGCAGCGCCGCGCGACGTCGGCGGGCTTGCAGCCCCGGATCGGGTGCATGACCTTGATGGCCACCGCCTGTCCGGTGGCGAGCTGACGCCCCTTGTAGACGTCGGCGAAGCCGCTCTCGCGCAGCGCGGAGACGATCTCGTAGCGCTCCTGGAACACGGCGCCCGACGCGATGGCGCTGTGGCTCATCCCATCTCCCTCCATCGGGCGGCCCGGCGCGGCCGGAGGAGCGGGCGTGATCCGGGGAGGGCGGCGCGCTGCGCCGGCCGGCCCGCCTCATCGATGAAGCGTTTGGACAGAGCGGCTGTCGATCTCGTCAGCACAGCTTGTCCGCGGCCGACCTCGCTGCTCACGTTGGTCCATATAGGGTGGTACTCCGTCGACGTCCGTCGATGCCGACCGGGTTCCGGTGCCTGCGGCGAAGAAACCCCGGAAGGCGCTCGCGTCCGGTCGGCTCCGTCGGGCTTGGCTTCGTGGAGGCGGGCCGGCGTGCGCGAGCGCGCCCCTCGCGGGGCGGCGGCCGAGCTCCTCTTGCGTGTTCGATTCGGCCACAAACTTCTATTGTGGCTGCTGTCGCGGCGACCGGGCGAGTCGCGGCGAACGGCGGCGAATTGACCTCTGGCACGGTCGGTGAGAGGGCAGATCGCGGACTTCGTCGGCGCGCGACGCGCGAGGGGAGCTGCGAGCTTTCCTCCGACGGTGAGAGACGATTCAATGCTTTTCAATCCTTTGTGGAAGGAGCACGAAACATGCTGAGGCAACTGGCGACCCACATCGTTTTGCTCGCGCTGGCGGCGGCTGGTCCGGTCGCGTGCGCGGGCTCGGGTGACAGCCCCGCGGACGCCGGCAGCGTCGCCAGCGGGAGCGGCGGCGCGGCCGCTTCCGGCGGACAGACCTCGGGAGGCGGCGCGACCGGAGGAGACGGCGGAACGGGCGGCAGCGCCGCGGGGAGCGGCGGCGCGGGCGCGGGCGAAGCGGGCACGGGCGGCGCAGGCACCGGCGGCGCGGGCGCCGGCACCGGCGGCACGGGCGGCGCGGGCGAAGCGGGCACCGGCGGCGCGGGCGACGGCGGCGCGGGCGGCGCGGGCACCGGCTGCCCGGGGACGGGGGGAATCACCTACACGCTCGCGAAGGTCGCCTCGCCGACGGCGGAGCAGCAGTCTGCCTACGACAAGATCACGAGCGCGATGGATGAGGCGCTGTCGTACTACAACTGTCACACGAGCATCGAGAAGCGCCTGTCGGTGTCCTACGTGCCGTCGGTCGCGACGGCCGACGGCAACGTCAATGGCTCGATCAGGTTCGGCGCGACGAGCTCCATGAACTACATCACCGCCATGCACGAGATCGGTCACACCGTGGGGGTCGGCAGCCGCGAGTTCGGCGCGCTGGTGGTGGACGGCGTCTTCACGGGCGAGGCGGCGACGCGCCAGCTCAGGGTCATCACGGGCAACGAGAGCGACGTCGTTCACGCGGACACGCAGCACTTCTGGCCGTACGGCCTCAACTACACGACCGAGGTCAAGACGACGGACGATCTCGTGAACCACTGCAAGATCGTGGTCGCCATCCGCGAGGACATCGGGTTCTGACGGAACGATTCACGTCCGAAAATAAAGACCGATGGGGCGCTGAAAGGTAACGGATCCGAATAAGATGGGTTCGATGATCCGACAGGTCTTCGGCGCCACCCGCTTCAACGCGCCCGGCAACTTCACTGGTCTCGATTTCTCTCCGGACTCCAAGACGCTCGTCGCGCTCGTGACCGGCGAAAAGCGCACGAAGGTGCATCGCTTCGCCGTCGACGACGGTCGTGCCCTCGACGAGCAGACGGTGACCGGTTGCTTCACTGGCGTCTCCGCGTTGCCTGACGGCGACCTTCTCCTGTGGGCGCGTGGATCCATCGCGCGCCTCGGCCAGGACGGCGAGCTCTCGTGGAAGCTCGGAGAGAAGGCGACGAAGAAGTTCGCCTTCGCCACCGTGAGCGCCGACGGCGCGAGCGTCGCGACCTACGGCGAAGACTCCGTCGCCAGCGTCTTCGACGCGCGTACCGGCGACCGACTTCACGACCTGAGCGAGCCCGCAGGCGAGATCTTCGCGTTCGCCTTCTCACCCGACGGAGCGACGTTCGCGACCGGCGGACAGAAGGGCATCGTCCGCGTCTTCGATCGCAAGTCGAAGGAGGAGCTCGCCCAGCGAAAGAGCTCCAAGATCCTCGTACTCGCGTTCTCACCCGAGGGCAGCGTGCTCGCCGGCGGCCACGGACAAGGCGACGTCCACCTCTGGGACGGCGCATCGCTCGAGCCCGTCCTCCTCCTGGGCTCGCATCGCTTCCAGGAAGATTATGGCTCGGGCGAGCAGGACGCGGGGCCGGCCGGCTGTCGCTGGCTCGCGTTCCTGGCCGACGGCAAGACGGTGGTCTCGCAAGGCAACGATCGCTACTTTCGCTGGTGGAAGCGCAGCGGCGCGGAGATCCGTCGCGTCCGCACGCCTCGCCACCACGCGTACGGCCAGGGCCCCGCGATGGCGCTCTCGCGCGACGGGAAGTGGCTCGCCGCAGGCTCGACGGCGTCTGGAATCGGCATCTGGACCTCGGACGGTGAGCCGGCTTCGAGCGAGCTCGGGATCGACGCGCCGCACGCGATCGCGCTGAGCCGCGAGCGCGTCGTCGTCGCCGGCTCGTCAGGGATCTGGTCCTGGCGAAGGACCGACGGCACGGTCAGCGAGCGGCGCGCGAGGGGCCCCGCTGCGCTCGCGAACCTCCCGCAGGGAGAGCTGCTCATCGTCGAGCCCCAAAACGCCGTCGTGGTGCGCGAGATCACCGACAAGGGCGAGGCGATCTTCGCGAACGACGCGATCTCTCCCCAGGGCGTGGCGGCGGTCTCGCGCGACGGAAAGACGGTGATGCTCCCCGTCGCGTCGAACGTCGAGCTCTGGGACCGTGCGCGCGGCGTCCGCGCCGCGGCGCTCTCGCACGACGCCAAGGTGTCGGCCTGCACGTTCGGGTCCGACGACACCTGGGCCGTCTCGGTGTCCGACGCGGTCCGGATCTGGCGGCTCGACGATCCGGAGACACCCGTCCAGACGATCGAGCTGGAGAGCGGTGCGCCCGAGTACTGCGGCGGCGTCGCCGTCTCGCGCGTCGGATGGATCGCCGTCAGCATCGATCGTGACATCAGCAATCATTCGTCGGACAGCGCGCTTGTCTTCATCGATCCGCGTTCGGGTGAGGTGACAGCTACCCTCTCCCATCCAGACAAGCGCCTCGGGCAGGTCGCGTTCATCGACGATGCCCGCGCGGTCGTCGTCGACTCCGCGGGCCGTACGAGGACGGCCGACGCCGAGACGGGCAAATGGCTCGACGAGCCCGAGGCTCCGGAAGACGTTGAGTTCCACGGCTTCGAGATCCTCCCGCTCACCGCCTCCGAAGACGGAGCCGAGATCGCGCACATCGACGGGCACGGCAACCTCGCCATCCGCGCGATCGAAGGCGCGAAGGAGCGTGTCGCTCCCTTCGATCTCGGCTTCACCCCGCTGGCAGAGAAGAAGCCGCAGGGCATGTTCGAGGAGCGCCTCGTCGGGACATGCATTCTCTATGCAGGCAGATTCCAGAGCTCGGCGATGGATGTGCGCACGTCGCGCGAGTTCCGCGAAGACATGCTGATCGAGCTCGGCGGCGCGGTCGCGAAGAAGGCGAAGGAGGCGACGCACTTCGTCGGCGCGCGTATTCCGTACGCGAAGCACGTCCCGTCGAAGGCGGAGACCGAGATCGACGCGCGCATCGCCAAGGGCGACAAAGTCATCAAGCTGAGCGAGAAGAAGCTCATCGAGATGCTGCTCCCTACGTTCGAAGAGTCGCGCGCGATGCTGCGAGGTGAGGTCAAAGACGGCATCGAGCGCTGGAACCGCTGGCGGTCGCGCTGGCGCACGTTGAGCGGCGGGTTCGTGCAGCTCTCGGGCATCGATCTCACGGGAGCCGACCTGCGAAAGGCAAACCTCACGGTGATCCCGTTCGAAGAGGCGAAGCTCTCGGACGCGCGCCTCGAGGGGGTCGATCTCTACGACTGCGTCTTCCGCCGCGCCGACCTCCGCGGGGCGGATCTCGAACGCGCTCGCTGCGGCCGCGTCGTCTTCTCGAACGCCGACCTCCGCGAAGCGAAGCTGGCCCGCGCCGAGTTCACCGGCGCCGAGTTCGACGGCGCCGACCTCCGCGGCGCCGACTTCCGCGATGCGGACCTGCGGTACGCGAAGCTCACTGGCGCCAAGCTCGACGGCGCCAGGTTCGACGGCGCCAGGCTCCCGCAGTAGAGCTACCCGGGCGTCGAGCTGACGGTCGCCGCCGGCGACAGCGAGGTCAGCCTGTACGATTCGTCAGGTTCCGAGGGGGCCCGCGCCGCGAGGGCGGCGCGGCGTTGGCCGGCGCGCGCCGGCGCGGATCACTCGAGGTACGCAGCCAGGCCGAGCTTCTGATCGCGGACAGCGCCGGCCATGACCTTCGCGATCTGCACCGCGCCGGAGCGCGAGAAGTGTGTGTGATCATCGCAGAAGAACTCGCCGACGGGGCCGCTGGTCGTCGCGCTCACGTCGCCCCCGGGGACAGGGCAGAAGCCCAGGGTGTTGTAGAGCGCAATGCTGAGCTCGTGCAGGTCGATCACCGGCACGCCGTACTCCTTGCCCGCCTCGTGGGTCGCGGTCACGTAGCCGCCGCGCGTCCCCCGGGCCGTGCTCCCGTTGCAGGAGATCGCGCTCACGGGGGTCACGAACACGGGCTGGGCGCCTCGCTCCTCTGCGGCGCGGGCCATCATCCCGTAGCTCGACTTGAAGGCGTTGAGCCCCACGTGCCGATCGCACGTGCTCGAGCCGTCGTTGATGCCGAACTGGATGAACAGGTAATCGCCCCGCTTCATGCCGTCGAGCATCTGGACCCACCTGCTCTGCAGTACGGGCTCGCCGCTCGAGTCACGCTCGAGCTCGCACTCCCCCGCGCTATCCATGGTGGTCTTCACGTTGTAGAGCCACGTGCGCACGCTGCGGCCCCCGACGGCGCTGTTCACCACCGTGACCCGCTCGTCGAAGAGCGCCGCGAACTGGCCACCCCAGCCGGTCGGGCAGGGGGTCTGCCCGTTGGCGACCGTCGAGTCCCCCGCGATCCAGATCGTGATGTCCTGCAGCGGCCCCGCGCCGCCAGCGCCGCCGCTGCCCGCGCCGCCGCTGCCGCTCGGCCCACCTGAAGATCCCGCCGAGCCTCCCGAGCCGGCGGGCGCGTCGCCCCCGGCCCCCGCGCCGCCCGTGGAGCCGGCCGAGATCGCGGTGCTGCCCGCGCTCGCGCTCGCGCTGCTCGCTTCTGGTTGCGAGCTCCCGCCCGCTCCGCCCGTCCCCCCGCCTCCGCCGGCGCCGCCCGCTGCCGTCTCCGGATCGGCGGAGCAGGCGGCGGTGAGCAGCGCGAGACAGGACACCCGCGCAAGCATCCGGCCGCGCGCGCGCGCGGCCGATCGAACGTTCCAGTCCATGAACATGCTTCCTCCAGTCACGACACGAGCACCAGCCCCATCCACGCCGGATGGCGCTGGCCCTTCGCCTCCCGGTCCCGCAGGCCGTCACGGCACGTTCGGTCGAGGCGCCAGGCCAGCGGCGCGACGAGCGCGCGCCGCTGCGGGCGCAGGGCGCGCCGCGAGCGGCAAGGCAACGCCGACGAGGCGAGCGGCGGGGGCGACGGGGAGCGAGCACGGCTCGCGTCACTGTGTCTTGAACGGCTCCGAACCAATCACGGAGAGGCGTTTTTTTTTCGGATCCGCATGCCAGGGTGCGCTCCGGAGCACACCCATCGCAAATCTGAAGCGGTGGCAGAATCGAGGCCGGCGCGAGCGGCTGTCGCCTGGACGTGTGGCGCTCGGCGCCCGCTCCCGGCGCCGTCACCCCGGGACGCGCCGATGGTCGTGAGTCGCTCCGCACACGGCACGTCTGCCTGCTGTCGGCCCTCGGAGCCTGGGATGCGCGGTCGAGCGTCTCCGCCCGTCCACCCGCCGCACCAACGCCGCGCTCGTGGAGAGGAGAGCCGCGGCGGTTCGTTCACGACACACGGCGATGTCCAGCGACGTATTGGCCAGCAGGCTGGGCAACCACGGCAATCACCGTGATGCAGGGCAAGGGGCACGAGGGCGGAAGGTGGACGGAAATCCGTTGAATGGAGATGTGCTGTGGAGGGCATTATTATGCCGTTGACTGACACAAGCTTTGTCACGTATGTTTATCAAGGGTGACGCTGGTTGAGGGGTGGCGTCGCACCAGACGTGCAGACGTGCAGACGTGACCGATGGCACGGATCGGCCAGGCGTGCTCTCGTGCGCCCGCGACGCAGCGGCGCGAGGCTCGGGCGCGCGATGGCCCCAGGGAGACGGCGCTTGTGTCAGTGTCTTTAAGAACTCATCCCGAGCTCTCGCACGGTCGAGGCGACGGCGGCGTCGGCGCGATGGTGCAGAGAAGGGTTCGAGTGCTCCTCGTCGGCGGCGACACGCGAGCCGCGCCGTTCGCGAGGGCCGAGGAGCGAGGAACGGCATGAACAGCTGGGATCCCCTGGGTGCAGCGGAGCAGGCTGCGGTCGCGGACGAGATCCTGTCCGTGCTGCGTCACGACCTGCGCAACCGCTTTGCGATCGTCCGGAATGCGTCGTTCTATATCAAGCGGAAGGTCGCGCGGGACGCGGCCTACTCGTCGGATCCGAGGATCGAGGAGTTCTTCGGGATCATCGACGAGGAGGTGATCGCGGCGAGCGCGCGGCTCGAGGAGTCGGTCGACGCCGCGAGGGTCTTCAACCGCAGGAGCGTGTGCATGAGCGCGGCGGGCTGCGTGCGCCGCGCGGCGGCGTGCGCGCGGATCGGCACGTCCGGGGCCCGCATCGTCCTCTCGGCCCAGGACGGCGACGTCGATGCCGATCCGATCGAGCTCGCCGTCGCGGTGCGGTGCCTGATCGAGAGCGCCGTGGAGTCGACGCCGGGGGACGGCGTGGTCACGGTCCGGGGCACCGCGAGCGGCGCGCGGTACTGCATCGAGGTCACGGACACGGCGCCTGCCGCCTGCGAGGCCGACAGCGAGGCGATCCTGCGGCCGTTCTACACGACCAAGCCCGGTCACTCCGGCCTGGGGCTGAACATCGCCAGGCGGGTCGCCCGCCGCTACGGCGGGACGCTCGCCGTCGAGCAGCGGGCGCCCGGCACGTCGGTCGTCATCGCGCTGCCGCTCGCCGCCGCGCCGGCGCTCGGCGACGTCGGATCGGAGCCGGCGCCGTGAGCGTGGGCGGTCAGCCCGCAGGGCGCGCGCGGCGCCCGCCGGCGGCCCGGGAACCAGCGGCCAGGCCCTCCGCGCGGCGCGCGCGCCCCCGGGCCTCGCTGGTCTCGCTCCTTGTCGCCTCGACGGCGGCCGCGCCCGCGGAGCCGGAGCGGACGGAGGCAGAGGACGAGCCGGCGCGGCCGCCGATCGAGGAGCTGTTCCTCGGCGAGACGGCCTTTCCGCAGGAGGCGCTCGAGCTGCAGATCACGAGCGCGCCGAGGTGGGAACGCGACGGGCGCCAGGTCGGCTTCCGCATCCCGCTGCTGCTGGAGCTCGGTATCACCGATCGCCTGCAGCTCGGGGGAGAGCTTCCCCTGGAGCTCGCGCGCCAGGACGGCGGCGTCGTGGCCGGGCTCGGCTCCGTCGAGCTGGAGGCCCTGTACAACCTCGTCAACGAGCGGGGGCTCGGGCTCGCGCTGTCCGCGGGGCTCGGGGCCGGGCTCCCCGCCGGCGCGCGCGGGCTCGGCGCGCCGGGGTATGCGCTGGAGCCGTTCGTGAGCCTCGACAAGGCGATCGGGGGCGTCCACGTGGGCATCTCCGCGTCGGCCGAGATCCGGCTCCCGGCAGCGGGGCGCGACGCCGCGGAGCTCAGCCCCGGCGCCTCGCTGGGCGTGATCGTGCCGCTCGGCGACGTGGTGCCGACCCTCGAGCTCGCCGCCGAGCTCGAGGACACCACGTCGCTGCTCATCGCGCCCGGCGTGCTCTGGCACCCCGCGCGCGGCCTGGAGCTCGGCGCCGCGCTCGAGCTCGGCCTCGCGGGGGAGACGCCCGACGCCGGGCTCATGCTCCTCTTCACGAGGGAGATCGAGCTCGCGGGCGACGGCGACGACCACGTGAAGCACGCAAGCAGGAGCCGCTCCCCATGAGCATTCGAGCCACACTGGCCTCCATCTTCGGCGTCGCGCTCGCGGCGGTCCTCGTCGCCGGCGGCGCCTTCTACTTCGCCATCGCGGAGATGCTCGTCTTCCAGCGGCGCGCCGAGGCGTCTTACGACGACCTGAGGCTGCACGTCACCCTCGCCAGCAACGCCAGTCGCTACATGAACGAGGCGGTCAAGTCGGTGCTCCACGGCAGCATCAGCGCGGAGCTCACGAGCGCGGGCGAGGCCACGGCGCGCGATCTCGACGCCATCGAGGCGCGCAAGAGGGCGATGCGCGCCGACGAGGAGATCAGGGAGACCGACGAGGAATCGACGGAGGAGATCGAGCACATCCACTTCATGCGGGAGAGCTTCGAGCGCATCGCCGAAGGCGTGGCGGCCACGACCCATGTCGAGCGCGAGCGCACGAACGAGCGACACGAGATGTTCGTGCAGCTCTCCGACCGCGAGTACAAGGCGGGGTTCCTCCCGCACATCAGCGCGGCCGTGCACGACGCGGAGCGCGACGTCGCCAGGATCCTCGACGACGAGCGTCACCTCCGGGCGCGGGTGGCGGTGCTCGGCGCCGTGGCGACCGGCGGCGCGCTGCTCGTCCTCGTCGTGCTGCTCGGGCGGCTCCTCCGCTCGGTGGACCGCGGCTTCAACACGCTGCTCGAAGGCTCACGGCGGATCGCCCAGGGGGATCTCGAGCTGCGCCTCCCCGAGCTCGATGAGCACGAGTTCGGTCGCATGAGCGCGGCGTTCAACCACATGGCGGCCAGCCTCCGCGCCGCCCAGGAGGCGAGGATGCGCATGGAGAAGCTCGCGGCGGTGGGGCAGCTCGCGGCGAGCGTCGGGCACGACCTGAGGAACCCGCTCGGCGCCGTCCGGAACGCGAACCATTACCTCAAGAAGCGCCTCGCCGGGACCGAGCTCGGCGCGGAGCCCCGCGTGACGCAGTTCCTCTCGATCATCGAGAAAGAGCTCGCGGCGTGCACCAAGATCATCGGCAACCTGCTCGACTTCGCGCGCGAGCGGCGGCCGCGCTTCGCGGCGTGCGCGCTGAGGCCCCTCGTGGACGACGCCATCTCGGTCGTCGAGATCCCGCCGCGCGTGCGCGTCGACAACGACGTGCCGGACACGCTCCCCGTCGTGGAGATCGACAAGGACCAGTTCCGGCAGGTGCTCGTGAACCTGATCCAGAACGCGGCCGAGGCGATCCCGGCCGAGCGCGAGGGGCGCGTGCGCATCGCCGCGGAGCGGACGGGCGACGGGGTGACGCTCTCGGTCGTCGACGATGGGACGGGCATCTCGGAGGAGACGCTCGCGCGGATCTTCGAGCCGCTGTTCAGCACCAAGCTGAAGGGGACGGGCCTCGGCCTGGCGATCAGCGCCGGGATCGTGGAGCGGCACGGCGGCACGATCGCGGCGACGAGCGCGCTCGGCAACGGCACGACCTTCGTCGTGCGGCTGCCGGTGCGCGAGGAGCCGGAGGCCGCGGAGCCATCCCTTTCGCCGACCGGAACTCAGGGCGCATGACGGGGGGGCAAGCCATGCAGGTGCAGGAGGCCGCGCAGCGGGGCAAGCGGGTGCTCGTGATCGACGACGAGGAGGGCATGCGCGTCACGCTCGCCGCCAGCCTCGAGCTCGAGGGCTACGAGGTGGTGGAGGCGAGGGACGGCATCCACGCGCTCGAGCTCGTCCGGCAGCAGGCGTTCACGCTGGTCATCAGCGACATCCGCATGCCCGGGCTCAACGGCGTCGAGACGTTCCGGGAGCTCAAGAGGATCCAGCCGGAGCTCACCGTCGTGCTGATGACCGCGTTCGCGCTCGAGAAGCTCATCGAGGAGGCGATCGCCGAGGGGGTGTACACGGTGATCCACAAGCCGTTCTCGATGGACCACCTCGCGCGCATCGTCGCTCGCGCGGTGGACTCGCCGGCGGTCCTCGTGGTGGACGACATCCCGAAGGTCGCCGACTCGATCGTGGCCGTGCTCCGGGCCGCGGGGCTGTCGGCCCTCGCCGTTCATGATGGGCGGGCCGCCGTCCAGTACGTCAGCGAGCGGGGCATCGATGTCTGCGTGCTCGATCTCGTCATGCCCGATCAGGACGGCGTCACGACGTGCGCGCAGATGCGGGGGCTGAAGAGGCGCGTCACGGTGATCGCCATGACCGGCCACGCGGTCCCGGAGATGGTCAGCGCCATCATGAGCAAGGGCGGGTACGCGTGCCTGCACAAGCCGTTCGACGCGCACGAGCTCATCCACACGATCGCCCGCGCGCGCGGGGACGCGGCGCAGGGATGAGCGCGCGCGCCCACCTCATGCGGGCGCGCGTGCGGCTGGCGAGGGGACCTCGCCGAGCCACGCGCGGGCGAGCGCGAGCGTGCGGGCGTTGGCGGAGACGTCCTCCAGGAAGCCTCTCCTGAACGCGGGGTCGCCGATCCGGTCGGCGCGCGCGAGCAGATCGTCGCGCGCCGCGCGGAGGATCTCGCGGGCCTCCTCGACGTCGCCCTTCGCGCGGAGCGCCTGGGCGTAGAGCGCCGGGAGCGCCTCCTGACGAGGCGTGAAGACCGCGCCCGCGCGCCGCTCCGCCGCGAGCGCCTCGCGGGCGAGCGCGGCCGCTTCCTCCGCGCGCCCCTGCCGGAGCCGGATCTCGGCCATCAAGGACAGGTGCGTCGCCTGGAGCGGGGGCATCAGCGCGGCCGGGTCCCCCACCGCGCGGAGCTCTTCCTCCGCCTCGACCAGCTCGCCAAGGAGGCAGCGCGCCTCGACGCGGAGCAGGCGCGTCGCCGCGCTGCGCCTCCTGGCGATGGGCGTCGTGGCTTCCCGCTGGAGCGCGGCGCCGGTTTGCTCGAGCGCCTCCGTGAGGTTTCGCCGCTCGAGGAGCGTGACGATCCGGAACGTCAGCGCGCGGCTCGAGATGAAGCCGGGCGCGCCCTCGGCGGTGAGCACGCGATCGAGGTGCTGCTCGGCGGCGTCGAAGGCGCCGAGCCACACGCAGTCCATCGCCGCGAGCACCGACGCCACGAGCCCGTAGAGCTGATGGCCGAGCGACTCGAAGTGCCGCACCACGGCGAGGTGCGCGTCGAGCGCCCCCCACGGGTCGCGCGCCGCCTGGCACAGCCAGGCGCCCCGCGCGATCTGGGCGCAGATCTCGGCGCGCGGATCGCTCGCGAGCTCCTTGGCGACGTCGCTCTCGAGTCGGCTCAGGTACCGCTCGGCCAGCGCGGGCATCCCTTCCCACAGCAGGCAGAGGACGATCCGGCAAGCGAGCTCCGCCCCCTGGAGATCGGCGGGGAGATCCGCTGGATCGAGCCGCGGGAGCAGCGCGTCGAGCGCCCCTCGGTCGTCGAAGCTCACGATGTAGCTCAGGGCGCCGATCAAGGCGCGCCGGTAGGTGTGGCTGCCGGGAGCGGAGGCCTCGAGCGCCCGGAGCGCGGCCCTGTAGGCCTCGTCGTGGGCGTCGCTCCAGAGGAGGCCGTCCATCTGGCGGACGTGGAGGGCGGCCAGCGTCTCCCCCGTGGCCCCGCAGTCGAGCCCCTTCTGAACGCGCGTGAGCATCGCGGGCACGTCGGCGCCGCGCAGGGCCAGCTCGGCCGCGCGCAGGTACTGCTCCGCGGCGCGTGCCGGGTCGTCGCCCCGCGCGAAGTGCTCGGCCAGCACCATCGGATCCTGCTCGCCGGCCTCGAGCAGCCACTCGCCGGCGAGCCGGTGGCCGAGCGCCCGGTCGCGATCCGTCAGCATCGCGTAGGCCCCCTCCCGCAAGAGCGGGTGGCAGAAGGCGATCTCCTCCTCGCCCGCGAACCGGGAGCTCGGCCGGCGCTCGATGATCTCGCGCTCGACCAGCTCGGCCCACGCGTCGCGCTCGCTCGTCCCCGACGTCCCGGCGCCGAGCAGCGCGCGCACGCCGCCCACCCAGGCGACCTCCCCGAAGACGCTCGCCGCCCGCAGCTGCCGCCGCGCCTCGGGCCCGAGCGCCGCGAGGCGCGCCTCCGCCATGCCCAGCACCGTCTCCGGCAGCGCGCCGCCGCGCCCTTCCGCCAGGGCCCGGATGAGCTCCTCGAGATAGAAGGCGTTGCCCCCGGCCCGCTGGACGAGCGCGGAGATCTCCCCGGGCGCGAGCTGCCCGCCCGCGCCGCCGAGCGCGCTCCGCACGAGCTGCTCGGCCGCGCGGGCGGGCAGCTCGCGCAACCGGAGCTCCGAGAGGCCCCGCTCGGCCCAGAGCCTCGGGAACACCGCGTGAACCTCGGGCCGGGCGAAGGCGAGCACCGCGTATGGCCGGTCGCCGAGCTCCCGCAGCGCCCGGTCGAAGATCCCCATCGAGGGCGCGTCTCCCCAGTGGAGATCCTCGAGCACGACGAGCACGGGGCGCGCGCCCGTCACGGCCCGCGCGTAGTCAAGGTACGCTCGCTGGATCCCCTCGGCCATCAGCGCCGGATTGTGCCGAGCGGCCCGCAGCGCCGGCAGATCCTCGTCGGGGAGGGGGGCGACGCCGAGCAGCTCGCCAAGGAACCCGGCCACCCGTAGCCCTTCCTCGCCCGAGAACAGCGGCGCGAGGGCCTGCGCGAGCTTCCGTCGCCGCACGTCGACGGCCTCGCCCGCGGCGATCCCGAGCGCGCCCCGCAGCGATCCGGCGAGCATCGCGAACGCGGCGCCCGTGCCGATGGAGTCGCCGCGGACGACGCTCAGGCTCACGTCGGGGTGGCGCTGGCGCAGCACCTCGACGGCCTCGTGGCGCAGGCGCGATTTGCCCATGCCCGCCGCGGCGGTCACCAGCGCCACCGCGGCGCGCCGCTCGGCGAAGCTCTCGTCGACGAGGTCGAGCAGGTGGCGCAGCTCCCGCTCGCGTCCGACGTGGGGGCTCGGCTTGCCCAGGAGCTTGCGCGGCCCCTCGCCGATCTCGCGCTCCGCCCTGAGCCAGGAGATCCCGCCCCGCTCCACGACCTCGAAGCGCACGTCGAGCAGGGCGCGCGTCACCGCGTCGATCTGGACGCCCTCGCGCCGGCTCTCCGCGCGGCCGGGCGCGGCGGCCTCGTCGAGCAGGGCGGCCGCCCTGTCCAGCACCTCGCTGAGCGGCGATCGACCCGCCGGCTCGCCCCACCCCGTCACCAGCACGACCGCCGCGCTCGGGAGCTGCGCGCAGATCTGCAGCGCGCAGCGCGCGACGAGCGCCGCCTGGTCGGTCGCGCTGCCCGCGCTCACCACGAGCGTCACCACCATCCCGTCGCCGAGCTCCTCCACCTGCGCGCTCAGCGGCGTGGCCGCGCGGCGCACCACGGCGAGCGCGTTCGGCGGTGACGCGTGCAGATCCAGCGACTCTGTCGACTCGAAGAACGAGGCTTGCGCCGGCCGGACCGCAACGATCGAGACAAGGCGCTTCTCGCCCGTGGTGATGACCGCGCCGGGAAGGGGAGCCGAGGACACCTTGCCCGTCTTCCAGGCGCCGAGCGTGTCCAGGGTGCGCGCCACGGCCGCGCCGTCCTCGGGCCGCGCCGAGGGATCCTTGGCCAGCATCTGCGCGACGAGCTCGTCGAGCGCGTGGGGCACGTCGGGCCGCAGCTCCCTCGTCCTCGGCGGCTCCTCCAGGAGCAGCTTCCACACGAGCGCCATCGGGTGTTGCTTGCGGAACGCCGGCTTCCCGGTCAGGCACTCGTACAGCACGCAGCCGAGCGAGAAGATGTCCGCGCGCGCGTCCAGAGTGTCGCGCTCGCCCCGCGCCTGCTCCGGCGCCATGTAGCCCAGCGTGCCCAGCACCGCCTCCGTCCGCGTCAGCCGCTTCGAGGCGTCCGCCAGCTGCGCGATGCCGAAGTCGAGGAGCTTGACCCGATCGAGCGCGCCTTCGACCAGGAAGAGGTTGCTGGGCTTGATGTCGCGGTGCACGATCCCGCGCGCGTGCGCCGCGCCGAGCGCGTCTGCCACCGTCCTCACGAGGGCGATGGACTCGTCGATGCGCAGCTCCTGCCGCGCCAGCCGATCCGAGAGGCTCTCGCCGGAGAGCCACTCCATCGCGAGGTACAGCTCCCCCGTCGGCGCCATGCCGTGCGTCGCGTAGCGCACGATGTGGGGGTGCTCCAGCCGGGAGAGCGTCTCTGCCTCGCGGAGAAAGCGCGCCTGCGCGCGCGCGTCCGCCGCCTTGCGCAGCAGCTTGACGGCGACCACCGTCTCGCTCGAGCGATCGAGGGCCCGGTAAACGGTGCCCATGCCGCCGGATCCGGCGATCTCCGCCAGCTCGAAGCGGCCGTCCAGCAGCCTGCCAGGCAGCATGCGCGTGAAGGATGCACCTTCACTGGAGCGCGAGGCAAGGCGGACGGACGGCGCGACCGTGCCGTGGCGCCCGCGCGATGTGCGCAGGCGAGCTCGGCCGGCGCGGACGCGCATCGTCCGATTCCGAGCTCCGCGAGCCGCTCGCCGAAGTGCTTCTGTCGAATCGGAACGACCCACTCCCACGCGGTGCTCATGGATCGAGCCCTGTCATGGCGGGCTCGATCTACCCCAAGATGGCTGTCCGCGGACCCGCTCAATCGGTTCAAAGGCCCATCGCGGCGTGGACCGAGTTGGACAGGAATCGTTACGAAGCGCTGTCACCGCGATGGAGGTCGAGCCGCATGGCGCAGCGCTGCGCCGGGTCGAGGCCCAGGCGCGCCTCGTTCCCGAGGATCTCCGCGAGCCGCGGGGGCGTCTCGGCCGGCGACAGCTCGCGGAAGCCCATGGAGGCGTAGAACGGCCCGTTCCAGCGCACGGTCCGGAAGGTGGTCAGGGTCAGCGCCTCCAGCCTCGCGGCCCGCGCCCACGCGATGACGTGGGCGAGCAGGCGTCGCCCCAGCCCTTGCCCCTGGCGGTCGAGGACGACGTCGAGCTCGCGGATGTGGAGCTCCTCGCCGGCCGCCTCGGCGCCCAGGAACGCGACAGGCGTGCCGGTGCCGTCGTCCATCACCCAGAGCGTCCCGGCCCGGAGCGCGCCGCGCCAGCCCTCCGCCGGCGTCGCGTTCGCCAGGGCCTCGACGTCGAGGTCCGTCCCCCGGAATGCGCGGCTCGCCGAGCGCTCGATCTCGGGTAGGTGAGGCAGGTCGGACTCGACGGCAGGTCGAATGAACGTCGATGTCATCGGGGATGCTCAGGCTAGGCAGCCACGGGCCCACCCGCAACATCGGGGTGCGACGGCGCTCCGGGGGAGGGCGACCCCTGGGGGGTCGTCGATGCCGCACGCCGCACGCCGCGGCTGCTCGGGGCCGCCGCGGACGAAAGAGCGGCGTCGATTGAACGTTCCGGGACCGTCCGGGAACTGAGGTCCATCCGGTCACGCAGCGGCGCCCCCACGGAGGGAGGCCCGACGCGTGATCGCAAGGAGCCACAGATGACGCTCGTCTCCTCGGCCCGCGCCGCGCGGAGCTCCGCGCCGCGATCCGCCCGGCGCCGGCTCGTGAAGCCGCTCCTCGGCCTCGCGGTCTTCGCGGCGCTCTTCGTCGTGCTCGCGTGGCGGCTCGACAGGCCCTCTGTGGCCGCCGGGCCGCTCGACGCGGCGGCCGGCAACCCGCTCGGCCAGCTCTCCCGCGCCGCCGCCGACCGCGCGCCCATCGCAGGCCTCGTCGAGGAGCGGCTCCCGGCCGGCCCGTACACCTATGTCGCCGTGCGCACCGGCGAGAGCCTCACATGGGCTGTCACCGTCGGCGACGCGCCGCCGCCCGGCACACCGGTGCAGGTGCGGAGCATGGGTCGCAAGGCGAACTTCCACTCACGCCGCCTCGCGCGGACGTTCCCGGAGCTCGTCTTCGGGATCGTCTCGCGCGCTGACTGAGCCCCGACAACGGACAGAGCCTCCGGCAACGGACAGAGCAGAGAGGACCATGACCATGACGACACGTGGATTCGACAAGATGCCGAGCGCGACGATCGATCGCTCCTCGGGCGCGCTCGCCGCCGCCGTCATCGCGGCGCTCGGCGCGATCCTGTCGGGGTGCAGCTCCGATTCCGACGGGAAGACGGCCGACCCTCCCCTCGCCGAGTGCACGGGGGGCGTGCTCGAAGCCGATCTGGAGGCAGACACGCTGAGCGGGCCCGGCGTCGATCCGGAGACCGGGAAGCTCAGGCCGCCTCCGGAGGGGTCGTCGTACACGGTCAGCGCGACGTACGGGGTTCCACGGCGGGGCGAGGCCGTGATGGAGCGATACGGGCAGATCTTCGGGGCGATCCAGGCGGACCTCGCGTCACAGCCCGGCCTCCTGGCCCTCCAGCTGGGCCAGTCGCCGTCCTGTGGCTCCGGGCGCACGCTGGCCGTGTGGGCCTCGACCGACGCGATGTACGAGTTCGTCATGGGCCAGGCCCACCTCGCGGCGATCGACGCCGCGGACGAGCTGCTCGAGCCCACCTATGTGGTCACCCACTGGGAGACGGCCGAGACCGATGGCATCACGATGGCCGACTCGGTCCGTCGCATCCGGGCGCTCGACGCTCGTGCGCCATGAGCCGACGCGGCGGCGGCCGCGCCCTGCGCGCGCCGGCATCGCCTGCGCCGGCGGGGCGAGCCCCCGGGCTCAGCGGGCGGCCGCGCGCTGCCCGCTGAGGCGGCTCATCGCGTAGGCGAGCCCGCTCTGGAGCGTGCCTTGCGTGGTGATCCGGCCGAAGTCGATGCCCAGGCCGACCAGCGTCCTGGCGATCTCCGGGCCGATGCCCACCATCACGCTCCGGCAGCCGAGCAGCTCTGCCGCCTGCACGGCGCGCACCAGGTGGCGCGCCACGGCGGAGTCGATCACCGGCACGCCGGTGATGTCGAGGATCACGAACTCTGCGCGCCGCTGCCCGATGGCCGCGAGCAGGCTCTCCAGCGCCTGGGACGCGCGCCGATCGCTCATCTCGCCGACCAGCGGGATGAGCAGGATCCCCTCCCAGACCTGGATGACCGGCATGGCCACGCGATCGAGCAGCTCCGCCTGCATCTGGATGATCGCGCGCTGCTCCCGGTTCTCGGCCGCGATCCGCTCGGCCTCCATGTGCCGCTGCTTCAGGTCGGTGATGTCCGTGATGAGCCCGCAGAGGCCGACCACCTGCCCTTGCTCGTTCTTCATGGGGAACTTGCGGGTCCAGATCGTGCGCGCCACCCCGTCCGAGCCCGTGGCGCTCTCCTCGTTCTCGCTCGGCTCACCCGAGTTGAAGACGACGTCGTCGTAGCTCCAGAAGATCTCGGCCTGCTCCTTCGGCCAGTAGTCCGGATCGCTGCGGCCGATCAGATCCTCGTAGCGCTGCCCGATCAACCTACAGAAGCCCGGGTTGCAGGCGATCCAGCGATGTTGCCGATCTTTGACGAAGATGGGATCCGGGATCGTGTCGATCACGAGCTGCAGCAGCCCGAAGGTCTTCCAGTCCGAGACGTCGATGCAGCGGAGCGTGAACGCCATTCAGCCAAGCCCATCTCCCCCGACCCCGACCAGCCTCTCTTTATCAGCCATCGTGGATGGCCATGCAAGGGCAGAAATGCGGCGGATCACCGCGGAGACCCGGAGACGTGTTGGCGTGCTCCACCGAGCGTCCACCGAGCGCAAGCGTGTGCCTCGCCTTGCTAACTGCCGCTACATGACGACGCAGGCGCTCGACAGGAGGCGTACGAAATTCATGTCTATATTCTTCGTCCAGCTCTCGGTGGAGTTCGCCGCCCTCCGGGGCCCGACGACCGGGCAGCTCGCGATCGCGCGGGTGCTCGCGCGGCAGCCGGCGTTCGTCCCCGTGATCGGCGCGGAGACCCCCGCACAGCTTGACGATGCGCTCGCCGCGCTCGAACGGCCGTCCTAGACGGACGACTTCACGGTGCTCGCGGCGCTGGCGGCGATCTCCGGCGACCGCTACGGCGCCGAGCAGATGCGGCACCTGGACAGCGAGCGGCGGTGAACCCCCGCCTCGGCGCGGCTCCGGCGTGACGGTGCCGCGCCGCAGCGACCTCGGCGCGCCCCCCGGAGCCCCCTCCCGCGCGGCGTCGTCGGCGGGGCGATGGGCTCCGTCCAGATTCGACCGCGAGGTGTGATCACTCTGTCGCGGTCCGGGAATTCATCCGGGCCGTTCGGCAAGTCTCCTTCCAAACGAGGCCGTTACATATATAACTCGTTACCTCGCTGATCTGTTCCCTGCGCTCTGCAGGAGGTCGAGCGATGGCCCGCCGAGGCAGGTGTCACTGCCCCGTCGGGATGCCTCTTGTCGAGGCACATCGGACCGCTGGGGGGCCCCTGGAGTCCCGTCCCGCATGAGAATCGTCGATATCCGCGCCACCACCGTCACCGTGCCGCTGGAGGCGCCTCTGCGCCACGCCAACGGCTGTCACTGGGGCCGCTTCGTGCGCACGATCGTCGAGATCGAGGCGGACAACGGGCTGATAGGGCTCGGCGAGATGGGCGGCGGCGGCGAGTCGGCCGAGGCCGTGTTCCGCGCGATGAAGGGCTACCTGGTCGGCCACGACCCCGCCCGCCTCGAGGAGATGCGGTTCAAGATCGCGAACCCGACGGCCTCTCTTTACAACAACCGCACCCAGGTCCTCGCCGCGCTGGAGTTCGCGTGCCTCGACCTGCTCGGACAGGCCTTCGGCGTGCCGGTCCACGATCTCCTCGGCGGCAAGCTGCAGGACGAGGTGCCGTTCGCGTCCTACCTCTTCTTCCGCTACCCGAACGCCGACGGATCAGGCGAGGTGCGGACGCCGGAGCAGCTCGTCGAGCAGGCGAAGGAGCTGAAGAAGAACCACGGGTTCACCTCGCACAAGCTCAAGGGCGGCGTGTTCCACCCGGACTACGAGCTCGAGTGTTACCGCGCGGTCGCCGGCGCCGTGGGCCGGGATCGCGTCCGCTTCGATCCGAACGCGGTCTGGTCGACGGAGCAGGGCATCCGCTTCGGGCAGGCGATCGAGGACCTCAACAACGACTACCTCGAGGACCCCGTCTTCGGCCTCCACGCGATGCGGCGCACCCGCGAGAAGGTGCGGATGCCGCTCGCGACCAACACCGTGGTCGTGGGCTTCGAGCAGCTCGCCGCGAACGTCCTCGACACGGCGGTGGACGTCATCCTGCTCGACACGACGTTCTGGGGCGGCATCCGGCCGTGCGTGAAGGCGGCGGGGATCTGCGAGACGTTCGGCCTCGGCGTCGCCGTCCACTCCTCGGGCGAGCTCGGCGTGCAGCTCGCGACGATGCTGCACCTCGGCGCCGTCATCCCGAACCTCTCGTTCGCCGCCGACGCGCACTATCACCACCTGCGCGACGACGTGATCCAGGGAGGCCCGCTCCCGTACCGGAATGGCCGCATCCGCGTCCCCGCCGGCCCCGGCCTCGGCGTCCGCCTCGATCGCGAGAAGCTCGCTCACTACGCCGAGGAGTACCGCCGGCTGGGCTCCTATCCCTACGACAAGGACCCGCTGCGGCCGGCCTGGTGCGCGACCGTGCCGAACGACCGCTGGGCCGATCCGAAGGACGACCGAATCCCCGAGGTGCCGAGATGACCCTCGCCGAGCGCGTGGCCACGGCCGTCGACGCCGCGCCCATCATCGATCTTCACACCCACCTCTTCGCGCCCCAGTTCCCCGCGCTGAACCTCTGGGGCGTCGACGAGCTCCTCACGTACCATTACCTCGTCGCCGAGACGCTGCGCGCCGAGCCGAAGGTCACGCCCGAGGCGTTCTTCGCGCTCGACAAGAAGGCGCAGGCCGATCTCGTGTGGGCGTCGCTCTTCGTCCGCCGATCGCCGCTGTCCGAGGCCACCGCGGGCGTCGCGACGGTGCTCGCCGCGTTCGGGCTCGACCCCGCCGCGCCGGATCTGCGCGAGGCCCGCGCCTTCTTCGCCGAGCGCCGGGTCGAGGATCACGTGGAGGACGTGCTGCGGCTCTCGGGCGTGAGCGCGCTCGCGATGACGAACGATCCGACCGACCCGGCGGAGCGCGCGATCTGGGAGTCGGGCGCCACGCCCGATCCGCGGTTTTACACGGCGCTGCGCCTCGATCGGCTCATCCACGCGAGCGATCTCGCGTCCGAGCTCGAGCGGTGGATCGCCCGCATGAGGCCGCGCTACCTGGCGATCTCGGTCAACGAGGTCTCGGCGCCGCCCCGGGCCGTGCTGGACGCGTGCCGCGAGCACGGGCTGCCGTTCGCCATGATGATCGGCGTCCGGCGCGCGGTGAACCCCCGCCTCGGCGTGGCCGGCGACGGCGTGAGCACGGTCGACCTGATCCCGCTCGAGCGGCTCGCCGCGGAGAACCCCGACGTGCGCTTCCTCGTCACGACGCTCGCGCGCGAGAACACCCACCCCCTCTGCGTCGTGGCGCGCAAGTTCGCCAACGTCCTGCCGTTCGGCTGCTGGTGGTTCATGAACAACCCGAGCCTCATCGAGGAGACGACGATGATGCGCCTGGAGATGCTCGGGCCGACCTTCGTGCCGCAGCACTCCGACGCGCGCGTCCTCGATCAGCTCATCTACAAGTGGCGCCACTCGCGGCGGTCGATCGCTTCAGCGCTGACCCGCCGCTACGGGGCGATGCCCGTCCCGCCGACCGACGCGCAGATCGAGCGCGACGCGCGGGCGCTCCTCGGGGGCATCGCGAAGGACTGGCTGGGAGCATGACGAACCGCTTCGACATCTCGGGCCGCACGGCCGTCGTGGTCGGTGGCACCTCCGGCATCGGGCGCGCGATCGCCCTCGGCCTCGCCGAGGCGGGCGCCCACACCGTCGCCACGGGCACCCGCGCGGACCGCGTGCAGGCCGTCGCCGCCGAGATCCGCGAGCGGGGCGTCCGCTCGATCGAGGCGGCGTGCGACGTCGGCGATCGCGCGACGCTCGACGCCCTGCGCGACCGCGTGCTCGAGGCGTTCGGCCGCGTCGACATCCTCGTCAACTGCGCCGGTCGGACCTTCCGGAGGCCCACCGCCGATGTTGGAGAGGCCGAGTGGGCCAGCCTGCTCGACACCAACGTCACCGGCATGCTGCGCGCCTGCCAGGCCTTCCATGGCCCTTTGAAGGACAGCGGCCGGGGCCGCATCGTCAACATCGCCTCGCTGTCGAGCTTCGTCGCGTTCCACGAGGTCGCGGCCTATGGAGCGTCGAAGGCGGCGGTGCTGGCGCTCACCCGCAGCCTCGGCGCCGAGTGGGCGAAGCACGGTATCCGGACGAACGCGCTCGTGCCGGGCGTGTTCGTGACGGACCTCAACCGCGCCCTCCTCAACGGCACACCGCGCGGTCAGGAGCTGCTCGCGCGCACGCCCCTCGGCCGCTTCGGCGACACGCAGGAGCTGGTCGGCGCGGCCCTCTTCCTGTGCTCTGACGCGGTGAGCTTCATCACCGGCACGAGCATCACAGTCGACGGTGGATTCCTCGCCTCCGGGGTGAACCAATGACCGCAGCGTCTCCCGTGGCCCCGGCGACCGCCGGCGTCATGACCCGCACGCGCTGGACCATCTGCGCGCTCCTCTTCTTCGCGACGACGATCAACTACCTCGATCGGCAGCTCTTCTCCCTGCTGATCCCGTTCTTCGAGAACGAGCTGCGCCTCGGGCCGACGGATCTCGCGCTCATCAACGTGAGCTTCCTGCTCGCCTACGGCTTCGGCATGGTGTTCGTCGGGCGCTGGATCGACCGCGTCGGCCCGCACAAGGGGCTCAGCGCGACGTTCCTGCTCTGGAACGTCGCCTCGGCCGGCCACGCCATCGTCGCCAGCTTCGCCGGCTTCGCCGGGATCCGCTTCCTGCTCGGGGTGGGCGAGGCCGGTAACTTCCCGGCCGCCGTCCGCACCGTGGCCGAGTGGTTCCCCAAGAAGGAGAGGGCGCTCGCGACCGGGCTGTTCAACTGCGGATCGAACGTGGGCGCCATCCTGGCCCCGCTGCTCGCCGTGCGCATCGCGGAGTCGTACGGCTGGCGGACGTGCTTCCTCCTCTTGGGCGGCGTCGGCGTCATATGGATCTTCTTCTGGGCGCGCCTCTACCGGCGGCCCGAGGAGCACCCGAAGGTATCGCCCGAGGAGCTCGCGCACATCCGCTCGGACGCGAAGGAGGCGACAGGGTCCCTCGGCGTCGGCGAGGTGTTCGGGATGCGGCCTGTCTACGCGGTCGCGGCGGCGAAGTTCTTCACCGACGCCCCGTGGTGGTTCTACCTCACCTGGCTGCCGAAGTTCCTTGTCAGCGAGTTCAACCTGAAGCCGACCTTCATGGCTTACGCGATCCCCGTCGTGTTCCTCGTGGCCGACGGCGGCGCGATCGGCGGCGGCTGGCTGTCGTCGAGGCTCATCGCGAGCGGCCGATCGGTCGGCACGGCGCGGAAGCTCGCGATGCTCGCGTGTGCGCTCTCCGCGGTGCCGGTGATGTCCGTCGGGCTGCTCGTCGATGTCCCGAGCGTCGCGGGCATCCCCACGATCTACGTCGCGGTCGCGATCCTGTCGCTCGCCGCGGCCGCGCACCAGGGCTGGAGCAGCAACCTCTACACGCTCGTCTCGGACGCCCTCCCGCGCCCCGCGATGGCCACGGTGGTCGGCGTCATGACCGCGTTCGGCGTCGCCGGCGGAGCGCTCTTCCAGATCTTCGTCGGCTGGGCGCTCACGGCCACGGGCTCGTACGCCCTGCCGTTCCTGCTCGCGGGGACGCTGTACCTCGTCGGCCTGCTCGCGCTGCACCTCATCCTGCCGCGCGTCGAGCCGGTCGCGCCGAAGCGGCGCGTGCCGAACGTGGCGGTCGTCGCCGGCGGCCTGGTGATGCTCGCCAGCATCGCGGGGCTGCAGTTCGCCCTCAACCGCCCTGCGTACACCTCTCTCGACCAGTACCGCGCGGCGCGGCAGGCCCAGCTGAAAGCGACGGGCGCGCCGGTCGAGGGCCCCGCCGCCCACGTGGGCTGGATGGACGCGCGCTGGTACCTCTGGCCGACGGCCGCGGGGACCAAGGCGGAGCTCGTCAAGCTCGACCGCGACGGGCGGCCCATCATCGAGGGGAAGGGCGCTGCCGCCAAGGGCTACACGGGCCCGTCCGCCGCGGAGGTCGAGTCGTCTCGCGCGCCAGGAGGCGATCGGTGATCACCGCCATGGGCGCGCCTCATCGCATCTCCGCGATGGCGTCGACCCCTTGAACCCTGCTTGTCCACCAGCTCTCCGGCCACGCGGCCCGCACCCCTGCAAGTGATCCATGTCCTTCACGCTCCGTGATCCTTCCACCTGCCGCTGGGATCTCGTCTCCCTCGGCGAGGTCATGCTGCGCCTCGATCCCGGCGACGGGCGGATCTCCACCGCCCGCAGCTTCCACGCCTGGGAGGGAGGCGGCGAGTACAACGTCGCCCGCGGCCTGCGCCGCTGTTTCAAGCTCAGGTCGGCCATCGTGACCGCCCTCGCGGACAACCCCGTCGGCCGCCTGCTCGAGGATCTCATGCTCCAGGGCGGCGTGGACCTCACGCACGTCCGCTGGGCGACGCACGACGGCGTGGGGCGCCTCGTGCGCAACGGCCTGAACTTCACCGAGCGCGGCTTCGGCATCCGCGGGGCGGTCGGCCTCTCGGACCGCGGCCACACGGCCGCGTCCCAGCTGAAGCCCGGCGAGATCGACTGGGATACGATCTTCGGCGCCCAGGGCGCGCGGTGGTTCCATACCGGCGGTATCTTCGCCGCGCTCTCCGAGACCACGCCTTTCGTGGCGAAGGAGGCGATGGAGGCGGCCAGGCGGCACGGCGTCGTCGTCTCCTACGATCTCAACTACCGTCCTTCGCTCTGGAAGTCGATCGGCGGTCAGGCCCGCGCGCAGGAGGTCAATCGAGCGCTCGCGCCGTACGTCGATGTGATGCTCGGGAACGAGGAGGATTTCACGGCTGCCCTGGGCTTCGAGGTCGAGGGCCTCGACGAGGGGCACGCCACCCTGCGCGTCGGCGCGTTCGAGAGCATGATCGAGCGCGTCATCGGGGTGTTTCCGAACATCCAGGCGGTGGCGACGACCCTCCGTGTCGCGACCTCGGCGACGCGCAACGACTGGAGCGCGGTGCTGTACCAGGGCGGCCAGCTCTACAAGGCGCCGGAGCGCAAGGACCTGGAGATCTTCGATCGCGTGGGCGGCGGCGACTCGTTCGCCTCGGGGCTCATCTACGGCTTCCTGATGGGCAAGGGGCCGCAGTGGGCGGTCGATTGCGGCGCGGCGCACGGGGCGCTCGCGATGACGACGCCCGGCGACACGACGATGGCGACCCTCGACGAGGTGCTCAAGGCGATGAAGCTGGGCACGGCCCGGGTGGACCGATGAACAAGCACTCAGTGCTCGAGTGGATCGCGCGCGGGCGCATCGTCCCTGTGGTGCGCGCCGGCTCGGCCGACGAGGCGCTGCAGGCGGTCGAGGCCCTCCTCGAGGGGGGGATCGACGTGCTCGAGATCACGATGACCGTGCCCGGCGCGGTGGAGGTCGTGCGCGAGGTCGCCGCGCGCCACGGCGAGCGGGCGCTGGTCGGCGCGGGGACGGTCCTCGATGCGCGCACCGCCGAGGCGTGCGTCGAGGCCGGGGCGCGCTTCGTCGTGAGCCCTGCGCTCGACGAGGCGACGGTGAGGGCGTGCGTCGCCATGAACGTCGTCCACGCCCCCGGCGCGCTCACGCCCACCGAGGTCGTGGCGGCGCACCGGGCGGGCGGAGACGTCGTGAAGGTGTTCCCCTGCGACGCCCTCGGCGGCGCCTCGTACCTCAAGGCGCTCAAGGCGCCTTTGCCCCATATCCCGCTCATGCCCACGGGCGGCGTGACGCTGCAGAACGTGGGCACCTTTTTCGCGGCGGGCGCGGTGGCGGTCGGCGTCGGCGGCAACCTCGTGGATCTCAAGCTCCTGCGCGACGGGCGGCGCGACGAGCTCGTCGCGCGCGCCCGTGCGTTCTGCGACGCGGGCCGCGCATCTTGAGGAAGCGCGCAGCAGGCGCGCCCGACGTTCACCCTATCGATTCCAGCGGCTCCCCGGGGGGAGACGGGCGTGGTGCGCGCGCTGCGCGGTGCGACGTAAAACGTAGTTAAAACCAATAGTTACGGCGTTTGCAGGGGATTCCCGGCGCCATGGATAACCCAGGGGCTTCGAACATGGATCAATCGAAGGTTGCGAACCTAGTCGGTGCGTCGATTTTCTTCGTGGCGGCGGTCGCGCACGCCCAGACTCCCCCGCCGGCGCCGGACGCGGCCGCGCCCGCAGGCCGCTGCGCCGGCCCAGCCGACGGACGCGCAGGCGCCGGACGCGGCCTGCGGGCGTGGCCGCTCCGGCCGCGCCGCCGGCGGAGGCCGTCAAGCCGGCCTCCAAGGATCCCGTTCCGGTGACCTCCAAGTGGAAGGCCACGATCTACGGGATGGCGGAGTTCGACATCATGCACGACTCCACCCAGAGCTTCGGGGAGTCGGTGGGGGCCACGGTGATCCAGCGCGAGGACACCTACGCCGGCTCGCACGGCCGCACGCACTTCACGGCGCGGAACTCCAGGTTCGGCGTCAAGGTGAGCGCGCCCGAGGTGTCCGGTATCAAGGCCACGGCCATGCTGGAGCTCGACTTCTTCGGCAATCAGCCGCCCACCGTCTCCGAGGCCTCGCTGGTGAGCAGCGGCACCTTCCGTCTGCGCCAGGCCAACATCAAGGTCGAGTCGGACTACGTCGATCTGTTGATTGGACAGGGCTATCACCTGTTCGGGTGGCAGCCGTACTTCTTCCCGGCCACGACGTCCTTCTTCCCGGTGATGAACCAGGTGTTCGGGCGGATGCCGCAGCTGCGCGTCGGCCACAACTTCAAGGGGGACGCCGCCAACGTGGAGCTCGCCGCCGCCGTCCTCAAGCCGCCGCAGCGCGACTCCGAGGTGCCGGACATGCAGGCGGGGTTGAAGGTCGGCCTCAACGGCTGGAAGGGGATCCACACGCTCGGCGCAGGCGGGATGCTGCACGACCCGCTGACGCTCGGCGTCTCGGGCATCTTCCGCAAGTTCAGGGTCAACGAGCACGCCGCGGCCCCGGTCGAGTCGAGCTCGGCCAACGGCTACGGGATCTCCGTCGATGCGCTGCTCCCGATCATCCCGGCCAAGTCGCTTGAAGAGTCCGGCAACGCGCTGACGTTGACCGGCTCGTTCTTCACGGGCACGGGCATCTCGGACGTGGTCGGCGTCGCGAGCAACGTGCCGCACCCGGCGCTCCCCGAGGAGGGAGCGACCTACACGCCGAACATCGACAACGGCCTCGCTGTGTACGACGCGAACAACAAGCTGAAGACGATCGGCTGGACGGGGTTCATGGTCGGGCTCCAGTACTATCTACCGCCCTCGGGGCGCTTCTCCGTCTCCGGCAACTACACCCAGGGCTCGAACGACCGGGTGACGGAGGAGAACGGCTACGGCGCGCTCCGCACGGCCTACCACGAGTCGCGCTACATCGACGGGAACCTGTTCGCCGACATCACGCCGGCCGTCCGCGCGGGCCTCTCGTTCCAGTACTCGGAGCAGACCTTCGCGGACGACGTGACCGCGACCAACGAGCGCATCAAGCTGTCCCTCTACAGCTTCTTCTGAGCGACGACGGTGGGCGGGGAGCGTACTATCGCTCCCGACCGACCATGGATGCCGTCACGACCTACGAGGTCTTCTCCGCCGCGCAGTGGGCCCATCTGCGCGCGGCCACGCCGCTCCCCCTCACCGAGGCCGATCTCGAGGTCCTCCGGAGCCTCAACGATCGGCTCTCGCTCGACGAGGTCGCGACGATCTACTTGCCGCTCTCCCGGCTGCTCAACCTGCACGTCGGCGCGGCGCAGCAGCTCCGCCGCGTGAAGGACACATTCCTCGGCCGCCCCGTCGGGCGGCGGCCTTTCGTGATCGGCATCGCGGGTTCGGTCGCGGTGGGCAAGAGCACGACCGCGCGCGTGCTGCAGGCGCTGCTCGCGCGGTGGCCCGACCACCCGCGGGTGGATCTGGTCACCACCGACGGCTTCCTGTACCCCAACGCGGTGCTCGCCTCGCGCGCCGGCCTGCACCGCAAGGGGTTTCCAGAGAGCTACGATCTGCGGCGGCTCGTGCAGTTCCTCGCCGACCTGGAGGCCGGCGTCGAGGCGATCGACGTGCCGGTGTACTCGCACGCCACCTACGACGTGGTCGTCGGCAAGGCGCAGACCGTGAGGCAGCCCGACATCGTGATCCTCGAGGGGCTGAACGTCCTGCAGGGCCCTGATCGCACCGCGGCGATCGCCGTCAGCGACTTCTTCGACCTCGGGATCTACGTCCACGCGGACGAGGCCGACCTCGAACGATGGTACATCGAGCGCTTCCTCGCGCTGCGGGCCACGGCGTTCCGCGACCCGACCTCCTATTTCCACCGCTATGCCGCGATGGACGACGACGAGGCGCGCGCGTTCGCGTTGCAGATCTGGCGCACGATCAACGGCCCCAACCTCACCGAGAACATCCTGCCGACGCGCGCGCGCGCCGACGTCGTGCTCGAGAAGGGGCCTGACCACGCGGTGCGCGCCGTGCAGCTCCGCCGGCTCTGATCCAAGAGGAGGATCGTCGCCATGGACTGGAAAGAGAGTTGTCGATCCCGCCTCCATCAGCACCTCGACGCGCACGGTGACATCGCTCCGCCGTGGGAGCGCTTCCCCGACTACGAGCGCTACACGATCGGCTGGCGAATGGGCTCCGGCGAAGACTGGTTGGGGATGTGGGGCGTCTTTCTCGAACAGCTCGCGCCGGACCGCGAGACACGCATCGCCTACCTGCGGCGCCACCCTCCCGCGCCGATCACCTGGGCAGAGGCCGTTCACAAGGTGTTGCACCCGACGGATGACCGGGCAGCTGACGAGGACGGCGACGAGGAGGACGGCGGCGACGAGGAGGACCCTATCGCGGCGGCCTCGCGTCGCTCGGCGCTCCTGGAGCAGGGGCTCATCGCGAGCGACGTGTCCTTCACCATATGGCTCGGCCAGCAGGACGGCGTGCGTTGGCCCTGGGAATCGTACGAGACGCCCGAGAAGGCGGCCCGCTACAACACCCGCGAACTCTGGTTCTGGTCGCGCCAGGTCGCCGAGCTCCGGAGAGGCGACGGATGGACGCCTCCCGCCGTGCCGGAGGGGTGGCGAGCGTGCGCGACGGCGCTCGCGAGCGGCGACGCAGATCCGATCGAGCCTCGCAACGGGCTCCTTTCGCTGGCTCGGCTGCTCTGCGCCGGATACGTCAAGGCGCCTTGGCAGCTCGGCCTGGAGCCCGCCGACTTCGCCGATTCTTTCGAGGACGACATGGGTTATGTCGACGCGTTCCGCTTGTGGGGAATGTCTGCCTTCGATGACGCCCACCAGCTGGGTCGTTACCTCGAGGCCACCCGCGTCCCGCCGGGCTGGGAGGCCTGGATAGCGGAACATTTCTCCGTGGATTGAGCGGCGGCCCCGGTCTGACCCACTCGCCCTGGGTCAGCTGACGCAAGCTGGGTCAGGTCGCCACACCGGCCGACGCAAGCTGGGTCAGGTCGGCTCCTGGGCCGGGGGGGCGCCCAACCTGGGTCGGGTCGGCGGCCTGCGACGTGGCCGAGCGGGCCAACAACTTGGCCGTACGGGCAAAGGCCGGCTCCAGCCGCGGCGCGTAGCTTCCCGGCATGCTGCTCGCCGCTCACCGCACCTCGCGCTTCCCTCGGACCCGCGCCCTCGTGGCCGCTGCCCTGCTGGTCGGGCTCGTGGCCGCCGGCAGCTGGCTCGGCTTCCACTCCGCCGCGCATCCTGGGACGCACGCTGACCCGAACGCCGCTGGAGACGCGCCGCCTGGCAGCCCGCTCGGCGATCTATCGAGATCCCTCGGCGACCTCGCGCCCGTGGTCGGCGTCGTCGAGGAGCGGCTCGCAGCGGGGAGTTATACCTACCTCGCCGTGCGGCCGGACGGCGGCAGCCCGATGTGGGCCGTGACCCTCGGCAGCGGACAGCCGGTGGGCGCGCGCGTCTCGGTCAGGAGCTTCGGCCGGCGAACGGAGTTCACGTCTCGCCGCCTGCAGCGGACCTTCCCCGTGCTCGTCTTCGGCGTGGTCTCGCCCGTGCGCATCGACGAGCGCTGATTTGCACCCGACAACATCACTCACTTACCTGTCATGAGGTCCATCATGTCTCGAATCGATTTTTCCCTCTCTCGCGTCGCGCTTGTCCCGTTCCTCGTCGCGGTCGCAGCCCTCGTCCCGGCGTGCGGCGCGGACGACCAGCAGGGGACGACGGGCAACACGGGCGGCGGCTCGGGCACGCAGACCGCCGCCTCCGAGTTCACGTGCACAGACGACGACCTGCAGAGCGCGCCGTTCGGCGGGCCCGGGTTCGCGGACGGCGCGCTCACGGGCGCCGCGCAGGACTCCTATGTTGTCTCGTCGACCCTGCTCTGGATGAAGCCCGACGAGGCGGCCCAGCGGAGGTTCGGCGAGCTGATGGGGCCCATCCTCGCCCAGCTGCCCGCGCAGGAAGGGCTGATCGGCTTCACGCTCGGAACGTCGGCGAAGTGCGGCTATGCAAGGACCATCACGGTGTGGAAGGACGAAGAGGCGATGGGGAAGTTCGTGATGTCGGACGCCCACCTCTCGGCGATGAGCGCGGCGAGCGCGGTCAGCGTCCACGGCGTCGTGACCCAGTGGACCGTCGGCGCGGGTGATCTCCCGCTGTCGTGGGAAGCGGCGAGAGAGAAGGTCGCCGCCGCCGAGATATCGTACTGAGGCCGGGCGCGCTCGACGGCCGCGGCCCGAGGCCCCGCGCCAGGCGGGCCATCGCCCCGGCGGTCAGCCGTCGTCCGCCGCGCGGTCCACGCCCGCTGCGGCGCGGCGCCCCCGGCCGCCGCGCGCGTCCTCACGGAACCGGCCGGGCGTCCTCCCGGACCAGCGCTTGAAGGCCCGCGCGAAGGCCGTCACCTCCGAGAACCCCAGCACAAAGGCGATCTCCGACATCGATGTGTCGCTCTCGCGGAGCAGCTCCTCGGCGGTCTGACGGCGCACCTCGCCGACGAGCTGCCGCAACGTCGTCCCCTCGTCCTCGAGGTGCCGCCGCAGCGTGCGCTCGCTCGTCCCGAGCCGCCGCGCGACGGCGGTCGCCGACGGCTCGCCCGAGGCGAGGAGGTGCGCGATGACGTCACGCGCCCGATCGGACATGGGCGACGCGTCGACGACGCGACGGCGGCGGAGCTCCTCCGCGTGCTGGTGGAAGAACGCGCTCAGGGCCGGGTTCGCGTCGCGAGGCACGAGGTCCAGCAACGACGGTGGGAAGGCAAAGCCATCGCGGGGCGCGTCGAACTCGACAGGGCAGCGGAAGAAGTCCCGGTGCGCGGCGAGATCGCGCGGCGCGGCGTGGCGGAAGCAGACCCGGAGCGGCGAGAACTCGACGCCGGCGCACTGGCGGAAGCAACGGATGTACACCGCCAGGCTGCACTCTGTCGCGACGCGCGCGCCCAGCGTGAAGCGGGGCGAGCGGTGCATCTCCGCGAACGGAGCGTCCCGGTCCGTCGTGGTATCGGTCACCCAGCGCGGTGTGTCCTGCAGCAGCACCATGTAGCGGTCGACACGGTCGAGCGCCTCACGGGCGCTCGCGCTCGTCATGACCGCGAAGCCCATGACGTGCATCTCCTCCATGCGCGTCCGCGCCGCGAGGCGGATGGGCGCCCCGGGATCGTCGAGCGCGCGTACCAGGTGCGCCCACAGGGCGTCGAACGACGTCACCGGTATGCGGCTGTCCGCGTCGGTCAGCGACTCGGCGGAGACGCCGGCGACCTCCAGAAGATCGCCGTGGCGGAGGCCGCGAGAGGCGGCATACGAGATCACCCGGCCGACGATGGCCATGGACACCGTGGGCCGCGACGGGGAAGACGGCATGGACGAGCGAGTCTATCTCATCGCGTCGCTCAGCCGGGCCGCCTGCGTCGTCAGGTAGTTCTGCTCCGGGACGCTCGTCGTGCGGCTCGCCGCGCGCCTGTAGTGCGCGATCGCCGCCTCGCGATCGCCGGCCCGCTCCAGGAGGTGCGCGCGGGCGGCGTCGAGGCGGTGATGACCCGAGAGGCGCGCGTCGGCGTCGAGCTCCTTCAGCAGATCGAGCCCCGCCTGAGGGCCGTGCACCATCGCGGTCGCGATCGCGTGGCTGAGCGCCACCATGGGATTGTCGGACATCCGCATCAGCACGCCGTACAGCGCCAGGATCTGCGGCCAGTCCGTGTCCTCGGCCCGCGCCGCCTCGTCGTGCACCGCCGCGATCGCGGCTTGCACCTGGTACGCGCCGATCGAGCCCCTGGACAGCGCCCCCGTGACGAGCGCGACGCCCTCGGCGATCGCGCGCTGATCCCACAGGCCTCGATCCTGCTCCGCGAGCGGGATCAGCTCGCCCAGAGGCCCGGTCCGCGCCGCGCGCCGCGCGTCGGTCAGGAGCATGAGCGCGAGGAGGCCCGCGATCTCGCCGTCGTCCGGGAGGAGCGCGTGCACGGCGCGCGTCAGGCGGACCGCCTCGCCCGACAGATCGTCGCGGTGCAGCGCGGGGCCGGAGCTCGAGGTGTAACCCTCGTTGAAGATCAGGTAGAGCACGTGCAGGACGGCGCCGAGGCGCTCCGCGCGCGCCTCGGGCGTCGGGCGCTCGAACGGCACGCCGGACGCCTTGATCGTCTGCTTGGCCCGGCTGATCCGCTGCGCCATGGTCGCCTCCGGGACGAGGAACGCCCTTGCGATCTCCGCGGTCGTCAGGCCGCCGACGGCGCGCAGGGTCAGCGCGATCGCGGACGGCGTGGACAGCGCGGGGTGGCAGCACATGAACAGCAAGGTGAGCGTGTCGTCCTCGAGCGGCGCCTCGTCGCTGTCGGCGGCGAGGGCGATCTGCAGCTCGGGCGGCACGAGGCTGACCACGATCGCCTCGCGGCGGCGGCGCGCCGCCTCGCTCCGGACGTGATCGGCGATGCGCCGCGACGCCACGTGGATCAGCCAGGCGCGCGGCTCGTCGGGCACGCCCTCGCGCGGCCACTGCGTGGCCGCCGCGATCAGCGCCTCCTGGACTGCGTCCTCCGCGGCGCCGAAATCTCGGAATCGCCGCATGACGGCGCCGAGCACCTGCGGCGCGAGATCGCGCAGCAGGCGCTCGGCCGTGGGGCCCTGGGACGGAGAGGCCACTAGAGATCGGTGGGCGGCGCGCTCATCACCTCTCGCACCTCGATTCCCATGTTGAGCGGCGCGCCGCCGGGGCCGGGCGCGGCGGACGCCTGCGCGGCGATCGCGTACGCGCGCTCGGGGCTCTCGACGTCCACGATCCAGTACCCGGCGAGGAACTCCTTGGTCTCCGGGAACACCCCGTCGGTGATCGGCGCGCCGTCCTTGCCTGCGCGCACGAGCTTGGCCTGGTCGGGCCCCGCCAGGCCCTCGGCCGCCACGAGCTCGCCCGACTCGCTGAGCTTCCTGTGGAAGCTCTTCATGAACGCGATGTGCGCCTGGAAGTCCTTCTGCTGCCAGTTGGCGACCTGGTACGGCCCCCCGCACGGGGTGTTCATCATCAGGATGTACTTCATGATCGGCTCCTTTTCTTCGCTGCCGCCCCGGGATCGGGCGCGCCTTCGTGGGGATGTCGGAGCCGAGGGCGGGTCCTCGACATCCCGGGCGACGATAGCGAAGAAATCCGAAGCCCGACACAAAGGACGGCTGCATGTGGGTGTAGGTGCGCCTTCGGCGCCAGCAGGAGGTGTGCAGGTCTGTCGTCGCGAGCGTGCGTCCTCCGCGGCGCGATGTGCTCCATGGTCGCAGGTGGTCGGTGAAGGAGGGGAGATGTGCTCGGTCTTCGCAGGCCGCCGACCGCGGGGTGGCCCATCACGGGCGGATTCCGCGGATGACGTCCGGCGCGCCCCCACGCGACCTCTCCGCTGACGAGGCGCTCGGGCGTGGTGATTCCGCGCGTCATCTGCCGTCGTGATCGGTGAGGCGCGCGCCGGCGGACAGCCCTGCGAGTCGACTCCTTGGCTCGGGCGCGGGACATGCACCCTCGCGCTCCCATTCTCACGGATGCAACAACCTGGAGGAGCGTCGATGGAGAAGCGTGTTCCGCAAGGGAAACTTGGACGCCGGCGATTCGCCGGCGGCGCGATGGCCACCGCGGGTGCCTCGCTGCTCGCCACACCGAGCCTCGCGCTCCCCGACAAGAGCTACGCGGTCTGCGAGTCGATCGCGCCTCTCGCCCTCCCGGAAGGGGTCGCCTATACGCCCGGCATCTCCGTCGACCGGCGCTCGAGGAAGCCGGTCTTCCTGCCCGCCCCGGGCGCCGGCTATGCAGCGCACGCCGTCTCGGAGGTCCTCTTCTGGACGGACCAGATGATGGAACATGCGTTCTTCATCGCGCTGCTCATGCCCGGCGACCACCTCCGCGGGCCCCGGGACGAGGCGCGGCAGTACCAGAACCTCTTCGCCAGGCACTTCCTCGCGGCGCGCGATCAAGGGTATAACGATTACGGGATCTCCTCGCTCCTCGCCTCGCTGCGGTCGAACGTCCAGCGGTTCATCGAGTACAAGCGTCGCATGCAGCGCGCGCAGGAGAGCGGCTCGCTCCGGAGCCTCGTCTGGCCGCTCTTCTTCGACCACATCGCGCGGGAGGCCGAGCGCTTCGTTGCGCGGCTCGATCGGCTCGCGTACGGCAACACCGCGCTCGAGAGCGACGAGGTCGCGGCGTTCTGGACGAGGATCATGGCGGAGCACCTCGAGTTCATCGCGCACCTGCTCGATCCGCAGGAGCGCGCGCTCATCGACCAGGCGACCGCGCGCGCCGGGCAGATGTACCAGGCGCACGAGTTCCGGGTCGAGAGCGGGCAGCTCGCGACGATGGCCGACGAGGTCATCGACTTCAAGACGGCCGCGGAACAGGGCATCGAGACGGGGCAGATCAAGAGCATCATCGAGCCAACGCTCGCCGATCACGTGCTCCGCGAGGCGGTGAGGTTCTCCGACGAGGTCAGGCGCGCCCAGTGACGCCCGGGGCGCCGCGCGGCGGGGGCGAGCGCGGCCCCTCGTCCGGGCTGCCGCGCGCTGCCGCCTGTACAGCGGCCGCTCGGTGGGATTACCCTGGTCGCGGGCCGAGCGGAGCTCTCCGCCGAGCCCGCGGCGCAGAGGCGGTGTCGGAGGGGTGCCATGGATCTGGCGGTGGTCGACGAGGGCGGTGTGCAGTTCGTGGAGGGGTCGCCGGACCACGGGCTCATGGCGAGCGTCCGCGACGTCGACCGCGTGATCGAGGCCTGTTTCTCGGGCGGCGTGCGGTGTGCGCTCCTCCACCCGGCGAACCTGACGGCGGCCTTCTTCGACCTCAGCTCAGGGGAGGCTGGGGAGATCCTGCAGAAGCTGAGAAACTACTGGATCCGGCTCGCGGTGGTGTGCCCTCCGGGGGCCGCTGATTTCAGCAGCCGGTTCGGGGAGATGGTGGCCGAGGAGCGCCGCGGCCAGCATTTCGGCGTGTTCGAGGCGCGTCACGCCGCGATCGCGTGGCTTGCCCAGACGTAGCCCTGGCGGCCCGGCCGACAGCGCCTCTTGCGCCATCGCCGCCTCCGGCGCAGCCAGACCTCGATCTCGAGCGCTCACCACGCCACGCAGGCGGGATCACTGGCCGCGACCAAGGAAGTCCATGAGCCAGGCCATGGCCGGCCGCATCGTGCCGTCCGGGTGCATGAGGCCCGTGCTGTCCCGCCAGGTGGAGCCGACGACGTAACCGTAGAAGGTGATGCCTTTGACGGCGCCGTGGTTGTAGAGCATCGTGAACTGCTCCTCCATCACCCTGCGCTGCTCGTCGTCGTCCGCGATGTCGATGTCGAGCTCGGTGATGTACACGGGCAGGCCCATGGCGGCGAACCTGTCGAGGAAGCCCTTCACGGTGCCGGCGTCCTTCTTGTACACGTCGTGGGCCTCCGCGCCGACGGCGTCGATCGGGGCGCCCGCCTCCAGCGCCGCGCTCAGCATCGCGACGAAGCGGTCGTGGTCGCTCTGGTACTCGATGATGTTGTAGTCGTTGAGGATCAGGGTCGCGTCCGGGCAGAACTCGCGAGCCCACTTGAAGGAGTTGACGATCCAGTCAACTCCGCTTTCGCCGTCGCCGCCGATGGCGTTCTTGAAGGAAGGCGTGGTGTGGGGCGGCGGCTCGTTCACGACGACGATGTACTTCGTCTCGGGGTATCGCTGACAGAACGCCTGCATCCAGTCCATCACGGCCTGCCGCTGCTCCTCCGCGGAGAGGCGCCCGAGCCAGCCCTGGCTCGTGGCTCCCCACACGAAGGCGTGCTGCATGAAGGGGATGTCGTTGTCCTGCGCGTACTTGTAGATCGCGTCGAGCCTGCTCCAGTCTCGCTCGCCGCGGGACGGCTCGACGGCGCTCCACTTGCCCTCGACCTCGGGCGTGATCTGGTCCCAGTACCGGACGAAGCCGTCGCGCACGGCGCGGTTCGTCGTGATGTTGCCGACGAACTCGACGGTGCTCGTGCTGCTCGATCCGCCCGACCCGTCGCTGGAGCCGCCGATCCCGGAGCCGCTCGTTTCAGCGCCTCCAGAGCCGCCCTCACCCGAGCCGCCCGCGCTCGACGAGCCTCCCGCTCCAGAGCCAGCAGCGCTCGTGCTGCCCGTGCCAGCTCCGCCGGCGCCCGTCGTGCCAGCGTCGCCGCCATGGCCGCCCGCGCTCGACGAGCCGCCCGGCGCATCGTCGCCCCGGTCCACCCGGCCAGAGCAGCCGGAGAGGGCCACGATTCCGAGCGCGATGCTGGCTGTGCCGTACAACCATCGAAAAGAACGGCTCTTGTTCATGCCGACCTGAAGATCCCCCCGAAGTTCGGGAAAATTCACAGGGAGGCGGGGAGACGGGGAGAAAAATCCAACCCATCTCCCCGTCTCCCCGCCTCCCTGTTCAATTGTTCTCAGAAGCTGAACGATTGCGGCCGGCGATCGCCGTCGAGCCGGCCGCCCTTCACCGGCGCTTCCCTCAGCGAGGAGGCGGTGTGCAGGTGAAGCACCCGCCGCACTCGTAGTGCTGCGTCGTGGTGCCCCACGCGATCCGGTTGTTGCAGCAGTCGCGGCCGTACTGGCCGACGACCGTGGCGAGGCTCTCGTCGCTGTAAAAGGTGCAATTCCCCCCGGGCGCCGCCGCGCTCGAGGGGACCAGCAGGGCAGTGGTGCCCAACATCGCTGCGCCTGCCGTCAGGGCAGCGAAGAAGTACCGAACGCGGGCAGCAGGGCTGAGACGGCGCATGGACGCTCCTCTTGCAATGGGAGGCCATTTCGGCCTCCGAAGCTATGCGAGAGAGCTTAGACCGATTGTTCGGATCGAGCAAGCGCTCCGCGCCGGAGTGGCCTTTGCGGAGCTCTGTAAATATTCATTCGGCGGCAGGAGGGCCGCGCGTCCGCGCGTGATTTCAGGAGATGGTGAGAGCGCGCGCGAGCCTCTGCGAGGGCGCCACGGAGGTGTGCCGCACGCGGTGGAGTGATTGAGGTGTCAAGGAAATTCAGTCGCCCCGATGGGGCTGGGCCGGCGTATCGACGCGGTACGCGTCGCGATGGTCGTCGAGCCGAGCGGGCGGCCGCCCCCAGCGTGGCGGCGCCGAGGATGGCTGGACTCGGCTGTGGTAAGAAAGCAGGTGTTCGCCATGGCGAGACGGCGCACCGGCCAGCACGATCGCGTCGAGGAGCGGACCGGCGCGGGGCGCGTCGAGAAAGCGAGCGCCGGGGCTGGGCCGGATCCGGCCGGCGGCGCGCTCGCCGGCGGCGGGGAGACGGGGGCGCTGATACGCTCGATCGACTGGTCGCGGACGGCGCTGGGCCCGGTCGAGGCATGGCCCCAGTCGCTGCGGACAGCGCTGTCCATCCTGCTCTCGTCCGAACACCCCATGTTCCTCTGGTGGGGCCGGGAGCTCATCCAGTTTTACAACGACGGCTACCGCCCGATCCTCGGTTCGAAGAAGCACCCCGCCGCCATGGGTCAGGCGGGCCGCGAGTGCTGGAAGGAGATCTGGGAGATCATCGAGCCGATGATCGAGAAGGTCTTCGCGGGAGGGGCCACCTACGTCCGCGATGGCCTGCTCGTCCTCGATCGGCACGGCTTCATGGAGGAGTGCTACTTCAGCTACGGTCAGAGCCCCATCCGGGACGAGAGCGGCGCTGTCGCGGGCATCCTCGTCGCTTGCTCCGAGAGCACAGGGTACATCCTCGGACAGCGACGGCTGCAGATCCTCGGGGCCCTGGCGGCGAGGGCGGCTGACGCCAAGAGCGTTCAGGACGTCTGTCGGGTGATGATGGCGACCCTGGCAGAGGCCGGGCGCGACGTGCCCTTCGCCCTGCTCTATCTCGTGGACGACGACGGCGCGCCCGCCCGGCTCGCAGGGACCGCCGGGCTCGACCCGGGCCACGCGGCGGCGCCGGCGGCGGTGGAGCTCGGCGCGGCGGCCGGCGCGTTGTGGCCGCTTCACCGCGTGTTGCGCGAGGACGTGGAGGTGGAGCTGTCGGAGCTGCCCGCAGGCGTCGGCTCCCTTCCGGGGGGGCCGTGGCCGGAGGCCGCCCGCCAGGCGGTGGTGCTGCCGCTCCCCCGCGCCGGCAACGGAGGTCGTCCGGCCGGCTTCCTCGTCGCGGGCGCCAGCCCCCGGCTTGTGCTGGACGACGACTACCGCCGCTTCCTGCGTCTCCTGGCCGGCCACGGCGCCGCGGCCCTCCAGAACGCCCGGGCCAGCGAGGAGGAGCGGCGCAGGCTGGACGCGCTCGCCGAGCTCGACCGCGCCAAGACGGTGTTCTTCAGCAACATCAGCCACGAGTTCCGCACGCCGCTCACGCTGATCCTGGGACCCGTCGAGGACGGCCTCTCGGACGCCGAGCACCCCTTGCCCGCGCCTCAGCGCGACCGCCTCGCGATCGTCTACCGCAACAGCCTCCGGCTCCTCCGGCTCGTCAACACGCTGCTCGATTTCTCGCGCATCGAGGCGGGCCGCATCCAGGCCAGCTACCAGCCTACCGATCTCGGCTCCTTCACCGCGGAGCTGGCGAGCTCGTTCCGCTCGCTCATGGATCGGGCCGGCCTCGCCCTCACGGTGGAGTGCCCGCCCCTCTCCGAGCCGGCCTACGTCGACCGCGAGCTCTGGGAGAAGATCGTGCTCAACCTCATCTCGAACGCCTTCAAATTCACGTTTTCGGGGGGCGTCCGGGTGACGCTGGAGGAGGCCGGGGGGCGGATCGTCCTGTCGGTCGAGGACACGGGCACCGGCATTCCGGAGGAGGAGCTGCCGCGCGTGTTCGATCGGTTCTACCGCGTCGAGGGGGCCAGGGGCCGCAGCTATGAGGGCAGCGGCATCGGCCTCGCGCTGGTGCGAGAGCTCGCGAAGCTCCACGGCGGCAGCGTGGCCGTGGAGAGCCGCCTCGGCGCGGGCAGCCGCTTCTCGGTCGCGATCCCGCTCGGGAAGGCGCACCTGCCCGCGGATCGCATCGACCTCGCCCCCGCGCCGGCCGCGGCGGAGGCGCGCGGCGCGGCGCCCTTCCTCGACGAGGCCGCGCAGTGGGGGCGCGACGAGCGGGCGCTGGACGCCCTGCCGGCGGAGGAGCGCCCGGCCCCGAAGCGGCCGGGTCACATCCTCGTCGCGGACGACAACGCGGACATGCGCGATTACGTGCAGCGGCTGCTCCTCGCCGAGCGGTGGACGGTGGAGGCCGTGGCCGACGGCCAGGCCGCGCTGGAGAGCGCCCGCGCCCACGTCCCGGACCTCGTGCTCACCGACGTGATGATGCCGCGGCTCGACGGCTTCGGCCTGCTCAAGGCGCTGCGCGCCGACGAGCGCACCCGCGGCGTCGCCGTGATGATGCTCTCCGCGCGCGCGGGCGAGGAGGTGCGCGTCGACAGCCTCGGGGCCGGCGCGGACGACTTCCTCGTGAAGCCGTTCTCCGCGAGGGAGCTGCTCGCGCGCGTGCGCATCCACGTGGAGCTCGCGCGCCGACGGAGGGAAGCCGAGGGGCAGCGCCAGTACCTGAACGACCTCTTCATGCAGGCCCCGGGGCCCATCGCGATCCTCCGCGGGCCGGAGCACGTCTTCGAGGTGGTCAATCCGCTCTACCAGCAGCTCGTCGGCGGACGAGCGCAGGTGGGCAAGCCCATCCTGGCCGCCCTGCCCGAGCTCGAGGGGCAATCCATCCCGGATCTCCTCCACACCGTGACCCGCACCGGCGAGCCCTTCGTGGGAAGGGAGCTCGCCGTGCGGCTCGATCGCAAGGGCCATGGCACGACGGAGGAGGGCTTCTTCAACTTCGTCTTCCAGCCGATGCGCGACCGCGACGGGGCGGTCGAGGGCATCTTCGTGTTCGCCTTCGAGGTGACCGACCAGGTGAACGCCCGCCGGCGCGTGGAGGCGCTCGTCGAGGCGCTGAAGCTCGCGGATCAGCGCAAGGACGAGTTCCTCGCGACGCTCGCGCACGAGCTCCGCAACCCGCTGGCCGCCATCAGCCTGTCGCTCACGCTGCTCGGCGATCTGGCGGGCGAGGCGCCCAGGTCGGCGCGCTACCGCGAGATCGCCCGGCGGCAGGTGGGCAACCTCGTGCGCCTGGTGGACGATCTCCTCGACGTGTCGCGCATCACGCGCGGCACGGTGGAGCTGCGCCTGGAGGACGTCGATCTCGCGGCGGCGGTGAGGAACGCCGCCGCCGCGGTGAGCCCGGCCGTAGAGGCGCGGCGCCACGCGCTCTCGGTCGAGGTCGGGCCGGGGGACTTCGGGATGCGGGCCGACGCCACGCGGCTCGAGCAGGTGGTCACGAACCTCCTGACGAACGCCGCGAAGTACACGCCGCCGGAGGGAGCCATCTCGGTGCGCCTGACCCGTGAGGCGGCGGGCGGCGCGCTCGAGGCCGTGCTGCGGGTGCGCGACACGGGCCGCGGCATCCCGGCGGCGATGCTCGAGCGGGTGTTCGACCTCTTCACGCAGGTCGATCAGAGCATCGACCGCAGCACGGGCGGGCTCGGCCTCGGGCTCACGCTGGTGCGGCGGCTGGTGGAGATGCACGGCGGCAGCGTCGTCGCGGAGAGCGCCGGACCGGGCCAGGGCAGCGAGTTCATCGTGCGCCTTCCGCTCGGCCGGGGCGCGCCGCTGCCGCCCCCCGCACTGGGCGCCGAGCCGCCCGCCGCCCCGCCGCCGGCCGAGGCCGCCGAGCGGCGCCGGGTGCTCGTCGTGGAGGACGTGGAGGACGTGCGCCGGGTGATGAGCGAGTTCATCGAGGCGCTGGGGCACGAGGTGACGGTCGCGGTGGACGGGCTGGACGGCGTGACGAAGCTCCTGGCGCTGCGCCCCGAGGTGGCCTTCATCGACATCGGCCTGCCGGGCATCGATGGCCGCGAGGTCGCCCGTCGCGCGCGGGCCGCGCCCGGGGGCGACGCGCTCTACCTGGTGGCGTTCTCGGGCTACGGTGGACCCGAGGACCAGGCCACGTCGAGGCAGGCCGGCTTCGACCTGCACCTCACGAAGCCCGTGGGCGGCGCGACGCTGCGGCAGGTGCTCGCCGGGCGGCGCGCGTGAGCGAGCGCGCGCGCGGGCTGGCAGCGCCGCGCCCGCTCACCGCCGGCCGGTCGGTTCATCGCTGCTGCAGCTGCGCGACCAGATCTTCGAGGCGGTCGTAGCTGATGCCCGCGCCCTTGGGCATCCCGGACGCGAGGACGATGTCGCGCACTTCCGTCGACGGATAACGCACCGTGGCCGTGAGCCGCGTCTTTTCGCCCTCGTCGGTGAAGACCGCCGTCACCACCGTGACAGTGTCCGGAAACTGCTCGAAGATCTCGGTGAACACGTGCCGGCTCGGCGGCGTGATCTCCTGGTTCTCGCCGTGGAACGCGGCCTCGCCCCCGGGGTGGCGGTTCACGAAGCGCCACTTGCCGCCCGGCCGGAGGTCCATCTCGCAGACGGGCACCGAGTAGCCCTCGCCCAGACAGCCCCACCACCGCTTGATGTGCTCGGGCCTCGTCATCGCCTCGAACACGAGGTGCCTCGGCGCGTTGAACAGGCGCGTCATGCGGACCTCGTCCGCCGACGGCGTCGTGACCTGGAAGCTATCGCTGTTCGCTGTTTGGCTCTCGACCATGGCTCTCCTCCTTCTCCTCCGTCGAGGCGCCGGCTACGACTGGATCGCCTCGGGGGCCATCCAGACGACCTCCCAGTGGTGACCATCGATGTCGTAGAAGCTCCAGCCGTACATGAAGCCGTGATCCTGCGGATCCATGGCGTGCGATCCGCCCGCCGCGATCGCCTTCTTCACGATCTCGTCGACCTCGGCCCGGCTGCTGCACGAGAGCGCGAACATCCCCTCCGTGTGCGTGCGCGTGTCGCAGATCTCCCGCTTCGTGAAGCCCTTGAAGAACGGCTCCACGAGGAGCATCACGAAGGCTTCCTGGCTGACGATCATGCAGGCGGCGTTGTTGTCCGTGAACTGCGGGTTGAACTCGAAGCCGAGCTTCGCGAAGAACTCCATCGACCGCTTCAGGTCGCGGACGGCCAGGTTGACGAAGATCTTGCGAGCGCTGTTCGTTGTCATGGTCCTCTTCTCCTGTTCGAGCATGGACGCCGGGTGATGCCGGCAACGATCGCGGCCATGGGGAGCCGTCGTGCCGGAGTTCACCCCCACAGACCCCCGCCTGCGCCGGGACTCATCGGTCGACCGGAAAAAAATTCGCCGCCCCGATCCGGCCGGGCGCGGGGGCTACGCGGGGAGCTCGAGCGGCAGGCCGAACCGCGGGAAGAGCGTCTCGGTGTCGAGGAAGGACGTCATGCTGGCGATGCGGTCCCCCGCGAGCTCGAGCACGATGAGCGCCCAGGCCCGGTGGCCGCCCTCCGGCGCGGGGCGGTACTGGCCGAACGCCGGCGAGCCGCAGGCGGCCGTCGGCACGAGCCGCGAGCCGCGGCAGCCCGCGCCCCGGCCCAGCAGCCACGCGCGGATGGCGTCGGGGCCGCGGAGCCAGAGGGTGAAAGGCGGCATCGACAGGGTCGCGTCCTCGTGCAGCAGCGCCGCGAGCCTGTCCACGTCGTACTGCTCGAAGGCGGTGACGTAGCGGTCGACCAGAGCGGCCTCTGGCTCCGGCAGCGCGGCGCGCACGTCGCCGAGATCGCGGCTCGCGAGCGTCGCCCGCGCGCGCTGGAGCGCGCTGTTGATCGCGGCGACCGAGGTGCTGAGGCTGTCGGCGACCTCGGCGGCGGACCACCCGAGCACCTCCGTGAGCAGCAGCGCGGCGCGCTGCTTCGGCGGCAGGTGCTGGAGCGCCGCGACGAACGCGAGGCGGATGCTCTGGCGGAGCACCACCCGCTCCGCGGCGTCGATGTCCGCCGGGAGGGCGTGCGCGTCGGGGACGGGCTCCAGCCAGTGCGTGCGCGGGCGCGTCTGGAGCTCGTCGTCCACGGTGCCGACAGGGCCTTCCTCGAGCGGGCGCGCCCGGCGCGCGCGATCGGCCCGCGCGTCGAGGCAGACGTTCGTCGCGATGCGGTACAGCCAGGTGCGCAGCGACGATCGCCCGTCGAACTTGTCGAGGCTCCGCCAGGCGCGCACCATGGTCTCCTGCACGGCGTCGTCGGCGTCGACCACGGAACCGAGCATCCGGTAACAGTGCCCTGTGAGCGCCGCGCGGTGTTCCTCGAGCTGATCCACGCTCCCCGACATCGCGGCGACGGTACCATCGGCTTTCGGGCGGATCCACGGTCACGCTCCCTCGTCGCGCGACACGCGCGCCTCGGGCAGGGCGCTGGTCTCGACTCGGGCACTTTGGGTTGGCCTGGTCGGCCTGCGGCTGCGCTCGGTCGTCGACACACCCGGGACGGCACGCCGAGTGTCGCGCGGTCACGACGCCACGGCCAATCGGCTAGGATGGGCGACGGTCAGGGCGGTGCTGGGGCGCCGCGAGGACTCCGTTCGACAAATTAGCAACCCTGAACCCGGATATGGACGACCAGGAACTGCAGCGCAGAGTCGGCACCGTGTTGTGCGGGAAGTGGACGATCGAGCGGTTGTTGGGCTCGGGCGGCATGGCCGCTGTTTACGTCGGCGCGCACAAGATCGGGCGGCGAGATGCCATCAAGATCCTCCACCCCGAGATCGCGCGCATGCCCGAGCTGCGCGCGCGGTTCGATCAGGAAGCGCAAGCCGTCAATCGGTTCGTCCATCCCGGCGCGGTGGAAATACGCGATATCGACGCGACGGCGGACGGCTGCCCGTTCCTCGTCATGGAGCTGCTCGATGGTGAGTCGCTCGCCGGGTACGCGAGGCGCCTGGGCAGGATCGACATGGCCGAGCTGCTGGCCATGGTGGACGGGCTGCTGGACGTGCTGGCAGCGGCCCATGCGCACGGCATCATCCACCGCGACATCAAGCCAGACAACCTGTTCCGCCTCCGCGACGGGCGCCTGAAAGTGCTCGACTTCGGCGTCGCCCGCGTCAGGCAGGCCGCGGCCGACTACGTCCGGACGCGCACGGGAACGACGCTCGGCACGGTCGCCTACATGCCACCGGAGCAAGTCAGAGGCGACGAGATCGACGCGCGTGCCGACCTGTTCGCGGTCGGAGCGACGATGTTTCGTCTGATCACGAAGCGGCGCATCCATGACGCGAGCTCTGACACCGATCTGGTCGTCAAGATGGCCACGCTGCCTGCGCCGCCGCTCGCGAGCGTCGCTCCGGAGACCCCGCAGTGGGTGTGCGCCGTCATCGATCGCGCGCTCGCGTTCGATCGAGGCGAGCGCTACCCGAGCGCGACGGTCATGCAGCAGGACGTGCGCGCGGTCCTCGCCGGTCAACCGCCCGCTTTTGCCCTGCGGTTCGGCGCGGCCGGGGCCCCCGCGGCGGATCCGCTCAGCACCGCCACGACGGTGTGGATGCCGCAGGGGCTCGCCCCTTCCTCGGCCGTCTCGGTGCGCGCCTCGGGCGCCGGTGGCCTGCATCCCGCCCCGCCGCCGGCAGGTGACATGGGGAGCGTCATCCGCGATGTCTCCATCGCCAGCGCCCCGAATAGGTCGAGCGCGCAGGGCGTCCCGGGCGGCGGATCGGCCGTCGCTCCGGCTCGTGCCCCCTCACCGGCGGCGTCGGGGTTCACCCAGGCGACGCCGTGGACCGCGACCACGGTACGTGGACGGAGGCTGCGATGGGCCGTGCTGGCGTTCCCGCTGCTCGCCGCGGGCGTGCTCGCCGCCGTGGTTCTCCGTGCGGTGAACGTCGAGCCCGACGCGAGATCGCCGGGGGCGACCGGCGCGCAGCGACCGGCGGCCCCACCGCCCGCCAAGGTTCCCGGTGGCCCGGCGGCGGATCGCCCCCTGGCAAAGGCTCCGGATCCCGGCCCCGAGAAGAAGGGCGACACGAGAGCCCGCCTCCCTGGCCCATCGAGCCGCGGCCCCGAGGAAGGGCGCGGCGCGTCGCAGCGGACCAGCTGTATGCTGACAAACGACTGCGATCACGTGTGCGATGAACCGTGCCAGATCGCTTGTCAGGACGGGACCGTCTGCGACATCGGGGCGCGCCGAGACGCGCTGGTGAACTGCATGGGAGCGGGGATGCACAAGATCTGGTGCGAAGGTGATTGCTCGGTCAATTGCATGACGAGCGCTCCATGTCTGGTGTACTGCACGCCTGGCTCCGATTGCGTCATCGGCACGTGTCTCGGGCAGATAGAAGCCTGTCCTGGCAACGTCATGGCGTGCGGGGCCCCATGCCCCGACTGATCGCCGCGTCGCGCTCATGCGCTGCTATCCGCCGGAGGTCACGCGCCTCCTCTGGCTTTGCGCGGACTCTCCAGCTGGCCGAGTGGCCTTTCGCGATCGCTCCTGGTGAACGGGATGGTACCATCCGCCCGCTCGATGGACGACGAGGAACTCGCGGCGCGGCGTATCGGCACCCAGATCGGGACCTGGACGGTGGAGCGCGTGCTCGGTGGCGGCGGGATGGCGAGCGTCTTCCTTGGCCGGCGCGCTGACGGCCAGGTCGCGGCGGTGAAGGTTCTGCACCCGTCGCTGAGCCAGATCGAGGAGCTCCGGAAGCGCTTCCTGCGCGAGGGCCCGATCGGCAGCGCCCTGGCGGCTGTCGGCCCGCTCTGCGAGGGGCTGCCGCTCGTGCTGGAGTCGGGCGTCGCGGACGACGGCGCCGCTTACCTTGCGATGGAGGTGCTCGAGGGCGAGACGGTCTTCGACCGCATGGCCCGGGTGGGGACGCTCGCGGTGGGCGAGGTGCTGGCGCTCGCCGAGCGGGTCCTCGATGTGCTGGTCGTGGCGCACGCGTACGGCGTCGTTCACCGGGACATCAAGCCCGAGAACCTGCATATCGGGAGCGATGGGCGGGTGAAGGTGCTCGATTTCGGGATCGCCCGCGTGCTCGATCCGCTTCCTTTCGGGATGGGGGAGCTGCCGGAGAAGACGGCCACGAAGACGGGCGTGGCGCTCGGCACGTGCGAGTACATGGCGCCAGAGCAGGCGAGGGGGATGGTCCGCGAGATCGACGGCCGGACCGACGTCTTCGGCCTGGGCGCCACGATGTTTCGGCTGCTCTCCGGTCGCGCGATCCACGGCCACGTGGCCGAGGCGCGCCTGCTCATCGCCGCGGCGACGGCGCGGGCGCCGTCGCTCGCGCAGTGCGCGCCGGACGTGCCCTCGGAGGTGTGCGACGTCGTGGATCGTGCCCTCGCGTTCGACAAGGTCGAGCGTTACCCGGACGCGGCGACGATGCGCGCCGACGTCCGCGCGGTGCGGTCGGGCCGCCTGCCGCCCTACGTCGTGGCCGTCGAGGAAGGGCGGATCCCGGCGGGGGCCCCGCTTCCGCGTCGCTGAGGGAGCTCACCTCGCGAAGGGCGCCCTGCGCGGCCGTGGCGCGCGTCAGCGGCGGGGGACCGAGCCGACGGGGCTCATGGAGCTGCCGCCGAGCGATGAGCCCGCTCTCTCGATGTGGCCATTTTGAGTCTCTGTCAGCTGAGCAGGATGGCGATCAAGAGCGCGACGCTGAGCAAGAGCGATACGACGATGGACGCAATGAGCCACGGCCGCATCGCCGGCGAGCTCCACCTGGACGCGAGCGATGTCGCGCTCGTCTGGTGCCCCGGAGCACCGGGCTGCATCGCAACGGTCGGCTCGATCTGCCTCGGCGCGTTCTCCATCGCCGCAATGGCCCCGTCGATGGCCGCGATCACGTTCGTAGCCGTCGGATAGCGCTGGATCGGGTCTCGCTGGACGAGCCGCATCACGAGCGCCTCCACGTCGGGGCGGATACCTGATCCCGGCGCACGCTGGCGGAGGGGGGGCGCATCCTCGACGAGCCGCTTCCGGAAGGAAGATTGGCCGTCGCTCGCGTCGAACGGGCTCCTCCCGGACAGCATTTCGTACAAAATGATTCCAAGCGCATAAAGATCTGCGCGAGCATCGACGGCATCCATGCCGCGCACGGCCTCCGGCGCGAGATAACTGAGCGTGCCGAGGACCTGGTCGGCAGCGGTGAGGTCCTGGCCTTTGCGCGCGGCCTCGCGGCTCTCCGTGGACAGGAGCTCCACGTTCACCTTGGCGAGGCCGAAATCGATGAGCTTCACCTGATCACGGTCGCCGAGAAGGACGTTCTGCGGCTTCACATCGCGGTGCACGATCCCCTTCGCGTGCACCGCCTCCAGAGCAGACGCGATCTGCCGCGCGATGTGGAGCGCGCGCCGCGCGGGGAGCGGCGCCGAGGCGATCACGTCCTGGAGCGGGGTGCCCTCGACATACTCGAGGACGAGAAAATGCGACCGATCCGCGAGCTGACCGAAGTCGCTTGCGGAGACCACGTTCGGATGCTGGATATGCGCCCCCGCGATCGCCTCGCGCTCGAACCGCGCCACGATCTGGGGGAGGTTCCGGGCGCTCGGCTGGAGGACTTTGATCGCGACCTGCTTGCGGAGGTGCACCTGCTCGCCGCGGTACACGGCTCCCATACCCCCCTCCCCGATGAGCTCGTGGACGCGGTACCGCTCCGAGATCAAGCTCCCGATCAGCGCTGGCGCTCTGTTGTCTGAGCGCACCAACGTGGGTGCGTCGTCCGACCACGGCCGCGCCGCAGTCTCGATTTCTTCCACCAGCGCCGAGCTTGTGAGCTCAACGACGGATGCGTCGCCTTGTCTCCCGAGCATCGGCACCGTGACGTCGTCGGTGCTTGAGGGCCCCTTGGGTGGGATTGTCCCTGGCATGCCGAGGACTGTACACGCACAAAGGCGCTGAGAGCGGAGGAACCGCACCGCCGTCCGAGTGGACATCCTGCTCAATCCACCCTCCGTACGGAAGATCTGTGCAGTTCCGCGATGTTCGTGGATCTGGTTCCGTACACCGACATCAGCCTACACGGATGTCCACGGTGCATCGAACCGTAGCTCGCTGGTCGCCGCCCGCATCGCCGGAACCTCCAGCCCCGCCCCGAAGGCATGATGAAGACATCGGGGGACAGCGATCGAAGAGTTGGGCGGCTGGGTGCTCTTCGGCACGCCGCCACGGTGCACGACGAGGCCGCCGCACCTCACGAAGCTATTCCCATTGAAGCTCCGAGGGGTGGTAGGCTTTGAGGCCTTCAATCGGAATGGGCCCATCGGGGGTGCCGCTGCACACTTTGACGCCCTCGTCATTCGTGCGTACTGGATAGGCGTGTTTCAGCTTCGACGTGACGCAAAATGGATATTTGCCGTCTTTGACGAGGAGGCGATACTTGCCATTGGGGGCGGGCCGGCGCGTCGAGGGGGGCGCAGCGGTCGAGGATGGCGTGGATGGCGTGCTGGCAGTGGAAGCCGTGGCCATCGTGCCAGAGCTACCGCTCGTCTTGTCCTCTTGCGATGTCTCGTCGTCCGCGCTCTCACGAGTGCCTTCGACGGAGCCTCGCGAACGAGCAACGAAGAAGACGGCGGCGAGGCAAACGGCGACAGCGAACGAGGCGATCACTGCGATCATCAAGAATGGCGAATTCGAGCTCGCTCGTGGGCTGGTTGCAGCGGATCGAGGCGGCGCGGGTACGACCATCGGTGCCTGCATCGCTTGGCCGGGAGCGGGAGCGGCCATCGTCGGGCCATCGACGCTGATGGGAGACGACACGTCGGCTCGGATCGACACTGGGGCTGGCGCGTGAGGGGCAGCATTGGCGCCCAGAACGCGCTCGATGTCTTCGCGCATGGCGCGGGCCGTCGGATAGCGGCGCGATGGATCGAAAGCGAGCGCGCGATCGACGATGGCGCAAACCTCTGGGCTGACGGAGGGGGCAACGGTGCGCAGGGCCGGCGCAGGCTGCGTCGCCATTTTGATGAGGAGCTCGCTTTCCATGGAGCCCTCGTGCACACGGCGCTTTGCCAGGATTCGAAACATCGTCGCGCCAACGGCGAAGACGTCGGCCCGCCCATCGATCTGGCCACCCGTGAGCTGTTCGGGCGACATGTAAGGTATAGTCCCGAGCATCGCGCCGGTGCGTGTATGAACGTTGGAGCCGCCCTGTTGCATTCGAGCGATCCCGAAGTCGAGGACCTTGACGCCGCCTGAAGAGGTCAAAAACAGATTGTCAGGCTTGATGTCTCGATGGACGATGCCGAGCCCGTGCGCGACTTCGAGCACTTCGAGCACGGTCGAGACAACGCGGAGCAGCTCGCGCTCCGTGATGCCGCCGGAGCCGTGGGCGCGCTTGCCGAGCGATTCACCGTCGAGCAACTCCATCACCAGGAACGGCGAGCCATCTTCGCTCGTGTCGATGTCGAGGACATTGACGGCTGCGGGGTGACCGAGCTGGTTTACCGCGAGCGCCTCTTGCTCGAACCTGGCTCGAAGCTCCTTCGAGACCGCGATTTCCGGATGGAGGATCTTGATCGCGCAGCGCCGGCCGATCCTGTGTGTCGCCTCGTAAACCGCAGCCATCCCGCCGACGCCGATAAGCGAATCGATGCGCCATTTGCCCCGGAGGACCGTTCCGATTCGCGCTGTACAGTGCGCCAGCTGGGGATCATCATTCATCGAGGTTCAGGCTCCAATGTATCCCGGATGCGAGGAGCTGAACAACATGCTCGGCGTGGCCACGGGGAGCGCCGGCGCACACCCTCGCGCTGGCCTCCCCGGCACAGGCCTGCTGGTTGCCGACAACACGTTGCCGGGGGCCTCCGGGGCGCTTCGGCACGCAACCCCTGCGCACGGGCGATCTCAGCAGAGCCCGCGGGCGGGATCGTGGCGGTTCGCCCCCGCGACATCGTCCCGCCAGGGATCGCTGGCACGCGGAGCCAGGCGCGCTCGCGATCCAGCCCCGGATCCGCGCCGGAGCCGCAAGCGCCTGCGCCGGCGGCTTTCCGCGCCCCGCGGTTCGCGCGAGCATGGGGCCATGAGCATCGACCGCGCCGTGCTGGAGCAGCTCGATCGGGTCGGCGCCCGCCTCTCCGAGGGCAAGGCGCTCCGGCTGCTCGAGGACATCGCCTGGCCTCGCGAGGTCGAGGAGCGCTTCTTCGCCGCCGGCGAGGACCGCCTCCCCGAGATCGAGCACCGCGTGGATCGCGACGGGCTCGCGCGGCGCATCGCCGAGCTGCGCGAGCTGCTCGGATCGATCGACGGCGACGCGCCCGCGCTCGGCTGGCTGCGGGACAACGTCCGCGCGCAGATCCAGGCCGCGGAGCTGCTCGAGGCGGCGGGGACCCGCGAGTTCGCCGAGCGGTCGCGGGCGCTCTACGGCGGCGCGCGCTCGCGGTTCTTCGGCGGCGAGGTCCGCAACATCGACCTCGCCGAGCACCTCACGGCGCGCCTGCGCGTCCACGGCTGGGACGAGGCCAGCGATCCCGAGGAGGAGCCGCTCGACGCCGGCGCGCTCCGGGATCTGCTCGCCGCCCGCGTCGCCGCGCGGACGCCGCCGCTCGACCTCGAGATCGTGCTCGACCCGCGGATCACGGCCAAGGTGGTGGCCGGCATGAGCCGCGTCCGCATCCGCCCGGAGGCCACGTTCGCGTCCTGGGAGGCCGAGGGGCTGTGGCACCACGAGGTGGAGACGCACGCGCTCACCGCGCACAACGGCGCGGCGCAGCCGCGGTGCGCGTTCCTGCGGTCGGGCGGCCCGCGCACCACGCGCACGCAGGAGGGGCTCGCCATCTTCGCCGAGCTGTACAGCCGCTCGCTCTCCATCGGCCGCCTCACCCGGCTCGCCGAGCGGGTGCGGCTCGTGGACATGGCAGAGCAGGGCGCGAGCTTCCTCGATCTCTACCGGTACCTGCGCGAGCGCGGCGCCGGCCGCCGCGACGCCTATTTCGACGCCCAGCGCGTCTGCCGCGGCGGGCTCGTCGAGGGCGGCGCGCCCTTCACGAAGGACGCCTGTTACCTGGCCGGCCTGCTCGAGGTCTATGCCTTCCTGGCCGCGGTCCTGCGCGGCGGCCTGCGCGACGAGGTGGAGCTGCTCGTCTGCGGCCGGATCGCGCTCGACGACATCGCGGTGCTGGCGGAGCTGCGCGCGGCCGGCGTGCTGGAGCGGCCGCGCTACCTGCCGGGCTGGCTTCGCGCCTGGCAGACGCTGCTGCCCTTTTTCGCCTTCACCTCGTTCATGGATGGCATCGACCTCGGCCCGGTGGAGCGGCACTTCCAGGAACTGCTCCGCGTGGCCGCCGAGGCGCGGCCGGTCGGGGACGGGGAGGGGAGCAAACGCCGCCGCCGGCCGCGGGAGGGGTGAGCGCGCCGCGAGCGCGGGCGTAAGCCGGCGAGCGGGACGCGACGGATGTCGCTGCGCCACCGTTGAGGTATGCCGCTCGCCGATGGGACGAGTCCATTCCCGTTTCGCGCATCTCCCCGCGCCCCCGGCGCGCGCGTCTTCCACTGCCGCGGCCGCGGTGCGCCGCCGCCTCGTCGCGTGGGCGCTCGCCCTTGCCGGCGCGGTGCTCGCGTCGAGCGCGGCCGCGCAGGCGCCGGCGGAGGGCGCGGACCGCACGCCGCCCCCGCAGCTCGCGCCCTCCGCGCCCCCGGCCGCGCCGGCCGTGGAGGGGCTCCCGCCGCAGGCGATGTGGGAGGCGACGGTCGCTGCGTACGAGGCGAGGATCAAGGCGCTCAAATACGAGGCGGACGCCGTCCACGATTTTGTTGAAGACGAGGGCATGCGAGACGCCCACGGGCGCCAGATCGAGCTGGAGATCGAGGCGACGAAGAGAGAGCTCCGCGACTTCGTGGAGCGGACGACCGAGCGGAACAGCACGGTCATGATGGTCTCGGGCATCGTCCTCGCGAGCCTCGGAGCAGCCGCCCTCGTCACCGGCGCGGTGCTGATCACCGCGAACCACGACGAGTCCGCCACGAAGCACCGTGACACGTACACGGTGGCCCTGGCGACGGCGGCCGGGGGCGTGGCTGCGGTCGGCGTCGGCCTGCCGCTCTACGTGATCGGCAAGAAGCGGGTGCTGCGGAAGGGGCTCGATACGCGCGGGCCGGCCGCCGCGCGCCTCCTCGTCGGTCCGGGCGCCGTCGGTCCGTCACCTGGAGCGGTCCCGCTCGGCGTGGGGCTGCGCTTGACGTTCTGAGCGGTGGCTTGGCGTGTGGTGGCTTGGCGTGTCCGTGCGAGCTCCTGCCGCTCGTGGAGCGGGGGGAGAAGCAGAAGTTTAATGAGGAGAGGAACGCTCCGCGAGGACAGCGCTCCTCCACAGACACAGAACGTGGGTGGTGGCGGAATCCCCCCCCACTCTGCCGGAATGACCGCCAAGCCGCCAAAAGACGCCAAGAAACCACAAAAATCTTGGCGTCTTTTGGCGTCCTGGCGGTTCAAAAGACCCCACTTTCGGCCGAAGCCCCCCCACCACCAGAAAGTGCTGGGCGATCTCTGGCTCCGGTGCTAGCGTTGCTGTCGACGCGTCGCCCGCGTCAATCATGCACACTTCCCTCTGATACCACCGCTCCGTCACGCGGCCCCGAAGGGGGAGCGCCTGTTGCCCAGGTAGGCACGGCGCCCTTCTGGTGCCGCGCGTGAGCAGCCACGACGGTCGCCCGCGGATCCCCGCGCGGGCGCGGATCGTGTGCTCGTGGGGACGGAGCGTGGCTTAACTGCGAACGAGTCCGATGCGCTGGAGGTCGCTGACCTCGCGGTCGCACGCCCTCGCTCGCTGGCCGCTCGCGCGAAGCACCGAGCCGGATGGTTCGTGGCGCGGCGGGCCGACTCGCCATCTCTCCTGACGGCGAGGCGCTGAGGCGCCTCGCGAGGGGGCGTGTGGTGATGCGGACCGCCCTGCCCCGGCGATGCGTGGAGGTGCGTCCATCGCGCGAGAGCGCCAGTCGAGCGGCCTTGGGGCGGCGTCCATGGCCAGCGTCCGTCGCGGCATCGGTGTGCCTGCAATCCGGGGTCGTACGATGAATGGAGGGTATATGAGAGCCGGTTCTTCGAAGGGTTCGTTCAGCCTTGGTGCTCTTTCTGCCGTGGTGATGAGTGATCGAATGGAGGATTCCATGACGGAGCGACCCGCGTATCTCCCCGAGCGCGCACTGCAGCTCGGCTCGGCCAAGACGCCCGAGCGGCGCCCGCCGCAGACGGGGCCTGTCCCCGCGCCGAAGCCCGCGCACCGGGAGCCCCGCCCGCCGAGCAAGCTCCCCCACCAGGACCGCTCCCGGCCGGCGCTGAACATCCCGCAGCGCCGGCGCATGGGCGTGCAGCGGTAGATCCGCTGCGCTCCGGCGCCGGAGCGCCGCGAACGGGCGGCGGCCCGGCCGTGCGCGCCGGCGGCGTGGAGCCGGAAGGCCTAGACTTCCGCGACTCCACGCCGTCCGGCGGCGCCATGACGGCTCCGATCGTGATTGGGCCAGGGCGAGGGCTGCGGTAAGACCTCGCCACCCGCGCGGCCCGGCAGCCTGTGGCCCCGCAGAGGCCCCATCATGATCCAAGCCGAACCGTTCGAAGCCCGCCTCGTCGCCGTCCGGCCTCTCAGCCCTTTCGTGCGAGAGCTCTCGTTCGAGCGCAGCGACGGCAGGGCGTTCCTGTTCGAGGCCGGGCAATGGGTCAACCTCGTCCTCCCGCTCCCGGGCGGTGAGGTGAAGCGCGCCTACTCGATCGCCTCTGCGCCCGACGGCTCGCCTCGCTTCGATCTGGCGGTCACCCGGGTGGAGGGCGGGGCCGGCTCGGAGTACCTGCACCGGCTGGAGCCCGGCGCGACGCTCCGCGCCGTCGGCCCGCACGGGCTCTTCACGCGCGATCCCGAGAGCCCAGCGCCCTCGCTGTTCGTCGCCACCGGCACCGGCGTCACGCCGCTCCGGAGCATGCTGCACGCGTCGCTGCGCGCCGGGGCGGCCGCGCACCTGTGGGTCCTGTTCGGCGCGCGCTTCGAGGACGACGTCATCTACCGCGACGAGCTTGAGGCGCTCGCGCGCGGCTCGGACCGGATCCGCTACGAGATCACGCTCTCGCGCGGCGGCCCGTCCTGGCCGGGCCGCCGCGGCTACGTGCAGGCGCACGTGCCCGAGCTCTACCGGGAGCTCGCCGGGGTGAGCGGGGATCCGGCCCCGCAGGTCTTCATCTGCGGCCTCGATCGGATGGTCTCGCTCGTCCGCGAGCTCGCCCGCGGCGAGCTCGGCGTCCCCCGCAAGCACGTCCACGTCGAGCGCTACGACTGAGCCGGAGGCGCCGATCCCGGGCGGACGCGAGCGTGGATCGCCCTCCGGTGACGCGGCGCGCCTTGAGCGTTACCCTGGGTACGACGTAGGATGCGCGCCCCCGCGGGCGGTACCTGCGGGGTCAGTTTTGCAGGTGATCACGTGACGACCAAGAAGACGTTCCGCACCATCGATCCAGCGACGCTCCCGAAGCATTTCGACTCGCCCGTCGCCGAGCAGCGCCTGGCCGACGCGTGGGAGGCCGACGGGACGTACCGTTATGACCCCTCGCGCCCCCGCGAGGAGACCTTCGTGGTCGACACGCCTCCGCCGACCGCCTCGGGCTCGCTGCACATCGGCCACGTCTTCAGCTACACGCACACGGACGTCATCGTCCGGCAGCGCCGGATGCTCGGGTTCAACATCTTCTATCCCATGGGCTGGGACGACAACGGCCTGCCCACCGAGCGGCGCGTGCAGAACTATTTCCACGTCCGCACGGACGTGCGCACGCCGTACGAGCGCGGCCTCTCGCTGCCGCAGGCGGCGCCGGAGGCGCTCAAGAAGGAGCCGCCGCGCATCGTGTCGCGGCCGAACTTCATCGAGCTCTGCCACAAGGTCACGCGCGAGGACGAGCAGGTCTTCAAGGCGCTCTTCCGCCGGGTGGGCCTCTCGGTCGACTGGCAGTACGAGTATGCCACCATCGATGATCACTGCCGCAGGACGGCGCAGCTGTCGTTCCTGGATCTGCACGAGAAGGGCCACCTCTACTCGGTCTTCGCGCCCACGATGTGGGACGTCGATTTCCAGACCGCGGTCGCGCAGGCGGAGGTCGAGGATCGCCCGCAGTCCGGCGCGTTCCACGACATCGCGTTCGCGGTGGAGGGCACGGGCGAGCAGCTCGTCATCGCGACGACGCGCCCGGAGCTGCTCGCGGCCTGCGTCGGCGTGACGGCGCACCCCGAGGATCCGCGGTATCAGCACCTCTTCGGCAAGACGGCGCTCACGCCGATCTTCCGCGCGCCGGTGCCGATCTTCCCGAGCACGCTCGTGGATCGCGAGAAGGGCACGGGCATCCTGATGGTCTGCACCTTCGGCGACGCGACGGACGTGATCTGGTGGCGGGAGCAGAAGCTCCCTCTCCGCCAGATGCTCGGCAAGAACGGCCGTGTCCTCCCGGTGACGTTCGGGGAGGGCGACTGGCAGAGCCGCGATCCGGCCGCCGCGAACGCGGCGTATGCCCCGCTCCAGGGCAAGGGGGTGAAGCAGGCGCGCGCGGCCGTGGTCGAGCTCCTCCGCCGCGACGAGCACGCGGCGGTGGCGGGTACGGGCCCGGCGCTGCGGGGCGAGCCGAAGCCGATCGAGCGGGCGGTGAAGTTCTTCGAGAAGGGCGATCAGCCGCTCGAGTTCGTGCCCACGCGGCAGTGGTTCGTGCGGCTCGCGGACAAGAAGGAAAAGCTCCTCGAGTTCGGCGACAAGATCGAGTGGCACCCGGATTTCATGCGCCTCAGGTACCGCAACTGGACCGAGGGGCTCCAGGGCGACTGGTGCATCAGCCGCCAGCGGTATTTCGGCGTGCAGTTCCCGGTCTGGTATCCGCTCGACGCCGAGGGCAACCCGGATCACGGTAGGCCGCTGCTCGCGACGCGCGAGATGCTCCCGGTCGATCCGACGGTCGACGTGCCGCCCGGGTACGACGCGTCCCAGCGGGACAAGCCGGGCGGCTTCACGGCGGAGTCCGACGTGTTCGACACGTGGTTCACGAGCTCGCTCACGCCGCAGATCAGCTCGCACTGGGGGCTCGACGAGGGGCGCCACGCGCGGCTGTTCCCGGCCGATCTGCGCCCGCAGGCGCACGACATCATCAGGACGTGGGCCTTCTACACGATCGCGAAGGCGATGCTGCACGAGGCGTCGGTCCCGTGGCGTCATATCGCGATCTCGGGGTGGATCCTGGACCCCGATCGCAAGAAGATGTCGAAGAGCAAGGGCAATGTCGTGACGCCGATGCACCTGCTCGACAACTACTCGTCGGATGCGGTCCGCTACTGGTCGGCGAGCGCGCGGCTCGGCACGGACACGGCGTTCGACGAGAAGGTGCTGAAGATCGGCAAGCGGCTCGTGACGAAGATCTGGAATGCGGGCAAGTACGTGCTCAGCCAGTCTGCGGAGGTCCATCCGGTCTCCGAGGAGCTCGACCGGGCGTTCTTGCACAAGCTGTCGGCGGTGGTGGCGGACGCGACGCGCTCGTTCGAGGCGCAGGAGTTCGCGGCGGCGCTCGAGCGGACGGAGGATTTCTTCTGGCGCTGGTTCACCGACGCGTACCTGGAGCTGGCGAAGGCGCGTGCGCGCGGGGAGGGCGGCGCTGGTGACGCGGCGCGGGGCTCGGCGGTGGCTGCGCTGCGGCTCGGGCTCTCGGTGCTGCTGCGGCTGTTCGCGCCGGTGCTTCCGTACATCACCGACGAGGTCTGGGCCTGGGTGTACGCGGAGGAGACGGGGCAGCGGTCGATCCACCGGGCGAAGTGGCCGGCGGCGGGAGATTTCGCGGAGGTCGCGGCGCCTGCGGACGCGGGGCTCCTGGAGCTGGCGGCTGCGGCGATGGCGGCGGTCAACAAGCGGAAGAGCGAGCTGGGCGCGAGCGTGGGGCGCGTGGTGACGCATCTGGCGCTGGGGGCGAACGCGGCGACGCTGGCGCGGCTGAAGCCGGCGCTGGGGGACGTGCTCGCGGCGGTGCGGGCAGGGGCGCACGAGCTCGTGGAGCGGGCGGAGCTCGCGGACGGGGAGGTCCAGGTGGTGCGCTGCGAGCTGGAGGTGGCGGCTGCGGCGGCGGCCGGGGCAGGGGAGGCGGCGGCCACGGAGTAGCACGGTATCGAGATAGGCCCGGCCCTCGCGGAGGGAGCCCGCCGCGAGGGCCTACGGCTTTGCTGTGGGGGGACGAACTCCCGCGAGGTGACGGCGGATGCCCTGCGCCGCGTGCCCGATGGCGTCGGCCCATTTCTCCACCGCGAGATGGGTTGATCTCGTTGACTACGCGGCCGTCTGGAAATGCGCGGCGGTCATCAGGACACGCGAGCCTTCCATCAGGACGCGTCGGTGCCCATCAGGACATGCCAGCCTTCCATCAGGACGCGTCGGTGCCCATCAGGACATGCCAGCCTCCCATCAGGACACGCGGGTGCCCATCAGGACATGCCAGGCACCCGTCAGGACACCTCGCGCCTTCCTTTGCCCGTGATTCCGTGCCGCACGGCGCGTGCCGCGCGCGTCATCTGGTCCCGCGCGGCCAGCGTCGGGTCGGAAGGCACGTCGAGAGCGTCCCGGGACAGCTCCTGAACGACGAGCGCGCTCAGGCGCGAATGACGACGACCTCGCGACCGGCAGGGGTCAACGCGAGCTCGCGGCGCGTGCGCTCGGCGATGGGGGGCTGTCCCGAGCGCTGGTCGAAGAGGATGAGCCATCCGCGCTGGAGCCCCAGCCCGGCGAGGTACTCGTCGAGCTGAGCGAGCCCCTCGGCGAGGGGATCCGGCCGGCCGTCGCGCCAGACCTTGAGCTCTATCGCGAGCGTCTCGCCGGCATAACGAACGCAGAGATCCATCCTGCCCCGGCCGATGGCGTACTCGCGCTCGATGCTGCCGCCGCCGTTCACGACGCGGTGGAGGAAGGCCATGACGACGAGGTGCGGCGCGATCTCGTGGTAGGGCGCCGCTCTGAGCAGCGGCTCGCCGTGCTGGCGCCAGAAGGAGAGGAAGGCGTCGAGCAGGCGATGGGCGTCGAGGCGGCCGTCCTGGGTGAGTCATGTGGCCTTGATCTGGGGCAGTGACGCCCGGATCGGGAACGCGAGCTCGCGGACGATAATTTCCCGGTAGATGGGATTCGCAATACCGAGTCCGCCCTCCGCGGTCATGCGCACGAGGCCGAGGTCGATCGCGAACCGAAGGTCGTCGGAGGGCACGCTTGGCAATGCGGTGCCGGCGAGCATGGGCTCGATCACGGCGCGGACGCGTGGCTCGCGCAGGCGCTCTACCAGGCTATCGAGGTGCGTGTCCTGCCGCTCGATCAGGATGTCCCTGGCGCGATCGACGTCCGCGGCCGTGATGGGCTGCGCGCGATCCTTGACCAGGACGTCGACGAGCTGACGGGCGAGCGCGTTGACGAGCCACGGCTGGCCCTGGGTGAGCTCGAAGGCCCGATCCACGGCGCTCGCTTGAAAGCTCTGGCCCGTCTCGGCCGTGTGCTGGGCGTAGAGGGCGGCGATCTCTTCTCGGGTAAAGTTGCGCAGGGTGAGCGACTCGACCTTGATATTGAACGGGCTCGACGTGCCGAGGCGGTCGCTGTTGCCGGATTCGACCTTGTAATCGCGCACATCGCGCAGACCGATGAGGGCGAGCGCGTGCGGGAAGCCATGCGGGCGGCCCGGATATCCGCTCCGGAGCTGACGTAGCACGGAGATCAGCGTCGTATCTCGCAAGGCGTCGATCTCGTCGAGGAAGATGACGAGGGGCCGCGGTGCGGCCTGGGCCCAGGCCGCACCGCGGCCCCGATGCGCTGGCCAGGGGGCGCATCCGGGAAGGGCGGCGGCTGCAGGTCCTCGGGGAGCTGCGAGCTCGCGTTACCTCGCCACTCGCTCAGCATCGCGAGCTCCGCCGCGCCGGGGTCGTCGGGAAAGGGGGCGCCGACCTCCATCGAGACGAGCACCGCCACATAGCGCCCTTCCCGCGTGAGGGCCTGGGCGAGCGTCAGCAGCGATGTCGTCTTTCCGATCTGCCGCGGCGCGTGCAGGACGAAGTAGGCTTTGCGATCGATGAGGTCGCGCACCCCCGGCAGGCGCTCCTCGGGCGGGAGCATGTAGTGGTCGGCCGGATTGCAGGGGCCTGCAGTGTTGAACCAGCGGTGCATCGCGGCGCGAGTCTAGAGAGCAGCGCGCGGGATGGCCAGCGCGCCGCTGGCAGCGGTGTTCGCTCGCCGGAGCGGCGCCGGTGGGCCAGCGCGGCGACGTCCGCTGCGTTCGCCCGGCGGCCGCGAACCTCGATCAGATAGGATGGGTGGCAATGTCGAACGGGCGATTCGGAGGCGGCGCGGCGGGGCTATGCGCAATCGCCGTGGTGGCGGCGATCGTGGGCTGCGGAAGCGCGCCGCCGGCGCCGTCGCAGCAAACGCAGCACACGCCGGCCGCCCCTCCGGAGGCCTGGCCGCCGCCGGGGGCGCGGCTGGCGAAGCCCGAGGGGCACCTCGCCAAGGTGACCTGCCTGGCGTTCTCGCCGGACGGTCGGCAGCTCGTGTCCGGGGGCGAGGATCGGGTGCTGCTCGTCTGGGATGTGGCGACCGGCCGGGTCGTCCAGCGGCTGGAGGGGCACGGCGGATGGGTTTGTGGCTGTGCGTTCCTGCCGGACGGGCGCGGGGTGGTGAGCGGCGGCTGGGGCGGCGAGGTCTTCGCCTGGGATCGCAAGAGCGGCGAGCGGCGGCGGCTCGGAGCCCTGAGCCCGACCGATGCTGTCATGTCGCTCAGCGTGCGACCCGATGGAGGCGAGATCCTCGTCGGTACGCTCTCCGGTGTGGCGAGGGCCTGGGAGCTGGGCTCGGGCGCAGCCACCCTCGAACAGGACGCGCTCATCCGCCCTGGTGAGAGCAGCGTCGTGTGGGCGACGGGCTACCTCGACGACGGGCGCGCGTTCGCAGGCGGGAACGCCGGTGTCGTGGTGTGGAATGGGCGACAGGCCGTGACAGCCAGGTACGACGCCGCGAGCGCGGTGGCGTTGCCTGGCGGCCTCCTCGCGCTCGGCGGCGAGGGCGAGGTGACGCTGCTCCAGCCCGGCGGCGCGCTCGAACGCCTCGGCGCGCAGGAACGCTGGGTGTACGGGCTCGCGCTGAGCCCGCGGCGCGATCTGCTGCTCGCCGGAGACGCCGCCGGAGGCGCTCGCGTCTTCCGCCTCGCCGACAGGTCGCTGCGGTGTGAGCTGAAACGATCGGCGGGCATCTCCGCCGCCGCGTTCGATCCCACCGGGACCTGGTTCGCGGTGGCCGGCGACGATGGCTCGATCGCGCTGCCCAGGGTCGCGGACTGCACAGGCGTGGATCGCGAGCTCGCCGTGCGGCAGCTCGGGATCCCGCAGCGGCGGATGCGCAGCGTCGCGGCGGGGCAAGCCGTGCTCGTCGGAGACGGCGCCGGCAACGTCAGCGCGTGGTCGACGGCCACATGGTCGCTCGCGGGCCGGTGGTCCGCCCACGCGGGCGAGGTGACCGCGCTGGCCGCGCTTCCCGATGGCGGCTGGGTCTCTGGGGGTCTCGATCATGCCGTCGTCGCGATGTCCGGCGTCTCCAGCGCTCCCCCTCGTCGGATTGGCCAGCTGCGCAACTTCCCCTGGGCGGTCCGCCCCAGCCCTGACGGCATGTCCGTCCTGTCGGCCGATGCCGCAGGGGATCTGACGCTCCTGCCGCTCGGCGAGGGCGGGGCGCCGGCCACGCTGCTCTCCGAGCGGCGGCCGCTCTATGCCCTCGCCGTGGCCCCCGGCCGTCCTGAAGTGGTCGTCGCCGGGATGGCAGAACGAGTGCTCCGGGTGAGCCTCGTCCAAGCGGAAGACCGGAACGCATCCTGGCCACGAGCCACCATGCTCCGAGAGAGCGTGATGGCGCTGGCCTACAGCCCCGACGGCCGCTGGCTCGCCGAGGCCGGCACCGACGGCACCGTGGCGCTCCGCGACGCCGAGCCCGGCGACGCCCCGCCCCGCCGCTTCGAGGGGCTCGAACGTCAGGTCCACGCCCTGGTCCTCACGCCCGAGCACCTCTGGGCCGGCGGTGACGATGAAGTGCTCGTCCGCTGGCCGATTCACGCCGGCGCCGCCGCAGCGCCGCTCCGCATCGAGGAGCACGCGCCCATCCACTCCATCGCCGCCACCCCCGACGGCAAGCACCTCATCGCCGCCCTCGGCGATGGCCGCGCCTCGGTGCGCGCGCTCCCGTCGGGCGACCTCGTCGCCCACCTCGTCCCGCTCGGTGACGGCAGCTGGGCCACGGTGTTCGCCGACGGCCGCTTCGTCTCGTCCGGCAGCGGCGCCGCCCTCGGCCTGCGCTTCGAGGACCCCGTCACCCGCAAGGTCACGACGCTCGGCGGCCTCCCCCACGTCGGCGTCAGCCCGCCGTCGGCGACGCGCACGGCCGAGGGGCACCTCCTCGTCCGGGCCACGGTTTTCTCCCCGCGCGGCGTCCCCCGCGTGCGCCTCGACGGCCGCTGGGACGTGCGCGGCGTGACCCCGAGCCCGACCGCCGTGTCCGCGTACGAGGTCGAGCTCCTCCTCGGCGATCGGTCCCCGGCGCCCCACCGCCTCGACGTGCTCGGCCCCGGCGGCGAGAGCGCCCGCGCGGACATCCGGCCCGAGCCCGACCTCCGCGCCCGCGCGTTCCGCCCGCGCGCCCTGCTGATCGGCAACGCCGCGTACCGCGCCCCGGGCGTCAAGCGCCTCCCGGGCGCGCTGGTCGACGTGGACGCGATGCGCGGGGCCCTGCAGCGCAACGACGGCTGGGCCCTCGACGATGACCGCATCAAGGCCTCCAAGGATCTCGACGCGGCCAACCTGGAGCCGACCGTGACCGGTTTTCTCGCCGGCGCCGCCGAGGGGGAGACGCTGCTCGTCTACTTCTCTGGTCACGGCCTCGACCAGCGCGGCGAGGGCTTCCTCCTGCCCATCGACTACGACCCCGCCCGCCCTGCCGATCCTCGGAACGCGCTGTCCGCCGCGCGCCTCTTCCAGGCCATCGCCGCGTCGAAGGCGGGGCGCGTGCTCCTCATCCTGGACGCGGGGCGCGCCGGCGGCTTCTCGCTGCCCAAGGATCTCGGCGTGGAGCACGACCACAGCGAGCGCGTCGGCGTCGTCACCGCGGCCAGCTCTGGCAGCGACGCCGCCGAGACGCCGCGCGGGGGCGTGTTCACGCAGGCGCTCGTCGGGGCCTGGACCGACCCGGCGGCCGTGGATCCCGAGCGCGAGGCGGTCACGCTCGGCCTGGCGTTCAACCGGGCGCTGGGCGGCACCCACGCGCAGCGCCCGCGCCTCTTCGGCGGGCTCGATACGCTGCCGCTCGCGTGGCCGCGGCTCCGCGCCGCCGAGGCGCCCGCGGTGATGGCGAGCGAGGAGGCCGCCGCTCCAGGCACCACGCTCGCGCGCGTGAAGGGGACGGTCCTCGGGACAAGTCGCCTGACGGCGCTCGGGCATCGGATCGACGGGACCCTGGAGGTCGAGATCGCCTTTGGCCATGATACGGAGTCCGTGCGCATCGGCGTGTACGCGATCGACAAGACGCCTCCGGCGGCGCGGCCCGAGGTGTTCGAGCCGGGGCCATGGAAGAGCGGCCAGGTCCAGCGCCTCCGTGTGCCGCTCAAGGACCTCGAGCCCGGCGATTACCGCGTCGAGGTCGAGCCTTGCCGGGCGGCAACGGAGTGCGGCCACGAGCCTGCCTCGCCATTCCGGATCCGACTCGGCGGTTGAGATCACGCCGCGCGCTGCCCTGCACGGCGGGCCAGGACCTCGGTGCCCGGGCACCAGAACGCGCTGTGGTCGCGAATGTCTCCGGACGCCCGGGCACCAGAACGCGTCGTGGTCGCTCTGCGATCCAGGTGCCGAGATAGACCACGCATCGGGATGATCGTTTTGTAGATTACATATGGCTCCCGACGAGGCGCCGTGATCCTGCGGGGGAGGGCCGTCGCCAGAGGCCCGTGTGAACGACATCGCAGACGCAATGCGCGATTTGGACGTGGTCGAGGAAAGGTTCGAGATCGAGCGGTTCGCCGGAAGCGGCGGGATGGGGGACGTCTATCGCGCGCGTGACCGGCGGTCGGGGGAGGCGGTCGCGCTGAAGGTGCTGCAAGGCGCGAGCGCGAGCGATCTGCGCCGGTTCGCGCGGGAGGCGGAGGTGCTCGTCACGCTCCGGCTGCCAGGGGTCGTGCGGTACGTGGCGCACGGGACGACGGCCGCAGGACAGCCGTACCTGGCGATGGAATGGCTCGACGGCGTCACCCTGGAGCAGCGGCTCGCCCAAGGACCGCTCTCGATCGCCGAGGGCGTGACGCTGGCGGCGCAGGTGGCGGCGACGCTCGGCGCGATCCACCAGCAGGGCATCGTCCACCGCGACCTGAAGCCGAGCAACCTGATGCTGGTGGGCGGCGCGGTGGAGCGAGCCACGCTGCTCGACTTCGGCATCGCGCGCGAGCTCTGGCTCACGCGGAGCCTGACGGCGCCCGGAGCGATCCTCGGGACGCCCGGGTACATGGCCCCCGAGCAGGTGAGCGGCGAGGCGCCGGTGGACGCCCGCGCGGATGTGTTCGCGCTCGGGTGCATCCTGTTCGAGTGCCTCACGGGGCGCCGGCCGTTCCTTGGCGACAACCTGCTGTCGCTCCTCGTGAAGGTCGTGCTGGAAGAGCCGCCGCGGCTCGGGGAGCTGCGCGACGGCATCCCCGAGCCGATCGAGCGCCTCGTGGCCCGGATGCTGGCGAAGTCGGCGGCGCACCGGCCGCGCGACGGCGCCGCCGTCGCGGCGGAGCTCGCCGCCCTCGCCGGCGAGGGGCTCGCCGCAGGAGGGGGCGCGATCGCGGCGCCGCGCGCGCCTGGCGAGGAGATCACGACGTCGGAGCGGCGGGTCATGTGCGTCATCCTGGCCGCCCATGGCAGCGAGGAGAGCGACGCCACGCTGGCGGAGGCCGATGGGATCGCGCAGGCCCAGGCGCTGCGGGACCTCGCGGCGCGCCACGGTGGGAGCCTCGATTTCCTGCAGTCGAAGTGGCTGCTCATCGCGCTGTCGGGCGCCGAGTCTCCGACGGACCTCGCGGTGCGGGCGGCCCATTGCGCGCTCGCGCTCCGGACGGTGGTCGGCGGCGCACCCGTGGCGGTGGCGACGGGGCTGGCGGAGATCGAGGGGAGGCTGCCTGTCGGCGAGCTCGTCGATCGCGTGGCCCAGCTGATCGTCGGGCGCGACGGCCCGCCGTCCGGGGGAATCCGGCTCGACAGCGCGACGGCGAGCCTGCTCGCGAGCCGCTTCGAGACCGTGCAGGGCCCGGATGGGTGCTGGCTGCGGGGCCGGAAGGAGGAGCCGGACACGGTGCCGAGGCTGCTCGGGAAGCCGACGCCGTGCGTGGGGCGCGAGCGCGAGCTCTCGCAGCTCGCGGCCGAGTGGCGCCATTGCGTGGACGAGCCGACCGCGAGCGCGGTGGTCGTCGTTGGCGCGGCGGGCATGGGCAAGTCGCGCCTCGCCTGGGAGTTCCTGCGCGCCGTCGAGGAGCAGCGCGAGGCCGCCGAGGTCTGGATCGGCAGGGCCGATCCCATGGCGGCCGGCTCGGCGTTCGGCTTGCTCGCCCAGGCGCTCCGCCGCGCCATGGGGCTGCTCGACGGCGAGGCGCTGGAGGTGCGGCGGAGCAAGGTGCTGGCCCGGGTCGAGCGGCTCGACGGGCTCGGGAGCAAGGGGCCGCACGTCGCGGCGTTCCTCGGCGAGCTGGTGGGGGCGCCCTTTCCTGACGAGGGCGATGTGCAGCTGCAGGCGGCGCGCCAGAGCCCGGTGCTGATGGGCGACCGGATCCGCCAGGCGTTCGAGGACTTCGTCCGGGCCGAGTGCCAGCGGCAGCCGGTGCTGCTGGTGCTGGAGGATCTGCACTGGGGCGACCTGCCGACAGTGCGGCTGATCGAGGCGGCGCTCCAGCACGCGAGGGACCTCCCGCTGCTGGTGCTGGCGCTCGCGCGCCCCGAGGTGGACGAGCTGTTTCCAGAGCTGTGGCGCCAGCGGGTCGGGCTCCGGCTGCGGCTCGCGCCGCTGCCCCGGCGCGCGAGCGAGCGGCTGGTGCGGCAGGTGCTCGGCGACGGCGTGAGCGCTGCGCAGGTGGACGAGCTGCTTGCGCGCGCCGAGGGCAACGCGTTCGTGCTGGAGGAGCACATCCGCGCGGTGGCCGAGGGCCGCGGCGAGGGGATGCCGGAGACGGCGCTGGCGATGGTGCAGGCGCGGCTGGAGGCGCTGGGCGTGGAGGAGCGCCGGGTGCTGCGCGCGGCGAGCGTGTTCGGCGAGACGTCGTGGGAGGGCGCGGTGGCGGCCCTTGTGGGCGGCGCGCCGGTGGCGCAGCCGCTCGCGGAGCTCGGGCGGCGGGAGCTCCTGGTGCGGCGGCGCGAGGCGCGGATCGCGGGCGAGGTGGAGTACGAGTTCCGGCACGCGCTGGTGCGGGAAGCCGCCTACGGCATGCTGACCGAGCGCGACCGCCGCGTCGGGCACGGCCTTGCGGGCGACTGGCTGGCGCGGGCCGGCGGGGCGGACGCCATGGCGCTGGCGGAGCACTTCGAGCTCGGCGGCGCGCCGGCGCGGGCGGCGGAGGCGTACCTGCGCGCGGCGGAGGAGGCGCTCCGGGGCGGCGATCTCGACGCGGCGATCGCGCGGGCCGAGCGGGGTATCGGCTGCGGCGCGGCCGGGGACGCCGCGGGCAGGCTCCGCCAACTCCAGGCGGAAGCCCATGTCTGGCGCGGCGATCTAGCGCTCTCCGCGGAGCGGGGGAGCGAGGCGCTGGCCCTGGTGGAGCGCGGCTCGGCCGCATGGTTCTCGGCCATCATCCCCCTCGTATGGGCCACGTCGAAGCTGGGTCGGCTGGACGTCGTCGCTCGCGTGACGACCGAGGCGGTGGACGTGGCCGCCTCCGGCGACGCGCAGGACGCGAAGCTCCGCTGCCTGTCCGCGGGCGCGAGCGCGCTGGCGCTGGGTGGGCGGTACGCCGAGGGCGCCGCGTTGCTCGATGTGGTGCAGCGCGCCCTCGCGAGCGCGGAGACGAGGGATCTCGAGGTGATCGCGCACCTCCACGACGCGCGCGCGGCCTATGAGATGTGCAGAGGCGACCTGGGCTCCTGCGCGGGCAGCCAGGAAGCCGCGTTGCTCGCCTTCGAGCAGGCCGGCGATCATCGCAACGCGCTCAGCGCCCGGGCGAGCCTGGGCGCCGTGTGCATGGAGCTCGGCGACTTCGAGACGGCGCAGTCGATGCTGCGGGCAGCCATGGAGGCCGCCGACCGGATGCACCTGGACGAGCTGAAGGTCTCTGGGCTGGCCAACCTCGCGCAGGTCCTCGGGTACCGTGGTCAGCTCGCCGAAGGGCGGGCGCTCGCCGAGGAGGCGGTCGCGTCGAGCCAGGGAGCGGGCATGGTGCGCACGGAGCTCTTCGCTCGCTGCTACCTGGCGAAGATCGCCCTGGCCATGGGCGATTCCGAGGCCGCCGAGCGCGAGGCGCGCGCCGCCATCGCGCTCTTCGAGAGCGCGCCGACCCTGGGCGTGCAGGCATTTTCCATCCTCGCTCGCGTGCTGCTCGGGCTCGGACGCACCGACGAGGCGATGCGGGCTGCCGCCGAGGCGAGCGCGCGGCTCTCGGAGTTCGGCACGCTGGAAGAGGGGGAGTCGCTCGTCCGCCTGGCCTATGCCGAGGCGCTCGCCGCGAGCGGGCGGCGCGCCGAGGCCGAGGTCGCGATCGCGTCGGCCAGGACGGCGCTGCTCGCGCGCGCCGAGCAGCTCAGCGATCCGACCTGGCGCGAGCGCTTCCTCCGCGACGTGCCGGACAACGCCCGCACGCTCGAGCTCGCGCGGCAGTGGCTCGGCGGCTGAGCCGTCGCGCCGCGCGCGCCGAACGACGCGGGGGAGCCCGTGGCGCACGAAGCGGCACACCGCCGTCGGCGTCACGGGCCCGTCTTTTGCGGGCGCTTACTTCGTGGCGAGCTTCGTCAGGTCGAGCATTTCGTCGACGTCCGGCAGCACGATCAGGTCGCACCGGCGGTTCTTCTGCTTGCCGGCCGGCGTGTTGTTGCTCGCGATGGGGTCCGTGTCCGCGAACCCTGCCGCGCTCCAGTGCCTCGTCGGCAGCTGGCCCTCCTTGCCGATCAGGAACAGCAGCACCGCCCGGGCGCGCATCAGCGACAGCCCCCAGTTGTCCTGGAACGGGCCGCTCTTGTACGGCTGGCTGTCGGTGTGCCCGGCGACCTGGTAGTCGCGGTCCACGAGCGACTTGTCGCCCCGGATGACGTCCGAGATCTTCTTCAGGATCTGCTGGCCGTCCTTGCTCAGCGTGTCCTTGCCCGAGTCGAACAGGACGTCTCCGGGCAGCGAGATGACCATCCGGTTCCTGCGGACCTGGACCTCCAGGCCGAGCTTGACGAGCTCCTCGAGCTTCTTCCGGAGCAGGTCGAACCGCGCCTGGATCGCCTCGAGCTGCTTCGCGCGCGCCTTGTACTCGGCCAGCGCCTTCTCGCGGTCCTCCAGCGTCGAGCTCATCTTCGAGATGTCGGCGCCCTGGTCCGCGAGCTTCTTCTCGAGCTCCTCGACGCGCTGCTTCGCGTCGGCGAGCTCCTTCTCGAGCTCGGCCTCCCTCTTCTGGCTCCGGTTCTGGAGCTGGTTGTACTTGTCGAGCTGCGACTTCCACTCCTGCTCGGAGTGGCCGCAGCCCGCGGCGAGCAGCGACGACAGCGCGAGGGGTAGTGCAATGAGTGTCCGGTTCATGAGCGCTTTCTCCATGGCTCCGTCGGCGGGAGCGGGATGCTGCGGGCGAGAGCGTCGCTCAGCTCGGGCGAGAGATCCAGAGGGGAGGACGGCGAGATCTGCCCGTCCGCGTGGCCGCGCGCTGCAGGTGGGGAGGGATCGGGGCTTCGGCGGCGCAGGCGAGAGCGGCGGCGCTGCCGGAGGCGATGGCGCGGCGGCCGCGGGCGTTGCTGGCGTCTGTTGCGGCTCCTTCGGCGAGTGCACGAGGATGAACTCGACGCGCCGGGTCCTCTGCCGACCCCGACCGAGGTTGAGGTTGCCGACCCCGACCGAGGTTGAGGTTGCCGACCCCGACCGAGGTTGGGCGGCCGAGGCGGCCCCGCCGTCCCGACCGAGGTTGAGGCGGGGCCCGCCACCCCGACCGAGGTTGAGGCGGCCCCGCCGGCCGACCGAGGTTGAGGTGGCCCCTGCTTCGATGCGTCCCGGGTGTGTATCCGTGACCCGCTTCCAGGGCTCGGGGCCGAGTGGTGCCTTGACCACACAGGCCGGGCGTGAGACATCGGCCCCCGGGCCACCGAGAGCTCGGATCTTCAACCTCTTCCTGCGCGCGGGGCGAAAACGCGCGAACGAAACCAAGCAGATGCCCATCTCGTCGCGGTCTCCGGGTACGTCGTGCCGCCCTGGCACCCCTCGCCGTCGCCTCCGGTCGGGCCTCGCGCTCGCGCTCGTGCTGGGCGCGTCTTCCGCGTCCGCCCAGCCGGCACGCCGGCCGGCCCAGCCGCCGGCGGCCCCAGCGCAGCCGCCCGCCGGGCAGGCGGGCGCCCCCGCTGCGCAGCCCGCCGCTCCGGCCCAGCCCGGTGCAGCGCCCGCCGCTCCGGCCCAGCCCGCCGCGCCGGCCCAGCCAGGCGCCGCGCCGGCCGGCGCCGAGACGCCCGAGCCCCCGGCGGCGCGCGAGCCGCTCCTGCCGCCGGCCGACACGGCCGCTCCCTCCGCGCCGCAGCCGGCCGCGCCGGCCGCCTCGGAGGGGCCTGCAGCCGCTGCGGCGGCCGAGCAGCCCGAGCGGCAGGCGACCCAGGCCGAGATCGGCGCCCGGCCCAGCGAGGTCTACGCCGAGGACTGGTGGTCCCACGCGCGACCGACGTTCGAGTTCCACGGCTACTACCGGCTCCGTTGGGAGCTCTTCAACAGCTTCGCCCTCGGCCGCATCGACCCGCGCAATCGCGCGCTCTGGCCGCAGCCGGCCGACAACTCCTACAAGGGGAGCGTGCTCTCGCTCTGCAACCCGAGCGAGACCACGAGCGGCGGCACCCGCTCGTTCGACGCGTGCAAGAACGACACCCAGGCCGGCGCGAACATGCGTTTCCGGCTCAACCCCGAGCTGCACATCAGCGACAACCTGCGCATCCTCACGCAGGTCGATCTCCTCGACAACGTGGTGCTCGGCTCGACCCCGGAGGGCTACGCGAACCAGCCGGCGGCGGGCGGCGGCTACCAGGTCGCCCGCCGGGGCGGCTACGCGCCGCTCGGGGCCTTCTCCAGCACCCAGTGGGCGCCCAGCGCCGGCGTCAACTCGACGAAAGACTCGATCTCCGTCAAGCGGATCTGGGGAGAGTACATGACCCCCGTCGGTCTCCTCCGCTTCGGCCGCATGCCGAACCACTGGGGCCTCGGTATGGTGGCGAACAGCGGTGACGGGTACGACTCCGACTACCAGTCGACCGTCGACCGGCTGATGTTCGTCACGGGCATCAAGAAATACGACATCTACTTCGCCGGCGCGTGGGACTGGGCCAACGAGGGCGCGACGAGCGCCTCGCTCCAGGACCTCGAGGGACAGCCGTACGACCTCGCCCAGTCCGATGACGTCGATCAGTACGTGTTCGTCGCCGTCCGCCGCAAGAATCCCGAGCTCCAGAAGCTCGAGCTCGCCCGCGGCAACATGGTCATGAACGGCGGCGTCTACTTCGCTTACCGGCAGCAGACGCTGGCGAACGACGTCACCGCCGGCGACACGAACCCCCAGCTGTCCGCGTCGCTCGGCCAGAGCGCCGACAACGTCGCGGCGGGGTACGTGCACCGGGGTGCGGAGATGGTCATCCCCGACGTGTGGCTCCAGCTCCTTTACAAGAAGTTCCGCTTCGAGCTCGAGGCGGCGATGATCTACGGATCCCTCGACCTGCGCGGGCAGGACGAGAGCGATTATGCGAACGTCCTCTCGCCGAAGGACACCGGCTGGGGCATCCGGCAGTTCGGGCTCGCCACGCAGGCCGAGCTCACCGAGATGGAAGGCCGGCTGCGCGTCCACTTCGGCTTCGGGTACGCGAGCGGCGACGACGACGCGCCCGCCCTCAAGCCGCAGGGGACGCAGCTCGGGGCCATGGATCCCCAGAACTCGACCGATCGCACGTACTCGACATTCCGCTTCCACCCCGATTACCGGGTCGACCAGATCCTCTTCAGGAACATCCTCTCTCGGGTCCAGGGGGCGTATTATTTCCGCCCTGGCGTCGACTGGGACTTCGCCCGCGACAAGAACGGCCAGCGCGCCGGCCTCGGCGCCGCGGCCATCTGGAGCCGCGCCTCCGAGTTCCTCCAGGCTCCCGGCAACTCCCGGGATCTCGGCATCGAGCTGAACGCGCAGCTGTACTTCCAGTCCAAGGACGGGACGCTCAACGACGACCCCGACAAGATGGGCGGCTTCTACACGGCGGTGCAGTACGGCGTGCTGTTTCCTCTCGGCGGGCTCGGCCAGCTCAGGGGTGAAGACACGGTCCAGAAGATCGATCTCGAGACCGCACAGACGGTGCGCTGGTATCTCGGTATCCTCTTCTGAGCCGAACCCGCCCGGCGCTCAGCCAGCCTCGCGCGTCGCCGCGTGTCTGGAAATGAACGCTCGGGGCGGCGAATCGGTGCGAGACGGCGCGAAACCGTGCGAAACGGCGCGAGACGGCGCGAGACGGCGCGAAACGGCGACGTCGTCGCTCTCGTCATGAGTCCTGCATGAGCCATCCGGGGCCAAACAGCCCTTGATCTCGCGACCGTCCTGGCCAAGGATAGGATTGTCTGGACGCCAGCGCGTCGCGATACTTCCGTGGATCACCGAGGAGAACGGGTGGCGCGAGCCGCCGTTCTCCGGAGGGACGTGATGGTTCGTCGTCTCTTCATTGCGATGTTCTTGGCGGCGTCGATGGTGCTCGGGTCGACCGCCCTGTCCGTCGCCCAGGACGCAGACACGTCCGCTTTCCGCGACATCGCGGTCGGCAAGGACTACCGGCTCCGTGTCGCGGCGGCGCTGTCGCTCAGCAGGTCGAAGAGCCCCGGCGCGCGGCCTGCCCTCGAGAAGGCGCTCAGGGACCCGCACCCGGCGGTGCGCGCGTCGGCCGCCGCGGCGCTCGGCGCGATGGGCAACCCCGCGGCGGTCCCGGCGCTCAAGGCGGCGCTCAACCTCGAGCCTGCCCCGAACCTCAAGCGCCCGATCGAGGCCGCCATCGAGAAGCTGTCGCGCTCGTCGTCCAAGGCGCGCTTCCTTGTCAGCCTCGGCAAGTTCGAGAACCGCTCGGGCGTGAAGGACGCGAAGCTCGGACCGCAGCTGAGGCAGCAGACGCGCAACCGCGTGGCGCAGTTCGCCGACATCGAGATCGTGGCCGACGGCATGGACGTGGCCGCTGAAGGCAAGAGCCGCAAGCTGCCGGCCTTCACGCTGGACGGCTCGGTCACGCACCTGAGCAGGCGCCATGGGGCGGAGGGGGTCGGCTTCGCCGCCAAGGTCGAGTACGTGATCCGCGAGATGCCGAGCCAGACGCTGAAGGGCTCGATGACCGGCTCGGCTCAGGCGCTCGCCGAGGCGAAGCGCGCCCAGGGCCTGAGGGAGCTCGCCCAGCTGCAGAGCGACGCCGTCGCCGGCGCGATCGAGAGCGCGCTCCAGAGGGCGCCGCTCGCCCTCGAGGCCGCCTCGGGCAGCAGCGTCGTCGCCTCCGGCCGCTGACCCGGCGGTCCGGCCTCGCCGGCGTGAGCCAGCGCGCCAGCGTGCCCGGCGCGAGCCGGCTCTCAGCCCGGCCCGGCGCACACCGACCCGGCGCGCGCGTCTTCCGCGGCGGGCGTCGCGGGCGCGCGTCGAGCAGGCGGAAGCCGCTCTCCGGTCGTGCTAGACCGCGCGTCCTCCTATGTCCATCGCAACGCCTGCCAGCTCCGACCTGCTCCGCCGCACATTCCTCGAGTTCTTCGCCCAGCGCGGGCACGAGATCGTCCCGAGCGCGCCGCTCGTGCCCCAGAACGATCCGACGCTGATGTTCGTGAACGCGGGCATGGTGCAGTTCAAGGACGTCTTCACGGGCAAGGACAGGCGCCCGTACCAGCGCGCCACCTCGAGCCAGAAGTGCATCCGGATCAGCGGCAAGCACAACGATCTCGAGAACGTCGGCGTCACCGCGCGCCACCAGACGTTCTTCGAGATGCTCGGCAACTTCAGCTTTGGCGACTACTTCAAGGAAGACGCGATCGCCTTCGCCTGGGAGCTCCTGACGAAGGTCTACGATATCTCGCCGTCGCGGCTCGTGGTCACCATCTACAACGGCGAGGGGGGCTTCCCGGCCGACGACGAGGCGGCGGCGATCTGGCGCAAGGTCACGGGCTTCGGCGACGACCGGATCCTCCGGCTCGGCCTGGCCGACAACTTCTGGACGATGGGCGACGTCGGCCCGTGCGGCCCCTGCTCGGAGATCCACTTCTTCCACGGGAAGGAGCCCGACGTCGCGCGCTTCGGCGAGGAGCCGCGCATCGACGGCACGGGCTGGACCGAGATCTGGAACAACGTGTTCATGCAGTACGAGCGCGTCGAGAAGGACGGCCCGCTCGTGCCGCTGCCGGCGCCGAGCATCGACACCGGCATGGGCCTGGAGCGGCTCGCGAGCGTGCTCCAGGGCGTGACCTCGAACTACGACACGGACCTGCTCCGCGGGCTCGTCGACAAGGCCGCCGAGCTCAGCGGCAAGCCGTACACGGGGGGCAGCGCCGACGACGACGTGTCGATGCGGGTCATCGCGGATCACGCGCGGACGGCCGCGTTCCTGATCGCCGAGGGGGTGATGCCCGAGCGGCAGCGGCGCGAGTACGTGCTCCGCCGGGTGATGCGCCGCGCGATCCGCCACGGGCACCGGCTCGGGATCGATCGGCCGTTCCTGCACGAGGTCGCGCTCGAGGTGGTCCGCCGGATGGGCGAGACGTACCCCGAGCTCCGCGACCGGCGAGAGCTCATCGCCCGCGTCACCGAGGACGAGGAGGTCCGCTTCCGCTCCACGCTGAAGCGCGGGATGAAGATCCTCGACGAGCGCTTCGACGAGATGCGCTCGTCCGGCGAGCGGACGCTCCCGGCCGCCGCCGCGGCCGATCTCTACACCACCTACGGCTTCCCGCTCGATCTGACCCAGGTCATCTGCGCCGAGTCGAACTTCGGCGTCGACGTCCAGGGGGCCGAGGCGATCATCAAGGGCGCCGGCGAGGCGGACGGCCCGATCGATCCGACCGCCGCGGTGGACCCGGCGCACCGCGAGGCCCGCGCCAAGCTCGCGCAGCCGGTGGTGTTCACGGGCTACGAGCACGAGGAGGGCGACAGCGAGATCGTCGCGATCGTCCGGGTCGACGTCCAGGGCGAAGGCGATCGGGCGCGCAAGGTCCGCGCGCTCGTCGAGCGCGCGGAGGCCGGGGCGACGGTCGAGATCGTCGTGCGCGAGACGCCGTTCTACGCCGAATCGGGCGGCCAGGTGGGCGACGTCGGCGAGGTGACGGCGGACGGGGCGCGCGTCGAGGTGAAGGACACGCAGAAGCCGCTCGCCGGGCTGGTCGTGCACGAGGGCGTGGTCCGCGAGGGGGCGATCGCCGTGGGGCAGCGGGTCCACCTGGCGGTGGACCACGCGGCGCGGTCGGCGACCCGGCGCAACCACTCGGCCACGCACGTCCTGCACTGGGCGCTGCGCAAGGTGCTCGGCGAGCACGCGCAGCAGAAGGGCTCGCGGGTCGGCCCGGACGTCCTCCGCTTCGACTTCACGCACAACCGGCCCCTCACCCGCGAGGAGATCTCGCGGATCGAGGATCTGGTGAACGAGAAGGTCCTGACGAACGCGAAGGTGACGACCGAGATCCTGCCGATGGACGAGGCGCGGCGGCGGGGCGCGATGGCGATCTTCGAGGAGAAGTACGGCGACACGGTGCGGATGCTCACGATGACGCCCGAGGTGGTGGAGCTCTGCGGCGGTACGCACGCGTGCGCGCTGGGGGACATCGGGCTGTTCAAGATCACGAGCGAGGGCGGCGTGGCCGCGGGCGTGCGGCGGATCCTCGCGTCGACGGGGCTGAACGCGCTCGCGTACACGCGGGGCGTCGAGGCCGAGCTCGCCCGGGCGCGCCAGGTCGCGAAGGCGCAGGGCGGCGATCTCGCCGAGAAGATCGGGAAGATCGTGGCGCACGAGCGGGAGCTCGAGAAGAAGGTCACCGAGCTCGAGCGGCGGATCCTGGAGGGGGCGGGCCCTGCGCAGGGCGGCGGCGGCGGTGGCATCGACGCGATGCTGGACGGCGCCCGGGAGATCGGCGGGATCAAGGTGCTCGCGCGCCGGGTGCCGGACGGCACCAACCCGGGCGCGCTGCGCGATCTCGCGGAGAAGCTGCGCGACAAGCTCGGCGATCGCTCGGCGGTGCTGCTTGGCGCGGCCGTGGGCGACAAGGCGCAGCTCGCCGTGATGCTTTCGAAGTCGGCCACCGAGCGGCTCAAGGCCGGCGAGCTCATCAAGCCGATCGCTCGCATCGTGGGCGGCTCCGGCGGCGGCCGCCCGGACATGGCGCAGGCCGGCGGGACCGACGTGGCGCAGCTCGACGCGGCGATCGCGGCGCTCTACGCCGAGGTCGAGCGGACTCTCGCCTCGTAGCGCGCGCTGCCCGCGCCCCGCCGGGACGGTCGTTCAGGCGTCACGCCACTTGGTGCGGGCGAGCGGGAGCAGCTTCGGGGCCTTCCCGCCCCGCGCGGGGCGCGCCGGCAGCCGCGCTGGCTCGCCCGGCGCGGCCGCCCGGGGCCGCGCGCCGCGGGCGTGAGCGCCGATGGTCGCGCGCACGATCGGCGGCAAGAACACGGACTCCAGATCGACGCGCGCGAGCGCGCCCGCGACCGTCGCGATGCGATCCGGCAGCGACGCGTTGGCGTCGACCAGGATGATCCGCCGGCCGAGCACCGTGCAGAGCCCGCCCCGCGGATTGCGCGCGTCCGACAGGTGCGGATCGAACGCTTCCATCCTGACGGCGATGCCGACCTTCTCCGCCGCCAGGGTGAGCTCGTCGAGCAGCCGCGAAAGCTCCACCCACCTAGCGTAGCCCTCCTGTCCGGCAGATGGCAAAGCGCAAAAGCGCTGTTGCCCGCGCCGCGCCGCGCCACCGCTGGCCGGGCGAGCCGCGGCCGTGACGACCGCGTGACGACCGCGGCGCGCCGTCCTGGAGCGCCTTTTCACGCCCGGTTACACGCGGTTACGCGCGGTTACACGCGATTACGCGTCGGTGCGCGCGGTTACACGTGGGGGCGCGCGGTTACGCATGGTCGCGCATGAACATGCATGATTATCCGTGGTGAACTGCGGTGATGCCCGGTCCGTCAGGCGCGCTGCGGCCAATCGCGTCCTCCATCATCGCATAGCGCTCCTCGGTCGCGCGGTGGTGGTGCGGTCGTGCGGCGACGCGGTGAGTTGAGCGAGAGACTTCGACTCCTGGACTCCCGGACATGTCGACGCACTCAACACCTCGACAGAGCAACGCGTCAACTCATCTTCTCCCTTTGTCTTCTCCCGTGCTCCGGACTGGCCGACATCCGCTCACGAGCCATATCGATGCTCATCCAGGAGCCCGCGCGCCGTTGACTGCGCGCCGCGCGTTCATCCAGGCTGCCGTCGCCGGCCGCCGCGCGCTCGCCTCGGCGCGGCGCGCGGTCGATCCGGGCCTCGCGCCGCCCGCCCCCCGGTTCCGCGCCCTAGAGGTCGGTCAGCGGCTTCTTCTGAGCCGGATCGTGCGGCCCGTTGACCGCCGTTTCCGAGCATGCTACGAGCACGCCGTTCCGCGCGTCGTGGCCGAGTGGGAGCGAATGTGCGTTTCCCGGCTGCGGTGGGGTATCCCGCGCGCTTCGTCAGCCACTTTGGACGGGGCGGCCGCGATGGGGACGACGAGGGCGCCCGCCGGGCGGCGCGCCCGAAGGGCGAACAAAGATGACGTTCACGGATGCAGCCGCCGAGGTGCTTCGCCTCATCGGTAGACCGCTTCACTATAAAGAGATCACCGATATCGCGATCGAGAAGAACCTCCTTAGCCACGTTGGAAAGAGCCCAGAGGTGACGATGGGCGCCCGCCTGGCGGCGACGTTGAAGAAGGACACGGCGGACAACCCCCTGGTGCGCGTGAAGCCGGGCGTGTTCGCGCTGCGCGAGTGGGACGAGAAGACCATCAAGTCCGGGCTCGACGGCAAGAAGGCGAAGCGCGGCGGCAAGCCCGAGGCGGTCAAGGCGCGCAAGGACGAGGAGCAGCCGACCCTGTTCGATGCGGGCGCCGACGACGACGCGGCGGAAGAGAGCGAGCTTGGCGCTCCCGCGGAGCTCGAGGCGGAGAGCGGAGCGGTCGAGGTCGAGGGCGGAGCCGCAAACGAGGCGGCGCAGGCCGCGCCTGCGATCGACGATGAGGACGAGGACGAGGACGTCGTGGCCGGCGCGACGAGCGCGGCCGGGCTGAACGGCGTGGACATCGCGGCAGCGCGCGAGCCCGTGCCGCCGCCGACGCCGTCGTCCCCGCGCGCCGCGAGCGCCTACGTCGACGAGGAAGAGGGCGAGCTCGACGACGCGGAGCCGCCGGGCCCGGACGAGGCGATGCGGGCCGAGGCCGTGGCCGGCGCCGCGGAGCTCTTCGACGAAGAGGACGACGACGATCAGCCGATCCTCGGCGGCGAGGACCGCGCGACGCCCGGCTCGTCGGGCGAGCAGGGCGAGGGCCGCCGCCGCCGCCGCCGGCGCCGCCGCGGCCGCGGGACCGCGGAGGCCAACCCGAGCACCGGCGGGCTGCCTTCCTACGTCGCGACGCCCGTGTTCGAGGCGCGGCGCGAGAACGGCCGCGAGCCGCCGCGCTCCGACCGGACCGAGCGCTTCGATCGCCCCGAGCGAGGCGAGCGCACCGATCGGGCCGAGCGCACCGACCGGGTCGAGCGTATCGACCGGGCCGAGCGCATCGACCGAGCGGACCGCCCCGACAGCTTCGGCGCCGAGCCCGTCTACCGCGGCCCGCAGGTCATCGAGCTCACGGGCGGCGAAGGGCACGCGCTCGACGATCTGGCCGGCCGTGATCTCGCCGATGCGGTGGCCGGCATCCTCTCGACCTTCGATCGGAACGCGGGCGCGGTCTCGCTCCGGCAGATCGCGGAGACGGCGCAGCGCCGCGGCCGCCTCGCCGGCGACGTGCAGCTCGTGCAGTCCCAGGTCGCGGCCGCCGTGCGCGCCGACAACGCGCGCCGCACCGCCGCGGGGCAGCGGCCCCGCTTCCGCTTCGCCGGCGGCAGGATCGCGCTGACGGACTGGCTGCTGCCGGGCGACCTCGCGCGGCTGGAGCAGGAGGCGCTCGCCGCGGTGGAGCGCTACCGCGATGCCGCGCGGCGCGCCTTCGTGCGCAAGCTCTCCGAGCTCCCGGGCCATGCCTTCGTCGAGATCTGTGTCCTCGCCCTCGAGCGCATCGGCATCGGCCAGCTGCGCGCTGTGCGCCGCGCCGGGGCGCCGGGCGGCGAGAGCCACTTCTCCGGCGCGCTCCGAACGGCGGGTGACGAGATCAAGCTCGCGCTGGTCATCCGGCGGGACGGCCGCGAGGTCGGCCGCGAGCGGGTCACCGAGCTGCGCGGCTCGCTCCACCACTACGGCCCCGCGACCGCCGGCTGGATCCTGACCGCCGGTCAGATGCTCTCCGGTGCGCGCGAGGAGGCCGCGATCGTGGGGACCGCGCCCATCTCCCTCTTCGACGGGCTCGCGGTGGCTCGCCTCTGCGAGGACAACGACGTCGCCGTGCTCCGCGCCCGCCTCCCGGTCGCGATCCCCGACGTCGATCTGCTCGAGGCGCTCCGGGCGTCCTGATCCTGCTCGCGCGCGTCCGGCCGGGGGCTCGCTCCGGGCCGGACGCGCGGCCCTCCCGCCGCCGTCTCCTGGGCCCTCGGCCCTCCCTCGACACCCCTCCTCCACGGCCACGCCCCTCGCGCCGCTCCGGCGGTGGATGGGCTCGGCGCCGCTTCCGCGGTTGACGGGCTCGGCGATCCTTGCCAGCGTCCGCGCCCATGCGCCATCGCGCGATCGTCTGGGCCGCGCCCCTCGCCGTGCTCGTGACCGGCTGTGCCTCCGTGGCTCCGCCCGCGTCCCGGTTCCCGACCGCCGACGCGGCGCTCGACCGGATGAAGGCCTCCTATGCCTGCGTGAACGGCGTCCAGGGCACCGCCAAGGTCGACCATTTCTCGCGCCAGGGGCGGCTCCGCGGGGACATGTACATCCTCGCGGTCAACCCGGATCGGGTGCGCTTCGACGTGGTGAGCCCGTTCGGCGCGACGCTCTTCACGCTCACGTCGAATGGCACCCAGTTCCAGATGCTCGATGTCCGGGAGAAGCAGTTCCTTCACGGGCCCGCGAGCACGTGCAACCTGGCGCGGCTCACCCAGGTGCCCATCCCCGGGCACGCCCTCGTCTCGCTGCTCCGCGGCGAGGCGCCGGTGCTCGCTCACGAGCCGCACGGCGCCTCGATCGCCTGGGACGGCGACGGGTTCTACCGTGTGCTGATCCAGGGCTCCCGCGACGCGGTGGAGGAGATCCACCTCGAGCCGCACCCCCGCGACTTTCTCGCGCCGTGGAGCCAGCAGCGCCTGCGCGTCCGCGAGGTCCGGGTCGCGCAGCGCGGGACAGACCTCTATCAGGTGGAGCTGAGCCATCACGAGGCCATCCGCACCGCGCCGCCGCGCGTCGATCCGGAGGGGATCGACGATCCGATCCCGCCGAGCGGCGGCGCCTGCCTGGCCGAGATCCCCCGATCGATCCGGATGCGGGTGCCCAACACCGAGGACGACGTGATCTTTCAGTACAAGGAGGCGAAGTGGAATCCGCCCATCATCTCGGGCGCGTTCACGCAGCCGGTCCCGGGCGGCGTCGTCCGCCGTCATGTCGACTGCCAGGACTAAGGTGCTCTGAGCAGGCGCGCTCAGGCGGCTCCTGAGAGGACAAAGGCCATCTCGGGTGGCGCCGGCCGGCGTATGGCAGCGCTCGCCTGATGGCGTGGACGCCGCTCGCTCGAACGTCTAGACAGACGCCATCTACCTCGCCGTGGCGGGAGGAGTCGGCGATGGACGTCGAGCCGGGAACGATCGTCGGCGATAAATACCGCCTGGAGGGGCCGCTCTCGCGGGGCGGGATGGGCTCGGTGTGGCTGGCCCGGCACCTCCAGCTGGGGGCGCCGGCGGCGATCAAGTTCATGGATCCGGAGCACGCTGCCTCGCCGGAGTTCCGCGCGCGCTTCTACCGCGAGGCGCGGACCGCGGCGAACCTCGATAGCCCGCACGTGGTGAGCGTGCAGGACTACGGGATCTGGGGGACCGTCCCGTACCTCGTCATGGAGCTGCTCCGGGGCGAGGATCTCAGCCGTCGCCTCAGGCGGGTCCGCCGCATCTCCCTCGCCGAGGCGGCGCGCATCGCGATCCAGACCGGCAAGGCGCTGCGCCGCGCGCACGAGTCCGGGCTCGTCCACCGCGATCTCAAGCCCGGCAACCTGTTCCTCTCGCGCGTCGACGAGGACGAGGAGATCGTCAAGGTCCTCGACTTCGGCATCGCCAAGCAGCTCACCGGCAAGCTCCTCACCGACGAGACGACGAGGACCGGCGAGCTCCTGGGCTCGCCGTTCTACATGAGCCCGGAGCAGGCGCGCGGCGACAGGAACCTCGACGCGCGCAGCGACCTGTGGTCGCTCGGGGTCATCCTCTTCCGCGCCGTCACGGGCAAGCTCCCGTTCGAGGGCGACGTGCTCGGCGCGGTGCTGTCGCGGATCCTCGTCGAGCCGATCCCGCTCGCGACGCACCTCGCGCCCGACGTGCCGGCCGATCTCGACGGCTTCTTCGTTCGCGCGCTCTCGCGCGACAGGGCCCAGCGGTTCCAGTCGGCGCAGGAGATGGTGCACGCCTTCGTCGCCGCGGCGGGCGATCCGAGCATCCCGCTGCCCGTGCCCTCGGCGCCGCAGCCGGCGCCCGTGACGTCGCGCACGGGGACGCTGCTCGGGCTGTCACCGGGCGGCACCGGCGAGCTGGAGGGCCCAGGGGAGCTCGCCTCCCTCTCCCGGTCCGGGGACCAGGGCCCGCGACCGCGGCAGGACACGCTCGCCTCGCTGGCCGAGCCGTCCCAGCCCGGCACGCTGACGGCGGCATCGGCCGGTGAGGTCCGCGCGGATCGCAGGCCTCACTCGAGCGCGACGCTCCGCTGGCTCGTGGCGTGCGGCGCGCTGTCCGCGATCAGCGGGACGGTCGCGGTGACGGCGCTGCGGCCCGTCGGCGAGGAGGACGCCGCGCCCTACCACGTGATCGCGCCGATCGAGCCCGAGAGCGTGAGCGCGGCTGCGCCTGCGCCGGCTCTGGAGGTGGTCCGCGCATCGACCGCGGTGGTGGTGCGCCTGCCCGCGGCCGAGGGCGCGCCAGCCGCGGACGCCCCGCTGCCCGCGGCCGAGGGCGCGCCAGCCGCGGACGCCGCGCTGCCCGCGGCCACGGCGGAGCCGGCTGCGTCCGCCGAGCGAAAGGCCCCGCGGGCTCCGTCGGCCCCGCGCCGGAGCCCGCGCCGGTCGCGCGAGATCATCGACCCCTGGCAGCGAAGGTAGCGCCCGGCCGCGCCGGACGACGCTGGCTACTCGAGCGCGTCGCGGATGCGGCGTGGCGCGTCGGTGATGAGCCCGTCGACGCCGAGCGCCGCGAGGTCCTGCGCTTCCCGCGGGTCGTTCACGGTCCACACGTTGATGACGCGGCCCTGCCGCTTCAGGAGCGCGATGCGCTCGGGCGACGCGATCGTCCGCTCGATGTGCGCGGCGAGCGCCCCGAGCGCCGGCGCGAGGCGCACGGCCGCGTCGTGGTAGCGGCTCCGGTGCACGAGGAGCGCGCGCGGGACGGCCGGCACCAGGGCGCCGAAGGAGGCGATCATGACCGGATCGAACGACGAGACGAGCAAGGCGTGGCGGGGATCCCAGGCGCGCACGAGCCGCGCGGTCGCGAGCACGACGGCGGTGCGATCGGGCACGTCCCGCTTCATCTCGATGTTCACGGCGAGCCGAAGGCCGCGCGCGAACGCGAGCACCTCGGACAGGAGCGGCACCCGCTCGCCGCGGAGGTCGACCCGCCGGAGCTCGTCCCAGGGGAGCGCCGCCGCGGCGCGCGGGTCCGCGCCCTCGGTCATCCGCGCGAGGTCCGGGTCGTGCAGCGCCACGAGCTCGCCCGAGCCGCACACCCGCACGTCGAGCTCGATCCCGTCGGCCCCCTGCGCCGCGGCTTCCTCGAAGGCCGCGAGGGTGTTCTCCGCGGGGGCGCCCTCGCCGCGCACGCCCCGGTGCCCGAAGAGGAGCGGCGCGCGCGTGGCCGCCGCCCCGGCCTGCGCGCGTGATGACGCTGCCCGCCCCGTCTCGCGCGCGCTCCTGCGGAAGCGCTGCTCGGCCCAGGTCACCGCTCGGGCTCCTTGTCGAGCTCCTCGGCGACGGCGCGGGCCGCCTCGCGCGCGCGCTCGAGCGCGGAGAGCGGGAAGGACGCCGCGCCGACCGCCGGGTGCCCGCCCCCGTCGTAGCGGCGGCAGATCGGGGCGATGTCGCGATCGCGGGGGACGCCGCACCAGGGGTTATAGCCGACCGAGAGCTTGTAGTGCTGCTTCTGCCGGGAGAGCGTGACCGAGTACACGCAGTCCGGGTACATCGCGTACGTCATGAACTTGCCGACCGCCTCGAGCGGCGCGTCGGAGAGATCGACGAGCACCACGCGGCCGAGCTTCCGCGCGCCGCGCTCGATGCGCGTGACGAACGTCTGCCGCGAGACGGAGAGGGGACGCCAGAGCTCCTGGATGTCGGCCTCGCGCGCCACCTCGCTCACGGGCCGCTCGACGAGCCGGGGCACCACGGCGGCGAGGAACGGCCCGTCCCCGTGATGCTCCACCACGGAGGCGAGCTGCATGATCGGCTCCTCCCGGCTCACGGCGGCCTCGGCCGAGGGGAAGCGCGCGGTGTCGATGAGGTCGGCCCACCGGATGAGCTCATCGGCGCCGGACATCTCGACGCCGAAGTGATCGCGGGCGACGTCCGCGATGAGCTTCGTGCACGAGCCGTAGGCGGCGTCGTAGAAGACCTGGGGCGCGTCGCCCGCGACCTTCGAGCGCGACGCGCCGGCGAGGGCCGCGTCGCGCTCCTCGTCCGAGCCGAACCCGGTGACGTGGTGGTCGAAGTACCACGTCAGCTTCTTCGTCGGCGTGTAGCGGAAGTCGAGGATCGCGTTCTCGTCGCCGTCGAGCCACGACGGCGGGATCATCGTCATGCCCGGGCCGTACCCGCAGGAGCGGTACCGCAGCGCGAGCGGCTCGCCGGGGCGGAGCGCCTGCATCAGGCGGGTGAACAGCGCCGCGCTCGCCATGCCGTCGAAGCAGTGACCATGCGTCGCGACGACGATGTCCCTGGGTTTCATCGGGCGAGTGGGTAGCACGACCCACGGCCGGCCGCTCGCAGACCGAGCGCGGCGCGGCGGTTCTGGTAGGCTCCGCGCGGTGCGGCGCGCCCTCGCTCTCATCGAACTGCATCCGTTCGGGCCGGCGCGCCGCCTGCTCGCTGCGTCGCTCGCGCTCGCCGTGTCGGCTTGCGGCGGAGGCGGCGCCGAGGTCCTGCACCCTAGCCCGCCGCCTCCGCCGGCCTCCTCGCCCGCGCCCGACACGTCGCGGAACCCGCCGCCTCCGCGCGATGCGCCCGAGCCGGACCCGGAGGCGTCGCGCCTGTTCCTGAGCCGCGCGGCGCAGCAGCGGCCCGCGGCGAGCGCGCCGGTGCCGCGCGTGACGGCGCTCGCGCTCGCCAACACCGCGCGCGGGGAGGCGAGGGGCATGGCGCCCCTCGGCGACGTCGTGTCGCTCGCGATCGCGGAAGGGGAGAGCGGCGCGATCCCCGCGCGCATCCCGCGCGGTGTTGACGAGTGCGCGGTGTTCATCGCGCAGGGCGGGCTCGGCGTGATCGAGGTCGATCTCTTCGTCACGAAGGGCGCGCCGCCCGCGCTCGAGATCGTCGCCCAGGACGCGGACCGCGGCCCGGTCGCGGTGATCGGCGGCCGGGGAGCGTGCCTCTCCGCGCCCGCCGCCGCGCCGCTCGCCGTCGAGCTCCACGCGCAGGTGCGGCGCGGCGCGGGCGTCGTGCTCGTCCAGGGCTTCCGGGGCGCGCGTCCAGCCGCGCCGCCCGGCGCCGCGCCGTCCGGCGCGACCCCGCCCAACACGGCGCCGCCGAGCGCGCCGCCCCGCGTGCCGCCCCGGTAGCGCGGCGATCTCGCCGGGAGCGGGCGGCCGCGCGCTCTTCATTTCGCGCAACTCGCCCCGGGCGTCGGTCGACACGCCGCGTATGGCGTCGATCGAGATCCAGCCCGCAGATCCATCCTACCCCGCGCAGCTCTGGGCCCTCGTGACGGAGACCGAGGCCGCCCCGCCGACGCTCTACCTGCGCGGCGCGCTCCCGGCGTGCCCGGGCGTCGCGATCGTCGGGACGCGCGCCGCGAGCGACGAGGCGCTCCGGTTCACCCGCGCGCTCGCCGCGGCGCTCGGCGAGGCGGGCTTCTCGATCTGGTCGGGCGGCGCGCGCGGCGTCGACGCGGCCGCGCACGAGGGCGCGCTCGACGCGGGCGCGCCGACGGTCGTCGTCAGCGGCGGCGGCCACGCGCGCCCGTACCCGCGGGAGCACGCGGCGCTGTTCGAGCGCGTCCTCGCCGCCGGCGGCGCGCTGCTCGCGCGCGTCCCCGACGACACGCCGCCGCTGCCGGCGCTGTTCCTCCAGCGCAACGCGGTCCTCGCTGCGCTCACGCTCGCGACCGTCGTGGTCGAGGCGGGCGTCGAGAGCGGCGCCCGCTCCGCCGCCGCGGCGGCCCGGCGCCTCGGCCGCCACCTCTGCGTCGTCCCCCACGCCCCGTGGAGCCCGCGCGGCGTGGGCTGCGCGCTGGAGCTCGTCGCCGGCGCGCGCCCCGTCACGCGCGCGGACGACGTCATCGACGTCCTCGGCGGGCAGGCGCCCCCTCCCCGCCGGCGAGCGCGGCGCTCGGCCCGCAGCAGGTCGCCCGGCGGCGGCACGCTGCCGCTCCCGGAGGCCGCCCTCGGGGCGCCGACGAGCGCTTCGCCCGGGGAAAGCGGGCCATTTCCGTCGATCAGCGCGGCCGAACGCGCGGTCCTCGACGCCCTGGACGCCCGGCCGGCGCACGTCGATGAGGTCTGCGAGAGGACGGGGCTTCCGCCCAGACGCGCCGTGGAGGCACTCTTGACGTTGACGCTCCAGGCCGTAGTAGTAGAGGGGCCCGCCGGGTTGTTTCGGCGGGCTCTTCGTTGAAGGGGCGCGCCGGCTCACCCTGCCCAGTGCGGTTTCGGGTGGCCGCCTCCTCGCGGGGGGGCCTCCCTCGCACCGAAGGGCGCCCCTCAATCCTCACAAGCCCGATCTCGTTGCTCAGAAGGTGGTGATGGCCAAGACGCTCGTCATCGTGGAGTCGCCGGCGAAGGCGAAGACCATCAAGAAATATCTCGGCAACGGGTACGAGGTGTTCGCCTCGAAGGGGCACGTCAAGGACCTGCCGAAGAAGCAGAACGCCGTCGACGTGCAGAACGATTTTGCCGAGACCTACGAGGTCATCGAGGGCAAGGAGAAGGTCCTGGAGGAGCTGAAGTCCGCCGCGAAGAAGGCGGACGAGGTGCTCCTGGCGACCGACCCCGATCGCGAAGGGGAGGCGATCGCGTTCCACATCTCGGAGGAGATCAAGAACCCGAAGCTGAAGGTGGCGCGGGTCGAGTTCCACGAGATCACGAAGAAGGGGGTCGACCACGGCGTCCACAACCCCCGCAAGCTCGACGAGAACCTGTACGACGCGCAGCGGGCGCGGCGCGTGCTCGACCGCATCGTCGGCTACGACGTCTCGGCGCTCGTCTGGTCGAAGCTCGCGTTCGGCCTGTCGGCGGGGCGGGTGCAGTCGGTCGCGCTGCGGCTCATCGTGGACCGCGAGCGCGAGGTCGAGGCGTTCGTCCCGGAGGAGTACTGGAACATCGCGGTCGGCCTCGGCGCGGCGAGCCCGCCGCAGCGCGCTCCGTTCGTCGCGAAGCTCGCCTCCGCCGACGGCAAGAAGCTCGAGGTGACGAACGGCGAGGTCGCCGGGAAGGTGCGCGCCGATCTCGAGACCGCCCGCTACCGGGTGGCGAAGGTCGTGCGGCGCGAGCAGAAGCGCAACCCGCCCGCCCCGTACACCACCTCGAAGCTCCAGCAGGACGCGACGAACTACCTGCACTTCGGCGCCAAGCGGACGATGCAGATCGCGCAGGCGCTCTACGAGGGCATCGACCTCAAGCGCGACGGCGGCCCCGTCGGCCTCATCACGTACATGCGTACCGACTCGACGCGCGTGAGCGACGACGCGATCGCCGAGGTGCGCGGCGTGGTCGCGAAGCGGTACGGCAAGGAGTTCGTCCCCGAGCGCCCGAACGTCTACAAGTCGAAGAAGAACGCGCAGGACGCGCACGAGGCGATCCGGCCGACGAGCGTCGAGATCCACCCGGACTCGATCAAGAAGCACCTCAAGGACGAGCAGTACAAGCTGTACAAGCTCATCTGGAACCGCTTCGTCGCCTCGCAGATGACCCCGGCGGTGTACGACCGCACGACGGTCGAGATCGACGTCGCGCCGACGGTCGCGGCGCCCGCGTACCGGAGCTACCTCGCCCGGGCGACCGGGCGGATCCTGAAGTTCGCCGGCTGGCTGCAGGTGACCGAGGGCCAGCAGGAGTTCGCCGGCGAGGAGGAGAGCGCAGGCGCAGGCGCAGCCGCGGACGGCGGCGCCGCCGCTCCGGCGCCCGAGGCGACCGCCGCCGAGGCGGAGCGCGCGGCGCCGGGGCCCTCGGCCGAGGAGGACTCGGAGGCGCTCCTGCCCGACATGAAGGAGGGCGAGGCGCTCGCCGTGTCGCCCCCTGGGGTCATCACCGATCAGAAGTTCACGCAGCCGCCGCCCCGCTACAACGAGGGCTCGCTCGTGCGCGAGCTGGAGAAGCGCGGCATCGGCCGCCCGTCGACGTACGCGGAGATCATCAGCAAGGTGCAGCAGCGCGCGTACGTCGAGAAGCGGGACGGCGGCGCGTTCCAGCCGACGCTCCTCGGGAAGTTCGTGGTCGACGGCCTCGTCCGGTCGAACCTCGACATCATGGACCCGAACTTCACCGCGCAGATGGAGGAGGAGCTCGACGCGGTCGGCGCCGGCAGCCTGAAGCGCGAGCAGCTGCTCAAGAGCTTCTACAAGAAGTTCAGGGAGCAGCTCGACAAGTCGAAGAAGCTCGCGCCGTGGAAGCCCGAGGCAGAGAAGACCGACATCGTCTGCGACGAGTGCGGGTCGATGATGCTCAAGAAGTGGGGCAAGAACGGCTGGTTCTTGAGCTGCGAGCGCTACCCGAAGTGCAAGGCGACGCGCGACCTGTCCGACGCGCGGGGGACCGCCGCCGTCCGCGAGACCGACATCTCGTGCGACAAGTGCGGGAAGCCGATGATCATCAAGACGGGCCGCTTCGGCGACTTCCTGTCGTGCACCGGGTACCCGGCCTGCAAGAACACGCGCCCGGTGCCGCTCGGCGTCGCGTGCCCGAGCTGCGGCGGAGATCTCATCGAGATCCGGCCGCGCAAGAAGGGCGGGCGCACCTTCTACGGCTGCTCCAACTGGAACGCCGAGCAGAAGTGCGAGTTCAAGCTCTGGCAGAAGCCGGTGCCGGTCCCGTGCCCCCAGTGCGGAGCGAAGTTCGTCACCCGCACCGGCGGCAAGAAGGCGATGCTCGTCTGCGCGACGAAGGACTGCGGCTTCAAGCAGGAGATCGTCGAGGGCGAAGGGGAGGACGGCGCCGCGGATGGCGCCGCCACCCCGGACGCCGCGGCGCTCGTCGCGAGCGCCGCCCCGGCGCCGGCCGCCCGGCCCGCGCCGGCGGAGCCCACGCCGGCCAGCCGGCCCGAGGCGGCGCCGCAGGGCGCCGGAGCGGCCCAGGGAGCCGCCGAAAAGCCCGCGCGGGCCGTGCGCGCCCGCCGCACGGCGAGCTAAGAAGCCCGCGACACCCCCCACCTGGTGAGCTGTATGAACGGAGCGGAGAGCCAGCACGACGTCGTCGTCGTCGGAGGCGGCCTGGCCGGTTGCGAGGCGGCGTACCAGCTCGCGCAGCGCGGGCTGCGCGTGCGCCTCGTCGAGATGAAGCCTCACAAGCGCACGCCCGCGCAGACGAGCGATCGGCTGGCCGAGCTCGTGTGCTCGAACTCGCTGCGCGGCGCCGCGCTGAGCAACGCGGTGGGGCTCCTCAAGGAGGAGCTCCGGCGCGTGGGCTCGCTCGCCCTGCGGTGCGCCGACGAGACCTCGGTGCCGGCCGGCGGCGCGCTGGCGGTCGACCGCGAGCGGTTCGCCGAGGCGATGACGCGTGAGATCGAGGCCCACCCACGGATCACCGTCGAGCACCGGGAGGTGACCGAGATCCCCGCCGAGCGGCCCGTGATCCTCGCGACGGGGCCGCTCACCTCCGACGCCCTCGCGGCGAGCCTCGCCGCGGCCGTCGGCGCCGAGCACCTCGCCTACTACGACGCGATCGCGCCGATCGTCAGCGCCGACTCGATCGACTGGTCGCGCGTGTGGAAGCAGTCGCGCTACGGCAAGGGGGGCGCGGTCCGCGGCGACCGGGCCGCGCAGCCGGAGCGGGCCGCGCAGCCGGAGCGGGCCGCGCAGCCGGAGGACGCGGCCGAGCGCCGCGACGACGCCGAGGCCGGCGACGAGGCATACGTGAACTGCCCCTTCGACGAGGCGCAGTACAAGGCGTTCGTCCAGGCCCTCGTCGCGTCGGACAAGGTGGAGGCCCGCGCCTTCGAGGAGGTGCGTTACTTCGAGGGGTGTCTGCCCTGCGAGGTGATGGCGGCGCGCGGCGAGCAGACGCTCGCGTTCGGGCCGATGAAGCCGGTGGGGCTCACCGATCCGCGCACCGGCCGGCGCCCCTACGCGGTGCTCCAGCTGCGCCCGGAGGACGAGGCGGCGACGGCGTACAACCTGGTCGGCTTCCAGACGCGCATGAAGTACGCCGAGCAGCTGCGGGTGTTCCGGATGGTGCCCGGCCTCGAGGAGGCCGAGTTCCTCCGCATGGGCTCCGTGCACCGGAACACCTTCGTCGACGCTCCGGCGCTCCTCGGCCCCGCGATGGAGCTCCGGGCGCTCCCGGGCGTGCACCTGGCCGGCCAGATCTCGGGCGTCGAGGGCTACGTGGAGAGCGCCGCGGCCGGGTTCGTGTGCGCGATCCTCCTCGCGCAGCAGCTGCGGAACGAGCCGCTCCGGCCGCCGCCGCCCACGACGGCGCTCGGCGGCATCCTCACGCACCTCGGCCGGAAGCAGCCCACGTATCAGCCGTCCAACATCACCTGGGCGCACATCGCGCCGCTCGATCCAGCGCACGGCAAGCTGCGCAAGCGCGCCCGCTACGAGGTGATGGCCGAGCGCGCCCTCCGCGATCTCGACGCGTGGTGGGCCGCGGGCTGACCGCGGATCGCCGCGCGGCAGGCGGCGCGCCGATCGTGCGCGGGCCAACGGCGGCTCGCCGTGCGGCAGGCGGCGCGCCAATCGTGCGCGGGCCGACGGCGGCTCGCCGCGCGGCCGGCGGCGCGCCAATCGTGCGCGGGCTGCCCGCCGCGCGCAGGCTTGGATAGCCTGACGGCGGTGCGCCGCGCCGCCCGCGCGCTCCCGAGAGCCCGCCCGCGCGGATCCGCGCCCCTGGAGGTAGCCGATGAAACTTCGCTTGTTCGCGCTCCTTGCGCTCGCCGTTCCTTCCGCGACGCTCCTGTCGCCGCGCGAGGCGCTCGCCTGCGGCGGGTGCTTCGCCCCGCCCACCGAGACGACGGTCGTCAACGCGCACCGGATGGTGCTCTCGGTGTCGCCCGTCCAGTCGGTGCTCTGGGATCAGATCCAGTACTCCGGCGATCCGAGCGCGTTCGGGTGGGTGCTCCCGGTGAAGCGCGGGGCGCTCCTCGAGGTCGGCTCGGACGCCTGGTTCGAGACGCTCGACGCGGCCACGTCGGTGCGCATCACCGCGCCGAGCTCCACCTGCGCCCGCAGCGGCGGGGGCTGCGGCTCGACCCTCGGCTCCGCGGAGGCAGCGGGGGACTCGCTCGGCGTCGGCGATCAGGTCACCGTGCTCCACCGCGGCACCGCCGGTCCGTACGAGACCGTGACGCTCGCGACGGACACGCCCGGCGCGTTGAACACGTGGCTGGAGACGAACGGCTTCAACGTCGACGAGTCCACGCAGCCAATCATCGACGCCTATGTCGGCGAGGGCTTCGACTTCATCGCCATCAGGCTGCAGCCCGGCAAGGACGTGAAGGAGATGACGCCGGTGCGGGTCGTCACGCCTGGGGCGAACCCCGCGCTCCCGCTCCGGATGGTCGCGGCCGGGACGGGCGCGAACGTCGCGATCACCCTGTTCACCATCAGCGAGGCGCGGCTCGCCCCCGAGGGGTTCGCGGCCGCGGCCGTCCCCATCGACCTCCTCGCGTGGGACTTCGCCTCGCAGGAGTCGAACTACGGCGTGCTCCGCGAGAAGGCGATCGCGGCGGCCGACGGCGGCCGCGCGTTCCTCACCCCCTACGCCCAGCAGGGCTCGCTGTTCTCGCCCGTGTCGAGCCCCGCGGCGCCGTTCGGCGTGCGCTACACCACGAGCGGCTCGACCACCCCGGTCGACACGATCGCCGCCGCGTTCGCCCAGCAGGGGCTCGCCAACGGCGAGACCGGCGAGGTCCAGGACGCCGCGTGCGCCGTGCGCTTCGCCGAGATCGCGACCGAGAGCCGCGCCGTGGCGAACCCGTGCCCGGCCGGCGTCCCGCTGTCCGATCCGAGCTGCGGGGAGGTCGCATCCGGCCAGATCGACGCGCGCGAACTCGCGTGCGGGGCGCTCGACGACCTCGCGATCGCGATGGTCGGCCTGCACCCGAAGGACGTCTGGCTGACCCGCCTGGAGGCGAACCTGCCGCGCGCCGCGCTCGACACGGACCTCGTCCTGAGCCCCGCGCCGCAGGAGCGGGTCGACAACTGGCTGCGCGCCCGCGTCAGCGTCCACGCCGACGTGCTCTGCGGCGCGGCGATCCCGGTCCTCGACGGCGACCGCCCCTCGCGGACCCGCGGGCAGGGCACGCTCGTGGGCATGACGCTCGGCGCCCTCGCCCTCGCGGCGGCGATCGCCCGCCGCGGCGCGCGCCGCCTCGCCTCCCGCCCGGCCTGACCGGCGCTCACACGCCTTCGTCCCGCGTCCTGGCCGGGGAGACGGGCAGGCCGTGGCCCTGCTCCGGGACGATGGTGAGAGCGCCGTCCGCCTCCAGGATGGCCCATCGCACCTGGGAGAGGCGCTCCAGCCCGCTCTTGTGCATCTCGGACAGGATCTCCTCCGGCTGGATCCGCTCGCGATTGCACGCCGCCTCCAGGATGCGGCCCTTCGCGACCAGCACCGTGGGCGAGCCGTCGATGACCTCGGACGCCTTCGGGAAGAGGTGCGTCAGGACGGACGTCAGGAACACCAGCACGAGGACGGTGGACACGCCCGCGAGCGCGTTCGCGAGCGACGCCTCGCGGACGAGGGCCTGAGAGACGATCTCGGGGATCAGCATGAGCGTGACGAGCTCGAAGGGCGACATCGAGCTGAGCTCGCGCTTGCCGAGCACGCGGAACGCGGCGGCGAGGAACACATAGACGAAGGCGACGCGCGCGACGGTCTCCATGGTGATCTCAGGGGAAGATGAACGTGCGGAGCGGCACGTGGACGCCGCGCTCCCCGTCGCACGACAGGGTCGCGTTGCCCGAGGCGAGCCAGCTGCGCTCGCCGCGGAGCTCGATGTCGATCCGGCGTCGCTCGCGGGGCGCGAGGTCGCCCAGCTCGAAGCGCCCGAACGCCGCCTCTGCCGGCGTCGCGTGGTGCTCCTCGAAGCTGTCCAGGTACGCCTCGTCGAGCGTGAGCGTGGCCGCCCGGCAGGGCTCGCCCGCCGTGTTCTCCACGTCGAACGTGACCCGCTCCATGTCGCGGAAGCGCATCCTCTCGGGATGAGCGACGCGCAGGGTGAGCCCCTGCGCCGTCGCCTCGCGCGTCCCCCGCGCGTGCATGAACAAGGCGCTTGCGGCCACGCAGGCGAGCGCGAACGCGCCGATCGCGTGCAGGGGGTCCAGGGCGAGCCGGCGCCGCAGCGGCGGCGCGGGCGGCGGTCTGGGTTGGGGCTCGGAGGGCGCCCGGCGCGACATGGCGCGCGTCCGGGCGGGTCGAAGAGCGGAGAGCTCGCGGGCGGCGGGCATCATCGCGCCCACGCCGTTCAAGACTGGTGCCGCGGCCCGCTCGCGCACGCGCGGCCCGCCTGCGAAGCCCGCGAGGACAGCGATGCGCCGGAGAGACCGGTCGCCTCACCGGCGCCGCGCGCGTGGCACTTTGCCACGCGGTGCGCCTTCTCCTGCTGACATCCCTGCGCGCTCGCGCCTTGGCGACGTGGCACACCGGCTGCTTGAGCCACGGTGGTGAGGACGCGCGGGCCGCTGTGGCAATCGAGCTGCAGCCGCCCGGCGTTCGGGACTCGACATGACCTGCTCGGCGCCGACGTTTCCAGGCTCCAGGGCGGACTCCAGCACCGGTCGCGCTGCGGCAGGGGGCGCTCTCCACACGACGCGCCTCCTCCCGGGGATGAAATGGGTGCTCGAGTCGCTCCTCGATGACATTGCGCGTGCCCGGGAGCGGATCTGGATCTCCACGTACATCTACCGCAACGATCTCATGGGCCGTCGCTTCGCCGACGCCTTCGCGAGCGCCGCGCGGCGCGGCGTGGATGTCCGGCTCCTGTACGACGCGCTCGGCAGCCACACGACGCCGGCGGCGTTCTTCGAGGACATGCGGGCCCGCGGCATCCGCGCCCGCGCCTACAGGCCGCTGGGCGCCGTACTCCGCGGGGGCGCCCTGTTCCCGCGGGAGCACTCGCGCATCGTGGTGATCGACGGCGCCGGGTACGTCGGCGGCGCTGCGTGGGCCGACGAGTGGCTGCCGCGCGACGAGGGCGGCGACGGCTGGCACGAGGTCTGTAGCCGGGTGATGGGGCCCTGCGTGACCGACATGGCGCGGGCGTTCGAGTGCCGCTGGATGCTCGCCGACGAGGCCGCGGGGCGGTCCTTCGATTACTGGACGGGCGGCGTCTACGACGACGTGGAGTTCATCACCGACGCGCCCACGCCGCCCGCGGTCATCTACGAGCGCCACCTCGAGCGGGTGCGCGCGGCGCGGCGGCGGGTGTGGATCGAGAACGCATATTTCTGCCCTCCCCGCGGGCTCGAGCGCGAGCTCATCGACGCCGCGCGCCGCGGGATCGACGTGAAGATCATCGTGCCGCGCGACTCCGACCTCCCGGCCCTCCGGCACGCGAGCCTCGCGCGGTACGCGTCATGGCTGGAGAACGGGCTCCAGATCCACGAGTTCCTCCCGTCGATGCTCCACGCGAAGCTCGCGGTGATCGACGACGACTGGGCGACGGTGGGGACCTTCAACGTGAACCCGACGAGCCTGAGGTGGGTGAGCGAGGCGAACCTCATCGTCAAGCAACCCGCCTTCGTGAGGGACGCGGCCCGCCTGTTCGAGCAGGACCTCGGGCGGAGCGAGGCCGTGCGCCTCGACAACCTGCCCAGGCAGGGCCTCTTCGCGCAGGCGCGCAACGCGCTGTGGAGCTTCGGCCTCGACCTGCTGGAGCCTCGCCATGCGGGCGTGCGCCGGCGAGGCGCGCTCCCCGAGGCCGAGTGCGAGGGCGGGTTCCTGCGGGCGCTCGGCGTCTAGCGCTGGCCTCGCCCGCCGGGGCGGCGCCGGGGCGGCATAGGGCCGCTACGGCGCCGCTGGAGCGCTCGAAGAGCCCTCCGCTGCGCCGGCATCCGCGGACGGCGGCGCCTCCTCGGTGGGCGCCGCACGGTGGACGGCGGGCTCCTTCTCGGCCGTCCCGGCGTCATCGTAGACCTCCGCGGCGCTCGCCGACGCCTCGGCGGCCGGCGGGCAGGCCGCTTCCCCGCCTTCCCGGCCTCCGCCAGCCGGACAGGCGGCGCTCCCCGGCACGGGCGCCGAGCCGGCGGAGACCGGCTGTGCGGGCGGAGCAGGCGCCTGCGCGCCCGTGGTAGTCCCGGATGACCCGGGCGGCGCGCTCGCCGCCGGCGCCGGCGGCTTCCCTGTCGCGGCCGGCGCGCTCGCCGCCGGCGCGGCGGTCGCAGTCCGCGCTGCCGCGGCCGGCGTCGCAGGCGCGGGGACCGTGGCCTTCAGAGCGCGCGCCGGGCGCGGCACCGTGGGCCCGGCCGGCGGCGCCACGCTCCCGGGCGCCACGCCGGCCGGCCGGGAGATCGCCTCGAGCGCTGGCTGCGCCGGAGACGGCGCAGCGGCGATCATCGCCGCGGGCTCGACCGGCGGCGCCAGCGTCGACTCGACCGCGCTGCCCGTCGTGCCCAGCGCGACGCTCCACACCCCCGCTCCCGCCAGGGCCACGAGCCCCGCCGCCGCGACGGCGCGGAGCGGAAAGCGCTCCCGCCACGAGGATCGCGGCGACGGAGACGCCGCCCCCGGCAGATTCACCATCGCCGTCGCCTCGGACCACGCGCGCTCTCCGCTCTCCTCGATCCCCTTGCGCTCCGCCGCCCCCGGCGCCCTCTGCGGGGCCGTCAGGGGCAGCTGCAGCTCCAGGGAGTCGTCCGCGCGGCGCGAGTGCAGCGTCGGCGCGGAGCTCACCGCCACCTGTCGCGGCGACGGCGACGGGATCTGGCTGGCCCGCTCCTCCAGCCATTGCGCGCGCAGCGATGCGCCGCTCACGTCCTCCGAGACACCCCTCGCTACGAGCCACGCCGCGAGCGCGCCGCCGAACTCGCGCATGCTCCCCCAGCGCTCCGCCGGATCCTTGCGCAGCCCGCGCTCGATGATCGACCACAGCGCCGGGTCCGAGCCGCACCGCTCGACGAGCGAGCGCACCGGATCCTGGATGATCGCGCGCAGCGTCCCGAACCCGTGCTCTCCCGCATACGGCGTCTCGCCCGCGATCACCTCGTACAGCATCGTGCAGAGCGCCCAGACGTCCGCGCGATGATCGATGTGGCCCTGCCCCAGCGCCTGCTCCGGCGGCATGTACTGGGGAGTCCCGATCACGGCCGCGCCCGTCGATCCGGACTCGGGCTCGGTCCACGTCACCTTCGCGATCCCGAAATCGACGACCTTGGGCCTTATCCGCCCGTCGCCCTGATTCGCGAGCATGACGTTGTCCGGCTTGAGATCCCGGTGAACGACGCCCCGCTCGTGGGCCGCGTGCATCGCGCTCGCGACCGGCAGCAGGATGGAGACCGCCACCTCGGGAGCGAGCCGGTGCTCGCGGCAGAGCACGTCCCGGAGGGCCTCGCCCTCCAGGAGCTCCATCACGATGTACGGGGTGCCGCCCGCGGTCTTGCCGAGATCGAAGACACGCACGATCCCGGGGTGGCTGAGCTTCGCCGCGGCCCGCGCCTCACGCAGCAGGCGCTCGGCGATCGCGGGAGAGCGCATCTCCGGCCGCAGCACCTTGATGGCCACATTGGCCTCGAGCGCCGTGTTCGTGGCGACCCAGACAGACCCCATCGCGCCCTCTCCCGCTTTGCGGAGGAGCTGATACTTGTCGCCCACCACCGTGCCGACCTCGAAGCATTCCCCTGAGGTGTGATCGAACGCCTGGGTCATGTTGCTCGACATGCGGTCTCCTGCCGTGTGCTCCGGCCATCCGCCGCTCGCCACGCGACGGCACGCGCCGAGTCTGGAGCATCGCCTGTGCCAGGCGATCCGCTCGGGGAGCTCCTGAACCCCTGCACGGGCGCGTCAGCGGCAGCGCGCCTCAGCGAGGCAAGTTGCCACGTGCCTTTCGCTCTTCAGCGAGCGCTCAGATGAAGCTGTCGTACGGACGCCGCTGCGAGCTCTCGCTCCGGACGTCCTCGGCGCCGGCATACTCGAGGATCAATTCCAGGATCTCTGCATCTCGCTCGGAGGAAGCAATTACGCCCACGAGGATCGCGCCTTGTCGCAGGCCGCTGTCGTAGATGCTCGCCCGGTGCTCGGGGATGCCGGCGTCGACGAGCGCGTCGACGAGCCCGCCGGCCGCGCCGGCGCCGGCGAGCGCAGCCTCGATGGGCCCCGCCGCCACGAGCCCCAGGCCAGGGAACGCCACGCTCGTGCCGAGCACCGCGAGCGCGGCCGAGGCCGACCCCGCCGCCCCGCCGACGTCCGCCGCCGCGCCGGTGCTTCCGCCCACGGCGCGCTGGTCGCGCCCCGCATCGCTCATGACAACGCTGATGGCGTCACGCGTGTATCCGCAGCTCATCACGCGCTCGACCGACCTCTCGGCGTCCGGCCAGGTCCTGACGAGACCGGTCACCAGCTTTGCCGTCACCTACAGCTCCTTTCCCGACGAACGTCCTCTCGCGTCGCGCGCCTTGCCTGTATTCTGGAATCCCACATCGCTGCATCGCTACAGCAGGCGGCATGCCAAGAGAAAATGCGGAAAATGCTCGGTATTCTGCGCTGTCGACGGTCCGTGTGCCGCGCAAGATCTTGCGCAGGTGCGCCACACTGAGGCGTCGTTGCAGCGCAGACGAAAGCGACGGACGTGCTCGGGAGTTGTCTCGGGGCGTTGTGTGGAGGCGGCGGTGACGCGCGGTGAAGCGAGCTCAGCGATGCAGCCAGATGCGGAGCTGCGCCAGCAGCTGCTCCGTGTCGACCGGCTTCGAGGTGTAGTCGGTCGCGCCCGCCTCCAGGCACTTCTCCCGGTCGCCTTTCATCGCCCTCGCCGTGACGGCGATGATCGGTAGCGTCTGGAATGCCGGCTGTTTGCGGATCGCGCGGATCGTGTCGTATCCGTCCATCTCTGGCATCATGATGTCCATGAGCACGACGTCGATCCCGCTCGTGCTCCCCAGGCGCTCGATGGCGGCCTTCCCCGTGTCGGCGGTGAGGGTGGTCATCCCGTAGCTCTCGAGGACGGTCTTCAGCGCATAGATGTTGCGGAAATCGTCGTCGACGATCAGCGCACATTTGCCGGAGAGCGTGGTTGCCGATTCGTGGAGCTGCTCCACGATGAGCCGCGTCTGCTCCGGCAGATCCGAGAGCCGGCGGTGCAGCGCGAGCGTAAGCTCGTCGAGCAGGCGCTCTCTCGACTGGACAGGCTTCACGGGCAGCGTCTGCGCCAGCCGGGAGAGGCGCGCCTCGTCGTCCCCGGCGACCCCCGCCGGCGCGTACACGATGGCCGTGAGATCGGCGAAGCGCCCCGCGCGATCGAGGCGCTCGATGAGCTCGAGGCCGGGCATGTCCGGCAGGTGCAGATCGATCACGATCGCGTCGAACGCCTCGCGATCGAGCGCGTCGAGCGCCTCCTGGGCCGTCGTCGCGCCGGCGACCGTGACCTCCTCGTCCCCGAGCAACTCGGTCAGCCGGGCGAAGGAGGCCTCGTCCGGGGCCGCGACGAGCAGCCGGCGCCGCGGCGAGTCGATCAGCCCGGCGAGCCGCGCGAACGCCTCGTCGAGCGCCGTCCTGCTGCTGAGCGGCTTGTTGAGCAGGCCCACCGCGCCCATCCGCCGCGCGCGGCTCCGCTCCTCCTCCGTCTCTGTCGTGATCACCTGGACCGGGATGTGCCGCGCCGAGAGGTCGCGCTTCAGGCCGTCGAGCACGCGCCACCCGTCGACGTCGGGCATGTTGATGTCCAGCGTGATCGCCGCGGGCTCGATCTCTCGCACCAGCGAGAGCGCTGTCGCGCTGCGGAGCGCGACGACCGCCTTGAAGCCGTGCTCCCGCGCGACATCCACGAGGAAGCGGGCGAACACCGTGTCGTTCTCCACGATCAGGATCGCGCGGTCGCCAGGGCGGACGCTCTCGCTGTCGTCGATGATCTGGACGTCCGCGCTCGCGGACGTGCGATCCGACGGCCGGCTGCTGTGGACGGCATCATCGACGGACGGCGGCGCGTCGAGGACGTGTGTCGGCTGCCGCCGCGCCGCCCGCACGGGCCGGAAGGTGCGCGGCAGGTAGAGCGTGAACGTGCTGCCGCGCCCCGGCGCGCTGACCAGCGTGAGCTCGCCGCCGAGCATCCCCGCGATCTCCCGGCTGATCGCGAGCCCGAGCCCGGTGCCGCCGTACTTGCGGCTCGTGCTGCCGTCCGCCTGCTGGAACGCCTCGAAGACGATCTGCTGCTTGTCCGGCGCGATCCCGATCCCTGTGTCGTGGACGGAGAGGGCGATCACAGCGTCGGACCGGTTGAGCACATCGTTCTCACGGCTCCAGCCGCTGCGGGCCACTGTCACCTCCAGGACCACCTTGCCGCGCTCGGTGAACTTGAAGGCGTTGGAGAGCAGGTTCTTGATCACCTGCTGAAGCCGCTTCGCGTCGGTGGACATCGACGTCGGCAGCGTCGACGAGAAGGAGAGCTCGAAATCGAGCTTCTTCGCCTCGGCGACGTGCCGGAACGTGCGGCGCACGTAGTCCGAGAGGTCCGTGAAGCTGATCTCTCCGACGTCGACGACGACGGTGCCCGACTCGATCTTCGTGAGATCCAGGATGTCGTTGATGAGCCCCAGGAGATCGGTGCCTGACGCGTGGATCGTCTTCGCGTACTCGACCTGCCTCGCGGTGAGGTTCTGGTCGTTGTTCCTGGAGAGCTGGTCCGACAGGATGAGCAGGCTGTTCAGCGGGGTCCTGAGCTCATGGGACATGTTGGCCATGAACTCCGACTTGTACTTGGACGTGAGGGCGAGCTGACGCGCCTTCTCCTCGAGGGCCTGGCGGGCCTGCTCCACCTCGTGGTTCTTCCGCTCGACCTCCACGTTCTGCTCCGCCAGGAGCCGCGCCTTCTCGCCGAGCGCGGCGTTCGTCTCCTGGAGCTCCTCCTGCTGGCTCTGGAGCTCGCGGGCCAGCGACTGGGACTGCTTGAGCAGGTCCTCGGTGCGCATGTTGGCCTCGATCGTGTTGAGCACGATGCCGATCGACTCGGTGAGCTGGTCGAGGAACGCCTGGTGGGTGGGGCTGAAGCGCTCGAGCGACGCCAGCTCGATGACGGCCTTCACCTGCCCCTCGAAGAGCACGGGCATCACGATGATGTTGACCGGGGGCGCGTCGCCGAGGCCGCTCGTGATCGTGATGTAATCGGGGGGCGCGTTGACGAGGAGGATCTTCTCCTTCTCGAGCGCGCACTGCCCGACGAGCCCCTCGCCCAGCTTGAACTGGTTGTCGACGTGCTTGCGCTCCTTGAACGCGTAGCTCGCGAGCAGCTTCAGGACGGGCTCCTCGCGGGAGGCATCCATGATGTAAAAGACGCCCTGCTGCGCCGTGACGACGGTGGCGAGCTCGGACAGGATCCTCCGGCCGACGGTGAGCAGATCCTTCTGCCCCTGGAGCATGCGCGAGAACTTGGCGAGGTTGCTCTTGAGCCAGTCCGTCTCGCTGTTCTTCAGCGTCGTGTCCTTGAGGTTCCGGATCATCTCATTGATGTTGTCCTTCAGCGCGGCGACCTCGCCCTGCGCCTCGACCTTGATGGACCGGGTGAGATCGCCCTTGGTCACGGCGGTGGCGACCTCGGCGATCGCGCGCACCTGCGTTGTGAGGTTGGCCGCGAGCTGGTTCACGTTGTCGGTGAGGTCCTTCCACGTGCCGGCCGCGCCGGGCACGCTCGCCTGCCCGCCGAGCTTGCCCTCGACGCCGACCTCGCGCGCCACCGTGGTCACCTGATCCGCGAACGTCGCGAGCGTCTCGATCATGCCGTTGATCGTGTCCGCGAGCGCGGCGATCTCCCCCTTGGCGTCGACGACCAGCTTTCGCTTGAGATCGCCGTTGGCGACCGCGGTCACCACCTTGGCGATGCCGCGCACCTGGTTCGTCAGGTTGCCGGCCATCGAGTTCACGTTGTCGGTGAGGTCCTTCCAGGTGCCGGCGACGCCGCGGACGTCGGCCTGTCCGCCGAGCTTGCCCTCGGTGCCGACCTCGCGGGCGACGCGGGTGACCTCGGAGGCGAAGGAGCGGAGCTGATCGACCATCGTGTTGATGGTGTTCTTGAGCTCCAGGATCTCGCCCTTCACGTCGACTGTGATCTTCTCGGAGAGATCGCCGTTGGCGACGGCGGTGGTGACGGCGGCGATGTTGCGCACCTGGGAGGTGAGGTTGCCGGCCATCGAGTTGACGGAGTCGGTGAGGTCCTTCCAGGTGCCGGCGACGCCGCGGACGTCGGCCTGCCCGCCGAGCTTCCCCTCGGTGCCTACCTCGCGGGCGACGCGGGTGACCTCCGAGGCGAAGGAGTTGAGCTGGTCGACCATCGTGTTGATGGTGTTCTTGAGCTCCAGGATCTCGCCCTTCACGTCGACGGTGATCTTCTTCGAGAGATCACCCTTGGCGACGGCGGTGGTGACGGTCGCGATGTTGCGCACCTGGGCCGTGAGGTTCGACGCCATCGAGTTGACGGAGTCGGTGAGGTCCTTCCAGGTGCCGGCGACGCCGCGGACGTCGGCCTGCCCGCCGAGCTTGCCCTCGGTGCCGACCTCGCGGGCGACGCGGGTGACCTCGGAGGCGAAGGAGTTGAGCTGGTCGACCATCGTGTTGATGGTGTTCTTGAGCTCCAGGATCTCGCCCTTCACATCGACGGTGATCTTCTTCGAGAGATCGCCGTTGGCGACGGCGGTGGTGACGGCGGCGATGTTGCGCACCTGGGAGGTGAGGTTGCCGGCCATCGAGTTGACGGAGTCGGTGAGGTCCTTCCAGGTGCCGGCGACGCCGCGGACGTCGGCCTGCCCGCCGAGCTTGCCCTCGGTGCCGACCTCGCGGGCGACGCGGGTGACCTCGGAGGCGAAGGAGCGGAGCTGATCGACCATCGTGTTGATGGTGTCCTTGAGCTCCAGGATCTCGCCCTTCACGTCGACGGTGATCTTCTTCGAGAGATCGCCCGTGGCGACGGCGGTGGTGACGGCGGCGATGTTGCGCACCTGGGAGGTGAGGTTGCCGGCCATCGAGTTGACGGAGTCGGTGAGGTCCTTCCAACTGCCGGCGACGCCGCGGACGTCGGCCTGCCCGCCGAGCTTGCCCTCGGTGCCGACCTCGCGGGCGACGCGGATGACCTCGGAGGCGAAGGAGCCGAGCTGCTCGACCATCGTGTTGACCGTCTTGGCGGTCCGGAGGAACTCGCCGTCGAGCGGCCTGCCGTCCACCTCGAGGGCCATCGTCTGCGAGAGATCGCCCTTGGCCACGGCGCCGATGACGCGCGCCGTCTCGGCGGTGGGGTGGACGAGATCGCCGATGAGCGCGTTGATGCACCCGATCTCGTCGGCCCACGCGCCGCTGACCTCGCCGATGAAGGCGCGCTGCGAGAGCTTGCCCTCCTTGCCCACCGCGCGGCTCAGGCGGGCGAGCTCCTTCGCGAGCTTCTCGTTGCGCTCGACGACATCGTTGAACGTGTCGGCGATCTTCCCGTCGAGCCCGAGCCAGTGGACGGGCAGCCGCACCGAGAAATCGCCCTTCTTCAGGCCGGTCAGCGCCATCAGCAGCGTCCGCCGATCGAGCCTGTCGCTCTCGAGCGGCGCGGCGGCGCGGGGGCGCTCGGCCGGGCGGGCCTTCGCCGCGCGCGCGGCGCCGTCCAGCCCGTCCCCGGACGCGGCCTTCTTGCTCTTGCCATTGCCGGCTCTCGCCTTGCGGGCCGCCTTGTCGAGGTCGCTTCGCTGCTCCATGCCGCTGTTCTCCTGGTCCCGCCTGCGGATAGGACCGATCGGTCAAAAAGGGAAATGAGCGCGCGCCCCGGGCGCGGAGGGACGCCGGAGCGCTCGAGGCCGTCGGACCAGGCGCCCCGGCGTGATCCCAGGGCGCCGCGCGAGAGGACGACAGGAGGACAGGCCCTCTCGCCTGGACGGCGGTCTCATCGATGGACGCTGCGCTCGGGCGCCGCGCGACGCTTCCCGCCGCCGAGGAGCGGGGCCCTCGCTGGCCGACCGCGAGGGGGCCGTCGGGGTCCCCTCGGGTTCAGGCTTCATGGCACGTCGGCCATGCGCTTCTGCTCCCACCGCGCAGCAGCATGTGTTCGTATTACACCGCAGGCGCTCAGCCGCGCAAGCTTCGCGCCACGCGCAGCGCGCAGCGCGCAGGGCGCGCGCGTGCAGCGCGCAAGGCGCGCGTGCTCGCCGCGTTCTATCGGGCCGAGCGCGCGCGTGAAGCCGCGGCGGCACACCGGGGCAGGGGGCCCCTCGCGCCGGCGCGGCTACCCTCCGAGTCGGCGCCTCAGGCCACGTCGGACTTGGGCGAGCGGCGCCTCGTCGGGAGATCGCTCGGCTTGTTGCGCGGCGTGATGATGCTGTAACGCCCTGCCTCTCCCACCCTCTCATGGACGCCCGATTCCATGGCGTCTCTCCCGGTCCTGAGCGGCGGCAGCCACCGCGACACGTTCGCGAGGCACGAGGTGCGCTCAGGAAAGGGAGAGTGACGGGGGGGCGGCCTCTCCGTCGCTCCGCGGAGCGGCCGCTCCGATGCCGCGTCGTGCGTCCGCTCCTGGGCGGCGTCATACGGCCGCTCCGGCGGCCCGTCATACGGCCGCTCCTGGGCGGCGTCATACGGCCGCTCCGCGGCGGCGTCGCACGGCCGCTCCGGGGTCGCGTTGTGCGTCCGCTCCGAGGGGGACCCGTGCGGCGGCGCGAACGGGGCGGCGCTCTGCGCAGGGAGCGTGCCGGAGGACGCGCGGCGCTTCGCGGTCGTCGCGGCGATCCGGTGCCGGAGGTCCTCGACGTGCCTCGCGAGCCGCTCCGTCTCCTCGGTGAGCCGCGTGAAATCCTCCTCGGTGAGCCGAGTGAAATCATCGACCTGGCTTCTGCGCTCTGACATAAACGAGTCCTTTTGCCGCGTTTCTTCAGCCGATCTCGACGCCCCGTCGGCTCCGCTGCAGATCCAGCGTGCACACAGCATGCCGCGCCGCTCGGGTCGGTCGCACGCACCCGGCGGGGTCGAGCGGCGCTGGTGCAGATCGCCGCAACGGGGCGCGCGTGCCTCCATCCGTCCTCGCCAGCTCAGCTCGGCGAGCGGCGGAGATCCGGCTGGACGCGCGGGGGAGGGTCCGGCGGCACGCCCTGTGCCGTGGGGACGCCGCACACACGATGGATGAGCCCGCCACGCCTCGCTCGGTCACAGCCCTCCCCGCCGCTCTCCAGAGCGCGGCGGGGAGGCCCGTGTCCCCGGGGCTCCAGGCCACGGAGGCGCGCGCGGCGCGGGTGCGCTGGTGAAGGAGTGGACGCATGCAGAACTCGAACTTTGAATCGCTCGGCGCCCGGCTGGGGATCCCGGGTGATGGCGTGTGGCCGTGGGTGATCGTCGCGGCGAGCGTTCCGGTCGGCTTCGGGCTCGCTCGGATCGCCGCGGGCGTCTTTCGGCGCGGCGGTTCGGTCGTCGCGCGACGGACCGCGACGCCGTGGGACGAAAAGACACTCGACGCGGCAATCGGCCCCGTGACCCTTTGTCTCGGGGTCGTCCTGACAGCGGGGCTCGCCAAGCTCACGCGGATCGGCCAGGGCCTCGTGACCGATCTGCGGTCGCTCCTCTCGGCGCTGTTCATCGGCGGGGTGGCGTGGCTCCTGATGCGCATCGTGGGGATCCTGACGGAGGTGCTGGACGCGCGCGCCCTGCGTCATCTCAAGGAGGGGAGCGAGTCGTCCCGCGGGCTGCGCACCCAGGCTCGCGTGCTCGAGCGGGTCGCGCGGGTGCTCATCGTGATGGTGGCGGGCGCGCTCGTGCTCATGAACTTCGAGGCGGTGAGGAACGTCGGCGTCTCGCTGCTGGCGTCGGCCGGCATCGCCGGCGTCGTGCTCGGCCTCGCGGCGCAGAAGCCGGTCGGCGCGATCCTGTCGGGCCTCCACATCCTGTTCACCCGCCCCATCGACCTCGGCGACAAGGTCGTGGTGGACGGCGAGTTCGGGACGATCGAGGAGATCCGGCTGACCCACGTGGTCGTGAAGATCTGGGACGAGCGGCGGCTCATCGTCCCGACGGCGAGGCTCCTGGACCAGTCGTTTCAGAACTGGACGAAGCACGGGTCGGAGAAGCTGGGCACCGTCGAGATCTACGTGGATTACCGGACCCCGGTGGACGCCCTGCGGCGGCACTTCGAGTCGATCCTCCCGAGCAGCGAGCTCTGGGATGAGCGCGTGAAGGCGGTTCAAGTCACGAATGTGACAGAGCGCACGATCGAGGTGCGTTTGCTCGTCTCGGCGCGCGATCCTGGGCAGCTGTTCGATCTGCGGTGCTGGCTTCGCGAGGAGATGCTCCGCTGGGTCCAGGAGCTCGAGAGCGGCGCGTACCTGCCGCAGGAGCGTTTGACCCGGACCTCCTCTGTCATGGAAGCGGCGGAGGGTCGTGGTCCGGCCTCGGGCCGCACACGCCGGGCTGGAGCGGGCGACAGGCTGCCCGATGCGGCGCCGTGACGGTATGCGCCCACCATGTCGCGGAACGCCACACCGCGGCGTTCAGGCGAGGTGCGATGAGCCCGGCGCATCCGCTGCGCCCTCGGGTGCGCCGCAGGCCCGTCCAGGCTCTGCCGCAGGCGCACCGCCTCGGTTGAGGCGATGTTGACGCGATGAGGACCACCAACGCGGCGGAACAGCCCTTCAGGCCAGTCACGCCCGCTCTGACCGCCAGGAGTGGCTCCGCGCGCCGCTCCCTTGCAAGCGAGGCGCAGGAAACCGGCACGTGATTTGCAGTAAAATCAGAAAGATCTGGGACAAGTGCCCGTCAGCCGAGCCGTCGATCGCGCGACGAGGTGTTCGCCACGCCCCGGGGGAGGAGGCAGTGGCACGTCGGAACTGCGCCTCCCGCCATGTGCAGGTGCCTGCGCGGGAACCCCAGGAGCAAGACACCATGAAGTCGGTCATCAGGATCACGCGGCTCGGCGGTGTTGATGTGTTTGCGCACGCGGCGTTCGGCCTGCTGCTCCCGATAGGGGCGCTCCAGTGGGGGGCGCGGCACGGGTGGAGCGGCGCGCTCTTCGGCTGCGCGCTGGGCGCGGCGCTGCTCGGGTGCGCGGCGCTGCAAGCGCTCGTGCATGGGATCGTGGCGAGGCTGCTCGGGCTGAGGCTGCGGGAGGTCCAGCTCTCGCCGCTCGGCCCGATGGCCCTCCGCTCGCGTCCTGCCGGGGGACGGGCGCAGGGCCGCGCGCTCGGCCTCGCGGCGAACGTGGCCCTCGGGGCGCTCTTCGTGCTGGCCGTCGAGGCCCAGCGCGGGGTGGGCGAGCTCGGGTGGATCTCGGTTCTTCAGGCCGCCGAAGCGCCGTCGCGCGAGGCGGCGATCGTGTGGATCGCCAGCGCGAACCTGGGGATTGCGCTGCTCGGCCTGCTGCCGGCGCTGCCGCTCGAGGGCGGGCGCGCGCTGCGCGAGGCGCTGTCACCGCTCACCGGCGCCTGGCTCGCGACGTCGATGACGGCGGCGCTCGGGCAAGCGGCAGCGGCGGTGCTGTTCTTCATGGGCCTGTTCGGCGGTCAGCTCGTCGTGGCCGCGGTGTCGGCGCTCCTCTTCGTGGAGGCGCGGCGGGAGTGGAGCGCGGCGCAGGCGGTGATGGCGCCCGTGGCGCCGCCCGAAGAACATCCGAGCGAGGGCAGGGCGGTCCAGCTGTGGCCTGGCGAGCTCGTGGGCGACGCCGCGCGGCGGATCCTCGCGAGCCAGGAGCCGGACTTCCCGGTCGTCTACGAGGACCGCGTGATCGGGATCGTGACGCGAACGGATGTCATGCGCGCGCTGGCCGCCGGCCAGGAAGGGTCGTTCATCGCGTGGATCATGCGCTGCGACCTGCCCCGGGTGGCGGCGGACGTGCCGCTCAATGAGGTGGGGCGGCAGATGATCGAGAAGAACACGCCGGTGGTCGCCGTCTTCGACGGAGAGAGCTACCTCGGGCTCGTGAAGCACTCGGACATCGCGGGCGCGCTCACGCGCGGGCGGGGGGGGCGGCTCGGGAGGATTCACCTGGCTCCTCAGGTCGGATAGTCATAGGCGCTAACCAAGCTTCGCGCCGCGTCCTCCTACATCCGAACGTTTACGTGGTCGTGGTCGTGAACGTTTACGTGGTCGTTTTCGTGGTCGTGGTCGTGGTCGTGGCCGTTCACGGCCTATCGTTGACGACCACGACCACGACCACGACCACGAAAACGTTCACGACCACGTAAACGTTCACGACCACGTAAACGTTCACGTTGGCGACCGATGGTGGGGGGCTCGGCGGGATGCCCGGCCCCCTCCGGGATCGGGACGTAAGGGGCGAGCGTGTTTCCGGACACAAGGACGCTCAAGCAACGCGCCCCGCCAACCCGGAGAGGGGGGCGGGGCGCTCGTCGGGAATCGAGAGGCGGAGCTCAGGAGCTCAATCGCCTCGAACGAAATTGAGCTTGAAGGAGACCACGAGCACGAGCGCGTCCTGACTGATGCGGCGCTTGCCCCAGGCGACCCCGATGTGCAGCCCCTCGATGGGATCGAGGTTGGAGGGGAGACCCACGGTGTGCGTGAGCGTCTTCGTGAAGTTCCACTCAGGCCGCTTGTTCGCGAGCGCCGCGTTGACCGCCCTCATGACGGTGTGATCGAGGATCGAGGGGATGCCGCGGATGTCCGCCTCCTCGAGCTCTACGTTGAACGCAAGGACGTTCCCCTTGTTCCTCTCGATGATCTCGGGGCAAATCAGCACCTTGAGCTCATCGAGCCGGATGGTGGGGTTGACGCCCGCGATGGACCACTGGAGCTCCGCAGGGCAGGTGACCCGTAAGCCCAGCTCATCGGCCAGGGCAATCTCGGTCGCCTTGCCCAGGTACAGCCAGCGATCGGTCGTCTCGTCGTCGTCCAGGTGGATCTTCACAGGGAGGAACTCGCCCAAGAGCTGGGCGAGATCCTCCCGCGTGATGATGGCTTCGAGCCACACGGCAAGCGCCTCAGCTCAGGTGATGGCCGCTCTCGCCGCCGTGGGTCCGCCCAGCTCCCTCGATGCCGTAATGCGAGTTCGCAGAGCTCGTCTCGGACGGCGCGACCGCGCCCTTCACCGCGTCGACCGCGTTGCCGACCTTGTCCTGGACCTTGCGCTCGGCCTGCTCGACCCCGCGGGTCGCCTGGCGCTTCAGGCCGTCGAGGCGGGTCAGGAGCTCGCGGCGCAGCGCCTCGCCCGACGTCGGCGAGAGCATCAGGGCCACGCCCGCGCCCACCGCGAGGCCGGCGCCGAAGAGGCCGAGCGCCGTGAGCGGGCTCCGCTTGCGCGCGAGCCCGACCCAGCCGAGCACGTCGTCGAAGCCGAGCGCCCCGACCGTGGCGGCGACGCCGGCGATCGCCTTCGCGACGTCGAACGCCGTCGTCCTGGCCGCCGTGGCGGCGACGCCCGCTCCGGAAGCCGCCGACTCGACCACACCCTTCGCAGTCCCCACCGCGTTGCTCATTCGGTTCGTCATGGCTCTTGTCTCCTCGTGACGGACACGACATCCGCCGGTTCGTGTCAGGAAACCATTGCAGGGCCCGGACCAACCGAGAGCTCGCGTCCAGAGCGCCTATCTCCGAGGCCGCGCACCCTCGGCGTGGCGCGAGCGTGACGAAACGCCACAGCTGTCGTGACGCGCCTCGGGCGCAACGCATGCCATGAGACGAGCGCCCGTGAACCAAGGGTCGTGGCGCGCGGCCCCGTCGCCAACGGAAGAGATGGGATCAGGGGAGGAGAGGGGAGAGCAGGCCCGCGGAGAGCGGGAGATCCAGCGGCTGCGCCGCTGCGGCAGGGGCCCCGAGCCGCGTCCGCCGAGCGGGCGAACGCGCGCGTCACCGGGGGGCGTGGGCGACGCCGATCAGCGCGACGTCGACCCTGCGATCATAGCCATAGGAGTACATCGGTTGAGCTCCGACGGCCTGGGCGTCGCCCGTCGCGCGCGTCGTGATGCGATCCGCAGGGATGCCCTCCTTCACGAGGATCTCCTTCACCCGCGCGGCGCGGCGGAGCGAGAGATCCTGGTTGTACGCCTGGGTGCCGCGCGGATCGGCGCGGCCGACGAGCTCTATCCTCGCGCCCTGGAGGCCCGAGGAGAGCAGGCAGTCGACGAGCGCCCGGAGCTCCACGTGCTCCTGCGGCAGCGGCTCGGCGGAGTCGAAGGCGAAGCTCGTCTTGGGCAGGCGGCAGACGTCGGCGATGTCGGCCCCGAGGGTGAGGCCGATGAACCGATCCTCGCCCTCCCTGAGATCGGGCCATTCGACCTTGTAGACTCCATCCGGGCCGGGGTTGGGCAACCTCGGCTCGGGGTGAGCCTGCTCCGGGGGTGGGGCCGCGGCGCACGCGGTGAACAGCGAGAGCGCAAGCGCGCCAAGGCAGAGCCTGGGCAGGTTGGACATCGACAGCATGAGAACCCTCCTTTCGAGGTCGGCCGTGATGAGCCGCCTTGTGTTCCGAGGGGGTCGTTCAAGCTCCGTGCCTGTCCAGCGATCGAGCCGTGTCGCCGCGCGCCACGCCCCGCGCTCGAGGCGGGGTCATCAGGGGGATGAAGGCTCTCTGGCCTCGAGCTTGGGCCAGGTGAACCGGAAGGTGGCGCCGGCGCCGACGGCGGACTCGACCCAGGCGCGCCCGCCCTTGCTCAGGACGATCTTCTGCACGACCGACAGGCCGATGCCGGTGCCCTCGACCTTGTCGCGCGCCTTCAGCGTCTGAAAGATGCCCCAGATGCGGTCGTGGTACTCGGGGGCGATGCCCGCCCCGTTGTCGGAGACCGAGAACTCCCAGAACGGGCCGGCGTCGCGCGCGGTGATCCGGACCTCCGGATCGGTGCCCCCGGCGTGCTTCAGCGCGTTGCCGATCAGGTTCAGGAACGTCTGCTGGAGCGGAGCGCGCTCCGTGACGAGGACGGGCATGTCGGGGACAATCTCGACACGCGTCTCCGGCGGGGGCGCGAGCAGCTCGATGATCTCCCGGAGGAGCTTGCCGACGTCGATCGCCTCGGGCTTCTCGCGGGCGCGGCCCGCCCGCGAGTAGCTCAGGATCCCGTCGATGAGGTTCTCCAGCCGGTGGACGCGCCCGCGGAGCAGATCGAGCTGCTTGCGGCTCTCCGCCGTCATCTTGTCGTTGAGGTCCTCCTCGATCCACTGCGAGAGGTTGGCGATGCCCCTGAGCGGCGCCTTGAGGTCGTGGCTCGTGACGTACGCGAACTGATCGAGCTCCTTGTTGCTGCGCTCCAGCGCCTGGACGAGCCGCTGCCGCTCCTCCTCGGCGCGCTTCTGATCGTCGATGTCCGTGTACGTGCCGAACCAGCGGACGATGCGGCCCGACCCGTCGCGCGCGGCGACCGCCCGGCCGATGAACCAGCGGTACACGCCGTCCGCGCGCCGGAGCCGGCACTGGCTCTCGTACGGCTCGCCCGTGCGGAGCGCCTCCCGGAAGGCCTCGATCGCCCGCTCGTGCTCCTCGGGGTGGATCATCCGGCTCCAGCCCTCGCCGCCGGTCTCCTCCGCGGTGAGCCCCGTGTAGTCGTACCAGCGCCGGTTGAAGTACTCGTGGTGACCGTCCGGGCGGTTCGTCCACACGAGCTGCGGCATCGTCTCGGCGAGCAGCCGGAACTGCGCCTCGCTGTGCTTCAGCTCCTCCGCGAGCGTCTCGACCTCCTTGCGCACGGTGACCTCGCGCTCGAAGAGGAGGGCGTTGTCGACGCTGAGGGCGGCGCGCCGGGCGAGCTCTTCGGCGAACTGCACGTCGACCTTCGTGTAATTCCGGCCCGACTCGGCGTGCGCGAGCGTGATCGCGCCGAGGACGCGGCCGCGCGCCGCCAGCGGCACGACCAGGTACGACCGGAGGCCGAGCTCGCGCGCCATCCGGAGGTGCTCCTCGTCCTGCGCGTTCTCGACGAGCAGGGAGTCCGGGATCTCGGAGGCCCACTCGGCCTCGCCCGTCCGGAGCACCTTCGGCACGCCGCGGCTCGCCGCGGGATCGACAGGATAGCTCTGCTCGATCTGGCGGACGAGCTCCACCTTCTGTGGGTCGGTGTGCTGGACGGCGACGCGCTGGATCGCGCCGTCCTGGCCCTGGATGTCCACGGCGCACCAGTCGGCGAGGAGCGGGACGACGAGCCGGGCGAGCTGCCCGAGCGTCTCGCGGAAGTCGAGCGAGGACGAGAGGATCTCGCCCGCGCCGGCGAGGAGGCTGACGTTGGCCTCGGCGCGCTTGCGCTCGCTGATGTCGAGCACGTAGGTGAGGTTGCGCCGCTGCGTCTCGATGCGGGCGGACCCGACGAGGACCGCGACGCGCTTGCCGTCCTTGCGGATGTACTCCTTCTCGAACTGCTTCGTGACGCCGTGGAGGCTCAGCTCGTTGACCGCGTCGTGGTGGACGTGCTCGTACTCCGGCGGGGAGAGCTCCTGCCAGCTGAGCAGCCCCGCCTTGAGGTCCTCGCGGGTGTAGCCGATCATCGACAGGAAGCAGTCGTTCGCCTCGATGACGCGCCCCTCGTAGTCGCTGAAGAGCAGGCCCATCATGCTGGTGTCCATGATGCGCCGGAACACCTCGTCGCTCGCCTGGCGCTCCAGCTGGCGGAGCGCGGCCTCCTGCCGCTTGATCTGCTCGGCCCTCCGGTGCAGCTCGACGAAGACCGCCACCTTGGCGCGGAGGATGTCGGGATTGAACGGCTTGACGACATAATCGACCGCGCCCTCGCGATAGCCGCGATACCGTCGGTCCTCGTCCTCCGGCAGCCCCGAGATGAAGATAATCGGCGTGTGCCTCGCCCGATCGAGCCCCCTCACGCGGGCGGCCGTCTCGAAGCCGTCGATACCGCGCATCTTCACGTCCATGAGGATCAACGCGAACTCCTCGCGGTTGAGGTGCTCGAGCGCCTCCTCGCCGGATTGCGCGGTGACGAGCCGCTGGCGCAGCGGATCGAGCACGGCCTCGAGGGCGAGGAGGTTGGCGCGGTGATCGTCGACGAGCAGAATGCTCGCCACGGGCTCGGAAGGAGCGGACGGGAGGGGAGCGCCCGGAAGGACAGAGGACTTCACCTGAAGCGGGCTCAGCCCTGGCTTTCGGTCGGGCATGACGAAGACGGTTAACGGCGCCCGGACCTTCTGGCAAGCGAAAGCGGCGCTCGGCCGGCGAGGGCCATTCGCCTGCTCGACGCGCTCGAAGCAGTCATCTCCGGCTCGCCGCGGCGTCTCCAGCGCGCGGCGACAAGGCCGCGCGGGATCGGGCCTCCGCGCGCCACGCTGTGGCGATCCGTCACGCGCGGCGAGCGGAGCGGACCGTGCTGGATGGGGCGCCGCGACGGGGCGGGCGGCCGCGCGTGGCTGGCATGGGGCCTGCTGGATGTGCCGCAGACGATGCCGCAGAGGGAGCAGGTATGCGATTCGGACTCAAGCTGGCTTCATTCGTGGGGGCGCTCGTGGGCGCGCTGCCGACTTCGCCGGCGGCGGCGGCCGACGGAGCGGGGCTCTTCGCGCTCCCGCCAGGCCGGCTCGACGCGGCGGACCGCGCGGGGACGCCGACATCCGAGCCGCCTGCGATGTCTGGAGCGACGTTCGTCGAGCTGATGGAGCGCACGATCATGGCCGTGCTGTCGCCGCCTCCGGCGGAGCTCCGCGTGGCGCCCCTCGTGAGCCGAGGTGGCGGCGGAGGGCTCCGCCTCGTGCTGCCCGTGTGCGAGGACGGCTGTTCGCGTTACGCGTCCCGCGCCGTCCTCCTCGTCGCGCAGAGCGCGCCGGACTCGCCGTTCGCGTGGCTCGCCGCGGTGAGCAACCGCGGCGGGCGATCGTCCGAGGGGCCGCCCGGCCTCGCCGCCGTCCGGGAAGAGGCCCGGAGGGCGCGCGCGAAGGTGCCTCAGGAGGAGGCGAGCGCGCTGCCCGAGTAGGCGCGCCGGCGAGCGACGCCGCGAGCGCGCGCCGGGAGACCGCCTGTCTGTCGGTCATGGCGGTCGCTGAGCTGGCCTGAAGCGGAAGAGCCGAGTCGGCGCACGACGCACGTCGCGCGGGGCGGCGACGGTACGCTGGATCCTGCCTTTCAGGGGATCGGCGTCGGCGCGCGTTCGCCGCTCACGGCGAGGCCCCGGTCGACGTGACCGCCTCGTGGAGGGCGCGGAACATCGCCGCGAGCCTGTCCGGCTGATAGCTGGCGTTGAGCCCGCTGGGGTTCGGCAGCACCCAGAGCCGCGTTGCGCCGAGCGTCTCTGTCTGGGGGCCGGGCACGGCGCGAGGCCTGCCGAACGCGCCTCGGTAGGCGCCGATCCCGAGCACGGCCAGGAAGCGAGGGCGGTAGCGTCGCACCGTGGCCTCGAGCCGCCGCCCGCCCGCGGCGAGCTCCTCGGCGGACAGCTCGTCCGCCGACGCGGTCGCGCGCTCGACCACGTTGGTGATCCCGACCCCGAGCTTCAGCAGCTCGCGCTCCTCGAACGGGGAGAGCACGCGATCGGTGAACCCGCCGGCGTGCAGCGCCGGCCAGAACCGGTTGCCGGGGCGGGCGAAGTTGTGCCCGACGGCGGCGGTGTAGAGGCCCGGGTTGATGCCGCAGAAGAGGACATCGAGGTCCGGGGCGATGACGTCCGGCACCGTCTTGCCGGCGGCGGCGAGGAGCTCGTCGCGGGTGGGTCGTCGAGGTCGGGGAGGGGAGTACACAGGCTTTCCGGGCGGGCGCAGGGCGCCGCGGCTGCAGCTTACGACGGCGCTGCATGAAGGAGCGCGGGAGCCGAGGCGAGGAGCGCGGGAGCCGGGGACGACGGGCGCGGCCGCCGGGGGGAGGACGTGGATCGACCCTGGACGGGGGCGCGACAACGGATACCGTCGTGCTTTCCCCGGATGCTTGTGCGTTCCCTCGGTCTGATCTCGGCTCTCCTCGCGGCCGCCTGCGCGCGTGCGCCCGAGCCGAGCCCGGCGAGCGGCGCGGGGGCTGCTCGGGCCGCGCGTGCGCCGGGCGCGACCGGCGCCGCCAGCGCTGCCCCGGCGGGGGCGCGCTATTTCCAGGCGCTCTCCGAGGGCGTGTTCCGGGCGACGCACGACGGACCGGCCGCGGCCGTCGCGGCTCGCGTCGTCACGGAGGGCGCGCGGATCGAGCTCGGCGGAGACGGGCGCATCGCCGCGGCGGCGTGGGAGGCCGAGCTGTGGGCGTCCGGCGATCCCGTCGTCGGATCGCTCGCGATCGCGCCCCACCTCGGCGGGGGCTTCCTGCACTGGACCCGGCGCAGGGCGTTCCGCTCGCGCGGCTTCACGGGGCCGCTCGCGGAGGTGGCGCTCGGCGGCGGCGGCGCGGTGCGGGGCGCCCGCAACGGCCTGCGAGGCGTCGTGGTCTTCATGGAGCAGGGGCCGCGGGAGCTCCTGCCGGGCGAGGATCGGGGCCGGGCGCTCGACATGCCGGCCATCCACGATCTGGCCGCGCTGGACGCCTCGCGCGCGGCGCGCCTCGACGTCTTCGGCCGCGCCGCGACGACGGCGGACGGCGGCAGGACGTGGATCGATGCCGGCCAGCGGCTCGGGCTCGCCGTGCGCGCCCTGAGCGTCGCCCCGGACGCGCTCGCGCTCGACACGGCGCTCGGGCGCGTGGCCGTCCTCCCGGACGGCTCGCTCGGCCGGCCCGACGGCGACCTCCGCTCGAGCTGGCCGAGCGGGTCGTTCCAGCTGCTCTTCGCGGGCGCCCAGGCCGCCTCGCGCGACGCCCTCGCCCTCGACGATCTCGCGCCGCTCGCGGCGGCCGTCTCCTCGGGCGCGCTCTTGCCCGACGGGACCGCGCTCGGGGTGTTCGAGGGCGGCGCCGCGCGGATCGACGTGAGCACGGGCGCGGTGCGCGAGCGGTTCTCCGGCTGGCTCCCGGACGGGCTGGGCTGCGCGCCCGTGCCCGCGGAGGACGGGCCGCTCTTCCTCTGCGTGTGGGACGATTACGACGGCTACGGCAGCTACGTCCTGCGCTCCGAGCGCGGCGAGGCGCCGCGGATGGAGCGCTCCTTCAGCGACGAAGGGTTCTTCGTGGCCGACGACGGCGGCGCGCTCGGCTACGTCGGCGGCTGCGCGGCGTCGCCGCGGGTCGCCAGCGACGAGGAGCGGGATCGCCGCTACGGCGAGGTCGTGATCCACCCGAGGATCTGCGTGCGGCGCGGCCCGGGCGACTGGGTCGAGCACGCGGTCGAGGTCGGCGAGTCACAGACGCTGGTCGGCTGGGCGCCGCGCCGGGACGGGAGCGCGATCGCGCTGCTGAGGGGCGAGCGAGACGCGCGGCTGCCAGCGCCGGCCGGGGCGCCGCGGGGCCGCGACGAGGGGGGCGCGCGGGTCGTGGAGCTCCGCGGACACCTCCCCGGCTGGTACTGGACGCCGCCCCTCCGCGACGGGACACGGGCGCTCGTCGACAGGCGCTTCCGCGCGCGCGAGGACGGCGGGGTCGACGGGTGGCTGTCGTCGGTCGAGTGGCCCGATCCCGTCGGGCAGGCGAGCCTGGGCGTCACGATCGCGGAGGACGGGACGGTCTCGCCGCACGCCCTGCCGCCGGATCCAGCGGGGATGGTGGTGACCGGCGACCGCGGCGTGCTCGTCACGGCCGGCGCGGAGCTCTACGAGACGCTCGATCACGGCCGGACGTGGCGCGCCGCAGGGCGCTCGCCGGTGCCGCCGCCGTCGTTCCAGGGCGGGTGCTCCGCGCTCGGCTGTGCGCTGAGCGGCGTGGTGCGGCTCGGCTGGGGCGCGGGCGAGCTGTCGCCGACCATCGCCGCCGCGCCGGGCCTCGGCTGCGGGGCGGCGGAGGCAAGCCGCGCGGGCGCCGCCGCGGCGGACGCGGCGGCTTGCGGGGGCGGCGCCGGCCGGATCGAGGAGCCGCCGGCAGCGCTGCCGTCGCTCTCCTGTGCGCCGATCGAGCTGCCGGCGCTGCGCCCGGGCGCCGCGCCCGAGGCTGGCTCGGAGCGATGGACCGTGCCGACGTCGTATGGCGAGACGCTCGAGCTCGTCGCCGACGCGCCGGCGCCTGGGCGCGCCGCGCGGCCAGCCGAGGAGGCGCCGCCCGCCGAGGAGGCCGCGCCCGAGGAGGCGCCGCCCAACGGCGCGGCGTCGGGCAAGGGCGCCGCGGCGCCGGGAAAGGGAGGCCCGAAGGTCGCGGCGGTCCGGACGCACAGCGTGCTCTACCTCCCGCCGTTCGATCTGCGCGGCGAGGCGCTGCGGCTGAACGCGACCGAGCTCGCGCTGAGCGGCGGTCAACGCGGGAAGCGCAGCGCGTCGATGCCGCTGCTCGCCGCGAGCGGCGAGGTCGGGCTGCTCGTCCTCGCCGAGGCGGGGGAGCTGCTGCTCGGCCCGCAGGGCGCGCGGGCGCTCCCTGCGTTCGAGCCGCGCCGAGGTTATGCGGACACCGCGCCGGGGCGGGCCCCGGGTCTCCTGCTCGGTCCGGGCCGCGCGCTCGTGCTCGGCGAGCTCCGGCGCCGCGTGGCCATCGAGGAGCACACGCCGGAGCCCCGGCGGCCTGCGCGCCTCGTGGCGCTCGACCGCGAGGAGCTCCGGGGCCGGCCGATGACCCTCGCGTGGCGCGACGACGGCGAGGCCGGCGTGCTGGTGCTCGACGGCTCGGCCCTCGAGATCGCGGGCGCGGCGGTGCTGGACCGCATGGGGGGGACCGTGGGCGAGGTGGTCGCGCTCGCGCCCTGGGCGACGCTGACCGCGGCCAGCGACGCGCGCTGCCGCGCCCTGAAGGGCGCGTGGCGCGCGCTCGTTGCGCTCGATCCGGAGCGCGCCCTGCGCCTCGATGGGAGGGCGCTGCCCGCGCTCGCGCTCGGGAACCAGGGCCTCGCGCACGTGCGCTGGGGGCGCGAGCGCGTCTGCCTCGAAGCGCTGCACCTCGCGGCCTCCGACTCGAGGCGGCGCGGTGAGCGTGCGGAGGGCGCGGCGCTTGTCGCGCGGTGGGCGGCCCCGCGCGGGCAGGAGAGGCGCGGCGCCGGCGCCGGCGCAGGACAAGGCGTGCTGCGAGCGCAGGCGACGACCCAGCGCCTCGTGTGCTCCGTGGGCGCGCGGCCCGAGGACGGCTGAGGCGCGGCGCGGATGTGGATCAGCTCGTCTCAAGACCGCTCCGCGAGCACGATCGGATCGGACGAATGATGCGCCCTGCGGACGGATAGGTTGGTACCATCACCATTTGCAATGCACGGCGACGGGACACAGCGATCAAAGGACATCGATAGTACAGCGACAATGCAAATTCGTGCTCCGTTCTCTCGGCAGGACAGCGCCGGGGCGGGGCTCGTGTTGCTCTACGCCGACAATTACGAGCAATTCCGGCCGGCGTACCCCGTGCTCGAGCAAGGCTCGGTCCTCGGCCGCGATCCGGCCGCGGATGTGTCCGTACCGACGCGGAGCGCTTCGCGCCATCATGCCCGGATCGAGCGGCGGGGCGGCGTCTGGGTGCTGACCGATCTCGGCGGCCGCAACGGCACGCTCTGCAACGGCGAGTTCGTCACGGAGGTGCCCATCGCGCACCTCGACCAGGTCCGGGTCGGCGACGCCATCTTCAAGTTCGTCGAGCGCGACGTCGAGAGCTACGCCCGCTACCGCATCGACGGCGCGACCCTCGATGCGCAGGAGGTGCCGGAGGGGCCGCCGCGCTTCTCGATGGGGCGGATCGTGGGCGGGTACCAGACCCGGAGCCTCGCTCGCAGCCTGTACGAGATCGCGCGCAGCGAGCTCTCGGTGCTGATTCGCGGTGAGAGCGGGACTGGAAAGGAGATCTTCGCCCACCAGCTCCATGACTGGAGCGGCCGGCGCGGCCCGTTCCTGGCCGTCAACTGCGCCGCCATCCCCGCCGCCCTCGTCGAGGGGGAGCTCTTCGGGCACCGGCGCGGCGCGTTCTCGGGCGCCGACCGCGACAGGGCGGGCCTCCTCCGCGCGGCCCACGAGGGCACGCTCTTCCTCGACGAGATCGGGGACATGCCGGCGGAAGCCCAGGCGAAGCTCCTCCGGGTGATCCAGTCGAAGGAGTTCACGCCGCTCGGCGGGACGCAGTCCGAGCGGATCGACGTGCGGATCGTCGCCGCCACGCACCGCGATCTCGACAAGCTCCAGCAGACGGGAGCCTTCCGCGCCGATCTGTTCGGTCGTCTGAACGAGCACAGCGTGACCCTGCCCGCCCTCCGGGAACGCAAGGAAGACATGTTCTTGCTCTGCACCGCGCTCGCGGCGCGCCACGGTCGGTCCGAGATCCGGCCCAGCATGGTCGCCATGACGGCCCTGCTCCACCACGATTTTCCCTACAATGTGCGGGAGCTCGAGGCGCTCCTGAAGCGCTGGGCCGCCGCGGATCGCGGCGCCGAGTTCGGCGTCCAGGATCTCAGCGACAGCATCCGCGATCGGATGAAGACGTACGGGGCCCGGGGCGCTGCCCTCGCGAGCCAGCTCGGGGAGGATTCCCGCGCCACGGTCTACCCGCAGTACGACGAGGAGCCTGCGGAGGACGGGGCGTCCGCGCCGGGCGGGCCGCTGCCGCCGAGGACCACCCCGGAGGAGAGCGTGCTTCGGGATCTCCTCGCGCGGCACCAGGGGAACGTCGCCGCCGTGGCGCGCGTGCTGGGGAGAGATCGAGTGCAGGTGCACCGCTGGATGAGGCGATACAACCTCAAGGCCGACGCGTTTCGCGGGTAGCATCGCGCTCGGCGCCGCGCAGAGCGGCTGCGCTCGCGCCCGCCGAGGCCGACCTGCACCCGTATGACCGCCGAAAGCCCGCTCACCCGCAAGCTCCAGATCATGCCCGCTCACCGCCTCTTGCAGCGCAGGCGCTGAGCGGTCTGCCCTCGATCGCGCCGAGCACCGCACGGGATGGATCCTGCCCGCCTGAGACTGGACGTCGTGGCCCCTCTCCTCGCCGCGCTCGCGCTCGCGGCGTGCGGTGCGGCCGAGCCGGCGGCCGCGCCGCCCGGCGCGCTCGAACCGCCTCCCCGCGCCACCGCGACCGTCGCGCTCGGCCCGGCCCGGTACGTCGCGCAGCCCTACCTCGTCGGCCTGGTCGAACGCGTGGTCATCGGCGGCCGGGAGGTCGACAGGGCGATCGTCAACGGCCAGCGCGCCGAGCTGCACGGCCTCGATCGGCTCGAGCCGCTGGGCGCGGACCGCGTGGTGCTCGCCGGCGGCGCGGCGTTCCCCGCGTGGGCCCGGCCCGGCGCGGCCGCCGTCGACGCCGCGCGCTACCTGTTCTGGAGCGGCGGCGACATCTACGCCGCCGAGAGCTTCGGCGGGGAGCTCCGCAAGCTCGCGACCCTGCCGGGCGACGTCGCCAGCGCGTTCCCATGGCTGGACGGCATCGGGCTGCTCACCGCGGCCGGGAGCTTCGTCGTCCAGGGCGCGAGCGGCGCGCTCCGGCCGCTCGGCTCGCCGTCCCTCGTCGCGGCCGCGGCGGCCAGCGAGCGGCGCGCGCTCGGCCTCACCGTCTTCGGGCGCGCGCTCCTCACGCTGGACGGGGGCGCGTCGTACCGCGACGTCACGGCGGAGCTCGGCGACGCGATCGCGCTCGACGTCCGCGGCGAGGAGATCGTCGCGTCGCTGGCCTTCGGCCTCGAGCGCGCCCTCGAGCCGAGCGGTCGCCTCGGCGAGCCCCGCGCGCGGCGCGCGCCGCCGGCGGCCGGCGTGGATCCCGGGTGGCCCGGCCGCGCGCCCTTCGAGCAGCTCGCGGACGCCGTCGCCTCGGGCCTGCCGCTCGCCGACGGCGGGGCGGCGCTCGCCGTGGACGGCCTCATCGGCCGCATCGACCTCGCCACCGGCCGCGCCTCGTCCGTCGCGCCGCTCCCGCCCGGCAGCGGCGAGTGCGCGCCGTTCCGCGCGGGCGACGCGCTGCTCGCCGTCTGCGCCGGCCCGGAGCGCGCGAGCGTCGTCGACCTCTCCAGCGACGCGCGCGCCCTCCGCGTCGAGCGCTCGTTCGAGCTCCTGCCCGAGCCGGCGCGGGAGACCGATCGCTTCGTCGGCGTCGACGGCGAGGCGCTCGGTTACGTGGGGCCCTGCGAGGGGCCGCCGAGGCCGCGGATCGATCTCCGCGCGTTCTCTCAAGGGGCGCTCGGCGGCGACTCGACGCAACAGAGCGCGGTGTTCTGCGTGCGGCGCGGGCCGGGAGACTGGGTCGAGCACCGCCTCGACGCGGCGGACGCGACCGACGTCCTCGCCTGGATACCGCGCCGAGGCGGGGGCGCGGTCGCCCTCATCGCGCGCCCCGGCACGTTCCTGCCGGACGGCGAGCGCGTCGAGGTGCGCGGCGCGCTGCGCGTCGTGCGGCTCGCGCGGGGCGAGCCGCCGCTCCTCCTGCCCCCGTACGGCGACGAGCGGGCGGAGCTGCTCTCGCGCGCGCTCGCCGCGCGCGCGGACGGCGCCATCGAGGGCTGGCTCCCCGTGCACGGCTACGCGGCCGATCCCGCGCCGATCACGATCGACCCCGCCGGCCGGCTGCGCCGCCACGCCGTGCCGGCGCGCGCGCGCTCGATCGCGGCGTCGGGCCCCTTCGCGCTCGCCGAGACCGAGGACGGCGGGCTCTTCGAGACGATCGATCGAGGGCAGCGGTGGGTGCCCGTCGCGCCGCCGCCGGGCGGCGGGGCCGCGCGCCTCAACGCCTGCTCGGCGGTGGGCTGCAGCCTCGGCACGCTCCTCCGGCTCGGGTGGGCGTCGGCCCCGCGCTCCGGCGGCGGCGGCGGAGGCCGCGCCGCGTCGCCGCCCGGCGCGGCCCTGGCGGAGCCGCCCGCCGCGCGGCCCCCGCCCGATCGCGACAGGGCGGCGCGGCCTCCGGCGCCGCCGCCCCTCGCGCGGCTCGCCTGCAGCTTCGCGGGGCCGCTCGACGCCGCGCGCGTGCCGGAGTCGTCCGGGTTCGGCGCCGTCGCCGCGCCGCCGTCGCGCATGGCGGGCACGCTGCGGCTCGGCACCCTCGGGATGCTGAGGCTGCCGTCGTTCAACGTTGGCCTGTCGGGCAGCGTTGGCCTGTCGGGCAGCGTCGGCCTGTCGGGCAGCGGCGGCCTGCCGGGCCCCTCCTTTGCCGACGCGGAGCTCGCGTGGATCGCGCCGCTCGACGTGCACGCCGAGATCCACCGCGCCACCGTGCCCCTCGCGAGCGCCGGGTTGCTCCAGCTCGCGTACCGGCCGTACGAGGCGCAGGTCGGGCTCGTGATCGATCGCGACGGTCGCGTGGCCCCGGTCGCGGCCGGCCCCGCGGAGGCGTGCCTCGCCGGCCTGCTGGACGCCGCGCGCGTCACGCGGCCGGTCGGCGGCTGCGCCCCCCAGCCCGCGATCGGCGTCGATCTCGGCGAGCGCGCGGTGTTCCTGAGCCCTCGGCACGACGGCCTCGCGGTGAGCTCGGTCGACTTCCGCGGCGCGCGCGGTGGGGCTCCTCTCGCGCGGCCCGGGGGCGGCGGGCCGCCTCCGGCGATCCGGGAGCTTCACGTGCAGCGCACCGCGCGCGCGACCGCGGCGCAGCGGGCGCGCTTCACCTTCGGCGCAGGCGCGCGCGCGGGCGCGGGCGCGCCCGTCTTCGTGGCGGTGGCGGGAGACGGCGGCGCGGTGCTCTCGCCGGTCGACCCCGTGCTCGGCACCCTGGGCCCCGAGGAAGCCCTCGCCCCGCTCGGCGCGCTCGGCGCGGGCAGCGACCCTGCCTGCGCGCCGCGCGCCGGAGAGGCGCGCGTGGTCCTGCCGTTCGACACGGAGATCGGCCTGGTGCCCGGCTCGCTGCCGGGGATCACCGCGGCCGGGACAGCCGGCGTCGCGGTGATCCGGTGGTCGCGCGAGCGCGCGTGCCTCGACGCCGTGGAGCTCGTCGTGCGCGACGAGCGCTACGAGGGCGGCCTCGGCTTCTACGAGCCGCCCGGCGTCGTGAAGAAGCTCATCGCGCGCTTCGCGGGGCCATCTCCCGCGGTGCCGCTCGGCGCGCACGGCGGGCTCGTCGATCGGCGCGGGCGCGGCGGGCCGAGCCCCGCGGCGGCGCGGCGGAGCGAGCCGGCGCAGGGCGCCGGCGGCGGCACGCTCGCGCTCGTCCTGTACGGCCAGGAGAGCCGGCAGCCGGTGCAGTGCAAGGCGGTCGTGAGCGTGCGCTGAGCTGAGCGCGCGCTCTCGGTCCTCTCGGCCGCGGCGCACGGCCCCGGACCGCGCGGGGCGCCGCGGAGGGCGCAGCGTTCGCGGCGCACCGTCTGCCCGTCCAGGAGCACCCTGCAGTGGATTTTCAGATGGTCTAGAATGCGTCGCGTGAGCGCCGCCGCGATGCCCTCCCGCGCAGGCGTGCTCCTCGCGCTCTCCCTCGCCGCCGCGTGCAGCGCCGCTCCGGAGCGCCCACCGCGGCCTGCGCAGCCTCGGGCCGCCGCGCTCGCCGACCCGCTGCCGCTCTCTCCTGCGCGCTACGTCCTCACCGAGGACATCGGCGTCCTCCTCGACGCCGCCGGGGACGGCGAACGCGCGCCCGCGCCCCGCCCGGAGCCCGCGCTCTTCGAGGGGCGCCGCGTGCGCCTCGAGGGCGGCGTCGTGCTCGCCGACGCCCCCGCGGCCGAGCTGCTCCGCGGGTTCCGGTCGATCCCGGCGCGCCTCGGGGGCGGGTTCCTCCTGTGGTCCGAGGGCCGCGTCTACCGCGCCGCCGACTTCCTCGGCGAGCTCGCGCCCATCGCCGACGTCGGCGCTCCCGGCGGCGCGCGGCCGTACCTCGACACGATCCTCCTGCGCAGCGATCGGGGGCTCCTCGAGATCGATCCCTCCACGCTCGCCGTTCGCCGCTTCGGCGCCGCGGGCGTCGTCGACGCGGTGGCCGTCGACGCGCGCCGCGCGGCGCGCCTCGACCTGGTCGGCCGCGCCTCGGTCACGCTCGACGGGGGCGCTACCTGGATCGACGTGCTCGAGACGCGCGGGCTCGCCACGTCGCTCCTCGAGGAGCAGGACGGCGGCGGAGCGGTCGCGCTCCTCGGGCCGTCGGGCGGCGCCACGCTCCACGTGAGCGCCGCCGGCCTCGTACCCGCGGTGCCCGCTCCGCCGCGGTCCGGGCCGAGCGCCTCGCTCTCTCTCCCGCCTGCGCGGGACCTGCCGCTCGGCACCACCTCGGTCCGCGCGCTCGCTCCGGCGGGGGTCGCGCTGGCCGCGGCCACAGGCGCTCTCCTCCCTGGCGGCAGGCTGCTCGTCGCTCGCGACGGCGGCCTCGCGGTGCTCGCGGCGGCGACCGCCCAGCCCCTCGCGCAGGCGGAGATCGAGAGCCTCGACCCGAGTTATGCGCGCTGCCAGCCGTTCCGGTCGGGCGACGACGTCTTGCTCGCGTGCGCGCACGAGGCCGCCCAGGTGCTCCGGCTCGAGACGACGCTCTCCGCGCCACGGCTGGAGGCCACGTTCCCGCCCCGCAGCCGAGGCCCCGATCCGATCGCGAGCTCGCCGGGCGCGTTCGTCGGCGACGATCGCGGTCGCCTCGCCTTCATCGGCCGGTGCGGCAGCGTTCCCCCTGGGCTCCACGACTTTCCGGAGAGCCCGGGAGACGTCGTCCCGACGGACGACGAGACGCCATGGCCCCGGCGCTTTGCGCGGCCGGCGCCGGACGAGCCGCAAGAGGACGCCGAGAGCCGCGAGCCCGCAGAGCAAGGCGTTGCGCGCGTGTGCGTGCGCGTCGGCGGCGGCCGCTGGGTCGAGCGCCGGATCGAGGGAGAGGACGCCGACCGCCTCTACCGCTGGATCGTCGGCGAGCGCGGGACCGTCACCGCGCTCGTGCTGGAGGCGCCGAGGGGGCCGCGGCCCTCCGAGGAGGACGAAGACGAAGGGCGCCGGACCTCCGAGATAGAGGAGGAGGACGGCGCGCCGCGGAGGTCGCCCCTCGGCCCCCCCGTGAGCGGGCGCCAACGTCGTCCTGTGGGTCCACCCGAAGGCGTCCGCGTGGTCCGCGTGCGCGATCGCGACCCGGCGCTCGCGGGCGGCACCTTGCCGGCGCTCGTGGGCGGCGCCTTCCCGGGGTCCGGCGATGCCGCATCGCCGCGCCTCATCGACACCGATTTCTGGGAGGACGACGACGGCGCCGTGCGCGGCTGGCTGCACCTGCCCGAGGAGGCCGACGGCGTCTCGCCCGTCCGCGAGGCGCTGCCGGAGGCGGGCTCTCCCGCGCGCGCCCGTCGAGCGGAGCGGCTGCTTTCGCGCCGCCGCGGCGGCCGCATCGCCGGCCTGCGCATCGACGCGCGCGGCGGCGTCACCGTCTTTCCCCTCCCGGCGGGCGTCCAGAACGTCGTCGTCGGCGGGCGGTTCGCGCTCGCCGCCACCGGCGACGACCCGCCGGCCTTCTTCGAGTCGACCGACGGCGGCCGCTCGTGGCGCCCGGCCGAGGGCCCGCCCGCACGCCAGATCGAGCCTCCCTTCGACGAGGGCGCCCCCTTCGCGTGCTCCCCGATCGGCTGCGCGATGGGTGAGCACGGCCTCGTCCGCCTCGGCTGGGGCGGCCCTCCGCCCTCGCCGCGCAGCGCGCCGCCCTTCGCTCCTGCGGCGAACCCAGCCCTCCGCGCCTCCCCTCCGCCGCTCGTTTCCTGCCGCCTCGACGACGACCCGTCCTCCTTCCCACCGCCGTCGGCCGCCCCGGCGCCGCGCGCCTTGGGTCGCCTCCCCGATCGCCGCGTTCCCCGGGGCATGCCCGCGGCAGGCGGCGAGCCCGCGACGGCCCGTCTGACCGGCGGCGAGCTCCCGGTCGTCTCGCTGTCGACCGCCCCGTCCTCTCCCCTGGGCGCGCTCCGCGACGGCACCTTCACCGCGAGCGTGCTCCTGCCGTTCGCGCGCGCCGAAGTGCCGCGCCGCCTGTCGCTCCGCGACGGCTCGCTCGGCGCGGTGTCCGGCGATGCTGTCCCCGTGCTGCTCGCGCCCGGCGCCAGGGCGCCTGCGGATCTCCTGCTGCTGTTCGACGCGAGCGGGCCGCAGGGCCGGCGCGGCCTCCGCGTGCGCGCGGGCGCCGAGCCGCCTGCGCTGCTGCCGTTCGACCACGCCGGCACGATCGCCGCCGCGGTCGAGCTGCCGGGCGGCGAGCTGCTCGCCCTCGACGCCGGAAGGCGCAGCTTCGTCGTCGCGGTGCGGCAGGGCACCTTCCCGGCCTTCGGGCTCGCGCGTGTCCCCGAGCTCGCGGGCGCCCGCCTCACCCTGGGCCGCCGGCTCGACGTTCCTGGCGTGGCCCTCATCGGCTACTCCGTCGCTTCGGGGGAGGTGGTCGCGGGGTCGATCGACGTCGCCCGTGGCCAGGTCGGCCCGCTCGAGCCGCTCGGGACCCTCGCGTCGCTCGCGGAGATGGGCGCCGGCGGCTGCGGCGGCGCGCGACCGTCGCACCGGTTCATCGCCGAGCTGCCCGCCGCGCTGCGGGTGGCCTCGAGGAGCGGGGCGCCGCTGTTCGACGGGGATGCCCCCGGCGCCGCGCTGCTCGCCGGCGGCCCCGGCGCCCTGTGCGTCGAGGCGATCGAGATCCGCGCCGCGGCCCGGGGTGGGCTGGACCTCGGTGTGGTCTTCGGCCCCGGCGGCGCCGCGGCCCTCCGCGGCGGCGGGGGCATGAGACTCCGCTGCGAGCTTCTGCCAAACCGGCCATGACGGGCGGCGAGCATCCGGAGATTCCGCGTCGGCGGGGCTCTCGTGCTAGGGTCCGCCCATGCCCGCCCTTCGATCCTTGGCCCTGCCGATCGCGGTGGCCGCGTCGATGCTTGAGCTGAACGCTTGCTCTGAGCGGCCCACCAGCTTCCCCGATCGCGACGGTGTCATCGCAGCCCAGGCCGAGTGGTGCGCCGCGCTCGCCAAGCTCCAGCGCGCCGGCGCGTCCTGGGAGCACCTCAACGCGTGCAAGGCCGCCTACCCGACCGCGTCGCCCACGTACCTCCGCGCGATGACGAGCTGCTTCTCGCGCCGCATGGAGGCCGCCACCGAGAGCTCGCCGGACCGGAGCCAGATCATCCTGGAGTGCAACGACGAGGTGGCCGTCAAGCTCAACCCGGACGAGCCCACGGCGGCGCAGGTCATCGAGTCCCGCTGCGCGCGCATGGCCCGCTGCGAGAGGGTGCCCGTCCCCGCGTGCAAGAGCGCGTTCAGCAAGCTCGAGGGGGCCCAGCGCGCGATGTTCACCACCATCTACAACGCCACCGGCCGTTTCGAGATCATCGACTGCCTCGAGAACGCGAGCTGCACCGACAACGAGGAGGCGGGCCGCCAGGCCTGTTACAAGCCCATCTCCGACGCGCTGCTCTGGTTCCCGGACTGAGCCCCGCGCGCTGGCGGTCGCCGTCTCGTCCACGCTGGCGGTGATCTTCTCGTCCGCGCCGCCGGCCCTCTTCGTCCGCGCCGCCGGCCCTCTCGTCCGCGTCTCGTTGCCGCGAAATCCCTGGTAGCGTGCCGCGTATGCGAACCGCCCGATCTCGAACCGGTCCCCTGTCTCAGCTCGGCGCGCGGCGTCCGCGCGCCGAGCGTCCTCACGCCCGCCCCGCCGCGACCCAGCCCGGCGCGGCGCGCCGCCTCTTCCTCGCCGCGCGCGTGGTCGCCGCCGCGCTCGCGCTGATCGGGGCGTGGCTGCCCGCGAGCGCCGCGCACGCGGCGGGCACCGTCACCATCGTCGACCGCTCGCCCAAGGAGGACGACGGCCGATGGAAGCTCAAGATGACGATGAACTACGGAGCGATGCCGCACCTCGGGCACATCCCGATGCTGTTCTCGTTCACGCCGACGGTGCACTACGAGCGAGCGCTCACCGACAAGTCGCCCGAGACGCCGATCCTCGTCCGCATCCCGCTCCAGAACCAGCAGTCGATCAACGAGAGCATGGACGTCGGCTTCTCCGACAGCAGCGGCAAGGTCTTTGCGATCACCAAGTTCGACTTCGTCATCCGGCGCGATCGGGGCTTCGAGGCCGGCGAGTACGAGCTCGTGATCAAGCGCGCGGGCGACGGCGTGCAGATGGGTCAGAAGCAGAAGATCACCCTCCAGGGCGACAACCCCGTCATCGATCGCCGCGCGATCGTCTTCAGCGGCGAGAAGAAAAAGAAGGACGACAAGGCGGGCAAGGCCGAGGCCGAGAAGAGCGACGAGCCCGCCAAGGAAGAGGCATCCGAGGGCGCGCCCGCGGAAGGCGCCGCCGAGGCGGAGGCGCCCGTCGACGACGCGCCGCCCACCGAGGCGCCGCCGCCGGTGGAGCCCAAGCAGGGCGGCTGCGGCTGCCGGCTCTCGCCCGACGAGGCCGCGACGCCCCTCGCCCTGCCGCTCGTCGCCCTCGGCGCGGCCGCCGCGCTCGCGCGAAGGCGCAGCGAGCGCCGCGCGCGCCGCGCCTGACAGCGCCTGCGCCGCGAGCGCCCGGGATCGAGCGAGGCAGCCTCTGTGCTGGACGTTTCGCGCGCGGCCTCGGCCGGCCGCGCCTGCAGCACATCGTGATCGCCCTTGCAGGGACCACCCGAGCCCGCAGACAATCCTCCGCCGACGTCCGCTGTCCGCGACTCCCTCGCGGGCCCGCCGTCCCCAATCCAATCGATGAGCTCCCTAGTCCCTGCCCACCAGCACCCCCTGCTGTACGCGATCTTCGTGCGCGTCTGGCTCCACGAGCTCTCGCGCGCCGCCAAGGCCAGGGTGACGCTCGCCAGCGTGCCCGACGCGGCGCTCGACCGGCTCGCCGCGCTCGGGGTCGACTACGTGCACCTGATGGGCGTGTGGACGCTCGGCGAGGAGGGCCCGCGCCGCTCGCTCACGGATCCCGATCTGCGCGCCGAGTACGACCGCGTGCTGCCGGACTGGACCGAGGCCGACGTGGCGGGCTCCCCGTTCGCGGTCGCGCGCTACGAGGTGAGCCCCGCGTTCGGCGGCGACGCCGGCCTCGCAGATCTGCGCCGGCGCCTCGCGGCGCGCGGCATCGGGGTCATCCTCGACTTCGTCCCCAACCACGTCGCGCGCGATCACCACTGGGTGGCGGAGAAGCCCGAGCTCTTCATCGCCGGCGACGACGGCGCCCCGCTCAGCGGGCGCGATCCCTACATCCCGCCGTGGCCCGACACGGCCCAGCTCGACTACCGCCTCGCGGCGACGCGCGCCGCGTCCGTCGAGGCGCTCCGCAGCGTCGCGTCGCGCTGCGACGGTGTCCGCTGCGACATGGCGATGCTGGTGCTCGACGACGTCTTCCGGCGCACGTGGTCCAAGCGCCCGCCGGCGGAGCGGAAGGCCGAGGCCACCGGCGAGTTCTGGGCCGAGGCCATCGACGCCGTACGCCGCGACCACCCGAGCTTCGTCTTCATCGCCGAGGCCTTCTGGGATCTCGAGTGGCGCCTGCAGATGCTCGGGTTCGACTACACCTTCGACAAGAGCCTTTACGATCGGCTGAGCCACGCCTCCGCGTCGTCGGTCCGCGGCCACCTCGCGGCGACGCCCGACTACCAGCGGCGGAGCGTCCGCTTCATCGAGCACCACGACGAGCCGCGCATCGCGGCCGTGCTCCCCCCGGATCGGCGCCGGGCCGCCGAGTTCATCGCGGCGACGGTGCCCGGGATGCGGTTCATCCACCACGGCCAGCTCGAGGGGCGGACGGTGCGCGCCTCGCTGCACCTCGCCCGCGCCCCCGAGGAGCCGGTCGATCAGGCCTGCCTCGCCTTCCACGAGCGGCTGCTCGCGGCCGTGCGCCGCCCCATCCTGCGCACCGGGAGCTTCGCCACGCTCACCGCGCGCGGGCCGGGCGCCGACGCGTTCGTCGCGTACCGGTGGGAGCCGCTCCCGGCCACCGGCGCGCCCAGGAGCGCAGCGCCCCTCGTGGCGGTCATCAACTTCGCCCCGTCGCGCAGCGGGTGCCGCATCCCGCTCGACATCGCCGGCATCGCCGGCCGCAAGGTCCTGCTCGCCGACCTCATGACCGGCAACGAGCACCCGCGCGACGGCGACGAGCTCGTCGATCTGTCGCGCGGCCTCGGCGTCGAGCTCCCCGCGTACGGCATCCACCTCTTCGAGATCCGGCGCTGAGGCGCGTCGCGCCCGGGTCTTCCCATAGCGGGGTGCAGATTCGTGTGATGCGGGCTCAGCCGCTAGGCAGGCGAGTGAGGCGTACGAAAGTACGCCGCAGCGAGCCGAACGACGCGGCTGCGCCCGCAGCGCACGAAGATGCGCCCCGCGATAGCCCTTGGAGATCTGATGTCTGATCCTGGCGCGGGCGCGCCCCTCCGCCTCATCACCATTCCCTGGAGCCACTTCTGCGAGAAGGCGCGGTGGGCGCTCGATCGCGCCGGCGCGCCGTACCGGGAGGACGCCTACCTCCCGCTCGCCCACGCGCTCCCGGCGCTGCGGGCCGGCGGGCGCCGCTCCGTCCCGGTGCTCGTCTCGCCGGCGGGCGTGCTCCACGACTCGACCGACATCCTGCGCTACGCCGACACGCTCGTGCCGCCGGAGCGCGCGCTCTTCTTCCAGGGTTCCCGCGAGCCCGCCGCGGGCCGCGCCGAGGTCGAGGCGCTCGAGGAGCGCTTCGACGTCGACCTCGGCCCCGCGACCCGCCGCGTCGCGTACTTTCACCTCCTGCCCGACGCGGAGGGCGCGTTCGCCTTGATGGGCGGGTCGTTCCGCTCGCTCGAGGGCGCCGGCGCGGCGCCGCCCTGGTGGTTCGGGCGCGGCACCTTCCGCGCGTACTACCCGGTCGCGCGGGCGGTCATGAAGCGCGCCATGCGCATCGACGCCGCCGCCGCCGAGCGCTCGCGCGGCAAGGTCCGCGCGGTCTTCGACGCGGTGAACGAGCGCCTGCGCGATGGGCGCCCGTTCCTCGTCGGCGACCGGTTCTCGGCGGCCGATCTCTCGTTCGCCGCGCTCGCCGCGCCGCTGCTCGCGCCCGAGCACCACCCGTCGCCGCTCCCGCCGCCCTCCGAGCTGCCGTCCGATCTCCGCGCGCTCGTCGAAGGGCTCCGCGGCGAGCCGGCCGGCGCGTTCGCCCTGCGCATGTACCGCGAGCACCGGCGCGCGAGGCCCGGACCAAGCGCCGGCGGGTGACGCTCGAAGCCGCCTGGGCGTGGGCCGGCGCCGATGCCGGCCTGCGCGCTCACGTGAGCGGCGCGCTCACGCGGGCGGCGCGCTCACGCGAGCGCCGGCACGCCCGCGATGAGATCGCGCGCCGCCGGCCCTGCCTTCAGCGGGTCGCGGTGCGCGCCGAAGTGCCGCGCGTGATCCCGGACCGCGCCGATCGCCGCCTCGGGGGAGAGGCCGTGCCGGGCGCGCAGCCACGCTGCGAGCACGACGCCCGCGCGGCCCGCGCCGGACGCGCAGTGCACGACGGCGGGCGCGCCGCTGGACTCGGCGCGCCTGAGCGCGTCGAGCGCGCGCTCCAGCGCGTCGGGCGAGGGGAGCGCGCCCCCCTCGAGCGGCACGTGCGTCACCCGGAGGAACTCGCGCTGGTAGCGGCCGAGGAGCGGGATCCGGTGGAGCGCCAGCTCTCCCTCGTCGAGCAGGCAGAGCACCTCGCGCATGCCGTGCCGCGCCATGAAGGCGAGCCACGCCTCGACGGGCGCGTCGCTCGGATCCGGCTGTGAGGCCGAGCTCGGCGCTGCGACCACCGACGAGCGGATCCCGGAAGCCGACCAGAGCGCCATCCCGAAGCCGGGCCGCTCCGCGCCGTGGACGATCCGGTCGAGCGGCGACGCGGGCGCGAAGTTGAAGGGGGCCGGCGTCATCTGCTCGTGCGCGCTCCGGTAGAACAGCTCGAACTCCGCGACCGACACCTCGAGCTCGGGGTCGTCGATGGAGCCCGGCCGCACGCGCCGCACCTCGGCGATGGCCTCGGCAGCCGACCTGCCCAGCGACACGAGGCGGCACGCCAGCACGACGCCGGTGCGCCCGACGCCGCCCTCCCCGTGAACGGCGATCGGCCGCGGCGCCCGGCCGAGGAACGCCACGGCGCGGAGGAGGTCCACGCTCGGGATGCGCGTGAAGTCGGCGAGCGGGCAATGCAGGTGGATGAGCGGGCCCACCGCCGCAGGCGGCGGCGCCCGGCGCGAGAGCGACACCAGGCTGCGGAAGCCGAGCTCCGCGAGCTCCTCGACCGCCTGGGGCGCGTGGGGGTAGGCCATGCCGGCGAGCTCGCCGGGGATCACGAACGAGAAATTTTCGAGCTCACTCATAGCCGTCGCTCGGTGCGCAGGAGGTCGTGGCTTGCGCCTCGGGGTGGGGCATCGGCCTGCACCTCGCGTCGAGGTCGCAGCTCGTCGCAGCGCTTCGCCGCCTCGCGCTGCGAGGCAACCGGGAGCAGCTGCATCGGGCCGTCGGGCGGCGGCCGCTCGCCCGTCCTGCGGGCGAGCGGGGCGCCGGGCGGGCGGTGGCGGCGAGGCCGAGGACCGCCGAGATCGTGGGCCTGGGCGCGAGGGCATTCCTCATGGTGGGTGCGCATTGTAACGGCAGTTCCCCGCCGCATGGCAGCCGTCACCGCGGGGTGGTTCGTCCTGGTCGCGCCGAGCCGCGCGACGGGCGGGTGGTGCAGGTGAACAGCGGACGGTGCGGGTGAATCCCGAGGGGCGGGTGGATCCCGAGGGGCGGCGCGGCGGGGCCGCGCCCCGACGATCGCACGTCGCTCCTGGTTCCCTCGGCACGGTCCGGCGTGTATGAAGGGCCCGTGGTCCGCTTTGCCCTCGCCCGGACGGCCATCGCGCGTCCGCTGATGCTCGTCGCGCTCGGGCTGGGCGCGGCGTGCAGCGGCGCGGCTTCGCCGACGACGGCGCCAGCGCCGCCGCGCCAAGGTGAGGAGGCGCCCGCGACCCCGGCGCCCGTGGGGGCCCGGCCGGAGGCTGCCCCCCAGCAGGCGGCGCCGCCCGGCCCGGCCGAGGCGCAGGCCTTCGTGGCCGCCGTCGACCGGGAGCTGCGCAGGCTGCGGATCCAGTCCGCGCGCGCGTCCTGGGTCAACCAGACCTACCTCACGGACGACACCGACGCGCTCGCCGCCTCTGCCGAGGAGGCGAGCATGGAGTACCTGAGCCGCACGATCAAGGCGGCGGCGCGCTTCGACGGGCTCGCGTTGCCCGCGGATGTCTCCCGCCAGCTGGCGCTCCTCAAGATCTCGACCTCCCTTCCGGCTCCGAGCGACCCGGCGCAGCGCGCCGAGCTCGCCGCGCTCTCTGTCGAGATGACGAGCCTGTACGGCAAGGGCAAGCACTGCCCGAAGGCCAGGCCAGGGCGGGCGACGACCGCAGCCCGGGGGGCTGCGCCCGCGGGCGCAGGGGCCGAGCCGAAGTGCCTCGCGCTCGACGAGCTCTCCAGCATCCTGAAGACCAGCCGTGACTGGGACGAGCTGCTCGACGCGTGGGCGGGCTGGCACGCGATCGCCCCGCCGCTCCGGCCGAAGTTCGAGCGCTACGTCGCCCTCGGCAACAAGGGGGCGGCGGAGCTCGGCCTCCCGGACGTCGGCGCGCTCTGGCGAGCCGGCTACGACATGCCCCCCGACGCGTTCGAGGCCGAGACCGAGCGGCTCTGGGGCAAGGTGAAGCCGCTCTACGACGAGCTGCACTGCTACGTGCGCGCCAGGCTGCGCGCGATCTACGGCAAGGACAGGATCGGCGAGAAGGCCCCGATCCCGGCGCACCTCCTCGGCAACATGTGGGCGCAGGAGTGGTCGAACGTCTACGCGCTCATGGAGCCGTACAAGGGCCAGCCCTCGCTCGACGTGACGCGGAAGATCAAGGCGAAGAAGCTCGACGAGAAGAAGATGGTCTCGCTCGGCGAGCGGTTCTTCACCTCGCTCGGGTTCGACCCGCTGCCGGCGACCTTCTGGGAGCGATCGCTGCTCAGGAAGCCGGCCGACCGCGAGGTCGTCTGCCACGCGAACGCCTGGGACGTGGGCGACCGGGACGATCTCCGCCTCAAGATGTGCATCGAGCCGAGCGAGGAGGATCTCATCACGATCCACCACGAGCTCGGGCACGTCTATTACTTCCACCAGTACTACAAGCTCCCGATCCTCTTCCAATCGGGCGCCAACGAAGGCTTCCACGAGGGGATCGGGGACACGCTGGCCCTCTCCGTGACGCCGAGCTACCTGAGGTCGCTGGGGCTGCTCGACAGGGTGTCCCAGGACGAGAAGGGGGTCATCAACTTCCTCTTCAAGAAGGCGCTCGACAAGATCGCGTTCCTCCCGTTCGGCAAGCTCATCGACCAGTGGCGGTGGGATGTCTTCTCGGGCAGGACGAAGCCGGCCGACTACAACGCGGCGTGGTGGGCGCTGCGGCTGAAGTACCAGGGCGTCGCGCCGCCGGTGCAGCGCAGCGAGGCCGATTTCGACCCGGGGGCGAAGTTCCACGTCGCGGCGGGCGTCTCGTACATGCGCTACTTCCTCGCGCACATCTACCAGTTCCAGTTCCACCGCGCGCTGTGCAAGGCGGCCGGGCACACGGGGCCGCTCCACACGTGCTCGATCCACGGCAGCGCGGCGGCGGGCGAGAAGCTGCGCGCCATGCTCTCGCTCGGCGCGAGCCGCCCGTGGCAGGAGGCGATGCAGGCGGTGACGGGGGAGACCGCCGCCGATCCGGGCGCGATGCTGGAGTACTTCGAGCCGCTCCGGAGGTGGCTCAAGGAGCAGAACAAGGGTGAAGTCTGTGGGTGGTAATTGAGCGTGGGTGAGCGTAGGTGAGCTGTGCGCGTCTTCGTCGCCGTTGATCCGGGAGCCGAGCTCCTCGCCAAGGTCGGAGATCTCCTGCGGGAGATCTCGCCACGGGCTCCGTCCGCCAAGTGGGTGGAGCCTGCTGGGCTGCATATCACGCTCGCCTTCATGGGCGAGATCGGAGAGGAGCGCCTGCCGCTCGTCATCGCTGCCGCCGGGAGCGTCGCCGCATTCCACAGGCCGCTCACGTTGCGCATTGAAAAGGGCGGCGCGTTCGGAACGCGGCGCCGCCCGCGCGTGCTCTGGCTCGGCGTGGGCGGCGCGGTCAGCGCCCTCACCGCGATCCACCGCGACCTGGAGCAGACGCTCTCGATGTCGACGGGCTACGTGCCGGAGGACCGGCCGTTCGAGCCGCACCTCACCCTTGCCCGCTCGCGCGATCCGCGCGGCGATCCGGCGCTTGACGCCTGCGCTCAGGCGGTCGGCAGCGTCGACTTCGGCGAGACGCGGGTCGAGGAGATCATCGTCTACCAGAGCGAGCTGACCCCGAAGGGGGCGCGCTACACGGCGCTCGCGCGCGTGCCGCTCGAAGGGATCGGCACCCCCGAGCCGGCGCGCTGAGCGTCGTCCTCCGCCGAGGTGCTGCGAGCCGCCGCTCGCGGGAGTGTTGCACGCCGTCCTTCCAGAGGACGGCGTCTCGCTCGGGCTCCGCTCGGGCTTCTCAGCGCTTGCGCGGCCCGGCCGGAGGGATGAGCCCGAGGCGCACCGCCTCCTTGTAGGCGAACGATCGGCTCAGCCCGAGCAGCCGCCCGGCCGTCGCCGCGTTGCCGCCCGCTGCCCGGAACGCTCGGGCGAACGCCTCGCGGCGGGCCCTCTCGAGCGCCTCTGCCAGCGGCTCCACGGGCTGCCCCTGCAGCGCGTCCGCGAGCCGCAGCCGCTCCCCGGGGAGCTCGATCCGCGGGGCGGGTGAGCGCTCCGGCGCGTCGCCATCGATCGCGTCGACATCCTCGCTCCGTACGACGATCGCCCTGCCGGCTGCGCTCTTGCCCTCCGAGATCGTCCGGCGAAGCACGGCGCGCTCCACGGCGTTCTTCAGCTCGCGGACGTTGCCCGGCCACGCTCCCTGCGCGAGCGCGCTCAGCGCCGGCTCGGTGAAGTCCACCCGCCCCGCGCCGAGCTCGGCCGCGAGCTCGGCGGCGAAGCGCTCGCAGAGGGCGGGGATGTCCTCGCGCCGCTCGCGCAGGGGCGGCACGCAGATCGGGTAGACCCAGAGCCGATGGAACAGATCGGCGCGAAAGCGCCCCTCGGCGACCTCCCGCCGGAGATCGCGGTTCGTCGCCGCGACGACCCGCGCGTCGACGCGGCGCGCCCGGTCCTCGCCCACGGGCTGGATCTCCCCCTCCTGCAGCGCGCGCAGGAGCTGCGCCTGCGCCGAGAGCGGGAGCTCGCCGATCTCGTCGAGGAAGATCGTCCCGCCGTGCGCCGCCTCGAACCTGCCGGCGCGCGCGGCCGTGGCGCCGGTGAACGCGCCTCTCCTGTGGCCGAAGAGCTCCGATTCGACCAGCTGCGCGGGGATCGCCGCGCAGTTGACGATCACGAGCGCCCGGCTCGCCCGGGGCGATCGCTCGTGCAGCGCGCGGGCGACGAGCTCCTTCCCCACGCCCGTCTCGCCCGTGACGAGCACCGGCACCGACAGCGGGGCGAGCACCGCGATCTCGCGCTCGATCCGCTGCATCGCGGCCGATCGGCTCGCCGGCGCCGGGCCCCTCGACGCCGGGCCGAGCGCGCGGCGCGCCTCCGGGCGGGCGTCAAGCAGCCCGGCGCCGGCGTCGAGCCGCAGCGCGCCGGCGCAGAGCCCCGCGAACACGCGCGCGTCGTCGTCGTGCAGGCCGCGGAGGCCGTGGGGATCGCAGGCGTCCAGCGTCAGCAGCCCGGCGAGGCGGCCCTGCACGTGCAGCGGCACGGCCATGCAGGCGTGGATCGGATGGATCTCTCCGTGACTGCCGAGCAGCCAGCCGCTGTAGGGATCAGGCTCGCTCGGGTCGAGGAACCGGATCGGCCCGGCCGCCTGCGTCGCCCTGCGGAGCCGCGGGTGCTCTGCGGGCCGGAAGCTCATCCCCAGGGCGGCCGGCGACAGCCCGATCTGGGCGGCGACGCCGACCGAGCCGTCCTCCGCCGCCGTGAGCACCGAGAGCGCGTCCGCCGCCGTCACCCGCGCGAGCGCGCGCAGGATCCGCTGCAGCGCCTCGTCGCGGGCGGGCGCTTCCGACAGGCTGAGCACGGCGTCGAGCAGGGTCACGCGGGTTCCTCTGAGGAGACGGGTGCGACGGAGGTTTCCTGTCGGAGACTCCGGCAGGAAACACCGTGAGGTGCAGCGGAGCAAGGCGCGCGGCGGGCCGGCGCGCGGGTGGGCGCCGCCGGAGCGGCCGCCCTCGGCAGCCGGCCGGGTTTCCCATGGGAAACCGCCGCTTGTCGACGGGCGCGCCGAGCCGGCGAGATCGACGCGATCCGCGGAGAAACGCCCCTGGCACGGCCCGTGCGAGCGCGTTCGGCCAGCGCGCGCCGACGGGCGAATCGACCGCCGACGATGGCTAGCACGGGCGCAGCGCCCGGCCTGGAGGTTTGTCATGGGATTGAACGTTGGCTTGCTGCGGGAGAGCTTCGAGCTCGTGATCGAGAGGGAGCCCAACCTCACGCACCGTTTCTACGGGATCCTGTTCTCTCGGTATCCGCAGGTGAAGCCGCTCTTCGGGCGCAATAGCCAGGAGCAGCAGGAGAAGATGCTCACGGAGGCGCTCGCCGCGGTCATCGACCGCCTGGAGGACGCGTCGTGGCTCGAGGAGAAGCTCATGGCGATGGGGGCGAAGCACGTCGACTACGGCGTCACGGACGCGATGTACCCCTGGGTCGCCGACGCGTTGATCTCCGCGATGGCCGAGGTCGCGGCCGCGGACTGGTCCCCGGCGCACCAGAAGGCCTGGACCGACGCGCTCGGCGCGATCGCCTCGCTCATGCAGCGCGGCGCGAGGGAGTACGGCGCCGCGAGGCCCCACGCGCCGCCGCCCGCCGCGCACGCGGGCGGCTAGGCCGCGCACGCTGGCGGCCAGGGAGGCGAGCCCCCTCGACGTTGTCGCCCGCGGAGCCCGCGCGTCGGCCGGCGGCGTCACTCCCCCATCGCCTTCACGACGACGCGCTTGCGCCGGCCGCCGTCGAACTCCGCGTAGAAGATCTGCTGCCAGGGCCCGAGATCGAGCTTCCCCGCGGTGATGGGCACGATCACCTGGTGGTGCACGAGGATCGATTTGAGGTGGGCGTCGCCGTTGTCCTCGCCGGTCCTGTGGTGCTTGTAGTCGGGCCCCTCGGGGGCGAGCTGCTGGAGCCACGCCCAGATGTCCTCCCAGAGGCCCGGCTCGTGGTCGTTCACGAACACGCCGGCGGTGATGTGCATGGCGCTCACGAGGACCATGCCTTCCCGGATGCTGCTGGCGGCGACGACGGCCGCGACGCGCTCGGTGACGTTGATGAGCTCGCGCCTGGCCTTCGTCTCGAAGTAGAAATAATCGGTCTTCGACTTCATGGCTTCTCCCCCGCGCGGGTCACGGAGCGTGACGGAGCGCGCGTGATCGACGATCGCGCCCCGGCGGCTTGCCGCCGCGGGCGCGCGCCGGCTCCCGGGCTCCATAGCCCACCTCCAGGCCCTTCGCGAACCGCGTGCGGGCGCCGCGCCGCAGGACTACGATCGAGCGCCGTGAAGGCGGCGCGGCGGCGGCTCATCCTCGATATCGTGGCGACCGACGCGACGTTCGAGCGCACCGAGATCCGGGGGCAGGCGGCGTGGGTGGGCAAGTGCATCCATTGCCTGTCGCACGTGGTCGTCGGCCTCGACGGCGAGCCGATCCAGCGCGCGACGATCGAGCACATCGTCCCGCGCGCGCACGGCGGGACGGACGCGCTCGACAACCTGGCGCTCGCGTGCGGCCGGTGCAACGCGCTGAAGGGCATGCGGCTCGACGTCCGGCGCCGCGACGACCCGAGGCTCGTCGCGGTGATCGAGCGGCTCAGGGAGCGCAAGGCGAGCCGCCTCCGCGGCGCCGGGACGTAGCGCCGCTCCGCCGTGGCGGTGCGGGCATGGCCCCCGCGCAGGAGGCCCCGTCGGGATCCGGACGCGCGGCCGCGAGGGCTCCCTCCTCGCGGCGCCGCGCTCAGGGGTAGAGCCGCTCGACGCGCCAGCCGTCGCCGTGGCGGACGTACACCACGCGATCGTGCAGGCGGTTCTCCTGGCCGTACCAGAACTCGACGCGCTCCGGCACCACCCGGTAGCCGCCCCAGAACTCCGGCCGAGGCACCGGCCGGCCCTCGAAGCGGAGCTCGATCTCGCGCACCCGATCGAGGAGCGCCTCGCGCGAGGGCAGCGGCGCGCTCTGCCGGGACGCCCACGCGCCGATCTGGCTGCCCCGCGCGCGGGTCTCGAAGTAGGCGTCCGACTCCGCGTCGCTGACCCGCTCGATGCGCCCCTCGACGCGGATCTGTTCGGCGGCCTTCGCCCAGTGGATGCACAGCGCGGCGAACGGGTTCGCCGCGAGATCCATCGACTTGCGGCTCTCGTAGTTGGTGAAGAACACGAACCCGCGATCGTCGATGCCCTTCAGCAGCACCATCCGCGCCGAGGGGCGCCCGGACGCGTCCGCCGTGGCCAGCGTCATGGCGGTCGCGTCGGTCGGTTCGGTGGTTTGCCGCTGCTCGAGGAGCTCGCGCGCGAGGACGAACGGATCGGTCGGCTCGGTGATCATGGTGAACCGGTGCTCATGGTGAAATTGCGTCATGCATATACAAGCAGAGCGCGCCGCTGGCGAACCTGCGATGCGCGCGCGCGACACGCGCGACCTCGGGTGGACAATGGCGGCGCGGCGGCTTCCCTTGCTCCTCGCCGATTTCCGGGAAAGCTCGCGTTGTCGCGCACGCGCTGGTTTGATACTAGCGGAGGGGCAGAGCGAGGGCGTGCATGGTCGTACCGGTGAGCGTGGGGGACGTCCTCGCGGAGAAATACGAGGTCGAGCGCGTCCTCGGTGAAGGCGGGATGGGCGTTGTCGTCGCCGCCCGCCATCTCCTGCTCGGCGAGCGGGTGGCCATCAAGTTTCTGCGGCCCGAGGCCCGCGAGCGCGCGGACCTCGTCGCCCGCTTCCTGCGCGAGGGGCAGGTCGCGGCGCGCATCCGCAGCGAGCACGTGACGCGCGTGTACGACGTCGGCACGCTCGCGCGCGGCGAGCCTTACCTCGTCATGGAGTACCTCGAGGGGACCGATCTGAAGGCCGTCCTGCGCGACCGCGGGCCGCTCCCGGTCGCGCTCGCCTGCGACTACCTGCTCCAGGCGTGCGACGCGCTCGCGGAGGCGCACGCGCTCGGCATCATCCATCGGGACCTGAAGCCGGCCAACCTGTTCCTGACCCAGCGGGCCGACGGCAGTCCGCTCATCAAGGTCATCGACTTCGGCATCTCCAAGATGGCCCTCGCGGCGGAGGCGGCCGCGCCCAAGGCGCACGACATGACCGAGAGCTCGGCGATGCTGGGCTCGCCGTTCTACATGGCGCCCGAGCAGATGGTCTCCTCGAAGAGCGTCGACGTGCGGGCCGACGTCTGGTCGATGGGCGCCATGCTCTATCAGCTGCTCACGGGCGCCGTCCCCTTCCGGGGCGATTCCGCGATGGCCATCTACGACCGCATCCTGGAGGGACCGCCGCGGCTCGACGCGCAGCGGTCCGACGTGCCCGAGCGCCTCGGCTGGGTGGTCCAGCGCTGCCTCCAGAAGAGCCCCGCCGATCGCTTCGGCAACATCGCCGAGCTCGCTGCCGAGCTCGCCCGGTTCGCGCCGCCGCACGCGCAGCACCTGGCTGACCGCGCCGCGCGCGTGCTGCAGATCCGCCTCGACGCGAGCGCCGAGGCGGGCCGCGCGCCCGGGCCACCCCGGCGCTCGACCTCCACATCGCCCGGGCCCGCGACGCCGTCGTCCAGCGACTCGGGTGGGAAGGGCGTGGCGGCCGGCTCCGCGTGGGATGGCGCGCCCACGGCGCTCCTCTCGGACGGCGCGGCCACGGATCGCTCCTGGGGCGGCACGCGCGCCTCGTCGCGCCAGGGCGGCGGGGCGCGCGCCCTCGGGATCGCGGCGGCCCTCGCGGCGGCGCTCGTGGGCGCCGCGGGGCTCGCGTGGCTCGTGTGGTTCGCGCTCCGCGCCCCCGCGTCGGGTGGGGCGCCGCATGCGGCGTCGGCGTCCTCGCTGGCGCCGGAGGCGCCCCTGGCGCCGGAGGCGCCCTCGCGCGACGCGGCGGTGCCCGCGGCAGATCTGGCTGTGGGCAAGGCGGCCGAGCTCCTCGACGGCGGCCCTGCGCCGCCGCCTGAAGCGCCCGTCTCCGAGCTCGCGACCGCGCGGCCGACCGAGAGCGGGTCTGCGGCGCCGCGGCCGATGGCATCGTCGAAGGGCGCGCGGCCGTCGGGGCGGACGCCGCCGACCCGCCCCTCGTCGACTGCGCCGCAAGACCTCTTTTCCGATCCGCGATGACATCCCGTGAGCCCAGGAGAGGTGCCGTCTTGCTTTGCCATCGTCGTCTCTCGAGCCTCTGTCCGGAGTCCGGCCGACCTGCGGTGGTCTCCCGCGCGCCGCTGGCCGGGGCCGGTCGCCGTCGAGCGGCAGCGCTCCTGTCGGCGCTCGCTGCGCTCGCCTCGCTCGCGCCGGACGCGCGCGCCGCCGAGCCGACCCGGGAGGAGCGCGCCGCTGCGGTCGCGCTGTTCGACGAGGGCCGCGCGCTGATGGCCGCGGGGAAGCACGCCGAGGCCTGTCCGAAGTTCGCCGAGAGCCATGCGATCGACCCGGGCATCGGCACCCTCTTCAACCTCTCTGACTGCTACGAGCGCACCGGCAAGATCGCGACGGCGTGGATCGGCTTCCGCGACGTCGCGGCCGCCTCGCTCTCGGCCGGGCAGACGGAGCGGGAGCGGGTGGCGCGCGCCCGGGCCGCCGCGCTCGAGCCGCGGCTCTCCCGCCTGCAGATCGTGGTCCCGCCGGCGGCGGCGATCGCGGGGCTGGGCCTCACGCGGGACGGGGTCGCCGTGGGCAGGGCGCTCTGGGGGACGGCGGTGCCGCTCGACCCGGGTGAGCATCGGATCGCCGCGGCCGCGCCTGGGCACGAGCCCTGGGAGGCGAAGGTCACGATCGACAAGCCGGGCGTGGTGAGCGTCACGGTGCCGGCGCTCGAGCGCACCACGGAGCCGGCCTCCGCCTCGGGATCGAGCGGCGCGCCGGCCCCGGCGGTCGCGTCGCCGCCCCCGGTCCATCCGCCGGGGAGCGACCCGCCCTCGGCGGAGGGGGGGAGCGTCCGCAAGCCGCTTGGCATGGTGGGGGTCGGGCTCGGCGTGGTCGGGCTCGGCGTCGGCACGGCGCTCGGCTTCATGGCGAAATCGACGTTTGACAAGGCCACCGACGGCGGCCATTGCGACGAGGCGGGCCGCTGCGTCGATCAGACGGGCCTCGATCTGCGCGACGATGCGGTCGCGAAGGGCAACATCGGGACGGCGGTGTTCATCGCAGGGGCGGCCCTCGCCGTGGGCGGGGCGATCCTCTGGATCACCGCGCCGTCTGCGCCTGATGCCGCAGCGGCGTCCGCGCGCGGCCGCGGGCCGACGGCCGACGCGCCCTGGAGCGCGCGCGTCGGCCTGGGCCCCGGGAGCGTGTGGATCGCGGGCACTCTCTGAGCGGAGCGCCCTGGGAGCAGGAGGGGGCGTCGTCGCAGCGGCGGCGCTCGCGGGATGCCCCACGACGTCCGGCATCGAGCCGGGTGTGTCGATTGGCACCGATGACAGAGGAGAGCCGGAGTGAGCGAGGGCGCCCGGAGGATACCGGCGTTCGACGCGGCGCCCCGATTGACACGGATCGCCTCTCCGACGTGGCGCCGTGCGATGAGCTGGATCGATGATGCCGAGTCGGCCGGCATCGTTTGCGGCGCACGCGTGAAACGGAGCACGTCTCTCCGCCGGGCTCGTCCGGCGCGCTGAGCCAGGCGCCGTAGCGCTATGGCGCGGCGCGGCTGGCTTGCTGGTGACGCTGCGCGCCGGCCAGCGAGCTCCGGTGGCGAGGGTGTGGCGAGCGATGATCCGTCGCAGGCGATGATCAGAAGGGTCCTGGACGGGAATATAGCCCGGCCCCGACCGGACCTCGGGGACTCGCACGTACCGCTCTGTTTCAAATATCCGCCTCAGCGAGTGAGCAGCGCATCCAAGGCCCGCGCCGGCGTGCGCCAGGTGCATTTCATCTGAACGGCTGATCAAAAGTTGGGCAATGCTGCTCGACGCCGGTCGAGGGGCGCTGTTCTCCCATTGCTCGATTGCGGCGGCGATCGGGCGAGCAACCCTGTCGAAGGTCCTTGAGCCCACAGGCCATGGAGAGAGGAGCCCGGCCGGCGTCGCCGAGCTCGCATCGAGCAAACGCACGCCGTCGGCCGGCCAGGCGAGCGCGTGTTGACGTTCTGCAGGCATGATCCGTCACCCGCTTAGCCGGGCTCCGATGTCCTGTTCTTTCGCCCGGCAGTAGTTCATGAGTGCGCCACGGCGCTTGTCATGTATAGAATGCGTCCCATGACGAAACAGCGTTCAACCTTGGCTTTGTGGATGACCTTCGCGCTGGGTGGCGGCGCGTGTCTCGCGCTGGGCGCCGGTGCGTGCAGCGACGACGGGGCGACCAGCTCTGGCGACTCCGTGACGAGCGGAGGGAACCAGGGCTCCTCCGGTACGCAGACGGGGACGGGGGCCGGCGCTGGCTCCGCCTCCAGCTCCGGCGCAGGCGCCGGCTCCAGCTCTGGTTCCGACGCCGCCTCCGGCTCTGGTTCGGGCTCCGGCTCCGGCTCCGGCGGTGGCAGCAGCACCACGTCGTCGTCCGGGACCACCGCCGGACAGGGCGGCTCCGGCGCCGGCGGCGGCGACCCGGTGGAGTGCGATGCCAGCGCGGCGCCCGACGTCGGGAAGCTGGCGCTCGCTCCCGTCGTCACCGGCGTGGACAAGCTGGTTTACGCCGCTCAGCCAAAGGGGTCGAGCGACTGGTATCTCGTGCTGCAGACCGGGCAGATCCGCGTGTTCTCCGGCGGTCAGCTGCGCAGCGGGGTCTTCCTCGACGTGAGCAGTCAGATCCAGCTCAGCTCCGGCACCTTCGACGACGAGCGCGGGGTCATCAGCATGGCGTTCCCGCCCGACTACGCGACGAGCGGCAAGTTCTACATCATGATGACGGCGACCACGGGCACGAACATGAACCGTGACATGGTGGTCGAGTACAAGCGGTCCAGCGATCCTTACGTGGCGGACGCGAACTCGGCGAAGACGATCTTGCGGCTCGACGCGTCCGCGGTGAATCACAACGGTGGCCATATCGTGTTCGGGCCCGACGGCATGCTCTACGTCGGCACGGGCGACGGGGGCGGGTCCTGCAACAGCGACAAGCCGGGCGGGTCGCAGGACCCGGCCTCGCTGTTCGGCAAGATCCTGCGCCTCGATCCGAATGCTGCCGAGCCGTACGCCGCGGCCGGCAATCCCTTGGACGGCACGGCCTCGCGGGTCTGGCACTATGGTCTGCGCAACCCGTATAGCTTCACCTTCGACCGGGGGACGGGCGACCTCTTCATCGGCGATGTCGGCCAGGATAGCTACGAGGAGGTCGACTACGTTCCTGCCGGCACCTCGGGGCTGAACTTTGGCTGGCCGAAGTGGGAAGGCACCCACGCGGATACCTGCCAGGGGCGCACCATGCGCGCGGGCGATACGCACACCCCGCCCATCACCGACATGGATCGGCGGCAGAGCGCGACAGGGCCGTTCCGCGACTACAAGTCGGTCGTCAGCGGATTCGTCTACCGGGGCAGCCAGGTGCCGCAGCTCCGGGGCGTCTACCTGTTCGGCGACTACACCGGCGGGAAAATGGGCGCGCTCATGCAGTGCGGGGCGCAGACGTCGCCCATCACGGTCATCAACAAGAACCCCGATCCGAACGCGCCGAACGCTCCGGCGTTCACGCGTCAGGGCAACCTGCCGACCTTCAACGCGCTCACCGCGGTCGTCGAGGACAACGACGGCGAGCTATACTTCGTCGCGAACCGCAACAGCCTGGTGAAGATCGTTCCCGGGACCTGACCAGGCCGCCCAGGGCGCGGGCGCCGGATCTCGCGCCCGGCCCTGGATCCAGCGCGCGAGCTCCCTCACGCTTCTGCGCGTTCTTGCAACGTTCTTGCACGCGGGCGGCCAAGCTCGCCCGCTCCGCCTCCGCCGACGCAGCCAACCCTGCGCAGCCGCCGTCGCGCCGCCTCCGATGGCAGCGGACGGCGCGCCCCCCTTTCGAGCGCCCAGCGGATGTGCTTCGCTTGCCCCGCTCGTTCAGGAGGAGTCCCATGAAGAATGTCTTGACAGTGCTTGTGGCGCTCGGCGCCATGTGTCTCTTCGGCTGCGAGGGCAAGCCCCAGGCGACGCCCGAGGCGAAGCCCGCGGCCACGACCGAGGCGGCGAAGCCCGCGCCCAACAAGGCCGAGCCGGACAAGGCGGCGCCGGCCGAGACCGCGAAGCCGGCGAGCACCGGCGGCTGGTGATCGGCGCGGCGGCTCGGCCCGCTGCCCCGCGGCGCAGGCGCAGGGCCGCGGTCCGCCTCGCGCTCACGCTCTCGCTCGGCCTGACCGCCCTGGCGTGCGACGGCCGCCCTGCGCCGCCGGTCCACGGCGGTGGCCCCGATCCGGACCCGCTCGAGCCGCTGCGGCGCTTCGAGGCGGCGCGCCGAGCGGAGGCCGATTTCTCCCGCGCACCCAGCTCCGACCGGCTGTTCGGGCCCGACCCGATCGCGCTCCGCCCCGTGGATCCGCTGGGCCGGCCCGCCGCGCCGGGCGCGCCCGCGCTGCTCTCTCCGCTCCGTGGCCGCGACGCGCTCGTCCTGCTCGACGCGTCGCTTCGCGAGCTCTCCCGCGCCCCCGCGCCGGCCTCGCCGACAGGGGTCGCGGTCATGCCCACCGGCGAGGTCTTCGCGAGCGGCGAGGCGTCGCCCTCGCTCTTCCGCTACGCCGTCCGCGGCGCCTCGCTCGAGCCCGCGGGGCGCATCGAGCTCGCGGGCCTCCACGGCGTCCGGGACCTCGCGGCCGGCCCCGAGGGCCTCCTTTACGCGCTCGACGAGCGCGCCGGCACGCTCGTCACGCTGCGCCCTGGTCACGCCGGCGCGGACGGACGCGTCGAGGTCGAGCGCTGGGACGAGCCGATCGGCGCTGGGCCGTTCCGCGTCGTGCGCCTCGCGCATCACCTGATCGTCGATTGCCTCCTCGACCACACGCTCGTCGTGCTCCCGGTCGGCGCCGACGGCCGCCTGCTCCCGGGCGGCGCGGCGCGCGTCCGCCACGACGGCCCGATCTGGAGCTTCGACGCGCTCGAGACGGTCGGCGCCGGGGGCGGGCTCCTGCTCGCGGCTGGCGGGGTCGAAGATCACCCGCTCGACCGGACCGGCGGCTCGTTCGGATACATCGACTCGTTCGTCTTCCTCTACCGCGTCGCCGCCGGCGCCCGGCCCGAGGTGACGCGCCTCTCGACCGTGAACGTCTCGGAGCTCGGCGTGCTCACCCCGAAGGCGATCGCGCTCTCGGCGATCCCCGGCTCGAGCGGCGTGCGCGTGATGGCGACCGGCTATGGCGGCGATCGCAGGGCCGAGCTCCTGTTTCGCGCCACGGACGCTGGCCTCGGGAGCGCGCCGGAGGTCTCCACCCGCCCGCTCGCCCCCGGCGTGGCCGCCATGGCCGCGCTCGGCGGGGGCGCCTTCGCCTACGCGAACCCGTTGCTCGACGCGTGGCTGCTCGACGCAGGCGACGGCGCGGTCGTGAAGCAGCCGGTCCGGGACGGCGAGGACGCCCGCTCCGACGAGATCCGTATCGGCGAGGCGCTCTTCTTCACCTCGCTGATGGCCCCGTGGAACAAGGCCGACGGCCCGCTCAGCCGGTTCACGTGCGAGACGTGCCACTTCGAGGGCTACGTCGACGGCCGCACGCACCACACGGGCCGCGGCGACGTGCGCGCCACGACCAAGCCGCTGCTCGGTCTGTTCAACAACCGCCCCCACTTCTCCCGCGCCCTCGATCCGGATCTCACCGCGGTGGCGGACAACGAGTTCCGCGTCGCCGGCGCGCTGAGCGGCCACGACCCCTGGTTCTCCATCTCGAGCGAAGGTGCGCCGTGGCTCGCCGATCTCGGGCTCGTCGACGGCGGGCGCGATGCGCGGTCGCCCGAGGCGCTCCGCCGCGCGCTCATGGGCTTCCTCATGGCGTTCTCGCACCGCGCGAACCCCGCCGCCCTCGGCCGAACGAGCTTCACCCCGCTCGAGCGCGACGGCGCCCGGGTGTTCCGGGACCGCTGCGCTCGCTGCCACGCGCCGGTGCTCCGCAGCGACGATCCCGGCTCCGCGGCGCCGTTCGAGCGCTGGGAGGCGCTCGTGTTCGCGCCCGAGGGCGCGATCGTGTGGGGGAGGGCCGGATACGAGAAGACCGGCGTCGTGCCGTATGTGCACGAGGAAGGCGCGCGGGTGCCGTCGCTCCGGCGGCTCTACAAGAAGCGGCCCTACTTCACGAACGGCTCCGCGAAGACGCTGCGCGAGGTGCTCGAGCGGGCGCGCTTCGAGGACACGGGCGGCCGCGCCGCCGGCGACCAGCGCGGCGCGGCCGCCGCCGCTGCGCCGGGCGCCTTCTTCCATGACGGCGCGCCCGCGGGCGAGGGCCTCGTCGCGCTGGACGCCGGCGCGATCGAGGCGCTCCTCGCCTTCCTCGATCTGCTCTGATCGCGCGGCGCGTCCGCGCGCCCGCTGGCAGGCAGACCGAGGGCACGCCGCGCGGGGCGCGCGTGTCCGCGAACCAGATCTCGGCCGCGGCCAGCCCTGAGGCCGCCCGCGCGGATCCGCCCAGCATCGCCGCGCGATCCGCGGTAAATGGGGGAGATGCGACAGCACCCCACGTTCCCCCGCCCGTCGGCGTCGGCCATCGACAAGGCGCGCCGGCTCCTCGAGCGCGCGCTCGGCCCCTCGAAGGTCATCACGTCGGCCGACGGGTGCGCGGCCTACGCGGGCGACGAGTCGGATCAGCCGCCGGTGAGCCCGGATGCGGTCGTGCTCGCGTCCTCGGCGGCCGACATCGAGAAGGCGGTGCGGGCGGCGAGCGAGGCGGAGGTGCCGGTCGTGCCGCGCGCCGCTGGCAGCGGCAAGTCGGGCGGCGCGGTGCCGGTGGGGGGCGGGATCGTCATCGCCACGATCGGCATGAACTCCATCAAGGAAATCAGCCGTGAGGAGCAGATCGCGGTCGTGGAGCCGGGCGTCATCCTCGCCGACCTGCACGCGGCCGTCGAGGCCGAGGGGCTCTTCTACCCGCCCGATCCGAACTCGCTCAAGATGTGCGCACTCGGCGGCAACATCGCCGAGAACGCGGCCGGCCCGCGCGCCTTCAAGTACGGCGTCACGCGCGAGTATGTGCTCGGGCTCGACGCGATCCTCATCGATGGCACGCGCCTCCGCACCGGCCGGCGCACGGTGAAGGGCGTGACGGGGTACGACGTCACGGCGCTGCTCGTCGGCAGCGAGGGCACGCTGGCGATCACGACGGAGGCGACGCTCCGGCTCATCGCGAAGCCCCCGTCGATCATGACGCTGCTCTGCCTGTTCCCGGACGTGCGCGCCAGCGGGCGCGCGGTGAGCGCCCTGGTCGCCGCCGGCGTCGTCCCGCGCTGCCTCGAGCTGCTCGATCGCCCCACGCTCGACGCGGTCCGCGCGCGCGGCGTCGGGGTCGACGAGCGCGCGGGCGCGATGCTGATCATCGAGGTCGACGGCGAGCCCGCGGACTGCGAGGTCCAGGCCGAGCGCGTGGGGGAGGTCTGCATGGATGCCGGGGCGCTCGACGTGCTCGTCGCGCAGGACGAGGCGCAGCGCGAGCGGCTCTGGGAGGCGCGCCGCCAGCTCTCGCCCACGACGCGCGCCATGGCGCGCTACAAGATCTCGGAGGACGTCGTGGTCCCGCGCGACAAGATCCCGGCGCTGCTCGACGAGGTCGCGGAGATCTCGGCGGCGACCGGCGTCCGCATGCTGACGTACGGCCACGCCGGGGACGGCAACCTCCACGTCAACCTGCTCTGGAACGACCCGGACCTCGTCCCCCAGGTGGAGACGGCGCTGTCGCGCCTGTTCCGCGCGGTGATCGGCATGCGCGGCACGCTGAGCGGCGAGCACGGCATCGGGACGTCGAAAGCGGACTTCCTCGCGCTCGAGCAGTCGCCGGAGCTCATCGCGATCGAGCGCAAGATCAAGGCGCTGTTCGACCCGAAGGGCTTGCTCAACCCGCACAAGATCTTCCCGCGGCGGACGCTCGAGGCGGCCGAGCGGGGCGAGCGAGACGGGGGGCCCGAGCGCGCGCCGGGCTTCCCGACCCACGTCGTGGCGCCCTCGCACGGGGCGTGCTGAGCCGATGCGGGTCCTCGGCATCGATCCCGGCTCGCGCCACCTCGGCTGGGGCCTGCTCGTGCGGCAGGGCACGCGCATCGAGCACGTCGCGCACGGCGTCATCGACATCGACACGAGCGGGACGTTCGCCGGCCGGCTCGTGGAGATCGACGACGAGCTCGGCAAGGTGATCGCGTCGCTCGCGCCCGACGCGGCCGCGGTGGAGAGCCTGTTCTTCGCCAAGGACGCGCAGAGCGCGGCGAAGCTCGGCCACGCGCGCGGGGTCGTGCTGCTGCGGCTGGCGCGCGCGGGCGTGCCGATCTCGGAGTATCCGCCGGCGCTGGTGAAGCGGACGATCGTCGGCCGGGGCGCGGCCGAGAAGGCGCAGGTCGCGCAGGTGATGACCGCGGTCCTGCGCCTCGCCGCCCCCCCGCGGCCGGACGCGGCCGACGCGCTGGCCATCGCGATGACCCACCTCAGCGCCGCGGGCTTCGCGGCCGCGCTTGCGGCGTCGGGCGCGCCCGTCCCGCGCCGCGCCCGGCCGCGACGGGCGCGCCTCGGTTGAGCGGGCCGACGCGGCTCCCTGGTCGCACGTGGGGACGCCAGGCGCGGCGCCTCGGTTGACTGCGTGGCTGGGGGCCGGCGGGGGCGGTCCGGGCGCACATCCCGTGTGCTATGGAGCCTGCATCGGACGCTCCCGCGCCGCGTCCAACATGAAAATCGTGCGGCGCGCCCCGGCTTCAGCGAGGGTGCGGCGCCAGGGCACGGAGCCGGCGGTGCATCGCCGGCGCCCCCGTCGCCGACGAGCGGGGGCGACACGCCTCTGGACATCAAAGGAGATCGGGAAGGATGACGCGAACCTCACTCAACCGCCTCGCCGCCGCGTGCCTCATCGGGCTGACGGCGCCCCTCACGGTCGTGCTCGCGACGCTCGCGACCGCCGGCGAGTCCCAGGCCGCGGGTCCCACCGCCGAAGAGCTCGGCAGGCGCGTCCAGCAGTTCTACGACTCCACGAAGACCTTCAAGGCGAGCTTCACCCAGACCTACACGATCAAGGTCCAGGACGTGAAGAAGGTCTCCACCGGCAAGGTGACCTTCGAGAAGCCGGGCAAGATGAGCTGGATCTACGACGCGCCGAACGGAAACCGGGTCGTCTCCGACGGCGTCACGATCAAGGTCTACGAGAAGGACAACGAGCAGATGTTCGAGACCCCGGTGAAGGGCTCTCAGTATCCGGCGGCGCTCGCGTTCTTGATGGGCAAGGGGCAGCTCACGAAGGATTTCTCGCTGCGACTGCTCGATCCTGCGCAGATGAAGTTCGAGGGCGGCTATGTCCTCGAGGGCACGCCGAAGGAGGCGACCCCTGCGTATCAGAAGATGCTCCTCTACGTGGACGGGCAGACCAACCAGGTCCGCCGCGTGCTGATCCTCGACGCGCAGGGCAACCGGAACCGGTTCGATTTCTCGTCGCCGGTCGTGAATCAGCCGGTCGGGAAGACCGAGTTCGATTTCACGCCTCCTCCGGGCACGCGCGTCGTCCGCCCCTGACGTTCTCCCGCCACGTTTCCGGCGTGGAGAGGCTGCTGCCGCGTTACCCCGCCGACCCCCGACAGCGCGTGAAACTCGTGGAAGCGGAGCGTCACAGCCTCCGCGCTCCTCGCCGGCAGCGCGCCGTGGCGAAGCTGCTGGGATATATGCCCGGCGCGTCCCTGCCGTGGTAGAAATATTGCGTGATACTTCGATCCCACGGGCGTGAGCGACAGCTCCGAGGCTGGCGTCGCCCACCGCGGATCGTCACCGCTGCTTTCGGCTCCACGCGCGCGGCGGGGATTCACCTCGGCTGAACGGTCACCCGCTGTCACGAGGCTTTCGCGAGAGCGCTCGATCCATGAACAATCCCCCCGGACATCGTCCCGATTCCCCCGGCGTGCCGCAACAACCCCGGCCGGCGGAGCGCTTGAGCGAGCGCGCGCAGCCTGGTGGTGGGCAGCTCCCTTCGGGGTATCCGGCGCAAGGCGCGGGGCAGAGCTCCACGGGGCAACCGCCCTACGGGCCGCAGGGGCACGCGTACGCGCAGGCGCCGCAGGGGCACGCGTACGCGCAGGCGCCGCAGGGGCACGCGTACGCGCAGGGGCCGCAGGGCTACGGGCAGGGGCACGCGTATCCGCAGGGCCCGCCAGGACACGCGTACGCGCAGGGACCGCAGGGGTATGCGCAAGGGCCGCAGGGACATGCCTACGCGCAGGGGCCGCAGGGCTATACGCACGGGCACGCGTACGCGCAGGGGCCGCAGGGTTATGCGCAGGGGCAGCAGGGTCATGCGCAGGGGCCGCAGGGTTATGCGCAGGGGCAGCAGGGTCATGCGCACGGGCCGGAGGGGCACGCGTACCCGCAGGCACCCCAGGGCTACGCGCAGCGGCAGCAGGGTCACGCGTACGCGCATCACCAAGCAGGCTACCCGGCGGCCGTGCGGAGGTTCGACCCGGACCGGCGGCTGCGCATCGCCGGGCTGTGGCTGTGGGCCATCGGCCTCATCGCGGGCGCGGTCCTCAACGTGCTCTTCACGCTCCTCGGCGTCATCGAGTCCGGGGGGAGCATGCTGAGCGCCATGCTCGTCGGGGCGCTCTTCGCGTTCCCGCCGCTCGTCCTCTACCTGTTCGTCCCGATGATCATCGATCGGTACGATCCCGAGCCGTGGTGGTGCCTGGTGATGGCGTTCCTGTGGGGCGCGCTCGCGGCGACCGGCTTCTCGATCCTGATCAACACCGGCGTCCACATCGGCGTCTCAAGCAACTTCGGCGAGCCGGCCGGCGAGCTCGTCAGCGCATCGGTCAGCGCGCCGTTCGCAGAGGAGCTCTTCAAGGGGCTCGGCGTGTTCGGCTTCTTCTACTTCCTGCGCCGGGAGTTCGATGGGATCGTCGACGGCATCATCTACGCGACGTTCTGCGCGCTCGGCTTCGCCGCGGTGGAGAACGTGCTCTATTACGCGCGCGCCTCGATGCAGGGCAGCGACGTGCTCGCCGGCACGTTCGTCCTGCGGGGCGTCTTCACGCCCTGGCTTCACCCGCTGTTCACGTCGATGACCGGCATCGGCTTCGGGCTCGCCCGGGAGTCGTCGAGGACGTGGGTGCGCGCGACGGCCCCGATCGGCGGCTACCTGCTCGGCGTCGCGCTGCACGCGGTGTGGAACTTCCTCCCCACCGCGCTGGGGCGCGCGATGGGCGACATCTTCATGCCGTGGCTCCTGCTCTGGTTGTGCTTCGTCGCGTCGTTCTTCGGGATCATCGTGGCGCTCGTGATCCGCAAGGGCTGGGTGATCCGGGATCATCTGCGCGATGAGGTCGCGCTCGGCATGCTCACCCAGGATGAGCTCGAGCTCGTCTGCTCGCCGATCGGCCGGCTCCGGTGCACCCTGGGCTGGCGCGGCGCCACGGGGCGGAGCTTCATCCGCGCCGGCGCGCGGCTCGCGCTCAGCAAGTGGCACACGGCGCGCGCGCTGCAGGCGCGGAACCGCACCCTGAGCGCCGATTTCATCGGCCCGCTCCGGCAGGAGATCGCGCAGCTCAGGCAAGAGCTCCTCACGCGCGCTCCCCGGTAGAGCGCAGCGGTCACCCGCGTCGGATACGGACCCATCTCGGCGTTTTCGGTGCTCAGCGCACGTGAGCGCGCTTCCGCGCCGAAAACGCCGATCTGGGCCCGTCTCCTGTGCGGGTGACCGCCGCTCTGAAACGCCGGAGCTGCGGGGGCGCCGGTCAGCTCTGCGAGGTGTTCGTCCCGTCCGCGGCGGGGCGCGCGGCGGGCTGGGCGGCTCGGTCCTCGCGCCGCTGCACGGGCTTCGCGGGGATGCCCACGACCGTGGTGTTCGGCGCGACATCGTGCACGACCACGGCGTTGGCGCCGATCCTGGCGCCGTCGCCGACCGTGACCCCGCCGACGATCTTCGCCCCCGCGCCGATGAAGAGGTCGCTCCCGAGCACCGGTGTCTGCCGCCGATCGGCGCCGATGGTCACCTGGTGCTCGATGAGCACGTTCGAGCCGCCGCGGACGTTGCCGTTGATGACGACGCCGTTCGAGTGGATGAGCACGAAGCCGGGCCCGAAGTCCGCGCCGCGCCCGATCACGCAGCCGCCGGCCAGGTTGGTCGCCTTGTTGAGAACCATCTCGAGCACCGGCATCCGGTGGGCTCGCGCGGCCTGCGTGAACCTGTAGAGGACCATCGCCGCCGTGCCGTCGGTCGCCAGCGTCTTCAGGATGGTCGGCAGTGGATCGCTGCCGTAGCACCATGTGGCCTTCTGGCGCACGTCGGCCGCGATGAGTCGCAAAGTCCGCAGCATTGGACGAGGCTAGCGCATCTCGCCTCGCCCGTGCGACCTTTCGCCGCGCGCCCGAGGGGCACGTCGTCGCGAGCGCCCGCGCGACCTTTCGCCGCGCCTCTGCGCCTGCGCGCCTCTGCTACATCTTACATCTCGTCGTGCGTGGTCGTGCATGGTCGTGCGTCCGTTGCGCCTGCGTGCCCGCGCGGTCTTTTCGCCGCCGCACCGCCCTGTTGCCATCCGGTCATCGGTCCGTCACATCGCTCGGGTACACGCGCTCTTCACCATGGCGCGGATTTTAGTCATCGAGGACGAGCCGGCGCTCCAGAAGGTGCTCGATTACAACCTCAGGCAAGCCGGGCATGAGGTGCTCCTCGCGGGGCAGGGCGGTGAGGGGGTCCGGCTGGCCATGGACCAGCGGCCCGATCTCGTCCTGCTCGACCTCATGCTGCCGGACATCCCAGGGACCGAGGTGTGCCGTGCTCTACAGCAGAGCGATGGCACCCAGCGGATCCCCGTGATGATCGTGTCGGCCCGCGGGGACGAGGTCGACCGCATCGTCGGCTTCGAGCTCGGCGCCGTCGACTACGTGGTCAAACCGTTCAGCGTGCGGGAGCTCGTGCTGCGCGTGCAAGCCGTGCTCCGCCGCGCGAAATCCTCCGGGGACGGGGAGCGGAGCATCGAGTTCGGGTGCCTGCGGATCGACGAGGGCGCTCACCGCGTGTGGGTCGAGCGCGAGGAGGTCGAGCTGACGCTCCTCGAGTTCAAGCTCCTCGTCGCGCTGTACGAGGCGCGCGAGCGCGTGCAGACGCGCACCGCGCTCCTCGACGGCGTCTGGGGCATCGACGTGAGCATCACGACGAGGACCGTGGACACCCACGTCAAGCGGCTTCGCGACAAGCTGCGTCGCGCTGGCGATTACATACAGACCGTCCGCGGTATCGGCTATCGATTCGCCGCTTCGCCCGATCTCCCCGAGAGCCGCAGCGCCTGAGCGGCCTGCCGGGCGAGCACGACAATCGTTGCCCCACCGTCACCGGGCCGCAACGACAGCCGGTGTACCGTGCAGACGGTGATTCACATGCTGGGCGACATTCTCGAAGACTGCCGGTCCCTCTCATGAGGTCCGGCGGAGCTCCGGTGTCGTCGCCAGCGTGTGTCGGGAGCCTCGATGCATCTTGAGACGTGGAATGCAGGGGAGGCCGATCCTGAGCGGGCGAAGCGGCTCGCGATCGGGGTTGCGGCTGGGCTCCTGCTGTTCGCGGCCGTCGCGCTCGCCGCCGCCCGCCTGAGCGGCGCGATCGCGCCCCCTCCGCCCGAGGAGGAGATCGTCGAGGTCAAGCTCGCCACGCAGCTCCCCGAGGCGCCCCTCGTGGCCCCGGCGCCCGCGCCCCCGCCGCCGGCGGCGGAGGCTCCGGCGCCTCGCCCCGCGGCGCCCCGGCGCCCGGCGCTCGTCGCGCCGACCGCGGTGCCCAGCGAGGCGCCGGCGGAGGCGGACCCGAGCCAGGCCAAGGCGAGCAACGACGACACGTACGGTGAGCCGGGAGGCGTACCGGGCGGCGTGCCCGGAGGGGTCCCCGGCGGCACGGGGACGGCCGCCGTGGCTGCGCCCGCGCCGCCGCCGCCACCGCCCCCTCCTCCGCAGCCGAAAGGGCCGATTCACCTCCCCGAGAACGCCACGCCGCCTGTCGCGCTCTCCAATTCGCTCCCTCCCATCCCCGAGGCGGCGCGGAGCGCGGGGATAGAGGCCACCGTGGTCGTCCGGTTCGTGGTGACCGAGACCGGCGAGGTCACGAACGTCACCATCGTCCGCGGCCATCCGCTGTTCAACGACGTGGTGCTCGCGACCGTGAAGACGTGGCGCTACCGGCCGGCGATCCACGAGGGGAGGCCGGTGTCGACCTTCAAGACGGTCAGGATCCCGTTCAAGGCGAAGAGATGACGTCGAGCGCGCGGCCGCGGACGCGGCCTCTCGCGTGAGGAGTGAAGGAGGTTAGCCATGATGCAGTTTGATCTCGGGCACATCTGGGCGACCATGGGGCTTTTGAGCAAGCTCGTCGCGTTCGCCCTCGTGCTCATGGCGCTGGCGAGCGTCGCCGTCGTGGTGGAGCGGCTCATCGCGCTCGCGCGCCAGGCGTCGGAGACCCGGCGCTTCGCGAGGGAGGCGCGCCCCGTGATGGAGGCCTGGGACACCGCGCGGCTCGTCTCGATCGCCGACGGTTACGGACGCTCCGCGCTCGCCCGGCTCGTCGGCGCGGCCGTGCGCCGCTTCCAGCGCGCCGTCGAGGCCGGCGAGGGCGGCGTGCCGCCGGTGGAGCTCGCGCGCCGCGAGGTGTCGCGCCGCCGGGAGGCGATCTCCGCCGACCTGCGCCGCGGCCTCTCGGTGCTCGCGACGGTCGGCTCGGTGGCCCCGTTCGTCGGGCTGCTCGGCACCGTCATCGGCATCATCACGGCCTTCCAGACGATCGCGTCGACCGGCTCGGGCGGCCTCGGCGCCGTGAGCGCCGGCATCTCCGAGGCGCTCATCGTCACCGCGCTCGGGCTCGCGGTCGCCATCCCGGCGGTGCTTTGCTTCAACTACCTCACCACCCGTATCGCCGCGGTGGAGCTCGCGCTCGAGCGCAGCGCGGGTGAGCTCATCGACGAGATGGAGAACGAACATGGGCGTTCGAGCGGAGAGCAGTCGCTCGGGTCGGCAGCCGCCGCCTGAGCCGGAGATCAACGTCACGCCGCTCGTCGACGTGGTGCTCGTCCTCCTCATCATCTTCATGGTGATCGCGCCCCAGATGGAGCACGGCGAGCGGGTCGAGCTGCCGGCGGTGTTTCAGCCGGATCCGAAGTCGAAATCGAAGCTCGACCCGATCTACGTGACGATCACCGGCGCAGGCACCGTGTTCCTCGAGAAGGAGGCCGTCGCCGACCTCGGCGCGCTCGGCGAGCGGCTGCGGGCCATCCGCGCCGTCGAGCCGGAGCGCCGGGTGGTCATCAAGGGCGACTCCTCGGTGAGGTACGGCCGCGTGCGGGAGGCCTTCGCGCTGTGCCAGGAGGTCGGGTTCGCCGGGATCTCGCTGCAGGTGAGCCAGCGGGGCGGCGGGGCGTCGGCGGAGCCGGAGGAGGGATAGCGCCGTGGGAATGAGCGTTCCGCAGGGCGGGGGCAGGAAGGGCGGTGTCGCGCCGAGCATGAACGTGACGCCGCTCGTCGACGTGGTGCTCGTGCTCCTCATCATCTTCATGGTCGTGACGCCGCTGCTCGCCAAGCAGTTCTGGCTGAGTCTGCCCAAGAAGGACGACACAGCGAGGCTCGCGCCGCCTCCCGTCGACGCCGACAAGCCCGTGGTGCTCACGGTGGATCAGCGCGGCGTCCTCCGCATCAACCAGGCCGAGGTGCAGCGCGGCGAGCTGAAGGAGCGGCTCGCGCGCATCTTCGCGGCGCGCTCGGACAACGTTCTTTACTTCGACGCGGACGACGAGGCCGTCTACGCGGTCGCCGTGGAGGCCATGGACGCCGCGCGCATGGGCGGCGCCAAGACGATCGCCGTCCTGACGGAGAAGCCCGCGCGCTGAGCCAGCGCAGAGGCCCGACGAGGTGAAGTCGAGGCGCGCGGGAGCCGCCGCCGCGTCGCTCGAGCGCGCGAGCGCGGCGGGGTGCACGGGAGAGGGCGCGAGTTGGCCCTGCGCTCTCCTCATCAGACGGGCGCGCGTGCGCCCGGCCATCGAATCGAGAGTCGCGCCCGGGCTCGGAGCGCGCGAAGGGACAGGTGCATGAGTCTCAGAAGGATCTCGGGGGTAGTCGCAGCGCTGGTGACACCGCTTTGCTTGGGGGCCACGGCCTTCGCGCAGGGCGACCCCGGAGCCGCTGCGCCGCAGCCGGACGGCGCGGCGCCTCAGGCCGGCGGCCCTGCGGCGGAGGACGTCGCGGGGCTCGACGAGCCGAGCCCGTCGCGCCCGCCGCCCGCGGGGAAAGGCGTCGTGTGGGGCGTCGTCACGGACACCGCCACGAAAGAGCCCTTGCTCGACGCCCAGGTCTCCGTCGTGGGGACGAAGCTCAAGGCGATCGCGGACCTCGACGGGCGGTATCGGCTGGAGCTCCCGCCGGGCACCCATCAGCTGCGGGTCTGGTACGAGGCGCACAAGCCGCAGCGCGTGCAGGACGTACGTGTGACCGCCGGGCAGGTGGTCCAGGTCGATGTCGGCCTCGATCCCGATCAGCAGACAGAGGAGGTCATCGAGGTCGAGTTCGAGCCGGAGCGGGCGAGCGTCGCGGCGCAGCTGCTCATCCGGAAGAACGCGGCCCACGTGGGCGACGCCATCGGCGCGAAGGAGATCGCGAAGACACCCGATCGCAACGCCGCCGAGGCCGCGAAGCGCATCGTCGGCGCGACCGTGGTCGACAACAGGTACGTCTACGTCCGCGGCCTGGGCGAGCGCTACACGAACGCGCTCCTGAACGGCGCCCCCCTGCCGAGCCCCGAGCCCGACCGGCAGGCCGTCCCGCTGGACCTCTTTCCGTCGCTGGTCCTCAGCGACATCACCGTCGTCAAGACGTTCACGCCCGATCTCCCCGGCGATTTCGTAGGCGGCTCGGTCCAGGTCAACACACGCGAGCTCCCGACCAGATTCCTGTTCCAGGCATCGCTGTCGCTCGGGTTGAACAGCCAGGCGACGTTCCGGGATCGCCTGAGCTACGCCGGCTCGGGCACCGACTGGCTCGGGTTCGACGGCGGCGCGCGCGCGCTTCCCCGCGAGATCCCCGACTACAAGGTGGTGCGGCTCGGCTCCAAGCCGGGCGGCGGCACCATCACGAGGGACGAGATGACGGCCTATGGGCGGGCGATCAACTCGTCGATGGTGACGACGCGGTCGTTCACCCCGCCGAACGGGAGCGGCAGCGTGGTCGTCGGCGACACCCTGAAGCTCGGCGGCGAGCAGCGCCTCGGTTACATCGCCACCCTGAGCTATGGCCGGAAGTTCGCTCCGCGCGCTGAAGAGCGCACGAGAGCCTTCCTGCCCGCTCCTCTGGGCGGCGAGCCCGTACCCAACGTCGACACCAGCACCGGAAGCATCCGTGACCAGGTGTCCTGGGGCACCTTCGCCAGCGTCACTTACAACCCGGATCAGAACCACAAGGTGACGATCACCGGACTCCACAGCCGCTCGTCCGAGGACCTGGCCAGCGAGATCAACGGGAACCCTCTGGACGGCGGCAGCGTGTTTCGCGACACGCTGCAGCGGTTCATCTCCCGGGCCCTCACCCTGGGTCAGCTCCAGGGAGAGCACCGCATCGGCGCGCTGGACGGCGGCACCCTCGACTGGAAGGCGTCCATCTCCCACGCGTCCTCGGACGAGCCCGATACGAGGGAGACCGTCTACATCAGGGACGATACGAGCGGAGCCTACTCGTGGGACGAGGGCACGCTGAGCGGCGCCCACTTCTTCAGCAACATGACCGACGTGAACTACGGCGGGCAGCTCTCCTATACCCAGCCTCTCGCCCGTGGGGACACCCCGACCCGGGTGAAGCTGGGCGGTCTGTTCAACCTTCGAGAGCGCGAGTTCAACGCGCGCCGGTTCCGGTTCAAGCAGCGCCCGGGCTCGGACTCGACGATCCTGCGCCAGGAGCCGGGCCAGCTGTTCTCGGACGAGAACATCGGCACGGCGCTCGAGCTGGAGGAGATCACGCGCGAGACCGACTCCTACACGGCGAACAGCGATCTTTACGCCGGTTACGTGATGACGGACGCCGCCATCACACGATGGCTCCGAGCGGTGATCGGCGCGCGGATCGAGGCCTCCACGCTGTCCCTGAGGGCGTTCGACAGGTACTCCCCGGCAAACCCGGAGATCAAGGCCGAGAGCGATGATGTCGATCTCTTGCCTGCGGCCAACGTCATCTTCAAGGCGAGCTCGAGCTCGAATGTCAGGCTCGGCGTGTCCAGGACGCTGGCCCGACCCCAGCTCCGCGAGCTCAGCTCGACCTTGTACCAGGAAGGATACAGCGGGATGGAGGCGCAAGGAAATCCGGACCTCGGGCGGACGAGCGTCGTGAACGCCGATCTCCGCTTCGAGATCTTCCCGACGGCCGGTGAGGTGGCCGCGGTCAGCGTCTTTTACAAGCACTTCCAGGATCCGATCGAGGAGGTCATCTTCCCGAACGGCGGCAGGGGGAGGCTCAGCTACGTGAACGCAGAAGCCGGTCACGTCGCCGGGGTCGAGCTCGAGGTCAGGAAGGGCCTGGGCTTCGTCACCCCGCTCCTGAAGGAGGTCACGGCGCTCGGAAACCTCACGTTCGTGCAGTCCGAAGTGACGATCGATCCCGATGACAACGAGGGAGGGGTCACCATCGAGAGCACCCCGACGCACCCGCTCCAGGGGCAATCCCCCTTCGTGGTGAACCTGGGGCTCGATTATGCCAGCGAGTCGACCGGCACGAGCGCCCGGCTCCTCTACAACGTGTTCGGCGCCCGGCTCAAGCGGGTGGGGCGCAAGGGGCTGGAGGACGAGTACGAGCAGCCGCGACACCAGATCGACTTGACCCTGGCCCAGCGCCTCGGTGAGCACGTCGAGCTGAAGCTGGCCGGCGAGAACCTCATCAATGCGCCCATCCGCGTCACCAAGGGGAGCGACGGCGATGAGGACAAGATCGCCAGCCAGTACAGCGTTGGGACGACTGTGACGTTGAGCGCTGCGTTCACCTACTGAGCACCTGCCATTGAATCGTCACGCGGCGCTCGTCACGAGTTTTCCTACATGCGCCATGTTGGGGAAGGAGGTAGAATAAATTGCGTACATTCAAATTGGGCTTGGTTTGCGCCTCGGCGCTGTCCGTCGCGGCGTTCGCCGCGTGCGGCGATGACGACTCGATCTCCCCGTCCTCGACCAGCACCTCGTCCGCGAGCAGCTCCGCTAGCGGCGGTGACGGTGGCGGCGGCGGCGAGGGCGGCGGTGGCGACGGCGGTGGTGGTGGTGGCGACGTCAGCGCCGATTGCTCCTCCCCGGTGGAGGTCAGCGAGGCGATCACCGCCAGCACGAAGTGGACCGCCGACAAGTGCTACCTCATGAAGGGGATCATCTTCGTCGAGCGCGGCGCCACCCTGACCATCGAGCCCGGCACGAAGATCATGGGCGAGAAGGTGAGCCTCGCCACGCTCGTCGTGAAGCCCGGCGCCAAGATCAACGCCAAGGGCACGGCGAGCAAGCCCATCGTGTTCACGAGCCAGGGCGAGGCGGGCGATCGCGCCGCCGGCGACTGGGGCGGCGTCATCCTGCTCGGCGAGGCGCCCGTCAACGTCGAAGGCGGCAAGGCCAACGTCGAGGGCATCACCGGCGAAGGCACGGAGTACGGCGGCGACAAGCCCGCGGACAACAGCGGTGTCCTCGAGTACGTGCGCATCGAGTACAGCGGGATCCTCCTCTCTCAGGACAACGAGGTCAACGGCCTCACCTTCGCCGGCGTCGGCTCCGGGACGACCGTCGATCACGTGATGGTGCACCACACGCTCGACGATTGCTTCGAGTTCTTCGGCGGCACCGTCAACGCGAAGCACCTCATCTGCGCGCAGAACGGCGACGACGGCTTCGACTGGGATCTCGGCTACACCGGCAAGCTCCAGTTCCTCGCGCTCCAGCAGGACCCGTCCGTCGCCGACGAGACGAACGGCTTCGAGGGCGACAACGACGCCGATTCGTCGGCCAACATGCCCCTCAGCGAGCCGACGATCTACAACGCGACCCTGTGCGGCAAGAACAAGGAGGTCGACAAGCAGCAGTACGGCATGCTGCTCCGCCGCTCGACGAAGGCCCACATCTTCAACACCATCGTGACCGGCTTCGAGGCAGGGGTGGATCTGCGTAACGAGCTCACCGAGGTCGAGCTCGCGAGCTCGATCTTCTTCGGCAACATCGAGGAGAACATCGCCTACGAAGAGACCGATACCGAGGCGGCGACCGAGTCGAAGCTCGACGACGACGACGACGCTGGCGCGGACGAGGTCGCGTGGTTCGGGGACGAGGCGACCAACAGCACCGATGATCCTGGGATCGCCGACTGCTTCGCCGCCACGCCCGACTTCCGGCCCGAGGCCACGCTCACCGAGAACGCGGCGACCCCGCCGGATGACGGCTTCTTCGACCCGGAGGCGAAGTACATCGGCGCCTTCAAGGCCGATGACACCTGGGCGACGGGCGCCTGGGTCTCGTTCGACGCGAACTGACGTCGCGCCGTCCGCGCCGCCCCTCCGCGATGCGGCGGGCGGACCGGATCCGTGGCGAGAGAAATGACGAAGGCCGGCTCTTCAGCCGGCCTTTATCGTCTCGAGCGTCACGGCTCCGCCGCAGGCGCTCAGCGCACCCGCGGCGTAAACCCGGACACACTGCTCCGATGCTCGCTGCATACGCCTCGCGCGTCCGCGGTCTCCTTGAATGACACCCTTCCGCACACCTCGCAGATGCACAGGTGTGCGCGATAGAACTCCCGGTCGAGCAGGATGTCGGCGGCGAGCAAGCTGAGCACAATGTCACCGAGGAAGTCGATCTCGCGCGGCGAGGCGACCCAGACGGGACGGCCGCCGACCGCCGCCCGGCGGACCCTGCCCCCGTAGATCGCCGCGTTCAGGAATCGATCGTCGGCGACGGGCGCGATCAGCCCCCGGAGGGCCGTGATGACGCGCCCGCGGGCCTTGTGGATGAGCTCCTCGAGGTTGCTGCTGCCGTCGGCCCGGGGATCGAGCATGACGGGCGTCGCGCCGGGCTCGCGCACGATCTGGGGGCGCTTCATCAGGCCCGGGGTCACCAGGTGGTCCACGAACCAGTCCTGGAGGTCCTTGGGCGTCCACTCGGACGCCGGCCACTCCAGGAACTCGAGCGCGCCGCGGAGGCCGCTGATGCTCTGGAGACCGGGGTGGGTGGGGAGGCTCGGCAGGGTGCGGGATGTGTGCAGACGCCGGGACGAGCGGCGGCTCGCCTCCTCGATGTTGCGGCCGGATCCCATGTTCACCTCGAGGGCAGACCCCCGGTCCCGATGGATGCGAGCTCTTGCAGAGGCCACCATGCCGAGGGAACAAGCACAACTTGTGCCGAACCTGGCGAACGGGGCGACATGGATTTGCTGGGAGTTCTGCCCAGGGAGCCTTCGCAGGCCGTTGGGATGGCCGGCCACTGGCCGGCCAGGTTCTTCAACGGGTAAGATTGTGCCCGATGGACCACTCCACCGTCCGCGTCTCGGTTTCACCGGAGCCCTCGGTCGCCGAGCCCGTTCCCGGCATCGTCCTGATCTTCTCCGGGGATCAGCCGCGCTGCGCTCCCATCCCGCTGGATCGTGGCTCCGTGGTGGTGGGTCGCGGAGGCGTCGGCGGCGTGCCCCTCATGGACGACTCGCTCATGTCGCGGCGACACGCCCGCATCGCGTACGACGGCGGCGCTTGGACCGTGGAGGACCTCGGCAGCACCAACGGGACGTCGGTCAACGGCGAGCCGATCCGCGGCGAGGTGCGGAGGGACGCGATCCAGGTCGTCGGCGCGGGGACGTCGGTGTTCCTCGCGCTCAGCGACATCCGGAGCTTCGCGCGCGGGGGCGTGCGCGCCGAAAAAGAGAGCGTCCTCGGGCCGAGGTTGCAGCTGATTTACGACACGATCATCCGCGCCGCGGCCGCGGGAGACAGCCTCCTCGTGACGGGCGAGAGCGGCACGGGCAAGGAGCTCGCGGCGCGCGCCTACCACGAGGCGGGGCCGCAGGCGCGCGGCCCGTTCGTCGCCGTCAACTGCGCGGCCATCCCGGAGGGCCTGGCGGAGCGGCTCCTCTTCGGCGCCAGGCGCGGCGCTTACTCCGGCGCGACGCACGACACCGACGGCTATGTGCAGGCCGCCCACGGAGGCACGCTCTTCCTCGACGAGGTGGCGGAGCTCGACGCGGCGGTCCAGGCGAAGCTGCTGCGGACGATCGACACCCGGCAGGTCCTCGAGCTCGGCGCGGTCGCGCCTCGCCCGGTGCAGATCCGGATCTGCGCGGCGACACACGACCTCCGCGCCCGCGTCGCCCAGGGCCGATTCCGGGATGATCTCTACTACCGTATCGGCCGGCCCGAGGTCCGGCTCCCGCCCCTCCGTGAGCGGACCGAGGAGATCCCGTGGCTGCTCGCGCAATGCGCAAAGGCGGTCGGCGCGGCCGCTCAGTGCGCGCCGCCGACGATTCACCATTCAATGATCATCGCGTGCGCGATGCGCCGCTGGCCGGGGAATCTGCGCGAGTTCGTCGGCGAGGCGCGGCGCGCCGTGACGCGCGCGCTCGACGAGGGGCGACGCACGGTCGAGGCCAAGGATCTGGACCCGCTCGCCGGCGTCGGGCTGAGCCCGGAGGCGCTCGAGCCGCACGCCCGGCCGACGGCGAGCGATGTTCGACCGGCGCGCGCAGGACAGGCGCCGCCCGAAGATGAGATCGCCGAGGCGCTTCGCCTCGAGCGAGGCAATGTGTCTCGCGCCGCCATCAGGCTAGGAGTGCACAGGAATCGAATTCGACGCTGGCTCGAGAAGAATGGCGTCGATCGCTCCCACTTCGCCGAGGGAAGCGACCTGTCCGATAACGACTGAACCGCTGGCGCCCGCCGTCGCATGCACAAGTGCAGGAGTGCGTCAATGGTGCCGCCTCGTCGCTGGAGAGCGCTCGTCGCCCGGCTGCGTTGCGATGACGAAGACACTCCCGGCGTAGGCTGCTGAGCCCGAGGGGGCGGTCGTTCCGTACATCACCTCCGGCAAACGCTCTGCTCCTTACGAAGGCCTGAAGGCCCTCGCGGCGCTGTTTCTCGGGCGAAGGAGCGCCCGATCGTCGCAGGGTTGCCTCCATCTGGCGACGCAACGTGGGATCGATCGACCGAGCGCCCATGTATAGGGACTTTACAGAGCCGATTATGCGGGTTGTAATGTGGTGTGTAAGCCCCGTCCCCGGCGAGGTGCTGTCACGACCACGGTCCACTCGACGAGTCCGGCGCGTGCTCGCCAGGTCGGAGCCCACGATGCGCCCTGAAGAGACCATCAGTGAAGTGTCCCGCGGGCCCGTGCGTCGCGCGCGGCCTGCGTCATCGAGGCCGCGCTCCGCGCGATCCGCGCGCGCCGGGGCCGGCCGGGCTTCCGCCTGCGGCGCGATCACGCTCGCCTCGCGGGACGCCTACGAATGCCTACGTCTGTCGCCAGAAGACAGGCTCGGACGGCGCGCGGAACACGAGGACGGGCGCGCGACGCACAATGACGATCTTGGACTTGACCGGGCGGGCGGCTTCATCGATGTACAGAGAGTTGACTCTCGGGTCTCCGTGCGAGCTCAGGCCCCGTCGCGTCACGGGCGGGCGCTGCGCTTCGCGGCCTTGCCGCGGGCGCGCGGCCGCCGAGCGCCTGCTCCCTGCTCGCCGTCGGGCTCTCCCTCAGCGACATCTGCAAACATTGAAACCCCTGGCTCCTGCGAGGTGGTCGACGTCATGCGTTCGCGCCTGAAATCGGCCGCCCGCGGAGAGCCCAGCCAGGACGGCGGGCTGCCTGGTTGAACAGCCCTGGACACCATGAACGCGATCCGTAGACACGTAGTATCGGCCGAAGAGGCGCCTCTTAGCCTACGAGCGCACATCGAGGGGCCCACCAGCTCGACCGCGTCCAGCCCAGGGCAGCAGCCGAGCTCGGGAACCCGCCAAACCCACTCGCGTCGCCGCCCGTTCCTGAGCCGCCTCCTCGCGGCGGGCGAGGCGATCGACGCGGGGGATGGCGAGCGCGCGAGGGCCCTCATCGAGGGCATCCTGCGGGCCGAACCCGATACGGGGGACGCGTCCGAACGCATTTCTGGCGTGTTTGGCAGGGCGCTGCTCGCCCGCCTGGACGGAGATCGCTCCGGCGATGGGAATCTGTACCTGCGCAGCGCCGGGCCGCGGGACATGCTCGCGGCGTTTCAGCTGCTCGTGCACGCGACGCCGCTCATCCGGTTCGGCTACCTCAGCGCGAACGCGGCCATCGTCGAGGCGTTCCAGGACGAGGGGGAGATCCATGTCATCGACATCGGCGTTGGCGGCGGTACGCAGTGGCCATTCCTGCTACACCGGCTGGCGACGCGGCCCGGCGGCCCGCCGCGGGTCCGGCTGACCGGTATCGATCTGCCGTGCCGGGGCCCCGATCCCGAGCAGCGGCTGCGCTGGGCGGGCGCCTTCATCGGGGGGTGGGCGGAGCGGCTGAAGGTCCCCTTCGAGTTCCACGGCGTCGCGTCCTCGGTGGAGCGCGTCGACTGGAGCCGTATCGCGTCCCGCTCCACGGCGCCCATTGCGGTCAATGCGGCGTTCGCATTGCACCATGTGCCGGATGCCTCGGTGCACGCCACCGCGAACCGCGACACCATCCTCACGAGGATCCGCGCCCTGTCGCCGCGCGTGCTGACGCTCGTCGAGCCGGATGTGGAGCACAACGCGCACCAGTTCCTCCCGCGGCTGTCGGAGGCGATCGGCCACTACTATGCGGTATTCCAGGCGCTCGAGGCGCTGCTCCCGCCGCACATCGCCGCGCGGGAGACCATCGAGCAGGTCTTCTTCGGGCAGGAGGTGATGAATGTGGTGGTGGGCGAGGGGGCCGCGCGGGTCGAGCGGCACGAGCGCCGGGGCGCCTGGCAGCGCCGCCTCCGCATGAACGGCTTCGAGCCGCTCCGCGTCTCGCCGCACGAGTCGCTGGTCCGCGGAGCGCTCCGCCTGAGCCAGGGCTTCGATGTCCGGAGCGACGAGCCCGCGATCCTGCTCATGCGCAACGGCGTGTCCCTCGTCGCCGCGTCGGCGTGGCGTCCACGGCAGCTCCCGCCGCCATCGCGGTTCATGTCCGGGCTGTTCCGCCGCTAGGAGCGCCGAACAGCGCAGGTGAGCCCCTAACGTACGAATCTGCGCCCCTCGATCAACAACCGCTCCCCTGTCCGGATCACATCCGGACGCGAGCGGCTCCTCGCTCTCAGCGCCTCAGGAGGACGAGCGCCACCCAGAGCACCAGCGCGCCGATCGCGAGGCCTGCGAGGGAGATCCACAGGGCGCGGCGCCTGTGCATTGCGATCTCCCAGAGGTCGCGCCGGTACCCCGCCGTGTGATCGCCCTCGCCCGCGGACCCGGGGTCGTGGAGCGGAAGAGGGCTCAGCCCTTCGCGCCTGACGAGCTCGAACAGCACCGAGCCGCGCGCCTGGGCCCGTGCGAGCTGCGCCAGCGTCTCACGGCGACAGTGAAGGCAAAACGTCGACGCATCCTCCTCGATGCCGACGAGGCCGAGCTCCCGTAGCTGTTGCTGCTCCCAGCTCTCCCTGGCTCGCCGGGCCTCGTTGTGCGCGTCCTCTCGGCGGTCGTCGTGGTGTGGGCTGTCCTTCGCGGTCATCGCAGCTCCTGATCGGGGCCGCGACCTGCGGCTCCCTAGGAGGATCTATTCCGGCCAGCGGCTAGAAATTCTCACGCAACCCGCTCGGCGGACATGCCGCGCTGGCCGCGGGGTACCCGGACGAGCAGCTGACAGCCAGCGAGCGGCGAGCTCGCCGAGCTCAGCAGGTGACGAGCACCTTGAGGGCGCCAGGCGCCGCCGCGGCCGCCAGCGCCTCCGCGGCGCGCTCCAGCGGGAGTCGCGCCGACACGAGGGGGCGGACATCGACGGTCCGGGCCTCGAGGGCGCGCAGCGCTGGCCCGAACAGCCCGCAGCGCGACCCGACGACGGTGATCTCGTTGATGACGAGCTCCGCGAGGTGGACGCTGGAGAGCCCGGCTACCGTGCTCTTGAGCACGAGCGTGCCCCTGGGCCGGGTCGCGCGGACCGCCCTCACGAACCCCTCGGCGGTGCCGGTGGCCTCGACCACCAGCTCGGCCGGATCTCCGGCCCAGGCGCCCTGAGGCGGAGAGGCGCCGGCGCCGGCCTGGCCCGAGGGCTCCGGGCGAACGAGCTCGGTAGCGATGCCCTGCGCGCGCAGCAGGGCGAGCTTCTCCTCGTGCTTGCCGACCGCGAGGACGCGGGCGCCAGCCTGATGGAGCACCTGCGCGATGAGCAGGCCGAGCTTCCCGTCGCCGAACACGAGCGCCGGCGTGCCCGGCGACACACGCACCTGCTCCAGGATCGCGAACGCCGCCGCGAGTGGCTCCGCGAAGACCGCCTCGTCGTCGTCGACCTTGTCGGCCACGGCGTGGAGGTTCGCCACGGGCACCGCGACGCGCTCCGCCAGCGCGCCGTCGGCGCCGACGATGCCCATGACGGTGCGCGTCGGGCAGTGCCTGCCCAGCCCGCGCGCGCAGAGCTCGCAGCGGCCGCACGCGAAGTTGATCTCGCCCACCACGCGGCGGCCGAGCCAGGCGGCCGGGCCCTCCACGACGTCGCCGACGAACTCGTGCCCGAGCGTGCCGCGGAACCCCATGTAACCTTTGATGATCTCGAGATCCGTGTTGCAGATCCCGGCGCACCGCACCTCGACCACGGCCATGCCGGCCGTGGTCGAGGGGGGGTCGCGGTCGATGACGCGCGCGGCCGTTCCGTCCCAGACCAGCGCTCGCACGGTCGAGCTCTAGCCCGCCGCGAGCGCCAGCCGGCGCTTCGCCGGCTGCATCAGGTACGCGTCGACCGCGTCAGCGGCCTTGCGCCCCTCGGCGATGGCCCAGACGACGAGGCTCTGGCCGCGCGACATGTCGCCGGCGGCGAAGACGCCCTCCACGCTGGTGCGCCCGCCGTGGGCCTTCACGTTGCCGCGCTGGTCCATCTCGACGCTGAGCTGCTCGAGCAGCCCCTCGCGCTCCGAGCCGACGAAGCCCATCGCGAGCAGGACGAGCTCGCACGGGATCTCGAACTCGCTGCCCGGGACCGGCACGAACTTCCCGCCTTCCAGCTTCACCCGCGTCGCCTGGAGCGCGCGGACGTGCCCGTGCTCGTCCCCGAGGAACGCGGTGGTCGACACCGACCAGTCGCGCTCGCCGCCCTCCTCGTGGGAGGACGAGGTGCGGAGGATGAGCGGCCACGCGGGCCACGGGTTCGTCAGCGAGCGCTGCTCGGGGGGGCGGGGGAGGAGCTCGAGCTGCGTCACGTGCGCCGCGCGGTGGCGGTGGCTCGTGCCGACGCAGTCGGAGCCGGTGTCGCCGCCGCCGATGACGACCACCCGCTTGTCCGTCGCGAAGATCGCCTCGCTGTCGGGGATCACGTCGCCGGCGACCCGCTTGTTCTGCTGGGTCAGGAAATCCATCGCGAAATGGACGCCCTTCAGGTCCCGGCCGGGCACCGGCAGGTCGCGCGGCCGGCGCGCCCCGCCGCACAGCACGACCGCGTCGTACTGCTCGCGCAGGGCGTCGCCGGTGATGTCGACGCCGACGTGGACGCCCGTGCGGAAGGTCACCCCCTCGGCCTGCATCTGCTCCATGCGCCGATCGATGAGGTGCTTCTCCATCTTGAAGTCGGGGATGCCGTACCGGAGCAGGCCGCCGATGCGATCGTCGCGCTCGAAGAGCGTCACGTCGTGGCCCTTGCGCGCGAGCTGCTGGGCAGCAGCGAGCCCGGCGGGCCCCGAGCCGACCACCGCGACCTTCTTGCCCGTGCGCTGCTTCGCGATGACAGGCGCCACCAGGTTCCGGTCGAACGCGCGATCCGCGATGGCGCGCTCGACGTTCTTGATGGTGACCGGCTTGCCCTCGATGTTCAGCACGCACCCCGCCTCGCAAGGGGCGGGGCACACGCGCCCGGTGAACTCGGGGAAGTTGTTCGTCGCGTCGAGCGACGCGATCGCCTCGGGGAGGCGCTCGCGGAACATGTGATCGTTCCAGTCGGGGATCAGGTTCCCGAGCGGACACCCGTCGTGACAGAACGGGATGCCGCAGTCCATGCACCGCGCTGCCTGATCGCGCAGCTCGGCGTCGGGGACCGGGAGCTCGAACTCCTGCCAGTCGTTCAAACGCTCGGAGACGGGTCGCTTCTTGATGTCGACCCGCTGGATCTCGAGGAAGCCTCGTACCTTACCCATGGGCGGCCGACCTCTCTCCCGTGCTCAGGGGACCCGCGTTGGCGGGGATGTAACGTCCAGTGGAAACATAGGGGGTGGAAGGAGAAAGGAGAGACACGAGCCTGTCCGACCCGTCCGCCCCGTTCGTCGCGGGCGACGCCGCGGCCTCCAGGGCGCGGCGGTACTCGCTCGGGACGACCTTCACGAACTTCGACAGGACGGCCTGCCAGGACTCGAGCAGCTCGATGGCCTTCCGGCTGCCCGTGCGCCGCACGTGCTCCTCGAGCAGCGCCCGCACCGACTCGGCGTCGGCGGCGGTCATCGTCTCGAGCTGCACCATCTCCTTGTTGCAGCGCGCCTCGAAGAGCGCATCCTCGTCGAAGACGTAGGCGAGCCCGCCGCTCATGCCGGCCCCGAAGTTGCGGCCGGTGGTGCCGAGGATGATCACGGTGCCGCCCGTCATGTACTCGCAACCGTGGTCGCCCACGCCCTCGACGACGGTGGTGGCCCCGCTGTTCCTGACCGCGAAGCGCTCGCCCGCGCGGCCGTTGAAGAACGCGCGGCCGCCCGTCGCGCCGTACAGCACGACGTTGCCCACGATGACCTGGTCGTCCGGCCGGAACGGCGCCTCGCGCGGCGGCCGCACCGCGACGACGCCGCCCGAGAGGCCCTTGCCGACGTAGTCGTTCGCGTCGCCTTCGAGCTCGAGCGTCATGCCCCGCGAGGCGAAGGCGCCGAAGCTCTGGCCGGCGCTGCCGGCGCACTTGACCACGATGCTGTCCTCGGGGAGCCCGGCGCTGCCGTGGCGGCGCGCGATCTCGCCGCTCAGCATCGCGCCGAGCGTCCGATCCGAGTTCTTCACGCGGGTCTCGATGACGACGGACGGCCCGCCGTCGATCGTCGCGCGCGCCTTCTCGATCAGCTTGAGGTCGAGCACCCGGTCGAGCTTGTGGTCCTGCAGCTCCACGCAGTGGGTCGGGCTCGTGAGCGCCTCCTTCGGGCGGTACAGCACCTCGGAGCAGTCGATCTTCCTCGCCTTCGGGTGGAGCCCGGTGGTCCGCTGCACGATGCAGTCGGAGCGCCCGACCATCTCGGTCAGCGTGCGGAAGCCCAGGCGCGCCATGATCTGCCGGAGCTCCTCGGCCACGTAGAAGAAGAAGTTGATGACGTGCTCCGGCGCGCCCGTGAACTTCTTGCGGAGCTCAGGGTCCTGCGTGGCGATGCCGACCGGGCAGGTGTTGAGGTGGCACTTGCGCATCATGATGCAGCCGGTCGCGACGAGCGGCGCCGTGGAGAAGCCGAACTCCTCGGCGCCGAGCAGCGCGGCGAACGCGACGTCGCGGCCCGTCATCAGCTTGCCGTCGGTCTGCACGATGGCGCGGCCCCGGAGCCCGTTCATCACGAGCACCTGGTGCGCCTCGGCGAGGCCGAGCTCCCACGCGACGCCCGCGTGGTGGATCGACGTGAGCGGGGAGGCGCCGGTGCCGCCCGAGTCGCCGCTGATCAGCACCACGTCGGCGTGCGCCTTCACGACGCCCGCGGCGATGGTGCCGACGCCCGCCTCGGCGACGAGCTTCACGCTGATGCGCGCCTTCGAGTTGATGTTCTTCAGGTCGAAGATGAGCTGCGCCAGATCCTCGATCGAGTAGATGTCGTGGTGCGGCGGCGGCGAGATCAGCGTCACGCCGGGCGTCGAGTGGCGCACCTTCGCGATCACCGCGTCGACCTTGTGGCCCGGGAGCTGGCCGCCCTCGCCGGGCTTGGCCCCCTGCGCCATCTTGATCTGCAGCTCGTCGGCGTTCACGAGGTACTCGGCCGTGACGCCGAACCGCGCCGAGGCGACCTGCTTCACCGCGCTCCGCTTCGAGTCGCCGTTCGGCAGCCGCAGGAAGCGCACCGGGTCCTCGCCGCCCTCGCCGGTGTTCGACCGCGCGCCGATGCGGTTCATCGCGATCGCGAGCGTCTCGTGCGCCTCCTTCGAGATGCTCCCGAAGGACATGGCGCCCGTGGCGAAGCGCTTCACGATCGAGGCGGCGGGCTCGACCTCCTCGATCGGCACCGGCGGGCCCGCGGGCCTGAAGTCCCACAGGCCGCGGAGCGACATCGGGTGCTCCTGCTGCTCGTTGATGACGGAGGCGTACTCGGCGTAGCTCTTCGCGTCGTCGAGGCGGACCGCCCGCTGGAGCGAGGCGATCGACTGCGGCGTCCAGAGGTGCCGCTCGCCGGACACGCGGAAGTGGTGGTGGCCGCCGACGTCGAGGTGCGCGCGCGCCCGCTCGCCGTACGCCGCGTGGTGGCGCGCGAGCGCCTCCTCCGCGATCTCGCGCAGCCCGACGCCGCGGACGCGCGACGCCGTGCCGGTGAAGTACGCGTCGATGACGAGCTGATCGATGCCGATCGCCTCGAAGATCTGCGCGCCCTGGTAGCTGGAGAGCGCGCTGATCCCCATCTTCGACATGATCTTCAGGATGCCCTTCTTGAGCCCCTTCACGTACCGCGAGCCCGCCGCGGTCGGCGAGAGATCGGCGCCGAGGGTCTTGTCGCGGCACATCGCCGCGATCGACTCGAACGCGAGGTACGGGTTCACCGCGCCGGCGCCGTAGCCGATGAGAAGCGCCATGTGGCCGACCTCGCGCGCCTCGCCGGTCTCGACGATGATGCCCGCGCGCGTGCGCGCCCCCTCGTTGATGAGGTGGTGGTGCACGGCGCCCACCGCGAGCAGGCTCGGGATGGGGGCGAGCGTCTCGTCGATGCCGCGGTCGCTGAGGATGAGGATGCTCGCGCCGTCGGCGATCGCGCGGCTCGCGTCCTTGCAGAGCTTCGCGAGCGCGGCGCGCAGGTTGTCCTCCGGGTCGCCGTCGACCGGGAAGTACATGGGGAGCGTGGCCGCGCGAAAGTCGGGGAAGACGTTCTTCCGCAGCTTCGACAGGTCGTCCTGCGTGAGGATCGGGTGCGGCAGCTCGAGCATCCGGCACTGGCGGGGCGTCTCCTCGAGGAGGTTGCCCTCGCCGCCGACGCAGCTCACGAGCGACATCACGATCTCCTCGCGGAGCGGGTCGATCGGCGGGTTCGTGACCTGCGCGAACAGCTGCTTGAAGTAGCGGAAGAGCAGCTGGGGCTTCTCGGAGAGGACGGCGAGCGGGATGTCGATGCCCATCGAGCCCACCGGCTCCTCGCCGAGGGTGGCCATCGGCCCGAGGATCATCCGCAGGTCCTCCTCGGTGTAGCCGAACGCCTGCTGCAGGCCCCGGAGGTCCGCGTGCGGGATGGTGTAGAGGCTCGGCACGTCCTCGAGGGCGCGCAGATCGATCTTATTCTCGGCGACCCACGCCGCGTACGGCTTCTGCGTCGCGACGCGGCGCTTGATCTCGTCGTCGCTGACGACGCGGCCCTCGGTCGTGTCGACGAGGAACATCTTGCCCGGCTGGAGGCGCCCCTTCTGGATGACGCGCGCCGGCTCGATGTCGAGCACTCCGAACTCGCTCGCGAGCACGACGAGCCCGTCGCTCGTCACGACGTACTTCGCGGGGCGCAGCCCGTTCCGGTCGAGCGTCGCGCCGATCAGCCGTCCGTCCGTGAAGCACAGCGCCGCGGGGCCGTCCCACGGCTCGATCAGACAGCCGTGGTACTCGTAGAACGCCTTCTTCTCGGCCGACATGTCCGGGTCGAGCGCCCAGGCCTCGGGCACGAGCATCATCATCACGTGGGGCAGCGAGCGGCCGCTCGCGAGCAGGAAGTCGACCACGTTGTCGAGCGCCGACGAGTCGGAGCCGCCCGGGCGGATGATCGGCTTGAAGTCCTCGATCGCGTTCGCGAAGACATCGCTCTTCAGCAGCGCCTCGCGCGCCGACATCCACGCGGTGTTGCCGCGCACGGTGTTGATCTCGCCGTTGTGCGCGATGACCCGGTACGGGTGCGCGCGCTCCCACGTGGGGAAGGTGTTCGTGGAGAAGCGCGAGTGCACCATCGCGAGCCGCGACACGGTGCGCTTGTCGGACAGATCGGGGTAGAACGCCGCGACCTGCTCCGCGAGCATCAGGCCCTTGTAGACGACCGTCCGCGACGAGCAGGACGTGATGTAGAAGTCGTCGGCGTTGGCGGCGCGGCCGGCGCGCTTGCGGATCGCATAGAGGACCTGCTCGAAGGACTGGCGAGGCGCGACCCTGCCGATGAACAGCTGGCGGATCGCGGGGCGCGAGTCGCGCGCGATCGGGCCGAGCGCCGCGTCGTCGATGGGGACGTCGCGCCAGCCGAGGACGCGCTGTCCGTGGTGCACGACCGCGGCCTCGAGGATCGCCTCGCACTGGCGGCGCCGCGACGGGAGCTGGGAGAAGAACGCCGTCGCGACGGCGTAGTCGCCGGGAGCAGGCAGCGCGATGCCAAGCGCGGCCAGGGACGTGGCGTACAGCTCGTGCGGGATCTGGAGGAGGACGCCCGCGCCATCGCCGGTGCAGGGGTCGCAGCCAGCGGCGCCGCGGTGGGTTAGATTTTCGAGGATCTCGAGCGCTTGGCAAACGACCTCGTGCGTCGCTTCACGGCGGAGCGTGGCGACGAATCCGAGACCGCATGCGTCGTGTTCGAAAGCCGGATCGTAAAGACCTTGTCGTTGGGGCAGAGGCATGGTGCTGACTTCACACGCGCGTAGCACATGTGGCACAAGGATTGGAGCCCTAGTTTAATGCGGCGCGCCAGGAGCCGCGGAACCGGGCGCAAAATGGGGGAGAGGTGTCACCTTGGCCGGGGGCCGCTCCGCCCGGCGGCGGCGCTCGGCAGTGGACGCCCGTCGTCGGCCGTGGTGTGGGTGGTTGCGGCCGGCGTGCCGGCCCGGCCTCCGGCGGCGCGGTATTCGGATGAAGCTCTTCGCACTCAGCGATCTCCACGTCGGGTATGCGGAGAACCGGTGGGCCATCGAGCGCATCACGCCGCGGCCGAGCGACTGGCTCATCCTCGCCGGTGATCTCGGGGAGACGGAGCAGCACCTCATCTACGTCCTCGAGACCCTGGGCCCGCGGTTCAAGCGGCTCGTGTGGACGCCGGGCAACCACGAGCTCTATACGATGCCGAGTGAGCGCGGCGGTCCGCGCGGCCAGGCACGGTACGAGCGGCTGGTCGAGCTGTGTCGGAGCCGCGGCGTGCTCACGCCGGAAGACCCCTACGTGCTCTGGGACGGCGAGGGCGGACCTCACGTGCTGGCGCCGATGTTCCTGCTCTACGACTACAGCTTCCGGCCGGACGGCGTGCCCGAGCGCGACGCGGTGGCGTGGGCCATGGAGAGCGGCGTCCTCTGCAGCGATGAGGAGCTGCTCGACCCGGCCCCCTACGCGAGCCGGCCCGAGTGGTGCCGGGCCCGCCTCGCCGCGACCGAGGCCCGCCTCGACGCGATCGGGGGGCGCCCCACGGTGCTCATCAACCACTTCCCGCTGCGCGAAGAGCTCGTGCGGCTGCGGCTCATCCCGCGCTTCTCGATCTGGTGCGGGACGCGTCGCACCCACGACTGGCACACGCGGTTCCGCGCGCGGGTGGTCGTGTCAGGGCACCTCCACATCCCCCGCACCGACTGGATCGACGGTGTTCGTTTCGAGGAGGTGTCGTTCGGATATCCTCGCCAGCGGCCCATCGAGCGCAGCGCCGACAGCTGTCTGCGGGAGATCCTCCCGGGCCCTGCAGGCGCGGCTCCGCCGAGGATGTAGATGCTCACGATCGGCCCCGGCGCCGCGCACCTCTGGTACGTCTTCTGCGACGCAGCTCGCGACGAGGCGTTGCTCGCGGCGTACCACCGGCTGATGGCGCCTGACGAGGCGGCGCAGCAGGCGCGCTTCCTGTTCGCCGAGAACCGGCACGAGTACCTGCTCACCCGCGCCCTCGTGCGCACGGTCCTCTCGAAGTACGCGAACGTCGCGCCCGAGGCGTGGTCGTTCGTCCGGAACGAATTTGGCCGCCCGCAGATCGCCGGACCTCCGGGGGTGCCGCCGATCCGGTTCAACCTGTCGAACACGCGGGGGCTGATCGCCTGCCTGGTCGCGCTGGATCGCGACGTGGGCGTCGACGTCGAGGACACCGAGCGCGCGAGCAGCGCGGTGGACATCGCCGACCGCTTCTTCTCGCCAGGCGAGGTGAGGGCGCTGCGCGCGCTGCCGCCGGAGAGGCAGCGCGCGCGCTTCTTCGAGTACTGGACGCTCAAGGAGTCGTACATCAAGGCGCGCGGGATGGGGCTCGCGATCCCGCTCGATCAGTTCTCGTTCCACCTGGACGACGGGCCGGCGATCGGCATCTCGTTCGATCCGCGGCTCGGCGATGATCGCTCGGCCTGGCAGTTCGCGCTCTACCAGCCCTCGGCGCGGCACACGATGGCCGCCGCGATCCGCAGCGGGGGCGGACCCCCGCTGTCGATCGAGCTGAGGGAGACGGTGCCGCTGCGCGACGGCGGATGAGCGGCGGCTGGGGCCGTCCGCGCGAGCCCGCCGCGCGGCGGCGCCGACGCGCATCCCTCTCTGGCAGGCCTCCGGCTGGCTGGGCCGGCGCGCCCGCGGCCCCCGCGCGCGGCGCGCGAGGTCAGTCAGGCCGCGCGACCCAGAGCTCGACGTTGCGCCACGAGGGCTCTCCGCGGCCGTCGTCGCCGAAGCCGGAGGTGACGTCCACGACGGCCCGGCGGCGCCCTTCGGCGGCGATCGGGTCGTCGTCGACGGCGTAGTCGAGGGCGGCGCCCCGGATGGCGACGGAGCCGTCGTCCTCGTCCCAGATCTCGATGACGCGGCCCTGATGGGGGTAGTCGGCGAGCGCGGAGGTCTCGAGCTCCCAGTACGCGTGCCCGCCGGCTGGAGAGACCCGGGTCACCCGGTGCACGTGGGTGTGTCCGGCGAGGTGGAGCAGGACGTTGTCGTAGCCGCCGACGAGCGACTGCCACGCCTCGACGTCGATCGCGCCGGGCACGGCGGGGGTGCCCGTCGCGGCGAAGGAGCCGTCCCCGAGCGAGCGCGAGGCGTGGTGGGACGTGAGGATGACCCACCTGCGCTCGCGCTTCGCGCGGTCGAGCGCGGGCCGGATGAACCGATCGACGTCGTCCTGGAGGATCACGCCGTTCGGCCCGCCCGTCTCGGCGGCCGTATCGAGCACGATGACGCGAAGGGGGGTGTCCTCGATGTCGAACTCGTAGAACGCTTTCCCGTACGCGCGCTCGTCGGGCCCGATCCCGTGCCCGTCGCCGGTCGCCGCGACCCGATCGAGCAGATCGGGGCGGCTCAGGAGCGCTCTCCTCGGGTCGGGGACGACGTTGCCTGTGATCACCGGAGCGCCGGGGAGAGACCAGTCGCGCGTCCCGCCGTCCGACCAGCTCCCCGTCGCGAGCTCGGCGCGCGTGTGCACCGGGAAGTTCCCCTGGTGCAGGACATCGTGGTTGCCGGTCACCCACCGCCAGGGCATGAGCAGCCCCTCGGCGAAGAACGGATCCTTGGGATCGTTGTCGGGGCCTGGCACGGGGTCGTCGTCAGCGCCCGAGTCGCACTCGACGCGCTCGGCGCCGTCGAGGATGGCCGAGAACCACGCGATCTCGTTCGTCTGCGCGCTGTCGGCGTTGTCGCCGCCGAGCAGGACGAAGTCGATCGGCGTGCTCCGATGGAGCGCGTTGATCGTGCGGACGGCGGCGTTGAGGATCCGGCACTCGTGCCCTTCCTGCGGGCGGAACGCCGACGCGAACACGCCGGGCGAGTCGAAGAGCGCCAGCCGGGCGGGCGACTCGTCGTCTGCGAGCTGGGTGTCGGCGAGGTGGACGAACCTCGTCAGGAGCCTCGACCGCTTGCCGCGCGGCGGTGGAGGGGTGTCGTCGAGCGTCGCGGGGGCGAGCGACTGCCCCGGCCCGCTCTCGAGCTCGCCGTAGCCCTCCGCGAGCATCTGCTCGATCTCCGCCGGGACAGCGGGGTTCCTGTCCGGTGGATTGGCCACCGCGGCGCGCGGCGCCCAGGTGCGAGCGGTCGTCAGCGGCGGCGCGCCGCGGAGCGCTGGCAGCGGCACCGGCGCAGGGAGCAGCGCCGGAGCGATGGATTCCTCCTCCGCGCACGCCGCGAGCGCAAGGGACGCAAGAGACGAAAAAAAGAAGCGCGCCGCGGGGCGACCTCGGCGCGCTCGCGCGATCCGCAGCCGACCGGGCTCCAGTGTTGTGACGCCCACCGCTCGTGTCTGTCTCATCGCTTCCTTACATGACAACACGACAGCGCCTGATCAAGAAATGTTCACCCACGCGGTAGCGTTGCCGTTGAGGGCCGGTGCCGACCGAGGAAGAGAGGGTTCGGAACGCGCGTAGTACGTCCCACGTCGCACAGCGCGCCGCCGCGGAGCGTCACGTCGAGGCGCACGAGCGAGCCGAGCCATGGTAGGGCGGAGCCGCGGCCGGCGCGCCGGCGGCTGCTAGGATGCGGCGCGTCCGAGCCGGAGACGCTCGTCTCGAGGTCATCTATGGTCATTTCGCGATTCCTGGGTTGCGCGCTCGCGGCGGCGATGCTGGTGAGCTGCAGCGATCCCGAGCCCATCATCGAATACCGCTACAGCGCCTACGAGGGCGACGCCTATCCGGACCGACTCCCTGAGATCACGATTCCGGAGGGCGGAATGGGCGTGGTGAGCGATAGCCTCTCCGATACGATCTCTCTTATCTCGCTGGCGACCGGGGAGCGGTTCGGCGTCCACCCCGTGGGCCGCGATCCCGTGACGATCGACGGGCCTCACCACGTGGCCGTGGACGCCGAGGGCGGCGCGCTCTACGTCGCGCTGTCGTACCCTGACGTCGCCGGCGCGATCGGCCCCCACGCGGTGCACGGCGGGAGCGCGGTGGCGGGCTACGTCCAGAAGCTCGCGCTCGACGATCTGCGCATCCTCGGGCAGGTGCGCGTCGAGGCCAACCCGGGCGACATCGTGATCTCGGAGGACGGCCGGCGCGTGGTCGTCTCTCATTTCGATCTGAAACGCGTGCTCGACAACCCCGGCGACGTCGAGGCGGCGCGCTCGTCCCTCGCGGTGATCGATCCCGAGAAGGTCGTGCTCTCGGGATCGTCCGATCCGGTGTTCATCCCGGTCTGCATGGCCGCCCACGGAGTCGCCCTCTCGCGCCCGGACGGCGCCCGCGCCTACGTCGCTTGCTACGGCGAGGACGTGCTCGCGATCGTCGATCTGACCGATCCTTCCGCCGAGGTGAAGCGCGTGCCCGTGGGGTCTACCTCCAACCCCTCGCCCCATGCCAGCAACTACGGACCCTACGCGGCCGTCATGTCGCCCGACGGGAAGACCATCGCCGTGAGCAGCACGGAGAGCAGGGACGTGCGCTTCTTCGATGTCGCGTCGGAGACGTTCGACGATTCCCGGAAGATCCTCACGATCGGCGCGCCCTACTTCGCCGCGTGGACCCCCGACGGGAGCGCCATCTACGTGCCGACCCAGGTGCCCGACACCATCGTTCGGATCGGCGTCACCCCGGACGACAATGAGGTCGTCACCCGGAACATCGCCGAGGAATGCATGCGGCCGCACCTCGCGCAGCTCGACGAGGAGCACGGGCTCTTCCTCGTCTGCGAGGGCGATCGGAGCACGGCGCCCGGCAAGGTGCTCCGGCTGGATCCCGAGACGCTGGAGACGCTCAGCGACACGGAGGTGGGCCTCTATCCCGACGGGCTCGTGCGCGTCGCGCCGGAGGCGCCGTGAGGGTGCCCCTTGGCCTTGCCGCCGCGCTCGCGTGCGCGGCGCTCCTCTGCGGCTGTCCGGGCGATCCCGAGACGAAGGTCGTCGACGCGACGGCCGTCGACCACGGCGCGGCGCTCTTCCGGGACCCATCGATCGCGGAGACGCGCTTCAATCACTATGCCTGCTCGACGTGCCATGAAGCTGTCGCCGGGGACGCGGGCGACGCCATGCTCCCGGGCGCCCCGCTGGCCGGCGCCGTAGAGCGCCCGCATTACTGGGGCGGGCAGGAGGTCGAGCTCCTCGGCGCGATCAACCATTGCCTCTATTACTTCATGACGAAGGATCTGCCCTGGACCGCGGACGATGACGCCGCGCAGGCCATCTATGCGTACCTGGAGTCGCTGCCCAGCGATGGAGGCGCAGCCGAGGCCGTCCCCTTCACGCCGGTCTACGAGCTGAGCCAGATCCCGGCCGGCGACGCGGCAGCCGGCGAACGCATCCACGAGCGCGCCTGTGCCTCGTGTCACGGGCGCGCCCATTCGGGGGATGGCCGGCTCGTGCCGCGGGCGCCGGCGCTGCCCGAGCAGACGCTCAAGGAGCACCCGCTCGGCGAGTACACGGAGGCCGACCGGCGGCTGGTCTTCATCGAGAAGGTCCGGCACGGCGGGTTCGTCGGCTACGGCGGGCAGATGCCGCCTTTCTCCCGCGAGGTCCTCTCCGATGAGGAGCTCGGCGATCTGCTCTCGTTCTACGGGCTGCCCTGGCCCCCGTGAAGCGCGCCGAGAAAGCCGCGAGGATCGCCGAGATCCTCGACCGATTGTACCCGACCCCGCCCATTCCGCTGGCCCACGACGACCCATATTCGCTGCTCGTCGCGGTGATGCTCAGCGCCCAGACGACGGACAAGATGGTCAACGCGGTGATGCCGGCGCTCCTGGCGCGCGCCCGGACGCCCGCGGCCATGGCGGCGGTGCCCACCGAGGAGATCGCCCAGCTCATCCGGAGGATCGGGTTCGCGCCCACCAAGGCGCGGCGTCTGAAGGAGCTGAGCGAGCGGATCGCGACCGAGCACGGCGGCGTCGTCCCCGCCTCGTTCGAGGCCCTGGAGGCCCTGCCGGGGGTCGGTCACAAGACGGCCTCGGTGGTCATGGCGCAGGCCTTCGGCCACCCCGCCTTCCCGGTCGATACCCACATTCACCGGCTCGCGTTCCGCTGGGGGCTGTCGTCCGGAAGGGACGTCGTCGAGACCGAGCGCGACCTGAAGCGCACGTTCCCACCCGAGCAGTGGAACAAGCTGCACCTGCAGCTCATCTACTTCGGCCGCGAGCACTGCCCGGCGCTGCGCCACGACATGACCGGCTGCCCCATCTGCAGCTGGGCCGCACGCCGACGATGATCGCGGCTCCGCGGCCGCCGGCGACGGTGTCCGGGCACAACGCCCCCCGCACAGCGGGGCAGGCTATCGAGGCGGCCGACCTACGTCAAGCACGGTGCAACGTCCCGGCGATCTCATGAGGACGAGCGTCCGCCCGCATGCTGCGGCGCGATGCGGCCGGGCGCGGTCGTGTGCGGGGGTGCGGTTCCGGGTCGCCGCCCGCGTGCGGTTCGAGTAAGGCACCTCTGTGACAAAGATTGGATTTGAGATCATCGGGACGGGCCACTACGTGCCCGGAGAACCTGTCACCAACGACGACCTCGCGCGGGTGATCACGACCTCCGACGAGTGGATCTACCAGCGCTCCGGTATCCGCCAGCGGCATTACGCGCCGGATGGCGTAGGGGTGAGCGATCTCGCGTGCGAAGCGGCGAAGCGCGCGATCGAGTCGGCGCGCATCGCGCCGTCGGAGATCGATTACATCCTCTTTGCCACGATGACGCCGGACTATATTTTCCCTGGCTCCGGGGCGCTGCTCGGCGCGAAGCTGGGCATTCCGGGCGTCCCCGCGCTCGACATCCGGCAGCAGTGTGCCGCGATGCTGTTCGGCCTCCAGACGATCGACGGGCTGATCCAGACCGGGGCCGCCAAGACCATCCTGTTCGTGGGCGCAGAGGCGCACGCCGGCTTCATGCCCTGGGAGGACTGGGGGGCGCTCGATCCGAAGAATGGCCGCTCCGCGACGCCGGAGGCGCGGGCGCACGCGGACCGCCACCGGAACCTCGCCGTCCTGTTCGGGGACGGGTCGGGCGCGCTCGTCCTCCGCGCGACCGATCGCGACGCGGGCCTGCGCGGCAACAAGATCTGCTCCGATGGACGCTTCGCCGAGCTCCTCTTCGTGCCGGGCGGCGGCTTCCGCTCGCGCCCGTACTGGAAGCCGACGTCGTTCGACGAGGACCTCCATATCCCCCGCATGGATGGTCGCGAGCTCTTCAAGTTCGCGGTGACCAAGCTCCCGGCGACCGCGCGGGAGCTCTGCGCCTCTCAGGGCCTCTCGATCGAGCAGATCGACGTGTTCCTGGCGCACCAGGCGAACGGTCGGATCAACGAGCACATTCGCAAGGACCTCGGCGTGCCCGTCGAGAAGCTCCCGAGCAACATCGATCGATTCGGCAACACGAGCGGCGCCACCGTGCCCATCCTCGTCGACGAGGAGATGCGCGCCGGAAGGCTGAAGAAAGGGCAACTGGCCATGGTGCTCGCGCTCGGGACCGGTGTCCACTGGGGCTGCGCGCTCTGGAAGCTCTGAGCAGCTGAGCGGCGGCGCCTCGCTCGCAGGCGTCATCGTCCTCCTCGTCGTCGAGCCGCGGCGGTCGCGCGTGGCGCATTGCGTCCGGTGCGGAACGCTGCAGAAATTTCGTGCGATCGTGTCGCGACGGATTGCACGTGGCGTATCGCTTGTTACGTTTGTATCAACGCCCGCAGCGGACCCCGTGTTTCCAATGCGATCGACCTGGCGCGGGCGCCACCGGGAAGGGAGCCACCCCAGGGCTCGACTGCACGGCCCCTCCCCGGCCAGCGGCGAATTGCGCACGCAGCACGTAAAGCGCAGCGGGTAGCGCGCAGCAGCTAAAGCGCAGCGCGTGACCTACGTGCGCTACGTGAGGGGGTGTGGTGCGCGTGAGTGCGCGTGAGTGTGTGTGAATGCGTGAGTGCTTGAGCGCGTGTGTTCGAATGTCGTCTCCCGCCGCTCTTGCTCATACGGTTGTGGGCCATTCACTTCATTGGAGCATGTTTTCACTTGATGGCGAGGACGCAAACTCTTCGCATTGACTCGGACGCGCAATTGTTGAATTTTGCACACTGAGGTGAGTGTGATCGGAGAACACGGAGCGTCGATCTTGAGAGACACGCCGACCCAGCTTGGGCTCGGCCGGTATCGTCCCATCGCGAAGCTCGGCCGCGGCGGGATGGCAGACGTCTTCCTCGCGATGGCTCACGGGCCCGCCTCGGTGAACAAGCTGGTCGTCGTCAAGCGTCTCCGCAGCTCCGGGGACGAGGAGGATCGCCAGGTCCTCATGTTCATGGACGAGGCCAAGCTCTCGGCCCGCATGAACCACCCGAATGTCGTCCAGACCTACGAGGTCGGCAGCGACCGCGACGGCTACTTCATTGTGATGGAGTACCTGGAGGGCCAGACGCTGAAGCGCGTCATGAAGGCGGCTGTCGAGCGGGAGTCCGGCACGGGTGGGCTCGTCCGCGGCACGTGGATCCGGATCGTGGCCGAGGTGCTGCGCGGGCTCCATTACGCGCATGAGCTCTGCGAGTTCGATGGTCGTCCTCTCGGCATCGTGCATCGCGACGTCTCGCCGCACAACATCTTCATTACGTACGAGGGCGCGGTGAAGCTCGTGGATTTCGGCGTGGCCAAGGCCGTCGTCAACGCCTCCAGCACCGAGAGCGGGACCTTCAAGGGCAAGCTGACGTATATGGCGCCCGAGCAGGTCACGGCGGGCAAGACGGTGGACCGCCGCGCGGACATCTTCGCGGTCGGCGTCGTGCTCTGGGAGCTCCTCGCCGGGCGGCGGCTGTTCGAGGGCGATCAGATCACCGTGATGCACCAGCTCCTGCTGGGGAAGATCCCGCGGCTCTCCACCATCGTGCCGGGGATCCCCATCGCGCTCGATCAGATCGCCGCGAAGGCCCTCGAGCGCGAGCCATCGAAGCGCTTCGCGACGGCGCAGGAGATGTGCGATGTGCTCGAGAACTACCTTCAGTGGTCGGGCGAGGACGTCCGCAGCGAGTTCCTCGGCGCCTGCATGCGGGGGATCTTCGCCGAGAGCCGGGCCTCCATTCGCCAGCAGATCAAGGCGCAGATCGAGCGGGTGGCCAGCGCGTCGCTGCTGGGCGACGCCTCCAGCCAGGTGACGATGAGCGGCATCGGCCTCGCGATGGCCCCCTCGAGCTCCGGCTCGGGCAGCAGGCTCCCCTATGTCGGTGAGTCCAGCCGGTCGGGCATCGAGCGCATGTCGGGCGTCGAGCGGCCGTCGGGCGTCGAGCGGCCCAGGACCCCCGTGAGCGATTCGGTGAGCCTGCGAGCGACCACGTCGGGTCCCGTGTCGGCCTCGAAGCGCGGTTACTTCATCGGCGCGTCCGCCCTGACCGCGCTGGTCGCGCTGGTCGGCGGCGCGGTTCACGTCGCGAACAAGGGCGCGCCCGCCCTCGACGCTCCTGCGGCCGCGGTCGCCTCGCACGGCGCCGAGGCCGGGGAGGCCGCCGAGAAGAAGCTCGAGGAGGGCCCCAAGGCGAGCGTGGTGATCTCGAGCGATCCGCCCGACGCGATCGTGAGCTGGAAGGGAAAGACGCTCGGCAAGACGCCGCTCAAGACCGAGCTGCCGGTGGGCACGCAGGTCGTGGTCGTGTCCAGGTCCGACTGCTTCGATGAGACGCTCATGCTGGCGCTCTCACCCGCGGAGGCCGTGGAGCGCTCCGTCAAGCTCCGCCCCAAGGACTTCGCGCATTGATGATCCGGGCGGTGCATCCGCCGTCTGCGACCGGATGCAGCCTGAGACCGCGGCTAGGTTGACGGCCTCACGGGGGTCATGAGCCGTGATGGAGGTAGGCGATCACCTTGGTTACGCCGTCGGCGTCCATGGCCTCCTTCACCGCCTCGGTCGCCTCCTTCACGCTGGCGACGTTGCCTTGCAGCGTGACCACGCCGTCGCGCACCGTGACGTGCAGCTTCTTCACCGCGTCGTGTTTGCTGTCCGCGAGCTTGCCGCCGACCGCGTTGCGGAGCGTCTCATCGGACGGGCGCGCGCCGGTCCGCTTCGCCTCCTTCGTGGCGATGACCGAGCCGTCGCGGCCGAAGGTGACCTGATAGTCGTTGTCCTTCGCCGCCTTCGTCCACTCGTCACGCTCCATCGCGGCGGCATTCGCGTCCTGCTTCTTGGCTCCCTCAGCCTGGCCTTGTTGTGGCGACTGCGGTGCGGCCTTGTCCTTGGGAGCGGCGGGCGGCGCCGACTGCGGGCGCGCGCCCTGGTTGTCCTTGAGCGCACCGGTCTGCGCGCCGACCCTGTTCATCTGGTCGTTGACGTCGCGGCCCGCCTGGTGCCCTCGCTCGGCGAGCTGGTTTGCCTTTTCGCCCACACGCTCGGCCTTCTCGCGCGTCTCCTGGCCGAGCTGCTGACCCTCCCGGGCGAGCTGCTCTGCCTTGTCACCCGCGCGCCCCGCCTGCTCTTTCGCCTCCTTGCCGAGCTCCTTGCCCTCCTGGGCGAGCTGCTCCGCCTTTTCGCCCACGCGCCCCGCCTGCTCGCGCAGGTCTTTGCTGGGCGCCTGGTTCGGGCCCGGAGGCGGTTCGCCTCTCCTGGCCGTCTGGTTCGCGGGCTCGCGGACCGCTCCTTCAGCTCTCTCGCTCTCGCTCCTGCAGGCCGTGCCGGCGAGCGCGAGCGCGAGGACGGTTGGGCCGGAGAACCAGCGTATTCTGCTCATCGTGCAGCGATAGCTCATGGTGCATCTCCAGGTGCACACCGAGGCAGACGTCGTGCCAGGGACTTGGTCGTTCCCGGCCGCCCGGGAACAACGGCGCGCCGCGCGTGTCGACGGGGTCATGCCGAGACCCTCCCTGGCCACCGCGCGGCGGCGGCACCGGACACCGGACGAGCGCTCCGGCCCCACGCATCGTAGTAGGCTCGAGGTCGTGAGCGCGGCGCCGCCGGAACCCGCCCTGCCTGACGCCCCGCCCGGACAGCGCGCCGCGCCCGATCTCCTCTCGCACCGGCCCGCGCTCCGCGTCGACGCGCGGGCGGTCAAGGAGTCGCTGGCGTTCGCGTTCGCGGGCGGCGCGCCCGCGGGGGCGTTCGATCGGCACGTCGAGTCGGCGTCGCTGCCCGCGTCGACGTGGGATCCAGCCCGCTTCGCGCAGCACGTCTTCCTGCGCGAGCTCATCGTGGGCTGCCTCCATTTCACGAGCGATGGCCGCTCGTACATCCCGAGCCCGGCGCTGCTGGGCCGCGCCCTCTCCCAGCCGCCGAGCGATCGCGACACGGTCGAGCTCCGGCGCGCGATCTTCCGGGAGCTCACCGGGTCGGAGGCGCAGCGCCGCGATCTCGAGCGCGCCTACGCGGCGCTGCGCCGCTGCGTGGCCCAGCTCGAGACGATCCCCATCTCTCGCGGCGAAGGCAGCCGGCGCCGGCTGGACATCCTCGCCGCCGCCAAGGACGCGTTCGACGCGCTCGCGGGTGGGTTCGCGGGCGCTCGCTCGGGCCTGTCGCGGCTCTCGGCGTTCGGCGCGGCCGTGCGCGAGAGCGAGGCGTACCGCCGCCTCGCGGATCTGCTCGCGTACGACGAGGAGATCGCGACGCTGGATGTCCGGATCCGCGTCGGCTCCGACGGCCATGTCCGCGATCTGAGCGCCCTGTCGATCCGCGAGAACAGCGAGAACCGCTTCTACCAGTCGCCGCTCGGGCGCTTCGTCACGAAGCTCGTGATGCTGTGGAGGGGGTACCGGTTCAGCGACGACGAGCTGCTCACCCGCCACGTCAACAGCGTCTTCGACGGCATCGAGGACGATCTCGTCGCGCTCGTCCAGCTGCTCGGAGATCTCGAGTTCTACCTCGCCGGCCTCGCGCTGCGCGACCGCGCCCGCGCTGCCGGGCTCGCCGTCTGCCTGCCCGAGCTCGCCTCGCCGGGCGTCTCCAACGGCGCGCACGGCGCGCGCGGCGAGGGCCCCGGGCGCGAGCTCAAGGGGCTGTTCAACCCGCTCCTCTTGGCGAGCTCGGCGAGCACGGTCCCGTGCGACATCGCGACGGATCACCACGACGCGACCGTCATCGTGACCGGGCCGAACTCGGGGGGGAAGACCCGGCTGCTCGAGGCGCTCTCGCTGGCCCAGATGATGGGGCAGGCGGGCTTCTTCGTGCCCGCCGCGGAGGCGCGCCTCTCGCCGTGCCACGGGCTCTTCGTGTCGCTGATCGAGCAGGCGCAGGCCGATCAGAGCGAGGGCCGCCTCGGGATGGAGCTGCTCCGCATCAGGTCGCTGTTCGAGGCGATGCAGGTCGGCGACATGGTGGTGCTCGACGAGCTCTGCTCCGGCACGAACCCGTCGGAAGGCGAGGAGATCTTCCAGCTCGTGATCTCGCTCCTCTCGGAGCTCCGCCCTCAGGCCTTCATCACGACGCACTTCCTCGAGCTCGCGGCGCGGCTCGAGCGGGAGCGGCCGGTCGATCGGCTCGTGTTCCTGCAGGTCGAGCTCGACGCGCAGCAGTGGCCGACGTACCAGTTCGTCGATGGGGTCGCCCGGACCTCGCTCGCGCACCGGACGGCGGCGCGGCTCGGGGTCACGCGCGAGGAGCTCGTCACGCTCGTCGAGCGCAGCAAGCGCGCACACCGCCGCCGCGGGGTCGAGCCCGCCTGAGCGCGGTCACGCTCGCCGTACCGGGGGAAATCTGGTTGTATGCGCCGCCATGGAGTATCGACCTCTTGGCAGGACGGGTTTCCGCGTCTCCTCGGTGAGCTTCGGGGCCTGGGCGATCGGGGGTACCTGGGGCGACGTCGACGACAAGGAGTCGCTCGCGGCGTTGCACCGGGCCGCCGATCGCGGCGTGAATTTCTTCGACACCGCGGACGTGTACGGGGACGGCCGGAGCGAGCGGCTGCTCGCGCGCCTCAGGCGCGAGCGGCGCGAGGAGATCGTCGTCGCGACGAAGGCGGGCCGGCGGCTGAGCCCGCACACGGCGGCGAGCTACGACGAGGGGAACCTCACGGCCTTCATCGATCGCAGCCTGAAGAACCTCGAGACGGACGCGCTCGACCTCGTCCAGCTGCACTGCCCTCCGACGGACGTCTACTATCGACCCGAGGTGTTTGACGTCCTCGATCGGCTCGTGAAGGCGGGCAAGATCCGGTTTTACGGCGTCAGCGTCGAGCGGGTGGAAGAGGCGCTCAAGGCCATCGAGTACCCCGGCGTGCAGTCGGTGCAGATCATCTACAACGTCCTCCGGCAGCGCCCGGCCGAGCTCTTCTTCCCCGAGGCGAAGCGCCGGCAGGTCGGGATCCTGGCGCGACTGCCGCTCTCCTCGGGGCTGCTCACCGGCAAGATGAGCGCAGCGACCCGGTTCGCGGCCGACGATCACCGCAATTTCAACCGCGAGGGCGCCGCGTTCGACAAGGGCGAGACGTTCTCGGGCGTCGACTACAACCTGGGCCTCGAGGTCGTCGAGGAGCTCCGCCCGCTCGTGCCCTCCGGCGTGAGCATGGGCGCGTGGACGATGCGCTGGATCCTGATGCAGGACGCGGTGACGTGCGTGATCCCCGGCGCGAAGCGGCCCGATCAGGTGGATGAGAACGCGGGCGCGGCGGACCTGCCGCCGGTGCCGCAGGAGACCATGGCGAAGATCCGCGAGATCTACGACCGGCGGCTCCGGCCTCACGTTCACCAGCTATGGTAGACGCCGCCCGGGCGAAGGCTCACAGGAGGCGCGGCAACAGCCATCCCGCGAACGAGATGAGGGCCGCCGTGCCGAAGAGCGGCCCTAGCCCCCGGATCTCGAAATCGTCGATCAGCTTGTCGGTGGCGTAGAGCAGCACCGAGTTCACGACCAGGCCGAAGAGGAGATACGCGAGGCCCAGCGTGAGGATGGCGGCGGGCAGGAGCGCCACCGCGACCAGGAACTTCACGAGCCAGCCGAGCAGGAGGTTGAGGACCGTGAACACGGCGGCGACGACGAGCGCCGTCTGGGTCGTGCGGATCCGCACGCCGGGCAGGATCTTCGTTCCGACGAGGACCGCGAGGCCCGCGGCGAGTGCCTGGATGATGAGCGCCTTCATGACCACCTCCCTGGGCCGGCACCGCTCCTGGCGGGCCGGCGTTCGCACCTTCCTCGTGACCCAGGCAGGTGCCGGGCGCAACCTCGTACGGCGTGTCGCGGGCGGAGCCGGCGCGCGGCCTCCGCTCAGCGTCAGCGGCGCCGCCCCGGCTCATTCCTTCGGCTTGTCGCCGCCGAGCAGCTCGCCGATGGCCGGGGCGCCGCCCGGGCCGAGGGCCTGCGTGCTCTCGATGAGGTGGATCAGGAACTGGCGGTTGTCCGTCACCGACAGGTTCTGGAGCTCGAGCGCGCCGATGCGGTCCTCGGGGGTGAAATAGGCCTCCTCGACCTTCTCCATCGAGAGCTTGTGCGGCGCATAGGCCATGTAGTCGGCGCGCGTGCTCAGGATGTTGTAATCGTCGCCGCGGCGCAGCTCGAGCGCCACCTCGCCGGTCACGCCGGGGGCGATCCAGCGCGAGAGCGCGTCCTTCAGCATCATGGCCTCGGGGTCGTACCACTTGCCCTCGTAGAGCAGGCGCCCGAGGCGCCTTCCCTGGGTGAAGTACACGTCGAGGGTGTTCTCGTTGTGAATGGCGGACAGGAGCCGCTCGTAGACGGCGTGGAGCAGGGCCATGCCCGGCGCCTCGTAGATGCCGCGGCTCTTCGCGTCGATCACCCGGTTCTCGATCTGGTCGCTCATGCCGAGGCCGTGGCGCCCGCCGATCCGGTTGCACTCGACGAACAGCTCGAACAGGGAGGCGAAGCGCTTGCCGTTGATCGTCGTCGGGACGCCGCGCTCGAACCCGAGCGTCACCGTCTCGGCCTCGATGGCGACCTCCGGCCGGAAGGAGGCGACGCCCATGATGGGCTGGACGATCTTGATCCCGGTGTTCAGGTGCTCGAGGTCCTTCGCCTCGTGCGTCGCGCCGAGCACGTTGGCGTCGGTGCTGTACGCCTTCTCCGTCCCCATGCGGTAGGGCAGCCCGTGGCGCTCGAGGTACTCGCTCATCTCCTTGCGCCCGCCGAGCTCTCCCACGAACCTCGGGTCGAGCCAGGGCTTGTAGATCTTGAGAGAGGGGTCGACGAAGATGCCATAGCGGTAGAACCGCTGGATGTCGTTGCCCTTGTGCGTGCTTCCGTCGCCGAAGACGTGGACGTCGTCGTCGCGCATCGCGCGGACGATCGCGGTCGTTGTCACCGCGCGGCCGAGCGGCGTGGTGTTGAAGTACTTCTTGCCGCCCGTCGAGAGGTGGAAGGCGCCGCACTGGATGGCGAGGATGCCCTCGCGGACGAGCGCCTCGCGACAGTCCACCAGCTTGGCGGAGACCGCGCCGTGCTGCAGGGCGATCGGCGGGATGTCGCCGGGGGAGTCCTCGTCCGGCTGCGCCAGATCGGCGGTGTACGCGTGCACCTTGAGCCCGTTGCGCGAGAGCCACGCCACCGCGCAGCGCGTGTCGAGACCGCCCGAGAACGCGATGCCGAGGTGGGTGCCCGGCGGGGGGAGTGAACGGAAGATCCTGCTCATGGCGGCGCAGCATAATCGCAACGCCCGCGAGCACGCGAGCGGAGATCGCGGGGCAGCGGAGGCGCGTGGCGGTGCGTGCACGCGCGCGCCGTCAGGCATCTCCGCCATCTCCGCCCGCCCGCTCCGCCGGGACGGCGCGGCCGCGCGATGCGCGATGTCGGTCCGTCCGCCTGCCCGCGCGCGCCGGCAGGCGGACGGCGCCTCCGCCGGAAACGCGCTGGCCTGCACGAAACGGCGCAGACCGGGCCTCATCGGACTAGGATGGAGGACACCGTGCCACGCGAGCCCTGCTCGCCAACGAGGTGCAAGTCCATGCCGAAGCTGTCGTACGCCGAGATCGCCCGGATCGAGGAGCGCCGGCTGGCGGTCGGCACCGCCGCCGTTGTCGCTGTCGCGGAGCCCATCGCGGGCGGGTGGATGGCCTTCGATGGAGAGGGCTCCTGGGGCAACTTCGCTGTCGGGCTCGGGCTCGACGGGCCCGTCTCCGGCGAGGATCTCGATCGCCTCGTGCGGTTCTACGCGGCGCGCGGCGCGGAGCCGCAGATACAGGTCTGCCCCTTTGCGCACGGGTCGCTCGTGCGCGGCCTCGCCGATCGAGGGTTCGTGCTGCGCGAGTTCGAGAACGTGCTGGCGCGCGAGCTCGCGCCGGACGAGGACCTCCGCGCGCTGGTGCCGCGTGGTGGCCCCCAGGGGCTGGAGATCGTGCGCATCGATCCGGGCGACGAGGCGCAGGTCCGGGTGTTCATCGAGATCGCGACGAGCGGCTTCCGGCCTGACGACGTGCCGCTGTCGCCGGCGCTCTTCGAGATCACGCGCCGCCTGGTCGCGCACCCCGGATGCGACTCGTACCTGGCGCTCGTGAACGGCGAGCCCGCCGGCGGCGGCAGCGTGGAGATCCACGGCGAGGGCGCCGCGCTCTTCGGCGCCTCGGTGCTCCCCCGGTTTCGCGAGCGCGGCATCCAGCAGGCGCTCATCGTCCGCCGCCTGGAGCGGGTGCGCGAGCAGGGTTGCCAGCTGGCGTGCATCAGCGCGAGCCCCGGTATCCCCACGGAGCGCAACGCGATGCGGCTCGGCTTCTTCATGGCGTACAGCAAGGGGATCTTCACGCGGCGGAGCGAGAGCCCAGAGTCGCCTGCCTGAGCCCTTCCCGGGCGCCCCGGGCCTCGCCGGCGGCGCACCTTTCAGGCGTGCAGCGCTGATCGTGCAAAACCGAAATGGTCGCCCGGGACATCCATCCGAAATGCCCGACCATGACGGAAGTACGCCATGGCACGCCTCATGCTGATACTCCGGTTCAGCGTCGCTGGCGTGGCCTTTCCCCCCCCGAGGCCCCGGCGGCGCTTTTTCATTTTGTGGCCTGACGCGAAGCGATCGGGCCCTCATCGCCTTTCGGAAGATCAGCAATCCTCCAGCCGGGAAGCGCGGACTCCCCTCAACGCCCGCTCCGAGCGAGGGAGTGCTCCCCGCCGCGCCGGTGGGGGTGGACGGTCCGTTGGATCATGAAGCAGACGTGAGGCCCTGAGCGAGGGAGTGCGCCGCCCCGCGCTTACGCTGCGTGGGTCGACTCCCTCACCCGGAGCGGGGCGACATGGGTTTCGCCCCCAAGCGCCCCGCTTTACCGCTCGACCGTCACCGCCCGCCGCTCCGCTGCAGCTCGGTCACCGCGTTCCTCACGAGCCGGAGCCCCACGTTGTCGTCCTGCGACAGGATCGACTCCGGATGGAACTGAACCGCCGCGAGCGGCAGCTCCGTGTGCTCGATCGCCATCACGACCCCGTCCTCGGTCTCGGCCGTGACCTTCAGCGACGCAGGGAGCGCGTCGCGCAACGCGTAGAGCGAGTGGTAGCGCCCCGCGCGGAACTCGCGCGGCAGCCCCTCGAAGAGGCGCCCGCCGAGCACGCGCACGTTCGAGGCCTTGCCGTGCATCGGGTAGTCGAGGACGCCGAGCTTGCCGCCGAAGTGCTCGACCATGCCCTGCAGGCCGAGGCAGACGCCGAAGACGGGCAGCCGCCGCTCGAGCAGCGCCGCGAGCGTGCCCGAGAGATCGAAATCGCTCGGCGAGCCAGGGCCGGGCGAGAGCACCACGAGGTCGGGAGCGTAGGCGTCGAGCTCCGCGAGAGGGAAGCCGGCGCGGAGCGTCACCACCTCGGCGCCCGTCTGCCGGAGGTAGTTGGCCAGCGTGTGCACGAAGGAGTCCTGGTGATCCACGAGGAGGACCTTGCGCGTGCCGCCAGGCACCGGGTGGATGGCCGCCGGAGGCGGCGTGGCGACGCCGCGCGGCCTCCGGATCGCGTCGAGGAGCGCCGACGCCTTCACCTGGGTCTCGCGCTCCTCCTCGTCGGGATCGGAGTCGAAGAGCAGCGTCGCGCCGACCCGGACCTGGGCCACGCCGTCCTTGACCCGGATCGTGCGCAGCGTGAGCCCGGTGTTCATGCTGCCGTCGAAGCCGACGATCCCGACCGCCGCCCCGTACCACGCGCGCGGCGAGCGCTCGTGATCCTCGATGAACTGCATGGCCCAGGCCTTCGGCGCCCCAGTGACCGTGACCGCCCACGTGTGCGCGAGGAACGCGTCGAGCGCGTCGTAGCCGTCGCGCAGGCGGCCCTCGATGTGATCGACCGTGTGGATCAGCCGCGAGTACATCTCGATCTGCCGGCGCCCGATCACCCGCACGCTCCCCGGCACGCAGATGCGGGACTTGTCGTTGCGATCGACGTCGGTGCACATGGTGAGCTCCGACTCGTCCTTCGCGGACGCGAGCAGGCGGGCGATCTGCGCGGCGTCGGCGAGCGGGTCGCTGCCGCGCGGGATCGTGCCCGAGATGGGGCAAGTCTCGACGCGATTGCCCTCGACGCGGACATACATCTCCGGCGAGGCGCCGATCAGATACTCGGCGTTGCCGAGGTTCATCAGGAAGCCGTAGGGCGCCGGGTTGCGCTCGCGCAGGCGGTAAAACAGCTCCGTGGGCGCGACCGGGCACGGCTCGTAGAGGGTCTGTCCCGGCACGACCTCGAAGAGATCGCCCCGCTTGAAGGACTCGCGCGCCACCCGGACGAGCTCGGCGTACTCGCCCGGCGCGTACTCGTTCTGGGGCGCGCGGTCGGCGCCGACATAGGCGCGCGTCGCGCCCTCGCGCGGCAGCCCGTCGGTCGAGCGATCGCCGAATTTCAGCTCGTAGCGCGTGCGCGTCGCGCGCTCGCGGCGGTGGTCGACGGCGATGATCTCGTCGGGGAGGTAGAGGACGAGATCCCGCTGATCCGCCGGGCGCTCCAGGCGGAGCCGGATGGGCTCGAACTGGAAGGCGAGATCGTACGCGAACGCGCCGTAGAGCCCGAACAGCGGGTCGCCCGGGACCCCGAAGAGCTCGATGAGCCGGCGCAGCACCGAGAAGATCGACGGCTGCCGGCTGCGCAGCTCCTCCGGCACCCGCTCGCCCGGCGGACGGACCGCGCCGACCACCTCGTCGCTGCGCCGCTCGAGGGCCGCGACAGCGTCGAGATCCCGGAGGGCCTCGTCGATGGCCGGCAGCAGAACGCGCCCGCGCTCGTTCAGCGCGGTGAACCGGAAGTCGCGGCCCCGGGAGACGAGCACGAGCGGCGGATCGATGAAGCCGATGTCCCAGCGCGTGTACCGGCCCGGGACCTCGTAGCTGGACGCCAGGACCACGCCCAGGTGGCTGTCGAGCGCCTCGACGATGGGCTGGATGGCGCCGTCGACGGCGAGGTCCTCGACCGTCCGCCGCACCGCGACGCCTCTCCGCGTGATGTTGCTGTCTCGTTTCACGACCGCGTCTCCTTATGCGATGAGTATACGCGGTGCGGCATGCGCGCCGTACCAGCATCTTTGCCGCGTGCACGTCTCCGTCGTGCGCGTCATCCGCGCTGCGCACTCGTCGCGCGCACTTCTTGCGCGGACGCTCGGCCCCCGTCCGCGGCGCGCTCCGCGAGGTAGATGGCGCGGAGCAGGGGGAAGCTCTTGACGAGGACCTCCTCGTACTCGGCCTCCGCGCTGGACTCCGCGACCACCGCGCCGCCGCTGCCGAAGCTGAGCCCCCGGCCGTCGGCGACGAGGGTCCGTATGGCGATGTTCATGTCCATGGGGCCCTCGTACGCGAGGTACCCGATCGAGCCCGTGTACACGCCCCGCGTGCGCCGCTCCAGGGCGTCGATGATCGCGATCGTCCGGTGCTTCGGCGCGCCGGTGATGGATCCGCCGGGGAAACACCCCTCGAGCGCGTCGAGCGCGCCCTTCCCCTCGCGCAGCGCGCCCGTGACCACCGACGAGAGCTGGAGCAGGGTCGCGTGCTCGGTGATCCGCTGGAGCGCCTCGACGTCGATCGAGCCCATGGCGCAGACGCGGCTGAGGTCGTTGCGGACGAGGTCGGTGATCATGAGGAGCTCGGAGCGGTCCTTGTCGCTGGTCGCGAGATCGCGGCGCAGGGCGAGGGTCTCTTCCTCGGTGGCGCCCTTCGGCCGCGTCCCCTTGATGGGCTCGCTGCGCACCCGACGCTCCCGGTCGACCGCGAGGAACCGCTCCGGCGAGGACGACAGCACCGCGCCCTCCGGCAGCTTGAGGAAGGCCGAGAACTGCGCGGGGTTCGTGCGGCGCAGGACGCGGTAGAGGGCGAACGGATCCAGCGAGGTCGGCACGTGGAACTCGTTCGTGAGGCACACCTCGTACGTCTCGCCCTCGCGGATCTCGCGGAGGATGGCGCCGACGGCGTCGAGGTGCTCCCGGCGCGAGAGGCGCGGCGCGTGCGCGATCCGGTCGGCGAAGCCCTCCGGGACAGGCGGCAGGAGCGGCTCCGAGAGCGCCGGGAGGCCGCGGAGGCGCGCCGCGATCTCGTCCAGCCACGATGCGGACGAGGGCGGCGCAGGCCTCGCAGGCTCGTCGTCGTCGATCGCGTCGCTTGCGTCGATTGCGTCGATCGCGCACGCGTATACAGCGCGCTCGACGTGGTCGAAGGCCAGGATCCGCCGCGCGATCATCATCGCGCTGTCCGGGAGCGCGCGGCGCGGGTGGGCGGACGCGCCGAAGCCGAGGTGCTCCTTGAGCTCGTAGCCGAGGTAGCCCACGAGGCCCCCCGTGAAGTGGAAGGGCAGGCCGCTGGGATCGAGCGACACCGACGCCAGCTCCCGCCGGAGCGCGGCGAACGGGCTCCCCTCGGATGTGGTCGAGGTAAGGGCGTCTCCGGGGCCGCCGGCGCTCCACCTCGTCACGGCGGCGCCGCGGCTCTCGATGGCCTCGGTCGCGCTCCCCATGAACGAGAAGCGCCCGTCACGGCCTGTCGCGCTCGAGTCGAGCCAGAACGCGTAAGGGGCCGCGGCGAAGAGCCCGGCGAACGCCCGCTCGGGATCGACCCACGGGAGCCGGAGGTGACGCACGCGCCCGCGTCGCTGCGCGCCCGCCGGCGCGCCCGGCGCGCAGCCGCCCAGCGCGCCTGCGGAGAGGCCCGGCGCGCGTGCGCTCCGGTGGAGCGCCGCGCCCCTCCGGTCGCGCGGCGTGCTCAGGGCGATATCTCTGAAATTGCGGATGATCCTCCTGCCGTGCTCGGTGCCGATCGACTCGGGGTGAAACTGCACGCCGTAGAACGGCCGGTCCTTGATCTTGAGGGCCATGATGAGCCGATCGCCGCGCGTCCGCGCCGTCACCTGGATCTCCGCCGGCAGCCCGCCGTCACCGACGATGAGCGAGTGGTAGCGCACCGCCTGGAACGGGCTGGGCACGCCCTCGAAGAGCCCGGCGCCGTCGTGCTCGATCTCCACGATCTTGCCGTGCATGACCCGCGGGGCGTGCTGGACGCGCCCGCCGAAGCGCGCGGCGAGCCCCTGGTGGCCAAGGCAGACGCCGAGGATCGGCGTCCCGGCGAGCGCCTCGATCACCTCGGCGCAGACGCCGAAATCGGCCCGGCGCTCGGGGCGACCGGGGCCGGGCGAGATGACGATGCCGTCGAGCTCCAGGCCCTCGATCTCGGCGAGCGAGAGGCTGTCGTTCCTGACGATGATCGGCTCCTCGCCGCTCGCCTCCCAGAGGTACTGCCCGAGGATGTGGGTGTACGAGTCGTAGTTGTCGATGAGGAGTGTCTTCACGGCGAAGCTCGCCTTGGGGCCCGCATCGAGGCCGTCAATGCGGGCGAGCCGGCGCGGATCCCGGCTCGGGTGAGGCGCGCCGGCGGCGGGCGCGGCATCAGGGGCGGATGATGGCCGCGAGCATGGCCTGGAGCTTGAGCTGCGTCTCGACCAGCTCGGCGTCCGGGCTCGAGCCCGCGACGACCCCGACGCCCGCGACCATCCGCGCGCGCGCGCCGTCGACGGTGGCGCTGCGGATGCCGATGAACCAGTCGCCGTCGCCGCGGGCGTCGACCCAGCCCACGAGCCCCGCGTAGAGCCCGCGCCGGATGCCCTCGTGCGCGCTCAGCCAGGCCTCCGCCGCCTCGCGCGGCGTGCCGCACACGGCGGGCGTCGGGTGCAGCCGCGCGGCGAGCGTGAGGGCGTCCGGCGCCGCCTCCGCGAGCTGGCCGTGGATCGGGGTGCCGAGGTGCATCACGTTGCGGAGGCTCAGGATCGACGGCTCGCTGGGGACCTCGAGCGACGCGCACTCCGGCGCGAGCGCGGCGGCCACGGCGTCGACAACGAAGCGGTGCTCGCGCTGGTCCTTGGCCGAGCGCCGCAGGACCTCGGCGAACCGGCGGTCGGCGTCGACGTCGGCGGAGACCGCGTAGGTGCCGGCGAGGGGGTGCGAGGAGACGGCGCGTCCGCGCCGCGAGAGCAGGAGCTCGGGGCTCGCGCCGAGGAAGCCGTCGACGTGGAAGATCGCGCACGAGGGGTAGAGCGCGGTCAGGCGGCGCAGGACCTCCTCGACGACGATGGGGCGGTTCGCCTCGACGTCGACCGCGCGCGCCAGCACGACCTTGGAGAGGGCCCCCTGCTGGATGTCGGCCACCGCGCGCGCGACGCGCCCGCACCACTCCTCGTGCGGGAGCGCCGAGCGGAGCGTGAAGCTGTCGGGCGAGCGCCGGTGGCCCTCGGCTCGCTCCAGGTGCGGCGCGGGGGCGGCGCCCTCGCCGATGGTGGTGACCCACGCGGTCCCGTCGGAAGCCGCGCCGACGATCTGGGCCGGCACGACGAGCGCGGCCGGCTCCGTCCGGTCGAACGGCAGGGCGCCGAGCGCCACCGGGCCGCAGCCCGGGCGGCCAACAGCGTCGGTGGCCTCGATCGAGGCGAGCGCCTCCTTGATCCACGCCACGCCGCCCTCGATGCCGTGCGGCAGCTCCAGGCGGGCGGCGACCCCGTGCGCGACCAGCTGGGTGCCGGGGTGCAGCCAGACGCGCGCGCCGTCTCCCATGAGCGACGAGACGCCGCCGGGCAGCTTCGCGAGCGTGTCGGCGTCGAGCCGGAAGGTGCGGGCGACGAGCCGCGCCGCCTGGCGGGGGGCGTCGGCCGAGGAGGAGAACGTCAGGGGAGTCATGCACCGCCGTGCGCAGGCCGGTTCGGGCTCGTCCTGCTCGGCAGGACCAGCCTGGAGCCAGCAGGCCACGAGCCCGCGGCACCGTGCCGGATCGCGAGCGCCGGCCACGCAGCATCGGCTCTACCGCCTCCGGAAAGGCTCCGCAAGCGCAAAGCAGCCCACGTTCCGGGCGCGGGCGACGCGCGTCCACCGCTCGAATTGCCGCTGAAATTGCGCTTCGAGGCGAGGTGTCGGCGTCGGCGCGCGGGCGCGCACGCATTGCGCGCGTTGTCTCCGCGCGACGCAGGCGCATCGCGTTTCCTCACCTCATCTCGCCGCCGGCGCGCGTCGTGTTGGGTCTCGCCGCCAGCGCTGGTGTCTCGTCTCACCTCGCCTCGCCGCCAGCGCGCGTCGTGTCCCCGCGCGGCGCATCTCCCTTCGCGCCACGCGCCTTCTCCACGCGTCGTGTGCGGCGCGCCGCGCGCCGTCTGCTGTGCTGCGCTCGCTGCCCGCGATCGGCGAGCAGCGAGCAGAGCAGTGCCGAGCAGCGCGCGCTCCGTCCCGTCTGTGATCGACGGCTCTTTCCTGGGTTTTTTACCCATGGAGAGGCGGCGCGAACCCTTGCCCCCGAGCGCGCATCTGGTCGATGCTGCCGCGGGCACTCGCCCTTCGCGGCGCGCGCGTGAGCGGCACGTCTCGATAGCTCTGCCGGCGACCGGGAATGTGGAAAATCTCCAGAACAGAGCTCAGAAAGGATCCTGCGATGGACCCCACTCGGCAGCATGATCGCCGCGCATGGCGAACCGCAGCGCTGTTCCTCTTCGTCGTCGGGCTGTGCGCCTGCCGTGGCGACAAGAGCCCGCCTGCCCGCGAGAACCGCCCTGGCGCCGCTGCCACGACGGCGGCCGCGGTGTCGGAGGCGCCGGGCGAGAAGGCGATCAAGGCGCAGCCCCCCGCCGTGCCGAACGCCGCCGAGGCGAAGCGATACGCCGGCAGCAAGCTCAAGTATTACAGCGAGCCGGTGGGCGTCGGCGCCGAGCTCGACAGGGTGATGATCCAGCAGTTCCAGAAGGACACCGGCATCGAGGTAACGATCATCCCCCGTCCCAAGGACGCGACGGAGACCTACTCCGTCTACCAGCGCCTCTTCCAGGCACAGTCCGGGGACATCGACGTCATGATGCTGGATGTCATCTGGCCCGGCGCCTTCGCGCCGAACCTCGTCGATCTGAGCGAGAAGCTCGGCGAGGCGGCGAAGCAGCACATCGAGAGCATCGTCCAGAACAACACGGTCGACGGCAAGCTCGTGGCGATGCCGTGGTTCACCGACTTCGGGCTGCTCTACTACCGCACCGATCTCCTGGAGAAGTACGGGTACCAGAAGCCGCCGGAGACGTGGGACGAGCTGGAGCAGATGGCGAAGAAGATCCAGGACGGCGAGCGGGCGGCGAGCCCGAACTTCCTCGGCTTCGTCTGGCAGGGCAAGGCCTACGAGGGGCTGACCTGCAACGCGCTGGAGTGGATAGCTTCCCACGGCGGCGGCGCGATCATCGAGGAGGGCAAGATCACCGTGAACAACCCGGAAGCCCAGAAGGCGCTCGCGCGCGCCAGGGGCTGGGTGGGCTCGATCTCCTCCGCCGGCGTGACGAGCTACGAGGAGGAGGACGCGCGCAACGCGTTCCAGGGCGGCAACGCCGCCTTCATGCGCAACTGGCCTTATGCCTACGCTGCGGGCAACGCCGAGCGGTCGCCGATCAAGGGCAAGTTCGCGGCGGGCCCGCTGCCGCACGAGCCCGGACAGAAGAGCGCGGGCACCATCGGCGGATGGCAGCTCGCGGTGTCGAAGTTCTCGCCGAACAAGGACGCGGCGATCGAGCTCGTCCGCTACATGACGAGCCCCGAGGCGCAGCGGTTCCGCGCGACCTCGGGCTCCTTCCTCCCGACGATCCGATCGGTGCAGCAGGACCCCGAGGTGGTGAAGTCGCTGCCCTTCCTGGCGAGCGCGAAGGACATCGCGCTCGTGCCGCGCCCCTCGAACAGCACCGGCGCCCGGTACAACGAGGCGTCGATCGCCTTCTTCCAGGGGGTGAGCCAGGTCCTGCAGGGCAAGGATCCGAAGGAGGCGCTCGGGCAGGTGGAGCAGCGGCTCACGCGCGCGCTTCGCTGACGCCGCACGCCGCACGCCGCCTCGCGCGCCTCGCCCAGCGGTCGACTGGCGCGCGGCGCGCGGCGCGGTCCACGAGAGCTCCCGGCCAGACCACCTCGCGAGAACGGACATCCCATGAGCATGCCGGCGAACCAAGCGGCCACGAGCGCGGCGGCCCCTCTAGACCCCCCATCGCTCGACGCGCGGCGACAGCGGCGCGCCTGGCTGTTCCTCCTGCCGACGCTCGCGGTCGTCGCGTTCATCGCCCTCTACCCGCTCGCGCAGACGTTCTACCTGAGCTTCACGAACGCGCGCCTCGGCACCGGGGAGCCGGCGAGGATCATCGGCGCGCAGAACTACGTCGAGCTCGTGCAGGACAGCTACTTCCTCGACGCGGTCCTGCTCACGGTCCTCTTCACGGTCGTCACCGTGCTCGGCGAGCTCGCCCTCGGGCTCGGCGTCGCGCTCGTCGTCAACTCCCGCTTCAAAGGCCGCTCGGCGGTGCGCGCGGCCATGCTCATCCCCTGGGCCATACCGACCGTCATCTCGGCCCAGATGTGGAAGTGGATGTATAACGACGTCTACGGCGTCTTCAACGACCTGCTCGTCAACCAGCTCGGCGTCCTGGATCGCAACGTCGCCTTCATCGCCGATCCTGCGGTGTCGTTCTGGGCCGTGGCGCTCATCGACGTCTGGAAGACGACGCCGTTCATGGCGCTCCTCCTCCTCGCCGGGCTGCAGCTCATCCCGCACGATCTCTACGAGGCCGCGCGGGTCGACGGCGCGACGGCGCTCCAGCAGTTCACCCGGATCACGCTGCCGCTCCTCAGGCCCTCGATGCTGGTCGCGCTCATCTTCCGCACGCTCGACGCGCTCCGGGTGTTCGACGTCTTCTTCGTCATGTTCGGCAACCGGCCGGACATGCAGACCATGGCCACCTACGCCCAACAGACCCTCGTCAGCGTCTCGAACATCGGCTACGGCTCGGCGATCTCCGTCGCGCTCTTCCTCATCATCGCGGTGTTCATCATGATCTATCTCGCGGTGTTCCGCGCCGAGGAGGCGTGAGATGAGCGGCGCTCCGCGAAGGGCAGCGCGGCGGCGCTCGCTGGGACAGGGCGCCTCGCGGGCCCTGCTCTACGTGCTCGTCGCCGCGGTGCTCGTGTTCACCGTCTTCCCGTTCGTCTGGGCGTTCGTCTCCTCCATCAAGCCCGACGACGAGCTCTTCACGACCCCGGTCCGCTACTGGCCCGGCCGCGCGACGCTCGACAACTACCGCCTCGTGCTGGCGAACGGCGAGTTCCAGACGGCGCTCCTGAACAGCGTGATCGTCGCCGTCTCGGTCACCGCGGTGTCGCTCGCCGTGGGCTCGCTGGCCGCCTACGCGCTGGGGAGGTTCCGCTTCCGCGGGCGCAGCCTCGTGCTGTACGTGGTCCTGGGGATGACCATCTTTCCGCAGATCGCCGTCCTCGGCGCGCTGTTCGAGATGATCAACTTCTTCAAGCTGTACAACCAGCTCACCGCGCTGATCCTGACGTATCTCATCTTCACGCTCCCCTTCACGGTGTGGGTGCTCACCGGCTTCATGAAGGCGATCCCGCGCGAAATCGAGGAGGCGGCTTATGTCGACGGCGCGACGCACTGGCAGGTGTTCACCCGGGTCATGCTGCCGCTGTCGGTGCCCGGGATGGCGACGACGGGCATCCTCGCCTTCATCGCCGCCTGGAACGAGTTCCTGTTCGCGCTCTCCTTCACCCAGACGCCGGACAAGCGCACGGTGACCTACGCGATCCAGGCGTTCTCGACGACGAGCAGCGGGCTCTACGAGATCCCCTGGGGGCAGACCATGGCGGCCTCCATCGTCGTGACCGTGCCGCTCGTGGTGCTGACGCTGGTCTTCCAGCGGCGCATCCTCGCGGGGCTCACCGCGGGCGCGGTGAAGGGCTGAAGGCGCGGCTGAAAACGCGCCGGCGCGGTCGGCGGCTCACGCGCGCCCCCAGGGGAAGCGGAGCCAGCGAGGCCCGTAGGCGGCGCCGAGGTCGCGCAGCCCCGAGAGCAGCACGCCTGCGGCCATGAGCGGCAGGATCACGCGGAGCGAGGGCGGCGCGTCCCAGCGGGAAAAGCCCGTGGGGTCATGCGCCCAGCGCCAGATCTCGGGGACGAGGTGGGCGAGCGCGCCGCCGTAAATGATGCCCATCACGGCGTGCATCACCCGCTCTCCCGGGTACACGCCGCCGAGCGGCCTCCGGACCGTGTCCTCGACGACGAAATCGCGGAGCGTGATCGCGATCTCCGCGAGGAGCAGCGCCGCGAGCGCCCACGCGGCGAGCCCCTCCCAGCGCACGAACGGCAAGGAGGCGAAGAGCGCCGCGTACAGGAGATCGCGCGCGCCGTGAAGGACGAGCTCGGGCGCGGTGCCCGGCACGCCGCCGGGCAGGCGCGCCCGCCACTCGTGGTAATAGAGCGTGTCGAAGGCGCCGAGCGCGCCCTGCACGGCGAGGAGCACGAGCGCCGTGATCATGCGCGGGGCTCCAGCGCGCGGGGCTCCGGCGCTGACGGCGCGGTCGACGCCGGCGTGGACGCGCCGGCGCGAGCAGGCGGCGCCTCGCCGCCCGCCTCGTAGGCCACGCGCCCCTCGTACGCGACGAGCAGCCCGGCGACCGGCGCGAAGATCCGCACGTCGACGTGGACCTCGTCCCGGAGGGGCCCGGCCCGCCCCTCGACCCGCGGGGCGAGCCACCGGGGCAGCGGGAGCCCGAGGCGGCGGAGCCCGAGCGTCGACCGCACCTGCTCGAACACGAGCGCTCCGCCCTCGGCGCGGAGCCGGAACCAGCACTGGACGAGGCCGAGCCCCTCGACCAGCAGATCACCCGAGCGCCACTGCGAGGAGAAGAGCGGGCGAGCCCCGAAGGTGCGGAGCCACCGCTCCCCGTCGCCCGCCCGCTCGACGGCGAGCGTCACGGCCACGTCCTCGGCCGCCTCCGGCATGCGCAGGAGGCCGGCGACCAGGCGCGCCGCGAGCCCCCGGCCGCGCCGCACGCGGAAGCGGCCGCGAGCGCGCGCGCCGCCCGCGTGGAGACGCTGGACCGGCGGCGCGAGCGCAGCCCACGCGGCGCCGAGGAGGGAAGGGTAGAGAGCAGCCGCCGGAACAGCCCGCGCCGCGCCAGCGCAGGGCGCGCGAGCTCCCGTGGGTCGACTGTCCGGCTCCCCGGCGGAGCCGGGCATCAGGCGTCCTCTGGCAGCATCTCTCGCGGCATCGCAGGGCTCCTCGGGGCGACGGCCGCGTCGGCGAGATCGCGGATCTTGACGATGATCGCGTCGTCGGCGTCGCTCCGCGCCTCCTCGCAGTACGACCGGATCTGCCACAGCAGCTTGCGGGTGCGCCGCAGCTCGAAGACGAGCCATCGGGTCTCCGGCTTCACCTCGTGGGGGTGGCGCTCCAGCTCGACCTCGATCTCGCGGATGCGCTCCTCGATCTGCTCTCCGGTCGGGAGGATGCGGCCGTTCCCTTGGCAGTCCTTGCACAGATAGGGGCCGGAGTCCGTGTTGATCTCGCCTTCGCCATAACAGCTCGCACACGTCACCAGCTCGTAGGAGTTCATGCGGCGCACTCTATCCGATCCTGCGCCGTGCTCGCGACCGGCGTCGCCGTCGTTGCGTCGGTCGCGCGTCGCGCCACAGGCGGCGTCGTGCTCTCCGGCATGGCAGGCGGTGACGCCTCCGGCATGGAACGCGCGCCGTCGCGACCGGCGTCGCCCTCCGACGCCGGGGGCCCGGTCGTCCGGCGCTCTCGCCCTCTCGCAGCGATTTCGCCCAAGCCCACGGCGCTCTGCGCGTCCTAATTCCGCTTGCGCCGTTCCTTGCGGTAATGGGAGGCATCCTGTGACCTGCCCTCATCCCTCGCGTCGGGGCGCGCTTTGCGTCCTGGCCGTGTGCGCCTTTTCCCTCGTTTGGCCGAGCGTCGTCGTGGCCGCCCCGCTCCCGCGGCTCGCGGTCCAGCGGGCGCCCTCTGCGGCCGACTGCCCGGATGCGCCCTCGCTCGCCATCGCGGTCGAACGCGTGATGGAGAGGCGGGCTCTCGACCCCGTGAGCACCTCCGGCGCTCCCGCTGGCGCCGGCGTTCCTCCCGGTGAGGCGCCCGCGAACGCGGATGGCGCCCTTCCCGGCGATACGCTGGCGAACGCGGGAGGCGTTCCTCCCGGTGATACGCTGGCGAACGCGGGAGGCGTTCCTCCCGGTGATGCGCCTGCGAACGCGGGAGGCGTTCCTCCCGGTGATGCGCCTGCGAACGCGGGAGGCGCTCTCGTGAGCGCGGACGGGGCCGCCGAGCTCGAGGTCCGCTTTCTCCGCGATGGTGCCACCTACACCGCCGTCCTTCAGGCAGGTGGTCGCACCCGGCAGCTCTCGTCCGAGGTAGGGGCGTCCTGCGGCGAGCTCGTCGAGGCGGTGGCGCTGACCATCGCCATCCTGCTCGACAGCGATCCGCCCGCGGCGGCTCCTGTCGTGCCTGTGCCCGCGCCGGCCCCTGTCGCGCCCGCGGCGGCTCCTGCTCCTGTCGTGCCCGCGCCGCCGCGTCCTCCGCCACGGGCGGCGCGCGGGGACGTCTCGATGGAGCTCGGCGCCGCGCAGACCGTGGGCATGCTGGATCCCTTCCGGGCGGCCGCGATGGCCGATGTCTCCCTGCGGCGCCGCGCGTGGTCCGCAGGCGTCGGCGCTGTGTGGCTGCCTCCCCAGGACACCGAGGTCGCTCCGGGCGTCGTCTCCCTCGGGCTCGTCGCAGCCACGGCGCGCGGCTGCGCGACGATCGCCGGCGGCCTCGACGGCCTCCGGCTCTCGGCCTGCGCGGCGGCGGTGCTGGGCGCCGCCTACGGCTCAGGCAAGGGGTTCGTCCCGGATCGCGAGGCCTCTGCGCCCTGGTTCGCCCTCGGCGGCTCGGCCGTCGCGGAAGGAACCCTCCTCGGCTCCAGCGCGCTGGGCTGGTCCGCGCGCGCGACGCTCCTCGCGCCGGTCGCGCGGGCGCGCTTCACGGTCGAGCGCCGCGCGGGCGGCGAGGCCGGCGCGCCCCTGACGCAGGACGTGGCGCTCGACCCCTCCCCGGTGGGGCTGCTCGTCGGCCTGAGCGCCCGCGTGTCGATTTTTTGATGGCGAACCACGGGACCCACCACGGAGGCGATGGGCATGGCGAGAAGCGGCAGGACAGGATGACCTTCGGAGAGGTCTATGCGCAGCACTTCCGGTTCGTGTGGCGCTCGCTGCGACGCCTCGGCGTGCCCGAGAGCGACGTCGCCGACGCGGTCCAGGACGTGTTCCTGGTCGTCCATCGGCGGCTGTCCGAATTCGAGGGTCGGTCGAAGATTACGACCTGGCTCTACAGCATCTGCTTTCACGCCGCCCGTGACCGGCGCAAGCTCGCGCATATGAGGCGGCGCGCTCACGACGACGAGCCGCTGCTCGACTGCGCCGATGACCGGGCCGACGTCGGCGCGGAGGCGGAGCGGCGGCAGGCGATCACGCTGCTCGAGGCGATCCTCGACGAGCTGCCGCTCGAGCAGCGCGCCGTGTTCACGCTCTTCGAGCTCGACGGCATGGGCGGCGAGGAGGTCGCCGAGCTGCTCGACGTCCCGCTGGGGACCGTCTACTCGCGCCTCCGCCTCGCCCGCGATGCGTTTCGCCGCGCCGTCGCGCGCCTGAAGGCGCGCGACGAGTTCCACGTGGGCGGGGCCCGGGTCACCACGCGGTCGCAGCCCGTATTGAAGGCGGCGGCCGCCGAGCGCGCGCCGGCGCCCGAGGGGCATCCCTCGGTCGTCCTTCCGCTGCCGGAGGTGGAGCGGCAACCCGTCTGGAAGCGCGCGGGAGGAGAGCGATGAGCGATCCGGTGCGCTGGCTCGACGCCGAGGCGAACGCGCTCGAGATGGAGCGCGAGCTCCTGCGCGCAGCTCCCTCGGCGGACCCGCCCGACGGGGCGCAGGAGCGGGTGTGGGCCGCGATGGCCGCGCAGATCGGCCTCGCCGGAGCCGCCGCGCTCGGAGGGGCTCAAGGCGCGGCGGGAGGGGCGCTCCCGGCGAACGTGGGCGGCGCGGCGAGCACAAGTGGCGCGGCGAGCGCGGGCGGTGCGGCGAGCGCGGGCGGCGCGGCGAGCGCGGCTGCGGGCGCTGGCGAGATCGCCGCGGCGGTGTCCGCAGGCAAGGTGGTGTCCGCTGCGGCGGGCGCCGGCGCTTCCGGCGCAGCGGCCACCGGCGGCGTGGCCGCAGCGGCGGGCGCTGCGGGTATCGTGAAGGCGATGCTGTTCGGCGCCGCCTGCGGGGGCCTGATTGTCGCCGGCTATGTCGTCGTGGCCCCGTCGAGCGAGGCGCCGCCGGCTCGGATCGTCGAGGCCGCAGAGGTCGTCGCGGCGCCGGCATCCGGGCCAGTTCCTCTGCTGGAGAGGCGTGGGCCTGCCGCGCAGGCCGAGCCGCCGCCTGTCGAGCCACCGCGGCCTGTCGAGCTGGCGCCGCCTGCCGAGCCGCCGCCGCATGTCGAGGCGCCGCTGCGATCGAGGCCGCTTCCGCCGGCCGAGGCACCACTGCCGGACAGGTCACCCGCGCGGACCGGCCCCCGCGCGGCCGCGACGCCCGCGAGCCCGGGCGCGTCGCTATCGGAGCGCGCCGCGAGCGCGTCGCCCGCGGCCGGGGCGGACGTCCTCGAAGCGGCGCCCGTGCCGGAGGCGACGGGCGCTGCGGTCGGCGCGGAGAGCGCGTCCAGCCCGGCGCTGCGGGAGAGCCGGCTGCGCGAGGAGCTGACGCTCCTCGGCGACGCGCGCGCGGCGCTCCGGCGCGGCGATGCCGCCGGCGCGCTGAGGATCGCAGAGCAGGCGCGGCTCCGCTTCCCCGGCGGCGCGCTGGCGCAGGAGCGCGAGGCGCTCACCATCGAGGCGCTCTGGCAGAGCGGCGATCGCGCGTCGGCCGCGCAGCGCGCGTCGGCGTTCCTCCTCGCCTATCCGTCGAGCCCGCACGTACCCCGTCTCCGCTCCTTCACCCCCTAGCGCGGGGCAGGGTGAGAGATAGGCGTTAACCAAGCGTCGCGTCGCATTCTCCTACATTCGAACGTTTACGTGGTCGTGGTCGTAATCGTGGTCGTGGTCGTGGTCGTGGTCGTCAACGATAGGCCGTGAACGACCACGACCACGACCACGATTACGTTCACGTTCACGTTCACGTTCACGTTCACGTTCACGTTCACGTTCACGTTCACGTAAACGTTCACGTTCACGTTGGTGGCCGAGGGGGGAGCGGGCAGGCTTCGTGCTCTGAGCGTGACCGAACGAGCTTGGTTAACGCCCATGGGCGGTGGGAAAGGGGCTATCCGCGTCGTTTTGGGACCAGGTGGTTTTTTTTGAAATGGGAAGCGGGGCGGGCGTCCCTTCACGTTCGGTCACTGCCGGTGTTGGACGGCGCGTCACGGCACCGCGCAAGGAGGAATTATGTCTTCGAGGCTATCAAGAGCACTGTCTCCCTTTCTCGTCCTGAGCGCCGTCTCGCTCGTTGCATGTAAAGTCGATGTCTCCCTCGGCGGACCCGGCTCCAGCTCAACCACCAGCACGGGGATCGGCGGCAGCGACGGTACCGGCGGCAGCGACGGTACCGGCGGCAGCGATGGTACCGGGGTGGGCGGGGGCGACTCCAGCACGGGCACGGGCGGCTGGGTTCCGCCGCAGTTCACGCCGGACAAGGTCGATCTGCTCTTCGTGGTCGACAACTCCGGATCCATGTCGGACAAGCAGGAACTGATGCGCCTGGTGCTCGCCGATTTCGTCGACGGTATGACCAACCCGTTCTGCGTCGATCCGACGGGCGCTGCTCCCCCCTTCCAGCCCCCGAGCGGGCTGAGCGCATGCCCCGCCGGCACCTTGCGCGTGCGCACTCCGGTGCAGGACATGCACATCGGTGTCATCAGCAGCAGCCTCGGCGGCCACGGGTCGGCCGCCTGTCAGGCGACAACGTCCGTTTCGAACGTCGACATGGCCCACCTCCTCGCGCGCTCCAATGAGGCGTCGGCCGAGAACGACCTGCCGACCTACCAGGACAAGGGCTTCCTCGTGTGGGACCCGACCGGAAGCCACGTCCCCGCGGGAGACTCCGATCCGGTGGCGCTCGCCGAGAAGCTCAGCGACATCGTGCAAGGGGTCGGGCAATCCGGGTGCGGCTTCGAGGCGCCGCTGGAGAGCTTCTATCGCTTCCTCGTCGATCCCGAGCCGTATGCGACGATCGGCGTGTCGTCGTCGAGCGAGGACATTGCAGTGACCGGGCTCGACACGACGCTCCTGGGGCAGCGGAAGGCGTTCCTCCGGCCGGACTCGCTCCTGCTCATCGTGATGCTCTCCGACGAGAACGACTGCTCGATCAAGGAGGAAGGCAAGAACTACCTCGTCGCCGAGACGGGAGCGGGCTTCAGGTTGTGGCGGCCGCGGAGCGAGTGCGCCACCGACCCGAACCATCCGTGCTGCACGTCCTGCGCACAGCAGCAGGACGGTTGCCCCGCGGATCCGGCCTGCATCGGCCCCGATGGCAACCCCGCCAGGCTCAGCGCGGCGGAAGACCCGGTGAACCTCCGGTGCTGGGACCAGAAGCGCCGCTTCGGGATCGACTTCCTCTACCCGATCGAGCGGTACACCCGGGCGCTCACGGAGCGCATGGTGGTATCGAGGAGCGGAGAGCTCGTGCCGAACCCGATCTTCTCGGATCTGGACCCGAGCGATGACAACACCCGGACCCGAGGGCCGCAGCACGTCGTGTTCACCGGCATCGTCGGCGTGCCTTGGCAGGACCTCGCGCGCCAGAATGCGCTCGGCGAGCCCGATCTCCGGGGCGGCCTGAACCAGCTCGGCCAGTCGGTCGGCGGGCTCAAGAGCGCCGCCGAGCTCCTCGACCCGCCGTACGCCACGACGTTCAGCAGCACGTGGGATGTCTTCCTCGGCGATCCAGCGAACCACGTCGTGGCCGGGGATCCGTTCATGATCGAGTCGACGGCGCCCCGCTCGGGCATGAACCCGATCACCGGTGCCGCGACCATCCACCCGAGCTCCGCGGGCTGGAACGCGATCAACGGCCGCGAATATACGATCCCAGCGGGCAGCACTGGAGATCTCCAGTACGCCTGCATCTTCCCCCTCGCCGAGGAGCGCATCTGCGAAGGTACGGCCCAGTCGTGTGATTGCAGGCCGCTCGCCGGCATGAACGTCGACAGCCCGCTGTGCAAGCCCGAAGGCACGAACGACCCGGCGGATCCCGGGGCGCGGTCCACGACGCAGGACCACGCCAAGGCCTACCCCGGCCTCCGCGAGCTGCAGCTGATCCGGAGCCTCGGGGAGCGCGGGGTCGCAGGCTCGATCTGCCCGGCGCAGCTGGCCGACCCCTCAGCGCCCGACTACGGCTATCGGCCGGTCATGAACGCCGTGCTCGACCGCCTCTCCACCGCCCTCTGACGCCCTCTGACGCGTCGACGCCCCCATCGACGCGGCCCGCCCAGGGGCGGCGCGCGGAATGCATAGAATGCAGACGAATGCATACGAATGCATACGCCGCCCCTGGGCTCGCGGAGGAGACGACCTCCACCCGCGCCCGCAGATCCTACCGTCAAGCCGTTGGCACAACCGCGACACAGCAAGACACCGCGATCGCGGTGCCCGCGACGAGGATCGCGCGCTCCGCCCGAATTGCGTCCGCCCCCCGTGGCACCGAAGGTGCTTCAATGCGGCGTTCGGACAAACGCAACGCGGAGGTTCTGATGCGCCACAAAGGGCTGGCTCTCTTGCTGATCGTGATCGGGCTCGTGGGCTGCGGCAGGAACGACGGCGACACCGGTGAATCGGTGGATCCGTCCGAATCAGAAACGTGCGGCGGCTTCCTCGGGACCAGCTGTCCCGACGGGCTCGCCTGCGTCGACGACCCGAGCGACGACTGCGACCCCGAGCACGGCGGGGCGGACTGCCCCGGCGTCTGCGTCGAGGAGCCGTCGACGACGATGTGCGGGGGATTCGCGGGTTTCCCGTGCCCCGACGGGCTCGAGTGCGTCGATGATCCGAGCGACGACTGCGACCCGAAGCATGGCGGGGCGGACTGCGGCGGCATCTGCGTGGAGCCGAAGCCCAAGCCGACGATGTGCGGGGGGTTCGCTGGGTTCGCGTGCCCCGAGGGGCTCGAGTGCATCGACGATCCGAGCGACGACTGCGATCCGAGGCATGGCGGGGCGGACTGCGGCGGCATCTGCGTGGTGCCCGAGCCCCGGCCCCCCGCGTGCGGCGGCATCACGGCGCGCCAGTGCCCCAAGGGGCTCACCTGCATCGACGATCCGGGCGACGACTGCGATCCGGCGATCGGCGCGGACTGCGGCGGCATCTGCGTCGCGCGCTGAGCCGGCGCGCAGCCGCTGCCGAACGGGATGCGCCGTCCTGACGAACGGGCGCGCCCGGCGCGCGGCGGCGCTCAGTAACGGTGCTTCCAGAGCAGGTCGAGGCTCGTCGCCGGGTTCGCGCCGGTGGCCATCGCCGCCCGCACGGACCAGTCCCGGCGGAAGCGCCACTCGAGGCTCACCTCGGTGCGCGCCTGCGCGCCGGTGTTGCCGCCCCCGGACCCTGGCCCCTGTCCTTGCCCCGTCGGCCCCGCCTCGTAGCTCGCGCTCGCGGTCACCTGCTGCCCGAGCTGGTAGCCAACGGTCGTCTTCAGCGCGCCTTCTTCGGTCGTGCCCAGCTTCGTCTCGAAGTTCCGGAGCGGACCGATGCTCTGGAGGATCATGTTGATCTGCGCGGACGCGAGCCCCGTCCCCACGCTGGCCGCGACCCCGCCGGCGGCGCTGCCGCCGCCCGACGCGGGCTGCCCGGCGGACGTGCCGCCCGCCAGCGTCCCCTCCGCGAACTCCCTGCCGAGCAGGAGCTCGGCGATCACCTCGTTCTCCGGGCGCGGCGGCTCCGAACGGAAGGTGATCTTGTCCTCGGTGATCGGGTTGAGCTGCCCCACATAGTCGATGAAGATGCGCGTCCCCTCCGGCGTGTCGTGGTACGCCCTCACGTTCAGGAACGGATTCGACGGATCCCCCTGCAGGGCGACCACGCCAGGCTCGATCTCGAACTCCTTGCCGAGCACCTGGAGCCTGCCCGACACGATGTTCACGTTGCCCCGGATCTCGGTCTCTCCCGCGATCTTGATGCGGAGCGGGTGCGCCCGATCCCCCGACAGCGAGGCCTGCACCATGTCGCCCTCGACGCCGATCCTGCCCAGGTGGACCTCCATGGCGATCGGCGTGCCGCCCGCGCTCTCCTTCGCCTGCTCCGGCGGCTCGGCCGGCGCTCGCCGCGCCTCGTAGTCCTTCTGGCTGAGCGGCGCCGACGTCGCGATGTCCGGGTTCTCGCCGAGCGGCTGCACGCTCCGCCCGATCGTGGGCGGCAGCGTCAGATCGAGCGAGGGCACGTCGACGCGGACGGCGATCTCCTCGGCCCGCTTCTCCGCCGCGAGCTCCACCCGGCCGCGCACCTCGCCCATCGGGACGCCCTCCAGCGCGATCGGGAGGGCCCGGCCCCTCGGGATGGAGAGCTCGGCGCGGGCGTTCCGGAACGCGAACCCTTCCATCTGGAGGGTCGCTTTCCCGCGGACCTGGCCGTTGCCTGCGTCGGCGCGGAGGTCGTCGATGCGGAGCTCGCCGGAGGGGCTCGCGGCGACGCGGAACGAGGCGTTCTCGAACGGCTGGCCGATCGTGGCCACCTGGACGACGCCGCCCTCGAGGCGCATCTCGCCGGAGAAGCCCGCCTGCGCGCCGAGCCCGAGCCGCACCTCGCCGTCGAGCGTGCCGTCGAGCCGGTTCACCGAGCCCTGCACGAACGGCTCCAGCGCCCTCAGGCGGAAGCGATCGACAGCGAGCGACACCGAGGCGTTCCGATCGTCGGTGAGCGTCGGGATCGCGTTCGCGTCCCACACCATGGGCGCCTGGGCCTTGGCCTCGAGCCGGCCGCCGTCGCGCCCCGCGAGCCGAACGCTGGCCACGGCCGCGGTGCGCCCTGCGCCGCCCGGAGGCGCGATGTCGAGCGACGCCTCGGCGGTCTCGTACCGCGCGTCGGGGCCGAGCGTGAGGCCCGGGAACTGAAGGTGCGCCCTGACCTCGGGCGCGGCCTCGAACAGCCCGCGCACGGAGATCTCGCCGCGCGCCTCGCCGCCGATCTGCATGTCGGCGAGGACGGGGACCTCCGCGAGCGGCAGATCCGCGATCTTCGCCTCGAGGCTGCCGTTGCTGAAGCGCCGAGCGGAAGGGGCCCCGCCGAGGAAGGCGGCGGCGTCCGCGCCCAGCTTCGCCTTCGCCGTCAGGTAGGTGATCGGCCCGCGGAACGCGTACGCGTCGAGCGCGGCGTCGCGCCCGTCATAGACCAGCAGCGTGTCGACCCGGAGCTTGCCGAGGAGCGAGGGGCCGGTCGTGCCGCTCACGTTCGCGGCCGTCGCGCGGGCCACGACCCGGGGATCGGCGAGCTTGCCCGCGAAGTACACGTCGAGCCCCGCGGAGCCGGAGAGCACCGGCGTCCGCTTCCCGAAGGCGGCCAGCTCGGTGAGATCGTTGAGCCGGCGGCGCGGCACGCGCAGGTGCGCCGCGATCGCCGTCCGCGGGAGCGCCGCGGCCGGATCGGCGAGGAGCGCCGGCAGATCCGCGTCGAGCGCGGCCGAGAGCTCCGCCACGAGCTGGCGATCGAACACCGACAGCGTGACGTGGGCGTCGCCGGTCTTCGCGTCGAGATCCCCGGCGATCCGCGCGTCCAGCTTCCTCGACACCCACGCCGGCGCGCCCGTCTGCTCGTCGATCGGCCCCGCCGCGCGCAGGCCCTCCGTGCGGACAAGGAGGTCCCGCACGGACGGGAGCCGCTCTCCCGCCTCGCGCGCGACCGCGAGGCGCGCGGTGAGCCGGCCCGCGAGCTCGCTCAGCGCGAGCGGGACCGGCGACGCCTGCGCCAGGCACCCGAGCTGCCACGCGTCGGCGTCCATGCGGGCCGAGCCGGTGACGGTCTGCCAGGTGCGCGCCGAGAGCAGCGGCCCGCGCAGCCTCGCCGCGCTCCCGTCGACCAGCACGCGCGCGATGGCGCCGTGGCACACCGGCGGGGGCGGCGGCTTCCGCTGCGGCGCCGTGTCGAAGGCCGTGGTCCACGCCTCCTCGGGCGTCGCGCCCGGGCGCTGGGCCTCCCGCGCCTGCGCCGGCGGCGGCTCGGGCGGCGCGAGCAGCCGGACCAGGCCGTCCGCCTTCAGCGCCTCCCCGTCGAGGCGCGCCGTCACGTTCATCGAGAGCCGCGGCGCCACGCCCGGGACCGAGCCGTCCTCGAGCTCGATCTGGACGCGCCCCGCGCGGCGCGCCCCCCGGCCGTGCACCGACACGTCGAGGTTGGCGAGGCCTCCTATGCCGAGCGGCGCCCCGGTGATGTCGGCGATGCGCGCGAGGTCGAGCGCGGTGCCGCGGAGGTCGCCCTCGATCTCGTCCCCGGCGAGCGAGAGGCTCCCCTCGAGCTCCCCCACGCCGTCGCCGCGCAGCGCGAGCCCGCGGAGGGCGATCCCGCGGTCCCACGCGACGCGGGCGGCCTGCGCGGTCACCTCGTCCTCCCCGCGCGCCACCTCCACGCGGAGCTGCCGCGCCTCGCTCCGCGGCAGATCGAGGTGGGCCGAGGCCATGATCCGGCGCTCCGCGCTGGTCAGCGACACGCGGACGTGCGGCGCCGTGACGGGCCCCGCGGCGCTCGCCGCCACGCTGCGGAACGCGTACTGCTGGGCGCGGAGGTCCGCCCCGCGGAACGCGCCGCCGATCGTGAGCTTGTCGAGGGGCCCCGTGGCCTTGGCCCGGACCTCGCCGCGCCCGAGCTGTAGATCGGACCCGACGCGGAGCCCGGCCACGCGCACGGTCGCCTTGGCGTCGAGCGCGTCGTCCCTGAGCGCGCCCTCGACGTGGAGCGCGGCGCTGCCGTGGATGCCGCGCGGGACGCGCTGCACCGCGCTGAGCGACGGGATCTCGCTCTGCGCCTCGAACTGGAGCACCCCCTCCTTCGAGCGGGCGACGCTCGCCTCGATGGGCGCGCCGGGCTCGTGGATCGTCGCCGCGGCCCGCAGCGCGCCGCGCTCGAGGGTCGCGCGCGCTTCGGTCGCCGGCACGCGTTGCCCCGCGACGAGGAACGGCTCCGTCCTGGCCTCGGCGATGACGCGCGGCCCGCCCTCCTCGTCGAGGTGGATCTCCCCTCGGGCCTCCGCGCTCACCCGCGCGGCGGGCGCCGTCCCGACGAAGGCGCGCGGGTCGAGCTCGGCGATCCGCACCTCGGCCGTGATGCGCTTCGGATCGAGCGCGTCCAGCCGGGCGTGGGCGGTGACCTCGCCGGTCACGGCGTCGCCCGCGACGAGCGGATCGAGGACGGCGACGTGCGCCGTGACGGCCAGGTCCGAGAGCGCTCCGTCGGCCGTCACCAGCACCGAGAGCGGCCGGGCGAGCGGCGCGCTCGGATCGATCGCGAGGGCTGCCTCGGGCGTCACGCGCGCGGACGAGACCCGCGCCGTGAGGCGCTCGTCCTTCAGGGTCCCCTCGGCCGTGAGCGGGATCGCCCCGACGCTCCCTTCGAGCTTCGCGGTGAGCTCCATCGGCGCGTCCGCGGGCACGCTGACGCTCCCGGAGATGCTCGTCGCCTCGACCGGGACCGGCAGCAGGCGCCGCTCGGTGATGCGCACGCGCTCGAGCGCGTACCGGCTCCGGTCCGCCACGACGATGCCGCCGGCGAGGTCCTCGATCGTCGCGTCGATGGGGCTCCCTGGCGCGACGGTGCCGTGGACCGCCGCGCGATCGAGCACGACGCGCGACAGCTCGAGGCGGAGCGGCCGCGCGGGCTCGGTGGGCGGCTCCTCCGACGGCGTCGGCGTGAACGCCTCGGCCAGGGTGAGCGCGCCTTGCTCGTCCTGCTCGAGCAGCACGTCCGCGTCCGCCACCCGGACGAGCGGGATCGTGACGGCGAGGTCGCCGTCGCCGAGGAGGAGCTCCGTCGCGATCGACAGCGCGTTGAAGTCCGCGTGGACGCCGCTGACGCGCAGGAGCTCGGTTCCGTTCGGGTGGCTCACCGTCACCCTGGAGATGTCGGCGGTGAAGAGGCCGAGGCGGTCGATGTGCTCGATCGCGATCCGTCCCTCGAGGCTGGACCGAAGCGTGTCGTTGACGAGCTGCCTTGTCAGGTTGCGGGTCGACGAGGTGTTCAGGTGAACGACCGCGCCGACCGCCACCGCCGTGACAAAGACGGCGCCCAGGCCGATCACGCTGGCCGACACCGCGGCCGCGCGGGCCAGCGCCCGGCGGAAGCGGCCTTGCCGGCGCGGGGCGCCGGCGCCGGGCGCGGGAGGGAGGGCGGGAGTCTCTGGCATATCGCCTATGGACCGCTCCGAGCGCGCGGGAAATCGTGGCCGGGGACCTCGTGAGGCGGCGGCGCCGGGATCTCCTGCGTGTGCGCGGGCGCTGGCACCTCGGGCTGGTGCCTCGTCCCCGGATCCCCTCCGGGCTGCGCCGTCCCCGGGAGCTGGATCTCGCGGTCCGGCGACGCGCGGCCCGGCGAGCCTGGTGAATCAGGGGTCGCCGGCGATTCGCCGGGGGGGCTCGCCGCCGGCGGCGGCACGCCGGGCTTCCAGGGTTCACCGTTCGGCGCGATGTTCGGCGCGCCGTTCAACGTGCTGTCCAACGTGCTGTCCAACGTACCGTTCCTCTCACCATTCCGCGGTTGCGACGCGTTCTTCATGGCCTCCACCCTGTCTCCGGTCATGCCGGCATGCGGCGCCCGAGCGCGAGCGAGATCACGGCGAGCACCAGGAACGCGACGAACAGGATCTTCGCGATCCCCGCGGCGCTGGCGGCGATCCCGCCGAAGCCGAAGATTGCAGCGATGATCGCGATGATGAAGAAGGTGACAGTCCAGCCGAGCATGATGTCCTCCAAAGGGGTTTCAGGGGTCGATCCGTTGTCTTCGTGGAGACGACCTCAACGTGGTTCCTGATGGCGGCTGTTCGCCGCGGTTCCTTGCGGTTCCTTGCTGTTGGAGCATTGCAGCCCCCGTGCCGACCGGCGGCAGAGGCTGTCGGCCGGCGCGTTCTCGGCAGCGCGAGGCGGGCAGCGTCGAGATCGGCCCCAGCCGCTTCCGTCCGGGCGCGCGTGCGGCGCCTCGCGCCTGGGGCAAGATGCCTCGATCGTGACAGGGTGGATCTGCGCGGAGCGCGGAACGCGGGCGTCGGGCGAGCCGCGCGCCCGCGCCTTGCTGCTCCGTGCCGACCGCGCCTGCACGGAGCCTCCACGCGGACGCCCTGCAACTTCCCGGAACGGGCGACTCCGGACGGGCTATAAGGGCCCGGCCATGCCGAAATCGAAGGTCGCTGTGATCCGCACGTCGCCTGCGACGGTGCTCTCGGACTACCACCGGCTGATGAACCTGGCCGGTTACCAGGATGTGGTCGCCAAGGACGCCGACACGGCGCTCAAGGTGAACATCTCCTGGCACTTCTTCTACCCGAGCTCATCCACGACGCCCTGGCAGCTCGAGGGGGTCATCCGGGCGATGACGCAGGACGGGTACTCGAAGGACCTGATCCACGCCTGCCACAACCGCACGGTCGTCATCGACGCCCACCTCGGCGAGCGCGAGAACAAGCAGATCGACGTCGTGCAGGCGCACGGCCTGCGCAACGTCCACCTCTACGAAGGGGAGGAGTGGATCCCGATCGGGGACGCGGTCGGCGATCTGCGGAAGAAGTTCCTCTGTCTGAACGAGGTGTACCCGAAGGGGTTCTCGATCCCGAAGCGCTTCATCGGGGAGAACATCATCCACCTGCCGACGGTGAAGACCCACATCTTCACGACGACGACGGGCGCGATGAAGAACGCGTTCGGCGGCCTCCTGAACGAGCACCGGCACTGGACGCACCCGGTGATCCACGAGACGCTCGTGGATCTCCTGATGATCCAGAAGAAGATTCACCGCGGGGTCTTCGCGGTGATGGACGGGACGTTCGCGGGCGACGGCCCGGGGCCGCGCTGCATGGTGCCGCACGTGAAGAACGTGCTGCTCGCGTCCTCGGACCAGGTGGCGATCGACGCCGTGGCGGCGAAGCTGATGGGGTTCGATCCGCTGCGCGACCTCAAGTTCGTGCGGCTGGCGCACGATCTCGGCCTCGGGACGGGCGACGTGCGCGACATCGAGCTCGTGGGCGACGTGGACGCGGCGAACGAGCAGTGGAACTTCGATGGACCGTTCAAGGAGATGACGTTCGCCTCGCGCAACCAGCACCGCATCTACTGGGGTCCCCTGAAGAAGCCGATCGAGTGGTCGCTCAAGACATGGCTCGCGCCCTGGGCTTACGTGGCGTCGGTCACGTATCACGACATGTTCTGGTATCCGCGCTACGCGAAGGAGAAGATGGCCCCCGTGCTGGAGAGCCCGTGGGGGCGCCTGTTCGCGAACTGGGGCAAGGTGCAGCCCGACGCGGAGGGGCGGGGCTACCCGGAGGTCGGCGAGGCGAGCCACGAGCTCGTCCGGAGCGGGGTGAAGCACTTCCTGGAGGGCATGCGCCTCGTGGGGATGGCCGTCGCGGAGTCCCCGGAGATCATGGTCCGCAAGCGGGCGCGCGCGCAGGCGGCCAGCGGGGGCGGGGCGGCGGCGGTGTAGTCCTGGAGCGGTGGCTCCGCGCTTCGGGCCGAGAGCCGAGCGGAGCCGCTCAACCGCCGGTGGGCCGAGCGAAGACCTTGAGGTAGAGCTCGTCGACTGCCAGGTCGCATCCGATCGACGCGATCTGGAGCCGCTCGCTCGGGCCGAGCACGCGGAGCAGCCAGGTCCCGTCCGGCTGGCGGCGGAAGTGCTCGACCTCTACCTGCTTCTGGGACAGCAGGACGTAATCGGCGATCGATGGAATACCCCGATACAGGGCGAATTTGCCCCCGCGGTCGTAGCTCTCCGAGGAGTCGGAGAGCACCTCGAAGACGGCTGTGGGGTTGAGCAGGGTGTCGCGGTGTTCGTCCTCGAACAGGGGCTGGCCGCAGACGACCGAGGCGTCGGGGTAGACGTAGCGGCCGGTCGTCACGTTCTTGATCCGCAGGTCGGACGCGTGCGCCTCACTGGGACGCGCTCTCAGCGAACTGCGAAGCTCACCCACCACATTGGCGGCGATGAGGCTGTGCTCGCGCGTGCCGCCCGACATCGCGAACACCTCGCCGCCAGCGTACTCGTGCTTCACCTCGGAGGAGCGCTCGAGCGCGAGGTACTCCTCCGGCGACAGCTTCGCCTGGGGCGCCTTCTGGGCCATGCCAGATCCTACCATGCCCTCCCGAGCGCAGACGGCAGGCGGGGGGACGGGGCGGCGGCTGGATACCGCGGGGTGGGCGGCCCCAGGAGCGCCGCCTGGCCGAGGCTCAGCGTGCCGCGCTGCTCGCGTGCGACGGCCGTCGCCCCGACGTCACGGCCGGCGCGGCGCCCGCGACGAACCTGACGCGCACGGGCTTCGGCCGGAGCGGCGGCAACGACCGGGCGAGCCGCTCGTAGGCGTCGCGCCCCACGCGCCGCTCCTCGTAAACGAGCGTCGCCCAGATCTCCGCCTCGCGCGCCTCCGCGTGCTCGGCGGCGCGCGGATCGAAGCGCAGCCCGCGCTCGATGGCGCTGGCTCCGGGGATGCTCTCGTCGGGGCGGCGCGCCGCGCGATCGCGGAAGACGCCGGGGCCGAAGCGGTCGTACTGGAGGATCGTGTGCGCGGTCGACACGGCGCCGGCCCACGGATAGCTGCGCAGGGTCCAGCCGCGCGACAGGTCGGAGAGCCGCGCGTCCACGTCGGCGCGCTCGGCGTCGGTCTTCCACGGCTCCCGCGGGACGAAGAACAGGCCGAGCCCGAGCTCGTCGCCCTCGAGCGCGAACACCTCGTCGATCCCGAAGCGCTCCGGGGTCTGCGCGACGAGCGCGCCGTGCGTCAGCCCGAACTCGCCGACGATGTAGACCGCGAGCGCCTCCCGCCGCGCGCGCAGGAAGTCGAGCGTCTCGACGGCCTCGGCGTGCGTCTCGGTGGGGAAGTCCGTGAAGCACATCGCCTCGGCGGCCACGCCCGCGGACGCGAGGTGGTCGATGACGTCGGAGACGACCTCGACGGGAGCGCCCTTGTCGATGAGGCCGAGGACGCGCGGCGACGCGGACTCGACGCCGAGCGCGCACGCGACGGCGCCCGCGCGGCGCAGCACGTCCGCGCGCTCCCTGGTCAGGTACTTCTCCGGCTTGAGGTCGGTGGCCCACCGCACGTCGAGGCCGGCGTCGAGGATCGCCTGCGCCATCTTCACGAGCGTCTTCGGCGCGACCGAGTCCTGCGACAGGTAGAAGTGGCGTGTGCCGTGCCGCGCGGCGAGGGCCCCGAGGTGCGCCACGATCGTCTCGACGGCGCGCTCGCGGTACGCCGCCGTGCCGACCTCCGCGAGCCCGTAATGGCAGAAGGTGCATTTGCCCCAGTAGCAGCCCCGCGTCGGGTCGTACGGGAGCACGAGCGCCGGCGCGAGGTACGCCTCCAGGGGGAGCCCATCGAAGTCGGGCGGGGGGAGCGCTTTCAGGTCCTCCATGCCGTGGCCGGACGTCCAGCGCGCGCCCATCAGGCGATCGCGCACGACGACGTTCGGCACGTCCCGGAGCGGCCGGCCCTCGTCGAGCGCGCGCGCGAGCGCGAGGAGGGTGTGCTCGCCCTCGAACAGGCACGCCGAGTCGAACGGGCCGAGGGCGCGCGCGAGCCGCTCGCCCGACAGCCGGAGGAGCAGCTGCGTGACGCCGGGGCCACCGCACGTGACGTGCGCGCCGGGCAGCGCCTCCTTGATCTTGCGCGCGAACGCGTACGCGGGCTGGAGCTGACCCGGGAAGCACACGGAGAGGCCCACGATGTCGGCGCGCGCGTCGCGGAGCCGGGGCACGAGCGTCTGCTGCACCCAGGCGTCGAAAGGGTCGTGCTCCGGCCGGCTCGACCGGGCGATCTCGTCCATCGACGTGAGGCCGAACGGCGTGCGGTATGCCGTGAAGTCGAGCTTGAGCGGGTGGTGCGTGGCGGACACGACGCCGAGCGCCGCCTCGATCGTCGCGACCGCGCGGGCGTAGGCGTCCGGATCGTAGAAGGCGTCAGGGGAGCGGAGCGTGGCCTTGGCGAGGTCCACCGCATCCGGGACGGCGTGCGCGTCGCCGCGCGCGCGGGCGAGGGCGACGTACTCGAGCTGGCCTGTGTGCGGGAGCGTGGGGCGGCGGTCGAGCTCGCCGAGGCGCGCCTCGAGGCGGTCGCGGAGGTCGGCCATGCGCTGCGGCGTGAGGAGCGCGTCGAATGCCTCGATGTTCGCGTCGACGGGCAGGACCTCCACGCCGTTCGCGCGGAGGAAGCCTGTCAGCATCGGCACCGCGAGGTACGGGGCCGTGGGATCGCAGGTCGGCGGATAAACGAGCGCGATGCGCATTCGGGCGCCGCTCTAGCACAGGGCGGGAGGGGTGTCCGGCCCGTGCGGCCGGCCCCGCGGCGCGGCGCAGGGCACGGGCGCGCCCGACGGCGCAACTCCGAGCTTCCGACGTAGTATCGTCTCCGACATGACACGCGCTTCGATGTCTGCGCCCAGCCCGCGAGTCGCTGTCACCCCCCTCGGCCCTTCCGCCGCCGCGACGGTCTGCTTCCGCCTTCGCGGCCGGCTCCATGTGACCGTCGTCGTGAAGGCGACGTTCGCGCTCGTCCCCGAGGGGCGCATGTCGCTCGTCGCCCCGGATCCGATCGCGGCGGAGGAGCAGCCGGATCCTTCTGGCCAGCGCCTCCAGGTCGCGAGCGACCTCGCGCCGTACCTCGATCCGTGCGGCGTCGTGGTGACCGGCCATGCAGAGCTGCCGCCGGGCTTCTCGTCGCCGCACGCCATGGTCCGGCTGACGGTCGTGCAGGACGGCCAGCTCCGCATCGACAAGCAAGCTCAGCTCGACGGCTCCGCGCGCGTCGGGCCAGCCCGCTCCCACGTCCGTATCGACGGCCTGGGGCCGCTTCCCCGCACCTCGCCGCTGCGCAGCCGGCTGCTCGGCGCGGTCGACGCGCGCCGCGTCCACGGCGCGCTGCTCGACATCCCCGAGGGGCTCGACTGGAGCTACTTCCAGGCGGCGCCCATGGATCAGCGCATCCCGGCGCTGCGCGGCGACGAGTGGATCGTGCTCGGAGGCATGATGGCGCAGCGACCGAAGCTCCGGACGCAGCTGCCCGAGGCGCGCGGCGTCGCGCGGCTGTACCGACAGAAGCTTGCCTCGCCGCGCGCCGGGGAGCCGATCTCGCTCCGCGCCGACACGGCGCACATCGACGTGGATCGGCGGCGCTGCTCGGTGGTGTGGCGCGGCCATACGCCCGTCGAGGAGGCGGAGATCGAGTCGCTGCGCGTCCTCGCGGGCGTGGAGCTCCCGGCGCAGCCGATCGCATGGGCCGATCCGTTCGCCGCCGGCGGCGCTTCCGCTGCGCGCGCTGCGCCCTCGGGATCGGCCTCGCAGCAAAACCCCAAGGCCATCACGCTGGACGGCACCAGCCAGCTCAGCCCCGAGGACGCTGCCAGGTTGGTTGCGGCGGCGGCGACCCCGTTCAGTGCGACGCGAGGGCTTTCGGAGCCTGCGCGCTCGGTGACCCCGGCGGCGTCGCAGCCGGCCGTCGCCCCGCGCGCTGCTGCGGCCCCTCCCGCGCGGCCCGGCGGCGTCCGCGACCTGCTCGGGGAGACGGACGCGCTCGAGCCCGAGGACGCGGCCAGGGTGGTGGCCGCCGGGGTGATGCCGTTCAGCACGACGCGAGGGCCTTCGGAGCCTGCTCGCTCGGCGCCGCTCTCGACGTCGCAGCCGGCCGTCGCCCCGCGCGAGGCAGCCGTCGCACCGGCGCGGCCCGGCGGCGTTCGCGATCTGCTCGGGGAGACGGACGCGCTCGATCCCGAGGACGCGGCCAGGGTGGTGGCCGCCGGCGCGATGCCGTTCAGCGCAACGCGAGGGCCTTCGGCGCCTGCGCGCCCGGCGACGCCGGCGATATCGCCGCCCTCCGCTGCCCCCGTCGCACCGGCGCGGCCCGGCGGCGTTCGCGATCTGCTCGAGGAGACGACCTCGCTCGAGCCCGAGGACGCGGCGAGGGCGATCGCCTCCGCCGCGACGCCGTTCGATGCGCCCCGAGCACCGGTCGCCGCGCCGGTCGAGCCTCCGCGCCAGGCAGCGTCATCGAGCGCGCCTCCAGCGCCCCCTTCGCTTCTCTCGCCAGCGCCTCCCGTCGTCGTGCAGGCCCATGCCCCGCCGTCCATCATGTATCCGCCGGGCCCCGGCGAGGCGAGCGCCTTGCCCGAGGGGCTCGGTGCTCAGTTCCTTGCCGCGATGGCAGCCGCAGGGCTGCTTCACAGCTAACACCCCCCAGGAACCGCCGAGCCAGCGTCGCTCCGAGCGGCGGCGCCGATGTCGCGTCGGCTCTCCCGATCAGCTTCGCTTGCATCGGGCTCAGCCGTCCATTGCGGTCGAGCGGTCGCAGCATGTAGGATGGCTCGGGCTGAATGCTGCCCGCGGTCTGTCCGCGCACGCGCTCTGAACAGGGGAGAGGCCATGCACTCGTTTCAGGTCGACGGACTGGAGCACGAGCTCCGTGTTACGCGGTTCGAGGGGCGCGAGGGCATCTCCGAGCTCTTCCATTTCGACGTGCTCGTCGCTTGCGCGGACAGGGACATCGCGTTCGCCGATGTCGTGGGCAAGACGGCGCTGCTCACCTGGCAGGTCGGCGAGCTGCCTCGGCACCTGCACGGTGTCGTCGCGAGCTTCGAGCAAGGCGAGGAGGGCAAGCGGGTCACGGCCTATCACGCCACGGTCGTACCCGACGTCTCCCGCCTCGAGCATCGCAGGAACAGCCGAATCTTCCAGGCGCTCTCCACCCCGGAGATCATCGAGAAGGTCCTGCGCGCGGCCGGGATCTCGAGCAAGGGTTATCGCTTCGTGCTGAGCGGCGCTTATCGCCCGCGGGAGTACTGCGTGCAGTACCGGGAGAGCGACTTCGCCTTCGTGTCGCGCCTGCTCGAGGAGGAGGGCATCTGTTATTTCTTCGAGCACGACGAGGGCGGCCACGTGCTCGTGTTCTCTGACGGTGCGTCGGGGCACGGGCCGATCGCGGGGGAGAGCACCGTCGTGTTCCGGCCGCCGCTCGGCGCGCTCCACCAGAGCGAGCACGTCTCCCGTTTCCGTTATGTCGAGCGGGTGCGCTCCGGGAAGGTGACGCTGCGCGACTACAACTTCAAGAAGCCCAGCCTGTCGCTCGAGAGCAACGCCCAGGCCGAGGCGGACGACGACCTCGAGGTCTACGACTATCCCGGTGACTACGACGCACCCGGCGCGGGATCGAGCATCGCCAAGATCCGGCTCGAGCAGATCCAGACATCACGCAAGACCGGCAGCGGCGAGGGCGTCTGCCCGCGCTTCGTCCCTGGCCAGACCTTCACGCTCGCGGAGCACGCGCGCGACGATTTCAACCGGGAGTATTTGCTGGTGTCCGTGCGCCATGAGGGCCACGAGCCCGCGGTGGACGCTGTCTCCGAGGGCGACGCCGCGGCCTACCGGAACCAGTTCCAGGTCGTGCCGTCCGACGTCCCCTTCCGCCCGCAGTCGGTGACGCCATGGCCGACGATCAAGGGGATCCAGACCGCGATCGTGGTCGGTCCTTCTGGCGAGGAGGTTTATACGGACGAGCACGGCCGCATCAAGGTCCAGTTCCACTGGGATCGGGAGGGCAAGAAGGACGCGCAGAGCTCGTGCTGGATCCGCGTGAGCCAGATCTGGGCGGGCTCTGCGTGGGGCGCGGTGTTCCTTCCGCGGATCGGCCACGAGGTGGTCGTCGACTTCCTTGAGGGCGATCCGGACCGGCCGCTCGTGGTGGGGAGCGTCTACCATGGCACGAACGTGCCGCCGTACTCGCTCCCTGCGGAGAAGACGAAGAGCACCATCAAGTCGAACAGCTCGAAGGGCGGCGGGGGATCCAACGAGCTCCGGTTCGAGGACAAGAAGGGCTCGGAGGAGATCTTCCTGCACGGTCAGAAGGACTGGAACATCGCGATCGAGCACGACAAGAAGCAGTGGATCGGGAACGACGAGGCGCTCGAGGTGGACCACGACCGGAGCAAGGTGGTGGGGAACGACCAGAGCGAGCAGATCGGTGGAAACAAGAGCATCGACGTCGCGAAGAACCACACCGAGAGCATCGGCGAGGACGAGACCCTCTCGGTCGGGGGCAACCGTTCGGTCAGCGTGGAGGGGGATCACACCGAGTCGGTCGGGGGGAGCCAGTCGATCGACGTGGGAAAGAGCCAGAGCGCGTCGATCGGAAAGAACAAGAGCGAGACGGTGGGCGGTTCGAGCTCGGAGAGCGTCTCCAAGGGCAAGTCGACGAGCGTGGACGAGGGCTACACCGTGACGGTGGGCAAGGACATGACGGTGACGATCGGGAAGAGCGCGAAGGAGGAGGTGAAGGAGAAGAAGACGATGATCATCGGGGAGAAGCTCTCGATCCAGTGCGGGGACGCCACGATCACGGTCGAGAAGAACGGGAACGTGACGGTGCAGGGGAAGAAGATCACGGTCAAGGGCGAGGGGCCGATCCGGGTCGAGGGGAAGAAGCTCGACGTGAAGAGCGAGGGGGCGGTGAACGTCGAGGCGTCGGGGAACGTGAAGATCAAGGGGAGCAATGTGGGGGTGAACTGAGGTCGATGGGGGGATCGCGGGCGCTTCGGGATGAGGGGGAGCGGAGAGGAGCTGGGTGATGAGAGACGACGGGCGGGCACCGGCGGCGGAGGCGAGCGGCGAGGCGATCCTGATCGAGGAGGGGGAAGGGGAGGCTGCTGCCGCCAGCGGGGAAGTGGCGGACGAGGGCGGGGGAGAAGCGGGAGCGATCGAGGGCGCGGAGGGGCTGATCGAGCTGGTGGTCGCGGCGCACGAGGAGCGCGTCCGGGCGGAGGCTGAGAAGGCTGGGCCGATCGAGGGCGTCGTGGTGGGGCGGATCGTGGGGTTTGGGCCAAGCGGGGAGCCGCTCGTCGAGGCGGCTGTCCTGGGAGAGGGGGCGCGCGGGGGTATTCCGGCGCGGGCGATGACGGCGCTCGGGCCCGAGGACGAGGGGCGGGAGGTGGCGCTGCTGTTCGAGGGCGGGCGGCGCGACAGGCCGGTGGTGATGGGGCGGATGCACGTGGCGGGGGAGAGCGCCGGTGCGGCGGTGCAGGCTGGGGCGACGGCGACCGCCGATGGTGAGCGGCTGGTGTTCACCGCGGAGAAGGAGATCGTGCTCCAGTGCGGGAAGGCCAGCATCACGCTGACGCGCGCTGGGAAGATCTTGATTCGTGGGGCGTATCTGCTGACCCGGTCGTCCGGCGTGAACCGGATCCAGGGTGGATCGGTGCAGATCAATTGATCTCGACGATCGAGGCCGAGATCTTCGAGCAGCACGCCCTGGAGGCGGCGTTCCTGTGGTCGTACCGGGACGCCGCGGCGGTGGATCCGCTCTACGATTTGCAGAGCCTTGGTGAGCTGGACGAGCGGCTGGAGGCGCATGTCGACGGTCTGCGGCTGGCGGGTGATGCGGGGTGGGAGATCTGCAAGGGCGCCATCGACGAGGAGGAGCCCGGGAGCTTGTTTGCGCCCATGGTGCTCGCGGTGGAGCGGAGGGATCTGAAGGGCATCGCTCAGGTGCTCGACGTGGGTGGCGGCGTTCCGGCGCTGGCGCGGGCGATCGTGTCGGCGCTGGGGTGGGTGAGCTTCGACAAGGTGCGGGGGATCCTGCCGGGGCTGCTCTCACACCGGGTCGGGCCGGAGCTGCACCGCATCGGGATCGCGGGGTGCGCGGTCCACCGGCAGGATCCGGGGGCGGCCCTGGGATATGCGGTGATGTCGAGCGACCTGCGCCTGAGGGCGCGGGCGCTGCGCGCCGTCGGGGAGCTCGGGCGGGGGGATCTGCTGGACGAGGTGCGCGGAGCGCTGGGCAGCGAGGACGAGGCGTGCCGGTTTGCGGCGGCGTGGTCGGCGGCGCTGCTCGGCGATGCGGCGGCGCTGAGGGTGCTCGGGACCATCGCGGATCGTGGAGGGCCGTTCGCGGAGCGGGCTTGCGCGGTGGCGATGCGGAAGACGGATCTGGGGATGGCGTCCACATGGCTGCGCGCGATCGCCGGGACGATGCGGGGGGCGCGCGTGGCGCTCGCGGGGGCGGCGGCGCTCGGGGATCCGGCGCTGATGCCGTGGATCATCGAGTGCATGGGGACGCCGGAGCTCGCGCGGGTGGCGGGCGGGGCGTTCACGATGATCACCGGCGTGGATCTCGAGGAGGCGAAGCTGCGGGGGGAGCCGCCGGCGGGGTTTCAGGGCGGGCCGAGCGACGATCCGGAGGACGAGGACGTGGCGATGGATCCGGACGAGAGCTTGCCTTGGCCGGACAGGGAGAAGATCGCCACGTGGTGGGGGAGTCGGGGGAAGGAGCTGAAGCGGGGGACGCGACACCTGCTCGGCAGGCCGTTGGCAGTGGAGTGGCTCGGGGAGGTGCTGCAGAAGGGGAGCCAGCCGGCGAGGGGTGCGGCGGCGGTGGAGATAGCGATGCGGAGGGTGCGGCGCGAGGTGGTCGAGGTGCGGGGGCCGGTGTTGGGGCACGACAGGGGACCCGCGAGCTGCTGAACGCTGCCCAGGCGGCTGGCGAGCAAGGCCACATCGGCAACCGGGCAGGAATCGAATCTCGTGAGAGGGAGGTTTCGATGGGCGTGACAGTGGGAGTGAACTCGATGTCGGTGGTCCACAAGGACAGCGGTGGGGTTACCCCGAGCTTCCCCGACGTCTGCAAGACCCCGAGCCCGGGCGGGCCGATCCCCATCCCGTACCCCAACATCGCCGTCGCCAGCGACACCGCCAAGGGCACCAAGAAGGTGAAGTGCGACGGCAACCCCGTCTGCGTGGCGGACTCGAACTTCAGCACCAGCACCGGCGATGAGGCGGGGACCGCGGGGGGCGGGGTGGCGTCGAACAAGACGAAGGGGAAGGCGGAGTTCGTGAACTACTCCTTCGACGTGAAGTTCGAGGGGAAGGGCGTGGCGCGAGCCCTCGACATGATGCTTCATAACGACAAGAACACGCCGCCGTTCCCGCTGGTGCAGGGGCCCGTGGTGGTGATCCCGGCGCCGGGGCCCGCCGTGACCAAGCAGTGCGCCTGCTGCTCCGAGTCGCTCGGCTGAGCGGAGGGGCCACGGCGGAGCGGACGGAGATCAAACTATGTCCCAGAAGCAGCACACGGCGGATATCGCACACGACCTCAATCACCATCCCGTCCCGAGGGCGACCGAGGGAGGCCAGTGCTTGAACCGGCATGTCGGGAGGATGGAGGTCTCCTGCAGCCACAGCTGGCAGGGCTTCAAGAAGGCAGAGCTGACGAGCGGGCTCTACGATTGGCCGAAATACGAGGGCATGAAGAAGACGACCTTGGCCGTCCGCTGCGGGACGAGCGGATTCCAGTGGCGAGAGCGCAAGGCGCCTCGTCCGCACGAATGGGACGTCGGGAAGCCGGGGCGGCGTGGAAAGGTCAACCACAAGGACAGCGCGAACGTCCCCTATTATCATGAGGCGCATCACCTGATACCGAACGGCGTCCTGAACGGTTGCATTCAAGACAAGTTCGGCAGCATCGACGCGGTCCTCTGGGCGGTGCGCGCGGGGCTGCTCGATGAGGGCTACAACATCAACCACAAGGACAACATGATCCTGCTCCCGCTCGACGCCGCGATCGCGCGCCAGCTCGAGCTGCCGCGTCACCGCGAGTTCGGCTCGTACAGCCACCGGACCTACAGCAAGCACGTCAAGACGAAGGTCAATAAGATACTCAGCGCGAATCAGCAGAACATCGACAACTGCGAGCTGACGAAGTACTCGGATATGAAGGACCAGCTCGTGTCGCTGTCGGAGACGCTGTTCGGGCGCGTGGTCACGGCGGGCAAGGAGAAGGTCTCCAGCCTCGACGACATGAGCAGACAAAGGTTCAAATGAGGGCCGCGCGCGGGCCGAGGAGACAGACGCGATGAGCTTTCACTTGCTGTCGACGACGGGCGATCTAGCGGACGAGGATCTGGTCCTGATCGAGGACCCTCCCCGGGGCATGGGCATGAAGAGCTACTGCATGGCCCGCGGTGTCCGCGCCGTGCCGCATTACCCGGAGAACGCCAAGATCGATCTGAGAGAGGAGAACCCGGGCATCAAGCTCTCGTCGCTCCTTGGCAACACGGAGAGCTATCTCATCGTCTCATCGGCGATGAAGGACGTCATCGAGCAGCACTGCCAAGGGGTCGACATCGAGTACCTCACGTTCACGCTGTACGATCATCGCAAGCGGGTGTACTCGAGAGATTACTGGATCGTCAATCCGATCGGAGCGTTCGACTGCCTCGATGAGGGTGCCAGCGGGGTGAAGTACGGCAAGCAGGGGAGTGTCACCAAGATCGAGAAGCTCGTCCTCGACAGGGGCAAGATCGACGCCTTGCCGGCGTTGTTCCGTGTGGACAAGGAAGTGACCGAGTACATCGTGCGCGCCGACCTGGCGCAGGCCCTGAGGGCGGGCGGCTTCACGAACGTGCTGCTCGAAGCGCTGGATGTGGTCGGCTGAGCGCCGGTGAAGCGTTGCTCGTGGAAGTCCTGGGAGAGCGATGGACCTGGTGATTACAGGCTACGGTGCACTTTCCTGTGTCGGCCGGAGCGCCGCGACGACCTGCGCATCGATACGTGCTGGGCTCTGCGTGCCACGGGAGATCCCCTGGTTCAGCGTGCTCGACGAGGAGCAGCAAGTGTCGGTCCCGCTCACCGGTTATCCGATCCGGGGCTACACCGAGGGGTTCGTCGAGCTCGGGAGGCTCATCCGGCTCGCTCAGGGGGCCGTGCACAGCCTGCGGGATGAATCGAGCCTCCCCGCGGCGGTCGACGCGCGAACCTGGGAGCGTACGGGGCTCGCGTTCATCGGGCCTCCCCTCAACGAAGAGCGCTTCGAAGACGCCGAGGGCGACGTCGAGGAGCTGAAGGCGTCGCTCTCGGCTCAGCTCGCCCGCGCGCTCGGGCTGCCGATACCCCAGCGTTCGGTGGCGCTCCTCGACATTGGTCCGGCTGGCGCGGCCGAGGCGATCAAGCTGGCTGCTCAGCGCATCACGCAGCGGGAGCTCGATCGCGTCCTCCTCGTCGCGGCGGATTCATGCCTTGACACCATCACCTTGGAGTGGCTGCTGGATCGGGGGTGGCTGAAGTCGCCGCAGAACCCTGTCGGGCTCGTCCCCGGCGAGGCTGCGGCGTGCGTGATGCTCGAGTCGCGCTCGGCCGCGCAGCGGCGGGGCGCGCCGATCATGGCAGCGGTGCACGCGGCCGTCACCGACCGCGAGGAGGCCCACGTGCTCGCCGGCAAGAGCAGCGCCGGTGCAGGCCTCGCTCGCGCCATCCATCAGGCCGCCTTGCACGGCTCCGCCCCTGCCCGCTTCGAGGGTGACGTCATCCTCGATCTCGACGGTGTGCCTTGGCGCGCCGCGGAGTGGGGCTACGCCCAGGTGCGGTGCGCCGATGTGCTCGGGCCGTACGTGAGGCTGGTGCTCCCCTGCGGTTCGCTCGGGCACGTCGGCGCGGCGAGCGGGGTGCTGGGGCTCTTGATCGCGGCGCGCTCATTGGAGCGCGGCTACGCCTCGCGCGCGCGGTCGCTCGTGCTCTCCAGCTCCGGCTGGGGCCATGTTGGGGCGGTGCTCGTTGGAGCGGGGAGGTAGAGGTCGCCATGGCATCGAAGTTCCTGCGGGCCTACATGGGGAATGCCCACCACGACTGTGAACAGATGCTCCCCGCGGCGGTGGCCCACCGGCTGAGCTTCAGGCAGGCGCTCAGTTTCAGCCAGCAGTATCGCGTCATCGCGATCGGCGCGCTGTTCCTGTACATGGATGCCCCTGCATTTCAGATCTACATGTTCAAGAGCGGCCGCTCGTTCGCGCACTACCTTCTGAGGGCGGCCGAGGCCGACCAGGTTCTGAGCCGATGCAAGCCGCTCTTCGACGCAATCGCGGCGCTCGATCTCGATGGGGCACGGGAGATCGCCCTGCGCCTTCGGACCAGCCGGAGCGACGCGGAGTACGAGGAGGATTTTCTCTATTTTGCGTTTCTGAGGTCCTGGCTCCTGAGGCGGGCTCACGAGGAGGGGACAGGCCTGCTGGAGCGCTACGAGTCGGTCCTGGAGGGCGCCGATGATCCACGGCTCGATCTCTGCCGGGCGCTGCTGCGACGAGATGACGCGCTGTTTGACGAGGCCCTCCGGCGCTTTCTGGAGCAGGTCGAGGCCCGTTACCTGCGGCTGGCTCAGGCCGAATCCATCGCGGACGAGGAGCTGGCGACGGAGGGCAGGCTCTCCGTGGAAGGGCTCGCGCTGGTGACTCTGGCGGAGAGCGCCGGTATGAAGACGTCGAGCGATTACCTTCTGGTCCCGTCCGCGGCGCGCGCGCGGGGCGCGCCCGCGGCGCCGCCCGACGCCTGGCAGGTCGTCGGGAGCTGAGCAGCTCCGCAAAAGCCAGTCTCCGTGCTTGATCTCGTGGTTCCCTCCAGCGGGGGATCCTCAGAGCGCCTTGCCTACGCCGAGCTCTCTCACGACGGCGCTCGGGAGCGCGTGTCTTCGTGCCGGGCCCAGATCGTCCTCGAGCGCGATCGTGCGCACGTCGTGCGGCCCGTCCCGCAGCACGACGTGCCCTCGGTACAGCAGCAGCACCCGATCGGCGTCGGTGTCCACGATCACGGTGTCGAGCCGCAGCTCCACCGGGGCATCGTCCTGCAGCACGAGCCCTACGCGGCACCTCGGCGCGCGGAGTCCTGGCAGCCGAAACGAGAGCCTTCCGAATGGCGACGCGTTCTCCACCAGCACCGGCTCATCGCCCCGCAGGTATCCCGGCGCGACGAGCCTCCTCGACGCGGCATTGAAGAAGCGCCGATCGAAGTCTCTCGGCAGGAGCGGCTTCCGCGCCTTCGACCACGCCTCGTCGTACGTCCCGGCCAGCGCGGCCCGGGGTTGCCAGCCTGGCGACACGAACCCCATGCCCGCCGGCGCGACCGTTTGGCCATAATGCTGCAGCGGGTCGTCCGGATCCTCGATGTTTGGCAAGCGGAGGCCCTCTTCGATTGCCGCGTTCGGCGCACGAAAGCCGATCCCCACCGGGTTCCTCGGCTCGTACGCGTGCTTCGCCGGATCAGGAGGGCTCCGGTCCCAGCCGCCGAAGGCGTGCTCGTAGGTGAGCGGGATGCGATCGAACGGCCGCGGTCTCGACGGGACGAGCCCTCCCGAGCTCCGCACCCACGCCCGATCGCCGAAGACGCGCACGGCCTTCCCGACCGGACCGACGCGGAACACCACCTGGAGCTCCGGGACGGCATGCCGCGGCGCTTGTGCATGGCCGATCAAGACCACGTCCGTGGCGGGCTTGAAGAAGGCGAACGCCGGCTCGATCTTGTAGCTCGACGTGGCGGCGTCGGCCCCCCACAGCTCGCCTGCGATGCTCAGCGGCGGCTGCCGCTCGGCGAGGTCGATGCCGCGCACGGGGTGCAGGTCGAAGGTCGCCTGAACCAGGACGACGAGGAGTGGGCGGCCCTCCTCGTCGGTGAGGAAGACGGGCTCCAGGGCAAACGGCGTCGTGTTGTCGACCGCAGGATGCCCCATGCGTCGAGAGGATCTCCGATCCGCCAGAACGGCGCAACAGCTGCAGCGCGGTGCTCCTAATTCCTCGGCTAACTCAGCGCATCGCCCCGAGCGCGCCGCTGCGGCTGCTGGCGAGTCCTTGAGCGCAGTAAGCCCGCCGCTTCGCCGCGCTCTCCCGCCCCGATCGGTGTACAACCGCCGTCGCCGTCTCCGCGGTCTCCGATCCGCGGTGAGGCCACTTCGGCAGAGCAGGTGCCCATGCGCAAGATCGTCGTTCACGAGCCCGGCAGCCACGACAAGCTCCGCGTCGAGGAGCACCCCGATCCGGTTCCCGCGCGCGGCGAGGTGCTCGTCGATGTGCGGGCGGCCGGCGTCAACTATGCCGACTGCGTCGTCCGGATGGGCCTTTACGAGTCGGCGAAGAAGTACGTCGGCTGGCCGATCACGCCCGGCTTCGAGTTTGCCGGCACCGTCGCCGCGCTCGGCGAGGGCGTCACCGATCTCACGCCCGGGGCGCCCGTCTTCGGCGTGACGCGCTTCGGCGGCTACGCCTCGCGCGTCGCGGTCCCGCGCCACCAGGTCTTCCCGTTGCCGGCGCGGCTCACGCCGGAGGAGGCGGCCGGCTTCCCGGCGGTGTTCATGACGGCGTACTACGCGCTCTTCGAGCTCGTGCGGCTGCGGCCGGGCATGTCCTTGCTCGTGCACTCGGCCGCCGGCGGCGTCGGCAGCGCGCTCGTGCAGCTCGGCAAGATCGCCGGCTGCCGGGTGGTCGGCGTGGTGGGCGCGGCGCACAAGGTCGAGGCGGCGAGGCGCCTCGGGGCCGACGCGGTGATCGACAAGAGCAGCGAGCCGCTCTGGGCGGCGGCGGAGCGTCTCGCGCCCGAGGGCTACGACGTGATCCTCGACGCGAACGGGGTCGAGACGCTGCGGCAGAGCTACCGGCACGTCGCCTCGGCCGGCAAGCTCGTCGTGTACGGCTTCCACACGATGCTTCCGCGGCAGGGCGGCCGGCCGAGCTACCCGAAGCTCGCTGTCGACTTCCTCCGGATGCCGCGCTTCAACCCGCTCGATCTCTGCAACGACAACAAGAGCGTGCTGGCCTTCAACCTCTCGTACCTGTTCAATAAGACGGAGATCCTGCGCGAGGCGATGGAGCGGCTCGTGGGCTGGCTGGACCAGGGGCGCCTCTCGGCGCCGCCGGTGAAGACGTTCCCGCTGGAGAGCGCCGCCGAGGCGCACCGGGCGATCGAGTCGGGCAGCACCGTGGGCAAGCTGGTGCTGACGCTGTAGGGCGGTGGCTGCCGGAGGGGGCGAGGGGTTGCTAGCTCCGCCGGCGTTGGATCGACCTCGCGCGCACCTCGAGCGACCGCTGCTGCGCGGCAGCGCGGCCGCGTGCGGTTGTCGTTGCTTCCCCGCGTGGGACGCTCGGGAGGGGCCCCAAGTGGAGGACGAGAGTACAGGCGCCCGCCCCGCAGGCCATGAGCCATCTTGCCCAGAGCGGCTGTGGCGCGGCTTCGTCCAGGCCGGCGCTGGAGTCGAGTATTTCTGGAGGAGACGGATGCGGACATTCGTTCTCGGAATACTCGATTTGAGAAATAAGGGACATGGCTGGACAACTATCCTTGCCCTGATACCGTAGCGCCGTTGCGACGTGCTGCGGCGTATTCCTCGCCCGCAGCCCCGAGGGGGGAGCGCGTTTGAGCGTCATGGAAGCGCTGATTTGTCCGGGGGCCCTGCTGCTCGGCAAATACCGTGTGGAGGGCGTCCTCGGGAAGGGGGGAATGGGAGTCGTCGTGGCGGCACGCCACGTCGATCTCGACGAGCTCCGCGCGATCAAGCTCCTGCTGCCCCAGACCCTTCGAGACGCGCACGCGAAGGAGCGATTCCTCCGCGAGGCGCGCGCGGCGGTTCGCGTCAGGGGCGAGCACGCGGTGCGTGTCCACGATATCGGGGAGCTGCCGACCGGCGAGCTGTTCATGGTGCTCGAGCTCCTCTCGGGCGCGGATCTGAAGCAGATCGTGCAAGCGCGCGGCCCGCTGCCTGTCGAGGAGGCCGCGACGTACGCGATCCAGGCCTCGAAGGCGCTCGCCGAGGCGCACGCGCTCGGCATCGTCCACCGTGACATCAAGCCGGCCAACCTTTTCCTTACCCAGCGGCCCGACGGCTCACCGTGCGTGAAGGTCCTCGATTTCGGCATCTCGAAGCAGATCGCCTCGGACGATATGGAGCTCACGGGGACCGGCGCCCTGCTCGGCTCGCCGCTCTACATGTCCCCAGAACAGATGGTGCGCACGAAGGAGGTCGACGGGCGGAGCGACATCTGGGCGATGGGAGTGTCTCTGTACGAGCTGGTCACGGGCACGCTGCCTTTCCGGGCGGACACGTTGCCCGAGCTCGTCGGCCGCGTGCTCCAGGAGGATGCCGCTCCGCCGAGCCGGCTTCGCCCTGGCTTGCCCGCGGAGCTCGACGCCATCATCGCGCGCTGTCTGCAGAAGATGCCCGAGGTTCGATACCAGCGCATCGAGGAGCTCTCTTCCGCGCTGACCACGCTCCTCCGCGGGACGCGGAGCAGCCGGACACGTCAAGTGCTGGGGCGCAACCATTTCGGCCAGCTCGGCCTGGGCGACGCGCTGCTGCGCGGCCACGAACCCGGCACGATGGGCGACGCTCTCCCCGCGGTCGAGCTCTTCAAGCGCCCCTGACCCGTCCACGGATCGCCATCCGCGCGCCCGGCGACCCGGACACGCCTCGCAGGGGGCACCGCGCTGGCTTCACCAAGAGGTGTGCGTCCGGGGCTTCCGGTGCGTCTCGTACTGTTCTCATTCCGGAGATAGGTGAATGGATCCCATCGAGCGCACGAAAGGGTCTTCCTTGATGGTCGCCGCCGCCATCCTCGCTGGCTGCGGATCGCCGGAGCCCCTGGGGACGGCCGCGGAGCGCGCCGTGGCAGGCGATCAGGGCAGCGCCCGCGAGCCGAGCCCGGCTGGAGACATCTGGATCCACGTGGCGAGCGGGGGCCGCGACCGCGCGGCCCTCCTGCACGTTCCGAGCTCTCTTCAGAACAAGAAGAAACGCGCCCCGCTGGTGCTCGACTTTCATCACTTCAATGGCACGCCCGAGCGCGAAGCGGCGCTCTCCGGCCTCAGCGCGCTGGCGGACGAACGAAGGCTCCTGGTCGCCTATCCCGCCGGTATCGGCGGGAGCTGGAATGCAGGCCAGTGCTGCGGCCAGGCGTGGCAGGACGGCGTCGACGACGTCGGCTTCACACGAGATCTGATCGACGCGATCTCCGCAGAGCACAGCGTCGACCCGAGCCGCATTTTCGTGACCGGCATGTCCAATGGCGCGCTCATGGCGCACCGCCTCGGCTGCGAGCTCGCGGACAGGATCGCGGCGATCGCCCCGATCGCCGGCGTCCTGCACGTGCCGCCGGAGACATGCGAGCCGGTGCGCCCCATCTCCGTCCTGCATGTGCACGGGACCGCGGACTCGGTCATTCCCTATGGCGGAGGCCTGGGGGAGGTCCCGGTCCCGGTGCCGGGGAGCCTCGAGTTCATCTCCGTGGCCCAGAGCCTCGCCGTCTGGCGCGAGCGCGACGGCTGCGCCGATGTCTCGCACCGTACCCATGCGCATGGCGATACCACCTGCAGGGCGTGGTCGATCTGCGCTGACGAGGTCGAGGTCGAGCACTGCGCGGTCGAGGGGGGCGGGCACACGTGGCCCGGCGGAGGGGATCTGCCGTCGGTGTTCGGGCCGAAGAGCGAGACGTTCCACGCGAGCGAACGGCTGCTCGATTTCTTCGAGGAGCACCCGATGTGACGGGCGAGCCCGCCGAACGGGAGCCTGCGCCCCGCGTCTCCGGTGCGGCGATCCGCGGAAGGAGGCCAGGCTGGGTCGCGTCGCGTCGCGCCCCCGGTCTCCTGCTGCGCCTGCTGGTCGCAGCCGCCCGCGATCACCCTCGTGCTTCATGGCGGCTTGCGGTGAAGGGCGCCGGGGAGAGCTGAAGCTCTGGGCGGAGGCTGTCGAGAGGCTCCCGGGAGAGCTGAAGCTCTGGGCGGAGGCTGTCGGAGGCCACCGGGAGAGCTGAAGCTCTGGGCGGAGGCTGTGGAGAGGCTCCCGGGAGAGCTGAAGCTCTGGGCGGAGGCTGTCGGAGGCCGCCGGGAGAGCTGAAGCTCTGGGCGGAGGCTGTCGAGAGCTGCCGAGAGCCCCGCTGGCCGCTTTTTCTCGTAGTAGCGGACCTCCGCGCACGCAGGGCCCGTGCCCGCCGGAGCCGCAAAGAAATCGACCGACCCTGGTCGATTTTCGTGACCCGATCGGGGTCGCGCTCCCGATTGATCTCCTCGACGGGACGGAAGGACGCCGGGCGACGGATCCCCTTCGCGCGACGCGCTCGGTCCCGGTGGCCCTGGTCCATCGTTCGCTCGCGCTGCCTGCGCGGCGCGGCGGCGGCTCGGGTCGAACGCAACCAACAGCCTCCCTTTTCGAGGAGATTTCAGGAGGAGAGATATGCCTGCTGTGACGAAGTCGAAGAAGCGCTCCGTGACCGCTGCCGCCTCTGGAGAGCCGTCCTACGCTCCGCCCATCTACGATCCCGCGGCTGGCAAGAAGGCGCTCGAGGCGCTCGCCCCGGAGCTCGACCGCCTCGCCGAGGCCGAGCTCATCACCGTGAGGATCGATGTCGAGGCGGCCACGTATGCGGCGCTCGGCGTCGTCGGGTTCGTGTCCTCTCCCGACGTGCGCGCGCGCTTCGCGCGGCTGCCCCGGGAGGAGTTCGACGTCACGCACGTCGACGAGCTGGAGCTCGCGTGTTTCGCCGCGCTACACGCGCTCGCGGAGGCCCGGGCCGCCGGCGCGCTCGAGACGGAGGCGCGGCTGCCGGTCGCGCTGGTCACCGAGGGGCTGGAGGTCGAGGCGCGCATGCAGGCGCTGTGCGAGTACCAGCTCGCGGACGACCCTGCGATCAAGCCGGAGCTCGACCGGCTGCGGCCGGGCACCGGGCACCGCGACCTCGCGAACGATCTGCTCGGCTACGCGCGGATCTACGAGCTGCGCGCCGACGTCGTGAAGGCGGACCCGAAGCACTACCGGGCCGACGACGCGGCGCGCGCGCGGGAGCTGGCCGGGGTGATGATCCAGAAGCTCTCGACGGCGATGACGCCGAGGGCTCGGCAGGCCTTCGACCGGTACGTGCGGGTCTGGACGCTGCTCTGCCTGCGCTACGAGGAGGTGCGGGCGGCAGCGCTGTGGCTGTGGCGGAAGAGCTCGCGCACCCAGGAGCGGTTCCCGTCGCTGTTCGCGGTGGGCAGGCCCAACTCGGCCCGGTCGTCGAGGAAGGAGGCGCCGAAGGGAGGCGAGGGGGACGGGCGCGGTGACGGCGGAGGCGGTGGTGGGAGCGGCAGCGGGGAGGAGCCGGGGGCGACGCCTGTCGTCCCGGAGCTCGTGACGGAGAGCCCTGGCTGAGCTGGTGCCGAGGCGCTGCGCTGCGCGCTCCCGGTTAGCGCGCAGCGCGGCGGCGAAGCGCCCCCGGGCCTCCGCCGAACGGCCGAAGGACGCCCAGGCCTTCACAGGACAGGCTTCACCGGCTGGTCCCACGGGCGTACCTTTCCGCCTGCCCGTGGCGCCTGACGCGGCGGGCGGACCCGGATGCCGCTGCTCTCCGGCCAGGGGAAGCTCGACCTGTAGGAATTTCCGCATGATCACGTCCGTTCGACTCCAGGAATTCAAGGGCCATCGGGACAGCACCGTCGCGCTCGGCCGGCTCACCGTGCTCGTCGGCCCGAACGGGTCCGGGAAGACGAGCGTGCTCGAGGCGCTCGCGCTTCAGAGCCGCCTCGTCGGCTACGCGCCCTGGAACGTGTTGACGGGTGACTGGTCGCCCGGGGATTTGCTGCGCCGGGGGGCCAAGGGGGGGCCGATCGAGCTGACTTCATGGGGCAGACTGGACGACGGGCCCTGGCGCTTCCGAACCGTGCTTTCGGAATCGTCGGTGCTTGTCGACTGGCAACGAGGCGGCCAAGGGCAGGAGTTCACCGCTTACAGCGCCCGGCCCCTCCGCGATCAGCTGCCGTGGCTGGGCGAGGCCGTCGCACCCACGACCGTCTACAAGCTCAATGCGGAGCGCATCGCCGCCGCAGCATACAGCGATGATCTCGCGCCCAACGTCGACTACGATGGGACCAACACCGCTGTCGCGCTCGCCGCGATCAAGCTCGGTTACGACGAAGTGTTCGATCGTATCGAAGAGTCGCTCCGTCGGATCATTCCGAACGTGGAGCGGGTTCGCATCCGGCAGGCCAAGGTCGTACGCCCGAATCCAGAGCTGCCTCATAAGGCCGAGGACGTCGTCGGAAGCAAGGTATACTTCGATTTTCGCGGCGCCCCTTCCGTCCCCGCGCACGCGGCGAGCGAGGGGACCCTCATCACGCTGGCGCTCCTGACCGTGCTTCATGGCCCGAACCGCCCGAACGTCCTGCTCCTGGATGACTTCGCCGAGTCGCTCCACCCGCAGGCGCAGATGGACCTGGTGCGGCTGGTCCGACGCCTGCTCGAGGAGTTCAACGATCTCCAGATCGTCGCCACGACGCACTCTCCCTACATCCTCGACGAGCTCGACCCCTCCGAGATCTACGCCTTCGCGCTCCGCGACGACGGCACCGTCGCCCTCAAGCGCCTCTCCGAGCACCCGCAGGCGAACGAGGTGAAAGGCACGCTCTCGGCGGGCCAGCTCTGGAGCATGGATCCAGAGCGAGACTGGGTGCTCGCTGAGAGCGCGCCGTGAAGCTCCTGGTCTTCTGTGAGGCCACCGCTGACTTCCTGACAGCGAGCGCTCTCGTGGACCGCGTGCTTCACGACGAGGGGTCCGCTTGGGTGAGCGACCTGCTGCGTTCCCACCCGGAGTCCGTCCGTGAATGGGCGAGCGACGGCCACGGCAAGGAGTTCTTCGACATCCACAAACTCGAGGCGTACAGGCGAGACCTCGGCAACGTGCGCTTCATGCCGGGGCATTTCGACGGAAAGCCGGGGGCGGCGGGCGCCCAGGCCGCGAGGAACGCGTTCGCGATCGCGCGCGAGGTAGGGAAGCGGGATCCGTCGACCCGCCTGGGAGCCGTCTTCATCGTCTGGGACATGGATGATCAGGGGGAGCTCCGCCGGAAAGGGCTTGCTCAAGCCCGGACCGAGGCCTCGCGGTGGGCGCCTTTTCAAATCGTCCTCGGCTGCCCCGATCCGATGCGCGAGGCCTGGGTGCTCGCCGGGTTCGAGCCAGAGTCGGACGAAGAGCACGCTCGCCTCGGCGAGCTTCGACGCGACCTCGGCTTCTCCCCCTGCGACGAGGCGCACCAGCTCAACGCGAAAGACGAGCAGGCGAAGCGGAACCCGAAACGGGTGGTCCGCCGGCTCATGGGCGACGATCGTGAGCGTGAGGCGCGCTGCCTGACCGAAGCGCCGCTCGAGCGGTTGCAGGAGCGGGGCGCCGTCTCTGGGCTGCGCGAGTTTCTCGGGGAGGTGAAGGCGCGCGTCGTGCCGCTGATCCAAGGGCCCCCTGCGAGCGTTCGGCATGCTCGACGGCAAGAATAGCGGCAGCGGGGAGACGCTCCGCCTGGTGCTCTACCCGGAGGTCGCGCCCGCCATCCCCACCCGATCCGGCGCTGCGGCGCCGCCCTGCGCGCGCTCCCGGTCCGCTCGCAGCGCGCCGGCGAACCGCCTCTGGGCCTCCGCGCTGCGCCGCTTCGCGGTCCGCTCCGAGCAGCCGAGCGCCGCGCCGATCGCCTGCCAGGTCCGCTCCTCGACGTGGCGGAGCACGAGGATGCGCCGCTCTTCGTCCGGGAGCCGCGACAGGGCAGCCTCCACCGCGCGTATGGCGCGGTCGTACGTGGCGCGGAGCCGCGGGCCCTCCTCGCCCTGCGCTGTCAGCGCGCGGCCGACGAGGCCGAGCACCGCGGCGGCCGCGACCTGGTCGGCCATCCCGTCGGCCTGCGCGGTCGTCTCGGCGTCGCCGTCGGCGAGCACGTCGCTCGTGTCCTGCGCCGCATCGGCGGCCTCGTACCCGTCCTCGCGGGCGGCGCGCCAGTGCTTCGACTCCTGCTTTAGCGCGTCCGACAGCGCGCCGTCGACGCGCCGCCACGCGTAGACCTGGAAGGGGACGCCGCGGGCGGGATCGTAGCCGAGCGCGGCCTCGTGGAGCGCCTGGACCGCGGCGGAGCGGAGATCGTCGGCCACGTAGTGCGCGCGCGTCCGCCGGAGGAAGTGGCCGCAGAGCTTCTCGACGAGCGGCACGGCCTCCGCGACGAGCGCCTGCTGCTCGGGGCTCAGGGGCCTCCGCGGCCGGTCGCCGTGGCTCATCGGGCGCCGCCTTGCCCTCGCCCCCTGGCGCCCGCCTTCGCTGCGAGCCGCTGCGCCGCCTCGGCCAGCGCCCCGGGCTCGCGCCGGTCGACCTCGCCGCTCGCGGCGGGGGGCGCGCGCGGGCGGAGCCGGTCGACGAGCGGGGCCGCGACGGGGTGCGTCGCGAGGAAGCGCGCGGTCAGCGCGCGCAACGCCTCGAGATCCTCGGCGGGCAGGAGATCGGCGTACGGCGCGACTGCGTGGGCGACGCGGGCCTCGAGGGTCGGATCGCCGTCATCGGGGTCGGGGCGGGGGCTCGACATCGGGCTCCGGGGGCGCGCTGCCCGCTGGCGCTGCATGCGCTCGGCGCGCTTCGCGCGATGGACACCCGACGCTACCTTTCCCAGGGAGGGTCAACAAGGGCAGAGAAGCGAGGAGGGCCGGGGCGCTCTTTCGCCATCGTCGGCTGCTGCGAGGTAGGGTGTCGCGAGGTGACGAGCGTCGATGAGCCGCTGAGCCCCGGGGCGCTGTTCCAGGGGCGCTTCCTGATCGATCGCCTCCTCGGACGCGGCGGGATGGGCGAGGTCTGGGCCGCCGTCGACACGGTGCTGGAGCGGCCGGTGGCGATCAAGATCATCCACCGCTCCCTCGCGGGGGAGGCGCGTTATGCCGAGCGTTTCCTCCGGGAGACGAAGCTCGCCGCGCGGGTCGCGCACCCGAACATCGTGCGGCTGTACGACGCCGGCAGGGCCGCGGACGGGCGGCTCTTCATGGTGATGGAGCGCGCCTCGGGCGTGCCGCTGCGGGAGATCATCGCGGGCGGCGCGCGGCTCGATGCGGTGCGCGCGCTCCACTACGCGATCCAGATCGCGGACGCGCTCTCGACGGCGCACGAGGCCGACCTCGTGCACCGCGACGTGAAGCCCGAGAACATCCTGGTGAGCGACGGCGTGCGCGCGCGGCTCGTCGACTTCGGCGTGGCGAAGGACGCGCGGGGCGTGGGCCTCGGGCTGACAGGGCAAGGGAGGGCGGTCGGGACGTCGCGCTACATGGCCCCGGAGCAGGTCGCCGGGGGCGCCGTGGACGCGCGCGCGGATCTGTATGCGCTGGGCGTGGTCCTGTACGAGATGCTGGCCGGCGCGCACCCGTACGCGGTGCTCGACGAGGCGTCGGGCATCGGGGAGACGGAGATCCAGGCGGCGCACGTGCACCTGGAAGCGACGCCCCTGCCCGAGGTGCTCCCGGGCTGTCCGGAGGCGCTCTGGAGCGCGGTGGCCAGGTGCCTTGCCAAGCGGCCCGAAGCGCGGTTTGCGCGGGCGGCGGAGCTCGCGGCGGCGCTGCGCGAGGTGGCGCGGAACGCGGTGACGGCAGAGAGGGCTGCGGACGACGCGGGCGCGCGGCAGCTCCTGCGCGAGGCGGCGGACGCGGCGAGGGAGCGGGCGATCCGGGAGCGCGCGGGAACACGTCGGGAGGAGAGGGCAGCGAGCGCGGTGCAGCTGGCGGCGGCGCTGCCGGGACAGGGCGTGATGCCGGGGAGCGCGGCGCCGGGCGCGGATGCGCGGAGCAGGCTGGCGATGGCGCAGCGGTTCAGGGTGGAGCCGGCGTGGGGGCTCCGTGCGGCGCGCGCGGGGAACGCGCCTGGGACCGGGAGCGAAGCTGGCGCGGAGACGGCACCTTCACCGACGCTGCCGGGGGAGGGCGGGGCAGCGGGAACCGAGGTTGAGGCGCAGATTGCGCCGGGAGCGGCGGCGCGCGCGATGTGGACGGGCGCGCTCGTGAGCACGGAGAAGCAGAACGGAGCGGCCGCGGTCGGGCCGGGGGCGGGCTCGCCGATGAGCACGGAGAAGTGGGAAGGGGTGGCCGCCCTCATGGCGGGTGTCACGGCGGGAGAGCGGTTGGCGAGGACGGAACCCTGGGAGCAGGCGAAGGCTGGCGCCGGCGTGAAGGCGACGCGGGTGGCGCTCTCTCGGACGAGATGGGGGCTGGTCGTGGCGCTGCTGCTCGGTCTCGTGGCGCTCCTTGCCGTTCTCGCGGTTATGCTCGTGGAGGTATAAGGCCGTACCATATGCCAGCGATCCGCCGATCCACGATGGCAAAGATCAGCGACAGCGGTCCCGTGGCTCTCGCTGGTGCGCTATTTACCGCGCCGGAGGGGGAGGAGCGCAGGCCGGCAGAGGGGGCCGTCATCATCGTGGCGTGGGGCGAGCTGCAGGCAATGCTGCCAGCGCGCGGGTAAGGGGGCAGGATGCGGCTCCGCGCAGGCGATCGGGTCGATCACTACACGCTGGTGAAGCCTCTCGGCGAGGGCGGGCAGGGCGCGGTGTGGAAGGTTATCGACCCGCGGGAAGGCGGCGTGGTCCGGGCCCTGAAGCTCGTCCGCCTCGAGGAGGCCGGACGGCAGAGCTTCGACCGCGCCCGGCGCGAGGCCAAGATCCTCGCGTCGGCGAAGCACCCGGCGCTTGTCGCCTGCCACGGCTTCTTCGAGGATATGCACGCTGGGCTCGTGGGCCTGGTGATGGACTTCGTGCGGGGCCGGTCGCTGGGCGTAGCGGCGAGCGACGGGCAGCTGGACGGCCAGCGCGCGCTGGCCGCGCTCGAGCAGGTCGCCTCGGCGCTCGCGTACGTGCACGGCGCGGGGCTCGTGCACCGCGATCTGAAGCCGGACAACGTGCTGCTCGCGGACAGCTTCTGGTCCGACCCGCGGCGACCTGGCGCGGTCAAGCTGCTCGACTTCGGCATCGCGGCGTCGGCGGGCAATCCGCGGCCGTTGACGTCGTTGGGGGCGGTGGTGGGCACGATCCCGTACATGGCGCCGGAGCTCGTCGATCCGGCGACGTGGGGCCGAGCCGAGGGACCCTCGCGCGATCTGTTCGCGTTCGGCATCATGGCGTGGGAGGTCCTGTTCCACAATCACCCCACCGGCCTTGCGTCGAGCGCGACGCTTGTCGACTACGCACGCGCTTACAAAGCCGCGCAGGCGGGGCGCATCGTGTGGCCGCCGCGGGGGCTCGCCGGGCCGTGGGGCGCGGCGGTGGAGGCTAGTCTCGCGCTGTCGCCGCTCCAGCGGCCGGCGAACGGGGCGGCGCTGCTGGAGATCCTGCGGACGAGCGCTGCGCACGCCGATCCGGAGGCAGCCGGCGTACCCGCGGCAGCAGGGCCACTGTCACCGCTGCTGTCCGCGCCGACGTTGCCGCACCAGGTGGCGACGACACCGATGACGTCGCCGCCGGTCCCGGCCGTGGCCATCACGCAACCGGAGAAGGTGACGCCACCGCGGGGCGCGCCCGTGCCCGCGCGGGGCGCGCCCGTGCCCGCGACGCAACCGGCGAAGATGACGCCGCCGCCGATTGCGAGCGTGATTATCACGCAGCCGCAGGACATCTTCCCGTCGCCTGCCCCGCCTGCGCATGGCTTATCGCCGGCCGGAAGGCGAAGCGGGCGGCGGCTCGCGACGCTCGCTGTCGTGATCTCGGTGATCGGCGCCGCGACGGCATGGATCGCGGGCGGCGGGACCGAGCTCCTCGTCTCCCTCGTCGCCTCGCGAGAGGAGCCGATGGCAGGGAGCATCCCGCCGCTCTCGCCCCCGTCCGCCGCGTCAGTGACGCTCCCGTCGACGGCGCCGGAGCCACCCCAGGTGCCAGCCGCGAGCACCCCGGAGATCGAGGCGTGTTGCTCCTCGCACATGGTATGCAAGGGGCCGACGAAGCTCCGCTGCCCCCGGTGCACCGGCGCGGCTCCGCCGCTGCCCAGAGCCGCGCTGTGGTGGTTGCGCTTGTCGAGCGTATTCGGTCCCGACGCACAGGACATGACCAGGTCCCGCCCTTACTCCGAAGTGTGCATGCGCATCGGCGATCCGCCCGTGTGTGCGCCGTTCTTCAAGATCGGGTCGCGGAATGGCGACGAGGTCAATCGCCTCGCAGTGACCACCGAGGACGTCGAGGACATGAGGATCCAGTTCTCCATCGATGGCAGCGCGTACCTGCCGGGGCGCGTGAAGAGCCCGCCTGTGCTCGTTTCGGCGCTGTGCGGAGGGCTCTACGTGTACATCGACGGCCCCGATAGGGACGATATCAAGCTCGCCGTTTACCTCGATCCCAGGACGAGCGAGGGGCCCTGATCCATGCGCGCCGACAGCCGTTCCCAGCCCACGACCGAGGAGCACCGGCCCCCGTCGGCGGGCGACGGGGAGTGCGGTCACCCCGTTCTCCTCGCGGCCTTCCCCGGGGTCGTGGCCCTGTCCATCCCCGCGTCCGGCGAGGTCGTCGGCCGCGCCTGGCTCGTGTCGGCAGGCCTCCCTGACGCCGAGGTGTCGGGCCGGCACCTCAGCTTCTCCCGGACGGGAGGTCGCCTTCAGGTCGAGGACGTCGGCTCGCGCAACGGCACGTACCTCAACGGTGTTCCGCTCCGCGCGAAGCAGCGGACGGGCCTCGATGACGGCGACGTCGTGCGCCTCGGCAAAACGCTTCTGGTCTACCGCGAGGCCTTCACCGGCGCCCTGTCGCCGGCGCCGCCGCTCGGTCGCCTCGTGGGCCCATGGGGTCTCACCGCGGTGCGCGCGGAGCTCCTCGCGCTGGCCGCGCGCCGCGAGGTCAACGTGCTCCTCCAGGGCGAGACCGGCACGGGCAAAGAGCTCCTCGCCGAGGCCGTCGTCGAGGCCCTCGGGCGCCGGGGCAAGCCGTTCGCGGCCGTCAACGTCGCGGGGATCCCCGCGAGCGTCTTCGAAGGCCAGCTCTTCGGCTGGAAGAGGGGCGCCTACTCCGGTGCTGTGGGCGATAGCCGCGGCGTGCTCCGGGCGCATCAGGGGGGCGCCGTGTTCCTCGACGAGATCGGCGAGCTGCCGCTCGAGGTGCAGCCGAAGATCCTGCGCCTGCTCGAGAACCGCGAGATCCTCCCGGTGGGCGAGGACCGTCCGGTCCGGGTCGAGGTGGCGCTCATCGCCGCCACGAACCGGGCTCTCGAGGCCATGGTGGAGCGGGGCGCGTTCCGTCGCGACCTCCTGGCGCGGTTCCTCGTTCGGATCGATCTCCTGCCGCTGCGGGAGCGGCCGGAGGACGTCTTTGCCGTGCTCCAGGCGTTGCGCGAGCGGCGGGGCACGCCCTTCGATGCGCGGCAAACCGAGGTGGAGGCGGTCGAGCGGCTCATGCTGGAGAGGTGGCCGGCGAACGTGCGCGACGTGGAGCGCCTCGCGGCGATGATCGGCCCCTCGGCGCCGCTCACGCAGCACGCGGTCGAGCGGGCGCTCGGCCCGCCCGCCGCCCGGGTGGCGCTGACCCGGGAGGCGGCGGAGCAGGTGCTCGCGGAGTGCAGGGACAATCAGTCGGAGGCGGCGCGCCGGCTCGGCGTATCGCGAGGCAAGCTGCGCAGGCTGCTGGGGCTGGCCTGAACCTACGCCGAGCGCGCGGCGAGGGCGCTGGCGCTCGCGAAGTCGCTCGAGAGCTGCCGGGAGACCCGCTCGAAGCGGAGCTGTCCTTTCGTGTCCCGGTCGGTCCAGTACCAGCCGCTGAGCTCCGTGGGGTCGGGCCCGTGGACCCAGAGGCACACGGCCCCGCGGTGAATACGGCTGCGATCGTGGAGGAGCAGGTCAGGATCGTTGCGGTAGATGGCCGCGAGCAGGAACTCGCCGTCCACCTTGTCGAGACGCGCGGCGATGCTCGCGGAGCGGGACTCGGCGGTGAAGGTCCGGGTCTCGATCCTGGAGAACGCCTGGTCGAGGACGAGGAAGATGGTGCGCGCCTCGCCCTTCGCGGGCGTGAGCTCGCCTCGCCAGGTGCCCCGCAGAACAGGCCTGCTCACGGGCCAGGGATGCAGCAGGCCGAGCCGCCACAGCCACACGTCCCAGAGCAGAATCACCACGGACATTGCCGACACCACGGCCGACAGGGGGGTGAAGAACGACAGCGGCAGGACCCAGCCATGCCCGCTCAGGGAGAGCGCCCAGATGGCGGCGCCGAGGAGCACGAGGATCGTGAGCGACGCGCGGTTCATCGGGGGAGCAGCTCCGCGCCACGAACCCGCCGCCATGCCGCCTTCAGGAACGCATAGGCCTGCTCTGGCGTCCGCCGCGCCGGCCCGTGGAAGAGCGGCTGCATCCCGCTCACCTCCGTCAGCGCAGAGCTGTCGGCGTCGGGCTGGGTGGCGCGCAGCAGCCAGCTCAGGACAGCCTTCGTGTCCTTCATATAACCGCCATCTTCCAGGTTGAAGCACGTGTCCGGCACATTGTGGACGAGGCACTCGAGGACGAACGAGCTCACCTGTCCGGCGCCGCTCTTTTGCTCGAGATCGCCCTGCGCGGCCATGTCGGCGCGCAGGTGCTTGAAGATGCGGACCACGCGCTTGAACCGCCTGTTGGTCGCATCGTTCTTCGCGACGCCGCGCTTGTAGTGCTGGTCCGGCCAGTTGATGACGCGCAGCGCGGGCGCGTTGCGCGGGCGCAGCTCGACGCCATCGAAGTATTCCCATTCTCCGGTTGCGGTCTTCCTGCCGGTATAGCGGCGGTGTTTCTGGAACACCGCCACGTCGGCGTCGAGCCGAGCGCCGGAAGCGCGGACGTCGAAAGCCTTGTTTCCAGCGGCGACGTTGCCGGCGCCGAACTGGGCCCGGAGCGCCGCCTCGACGTCGTTGCGGAAGGAGTCGAAGGAGTAGCTCGAACCCTGGATCCCGAGCATCGTCTGCGTCACCGAGCCGTCGGCAGGAAATGCGTAGAAGGCAACGTCGTGCAGCACGACGGCCACGTCGATGTCGCTGTCGGCACGCGTGTTGGTGTTGTTCCGGTAGGAGCCGGTGACGGCCACATCGATCTTCTTGTGCTTCAGGTTCGACGCGCTGCGAATCGCCTCCTTGATGGCCTCGCGGGCGCGGCTGCCCCGCTCCTCGTCGGTGGCGTCGATCGTCTCGGCCCAGTCCTTGAGCGTCTGATCCCAGTTCCTTGACATGGTTCATCCCGTCGCGGGTGCGCGCCGGCCTGCCCTGCATGCAGAGCGACAATCGGTTCGGCACAGGCAGGCGCCCGTCGCACCCAGCCGGGCTCTTCAGCACCCGTCGTGCCGGCCCGATCGGGGGCGAAATTCACGGAGATGCTCGCCTGGGTGCAGGCGAAGGGCGGATCGCGATCAGACGGCGAGCTGTCCGCGATCAGCGCAGGCCCGAAAGCAAGAGGGCAACCCGTCGAGGCGATAGACCTGCGGCGCCTCGAAAGGGACGCGATGGCGGGCGCAAAGCTCCAGCCTCGCGGCTCGCAGCCATGCGCGCGGCCAGCGGGTCTCCCGGCAAGCTTCGTCATGAGCTCCGTCGGCGTTGCGCCCTGACTGGGCTCGCTGTCGCTCTCTGGACGAGCTCGTGGGAGCCTCCGCCTCGGGAGCGGTGGCGAAGTTCTCCTCCCCGGGAATGCGACGTCCGCAGGGGGCGCTCGACGTCGCGCGACAAGAAGCGACTGCACCAGCGCGCCCAGCAGAGGCGCACTATCTGGAACGCCGGCCTGTAGAACGACGGTTCCGTAAACCGTAGATCTCGGGTTCACGAGCTCCCCAGCTACAGAGCTCGTCGCGTTGCTCACGACCACCCAGGGCCAGCGGCCTTCTGCTCACCCACCGGCGAGCCTACACGCTGGCATTCTCTTTGAGCCACCTTCGGGATTTGAACCCGAGACCTACGGTTTACGAAACCGTTGCTCTACCACTGAGCTAAGGTGGCACGCCTCTCGTCGAGGAGGCGCGCAGATTACCCACTCGCCCTGCCGAGTCAAGCTCTTTTATTTCCGTCCTCGAGGGACCCGGTTTCGCTCGCGAAGAACTCGCCCAGCCGCTCCGCCAGCTGCGCCGCCGCCGACCAGTGCATCATGTGCCCGGCGTCCGGCAGCTCGACGTGCTCCGCGCGCTTGAGCCTCGCCACCCGCTGCGCTTCGTCCTCCGGGTGCCACCCCGTCGGCCCGCCGCTCACGAGCAGCGTCGGGCACGCGATGCGGTCCAGGAACGTCATGAACGCCTCCACCTGGAAGAGCAGCGGCGACGTCGTCCGGTGCATCGGATCGTACGCCCACGCGAGCCCGCCGTCCGGCTCCTCCCGCGTGAGCAGCGGCGCGCGCGTCGCCAGCACGTCGCGCGGCACGCGCGGGTGGTTCGCCACGAGCCGCGCGATCGCGTCCTGCATCGACGAGAGCCTCCGCGGCGCGCGATCGAGCTCCGCCATCTGGCGCAGCCACGCCTCGACGCGCGCGACGGCGACCTCGGGACCGCTCGCCGGCGGCCCCATGCCTTCGAGCAGCGCCAGGCGCTCGACACGGCCAGGGAACGCGCCCGCGTAGTACACGGCGACCGCGCCGCCCATCGAGTGGCCCACCACGCCGAGGCGCGCCGGCGCGAGCGCGTCGACGAGCGCCGCGACGTCGGCGATGTAGTCGGGGAAGTAGTAGTAGCTCCCCGCGCCGACGCGGGCGCTCCGACCGAACCCGCGCTGGTCCGGCGCGACGACGTCGTGCCCCGCCCGCGCGAGCGGCTCGGCCACGAGGTCCCACGTGCTCCCGGCGTCGAGGAAGCCGTGGAGCAGCAGCAGCGTGAGGCCCGTCGGCTGCGCGCCGTCGTCGCGGAAGCGATGGACGCAGAGATCCAACCCGTTGGTGTTCCAAATTTCCGACGACCTACGCACCACGCGCGCGCTCCCGTGTGCAGATGCTCCCGTCAGCCCTCCGCGCGGCCCGCGCGGTCCGCGCGCGAGCCGCCGGCGCTCCTGCGCCGCGTGCGCGGGCGGGCGTCACCGCTTCGCCGGCGAACCTTTCGCCGGGGGCGCCGCGGGGGCCGCCGGAGGCAGAATGGTCCCCGTCGCCACAGGAGCGGCCGCGGCCGGATCCGCAGCGCCCGCAGGCGTCGCCGCGGGCGCCGCCCCGGTCGCGGCCGGCGCCGCGGTGTCCGCCCCGGCCGGCGCTGCGCCGCCCGCCGGCGCTGGCGCGACAGGGAGCGCGGCGCCCGTGAGCTGCGCGGCGTCCTTGAGCACCTCGTCCGCGTGCACCCCGGGATCCACGTCGGGATAGACCTTCGCGATCTTGCCGTCGGGATCGACGAGGAACGTCACGCGCGCCGTCGTCCCGAGCTTCATCGGCACGCCGAACGCGGTGGCCCAGGTGTGATCGGTGTCGACGAGGATCGGGAACGGCAGCTTGTGCTCGATCGAGAACGCCTCGTGCGACTCGCGGGTGTCGGAAGACACGCCGAAGACCTGCACGTTGGCCTGCTTGAAGCGATCCCACGCGTCGCGGAACGCGCACGCCTCCTCGGTGCAGCCCGGCGTCCCGTCCTTCGGATAGAAGTACACGACCACGGCCCGACCTCGCTGGTCGGACAGCCGCTGGATCGCGCCGTGCTGATCCGCGGCGAACACGTCGGGCGCTGTCGCGCCGACCGGGATCAGCCCTTGTCCACCATCGGGTCGCTCGGCCGCGCCACACCCGAGCAGCGAGGCAAAGGCAAAGACGACAGCAAGTACGACAAAAACGACCGCAATCGGGAAGCGTCTCTTCATCAGAGCGCCACGTTAGCACGCACTCGGTAGGATCGATCCGACGCTTCTGGTACGTTCCCGCGCCAGGAGACGAGGCCGATGGCGATCTTCGGAAACGACGGCGGCGCCGCGCCCGGCGTGGTGCGCCAGGGCAGGGAGGTCACCTACCCCGATTTCTCTTCGCCCACCGTGGATAAGGTCATGGTCGAAGAGCGCGCAGCCGGGCTCGGCAAAAGGAGCATCAAAGGCCCCGCCAAGGTCGCCGGCCTCAAGCTCGCCATCTCGATGATGGACCTCACCACCCTCGAGGGGAAAGACTCCCCGGGAAAAGTTGAGCAGCTCTGTCAGAAGGCGCTCCGGCCCCACGAGCGCGCGGACATCCCTTCCTGTGCGGCGGTGTGCGTCTATCCCAAGCTCGTCGCCGTGGCGAAGCGAGCGGTCTCGGGCTCGACCGTCAAGGTGGCCAGTGTGGCGACCGCCTTCCCGAGCGGCCTGTCCACGCTCGCCGTCAAGCTCGCCGACGTCCGCCAGGCGGTCGAGCTCGGCGCCGACGAGATCGACATGGTGATCGACCGCGGCGCGATGCTCTCCGGCGAGTACGGCGCGGTGTACGACGAGATCGCCGCGACCAAGCAGGCGTGCGGGCGCGCGCACCTCAAGGTGATCCTGGAGACGGGCGAGCTCGGGACCTACGACCGCGTCCGCAAGGCGAGCCGCATCGCGATGCTCGCGGGCGCCGACTTCATCAAGACCTCGACCGGGAAGATCACGCCGGCGGCGACGCCCCCGGTGACGCTGGTGATGCTGGAGGCGATCCGCGATCACGCGCAGGCGACCGGCCGGCGCGTCGGGATGAAGCCGGCCGGCGGGATCCGCACCGCGAAGCAGGCGCTCCACTACCTCGTGCTGGTCAAGGAGACCCTCGGCGACGCCTGGCTCACGAGCGACCTGTTCCGCTTCGGCGCGTCGACGCTCCTCAACGACGTACTCATGCAGCTCGAGAAGGAGCGGACGGGCGCCTACCAGAGCGGGGACCATTTCAGCAAGGACTGACCGCGCCGCGGCGCGGGGCCGCGTCGGTGTTCAACGCGCGGCGGCGGGCGTAGAGTGCGCGGCATGAGCGACAACAGCACCGCCGCGGCAGGCGGCGACGGGGGCTCGCCGCGAGACGTGCGAGACGCGAGCGCCGCGCGGGACGCGACCGCGGCGCGCGACGCGGCCGTCGTGTTCGGGGACGCCTGGCGCTACGCGCCGGCGCCCGAGGGGCGCGATCACGTGAAGATCGCGCCGCGGTACGACCTCTTCATCGGCGGCGCGTGGCGCGCCCCGGCCTCGGGCCGCTACCTCGACAGCATCAGCCCGTCGACCGAGGAGAAGCTCTGCGAGTTCGCCGAGGCCTCCGAGCAGGACGTCGATCTCGCCGTGCAGGCGGCGCGGGCCGCGTACGAGAAGCACTGGTCGCGCATGCGCCCGCTCGATCGAGGCAAGTACATCTACCGCATCGCCCGGGCACTCCAGGAGAAGGCGCGCGAGCTCGCCGTCGTCGAGTCGCTCGACGGGGGCAAGCCCATCAAGGAGTCCCGCGACGTCGATCTCCCGCTCGCGGCCGCGCACTTCTTCTACCACGCGGGCTGGGCGGACAAGCTCGAGCACGCCTTCCCGGGGCGCGACCCCCGGCCGCTCGGCGTCGCGGGCCAGGTGATCCCGTGGAACTTCCCGCTGCTCATGGCGGCGTGGAAGCTCGCCCCGGCGCTCGCGGCGGGCAACACGTGCGTCCTCAAGCCCGCCGAGACGACGCCGCTCACCGCGCTGCTCCTCGCGAAGATCATCGAGGAGGCGGACCTCCCGCCCGGCGTCGTCAACGTGGTCACGGGCGCCGGCGCGACGGGCGCCGCGGTCGTCGGCCACCCCGGCGTCGACAAGGTCGCGTTCACGGGGTCGACCGAGGTCGGCAAGCGCATCCAGCGCGCGCTCGCCGGCACCGGGAAGCGGCTCACCCTCGAGCTCGGCGGCAAGGCCGCGAACATCGTGTTCGAGGACGCGCCGCTCGATCAGGCCGTCGAGGGGATCATCGGCGGCATCTTCTTCAACCAGGGCCACGTCTGCTGCGCGGGCTCGCGCCTCCTCGTCGAGGAGAGCGTGCATGAAGCGCTCCTCTTCAAGCTGCGCGAGCGCATGGCCACCCTGCGCGTCGGCGATCCGCTCGACAAGAACACGGACGTGGGCGCCATCAACTCGAGGGCGCAGCTCGCGAAGATCGAGGAGCTCGTGGCGGCGGGGGAGCGCGAGGGGGCGGCGCGCTTCTCGGTGAGCTGCGCGCTCCCGCAGCGGGGCTACTGGTTCGCGCCGACGCTCTTCACGGGCGTCGCGCAGTCGCACCGGATCGCGCGCGAGGAGATCTTCGGCCCGGTGCTCTCGATCTTGACCTTCCGCACGCCCGAGGAGGCGATCGAGAAGGCGAACAACACGATGTACGGGCTGTCGGCGGGCGTCTGGACCGGCAAGGGATCGAAGAGCTTCTGGGTCGCGCAGCGCCTCCGCGCCGGCGTCGTCTGGGCGAACACCTTCAACAAGTTCGATCCCAGCGCGCCGTTCGGCGGCTACAAGGAGAGCGGCTTCGGCCGCGAGGGCGGACGCCAGGGGCTGCTCGCCTACCTGGAGGTGGACTGATGGCGCTCGGCGACCAGGACAGCGGCGGCGACGAGGGGTGCACGTCGATCGGCGATTGCGCCGGCGCGGCCGCGCTCGACGCTCCTTCGGGCGAGGCGCGCGCGCGGGTCGGCGTGCGCAAGGCGTACAAGATGTTCGTGGGCGGCGCGTTCGTGCGCTCGGAGTCCGGGAGGTACACGCAGGTGCGCGATCACGGAGGCGCGGGCGCGGTCGAGAACATCCCGCGCGCGTCGCGCAAGGACGGGCGCGACGCGGTGCTCGCGGCGGCCGGCGCGCTCGGCGGCTGGTCGGCGCGCGCCGCGTACAACCGCGGGCAGATCCTCTACCGCCTCGCCGAGATGCTCGAGGCGCGGCGCGCGGAGCTCGCGGCCTCGCTCGCGCGCGGCGGGCAGGGCGCCGGCGCCGCCGAGCGCGAGGTCCTTTCGGCGATCGATCGCGCGGTCGCCTACGCGGGCTGGGCCGACAAGTACCAGAGCCTCTTCGCGAGCCTGAACCCCGTGTCCGGCCCGCACTTCACCTTCACGGTGCCCGAGCCGATGGGGGTCGTCGTCATCGCGGCGCCGCCGCGGCCGGCGCTCCTCGGCCTCGCGGGCGCTCTCCTGCCGGTGATCACCGCCGGCAACACGTGCGTCGTGCTCGCGAGCGAGGCGGATCCGCGCACGGCGCTCGTCTTCGGCGAGGCGCTCGCCACGAGCGATCTCCCGGGCGGCGTCGTCAACATCCTCACCGGCCAGCTCACGGAGGTGCTGCCGCACCTCGCCGCGCACATGGACGTCGCCGCGCTCGATCTGCACGGCGTGGACGCGGCGCTGGCGAAGCGCCTCGAGGAGGCGGCCGCGGCCAGCGTCAAGCGGGTGCGCGCGCGCTCGCTCGGCGAGGCGGAGTGGTTCGACGACAGGGCCGCGACGTCCCCCCGCTGGATCGAGCGGTTCGTCGAGATGAAGACGATCTGGCACCCGGCCGGGCCGTGACGCGGGCGGCGCTCATCGACCGGGCGCCGTGAACGGCGCCCGGGGCGCTCATCGACCGAGCACCATCCCCGTCTGGAGCGTCCGCCCGGCGACGAGGTCTGCCGCCGCGAGCGGCTTCCGCCCCTCGGCCTGGGCCCGCATGATCTGGATCGCGCCCGCGCCGCACGCGACGATCACGACGCCGCGGCCGGCCATCACCACGGTCCCCGGCGGCGCTCCGGCCTGGTCGGCCTCGCTCTCGACGCGCGCGGCCAGCACCTTGAGCGGCTTGCCGTCGATCGTCGTGAAGGCGCCCGGCCACGAGGTCATCCCCCGGATGTGGTCGTGGATCTGCCGGGCGCTCCGCTCCCACCGGATGCGCCCGTCTTCCTTCTTCAGGAGCGCCGCGTGCGTCGCCGCCTCGTGGTCCTGCGGCGTCAGCGCGAGCGCGCCGTCCACCGCGCGGCGGAGGTCCTCGCGCACGACGCGCGCGGCGAGCGCCCCGAGATCGATCGCGAGCTCGTCGGCGGTCGTGTCCGGGCCGATCGGCGCCCGGTGCACCGCGTAGACGGGCCCCGTGTCCATGCCCTCGTCCATCTGCATCAGCGAGATGCCCGTCTCGGCCTCGCCCCCGACGATGGCCCACGTGATCGGCGCGGCGCCGCGGTAGCGCGGCAGGATCGACGCGTGGAGGTTCATGCAGCCGCGCCGCGGCGCCTCGAGCACCGCCTTCGGCAGGATGCGCCCGTAGGCGATCACCAGCGCGACGTCCGCTCGCGCGTCCGCGACCCACGCGGCGAACTCGGGCGTGCGGACCTTCTCGGGCTGCACGACGGGCAGGCCGAGCTCCAGCGCCTTCACCTTCACCGGCGGCGCCTTCAGCGCGAGCCCGCGGCCGGCCGGCCGATCCGGCTGACAGACGACGCCGACGACGTCCGCGATCGACGCGAGCGCCTCGAGCGACGGCACGGCGATGGCGGGGGTACCGAAGAACAGGGCGCGCACGCCCTGGCTTCTAGCAGGACCTGCGCCCCTCGTGCCGCCTTCTTCGCTCGCGGCGAGCGCCGCCGCGGCGGCCCGACCTCAGGGCCCGGACGCTGGCCGCCCGCCGCGCTCCTCGTCCTCCTCGCGCGCCGCCGCGCCGCGCGATGGGAGAGCCGAGCGCGGATCGGCGCAGCAGCGGAAGCCGGTCTCGTAGAACACGAACTTCGGCTCGTGCGCGTCGTTCGTCCCGCGGCAGCCCGTCCACGGCTTGGCCCAGAAGCCGCCCATGAGCGCGCCTGGCCACCGGCGGCCGCGGCGCGAGGCGACCCACTCTTCGACGTTGCCCATCATGTCGAAGATGCCGAAGGTCGAGGCGCACCCGGGATGGGAGCCGCTCGGCGCGCCTTGCCAGAGCCGCTCGACCTCGCGCTGCGCCACCTCGACGGAGGCGCCGAGCTTCCGCTCGTCGACCGGCCGCCAGGCCTTGCCGCTGTTGCAGACCGCCTTGTCCACGCGCCAGCCGTAGGCGAGGGGACGCCGCTCGGGGCCCTCGCACGCGAGCTCCCACTCCTGCTCGGCGCACACCCGCTTGCCGCGCGCGGCGCACCACGCGGTCGCCGTCTCGAACGACTGCATGACGAGGGGCTTCGCCCCGCGCTGGTTCGGCGCCTCGAACTGGTCCATGCACACGGAGATCTCGGTCGCCGGCCCCTCCTCGGCGGTGATGTCCTCCCAGTATGCGAAGCAGTGGGTCGCCTTGCCGCTCTTGGCCGGCTCCACGCAGACGTGCTGCACCTCGTCGCGGTGCGTGCCGGTGACGAGCCGCATGTCCGCCGGACACGCCGGGCTGGGCCCTGGATCGAGCGACGGCGCCGCCGGCAGGCCGAGCATCGCGATCGCGAGCGCGCCGAGGCCGAGCAGGGGATCGATCATCGTTCAGCGAGGGCCAGGGTGTCGCTCCGTGCCGGGCGCAGCCTCGGCCGCGCCGCGCCGCGCGGCAAGCGACGGCGCCGAGGATCCTGCGCCGCGTCGCGCGCGCGCCAGCCAGGGTGATGACGAGCGAGCGCTGCAGGTCGGAGCTGACCCGCAGCGTATCCTCATTCAAAAAAATGGCCAGGGCTGTGGCACGCGGCATGCGCCGTGTCTATGGTGAGTTCCCGTAGCCTCGCGGGCTGTCTTCCACCAAGAGCTGCCAGCAGGGCTCCGCGTTGCACCATCCGCATCCGTCTGGATGCAAGCCAAGATGACCGGGGCGCGCGGTGGCCGCGCGGCCCGGCTGCGTGTTGATGAAGGGGTTTACCTCCCCCGGTCGGGTGCCTAGAGGAGATCGCCATGTCCGAGAAAAAGAACCCGCCGATGCCGCCGCGCTCCGAGGAAGAGGTCGTCTTCGGCGACGAGCTGCCGGTTCTGCCGATCCGCAATGCGGTGCTGTTCCCGGGCGCCGTCGCGCCCTTCGATGTCGGCCGCGAGAAGTCGGTCGCGCTGGTGGAGGATGTCGACAACCTCCCCGGCCCGGTCATCGCGATCTTCGCCCAGCGCGATCCGTCGACCGACGATCCCGGGGCGGAGGACCTGTACCCCATGGGCTGCGCCGCGCGCGTGCTGAAGGCGCTGAAGCACAGCTCGGGCAACTACTCCTTGATCTTGCAGGGCCTCACGCGGATCAGGCTCGACAGCGTCACGGCCCACACGCCGTACCTGCGCGCCAAGATCCGCCGCATGGACGAGCCGGCGACGGAGGACGTCGAGGCGGAGGCGCTGGCGATGAGCCTGCGCGACATCGCGAAGCAGGTCATCCAGCTGATGCCGGAGCTCCCGCGCGAGGCGGGCTCGCTTATCGACTCCATCCAGGCGCCCGGCGCGCTCGCGGATCTCGTCGCGGCGAACCTCGACGCGCCGGTCGAGGAGAAGGCGCAGCTCATCGAGACGATCGACGTCAAGGAGCGCATCCGCAAGGTGCTGCGGCTGCTCACGCGGCAGCTCGAGATCCTGAAGATGCGCGAGCGCATCAACTCCCAGATCAAGGAGGAGATGGGCAAGAACCAGCGCGAGTACGTGCTGCGCCAGCAGCTCAAGGCCATCAAGGAGGAGCTGGGCGAGGACGACGGCGATCAGGGCGATCTCGACGGGCTCGAGGATCGCATCGCGAAGGCGAACCTGCCGACCGAGGCGGAGACCGTCGCGAAGAAGCAGCTGAAGCGGCTGCGCACGATGCAGGTCGGGTCGGCCGAGTACACCGTCGTGCGGACGTACCTCGACTGGATCCTCGACGTGCCCTGGACGCAGTCGACGCAGGACAACCTCGACATCGGCAGCGTCCGCAAGGTGCTCGACGAGGACCACTACGGCCTGGAGAAGGTCAAGAAGCGCATCCTCGAGTACCTGGCGGTCCGCAAGCTGAAGCAGGACAAGAAGGGGCCGATCCTCTGCCTGCTCGGGCCCCCCGGCGTCGGCAAGACGTCGCTCGGCCGGAGCATCGCGCGCGCCCTCGGCCGCAAGTTCCACCGGGTCTCGCTCGGCGGCGTGCACGACGAGGCGGCGATCCGCGGCCACCGGCGCACCTACGTCGGCGCGCTCCCTGGCCAGATCATCCAGGGCATGAAGAAGTCGGGGACGATCAACCCGGTCTTCATGATGGATGAGGTCGACAAGATCGGGCACGACTTCCGCGGCGACCCGTCGGCGGCGCTGCTCGAGGTGCTCGATCCGGAGCAGAACAACACGTTCGCGGATCACTACCTGGAGATCCCGTACGACCTGTCGCACGTGATGTTCGTCGCGACAGCGAACGTGGCGGATCCGATCCCGCCGCCCCTCCGCGACCGCATGGAGATCCTCGAGATCCCCGGCTACACGCGGAAGGAGAAGCTCGCGATCGCGCGGCAGCACCTGCTCCCGAAGCAGCTGTCGGAGCACGGGCTCACGACCGAGCAGCTGGAGGTCACGGACAAGGCGCTGGAGGAGATCATCGATCACTACACGCGCGAGGCCGGCGTCCGGTCGCTCGAGCGGCAGATCGCGGGCGTCATCCGCGGCGTGGCGGTGAAGGTCGCCGAGGGCGACACGCAGAAGCGGCGCGTCGACAACGAGGACGATCTGCACGAGTTCCTCGGCCCGGCGAAGTACACGAGCGAGGTCGCGGAGCGCACCGCCGAGAGCGGCGTCGCGACGGGCCTCGCGTGGACGAGCGTCGGCGGCGAGATCCTCTTCATCGAGGCGACGCGGATGTACGGCACGGGCAAGCTCCAGCTGACCGGCCAGCTCGGCGACGTGATGAAGGAATCGGCGCAGGCTGCGCTGTCGTTCGTGCGCAGCAACGCGTCGAGGTACAGCATCGCGAAGGACTTCCTCGAGAAGAGCGATCTGCACATCCACATCCCCGCCGGCGCGATGCCCAAGGACGGGCCGAGCGCGGGCGTGACGATGTTCACGGCGCTCGTCTCGCTCCTCACCGGGATCAAGGTCCGCCACGACGTCGCGATGACGGGCGAGATCACGCTCCGCGGTCGCGTGCTCCCGATCGGCGGCCTGAAGGAGAAGGTGCTGGCGGCGCACCGCGCCGGCATCAAGCGCATCATCGTACCCGAGCGCAACCGGGCGGATCTCGAGGAGGTCCCGAAGGAGGTCGTGGACGAGCTGCAGTTCTTCTTCGTCAGCCGGATGGAGCAGGTCCTGGAGGCCGCGCTCGAGCGGCTGCCCGAGCCCGCGCCCGCGGCCGAGGAGTCGAAGGACGGCGAGAAGAAGGAGCTCGAGAAGTCGGAGAAGAGCTCGATCGCCAGCAACTGACGAGCGTCGCCAGCGATCGCTGAGCGACCTGTCTCCGAGGCGCCGCGCGGCTTGAACGCGCGGCGCCTTTTTTCGTGCCTCTCTTCGTGCCTCTCTTCGTCAAGGCGCCCCGCGCGGCGGCGACGGACGCCTCTGCCTCTCGGCGAGCTTGGCGTGTTCGCTGGGCGCGTGGCAGCGACATCGCGTCGCCTGCGCAGCGCAGGCCGACCTGCGCTGCGGTGCTCGCGCCCGCGGCCGGCTTTCGCCTCGACGGATGTCAAGCGAATCGGTAGCCTCGAGATCGCATGAGGCCGTGTCCGAACTGCGCGTGGATGCTCAAGGAGACCGACGCTGCCTGCTCGATGTGCGGTACGAGCGTGGCGGGCGCAGCGCCTGGAGCCTCCGTTCCGGTCGCGCCTCCGCCGGTGCAGGCGGGGGCTGGCGCCTATGCCCCGCCTGGCCCGCCGGGCTATCCAGGGCAGCCGGCCGCCTCGGGTTATGGCGGCGCGGCGCCAGGCTACGCGGCGGGGGGCGCGCAGGGGGCCTATCCGCCTCCTCCTCAGGCGTACGGGGTGGGCGGGGGCGGGCTCTCGGTGCCGGCGTCACCGGGCGGAGGCGTGGCCTTCTCGGCGGCGGGCGGGGAAGCGAACTTCCCAGTCTCTCCCTGGGCCCGAGCGGCACCTTCTGCCGGGCTCACGTCGCAGCCGGCGTCTCCTCCGATGAACGCGCCGGGCGTCCCGCCGGTCCAGGCCCAGCCGGCGCTCGGGGTGCCGGGCCCGGGCATGGTGCCTGGCGCGTCGATGGGGGGCGCGATGGGACAGCAGCCCGTGGCGCCCGCGCCGGTCTTCGGCGTGCCCCCGCAGATGGTTGCGCCGCCGCCGATGGTCGTGCCGACGGGGGCGTCTGGGCTGGTCGCGCCGCCGATGGTGCAGGGGGGCGCGGTCGCGCCGCCGCCGATGGTGCAGGGGGGCGTGGTCGCGCCGCCGCCGATGGTGCAGGGGGGCGCGGTCGCGCCGCCGCCGATGGTGCAGGGCGGGGTGCCGCCGATGGTGCAGGGCGGGGTGCCGCCGATGGTGCAGGGCGGGGTGCCGGCGGTCGCTCAGGCCAGGGCGCCCGCGATCGTCGCGCCTCCGATCGTCCAGGGCGCGGTCTCGGGCGCGGTGCCGCAGGTGTCGGCGCAGCCGGCGCGCGTCCTCGTCGGCTTCATCGTGACGTTCCAGAACGATCCCGGAGGCAGCTTCTGGCCGATGTACAGCGGCCGGACGCAGGTGGGGCGCGCCGGGGCGGACGCTACGACGGAGATCGGGCTCGCGGATGCGAGCGCCTCTTCACGGCACGCGTCGATCCACGCGGACCCGACGACGGGCCAGGTCTTCATCGAGGACGACGGCTCGCGCAACGGCACCTTCGTCAACGAGCAGCGCCTCGGACAGGGCGAGCGCCGGCAGCTGCGCGACAACGACCGGCTGCGCCTCGGGAGCACGACGTTCGTGGTGAAGGTGCTGGTCGCCTGAGCGGAGAGCGAGGTTACTGACCGCCGGCGCCGCCCGAGCCGCCAGCCCCATCTGCGCCGCCAGCGCCGGCTGCGCCGCCACCGCCGGCTCCGCCCGCGGGCGCTGCGCATTTCGAGAAGCCATCCACGATGACGCACTCGAACCCATCCGCGCAATCATTGCCGCCCTTGATACAGGACTGACCATCGCCGCACCGCGCTGTGCAGAGCGTGCCGCCACAGTCGACGTCGGTCTCCGTGCCGTCCTTCACGCCATTGAAGCAGAGGGGGAGGGGCGCCGGGATCTCGCAGTTGAAATACTCCACCACCTCAGCCGAGGGCGCCGCGTCGGAGCCCGCTCCACCATCGCCCCCGCCGCCAGCACCCCCACCCTCCTCAGAACCAACGATAGGTGGGTAGTGGATGCTGAAGGAGATGAAACCATTGTATCCATCGAGATCATTGGGGTCTGCCTCCGGGGGGGGCTGTTTCCCTAGGCTCGTTTTGAGTATGGCCCTCGGAAGGAGCGTGTCGTAGCCGCCGCACTTCGCTTCGGCTTCGAGCCGGTTGAAGTGGTATTGCGTGCCTTCCGAGCAGCTCACGTCGAGCGTTGCACGGTCTTCCGGTGTGACGACGGTCACTGTACCGCCGTCCACGCCGGCAGACTCGTCGCCGCCCCCGCCTGTAGCGCTACCACCACCGGCATTTGCGTTCTCGCATTGTGCGATGGCGGTGGCGCCACCGGCGCCGCCACCACCACCACTACCACCAGCACCGGTGTCATTTCCGGGCTGGACGCATGGATTGATGGTCACCGAGTAGCTGAACTCCCCCGAGTACGTGAAGGAGCCGCATTCCTCTGCCCGGGCGTCGAGGCGCTTGAATGCGATGCTCTTCGGAGGGAATGCTGCGACGTCGAGCGGCGGGTCGAAGACGACCTGACCTCCCTCCGTGAGGAAACAGATGTCGAGGGTCTCGCGGGCAGCGAACTTGCCTTTGGGCCCGTTCCCCGCGCCAGGCGCACCGCACCGATTCACGACATCGGAATGAAAATCTGCGTAACAGTTGTTCGTGTCTTCGAGGAACGCGCAGACGTCATCGAATTCCTCTGCGCAGCCGGGCATGGAGACGGCTGCGGTCACGGCGAGGATCGGTGCGACGGCGGCGGCGAGCAAGACGTAACGGCGCATGGGCGCAGTCTACGCGTTCTCCCCGAGCGTGGGCCAGCTTCGCAGAGGTCCGCCGACGGCGCGCCGGCGGCGTGCGCCTCCGCCCCGCGCGCCGCCTGCTCCCCTCACAGCTCTGCGTAGGGCCCGGGGACGACGTACGCGTCGTCGTTGGCCGCGTACGTGAAGACCCCCCAGCAGACGAGCTTGTACTTGATGGCGAACGCCATCGCTTCCCTCAGGTTCGCCTTCGGCGCGAGCACGGCGAGGTTCGAGCGGCGGACGCCCCACCAGCCTGGCCCGTGCTGCAGCACGGCGTCGTGGAGATCCTGCGTCGCGTGCTTGGCGTCCTCGAGCACCGCAAGGCGCAGCCGGACGAACGACTTGTCGCGCGCGGGGAAGTCGAACCAGTACAGGTTCGACCTCGCCAGCTTCGGGGTGATGCTCCCGGCGCCCTGCGCCGCGAGGAAGCGGCTGAGATCCTCGGGCGAGAGCTTCTGGGTGACCGGGTGCGTGTCGACGCCGCTGCACGTCTCGGGGCCGATCTTGAACTCACCCAGCGCGAGCGGCGCGTCGGGGCCGTTCTCGGGAGTCAAGAGGTACCGATCGATCGCGGGCAGGTCGCCCGGGTACTCCACGCCGGCGTCGATGCCGCTGCACGCCGGGGCCCCCAGCGCAAGCGCGAAGGCCGCCGCGAGCGCGGGGCGCCGCGGCGCGCGCTGGCTCGGCGCCGGACGCTCGTGGCCCTGGCGCGTGCTGGTGGAGGGGGGGCTCGGCGCGCTCGCCGCCTGTGCTCCGGCGGGCTCGCCCTTGCGACTCGGTATGCTTTCGTTGGACATGGCTCTCTCGCGGCACGGGGGTGCCGCCTCGATCGGCGGGCGCAGCGCTGCCCGGGCCGGGCAATCATTCAATGCCGGACACCCCGAGGGCAAACTCCTCGGCGAACATTTGGCTGGCGTGCCCTCGCTGGCCTAGAGTTCCCCCGATGAGGCACCTCGGAATGCCGATGCTCGCGCACGTCCCCGCCTTCCGCGCCCGCCGTCCGCTCGCCGCCGGAGCGGGGCGCGCGGGCGTGGCCTGCGTCGCCGTGGCTGCGATCGCGCTGCTCGCCGGCTGCGGCGGCTCGCCCACCGCCCCCAAGCAGGACGACGTCTTCTACCTCCACGGCGCGGCCGGCACCCTGAGCAAGGACTCGAGCTTCGAGGTGTACTTCCCGCCGCTCGACGCGCCGGCGACGGACCGGGTGCCGCGCCGGATCGGCGTGGGCCTCATGAACGGCGACGTCCGCATGAGCCGCCCGATGGACTGGAACGTCGGCGGCGCCGACTACACGCCCGAGCACCGCTTCATCACGTACCAGTCGCCGCGGCAGTTCCTGTTCTCGATCTACGAGCGCATCGACAGCCCCGAGGATCCGTGGCCCGACGTGCTCAAGCGCTACGAGGCGGACCTCGAGGAGCAGGGCGCGGAGGTCCTCTCCGGCCGCGCGCCCGTGGCCACGGCGAACACGCAGGGGCGCAGCTACCTCGTCAAGGCGAAGATCCCGTCGAAGCCCGTCTCGGATGCCTTCGCCCACGAGATCCTGATCCGGAGCCCTCGCCGCATCCTGCTCGTGCAGATCGTGCACCACGAGAACGTCGACGCGAACGCCGACGAGATCACCGCCGCGCTGCAGAGCCTCACCGTTTACTGAGCGCAGGGCGGGCCAAGACGGGGCCACGGCGCGAGCGCCTCCCGGCGGCCCGCGGCGGCGGCGCTCGGCCCCGCTCACATCGGCGGGGGCTCGCCCCGATCGTCGTCGTCCTCGTCGTCGCCGCCCGCGAGGTGTTTGTCGTCGAGGGGGATCGTGATCACGAGCCGCTCCGCCGCAGATCCGCCGATCCACGCGGTGCGCTTGAGCGTCGCGGCGCGCGGCGAGCCGAGCTGGAACCGCGGCGCCTCCTCCGTGTCCACGTGGATCTCGAGCATCACGTCGTGGATGCCAGGCGTGAACGTCTCGATGACGCCGCGGACCAGATCCTGCCGCCGGCCCCCGGGCAAGAAGGAGAGGTACTCGTCGTAGCCCACCGGGCCGAGCACGACCTTGTAGCGGCCGGAGCCGTCGAACACATAGCGCCCCAGCGTCAGGCTCTCGCCCAGCTGATGGTTCATCACGCCGAGCTTGTTCCTGAACGGCTTCTCGATCTTCGTCCAGTGGCCGACGAACTGCTCGATCTTCACCCCGATGTTGCCGAGCATCTCGGACAGGACCGTCTCCAGGTTCCTCGCCGAGCGCGACTTCGAGGCGAGGACCGACGCGTAGCGGAGGAAGAAGAAGCGATCGAGCGGCGTCTCGTAGCCGCGGAAGCCGTCGACGCCGACCGCGCAGAGCATCCGGCGCGAGAAGGGATCGGCGCCCTGCTTGCGGTACGTGACGGGCAGGCGGTACTTGGTCCACGCGCGGTAGAGCAGCGACAGGAGCCGGTGATGGAAGACGTCGAGGAGCTCTCGGATCGGCTGCGGGCCGCCCTGGTAGTCGGCCTGCGCGATCTGCTCGATGAAGTACGCCGGCATCGGCGACACCGAGCCGTACAGGCTGAGGAACGTGGTGGAGACGCGGGCGCGCTCCACGCCGTCAGCCGACTTGACCGGCGCGAGCTCGCTCACGTCGCTCGAGGCGAAGATGAGCGACGGGTCGCCGCGCAGCCGGATGCGCTCGTCCTGCACCGGCCCGAGCTGGCCCACCGGCGGCGCGGCAGGGAAGAGCCGCTCGAGCAGGTAGATGAGGCGGTAGTACGAGAAGCGCGGCGCGGTATCCGCGAAGCGCCGGAGCGTCTCCAGCGCGACGGGGTCGGCGCTCGCGGCGCCTCTCGGCGCAGCCGGCCTCAGATCAGCGTCAGGCTGCCGCTCTTCGGGTCCCATTTGTGCACCACGCGTGTATTCGTGCCGGTGACCGTCAGCTGCGTGAACGAGTTCAGCGAGACGTAGGACCCGAGCATCTCGTTCAGGATGCTCGCGAACAGGTACATCTCTCCCTCGCCGACGAACCCGCCCTCGTCGAGCTCGACGTCGACCGCGACGCCGCGCACCGGCGCCCCCCGGTACAGCCGATCCGTCGGCCGCACCCGGATCGACTTGATCGCGGCCAGGCGGAGCTGGTTCGCGCGCGCCGCCTGACGATCGACGATCGCCTGGAAATTGTAGAGATCGACCGTCGCCCGGAGCACCTCGAGCTCGGTGATCGAGCGGTAGCTCATCGCCATGTGCGCCAGCACGCGCCACTGCAGCTCGCGCCCGAGCGGCGGCGGGAGCGGCGCGGTGACGCCGGTGAGGTTGGTGAAGCTCGCCACGGCGGGCGAGGTCGCCGTCGGCACCCGGAGATCGCCGAGCTTCAGCTGCGCCGGCAGGCGGCGGTTCGTGCTCGTCGCCTCGATGCTGATCACGTCGAACTCGGGGAGGGCCCCGGCGTCCTGCGGGGAGCCGAACGAGAGGTACATGTCGATGCCGTCGCCGATGGCGGCCGGGCGGAGGTGCGCCTGATAGAAGATCGTCCGCGCGGCGGCCTCGGGATCGAGCTCGTGCTGGAAGCTGAAGAACGAGGGGATCTCGACGCGCTGGCTCGTGCGCCGGGCGATGCCGACGACCTTGTCGATGCTGTGGATCTCGAACGCCGCGGGCGCCGCGCCCGCCGGGCGGCAGAGGTACTCGTGCTTCGTGGCCTCGGGCTTGATCGGATCGCTCGTGTGCTCGAACAGGTTCACGACGGGCGAGCAGAACAGCCGGAGGTTCTCCCTGCCGATCCGCGTCCCCGGCGGGAGCCCGTCCCTGAACTGCAGCAGGATCGCGAACCGGTCCGAGATCCGCTCCGCCGAGAGCGCCTGCAGGCCGGTCACGTCGAAGAACGCGAACTTCTGCGGGAGCGTGAAGAACTCCTGCAGGAGCCGGAACCCCGGGTAGACCGTCTTCGGGTACGGGATCAGCGACTCTTCATCGGAGAAGCCGGTGAGCCGCACGGAGCGCGCCGGGAGCGACGCGATCGTCGTGTCGCGCCCCGCGGCGTCCACCGCGGCCAGCGCGACGGTGTCGACGTGCGCCCCGACCCAGAGGCGGAGGTCGTCCTGCAGCCTGCGCTCACCGTGGATGTAGAAGCGCAGCGAGGAGAGCGACAGGCCCGACAGCGCGGCTCCGCCGGTCAGACGGAGCTCGATGCGGAGCGTCTGCGCGAGCTGCGCGCCCGTGTCGACGCGCACGTCCTCCACCGCGAGCGGGACGAGCTCGACGTCCTGGGTCGTGCGGAACCGGCACGAGACGCCGTCGACCGGCACCGATCCGACCTCCGCGTGCCGAGCGACGACGAGCTTCTCGCGCACCACGTTCGGGAGCGGCGTGAACTCGATGATGGATGTCGCCGGGATCTGGCGGAGGTAGTGCGGAAAGAGCAGCGATGCGACCGAGTGGATCACCTCGGGGAGCTCGTCGTCGAGCTTCTGGCGGATCTTGCCCGTCAGGAACGCGACGCCTTCGAGCAGGCGCTCGACGTCGGGGTCCCCGCCTTTCTCCGCGAGCATGGGCGCGATCCCGGGGTAGGCGGCGGCGAACTCGCGCCCCAGATCCCGCAGGTAGGTGAGCTCGTCCTGGTAGTACTTGTTGAACATCCTCTCGCCACCGCCAGTCGACCGCCGGGGCCGAAGGCTGTCAACCGCCGTGAGCCAGGCTGCCGGGCGGGGGCTACATCACCCGGACGTTGCCGCTCTGGTCCACCGCAGCGCCGAGCCGGAGCGCTTGCCGCCGGCCATCGGGAAAGTGGATCTGCGCGGTGATCTCGAACTCGAGGACCATCGACTGGATCGCGTCCGTGCGCAGGTGCCGGACCTGCACGTTCTTCAGCCGCGGCTCGTAGGTCTGGATGCAGTTCTTGAGCGATCGCTGCACCAGGCCGATCGCCTCGGGGAACTCATGCAGCACCTCCGAGACCTCCATCAGGCCGTAGTCCGGGCAGGTCAGCGAGCTCCCCTGGCGGGTGTTCAGCATGTGCCCGAGGTGCGTCAGGATGGCCGACTCGAGGTCGTGATCCCGGTAGGTGTGCCGCTCCGTCGAGTGCGGGTCGGCCGCGTGCGCGATTCGGGTGAGGAGGGAGGCACCGGCCACGGCGGGATCGTAGATCAGCTCGCGCCTCGAGCGGAAGCCCGCCCGCTCAGCGCGGCGTGAGCCAGTCGTCTTCCGCGGAGACGCCCCCGTCGTTCCAGATCCAGACGACCTTCTGGTACGTGAACGCGACCTCCTCCTGCTCGGGCAAGCGCGATTGCCCCGGGTTCCTCACGTTGTGCATGTGGAACTGGATGCTCGAGATGTTCGCGTTCGTGAGCTGGACCGTGAAGACAGGCTTCTCGACGCCGATCGCGATCGACCTGTAGAACTGGAGCTCCCAGCGGGGGATGCCCTCGTTGTGGCTGAGGATGCTGAGGAGGAGCGGGGTGGACCGATCGAGGTCCTTCGTGACGACGAAGGGCTTGTGCATCCGCTTGCCCGTCGGGCGCCCGGTGACCGGGTCGCGCGGCCCCACCAGCGAGTGGAATACCTCGGTGACGAGGATGCTACCTTCTCGCCCCTTCTGGGTGACGGATCCCCTGATTTCCCCTTGTCTTTCGCCAGTGAGTCTGAGGTAGGCGCTGAGGGGCATGCCAACATTCTGAGCTTGCTGCGCGTGATGGCCATGCCTGATTTTGAGGAATCCCCTGGAGCGGGGCGCAGCTTCGTGCGCTACGGGTTCATCCGCGTCGTTCGGCTCGCTGCGGCGTACTTTCGTACGCCTCACTCGCCTGCCTAAGCGGCTGAGCCCGTAGCGCACGAAGCTGCGCCCCGCTCTGATGCCCCAACGTCAGGACAACAAACGCAACCGGGCGACCCGAAGGCCGCCCGGTGCGACGAGACCTCGACCGCTAGGCGTTACTGGTTCGGCGCCTGCCAGTCGTCGTCCGCCTGGCGCGCGCCGTCGCCGTCATCGTACGACCACTCGATCTTCTGGTAGGTGAAGGAGACCCGCTCGTACTCCGGCCTGTCCTTGCTGCCGTCGTTCAAGCGGGTGTTGTCCATCTGGAAGTCGATGCTCGCGACCGTCGCGTTCGTGAGCTTGACCGTGTAGTGGTTCTGCTCCTTGCCGACGTTCTTCGACGCCGCGGTGCCCGGCGTGTAGAACTTGAGCGTCCACTCCGAGATGCTCTCGTTGTTGACCAGGGCGTTGTAAAGAAGGGGGGTTGACTTGTCGAGCTCCTTCGTGATCACGAAGGGCTTGTGCTGGCGCTTCCCGCTGGGCATCCCGGTCGCCGGGTCACGCGGGCTCACGACCTGATGCTGGACAGCGATGACAGCGATGGTCTTCTCGCGACCCTTCTGGGTGACCGAGCCGTCGATGGGGCCCTGGGTAATGCCCTTCAACTGGAGATGAGCTTGCAACGCCATGATCAGATGCCTCTTCCTTCAAGAACTCGCCGCCTGGGCTCAGTCTACGCCCCATTGCGCGCTGGCAGACGGTCCGCCCCGTCGGGACTAGGAGTTAAGAAACATAGAGATAAGACTCTCATCGTATCTCTACCCCTGTTCGTCTCAGGGAGTCCAGAAGGTAACTCCCTCTTTGGGAGCGTCAAGACTTTTGTGTCCCGGGGCAGCGCGGGTTTCTTGGCATTCGGTTGGCATTCGGTTCGCTTTCGGTTCGCTTTCGGTTGGGGTTTGGTTCGTGTCTGGTTCCTGAGGGCGCGCAATATTCCGTCGCGAAGCCATCGCTTCCATAAGAGGACGCGGGCGTGTCCATCGCGTTGCGGGCGTGTGGGGAACGTGACGACGCGCGGGACGGCAGCGTGATCTGGCATGCGTGCGGCCGCCGACACCGAGAACGAGGCGGGCTGGCCGGCCAGAGCCGTTGGCCGGCCAGAGCCGTTGGCCGGCCAGCCCCGTTGGCCGGCCAGGGCGTTGGGTCGCGAACTCGCCTTGGCGACGCCTTGCATGATACGAAGAGCGCGTGAGCATCGTTCGCTTCGGCTCCGTCGTCGGCCTGGGGCTCGCCGCCGCCCTCGCGGGCTGCGGATCGTACCCAGAGCAGCCACACGGCGAGCTCCAGACACGCAAGCAGAATCCGATCCCGGTGTGCACGACCCAGCTGCCGCCTGCGAAGCGCGGGGCAGGCGGCAAGGCGGCCGTCCGCACCCTCGACCCAGACCAGTGGCTGAGCGTCGTCATTCCCGGCTACAGCGAGGAACGCGGGATCGGACCGACCGACGTCGACTGTACCGGCCACTACGTGTTCGCCAACGAGACCCTGCGCGGCGGCATCTCCAAGTCCGGCTGGCCGCGCAAGATCGATCCCGACGAGGTCGAGATCCGCTCCGGGCCGGAGGGGCTTCGCGCCGTATGGGTGCGCGTCCTCAAGTTCGAGAACGGCGACGAGGGCGGCCTCGTGGCGCTCGTGCGAGCGGCCGGCGATCGCGCGGACGTCTACGGGGTCGGCAGCTTCCGCGCGCCCGCCAAGGGGACCAAGCTGTCCCCGGTGCGCCTCGGCAACGACAACCTCGTCGTGGCCGAGACGAAGAGCTGCCCTGATCCCGACGACTGCCGACAACGAGCCCACTTCTACCTCGCGCGGAGGGGACGGCTGATCGAGGCGGCGTCCGTCGACCTGGAGCGGACGGCGGTGGTGCCCTCCGTCACCGAGCGCGGGCTCTACGCTCGCTACGTGCTGCGCACCGACGTCTCCTACAAGCCGAACGGCATTCAGCTGCTCGAGCAGGTGCGGGTGAAGATCGTGAAGCACGACGATGGCAACCGCGACAGCGACCGCGAGCTCCGCCGCGTCGAGTTCCAGCGATTCCTCCGGGTGGAGCGAGATACGCTCTTCTCGTCGAACGATCCGCTCTGGGAGCGCGTCGTCGGACAGGACTAGAGCGGCGGTCACCCGCTTCGGATACGGGCCCACCTCGACGTTTTCGGTGCTCAGCGCACGGGAGTGCGCTTGCGCGCCGAAAACGCCGATCTGGGCCCGTCTCCTGTGCGGGTGACCGCCGCTCTGCTCGGCATGGGGCAGAGGGGGGGCGGAAACCGCTGGAGAACAGCAGGCGCGGCCAGGGGGTCGTAGAGGGGGCGGGGGGGCGGGGGGGCGGGGGGCCCGCCGGACGCGCGCCTTGCCCGCGCATGGCGCGGACGCGGCGCGCGTGATGTGCTCGAACCTCGGCCTGCCCCCCTGCGCTCCCCCACGACCCCTGGCCGCTCCAGCGAGCGGGGGGAGGCTTGCTAGCGAGGGGAGGAGGGAGGCCTGGCGGAGAGAGGGGAGGGGGCCTGCCGGAGAGGCGGCTACCAGCAGAACAGCGCGTTGCCGTAGCCGCAGTTCGGGCGCTGGAGCATCGCGTAGGCGGTGCCGACGGCGAGGCCGCTCAGGAAGCCGGTGACGCCGCCGATCGCGATCTGACCGGCGTTCTCGTGCGGCCGCGTGTCGCCGGGGGCGACGCTCCGGGCGATGGTGGTGACGACCGAGGCGGTGAGGGGGAAGGCCACATTGCCGATGAAGCCGCCGGCGTTGAAGCGGCCAGACGAGTAGCGGAACGTGTCGACCACGAAGATGCCCGTCCCCGCGCCCGTCGCGCCCCAGGAGGCGAACGCGTGCGTCGACGGGCCGCCGAACGACTCGCAGCCCGAGTCGGACACAGCCGCCTTCGTCTCGTCGATCGAGCAGCCAGGGCGCGTCGACTCGAGCGCGTTCTTGATCGGCAGGTCCACGAGCAGCGTCAGCGCCGTCATCGTCATGGCGGGCGCCATGACCGAGAAATGCCAGCGCCCCTTCCAGCCGACGGTGGCCTCGGGATCGCTGTAATACACACGCGGCATCAGGAAAACGACGGAGCTTCCCAGCACGAGGCTCACGTCCGAGACCGTGGCCCAGTTCTTATCGCGTTGGACCGTCGTCTGCGCGGCCGCCTCGATCGGGGCGAGGAGGCACGCGGCGACGGCCAGACATCCTGCTGCTACGACTTTCTCCCTGATTCGCATGAACGGCGCCTCGCGTTCGGCCGCGCCTCCGGCGAAGATCGGCGAGCCCATGACGCGGCTCGCCGCGCGAAGCCCCGCCGTGTTGGGGCGCTAGCGTTTGTTCGGATTCCCAGTGCCGGGGAAGCGGACGATGCTCCGGCCTCCCGACTCGCCGGACGACCCATAGTCCTCTGCGGCGGTCGCAGCGTACGCCCGAGAGAACTGCTCGCCAAATATTTCCCGAAAAGTCTCCTTGTCCTCCCCCGAATAGTCGCCGTGGCGGCGCTCGTAGAGCTTCCAGAGCTCCTCGTACCTGTTCGAGAACAGCCCGCCTTTCTTGCCCGCGCGCTCGAGCTTCTCCTCGAGCGTCTTCGGGGAGAGCTTGACGAGCAGCGACCTCACGCCCCCCATCACGCCGTTCAAGAGCGCGATCTGGTGGCTCATGACATCCACGAAGATCTCGTGGAGGTGCCGCGCGGCGTCCGGGCCCCCGACCGGCGTGAGCAGGACCGTGCCGAGCTCCTTCGCGTCCTGCGCGTTCGCGACCTTGTCCGTCTCCGCGGAGCGATCGCGCGCCAGCACCTCGGCCTCGAACTCCTGATAGCCGTCGCGCAAGCTCACGAAGCACTTCAGGAAGACCTCCATCGTGTCGCGGAGCCGCCGCGCGAAGTTGACGATGCCCGCGACGTCGTCGGGCGGCTTCGTGCCGGGCGCGAGGGCGCCCGCCAGCTCGGAGAGCGCTGCGAACGCCGCGTTCGCCGGGGCCAGCTCGCCGAGCGTGCGGTAGTCCACGCCGTAGTACTGAGAGATCTTCTGGAAATCCCGCTCCGCGAGCACGCTCGGGTGCTCCTCGCCGAGCCGGCGCAGGTAGCTCTGGCGCGCATCGGGCGGGAGGCGCGCGAGGTGATCCCAGATCATCCGGTAGACCGCGGCCCACGCGGTCCGGTACGCCTCCAGGTACGGGACCACCTGCCGCAGGTAGGGGTCTTCACCGCCGGGGGCGGCGCGCTTCTGCGGGCTGATCAGCGCGGAGAGGTTGTCTCCGCCCGTGCCGAGCAGCGTGCCGTCGTTCGGGCTCTCGGACTTCAGCGGCGCCTCGATGATCGCGAGCCGGATCTGGATCGGGCCGATCGTGATCTCCGGCTGGCCGCTCACGTCCACCGAGGTGTCGCGCGCCAGCCGGTGCCCCGCGAACATCGTCCCGTTGGTGGAGCCGAGGTCGCGCACGAGGATCCGGCGATCGCGGACGTCCACCGCCGCATGGAACTGGGAGATGTAGGGCCGGTCGATGTGAAGGTCGTTCAGCTGATTCCTGCCGATCCGGACAGGGAAGCGCTCGAACGAAGCGTCGAAGCTTTGGTTGGCCTGGGTGTCGGACACGCGGGCCGAGAGCGCCGCCGGCATGGGTGCAGACTAGCAGACCCGCTCCGCCGGACGGGAGTGCCTGACGTCCATCCGCACCATGCGGCCCGCCAGTCCGCGTGCGGCCCACCCAGAGGCCACGCCGAGGCCGGCCCGTCCAGAGGGCGCCGAGGCCGGCCCGCCCAGCGGCTCGCCAAGCCCCGCCCACCCGGGCCGGCCGGTTTGTTGACCGGTTTGCCTACATGGTGCGACGTTGAACCACACGCAAATGAGCCTCGTCCACAAGATCCCTCCCCTGGTCTCGGCCCTGGCGTTTGGCTACGGGGTCGGGATGGCGGCGCCCCAGTCGGCGATCACGTCGGTCCAGTCGGCGGTGTCGACCTACCAGCTCGGGGCGCCGCGGGCGACGGCGCCGGTCGGGGCGCTCGCCGCGGCGCCGCCGCCGACCGCGGCGTCTGCGCGCGGGCTCGACGGCCCGGCAGCGCCGCCGGGGGGCGAGTCGCGGGAGCTGTGGCGGCTGCGCGAGGCCGCGGGGCGCGACGCGCGGGAGGGCGCCGCGTGCGAGGTCGACCGGCCGAGCTTCTCGCGGCCGCCGCGCGCGTTCTCGGCGGAAGGCAGCTACGCCGACGACGTGGACGACCTCGACTCGGCCGGCGCCGAGGCGCTCTCGAAGCTGCAGCTGCCGGACCTCCGGCTCGCCGTGTCGCGCCGCACCCTCAAGTACGTCCGCTTCTTCACGCGCACCGACCGCGGGCGGCAGATGTTCGAGACGTGGCTGAAGCGGAGCGGTCGGTACCAGGAGATGATCCAGGCCGAGCTCAGGGAACGACGGCTTCCGGAGGATCTCCTCTGGGTGGCCATGATCGAGAGCGGCTTCGACCCGAGGGCGAAATCCCCGGTCGGCGCCGTCGGGCTCTGGCAGTTCATGCCCGCCACCGGCGCGGTCTACGGGCTCCAGCAGACGCGGCACCTCGACCAGCGGAAGAACCCGCGCCTCGCCACGCAGGCGGCGGCTCACCACCTGCGCGATCTCTACCTGCGCTTCGGCAGCTGGGATCTCGCGCTCGCGGCCTACAACATGGGCTACGAGCAGCTGCTCGACCGCATCGATCGCTACGGGACGTCGGACTTCAACGAGCTGGCGCGCCAGGAGGCGATCCCCTCGGAGACGGCCGCGTACGTGCCGAAGATCGGGGCGGCGGCGATCGTGGCGAACAACCTGGAGCGGTTCGGGTTCGATGAGGTCGCGGTGAGCCGGCCGATCGACGCCGCAGAGATCGCGGTGTCCCCGGGGACGCCGCTCAAGACGCTGGCGAAGGCCGCCGGCGTCGGGACCTCGACGCTGCGGAAGCTGAACCCCGACATCCTGGGGGACCGCGTGCCGCCCGGACGGGGGGACTTCCTCGTGATGCTCCCGTCGGACACGCTGGCGCGAGCGCAGGCCGCCCTGCCCGCGATGCTCTCCACGGACGTGCTCTCCACGGACGACGCGTCGATCCTCGATCCGGTCGACCTGCTCGGTGGGCGCGACTTCGCGCCGCGGAGGGGGAGCCGGGACGACGAGAGCCTGCTCTCGCTCCTCCCGAAGCCCGCGCGGAAGCGGACGGCCGAGACGGCGGAGACGGACGTGGACGACGACGGCCGGCCTGCGCTCGGCAAGCGACGCTCGATGCGCGATCCCGTGGCGATGTCGTCGCTCGACGACGGCGCGGAGGGCTCGTCCGACGACGACGCGGTCGACGTCTCGCGCGCCCCGCTGCGGACGCGCGCCGCGCGCGGGCAGTCGCGGTCCGCGCGCGAGGTGATGCTCTACCGCGTCGCGCCCGGCGATACGCTGATCGGCGTGGCGAGGCAGTTCGTCATAGACGTCGAGGACGTCGCGCGCGATAACCGTATTGAGCCGGACCAAAAGCTCCGCGTCGGCGCCCTGCTCAAGCTGCGGATACGGCCCGACATGGTGGACCGCGTCGCGGCCGGCGAACCGCTCGCCGCGCAGGAGAAGGACGACGGCGCCCGCGACGCCGCGCCGGCGCCGCGCGGCGACGCGACCCGCGGGGGGGCCAAGCCGCCCGTGAGGGAGCGCGGAGACGCGAGCGGGGCCGAGGGCCGCGCCCCGGAGGCCGCGGAGAAGAAGCGCAAGGGGCGAGGCTGACGAGGCGCTTTCGGACGAGGGCGCGCCTCGGTTAGCATGCCGCGCATGCAGCTCGTCGACACAAAAGCCATCGTCAAGCGACTCACAAAGAACTGCACCTCTGCCCTCGAGGCGGCGATTGGCCAGTGTGTCAACGCGCGCCACTACGAGGTCACGCTCGAGCACCTGCTCCTCGCGCTGCTCGACGACGCGAACTCCGACATCGCGTTTCTCGTATCCCACTATGATCTCGACCCCTCGCACCTCCGCGCCGCGCTCCAGCGCAGCCTGGAAGAGCTGAGGAAAGGCAACGCCGGGAGGCCCGTGCTCTCGCCGACGATGCTCGAGTGGATGCAGGACGCCTATCTCGTCGGATCCATGGAGTACGGCTACCAGCGGGTCCGGAGCGGCGTGCTCTTCCAGCGCCTCGTCCAGCAGCCGACCCGGTACTCGGTGAGCAGCATCGGCGCGTACCTCGAGGGCATCTCGAAAGACGATCTCAAGAACAACCTCTCCAAGATCGTCTCCGGCTCCAAGGAGGAGGCCGAGGCCGCGGCGGCCTCGGCGGGCGCGGGCGCGCCCGGGGCCGGGAAGCTGCCGGCCGGGATGGCGAGCGCCGGGCCCGATTCGGCGCTGGCGAAGTTCTGCGTCGACTACACGGGGAAGGCGCGCGCGGGGCAGATCGATCCGATCTTCGGCCGCGAGCGGGAGATCCGGCAGGTCATCGATATCCTCGCGCGGCGGCGCAAGAACAACCCGATCATCGTCGGCGACGCGGGCGTCGGGAAGACGGCGCTCGTCGAGGGGCTCGCGCTGCTCATCGTCGAGAGCACGCCGGAGAACCCGAAGGTGCCGCCGCTCCTGCAGGGCGTCGACATCCTCGGGCTCGACATGGGGCTGCTCCAGGCAGGGGCCGGCGTGAAGGGCGAGTTCGAGAACCGGATGAAGCAGGTGATCGCCGAGGTGAAGGGGTCGTCGAAGCCGATCATCCTCTTCATCGACGAGGCGCACACGCTCATCGGCGCGGGCGGCCAGCAAGGCGGCGGCGACGCGGCCAACCTGCTCAAGCCGGCGCTCGCCCGCGGCGAGCTCCGGACGATCGCGGCCACGACGTGGAGCGAGTACAAGAAATATTTCGAGAAGGACGCGGCCCTCGAGCGGCGCTTCCAGCCGGTGAAGGTCGACGAGCCGAGCGAACCGGCGGCCGTCGTCATGCTCCGGGGGCTCCGGCCGAAGTTCGAAGCGGCCCACAACGTCATCATCCAGGATGAGGCGGTGACAGCGGCCGTGCGGCTGTCGGCGCGCTACCTGACCGGAAGGCAGCTGCCGGACAAGGCGGTCGACCTGCTCGACACCTGCGCGGCCCGGGTGAAGGTCGCGCTGCAGCAGCGCCCCTCCGCGGTCGAGGACGCCGAGATCCTCATCGTGAACACAGAGACCGAGCTCAAGGCGCTCGAGCGCGATCGCGACAGGGGCGTGCACATCGATGAAGAGCGGGTCAGCGCGCTGAAGGACAGGCTCGCGAAGGCGAAGGCCGAGCTCGAGTCGGTGCGCGCCGACTACGCGAAGGAGACGGCGGGCACGCAGCGGGTCATCGACGCCCGCAAGAAGATGGACGAGGCCAAGACCAACGAGGAGCGCGACGCCGCGCGCCGCGAGGTGGTCAAGGCCCTCGACGAGCTCAAGAAGAGCCAGGGCGAGGTGCCCCTGGTCCGGCCGGACGTCGACGAGGCCATGGTCGCGAGCGTGGTCGCGGCCTGGACGGGCATCCCCGTCGGCAAGATGGTCCAGGACGACGTGAAGGCGCTCCTCGAGATGGAGGACCGGCTGACCCGGCGGATCAAGGGGCAGACGCACGGCATCGTGAGCATCTCGAAGGAGCTCCGGAGCGCGCGCGCGGGCCTGAAGCCGCTGAGCACGCCGCAGGGCGTGTTCCTGCTCGTGGGGCCCAGCGGCGTCGGCAAGACGGAGACCGCGCTCGGGATCGCCGACCTCATGTTCGGCGGCGAGCGGATGATGACGGTCATCAACATGTCCGAGTTCCAGGAGAAGCACACGGTCTCCCGGCTCATCGGCTCGCCCCCGGGCTACGTCGGCTATGGCGAGGGCGGCATGCTCACCGAGGCCGTGCGCCAGCGGCCCTACACGGTGGTGCTCCTCGACGAGGTCGAGAAGGCCGACCCCGACGTGATGAACCTGTTCTACCAGGTGTTCGACAAGGGCATGCTGAGCGACGGCGAGGGGCGGCTCGTCGACTTCAAGAACACGGTCATCATCCTGACGAGCAACCTCGCGACCGACAAGATCACGAACATGACGGTCGCCGCGCGGGAAGAAGACCCGTCGCGCCGCCTCGACGCGGACGGCGAGTTCATCAAGGAGATCGTCGAGGCGATCAAGCCGACGCTCTCCGCGCACTTCAAGCCGGCGCTTCTCGCGCGCATGACGACGGTGCCGTACCTGCCGATCTCGCCCGACGCGCTCGGCGAGATCACGCGGCTCAAGCTCGACGCGCTCGTCGACCGCCTGCGCAAGAGCCAGCGGATCGAGGCGTCGTACTCGGACGCGCTCGTCGACACGATCGCGGCGCGCTGCACCGAGGTCGACACGGGGGCGCGCAACATCGACCATATCCTCCGGGCGTCGCTCCTGCCGCAGCTCTCGGTCGCCGTCCTCGAGAAGATGGCGGAGGGGCCGCTTCCGAAGCGGCTCCAGATCGGGGTCGACGCCGAAAAGAACTTCACGATCTCGTTCTCGGACTGAAACGGACTGAATCGGACCGATCGACGCCGCTCGCACACCGAAAGTTGTACTGGCCGCGAGACTCCGCATAAATTGGGCGGAGCATGGTCCCGTTCGCCAAGCTCCTACAGCGTTCGATGTGGATCGGGGAGCCGCGTTCGCCCTCCCCCGCAGGGGAGGGCTCGGCGCGCCGGCCGGGGCCTCGACGTCGGCCGGCGTCGCTCCTCCGCGGGGCGGCCCCGGCGAAGGTCGCGGCGGCCATCGCGGCGGCGACCTTCGCCGTCGGCCTCGGCGCCGCGCTGCCCGCCGCGGTCTCGGGCTGCACGTCCGCCGCGCCGCCGCCCGCGGCCCCCGAGCCGTGCGACGTCCAGATCGTGACGCTCTCGATCTACGCGTCCGACAACATCAACCCCAACGAGAACGGGAACCCCCGGCCCGTGGTCGTGCGGCTCTACCAGCTGAAGAGCAGCGCGCGCATGGAGAACGCGACGTACGACCAGATCCTCCTCAAGGACAAGGAGACGCTCGAGGACGACCTCGCCAAGGTCGACGAGGTCGAGGTCTTCCCGAACGACCTCGTCGAGGTGAAGTTCGAGCGCCTGCCCGACGCCAGCCACCTCGTCGGCGCCGCCCTGTTCCACAGCCCGAAGGGCAACAGCTGGAAGACCTTCTACGAGTTCCCGCTCCCGCCCGGAGAGGCCCAGTGCGGCGGCCGCGAGCCCGACGCAGGTCCGCCCGTGGCCGATCCGCGGGTCGCGTTCTTCATCGACTCGACGAAGATCGACAACGGGGTCGAGTTCGACGAGTCGATGTTCCCCAACGCGAGCGCCGTTCGCCGGCTCAGCCTGCCGAAGAAGGTGGCCGCGCCGGAGGCGCCCGCTCGCCCGGGGAAGTGACGGCCGTGGCGCGCGCAGGTCGTCCTCCCAGCTGCAGTCCACGCGACGTGCGCGACGTGACCGCGCGGCCCCGGTCGACAACGAGCGGCCCGATGCGCGCAGCGCAGCGTCGTCGCTCCCCGCGCCCGACCCGCTTTCGCGACGCCGCGCACGGCACATCTGATAAGACTGGACGGGCGACATGATTCACCCGCGCAAGCCGGTCTGGACCGAGGGGCTCTTCATGACCCCTCAGCACCTGCAGCAAACGGACGCCTACCACGAGACGCTGCTCCACGCGCGCCTCCACGCCGTCGTGGGCTATGACTGGGGCATCACGTCCGCCCAGTTCGATGAGCGGGCGCTCTCCGCCGGGCAGTTCAAGGTGGTCAAATGCCACGGCGTCTTCCCCGACGGCACGCCGTTCTTCATCGGCGATCGCGGCGAAGACCAGGTCGAGGCGCGGCCGCTCGAGGGCGCCTTCCCGGCCGCCTTGAAGACGCTCGACGTCTTCCTCGGCATCCCGAACCTGCGCGAGACCGCGGCGAACATCAGCCTGGACCCGGCGAAGGTAGGCCCCGCCCAGCGGTTCGTGGCCGCCCAGACGACGGTCCCGGACGTGAACTCCGGGCGCAACGAGCAGTCGGTCACCTGGGCCCGCACCAACCTGCGGCTCCTCTTCGGCACCGAGCCGCGCGACGCCTACCAGACCGTGCGCATCGCGCAGCTCGTCCGCGACAGCTCCGGCGCGATCGCGCTGCGGAAGAATTTCATCCCGTCGGTCCTCCGCATCAACACGTCGGATCACATCATGTCCGGCCTCCGCCGCGTGCTCTCGGCGCTCGTCGGCAAGCAGAAGTCGCTCGTCGAGGGGCGGCGCATGCGGAGCGCGGCGTCGGTCGACTTCCAGGCCTCCGACCTCACCAAGTTCTGGCTGCTCCATACCCTGAACTCGTACATCCCGATCGTGTCGCACCTCGTCGACCACGGCGGTGCGCACCCGGAGCAGTGTTATGTCGTCCTCGGCTCGCTCATCGGAGAGCTCTGCACCTTTGCAGCGACCGACAGCGATCCGACGACGATCCCCAAGTTCAACTACCTCGAGCTCGATGGCGTCCTCGACCCGATGTTCGACCGGGCCTGGCGGCTCATCAACGAGGTTGTCACGGAGCAGTTCGTCATCGTGCCGCTCGAGAAGCGCGAGGACGGCATGTACCTCGGCAGGTTCGAGGACCCGAAGCTGCCCCGCAGCCACGAGATGTTCCTCGAGGCGAAGGGCACGGACGAGGCCACGCTGCGCGAGCGGCTCCCGCGCCTGCTCAAGATCGGCTCGTGGACGCAGATCGGGCACATCCTGCACTCCGCGACGCCCGGCGTGAACGTCGCCATCGAGTACCGGCCGCCGGGCGCCATCCCGATCAAGCCGGGCCTCGTCTACCTCCGCGTCAACCAGAACGGCGATTACTGGAACGATATCCTCGGCTCTGGCACGATCGCTATCTACCAGCCGATCGAACCGCAAAAGGTCGATCTCCGGCTGATCGCCGTCCCGGCAGGAAAGTGAACGTGTCAGGCCGCCCCCTCCGGGTGAGGAGCCCATGAGCCTCTCGCAGACGATGTACTTTGTGTGCTCCGACGTGCTCTCGCTGATCCTGCAGCTCAGGAACTCGCGCGACCTCCCGGCGCCCGACATCCTCCAGCGGCGCGTCCTCGGCCTGTTCGACACGATGATGCAGAACGGGCGGGAGGCGCGCATCCCCGAGCAGGACATGATCGACGCGAAGTTCGCGCTCGCGGCATTCGCCGACGAGGTGATCTTCAACTCGAACTGGCCGGGGAGGACGCAGTGGCTCCAGAACCCGCTGCAGTTCCAGTTCTTCCAGCTGAACACGGCCGGCGACGGGTTCTTCACGAACCTCGACAACCTCTACGGCCAGCGCGGCAGGAACCACGTCGCGCAAATCTACTTCCTCTGCTTGGCCCTCGGCTTCCAGGGGAAATATCGTTTGCGCCAGCAGGAGGGCCTCGGCGCCGTGATCGAGGGCGTGGGCAACCACGTCGCTGTCTCCGAGGGCGGCGGTGAGGTCCTCGCGCCGAACGCGGAGCGCAAGGACGGCGGGGCGAACGCGGTGCGCCGCGAGCTGCCCTACCTGGCCATCGCGCTCGGGCTGCTCGTGCTGGCCGTCCTCGTGGTCATCGTGCTCCGGCTCGTCGTGGCCTCGGACGCGGAGGGCGTGGCCGACCAGATCAAGAAGCTGATCAGCACGGGGACCTAGGCGACTCCGCCGTTCTCTGCTGTTCCCGAGGGAGACTTCCGATGTGGCTGTGGATCCTGAGCGCCCTGTTCCTCACCGCCGTGTGGGGAGTGTGGTTCATGCTGCGCCCGGCGGCAGGGGAGGGGGCCGAGGCGTTCCCGATCGAGATCCCGCTCGTGGCGACGGCGGTCGTCCTCGCGGTGCTCGTCGGGCTGGCGATCTATAGGCGCATCCGCGCGGCGCGCGCCGCGCGGGCGCTCGAGAAGGCGATCGCGCAGCAGGCGCAGGAGCAGGTGATCAACGCGAAGCCGGAGCGGCGCGCGGAGATCCAGGAGCTCAACCGGCAGATGCAGGAGGGCATCGCCGCGCTCAAGGCCTCGAAGCTCGGCGGGGGCAAGCGGGGCGCCGACGCGCTCTACGTCCTCCCCTGGTACGTGATGGTCGGCCCGCCCGGGGCAGGCAAGACGACCGCCCTCCGGCACTCCGGGCTCGTGTTCCCGTACGTCGACCCCGAGCGCACCGGCGTGCGCGGCGTCGGCGGCACGAGGAACTGCGAGTGGTGGTTCACGAACGAGGCGATCCTCCTCGACACGGCCGGCCGGTACACGACCGAGAGCGACGACCACGACGAGTGGATGGCGTTCCTCGAGACGCTGCTGCAGCACCGCGAGCAGAAGCCGCTGAACGGCGTCATCGTCGCGGTGAGCCTGAGCGAGCTGCTCGACGCGAGCGACGAGCAGATCGATCAGACCGGCAAGAAGATCCGCGCGCGCATCGACGAGATGCAGCAGACGCTGCACATGGTCCTGCCGGTCTACGTGCTCTTCACGAAGAGCGACCTGGTGGCGGGCTTCACCGAGTACTTCGGCGACCTGAAGAAGAGCGAGCGCGCCCAGGCGTGGGGCGCCACCGTGCGGCTCGACGAGAACAAGGACGAGCCCGGGAAGATCTTCGATCGCGAGTTCGACGTGCTCGTCGAGAAGCTCCACGCGCGGCTGACGAAGCGGCTCATCGGCGAGCGCAACCGCGAGGTGAAGGAGAAGAGCTACCAGTTCCCGCTCGAGTTCGCGGCGGTGAAGCGCAACCTCTCGGACTTCATCGCGGCGGCGTTCGCGCCCAAGGCGGGCGCGGCGCCCACGCCGATCCTGCGCGGGTTCTATTTCACGAGCGGCGTCCAGGAGGGGCGGCCGCTCGACCGCGTGGTCGGGGCGATGGGGCGCGCGTTCGGGCTCCGCGCCGGGCTCGGCGAGGGCGAGGAGGACGCCGCGCTCCCGAAGGAGTCGAAGAGCTTCTTCCTGCACGACGTCTTCACCAACGTCGTCTTCCCGGATCAGGACCTGGCCGCGCGCTCCGAGGCGGAGCTCCGGCGGCGGCGGATGCAGCGGATCCTGGTCGCGGCGGCCGCGGCGTTCGTGGCGCTGCTGTTCCTGCTGCCGGCGGTGATCTCGTACTTCAACAACAAGGCGCTCGTCGCCGAGACCCGGCGCATCTCGGACGAGATCGCGTTCGTGGACTGGTCCGGGCGGGCCGGCGCGCCGCCGAACGTGCGAGCGAACATCGACAAGCTCGATCGGCTGCAGGAGCACGTGGGGAAGCTCGACGGTTACGTCGAGAACACGCCGATCGAGTACGGCTGGTTCATGTTCCAGGGGGACAAGCTGTTCCCGCCGACGATGGGCCAGTACATCATGAGCTTGAAGCAGGGCTTCGTCAGCCCTGCGAAGGCCCAGCTCGAGGCGAAGCTCGAGAAGGTGCGCGAAGGGGAGTTCCTGGACGGCTACAACGCCCTGCGGAGCTACCTCCTGCTCGGCAAGGAGTACCAGGGCCACATGGATGAGCAGGCGGCGCGGTGGCAGACCGGGCGGCTCGTCCAGGTCTGGGCCGACACCCTGAAGCCGTTCACCGATCTGCCCGAGAGCGAGCTCAAGGAGCGGCTCACGCCGCACGTCGCGTATTACATCGACCTCGTGCGGCGGAAGAAGCTCGAGGCCGAGGAGCTGAACGAGCCGCTCATCGCCCGGGCGCGCGCCGACCTGCTGCGGGTCGACCCGACGAAGCGCTACTACGATCAGTTTGTAACGAGCCTGATCGATCAGAAGTACGACGAGTCGGGGCCGAACACGCCGGAGAACCTGAAGTACCCGCCGGTGTCGCTCAACGAGATGTTCGCGGATCGGTCCGAGGTGCTGACCGTCATCCACAGCGCGCAGAAGAACCGGGGCGGGACGTGGTTCGAGGTGCAGGGACCCTACACGGCCAAGGGGCACGCGCAGGTGCTCGAGTCGCTGAAGGAGGGGAGGAAGAAGCTCGAGCGCGAGCTCTGGGTGCTCCCGCTGTCGAACGACGAGAAGCGGCAGGGCGACCAGATCCAGAAGGAGCTCGACCGCGTCCGGCAGGACTACGACAACGCGTACATCGCGCAGTGGGAGGCGTTCTTCCGCGACATCCAGGTCGACGTCCCGAAGACGAACCGGGACGCGATCCACGAGTTCAGGGTGCTCTCCACGCCCGACTGGCCCTACCGGCGGCTGCTCCAGCGGCTCTCGGACGAGACGCAGTTCGGGAAGGACGAGAAGCCGAGCCTGCTGACGGCGGACGGCGGCCTGCTCGACAGGGCCAAGGACATGATCGCGCAGAAGGTCGATCGGCGGACCGGCGTGCGGATCGACTCGATGCTCACGGGGAACCAGCGCGAGCACTACGATCCGGTGCCCGACAAGTTCGAGTCGATGGCCAGCTTCGGGGTGCCCCAGCCGCCGGCAGGCGAAGGGCAGCCCCCGCCGCCCCCGCCCAAGCTCGGCCAGTACGTGGGCCACCTCGAGCGGCTGGCAGGGGAGATGAGCGTCGTCGAGGACGGGCCGCCGGACGCGGACACCTCGAAGGCCACGGAGGCGTTCCAGGACGCGGTGAAGGAGACCCAGGGGCTGCTGCTCTCGATGGACCAGAACGGGCAGCGGCTGATGGAGCCGCTCCTCATGAACCCCCTCCGGCAGGCGTACAAGGCCGTCGTGCGGCGCGCAGGCGGCGCGGCGAGCGGGATCTGGGAGGTCGAGGTCTGGCCGCACTACCGCGACAAGATCAAGGACCGCTACCCGTTCAACCTCGCCTCGTCGCGCGACGCGTCGCTCGAGGACGCGATGGCCTTCTTCAAGCCGAAGGACGGGGTGCTCTGGGGCTTCTACGAGACATACCTCAAGGGCTTCCACTACCAGGTCGGGCACGAGTTCTTCCCGAAGGCGCACCTGTCGGGGCAGCCGCAGGCGGCGAAGCCGTTCACGCCGTTCAGCGCGAACCTGTACAACTGCCTCCGGCGCTCGAACGAGATCTCCGACGCGCTCTTCGGGAGCAGCGGCGGGGCGGAGCCGAAGGTCGTCTTCCACATCAACATGAAGACGGTCAGCCCGATCGTGAGCGAGGTGGTCTTCGAGGTCGACGGCCAGAAGAGGCTCTATCGCAACGAGAAGGAGTTCTGGCACACCTTCAACTGGCCGGGCGAAGGCGCGAAGGGCGCGAGGATCCAGGTGCGCGGCGCGGGCGGGCTCGACGAGGAGCTCGTGCGCGAAGGGCCGTGGGGGATCTTCCGGCTCTTCGAGGCCGGGACGACCACCGCCCAGAAGGACAACGACGAGCTGTTCACGGTGACCTGGCAGATGACCGCGCCGCCTGTGATCGTGACCATGGAGATCCGGCCGACCCGCGGGAACCACCCGTTCCCGACGAGCTTCTTCCGGGCGACCAACTGCCCTGCCAGCATCGGCGATCGCTTCGGCAAAGGGTGAGGTAGACAGCAACGGAGCCAGCGGGGGAGGGGGCGTCGTGCGGGGGGCCGGCGGGGGCCCCTCCCGCGAACTCGCGCCTTTTGGGGGGCCGTTGCCGTGAGAACGGGGGAGCCGAGACCGGGCGCGAGGCGCTCCGGTGCGGGCCGGCGCTCGGATTCGCGGGGCCCTACCCCGCCGGCCCCCCGCACGACACCCCCTCCCCCGCTGGCTCTTTGTGAAAAGGGGGAGGCTGCGCGGATCCTTGTCGGGGGGACGGGTCGCGCGGACTGGAACGGAGCGTGCGGGGGAGGGGGCCGGGCGCGCGGGGGCGGCGGGGTAGGGCCCCGCGAATCCGAGCGCCGGCCCGCGCCGGAGCGGGACGCGAATGATCTCGGCTCATCCGCGCATGTGGCAATGGCCACCAAAAGGCGCGAGTTCGCGGGAGGGCCCCCCGCCGCCCCCGCGCGCCCGGCCCCCTCCCCGCACGCTCCCGCCGCAACCGGGAAGGTGGTAGCGCTCGGTGAGCGGTTCGTGGTTCACTCCCAGCAGTCATGTTCTGGCGCCGCAAGAAGGGCCCTGCCGCTCCGCCGCAGATCGGCTGCTTCGGCAAGCTGCCCGCCACGGGCGATTTCATCCGGCTGAACGCAGGCGGAGAAGAGCTCGCGGCCTTCGACCGCTGGCTGGGCGCGTCCATCGATTTCGCCCGGCGCGCCATGGGCGCCCATTTCGACGCGCACTACCAGACCGCCCTGGGCCTCTTCGTCTTCCACGGGGAACCGAAAGGCGACGAGCCGCCCACCCGCGGGCTCGTGGGCGCCTGGGCCGCCAGCGGCGATAACGCCGGGCGGCTCTACCCGATGGTGGTGTTCGGGTCCTACGATTACGATCAACTCGTCTCCGCCGGGCCGTCGCTCCCCATCACCCTCTTCCCCCTCCTCGCCGCAGCCCACGACGCCGCGGCGAACGGCAGGACCCTGCCCGTCGATGCCTTCCTCCACCGCGTCTCCCAGATCGCGCCGCCGTCGCTCGACGACCCCGACGCGGCGCACGCCGCCTACCGCGCATGGCTGAAGACCCAGCCGATGAAGGCGCTCTGGGACGCCGGCTTCGGCACCGACGCGAGCCGCTTCTGGGTGCTGCAGAACATCCTCGACTCGGTGATCCCATTCCGCGGTCAGGAGCTCCCTAGGACAGGGCTCGCCCTCAGGCTGCCGCTCGGCGCAGGAGACGCCTACGCCGCCGCCGTGTGGATGGACATGACCCGCCGCCTGTCGAAATGGGGACGCACGCTGATGAACGCGTTCTGGACACCCCAGCGCACCCTGCTCCTCCACCTCGGTCCCCCCCACGTGGGCTCGTTCCGCGAGATGATCGCGCCGACCACCCAGGCCGAACACATCGCCGATCTCTGCGGACCTCCACGGGTCGAGGAGCACGTTTCCCGACATGCGCTCGGGCCGGAGCTCGACGCGCTCGTCGCCCGGACCGACCTGTCGCTCGACAGCTTCCTGGATGCCCTCGGCTGAGCCGATGGCCGAGCCGAAGGCGCCCGCTCGACCCCGCGCGCGGCCGCTCCGGTGGGCCGTCCGGCTCCCCGCCGGAGTCGCCATGCAATCGTCGTCTGATTCGCCGTCCACACCCAGGACGCCTTGATATCCTGCGCGCCCCATGGCCGCTGAAGACGCCGTCCAACAATCCAAAGAGCGGATCGAGGCGCTGTTCGCGCCCATCAACGGCGGCGTCGGCGCCGACGTCACCTACGACGAGGCGTTCGAGGGCCTCAAGAACGAGGTCGACAAGCTGCAGTCGCTCGCGGGCGGCAAGGTCGACTGGGGGCGCATCGCGAGCGTCGCCGATGAGCTCCTGAGCGAGAAGTCAAAGGACTTCCGCGTCGCGCTCTACTACGCGGCGGCGAAGTCGCAGGTCGACAAGCTGCCCGGCCTGCTCGACGGGCTCGTGCTCGTGCAAGAGCTGAACAACGCGTTCTGGGACACCATGTATCCCGCGATCAAGCGGCCCAAGGCGCGCGGCAACCTGTGCTCCTGGTTCGGAGACCTCGCGGCAGGGACGCTCTCCGGCCTCGCCGTCTCCGCCGCGGACCGCGACGTTGTGAACGCCATCGACCAGGTGAGCCGCGCCGTGGACGTCGACCTCGCCGACAAGCTCGGCGACGCCTACGGAGGGCTCGGCCCGCTGCGGAACGCGATCCGCAGCCTCGTCGCGAGCCTGCCCGCGGAGGCGCCGCCGCCGCCTCCGCCGCCGCCGCCTCCGCCTCCGCCTCCTCCGCGGGTCGAGCCGCCGAAGGTCGAGGCACAGCGGGCGGTCACGCCGGCGGCCGCCGCGCCGCCGCCCGCGCCCGTGGCCGTGGCTGCCGCGGGCGATCCGGCGCTCAGCCTCGAGGCGATCGTCGACGAGGACTCGGCGCTCGCCGCTCTCGGCAAGTGCTCGCCCCTGATGGCGCGCGCGGGCGACGCGCTCCGGGCGGCGGATCCGAAGCGGGCGTCCGCGTACCGCGTCCTGCGGGTCGGGCTCTGGGTCGACCTCCTCGACGATCCGGGCGCGTCGTCTCCGACGGGCAGCACGGCGATCCCGCCGCCGCCCGAGCACGTGCTGCAGACGCTGCCGGCGCTCACGAGCCAGGGGGCGTTCGCCGATCTGCTGCAGGTCGCCGACGAGTACGCGCAGAGCTACCCCCTCTGGCTCGATCCGCACCGGTACGTCGCGAACGCGCTCGAGCAGCTCGGCGACGACTACGCCGACGCCAAGCGGGCGGTGCTCGTCGAGGTGGGCACCCTGCTGCTCCGCGCGCCGCTCCTGCCGACCCTCAAGTTCAGCGACGGTACGCCGTTCGCGGACGGCGAGACGCAGGCCTGGCTCTCGTCCGAGGTCGCGGCCGCGCTCGGCGGCTCGGGTGCGAGCGGCGCGGCAGCCCCGGCGAGGCCGCGGAGCTACCTCGACAAGCCGCTCTCCGAGGCCCGAGGGCTCGTCGCGAACCAGCAGCCCATCGACGCGATGGCGCTCCTCGAGAAGGCCGCGGCCGCGGCTCCGTCGGCGCTGGACCGCTTCCGCGTGAGGCTCGCGATGGCCCAGATCAACATCGAGCTGTCCCAGTTCCTCGTGGCGCGGGCGCAGCTCGAGGCGCTGGAGCACCTCGTCGACCACCACCGACTCACCACCTGGCAGCCGGATCTCTGCGCGGAGCTCTACGCCGCGCTCTACACGTGCTACCGGGTCCTGAACCAGGGGTACGAGGCCACGCCCGAGGCCAAGGCGAAGGAAGCGCTCTGCTTCGAGCGCGTCTGCCAGCTCGACGCGGCGCTCGCCTTGAAGCTGTCGCTGGGGGAGTGAGCGGGATGCGCGGGGGTGCGAGGAACGGGGGAGGGCGGACGCGCGTCGCGCGGAGAAGCTTGCCCGAGGGGCGGGGGTTTTGTTCTATGCTCGTTCGGCCTGCGGGCGCTCCGCCCGCTGCTGACGGGGAAAGGAGCCTGCGATGAAAGAGGGATCGGTCGCGCCGAAAGAGCGCGTGAACATCACGTACAAGCCGGCCACCGGGAACGCGAAGGAGGACGTCGAGCTGCCGCTGAAGCTCCTGATGCTCGGCGACTACACGCAGCGGCCGGATCCGCGGCCCCTCGAGGACCGCAAGCCCATCAACGTGGACAAGGACAACTTCCAGAAGGTCATGAGCGAGCAGAAGCTCGCGCTCACCTTCAACGTGAAGGACGTCCTGTCCGAGCAGGAGAACAGCGAGCTCACGGTCAACCTCAAGTTCCGCCGGCTGAGCGACATGGAGCCCGAGGCGATCGCGAACCAGGTGCCGGAGCTCAAGAAGCTGCTCGACCTGCGCGCCGCGCTGACGGCCCTCAAGGGCCCGCTCGGAAACGAGAAGGCGTTCCGCAACAAGATTCAGCAGATCCTGAGCGACCCGGCTCAGCGCAACAAGATCGTGAGCGAGCTCGGGCTCGACAAGGAAGGGGAGTAAGCGATGGCGACGGAGACACAGGCCGCGGGGAGCGCGGGCGTCCAGACCCTCGAGGGCGGGTCGCTGCTCGACGAGATCCTCGCCGAGACGAAGATGACGCCCGGCGACGAGGGGTACGAGATCGCCAAGCGGGGCGTGCAGGCCTTCATCTCGGAGCTCGTCGCCCCGCGGCGCGAGGGGGAGAAGGTCGACAAGGCCTTCGTCGACGCGCTGATCGCGGAGATCGACGTCAAGCTGTCGCGGCAGATCGACGAGATCCTCCACAACCCGAGCTTCCAGAAGCTCGAGTCCGCGTGGCGCGGCCTCAAGTTCGTCATCGACCGGTGTGACTTCCGCGAGAACGTCAAGGTCGAGATGCTCAACTGCTCCAAGGAGGACCTCCTCGCCGATTTCGAGGACGCCCCCGAGGTGCCGAAGAGCGGCCTTTACAAGATCGTCTACTCGGCCGAGTTCGGGCAGTTCGGCGGCAAGCCGGTCGGCGCGATCATCGCGAACTACGATTTCGGCCCGGGCCCCCAGGACATCGCGCTCCTGCAGAAGTGCGCCGCGGTCGCGACGATGTCGCACGCGCCCTTCATCGCGGCGGCCGGACCGCAGTTCTTCGGCCTGAAGGACTTCCAGGGGCTGCCCAACCTGAAGGACCTCAAGGCGCTCTTCGAGGGGCCGCAGTACACGAAGTGGAACGCGTTCCGCGAGACCGAGGACGCGCGCTACGTCGGGCTCGTGATGCCGCGCTTCCTGCTCCGCCTGCCCTTCGGCGCCAACACCGTCCCGGTGAAGGCGTTCAACTACGAGGAGGACGTGGTCGGCCAGCACGACGCGTACTGCTGGGGCAACGCGACGTACGCCTTCGCCACCCGGCTCGCCGACAGCTTCGCCAAGTACCGTTGGTGTCCGAACATCATCGGCCCCCAGGCGGGCGGCTCCGTGGAGAACCTGCCGCTCCACCAGTACGAGGCGATGGGCGAGATCCAGACGAAGGTGCCGACCGAGATCATGCTCACCGAGCGGCGCGAGTTCGAGCTCTCCGAGGAGGGCTTCATCGGGCTCACGTTCCGCAAGGACTCGGACAACGCCTGCTTCTTCTCGGCCAACTCCGCCCAGAAGGCGAAGTTCTTCGGGCAGAGCGACGAGGGCAGGGCGGCCGAGATGAACTACCGGCTCGGCACGCAGCTGCCGTACATGTTCATCATGTGCCGCATCGCGCACTACCTGAAGGTGCTGCAGCGCGAGCAGATCGGTACGTGGAAGGAGCGCGCCGATCTCGAGAAGGAGCTCAACGACTGGATCGGCCAGTACGTCGCCGATCAGGACGTCGTCTCCGCGGCGACGCGCGGGCGCAGGCCGCTCCGCAAGGCGAAGATCATCGTGACCGAGGTGCCGGGGAACGCCGGCTGGTACAAGGTCGACATGCAGGTGCGCCCGCACTTCAAGTACATGGGCGCGTTCTTCACGCTGAGCCTCGTCGGCAAGCTCGACAAGGAGTGAGCCGCCGGCCACGGCACCGCCGCCACGCGGCGGTGCCAGGCCGCGGCGCGGGGGGGGCGAGGGCGCGCCGCCGGGGGGAGTGTTACCTCTCACGGCGCGCCGGCCCACCGATCCCCGCTTGGACGAGCTCGCCTGCCGGCGTAGGCTCGCGCCCATGAGAACGCTCTCCAGGATCTGCGTTTACTGCGGGTCGAACCCCGGCGTATCGCCGGCCTACCGCGAGGCGGCCGTGCGGCTCGGTGAGCTCCTGGCGGCGAGAGGGATCGGGCTCGTGTACGGGGGCGGCCGCGTCGGGCTCATGGGCGCGGTCGCCGACGCGGCGCTCGCGCGCGGCGGTGAGGTGATCGGCGTCATCCCGGGGTTCCTCAACCAGCGGGAGATCGAGCACCGCGGGCTGACCGAGCTCCGCGTGGTCGAGACGATGCACCAGCGCAAGGCGGAGATGGCCGCCCTCGCGGACGCGTTCATCGCCCTGCCGGGGGGCGTCGGGACGCTGGAAGAGCTGTTCGAGGTGTGGACTTGGACGCAGCTCGGCTCTCAGGACAAGCCGGTCGGGCTGCTCGACGTGGCGGGGTATTACCGCCCGCTGATCGCGTTTCTCGATCACGTCGTGGCCGAGCAGTTCATGAAGCCGGCTCATCGCGCCGTGCTGCAGGTCGCCGACGATGCGCCGGCCCTCCTGGAGCTGCTGGCCGCGTGGCGCCCGAGCGCCGAGGCCAAGTGGATGACGCCCGGCGAACGGTAAGCCCATCGCTCGATGTCCGGCTGAACCCTCCTGCCCGCCCTAGCAGGCGGCGCCCTGTCGGCGAGTAAGCAGCAAGGAGCGCGCCATGACCGACGCTGCGGCGCCCGTCGGGCCACGAGCGGCCCTGCTCCGACGGTCGCTCTCGCTGCGAGCGCACGGCGTCAGCAGGAGCGAGCTCTGCCGCCGTTGGCCCGTGTGCCGGCCGCTGAGCCCCGGCAGGCGCGCAGCCTCGGCGGCGCCGCGGGGACCAGGAGCGATGTGCATTCCGTCGATTCGAGCCCTCTTCTCTCGCCCCGTGCGCCGACGCGCGGACACGGAACGCGCGGACAGCGCCCTGCCGGAGAGAGCCCCGGCAAGCATCCTGCATCCACAACCGTCCTCGCCTCCTGAGGCGCCTATCAGGGTGCAGCCCAGTTGCGGCTTTTGCGAGGCTCCAGCAGGAAACGCCTGAACGCGGCGCGTTTTGCTCATCCGTGACAAGTTCATCCGTATCGCGCTCACCGAGCACAACGCCGGCCAGAGCACCTCGCTGTTCAGCGCGCCGCGCGGGTCATGTAGCGGATTGGCGCAGTTTTCAATGCCGTGACCTCGCCCGGTCGCGACGTGACGCGTGACGATCAATGGCTCCATCCCGTCGCCGGCGCGTAACTTGCTAAGACCTGGGGCGGTACGATCCCAATCACAGAAATCGGAGACAAGATGAAGCAGGCCGGGCCGGATCTCCTCTGTTTCTCGCACCTGCGCTGGAACTTCGTCTTCCAGCGACCCAACCACTTGATGAGTCGCTTCGCGCAGGAGAGGCGGGTCTATTTCGTCGAAGAGCCTGTGTTCGAGGACGGGCCCCCGAGGCTCGACGCGAGGCACGTCGAGGCCAATCTCACCGTCATCGTCCCCCACCTCCGCCGCCGCGCCGAGCCGGAGGAGGCCCTCGCGCAGCAGCGACACCTGCTCAACTCCCTCGTGCGGGAGCAGGATATCCGGCAGCCGATCCTGTGGTTGTACACGCCGATGTCGCTGCCCATCGCCGCCGACGTGGAGCCATCGCTCGTCGTTTACGACTGCATGGATGAACTTTCCGCCTTCCGGGGCGCCCCGCCGCTGCTCCGGGATCGGGAGCGCGAGCTGTTCGCGCGCGCCGATCTCGTGTTCACCGGCGGCCAGAGCCTCTACGAGGCGAAGCGCGCCCACCACCCGTCGGTGTACGCCTTCCCGAGCAGCGTCGACGCGGCCCACTTCGCGAAGGCGCGCGGGCAGACCTCGGAGCCGGACGACCAGCGCGGCGTCCCGAGGCCGCGCCTCGGGTTCTTCGGCGTCATCGACGAGCGGCTCGACATGGATCTCGTCGCCCGCGTGGCCAAGGAGCGGCCTGCCTTCCAGCTCGTGATGCTCGGGCCGGTCGTGAAGATCGACCCCGCCACGCTGCCCCGGCGGCCGAACATCCACTGGCTCGGCCAGAGACCCTATCAGGATCTCCCGGCCTATCTCCGCGGCTGGGACGTCGCCATCATGCCGTTCGCGCTCAACGAGGCGACCCGGTTCATCAGCCCGACGAAGACGCTCGAGTACCTCGCCGCGGGGAAGCCGGTCGTCTCCACCGCCATCCGTGACGTGGTCACGCCGTATGGCGACAAGAGGGCGGTCCACATCGCCGACGCCTCCACCTTCGCGGCCGCGGTCGAGGCGGCGCTCGCTGGGCCCCGGGAGGAGCACGTCGCGATCGCGGACGAGATGGTGAGCGCGACGTCATGGGACAGGACATGGCGATCGATGTCGATGCTCGTCGCCGACACACTCCAATCCAAGCGTCCATCGGCCGCCCGGACGGGAGGGGACGTACCGTGTTCGACTACCTGATCGTCGGCGCCGGGTTTGCCGGCAGCGTGCTCGCGGAGCGCCTCGCCTCGCAGATGAACCGGTCGGTCCTCCTGTGCGACAAGCGGCCTCACATCGGCGGCAACGCGTACGACTGCTACGACGACGCCGGGATCCTCATCCACAAGTACGGTCCCCACATCTTCCACACGGCGTCGCCGCGCATCTTCCGCTACCTGTCGCAGTTCACCGGCTGGCGCCCGTACGAGCACCACGTGCTCGCGCACGTCGACGGCAAGCTCGTCCCGTTCCCGATCAACGTGGATACGGTCAACGCCCTCTACGGAACCAGCTACTCGCCCGCCGAGGTCGAGGCGTTCTTCGCGCGCGTCGCCGAGCCGATCAAGCACTGCCGCACCTCCGAGGACGCGGTCGTCAGCAAGGTGGGCCGGGAGCTCTATGAGAAGTTCTTTCGCAACTACACGCGGAAGCAGTGGGGCCTCGACCCGTCGGAGCTCGACGCCGCGGTCGCCTCGCGCGTGCCGGCGCGCACGAACCACGATTCCCGGTACTTCACGGACGAGTTCCAGGCGATGCCGCTGCGCGGCTACACGCGGATGTTCGAGAACATGCTGGACCACAAGAATATCCGTGTGCTCCTGAACACCGATTATCGCGAGTTCATGAACGAGGTGAGCTTCAGGGAGATGATCTATACCGGGCCTGTGGACGCGTTCTTCGACTTCCGCTACGGGAAGCTCCCCTACCGATCAATCGAATTCAAGTTCGATACGCACGACAGGGAGGTCTTCCAGCCGAACGCGGTCATCAACTACCCGAATGAGCACGATTACACCCGCATCACGGAGTTCAAGTACCTCACGGGGCAAGAGCACCCGAAGACGAGCGTCGTGTACGAGTTCCCGAGAGGCGAGGGCGACCCCTATTACCCGGTGCCGCGGCCCGAGAACGGGGAGCTGTACCGGAAGTACAAGGCCCTCGCCGAGGCCACGCCGAACGTCCGCTTCGTCGGGAGGCTCGCGACCTACCGGTACTACAACATGGACCAGGTCGTCGGTCAGGCGCTCGCCACCTTCGACCAGATCCGCGAAGCCACGCTCGACGGCGCGGCGGTGACCGTCGCTGCCTGAACAGACCCATGTCTCGACAGCACCTCGCACAGATCGGTATTCCAGGTTCGGTGCCGCCGACGGCCGACAGCGGCGGCCAAGGTTACCCGCGCCCTCTGCTCCGGAGAGAAGACTGGGCCTCGCTGAACGGGCCGTGGGAGTTCGCCCTCGACCCCCGGGCGGAGTGGTCCTCCCCGGCCGACGCGCGCTTCGACCGGACGATCGAGGTGCCGTTCGCCCCGGAGACGCCGCGGAGCGGGATCGGCAACGCCGGCTTCTTCAAGGCTTGCTGGTATCGACGGCGGGTCAAGGTGCCGGAGCTGGACGCATCCGAGCGGCTCATCCTGCACTTCGGCGCCGTGGACTACCTGGCCAGGGTGTGGATCGACGGCAGCTTCGCCGGCGACCACGAGGGCGGTTATACGCCGTTCGAGATCGACATCACCGCGCACGCCAAGGGGCGCGAGAGCGTCACGATCGTGGTGCAGGCGTACGACGATCCGAACGAGCTCGCGAAGCCTCGCGGCAAGCAGGACTGGAAGCTCGAGCCTCACTCCATCTGGTACCCGCGGACGACGGGGATCTGGCAGACGGTGTGGCTCGAGCGCGTGCCGCGCATGCACGTCGATTACCTCAGGTGGACCCCGAACCTCGAGCGCTGGGAGATCGCGGTCGAGGTCCACGTGGCCAACGCGCCGGTGGAGGGCGCGCGCGTCGGGGTGCGGCTGCGGATCGGCGACATGACGATCGCGAACGATCAGTACACGGTCGTGGCCGGGGAGGTTCACCGGCGCATCACGCTCTCCGATCCGGGCATCGACGACTTCCGCAACGAGCTCCTGTGGTGCCCCGAGCGCCCGACGCTGATCGACGCCGACATCGTCCTCTACGATCAGGCCGGCATGACGATCGACCGCGTGAAGAGCTACACGGCGCTGCGCTCGGTGGCCGTCCGCGGCGACCGCTTCCTCCTGAACGGGCGGGCGTACCTGCTCCGGATGGTGCTCGACCAGGGCTACTGGGACGGGACGGGGATGACCGCCCCCGACGACGAGGCGCTGCGCCGCGACGTCGAGCTCACGAAGCAGATGGGCTTCAACGGCGCAAGGAAGCACCAGAAGATCGAGGATCCGCGGTACCTGTACTGGGCCGACAAGCTCGGCCTGCTCGTCTGGGAGGAGATGCCGAGCGCCTACCGCCACACGCGCAGGTCGATCGAGCGGCTCGCGCGGCAGTGGCTGGAGGCGATCCGGCGGGATCTCAGCCACCCGTGCATCGTCGCGTGGGTGCCGATCAACGAGTCGTGGGGCGTCCCGAACCTGCCCGACAACGCGAACGAGAGGCACTACGTGCAGGCGCTCTATCACCTGACGAGATCGATGGACTACACGAGGCCGGTCATCGGCAACGACGGGTGGGAGAGCGTGGCGACCGACATCATCGGGATCCACGACTACGATCCGTCGCCCGAGCGCATCGCTGGCCGCTACTTTGCGCACGACGTGGTGCCCAAGCTGCTGAAGCGGGAGAGGCCCGGGGGCCGCGCCCTCGTGCTCGATCCGTCCGTCAGCCACGAGACCGCGATCGTGCTGTCGGAGTTCGGCGGGATCGCTGTCGCGCCCGTGAGCGGCGAGAGCGGCACGTGGGGGTACTCGGCGTGCAGGACCCCGGAGGAGCTCGCCGAGCGCTACACGGCGCTCATGAAGGTGATCAACTCCCTCGAGCTCCTAGCCGGCTTCTGTTACACGCAGTTCGCCGACACGTACCAGGAAGCGAATGGCCTCCTGTACGCCGACCGCACGCCGAAGTTCCCGCTGCACAGCATCGCGGCGGCGACGCAGGGGATCTCGCTCCTCGGCCCGAACGAGGCGCCCTCGGCGTCGATCGACGGGGGGCTGGCGGACATGCCGGCGCTGGCGGACATGCCCGGGTTCGCGGACATGGGCGCGCCGCGATGACGGCGCGCGGGCAGGGTGGGGCGGGCCGTCGTGGAGGCCCAGGGGCGCGCGCAGGACCGACGGGCGACGGTGCTGGCGGGGGGGCTCGCCTCATGAGAGATGGCGCCGGGATCGCGCTCTGGGGCGGCGTCGAGTGCACGATCAACCGCGTCGGCGACAGGTACTTCGACCAGCTGGAGCGCACGGGCCACCACGAGCGCATCGCCGATCTCGACCTGCTCGCGGGGCTCGGCATGCGGGCCGTCCGGTATCCGATCCTCTGGGAGCGCACGGCGCCGAGCGGCCTGCGGAGCGCCGATTTTTCCTGGGCAGACGAGCGGCTCCACCGGCTGAGGGAGCTCGGCGTCGACGTGATCGTCGGGCTCGTGCACCACGGCAGCGGGCCGCCGTGGACGAGCCTGATGGAGGACAGCTTCGCGAGCGGCCTCGCGGAGTTCGCCGGCGCGGTGGCGGAGCGCTACCCGTGGGTGCGCGATTTCACGCCGGTCAACGAGCCGCTCACGACCGCGCGCTTCAGCGCGCTCTACGGACACTGGTACCCGCACCGCCGGGACTCGGCCTCGTTCCTGCGCGCGCTGCTCGTGGAGACGCGCGCCACCGCGGCCGCGATGCGCGCGATCCGGCGCGCGCGCCCGGACGCGCGGCTCGTGCAGACGGAGGATTTCGGCGCGACCGCCAGCACGCCCAGGCTCGCGTACCAGGCCGCGTTCGAGAACCACCGGCGCTGGCTGAGCCTCGATCTCCTGTTCGGGCGCGTGGGCGCCGCGCACCCGCTCCACCGGCACCTCCGCGACTGCGGCGCGACCGAGGAGGAGCTCGCGCAGCTCGCGGCGGAGCCGTGCCCGCCGGACGTGATCGGCGTGAACTATTACCTGACGAGCGAACGGTTCCTCGATCACCGCCTCGAGCTTTACCCCTCCTGGACGCACGGCGGGAACGGGCGCGATGCGTACGCCGATGTGGAGGCGGTGCGCGTGCGGGAGGGGATCCTCGGGCACCGCGACGCGCTGCGCGAGGTGTGGCAGCGGTACATGACGCCCGTCGCGATCACCGAGGTCCACCTCGGGTGCACGCCGGAGGAGCAGATCCGCTGGCTGGTCGAGGCCTGGGAGGGCGCGCACGCGGCCCGCGCGGAGGGCGCCGACGTGCGGGCGGTGACGCTGTGGTCGTCCTTCGGGGCGTACGACTGGGACAGCCTGGTCACCCAGGCGCGCGGCCATTACGAGCCGGGGGCCTTCGATGTGCGGGGGCCCGCGCCGCGCCCCACGGCGCTCGCGGTGGTCGCGAAGGAGCTCGCGTCCACCGGCCGGAGCGAGCACCCGCTCGCCGGGGCTCCGGGCTGGTGGGGCCGCGACGAGCGGCTGCTCTACGGGGTGCCGCGCTCCGCCGCGCGGGGCGTCTGCAGGCCGCGCGAGCGCCCGATCCTGATCGCGGGCGCGGGCGGGGCGCGCGGCGCGGCGCTGATGCGCGCGTGCGAGGAGCGCGGCATCCATGTCCGGGCCATGGCGCGCAGCGACCTCGACATCGCCGACGCGTCGGCCGTGGATCGCGCGCTCGTTGAGGTCGGCCCGTGGCTCGTGATCAACGCGGCGGGCTACACGCGCGTGCACGAGGCCGAGGACGAGATCGAGGCGTGCCGCCGCGCCAACGTGGTCGGGCCGACCCTGCTGGCGGAGGCGTGCCGGCGCCGCGGCGCGCGGCTGCTGATGTTCTCGTCGGCCTTCGTGTTCGACGGGAGCAAGGCCGAGCCGTACATCGAGGATGACCCGGTCGCGCCCGTCAACGCGTACGGCGAGGCGCAGGCGCTGGGAGAGAGGGGCGCGCTCGACGCGCTGCCGGGCGCGCTGGTCGTCCGCACGGGCAGCCTGTTCGGGCCGCTCGAGGCGCGCAGCTTCGCCGCGCTCGCGCTGTCGATCGTGCAGCGCGGGGAGCTCTTCCGCGCGGCGGACGATCTCTTCGTGTCGCCCACCTACCTGCCGCACCTGGCGCACGCGTGCCTGGATCTCGCGATCGACCAGGCCGAGGGCGTATGGCACGTGGCGAACGACGGGGTCCTGAGCTTCGCCTCCTGGGCGAGGATGATGTGCGACGCGCTCGGCTTGCCGTCGCGCGCGGTGCACGCCTGCCCCGCGCGCACCCTCGGGCTCCGGGCCAACCTGCCTCGCCAGGGAGGGCTCCACAGCCGCCGCCGCGCCGCATTGCCGTCCCTGCCCGAGGCCATCGAGCACTATGCCCGCCACCGGGCGGGACCGATGCTGGCGGCCGGATAGCGCTGGCCCGCGAGGCGCAATCGGAGGGGCGGCAGAGGGGCGGCGGAGGGGCGGCGTACGCGCTGCTCGCGCGCGCGGCGCTCTCCAGGCGAAGAAGCGCCGACGTCGAGCGCCCCCGTCAGAGCACGCGCGCGAGGACCACGACCGAGTAGCCGACCGCCGGCTGCTTGCCGGGGTTGTTGTACGAGTGGCGCTGATCGCCGCGGAACACGGCGACGTCGCCCGCGCCGAGCGTGAACCGCTCGCCCCCGACCACGAGCAGCAGCCCCCCCGACTCGCACGTCAGGTACTCGCGGGTGCCCGGGGTGTGCGGGACGCCCGTCATCCGCCCGCCCGGGGGGATCTCGATGCGATCCATCTCCATGCCCGGGATCGGGTCCGGCAGGAGCTTGCGGACGAACGCCTGCCCGGGAGAGCGCGTGGGGAGCGTGTCGCGCGCGTAGAGCTGGCACGTGGCGCGGGGGGCGGAGAGCATCTCCTCGATGGAGACCTGGAGCGCGGCGGCGGCCCTGTGCAGCACGCCGAGCGTCGGGTTCGCCGCGCCGGACTCGAGGTGCGCCCAGGTCGCCCGGGGCACGCCGGCGAGCTTGGCCAGCTGCTGCTGCGTCAGCCCGCGCGCCTCGCGCAGCTGCTTGATGTTCTTCGCGAGCCGCCCCGAGAGCTCCGTGTCCTGGTCCATGACCGGAGATTAGCACTCTTCCAAGACATTGGAGAGCGCTCCAACAAGAGGACCGGCGCGGATTAGGCTGGTGTCGAGGAGGAAGGCACCATGAACGACGAATCGACCGGAAGCGAGGCGCTGATCCAGGCCGGAGCGAGCTCCCGCCCGCCGCTCCCCCGCGCCGCGCGGGGCGAGCGGTTCGCGCCGCGGGCGGCGCTGGTCACCGGGGCGAGCCGCGGGCTCGGCGCCGCGCTCGCCCGGGAGCTCGCGCGGCAGGGCGCGAAGGTGGTCCTGGTGGCGCGCGAGCGCGCGGCGCTCGAGGCCGTCGCGGCCGAGATCGCCGCGCAGGGCGGGGAGGCGCACGCGCTCGCGGCGGACATCGGGGACAAGGGCCAGACGCACGCGATCGCCGGCGCGGCGGCGGCGCTGGTCGGGCCGATCGACCTGCTCATCCACAACGCGAGCACGCTCGGCAAGACGCCGCTGCCGATCCTGCTCGACACCGAGTGCGAGGATCTCGGGCGCGTGCTCGAGGTCAACGTGGTCGGCCCGTTCCGCCTGACGAAGGTGATCGCCGGCGCGATGGCGTTGCGGCGGCGGGGGGTCGTCGTCCACATCAGCTCGGACGCATCGGTGAACGCCTATCCGCGGTGGGGCGCCTACGGCGCCTCGAAGGCGGCGCTCGATCACCTGAGCCGCACCTGGGCCGCCGAGCTCGAGGGCACGGGCGTCTCGTTCTACGCGGTGGACCCGGGCGAGATGAACACGCGGATGCACGCCGAGGCCATCCCCGACGCCGACCCGAGCACGCTGGCCGATCCTGCGGACGTGGCGAGGCGCGTCGTCGGGCTCGTCGGCCGCGCCGGCGAGGTGCCGAGCGGCGCGCGCGTCGAGGCCGCGCGGCTCCCGGAGGCGCCATGAGCCCCGCCACGTGGCCCCGCGAGAGCCCGCTGGAGGAGCGGCTCCTCCACGTGGACCCGCGAGAGGGGCGCCTGCGCGACGCGCGCATCGCGGATCTGCCCGCGCTCCTCGAGCCGGGCGATCTCCTGGTCGTCAACGACGGCGCCACGCTGCCGGCCTCGCTCCACGGCGCGACCGAGCGCGGTGAGGAGGTGGAGGTCCGCCTCATCGGCGAGCTGTCCGAGGGGCGCTATTCGGCCCTGCTGTTCGGCGCCGGCGACTGGCACACGCGCACCGAGGATCGCCCGGCGCCGCCCGCCCTCGACGCGGGGGACACGGTGACGTTCGGAGACGATCTGTCGGCCGTGATCGAGCGGAGGACCGCGGCGCGCCTCGTGGAGATCGCCTTTCGGGAGCGGGGCGCCGCGCTCTGGTCGGCGCTCTACCGGAGGGGGCGCCCGATCCAGTATGCGTACGTCGCGGGCCCGCTCGAGATCTGGCATGCGCAGACGCGTTATGCGAGCCGGCCTCTCTGCGCCGAGCTCCCGTCGGCCGGGCGGCCGCTCGTCTGGGGGCTCCTGCTCGAGCTGATCCGCCGCGGCGTCCGGATCGCCTCGCTCACCCACGCCGCAGGGATCTCGTCGACCGGCGATCCGGCGCTCGACGCCTTGCTCCCGCTGCCGGAGCGCTTCGACATCCCGGAAGAGACGGTGGTTGCGGTGCGTGAGGCCAAGGCGCGCGGGCGCCGCGTCATCGCGGTCGGCACGACGGTGACGCGCGCGCTCGAGGGCTGCGCCGCCCAGCACGGGGGTGAGCTGCGGGCCGGGCCGGGGATCACCGATCTGATCCTTCACCACGGCTTCCGGCCGAGGGTGGTCGACGGGCTCCTGACCGGCGTGCACGATCCGACCGAGAGCCACTTCCGGCTCCTCGAGGCCTTCGCGCCGGCCTCGCTGCTCCACCGCGCGAACGCCCACGCGGAGCAGGCAGGGTATCTCTGTCACGAGTTCGGCGACTCCTATCTTGTCCTCAGTTCCACCGCCGGGCTCTCAGCGATCCGTTCGACTTCCTGACCTGGTTCGAGTTCGCCGAGGGCGACGCCGGGGGCTTCGACGAGCTCGTGGGCAGGCTGCGTGAGACGGAGGAGCGGTCCTACGTGGAGCGGGAAGTCGAAGCGCGCCTGTCGCGCGCATAGTATGGAGTCGGCTCGCGCCGACCGACCCGTCTTTGCGATCGTTCTCGCCCCGAGATCTGCTGAACCCGAGCACGCCGACAAAACGAAGAAGGCGCCCAGGTCGCCCCGGGCGCCCTCCACGCTGTCGCGATCACTCGCAGGCGTTCGTCGTCGTGTTGCACCTGGCGGGCGAGGTGCAGCTCGAGTCGTCGTTGCACTCGACGCACGTGCCAGCCGCGAGCCCGCCGCCGCACACCGTCTTGCCGGGCAGGCCGTCGGCGGTGCAGTCGGTGCCCGCCGGCGCCGTCGCGAAGCTCGGCATGGCCGGCGTTCCAGTGCACGCGGCGTCCGTCAAGCAGACGGTCGATGACACCGGGACATCGGTGACGTCTTCGTCCGTCGTGGTGCCGCCGGCGCCGTTGCACACGCGCTGCTGGCAATCGCCCGGCGTCTGCCCGGACGGCACCTCCGTGCCCGCTGCGTAGCGCTGACAGGCGCCTGTACCGTCGCAGGACCCGTTGGTCCCGCACGACGCCGCGCCCGTGTCCGGGCACTCGTCGTCCGGATCGCCGCCGGCCGCGATGTAGCCGCAGGCGCCGTCGACGCCGTGGAGCTTCTTGGCCGCGGAGCACGCCTGGCAGGCGCCGGTGCACGCCGTGTCGCAGCAGACGGAGTCGACGCAGCGCGCGCTGGAGCACTCGGCGTTGGTCCCGCAGGGCGCGCCGTCCGGCTTGGCCTCGCAGGTGCCGCCGCTGCAGAAGCCCGTGGTGCAGTCGTCCGCGACGCCGCACTTCTTCCCGACACCGCACTTGTCGCAGGCCGGAGCGCCCTGGAAGGAGGCGCCGCCGCAGTCGACGTCGGTCTCGTTGCCGTTCTGGTCGGTGTCCATGCAGCCGGGCGTCGCGCACCTGCCGGCCGTGTTGCAGTAGCCGCTCGCGCAGTCCGAACCGAGCGCGCACTCCAGGTCGTCGGCGCAGGGCGTGCAGCCGGAGCCGTCGTCGATGCCGCCGCAGTCGACGTCGGTCTCGCTGCCGTTCAGCGCGCCGTCGGTGCAAGACACGTCCACGCACGTGTGCGTGCCCCTCGGATCGCAGACCTGGGGCGCGGTGCAGTCGGTGCCCGAGAGGCAGCCGACGCAGGCTCCGCTACCGTCGCAGACCTTGCCGCCGGTGGTGCACCTCGTGCCAGCGGTCTTCGGTGAGCTACCCGGAGTACCGCCCGGGCACGTGCCGACGTTGCATTCGTCGTCGGCCGGCTTGTCGGTGTCGTCGCGGATCGACGTCGTGCCGCCTCTGCCGTCGCAGACCTGCTGCTTGCAGTCACCCGCCGCCTGGCCCGCCATCGTGACGGTGCCGTCGGGCACGTTGGTCGTGCCGCAGCACCCCGCTTCGCACGTGGCCTTCACGCACTCCGTGGCCGGGGCCGGGCAATCGCCGATCGTGTCGCACGATGTCGCGCCGCCGGGGCATGCCATTGCGCCGCCGGTGCCGTCCGAGCCGCCGGTGCCGTCCGAGCCGCCGGTGCCGTCCGAGCCGCCGGTGCCGCCTGAGCCGCCGGTGCCATCCGAGCCGCCGGTGCCATCCGAGCCGCCGGTGCCGTCCGAGCCGCCGGTGCCTGACGACGAACTGGCGCTGCTGCTCGTCGTCGTGCCGCCTCCGGAGCCACCGGTCCCGCCGGCGCCGCCAGCGCCGCCCGTGTCGGAGATCCGGCTGCGATCGACGGCGACGATGAGCTCGCAGCCTGTCAGGTTCATCGTGAGCGTGCCCGCAGCGAGCACCAACGCAGGGAGGAATGTCGTTTTCTGGTTCATGCCAACAAGCACACTGGCCAGGGGCCAGACCTGACCTGGGGCCGAGCCTACAGCAAGAGGCCCACGGAATCGCCGGTTTTCTCTGACGAGTCGAATCGGTGAAGTCTGGCGCCGCTCGCCGCTCGATCGCGCGTTGTCCGCGGCGCCGAGCTCCGCGTCCGGTGCGCCGTGCTGGAGGCGGCCGGTCGAGCCCACATCGGGCCACAGCGGAAGAGGACCCAGCCGTCCGGGAGGCATGGACCCAACGCGGGCTCGACCGCCGAGGCCGAGATGGAAGAGCTCGCGCCGGGCGCCTCGTCCCCTCAAGAGGGGACGCGGCCGGATCGCGCCCTTGACCGCCGACCGTTCATGAGTAAATAAACATTTACCTGATGCCGGCAGACGAGAAAAAGGAGACGCGGCGGGCGCTGCTCGACGCCGCCGCCGAGGAGTTCGCGCGGCATGGGCCCGAGGGGGCTCGCGTGCACGCCATCGTGCGGCGCGCCCGGGTCAACGAACGCATGATCTACCATCACTTCGGGAGCAAAGATGGCCTCTACCGCGCGGTCCTCGAGGACCAGTGGTCCGGCCTCATCGAGGGGTGGCGGCCGGCGCTCGAGGCGTCGGCGGCGCTCGAGCCGCGCGAGGGGCTCTGGCGCGCGTTCACGATGTTCTTCCGGCTGCTCCTCTCGCGCCCGCTGTGCATGCCGCTCGCGATGCACGAGGCGATGAGCGGCTGGCAGGCCGCGCCGCCCGCGACGCTCGCGATGCTTCCATCGCAGCTGCGCGATCTCTACGCGCGCGGTCAAGCCAGCGGGGTGTTCCGGCGAGACTGCGATTTCGAGCTCCTTTATTGCACCGTCGTCGGGGCGCTGGCCGGGATCGGCATCTTCGGGCCGCGCTTCTCGGACCTTCGGGCGCGCCTCTCGTGCGATCTCGAGCTCGCCGCGCGCCTCGGCGAGCAGACCGTGAGCCTCGTGCTGGATGGCGTGACCACGCCTGGATGGGGCGGCCGCGCGGGCGCCGGAGAGACCACATGACGTGAGCCTCGTCGATCCGCCGTCGCCCGCTGGTAGTCGCTGATCAATCGTTGTCAATCGATCGTTTTCTCGACAAGGAGAGCGCGTATGAACGTCGATGTCGTCATCGTGGGCGGCGGTCCGACCGGCTTGATGCTGGCCTGCGAGCTGCGGCTGGCCGGCGTGCGCCCCGTCGTGCTGGAGCGGTTGCCCGAGCCCACGGGGCTCTCCAAGGCGCTCGGCCTCGGCGGGCGCGCCGTGGAGATCCTCGACCACAGGGGCCTTCTCGATCGCTTTCGCGCGGAGCAGAGCGCCGCAGAAATGACGCGCTTCGTGCACTTCGGCGGGATCCCGCTGGCCGTCGGCGGCGAGCACGCGCGCGTCTCCAGGCGCTTCCTGAGCATCCATCAGGCGCGCATAGAGGCGCTGCTGGAAGAGCGCGCGCGCGAGCTGACGACGGAGATCCGTCGAGGTCACGAGCTCATCGGGCTGGAGCAGGACGGGGAGGGCGCGACGATCGCCGTCCGAGGCCCGGACGGCGACTACCCGCTTCGAGCGCGCTTCGTCGTGGGGTGTGACGGCGGCCGCAGCGCCGTGCGCAAGCTGTCCGGGATCGGCTTTCCTGGTCTCCCGCCCTCTCGGCTCCTGCGCCTCGCCGACGTCACGCTGGCCGAGGGCGCGACGGAGGACGGGCACCTCGTCCTCTCCGGCGGTCGCCGCGTTCGCTTCGGGCTCGGCGGGATCGCCCTGGTTCCCCTTGGAGCGGGCGTGTTTCGCGTGGTCACGTCGGAGCCGTATCCGCAGGACTTCGACCGCGACGCGCCGATGACGCTCGACGAGCTGCAGGCCAGCGTTCGCGCGGCGCTCGGCGAGGATCTGCCCGTCCGCGAGGTGCGGTGGTTGTCTCGGTTCACCGACGCCAGCCGGCAGGCGGACACGTACCGCGCGGGCCGCGTGCTGCTCGTGGGCGACGCGGCGCATATCCATCTCCCCGCCGGCGGGCCGGGCCTCACCACCGGATTGCAAGACGCGGTCAACCTCGGCTGGAAGCTGGCCGCGGAGGTCCGCGGCTGGGCGCCGCCGGGGCTCCTCGACACCTACCACGCGGAGCGGTTCCCCGAGGGCAAGCGCGTGATCATGCACACCCGGGCGCAGGGCGCGCTGATGATGCGGGACGAGCGCGTCGCCGCGCTGCGCGAGCTGGTCGGCGAGCTGCTCAAGCACGAGGAGAGCCTGCGGTATGTCGTCGAGATGCTGGACGCGGCCGACGTCCGTTACGAGATGTCGACCGAGCCCGGCGAGCAGCATCCGCTGCTCGGGCGATGGGCGCCGGACGTCCCGCTGACGACGCAGAAGGGGGAGACGCGGGTCGCGCAGCTCATGCACGGGGCCAGGGGCGTGCTGCTGGACATGACCGGCGGCGCCGCGCTCGGCGGCGTGGCTGCGCCCTGGGGCGATCGCGTGGACGTCGTGAGCGCGCGCTGCGCAGCGCTGCCGCGCCCGGCGGAGGCGATGCTGATTCGCCCCGACGGCTACGTCGCCTGGGCGGCCGCGGCAGGCGAGCCCGAGGCCTCTTCCCACCGCCGGCTGCGCCGCGCGCTCACCACGTGGTTCGGCGCGGCCTGCGGCACCTCGGTCGCGGCTTGAGCCAGCGGCGTGCAGCGCCGGCGCAGATCCGGTAGAGGGCATCGCCCATGGCCGAGCCGTCCGAGACCCCTTTCGATCTGCTGGGCGGCGAGCCGGCGGTGCGCCGGCTCGTCGAGCGCTTCTACGACCTCATGGGCCGCGACGAGCCGGCGCTCGCGCGCCTCCACGTCTGCGACGAGGCCGGCCAGGTCGCCCGCGAGAGCCGCGATCGATTCGCGCTCTTCCTGATCGGCTGGCTCGGCGGGCCGCAGGACTACATCGCGGCGCACGGCCACCCGCGGCTGCGGATGCGCCACGCCCGCGTCCCGGTCGATGTGGCGATGCGCGACGCCTGGATGCGCTGCATGCGGGCCGCCATGGCCGAGCTCGACGTGCCCGCGCCGCTCCGCGCCTTCCTCGACCAGCGCTTCGTCGAGGTGGCGGACTTCATGCGAAACCGTCCTGGCTGACGGGAAGGGCCGGCCGGCGCGGCGCGCAGGGTCGCGCGCGTCTCGACGCCCCCATCGCTCCCCGATTTTTCGTACGATACGTCGTCCGCTCTCGTGAGGTCGCGCGAGACGCCTGCCGCCAGCGCACGGGGATCCGCTGCGCCAGGCCGGCGTGCGGCGCCTGGAACCCGTGCGGGGAACGATGTCCCAACTCGACGAGCACCCGATGACCAAGCCCGCTCCGCCGGACGGAGAGCGCACGCCGCCGCCATCGGGAGCCCTCCCCGGTCACGAGCCGGATCGGCAGGGGCCGGGCAAGGGGGAGCGCAGCCCATGGCCATGGGTGAAGCGCTTCTTTCGCGAGGTGGACTGGCCCAATCGGGTGGTCCTGGGCGTCTCGGGCCTCGTCTTTGGGGCGGTGCCGTTCTTCTGGTCGCCGGAGCGCTTCACTCCGGTCATCGAGGGGCGCGGCGAGCTCGTGGACGCCGCGGTCTCCGCGGTCCCGCTCGCCATGGTCTTCGTCGGGGCCATGGCGCCTCAGGCGTTCGTCGTGGGGCGCTTCCTTCGGCGCCTGTGGCGGGATCTACCCCCAGGGACGGGCTGGATCCGGCTGAAGCCCATGGGCCGCGGCGGCGTCTTGATCGCCGTCGGTCTGCTGGTGAGCACGTTCGTCACGGTATGGGGGGTGGCGTTGTGGTACGCGGTCCACGGGGACCAGCACACGAGCCCGCAGTACAGGGTTGTCTCCTCGGTCATCGCTGCCCTCATGCTGACGCTCGGCACGCTGCTGACGATCCTGCAGTCGTGGGAGTCCGCCGCGAGGCCTTCGAGGGACGAGTCCGAGTACCGCACCATCGGTGACCTTCGCGCGCTCGAAGCCAAGTGGATCGGGGCGCGGCGCTGCGCGGCCAACCTGAAGCACCCCTCCACGGGCGACGGCGATGATCCGCGCGGCGCGCACCTCATCGGGCTGTCGCTCTCCGGCGGAGGGATTCGCTCGGCGACCCTGTGCCTCGGCTTCCTGAAAGGAATCGCCACGATCCCGACGAAGAGCGGCGAGGTGATCCTCAAGTACGTCGATTACATGAGCTCCGTCTCCGGCGGCGGCTGGGCGGGGGGCGCGCTCACGGCGCTGACGTCCGGCGTTCACCCGACGGCGGACGCGGAGCCCCGCTTCAAGCCGCTGGAGGCCGACTCATGGAACCGCCTCCTCGACAGGATCCGCCTGCGAGGCGACTACCTCGTCCCCGGCGGGATCGGCCTCACCGCCAACACGCTCCAGCCGCTCCTCATGATCTTGGTCGGCGCGGTCGCCAACGCGCTGTCGCTCCTCACGGCCGGGTTCGCGGCGCTCGTCCTCCTCTACCACTCGAGCTCGAGGTCGGGGTTCCTCGCGCGCGCGGTCAAGCGCGGCGTGGCCGAGGTCGTCTCGCGCTTCGATGGAGCGCGATCTCTGTTCTTCACCACGGCGCCCGCGGAGCCGGGCACGCTGCCCGGCGCGATCGCGGCAGAGCTCCCTGTGCTGGACATCCTCGTGTTCGTCCTCGCGTTGGCAGGAGGTGTCCTCCTCTTGGCCTTGCTCGTCATGTACGCCGGGATCCTCCTCTCGCGGCCGTCCGTCCACGAGGCGGGGACCCGGGTGGCCGCTCGCGTGGCGCTGCTCGCGGCGCTCACGTGGTGCTCCCTGCTCGCGCTGCGGGCCGATCCCCTGCTCACCCTCCTCGCCCTGTGCGCTGCCCTGGCTCTGGCGCTTGCCGTCCTGCTGAGCCGCCTGAAGCGCGAGCAGCTCCTTGCGGTCATCGGGGTCGCCGTCAGCGGACAGGTGTTCGCGCTCGGCTTCACGGCGCTCTACGATGTCGTGAAGGGCGTCACGTCGGCATGGGCGAACGTCCTCCGGTGGCTGCTCTTCGCGCCGATCCGGCTCACTCAGTCGATCGACGGGCTCGTCCGCGTGCCTGGCCAGCACGACCCGCTGCACGTCGTCGAGCTGATGGTCGTGGCCGCGCTCAGCCTCGTGTTCATCGGGCTCAGCTTCATGACGTCGAGGAACCATACGGGCCTTCACCGGTTCTGGGCCAACCAGATCCGCCGTGCGTACCTGTCGTTGCCGGGCGACTCCGACCGGCCGGCCAGCGATTCTCCCTCCGCCTGGCCGCTCGCCGCGTTGAGGCCCTCGAACCAGCCGCGCGTCGAGAGGACGTACGCGGCGGATCCAGCGCCCTGGAACCTGGGCGGGCCGCACCGCGGCGCGCCGCTCCACGTCGTGACCGCCACGGTCAACACCCCGGGGTCGAACGACCCTGTCCTCTACAAACGGGGCACCGCGCGGTTCGAGTTCAGCCCCTATGCCGTCGGCGGGCCCGCGACCGGGTGGGGGCCAGCCGAGGCCTATGGCGACACGCTCACCCTGGCCCATTCGATCGCCATCAGCGCTGCAGCCGTGAACAGCCAGGGCGGCACGCTGATCCCGCGGTGGGCGCGCGTCGTCCTCACGGTGCTCAACTGCGGTCTCGGCCTCTGGGTCCAGAACCCGCGCTTCGCGAGGTCTGCCGGCGATCCGCACGTGCTCTTCCGGAGGTGGGCGCACTTCTGGAGCGCCTATCAGTTCAAAGAGATCTTCGCGCGGAACAAGGAGAGCGACACGCTGGTCTTCGTCTCCGATGGCGGTCACCACGACAACCTGGGACTGACCACGCTCGTCGAGCGGGAGTGCGAGCTCATCCTGTGCATCGACGCCAGCGCCGATCCCGAGTGGACGTGCGACGAGCTCGCGAAGGCGGCGCGGATCCTGCGCGTGGACCGCGGGCTCGACTTCGAGCTGAGGCGCGAGGACCTCGAGCGCGTTCGCCCGAACGATCCGCGAGGCACCTGGGAGCAGCGCACACCGCGCACGCCGATCCTGGTGGGGAAGTTCAAGCTGGATCCGGGCGCGAAGACCGGGGCGACCGAGAAGGATACGGCGACCAAGGAGGTCACGGTCGTCTACGTCAAGGCCGGCCTCTTGCCGGGGCTGCCGCTCGACGTCCAGCGATATGCGGAGTCTTACCCCGAGTTTCCGCACCAGACGACCGCGGATCAGTTCTTCGACGAAGCGCAGTTCGAGGCGTACCGGCTGCTCGGCGAGGCGCTCGCTCGCGAGGTCGTGCGCACGCTGGACGACGCGACGGGGAGCGCGGGCCAGAGTTGGGCGAGCACGGTGAATGACCTTCGCCCCGAGCCCCGCGCCGTCGGACCCGGCGACGTCGCCAGCCGCGTCACTCCGGCTTGAGCGCGGCGAGCGCTGGCCGTGGCCGGCGCGCTCGATAGCCCCTGGAGCTGCGCGGCGTGGACGCGTCGCGTAGGCGTGGATGCGTCGCGCAGGCGTGGACGCATCGCGTAGGCGTCGCTCGGTCGCTTTCTGCGCCACCGGCGCAACGATTTCGTGAATCCTCCACCCCGCGTCGGGGCTTCTCCGGACGAAGGATGGAGGAGCTCATGAAAAGCAATGTGGGGAAGATGGATCGGTTGCTGCGTGGTCTCGGTGCACTTGCGCTGCTGGTGTGCGCCTGGGCGGCGCCGCTGACGCTCGTGACGCGCCTCACCGTGTTCGGTCTGTCGGCTGTGTACATGATATTTACGGCGCTCTCGGGCACGTGCTTCGGGTACGCTCTGATCGGCAGATCCACATGCCCCCTCCAGCGGAGCTGAGGCGCGGAATGGAAGCATCGAGAGCACACGAGCCGGTCTTCACGGCGGCGGCGCGCGGCGATGACGGCGCGCTGGAGCTGCTCGTCCGCGCTTACCATGACCGCGTGTACCGCTTCGGGCTGCGCGCGTGCCGCGACGCCTTCGACGCCGACGACGCGGTCCAGGAGGCCTTCACGAAGCTCGCGCGCCGCCCCGACGTGGCGCGCGATCCGGGCGTCCTCTCCTGGCTGATGACGGTGGTCCGGAACGCGTGCCTGCGCATGCTTCGCCCCTTCGCGCAAGAGCGCGCGCGGCAGGGAGATCGGGTGGACGACATCGACGCGGTGCCCTCGGGCGATCTCGACCCTCAGGCAGCATTCGAGCGCTGGCGGCTGGTCCGCGCCGTGCATGAGGCCATCGCCGTGCTGGAGCGGCCCTATCGAGAGGTGCTCGTGCTGCGCGACGTCGAGGGGCTGACGGGCGAGGAGGTGTGCCAGATGCTCGGGCTCGGCGAGGCGGCCATGAAGAGCCGTCTGCACCGGGCGCGGCAGCTGGTGCGGCGGGAGGTCCTCCGGCAGGAGGGCGCGCCTTCCGCCTCGTGGGTGCGGGGAGGGGAGGAGAGGAGAAATTAGCCATGTTCATGAGCAAGAGCCTTGTGGAGCACCTCGCGCGTGGGGCGATCTGCCTTGCGGCCCTCGTGGCCTCGGTGCTCGTCGCGCGCGCTTCCCTCTGGCTGGCGATGGCGCTGTTGCCAGTCGCGCTCGTGGCGGTGGGCGGATGCCCGATGTGCTGGACGCTGGGGTTGATCCAGATGGTCAGCGCCAGGGCGCGAGGGGAGCACCTCGAAGAGCCGTGCGACGACGGCGGATGCGCCTGGGCGCCGCAGAGCCGCCGGTGAGCTAGCGCGAAGCGCTGGTCCCGGGGGCGCGGTCGGCGTATGGACACGGCCACCATGCATCGGGTGTTCATCGACGGGCAGGAAGGTACGACGGGGCTCCAGATCCGCGAGCGGCTGCAGGGCCGCCGCGACCTCCAGCTGCTCGAGATCGACCCGGACCGCCGCAAGGACCCGGCGGCGCGCCGCGCGCTGATCAACGAGGCGGATGTGCTCATCACGTGCCTGCCCGACGACGCCGCCCGCGAATCCATCGGGTGGATCGAGAACCCGAGGACGCGCGTCATCGATCCGAGCACCGCGCACCGGACGGCCGACGGGTGGGTGTACGGCTTCCCGGAGCTCCGCCCCGGCCAGCGCGAGGCCGTCCGCGGCGCGCGGCGCGTCGCCGTCCCCGGGTGCCACGCGACCGGGTTCCTCGCGCTCGTGGCGCCGCTCGTCGAGCAGGGGCTCCTGCCCAGGGACGCCCGCGTGATCGCGCACTCGCTCACCGGCTACAGCGGCGGCGGGCGCAAGATGATCCAGGCCTACGAGCAGGCCGACGGGGCGCGCCGCGAGCAGCTCCGCGGCCCGCGCCCGTACGGGCTCACGCTGCAGCACAAGCACATTCCGGAGATGCGCGCGATCGCCGGCCTCGACAGGGCTCCGCTGTTCCAGCCGGTCGTGGGCGACTTCTACAAGGGCATGCTCGTCTCGGTGCCCCTGTTCACGGACGCCCTGGCGCGGCCGGCGACGCCCGCCGCGGTCCACGAGCTCTACGCGTCCTATTACGCCGGCGAGCCGTTCATCCGGGTGATGCCGCTCGGCGGCCAGGGCGCGCTGGAGGACGGCTACCTCGGCGCGCTGGAGTGCAACGACACGAACCGACTCGACGTGTTCGTGTTCGGCAAGCCGGACCAGATCCTGGTCGTGGCGCGCCTCGACAATCTCGGCAAAGGCGCCTCCGGCGCGGCGGTGCAGAACCTCAACCTGATGCTGGGCGCGCCGGAGGCCACCGGCCTCGACTGAGCGCCACCCGGGTCACCCGGGTCACCCGGCGCGCGTGTAGAGCCGCGGCGCCGAGCTCTCGAGGGCGGCGATCAGGCGCTCCGCGGCGTCGGCGTACGCGCGCCGGAACGCGATCCGCCAGGGCCGGCGGAGCGGGCCGGTCGAGAGCCGTTTGACCACGAGGTCGCCGCTGCTGAGATAGGCTTCCGCCACCCATTCCGAGAGGGTCGCGATCCCCATCCCGGCGCGCGCCGCGTCGACCACGGCCTCGGTGAGCGGGAACCGCAGGAGCTCGATCTTGGGCCGCTGCCGCCCGAAGACGGCGCTCATGAACCAGCGCGCCTCGGCCGGCGTCGCGTTCGGCGTGATCAGCGGGCCCTCGCGGAGGTGGTCGCGCGTGAGCGAAGCCCGCCCCGCGAGCGGGTGCGAGGTCGCGATCACGAAGATGATCTCGTCCGAGAAGAGCGGCCGCTCCACGAGCGCGCAGCCCGCCTCGCGGTCGCTCGGCAGGGACGACGTGGTGAGCAGCGCGACGTCGATGTCCCCCCGGACGAGCGCGGAGACCGGATCGTGGGTGTGCTCGACCGCGAGCACGATCTCGAGTCGGGGCAGCCTGCGCCGGAGGCTCGTCATCGCGGAGGGCAGCCAGCGGTACGCCGTGTAGCACTCGCACACGAGGCGGACGCGCGTCGTCGCGGCGACCGGCGCCGCGACCTCTCGCTCTAGCTCCCGGAGCTGCGCGAGGACGAGCCCGGCCCCCGCGATGAGCCGCTCGCCCGCGGCCGTCGGCGTGACCCCGCGCGCGGTGCGCTCGAAGAGGAGCGCGCCGACCCGCTCCTCCGCCTGGGCGAGCGCCCGGCTCACGGCGGACTGCGTGATGTGCATCGCCGAGGCGGCGCCGGCCGTGCTCCCGGCGGCAGCCAGCGAGAGGACGAGCTCCAGATCGCGGATCTCGAGCTGAGGCCGCGGTCCGATCGCAGGAGGCGCAGAGGAGGACGGTATGCGTGACACGCATAGACCCTATCACGACGATGCGTTGGACGCACAGCCCCGCGAGGCGCACGTTGGGCGCCGTCAGGAGGTTTTCATGAAGCTCTATTTCGCTCCGCTCGCATGTTCTCTCGCCACGCGCATCGCCTTGTACGAGGCCGGCGCGGAGGCCTCGTATGTGGAGGTCGACCTGAAGACGAAGCGGACCGTGGGGGGCGCCGATTACCATGCGATCCACCCGCTCGGGTTCGTCCCCGCGCTCGAGATCGAAGGAGGCGAGATCCTCGCCGAGAACGCGGCGATCCTTCAGCTCGTGGCGGATCGGTTCCCGAAGGCGGAGCTCGCGCCGCGGGATCCGCTCGGCCGGGCGCGCCTCCAGCAGTGGCTCGGCTTCATCGGGAGCGAGCTCCACAAGGCGGTCTACAGCCCGCTGCTGAACAAGACGGCCGCGCCCGAGGTCAAGGCCCATGCGCTGGCCGGGGCGCCGCGCCGCCTCGGCTGGGTGGCCGAACGGCTCGAGGGGCGGGAGTTCCTGCTCGACCGCTTCTCGGTCGCCGACGCGTACCTCTTCGCGGTGCTCAACTGGTCCGTGGTCACGCCGATCGACCTGAAGTCCTGGCCGGCGCTCGCCGCGTACCATGCGCGCCTCCACGGACGTCCCGCCGTGGCGCGCGCCTTCGCCGAGGAGCGGGAGGGCTACTTCCGGGAGCAAGCGCGGCACGCGAAGGCCGCCGAGGCCGTCGACGCGCCGGCGCCGAACGGTTGACCCGAGCGGATCGCGCCCGGCCCGCCCGGCGAGGGGCGCGCCGGGCGCGGCGCATTCTCGGAGCGGCCCGGGCGACGATGGCGTGTGATGCGAGCCGACAGCGGGGGATGGGATGCGAGAGGAGGCGATGGCAGGCGCGAGGCGATGAGGGCGACGAGAAGCGGCGAGGCGATGGCCGGGGGGACGCGACGGCCGCGATGAATGATGGCGGGGGATTGCGCAACTAACCATAGATGGCTGACGGCCGGCGACGCACGGCCTACGCCCCACGGGCAACGGGGCAACGGGGCAACGGGGCAACGGGGCAACGGGCAAAGCGCAACGGCCGCGCGACGTTATGGATCGCTCACGAATCCCGCTTCTCACGCGCGGCCGGCTCTGATACGAGGGTCATTATGAGACACTTGCGACAACTCTTCGTATGTTCGGTCCTGGCCATTGCTGCGATCCCGGTCGGCTGCACGGCGGCCGCGCCGGACGACGCCGAGCAGGAGTCGGATGTCGGCTCGCTCAGCCTGGCCCTCGTCGGGAGCAGCTCCTCGGGCGCGACCTACCGCCTGTCCCAGGCACGGTTCGATATCTACGGCCCGACGGTGCGGACCATCTACGGAGGGGGCGACGCGCCGGTGCTCACGGAGGTGCTGCCGGTCGGTGGCTACAACGTATTCCTCCAGCCGGGCTGGGTCCTCGAGCGATCGACGGGCGTCGGCTTCCAGCCCGTCTCGGCGTCCCTCACGTCGGCGAATCCGGTGGGGGTCTTCATCGGCGAAGGCACGACGACGACCGTGGCGTTCCAGTTCCGGGCAGACAGCGATGTCATTTCCGTCGGGCATGGAAGGATCGACATCGTCATCGGGGTCGACGACACGCCGCTGTACGAGAACACCGATGTGGCCTGCAGCAACGGCTACGATGACGATCTGGATGGCCGCGCGGATTGCGCCGATCCGGACTGCCAGGGGCAGCCATTCTGCGCGCCGGTGGGTGAGGACACCGATTGGGAGTGCAGCAACGGCTGGGACGACGATGGGGATGGCCTCCCGGATTGCTCCGATCCGGACTGCCAGGGGTATCCGTACTGCTCGCCGGTGTACGAGAACACCGATGTGGCCTGCAGCAATGGCTATGACGACGACGGGGACGGCCTCGCCGATTGTTCCGATCCGGAATGCCAGTGGCAGCCGTACTGCGCGCCGGTGGGCGAGGACACCGATTGGGAGTGCAGCAACGGCTGGGACGACGACGGGGACGGCCTCCCGGATTGCTCCGATCCGGACTGCCAGGGGTATCCATACTGCTCGACGGTGTACGAGAACACCGATGTGGCCTGCACCAACGGCTACGACGACGACGGGGACGGCCTCGCGGATTGCTCCGATCCGGACTGCCAGTGGCAGCCGTACTGCGCGCCGGTGCGCGAGGACACGGACTGGACGTGCAGCAACGGCGCCGATGACGACGGGGACGGCTTCGCGGATTGCTCTGATGCGGACTGCCAGTCGCAGCCGTACTGCGCACCGGGGCTCGAGAACACCGATTGGGCGTGCAGCAACGGCGCCGATGACGACGCAGACGGCCTCGCGGATTGCTCCGATCCGGACTGCCAGGGGCTGTTCATCTGCGCGATATGAGGCCTCGTCATCGAGGATTTCGAGGACGGCGATTTCTACGGCGCCCCGCCGTACGCCAGCAGCATCCCGCCGTTCACGGGGCCCTGGATGACGTGCAACGACGGGACCACCCCGCCGATTGACGTGCTCCCCGTTGCGGGGCCTTTCAGCTCGACGGCGCTCGCGGCGCCGCGCGCGGGGTCAAGCGCTGCATGCAGTGCATCAGGCCGGCCCGCAGGTTGGCCTTGGTCACGATGGCGCTGAGGTCGAGCCCCAGCGTCACCATCGTCTGCGCCACGGTCGGGCGGATGCCGCAGATGATCCCCTCGGCGCCGAGCAGCTGGATGGCCCGCACGAGCTTGATCAGGTGATCGGCGACCTTCGTGTCCACCATCTGCACGCCGGTGAGATCGAGGACCGCGAAGCGCGCCCCGCGGCTCGCGATCGCGTCGAGCAGGCTCTCCATCGCGTCGGCCGTCCTCGCGCTGTCGACGACGCCGATCATGGGCAGCGCCAGCACGCCGTCCCACACCTCGATGATCGGCGCTGCGAGCTCCCGGATGACCCGCTGCTGCGCCTCGATCACGTCGAGCTTGGTCTGGAGGGCCTGCTGCGCGCGCTGCGCCTCCGTCACGTCGAGCGAGAACCCGAGGACAGAGCTGACTTGCCCGGTCGTCTCTCCGAGGGGGAGAATCCAGCTCTCCCAGACGCAGCCATGGGCCTCGGCCAGCCCGTGCACATGGTCACCGGCCAGCGCGCGCGTGATGGCGCCCATGGCGTCGCCGTAGAGCTCGAAGATGTTCGCCCCGACGTGCTGCCCAGGCCGATGGCCGCTGGCCTCGAGCCCCTTGCCTTCATGGTAGAGGTACGTTCCGTCGGGATCGACGGCCCACACCGCTATCGGAAGAGCGTGGATCAAGGCGCGGAGCATCCTGTCCCGGGCCCTCAGCTCCGTCAGCTCGTCGAGCGCGCCATCGCCGATCGGCGCGTCACGGAACGAGCCGTAGACCAGCCCATCCTGGCGCGCGCCGCGCACCACGCACGAGAGCGGTTTGTAGCTGCGCTCCGCGCTCATGACGCGGCCGTGGACATGGACGGGGGCGGTGCTTCCCCGCACCTGCTCCCACCTCGTGGTGAGCGCGCCGCGGTCCTCCGGGTGGAAGAGCTCGGTCAACGGGGTTCCGTGCGCGAGCGCTGGGCCGATCGTCTGGCCCAGCGCGTCGCTCCATCGCAGCAGCGCGCCGTCGCCCCCGGCGACGAACAGCATCTCCGGGGAGTGTGCGATAAAGTCATCCAGCGAGCTCAGTGCTCCGTTTGCGTCAGCCATCGTGTTCCCCTCCGCAACCGGACAGGCATACCGGGATTGCGCATCACAAGGTAGATCGATGACCGCACACGAATAGTAGGGCGCAATCCGCGACGCGCACGAAGGCATGGCCTTAATCCAATCGTCGGAACGCACGAGGGGGACATACAGCCTCGGACCACGCTCGCCGCGCGATCTCCGGTGATCCGTACGACCGGTACGTACCGGTTCGTCCGCGTCGGAGCGGCTCAGCCGCCGGAGCCGGCGTCGCCGGTGGGAATGCCGAGCAGATAGAGCTTCTTCGCCCTCCCGCCGGTCACTCCCTTCTCCCATCGGTAATCTTCACTCCGGAGCCCGCTCAGCAGCTCATCCAGGTCATCGAGCGTGTAGGTCCTCGCGTTCGAGACCGCGCCATCCCATGCGAAGCACAGCGGGATGATCGGCACGATATAGGTGAAGACGAGCTGCCGCAGGGTCATGGGCCTCGCAAGGGGCGTGATGAGGAGGCACATCACGAAGTTGATCGGGAGGGCGAGCCACCCGAGGAACATCGGATGACTGTTGTCGCTGATCTCGAAAATACAGATCGGCTGCCTGCTCTTCTGGGCCGACTCCAGTATCTTCCTCGCGCCGTCCGGCCTCATGTGATGAAAGCTGCTGACCATAGTCCTGAGACCCGCGAGGCCCGCGAGGCCCACGGAGCCAGGTGTCTCACCGTCGATCTTCGTGGCGTCCACCGGGCTCGTCTGGTAGGACACGTTGCTCCCTTCCTGGTTGTTGATGAGCTCCGCCGCCTCCTTGCTCGGGTACAGGTCCGTGAGCGTCAGCTTGATGCCCTCGAACCCGGGCCTCTCGCGCAGGATCCGCACGACGTCGATCATCGGCCCGCCGCTCCCGGAGCAGAGGTCGATGATGTTCGATGTGTTCGACTCCTTCAATGCTCTGGCGATCAGCTCGGCCAGCGCCTCGCTCGTGCCCAGCGCCCTGTGCATGACGACGATCAGGCGAGTCATGCAGGCCCGTAGCCACCCGGGAAACCAGCTGAAATCCTCTATCTCGAACAGGTGTATGCGCTTCATTCGCTCCTCGGGGTCGTGCGGCCTGGCCGCGCGCAGCCGCGCGGGTCGAGCGCTGGCTCCGTCGCGCGGCCGGTCGTCTCTCCGGCTGCCCGCTCGTATCGAGCCTAATCGATTTTGCTCTACCGCGCGATGGCATGGAGGTGCGGCGTGAAGCGCATGATCTTCGAGATGGAGACAGCGGACCCGGATGACTTCATGACGCTGCTCTGGCTCGCCGATCACCCCGACGTCGAGCTGCTCGGCGTGCTCGTCACGCCCGGCTCCGAGGATCAGTGCCGGCTCGTCCGCTGGGGTCTGGATCGCTGCGGGCGGCCGGAGGTCCCGATCGGCGCCCTGCACGGCCCCGCGTGGTGGGCGACGAGCGAGGGCAAGAAGGCGCGGGTCTCCGGCTTCCACCCGGCGTGCTACGGCCCCGGCATCCTGGAGCACCCGGTCGGCGAGGTCGCGGTCGGCCCCGCGCTGCTCGCCGAGCTGCTCCGCGATCCGGACGCCACGGTGCTCGTCGGGGCCGCGCCCAAGAACATCGGCAAGGCGTTCAAGGACGCCCCCGGGCTCCGGCTCGCTCGCTGGGTCCAGCAAGGCGGCTTCGCGGGGGACAACCTGGTCGCCGAGCCGCTCGAGAAGTTCCGCGGGCGCCTCACCTGCCCGAGCTTCAACCCCGGCGGCGCGCCCCGGGAGGCGCTCGCGCTGCTCGCCTCACCGCAGATCGGAGAGCGCAGGTTCGTCTCGAAGAACGTCTGTCACGGGGTCGTCTACACCGAGGCCATGCGCGAGGCGCTGAGCCGCCGGGTCTCCGGGCGATCGCCGCGGAGCGGCCTAACGGGGATGATCGACGCGCTCGATCGGTACCTGGCAGACAAGGGCGTTGGCAAGGCGATGCACGATCTCGTCGCGGCCGCCTGCGCGCTCGACGAGCGCGTCTGCGACTTCGTCGAGGTCGAGATCTACCGCGAGAAGGGCGAATGGGGGGCGCGCGCCATGGAGGGCACGAGCACGCGTATCTCGATCGGGTTCCACGAGGAGCGCTTCCTCGACGTGCTCGCGCGCTGAGCCGCCGTCGGAGCACGCCTCACCGGGCTGCGCAGGCCTTGCGGAGGGCGCGCGCCCTGTCGATGCACGCGGCGAGGGCGTCCTCGGGCGGCTCGTCCGGGCACGCGGCCTCGAAGGCGCGGATGGCGTCGCGGAGCCCCCCTGCGCCGCCGACGCCCAGATCGAGCTTGTGCTTGTGGTCGTCGTCGTCGCCGCCGGCGAGCAGGAGCGTTCCAACGACGGCGCCCACGACGACGACGCCCGTGACGACCCCCGCCACGATCACGCCCGTCTTGCCGTCCACGTCAGGCGGCTCCGCGTCCGGGAGCGACGGCGCGCCCACCGGGGGCGGCTTGGCTTCGAGGCCCGCGGCGAGCGCGGTGGTGGCGATGCCGCCCGCGAGCCCCAGGCCGCCGATGACGAGGCTCGACAGCGTGAGCGCGCTCGGCCCCGCGTCCGCGCGCGCGCTCACGCTGGCGGAGAGGCGCACCTGCGCCGCGTTGCACGCGGCGTAGGCGTCGAGGCGGTGGATCTCGAGCGACGCGCGGGGCGCGGTATCGGGCGGCAGCTTCGCCGCGAGGATGATGTCGTCCGCCGATCGCCGGAACGTGAGAGGTGCGAGCGGCTCGGGGGCGGCCGCGGGCGGCGTGGAGGCCTTGCCGCAGCCGGCCAGTCCACACGCGATGAGCAAGAGCGTCGTGCAGGAGAGGGCATGATCGCGCCTTTGGGTCATACAGCCACGCTACGCCGATCGAGCGCGGCTTCGTCGAGCGAAATTGGCTCGTCGCAGATCGGAGCGACCGCCGGCGAGCGGGCTGAGCCTGGATGACAACGTGGTGGGGTCGACGCGTCGAGGAGCGGAAGGTGCGATATGTGCAGGCCTGTTGGCCGTCTCGAACGTGAGCTCCACCGCGTGTGTTAAGATACCACCCCTGGCGGCCGGCCTCGCGTTTCGCGGGAAGATGCCCGGTCACGGCGAGGGTCTTCGCAGGATGGGATTCGAGCGGGCGTCGCGCGAGGTCAGGAGATGAGCACGGCCGATCGCCGGCGGCCGGCGGATGTCCTCGAGGCGCTCCTCCGGGAGCCGCAGCGCCGCGCGCTGTGGCACGCGTCGGCCAGAGCGCTCATGCCGTTCGGCCGCGGTCCGGTGCCCGCCGAGCTCTCGGCCGATCTTCTGGTGCGGGTCCTCGACCTGCGACGTCCTGCCGAGGGGTACGACGAGAAGCTCTATGCACGTCTGGACGTCGCGCACCTGCGCGGCCACGTTGCGCGCACGCTCGGGAGGATGGGCCGCCGCGCCGCCGTCGCGGTGCCGGTGCTCGTCGAGACGCTGCGCGAGCCGCTCGGGGAGCGGTGCTCGCCCATGTGCTGCTCGGCCTCGTCCGTGCGTCACGAGCAGATCCTCGCCCGGGTCAGCGTGCTCGATGCGCTGCGCCGGCTGGGCCCGCAGGCGGGGAAGAGCGTGCCGGCCGACGTCGTGGCGGAGCTCCTCGCGCCGGCGTCCCGCAGGATCGCCCTGAGCGCGGCAGAGCTCCTCGCGCGACATCCGGAGAGCGCGCTTCACCACCGCGCGGCGCTGCTCGAGGCGCTCGAGCATCCGTACGCGCCCGTGGTCGAGGCGGCCGCGCGCGGGCTCTCGCGGGCGGCCCCGAGCGCCGCGCGCGAGGCGGTGCGGCCCCTGACGACGCTGCTCCGACACGAGCAGGGCGGCGTGCGGCGCGCCGCGATCCGGGCGCTCGTCGCGATGCGCCCGGGCGCGAAGGGAAGCGAGATCGCGCGGGCGGAGGAGCGCTTCGTGTGGCTCGCCGAGCGCGATCCGGACGCCGCCGTGCGGGCGGTGGCCCGCCGCGCTCTCGGGTCGCTCGAGGGCCCGTCGGGGGTCGACGGTGGCTAGGACTTCCGCTCGTCGCTGTCGCCGAGCATCCCCTCGGGCTTGAGCCCGATCACGAACTTCCCTCCGGCCTTCGCCGCGGGGGGCGTCGGCCCATCACGGGGTGAATGCCCGCAGCAGCCGATCGCGCTGCGCCCGCAAATAGCGGATGTCCTCTTCGTACAAAGCGGGGTGGCCGGCCGCGATGTGCGCCTGGGATGCGACGTCGCCGGCCGCGGCCCGCGCGCGCATGGAGGCGAGCAGCGCCGCCAGCCGGTCGGCCACGGTGTCGAGCAACAGGGGCCCGGGCGCGACGCCATAAGCGCGGCAGAACCGAGCTGCGTGCCGCGCCTGGTCCTCGGGGCTGCCGGCGCTGTCCGGGTTGCTCGGCGCGTGCAGCGGCGCGAAACGATAGACAGCGTACGCCACGTCCCACACGCGCGGGCCCGGATGAGCGGTATCGAAATCGATGAAGCCGACGACCCGGCCGTCGCGGACGACACAGTTGTAGGGCGCGAGGTCGCCGTGACAGATCACCTCGGCCGGTGGGCGGGGCGGGAGCTGCCACCGGTCGTCCGGTCCCGACACGAACGTCGCGCTGGCGTCGTGGAACCGGCGCAGCAGGGTGGCGGCGGACGCGAGGAGCTCGGGAGTGCGCAGCTCGTCCGGGAGCGGGTTGTGGACCTCGCCATCGAGGTACGACAGCACCTCGTTCCCCTCATCGTCGCACCCGAGCGGCTCCGGCGCCGCGTCGAAGCCCGCCGCGCGGAGGTGCCGCAGCAGCCGGTGGATGGCAGGCGTGGCCGCCGTCGCGGGCCGGTGGACCCTGTCGCCGCGCCGGCGCACGGTGTTCACGCCGCCCTTGAATACCTGCTCGTCGACCATCCAGCCTCGGGGCGCTACGGCGGGAGGAGGAGCTCCTCGAGGACGGTTGTCAGCTCGTCGACCCTCACCGGCTTGGTCAGGTACCGGTAGAACCCGGCCTGCTCGGCGCGGCGGGTATCCCGGGCCATCGCCGCCGCGCTGAGCGCGATCACGGGGATGTCGCGCGTCTCCGGCCACTCCTCGAGCTTGCGCATGGCCTCGTAGCCGCTCATCCCGGGGAGGTTGATGTCCATGATGACGACCTCGGGTCGACGCGAGCGCGCGAGCTCGATGCCGATCTCGGCGTTCGGCGCGGTGATCAGGTGGACACGCTCGAACTCGGAGATGAGCTCCTCCATGAACGCGATGTTCGACGGGTTGTCCTCGACGTAAAGGACCGAATGACGGATGCCGCCGGGCCCGGCGAGCGGCGACGCCTCCAGGCGCGCGCCCGCCTGCGCCGGGGCGGCGACCGCCGGCGGCTCCTGGTGCGCCGGGAGCTCGATCCAGAACTCGGACCCTTCGCCCGGGATGCTGGCGAAGCCGACGCCGCCGCCCATGAGCTCCGCGAGCCGCTTCGTGATGGCGAGGCCGATCCCGGTCCCCTCGATCGGCCCCGTCTCCTGACCGGCGCGCTGGAAGGGCTGGAAGATCTTCGCGTGCTGCTCCTGGGGGATGCCGATACCGTTGTCGATCACGCAGATCTTCACGACCCCGTCCTCCGGCATCGAGACCGCGATCGTGGCGCGGCCCCCCCTGCGGCCGTACTTGATCGCGTTCGAGCCGTAGTTCATGAGGATCTGCGCGAAGCGCGTGCGATCCGCCGTGATCTTCGGGAGCTCCGTGGGGAGGGGCGCGAGCGCGATCTCGATCCCGGCGCGCTGGGCCATGGGGTCGAGCGTCGTCTTCACCTCGGCCAGCACCTCGGGGACGTTCACCGGCTCGATCGACACCGTGACGCGGCCCGCCTCGATGCGCGAGAGGTCCAGGATGTCGTCGATGAGCTTGAGCAGGTGCTCGCCGCCCTTGAGGACGTGCTCTATCCGCTCCTTCTGGCGATCGGTGAGCGGCGTCTTCCTGTCGCGGTGCAAGAGCTGGGCGAAGCCGAGGATCGCGTTGAGCGGCGTGCGGAGCTCGTGGCTCATCGAGGCGAGGAACTCGCTCTTCGCGGAGCTCGCGGCCTCGGCGATGCCGCGCGCCTTGCGGAGCTCCTCCTCGCGCTGCACGTCGCCGGTCATGTCCCAGAGGGTGCACACGGTCCCGCCCTCGGCCGTGCGGCGCTCGGTCGCGCGCAGGCTGCGCCCGTCGCTCGTGCAGAGATCCAGCGTGCCATTCGGCTCTGCGTGGTAGGCGAGCATCCTCTCACGGAAGGCGGCCGGAGGCTCGCCGCCGAGGGCGAACAGCCCCGCGGCGAGGCTCTCGCCGAGGATCTCATCATAGCTCCGCCCGACCATGGGGCCGTCCACCCGCGCGCCGAGCCAGTGCCGGTACACGCTGTTGCAGAGCGCGAGCCGATCCTGCGCGTCGAACACGGCGAACGCGCCCTGGAAGCTCTCCACCGCGCTCCGCAGGAGGTCGCTCGTGCGTTGCGCCACGGCCTCGAGGCGCTTGCGGTCGCTGATGTCGCGGATGGCGCTCGAGAAGAGGGTGCCCCCCTCGGTCGCCAGCGGGCTGAGGCTGATCTCGACCGGGAACTCGCTGCCGTCCCTCCGGCGGCCGAACAGCTCCAGCCCCGACCCCATGGGGCGCGCCCTGGGCGCGGCGATGAACGCCGAGCGGTTCGCGACGTGAGACCGCTGGAATCGCTCCGGGAGCAGGATCTCGATCGCCTGCCCGATGAGCTCGCCGCGCGTGTAGCCGAACATTCGCTCGGTCTGGACGTTGACGAACACGATACGTCCCTGTTCGTCGACGACCACCATGGCGTCGGGCGCCGCGTCGATGAGCAGGCGGAACGTGCCGTCGTCGAGCTGGCGAGCGCCAGGTGCATGGGGCGCCGGCTCGGGTGCAGGCAGGCGCTCGGCGGAGGAGATTTCATGGGTCATCGGGGAACCTCACACAGAACACGGCGCCAGGCGCGTTGTCCTCGATCCGGATGGTCCCGCCGTGCGCCTCGACGGCCATCTTGCAGAACGCGAGCCCGAGGCCGCGGCCGGCGCGGTGGCGGACTGGAGCGTCGCCTCCGAGCTGGACGAAGCGATCGAACACCTGCTCGCGCAGCTCGGCGGGGATGCCCGGCCCCGAGTCCGCGACGCGGATCTCCACCTCGGCGCCGCGCTTCACGGCGCTCACGGTCACCGCCGTCCCGGGCGGGGCGTGGACGATCGCGTTCTCGAGGAGGTTCTCGATCGTGCGGCGGAGCAGGTCCGGGTCGGCCCGGACGGCGGGCGCCTCGACGGCTTCGCGCAGGGAGATCGAGCGGGAGCTCGCGCGCAGGTCGAGCGCGGCGAACACCTCGAGCACGAGCGCGCGGAGATCGACGCTCGCTCGCTCGGGGGCGAGCCTCCCCTCCTCGCTCTTGCTGATGTCGAGCAGGTTGTAGATGAGCCGCAGCAGGGCGCGCGCCTGGTCGCGGATGTGCCGCGCGGAGTCGCGCGCCTCCTCCGGGAGCGCGCGGTCCCGGAGCAGGAACTGCGCGTGCAGGTCCATGCTGCTGACGGGGTTCTTCAGATCGTGCACGACGAACGCCGTGAGCCGCTCTTTCTGGAGCTGGAGGCGCATCAGCGCGTCGCGCTGCTGCCGGACGAGCTCGACGTGGTCGCGCAGCTCCGCGCCGAGCCGGCGCAGCCGCAGGGCGGCCTGCACCCGCACGAGCAGCTCCGACGGGCGGATCGGCTTCGTCAGGAAGTCGTCGCCCCCGGCGCGAAGCGCGCTGTCGAACGTGTCGACGTCGCGGAGCGCCGTCAAGAACACGATCGGCGTGCTCGCGCCCTCGGGCAGGCTGCGGAGCCGGGAGCACACGGCGAAGCCGTCCATCCCCGGCATCCGCACGTCGAGGAGCACGCAATCCGGCTTGTGGCGCTCGAATTGCTCGAGGGCCTCCTCTCCCGTGACGGCGAGCACGACCTCGTAGCCGTCGTCCTCGAGCGTGGCCTGGGCGAGCGCGCGGTTCTGTTCGTTGTCATCGACGACCAGCACCTTGGATCTCGGCTCGTGCTGTTCCATGCGCCCTCGGCTACGGGCGCAACCTTACATGAGCGGCAACGGCCCTACCATAGCGTTCAGGTCATGGTCGTCGCTGGACGGCGCCCCGATGCTGTCGTGACAGCGCCAAGATTGCCGCATTTGCCCGTTCTCCGCGCGAGGCGCTACGTCAGCGTCCCGTTACATCGTTTCCCTCGTGGCCTCTGGTCACGCCGGCTCCGCGAGGGAGGGAGTGCGGCGCAACGCACCGAAAGGAGGCTGTCATGAACAACATTCGTCGCCAGGAGAACAAACTGGCTTTGTCGGGAGCCTCCTTGGATTCGAGTCCCTGGAACCTCATGATGTCGGCGCGTCGTTCACCGGCAACCGCCTCACCGTGAGCGGGAAGCGCGAGGAGGAGAGACGTGATGAGAAGGAGGCGTATTGCTCGTTCGAGCGGGCGCCGGACGGAAGGCGCCTCGGCCGTCCGGGGCCACCGGGTGGCCCTTGCGGCGACCTCCTGCGCGCGGGGCGCCTAGGTCGGGCTTCGACGCAGCGACGCGCCATGCGACGCCGGAGGGACGCTCCACGCTGCGCCCGCCCGCCGGAGGCCGGAGAGGAGAACAGAGCTCTCGCCGGTTTGCGACGCTCGGGGCCCTGGGCTGCGCCGGGCTCCCCGTGTACGCTCTCCGTGGATTTCTCATGTCGACATGCCCTACGTGCCGAACCGAGCATGCGGACGGCGTCGCTGCCTGCGCGACGGACGGTGAGACGCTCGCGGCGGAGCCCGCGCCGCCTGGCGCCGATCCCGAGCTCTCGCCGGGCACGCCGGTCGGCGAGTACCGCGTCGAGGCGAAGATCGGAGCGGGGGGCTTCGGCACGGTCTACCGCGCGATCCACCCCGTCATCGGCAAGGCGGCGGCCATCAAGGTCCTGAGCCGCCAGTGCTCAGCGAACCCGCAGCTCGTCTCCCGCTTCGTCGCGGAGGCGCGGGCCGTGAACCAGATCAGGCACCGCAACATCATCGACATCTTCTCGTTCGGCGCCCTCGAGGACGGCCGGCACTACTACGTGATGGAGCTGCTCGAGGGGATGACCCTCGACGCCTACCGCCGCAAGCGCGGGCGCCTCCCGCCCGCAGAGGCGCTGCCCATCCTCGTCAAGATCGCGCGCGCGCTCGACGCCGCGCACGCCGCGGGCATCGCGCACCGCGATCTCAAGCCCGAGAACGTGTTCCTGGTCTTCGACGAGGACGGCGCGATCTTCCCGAAGCTGCTCGACTTCGGCATCGCCAAGCTGCTCGGCGAGTCCTCGGGCGCGGTGCACAAGACGCGGACGGGGCACCTGATCGGGACGCCGCTCTACATGTCCCCCGAGCAGTGCCGCGGAAAGAACGTCGATCACCGGACGGACATCTACTCGTTCGGGATCCTCGCGCACGAGCTGCTCGCCGGCGCGCCGCCGTTCGACGCCGAGAACGCGTTCGACCTCCTGATCAAGCACACGTCGGAGGCGGCGCCCCCCGTGTCGACCGTGGCGACGCACCTCGCGCCGGCGCTCGACGCGCCGCTGCTGCGGATGCTCGAGAAGGACCCCGCGAGCCGCCCGGCGTCGCTGCTCGAGGCGACCGTGGCGCTCGTGGAGGCCGCGCGCGGCGCGGGGTACGAGCTGCCCGGGGGCCTGCTGCGGGCGAGCGACGCAGCCGTCGGGCGCGGCGCCGGCGAGGCCGCCGCGGGGCGCCGCGCGCGCGCCGCGGCCGCGGCGCCGCTGGACGCTGGGCTCGCACCGACGCAGCGCGGTCCCATCGCGGAAGCGAGCTCGGGGCTGCACGGGAACGAGACGCTGCTGCAGGGATCGCTGCCGGGCAAGCTGGAGAGCACGCCGGCTGCGGCGCCGCGGCGGAGGGCGGCGCTCGCCGCGGCCGCCGTCCTCGGCGTCGGCGCGGCCGCCGCGCTCACGCTGCACCTCGGGCACGGCGAGCCGGCGGCCGATGCGCTGCGCGCGCGCGCGTCGGCCGCAGCGGAGTCGGCCGCGCTGGTCGCCCCGGTCCTGCCGGCTTCCGCCGTCGCCGCGGCCGCGCCCGAGCCGGCCGCGCCGCCTCCGTCGCTGGAGGCGACCGCCGCGGCCGCGCCCGCCGCGAGCGCCGATGCGGCGCCGCCCGACGTCGAGCTGCGGATCCAGGCGACGCCGAAGGAGCTCGAGGTGTGGAGCGAGGGCAAGCTCGTCGGCAAGGCGCCGGGGCCGCTGCGCCTGGCGCGCGGGCGCGCCGTGAAGCTCACCTTCAAGGCGCCCGGGTACCAGGAGCAGGTGCAGGAGGTCCCGGCGGACGCGGACGGCGCGATCACCGTGGCGTTGAAGAGGGCGGCGTCGATCGCGCGGGGCGCCGTCAGGAAGGGCGACCTGGAAAACCCGTTCCAGTGAGCATGCGCGCGCGGCCCAGCTTCAGGCGACGGCGACAGGTGCGGGCGATCGGGGGTGCCGCGGCGCTGCTCGTCGCGGCTGCCGGCTCGACCGGGTGCGAGGAGCTCGGCGAGATCTCCCCGGGCGTGTGCGGCAACGGCGTCATCGAGCCGTCGCGCAACGAGGACTGCGACTGCTTCGAGGCCAGCGAGCCCTGCGAGGTGACGACGCGGGATGCGCAGGGCGCGACCTCGAAGACCATGTGCAACCCGGCCGGAAGCGAGAACGAGTGCCGCTTCGCGTGCGACGACGTGGACCACGAGTGCCCGAGCGGGTGGGGCTGCGGGGTCGACCGCGTGTGCCGCGTCTCCACGGGCAATTTCAAGCCGCTCGGCGCCGCGCTGCCGCTCGGCGCGCAGCGGCTGATCACCGGTGATCTCGACGGCGACGGCCGCGGCGACCTCGTGGGCGTCGGCTCGACGAGCCTCGAGGCGCTCTATTTCGATGCGAACAGCACGGTGGGGACCCGGGTGTCGATCCCCTCCGCAGGCGACACGCCCGCGCTCGCGCGCCTGACCGACGACGGGACGACGGACATCGCGCTCAGCGTGGGGCCTGGCGTGGCGATCCTGAGCGGCGAGCCGGGCCGCACGTTCGCGCCGGTCCCCGTGCTCGCGTCGGTGTTTCGCCTGGGTTCGCTGTTCGGCGCGGCGTCCGAGACGACGACCCTCCGCAGCGCGCGGCTCTTGCCCGTCGGAAGCACGCGCGAGGACGGACAGACGTGGGTCGCCCTGGTCGTCGGGACCGACACGGGCGGCGCGGCGCCGGAGGATGTCATCGCCGTCGTGCAGGGGTCGGAGAGCGGCCGACTCTCGCTCATCGATCGGCAGCGCGGGCGGCGCGACGTCGCCGGTCCGCTCGCGAGCGCGGAGCTCGGCGGCGGCCCGCTCCACGAGGTGGTCGTCGCCCTCACGGACGACTCCGCCGTGCACATCTACTCGCCGGACGACGGCGCGCACACCGCGGTGGAGCTCCCGGCCGGCGCGCGGATCGCGGGCGCGGCCTTCCTCCGGGACGTGACCGGCGACGGCGTCCTCGATCTGCTCGTGGGCGCCACGTGCGCGCAGCCTGACCCCCGCTTGCCCGCGGGCGCGCCTTGCTACGAGCTCGACGTCGCGGAGGGCGCGGGCGGCGGCGCGTTCGGCGACCTGGCGCCGTACGGCGATCTCTCGTACCCGGCGGGCGACATGAGCTCCGGGCGCTTGCCCGGCTTCGGGGCCCCGGTCGCGATCGGCGATCTCAACGGTGACGGGGTGATCGACATCGTGGACCCCGACGCCGTGAGGCTCGGAGAGGCCCGGCCGTCTCCTCCCTACCAGGTCGAGTTCGGCCGGCTCGCGCCGGCGAACGGCCGGCGCTGGACGAGCGCGGTGATCGCAGACCTGACCGGCAACGGCGCGCCCGACGTCGTGGCCGGCTCCGCGGACGCGACGGATCTGACGTTCTTCAACGGCGTCCCCGGCGCGAAGGCCTCCGACTTCAAGCTCAACGAGCTCAAGATCCCGACGCTGGGCAACGTCTCGAGCTTCGTCGTGGGCGACTTCGACGGCGATCTCCTGCCGGACCTCTCGTTCGCCGAGAGCGCCGGGAGCTCGCTGTCGAGCGCGGATCACCCGACGCTGGCCGTCTGCTTCGGCCGGTACATGAAGGCGCCGGAGCCGCCGGTGCGGCTCGGCGCCTTCGAGGGGCTCCTCGACATCGCGGCGGTGCGGCTCCCCGAGCCGGACGACGCCGTGGACGACATCAGCGTGCTCTTCTCGCACGGCGGGGACGTCGCGTTCAGCCTCATCGAGGGCAGCAGCTCGCGGTCGCTGCTCCCGCCGCTGCCGCTCGTCCGCTCGGGCGACGTGCGGCAGGCAGGCGAGCTGCGCGCCGTGAGGAGCATCGCCGGCCGCTTCGGGGGCGATCGGGCGGAGGTCGCCTCGCTGACGATCGCTCCTCCGAGCCCTGGCTCCTCCCGGGGCTCCGCCGAGCTCTGGCTCTTGCCGGCGGTCGACTCCGGCGCGATCGCCATGGCCGACGAGGACAAGCACCGCGTCTCGCTCCCCGCGGAGCTCGTTCCCTCCCGGGAGCCCGGGTGGGCGCTGGATGGGGTCGCCGTCGATCTCGACAGCGATGGAACCGATGAGCTCGTCCTCTCGCTGCCGATCGAGGTCGCGGAGGAGGACGCGGCGGCGGAGGCGGGGACGCCGGCCCTGGCCGGCGCGATCGCCCTCGTGCGCCGTGGCGCGAGCGGCGCCTTCGAGGCGCCGGAGGCGGCCTTCGCGCCCGCGCCTCACAGGCTGTACGGGGGGCTCCGCGCCGGCGACATGGACGGCGACGGGCACGCGGACGTCGTGGGCATCGCGTACGAGCTGGCGCCAGGGACCCGCGCGATCACCGCGAGCCGGCTCGCCGTCTTCTGGAACACGGGCGATGGCGCGCTCGACGCGCCGATCGAGCTCGAGGCGCCCGACCCCAGCGTCGAGGACCTGGCGAGCGAGGTCACAAGCGCCGACTTCGCCCGCGTGGACGCGGGGGCGGGGAGGTCGCTCGTCGTGCTCACGCGCCGCGCGGCCTACGCGCTCGACGTGTGCAGCGAGGGCGCGGCGGATTGCCATGACCTCGGCCAGCGCGAGCTCCGCGAGCTCGACGGCCTCCCCGGCGGCTCCGCGATCGCGACGTGCGACGTCCTCGGCGATGGGGTCGACGATCTCGCGGTGCTCAGCGACGGCGCGCTCCGCGTCCACGAAGGAGTCCCGATCCGCCGATGAAGACCTCGCTATGCGTCGTGCTCATGGCCTTCGCGGCGACCGCGCTCGCGCCGAGCGCGGCCTCGGCGGAGGAGGACATCGAGCAGGCGAAGGCGCTCTACAACGCCGGCGCCCAGGCCTACGCCGCGACGCGGTACCGCGACGCGGTGCAGTCGTTCGAGGCGGCGTACAGGAAGGCGCCGCGCCCTGCCCTCCTGTTCTCGCTGGCCCAGGCCTACCGGCGCCTGTACGTGGTCGAGCAGAGCCCCGAGGCGCTGCGGGCGGCCATCGCGAACTACCGGCGCTACCTGGAGCAGGTCCCGCAGGGCGGGCGCCGAGCGGACGCGACCGAGGCCCTGAGCGAGCTCGGGGTGATGGCCGCGCGCCTCGAGGCGAGCGCTCCGTCGTCGCCCGCCGCGTCCGCCGCGCCGGAGGCGGCGCCGGCCGACGTCAGGCCGCGGACCCGCATCAACGTCACCTCGCCGACCGCGGGGGCCCGCGTGTCCATCGACGGCGGCGCGCTGGCCGACGTGCCGCTGATGGCCGAGGTGCAGCCGGGCAAGCACCGGATCAAGATCACGGCCGACGGCCACGTCGACGAGGAGCGCGAGGTGGTCGCGATCGAGGGGGACATCCTCGGGATCGACCGGGAGCTGCGCGAGCGGCCGGCGCTCCTCCAGGTGAAGGCCCCCGTCGGCGCGCAGGTCACGCTGGACGGGCGCCTCGTCGGCACGACGCCGCTGCCGCCCCTCCAGGTCGCCCCCGGCAAGCGGTTCTTCGTCGCCACGAAGAACGGCCACACGCCGTTCTCGCGCGAGCTGACGCTCCGCCGCGGCGAGCGCCGTGTCATCGAGGTGAGCCTCTCTAGCTCCTTCCAGCGGAAGATGTCCTATGGCCTCGTCGCGGTGGGGGTCCTGTCCGCCGGCGTCGGCGTGCTGACGCTGGCCTCGGGCCTCGAGGAGGAGGAGCAGGCGCGCGAGATCGCGGACAAGCGCGCGGTGCAGGGGATCTCCGAGGAGGAGCTGGGCGACTACCAGGCTCACCTCGACACGCGCGACGAGCTCGCGAACGCGACCATGGGCCTGTTCGGCACGGCCGCGGCGTTCGCCCTCGGCGGCTTCGTGTTCTACGCGTTCGACACGCCGAACCCGCCGCCGCTGCCCGCGCGCACGGACCCCGCGCCCGCGCGCACGGGCGGCCCGATGCTCGAGCTCTCGGCCGTGCCGATTTTCGGGCCGGGGCTCGGCGGGGCGGGGCTCGTCGGCCGGTTCTGGTGAAGGCACCGCGGCGCGGGCCGCCGAGGGCGGCCGTCGCGGACGAGCGGCGGCGATCGATCGCGAGCTAGCGGCTGTATCTGGGAGGAGGTCGACCCGAGCGACGCGCGGTGCTCGGGCGTCGCGGGCCCGCGGGGGAGGCGTCGAACGACGCCTTCGCCCCGCGCGCCCGCCGTCGCTCGATCATCAGTTGGGGAAACCGTCGAACTGGCAGGTCAGGCTGCAGCCGTCGCCGCCCGTGCGGTTGCCGTCGTCGCACGCCTCGTAGGGTTTCTGCACCTTGCCGTCGCCGCAGTACGGGCCGTAGACGCAGCCCGGCGCGCACTTGCCGTAGCCGCCGGTGTTCTTGCCGTCGCCGTCGTCGCACTGCTCCGGGCCGTTGCGGATGCCGTCGCCGCAGCGCGGGCCGAGCTGGCAGCGCGGGCCGCACTGGCCGTAGCCGCCGTCGTTCTTGCCGTCGTCGCACTGCTCGCCGGGCTGGACGACGCCGTCGCCGCACTGCCCGCCGAGGCGGCAGTTGTTGCTGCAGCCCGTGGCCTCGTTCGGGGGATCGCACTGCTCGCCCCACTCCTCGTCGACGCGGCGGTCACCGCACTTCGCCGCCGGGCTGCAGTCGGGCATGCAGCTCCCGTAGAAGCCGTCGTTCACGCCGTCGTCGCAGGTCTCCGTGCCGTTGACGCGGCCGTCGCCGCAGTACGGCCCGTACTGGCAGAGGTCGTCGCACCCGTTGTATTCGCCGCTGTTCTTGCCCTCGCCGAGATCGCAGTCCTCCTCCGCGGGCTGGACGATGCCGTCTCCGCAGCGCGGCCCGAAGATGCACGAGGGACCGCACTTGCCGTACTCGCCGTCGTTGATCCCGTCGTCGCACTCCTCGCCGAACTGCGGCTGGATCACCCCGTCGCCGCAGTGCGCGCCGAGCCGGCAGCTCACGCAGTTCGGGTCGGTCGCGCTGTCGCACTCCTCGCCCCAGTCGGCGTCGACGCGGTTGTCGCCGCACCTCGGCGCCGGCGTGCAGCCCGGAGCGCAGGTGCCGTAGGTGCCGTCGTTGACGCCGTCGTCGCACGCCTCGGCGCCGTTCCTGATGCCGTCGCCGCAATACGGCCCGTAGTCGCAGGTCGCGGTGCACCCGCCGTAGCCGCCGGTGTTCTTGCCTTCGCCGAGATCGCAGTCCTCCTCGCCGGGCTGGACGATGCCGTCGCCGCAGCGCGGCCCGTTGAGGCACGCGGGGCCGCACTGGCCGTACCCGCCGTCGTTGACGCCGTCGTCGCACTCCTCGCCGAGGTTCGGCTGCGTGATCCCGTTGCCGCACTGCTTGGGGAGCCGGCAGCTCACGCAGCTCGGGTCGGCCGCGTTGTCGCACTCCTCGCCCCACTCGGTGTCGACGCGGTTGTCACCGCACCTCGGCGCCGGCGTGCAGCTCGGGTTGCAGGTGCCGTAAGCGCCGTCGTTCTTGCCGTCGTCGCACCCCTCGGCGCCGTTCCTGATGCCGTCGCCGCAGTACGGACCGTAGTTGCAGGAGGCGGTGCACCCGCCGTACCCGCCGGTGTTCTGCGCGCTGCCGAGGTCGCACTGCTCTTCCTCGGACTGGACGATGCCGTCGCCGCAGCGCGGCCCGTAGAGGCACGAGCGCCCGCATTCGCCGTAGCCGCCGTCGTTGACGCCGTCGTCGCATTCCTCGCCGAGGGCCGGCTGCGTGATCCCGTTGCCGCACTGCGGGGGGAGCTGGCAGTTCAGGCAGTTCGGGTCGGCCGCGTTGTCGCACTCCTCGCCCCACTCGGTGTCGACGCGGTTGTCGCCGCACCTCGGGGCCGCCGTGCAGTTCGCGTTGCAGGTGCCGTAAGCGCCGTCGTTCACGCCGTCGTCGCACCCCTCGGCGCCGTTCCTGATGCCGTCGCCGCAGTACGGGCCGTAGTTGCAGGTCGCGGTGCAACCGCCGTACCCGCCGGTGTTCTGGGCGCTGCCGAGGTCGCAGCGCTCTTCCTCGGACTGGACGATGCCGTCGCCGCAGCGAGGCCCGTAGAGGCACGAGCGCCCGCACTGGCCGTAGCCGCCGTCGTTGACGCCGTCGTCGCAGTCCTCGCCGAGGTCCCGCTGCGTGATCCCGTCGCCGCAGTGCTCGCCGCGCTGGCAGCGCACGCAGTTCGGGTCGGTCGTGCTGTCGCACTCCTCGCCCCAGTCGGCGTCGACGTGGTTGTCGCCGCACATCGGCGCCGGCGTGCAGTTCGGGTTGCAGGTGCCGTAGAAGCCGTCGTTGACGCCGTCATCGCACCCCTCGGTGCCGTTCCTCTTGCCGTCGCCGCAGTACGGCCCGATCTGGCACTCGCGCGTGCAGCCGCCGTAGCCGCTCGCCGTGTTGCCGGAGCCGAGGTCGCACGCCTCGTACGGCGCGTTGACCGCGCCGTCGCCGCACCGGGGCGGGGCCACGCACCCCGGCGCGCAGGCGTTCGAGGCGTTGGCGTACGTGCTGTTGTTGACCCCGTTGTCGCAGGTCTCCATGCCGTTCCTGATGCCATCGCCGCAGTACGGACCGAGCTGGCAGTTGTTGCACTGGCCGTAGCCCGTCCCGTTCTTGGTGCCGTCGTCGCACTCCTCGCCCGGCGTCACGACCGGCGGGTCGACCCCGCACTGCGGCCTGCACACCGACGTGCCGGCGCTGAAGCCCGACAGCGTGAGCTGGTAGTTCGACCCGGTGACGTGGCGCTCGGCCTGGAACACCGCGATCTCGTAGACCTTGCCCGGCTCGAGGTTCAGGTCGACGTCGTAGGGCGCGCGGGCGTCCGCAGGGCAGGTGTTCTGGGTGCAGGGGGTCACGCGGGCGTCGCCGTTGTCCAGGATGGTCACGCTCTCCTGGAGCTGCGCGTGGATGCCGCCGATGTCCGCGGTCAGCGTGTTCTTGATGAACACCCAGACGTCGTCATCGCCGAAGAAGGTGAGCACCGGATCGGCCGCGGCGCCGTTCGGCGTGAACTGGAACCAGTACCGGACCTCGCTCGTGAAGTAGTAGTTGTGCGAGGGGTTGCTCTGCTGCGCCTTCTCCAGCCCGGTGGAGACCAGGTTGTTGCGGAGCACCGGATCGCCGTTCGTCTGGGTGGGGTCCACCGGCCAGAACGGGCTCCGCTGGTACACGTACCTGCCGGCCTGCGGGGTCAGCTCGATGGTGGTGACGAGCGTCCTGTTGTACGTCGGGTTGTCCCGGTACCACCACTGGAAGTTGTTCTGCCCCGTGGTCCAGCCGTTCGCGTCGCTCGGCGTGACGAAGCCGGGGCCGAACCTGCTGACGGGCTTGCCGGCGGAGTCGAGCGTCGGCTGGACCATCTTGTCGATCTGATTGCCGCTGGGCTCGATCTCGAAATCGAAGTGCCCGACGAGGGTGTCCGTCAGGTTGTTGTCGCACGCGCTGTTGCTGACGGTGCGGTCGTACGAGGTCGGGCACCAGCCGATGAAGTCGCGGATGACCATCGGCAGCCGCATCTCGGTGGGCTGAACGGTGCACGTGTAGCCCGGCTCGATCGTGCACGTGGCGGAGCAGCCGTCGCCGCTCGTGGTGTTGCCGTCGTCGCACGCCTCGGTGGGGTCGCCGGGCAGGAGGATGCCGTCGCCGCACCTCGAGATGCACGCGCCGCCGCTGCAGTTCGGCTCGCCCTTGCAGTCCGGCGTGCAGCCGTCGCGCCAGTTGCCGTTGCCGTCGTCGCAGGCCTCGGTGCCCTCGCGAATGCCGTTGCCGCAGACGGAGAAGCCCGTGCAATCCTGGGGCTCTCCGTTGTCGCAGACGCTCCCGGGCTCGATCCGGCAGGTCTCGTCGCAGCCGTCGTCCGAGAAGGGATTGCCGTCGTCGCACTGCTCGGCGCCGTTCTTGACGCCGTCGCCGCAGACGGTCTTGCAGGGGAACCCGACGCGCGAGCAGTCCCACCCGTCCTCGATCGTCCTGCAATCGGCGCTGCATCCGTCGCCGCTCGCCGGGGGCTGCTTCCCGTCGTCGCACACCTCGGTGCCGCTGATCTTGCCGTCGCCGCACACGGGCGGCGGCGGCGGGGTGCAGCGCCCGCCGGCCGGCGGGCACGTCCAGCCGACCTCGATCTTGCATTGCGCTGTGCAGCCGTCGCCGCCGACAGGGTTTTCCCCGCCGCCGTCATCGCACTGCTCGCCGAGCTGCACCGTGCCGTCGCCGCAATAGGTCCTCACGGTGCAGGGCTGGCCGGGCTTGCAGATCCAGCCCTGTTCGAGCCGGCAATCCGCCGTGCAGCCGTCGCCCGACGCGGGCGGTTTGCGGCCGTCGTCGCACTCTTCGCCGTTGTTCACCCGGCCATCGCCGCACTGGAAGACGAGGACGCAGGCCTTGCCGGGCTCGGGGCACACGTACGCCGGGTCCACCGTCTTGCAATCCGCGCTGCAGCCGTCGCCGCCCGCGGTGTTGCCGTCGTCGCAGATCTCGCCGGGGTTCACGGTGCCATCGCCGCACCGGAACAAGAGCACGCAGGGCTGCCCCGGGGTCGGGCAGCTGTAGAAGGACTCCTGCCGGCACAGGCTAGAGCAGCCGTCGCCGCCCGCGGTGTTGCCGTCATCGCACTGCTCGCCGGTCTCCTTGAGGCCGTTGCCGCAGGCCGGCAGCCGGGTGCACGGCTGGCCCGGCAGGCTGCACTGATACCCCTGCTCGCGCATGCAGTCCGCGCTGCAGCCGTCGCCGCTCCGGGTGTTGCCGTCCTCGCACTGCTCGCCGTCGTTCACGCGGCCGTCGCCGCACCAGTAGTTGAGGGTGCAGGGCTGGCCCGGCGTGGTGCACGTGTAGATCGGGTCCACCCCGCTGCAGTCGGCGCTGCAGCCGTCGCCGCCCACGGTGTTGCCGTCGTCGCAGACCTCGCCCGGGCTGAGCACGCCGTCGCCGCACCGGATCAAGAACTCGCAGGGCTGCCCCGGCGTCCGGCAGTTGTAGAAGGCCTCCTGCCGGCACAGGCTCGAGCAGCCGTCGCCGCTCGCGGTGTTGCCGTCGTCGCACTGCTCGCCGGTCTCCTTGAGGCCGTTGCCGCAGGCCGGCAGCCGGGTGCACGGCTGGCCGGGGCGGCTGCACTGATACCCCTCCTCGCGCATGCAGGTCGCGCTGCAGCCGTCGCCGCTCCGGGTGTTGCCGTCCTCGCACTGCTCGCCGTCGTTCACGCGGCCGTCGCCGCACCAGTAGAGGCGGGTGCAGGGCTCACCCGGCTTGGGGCACGTGTAGATCGGGTCGACCGCCTTGCAATCCGCGCTGCAGCCGTCGCCGCCCACGGTGTTGCCGTCGTCGCAGACCTCGCCGGGGTTGATCGCGCCGTCGCCGCACCAGTAGAGGAGGGTGCAGGGCCGACCCGGGGTCGGGCAGGTGTAGAAGGCCTCCTGCCGGCACAGGCTCGAGCAGCCGTCGCCGCTCGCGGTGTTGCCGTCGTCGCACTGCTCGCCGCTCTCCAGGGCGCCGTTGCCGCAGACCGGGAGCCGCGTGCAGGGCTGCCCGGGCCGCGAGCACACGAAGCCGGGCTCGCGCATGCAGGTGGCGCTGCAGCCGTCTCCGGACGCGGGCGGGTCGTCGCCGTCCTCGCACTGCTCGCCGTTGTTCACGCGCCCGTCGCCGCAGCGATAGAGGAGGATGCAGGGCTTCCCCGGCTCGGAGCACGCGTAAAGCGGGTCCAGCGTCTTGCAGTCGGCGCTGCAGCCGTCGCCGTCCTGGGTGTTGCCGTCGTCGCAGATCTCGCCCGGATCCACCGCGCCGTCGCCGCACCGGATCAGGAGCTCGCAGGGCTGCCCCGGCGTCGTGCAGACGTAGAAGGACTCCTGTCGGCAGAGGCTCGAGCAGCCGTCGCCGCTCGCGGAGTTGCCGTCGTCGCAGAGCTCGCCGGCCTCCTTGATCCCGTTGCCGCAGACCGGCAGGCGCTCGCACGGCTGCCCGGGCCTCGGGCACACGAAGCCCGCCTCCCGCTTGCAGTCCGCGCCGCAGCCGTCGCCGGACGTCTCGTTGCGGTCGTCGCACTCCTCGGAGCCGTTCACGCGGCCATCGCCGCAGTCGTAGAGCAGCGTGCACGGCTCGCCCGGCCTCGGACAGACGTACGAGGGATCGACGAAGATGCAGTCTGCGCTGCAGCCGTCGCCGTCCGCGGTATTGCCGTCGTCGCAGAACTCGCCGGGATCGACCACGCCATCGCCGCACGCGATGGTCAGCACGCAGGGCTCGCCGGGCGTCGGACACGCGCAGTAAGGCTCGATCTCGCACAGACCGGAACAGCAATCGCCGGGCAGGCTGTTGCCGTCGTCGCACGCCTCGCTGGCCTGGTTGATCTCGCCGTCGCCGCAGGCGGGCTCCTGGGGCAAGAGGCACTCGGGGGGCGGGTCGTCGACGGCGCAGGGATCGGGCCCGCCGCCGCTTCCGCCGCCGCCGGAGGCGACGCCCGAGCCGAAGTCATTGCCGCCGTCGCCGGAGCCGCTGGAGGTCACGCTCCCCGCGCCGCCTGTGCCAGGCTCGCCCGTGGAGGGCGCGCCCCCACCACAGGCGGCGACTATTTGCAGCAATCCAACGGCCAAAGCCAGATAAGACGTTCTCAAACTCACGACACACCTCGACGAACACGAGCGGCTGCGCTCGGGCAGGACCAGGACGAACACGAGCGGCTGCGCTCGGGCAGAAAGGCCGACGACCCGTTTCCAGGGTAGCCCGGCCGCCCTTCGCACCTCTAGGCGAAAATCACTTCATCCTGCGCCACTCGGCCACTCCCGCACGGGTTCCCGTTCGCAGCGGAGTCTGCGGAGCGCCGCTGACGAATGACGCGCGTTGCGCGACGCAGCGACGGATGGACACGGTGTTTCATTTCAGCTGCTGGTGCACGGGCCCGCGGGCCAGGCTGGCAGCTCGGTTCGGTCTTGACATTCGCTCTGCGACGGGACGTCGGAGATGGTTTGCGTCCCAAGAGGGCGCGGAGATCTCCGCGCCCCGCGGATCCCGCGGCGGCGCGCTATCCGCCTGCTCGCCCGAGCACGCCGCCGAGGCCCATCCACGCGATGTACGCCCGCTGCACGTCCGCTGTCTTTTGGTTGATCTCCTCCACGGCGCCGTTGCCCAGCGGGTCGAGCACGGTGCGCAGCGGCCGCTCCCCGGCCGGCAGCGCCGTGAGCCTCAGGATCGCGTCCGCGACCTGCTGCGGGTCTGGCGGGCCTTGGCGCTTCATCGTCTCGATCACCGGCTTCCACAGCTCCGTGGCGAGCGCGAACAGGGGGCCATACTCCGCCGCTCGGGCCTCGTCGGCCTGCATCGCGTTGGCCATCACGCCGGTCGTCGGGAACGCGCCCGGCTCGACGATGGCGACGTCGATCCCGAGCGGCGCGAGCTCGTAGCTGATGCACTCGGCCATCGCCTCGAGCGCGAACTTGCTCGCGCTGTAGTGGCCGAAGAGCGGCGTCACGACCCGCCCGACGGCGCTGCTCACGTGGACGAGGAGGCCGCTCTTCTGCCGCCGCATTGCGGGCAGCACGGCGCGGTTGACGCGCACGGCGCCGAGGTAGTTCACCTGGAACGTGGCCTCGGCCTGCGCCACGGTGAACGCCTCGAGCGGCCCCTGGGACAGGACGCCCGCGTTGTTGATCACGACGTCGACGCCGCCCGCCTCGTCGAGCACGCGCGCCACGGCCGCGTCGACCGAGGCGTCGCTCGTCACGTCGAGCTCGATCACGCGCAGCGCGAGCCCCTCGCGCGCGGCGAGCTCCGCGAGCTCGGACGCCGGCCCCGCGTTCTTCGACGTGATCGCGCGCATCGCGGCGAAGACGCGGTGTCCCGCGCGGGCGAGGGTGACGGCGGTCGCGCGGCCGAAGCCGCTGCTGGATCCTGTGATGAGGGAACGGAGCTCTCGGGTCATTCTCACGCTCGCTTTCGAAAGGGGAGCAAGGAGCGTATCGCGCTGGATCCACCCGGCGGAACCGGCGAACGGCGATCGTCTCGCTTCTGCGCCCCGAAATAGTTCCACTGGGCCTGGAGCGATCGACTCGTTAGATGGCCGGGCGGCGCGATACACCAGTGGATTGCCCTCCTTGACCCCTTTGGGTTGAACCGTATAGTCAGCCAGACGGTCGGGCTGCTCACAAAGCGTGTCTGCCGGACCGTCGAGCCCACGACCGCAGCCCTGCGCGGGTTGCGGACGTGTGCGCCGTGGTTGCATCGTCCACCATCACATCATCGGAGGTTCGAATGGAACATTTGATTCGCCAGATCGCCCAGGATCGTCTCTGGAAGCAGTGGATCGCGGCCAACTCGTCCGGTGGGCCGACCCTCGACGCCGGCTGCATCTCGCGGAAGGAAGGGTGCATCTCGAAGAAGGCCGGCTGCATCTCGCGGAAGGAAGGGTGCATCTCGAAGAAGGCCGGCTGCATCTCGCGGAAGGAAGGCTGTATCTCGAAGAAGGCCGGCTGTATCAGCTGACGGGGCTCCGGGGGCGCGGGCGAGGCGGCAGGACCATGTTCTTCTTCCCGTGGTCTTCTGCCTCGCTCGCGCGCGTCCGGAAGGATGGGTGCTGCGCTTCTCGATGGCCGTTCAACCTTCTTCCTGGAGTCGACCGATGGACACCCACGGACCGACGCTCGCAGCGATGATCGATCAGGTCAGGGACATCCCTATCTACCGCCAGTCGATCGAGGAGGGCTCCTTCCCGATCCTGGAGAAGCCGGAGATCGCAAGAGGCTTTCCGGACAACTGGATGACCCCGAGGCTCGCCGAGGCGCTGAAGGTCGGCGAGGCGGAGCTCGTGCTCTCGACAGGGACCAACCACGCGCGGATGCAGATCATCCGCCCGCCGTTCTTCCTCCTGAAGTCGTACTACCGGCTGTGGAGCGAGCACCCCGACATCGCGGTCACCTGGCATGAGGGCTGCCAGCGCGCCTCGATCACCACGGTGCTGGCGACCGAGCACGTGGCGCGGCTCGCCGCGAGGCGGCGCGGCGCCGAGGTGCCGGCGCTCCCCAGCCTCGAGGATCGCCGGCTCGACGCGCGGACGCTCTATATCAACCTGCGGCTCGACCCGGCGCTCTGGGATCGCGGCGACGTCGAGCGCATGCTCGCCGAGATGACCGCCGTCCGAGAGGCGCACCCGCGACGCCTTTACCACGTCGACTGCGACGGCTATCACCTGGCTCACCTGGTGAAGAAGGCGCTCGACCTCGGAGCGTGGGAGCGCTTTCCGAGGCCGGCCAGCATCGTTCACGCCTACGAGCTCACGCCGAGGAACGTGCGGCGGTTCCTGGCGCAGCACTTCGAGTGCCCGATCGTCGACCTGTTCGGCAGCACGGAGCTCGGATATCTGTATTACAGCGATCGTCACGGCCGCTACTGGCCTCACCTCGACCAGATGCACCTGGAGCTGATCCCTGTCGAGGAGGGCAGCGCGATCTACAGCCTCATCGTCTCGAGCGTCCGCAACCCCTGCATGCCGCTCATCCGCTATCGCTCGGGCGACTGCGCCGAGACGGTCGACGGCTCCCCCGATCCGCTCCGGATCCGCCGGTTTTGCGGGCGCGAGCGGGAGCTCCTCTGGGCGCAGCCGAAGGGCCCGATCTCGCAGGCCGATCTCGACGACTGGATCGCCGTCTCCGCGCCGTCCATCTTCGTCTATCAGCTCCACGCGGAGGGACAGCGGCGGGGCCGATTGCTCTATACAACCTTCGACGGGGCACCCGTCGCCCCGGCCGGGGCGCGCGCGCTGCGAGAGCGGATCTGGGAGGGCGCCGGCCTCGACTGCGTCCTCGATCACCGCGCCCACATCGCGATCGGCAAGTCCGGGAAGTACGCATGGCTGGTGCAGGGCGGCGAGGCCGCGGAGCGAGGTAGCTCGTGACGATGGAACGACCCAGGGCGACGGCCGCCGCGCTGAAGGCGCTGCTCGACGGCGCGTTCTTCTCCGGCGTGGTGCGCCATTTCGTGCGGACGACCGGCGAGGAGCCCGCGACCGTCGAGCGCCAGGTGCTCGAATGCCTGCGGTACCTCTACCTGATATCGCGCTACCCGGAGCCGCTGGCCGGGCTGTTCTTGCCCGTGGAGCAGGCGATCGACGAGGTCTGGCACTACCTGATCTTGCAGACGCGGGAGTACCGTGAGCTGTGTGAGGAGCGCCTCCCGGGCCGCTTCTTCATCCATCACCGCAGCCTGCCCTACGAGGACTATCAGGAGGCGCAGGCCAGCCGGGAGCAGGCGATCGAGGAGGCGCTGCGCTGGCTGCCGCTCTACCGGGACGAGTTCGGCCCCTTCGACGAGGGCGCGCTGCCTCACTGGACGATGGTGCGCTTTCTCCACCAGCGCCTGGGCCTCTCCCTCGAGGCGATCGCGGCGCTCGACGCGGGAGACGGGGCCGCCCTGCCAGGCGTGGAGCGCGTCCCTTGAGCCTTCAGGCTGTCGTCGCCTTGCCCTCGCCCTCGCCCGCGCCCGCCACGTCCGTCAACACGCTGGTCCTGCTGCTTTGCCAGGTACTGGGGATCGCTTCTGTGGTGTCGGTCCAGTTCGCCGGCAGCGTGGTCGGTGAGCGGCTCGCGAGGGACATGCGGCTCGCGACGCTCCCGGTGGCCGTGCTCGTGCTGTCCTCGGCCCTGGGCACCTGGCCGGCCAGCCAGCTGATGCGCCGCTTCGGGCGCAAGCCCTGCTTCATCGCCGCGGCGCTCCTGTCCGCCGGCTGCCTCGCGCTCGCGGCGCACGCGGTGGACCGCTCCGATCTCCCGCTGTTCTGCGCGGCGGTCTCCGGCGTCGGCCTGCACGGCGCCTTCGTGCAGCAGTACCGCTTCGCGATCCTCGAAGGGCAGGAGAGCCACCGGGCGCCGCGCCTCCTGACCATGATCCAGCTCGCCAGCGCGCTCGGCATCGTCCCCGGGATCTCGCTCTTCGGCCTGCTCGAAGGGCGGACGTCCAGCGAGCTGCCCTCTGCCCTGCTCGTCCTTTCGGCGCTCCAGGTCGTCGCGGCGCTCGCGTTCGCCTCGTACCGGCCGCAGGAAGCGCGGGTCGCGGAGGCCTCCGCCGCGCCCGAGGCGGGGGCTCGCGCGCTGTACTGGCCCATGGTGGCGATGGGCGCCGGCGCTTTCCTGGTGATGAGCCTGATCATGGTGCCGACGCCGCTCCAGATGTGCGGCGTCGAGCAGAGCTCGATCCGGCAGGCGGGCTGGGTGATCGAGGTGCACCTCCTGAGCATGTACCTGCCTTCGCTCTCGGTCGGCGCCCTCCTGAAGCGGATGTCGATCGCGGCCCTCCAGGGGCTCGGGCTGCTGTTCCTGCTCGCGGGGTTCGTGATCAGCCTGGCTCCAGGGCTCGAAGGGCACCTGGTCGGGCTCTCGCTGGTCGGCGTCGGCTGGTGTTATGTGTTCGTGACCGCGACGACCCTTGTCGCGCGCAGCCGCTCCGGTCCCGAGCGCTTCCGGGCGCAGGGCGTCAATGATCTGTGCGTGTTCGCCGCCAGCGGCGCGGCGTCGCTCTCGTCCGGCGCGCTGCTGGCGGCGCTGGGGTGGAGCGGCCTCGTGCACCTCGGGGTGGCGCTGGTCCTGGGCTTGATGACGCTCGCGCTTCGCGTCCACCGCGCCTCGCGCCCGGCGCCGGCGCAGGGCGGCGCGCGTCTCTGAAGCGATCGCGCGGGGCCGCGATCGACGTTTCGCGCATTTTGCGCATTTCGCACCTTTCGCGCCTTTCGTGCGCCGATGTCCGGAGAGGGAGGTGAACATCATGTCTGACATGCAGTCGAATCGTTCAGGAGGCGACCCGGCGCCCATCGGCCCGCTCGACGCCGTCGTCGTCGGCGCCGGCTTCGCGGGCCTGTACATGCTCTACCGCCTGCGCCGGCTCGGCCTCTCGGTCCGCGTCTACGAGGCGGGCGGCGGGGTGGGCGGCACCTGGTACTGGAACCGCTACCCCGGCGCGCGCTGCGACATCGCCAGCATGGACTACTCCTATTCGTTTTCTCCGGAGCTCCAGCAGGAATGGACGTGGACCGAGCGATACGCCACGCAGCCGGAGATCCTGCGTTATCTCGAGCACGTCGCGGACAGGTTCGAGCTCCGCGCGCACATCCAGCTCCGGACGCGGGTGACCGCGGCTGCCTTCGACGAGGCGACGGATCGGTGGGTGATCCGGACCGACGACGGCGCCAGCGTGTCCGCCCGGTTCTTGATCATGGCGACCGGCTGCCTGTCCGCCGCGAAGGTGCCCGATCTCAAGGGGCTCGAGGCGTTCCGGGGCGAGCGATACCACACGAGCCACTGGCCGCACGGAGGCGTCGACTTCACCGGCAAGCGCGTCGGCGTCATCGGCACGGGCTCGTCCGGCGTCCAGGTCATCCCCGCCATCGCCGAGCAGGCGTCGCGCCTCTTCGTTTTCCAGCGGACGCCGTGCTTCAGCGTGCCCGCGCGCAACGCGCCCCTAGAGGCCGCTCATGAGTCGTGGATGAAGGCGAACTACGCGGAGCACCGGCAGAGGGCCCGCGAGACGCGCGCCGGGGTCATCATGGATGTCGACCCGCGGTCGGCGCTGGAGGTGTCGCCCGAGGAGCGGGAGCGCGCGTACCAGGCTCGCTGGGAGCAGGGCGGCACCGGCTTCCTCGCCACGTTCTCGGACGTGATGCGGTCCCGGGAAGCCAACGAGACCGCCGCCGAGTTCGTCCGATCCAGGATCCGCGCGGCGGTCCGCGACCCGGACGTCGCCGAGGCGCTCTCGCCGAGGGGGTATCCGCTGGGGACCCGGCGGCTCTGCGTCGACACCGGCTATTACGAGACCTTCAATCGGGAGAACGTCACGCTGGTCGACGTCAAGGCGTCGCCGATCGAGGAGATCACGAAGGCGGGGCTCCGGACGCGCAGCGCCGAGTACGCGCTCGACAGCCTCGTGCTCGCCACGGGCTTCGATGCCATGACGGGCGCCTTGACCCGGATCGAGCTCCGCGGGAGGGGCGGCGAGCCGCTCAAGGCGAGGTGGGCCGACGGCCCGCGTACGTACCTCGGCGTCGCCATCGCCGGCTTCCCGAACCTGTTCACGATCACCGGCCCTGGGAGCCCGTCCGTGTTCAGCAACGCGATCGTCTCCATCGAGCAGCACGTGGAGTGGATCGCGGACTGCATCGCCTACCTGCGAGAGCGCGGCTTCGCGCGCATCGAGGCCACGGCCGAGGCGGAGGACGGGTGGGTCGCGCACGCCAGAGAGGTGGCCGACGGCACGCTGTATCCGCTGGCCAGCTCCTGGTACGTCGGGGCGAACATCCCTGGCAAGCCGCGCGTCCTCATGCCCTATGCCGGGGGCGTCGGCGCCTACAGAAAGCGGTGCGAGGCGGTCGCGGCTCGGGGATACGAGGGGTTCTGCCTGTCGAGAGCAGGGTAGCCGCGTCCAACCGGGGAGGGCGCTCGTGATGGGCGCGATCGGCGCGGAGGCCGAGCACGTCGGCTCCCGCTTGCCCGGCCCCACCGGCGCCGTTCGCTGACTCGAAGGAAGACGCGCGAGGGGGCCATCTGCAGCGCGCAGCCGTCGGCTGCCCATCGCCTGGCGATCGTGGTAGCTGACCGCGGTGCCAGCCACACACGAACCGTCGTATCTGGTCCCGGAGGCCGTCGTCGCCTTCGATGAGGGCGCGCGGCAGGCGGTCTACGACGTCATCGCCCTGCGGCGCGACGTGCGGCAGTTCGAGCCCGGGCGCGCGCTCGACCGGGCTGTCCTGCGGCGCATCCTCGAGGCCGCGCACCTGGCGCCCAGCGTGGGATTCTCCCAGCCCTGGGGCTTCGTCGTCGTGCGTGACGAGGCGCAGCGCGCGCGCATCCGCGAGAGCTTCCTTCGCTGCCGTCAGGCGGAGGCTGCCCGTTTTCCGGCGGGCCGGCGCGAGCAGTACCTCTCCTACCGTCTCGAGGGGATCCTCGAGGCGTCGCTCAACGTGTGCGTAGCGGTCGACCTGAGGCCTCGGGGGGAGGCGATCCTGGGCACCATCGTCCAGCCGGAGGCGGTGCGCGCGAGCGCGTGCTGCGCGGTGCAGAACCTCTGGCTCGCCGCGCGCGCCGAGGGCGTCGGCGTCGGCTGGGTCAGCATCGTGGAGCCCGCCGTCCTCCGCGCCGAGCTGCGCCTCCCGCCGGGCGTGGAGCCGGTAGCGTACCTCTGCCTGGGCCACCCGGTCGCCTTCCGGCGGCGGCCGATGCTGGAAGAGAGCGGCTGGCGAGAGCGGCGCGCGCTCGATGAGGTCGTCCACGAACATGGCATCTGGCGAGACCGCGAGGACGCCGCGACGCCGGCGGCGGGCCGCGCGGGCGAGGCGCCGCGCTCATCGCTCCGGACGACGGCGATCCCACCGCTCGACGCCGTTGCCATGGAGGCCTCCCGCGCGCACCAGGCCACGCTCGGCCTGCCGGCGGGCAGCCTGGGGCGGATCGAGCAGCTCGCGGCGTGGTGGGCCGGCGTGCGTGGCGAGCTCCCGCTCCCGTTGCCCGCGCCGGGGCTGGCCGTGTTCTGCGCGGACCACGGCGTCGTCGCCGAGGGCGTGAGCGCTCACCCGTCGTCGGCGACGACGGCGAGGCTCGCGGACGTGATGGCCGGGGGCGCGGCGGTCTCGGCGCTGGCGGCGCGCCACGGCGTGCGGCTCGTGGCGGTGGATGTCGGCCTCACGGGCGATCTCTCGGCGTTGCCGTGTGCGCCGGTCGTCCCGCTGGTGCCGCGGGTGGTTCGGCGCGGCACCGGAAACCTGCGGCGCGAGCCGGCGATGACGCGCGACGAGGCGGCTCGCGCGATGGAGGCGGGCGCCGAGACCGCCCGCGCGCTCGCCGCGGAGGGCGTCACGCTGGCGGGCATCGGCGACATCGGGATCGGCAACACGACGGCGGCGACAGCGATCCTGTGTGCTCTCACGGGCGCGCCGCCGGCGAGCCTCGCGGGACCGGGCGCCGGCCTCGACGCGGAGGCCGTCGCGCGCAATGCCTGTGTCGTCGCCGACGCGCTCGCGCTCCACGCGCCCGATCCCACGGACCCTCTCGACGTGCTGGCGAAGGTCGGCGGGCTGGAGATCGCCGCGATGGCCGGCTTCGCGCTCGAGGCCGCGCGGCTGCGGGTGGGCGTCGTCGTCGATGGGCTGACGGCGTGCGCCGCGGCCCTCTGCGCCGTGAGGATGGCCCCGGCGCTCCGGCCATGGCTCCTCGCGGCGCACCGCTCGGCCGAGCCCGCGGCGGCCCTCGCGCTCACCGAGCTCGGGCTCGATCCGCTCTTCGATCTCGGACTAGGGGTGGGCGAGGGGATCGGCGCCGTGCTCGGGTTGCACCTCGTCGGCGCCTGCGTCTCGACGCTGAGCGGGCTCGACCCTCGTCGCGAGCTCGCGCGCAGCTCCGGTGCTCACGGGGTCGTGGTCTCCGTCTCCGCCTCCGGCGCCGGATCCTTGTAGAACGCCACGTCGTCGATCCACACGCTGAATTGACGGCTCGCTGCGAAGCGGAACTGGACGGCCCAGACTTTCGTCAGGTCGACCGCCTCGAACGCCTGGCCCCAGCCGGACTGCTTGAGGCTGGCGAAGGGCACCTTGATTTGAGTCCAGCAATTCGTCAGCGTGACGGTCTTGGTGAAGTGATCGCTGCATCCGCCGTCAGCAGAGGTGCAGACGCCGCCATCCTGCCAGGTCTGCGTGTCGACGACGTCCACGAGCACCTTGTTGTAGGAGCCTTTGTCGGCGTAGGCAAAGAAGGTGACGCCGCTGAACTCGGAGGCGTTGTAGAGGCCCAGCTGGGACGACGAAGCGCTGTTCAGCTGGAAGCCGAAGAGGGCTCCCCAGCTCTCGAACAGGTCGTCGGCCACGACGTGCGCTGCCAACGTGCTGTCTCCGCGCGGCGCTTCGAGGAGGCTCATCACGAACTGCTCGCCGACTCCGGGCGTTTGCGTCCCCTTGCCATCGTTCGCCACGAACCAGAGCCCTTGCCGTGGGTTCGTTTCATCTTCCACGTCGATGATGAAATGGTCGTCATCTTCCATGTCGTCGATCAACGACAGTTCCAGCGTGGGGTCGCCCAGCGGCGGCGCTGGGCATCCGCCCCCTGCTCCTCCACCGCCCGCCTCCCCGCCAGCGCCGCCTTCGCCGCCAGCGCCCCCGCCTCCCGCGTCCGTGCCGCCGGCGCCGCCTTCACCGCCAGCGCCCCCGCCTCCCGCGTCCGTGCCGCCGGCGCCGCCTTCGCCGCCGGCGCCCCCGGCGCCGCCCTTCCCTACCTCGTATAACTTATCGAAGCCGAAGATCTGGGCACATCCAACCCCGAGCACCGCAATGAGGCACCCGCTGGTCCACCGCGCAAAAGCCAGCTTGCTGTTCATGGTCATGGAAGGGATCTCCGAGAAGCTTCGGCCAATCACGATAGGACGCTGCGTGCCAGAATGGAAGCGCGTCGGTCGCGACGCGAGCCGCCGCGGCGCGGGCGCGAGACAGCGGCTTTCGGCCCCTCGCCGGCCCAGCGCTGCTCAGCCTGTCGAATCAAGGCAGCTCGGCAGCGCGCGGCGACCGTTCCCTACATGATATATCGGCGTGAGGAAGCCTCCGCCATCGCCTGTTGGCGACTCGGCAGCTCTGGCGAGCTCCCTGGCGACAGCCCTGTGACGTCAACCGTGTCACGGCGCTGGGGGCGCGCTCTTCCTCGACCGTGCATCGCAATACCGTAGGTGCCGAGTTGCGCGGACGCACGGCGCGGAGCGTTAGAGCGAAGTCGATGAGCTGACCGCGTTACCGATCGTGGCGTGGCATCACCGGGTGTTACCGATCGTGGCGCGGCGTCCGTCAACACGCGCCCTCGGCGCGGCGCCGGCGGGCCGCGCCGGCGAGCGCGAGCCCGAGCAGCGCCGCCTGGACGAGGCATGTCTCCACGGCAGGGTAGATGCCGAGCGCGGTGAATCGAGGGAGCGGCAGCCGGTGGACCGGCAGCAGCCCGCAGAGCTGGAAGGCGGCCACGGCGCGGCCGGCGAGCGGGACGCACAGCAGACAGGCGAGCCAGGCTGGAGGGCTCCCCCAGCGGCGCGCGGTCGCCCGGCTCGCGCGGGTGACCAGCGCCGCGCCGGCGGCGAGCAGCGCGAGCGTGATCGACACGCCGGCCACGGCGGGCGGCGCGACGGGGAGCGTCACCCCGAGCGCGGCATCGAGCCCCGAGAACGCCGCGCCGAAGCCGGCCAGCAGCGCGGCCGCGAACACGGCCGCTCGGCCGCCTCGCGACAGGCCGTCACGCGACGGATCGTGCGAGCGCATCTGCCGCGCGTCGCGCCGCCAGGCGAGCGCCGCCGCACCGGCGAGCGCCAGCGCGAGCGCGATCGTCGCGCCTGCCGTGAGCGTTCGCCAGAAGCCGCTCATGTGCCCGAGCGCCGCCGCGACCCAGGCGGCGAGCGCGAGCAGCAGCGCCGCGCCCGACGCGACGTGGACGACACGCCGGCTCCGCGACGAAGCGACGGCGGCGAGCGCGGCCAGGAAGAGCGCGGCAGCGGCGAGCTCGCGCAGCAACGAGCGGCTCGAGACCTGGGCCACGAGCCGACCTGGCGCGCCCCCGGACCGCGCGAGCGCCACCTCGGCGTACGTCGCGTCGCGCAGGAGCGTGGCCATGCCCGCGTCGAGCGCCTCCGTCGTCGCGCCTGCCGAGAGCTCCGCTCGCAGGGCAAAGGCGCCGTCGCCGAGATCGTTCGCGAGCGCCTCGTTCACGGTGCGGACGCTCGCCTCGGCCGCGTCGATGCCGTCGAGCTGGGCCGTGCTGAGCGCCGCGCGCGCATCGGCGAGCCTGCCCTCGCGCAGCGCGGCGCGCCCCCTGTCGAGCGCCGCGCGCGCGGCGGAGAGGGGATGTGACGCGGCCTCGCGGCCATAGGCGACGCGCCGCCGGAGCTCCGCGAGGAGCGCCGCGTGCCGCTCGGCGGGGATCCCGCGCGCGGAGAGCTCGGCGCGCAGGTCCGCGTCGGAGCGGACCGCGAGCTCGACCGTGGAGTAGTCCGGCAGATCGAGCGGCCTCGGGCTCTCGCCGGGCTGCGGGTGGTGGAGGCCGGCGACGTGGAAGGCGAGGTCCCAGCGGTCGCGGGCGGAGAGGAAGGTGAACGGCACCATGGCCGTGCCGCTGACGCCGAATCGAACCGCGGACTCGATACCCACGGGCGCGAGCTGCTCGGCGATGATCGCGTCGTGGAAGTTCGCCGGGTGCGGGACCAGGGTCGCCGCGCGCCGGGTATCGGCGTATCCCGTCGGGCCGTGGCAGGTGGCGCAGTTCTCCTGGTAGAGGGCCGCGCCGCGCTCCGCGTCTGGCCGCGAGAGCGGCGCTTCCGCCAGCCGGAACGCGGCCGCGACCCGGTCGCGCGCGCCCCTGGCCGCGATGGCCACCTGATCTGGAGCGACCTTCGCCTCGACGAGCTCGCGCACGCCGACGATGCCCTGCGCGAGGTCGCCCGCCCCGGCCTCGATCGCGGACGGCTGGATGCGGGTGGCGACCAGGATCGCCTCGCCGAGCAGCGCCAGCTGCTCGTCATACTCGATGACGCTGGTGACGGCGCCGTTCGCAACGCACCCGCCATAATCCATGGCGACGTAGCCGAGCACATGGACGAGGCGGCGCGCCTCGACCTCGGCCGGCTCCCCCGGGTCCGCCAGCGCAGGGCGCTCGCCCAGGAGCAGGACGGCTGCCATGGCGGCCGCGCCGACCGTCGCCATGGCGGTGAGCCCGGCCGTCGCTGCTCGCGGGATTCGCGGGATTCGCGAGGTGGAGACGGCCCGCGTTGGCAACCCAGCGCACACCCCCGTCGCGATCTTGCGCTCGGGTTCCGCGCTGAGAGTCAGAAATCGAGATGACACATATCCCTCATACAATCGAAAAAGGCTTCATGCTAGCTTCCCTCGATCGTGCACCGATCCCGTTGCTCGACGACAATGCTTTGAGGTCCTCCTGATGATGATCCTGCCGCGTGGCGCTCAGGGGCGCCGCATCAGCTGGCCAGGGAGCAGAAAGATTTTGCAAGACTGACCTGCCGCTGTCGCTCGAGGCGGCTACGGGCGAAGGCCCCGGCGTCCAGCCTCCGTGCAAGAGCAAGCGGACGCGACAGAGCGCTGGGACGACGAGGGCCAATCGTCGGCGCCGGGCACGCATTCAGTGTCGGCAGTGTCGGCGCGCTCGTTTGACAGTGTCGGTGGAATTTTATTGTGCTTTGAGCGCGCCCCGGCAATCGCTGCGCCCCAGCGTTGCCCAGAGACCGGATTGGTCTGCCATCGGTGCGAGGCTCTCCGATTTAAGATGATCTCTCAAAACTGTTTTCGGTAAGATGGTAGCAGCGCATTCACGTCCGATGCGCTGATCGCGCGCTGTATGAGGCGCGATGCGATCGCTGGCGTGACCGCGCCGGGAAGGCGCCCTGCTCGCCGCATGGCGAGCGTTTGTCGGAGGCAAGGCGGGATGAATCAGGAAGCACGGAGGGTGAAGCAATGAAATTGAACCCCGGACATCTGGCCGCAGCGTCGGTGGCAGTGACGATGGCGTGGGCCGGCCAGGCGGCCGCCCAGTCGGTGATGAGGCAGCCCTATCTGCAATCGTTGACGCCCAGCTCGGTCTACGTGGTGTGGACGACCGACGTGGGCACGAACAGCCGCGTGCGCTACGGCACCGATCCAGCGAACCTGACGCAGACGGTGGATCTCGGCGCGATCGCGACCCAGCACGAGGTGCTCGTCGGCGGGCTCACGCCGAACACCCGCTACTATTACAGCGTCGGTACATCGAGCGCGGTGCTGGCCGGCGGCTCCTCCTCCTTCTACTTCGAGACGGCGCCGCCCGTATCCACGCCGAAGAAGTTCCGGGCGTGGATCATCGGCGACACCGGCTACGGCGGCACAGCGCCCTGGGCCACGCGAGACGCGATGCTGAGCGTCGTCGGCGCGTACCGCCCCAACCTGTTCCTGCACATGGGGGACATGGCGTACAACTTCGGCACCACCGAGGAGTTCACCAACGGCTTCTTCAATCAGTACGCAACGATCCTTCGCAACACGGTCGTGTGGCCGACGTTCGGCAACCACGAGGGCCTGAGCTCCGACTCGGCGACGCAGACCGGTCCTTATTACACCGCCTACGTGCTCCCCGCCGCCGGGGAGGCCGGAGGGGTCCCCTCCGGTACGGAGGCTTACTATTCGTACGACTATGCGAACGTCCACTTCGTCGTGCTCGACGGCTATGGCTCCTCGCGTTACTCGACCGGCGCGATGGCGGACTGGCTCGCCGCCGATCTCGCCGCGACGGAACAGGACTGGATCGTCGCGTACATGCACTTTCCGATGTACACGAAGGGCACCCACGACTCGGACGAGGACTGGCTGACCATCGAGCACCGGGAGTACCTCCTGCCCATCCTCGACGCGGGAGGGGTCGACCTGGTGCTCTCGGGCCATTCGCACAACTACGAGCGCTCGTTCCTCGTGGACGGCGCCTACGATACGCCGACCACGGCGGCCGGGCACATCGTCGACGGGCGCGACGGCAAGCCGCTCGGCGACGGCCCCTACGTGAAGCTCCCTGGCAAGGGGAGCCACGAAGGTGCGGTCCATGTCGTCGCCGGCCACGGCACGTACGTGGGCGGCTCCGGAGGCCACCCGCTCATGTACTTCAGCGAGGCGCAGAGCGGCTCGTGCCTCCTCGACGTCGAGGACAACCGGCTCACGGTGTCCAACGTTCGTTACGATGGCGTGATCACCGATCGCTTCGCGATGGTGAAGGGAACGGCCATCGACGTTGCGGCGCCCGACGGCGGGGAGCGCCTGTCCCCGGGCGGTATCTTCCCGATCCGCTGGGCGACTGTCGGGAACATCCCCTCCGTGCGGATCGAGTACACGACCGACGACGGCGCGACCTGGAACACGATCACGAGCAGCGCGGCCAACACGGGCCGCTACAACTGGGTGGTTCCCTCCATCGACACGACGACGGCCCTCGTGCGCGTCTCCGACGCCGAGCACCCGCTGCTCTCCGACGAGAGCAACGCCGGGTTCACGATCCAGAGCCTCCCCCGCACGCCGGTCTACTTCGGCGATTACTGGGTTTACGACGACCTGGGCGTCGACCGGGGTACGGCCTGGCGAAACCTCACGTACGACGACTCCTCGTGGAAGGGCGGCTGGGGGCAGCTCGGCTACGGCGACGGCGGGGAGGGCACGACCCTCTACCGGGCCACGCCGTCGTATCCCACGGCCTACTTCCGGAAGATCATCCCGATCGACGGGCCGGTCGCGCAGGCGACCATGAAGCTCATCCACGACGACGGTGTCGTCGTCTGGCTCAACGGCACCCAGGTGGCCTCGAAGCGCGTGACCGGCACGGCCTACGGTGACTATGCGTCCGCGGAGTCGCGCGACGACGAGCTCACCACGGTGACGGTCCCCCCGAGCTCTTTCGTGGTCGGGAGCAACATCCTCGCCGTGATGGTCAAGCAAGCGGCCCCCAATTCGACCGATCTGTCCTTCGACATGGAGCTGACGCTCACCTATGCGCCGCCTGGCAGCGGGAGCAGCAGCAGCTCGAGCTCGTCCAGCAGTTCGAGCTCGTCCAGCACGAGCTCATCCAGCAGCACGAGCGTATCGAGCTCGTCCAGCAGCACGAGCGTATCGAGCACGAGCAGCAGCAGCTCGAGCGCATCCAGCACGAGCACGGGCAGCGTCATGATGACCAGCGCGATGAGCGTGGGCAGCAGCGGATCGGGCGGGTCGGGCGGGGCCGGCGGCGCCGGCTCCGGAGGCACGCCCGTGTGCAGGACCGTGCAGCGCGGCACCTTCGGCACGGTCTGGGACGCGACGCTCTGGTCGGCCTCGCCGACCTACAAGGAGGGGTCGTACCCGTCGATCTACACGGGCGGAGCCGGCACCGGAGGCTTCCGTGCTGCGCTCGTCTGGTTCGACCTCTCGTTCATCCCCGCGGGCGCGCCGGTCTACTCGGCCACCTTGACGATGAATCAGGTGTACAAGGCGGCGGTCACCACCGTTCGTCTCCACGAGGCCCTCGCGCCCTGGGGCGAGACGACAGTGAGCTGGAACAGCTACAACCAGAGCTGGGAGCAGCTCAGCTTCGCGTCGATCGTCACCATCAACGGCACAGGCGATCGGACCGCCGACCTCACCGACCTGGTGCAGGACTGGGTGAGCGGCGTCCTCCCGAATTACGGGTTCGTGATGGAAGAGGACGCGGCGGGGTCGACGCAGTGGCGGGCCAGCGAAGACACAACGGCGTCGCGCCGCCCGCGCCTCGAGGTCTGCTACGCAGAGTGAGCGCGCAGGGCGACGCCCCGGCGGGCAGCGCCGGCCGGCCTCGTCGCCCCCTGCGCGTCCAGGATCTCCGATCCATCCCTGTTGAGCGCTGAGCGCCGCGCTGGCCAGCTTGGTTGCGCGGCCCAGCCGCACTGTCTACGCTCGTCCGCCGAACAGCGAGCGATCCGCGAGCGCCGCGGCGGGCTGTCGGGGCCCGCCGCTGGCGCGCGGCGGCGCTGAGAGGGAGGGGAGCGTCCATGTGCGGCATTGCTGGATGGGTGGACTACGAGCGCGATCTGACGCTGGAGCGCGATGTCCTGCAGACGATGACGGCGACGATGAAGCTCCGCGGCCCGGACGACGAAGGAATATGGCTCGCTCCGCGCGCGGGCCTCGGGCACCGCCGCCTCGCCATCATCGATCTCGAGGGGGGCCGCCAGCCGATGATCGCCGACGAGGGCGGCGCGCCGGTGGCCGTGCTCATCTACACGGGCGAGGTCTACAATTTCCGCGAGCTGCGCGGCGAGCTCGAGGCCCGGGGCCACCGCTTCAAGACCCACAGCGACACCGAGGTCGTGCTCCATGCGTATCTCGAGTGGGGCGCGGGCTTCCCCCGGCGGCTGAACGGAATGTTCGCCTTCGCCCTCTGGGACGTCCGCGCGGAGGAGCTCCTGCTCGTCCGGGATCGGCTGGGCATCAAGCCGCTGTTCTACCAGCAGATCGGCTCGGCGGTGCTCTTCGGCTCGGAGCCCAAGGCCATCCTCGCGAACCCGCTCGCGTCGCCGGTCGTGGACGTGGGCGGCCTGCGCGAGCTCCTCGCCTTCGTCAAGACACCGGGGGCCTCCGTGTTCCGCGACATGCGAGAGGTCCGCCCAGGCCATGTCGTGCACGTGCGGAGGGATGGGATCTCCGAGCGCCGCTACTGGGCGCTCGAGTCCAGGCCGCACGAGGACGACCTGCAGGCCACGATCCGCGCGGTCCGCGAGCTGCTCGAGGACACCGTGGCGCGACAGCTCATCTCCGATGTGCCCCTTTGCTCGCTCCTGTCCGGAGGGCTCGACTCGAGCGCCGTCACCGCCCTCGCGCAGAGGGCGCTCAGGGCGGAGGGCGCCGGGCCCGTGCGCTCCTTCTCGGTCGAGTTCGCGGGGCACGCCGAGCACTTCACGCCGGACGCGCTGCGCAGCACGCAGGACACGCCGTACGTCGCCGAGGTCGCGCGGCACGTCGGGTCGGACCACGCGGGGATCGTGCTCTCCGCAGCGCAGCTGGCCGACCCCGGGGTCCGCGCCGCGGTGCTCCGCGCCCGGGATGTCCCGATCGCGTTCGGCGACATGGATGCTTCGCTGTACCTCCTCTTCCGCGCCATCCGGGAGCGCTCCACGGTGGCGCTGTCCGGCGAGTCGGCCGACGAGGTCTTCGGCGGATACCTCTGGTTCCACGACCCGGAGACGGTGGCGGCGGAGACGTTCCCCTGGATCGCCATGCGCAGGAAGATCCGGGGCGTGGGCGCCGCCACTCAGCTGCTCGCCCCCGCGCTCCTCGCGCAGATCGACCTTCCGGGCCACGTCGCCGCGCGCTACCGGGAAGCCCTCGCCGAGGTCCCGCGCTTGCCTGGCGAGGACGGAGCGGAGCGGCGCATGCGGGAGATAAGTTATCTGCACCTGACGCGGTTCCTGCCGATCCTGCTCGACCGCAAGGATCGCATGAGCATGGCGACCGGCCTGGAGGTCCGGGTCCCGTTCTGCGACCACCGGCTCGTGGAGTACGTCTTCAACGCACCCTGGTCGATGAAGACCTTCGATGGGCGCGAGAAGAGCCTGCTGCGCGCCGCGTCCGAGGATCTCCTGCCGCGCTCGGTGCTCGACCGGCGCAAGAGTCCGTATCCGTCGACGCAGGATCCGGCCTATTCGGAGCGGCTCCGAGGCCAGCTCGCTGAGCTCCTCGCCCGGAAGGACGCGCCGGTGCTGCCGCTCCTCGACATGGCCCGCGCCCGCGCCGTCGCCTCGGAGTCGGGAGGAGCGGTCGATGAGATCCTCCGGTCGAGCATGCATCAGGTGCTCCTGCTCGACGACTGGCTGACGCGTTATCGGATCAACCTCGCGCTCTGAGCCGCCGCGGCTGGCGCCGGCGGCGAGCGCGACAGCGGCCGTGCCCGGAGGGCAGGATCGCGCCGCCGAGCCGCCGGCGGGCTCATGTGTCAACCGCCGGTTGACGTCGTTGACGGCGGTCCATGACAGCGGCGAGCGTGCCTGTTCGCCGAGGCGGGTGAAACCCTGTCCTTCAGCGGAAAAGTGCAATCATGGTGCCCTGAACGGCGGCCGCTGTCGATGGCGCGCTATGGCCCGGGCATTGCTCTCACGTCATGACAAGACATCACGAAGACATGGCGAGGACATGACGACCCGAGGGGGAGGGGTGCCGAGAGGGAGTGAAGGGTGGGGGTCGTCGGTCGCGCGCAACGTTAACGATTGAGGGATAAACTCATGAGCTTGAGATTGACCTATGCTTTCGGTGCCCTGTTGTCGTTCGGTATCGTCGGCTGCCTCGCGGCAGACGGCGCCGACCTGGATGTGGACGTGGACTCGGCGAGCGACGCGCTCAGCGCCGTCAGGATCGAGGCCGAGAACCAGAACTGGTCCATCTCGTCGGGCGACAAGATCGAAGACAACGCGGACAACGTGAAGCTCCGCGCCAACCAGAGCGGCGATACCTTCAAGTTCTCCGCGTCGGTCGCGTCTGGCACGTACAAGATCGTCCTTCGTTACGCCAAGCGGAACGTGTACGGCAAATACGAGCTCGCCGTGAAGGGATCGTCGGTGAAGTCCTTCGACGCGTATGGCTCCTCCACCGGCGACAGCTGGACGACCGCGACGCTCGGGGAGAAATCGCTCTCTGGCAACGTCGAGTTCGCGCTCACGTGCAAGGGCAAGAGCTCCTCGTCGTCCGGGTACGACCTGAAGGTCGACTACATCGAGCTCGTGCCGGTGGGCGGCGGCGACTCTGGCGGGAGCTCGGGCGGCAGCAGCTCTGGCGGCACCACGACGGCGGGGAGCGGCGGCGTCGTCAGCTCGACGATCGTCGTGAAGGCGGGCGAGACGTTCGACGGCGGCGGCAAGCGGTACATCGCCGACAAGAACACGCTCGGGGACGGCAGCCAGGCCGAGGACCAGAAGCCGGTGTTCAAGCTCGAGGACGGCGCGAAGCTGAAGAACGTGGTCCTCGGCGCGCCGGCGGCCGACGGCATCCACACGTACGGCAACGTCACGCTCGAGAACATCGTCTGGGAGGACATCGGCGAAGACGCCCTGACGGTCAAGAAGTCCGGCACCGTGGTGCTGAACGGCGGCTCCGCGAAGAACGGCGACGACAAGGTGTTCCAGATCAACGCGGCCAGCACGTTCAAGGTGTCGAATTTCACGGCGCAGAACGCCGGCAAGTTCATCCGGCAGAACGGCGGGACCGACTTCAAGGTCGATGTCTTCATCGACCGGTGCGACATCTCGAAGATGAAGGAGTCCATCTTCAGGACGGACAGCAGCAGCAGCAGCGTGACGATGACGAACACCCGCTACAGCGGCATCGGCAAGGAGCTCTTCATGGGCGTGAGCTCCTCGAAGATCACGACGTCCAACAACACGCAATACTGACCCGGCAGACGTCTGGCTGTCCTTGGCCAGACGTCGCGCCACGGCGAGGGGACGATCCGCGGCGTGCTCCAGATGGACGAGCGATGGCCGGCCGAGCTCTCGCCGCATCACCAGGGCAGGCGCGTCCTCGCGGGCGCGCCTGAGCGCCCTGGCGCGGTGTCAAGGGTCAAGGAGACTCCGCTCCGGATCCATCGCTCCGGCGGAGTGGCGAGCCGCTCGGAGCGGTGCGTCGTCATGAGAACGTTCACATTCTGTTAGCGATTGCCTCCATCGCTCACCACTCCGGAAATGTACCGCAATATTGCGGATCTTTGTCACGAGGGGAAGCGACTGCCATCGCGGTAGGAACGGCGACGTGGCATCATGCGCCAATGCGTACCATTACGGATAGGCTCACACGTAGCGCTCGATACCTGGCCTTCGTGGCCATGCCATTCGCCATCCTGAACTGCTCCAGCAGCGATCCCGATGAGTCCGGGAACGGCGGGGGCACGACGACGAGCACCACCTCCCAGAGCGCCAGCAGCGGCGACAGCAGCAGCAGCAGCAGCGCCAGCAGCTCGAGCTCGAGCGGAGGCGAGCCCGCGACCACCACGACGTCGGGGGCCGGGGGCAGCGGAGAGGGCGGCTCGGCGGGACAGGGCGGGAGCGGAGAGGGCGGCTCGACGGGAGACGGCGGCAGCGCGCCCTCCGAGGAGTTCGCGCTCGCGAGCACCAATCACGCGGAAGGCGCCAAGTTCGCCGACAAGTACACCTGCCAGACCGCCGGCTTCCAGAACAGCGTCATGCCGGAGCTCCACTGGACCCCAGGGCCTGCGGGCACGAAGAGCTACGCCATCACCTTCATCGATGTCACCCTGGCGCACGGGACACCGTCGCAGGCCAACGGCTATCACTGGGTCCTGTACAACATTCCTGCCACCACCACCTCGCTGCCCGAGGGGTTCAAGCAGGCGGACGCGGCGCAGCTCGGCGCCAAGCAGAACTCGAACTACCTCGGGCCCTGCCCCAATTTCGGCAGCACCACCGGCACGAAGACCGACACCTACGAGTTCACGATCTACGCGCTCGCCGAGGACTCGATCACGATCACGGGCACCGGCACGGCTGCAGTGAAGGACGCGGAGACCAAGCTCGAGGCGAAGCACCTGGACAGCGCGAAGCTCACCGGCACGTCCAACGCCGCCTCGACGCGATGAATCGGTAGCGGGCGTCGACGCCCGCGGGGGCCTTGCGGCCGCAGGACGGCGCGAGGTACCCACGCTCGCCGCGCGATATCGCTCGCTCCTTCGTTCACGGATTGCTGCGGTTGCGCTCCGGGCGCCTGGTGGCCTGTTGCGCCGAAGACAGGCTCTCTGCCAGCCTGCCGTTCTCCGTGTCGATCAGCTTCTTCTCGTACCAGGGCCGTGTGGCGTGCGCGCGAATGAGATACGCGAGCGCGATGACGCCGAGCAGCGGCAAGGCGGCGTACGCCACGGAGTGGGCCGTCACGTCGGGGCCGATCGCGCTGGCTGCGCTCCACGAGGGGACGTGGCGCGCCTTCACCGTCTCGCCCTCGCGGAGCCGGGCGAACGCGCCCTGGGACACCTCGTCGGAGAAGGCGGCGCCGCCTTCGCCCCGCATCGTGACCTCGAAGCGGGTGTGGTCGCCGTCGTCGCTCTCTCGGAGCTGCGTCACGCGGGCGTCCACCGTCTCCCCCAGCCAGCGGCGCGCGTGGAAGGCCGTGAACGCCATGTTGAACGCGAGCGACGCGACGGCCGCGGCGACGGCCCACCGCCGGTGGAACGCCGACCTGCGCGCGAACCGCTCGCCGAGCGGCTCGGACGAGAGGAGCATGCGCCCCCCGCGCGGGGGCACGAGCAGGTATCCCTGCGCCTGCTCGCGGTACCCCTGGGCTTGCGCCTCGGGATCGGGCGCGCGCCGTAGCTCGCCGATCGCGAAGACCCTCTCGCCTGGCATGAGCTCGGCCACGCGGACGCGCCGGGTGAGATCGACCCGGATCATGCCGTCGAGCGCGTCGACGAGCTGCACGTCCTCGCCCGGCGCGACCCGGATGCGCGCGCCGGACGCGTGGCGGAGATAGAAGGGGTGGACACGCACCTTGCGGCCGGTCTCGGCCCACTGGTGGGTCCAGACCCCGGAGGTCTCGGACTCGGACCCCTCTTGCTCGACCTCGACGCGCACCGCCACGTCCGCGCCTTGCTCCCGCTCGACGGTGCCCATGACGACGGCCTCGCCGGGCGCGAGCGCGGCGCCGGGCCTGAACGAGGCCTCGGCCTGCGCGGCGGCGCGGCGCTGCCGGCGCGAGCGCCGGAGCGCGAGCGCCGCGAGGGCGAGCAAGCCGGCCGTCGCGACGCCGTCCACCAGGAGCGACGACAGCCCGGCGTCGAGGTGATATCGGCTCACGAGCAGCCAGATCCGGGGTTCCATGGCCCGCCATGAGAGCGCAAACCGGCGCGTCCGTGCGAAAAAACCGGCGCCACCTTCCGGAGGAACGATGCCCGTGCCGCCGTCTCCTTTCCGCGTTCACGAGCCCGAAACGCCGGGGCCGATCGTCGTCGAGGTCCCGCACGCGAGCCTCGCCGTGGGCGAGCTCGCGGCGCGCTTCACGCGCGTGCCGGAGCGCGCCCTCGCGGCCGACGCGGACGTCGCGGCGGACGCGCTCTTCGGCGACGTCACGCTCGAGGGGGCCGCGCTCGTCGTCGCGACGGCGAGCCGCTTCGTCATCGATCTCAACACGGCCCCGCGCGTGCCCACGCCCTACGAGGACAAGCTCCCGTACGGGCTGCGGGAGGTGCGGCGGCGCTCCGCGAGCGGCGAGCAGTGGCTCGAGAGCCCACCACCCCGCGCGGAGGTCGAGCGCCGCGTCCGCGACGTGTTCGAGCCGTACCACGCGGAGGTCGCCGCGCGCCTCGCCGACGCGCGCGCGCGCCACGGCGTCGCGATCCTCGTCTCCGGGCACACGTACCCCGACGTGATGTTCCCGGGCGCGGCCGACGTCGTGCTCGGGACCCGGCGCGGCGAGACGGCGGCGAGCTGGGCGCGCGACGCGGTCGCCGAGGTCGCGCGCGCGCACGGCCTCTCGCTCGCGCTCGAGGATCCGTTCCCCGGCGGCCACGCGCTCGAGCGGCACGCGCGCCGCGACGAAGGGGTCCACGGGCTCCAGATCGAGATCGCCCGCAGGCTCTACTGCGACGCGCGCACCCTCGCCCTCCGCCCCGACGATGTCGCGCGCCTCCGGGGCTTCACCCGCAGCGTCATCGCCGCGCTCACGAGTGCAGCAGCGCGATAACGCGGCACGCACACGGTACGGCTGCAGAGCGCATACCGTACGCGCGCAGGGCGCACACGGTGCGCGCGCAGGGCGTACAAGGACGCGGAGCGCGCGCGGTGAGGGCGCGGCGCACGAGCGCAACGAGCTCGGCAGGCGCGTGCGATCGAAGCCCGCGCTGCTCGGCGAACGTCGCACAGGTGCGCGCTCGTCCCACCACCGGATCCGCTGTTCCACAGCACGCTCGCGGCGCATCCGGACGTTGACACCGCGACGCGATGCACCGAGATTCCGCCCTCAACACCAGGCCAGGGATGGGGAGGCTCTCCATGCGCCCAGATGGTTTCTCGCTCTCGTGCTCGGCGCTCGCCAGCGTCGCTTTCATCGGCTTCCGCGGCACCGAGCACGTCTCGCAGCCGTACGAGTTCGAGCTCTTCTTCTCCGTCCCGACGAGCACCGACGTGCGCAAGGCGGTGGGCGAGCGGGCGACGGTGCGCGCGAGCCGCGGCGACGGGAAGGACCCGCTCGTCGTGCACGGCGTCATCGCGAGCGTCCGCCTCTTGCACCAGAACGCGGATCGGGCGCTGTACCAGGCGCTCCTCGTGCCGAAGCTCTGGTTCCTGCGCCATTTCTGGCGCAGCCACGTCTTCACGAACCAGCCCGTCAAGGAGTTCCTCTCGGCGACGCTCCAGAACGGCGGGCTCGCGGGCAGCGACTTCCGCTTCTCGATCAACGACGGCGACTACCCGGTCGAGGAGTTCGTCGCGCAGTACCGCGAGACGCACCTGGCGTTCTTTCACCGGTGGCTCGAGCGCGAGGGCCTCTACTACTTCTTCGAGCACCCGGAGGACGGGCCCGGCGAGGTGCTCGTCATCGTCGACGACCGCGGGCTGCACGACGATTTCCCGGGCGGCGGGGTGGTGCGCTACGTCCCGCTCTTCGGCGACGACGTGACCGCGCCGCCGGGCCTGCACCAGATCGAGCAGAACGTGCAGTGGCTGCCGAAGACGGTCACCATCGCCGACTACAACTACGCGAACCCGTCCGCGTCGGTGAAGGGCGAGAGCAGCATCACCGCGAACGGGGTGGGCGCGATCCGCGAGTACGGCTTCCGCGTCTTCGTGCAGAGCGACGCCGAGCGCCTCGCGCAGGTGCGCGCGCAGTCGATCGGCTGCCGCGAGGTGACCCTGCGCGGGAGCGGCGACGCGCTCGGGCCGCGGGCCGGGTACCGGTTCTCGCTGGACGACCAGCCCGCCGACATCGTCGACCAGTGGCTCGCGCTCGAGGTGCAGCACAGCGCGTCGATCGCCGGGATCACGCCCGAGATCGCGCGGCTGACGGGGCTCTCGGGCAAGGACATCTACGCGATCAAGCTGCTCGCGATCCCGGCCGACGCGCAGTTCCGCGCGCCGCAGGCGACGCCGTGGCCGCGCATCTACGGGTTCGAGAACGCGATCGTCTGCGGCCCCGCCGACAGCCAGTACGCGCAGATCGACGCCGACGGCCGCTACCTCGTGCGCTTCGAGTTCGACACGAGCGGCCTGCCCGACGCGCGCATCTCGACGCGGGTGCGCATGATGCAGCCCCACGGCGGGACGACGGAGGGCTTCCATTTCCCGCTGCGCAAGGGCACCGAGGTGATGATCGCCTTCCTCGGCGGCGACCCGGACCGGCCCTTCATCGCCGGCGTCGTGCCCAACGCGCACCGGCCGAGCGTCGTCGCGGAGCGCAACCTCAGCCAGAACATCATCCGGACCGGGAGCGGCAACCAGCTCGTGCTCGAGGACGAGCAGGGCAAGGAGTTCATCTTCCTCCACACGCCGAACAACCGCACCGGCATCTACATGGGGACGCCGAGCGGCAACCACGGGTCGGTCTACACGGGCGACGGCGACACGAAGACCGGCACGTTCCTGTCCCCCGAGAACGCCGACCCGGCCATCGCCGGCAGCAGCCTCGTCGACGTCACGTTCAGCTACCTGGAGACCACCGCGGGCGACGGCGGCTCATGGATCGGCGGCGACTCCTGGGAGAACGTCAGCGGCAACAAGTTCAGCATGGTGGTCTGCAACCTCTGGGCGGGCGTCGGCGGGACGTACACGTACCAGGTCACCGGCGCGGCGACGGAGACGTACTACGCGACGCGCACGACCACGATCAAGACGGGCCGCGTGGACACGGTCGAAGCCGGCGGCATGAAGCAGACGATCACCGACGGGCTGACGCTGACCATCACGAGCGGCGGCATGAAGCACGACGTCCACGGCAAGTTCGAGCAGACGATCGAGCCGGAGGGCTCGTCGACGGTGACCGGGCCGTGGAAGCACAAGGTCACGGCCGAGAACTTCGACGACTACAAGAGCTGGAAGACGGAGGTCGCCACGACCTGGAAAGGCCACTTCGGAGGCGACGTCGACCTGAAGTCCGACACGAACTTCCTGATCAAGGCGCCCAACGCGAAGATCACGGCCACCAACCTGAAGTGGGAGGTGCTCGGGCTGACGTTCGACCTCACGCCGAACAAGCACGAGCTCTTCTTCTACAAGGGGGCGAGCGGCGTCATCAAGACGGACCACGCCGTGCTCGCCCAGCAGGCCTACTTGCTCAAGCTCGAGACGTCGTTGATCAAGCTCGACTATTACGCGTTCGATAAGAAGGCCGTCGGCGCCAAGATGGATCAGTTCGGCACCTACCTGAAGCAGCAGGCGATCGCCCTGACCCTCGCGGGGGTCATCGCGTGGAACAGCGCCTTCACGAAGATCTGAGCGCGGATGCGAGTCGTCAAACCCCTCAAGGTCCCGGCGCTCACGCGCGTCGTCGAGGTCGCGCGGCGCACCAGGTTCCACGTGGGCGCCATGCTGGCGTTCCCCCTCGACGCGCCGCGCGCGCTCGTCGACGAGATGACGTTCTGGCAGGCCGCGACCGCGCAGCTCGGGAGCCTCCCGCTCGACGACGGCATCACGAAGGCGCGCGGCGAGCTGCTCGTGGCGGGCCGGTGCTACGCCCCGGAGGGCCGCCGCGTCGGCGCGTCGTTCGTCCGCGCGCGGCTCGGCTCCGTCGACAAGCGCCTGGCCGTCCTGGGCGACCGGTACTGGAGTGGCCACGGCTTCACGGAGCCGGAGCCGTTCTCCGAGATGCCCATCGACTGGGCGCGCGCGCTCGGCGGGCCGAAGGACGCGGCGAACCCCTACGGGAAGGGGATCGAGGAGGTCGAGCGCGGCGGGCAGCGCGTCCGGCCGCTGCCGAACGTGGAGCACTACGGCGCGCTGATCCGCTCGCCCGGCGACAGGCCGGGCCCGGCGTCCTTCCTCGCGATGGACGTGACGTTCGGCCAGCGCCGCGCCCGCGCGGGGACGTACACCGCGGACTACGCCGAGAAGTGGGCGCCCGGCCTGCCGCCCGACGTCGATCCCGCCTTCTTCAACGTCGCGCCGAACGATCAGTGGGTCGCCGAGCCGCTCCGCGGAGACGAGGCGTTCCTCGTCGAGAACATGCACCCGACGCGCCCGCGCATCGAGGGCGCGCTCCCCGGCCTCGCCGCGCGCGTGCTCGTCACCCGCCGCGACGCGAGCGGGGAGGCGTTCCAGGAGCTGCCTGTCCGCTGCGACACGGTGTGGCTCTTCCCGTCGGCCAACCTCGGCGTGGTGATCTTCCACGGCTCGACGCCCGTGGCCGACGACGACGCCGGGGAGATCGTCGACCTCGTCGTCGCCTGCGAGGAGATCGGCCGCCCCCGGCCGATCGAGCATTACCGCGAGGCGCTCGCCCGGCGGATCGACAAGGACCGGGGCTCGATCGCGTCCCTCAGCGACAGCGATCTCATGCCGCCGCGCGAGTCGGGCGTCGCCGCGAACGTCGCCGGGATCGAGATGGTGCAGTGGCTCAAGAGCGAGAACCTCGCCGCGCAGAACCTGCGGCGCGGCGCGGAGCGGGAGCGCGAGCGCCGCCGCGAGGAGCTCCTCGCGGACGGCATCGACCCGGCGCGCTTCGGCCTCGACGCGCCGCTGGCGGAGGAGGAAGCGCCTCCGCCGGTCGACGATCTCGACGCGCTGGTGACGTACCTCGACGCGGCGTCGCGGAAGATGGAGGAGGAGAAGGCGAGGGCCGAGCGCCTGAAGAAGGAGGCCGAAGAGCGCATGAAGGCGCAGGCCGCGGAGATGGACGTGTCCGAGGAGGCGCTCCGGCGCGGCCAGACCGGGGAGGAGCCGCCCGGCGGCCCGCCGCGCTTCTCGGCCAAGGCGCAGCTCCAGCAGTACGCGGAGCTGGCCGAGGCGGCGCGCCTCGGCGGCGTGCCGAACCTGGAGCTGGAGGCGATGCTCGCGGATCCAGGGTTCCCCGAGCAGCTGCTGCGCCTCGAGCAGGCGGCGCGCGAGGGCTACCGCGGCTCGGCGCACCTGAGGACGGCGGCCCTGCCGATGACCGCCGAGGCCGCGCAGATGGCGCGCGTCGTCGTCGATGCGGCGCGCGAGGCGGGTGAGCCGCTCGACGAGCGCGACCTCACCGGCGCCGACTTCCGCGGGGTCGACCTGCGGGGGATGCGCTTCGCGCGCGCGTTCCTCGAGGGGGCCGACCTGCGCGGCTGCGACCTCTCGGGCGCTGTGCTCGAGGGCGCGGTGCTCGCGAAGGCCGACCTCTCGGGCGCGAACCTCACGGGCGCGCGGCTCCGGGGCGCGAACCTTGGCAAGGCGAACCTCGAGGGCGCGGTGTTCGACGACGCCGATCTGACCGAGGCCGTCTTGATGGGCGCGAAGCTCGCCGGGGCGAGCCTGAAGCGGGCGCGGCTCGAGCGCGCCGACGCCCTCCAGGTGAGCTGGGCCGGCGTGGATCTCTCGGGCGCGGATCTCTCGCTCTGCTCGTTCCTCCAGACGAGCTTCGCCGGGGCGAACCTCGCCGGGGCGAACCTCGAGCGGGCGACGCTTCTCGAGTGCTCGCTCGACGAGACGGATTTCTCCGGCGCGCGGCTGCACAAGACGTCGCTGATGAGCTGCACGGGGGCGAAGGCGCGCTTTGCGGGGGCGCGCTTCTCCGAGGGGGTCGCCGTCCACAAGAGCGGCCTGCCGGAGGCCGACTTCCGCGACGCCGTGCTCGACAAGACCTGCTTCCGGACGACGGACCTGCGCGGCGCGCGCTTCGATCGAGCCCAGATGACGATGACCGATCTCTCCGAGGCCGACGCGACGGGCGCGAGCTTCGACCGCGCCGTCATGAAGAACGCCCTCCTGATCCGGACGAACCTCGACCGCGCGTCGCTCCGCGGGTGCAACCTGACGGAGGCGATCCTCTCGAAATCGCGCCTGGCGGGGGCCGACTTCACGGGCGCGCAGCTCTGCCGGGCCGATTTCAGCCGCGCGCGCGGGGACAACCGGACGACGTTCGCCGAGGCGAGCGTCGAGTTCACCCGGTTCGACCGGCAGGCGGCGCCGGCTCCTGGAGGCGCGACATGAACCGCGACGAGGTGCTCGACAAGGTCCGCCACGGGGACCCGATCCAGACCGTGGACATCTCCGGGCTCGACCTGACGGGCGCGGATCTCTCGGGCGCGGTCTTCGACCGGGTCCGGATGCCGCGCGCGATGCGGGGCGCGCTCGTCAAGGAGTCGACGTTCTCGGAGTGCGATCTGTCGGGCGTGGACGCGGCGGGCGTGGACCTGCACCTGACGACGTTCTTCCGGAGCCGCCTCGACGGGGCGACGCTCTCGGGGGCGAGGCTCGTGGGCGCGAGCTTCATCGAGTCGACGTTCGAGGGAGCGGCGCTGTCGGGCGCGGAGGCGCCCATCGCGACCTGGACGACGTGCTCGCTCGAGCGCGCCTCGTTCGAGGGGGCGAACCTCGACCGGGCGAACCTGGTCGAGGTCAAGGCCGGCGGCGCGAACTTCTCTCGGGCGAACCTCGAGAAGGCGACGTTGTACAAGCTCGACCTGCGCACCGCGCTGCTCGACGGCGCGAACCTGACGCTCACGACGCTGGTCGAGGCGGCGCTGGGCGCGCGGGCGTTCCAGGGAACAAAGCTGTTCCGCACGCAGTTCATGCGCGGCAGCGTCGCTGGATCGAGCTTCGCGGGCTGCGACGCCACGCAATGCAACTTCACCGGGGTCGACGTGTCCGACTGCGACTTCTCCGATGCGGTCCTGACGCAGGCGCTCTTCTGCGAGGCGAGCGCGGCGAAGGCGCGGTTCTCGCGGGCGAAGCTGCAGAACGCCATCTTCGAGCGGGCCGCGCTCGCGGAGGCCGACTTCTCTGGGGCGGAGCTCGTCGAGGCGTACCTCGCCTTCGCGTCGTGCCCGGGCGCTCGCTTCGTCGGCGCGAAGCTCTCGTACGCGGACTTCTCGCACTGCGATCTCTCGGGCGCGGACTTCACGCAGGCAGGGATGTTCCGCACCAAGCTGCACCGCGCTCGCCGCGACGGGGCGCGGGTGCCGGCGGGCGCGGGCTGGCTCGGCGACGACGAGAAGCTCGCCGCGATCGAGGACTGGAAGCCGCGCCGCGGCGGCGAGCGCGACGGGCAGCGCGCGTGATCGTGCCTGCCGCGCGCGCCGTGCGTGACCACGAAGCCCTGCGCAACGTGGGTAACGCGCGTAACCACGCGGCAGCGGTCGCGGTCCGTGAGACGTCGACGCGAGGCCGCGTTCCACGAACTCCGTTGATTTCTGACGTGAAATCATTGAAACTAGCGTTGCGGCGCGCACGTCCTGACCGGGCGGATCCAGGCCGAGGAGACCCGAGATGCAGAGCATGGCGGCCCGCGAGCCCCTGACGGTGGCACACGACGACAGCGCGCAGGACGACCTCCTGGCCGCGGTGGATCTGCCGGCGATCGAGCGCTCGCCCTCACCGCGACGCGTGCCGTCGCTGGAGACGGGCGTCGTCCGGGGCGCGGCGTCGGGGCTCGTTGTCGAGCTCGGCGGCGGTCCGGTCGCGGCGCGGCGCGCGAAGAGCTGCCTCGTCGCGCCGGACGCGGGGGATCGGGTGCTCTGCGCGGTGGACGGCGATCAGGTCTTCGTCCTCGCGGTGCTGGAGGGCGAGGCGGGCGCGACGACGCGGATCGTCGCCGAGGGCGACATGAAGGTGCAGGCGACGGGGCGGCTCGGGCTCGGCGCCGGCGACCAGATCGAGATCGCCGCCGCCAGGGAGGTCGGGCTGTTCGCGGGCAAGCTCCAGATCCGCGCGCAGGCGGCGGCGGCGGCGATCGAGGAGATCGGGCTCGTCGGCCGGTCGCTCGAGGCGCACATCCAGAAGGCCGTCGTCGTCGCCGAGCGCATGGAGGCGCGCGCGGACCGGCTCGTCCAGCGCGCGAAGCAGGCGTTCCGCTTCGTCGAGGCGCTCGAGCAGGTGCGCGCGGGCGTCTTCGATCTCCGCGCGGAGGGCCTCGCGGCGGTCCGTGGGGAGAACACGATCGTCGCCGCGCGGACGCTCGCGAAGCTCGACGGCGAGCAGGTCAAGATCGGCTGAAGGGCGCGCGGCGCGGGGCCGCAGGCGCCAGCAACGACGAGGGGTGAAGCGATGCTCGCGAAGACGACCGCAGGGGGGATGTGCCTGGCGTTCCCGGACGTGTGCCTGACCCCGACGCCGGCCCCGGTGCCGATCCCGTACCCGAACATCTCGCTCCATCCGATGAGCGTGCTGTTCGTGCCGAACGTGCTCGTCACGTGCGCGCCGGCGCACAACATGCTGACGGTCGCGCCGCTCACGATGGGGGACAACCCGGGCGTCGCGCTCGGCGTCGCGTCCGGGATGGTGATGGGCCCGTCGCGCAACGTGACCGCGGCCTTCACGGTGATCGTCGGCTGCGCGCCCATGACGCGCCTGACGAGCATCTCGATCCAGAACAGCACGAACGCGCCGGGCATGGCCATCGTGCCGAGCGTCACAACCGTCCTCGTGCTCGCGCCGTGAGGGGCGAGAGCAAGGGGTCCACCACGGAGGCTGCGACGGCGCCGGAGAAGAGCACGCTGAACGAGGCGCTCGCGAAGCTCGACGCCGCGATGCGCAGGCCGACGGGCAGCAGCGCCGATCCGGATCGGCGCCGCGTGGCGGCCCGGCTCGCGGATCTCGTTCGATGCGAGGACGACGAGCTCACGGCGTTCGCCAGGCGGCACCTGCCCGGCCGCGCGGCGGACGAGGCGGCGCTGCGCGCCGCGCGAGCGATGCTCCTGGCGATCGGCGGCGTCCTCGGTCCGGAGGGCGAGAGCGCCGAGGCGCTGGTCGTGCTGAAGGACACGCACGGGACGCTCGACGAGCGGCTGGCGGAGGCGAAGCGGGCCGCGGCGCAGCGCGCGGCGGACGAGGCGGCGGCGAAGCGCGCGGCGGAGGAGGCCGCCGCGACGACGGGGGCGCCGGCGCTGGTCGAGGCGCAGGGGCCGCTGTCTCGCCTGGGCGGAGGGCTGCCCTTCGTGCCGGCGGCCGCGGCGAGGCGTGAAGCGGAGGAGGCCGCCGCGACGACGAGCGCGCCGGCGCTGGTCGAGGCGCAGGGGCCGCTGTCTCGCCTGGACGGGGGGTTGCCCTTCGTGCCGGCGGCGGCGCCGATGCCCGCGCCGATGGCGGTGCCGGCGGCGGCGCCGATGGCGGTGCCGGCGGCGGTGCCGGCGGCGGTGCCGATGCCCGCGCCGATGGCGGTGCTGGCGTCAACGGCGGTGCCTGGGCTGACGCCGCTCGGTGTGCCCGCGCCGATCGCAGTAGCCGCGCCGGCACCGATGGCAGTACCGGGTGCCGTGCCCGCATCGGTGGCCGCGCCCGCACCGGTGGACGAGCCTGAGCCCGCCCCGGCGCCTGCGTCCACCCCCGCACCCCAATCCGTCACCCAGCCCGCGATCGTGCCTGTTCCCGCGCCTGCGTCGGTTCCTCGGACGGACCCGCCGGTGAGCGGCGCGGAGTCGAAGCCTCTGAGCAAGACGCTCCCAGATACGCCGCGGGTCATCGATTCCGCGCTGCCCTTCATCCCGGTGGCCTCCGAAGAGCGCCCTCGGCCGTCCGTCGCTCGTTTCGACTCGGCACTGCCATTTCAGCCCGTCGCCAGCCCCGATGGCCAGCCGGTGCGCGAGCCTGGTCCGGCGCCCGCGCACCACTCCCCGGCGGTGCCGCTCCACGAAGAGCGTCATTCCGTTGTGGCCACGCCGAGCGCGCAGGCCGCTGCCACGGCGAGCCCGCTGCCGGTCGCCGCGTCGAGCGCGCAAGCCGCTGCCACGGCGAGCCCGCTGCCGGTCGCCGCGTCGAGCGTGCCGCCGGTCACCACGCCGAGCGCGCCGCTGGTCGCCGCGCCGAGCGTGCCGCCGACATCCGCCTCGGGCGCGCCGCTGGTCGCCACGCCGAGCGTGCCGCCGGCATCCGCGTCGGGCGCGCTGCCGGTCGCCACGCCGAGTGTCCCGCCCGCCTCCACACCGGCCCCCGCGAGCGTGGGCGACCCGCTCAGCGCGCGCCCGCCACCCTCTCTCACGCTCAACCAGTACGCCGGCCTCGTCGTCGCATGCGAGCTGTACCCCGCCTACGTGGAGAGCACGAACGCACGCTACGGGGTACCGACCGCCGCTGCGCGCGCCGCCCTCGACGCCTTCTGGGCAGGCCGATTCGCAGCAGATCCCGGGCTTGCCCAGCGCTGGCCCGAACTCTGCGAGGCCGCGCGCAGGTACTTCCTGCAACCGCGCTGAACGCCGGTACCGCACGCGCAGCGCCTCGCAGGAGCACTCGTGGAGCAGTAAAGGCATCGGAACGCTGAAGCCGGCCGGGACTCGAGACCACAAGGCGCCGGATGCCAGGAAGAGATCCAGCGTTCGGCGTCGTCGACGCCCTGGCAGATCATTCCTTCGTTGAACGGTGTGCCGGCGTGCTCGGCGTCCGACCAGCCCAGCACACGGCGCGCGTACTCGATGATCGCGTGCTGATCGCGTGCTGGAAGCCCCCGCAGGTCCCGAGGGACGGGCGCCGATGCTCGCGGGCGAAGCGGATCGCGCGCAGCGCGCCATCCGTGCTCCGGTATGGGCTCGACGGCACGCACCACAGGACGTCATAACGAGCCACCCGCGAGGCGTCGGTCACCTCCTCGATCGGCACCCATTCGAAGGAGAGCGGCGTGGATAGCGCCTCTCCCGCGAGCCGCAGCGCGACCGGGATGGCCTGTGGGCCGTCACGGCGTCGTCGCGGTCACCGATGGGCCCAACATGAAGCATCGGCTGCATCGTGGCATCAACGCCGCCAGGTGTACGGCGGTGCGACCGTCACCTCGGTGACCGTCGAGACGCCCGCCCAGTCGTCGGGGACGAACCCGTAGAACGTGCTGCTCGACTTCGACGTGGCGACGAACTCGACATCCCCGAGCAGCTGTGCTGTTCCGGAGACAGACTGGCGATCGCCGAACCAGCCGAGCGGATAGAAGGTGGTCTGCACGTTCGCCGAGCCGCTCACGTTGAACCCGCGCGCCTGGATGCCCGAGCCGCGTTGCCCGACCAGGCTGAGCGCACCGACGCGGCCGCCGGAGATGACGCCGTTGACGATGGTCGCGTGATCCTCGACGCGGACGTCGCCGCTCACCTCTCCGCCGAGGATGGTCGCGTAAGGACCGACGTAGACGCTCGACGGCGTGCCCTCGGGCGCGCAGCCGCCGCCGTTCGCGTGCCGGGCCGTGCCCCGCGGACACGCGTCGAGCTGGCCGTCCTGGAACCCGGCGGGCCACGCTCCGGCGATCTCCACCATGTACGGATAGCGATAGATCGACGGGTACGCCGGCCCGTCCGAGGGGTTCGTCCAGATCAGCTTCTGGTATTCGGTCGGCGTCGCGACCACGACCAGGTAGACGTTCTCGCCAGGGCTGATGCAGAAGTCCAACTCGCCGTCGCTCCCGCGTTGCAGCGGGCTGTAGCGCGATGTGATCAGCTCCTGGTCCGTCGCCACGAGGCCCCAGCGCCAGCCGGAGTCGGCGCCGGCCTGCGTCACGCCCCGGAACACGACGCGCACGCTCGTCGCGTCCGATTTCGGGTGCAGGCGCACGATGTTGTAACCCCAGCGCTGCGGTGCCCAGTGATACGGCGAGACGAAGCGGCGACTCTGCGCCCAGTCCGCGTCGAGCGCCTCGAGCCGCGTGAGGCGAAGCCGCCGATCCGTGCGGCCGTTCGACGTCATGTCGGCCTCGATCGAGCCGTATTTCTGTCGATACACGCTGGATGGATCGCCTCCGTCCGTGGGCGGCGGGTCCTTGTAGTCCCAGGTGACGTTGTGCATCGCCCACTCGCCGAACTCGTCGTTGAGCCGCTCGATGTCCCAGCCACGGCTCAGCATGAGCTTCTGCCATGGGTCGCCCTGGCCGCGTGGCGCCTCGTAGGCCCACATGTCGTTGACGGCGCTGTAGCAGTGTTTGTCCTTCAGGAACTCGAAGAACTGCCAGTTGCAATAGCGGTTCCGGGTGTTGCCGTAGTAGAGGTGCGGCATGTTCGGCAGCATGTCCGAGCAGTGCACGTTGTCTCGCCATATCTGGTGCGGCATCCAGTTCGCATGGCTCTCGAAGATCCAGCAGCCGGTGCCGCCGCAATCGGGGAATGCCTGCGTCATCGACTGGACGCCGTGCATGAACTCATGGGCGAGCCCCCACGGGTCGCTGGCGGCGCCGGGGCCGATCCACATGCCCATATAGTTGACGCCGTTGCGGCTCCACCCGCCGCCCCAGAGCGGGAAGCTGTTGTCGAAATGGACCGCGGCCTTCCACTTGTCCGCCGACTTGCAGTACGGCTCGGGGAAGAAGATGGGGCTGCCGAAGTATGCGCTCCAGATGGTCTCGAGCGTGTCCGCGGCCTCCTCCGCCTGGCTCAGGTCGATGTCCGTCCCATCGGGCCAGTAGAAGGCGAAGTGCGCGGACTCGTGGCGCAGCGGCGCGCGCGTCTCGCCGCCGTCGCGCGGCGCCTTCCAGGTACCTGCTGTGCAGCTGGCCCCCGTGCTCTGGCAGCTCGTCGCCCACTCCGTGCTCGTCGTGCCCTGCTCGCAGGCGCCGGGGCCGCCGCCCGCGGCCCCGGTCGAGCCGCCTGTTCCGGCCGCGTCGCCGGTCGATTCACCGGTGCCGGCGGTGCTTCCGGCGGTGCCGGCGCCGGCGGTGCCTGAGGTCGCCGTCGTGCCGCCGCCGGACCCCGATGCCGGAGCAGGTTCCTCCGACGCCTGACCGCACGCAGCGAGGAGCGCGGCGACAGCGAGCGTCCAGCTGTTCGCGAGAGGCTGCTGGAATGATGTGCGGGTCGCGCGACGAACGCCCGCGGCTGTCCGGAGTATGTAAGTGAAGCTCTCACGGGCTGCGCGTTTGTGTATCGCCGATGAGCCATAAGCTTGGTCGAGCATGCTGTATTCTCGTTCGGAGCGCGCTCGCCGTGCAAAAGAAAACAAAGCTTGCCGAGGTCCCTGCTGCTCCATGCCTTGACCGGCGCGACCCGCGACCCGACCCAGGTTGGACCCATCCAGACCCGACCCGCTTGAGACCCGACCCAGGTTGCATAGACCCGACCCAGGTTGAGACTCGGCGGCGGCGCAGGTCGCCCCAAGACCCGACTTCACCAAATCTCAACCCGGGTTGGGTCGTTGTTGGAATGGGGTGATGTGCCATCCGATGTGGCGGGTGGCATGGCGGCCGCCACCTCTGCCGCTATGATCGTCACCTGTGGTGCGTGGCAAGTGCTTGAAATGATTGACTACAATCTCTGGCACAGCGTTTGTTGGTGTGGACGGGCCATGAGCCACCCCCGCGAGATCTCGCCCGGCGCTACCTATATGATCACCCGTCGCGTCTTGCGCCGGCATCTGCTCCTGCGCCCTGACGCAGCCATCAGCCAGCTCTTGGTTTACGCCCTCGCGGTCTCGGCCGGTCGCTTCGGGATCGAGGTTCACGCGTTCTGCGCGATGTCAACGCATCTCCATCTGGTGGTGACGGACGTGAATGGAGTGCTGCCGCGCTTCTTGCAGTTCTTTCATCGCATTGTGGCGCTCGGAACCAAGGTGCTTCGCGCGTGGGAAGGACCGGTATGGGACCACGAGGCTACGAGCGTTGTGCGCCTCCTGACGCGCGCTGCCGTGGTGGAGAAGATCGCCTACGTGCTCGCGAACCCTGTGGCCGCTGGCCTTGTCCGGCATGCGCGTGAGTGGCCGGGGGCGAAAGTCGATGTGAGCGAGCTCGGCTGCGGCGTGCTGCGCGCGGCGCGTCCTGTTGCGTATCTTGACCCGGAAAACCCACAGTGGCCAGAGGAAGTGACGCTGCCTCTCGCGTTGCCACCGGCGGTCGAGAAGGATAGCATCGATGACTTTCGCCACTCGGTCGCCGCCTCGCTCCGGGAACACGAGGCGCAGGCCCATGCGGCGCTGCAGCAGCAAGGGCGTCGCTTTCTTGGTGCTGAGCGAGTCAGCAAGATCTCCCCGTACGAGCGCGTCACGAGCTTCGAGGCGCTGGGCGAACGTAATCCGACCTTTGCGGTTGGTCGCGAGCAGGGTGATGCACGGCGAATCGCTGGCGCTGCGGTGCGGGCGTTTCGTGCGTCGTACCGCGCTGCGCTTGAGCGGTGGCGCGCCGGGGTACGCAGTGTGGTGTTCCCGGCGGGAACTTGGTGGATGCGCACGTTTCACGGCGCCAGCGTGACGGCCTTCAGACTTCTGGTGTAGATACCGCGTGGCGCTGTTCACAGCGATGCGAATAACGCTGGATCGACTTCGATCTAGTGTTGCCGTGTTTCGGGGAACGTCCGTCTGGAGAGGCCGGAGCGGGCGCGAAGAGCATGTGTCTGGCACTACGCGCACGCCGACGAACGGGGGGCCGGGTCGAGTGTGTGCGCAGCGATTGGACCTGTGACTTCAGATAGATTCTGATTGACAGAACGGGACGGTTATGGACCGGCAGGAGTGCCGAATCGATTGAATCAATCCGGATCGAACCATGGATTGGGGGCGCCCAGATCCGGTGACGGTCAACCCGGGTCGAGTTTCCTCTTACGTACGCTTTTGTGCGATCGCTCAACCCAGGTCGGGGCCGCACCTGTACATCCGGTCGATCCGCTCTTCGGGGGCGTGCTGATCGAGCAGCAGGAGCGTCAGATAGAACGCCCACTCCAGCGGCTTCATCGCGAGATAGACGAGATCGGCAGCCCACGCGGCGCCGATGTACCGGCTCACGGGCAGCCCCGTCCGGTCGTAGAGCTGCCGCGCCGCGCGGCCGAAGCGCGGCCAGCGCTCGTGCAGCAGATCCTCGAAGGCGTTTGCGATGGCGAGCTGACGATTGACGAGGATGGGCGTGTCTCCCCGCCGTCCGAGCCGGATTGGGCGCACAAGCCAGGTGTGGCCGCGCGCAGCGACGGTGCACAGGTAGTGGCAGTCGCCGGGCAGTTCCACGATCGGGAGCTGCGACAGTGTGTATCCGCACGTGCGGGTGAAGACCTGGAGGGCGGCTGCCGGGTGTCCCAGCCAGGCCGCGTGGAGGACGGCGTGAACCCCGAGCAGCAGCGGGGAAGCCGCGAGGGCGCGCCACAACGTGGGTCGGTGAATCGCGGGCGGTGGCGGAAGCGGGACTTGCGTCGGCCCCGCGCGATAGGCGGGGTCGGCAGCAGCCAACGGAGCGGGCGCGCTGGCCTCGACGCCCCGCCGCACGAGGCGAGCGCGCAGCTCGGCGGAATAGAAGACGACAGTGAACACCGGCGCGACGCATGGCAGGAGCAGCGGCGGCACGAGCAGGCCGGCCCCGACCCAGGGGCCGAAGTGCACCGCAAGCAGGACGTGGAGCGCAATTCCGACGATCAGCGCTGCATGGACGACGAGCTCTGCAGGGCCAGGCAGCGCTTCTTTCCGGCGTCGTGACACGACATAGGCGAGCGCGGTGAGGGCGTGCAGCGCGATCAGACCGTGGACTTCCGGTTCGGCGAGCGGCCGGAACGCCGTCGTGCCGGCGTCGCATGCCGGGACAGCGCACGTCCCTGGGGCATCGTGGCTGTATGCCATGCCCCAGGCGGGCAGGAGGATCAGCGTGAGCACCTCGGCCGCCACCTGGAAGGGGGCGCGCCCCCGGTGCCGTATCGCGCGGTAGGTCCATACGGTCACGCCGATCCAACCGGCCAGCCCGAGCGCTCCGGCGACGAAGATCGCGCCATCGACTCGGACCAGCATCGCCGCGCCGAAGAGCAGCGCCGCGAGCGCCGGAACGCCGTAGCCGGTGGCGACCAAGGCGGCGAGGGCACCGTCTGTCAGCGAGAACGGCGGCTCGGTCGGCGATTGCTGCGGCTCGGTCGGCGACTGCTGCGGCTCGGTCGGCGACTGCTGCGGTTCGGGCGGTGGCTGCTGCGGCATGTGTCCACCATGCTAACGGCTCCCGTCGCAGGAGATCCATCCTGCGAGGTGGAGGGCGCGTCCTTCGCGAGCCGCGTCGCACGTCGGAGAGCGAGCCGTGCCGGCTGCTCGCGCAGCGAACCCCGCGTCGAGCGGATGCTGATAGGATCCATGGGATCTGGCATGAGCCCGGACCGAAAGCGCCCTCGGCGCCCCGCAACCTCCGCCGAAGAGCGGCCGCTCCGGCGGCGGGCGCACGCGATGGTCGAGGATCTCCTTACGTCGGCCATGAGCCACGAGGAGCAGGTGAGGCTCGCGCGCGTCGTGCTCAGGTCCGGCTCGCGCGAGGCGATCAACCGGCTCTTCGAGTACTTCCAGCGCTGCCAGGCCGAGACCCGGTGGGGAAGAGACAACCCCCTGCACGAGATCGCCGGGGCGATGCGCGTCCAGGCGATCAGGGCCCTCCGGGGCCCGCCCGGGCAACACGGCCGCAATCACAGGAGCGCGCTCCTCGTTTTATGGGTAGCCGGTCGCCCAGGCGATGTTCCGCTCCTCGTGTCGCTCCTGGCAGCGCAGGACCCGGACGGCCTGGATCGCGACATCTTGCCGGTGCTCCAGCACGTCATTTCGGGCTACGAACCCAGCGATCCCCACCTCATCGCCGCGATCGAGCGGTTCATCGAGCGGGCGGCTTCGCTGCAGGACATCCACGCCGCGTCGCTCGTCCTCCGCGAGTACCGCGTTCCCGAGGCCGAGGCGGCGCTCCAGCGGGCCCTCGCCTCTCCGGATCCGTGGCGGCGCGCTCCCGTGATGGCGGCCCTGGTCGTCAGGAATCCAGGACAGCACTGGCACGCCGGCGAGGCGTTGCTGGCCGCGCTGAAGCTCGAAGCGTGGGCGGCGGAGGCCTGGGACAAGGATTCGGTCCAGAGGGCGCTCGCCGAGGCGCTCGACGGGGCGCTCGACGGGGCCAAGGAAGCGTCCGAGTCCGGGGAGGAGGCCAGAGTCCCCCCGGTTCCCGAGGCGCGGATCGAGGAGCTCGACCGCATGCCCGACGAGGACTGCGCCGCGTTCCTCGACACGCTTGGACGGGAGTTCTCCCTGGATCAGGGGCTCCTGCTCCCCCGCCTCCAGACCGCGTCCCTCGCCCGGAAAAAGGTGCTGCTTCGCGCCCTCGGGGCCGTGGCGACCGGCGGAACCCCGTTCTTCCATGCGGTGTGGCCTTTCACTTCCGATCCCGACGAGGAGATCGCGGCGCTGGCCATCGCCGCGTGCGGGGCCACCCGCTCGGATCAGGCGAGGATGCGGCTGACGGCGAGGCTCAGGGGCGCGATCGCGAGGGACGACGCTGCCGCCGCAAGGCCGCTCCTGACCGGCCTGCGCGGCTGTCTCCACGACGGCGCGGTGTGGAGCGCGGCGCTGTCCCTGAGCTGCGAGATCGCCCGGAGGTTGGCGATCGAAGGGCTCGAGCACGGCGCCTTCCTGCGCGGACCGGCGATCGAGCTGCTGAACGAGGCTGCGAGGCGGGAGAGCAACCAGGGGCTTCGTCGGCGGATGGACCGCCTTCTCCGGGAGCGCTGACCCCGGTGACGGCGGCGGGGGCGTCTACGGCTATCGCCATCGCCCGTGACGTGGTTGGGTCCCGCGACGGCCCATCGCCCGTGACGTGGTTGAGTCCCGCCAGCGGGAGTCCCGCGACGGCCCATCGCCCGTGACGTGGTTGAGTCCCGCCAGCGGGAGTCCCGCGACGGCCCATCGCCCGTGACGTGGTTGAGTCCCGCGATGCGAGGGACCGAACGGACGCGGCGCTAGCGCCCCGCGGGGCCGAACAAGCGCCCGTCAGCCGGCGGCGTCGGCCCGGAGGGCGTCTCCAGCACGAGCTCGCCGCCGTGGGTCAGCACGTGCCAACGTGCGTCCGGCGGCGCCGGCGGCGGGGGTCCCAGCCCTCCCTGGACGTCCGGTGTGGGCTTTGGACGCACACGGAACCGCACCTGCCCGTCCCGCAGCTCCATCAGCGTCAGGTCCTGGTCGACATCCACGTCGCGCGCCAGGGTAAGCGCCGGCTGACCTGGGCGATCCAGCGTCACATCGAGGCGTCTGCCCGCCGAGGCCGTGGGCGAGCTCGCGACGAGCGCCGCGCCCCCGGGAGCGGGAAGCGCCGCGACGCCGTCCGGCGCCGTGACCCGGCGCCACGCCTGCGGTGCGCCGAGCGGCAGCGGGCTGCGCACGAGCGCCTGCAGCGGCTCGCGCTGCCGGGCGCTCGCGGGCGGCGTCGGCTCGAGCAGGAGCAGCGTGCCATCCGGCGCCGCGGCGATCCATCTGAGCGCCTCGGCCGGGGTCGCCTGGCTCCCCTCCGCGTGCCATGCACCTTGCGCGCCCCGCACGAAGAGGACCGCGCCCCCGCTGCCTCCGCGGCAGACGAGCACGCCGATGCCGGCGGCGTTGTGCAGCGCGACCGGCTGCGGGCACCCCTCGGGCGCCGCGACAGGCGTCACGGTGCTCGCGATGTGGTCGACGACCGCGAACGTCGGTGGCCGCGTGAGGTGCGCGGCGCAGGCGCTGCCGGGCGGTCGCGCGCTCGTCGGTTCGCAGATCCCGTCGCCGAACGTCGTGATCCGTGTGCGCGTCGGCTGTGGCCGCGGCGCGGCGCTTTCGAGCAGGCAGAGCGCTCCTCCGCACGAGACGCCAGCATCGCCGATGAGTCCGATTCCGCCCACGACGCCATCGTCGTCGCTTTTGCAAGGCGGCTCCCGCCCGACCGCGGTGTCGCCGCGCCGGGGCGGCTCGGGCGCCGGCGGGGCGACGGCCGAGCGGAACGAGCCGGCCGCGGTGGCGCGGATCGCGGGGGAGAGGTGCAGCGCGACGCCGAACGAGGGTCGGGTGTAAAGGCCAGCAGCGGCCCTGGTCCACGCCTGGCCGTCGCGGCTCAGCACGGCGGGGCAGCTCGCATTGCCGTTCCAGATCCAGGATCCTTCGCGCTCGATCGATCGCGGCTGGAACGCAGATCGCTTCCAGGTCTTCCCGCGATCCAGCGAGAGGAACGTGTCGGGCGCCGCCGGCTGCTGGCCGCGCGCCGGCGCCTGGACCACGGCCGCGAGCACGCCGTCGGGTCGCACGAGCACCGCACGCACCGTCTTGCCGGGCGCGACCACGGCCGAGGTGAAGCTGCGGCCCTCGTCGGCGGAGACGCTGACGCGCTCTCCTGCCGCGGCCGCGATGAGGGCGCCGGCGGCGTCCCAGGCCGTCGCGCCAGGCACGCTGCTACGCGGCACGAAGCCGCCGTCCGGCCTCAGTGCATCGCGGACGCCGGCGGCGCGGTGGAGCACGCCGTCCGGCGTGGCCCCATAGAGCGCGTCGATCTGCGGGCCGGCGACGCCAACCCAGGTGAAGCGAGCGGGCAGCTTCAGGGGGCCGACGACGCCGAGCTTCTCGTCGACCGCGAACGCTCCGCCCGCGGGGTCGGCGCCGCCTCCCTTCGCCGCGAAGATCGCGACGCGCTCGCCGAGGGCGATCTCGGTGTGCTCGCGGAACGGGTCCCGACCGGCCTTCGCCCGCTCCTGCTCGCCGAGGGGCGGCTCGACCCAGGTTGCCGGCGGGATCGCGGCGATCGGCAACGTCAGTGGGGCCGAGGGATCCACGGCCGGCGCGCCAGCGGCGCGCGCGGGCGCTTCCAGCGGGGCGGGGGGGATGGCGACCGAAGCCGGCGCGAGCGCCGCGGGGGCCGACCCGGCGGCGGGACCACATGAAGCAGCGAGAAGCGTGAGGGGGAGGAGCGCGAGCCGCGAAGCCACCATGCAGGGAGGGTCTCCTGGTCCACCCTTACCAAGCTTCCTCACGGGAATCATCAGGCGGGTCGCTCGCGGCGCGCCGCGCTGGCCATCGCCTCGGCCATCTACTGACCTGGACCCGTGCGCGCACAGCGAACGCCGAGCCCCGTGAGCCCGTGCGGCGAACGAGCCGCAGGCGGCGCCCGCTCGTAACGCTCCTTCAATGCCTGTATCGTCGGAGCGCGGGATCCAGTCAATGACGAGCAACCTCGAGGCCGGCGGGGGCCAAGAGGGTCGTGGGATGCCGCGCGGCGTCCTCGCGCGGGGCGCGCCGTGACTGCCACCCTTCTTCCGGAGATCTCCTGAAGATCGCGTCGAGGAGCACGCCGGCGAGGCGGCCGACCTCCGGCACCTCCCTGGCCCGGGGGCGCGGCAGATCCACAGCGACGCTCTCCACGACGCGCCCCTCGTCGAACACCAGCACGCGATCTCCGAGCAGGACCGCCTCCTCCACGTCGTGCGTCACCAGGATGGCCGTGAAGCGGCGCTGCGCCCACAGCGACTCGACGAGGCGTTGCGCCCCGATCCGCGTCAGGGCGTCGAGCGCGCCGAACGGCTCGTCGAGCAGCAGCACCTTCGGGTCGTGCACGAGCGCGCGCGCGAGGGCGACCCGCTGTCGCTGACCTCCCGAGAGCACGCCCGGGTAGTCGCTCAGCCGATCTCCGAGTCCGACCCGGTCGAGCACGTCGCGCGCGCGCGCGTCGCGCCCCCTCGGCCCGCCGATGCACGTGTTCTCCAGCACCGTGCGCCAGGGCAGCAGCCGGGGCTCCTGGAAGACGACGCGCACGGCCTCCCGCGCCGCCACCTCCCTCGAGGCCAGGACGCGCGCCGCGCCGCGCGTCGGCTGCTCGAGGCCGCACAGGACGCGGAGCAGCGTGCTCTTGCCCGAGCCGCTCCGCCCGACGATCGTCACGAACTCGCCAGGGTGGATGTCGAGCTCGATGCCCGAGAGCGCGAGCCGGTCACCGTACCGCTTGTCGACCTGCTCCAGCACGACCCGCGCGCCGGCGGTCTGATCGCCCGAACCGCTCATTCGCTCACCTCGCCTCGAGCCGCTGCAGCGGCGGCTGCCACGGTAGGAGTCGGCGCTCGAGCCACCGCGCCAGGGAGTCGGCCAGCTTGCCGAGCAGGGCCCAGAGCACGATCGTGAGCACCAGGAGATCCATCTGCATGAACTCGCGGGCGTTCATCGCGACATAGCCCAGGCCCTGGCTCGCGCCGAGGGTCTCCGCGACGATGAGCACGAGCCACGAGAGCCCGAGCGCGAAGCGCAGACCCACGAGGATCGAGGGGAGCGCGCCCGGGAAGATGACCTCCCGGTAGAGCGCGAACCCCCGCACGTCATAGACCTGCGCCATCTCGATGAGCTGCGGATCCACGCTGCGCACGCCGTGGAACGTGTTCAGGTACACGGGGAACAGCACCGTGATCGCGACGATGAAGAGCTTCGCGGTCTCGCCGAGCCCGAACCACAGGATCACGAGCGGCACGAGCGCCAGCGCGGGGATCGCCCGGAGCATCTGCAGCGGCCCGTCGATGACCAGCTGGAGCGGGCGCGAGAGCCCCGTGCCGAGGCCGAGCACGAGCCCGATGACGGCGCCGACGACGAGCCCACCGACGGCCCGCAGCGCGCTCACGCCGAGGTGCGCGGGCAGCTCGCCGCTCCTCGTGGCGTTCGAGGCGGCGACCAGCACCTCCACGGGCGATGGCAGCAGGGTCTTCGGGATGATCTGCAGCCGCGACAGCACCTCCCAGAGGATCACGAGCGCCAGCGGCGCCAGCCAGGGCGCGATGCGCACGCCGAACCCGCGCACCGCGCTGCCTTCGATCGGCGCTTCGCCGGCCGTCATCGCGCGCCTCCGCCCGCGGACGCCGGCAGGAGCGCCTCCTCGACGCGGATGTCGCGCGGGATGATCGCGAGCTTGTGGAACGTATCGGCGATGGCCTGCTGCTTTTGCACGATCTCGGGCGTGATCGGCAGTATCTGGAACGCGCGCCGGTGCTCGGACCGCAGGAACGCCTCGTACGAGATCCCCGAAGATTTCGCGAGGAGCTGCGAAGCTTCCTCGCGGTGCCCGTCCTCCCAGGCGCTCAGCGCGCGGTACTCGTCGAACACGATCTGCAAGAGCGCCGGCTGCGCTTCCGCGAACTCTCGCCGGACGACGTAGAAGAGGCGGTTGTCGACGAGCCCCTCGCCGTCCTGGAGGACACGGGCCCCGGCGAGCTCGGCCGCTGCCAGGAACGGATCCCAGATCACCCAGGCATCGACATTGCCACCCTCGAACGCGGTCCGCGCGTCGGCGGGCGCGAGGAAGACGACCTGGATGTCGTCGAGCGTCAGCCCGGCGCTCTCGAGGGCTCGAACCAGCAGGTAATGGACGTTGGAGCCGCGGTTGAGGGCGACGCGCTTGCCTTTCAAGGCCGCGACCGTGCGGATCGGAGAGTCCTTCTTGACGACGATCGCCTCGGCCCTGGGCGCCGGCGCGTCGGTGGCGGCATAGACGAAGGGCACGCCGCCCGCCTGCGCGAACACCGGCGGCGTCTCGCCGACGTGGCCGACGTCCACGGCGCCCGCGCGCATCGCCTCGAGCAGCGGAGGACCGGCTTGAAACTCGACCCACTCGGCGCGGGCGTTCCTCGCCTCGAGCGCCTTCGTCAGGGCCTCCGCGCGCTCCTTGAGGAGAAACGGCGTGCCGATCTTCTGGTACCCCAGCCGGACCACCACCGCCGCCCGCGTGTCCTCGGCCGTCTCCCTGGCGCTCACCGCCTTCTCGCCCGTGGCGCCCGCCTCGCCGCCGTCGCGGCCGCACCCGAGCAGCAACCAGCTCGAGAGAGCTGCGCAGCCCAGCAGCGCGGAGCGGACCGTCGTGAACGAGATGTACCTGCTCATGAGGGCTCTTTCGCCTCCTCTACAACCCACGTCAGCACGTAAGGATGATATCGATGATGTAAAATTGCATCTGCGACGGATTCGCGGAGTAAACCTCGGTCCAGCAGCCGCTATGCCAGGTCCACGCGTGGCGCTCCGCCGGGGGGGACCCGTGGAGGAGCGGCTGACTGCTGCTTCAGCAGCAATCGATCAGCAATTGGTGTTGCTGGGGCAGCAGCGGCGGCACCGCGGCCTGCCCGGCGAGGTTCGCTGGCGCCGTGGGCCCCAGCGCGCCGTGGCGCGCGGTGCGGATCGTGCTCTCGCGCGCCTGACCCGGCGAAGCACGGGCGAGGAGCTTCTCCATCGATGAACGTCTTCTGGTTTCTCCCGACGCACGGGGACGGCCGCTACCTTGGCACCGCCGAGGGCGCGCGCCCCGTCACGCTCCCTTATCTCCGTCAGATTGCGCAGGCCGCCGACGACCTCGGCTATCACGGCGTGCTGATCCCCACCGGGCGATCGTGCGAGGACGCCTGGGCGGTCGCGTCGGCCATGATCCCGTTGACGCAGAGGCTCCGCTTCCTCGTCGCCGTGCGGCCGGGCGTCGTGTCGCCCACGTGGGCCGCCCGCATGGCGTCCACGGTCGATCGCCTGTCCGACGGCCGCTTGCTCGTCAACGTCGTGACCGGCGGCGATCCGGCGGAGTCCGAGGGGGATGGCGTCTTCCTGAAGCACGACGAGCGCTACGTCGTCACCGACGAGTTCCTCGGCATCTGGCGGCGCGTCATGGCCGGCGAGACGGTCGACTTCACGGGGCAGCACCTGCGCGTGAAGGGCGCGAAGATCCTCTTCCCACCGCTCCAGGCGCCGCACCCGCCGCTCTACTTCGGGGGGTCGTCGCCCGCGGCGCACGCGCTCGCGGCGCGCCACATCGACGTCTACCTGACCTGGGGAGAGCCTCCGGCCGCCGTGGCCGAGAAGATCGCGGACATACGCCGCCGTGCGGCCGCGGAGCAGCGCACGGTGCGCTTCGGGATCCGCCTTCACGTCATCGTCCGCGAGACGGCCGAGGCGGCGTGGGCCGCCGCGAACGGCCTGATCCGGCACCTCGACGACAGCACCATCGCCGCGGCGCAGCAGGCCTTCGGGCGCCTCGACTCCGAGGGGCAACGGCGCATGGCGGCGCTGCACAAGGGGCGTCGCGACGCGCTCGAGGTGAGCCCGAACCTCTGGGCCGGCGTCGGGCTCGTGCGCGGCGGGGCCGGGACGGCGCTCGTGGGCGACGCGGAGACGGTCGCGCGCCGCATGCAGGAGTATGCGGAGCTCGGGATCGACACGTTCATCCTGTCGGGGTATCCGCACCTCGAAGAGGCCTACCGGGTCGCCGAGCTGCTCTTCCCGCGGCTCCCCGTCGAGCGCAGGGCCGCAGGCGTCCGCCCGAACCTCACGGGGCCGTTCGGCGAGATCATCGCCAACGACATCGTCCCGCACCGATCGCAGAGCTGAGGCGGCCGATCCCGCCCCGAGACGATCACCTCGTCAGATAGGCCTCCCAGGTTCCAGGCTCGGGAGCGGACGGTCGATCCAGCTCGAGGCCTCTCGCGCCGTCGGTGTGCGCTTCGCCGCTGACGCTCTCGTCGTCCTCGTCGGAGCGTGGCTCCAGGCCAACCCAGGAGGGCTTCTGGATCCTGAGCTTGAACACCCGGGGGCCGCTCGAATCACGATCTCGGAGGGGGCGATCCGGCTGGAGACCCAGGAGACGCCGGGGGAGGGGTAGGCGGCGGAGAGCTCGTCGGGCCCCCCTCCCGCAGACGTGCAGCGTCATGAAAATTCAATTTCACTACAATTCGCGCCAGCGGCTCGAGCCGAGAATGCGGCGCACCCAGTGCGGCGGATCCGTTCTGGAATCGGCGAGACTGCTACGATTTCGTGAAGGGCGACCGGGCCTGGCCGCATCCAGTGACCAGGAGAGGGTTCAATGAACCTGGTCCGCGGGGTCCGCGGCTGGGGCTTGACGTCTCCGAAGCGTCTGGACTTTCCCCGGGCTCGCTGCCTTCGACGGCGGCCTGGTCGATTGTCACGTCGTGAGCTCCGAGCCTGCGCGTGGGCTCGAGGTCTGGAGTCCGTGACTCCACACACGCTCGCGTCCGGCACTGCCACGCGCTCTCTTCGACACCACAGAGGTACAATGCGCAACGTTCCATTCACCCGTCGCAGCGGGCTTCTTCTCCTCTGCCTCGCCCTCTCCGCCTGCGGCGCTGCGACGGAGGGTGAGGTGGACGGGGACGAGACGATCTCCGCCGTCCAGCAGCCTGCTGTCATCGGCGATCGCAAGGTCGCGGCGATCTTCATCCGGTTCAATACCAGCCCGACTCCGACCTACACCGCCAATGACGTGCGGGACCGCCTCTTCAACAACGCGGATTCGACCAGCAAATTCTTCCATGAAGCCTCCTACGGGAAGATGAACCTGACCGGCCACGTCAACGCCGACGGGGACTATTTCGGCTGGTACACGATCAACGCGGCGCCCACGAGCTGCTCGCTGCGACCCACCTACGCGGCGATGGGCAGGGCGATCGCCGCGACGGCGGACGGCTACGTGGAGTCCAATTACCAGCACACGATGTACTTTTTCTCCGAGAGGCCGGCGGGTTGTACCGACGGCGCTGCAGCCGTGGGCTCCAGTACCTATTTTTACAGCCCCGCCGACTCTGGCACCTTCGCACACGAGCTGGGGCACAACCTGGGGCTGGGACACTCCGATTTGCTGAATTGCGCCGACGCTTCTGGGAACTGGGCGTCGATGAGCTCGAGCTGCGCGCAACCCAACCTGCCTGCGTGCGCAAACAGCGGCCAGCTCAACCCGGGGAACACGAGCTGTGTGCAAGGGTACGGCGACTCGTTCAGCACGATGGGGGCGCAGTTCCTGCACTACAATGCTCCGGAGAAGGCGCTGCTCGGCTGGTTCGATCCGGAGAACACGGCGACCGTGAGCGCGAGCGGGACGTCCATCGTCAGCGTCGAGCCGATCGAGGAGCCTTCGGACGGTGTGCAGCGGCTCGTCGTCCCCATCCCCGGCGGGGATGAGACGTACCAGGTCGAGTATCGCCAGCCGCTTGGCATCTTCGACTCCCAGCGGTTCACGGCGGGCTCGCCGGTCGCTCGCGGAATCCTCGTGCACCGGGGCACGCTGGAGGGGACCCCGACGCGCATCGTCAACATGACGCCCTCCGTGCCGATCGACGTAGCTCATTATCCCGCGAACGTCTCGCGCGAGGCGCTCCCCTGGGGTCATACGTTCGTCGATCGCGACGCGAACCTGGCCATCTCGTTGCTCGGGGTCTCGCCGTCCGAGGCGACGGTCAAGGTGACCCGCGGCACGGTGGCCACGCCCATCCCCGCCTGCGCCGACGCGCCCAGTCACTGGTACCTGAAGTGCGGCGCGACGGGCGTGACCTCGATGAACGCAGCGACAGAGCTCACGGCGGTCGGCGATGCCCTCGAGCTCACGTACCAGGTCAGCCCGGCCATCGCGACCCAGAGCGGTGGAGACGTCTGCATGCTCGTCCAGACGCACACCGCCGGGCAGTCGGATACGTGCACCCAGTACTGGGTGCCGGCCGGCGGCACGCAGGCGTCGGGCGAGACGAAGACCCTCTCGCCCAACCTCGCCGGGTTCCGCATCACCTATCCAGGGTCCGGGAACTACAAGGCGTCGCTCAGCGCCGCGGGCGCGCTCAGCATCACGTCCGCTCCCTGATCCACTCGCCGCCGGAGCAGCCCGCTTCAGGAGGTCAACGACGCCGAGCGCTCCCCGGGCTGGCCGATGGCAACCCGCGCTCCTGCCGGCCGCTGCGTCGCGACGAACACGCCGAGCCCGACCACGAGCGTGGCGGCGACCCCGAGCACCGGGAAGTACTCCATCCACGTCGCCTCGGCGCCGTCGGGTCGCGGCCAGGCGATGTTCGCGATGAGCGCGACCCCCCAGGCCACGGCCGCGGCGTTCAGCGCGAGCCCGGCCCGGCCCAGGGAGAACACCCCGGCCGGCGCCCCTGCGAGGCCCGGCCACCGGCGCAGCCGGCGGAGGAGCATCCCCGCCGTCACGACCAGGTACGAGAGGTTCACGAGCAGCACGGCCGTCTCCGTGATGAGCACGAACAGCTGCGCCTCGCCGTAGTTCACGACGAGCATGCCGCACGCGAGCGCGCCGACGACGATCGCCGGGGCGACGGGCGTCTTCGTGCGCGGCGACACGCGCGAGAGCGCCGGCGCGCACGGCAGCGCGCTGTCCCGCGCCATCGAGAAGGCCAGGCGCGAGGCGCCGGTCTGGATCGCCAGCGTGCAGACGCACACGGCCAGCGCCACGTCGACGAGGAAGACCTTGCCCAGCGTGGGGCCGAGCGCGCCGACGACCACGTAGGCGAGGCCCTCCGTGGCGAGGCGGCCGTCGGTCAGGCTCGGCGCCGCCATCAGCGCCGCGAGGAGGAGCAGCGCGCCGCCCACCCCCGAGGCCACGACGGCCTTCAGGATCGCCCTTGGCACGATCCGCCGCGGGTTCTGGGTCTCCTCGGCCAGCGAGCCGGCCGAGTCGAAGCCGTACAGCACGTACGCCGGCATCAGCGCGGCCGCGAGCAGGCCCGCCGCCCCCGTCCCCAGCGACGACGGCGGCCCGTAGATGGGCTCCAGCACCACGCCCGGGCCGCGCACCGCGCTCAGGAACAGCGCCACGAGCAGCAGCGCGACGCCGCCGAGCTCCGCCATCACGCCGACGTCGTTGACCCAGGCCATCACCTTCACCCCGGCCATGTTGATCGCCGTCGTCAGCACGATGAGGCCCGCGCCGAGCAGCACGGCGTTCGCGGCGCCGTCGCGCGACGTGAGCGACGGGTCGCCTCCAAGGAGCTGGAACCCGCTCCAAACGCTTGGCAAGATCGCCTGCAGCGCGATGGCCGCCGCGGCGACGCTCACGACGTCGCCGACGAGCTTCAGCCAGCCTGCGAGCCACCCCGGGGCGCCGGCCCAGACGCGGCGCCCCCACGGGTACACCGAGCCGGCCACGGGGTAGCGCGAGCCCATCTCGGCGAGGTTGAGCGCGACGGCGAGCTGGCCGAGGAAGACGACCGGCCACGTCCAGAAGAACCGGGTCCCGCCGAAGGCGTACCCGATCACGAAGAGCTGGAAGACCGTCGTGAGGATCGAGACGTACGAGAAGCCCGCTGCGAAGGCGGACAGGCTGCCCAGGTCCCTCCGGAGCTCCTGGCGGTAGCCGAGGCGGGCGAGGTACTCGGCGTCGCCGCGGTCCTCCGCGACGGACGCCGATGCCGGTGCGGCGGTCGAGATCGGGTCACGCATCGGCCGACACCCCCACGAGCGGCTGGCCCGCGCTGACCATCTGGCCCGGGCGGCAGCCGATCCAGCCGACCGCTCCGGCCACGTCGGCCACGACGGGGAACTCCATCTTCATCGCCTCGAGCACGGCCACGCGCTGGCCCGCCTCGACGCGCTGCCCTTCGGCCACGTCGACCTTCCACACGCACGCGGTGAGCGGCGCCGTGACCGGCAGCACCCCGGCCGGGATGGCGTCCTCGGCGGCGGTCGGCGCGCCTTCGAGCCGGGCGCCGGCGCGGCGCACGCGGTCGAACTCGCCGTCCGCCTCCCAGCGGGCGCGCTCTGCGTCGAACGCCGCCCGCTGCCGCGCCTGCGCCGCGCGGATGGCCCCGGCGTTCTCGGCGAGGAAGCGGTGGTGCTCGCCCAGGTCGAACGTGGTCTCCTCGATGCGCACCTCGCCGCGCCCGGCCACCATGTCGGCGCGGAGGTCGAGCAGCTCGTCCGCCGACACGAGGTGGAAGCGGAGCTGGTCGAAGAAGCGCAGGAGCCAGGGCCGCTCGCGCGTGGTCTGCCGGAACGGCCGGTGGCGGCTCCAGACCGGCACCGTGCGGCCGAGGAACTGGTACCCGCCCGGCCCCTCCATGCCGTAGATGCACAGGTACGCGCCGCCGATGCCGACGGCGTTCTCGGGCGTCCACGTGCGCGCCGGGTTGTACTTGGTCGTGACCATCCGGTGGCGCGGATCGATCGGCGTCGCGACCGGCGCGCCGAGGTACACGTCGCCGAGGCCGAGCACGAGGTAGCTCGCCGCGAGGAAGATCTCCTGGACCGCCGCGATGTCCGGCAGCCCGTTGACCCGGCGGATGAACTCCAGGTTGCTCGGGCACCAGGGTGCGTCGTCGCGGACCGCGCGCATGTAGCGCTCGATCGCCTCGCGCGTCGCGGGGTCGTCCCAGCTGAGGGGCATGTGGACGACGCGGCTCGGGATCCGGACCTCGTCCTGGGCGGGCAGGTCGGCCTCGACCTCGCGGAGCAGGTCGAGGGCCTTGGCCACGGTGAGGCGCGCGCCGTCGACGTGCACCTGGAGCGAGCGGATGCCGGGCGTCAGGTCGACGACGCCGGGGATGCGCAGCTCCTCGAGCCGCGCCATGAGCAGGTGCGCGCGCACGCGCAGGTCGATGTCGAGCACCGGCGGGCCGAACTCGACGAGCACGTAGCGGTCGCCGCTCTGGCGGAAGACCACCGCGGGCCGGTCGTCGCGCGCCGGCACGCGCCCCAGCACGGGCTCGCCGCGCGGCCGCCGCGGCGCGGCCGGCGCAGCGGGACCCGCGGGCGGCGCGGGCGCCAGCGCGGCCCTCGCCGCGACCGTGGTTGCGCCGTTGGCGACCGTGGTTGCGCCGTTTGCTCTGGCCGCGAGCGGCGCTGGCGCCTCCTTCGGGGCTCCGCCGCGCAGCGCCACGAGCGCGTCGCACCGCTGCGCCAGCGCGTCGGCCTCCGCGGGCACGATCGACCGGAACCGCACCTTGTCCCCGGCGCTCAGCTGGCCGAGCTTCCACCGCTCGGCCGCGGCGACCGTGAGCGGACACACAAACCCGCCCAGGCTCGGGCCGTCGGGGCCGAGGAGGACGGGCATGTCGCCGGTGAGGTCGACAGCGCCGATCCCGTAGGCGTTGTCGTGGAGGTTCGAGGGGTGCAGCCCGGCCTCGCCGCCGTCGGTGCGCGCCCATCTCGGCGCGGGCCCGACGAGGCGGACGCCGGTGCGGGCCGAGTGGTAGTGGACCTCCCACTCGGCCTCGTAGAGCTGCTCGATCCCGTCGCGCGTGAGGAAGTCCGGCGCGCCGTGCGGACCGTCGAGCACGGCGAGCTCCCAGGACCTGCCGATTTCCGGCCGGGCCTCGGGCGGCAGCGCCCCGGGGTCGAGGGAGGGGTCGACCTCCTCGCCGAGGCGCAGCACGTCGCCGGGGCGGAGCGGCCTGCCGGCGTGGCCGCCGAAGCCGCCGAGGGTGAACGTTGCGCGGCTGCCGAGGTGCGCCGGCACGTCGATGCCGCCGCGGACGAGCAGGTAGGCGCGCGCGCCCGGCCCCCGCACCGGCCCGCAGGCCACGGTGGCGCCCGGCGCGACCTCGACCGGCGTCCACGGCGCAACCTCGGTGCCGTTCACGAGCACGCGCATCGCGGCGCCCGCGGCGCACACGACGGCGCGCCGGTGGAACACCAGCGTGGGCCCGTGCACCTCGCACTCGAGCCCCGCGGCGCCGCCGGGGTTGCCCACGACGCGGTTGCCGAGCCGGAACGACAGGTCGTCCATCGGCCCGCTCGGCGGGACGCCGACCGACCACAGGCCGAGGCGCCCGGGCCAGTCCTGCACCGTCACCGCGCCCGGCGAGGCCGTCACCTCGATCGTCGGCGGGCGGAACGGCAGCGCCGCGAACGTGCCCGTGTGGTGCCGGACCCCGCGGAAATCGGGGTGATCGAGCGCGACCGCGACCCACTCCCGGTTGGTCTCGATCCCGCCGATGCGGGTCTCCTCGACGGCGCCGCGCAGCGCCGCGACGGCCGCGGCCCGGTCCGCGCGGTGCACGAGGAGCTTGGCCAGCAGCGGATCGTAGAGCGCGGAGACCTCGGTGCCGGTCTCGACCCACCCGTCGACGCGCACGCCGCCGCCCTCGGGGGTGCGCACCTCGGTGAGCAGGCCTGCGCTCGGCAGGAAGCCCCGCGCCGGGTCCTCGGCGTAGAGGCGGGCCTCGATCGCGTGGCCCCGGAGCGCCGGATCGCCGCCCGCGAAGAACGCGGTGTCGCCCGCGGCGATGCGCAGCATCCACTCCACCAGGTCGATGCCGGTGCAGAGCTCGGTCACGCCGTGCTCGACCTGGAGGCGCGTGTTGACCTCGAGGAAGTAGTGCTCGGCGCGTGCGGGATCGACGAGGAACTCGACCGTACCCACGTTGCGGTAGGCGACCTTCGCGGCGAGGGCGCGGGCCGACTCCGCGAGGGCGGAGCGCAGCCGCGGCGGCAGGTCGGGCGCGGGCGCCTCCTCGAGGACCTTCTGGTTGCGGCGCTGGACCGAGCAGTCGCGATCGCCGAGGACGAGCACGTTCCCGCGGCCGTCGCCGGCGATCTGGACCTCGACGTGCCGGGGCGCCGCGAGGAAGCGCTCGAGGAACACCTCACCCGAGCCGAAGTTCGAGCGGGCGAGGCGCTGGACCCGCTCGAACGCCGCGGGGAGCTCCGCCGGCCCGTCGCAGCGGGCCATGCCGATGCCGCCGCCCCCGGCGCTCGCCTTGAGCAGCACGGGGTAGCCGATGGCCGCGGCCTCTGCGGCGGCGTGGTCCGCGTCCCGGAGGACGCCGGTCCCCGGCAGGAGCGGCACGCCCGCCTCGACGGCGATCTCCCGCGCCCGGTGCTTGCTCCCGAAGGCCTCCATCTGGCCCGGCGTCGGGCCGATGAAGACGATGCCCGCGTCCTCGACGGCGCGCGCGAAGTTCTCGGATTCACTCAGGAATCCGTAACCCGGGTGGACCGCGTCGGCGCCGGCGCGGCGGGCCGCGTCGAGCACGGCATCGATGCGGAGGTAGCTCTCGGCGGGGGTCTGGCCGCCGAGGCGGACGGCGTGGTCGGCGAGCCGCACGTGGAGGGCGGCGCGGTCGGCGTCGGAGAACACGGCGACCGACGCGACGCCGAGGCGCTTCAGGGTGCGGAGGATCCGGCACGCGATCTCGCCGCGGTTGGCGACGAGGACGCGGCGGAAGGGCGGGGGCATGGCGCTCATGGCCGCACCACCACCGCGCGGATCGGGGTCGGGTTGAACGCGTTGCAGGGGTTGTTGATCTGCGGGCAGTTCGAGACGAGCAGCAGCAGGTCGAGCTCGGCCCGGAGGTCGACGTGCTTGCCGGGCGCGGAGAGGCCGTCGACGATGCCGAGGGTGCCGTCGGCCTCGACGGGCACGTTCATGAACCAGTTGATGTTGCCGACGAGGTCGCGCTTGCCGAGGCCGTAGGGCGCGGCGGCGAGGAGGAAGTTCTCGACGCAGGCGTGCTGGTGCTTTGTGTGGTGGCCGTAGCGGACGGTGTTCGACTCGCACGAGCAGGCGCCGCCCGAGGTGTCGTGGCGGCCGCAGCTGTCGTCGGTGACGGTCATCATCACGCGGCCGCGGTTCGAGCGGAGCCGGGCGCCGGTGGTGAGGAAGATGTTGCGCTGGGCGACGATGGTGTCGGCGGCGCTGTAGCGCTCGGCGGTGTCGGCGAGGACGTAGGCGAGGAAGTCGACGGCCTGGTTGCCCTCGAGGTCGATGACGCGGAGGATCTCGCCGGCGCGGACGATCCTGGCCCACGGCGCGCGCGCCGGGACGATCTCGTCGGAGACGAGGGCGCCGGACAGCCCGGCGAGGGCGGGGTCGCGCAGGGCGGCGACCGGCTTCCCGGGGGTGGCGGCGGGGCTCATCGCGCGCCTCCTGCCCGGAGGCCGAGCGCGAGCTCCTCGGCGGTGTTCTCGAAGGCGCGGCGCGCCTCGGGGGTGGCGTTGCGCACGGGGTCGTCGTCGGCGGTGGGGCGGCCGCGCCACGCGGTCAGGCGGACCTTGCCGGCGCGGTAGGTCGGGCGCGGGTCGAGGCGGTGCGGCACGACGGCGACGCTGACGAGGACGTCCTGCTCGGCGCGGAGCAGCACGTGGGCGCCCGGCCGGGAGGAGTCGGGCAGGAAGGTGATGGCGCCGTCGGCCTCGATGCGGACGCCCTTGAAGAGGTTGATGGCCGTGGGCAGGTCCCGCTCGGCGAGGCCGTGCTTGGCGAGGGCGAGGAGGAGCCGCTCGCGGCCGGAGCGGAGGGCGCCGCCGTGGGCGTCGCTGCCGTGGCGGGACTCGATCTCGGCCGGGAGCGAGGTGCCGCAGAAGGTGTCGTGGCGGCCCGCGGTGTCCTCGAGGAGGGAGGCGAGCACGCGCCCCATGTCCGAGAGGAGCAGGTAGCCGGGGCCGGGATAGGCCTGCCACTGGAGCTTCACGGTGTCGGGGAGGCAGAGCCGCTCGATGGGGCGGTCCGCGCGGTGGAGCACGAGGGCGACGCAGGTGTCGCCCTCGAGGTCGACGAGCCGGAGCCGGCTGCCGACAGGGAGCGAGCGCGCCGCGTAACCGCCGGCGCCGAGGGTCTCCTCCCAGAGGACGTCGCGCGCTTCGACGCCCGCCGGCGGATCGCCGATCGACGTGCTCGGCACGGTGGGTTGCGTCTCGACGACGCTGCCTTCCTGGGCGCGCGCGTGCTCGCGCGCGGCGTACGTTGTGGCCGTTTCAGACATCGCCCGCCTCACTTTCGATAGAGAATCGAAACTACGGGTCGACTATCCGGGGCCGGGGTTTCCTGGCTGTTTCGCGGGGGTAAAATGCAGGGCGCGCGCGCTTTTTCCCGGAAGTGGTGAATTTTCTTGGTGGCGGTGTGGGTGGTGGATTGGATGATGAGCAGATGGCGCAGGGGGGCGAGCGCGGAGCCGATTGACGCGCGGGAGGGCGAGGCGGCATGAGGGCGCGGTGGCGATTGCGCGGCTGCGCGATGGCCACCTCCGACGATGATGACGAAGACAGAGATGGCTCCTCCCCCGAAGACCGACGCCAGGCACAGCGTCGAAGGAAGGCAGCCGGCGGAGGAGGGGCGGACCGCCGGAGGCGAGCAGAAGGCCGAGGGGAGCCCGCGCCGCATGGGCCGGCCGCGCAAGGCGCCGCAGCGGAGCGATCTCGCGCCGCGGGAGCAGATTCTGCAGGTGGCGGGCCGGCTGTTCGCCGAGCGGGGGGTCGCCGAGGTGTCGATGCTGGAGGTCGCGCAGGCGGCGGGGCTCCGGCAGTCGTCGCTGTACTACTGGTTCCGGCGCAAGGAGCTGATCGTCGCGGAGATCCTGCAGCAGGTGAACCGGCTGCCGCTGTCGTACGCGCGGAGCCTCGAGGCGGCCGGTGAGACGGCGGACGTGCAGCTATGGCGCTTCGTGTGCTTCGACGTGCAGACCGTGTGCGGGTTTCCCCTGGAGATCACGGAGATCCACCGGTTCAGCGAGCGGGATCCGACAGCATTCGCGACGTACTGGGCCGAGCGGCGCGCGCTGACCGAGGCGGTGGCCGCGATGGTGGGGCGCGGGATCGGGGAGGGGAGGTTCCGAGAGGTGGACGCCTACCTGTGCGCGCTGACGGTGCTGGCCCAGGACGAGAGCGTGCAGAACTGGTGCCGGCCGGAAGGAGGAGGGCGCGTGCATCCGCTCGCGGCCAGCGATCCGGCGGCGGTGGGCTACGCGCCGGAGCAGATCGCGGAGCTCGTCGCGGATCAGACGGTCGGCGGGCTGCTGGTGCGGCCGTCGAGGCTCGCGGCGCTCCGGAGGAAGGCAGGGGGAGCCGACCGAGGTTGAGGCGGCCCGAAGGCGGCCCGACCCAGGCAGGGGGGAGCCGACCGAGGTTGAGGCGGCCCGACCCAGGTTGAGGGGGAGGGGGGAGCCGACCCGGGTTGAGAGGGGAGGGGCGGCCGGACCCAGGTTGAGGGGCGAGGAGGGAGCCGACCCGGGTTGAGGCGGACCCGACCGAGGTTGAGGCGACCCGACCCAGGTTGAGGCGGCAGAGCGACCCAACCCGGGTCGGGATCGCTGGTCGGGATCGCTGGGGTCAAGCCGACCCAGGTTGAGGGCGAGCCGGCCCAGGTTGAGATCTCCAAAGATCTCCAACCCGACCGAGGTTGAGGCGACCAGGCGACCCGGCCCAGGTTGAGGGTGAGCCGACGCAGGTTGAGGCGACCCGCAGGCGACCCGACCCAGGTTGGGATCTCCACAGGTTGAGGCGACCCGACCCAGGTTAGGATCGCCGCAGGTTAGGATCGCCGCCACCCAGGTTGGGATCGCCGCCGCGCCAGGGCGCTCAGAGCGGGTTGAAAGGCGCAAGCCCGGGGAGGTCCTTCGGCTTGCGCCCTGCAGCGCCGACCGCCGGGACCTCCTTGACCTTCTCGCGAGCACGCCCCGTGCCGTCATCCACCACGGTCCATTCATTCCAGAAGTGACCGTCGACGACGAACAGCTGCGGGTGATCGAACGGCGCCTCTTCGAACCGGACCCGCTCGTCCGTGAGCGTCGCCAGGAACGCCACGAGCGCCTTCTTCTCCTCTTCCGTCAGCCCGAGCGGCTGAATGTTCGGAGCGAGGTTCGTCCCGTTGGGCCCGAACCCGGTCGTGTCGCCGCCCTCCCGTTCTCGCCGGCCGCCGCCAGCGTTGTAAAATTCGACGACTTGCCGCAGCGTCAGCGCGCTTCCGTTGTGAAAATACGGGCCTGTCAGCTCGACGTTCCGGAGCGTCGGGACCTTGAAGGCGCCGTCGATCGTATCGCGCTCGCCCGGCGCGATCGGCACTCCTGGATCGACCTCGAACGACGCCGGCTCGATGCGGAAACCATCCGGGGCGTCCTCGCCCTCGGCCAGCAGCTTCCCTTGCCGCGTGAACGAGAACGGATGACCGAAGGGGTCGACCCCTCCGACGCCGATGTCCTCCTCGGTCGGCCGAACGCCAATGTTGTAGTAGCCCCTGTCGTAGAGCGCGGCGCCGCCGTTCCCGACCCGCATCCGCGAGATCAAACCGCCCACCTGCGCCTCGCGCTGCAGGCGGGTCGCGGCGCTGGTGAACTCGGGGCCATGGTGGCAGTTGATGCACCTGCCCTTGCCCTGGAAGATCGCGAGCCCCGCGCGCTCCTGGTCGCTCAGGGCGGCGCTGTCCCCTTCGGCAAAGCGATCGAACCGGCTGTTGTCGGACACGAGCGTGGCCTCGTAGAGCTGGATGGCGAGACCCCAGAAGAGCGAGAAATTCGCTTCCACGAGCGACCGATCGCCGACGCGCTGGTCCGACCGCCAGTACGCGTCCACGAAGGCCCCTTCGACGAGCTCCCCATAGGACCGAGCGAGCCCTTTCCCGCTCGGATCGCGGAGCTCGCCGAGGATGCTGTCCGTGGGGTCCACGATCTGGTCAGCGAGCGGCCTGCGCGGCAAGAGCTTCGCGGCGACATCAGCGTACGTCCTCCCCTCACACGACATCTCGAAGGGGTTGATCGGCGGTCCCACGGCCTGAGATGCGAGGCTCGAGTTCTCCAGGTCGACCTTCTCGGGGACCAGGATGCCGTCGCGCACGGCGTGGACGGCGGCGTCCGGATCCCGCTTGCCGAACGGGTTCACTCCGTTGAAATGGTTGCTCGCGCGTCCGTCCCAGAAGTTGCGGAAGTTGAACACCGCGTTGATGACGGTGGGCGTCTGCCGCGGCTCGACGCGCCGCACGTTCACCCCTTGCACCTGGAAGATGTCCGGCAGCAGCGTGCAGTCGTCCTTCGCGCTCCCGGGCACGATGCCGTTGAATCGAGCGTGGAACACGCCCTGCGAAGAGATGACGTCGTCGGCATCTGCGGGGAAGTCGCGGCGGAAGGTCCAGTCGCTCGCCACGAGCGCGTAGTTCGGTCCGCCCTTCCCGTCCGACCTCGTCGCCTCGAACCGCGTGCGCCGCTCGGGATCCTGGTTGTTGAGCCCGGGGTTGATCTGGTTTCTCTTGCGGTGGTCTGCGCCGGCGTGGAAGTGGCATGTCGCGCACGCCACGCCGTCGCTGCCGACCTGCATGTCCCAGAACAGCGCCTTTCCGAGGGCGACGGCCATCTCCCTGCTCTTGACGTACCGGGACAGCTCGCTCGGCTCGGGGATGGGGACGCCTCGGAGCGAGCCGAGGGACGGCGGCGGAGCGGCCGGCGCGGGCGTCGCGCCGTCGTCCGGCGGATCCGACGGCGGCGAGTCACCGCTCCCTGGCATGACAGGCGACGAAGACCCCCCATCCCCGAGCGACGAAGACCCGCCGCCCCCGAGCGACGATGAGCCGCCGTCCCCGAGCGACGAAGGCCCACTGCCCCCGAGCGACGAAGACGGTCCGGGTCTTCCGCATCCCGAGCACGGAAGCTCGTGTCCCTGGGGCAAGCAGCCGGCGGTTGACGATAGACCCATCAGGACGCTGACGATCCACGCCCCGATCCCGCCCGTGCGCGGGTCTTCAGAACGAGCTCTAACCATCACGAGGAAGCCTCCTTCGCTGCTGCGCGAGTGAATGACAGGCGGCGCGCACCAGCGTCCTCGCGGGACACCGCGGGTCGCCGGCATGCTCGTCCGTCCTGCGATGAGCGGATGTCGCGAGCGCCGACGCTCGACGGGGTTCCGCCCGGCATCGTTCGAGTCTCTTCAAGCCATCCGATCTTCAGAAAGACAGCGCGTGTCCAGGGCGCGCATCGACGTCTCGTCCTGCCTCGTCTCGGCCGGGCGTCTCCTCGTGTCGCGAGCGCACCGGCTCGCGCGGGGGATTCGAGGGAGAAGACGGCCTCTGTCGAGGACCGGACGAAGTGGGATGAAGGGACAGGACATATCCCTTCATCGCGCCGTCACCGCGCCGAACAGGCGCGGCCGTGTGCGTCGCCGAAACCCTGACTCATCGACCGAGTTCGGGCAATGTCGTCGATGAGGAAGCGCAGGAGTGAGCCGATCGAGCCCGGATCGCCTGGTGATCGAGGCGAAGGCGAGAGGGCTAGACTCTGGTCTTCGAGGAGGCCTCGAAGGAATGGGAAGCGCGCCGCGGGAGCTTCGCTGTCCGTGCCCGAGGCGACGTGTCGCCGCGCGATCGACCCGGGCGGAGCGCCCCCGTCCTCGACGGCGCCCCTCGGCCGGCCTCCCGCGTCAAGGCGCCTGGATCTTCTGCTTCACCCACTGCCCCGACTCGGTCAGCTGGCCATCCGACCACGGGCCGCCGGCGCTCGCTCCGGGCCTGAGCGCGGCGCAGGACTCGGCCTTATCGACGACGGACCAGTTGAGCCAGCTGATGCTGTTGCTGGCCATGAAGTCGAGCCACCGCTGCGCCTCGGCGAGATCCAGCGCGCCGTTGCCGCTGGAAGCGCAGGTGCCCCACTCGGTGACGAACAGCGCGAGGCCCGCGGACAGCGCGGTCCTCGCCTTGGTGCGCAGCGCATCCTTGTGCGTCGCGGCATAGAAGTGGAGCGTGTAGGCGATGTTGTCGTAGCTCGTGATCGGGTTCCTGGAGGCGACGTCCACGTCCTGCGACCAGTTCGGCGACCCGACGATCACGAGGTTGTCGGAGCCGGCGCCGCGGATCTCCCGGATCACCTCCTCGGCATACGACTTCACCTGCTCCCAGGTCTCGGTGTCGGGCTCGTTGAACACCTCGAAGATCACGGCGGGCTCATCGCCGTACTCGATCGCCATCTCCCGGAAGAAGCGCTTCGCGGCCTCCTTGTTCCGGATCGCGTCGTGATCGTGCCAGTCGATGAGCACGTAGATGCCTCTCGCGATGGCGGCGTCGACGATCGCCTTGACCTTCCGCTTCTCCGCGTCCGGGTTGTTGACGTAGCCGAGCCCCGATGTGTTGGCGGTCATCGCGGCGCGGATGACGGTCACATCCCAGTCGTTCACGAGCGTGCCGACGGCGGACGCGTTGTAGAACTTCTCGCCCTCCCACACGCTCCAGAACATGCTCATGCCCTTGAGCTGGAGCTCTTCCCCGTGCTCGTCGACGACGCGGTTGCGCATCACCTTCAGGCGGCCGTGCCGCTCCACCGGCGTCCTCGCGAGGGGGCCCGTGCCGGTCGAGGTGGTGGAGCTCGTGGCGCTCGAGGTGGTGGTCACGCTCGACGTCGAGGCATCGCCGCCACCCATGCCGCCGGCGCCGCTCGAGGAGGCCGACGAGGAGGTCACGGCCGACGTCGAGGCATCGCCGCCACCCGCGCCGCCGCTGGCCGAGGAGGCCGACGAGGAGGTCACGGCCGACGTCGAGGCATCGCCGCCGCCCGCGCCGCCGGCACCGCTCGAGGAGGCCGACGAGGAGGTCACGGCCGACGTCGAGGCATCGCCGCCGCCCGCGCCGCCGGCGCTGCTCGAGGAGGCCACGGCCGACGTCGAGGCATCGCCGCCACCCATGCCACCGGCGCTGCTCGAGGAGGCCGACGAGGAGGCCACGGCCGACGTCGAGGCATCGCCGCCGCTGCCCGAGGAGGCCGACGAGGAGGCCACGGTCGACGCATCGTCGCCGCCCGAGCCGCCGTTGCCGCCCGAGCCGCCATTGCCGCCTGAGCCGCCGTTGCCGCTTGAGCCGCCATTGCCGCCCGAGCCGCCGTTGCCGCCTGAGCCGCCGTTGCCGTCCGAGCCGCCATGGCCGCCCGAGGAGGCCGAGGCCGTCGCATCGACGCCGCCACTCGAGGAGGTCGACGCCGACGCCACGGTCGATGCGTCGCCGCCCCCTGATGTCGAGTCTCCCGACGGGCTTCCGCAAGCGAGCAGCACCATCGCGGGCAAGGCGAGCTGCAGAAGGCCGCGCGTCCACTTCGGCCCGGTGAACAGTCCAGGGGTCAAGTCATGGCTCATCGTATTCTCCAAGGAAGGCGCCTCGAACGGCGCGCCCGGCCGCTATCGCGGGCGTCAAGCAAGGACATCGGCAAAGAAGGCGACCCGCTGCATAGCAGGCCCGGCGCGACGGGTGAAGGTGAAAGTGGGAGAATTACCGAGCCATGCACGCCTGGACGCGCGATCTGCACGATGCGCGATCCGCACGCTCCCTCGCGGGACCACGCTGCCCCTCTCTCGTGGGCGTCTCTCTCGGAGCCTGCCGGCGCGAGGGACCGGCGGCCCCTCTTCCGCCCCCCTCTGCACCATGCACAGCAGAGCGGCGGTCTCCCGCACAGGAGACGGGCCCAGATCGGCGTTTTCGGCGCGGAAGCGCACTCCGGTGCGCTGAGCACCGAAAACGTCGAGGTGGGCCCGTATCCGAAGCGGGTGACCGCCGCTCTACGCGCGGCGGAGGATGTCTTGCAGCGCGCCCTCCAGCCGGCGCTCGACGTCGGGGTCGTCGAGCGTCGGCGTGATCTCCTCGGGCACGACCCGCGCGCGCATGATGACCCGCGCATAGATGAACGCGTCGCGCGCGTTCGGAGGGTCCTTGTCGCCGAGACAGGAGCGGAGCAGCTGGTACGCTCGGCCTTTCACCACGCCTCCGCTGTCCGCGCCCGCTCGACGGTGGTGATGATCCGGCGCACCGCGGCGGTCGCGGTCTCGTGCGCCGCGAACGCGTCCCGCACGACGTGCGCCGCCCTCGCGGCGATGCCCTCGTCGAGCGTGCCCCCGAGAACGCTCTCGGCGAGCCGGACGAGCGGGTTGATCTCGACCATGTCCCGCGTGAGGGACCGCGTCGCCTGCGCGAGCTCGGACGCGGCCTCGGCCGGAGCGGAGCGCGAGAGGGCCACGGCGTCGTCGGCCAGCTCGGCCGCGATCCCGAACATGTCCCGGTAGCAGTCGACCGCCGCGCGCAGATCGTCCGGGCTCGGCGCGATCTGGGGCGCCTCCGGCAGCGTCGCCGCCGCGCGCTGCGCCTCGGCGATCACGGGAGCGATGGCCATGAGCGCGCGCTCCAGCGCACGCGCGGTCTGCCCGAACCGGGCGAGGCGCTCCCTCGCGGTGCGGCTCGGCGGCGGCGTGTCGCTCTCCAGCGCCTCGAGCCGCGCGCCGGCCTCGGCGGCGAGCCGCTTGAGGCCCTCGATGACGCCCGGCTCGAAGGTGCGCGGGACGAGGTCGAGCACGCAGAGCGAACCGACCACGTGCCGGCGCACCCGCACCGGCACACCCGCGTACGCGCGGATGCCGTAACGCTCCACCAGCTCCTTGGGCACGCGCTCGTCGTGAACGGCGTCCTCGACGACGAGCGGCTCCTCGTGGCGCACCACGAGCTGGCAGAACGAGCTGCTCCGTGAGGTCGCGCAGCTGACGCCCAGGTCGGGTGGCAAGCCGCGGTGCGCGCGGAACAGCTGGATGTGTCGGACCACCAGGCTCACCAGCGCTATCGGCGCCCGGGCGAGCTCGGCCGCCCGCTCGACGCAGGCGTCCAGGATGGCGTCCGCGTCGTCGCGCAGCAGCACGTGGTGCAGCTCGGCGAGGCGCGCGGGATCGTTCAAATCGGCCATGGGGGTGCTCTTGCCGGGGCGACATGGCGGGCTCGACCGCGAGCGCCGCCATGCCTGCGCCCGGCCCACGATCTTACCGCAACCTGGCGCCTCGAGGTGCCCCCGCGGGCGCTTCATCGGCTCGGTGCTCCAGGAAACACGACCCCACCGGCGTCCACCTGCGGGCCGGCGGCTTCGCTGTCCCGGCCTGGCGCGGATCGCGATCGATCCTCTGTCGGGTTTTTCAAATGACGCGGGGTCGAAGACCGGGGTCATGGTCTATTTCAACGCCATCACGATCGTGACCGAGTAGCAGGAGCGGCGCGCTCCGGCTGGCTCGGTCGAAACGTCACTCCATCAAACGTCTCCTCGATCCCGCGGGCGGCCTCGATCGTCCCCTGCCTCGTCGCGCTCCCGCGGCTCAGAGGCCGAGCTCGGATCTCGGGCCTGCGCACCTGGTGAGCAGCGCTTCGACCTCGTCGGCGGGATCGAGGGAGTACTCGTAGAATTCGCTCGGATCGAAGAAGGAATACGTGGATCCGGTCGACTCCTTGGTCCCCGTCGTGGAACGGTAGATGTTCCCCGCGGCGACCAGCGTGCCCTCGTCGTAATAATGAGGGCTCTTCACGGTGTCGAACACGCTGTTCTCGAGCACCATGTTGGTGCGGTTGCGCGCGTAGTTGCCGTAGGAGCCGATGCGCTGGAGCCTATTGTTATAGAGATGGGCGCGGAGCACGTTGTCCGTGCTGGGATTGCGCTGGTTCAGGTCGCGGAACCAGTTGTGATGGATGGTCATCTGCGCGGTCAGGTTCTCCGTCCAGCCGATCCCGAACGCCTTGTTGTGGTTGCTCAGGATGCTCCAGGACACGGTCAGGTACGAGGTGTCCTTGCGGCTGTCGATCATGCCGTCGCCGATGTGGTGGAAATGGCAGTGATCGATCCAGACGTGGTGGGCGGTGTCCATCTGGATCCCGTCGAAGTCCTGCGTCTTTCCTTCCCAGTCTCCTTCGACGAAGGTGTCGCCGATGGTCAGGTTGCGCAGGATGACGTTGTGCACTCCGACCCCCAGGAAGAACCCCCCCTGGGAGATCTCCGCCGTCGCGCCGACGCCCACGATGGTCTTGTCCGACGCGACAGAGATCTCCTTGCCCTTGGGGGACATCGTGATCTTTCCCTGGACCCGGATCACATAGGGCTCGGGCGCGCCGGCGTAGTGTTCGAGATCGGCCTGGGTCGTCACGGTGACCGCCGCGCCGTCTCGTCCGCCATAGGTCCCGTCCTGGCCCTCGCCGCTCACGCTGGCAAAGCCCTCCAGCGTCAGGGGACACCCCGCGCTGTCGACCGTGCCGTCCGCTCCTCCGGTACCGCCGTCCGTGCCACCCGAACCGGCGCTCGATTCGCCGCCGCCCGAACCCCCGGAGCCGGTCGCCGAGCCGCCGCCACCCACGCCATCAGGATCCAGGTTTCCACCGGTCGCCGAGCCGCCTCCGCTCGCTTCACCTCCCGTCGTCGTGCTCGTGCTCCCGCTTCCTCCTGCCAGCGAGGCAGCGCTTCCCGCGCCGCCGGACCCTGAAGTCCCGCAGGCAAAGGCGAAGCCGAGAGGAGAGACAGCAAGGAGGAAGGAGGCGACGCGGCTCTGCTTCATGGCGTCCTGGTCTTTCTTTGGTCGCAATCGATGAAGGGTGACGAGAGGCGCTCTCAGTCCGCAAACGTGGGTTTCCAGGGTGCGAGCATGTTCTCGACCGTGTAGCGCGCCGCCTCGGCCGCGCTGAGCTGGCTGGACTCGGGGGCTCGCTGGCTCGGCTTCGCGCCGGGTCCCGTGGTCATGTGCTCGGCGAAGCGCGCCGTCGCGAGCGTGTTGTCGCCCATGCGGACCCAGCCGACGGGCGCGATGTGCGCGCCGAGCTCGGTCCCGAGGTAGGTGGTCGCGCCGTAAGGGCGCCAGTTGCGACCCAGGGCGACCGAGCCGGACCTTACGGATCCGGCCGCCGTGGCCCGTCCTCCGAGAAACACGATGCCGAAAGGAGTCGATTCGTCCGTGCTCGGCGCTGTGATCGCCGACCCGCCCGCGGCGTTATGCATCGTGCAGTCCTCGAACACGGCGGTGGCGCCGCCGAAGATGAAGTCGACGCTGCCCTCGATGGTGCAATCCCTGAAGTACTGGGTTCCGCCCTTCACATAGAGGGTGTCCTGGTAACCGAGGGCCCGGCAATGGCGGAACTGCACGCGGCTGCCGGTGACGAGGAGGGCCACGGCCTGCACGCCCGGGCCCGTGCTGTTGGCGAAGGTGATGTTCTCGGCGGAGACGTCGCTCGCGGAGATATTGACGCTGAAGCTCCCCGACGTGCCCAGCGTGCCTCCCGCGCCGTTCGAGGTGTTCGCGTTGTCACCGTAGGTGAGCACCGTCGTCTCCGCCCGACCTGTCTGGCCGCAGAGCGTCACGTGGGGACGGTCGACGACGAGCTTCTCGGAGTAGGTCCCGGGGGCGATGCGAATGACGGTGGGCGTCGTGTTCGATTTAGCGACGCTGTTGATCGCGGCCTGCACCGAGGTGAAATCGCCAGAACCATCGCGGTTCACCTCGATGAGGGCTCCACCCGTCACGCTGTTGCAGTCGGACGTATCGCCGCCCTCCGAGCCACCTTCCCCTGAACCACCTTCACCCGAACCGCCGTCGCCCCCTGAACCACCTTCCCCTGAACCGCCGTCGCCGTCGCCGCCGGTCCCCACACCGGCGGCGCCGCCGGCGCCAGGGCCTCCCGATCCGCCGGACGACGCCGCGCTGCCGCTGCCCGTCGTGCCGCTCGATTGCCCGCTGGAGGCGGCGGACGAGCCACCTCCGGCGGACGAGGCCGGATCATCGGCGCCCTGCTCGCTCGAACACGCGAGGGAGCAAGAGAGTGCGAGAAGGGAAGGGAGCGCCAGGTAGAAGCGAGGACGCGGCATAGGAAAGTTCTCCGGAACAGAAGCAGGTGCGCATCACGTGCACCTCAGGAGAGCGAGTTGCTCGAGGAAGGTCAGACCCGCCAAAAAAAGGGACGGTCCTCGCGGAGCCGCCCTCGGGCCTCGCGCCCGAGGCGTGGAGCGGAGCGCTCTCGGCGCCGCGCGGCGGTGCCTGAGCGGGCTGCGCTTCCTGGGGCGGCCTTCTCCTGCGCTGCCTCGTTACTCGCGTGCGAGCGGCAGGGCCCAGGGCCCTCCGGCTCCGGCGCGGGAGATCACCTGGGGCAACGCGTCGCTCGCCCGCTCGGGCGCGTAGTCGTAGGGGGGCTCGAAGACGTCGTCGGCTGGCTCCCCGTTCCCGCCCAGGTGAACGTCGCTCTCGTCGCGGTAGAGGTTCGAATCAGGGACGGCCAGGATGCGCCCGCGGCCCGTCCCGTCGCTGCAGTCCGAGCGCCGCGTCGCTGCCTCGGCGTTCTCGAACACGCTCGCCTCGAGCAGCAGCTGCCCCTCGCAGGAAGCTCCGACCGCCCAGTCCGAGATGTTCGAGAACACATCGTTGAAGAGGTGGACGCGCGCCAGGGAGCCGGTGGCGAGGGGGGCGCGCGTGCTCACTTCATCGAAGCGACAGTGGTGCATCGTCACCTCGGCGTCGGTGATCGTGCAGGCCCAGCGCTCGCGGCCGCTGCACTCGGCGTCGTTGCTGCCATCGAAGTGGGCGTAGGAGAAGGTGACCCCGCGCGTGCCCGCGAGGACGTCGGCGAAGGCGTCGCTGATCCACCTGGCGGTCGTGTGATCGATCCATACCCTGGAAGGTTGCGTCAGCGTGAACGCGTCGCCCGCTTCGCGCAGGTGCGGGTTCACATCGTAGAGGGCGAGGTTGCGGAGGATCACGTTCTGGCTCTCGTCGAGAGCCATGCTCACGCCCGGCAGGGCGGCGCCGCGCCCGAGTCCGACGAGGGTCTTGTTGGAGCCGAAGTGGAGGACGCGATCGTTCCGCGTCGCCTCGACGAGCGCGCGCTCGCAGGTCGAATCCCCGGTGAGGATCTGATAGACCGTCTTCTCGGGATCCTCCGAACAGGTGCTCGGGCAGACCTCGATGTCCTCGACCTCCGAGCCTGTGCGGCGGAAATCGTGGATGCCTTCGGCGAGCAAGAGCACGGCCGGCTCGTCCGAGCGGGCGAGCCTGTCGAGCTCGGTCCAGCTGGAGACCAGCACGGGCGTCGCCCCCGCGCCCCCCGTGGTGCCCTCGCCAAAGCCGATCGCGTCGATCCGTATCACCTTCCGGAGGGCGATGGGCCCCCCCGTCCCGGGCGCGGGCCCGATCCAGCGAGCCTCCGTGCTCGCGGGGAAGGCAGCCTCCGGATCGCAGCCCGGCAGATCTCCAGCGCTCCCCAGCTCGCGCGCCGCCGTCCAGCCGCTGTCGTCGTAGCCGGGAGCGGTCCAGTCGCCTTCCGGCGCGGTGTTCAGCTTCCAGTCGCTGCCGCTCCCATGGCTGCGCTCGAGCTCGTCGAGGTGGACGAGCGCCGCGGGAGTCCCCGCTGCAGCATGAACGCTCACGGCGATCACGTTTTCTCCCGGCAGCAGGGAGAGGGGCACGAAGATCGGAGCGCGCGCCGATTCGCTCGCGGCGATGAGATCCCCGTTCACATAGACGCGGAATGTATCGCGCGCCGTGATGGAGAGACCGGGGCCCTCGAGCGCGCCGTAGCTCGTGTTGACGAGCGGCGAACTCGCGAGCTCCTCTCCCTCTCCGAAGGCGGCCCCGGGAGGGAGCTCCGCTGCGGGTGGCTCGCCGTCGCAGGCGAGCTCCGTGAGGGAAGGAGAGCCGCCGACACCCGCGTTCTCCGGGGGTCGGATGGCCGTCTGGATGAGCCGGTCCTCACAGGAGAGCCCCCAGGCCAAGGCCGAGAGCGCGGCGACTCGGAGGAGCCAGGTGCGGCAGGGGAGGCGCATGGCGAACAGGGCAAAGCTGGGGGGCGATGTCCGAGAGCGCAACCCAAATGCTCCGAGTCGCCCGCTCCGATCCAGCGTCCCGGCGGCGGCCGAATTTTTCTGGAGGGTCGGGACGCCCCCAAGTAACTAGGAGAGAGTGGCTCAACCCACGCGCTCCGCCCCGCCGCCCGGACCCACCCTGGCCCGCTTCCCCGCCGACAAGCGGTCGGACGCGAGCCTGGTCGCCGGCGCCGCCGCCGGAGAGCGCGAGGCCCTCGCCGTCATCTGGGACAGGTATTCGGGTCTCGTGCGAGGTGTGCTGTACGGCGCCCTCGGACCCGACACGAGCCTCGAAGACCTGGTCCAGGAGGTCTTCCTGGGCCTGATGCAGGGCGCCGCGCGCATCCAGGACGGGGGGGCCCTTCGCGGCTATCTCGCGTCCATGGCCGCGCGGCAGGCGGCGCTCGAGATCCGGAAGCGCAAGATACGCCGCTGGGTGGGCCTTTCCCCGAGCGGAGAGCTCCCCGAGCGCGCCCTCGCGCGCGTCGACTTCGAGCATCGCGAGGTGCTCAGCGCCCTCCACCGTGTGCTCGACAAGCTGAGCACGCGACGGCGCATGGCCTTCGTGCTGCGCCACGTGCAAGGCCTCGAAATGCTCGAGACGGCGGCGGCGCTCGGCGTGTCCGAGTCGACGGTGCGCCGTGAGCTCGAGAGCGCGCGCGCGTTCTTGCTCAAGGCGCGCGAGCCAGCCCTCCAGGAGTTCCTGTCCCGGTGTGAAGGACTTTGGCCATGAGCGAACCCGAACGACAGCTCGATCCCGTCGCGGCCCTCCTGCAGAGAGCCGCTCAGCTGAGCGAGCCGGAGCGCCGCGAGGCGCGCGCCGCCTTCCTGCGCCGCGTCGACGAGGAGCAGGCTCGCGCGAGCAAGGCGCGGGTGGTCGTTCGCTGGGTGGCTCCGCTCGCCTTCGCCGCGAGCGTGCTGATGGCCGTCGTCTTCTTCTGGCGAACGGAGCGAGGTCTCGATTACGTCGTCGAGGGCGCGGTGAACGAGAGCGGTTATGTGCGTGCGCCCGTCGATCACCCGGCCGCCATCACCTTCTCCGATCAGACGCGGATCCGGGCCGCGGCAGGGACGCGGCTTCGCATCGACGAGATCAAGAACGAGCGCGGCGCCCGCATCTCGGTCGAGCGCGGCCGGATAGAAGCCGAGGTCACGCACACCGGGCACAGCGATTGGCGCTTCGTCGCGGGTCCCTTCGTGGTCCGCGTGGTGGGCACGCGCTTCGAGCTGCTCTGGGACGCCGATCGCGAGCGGCTCGAGGTGATCCTGCGCGAGGGCGCGGTCGAGGTGGAGGGCTACTCCGGCTCTGGGGTCGTGAGCGTGCGCGCGGGGCAGCGCTTCGTGGGGGACGCTCAGGCGAGGACCCTGCACGTCAGCGACACGACGGCGCAAGGCCCCGACACGGCGGCGCAAGGCCCCGACACGGCGGTGCAAGGCCCCGACACGGCGGTGCAAGGCCCTGACACGGCGGTGCAAGGCCCCGACACGGCGGCGCAAGGCTCCGAGCCCGCGCCTCCTGCAGCGCAGGGACAGCACGCCGAGGTCGCGGCGCCGCCGCCGGAGTCCGCTGCTCCCCCGGCGCCGAGCGTCGCTGAAACCCCGGCGCCCCTCGTCGCCCCGCCGAGCGCCAGACCGCCCTGGAGCAAGCTCGTTTCCCAGGGCGAGTTCCGGCGCGTCGTCCAGGAGGCCGAGGCGCGGGGCACGCAGAGCTGCCTCACCTCCTGTGATGCCGCCGATCTGAACGCCCTGGCCGACGCCGCTCGCTACGTGGGGCAGAGCGAGCTCGCCGAGCAGGCCCTGCTCGCCCTGCGCGCGCGCTACGCATCGACCGCGGGGAGCCGCGCAGCCTTCTTGCTCGGGCGCCTTCACGAGAGCCGCGGCGCCGCCGCGCGCGCCAGGACCTGGTACGAGACCGCGCTCCGCGAGGCGCCGGGCGGCGCCTTTGCCGCCGAAGCGCTCGCGGGAAAGATGCGCACGGTCCAGAGCCTCGAAGGACCGGCCGCCGCGCGCGCGGTGGCGCAAGAATACCTGCGCCTCTATCCGAGCGGGGTCCACGCCAAGACGGCTCGACAGCTCGCCGCTCAGCCCTGATCGATGGTCCGGCGGGCACGAACGCTTTTCGTCCTGCTCCTGCTGCTCGTCTGCCCTCGAGCGGCGTGGGCGCAGCGCGTGCTCGTCGTCCGACCGGATCCGCGCGATTCCACGCTCTTCGAGGCCTTCGGACGGCTCTCTGCCGAGCTGGAGCTGCAGTCCTTCGAGGTCATCGTGCTCGGGAGCGCTGCGCGCTCGCCCGGAGCCGAGGAGCTCGAGCAAAAGGCGCAGCAGAGCGAGGCCTTTGCGGCTGTCGCGCTTCGGCGCGACGGAAGCGGCACGGCCGCCGAGGTGTGCATCGTGGACCGCGTGACCGGCAAGACGACCACACGCAAGCTCCTCATCGATCCCTCCAGCGATGGCCCGATGCTCCTCGCCGTGCGCGCCGTCGATCTCCTGCGCGCGAGCCTCCTCGAGCTTGGCTCGGGCCAGGCGCCCGCTCGGGATGTGCTTGGCGTCGAGGCCCAGCCGCCCGCCCCCGAGGTGCTCCGCTTCTCCCGGGAGCCGCCCCGCTTTCACGTGCGCACGGGAGGGCTCGTCCTCTTCACCCCTTCGGTGGGCGGCGGCGTCGGCGCGCAGATCGGGGCGCACACCCGCCTCGACGAGCGCTTCCGTCTCGGCCTGCTCCTGGGAGGTCCCCTCTTTGGCGCCGAGTTCCGTGCAGCAGGCGGCGCCGCCCGGGTGCGCCAGGAGCTCGCGCTCCTCCGGGCCAGCTGGAACCTCGGGCAAGCAGCTGGCGATCTCCACTGGGAATGGGGGCCGCTCCTCGGCATCGGCGCCTACCATCTCCAGGCCACCGGTGATGTCGAGCCGCCGCTCGTGGGGCGCAGCGAGGAATTCTTCAGCTTCGCCGCGGACGCGGGGCTCGGCGTCCAGTACTTCTTTCATCCGAGCGTGAGCCTCGGCCTCGAGCTCACGTGTCTCACGCTCCTGCCGCGCCCCGTCATCGCCGTCGAGGAGGAGCGCTCCGCTCCGCTCATCGCGCAAGCCCTGGGCACGCTCAGCCTGGGGGTCTCGTTCTGAGGACGCGTGGCGAGCCGCCCTCGAGGCGTCACGGGACGAGGGAGTTGATGTACTCCTCGAGGTTCGTCCAGCCGTCGCCGTCGCGGTCGCCATTGCGATCCTCCGGGTCGCCGGGGTCGAGCGCCGCGGAGACCTCCCACGCATCGGGCATCCCGTCCTGATCCGTGTCCCTGGGCGCAGAGCCGCCCGGGATGTCTCCAACCGCGTTGGGGAGGCCGAGGCTCTTCTCGTCGCTGATCGTGGCGCCGTCGGTCCCGAGGGACGCGAGCTCTTCCATCACGAAATCGTCGACCGGGTCACGCCAGAGAGACGCCCCGGCGTGCTTCATCACGTGGTCGAAGGCGTCCTTTGCGCTCATCGCGGGCACGTCGGGGACCTCCACGCTCGGAGTCGCCTCCCAGGTCACCGAGCCGAAGTCCCCTTGGCCGAGCAGGCGGCCGTTCAGGACACCATCCTTGTTGCTGTCGTACCAGTTGTCGACGGCATAGAGGTGGTAGTCGGGCGTGGGGCTGTCCAGGGTACCGCCCTTCGTCTCCGGGCCGGTGATCAGGTAGTTTCCGACCATCGCCCCGTCCGAGCGTCCGCTCGTGTCGCCCAGGATGTAGCCCGAGGCGACCCAGTTGTAGACGACGTTGTTGACGAACTGCAGCGTCCCGCGGGCCTTGGGGTTACGGGAATTGTTGTCGATGTACAAGGACCGGATGATCGACGTGGCGCTCGTGTTGACGATGCCGCCCGTGCTGTGGGTCTGGAGCCCCTGAGCGACGATCGAGTCTTGCAGCGTGATGTTGTAGAGCTCCGCCCCGCTCTCCCGGTTCAGATCGAAGGTGCCGTCGCGCCCCCAGCTCAGGGAGCAATGGTCCCAGATCACATCGTGACCATTGGCCATGGTGACGGTGTCCTTGCCGGAGTCGCCGATCTTGCCCATGCGAAACCGCACGTAGCGAATGATCGTGTTCGAGGCGCCGGAGAACGATGTGCCGTTCCCGTAAATGGTGATGCCGCCGCCAGGCGCGGTTTGCCCGGCGATCGTCTGGTTGTTCTTGAACACAAGGCGGGAGTCGATCTTGATGACGCCGCCGACGTCGAAGACCACGGTGCGATGCGGCTGGCTGATGGCGTCCCGCAGGGATCCGGGCCCCGAATCGTTCAGGTTGGTGACATGGTAGACGTCGCCGCCGCGGGCGCCTGTGGCCATCCGCCCGAATCCCTCGGCGCCGGGGAAGGCCCCGAACGCGACGGCGCCCGACCCGCCCGTCCCAGCGCCGCCGCCCACACCCGGACTCGGCGCGCCGCCGCCCACACCCGGGCTCGGCGCACCGCCGGCCCCCCCGGTTCCCGTTGTCACCCCGGAGGAGGCGTCGCTGCCCGACGCCTCGCTGCCCGGCGCCTCTCCGCCCGTGCCAGCAGGATCCATCGAGGGAGCTCCGCCGCCCCCGGAGCCGTCGTGCGGCGTCTCAGAGCACGCCCACGCGGCTGCGCCCAGAGCAAAAAGTGCCAGCCGAGAAATGCTCGCCCGGCCTGGCAGGCCTCGCGCCCAGGTCTTCATGCCTCCGGAGTTGATCGAGCTCCCGCTCACCTTTCAGAAATCGTCACCCGCGGCGCAGGATGGCGTACTGCGTCGCACGCGATATCGCCGAGGCCCACGCAGTGTTGCCAGTGGGCTCAGCCGACGCGGGCGCGTCGACCTCAACGCGGCTGGCTCAACGCAAACGCGATGCCGCTCTGGAGCGAGCCCATCGTGACGATGCTGTTCAGATCGACGCCGAGCGCCACGAGGATCTGCGCCACCTCCGGCCGGATGCCGGTGAGGACCATCTGCGCGCCGAGCAGGCGCACGGCCTTCGCCGTCCGGATGAGCGCGTCGGCGACGTGGGAGTCCACGTTCGATACGCCCGTGATGTCGAGGATCACCACCCTGGACTGCTCGGCGCTGACGCCCTGGAGCAGCCGCTCGAGGACCGCCGCGGCGCGGCTCGAGTCCACCGCGCCGATGAGCGGCATGATGACGGCCCGATCGCTGATCCGGAGCAGGGGGGTCGACAGCTCGCGGAGCATGGCGGCCTGGAGCCGGATCATCTCGTCCTTCAGGCGGACGCGCTCCTCCTCGGCGCGCTTGCGCTCGGTGAGGTCCGCCGTCACGGTCGCCAGCGCCATGGGCTCCCCGGTCTCCGGGTCCCTGATCAGGAAGGAGTTGTAAAGGACCGGAATCGCAGCCCCGGTCTTGAAGTGCCTGAACCTGAACTCCCCGACCCAGCGGCCGTGCTCCATCGTCGCGGGCATGATGTGCTGCTCGATGTAGGGGAGATCGTCGGGGAAGAAGAAGCTGCCGATCGTCACCCGCGGCAGCTCGCTCGCTTCGAGGCCGACGAGCTCCCGCCCTGCCTCGTTGAGGTACTGGGCGACCCCTTCCATCGAGGCGATGCCGATGAAATCCGAGCTGTTCTCCGTCACGGCGGCGAGCCGCTTCTGCTCCGCCTCGATCTCGAGGAGCTGCGCCTCGCGCTCGTGCAGCGCCCCGATCTCGCGCCTGTGCTCGGCCAGCTCCCGCTCGCGCTCGGCCAGCTCCTGCTCCAGGCGGACGACGCGCTCCCGCAGCGCCGAGGCGTCGCTCGGATCGAGTCGGCCATCCATGCTCATGGCGCTCCCCTCATGCCAGCTTGTTCACACACGCTCACCGCTGCGCGGCGCCCAGCACCACAAACGTGTTCCTGCGAACCGCCGTGTGTCCGAGGCGTGATGAACTATAGGCGAGAGGAAGGCCTGCGATCTACTTGAAAGCCAGGCTGGATGGATTTGATGCAGTCGTTGGCTTGCCCACGTTGGGTCCCAGCCATCAACATTGCAGGTTTTCCGCGCGGCGGCCGGGCGCTGCCGGCATGGTGCGCTCATGACCGTCCGCGCGGGTCGCCGTGAGTCACCGCGCTACCGCAGGATCTCCTCGAGGAGCGCGTTCTTCACGCCGCGGCGATCCTCGCCGAACGACGTGACGCCCAGGCCGTAGTACTGGTTCATGATGGTGAACCACAGATCGCGGAGCTGGCGATCGTTGCCGAGGGCGTCGTAGGCGACGTGCGCGTCGTTCAAGAAGACGCCGTCTCCGCCGAGGAGCACGATGGGCAGGTCGTACCCGTCGTGGTCGTGCGAGCGCATCTCGCTCATGTGCACCATGACGCAGTGATCGAGCACCGTGCCGTCGCCCTCGGGGATCGCGTCGAGCCGCTGCGCGAGCTGCGCGCTCTTCTGGTTGAGCCAGCAGTTGATCGCCGCGTAGTCGAGGTTGCTCTGCGTGACGATCTTGTACTGGCCGTTCTGGGTCGCGCGGTCCAGGTTGCCGGCGGCGTGCTGGGAGGAGTGGTAGTGCAGGCTGGCCTCTCTCCTGTACGCGAGTCCCACCTTGGCGCGGACGTCCTCCGGGATGCACCGGTACTCGAACTCGGAGCGCATGTCGTCGTGCATGTGGGTGATCACGCGCGTCACGTCGCATTGAATCGCCATGACGATGAGGTCGATCATGACCTTCGCGTGATCTTCGTGCTTGTACGGGCCGGCTCCCGTGTTGTCGTTCTCGTTGAGCCCCTCCGCCTGGCCCGGCGGCTCCGGGACCACGCCGGGCTGGCTGATCGGGCTGCAGCCAAGGCCCATCGAGGGGGTCATCGTCGACTGGACGCGGGTCGCGTTCTTCTCGATCTCGCGCAGCGAGTCCAGGTATTGCTGGACGATCTTGCGATCGTCGGTGCCGACCCGGTTCATGAGCGAGTTCGCGTCCGCGAGCACGCCGTCGATGACGCTCTTCTCGGTCGCCGCGCGCCGCTCCGCCTCGATCCTCGCCTGCTCGTCGGTCTGCCCTGGCATGGACCCCGCCGCGCCCGCGCCGACGAGCGCGTCGAACACCGCCTTCGGGTTGACCGAGCGCTTCAGCGGCTCGCTCGGGCTCTTCCAGGAGAGGACCTGATTGTAGGCGTAGCTGCGCTGGTCGAAGAAGCCGGGCTTGACGCCGAGCCCCGTCTGCAGCGACGGGATGCGGGTCGCCTGCTCCGGGCCTGCCTTCTGGACGATGAGCTGGTCGACCGAGACGCCGTTCCCCACCCACTCGCCGAGGTCCCGGCGCGCCTCCCTCCCCAGCTGATCGGCGTCCACGCAGGTCGAGAGCGCCGCGCCGAGGCGCGAGTGCGAAGGCTCGATGTAGGGGTGCTGCTCCGTGCTCCACGTGTAGTTGCCGAGGCGGCTGATCATGAGCATCTTCGACTTCACCGGCGCGAAGTGCTCGAGCACCCTCGGCAGCTTGAAGTCGGCGCCCTTCAGCGTCTTTCCGAACGCCGGGGCCGTCTCCCACCAGTGATGGGGCGCCCCGTTCGGAAAGGTGCAGAGCACGAACCGCTTCGGGGTGCCGGGTTCACCGCCGCGCGCGCTGCGCGGCGCGAGGCTCTCGAGAAACGGCAGCGCCAGGCAGACGCCCGCGCCGCGCAACAAGTTTCTGCGTGTCATCAAGCGTTTCATGTGCGCATCGCTCCTTCGTGCCTCGTCGTGTGCAGAAACAACGCGTGCGGCCTCACCGCGCCTAGTCCTTCGCTCGAAGGCGGAACGCATCGCTGGTCACCACCTGCTTCGCCAGATCCGCGATCGTGCCGCCGGCCCAACGCCCGGCGATCTCCTTGATCCTCGTCCTGTCCCCGGCGCTCGGGCGCCGGCGCAGGGCATAGCTGAAGAGCTGCTCGGAGGGGCACGTCCCCGAGCGGGCGGCCTCCACGAGCGCCGGCACGAGGCCGGAGATGTCCTCGAACGCCGCGCCCTCGTACACCCCCGTCGCGTCGATCGGGTCGCCGTTCGGGTACTGGGTCCTGTAGGCGCCGATCGGGTCGAAGTTCTCCAGGCTCAGCCCGATCGGGTCGAGCACGTCGTGGCAGCCCGCGCAGTCGGGCGACGCGCGGTGCTTCTCGAGCTCCTTGCGCACGTTGGTGACGCCGCCCGTCTCCCCGTCCGCGGCGCCGAGCTCCGGGATATCCACGTTGGCGGGCGGCGCCATGGGCGCGCAGAAGAGCTGCTCCAGGATCGTCTTCGCGCGGGACGTGGGAGAGGTCCGGTCGGCGCGGGACGACAGCGTCAGGAACGCCGGGAGCGTGAGGAACCCCTCGCGCAGGCCCTCGGGGTCGTTCGCATAGAGCGGCTCGATCAGCCGGCTCTCCGGGTGGGGCGCCGTGAGGAACTCGGACCACGGCCGCCCGCCGGTCGTGAACTCGGCGAAGTACTCGTTGACCTGGTCGAGCATCGCGCTCTTCATCTCATCGTTCCAGTTCGGGAACTGGCTCGTGTCGGCGTTGTGGCTGGGGAGCGTGCGCGTGCCGAGCCACTGCCCGAAGAAGTTCTGGAAGAAGGCGGCGCTCTTCGGGTCGTCCAGCATGCGGTCCACCTGCTGCTCGAGCTCGCCCGCGGTGGCCAGCTCATCGCTCGCCGCCGCGTCGAAGAGCTCCTCGTCCGGGAGCGAGCTCCAGAGCAGGTACGAGAGGCGCGACGCGACCTCGTAGCCGTTGAGGGCGCCCGGCGATCTCGCCGAGTCGGGGCCCAGCTCGATCCGGAGGATGAAGTGCGGCGACGTCAGCACCGTCCGGACGACGTGCTGCACCGCCTCGACCGGGGACATCTCGAGGGTGGTCCGCGCGTCGTCGTACTGCGCCGCGTACCGGTCGACCTCCGCCGCCTCGAGCGGGCGCCGGAAGGCGCGCAGCCCGAAGCGCTCGATGATCTCGCGTGCGCACCGGTCGTCCGTGCCCTCTGCCGGGTCGCACACGAGGATCTTGGCGCGCTGCGCCTCGTTCGAGAACGCGTCCTCGGCGAGCGTCCTGGCGGCGTCGTAATACCCCTGGACCAGGACCTGCGAGAGGTTCGAGAGCGCGTTGACGTTTGCGTCGAAGCCCTTCGCGCCGAAGGCCGGGAATCCGTCCGCGGGCCGCAGGCTCGTTCCCAGGAGGTGGGCGACGGTGGAGTTGTACTCCGACGCTGTCATGTGGTGCAGAGGCATCCTGTCTACAGCGATGGCGGCACCCTGGTCCGGGGTCTGCCCCGGACTCTGCTCCGAAGAGTCATCACCCCCGAGGGTGCCAGTGCACGAGATGCTCAGGAGGCATCCCCCGGCAGCAATCCAGGGACTCGCGAACACTCGGTCCAATCTGAATGTCATCGTCGGCTCCCGCGTGTGGAATCGGCAGTTCCGTCTTGTGACCGGAGCGCGCTGTTTTCGTGATCAAATCGACCGCGTGCGGGCATAAACGCGAAGATCGCGGGGGGTCGTATGAATACAGGGGCGGCGGCAATCGGCATCGGGCAAGCGCCTGCTCGACCTGCGCGTTCGGCCAGAGCCTGCCCTCCACGGGCGCGCGCATCGACCGCCTGTCCTCGTCGGTCGGCTCGTCCGCGTCTCGAAGGGGCGCTCAAGAGCGCCCGCTCGCCAGCACCCAGCTCATCCATGGCGGCCTCCTCGGATCTTGGCGTGGTGGCGGTGCACCGCGTCGGAAAACGCCTGTCGAGCGGCCCTCAGCCGCGCATACACGGTGTTGACGTTGACCCCGATCCCCTGCGCGATCTCCGACGCCGGGAGCTCTTCCAGCTCGGCGAGGAGGAGCACCACGCGCTTCTCCTCGTCGAGCGACGCCAGGAGGTCGTGCACCACGCGCGCGGCCTCCGCCCTCTTCATGACCTCGTAGGGGCTGAGGTCGCTCGGCCCCGCGAGCTGCTCGGGATCCACGATCTCTCCTGTCCCGCGGTGGGCAGGGCTCTGCCGGCGCTGCGCTCTCCGGTGCGCCTGTACGACGTTGACCACGATCCCGAAGACCCACGTCTTCAGCGACGAGCGGCCCCGGAACTCCGGGAGCCGCCGGTGCACGACGGCGAACACTTCCTGGCATACGTCCTCGTGCGCGGAGGCGTCCGCGACGAGGCGGCGCACGGTCCGCCAGACCAAGGGGAAGATCTCCTCGTACACCTCTGCGAAGTCGAGCGGCGCGGCCTGTACGCCCGCCGCGGAGACCGCGTCGGCGGGCGGAGGCGTCGACGGAGCGACCGCGGCGCGGGCGGTCACGGGCTGCACCTCGCCGCCGGGTGCATCGGAGCTCGCCAAGATACAGTACCACACACGGGGGCCGGCCAGTCGCAAGCCTGCCAACGCGCCGCGATGAGATCGACGCGGCAGCCGTCGCAGGCGGCGAGGAAGGCGTCGAGGTGCGCGAACGGATCGGTCTTTCGGCCGCCGCCGTAGAAATCCATCCTATGCGAGCCTCCCGGATACCAGAACCTAGCCATGCACCGAGGGGTGCCGCCTTCACCATTGCGAGGCTCGCTCGTCCGAATCTACTGCTCCGAGCTCGCCCTTCGAGAGGGGTTGCAATCCGCATGGAACATCTCCCCCTGTTCCTGGCTCAACCTCTCGAGAGCGCGGCATGGACGGCCCCTCAGGCGGGCCGGGTTTCAACATGACAGCGCCGCGCGTCAGGCGCGGGGAGAGGGAGACATTGATGATAAAGCGATGTTATTCAACAGATGAACCGCCGCTGTAATCGCTGCTATACAAAGGATGCTACCGGCCAGGACTGCGATTCCAGCCGCGGGCAATTGATTGAGCTCACCGTGACTCGCATCCGCGACGACCGAACGAATCCATGCCGATGTCGTTCGGGACATGAAGGTCTCGGTGCGCGTACCGACCCCTTCAGCGGGGAAGCGAAAGGATACCCGCTAGGGCCGATTGTGAACGCTCACACGCGCAGTGTCAACTCCTATCGGTGGGACCGCGGAGCTCCTCGAACCCTGGGGAGGACACGGCTGGCGGGGCTCCTCCGGAGCGCCGTGTCAAGAGCAGCGGGCAGCGGACGTCAGGGCACAGGATAGCGTCGCTTCCCGTCGAGCAGGCTGGGCTCGGCGATCTTCTGGGCTCACACACGGGACGGGGGGCGCTGGCTGCAATACACTCGGCTCGGAAACCTCGGCTCGGAGCCATGCGCGCCCTCGTCCTGAGAGCCCCGAAGAGTCCGCTCGTGCTGGAGGATCGGCCCGCTCCGCGGCCTGGTCCCGGTGAGGTGCTGCTCCGCGTGCGCGCCTGCGCCGTGTGCCGCACCGATCTGCACGTGGTCGACGGCGAGCTGCCGGACGCGAGGCTGCCGCTCGTGCCGGGGCACCAGATCGTGGGCGAGGTCCTCGAGGAGGTGCCCGCGGTGGGCGAAGGGCCGCGGTTCGCGCCGGGCGTGCGCGTGGGTGTGCCCTGGCTCGGCTGGACCTGCGGCGTGTGCGCGCATTGCCGCGCAGGGCGGGAGAACCTCTGCGACCGGGCGCGCTTCACCGGGTACCAGATCGACGGCGGGTATGCGGAGCTCGCGGTCGCGGACGCGCGCTTCTGCTTTCCGATCCCCGACGGCTTCCCGGACCTCTCGGCCGCGCCGCTGCTCTGCGCCGGGCTCATCGGGTACAGGACGCTGCGTCTGGCGGGGGACGCCGAGCGGATTGGCATCTACGGGTTTGGCGCCGCCGCCCACCTCGTTGCGCAGGTGGCCCGCTTCGAGGGTCGGCGCGTCTTCGGGTTCGTCCGGCCGGGCGACGACGCGGCGCGCGCGTTCGCGCTGTCGATGGGGGCCGAGTGGGCAGGCTCTTCCTTCGACGCGCCGCCCGAGGAGCTCGACGCGGCGCTGATCTTCGCCCCGGCCGGCGATCTCGTGCCGGCCGCGCTGCGCGCCGTACGCAAGGGCGGCGCCGTGGTCTGCGGGGGAATCCACATGAGCGACATCCCCTCGTTCCCTTATTCGATCCTGTGGGGCGAGCGGGTGCTGCGGTCGGTGGCGAACCTGACGCGCAGGGACGGCGAGGAGTTCCTCGCGCTCGCGCCGCGGGTGCCCGTGCGGACGCAGGTGAACGTCTACCCGCTGCTGGCGGCCAACGAGGCGCTCGACGATCTGCGGAACGGCCGCTTTTCGGGGGCAGCGGTGCTCGTGCCGACGTGAACCCAGCTCCCCGAGCGCCGCGCCGATCAGCCGTAGGAGGTGTGCTGTCTGGGACGTGTCGGCGATGCGCTCGCGACGCGTGACTCAGGCGCAGCCTGGTATTCGTTCCAACTTTGTCCGGATACGTAGTTGGTCCAACAAGTCAATTCCACGGAGGCGCCCAAGGACATGAGCTGGCCAAGGGGGGGTGCTGCTCATGATGGTTCGAGGCGTCCTGGCTCCGCGGCTCGGCGAGACCGTCATGGATCCAACGAGGAGATGTCCTCGTCGAACGCCGCCTCGGCCTCGCCGAGCGCGACGTCTTCGATGTCGCTCGGGAGCAGCGCGGGTACCTGGACGTGACGGGTAGGCACGGGCGCCGCAGGGAGGTTGAGCCTCAGTGACTGTTTCATCTCTGTGAGCGTCCTCAGGAACATCGTGAATAGCTCTTTCATGAGGACCTGGTATACCGGCGCGCGCGCCGCGCTCGTATACCCGACGGCCAGCGATGCTCCATGGTATAAAAACGACGCAGGCGCCGTGACCTCGTAGCCCGGGCTGTCGGCGAGCACCATCCTCAGATCTTTCAGCGGGCATGATCGCACCACGAGGTTATGCCCCGGGGGGATGCGATCCTTGATGGAGGCCCATGTCGTGCACGCTTGCGTCAACCACTGGCCTTGGTCCGAGGCCTGCCTGAGTTTGTCGCCAATATAGTTCGCGCCCGCGAGCAATCGTCCATATTCGATGCCGCCGCCGAGGTCGCCGAAGAGGTCCGCCATGGTGAGCTCGCCGTCGACGACCTCCTGGAGCTGGATCAGGGTGACGGGGATCATGGCGCGCGCGTGCCGCGGCTCCGCGACGAAGAGGATCGCGGCCATGGAACACAGGAATTCCATCATGGAGAGCTTGACGTCGATCTTCTTGGCATAGTTCGAGAGCCACCATTTCTCGCTGAACTGCAGCGCGCTGGTGCTCTGGTCGAGCCTGACCCCGCGCAAGAACCGCGCCTTCACGCCCGTGAGCGGCACGACCTGTCGTTGCACGTCCACGGACGGCATCTCTCCCTCCACGAGGCCGATGAGCACGCGAGCGATTATTTGCTGGTCTTGCGGAGAAAAGCGCGCGAGCCCTTGCCAGATCTCGTTGTATGACAGGTCGAGCACGCGCACCTGCCAGCGCGCATCCGTGGCGCCGACGCAGGGCGTGACGATGCGCGTGGTGCCCTTGCCCGAGGAGTCCTTCTGGTTGATGGCCAGCACGGAGCAGAACGGCCAGTTCAGGATGGTCGCGTGGTGTATCGTGCGGTCGGGGTGCTTCGCGTGCACCGCGTTCAGGGCCTTTCGGACCGCGATCAGCTCCTCCGTGGCGCCGAGCAGACCGCTCTTGCCGACGTCGATGACGTGGCATCGTTTTACTTGCAACAGCGGGGTCTCTCCCCTGTCCGTGAGGCGCGTGAACTTCTTGACGAGGCGAATCTCCCAGGGCTTCGTGTCGGCCTCCTCGATCCAGGGCATCGAAAAGAGGTCCCTCTTGTGGACGTGGAGGACGTCCTTGACGTGGAGGATCTGTGAATTGAGCATCTGGCAGCAGGCGAACTTCATCTGGGGGGAGCTCCGGAAGGCGTCGTAGAGCTCGTGCCAGTGCTTGGCCTCCTTCAACGCGAGGAGCATCGCGAGGAGGTCATTGGGGGACGATGCGCCCAGGGTAGAGCCGAACAGATTGGTGACCATCTCTTGAAGCGCCGCCGGCGGCGGAGCGCCGATGATCCTCATCATGCCGTGGATGTATTCGGAACGGAGCATGGGCTCGAAGTCATCGTCGTCCTCGTCGGGTGGCTCGACGAGCCGAGGCAATTGGAGGTGGCCACCCGCGTACTGGAACGTCCAGATGGGGAACCGGCCGACGGCCTGCAGTTGCTCGATCACGGCGAGGTCGCATCCATGGGCGCCCAGGTGGCTCTTTTCCTTGCCGATCTTTGCGCGCTTGCAGCAGAACCACCGATTGCATTTCGCGCATTGCGCGACGGCAGGGTTCGTGCACGGCCGGCTGCTGGCGCCCAGCACGAAGGCGCATCTTCCGCAGGGGTGCGCGGCCTCGTCGCGGTGGTCGTCGCAGACGAAGGTCTTGCAGGTAGTGCATTTGAAGGGGGTGCGCTCGCGGCATGTCAAGACCGAGCATTGTCCCCTGTTGACGCAATCGTGCGATGCGGAGCTTTTATGGCGTCGACATAGGGGCTCGTGGCAGCGATCGCAGGAGAGCGCCGTGAGCGCGTCGCAATGGACGCACTGCTTCACGTCGTCCGGCGCGTGCGCGTGCGCGTGGTCGCGGGCGTGGGGCGCGCAATGAATCTGGCCGCAGAGGCGGCACGAGCTCGTCGCCGTCGTGGGACAGCGCGGCTGTGCGCAGTGCGGGGAATCGATGTGATTATGATGCTTGATGCAAAGGAAGTGGCTGCACTTGGGGCATGGAGCCGCGGCGGTGCCGTGGCAGACAATACAAGTCTGGCCACACGCGCCGCTGTTTTGGTGGCGGAGCAGGTGATGGCTGCAATAGCTTTTCCCGCAAGAGCAGCGGACTCCTGGCTTTCCGCAGGCGCCGCACGAGGGGTGATTGTATTTGTTGTGCGGGATGGAGCATTCGTGGCACAGGACCTTGGCGCACGCAGCGCATTTCTGCACGACCACGCTGTCCCGACTGCAGGCGCCGCAGATCTCTTTGCAATTGTGGTTGTGAAGGTGCGCCAGCGCCGTGCAAAAATGCTTCTTGCAGCCGTCGCACTTCTTGACGGTGAAGGGGGTGCCGCAGTCGGGGAATTGACATTGGGGCATGACGGCCTCGTCCTTGTGCCGCGAATAGGCTACGGCTCCGCGAGCGGGATGCCTGGCCCGACGATCGCGGCCTCGTGAAAATCCAGCTCGGTCGCCTCCGCGAGGACGTGATCGATACGCGCTTCAGGCGGCACGCGCGGATCCGCGAGGAGCGCGCGCAGGCGCGGGTGCTCGTGAAAGCGGGGGTGGATGAGGACGCGCATGGCGGCCAGCCATACAACCGACCGGTGGTCGGAGAGGCCGAAGGCGAGGCCGATCTCCATCGACTCGCGGCAATGCTCGAACAACGCGTCGTCGCCGAGGTCCGCCACGAGGTCCCGGAGCTCGGCGCGCAGGTAGTCGCGCGCGAGGTCGCACTGCGCCCGGCGCTGCCGCTCGGCCAGCGCGGTCTTTTGCTCACGACGGATGATCATGCCGTTCCGCAACGCATCATGGTCAGGAGAAGGCGTCAATCGGGGGGGTAGGGGCCATCTCGCGGCGCGCACCGCCGATGTCCTTGGTGATGGTCATGACGCGGATTGCCCGTGGCGCGCAAAGGTCACCTGAAGCCCGCAGGCTGCGTGGGCGACCCCTTCGATTCCCGCAGGACCTCACGCTCACGCGCGACCACGGGACAGGCGACAGCGCGCTGGTCGAAGAGGAGCCGGTTCGTCGCGAGCGCGCGCTCCACGGGTTCGTCCGCGATCACGGCGAGCGCCCGGTGAAGGAGCGTCGCGACGCACTGCACCTTTACCACGTGGCCGATCGGCCGGTTCGCCGCGCTCCTCGAGAGCGAAGCCGCGGCCCGCCTGGAGCCCCGCGGCGAGCGCGGCCTCCCACGCGCGGGGCTGCTCGCCGCGCAGGTCGCGGAGCAACGGCCGCCGGCGGCCTCTGTCGCCTGACAGCGTCTCGCCCCCAGGCATAGGCGGGTATGCCTATGCCTCGATCCAGAGGGCTCGGGTACGAAGTCGTTGCAGTCACCTGCATCGTGTGATGCGAGGACGGACGGCGAACTCGGACCAGAACGCTCAATCACCGCATCTGTTCGGCTGCGGCCAGCTGCAACCATCCCGGGCAACGGGAAGGAAACGGGAGGTTTCCCCATGGGCGCATCGCCCCCTCACGCGCCGCGCGGCGCCGTCACGCTGTCGCTGTGCTTCTTGATCGCGCTGCTGGAAGGGTTCGACATCCAGGCCATCGGCGTGGCCGCCCCCCTGCTGATCCCCGCCCTGGGCCTGACGCCCGGGCAGGCGGGCGTCGTGTTCGGGGCCGGCATGGTCGGGCTGGTCTGCGGCGCGCTGGCCGGCGGCTGGATGGCGGACCGCATGGGCCGCAAGCCGCTGCTGATGATGGCCGTCGGCGTGTTCGGCGTGTTCACGCTGGCCACCGTCGTGGCGGGTGGACCTCTGTCGCTCGGCATCTACCGGCTCCTGGCCGGGGCAGGCCTGGGGGCGGCGATGCCCACCCTGGTGGCCGTCGCCCTGGAAATCGCCCCGCCCGATCGGCGGACTCGCACCACCACCTTGATGTTCAGCGGCATGCCGGCCGGCGGCGCGCTGGCGGCGCTGTTCGCGGCCGGCTTCCTGGCACGGTTCGGCTGGCACAGCATCTTCCTGGCCGGCGGCGTGCTGCCGCTGCTGCTGCTGCCGGCCATCGCGCGCCTGATGCCCGACAGCCGCACGGCAGCGGCCGGCGGCGCCCAGCAGCAGGGCGGGGGGCAGGCGCTGTTCGGCCATGGCCGGCTGCTGGTCACGCTGCTGGCCTGGTTCACCTTCGGCCTGACGCTGCTCGTGCTGTATCTGCTGCTCAACTGGCTGCCATCGCTGGTGGCGGCCAAGGGCCTGGGCGGAAAGGGGGGGGCTGGCGCCGCCTTCGCGTTCAATGCCGGCAGCGTCGTCGGCTGCTGGGTCATCGGATTGCTGGTGGACCGGTTCGGGCCGCGCGCTCCCATCATCGCGGCCTATCCCGCCCTGGCCCTGTCGCTGTTCGGGCTGGCGGGGGCCAACAGCCTGCTTCCGGTGCTGGCGCTGGCCGGCCTGGCGGGGTTCTTCTTGCTAGGCGCGCAATATTCGCTCTATGGCGTCATCCCGCTCTATTACCCGGCGCGGGCGCGCGGGCTGGCCACGGGCGCCTCCATCGCCGCCGGCCGGCTGGGCTCCATCGGCGGGCCGCTGGTGGCGGGCCACCTGCTGGGCCAGGGCTGGGGCCCCGCCGGCGTGGCCATGGCCATGGTGCCGGTGGTGCTGTCGGCCGGGGTGGCCGCGGCGGTGATGACCATTCGCGGACGCTACGCAGGTGATTGAGGGAATGGCGGGGGCGATCGGCGCCCGGCCGCGCGCCGGGCGTCCTCCGGGAGGCGGGGCCTTCGGCCTGCGCGGTCCCGAGGGGCGCCGCCCGCCGGATCGTTCGAGAGGACTGGCTGCTGCTGGCGCTGGCGGTGCTGTTCGTCGCGCGCTTCGCCCGCGCGGAGGCAGCTTCAACGAGGGGCGGCGTCGAGCCGCATGTCTGCGGGAGGACTCATGCAGGTAATCGTCGCGGGCGCCGGGATCGGCGGCCTGGCCGCAGCTCTGGCGTTACACGCCGCGGGCCATGAGGTGACGGTGTTCGAGGCCGTGCCTACCATCCTGCCGCTCGGGGTCGGCATCAACCTCCTGCCACACGCCGGCGAGGTGCTGGACGAGCTGGGCCTGGTCGAGGCCTTGATGGCCCACGGGGTGGCGACCCGCGAGCTCGTCTATTTCAACCGCTTCGGCCAGCGCATCTGGGGCGAGCCGCGCGGCCGCTTCGCCGGTCACGCCGCGCCGCAGATCTCCCTGCACCGCGGCGCTCTGCAGGGCGTGCTGTTCGACGCCGCCGTCGAGCGGCTGGGCCCCCACCGGGTGATCTGCGACCGGCGCCTCCTGGACCACGACGAGGGCGAGGGCCGCATCGCGGCGCGCTTCGTCAACCGCGAGGGCGTGGCCTCGAAGGTGTCCGCCGATCTCCTGATCTGCGCCGACGGCATCCATTCGGCGGCGCGCGCGAGCCTCTATCCGGACGAGGGGCCGCCGGTCTACGGCGGTCGCATCCTGTGGCGGGCGACCAGCGTGGCGGCGCCCTTCCTCACCGGCGCCAGCATGATCATGGCCGGGCATCAGGACCAGAAGTTCGTCGCTTATCCCATCTCCCCACCGGGGCCGGACGGCCGCCAGACGATCAACTGGATCGCCGAGCTCACCGTCGCCGAGAGCCTGCGACGGGAGGACTGGAACCGGCGGGGCGATCCTGCCGACTTCCTGCCCAGGTTCGAGGCCTGGCGCTTCGACTGGCTGGATGTGCCCGGCCTGATCCGGGGCGCCGAGGCGATCTACGAGTTCCCGCTGGTCGACCGCGATCCGCTGCCGCGCTGGAGCCATGGGCGCATGACGCTGCTGGGGGACGCCGCCCATCCCATGTACCCGATCGGCTCGAACGGGGCGAGTCAGGCCATCCTGGACGCCCGCGCGCTGGTCCGCGCGCTCGCCGCCCACGCCGATCCGGTGGAAGCGCTGGCCGCGTACGAGGCGGAGCGCCTGCCCGCCACCGCCGCCATCGTCGCGGCCAATCGCGGCAACGGTCCTGAGCAGTGCATGCAGATGGCCCAGGACCGCGCGCCCGACGGATTCGACCGCATCGAGGACGTCTTCGCCCCCGGCGAGCTGGAGGCCATCGCCGCCCGCTACAAGGTGCTGACCGGCCTGAAGCGCGCCTCGGAGCCCCGCGCGTGAGCCCTCCCCTCGTCCCCCTGATGACGCTCGAGGTGGCTGTGGACCCGCCGGTCACCGTCAATCCGAGCTCGCCCGGCCGGCGCTTCATCCCGATCGTCGGCGGCACGGTGGCCGGCGGCCTCGAGGGGCGGGTGCTGCCGGGCGGCGACTGGCAGACGATCTGGGCCGACGGGCGGATGGACATCTCCGCCCATTACATCCTCGACATCGCCGGCCATGGAACGGTGGAGATCGTCTCCGAGGGCGTCCGCGCCGGGCCGCCGGAGGTGCTGGCGGCGCTCGGGCGCGGCGAGGCGGTGGACCCCGGGCTCTATTACTTCCGCACCGCCATCCGTATGCGCACCTCGGCGCCAGGGCTTCTGCGGCTGAACGCCGTGCTGGCCCTGTCCGTGGGCGAGCGGCTGGCCGACCGGGTGCGGCTCACGGTGTACGAGATCGGCTAGGGGGGCGCGAGCGTGGCCGAGATCGTCGAGATCTCGGATGGCCTGACACGGAGAACGCATGAGCAAACAGACGAGAGCGGCGACACGCCGGGGCGATGTCGGCGCAGGGTTCTTGGCCGTCATCCTCGGCATCACTTCCTTCCATCGCCCGGCAGGGGCACAACCGCCGCCCGAGGCGCCGCCGGCGCCCACGGGCGAAGGTCCGACGAGCGCGGCCCCCGCGACCGAACCCGCGGGCCCTCCCGCAGACGCGAGCGCGGCGCCAGCGCCGCCTGCGGAAGCCCACGCCGGCGCGCCGGCGCCGCAGAGCGCCGCCGGGCCCGGTGCAGCTTCGACGGCACCGCCGGCGGACAAGGAGCCATGGAAGAAGCCGGTCAGCGTCGCGGCCTGGGCCCGCATCGGAGGTCGCTTACAGAACCCCGGCGCGCGCGAGAAGATGGACCGGCTGCTCGGGGACGGAGAGCTGGATCTGTCGTTTTCAGGCGAAATCAACCGATTCATCGGCCTGCAGGGCGCGATCGTCGCTCAGTTCGGGCCGACCCCGACCGGGGGCAACATCACGGGCAGCGTGACCATCCGTGACGTCATCGCCAAGTTCCAGTTCCATGATCTGCTGAACGTCTGGATCGGTCGAATGATCGTGCCGTCGGATCGCTCCGCCTTCTCCGGGCCGTGGTCGATGGGGCCGTGGAACTATCCCGGATTCTTCGAGCCCTATGCGCCGCCGATCGGGCCGAGGCAGGGGCCTTTCGGGCGCAACGACGGGGTAACCGCCTGGGGCAAGGCGGCAGGCGGCCTGTTCAAGTACTACGTGGGGGCCTTCAACCTGCATGACTCTTCGGTGAGCCCGCTCTACACGGCGAGGCTCAACTTGAGCTTGCTCGACCCGGAGCCGGCCTATTACCAGAAAGCCACGTACCTCGGCGAGAAGAGCATCCTCGCGCTCGGCGTGGCGGGTGAGGTGCAGAAGGAAGGTTCGGTCGAGCCTTTGCCGCCCCCTGCGGCGGGCGAGCCCCCAGGCACCCCGCGCAAGGACACCTATGGCGAGGTCAACGCCGACCTCCTGTTCGAGAAGAACCTCGGGACGGCGGGCACCATCACGCTCGAGGGCGCATTTTACAAGTACTTCGGCGACTTCGAGAGGTTCGACCATTCTTATTTTGCGCTCGCGAGCTACCTCACGCCGAGCAACATCGGCGTCGGGAAGCTGCAGCCTCTGGTCCGATTGCAACAAGCGAAGCCGAAGAACGCCGACTCCTATCTGCTCATCGATGCCCAGCTGGGCTACATCATCGAGGGGCACGCTGCGCGTGTCGCGCTCGGCTATCAAAGAAGCGATCTGTCGGGGGCGAAGGGGAACGCCCTGTTCCTGGGCGTCCAGCTGCAGAAGTGATCCCCGAGGCGGTGGGGTTCCGCGCCCACGATCCGCGGCATAGGTGAGTATGCCTATGCCGCGAGTCAGAGGGATCGGGTAAGAGATCGTTGCAATCACCTCCATGGCGCGCTGCGCGAGATCGTGGGGCGTCGTGAAAACATCCAATCCGGTGTCCATGCGGATCCGTTCAACCGGTTACTCGGTGCACAGCGCGCAAACGAGGACGAGCCCTGGCAGGCGCGAAGGGGCTCCTGCTCGTCCAGCGGAGGCGAAGAGACTGCCGGGGCGCCGAGAGGAGCTCTCTCTCGCATGAAGCTCGCCTCTCTCCGCGGCCCCGGCCGTGATGGCACGCTCGTCGTCGTCCGCCGCGACGGCCTCGCCTACGCGCCCGCCGGCGCGGCCTTCCCCACGCTCCAGGCCGCGCTGGACGACTGGGAGCGCGCCGAGCCCGCGCTCCGCCGCATCGCCGACGATATCGAGCGCGGCGGCGCGGCGGTGACCCCGCTCGCCGTGGAAGCGCTCGCCGCGCCGCTTCCCCGCGCCTACGAATGGATCGACGGCTCGGCGTACATCCACCACATCGTGCTCGTGCGCAAGGCGCGCGGCGCCGAGCCCCCCGAGACGCTGACGACCGATCCGCTCGTGTACCAGGGCGGCTCCGGTGTCCTCCTCGGCCCGACCGACGACATCGTCCTGCGCGACGAGGCGTGGGGCCTGGATTTCGAGGCCGAGGTCTGCGTCGTCCTCGGCGACACCCCGCAAGGCACGCGCCGCGAAGAGGCCCACCGGCACATCCGCCTGTTCCTGCTGGCCAACGACGTGACGCTGCGCAACCTCGTGCCCGCCGAGCTCGCGAAGGGGTTCGGGTTCTTCTGCTCCAAGCCCGCCACCGCGTTCTCGCCGTTCGCGATCACGCCCGACGAGCTCGGCGGCGCGTTCGATGACGGGCGCGTCCACCTGCGGCTCCGCTCGACCTACAACGGCGCGCTCATCGGTGATCCCGAGGCCGGCCCGGAGATGCATTTCTCGTTCTTCGAGCTCATCGAGCATGTCACCAGGACCCGCAGCCTCACGGCGGGGACCCTCCTCGGCAGCGGCACCGTCTCGAACCGGGATCCGGCGCGCGGCGTGTCGTGCCTCGCCGAGAAGCGCATGCTCGAGACCCTCGCGCACGGCGCGGCCACGACGCCGTTCATGAAGGCAGGAGACACGATCATGATCGAGATGCTGAATCGCGCGGGAGAGAGCCTGTTCGGGCGCATCGCGCAGCGGGTGGTATCCGGATGAGCGCCTGCGAGCTCGATCTCGCGCCGCTCTCGACCCTGCTGCGGATCGAGGCGGAGCGCATGGCGCTGCCCGCCTTCCAGGCGGTCCACGCCGACCGCCAGGTCGATCCGGTCGCCTAGCTCGCCCTGCGTTACCCCCTCGCGACGGAGGATTCGAATGGCCAAGGTGGAGTCGATCGGCATCAAGCGGGTAGAGGCGCTGCACTACTACGTGCGCGACCTGGAGCGGAGCCGGAAGTTTTACACGGAGAAGCTCGATTTTCAGGAGATCGCCGCGAGCTCGTCGGAGCTCACGGCGGCGGCGGCGCAACAGTCGGTCGTCTTCCAGGCCGGCGAGTGCGTGGTCGTGTGCTCGCAGCCGATCGGCGAGGGCGGGCGGGCGTGGCGCTACCTGCGCAAGCACCCGGACGGCGTGGGCACGGTCATCTTCGAGGTGGAGGACATCGACCGCGCCTTCCGGCTGCTCGACGGCCGCGGGGGCACGCCGATCGACGAGATCCACAGGGCGACGGACGAGGGCGGCGCGTTCGCGTCGTTCTCGATCACGACCCCGTTCGGCGACACCACCTTTCGCTTCGTGGAGCGGCGCGGATATCGGGCGCTGTTCCCCGGCTGCGTGGCCTACGACGCACCGCGCGGCGGCGAGAACCGGTTCGGGATCACCCGGTTCGATCACATCACCTCGAACTTCCAGACGATGGCGCCCGCGCTGCTCTGGATGGAGCAGGTGCTCGGGCTCGAGCCGTTCTGGAAGATCGCGTTCCACACGAACGACGTCGCGAAGGGCGCCGATCACGGCTCGGGCCTGCGCTCGGCCGTGATGTGGGACCCGGCCTCGGGCGTGAAGTTCGCGAACAACGAGCCCTACCGGCCCTACTTCAAGAGCTCGCAGATCAACGTCTTCAACGAGGAGCACCGCGGCGACGGCGTGCAGCACGTGGCGCTCGCCGTGGAGGACATCCTCGCCGCCGTGCGTGCGATGCGCGAGCGGGGCGTGGAGTTCATGCCGACCCCGGCCGCCTATTACGACATGCTGCCCGAGCGCTTGCGGGAGCTCGGCATCGGGCAGATCGACGAGGACGCGGCGGCGCTGCGGGAGCTCGAGGTGCTCGTCGACGGTGACGGCGCGCGGTCCTATCTCCTCCAGATCTTTCTGAAGGAGTCGTCGGGCACGCACCGCGATCCCGACGCGGGGCCGTTCTTCTTCGAGCTCATCCAGCGGAAGGGGGATCGCGGCTTCGGCGCCGGCAATTTCCGGGCGCTGTTCGAGAGCATCGAGCGGCAGCAAAGAGCGGACGGGAGCGGCTGATGCTCGATCGCGTCGTCGCCGGGATCGTCCCGCCCAAGCACCACATCGCCCTCCGGAGCGAGGCGGGGGATCTCCGCTACGAGGAGTGCCTGACGCGGGCGGGCTTCGACGGCCCCTACACGATCGCCTACCACGAGCGCCGGCCGCACGAGCACCGGGTCGCGGAGGCCGCGCACGGCTTCACGCTGCCGGTCGCCGCGGCGGCGCGGCCGCTCGCCAAGCGGCACTACCGGTCGCAGGATCTGCCGCGGCGGGGCGGGCCCGCTGTCGACCGCCGCGTGCCGCTGCTCTTCAACGACGACGTGGTGATCGGGCTCGTCCAGCCGGACGCGGCCGATCCTGTGTACTTCGCGAACGCCGACGCCGACGAGCTGTTCTTCATCTTCCACGGGGGCGGCGTCCTGCGCACGATGCTCGGCGATCTGCGCTTCGAGCAGGACGACTACGTCGTCATCCCGAAGGGGCTCTTCTACCGCTTCCTCCCGGACGCCGCGCCCCAGCGCTGGCTCTCGATCGAGGCCGAGGACATCCATATCCCGCGCAAGTGGCGCAACGAGGTCGGCCAGCTGCGGATGGACGCGCCGTACTCCCACCGCGATTTCCGGCGGCCCACGTTCGTCGGCCCCCTCGACGAGGGCATCCGCGCGCTCGTCGTGAAGCGCGGCGGCGCCTTCCACGGCTTCGCCCTCGAGCGCTCGCCGCTCGACGTCGTGGGCTGGGACGGGACGGTGTACCCGTTCGCGTTCCCGATCCTGCGCTTCCAGGCGCGCGTCGGGCTCGTGCACCTGCCTCCGGACTGGCACGGGACGTTCGCCGCGCGGGGCGCCCTCGTCTGCAGCTTCGTGCCGCGCCCGGTCGACTTCCACCCGGAGGCGATCCCGTGCCCGTACCCGCACTCGTCGGTCGATTGCGACGAGTTCCTGTTCTACTGCCGCGGCAATTTCACCTCGCGCCGCGGCGTCGGCCCCGGCAGCATCTCGCACCACCCCGCCGGCGTCCCGCACGGTCCGCACCCCGGCGCGTACGAGGCGAGCCTCGGGGCCCGCGAGACGAGCGAGCTCGCGGTCATGCTCGACACGATCCGCCCGCTCTCGGCCACCGCGGCCGCGCTCGCGGTGGAGGAGCCGGGCTACCAGGACAGCTTCATCGCGGGCCCATAGCGGGGTCACGCGCTCGGCCGACGACCTTCTCGTTGGATTCTAGCACGAGCCGGACGCCGTGAATCGACAGGGACAGGCGATGACGCGCTACTCGCGGTGCCACACCACGATGGCGAGCGTCAGCGAGCCCAGCACGCCCGTGACGTAGATCGCGGCGGCGTGCTCCGGGAAGACCGCGGCGGCCGCCGAGCACGCCGCGCAGAGGGCGGCGGCTATCCAGCTCGCCCTCGGCAGGCTCGGCGCGGCCGTCGCGTGGACGGTCGCGAAGAGGAGCAGGTTCGTCGCGAGCGCGCGCTCCACGGGCTCGTCCGTGATCACGGCGAGCGCCCGGTGAAGGAGCATCGCGACGAGCAGCACCTTCACCACGTGGCCGATCCGCCGGTTCACCGCGCTCTTCGAGAGAGGGCGGCGGAACACCCGGAGCAGCGTGAGCCCCGCGAGCGCCGTGACGCAGCCCATCGCGAACAGGTCCACGGGGCGGACCACCGGGACGACGCGGCCGATGCCCACCGTCGCCATCACGACGCCGAGAGCGCCGATCAGGAGGCCGAAGCGGATGCGCTCGCGCCTGGAGACCGTGAGATCGAACTCGGAGCTCCTCGCCAGCTCATCGGCGAGGACGCTCAGCAGATCGTCGAGCCTCGGCCACCGCTCCTCGGGCCGGGCGCGGAGCCCGCGCGCGAGCGCGCCCCGGACCCGCGCCGGTACCTTCGAGCCGGCCGGCGCCGGCCTCAGGAGATCGCGCCGCGCCCCGTCGAGCCGCGCTCGGACGTCCTCCCCCTCGAACGGCGGCTCCCCGTAGAGCGCCTCGTAGAGCGTCGCGCAGAAGCTCCACTGATCGCTCCTCGCCGTCGCCGGCCTCCGCTCGGCCTGCTCGGGGGCCATGTACGCGGGCGTCCCCATGAACGCGCTCCCGGCCGTGAGCTGCGCGCGGAGCGCGTCCTCCCCGGGGATCTCGGCGCCGGAGCCCCCGCCGGAGAGGGGCCGGTCCTCCTCGACATGGAGGCGCGCGAGCCCGAAATCGGCGATGCGCGCCCGGCCGTCCTTGCCGATCAGGATGTTGTCCGGCTTGACGTCGCGGTGGACGAGCCCCTCCTGGTGCGCCGCCGCGAGGCCGCGGCCGGCCTGGATCCCCGCGGCGAGCGCGGCCTCCCACGCGCGGGGCTGCTCGCCGCGCAGGTCGCGGAGCGTCCGGCCGTCGACGAACTCCATCGCCACGAACACGCCCCGCTCGTGCTCGCCGATCTCGTAGATGGGGACGACGTTCGGGTGCGAGAGCCTGGCCATCACCTGCGCCTCGCGCACGAGGCGGGCCCGATCCTCGGGATCGAACCCCCCCGGCGCGATGAGCTTGAGGGCGACGCGGCGGTCGAGCTCCGCGTCGTAGGCCGAATAGACGACGCCCATCCCGCCCTGGCCGGCCTTGGCGAGCACCGTGAACCGCCCGATGCGCGCGCCGGGGCTCAGCGATTCGTCGCGGTCCGGGAGGGCGATTGCGGCGCCTTTCAAGAACCCGTCCGGCTGCGCGCCGTCGCTCCGGAGCAGGCTCCACACCTCCCGGAGGAGCTCAGGGCGGCCCGCGCACCGGGCCTCCAGGAACGCCCGGCGGCGGTCGTGGCGCTCGTCGAGCGCCGCCTCGAAGAGCGCCTCTACCTCGCTCGGATCAAGGAGCGGGCTCATCTCCGCCGTGGAGCGCCCGGTAGAGCCACGCCTTCGCGAAGCGCCAGTCGCGCTCGACCGTGCGCGTCGTCACGCCCGAGAGCTCGGCGATCTCGTCCTCGGTCAGGCCCGCGAAGTAGCGCAGCATCACGATCTCGGCCTTGCGCGGGTGCTCCTGGCTCATCTTGCGCAGGGCCTCGTCGAGGGCGAGGAGGTCCTCGACGGGGAGATCGAGCGCGAGGGGCAGCTCGTGGATGTCCTCCTCGGGGGCGCGCTCCCGATCGCCGCCCCGCTTCCGGGCGGCCTTGTGACGCGCATAATCAACGAGGAGGTCGCGCATGGCCTGGGAGGCGGCGCCGAAGAAATGAGCGCGGCTCTGGAAGCGGGCCTCGCCGTCCCGGAAGAGCTTCTCGTACGCCTCGTGGACGAGCGCGGTGGGGCCGAGGGTCTGCCCGGCGCGGAGGTGGCGGACGCGGGCCAGCGCGATCGTCTTGAGCTCGGCATAGACGGCGCGGAGGAGGGCGTCTGCGGCGTCCTTCTGGCCCTCCTGGGCGGCGTGCAGGAGGCCCGTGATGGCCTCGCCGGCGCTCGGTCCGGGGGCGCGTCGATCGCTCGCGTTCATGGGGGGCGCCTCGCTCAGGCCGGAGCGTACACCATACGGCCGGGCCGACGAGCCCGACCGCGCGCCGCGCCGTGACAACAGTCCGGGGCGGGACGCCGGCGCGCCGCGCCGTCCCGCCGGCCGACCGGCGGCAGCCGTCAAGGGACCATGCTCGCCCGCCGCGGAGCCCCGCCCCAGCGGCCAAGCCGGGCGGCGCCGCGGTGGCCCCCTCGACGTCGCGGTCACCTCGACGCTGGAGGTGCTCGGCGTCGCAGCGTCGATGATCGGGTGCGACGAGATCTTCAGTCTGTTCATCCCTGCGCAGCGACCCTCCAGGAGCGTCCGCGCTTCAGCGAGTGTCCGAATCGAAGATGGATATCGCGTGTTTTGTGAGTTGCGCGACTCCGCCGTGCGGAGTAGTAAGCAGGGCTTTCCGCGAGCTCGCGATCGCTCGGCCGGGCGAGGAGCCGTCGCCGAGCGCAGATTGCCGCGGAACGCTCTATTGGCGGCAGCTCCGCGTTGCCGCTTCGACGCGGGCGATGAGCGCGAGCGCGAGCGTGTGCTCGACGGAGCGCCCAGCCCAAGGAGGTAGGATGCGTTCCTTACGAGCGAACATCGTTTATATTGCACCACTCTTCGCTGCCCTGACCGCGCTTTCGGCGTGCTCGCAAGGACCGGAGCTCGACCTGGCGCCGCTCGCCGAGGGCCACGATCGCGCGCTCGGGAGCGTGGTGAAGAGTGGAGTCGCGCTGTCGACTCGCGCCGCGGGCCTCGGCGCGCCCGCGACGCTCGAAGACCGCGCGCGGGCGACGATCGCCGAGCGACCGATGGCCCTCTGGTCGGAATACGCGCCGCCGATCCGGACGATCGGAGAGAACGTTCAGGTCAACGATCCGGCGCTCGACAAGATTTATAAGTTTCGCACCAACCCGCCGACACGCCCCTTCGTCCTGGTGACCCAGAGCGAGACCTCGATCGCCGCGCATGACCACAACATCGTTGTTGCCTACAACACGTCCGCCGGCGTGACGCCTGTTCTGGTCGACAACACCATCGTGCCCAAAACTTTTTTTGGCTCCGGCTTCTCGACCTCGAACGACGGCGGCGTGACCTGGAAGAGCGGCTTCATTCCTCCGCTGCCCGGGAGCACGACCACGCTCGGTGATGCTGTCGTGCGCGAGGATCGCCGTGGGGTCTTCCATTTCGCCGGGCTCACCGCGGACGCGGAGGGCCGGCTGGGTGTGCAGGCCAACAGGTCGACCGACGGCGGCCGAACATGGAGCGAGGCGGTGCTCGTGGCCCAGGACGACGGCGCCGACAAGAGCTGGCTGGCCGTGGGCCCCGACCCGGTGCGCCGGCGCCGGGACAACCTCTACGTGACCTGGACCAGCTACCAGCCCCCGGAGGCGCCCGTCCGGACCGAGCTCCGTTTCGCGCGCTCGACCGACGGCGGTGAGACCTGGACATCCAAGGTCGTCTTCGCCCCCGAAGCGAACCCGGATCCCACGCTGCCGCAGAACGCGATCCAGTTCACGAACCCCGTCGTGGATCGCCACGACGGCACGCTCTACCTGCCATTCCTTCAGTACAGCGGTTCGGACGCCGATTTCATCCGGATGCTGGTGTCCCGTGACGCCGGCGAGACGTTCGAGTTTGTGGAGTTCAATCTCGCGGGAGCCCCGGACCCGACCCTCCTGCCCGTGGTTCAGCCCGGCGAGCTCATCGATTGCGGCAACGTCGGCGGTCCCCGCCTGGCCATCACCGACGGGCCGCGCCGCAGGGGGCGATTCGGTCTGCCCACCTACGTGCACGCCTCGCGCCTCATCGTTCAGCCGACGCTCGCGGTGCGCCGCGGTATCGTTTACCTGGCCTGGTCGGCCTCCACCAGCGAGATCTTCGGCGAAGCGGGATCGGGCTCGAACGTCTTCCTCATTCGCTCGGATGACCGCGGGCGGACGTGGACGTCGCCGATCCCCGTCACCTCCGGGGCCGGGGAGAACATCCATCACGTGCTCCCGGCCGTGACCATCGGCAAGCGCCGGAGCGACGTGCACATCGTTTACTATACGCAGAACCGCGACAGGTCCGTTGACGTGGAGATGGCGAGCTCGTTCGAATACGGGGAATCCTTCGGCGAGGGCGACAGGCAACAGGTGACGGACACCTCCTTCCGCCTCTCGCCGACGAACATCCCGCTGGACGTGCCTGTCGGTGCCAACTACCCGACGACGAACTTCGATCGGGTCGTCGCGCCCTGTTACAACCTCGGCGAGTATCTCGACGTCACGTCGGAGCGGCAGAGGCTCTATTCGGCCTGGGGAGACCTGCGCAATCTCATCACGGAGCCCAGGAGCCCCGCGGACCCGATCGCGGGTCAGACGCACTCGCAGGCGGACGTCTTCTTCCAGGCCTTCAAGGCGCGCTGAGCGCGCGTCGTACGGCGCTCCATCGGCGCCTCGCCGTGCTCATCGCGCCGCCGGTGATCGTCACTTCGCCTTGCGCTTGCCCTGCCGCGACTTTTGCTCGGTCCGCTCGTGCGCCGGCGCCTTCTCGGGCCGCGTGGCCAGGGCCACGACGCGGCCGAGCTCCTCGCGGAGCGCGTCGGCCCTGCCCTCGCCGAGCTGCTCCCGGACGTGCTTCTGCGTCCGCTCCCACAGCGGGAACGCCGCCTCGATGGCGCGCTCGCCCTGGCGCGTCAGGCAGATGATCCGGACGCGCGCGTCGTCGGGCGCCCGCGCCACGCGGAGAAGGCCCGCCTTCTCGAGCGGCACGAGGTTCCTCGTGAGCGTCGTGCGATCCATGACGAGCCCGTCCGCGAGCGCGCTGAGCTGCACGCCCCCGTCGCCGCACGTCGCGACCGCGGCGAGCATCGTGAGCTGCGTCGACTGGAGCCCCACCGCGCGCAGGCTGTCGTCGTAGAGCCGCGTCAGCGCGCGCGACGCGCGGCGGACACGCACGAGGGCGCACTGGCTCGCGATGATCTGGGCGGCGCGGGCAAAATCAGTCACCAGTGTATCTACACCGTTTCGACCGGGTCCGTCAAATCGCGGCCAGGATCGCGTCTTGACATCCGTTCAGGTGTAGCTACACCTATCTCGTCCTCGACGACGTGGATCCGCCTCGTCTGCTCGACCGCCTGCTCGGCGTCGGCGGTCCTGGCGGCCCCGGCGCGCGCTGGCCGATCCATCGATCGATCGGTCGGCAGTCGCCTGGGCCATGGCGGCGTTGAGGCGAGCATCGCGGCATCACCCGCGCGGACGGGGGCCATGGGCCTGCGGCGCGCTCTGCGCATTTACGTGTAGGTACACTTATTCGAACAGCCCGAGCGGCGCAACGGTGAGGAGCGCACGGAGCATCGGCTGGCACGCGGTGCCAGGCGTGCGTCGACGCCGCGCGTGGGCGGGCTGCGTGGAGAGGATCTATGGGCGAGTTCTTCGTCGTTCCGTACTGCGTGAAGTTCGAGGACAGCATGGCCTATGGCAGCCATCACTACCTCACCAACTTCCGCTTCCAGTGCATCGCGCGCGAGACGCTCTACTTCGCCGAGGCCGCGGACGGCACGCTCCCGCACGAGGAGGATCGCGCCGCGATCCGGCTGCTCACCACCGAGGGGTACAGCCGGAACCTCGCGCCGGTGCGCGTGGGCGAGCGCGTCGCGATCTTCATGACCCTCGGCGCCGTGACGCGCTCGAGCGCGTACGGCTACTTCCGCACGGTCCGCTTCGACGGCGAGCCCGTGGCGTGCGGCTACCAGCGCATCGTCGCCGTCTCCTCGGCGAGCGACGAGCTCGCGCCGCTGCCCAGATCGGTGACGGCGCACGTCGGGGCCCTCGACGAGCGCGTGCCGCACCAGCGCTTCGTCGAGCTCTGCCTGCGCGGCGGCTCCGCGCTGCGCGAGCTCTTCCCCGAGCGCCTGCTCCGGCACACCGCCGAGGTCGCGCGGGGGCCGCTCCACGAGGCGCGCCCGCACCGGGCGCGGTGGGGCGCGGAGGACGCGGCGACCGCGGCGGGGCGCTCGGAGGAGGCCGCGGCGGGGCGCTCCGGGGAGGCCGCGGCGGGCGTGGACGGCGCCGGCGTCGCCGGCAAGATCGCGCTGCTCCTGCCGGGCCAGGGCTCGTTCGACCTCCGGCTCCTGCGAGCGCTCCACGCGCGCTTTGACGCCGCGCGCGAGGCCGTCGCCGCGGCCGAGCCCGCGGCGCGCGAGCTGCTCGGCGCCTCGCTCGCGGCGCTCGTGACCGCCGGCGAGGCGGAGGCGCGGGCCGCCCTCGAGGCGTGCGTCGACCTCGATCAGCTCGGGATCGTCGTCCAGGACCACATCGCCGTCGCGCTGCTCCGGTCCGCCGGGCTCGAGCCGGACGTCGTGGCGGGGCACAGCCTCGGGGAGATCGCCGCGCTGGCCGCGGGCGGCGCGTTTCCCCTCGCGACGGCCGCCGAGGTCGTGTGCCGCCGGGTGCTCGCCCTCCGCGGCGCTCCGCCCGGCCGCATGCTCGCTGCCCACACCGGCGCGGAGCGCCTGCGCGACGAGGTGCATGCGCTCGGCCGGGACGACGTGTTCGTCGCGGTGGTCAACGCGGCCGATCAGGCGGTCGCGTCGGGCACGGCGGACGGCATCGCCGCGCTCGAGCGGCGGCTCGCGGGCGCCGGCGTTCGCGCGACGGTGCTCGCGAGCCGCTACGCCTTCCACTCGCCGCTGCTCGCGCCGGCGGTCGGTCCGTTCGCGAGCGCCCTCCGGGGCGCCGGCGCGGCGCGGCCCGCGGTGGCCACGTACTCGCCGATCGATCGCGTCCACTACGGCGACGGCCCGCTCGCGCCCGCGCGCCTGCTCCCCATGCACCTCGTGACGCCGCTCGACTTCGAGGCGGCCGTGCGCGACCTCCACGCGGCGGGGGTCCGCACCTTCGTCGAGTGCGGCGGCGGCGGCGCCCTGACCGCGCTCGCGCGGCGGAGCGCGCCGCCCGGGCCCGATCTGCGGGTGATCTCGACGTTCCGCGCCGGAGAGGACGTCGTGGCCGAGCACCGGCGCGTGATCGACGCGCTGCGCGCCGCGGGGCGCGCGCTCACGGCGGTCGCGCCGCTCCCGGAGGAGGCGGCGGACGGCCGCCGCCCGCGCGAGGCCGCGAGCCCCGCCGCCGCCGCGAGCTCCGCGAACCCCGCCGCCGCGAGCCCGCGCGAGGACGACGCCGCCGCTGCGGGTGCCACGCCGATCGCGATCGTGGGCATGGGCGCGGTGCTGCCGGGGGCCGGCGGCGTCGACGCCTACCTCGCGCAGCTGCTCGCGGGCACGTGCGGGATCGCCGACACCGGCGAGCGGCACCCGGAGCTCGCGACCGACTTCCTGAGCCGCGGCCGCGCCGCTGACAAGACGTACAGCCTGCTGGTCGGCACGGTCGACGCCCTGGGCCCGTACGCCGAGCAGACGGGTTACGACGCGCGCACGCTCGAGCGGCTGCCCAAGACGGCCCGGATGCTGGCGTGCGCGCTCGCCGAGGCCCGATCACACGCGGCCGTGCTCCGGGACGGCGCGCCCCCGCGGATCGTGTGCCTCCTCGGGTCCACCGCCGACGGCTCGATCGAGCACGACGAGGCCACGCTGCTGCTCGGCGTCGAGCGCGCGCTCGACCGCGCCGCCGCGGACGAGGCGGCCCGCGCCGCCGCGGCGGACGCGCTGGCGGCCGAGCTCGGGCTCGACGCCGGGCGGCGCGCGGCGTGCCGCGGCCACCTCGAGCCGCTCGCGCGCGTCGTGCGCGACGTGGTGGGGGAGGGCGCGCGCACCGTCGTCGTCGACGCGGCCTGCGCGTCGTCGATGCACGCGGTGCACCTGGGCGCCGCGATGCTTCGCCGCGGCCTCGCCGACGTCGTGATCGCCGGCGGCGCCTACCAGCCCGGCCCGACGAACGCGTGCCAGTTCTCGCAGTTCGGCGGGCTCTCCGCGACCGGCAGCCGCCCCTTCGACGCGTCCGCGGACGGCGTCGTGTTCGGCGAGGGCGCCGCGGTCGTCGTGCTCGAGCGGCTCGACGACGCCCGATCGCGGGGCGATCGCGTCGACGCCGTGCTCCTGGGCAGCGGCCTGTCGAGCGACGGCCCGAGCCCGTCGGTCACGGTGCCGCAGCGCCGCGGGCAGGCCCTGGCGATGCGGCGCGCCCACGCGCGGGCCGGCATCGAGGCGCGGAGCGTTCAGTACGTCGAGGCGCACGCCACGGCGACGCCGGTCGGCGACGCCACCGAGTTCCAGGCGCTCGCCGAGGTGTTCGCGAGCGACGCGGGCGCCCCGCGCATCACCCTGGGCAGCGTCAAGTCGCTGCTCGGCCACACGGGCTGGACCGCGGGCGTCGCGTCGCTCATCAAGGTCGTGCTCGCGATCCGCGAGCGCACGCTCTTCCCGCAGCACGGGTTCCAGGCGCCGAGCGCGCGCATCGATCTGGCGCGCTCGCCGTTCGCCATCCCGACGGCGGCCGCCCCCTGGACCTCCGAGGGCGGCGCCCCGCTGCGCGCCGCGCTCGACAGCTTCGGCTTCGGCGGCACCAACGCCCACCTCGTCGTCGAGGAGCACCGCCCCGACCGCCACCCCGCGCGTCCGCGCCCGCGCGGAGGATGCCGCGGGCTGTGTGTCGTCGGGCTCGGGGCCGTGTTCCCAGCCACAGGCGGCGCGCCCGCGGGCGCCCCCTCGGACGTGCTCGCGTTCGACGAGGGCGCGCTCCGGCTGCCGGCCCGCGCGCCGGTCCTCCCGGACGCCCTCGAGGCCATGGACCCGACGCAGCTGCTCGCGGCGATGGCCGCGGAGGAGGCGCTCGCGGCGCTGCCCGCGCGCGAGCTCTGCGAGCGCATCGGCGTCGTCGTCGGCCACGAGGGCAAGACGCGCCGCGGCGCCCGCGCCAACGAGCGCATCTTCGCCGACCGCGTGGCGCGGGCGCTCCGCGCGCGCGGCGTCAGCCCCGCGCTGGCCTCCGCGACGGCCGACGCGCTCCGCGCGGGCTCGCCCGCGACGGGGCCGTACACGCAGCCGGGCAACATGCCCAACGTCATCTCCGGGCGCGTCGCCAACGTCTTCGGCCTGCGCGGGCCGAACTTCGTCGTCGACACCTCGGCGACCTCGCTGCTCGACGCCCTCGCGGCCGCCGATCTCGTGCTCGACGACGACTGCGACGTCGTGCTCGCGGGGGCCGTCAACGCCTTCAGCGACGACGTCGCGCGGGGCGCGTCCGCTACCCATGACCCGCGGCCGGTGGGCGAGGCGGCGCTGCTGGTCGCGCTGTGCACCGAGGACACCGCCGCGCGCCACGCCTGGCCGGTGCTCGCTCGCCTGCACCTCGTCGCCGGCGCGGCGGATGGCGTCGCCGGCGCGGCGGGGCGCGGCCCCTCCGCCCGCGAGCTCGCGGTCGGCGGATCGGGCGCACGGCTGCGCGGGGCCGAGGGCGCCGTCGAGCTCCACGCGGCCATCCGCGGCGCGCGCGCGCACGGCGCCGCGCTGGTCCGCTGGCCGTCCGATCCCCGCGCCGTCCAGGTCACGCCCCCCGAGTCCGCGTCCGTCGCGCCGGCGCGAGCGGCCTCGGGCTTCGCGACGGGCACGCCGATCCACGGCTTCGTCCCCGAGATCGCCCCCGCGCCGGCGGCGGGGCCGGCGGCGCGCGTCCCGTCCCGCGTCCTCTACGTCTGCACCGACGCGGCGCTCGCCGCGGAGGTGCGGCGCGCCGCTCGCTCCGACGAGGAGCGCGCGCGCATCCTCGCGCTCGCCGTCGAGGATGCGCCCGACACGGCCGAGCCCGGTAGCCCGCGCGACCTCGCGGCGCCGGGGGCCGAGGCGTCCGGCGGTGCGCCCTCGCTCGACGCCCGCGATGAAGCGCGGCTCGGCGCGTCGTTCGCGGCCCTGGCCCCCGAGGACGTCGACGCGGTCGTCGTGCTCACCCGCGCCACGGACGCGCTCGCGTTCGTCGACGGCGCGCCGGGCTCGTACAGGCCCGTGCTGCGCGCGCTGTTCGGCGCTGCGCGCCGCTACCACGACGCCATCGCGCGCGGCGAGGTGGCCTTCGCCGCCGTCGTCGCCTCCGCCGTGGACCTCCACGGGCGGCTCGCGCCCGTGAGCGGCGCGGTCGGCGGCTTCGTGAAGTCCCTGGCGCGCGAGCTCCCGGGCGGCGACGTGCGCGTCGTCCACACCGACGCGCGCGACGTCGCGGCCGCGCTCGGCGCGCTCTCCGAGGAGTGGCGGCGCGCCCGGCCGGCCGTTCCCGAGGAGGTCGTCGATCTCGGCGGCGCGCGGCACACCGTGCAGCTCGCCCGCGCCTCCGCGAGGCCGCGCGCGCGCGCCGTGCCGCAGCTCGGCGCCGATTCGGTCGTGCTCGTGACGGGCGGCGCGCGCGGCATCACGGCGGAGCTCGTCGAGGGCCTGCTCGACCGCTTCGGCTGCCGCGCCGTGCTCCTCGGCCGCTCGCGGCTGGAGGACGCTTCGGCCCGCGCGCTCGCGATGACCGACGCGGAGTTCGACGCGTACGAGCGAGACTTCTACGCCGAGGCCCTGCGCGAGACCCCCGGCCTGCGGATGGGCGTCCTGCGCGAGCGCTACGCGCGCCTCCGCGCGGCGCGCGAGGCGCACCGGGTCCTCGCCCAGCTGCGCGCCGGGGGCGCGGGCGGCCGCGTCGTCGACTACCACGCCGTCGACGTGACGCGCGGCGCGGACGTCGACCGCGCCGTCGCGGCGGTCGCGGCGGCGTACGGCCGGGTCGATCTGGTCGTGCACGGCGCCGGCATCCAGGTGTCGAGCCGGCTCACGTCGAAGTCGCTGGAGCTGTTCGAGCGGATCGTCGACACGAAGCTCGCCGGCCTCGCCCACCTCCGCCGCGCCCTCGCGCGCCACCTGCCCGACGCGCGCCCGCACGTCCACCTCGTCACGTCGGCGTTCAGCGTCCTCGGCAACGACGGGCAGCCGGATTACGGCGCGGCCAACGAGGCGATGAACCGCGCCGCGGCGTACTTCGCCGCCGAGGCGGGCGCAGGCCCGTGGTCGAGCATCGCGTGGCTCGGCTGGAACGGCGTCGGCATGACCGCCGGGTCCGAGTACAGCGCGCTCGGCGCGGCGCGCGGGCTCCGGGGTGTCGAGCCGGAGGAGGGGAGGCGGATCTTCCTCGACCTCGTCGCCGAGCCGCCCGCCGGCGCGGCCCAGGTCCTGCTCAGCGACGGCGAGATCGAGCGCTTCGCCCCGCGCATCGTCGCGGCGGACGCGGCGGACGGCGCGCCGGGGAGCGCGCCCGCGAGCGTGTGGACGCTCGATCCGCGCGTCGATCCGTGGCTCTCCGACCACAGGGCGCGCTCGAGCGCCGTCGCGGCCGGGGCGTTCCTCGTCGACCTGGCCGTCCGGCACGCGCTCGCGACCTCCGGCGGCGAGGCGCTCGTCCGCGAGGTCCGCGACGTGCGCTTCCTCGAGTTCCTGCGCCTCGCCGACGACGCGCCGCGCGCCGTGCGCGCGGTGACGACCCGCCGGGAGCAGCTCGCCGGCGGCTGCCTCGCGTGCGCCGTCGAGGTGCGCGGCGACTTCGTCCACCGGTCGGGCGTGACCCTCCGCGCCGGCGTGGTCTTTGCGACGTGCGTGGTCGAGCTCGGCCCGAGCCACGTCCGCCGTGACGGCCTCGCTCCGCGGCACGCCGGGCGGATCGACGGGCCCCTGGTGCGCGACCCGTACGCGAGCCCTGGCTCGCCGGTCCGGCACGCGGGCTGGTTCGATCACCTCGGCACCTTCGTGCTCGGGGCCGCGCTCAAAGAGGCCCGGTTCCGCCTCCCGACCGACGGCGCCCTCGCGCGGCAGCGCGCGGCCGCCACGCCGTTCCTCCTGCTCGACGCGCTCCTGTCGCTGGGCACGCTGCGCCGCGACGAGGCGGGCGCGTTCCCGGTGTGCGCCGCGGGCGGCGTCGACCGGATCCGCTTCGGGACGGCGGCCAACGACCTCGCGCTCCGCGACGCAGGCGTCCCCATCCGGCTCGTCGCTGCGGTCCCGACCGCGGCCGGCGACCGCGTCCTCGGCGCGTGGGCGCAGGCGCTCGACCCCTCGGGCGGCGTGCTTCTGGAGGTCGAGGGGCTCGGGGGGCTCGTCATGGGGCGCGTGGCCGCGGACGCCCGCACGGCGACGCTGACCCTGGGGGCGCCGTGACGCCGCCGCTCGCGATCGCGGTCGCGCGGGCGGACGCCGAGGCCGCGGCGCGCGTCGAGCCCTACCTGACGGCCAGCGAGCGCCGCGCGTGCGCCGCGCAGCGCGTCGCGGCCCGGCGGGCGCAGTCCGCGTGCGCGCGCGTCGCGGCGAAGTGGCTGCGCCTCGAGCTCGCCGCCGGCCGCGGCGCGCCGCTCGTCGCGCTGGACGCGGCCGCGCTCGAGGCGCACCCGCGCGCGGACTACCTCGCCTGCGCGGTGACGGGACCGTGCGGCCGTCGCCCGCGATTCGAGGACGGCGCGTTCGCGCTGTCGCTCTCGCACGCGGGCGAGCTCGCGGCGGCCGCGGTCACCACGGCGCGCGCGGTCGGCGTCGACGTGGAGCGGGTCGAGGCGCGCGCGGCGGCCTTCGCCGACGAGCACTTCACCCCGCGCGAGCGCGAGGGCCTCGAGCGCGGCGCCGCGGCGGGCGCCCCGCGCGCCGCGCTCGAGACGTTGCTCTGGAGCGCCAAGGAGGCGCTCTACAAGACGGGGGCGCTCGGGCTGCCGGCGCGGTTCTCGTTCCGGGACATCGACGTCGCGTTCTCGCCGGCGGACGCGCGCCTGGCGCAGCCCTCGGTCCGCTCCTTCGCGCTGGGCGCGCGGGGCGGGCAGTTCTTTGGCCGGGCCGTGCTGACCGGTGCGTTCGCGCTCGTCGCGGCCGTCCCCGTCCCGCCGGTCGCGGCTCTCGGATGAATGGAACTCACCAAACACGAGGTTTCGACGATGCAATCTCATGATCTTCTCGACCATGTCCGCTCCGTCTTCGTGCGCATGACGCGCTACCCCGACGAGGTCGTCGTCGCCGACGCCGACCTGGAGCAGGACCTCGGCATCGACTCCGTGAAGCGCGGCGAGATCCTCGCGACGCTGCGCGCGGATTTCGGTCTCCCGAACGCCCTCAAGGCGGCGCCCGACGAGCTGCGCACGGTGGCCCGCGTCAGCGAGTTCCTGTCGCGAACGATCGCGGCCAGCGCGGAGGCCGGAGAGCCCGCCCATGGCCACGTGGAGATCGGAAGCCACGCCAATGGCCATGCGGAGGCGGCGAAGCACGCCAATGGCCACGTGGAGGCCGGAAGCCACGCCAATGGCCATGCGGAGGCAGCGAAGCACGCCAATGGCCATGTGGAAGCCGGAGGGCATGCCAATGGCCATAGGGAGGCCGGAAGGTACGCCAATGGCCACGTCGAGGCCGGAAACCACGCCAATGGCCACGCCGGCGAGGCGCTCCATGTCGTGGTCCAGGCGCTCGCGGACGCGACCCGCCACCCGGTCGATCTGCTCGTCCCCGACGCGCGGCTCGAGGAGGACCTCGGGGTCGACCGCCGCCGGCGCGACGAGCTCCGCGCCCTCCTCTGGCAGCGCGGCGCCCAGCCGGCCGTGCTCGAGGCGGCGCTCGACGAGGCCCGCACGGTCGGCGATCTCGCGCGGCTCGTCGAGTCCGCGCCGCCCGCGCAGGTCGCCGCGGCGCGCGCGCCCGCGGCCCGTGCGGCGCAGCGGGCGCTCCCTGCCCCCGGGGCGGCGCTCGCGGGCAAGACGGTCCTGGTGACCGGATCGAGCCGCGGGCTGGGCCGCGCCATCGCCGCGAAGCTCGGGCGCGCCGGCGCGCGGGTCGTCGTCAACAGCTTCCACTCGCGGGACGACGGCGAGGCGGTCGCCGACGAGATCCGCGGGGCCGGCGGCGACGCGGTGCACGTCTGGGGCTCGGTCGCCAACCCCGCGCACATCGACAGGCTCTTCGATTCGATCGCGCGCGAGGTCGGCGAGCTGCACCACTTCGTCAGCAACGCGTCGAACGGCCGGTTCGGCCCCCTCGAGCAGACGACCCCGGAGCACTGGGAGCTCGCCTTCCGCACGAACGTCATCGGCTACCACCTGTGCGCCATGCGCGCGGCGCGCCTGATGGAGCGCCACGGCGGCGGGCGCATCGTCGCGCTCTCGTCGAACGGCTCGTCGAGGTACCTCGAGCACTTCGGCGCCATGGGCGCCGTGAAGGCCGCGGTGGAGTCGCTGACGCGCGCGCTCGCCGTCGAGCTCGCCCCGCGCAACGTGCAGGTCAACTGCATCTCCGCCGGGCCGATCTACGGCCACGTGACGAGCAACTACCCCGATCACGAGCGGATCCTCCCGTACTGGGAGTCGCGCACGCCGGGCGGCCGGCTCTGCACCGAGGACGACGTCGCCGAGGCCGTCCTGCTGCTGCTCTCGGACGGCGCGCGGAGGATCAACGGCGCGACCCTCACCGTCGACGGCGGAGGCTCGCTGTGCATCTGACCGCGGCGATCGGCGGCGTCGGGGTGCGCTCGGCGCAGGCCCGCGCTGACCAGCTCACGTCAGCTTCCCTGGAGCTCGCGAAGAAGGAGGAATCATGAGTGCCACGCTCGATCGACAGCCCCCGGGCCCTGGCCCGCTCGCCAGCCTGCGGTACCTGGCGAACTTCAGGACCGGTAACATGCGTCATTACGAGGACCTCTTCGCGCGGTACGGCGACGTCGTGCGCCTGCGGGCGCCCGGGGCCGAGGACTTCGTCATGGCGTTTCACCCGAACGACATCGCGCACGTCCTTCGCACGAACGTCCGGAACTACCCCAAGGGGAAGCGCTACCACGAGCTCGCCCCCGTGCTCGGATGGGGCCTCGTGAACAGCGAGGGCGAGCTCTGGCGGCGCCAGCGAAGGCACGTCCAGCCCCAGTTCAACCACGCCAACACGCTCAAGTTCGTCCCCATCATCGTCGAACACATGGAAGCGGTGCTGCGGCGCTGGGATGCTCAGCCGGGCGAGTTCGAGCGCGACATCAACGACGACATGATGGATGTGACGTTCGGTATCGCGGGCGAGGCGTTCTTCGGCGCGGCGCTGGAGGCCCACACGGATACCGTCCGCGAGGCGTTCAAATATGCGCTGTCGATCGCGCTCAAGCGGATGTACTCCCTGGTCAACCCGCCCCTTTCCTGGCCGCTGCCCAGCCACCTGCGCTTCCGCCGGGCCATGGACCGCGTGCACGCCGTGATCGACGGCATCATCGACGGCTACCAGCGCGGCGCCGGCGGCGAGGACAACGTGCTCGTCCGCCTCATGAACTCGGTCGATCCCGAGACCGGCGCCAAGATGGACCGCGCGCAGCTGCGGGACGAGATCAAGACCATCCTGATGGTCGGCCACGAGACATCGAGCGTCACCGCCTCGTGGGCGCTGTACCAGGTCGCGCAGCACCCCGAGGTGTACGCCCGCCTCACCGACGAGATCGACCGCGTCCTCGGCGGCCGGTCTCCGACGGCGAAGGACATCGAGTCGATGCCTTACCTCACCATGGTCTTCAACGAGTGCCTCCGGCTCCTGCCGTCCGTGCCGTTCATCCTCCGCAGCCCGCTCGAGGACGACGTCATCGGTGGTTACCAGGTCGCCGCGGGGTCGACGGTGGCCATCGTCCCGTGGGTCACGCACCGGCACCCGGAGTTCTGGAGCGATCCGCTGGAGTTCAAGCCCGAGCGCTTCGCGAACCACCGGCGGAGCGCGGACGACAAGCTCGCCTTCATCCCCTTCGGCGCCGGCCAGCGGATCTGCCTTGGCGAGTTCATGGGGCAGCTCGAGGGCAAGATCATGGTCGCGATGGCGCTGCAGCGCTACCGGCTCCGGCTGGTCCCCGGCTTCGACCCGCGTTGCCGCGGCTTCATCTCGCTGCAGCCGGTGAACGGGATGCGCATGATCCTGAAGCGGCGGGATCCGTCGAGCGCCGTACGCGCGGTCCCGGCGGGGCGGGGGGAGCCCGCGGCGGCGGAGCCTGTGGTGACCGAGCCCGTGGCGGCCGCCATGAGAGCTCACGGCTGCCCGTACAGCGCCCGGGCCTGAGGGCCCGGGCTCGGCGCACCTGGCCGGCGGCGCGACCACCCGGCCTCTCCTCCCGGGCGGAGCCCCGCCATCATTTTTTTCTCGGCCCATGTCAGACCCCGACGAGCCGCGGCGAAGTAACAGGCAGGCAGGCGGACGGCTCGGGACGAACCCCTGAGCGCTGCCTTCTTCCACGGCACTGGCACGGCCGGCGCGCTGCGCATTCCGGCGAGGAGCGCGCGCGCCAGGCGAGAAAGGCATCCATTTACATGCGGACTCCCATGCACACGGTATCTCGATCGATCGTCCTCACCCTGGCGGCGAGCCTCGCGGGCTGCGTCGCGGCCGGCCCTGCGGACGAGCCTGAAGACGAGGCGATCGCCGCGGCGTCTGGCCCGCTCGTGGCGGACCGGGCCAGCCTGCCGACGCCGGCGGCCTACTGGAGCTTCGACACCTGCGCGGCCGGCGCGATCACGCGCGTTCGCGAGGACTCGGGCCGGGGGGCGTTCGGCGTGATGTCCGGCCGCCGCCTTTGCAGCCCCGGATGGTCCCTGTCGGCCGGCGACTTCGACGGGGCAGGGGATCGGGTCGAGATCAGCAGCGAGGGGAGGAGCTACCTCCACTTCCAGGACCGGATCACGGCGGCGGCCTGGGTCAACCCGCGGAGCGTGACGGGGAGCCGCACCATCGTCAACCAGTGGTACGCCGCGGACTCGTTCCTGCTCGGCATCGACAACGGCAAGTACTTCTTCTCCGTCGCCTTCCCCGACGGAGGCGCCGGCCGGCGCGCGATCGTCCAGGCCCCGGCCGTCGCCAACGCGTGGGCGCACGTCGCCGGCGTGTACGACGGCGCCGCGCTCAAGCTCTACGTCAACGGCGTGCTCCGCGCGTCGACGCCCGCGTCGGGCGCGCTTCAGCAATCGACGCGTCCGATCGTCATCGGCGGACACCCCAGCTGGAACGCGTACGATGGCCTGATCGACGAGGTCCGCCTCTACCAGCAGTCCCTGAGCGACGCGCAGGTGGCGCAGCTCGCGGCGGGCGAGGTCTACCCGGTGAGGGCGTATTACGTCTATCCGAGCGACCAGCCGTATCACCAGGAGTACGTCGACGCCATCAACACGTACCTCGACGAGCTGCGCGGCTGGTACCGCGAGGAGTCGGGCGGCTCGTTCCACCTGGTGGGCTTCGTCCAGCCGGTGCGCTCGTCCCAGAGCTACCTGACCATGCGCTGCGGCCCGACGCCGACGAGCGCCTGCCAGAGCAACCCGCAGGAGCTCCCGAACTGGCTCAACGCGGTGTCACAGGCCGTCGGCGGCTTCCCTGCGCGGCAGTCCACGCTGGTCTTCGGGCAGGGCGGCGGCGGCTGGGCGGGCGCCAACCTCCAGGGCGACAACACCGGATATGCCCTCGTGGGCGACTGGGTGCTGGAGCCCCTCTCCGGCGTGCGTGAGCCGCTCGCGCTCCACTGCGGATACGCCACGTGGCAGTGCAGCGGCGGCGTGCCGAAGGGGACCGTCGCCCACGAGCTCGGGCACTCGTTCGGCCTGCACCACCCGGACGGCTACTCGGGCACGACGATCATGGCGTGGCACGGCGACTATCCGACGACCGACTTCCTCGATCACGAGCAGATGATCCTCCAGGAGAGCCCGATGCTCTCGTCCGGCGTGTTCGTGCGCGGCGGGCTCTGGCTCGACTTCAACAACGCCGACGTCATGCACTGGGGCACGACGGTGAGCCTGACCGGCTCGGGCTTCGGGCCCGGCGCGCAGGTCGAGTTCGTTGGCGCCAACAACGCCAACATCCGTAACCCGATCAGCATCAGCGCGACGAGCCTCACGGTGCAGGTCCCGCACGGCCTCGGCCCGGGGTACATCCGCGTGCGCGACGGGGGCGGCGCGAGCAACAAGGTGCCGGTGAACTTCTATCCCTGAAGGGTGAGGTCCTCGAGGTGACGCCGCCGCGGTGACGAGCGGCGTCATCGCTGGCCGCCCCGAGCGACGGCGCCCGCCGACCGTGGCAGGCGCCGTCGCCGTCTCTCGCGCAGCGCCGATGCGGCGCCGGCCGTCGGTCGTCGCTCCGACGGCCCTGCGCCCGCCCTCTCCTCAGCGTCCGACCTTCATTGCTGGCCCAGGACGGCCCACCCGCTCCACGTCGTCTGCACGCCTGCGCGGAGCTCCTGTGTTGCGCCCTGGTCCATCCATCGCACGCTGGCCCATCCCACGTCCTTGGCGAGCCCCTGGTCCAAGGCGTAGATGGCCTTCGCGGAGCCGTCGGGCCTCGGAGCGACCTTGTAGGTCGCGAGCGGTACGCCCCTCGTCGAGTAGAGCGTCATCGAGACGTTGGGCATCGACTCCCTCTGAGCGATGAACAGGTACAGCGTCCTAGTGCTCAGGACGTACGCCGCGCACGCGCCGCACTGAGGATCTGCCGGTTGCATGGGCTCGTCCTTGATCCGGCGTTGCGGCCGCGGCCGCATACCGGATGACAGCGCCTGCGCCGCCTGGCCGGTCTCCATGGCCGACTCGACAGGCGTGGCATCCATCGAGGGACCGCACGCGGTGAGGACAAGGGCGCTCAGACCAAGAATCGAGGTACGCATCGTTCAGATCCTCCGTATACCGTTTCCGGGGTCGATCTGTTCTTCGCCGTCGTCTTCCGGCCTCTGACAGACAGAGCTCGATCCCTCGCCCGATCTGTCAGGGGACGAGCGCCCGGAAGCTCGCCCAGTCGCTCGACGGATCCGCGCGCAGCGCCGCGAGGGTCGCCTCGCGGAGCTGCTCGCCCGGCTCTCCTCGCTCGCCGGCGTAGAGCGCGGCCATCACCCGCTCTGCCAGCGCGTCGTCGACCGGGCGCGTCGCCGCGATCACCGAGCGCGCGCCGGCGATCAGCAGCGCCTGGGCCAGGCCGAGCCCGAGCCCCCGCGCCCCGGACGCGGCCTCCGTGCGCGCCGTGTCGCAGCCGGACAGGACCGCCCGCGCGGGCGCCCGGCGCAGCGCCAGGATGTCGCCCACGGCGAGCTCGCTCCCGCCGGAGAGCGCGAGGCTGCTGTCCCAGCCGTCGAGGCCCCCGAAGACGCCGTGGCCCGCGTAGTGGAAGAGCGCGAGCTCGGGCTCCTCCAGCGCGTCGGCGACCGCTCGGCGCGTAGCGAGCCCGCCCGACAGCCGCTCGACGCGCAGCCCCTTCCCGGAGAGCGCCGCCGCGACAGCGTCCGCCTCGCGCCGCGCGGCCGGCAGATCGCGCCGCGGATCCGCGACGACGAGCGCGCGCTCCGGCGCTTGCCCCGCGCCGGCGCCCTCGGCGGGCCGCGCGCCGCGCCTGGGGAGATCCAGGCCATACGTCACCGGCATGCGCGCGACGAGCGGCGCGCCGTCCCAGGGCAGGGCGTGGAAGTCGACGCGAGCGAGCTCGCCATGGGCGGCGACGCGGAGGCGCGTCGCGGCGCGCAGCTGCGCGTCGAACGGCGCGAGCAGCCGCGGGGCCAGCGTCGCGGCCGGGGCGGAGGCGTCGAGCGCCGGCAGCCGCTGGGCCACGACGCCGTCGCGGGTGATTGCGAAGCCGGCCCATCCTTCGGGGATCGGATGGAGCACGAGCATCATCTCGCCCTCTTCCAGCGCCGGCGCCGCCTCGACCTCCACCGCCGCGGGCTCCCCCTGTCGCACAAGGAGCAGCGCTTCCTCTAGCCGCGCGCGGATCGACCGCCCGTGCGCAGCTCGGGCCACCCGGACCGCATCGAGCTCGTCGGACGAGAGCCGCCAGTCGTCGCGCCCCTCCTCGTCGAAGGCCGCCCGCGCGTCGCGGTACGCCGCGAGGGCGCGCTCCCAGCGCGCCCTCTCCTCGCTGCCGAGCGCCTCGATGCGGTCGATCCAGCGGAGCGTCGCGAGCGCCCGCGCGCGCGACTGTCGGGCGGCGCGCACGGCGCGGCGCGGATCGCGCCGGAGCAGGAGGTCGACGAGCCGCCGCGCGCTCTCCTCGAGGCGCCCGAGGTAGCCGCCGCGGCCCTGCCCGAGGGGCACGAGCGCGCCGAGATCGCCCCGCAGCTCCTCCGCTTGCTCGTAGGCCAGGGCGGCCGCGTCGAGCCTCCCCATCGCCTCGAGCGCCCGCCCGCGGCCGAGCGCCGCGCGGTAGCGTCCTTCCGGCAGCTCGCTCGCGTCCGCGAGCCGCGCGAGCCGGCCGTAGATCTGGAGCGCTCTCGCGGGATCGCCGCTGCCCAGCGCGACGCGCCCCTCGATCTCGAGCCAGTACATCGCCACGCCGGCGTCGGGGCGCGCGTCCGTCCGCCGGGCCTCGTCGAGCAGGGCGCGCGCCGCGTCCGCCTGGCCGGCTTCCAGCTTGGCGAGGGCCAGGTTCGTCAGCGCGTTCGCGCGCTTCGCCGGCTTCGGGCACGCGGCCCCGTACAGCTCGAGCGCGGCCATGAGCGGCGATTCGGCGTCCGCGAGGGCTCGAGGCCGCTCGGCGCCCGCACGCGGCTCGCTGGACCCGCCGCTCGCCCACGCGACCTGCAGGGCGTTCCAGCCGAGGTCGTTCAGCAGGGAGGCTCGCTCGCACGGGGCCCTCCCGGCGGGGGAGGACGCCTGCACATCGCGCAGCAGCGCCCGCGCCTCCAGCGGTCGCCCCAGGGTCTGGAGCACGTCGGCGCGCTCCTGGAGCACGTGCAGCCGGTGGTCGCTCAGGCCGAGGCGCTCCGCGCCCGCCGCCGACGCGTCCAGCTGCCGGAGCGCCGCGCGCAGATCGCCCGCCTCGGACGAGAGCAGCGCCGCGTAGTACGGCTTCACCGCGCGCCCCTCGGGGTAGCTCGCCTCGAGCGGCCCGAGCGCGTCGAGCGCCGCCCGCGCCTCCGCGAACCTGCGCCCGTTGAAGAGGAGCGCGTACGAGAACGCGAAGCGGTCGAGGAACTCGTCGGAGATCCGCCCCGCCTCCCGGTGCGCCCGGATCGACGCCTCGAAGCCCGTGATCGCCTCCGGGATCCTGCCGCGCGCGAGGTCCACGCGCGCGCGCTTGCCGATCGCCAGGGCCTGGACGGCGGGGTCCGCGTCGGACGCCAGCGCGTCGAGCGCCGAGGACGCCGCGTCGAGATCGCCGCGCCGGCGCAGCGCCTCGGCCTCCTTCAGCCGGGGCGCGTCGACGGCCGGGCGGAGCTCCAGGCGGAGCGACGCGCGCCCGCCGCCCCGCTCGGCGGTCACGGAGAGGGCGCGGGCGCCCTCGGCGACGGGGACGCGCGCCAGCACGCCTCCCTGGACGCGCGCTCCATCGAGCGAGGCGAGCGGGGCGTCCGCGACGACGGCCGCGTCGACGGCGATCGCGACGCGGGCGTCCGCGGGGGCCTTCACCCAGATGCGGAGGGTCCGGTCGTCCGGCAGCGCGCAGGCGGGGCCGGCGTGCACGGCGCTGCAGCCGGCGAACTCCACCTCGAGGGGCGGCGCGGGCGCCGCGGCGGTCGCCGGGGCCACGGACGCCCCCGAGGTCGCCGGGGCTGAGGTCCCCGTCGGGCGTCGCGCGTCGCATCCCGGCGCCAGCGCCGCCGCGCCGAGGATCGCTGCGCCCAGCGCGGGCCGGAGCGCTCGCCAGCGCGTCACGGGTCCTTGGAGGGCGCTGCGGGTCGGGCGGTGGGGAGGGGGAGCGGCGCTGCGCGCGGCAGGAGGAGCACTTTGAAGCGTAAGATTCGGAATGGTTTATCTTTTTTCTCAGACGGCCGTGGGTCCGCCAGCCCGGCCGCGCTGTCTGGCAGCGCCGCTGGCCGTCCGATCGCGATCGCGATCTCCCACTCGCCCTCGGGCACTCCGGGGAAGAGTGTCTCCGTGTCGCCTTCGATGCGGGCCGCGCCCTGCTCCGAGAGGTCGGCGTGCACGTCCCAGGGGCGCGCCGTTTCGCCCTGGATCAGGAAGGCGCGCACCGCGACGGGGCCGTCGACCCGGGTTGCGGGCCGCAGGGTGATCTCGAGCCTCGATCCGGGCCCGAGCCGCGCGGTCGCGTCGGCGCCGCTGGAGGCGGAGCGCTCGCTGACCTCGCCGCCGGCGAGCGTCATGGCGTAGGTGGGCACCGGGAGCATGGCCAGCGCGCCCGGATCGTCGAGCAGGCCGCGCGGGTGGTGCTTGTCGCCCTCCAGCGAGAGCCGCACGACGAGGACCGCCGCGGCGGCCGCGGCCAGGGCCGTCGCGGCGGTCCGCCAGGGCGCCCGGCCCGGCTTTCGCGGGAGCGGGAGCACCTCGCCGCCGCGCGCCGCCGCCGTGTGCTGTCCCGGAGGTGGCGGGCCTGCCGCCTCCGCGCTTGCCGCCGTGGTGCCAGCCGCCGCGGCGGCGCCTGCCGTCCCCGCGCCAGTTGCCGCGGCGGCGCCTGCCGTCTCCGCGTCAGTCGCCGCGGCGGCGCCTGCCGTCTCCGCGCCTCGCTCGCCCGCGCTCCCCTGCAGCCCGGCCAGGATCCGGTCCGCGATCCGCGCTCGCGCCTCGCCGTCCAGCGGGCGTGACGCCTCCCACGCCTCGCGGTCCTCCGGGGTGCGCGGCGCCTCCGCCTCCAGCGCATCGCGCTCGCCGGCCGCGAGCGTCCCCAGCGCCCTCGCCGACCAGCGCGGATCGCTCGCCCGGTCCTGCTCGCGCGCGACGCGCGCCAGCGCCTTCAGCAGATCGTCGTCGTTCATCGTCCCCCTCCGGGGCTCGCAGCGCTCTTCATCGTCCCCCTCCCGGGCTCGCGGCGCTCGGCGAGGCGCCGTGTCCTCTCGGCTCCGCCTCGGCCGCGAGCTCCGCGGCGATCTGCCGGACGAGCCGGGCGATGCGGCTCCGCCACGCGTACACGGCGTCCGCGGTCATGCCGGTGATGGTGCAGGCTTCCTCGGTGGAGCGCTCGTCGACGAGCAGCAGATAGAAGAGCTCCACCCCGCGCTCGCTCAGGCGATCGCGGAGCTTCCGGGCGATCGCCGCGAGCAGCTCGCGCGAGATCGCCGCGGGCTCCGGCGACACGGAGGCGCCGTCCACGCGCTCGAGCGCGTCGTCCTCGGTGGGCTGCTCGGTCCAGGGGTTCCGGCGGCGGCTGCGCAGGATCGAGCACGCCTCACGCTCCGCCACGAGCCCCACGAAGCTCGCGAGCGGCAGCCCCCGGCCGGCGTCCCACTGGCGCAGCGTGCGCCCGCGGTCCGCGAAGAGCGCGAGGAACACGCTCTGGGTCAGGTCCTCGACCTCCTGCCGGACGTCGCGGTGCCCCGCCGCGCGCCGCCGGCGGAGCAGCGGCCGCATCACCCGCTCCTGGATGGTGGGCGTCAGCAGATCGACGAGCGCCCTCACCGCGGCCGGCTCCCCGGCCACGGCCCGCGCGATGAGCGCGGCCTCCGGGCTCGGGGCAGCGGCGCCCGCCGATCCCCGCCGCGCGTCCTCATCGATCGTCCGCGGCTGCGCGGGCAAGGGAGAGCTCGGGGCCATCAGGGCACGGATAAACGCGCGCCACACGCCCGTCAATCCGGCCACGTCTTCGCCGCGCCGGCTGTCAGCCGATATCGAAAATCAATCGATCGCCCGCCGTCCGACGCTTCCACCCGCGACGTCGGGCGAAGCGCAAGGTCGCAAGATCACGACGGGTGCTTCCCGCTTCCCACGCTTCCCACGCTTCCCACCCAAGTTCCGGCCTCGCTGTCTGTATCATCTCCTCATGCGGCACCGCCGGGGTCGGGGCTCGAGGGGATGGCCATCACGGCGGCTCGGGCCGGCAGGACCGCTGGCCGCCGCCGTCCCGCTCCTTTGTGCCTCGTCATGGCCGGCGGTGGCCCGCGCCGACAGCTACGAGCGGTGCGTCCGCGAGGCGGCGACGCAGGCCGAGATCGACGCTTGCGCCCCCAAGGATGAGCCCATCGAGGTGAGGGTGCGGGCGAAGCCGCCGGCCCGGAGCGCCTCCGACGTCGAGGCGGACGCGCAGGTCCTCGCCGCGGCGCCGCACGGCTCGGGCGCCGACGTGCTGCGGGTCCTCCCGGGCGTCTTCGTGAGCGATCGCGGCCTGCCCGGTCGCGCGCCGCACCTGTCGCTGCGTGGCTTCGATGGCACCTCGGGTCAGGACGTCGAGATCTTCGCCGGCAACATCCCGATGAACCAGGTCTCGCACATCCGTGCTCCTGGTTATGCCGACATGCGCCTCATCATGCCGGAGGTGGTCCGGTCGATCCGGATCGCCAGCGGCCCTCACGATCCGAGGCAAGGCGATTTCGGCGTCGCCGGCTCGCTCCACATGGATCTCGGCCTGGAGGCGCCGGGCTTCTGGTTGAAGGGGGGAGTCGGCTCGTTCGGGACGAGGCGTCTCCTCATCGCGTTTGCGCCCGAGCACGACGACATGATGGACACGTTCGCGGCCTTCGAGACCGACGCCATGGACGGGCCGGGCGGCGCGCGCGGCGGCGAGCGCAGCTCCTTCGTCGGGCAGCTCGGCGGGGGCACCAACCAGGTCCAGTTCCGCGCGACGGTGGCCATCGGATCGGCGCGCTTCGACTTTCCCGGCTACCTGCCGCAGGGCCCCGTGGAGCGGGGCGCCTACCCCTACGCGGCGCAGCGGCCGCTCGGCCGCGATAGGACATCGCAGGCGCTCGTAGGATCCGATGTCCTGTGGAGCCTCGGCGAGGGCACGATGGGCATCGGCGGCTTCGCGGGAAAGACCAAGACGACGTTTCACCAGAACCTCACCGGGTACGCGCTCGACCAGCTCGCCGGCGAGCCGATCGTCGAGAGCGACGACAGCGAGATGGTGAACGACGCCTCGACGTTCGGCCTCACGGTGCTTTACCGCCATGGCGTCGAGATCACGTCGAAGCGCGATTCCATCGAGATGGGCGCCTACGCGCGTGTGGACTCGGTCGACCAGACCGACACCCGCCTGTTCGAGGACGGCACGAAGAACGCCGCGCTCGTCGACGCGACGATCGACGCCACGAACGTCGCCGCCTATGCCGATCTCTCGCTCTACCCGATCCGGCGCGTGGTCGTCCGTGGCGGCGCGCGCCTCGACTCGCTCTCGTACAGCGTGCGGGATCGCACAAGCAACGCCGGGCTCGAGCGCACCGCGCAGGGCTTCGTCGTGTCGAGCAAGGCCATGGCCGACATCGCGGTCAGCGGCGGCGTGCACCTCGTGGCGAGCTACGGCGAGGGGTTCCGTTCCCCGCAGGCGCGCGACCTCGACGAGGGCGAGCGCGTGCCGTTCACCAAGGTGCGCAGCGTCGAGGCCGGCGTCCGGCTCAAGGAGGGCAAGACCTTCCAGGGCTCCGTGGTGGGGTTCGGCTCATGGCTCGGCAATGACCGCGTGTTCGACGCGGCGTCGCGGCAGAACATCGAGGCCCCGCCGTCGGTGCGCGCCGGCGCGCAGGTCGTGATGAGCGCGCGCTCCGGCCCGTTCGGCGCGCACCTGAGCGGGACGTACACCCACGCTCGCTTCACCGGCTCCGACGCGCGCTTCGCGGAGGGCGACCCGGTGCCTTACGCGCCGGCGTTCGTCCTGCGCGACGACGTGTTCGCCTCGGGGGTCGTCGGCCGGCTCTCCGGCAAGGAGGTGACGGTCCGCGTGGGCGCCGGCGTCGAGGGCATGGCGGGTCGCTCCCTCCCGGGCGGGCGGGACGGCAAGGACGCGGTCAGCCTCGATGCCGTCGCCGCGGTCGGGTGGCGCGGCATGGAGCTCGCCCTGAACGGCACGAACCTCCTGGGCCTCCAGTATTATGACGCGCAGTACGTCTACGCCTCGAGCTTCGTGAAGGACAGCGCGCCCCCGCTGCCGTCGCCGCACGTGCTCGTCGCGGCGCCGATCGCGTGGATGCTGACGCTCCAGATTCACCTCCGCGGCAAGGAGCGCGAGCCGGAGCCGGCCTATTAGCCGGCTGCCGGAGCGGGGTGCAGGTTCGTGGGATACGGGCTCAGCCGCTAGCCCCGCGCGAGGCTGCTGCTGTCTCTCGGAGGAATTCCCTCATTTCACAGCCCTTTTCAGCGGAGAAATTGAACAGGGAGGCGGGGAGACAGGGAGGGAAATCTTCAAATACTCCCCGTCTCCCCGCCTCCCTGTGAATTTTCTGAAGAATTAGAGGCGATTCCTCAGGCTGTTTCCCTATTCGGACGTCACCCGATCTCGCGGTAATCGAACCAATCGAAGTCGGCGTGCAGGCGTGTTCCGGCCAGGTCCTGGCACGCCATCCCGACGAAATTGCCCGTGAACCCACAGGGCACCGCGTGCTCGTCCGACAGGATCGACGCGTCGTGCTCCCACCCCACCGCGTGGAAGGTGACGCCATCCCGGGAGTAGAAGAACGATATCCGATCGTCCTTGATCTCGAGCCGCAGGTAGATGTTCTCGGCCCCGTCCAGCACGTACTCCTTCTCGATCGGGAACGTCAGGTTCCCCCGCTCGCACTTCATGAGCGCCAGGGCCTTCTCGGCGTGATCCGCCCGTGAGACGTAGAGATAGTAGAACGAGTCCGTGCTGTAGAACGCAACGATGCCCGCCATCTGCTGGAAGTGCTGAGGGGCGAACTGCATGCACGTCGTCGCTTGCACATGTTTGGCCTGCTGGCGCCGCGCGACGAGGCTCTGCTCGAAGTTCGAGGTGATGCTCTCGCGTCCGATCAGGCGCAGGTACCCGGGTCGGGCGGCGAGGCTGCTCACGTCGGCCGGCAGCACGCGCGGCGACTGCCACTCGATGCCCAGCGTCGGCTTATCGAAGTCGTCGCGCTCGGGTGTCTTCGGCCATTCGTGGCGAGCCAGGTTCGGCCCCTCGTAAACGTCCAGCGGAACCTGCCCGCCCGACGTCAGCCGCGGCCACCCCTCGACCCACGTGATCCCCTGCAGCGCCGTCTCACGCCCCAGCGTCGACCGGCCATTCTGCAACGGGCGACGGCACAGGTGCGCGAACGCCCACGAGCCGTCCTTGTTCTCCACGAAGCTACCGTGGCCGGCGCTCTGGAGCCGCACATCGGGGCGGGACGCGCTGGAGATGAGCGGATTGTTCGGCATGACCTCGTAGGGGCCGTGAATCGAGCGAGAGCGGGCCACCGTCGCGGCGTGCGTGATGAACGTGCCCCCCTCCGCGGTCAGCAGGTAGTAGTAGCCATCTCGCTTGTAGAGGTGCGGCCCCTCCACGAGCCCGAGCGCGGTGCCTCGGAAGATGTTCTCCACCGGCCCCACGAGCTTCTGCTCCTTGGGGCTGTACTCCTGGAGCAAGATCCCACCGAACGGGTTGTTGCCCGGCCGGTGATCCCACACCATGTTCACGAGCCACTTGCGGCCGTCGTCGTCGTGGAACAGCGAAGGATCGAACCCTGAGCTGTTCAGGTAGATGGGCTCCGACCACGGACCGGTGATGGAAGGCGCGGTGACCAGGTAGTTGTGGACGTCCTTGAACGACGACGCCCAGCGTCGCGAATTGGTGTAAATGAGGTGAAACAAGCCGTCTGCGTAGGTCAGGCACGGCGCCCAGATCCCGCCGGAGTTCGGGTTGCCGCGCATGTCCAGCTGCGAGTACCGCTCCAGCGGCCGCGCGACCACCCGCCAGTTGACGAGGTCTTTCGAATGGGAGATCTGGACGCCCGGGAACCACTCGAACGTCGAGGTCGCGATGTAGTAGTCGTCCCCCACGCGCACGATCGACGGATCGGGGTTGAACCCTCTCAGTGCCGGATTTTCAACCTTGCTCATTCACTCACCTTGATTGTCTCGTTGTGTTCCAGCGCAGCCAGTCCTGCTTCCAGCGCTCGACGGATACGCTCGGCATCGTGGGGACGCGCCCCGCCCATGCCCCACCGCTCGCGCGTCGGCGTGAGGCACAGGAGGTGCGTGGCCACAGGCAGCTCGGGGTGCAGCGCGAGCTCGGGATGCGGCGTGGGGGGAGAAGGCATCATAGGGGAACGTGGCGTCTGCAACGTCGCCCCTGCTGGTTCCCGCATCTGCGGTCCGTGGCCGCGCAGCGGGACCCGCCGGAGGAGCTCCGCCGTCGGCGCGCGAGGGTAGCACCGTGCGCGCCCACGTCCAGACGCTTCGTCCTGCTGCGCGGGCGCCTCCGGTGGGGTCGAGCGCGTCGAGCGCGTCGAGCGACCGCGCGCCAGCTCACTCCGCTGCCGTCGCGAGCTGCGCCGCGTCCGCCGGCCGCGCGCGGTTCCACGCGGACGCCACGGCGGCGAGCGACGCCATGTCGGCGTCCCTGTGCGTCCCCGCCCCGAAGCTGCGCTTGCGCCCGACCGAGATGGCCACATACGCCGCCGTCTCGTCGCCGGCGCTCCTCGGGAGCGCGTGCGCCGCGTGCTCGTCCACCGCGATCGCGATCCCCGCGTGGCGCGAGAGCGCGCTCGCGAACGCCTCGACCGGGGTGCCGCCGGCGGCGCTCAGCGCGTGGGCGACACCTCGGATCTGCACATGGAACTCGTGTCGTTCGTCCGCGCCCTGGCCGACGCGCCGGTGCCGGGTGACGCGGAGCGGCCCCGCGCGGTTCACGTACTCCCGCTCGAAGATCGCCAGGATCTCGGCCTTCTGCACCTCGCCCTCGGTCCGCTCCGCCCTGCGCTGCACGGCCTGGCTCACCTCGACGGCGAGCCCCCTCGGCAGCGTGTAGCCGTGGTCGTGCTCGAGCACGTAGGCCACGCCGCCCTTGCCCGACTGGCTGTTCACGCGGATCACCGCCTCGTAGCTGCGCCCGACGTCCTGCGGATCGATGGGCAGGTACGGCACCTCCCAGAGCGGGCTCCCGCCCTCGCGCAGCGCCTTGAACCCCTTCTTGATCGCGTCCTGGTGCGAGCCGGAGAAGGCCGTGTACACGAGCTCGCCGACGTACGGGTGGCGCGGGTGGACCGGCAGGCGGTTGCAGTGCTCGACCGTCTCCTTGATCGACTGGACATCATGGATCTCGAGCTCGGGATCCACGCCCTGGGACATCAGGTTGAGCGCCAGCGTCACGACGTCGACGTTGCCCGTGCGCTCGCCGTTGCCGAACAGCGTGCCCTCGACGCGATCGGCGCCCGCCATCACGGCCAGCTCCGCCGCGGCCACGGCGGTGCCGCGGTCGTTGTGCGGGTGCACGCTCAGCACGATGCTGTCGCGCTGCTTCAGGTTCCTGTGCATCCACTCGATCTGATCCGCGTAGACGTTGGGCGTCGACATCTCGACGGTGGCGGGCAGGTTCAGGATGATCTTCCGTGATGGGGTGGGCTCCCAGACGTCCATCACGGCCTCGCAGATCTCCTTCGCGAAATCGAGCTCGGTGCCCGTGAAGCTCTCGGGGGAGTACTCCAGCACGACCTCCGTCTCGGGCAACCGCGCCGCGAGCTCCTTCACCAGCCGGGCCCCGCGCACGGCGATCTCGGCGATGCCCGCGCGGTCCAGGCCGAACACCACGCGCCGCTGGAGCGTGGAGGTGGAGTTGTAGAGGTGGACGATGGCGCGGCGCGCCCCGCGGATGGCCTCGAACGTGCGCTCGATCAGCTCGGCGCGCGCCTGGGTGAGCACCTGGATCGTCACGTCGTCCGGGATGAGCCCCTGATCGATGATCCAGCGCACGAAGTCGAAGTCGGGCTGAGACGCGCTGGGGAAGCCCACCTCGATCTCCTTGAACCCCATGCGCAGCAGCTCGTGCCACATACGGAGCTTGCGCTCGAGGCCCATGGGCTCGACCAGGGCCTGGTTGCCGTCGCGCAGGTCCACGCTGCACCAGCGCGGCGCTCTCTCGATCATGCGGCCGGGCCAGCGGCGATCGGGCAGATGGATGGGCTGAAAGGGCTTGTACTTGTGGACAGGCATCGTGGACATGACAGGACTCCCTGAAAGCTAGCGATGGGAGTCGTCACGACACGACGACGATGCGGGGGACCCCCATCGGGACCAAGAAAACCGAGGGGGGCCGTACTGCGAGGAGCGACGTCGTCAGCAGCGCGCGCAAAGGCCCCCGGGCCGTAGGCCTAGGCAGGGGCGTAGGGAGCGCGCGCGAGGGACGGACATCGAGGTGCAGCCTAGCGAACATTCGCGCGCCTGTCCAGCGCCGCGATACGAGAGGAGAGCGGGTGACCGCCGCTTCAGGGCTTGTCGAACTCGGGGATGAGCTTGCCGATCTGGCGGATGCTGCTCATGACCTGCTCGTGCGTCAGGCGCCCGACCTGCTGGAAGCTCAGCAGGCGATCGATGCCGAGGTCCTGGTAGAACTTTATCTTTTGCCGGCACGTCTCCGGGCTGCCGACGATGAGCGAGTTCTGCTCCTTCAGGGCGTCGAACACCTCCTCGTTCGGGACGTCTTCGTTCTGCATGATGCGGGCGAGGACCGCGTTGGCCTTGGTCTCGGCCGGCGTCTTCCCCGCGCGGTCGCGGAGGAGCTGGCCCACGAGGCCGCCGCCCGCCGGGTCCTTGGCCAGCGCCTGCTCCTCGGCGTGGGTCCGCAGGAAGTGCTCCTTCGCCTCGAAGAACGTGAAGGACCCGTTCGTGTACCACGCGGCCGCGGAGGCGGCGCCGTTCTCCATCGCCTGCTGGTCCGTCTCGGCACAGTGAGCGAACGTGAAGAACCCGACCTGGTTGTTGATGAAGGCGCCCACGGGCCGCTCGCACCGGCGGATGGCCTCGCGGTAGATGCCGATCCACTCTTTCACCTGGTCGGGCGGCGCCCACAGCGTGACGCCGAGCGCGCCCACCCCGTTGCGCCCGGCCTGCTCGAACGAGGCAAGGCTCGAGCAGGCCTGCCAGAGGGGCGGGTGGGGCTTCTGGTACGGCTTCGGGATGATGGGCACGTTGTTGATCTCGGCGTCCTCGCTCTTCCAGGAGAACCGCTCCTGCGTCCACATCTTCGGGATCATCTCGAACGCCTGCTGCATCTGATCGCGCGTCCGGTCCGGAGGGATGTTGAACGTGCGCCACTCCGGGATGGTCGAGCGGGCCAGGCCGAGCTCCAGGCGCCCGCCGCTCAGGTGATCGAGCATCGCCGCGCGCTCGGCGACGCGGATGGGGTGGTTGAACCGGAACGGCGACAGCACCGAGGAGTGCCCGAGCCGTATCGACGTCGTGTGCTGCGAGATCGCCGCGAGCATCACCTCCGGCGCCGACGAGTAGCTGAACTCCTCGGCCGTATGGTGCTCGACCTGCCACCAGCAGCCGTACCCGAGCCGATCGGCGAGCTTCGCCTGCTCGAGGGTGTTCATGATGACCCGGTGCTCGTGGTCCTCCGACCACGGACGGGGACTCTGCATCTCTGTGAACAGGTCGATCTTCATTACTTCCTCCCTCGCGATTGCTGCGCGCCAAGCATCGATCCGTCGCGTACAAAACGGCAATGTGTGGTTTGCCGCACACTGATGTACATGTCGATGGATGGCCGGAGTCGGGCGCCCAGGAGCTGTGATGTGCGTGTAGACCGTCGCGGGAGACCTCCTGTTGAGGGCTCCTCGGGGCCGGCGAACCGGGCCACGGGGCGCTCCGGAGGCCGCGGGCGACCGCCACATCTTCGCCACAACCTCTCCGTGTTTGTTCCTCGTCGGGCGCGCGGGTGCGCCTCACCCGGGGGGTACGCCCATGGAGGTCTGCGGCGGCCGTGACCAGGCCGCGCAGCGCTCACCCCGATGGAGGTCCTCGTGCAGGCGCAAGCTACCTGTCTCCCCGTAACGTCATCGCCCGAGGCCGGCACGGACGCCGGCGCAGAAGAGCCCGCGGCGCGTCGAGACGACGCCCCCGCGGCCCCCGTGCCCCGCCCCGCCGCGGAGCCGACCGGAGGCGCCGGACACCGCAGCTGGACGGCTGCCCTCCTGGCGGAGCGGCCTTCGGTCTCGTTCCGTGAGGAGCTGTCCCGGTTCGGCGTCGGCCTCGGCCTTGCCTCGCTGTACGGCCTCTCGCTCGGCGCGCGGCAGGGCGGGGTGTCGTTCGTCCGCCACGCGGCCGGCGTCCCTGCGGCGATGATCGCCGTCGCCTGCGTCGGCGTTCCGGCGCTCACGATCGTGCTGACGCTCTTCGACGCGCCGCTCGACCCGCCGCGCGCGCTGTCGGCGACGGCGCGCGCCGCCGCTGCGACGGGCCTCGTGCTCGGCGGCCTCGCGCCCGCCTCGGCGCTCTTCGTCGTGACGAGCGGGGCGGACGCGACCGCGGCGCTCATGGGGCTGCTCGGCCTCGCGGTGGGCGGCGCCGTCGGCATCTGCATCCTGCTGCGCGACCTCGGCGCGGTGCTCCAGCGCGAGGGCGGTCTCGCCGGCGTGTCCCGGTCGACCGCGGCGCTCGTCGTGTTCGCGGCGTTCGCCGTGGTGCTCGCGCTGCGCGTGTGGTGGGGGATGCTCCCGATCCTGAAGGGGGGTGCCCTGTGAGCGCCTCCGTCCTGAGCCGTCTCCTCCGGGCGCCCTCCGAGGTGGCCGCGAGCTGCCGAGAAGACAGGGACATCCGCGCCATCGCGCTCGCGTCGCTCGGCGCGATTGCCCTCGGCTCGGCCGTGTTCGGCGGCGTGATCGGGAGCTTCCGCGGCAGCGAGCAGATCGTCTTTGCGGCCGTCAAGGTGCCGCTGGCGATGCTGATCACGCTCGCGCTGTCGGTCCCGGCGCTCCACGCGTTCTCGGCCGTGCTCGGGCGCCCGTGGCCCATGCGGTCCGTCATCGCCCTCGCGCTCGCGTCGGCGGGCCGCTCGTCGCTGGTGCTGCTCGCGTTCGCGCCCGTGCTCTGGCTGGCCATCGACGTGGGGCTCGGCTACCACGCGTCGTCGGTCGCCGCCTGGCTCGCCTACGCCGTCGCGGGCCTCGCGGCGCTCGGCGTGCTCGTGCGGGGCATCGGCGCGGGCCGGGGCCGCTGGCTCACCGCGGCCGCTTTCATGGCGGTCTTCTTCGCTGTCGGCGGCCAGGCCGCGTGGATCCTCCGGCCCTACCTCGGGCGGCCGAGCGAGAAGGAGGTCCCGTTCCTGCGCGCCCGCGAGGGGAGCTTCTCCGACGCGCTCGTGAGGAGCTTCCGCTCCGCGCTCACCTACGACGACGATCTGCGCTCGCACGGCGGGCTGCGCCCATGGGAGGGACCCTGGCGCGATGGCGTGGCTCCGGTCGATGACCCTCCGGCGGACGGCGCGACCGTGCGGGAGGTCCCGCCGGCGGATGGCGCGACCCGGCGGGAGATCCCGTCGGCGGACGGCGCGACCCGGCGGGAGGTCCCGCCGGCGGATGGCGCGACCCGGCGGGAGATCCGGTCGGTGGACGGCGCGGGCCTGGACGGCCTCGATCGGGGCGCCGAGCGCGGCGACCGGGTGAAGGAGGCGCAATGAGCCTCCGCGATCTCTCGGTGCTGTACCTGATCGCTGGGCTCGCGTGCGCCGTCGCGGTGTACCGCGCTTCCCCCGAAGGACGCCGCCGCGCCGCCCTCTCCGCGGCGCTCTGCGTGCCGCTCTGGCCTATCTGGGCGCCCATCGCGCTCACGGCGGGCCGCGGGGAGGGAGGCGAGCGCGTGAGCGGCGCCGCTGGCGAGGCCGCCGCTCGCGTCCAGGGCGCGCTGCGCGAGGGGGTCAGCGCCTGCGCCGGCACCTCGTTCGAGGCGCTCCTGTCGCGCGAGGCGGCCTCGCGGATCGAGGCCGAGGTGGCGCGCGCCGCCGCCCGGCACGCGGAGCTCGACGCGCTGCTGCGCCAGAGCGGCTTCGACGAGGGCGCCGCCGCGGCGCGCGTCGCGGAGATCGAGCGGGGCGGCGGCGCGGGCGCGCGGTCGCTGGCGACGGCGCACCTCCACCTCGAGAACATCCGGCGCCTGCGGGCGATGCGCGACCGCGACGCCCGCGCCCTCGAGGAGCTCGCGGATCTCGTCCAGGCGCTGCGCACGCAGCTCGTGCTGGCGCGCTTCGCCGGATCCTCGGTCGAGGGCGTCGGTGGTATCGTGTCCGAGGTCTGGGCGCGCGTGGAGGGCCTCGGCGCGGCGATCGACGCGCACGGCGCCGGAACAGAGGGACCGATCGCGACGTGAGCAAGCACATCCTGGTCGTCGACGATGAGGCGCGCATCCGCGAGGTGCTGCTCTACGCCCTGCAAAAGGAGGGGTACGCCGTGACGGCGGTGGCCGACGGGCGCGCCGCCGTCGAGGCGGCGGGGGCGGGCACGGTGGACCTCGTGGTGCTCGACGTGATGCTCCCCGAGCTCGACGGCCTCGAGGTGTGCCGGCGGCTGCGCGCCGGGAGCAGGACGCCGATCCTGTTCCTGTCGGCGCGCGCCGACGAGGTCGACAGGATCGTCGGCCTGGAGCTCGGCGGCGACGACTACCTCACGAAGCCGTTCTCGCCGCGCGAGCTCGTGGCGCGTGTGCGCGCGCTGCTCCGCCGGACCGAGGCGCCCCCGCCCGCGCCGGTGGACGCGCGCGCCGCGGTCCTCCGCCACGGCCCGATCGAGGTCGACACCGAGCGTCACGAGGCGCGGTATCTCGGCCAGCCGGTGTCGCTCACGGCGACGGAGCTCGGCGTGCTCGGCGCGCTGCTCGAGCGGCCCGGGGTGGTGCTCTCGCGCGGGCAGCTCATGCAGCGGGCCTACCGCTACGACAACCTGATCACGGAGCGCACCATCGACACGCACGTTCGCCGGATTCGCGCGAAGTTCCGCGTGCTTGGCGGCGATCCGATCGCGACCGTCCACGGCGTCGGCTACAAGCTGCAGGGGGCGTAACCGGGTCTCGCCATGATCGAGCGCCTGCGCTGGGAGCTCGGCCGGATCCGCGTCCGGCTGCTGGTCGTGAACCTGGTGGTGCTGCTCGTGCCGGTGGCGGGGCTCGAGTTCGCGCGCCTCTACGAGCGGCAGCTGCTCGGCTCGCTGGAGCGCGACATGGCGAACCAGGCGGTCCTGGTCGCGGCGATGCTCGGGTCGGATCTCGACCGGGGTGTCGAGCTTGGCGCGCTCGATCACCGCTACGTCTTGACCCAGGCTGCGACGCACACGCGCACGCGCGTCCGGATCCTCGACAGGGCGGGCGCGGTCGTCGTGGACTCGCACGAGAACGGCCCGCCCGAGGGGCCCGAGCCGGCGGCCCCCGCGCTCATGCCGACGGCAGGCCGTCGCCCGAGCTCGGCGGACTTCCGGGAGCTCGCCGACAACGTGCAGCCGATCGGAAAGGGCGCGCGCGAGCGCTGGTCCGAGGTCCCGGATCGTCCGGAGGTGCGCGAGGCGCTCGCCGGGCGCCGCGCGGCGCGGACGCGTGTCCGGCAGCAGGAGCTGGCGGTGTTCCTGTTCCTGGCCGAGCCGATCCGGTGGGGCGGCCAGGTGGTCGGCGCGGTCTACGTGGTCCGCTCCACGCAGCCGGTGCTCGTCGAGCTCTACCGGATCCGCTCGGGACTCACCAAGGTCCTCGTGGTCGCGAGCCTGTTCACCGGCCTCGTCACGCTGGCGCTCGCGTGGTCGATCTCGAGGCCGCTCGGCAAGCTGTCGCGCGCGGCGAAGCGGATCGCGGCCGGCGAGCGCGACGTCGTGGTGCCCGTGTCGGGGACCGGCGAGATCCGCGAGCTCGGCGAGTCGTTCGCCGCGATGAACGAGCGGCTGGGGGCGAGGCTGCGGTACATCTCGGATTTCGCGGCCGACGTGGCGCACGAGTTCAAGTCGCCGCTGACGTCGATCCGGGGCGCCGCCGAGCTGCTCGACGAGGGGGCGGCGGACGATCTCGAGGCGCGGCGGCGCTTCCTGCGGAACATCGAGCTCGACGTGGCGCGGCTCGACCGGCTCGTGTCGCGGCTGCTGGAGCTGAGCCGGATCGAGGCCTCGAGCGAGGCGATGACGGTGCTCGATCTGGAGGCGCTGGTGGCGCGCGTCGTGGAGCGGCGCGCGAGCCCCGGGCAGCCGGTGGTGCTGCGGTACGAGATGCCGACGCGGCTGCTCCGGGCGCGGCAGACGGACCTGGAGACGGCGCTCTTGAACCTCGTGGACAACGCGGTGAAGTTCTCGCCGCCGGGGGAGCCGGTGGTGGTGACCGTCGAGGGCGGGGAGGGGCGGGAAGGGGAGAGGACGGCGAGGATCTCGGTGCGCGATAGGGGGCCGGGGGTTCCGCCGCAGCACTTGCCGAGGATCTTCGACAGGTTCTTCACGACCGACGAGGGCCGCGACGGGACGGGGCTGGGGCTGGCGATCGTGAAGAGCGTCGTCGAGGCGCACGGCGGGGCGGTGACCGTGGAGAGCGCGCCGGGGGAGGGGGCGAGCTTCGTGGTGGAGCTGCCGGTGCGGCAGTAGGAGGGGGCGGGGAAGGGATGCTCGTGCCGCGCCGCGAGGACGCGCATTCGCGAGCGGCATCCGGCGGCTTTCCCATTCCCGGTCGAGCCGATCCTTGGGTGGGGAACGGTTCGACGCTGCCCACGTCGTTTGGTCCACGTGCCTGGCGCTCGTCGACAGCGGGGCGGAGACAGGGGCTAAGAAAGCCTCCCGGCGATACGCGGCGCGCACTCGACGGATCGAGACCGGACGCAAGCCAGTTCCGTACCGAAGATCTGCGGGGGGTGCAGCCTTGCGGCTCGGGTTCGCGCGCCGGCGGGTGGTTTGACGCACGGCGCGTGCTGCCGTAAGCGGGAGCGCATGCGCACGGCACCTGTCCCCAATATCCCTGCGATTCCCGGGATGAACCCCGGCGTTTTCGTCCTCGGCGGCGGCGGAGGCGGAGGGGGCAGCGGCGGCAAGGGCGGGAAGGGCAACCAGAAGGCCAAGGGTAAGAACGGCGGCAAGGGCGCGGGCGGCGGCGGCAAGGGCGCGTGCGGCAATGGGACCGGTGATCCTAATGGCGGCTCATGCCCGAAGCACCACAAAGGCAAGAAGAGCGGCAAGGCCTCCAAGGGCGATCCGGTCGATGTCGTCACGGGAAACGTCTTCACGAATCCCGTGCTCGACGTCGATCTTCCGGGCCCGCTCCCGCTCGAAATCGCGCGCGCCTACTACTCCACGTCGACCGAGCGCGACGTCGGCCTCGGCTTCGGGTGGTGCCACTCGCTGGCGTGGGACGTCGAGATCGGCCGGCGATCCATCACCGTGTGGAGCGACCAGGGCCTCGGCCTGGAGTTCGACCTCATCGAGGAGGGCGAAGGCACGACAGGGCCCGAAGGGATGGTTCTCGTGCGCGGCGCAAAGGGCTTCGTGCTCGACACCGGTGAGGGCAGGTGGCTCGTATTCGAGGCGCGCCATGAGGAGCGATGGCTCCTGTCGGCCATCCGCGATACCTTCGACCAGACCATCTCACTCGTCTACGCCGGCGGGCGGCTCGCTGAGGTGCACGACAGCGTCGGACGGGTCGTGAGGGTTCGCCGCGATGACGACGGCCGCATCGCTGCGTGGGAGCTGAAGAACGCGCCGGAACAGGGCCGCTGGGTCGCCCTCGGCCGCTTCGCCTACGACGAGCGCGGCAACCTGATCGAGGCGCGCGACGCGGAGGATTACGTCACCCGGTACGCCTACGACGAAGACCACTTCTTGCTCGCGCATACCTCGCCCGTCGGCCTCACCTTCCATTTCCGTTACGACGAGCAGAAGCGCTGCGTAGAGACGTGGGGAGCGTACGAAGGCGCCGAGGACAGGAGCCTCTCGGCCGGCGTTCCCGCGCTCCTGGCTGACGGCGAGACCCGTGCGAAAGGGATCTATCACTGCAAGTTCATTTACGATGGGAACGGCTACTCCGAGGCGATCGACTCTATCACCATTCACCGGTACTTCGGGAACGAGCACGGCAAGCTTGACAAGGCCGTCTCGGCTGGCGCGGTGGTCGAGCGCCGGTATGACGAGGGCGGGAATCTCGTCTCGTACACCGACTCGCTCGGCGCGACGACCCAGTGGAAGCTAGACCCCCGCGGCCGCGTAGTCCAGGAGATCGACCCGCTCGGCCGCTCGACGACTTACGAGCGCGATGCGGACGGGCACATCCGCCGGAGAGTCGACGCCGCTGGCGGAGTGACCAGCGTGGTGCGCTTTGCCGGAGGTATCGCCTGGACCGATCCGATCGGCGCGTCGTTCGAGAGCCGCTTCGACGACCGTGGTCTCGTCGTGGAGACGATCGGTCCGAACGGGGGACGCACTCAGTACCGCCACGACAGCCACGGCAACTTGGTGGAGACGGTCGACGCGCTCGGTCACGTCACCCGCTGGGCTTACGACTACTGGGGCCGGTGCACGGCCAAGCAGGACCCGACCGGTGCCACGTTTTACTACGCCTACAGTGTGCGGGGCGATCTGCTCTCCGAGCGCAAACCGGACGGCAGCGTTGTCCGGTACGAGTACGACGGCATCCGGCAGCGGACGAGCGTGATGGGCGAGAACGGGCGCATCACACGCTATGTGCATGGCGGGTTCCGCAAGCTCTGCGAGATACATGAGGCGGACGGGTCGACGACGCGGATGAAGTACGACCGCGAGGGCCGGCTTGTGGAAGTGATCAACCCGAAGGGAGAGGTCCACTCCATCAGCTTGAATCTAGCCGGCATGGTCCTCTCCGAGCGTACGTTCGACGGCCGGCAGCTGCATTACAAGTACGACTCCGAGGGTCGGCTCATCATGGCCGAGAACGGGCTTCGCCAGAAGACCTGGTACGAGTACGATCTGGCGGGCCAGCTCATCGAGCAACGCTACGACGATGATCGGGTAGAGAAATTCGAGTACGACGAGCTCGGTCGGGTTGTGTGGGCGGACGGACCGAGCGGCGCATTCGAGTATAAGAGGAACGCGCTGGGGTGGGTCGTGCGCGAGAGCCAGACGGTCAACGGGCAGACCGTCGTTATCGACGTCGAGCGCGATCTCGTTGGGAACGTTGTACGGCGCTCGACGTCGCTGGGCCACTCCCAGGTCTGGCACCGCGACATCATGGGTCAGTGCACGAGCGCGGTGCTCGACGAACTCGAGGAGATTCAGCCGATCCATGACGTGCTCGGCCGCGAGGTCGCGCGCCTTTTGCCCGCCGGCGGCCGGATCGACGCGGCCTACGACGAGCGTGATCGTCTCGTGCAGCGTCGCGTGACCACGGAGAGCAGACCCACGCTGGGGCAGCCTGCATGGCATGCCGCTCCAGCCGGAGCGCCGACCGTGGAGCAGGCGTACCGGTACTCTCCGGCTTCCGAGCTCCTGGAGGCGTACGATCGTGCCTCCGGCTCGCGGCGCTTCGAGCACGACGCCGTGGGGCGCCTGGTCGCCGCCGGCACCGACGAGCGGAACATCGAGCGCTTCGCCTACGACGCAACCGGAAACCTATACGAGCGGTATGGAGTCGAGCGGCAATACGGACAGGGCAATCGTCTCGTGCAGCGCGGTGGCAAGCACTACACCTTTGACGACGACGCTCGCCTCGTTCAGGTGCGCGCTGCCGCGGGCGACGGCGAGCACACCGTCCGCTATTGCTGGGCAGCGAACGGCCTGCTCGAGGCCGTGGAGCGCTCAGACGGCGTGCGCATCACCTTCGCCTATGATCCGTTCGCCCGGCGGGTCCAAAAGACGGTGGTCCGTGTTTCGCCCGGCGCGCAGCCGTCCGTTGAATCGACCACGCGGTACGTGTGGGACGGCGATGAGCTCGTGCACGAGATCACCCAGCGTATGTTTGGCCACGACGCCCCGGTCGTAGAAGAGCGGACATACTGCTACGACGACCGGGGCTTCCCATGGGCGCACAAGGATGTGCGCGTCGAGCGTGGGCATCGAACAGCGAGCGGCTATTACCACTACCTGACCGACGATATCGGTACGCCGGAGAAGCTGGTGTCGTCCGACGGGTCGGTTGTCTGCGAGATCCGGCGTAGCGCCTGGGGACGGTTCGAGGTCGCGCCCGGCGCCGTCACGACCACACCGCTCGGCTATCAGGGCCAGTATCACGATGAAGAGACCGGCCTGTTTTACAATCGGCACCGGTACTATGATCCGGAGGCTGGGCGCTACATCAGCGCCGATCCCGTGGGGTTGATCTCAGGATTCAACGCCTTTGCCTATGCCGAAAGTCAGCCTACACGATTCGTCGATCCGCTAGGATTGATGGCCAAGGCCAAGATCTGGGATCAGCCGGGCGCCGACAGGAAGAAGGAAACCTGGGGCTATTCCGAAGGCCAGCCACGACCACCGCATGAACCCGACAAACCGCGCGATGCGCAAGGAAACCCCAAGTACGACCCTGCCATTCAGGAGGCGGTCGACAACGCGAAGGGCAAGTTCACCGAGGAGGATCCGAAGACCAGGAAGCTGAAGGATCCTAGCAAGGAGAGGCTCCCTAACACGGCGGGCAAGTGCGCCGAGATCGAGGCGCTCGATAGGCAGGCGAAGGAGATCCGAGGCGATCTTCAGAAGAAGCCCGGGTGGGACAAGCTCTCGAAAGAGGAGCAAAACGCCAAGGTCCGCAACGAACTGCGCGAGCAGTACCGGAAGGGAGCGAAGATCCAGGCATACGACAAGGAAGGGAACCCGATCCCGCCGTGCAAGTTCTGCGCGCAGGTGTTCCGCGAGCTTGGCATTCACCCGGACAATATCAACGCGGACCCGAACAAGGACGTCAGAAAGGGCAAGGAGCAGCCAAAGGCCACTGGCGGCGTGTACCACGATAATGCGCCGTGGGACGGCAAGAAGGTGCATGGCCAGGGGAGCCCCAGGACGGAGACGTCGGAGACAGCCGTCGTGCCTCGTACCGACGGAGATGGAAAGCAGGTCACGCAGCGAGATCCGAGGACCGGAAAGAACCAGGGGGTGTACTACCCGCCGGAAAACCCGCCCCCAGGCGGCTATCCGCCGGAAGGACCCAAGGGCGCCTGGCCGGGGCCGGGAGACGGCGGTGGCGGCGGAGGAGGGGGCTCCGGCGGCAATCCATATTACGACGAGCAGGGCAACTACATCGGCCCGCGTGACAAGCACCAGCGGAAGAAGTAGGCGCGCGGGAGGCAATCGCCCATGGAGATCTCGGCAGGTAAAGATGTGCTAGCACGCTCGCTCGACGAGTGGCGCCTCGCAGACCGGTCGTTCGATGAGGCCGAGGCCGAGCGGGCGCGCGCCGAGGCGATGATACGGCAGCTCCGTGCGAGGGAGATCGCGGAGCGGGCGTCCTGGGCTGAGAGGGCGATCCCCTTCATTCTGCGCGCCAAGGCGCTGGAGTTCGGGTCGTGGAGCGCCGAGGAAGCGGTCGAGCGGCTCCGGTGCGTGGACTTCGCAAGCCGTCACGCGTTCGTGCTCCACCACCTCGGGGTATTTCCCGATGCCTCGCTCGGCGCCGTGCTTTCGCTCATCGGGCGGCCTCAGCCAGGCGATGGATCGGGATGGTTCGTCGACGAGGGGGCGGTGGCCGCGGTCGCTGTACGGCTCGCGCGTGCCGGACAGCAGGACGCCGCGCTCGATGCGATCCGCGCGCTGAGCGCGCGCCGCGGGGAGGCGCTGCGATCGTGCTCACCGTATCTTTCTGCGGCGGAGATCGCGCGCGCCCTGTCGGAGTTCGAAGCGTGGATCCCCGGGGCGAAGCCCGTCGTGGCGCTCCTCGCGTGGTGCGATCTCCTGCCGCTCGTGCCGGCTCGAGATCGCGAGCGGGCACGCGGCGAGATCGTACGGCTGCGCGCGGCGCTGGAGGCCGGAGGGGCGGAGGAGGGGTCGCCCGGCGGGCTCTGGGCGCGCAAGCGTGCGGCACACGCCTTCGTGAGCGCAGGGATGCTCGAGACATCGGAGGCCGAGTGCCAGGGGCTCGAGGACGTCGATGACTTGCTGTCCGTGGCGTGCGAGCACCCGGGCGAGTCGCGCGCGCGGCTCGCGCGGCTCGCGCTTGAGCGGGCCCGGACGAGCCGGTATTTGCCCGCGGCGCTCGCGGACGTCGTGGCGGTGTGTCCGGCGCTCGCGGACGAGGCGATCGCGTGCGCGCGCGGCGAGGGGGATCCGATCGTGGGTGCAGACGCCCTCCTGCGCGTCGCGGAGCACCTCGGAGAGCCGCGTGTATCGGCGCTGTTCCACGAGGCGTTTCGCCGGATAGAGCCGCTCGGCGACGCCGCCTCGGACGCGCTCGAGTGGGTTGCGGACTGGGCAGTGGACCACGCACCATCGCTCACGGAGGGCGAACGCGCGGCGCTGGGCGGGCGCATGGCGCAAGCGGCGATTGCGGCCGAAGAGCGTGGGACGACACCACCTGTCGAAGCGGTGGAGTCGCGGCTTGGGTGGCTGCTGTTCGGCCCCAAGCACGCAGCGGCGATCGCCACGGATCGAGGCTTCGGCACGTTGCTGGACTTCGCCGAGCACCACGCGGCTGGCGACGAGCTTGCGCTTGTGATGGAGTTCGCGCGCACGCTCCAGGGCGAGCGGCGCGCCCGGCTCGCGCGGGCATTGCTGCGGAGCGGCGGGGTGCTCTACGACTCCCCCGGATTCGCCGAGCTATTCTCCCCGGAGGAGCAACGGGAGCACCTGCGGGCGGAGCTCGCGCGCTACGAGCGGCCGGTCAGCGTGGAGATTCTTTACACGCTCGAGCGCGCCGCGCAGCTCGCCGACGGCGCGCCGCGCGGCGTTCTCCTCTCATTCTACCTCGACGAGGTGCGTGCGCGCGCCGGGCGTGTGCGGCTGAGGGGGATCTTCACCGCTGCGACGCTCGCCGAGGGCGACCCGCGCGCGGCGCTCATCGAAGAGACGCTGGCCGCGGTGGAAGGGGGCGACGACCTCGACGAAGAGGATCGTGTCGAGGCGATCGCGGCGGTGTTGCCGCTGGTGCCGGCGGAGCGCGCCGTGCCGCTCGCTGGGAGGGTGCTCGACGCGGTTGCGGAAGGCCAAATCGGCAGGACACAGGCGGGCGATCGGCTGATGGCCATTCCCGACCCCGTGTGGGCCATGCTGCCCGCGTCCCGGTGGGAGCCGGGATTGCGCTGGGCGCTGGAGGAAGGGGCGGAGTTCTTCGAGTGGACGTCCTGGATGCAGAAGACGTTGCCGCGCGAGGTGCGCGCGATGCTCGAAGCGCAGGTTGAGGCGGCCCCGTCCTCGCGCGCGGGCGACCCTGCGGAGTGTCCGAGCGACGCCCCGGCGGACGGCGGAGGGGGAGGAGGGGAACTGTCGCCCGACGAGCGGCTCCGCGGCTGGGCTCGCGTGGCGGTGTCGCTGTCCGAGGCCGAGCGCGCGGCCAGCGCGTCGGAGATCGAAGCCGCCGTGCGCGCCGTTCTCGCGCAGCCGGACGCGAAGGATGGCGTGCTCTGCGACACAATGGCGAGCCTACCCGACGCCGCGCTCCGGGCGATCTGGTCGGCGCGCGCACGCGCCGACGCGTGGCGACGCACCATCGACGTCAGCGATCCCGCCCTCTTCGCCTATCTGCCGTCGGAGCACTACCTCCACGCCGAGGCCGTCCTCCAGCTCATCCTGCGCCTCGGCGGCGCCTCGGCGCTCTGCGACTTCGGGCGCATGCTCGTCGGCCTTCGACACGAGTCCGCTGCTTGATGCCCCCGGATACGGAGGTCAGGTCAGGGCGCGGGTGGCTCGCGCACGCTCATGATCAGATCGATCGCGCCCTGCACCTGCGCCAGCCGCTCCGTAGGGGACAGGCTGAGCATCCAGCGGACGAGGGAGCGGTCTACCCCGTTCTTGTCGTAGGGGCTGTCGTCCCGCTCCTCGGCGGGAGGCTCCAGAGGTTCGGCCATGCTCCGAGTCTAGCTCCAGGGGGGGCCGGGAATGACCCCATGCGAGAATCCGCCCCGGTCGTCGACGCCCTCCGGTGAGCTAGCCGCTGTGGCGGCTAACAACGCCTCTACTCCCATGACTTGCTCTTGAATCCGAGCGCCGTCGCGTTTTCCCAGACTGCGCGCCTCGTCTGTTCCGATGCTCCTGCCGGGAACTCGGCGGAGATCTCCACCGTGACCTTCACGCTCGCGTTCGGATCCCCCGCGAGCACCGCGATGATTTCCTCGGCGATGGAGACCAGCTTCATCTTCGCGGTCGTCGCGTTCACGTCGACCGATCCGAAGAACGCCTTCGGCCGGGAGGCCGCGGGGCTTGGCTGCGCTCCGCCCGGCTCGGGCCGTGGGGCTACGCCGCCGGTGCCGGAGGTCTTGCTCCCACCGCCCGCCGTGGCCGTGCTGTCACCGCTCTGGCCGCCCTGACCGCGCGCGCCCCCTGCGCTTGGCGGGACCGAGGCGGGCCTCTGCTGCGCCGACTCGTACGCCACGGCCGCCGCGGGCTCGATGAGCAGCAGCGTATCGTCGAACTGCACGTTCGCGTCACCCAGCTTGAAGCCTTCCAGCTGGTCTCCGCTCTGGCCGTACGCGGTGCCGAAGAAGTCTCTGCTTCCCGCGCCCGTGGCGATCGCCTGCTCGAACACCGCGCGACGCTTCAGCCGGGGCATGTAGAGATAGCGTTGCATATCCTCCCAGACCGAGGCCGCGCGCACCGCGACGGTCGCCTCCTTCCAGTACAGCTCCTGCAGCTTGCTCCGCAGGTGGATCGGAGACCACACCGAGATGACGAGCTCGTTCTCTCCGCACACCCGCTCCACCGCGTCCGCGAACGTGCCGCTGCTCGTGGGGAGCGCGTACGCCTCGACCGAGCCCTCCCGGTCCGTGGGCGACGCCATCACAGGGCAGAGCAGCCACCTGAAGCACTCCCGGGCCGCCCCCGGCACCGCCTGCCCGGCCTTGTGAAGCTCCTCCTTCGCCCGCTGTTCCTGGAGGCGATCGATGTTCAGCCGCCCCGCCCCGATGTCGGCCACGATCGAATTCCAGGCCAGCGCCGTACGAACGCAGTCGCGCAGGCGGGCGAGCGCGCCCTGGTCCGGCGCCAGGAAGACCAGTCGGTTGCCTCGGTAGCGCGGCTTCGAGCCGTTCGTGCGCACGATCTCGAGCACCTCGGCCTCCGCCGTCCTGGCCTCCTGCTTGCTGAACGCCTTCTCGACAGGCAAGACCACCAGCCGGAGGGCGCTGTCGTCGGGGATGTCGCCGCTCGGCGTGAAGACGTGCACCGCCTCGAAGAGGCTCGCTCCTGCCACGAGCTTCTTCAGGGCCTCGGCGATCGCAGCGCGCACCTCCACGCGATCGTCGAAACGGTTCTTCCGGTCCTCCATCTCCCGGCGCAGGTTCGCTCGGGTGTCGAACCAGAACCGCGTGGCGTCGTGCTCCTTGTCTCCGGAGCTGTTCAGATAATGCAGCCTGTCGCACAGCCGGTTGAGCGCATCGGAGAACGTGGACGCCGATTGTCCGGGCTGGAGGCATCCCAGCAGCACGCGCGCGCGCTCGACGCCTCGGATCCCCTTGTGTGTGCTTCCGGAGGACGGCGCGCTGCCGAGGAACACCGTCCGGGCGACGCGGTGGGCCGCGTTCACGGCGCCGAAGCGCGGCTCCCTCCGCTCTAGCGCCGCCGTCTCCGCGTCGTACCCGTCGATGTCCCGCTCGATGACGGCATCCCATCCCGGCGGGAGGTGATACATCAGCTCGTCGCGTGTGCCGCTGTCGGAGAGCGGGATGCTGCCAGGCAAGATCATGAGATCCTGGTTCTGCCCCTGCCATAGCCGATGGATGACGCGCGCCATGAGCTTCAGGACGCCGCGCGTCCGCTGGAAGCTCTCGAGCGTTGTCCAGTCCTCGTAGAGCCTATCGAAGACCTCCGGGTGGATGGGGTAGGCCCGCACCAGCCGGTCGTGGTAACGGGCCTCATGCGTCTCGGAGGGGAGCTTCGCCTCCGCCGCGTAGGCGTTCGAGAACGCGCGACAGACCGCGTTGCGCGTCTCCATGTCGCGGATGGGCTCGAAGAGACGGCGGCGGACGATCTCGAACGCCTCCTCCGCCGCGACCGGCTTCCAGAGTGCCTGGACACGCCCGAACGTCTTCTCGAGCGCCTTCAGGGCGGCCACGCCCCGCGAGCTGCCCGCCTCGACCTCCGATTCGGGCAGCGAGGCGAGCACGATGGCCGTCGGCACGAGCTTCGCCGCTTCGGTGAGGGCCTGCGCGAACGAGAGGTTGCTGTCGTAGGTGCCGCCCGCGAGCGGTGTGGCGTCCGAGAACTGCCGGATATAGGCGACGAGCTCGTCCACGAGCACGACGCACGGTGCGAACCGCTCCAGCAGGGCGCGCAGCGCCGCCTTGCCGGGCGAGGTCCCGGAGAGATCGGAGTCACGGACGAGGGCGTACCCGTCGTCGCCGCCGAGCTGGAACGCGAGCTCGCCCCAGAGGGCATGGATGCGCGTTTGCCCGCATGTATAGGGTTCTGCGGGACCTCGAGCCGACCCGTCCAGCACGGCGACACGGGCCGTTGGCACATCCATGAGCCCGGCCTGGTCGAGCAGCGCGGGGATGCCGGCGAGTTCCTTGAGGGGCCCGCGGCGCGTGGCGAGGTGGTAGACGGCGAGCATCGTGTGCGTCTTGCCGCCGCCGAATGCGGTCTGGAGCTGGATGACGGGCTCGCCGCCCTTGCCGTTCAGCCGCTGCGCGACCTGCGTGAGCAGGAGGCGCATGCCCTCCGTGATGAAGGTGCGCTGGAAGAATGCCGCCGCGTTTTGGTACTCGTGTGACGCCTTGCCGTCACGCACGGCGGAGATGTCCGCCGCGAACTCGGATTGCTGAAACGTGCCTTGCAGCACGTCGGGGTGGGGGACCGCGACTTCGCGCCAGGGCTTTGTGGGGGTCATGTCACTCTCCAGGCGAGGGAGCCCATGCGGCTCGTCTCCGCCACGAAGGGGTGGGCGTCGATGGGTTTGAGCCGGCGCCGCAGCGCCTGCTGAACATCCGCGGGATTGATGGCGCGCGGTCGCAGCGTCGAGTGCTTGCTGGGTTGCTCCAGATGGAGCACGACCCGCAGCTTCTTCGCGCCGAGCACGGCCTTGGCCACGTCCGCCTCCTCGGCGTCGTTGGCATTGATCTTCGCCGGAAGCATCGCGGAGAGCGTATCCACGACCTTGCCCGCGACCTCGTCGTCGAGCGCGGACGGCTTCGTGCGCGCGTGGATCCGGTAGTCCTTGACCTCGATGAGCCACGCGGTCCGGTCAGGATCGACGGCGAGGAGGTCGAGCGCCTTGAGCCCGTCCCGCACCGCGGAGAGCTGCGTGCGGTAGAACGTCCACTCGTCGTACTTGCTCACCACCCAGGTGCTCGGGAACTCGAAACTCAGGCCATCGACGGCGACTGTCGGCATGGCTCAGCCTTCCGGGCTCAGGAAGCGGTCGGACTGCTCGAGCTCCTCGTCGAGCGCGGCGATGGCCCCCATGTCGTCCACGGAAGGCCCTTGCTGCACCGAGACACCGGCGTCCGACAGGTGCAGCCCGAAGAAGCGCGCGTCGACCTCCCCCTCCTTGCGCGCGAGCAGCATCTCGATCTCGCGCAGCAGGAACAGGCTGTGCGTCGCGATGAACACCTGGATGCCGCCGAGGCTCAGATCGACGATGCTGCCGGCAACCTTCTTGATGATGCGCGGGTTGAGGTTTGCCTCCGGCTCGTCCCAGAACAGGCACCCTTTGTCGAGCAAGGCCCCTGTCGCGATGAGGCGGGCGAGCATCCCGAGCTTGCGGAGGCCCTCCGCGACGAGCGGCATCTCCATGCGGCCGCTCCCGGTGCGAAAGTAGAATCGACCGTTCTTGTCGAGCTCGATCGCCCCCCCCATCGCCTCCTCCAGAGGGGCAAGGAGCTCCCGGACGCGCTTCTCCTTGAGGCCCCTCTTGAGCGGCGCGCCAAGGAGGAGGCAGGTGTCGCGCCAGGTCTCGTCGAACTCGAGATAGTGGTTCTCGTACACGGACACGAAGCCCGGATAGATGGTGAGGAGCTCCCGGGTCGGTAGGTAGGCCGGCGCGGCGTCGATCCATTCGGTGGGGAGCGTGCCGATCGATACGTCCGACTTGCTCTGCGTCGCGAAACCGAACGAGATGTCCCATGCCTCGTTGGTGCAGATCATCTGCACGTCGCAGCGTTCGCGACCTTGCTTCCGCCGGGCGAGGCGTCCCAGGGCCTCCGGGCGGAACACGCTGACGAGCTTGTCCGCGAGGCGGGTCTGCAGTGCGGCCTTGGTCGGCGGCGCCGCGTTCGGCTTGCGCCCCTCCTCCCAGCTGGTCGCGAGGACGGAGTAGGCGAGCTTCAGCGCGTGCGTCTTCCCGGTGCCGTTCTCTCCCATGAACACGTTGAGGTGCTGCCCGAAGTCGAGATCTGCCTCGCTGAAGACGGTGAAATTCTTGACATGAAGCGACCTGATCATGTCTTGCCTTCGAACAGATCGAGCTGGTCCTTCGTTTCCGGGACCTCGCTGGCTGCGGCCTCGATGGCGGACCAAGAGGTGATGAGCTCGTTGTAGGCGCGCGCCCTCTCGGCCTCGCCGCGGCGCTCGCACAGGGTGTAGAGCCGGTAGGCGAGCTGGCGGATCGCCTCGCTCTTGGGCTTGACGGCGGCGAGCAGGCGGCCGGCGCCGCTTTCGCCTTCGCTTCGCAGGGCGCGGATGAGCTGGTGGAGGGCTTCCCAGACCGGGACGCGGGTGTCGCTGCGGGGGTCCCAGGCGGCGGGGTACTCGCTGGGCCGGAGCAACCGGACCTTGCCGCTGCTGGTCTGGAGCACGCCCGCATCGGCGAGGCCGCCCACGCTGGTCGCCTTGGCGCGGGCGAGGACGTCGGCCTCGCCGTAGGCGCCGCTGGACCAGCCGTGCTGCTCGAGCCAGTGGAGGCAGAACTGCGTGTCGTGATCGAAGTCGTCCTCGGCGAGGAAGCGGTTGATGAGCTGGAGCGCCGTGCGGACCGACATCGGGCGGCCGTCGGCCTCGAGGACGGCAGCGTACTTCGAGAAGACGGCCATCCCGGGGCCGATGATGGCCTGGGAGAGGTCGACGGGCGCGACGGGGGAGCGGTCGTCGCCGGAGCCCTTGGTCATCTCGTCGAGGGCGTCGGGGAGGACGGCGTTGAGCTCGCGGAGGAACTCGCGGCGGGAGACGGTGAGAGCGTCGGCCGGGCGGGGGCGGCAGACGAGGATGATGCTGGAGGCGAGGGCGTTGGAGTCAATGCCTCGGCTGCGAGCTTCACGCTCGGTGCGCATGGGCCATGTACCGTAGATCGCCAATCCTGCCCGAATAATCGCGTCAAGGAAGGTCTCCCAGCCTGTGCTGCTGGTGCCACTTTGGTTGTCGCTTTCAGATTGCTTAAATGCGTAGTAAATTGTTGTCGGTATGGCTGGATGCCCCTGCGTGGCGAGGCAACGCATTGCCGCAGTCATGCCGTCGAGGAAAAATAACTCGGCAGCTTCTCGACTGCCATGCCGAAACGGGTCGGCGACAAGCTCCTCCGCCTTGGGCGTGGTCACTGTCGAGAAGAGCATCGGAAAGACACTGCGCATGCTACGCCTTAGCCAAACGTAGAAATAGTCGGACAGATCGGCATAGGGGACGTTGTCGTAGTATGGCGGATCCGTTGAGACGAACTTGCTGGAGCTCAACGTTTGTTTCTGCGCAGCCATCTGAACGCTCACGCCTGGCGTCCCTGCAGGAATGGCCATGGATAAAACTCTCGCCACTGCTTCGACAACCTTAGATAGGCTACCGCTAGACTCTGCGAATGGATTCGCCTCTCCGAAGTCCCATGTCATCGGAAGCGCTTGTCGGCGAAAGGTGCTTACTACCAATTCATTCTTTGGTGCGTTGCTCCATGTGCATAGGGAAGAGAGAGACTCGGCGAATTTGCCAATCGCAAGCGTTAAATAGGTGCTGACCGCTTCTGCGTATGCCGTTGTGCTGGTGCCTCCCGCGTCCAGGGTCTTGCCGTCGTCGACGAAGCTCGCCGCAAGCATGTCCTGGTTTACGCGCTCGCGAACGCTGTCGATGAGATCGCTGAAGGTTGTCAGTGCGACGAGTTGGCGAGGGGTGAACAAGGAGTCGAATCTAGATAGTCCATAGGCCCATGGGGTGAGGTGTCTAGAATTGTGGGCGAATTCGATTTCTGGTTTCCACTCCGGATGCGCTGTTCTTGCGATGTGCTCTATTTCGTCCGTTGGTGGCAGGTACAGTCGAGTCCGCTGGCCTTCGGCGACAACGGCCATGAGTCGCGTACCCATGCGCGAGGCCTGCGCCTCCGCTTTGATGAAGTCGCCGTCAATTGCCGCATTCGATACCACGCACCGAAAGTTCGCGCCTCGCCCCTTGGATTTTGTGCCATCCACCGCGCCATTGGGCGCCTTGCCCAACCTCACAGTGAAACGATACCTATCGCCTTCGACAAGCGGTTCGACGTATGCTTCCTTGCCCTCCTTGTTGGCCAAGGAGAATGTCGTTGCAAGCGGTACGTCCACATGCGAGAATGCAGGATTCGGACTTCTTACCGTCCGCGCCCATATCCACGCAATCACCGTGAGCTTCTTCCCCACGATCCCCTTCAGGTCCGGCCGCTCCCGCGCCATCTCGGCGGTGATCTCCACCTTCGGATACAGGTGCCCGATCCGCTTCTCCGCCTCCGCGCGCATCCACGCCCCGTAGCGCCGCACGTCCTCGGCGAGCCCCGTGGCGCCGGGCCAGTCCTTCACGGCCATCTGCTCGCCGTCTGGTACAGGCCCCACCGGCGGGCGCCCCGCGAACTTGGGCGGGATCTCGATCATTGCCTTGTTGATCAGCACCGCGACCGGATTCAGGTCCGACGCGAACGCCACGAGTCCCAGCCGCTGCGCCTCGAGCGGGATCGTCCCGCCGCCGGCGAACGGATCGTGCAACCCCGGCAGCCTGTCCGGGTTGAACAGCTCCGCGGCCTGCGGATGATCCTTGTTGAGCTCGCAGACCTCCCGCCACGAGCGACGGATCTCGGCGCGCGCGGCCTCGAGCACCTTCTCGTTCGTGGTGTTCTCCCACTTCACGAGTTCTTCGAGGATCCCGAAGAGCCGCTTCCGCTCGACCTCCGCCTCCTTCTTGTTCTTCCCGTACCGGAAGCCCTTCCCCTGCTGGAACCCCGGATCGTTCACGAGCTGGGCGAAGATGACCGCCCGCGCCGCGGCGAGCGGACGGCGCGCCCACCAGAGGTGCAGCGTGCTCGGGTGCCCGTGGCGGATCGACTTCTCGCGCGCGGCCGCGGCGTTGATCGCATCGAGCGGCAGCGCGACCTCGATGAGCTTCTTCGGCGATTTAACGGGATGGCTCATGAGGAGATCATACCTTCCAAGAAATTCTTGATCGCGGTTGCAAATGGGACCGAGTCCAGCCGGCTCAGCTCACTCCTGACGTATGTCGTGAAGAGCTCGGGGCCGGCCGAGCGCAGCGCGTCCAGGATACCGATGTAGGGCCTCACTGCGTCCTCGCGCAGCTTGCGCAGATAAGGCGAGGCCGCGAGCTGAAACACCCGCAGCGTCTCTTCGGCACGTTGCTGCTCGGCACTGCTCAGCCCCTCGCATGGCCGCGCCGTGCCGTCGATGATGAACAGGATGAACTTCTCCGGGTCGTCCACGCACGGGTTGATGAGCTCGTCCGGGCTGAAGCAGCGTTGTGTCCCCGAGGGCCGATCGCACTTGTCCTTGTGCTTTCCGCACGTCTTCTCGTCGTTGCATGACCAGAAGAGATTGTTCCAATCGAGGTCGAGCGTCCGATGCCCGGCTTGATTGCGAAAGTGCTCGATATGTCCATCGTTCTGTGTGTCGCCTGTGCGGCGTTCGCAGTAGGCACACCTGTGCCCCTGGATACGCTGCAAGGCGGCCCGAATCTCCGCCTTTTCCGAGCCCGCCAGGCTGCCATAACGTCGATCCGGCGAGGCCTCGCTCAAGCAGGAGGGCACAGGGACGGCATTGCGATCCAGCCGATGCATGTTCAGCCGCCCTCGCTCCTTGGCAAATTGTGCATGCGCTTGAACTCTTGCAGCCTGCGCAGCGTGGCCAGGTCGTGGATCACGGGGTGATCCGCACCGAAGTGCTCGATGAGTCGCTGCCACGTCCTCCGGCCGTCGACCCTATCGTCGCGCCCCGTTTGCACGAGCGCGCGGTAGTCGGTGAGCAAGCGCGCCTCCTCCACCTGCGGGACCGGGTCGACGCCCATGATCGCCGCCAGCACGTCGGCGCTCTCCACCCCGCGCGTCTGGAACGTCGGCGTGTCGAGCACGGTCTCGCCGTCGCGATGCCGGATGATGCGGATCGAGTCCACGTCGACCGTGGACAGGACATGCGGGCTGTGCGTGGTCACCACCATCTGCATCTCCGGGAAGACCTTCCGGAGCAGATCGACGACGAGCTGCTGCCAGCGCGGGTGAAGGTGCATGTCCACCTCGTCGATCAGCAGGATCCCGGGCGTGGAACGGGCCGCCTCCTCGCCGAAATGCGGGTTCAGCCGGACGCACCGGTGCGCCAGATCGGCCACGAGGGCCACCATGTTGCGCACGCCGTCGCTCAGCGCCGACAGGGGCAGCCGGCCGTGATCCGCGTGCTCGACGACGAGCTTCCGCTGCTCGAAATCCCAGTCCAGCGAATGCCACCCCGTGGGAGCGAGCACCGCGCGCGTCGCCTTCCGGACCGCCGCGAGCAGCTTCTCCGGTCGCTCCTGTGGCCCGTAGGCCACCGAGGCCGGGTTGCGCGCCGCGTTGGCCATGTCCTCGTACCAGGCTACGAACGTCTTGAACGACGACGACGACGAGAGGCAGTCGATGTATCCCGACAGCCGGCCCAGCGTCGCGGGATCCGGCCCTCGCTTGCCCTCCGTCAGCCGATGTTCGCTCCACAGGCGGCCGGTTCCGTAGAAGGCCACGAGCGGCAAGAGCGGCCGGGCCTTCCCTGGTCCCGCCGCGAACGCGTCGATGCGGTCGCGAAGCCCCTGCGCCGCCCGCCGGAGCTCCCCGGCGTCCTTCGTGGTGGTCCGCGCCCGAGCGCCGTCGCCCGCGAGCGCACGGCTCCAGCGGATCCGCTTCCCATCCACGGAGCCGGATGCCTCGATCTCGGTCGGCAGCGCCGCCCTCATCGCGCCGTCCTCCGCAGGCACGTGACGCACGTCCTCGCGATCGAAGCCCCGATATTTCTGTATCCCCGACACCGTGTCCACGAACAACCCGAGTGCGATCCCGATGGCGTCGAGGATCGCCGTCTTGCCGTGCCCGTTGTCGGCGACGAGCACGGTGAGCTTCCCGTGCAGCTCGACCTCGCACGCCGTGAAGCAACGGAAGTTGCGCAAGCTCAGCCTGTCCAGGTGGAGCATGCCGGACGAGCTCACGCGCGCTCCGCGCGTCCGAGCAGCGCGTCGAGCTCGAAATTGACGGACGACACCCCCCAGCCCGGCTCGTGCTCGAACGGATTGCGCAGGTAGTACGGCCCCTCAATGCCGTCGTCCTCACCGACGATCACGATCGCGAGCAAGAACTTCTCGGCCTGGTTCAGGGCATACAGCATCTCGTTGCGCGTCACCGTCACCGTGGACGCCCCTCTCGCCCGGCCCTTCACCTCGATGTGCCGCGCCTCGGGCAGCTTGCCGTCCACCGCGGGGGGATACGACGTCAGATCCCACCCGCACTTCTGCGAGGACACGTCGACCACGCGGCACCCCCACGCCTCCTCGGCGCGGCGCACCGCGGCCATCGCCAGCTGCTCGATGCGGCTCCGCGCGGCCGGATCGGCGGAGAACCCCACGTCCGGGGCCTCCTCGCCCCGCAGCGCGCGCAGGAGCCCCACGGGGACCACCAGGGCGCCACCGAGCACCACGGGCGTCGCCGACGCGACGTGCCGCATCGCCTGCAGCTCGCGACGCCGGCCCTCCAAGCGGCCTTCGAGATCCGTGATGGTCCGCCGCGCGTTCTCCAGGTTCAGGCGCACGTCCTTGCCCGCCTGCTGATCGTCGCGCAGCTTCATCCAGCGGTCGGACCAGAACGCGATCTCCTTGCTCAGTCGCTCGTGCACGGCCGCGAGGGTCTTGTCGACATGCGCGATCCGGCGCGCGGCGACCTCCTCGTGATGCGCGGGCACGAGCGCCGTCATGGCCAGGGTCAGCGCCTTCGTCTCCAGGTCGGCGCGGATCCACGGCGCTTCGAGAGCAGCCTTCAGCCGCGGGCGATCGCGCTCGTCGAGCGGCTCGAGATCCAGGTGAGGCGCCCACCCTGCGAACGCCGCGGTCCCATCCGGCGCGACGCGGACGAACTGGAGCCGCTTCGAGATGACCTGTCCATGACCGCTCTTGATCTCGTGTGTGAGCAGAAAGAGCAGGTGCGGCTCCAGGCCGTCGTCCGCGGGGTCGACGAGCACGGCCCCCTCGCGCAGGAGGTTCTCGTGCTGCTCGAGCACGAGGTCCGTCAGCGAGAGCATGAGCGGGTGCCCCGGATGGAGCATGGCTGCACGGACGACGCCCGGCTTGCTCGGCTGCACCGCGTCCTTGGTGAAGCAAACGCGCTCGTAACGCCTCACGACCGGCGTCGTATCCCTGCGATTGCGCCCCGTGATCCGGCGATCTCGCTCGCGGATCGACGTCGGGACGTAGGTGATCTCGAAGCGCCCGAGCTCGCGGGGATGGATGGACCCGCCGAGGCTCTCGAACGCCTTCAGGAAGAACGACCGCACGAAGAACGGCTGGAGGCGGCGGGCCTCGGCCTTCTCCATCTCCTCTTTCACCGCGAAGAGCCGCTCGGGGTTCATCGACTCCTCGGCCAGCGCGTTGCGATCGAGGATCTTCTTCAGATGGCCGGTGTCGAGCGCCTTCTCGACCTTCCGGTAGAGCTTGGCCCGGACCTCGGGCTGGTCACCATAACGAATGGCTTCGAGAAGGAGCTCCTTCAGGCTCGTGTCCTCGAACACCTCTCCGAGAATGTCGAACACGCGCCCTTTCAGCGCCTCGCTCTCGACCGCCAGCTTCTGGAGGAGGCGGTGATACACGGCGCCCTCCCGCGTCTCCTTGGCGACCAGGTTCCACAGGTGACAGACCTCCTGCTGGCCGATGCGGTGGATGCGACCGAAGCGCTGCTCGAGGCGGTTCGGGTTCCACGGCAGGTCGTAGTTCACCATCAGGTTGGCGCACTGGAGGTTCACCCCTTCTCCCGCCGCGTCCGTCGCGATGAGGACACGCACGTCGGGGTCGCTCCAGAACGCGGCCTGGATCCTCTTGCGCTCGTCGCGGGGCGTGCCGCCGTGGAGGGTCACGACCGCCTCGTGCTCGCGGTCCCCGATCAGTCCGCCGATCTTCCGGTGCAGGTAATTGAGGGTGTCCCTGTGCTCCGTGAAGACGATGAGCTTGCGCACGCGGCCCTGCGCGTCGCGCACCCGCGGGTCGTCCTGGAGGATGCGCGACAGCTCCTCCCACTTGCGGTCCCGGTCGGCATCGACGACGTCGAGCGCCCGCTGCACGAGCGCCTGGAGGACGAGGACCTCACCCTCGAGCTCGCCGACCGTGCGCGCCGCCGTGGCCTGGTCGACGAGCGTCTCCTCGAGCCGCTCCTGCTCGTCGGCGCCGAGCTCGTCGTCATCCTCCGGGACGGCCGCGAGGGGCTCCCCGACGGCGCCGCGACCCCGCGGGGCGAGCCGCTCATCGCGAAGGCGTTGCTCGAGGCGGGCGTGGCGCCGCTTGAGCGACTGGTAGATTGCCTCCGGGCTCGAAGCGAGCCGTCGCTGCAGGGCGGTCAGCGCGAAGCCGACGGAGCCGCGGCGCTGGCCGTCGAGCTCGTCCGCCTTGCCCATCTGCTCCTTCACGTACGTCGTGACCCGCTCGTAGAGCGCGGCCTCGAGGTCCGAGAGCTTGTAGTTGACCGTGTAGGCGCAGCGCTCGGGGAAGAGCGGCGTCCCGTCGAACTTGACGAGCTCCTCCTTGACCATGCGGCGCATGAGGTCCGACGTGTCGACCTCGTGCACGCCGTCGCGGAACCTTCCGTAGAAGCGATCCGCGTCGAGGAGGGAGAGGAAGAGCTGAAAATCCTCCTCCTTTCCGTTGTGCGGCGTCGCCGTCATGAGCAAGAGGTGTCGCGTGTGCGCGCCGAGCTTCTCGGCGAGCGCGTAGCGCTTCGTCCGCTCCAGCTTCTGGCCGAAGAAGTGGGCCGACAGCTTGTGTGCCTCGTCGAACACGACGAGGTCCCAGGGCGTGGCGCAGAGCTTGTCGTGCAGCTCGTCGGCGCGCGCCAGCTGGTCGAGCCTGACGATGAGGTGGTCGACGTCTTCGAAGGGGTTTCCGCTCGGCGAGGCGAGCTCGAGCTCCTTCGAGAACACGCGGAACTCGAGGCCGAACTTCTCGAAGAGCTCGTCGCGCCACTGCTCGACGAGGCCGCCGGGCGCGACGATCAGGACGCGCCGCGCGTCCGCGCGCATCACGAGCTCGCGGATGTACAGCCCCGCCATGATCGTCTTGCCAGCGCCGGGATCGTCCGCGAGCACGAAGCGCAGGGGCTGGCGAGGGAGCATCGCCTCGTAGACCGCGGTGATCTGGTGGGGCAGCGGCTCGACGTTGGAGGTGTGGACCGCCATCATCGGGTCGAAGAGGAAGGCGAGGTCGATGCGCTTCGCCTCCGCGGTGAGCTGGAAGGCGGCACCATCGCCGTCGAACGACCACGGACGCGCCGCGGTCGCGAGCGCGAGCCCGGCCTCGTCGGCGCGCGACAGGAGCCGTTCGCGCAGCGCGCCGTCCGGCAGCCGGTAGATGAGCTGGAGCGAGCCCGGCGGGATGGGGATCGCCGCGACCACGGTGACGACGCTCGACGGCTCCACGCCTTCCAGGCTCGCGCCGTTCGTGACGTCCTCGAGCTTCAACGTGTTCCCCTTCCGATCGACGCGAGCATGCCGCGAGGCGACGCACCGTAGCCGGACCAGGCTCGCCCAACAAGGGCCGACGACCGAGGCGCGGTGCTGGACAGTGCGAACCGCCCCCCGCCAGCGGATCCTCGCCCTTGGGACAGCGCGAACCGCCCCCCGCCACGCTGATCGTCCCCTTGGTCGACGTCTCCACGGCCGCTGAGCGGCCGTTGCTGGGCAAAGCGGCGCGCATCGACGAGGCGTTCGAGGAGGTGCGGGTGGACGGCCGTTCTTCGAGGACCGCCGTCTCGTCGACGCCGCGGGAGCGACGCCACCGGACGGCCGCGCTCGACCGAAGCGAGCCTTCGAACGGCGGGTGCCCCCACCGAGAGCGATCCCTCGCCGTGATACCCACCCCATCCCGGACAGGGCTCTTCGTGTCCCCTCCTGACCGGAGCAGTGCCAACCCCGCTATCCCCGCAACATCCCTCGACCTTTTCACCCTCTCTCCGCCCGCCATCGCCCCCGGACAGCAGGAATTCGACACCGCACCTTCTTCTCTAAATCGCCCTCCCGTCAAAATATCTCTGGACAGCCCTCTTCATTTCATCGATAGCTCACGATGGCCCGTCTGGCATTCCAGCGCAATCCCGCGCTCCTGCCACGGACGAGGGTGATCTCATGAGCAAATACACTGCATCGGAAGTGATCCAGCTCCCCCGCTTCACGGCCGTGGGGGCGATGGCGCTCGGCGAGCAGCTGCTCACGGCGGCGAAGCCGGCGAAGAAACAGCTCGTGAAGGGCGTCGCGCGGGTGCTCTCCACGCTGGCCTTGCGCCACGACAATCTCGCGTCGGCGCTGCGCGATCAGGTGTCGCTTTCGGAGGGAGGGGAGGCGAGCGAGGACGCGGTCCAGTGCGATCGCGTCCTCGACAATTGCTGGAGTGGTCTCCACGACTTCCTGACCGCGTACACCAAGCTGCCGCCTGGCGCGCCCGAGCCCTCCGAAGCGAGCGCGCTGAAGGCGGCGCTCTTCACCGGAGGGCTCAAGTTCCTCCAGCTCACGTATGTCCTGGAGTGGTCCGAGAGCGAGCTCCGGATGCAGCGCATCCGCAAGAGCGGCCTCGACGCGCGCATCGAGGCGCTCGGCGGCAAGCGCTTCCTCTCCGCCCTGGAGGCCGCGCACGCCGCGTACGGCAAGGCGCTCGGCGTCACCGCGCCCGCGGCGACGGCCGCGGCGGCGCCGCCCAGCGTGCGCGACGCGCTCGCCGCATTCACTGAGGCGCTGCGCGCCTACGTGATCAAGGTGATGGGCTCCGTCGAGCCCGACGAGCCGGAGACGCAGGAGCTCGCCGACAGGCTGCTCGCGCCGCTCGCAAGCTGGAGCGTCGGGTCGAGCGGCCGCGGCGCGCCCCGGAAGAACGACAAGCCCGAGGGCGACACCGTGGCGCCCGCCCCGCCCGGCGTTCCCCTCCAGCCCGGCGCGCCGACGGCCGCGTCCGCGCCCGCCGATAGCTGATCCCGGCTGCCTGACGCGCACCAGCGGCGCCGCGATTTCCTCCCGCCTCGTCCCCTCCTCGTGATCCGTCCCGGGGCCAAGACCCCGCAGATCCCTCTGTACGCTCCGGACGGCGTGGCCGTCGCCGCCGCCCGCCGGTGCCCCTCACGTCCTCCGCCCATCCCGGAGCGACCAGCGCCGCACCCTGTGCCGCCTCGGCCTCGATCTGTGCCAGATCAGGGGGGTCCGACACTGGCTCAACCGCAATGAATTGCGACACACGGGGGTCCGGACCCCTCCGAGGCGCTCCACAGAGCGTCTCACCAGGGTCAAGTTGTGTCAAATATCGCTGTCCATCTCGTTTTTCTGTGCCATCGACCCTCGGATCTGCAGCTTGCTGTGCCAGATGGAGGGGTCCGGACCCCTCCGGACCGCAATGAAGAGCGCCTGTCGGGGTGCCGGACCCCTTCGGATCGCAACGCCGACCGCCCGCGGGGGCGCCGGACCCCTCCGGATCGCAACGCAGAAACGCCGCTGGCCGACCGCCCATCGCCTCGGGCGTTGAGGCCCGACCCAGGTTGAGGCATCGCATCGCCACCGCCGCCGCACACCGAGGTTGAGGTTCCGCCGTCTAGGTCGGGTCGAGGTCCTTCGCCACATGTCCGATGCTCCGGTCGCCCGCCTTCGCCGGCCGTACCGCCTCCGCCTTGAACTCGGGCGTGACTGGCCTCCGCTTTCTCCGTCCCATCCCTACCTCTTGGTGCCGTCGGGGGTGTCCGCGGAAGCGAGGGAGCACCAGACCGAGCGAGCCTCAAGGCCCGCGCTTCCTCCGCGCGCGCTCCTTGAGAGCCGCAGCCACGATCTCGCCCACGCGCTCCGTTTCATCATCTACGAGCTTTTCTAGTCTGCGCTGAAACCAGAGCCCAAACGGACCATCTATAGGAAGCGGCAGCCCGATGTCTCCGGGCTCCTGGCCCAGCCATGTGATCGGCAGCCCGCATTTCTCGAGCGCGTGTCGCGCGTACCGCATGGCACTTTGGATTGCCTGGACGGCGTCGACCCCTTCGACATACTGGATGTCCGGCTCCAGCCCATCAAGAAGAACAGGGCACGTCCACGAGCCGCTGGGCGAGGCCGGTTGTATTGGTTCGCCGATCTTCAGGACGATCTCGCGACCTGGTTCACCTTCGACGCCATACCGACGAACGGCTATGATCTTGTATTTTTGTCGAGGCACGCGCGCAGGATAGCTAAAATTCGTAGATGCACCAGTTGATCCACTTGATGGGCCTGTCGAAGCGATGCGACCAGCAACGTCCCCGTTGGTCACTTTCCGTGAGCGAGCGACAGAATGCCTCCTTGACCGCCACCCTGTCCGCGGCGATGGCAACGCACAGGGTAAGCTCGAAGGTGTCTCGCGGTTTGGCCTCGTCCGCTCCCTCGCTTGCAGTAGCAACGCTCGGCTCCTCGCTCGTCTCGTCGGCCGCGTTCTCACTCAAGTCACCCACGCAGGATGAGAGTGAGAGCAGGGCAAAACTGGCGATCAAATGCTTGCCGCACATGGCTGCTCCCGCTTGCGACATTTGCGCCAGCCGAGGTGTGCCGCTGATGCTCCTTGGAAACACCACGGATGCCGAGTGCCGGCGCGTACGTTGGTAGCGGAACGCCCCTCCGGGGGTGTTCGTCAACCGAGCGGTCGACGAGCGATCCTATGGCAAGAGCACGGCGCCGCGCCCGGCTTGCCGAGCGGCACCGCCCGCTCGGCAACGCTCGCGCGCCGAGCTGGCTCGCCCACCCTCGCCTCGCCGAACGCGCGCGGCGCTCCCCTCGACCGTCACGCCGGCGCGTCGACGTCTCGCCGGACGTTGCCAGGTCGCGATCGCTTCGCTATCTTCTCCGTCGCCGAAAGAGGTAGGCCGGTTCAGGCGAGCCCCGGCCACTCCCATGACGGGAGCCCATGTCCCCTCCACCACGGAGTGAGGTCCCACGGCACCTGGACGCAGGTGCGTCCTCCGTGGAGGCTCCCATGCAGCTCAATCACATCGATCTCCAGGTCCCCGACGTCGTCGAAACGGCCGCGTTCTTCGAGCGGCACTTCCAGTTCGAGGTCCACGGCAACCGGCACTCGCCGGCGATCGCCATCCTCACGGGGCCCGGCGACTTCACGCTCGTCCTCCAGCGCCGGCGCGAGGCGGACGGCCCTTATCCCGAGGGCTTCCACATCGGCTTCATCGTCGGCGACGTGGCCACCGTGTACGACAAGCACGCGGCGATCGTCGCGGCGGGCATCGACAGCGGCCCCGTGAGCGAGAACGGCCGCGGCGTGATGTTCTATTTCAAGGCGCCCGGCGACATCCTCGTCGAGGTGAGCTGCCGGCGCCGCCCGCTCCCCGCGGCGCGCGCCGACGGTTGACGGCGACGCGCCGCCGGGACGCGCTGAGGCCCGGCCCAGGTTGCGGCACCGCCAGCCACCGCCCACCGAGGTTGACGTTCCGAGGTTGAGGTTCCGGCTCCGCCCAGGTGGAGGTATCACCGCCGCCCACCGAGGTTGAGGTTCCAGCCCACCGAGGTTGAGGTTCCGGAGGTTCCGACCCACCGAGGTTGAGGTTCCGACCACGCCCCGCCTGGACTATCGTGCTCGACCATGCGCCCGCTTGCCCTGCTCGTTGGCTCGTGCACCGTCCTGCTTCCCCTGGCTTGCGGCCCTGCCCAACCTCAGGGGGGCCCGGCAGCACCCCCGAAGCCGCCGGGCTCCTCGACGGAGGCGGGCGCAGCGACACCCCCGAGTGCGACGCCTCCGCTCGCCGTGAAGCCGCGGGGCAACGTCACCGTCACGCTGCTCTACACGTCGGACGAGCATGGCTGGATCGAGAGTCTGTCCAACGACGGCGTGAGCCGCGGAGGCGCGGCCGAGCTGCTCGGGAGGCTCGTGAAGTACGAAGGGCATTGCCCAGGGCCCGTTCCCGCGGGCATCGAGGCGGCAGGAGCGCTCACGCCCGCCGCGCCCGAGGATTGCACCTCGCCGCGCACGCTCCTCCTCTCGGGCGGCGACAATTTCACCGGCCCCGCCATCTCGACGTATTTCAACGGCGAGTCCATGGCGAGCGCGATGGGTCGCATGGGTTATGCTGCCTCGGCGTTCGGCAATCACGAGTTCGATTTCGGTGTGCCTCAATTCACGAAGCTCCGTGAACTCGCGCGACTGCATTACCTCGCGGCGAACGTGAAGATCGACGACGCGAAGCTCGCGGGCGAGCTCGCCATCCGGCAGTACGAGGTCTTCGAGCGCAAGGGCGTGAAGATCGGCGTCGTGGGCCTCGCCGCGGCAGATACGCTGAAGGCCGCGATGGCCGAGCGCTTCAAAGGGATCACGTTCGAGCCCACCGAGGCCTCGCTCGACAAAGCGATCCACGAAGCGCGGGAGAAGGGAGCGGCCGACGTCGTCGTCGTGACCGCGCACGAATGCCCCGACAACCTCGTGCCCATCGTGGAGAAACACCCGGAGTGGCGGCTCGCGTTCGTCGGAGGAGGCCATTGCCACAGGAAGATCGACACACGCGCGGGCGACACGCCCGTCATCAGCCCCGGCTGGCGCCTGCACCAGTACGCCCGCGTCGCCATCACCATCAACCCGAACAACCCCCCGCAGGCCCGCCTGGTCACCGTCAGCCATTCCATCGTCGACGTGGCGACCGATCCGCAAGTCCCAGCGGATCCTCCGCTCGCGCGGCTCGTCACGGCGTGGAAAACCAAGGTCGACAGCGCGCTCGGGAAGGTCATCGGCTATTCGGAGGGCGGGATCGGGCCGGAGGAGGCCGTCGGCAAGATCGTGAGCGACGCCTGGCTCCACGAGCTGGGCGGCGACGTGGCGATCATGAACCGAGGCGGCGTGCGACAAACCATCCCGCGGGGGCCGATCACGCTCGCGACGATCTGGAGCGTGCTCCCGTTCGACAACCGCCTGGTGAAGGTATCCATCGACGGCGCGTCGCTCGCGCAGGACCTCGAGGCGAAGTCGTTCATCGTCTCCGGCGCGAAGAAAGCGCCCAACGGAAGCTGGTCCGTGGGCGGCAAGCCGATGGATCCGAAGAGGCGCTACACGGTCATCATCACCGATTTCATGTACGGGGGCGGTGACGGCGCCGTCTTCGCGGCGCAGGATCCGAAGCCCGTGGGGACGGGGCTCTCGTGGCGAGACGCGGTGATCGCCTGGATCGAAAAGAAAAAGAGCGCGGAGGGGGCGCCGCTCGAGACGAAGCTCGGCGAGAAGCCGGCGCCGGCGCGCACACAGAGATGATCGATCGGGCCCAGGGATCACGCCTTCGGGCTCGAGGCGACCCTGACGAGCTGCTACCGGGCCCTCTTCGCCAGCGCCGCGCCGAGCTTGGCGAGCTTCTTCTCTTCGGCAAACCAGGAGAGGCATTCGCGCCGCGTCTTGCGTTGCGTCGCGGAAAGGCTCTTTCCATTGTCGAGCTTCCCCGCGAGCACCTCGATCAGGAATGCCTCGGTCGAGGGGTGCCATGCGTGGAAGAGCGGCCAGAGCGACTTCGCCGGCAGGCGCGCCAGGCCGTAGTGACCTGGCACGGATTGCTCGCGGCGGATGAGCTCTATCAGCGCCGGGGCGAGCTTCGCGGCGTCCGCCCGATCGAGTGATCTGGCGAGCTTCACCCAGGCCGGCCGCGGCGTGGCGAAGGATGCCCAATCGTTCCGGAAGAGCTGCTGGTAGGCGGCGAGCGCCGCGACGACCGCCTCCATCGGCGCGCCGGCGTGGACCGTCGCGTCGAAGACGTCGCGCAGCGGATCGAGCCTGTCGAGCCTGGCCTCGAGTTGCCGCCTCAGGCGGCTCCACGCGTCGTCGCCGAGCGCGGAGAGGACCCGCTCCTCATCGATCGCCTCGGCGTCGCCGAGCGCTCGCAGGAAGGCGAAGAAGCCGGCGCGCTCGGCCTTTTCATGGCGGGGCAGGACATCGAACGCGATCTCGTGCGCGTCGTCGAGGACGCTCTCCAGACGGTCGGCGTCGCGCCGGTCGGCGAAGCGATCGAGGAGCGGTCGGGCCCGCTGCGCGAGCTCGAGCCGATCGGGCAGCTTCACGCCGTCCGCCTCGCCGAGCTTCCACAGGGCCGCCGAGTGATCGACGATGGCCTTGACCAGGGCGAAGGCGATCGGAATCGACGCGCCGCGCTCGCGAGCGCCGGGGACCACCCGCCAGGGCTGCGCGCGCCAGTCCTCCGCGGCGGCGCGCTCGTGAGGGGATAAGGGGTGAGCGTCGGCAGCAGGCAGCGGAGACCGTGCCCCTCGCTCGCGCGGGCCTCGGCCCAGAGCCGCCCGGCGAGGAGATAGAGCGCGGAGCCCCGCTGGCGGATGACGGTCGACCCGCCCTCGCCCGCCTGGAGGGTCACTTCGATCGACGTCCCGACGAGCCTCGCGGTGAACGGGGGGACTTCGCGCGTCCCCTGGAGGAAATTCGATGAAAAGAGCGCGAAGAACTCCGCGAGGGCGTCGTGCAACGCTGCATTGGCATGTATCGGGAGCGACCGTAGCACGTGCTCGGCGATGTGTACTGTCGCACGGCGCCGGCCCTCGATCACGGAGCGCAGACATGGCGGGCTCCTTCCGTCGCACCAGCTCCGGGCCGCCGAGGCGGGAGAAGGTGAGCGCCTGCTTGGTCTTGGTCATCGTCGCCGCGCCGTGGACCCTCGAGGGCGGTTGCCCCCCGAGCTCGACGCCCCGGCGGAGCTTCCGACCGAGGTTGAGGTCCCATCAACTGAATCGGTTCAGTTTTTCGGCGCCTCCGTGGTATGGCCGGTCCTGGTTTCCTCCTCGCGGCCTGACGAGCGACGCTCCGGGCCGCGCAATCACCCGGCCCGCTCGTGCAGCGGCAAGGAGCCAACATGCGACAATCTTCGTTCTTGAGCCTTGGTTCGTCAGGCACTCTCGCTCTCCTCCTCGCGGCGTTCGGATGCGACTCGTCGGACGGGTCGTCCTCCGGCGCCGGCGGTCAGGGCGCCGGCGGTCAGGGCGCGACGAGCAGCGCGAGCGGCTCCGGCGGCGCCGGCGGTCAGGGCGCGACGAGCAGCGCGAGCGGCTCCGGCGGCGCGCCGGGCACCGGCGGCGCAGGCGAAGGGGGCGGCGGCGCGCCGGGCACCGGCGGCGCAGGCGAAGGGGGCGGGGGCGCGCCGCCGGCGCCGCTCTGGGACTGGACCGGCATCGTCGGCACGGGACAGAGCCTCTCGGTCGGCGCGGAGGGCACGCCCCCTCGCACCACGACGCAGCGCTTTCACAACCTGAAGCTGTCCCTCGGGGACGCGAGCGTGCCCCCCTTCGACGCGGCGAAGACGTCCCTCACCCTGGTGCCGCTCGTCGAGCCGATCCGCGCGTTCGCGACGACCTATCCCAGCGCTTACCCGAAGAACATCTATGGCGAGACGCCCCACACGGCGATGGCCGACCAGATCTCGTCCCTCGCGGAGGCCGCCGCGGGCGGCGATCACATCACGGTGCACACCGTCGTCGGGGAGAGCGGGCAGCCGATGAGCGTCCTCCGGAAGGGCGCCACCCAGACGGCCTCGGGCGACACGTCGATGGGCCGCGCCTACGCGGCGACGCTGTTCGAGGCGGAGGCGATCGCGCGTCTCGCCAGGGAGGCCGGCAAGACGTACGGCGTCGGCGCCATCGTGATCACGCACGGCGAGGCCGACGCCGGCAGCGCGACCTACGGGGATGAGCTGGTAAAGCTGTGGTCCGACTACAACCAGGATGTCCTCCGGATCACCGGCCAGTCGCGGAGCATCCCCCTGCTCGTGTCCCAGCAGAACTCGGTGCACACCGACGCTGGCACGCGGTCGACGTCGACGCAGGCGCAGTGGCGCGTGGGCGTGGGCGTGGATCACCCGGGCGATATCGTCTGCTCGGGTCCGAAGTACCAGTACCCGTATGCGAACGATCACATCCACCTGAACGCGAACGGGTACCAGCAGCTCGGCGAGAAATTCGGCCAGATCTACTTCGAGAAGGTCGTCCTCGGGAAGGACTGGCAGCCGCTCCAGCCGACGCGCGTCGAGCGCAGCGGCAACGTCGTCACCGTGCACTTCCATGTCCCGGTGCCGCCGCTCGCCTGGGACAGCGCGCTGCCGTCTCCCCACCAGACCGCGTTCACGGAGTGGGCGCAGGGCCGCGGCTTCGAGCTCTGGAGCGGCAACACCCGGATCCAGATCAGCGGCGTGGAGATCTCCGGCGATTCGGTGCAGATCACCGCGCGGAACCTCCCCGCGTCCGGCGTGATGGTCGGCTATGCGATGACGACCGACGGGACGTCGATGACGGGCGGCACGATCCGCTGGGGTCAGCTGCGCGACTCCGATCCGTTCGTCGGCTCGACGACGGGCAAGGCTCAGCCGAACTACAGCGTGGCGTTCGAGATGAGCGTCCCCTGACGGCGCGGCGCCGGTGTGAGGGGGCCGCCGCGCACCGGCGCTCGGCTCGGCGGACCGCGCGCCGGCAGCTCTTGACAAGACAGACCTGTCTGTCTAAAGCAGGGTCGTGCGGGACGCGCGTAGCCACATCCTCGAGGTCGCGGAGCGCCTCTTCTACGCCGAGGGGTACCGCGCCGTCGGCGTCGATCGCCTGATCGCCGAGGCGGACGTCGCCAAGGCCACGTTCTACCGGCACTTCCGGACGAAGGACGACCTGCTCGTGGCGGTGCTCGAAGCGCGCGACGCGCGCTTTCGCGCGTGGCTGGCCGGGCGAGTCGAGGCGCTCGCGGGCGATCCGCGGGACCGGCCGCTCGCGGTCTTCGACGCGCTCGCCGAGCTGTTCGCCGCGGACGACTTTCGCGGCTGCGCGTTCCTCAACACGATGGTCGAGGTCGCGAGCCGGAGCCACCCCGCGCACGAGGCCGCGCAGCGCCACAAGCTGCGGCTCATCGACTATTTCGAGCGGCTCTTGCGCGAGGCCGGCGTGCCGGCCGCCGACGCGCTTTCGCCGCAGCTCCTCTTGCTGATCGACGGCGCGATCGTGACCGCCGTCCGCGAGGGGGGACCGGGCGCGGCCGCGTGCGCGCGGTCCCTCGCCGAGAACCTCATTGCAACCGCGCGGCCAGGAAGGCGACGACGATGAACCGGATGACGGGTGTCCCGAGCAGGTGGAATGGACGTGCCGAGCAGCTCCCGCAGCCCGCCGGGGCGGAGCCCGGCGCAGGCGCGCCCTCGACGGGTCGCCCGCGCAAGCCGCTGGCGCCCGTGGGGTCGATCGTCGCCGCGCTGGTCGCGCTCTCCCTGACGGCCTGTGCTTCGCCGGACCGCGGCGGAGCCAGCGCGCCGCCGGCCGGCTCGGCGGCCGCGATCACGCCGCCGGCCCCCGCGGCCGAGGCCTCGAGCGGGCGCTTCCAGTGGCGCGGCGGCCCGACGGCGATCCTCGAGCGCGACGGCCTCCGGCTGCTCACCGATCCCGTCCTTGGCCCGCGCGGCCCAGCGGTGTTCGTGCTCCCCAAGCACCCGTCGACCGGCGTCGAGAACGCGCCGATCGCCCGCTACACCGATCCTCCGGCGGAGCCGCTCGGGCACCTCGACGTCATCCTCCTCAGCCATAACCATGCTGACCATTTCGACGCCGTCGCGAAGGAGACGCTCCCGAAGGACGTCACCTTCGTCCTCCCGCCCGACGCGGTCGAGGCGGCGCGCGCCGCCGGATTCACGAAGCTCACGCCGCTCGATTGGGACCAGGAGACCGTCCTCCCGACCCGCGCCGGGCGCCTGCGGATCCTCGCCGTCCCGGCGAACCACACCCACGACGCTGCGCTCGACGCGACGCTCGGCAAGGGCAACGGGTATGTGCTCCGCTGGGAGGGCGCGACGCCCTATTCGATCTACTGGACCGGCGATTCGGTCTTCGGCGAGCCGATGCGCGCGGTGGCGGCTCGCTTTGCGCCCATCGATCTCTGGCTGCCGCACCTCGGCGCGGTCGGCGTCGACGGCGCGCGCGGCCTCCGCACGATGGACGCGGAGGAGGCGGTCGCCGCCGCCGCGCTGCTCCGCGCCCGCCATGTGATCCCTATCCATCACACCACGTTCGCGCATTACCGCGAGCCGGTGACGGCGTTCACCCAGCGCGCCGCGGCGAAGAACCTGCCCGCGCAGATCCACGTCCCGACGGACGGCGCGTGGATGCCCCTGCCGCGCTGAGCCTGCCGCGGCGTACCCGCCGCGCCGCCGCTGCGCCGTTCAGACCAGCCATTTCAGGAGGAAGAGGCCCACCGTGGCGGCGAAGCTGATGATCCAGACCGCGGTCCGGGCAGACGCCTTGTCGGCGAGGTACATGACGAGATAGAGCACGCGCGCGGCGACGTGGGTGACGGCGAGGATGGCGCTCCAGCGAGCGTCGGCGCCCGCGAGGTGGGCCGTGAAGACGCCGGCGGCGAAGGGCGCAAACCCCTCGAAGGCGTTCTGGTGGGCGGCGAGGGCGCGGCGCCCGACGCCGGTGAGCTTGGCCTGCTGGTCGCGCGGGTTGTGGTTGTCCAGGCCCTCGGGCTGCTGTGACTGCGCCTTGGCGACGAACAGGCGGGCCACGTAGATCAAGAGAAGTGAGATGAAGACGCAAGTCATCGGAATGGTCATCGGATCCCTCTCGAGCGCACAGGCTCCTCGGAGCGTGGCGCGACTCTAACGAGCTCTCGCCGCCGGGGCGAGCGCCAAGCGTCGTGGCGGCTCCCACGGCGCGTGCGCCGGAGCGGCCAGGCGGCCCCGCGGGGGCGGCGCGCCCGAGCGACGGACGCGCGCCGGTGGCAGGACGGGGGCGGCCGGTCCGCGGTACGGCCCTGGGGAGCTCCGCGTGGAAAGGGGTTGCCGGGGACGGGGGATTCGAGGAAGGTTCGTTCAGGTGCACCTTGAGCGAAGATCCTGTCGTGTCGCGCCCGCCGCTGCCGCCCTTCACCGCAGAGACCGCCGCCCGGAAAGCGCGGCTGGCGGAGGATGCCTGGAACAGTCGGGATCCCGCGCGCGTGGCTCAGGCATACACCGTCGATAGCCGCTGGCGGAACCGGGCGGAGTTCTTCCAGGGGCGGGCGGCGATCGAGGCGTTTCTGCACCGCAAATGGCAACGGGAGCTGGACTACCGCCTGATCAAGGAGGTCTGGGCGTTCACCGGTGACCGGATCGCGGCGCGCTTCGCTTATGAATGGCGCGACGACAGCGGGAGCTGGTACCGATCCCACGGCAACGAGCAGTGGGAGTTCGATGGGCAGGGGTTGATGCGGCGGCGCGAGGCGAGCATCAATGACGTGCGGATCGCGGCAGAGGAGCGGAAGTTCCACTGGCCGCTCGGGCGGCGGCCCGACGAGCATCCTGGGCTCAGCGAGCTCGGCTTGTAGCGGCTGTCGCTGCGCCGGTCCGAGAGCGCCTCTGCGGTGGGTCTCGCCACTGGAATGCTCGGGTGATGTGCTGTTGACATGGCCGCCGCCCCCCCGATAGACTCCCCGGCGTCTAGGGCGTTCGGCAGACCGGGAGGCATTCGCGATCCTGGTTGACGGCGTGTCCTTGGGCGGGTGAACGACACAGGAGTCCGAGCGAGCTCATGTCCAGCTCTCCAGACAAGCCCGAGATCGCCACGGCCTACGATCGCTGGGCCGCGACGTACGATGACGATTTCAACCGGACCCGCGAGCTGGCGGCCGAGGTCCTCCGGCAGCGCGGCCTGGCGCTGGCTGGCCGGGACGTGCTCGAGATCGGCTGCGGCACCGGGCGCAACACGCAGTGGCTCGACGAGCACGCGAGGAGCGTACTCGCGCTCGATTTCTCCGAGGGGATGTTGCGTCGCGCGAGGGCCCGCGTGCATTCTCCCCGCGTCCGCTTCGTGCAGCACGACATCCGCGATTCCTGGCCCCTCGCGGAGGGCTCGTCCGACGTCGTGATTGCCATGCTCGTGCTGGAGCACATCGAGCACATCGACGCGGTCTTCGCCGAGGCCGCCCGCGTCTTGCGCGCGGGAGGCGAGCTCTTCCTGTGCGAGCTGCACCCCGTGCGACAGATGCGCGGGGGGCAGGCCAATTTCGTCAACCCGGAGACGGGCCAGCCCGAGCGTGTGACAGCGTTCCTGCATGACGTGTCACAGTACGTGAACGGGGGCCTGGGGGCCGGGTTCGAGCTCGTTCACCTGGGCGAGTGGCGCGACGCGGAGGCGGTCAGGAGCGACGCGCCGCGGCTCCTTTCCTTGCAGCTCAGGCGTACGCCTCGATCGGCTGGCCAGCGGCTGAGTCCGTAGCACACAAATCTGCACTCCGCTGTAGAACCCATCGTTGCGTTCTGCCATGCTCCGGGCCGTCCCATCAAACCTGCGAGGGAGATTGCGATGAAGCTCTACTACAACCCCAAGAGCCGTGCAGCGATCACCAAGTGGATGCTGGATGAGTGCGGCGCCACGTACGACCTCGTCCCCATCAGCCTCGAGAAGCGGGAGCACAAGGCGCCGGAGTTCCTGAAGATCAACCCGGCTGGCAAGCTGCCCGCGCTTGTGGACGGCGACACCAGGCTCTTCGAGAACGCGGCGATCTGTCTCTATCTGGCGGACAAGTTTCCCGAAGCCAGGATGGCGCCGCGGATCGGCGAGCCGCAGCGGGGGCGTTATCTGTCGTTGATGGTCTACTCGACGTCGCAGCTCGAGCCGTCGATGGGCGATCACCTGATGAAGCTCGAGACGGGACCCCAGCGGGGCTGGACGGATTTCGCCACGGCCATGGACGTGATCGAAGGCGAGGTCGGGGACGGGCCTTATCTGTTAGGCGACTGGTTCACCGCGGCCGATGTGATGATCGGCTCGATGTTCATGTGGGCGCGCCTGTGGGGAAACGCGACGGGGCGGCCCAGGCTGGAGGCCTACATCGATCGCTTGCAGGCGCGTCCGCACGCGATGAAGATGGGGAAATGAGCGCGGCGCCTGGCCGCGGCGCTCGAGGTTGACCAGGTTGACGACCTCGCCGCGCACGGCGGCGCTGCGACCCGTCGCGCGCGGAGCGCGCCGCAGCGATCACCGTTCGGGTGACGTGGGTTGGTCCGTGGGCCTAGGATGGTCGCCATGAAGCTCTCGCCGCGCCGTCGCCGCCGTGTGCTCGCGTCCTCGTTCGTCGTCACGGTGGCCGGCAGCGCAGCGGCTTGTGGTACGGCTCAACCGCCACCCGATCCGCCGGAGCTGATCGCCAACCCGCCGGAGCTGTTCTCCAACCCGCCGCGCCCGGATCGCCCGCAAACGTATTCGTCTGGCGCGGGGGATGCGGCCACGCCCAGCGACGCCGGGACGACGGAGATGCAGGACGCGGCGGCACCGGAGGCGTCGCAGGACGCCGGGACGACGTCGGCGCCGGCCGCGTCGGGTGCGTCCCACGGCGGGGGGGCGACGGCGGCGCAGGGCGAGGAGGGGCCGCTTCCGCACCCCGCGCAGGGGGCGACGGTGGTCCGGGGCCCGGACGGCACATGCAGGCAGTTTCTCCCGAACACCTGCCCGCGGCCTCAGCCCTCTCGCGACGGAGGCCCTCCCGTGATCATCATGTGCAACCCGCCGCCGCCCCAGAGGGTCGCGTGCCCGCCGGAAGGCAGCCAGCCCTGACGGCGGGGCTGCCCTCCGGAGCGGACGATACGACTCCCGTAGAACCGGCCCTCCTCGATCGCGCTCTTGCGCTCGATGGGCTCGATCCGGCCACCTGCCGGCCCATTGGCGGCTTCGAGAGCCGGGTCTGCTCACTTCGGGAACGTGTTCAAGGACGTCCCGCGGGCGGCCGCGGCGCGAGCATCGGGTGCAGCTCGGCGATCCCGAGCCGCGCGCGCCCCGCGAACTCGTAGGCGTCGTCGGTCGCGGCGATGTGCTGCGTCGCCGCGTGGATGTCCCGGAAGCACCGCTGCAGCGGGCTCGCCGCGTAGAGCGCGCCCCCGCCGCCGGCCCGGTAGGCGAAGCTCGCGACCTCCGCGGCGACGTCGGTCGCATACGTCTGGACGAGCCGGATCGCCGCCCAGTCCTCGACCGAGAGCGCCTCTCCAGCGCGCGCCTGGTCCCACATCCGCCCGAGCGCGTCGAACGCATAGGCCCGCGCCGCCGCGAGCTTCGCCTCCGCGCGCCCGAGGTCCATGTGGAAGGCCGCGTGGCTGCCCAGCGCGAGCTGCGGCCAGGCCTTCACGCGGCGCGGGGCGACCGCGGCGATCTCGTCGAGCGCGCGCCGCCCGACGCCGAGCGCGAAGCCGACGTGACCGGCCGCGAGCAGGGCAATCAGCGGCAGCGAATGCAGCGCGCCGCCGCGCCGCTGAGGAGCCGCCGGGAAGGGGCACGTCCGCGCCTCGGGCACGAGCGCGCCCTCGATCCGGTAGTGGTCGCTCCCGGTGCCGCGCAGGCCGGCCACGTCCCACGTGTCCTCGATCACCACCTGCTCGCGCGGGACGGCGAGGCTGATCATCTCGGGCGGCCCCGCCGGAGGGGCCCCGCCCTCCGGCGCCACGATGGCGCAGGTGAACACCCACGACGCGTGCCGCACGCCGCTGCCGAAGGCCCAGCGGCCCTCGAGCACGTACCCCCCGGAGACGCGCCGCGCGAGGCCGGTCGGCACCTGGAGCCCTGCGAACGTCGGGAACGGCCCTGAGAACACCTGGCGGGCCCCCTCGTCCGGCAGGGTACCCCCGGCGAGCGCGGCGAGCAGCGCGCTGATCATCAGCGACCACCCCGCCGATGCGTCCGCGCGCGCCATCGCCTCGAAGACCTCGACCTGCGTCAGCGGGTCGCTCTCGACGCCGCCGAGCGCGCGCGGCGCGGCCATCGCGAGCAGGCCGCTCGACTGCAGGGCGTCGACGACCGCGGGCGCGAGCGTGCGCAGCCGCTCGGAGGCCTCGGCGTGGGCGGCGGCGACGCCGCGGACGCGCTCCACGGCGGCGAGGAGGCGTTCGCGCTCGGGGGATCGACGGGGCTCGGACATACGGGGCTCCTTTCCTGGATCGGGTGCAGCGCGCCGGCCCCACAGGGCCGCCCGCGCGCCCGATGATGACACTGACAACATGAGAAAGTTTCCGCTGACTACATTTTCTTCGCGACCGCCTGCGGCTCGTGAGCTCGCGGCCCTGCCCCGCCGCCCTGCGCCCCACGGCTCGGTGCACAGCGGCTCGGTGCACGGCGGCCTTCGTGGTATCGTGCGGCTGGCTGTGGCTTCCCCCGCAAGGCGCCGCCGTCCGCGCGCGCGCACCTCACCCGCACCCGCGTCGCGCCCTTCACCCGCGCCAGCGTCGCCCCCCGTCGAGCGGCCCTACCACCACGGCGACCTGCGGCGCGCCGTGCTGGAGGAGGCGCTCTCGCTCATCGAGGAGCAAGGGAACGCGAGCTTCACGCTGCGCGAGGTCGCGCGGCGCATCGGCGTCTCGCACGCCGCGCCTTACCGCCACTTCGCGGACAAGCGCGCCCTGATGACCGAGCTCGCCGTCCAGGCGAGCGCGGCGCTCGGCGCGCGGATCTCGGCCGCCCTCGAGGGCGCCGGGGGCGACCTCCGGGCGCGCTTCCTGGCGGCCGGCTTCGCCTACGTCGCCTTCGCGCTGGAGCACCCCGCGCCCTTCCACGTGATGTACTCCGGCGAGGTGGACGTGGACGACCCGCGGGTCACGGCGGCCACCGCGCAGAACCTGGGTGTGCTCCTCGGGTTCATCGAGGAGGCGCAGCGCGCCGGCGCGTTCCCGCCCGGCGATCCGCGGGCGCTCGCGGTCCCGATCTGGGCGATGCACCACGGCCTCGCGACCCTCGCCGCGTCAGGGGCCCTGGCCAAGGCCGGGCCGGCGGCGCTCCGGGACCTGGTCGACGACGCCCACGCGCGCCTGCTCGACGGGCTGCTCCTCGCCGCGCCGGGGCCGTCGCGCGTCTGACGTCCGCGACGGATTCCCGTGCCCCTCGGCCCCGGCTACGCTCGCGCCCTCATGCGTGCCCCCGCCGCGCTCGCTCTGCCTGCCTTCCTCGTCGCCGTCTCGTCCTCGCCGTCCGCCGCCGCCGACCCGTCTCCCGAGCTCACGTACCTGCCCGAGATCGATCTGCCGATCACCGTCGTCGGCGGCGCCTCATGGATCGCGTCCGAGCTCGCGAAGAAGGGCCTCGCCCCCGCGTCGTGCCGCTGGTGCCAGGCCAACACGCTCGACACGTCGATCCGCGACGCGCTGGTCTGGAGAGGCGACCCGAACACCGCTCATGATGTCAGCAACGTGATGGTCCTCGGCGTCGCGCCCGCCGCAGCGCTGGGCCTCACCGCGCTCGCCGCGTGGTACGACGGCCGCTCCGACAACATCGCCGCCGATCTCGTGATCGTCACCGAAGCGATGGTGGTCGCGATGGACCTGAACCAGATCACCAAGTACATCGTCGGCCGCCAGCGGCCCTATTCCCATTACGACAACCTGGATGTGCTCCGCGCGGGCGAGGGGGCATCGGGCCCCGTCCCGAACGACGACGATCTCTCGTTCTTCTCCGGCCACTCGACGGCCGTCTTCTCTCTCGCCGCCGCGAGCGGCACCGTGGCGTCGATGCGCGGCTATCGCGCGGCGCCGTGGGTATGGGCGAACGGAATGGCGCTCGCCGCGCTCTCCGGTTACCTGCGCATCGCCGGCGATCGCCATTATTTCACCGACGTGCTCACGGGCGCCGTATTCGGCGCCGCCTCCGGCGTGCTGATCCCGGCTCTGTTTCATGCCCCGCGCCCGGGCGTTGCCGGTCCTGGCACGCCGCGTTTTCGCGTCTCGCTCGCGCCGGCGGGCGGCGGCGCAGGCGTGGGCGTCGCCGGCGCCTTCTGAGCCGAGTAGGGCGAATTCGGCCATCGGCAAGTGGCAGCGCTGCTTTCGGACGGCGTAAGTAAGCAGTGTTGACAAACCGATAGTTCATTTTTACACTATCCCTGTCAGCTAGGAATGCTTGCGCTCGAGCCGTCGTTGCTGGAGCGCGAGCCCACTACGTCGAATACGCCGTGCCGCTCTGGCGGCCATGGCGACGGCGAGCTGCGGTCCCGCAATGGGCAGGCGCGCTTTCGCGCGCCCGTCTCGACGGGGGTCCGCCAGCTCGGCCCCATGAAGGAGTCGACGACATGCATGTCGTTCACCATTCGTCACACACCCGGTGGATCGCGGGAGGCCTGGCCGCCCCGCTCCTCGCCCTCCTCGCAGGTTGCAGCGATCAAGCGCTCGGGGCGCCCGTGCCGGCGCCCAGCGTCGAGCTGCCGCCTCGGTCCGCGCCCGGCGTGGGCCGGGAGCTGCCCCAGGGGAGCGCCGGTCAGGGCGAGCCCACGCTTCGGCCCGCCGCGACGGCGGCCGCGCTGCTGGGGCGCGACGAGCTGCTCCGGGAGGCCGGGCGGCTCGCGGAGATCAGGGCGGTGTTCGCGCGATCGCCGGAGGCGCCGCTCGCCCTGCTCGACGAGCACCAGGCCGAGTTCCCTGAGGGGAGCCTCGCGGCCGAGCGGGAGATCGTCGCGATCGACGCGCTGCTGCGCAGCGGGCGCGCCGACCAGGCGCGCACCCGCGCCGGGGCGTTCCTCTCGCATTTCCCGGCGAGCCCCCACGCGGACCGGGTGCGCCGCCTGACCGGCGCCGCGCCATGAGACGATCTCGACAGCGCCGCGCGGCGCCCCCGTAGCGCCGGACGGGCACCGATCGGAGGCTCGCGGCCGCAAAGGCTGCCGAGCCTGGGCCCCCGCGCCCGCGGGGCCTCAGCCCGCGGGCGCCGGCTCGGCCGGCTCGGATTCCGGCGGCGACATCCCGTCGACCACGACGGGATCGCTCTGCTCGACCAGGTGCGGCTTGCCCCACGTGTCGATGAAATGCCCCGAGCGCTTCGCCTTCGTCTCCAGGTAGAAGCGGTTGTGATCGTTCGGCGGTATCACGTGCGGGACGCGCCCGACCACGGAGACTCCGTATTGCGTCAGCTGCTGGACCTTGTTGGGGTTGTTCGTGATGAGCTCGATCGATCTCACGTTCAGGCTGCGCAGCATGTGCGCCGCGACGGCGTAGTCGCGCTCATCGTCCCTGAAGCCGAGCGCCAGGTTCGCCTCGACCGTGTCGAGCCCCTGGTCCTGCAGCGCGTACGCCCGGATCTTGTTGATGAGCCCGATCCCTCGTCCCTCCTGGCGCAGATAGAGCAGGATGCCCCGATCCATGCTCTTGATCTTCTTCAACCCTTCGAGGAGCTGATCGCGGCAGTCGCAGCGCAGCGAGCCCATGACGTCGCCTGTCACGCACTCGGAGTGCAGCCGCGTCGGTACGTTCGAGGCGCCGATGACGTCGCCGTGCACCATCGCGATGTGCTCCTTGGCGTCTCGGTTGTTCCAGAACGCGACGATGCGGAAGTGGCCGGCGCGCGTCGGCAGCTCGGCGACGCCGACCACCCGCACGCAGACGTTCACGTGGCCAACCCCGTCGCAGTCGTGCTCTCGATCGCGGGCGACGAGCTCCAGCAGCGGGTTCATCGAGTCGGTCATGTCCTGCCTCCGCGAGGAGCCGCCTCGCGAGCCGATCCGTCGTGGGTAAAGGCGCGCACTTCTTACCAGAACACGACGACCAGGCAACGCCCCGCCGCCGCGCCGGGCGGCCTTCCGCCGGAGGAGGCCTGTCGACACGGCATCACGGCGCGTTCGTCCTGCCGACACCGGCCCTCGCGCGGCGCGAAGCCGTCGCCGTCGTCGCGCGCCGGAGCGAAGCGGCGGGCTCAGCCGTTCAGGCGTCTTCGGGCCGCCCTCGGTGGGCCGCGCCGGCCGGGGCCACCTCGGGCAGCGACGCGGACCGCCCCGCGCGCAGCACGCGCAGGATCAGGCGAGGATCCAGGAGCGCCTCCGGCCCGTCGAGCATGTGCAACGCGCGCACGAAGCGCACGTAGACCTCGCGATCGACCTGCGCGGCCCGGTGCAGCATCCCGGTGTACCAGCGCATGATCGGCTGGAGGAACGGCCGCCGGCCCCTGGTCTCGGGGTAGGCGAGGTCTTCCCCGGTGGACATCCGCCACGGCAGGTCGACCGCCTTCGCCGCGGCCGCGTGGTAACGGCGGCCGAGGCCCGCCATCGCGCCGCGCCCCGCGCGGCGGCGCTGCTCCTTGAGCGCGGCGTCGAGCGCCAGCGCCTGGAGGCAGGCCGACGTCATCCCCTGGCCGTAAACGGGGTTGAAGCTGGCGAGCGCGTCGCCCAGCACGGCGAGCCCCTCGGGCATCCGCGCCATGCGCTCGTAGTGCCGCCGGAGGTGCGCCGGGAACTTGGAGACGGCGACGTCCGTCACCGGCTCGGCCCCGAGCAGCGCCCGGTAGAGCGCGTCGTTGGGCAGGCCCCGGGCGAACTCCAGGAAGCCCTCGGGATCGGCGGGCGGGTGATCGCCGAACAGGCCCGCCAGCACCACGATCCAGCGCCCACCCTCGATCGGCGCAATGCAACCGAACCGCCGGCTGTCGGACGGAGAGCCGAGGACGTACAGCGACTTCCACGGGAGCTGCGCCGGATCCCGCGGCCGGTACTGCCGGCTGGCATACCCCACCCGGACCTGGATCGTCGACTCGTCGGGCCGCCGGTAGCCGAGCGCCTCGAGCCACGCCGGCGCGCGCGAGCCGCGCCCGCTGGCGTCCACCACGAGCTCCGCCGGCAGCCGCTCGATCCGGCCGCCCTCGTCGCGTTGCCGGACCACGACGCCCGTGATCCGGGAGCGATCGGGAGACGCCGAGAGCTCCACCACCTCGCGCTGGTCGAGGCGCCGCACCCTGGGCAGCGCGAACGCGCGGCGGCGCACGTGCGCCTCCAGCAGCGGACGGGTCATGCACACGGTCCGCACCCCCGTCTCGAAGCGCGGCTTCCAGGCGCCGTGGTGGTGCCAGGCCAGGCCGAGCCCGAAGTCGTACGCGACGGCTCCGTCCTGGAGCAACTCCCCGGTGAAGCCGGGGAACAGGTCGTTCAGGATGCGCTCTCCCTGGGCGAGCAGCCCGTGGAGCTGGCGAGCCTGGGGCACGCCCTTGCGGGCCTCGCGGAGGTCATCCGGGATGGCGTCGCGCTCGACGACGGCCACCTCGCCGAAATGGTCGGCGAGCACGCGGGCTGCGACCAGGCCCCCGATGCTCCCACCGATCACCACCGCCCTGCGGCCGGCGAACGGGCGACTCGAGCGGATGTCCTCCTGGGTGCAAGGCTTCATGAAGCCGCCAGGATTGCAATCCTCGGGCCGTCCCTGAGGATTGCAAGGCCGGCGCAATGCTCGCTTCGTGATGAGGCGGTCAACGCGCGTTGCGCGCGCTGCGCACATCGCGCGCGACGCGCTACTGCCCCACTGAGCAGCTGCGCAACTACGCAACTCGCCGCGCTCCGTCGAGGTGAAAGCGACGATCACTCCTGCGCTCTTCGTCGCCATCAAAGAAGGACCTCCGATGCGGCCGGCGCGGAGAGGCCGTATCGACGCGCCGCCCCCCGCTGGCGGGTGGCCGTTCCGCGGCGCGTGTGAGAGAGGGCACCGCTCACGCACCGGTCCTCGCGTCTTCGCGAGAGGCGCGCGACGCGCATCGCAATGCCGTGCGCCCGGAGCCGCGCGACGTGGCCCGCCGTCGCCGCGATGGGCGGCGGGCTACTTCTTGCGACAGCCGCAGTCGGACGTCGGCGCCTGCGGGGCCGCCGGCCGCTGGCACGTGGTCACGAGGGTGCTCAGGACTGCGAGGAGGATCGCAACGCGGAGCCGCATGGCGGTGATCCTCCCCCGCGCGCCGGGCGGCGTCAATCCGGCGCTGTGGGCTCAGCCGAGCGGCATCTCGAGCGACACCTCGTCGAGCCCGACGCCGAGGAAGCGGCGCGGGCGCACCGTGACCGCGATCTGCGCGCCGCCCTCGCCGCGGGCGGCCTTCACGGTGAGCTCGACGCTTGCGGGCGGCGCGTTCTCGAACAGCGCCCAGAGGGCGCCCTCGACGACCGGCTGGACCTCCGCCGGGTCGCTCTCCGGGGGCAGCTTCGAGCAGAGCGCGCGCAGGAACTGGACGACGCGCGCGACGAAGAGCTGATCGACGAGCGAGACGCGCTCGAGGCGCTCCTCCGGCTCGGCCGTGGGGCTGTCGTACGTGAGCTTCTCCGGCGGGACGTAGGCCGTCGGCGCGGCGAGGACGTACACCGCGTCGCTGTTCGGGGCCGACGCGAGCAGGAGCACGCCGCTCTTCGAGAGCTCGCGCTGGGTGTCCGTCGACACGAACGCCTCGGTCGGGATCGCGACGCCCTCGTCGCCCTCGTACGCGCCCTTGACCTCGTGCACCGGCAGGTCCCCGAGCGTCCCGCCGCCCTTCGCGCCCGTCACGCGGCAGGGCCATGCGGTCTCGCGGAAGCTCCCCGCGATCAGCGCGCCGACGACGTACGCCGGCGAGATCCAGACGCGGCCGCCCTCATCGCCGGGCTGCTCGGCGATCGCCGCTTCCCGGATCCGGGAGGTCGATCGGTCGTACGGCGCCCGGCCGAGCACGCGGTTCATCGCGATCGCGACCCACCGCGCGCCATGCCGCGCTGCAGCGGAGCGCCACGGCGCGCGGTGCGGCGCCCGGAACAGCGCGGCCTTGTTGTCGAGCCGCTCGACGCCGCCGAGATCGTCGACCCCGAGCAGGCGCGCGTCGCCGTTCACCACGGCGGGGAGCGCGTGCGCCTCGGCGACGCGCGCGATCTCCTCGAGCCGCGCGAGCGACGCGGCGCTGCCGTCGATCGCGACGTCCACGATGGCGACCGACGCCGGCGGCTCGGAGCTCGCCGTCTGCGCGAGCACCCGCGCGAGCGCGGAGGCCGCCTCGTCGGGCCGCGCGCTCACGACGTCGAACCGGACGCCCTCCGCCCCCTTCGCGCGCTCCACGAGCAGGCTCAGCCCGCGCCACGCCTCCTCGAGGCGCCGCACCTCGGGGTGCTGCAGGATCGCGCCGAGCTGCGCGCCGATCGCGCGCTCGATCTGCGCGATCGCCTCCGCGGGCCGAGCGGGCTGGCCCGCGCGCGGGCGGGCGCTCGCCGCCACGGTCGCGATGAGCTCCGAGAACCGCCCTCCCTCCGCCGGCTTCTCATCGAGGCCGCCCGGCGTCGCCGGTGGGGGCGCCGCCTCGGCGCCCTCGCCCCCGCCGAGGTCGACCATCGAGAGCAGCGCGTCCACGTCGGAGCCGGGCGCGGGCGCCGGCGCTGCGGGCCGATCCGCGACGGGCGCCGCGGACCGGCCGGGCGACGCGTCCCGGCGCTCCGGGAGGAGGCCCAGGATGTCGCGCACCAGCGGGGAGCCGCCCCAGAGCCGATCGAGCTCGGCGCGCGCCTGGTCGAGCGTGGCCGAGCCGTCGCGCAGCCGATCCAGGACCCGGCGGCCGTCGAGCAGCGAGCGCAGCAGCGGCACCTCGGCGCACAGCGCGTCGGGCCGGAAGCTCTTCAGCCCGGCGGGCGCGAGGTCGACGCGCACCGCCCGGCCCGCCGCGAGCACGCTCGGCACCTCGATCGCGAGCCGTGGCCGGAGCATCGTGAAGAGGTTATCGAAGCGGCTCCCGTCGACGCGGATCGCGCCCGAGGGCGGGCTCGCGCCGGCGTTGTGCGGATCGCGCGGGGTGAGATCGGCGACGACGAGCACGCGCAGCGGGAGCAGCGGCCCCCGTTCCGTGGCGCCCCCGTCCTCGCCGACGTGGAACCTGAACTCGTCGCCCAGAACGCCCTTTTCCGTCATGGCCAGCGCAGCATAGGCGTCACCTCTCGGCGCGAGAAGCGCTAAGCTCCGCGCGCATGAAGACGGAAGGCGGTCCGCCCTTGAACTTGAACCCTGAACCCCACGCCGCCAGCGATCGCAGGCGCCTTCGCGGGGGCGCCCCGATCCAGATCGGGCTCCTCGGCTGCGGGACGGTCGGCGGCGGCGTCCTGCGCCTCCTGGCCGAGAACTCCGGTTACCTGGCGGAGCGCGCAGGCGTCCCCCTCGTCGTGAAGCGCGTGGTCGTGCGCGACCTCGAGAAGGAGCGCGTCGCCGCCCTGGATCGCGGCCTGCTCACCACGAACCCCGAGGAGGTGGTCGACGACCCCACGATCGACGTCGTCGTCGAGGTGATGGGCGGCGAGACGCCCGCGCGCGCGCTGATCGAGCGCGCCATCGACCGCGGCAAGGGCGTGGTCACCGCGAACAAGCTGCTGCTCGCCGCCCACGGCCCCGCGCTCCTCGCGCGCGCCTCGGCGCGCCAGGTCGATCTCGCGTTCGAGGGGGCGGTCGGCGGCGGCATCCCGATCATCCGGACGCTCCGGGACGCGTTCGCCAGCGACTGGGTCGAGCGCGTCACCGCGATCCTTAACGGCACCTGCAACTACATCCTCACCCGCATGCGCGACACGGGCGCGTCGTTCGACGCCGCGCTGCGCGAGGCGCAGACGCTCGGCTACGCCGAGGCCGACCCGTCGCTCGACGTCGACGGCCACGACGCGGCGCACAAGCTGATCGTCCTGGCGATGCTCGCCTTCGGGGCGCAGGTCGACAGCGCCGACGTGCACACGTCCGGGATCCGGAGCATCGAGGAGGCCGACCACCGCTACGCCGATCGGTTCGGCTACACCATCAAGCACCTGGCGATCGGCCGCGACCTCGGCGATTCCATCGAGCTGCGCGTGCACCCCACGCTGATCCCGAAGGAGAGCGTGCTCGCCAACGTCTCCGGCGTGCTCAACGCCGTGCTGCTCGAGGGGCGCGCCGTCGGCCCGTCGCTCGTCTACGGCCGCGGCGCCGGCGACCTGCCGACCGCGGTCAGCGTCGTCTCCGACATCCTCGACGTCGCGCGCTCGATCGCGTCGGGCGTCGCGGGCATGCAGGGCCGCGGCATGTCGATCAAGCCCCGCGCGGTCCGCCCGCTCGGCGAGATCGTCTCCCGGTACTACCTGCGCTTCGCCGTCGAGGACCGGCCGGGCGTCATGGGGCGCCTCGCCGGCGCGCTCGGCGACGCGGGCGTCAGCATCGAGCAGATCGTGCAGCAGGGGCCGACGAACTCGAGCTCGGGCGCGGCGCCCGCTCGTCAGCCCGCGGTGGACGTCGTGCTCATCACGCACGACGCGCGGGAGGGGCTCGTGCGGAACGCGCTCGACGCGATCGCACGCGAGCAGTTCCTCCGCGAGCCGGTGCACCTGTTCCGCATCGAGGAGCCGTGACGTCCCACAGCGACGCGCCGCTCGGCGTGTTCGACTCGGGCCTCGGCGGCCTCACGGTCGTGCGCGCGCTGCGCAGGCGCTGCCCGGCGGAGGACATCGTCTACCTGGGCGACACGGCGCGCGTCCCGTACGGCACGCGGTCGCCGGAGACGGTGGTCCGCTACGCGCTCGGCTGCGCGCGCGTGCTCATCGGCCGCGGCGTCAAGGCGATCGTGGTCGCGTGCAACACGGTGAGCGCCGTCGCGATCGACATGCTCCGGGTCGAGCTGGATCTGCCCGTCCTCGGGGTCATCCTGCCCGGCGCCCGCGCCGGCGTCGCCGCGTCGCGCGGCGCGACGATCGGCGTGCTCGGGACGGCCGGGACGATCGCGTCCGGCGCCTATCCCCGCGCCGTGGCGTCGCTCAGCACCCGCACCGAGGTCGCCGGCCAGGCGGCCCCGCTGCTCGTCTCGCTGGCGGAGGAGGGGTGGATCGAAGGCGAGGTCCCGCGCCTCGTCGCGCGGCGGTACCTGGAGCCGCTCATCGGCGCGGGCGCCCGGTCGATCGTGCTCGGGTGCACGCACTTCCCGCTGCTCCGCGGCGCGATCGAGGCCGAGACGGCGTCGCTCGCCGGTGGCCCCCTCCCGATCGTGGACAGCGCGTCGGCGACCGCGGAGGAGGTGGCCTCGTTCCTCGCCGAGCGGGGGCTCGCGACCTCCCGGAGCACGCCGGGCGCTCTCTCGCTCCTCGTCACGGATCTACCGAAGAGCTTCGCCACCGTGGCGGCCAGGTTCCTCGGGGAGCCGGTCGTCGCGGACGGCGCCGCCAGCTCCTCGACCCGGGTTGGCGCTGCTGTCCGCTCCCCGATCCAGGTCGGCGGGGACGCCGCTGGCCATTCTTCCAATTTTTCCGCCCAAGGCGTCGACGTGGAGCAGATCGACCTGTAATACGCAGCAAGCTTCGCTCGGGGCTCCGGGCGCAGAGGAGGTTTTCCACACGATGACGCAGCTCAGGTGGCTTTCGGCCGGCGAGTCGCACGGGCCGGAGCTCGTGGCGACCGTCGAGGGTATTCCGGCGGGCATGCCGCTCCTTGCCGAGGACATCGACGAGGATCTGGCGCGGCGGCAGCGCGGCTACGGGCGCGGCGGGCGGATGAAGATCGAGACCGATCGCGTCCGCCTCGTCGCCGGCGTGCGCGGCGGCGAGACGCTCGGCGGCCCCATCGCCATGGTGATCGAGAACCGCGATCACGCGAGCTGGGCCGGGCGGATGGGCCCCGAGCCGTTCCCCGAGCCGCCCGAGGCGCTGACCCGCCCGCGCCCCGGCCACGCGGATCTGGCCGGCGGCCTGAAGTACGCCCGGCGGGACCTGCGCGACGTGCTCGAGCGGGCGAGCGCGCGCGAGACCGCGGCGCGGGTCGCGGTGGGCGGCGTCTGCCGCAAGCTCCTCCGGTCCGTCGGCGTCGAGGTCTTCGCCCACGTCCTGTCGATCGGCCCGGTGGCGTCGCCGACCTCCGCCGCCTCGGGCGGGGGTGAGCTCCCGCTCACCGAGCTCCGGGAGCGCGCCCGCGCCTCGGATCTCGCGTGCGTCGACGCCGCTGCCGCGCAGGCGATGCGCGACGCCATCCGCGAGGCGGCGCACCGGGGCGACACGCTCGGCGGCGTCTTCGAGGTGATCGCCACGGGCCTGCCGCCCGGGCTCGGGAGCCACGTGCAGTGGGACCGCAAGCTCGACGGCCGGCTCGCGCAGGCGCTGATGAGCATCCAGGCGATCAAGGGCGTCGAGATCGGCATCGGCTTCGAGGCCGCGCGCATCTCGGGCTCCGAGGTGCACGACCCGATCGCCTACGATCAGGGGGCGCACGCCTTCACCCGCCCGTCGAACCGCGCCGGCGGCCTCGAGGGCGGCATCACGAACGGCATGCCGCTCATCTGCCGCGCCGCCATGAAGCCGATCGCGACGCTCAAGCGCGCGCTCCCCTCCGTCGACGTGCGCACCAAGGAGCAGTTCGACGCCGCCTTCGAGCGCAGCGACGTCTGCGCCGTCGCGGCCGCCTCCGTCGTCGGCGAGGCGATGGTCGCGATCACGCTCGCCGCCGCCCTGCTCGAGAAATTCGGCGGCGACAGCCTCACCGAGCTCTCGCGCAACGTCGACAGCTACCTCCAGCAGGTCCGCTCTTACTGAAGGCCATGGAATTCCCTCCCGACGCACCTCCGCTCCTGCTCACCGGCTTCATGGGGGCAGGCAAGTCCACCGTGGGCCGCATCGCCGCCGCGCGTACGGGGCTCCCGTTCCTCGATCTCGACGACGCCATCGTCGAGGAGGCCGGCGAGAGCGTCCCGTCGCTCTTCGCCACGCGCGGCGAGGCTGGCTTCCGCGCGCTGGAGGCGGCGACCCTGCGCCGGCTCCTCGCGGCGCGCGGCCCGCGCATCATCGCCCTCGGCGGCGGCGCCCTCGTCGATCCCGCGCTCCGCGCCGAGGCGCTCGAGCGCGGCTGCGTCGTCGCGCTCACCGCGGCCCCGCGCACGATCGCCGCGCGCACGCAGAACGGCAACCGCCCGCTCCTCGACGGCGCGCCGGATCGCGAGGCGCGCATCCGCGAGCTCCTGGCCGCGCGCGCCCCTGTCTACGCCGATGCCCACGCGCGCGTCGTGACCGACGGCGTCTCCCCCGCGGACGTCGCGGCGCGGGTCCTCCGCGCCTACGCGGATCGCCCGCTCTTCGTGCCGCTCGGCGACAAGAGCTACGCGGTGCGCATCGCCTCCGACGGGGCGGCGTCCACGGCGGACGCCGTCGCCGCGCTTGCGCCGACGTCCGTCTTCGTCGTCACGGACGAGAACGTGAGCCGCCTCTGGGGCGCGCCGCTGCTCGCCGCGCTCGCGGCGCAGGGGACGCCGGCCGCGGCCGTCACGGTGCTCAAGCCCGGCGAGGAGCACAAGCGGCTCGCGGCCGTCGAGGCGGCGCTGACGGCGATGATCGACGCCGGCGCCGACCGCGGCGCGGTGGTGCTCGCGCACGGCGGGGGCGTGGTGACCGACATCGGCGGCTTCGCTGCGTCCACGCTGCTCCGGGGCGTCCGCTGGGTCGCGGCGCCGACCACGCTCCTCTCGATGGTCGACGCCTCGGTCGGCGGCAAGACCGGGGTCGACCTCGGGCCCGCGAAGAACGCCGTCGGAACGTTCCACCAGCCGTCCGCGGTCGTCGCGAGCCCGGCGGCGCTCGCCACCGAGACCGACCGCGCTTACCGGAGCGGGTTCGCGGAGGTGGTGAAGTCGGCCTGCATCGGCGATCCGGAGCTGCTCACGCTGCTCGAGCGCGAGGCCGACCGCGTCCTCGCGCGCGACCTCGGCGTGCTCGCCGAGGTCATCCGCCGCTCGATCGCCGTGAAGGCGGCCATCGTTTCTCGCGATGAGCGCGAGTCGGGCGACCGCGCCCTCCTGAACCTCGGCCACACGCTCGGGCACGCCCTCGAGGCCGAGGGCGGGTTCGTCCGGCTGGCCCACGGCGAGGCGGTGGCGCTCGGCATGGTGGCCATGTTCCGCGTCGGCTGCGCGCTCGGCGTGACCGACCGCGGGGCGGCCGACCGGGCGACCCGCCTGCTCGCGCGGCTCGGCCTGCCCACCCGGATCGAGGACGAGCCGGTCTCCGCCGCGCTGCGCTTCCTGTCGCTCGACAAGAAGCGCCGGGGCTCGTCGGTCCGGACGGTGCTGATGCGGGACATCGGCAGCACGTTCGTGGAGCCGATGCCGCTCGATCGCCTCGCCTCGCTCCTCGAGCGCGCCGCCGCCGGCGCGACCTGATCCCTTCACGCCACGTCCGCCTCCCGCCTCCGGACGCGCGACCTCGTTTGGTCCCGGGCGTTCTCTCCCGAGATGCTTTCGGGGCTGCGTGCGTCGAAGTCCCTCATCGCTGAGCGCCTCCGGCGCAGACGGCGCTTGCGCTGTCGGTGAATAAATCGATGTGTTTCCAACGTTCTTCGGAAAAAAATCCCGGCACACCGCCCGCATCGTCCGCTCCGCGCTATCTTTCCCGGCGCCGATGGTGACCGCGACGAAGAAGAGAATCCTGGTGGTGGAGGACGAGCAGGACACGGCGGCGATGATCGCCCGGTTCCTCGGCGACGAGTTCGACACCGTGGTCGCGACGAACGGGCTCGATGGGCTCGCGCTGGCCCAGCAGGAGCCGCGTCCCGATCTGGTGATCGTGGACATCATGATGCCGAAGCTCGACGGGGTGAGCATGACGAAGCGGCTCCGCGAGCACGAGCCGACGCGCCGGGTGCCGATCATCTTCCTGACCGCCAAGTCGGATCCGATGGACGTCATCGCCGGCATCCAGGCGGGCGCTCGCCATTACATCACGAAGCCCTTCGTGCTCGACGATCTCAAGAAAAAGGTCCGCAAAGCCGTCTACGGCCGTTGAGCGGCGGACTGAAGAGGTCAAGAGAAGGGGAGGAGACAGACTGGCGATCTCGGCATCTCCGAGGTTTCTTTGCTCGCGCCAGTCCGTTTCTCGCGTGCTGCGTGGTGCTGCTGGATAGGAATCCCGGCGGTTTTCGCCGCCGTCACGCGCCGTCGCCGTGTGGCGCTGGCGTTGGGGTCTATGAGGTTTCTTCGGAGATCTCGTATCTCCGTCGGGGCCCGGCGCAGCGGCGGGGGCGCTGGCGCGGGGGGCGCGTCAGCTGCCGCCGCGGCTCGGGACGCTGACGGCCTTGAAGGCGCGCTCGAACAGCTCGAGGGAGCGGCTGATGCTCGACTGCACCCGGCGCATCTCCTCGCCAGAGGTGGTCGCGAGCTTGACGATCTCGAGCGCCTCGCGCGGGTGCGCGTCATCGTAGTTCGCGTGCGCCGCGAGCCACGTCAGCGACTTGCTCCCCTCGCCATAGAGCTTCGTGAAGGCCGGCAGCACCACGCGAGACCACTCGCCGGTGATCCCCTCGATCGCGTAGTTCACGGCGCCGACCGCCTCCGCGAGCGAGCCGCGGTAGGAGATCGACCAGAGCCAGTCGAAGAGCGACGCCACCTCCGGGCTCGGGCGGTGGCTCGTGATCTCCGCGGTGCTGATCCCGTGCCCCGCCGCCCAGTCGAGGTACCAGCGCACGTGCAACGCCTCGACCCGGATGTTGCCGATGAGCCAGTCGCGCACCAGGAAGTCGCGCGGTGACTGGCCGTACGTCGTCTTGGCAAGGCTGAGCCCCATGTACTTCGGGAACGCCTCGACCACACAGAAGAACTCCCGGAGGAGCACGCTCCAGGTCTCGTGATCGATCGGCTCCGTCAGCGTTCGCGCGATCGGCGGCGTGTAGACCGCGGCCTTCCACTGGTCGGCCAGGGACTCGAGCATGTCGTCGATCCAGACGGGGTGCGGCGTCGCCTTGAGGCTGTCCTTGACTTCCTTGTGCCGCTGCGAGCGAGGTGACAGCATGAAATTACCTGGAGGGTTTCTGAGTCAATCTCCCTCGTGGCTGCCCGCCGGTCTCTACCCCACCGAATCACCTCAAGCTGACCGGCCAGCGGCCGTCAGGAGACAATCCGCGGCGCAGGCACGATGCTGACCCCCGAGCACGACAGAAGAGAGGGCCAGCACGACGACCTCACGATGAGAGGCTTCGTGTACATGTGTCCCGCCTGCATCCAGTCTGGATCAGGGGGAAGGAGCAAGTCAATAGACAAACGCGGGCGCCGCCGCAACGACAAGAGGGCCGATCTCGCTCAGGTCGCTCACCATACGACCTCGGAGAGGCACTCGGTCGCGCCGCGGAACCGGCACCGCTGGTGGGTTACCTTTGGGGTGGACGCGCCGCACAGGAGGAGCGCCTGCTCCACCCAGCCGCAGACACCTTCTCCGCAGTTCATCGCGGAGGGCCCCTCGTCGTCGCCGGTCGGGCCTGTGATGGTCAGCACCCATTCCCGCGGCTTCACCATGCGCGGGAAGACCTTCCCGGAGTCGAAGTAGCGCGACCAGAACATTCCAGTCCGGGCGACGATCGTGTCGGGCATCGCGATCGAGAGCGCGAACTTCAACACCGTATTGAGGTCGCGATCCGCGACGTAGCGGGCAAACCGCTTGATCTCGGCGGCCTGGTCGCTCGCAGTCCGCACGTGCGTTCGCAGGGCCCGGTTCCAGACGCCGATCGGATACCAGCTGCTCACCAGCAGCGGCTGATAGAGTACGTCCCGGTCTGACTTGGGCAGCGACGTCACCAGGCGCTCCCACGCACCGGCGTCGCGGTTCGTCGTGACGAACGACCGGAGGTTGACCAGCAACGTTCCTTTGCATCTGCCGGCGGGGATCGAGGTCTTGGTCTTCGTCTCGTGCGTCTTCATCGCGGCGAACCTACGGCGGGAAGGCCCTGGCGAAGCTGAGCCCGATCGCGGGCATGGCGCACGTGCCCTCGGGCGGGAAACCCTGCCCAGGAGCACATCGTCGGGGCAACTTCAGGAGTCGTGGTTGTACCTCGCAGGGGAGCGTGAGTCGGGCTCGATGGCAAGAGATGATTACGTGGGAGCAGCCGTACGACACGAGCCGACGTGGCCCTGCGCAAGATCACGCCGGTTGTCCAGCTCTCCTTTCGACCCGAGACGCCAGACCCGAGGCGACCGCCGCAGGCGTCAACGTGCGCAATCGTGTAATGCGCATTACGTGATTTCGTGCCGCGCTCGTCGTCGTCGTGGCGTCGTGGCCGTCGACGGGCGCTCGTGGCGCTGACGGGGGCTCGCAGCGGCGACGGGCGCTCGCGGCGGGGGCTGCGCGTCGCCTGCGGAGGTGCTGCGCCTGGCAGTTGCCGTCCTCCGCGAACCTCGGTACCCCTACGCCCATGAGCGAACCCACCACGGGCCGGCCCGCCGCCGGCCACGCGGAGCCCGAGCTGCCGCACATCGACGTCGCCGAGCGGGGGGCGCCGCGCGACGGCCAGCCGCAGGTCATCGACCGCCGGCTGTTCATGCAGCTGCTCGTGTTCCGTTGCCGCGGCGACGCCGATCCGGCGGAGCTGACCCGCGCAGCCGGCCAGGCGCTCTCGTCCCAGCGCGTCGGCGCCGTCGTCTACGAGGACATCAACGATCCGCGCGGGATCGCTGTGCTCACATGGGCGGAGGACCCCGCCTTCTTCGTCCAGACCGTCCGCCCGGCGCTCAACCGCAACGAGCTCCGGGCCCTGGAGCTTCGCCCCGATTTCACGATGCTGGGGCGCACGTACTCCACCGGCTACGAGCAGGACCTCGACTACTGGCTGCTCCGGCGCCCGGCGGAGACCGTCTCGAACCCCGCCTGGCCGTGGGCCGTGTGGTATCCGCTCCGCCGCAGCGGCGCGTTCTCCAAGCTCGAGGGGCGCGAGCAAGGGAGCATCCTGCGCGAGCACGGCACCATCGGCAGGGCCTATGGCGCCCAGGACCTCGCCCACGACATCCGCCTCGCGTGCCACGGCCTCGACGCCCGCGACAACGAGTTCGTGATCGGGCTCGTCGGCAAGGAGCTCCACCCGCTCTCCCACATCGTGCAGACGATGCGGAAGACCCGCCAGACCTCGGAGTTCATCAGCCAGATGGGCCCGTTCTTCGTCGGCCGCGCCGCCTTCCGCAGCCCGGGCGGCTGACGGGACCGCTCCCCCTCAGCCGATGCCGGCGAGGCCCGAGAACGCCCGGGCCAGGGCGTCGAGCCGCCCCGTCGCGCGGGCCTCGGCGTCGCCCAGCGGCTCGTCCGCGGCGACCTCCTCGCGCACGTCGAAGTAGAACTTGATCTTCGGCTCCGTGCCGCTCGGGCGGGCGATGAGCCGGCTCCCGCCGTCGAGCTCGTACACGAGCACGTTGCTCGGAGGCAGCACGAGCGGCTCGACGAGGCCGTCGCTCGTGGTGCGCGTGCGCGCCTCGAAATCGCGCCACGCCACCACGGGGACGCCGCCGATCGCGGCCGGCGGGCTCTTCCTCAGCGCGGCCATGATCGCGGCGATCTTCTCGAGGCCGTCGACGCCGCGCAGGGTGTACGAGCGCTGCCCGCTCATGTAGAGGCCGTACTTGCGGGTGATCGCCTGGAGCTCGTCGAGCAGCGTCCTGCCCTCGGCCTTGCGCACCGCCGCGAGCTCGGCGACCAGCGCCGCGGCGCTGATGCCGTCCTTGTCGCGCACGACCGGGCCGACGGTGTAGCCGAGCGCCTCCTCGAAGCCGAACACGAAGCGGGCGCCGGTCGAGCGCTCGATGTCCATCGCCCGGTTGGCGATCCACTTGAACCCGGTCAGCGTCTCCTCGTAATGAACCCCGAGCGCCGCGGCGATCACGCCGAGCATCGGGGTCGAGACGCAGGAGGCCAGCACGAGCCGGCGCTCGTCCGCGCCCTGCGCCCGCCCCTCGGTGAGCAGGTAATGGCCGAGGAGCACCCCGACCTGGTTGCCCGTGAGCTGCTCGTACTCGCCGTCTGGGCGCCTCACCGCCACGGCGAGCCGGTCGACGTCGGGATCGTTGGCGAGGACGAGATCGGCGCCCTCCTGCTTCGCGAGGGCGAACGCCAGGTCCATGGCGCCCTTCTCCTCGGGGTTCGGGAACGCGACCGTGGGGAACGCGCCGTCCGGCTCGGCCTGCTCGGGCACGCTCGCCACGCGCGTGAAGCCGGCCTCGCCGAGCGCCCGGTGGACCAGGCGGTCGCCGACGCCGTGAAGCGGCGTGTAGACGATGCAGAGGGCGCGATCCCCGTCGCTCCGCACCGCGAGGCCGCGGATCGCGCCGAGGTAGCGCCGCTCCAGGTCCTCGGGGAAGTCGCGCACGAGCCCGAGCCTCCTCGCCTCGTCGAGGGGCATGCGGGGGACCTGATCCGCCGGCGGCGAGGCGTCGATCGCCGTCGCGATGCTTGTGTCGTGCGGTGGGATGATCTGCGCGCCGTTGTCCCAGTACACCTTGAAGCCGTTGTACTCGGGCGGGTTGTGGCTCGCCGTCACCATCACGCCCGCGGCCGCGCCGAGGTGGCCGACAGCGAACGCGGCGATCGGCGTGGGGCAGGGGACGGGCGAGAGGTGGCTCGGGATGCCCGCGGCGGCGAGGGCGCAGGCGGTGTCCTCCGCGAACTCGCGGCTCATCCGGCGGCCGTCGTAGCCGATGACGACGCCGGCGCTCCGCGCCTTGTCGCCGATCGCTTCGAGGAGGTGACGGGCGAGGCCCGCGGTCGTGCGGAGGATGACGGCGCGGTTCATCCGGCTCTCGCCGGCCCCGAGCACGCCGCGGATGCCCGCGGTGCCGAACTCCAGAGGACCGGCGAAGCGCTCGGCGAGCTCGGCGCGGACGCCGTCCTCGCCCGCCCTGGCCGCGTCGATGAGCCGGCGCAGCTCGCTCTGGGTCTCCGGATCGGGGTCGTGGGCAAGCCAGCGTTCGGCGGGCTCGAGGACGAAGTCGTGGCTCACGCCTGGTATTTAGTTCATGCCGGCCGTGGTTTGCACGACGACCACGCGCGATTCGGCGCGGCGGCAGCGCGGGCGGCGAACGACGCGCGGTGGCCCGCCCCGGACCGGCGCCGACGTAACCGGCGGCTCCCGGCCAGCTCGAACCGCTCAGCCCGCTCTAGCCGGCGGCTCCCGGCCAGCTCGGACCGCTCAGCCCGCTCGGCCGGGCGTCATCCGGGCTTCTTGCCCGCGGCGAGCGCCTCGGCGAAGCGCGTGTCGTACTGCCCGCCGCGGAAATCGCCGTCCTGCAGGATCTGGCGGAGGAACGCGAGGTTGGTCGCGGCGGGCCCGGCCGGACCGGTGAGCTCGATCGTCGTCTCGGCGAGCGCCCGGTCGAGGCGGGCGATCGCCTCGTCGCGGGTCGGGCCGTGAGCGACGATCTTGGCGAGCAGCGGGTCGTAGAACGGCGTCACCTCGAGCCCCTCGGCGACGCCGGTCTCGATCCGCAGGTCGTCGCCCGCGGCCGGCCAGCGGAGCGCGGTGATGCGGCCGGGCTGGGGGGCGAACTTCTTCGCCGGATCCTCCGCGTAGAGGCGCGCCTCGATGGCGTGGCCGCGGTAGGTGTGGCCCAGGACCTCCGGCGCGAGCGGCTCGCCCGACGCGATGCGGATCTGGTGCTCGACAAGGTCGAGCCCGGTGCACATCTCCGTGACGCAGTGCTCGACCTGGAGCCGCGCGTTGACCTCCAGGAAGAAGAGCTCGCCGCTCTCCGCCGCGACGAACTCGACGGTGCCGGCGCCGACGTAGCCGGCGGCGGTCACGACCCGGAGGGCGCTCTCGTGGAGCTCTTTCCGCCGGGCCTCGCCCGCTGCTCCCTGGAAGAACGCGGCCGGCGACGGGGTCTCCTCGACGATCTTCTGGTGCCGGCGCTGCGCGCTGCACTCGCGCTCGCCGAGCGCGACGGCGCCGCCCCGGCCGTCGCAGAGCACCTGCACCTCGATGTGGCGCGGGCGCTCGATGTACCGCTCCATGTACACGCGCGGGTCCCCGAACGCCGCGCGGCCGCGGTCGGAGCACGCGGTGAGGGCGCGCGACAGCTTGCCCGGATCGGTGACGATCTGCATGCCGATGCCGCCGCCGCCGCCCGCGGCCTTGACGAGCAGCGGGAAGCCGATGCTTTCGGCGGCGCGCTGGGCGGCCTCGACGTCGGCGGGGTCGACCGGTCCGCCCGTGCCCGGCGGCGGGAACACGCCGGCCCCGCGCGCGTGATCCCGCGCGAGGATCTTGTCGCCGAAGGCGTGGAGCACCGCGGGCGGCGGCCCGATGAACGTGACGCCTGCCTCGACGACGGCCTCGGCGAAGGCCTGGTTCTCGCTGAGCAGCCCGTACCCGGGATGGATGCCGTCGGCGCCCGTCGCGCGGGCCGCCTCGACGATCGCATGGATGACCAGGTAGCTGTCCCGGACCGGCGGCGGCCCGACGCGCACCGCCTCGTCGGCCATCGCGACGTGCGGCGCGCTCGCGTCCGCGTCGGAATAGACGGCGACCGTCGCGATCCCGAGCCGTTTGCAGGTCCGGAGGACGCGGCAGGCGATCTCTCCACGGTTGGCGACGAGGATCTTCTTCAACACGGCCGACAGCTACGCCCCCGCGCGGCGGCGCGTCAAGACGCCCGCTGCAGGCGGCGCTCGCTCGCGCGCTCCCGGGAGCCTGCGCGCGCGATCAGCCGAGCGCCCGCCGCACCTTCGGCTTGGCCCCGAGCAGCACGAGCTGCCCGCAGGCGGCCGAGACGTCATCGCCGCGCCGGCGGCGAACGAAGCAGGAGTATCCCGCCTGGGTGAGCACCTCCTGGAACGCCGCCACGCGCTCCTGACCGGGCGGACCCAGCGAGGAGGCCTCGATCGGGTTCATCGGGATGAGGTTGATCTTCACCGGGAGCCCGCGCAGGAGCTTCGCGAGCCGCCGCGCCTCGGCGGGATCGTCGTTCTGCCCGGCGACGAGCGTGTATTCGATGGTGATGCGCCGGCGCCGCGGCAGCGGGTAAGCGCGCAGCGCCGCGAGCAGCTCGTCGAGCGGGTGCTTGCGGTTGATGGGCATCAGCGCCGAGCGGGTCTCGTCGTCCGCGGCGTGCAGCGATATCGCGAGCGCGATCTGTCCGCCAAAATCCGCTCCGAGCCGCGCGATCTCGGGCACGAGGCCCGACGTGGACACCGTGACCCGCCGCGTCGAGAGGTTGATCCCTTCCGGGTGCGTCAGCAGGCGCAGCGAGCGAGCGGTCGCCTCGTAGTTGTGGAGCGGCTCGCCCATGCCCATGTACACGACGTTGCGGAGCTCTTCGCCCTCGTCGAGCATCGCCCGCCCGAGGAGCACCTGGCCCGCGATCTCCTCGGCCCCGAGGTGGCGCTTGAGCCCCGCCACGCCGCTCGCGCAGAAGCTGCACCCCATGGCGCAGCCGACCTGCGTCGAGATGCACTGGGTGACGCGGACGCGCGGCGCGGCGTCCGCCTCGGCGGCCGCATCGTCGTCCTCGTCGTCGGCAGCCGCCGCGTCGGCGTCGAGCTGCGCCTGCGAGCCGGGGCCCGACACCGACGGGAGCAGGACCGTCTCGATGGTCGCGCCGTCGCGCAGGCGCAGGAGCAGCTTGCGCGTGCCGTCCTCGGAGCGATGAACCCGCTCGGGCGTCAGCACCTCGCCCAGCCCCTCCGCGGCGAGGTGCTCGCGCAGCCGCGCAGGGAGGTTCGTCATCGCGGCCGGATCGAGGACGCCGCGGCGATGGATCCAGTGGAATACCTGCTTCGCCGTGAACGACCGCTCTCCGCGGGCAGCCAGCGAGGCCGACCACTCTTCAGGCAGCCGGGCGACGGGGTGAAGCGGCGTGGAGCGCACCTGCCTGGCCTACTGCGCGCCGCCCCCAGCGGCAAGGGGAGCAGGCGGGCGGCCAGGCCAAAGCGTCAGCCGCTCTGGCCAAAGCGTCAGCCGCTCTGGCTGTCGACCTGCGCGGCCGTGAGCTGCCCGTCGCGCTCGCGGCGCGCGCGCGTCCGGCTGGCGGCCTCGAGCACCTCGCGGGTGTAGCGCTCGAACGCCTCGGCCCGGTGCATCGCTGTGTGCTCGGCGAAGACGCGCTGCCTCGCCCGCTGGCCCACCGTCAGGCGCTTGTCCTCCTTCATCTCCCTCAGCTTCCGGAGCACGTCCTCCGGCGAGCGCACGAGCAGGATCTCCTCGCCGGGCTGGAAGAACGTCTCGATACCCGGCCAGGTGTCGCTCAGGACAGGGGTCCCGCACGCGGCCGCCTCGAACAGGCGCGCGCTCGGCGACCACCCGGACTCCACCATCGCACGGCGGGTCAGGTTCAGCGTGAAGCGCTGGGAGTTGTAGAAGATACGGTGCTCGTCCGGCGGGAGGTGCTCCGTCCGGGAGACGTTCTCCGGCCACGCGAGCGACGTCGGGTACTGCGCGCCCGCCACCCCGAAGCGCCCGCGGCGCATGCGCCGCGCCGGCTCGAGGAGGAGCCGCTCGACGGCCGCCTGCCGGTCGTCGCTGTAGGTCCCGAGGTAGCCGAGATCCCAGCGCATCGGCGCCGGCTGGGGATGGTACACGTCCGTGTCCGCCGAGCAGTAGAGCGCCCGCGCGCGCACCGCGCCGTGGCTGCGCTCCAGCCGCTCCAGCGTCGGGCCCCCCGTCGCCGACAGATAGAGATCATACCGCGGGATCAGCGCCGGCGTCAGGTACGCGTGATCCCCGTGCGCCAGCCGGCCCAGCGTGACGGGCGTGTCCAGATCGTAGAAAGCGGCCTTTCCGCGGGCCTCTTCGGTGATCCACGCCCCGACCGTCGCCCCTTCCGGTACGAAGGAGCCGACGATCACGAGATCGGCTTCGCGCACGGCGCGTGAGAATCTATCGCGGAGCTCGGTAATGCTCGAGTACTGCTCGGTCGTGCCGTAAGGCGGGTTGGGCAGGTCACGGTGCTGATCGTAGATGGGGAGGTTCCGCTCCAGAAAGAGCACCCGGTGGCCGCGCGACGCGAGCGCCCGGAGGAGCGCTCTGTACGTCGTGGCGTGGCCGTTGCCCCACGAAGACGTGATGGAGAGCCCCAGGAAGACATAGCGGTAGGTAGTTGTCGTCATAGCGTGGTCGCGGCAAGGGTTGAGAGATCCCAGACGGCGTGCCGGCCCGGAATGAGCCGGCCCCGAGGTACACCGCGGCGGCCCCGGAGAGGCGAAAGACGCCTCGCGGACGCACGCGCAACATGCGCAGCATGCGCAACGTGCGCAACATGCGCAGAACGAGCGGCACGCCGATCCAGTTGCCCTGGCGCCGCGCGAGAGGGCGCGGCGACGAGCGCACCCGGGATTAACATGCGTGCTCACCCTCTGCAATGCTGTGAGATGCAGTTTCTCGATCGAAGGTGCGTATTCCTCGTCAGACGCCAGGCGGTAAGGCCCGCCCTTTTCTCGTGACGACGAAGCGCGCGGAATCGCCGCTTGCTCGGGGATAACGCGGCTCGTTCGGGTAAAGCACCCGACGGCAACCGTCCTCGCATCGCAGAGGAACCGGCCTGTGCGGTAAACGCTGTTGGGAAGCGATGATGATGAGAAAAAGAGGGACGTTGTCGCAATGGTCGGTGACGGCTGCTGGTCGAACGGAGCGTCGACGGGGGAGCCCTGCTCCGGAACGCCGGGGCAGCGTTGGCGAAGCGCCGCCCAGGCCGGCGCGCGCTGTCGGACCCGTACGCCGCGGTGAGCGGGCGCGGCTTTCGGCTGGGGATTCCGCCTTCCAGCTGAGCTCGCCGACGAACCGGCGGCCTCGGCCGGGCAGGGGCGCCTGGCGTCGCGGAGAAATCGGGCGGGGGAGCAGGAAGGCAGGAAGCGCGCGGCGCTGTCCGGGTGCCTTCCCGTCGATGCGGGGGTGCTGCGGTGGAATCGGCAGGCCGGGTGTCCAGCCTTCAGCGGCGGTGCGGCCGCGCGAGGGCCGTCGAGACGTTCAGGTGGCGGGGCTCAGCGCCTGCCAGCCCTGGATCACCTCGGCGATGTTCGCGAAGCGGCGGTCCGGGCTGTGCGCCAGGCCCCTGTTCACGAACACCTCGATCTCCCGGTCGACCGGCGGAGGCATCAGGCTGCCCAGGCGGCGCGGCGGCGTCCTCGTCTTGAGATCGGCGAGCATCATCAGATTGCGCGCGGCGTAGGGGAGCTCGCCGGTGAGCGCGTGAAAGATCACCGTCATGGCCGCATAGAGATCGGCCCGGTGATCCACCGTCTTCCCCTTGGTGAGCTGCTCGGGCGGCGCGAACCTGAAATCGCCGAGACACCGGCTCGGTAACGTCGGCTCCGCGTCGGAGAGCCCGGGAGGGAGCTTGCACGAGCCGAGATCCAGGAGCGTCAGCCGCTCGCCGTCAGGACCCTGGTCGAGGAGCACGTTCGCGGAGCTGATGTCGCGGTGGATGATGCCAATCTCGTGCAGCTCGGCGATCGCCGACCAGAGCTGCTCGCCCAGCAGGTGAACGGCGCTGAACGGGAGTGGCCCCTGCCGGGCGATGCGCTCGCTGAGCGGCTCCCCCTCGCGCAGCTCGAACACGAGCAGAGGACCGTGCACCAGGTCCTTGCCGCCGTCGAGCGAGGGCAGTGTGTGTGGGCCCCGCAGCCGCTCGCACGCCGCCGCCTCGCGCCGGAAGCGCGCCTCGGCCTCCTGCTGGGGCATGCGCTCTGGCGTGTTGAGCACGCCTCCCGGCTCCTGGCGCACCGGGGGCTCACCGAGCACCTTGACCGCGACGCGCCGGCCGGTGCTCGCGTCCTCGGCGCTGAACACCTCACCGAGGCCTTCGCGGCGGAGATGACGTACCACGCGGTAGCGCTGGAGCAGAACGGTTCCGGGCACGATTGACAAGAGCGGCCTCCTTCGCTTGACAAAGGGGGTCCAGCGCGTTCCGGTCGCCTCCCCCCTCTCCCCAGACAAGCTCATTTATCACGCAGACGCGACAGAGGAAGCGCCGCGCGCAGCGTCACACGACGAACGGCCCCCACGCCTCGTTTTTTGGTTCCGGGAGCGCCGCTTCACATCGGCCGCCCGCCGCACCCGAGGTCGCCTGGACGAAAAAGCCGCGGGGCACGGGAAAATGTACGTGGGCCACGCGCGGCCCCCGGGACAACGGGCGAACGCGGTCCCGGGGGAGCCGGAGCGCGGCCGCCGGCCGAGGCGCGTCGCGGCGGCGGGAGCGGCCAGCGACCGATCCACTGGCCCACCCAGCGCCGCACCGGTCTCAGCGGGTGGGCCGCCACGGCCGCGCCGGTGTGCCGCATTGCCATCGTCGCGCGCCGCCGGAGGGCCGAGCGGGTGCCTCGTCCGACCGCGCTCCAGTGGACGGCGGCGGAGCACCGGACTGCCCTCGTGGCGCCGGACCGGAGACCGCCGGGCGCTTCGACGCTGCAGAGTTGCCCCTGGCCGCGCTCTCTGGTGACGATGCGCAGCTGAGCGCGGCAATCGGTGGTGATTGCATGACGGCGGCGGCGCCTCGCGACGCCCGCTTCCGGTGACACGCCCGTAACCCCGAACCGCTGGCCATCCAGGTGAACTTCGCGTAGCTCCCACACAGGGCGGACGATCCGGAGCGACGGCAGGCAATGCGAGCGGGAGACGTCATCGACGGCCGGTTCGAGATCATGGAGCTCGCGGGCGCCGGCGGCATGGGCCACGTCTTCCGCTCGCGCGATCTCAAGACCGGCGAGACCATCGCCCTCAAGGTCCTCCAGAACGCCGCCTCGCAGGACTCGAACCGCCTCGCGCGCGAGGCGCAGGCGCTCGCCACGCTGCGGGTGCCGGGGGTGGTGCGGTACATCTCGCACGGCCGCACGGAGCACGGCCACCCTTACCTCGCCATGGAGTGGCTCACCGGCGAGACCCTCTCCCAGCGCCTCGCCCGGCAGGCGTTCACCCTCGAGGAGAGCCTCAAGCTCGCCCGGCGCGTCGCGACCACCCTCGGCTCGGTGCACCGGCTCGGCGTCGTCCACCGCGACCTCAAGCCGAGCAACCTGCTCCTCGTCGGCGGCACCATCGACCGCATCACGCTCATCGATTTCGGCGTCGTCCGGATGTCCGGCATCGATCAGCAGCTCACCATGCCCGGCGCCATCCTCGGCACCCCCGGCTACATGGCGCCGGAGCAGGCCCGCGGCGAGGCGCACGTCGACGCCCGCGCCGACGTCTTCGCGCTCGGCTGCCTGCTCTACAAGTGCATCTCGGGGCGCGCCCCGTTCCGCGGCGCGCGCGGGCTCGCCGTGCTCGTCAAGGTGCTGATCGAGGAGCCGCCGTCGCTCCGGTGGCTCCGCGACGACGTGCCCGAGGCGCTCGACGAGCTGGTCCAGCGGATGCTGTCGAAGTCGCCCGAGGGGCGGCCGAGCGACGGCAACGCGGTCGCGATCGAGCTCGCCGGGCTCATGGATCCCGCGGCGATCTCCGTCCGCCCGCCCGCGATGTCCGTCCGCCCGCCGGAGCTCACGACCGGCGAGCGCAAGGTGATGTGCCTCGTCCTCGCGCGCGACGGCCTCTCCACCGCCGATCCGCCCCTCCCCGAGGTCGACGAGCAGGCGCGCGCGCAGGCGCTCTCGACCACGGCGGCGCGCTATAAGGGCCAGCTCGAGCTCGTCGACGCGCGGCTGCCGCTCGTCGTGCTGGCCGGCGCCGGCGCGACGACCGACCTCGCGGCCCGGGCCGCCCGCTGCGCGCTCGCCGTCCAGGCGCTCCTCGGCGGCGCGCCGGTCGCGGTCGTCACGGGCAGGGCGGAGATCGCGTCGCGCATGCCGATCGGCGACCTCATCGACCGCGTGGTCCAGCTGCTCCCCGAGGGCCGCGCGGCGTCCCGCGCGCCGGCGATCCGCATCGACGAGGTGACGGCGGGCCTGCTCGGCACGCGGTTCGAGATCACGTCCGACGCGGGCGGCCCGTGGCTCCACGGCGCGCGCGAGGAGCCCGAGGCGCCGCCCCACGTGCTCGGCAAGGCGACGTCGTGCGTCGGGCGCGAGCGGGAGCTCGCGCTGATCCGGGACGAGCTCGCCCGCTGCATCGAGGAGTCGACCCCGAGCGTCGTGCTCGTCACGGGGCCGGCGGGCATCGGCAAGTCGCGGCTCCGCCACGAGCTCGTCCGCGCGATCCGGGAGGACGGCGAGCCGGTCGAGGTGTGGCTCGGCCAGGTGGATCCGATGAGCGCCGGGTCGGCCTTCGGCCTGCTCGCGCACGCGCTCCGCCGGGCGATCGGCCTCACCGACGCCGATCCCGTCGAGGAGCGGCGGCGCAAGGTGCGCGCGCGGGTCGAGCGGCACGCGGCGCTCGACGCCGCGCGGGTCGCGCCCTTCCTCGGCGAGCTCGTCGGCGCGCCGTTCCCGGACGACGACGTGCAGCTCCGGGCGGCGCGGCGCAACCCGATGCTCATGGGCGATCAGCTGCGCCTGGCCTGGGAGGACTTCCTGCGCGCCGAGTGCGCGGTGCAGCCGGTCCTCCTCGTGCTCGAGGACCTGCACTGGGGCGACCTGCCCACGATCACGATGGTCGACGCCGCGCTCCGGAACCTGAAGGACCGGCCGTTCATGGTCATGGCGCTCGGCCGGCCCGAGGTGCACGAGCTCTTCCCGAAGCTGTGGGACGAGCGGCGCGGGCACAAGCTCCGCCTCGCGGGGATCTCGCGCCGGTCGAGCGAGCGCCTCGTGCGCCAGGTGCTCGGCGAGCGCGAGAGCCCGGCGCTCGTGGCGACGCTCGTCGAGCGCGCGGACGGCAACGCCTTCTACCTGGAGGAGCAGATCCGCGCGGCGGCGGCGGGCAAGGGCGTGGACCTGCCGGAGACGGTGCTGGCGATGGTGCAGGCGGAGCTCGACGCGCTCGACGTGGGCGCGCGGCGGGCGCTGCGGGCCGGGGCGGTCTTCGGCGAGACCTTCTCGCGGAGCGGGGTCGCCGCGCTGGTCGGCCGGGCGGAGGTCGAGCCGCTGCTCGCCGAGCTCGAGGTGCGGGAGCTCATCGTCCGGCGTTCCGTGGAGGGCGCGCCGGAGGCGGCCGAGTACCGGTTCCGGCACGCGCTCGTGCGCGAGGCGGCGTACGGCATGCTGACCGATCACGATCGCCGGCTCGGCCACCGGCTCGCCGGCGAGTGGCTCGAGCGGACGGGCGTGGCGGATCCGATGGCCCTGGCCGAGCACTTCGAGCGCGGCGGCGAGCCGGCGCGGGCCGCGGCGGCGACCTTGCGCGCGGCCGAGCAGGCGCTGCTCGGGAGCGACCTGGGCGCGGCGATCGAGCGCGTCGAGCGCGGCATCGCGCGCGGCGCCTCGAAGGCGACGGCCGGGGCGCTGCGGCTCTGCCAGGCGGAGGCGCACCTCTGGCGCGGCGAGTTCGCGCTGGCGGAGCGGCGGGGGACCGAGGCCCTGGAGCGGCTCGCGCCCGGGTCGGCGCCGTGGTTCTCGGCGCTCACGCAGGTGATCCTCGCGGCCTCGAAGCGCGGCAACCACGACCAGGTCGAGGGCCTGCTGCGCCTGGCGCAGGGCACCGAGGCGCGGCGGTCCGCGCGCCCCGCGCGCAGCGTGTGCCTCTGCGCGGGCGCCGGGCGCCTCGTGTTCGGGGGGCGGTACCAGCTCGCGGACGAGCTGCTCGACGGGATCGAGCAGGACGCCGAGGAGACCGAGCAGGAGGTCGAGGTGCTGGCGCGGCTCCACGAGGCGCGCGCGTACCGGGCGATGGCGATCGGCGATCCCGGCGCGTGCCTCGCGGGCTTCGAGGCGGCGCTCGCGGCGTTCGAGCACGCGGGCGATCGGCGCAACGCCTGCTGGGCGAGGAACAACCTGGGCTCCTGCTACGCGGAGCTCGGCGATTTCGAGGGCGCCGAGGCGGCTCTGCGCGCGTCGCTCGCGGACGCGGAGCGGATGGGGCTCTCGGACGCCCGGCTGGGCGCGCTCCTCAACCTCGGTCCGGTGCTCGCGCAGCGCGGCCTCGTCGAGGAGGCGCAGCGGACGGCGGAGGAGGCGATCGCGACCTCCCAGCGCCTCGGCGACGCGCGCGGGGAGGGCGCCGGGCGGGCGTGCCTCGCGAGGATCGTGCTCCAGGCGGGCGATCTCGGGGGCGCCGAGCGCGAGGCGCGCGCAGCGGTCGCGATCCTGTACGGCGCGCCGCCGTTGCGGGCCTTCGCGTACGCGGTGCTCGGGCGGACGCTGCTCGACGCGGGGCAGGCGGTGGACGCGCTCGCGGCGACGACGGAGGCGCTCTGCCTGCTGGAGTCGATGGGGGCCGAGGTGGGCGAGTCGCTGGTGCGCCTCTCGCACGCCGAGGCGCTCTCGGCCTGCGGCCACGGGCGGGAGGCGATGATGGCCATCGCCTCGGCGCGGGAGCGCCTGCTCGAGCGGGCGCGGAAGATCGGCGATCCGGTGTGGCGCGGGAAGTTCCTCGGCAATGTGCCGGACAACGTGGCCACGCTGGAGCTGGAGCGGACGTGGCTAGGGCTCTAGCACCACTGCGGGAGGTCGCCCTGAGACGCGAACCGCCAAGCCGCCAAGGGCGCCAAGAAACCAGGGAAATAAGAGGGGCGATGCCGGGACGGCTCTCCCCTTCTTCTCTTGGCGGCCTCGGCGCCTTGGCGGTTTTTCTGCTGATCCGGGGCAACTTCCCGCAGTAGAGCTAGGTCGCCGGCGCGCTCAGAGGAACTCGCAGAAGTAGCCGGTGGGCTGCGTGGCCCTGACGTCGAAGCCGCTCTTGCCCGCCACCTCGAACGACGTCCCTGCCGGATAGGCGCGCCACTCCGTGGAGCCGTCGATGCGGATCGCGAGCTCGCCGGCGACGACCGTCATCCGCTCCGGCGCCTCGGTCGAGAAGTGGAACTCGCCGGTGTCGATGACACCCACCGTCTGCCGGCGCCCGTGGCGCTCGAAGCCGACGCTCTGGACGTTGCCGTTGAAGTAGCTGTTGTGCTTGAGCATGGCGCCCTCCTACCGCGTCCCGCCGTGAGTGACCAGCCCGGACGAGCCCGCTCGCGGTGGGGCGCGACAGGGCAGCTCGGCGTCTCCGTGTCTCCTGCCTTGCTCCCTTGCTCTCTCGCCGATCAGTGCAGCGCGCTCGCGTCGCCGCCCTCGCCTCCGTCCGGCGCTCCCGGCGCGGCTCCGCTCGGCTCGGTGGCGGGCGCCTCCGCGCCGTCCGGCGGCGCCTGCCCGGGCTTCCCGCCCGCGTAGCGCTTGCCTGCGCGGTCCGAGGCCCGGAGCACGGGCCCGCGGACGATCTCGACGTCGCGCGCCGGCGCGCGGGACATCTCGAGGTTGGAAAGCACGAGCGACACGATCTTGAACCACTGGCTGCGCGCGGCCTGGATCGTGGTCTTGCTGACGGGCGTGGTGGTCTCGGTCGCCTCGAGCTCCGCGCGGGCGCGCTCGAGCCCCTGGAGCTCCCGGCCCTTGGCGAGCCAGCGCTTCGTGACGTCGAGCAGCGACGCCTTGCCGCGGGCGGGGACGGACTTGAGGAAGTCGGCGATCGCGGGCTCGTCCTCGAGGAGGCGGGCGATGCGCGTGGTGTTGCCCGCCTCGGCGAGCGGCGAGGCGTTGAGGATGGAAAGGCCGCCCGGGAAGAGCTTCTTCTGGACGACATCGCACTGCGCGGCGCCGGCGGCGTCGGCCGCGTCCTCGGCGAGGCAGAGCTCGCGGCGCGCGTCGATCCCGTAGGATACGGCCCTGGCGAGGTGGTCGTGGCACCGGTCGACCTCGGTGATCTCGTCGAGGAGCGCGCGCATCTTCGACGACGCGCCGCCGCTGCTCGGCTGGACCGCGACGACGCCCTCGTGGGCCTCCACGACCCGCGGGTGGAGCGGCGCGATCTCGGGGATCGACAGGAAGACCTTGCGGTGCTTCGCGTCCTCGACCCACGGGGAGAGGAGCGCGACCATCTCGTCGAGATTCAGATGCTTCAGCATTGAGGAACACCTCCTGATGGGGTGATGCAAGCGATGCCTGGAGAGGCATCTCGGATGAGCAGCTAAGGGAAGTCCTGTTGCGACGTCCGTCAAGCGCGGCGCCGCGCGGGTTTCGTGCAGTGTTGGCGCATGTGTTGAACTATTGCAGGCATCTTGGAGCGTCCACGAGCGGCGGCGCGGGCATCGAGGATCTCGGCGTGGGCGCGGCGAGGTCGCGACGTGCTGGAACGGCCTCGGGAGGGGGGGCAGGTCGATCTGAAATCGAGAGAGGCGGTCCGGACGCTGGCACGGCGAGGTCGCGACGTGGCGGGGCGGCCTCTGGAGGGGGGGGTGGGTCGATCCGACATCGAAACGGCGACTCCGGAAGGCGGCGCGGAGAGGTCGCGACGTGGCGGGGCGGCCTTTGGAGGGGGGCCGGATCGATCCGAGACCGGGACGGGCGGCGTCGGAAGGCGGCGCGGAGAGGTCGCGACGTGGCGGGGCGGCCTCTGGAGGGGGTCGGGTCGATCCGAGATCGAGACGGAGTGCCTCTGGAGGGGGGTCGGGTCGACCCGAGATCGCCTTGGATGGGTGCGACCGGGATCAGGAGCGGCCAGGGATCCTGGCGCTCGTGTCGTCCCCCTCTTGCGCGGACGGCCGCGGAGCACCCAGCTCGGCGCCGGCGTCGCCCTTCAAAGCAGCGTCCGCGAGGACGGGCACCAGGCGGGTCTCGACCTCGCTCAGGAATGCGGCGAGGCCGTTGTCTCTGCCTCGCTGCCGCAAATGACCGAGGTCCGGCTCGGTCCAGCACCGCGCCTCACGCTCGTGCTCGCCTCCGGTGAGGCGATCGAGGACGCGTTTCGGGCTCTTCTTCGCCGTCTTGCTCGATGCGTCGAGCTCGTGCGATCGGGCGGTGGGGTCGAACCCGAGCTCCTGCCGGAGGGCGGCGAGCGATGCGCCCTCTGGCTTGCCCTTCGGAACGAAGCCGGCGAGCACCCAGCACTCTCGCATCGGGTGGGCGACGCCAAGGAGCACCTCGAAGGGCCAGTGAAACTCTTGCCGGGCCTGCTCCAGACCTTGCCGGCGCTCGGCTTCCTTGCCGTCGCTGTCACGCACCAGAACGACAGCCTGGGGCTGCGGATCCCGCGCAATGAAACCACGGAGCACGAGCACGGCCGTACGAGCGTCCTCGAGCGCCGGCTTTCCGCCGAAGTGCCCATGCTTCCGCGGCACCGGATGGTGATGCACCGCGCTCCACGTGACGTAGGTCGCGCCGGCATCGAGCCCACAGAAGGTTCGAGCTCGCGCGAGCTGGCCCGTGAGCGCGGGGACCGCGTTCACGAGGACCCGATCGACGAGTCCGGGCACCGTCCTCGCGTCATCCGGCCCTTCGACCACCATCCCGACGAGACGCGCGGCCACGCTCACTCGTGCGCCTGAGGCGCGCTCGCCCGCTGCGCGACCCAGTCCTCGCCGACGAAGCTCCAGAACTCGCCGGGGCGTGTCGTGTTCTTCCACCGGTCGAAATCGGGGTGATCGGCGAGCGGGGCACACGCGGTGGAACCATCGGGCAAAAGCGCCGTGAGGAGCACGTCCTGGGCATTGAAATGATCCAGCAGGTAGGGCGAGTGACTGGTGGCGATAACCTGGAGATCGGGCGTCATCTCCAGGATCTTCTGAATTTGCGAGACCAGCTCTGCCTGCGCGCGCGGGTGCAGCGCCTTGTCGATGTCGTCGAGGAGCAGCAGCCTGGGTCTCGGGTCCATCCAGAGCGCGGTCAGCAAGCCGATGACGAGCAGGGTGCCCTCGCTCGCGAGCGGCGCTGGGACATCGGGAGCGCCCTTGAAGTCGAGGACGAGCTGCTGGCCCCAGTCGATGCGATACTCGGAGTGACGGAACGCTTTGTCGCTCTCGATGCCGTACTGTCGGCGCACCTGCCTCTGTACCTTGGCGCGACGCGTGCGAATCCGCTCGAGCGTCGGAATGACCCGGCGCGTAGCCTCCTGGATCGACTGGGACACCTCGGGGGTGCGCGCTGCCGCGTCTGCTAGCACGGAAGCCAGGCCGCCACCGTCCGTGCCGAGGCGCGGCGTCTCTTCCTCGCTGTACGATGGCGCCGCGAGCGTCTCGGTGTCCAGCCGGAGCTTGCGCGCGGAGCCAAGCTCTCTCGCCAGCTCATTCATCTCGGGGAGACTATTCACCCGCAACACGTTTTTTCTACCCAGCGCTCGTTGTGGCTTCGAACCCGGTTCGTTCGGCGTGATGATCCGCGATCCCTTTTCCGTCTCGGAGGTCTCCTCGACGGCATCACCCCAGCGCCGAGCGACCGTCCCACTCCAGCTGGCGTTGCCGTTCGCGTCGTCCTTGCACTCGACGACGATCCCGACCTCCGCGTTCACGTCATGGAAGCTACCCCTGGCCACGAGCTTCATGGGCCCCGCGGTGTCGCGGCTCTTCAGGTTCGGAGGCGCGAACACATCGTTCATGATTCCTGCAAGTGGCCATCGCGTCACCTGCGCGAGGTAGTACAGGCCGTCCAGGATGCTCGTCTTCCCGGAACCGTTCGGCCCGACGATGACCATGAAACGCCCGAGGTGAGCGTCGACCCTGCGCAGGGATTTGAAGTTGGTGAAGGAGACCTCTTGGATCATGGTCGTCGCCGTCTGCCGTGTGCGTCGCCGCGCAGCCGAGATTCTTGGAGCACCGACAGGGTATATACCCAAATGTCGGCACGGGAGACGACCAAGCGGGCTGTGTCCACTGCTCTGCCAGCCCTTCCGCTCAGCCCCCCGCGCCGACCGGGAGCCGCAGCGCGACCTCGAGGCCGCCGCCGTCCGCGTTCCTCGCCTCGACCTCGCCGCCGTGGATCCGCACCGCCCGGTGCGTGATGGCCAGCCCGATCCCCGTGCCGCCCGCGCCGCGCGCCCTGTGGTCGTCGACCCGGTAGAACGGCCTCCAGATGTCCCCGAGCGCGCCCTCCGGGATGCCCGGGCCGCGATCGCGGACGCGCACCTCGGCCGTCCCGCCGGAGCACTCGAGATCGATGCGGACCGCGGTGCCCGGCTCGGTGAAGCGCACCGCGTTGCGCACGACGTTCTCGATGGCGCGCCGGAGGAGCTCCTCGTTCCCGTCCAGCGAGCACGCGTCGCGCGCCCCGAGCTCGACCGAGCAGCCCCGCTGCTCGGCCTCGAACGCGGCGTCCTCGACCAGCTGCTCCAGGAGCGCCGTGAGATCGACCCGCTCGGTGCGCTCCATGCCCTGGCCCGACTCCAGGCGGCTCAGCGTGAGCAGCTCGCCGATCATCCCGTTGAGCCGCTCCGTCTCCCGCTCGATCCTGTCGAACGCCGGCTCCACGTCCGGCGGCGAGCGCCGGCGGACGAGCTCGAGCGCGATGTTGAGCCGCGCGAGCGGCGACCGGAGCTCGTGCGAGACGTCGCGCAGGAGCCGGCGCTGCGTCTCCAGGAGCTCGTCGATGCGCTCGGCCATCCGGTCCATGTCGCCCCCGAGCGCCAGCGTCTCGCCGTCCGCGCCCGCGAGCTTCTGCGAGACGCGCACCGAGAGATCGCCCGCGGCCATCCGCTGCGTGGCGCCGCGCAGGATGCGGATCGGACGGGACAGGTACCGCGCGAGGAGCACCGCGACGAGCCCGGTGACGGCGACGATCGCGAGGAGCCGCTGCGGCAACGTCTCCGGCACGATGAAGAACATCCACGGCGACCGGACCGGACCGGCCGCGACCGCGGCGACGGCAGGGTCGCGGCGCAGGACGACGGCGACGAGCTCCCGCTCCTCGCCGAGCTCGATGGCGATGCCGTCTCCCGAGCGCCTCGCCTTGTCCTCCACGAGCGGCGCGCCCTCGATGGGCTCGCCCATCACGAGCGCGCCGGCCCGGTACACAGCGACGCGCTGATCCCGCGGATCGAGCGGCGCGAGGCGCTGCTCGCAGCCGGGGAGCCCTTCCCGCGCGCAGGCGAGCGCGCTCTCCGCCCGGAGCTCGACGCTGCGCGTGTTCAGGCGGCGGCGCAGCCCGCTCGGCTCGGCGGAGAACGCCCAGCCGTGGATCACCGCGAGCAGGCCGACGAGCAGCGCCATGGCGAGCCACAGCGAGACGAGGAGGCGCAGGAAGAGGCTCTTCACGGACGCCCTCCGGGGAGGAAGCGCTTCACGCGCGCTCCCTCGCGAGGATGTAGCCCGCGTTGCGGACCGTCTTGATGCGCTCGCCGCCGCCCGGCCCAGGCCCGAGCTTGCGGCGGAGGTTCGAGACGTGCATGTCGATGCCGCGGTCGTACGCCGCGAGCCGGCGGCCGAGGACGCGCCGCGCGAGATCCTCGCGCGAGACCACCGTCCCCGCCTGCCGCGCCAGGACCTCGAGCAGGTCGAACTCGGCCGTCGTGAGCCGGACCTCCTCGCCGCGGACACGGACGCGCCGCGCGGCGGGGAGCACCTCGAGATCGTCGACCGTCAGCGCGCCCTGCGCCTCCGCGGCGGAAGCGCCGGCCGCCGCGCCCGGCCCAGCCGCCGCGCCGGCGTGAGAGGCGCGCCGGTGGAGCGCGCGCACGCGGGCGACCAGCTCGCGCGGGTTGAACGGCTTCGGCAGGTAGTCGTCGGCGCCCATCTCGAGGCCGACGATGCGGTCGACGTCCTCGCCCCGCGCGGTGAGCATCAGGACAGGGACGCGCGAGGTCTGCCGCAGCCGCGTGAGGACCTCGAACCCGTTGAGCCCAGGCAGCATCACGTCGAGCACCACGAGCGTGAACGGCCTCTCCTTCTCCTCCTGCGCTCGCGCGAGGCCGGAGATCGCGTCGCGCGCGCTCTCCACCGCGTAACCCTCCTGACCGAGCAGCTCGGCCAGGAGCTCGCAGAGCTCGGCGTCGTCGTCGATGACCAGGATCTGGGGCGGATCCGTCATGTCGCGACTGTAGCGCGGCTGTCGCACCGCCGTGTAAGGCCTGGTCAAGAGGCGTCTTGACGAATCTTTACACGACCAGGACACCTCTTGAGACACTGCCCTCTAGGTTGCGGTGCATGACGTTGACTCGCTCCGTTCCCTTGCCGTGGCTGGCGTCTCTCGCCCTCGCCGCCACGTGCTCGCTGAGCGTCGCGGCGCGCGCCGAGACGCTCACCGCCGAGGAGGCGGTCCGCCGCGCAGCCTCCCAGAACCCGTCCCTCCGCGCGGCGCTGATCGAGGCCACCGCGGCGCGGCAGGCCGTCGCCGCCGAGGAGGGCGCCCGCAAGCCCACGCTCTCGGCCTCGGTGACCGGACAGTACGAGGAGTCCTACGGCAGGATCGCCGACGCCAACGGCAGCGCCCCGGGCAACGGCGTCGGCGCGCTCCAGCGCTCCAGCGGGACGTCCGTCGCGTCGAACGTGGCGCTGCGGTACACGACCGACGTCGGGACGAGCCTCGAGGTGGGCGCGTCGGGGCGCTCGCCCGCGGACGGGACCCCGGGGCCGAACTACGGCGCCCAGGCGTACGTCTCGGCGCGGCAGCCGCTCCTGCGGGGGGCCGGGACCGACGCGGTCCTCGCGCCGTACGCGCAGGCGCAGGCGTCGGCCGTCGCCGCGGAGCAGGAGCGCGAGCTCGCGGCGAGCCAGACCGCGCTCGACGTGCTCGGGGCCTACTGGGAGCTCTGGTACGCGGAGCAGGCGATCCTCGTGCAGGAGCAGGCGCTCGCGGCCGCGCAGCGGCTGCTCGCCGACGCGAAGGCGCGCGCCGAGACCCTCGGCACCGGCACGAAGGTGGACGTCCTGCGCTTCTCGACCTCGGCGGCGTCGATCGCGGACGCGCTGTCGCAGGCGCGGGCGACGCGCGCGGCGCGGGCCATCGCGCTCGGGCGCGCGCTCGGCATGGCCCCGGCGAGCGCCGCGTCGCTCGCCCCGACCGGCGCGCCGCCGTCCCTCGGGGCGCTGCCGTCGGCCGACGCGCTCGTGCGCGCGGCGAGCGAGCGGTCCCTGGAGCTCGCGGCCCTGCGCGCCGACCTCGACGCGCAGCGCGCGCGGGTGAGCGCGGCGGAGGACGCGGACCAGATCCGCCTCGACCTGTTCGCGACGGCCTCGATGGACGGGCAGTGGGTGCGCGACGGCCTGCCGGGGCTCTCGCTGCCCGGCGGCCGGCCCGCGTTCGGGGTGCTGGGCGGGATCGAGGTCGAGCTGCCGCTCGGCGGCGGGCGGGCGTCCGCGGACGCGGCCCGCGCGCGCACGCAGCTCGCGGCCGCGGAGGCGCGGTACCAGGCGCGCGCCGAGGCGATCGCGGCGGACGTCAGCTCGCTGCGCGCGAGCCTCGAGGCCGCGGCCGAGCAGGTCGCGCTGGCCACCGAGACGGCGCGCATGGCGGGCGAGCTGGCCGAGGCCGAGCGGCAGCGGCTCTCGCTCGGGACCGCGACGTCGGCGGACGTGGTGCAGGCGGAGCAGACGCGGAGGGAGGCGGAGCTCCGCAGGCTGCGGGCCGCGGTGACGGAGCTGACGTCGCGCCTCCAGCTCGATCACGAGACGGGCGCGCTGCTCGTCCGCTTCGCGTCGGTGCTCCCCAGGAGGTCGTCATGAACAGGAACAAGAAGCGCTACCTGATGTCCGGCGTGGCCGCGTTGGCCGTGGCGAGCTTCGCGATCGGCGGGTACGCCTGGTACAAGCAGCCCGAGAAGACCCCCGCCGGCCCCACCGTCGAGATCCGCCGCGGGAGCCTGACCGAGACCGCCGCCGCGTCCGGCAAGATCGAGCCCGACGTGCAGGTCGAGGTGAAGTCGCGCGCGCCGGGCCAGGTCATCGAGGTGCTCGTCAAGGAGGGCGACACGGTCGAGGCGGGGCAGCTCCTCGTGCGCCTGGACCCGACGGACGCGGAGCGCGACCTCGCCGAGGCGCGCGTGGCGCGCGACCGCGTGAAGGCCGATCTCGCGGCGGCGAACGCGTCGGTCGCGGTCGCCGAGCTCGAGCGCAAGAACAGCCAGACGAGCCAGGAGGTCGCCGAGAAGAGCGCCGAGATGGGCCTCGGGTCGACCGACGCGGCCCGCACGGCGGCGCACTCGACGAAGGTCGCGGGCGCCAACATCACGCTGCGGCGGGCGCAGCTGAGCTCGACGCAGGCGCAGCTCAAGGCGGCCGAGCTGGCGGTGCAGGACGCCGAGACGCGGCTGAAGGAGACGCAGATCTACGCGCCGATCGCCGGGACGGTGCTCGACGTGGCCGTGGAGAAGGGGACGCTCGTCTCGTCGGCGCTGACCAACGTGAGCGGCGGCAGCTCCGTGATGACGCTCGCCGATCTGTCGAACCTGCGCATCATCGGCGCGATCGACGAGGCGCAGATCGGGCGCGTCGCGCCGGGCCAGCGGGTCGACATCCGCGTCGACGCCTACGGGGACCGGGTGTTCCAGGGCGTTGTCGACCGCGTGAGCCCGCTCGGCAAGGAGGTGTCGAGCGTCGTGACCTTCGACGTCGAGATCGTCGTCAAGGACAAGGACGCGTCGCTGCTCCGGTCGGGGATGAGCGCGGACGTGGAGATCGTGACCGCGGAGCAGAAGGACGTGCTGCTCGTGCCGCTCCTGGCCGTGCAGTCGCAGGGCAAGCGGCGGTTCGTGCGGCTCGCGAGCGGCGAGGAGCGGCCGATCCAGACCGGGGCGACGGACGGCTCGCAGATGGTCGTGACCGCGGGGCTGAGCGAGGGCGACGACGTGCTCGCGAGCGCGCCCGTCTCGAGCGCGGCGGGGCCGCAGGGGCAGGGGCAGCGGCAGGGCGGCGGCCAGAACCCGATGCGCGGGATGGGCATGGGGATGGGCGCCGGCGCCAGCCGAGGAGGGCGCTGAGATGGACGTCCCGGTCCTCGTGAGCGGGCTCTCGAAGGTGTACCACGCCGATCGCGAGGACCTCGCGGTGCGGGCGGTCGACGGGATCGGCTTCGAGGTGCGCCGGGGCGAGTCGGTGGCGATCATCGGTCCCTCCGGCTGCGGGAAGTCGAGCCTGCTGAACATCCTCGGGTGCCTGGATCGGCCGACGGAGGGCACGTACCGGCTCGGGGGGCGCGACGTGGCGGAGCTCGACGACGACGAGCTCGCGGCGCTCAGGAACCGCCACATCGGGTTCGTGTTCCAGAGCTTCAACCTGCTGCCGCGGATGACGGCGGCGGAGAACGTCGAGCTGCCGCTGCTCTACGGGGCGGTGAAGAACAGCCGCGCGCTCGCGGAGGGCGCGCTCGAGCGCGTGGGGCTCGCGGCGCGCGCGCGGCACCTGCCGTCGGAGCTCTCCGGCGGGCAGCGGCAGCGCGTGGCGATCGCGCGGGCGATCGTGACGCGGCCGTCGATCCTGCTGTGCGACGAGCCGACGGGCGCGCTCGACAGCAAGACGGGGCGCGACGTGCTGGAGCTGCTCCTGTCGCTGAACGCGGACGGGACGACGCTGATCATGGTGACCCACGACCTCGGCGTGGCGCGGTCGCTCTCGCGGGCCATCCACATGAGGGACGGGCACATCGTGGCCGACGGGCCTTCGGCCGACGTGGTGTCGGCGTTCCACGCGGGCGAGATGGAGGCGGCATGCTGATCAAGGAGACGGCGAAGAGCGCGTGGCGCTCGCTCGCCTCGAACCGCCTGCGCACGCTGCTGACGATGCTCGGCATGATCATCGGGACCGCGGCGGTCGTGGCGGTGCTCGGGATCGGGGAGGGCGCGCGCAGCAGCGTCGAGGGGCGGATCCGGTCGCTCGGCGCGAACCTGCTGATGGTGCGCCCGGGGTCCGCGTCGGCGAGCGGGGTGCGGTCGGGCACGGTGAAGACGCTGACCGAGGGCGACGCCGAGGCGCTCAAGGGGCTCGCCGGCGTGGCGGCGGTCGCCCCGGAGCGGAGCGGCAGCGCGCAGCTGCGGTACATGGCGAGCAACCTGAACGCGTCCGTGACGGGGATCACGCCGGCGTACCTCGAGGTCCGCTCGCTGTCGGTGGCGAGCGGCGTCTCGTTCTCCGACCTCGACGAGCAGCAGCGGGCGCGCGTGGTCGTGCTCGGGGCCAATGTCGCGCGGCAGCTCTACGCGGCTAACGTGAGCGCCTCGCCGCTCGGGACGCGGCTCCAGATCAACGGGAACGCGTTCCGGGTGGTCGGGGTGCTGACGGAGAAGGGGTCGGGCATGGGCTCGCCGGACGACGGGGTGTTCGTGCCGATGTCGACGCACCGGTCGGTGCTGTTCGGGCAAGATCACCTGTCGACGATCTCGCTGCAGCTGGCGAGCGAGGATCGGTCCGAGGTGGTGATCGCGCAGCTCGAGCAGCTGCTCCGCCTGCGCCACCGGCTGCGCGCGGATCAGGCGAGCGATTTCGAGGTGCGGTCGCAGGCCGAGATGCTGGCGACGATGGGGCAGATCACGGGCACCTTCACGATGCTGCTCGGCAGCGTGGCGGCGGTGTCGCTGATCGTGGGGGGCATCGGGATCATGAACATCATGCTGGTCTCGGTGCGGGAGCGGACGCGCGAGATCGGCGTGCGGATGGCGGTCGGGGCGCGGCGCGGGGACATCCTGCGGCAGTTCCTCGTCGAGGCGGTCGTGGTGTCGCTCGCGGGCGGCGTGGCCGGGGTGGGCCTCGGGTACGGGGCGGCGGTGCTGCTGTCGCGGTTCGGGGAGTGGGCCACCATCGTGCCGCCCTACGCGGTCGGGCTGGCGCTCGGGGTGTCGATCCTCATCGGGATCACGTTCGGCGTGGGGCCGGCGAGGCGCGCGTCGAGGCTCGATCCGGTGGAGGCGCTGCGGTTCGAGTGAGCGGGCGATGGGAAAGGTACGGGTTGAAGGGGGGAGTCTCGGGCGCGCTGGACGATAGCGAAGCATGACCAGGACACATGACCGCTGGTCGTCGTCCCGAGAACCATATCCCTGGTCTGAAGGAGACTCATTCCCGCAGCCCGCGCCCGTCGCGAGGGAACGCAGACACCGCTCGTTCTGGGCCGCTCATCGCTCCACGCACACCCGGACCCACGCCTCTGCGCGGCGGTCCGTTCCGGCCGATCACGCAGTGTTTGCCGGCGCAGCGATGAGCTCGCCATTGCTTTTCAGTGCCGGCGCGCCGCCGGCTCGCTATCCTGTGGTGGGATGGATGTCCTGCTGCAGAACGATCATCTGACGGTCACCCTCGATCAGGAGATGTCGATCGTCCGCAGCACCCGCTCCGAGCTCCCCTATCCGTCTCCCGACGATTTCATCCGGGTCCACTCCGAAGCGCTCAAGGTCTACGAGTCGCTGGATCGCTGGAGCCTCGGCCACCTGATCGACCTCCGCCGGGCGCCCATGAACAACGATCCGGCGTTCGAGGCCGCGACGATGCGCACGCGCAGCATGCTCGTCAGCGAGTTCGCCTGCGTCGCCATCGTCGTGCGGACGGCGGTCGGCGCCCTCCAGGTGAACCGGCTCCTGCGTGAGGAGAACAACGACCATGTCGTCGTGCTTCAGGACGACGACGCCGCCGTGGGAGTTCTCCTCGAGGAGCTCGGAAAGCAGGCGCGCCGGTCCAGCGCGCCGCCGCACAGCCGCCCCCGGAGCTCCCATCCCAATCCCTTCATGCGCCCCGCCAGGCAGCGCTGAGCCCGAGAAGCCCGGCGACGTGAAGGCCGCCCCGGCGCCCGGAGCGAGGGCGCCTGTCGCGGCGCTTCTCGTGAGCGCTCCGGGCGTCTAGACTCCCGTGGTGCGCGCCGATCGCAGCACGTGCCCGAGCTGCGGGCTCCTGATCAACGCGGAGGGGCTCTGTTACCCCGGCTGCCAGCGGCCGCTCGCCACCGTGCGCTGCGGCGGCTGCTACCAGCTGAACCTCCCCGACGCGGAGCGCTGCGACGGCTGCGGGCACGAGCTCGGGTTGGAGCCCATCCCCGAGCCCGACGCGCTCCTCTGCTCCGATTGCGGCGTGCCCTTCTCGGCGTTCCGCGCTGCGGCCGGCCTCCTGCGCGACTGCAGCCGGTGCGGCGGTCAGCTCGTCGACCACGCGCTCCTGCGGGACCTCCTGGAGCGCCGGGAGAGCTATGGGACGAGCGCGCCGAGGCCGCCGCCGCAGCGCCCGGAGCACGTCGACGTCCGCGTGCGCTACGTCCGGTGCCCGGCGTGCGGCCAGCGGATGAACCGCAAGAACTTCGCCGGCAAGAGCGGCATCATCGTCGACATCTGCAGGGAACACGGCACCTGGTTCGACCGGGGCGAGCTCCCGCAGCTCCTCGCCTTCGCCGCGTCGGGCGGCACCGCGAGGGCGCGGCAGCAGCAGATCGAGGAAGAAGCGAGGTCGCGCCGGGAGGCCGAGATCGCCAGGGAGACGGCGCGCCGGGCGAGCGCCGTCGTGGCAGCCTCGTCCTGGGAATCCCGCTGGGAACACCGGCGGGCCGCCGTGGCGGAGCTGCTCGAGCTCTTGTGGCGAATCACCCGCTGAACGTCCGCGCGCGCCGGCCGCGCCGGTGAAGAGATGTCAAGGGGCGTGCAGGACGGACGGGGGCGTCGTATGACGTGCCGCCACGACATGACGTCCCTCGACCAGCGCCTGTCGGCTCTCGATCTGTCCGTCCTGCCGACCTGGGTCTATGACCACGGTCGGCACCGGTTCCCCTGGGCGAACGCGAAGGCCATCGAGTTCTGGCGCGCGACGGATCGCGCCGAGCTGCTCTCCCGCGACCTCTCGGACCTGTCGCCGGCTGTCCGCGCGCGGCTCGACGGCTACCTCCGCGTCCTCGCGGAAGGGGGCACGGTCCTGGAGGACTGGACGCTCTACCCGCGCGGGGCGCCCGCGACGGTGACGCTCCACGGGCAGCCGATCGACCTCGATGACGGGCGGCTCGCGATCCTGTTCCAGGCGCTCCCTCAGGCCGCCAGCGTCGGCGCGTCGATGGTGCGCGGCGTGGAGGCGGTCCGCCACTCGTCGGTGCTGGTCAGCCTCGTCGATCGGGAGGGGAAGGTGCTCTTCCACAACCCCGCGGCCCTTCGGGCCTTCGGCGACGCGCCGACGATCGACGCGGCGTTCCCGGATGAGGGCGTGAGCGCGGCGGTCCGCGGCGCGATCGACGCCGAGGCGCCGTGGGCAGGGGAGGTGCGGGTCGTCACGACCGACGGCGAGCGGTGGCACCAGGTGGAGGCGCGCCCGACGACCGATCCCGTGACCGGCGCGCGCGCGGTGCTCGTGCAGCAGCTCGACGTCACGGCGCAGCGGCGCGCCGAGGGGCAGGTCGAGGAGCAGGGCCGGCTCATCGACCAGCTGAACCGCTCGCTCGCCCTCGTGGAGGAGCAACGGCGGCAGATCCTCAACCTCTCCGCGCCGATCCTCGACGTCGGCCGGGGCACGCTCGCGGTGCCGCTCATCGGGCGCCTGGACGCGGAGCGCGGCAGCGAGCTGGGAGAGCGGCTCCTCCCCGCGATCGTGGCGCATCGGGCGTCCCACGTGGTCCTCGACGTCACCGGCGCGGAGGCGCTCGATCCGGACGGCGCCGCGGCCCTGGAGCGGCTGGCGCACGCGATCCAGCTGCTCGGCTCCAGGCCGATCCTCACCGGCGTCCGCCCGGAGGTCGCGCGCGCGCTCGTCGACGTCGACCTCGGCGAGGATCTGCTCGTCCTGCGCAGCCTCGGCCGCGGCCTGGAGGTCAGCCGGAAGCGCGCGCGTGGAGACGCGCGGCGGCGGGCCTAGGCGCCGGCGCGCGCGGCGCCATCTGGGGCGGCGTCCGGCGGCGCCTGCGCCCGCTGCAGCGCTTTTCGAGCTGCCAGGTCGGACGGCCTCTGCCATAAGGGCCGCCATGACGCTTAACATTCGTGGAAAGTGGGCGCTGGTCACCGGCGCGAGCAGGGGTATCGGAAAGCGGATCGCGCGCGGCCTGGCGGACCTCGGCTGCAACGTCGTCCTGCACAGCCGCGACGCGGCGCACACGCGCGAGCTCGAAGGGGAGCTCGCTGGCAAGGGGATCCGGGTGAGCGCCGTCTCGGGCGAGCTGTCGGATCAGGCGGCGGTCGATCGCATGCTGGACGACGCCATCGCGGCGTCGGGCGGGATCGACCTCCTGTTCAACAACGCCGCCATCATGACGCCGTTCCGCGCGTCGTACCTGCAGACGCCGGCGGACGATTACCGGCTCAGCTTCGAGGTGAACGTCATCAGCCCGATACGGATCACGCACCGGTTGCTGCCGACGATGCTGGAGCGCCGCTTCGGGCGCATCGTCCAGGTGACCTCCGGGATCCAGGATCAGCCCGAGCTGATGGCCTACGCGGCGTCGAAGGCCGCGCTCGACAAGTTCGTGCGCGACATGGCGCCTTCGCTCCGTGGCACGGGCGTGCTGATGAACCTCCTCGACCCGGGGTGGCTGCGGACCGATCTCGGCGGGCCGAAGGCGCCGAACGACGTCGAGTCGGTGCTGCCTGGGGCGCTCGTCCCGGCGCTGCTCGACGGTGAAGTCCACGGGGTGCTCTTCCGCGCGCAGGATTACGCGCGTCCCGCCGCGAGCTGAAGCGCGCGGGGCGTGCTCCTGACGTCCGCGCGCCCCGCGTGAATCGCGCCGGCTCGACAACTTGTGCCGCGCCGGCGGTGCGTGTCTTGCTAGCGTCGTGGGAGATGAACGAGATCTCGGGACCTGGGGCGGACACGAGGCCTCGCGCGGGCCGCAGCGCGGGGGAGGCTCCCACGGCGCTCGCGGCGGCGGCCGTCGCGCGCGCAGCGCGATGGGGGCGCTGGGGGGCGCTCTTGCCGGTGCTGGCCTGCGCGTGCTCGCTGGAGGGGTTGTCTGCCGAGTGGGACGCGTCGCCGGCGCCCACGGGAGGGGGGGGCAGCCTGTCGAGGATCAGGATCGAGGCCGAGGACTGCGAGCTCTCCGGCCGCTTCGAGCGTGTGGACGACCCGCTGGCGAGCGGCGGGACGTACGTGGCTGTCCCCGAGGAGGCGAATTGCGAGAGCGACCGGGTCGACTGCTCGTTCGAGATCGGCGAGTCAGGCACGTACCAGATCAGGGCCAGGGTCGCCACGGGGCCCGACGAGAGCACGGACAACTCGTTCCTGGTCCGCGTGGACCATGAGCCGGAGCTCGGGACCAGGTACGATTTCAACGGGACCGAGTTCCACGAAGATTACGTTCACGACTCGAAGGACGCGACAGGGCTGCTGCTCAAGTTCGCGCTCGGGCCCGGGATGCACATCGTCTCGTTCGGGTGCCGCGAGGACGCGGCCAGGCTCGACTGGGTCGAGCTCGTTCGAATCGGCCCCTGATCCCCGGGAGGAGCCGCGGCGCCGAGCCCGGGGCCACGCCGCGGCGCTCGATATCGCGGGCCTCGGACATCGTCAGGGCTGATGACGCGGTGTCGCACGTGTCCACCGTGTCAACCCGTGGTTGACAGCCTCGGTTGTGACGCCGCCCCGGAACCTCCGGAGGAGAGGCGCGGCGCTGCAGAGATCCCTGCGGGAAATGCGGTGGAACCGTGCGATCGAGACAGGGCCGGTTCGTCCTGAACTGATGGCATGTCCGTTGCTGTGGAGCTCCAGCGAACGGCTTGTGTGCTGTCCGGCGTCTCCGCCCGCGTCGCGCGAGCTGCTTGGCCTTGGCTCATCACGGAAAGGTGACTTGCTCATGAAGTGCGAATCTCGAGTCGCTTGGGCTGCGCTGATCGCGCTCGGCGTTTCGGTGGTCGGGTGCGGCTCGGAGACGTCAGAGCCGGAAGACGATGCGGGTCAGCCGACGAGCAGCGGGAGCGCAGGCTCCACGGCGAGCGTCGGCGCCGCCGGCACCGGCGGGACCGGCGCTGGCAGCGCCAGCGGCGGGACCGGGGGCTCCGGCAGCGGCGAGGGCGGCGCCGGCAGCGGCGAGGGCGGCGCCGGCAGCGGTGAGGGCGGCGCCGGCAGCGGTGAGGGCGGCTCGGATGAAGGCACCGGAAGCTCCAGCAGCGGTGAGGGCGGCTCCGGCAGCGGCGCCGGCGGCGGCGACCCCGGCGCCGTCGACTTCAGGCTCTACGGCTATGCCACGACCGGCGACGGCACCACCGGCGGCAAGGGCGGACAGGTCGTCTCCGTGAGCTCGCTCGACGCCCTGAGGAGGGAGGCCGCGAGGGACGGCGCCGTGATCATCCAGATCACCGGCAAGATCAGCGGCAGCGGCGACGACGTGGACGTCACCTCCGACAAGACCCTCGTGGGGGTCGGGTCGAGCGGAGAGCTGGAGGGGATCGGGCTCAATCTAAGGAGATCCTCCAACATCATCGTCCGCAACCTGAAGATCCACCACGTGCTGGCCAGCAGCGGCAACGGCGACGGCATCCACATGGACGAGAGCCACAACGTCTGGATCGACCACTGCGAGCTCTGGGCCGAGTCTCCCGCCGTGAACTCCGACAAGGACAAGTACGACGGCCTCATCGACGCGACCCACGAGTCCTCGAACATCACGATCTCATGGAGCTACCTGCACGACCACTGGAAGGGCATGCTGGTCGGCTCGTCGGACAAGGACGACAGCGACCGCCGCATCACCTTCCATCACAACCGCTTCCGCAACGTGAACTCCCGCGTCCCGAGCTACCGCGGCGGCAACGGGCACATCTTCAACAACTACTTCGAGGACGTCCCCACGTCGGGGGTGAACTCGCGGGTCGGCGCCTGCCTGAGGGTGGAGGGCAATCACTTCTACAAGGTGAAGAACCCCATCACCACCCTGGACAGCCCGGCCGGCGGTACGCACCGCATCGACAACCTGTTCGAGGAGACCACCGGGACGCAGGCGTCGGGTGAAGACTGCTCCTGGACCGCGCCGTACGAGTACCCGCTCGACCGCGCGGCCGCCGTGAAGGCCCTCGTCCTGCAGCACGCGGGCGTCGGCAAGACGGATCCGCTGGCGAACCTGCCCTGAAGCCCCGCTGCCGGCGCGCCCCTCGTCCCGCGCGTCTCGGCGGCCGGCGCCGCGCGCGGAGCTGCCCGCGCGGGAGCCGAGTATGGCGAGCGCCGACGATGTAGTCAGCTCAGCGCCGTAGGTCGTCTCGACCGTGTCTCGTGGCGTCCGGTGATTCCGTCGCCTCCTGATGTATAAGGGCCTATCAGGCCCCGCCGGAGTGGGCGATCGCCGCTCGGGGAGCTCGGCTCTCTCGAACGGCCCGGAACCTGGGGGAAGATCTCGTCATGTTGACCTTCGCGGCGCTTTGTGCTCAGACCCGGGCGATTTCACGGATGGCGTTCGATCGGAAGTACCCGCACGCCTGGCTGCTCCGGGAGCTCGGCCCCGATGACCAGCCCCCTCCGTCGTTCAAGACCCTCGTCGCCGGGACCGCGCCTGGCATGAGCGGCCAGCCGACCACGTCCCGGCACCGGATCTCGTCAGGGATGATCGCCACGTCGCACGGCTGCGAGCTCCTGCCGGTGGCGAAGCGCCCCGAGAGCCCCTGGCAGGATCGCATCCTCATCGGGCGGGCGCTGAACAGCGATATCGTGCTCCGCGACGCGTCCGTCTCGAAGGTCCACGCCCACATCTCGGTGCTGGTCGCGGACACCCCGATGCTCCACGCGAGAAAGAGCACCAACGGGACCTTCCTGAACGACCGGCTCCTTGCGCCGTCCGGGGACGGCGTGCCCCTCCGCAGCGGCGACATGATCCAGCTCGGCAACGTCGTCTGCGAGTTCATCGTGAACGCCGATCTCTACCGGCTCGCCGCTCGCTGAGGACGCGGCTTCGCCGCTGCTCCGCTCGCTCGTCGGATCGCCCGAGCCTCGACAGATTGCCGGCGCCTGCCGCCGGGATCAGCTCCGCTCCGGGTGGGGCGCGCGGAAGAGCACCTCCACGGGGCCCGCGTGCGTCTCCACGACGTAGCTCGCGTCCACCGGGGCGCCGCCGCGGAACGCCTTCGTGATCTCCTTGCGCCGCTTCATCAGCTCGACAAGGCCGAGCGCGAGCGCCTCGGAGGCGGTGAGCTCCTTCGGCGTCGGCTTGCGGCCGATGAGGTCCTCGTCGACCATCGCGAGCGTGGGGTAGGCGTCCGGATCGGCCAGCTCCCAGCGCTGCTCGGCGACCTCGGCGCGCAGCGCGGGGTGCAGGTCGCTCGCGCGATCGAAGCTCAGCGAGAAGAAGCTCGCCGGAAGCGACGCGGGCGGCGCGTCCGGCAGCTTGGCGGTCTCGGCCAGGTAGAGCTCGAACCCGCGCGCGCTCTCGAACAGGAGGACGCCGTGGCTCTGGCCAGCCTGCCCGACGACGCACAGTGCGAGATCGCGCGCGCCGAGCGACGGGATCGACAGCGCCATGATGTCGGCGTCGCTGGGCACCGCCTTCCAGGGCGTCGCGCGGTAGAGCGCGGCCGCCGCGCGGAAGAACGAGGCCATCGCCGGCGCCTCGATGCCGCCCCCGAGGAAGCTCGGCGTCAGGCGGCCGTCCCGCGCGCCGAGGTGGGCCTCCAGGTCCTCGGCCACGACGTCGATCTCGGGCGTCGGCGCGACGCGGACCTCGACCTCCGGGCCGAGCCGCGCCCGCAGGGCCTCCGCGAGCGCCGGCGAGGCCACGCGCACGCGCTCGGGCTGGCGCGGCTTGCCCTCCAGGGGATCCCTGGCGGCGGCCTCGAAGCTGTCGACCGCGCCCGTCACGACGTCGCCGGGGCGCAGCGCGGCGCAGCTCAGGACGAAGCCTCGCTCGGTCATCCAGACGACCGCCTCGGGGCGGTACGCGTCGTCGCCCTCGTGCACGAACGCGCGCAGGGAGAAGAAGCCGCCGATCCACTCCTCGTCCCTGCGAGGGAGCGAGCGCGCGCTCTTCTTGGACCGCTTCTTCTTGGGGGCTGGCACGGAGGGCATCAGGGCACCTGTTCGCGAGGGCGCTCCAGCCGGTACGCTCGACGACCTGGGGAGCGAGGGGCGAGACCGGAACCGAGAGAAACCGAGGGGAACCGCGAGCGGAACGCTAGCGCAAAGGCCGCGTGCGTCGAAGCGGGAACACGGCGCAACGGGCGCGACGGGCGCGACGGGCGCAGCGGGCGGCAACATGGGCGCAAGGGAGTGGCGTCGTGGCTGGCGCGGGGGTCTTTCGTCTGGCGCTCGTCGCGGTGCCCTGTTATCGGTCGTCGTGGTCCAGCGCGGGGACCTGAAGCAGGTGTCGCTCGCTGACCTTCCAGGGGACTCGATGCCTGAAGCGATCAGCAGAGGCTCCCGGCGCTCCGCAAAGGGTGTGGGGCGCGCGGGGCGAAGGGGGCTCGGTCGCCCCGCGCTCTGGCTCCTCGTGACGCTGGCCGCCTGGGCGCAGGCGGGCGCGGCCCAGGCCGAGCCGACCGCCGCAGCGCGCGCGCAGGCCGAGGGGTCGCCCGCGAAAGGGGCCGGCGCGGCCCGCCCTGTCGAGCCGGGGAAGCACGAGGTCATCGCGGCCGCGCCCGGGCGGTACGCGCGCGCGCGGGAGGTCGAGGCGACGCGGCCGGGAGAGGGCGTCGAGGTCCCCGGGAGGGCGCTCGCGCCCAGCGCAGCAGCGCAGGATCCCGCGCCTTCCGCCGGCGACATCGAGCTGCGCAGGCCGACGCCCTACGGCGCAAGGCCGGATCCGATCCACCGGAGCCTGATGTGGGTGACGGGCGGGCTCACGCTGGCGGGCATCGCGCTCGGAAGCACCTTCGGTGGCCTGGCGATCGCCACGTGGGACAAGGTCGATGAGGAGGCGAAGACGGCGTGCGCGAATCCGAGGCGCTACCGGGACTGCGCGCAGCCGGTGCCCGATCTGGCCAGCAAGGCGATGTCGTATGCGACCGTGTCCGATTTCTCCTTCATCGCCGCGAGCGTGGCGCTCGCCGGCACGGCCGTCCTCTGGCTGACGCTGCCCTCGGACGGGCCGCGCGCGGCCGCCGGCGTCCAGCTCGCTCCGGGCGTCGTCGGTGGCTCCGTCGTCGGGGTGTTCTGATGACGATGAGGCTCGAACGGCGCGCCCGGCTGTGGCTGGCGAGCTCTCTCCTGGCGGCGAGCAGCGCGGGATGCGCGGAGATCGTCGGCATTCAGCTCATCGACGAGCAGGGCGTCGGGGGCGGCTCGTTCAGCGAGCCCGGCTATACGTGCCAGTGGGCGATGTCCTTCGGTGACGCCGAGGCCACGCTCGGCGGGATCGCGGCCGACGAGGACGGCACCCTGTGGCTGGCGGGCGGCTTCAAGGGGGATCTCACCGTCGCCGGCGGCGCGCCGCTCACGGCGGGAGGCGCCGGCAAGGACGTCTTCGTGGCGCACCTCGCGCGGGACGGGAACCACATGTGGAGCGGGCGCTTCGGGAACGCGGAGAACGACACCGCGACCCACGTCCATCAGGCGACCGCGATCACGCTGGGCGGCGGCAGCGTCTACGTGGCGGGCGGCTTCACGGGCAGCCTGTCGTTCGGCGCGGACTGCGGGCTGCCCGAGGGCGCCGGCGACGGCGACGCGTTCGTGGCGCGGCTCGACACGAGCGATCCCGACGGGGTCGCTGTGTGCGTGACGCACGGGTCCAGCGGGCTTGACGAGGCGAGGGCGGTCGCGGCGGAGGGCGACCGCGTCTTCGTCCTGACGTCGCTCCAGGGCGGGTCGGACATCGGGTTCTCCAGCTACGATGGACAGACCCTCTTGAACCCGTGCAGCGGCGTCTTTACGGGCCGTGAGGGAGCGCGTTACTGGCCTCGCGACCTCCGTGTGGCCTCCGGCGACGCCTTCGTGGCCTCCGATTTCGAGGGACGGGTGAACGTGGGCTTCCCTGGCTTCGAGAGCGCGCTGCCGCCCGGCGGCGCGGCCTCGGACGGGATCGACGCTTTCCTGGCGTCGTTTCCGGCGTCGTGGATCTGCGATGGATGGAGCGCCGAGGGGGCGGACGTCTGGTATCGACACTACTCCGCCCTCCGCGGCGATCAGCGCACCAGCGCCGTGGCGTTGCACGAGGCCGGCGTCGTCCTGACCGGCTCATTCGAGGGGCAGATCGATCTCACCGGAGCGATCGCCTCGACCGGAGAGGACGGCTTCGCCGCACACCTCGACCGGAACGGCGTCGCCACGTGGGCCAAGCAGCTCGGGGGCAGCGGGGCTCAATCGGCGCAGGTCGTCGGGGTCGACGAGCTCGGAAAGCTCGTCGTGGCCGGGCAGTTCGAGCAGCAGATGAAGATCGATGACGTCGAGATCGGCGGGGAGGCCGGCGAGGGAGACGCCTTCCTCGCGCGGCTCCGGGCCACGGACGGCGAGGTCGAGTGGCTGGGCGCGCTCGGCGGCCCTGCGCTCCAGCGGATCCTGGCGCTCGCCGTCTCCGGAACGGACGTGTTCCTCGCGGGCACGTCCGGCGCCGACTTCGCGCTCCTGAACTGCCCTGTCGAGGCCGCGGACGGTCAGCTGTTCGTCGCCAAGCTGTCGGTCTCCTCGCTCTGACGGCCGTGCGGCGGGCGCGGGCGGCTGCGCTCGATGCCGTCGCCGCCGCGCGAGAGCAGCGCCCGCGCGCACGGAGCGATGACCTGAGCGAGCGCGCGCTCCCGGACCGCGCGCCGGTGCTGCGGGGAGAGCACGCCGAAGCCGAGCAGCGGGCCGCTGTGGCTCGCCTCGCTCGGGGCGGGGAGCTCGGAGGAAGCCGTGGCGAGCTCGTCGACGACGGCGCTCGCCAGGGAGGGATCGCGGTCGAGGGCCCAGGCCGTGAACCGGAAGGCGAGCTCGGCGTGCCGCGTCTCGTCCTCGGCGATCTTCTCGAGCGCGCGCCGGACCGCGGGATCGGTCGCGTGGAGGGCGGCCTCTGCCGCCTCGATGGCGGCGATGGTCTCGCCGATGCACCCCTCGCGGAGGGTCGTCACGAGGATCTCGCGGGCGCCATCGTTGCCGAGGGCGCCGTCGATGGCGAGGGGCCCCGGGCCGACGCCGCGGCCGGCGAACGCGCTGGCCAGCTCGAAGCACGCGCGCGCGTGGTCGGCCTCGTCGCCCATGGCCGCCTGCGCGGCGCCGACGAGCTCCGGCGGCGCGCCGAGCGACAGGAGCTGCAGCGCGAAGCGCGCGAACGCGGCGATGGACGCGTGCTCGAGGAGGGCGGCGCGGGTCCAGTGCTCGGCGAGGGCCGCCCGTTGCTCGGAGGACAGCTCCTCCAGGCGAGGCGGCGCGTCCGGAGCTGTGGTCCGCCAGTCGTCACGCGCGGCGGGCTGTGCGGTGCGCACGACGCCTTCCACGAGGAACGGCCTGCCGATCACGCAGTTCTGCTCGGTGCAGGCGTGCCGCAGGGCCTCCAGGGAGCATTGCGTGTCCCCTGAGCAGTCCTGGTCGCTCGCGCACTCGTCGGCGGGCGTCTGGCACGCGAAGGCGGTCCCGCCGCATCCGGGGTGCAGGACGTAGCTGGAGCAGAGCAACAGTCCACAGTCCTGGTCGCTGGTGCACCGCGAGGGCACGCACCGCCCGACCGGATCGCCGCACAGGCAGATCTGCGCCTCGCCGCAGTCGGCGTCGGTCGTGCATCCGTACTGGCAGAAGCACCCTGGCGCCACCTCGCCTCCGGTCATGACGTCGCAGTACCCGTGGGGCTGCTCGGTGCAGTCGGCGTCGGATTTGCAGTTCCCCGTCGCGCCGCTCGGGTCCGCGCAGGCCTTGGCGCGCGGGAGCGGGCTCGGACAGGTGACGACCTCCGCGCGGTGGATCCAGCCGCCGGCGCAGCGCACGTACCCGGTGTTCTGGTCCGCGACGACGATGGGCTCCGGATCGTCGCAAGCGAACGGAAACCCCTCCGGTGGCAGGCCTCCTGTGCTGCTGGAGGTGCCTTCACCCGAGCTGCTGGCGGTGTCTTCGCCTGTGGCGCTGGAGGTGCCTTCACCTGAGCTGCTGGAGGTGCCTCCGCCCGAGCCTTCACCGGGCGTGACGGTTCCACCGCAGCTCAGCGCAGGCGCGATCGCCAGCACCGACAGCAGCCTCGCACCCCAAGAGTCCATCGAGACGAGCAATCGCATGGTATGTCCCTCTTTCGAGGATCTTACCCGGGTTCGGCGCCGCGGTGGCGGGCGCCATGCGCGCCGTTGCCGCGTCCGGCGCGCCGTGCGAGCGTCGCGCGATGCGGGTGTTGATCGCGGGCGGCGGCATCGGCGGGCTGACGGCGGCCCTGAGCCTGCACGCGGCCGGCATCGATGCGTGCGTCGTGGAGGCCGCGCGAGAGATCAGGCCGCTCGGTGTCGGCATCAACCTCCTCCCTCACGCCGTGCGAGAGCTGACGGAGCTTGGCCTCGCTGATGCGCTGCTGGCGACAGGGATCCCGACCGCCGAGGTCGTGCACCACGATCGGTTCGGGGGCCGGATCTGGGGCCAGCCGCGAGGGATCTCCGCCGGGTATCGCTGGCCACAGGTGTCGATCCACCGCGGTGAGCTCCAGTTGATGCTGCTCGCGGCGGTGCAGCGGCGCCTGGGGGCCTCCAGCGTGCGCGTCGGGTCGGCGGTGGAGGGGTTCGAGCAGACGCCATCCGAGGTGCAGGTCACGGTGCGGGATCGGCGGACCGGTGAGCGCGACGTGGTCCCTGCGGACGTGCTCGTCGGGGCCGACGGCATCCACTCCGTGGTTCGCGCGCAGCTCCACCCGGCGGAGGGGCCGCCCCGGTGGAACGGGATCCACATGTGGCGTGGCGTGACCGAGGGCGAGCCCTTCCTCTCGGGGCGCACCATGATCATGGCCGGCAGCAACGTTGCCGCCAAGTTCGTCGCTTACCCGATCTCCCGCCGCGCGGAGCTCCGCGGGCGGGCGGCGATCAACTGGGTGGCGGAGGTGCGGCTGCACGAGGGGGCGGCGGTCGCGCCGGGGAGCTGGAACCGGCGAGGACGCGTGGAGGACGTGCTGCCCCACTTCGCGGCGTGGCGCTTCTCCTGGCTCGACATTCCGGCGCTCATCGCCGCGGCGCCCGTCATCTTCGAGTATCCCATGATCGATCGCGATCCGCTGCCGTCGTGGGGCGCTGGCCGGGTCACCCTGCTCGGCGACGCGGCACACCCCATGTACCCTGTCGGTTCCAACGGCGCCTCCCAGGCGATCCTCGACGCTCGCGTGCTGGCCTGGCACCTCGCCCAGACGAGCACCCCCGAAGAGGCGCTCGCCGCCTATGATGCCGCGCGCCGTCCGCCGACGAGCTCCCTCGTCCTCGCGAACCGTGCGATGGGCGCCGACCGGGTCCTCTCGATGGTGGAGCAGCGAGCGCCGGCGGGCTTCACCCGGATCGAGGACGTGCTGAGCGGGGAAGAGCTGGAGGAGATGGGCCGCAGCTACGCGAAGATGATTGGAACCGACGTCGAGGAGCTCAACGCCCGGCCGTCATGGAGCGCGCGCTTTCTCGAAGCAGGCGATGGAATCCATCCATCATCTCGGTGATCGGCGCGACGAACGGCGGGCTTCGCTGCCGCCATCGGGGAACGGCGCCTCCGGTCCGCGACACTCGCCGCCTTCATCCCGGGTCGAGCAGAGCTCCCGAGTCGAGCAGCTTTTCGACGTCGCCAGGGATTCGACGAATCACCATGGACGGATCTCGGCTCGTCCGGGGGCCTCACCCACAGTGCCCGCGCTCGAAGCCAACGTGGGAGGAGCGTCCGCAATACCGGCTCTTCCCCACCTACGTCCCAGTCGAGGTCACGGCAAAGCGGCTTGATTCGCGTTTCGATATGGAATACTAATTTTTATGTATGCTGCCTCGTAAGAATCTATTTTCTTTCACCTCGAAAGACCCTTCGGCGTTCGCGATCCACCTCGCCGCTGCGGCGAGGGAGCACTCCGTCTATTTCGACGAGGGACTCGGCGTGCCAGTCGTACTCCGCGGCGCCGACGTGACCGCGGTGCTGCGCGACAGCGAGACCTTCAGCACCCGGGCCTACGACAACGGGATCATGAAAGGGACGCTCGTGACGCTCGGCGGTGAGTCGCACACACGCATGCGGCGGCTCTTCAACGCGGTCCTCTCCCCACGCGTGATCTCCCGCTACGAGGAGGCGATCGTGACCCCGGTGGCGCGCAGGGTCGTGGAGCGGCTCGCGCGGAAGGAGCGGGCGGATCTCTTTGATGATTTTGCGATGTCGATGCCCATGGGCGTGACGAGCGCCCTCTTCGGGCTCCCGGAGGAGCGGATCGCCGAGAACGACGTGCTGATCCGCAAGATGATCCGCAGCGTCGTGATGCCGCAGGATCCCGTCGTCATGGCCGAGGGGCGGAGCGCCCACACCGCGATGGAGGCGCAGCTCCGGGAGATCGCTGAGCGCGAGGTGGCGCACCCGAGCGATACGCTGCTCGGCGAGATCGCGCGGGCGATCGTCGCGGAGGGGCTGGGCGGTGTGGAGGCGTGCGAGGGGGTCGTGCTCACGTTGATCCTCGCCAGCTACGAGACGACCAGCTGGATGCTGGCCAACCTGCTCGTGGCGCTGCTCGCCCACCCCGAGTCGATGAACCAGCTGCGTCAGCAACCTTCGCTCCTGCCGCAGGCCATCGAGGAGTCGACCCGCTGGTGCAGCAGCGTGGCGGGCATCGTGCGGTTCGTCGAGCGTGAGGCGACGATCGGCGGCGAAACGCTGGATGCGGGGACGATCCTCTACCTGTCGCTGATGGCTCGCCATTACGACGAGGAGATCTACCCCCGCCCGGAGATCTTCGACATCCATCGACGACCCGTGGGAATGCTGAACTTCGGCGGCGGTCTGCACTACTGTGTCGGGGCGCCGCTCGCGCGGATGGAGGCGAGGATCGGCGTGTCGCTCCTGCTCGAGCGGTTTCCGGCGCTCCGGGCCGATCCGACCCTGCGGCCGACGTTCTCGACTGCGCCGCGCGGCGCGGCCGCGTTCGGACCCGACCAGATTCCGGCGTTGCTCGTGTAATTTTCGCGACCCCGCGCGGCGCGCGCGACCCGAGCCAGCCACAGCGGTGCGGATGCGATCAACCCGGGTCGCGCGTCTGACCTGTTCCGGCGGTGAGCCCAGCGAAGGCCGCCGCGAAGCGGCGCCGGAGATCTGTGTCCACGACCAGTTTGTCGCGCAGCGTTCGGGACAGCTCGACATGATAGAACGGCGCGCCCATCTGGCGCGACCAGCGTGCTTGCACGTTCGTGGCACCGCCCAGCCTGTCGATCTCCGTGGGGTAGGCGAGGACCTTTCCCTCGTTGATGATCGCCCGTAGAGGCGTGAGCAGCCGCTCCAGCGCGGCGCCATGCCCTACCGCGCTGGCGATGACGGCGGCGTTCGGAGCCGAGCGGTCTTGAAAGCCGTGCAGCTGCACCGTGGGCGTGCCGGGGAAGGTCTGGAGCAGCGCCCGGTGCACCGAAAGGAAGAACGAGCGCTCGGCGTGGGCGACGTCTGCGAAGGCGAGCGACGCAATCAGCCGCTCTCGGGAAGCACGGTCCTCTCCACGAGCGCTGCCGCCAATGCCCTGGGAGCCGTCCTGCGTGGGTTTGCCGTCACCGCCGTCCTTGCCACCTGCGCCTTCGAAGCTCTCGTCATCCTCCGCGGTGTGACCCGGGCCGCGCCCGCCCCCGACAGCGGTACCCAGGTCTGCGCGCCCGCCGTCTGCGCCCTCATCGTCCACGCTGGCGTTGCGTGGGTTGGGACGCCCGCCGTACCGGTGCGACGTATTCACGATCAGCGCGCGCGCCCGTTGCGCCTCGAAGATCGCCAGCGCGACGGGCAGCGTCCCTCGATCGAAGAACGTGTGCGGCGCCTCGACGATCAGCGGCATGGCCGGTCCTACGCGCAGCACGACGGCGGCTGCCCCGCGGCGGCGCGTGCCGTCCTCGGAGAGCACCCAGAGGTCGCGCCCGGGGACGGCCCGCAGCGCGAACCCCGGTGGTGCAGCCGGAGGCGGCCGCCTGTTCTGCGCGGCGAGCCCTGCCGCCGCGATCCATGCGGCGTAGGTCACCTCCTCCGCGCCGTCCGGCGGCTCCGCGACGAGGTTGCGCCCGCCCTTGCGCAGCGGGGCGATCTCCTCGTCCAGGGCGTCCTGCTCGCCGCTGTTGTCCAGGGCCGCGGTCACGGGGTCCTCGGCAGCTGCTCCCGGGCTCGGCGCCGCGCCCGGCGCGCTCCCGATGCTCCGACACACCCCCTGCGAGCAGCCGGCGATCGCGAACAGCACCACATAGCCTGCGCTCCTCATGGTCATCCTCGTCGTCGGAGCCTCGATGCCCTCCGTATTTTTCTCATGCTACGGCCTTGGAAGCCAGGATGACGCTCCGCGATAGCGCGCCCTGCATCATCTCCTCTTCCTCATGCTCATGCTTCCGGAGCGGGGGTGGTTTGCGCTAGTAGCACGGCATGCCTCGTTCCTTCGAGCCCGTGGAGGCTCCGCCGCTCCCCGAGCAGGCCGGTCGTACGTTTCCGCGCATGGTCGAGCTGATGCAGCGGCTCCTCGCGCCCGACGGATGTCCTTGGGATCGCGAGCAGAGCTTCGCGACGCTCCGGCGCTACGTGCTCGAGGAGGCGTGCGAGGTCATCGACGCCATCGACGGCGGCGACCGCAAGGAGCTGTGCGCCGAGCTCGGCGATCTCTTGCTCCAGGTCGTCTTCCAGGCCGAGCTCGCCCGGGCCGAGGGGGCGTTCGGGCCGGACGACGTGATCGCAGCGATCTGCGAGAAGCTCGTGCGGCGCCACCCGCACGTGTTCGCGGACGAGAGCGCCGAGAACGCCGACGAGGTGCTCCAGAACTGGGAGCGCATCAAGGCGGCCGAGCGGGCGAGCCAGGGCAAGGACCGCGGCGTGCTCGGCGGCGTTCCCCGCAGCCTGCCGGCGCTGACCCGGGCGCAGCGGGTAGGCGAGAAGGTCGCGCGCGTGGGCTTCGATTGGCCGGACGCGCGGGGCTCGCGCGCGAAGGTGGACGAGGAGATCGGAGAGCTCGATAGGGCCCTCGATAGCGGCGATCCCGCCGCGATCGAGGAGGAGCTCGGCGACGTGCTCTTCGCGCTCGGAAACCTGGCGCGCCACGCCGGCGTCGACGCGGAGGGGGCGCTGCGCCGGACGATCGACAAGTTCACCCGGCGCTTCGAGCATGTCGAGCGGCGGGTCGTCGAGCGGCACGGGGGCTGGCCCGTCAAGGCGTCGCGCGACACCCTCACGCTGGAGGAGCTCGACGGCTACTGGGACGAGGCCAAGCGCGGCGAGCGGCGGACCTGACCGCGGCGCGAAGCAGAGACCCCGGATCGGACGTCCTCAGCAAGCGGTCGACCCCGGGCGAGCGGCGCGCTCCGACGGCGTCGAGCTCGGCGTGACGACTCCTCCGCTGGCTGGCCTTCGGAGCGTCAAGTAGGCGCCATCGCGTCAAAAGGCGACCTACCCATGACGAAAGTCACGGCAGATGTCGCTGTTTCCTGCGTCAATCTGTCGTTTTGTGGCACTGCCCTCCGAAAGGGTCGTCAGCTCTCCCGTCCCATCAGGCGCGTACTCGAGGTTTTTGCGCCTTTCACGAGGCGGCCCCCGGCTTGCTACATGCCCGGGCAGCCATGGCAAACCGCCCCTCCGCCGGGTCGCTCCACGTCGCCGTCGTCGCGGACAATCCCGAGACGATCGACGCGCTTCATGCCTACTTCAGCCAGGCCGGGATTGCGTCGAACGGCACGAGGACATTGAACGACGCGGACAGGATGGTGCCCGCGACCACCGCTCTGGTCCTGTTTCCCGACGACTTCGATCCCGGCGACATCGTGACGTTCATCACGTCGCTGCGGAGCGCGCGACCGAAGCTCCTCGTCCTCCTCGTGACGGGCACACCACAGTCCTTTCGCTCCGCGCTGGGACCGGACGGCCACTCCTTGCCACCCATGGTGCTGCCGAAGCCGGCGTTTGGCTGGAACATCCTCGACGCTCTTCGTGCCCACGCTCATTCGAGGTCCACATGACCGCTTCAACAAGCCGCCGGAACTCATCTCCTTCTGGCGCAGCGCGACGCGCCATCAGACGTCGCGGGAGGACAGCAAGGTGACGGGATCCCTGCTTCTCAGCGTGCCCGTGCTGCTCGTCGGCGCGGCGCTCTCGCTGGGCCTGCGCTCGAACGGCGCGCGAAGCGCTGCGGCGATCGCCTCGCAAGCGATCGCCGCCGCGCTCGTGCTCGCGAGGGTCGCCCCCATCCTTCGAGGCGGCGAGGCTCTGGAGATCGTGTGGCCCTGGCCGACGCCCATCGACAGCATGGCGTTTCGCGTCGACGCGCTCGGAGCGTTCTTCCTCGCGTGGTCCCTCCCGATGACGCTGCTCGGCACGATCTACGCCGTCGGATACCTTCGCCCCTACTTCGATCGAGGGAGGAACGGCGGCTCCCACTTCGCTCTCTTGAACATGGTCGCCCTGTCCTTCGTGCTGATCTACTCGGTGCAGAACGCCCTCGTGTTCTTGCTGGGATGGGAGATCGCCGCCCTCGCTGCGTGGCTGCTCGTCATCTGGGACTACCGCAACCAGAAGATCCGCTTTGCCGGCTTCAACTATCTCGTTTCAACCCATGTCGGGCTCTTCGTCCTCGTCGCGGCGTTCATGCTGCTCCACAGCAAGACCGACTCCATGGACTTCGCCGTGTTCGGCAAATTCCTGTCGAGCCAGGATCCGGCGCGGGGGACGCTCTTCCTGCTCCTCGGGGCGTCGTTCGCGCTGAAATCCGCGTTTTTTCCGTTTCACACGTGGCTTCCCCGAGCCCACTCCGCGGCGCCGGCGCACATCTCGGCGCTCATGTCCGGCGTGATTCACAAGGCCGGTCTCTTTGCCTTTCTCCGCTTCACGCTGCTCATGGGACGACCTGACGAGTGGATGGGATGGAGCGTGCTCGGCTTCGGCGCGCTCTCCGCGTTCTTCGGCGTCCTCTCCACGTCCGCCGAACGCGATCTGAAGCGCCTGCTCGGGTACTCGTCGACAGAGAACGTCGGCATCGCAGCGATGGGCTTCGGGGTGGGATACCTGGGATGGGCCTGGGGAGTCCCTGCGCTGACCGTGTGCGGCTTCGGCGGCGGCCTCCTGCACGTCCTGAATCACGCGCTGTTCAAGTGCCTTCTGTTCTACGCCGCTGGTGCGATCTACCGCGCTGCGCACACCGTCGATCTCGAGCGGCTCGGCGGGCTCGCAAGGCGTCTCCCGCGGACATCCGTCCTCTTCCTCATCGGATCCCTGGCCATCTCCGCGCTCCCGCCGCTCAACGGCTTCGTCAGCGAGTTCCTGATCTACGCCGGGCTCCTCGCAGGGCGCGCGCCTTCCAGTCAAGGCAGCGTGGTGACCATCGCAGCGGCGGCGGCCCTGGCGTTCGTCGGCGCGGTGAGCGCGCTGTCGATGACGAGGGCCTTCGGGCTCACGTTCCTCGGCATGCCTCGGGAGCCAGGGCTCCACGTCGGCGAGGACGCGCCCGGTTCGATGCTCTGGCCCATGGTGATCCACGCCGCGCTCGTGGTCGCCATCGGCGTGGCTCCAGACCTGGGCCTCGCAGCGATAGGCGCCGCGCTGAGGCTCTTTCCCATCGAGTCCAGCGCGAGCACGCTGCCGGCCCTGCTCGCTCCGCTCGCATGGGCGAGCCGCGCGCTCGCCGGCGCCTTGCTCGTCGCCGGCGTGATCGGCTGGCGTCGAGGTCTAGCGGCGCGGCGAAGCGTCACGTGGGGGTGTGGAACCACCGCCACCTCCTCTCGCATGCAGTACACGGGGAGCTCGTTCTCCGAGCAGTTCACGCGGTTCTTCGCATCCTTCTTGCCGTCGCTTCGAAGGGAGCGGCTGCCCGAGGGGCCGTTCCCGCAGCAGCCCGGCCATCTGTCGACACACCATGTCGACGCCGTCGAGCGACGCATGTTCGAGGTGCTCGGGCACGGAGAGAGCTTCATCGCTCAAGCCTTTGACCGCATCCCGGAGCAGCCGCGCTTCGCGTTCGCCGCAGGGCTCGTGGCGCTCGTCCTCATCGGAGCGATGGTCGTCGGAGGGGTCGGCCGATGATGCTCACCCGCCTCGCGAACGTCGCCGTGCTCGTCGTCATGCCGTTCGTCCTCACCGGCGTGATCAACCGCGTGAAGTCGCTCTGGTCCGGGCGCAAGGGACCGCCGGTCCTTCAGCTCGCCCATGACGTGAGGCGACTCTTTCGGAAATCGTCTGTGTACAGCACGACCACGACGCCGCTGTTCCGGGTCGCGCCGTACGTGTTCCTCGCAACCGCGGTGGGCTCCGCCCTCATCGCGCCTCTCCTCGGTTCGACGCCCCTCGCGTCGTTTCAGCTCGATTTCGTGTGGTTCGCGTACGTGTGGGGGCTGGGCCGCGTCGCCATCATGCTCGCCGCGCTCGATACGGGGAGCTCCTTCGAGGGGATGGGCGCGGCGCGGGAGGCCGTCTTCTCGTCGCTCCTCGAGCCGGCGCTGTTCCTCGTCACCGGCGCGCTGAGCTTCGCCGGGGGCGGGCGCACCCTGCACGAGGCGCTGGCGCCGCACCTCCACGCCGGCGCGCCCGCGCTCGTCTGGGGCGCCGCTGTCGTGGCGATGCTCATCGTGCTTCAGGTCGAGGCGGCGCGCATGCCCGTCGACGACCCGACGACCCACCTCGAGCTCACGATGGTGCATGAGGTCATGATCCTCGACCACAGCGGCCCGGATCTCGCGTGCATCCACCTCGGCTCCGCGATCAAGCTCTTCGTCGGCGCGTCCATCGTCGCGACGCTCCTCAATCCGTGGGCGGGCTCCGGCGGCGCGGCCTGCGCCGCCGCGAACCTCGCCTTGACCCTCGCGGCCGGCGTCGCGATCGGCACGATCGAATCCCTGGTAGCCCGGCTGAAGCTACGCTCGGTTCCTCAGTACATCGTCATCGCGCTCGCCGCTGGCTCGGTCGCGCTCCTCGCGACCGTGTGGCGGGCGGGGGTCCCCGAATGAGCCCTCTCTTGAATACGCTGCTCGGCGTGCTGCTCATCCCCCTGTTCGTCGCGACGTGGCGGACGAGCCTGCTCGGCCTGTCCTGCCAAGGGTTCTTGATGGCCTGGGTGGCGTACCGACTGAATCCGGAGCTCGACGCCGTGAGTGACTGGGTCACCCTGGGCGATCTGGTCCTCCTGCGCGGGCTCGCCGCGCCGATCGCGCTCTACCGCGTGCTTCGGTCGCAGAACGCGCCCAGGCGCAACGACGTCATCTCGCCGAACCTCCTCTCCTGGACGATCGCCCTCGGCATCGTCCTCCTCGCCTTCAACTTCTCCGAGTCGCTCGTCCCCGAGCACGGAGAGCAGCGAACGCTCGTCGCGGTGGCTGCAGCGGGGGTGCTGCTCGGCTTCCTCGTGCTGTCGACGCAATCCGGTCCGTTCAGCCAGATGGTGGGTGTTCTTCGCGTCGAGAACGCGATCGCTCTGTTCGAGCTCGGCGGCGCGCATGAGCACGACATGCTCGCCGTTCAGCTCGGTCAGGTCGCCGTCGTCGCGGTGACGATCGCGCTCTATCGCTGGTATCTCGAGGTGCTCGGCGCGAGCACCGTCGCGCAGCCCGAGGGCGCCGTGGAGGGGCCCACGTTATGAGCACGATCGCCCTCGTCCTGCTTCCAGCGCTGGCATCCGTGGCGCTCATCGCGCGCGCCGCCCGCGAACGAGCCACGCTGGTCCTTGTCGGCGCCTCCGCGATAACGACGGCCCTCGCGATCATGGGAGCCGCGATGTCCCCCGACGTCCCGGGCTCTCTCGGCGGATTCTTTCGCCTGGACGCGACTTCACGGCTCTTCATGGCCGTCGTGGACTCGATCTTCCTCGGCATCTCCTTGTACGTGATGCATCGGGTGTACACGACCCCGGCGCTCCGCCAGGACATCGCGCGGTTCGTGTGGCTGGCTCTTTTGTTCCTGGCTGCAGCCAACACGGTGCTTATCGCGAATCACCTGGTGTTGCTCTGGATCGCGCTCGAGGCGACCACCCTCGCGGCCGCGCCCCTCATCGCGCGGCCCGGCGTACCGGCGTCCCACCGAGCGTCATGGCGCTATTTGCTCTTCTCGTCCGTCGGGCTCGGCGTGCTCCTCGTCGGCTTCATCTGCCTGGGGCGCGGGCTCGAAGCCGGCGGCCAGGCTCCGACGTTCTTCCTCGATCGCCTCCTCGAGCCTTCCGCGATCCCGGTGAACCACTGGACGAAGCTCGGTGCCGCGCTGGCGCTCCTCGGGCTGGGCACCAAGCTGGGCCTCGCGCCGATGTACAGCTGGCTCCCGGAGGCCTACGACGAGGCCCCGCCGGCCGTCGCGGCGCTCCTCGGCGCCGTCCAGTTCAACTGCGTTCTCGTCGCGCTCTTCCGCGTCGTTCAGGTGGTCCGACCGACCCACGCGGCGCTCTTGGAAGGCGAGCTCCTCACGATGGGCATCGTCTCGGTTGTCGTGTCGACGGTCGGCATCATCGCGACCCGCAACCTGAAGCGCCTCATCGCTTATGCGTCGATCAACCATGCCGGCGTGATCGCGATCGGCCTCGGCGTCGGCAAGTCGGCGTCCTACGGACTCCTGCTCTACGTCCTGAGCAACGCCTTCATCAAGGCGATCCTCTTCCTCACGGCGGGCACGATCAAGGCGCACTATCGTACCAAGGACACGCGCGCGATATCGGGCCTCATCGAGGACCTCCCGTACAGCGGTGGGTTCTTGATGGTCGGCACCTTCGCTCTGCTCGGCTTTCCGCCGTTCGGCAGCTTTCTCGGAGAGCTCCTGATCCTGTCTGCCCTCGTCGGCTCAGGGCAGATGCTCGTCTTCGCCGCCTTCTGCGTGCTGATCACGATGACGTTCGTGGCGACGGGACGAGCGGTGTTTCCGATGATCTGGGGTGAACCCACGAGGCAGCGCAGCTGGCCTCGGCAGACGCTGCCGGTCGCTCTGCCGAAGCTCGGGTTCCTCGTCGCGCTGGTCGTGCTGGGCGTCTACATCCCGCCGCCCATCAACTCGCTGCTCGCCGAGGTGGCTGGTTGCTTGGAGGGGCCGTGAAGGCATCGATGACCGCCCACCAGGTCGCCGTGGACGCGATCCCGAGGCTCGAGCCGGGACCGTGGCGCGACGAGCTCTTGAAGCAGCTCCGCGCGGACATGCGTGTGGTCACGCTGTATGGCAGGCGCGACGTCGACCGCGTCGCGATCACGGCGGTCCTTCAGGCGCCGGACCGTTCCCTGCGCGTCTCCAGGACCGAGGTGGCCGCGGAGCGCGGGTACCACGAGATGACGACAGAGCATGCCGCGCTTCACTGCTTCGAGCGCGAGCTCCACGAGCAGACCGGCGTGCGAATCGCCGGACATCCGTGGCTCAAGCCGATCCGCTACGAGGGGCAGGAACAATCGGCGATGCGCTCGTACCCATTCTACAAGATTGAAGGGAAGGAGGTGCACGAGGTCGCTGTCGGCCCCATCCATGCCGGGGTGATCGAGCCCGGCTCCTTTCGTTTCATGTGCCTCGGGGAGCAGGTGCATCACTTGGAGATCCACCTCGGTTATCAGCACCGTGGCGTCGAACGTCGGCTCCTCGAGCGTGATCCGCGGAGCCTGACCCCGCTCATCGAGACCATCGCGGGAGATACCAGCGTCGCTCACGCATGGGCGTACTGTTCCGTCCTCGAGAGCCTCGCGGGATGCCAGCTGGACGGCGAAATCGAGCTCGCCAGGGCGGTCGCTCTCGAGCTCGAGCGGGTCGCGATGCACCTCTCGGGGCTCGCCGGGATGGCGGCGGATGTCGGATTTCTGCAGGGAGCGACGACCTACGGCCGACTCCGAACCACGGCGATCAACACGATGATGCGGCTGTGTGGCAGCCGCTTCGGCAAAGGAGCGCTACGTCCCGGTGGAGTCCGGATGCGGCTGCCGCCGGAGGCGCTGCGTGACATTCGCGCGAACCTCGAGCTGCTTCAAGCAGATCTGCCGATCATCAACGATTGCTTCCTCATGGCACGAACGGTTCAGCACCGGCTGCGTTCCACGGGAACGCTGACGACCGCGCAAGCGCGGGAGCTCGGGCTCGTCGGGCTGGCCGCGCGCGCCTCGGGGATCGGGCTCGACGCGCGCCACCTCATGGAGCACGGGGCGTACAGCGTGGTGCCCATCCAGCCCGCCGTCTTGCCGGACGGCGACTGCTGGGCACGCGCACGTATCCGCATCGCGGAGATCGAAGCGTCCCTGTCGTGGATATCGACCGTTATCGCGCTCTACCCGAACTGGGAGCATCCGCCGCCGTCGATCGGCGAGCTCGCGCCGAACCAGCTCGCCGTTTCGCTCGTGGAGGGCTTCCGGGGAGAGGTCGTCCACTGCATCGAGACCGGCGAGCGCGGCGAGGTGGTCCATTACAAAGTCCAGGACCCGTCGCTCCGCAACTGGATGGGGCTCGCCCTCGCGGTGCGCGGCAACGAGATCTCGGACTTCCCGATCTGCAACAAGAGCTTCGACCTCTCCTACTGCGGGAACGATCTATGAGCATGTTCTTGTCGCTCCGTGTACGTGCCTCCCAGGGCACGCAAGCCATCGCGGATCTCCGCAAGGCAGCGCCAACCGGGTTTCGCGGTCGCCCGACGATCCGCCGCGACCCCTGCGCGGCCGCTTGCAGCGCGTGCCGCGACGCGTGTCCGACCCAGGCCATCCGGCTGGCTCCGGTGGCGCTCGATCTGGGCCGCTGCGTCTTCTGCAACGCTTGCGCGGAGGTCTGTCCCGAGGCGAAGATCGAGTTCAGGCCGGAGCCCAGGATGGGCGGGAACGAGCCCTCGGACCTCACGGTTCGAGAGGGCGAAGAGGAGATCGTGCGGGTCCGCGCTTCCGCGGCGTTCTCGAAGTTGTTCGGGCGGTCTCTGAAGATGCGCCAGGTCTCGGCCGGCGGCTGCAACGCCTGTGAGCTCGAGCTGAACGCCGTCACCAACGTCAACTTCGATGTGCAGCGGTTCGGGATCGAGTGGGTGGCTTCTCCGCGGCACGCGGATGCGCTCGTCCTGACGGGGCCGCTCACGCGCAACATGAAGGAGGCGGTTCGACTGGCCTGGGATGCGATGCCCGAGCCGCGGTTCGTCGTCGCCGTGGGGGCCTGCGCCATCTCCGGGGGCCTCTACGACGGCGCAGCGGGCGTCGACCGCGGCTTCCTGGAGAGCGTCGGCCCTTCACTCTACGTCCCTGGATGTCCGCCGCACCCGCTCACCTTCGTGAACGCGATACTCGATCTGCTCGGGATCGCGTGATGTGCGACGGCGCATCACGCGTCGTCATGGTGATCAGCGCTCATCCGGCACCAGAACCGGACCGGTAGCCACAAGGCGCGCCTTTCGCTAGGCTCACTCGCGTGCCGCGATCAGCACGAAGCGCTCGCGTACGCGCGCCTCGTTCGACTCGTGACGAACGTGGATCTCATAGCGGCCCGGCTGGGCGACGGCCACGCTGAGCGGCGCGTCGCCGCGACGGTAGCGCGTCAGCCAGTGCGAGCAGCGCTGCTGCTGGCAGTGCTGCTCCAGCGCTCCACCGTCGCCGTCAGGTAGCCGCACGCGCACGTGCTCGGGCACCTCGAGGTGAACCACCGCCGGCTCGTCCGCGTGGCGGTCGGTCCACAGATCGAGGTGCATCCACGCGTCCCCTTTCTCAGGCAAGGCGATGGCACGCTCCTCCAGGCGCTCGATCGCCGGAGATCTCGCGCCCCTGTCGCCCGCCACGACGACGGCGATCGCCAACGCCGCGAGCGCTGGGGCTGCAAGCAAGGCCCTCCACCCCCAAGGGCAGCTCGCCCGCTGCGACCGCGCGCCGCCTGTCGCCGCCGGGCCCTCCGACCGCTCGGGGAGCTTGCTCAGCGCGCGCTCGACGAGCGCATCGGATGGGCTCATCGAGCGCAGCGCCCGCACGCTCGCCTCGAGATCCTGCGGAATCGAAGGCAGATCGTGGTCGCGCCCGCTCACGTCGAACCCTCACGCGCCGCGACGGCGCGTGGCGCCGCCAGACGCTCATAGGGATCGCGCGGCCGCGCGCGCCCGCGGGCATGGCGGCTCTTCACCGTCCTCTTGGGGATCCCGAGGAGCTCGGCGCGGTTCGTCGTGGGACCTTCGTTCATGGCTTTCGCCACAGCAGAATCCGTGCCGGAACACGGCCTGGCCGTGAGCCGTGCCTGGAGCGCTCGAAGCGGCGTGCTTTCTCGGCATTTCCAAGCCAAACAGCCGACGGCATTCGCCAGTCGAGGGGCGACGTGGATCGCTGGCGCCGGTTTCGTCGTCGGGCTTGCAGGTTGCGACCAGATCGCTCACTATTTCTCGCGTGCGAGAGCGAAAACGACGACCTGACGTCGTGTTCGAGCCGATCATGCGCTCTCACGCCATGAAAAAGGCGGACCAGATCCTCCGCGCCGTCGCCGCGAAGGACGTCACCCTGACGCTGATCGGCGAGAGCGGCTCCGGCAAGGAGGTGCTGGCGAGGCGCGCGCACGAGCTCTCGGAGCGTCGGCGGGGGCCGTTCGTGCCCATCAATTGCGCGGCCATCCCCGACGCGCTCTTTGAAAGCGAGCTCTTCGGTCACGAGCGCGGCGCGTTCACCGGGGCGAGCGAGCGAGCGAAGGGCAAAGTCGAAGCGGCCGAGCGGGGCACGCTCTTGCTCGATGAGATCGGTGAGATGCCGATGCCGATGCAGGCGAAGCTCCTGCGATTCCTCGAGAACCGCCGGTACATGCGCGTCGGCGGCGCGATCAAGATCGAGGCGGATGTCCGGTTGATGTTTGCCACGCTGCGACCGCTCGATCAGGAGGTGCGCGCGGGTCGCTTTCGCGCCGACCTGTTCTATCGAATCCAGGGCATCACGCTCAATGTCCCCGCTTTGCGGGAGCGACGCGCCGACATCGCGCCCCTGCTGAACCAGTTCACCGCGCAGCACTCGGCGCGACACGGGGTTCGCCCGCCGAGGTTCAGCCGGCAGGCCAAGGCGCTGCTGCTCCGTTACGACTGGCCTGGCAACGTGCGCGAGCTCCGGAACGTCGTGGAGACGCTCTGCTTGCTCCGGGATGGGCGGCAGGTGCGCGTGGCCGATCTGCCGGAGGGCGTCCGTTCGCAGGGCATGCCCGAAGAAGCCGCCGCGGGCGTGTCGCGCGCCAGCACCTCGCTCGTGCTCGACCTCGACGACGGATTGGAGTCGCTCATCCAGCAGATCGTCGAGGCGGCGCTGGAGCGCGACGGGGGCGACAAGATCAAGGCGGCGGCGCGGCTTCGGATCAGCCTGAGGACGGTGCAACGCTACGTCGCAGCGGGGCGCGTGCGGGTGCCAAGCGGGCGTGTTCGTGGAGAGCAGAAGGCGGCGAAGAAGTGAACCGGAGCGCCTTCCGCAAGGCGCTTCCTACCAACCTGGAAGGCTCACCCGGAAGCGGTCGAGCGCCCGCGAGGAGTACCCCTCGAAGAGGAGGTCGTCTTCACGCCCCCTGGGCTCAATCGCGCGCCGCTATCAGAATGAAGCGCTCGCGCACGCGCGCCTCGTTCGACTCATGGCGGACGTGGATCTCGTACCGGCCCGGCTGAGCGACGGCCACGCTGAGCGGCGCGTCGCCGCGGTAGCGCGTCAGCCTGTGCGAGCAGCGCTCCTGCTGGCAGTGCTGCTCCAGCGATCCTCCTTCGCCGTCAGGCAACCTCACGCGCACGTGCTCGGGCACCTCGAGCTGGACCACCGCCGGCTCGTCCGCGTGGCGGTGGGTCCACAGATCGAGGTGCATCCACGCGTCCCCTTCTTCAGGCAAGGCGATGGCAAGCTCCTCGGAGCGCTCGAACGCCGGGGATATCGCGCCCATGTCGCCCGCCACGAAGGCGGCGGTCGCCAACGCCGCGAGCGCCGGGGCTGCAAGCAAGGCCCTCCACCCCCAGAGGCTGCTCGCCCGCTGCGACCCTTCTGCCGCCGCCGGGCGCTTCGGCCGCTCGGGGAGCTTGCTCAGCGCGCGCTCGACGAGCGCATCGGGGGGGGTCATCGAGCGCAGCGCCCGCACGCTCGCCTCGAGATCCTGCGGAATCGGAGGCAGCTCGCGGTCGTGCCCGCTCATGTCGAACCCTCCCGCGCCGCGACGACGCGCGGCGCCGCCAGGCGCTCATAGGCGTCGCGCAGCCGCGCGCGCCCGCGAGCGTGGCGGCTCTTCACCGTCCCCTTGGGGATCCCGAGGATCTCGGCCACGTTGTCATAACCCACTTCTTCGATGTCGCATAGCACCACCACGGTGCGAAACTCCTCCGGCAGCTCCTGGAGGCACGCAAGGAGCACTCCGGTGTCCTGGTTCAAGATCGCGGCCGCCTCCGGGCTCGAGACCTCGGCGCGAGGCAGGATACCGAGCGCCTCGCTGCACACCTCGACGAGCCGATCGAGCAGGCCGCGGCGCCGCGCCTCGGTCCGGTAGGCCTCCAGGTACTCGTGCCGAGCGATCCCGCACAGCCAGACGCCGAGGTCCGAGCGCCCTTCGAACGACGCCGCGTGCAGGTATGCCTTGAGCAACGCGTTCTGGAAAAGATCGTCCGCCTGGTCTCGCGCGCCGCAGAGCGAGGCGCAGAATCGATAGAGCCGGGGGAGCACCGGGCGCACCGCCGACTCGAACGCCGCACGCGATTCGCCGAGGGAGGGTCGCGATTCGGTCATGAGGGCCGTTCGAGCATCTAGAGCGTCGAAGGCCGGAACTCTAGCGTGGAATGGACGGAAGGGTAGCGCCCGCCGCTCGCGCCACGGGGGGGCGAGCGGCGGCGCCCCTAAGGAGGGGGAAATGTGCATCGGCCGCCCTGGGACGGAACGGAGCCGCGCCGAGGTTCCTGGGCGCCGCACGAAATTGTCACCTCGATCGGGAACCTCGGGCTGAGTGGTCCCGTCCTGGGCCGTGTTCTAACGAACAGCGGGCCCACATGGTGCCCCAACTCCAAGGCGAGCACCGCATGTCCAATCCGAAGATTTCTAGGGCGTCGACGTCCGCGGCGTCCACATGGAGGAACGACCTGGTTTCAGGGTTCCTCGTTTTCTTGATCGCCCTACCGCTCTGCCTGGGCATCGCCATGGCGAGCGGGTTCCCCCCCATCGCGGGCGTGCTCACCGCCGTCGTCGGTGGCATGGTCGCCACCTGGCTCGGCAGCGCGCCGCTGACCATCAAGGGGCCCGCCGCGGGCCTCATCGTCATTGCGCTCGGCGCCGTCCAGGAGCTCGGCGGCGGGGACAACGCCGTGGGCTACCGCCGCGCGCTCGCCTGCATCGCCATCGCCGCGGTGACGCAGATCGCCTTCGCCCTGGCGCGCGCGGGCACGCTCGGCGACTTTTTCCCCTCCTCGGTGGTCCACGGCATGCTGGCGGCCATCGGGATCATCATCTGCTCGAAGCAGGTCCACACGCTCGTCGGCGTCACGCCTTCGGCGAAAGATCCGCTCCACCTGATCCTCGAGATCCCGCGCAGCCTGTCGCGCCTGAACCCCGAGATCGCCTCGATCGGCGTCCTCTCGATGATCCTCCTCTTCGGCTATCCGCTGCTCGCCAAGAGAGCTAGCTGGATGCAGAAGATCCCCGCGCCGATGCTGGTGCTCGCGCTGTCCGTGCCGCTCGCTTATGTCTTCGATCTCGAGCACGAGCACACGTACACGCTCGCGGCGACCCAGGCGACGTACGCGATCGGGCCGAGCTTCCTCGTCAACCTGCCTGGGAACCTCGTCCAGGCGATCGTCTTCCCGGACTTCAGCCACGTCGGCACGCCCGCGTCCATCAAATATATCGTCATGTTCTCGCTGGTGGGCAGCATCGAGTCGCTCCTCTCCGCGAAGGCCGTCGACTCGCTCGATCCGGCGAAGGGCCGCTCCAACCTCGACAGGGATCTGCTTGCCACGGGCGTGGGCAACCTCATCGCGGGCCTGCTCGGCGGGCTGCCGATGATCTCCGAGATCGTTCGCAGCTCCGCGAACATCGGCTACGGCGCGAAGAGCCGGTTGTCCAATTTCTTTCACGGGACCTTCCTCCTCCTCTTCGTGGCCTTCGCGCCGGGCCTCATCCACCGGATCCCCCTCGCCGCGCTCGCCGCCATGCTCACCTTCACGGGCACCCGCCTCGCGTCGCCCAAGGAGTTCGCGAAGACGCTCCGCATCGGCAGGGAGCAGCTCGTCATCTTCGCCACCACGGCTGTGATGTGCATCGTCTCCGATCTGCTCGTCGGCGTCGCGGCCGGCATCGCCGTGAAGCTGCTCATTCACCTCACGAACGGCGCGCCGCTGCGCGTCGTCTTCCGCCCCGATGTGGACGAGCGCGTCGAGGAGGGCCGGGTCGTGCTGCGCGTCAAGCACGCCGCCATCTTCAGCAATTACCTCAGCATCCAGCGGAAGATCGAGAACCACGCGCAGGTTGCGAACATCGAGATCAACTTCGCGGATGCCCGCCTGGTCGATCACACGGTCATGTCCAATCTGCATGAGCTCCAGGGCGTGATGGAACGAAATGGGCGGACCTTGACCCTCGCCGGCCTCGGCGATCATTTCCAGATGTCATCCCACCCGCTCTCGGCGAGGAAGCGGCCCGTCATCAGCCCCGTCGCCGAGCGTTGAATCGCGTCGAGACCCCATGGCGCGAGGGGGGAAGCGCGCGTGGGGCTCTCCATGAACAACCGCCACTCGGGAACCCCATGAACAGCGAGCTCTCTCAGGATCTTCGCGCGAGCGCCGCCCGGCAGAAGCACCTGTGCGACGTGGTCGAGCACGCCGGACACCTCCTGCCGGCGCAGGGACCGATCGGCGTGTTCGTCCACCACAACACGTTGCACGCGTTCCAGCACCTGCCGTTCCACGACGCGCTCGCCGCGGCGAGCGCCGTCTTCGAGGCCGAGCCGTATCTCTCCGAGGCAGATTACCGCGCGCACATCGCGTCGGGTCGCATCGGCGACGAGGACCTCGAGGCCGCGCTCGCGGGGCGGTTCGCCGCGCGGCCGGACGAGCGCCGAGGCCCGCTGTCCCGGCACGAGATCGAGCGGCTCGCGCTGCGCCACCCGATCGACGCCGAGACCGCGGCGGGCCTCCTGTGGCGTATCTCCGAGGCGGGGGAGACGCGCAGGCTCCGGGCCGACGTCCCCGACGAGCGACGCCGGCGCATCGTCCAGAACACGGAGCGCTGGCTCGAGGCGCACCCGGAGATCGCGGCGCGCCTCCTCGACCGGGGGGGCCGCGATCCGGAGTCGCGCGCCGCCCTCGCGCTCTGGGACGCGTGCCGCGCCGTTCCGCTGCCGCCCGCCCCTCCCGTGGAGCCGCCGCTCGTCGAGCGCGTGGGCGCCGACCGGTCGCACCGCGATCTACTGATCGAGCTCGCAGGCGAGGACCCGGCCGAGCTCGTCGATCCGCTCGTGATCCGCTTCCTTGGCGCTTACCTTGACGAGGGCATCGCGCACTGGGCGATGCCCGATCGAGCGCAGGGGCTCTGGCGCTGCTTTCGGGACATGGCGCTCGAGGGCTCCTGGCTGGCCGCTCCGGCGTTCGTCGGGCTCGACGTGGAGCTCCGCCGGCTCGACGCGGAGGCGCTGTCGCCGCCCGCGATCGCGCTGCGCGCCCTCGAGGAGCTCTCCGTCGCCGAGGAACACTGGGACGTGTACGTGACGCGCGTGCTGCTCGAGCTGCCGGGCTGGGCCGGCATGATCCACCGCCTCGAGCACACCCCGAGCGACCGGCCTCCGGGATCGCCGCCCGTGTCGCTGGTCGAGTACCTCGCCGTGCGTCTGACGCTCGCCCGGTACGCGCTGCGCGACGTCGCGCGCCGGCGGCTCGGGTACCGGGGACCCCTCGCTGGCCTCGTCGAGCATGCCCGGCGCGCCGCGCGGCCGCCTGCGCCGCCGTCGAGCTCTCCCGACCACGCCAGGCCGTTCCGCCTGTTCCAGCTCGCTCAGCTCGCCGGACTCTCGGCCGCCGAGATCGAGCCGCTCTCCACGGCGGAGCGCGTATGGGCGCTCGAGGCGCTCGAGGCGTTCGACGAGATCGCGCGGCGCCGCGTCCTGCACGAGGCCTACGAGCACCACCACCGGGCCGAGGTGCTGCACGGGATCGCCGCGAACCTCCGGCGCCCGGAGGAGGAGCGCTCCGTGGAGGCGCCGCGCTTCCAGGTCGCGTTCTGCATCGACGACCGCTGCGAGGGCCTCCGGAGGCATTTCGAGGAGCTGTCGCCGCGGCACGAGACCTTCGGGGTGGCCGGGTTCTTCGGCGTGCCGATCCGCTACCGCGGGCTCGACGACGCCGGCCACGTGAGCCTCTGCCCGGTCGGCGTGGAGCCGGCGCACGAGATCGTCGAGCGGCCGCACGAGGAGGAGGCGGGCTGGCGCCGAAAGGCTCGCCGCAAGCGCTGGGCGCGGCTCCTGCACGCGCTGGGGCGCGGTACCCGCACCATGGCGCGCGGCGTGCTGCTCACCCCGACCCTGGGACTCCTGTCCACCGTGCCGCTCGTGGGACGCACCCTGTTTCCGCGGGCCGTGGCGAGGCTGCGCCGCGCCCTCGAGCGGCGCCTGCTCCCGCCGGTGCCGACGCGGCTCCACAGCCCGCACGACGAGGGCTCCGCCGCGGGCGGCGAGGGGCAGCCGTTCACCGCCGCGGCCAAGGCGGCGCGCGTGGCTGCCACGCTGGAGAACATGGGGCTCACGCGCGTCTTTGCGCCGATCGTGGTCGTGCTCGGCCACGGGGCGACCAGCGTGAACAACCCGCACCAGTCGGCGTACGACTGCGGCGCGTGCGGCGGCCGCCACGGCGGCCCGAACGCGCGGCTGTTCGCGGCCATGGCGAACGATCCCGAGGTCCGCGTGCTGCTCGCCGCGCGCGGGATCGACATCCCGGACGGGACCTTCTTCCTCGGCGGCATGAACAACACGACGACGGACGAGATCGTCCTCTACGACCAGAACCTCGTGCCGGCGTCCCACCGCGGCGAGCTCGCGGCGCTGGTCGGGGCGCTCGACGCTGCGCGCCAGCAGCACGCGCACGAGCGCTGCCGGAGGTTCGCGTCGGCGCCGCGCGAGGGCGACGCCGCGCGGGCGCTCGCGCACGTCGAGGCGCGCGCCGCGGATCTCAGCGAGGCGCGGCCCGAGCTGGGACACGTCACCAACGCGGTCTGCGTCGTCGGCCGCCGGTCGCTCACCCGCGGGCTGTTCCTCGACCGCAGGGCGTTCCTCGTCTCGTACGACCCGACCCAGGACCAGGGCGGGACGATCCTCGAGCGCATCCTGCTCGCGGTCGGCCCGGTCGGGGCAGGGATCAACCTCGAGTACTACTTCTCCTGCGTCGACAACCGCCGTTATGGCGCCGGCACCAAGCTCCCGCACAACCTCGCCTCGCTGCTCGGGGTCATGGAGGGATCGCTGAGCGACCTGCGCACCGGGCTGCCGAAGCAGATGATCGAGATCCACGAGCCGGTGCGCCTGCTCGTCATCGTCGAGGCGAGCACGGAGACGGCAGGCGCGCTCTACGCGCGGCAGCCGGCCCTCCGCGAGCTCATCGGCAACGGCTGGATCCAGCTCGCCTGCGTCGATCCGGCGACGGGCCGGATCGCGTGCTTCACGGGCGACGGCTTCGCGCCGTTCTCTCCACCGCATCAACCCCTGCCTGCGGTCCAGCGCTCCGCCGACTGGTACGCCGGGAGGTCCGGCTTCGTTCCGCCTGCGCTCATCCGAGCCGCGTCCACGCGGCCACGTGAGGTCGTCGACCATGCTGTCTGATGTGCTCCTCGGCAAGCTCGCCGCGCTCGCCGTGCTCTCTCCGGCGGCGGCGTTCGCCGCGCTCGGCGCCTACCTGCTGCTCGTTCGCACGCCGAGCGAGCGCGTCGTGTCGCGCGTCGTGCTCTCCACGCTCGCGCTCTCGCTCGCGGCCTCGCTGGCGATATGGCTCTCGGCCGTCGCGGCGCCCTACGCGTTCGTCCCGGTGGCGCTCGGCCACTGGTTCGAGCTCGGCGATTATGCGTTCGAGGTCGTCCTGCTCGTCGATCGGCTGTCGGCGACGATGATGCTCCTCGTCTCGCTGATCGCGCTCCTGGTCGGCAGGTTCTCGGTGGCGTACCTGCACCGCGAGCCGGGCTTCGCGCGCTTCTTCCTGCTCCTCGCGCTGTTCTCGACCGGGATGCTGGGGCTCGTGTCGGCGGGCACCGTCGATCTCCTCTTCGCCGGCTGGGAGCTCGTCGGCGCGACGAGCGTGCTGCTCGTGGCCTTCTTCCACGAGCGCGAGGCGCCGCCGCGGGCCGCGGTGCGCGTGTACATCACCTACCGGCTCTGCGACATCGGGTTGCTCGGGGGCGCGGTGCTCATGCACGACGTCGCCCGCTCCTCGCAGTGGGGCGAGGTGTTCGGCGGCTCGCCCTGGCCCGGGACCGCGGCGTCGCTCGGGCCCGGCGCGGCCACGGCGCTCGCGCTGTGCCTGTTCCTCGCCGCGATGGGCAAGAGCGCGCAGTTTCCCATGGGCAGCTGGCTGCCGCGGGCCATGGAGGGGCCGACGCCGTCGAGCGCGCTCTTCTACGGCGCCATCTCGGTGCACGCCGGGGTGTACCTCATGCTCCGCGCGGCTCCGCTGCTCCAGCGCTCGCTCGCCGCGAGCGTGGTGGTCGCCTGCGTCGGGGCGGCGACGGCCGTCTACGGCACGATGGTGGGGCGCGTGCAGGCGGACGTGAAGGGCGCGCTCGCGCACGCGACGATGACGCAGGTGGGGCTCATGTTCGTGGAGATCGGGCTCGGGCTCTACTGGCTCGCGCTCGTCCACCTGTTCGCCCACGCCTGCCTGCGCTGCCTCCAGCTGCTGCGGGCCCCGTCGGCGCTCCGCGACGCGCAGGACATCCGGGCCGCGCACGCCGGCGAGCCGCTGCCGCACCTCGGGCTCGCTGGCCGGCTCCTGCCGGCGGCGCTCGTGCGGCGCGCGTACTGGCTGTCCCTCGACCGCTTCCACCTCGAGGGGCTGCAGGAGCGGCTCGTCGCCGCGCCGCTGATGCGCCTCGGGCGCCTGCTCGACCAGAGCGAGCGCCGCTGGGTGGCGGCGCTGAGCGGCTGGCCTGAGCGCACCCCCGCAGAGCCCGGCGACGAGGACGCCCGCGACGCGACAGAGGGCGCGGCGGCCTTTCAGCCCCGCGCGCGCGACACGAAGAGGGCTCGCACATGAACGCCTTTCCGCTCCTCGGGACGCTCATCCTCACGCCCGCGATCGCGGCGCTGTTCGCCGCCCGGGCGCGCAGCGACGAGCGCGCGCGCCGCGTCGCCCTCATCGGCGCGGCGCTCACCCTGCTCCTCTCGCTGCTGCCGCTCGCGCTCTCGCACGCCGGCGTCGCGCTCACCGCCGGGGGGCCCGCCCTGCCGCTCCTCGGGGCGCGCCTCCGCCTCGGCCTCGACGGCTTCACCATCACCCTGCTCCCGCTGCTCGGCTTCGTCCTGCTCGCCCTGCTCGCCGCGAGCCCGCGCGCCGCGATCGATCCGCCCGGCGCCGCCGCGCTGCTCGCTACCGGCAGCGCCATCCTCGGCGTGTTCTGCTCCGTCGATCTCGCGGTGCTCGCGGCGGCCTGGGTCGCTGCGCTCGTGCCGGTGGATCGCCTGGTCGCCAGGAAGGGCGCCCAGGACCCGCTCCTCCGGCGCACCTGCCGCATCTTCCTGCTGGGGGGCACGGCGCCGCTCGTCGTGGCGATCGGCGCCATCGCCGTGCTCGCCGCGCGCCAGGGCGCCGCCCTGCCGTTCGACGTCGAGGAGATCGCCCGCGTCGGCGTCCCCGAAGCGTGGCAGTCGCCGCTGTTCGCGCTCGTCGGCATCGCGGTGCTGATGCGCATGGCCGCCGTGCCGTTCCACGGCTGGCTGCCGGTGCTGCTGGAGCGGGGGCCGCTCGGCGTGACCATCCTGCTCGCCCAGATGCAGGTCGGCGTCTGCGTGCTCGTTCGCGTGGGGGCGACGCTCCTGCCCCTGGGCTGCGCCGACGGCATGCCGATCCTCGCCGTCCTCGGCCTGATCAGCGCGCTGCACGGCGCGGTGCTCGCGCTGGTCCAGACCGATTTGCGCCGGCTGCTCGGCTACCTCGTGGCGAGCCAGAAGGGGCTCGTGCTCCTGGGGGTCGCCTCGCTGAGCCCGCAGAGCGTGAGCGGCGCGCTCCTGCAGAGCGTCGCCTTGTCGATCGCGATCACGGGGCTCACGATGGTCGTCGGCGCGATCGAGGCGCGCGCCGGTACGGCGGACACGCGCGAGCTCGGCGGCCTCGTCGCCCGGACGCCCCGCATGGCCGCCTTCTTCTTCCTGCTCGCGTGCGCCATGATCGGGATGCCGGGAGCGCTCTCGTTCGTGAGCGAGGACCTGCTCCTGCATGGAATCTTGCATGCCCATCCCGTGCTCGCGGTGCTGGCGTTGACGGCGGCGGCGCTCAACGGGATCACGCTGTTCCGGGCGTTCCAGCGGACCTTCCTGGGGCCGCTCCGGCGCCACCTGAAGGGCGCCGCGCTGGAGGCGCTCGTGCTCCGCGAGCGCGCGTTCCTGCTCGCGCTCGTCGCGCTCACCGTCGTCCTGGGGGTGGCCCCGGCGCGGCTGATCGCGATCCATGAGCCGGTGGTCGAGCGGGTCCTCCACGACGTGGCGCACGGCGCGCAGGCGCGCCTCGCGGCAGCGGCGAACCGCCGCTTCACCGACGCGGACGGCCGAGCGCCCCGTCGTGACGGACGGCCGTAGCCATGTGCCGCGTCCGGCGGCTGGCGCGCGCTGCGCGCCGCCGCTGCCGGATGTACCTCAGAGCAGGTAGCGCTCTCCCGAGTCGGGCAGCACGGTCACGATCGTCCCGCGCACCCTGCGCGCGATCTCCACGGCCGCGTGGACGTTGGCGCCGGAGCTCGGCCCGACGAGGAGCCCCTCTTCGCGGGCGAGGCGCCGCGCCATGCGCGAGGCGCCCGCTTCGGTCACTGTGAGGATCTCGTCGATGAGCGATCGCTCGAGGATCGCCGGGACGAAGCCGGGGCCGAGGCCCTGGATGCCGTGGGGGCCGGGGCCTCGCCCGGAGAGCACGGCGCTCTTCGTCGGTTCGACGGCGCAGATGCGGACCGCGCTGCCGAGCCGATCCCGGAGCACGCGACCGCAGCCGGTCAGCGTGCCGCCCGTGCCCACGCCGGCGACGAAGGCCGCGATGTCGCCGCCGGTCTGCGCGAGGATCTCGAGGCCGGTGGCGCGCGCGTGGGCGCCGGGGTTCGCCGGGTTCTGGAACTGCTGGCTCATCCACCCGCCGGGGGTCGCCTCGCAGATCTCGATCGCGCGGGCGACCGCGCCGGCCATGCCCTGGCCCTCGGGCGTGAGGACGATCTCGGCGCCGTACGCGCGGAGGACGTGCCGGCGCTCGACGCTCATGTCCTCGGGCATGACCACCACGCAGCGGTAGCCGCGCACGGCGGCGATCATCGCGAGGCTGATCCCCGTGTTGCCGCTCGTCGCCTCGACGATGGTCGACCCTCTCCTGAGGATCCCTTCGCGCTCGGCGCAGAGCACCATGCCGAGCGCCGCCCTGTCCTTGACGCTGCCGCCCGGGTTCATCGACTCGAGCTTGCCGTAGACGACGCCTCCGCCCTCGGGCGAGATCCGGGCGAGGCGGACGAGCGGCGTGCCGCCGATGAGCGCCAGGGCGTCGGGCACGACCGGACCGACGCGGACCGCGACAGCAGGCGGAGGAGCCGAGCTATCGCCGGGCGCGTCGGGCGGGCTCGGCGGTTCGCCGCCCGGCGCTCGAGGGGACGACATGCCGCCAGTGTACACGTGAACAGGGCACCCCCGGGCACGCGCCGGAGCGCGCGCCCCTCCGGGGGCGCCGGCCCGCTTTACATCGAGATCTCCGAGAGAACCCCGTAATGATCCGAAGCGGCGACGCCGTTGCGGATCTCCTCGAAGACGACCCTCGACGAGAGGGGCTTGCCTCGCCCCTGCGCGTCCGGGCCGCGGACGAAGACGTAATCGATGCGGCGCGGGTACTCGTTCGTGATGGCCGCGAACGGGTTCCGCGCGGGATCGAAGGTGAACCCGGGGCCCTTGCCCGCCTGGTCGAAGGTGTCGGCGAAGTACACGCTCTTCTGGTTCAGGGCGTGCAGCCCCTTCATGAACCGGATCTCCGTGGCCTCGGGCTGCGCGTTGAAGTCGCCGACGACGATGGGCGGCAGGCCCTCCATGGGCGCCTCGCGCATGACGATGTCGGCCACGGCCGCGACCTGCGCCTCGCGCACGGCGCCGTGGTGGAACTTCCAGTTGAGGTGGGTGACGAAGAACGGGATCGCGCCGTGGGGCGACCCGAGCTCGGCGAGAAGGATCGAGCGCTTCTCGTCGGTCTCGCCCGTGGGCAGGGGGAACGCCTGGCTCCGCGCGATCGGCCAGCGCGACAGCACGGCGTTGCCGAAGAGCACGCCGCCGCCGAGGTCGTGCGCGGCGCCGAACGCGGCCTCGTAGCCGAGCCCGTCCGCGATGCTGTCGGCCAGCGATCGGCCCTCGTACGACAGGACCTCCTGGAGGCCGACAACGTCGGGATCGAGCTCGCGGAGCCCCTCCCGGATGAGCTCGAGGCGCGCCTCCCACGGGTCGTGGCGGTTCCAGATGTTCAGGGTGAGCACCCGGAGGGAGCTGCGAACACGGATGCCGGATCCGCCGTGCGGGGCGCCGCTGACCCCGGAGCCTTCTCGAGGACGTTCCATGTCGACGGGCTACGCCAGCTGCGCGCCCGGATCCAGCCGTGATACGAAGGGCCCGGCGCAGGCCGCTGCCCCTCCGGCGCGGAAGGGCGGCCTTGACCGGGAGAACCCTGAATGATCACATGTGCTCGTCGACGCGGGCGGCCAGGATCGGCCTCCTTCCGACCTCGGACCTCGCTCCGCATGACCGCGAGCTTCCTCCTGCTCGCGCTGGCCGCCGGTTGCGAGAGCAAGATGGATCCCAAGGAGTGCGACAAAGTCCGCGGCGACGCCTTCGAGCTGGTGAACAAGGCGCAGCACTGCAACACGGACGCCGACTGCCGTCAGAGCGAGTGGCCGGGCTGTGCGAAGCCCATCAGCAACGCGACCTTCGACAAGATCAAGCCCATGTCGGAGAGCTACAAGACGGGCAAGTGCGAGGAGCCCAAGGTGGACTGCAAGGCCCCGCCGGAGTCGTACTGCAAGCAGGGGCTCTGCGTTCACCGCGAGCTCGGCACGGCGGAGGGGGCGGGCAACACGCCCACCGACCAGATCCAGATCCAGTGATCCCCGCGACGCCGTCCGCCAGCGCGCCCCGCGGGCCGCTGCGCGGCGGCGCTGCCCGCGCGTGGCGCGCGCCGGCCCGCCCCGCGCGCGGGACAGCGCCGCCGGGCGCAAACGGGCGCGCCGCCTCGGTACGCGCTTGACGCGCGAACCCGCAGAGGCCACGGACGCGGCCGTGAGCGAAGGCTTCTATCGCGGCAAGCGCGTCGTGGTGACCGGCGCCGGCGGGTTCATCGGCAGCCACCTCGTCGAGGCGCTGATCCGGGAGGGCGCGCGCGTGAGGGCGCTCGTCCGGTACACCTCGGGCTCGCGGCGCGGGCACCTCGACCGGCTCCCCGAGGACGCCCTCGCGGAGGTCGAGGTCGTCCCAGGCAACGTGGAGGACGCGGGCGCGGTCCGGTCGCTCGTGCGCGGCGCCGACGTCGTGTTCCACCTCGCGGCCCTGATCGGGATCCCGTACTCGTACGTGGCCCCGCAGCAGTACGTGGCGACGAACGTGCAGGGCACGCTGAACGTCCTCGAGGCGGCGCGCGAGCACGGCGCGCGCGTGGTCCACACGTCGACGAGCGAGACCTACGGCACCGCGCGCTACACGCCCATCGACGAGGCGCACCCCCTGACCGGCCAGTCCCCGTACTCGGCCACGAAGATCGGCGCCGACAAGCTCGCCGAGAGCTATCACCTCTCGTTCGGCCTCGAGGTGGCGACCATCCGGCCGTTCAACACCTACGGCCCGCGGCAGTCGTCGCGCGCGATCATCCCGAGCGTGATGCAGCAGCTCGCGGCCGGCAGCGCCGCGCTCCGCATCGGGAGCACCACGCCGGTGCGGGACCTCAACTTCGTGACCGACACCGTCGCCGGCTTCCTCCTCGTCGGATCGAGCGCGCGGGCCGTGGGGCAGACGCTCAACGTCGGGAGCGGGCGCGCCATCTCGATCGGCGATCTGATCCGGCTCATCTTCGAGGTGACGGGCAAGCGCGCGGAGCTCGTGACGGACGAGGCCCGGGTGCGCCCTGACGCGAGCGAGGTCATGGTGCTGCTCGCCGATTTCCGTCGCGCCGCGGAGCTCGTCGGCTACGCGCCCCGCGTGCCGCTCGAGGAGGGGCTCGCGCGGACGTACGCCTATGTCGAGCGTCACCTCACCGATTACCGGCCGCGCGAGTACGCGATCTGACGCGCGTCGCCGCGCGGCCGGGGGCCAGCGCCTCGCGCGCCCTCTCCGCGAGGCGCCGGCTGGATGGATGGAAGGCCATGTGGAAGATACCTCTCAGCGATCTCTCGTTCGGGCCTGAAGAAGCCGAGGCCGCGCGGCAGGTCGTCGCGTCGGGCTGGTTGACGATGGGGGAGCGGACGGCGCAGTTCGAGCGGGAGCTCGGCGAGGCGCTCGGCACCCCGAGGGTGCTCGCCGTGACGAACTGCACCGCGGCGCTGCACCTCGCGTACACCGCGCTCTCCGTGGGCCCCGGCGACGAGGTGATCTGCCCGAGCCTCACGTTCGTGGCGACCGCCAACGCCGCGCTCCTGTGCGGCGCCAACGTGGTGCTCGCCGACATCGTCGGCGACGACGACCTCGGCGTCGATCCCGCCGACATCGTCCGCAAGATCACCCCGAGGACGCGGGCGATCGCGGTCGTCCATTACGCCGGCTACCCCTGCGACATGGACGCGATCTCCGCGATCGCGGCCGAGCGGGGGCTCGCGGTGGTCGAGGACGCGGCGCACGCGCCGCTCGCGAGCTACCGGGGCAGGGCGCTCGGGACGCTGGGGGACGTCGGCTGCCTGAGCTTCTTCTCGAACAAGAACCTCGCGGTGGGCGAGGGGGGCGCCGTGATCGCGAGGGACGACGCGCTCCACGCGCGCATGCGGCTCCTCCGCGCGCACGGGATGACGACGCTCACCCTCGATCGGCACAAGGGGCACGCGTTCACGTACGACGTCGTGGAGGCGGGCATGAACTACCGCATCGACGAGATCCGCAGCGCCATCGGCCTCGTGCAGCTCGGCCGGCTCGCGGCGGGCAACGCGCGTCGGCGCGCGCTCGCGGCGCGGTACCACGAGCGCCTCGCCGGGGTGCGGGGCCTCGGGCTGCCGTACCGCGACTTCTACGCGCGCGGGCTGGGGGAGAGCGCGCACCACCTCATGCCGGTGCTCCTGCCCGAGGGCACCTCGCGCGAGGCCGTGATGGAGGCCATGAAGGCGCGCGGGATCCAGACGAGCGTGCACTACACGCCGATCCACCGCTTCTCGCACCACGGCGCCTCCGACCGGGTGCGCAAGGAGGGGCTCTCGCGGACGGACGCGATCGCGGGCCGCGAGCTCACGCTGCCGCTCCACCCGCGCATGGCCGACGCCGACGTCGACGCCGTGTGCGAGGCGCTCGCCGCGTCACTCGGGTAGGTACCGCTGCCGGTTCTTCTCGAACTCGTCCTGCGCCTCGGCGAAGTCGTCGCTCCTTCCGATGTCGAGCCAGTGGCCCCGGAAGGGGAAGGTGGCCACCGGCTCGCCGGCGCCGAGCAGCGCGTGCATCAGGTCGTCGAACCCGAACGGCCGGCCCTCGGGGATGAAGCGCAGCACGCCGCGGCTCATCGCGTAGATGCCCATGCTGACCCAGAACGTGTACGTCGGCTTCTCGCGGAAGCTGACGACGCGCCCGTCGGGGCCGAGGTCGAGCACGCCCAGGTCGATCTTCGAGGCGCGCTCGCAGACGGCGACGGTGAGGGGCGATCCGGTCGACTCGCCCGTGCGGTGGAGCGCCGTGAAGTCGAGATCGCTGAGGATGTCGCCGTTCATCACGAGGAAGCGCTCCGGCAGGTCCCGCTCGATGACCCGGAGCGGACCCACGGTCCCGAGCGGCGTCTCCTCGCGCTGGTAGGAGATGCGCAGCCCGTATCGGCTCCCCTCGCCGACGACCGCCTCGATGAGCGCGGCCTGGTGGCCGACGCACATCACGACGTCGGTGACCCCCGCCCGGGCCAGCTGCCGGAGGAGGATCTCGACGATCGTGTGATCCCCGATCGGCATCAACGGCTTCGGGATAAGGGCGGTGTAGGGGCGGAGCCGGGAGCCCTTGCCGCCGGCAAGCACGACTGCCTTCATGCGGTGACGTATACCCACGCGCTGCCCCGACGGGGGACCATTCCGCAGAATTTCACGCTCGCCCGGCCTGCAGCGTCCTCTCCGATTGACTCTCTTCGGGCTGCTCTATTACTGGTTGGAGAGCGTCCCGCGGCAGGCCAGCCCCGGCGTGGGGCGATTCACCCTTCACAGGCGACTTGGGCAGCAATCATGACGATGGTACCTCCCTCCCGTACCCCCGCCAGGAAGCGCCGGAAGCTCGGATATCGAGGCAGCGGCACCTTCGCCATGTGCAGCGCCGGCCCGCACCCGGGCGGTCCGCTCTTCCGGCAGCTGTGCACGCTCGCTGATCGCTTCAACGCCTGCGAGGACGATCCGGCCGCGGCGCAGATCGGGAGCGTGCTCTCGCTGCTCGCCCTCTACGCGACCAAGCCGAACGACCGGGATTTCCGGTTGCCGTTCGGCTCCTTCGTCATGGATCTCGCCCTCGCCGACGAGGCGCGCGCTCGGGCGCCGGGCGCCGGGCCCATCCCGTACGGGCGCCTGCTGCTCGCTCGCTGACCTGGGCTTCATGAGCACGCGAGAGCTACCGACACGCCCGGCGGGGCGCAGCAAGCGGACGGCATCGGCCTCGGTGGTGCTCATCGTGAGCGCCAGCGAGCAGCTCGCGGAGCGGTGCCGGCGGCTGGTCTTCGTCGAGGGCGCCGACCTGCTCGCGTGCGATCTCGTGTCGCTGCGCGGCAGCGCCGCATGGCTGAACCCGCTGGCCATCGTGATGACCCAGGACGTGCGGGCGTTCGACCCGGAAGGGTTCATCGAGCTGTCGCGGCGCATCGGCGCCGAGCTCGTGGTGCTCCCCTCCGAGGGCGTGCCGGATACACAGCTCGCCGCGATGATCACGGCGGCGCTGGACATCGCCCAGCGCCGCCGGACCGACTGACGGCGACGAGCCGCGGTCGAGGCCGCGTCAGTCGCGCGGCGGGAGGACGTCGCCGGACCGGCTCGCCCGCAGGCACCCCTCGTCGAGGCCGAGCTTGCACGCCTTCGTGAACAGCTCGACCGCCTTCCGGTCGTCGCGCTGCACGCCCTCACCCTCCGCGTGGAGGTGTCCGAGCTCGACGCACGCGTGGGCGTTCCCGCGCTCGCAGACGCGCTGGAACAGCGCGGCCGCGCGACCCGGATCGGCGCTCGCGCCCTGGCCGTGGAGGTAGGCCCTGCCTGCCGCGAGGCACCCGAGGTTCGCGCCCGCGTGGCACGCGCGCGCGTGCCAGTAGAGCGCCGCCTCGTCCGCCCCGCTCGCCCCGCCGGCGCCGTCCGCGCGCGCGAGCCGATCGTGGTAGGCGTCGCCGAGCCGCAAGCAGCCGCGCGCGCTCCCCTCCGCGCACGCCTTCTCGAACAGCGTCATCGCTCGCTCCACATCGATCGAGACGATCGCGCCGCCCAGGTACATCGATCCCAGCGTCACGCAGTCCTCGATCTGGTGGTCGGCGCAGCCGTTCGTGCAGCCGACGAGATCGTCCGCCTCGCAGGGCAGCCGCAGCGGCGGCGGGGCCGCCTCGGCGCTCGCCGCGGCCCGCGGGGTCGCCGCGCGCCCCTCGGGTGCAGGTCGACCCGGCTCGGCGGGGCGCCGCGCCGCGGTCGCGCTGCTGCAGCCGCAGAGGAAGAGCGCGCCGAGGAGCGGCGGGGCGAGTTCGCGAACCAGCATGCTCGAACTCATGACACACAGGGAGCGCTCTCCCAATGCCGCCCATCGGGCGCGTTCAGCGCCGCCGCGTTTGCCCCGGGCGCGCGGGGTAAGGGGACGCTCCAGGGCTGGTCCCGCGCCGGGCCTCGGTGTACACGGGGCCGATGCCCCAGATGAGCCCTCCTCCGCTGCAAACGCTTGATGAGCCGAACCTCGAGGCGCTCGTCGAGCTGATGTTCCTCGCGGCGTTCGCCGACGGCGAGTTCAGCCCGGAGGAGAAGATCCATTTCGCCCGGAGCGTAGAGTCGCTCACGGATCGACGGATCCCGCAGAGCACCATGGACACGCTCCTCCAGAGCGTGGTGGAGCAGCTCCACAGGGAGGGCCGCGCGGCCCGGCTCGCGTCGCTCAAGGAGCGGCTGGCCAGCCCGCAGGCCCGGAAGGTCGCCTTCTTCCTGGCCGCTCAGGTCGTGGTCGCCGACGGGATCGTCAGGAGCAGCGAGCGCGAGCTCTTGCTCGACGTGGCCGCGGCGCTCGAGCTCGATCAGGCCGAGGCCGCGGAGATCGTGCGGAAGCTCGCCGCTTCATGAGCGGCCGGCCGCCCTCGGCGCTCCGCGTCCGGGGCGCCATGGACGCCCCCTGCGCCGCGAAGGCGGGCTGCTGCGCGGGGCGAGCGTGGCGGGGTGAACGGGCGCCGGCGTTTTCGGTTACGATGGCCTCGCCGTGACCTGGTCCTCCACTGGCAGTTTCCTGATCCCGTTTCCGGTGCCGGGCTCAGCGCTGACCTCCACCCGGGGGACGTACGTGATCGGGGCGCTCATCGGCGACGGGCAGTATGGCTCGGTGTACGAGTGCAGCGGGCCGTTCGATCAGGTGTACGCCCTGAAGATGCTGCGGCCGGCGAACAAGCCCTACCAGGTCGTCAAGGAAGAGTGGTCGCGCGAGATGCTCCGCCTGGAGAGCTTCCGCCACCCGAACATCGTCTATATCCACGACGCGTTCGAGGTGAACTACCTGTTCTACCTGGCGCTCGAGCGGTGCGACACGAGCCTCCGGGCGCTGCTCGGCGCCCCGTTCCAGCCGCCGCTGCTCCTGGAGCTCTCGCGCCAGCTGCTGATGACGCTGCAGTACCTGCACGACAACGGCGTCGTGCACGCCGACCTGCACGCGGGCAACGTGCTCATCTCGCAGCTCGACCACAGGCCGCTCGTCAAGCTCACCGACTTCGGCGTGGCGCACCAGCTCGACGGCGTCACCCGCTGGTTCCGCCCGCAGGTCGCGAACCCGAAGATCCTCGTGCCGGAGCTCGTGACGGCGGGCTACACGACGACGCAGAGCGACCTCTACCAGCTCGGCCTGCTCATGTACCAGATGCACACCGGGCAACCGGCCATCGACGTGAACGTCGCCTACGAGGAGATCACGCGGCAGATCGCCGAGGGCACCCCCCGGCAGAAGGCCGAGGCGCTCTGCACGCCGCTCAGCCAGGTGATCGCCAAGCTGCTGCGCCGCCGCGACGCCTACCGCTACCACTCCGCGCGCGATGTCTGGGACGATCTGCGCCAGCTCCGCTGGGCGTAGCGCAATCTCCGCTGCGTCCCGCGCGCGTTCCGGGCTAGATCTCGCGGCATGATCGCCGCCGCAACGCCACGCGTCGTCTCGCTCACGCCCGCGGTCTTCCACCTGCCGGACGCGGTGAACCAGGTCTCCCGCACCTACGGGGAGAGCCCGATAGTCCCGCGTGGCCCCCGGCTCCGGCCGCTGCTCGACAGGGCCCGGCACGGCATCGTCGAGGCCCTCGGCGCGCCCAGCTACGAGGCCATCCTGCTCACGGGCTCGGGATCGACCTCCATGGCCGCCGTGCTCGGCTCCTGCTTGCGGCGCGACGAGCGGCTCCTCGTCGTCCGGAACGGCGCCTACGGCGACCGGATCTTCGAGTACGCCGCCATGCTCGGCCAGCCGGCGGTCGACATGTGCCTGCCCTACGGCGAGAGGCCGGACCTCGCGAAGATCGAGGCCATCCTGGCGGCGGACCAGGTCGACGCGGTGGCCATGGTCTACGGGGGCACGTCGACGTGCACGTTGAACCCCTTGCCCGAGGTCGGCGCGCTCGCCCGGAAGTACGGCAAGAAGCTCCTCGTCGACGGCATCAGCGCGCTCTTCGTCGAGCCGCTGGCCCTCGAGGGCTCAGGCATCGCCGCCGTCATGGGCTCGTGCAACAAGGGCCTCCACAGCCACCCCAACCTGACGGTGGCGCTGGTCCGCAAGGACCTGCTCGCCGAGATGGAGCGGATCCCCGCCCGCGTCCCGAGCCTGGAGCTCCACAAGATGTGGCGCGCCCAGCAGGGCGGCGCGCACCCGTACACGATCGATCCGATGAGCCTCTGCCAGGTGATCGCGGCGCTGGATCACCTCGCCGCGACCGGCGGCGTCGCCGGGCGTCACGCCGTGTACCAGGCGCGCTGCGCGATCCTGCGCCCCGGCTACGAGCGCCTCGGGCTGACGATCGCGCGCTGGGAGAACATGCCGCTCCAGTCGATCGGGACGGCGCTGCACATCCCGGCCGGGCGGACGTATGACGAGATGGCGAGCCGGCTCGCCAGCGAGCCGGTCGATGGGCACGTGTTCGAGATCTACGCGGCCCAGGGGAAGCTCTCGGACCGGCTGTTCCGGATCTTCCACATGGGCGAGTACCCGCTCGAGGCCTACGAGATCTTCCTCAAGGCGCTCGCGCGCGTCGTCTGAGCGCGGCGCCCGCGGCTCACTTCGCGCGGCGCCCGCGGCTCACTTCGCCTCCTTGGGCGCCTCCTTCTTCTCGGCCGGCGCCGCGGGCTTGTTGCCCTTGGCCGCCTTGTCGCCCGCGGGCTTGGCCGCCTTGTCGGCCGTGGTCTTCCCGGCCTTGTCCTCCCCGGCCGCGTCCTTCGCCGCGTCGCCGACCCCGAGCAGCTCGATGTCGAAGACCAGCGTCGCCTTGGCCGGGATCTTCGGCGGGCTGCCCGCGTCGCCGTACGCGAGGCGGGAGGGGATCGTGAGCTTGCGCTTGCCGCCCACCTTCATCCCGGCCACGCCCTGGTCCCAGCCCTTGATGACCTCCGACGCGCCGAGCGTGAACTCGAACGGCTCGCGGCCGACGGAGGAGTCGAACTCGGCGTTGTTCTTCAGCAGGCGCCCCGTGTAGTGGACGCGGACTTTGTCGCCGTCCTTCGCCTCCGGGCCGGTGCCCACGACGGTGTCTTCCTTGATGAGATCGGCGGGCTCCGGCTCGGCGGGCTTCACCGCCGGCACGGCGCTGCCCGGCGGCAGATCCGGCTCGGGGACCTTCTCCTCGCAGCCCGCGACCGGGCCGAGGAGGACAGCGCAGGAGATGGCGATGACGATCTGGAGAGGCTTCATGGCGCCACGTATTACGCACCCGGCGCGGGGCGATCAACGGTCACCCGACGCGCCCGGGGCCTCCCAGCCGTCCGGGTTTCCGTTGCAGCGCTCCGGCCCGCGCGGTTAGGGTGCGGCCACCTTGGCTCGCGCGTTCTCCGTCGCTGCCCTGGCGATCGCCGAGGGGGGCGCCAATGCCGTTGGCGCGGTGCGCTTCACCTGCGCCGAGGCGGAGCTCGAGGTCGAGCTGGTCCGCGTCGCCGGCTACGCCGAGGGGTTCGCCCTGGGCGCCGTGGCGGCGCCGGTCCGCTTCGGGGTGCCTTACACCGCGATCCGCGGCCTCTTCCGGCGCGGCAAGGCGCTCTGCGTGGCGCTCGATCCGTCCGCGTGCTCGCCGCACAACTGCTTCGTCCTCGCGCGCTTCGAGGGCGATCTGCCCGGCGTGCCCGGCGTGACCTCGCCGGCGGCGATGGAGGCCATGGAGAGCGCCTACCGCGCGCGCCTCAACGCCCGCATGGCGAGCTGGATCGCGCCGGCGCCGCTCGGCGTGCTCGCGGCCGCTCTGTCCCCCGACTATCTCGCGAGCGGCCCGCTCGGGACCGCGTCGCTCGCGTGCCTCGTCGCGCTCGCGACCTGGCTCGCGCTGCGCTTCGTCGCGCGCCTCGCGACCTGGGGAGGGCCGCCCTCGGACCGCCTGCGCGACGCGCTGGTGGCGGAGATGTCGAGCCGCATGGGCTTCGCGTCGGAGCGGCTCGCGGCCTCATCCCCCGGCTCGCCGGCTGCGCCCGTGTTCGCGCCCCGCCCGACGCCGCTCGGCGAGCGGCCGGGGCGCGAACAGAGGCGCGGCGTCGAGGAGGGGATCGACGCGCTCCCGCTCCGGGCCCGCGTGCTCGTGCCCGCGGCGCTCGCGGTGATCGGCATCGTGGCGACGATGGCGTTCGTGCAGCGGTTCGCGGCGCCCCGCGATCAGCCGCCGGCCGAGCGACAGGCGGCGCGCGGCGTCGGGCAGGTGACCCGCGGAGCCACCGCCGCGCTCCTCGCGAGCGAGGTCCGGGAGCGCGCCGAGCCGTCGTTCCCGCACTGCCTCTGCGATCGCGCCGACTCGCCGCTCTGGCGGGCGGGGGTGCCGATCCTCAGCCTGCTCGGATCGACAGGGCCGGACGACGGCGCCGGGGTGATCGCGCCGATCCTGCGGCAGGAACGCGCGGACGACGACGCGGAGAGCGAGGCCGGCGCGGGGCAGGGCGACGCGGCCGGGGAGCCGGGCGACGCCGGGGCGGACCCGGGCGACGCGGGCCGGGACGGCGGCGCGACGCGGCCGGCGCGCGGCCGCTACGACTTCGAGCTCGCGGTCGTGAACAACAGCGGCGCGCCCGTCAGCGACTTCCGCGTGCTGCTCACGTTCGCGCGGCGCGATCGCCGCGGGGAGCGCGCCGGCATCACCGAGCGCGGGCTGTTCTGGGAAGGCGCGCTCGGGCCGGGGCGCGCGGTGAAGTGGCACGTCGAGGCGCCCGGTACGGAGGTGAAGATCGAGCCGGGCGTGACGGGCATGCTCGACGGCGAGACCGGCGTGGCGTCGCCCGACGCCTTCTTCCAGCTCACGCGCGCGCGCTACCGCGTGGTGCGCATTCACGCGGCGATGATGCTCGCCTGGCTCCGCGACCCGCGCGCCCGCGACGCGCTCGTGTCGCTCCTGCCCGCCGCGCCCGCGGAGGAGGCGATGCTCGGCCGGATCCGGCGCGCGACGGCCGATGTCATCCCGTGCTCTGCCGCGGTCGTCGAGGGGCGGCTTCGCGCGTGCCTCTTCAACGGCGGCGTGAATCCGGTGCGCGGCGTCACGCTGCGCGAGGTCGCGGCAGGCGAGGGCAGCGCGCCGCGCTCCTGGCCCGTCGCGGCGACCTTGCCGGTGCACGAGGGGGTGGAGGTGACGCTGCCCCTCGAGGGGAGCGCGGCGCCCGAGGAGCTCGAGGTGGTCCCGCAGGACCGATGAGCCGATGATGGGGGGATGAAGAGAGGCTTCAGGGCTGCGGTCGCCCTGGGCACCCCGCTCGCCGCCGCGCTGTCGCTGCTCGCGGGGGCCCGCGAGGCCGTCGCGTGGGCGCCGCTCGATCTCGAGGTCGTCCCCCGCTGGCGCGAGCTGCCGGTCGGCTACCGCATCAACGGGGGGACGATCCCGGGGCCGCTCTCCAGCTTCGCTGCCGCCAGCATCGAGGCCGGCTTCGCGGCGTGGTCGAGCCCCGGATGCACGGCGTGGGAGACCGAGCTCCTCGGCGACACGGACGACGGCTACGACTTCGACGACGGAAAGAGCGTGTTCCTCTGGATCAGCGACAGCTGGCCTGGCGAGCTCGGGCAAGCCGGCTCGGTCATCGCGGTCACGATGCCGGTCTGGGATCCCGACGGCGTCATCGGCGAGGCCGACATGATCTTCAACAACGTCGGCTTCTGCTGGGACGACACGGGCGAAGGCGACTGCATCGATGTGCGGTCGATCGCGACGCACGAAGAGGGGCACTTCCTTGGCCTCGGCCACACGAACGTGCGCGGCGCGACGATGCTGGGGTTCTACCCGGGCGGCACGTCGGCGCGGACGATCGAGGACGACGACATCGAAGGGGTCTGCGCGCTCTACCCGATCGCCGGGACGGGCGCCGCGAGCTCGGGCGGCGGCGGCTTCGGCGCGGGCGCGACGGCGACCTCGGGCGCATCGGGCGGCGCGGCGTCGGGGAGCGAGGACGGGCCGAAGAGCGGCAATGTGGACGAGGTCGAGGGCGACGCCGGCTGCTCCTGTTCGGGCGCTGGCCAGCCGCCGAGCGCTCCCGGCGCCCTGCCGATGACGGCGCTCGGCGCGCTGCTGGCCCTCTGGCGCAGGCGGCAGCGCCAGACCCTGCGCGAGCGGCAGCAATCGGGCCGGGCAGGAGGGCGGGCCGCCCGCGTTGTCGCGCGGACGGGTGCGCTTTACAACCCAGCGCAGCCGGGGCAAACGTGCCGCCATGCCCGAGCCGAGCACCGCAGCGTTCGAGGCGGAGGTCGCGTGTGCCCTCCGCTCCCTTGAGGCCGAAAGCACCGTACCCGCCCTCGATCCGCTCGGCGATCCGGCCGGGGCGGCGTGCGCGCTCTCGGCGGAGGGCGCCGGTGCGCCGCTGATCCTCCGGGTGGCGCCCGAGCTTGGCGCGCTGCGGCGGGAGCAGGATACGGGCTTCGGCCCGGCGCCGCGGGACCCCGTGTGGCTCCGGATCGAGCGCGGCGCGAGCGTCGTCCGGCTCGCGCCGCTGAGGCTCGCGGGCGCCCGCCACGCGCGGCCCCAGGCAGGCGGCGGGGAGGCCAGCGCGGGCGCGGCCGGGGAGGGGACGGCCGAGCCTCGCGACGCGGTGGGCGTCCAGGTGATCTCGGAGCGGCGCCCGTGCTGCGGCGCACCCACGTGCGCGCGCGAGCGGACCTACGTCGCCGCCTGGCTCGCGCTCGCCGGGCCCGCGCGCGCCACGGAGGCGCGGCGCCTGCTCGTCGCCGAGGCGCAAGATCTCGAGGCCGAGCGGGCGGAGGCGCTCGTCGAGGCTGTGGCGGCGCCGCTCGCGGCCGCGCTGGGCGTCCCGCTGGAGACGGCGCGGGGGACCGAGCCGCCCGGCGCCATTGCGCCGCGGCCCCTCCCGGAGCCTGCGCCGACGCCGCTGCCGGCCGCCGCGCTGTCGCGGTTCGCGATCCGGAGCGAGGGCGAGCTCCTCGTCTTGCGGGACCACGCGAGCCACGGCCCGCGCAGCTCCGCGGCCCGCAACGCGCTCATCGGGGCCGCGCTGCTGCTCGCCGCGCTCGCGCTCTGGATCCAGGTCATGCGGAGCGTCTCCGCGGGGGACAGCGGCATCGCCATCGGCGTCGGCAGCGCCGCCGCGCTGCTCTCGCTCGCGGGCTACGCCTTCCTGGGCGTTGCCAGGTTCTCGTCCCGTTATGCGGCGCGCTCCGCCCCGGTCGTGTCGTTCGGCCCGGGCCGCTTCGTCGTCGCCCCCTGGGTGAGCCGCACCGGCGCGATCGACCTGCGTCCCGAGGGCCGGCTCGGGGCGGCCATCTCCGCCGGGGAGGTCCGCGACATCCGCGTGCTCCCGCGCGGCGACCGCTTCGCGGTCGAGATCGACACCGACCACGGGCCCATCGACGCCCTCCTCACCGAGCGCGAGGACGTCGCGCGCTACTGGCGGGACGCGATGGATCGCGCCGTCGCCTCGGTGCGCCACGCCGGCGGCCCCTCCGCCAAGCAGCGGCTCCGGGCGCGCGCCCAGGCGCAGCAGGCCTCCGCGGCGGGCTGAGCCTTACCGGCGATCGCCGCCTGCAAGGGGCGTACGCAAAAAGATGTCCCGCACGGGACCGATCGAGTGTCGTAGGGGCGGACGCTCTCAACCTCGGGCGCCCTGAACCTCGGTCGCAACCTCGGTCGGACGCCGGACGCCCCTCAACCTGGGTCGGACGCCGGACGGACGCCCTGAACCTCAGACGCCCTGAACCGTCGTCGGACGCACCGGACGTACGACGACGCCCACGACGCCCTCAACCTCGGTCGGGCACCCCACCCTGTCGGGCACCCTCACCCTCGCCCTCAACCTGGGTCGGACGCCCACCATTGCGCGCTGGACTCATCAATTCCCCCTTGTGCGTTGCTTCTTTTTATATAATGAACTCGTTCAGTGAACGCGTTCACTAAAAAACCCGGCCGGCGCGATGCCCAGAAGGACGCGACGCGCGCCCGGATCCTCGAGGCCGCGCGCGACCACTTCGAGCGCCACGGTTTCGAGGCCGCAAACGTCCGCGCCATCGCCGCGGACGCCGGCGTGGCCGCCGGCACGGTCCTCCTCCACTTCGCCGACAAGCGCGACCTGCTCCACGCCGCGCTGTTCGACGACCTCGCCGCCACCGCGGCCGAGGCCATCCTCGACGACGAGCCCGGCCCCCTCGAGCAGCGGCTCCACCGCCTCGGGGCCGCCTTCTTCGCGTACTACGCCCGCCGGCCGGCCCTCTCGAAGACGCTGCTCCGCGACGCGCTGTTCGCCGACCCGCCTTGGCAGGCCCGCTTCACCGAGCAGGTCGCCGCCGTGCACGGCCGCGTCGTCGAGCTCTTCAACGCCGCCCGCGCGCAGGGAGAGGTCGCCGACGACGCCGACCCCGCGCTCTTCGGCGTCGCCTTCTTCTCCTTCTACTACTTCGCGCTGATCGCCTGGGCCCAGGGCGCGCACCCGTCGCCCATCGCCCTGCTCGATCGGCTCGTCGCTCAGCACCTCTGCGGCCTCCGCCCCGCAGCCAACGTCAGGAGGGCTCGATGACGTCATCCATCATGTTCCGCAGTCCAGAGGCGCGCGCGCGCATCGCGGCGTGGTTCGACAGGTTCCACGAGAAGCTCCCGGTCCCGGCCCGATCGCGCGAGGTCTCGACCCGCTTCGGCGCCACGCACGTCCTCGTCGCCGGCCCCGAGGACGCCCCGCCGCTCGTCTGCCTGCACGGCGCGCTCGCCAGCTCCGCGCACCTCATGCCCGAGCTCGGCCCGCTCCTCGCGCGCTACCGCGTCCACGTCGTCGACGTCATCGGCCAGTCCGTCAAGAGCGCCGACGTCCGCCTGCCGATCGACGGGCCCGCCTACGCCGAGTGGCTCACCGACGTCCTCGACGCGCTCGGCCTCGCGCGCACCCACCTCCTCGGCGTGAGCTGGGGCGGCTTCGCGGCCCTGCGCATGGCCCAGGCCGCGCCCGCCCGCATCGACCGGCTCGTCCTGATCGTGCCGGCGGCCCTGGTGTCGGGCTCGGCGTGGCAAGGCCTCACCCGCATCGCGATCCCGATGGCCCTCTACCGCGCCTTCCCCTCGGAAGAGCGCCTCGCGCGCCTCGTCTCCGGGCTGTTCTCCACGCACGACGACATGTGGTGCTCCTACTTCGGCGACGCCGTGCGCAGCTACCGGCTCGATTTCCGCCCGCCCCCGCTCGCAACGCCTGCGTCCCTCGCCGGGTTCACGCGGCCCGCGCTCGTGTTCGGCGCCGACGACGACGTCAGCTTCCCCGGCGCGAAGCTGCTCGCGCGCGCGAAGGAGCTCCTGCCGCGCGCCGAGACCGAGCTGCTCGAGGGGTGCCGCCACTCGCCCCCCACCGACGACGCCTTCCGCGCGCGGCTCTGCGAGCGGATCTCGCGCTTCCTCGGGAGCGACGCCGCGCGTGAGCCCGCCGACGTCGCGCCGCCCCCCGCGCCGCCCGGGCTCGCCGCACCGGTCGCGTGACCCGGCGCCGCGCTCCCGCCCGCGAGCGCCCCTCAGTGCCCCGACACGTCGTCGACCTGCGCGAACGCCTGGATGAGGCGCTCGCGCGTCCGCGCCGACAGCGGCGGCGCCTCGATCGATCGCACGTTCTCCAGGAGGTGCTCCACGCTGCTCGTCCCCGACAGGATCACGTGCGCCCCGGGCTCGTCCCTGCAGAAGCGGTACGCCGCGTCCGGCAGCGACGAAGCGCCCTCTCCTTCCAGGAGCCGGTCCAGCCCCCCGTCGCCGAGCTCGGGTGACACCTTGCCCCGCGCCGCCAGGTCGGCGAGCAGCTCCCGCAGCCGCTCGGGCCGGCTCAGCGCGCGCCGGACCGCGAACATGATCAGCGTCCCGATGTCCTTCGCCCGCGTCAGCGGGAACACCCGCGCCCGCGCCGCCTGGTTCAGAAGGTTGAACCCGACCATCACGACGTCCCACACATCGTCGAGGAGCGCCTGCTCGAGCATCGCGTGCGTCGGATCGGCGGCGAACGCCTCCGTGATGCCGAGGAAGCGGATCTTGCCCTGCTCGCGCAGGCGCAGCAGCACGGGCACGATCCGCTCGCGCAGATCGGCGTACTGGTGGGGCAGCACCCCGTGCAGATGGTAGACGTCGACGTGATCCGTGCCGAGCCGCTCGAGGCTCGCATGCAGCGACGACACCACGTCTTCCTGCCGGAGCGGCGCCTCGAGGCGCGTCGTCTTCTTCGTCGAGAGCACCACGCTGGCGCGCGGCACCTCGCGGAGCGCCTTCCCGACGAGCCCCTCGGTCCCGTACGCCTCCGCCGTGTCGATGAAGCTCACGCCGCGCTCGATGGCCGCACGGACGAGCCGGAGCGACTCGGCCTCCGCGATGCGCCCTGACCCGAGCCGGCTGTCGCCGCCCGCGCCCAGGCCGAGCACGCTGACCTCGAGGCCGGTCCGGCCCAGGATGATTCGATTCACGGTCGTCCTCTCCCTCGATGAACGGTGACCTTCATGGAGCCCACGCCGGGCGCGGGCTCACTCCTTCGGGGCGACCTTCCACGACGTGAACCGCCGCTCGACGCGCATGAGCAGGTGATTGAACGTCAGCCCGAGCGCCGTGATCGTCAAGATGCCGACATACATGCTCGGGATCTGGAAATTGTATTGCGCGTAGATGATCAGGTATCCGAGCCCCGCCTTGGCCCCGATCATCTCCGCCGCCACGAGGACGAGCAGCGAGTACGCGCCCGCCAGGCGGATACCCACGAAGATCGTCGGGACGGCGGCCGGCAGGATGACCTTGCGGAACAGCTGGAGCGGCGACAGCCCCATCGTGCGCGCCGACTTGATGAGCAGCGGATCGACCCCCCGCACCCCGCTGATCGTGTTGAGCAGGATCGGCCAGGTGCACGAGTAGATGACGAGCGCGACCTTCGAGGCCTCCCCGATCCCGAGCAGCAGCAGGAACACCGGCAGGAGCGCGAGCGCCGCCGTGTTGCGCAGCACCTCGAGCAGCGGATTGAGCGCGTCCGCCACGCCCTTGTACCACCCGATCGCGAGCCCGAGCGGCACGCCCACCGAGATCGCGAGCGTGAAGCCGACGAGAGAGCGCGACAGGCTCGCCTTGATATGGCTCAGGAGCTGCCCGTTCTGGAGGAGCTGCCACCCGGTCCCCAGCACCTCGGACAGCGGCGGCAGGAACGCCGCCTCCACGAGGCCCACCCGCGGCGCCGTCTCCCACAGCGCCGCGACCGCGAGGAGGATCCCCGAGCGCGCGACGGCGCGGCCGAACCACCGCGCCGCGTCGCCCACGAGCTGCCCTTGCTGCGACTCCTCGGGCAGCGGAATCGATTGCTCCAGGCTAGCCATTGACCGCCACCACGCCCGCCACGGGGCGGCTCTCCGCCGCGCGCTTCTGCCGCTTGCTCCGCTCCTGCTCCTCGGCCTTCAGCACCTCCTCGCGCAGCAGCGTCCAGATCTCGTGCCGCAGCCTGCCGAACTCCGGAGTCGACCGCGCGTCCTCATAACCCCGGATCTCCTCCGGGATATCGATGACCCGCTTCACCCGGCCGGGCCGGGACGTCATGATCGCGACCCGCTGCCCGAGGAACACCGCCTCGTCGATGCTGTGCGTGATGAACAGGATCGTCTTGCGCGACTTCTCCCAGATCCGGAGCAGCTCGGCCTGCAGCGACTCGCGCGTCTGGGCGTCCAGCGCCGCGAACGGCTCGTCCATCATCAGCACCTCCGGGTCGTAGGCGAGGCTCCTCGCGATGGCGACCCGCTGCTTCATGCCGCCCGACAGCTCGTGCGGATACCGATCCTCGAAGCCGGAGAGGCTGACCAGATCCAGGTAATCCTGGGCGATCTCCTTGCGCCGGCTCTCCGGGATGCCCTTGGCCTCGAGCCCGAACTCGACGTTCTCGCGCGCCGTCCGCCACGGGAACAGCGCGTACTGCTGGAACACGATCCCTCGATCGAGGGCCGGGCCCGTGATCGGCTTGCCGTCGAGCAGGAGCTTGCCGCTGGATGGCTTCGACAGGCCGCCGAGCAGATCGATGAGCGTCGACTTGCCGCACCCGCTCGGCCCGACGAGGACCATCAGCTCGCCGGCCCTCACGTCGAGGTTGAGGTCCTCGATGGCCGTGAACCGCGCGCCCTCCTTGGTCCCGGCCGGCCCCTTGACGGCGAATGTCTTGCTCACGTTGTGGAACTGGATCTTGTTGCTCATGGCTCCTCCTGCTCCCGAACCTCGACGAGGGTGGGCCCCTTCACGGACCGCCCTTCCAAAACGGGTCGAACTCGCTGGTGTACGGCTCGTCAAATCCCGCCATCCGGTGCGCACCGTCGCACCGCCATGAGGCCCATTCAGGCGCGGTCGTGGAGCGCCATCCTCGACCGTTCCGGTGGCGTTGAGCACGCCGCGTACCAAGTGTGAGCCGGCTCCGCAGACGCAAATCCGCTATAACAGATGGCGGCCTGCTGCTGGAGCAGCAGGCGCTTGCTCGAGGAGTGTTGCTACAGCAACAGTGGATCCGTCCTTACGAACCAGGGCGGTCTGCGGACGGTCCGATGGGGACGCATGGCAGTTATTTCGACGAGCGGGGAACGCCCGGGGTAAATTTCCACCGATGACCGCCGCCACCACTTCATGGGGAGAAGTCGACGCTGAGAAACTCGCGGGCAAACGCGCACGCCTCTTCGAGCGGGCGCCGGTCGCGATCGTCCAGTACGGCAAGGAGCTCACGATCGAGGACTGGAACGGCGCGGCCGAGCGCCTGCTCGGCCACGCGCGGAACGAGGCGCTCGGCCAGCGCGTGGACGAGCTCCTGCCGGCGTCCGGCAACCCCGACGCGTGGCGGCGGCTCCTGGCGGAGGACGGGGCGGCCCCCCGGGTGTGGAGCCACGTCAGGAAGGGCGGCGCCGCGGTGAGCGTCGAGTGGCACCACGAGCGCATCCTCGACGAGCACGGAGAGGTCGTCGGCGTCGGCGTGTTCGGGCAGGACGTGACGGAGCGGATCGAGCAGACCCGCCGCCACCATCAGAGAGAGGTGATCCTGCAGGCCATCACGCAGTCGCTCCCGATCATCGTCTGGGCCATCGACCGCGAGGGGAACTTCACGTGCCACGAGGGCAAGGCGCTCGAGGGCATCGGGCTCCAGCAGGGCGCGCACATCGGCAAGAACTTGTTCGACCTCTACGCGAGCAACCCGCACGGGTGCGAGATGGTGCGGCGGGCGCTCGCGGGCGAAGCGAGCCACTCGGAGTCCCTGACGCACGGGGTGTACTGGGACAACTGGGAGATCCCCATGCGCGACGATCAGGGCGAGGTGTCCTCGGTCGTCGGCTTCACCCTCGATGTCAGCAAGCCAAAGAACACCGAGCAGGAGCTCCGGGCCAGGCTGGAGCTCATCGAGCGGCAACAGCGGGTCATCCGCGATCTGTCGACTCCCATCATCCAGGTGTGGGAGGGCGTGCTGACCCTGCCGATGATCGGCGTGCTCGACAGCGCCAGGACAGCGGAGGTGATGGATACCCTGCTCGAGGCGATCGTCCGCACGGGCTCGCGCTTCGCCATCCTCGATCTCACCGGCGTCGAGCTGGTCGACACGAAGACCGCGAGCTACCTCCTCGATCTCGTCGGCGCGATCCGGCTGCTCGGCGCCGAGGGCATCGTCACGGGCATCCGGTCGAACGTCGCCCAGACCATCGTCAGCCTCGGGCTCGATCTGGCCAACATCACCACCCTCGGGAACCTCCGGGCGGCGCTCCAGTACTGCATCCGTCAGATGAGCAAGGAGCGCGCGGCCGGCGCGGCGCACGCCTCGCACCAGGGCGCTGCTCCGCGGCCCGCGTGACAGCGCCGCGCGGACGACCGCTCCGGCGCGGCGCTCCCTCGGCCTCCCCGCGATCCCTCACGATCGCCGCGCTGGCTCAGGGCTTCGCCGTCCCCGCTGCCCCCATGGCCTTTGCCAGCGCATCGACGACGACGCGGACCGCGGCGCGCGCGGGCGCCGCATAGACCGCGAAGCTGGCGCGCTGCGAGGCGCCGTACTCCGGCAGCACGCGCCGCAGCGCGCCGCTCTCTAGCTGATCCTGGACGACGTAGTCGGGGAGGTTCGCCAGGCCGAGGCCGGCGACCGCGGCGTCGCGCAGCGTGATCGTGTCGCTGGTGCGGAACGTGCCGCTCACCGGGACGACGCGCTCGCCCTCGGGGCCCACGAGCGTCCACCGGGCGACAGGCTCGAGGTTGAGCGTGATGCAGTCGTGGGCGGCCAGGTCCTCGAGGCAGCGCGGCGTCCCGTGGCGCCGCAGGTACCGCGGGCTCGCGCAGAGCACGCGCAGGTCGTCGGCGAGCCGCCGCGCGACGAGCGAAGCAGGGGAGATCTCGGCGGCCAGGCGCACCGCCACGTCGACGCGCTCGGCCACCAGATCGACGATGCGGTCGGTGAGGTCGAGATCGATGCGGAGCTCCGGGTACCTCGCGCGACAGGCCAGCACCGCGGGCGCGACGCGGATCGAGCCGAGGACGGTGGGCGCCGAGATGCGCAGCGTCCCGCGCGGCGTCCCGTCGAGATCGGCGACCGCCCGCCGCGCCTCCTCGATGTCCGAGAGGATCCGGTCTGCGCGCTCGGCGTACAGGTTCCCCGCCTCCGTGAGGCTCACGCGGCGCGTGGTGCGCCGGAGGAGCTGCGCGCCGAGGCGCTCCTCCAGCCGCGCGACCTGCTTGCTGACCGACGACGACGTGAGCCCGAGCGCCCTCGCCGCCGCCGAGAAGCTCTGCCGCCGCGCGACCTCGAGGAACGCCCTCATCTCGTCCAGATGACCGCCCAGCGGATCCATCCCATTCGTTCCTTCCGCGACGCAATCCTCGTCGGCCGACCAGGATTATCACGCGCCTGCTCCAGATCTAGTTTCCTGGAGGACGGGGCGATCGCCTCGCCGTGAAGGAGGATCCATGCTCACCCAGGCTCGCGGGCACACGGGCGTCGCGCTGCTGCTCTTCATCCTGGCCGCCGCGCTGGTCGGAGATCGACTCGCGGCGACGCCCCCGGCGCAGGGCGGGTCGACCCCGCCGAGCGCGCGGTACGACCTCGCGCCGAACGACCCGCAGGGCCGCGCGAGCGGCGGGCCGCGCGCCGCCGGCGCCCTGGCGGCGGCTCAGGCCACCCGATCGATCGCCCCCTCCACCCCCTCCTGCTTGGAACAGTGCGCACAGCAGTAGAACGCCCCGCCGGCCTCGATGCCGTGCCCCACGATCCTGCAGGCGCAGTGGGCGCACACGGGCGCGAGCTTGTGAATCGCGCACTCGAAGCAATCGAAGGTGTAGCTCGTGCCGCCCACCATGATCTGGAAGGCCTTGTCGTAGCTGTTGCCGCAGCAGTCACACGTGTTCATGGAAACCTCTCGACGGTTGGGTGATGACGTCACACCGCCGGCCGAGCGCGGCCGGCTCTCGCGAACGCGCCGGGCGGCTCGGTCGGTCGGTCCGACGCCGGAGGATCCTTGATCTCCGGAGGCCGCTCTCCGGGCTCCGGAGGAGGCGGCGGGGGATCCCGGCGCGCCGGTTCGCCCGGATCGGGATCCCCTCGGGGAGGTTCGGGCGGCGCTGAATCTCGCGCCGGCGGGCCCTGCTCGGGCTCGCCGACCGGCGCGGGGCGGGGTGTACCCCGGGACGGGGGCGGGTTCACTGGCATCGATGTCCTCTCCCTCGCGCGTCCTCTCCTGAGCTCGTGTTGACGCGGTGCAAACAGGGCTGCACGAAGCGCGCCAGAAGCGCTCGCGAGCAGAGCGGCTCGGCAGGGCGACGCGCCGCGCCCGTTGCGGCTCGCCGAGGGGCGCGAGGGCGCGCATTCCTGTCACAGTGGGGCGTCGTTGGTCGTCCCGCGACGGCGAGAGGCCCCCGCGATCGCTGGGGCGGGCGCTCGCCGCAGGGACGCGCGCTCGCAGCGGGGCCCGTCCCGAACACGCGCGCGCGGGGCGAGCGCGTCGAGCGAGCGTGAGCAGAACCGATGGGCCCGCCCGTCGACCGTCAGCGGTTCACTTCGGGAGGAAATCGAGGATCTGCCCGAGCGCCTTGGTGAAGCTCGCCGCTTCCAGCACGTCGGGCAGCACCAGCACGCCGAGCACGCTGAGGCCGATGCCCATCAACGAGCCTCCGGCGATCACACCCGCGCAGATGGCCTCGGTGTTGTCCGCGGCGAGCGCGTACCAGGGCCGCGCGGGCGGCGCGTCCGCGCGCCCGCCGGGCGCCGTCTCGCTGAGCCGCGTCTCCTGCTCGCGCTTCTTGTGCCAGAGCGCGGCGCGCCGATCGAGCAGCCAGAAGAGGAACGAGCCGAGGAACATCGACCAGATATCGGTGAAGTTGAGGATGAACGCGAGCCCCAGCGCGACCGCGGAGAGGGGGAATCGGTTCTTCGTGACCTGCCTCGTGATCTCGACGAGGATCCCGACGATCGCCCCGACCACCACCGCGGACTTGGCGGTCGGGTGGAGGAAATCGAGCCCCTTCATCAGCACCTCGGCGACGGCCTTCCAGGTGAGCGCGCTCGGGACCGGCAGCCGCTCCGTCCCGTAGCGGCCGATGTCGCCCTGGATCAGCACGAGGTACCAGATGGGCACCGAGAGCACGAGCCCCGCGACCGTCCCGAGCACGTGCCCCATCGCCTGGTGGCGGGGCTTGCCGCCGAGCATGTAGCCCGGCTTGATATCCATCAGCAGGTTCGCGGTGTTGCTCGCGACCTCGGCGGTGACCCCGGCCGTCATCAGGTTCGTCGTGATGTTCTTCGGCGCGAGGGCCCCGTAGGTGAGCTGCGTCAGCTTGCCGAGCGCCCCGGTCGGGGTGATCGCGGTGATGGCCGTCGAGTTGACCGCGATGAGCGAGAAGATGAAGACGAGCGGGATCGCGAGCGCCCCGAGCCACCAGGAGATCCCGAACCAGAGCTGCCCGAGCACCACGATCACCGCGCCGACGACGGGTATGCCGATGATCGACAGCTTCACCGGAAGCTCGATGTCCGCGAGCACGTCGGTCGCTCCGCCCTTCTTGGTGAGGCCCTTGAACGCGTCGAGGATCACCTTCGGCTTGGAGAAGAAGGCGTAGAGAGACGACGTTGTCATGCACGCGACGCCGCCCCACAGCGCCCAGAGGGTGATCGCCCCGAACCCGAAATGCCCGTTCTTCGGCAGGATGATCCCGCGCTGGATCAGGATCGGCGCGAGGATCCAGTAGTTGAGGATCCCGCCGAGGAGGAGCGACACGCCGGTCCGGATGCCCATCAGGCCGCCCGTGGCGACGAAGATGATGCTCGTGTCGAACCGGATGGTGAGCTCGTTCAGGGGGGTGCCGCGGATGGCCGGCGCGATGCCCCAGCGCTTGAGCAGATCGGCGAAGCGCCCGCCATAGAGGAATTCGTCGTAGTAATGCGGGATGTTCCTTAGCGCGAAGAGCGCGCGCATCACCTTGTCGTCGCGGAGGAGCTCGAGCGCGGCGCTCAGGAGGCCGCCGCCGAGGAGGAGCTTCGCCTTGAAGAGGCCCTCCTTCTCGTCGCTCTCGTGCAGCGCGTCCATGACGACGCCGGCGGCCATCCCCTCGGGGAAAGGCTGCTGCTCGTCGTTGATGAAGCGCTTCTTCATCGGGAAGGCGAAGAGCACGCCGAGGATGGCGAGGACGAACATCCAGATCATCGCCCGGCCCATGGGGATGATCGTCGTCGTGACCATCGAATAGGCCGCGAGGCTCGTGAAGAGCGGCGCGTTCATGTAGCCGGCCGACGTCGCGATGGACTGCATCGCGTTGTTCTCGAGCACGGTCATGTCGCTGGCGAGGCCGAGCCTGGAGAGCACCTTGAAGAGCCCGAAGGCCAGGATCACGCTCGTGATCCCGACGCCGAGCGACCAACCGGTGCGCGCGCCGATGTACAGGTTCGTGAGCGACAGGAACGCGCCGAGGAGCATGCCCGTGATGGCCGAGCGCCACGTGAGCTGGGGCATGTCGCCGCGGTAGACGTTCTTCAGCCACCATGCGTCCTTCTCTTCGAGCGACATGGTGTGAACCTGCTCTGGCGTGAGCTGTTTGATGGCCATTGCGCGGCGACCTCCTCGCACCTTGTACCATGGTGGGCGACGCGCCGTGCAGCTCTTCCGCGAGGGCTGGCGGCGCAGATCTCGCCGATCCCCGCTCGAACCGTCGCCTGCGCGCCCGCGGCCGATCCCGGCGAATCCACGCTGCGACGGAATTGCTGGCCCCGTGTCACGAGGCTCTCCCTGCAAGCCGGGTGGGTGATACCGTATCAACCACCTATCCATGCGTCGAAGAGGCCGCGCTCACCCCGCGGCCTGCGGGCGTCGTGGCGACGATGACGGCGCTTCGCTGGAAGCCAGAGGATGCGACCGACTGCCGATCACGCGGAGCGGCGCTCTAGCGGCGCTGCCGCTGCTCGGCGATCGCCGCCGCGGCCTCCGCCTCCGCCTGGACGGCGATGTCGTCCGGCTGCGGCAGCACCTGAACCGCAGGGAACCGCGCGCCGAACACGCGAGCGCCCACGTCGACCGGCTCCACGCGCTCGCTCGTGGTCCGCGCGTCGAGCTCGACGATCCGGTTCACCGTGCGCTGCATGGCGATGGCGACGAACAGCCAGGTGATCGGGCCGGCCAGGAGCTGGATGTACGGGATGACGCTCGCCACACACGCCGCGATGACCAGGCCCCGCGGCACGCCGTCGGGCATGCCCCGAAGGCGGCACTGCAGGTTGACGCGATCACAGAGCCGGAGGCCGTTCCAGAAGATCCAGTAGTAGTTGAAGTACGGGGCGAAGTGCAGGCCGATGGCCTTGCCCACGGAGGGATCGTCGCGCTCGGCCTGGGGCAGCTGGGCGTGCATCGCGTTGAAGCGGACGAACGACACGATCCCGAACGTCACGACGTGCAGCAGCGCCGTGGCCCACACAGGAAACGCCTCGAGCCGATGCCGCGCGAGCGCGACCCGCTCGCCGGCGCCCAGCCCGGCCACGCCGCCGCGATACGTGTTCGAGGCAACAGGCTGCCCGCCGACGCGCTGCGCCAGCAGGGCGTGACGCATGGCCTCGTTCTGCCGGCGCAGGCGCTCGTTCTCGGCCTGTACGTCGTCGAGCTTGTCCGCGAGGGCGTCTCGATCGGAACGGAACACGCGGCAAGTATAGCGCCGCGCCCCCGCCCGGCAGGCCGAAGGTGAGGGCCGAGCGATCAGGCCCCATCCCGCGCGCGAGATCGAGAGCCGTGGCGCTCTCGGCGCGGGTCAGATGGGGTATCAGTCGCTGTCTCGGCCGCTGCCGGCGAACCCGTCTTCCCGGCGCGCGAAGAGGACGTTGAACGTCGTGAGCGTCCCGTAACAGCCCGTGATGTACGCCTGGAGCTGGACCTTCTCCGCGTCGCTCAGCCCCTCGTGCGCGTTGATCTTCTGCTCCAGCACGCGCAGCTTGTCGCGGAGCATCACGATCTTGTGGAAGAACACGTCGAGCGGGATGCGCTTCTCGGCCGTGCCCTCCTTCCCCGGCCGGAGCACGATCTCCCCGCCTTCCCAGCGGCCGCCCAGCTCCGCGCGGCCGACGCCGAGCTCCTCGGACAGCACCTCGCGCAGCACACGGCGGAACTCGTCGATATCCATGTCGATGTCGATCTCCCTTGGCAGCGGCGAACGGAAGGGCTGCGGCGCCGCGCTCGGCCGGCGCTCCGGCGACGGGGCGCGCTCGGGCGCCCGCGGCCTGACGCCGGTGCCGCGCGGCTGGCCCGCCGCCCGGGGCGGTGGCGGCGGCGGCGGCGCGCCCTTGGCGCGGTAGCGGGCGCACGTCGCTGTCGCCTTGATCGGCGGCGGGTACACCTCGAGGGCGCACTCGCCGACGCGGCCGCGCGCTGGATCCTCGTGCACCCTGGTAAATGCCGCGCAGCTTCCGCACCGGCCCGCGTAATCGTTCACCGCGGCCGGACTGTACCAGCTTTGCGCGCGACCGGCAGCGCAATCTGGGCGCGAGCTGGCCAGGCGGCCCGCGCGCGACGTCCGGCTCCGGCTCGCCCGCCTCCCGGCTCCGGCCGGCGACCCGGCGCTGCTCGCCCGGCGGGGGGACCTGTCGGTCGCGGCCGCGAGCCCCGAGCGGGCGAGTTTCCTGGGATCGTCCGGCCGACGTCGAGCCAGGACAAGCGATCTCTTCGCAGGCCCGCGTCCCAACCGTTGCTCACCCGTGTTGCGCAGTCGCGCAAGCGCTCGTCCGAAGCTCGCTGATGGCCTCGACCGCCGCCCGGGCCGCGCCAGCGGGATCCGGGGCCGGAGAGGGGCGATGGCCGGATGGACCGTGGGTTGCAATCGGCCGCGGCGTTCCTGTCGCCATGTAGGGCTCGATCCCATCGAAAGAATGTTCTTCACGCGGTTCAACGTCTCTTGGATCGAGCGACGAGCGGAGCCAGGCCGTCGACCGGGGCCGCCAGAAGCACCGGCGCCTCTTCGGCGCCGAGGTGAGGCCCAATCCGGATTGCTTCATCGTCTGCGCCGCGGATCACGGCCTGGGCGCAGTTCATGGCGGATGTCCACATGGCTGAGATTTCGTGTGTGCGCGCCGCAGATCGGCGGACACCCATCGGTACATAGAAGGAGAGATCGAACGTGACGCAGACGACTCCCGTCAGTTCTCGCAAGCAACGCAACGTCCTCGTGAAGGCAGCAGCGGATTTTGTCACCAAGGCCATGGTGGACGGCAGCTACCGGACGTTCCTGCCGCTCCGCCGCATCGCCGACGACTACCCGAACGCTTATTTCGACAGGCGCGGCGCGCAGCACAAGGCGAGCGTGTTCTGCAGCAACGACTACCTCGGGATGAGCAACCACGAGCGCGTCGTCGCTGCAGCCCGGAACGTGCTCGACGAGCAAGGCCTCGGCTCCGGCGGCTCGCGCAACATCTCCGGCACATCCCACTACCACGTGGAGCTGGAAGCCGAGCTCGCGGCCTTGCACGGCAAGGAGTCCGCTCTGCTCTTCAACAGCGGCTATGTGGCGAACGACGAGACGCTGGGCGTCATCGGCAAGCTGATGCCCGAGATCACCGTGCTCTCGGACAGCAAGAACCACCGGTCGCTCATCGAAGGCATCCGCAAGAGCGGGCTCAAGCGGGTCATCTTCGAGCACAACTCGGTCTCGGATCTCGAGGCCAAGCTCGAGGCCTTGCCGGCGGACGCGCCGAAGCTGATCGTCCTCGAGTCGATCTACTCGATGGACGGCCATTTCGGGCTGCTCGAAGAGGTGTGTCGCCTCAAGCACCGTCACAACGCCATGATCTTCCTCGACGAGACCCACGGCGTCGGGGTCTACGGTCGTACCGGGGCCGGCGTCGCGGACTCCCTGGGCCTGGCACACGAGATCGACGTGTTCCAGGGCGGCTTCGGCAAGGCCCACGGGGCGACCGGCGGCTACGTGGTGGGGGACCGCTTCGTCGTCGACGCCGTCCGGCTCATGGCGCCGGGCTTCATCTTCACGACCTCGCTCCCGCCGCTCGTCCTGGCCGCCGCGCTGGCGTCGGTGCGGCACCTGAAGCAGAGCAACGTCGAGCGGGAGCGGCTCTTCGCCAACGTGAGCCTGCTCAAGGACGAGCTCCGGCGCCACGGTCTCCCGGTCATGGACAGCCCGAGCCACATCGTGCCGGTGATGATCGGCGACTCCTTCAGGTGCAAGAGCATCTCGGATACCTTGCTCAGAGAGCACGGCTTCTACGTGCAACCCATCAATTTCCCGAGCGTGCCGCGCGGGCAGGAGCGGCTCCGCGTGATCGTGTCCTCGTCGCACACGGAGCGCGAGATTCGCGCTTTCGTCATCGCGCTGGCGCACATCATCGCCGCGACCAGCTGAAGCTGCTGAGCAGATCCGCGGCGCCTTTTCGACGCGAAGGACGCGGGGAGCGCGGCGTTCCCCGAGCATCTCGCGCAGGTATGTAAGATTTTTTTAGGGCCTGCTTGGCCATTGGAGAACTGCGTATGAGCTATGAATCGAGGCCTCTTTCAAAGTACTTCGGCGTCGAGCTGGTCGGCTTCGACGTGAGGCGCAACGGGACGGCGCTGCTGGACCTCCTGCTCCGGCACCAGCTCCTCCTGCTCCGCGATCAGGAGCTGATGCCCGCCGAGCTCGTCGCCGCGGGCCGGCGCATGGGGCCGATCTTGCCGTTCCTCCTCTCGAACTATCGCCACCCGGAGTTCGACGAGATCCTCGTCACGTCGAACGAGAAGGTCGACGGGAGGCCGCTCGGCGTCGCGCGCGTGGGCAACTTCTGGCACTCGGACTCCTCGTACATCGCGAACCCCGCGAACACGACGCTCCTCTACTCCCTCAAGGTGCCGCCGGCGGGGGGGGACACGCTGTTCGCCTCCATGTACCTCGCCCTCGACGAGCTCTCGCCGGAGCTCCGCGCGACGCTGGAGGGGCGCGCGGCCGTCCACACGATCCGCAAGCGATACAAGGTGACGGCCCAGGACGTGGGTCAGTCGCTCCGGGAGATCGACGATCGCTTGCGGCTCACCATCCCCGATGTCACCCACCCCGTCGTCCGCGAGCACCCGCTCACCGGGCGGCCCGCGCTCTATATCAGCGACGGATACACCCTGAGCTTCGAGGGGATGGGGTGGGAGCAGAGCCAGCAGACGCTCGAGGAGCTGCACGCGCACGCGACGCGCGAGCACACCATCTACCGCCACCAATGGCGCGTCGGCGACCTCTTGATCTGGGACAACCCGTCGCTGATCCACGCCGCGATGGCCTCCGACCCCGAGATCCCGCGCACGATGTACCGCCTGTCCATCGAGTCCGGCGTGACGCGCTGACCGCGGAGAAGGAAGCATGTTCGGCATCGTTGAACTGGGGCTCTGCGTCCCGCCGGCGCGCATGAGCGCCTCTTCGATCAGCGCGGCGTCCGGGGTGCCGATCGAGTTCTTCACGGACAAGATGCAGCTCGCCTCCAAGCCGGTGGCGCAAGGGCGGCGGTGCGTCGAGCTGGCGCTGGAGGCGGTCGACGATCTGAGGGCGCGCCACCCCTTCGCGTCGGACAGCATCGATCTCCTGGTCTACGCCTCGACCGGCCTTACCGACCACGCGCTCTGGTCACCGGCAGGCAAGATCCAGGCGGCCATCGGCGCGAAGGGCGCGTTCTGCTTCGAGCTGAGCAACGGCTGCAACTCGCTGAACGCGGCGCTCCACGTGATCAAGGGGCTGATGCTGGCGACCTCTTCCTACAGGCGGGCGCTCCTGATCTGCGCCGACACGCTGTCGAGCTACGTCGATCACACCGACCCCGGGTCGAAGAGCCTGTTCAACTTCGCCGACGCCGCCTCGGCGCTCCTGTGCGACCGGTACGCGCCGTCGCTCCACGTCCTGTCGAGCGCGTTCGCGACGGACGGCACGTACGTGGATCTGTACAAGCTCCCCCGGGGCGCGTCCACGATCGTCACGGAGCCGTGCACGGCGGAGGTGAGCCTTCATGATCAGTATTTGCACTACATCACCAGGCTGGTGGGGCAGATCCTGGACGAGGCCAACCTGGGGGCGCGGGACATCGATTACCTGTTCATGAACCAGGGCGATCAGCGGGTGCTGCGCGAGGTCCTCGCGCGCTTCGGCCTCAGCGAGTCGCAGTCGTATCTGAGCTTCCGCGACTACGGTCACCTCGGCTCCACGGACACGGCCCTCGCGCTCGCCGACGGCCTCAGGACGAACAGGCTCCGTCCCGGTCAGCGGATCGTCGTCGTGTCGAGCGGCGTGGGCTTCTCTTGGGGAGCGAGCCTCATTCAGGTCTGAAAGGTTTCAGGTATGAAAATCCTCATCATGCACACCGTGCCTTATCGAAGAATGGAGTATCATCGCGCGCTCGATCACGGCGCGCACGACGTTACGTACGTGGGTACGGCGGCGCGCATGGCGGATCTGCCGGCCGGTCTGCGCTGCGAGAGGCTCGTGATCCCAGGCGTGGCGAAGCGTCACGTGGAGATCAACGCGATCGTCTCGGCGGCGGACGGCTACGAGATGGTCATGGCCCTGTCGGAGTTCGACCTGCACGAGGCGGGCGAGGTGCGGGAGCACCTCGGGATCCCGGGTCCTCGCTACGACGAGCTGCTGAAATTCAAGGACAAGATCCTCATGAAGCGGCTCGTGGCGGCGGCCGGCCTGAGGAGCCCGCGCAACATCGACCTCCGGGCGGTGGAGAAGGGCGCCCCGGTCGCGTCCGTGCCGTGGGAGGGGCGCACCATCCTGAAGCCGACGCTGGGCGCCAGCAGCATCGGCGTGCACGTCTTCGGCTCACCGCGCGAGGCGCTCGCCTTCGTCGTCCGGCCGGAGAACGACGAGTATTACGCGGACGGAGAGATCGAGGAGTTCGTCGAGGGGCCCATCCTCCATGTCGACGGCGTGATGGATGGGGGCGCCCCGCGCCTCATCGTGGCGAGCCGCTACGTCAACACGCCGCTCGAGTACGCGTGGGGCAGCAAGCCGCTCGGCTCGGCGCAGTTCAGGATGTCGGACCAGTACCGGGCGTTCTTCCTCGATTGCCTGCGCGCGGTCGGCATCGTCGACGGCGCCTTCCACCTCGAGGTGATCGAGGGGCCGGAGGAGCTCGTGTTCCTGGAGGTCGCCAACCGCGCGGGCGGCGCCGATGTCATCCCGGCGACGGAGGCCTCGACCGGCGTCCACCTACCGACCGAGGAGATCGACGTCCTCATCCGGGCTCAGGCGCGGCGGCTCGGTCGCCCGTTGCCCGGGGGGCCCGTCCGGGAGGTCACGAAGACAGAGGGGCCGTGGTTCGGCTGGCTGGTCGTGCCTGGCCATCATTTCCCCGAGGCCTCGTGCCGTGTGACGACGCCTGACTGGCTCCCGGGCTCGGGCGCTGTCGTGAAGCTCCGTGTCGCGCAGCCCCCCGACCGGCTGAAGAAGTCGGTGACGCACCAGTACTGGGAGGTCCCCGCGGCGGCAATCCTGCGCGGCGGGGACAGCGCCGAGGTCGCCGAGGTCGTGCGGCGGCTCAGCGAGGAGATCCGGGTCGTCCCGCACGCGACGGAGGTGGTCAGTTGAAGCGGCGCCTCCTGACCGCGACGCTCCTCACCAACGTCGCCGATGGAATGCACACGCTGGCGCTGGGCAAGTTCCTGTTCGACCGGACAGGAGCGGTGTCGTCCTTCGCGTTCGTGCTCGGCTTCGACTACCTGATCGGCGTGCTGAGCCAGATCTACGCGGGGCCGATCATCGACAGGCTCAATCCCAAGCTCGTCGCCTCGGCTGCCGGGATCAACCGCGCGCTCATCATGGTGATGCTGGCCGCGCTGGCGCTCCATCCAGGGTACGAGGCCACGCTCGCCGTCGTGGCCCTCTCGGCGCTGCTCAAGGTCGGCTCCCATTTCTACAAGACCGCCGCCTTCGCGCTGGTGCCGGGGGTGGTCGCGAAAGAGGAGCAGGTCCGCTACTCGTCGCTCGCGATGCTGCTGCTCCAGCTCGGTCAGCTGCTCGGCGTCGGGGCCGTCGGCGTGCTGCTCGCGCGCCTCAGCTACTCCGTCGTGTTCCTCATCGATGCTGGGTTGTTCCTGGCCACGAGCCTGATCCTCTGGAGGCTGGAGGTCTCCGGCGATCCGGCGCGGCGCGCCGCGCTCGTCTCGCTCTCGCAGGTGATCAAGGACTGGAAGGAGCTGGCGCAAGGGATGCGGCGCACGCCGTCGCTCTTCGTCCACGTGGCGATCTCGACAGGCGATCTCGCCGTCATGGCATGCTTGAACCTGATCCTCGTGCCGCTCGTCAACAGCCGGTTCGGCGGCGATGCGGTGTGGCTCTCGGGGCTGGACGGCGCGTTCGCGGCCGGGGCCGTCATCACGTTCCTGCTCGCGAGGAAGGGGGGGAGCCCGCGGCACCTCGTCGGGTTTCAGCTGCTCCAGGTCCTGTTCCTCACGGTCATCACGTTCGCGCGGAGCAGGGCGGCGACGACCGCGTCGTTCCTGGGCCTCGGCGCCGCGATCGGCTTCACCAACGCGCTGCTCACGTCGAAGCTCTACCAGCGGATGCCGCCGGCGCAGAAGGGCCGCATATCGAGCTTCCGCTTTCTGCTGGTGTCCATCGTCACCGTCATCGGCATCGGCGGCACGACCAAGCTGCTGAGCTGGAGCGCGCCGTGGGGCGTCGGCTTCGTCGCGGGCATGGCCACCCTGTTCTGCCTCGTCACCCTAGCGGTCGGCCGTCAGGCCTTTTCGGAGGAAATGTCATGAGCATGAGACACGAGAGCGCGCCGGCGGCGCGCACGACGCGGGAGCTCCGTAGGGAGGTCGTGGGACGCCTGGACCGGGTGCTCACCGCCGCGCGCCGCGCCGAGTACTACGCGGGGATCCTCCCGCGGGACGCGACCGGCCTCGACGCGCTGGCGCTGGCCCCGGTCACCACGCAGAAGGCCTACAGCGACACGATGATGAAGGCCCCCGAGAGCCTGAAGAGCGGCGAGGAGCACGGCGGCGTCGTCCTCCAGACGGGCGGGACCTCCGGAGAGCCGAAGTTCTCGATCTACTCGGGCGCCGAGATCAGGGAGATGATCCGCTCCGGCGTCAGGATGCTGAGCCTGATGGGGGTGCGCAAGGAGCACAATGTCGCCAATTGCCTCGCCATCGGCGAGCTCTATGGCGGGCTGATCACGCTGGAGCACGAGCTGCTCGAGCTCGGGGCGCGCAGCTTGCCCTTCGGTCCCCACGTCGAGCCGGCCTTCTTCCTCAACGCCGCCCGCCGGATGCGCATCGATGTGCTGTTCGCCAATCCGCTCTCCTTCATGCACAAGCTGCGCAAGATCCACGAGGTCGAGCCGTCCTTCGGCTTCGAGCTGCTCCTCTACGGCGGCGCTGGGCTGTCGCCGGTGGACGCCGACTGGCTCAGGACGCGCATGGGGGTGAGGCGCATCGCCTCCGTGATCGCGTCGGTCGACGCCCTGCAGTTCGGCTTCCAGTGCTCGCATTGCACGGGGAACGAGCACCATACCCTCGACGATTTCAACCACGTCGAGATCATCGGCGACGACGGCAGGCCGGTCGAGGAGGGCGAGGAGGGGCGCATCGTCCTCACGTCGCTCTACCGGACGCTCTATCCGCTGGTCCGCTACGACATCGGCGATCGAGGCCGCTTCATCGACCAGGCATGCGCGTGCGGGCTGCCCTATCGAAAGATCGAGTTCCTCGGCCGCGGGGGCGAGTTCCTGAAGCTCTCCAGCGACGCCACGGTCTGGGTGCACCAGCTCGTCAAGGCCTTCTCCGACGAGGGCCCCTCGGCCATGCAGATCGTGCTCGAGCGCTACGAGCACAACGCCCACCTGGTGGTCCGCCTCGAGGGCGCTCACCTGGACGAGAGAGAGATACGCCGGAAGATCCTGGATCGTCTTCCGGTCCTCGGGAAGTCCGTCGAGCGGGGCTCGATCCTTGTGTCGGTCGACGTCCTCGCGGAGGGCGCGCTGCTGCGGAGCGAGCGCACGGGGAAGGTCCCGCTCGTGGTCGACCGGCGCTTCAAGGCCGCGAGAGGGCCGTCGCCGCTCCGGGAGGCTGGCGCGCGGCCACACGCAGGCGAGGACGGCGCGGCAGGGCTCGAGGGCGCCAGATAGGATGGTCACGGCTCATGACGCCAATGCTCCTTGTTCGTTGAGCCGTTCGACGGCGCCTCGCGCGCGTCGCGATGACCGCGGCGCTGCTACCCGGCTGCGGGCTCGCGGCTGCGACCGTCCGGGTGAAGCCCTGTCGTGGCCGCCGCGCTCGGGCTACCATGGCGGCGTGCGTCCCACGGCGTCGCTCCCCGTCCTCCTGTCCGCCACCGCGCTCTCCACGCTCGCCGCCTGTGCTGCCTCGCCGCCGCCGCGCGCGCCTGCGCCGCCGGCCGCCGCGGCGCCCGCGGCCGCGGCTGCGGAGCCCGCCGAGAGGCCGGCGCCGGCCGAGAGGCCGGAGCCGGACGCGGCGAGGCCGCCGCTCGAGTTCATCCACGACGATGTGCCCAGGGCGCGCGAGAAGGCTCGGACCGAGGGCAAGGCGCTGTTCGTCGATGCGTGGGCGCCGTGGTGCCACACGTGCCTGAGCATGAAGCACTATGTGCTGACGGATCCGTCGCTGCGCCCGCTCGCCGATCGGGTGGTGTTCGCGGACGTCGACACGGATCGACCGGAGAGCGCGCCGTTCCTGGAGCGCCACGAGGTGACGGTGTGGCCGACGTTCTTCGTCCTCGAGCCGGCGGCCGGCGAGGTGATCGGGCTCTGGCGTGGCGCCGCCTCGGTCGAGGAGCTGCGCGAGCTGATCCGCGACGCGCTGCTCGCGATGGATTCCAAGGCTGCGTCGGCGCTGCCTGCGGACGATCCGAACCGCCTGCTCGTCGAGGCGAAGCGGGCCCACAGCGCCGGTGACCACGCCGCCGCGGTGTCCGCCTACCGGCGCGCCCTGGCCCGGGGCGGAGAGGCGTGGCCGCGGCGCAGCGAGGCGCTGCTCGGCCTCCTGGCGGCGCTCTACCGCAAGAAGGACGCCGCGGCGTGCGTGGAGCTCGGCAGCGCGCACGTCGGCGAGGTGAAGGGCGCGGCGCTGCCCGCCGATTTCGCGAGCGTCCTGCTCTCCTGCGCGGCCGCGCTCCCCGGCGGCAAGGCCCAGCGGGCCGCGCGCGAGGCGGCGGTCGCCCGGCTGCGGTCGATCGTCGCGAGCCCGCCCGCGGACGCGAGCGCGGACGACAGGGCCGACGCGTGGGGCCTGCTCGCCGAGGGGCTCGAGGCGCTCGGCGACGCGGGCGGGGCCCGCGCTGCGAGCGAGTCGAAGCTCGCCGTGCTGGAGCGGGCCGCGAAGGAGGCGAAGACGCCCGAAGCGGCCGCCGCGTACGACTACGGGCGCGCCATGGCCTATGTCGCGCTCGGCCGCGGCGAGGAGGCGATCGCGATGCTCTCGCAGCGCGAGGCGCAGATGCCCGCGTCGTACGAGCCGCCCGCGCGGCTCGCGCAGGTGCTCCACGCGATGGGCCGCGAGGCGGAGGCGCTCGCCGCGGTGGAGCGCGCCATCGGGCGCGCCTATGGCCCGCGCCGGCTTCGCTACCTGAAGCTCCGCGCGGAGATCCAGCAGCGGCTCGGGCGGGGCGCGGAGCAGATCGCCACGCTGCGCGAGGAGGTGGCCGGCTACGAGGCGCTCCCGAAGGGCCACGCCAGCCAGGCGGCCCTGGACGACGCGCGGCGGCGGCTCGACGAGGCGGAGAAGGCCCAGCGCGGCGGCGGCGTGAAGAAGCGCTGACGGCGGCTCCCAGGGTCCGCTAGTTCTCCCCGGTGCCCACGACCAGGCCCGTCGCGCGGAGGCGGTCGGTCGTGGGCTCCTCCGGGAAGAACACGGTGATGTCCACGTCGATGGTGGATGGGAAAGAGGTGCTCCCCGAGGTCTGCACCGTCAGGCTCCCGGTCGCGCTGGTCGCGCTCACGGCGGCGCCAGCTGAGCCCTGGGCGTTCGGCGTGCAGCTGGCCGCCCCCTTGCTCATCAGGATGCGCGACACACTCCACACCTCCGGGACCGTGACGATGTCGAAGCCCTCGGGCGACTGCCTGCTCGGCGCCTCGGCGTAGAGCACCACGCAGAGGTCCGCCTCTGGTCGGGCCTTGTAGATCGTGAGGTGATCGTACCCGCCGGGCCAGTAAGAGACGGTGTAGCGGCCGACCTCGGGCTCGATGCAGGACGCGTTCGCCGAGACGTCCACGCCGGCCTGCTGCGCGGCGCACGCATTGCAGTAGAACTGGTTGTCGCACCCGCAGACGCCCGGGCAGTCCTCCGGGCACCCCCCGGGCCGGGGGGTGCACCTGCCGATGGTGTCGAACGTTCCGCACGAGTCGTCGGGGAAGTCGCAGTACTCCTCCGCGCTGCAGACCCCGCCGCTTCGCCCTCCGCAGGCGAGCGGTGTCCCGCCGCTCGAGGTCGAGCTGGCGGAGCCACCTGCACCGCCGTCGCCTGTGTCGCCAGTGCTGGCCGTGCCGCCGCTGTCGCCGGCGCCGGACGGCATGTCGACCGTGCCGCCGCAGAGATTGAGAAAATCATCGGCGCCACCGTCGCTCGACGGGATCTCGACCGAGCCGCTGCAGGCGGCGAGAGAAAGCCCGAAGAGAAGCGAGGATAGGCGTGCGTGGCTCATGTGCGCAGTATGCCACGCTCGGCCGCCCGCCAAGAGGGCCCTCGCCGTTCGGCGGAACGAAGCCGAGCTCGCGAAGGAAAGACACGCCAAGGTACCAGAAGGCGCCAGGCGGAAATTCCAATCTCGGTGGCTTCTGGCGTCCTCACGGTTGCTCTGTTTGCCGCCCACTTTACAGCGTCGGCAGCACGCCGCGATCCCGCCGGAGCGGAAAGGCCGTCTCGAGGCGGGCGATGTCCTCGCTGCTGAGGCGCAGATCGCCCGCGGCCGCGTTGTCGAGCGCGTGTGCGGCGTTCGCGGCCTTGGGGATCACGAAGATCGGCTGGCGGCGGAGCAGGAAGCGCAGCGCGACCTGCCACGGCGTCGCGCGGTGGGCGGCGGCGACGGACGCGAGCACCCTGCCCGCCGTGCTGTCCGGCGCCGGGAAGCGGCCCGAGCCGAACGGGCTGTAGGCGACGACCGCGATGCCGTGCCGCTCGCAGAGCGGCAGCACCCGGTGCTCGATCGACCGCTCGAGCAGGTGATAGAGCACCTGGTTGCAGGCGATCTCGCGCGCTCCGGCGACGGCGATCGCCTTCGAGAGCTCCGCCTGGTCGAAGTTGCTGACGCCGAAATAGCGGATCTTGCCCCGGTCCCTCAGGTCCTTGAAGGCGCGGAACGTCTCCTCGAGCGGGTGCGGTCCGGGCCAGTGGAGGAGGTAGAGGTCGAGCCGGTCGGTGCGGAGCTGCTCCAGGCTGCGCTCGCACGCGGCGATCGTGCCGGAGTAGCTCGCGTTGCTCGGCAGCACCTTGGAGGCGAGGAACACCTCGTCGCGGCGGCCGGCGATCGCCTTGCCGACGAGCGCCTCGACAGCGCCCGAGCCGTACATCTCCGCCGTGTCGATGTGCGTCATGCCCGCGTCGATCCCCCGCCGGATGGCGTCGATGCAGGCGGCCTCATCACCTATCTCCATCTGCCAGGTGCCCTGTCCGACGACCGGGATCTTGACGCCAGTAGAACCGAGTTCGCGCTGCTCCATGATGATGAACCTCCGCTTTTGTCACCGGGGGCGGCACGCGCCGCCCCCGCCCCGCCGGCAGAGCCGGCAGGGGCCCCACCCCCACGCGGTCCGTGCTGGCCTCCCTTCACGGAGAGCCGCATGGACACAGCGTTTCATACCTGATCGGCGTTCCAGGGGCGCCCCTCCGCCCCGGGTGGGATCGCTGAATTCACCACGAAAGGCAAGCCCGAGCGCCTTCACCGGGCTGAGCCCGGCGGTTCGCGGCGTCGGTCGCTGGCGCCTTGTCCATAGAAAATTCCTTGCTTGAGGATGTCGCAGACAGACGATGAGCCGCTGTGTAGATTGCGCTGCCCGCGAGCTCTGAGGAGGTGGATCGATGCGTTGCATGCTGATGGGATCGTTCGTACTGGCCGCCGTGATGTCGTTCGCTGGCGTGAGCAGCGCGCACATCGACCTCACGTCCCCCGCGCCGAGGCACGCGGACGACCAGCAGAAGGTGTCGCCTTGCGGTGCTCGCGGCGATGCGCGGGGCGAGACCGTCACCGTGTTCGAGCCGGGCGAGACCATCACGGTGACGTGGAACGAGACGATCGATCACCCCGGGCATTTCCGGATCATGTTCGACGACGACGGCTTCGACGATTTCCCGGAGCCGGCGAACGAGAACGATCTCTGCGAGCCGGGGGTGGACAAGGGCTGCCTGCTCGACGGCATCGCCGACAAGAAGGGAGGGTCGTATTCGGCGGAGGTCACGCTCCCGGACGTGGAGTGTGACAACTGCACGCTTCAGCTCATCCAGGTCATGACGGACAGGAGGCCGGCCACCCTGTACTACCGCTGTGCGGATCTGGTGCTCAAGTCCTCCGACCCTGCCGCCGCGAGCGCCAGCGCCAGCGCCGGCGCGGGCGGCGGCGCGACGGGCGCGGGCGGCGGCGCAACGACGAGCGCGAGCAGCAGCGCCACGGTGGGCGCAGGCGGGGATGCGACGACGGGCGCGGGCACGGGCACGGGCGGGGGCGCAACGACGGGCGCTGGCGCGGGCACGGGCGGGGGCGCAACGACGGGCGCGGGCGTTGACGAGGGATCTGGGGCAGCGGAGGACGACGGCGGGTGCAGCTTCGGCGGCGCGGCGGGCGGGGCTCCGATCTCGGCGGGGCTCGGCGCGCTCGCCGCCCTCGCGCTCGCGGCGCGCGGGCGGAGGCGAGGCCGGCTGGCGCCGCGGCGGGACGCTGCCGGGCGCGGGTCGCGGCGCTCGTGATCGCGGGGCCGGCGCGCCGTCAGGAGCGGCGCGTCGGCCCTTCGGAGAACCTGGCGATCTCGATGATCTCCGCGGCGCGGTCGCTCGCCGGCGGAGCGAGCCAGGGGCCGTCGAACCGCGTGACCAGCGCGGTCACGTTGTCGCGGCCTCCGGCGGCGAGCGCGGCGTCGATCAGGGCGCTGGCGGCTGCCGCCGGGTCGGGGTGGGCGTCGAGCGTGGCGGCGATGTGCCGATCGTCGATGAGGTCGCTCAGCCCGTCGGTGCAGAGCAGCAGGGTGTCCTCGCGGCGGAGCTCGACGGCGGAGAGCGCGATCCTGAGGTGTTCGCGGAGCCCGAGCGCCTGGAGCATCACGCCCCTGTGCTCGAAGGTGGCGGCCTCTTCGGGCCGCAGCTTGCCGCTCTCGAGCAGCGACTGGAGGAGGGTCTGGTCGCGGGTGAGCTGGGTGAGGACGCCGCTGCGGAGGAGGTAGGCGCGGCTGTCGCCGACCTGAGCGAGCAGGAGGCGCTCATCGCAGAGCGCGGCCACGGTCGCCGTGGTGCCGCTGTTCCGGTGCTGTGAGCTCCGGCGGGCGTTCTCGCGGACGGCGCGCCCGGCTTCGCCGATCGCCTCGAGGAGGCTCCGCTCGAGGGCGTCGCTCGATCGGGGCGCGGAGCGGGTGAGGATGGCGTGGACCATGCGCGCCGCGAGCCGGCTCGCCGCGTCGGGGGACGACGCGCCGCCGGAGCCGTCGTACACGCCGAGCGACAGGGCGAGCGGCGGCTCGATGGACGCCTGGACGGCCGGGGGCCCATGGGCGAGCCCGCGCGCGAGATCGCTGATCAGGAAGGTATCCTCGTTGTGCTCGCGGCTGTGGCCCACGTCGGTCCGGGCCGCCACGGCGACCGCCGCGGCGTGTTCGACGGCGGACGTGCGGTACACGGGCATGCGCGCATGGTACCGCGGGGGCGCTGTCCGAGGGAGGGCGCTCGACGCGCGGCGCGCCTCGTGCCTCAAATGAAGAGAGATCGCATGAGGCCGCTCCACGACCCCGAGCGCGCATGGGAGCGCGCCGCGCACGTCCAGACCCTCGCGCGCGCCGAGATCGAGCGGCGCGTCCTGCCGTTCTCCGGCGAGGTGGAGGTGCTCTCCGGCGGGCACGCCAACGTGAACGTGCGCCTCGGCGCCGAGCGTGTGCTGCGGGTGTACCGCCGAGACGCTGCGGCGGCGCCGAAGGAGGCCAGCCTGCTCGCGCGCGGCTGGAGGTCGTTCCGCGTCCCGGCGGTCCTGTCGGCGGGTGACGATTTCCTCGTCCTCGAGCACGTCCCGCATGGACCGCTCCAGGACACCGCGACGTGCGGCGCTGCCGTCGGGCGCGCGCTCGCGGAGATCCACGCCGTCGGCTACGACAGCGCGGGTTTCCTGGGGCCGGAGCTCGCCGTCTCCGGGCCGTTCGCCGACTGCATCGGCGCGCTGCGGGGGCATGTCGACGCGGTCCTCGACAGGCTGGCTCCTGCCCTGCGCGGCGAGCTGAGCGAGCGCGTGCGCGCCTTCCTCGACGCCAACACGGAGGCGCTTCGCGCGCTTTCGTCGGCGCCCGTGCTGCTCCATGGGGATTTCAAGGCGTCCAACCTGCACTGGCTGTCGTCTGGCGAGCTGCTCGTGCTCGACTGGGAGTTCGCGTACGCGGGACCGAGCCTGATGGACGTCGGCCAGCTCCTGCGCTGGAGCCCGGGGCCCGAGTTCGTCGCGGCGTTCGCGGGCGCTTACCGCCAGAGCGCGCCGCTTCCCGAGGGGTTCGAGCGCTGGGCCGCAGCGTTCGACCTGTTCAACCTGGTGGGGCTCCTCGCCGGAGCGGAGCCAGGCTCGCGCCGGGCGATCGATGTCCGTGGCCGCATCCTTCAGACCACGGGGGAAAGCGAGGAATGAGCTGGCTTGAAGAGGTCGAGTTCGGCCTGGCTCGGCAGTCCCAATTGGCGGGCGCCGCAGCGTGGAGAGTCGTTTTCGTGATGAGCGCGGCGCTCCACGCGTAAGCATGCTCGCCGCGGATCTTCCGCTCTATCGTGGAAGACGTCCCCTCAGGGCAGGCCGGCAGGCGTCAGGACGACACCTTCACCCAGGCGGGGCGCGCGCTGATCCGCTTCCACCACGCCGCGACGTTCGGCCGATCGGTGATGAGCTCCCCGACGTTCGACACCACGAGACACTGGAGGTACGGCATCCACGAGATGTCGGCCAGCGAGTAGCTCGAGCCCGCGAGGTACTCGTGGCCCGCCAGCGCCTTCTCGATCACGTCGAGCGCCCTCGAGACCTCGCCCTTGGACGCATCGACGATGGACTCGTCGCCCGGCTTGCCCTGCATCGGCAGGAAGACACGCTGGAAGGCGATCTTGACCGCCGGGGTGGCGAAGTACGATTGCTCCACGCTGAGCCACTGATCCATGAGCGCCCTCGCCCTGAGCTCGGTCGGCGTCAGCGAAGCTCCCGGGAGCTTGTGATCGAGGTAACGCATGATCGCCCTCGACTCGTAGAGCGTGAAGTCCTCGTCCTCGAGCACCGGGATCACGCCGAACGGGTGGCGCGCGAGGTGCTCGGGCTGCTTGTGCGCGCCCTTCGTCAGGTCGACGAGCACGAACTGCGCCTCCTGGCCCTTCTCGGCGAGCACCGTCAGGACCTTGCGCGTACACGTGCTCATGGGATGTCCGTAGATCTTCATCGCGTCTCCTTAGACCTGTGTTCCGTCGCGAGGCGCCGACCGGCGGCGGCCTCCGCGGCGCGCTAGCCTAAACGGATTTCTCGGACCGCGAGCGCCCAGATGACGCGGCCGATCGCAGCGCGCGATCAGCCCTCGCGCCGCCGATCCTCCTGCCACTCGGCGTCGCGGGCCGCGGCGAAGACCGGGAGGCGCGCGAGCCACCGCTCGCCGGCGTTCGGGCGCTCGAGCGCGATGCGCAGGGCGGCGATGAGCTCGAGCGGCGCGGCGTCGAGGCCCTGCTCCTTCGCAGCCCATCCCAGCCCGGCGAGGACGGCGTTGGCGACCTCGTAGCCCGGGCGGTGCATCGGCGCCGTGGGCACGGACGCGGGCGCGGCGAAGTGGCGCTCGCACGCGGCGGCGTCGAGGGAGCCCCAGGCCGCGCACACGATCGGGCGGACGGCGTGGATCGAGCAGGCGCCGCGCTCGTCGAGCAGCGGGCAGGGGACGCCGGCCTCGGCGCGCTCCAGGCGGGAGAGCCCGCGCGTCGCCGCGTCAGCGGCGCGGACGCGCTCCTCCAGCGCGGCGAGCTCCGCCTGGCTCCGCGTGGCGCGCAGGTGGGCTGCGATGCGGAGCACCTCCGGCGCCAGCACGAGCACCTTGCTGACGCAGCAGGTCGAGCAGCCTGCCCTGCAGGCGATGGGCCGCTCGGGCGGCTCGGCGCCCACCGAGGCCCCTTGCAGCGCCTCGGCCCGCGCGAGCGCCGAGGCCGCGGCCGACACCGCGCCGGCCTCGGTGCGCGCGGCGAGCGACGGCGCGAGCGCGGCGCGCTCCCCGTCGGCGATCCCCTCGAGGACGGCGGGGGTGTACCGCGTCCCCGGGGAGAGCGGCAGGGAGCGCTTCCGCGGCGTCATCGCGGCGCTACGCGGTCTCCGGGAGCCGCCAGTCGATCTCCTCGGCGCCGCGGGCGCGGAGGGCGCTGTTGATGGTCGAGAACGGCTTGCTGCCGAAGAACCCGCTCCTCGCCGACAGCGGCGAGGGGTGAGCCGCCTTGATGACCGTGTGGCGCTTCGCGTCGATGAGCTTCGCCTTCTTCTGCGCGTGGCCGCCCCAGAGCACGAACACCACCCCCTCGGGCCTGTCGTTGACCTTCTTGATGACGGCGTCGGTGAACGACTCCCAGCCCTGGTTCTTGTGGGAGTTCGGCGTGTGCGCCCGGACGGTGAGCACGGTGTTCAGCAGCAGCACCCCCTGGGTCGCCCACGTGGTGAGGCAGCCGTGGCTCGGGATCGTGAAGCCCGGCAGATCCGAGACCGCCTCCTTGTACATGTTGGCCAGCGACGGCGGCGGCGTGACGCCCGGGCGCACGGAGAAGCACAGCCCGTGGGCCTGCCCGTCGTCGTGGTACGGGTCCTGGCCGAGGAGCAGTACGCGGACGCTCTCGTACGGCGTGAGCTTGAACGCGGCGAAGACGTCCTCCTCCGCAGGAAACACCTGGTGCGCCTTCCGCTCGTCCTCGACGAAGCGCGCCAGCTTCTTGAAGTACGGCTGCTCGAGCTCTCCGGCGAGCACGCGCTCCCACGAGGCAGGTAGATCGATCTTCATCTCTCGCTCAGACCCCTTCCTTCGGACAGAACTCGCTCATCCGGCACTCCCCGCACTTCGGCTTCCTGGCGACGCAGGTGTAGCGGCCGTGCAGCACCAGCGCGGGGCCGAAGAACGTCCATTGATCCTTCGGCACGATCTTCATCAGATCCTCCTCGATCTGCTCGGGCTTCTCGCGCTTCGAGAGGCCGATGCGCCCGCTGAGGCGGGCGACGTGGGTGTCGACGATGATCCCCGAGGCGATGTCGAACGCCGTGTTGAGCACGACGTTCGCCGTCTTCCTGGCCACGCCCGGCAGCGTGGTGAGATCGGCCATGGTCGCGGGCACCTCGCCGCCGAAGCGCGCGACGAGCTCCCTGCACATCGCCTGCACCGTCTTCGTCTTCTGGCGGTAGAAGCCGGTCGGCTTGAGCTCTTCCTCGAGCTCCGCCGTGGGCGCGTCGGCGTACGCCTGCGCCGTCGGGTACTTCGGGAAGAGCGTGGCGGTCACCCGGTTGACGCGCTCGTCCGTGCACTGCGCGGCCAGGATGGTCGCGACGAGCAGATCGAGCGGCGTCTTCCAGTCGAGCTCGTAACGCGCGTCGGGGTACTCCTCGCGCAGTTGAGCGAGGAGGAGGGGGATGCGGTCTCGGGCGTTCATGGGGGGTCGTCGCAGCGTAACCCAGCCCCGGGCCGCCCGTCAGCGGGGCTCGGCCCCTCAGCGACGCCGGGCCACGGGCCCCGGGCGCCTCCGGCCGAAGTAGATCTCGAGCAGCTCGCGCCCCACGAGGTTCGCCTTGGTGCGCCACGCGATGTCGTTGGCCAGCATCACGGAGACCGCGATCTCGGGGCGATCCGACGGCGCGAACGAGGCGAACCACGAGAACATCCGCGACGGGCTGCCGCCGACGAGCGTGCCGGTCTTGGCGGCGACGGGCATGGTGCCGAGGGCGCGGGTGCCGTCTGGCTTGCGGAACGCCTTGGCGCAGGTGCCCCGCCGCGTCGTGATCTCGAGCATCGACCGGAGGGTGCGCGCGACGTCGGTCCGGAGGCCGCGGCCGTCGGTGCTCCGCGGCGTGACGGCGCCCGCGTCCTCGCGATCCTGCGCGCCCGGCGGCGCGAGCAGCGAGAGGCGGACGCGCTCGCCGTCGTTGGCGATCGTCTGCATCGCGAACAGGGCGCCGAGCGGGCTGAGCCGCCCGCTCCAGAAGCCCGCGGCGGCGCGGGCGAAACCGAGCCCGCCGGCGGGGATGTTGGCGGTGCTCGGCGCGACGGGGATGTCGATGGGGACCTCGCCGTCGAAGCCGAGGTCGCGGGCCTTGTTGCGCAGGTCGTCGGCCGTGAGGTGCCGGCCTGCGAGGCGGGCGAAGACGCCGTTGATGCTGCGGCCGAGCGCCTCGCCGAAGACGGTGCAGGTGGCGCCGCGGCCCTCCAGGTCGGCCGCGGTGATCGCGCTCATGCCGCCCGTGTAGCAGACGGGCGTCGCGATGTTCACCTTGCGGCCCTCGAGCAGCGCCGCCGCGGTGACGATCTTGAAGAGGCTCGCGCTCGGGGCGAGCGGGGTCGCGACGTAGTCCCGGTCTCCGCGGCTCGCCCACACGAGGATGCGGCCGGTGCGGACGTCGGAGGCGACGATGGCGCCCTCGGGGGCGCCGGAGCGGGCGAGGAGGCGCTCGGCGGCGCGCTGGAGCTCGGGATCGAGCGTGAGGCGCACCTGCTTGCCCGACGCGCCGACCGTGGCGTGGACCGCCCCGGCCTCTACGTGGAGCTTTCGGACGCCCGGCGGCGCCGGAGATGCCGTCGCCGGCGCGATCCCGACGGCGATCGCGGCGGCGAGCGCGAGGAAGAGACGCGATCGCACCGCGCGGAGATGCCAGGCGGCGCGCCGGAGGGCCAAGTTCCGCGCGCTGTTCGCGACAGGTACCTCGTCGCCCGAGGAGGAGGGGCGGGAGCGGCTCGTGAGGTGCTGCGCCCGCTCCTCTGCTTTGCCCTGGAGCGGCTCAGCGTTCTTGTTCCAGGGCGATCCGGTGACCGTCGGGATCGATGACCGTCACGGGCGAGCTGCCTTCGGAGCCGACGGCGCCGACGACCGCGCCCAATGCTCTGAGCGACGCCAGGACCCGCGCGAGGTCGGAAACGACGAGCCCCAGGCGGAGACCGGAGGTCGGCTTGTCCGAGAGCGGATAGAGCTCGAGGATCATTCCTCCCACATCGCACGAGTAGTGCTTCGCTCCGCTGCCGTGCTGTTCCGGGGACAAGCGCAGGCCAAGGCCCTCGTAGAACCGCCGCGAGCGCTCGAGGTCTGCGCACCGGAGAACCAGGTAGGCAACACGTTGCACGCTCATTGGAGTGGAGCCGCGCGCGCCGACGCAGGTCAGCGTCGCCCTTCCGGCACGATGGTCTCACCGCGCGCCAGCATCGCCACCAGCGTCTCGATCTTCTTCGCGCGCCCGGCGGGCGTCTTCACGTTGTTCATGCGAAACGCCAGCGCGAAGAGGTTCTGGCGTCCGAGGGTCTGGAGCGTCTTGCGCGCCCGTGGGTTCGCCTCGATGGCCGCGCGAAGGTCCGCAGGAAGGGTGTCTTCGGTCGCGCTTCGCATGGGGGCGTAGGCGGCCTCCCAGCGACCATCCGCCTTCGCGGCGTCGACCTGCCGCTGGCCGTGCGGGGTCATGCGGCCGGCTGCCGTCAGCCGAGCGACGTGATCCCTGTTGATCTGGCTCCAGACGCTCCTCGCCTTGCGAGGGGTGTACCGCTGCAGAAACGAGACCTCGTCGAAGGACTTCCGGATGCCGTCGATCCACCCCCAGCACAGGACCACGTCCAGCGCCTGCGCGGTGGTCACCGTCGGCACGCCCGAGTCCTTCTTGTGAATCTTCAGCCACAGCTCGGTCTCGCGGGCGTGGTTCGCGGCCAGCCAGGCTTCGAAAGCCGCCTCGGTGGGGAAGCTCTTGATCTTGTCTGGATTGGGAATGATCGGTGCCATGAGAACGGTCCTGGTTGAAGCCTATCGATCAAGGAGCCAAGGGAGCCGGCGCGCCGGGGGCACTGCACGCACCAGAGCTTTCCTACGCAGCTCGGTGCTTACAGCCGATCTTTCCACGCGTCCGGATGGCGGTGCAGATGAAGCACCGCTATCACGAGCACCAAGGGTTCTTCGAGTACGAAGAAGACACCGTAAGGAAAGATTCGAACCAGTGCGCGACGAATGCCGGGCTCGATCTCAGGAAACTGGAGAGGATTCTCTACGGTACGGCGGATCGTGGCATCCACTTCAGACTCGAATCGGAATCCGAGATGGCGTCGCTCCCGCTCGTAGCGAAGCGCAGCCTCAAAGATTTCGACCTCCGCTTCCTGGCGGATTTCAAGCCGTCTCATCGCTGCGCGGCGCGCAGGCGCGAGAGCAGGTCTCGGCGGGCCTCCTCCCACGAGCGGCTTGAACCCTGACCAGCTCGGTGCGCCGCCAGGCGTTCCGCGATGATCTCGCGATGCCACTCCAGGGCTGGGACTGCCTCAGGATGGAGCGCGATGCGGTCCCAGAGGGCCTGGACGTAATCAAGCTTCTCAGCGGGGGAGAGCTCGTCGAAACCTGGAGGGGGCATCGCCGGGAGGGACATATCCGCAAATATACCGCAAACGCCACGGGAGATCACGCCCGTCGGGCCGTGCCTCACGTCAGGGTATCCGCGGGCCATTTCTGTCCGCATTATCCAACGATTCCAGCATCTTATGCGACGCCCGCGCCAGTCCGGGGCCGTGCCGGCCGAGAGGGCTCGGCCCCCACGCGCGGGTAGAGCAGAGACAACCCTGCACTCCGCGCACGGGGCGGAGAGAGGGGTCGGGAGCATGATCGACGAGACATCTCTCTGGCTGAGCGCTCCTGTCTAACGGCTGGCCGCCGCGCCACGGGCCAGGTGGCCGAGTGAAGCGAGGCTGCCCGGATCATCGCGCATCAGCGGCTTGTTGGGCGGTTGTTACCCGCTTCGGCTCTATGCATGAGGCCTTTCCTCGTTGACGACCTCAAGCGCGTCGAACTCCTCGATCGACAACTCCACGAACTCTACCAGCGGCTGCCAACCATTCGGGGCGGCCCCGCGTTGCCACGTGAACCGGGCAATCGCCTGCACGCCACCGCACACGGTGGCCTCAAGAACCACGCCGTCGAGAACTCCGACCTGCTCGAGCGGCCGACGGACGGGAACTTGCAGTTCCTCCAGCTTCCGGAGCAATCGCCATAGCGCTGCGGGCTTGGCTGCGACCTGATCGTAACCAACCACGAGATCGGCTCCCGCGCTGGTCGAGAGAGAGCGGAAGAGGTGCAGGTTGCCGACGTCGCCGCGGATCTCGTAACATACGCCTGCTCGCCACGATGGACGACGAACGAATTGTGCCTGCAGGGAGCCCACGCCGGGAAATCCCCAGGTCATGTCGTGCGGATCGCGCGGCGTGGCGATGGCGAGCTCGATCTCTTGGCGTCGCTCGTCTTCGAGACGCATCTGCTGGCGTTCCTTCTTCGGGCTCATGATTCGCTCTGGTATACACGCGCATCCGCCCAACAGCTACGGCTTCTGCCGCGCGTGGGTGCGCACAGGGCAGCCACGCGTCGGTCACCAGCGCCATGTTGGGCGGCTTGTGTGGGGATTCGCCCGGTGTCACGTCGCCGCCTGCAGAAGAGCCTGGGTGCGGGACAAGACGCCATTTGCCAAGTCGCGTGCGCGTGCGAGGTTCCCGATCAGTTGAGCAAGCACGTTGACCGCCTCCTGGCGGACCGCATCGAGTTCGTAGGTCAATTTCAGCAGTAGCCCAAAACTGTCTCGATACTGCTCGCGCGCTTCGGCTGCTCCCCCCAATTGGTCTCGATAGCCTTCGACCACTGCAGCATTCGCTTCAAGAGTCTCGCGAGATCGAGAACGAGGCAGGCTGCTGAGATGCGTGATCCCACTCATGGATCCAAAAGCCTCCTGAATAGATTGCGAGAAGCTCGGCAGCTGGGCGAATAGTGCGTTCTTCATGTCGGTCATGGCGCTTACGAAATTATTGGTGATGCGCAGTCGATCCTTGTTGGGCATCCGCCGAAGCTCTTCGTCGCTCTACCTTGTGCGGGGCGAGGCTCTGCCTGGCGGCCCGCCAGAGATCCTCGTCGCCTAGCAAGTGCAACGCGGCGATGGCCTCCGCCATGTCGACCGGCAGCTCGTCGGGTTCGTCTGGGAGCGAGGTCGCCACCGCGTCGACGAGCTCGGCCTCGACGGTTCGTTGCGTCTTCTGAGCGCGGCGAGCCAGGCGCTCGTACAGCGGCTCGGGCAGGTTCACGGTAACGGCTCGAACGGCCATATCCTGGTTTACGATGGGCCGTCGAGGCCAGCAAGCTCGGCGGTGCAAGGCACAGCGCGACGCGCAGCCGGCCGTTCTCCTCTGCCGTGCCATGATCGGTATCATCGTCGGCCCAACGAGTCGTCGACTGGTCAACCGAAGCCAGCGGCCCAGGCCGGGAGGGATGCCCGGTCCGACGGATCCGCGTGCGGGAGGCTCGCCGCCGCCGCGGCGGTCGTCGCCGAGCGTCGGGTCTGGTAGGGTGCGCGCAGAGGTGCCTGTGCTCAAGCTGCCGAAAGATCTCGTCGCCGATCCGCGCCATGACGCGGTGTCCGATCTCCTCACCAAGCACGCGGGTCTCTTGTGGGAGAGCGGCCGAAACCAGGTGGCGACGCTCCCGATGACCGACGCGCTGGCCGCGGAGCTCCGCGGCGCGCTCGCGGCCGAGCACGCCTGCCACGGCCTCGAGCTCATCGCCGAGAAGCTCGCCGGCGAGCAGAAGGGGCTGGACGCCGCGGCCAGGAGGGCCCCGGAGAGCCCGCAGAACGCCCGCGCGTCGCGCATCCTCTTCCTCGCGAGCGACGGCAGCACCCGCTTCTATCGCGACTGCGACGCGCTCCTCTCCCGCTACCCCCAGCGCCTCCTGGCCTGCCGGCTCGAGATCACGGGCGAGGCGCTGGGAGAGAAGCTCACGGGGAGCGCAAGGCTGATCCGGAGCGTGCTTGTCCTCGACAAGAAGGTTGCCGCCAGAGCGCTGCTCGCCCTGCTCCCGCCGGGCTGACGCCTGACGGCGCCACGGCACGCTCCACCGCAGCGCGTCCTCCATCCACCCGGCGCTCGCGCACAGCACGCGGCGCTCGCGTGCAGGCAGCACCCTCGGCGCGGCGTCCTGGAGGGGCACGCCTCCGCGCCTGAAGGTCTTGGCCTCCAGGCCACAGCCTCCATACAGGCGCCCAGCATTTTAGCAGGACTGTCGCCGTGTTCCCGTACCGGCGCTCGCTCCACGAGCGCCCCCTCGAGATCGCCGGAAATCCGCGCCCGCCGGACCGGCACGCTGCGTGCTCAGCGTGCTCAGGAGGAAGGATCGTCAGTCGAACAATCGATCCCCGACCGGAGAGAACCCGTCATGAAATCTACCGCATTCATCCTCAGCAGCCTCGTTGTCCCCTTCGCCCTCGTCGGTTGCGTCTCGGACTCCGAACCTCTCGACGAGGGGCCCATGGACGTCGAGGAGGTCGCCGCCTTCCCCGAGGCAGCCCGCGCCCCGGCGGAGGTGCAGCCGTCCGAAGGCATCGGCGCGCAGAACACCGCGCCGGCCCCGGACGCCCTCGCCCAGCAGACGCTGACCCCCGTCGCGAAGTCTGGCGCAGAGATCGCGGTCAGCTCCGGCAGCGCGCAGTCCCTCGTCCTCCTCCAGCTCCCGATCGTCAACCTGCTTTACAACCCCGGCTTCGAGAACGCGCAGGCCGGCATCCCGTCGGGCTTCATCGATCATGGCAACGCCAACGCGTCATGGTTCGCCGGCTGGGGCACCGCGGCGGACTCCTGGCCTGCCACGAGCAATGATCTGAACTACGGCGCCATCGCGACATGGCTCAAGACCGACGTCGTGCACACGGCCAACAGGCGCAGCCTCCTCGTGTCCGCGACGACGACCAACGGCGGCATCGCCCAGCAGTACTGGACATCCGCCAGCCCGCCGCCGAACAACCCCTACCTGCGGTTCAGCGTCTGGGTCTATACAGTGACCGGGCAGGTGACGATAGGGCTCGGCAGCGGCGGGACGGGGTATAACACCAGGACCTCGACCCAGACCGGAAAGTGGGAGTACCTCCAGACCTGCGGCACGTCGTTCAACAACGAGGTCTATATCTACACGATCGGCGGGCCGGCCGTGTACTACGTGGACGACGCCAACGTGTCGGCGACGCCTTCGCCCCTCCTCGACCAGTATTGCTCGCCCGGCGCCGTCGTCTTCTGATCCACGCCGCCGCCGCTGCCCGGCGCGCAAGTCGGGAGAACCCGCGCCGGGCGCACCGAACATGGGCTCCGCGCTGCATCGCTCAGTCGGTGCAGCACGGCGCCCCGCCGGGAGCGCCGCAGGTCGCCGGATCGTCGCTGCATGGCAGCCCCCAGGCCACGGTGGCGCCGAGGACGACCTCCACCTGCGCCGCGTGCTTCGTCGAGCCGTCGTCGTTGCGCGCCTCCGCCGCGAGGAGCACGTGGGTCCCCTCCTTGAGCGCGGTGGCCGGATCCCACACTCTTCCGGGGAGGAACGCAATGAGCCCGTACGCGTGCGGGAACTCCCCGGGGACGAGCTCGATCATCCCCTCCTGCGGCACGCCCGGCGGGAACAGGTCCCCGGTCGCAGGGTCCTTGACGCTGTACCGAACACGCACCCTCTCCCCGCAGTCGGTGCAGCCGACGGCGAACCAGAGGTGATATCCCCCCTGGGGCCCGGTCATCACCGGGAGCGTGGCGCCCTCCTCGATGCTCTCGAAGCAGGTCTCGCCGGTCCCGATCTCGAACACCGCGGGGTCGTCCGGCAGGCGGCACCCGCCGCCACCGCCCGCCCCCGTGGAGCTGCCGCCTTCCCCCGTGGAGCCGCCAGCGCCCGCTCCATTCGAGCTCCCGCCGCCGCCCTCGCCCGTCGAGGCGCTGCCGACGCTCCCCTCGCCGGTGGAACTACCGCTGCCACCGTCACCGGCGGAGCCGCCGCCCATCGAGTCCGCCTCGACGCTCGAGCTGCAGTGGAGACACAGAAGCGCCAGGATGAACACGGGAGTTGCTTGCGAGCGGGTCAATGCGCGAAGAAAAGACCGCATTCTCATGGGGAGCACCTGGAACACGCGAGAGCGCTGTAGAGGGGAAGACCGGAGCGCTTTACCTTCAGGCGCGATGTCCCGGAGGGCCGCGGCGGACTCGACGTCAGCGTCGGCCCTGGCAGACTTGGCAGCAACCGTTCCATCGCCGCTCCGCGCGATCCGGGCGCTTTCCCGAGCGCGCCCGCTGGCGCGCTGCGCCATGTGTGCCAGGCGCAGACAGCGCTGGCACAGGGACCAGGCGCCCACGGCCCGGCGGGCGTAGGCGTGCGCGCTGGAGAAGAGCGGCGGCGCGCCCAGCCCGGCCGGCGTCTTCGAGACCCACGCCGTGCCTTGGCGCGCTATGGTGTCGTCTCCCGGCCGGAGGCCGGGGGTTCCTTGCCGCCCATGCCGACGACCCGCCTGTTGCACAGCGCCGAGATCCCCCAGGCCGACAACCTCGCGAACGTGCGGCGCGTGCTGGAGGCGCTCTCGGGCGGGGTGACCGAGAAGGAGCGGATCTCCGAGCAGACGGGCATCTCCTTGCGGCACGTCGGCTATGCGCTCGCCGCTGCCCGCGTCCTCGGCTGGCTCGGCGACGACGGCGCCTCGATCACGCCCGCGGCACGCGAGCTGCTCGCCACATCGTCCGGCTCTGCCGACGAGCGGACGCACCTGCGGCGCGCGATCTTCGCCTGCGAGGTCGTGAAGGAGGTCGCGCCGGATCTCTTCGAGCCCTCGGCGCCGACGCGGGAGGCGCTCGCGCGCCGCATCTTCCGCTTCACCGCGGGGATCGGGAAGGAAACCGCGCGCCGGCGCGCGCAGACCCTGCTCGCCTGGCGGAGCCAGGTGCTGGAGCGGCAGCTCCCGCTCTTCCCGAAGCGTCCGAGGAAACGCGCCGCCACGGCGGCGGCGGGCGCTGGCGAGGAGACAGCGCCCGCCGAGGAGACAGCGTCCGGCGAGGCGACGGCGCCGCGGCGCTGACCTCGCTGCTCTACCGCGCTGCCGGGGCCTTGCGTGCGCCGCGCGCCGCGCGCAGCTCGTCGGGGCTCAGCTTGCCGTCGCGGTTCGCGTCCGCCGCCTTCACCCGCTCCCAGCGCTTCTCACCGACCTCGTCCCTGGTGAGGAAGCCGTCGCCGTTCTTGTCCTTCTTGGCGAAGCGCGCCTTCTGCTTCGCCTGCCGGTCCTTCATGCGCTGCTCGGCGTGCGCCTTGAGCTCCTCGGCCGACAGGTTGCCGTCCTTGTTCGTGTCCGCCTTGCCGAGCCGCTTCTGCGCCTTCTCGGGGAGCTCCGCGACGGTCAGCTTGCCGTCGCCGTTCTTATCGAAGCGCTTGATGAGGCGGGCCGGGTCCTTCGGGCCGTGCTGGCGGCGGGCGTCCTTGCCTTGGCCCTGGTGCGGCGCCGGCTTGTCCCCCGTGCCGCCCGCGCCGTTCGCCGCGTAGGCCGCTCCGCCGCCGGCGAGGACGGCCGCCGCAAGGAAGGTGCCGAGGACGAAGCGGCGGATCGCGCTGTGGGTCTTGTTGGAGGAGAGGGCGAGGGTCATTGGGTCGTGCTCCTTGGTGCAAGGGCCAGCCTGTTCTTGCCGGCTTCTGTTCCTGGGACGCTCCCCGGGCCGCCCTCCCTACGCGCCCCTCGATCTTTTTTCCGGGAGCGGGCGCGACCCCCGGCGCCTCCGGGTTCACGGCGGGGTGCCCGGGTTCGAGGTCGCCTTTGCCCGCAGGCATCCTGTGCAACTCCTGCTATTCCGCGCCGGGGAAGGCGCATAACGTGGTCCTGCAATCGGCGGGTCGCGCGATGGACAGCGCTCCCCTCACGCTCCTCGGCGTCGTCCTGTGCATCATCGCCCTCGTGTATTACGCGAAGATGCGCGGCCGGAGCGGCGCGTGGGGCATCGTGGGGCTGGCCACCTGCATCGGGCTGGCGCTCCTGTACTTCCTGCCGAAGCACTGCCTGAACTGCGAGGCGAAGCACTCGTACCGATCGAAGGGTTGCAATCGCTGCGGCGCGCCGCTCGGCTCCTGAGCGGGCGGACCGCGCCTCTCCACGTCTCGGGCTCGCCTCGGAGTTACCGCGCTGCCGCCGGCTTGTGCGCGGGGTGGGCCGCGCGCAGCTCATCGGGGCTGAGCTTGCCGTCGCGGTTCGCGTCCGCCGCCTTCATCTGCTCCCAGCGCTTTTCACCCACCTCGTCCCTGGTGAGGAAGCCGTCGCCGTTCTTGTCGTTCTGGGCGAAGCGCGCGTTCTGCTTCGCTTGCCGCTCCTTCACCTGCTGCTCGGCGTTCGCCTTGAGCTCCTCGGCCGACAGGGTGCCGTCCTTGTTCGTGTCGGCCTGGCCGAGCTGCTTCTGCATCTTCTCGGGGAGCTCTGCGACGGTCAGCTTGCCGTCGCCGTTCTTATCGAAGCGCTTGATGAGGCGGGCCGGGTCCTTCTGGCCGTGCTCGCGGTGGGCGTTCTTGCTCTGGCCCTGGTGCGGCGCCGGCTTGTCCCCCGTGCCGCCCGCGCCGTCCGCCGCGTAGGCCGCTCCGCCGCCGGCGAGGACGGCCGCTGCGAGAAAGCTGCCGAGGACGAAGCGACGGATCGCGCTGTGGGTCTTGTTGGAGAAGAGAGCGAGGGTCATTGGGTCGTGCTCCTTGGTGCACGGGAGAGCGTCTTCGTATCGGCTTTTGTTCCTGGGACCCTCCCCGGGCCGCCCTCCCTCCGCGCCCCTCGATTCTTTTTCTTTTGTGAGCGGTGACGCGGCGGACCCCCGGCGCGCTCGCGGTGGGCTTCGTGCCGGCTGGGCTCGCCAAGACGCATGCCGCGCGGACGGAGGGCAGGGGGGCCGCGAAGGACCAAAGGATCAGGCTGCGCCCGAGGTAACCTGCCGCGATGGATATCTCCTCGATCCCCGCAGCCAACCCCCCTCCCAGCGAGATGGAGTTGCGCCTGGAGCAGCACCGGCAGGAGCTGACCGGCCACTGTTACCGGATGCTCGGCTCCGCGTTCGACGCGGACGACGCCGTGCAGGAGACGATGGTGCGGGCGTGGCGGAGCTTCGATCAGCTCGAGGGCAGCGCGGCGATGCGATCGTGGCTGTACCGCATCGCCACCAACGTGTGCCTCGACATGCTGCGGGGCCGGTCGAGGCGGGCGCGACCGATGGATCTCGGCCCGGCGGGCTCGGCCGAGAACCCGGTCCTCGACACGCTGGTGGAGGCGACGTGGGTGCTGCCGATCCCCGACGGTCGGGTGCTGGCGGCGTCCTGCGACCCGGCGGAGCTGGTCTCGTCGCGGCAGACGATCCGGCTCGCGTTCGTGGCGGCGCTCCAGCGGCTCCCGCCCCGGCAGCGCGCGGCGCTGCTGCTGAAGGAGGTCCTGTCCTGGGAGGCCGCGGAGATCGCGGAGCTGCTCGGGATGACCGTCGCCTCGGTCAACAGCGCGCTGCAGCGCGCCCGGGCGACGATGGGCCAGGACGAGAAGACCGACCTCCATGAGCCGATGAACGAGGCGCAGCGGTCCCTGCTCGGCCGCTACGTCGCGGCCTTCGAGCGGCAGGACGTCGACGCGCTGGTCTCGCTGCTCCGGGAGGACGCGACCTGGTCGATGCCGCCCTACCGGCTGTGGCTCCGGGGGCGTCCCTCTGTGCACGCCTGGCTCCTCAAGGTGGGCGAGGGGTGCAGAGGCTCGCGGCTCCTGCCGGTGGCGGCGAACGGATCCTTCGCGCTGGGGCAGTACCGGCCGAGCGGCCCTGGCGGCGCCTTCGTCCCGTGGGCGATCCAGGTCATCGAGGTGTCCGCCGGCGAGATCGTCGGGGTGTGCTCGTTCCTCGACGCCGAGCGGCTCTTCCCGCTCTTCGGCCTGCCCCTCCGGCCCGAGGCGTAGCTCCGAAAAAAATCTTCCGGACGACCGATGAATCGGGCGCGGTCGCGCGGTCCTAGGGATCGAATCGGCCGCGCCGCGCCACCGTGACCCCGGGGCGGGCGGACCGATCTGTCCAGATCGACCCGGAGGAGACGATGGAGATGAGCGCCTTGATGTCGGAGAAGCACGTGGAGCCGGTGGTGGTGTCGAACAAGAAGGTCTGGGCCGGGCGGGTCCTCAGCGGCCTCTCGGTGGCGTTCCTGCTCTTCGACAGCATCGGGAAGCTGATGATGGTGCCCCAGGTGCTGGAGGGGTCGGAGCAGCTCGGATATCCCGTGAGCTCGGTCCGCGGCATCGGGCTCGTCCTGCTGGCGAGCGTCGTCACGTACGTGATCCCGCGCACCTCCGTGCTCGGCGCGGTCCTGCTGACGGGCTTCCTGGGCGGCGCCATCGCCACGCACGTGCGCGTCGACAACCCGCTGTTCAGCCACGTCCTGTTCCCTGTGTACGTCGCCGCGATGATCTGGGGCGGGCTGCTCCTGCGCGACGAGCGGCTGCGCGCGCTGTTTCCGCTCCGGAAGTAGCGGGGGTCGAGAAACCGCCGCGCGATCGATGAGTCGGAGCGGCTCGCGCGGTCCGATCGAGGAACGCCCGCCGTGCCGGGCGAGCACCCAAGGAGAGACGACGATGCGATTCTTGATGCTGTATCGGCCTGACAAAAACCAGCAGGAGCTCTGTGCACCCGATCCGGAGCACATGGCGCAGATGGGGAAGCTCATCGACGAGATGACGCGGGAGGGCGTGCTCCTCGGCACCGACGCGCTCCTCCCCACCGCGATGGGCGCGCGCGTGCGGAGAGCAGGCGCCGAGCTCACCGTGAGCGACGGGGCGCTCCCGGACATGAAGGATCCGATGGTCGGCTACGCGCTGATCCGGGCGGCCTCGAAGGAGGAGGCGATCGCGGGGGCGAAGCGCTTCCTCCAGGTCGCGGGGGAGGGCTACTGCGAGGTGCTGCCGCTGATGGACGGGCCTCCGCCCTCCTGAGCGCCCCAGTCGTGCGTTGTTGCGCTGTCGTCTGAATTGTACAGCGTGATGGCTGTCTGAAGCCTCCGACCAGAGCTTCATCTTTCCCGGGAAGGTGCCGACAGCCTCCGGCCAGAGCTTCGTCTTTCCCGGGAAGGTGCCGACAGCCTCCAGCCAGAGCTTCGTCTTTCCCGGGAAGGTGCCGATAGCCTCCGGCCAGAGCTTCGTCTTTCCGGGGAAGGTGTCGACAGCCTCCGGCCAGAGTTTCATCTCTCCCGGGAGGGGGCCAGCACCCTCCAACCGGTCGCTCGAGAGGTCGAACCGCCCTTGACTTCGTGCGCACGCTAACTTTTACGTTGGCGTCCGCCGCCGCGGCCTCTCCGTGGCGCCAAGGAGCCCCACCATGCACACTCGCAAGCTCGGAACTCTGCAGGTCTCCGCCGTCGGCCTCGGCTGCATGGGCATGAGCGATTTCTATGGTGAGCGCGACGAGGCCGAGTCGATCGCCACGATCCATCGCGCCATCGAGCTCGGCGTCACGCTGCTCGACACCGCGGACATGTACGGCCCCTTCACGAACGAGGAGCTCGTCGGCCGGGCCATCGCGGGCCGGCGCGATCGCGTCGTCCTCGCGACAAAGTGCGGCATCGTCCGCGACCCGAACGACGTCACGGTCCGCGGCATCAACGGCGCGCCGGAGTACATCCGCGCGGCGTGCGACGCGAGCCTGCGGCGCCTGCGCGTCGATGTGATCGATCTCTACCAGCTGCACCGCGTGGATCCGAAGACGCCAATCGAAGACAGCGTCGGCGCGATGGCGGACCTCGTGAAGGCCGGCAAGGTGCGCGCGATCGGCCTCTCGGAGGCGAGCGCATCGACGCTCCGGCGCGCCCACGCGGTTCACCCGCTCGCGTCGGTGCAGACCGAATACTCGCTCTGGTCGCGCGATCCCGAGGACGACGTGCTCGCCACGTGCCGCGAGCTCGGCATCGGCTTCCTCGCGTACAGCCCCCTCGGCCGCGGCTTCCTCACGGGGCAGATCCGGCGCTTCGAGGATCTCGCGCCGGACGACTACCGCCGCATCTCGCCGCGGTTCCAGGGCGAGAACTTCCAGCGGAACCTGGATCTCGTGGCGAAGGTCGAGGGCATCGCGCGGGAGAAGGGCGTGAAGGCGTCGCAGCTCGCGCTCGCCTGGGTGCTCGCGCAGGGGGACTTCATCGTCCCGATCCCCGGCACGAAGCGCCGCAGCTACCTCGAGGAGAACGTCGCCGCGGAGGCGCTCGAGCTGACCGAGGGCGATCTGCGGCGCCTCGACGCGGTGGTGCCGAAGGGCGCGGCCGTCGGCCTCCGCTACCCGGAGCCGGGCATGCAGCTCGTGAACCAGTGAGCGACGCGGCCTGAGGACCGCGCGCACGCCGATCCGGCGCGCGGCATCATGTGTCTTCGGGCGCGGGGTCAGCCCTGTCTTTCGGGCGCGCGGCGACCCTCGCCTCTTCGGGCACCCCGGGCAGCCGGAAGACATGCAGGGGGCCCTCGGACGAGAGCAGGCCGGCGAGCGCCGGATCGGTCATCACCTCGAGGAGGTCGCGCTCCGTGTCGTCGACCGTGCACCGTCGCCGCACGAGGCGGACGACCTGCGAGTAGTCCACGTGATCCGGATCGTGCGCGAGCCCGAGGGGTTGCCACAGGGTGTGCTGGCCGTACCTGTGGGCCGCGCCCGGGTCGAACCAGCCGTAGTTGGCGGCCCGGTCGGGGCGATCCGCGAGGCGGTTGGTGAGTACCCAGTGCTTGCCCACGTTCTCGATGAGCCCGGCGCGCCCCGCGACGTGCTCCTCGACGCGGCGGTGATGCTCCAGCATGCGGGAGGTGCTGGCCATCGTGGCATCCGGGGCGCCGATGCACGGCGGGATCCGCACGCCGGCCTGCTCCCACACGAGGTCGCAGAGGCGCGTCGTCAGCAACGCGCACTCGAGCAGATCCGCGATTCGCTGGGTCGTCCGCGCGGAGGCATTCACGCGGACGGAGTCCTCCGCGTCGCCGATGCGGAGCGCGTCGGCGCTCACGAGGAACGTCGCGCGGCGATCGTCGAGCTGGCTGTACACAGGGACCCACGAGATCGGCGCCAGGTAGCCGGCCTGCACCGCTTCCAGGATGGCCTCCTCGCGCGCCGCGCACGCGTGCTCCGGAAGGCGTGCGACGAAATCGGTGCCTCTCAGGACGTCTGTCATGCTCCCCCCTCCCGCGAGCGCGACCGCGGCGCTCGAGGTGGAAGCGTGAGCGGAAGCGGACGCGGCAGGAAGATGTTTCGCTCTCTCGTCTACGGCGTGCCCACGGCCGCGCGCTCCCGTGCCGCTTTGCGCTGTCCGTCCGCTCGCCCTAAGCTCCGCCCCATGTCGCCCCCGGCGAGCCGTCTCTCCCTGCGTCCGTCCCGCGTGCCCCGCGCACCCCGCTTCCTCTTCGCCGCCTGCGCCGCCGTCCTCGCCGCGCAGGCGGGCGGCTGCGGCTCGAGCGCTTCCCGGGGGCCCGACGCAGGCGCCGCGATCTCGTCGATCGACGCGCGCCTGCGCGGCAGCTTCAGGCTCGTCCGGTTCGAGCCCGAGGTCCCGCTCGAGCCGATGCTCGCGTCGATGCTCGAGTTCCAGTACGCGCACCTGGTCGTCCGCTTCGATGGGAAGCGCATCCTCGCGGACTCACCCGGCCTCCACGTGGACCGCGCCTACGAGATCCGCGACCCCGCGTGGGATCGGTTCAAGCTGGTCTCCTACGACGAGGCAGGGGTCGCCTACGAGGCGCTGTGCGAGTTCTCGGGCCAGGAAGAGCTCATCGTGCACGCGCAGACGCCGCCCTGGAAGGGCGTCGCCACGCTCCGGCGGGCACAGTAGCGAGCGGCCGGCCCTCTCGCGTCGATGCCCGTCAGCGGCGGAGCGGGAGCAGATCCGCGCGTGATGCGCCTGCCATGCTCTCTTGATGAGACGAAGAGACGCATGCTCGTGCAGGCGTGATCAGGTGCGCTCCGGTGCGTCGATGGGACGACAGGGCGTGCGCTGTAGGATGCGCTGCACGCGCCTCCGGCACGCTCGAAATTCACCCGGCGCTATCGTCCTCTGGTAAGATAGCTAAGACGGACGTAACTGTCCACACGGCGCGCCAAGGAATCACCGGATCATGAACGACGGCGAAGCGAATGTTGTCGCTGCGATGCGAGCGGAACTGGAGATGCTCCGCTGGCGCAACGCCGAGCTCGAGCGGGAGCTCGCCGAGAAGCAGCGCGTCGAGAACGCGCTGCGGGAGAGCGAGGCGCGCTACCGGGGCATCGTCGAGGACCAGACCGAGCTCATCTGCCGCTTCCGGATGGATGGCACGCTGACCTTCGTCAACGACATCTACTGCCGGTACTTCGAGAAGACGCGGGAGGAGCTGGTCGGCCACCGCTTCATGCCGATGGTCCCCGACGAGGACGGGCCGCAGCTCGCTCGGCAGTTCGCGAAGCTCGGCCCCGAGAACCCGATCGTCCACACCGAGCACCGCGTCATCCTCCCGAACGGCTCGGTCCGCTGGTTGCACTGGACCAACCGCGCCCCGCTCGGCGAGGGGGGGCCGCTCGCCGAGTTCCAGGCGATCGGCGTCGACGTCACCGAGCGACGGCACGCGGAGGACGAGGTGAGGCGCCTCAACGCCGAGCTCGAGGTGCGCGTGGCGGACAAGACGAAGCGGCTCGAGCAGATGGTCCGCGAGCTGTCGACCCCGCTGATGCCGGTGGCGGATCAGGTCATCGCGGTGCCGCTGATCGGCTTCCTCGACAGCGACCGCGCCGCGGCGACGCTCGAGACCGTGCTCAACGGGGTCGTCACGCACAGCGCCAGGACGGTGGTCCTCGACATCACCGGCGTGGGGGTCATCGACTCCCAGGTAGCCGACTCGCTCATCCGGCTGGCCAAGGCGGTGAACCTCCTCGGCTCCCAGGTGGTGCTCACCGGCATCCAGCCGCGGATCGCGCAGACGCTGGTCGCGCAGGGCGTCGGCGTGGGCGGCGTCGTGACGCTCCGGACCCTGAAAGAGGGTATCGCGTTCGCCCTGCGGCGCGGGCTCACCGCCTCTCGACCTCCGGCCCTCCAGGGCAGCTAGCTCCGAGCCTCGCCGCGCGCCGGAGAGGGCGCGCCTGCCCACTACCCAGTCTCACGTCCGATCGTGTAGCCTCATCGGCGATGGCGCACACGCAAACGACTGCTCAACCCGACGTGCATTCGGCTGCTCACGGTGCGAAAGCCGGCGAGGGCTTTCAGGGGATAGGAGGGGACATCGACTCGCGCTACATCAACGAAGATATCGCGCCCGTGCGCTCGGACCAGCGCAAATGGGGGATGAAGGACATCGCTGCGCTCTGGGTCTCCATGTGCGCCTGCACCCCGACGTACATGCTCGCCTCGGGGCTGATCGCCGAGGGGATGAGCTGGGGGCAGGCTGTCCTCACGATCCTCCTCGGCAACGTCATCGTGCTCATGCCCATGATCCTCAACGCGCACGCGGGCACGAAGTACGGTATCCCGTTCCCCGTCTATTGCCGGAGCGCCTTCGGCGTCCGAGGGGCGAACGTGCCCGCCGTGCTGCGCGCCCTCGTGGCCTGCGGCTGGTTCGGGATCGGGACGTGGCTCGGCGGGTGGGCCATCTACAAGATCGTGGCGGTCTTCGTCCCGTCGATAGAGCAGATGCCGCCGACGCCGCTGGGGATCAACGTCCCGCAGCTCGTCTGCTTCCTGTTCTTCTGGGGCATCAACATCTGGATCATTCGCATGGGCATCGAGTCGATCCGGATCTTGCTGAACATCAAGGCGCCTCTCCTGATCGGCCTCGGCCTGGCGCTGCTCCTCTGGGCCTATAGCCGCGCCGGCGGGTTCGGCCCGATGCTCGAGAAGCCCTCGTCCTTCGGGGTGGGGCAGCCCAAGGAAGGCCAGTTCTGGGTCTTCTTCTTCCCGGCGCTCACGGCGATGGTCGGCTTCTGGGCCACCCTGGCCCTCAACATCCCGGACTTCACTCGCTACGCGCATTCGCAGCGCGATCAGGTCATCGGACAGGCGATCGGCCTGCCGCCCACGATGGCGTTCTTCTCGTTCATCGGCGTCGCCGTCACCTCCGCCACGGTCGTCATCTATGGCGAGACCCTCTGGGATCCGGTCGTCGTCATCACCCGCTTCGAGAACCCGGTCGTCCTGATCATCTCGCTCGCGGCCCTCTGCATCGCCAACCTGGCGACCAACATCGCCGCGAACGTGGTGAGCCCGGCCAACGATTTCTCGAACCTCTGGCCGTCGCGGATCTCCTTCCGCACCGGCGGCCTCATCACCGGCATCATCGGGATCCTGATGCAGCCGTGGCGGCTCGTCAGCGACCCGACGGGTTATATCTTCACATGGCTCGTCGGCTACTCCGCGCTGCTCGGGCCCCTCGGCGCGATCCTGATCGCGGAGTACTACGTCGTCCGCAGGACCAACCTCGATCTCGCCCAGCTCTACAAGCGGGGAGGGATCTACTGGTACGCGGGCGGGTGGAACCCCGTCGCGATCGTCGCCCTCGTCCTCGGCATCCTGCCCAACTTGCCTGGCTTCCTCGGCACCATCAAGGTCGCGACGGTCTCCAGCGCATGGATGGATCTCTATAGCTACGCCTGGTTCTCGGGCTTCGCCATCTCGTTCGTCGTCTATGTCGCCCTCTCGCTGATTCGCCGCCCGGCCAAGCTCGCCGCGGCCTGACCCTCATCGCCTCGCGGCGAGGTGCGCGACCCCACCGCCCATCCAACTCAGCATCAGCGCGGTCAGCCGCGAACGCCGCGCCTTTCGCGCGGAGCGCGCTCCCGAGGACGCCCTCTGCCTCGGGAGCGCCGTCGGCTCCTCGCCGGCGCGCGCCGGCGAGGAGCCGGCGGGCTGCGTTTTTTTGTACGCGGGCATTCATCTCGTGATCAACGACGAGACTCCCCCACGGCAACAACGTTGTTGTGGGGCGGGGCCCCACCGTGGGAGACCTGTGGTGTGTTGTGGAGCGCTCCCGCCGCCGAGGCACTCCGCAAAGTGTCTTGCCAAACAACGTGGGTTGATTCCATTCGTCTGTCTCTTGCTCCGTGGGCGCCTTTCGATGGATCATAAAATGTCGCTCATCTCCCGCCTTCGAGGTGCCCATGAACAAGCTCGTCCTCTGGTCGCTCCCGGCTCTCGCCCTGGCCGCATGCGCTGATAACGGCACGCCCGTCGACGAAACACCGACCGTCGCGGGCGCCCCGATCACGGTCGCCGCCGCCCGGCCCTACTCCCTCTTCGAGAGCGGCCAGGTCCGCCCTCTCGCCCTCTCGCCCGACGGCTCGATGCTCTTCGCCGTCAACACGCCTGACAACCGGCTCGAGATCTTCAAGGTCCGGAGCGGCGGGCTCGAGCACCGCGGCTCCGTCGCCGTGGGCCTGGAGCCCGTCGCCGTCGCGGCCCGCAGCGATGACGAGGTCTGGGTCGTCAACCACCTCTCCGACAGTGTGAGCGTGGTCGACGTCTCGAGGCCGAGGAAGCCCCGCGTCGTGCGCACGCTCCTCGTCGGCGACGAGCCTCGCGACATCGTGTTCGCCGGCGCTGGCAAGAGCCGGGCCTTCATCACCACGGCGCACCGCGGGCAGAATAGCCCTGTGGATCCGGCGCTCACCACGCCGGGCGTGGGCCGCGCCGACGTCTGGGTCTTCTCGGCGGCGAGCCCGAGCCCCGCGCCGCTCAACATCATCACCCTCTTCAGCGACACGCCGCGCGCGCTCGCCGCCACGCCCGACGGCTCACGCGTCTATGCGGCGGCCTTCCACTCCGGAAACCGCACCACGGTGATCGAGACCAACATTGTCAACCTGGGCCTCGGCCTGCCCCCGCCGACCACCAACGCCGCCGGGGTCGTGCAGCCCAAGGCGCCCCTCATCGTCAAATTCAACGGGACGCACTGGGTGGACGAGCTGAATCGATCCTGGGACGACCAGGTGAACTTCTCGTTGCCCGACAAGGACGTCTTCGTCATCGACGCCCTGGCCACCCCGCCCGCGCCCGTCGAGGGGGCCGGGGGCGTGTTCCGGGGGGTCGGCACGGTCCTCTACAACATGGCCGTCAACCCGGTGAGCGGGCGCGTCTACGTGGCCAACACGGAGGCGTTCAACGAGAATCGCTTCGAGGGCCCCGGCGTCTTCGCCGGCCACACCGTGCGCGGCCGGTTCAACCACAACAACATCACGGTGATCGATCCAGCGACGGGCAGCGTCGCCCCGCGGCACCTGAACAAACACATCAATTACAGCGCGTGCTGCGCCCCGGTCCCGAACGCCGAGAACCGGAAGAGCCTCGCGCTGCCCACGGGCATGGCCGTCTCCAGCAACGGGAAGAAGCTCTACGTCGCCGCGCTCGGCTCGGACAAGATCGGCATCTTCAACACCGCGGCGCTCGAGGCCGACACCTTCGTGCCGAGGCTCGCGCGCCAGATCCCGGTCTCCGGCGGCGGGCCCACCGGCGTGGTGCTGGACGAGGCGCGCGGGCAGCTCTACGCCCTCACGCGCTTCGACAACTCCATCTCGATCATCGACGTCGATGACAAGGCCGAGGTCGCGCACGTGCCCATGTACAGCCCCGAGCCGGAGAGCGTGGTCCGCGGCCGCCGCTTCCTCTACGACGCGTCGTTCACGTCGAGCCACGGCGACTCGGCGTGCGCGAGCTGCCATGTCTTCGGCGATCTCGACAGCCTGGCGTGGGACCTCGGCGACCCCGACGCGGTGAACAGGCCGATGCCAGGCCCCTTCGTGCTCGATCCGACGATCTTCGGCGCGCCCGCCGAGTTCGCCGCGCTCAAGGGGCCGATGACGACGCAGAGCCTGCGCGGGATGGCCAACCACGGCCCGATGCACTGGCGCGGAGACCGCACCGGCGGGGAGGACGCGCCGAGCGCGCAGCCGAACAGCGGCACGTTCGACGAGGAGGCCGCGTTCAAGAAGTTCAGCGTCGCCTTCGTCGGCCTGCTCGGGCGAAACGCGCCCATCCCCGCGGCGGACATGCAGGCCTTCACCGACTTCGCCATGCAGGTGATGTATCCGCCCAACCCCATCCGCCACCTGGACAACTCGCTCACCGCCGATCAGGCGGCGGGCAAGGCCTTCTTCACCCTGCCGCCCAGCGAGGGCGGCGCGTGCGCCTCGTGCCACGTGCTCGATCCCACCGCCAACGCCGAGTACGGGGTCGAGTTCCCCGGCTTCTTCGGGACCGACGGGCGCTACACGTTCGATTTCATCTTCCAGAGCTTCAAGGTCGCCCAGCTCCGCAACGTCTATCAGAAGGTGGGGATGTTCGGCATGGTGCAGAACCCGCGCTTCAACAACCGGAACTTCGAGTTCCAGGGCGATCAGATCCGCGGGTTCGGCTTTGGCCACGACGGGACGATGGATACGGTCTTCCGCTTCCACGATCAGAACGGCTTCAACGAGGCGCCGGGGGTCGCCGGCTTCCCGCCGGGGGCGGCGGGCGAGGTGCTGCGCCATCAGGTGACCAAGTATCTTCACGCCTTCGACAGCAACCTGGCGCCCATCGTGGGCCAGCAAGCGACGCTCGCCGGCGCGGGCGACACGGCCGCCGAGCTGCGCGTGGATCTCCTGATCGCGCGCGCCGACGTGGGGGAGTGCGATCTCGTGGCCAAGGTCCGCCTCCACGGGGATGAGCAGGGCTTCCTCTATCAACAGGGCGCTGGCACGTTCCTGCCCGACAGGGCGGCGAGCCCGGCGATCAGCGCGGCGGCGCTGCGCGCGATCGCGGGGCCGAACAAGGCGCTGACCTTCACCTGCGCGCCGCCCGGCTCGGGGACGCGCATGGCGCTCGACCGCGACGGCGATGGGGCGCTCGACGGCGACGAGGAGGACGCGGGGAGCGACCCGGCGGATCCGGCGAGCACGCCCTGAGGCCCCGAGTCCGAGCCCGCGCGGCGAGCCCACGCCGCGCGGGCGTCTTCGCGCCCTCGCGCGCCGCCTTCACATCACCTTGGCCGAGGCTTCCTCGCAAGCCACGCGCGCTCGCCCCACGGGCACGCGAAATCCTGCGGCTTCGTCAGGATCCAGAGCACCGGCAGCGGCGGCGGCGCCGGGGGCGTGGGCCCCGCGCCGTCCGTGAAATAGATGACGCCGGAGACCTTCCGCGCCGCCAGGAACTCCGGGGCGAACACCGGCCGCAGATCGGTCCCGCCGCGGCCGCCGACCTCGTCGAGCCGCCCGTCGAACGCGTACACGCGCCCGATCTCCACGTCGCACTCGACCACGGTGATGCGCGCCGACTCGCTCATCACCTGCAGCTGCCGGGCGATCTCCGAGAGCTCCTCGCGCCGCATGCTCATCGACGTGTCGATCGCGACGAGCACCGACGGCTTCGTGATCGCGCGGGGCGCGTACGTCCTGCCGGGGACCTCGCCGACGCGGCCCGGGAAGCGCCGGTTCGGCCGCGCGTACGTGTGCACCGGCGCGCGCTCCCTCGCCACGAACATCCTGAGCGCGGTCTTCCAGTCGAGCGGGTGCGCGGGCGGGCCCAGCGCGTCCGTCAGCTCCTCGATGAGCCGCCCCGGCGTCTTGCCCGCGAGCAGCAGGCCGGGCACGTCCGCCGGATCGCCGTCGTCCGCGAGCGCGTCCGCCTCCTCGGCGGCGCGCAGCAGGAGCTGCCGCGTCTGCTCCACAGCGCCCGGCTCCCGCGAGGGGCGCCGGAGCACGCGGTGGTCGTCGACGGCCTCGCCGCCGCGCTGCGGGAGCTTGCCCTCGCGCGCCGCGCTCACGAGCAGCTCGTAGCGCTCGAGCGTGCTCTGGCCGCCGCGCAGGCCGATCGCGGCGTAGGGCTGCCAGCGGATCGGGTCGGGGAGCGGCTCCTCGATGTACTCGTTGGCCGACATCTCCAGGGCGAGGTCCATGAGCTCCGGCTCGTCCGCGCCCGCGAACTTGGGGTGGCACAGGTGCCCGAGCGCGACGTGGTGCACCTCGTGGAGGAGCACGCCCCGCAGGAACACGGGCTCGTTCATGAACGACTCCACGTTGACGTGGAGGAAGAAGCGGCCATCGAACAGCGAGACGGCCATGCGCTTGACCGAGGGGTCCGCGACAGGCGCGAGCCGCGCGAGGATCGCCGCGTAGCAGGGGTACTTCTCCAGGAAGCCGGGATCGCGCACGAAGGCGTCGAGCCACGCGGCGAGCGCGTCCTCGGGCACGTCGCCGCGCCCGCCGCGCCCCGCCGCCTCGCTCATTGCGGCCGGACCGGCGTGACGCCGTGCTTCTTCAGCGCCCCCGCGAGCCGGAGGGCCCAGCGCTCCGGCAGCTGCGCGAGCAGCTGGCCAAGGCACACGCGCGCGACGTTGCTCCGCCGCACGTCGACGAGCTTCGCCTGCTGCGCGAGGTGCGCCGACAGCGCGGTCACGACGAGCCCCACGCGGTGCTGCCGCAGCGGATCGGCGCGCCACGCCAGCACCTTCTGCTCGGCGGCGCTGCCCGCGTAGTTCTGGAGCAGCTCCTCCGGGCGGACGTCGATGAGCTGCGTGGCCGTCGCGTTGCCGCCCAGCGCGTCCTGGAGGCGCTCGCGGTGGTCGCCAGGCAGGTCGGCGAGCAGCGCCTCGAACGCCGCCAGCGACAGCTTGCGCTGCGCCGCGAGCACGCCGACCTCGGGCCCCTCGAGCAGCGGCGCGAGCCGCGTCGTCACCTCGTCGAACCGGTCGGTCTCCCCGCGCTCGCGCGCCCCGCGCAGCACCTTGCCCGCCGGCGAGCTCGGCCCGTAATCGGCGAGCAGCGCGCGCAGATCGAAAGGCAGCCGCGTCGACCAGGTGTCCTTCGACGCGAGCAGGAGCTCGACCCAGCTCGGGGGCAGGTACCCGCCCAGCGTGTCGCGCAGGAGCACGCCGTCCGCGAGCTCCTCGGGGCGGAGCGCGCTCAGCACGTGCGACGCATAGGTCCAGGTGCGCGGGGGGACGTCGTCCAGGACGCGCTCGTGCGCCTGCGCGAGGGCGATCACGCCCGGGTGGAGCCCGTTCACCTGCGCCCAGGCGAGCCAGGACGCCCGGTCCGCGCGGACGTTCAGGTGAAGGAACCGCGCGCGGAGCGCGCGATCGAGGGGGGTCACCTGGTAATCGGCCGACTCGGGGTTGACGGCTGCGAAGCACACCCACCCGGTGGGCAGCTCGTACTCGTGCAGCCGCCGGGCGCTGAGCAGCTGGAGCGCCGGCTGCTGGATGTACCGCTCCGCGCGGTTGAGCTCTTCCAGCATCAGGATGCCGGCGCCGTCCTGGGGAAGCACCGACGGCGCCGCGTAGGTGGTCCGGCCGTCCCGGATGACCGGCAGGCCCACGAGGTCGGGTGGCTCGAGGAGGCTCAGATCGAGCACGACGGTGGCGATGCCGAGCCGCTCGGCGAGCTGACGGACGAGCTCGCTCTTGCCGATCCCCGTGGGCCCCTCGAGCAGCACCGCGCGGCGCGCGCGGTAGGCGAGCTCGAGCACGGCCTCGAGGCGCGGCCCGACCGGGATGGGCGCGGAGCGTCCCTCGAGGAGGTTCGGTGAGGTCGCCGGGGCCGGCCTGCCCGGCGCGTTGCCATCGGATCTGGGCTTCGTCACGGATGAAGAGGGGGTGCCGCGCGAGGGCGAAGAAAGGACCGCCGAGGCCCGGGGCCCAGGAGGTTCGGCCCTTCCGTACCCGACGGGCTTCCGGCGCGCTTCGTCTTTCTTGCCGGGTCGCCCCGAGCTCTAGCAGCCGCTGCGCGGCCTGTCATTCACCACCGCCCACGCGACGGGGCGGCCCGCGGCGCGCTCAGGCGCCAAGGAGCAGCCCGAGGCTGGCGGCGAGCGCGGCGTCGCTCCACGAGGACAGCCCGCGGGGCAGGAGGACGGTCGCGTGATGAGGCCGGCCTTCGCAGCTCCGCAACCCCTCGTAGGTGCGCCCCGTCCGTGTGAGCTCGTAGCTGCAGCGCCCGATCGTGCCCGTGAGCTGCCGCTCGTCCAGCCGGTAGTCGGAGAGGGCGCCGGCCAGGAGGCCCCGCGCGCGGAGCCCTGCCTCCGCCCGGGTCACCGAGAGCTCCAGCGGCATGGCGCCGACGGTGCCGGCCGCGCGCTGCCCCGTCGCGGTGACGTTCACGGCCTGGTCGAACGCCACACCCCGGACCGTCTGCCCGTCGCGCCCCCTGTCGGCGGCGTACACGCCGAGGTTCACGTCCGGGCCGACGACGCGCCCCGGCTCGATGTCGGCGCTCACGAGCTCGCCCCGGGCGGTCAGCAGGATGAACTCGTTCGGCCCTGCGGCGCGGAAGATGTCCTCGCGCGCAGGGGATTCGGCGGCCGGCGCCGTCCCGCACGCCGCGGTGAGCGAAAGCGCGAGCGCGAGTAGCCAGACAGCGCGCCCGGGGAGCAGGTTCATCCGCATCGCAACACCTCGACGCCCGACCGGGTGTGCCCGATCGGCCACGCGCAACGTGATGCCGGCGATGCCGAACCGGTAGATGCCTGTCCCGCCGGGAGCGCGCTTCACCGATCCGTTCCCGATGACATCAGGGACAACCCCGGCTCCTCCGTCCCGATGGCTCCTCCGCCCCCTCTGCACCATGCACCGCAGAGCGGCGGTCTCCCGCACAGGAGACGGGCCCAGATCGGCGTTTTCGGCGCGCAAGCGCACTCCGGTGCGCTGAGCACCGAAAACGCCGAGGTGGGCCCGTATCCGAAGCGGGTGACCGTCGCTCGCTTTAGCGGGGCAGCTCGAGGGGGGCGCAGGTCGAGACGCCGGCGCCGACGATGCGGAAGCCGATGTCCGTCATGTAGTCCGTGTCGATCGAGCCGTCCGACGGGCGATAGCGGCTCACGTTGGTGGTCCGCGACGGGGACCCGAGCTCGCTCGGGGCGGTGTAGAAATAGAAGTCGCCGCCCCAGAACGAGAACGCCCAGGAGCTGGGGGTCTCGATGCCCGGCAGGTCCGTGGCCTCGATGATCTCGCCGGTGTCCTTGTCGATCTCGGCGAGCTGCACCGGGGTGGTCGTGAAGAAGCCGAAGAGGCGTCCATCCCCCGTGCCCGTGAGCTCCGCCGAGATGTCGCGCATCGAGCCGCTGAACTCGCCGACCGGCGTCACCGACGCGCCCTCGATCCTCCCCAGCCCGATGCCCGGCGTGCCGGTGGCGCCCGCCACGAAGAGCTCCTCGGTGTCCGGGCGCGAGAGGTCGCTCGAGAAGCCCATGCCGAGCCGGGCCCATCCGTCGGAGAGCGTGGCCCCGGAGGGCTCGCAGCTCGCGTCCTCGGTGCTGACCTTGAACAACGTCCCCTCGCTGTCGTCGGCCTCCACATAGTTGACCCACGCCACCGCGTTGCGATCGACCGCCATCGAGTTGGGATCCATGCCGGTCCGGCACCCCAGGACACCAATCTTCGTGAACTCCTTACGATCGGGCCTGAAGCTGTAGAGCTCGTTGTCCTGTGAGAGCACATACACGAGGGAGGCCCGCTCGATGCACCCGTTGTTCGGGGCCCCACTCCCGTTGTCCCCACTCCCGATGTCTCCGCTGTTCCCGCCGATCCCGGCCCCGGAGCCAAACGGATCGTCCTGGCCGCCCGCGCCGCTCGCTACGCCGCTATTTTCGGCACCCGAAGACGGGTCGGTCTCCGTCGCGGACGTGCCGCTGTTGGACGCGCTGCAGCCGGCCGCCGCGAGCGCGATCCAGAAGCACCCTCGTGCGATTCGCATATCCGCTCTCCCTTTCGCGTGATTCGCTCTTATAGCCGCGAAGCGCGCGCACGGGTACACGAACTCGCACCCTCGCTCAAAGGGGCGTCCGGGTCGAACAGCTCGAACAGCCCTTGGCGGGCGGGGTCATCAGTAGATAGGGATGACCTCGTCCGACTGGCAGCAATAGTAGTCCGGGCTCTCCGGTGTCACCTGGCCCATGGCGACTCCGCCGGTCGGGGCGCACCTGCCCGGGTCTTCCCTGATCCATCGGGCCGCCATGCTCTCGAGCCGCAGATCCGGCCCCGCGACGCACTTCGGCCCGGCCATCGTCACCATCTCTGCGCCGAGGAGCTCGCGACAGCCGCCGTCCTCGTAGACCGAGACCAGCGCGGAGCACGTGGCGTCCTCGAGCTCCTCGCACGCGCACGGCGTGCAGCTGCGCGTGTCGTCGAAGCGCTCGGCGACGGCCAGCAGATCGGGATACTGCTCAGGGCACTCCGGCGTGCGCTGGTGGAGATAGCGGATGCACATCGTGAAGCCCCCTGACCGCTGCCTGGGGGCCGCGACACACATCCTCGAGGGATCTCTGCACTTGTCCTTGTCGGCCGTGCCCGTGCACGCGCGCACCCGGGTGCTCGCGGGGGCGGCCAGCCCGGGCGGCGCTCCTCCGGGATCGTGCGTCGGGGCGCACGCGCTCACGGTCGGCGCCGGGATGAGGAACGAGCCGATCTCGCTCGAGGTCGCCGCGGCCGGCGCCGTACACGCGCCGCTCCACCCCTCGGGGGCGGCGAACGACGTGGACGCCGTCCCGTCGCACGTCGCCGAGGCGCTCCCCAGGAGGCCTGACGGCAGCTCGCAGGAGGGCTTCGTGCAAAGGCACGTCGGACACGTGTGCTCGCCGTCGAAGCCGCTGTAACCGTCGAACACGAGATCCGGCGCCTCCGCCGGGCACTCCGGTGGGGACGTCCCGCCTGTCGCGTCGCCCCTCCAGAGCAGGATGGGATCGTCGAACCCGGGGGCCGGCGGCGGCACGCACGCGCCGTCGCACACGGGGCACGGATCATTGCATTCGTGAGCATCCAGGCTGAAGCACGGCTCGTTGCACGAATAGATCTGGACAGCGCCGCCTTCCCAGCAGCCCGCGAAGCTGCCGGCGCCGGCGAGCGCGATGCCGAACAGGTCCTTCCTTCTCCTCATCGTGATGGTCCTTCTCGCGTGTCGCGTTTCGGCTCTTCGGCAGGGGGCACCGCGACGATCGCTCGGCGCAGCCCCAAGCCTCTCTCTTCCTGCTCCTTTCACGCCGGCGAGGCGACCCGACCGGGGGCGCGCGGCGCCCTCGTCACTCCGGAGCCAAGGAGAGCTCGCATGCCTATTTCATACTTGGGTCGGCGGGGCCAAGGAAGCTGAATCTTGCCGTCAAGGCACGATGAATTGAGTATATTTCGATAGGCCCCGAGAAATTATCAGCAATCGTTGGTCGTGCGCTTTTCGTGAGAATCTCACCCTGGATGGTGGAAGGCACGGTGGCGCTGCCGCGCTGCCGGCGGGATCATGCCGCGCCGGGCGTCGCTCCTGGCCAAGGACGAGCGCGTCGCGCGTCGCGTGTCGCGCGTCGCGCGTCCGCCCCGCGCGACACGGAGGCGGCGAGCGACGTGAGGCCTGGCGGCGCGGGCGCGCGCGCCTATCGCTGCGACCGATCCAGCGCGTCCACGGCGTCGAGCTGGGGCTGGAGCTGGGCGCGCTCCTCGCCGGAGAGCGGCGCCGCGTCGATCTCGTCGCGAAGGGCGCGGGCGCGCGCCTGTTCGCCCAGGGCGACAGCGAGCTCGAGCCGGGCGGCGAGGGCGCGGGCGCGCTCGAGCGGGTCGTCCGCCCCCTTCCGGGCGAGCGCCACGTCGAGGACCTTGGCGGCCGCTGCGTCGTCGTTCTTGAAGTCGCGCAGCCGCGCCGCCGCGCGCAGGGCCTTGCCCAGCCTCGAGTCCGAGCGCGACCCGGCGGCCCCGTCGTCGTCGTCCGGCGCGTCCCGCCGGATGAAGATCACCGAGTTGCCCGCGACGTCGACCACCGTGAAGCGGCTCTGCCCCTTCTTCATGCGCGAGATCCGGGGCAGGCCGGAGATCGGCAGCTTGCCGTATGCCCGCCGCAGCCCGTCCGCGAAGGTCTCGTGGAGCCGCTCGACCTCGGGGACGATCACCAGGCACGTGCTGTACGCCTGCCTGGGATCCAGCCCCTTGAGGCCCATGAAGTGCAGGTGGACCTCCCCGCGGCGCGTCGCCGCATACACGTTCGGCGCTGTCTGCTGGTGGGTGACCTCGAAGCCCAGGGCGCCGTAGAATGCCAGGGTCTCGAGCAGCGACACGCACGGGAGCACGGGAATCGTCATCGCTCCGCTCATGGGATCACGCCTTTCGAGCGGGTCGCGCTGGCGACGCCGCGTCCTCTTCGAGCACACGCCGGGCCTGTCTCAGCGCATCGATGGTCGCGTGCAGGCTCGAAAGATCGAGCCGCTTGCCTATCCGGTCTGCCCACGCGGCGTGGCGCGCCTCGATCTGCCGCAGGGCCTCGCGCCCTGCCGCTGTCATCGCGATGAGCTTGGCCGTGCGGTGGTGCGGGTTCTCGACATACTCGACGAACCCCTCGCGCTCGAGGGCGTCCGCTATCTGCTGCACGCCCTGGCGGGTCAGCCCCATCGTCCGAGCGACGTTCGAGACCGGCGCCGGGCCATGGTCCACGACGCCGAGCACCTGCCAGCGCGCGCTCGTGAGCCCCGCCGGCCTCGCCAGGGCGTCCCCGGCCTCGAGCGCCAGACCATTCAAGCGGAACACCTCGATCACCAGCTCGCTGAGCGCGGTCGCCTCCGCGGTGAGCTTCGTCATCGACATCAAGCTGTCATTTTGACAGCTACTTGTCAAAAGAAACGCCGCGCCGGCCTTCTCCATGGAGCTGGTTTGCGTCGCGGGGAGCTCGGCGCGGCAGGAGGCCCGGCGGGATGTTCCAAGGCGCGGATCTCATGCCAGGTTTGAAAGCAGAGATCTCAGAATCGAAAGGTGTCGGGGCTATCCTTAAGGGTAACCCCAGGAACAGAGAAGGGGAGAGCCTTGGCTCAACTCCTGCTAAACACGGAGGCCAGAGCGCCCGTGACGGCTTCCCCCCCCCGCCGTCGAATGGGCGCTCTGTTTTTTGTGCCCCGGATCGGGGCAAGGGGACGCGCAGCCCGGCGATGCGGCTGAGCGGCGCCTTGCACGCGGGACGGGCGTCCCGGCACGTGGATGGCTGGGCGTGCATGGACTCCCTGGCTTCCGCCGAGCCCCTGGATTTGCTACTTCCGGGGCGCCACGGGGGGAGGTTCTCCCGGCTGCCCGGCGGCGCATTAACGACATCCGCGTGAGATCCCCAGGCGCACTCTTCTCCCTCGCGCTCGCGGCCGCCGCCACCTTTCATGCGGGCGAGGCGCGCCCTCAGCCTGCAGGCCGCCCGGCCGGTGAATCGGCAGGAACCGGAGGGACGCCGGCGCCCGGCGCAGCCCCGGCCGAGCCGCCGGCGTCCGAGGTTCCCGTCGGGTCGGCCGCGGCGCCCGCGGGGATCGAGGTCACCGTCGAGGGCAACCGGGCTCCGCCGGGCTCCGTCTCGCTCACGCGGCGCGACGTCCGCGAGCTGCCCGGCGCCCTCGGCGACCCCTACCGCGCCATCGAGATCCAGCCCGGCGTGACCTCGATCGCGAGCGGCATGCCGTACTACTACATCCGCGGCGCGCCGCCGGGGAACATCGGCTACTTCTTCAACGGCATCCAGGTCCCGCTCCTCTTTCACGTGGGCGCCGGCCCCAGCGTCATCCCTGCCGCGATGGTCCAGCGCGTCGAGATGCACCTCGGCCCCTATCCCGCGGACATCGGGCGGCTCGCGGGCGCGGCGATCGAGGCCGAGAGCGCGCCGCCGTCCGACGTCTGGCGCGGGGAGGGGAGCCTCCGGTTCGTCGACCTCGGCGGCGTCGTGGAAGGGCCGATGGACAGGGACACCCATGTCCTCGTGGGAGGGCATTACGCCGCCGGCGCGGCGCTCACGTCGGCGCTCGTCCCGAGCGTCGACGTGGGCTACGCCGACTACCAGGGGCGGATGACGTACCGGCTCGGGCCGGAGGAGCGCTTCACCGTCTTCGCCTTCGGCGCGTACGACTACCTCGCCAGCATCGGCAAGGAGCACGGCGCCGAGGTGACCGACGTCCTCCTCGACAGCGACTTTCACCGCCTGGACCTGCGCTACGACCGCGACGACGCCGCCTCGGGCGCGCGCGTCAGGTCGGCGCTCACCCTCGGGCTCGATCGGTCGCGCGGGGTGGGCGTGCAGAGCGCCGAGGCCTGGAAGCTCAACGCGAGGATGAGCCTGGCCCGGCCCATCCTCGCGGGGCGCGCGCTCCTGCGGGTGGGCGTCGACGCGGCGGTCGACCGCTACGTGGTGACGCCACGCCCCAGCACGTCGGACGGCGAGGCCGCCGGCGGCGAGTCCACCGAGGAGGACTCGCCCGCCGAGGGGACGGCCCAGCTCGACGAGAGCTTCCCCGAGCTCTTCCGCAGCCGGCTCGACCTGGCGCTGGGCGCGTGGGCGGACGCGCTGATCGTGCTCGACGAGCGGTCGACCCTCACGCCCGGCGTGCGCGTGGACCACTACACCTCGCTCGGCAAGAGCGCGCTCGCCGTCGACCCGAGGATCGTCGGCCGCTTCGGCGTCGGCGACCACGTGCGGCTCATCCCGGCGTTCGGCCTCGCCTCGCAGCTGCCCGGCCTCGCCCCGCTGCCGGCGCTCCAGATCGGCGGCATCCCGGGGGGGCTGCAGCGCAGCCTGCAGTCGAGCTTCGGCGTCGAGACCGACGCGGGTCCGGTCAACTTCAGCGCCACGGTGTTTCGACAGGTGACCCTCGGCCTGAGCGATCCGATCGGGACGGGCCGCGGCACGAACCTCAGCACGGAGCGCTTCCTCACGCGGAGCCTCGGCGACACGTACGGTCTGGAGCTCGGGGCGCGTGGGGCGCTCCGCCGCGACATGTTCTTCCTGGCGTCGTACACGCTGTCGCGCTCCACGCGCACGCGGGGCAAGTCGACGATCCCCTCCGCCTACGACCGGACGCACGTGGCGCACGTCGCGCTGCTCTACGACCTCGGCGCGGGCTGGCGCGCCGGGATCCGCCATGTCTTCTACACCGGCTTTCCCGCCGACGAGGCCGCCCCGGGCCGCCCCCCGCGCGAGCACCCGGATCGCATCGCGCCGTTCTACCGGCTCGACATGCGCCTGTCGAAGCGCTGGGCGCTGGGCGCGCGGAGCTACCTCGGGCTCGTGATCGACGTGCAGAACGCGACGCTGGCGAAGGAGGTGTTCGACGTGAGCTGCGATGACAGCGGGTGCACGCCGCGGAAGCTCGGGCCCATCACGATGCCTGGGCTCGCGATCGAGGGCGGTTTCTGAGGGGATAGGGGAAAAAGACGCCGACGACGCCGACGACGCCGACGACGCCGCGGCAGGCCGGCTGATCCGACGGCCGCGCGAGCTACCGGTGGAGCACCTCGAAGAGCTGCTTCAGCATGAGGTACGTCAGCCCCCAGACGACCCGCTCGTCCACGAGCAAGCACGGGAGCTGGAGGACGTTTCCCTCGTGCGTGTACGCGTAACGCGAGGTGCGCTCGCCGCGCGCGAGCGGCCCGAGCGGCGTCCAGAGCGCCTCGGCCACCTCGTCGCTCAGGGTGAGCTCCGGCGTGGAGCGCAGCGCGAAGACGAACGGGGCGACGATCATCCCGGCGCGCCGCCCGCGCGCGACCGCCGGGACCTCGGGCAGGCGCGCGAGCAGGGTCCCGTGCGCCGCGAGGTCGATCCCCACCTCCTCCCGGGTCTCGCGGATCGCCGTGGCGAGCAGGCTCTCGTCCGCCGGTTCGCGCCGCCCGCCCGGGAGCGCCATGTGCCCCGACCAGGGATCGGCCGGGTGCTCGGCCCGGCGGATCAGGAGGAGCTCGGCCTCCCCGGGCTCCCTGCCCCCCGCAGGATCGAGCGCCGTGCCCAGAGGCCCCGCCGGCGCCCGCAAGATCGCGGCGACCGCGGCCTGGCGCTCCTGCGTGAGCAGGTCGAGCGCGGCCTCGCGCCCGTCGAGGCGGGCCATGATGGCGGCGAGGTCGTAGGAGGAGAGCACCGTGGTCAGGATAGCATAATATCTATCGCTATTTAGAGCGCGGCGGCTGCGCTCGGGGATCCGTCGCGCGGCGGGCCCCGATGCAAGGCGCGCAGGCCGCACGCCGTGCCCCGGCCATGGCGCGACGCGCCGCGGCCCTCCGTGCGAGCGCCGTCAGGGAGCCGCCGTGGCGAAGGTGTCCCACGCGTCGCAGAGCTCGCTCTTCAGGCCGGTCTGCGGAGCGATCTCGAGATCGAGGGCGAGGCTCTCGTCCCCCTCCGCTTCATACCTCGGCCACGCGACGGCGCCCTCGCCGTTGGGGTCCCCGCTCGCCGCGAGGCGCGACCAGTAGCCCATGATTTCCTGCGACATCCCGAGCTCGCCCGCGGTCAGCGGCTCCGGCAACACCAATGTCGGGTTGCCGAACACGAACTTGATCTCGGAAGAATGGAAGGCGCCGAGATCGCCGAGCAGCGAGCTCTCGGGCGCATAGGTGAAATGATAGAGATACGTCGCCGCGCCGCCGCCCGCGAGCGCGCGCGCCGCCCGCCGCGTCGGGCATACGAACATCGAGTCACCCAGCGCCGCGATCGCCGCCGCCTGCGCCGAGCCGTAGGTCTGGCTCGGGTAGAGCGCCACCACCTCCTCGCCGTGGCCTGGGGCGAGCGTCTCGGCGAACGTCTCGAGCGCGGCGTCGTCGGCGACCGCCGCGGACTCGCCCCAGAGCGTGGCGAAGAGCGTGCCCTCGTCCGCGTTGCTGCCGAGGATCGTCGGCACCTTCTCGAAGCTCCCGGCCTCGAGGAGCTTGCCCGGCCTGTCGGGGAGGTTCCATCCGTCGACGACCGGGAACCACGTCGGGCCGGCGCCCTCGAGGAAGGCCGCGCCCCGCGGCAGCGCGCTCATGACCTCCTCGGCCGACTTGCCGCGCAGGCACTCGAGGACCGACGGCGCGTCGGTGCAGCCCAGCGCCTCGACGAGCTCTTGCCCTTGCGCGCTGGCCGCCGCCTCGTCCGCGGCGGAGTCGCACGGTCCGCTCTCGATGATGGCGCGCTGGAACAGGCCTTTGCTCCTGGGCGACACCAGGTGCATGCAGACGCTGATGCCGCCCGCCGACTCGCCGAACAGGGTGACCTTGCCCGGATCCCCGCCGAACGCGGCGATGTTGGCCTTGACCCATTCGAGCGCTGCGCGCTGGTCCTCGAGGCCGTACGCGCCCGTCGAGGGGTGATCGGGATCTTCCGACTTGAGCTCCGAGAGGGCGAGGAACCCGAGCGGGCCAAGGCGGTAGTTGAGGGTGACCACCACCGCCCCGGTCGCCTCGGAGAGCGCCCGGCCGTCGTAATCGGCCTCCCCGCCGCTGCCGAGCTCGAAGCCGCCGCCGTGAATCCAGACGAGGACGGGCAGGGGAGAGGACGCCGGGCGCTCGGGCGTCCAGACGTTCAGGGTGAGGCAGTCCTCTCCCGAGCTCTCGTTGAAGCCCGGGGTGAGCAGCTCCATCTGCGGGCAAGGGACGCCCACCTCGACGGCAGCCCGCGGCTCGGTCCACGGCTCGTGCCGCGCGGGCGATCTCCAGCGCAGGTCCCCGACAGGCGGCGCGGCGTACGGGATGCCCAGGAAGCTGCGCGTCGCGCCGACGCGCGCGCCCTCCACCGGACCCGCCTCCGTCTCGACGAGCGGCGCAGCCGCGTCGCTGCCGCCGGACCCACCGGCGCCGCCCGAGCCGCCGGCGCCGCCCGAGCCGCCGGCGCCGCCCGAGCCGCCGGAGCCCTCCAGAGCCGGCTCGCTCGAGCTGCAGGCGGCAGCGAGCAGGCCAAGAAGAATGGTGTGCGACAATGAAGGTCGAATAGGCATGATCGTCTCCGTCAAGAGCAAATCGTGAATGCAGGACCGTGGGAAGAGGCGAGCGCGGCGCCGAGGACGCAGGTGGCGATGAAGGCCGCCAGTCGGCGGAGCGACGTTCTGCGCACGCGGAATTCAACCATGAAGCGCGAGCGGTGGTGCTGGAATTTGACGTGGTTGTCTGAGAAGCTCTCACTGTGACAGCTTCGTGCTGCGGCGCAGGCCGCCTTGACATGGCGGATGGCGCGAACGCCTTCTGTGCGCATGGCAACTCATCGCAAAGACGGGATCGCGGGCGGCGCCGGGCGTCGAGAGGCTCCGGCGCATAGGTACCAGGGTCGCGCGGCCCGGATCGGGAGATCAGGCTGGTCCTGGCTGCTGTCATGCATGGTCATGGCCGGCGCCCTGACCGAGAGCGCGTGCAGCTCGGATCCTCGCCCTGGAGGACCTGGCGGAGCCGGCGGCATGGCGGCGTCCAGCGGGGGCGCGGGCGGCGAGGGCGCAACCACGGCGACCGGCGCGGGGGGAGAGGGGGGCGGAGGCGAGATCACGCCGGTCATGCCCGATATCCACCCCGAGGTGTTCGGCACGTTCGACACGTCGGAGCTGACGGTGTTCGCGTTCAGCCAGGTGGAGGTGAACGAGGCGGATCCCCAGGTGCTCGAGCTCGCCCCGGACATGGTGCCGAGAGCGTGGCAGCGCTGGCGCGATACAGGGATCGAGGCCGACGATTATGACGCCGAGTACCTGGCGAGCTGCCGCGAGCGCGGCGTCCGCTTCGTCGCGGGCAGCACCGCATCCATCATCTTCGACGACGAGGTCGACAGCGACGAGCAGTTTCGGGAGCAGACAACGCGCAACGCCGCGGGCGAGCTCGTCGCCCACGACCAGATCGTGCCAGGCGCCCACCGGTCGAGCATGGCGTCCCCGAGCTACCGGGCGCGGCTCGTCGAGATCGGCAAGCTCCAGATCGACCTCGGCGTCGACGGGCTGAACTTCGACGAGATCAACGGCGGCTACGGGGGCGCGGAGTACGACGGCAACGAGGGGTTCGACGACCACCATGTCGCGGACTTCGGCAACTACCTCTGTCGCAAGCACGGCGGCCGTCCGGACGGCTGGCAGCAGGGGTTCGATCTCCTCCCCGAGGACGGGCTCGACTGCGGAGGAGCGCCGGAGACCGCCGGGAGAGGCTTCGATTTCCGCGGCTACCTCCAGCGCGTGAACGCAACGGCGAAGCCCTTCGACAGCGGGAACGAGCTGCTCGTCGAGGAGTGGGGCCGGACCGTGGGGAACCGCCCAGACCCGCAGCTCGGGACCTTCGTCGAGGTCTATCCGGCGCTCGTCTACTGGCAGGAGGTGGTGCTCGAGCTCCGCCGCTACGCGCGCGAGCAGCACGGCCGCGAGATCTTCATCTCGTCGAACGGCATCGTGCCGTTCGTCGACATGCAGAGCGTGGGCCTGTACGACTGGAACATCGACGGCGACGGCCCGCGCGGCATGAACTGGGTGCCTGTGGTGGAGGGGCACCTCGACGGGACCGTGTCGTTCCAGACCGCCCTGCGGGGGCTCAAGGCGCGCTCGAAGCGCGTTCAAGACCTCGTCGGTGGCAAGGAAGTCCCCCTGATGCTGTTCCTGGACTGGCCCAATGACATGATGAACCGCTACTACGGGCTCCCGCTGGAGGAGCGGAAGGACTATTTCCGCGTCTTCGCCGCGGAGGCCTACGCGAACGGCCTGTACTTCGCCCTGCCGCTGCACACGACCACGGACGAGAACACGGCGACCGCGCTCGAGATGATGGAGTTCTTCGCGCGCTTCCGCGACTTCTACAAGTCCCACGAGGGCCTGTACCACGGAGCGACGGACCTCGCAGGGCCCGTGACACTCTCCTTCGAGGAGTGCGCGTCCGCCGAGCAGCCCGATGCGTGCGCTGGCGGGAAGAAGATGAGCCATAACCTCGTGCGGCTCGCGGACGGCCGCACGGTGCTCCACGTGATCAACCACGAGTACAGCGCAGGGGTGGTGGAGCAAGAGGGGGTGACGGTGAGCTTCCCCGCGGACGCAAGCCCGACGCAGGTCACCGCCGCGTCGATCGATTTCGAGGAAGATCGCGCGGTGCCCTTCTCGTACGAGGACGGCGTGGTCACGGCGGAGATCGGGGCGCTCCCGGCCTCCGTCGCGATCGTCGCCGAGTGAGCGCGGCAGCGCCGCGGGTCAAGCTGTCCACCCGGGGCGCATCGCCGACCTTCTCCGAAGCAGGCCCGCAGCCGAGCGCGACGAGCCCGAGATGTGTCCGGCGGCGCGCCATGCCACACAGCAGCCCTAGTGCGTAAGCGGCGGCGCGTGCTCGCCGGTGCGGGTGTCACCGGAGCGCGGCTCGACCGACATCTCGCCGGTGAGCACCGTCAGCGCGACCTTGATGGCGATCGTGAGCACCATGAACCCCAAGGCCCAGATGCCCGCCGTGATCTTCCACTCGGCCATCGAGGGCACGTACTCGACGAGCTCGTGCAGGGTGCTCGGCACGAAGCCCGGGATGATGAGGCCCATGCCCTTCTCGATCCAGACGCCGGCGAAGGCGGCGACGCAGGCGGCGTTGAGGAAGGCCCGGCTCCCGCGGCTCGCCGGGAGGTGCAGGAGCGCCGCGGAGGCCACGTTCAGCGCGACGGCCGACCAGATCCAAGGCACGAGCGCGCTCTTGCCGTGCAGGCCGAAGAACAGGTAGGTCACCGCGGTGCTGTGCGTGCCGCCGGTGTAGAGCGACGTGAAGAGCTCCGAGCCCAGCATGAACAGGTTGAGCAGCACGGTCACGCGGAGCACGGAGGTGAGGGTGCGGATCGGCCCGTCGCCCACGCGCAGCCGGGTCAGCCGGGCGACGAGCTGGAGCATCAGGATCACGAAGGCCGGGCCCGTGATGAAGGCAGAGGCGATGAAGCGGGGGGCGAGCAGCGCCGAGTTCCAGAACGGGCGGCCGCCGAGGCCCGAGTAGAGGAACGCCGTCACCGTGTGGATCGACACCGCCCAGCCGATGGACAGGAACACGAACGGCAGATACCACTTCCTGTCCGGCTTCCTGCCCAGGTACCTCGTGTAGATGAGGTAGCCCGAGATGTGCAGGTTGATGAACAGGTAGCCGTTCAGGACGATGACGTCCCAGGTCAGCATCGAGATTGGCCAGTTGAACCGCCCGAGCCCGGGCAAGATGTGCCAGAACCTGTCCGGGCGCCCCATGTCGGCCACGATGAACAGGAGGCACACGACGATGGCGGCGATCGCGAGCAGCTCGCCGAGGATCACGACGTCGTGCATCTCGTGGTCGTCGTAGAGATACGCCGGGATCACCATCATCACGGCGCCCGCCGCGAGCCCCACGCCGAAGGTGAAGTTCGCGATGTAAAGGCCCCACGAGACGTGGTCGCTCATGCCGGTGACCCGCATGCCCTCGACGAGCTGGTGGGCCCAGGCGTTCGCCCCGACGAGGGCGATCGCCGTGAGCACGGTCATCCAGAGATAGAAGCGCCACGAGCCCTCGAAGCTCTGGCCGATCACCCGGAGGAGGAAGCGCGGGTAGGTGATGGCGTGCGTGTCCTTGCCCATCGTGGCTCCGCTCGCTCAGACGTCGAAGAAGTAGAAGAAGCGCGGCCGCGTGCCGAGCTCCTCCTTGAGGACGAAGATCCGCTTGTTCTCGAGCACCCAGCGGATCTCGCTCTTCGGATCCAGGAGGTTGCCGAAGACGCGCGCGCCCGTGGGGCAGGCCTCGAGGCAGGCCGGCATCCGGCCCTCGCGCGTCCGATGCAGGCAGAAGGTGCACTTCTCCACGACGCCCTGGGGCCGGATGCGGTTCGACAGGTAGCCCTGGTCCGGGTTGATCTCGTCCGCGGGCACCTCGGGCTTCGTCCAGTTGAAGCGCCGCGCGTGGTAGGGGCAGGCGGCCTCGCAGTAGCGGCAGCCGATGCACCAGTTGTAATCGACGGCGACGATGCCGTCGGGCTCCTTCCAGGTGGCCTGGACGGGGCAGACCTTCACGCAAGGCGCGTTGTCGCACTGCTGGCACTGCACCGGCATGTAGTACTTGCCCTTCGCGGGCACGGCGTGGTCGTACGTCGCGTCGCCCTTCTCCATGTCGAAGCTGCCCTGATCCATCTCGAGCACGCGGATGTAGGAGTTGTTCGTGCGCCGATCGTGGTTGTTCTCCACGTGGCACGCCTCGGCGCACTTGCGGCAGCCGATGCACACGCTCAGGCTGAGCGCGTAGCCGAACTGCACCCCTTCCTGCGGGCGGACGTCGCGGATCGTGACCTCGCGGCCGTACTCCTCGCGCGTCTCCCGCTCGAGGCGGCGGATGACCTCGGCGAGCTCTTCGCTCGTGAGCTCCTTGTAGTGGCGCTGCAGGAACTGATCGAGCGAGAGGTCCTTGCTCCACGCGCGGAGCGGCTCCATCGCGTGGGCGAACGCGGAGGCGCCGAGCGTGGCTCCGAGCACCTTGAGCGCGACGCGCCTGGATGTCTGGGTCATCGGTGGGTTCCTTCTCCTGCGCCGGGCGCCGCCACGAAGCGGTCGCGCGGGGGCAGGACGGGCATCGACGGCTGGAATGCCGGCACGTGCGGATCGTGGCAGTCGACGCAGTGGTTGCGCACGCGCGCTCCGCCCGCGTAACTGCCGTTCATCCCGCCGTGCGCCCCGTTCGCGTAGTCGCGGAGCTGGGGGCCGTGGCACTGGGCGCAGAGCTGCATGGCGTCGCGCATCGGCAGGAGCGTGCCATCGGCCTTGCGCAGCGTGTCCTGCTCACCGATCACATGGCACGAGGCGCAGCTCAGCCCGCCGTGCTCGAACCTCAGCCCCACGTGGAACTCGTCGAGCTCCGCCGTCGAGGTCGGCAGCGCATCGGGCCTGCGGAGCGAATGGCACGTCACGCACGCCGCGCGGATCGGCCGGCCCAGGGAGTCCCGCTTGTCCGTCGAGACACCCGAGAGCTTGTCAGGGCGGTGGACGCTCGCGGAGGCGATCGGCGTCGCGTCGAGCGCGGGGCGCAGCCCGGGCGGCTGATCGCGACCCTGGCAGCCTGCCGCGTGCGCCACGCACAGGAGTCCCAGGATCACGGCGGCTCCGGGAAGATGAAGAGAGGCGTGCACGGCTCGAACCACATCGCACGCCACGTGCCATCGCGCGCGTCCGGGGCGGCGCCGAGGCCCGCGGCTCGACACGGTGCAGGGCGCGCGTTCCGACGCACCGTTTGCGCATCCCGGCGATCCTCGTGCGCCGCGGATCTCCGGTAAGGCGAAGGGACAGGCCGCGATGCGCGGGCGTTCCGGCGAGGAGCTCGTGTGGCCCGGACGTTGCGATGTTGCCATGCGACGCTCGACCGCATCCACCCGAACAACCCCAACCAGGCGTGCCGATGCCCATCAGTGCTCTTGTCATCACGCTCTCCGATGAGCCCAGCGCGCGAGCGCGCGCGTGTCGCTCGCTCGCCGCAGAGGCGGCGCTCTCGCTCGGTCCTCCGTGTGGTTCGAGGCTACCCGCGATCGCCGAGACAGCGACCCTGGTCGCCGGGGAAGAGCTCGTGGAGCGGATGCTCTGCACCGACGGCGTGGACTTCGTCGACGTGGTCTCGGTCGACTTCTCGGATCTGGAGCCATGATGGATCGTCGCGAATTCCTGAGGTGCTCCGCGATGGGCGCGGCGACCGTGGCCGCCAGTCGGCTCGCGCTGGGCAAGGACGGCGTCGCCGCCGCCCAGGCGGCGCCCGCTGCGGGGATCACCTCCGATGTGGTCTGGAACAAGGCGCCGTGCAGGTTCTGCGGCACCGGCTGCCACGTGCAGGTGGGCGTGAGAGGGGGCCGCGTGGTCGCGGTCGCGGGCGACCAGAGCGCGGACGTCAACAAGGGCCTGCTCTGCGTGAAGGGGTATCACGTCGGCCTCGCCCTCTACGGCAGAGACCGGCTCACGAAGCCGCTGCTCCGCAGGAACGGCAAGCTCGAGCCCATCGGCTGGGACGAGGCCATCGCGATCATCGCGCGGCGCGCGACGCAGAACCCGGCGGGGTTCGCGCTCTACGGCAGCGGCCAGTGGACGATCCCCGAGGGGTACGCGGCGAACAAGCTCGTGAAGGCGGGGCTCGGCAACAACCAGATCGACCCGAACGCGCGCCTCTGCATGGCGTCGGCGGTGACAGGCTTCCTCTCCACCTACGGCGTGGACGAGCCGGCCGGCTGCTACGAGGATCTCGACAGGTGCGATGTCCTCCTCATGTGGGGGAACAACCCGGCCGAGATGCACCCCGTGCTCTTCTCGCGCGTCGTCGACCGGCGATCGAGGGGCGAGCAGGTGCTCCTCATCGATCTCACGACGCGGCGCACGCGCACCTCGGCCTTCTGCCAGCACACGCTCTATTTCAAGCCGAACACCGATCTTGCGATCGCGAACGGCATCGCGCACCTGCTCGTCGAGCGCGGGACGTTCGACCGGGCGTTCATCGACAGGTTCTGCAACTTCCGGAAGCGGACCGAGCCCCCGACCCTCGAGGGGCAGCCGATGAGCTTCGAGGAGTACAAGGCGGCGCTCGCCGAGTACACGCCGGAGCGGGTGGAGGCGATCTCGGGCGTCGCCGCGAAGGACATCCGGATGCTGGCGGATCTCTTCGGGCGCCGCGATCTGCGGATCACGAGCCTCTGGTGCATGGGGATGAACCAGCACACCCGCGGCACCGCGATCAACGATCTGGTGCACGGCGTGCACCTGCTCAGCGGCCATTTCGGCAAGCCCGGCGACGCCCCGACCAGCCTGACGGGCCAGCCGTCGGCCTGCGGCACGGTGCGCGAGGTCGGCACGCTCGCCCACGGGCTCCCCGGCGGCCTCGTCGTCACGAACGCCGAGCACCGGAAGGAGGCCGAGCACCTCTGGAACCTGCCCGAGGGGCGGATCAACCCGAAGCCCGGCTACCACACGGTCGACCTCTGGAAGCGCTTCTCGACCCCGAAGGAGCAGGGCGGCGACATCGACACCATCTGGGTGATGGTGACCAATCCAGGCCAGTCGTTGCCGAACACCAACGAGCTCTTCGACGCGAGCCGCAAGATCCCGGGCAAATTCCTTATCGTGTCCGACGTCTACCCGACGGCCACGGTGCGCGCCGCGGATCTCGTCCTGCCCTCGGCCATGTGGGTCGAGAAGAACGGGATGTTCGGCAACTCCGAGCGCCGCACGCAGCAGTGGTTCAAGATGGTCGAGCCGCCCGGCGAGGCGCGGGACGATGCATGGCAGATCATCGCCGTGGCGCGCAAGCTCCACGACATGGGCTTCGCCGGGATGAAGGACAAGGACGGCCGTTTCCTGTTCGACATCCGGAAGGACGGCAAGGGAGTGCCGGTCTGGGACTACAAGCACTACCACGACGTCAACGTCGACGAGCACCTCTTCGAGGAGTACCGCGAGTTCAGCCGGTTCAAGCACAAGGACCTGGCGCCGTACCGCGAGTACGTCAAGGCGCGCGGCCTGCGCTGGCCCGTCGTCGAGCAGCCCGACGGCTCGTGGCGTGAGACGCGGTTCCGCTTCGCGCGGTTCGACGACCCTTATGCCACGAAGGACGAGATCCAGTTTTACCACTCGGTGACCAAGGACGACCGGGCGCTCATCTGGTTTCACCCCTACGAGCCGCCGCCCGAGTCGCCCGACGCGGAGTATCCCTTCTGGCTGTGCACGGGCCGCGTCCTCGAGCACTGGCACACGGGGTCGCTCACCATGAGGATACCCCAGCTACAGCGGGCGATGCCGCAGTCGTACCTGGAGATGAACCGCGAGGACGCGCGGAGCCTCGGTGTCGGCGACGGCGAGGTCGTGATCCTGGAGAGCCGGCGCGGCGCGCTCGAGCTGCCTGTCTGGATCGAGGGCCGGGGCGCGCCGCCGGCTGGCACGGTGTTCGTGCCGTTCTTCGATGAGACCGTGATGGTGAACCGCGCGACGTTCGAGGCGTACGATCCGCTCTCGAAGCAGCCGGACTACAAGAAGTGCGCGGTCAGGATCCGCCGCAAGCCGCAGGCGAAGCGGGGAGAGGCGCGATGAAGGACGCCCGCGGCCTGCACGTCGGCCTCGCCGCGATCGTCGCTGTCGCGGCGGCGGGCTACTTCTCGGGGGTCCGCGGCACGGAGCAGGGGGTCGCTGAGCTGCGCGGCGATCCCGCTCCGCCGTCGGCGAGCGTCGAGGCGCGCAGCTACGCCGACATGCGCGAGCGCGCGCACGGCCCGAACGCCGGCATGTACGAGGGCGCATTCGCCCGGCTCGAGGCGGCGGACGCCGATCTCTACGCGCCTGTCGAGCAGTCGGAGGCCGATCGAGAGGCGGCGCTCGAGCGGCGCGCCTCCCGCCGCGCCTACGACGGCGCGCCGCCCACGATCCCGCATCGCATCGAGCAGCTCGGCGCCCCGGATTGCCTTTCATGCCACGAGCGCGGGCTGCGCGTCGCGAACCTCACCGCGCCCAGGATGAGCCACCGTCGCTACGAGAGCTGCACGCAGTGCCATGTCGTCGGCGCCGACCCGAGGCCGCTCGCGGAGACGCCGCCTCCGCCCGACAACACCTTTGCGGGCATGGCGTCGCCGCGGCGAGGCGCCCGCGCCTACGAGGGCGCGCCGCCGACGATCCCGCACCCGACGCTGATGCGCTCGGAGTGCGCGAGCTGCCATGGTGTCCATGGCGCCCTCGGGATGCGCTCGACCCATCCTTATCGGCAGAGCTGCACCCAGTGCCACGCGCCTTCGGCCGAGCTGGATCAGCGCGCGCCCAGGCCTCTGTCCGCGTGGCCACCGCCGAGCATGGGAGCGGACAGGCCATGAAGCTCCACACCGTGGATGAGACGGAGAGCGCCCCCGAGATCCGGCTGCCGCCATTGCAGGAAGCGGTGCTCGACGAGGCGACCCTCGATCAGCTCTTCTTCGACCTCGCCGAGGCCGCGGAGCTCGTCTCGGTGTCGCTCAAGGCCGGTGCGACTGCCCGCGCAGGGGATCTCCAGCGGGCCGGCAGCGCGGGCGGCGAGCTCGCCCTCGCCCGTCGCGCGCTCGTCGACGGGACCGCGCTCGGGGTGCAGATCCGTTATCGCTTCGCGGGCTCGGAGTGGTGGGATACGCTGCTCCGGATTCCCTCCGGCGTGCGCCTCGTGCGCGTCCGGATCGAGGATGCCCTCGGATAGCGCGTCGCGCCCGCGTGGCGCCGTCGTTCGATGAGCAGAGAAAGCGGCGTCAGAGCCCGACGGTGGCCCGGAAGAACTGGCCGTGTCCCTCGATGGCGTAGCTCCCCGACGAGAACGGGACGAAGATCGAGCCACCCTGGCCGAGCTCGCGGGCAGCGCCGCGCGCGTCGACCAGCGAGGCCTGTCCCCGGGTGCAGAGGACGATCTCGGGGCCTCGGCGGTCATCGGTCCTCCAGGGGGCCGCGGCGTCGAGCTCGATGCGGGAGAGCCGGAACTCCGGCGCTGGGGTGTCATAGAAGGACTCCACGCCCACCTGGCGCGGCGCGATGGGCTCGACACGCCACGGCGCGAAATCGAGGACGCGAATGAGCTCGTCGACGTTGACGCGCTTCGGCGTGAGCCCGCCGCGCAGCACGTTGTCGGAGCTCGCCATGATCTCGATCCCGACGCCCTGCACATAGGCGTGCAGACGGCGCGGCGGCAGGTACAGCGCCTCGCCCGGCTCGAGGTGCACGTCGTTGAGCAGGAGCGCGATCACGACGCCGACGTCGCCCGGGTAGAGCTCGTGCAGGCGGAGCGCCCAGCCAGCGGCCCGCGCGAGCCATCCGCCCGCCTGGGCGCGCGCCCGGCACGCCTCGACCACCGAGGACACGAGCTCGCGCCGGGCGGCCGGTTCGAGCGCGAGCAGGCCCTGCACGAGCCGCGCGACCGCGGCCGCGTCGATCGCATCGGCGCTGCGCGGGACGAGCGCGTCCCCTGGGCCTCCGGCAAGGAGCTCGAAGACCTCCGGCAGGGCCGTGGCCGGCCGGAACCCGCAGAGGGCGTCGAACGGGGTGAGCGCGCAGATGAGCTCGGGCTTGTGGTGCGGGTCGCGGTAGGTCCGCTCGGGGGCGTCGATCGGGACGCCGGCGGCGTTCTCCGCGTCGAACCCGCGCCGCGCCTGCGCCTCGTCCGGGTGTGCCTGGAGCGACAGCGGCTGGTCGGCCGCGAGCACCTTGAGGAGAAAGGGGAGCCGAGCGCCGAAGCGATCGCGCGCGGGTCCGCCGAGGAATGCGTCCGCGTGCCTGGAGATGGCGTCGATCAGGCGCTCGCGGCCCCCGTCGAGCTCGATGCACGAGGAGGCCGCCGGGTGCGCTCCCATCCAGAGCTCGGCCTGCGGTTTGTCGGAGGGGCGCTGTCCGAGCAGCGTCGCGATGGCGTCCCGGGAGCCCCAGGCGTACTCCTGAACACGGTTCTCGAGCGAAAACATGGGGATAACGTGCTCCTGCAAGGCGCCACCCTACCTCATGGCACCCCAGAAATCAGCTCTCGAGGGGGCCGTGAGCAGGCTCCGTTCCGGCTTTACGAGGTCGTGCGAGCGCTCTACGCTCGCCGGATGACGATGCGCCAGGACGACGCGAGGTTCACGCCGATCCTCGCGAGGCTGCGCGACGCCGCGCTGGCCTATCCCGAGGCCGTGGAGGAGTTCCCCTGGGGCGACCGTGTCGCCAAGGTGCGCGGGAAGATCTTCGTCTTCCTCAACACCCACGAAGGGAACCTGCGTGTCACGGCCAAGCTCCCGCAGTCCGGCGAGGCCGCGCTCATGCTGCCGTTCGCGGAGCCGACGGGGTACAACCTCGGCAAGAGCGGCTGGGTGACGGCGCGCTTCGGGCCGAAGGATCGCGTGCCCGAGGCGATGCTGCTCGAGTGGATCGAGGAGAGCTATCGCGCGGTGGCGCCGAAGCGGACTTTGCGGGGGCTGGAGGGGGCGGTGCCGAGGGAGTCCGGGACGAAGAGGGCTCCTGGAGAGCGTGCGGCGGTGAGCCAGCGAGAGGTGCGGACGACGGCTGTTGCAGCGGGGAAGGCTGCGGCGGAGAGGGGGACTCCGGGGAAGAAGGCCGCGGATAAGAAGGGGTCTCCCACCAAGAAGGTGGTATCGGGGAAGGGGACTCCGGAGAAGAAGGTGACGGCGACGAAGGGATCTCCCGCCAAGAAGGTAACGGCGAAGAAGGGGGCTCCCGCTCAGAAGACGGCGGACAGAGCGGCCCTCGTCAAGAAGGCGGCGGAGAAGGAGAGCCGGCGAAGCCCGTAACGCTTGTGAACGAGGCGGCGCCAGCGGAGGCGGCCAGCGCGCCCGGCCGGTCAGGTTGAGTGCGTTCCTGGCCGCCCCCGCGCGTCGAGACGGACTCTTCACGCCGACGGAGGAACATCGATGCGCCACCGCGAGCCATCCAGGGATGCGCCGTCCGAGCCGCAACCGCACACCGCCAGGCGTCCCTCGCCGCCGCGGCGCTGGCGCCGGCTGCGGTTCTTCGTGCTCGCCGTCGCCGTGCTCTACCTCCTCGCGGTCGCGTCGATCTGGCTCGCCCTGCCCATCGTGGGCGACCGGTGGTGGCCAGGGACGCTCTTTCTCTTCGGCCCGCGCCAGATCGTCGCCCTCCCTCTCCTCGTGATCGTGCCCGCCGCGCTCCTCGTGCAGCGCCGCGCTCTCCTCCCGGCGGCGCTGGCATCGGCGATCGTGGCCGGGCCGATCCTCGGTTTCACGTTCTCGCTCCGGGCCCTCTCCGGACACGCCGACGTCGCCGATCTGCGCGTCGCCTCCTTCAACACGGGGAGCCGCGCCATGAACATCGATCGACTCAAGGGCTTCGTGGCCGAGACCCGGCCCGACGTGCTCGCGCTGCAGGAGTGCTCGGCGCCGGAGCCGGAGCTGAGCGCTGCATTCCCGGGGTGGTCCGTCCACGTCGAGCAGGGGATGTGCCTTGTGAGCCGGCACCCTCTCCTCGAGGTCGAGTCCAGGGATCGCCGCGACGTCTGGAATAGAGGCGGCCACGGTGCGATCCTCCGCTACGCCATCGCGCTGCCGGACGCGCCACGGTCGGGCGCCCATGACCCGCCCGGTACGCGCACCTTCAGCCTGCTCAACCTGCACCTGGAGACGCCCCGCGAGGCGATCGAGGCGCTGATGCACGGCCTGTGGAAGCAGGCGGAGGAGCACGACCGCGTCATCGCATTGCGTGTCTGGGAGTCCGAGCTCGCGCGGCAGTGGGTCGACGAGGCGCCCTATCCGGTCGTCGTCGCCGGCGACTTCAACATGCCGGTCGACAGCGCCATCTACCGGCGCTTCTGGGCGGGCTTCGAGAACGCGTTCTCGCGCGCCGGCCTGGGGTTCGGCGCGACGAAGCGCACGCGCTGGTTTGGCGTCCGTATCGACCACGTGCTCGCCGGGCCTGGCTGGACGACCGAGCGCGCGTGGGTCGGCCCGGATCTCGGCTCGGATCACCTCCCCATCGTCGCCGACCTGCGCTGGAGCGGCACTCCGCGCGAAGGGCGCGGGGAGCGCTAGCGCGGCGTCGCCGCGAGGACGAGCCGGGGAAGCTCGAGCCGGCCCGTCATGCGCGCGCCGGACGCGGGCCGCACAGCGGACGCAGCGCCTCGCGCTCGGCCGCGGACAGCACCGTGATGGGGTACTTCGGATTCCTGGTCGCGCGATCGAAGAACGGATGCGGCCACGCCTTGCCTCGGAGCGTCCAGCCAAGCAGCTTCCGGGCGGCGTGCGCGAGAAAGCGCACGCTCGGCTTCACCGACCCGGGCGGCGGCTCGCCGATCGCAAACTTGCCCATGATGGCGCCGCGCGGCGCGCCGAAGACCTCGTCGCACGGGAGCGCGCTCGGGGCTTGCTGGAACAGCTCGGTGACGATGCCGACGAACGGCAGCCGCGGCGTCAACGTGTTGCCCAGCGGCGTCTTGCAGCAGCTCGCGTACCAGCGATAGAGGCCCTTGGGCGTCAGGCGCGCCGCGACGACGAGCTCGCTGCCGCGGTCGAACGAGACCGCCGAAGGAGCCACCTGCACGATGTCCGTGCCGCCGTGCTCATCGAGCAGGTCGGCGCGGCCGAGATGGTGCGCGAACGCCTGACAATCGTCGCAGTAGCAGACTGCGCGGTTCACCGCGTCCGGCGATGCACCGCGCAGCCATCCGTGGATCTTTCCGCAGCGACACTGGAGCTCGACGTCTCTGGACATCCGGCTCGCATAGCACGGCTCGACGCGCGCCGTGCGCGCTTCCGGTCGTCAGCGGTCGAGGAAGTCCATCAGCCAGGTCATGGCCGGCCGCATGGTGCCGTTCGGCTGCTGGAGGCCTGTGTTGGCCCTCCAGGTGGAGCCGACGATGTAACCCCACAGCGTGATGCCGGGGACGGAAGGGTGGTTCCAGAACATCGTGAACTGTTCCTGCATCACCCGGCGCTGCTCCTCGTCGCTCGCGATGCCGATATCGTACTCGGTGATGTACACGGGCTTGCCCAGCGACGCGAGCTTGTCGATGTACCCCTTCACCGTGTTGGTGTTGAGCTTGAATGCGTCGTGGGCCTGCGCGCCGAGCGCGTCGACCGGGGCGCCTGCGTTGATCACCGCCCTCGCGATCCGCATGAAGTTCTGGTGCTCGCTCTCGTACTCGATGTTGTTGTAGTCGTTGAGTATCAGCTTCGCGTTCGGGCAGAACTCGCGAGCCCACTTGAAGGAGTTGACGATCCAGTCATAGCCGCTGGCCCCGTCGCCGCCGATGCCGTTCTTGTAAGAGGGCGTCGTATGGGGCGGCGGCTCGTTGACGACGTCGATGTACTTCGTATCCGGGTAGCGCGTGCAGAACGACCGCATCCAGTCCCTCACGGCCGCCTGCTGCTCCGACCCGGAGAGCCCCGCGAGCCAGTCGGGCTGCTGGGCGCCCCAGACGAACGTGTGCTGTTTGAACACGATGCCGTTGTCCTTCGCGTACTTGTAGATCGCGTCGAGCTTGCTCCAGTCCTTCTGGCCGCGGCTCCTCTCGACGGAGCCCCACTTGCCCTCGTTCTCGGGCGTGATCTGGTTCCAGTAGTTCGCGAAGCCGGTGCGCACGGCGCCGTTCGTCGTGATGTTGCCCACGAACTTCGCGCCGGTCGGGGTACCGCCACCCGAGCCGCCGGAGCCGCCGGAGCCGCCCGAGCCGCCGGAGCCACCCGCGCCGCCGGAGCCGCCCGCGCCGCTGCTCGTCGAGGAGCTCGATGAGGAGCTTGAACTGCTGCTCGACGAGGAGCTCGAGCTGCTGCTGCTCGATGAGGAAGTGCTCGTGCTGGTGCTCGAGCCTCCATTGCCCTTGACCGAGACGATCGTGGGGCTCCCGGTGCCGTTCGCGCAGAACCCCCATGACGTCGAACGGCCCGCGGCCAGCGAGCCATTGTAGCTCTCGTTGGTGACGTTCAGCTGCCCGCCCGACGTCGTGGAGCGCGCGTTCCACAGGTTGGCCAGCGTGGCGCCGTTGAGCCCGACGACCAGGCCCCACGACGTGGCCGCGCTGTTGCTCGTGTTCGTCACCGTCACGTTCGCGCAGTACCCGCCGGTCCATTGCGACTGGAACGTGAGCTCGGCCTTCATCGTGTTGTCCGGGCTGCTCAACCCCGACTCGAGGGCGTCGCTGTCCTCCAGGTCAGCAGGTTCCATGGCGCAGGCGACCAGGCAGCACGCGAACGAAAAGGAGATAGGGCCAAATAAGCGAGCGAACCGCATAAGGTCCTCCATGATCCGGCCGGCGGAGCCGCAAGAGTGCGTTCAAGGCGAATAAGTAAAACAGAGTTGCGTCTGCGAGCCCTGCCGCCCATCGGGTCGAATTTGTAAGATTGTGGCCAGAGCGATATGCGATCGACAATGGCCGTTGCACGATCACACCGTGACTGTCGAAGAAAGATTTACAGACGCCATACCCGGCGCGAGACGAGGCCGAGCATGACACCTGACTTAAGCATGCACATGGGATGCGATGTCAAGCGCTTCGCGCGATCGGCTCTCTGATACAGTCCCGTTGCATTCACTGGCCCGCGACGGAACGACGTGCGCTCCGTCCGCCGCTCGGGAACTGCAACTGCAACGGTGGTTCGATGGCCGAGCCGTGCGCTCGGGGGGATACCGTTGCTCCCGCGGCGTGCGGGCGCGAGGTCAGAAGCCCGGGTGGATGCGTGGCCCGCGGGCCGCGCTCACCCCGCGGGGTGTGTCTCGGCGTCCGCGCAGCAGCGGAAGCCGACCTCGTAGCCGTAATCGTCTTCCTTGTGAAAGGTCGTCATCGGGCGGCATGCGCTCCGGATCGGACCCCACCATCCGCCCTTGAGTCCGCTGCGGTAAGGGGCCTTCTGATCGGTGCGCACCACCCACTCGTTGACGTTGCCGTTCAGGTCGAAGACGCCCGCCCACGAGGCGCACTCCGCGCGCCCGCCGGCGGGCTCGCGGCCGTCCAGGCGCGCGAGCTCGGCGGCGCATCGCGCGTTCTGCTTGCACGCTTCGTAGTGGAGCAGCCGCTGGGAGTGGTCGGGAAAGCGGTAGTCTCGGTCCTGATTGCACGTCTCGGCATTCCGCTCGTAGCCGTAGACGTAAGGCAGCGACTCGGGACCTTCGCAGGCGAAATTGAACTCGGCCTCGGTGCAGAGCCGCTTGCCCTGCTCCGCGCAGAGCCCGGCGGCTTGCTCCCACGAGGTCAGCGTGCGCGGCAGCGCGCCCGGGACGTTCGGGTACTCGTACCGGTCCATGCAGAACGAGAGATGCTCGGTCTTCCCGGCGACGCACCGCGACGGCTCGCGGAATCGCAAGCATCGGGCGGCGACCCCCGGCTCGCCGTGGCGCTTTGTCCATTCGGGATGGTACTCGAGGCATTCCTGCACCACGGCGCTGCAATACTCGCCCTCCACCCGCACCATCCCGTCGGGGCAGCCCTGGGTCGAGCCGGGCAGCGCGATCGGCACCTCGATCATCGTCGGCTGGCCCGGCGGCTCGTCGCTCTCTGCGGCTGGAGGCTCGACCGGCAGGGGGTCCGAGTTCTCCACCTCTGCCGCCGGCATCTCGACCGGCAGCGGGTCGGTCATCTCCGCCTTCGTCGCGGTCGTCTCGACCGGCAGCGGGTCGGTCATCTCCGCCGACTTCTCGGGAATCTCGGCGTGCCGGGCGTCGCCTCCACCTCCGCCCCCGCTCCCGTCGCTGTACGAGGGACCGGTGCAGCTCAAGGTCGCAACGCCAAGCAGTGTCAGTACCGTGAAGCCCAGGATACGCACGTTAACCTCTTCCCACGTTTGGCTACATCAGCCTACAGGCGTGGGCCAAAATTGATGCTGACCCGGGCTCGCCTCGATTTCTCCGCGAGCGTCGGGAGCCATCGGGAGGCACTGCAAAATCTCGGCCTGCGGCCTTACCCCGGAAAAGCCGGGTTACAGGGCTGTTGGCCGTTGCTTTGTCCCGTGGCGTGGCCGCCCGGTGGTCCAGGGATGGCCGGCCAGCGCGGCCACCCCGGCACACCGGCCCGCGCGCGATATGCGCGCCCTGCCTCTGCTTCTTGCGCGGGTGGCTGGCTGGCCGCCGGCCTTTGCGCGCGTGCCGGCCGAGCTGTCCTGGCCGGCGGCCGCGCCGTCGGGCGAGGGCGTCGCGCGCCGTCACGTCGCGACCGGAGGGCTCAGGCGGGGATCCGGGCCTCTCCCCTCTGTCGCGCCGGCACGCCGAGGCCACAGGCGGGCCACGTCAGGAGGTCAGCGCGCGTCCAGTATCCGCGGAACTGCATGGCTACTTGCAGGTCTGGAAGCCGCGGTGTGCACCGCGAGCGCTGGCGCAGGCCTCCTGGTGGCCAGCGAGCTTGAGGGGCGCGGGGCGAGGGGGCTCCGCGAGATCAAGGACATCGTGTTTCGAGCTCATGGAGTTCTCGAATCACCCGCTGGAGCGGCTCGGAGAGCTCGTCGGGATCGCCTCTCCGATCGCCTCGAATGCGCGACGTCCGTGTGGAGCTCCCGAGGTGGGGTCTTGGCCTGTTCATCGCACGACGCTTCGTCGCAGCGCATGGCGGCATGCGGAGCGCGGCGGGCGGATGCGCGACGCTCACCGTCGAATTGCCCATCGGCGGGCGTCGGGGCCAGGGCCGCCGCTTCTACGCGGGGTTCCCCTCGTCGTCCCACGTGGAGAAGCCGGGCGCGTCCGGGTGAGCGGTCCTCACCACGCAGAAGCGCTGGCCGGTCGGCGCCTCGAGCACCCACCACGTCGAGGCCTGCGTGACCCGCTTGGCGCCGAGCCGCTCGAGGCGGCGCACCTCGGCTTCGACGTCGTCGGTCTCGATGTCGAGGTGAACGCGGCTCCCGTGCTTCACGCTCTGCACCTCGACCGAAAGATCGCGCGCAGACGCGTCCAGGCGGACGTAGGCCTCGCCGTCCCGGCCGCGCGATCGCATCCCGAGCGCCGCGCTCCAGAAACGCGCGGCGCTATCGAGATCGTCGGTTCGGCAGTCGATGATGAACCCGGCCAGGCGACTCTTGTGCATGCGCTCTGTTACCACGGCTACCACGGTGTGGCCGCGACGTGATGCGCCCAGGTGAGTGAGATTGCTGCCTGCGCATCAGCGGACAGGGTGCGTCGCCGTGGTCAGAGGTCCAGCGTCGGCTCCTGGAGCATCAGGCTCACGTCCGCCACGCCGGGCAACGCCTGCAGGCTCGTCACGAGGCCGGCCCGCAGGTCGGGGTGGCGAACGCGGATCTGGTAGGCGTGCTCCATGACGGTGCCCTGCGCCGCCTCGCGCAGGGTGACGAGCGAGAAGGTGCCGCAGTGCTCGCGGAGGATGCCCGCGATCGCGCCGGCGATCTCCGTGCCGGCCTGGCCGGCCGGCGCCACGAACCGGAGCAGCCCGTCCGGCTGCCGGCGCGACCCGTAGCCGGTGACGTGGAGCAAGAGCGTCGCGACGCCGAACATCGCCGCCCCCGCGATCGCCGCGCCGTAGGCCCGCGCGCCGCTCGCCATGCCGATGGTGAGCGACGCGAAGACGAACACGACGTCGCGCGGATCGCGCATCGTGGTGCGGAACCGGATCGCGGAGACGCCCCCCGCGATCCCGATGCCGGCCGCGATGTTGTTGCCGACGGCGAGCATGAGCGTGCACGTGATGATGCTGCCGAGCGCCATGCTCTGGACGACCGTCCGGGAGTAGGAGAGGCCGCGGAACGTGAGCATGTAGACGCCGGCGATGCCCTGCGTGAGCCCGAAGGCGACGAGCAGGGAGATGAGCGCCTCGCGCCACTCGACGGTCCCGCCGTGCGAGAGCGCCGCGAGCCAGTCCATCATTGCCACCCTGCGACCCGGGCCGACCGCGCCTCCGGCAGCGTCAGCTGCGCGGTGACGCCGTAGCAGTACTTGGAGAACGAGTGCCGGACGAGGTCGAGGCGTCGCACGAGCGCCACCATCCACGGCGGCGGCCTGCGCTCGAATTTGAGCTCGAGCACGCAGACGGGCTCGGGCGTCTGCGTCTGGACGGGGTGGTCGACCGGGCGCCACCCCCCTTCGGAGGCGTCGAGATCCATCGTCTCCCTGCGCTGACAGACGATCTTCCGGTCGAACGTCAGGCGCGCGTAGGTGTCGATGGTGCTCTCGTAGGCCTCGCGCTCGTAGTCGACGAGGAGCGCCGGCCTGAGGTCGTGGCGGTGGAACGCGCCGATGAACTTCTCCGCGGCCTTCCGCGCGCCCGGCGAGAGCCGATCGAGCGAGGGGGGGCGGCCGGGCGCGAGCAGATCGCGCCAATCGCTCGCCGGCACCGCCGCGCGCGACTTGATGATCACATCCTGGACGCGCCGCTTCACCTCCAGGAAGGCCGGGCTGGTCTTCCCAGGATAGTTGCGCACCCGCAGCTTGAAGCGGTCGCGCTGCTCGCGGGCGTTGGCCCAGTAGAGGTCGAACCCGCGTGTGTCGAGGTAGAGCGACCGGATGCGGTACACGCCGTCCGGGCCGGCGTACCGGTCAATCCGGCCGACCGAGCAGGCCGTGGCCCGGATATCCGGGACGAGGCGCTCCGGCACCAGGTACTTGAACTCGTATCGTTCGATGACGTCCAGGACTCTCGCCTCCTCGGTCGTCAAGGGCAAGAGCGCCGCGCTGCCGCGCGTCGCGAAATTGTTACGGTAGCCACGCAATAATGACACAAATTTCACCCGCGTCCGCAAGCGGAATTCATCTCTGGTCCACGAGATCTTTGTGCTTTCCCTGCAACGTGCGCGCCTGCGGCAGCGCTGCTGGGGGAGCGCCCGGCGCGGCGCGGCGCGGGGCCTGGCGCTGTTCTCGCCCTGGGCTGCCAGGGGCTCGGGGGCGGTGCCGGCGGGGCGGACCTTCGGCTGCCGGGGTGACGCGGGCCGGCGCGCTCCTCGGCGTCGGCGCGTGCTCCGGCGTGGTCGCTGGTAGGGGGCCCGCGGACGTGTTGTCGCTGCCTGTCTGTGCCACGAGCGCCCGGCTCATGATCGCGTCGTCATGAGTCGATCTCGTGAGCCGTTCCTCGCGGGCGGCGAAGCCGTCGCGAGGCGCCACGCTCGCGCTCCTCGACGCGCGGTGTCGGCGCGTGGCTGCTCGCCTTGTGGGCGTATCGCGCCTCCAGTACCCTCCGCGCGATGCGGAGCTCTTTTCCCTGGGGTATTGCGCTCGCAACCCTCTTCCTCGGGTGCGCCGATCTCCTCGGGATCAGGGACGTGACCCGCGATCCGGGATCGGGCGGTGAAGGTGGCGGGAGCGCCGGCGGCGGCGGCGGCGGCGGGAGCGTCGGCAGCGGCGGCGGCGGCGGGAGCGTCGGCAGCGGCGGCGGCGGCGGGAGCGCCAGCAGTGGCGGCGGCGGAGAGCCGCATGCTCCCACGACGCCGGTCCCGAGGCTGCCGATCCAGGACAGCCCGGTCGGCTCGATGCTCGTGCCCGACACCCGGCGGCCCACCTTCGCCTGGGAGCCGTCGGTGTCGCCTGCAGGCGACCCGATCGAATACACGGTCGAGCTCGGTCAGGACCCGACGTTTGCCGCTGTGATCACCTCCGAGACGACGACGGCGACGCGCTGGCAGCCGGCCGCGGATCTCGAGGGCTCCGCGGCTCCTCCCGTGGGGGCCCGCGTCTACTGGCGGGTCCGCGCGTGCTCGGGGGGCGCCTGCTCCGCTCCCTCTGCGGTCCGGTGGATCAACGTCGGACGGGGGCACCACGATCTCAACGGCGACGCCTTCGACGACGTCCTCGTGGGGGCGCTCGAGTATCAGATCCCGGAGTACATCCCTTGCGGAGCCGCCTACGTCTTCCTGGGCGGCGCGGGCGACGGCTTCGACCCGGCGCCGGATGGGACCCTCGTCGGGATCAACAACCGCACCGGCGGCGCCATCGAAGGGGCCGGCTACGGGGGCAACGTGGCGACCGCGGACCTGAACGGCGACGGCTTCGCCGAGGCGGTGGTCGCGGGCACGACCTTCGCGGACCTCAAGGGCATGGTCCGCGTGCTCCAGGGGAGCTCGAAGGAGCCCGGGACGTGGGCCGCGAGCGCGGATTTCTCGGGGAACCTCGCTGGCGATGAGCGCAGGTTCGGCAGCGCGCTGGCCTCCGGGGACATCGACGCAGACGGCTACGCCGACCTCGTGGTCGGCGCGCCGGGAGGCGGCCCCAACTTCGACGAGCCGGGCAACGCCTACGTCTATCGGGGCGGGCCAGAGGCGTTCGATACGGTCGCCGACACGATGTTCTCGGGGGTGCAGAGCGGCAGCAAGTTCGGCACCTCGGTCGCATCGGCGGACTTCAACGGCGATGGCTTCTCGGACATCGCCGTCGGGGCGCCCGGCAGCCAGCGCGTCTACATCTATTTCGGCTCGGCCGGCGCGCTCGACACCACGCCTGACGGCCTGCTGGTCGGCGAGGGCGAGGGTGAGCTCGGACGAGCGGTGGGCGCGGGCGACGTCAACGGAGACGGGTTCGCGGACTTGCTCGTGGGAGATCCGGGGAAGAACATGGCCATCCTGTACCTCGGCGGGCCAGGAGGGGAGTTCGACACGACCGCCGATCTGGAGCTCCAGGGCGAGGCGCCGGCCGATCGCTTCGGTCAGACCGTGTCATCGAGCGGTGACCTCGACGGGGATGGCTTCGTGGAGATGGTGGTGGGCGCGCCGGAGGCAGGCCTCAACGGCAAGGCGTACGTATACCGCGGCGGCGCGGACCTCGACGGGGAGCCCGACGCCTCGATGAGCGGACAGCGCAGCGGCACACGCGAGACGAAGATCTCGCGCGCCGGCGACTTCAACCGCGACGGGCTCGGGGATCTCGTTATCGCGTTCGGGGGCGGCAAGGAAGTCCTCGTGTACCTCGGCGGCGACCTCGGCGACCGCTCGCAGGCATCTCTCGCAGGAGCGGGAGGCATGAGCAACGAGCGGTTCGGGTCCGCGGTATCGCCGTAGCGGCGCGCGCCGCGCCTGCGCCCGGCAGCGCGGTTCTTTCCGACCGCCGATCGACCCATTGCGCGTGAATTTGTTGAAGGCCGCCTGGATCCAGGCGAGATCGTCGAGCGACCCGCATGCGTCCGGTACCCGACCTCCTCGCCGTCCTCCAGCAGATCGTGCGGCGGGCCATGGCCGTTCTTCCGCACGCGCCGCGCGGCAGCCTGCTGATCCGCGAGGGCGACCGCTTCGTGGCCAGAGCGCTGGTCGGGTTCGAAACGCCACCTGGGTTTTCCTCGCGCGTCCCGGTCGGCGCGGAGCTCGCCGACGGGGGGGCCGCGCTCGGCGCTGCGGCGCCTCTCGACGCCGCGCACGCGAGCCGCATCGTCGATGCGCGGGCCTGGTACCGGACGTACCTGCCTTTCGCGATCGAGGCGGGCAGCGGCGTCCCCGAAGGCGCCGGGCTCGTGGTCGCGCCCATCCAGCTCTGCGGCGAGCCGGCCGGCTATCTCGCCGTCGAGCAGGCCACCATGGAGTCTCCGGGCGAGGAGCGCTGCGCCACGATCGACGTCCTGGCGGGCACGGCCGGAGACGCGCTGGAGCGGCACAGGCTCTATGACGACAAGGCGAGCGCTGCGCAGGAGATCCGCCTGTTCGAGCGGCTTCTCCACGCGGTGGGCACGACGCCCGCGCTGCACGACCTGATCGAGACCATCGCTCACGGCATCAAGAGCGTGCAGCTCGACCCGAGCTGGAACACGGTGGAGATCTGGCTGCTCGAGGAGGACCGCGTCGGGGACGGCCCTGGGCTCGCGCGAGGCGACCTCTGCGCCCGTGTCTACCGGGCTCCGGCGTCGGAGCCGACGACCTACTTCCAGAACGTCCGCGCCGGCGCGGACAGCGCCGCGCGGCCCCTCGGCGTCTCCATCGACTGGCGGACCGGTCACGGCGGCGACGGCGAGGGCTCTCAGCGCGCCCTGCTCGACGAGGCGATCGGCCGGCGCATGTCCGGCATCATCATCGCGCCCAGCAACCCCGAGAGCGCGGAGGAGGCGTTCCGGCAGGCGGCCGAGATGGACATCCCGGTCGTCGTGATCGACACGCCTCCGATGCCGGGCAGCCGGGCGCCGTTCTACATCGGGACGGACAACCTGGCGTCGGGCAGGTTGGCGGCCGAGGTGATGAAGCGGCTGCTCCCGGGCGGCGGTGTCGTCGCGTCCCTCGGCGCCGTGGGGCTCGCGCTGAACGTCCGCGAGCGCGTCGATGGCTTCTGGGAGGCGGCGCTCGGGTCGAACCTCACGGTGCTGCCGACGATCCCGTGCGACTGGGATCAGGAGGCCGGGACGAGGCTCGCCACGGTGGCGCTCGAGGGGCGGTCCGACATCGCGGGCGCCTTCGGCGCCGCCGCGGACAACGGGCCGTCCTGGGGCCGAGCGGCGCAAGCCCTCGGCCGGGCCGGAGATCTCAAGATCGTCGGCTTCGATCTCGTCGCCCGCACGGTCGCCCTGCTCCGGCAGGGGGCGATCCACGCGACGATCGTCCAGCGCGAGGACGACATGGGCTTCCGCGCCGTCGAGACGATCCACCGGATGATCACGCGCGGCGTCGGGCCGACCCTCGCCGAGCTGCCGCCTTCCCGGGTCCTTCACACCCGCGTCGATTGCGTCACCCTCGAGCCGACGCCTTGGTCCACGGCGCTGAGCGATTACCTCTCTCTCGAGGCCGCCCGCCGGGCCGCGGCCGGGAGCGGCGGGCGGATCGCGCCCGTCGCCCCTGCGATCGAGGTCATGATGATCGGGCTCTCGTCCCCGTCGAGCTCCGTCGTCGAGGACCAGGTCTCGATCCCGACGCGCTCGCTCGTGCGCCGCGCGATCGAGTCGGGCCGCTCGGTCGTGATCGACCCCGCCGAGGGGGGAGCGGACGCCGCCCTGCCCGCCGCGCACGACGGCGCGCGCACGGCGATCGCCGTGCCGCTGCAAGGCCGCGGCAACGTCCTCGGCGCCCTCGTCCTGAGCAGCGCTCGCAGGGAGGCGTGCGGCGCGGGCGACGTGGCGTTCCTCGTCCGCGTCGCCGGCACGGTGGCGATCGGCGTCGAGAACGCCCGGCTGCTCCGCCGCATCTCCGCGCGGAGCGAGGAGCTCGAGCGCGCCAACCTGCAGCAAGCGGCGATGCTCCAGACCATCCGCGAGCTCTCGAGCCCCGTGGTGCCCATCGCGGACGGCATCCTCGTGATGCCCGTCGTGGGCGTCATGGATGCCCAGCGCTCAGGCGACTTCATCGCGTCGATGCTCCGCGAGATCGACGCGAAGCGCGCGCGCGTCGTGCTGATCGACGTCACCGGCATGGCGTTCGTCGACGCGACGGCGGCGTCCCGGCTCGTCGAGGCGGCGCAGGCGGCCGCGCTGCTCGGCGCCGAGGCGGTGCTCGTCGGCATCCGGCCGGAGGCCGCGCAGATGATGGTCCGGCAAGGCCTGGACGTCGGCGCGACGGCGACGCACGCCAACCTGGCGAGCGGCTTCCGCTATGCGCTCTCGAGGGTGCGCCGCCGCGCGGCGAAGCGCCGCTGACCGCGCGGCGGCTACTCCGCCCCGGCGGGCGGCGCCTCGATGGCGTTGCACGACCAGAGGCCGGTCGCGACGTTGAGGTCCGGGTGGGCGTGGACGATGTCCTCGACGTTCGCGCGCGCCTCGGCGTGATCGGCGTTGTCCTCGCGCTTGTCCACGATCTGGATGTCGTGGGCGGTGACCACGTCCTGGATGCCCTCAAGGCCCTGTGTCGCGTTGTCGACCGCGAACATGCCGACGAAGACGGGCAGCTTCCCGCCGTTTCACAGGATCTTCACGATCTCGTTGCGGAGCAACGGCTATTGCGAGCAGAGCTGGGGATCCGATTTGCATTGGCACTGATTTCTACGCTCGGTGTCATTCCATTCGCAATAGCCGCACGACGCGTGCCTTTGACTCTTGCAGTACTGGTCGCACGCCGCACCCCCCAGGAAGCCGAAGTCGCAGACGTGAGGCGCGTCAGACCAGGACACTGGCCTGGCGAGGCCCTCCAGGGGCGCGTGGCTGAGGGCGCTCTGGGCCGGCGTAGTCTCTGACGGATCGCCGTCTTGCGATGTCTCGTGATAAGGTGAGCTGTCGACGACACAACCGGCGAACCATCGCGCGCCAAGAGCGACGCATGTCCACAGCGCGGCATTCTTGAAGATGATCTTGCTCGTCATGTTTGGGCCCTGTCCTCCCCTGATGCTTCGCTGATTCCGTGTTTCCACACGAACGCCGTCATCACCTGCGCGAGGTGCTTGCGCCGGCGCTGGCCGTGTCCATGCGGCGCCGTGGCCGCGCGAGGCAAGCGGGAGCGCCCTGATCGACGGCAGCGCGTTGGTGGGGGTTGACCGGCGTCGGGCCCTGGCAGGTCCCGGTGGGAGACGCGCGGCGGATGTCGTGGACTGCGGGCGATGGTGACCGCGCCACCGCCGACGATGGCTCTTATCGCCTCGCGGACCCGAGGCGCGTCGCCTTGCCATGCATCTCGCGGAACACCGCGAGCTCGAAGGCCCACTCGTGGAGGCGTCCGCCGCCGATCCGGAGCGGGTCCTGGGCGCTCTGGTCGGGGCCGGCGACAAAGCCGTCGAGCGATATCGAGATCTCGAAACGCCGCTTGCTCATGTCGTGCTCTCCTCGAAGCTCATGGCTGTCAGCGGCGTCCTGCCCGCCGTGCGATCACTCGGGGCACGCCGCGGCGCACCCCTCGCCGCCGCAGTCGACGCCGGCCTCGTCGCCGTTCTTCACGCCGTCGGCGCAGGTGGGCGCCTGGCAGGTGCCGCTCCAGCACACGCTGCTGAGGCAGTCCGCGCCGGTCTCGCAGCCCCCGCCCACCGGGCAGCGCGGGCACCATAGCTTGCCGCAGTCGACGCCGGCCTCGAGGCCGTTCTTTATCCCATCGCTGCACGTCGGGATCATGCAGCTCCCGTTCGTGCACACGCCGCTCTCGCAGTCCGTGGCGGCCTTGCAGCGCTCGCTCGAGGGGCAGGGGCGGCACGGGCCGCCGCAATCGAATCCGGTCTCTCCGAGCCCAGGGTCGCTCACGCCATTTTCGCAGTGCGATGGTACGCACCACACGCCGTAGCACACGAGCCCCGCAGGGCACTGCAGCGTTGGGTCTTCGGAGACACACTGGACGCAGACGCCTTCATGGCATCGGCCGGAGCCCGAGGCGGGACATACGACGCCATCCAAGATGAGATGTCGCGGCCCGTCGAGCTCGCAGACGTCGAGGGTGCACTGGTTGCCGTCGTCGTAGGCGTCGACGGCCGCCACGCTCACCACGCGGCCGTCGGCCGTGCACTCCTCGACCTTGCAGTCGCCGCGGAGCTGCGAGGCGATCGGCCCTCGTTCGATCTCCACGACGCAGGCGCCGTCCACGCACCTCCCCACGCCGCACCGCGGGTCCGGCGGGCCGGGGCACTCCGCGTCGCCCTCGCAGCCCCCGGGCGGAACCGGCACCCCCGAGCACGCCTCTGTGCCCTCGGCGCACTCGTCGCAGGTCCGGCACTCCTCGAAGCAGTTCGGCGTGTCGTCGCCGCGCGCGCAGCAGATGACCTTCCCCGGCTCGCCACACTCGCAGTGCTCATCGATGCAGATCGTGCCCGGCACATTCTGCTGGTCCGACTGGCAGTGGTCCGTTGTCGCGCACCTTCCACCCACGTAGGGCCCATCGCCGCACGCAAAGAAGGTCGCCGAGATGATCAGAAAGAGGAGAGCAGCAGCACAACGCGCGATGGGTCTACCCATGCGTCCAGTCCTCCGGCACGAGGCTGTGGCGCCGGCACCCAGGCGGCCCCAATCCGCCGGGGTGTCGTTTGCCAGGTCGTCTCGGGGCGCAGTATGCCGCGGTCAGGCGGCCGCCGTCACGCAAGTTTTCGCAAGAGCGCGCAGCGTGCGAAGCGGCCTTCGATCAGAGCAGGCGCAAGGTCGAAGCGCACATCAAAACGTGCTCGTCAACGTAAGCCCCTTGGCCGACACCGTGATCTCTGCCTGTTCGCGCGGATAGAACGTGTAGCCGAGCGTGGCGGCCAGGACGGCCCCTCCCGCGATGAGGCCGGCGATGCCCACGCCCCGGTAGGTGATCGCGTCGTCGTAGGCCGAAGCCGACTGCTGGCAGATCGGCTGGGTCAGCCGGAAGCAGCGGTTCGGCCCTGCGGAGAGCGCAGCGGTGTCGCCCGCGTCGTCCTTCTTCCCCGCGCCGACGAGCATCACGCCGCCGATCGCCGCCAGCGTGGCGGAGAGCCCGAAGCCGCCGGCGACGAGCTCCGGCCGCGGCCCGGGCCGGGGGGGCGGGGGGGCGAGCGGGTAGGCGCGGGGGCCGGGAGGCGGCGCTGTCGCGTCCGCGGGCGCGGCCGGCAGGCCCGGGAGCGGCGCAGGGACGCCGGCGGGCCGGGCAGCGAAGGTGAGCACGACTTCCCGCGCCTCGCCGCGCGGCACGTCGATCTCGGCCGTCGCGACGTCGCCGTCCAGCAAGGCGCGCACCACGTGGTGGCCGGGGGCGACGGGGACGGGCTTGCCGTCGTCGATCTCGGCGGGCGCGCCGTCGATCGTGATCTTCGAGCCCGCGGGGGCGACCACGTGGAGCTCGCCGGCGAGCTGCCGCGCGCGGGCCAGGTCGCTGAGCCGCGACGCGACGAGCGCGCGCTCCGCGGGCGTCCTTGGCGCGCGCATGATCTCCTGGCAGAGCGACAGCCAGCGCACGGCGGCCGGCGCGTCGCCGAGCCGGAGCGACAGCGCCCCGATGTTGCACGCGGCGACCTGGACGCGCTCCAGCCGCCAGACCGCCATCCACAGGTCGCGCGAGTCGGCGAGCCGATCCTCGCGAGCGGCCGCGTTCGCCTGCGCCATGAGCCGGGCGACCGCCTCCGGCGGGGCCTCGGCGCGACCCTCCGCCGCGCCGGCCAGCAAGGCGATGCACAGCGGGAGCGCGGCGACGCGGCGTGTGTTCCTTGGCACGGGTGCGGATCTCCTCGGATTCGTCATGGAGGCTGTCAAGAGCGGAATCAACATCCCGAGAATGCATCTCTGAACCGGCGCCATCGCAGCCCTCCTGGAGCCGAGGCGGCCACGCCGTCCCGATCGCGTCGAGCGCCGGCCGGGCGCTGGAAACGTTATGCGGATCTGGCAGACGCCGGGTATCCCTGACTACGGCCCTTTCATCGCTCCCGCGTTCACCCCACCGCAGGCCCGGCCTTCCGCTGCGCGCTGTCGCAGACCCACCGGACCACCCCAGGAATGACCCCCTGCGCGATCGCGCTCACCCGCGAGCCCACGTCGGGGTAGATCTCGAACCGCCCGCGCGCCATGCCGTCGGCCATGCTGCGCGCCACGGCGTCCGGCTCGAGCGTCTTCACGTTGCCCGCGATGGCCTTCGTCTCGGCCGGCTTGTACTGGTTCTCGAACGCAAGCTGCGGTGTGTCGGTGTCGGGCGGCATGCACACGCTCACCCGCACGCCGTGCGGCCACATCTCCGCGCGCAGCGCCTGCGAGAAGCCGATCAGCGCGAACTTGCTCGCCGCGTACGGCGTGTAACCGTAGATGCCGATCACGCCCGCGAGCGAAGAGACGTTGAGCACATGGCCGCTGCCGCGCGCCGCCATCGCCGGGAGCACCGCCTTGCACAGGTGCACGGCGCCAAAGAAGTTCACGTCCATCATGCTCCGGAACTGATCCACCGGCAGCTCGAGGAAGCGCCCCGGCATCACCACGCCCGCGTTGTTCACGAGGTGATCGATCGGCCGCTCGGCGAGCCGCGACTCCATCGCCCGCGCGACATCGTCCGGCCGGCTGACGTCCAGCTCCAGGACGTCGACCCGCGCGGACGGGTGCTCGCGCCGGATGCCCACGGCGGCCTCGTCGAGGAGGGCCCGGCGGCGCGCCACCAGCGTCACCGCGGCGCCGTACCCCGCGACGAGCCTCGCGAACGACAGCCCGATGCCGCTCGAACCGCCGGTGATGAGAACGCTCTTGCCCTGGAAATAAGTTCGGGTGTCCATCGGCGGCCGAACCTACCCCAGGACCGCCCGAGGCGCGAGGCGCTCGTGCAGGCCCGCGGCGCCGCCCCTCAGCGGTCGCGCCGCCGCTTCTTCAGCGCGTCCTTCAGCAGGCTGCCCGCGGCGGAGCCGAGCGTCTCGACCGCGATCATCGCGGCCGCCGCCGACACCGCCTCGACCGCCTTCCGGAGGGCACGGCGGGTCTTCTTCTTCATCGGCTTCATGACGGCTGCGCCAGCTCCACGTCGGGGTGAGCTCTCCCCGATACGCCATTGGCCAGCTTCAAGCCGCCCAGCGCGCTCGCCCACGCCCTCACCTTCCGGCTCACGGCGGTCCTCGCGCTGCTCAGATAGTTTCTCGCCTCACCGCTGTACAGGCCGGCCGCGAACACCGCTGCGACGCTCGTCGCCGCGGCCACCGGCCGGAGGGCCCTCCGGCCGAGCTTGCTGAGCTTCCTCTTTTGCTTCTTGGAGAGCTTCATCTTCATGATCCCATCAGCCCAGCAGGGGTCGTGCCATGGCGTCCGAGCCGAGACACGGTGACGAGCGCAATGCGCCCCGTGACTCGCGCCCCGGAGACAGGACAGGACGTTTTGCCTCGGTGGGGTGAAATGCGCCTCCCACACCCGCGCTCAGGCGCGCAAGCGCGCTCGGGGCGCGAGCCCCCATCCAGGGAGATCAGGTCTCTCTGTTTCCCACGCTACCCGACGCCGACCGGTGCTTCCGCTGCGCTGGCGTGGCATCACGGCTGCCAGCCGCGCGGGGCACACGGGGGCACGCCGCCCGCGCCACGATGAATGATGTTGGGTAGCTCACAGCCTTGGCGGGTTCGCAGCCGCGGGCGAACCGCCGCGCCCGGCCGCTGCGGGCGGAGTCGCTGGCGATCGGGACCGAGTTCGTTTACTCCGTTGTAAGCAGGCTCATGCGAGGTCTCAGGTAAGGCGGGGACGAGATGCGCGTGGGAGACGTCATCGACCGTCGCTTCCTGATCGAGCGCCTCGCCAGCTCGGGCGGGATGGGGGACGTCTACCGCGCCTGCGATCTGGTCACGAACGAGCCGGTGGCGCTGAAGGTCCTGCAGCGGCGAGGGCTCCAGGAGGCGATCCGGTTCGCGCGCGAGGTCGAGGCGCTCGAGGCGCTCACCGCGCTGCGGCACCCGGGCATCGTGCGGTACATCGCGCACGGCGCGACCGACGCCGGGCAGCCCTACCTCGCGATGGAGTGGCTCGCCGGCGAGACGCTGACCGAGCGGCTCACCCGCAGGTCGCTCACGATCGCCGAGAGCGTCGCGCTCGCGTCGCGCATCGCGTCGACGCTCGGCGTCGTGCACCGCGCCGGCATCGTCCACCGCGACCTCAAGCCGAGCAACCTGCTCCTCGTGGGCGGCGCGATCGAGGGGGTCACGCTCATCGACTTCGGCGTGGTGCGCCTCGGCGCGATGGACCGGCACCTCACCATGCCCGGCACGATGCTCGGCACCCCGGGCTACATGGCGCCGGAGCAGGCCCGCAGCGAGCCGAACATCGACCCCCGCGCCGACGTCTTCTCGCTCGGCTGCGTGCTCTTCAAGTGCCTCACCGGGCGCTCGGCGTTCCAGGGCGCGGACGGGCTCTCGGTGCTCATCAAGGTCATCCTCGAGGATCCGCCGCGGCTCCGCGAGCTGCGCGGGGACGTGCCCGAGGCGCTCGACGACCTCGTCGCGCGCATGCTCGCGAAGCCGCCGAAGGACCGGCCCCGCGACGGCGACGCGGTGGCGGCGGAGCTGCTCGCGCTCGACGACGCGGGCGTCGGCGCCGCGAGCAGCCGCCCGTCGAACACGCTGCGCGGGGGCGAGATCACCACGAACGAGCGCAAGATGATGTGCCTCGTGCTCGCGCGCGACGCGAGCGGCGACGCCGAGGCGACGCGCTCCCAGGAGGAGGACCTGGAGCGCAGCAAGGCGCTCATCGCCGTCGCCGAGCGCTACCAGGGCGAGCTCGAGATCCTGGAGTCCCGCTCGCCGCTCATCGTGCTCACCGCCGGCGGCGCCCCGACCGACCTCGCGGCGCAGTCCGCCCGCTGCGCGCTCGCGCTGAACGCGCTGCTCGGCAGCGTGCCGGTCGCGCTCGTCACGGGCCGCGCCGAGATGTCCGCGCGGCTGCCGGTCGGCGAGCTCATCGACCGCGCGGTCCACCTGCTGCCGCCCGTGCACGCGCCGGCCGGCGCGGACGCCGTCCGGATGGACGAGGTGACCGCGGGGCTGCTCGGCGCCCGGTTCGACGTGACCCGCGAGGCGGGCGCCCTCCGTCTGTACGGCGAGCGCGAGGAGCTCGCCTCCACGCCGCCCCTGCTCGGCAAGCCGACGCCGTGCGTCGGGCGCGACCGCGAGCTCGCGCTGCTGGAGGCGGCGTTCTCGCACTGCGTCGAGGAGTCGACGCCGAGCGCCGTGCTCGTGACGGCGCCCGCGGGCGCAGGCAAATCCCGCCTGCGCTCCGAGCTGATCCGGCGGCTCCGCGACCGCGGCGAGGACCTGGAGGTGTGGATCGGGCGCGGCGACCCGATGAGCGCAGGCTCGGCCTTCGCGCTGCTCGCCCCGGCGCTGCGGCGCGCGATCGGCCTCTTCGAGGGCGAGCCCATCGAGGCGCGGCAGCGCAAGCTGCGCGCGCGCGTCGCGCGGTACGGCCACGCCGAACCGGCGCGCACCGCGGCGTTCCTCGGGGAGCTCATCGGCGTGCCCTTCCCCGACGGCGACAGCGTGCAGCTGATGGCGGCGCGGCGCAGCCCCGTGCTGATGAGCGACCAGATCCGCGTCGCCTGGGAGGAGCTCCTCAGGGCCGAGTGCTCGGCGAGGCCCGTGCTCCTCGTGCTGGAGGACCTGCACTGGGGCGATCTGCCGAGCGTGCTGCTCGTCGACTCGGCGCTCCGCAACCTCGGCGATCAGCGGCTGATGGTGCTCGCGCTGGGCCGGCCGGAGGTGCGGGAGCTCTTCCCGAAGCTCTGGGCGGGGCGCGGCGTCCACGAGGTGCAGCTGTCGGGGCTGCCGCGCCGCGCGAGCGAGCGGCTGGTGCGCCAGGTGCTCGGCGAGGACGTCGCGCCGGAGCTCCTCGCGATGATCGTCGACCGCGCCGACGGCAACGCGTTCTACCTGGAGGAGCAGCTCCGCGCGGTGGCCGACGGCAAGGGCGCCGACCTGCCCGAGACGGTGGTGGCGATGGTGCAGGCGCGCATCGAGGCGCTCGACATCGAGGCGCGGCGCGCGCTGCGGGCGGCGAGCGTCTTCGGGCAGACGTTCTGGCAGGGCGGGGTGTCGGCGCTCGTGGGCGGGGCGCAGGTCGCGCCGAAGCTTGTCGAGCTGGAGCAGCGCGAGGTGATCTCCCGGCGCGGCGAGGGCAGCCTCCCCGGCGAGGTGGAGTACAGCTTCCAGCACGCGATCGTGCGGGAGGCGGCCTACGGGATGCTGACGGAGGGCGATCGGCGGCTCGGGCACCGGCTCGCCGGCGAGTGGCTGTCGCGCGCGGGCGCGGGCGCGGTGGACGCGATGGCGCTCGGCGAGCACTTCGAGCGCGGCGGCGAGCTCTCGCGCGCCGCCGCCGCGTACTGCCGCGCGGCGGAGCAGGCGCTGCGGGCGCAGGACCTCGCCGCCGCGATCGAGCGCGCCGAGCGCGGCGTCGCGTGCGGCCCGAACGCGCAGGCGCTCGGCGCGCTTCGCCTCGTGGAGGCCGAGGCGCACGTCTGGCGCGGGGAGCTCGCGCTCGCGGAGCAGCGCGGGACCGAGGCCGTGGACCGGCTGCCCTCCGGCTCCGCGGCGTGGTTCTCGGCGATCAAGCAGGTCGCCATGGCAGCGGGCAAGCTGGGCGGCTTCGAGCGGGTGGAGCGCTGGATGAGCGCGGCGCAGGCCGCCGCGGCGGACGCGGAGGGCGCGCTCGTGGCGAAGCACATGTGCCTCGGCGAGGGCGCGCTGCTGCTCGTGTTCGGGGGGCGCTACGCGTTCGCGGACGCGCTGATCGAGGCGATCGAGGGCGACGGGACGGACCTCGCGGAGCGGGAGGTCGAGGTGGTGGCGCGGCTGCACGCGGCGCGGTCGGCCCGGGCGCTCGGGAACGGCGATCCCAGCGCGTGCCTCGCGGGGCTGTCCGCGGCGCTCGCGGCGTTCGAGCGCGCGGGCGACCGCGGCAACGCCTGCGCGTTCCGCATGAACGTCGGGTACATGCACGCGGAGCTCGGGGATTTCGCGGGCGCGGAGGAGGTGCTGCGCAGCGCGCTCTCGGGCGCGGAGCGGATGGGGCTGCACGATCTCGCGGTGGCGACGCTCAGCAACCTGGGGCACGTCCTCGGCTACCGGGGGCGGATCGAGGAGGCGGAGCGGACCGAGCGCGAGGCGATCGCGCTGTCGCAGCGGCTCGGGGATCCGCGCACGGAGGGGAGCGCGCGGACGTACCTCGCGCGGATCGCGCTGCTCGCGCGGGACTTCGAGGGGGCGGAGCAGGAGGCGAGGGCGGCGGCGGAGATCCTGCAGAGCGCGCCGCCGCTGCGCGCGGCGGCGCTTGCGGCGAGGGCGAGGGCGCTGCTCGGGCTGGGGAGGTTCGACGAGGCGCTGTCGGCGGCGGGGGAGGCGTTCTCGATGCTGAACGCGATCGGGGCGATCGAGGAGGGGGAGTCCGCGGTGAGGAACGTCTACGCGGAGGCGCTGGCGGCGAACGGGATGGAGGCGGACTGCGCGGCGGCGATCGCGGCGGCGAGGGAGAGGTTGATGGAGAGGGCGGGGAAGATCAGCGATCCGGTGTGGAGGGAGCGGTTCCTCACGATACCGGAGAACCAGCGGACGCTGGAGATGGCGGCGAGGTGGGGAGGGCCCTCGGCGTGAAGCAAGCTCGTTCGGTCACGAGGCCTCCTCCCCACCACCGGTCACCAACGTAAACGTTTACGTTGTCGTCATCGTGGTCGTGGTCGTGGTCGTTCACGGCCTACCGTTGACCCACCATCGGTCACCAACGTAAACGTTGGGATGTAGGAGAACGCGGCGCAAGCTTGGTTAACGCCTACGGGGACGGGAGGATCAGCCGTCGCGCGGCTCGGCCGGCAGGCCGGCGTTCTTGCGGAGGGTGGCGATCAGGCGGTCCATCGCCTCGCGGTAGGTCTTCTGGGCCGCGGCGATGCGCTCCTCCATCGTCTCGTCGATCTGCTTCGCCTGGGTCGCGGCCGAGTCGAGCATCGCCTTGCTGCGCCCGAGCTCCTCGATGCGCTCCTCCGACGCCTTCTTCTCCTCGTCGGTGCGTTTGCCCGAGGACTGGAATGCTCGCTCCGCCTCGACCGCCTCGTCGATCGACTTCTTGATGGTCTCGATCTCCTCGAGCATCCGGCGGAGCCGGAGCTTGTGCTCGACCATGTCGATGTGGACGACGTAGCTCACGAAGCTCACCGCGTCGGCCTGCTTCTCGAGCGTCGCGGCGTTCTCCTTGCCGAGCGAGGCGCGGTAGCGCTCGATGCGGCGGTGCGCCTCGCTGCGCTCGCGGACGTACTTCTCGAGCTGGCGCTCGACGCCCTCCTCGAGAGCGTGCGCCGTGGCGCCGGTGACGTCGACGTCACACCCCTTCTGCTTGACGACGTACTGCGCGGCGCCGCTCACCTTGCGGGTGAGGTCCTCCTTGTTGTCGTTGAAGAACGCCACAGCGCCGTCGACGGCGCGCACGCGCTCCACGTAGTCGTAGCTCCGGCCCGCCGCGTCCGCCTGCTCGATGACGTCGAGGACCTGCTTCCAGTCCGGCTTCTTGAGCTGGTCGGGATAGCCCGCGAACTGCTCTGTGGCGCGCTTCGAGAGGTCCTCGCGCTCGCCGAACGACGTGGCCGTCGCCTGGAGCTCGGCCGGGTAGCGCCCCGCATAGCCGCTCTGCGAGGCCGAGGACGCGATCTCGGGCTCCGGCTTGGGGGCGCTGCAGCCGAGCGCGAAGAGCTGGCCGGCCAGGAAGAGCGCCCCGGCGATGAGGTACGGTCGGTTCATGGACGCCGGCCTATAGCCCAACTCCGCCCCGGCCGCGCGCGCTCCGCGCCGACGCCACCTCGGTCAGGGTGACGCGACCCACATCCGCGCAGCCCGGCGCAACCAGTGCGACGCGCGCGACGCACGCGCGACACCTCGGCACAAGGAGCCCTGTCGCGCGTCGCGCGCGCGTCGCGTTACGGCGCGGAGAGCGCCGGAATCACTTCCCTTTCGTACTCGCCCTTGGCATCGTCTCGGGCCCGCTCTGCGCGCTCGGTTTGCGTTCCAGACGGCCGAAGACGGTTGTTCCTTACTCGGCGTTTCACGAGCACCGGCGCCTGTCACGGAGGCGCCGGCCACCTTCGGGAGGGATGTGAAGCATGGGAGCTCTGAAAGACAAGGTCGTCATCGTCACGGGCGCGAGCTCGGGCATCGGCAGGGCGACGGCGGTCGCGCTGGCCGCCGAGGGCGCCAAGGTCGTCGCGAGCGCGCGGCGCGAGGCGCAGGGGCGCGAGCTCGTCGCGGCCGTCAAGGATCGCGGCGGGGAGATCACGTGGGTCACCGCCGACATGCGGGTCGAGGGCGACGTCGAGGCGCTCGTGAAGGCCGCGGTGTCCACCTATGGGCGCCTCGACTGCAGCTTCAACAACGCCGGAGCCGGCTCCTTGGTGCCGTTCGCCGACATGTCCAACGCCGACTACGACCTGGTCATGGACACGAACCTCCGCGGCGTCTTCTGGTGCATGAAGTACCAGATCAAAGCCATGCTCGCGAGCGGCGGGGGCTCGATCGTCAACTGCGCGTCGGTGGCCACGTCGCGCTTCTTCCCCGGGCTCTCGATCTACGCTGCCTCCAAGGCCGGCCTCGTCGCGCTCACGCGCACCGCCGCGGTCGAGTACGCGCAGAAGGGTATCCGCATCAACGCGGTGAGCCCCGGCGTCGTCGAGTCGGAGATGGCGACGGCCGGCTGGCGCCTCGACGATCCCCAGGGCCGCGCCTTCGCCGCGTCGCTCCACGCCATGAACCGCGTCGGCGGGCCCCACGAGGTAGCCGCGCTCGTCGCCTTCCTCTTCAGCGACAAGGCCTCGTTCATCACCGGCCAGGAGGTCGCCGTCGACGGCGGCCTCCTCTCGGCGGCGTGGCCCGCCAACTACGCAGGCGGAGGCTGAGCCGCGCGCCGCGGCGGAGCCCGGCCGGAGGCCGCGCGCCTGACCCCGCTGCGCCCGGATCCTCCGGATCCCAGGTTCCCGAGCCTCCGGCGTCCCCATACTGCGACCATGGGTCAGCCTGAAGCGGAGCCGCTCCCCGCGGCGGGTCGTGCCGAGCGCCCGGCGGGCTCCGGCGCGTCGCTCTTGCGCGCGCTCCGCCACCGGAACTACCAGCTCTTCTTCGCCGGCCAGCTCGTCTCGCTGGTCGGCACCTGGATGCAGTCGGTCGCCCAGTCGTGGCTCGTGTACCGGCTGACGGGCTCGTCGCTGCTGCTCGGCACCGTCGGGTTCGCGACGCAGATCCCCGTCTTCCTGCTCGCCCCGATCGGCGGCACCGTGGCCGACCGGCGGAGCCGCCACCGCATCCTGCTCGCCACGCAGTCGGCCGCGATGGCGCTCGCCTTCGGGCTCGGCGCGCTCACGCTGAGCGGGCACATCCAGGTCCCGCACATCCTCGGGTTCAGCGTGCTCCTCGGCGTCGTGAACGCGTTCGACATCCCGACGCGGCAGGCGTTCGTCGTCGAGATGGTGGGCCGGGAGGACCTCGCTAACGCCATCGCGCTCAACTCCTCGATGTTCAACGGCGCGCGGATCATCGGGCCGGCGGTGGCGGGCATCCTGGTCGGCGCGATCGGCGAGGGGTGGTGCTTCGTCGCGAACGGGGTGAGCTTCCTCGCCGTGCTCGCGAGCCTCCTGGCGATGCGCGTCCCGCCCCGCCCGGCCGCCGCCCGGCGCGGCTCCGCGTTCTCCCACACGGTCGAGGGCTTCCAGTTCGTCGCGCGCACGAGGGCCATCCGCGCGCTCCTGCTCCTGCTCGGGGTCGTGAGCGTCACCGCGATGCCGTACGCGGTGCTGATGCCGATCTTCGCCGATCGGATCCTGCGCGGTGGGGCGCAGGGGCTCGGCATCCTGATGGGCGCGTCGGGCATCGGGGCGCTGCTCGGCGCGCTCGTCCTCGCCGGCCGGAGGCGGCTCCGGGGCCTCGGCCGCTGGGTCGCCGCGGCCTGCGCGGGGTTCGGGGTGGCGCTCGGGCTGTTCGCGCTGTCGCGGTCGTTCTGGCTCTCGGCGCTCCTGCTCGTGCCCGTCGGCTTCTCGATGATGGTGCAGATGGCGGGGTCGAACACGCTCGTGCAGGCGATGGTGCCGGACGCGCTCCGCGGGCGCGTCATGGCGGTCTACGCGATGATGTTCATGGGGATGGCCCCGCTCGGCGCGCTGCTCGCCGGCTGGCTCGCGGGCAAGATCGGCGCGCCAGCGACCGTCGCCTCGGGCGGCGCGTGCTGCGTCGTCGCGGCGGCGGTGTTCGCCGCGAGGCTCCCCAAGCTGCGGCGGCAGGCGCGGGAGCTGATCATCGCCCAGCAGATGGCCGCCGGGACGCCGCCGGAGCAGCTCACCCAGCCGGTCGCGGTGGAGGCAGCCCCGGAGGAGCAGCGCGCGGCGCGGCCGGCGTGAGCGGGCGGGGCCGGCGCGCTCCGGCACCTCGCATGCACGCGGCGGGTCGAGGCGGGCATGTGTGCGGTGGACGCACTGCGCGCCGGGCGAGGGAGGGGATCATGGGGCAAAAGGCCAAGCAGCGGTCCGAGGCGCAGGCGCAGGAGAACGGGCGTATCGACGAGGTCGATCAATCGAAGGGGATCTTCCGGCTCGACGGGCCGCACCCCAAGGACGCCGAGCTCCGCGCGCCGGGCTCGCTCGGCGGCGGGCCGTACGATGAATCGGGTCGCGGCGGTCCCGCGGGCTCGCTCGAGCTTCGGGAGACCGGCGCCGAGGCCACGGGCGCGGCGTCCCCGTCCGAGGAGGAGCCGCCGCCAGAGAGCGGCGCGACCGAACAGGCGCAGCCGAAAGGCGCGTTGCCCCAGCACGAGGAGCCGGGCGCGAAGGACCTCAAGGCCGCCGGGCAGGGATAGCGGGGCGCTGTGCCACGGCGGCGCTCGCGCCGGCGCGAGGTGTCTCGCCGCGCCGGCGGCGATAGCGCGCGCCCTGCGCGCTCACCGCGGGGCGACGGCGCTCGCCACGCCGAGAGCGACGTATTGGCCGACGGTGCCGGCCACGCCCATCGTGTCTCGGAGGCCCTTCATCAGCCGGCCGGGCAAGACCAGGTCGTCGAGCAGGAAGCCGCCGAGCGCCGACAGCGCGCCCGTGAGCGCGCCGCCGCGCTGCCCCGCCGCGTCGAGCGCCTTCTCGTAGCCGATGCCCCACACGAGCAGGCCCCCGGCGAGCGCCGCGATCCCTGCGGGCGTGGCGACCGGGTCGAACCGGCGCTTCGGGCGGCGACCCCCGAGGCCGACCATCGCCGCCATGGCGTTCATGGCGGCCCAGGGCGATCCGCGCTTGAGGGTGGACGCTGCCATCATCGTGCACATCGTCGCTGCCGTCAGCACGGCGCCGGTCCGCAGCCCGCGCGTGACGATCTCGCTCGTCCGGCTCGCCCGCTGAGGGCGCTGGGCCGCTGCGCGAGGCGTCGCCCAGGGAGACTGGGGCATCGCCGCGGGCGGCAGCCCCGTCGCCTCGGGCGGCAGCGCCGTCGGCTCGGGCGGCGAGGCGATCGGCGCGGCGGCCACCGACGCGGATTCGGGCGGCGGAGACGTCGCCTGGACAGGTGAAGTGACCCCCTCGGCAGGCGGGACCAGCGCCTCGGGCTGATCCGGCTCCGCGCCCTCCCGGCGGCCGACGTGGAGGTAATCCTCGCGGCCGTCATGGTACGTGTAGGGGACCGGCCTGGGACCCTGGTGTTCCGGCTCGGCCGTTCCGGCGGCGCGTTCCGGGTTCATTCGATTGTCCATCTGGCACCTTTCAGCGATTTCTGCGGATACGTGGGCTCCTCTCCTCAAGCATGTGCCAACTCCGTGCCAGGTCCGAGCTGGCCAGTCCATGGAGTCGGGCGCCGTCGGTTCGTGGCCGGCCAAGGCGCTGCGGTCCGGCGTGGCGAACCGGGCGCTCCGCCGGCCCGAGCGATCCGTCCTGCGCCGCCCGACGGCTGTGGTTTGCCGCTCGCATGGGGGCGCGCTCAGGAGGATTTCATGAGCACAGTCCGCCCGTTCGAGATCACGACCGCCACGAGGACCTCACGCGCCGTGAAGACGGCGGGGGTGATCTTCGGTATGGGCGCAGGAGGCCTGATCGACGGCATCCTGTTCCATCAGATCCTGCAGTGGCATCATCTGATCTGCTTCAGCTGCCATCCAGGCGCGACCATCGACGATGTGAGGCGGAACATCTTCGCCGACGGCCTGTTCGGCGTTGTCGCATTGAGCCTCACCGTGGCAGGCGTCATCAAGCTCTGGAGCGCCCTGCGCGCGGGCGGAACCGCGCTCCCCGGACGGATGCTCCCGGGCGCCGCCGCCATGGGCTGGGGGCTGTTCAACCTGGTCGAGGGGGTGATCGACCATCACCTCCTGCAGATCCACCATGTCCGTCCAGGTCCGGGGCAGCTCGGCTGGGACCTGGCCTTCCTCACGTCCGGCGTCCTGCTCGTGCTGGGCGGCCGGCGCCTGACGCGCGAGGCGCGCCCGTCAGTGGCCGCGCCGGCTCGGACCTGACTCGTCGCGCCAGGCCAGCTGGACCAGGCGGTGCAGCAGCGACAGCGAGGGCGCGTGAGGGCCCGCCTCGAGCGACGGAAACGCGCTTGTCAGCTGGGCCACGGCGAACGGCGTTCTCCTGGCGATGAGCAGCTCGCAGCGGCCGCTGAACGCCGCGGGGTTCTGGGGCGAAGCGGGGGTGTCCAGCGAGAGCCCCTCCGGGAGCTCTGCGACGGCCCGCCTCAGGTCGTCGAGCTCCTCGGGCGTGAGGCGCCTCCCGTGCGGCGCTTCTGCGCCGTCGCCGTCCGCGCGCAGCAGCGCGTGCCCGCTGGCCTGCGAGCGGAACGGGCCGTCCGAGGAGGGGGACAGCGAGAGCTCGACCTTGACCCAGCGGCGCCCTCCGCCGGCCGGCGCGATGCCCTCGAGGACGAGCAGCCAGTCGGGGGCCGCGGGCCGGCGCGCCAGCGCGCGCCTGGCCCAGCGACGCTGCGCTGCCGGCCCGACCCACGGCGAGAGCCCGGCGTGCCAGGCGCGGAACGCGAGCTCATCGCGGTACGCCGCGCCCGGCAGCCACCCCCTGGCCACCCCGATCGACTCCCAGACCGCGAGCCCCGCCGCGAGCGCCGGGCCCACGCTGATGCACTGGACCAGCCCCGGAATGCACGCGCCGGCCGCCGCGAGCACGGCGCCTCCGGCCGCCGCCGAGGCGGCCAGCTGGACCGCGCCGAGCCCGAGCTCCCACGGCTTGCAGCCCCGGCACCGCTGCCGCAGCTCGGAGGTGCTCAGCTCGCTCGGGTCGCGCACGTCGCAGGCCGCTCTGGTCATATCCCTCGTCGCCGCCCAGCGCCGGACCGGAGGCGAGCTCTGCCAGCATACCGCGGATCCGGCGGCGCGAGCGTCCAATCCTCGTCGCCGCCCGGCGACGCGATCAGTCCGCGTCGCCGCCCGGCGACGCGATGGCGCCGACCTTCGCCCTGGTCGCGCGCAGATAATCGCCGGGAGCGACGAGGATCTGCGTGCCGCGCACGCCGGCCGAGATGGAGACGACCTCGAAGAGCTCGATCGTCTCGTCCGCATAGACGGGATAGGCCTTCTTCGCGCCGAGCGCCGTGACCCCGCCGCGCACGTAACCGGTGAGCGGCTGGACCTCCTTCAGCGGCACCGTGTCGACCTTCCGGTCGCCGGTGAGCCTGGCCATCGCCTTGAGATCGAGCTGGGCGTTGCCGGGCACCACCGCGAAGCAGACGCCGTGGCGATCGCCGCGCGCCACCAGCGTCTTCCACACCTGCTCCGGCGGCAGGCCGATCTTCCTGGCCACGGTGCCCGCGGTCAGGTCGCTCGGGTCGACCTCGTAGGTGCGCAGCTCGTACGGGATGCCGAGGCTGTCGAGGATGCGCGCGGCGTTGGTCTTCATGGGGATGGGCCGGGCCCAACCTATACGCGCCGGCTGCGCCGATGACGACCGTGAAGAAGCGCCCCGAGGCCGGCCGAACCGCTTCGTCCGCCTCGCGGGCGTTGCGAGGGCGCGCGGCGCCGGCTCAGCGCGGGCGCCGGTCGTGGAAGAGGAGCATCTCGATGGTGCCGGCCTCGCGGAGCCAGGGCTGGTCGTGCGGGCCCGGCAGGACGCGGAGGGTGTGGGGGATGGACCGCTTCGCGAGCTGCGAGGCGAGGGCGGTGTTCGCGTCGCGGAACGGATCTCCCTCGCTGGTGAGCAGGTGGAGATCGCGCGGCCCGGCCGCGGCGACGGCCCGGGCGAGCCGGTCGGCGTAGGACGCGGCGCGGTGGGCGCTGATGGCGGACTGCACGCCGCCGAGGGCGCCGAAGAGCTCGGGCCTGCGGAGGAACACCTCGACGCCGACGTAGCCGCCGAGGGAGCAGCCGTCGAGCGAGGTGCGGGCCGCGTCGTCGAACGCGGGCGCCTCGGCGCGGGCGCGGGGGAGGACCACCTCGGCGAGCCAGCGCGCGTAGCCGTCGAGCGCCGCGGAGGGGTTCGGGGCCTTGTGGACGTTGGGCGTGAAGGGGCACGCGATGGCCAGGCCGCGGAACGGCCGCGCCGCGAGCGCGGCGTTGACCTCGGCGAGCCGCGCGTCGGTCCAGTCCATGCGGCGCGAGGTGCGCTCGAGCGGCGGGCGGCGCAGCCGCTCGTAGGCCGACCCGAGGCCGTACCGCGAGAGCCACGCGAAGGCGCCGAGGCGCTCGTCGCCGGTCTCGCCGAGGCCGTGGAGGAGCACGAGCAGCGGCACGCGCTCGCCCGGGGCGAGGTGCTTCGGGACGAGCAGCGTGAACCGCCGGCCGAGGGCGCGCTCGCCGGGGACCTGGAGGTCGCGGACGTCGAAGGCGGGCGGGGAAGCGGCGGGGGTCGGCGAGGGCGGCGCGGCGCCGGCGCGGTCGGCGAGGGCGCCGCGCGGGGCGAGCGCTGCGGCGCAGAGGGCCAGGAACGGGCGCCGGTGGAGGACCATGCGCGGAGTGTCGCAGCTCGGCGGCCGTCAGCCAGCCCGCGCTCGCGCTCCGCGTCGCGGCCCGCGGCGCGCGGCGTCTACGAGCGGCGTCCGGGAGCGGCGCTGCGCGGGCGGTGGCCTTTCGGGATCTGACGTCAGGTCATCGAGCCCCAGAGTTCCTGGGAAGACGCTCTTCCAACGCACGTCCAAAACACCGAAGCACCGGAGTCGCCCCCTTCGCTGCCCGCGGCTTGACTCGGCTTTGTGCGGTCGTAGGCTCCCTGCGACGGTGTCGCGCCGCTGCGCGCTGTTCCGGGTGGATCGCGGCGGCGCGCGGATGGATCCGTATCGTGCTCGACAGAGCCGATCAGGGAAAACGAGCTATCGACAGATTCTGACATGCGGTGTTGGCGACCGCGGGCGTCGCCGGGGCTTGTCGAAGGGGGGACGGTCATGTGGATCCAGATGGGGGCGATCGCGCTCGCGGCGGTCGCGGCGGTCGGCTGCGCGCACGCGAAGGGCGGCCGGGGCGCGGGCGATGTCGTGTACCTCGACCAGGGATGGGGCGAAGCGGAGCGCCGGATCTTCTACCGTGCCTCCCAGGGCGCCAGGCTGGTCCCGCTCGGGTGGTTCCTTGCGCTCGAGCGGGAAGACAGCGCCGATCGGTTCGCCGCGAGCGACTATGTGGCGCGCTATCGCTTCATCGAAGATCCGGACGCGAAGAACAACCCGGAGCGCCTCCCGGTGGGGTTCGCCAGGGACGTCGAGCCCGCGACGGGCGAGGTGTACGTCGGGTTCACGTGCGGGACCTGCCACACCCGCCAGATCTCCTATCGTGGCGCGAGGATCCGGATTGACGGCGGCCCTGCGGCGATCGACGTGGTCGCCTTCACCGATGCGCTCTTCGGCGCGCTCGACCGTACGCTGAAGACGCCGGAGAAGCTGGATCGCTTCGCCAGGGAGGTCCTCAAGGACCGTTACGGTGAGGACTCCACGCGCGCCTTGCGAGCGCAGATGGAGAAGATGCTGGAGGCGGCCCGGCTGCAAGCGTTCGCCGGGGGCGCGGCGGGGCCGCACGCCGCCGTTGCAGGGTTTGGCAGGCTGGACGCGCTCGGGCGCGCCGGCAACCTGCTGTTCGGTCAGCTCAATCCGGAGAACCTCCGCGCGCTCGACGCGCCCGTCGACTATCCCCACCTCTGGGATGCGCCGAGCTACGACTGGGTCCAATGGAACGGATCCATCATGCAGCCGATGGGGCGCAACATCGGGGAGGCCCTGGGGGTGGGCACGCACACGCGGCTCGACCCCGCGCCACAAGGGGCGGGGATGCACCTCCAGTCGAGCATCCGGGTGGACAACCTGCACCTGATCGAGCAGCAGGTCGAGAAGCTCCGCGCGCCGCGCTGGCCGGAGCACCTGCTCGGCAGCATCGACCGCGAGCGGGCGGCGCGCGGCGAGCGTCTTTACCGCGCGCACTGCGCGAGCTGCCACGACCCGGGGCTGACTCCCCCGGATGAGCACGGCAAGCGCTTCCGGGTAGCGACGATGTCCCCGCTCGAGCTGATCGGCACCGATCCGACCCACGCCGTGAATTTCAACGAGCGCACGGCGGATCTTGGGGCGCTCGGGCTCGGGAAGATGGGGATGGCGCAGGCGCTGGAGCTCGGAACGTCGGCGATCCGCGAGTTGAAGTACGACGAGTACGGCCTGTCGTCGGAGCAACGGCTCGCGTGGGACGGGTATCGCCCGAACCGGTGGCGCGCGCCGCGCGCGTACAAGGCGCGCGAGCTCAACGGGATCTGGGCGACGGCGCCGTACCTGCACAATGGGTCCGTCGCGAGCCTGTACGAGCTGCTCCTGCCGGCGGACCAGCGTTCGAAGAGGTTCTATCTCGGCAGTACGGAGTTCGACCCGAAGCACGTCGGCCTCCAGGTGAAGCCCTTCCAGGGAGGGTTCGAGCTCGTGACGGACATCCCCGGCAACTCGAATGCCGGGCACGAATACCGCGACGGGCCGCGCGGAAACGGCGTCATCGGCCCCGCGCTGACCGAGCAGGAGCGCTGGGATCTGGTCGAGTACCTGAAGACGCTGTGACGGGCGCGCCTGGCGAGGCGCGCCGAGCGATGGCGGCGCGGGGGGAGCGCCGCCTGCTGGCCTGCCGGAGGGGGCTCGACGGTCGCCGCGGAGGAGGTCCAGGGCTGCCAGGTGCTGACAGGAAATGCCCGAGGCGTGCGCGGCGGGGTGGACGCGCCGGGCGCGCAGCGAGTACACCGAGGCGCCCATGGACACGACGCACGACGCGACGGACGCGACGGACGACGAGGTCGGGCAGACGCGCCCGATCCGCCCTGAAGATCAGGACCCGAAGCTGTGGAAGGGGAACGGGTGGACGGCGCGGGTCATCAAGAACGAGGACGACGACGGGTGGGCGGTCGAGATGACGTGCGACGGCCAGAGCGAGCCCGCGCTGGTGGGGCCGTGGACGATGGGGCGTGACAAGAAGAACCCGAAGCCGCTCGACGCGAGCGCCTTCGCCACCCTGGTGAAGACGGCGAACGAGGTCCTTTCGCGGCACGCCCAGCAACGCCGGGCGCAGCTGCACCGGAGCGTGACGACGGTGGTCGAGGGCGGCGCCCGGATGCGGGTGGACCTCGACATCGTGCCCGACGAGGACGATCCGCACGCCATCCTCACGGGGCGAGACGCGGCAGGAGAGACCGTGAGGCGGTCGAGGGTGCCCCCGGACTTCAAGCTCACCGCCGAGAGCGCGCGGACGTGGCTCGAAGAGGGCGTTCCCGAGCCGTGACGGACCGCAGCCGGCCGTGGGGCCGGTAATCTGGCGATGAGCCAGGCCGAGCTCCGCCCGTGCCAGCTCAGGGGCGGGCGCTGGCTCCGCCGCAATGAGCTGCAGCGCAGCGGGGTCCAGGCTCAGCCCGGGTGGATCGGCGTCCAGGCCGGCGGGTCGCTCGCCGGGAACGACTCGTCCGACGCCTCGTCCACCGGCTCCCACGCCTCGCGCTGCGAGCGCGCCCCGCCGCGATCGGGCGGCGTCTGCGGGCTCCGCTCGTTGCGCATCTTCGCCCTCGTCGCCTCGGGTCCGGCCGCGGCGCCTTCAGGTGCTTCCGGCTGTCGCTCCGTTGCCTTCTCCTCGCTCGTTCCCATGCGTCACATCCTCCGGCGCTCCCGTGCCCGACACGACAGGTGGAGCCGGCGAGGCGTGCCGCAAGGGGACCCCGCGCCGGATCGAGACCGCCTTCGCTCGCTCTTTCTCGCTCAGCGCTCCGGCTGAGCCTCGACGAACCGCTCGAACACGGCCTTGCGCAGCAGCTTCGGCGGCAGGATCCCCTGGGCGAGCACGAAATCGTGAAATCGCTGCGCATCGAAGCGAGGACCCATCATGGACTCGACCTCTGCCCGGAGATCCATCAGCCGGGTGAACCCGTAGAAATACGACGTCGCCTGTCCCGGCGCGCGGAACGTGTAGCGCTCCACCTCGGACTGAGCGAACGGCGCCGACAGCACCACTTCCTGCTCCAGGAAGGCGCGCGCGGCCGCAGGCGTGATCTTGCCGGCCTGGAGCTCCGGGTCCAGGAAGGCGCGCGCGGCCCGCAGCAGGCGGTACTGCAGCGAGACGAGCTGACCGTCGGGCGGCATGAACGGGAACACGAGGGCCTCGGAGTACAGCCCCCAGCCCTCGACGTTGGCGCTGTTCATCGCGAACACCGCCCGGGCGATCGAGACGCCGCGCTCGACGAGCGAGGCGAACTGGAGCTCGTGTCCGGGGCGCACCTCGTGGGCGGTGAGCGTCCACGACGCCGCTGCATGGGTGAAGTCGTCGACCTTCTGCAGCTCGTCCGCGGCGCCGGGGGGGCCCGGGAGGCTGAGCGGCAACACGAACTCCCCTTCTTCCCCCTGGTTGCCGATCAGCCGCGGCGGCCGCATGTGGGGCGCCGGCGACTCGGCGCTCTCGGCGGCGGTGCCGAGCCGGATGCGCGCAGGCCGCTCGGGCAGCGTGACGAGGCGCTCTTTCCTGATGATGTCCTCTATCTGGGCGAGCCGCGCCTCGTAGTGCGGCAAGATGGCCTCGCCCACCAGCTGCTCTTTCTTCAGGGCGCGGAGCACGTCGCGGTAGTCCGCGCCTGGCAGCTTGCGTTCCCTGGCGACCGATACCGAGAGCTCCTGCATATGCGCCGTCAGATCCTCGAAGGCGGCGTGGGCCAGGGACGCGAGCTCGGCGGGCGGCAGATCGACGCCTTGCGACTCGAGCGCGAACACATAGAGCGGCCGCGGCAGCGCGAAGTCGGTCCGCGCCCGGGGGAGCACGTCGTTGCGCAGCGCCGCGTCGTACGCCTCGAGCTGGCGATCCAGCGCCGCGAGCGGCTCGTCATGGCCGCTGATGCCGTATTTCCTGAAGAGCTCGCCGATGCCCTCGCGAACGCGGGCGTTCGTGGCGAGGTGCCGCTCGATCTCCATCCTGGGCGGGGCGAGCAATCCGGGCTTCTCGAGGTCCTGGAGGAGCCTGGACATGGCCTGCTCGGCGATCGGCACGTAGCCCGCCTCCATGCCGGCATAGCGCCGGAGGCGCGTGCGGGCCGCGGCCCGCCGCGCCGGCGGCACCCGGTCGTCCAGCAGGTTCGAGATGCCCTCGAACACGAGCCCCGTGACGTTCACGTAGGTGACGCTGTGCTTCTCCTCGAGCTCCGAGCTGCGAACGGCCCGGTCCGCGGCGTCCAGCATGATCTGCAGATCCTCGGCGACCGCCGGGTCCTTCTCGGTCTCTCGTCGTCTCTGGAGCTCCACGATGGCCGCGCGGTAGGCCGCGCGCTTCTGCGCCTCGACCCCGGGCGAGAGGTCCGAGATCTCCCGGTCCGCGCGCTCGAGCCCAAGGTAGCCGGCGCGCTCCGGCGAGAACCGGACGAGCACGTCGAGGAGGACCTTCGCGTGCTCGTTGCTGCGCTCGACCCACGCCGGGAGCCGCTGGGCCGTTGCAGGTGCCGAGCGCACGGCGGGCGCCGTGCTCGCGGCCGCCGAGGGCGCCGGCGAGGGCAGGGGAGCCGGCGCGGCCGCGGGAGGCGGGGCGCTGCGGGCGCATGAGGCGGCGAGCAGGGGAACGAGGAGGAAGGTGCGGAGCGCGCGCAGGTCCATGCCGCACACCTTGTGACGGCGGCGCCGCGCGCCAACCGCAGCGCGGTGCAAACCGAGTCGCGCGCCGCGCTCGGCGGCACCCCACCAGCGCCTCGCGCGACGCCTGGATGTTCTCTATCGAGCAGCTCAGCTGTGCTCGAGCGGAAGCCCCGCCTTGACCCAACCGCTCGTGCCGCCATCCAGGTTGTAGAGCTGGTTGAACCCGAGCCGCTCGGCGAGCTTCGCCGCCGTCAGGCTGCGGGCGCCCTTCGCGCACACGAACACCACCCGATCGCGCGGCAGGGCCCGCTGCGGATCCGCTCTCAGTTGATCGAGGGGCACCAGCCGCGCGTGCGGCACGTGTCCGACCGACCACTCGCGTGGCTCGCGTACATCCACAACGTCCACCTCCCCGCTCTTGATCAGCTCGTCCGCGTCCCTGGGCGATATCGTCTGGATCATTCGTCCATTATAACGGACGCATGCGACAGTGGCAACCCGAGGGACACAAGTTCGCCGTCGAGACGAAATCCTTCGAAATCCCGTGTGTTCAGCCTAATTTGGAGATCCAACCCGGGGGTTGGGCGGCGAAATCGGTCGGAAGGGAGCCCGGCGGTGTCCGTCTCAGCGGACAGCCGCCGGGCGTCAGGTCAGCGAGACCTGCCGATCTGGATCCGATGCAGCGCGTCAACCAGCGCGTCGATGTCCTCGCAGGTGTTGTAGGGGGCGAGCGACGCGCGCACGGTGCTCTCCAGGCCGAAGCGGCGCAGGATGGGCTGGGCGCAGTGGTGGCCCGAGCGCACCGCGATGCCCTCCCGGTCGAGCGCCCCGCCCACGTCCTCGGTGCGCTGCCCATCGAGGACGAAGGAGAGCACGCCCGCCTTGTCGGCCGCTGTGCCGATGAGCCGCAGCCCGGGGACGGTCGCGAGGGCGTGCGTGGCGTAGTGGAGCAGCTCGTGCTCGTAGCGGCCGATGTTCTCGATCCCGATCCGCGTCACGTAGTCGAGCGCGGCGCCGAGGCCGACCGCGTCCGCGATGTTGCCGGTGCCGGCCTCGAAGCGCGCGGGCGGCGGATGGTAGATCGTCCGCTCGAAGGTGACGTCCGCGATCATGTTGCCGCCGCCCTGCCAGGGAGGCATCGCGTCGAGCACCTCGCTCTTGCCGAAGACGGCGCCGATGCCCGTGGGACCGAACACCTTGTGGCCCGAGAACACGTAGAAGTCGCAGTCGAGGAGCTGCACGTCCGCGCGCATGTGGGACACCGCTTGCGCGCCGTCCACGACCACGCGCGCGCCGTGCCGGTGCGCCATCGCCACCATCTCGCGGGCGGGCGTGATGGTGCCGAGCGCGTTCGACACCTGCGTGATCGAGACGATGCGCGTCCGCGGGCCGAGCAGCTTCTCGTACTCCTCGAGGATCACCTGGCCCCTGTCGTCCACGGGAGCGACACGGAGCCTGGCGCCCTTCTCGGAGCAGAGCTGCTGCCACGGCACGATGTTGGCGTGGTGCTCGAGCCACGTGATGACGATCTCGTCGCCCGGGCCCACGTTCCTCCGGCCCCAGCTCTGGGCGATCAGGTTGATCCCCTCGGTGGTGCCGCGCACGAACACGATCTCGCGCGTGGACGGGGCGTTGATGAAGCGGCGCGTCGCCTCGCGCGCCGCCTCGTACGCGTCCGTCGCGCGGGCCGCGAGCGCGTGCGCCGCGCGGTGGATGTTCGAGTTCTCGTGCTCGTAGAAATACGAGAGACGATCGATGACGGCTCGGGGCTTCTGGGTCGTCGCCGCGTTGTCGAGCCAGACGAGGCGCTTGTTGTGGACCCGCTCCTCGAGGATGGGGAAGTCCCGGCGGATCGCGTGAGGGTCCAGGATGCCGGCGGAGCGGCTGAGGTCGCGGACCAGCGCCGGATCCACCGCGCGGATCTCGTGGGCTTCGACCTGGGGAGGGCCGACGGGCGACTCGATGCCCAGCGCGGGCACGCCGGGCACGAAGTAGGCGTCGGCGTCGCGGTCCGCGAGATCGCCCAGCACCGGGATGCGGAGCACATCATCGACCGCTCCGAGGCTCAGCGGATCGGAGCCCACGAGCGGGACGCGGACGAACCCGGCGCGCACCGCCAAGTCCGGCAGCGACGCCTCGCCGGGGAAGGCGGGCGTCGCGCCGGAATGAGCGGGGACCGAGCCGGGAGCCGGCGGCGCCGCGCCGGAAGAGGCGGGGACCGAGCCGGGAGCGGGCGGCGCCGCGCCGGAAGAGGCGGGGGCCGACCCTGGGTATACCGGGGCCGCCGCCGCGGAGGGCCCCGGGACAGGTGACGGCGCCGCGCCAGCCGCCGCCAGGTGCGGGACGGGTGACTGCGACGGCGCGGCGCCAGGCAGCGGCGCCGCCTGCGCCGCCGCCCCCTGCTTCAACGGCGCGCCGAGCATCTCGTTCGCGAGCTGCGCGATCACCCCGGCCAGGGAGGCGGGGTCGAAGCCGGGCAGGTCGGGCGCGGATGCGGGCGCGACGCCGCCCGGCGCCGTGAGAGGCACGTTCAAGGGCGCGATCCCAGAGCTCCCTACGGCGCGAGTCACCTGCAGCAGAGCACCCTGGAGATCCGCTGTCTGGATCTCACTTGTACTCATAGTAGCTGTCCACCTGGACGCCCTCGAGCACGCCGAGCGCATCTTCGGTCAGAACCGCCGCCGAGCAGTAGAGGGACGCGAGGTACGAGGCAGCCCCGAGCTGGTTGATGCCCATGAAGCGGATCGACAGGCTCGGGCTCACCTCGCCGGGGACCCCCGGCTGGAACAGGCCCACGACACCGCGCTTCTTCTCGCCGGTGCGAACCAGGAGGATATCGGTCTTGTTGCCCGCGAGGTGCAGCTTGTCGGTGGGGATGAGCGGGAGGCCGCGCCACGTGAGGAACTGCGAGCCGAACAGGGTCACCGTGGGCGGCGGAACGCCGCGCTTCGTGCATTCGCGACCGAACGCCGCGATGGCGCGCGGGTGCGCCAGGAAAAAGGCGGGCTCCTTCCACACGCGCGCGATCAGCTCGTCGAGATCGTCCGGCGTGGGGCCAGCGCCGCGCGGCTTGATCCGCATGCTCTCATGCACGCTGTTCAGCAGGCCGTAGTTGCCGTTGTTGATCAGCTCGTCCTCTTGCTTCTCCTTGAGCTTCTCGACGAGGACGGTGAGCTGCTCTTTCACCTGATCCATCGGGCTGCGGAACAGGTCGGAGATCCGGGTGTGCACCTGGATCGTCGTGGTCACCGTGTTGAGCACGAACTCACGCGGCTGCTCTTCATAGTGGATGCGCGCCGTGGGCAGCTCGGCAGCGTCCTCCGGGCTGCAATCGACCGCGAAATCGGTATCGGTGACCCGGTTGAGGCGGTACACGCCTGCTTCGACAGGCGTCCAGGGGAGCAGCTGCACGAGCCAACGCGGGGTGGCACCGGCCCACTGGGGCGGAGTCTTGCTCGTGTTGGCGTGTTGCCTTGCGGCGCGCTCGCCAAGCAAATGGCTTTCGTGGTTCGTCATGGCAGGGCTCTTCCTCGATCTCTGGCGTGTGGGGGGATTATCGCCGCCAAAGCTGGACCATTACTACAATTTCTACTCGGATTGGCGCAATGGCGCTCATGATGCCCAGGACGCTTTCCTCCTGTAAAGCAGATGTGTTTTCCACCATGCTGGACTCCTTTAAAACGGATGGTTTTCCATGATCGTGGAGTAAAGCCGCGCGCCGTGGTGAATGGTGACGCGGGCGGACCTCAGCTGAGCTCAGGGCTCAAGGGGGTTGCGGCGGCGTTGCCGCATCGTGGCGGCGGCGTTGCGGTGTTGAGGACAGAAGCCAGGCGATGGAGTGACAGCCTCGAGCCACCGGCGCGCCACGACCCCGGAGACTGTATCGGCGGGACACAAAGTGCTTGGCGGATTCTGTCCGTTATGTTAGATGAACATCCGCTGGTAATCAAGCGCGGCGTTCGCTGCCCGCTCGACGTCCTCCGACCTCGAGGACGCGGAGGCATGCCGTCGCACCCAGAGGGCCCATGTCGAACGTCACACGCGGCTGGTTCGAAGACAACGCAGAATCCATCGGCCGCACGCCGCTCGTGCGCCTCCGTCGCGTCGTCGAGGGCGCGGGCGCGCTCGTGCTCGCGAAGATCGAGGGACGCAACCCGGCGTATTCCGTGAAGTGCCGCCTCGGCGCGGCGCTCGTGTGGGACGCCGAGAAGCGGGGGCTCCTCGGTCCGGGGAAGGAGATCGTCGAGCCGACGAGCGGCAACACGGGCATCGCGCTGGCCTTCGTCGCGGCGGCGCGCGGCTATCCGCTCACGCTGACCATGCCCGAGACGATGAGCATCGAGCGCCGCAAGCTCCTCGTGGGTTATGGCGCGAAGCTGGTGCTCACCGAGGGGCCCCGGGGGATGAGCGGCGCCATCGCGAAGGCGGAGGAGATCGTCGCGTCGAACCCGAGCCGGTACGTGCTCCTGCAGCAGTTCAAGAACCCGGCGAACGCCGCGATCCACGAGCGGACGACGGGCCCGGAGATCTGGGACGACACGGCCGGGAAGGTCGACATCCTCGTGTCCGGCGTGGGGACCGGCGGCACGATCACGGGCGTCTCGCGCTTCATCAAGCACCAGAAGGGCAAGGCGATCACGTCCGTCGCGGTCGAGCCCACGCACAGCCCGGTGCTCACGCAGACGCGCGCCGGGGAGCCGCTCAGGCCGGGGCCGCACAAGATCCAGGGGATCGGCGCGGGCTTCGTGCCCGACGTGCTCGATCTGTCGATCGTCGATCAGATCGAGCAGGTGACCAACGAGGAGGCGATCGCCTACGCGCGGCGGCTGACGCGCGAGGAGGGGATCCTCTCGGGGATCTCGTCCGGCGCGGCGGTGGCGGTCGCGGCGCGGATCGCGAAGCGCAAGGAGAACGAGGGCAAGACGATCGTGGTCATCCTCCCCGACTCGGGCGAGCGCTACCTGAGCACGGCCCTCTTCGAGGGGCTCTTCGACGAGAAGGGGCTCGCGACATGAGCGAGGCCGATCACGGGGTTTTCCGCGCGCCCGCCGCGCCCGCCGCGCCCGCCGTGTCCGGCGCGTCCTGGGCGCTCGGCTCGGTGGTCGCGGAGCTGCGCGCCGCCGGCCGGGGGATCGACGGCGCGCGCCAGAAGCTCGGGCGGCAGGCGCTGCCGTCGCGCGAGGTGCTCGTCGGCATCGCGCGCGATCTGCGCGCGGTGTTCTTCCCGGCGCACTTCGGGCCCGCCGATCTCACCGAGGAGGGGACCGACTACTTCGTCGGGCACACGCTCGACGCGGCGCTGCTCGCGCTCCACGAGCAGGTCCGGAGGGGCCTTGGCTTCCCGAGGGAGCTCGACGCCCGCGAGGCCGCCCGCCGCGAGGGCCGCGCGGCCGAGATCGTGCGCGACTTCGCCGCGGGCCTCCCCGCGGTGCAGGAGCTGCTCGAGACCGACGTGCGCGCGGCGTTCGAGGGGGATCCGGCGGCGACGAGCATCGACGAGGCGGTGTTCTGCTATCCGGGCATCACCGCGATCATGCACCACCGGATCGCGCACCTGCTCTACACGCTCGGCGTGCCGCTCATCCCGCGGATCCTCGCGGAGATCGCGCACGCCGACACCGGCATCGACATCCACCCCGGCGCCGAGATCGGGGCGAGCTTCTTCATCGATCACGGGACGGGCGTCGTCATCGGGGAGACGTGCCGTATCGGCGAGCGCGTGCGCCTGTACCAGGGCGTCACCCTCGGCGCGAAGAGCTTCCCGCGCGACGCGAGCGGGAACCCCATCAAGGGGATCGACCGCCACCCCATCGTCGAGGACCACGTGGTGGTGTACGCCGGCGCGACGATCCTCGGGCGCATCACCATCGGCCGCGGATCGAGCATCGGCGGCAACGTGTGGCTCACGCGCAGCGTCCCGGCGAACAGCCGTATCAGCCAGGCCCAGGTGCGCAGCGACGTCTTCGAGGACGGCGGCGGCATCTGAGAGGTCCGAGCGCGTCGTCCCGGCGCGCTCGGGGCGGGCGAGATCCGGCTCGTCCCCGGCGCCCGCGCGGTGTATGAGCGCCGGGCGTCCGCCGAGGCCGCCCCGCGATGATCCCCCGCCGCCGCCTGCACCGCGCCGTCTTCGCGCTGGCTGCCCTCTACAACGCTTGCTGGGGGCTCTACGCCGCCGTGGACCCGCAATGGCTCTTCCGCTTCGCGGGCATGGAACCCCTCAATCACCCGCCGATCTTCGCCTGTCTGGGGATGGTCGTCGGGGTGTACGCCCTCCTCTACGCGGAGGTCGCTCGCGCGCCCGAGCGCGGCTTCCTCCTTGCGGGCGTCGGTCTGCTCGGCAAGGTGCTCGGGCCGATCGGCCTCGCGGCGCTGCTCGCCACCGGGCAGTGGCCGCCTCGGTCCGCCGTGCTCTGCTTGACGAACGATCTCGTCTGGTGGATCCCCTTCGGCCTGTACCTCCACGACGCGTGGCCGTTCTTCGTGCGGCAGTGGAGGGATGCGCCGGGGCCCCGTGGCTCTTCGGAGGGCTGACCTGCGGAGCGAGCCGGGCGAGATCCCGGATCCATCTCGCGGAGCCCGGGGTAGAATCGTGGTGAGCTGGTCGTGGCGCCCGTCGGCGAGCGAGCGTCCGCGGAAGCGGGCGCGCCCAGGCGCAGCCAGCGCGCAAGGAACGAAGGATGGCAGAGAGAGACAGGCAATCGACCCCCGCGGCGCCAGAGCCGTGGGGAAACGGGCGCGGTTACGGTCCGATCTCGCCGCGGCACCCGCTCGGCGGCGAGATGACGGACGTCGTGCGCGGCATCTTCACGCGCCTCCGGCTCCCGTGGCTCCTCCAGCGCTACTCCAAGATACCGGTGCTCGCGGTCTTCAGCTGCGTGAACGGGTTCGTGAGCATCGGCCTGATGGCAGCCCTCGCCGTGGTGACGAAGTCGCCCTTCGTCTTTCCGTCGCTCGGGCCAACGGCCTTCTTGTTCTTTTACACTCCAACGGCGGCGTCGGCCGCGCCGCGCACCACCATCCTCGGGCACAGCATCGGCATCGCGGTCGCGTACATGAGCCTCCTCATCACCGGGCTCACGCACGCAGGTCCGGCGACCGCGACCGGCGTGACCCTCGCGCGCGCCATCGCCGCGGCGCTCTCGCTGGGGCTCACGGCCGGCCTCATGGTGCTCGCCCGCGCGCCGCACCCTCCCGCGGGCGCGACGACCCTCATCGTCTCGCTGGGCATCCTGTCCCGGCCTCCGATGCTCCTCGTGCTCCTCGGCGGGGTCGTCCTGCTCACGCTCCAGGCCATCGTCATCAATCGCCTCGCCGGCGTCGACTACCCGCTGTGGGCCCCGCGGCAGGCGCGCCCGGAGCAGGATCCGCCGCCTCCTCCTTGATCCAAGGACCTCCCGTCGCCGGGCGGCCGAGGACGGGTGACCCGCATCGTCGCTCCATGCCATCAGGGCGCCTCGTCGCGCGTCGCGCCGCGCCTGTCCACGATGTCACGGTCGCGGCGTGACATGTCACGATCGCGGCGTGACATGTCACGATCGCGGCGTGACATGTCACGGTCGCGGCGTGACATGTCATGGTCGCCCATCGGAGATGGGGTTGGGCTCCGCGCTCCACTGCGTCGGACGAATGGGCCCGATTCGGCAGGATCCGCCGCCCGCTCGGGCCACGGAGATCCACATCGAGCCGCCGCAGGGGCGGGGCCGTGGTTTTCCGGGCGCTGGCGTACCGGTTGCTGAGGCGGCTCCGCGAGAGGCCCTGAGGCCAGGCCCGGCGGCGATCGTCGCCTTGGTCGTCGCTTCGCGGTGCCGCTCGTCCTGTGTGGAGTCCAGCGACGGAGGTTTTATGAAACAATCATGTGTGATGGTCGGGACGCTGCTGCTCGCAAGCCTGGGAACCGCGGGCTGCGTGGTGGAGAGCGTCGAGAACGAGGGAGGAGAAGACGCCGTCGGCGAGGCAGAGCAGGCGCTGACGTCGAGCCCGGCGCTCCGGGACTTCGGTCAGGTTCAGGCGCAGACGACGGCCTGGCGTACGGTCACCGTGGACAGCCAAGGGGTGACGCTGACGGGTTGCCAGTGCAGCGTCTCGAGCCAGCACTTCGGCGTCTCGAGCTGCCCGGCCTCCTTCAAAGGCCAGCGGAACGTCAGCGTGTCCTTCACCGCGCCAGGGTCGCCGGGGACGTATACCGCGACGTTCGGCATCACGTGCGGCGGGTCGTCCTCACCGTCGGCCACCAGCGATCTGAGCGCCGTCGTCCCCATCGGCGCCAACCACAACGGCACGCTCCTCCGGGCCGGCGGCGCGAAGCCGAGGGCCGGGCGCAAGGCGACGCGGCAGGCGCGGACCACGGGCACCGCGCGCTCGACGCGGCGCCCGCGGTGACCCACGGCGCGCGGCGCCGCGGGCCGGAGCCAGCGACGCGCCGCGCTTCGATCCGCGGCGACCGCGCGGCGTTGTGGCTCGTCAGGCCACGATCGAGCCGGCATGACCCGCCTCCGCCAGGTTCTCCCGGCAGGCCGCGATCGTCGGGTGGCCCGGGCCGAGCGTCGCCATGTAGATGGAGAGCGCCCGCTCCAGCAGCCGGCGCGCCGACGCCCGCTTGCCCTGCCGGAGGCGCAGCACACCGAGGTTGTTGAGCGCCATCGCCAGGTCGGGGTGGGTCGGGCCGAGGAGCCCCTCCATCGCCCCGATCGCCTTGCGGAACAGGCGCGCTGCGGCGTCGAGCTCGCCCTCGGCGTAGAGCAGGGCGGCGAGGTTGCTCGTGGTGAAGGCGACCTCGTGGTGCGCGGGGCCGTACGCGCGCTCGAAGATGGCGAGCGCGCGCCGGTAGAGCGCCGCCGCCTCTTCGCGCTTGCCCTGCGCGTCGAGGATGGCCGCGAGCGCGGCCGCGTCCTCGGCGACGAGCGGGTGCTCGGGCCCGAGCGCCGCCTCCCGCAGCGCCACCGAGCGGCGCGCGAACGGCTCTCCGCGGGCCGCCCGGCCGCGAGCGTGCTCGATCCCGCCGAGGTTGTGGAGCAGGGGCGCGAGATCGGGGTGATCCGGTCCGTGGACCCGCTCGAGGACGCGGATCGCCCGGCGGTAGAGCCGCGCCCCCTCGGCGAAGCGCGCGCGGTACTTGCAGCTCATCGCCAGCTCGTTGAGGCAGGCGGCGACCTCGACGTGGCGGGGGCCGAAGGCGGCCTCGGCCAGCCGGAGCGCGCGGCGGGCGCGCGCCGCCGCGTCTGCGTAGCGGCCCTGGAGCCGCGCGGTCGCGGCCAGGGCGAGCCATGCGTGGACGCGGAGCCGCTTGACCTCGCCGCCCCGCCGCGCCCGCGCGAGCACGAGGACGGCGCGGCGCGCGTGCGCCTCGGCGGCGGGAGGGTCGCCGGACGCCGCCGCGATCCGCCAGAGCACGAGCAGCGCGCCCGCTGCCTCCGGGTCGGCGGGCCCGAGCTCCCGCTCGACGAGCGCGAGCGCCTCGCCCGCATCCGAGCGGGCCTCGCCGAGCATGCCCATGGAGAGATGACGGAGGGCGCGCTCGCGGAGGGCGCGGGCGCTCGCAGCGGCCTGTCCCCGGGCCGGCCGCGCCGCGCGAGGGGCGGACGCGGGGGAGGCGCTCACGAGCCCTCGGCGGACCCCTGGGCGTCGTGAAGGTAGAACCCGGGGCTCTCCGGCACGCCGCCAGCGACGAACGCCGGGACGACGGGCGCCCGCGCGTTCACGACGTGGAGCAACGTGGCGCTGTCGGCGCCGCCGGTCAGGAGGACGATCATGGGGGCTGGCATCGGGCAGCGAGGATCGGCGATCCGGAGCGCGCACGCCAGGGGGCGGCGAGCGCGTGAGCGACGAGCGAATCGAGCACACCGGCAAAGAGCAGAGCGCCTGGGCGCCCAGCGCGCCCGCCGCCCCGGCGTCACTCCGCGAGCGCGGCGTCCCCCAGCGTGTTGACGTATCCCGACTCGATGATCCTCTTGAGGAGCATCAGGAACACGCCCGCGTCGCGCCGGCACTGCGCCGGTAAGCTCGCCACGCCGCCGCGCACGACGCCGACGAATCGCTCGACGACGCGGCCATCCCCGGCGCTGTCGTCGGCGGCGAGGTCGCGCAGCGTCGCCGCGACGACGTGCTCGTCATCGACGCCGACGAACCGCATCATCGCCTCGACGAGCCTCCTGTTCGGATGGTTGAAGAGGTTGAGATCGAACCGGCCCCGGGAGCCCGAGCGTCGATCGACGTCCTGATCTCCCACGTCGTCGAAGATGCGCGAAGCCGCGTCGGCGAATCGCTCGCACACGCGCCTGACCGCCGGGGCGGCCAGCACCTGTCCGATCGTGGGGAGCTCGGGGCTCGCGCTCCGGTAGAGGCTGTAGACGACGGCGACCGTCCCGGCCGTCTGGATGCTCCCGATCGCATGCGCGACGAAATCGTCGGCGTGGTCGTCCCAGAACGCGCCCTCTTCGCGCTCGATGTATCGCTGGCTGAGCTGCCGCATGGCGGAGCCATGGCTCAGAAAGCCGGCGACGGGCGACTCGACGAGCGCGCCTGCGTCGTCCGGAGAGCTCAGGCGACGCAGCAGGCGCGCCACCTCCTCCAGGGGTCGAGCGCGCGCAGCGACGAGGGCAGGATCGGGGCGCGGCGCCCTGGCCGCCTCGAGCTCGCTCCGGAGGACGGCGGACGCCAGCTGCCTCGTGTCGTTCGATGCAGCGATGTGCAGGCGCGGCGCGTGAACCTCGATGAACCGGTGCGTTGCGACGACCATCGCCAGGTCCCCGTCATCCATCAGGCTATCGAACAGGAACAGGAGTCCAAATACGATGGAGACCGCGGCCAGGCGCTCGACATCCTCGATTTCGATCGCGATCGCGGCGCAGAACGCGGTCGCCTTGGGGCCGATCTGGCGCACGATGCGCTCGACGTGCTCCGGATCCAGGTCGGGTAAGGCATCCTGGACGATCGGGCGGAACCTCTCGAGAAAACACGAGTAAACGGCCCGCATCCTCTCGGAGAGCGCGCGACGACCGACGGCGGTCGGGTAGGAATCGCCGAAGACATGGCTCTGCCACGTCTTTTCGATCAGATAGTCTAGCTTTCCCATGGCGGTTGCGACACGAGGAGCGCGCCGAGGACCCACGCGCGGTCCACCCGGGCCGGGCAATACAGCTCCTTGCCGATCCAGCGGAGATCTTCCTGGCCGGCGCCGATGTCATGGTTCGACATCAGCCAGTCGCACCCCCGTCGCCAGGCGCTCCGCGCCACGGATTCGAGCTCGCGGTTCCTTCGTGCGGCGCGGAGCGCGAGCACGGCGTAGGCCGTCTCTGCCGCGGTGGGCGCGCCGCCGGCTCCCCAGCCGCCATCGCCGCGCTGGGCGCGCAGCAGCGCCTCCATGCCGCGCTTCACCGCGGGCACGTGCCCCTCGTGCGAGAGGGCCAAGATGACCTGGCTGGTCGTGTAGAGCCAGGAGCTGTGCCATTTGTCGCCAACCCACCGCCCGTCCGGCTGCTGGCGCTCGAGGAGGTACCGCGCTGGCGTCGACGCCTCCTCCCCGCAGGACGCGAGGGCGTGGATCGCGTGTGCATTCGTCGTGAGCGAGGGCTGCAGCTCGTTCGCGTACGTGATGAACATCCCGCCTCGCTCGAAGCGCCGCAGCGTCTCGACGGCGCGAGGCGCCACGAGCTCTCCCAGCGTGGCGATGACCGTCGACGTGATGTCGCCATCCTGAGTGAACGCGTCGCTCATGCCGATGCCCTCGGGGCGAAGCGCGGCGCCGAGGTCGAGCAGCTGCGGCCGCGCCACGTCGCCCAGCCGGGGATGGTCGAGCAGATCGAGGACCCGCAGCGCGTACAGGACCCAGGCCTGCTCGAACCGGTGGATGGGCCACACCGTGGGGACGATGCCGGGAATTCCGACCTCGGTAGCGCCGCTCGCTCGAAGCAGGTACTCGCGCGCCGCCGCCCGTGCGCCATCGAGGCCGACCTTGTCCCGAGATGCGTGAAGCCAGGCCGCTGTGGCCGCGGGGCTGTGCCCGACGCCGCCGCTCACGTCGATGAGGTCAGACGAGGGGCCGCCCCCCCAGCCCTCCCACGAGTGCGACGCCGCGCTGCCGGCCGCCGGCCGGGCCTTGCCGATCAAGGCCCGGCGCCGCTCGCCGAGCGCGATGAGCGCCCTGTACGGGTCCCAATCGACGCCGAGGCCGAGCGAGGAGGCCCGGTCGAGGAGCCTGGGCATGAGCAGCTCCAGCCCGACAGGGATGTCGTCCGGCAAGGACGTGCCCCAATGCGCTGCCTGGTCGCGCAGGAACTCCAGGCCCCCCTCGCAGGCGCTGCGTACCTGCGGCATGAGCTCGCGGTAGGGATGGAGGGCCACGATCGACGCCAGCGTCGGGAGATCGCGCGCGCGCGGCACCGACGAGAGCCCCCAGCCCGCGTCCGGCCGCTGCTGATCGAGAAGCCATCGGATGATGCTCGCCCTGGCTTCGGGAAAGATATCGAACATCAGCACGGTGGCGGTGTCGTACACCGAGGGACTGACGGAACCTCCGCCTCGCCCGAGCTCCGCCACCAGCTCGCGAAGGCCGGCCAGAGCGCGATCGGAAGGACTTGAATGCGGCGAGGTGTTCATGCGCTGCTCCACCCGGTGAGGGCCGGCTGCCGCCGGCGACCGTGTTGATGGTGAACAGAGTCGTCCCGTCGGAGATCGTGGTCGACGGCTCGATGCGCTGGGGCGCTCGAGCTCTGCCCGTTCAGCACGGGCGAAAGGCGACCCGTGTCGCGGCCGCCGGATGCCCGGTCGGGAAGTACACGTGCTTCGGCGAAGCGCCCTCCAAGTGTGGAACGAGCCCGGCGCGGCGCAACGCCCGGACGAGGATGAACTGAAGCTGGAGCGCCTCGATGCAAGCGACGTTGTATCCAAGACAGAAGTGCGGCCCCCCGCCGAACGCGGCCAGCTCCAGCGGACCCGGTGGGCTCGAGCGATCTCTCCAGCGGCTCAGATCGAAGCGGTCGGGGTCCGGGAACAGCGATGGATCATAACCGAATTGCGCGGGGCTGAGGGCCAGCGGCGTATTTCGAGGGATGCGTCTGCCGTTCAGCGTGATCGTCTCGGTGACCGTCCGGAAGATGAACCAGACCGGCGTGTACATCCGCAGGACCTCCCGGAAGATGGCGTTGGCGACAGGGAACCGGTCCGCCTCTCTCGCGGCCATGGGCACGGACGCGTCCGGCGCGGCCGTGTGCTCGTCGCAGAGCGCGCTCCACACCTCGCTCTGGCGCGACAGGACGATGACGATCCAGGCCAGGATGGAGGCGCTGGTCTCGTGCCCGGCGAGCAATATCGCGCGAAGGTTGTCGACGATGTCTTGGTCCGACAGGGGCTCGCCCTCGTCGTCGCGAGCCTTCGAGAGCATTTCGACGAGAGAGCCCGCGGCGCCGCCCCCGCGAGCGACCGCGAGGAGCCTCCGCAGGCGGTCGTCTATCCAGGCGCGCGCGCGATCCGAGCGGTACGCGGGCATGCCTGGCAGACGACCCGGGATCGGGTAAACACCCAAGAACAGCTCGCGATAGCCCCGGCTCCAGGCGCGCACATCCTCTGTCGGGACCCCGCAGATTCGAAAAATGATCTCGAGGGTCAGATCCCGCATGGCGGGATGGACCGCGAAGCTCTCCTGCTGGAGCCAGCCATCGATGTGCGCAGCGAACGTGGAGGCGATGGTGGCGGAGGCCTCTTTGGCGAACCCCTGCGGTGAGAACGAGGGGTTGATGGCCGAGCGCATGCGCCGGTGCAGCGGCCCGTCCTGCCCAGCCATCGAGCGGCCCACGATCCCCTTGAGGTGCTCCGGATGGTCCATGACCACCTCGGGCGCGCGCAGGAGGTCGAGCGCGTCGGCTCCCACATAGAAGAGCCGGCGTTGCGCGAACCCGAGGTTGACCCAGAAGAGCGGCCCCAGCGCGCTCCTGCTGCGGCGCAGAAGGCCGACTGCATCCCGGTAAAGGACGGGCAGGTGACCGAGCACCGGCAGCTCTCCGGCCGCGGTGGGGATGCTGTCTTGGTCGGTTCGACCCGGGGAGAGCATGACGAACCTCGTTTTCGCTTCTCGCTCCGACCGCACCTGCGGAGCCTGTCTCATCGTCGTCACGAGCTCGAGCGGGCGCCGCCGGAGGTGCTGGGGGTGCTTCCCGGATCGACGATGCCGAACGCCAGCGCCGCGCGAGCAGCGCAAGCAGAAGGGCAGGCGCCGCGGGTCAGCGGCCCGAAGAGCCGTTCGTCGCCGGCGTCGTCGCGGGCTGGCGCATCTGGTTGATGCAGAACATGATTCCAGCCCGCAGGTTCGACCGCGTGACCATGCTGTTCAGATCGAGGCCCAGCTCGACGATCGTCTGCGCGACCGACGGCCTGATGCCGCAGATGATCCCGCCCGCGCCGAGGAGCCGGATGGCGTTCACGAGCTTGATCATGTGGTTCGCGACCTGCGTGTCCACCATCTCGACGCCCGTGAGATCCAGGATGGCATACCGCGCGCTGGTGCGGACGATCTCGTCGAGCAGGTTCTGCATGACGTCGGCGGTCCTCGCGCTGTCGACGACGCCGACCATGGGCAGCGCGACCACCCCGTCCCAGACCTGGATGATGGGCGTCGAGAGCTTGCCGATGACCTCCTGCTGCTTCTGGATCTGCAACAGCCGTAGTCGGAGCTCCTCTTCCGCTCTCTTCGCCTCCGAGACATCGAGCGAGAGCCCGATCACGGACTCGACGTTTCCGAGCGGGCTCTGGATCGGCACCATCCAGTTCTCCCAGAACGAATTGTTGGCCGGGATGTGGCTCATCGAATGGGAGGGAGACCCGCGGAGCGCCCTCCTCACGTTCTCCGTGCCTTCGGGAGCGCTGGCAAAGACGTCGAAGAGGTTCGTCCCGACGAGCTGCCCCCGCTTGAGGCCGAGCCCCGCCAGGCCCCTCCCGTCGTGGCGGGTGATGACCCCCGCCGCGTCGCATGACCAGACGATGACGGGGAGGTTGTCGGAGAGGGCGCGGAGCATGTCCGCGTCCTCTCCCTTCCCGGGCCCGGCGGCGGGGAGATCGACGGCGCCGGACGTCGGGTGCAGCGAGCCGTAGACCGCCTGGCCGTGCGGCGCTCTGCGCAGCACGCAGGAGAAGGACGCATACACGTTCCCGGCCGTCATCACCCGCCCGCGTAGCTCGACGGCCCCGGGCGTCTCCAGAAGCACAGACCACTTCGCCCGGGCCGCCTCGCGATCGTCGTCGTGGAAGAGCTGGAAGAACGCCGTCCCCGGCGTGGCCGCGTGCCCGACCGTGTGGCCGAATGACTCGCTCCAGTGCGACAGCGTGCCGTCGATGTCCGCTACGAACAGCGCCTCGGGGGAGTAGAGATAGGCCGCCTCCCACGGGTCGCGTGAACTCATATAATGCTGTGTCATGACGAATGTTGCCCTCCCCCAAGCCCGATTCAGGCCTCCTACCCGTGCGCACCTCGTTCGTAGGGGCCGTGGATCGCGCGTGTCATTGACCAAGAATCGGCATCGGCAGACTCACCCCCTCTCAGGACCCGCGAGAGCGATGACGAGCGCTCGGAGATGTGCAAATACGCTTCGATACCAGCGAGGGTTCCAGCTTGCATTGCGAGATTACAAGCCGCACATCTCCGGCTGAGGCCGGGTAGATCCGGAACTCGTGCTAAGGCCATTCCCGATATGTGATCGGGGTCGGCGTCCAGGATGCTGTTCAATCCGTTCGGCCCGGAAGCGCCGCGATGCAGGGGGTCAGACGAGATGGGAAGACCGAGCTCCTCACGTCCGCCGCCGCGCCGTGAGGGCGCCGGCGACATCGGAGGAGCTCCGCGTATTCCCCAGGGGTTCGCGATCATCGCTCCCTCGGCGATGCCGCCCGGTGACCGTCGCGTGACGGTGCCTCATGGCGGTGCCTCATGGCGGTGCCTCATGGCGGTGCCTCATGGCGGTGCCTCATGGCGGTGCCTCATGGCGGTGCCTCATCGCGGTGATCGAGCGGACACCGCCCGGAGATCCACGCGGTCACCTATGCTGTCGTCCCACCAGGGGAAAGGACTTGACTTCCACGAACCGCTTGGATCTCCTGTCCGGTAGAGCGGCTGCGCCGCTGTGACCTTGACATGGAAACCGAGACCGCCGCGAGCCCCTCGCCCGAGCACATCGACCTCTCCGCGCCTTCGGTCATAGCCGATCCTTACCCCGCGTACCACGCGCTCCGAGGGCGATCTCCGGTGCTCTATGCGCGCGTGCCCGCGGGCGGCGCCGCGGGCCTCGGCGAGCCAATCCGTGCCTACGCGCTCCTGCGCCACGCGGAGGTGCTCGCCGCGCTGCGGGATCCGCAGACGTTCTCGTCGAACGTCACGGACAAGATCCGTGTCCTGCCGCGGATCACGCTGCTGCACGACGATCCGCCCCGGCACACCCACCTCCGCAGGCTCGTCAGCCGATCGTTCACGCCGCGGCGCATCGCAGAGCTCGAGCCGTGGATTGGCCGCCTCGCCGCCTCGCTGCTCGAAGCGACGGGCGACGGGCCGTCAGACCTCATGGACGCCTACGCGATGCCCCTGCCGATGATGGTGATCGCCACCCTGCTCGGCATCCCGGCGGAGCGCTATGCGCAATTTCGGAGCTGGTCCGAGTCCGTGATGTCCTACAGCGGTATACCGGCGGAGGAGCGCGCGAGCCGCGGTAAGGCGATGGTCGACTTCTTCGCGGCGGAGCTCGAGGCGCGACGGCGCGCGCCGTCAGGCGATCTCATCTCGGCGCTCGTGGAGGCCGAGATCGACGGCGCGCGCCTCGACACGCCCGAGGCGGTCGGCTTCTGCGTCGGCCTGCTCGTCGCCGGCAACGACACCACGACGAACCTCATCGGCAACATGGCGCACCTCCTGTCCGAGCGGCCCGAGCTCTACCGGCGCGCGCAGCAGGACCGGAGCCTCGTGGAGCCCATCATCGAGGAGACGCTGCGCCATTCGAGCCCGGTGCAGCGCCTCTTGCGCGTCGCCACGCGGCCGGTGGACGTGAGCGGCGTGATGGTACCGGCCGGGCACCTGGTCGACGTCGTGTTCGGCGCGGCGAACCGGGATCCGGCCGTCTTCGAGGAGCCGGACGCGTTCCGGCTCGACCGGCCTCCGGCGGAGCACCTGGCGTTCGGGCAGGGGACCCATTTCTGCATCGGCGCGGCGCTGGCGCGGATGGAGGCGCGGATCGCCCTGAACGCGCTCCTCGACTGCTATGAGTCCATCACGCCCGGCGAGGCGCCTCCGCTGCGGCAGACGCGGGCGATGATGCCGCTCGGGTTCGAGTCGCTCCCCCTCGTGCTGCGCCGGAGGCGCTGAGCGGCGGTCACCCGCTTCGGATACGGGCCCACCTCGACGTTTTCGGTGCTCAGCGCACCGGAGTGCGCTTGCGCGCCGAAAACGCCGATCTGGGCCCGTCTCCTGTGCGGGTGACCGCCGCTCTGCTCGGCATGGGGCAGAGGCGGGGGCGGGCGGAGACCGCTGTAGAGCGTGAGCCCTTTCTCGATCTCCGCCGGCGTGATTTGCCATCGCCAGGTTGGGCCGCGCGCGGTCGAGGGCCACGTAGAAGAAGAGCGATTGCTTGCTCTGCAGTGGCGTTATCAGGTGAACTTGCTTGGAGAGCGAGTCAGGAGTCTTTGATCTCGTGACGAGGCGCGCCGGCTCGTCACGGGCGCGGGAGGAATGTCACCTTGCCGGTCTCCAGGGCGTACTCGGCGCCCACGATCAGCATGCCTTCCTCGGCGCACAGGCGCTCGAGCAGCCGGCTGCCGTGCCGGAGGTGATCGCACGAGTTGCGCACGTTGGCGCGCACCGCCTCGCGCAGGAGAAAGTCTCTTTCGGCGTGGCGGCCCGCGGCGCTCACCACCGTCTCGACCGGAGCCCGGCAGCGCTCGACGATATCGCGGATGTTGTCGGTGAGGGGGCCGCGGCGGTCCTCGTGGAGCAGCTCGCTCAGCGTGGCGTCGATGGCGCCGCAACGCGAGTGGCCCATCACCACGGCAAGGCGGGTCCCGAAGGCGGCGGCGGCGAACTCCACGCTGCCGACGAGCGAGGGCGCCACCACGTTGCCCGCGACCCGGATGACGAACAGGTCGCCGAGCCCCTGGTCGAAGATGAGCTCCGACGGCGCCCGCGAGTCCGAGCAGCTGAGGACGATGGCGAAGGGCTGCTGCCCGTCCACAAGGGCGGCCCGCGCCCGCGGGCCCATCTCGATGTGCTCGCTGCGGATGTTGTCGACGAAGCGCCGGTTGCCCTCGATCAGGCGCTCCAGCGCTTGGTCGGCGGGCACGACGGGAAAGGCGGGCGGTGCGTTGCTGAGTCCCATGCTGATCGGCCACCGTGGGGGACCGGGCCGCGGGCGTCAATGGGTGAATATTCCGCCTCAGATGTTCACGGGCTCACGAAGCTCACGGCTCAGCTCGCTCCGCCGCCCCGCCGCCGCCGCACAGCGAACGTCGCGAGCACCGCGGCGGCCCCGAGCGCGCCCAGCGGCCCGCGCGGCGCGCCCCCCGGGATCGCGCACCCGCACCCTTCAGCCTCCGGCTCCTTCGCCAGATCGACCACCACGCTGACCTGGTCGGTCGCCTCCAGGATCCCGTCGCTGACCGTCACCTCGAACGCCAGGGTCGTCGCCTCGGTCACCTCAGGCGCCACGAAGATCGCCCGCGCGCCCTCGCCGCTCAGCTCGACCGCGGGCCCCGCCGTCTGCACCCAGGAGAACGTCAGCTCGTCCTCCTCGGGGTCCGAGCTCCCCGAGGCGTCGAGCGTCACGAGCTCGCCGATCGCGACCACCTGGTCCGCCCCCGCGTCGGCCTCGGGCCCTCCCTGGCAGGAGGCCGTGTCCTCGACCACCGTCGCGAACGGCTTGTTCTTCAGGCCCGCGAACCCGATGTCGTCGAGCTCCCAGCCGGTGTCGCCCGCGGCCGCGTCCGTGCCGACGCGGAACCGCACCTGCACCGTCTTCCCGGCGAACGCGGTCCCCAGGTCGATCGCGACGTTGTCGACGTCGGGCCACGAGGGGCTCTGGCCGACGAACGCCCTCCGCCTGCCCAGCGGATTGCCGGACTCGGCGGTGACCCTCCCGTTGTAGCCGGGCTGCGCGCGCCTCCCGATGTCCTGCCATGTCTCGCCGCCGTCGGCGCTGAGCTCGACCACCGCGCCGTCCCAGAACGTCTCGTCGCTCGTCTCGAACTGGTGCCGGTGCGCGAACGTCAGCACGAAGCGCTCGGTCTCGCTGACCTCCAGGGCCGGCGACACCAGCGCCGTGTCGGACACGCTCCCGAGGTTGACGCCGCGCCACACGCGGTTCGGCGCGGTCCCCTCGGCGCGCGACCAGACGGCCTCGCTGGAGAGCCCCTCGACGCTCCAGGTCGTGCTCTGCGCCTCGACGTCGTCGACCGCCGAGGACCCCGGCACCTCGTCGTAGTTCACTCGGCGCACCAGGGCCTCCACCCGCGCCGGCGTGCACGCCGCGGCGCTCTTCAGCGTCAGGCTGAGCTCGAGGTCCTCGGCGGGCGCCACGGTCCGGTCGAGCTTCACCGCCACCTTCGCGGTCCCGGTCGCGAACGGCGCGATGTCGCCGAACGACGCGCGCGCGCCGTCCGGGAACGTCACCCCGGCGGAAGGCACCTCGATGGACGCCACCGCCCCGGTCAGGGGCGCCGCGCCGCGATTGACGATCTCGATCGCGATCGTGCCCGACTCCTCCGCGTCGAGCAGCCCATCGCGGTCGCAGGAGCCGGCGCTGTCGTCGAGCTCCGCCCGGACCAGCGAGATCTCGGGCTGGACGCTGAAGCTCTCCACGACGCCGGAGAAATCGTGGGAGTCGGCGCGCGGGGACACGGCGCACGTGCCGGCGCCGCGCCGGGCGAACGCCCCTGCCAGCGCGAGGAAGTCGCCCTGATCGCTGGCGAGCGCGGCGGCGAGGAGCGCGTCGCGCTGCTCGGTGTACGTCGGGCTCACCGGCGCGAGCTGCATGCCGGCCACCACGTAATCGCTCATCCGCCGCCGGGTCTGCTCGAACGCGCGCGGCGGGGTCAGGCCGCTGCCATGCCGGATCAGCCCGACGTAGGCCTCGAACAGCATGCTCGCCCAGACCTCTCCCGCGTTGTGCTCCTCGGAGTTGTCGGAGGTCGAGGAGTTGAGCGGGTGGTCGGGGAGGTGGGCGCCCTCGGAGATGTGCTTGAACGTCAGCCCGTTCTTGGTGAAGTCGACGGAGTAGGGGGCGCGGCGGATGCCGAAGTAGCTGTCGCCGAGCGCCGCGCTCCCGTAGCTCGAGAGCGGGAAGGCGCCGTCGAGGTCGTCGCCGTCGCGCAGCGCCATGTGCAGGGCGATGAAGTCGCCCCACCCCTCGCTCTGCGCGCCGCACATCTTGGTGCCGCACGCGACCTGACGCAGGTGGATGTAATGGCCCCACTCGTGCGCCACGATGGTGTTGTCGATCGTGCCGTCGCGCTCGACGCTGGGCTCGCGGGTCATGGTGACCGTGATCGGCGCGTCCGAGGCGGCGAGCGCCGCCTTCAGCGCGCTGCCGTCCGCCTGCGAGATGCTCTGGGCGGGGGTCGTCACCTCGGGGGCCTCGCCGAACAGCCGCGGGGCGCCGTCGCTCTCGCGGTTGTTGGCGATGAGCACGCCGACGGCGCCCGCCGCCTGCGCGCTCTGCGCCTTCTCGGCGAAGGTGCACCCGCCCCGGTCGATGAGGGCGATCTTGCCGGCCACGTCGCTCGTGATCGGCCCGCACGCGTCGCCGCGGGGCTCGGCGCCGTCCAGGGCGAGGGCCAGCTCGCCGCTCACCTCGTAGCGCTGGGGCCCGAACAGGGCGGTGTTCGACGCGTAGCTGGCGTTCTGCGGCGTGGCGCTCAGCGAGCGCTGGTCCGGCCCGGACCACAGGTACATCTGCATCCGGGGCGACGCGCCGTCGTACGTCGCGTCCATGTTCGCGTTGTCGCGGCTGCCGCCGATCGCGTCGTCCTGCGCCTCCGCGAGGAGCGGATCGCCGTCGAGGCCGCCCCGACCGAGGTTGTCGCGCTGGGCGTTGCCCGCGGCCTCGGTGAAGCCGGAGTCGTAGTACCAGTCATGGAGCCAGTTCGTGACGTAGAAGATCTGGGTGACGGCCGCCATGGTCTGCTCGGGCGTGGCGAGCGGCTCGGCGAGCGGGTCATAGATGTGGTCGAACGAGCCCGGCCCCGAGAGCTCCGCGCGCGTATCGCCGCTGGAGAACCCGTCGGGCGCGTTGTGGTCCGCGTAGGCGTCGACGTTGTTGCCGCGGGTCGAGGTCGCGTCGGCCGGCAGCCAAGGATCGGCCCCGCCGTCGAGGTTCGTGTTGAAGCCGTCGATGGAGATGAGGCTCGGCGCGATGAACCGAGCGACCTGGCCGTCGGGCCGCCCGGTCGGGTGCGGCGAGAGATCCGCGAGGGGGCCGTCGAGCGGCCTGTGATCGCCCCCTTCCTCTGCCCAGACCCGGTAATCGAACGCGGCGTGGGAGAGGTTCTCCCGGTAGAGCATCTGCCCGTCGCCGGCCCCGAACACCCAGGCGTACGCCTCGGAGCTCGTGCCGCCGGCGTCGCCCGAGACGAGCTCGACGAAGTAGCCGGCGACGAGCCGATCGGGCAGCGGAAAGAGCACCTTCCTGACCCGCGCCGGCTGCGTGAAGCGCAGGCCCCCGGCGCGCTGGCGCGCATGATCGGTGTCCGCGATGTCGAAGAGCCGATACCCGCCCTTCGCCCCGCCGAGCTCGCGGAGGTCGGCCGTCTTGAGGTCGATGCGGTGCGCGTCGCGCAGGGCGCGGACGACCGCCTGCGCCGGCGAGCCGGAGAACGCCCGGCCGCGCAGCGAGCCGGCCATCGGCGAGGCGGCGCCGGGCGGCAGCGGGACGGCCGACGCGTGGAGGTTGCCCGCGAGGGCGACGAGCTCGAGGTCGCGCTTCATGAGCACCTTGAGCCCGCTCCGGAAGACCGGGATCCCGTCGACGTCCTGGCCGAGCGTCACGACGATGCCGCCGCGCCCGGTGTCGTGGACGTGGCGCACCACGGCCGCATCGAGCGCGGCCTGCGGAAGACCGTAGAGGCGCGCGTACCGCTGCGCGTACCATCGGGCCGCGGCCTCGGGCGTCCCGTGGGTCGCGGCCGGCGGGCGGTGGCCGGGGGACGTCGCCCACGCGAAGGTGGGCACCCCGCGCTGCGGATCGGTCGACGCGACGACGGCGCCCGGCGCGCGCTCGTCGACGTCGACGACGCGCCCCGCGCGGGCGGGCAGCGCGGGTGGGGCCTTGAAGTATGCGTCGTAGTTCGGGCGCTCCCGCGCGTGGGCGGCGGGGCCTGCGAGCAGAGCGAGCGATAGCGCGGTGTACCGAACTGAGACCTTCATGTTCCTCGATTCTCCGACTCCGAGGGGACGACGCATGACCGGCCGCGCGCGGGCAGGTCGCGCGCTGCCTCCCCGGGCGCCTCGCGCCCACCCGTCGAATCCGCGGCGCGACGCAACCTAGCCGCAGCGCGCGCGCAGGGAAAGCGCGACGGCCATCGCTCTGTCCGGCGTCGTAAGGCGCCTCTCATGCGATCTCGTCAGGACGCTCTGCAGAGCGCGAGTCACGCGGAGCCGAGGCGGGAATGGAATAGAGAAGCAATCCTTGTTGGCAGATTGCACGAATCCATGAATTGCCGTGTCATGCGTCCTCGCGAGGCGAGCCGAGCGTATGCCGCGGTCGCCGCGGGGTGGGGCAGGAGGGTGGTTGTCGCGCCCGCGATCTCCTCCGGGCCCTGGTCGGGCGTTTGGGTCGGCTCGCGCGGCGCGTCGTCCAGCGCCGGCCCGTGGCGGGGACTCGCGCGGTGCGTCGTGCAGCGCCGGCTCGTGGGTGCGGGCTCATGCAGGGTTGGCCCCGCGAGCCAGCTCACGCGCGGGGTGCTGGTATGACGAAGCGCTGACATGGCGCCCGACCCCCGGCGATTATCTTCGCAAAACCCAACGTGATCCACGCCTTGCACGTCGAGACCAAGCTCGTCTCCGAAGAGCTCTGCGTACTGTTGCGTCAGGTCGATCCCGCCGTGTTCGTCTTCCACGACGAGCCCGAGGTCCGCGCCCGGGTCGAGCGGGTGGCGTCGCGGCTCCGCGAGCTCGTCGTGGCGGCCGAGCGTGACGACGCCGGGGGCAGGCTCGAGCGGCTCCGCGAGCGGCTCCGCGTGTTGCTCGCGGCGGTCGAGCGGGCGACCCCGACCGGTACGCCCTCGCCCAAGGCGGCGTGGATCGCGTTCCAGCGGGAGGTGCAGCCTGCCTACGAGTCGCTGCTGCTGACGCTGCGCGGCGTGGTCGCCGCGCCGCCGAGCGTCAGGCCGACGAACCATGTGCGCAGCCTGTGGCACGTGGGCTCGGGGCTCTCGGTGCTCGGGCTGATCCAGCTCTTGCCGGAGCGCGGCTGGCTCGTGGCCGCGAGCGGCGCGTTCGTGGTGGCGGTGTGGTCGATGGAGATCGCCCGTCGGGTCAGCGAGCGGGTCAATGAGCGGCTGATGGGGGTCTTCCGGCTCGTGGCGCACCCGCACGAGCGCTACAGGGTGAACTCGTCGACCTGGTATGTGACAGCGCTCTTCCTGCTGGCGCTGTTCGGGACGCGGCTGAGCCAGTCGCTCGCGGTGGTGGTGCTGGCGGTGGCCGACCCGGCGGCGGCGCTCATCGGCCGCCGCTTCGGCCGCACGCGGCTGCGCGACGGCCGCTCGCTGGAGGGCACGCTCGCCTTCTTCGCGGCGGGCGCGCTGAGCGCCCTCGCCGTGATGTGGGCGCTCGGCCCGGCGTCGCTCTCCTCGCGGCTCCTCCTGGCCGCCGTCGCCGGCCTGGCCGGGGCGGCGACCGAGCTGTTCTCCACGCGGATGGACGACAACTTCACCATCCCGGTCGCCGTGGCGGCCGCGGTGACGGTCGCCGGCGCGGGCTGACGCTATCTGACGTCAGCTGACGTCAGAGGCCATCTCGCCGCCGATCTCCAGCGCGAGGCGAGCGAGGTACTGTCTCATGAACTCCGCCCGCCGCGCGCCCTCGCGGCGCCCTGCTGCCGTCTTGAGGCTCTCGGCGGTCTTGAACAGCTTCACGTGGAAGTGGTCGATCGCGTTCACCCGGTCGTCCCAGGGCCTCCGCTCGGCGAACGGATCCCCGGGATCGTAGAACCGCACGCCGAGCAGGCCGCCCACGGCGAAGCAGCGGGCGATCCCGATCGCCCCCAGGCCGTCGAGGCGGTCGGCGTCCTGGACCACCCTGGCCTCGAGGGTCGTCGGCTCGATCCCCGCGCTGTAGCTGTGGCACTCGATGGCGTGGGCGATATCGGGGAGGAACGCCTCGGGGTACTCCACGCTCCGCAGGAAGCGCAGCGCCTCCTCCGCGGAGAGCCGGGACGCCTGGGAGCGCCTGGGGTCGTTCTTGGGGACGTTGACGAGATCGTGCAGCCACGCCGCGGGGACGACGATCTCGAGCCTCGCTCCTTCGTCCGCCGCGAGCGCCTTGGCCGTGGCGACCACCCTCGTGAAATGCGCCAGATCATGGGCCGGATCATTGCCGAGGTCGGTCTCCTCGAGCTTCTTTGCGAAGAGCGCTTCCCAGTCCTTCATGGCCGCCTCATAGACGCGGAGGCCGACCCGCGCAACGGCTCGGTCTTCTTCGCTCGGTCACCGGCACACCTCGAATTGCCCGAGGGGGTGCGCCACGCCGTTGACCATCACGTCGATGCTGTGGCGACCGGGATAGTGACGGCGGGTCGTCATCTCCTCGAAGGAGACCTTGCCGGCTATCTCGGCGCGACCCGACGGCGGCAAGACGAGCTTCCGCAGCTTGAAGACCTTTGGCCGCGTCGAGCCGTTCGCCTTCACGAAGTGCACGGCGCAGTCGACGATCAGCTCCTGGTCGCGCGGGGCCGTCGACGTGAGCTCGAACGAGAACCGGAGCTCTCCGCCGAGCTTCACCGATCGCGGGGACAGCGACGCCGAGGCGATCGCGACGCTCGGCGCCGCGCCGAAGCCGAGCGCGTCGAGCGCGCCGCGATCCCCCTTCTTGACGAGCGACCGCAGCGCGTGGCGCACGATCCATTGCCGCCCGGGCGGCGCGCCGTCGAGCCAGCGCCGGCAGAGGCTCGCCGCGACGCTCGGGTGGTCCTTGCCGATGTCATTGATGTTGTTCGCGACGGAGCGCTGCACGTAGCGCTCCGGATCGTCCTTCAGGATCTCGAGCAGATCGATGACCGGGCCTGGATCCTGCTGGAAAGCGCGGAGCCGCGGGGCCCACGGCAGCCGCGGACGCGTCCCCTCGGAGACGAGCCGGCGGACATGGACGTTCGGGTCGGCGGCCCACGCGCGGAGCCGGCGGAGCGTCGCGTCGGGGTACCTCGTCAGGAACGCGCGGATGCTGAACTCGGCGGAGAACCGCTTCGTCAGCTCGTATTGCGCGGTCATCGCGTCCTCGAAGTGATCGAGGCCGCGCTTTGCCACATAGAACACGTGCGGCATGTACTGCAGCGGCTCGAGGCCGAACGCGTCGCTCCGACCGAGCTCGGGCCCGAGGGAGGCCACGATCACCCGAGCTGCCTCCGGAAAGGGCTGCGGCAGGTGGTTGTGCATGACGTCCGCGATGTGGGAGGCGCGGCCCGTCAGCTCCAGATCGGAGAGGCCCGCCAGGCAGTCACGGGCGAAGCCGCGCTCGTCGATGCCAGGATGCGCCGAGCGGAGGTCGCGGGCGATCGAGCGGACGCACCGCTCGTCGAAGAGGTCCTTCAGCCTGTCAGCCATGGGCATCTGTCGGTGTGAAGACGCCGAGGCCGATTGGCCAGGTCTTCTCTGGGTTGGACATGGGCGTTGACTAGCGCGAGACCCTGACAGATTCTGTCACCATATGTCGCGCACCCTCCGCGTCATGGAGCTCTCCGACCTGCTTCGCGCGCGGGGAGCGACGACCGTCGGCGAGCTCGCTGCCACGCTCGGGGTCAGCGCCCGCACCGTGCGCAGGGACCTCGCGACGCTGAGGGAGCGCGGCGTCAACATCGAGGCCGAGGCCGGCCCCGGCGGGGGGATCCGGCTCGACGCAGGCCGGGGCGTCACCGCCGTGCACCTCTCGGTCGCCGAGATCGTGACGCTCTGGCTCTCCGCCCGCCTCTCTCAGGCCGCGAGCGACCTCCCGTGGAGCAACGCCGCGAGCTCCGCGCTGGCCAAGCTGCTCAGCAGCCTTCCTCCTGAACGAGCGCGAGAGCTGCGCGCCCTCTGCCGCAGGGTCATCGTCGGCGATCCGGCGAGCGGGCCAGTGCGCGCCGGAGCCGGGACGCCTCCAGCTGAGCTGGTGAGGCTCTTCGAGGAGTCGTTCTCTTCCGGCGTCGGCCTCGGGTTCGACTACAGCGACCGCGAGGGGAGGACGTCGAGGCGGCGCGTGGAGCCGCACGGCCTCCTGATCCAGAGCCCTGTCTGGTACGTGCTCGCCCTGGACACGGGAAAGAACGAGCCGCGGATGTTCAGGATGGATCGCATCTCGACGCCCCGCGTCCTGCGGGAGATCGCGTTTCGTCCGAACGCCGACGTCATCTGGGCGCTCTTGCCGAACGAATGCGCGTGGCGACCGCTCCTCGGCGACCGACCGTGAATGTCGGCCAAGGCGGACGGACACCGTTCACGCTCCGATCCTGTGCCCACCACGGTTCGACCCAGCGGAGCCTGGGACGCACGGTGTCGTATGGTTGCGCGTATCGGCTCTGCCTGATAGCTTAGGTTTGATACAACACACGACATCTTGGCGAGTGACCAGAACGAAGAGCGACGTCCGGTGCACGGGGTGACTGCTCGATTCCGGGTGATTGCAGAGAGAGCTCCCGCCGAGGAGTGACCAGCGATCGATGGCGCACGGCCGACCTGCCCCCTGAAGCCGTGCTCGCCTGCGTGCGGTGGCCGGTGTCGCGCGGGTAGATACGGGCTCCGAGCTCGCCGAGGGTGTCGATGCATGCCTCTCGTCCCTGGGTGGCCATCCATCCATCCATTCGACGATCAAGGGGCCATTGTGTGTGGTGGCCATTCTTGAGGACTCGAACAAAGGAGCGCGAATGAACTGTTCAGCCGCGAGATGGGCGTCCATCTCCTTCGCTGCCATGACTGCCGCTCTGCTCGGAGGCCCAGCGTCCGCGCACGTGCCGGAAGCGCCGGGAGATCCGCCGGACAGGGACGCGGTCCTCGACTGGAACGCCGTCGCTCTGGACGCGGTCGCAGGGGACACCTCCAGCGCGCGCACGCGGGACCAGCGCGGGCCGACGCGCGTCTCACGGGCTCTCGCGATCGTTCATGCGGCGATCTTCGACGCCGTGAACTCGATCGTCCCGAGGTACGAGCCGTACTCCGTCCTCCTCGACATGCCGGATGCATCCATCGATGCGGCGGTGGCCACGGCAGCTCACCGCACGCTGACGGCGTTGTTCCCGAGGCAGAGGGCGCTGCTCGACGGGAGGCTCGACGAGTACCTGGCGGAGATCCCCGACGGCGACGCCAAGGAGGACGGTCGTGCGCTGGGCGGCGCTGTCGCCGACGAGATCCTCGCGGAGCGGGAGAACGACGGGTCGGACGCCCCGATGCGTTACACCCCAGACATCGCCCCCGGCCGGCATCGTGCCGATCCGCTCTATCCCGATCAGGGGTACTTGACCCCGAGGTGGGGGAGGGTACGGCCGTTCGCCATCGAGAGCGGCGCCGAGTTCCGGTCGCCGCCGCCGCCGGCGCTGTGGAGCCTGGAGTATGCGTTGAGTTTCTATGAGCTCTTTCTGCTAGGGGGCGACGGCGAGATCACCCCGACCGCGCGCACCCGGGAACAGAGCGTCATCGGGATCTTCTGGTCGTATGACTCCGCCCCGCGCCTCGGGGAGCCGCCCCGGCTCTACAACCAGATCGCGCGGGTCCTCGCGGTCGAGGAGTGCAACTCGGAGATCGAGAACGCTCGTTACTTTGCGCTGGTCAACATCGCGCTGGCCGACGCCGCCATCGCCACGTGGGAGACGAAATACCACTACGAATTCTGGCGGCCGATCGTCGCGATTCGTCGGGCCGACAGGGACAGCAACTCGCTCACGATAGCTGACAGGAGGTGGACGCCCCTCGGATCCCCCGGCAGCAACGGCGGCCCGCCGCGCATGACCCCGGCGTTCCCGGCGTACACCTCCGGGCACGCGAGCTTCGGGGCTGCCATGTTCCAGGTGTTGACCCGGTATTACGGGACGGATCGCGTCCCCTTCTGCTTCATGTCCGACGAGTACAACGGGGTAACGACGGACGAGCGGGGCAACGTTCGACCCGAGATCACGCGCTGCTATTCCAGCTTCGAGGAGGCGACATGGGAGAACGCGATCAGCCGCATCTACCTGGGCGTCCACTGGAGGTTCGATGGAGTGCGCGGGATCCGTCAGGGCAAGCGCGTCGGAGACGCCGTCTTCGACAGGGTCCTCCAGCCGCTTCCTTGACGAGCTGGCCAGCGAGCCGCTCGATCCATCGAGCGGAGACTCGTGGCCTCATGGCGGGTCGCCCCGGCCAGCCTCTCAGTTCATGAGCCGGGAGCGAGCGGGCGCCCACCGCTCGGGCCGCGGCGCGGAGAGCGGACCGGCGTGGTGGTGGACCATCTTCCATTGCCCGTCTTCGAGGACGAACACGTTGGTTGCGCACAGGTGTGCGGGCTCGTCGCCGTTCGCCTCGTAGCACGTGACGAAGGCGAACTCCCCGAAGAGGTGCGCCGAGGCGCCCTGGCAGCGCATGCGCAGGGGCGAGGTCTGGCGCAGGAGCTGGCTCCAGCTCTCGAGCACGCTGGCGCGCCCCGAGAGCGCCTCCATGCCGGGATGGGCGCAGGCCACGGGCGCCCGCTCGGCCCACACCCGGCACATCGCCTGGTAGTCCCCGGCGCGGAACGCCTCGTAAAAGGCCTCGTTTGCGGCCAGGACAAGCCGTTCCGCCGCGACGCGCTCCTCGACGCTCATGCAGCGACCATGCTCCCCGGCCAGCGCGGGCGCAAGAGCCTCGACGGCGTCCAGGTGCGTCTTGGTCAGGGCCGTGGCGGCGAACCGGTACGCCCATTTGGGAGGCGAGCAGCAGCGGGTGGCCATCGCCCGCGCCCTCTCCATGCGGCCGGACGTGATGCTCTTCGATGAGGTCACCTCGGCGCTCGACCCCAGGTTGGTGGGCGGCGTGCTGGAGGTGATGCGTCGGCTCGCGCGGGACGGGATGACCATGGTCGTGGTCACCCACGAGATGGGCTTCGCGCGTGACGTGGCGACGCGCGTCGTGTTCATGGACGATGGCATGATCGTCGAGCAGGGCTCGCCGGAGGCGGTGTTCGGAGATCCGAAGGACCCGCGGACAAGGAGGTTCCTCTCCTGTCCTGGGGCTGAAGGTCGCTCCGGCCCTCACGCGGCGCGCGAGGCGGGCTGGGAGGCCGCTCCCCAGGAGACGACCTCTTCTATCCGGATGCCGCGCTCCTCGAGCTCGCCCAAGAACCAGCGATAGAGCTCCCCGTGGATGCAGTCTTCCGGCGGGAGGATGCCGGCTCGCCGGATCCTGCCGCTCGCGAGGAGCCTGGCCGCGATCGCGACGGGGAACCCGGTCGCTCGCGCCATGGCCGAGAGCCCGTCTCCGGGCTCGACCCACATGAAATGTTCCACCGTCGCGGCCTCGCCGTCCTTCGTACCGTGCACGGTGTTGGCCATGACGCACACGTCCTGGTCCTCTTCGCCCACCCGGAGGCGAGGGACGAGGAGCGAGTGCAGGAACTCCCGTGGGACGATATCGCGGCCCTGAAACGCGACCGGGGTCAGGTCGAGGAGCCCGCACTCCTTCAGCGTCTGCACACCGGCCCAGTGCCCTGGCCAGCGGACCGTCTTCACGGCGAAGTCCTGGAGCTCGGGCCTCGATGTGATGAAGCTAGCCATGCCGGGGGTCACGGCGCACTCCAGCACTTCGTGCTTGCCGAACCGCTCGAAGCGGAGCTGCTCGAGGCTGGTCCCGGCCTCCACTTCGACCACCTCCCCGCCTCTCCGCACCAGGACCTTGACCATGTACTCGCGGAGGACATGGTGGAAGGCCCACGTGATCATGTACCTGAGCGGCCGCCTCTCTGCCGCCGATCTCTCCGGGATCCCGCCGACCCGCGCCACGGCGCTCACGGCCCGGTCGAGCTTCTTGATCCCGTCGCCGACCGTGATATTGGCCAGGCCGGGCGAGAAGCCCATTCCATCGATGAACGGGACCCCGCGGGCCACGGCCTCTTCGTGGAGCCACTCGCCATAGCGTGCGAGGCTCATGCCGGCGGGCACCTCGATCCGCTCGGTCTCGTGGGCGTCGGGGGTGCGATGATACTCCTCCAGCATGTCCACGATGGGGAGCCCAGCCTCGATCGCGGTCTGGACGATACGATAGCTCATCCTGCGATCAGGGAGGGCCAGCGCGCCGGCGTCGTATCCCTTCATGGCCTCGCGCGCCTCCCGGAGGTCGGCGGCGTCCACCGCATGACAGATGAGGTTGCCGGCCCCGATGAAGCGGCGAGTCTGCTCCAGGGCCTCGCGGCGCCGACCGAGCAGGCCGATCTGCTTCACCTCCGGGGCCCTCGCGAGATCCCAAGCCACGGCCGAACCCATCTTTCCGGAGGCTCCAAACACGAGGATCTTCATCGCTGCCTCATAGGACCAGCGGCGAGCGTGTCAAATCATCTCAAGGCTCGAGAGCGCTCCGATCGCGGTGAGGGAGCCCGAGCAGCAGGACGCGCGGCGGGATCCGAGCAGCGTATGAATGCCCTCCCCCGGGATGATGCCCACGCGGGCGAAGGTGATTTCGGCGGGGCCAAGGACGCTGCGGCGGGACGGTGGAGATGACATTGAAGACCCCGCGTCGTCATCAATGCATTTCTTCGTAGTTGCTCCGCCGGCGAACGGCAACCCCGCCCGTGGCTCGGGCGGCGCTCGCCGGCTCGCCGTCGCGCCGGATCGTTTGCTCCCGCCGCTGGGGCCAGTCGACGTCGCCTGGTCAACCCCTCCGATGCGCCTGGAAGGCCGAGCCGAAGCCGATCGCCCGGTGTCGTCGTCGATTTTCTTCGTGGTCTTGCGGTCCACGGAGGCCGACCCCAGCTTCGCGCTCGAGCGCGTCACCCTCCGGAGCCCGTCACGATACGATGGAGAGTCATCCCGAGCCGCTCATCTGTGGCTACAACGTCCACCGGGAGGCCGACCGGAAGGCATTGCTCGAGGCCCTCGGGCTCACGAGCATCGCCGACCTCTTCTCCCCCATTCCCCAGGAAGTGCGCCTCGGCAGGGAGCTCCGCCTGCCTGCTCCCCTCAGCGAATGGGCGCTCGGCAAGCACCTGCGGGAGCTCGCGGGAAAGAACGCATCGACCCGGAGCCACCTGAGCTTCCTTGGCGGCGGGGTCTACGAGCACCACATCCCCGCGGTCGTCGACAGCCTTACCTCCAGCGAGGCGCTGCTGACGGCCTACACTCCCTACCAGCCGGAGCTGAGCCAGGGCTTGCTGCAGATCCTCTTCGAGTACCAGCGCATGCTCTCGCTGCTCCTGGGCCTGCGCGTCGTCAATTCCTCGCTGTACGACGGGGCGACGGCCATGGCCGAGGCGGCCTGGATGGCCTGCGCCGCCACGGGCCGCCGGCGCGTCCTCGCCTCCTCGCGCATCTGGCCCGAATGGAAGTCGGTCCTCGAGCTCTACATGCGCGGGCGCGGGGTCGAGGTGGCCTATGTCGCCGCGGATTCCACCTCGGGCCGGCTCGATCCGCGCTCGCTCCTGGCATCCTTCGCGCGCCCCGCGGCCACCTTCATCCTGCAGACGCCGAATTCCCTCGGCATCCTGGAGGACATCCCGGCCGCGGCGGCTCGCTGCCGGCAGCACGAGGCCCTCCTCAATGTCTCCTGCTACCCGACGACGCTGGCGCTCCTGAAGCCCCCCGGCGAGCTCGGGGCGAACATCGTGACGTGCGAGGGGCAGCCCCTCGGCCTGCCGCTCTCGGCCGGAGGTCCCTATCTCGGGGTGCTCGCCTGCGAGAAGCGGCTGCGCGAGTTCATGCCGGGGCGCCTCGTCGGAGAGGTGAGGGACATCCATGGGAAGCCAGCCCTCGCGCTCGTCCTGGAGCGGCGCGAGCAGCAGGTGAGCCGCGAGAAGGCCACGAGCAACATCTGCACGAACCAGGCGCACCAGGCGATGCGCGCCGCCGTCTACCTGGCAGCCCTCGGCGAGCGGGGCTTTCGGGAGATCGCCGCGCAGTGCGCCGCCAAGGCCCGTTACCTTCACGAGAAGCTGCTCGCCATCCCCGGCGTCGAGCCCGCGGCGACCGGCCCCTTCTTCAATGAATTCGCGCTCCGGCTCCCCTGCCGCGTGCCGGTGTTCCTGGAGCGGATGCTGGAGCGGCGCGTGTTCGCCGGATTCGAGGTGGAGGGAAACCTCCTCGTCGCGGTCACCGAGGTGAGGACGCGCGCCGAGCTGGACGAGGCCGCGGCCCTGTTTGCGGAGACGATCGGAGCGCTGAGACCATGAAGGAGACGATCTTCGACCTCTCCCGCCCGGGCGTGAGCGGAGCGGGCCTCCAGGATCCCGAATTCGGGGCGCTCGATCCTTCCCATTGGTTCGACGCGGAGCCGCTCCGGACCGAGCCCATCGGGCTGCCCGAGGTCAGCGAGATCGAGCTCGTCCGCCATTACACCGCGCTCGGCCGCCGCGCCTACGGCGTGGACGATGGCAGCTATCCGCTCGGGAGCTGCACGATGAAGTACAACCCCAAGCGCCACGAGCCCCTGGCGAGCCTCTCGGGGTTCGCCCATGCGCACCCGAGGCAACCCGAAAGCACGCTGCCCGGCCTCTGGGAGCTCCTCTTCCACCTCGCCGAACACCTGGCCGAGATCTCTGGGATGGACCACTTCACCCTGCAGCCCGCGGCCGGAGCCCACGGCGAGCTCACGGGGCTCCTGATGACCCGCGCGTGGTTCGAGTCCCGGGGCATCGAGCGGGACGTGGTCCTCGTTCAGGACTCGGCCCATGGCACCAATCCCGCGTCCGCGTCCATGGCGGGTTATCGCTGCGAGATGATCAGGACCACCCCGGAGGGATTGACCGACCTCGACGCGCTCGAGGCCGCGCTCGACGACTCGGTCGCGGCGGTGATGCTGACCAACCCATCGACCTTCGGGCTCTTCGAGGAGAACATCCAGGAGATCGCGGAGCGCGTGCACGACAATGGCTCGCTCCTCATCGGTGACGGCGCCAACATGAACTCTCTGATGGGGATCGTCCGGCCCGGCGACATGGGATTCGACGTCCTCCAGCTCAACACCCACAAGACGTTCTCGACCCCGCACCTGTCCGGTGGAGCGGGCGCGGGGCCGTGCGGCGTCAAGGCGTTTCTGGAGCCCTTCCTTCCGATTCCCGTGATCCGCCGGGGCGCGCGCGGGTACTCTCCGGAAGTAGACCGGCCGCGATCCATCGGCCGGATGAAGTCGTTCTACGGCCACGTCGGTGTCCTGATCCGGGCCTATTGTTACATACTGACCTCGGGGCCCCAGGGCTTGCGCACGGCGTCCGAGAACGCCGTGCTCAATGCGAACTACGTCCAGGCCCGGCTGTCACCCTACCTGCCCCCGGTCTTCGGCGGACGGTGCATGCACGAGTGCCTGCTGAGCACGGCGGCGCTCGAGGTGAGCGCCATGGACTTCGCCAAGCGGCTCATCGACCACGGGGTGCATCCCCCGACGCTGGTGGGAGCCGGCTGCGTGTACTTTCCTGGCCACCTGCGCGACGCGATGCTGATCGAGCCGACGGAGACCGAGACGCGGGAGTCTCTGGATCGGATGATCGAGGCGTTTCTCCGTGTCGCGCGCGAGGCCCTCCACGATCCGGAGCTCGTCCGGACGGCGCCCCATACCCGCGAGGTCGGGAAGATCCTTCCGTCCGGCTCCCGCGGAAGGCAGCGGACGCACGAGCAGGAGCGCCGACCACCGGAGCGGCGCGGAGCCGACTTGCCCTGATCGCGCTCCGGACGCCGTTGTCCACGAGCGCTACAGGGGGAGAAGGAAGAACAAGCCGATCTGCGGAGGTCAAGGGAGAACCGCGCAGCTCGCCTCGGGTCGAACATTCGAGGCTCCGGGTCGCCCCGAAAGAGGAGAGAGACGCATGTCCATTACGATGAAAACCGCGAACCTCCACAGAGGCGCCCCCGCCGTCCTCTGCTGCCGGACCCCAAAGGGAGCTGTCATCGGCGCTGTACACCTGGAGGATCCAACCCTGTTCCCCGAGCTCGAGGGCTCGGGCCTCCTTTCGATTCCCCCGGGCGCGCTGACCATCGATGAGGTGCTCGGCGCGACCCTCAGGGAGACCGCCGACGCCCTCACTCCGCTGACCCCGGCCCTCGTCGACGACCTCCCCGCGTCCGCCGCGTGCTACGCGGAGCCGCTCGAGCCCGCCGCGCCGCCGGAGCGGGTCGTGCGCACGCTCTGGCACAGGCTATACGACGTCCGCCAGGCAGAGATCACGGGCGAGACCTCCTTCGAGGACGGCAAGCTGACAATCCGTGGATCGCTGCGCGAAGAGTCGCTGATAGCCGATCCCCTCGTCAAGAAGGTGGAGATGGATGTCATCACGCTCGACAGGAGGCACATCTTCACCAATACCATCATGGATGTCATCCCGGTCGCCACGAAGGTCGAAGGCAAGCTCGGCGAGGGGGTGACGCACGTGATGAGCGGGCTGGTGTTCATCCTCACGGGCGTGGACGAAAATGGCGTTCAGTTGCACGAGTTCGGCTCCTGCGAAGGGTATCTGGACGAAAAGATCAGCTTTGGCCGTCCAGGCTGCCCGGACCTCGGCGACCTCATGGTGCGCGTCAATGTCGTCCTCCAGGCTGGCTCTGGCATGGAGCGCGGCGGCCCTCACGCGGCGCACAAGGCCTGTGATGTCATCGTGCAAGAAATACGAGAATCGCTGAAGAGGGCCCCCGCGAGCGGCTGCATGGCGGTGAGGACCCATGAGGATATCGTGACGAGTCCCGGTAGGCCGCGCGTCGTGCTCGTCAAGGAGATCATGGGCCAGGGTGCGATGCACGAGAAAGTCCTGCTGCCCACCGAGCCCGCCGGCGTCCGGGGCGGCCGCCGGAACGTCGACCTCGGCAACGTGCCCGTCGTGCTCTCCCCCAACGAGGTGCGCGACGGCGGCGTCCGCGCGCTGACCTGCGTCGGCCCCGCGACAAAGGAGAGCACCCGCCACTATTTCCGCGAGCCGCTGCTGCGCCTGATGGCGGAGGACGGGGAGATCGGCCTCGTGGGAGTCGTCTTCATCGGTAGCCCGCAGGTCGATGATGACAAGGCGTTCGTCTCGGCGCGGCTCGGCGCGCTCGTGGAGGCGCTCGACGTGGAGGGCGCGATCATCACGACCGAGGGCTTCGGCAACAACCATATCGATTTCGCCGAGAGCATCCAGCAGATCGGCGCGCGCGGAGCCAGCGTGGTCGGCGCGTCGTTCTCTGCCCATCAGGGCCAGCTCGTCGTCGGCAACCGGTACATGGATGCGATGATCGAGCTCAACAAGAACCCGGAGGGCCGCGAGAGCGAGATCCTCGGTGAGAGCACCTTGTGCCCCGAGGACGCGCGCCGCGCCCTGCTCATGCTCAAGACGAAAATGGCGGGTATCCCGATCGAGCCTGCCGACCCCAGGTGGAGCCAGTCGGTCATCGACGCAAACCAGAGGCTCGTCGACCGAGGAGAACCGTCATGAGGCTGACGACCGCTAGAGGGCTGAAAAGCGAAGTGTACGTGCCCCGGACGCCGCATGCGGTGTGGACCCCCCTCGCGAAGCCGCTCTCCGATTGCGTCGTGACCCTCTGTACCGCGGGCGGTGTCCATCTGAGATCCCAGAAGCCGTTCGTTCTCTCCGGTGATCCCACGTTTCGCGAGATCCCTTCGACGACTTCGTCGTCCGAGCTGATGGTCAGCCACGGCGGCTTCGACAACAGCGACGTCAACAGGGACATCAACGCGATGTTCCCGATCGATCGCTTGCGCGAGCTCGAGGCCGAGGGGTTCATCGGCAGCGTCGCGCCAACGCTGATCGGGTTCATGGGGGGCGGTGGCGATGTGGACAGATTCCGCGCCGAGGGCGGACCGGCCATCGCAAAGATCCTGAAGGAAGAAGGCGTGGACATCGCGGTATTCACCGGCGGCTGCGGCACCTGCCACCGCTCGGCGGTCATCGTCCAGCGGGCCGTGGAGGCCGCGGGCATGTCCACGATCATCGTCGCGGCGCTGCCTCCGATCGCCAGGCAGCAGGGCGCGCCCCGCATCGCCGCGCCCCATGTCCCCATCGGTTCGAACGCCGGCGAGCCCCGTAACGTCGAGATGCAGACGGCGATCCTCAAGGATACGCTGCGTGCCGTCGAGGAGATGACCCAGTTCGGGCAGATGCGGGCGCTGCCCTACGAATACCGGCCCTACCGGTGACCCCAGGCGTCTGCTGGACACCGGACGAGCGGGGCGTCGGAATTCCCGCGAGCATGCTCACCACGGTGGGCCTCCTCGCCCTCCGGATCAAGCCGCCCCACGTATCGCCAGCCCCACGGCCTGTCGATCACCGCGTGGACCCCGCGCGGGCCGGTCGCGCGGGGTCGATCGGCAGCGCGTCATGCCGTCGGATGCGACTCTGTGCTCGCAAGGCGCTGGGGAGGCGGCGCCGCCAGCTGGCTCAGGTGCAGGTGCTGGCTCGGGACGGGGAGCCCCATCTTGCCGAGCTCCTCGCGGATGATCTTGGTCGTGGCGAAGTAGACGTCCCAGTAGTGATCGGTGTGGCAGAAGGGCCGGACGGCCAGCACGGGCCCGGCGAGGGTGAAATCCAGGATCTCGACGCTGGGCGCAGGGGTCTTCGCGACGTTGGGGATGAGCGCGAGGTGCGTCTTGAGCCGGGCGATCGCCGCCTCGTGATCCGCGCCGTGGGCGAGCTGCGCGGTGCAGTCGACGCGGCGGACCGGGTTCGTGCTGAAGTTCTGGATCGTGTCGCTGAAGATCTTGTTGTTGCCCACGATGGTGCGGACGTTGTCGGGCGTGTCGAGGGTGGTCGCGAACAGGCCGATCGAGTGGACGGTGCCCGTCACGCCGCCGGCCGTCACATAGTCCCCGGTCTTGAAGGGGCGCAGGAGGATCATGAAGATGCCGGCCGCGAGGTTCGACAGGAGGCCGGACCATGCCATGCCGACGGCGATGCCGATCGCGGCGAGCAGGCTGGCGAAGGTGGTCGTCTCGACGCCGAAGACGCTGAGCACGGCGATGACGAGCAGGATGTTCAGCAGCACGGACGCCGCCGACTCCAGGTAATGAGCCAGCGTCGTGTCGAGCTTCTTCAGCGCGGAGCTGCGCTGCAGCATCGACAGGAGCCCCCGGACGATCATGCGGCCGATGACCCAGACGAGGATCGCGCCCACGATCTTCCCGCCGACGCTCACCCCGAGCGCTACCCCCATGTCCACGTACCGCTGAACCCTCTCGTCCATCTCAAGCCTCCTGGCGACGTGTGCGTCGCTCGCGGGGGGCCCCGTGCAAGGCGCATGCGCGTCGCGCCTTGCTGGATTCGCCCCCTGGCGGCCAGCTTTATCACACCGGCGGGTCGCTCCGCGAGGGGCGTGACCGAGATTTTCGAGCCTCAGCGCTGCGGCCTGCGGACATCAGGCGGCCGCGGAGCGGATACCTCGTTGTAGCGAAGGAGCAACCGGCGGCGGAGGCGCGTGCGGCGTGCGACGTGCGGCGTGCGACGTCGAACGAGCGGCCGGCGTGGAGGGGCCCAGGAGCAAGCCCATCGCCTGGCGAGTCGCCGCCGAGGTGATGGTCGAGGAGGGGAAAGCGGACGCGCGCCAGCTGCACAGGTGGAGAGTGGCGTGGGCGGCTTACGGGGCTGTGAACCGGCTCAGTGAAGACTATGTCCAAAGGCTCTCGGGTTGATCGGGAACTTCAAGCCGATGACCAAGCCGTACTCCGTGCCATAGGACGGCATCGTCGCGCCATTCCCCTCGTTGAACGGAAGGGCGAGCCGAAAGCCCGCGTAGGCGATGGGGAGCCCGATGAAGGGGACGATCTGCGCCCCATATGTCCGGGCGTTCGACGTGCCCGCGCCCTCGGTGTACATCGAGAGCTCGGCGCCGAACGGGCCGAACCCACCCTGGAAACCGAGCGCCAACCTCTCGTGGACCGGCCGGTCGGCGACGAGCTGCGCCTGCGCAACGGCGCCTATCCAGACGAACGAGCTTTTTCCGTACCACGCGAAGCTGCCCTCGAGGCCGGCGCCCACGGCGTCATCGGCGTTCTCGCGGCCGGTATAGCTGAAGAGGCCCCCCACGCTCACGACCGGGTCGCCAGGGCGCCCCACGTTGGGCCAGCCTTCTCCGGGATATACCACCGGGGGAGGGCTCCCCGCGGCCGGCAAGCCGTCCGCCTGCGCCGATGCAGAGCCAAGGAGAAGGCAAGCGCCGACAAGAATCGCTGTGACTGCCGGATGGTTCATGCCTCTGTGATCTAGCCCGTTCAACTCAGCCAGTCACGACGAAGGCGTATGGGAATGGAAGGCGCGCTCCGGGAGCGCCGTGCTAGGCTCCGCGGCCATGGTGCAGCTCTCGCGCGCGGATCAGGTGGCGGCGCTCGCGCGCATGATCGCCGCGCTCGACGCGCGGCCGGCGCCGCACTTCGACGCCTTCGCGGCCCTGTTTCACGGGAAGAGCCTGCGGAAGGGCGAGGCGTTCGTGCGGGCGGGCGAGGCGAGCGACTCGGTGGCGCTCGTCAGCTCCGGCATCGCGAGGATGTTTTACACGCGGAGCGATGGGAAGGAGTTCAACAAGGGGTTCATCTCCGCGCCGGACTTCATGTCGGTGCTGGAGGCGCTGATCACCGGAGAACCCGCCCGGCTGACGATCCAGGCGCTGACGCCGATGCAGCTCTTCGTCGCGCCTTACTCGCGGCTGAGCGAGTTCTGTGAGCGCGACATCTACTGGGAGCGGGTGAGCCGGCGGATCGTCGAGCGGGTGTACCTGAAGAAGGTGCGCCGCGAGGCGTCGCTGCTGATGGAACCGGCGGCCGAGCGCTATCGCGCGTTCCTCGCAGAGCACGGGGCCGTGGCGCGCCGCGTGCCCGACTACCACATCGCCGCATACCTCGGCATCACACCCGAAGCACTGAGCCGCCTGAAGCGCGCGGCGACCAGGTCCGCTGCTTCTTGACCTAGGTCAAGGCGCGTCTCCGGCCCGCTGGTCACGTTCTCCCGCATGACGACGGAACGAACGAAGCGAGAGGGCGAGCGCCCAGCAACGGAACCCACGCGCGGCCCGGGGCGCCGCGGAGCGCCGCAGCGCGCGGCCCGAAGGACGGCGCTGATAGCGGGCCTCGCGGTCCTGCTTGCCGGCTCGGCGCTTGTCGCGTGCGGCGCGGCGGCGCCCAGGCTCCACCCCGTGTTCCCCGAGCGCTCGGTGGCAGAAAAACCCAGAGGGAAGATCCTCTTCGTCCTCAGCGCCGCGCGAGAGCAGACGCTCGCGGACAGCTCGAAGCGCGCGACCGGCACCTTCCTCGGCGAGCTCTACGAGCCGTACCTGGCGCTCACCGGCGCGGGGCACGAGGTCGTGTTCGCGACCGACGGAGGCGCCGCCCCGGCGATCGACCCGGAGAGCCTCGATGCGCGGTACTGGGGAGACGGAGCGCGGCGCGCGCAAGCGCAGCGCTTCGTCGAGCGCGCCCCGGAGGTCCGCGCGCCGCTCAGCCTGAAGGCGGCGCGCGCCGCGGCCGACTCGTTCGACGGCATCGTCGTTCCCGGCGGTCAGGGCGTGATGGTCGACCTGCTCGACAACGCGGATCTGCACGCGCTGCTCGCTCACTTTGGCGCGAAACACCAGCCCGTGGGGCTCATCTGCCATGCGCCGGCGGTGCTCACCCGCATGCGGCAGCCGAACCCGCTCAGCGGTCGGACGGTGACGTCGGTCTCGTCATTCGAGGAGGTTTATATCGAGACCTTCGTGATGGGGGCCGACGCCCAGGTCCGGGGCATCGGCGAGCAGCTCGAGGACCACGGCTACGAGCACGAGGCCGCATTCCCGGGGAGCGCCTATGCGCAGCGGGATTGCAACCTCGTGACCAGCCAGAATCCCTTCTCCACCGATCGGTTCAGCACGCTTTACCTGGAGGCCCTGGCCGACTATCGACGCGGCGCCCGCTGCGCCGAGGATGCCCGCGATGGCCGTCGATAGACCTGCTCGGCGTAGCTCCGGCCATGGCGTCTCCCTGGCCTGTTCGGCCCCCGAGTGATGCGGCGGCTCGCGGCCGAGACCGGCACGCCACGCTCACGAGCGGCAGCAGAGAAGCTAACCGACCAGGTTATCCGAGGGGCTTCGTTTCTCGCCCCTCAACGAACGCGCTCAGGATGGCGCCCGGGGACCTCCATCTCGCTGGTGCTGCTCAACGGTCCGTGATAAGCTCGCTGCGGTCGTTTGGGCGCCAAGCTGGTTCAGACGGCAAGCGAGGCGCGCCGCTCGGGCACACGCCGATATTCAGGAGGAGCAACGTGACCTGCGCTGAACGCCTCGCAGCGGTCCTCTCCGTGTCTCTGCTCGCTGCCTGCGCTCCCACGGCTCCTGATGATGTCGTGGGCGGCGGTGTGCCGAAGCTCGAGCCCTCGGAGCGCGGCGACCTGTTGCGCCATGAGAAGGCAGCCACCCTCACCGGGGAGCAGATCGCGGCCAACGTGCCGGAGTACGACCTCGCCGAGCTCGTGCGATACGACGTGGACGTCTATCGTGTCTATTACTCGTCGGTCTACAAGGGCACCCCGGAGGTGCTCTCCGGCCTCGTGATGGTGCCCAGAGCGGCGGGGCCCCTCTCGCACTACCAGTACCACCACGGCACGATGCTGCCGTTTCCGTCGTCGGACGGCGAGGGCAGCCTCGACGCTCCGTCGCTCTACGATGGCTCAGGACCGAAGGACGACGCCAATCAGCTGGAGACCCGCTTCCTCGTCGCGGTTCCGGCGTCTCATGGTTACTTCGTCTCGGCTCCCGACTATGTAGGCTACAATATCACGAGCGATCTGGAGCACACCTATGCGTATCATCCGGAGCTGGCTGCCGTCTCGGTGGACATGATCCTGGCGGCTCAGACGCTCGCCGAACAGCTCGACGTGACGCTGAATGACCGGCTGTTCCTCGCCGGCTGGTCCGAGGGCGGCGGCGCTACGCTCGCGACCCATAAGCTCATCACGGAGGAGCACAGCGACCGCCTGGAGGTGACGGCCAGCGCTCCCTTCGCGGGCCCGTACCACATGAGCCGGTTCTACCGCGAGATCATGACCGCCGAGGGCGAGCTCGACTCTCTCGCCATCTACAACTGGGCCGTTTATAGCGCCAACACGCTCTCCGGGCTGAACATCCCCGCGGAGGAGATCTGGCGCTATCCGGTCGCAGGCGCGCTCGACGCGCTCTCCGTCCCGTCGCAGCGGCCCACGGAGGTGTATCAACGGGGGTTCCTCGACGGGTTCGCCGAGGGGGTGGAGGGCGATTTCCTCGCAATGGTCGCGGAGCGCCAGGATCTTCATGAAGGCTGGACGCCCCGCGGCAAGGTGTTCCTGCACTCCGGAGAGCAGGACGATATCGTGCCGTACTACAACAGCGTGGATACCTACACCGCGCTGCTGGCGGCCGACGCCGACGTCGTGCTGCGCACGTACGCAGGGGACCATTACTCGCCGGCGGAGAGCTACTTTCGCACGATGATGAGCGAATTCGAGGAGCTCCTCGGCCCGCCGCCTTGATCGGGCGCGCTCGCCCGGCTCAGGGTCGTCAGGAGGGGGCGGAGGCCGCGCAGGACTGCGCCGGGCGCGCGCGGCCTCCGCTTTTCGCTACGTCGTGAGCGACAGGCCGCGCACATACTCGGCGAGCGCCCGCTCGGCGCTGGCCACCGCGTCCCGCGCGCCCGGGAGCTTCGCCGACACGGCCGCGATCCGGTCTTCCTGCTCGCCCAGCGTCTTGAGGTAGCGCTCGTGGAGCGCGTTCCCCGCGGGCACGGCCTTGAGGTTGTTCCGCACGCGCTCCTGCTCCACACGCAGCGCCGCGAGCTCGGACTCGAGGACCGAGAGCGCCCGCTGCCTCTCGGCGACCGCGGCCCTGAGCTCCGCGAGCCGCGCGAGCGCCGCGCGCAGCGCCTCGGGGATCTCGCGCGACGACAGGTAGACCTCGATCTGCTCGCTCGAGAGGCTCGTGAGCGCGACCGCGTGCGAGATGGGCTGCTCCAGCGACACGGTCACGCGCGCCGTCTCGCCCGCGGCGACCTCGCGCCGGATCCGGTAGCGGTCGCTGGTCGTCTCGACGCCTTCCCTGGGCTCGGCGAGGTCCCAGCCGGCGATGCGCGGGTGCTCGATGAGCACGACGCGCGGCTCGCGCGCCGCGCCCACGATCGTGTAGACCGTCACCTTGCGGGCGGTCCTGACGATCTCGAGCACGCCGCCCTGGATCTTGGCGCGCGAGAACACCTCCTCGCCGCGCTCCTCGCGGTCGATCCGCACCTTCCGGTCCACGGCGAAGCTCACGAGCCGCGATTCGCCCGGCGGCAGCGGCGCGAGGCGCGCGTCGCCGACATAGGTGACGACCCCCCGGCTCGAGCGCTCGTAGACCGTCATCGCTCCGGCCGGGAGCGTCGTGTCTTCGTCGTTCCTCAGGCGGACCGAGGCGAGCGGGCTGCGCGCGCTCGCCTCCGGCTGATAGAGCCACAGCCGCTCTGCGGGGATATCGCGCTGGACGATCGGGAGGAGCGCCGTCTGCCCGCTCGCGATCGTGAGCGGCGCCGGGAAGCGGAACACGACCTGCGTCGCCGCCTCCTCGGCCTCCGGCTCCACCTTCGCGATGGGCGCGGCGGTCCCCACGGCGGGCGCGGGGGCCCCATCGGCGCCGCCGGCGCGGTAACCCATGCGCGGCGCCGCCCTGGACGCGAGCTCGGCGGCGCCCTTGTCGAGCCGCGGCAGCACCCGCTCGGCGACGTCGACCGGCACCTCCGGGCGAGACACGTAGTAGATCTCGTAGAGCGCCTGGCGGAACGTCACCGGGTCGCCCGACACCAGGGTGAAGTCCACGTTCTGCCAGTCGCCGCCGCTCTGGTTCTCGACGACGGCCCACCCGGTCAGCGCCGCTGTCTTCGTCTGCGCGTCCTCGGGCACCGTGAGCCGATACGTGGTCTTCCAGAGCGGCACCTCGATGACGTAGGCCACCCGGACCACCCGCTCGCCCTCGCCGGACGTCCGCACGACGAGCTCGCGGCGGTTGCGCTCCCGCCCGCTCGAGAGCCCGACCAGCGCCGCGCCGACCTGCTGGCGCAGCCGCTCCTCGACGAGCTCCACGCTCTCGAGCTCCTCCAGGACGACCTGCTTCAGCGCGCCCTCCGACATCAGCGCGAGCCGGTGCCGCTCCTCCGATCCGCCGTGCGGCAGCGCCGCCTGCGCCGTGGTGACCGCGAGGATCCGCCCGGCGACGGCGCCTTGCAGGCCCCGCGTCCGCACCTCGGCGCCGCGCAGAGCGTTCAGCAGGGCGGGCGCGGACTCGAGCGCGCCCTCGTCGAACGGGAGCTCGCGGAACAGGTCGCGCAGCGGCTCTCTCCCGGGAAGCGTGATATTCCCCGTCGCCCCGTGAAGGTCGTAGACGACGATGCTCTTCAATACGTCGTCGACCTGATCGAGCCGCACCTCGAGCCGGAGCTCGGCGTCGCCGCGCACCCGCGCCTCGTACTCGAAATATCCGACTCCGCCCGTCGAGAGCACCACCCGGCGGAGCAGCAGCGTGTCCGACGCGGCCCCCGATCGGGCCGGATCCATCGCGGCGGCCCTCAGCGTCGCCGCGGTCCTCAATCCATGGTTCATCGTCGCCTCCCCCGGCGGAGGCGTGCTGTGGCCCCGCCCCGGGGATGTCCATAACGCCCCTCCGAAGGGCGTCAACGACGGTGGCCGGCCGGGAGATAGGGCGCGGCGCCGCGCGTCAGCCGCGCCCCGAGGCCTCGAGCTGCTTCACGACCGCGAGCGCCTCGTCGACGTGGCGGGTCGCGCGGAGCTGGGAGGAGAAGGCATGTCGAACGATGCCGTCGCGATCGATGACGAACGTCACGCGGCCCGGGAGGAGGCCAAAGAGCGACTTGACGCCGTACCGCGCGGCGGTCTCCCCGCCAGGGTCGCTGAGCAGCGTCATGGGCAGGCGGTATTTGTCGGCGAATTGCTGGTGAGACCCCGCCGAGTCCGCGCTCACGCCGATGACCTCGGCGCCGGCCTCCGCGAACGCATCGTAATGGTCGCGGAACGCGCACGACTCCGCGGTGCACCCCGGGGTGTCGTCCTTGGGATAGAAGAAGAGGACAACGGTCTTCTTGCCACGGAAGTCGGAGAGCTTCACCGTCTCCTGCTTCTGCGATTGCAGGCTGAAATCAGGGGCGGTCTCACCGACGGACAGGGTGGATTTACCGAGCATGGTGTGTCCTCTACCCGATGCGCCGCGCCGCGTCCAAGGCGCCCGGCGGAGCGCGGCGGCTCTCCGTCGGGCGGGGGCGCGGCGAGCCGGGCTCTCGATGGGTTCCTTCGCGATTTCCTGCCGTGGCGGCGCCCGCGCGCCGGATCAGGGAGAACTTGAGTAAGCGGTTATGAAGGCGCGCCGCGCGCGTCGGACGCCGGCCGCGGGCCGGCGATCGGGTTACGATGAGCGCCCCATGGCCACCACGTTCGCTGCGTTGATCTTTCGACCCGCCGAGATCCCGGACCGCGCGCTGTCCCAGGGCTTTGCCGTGGCGCTCGGTGGCTGGGGCGTCGCCTCGCCGCGCCTGTTCATCGCGCCGCTCCCCGGCGTGCCCGGGTACTCGGCGGCGTTTTACTCGAGCGGCGAGGCGGCCGGCGGCGGGGACGACGAGCTCGACCACCTCTCCGAGCTCTTCGAGGACGAGCTCTCTCCGCCCGTCGCCGTGCTCGACGCGGCCGCCGAGCTCGGCCACCCCGGCGCGACGCTCTTCGCGCTCGTGTTCTCGGAGGACGTCGTCCACGACGACGGCTGGCGCTTCGAGGCGAGCGGGTTCGTCCGCCATTTCGTGAGGGAAGGGGAGGAGGGCCTCGAGGCGGGCGTGGAGGCGCCCGACCGGAGCGATGTCGTCGAGCTCGACGTCGACCTGCCTGAGGGCGCGACGGCGGCCGAAGAGCGCGATGCCATGGACCGGGCGATCCGGCCGCACCGCGGCTCGACGTTCCTTGCGGCCGAGCTGGGCGCCCCGGTGCTGGGCGCGCTCATGGGGGCCCTGTTCGCGCCCGAGCGCCGCGTCGCCGTGCGCCTCGTCGAGCCGGGGCCGGGGTCGATCGCCGACGAGGTGGCGCGGCTCAACCGGGTGCTCCGGCGCGACAGCGGCCGCGGCGCGCCCGCGTCGTCGCCGCCCGTCCGCGGCGTCGCCCCGCCGGCGACGTACACGGCGTTCGCGCGCGCGTACGACTGGGCCGATCCGGCGGATCCGGAGGACCTCTACCGGGAGCTCGCGATCGGCGCCATCGAGGGCACGCTGCGCTTCCTGCGCGAGGACGAGCTCCTCGGCCACGAGCGCGAGCCGGGCTGGGAGGCGGCGGCGGCGCGGCAGCTCTACCCGATCGCGCGGCTCTCGGGCTCCGCGCTCGGCGGCGGCGCGGCGGCGCCGCAACGCGCGATCGTCGCGCTGGGGGCCGACGGCGAGCAGCTCTGGGTCGTCCGCGGCGGCACGAGCGCGGCGCCGGCCGGACCGACGTTCGGCGAGCTCCTGCGCTACCTGTCGCTTGGCTGGTCGCGCCGGAGCGACGCGGAGGAGGACCTCATCGGGGCCCTGATGCTGCGCGCGCGGCTCAGGTCGCTGGGAGGCTGAGCCCGAGCGCTGCTCGCCCTGCTGGCTCGATCAGAGAAAGATGTCGTACGCCTCCCGCTCGGCGGCGTGCCGGACCGCGTAGAGGCCGGTGTCGTCCAGGACCAGATGGAGCAGGCCGACGTCTCGCTCGCTGCGCGCGAATACGCTCACGAGGATCCCGCCCTGCCGGACGCCGGCCTCGTAGCGTTCCGCCCAGTGCCTCGGGACGCCCGCGGTCATGAGGATCTCGCGCAGGCCGCCCGTGATCCCGGCGCCGACCGCGCTGGCCACGACCGCGGCCAGCGGGCCGGCGACAACGAACCCGAGGTCGGGGACCACGACGCTCATCGCGACCGCCGCGCCGAACGTCTGTGACGACGGCGCTCCGTCCGGGCTCCGGAAGCACCTGTGGCGTGTCGCGTCGGTCATCAGCAGGCTGACCTCCTGTCGGGTGTAGCCGCAGTCGATGATGCGTTCCGCCGCGGCTTCCGCCTCGTCGTGCGTCTGCACCAGGCCAATTACCAGCTTCTCCATGAAAGAGACCTCCTTCGCGTCGAGCGCGTCCTCGCTCAGGGCCCCGGCGACGGATACCGCACGCTCTGTGCCAATCCGAAATTCTCGCGCCTCGGTGCGTTTGCGCCGATTTCTGTGCCCCTTCCGCTGGAGGAGTGAGGCGGGATGTCGCAGTGCGCCCCCCGGGCCTCACCTTCCGATGTCGACCTCGCCCGTGCCAGCGCGGTTGATTCCATATTTTGCAGTCGATCGGCGCGAGCGCCCCATTTCGGGGGCTCCGTCTGACCAGGTCGTCCGAAGGCCGTGTCCACGGGCGCCTGGGGCGGCCGGAGCAGGACAGGGCCGGAGGCCGCGTCAGAAGCCGATCGTGTCCTCGACCTGCGCGGGCGGCTTCGTCCCCGTCGTGCGGCCCGTCGACGCCTCCCGCGGCGTGGCGCGGCCGCGCCCCTCCGAGGTGGCGCGCGGCGCCGCCGTCGCGCCCGGCCTCCCCGCTGCGCCGGTCCGGACAGCGCCCGCCGGCTGCGCGGTCGCCGCCGTGGCCGCCGGCTGCGCCGTCTCGGCCGCGGGCGTCGCGCTCGCGGGCTCTGCCGGCACCGGCGCGGCGGCGCTCGCTGGCGCCGGCACCACCGGCTGCGCCGGGACGGGCGCGGCCTGCCGGGCCGGAGCCTCCGACGAGGGGGTCACCTCGGCCGTGGGCGACCGTCTCGTTGCCAGGAAGACGACCGCCGCCACGAGCGCTCCGAACGCGAGCGCGGCCGCCAGGATGGCCGGCGCCCACCTCCGGGCCCCGTCCGTCCCCGAGGTCGCCATGCCGGCGAGCGTCCGCCCCGGCGCGCCGTCCGTCGAGAGCCGGGCGCCCGGCGCCGACGACGGCGGCGTGCCGGTCGTCGAGAGCCGCGCGCCCGGCGCCGGCGGCAGCGGCGTCGGCTCCCCGAACAGCACCGGCTGCGACGCGCTCCCGCGGTGGGAGCGCTCCCCCGCGGACGAGGGCTCGGTCGTGAACGCCGTGCGCCCGATCCCGAGGACCGCGCGCTCCAGCGCCTCCGCCATCTGCCGCGCCGACGCGAAGCGCGCCGCGGGATCGTGCGCCAGCGCCTTCTTCATCCAGGCGTCGATCGCCGGAGAGAGCTCCGGCCTCACCTCGCTCGGCGGCGTGAAGATCCCGGTGTGCAGCACCACCGACAGCGCGCCCAGCGTCTCGCCCCGGAACGGGACCTGCTCGGTGAGCGCGTGGTAGGCGACCACCGCGAGCCCCCAGAGATCCGCGCGGAAGTCGACGTGCTTCGCGCTGAGCAGCTGCTCGGGGCTCATGTAGAGCGGCGTGCCCAGCACGCTCCCGGTCGACGTCATGCCGAGCTCGCCGTGGACCCGCTTGGCCACCCCGAAGTCGAGCACCTTCACGAACAGCTCGCCCTCGACGTCGAGCAGGAAGATGTTGTCCGGCTTGATGTCGCGGTGGACGATCCCGACCTGGTGCGCCCGGCCGAGCGCCTTGGCCGCCTGCGACACGATCGTCGTGACCTCGACGGGCGGCAGCGCGCCCAGCCGCTGCATGCGGCTCTTGAGGTCCTCACCCTCGAGCAGCTCCATCACGATGAACGGCACCCCGTCCGGCGTGACGCCGTGGTCGAAGACCTGCGCGACGTGCGGGCTCTTGATCTGCGCGGCCGCCATCGCCTCCCGCCGGAAGCGCTCCACGAAGCCGGTCTGGTCCGCGTAGGCCGGCGCCATGAACTTCACCGCCACCTGCGTCCCGAGCGCGAGGTGATCGGCCACCCACACGCTCCCCATCGCCCCCTTCCCGAGCTCGCGCGCCAGCCTGAGCGTGCTCGTCACCTGCTGTCCGGGGTTCATCGGGGGTCCCTCTTCGATCGGCCGAGCCGACGGCCCTGGGGAGGCGTCCTGTGCGGGCGGCGCGGCGCTCTGGGTGTTGGCGCGTGTTGGCGCGTGTCGGAGCGTGTCGGCGCGCACAGCGTACAACAAACACCCCGGACCGTCACCACCGAGCGCTCGCGCCGCGCACCTGACGGGAGGTCTCGGATAAGCTGGCACCATGCGCGAGGGCACGCTGGTCGCAGGCCGGTTCGAGGTGCACCGCCTTGCCGGCGCCGGCGGGATGGGCACGGTCTACCGGGCGATCGACCAGCTGACCGGGCGCCCCGTCGCGCTCAAGGTCGCGCCCCCGGAGCTCGCCGCCCGCTTCCGGCGCGAGGCGCGCATGCTCGAGGCCGTGCAGCACCCGCTCATCGTGCAGCACATCGCGCACGGCACGGGCGACGACGGCGCCCTGTGGCTCGCGATGGAGTGGCTCGAGGGCGTCACGCTCGACGCGCGCCTCCAGGAGGGGGCGCTCCCCGTGGCCGACGCGCTGCTCGTCGCGCACCAGATCGCGGAGGCGCTCGCCGCGATCCACGCCATCGGGATCACGCACCGCGATCTCAAGCCGAGCAACGTGCTCCTGCGCGAAGGCAGGGTCGACGGCGTCGTCCTGCTCGACTTCGGCGTCGCCCGGGCGGCGGCGTCGACCTCGCTCGTCACGGAGGCCAGCTCGCTCGTCGGGTCGCTCGGCTACGTGGCGCCCGAGCAGGCGCGCGGCGACGCCGAGGTCGACGCGCGCGCCGACGTCTTCGGGCTCGGCGTCGTGCTCTTCGAGTGCCTCGCCGGCCAGCGCCCCTTCGCGGCCGACGACCCGCTCGCCGAGGTGTGCCGCATCCTCCTCGAGGAGGCGCCGCGCCTCGTCGAGCGGCGCCCGGACGTGCCGCCCTTCCTCGACGAGCTCGTCGCGCGCCTCCTGGCGAAGGACCCGGCGGCGCGCCCCGTGGACGGCCGCGCGGCGGCCGCCGCCCTCGCGGAGGCGCGCGCCCTGCTCGCGCGCGCGTCCAGCGCGGGCGCGGACGGCGCGCCGGCGTCGGTCACCGACGACGAGCGGCGGCTCGTCAGCGTCGTCCTCGTCGATCTGGGCGCCGCGGACCCCGAGCCGGCGAGCGATCGCGGCGTCGAGCGGATCGTCGCGGACCTCGCCGAGGCGTTCGGCGGCGAGCGCGTGCGGCTCCCGGGCGGCACGCGCATGGTGCTCCTGTCCTCGCAGACCGACGAGGTGTTCTCCGGCCGCGGCGGCGCCGGCACGATGGCCGCCTTCGACCTCGCGGCGCGCGCCGCGCAGTGCGCGCTCGCGCTGAAGGCGCGCCTGCCCGGGCGCCCTGTCGCGCTCGCCACGGGCCGCGCGCAGGTGGGCGAGCGCCTGCCCGCGGGCGACGTGATCGACCGCGCGGTCGCCCGCCTCCGCGAGGCCGAGGGCGACGTGCGCATCGACGAGGTCACGGCCGGGCTCGCGGCGCCGCGCTTCGAGGTGACCGGCGACGGCCCCTCGTTCCTGCTGAAGGGCGAGCGCGACGGCACCGAGCCCGAGCGCACGCTCTTCGGCCGCGTCACCTCGTTCGTCGGGCGCGACCGCGAGCTCGCGACGCTGCGCGGCCTCTTCGAGCAGAGCGCCGACGAGCCCGTGGCGCGCGCCGCGCTGGTCCTCGGCGAGGCGGGCATCGGCAAGACGCGCCTGCGCTGCGAGCTCGTCCGCGCCGTGCGCGAGCGCGACGCGCGCGCGTCGGTCTACGTGGCGCGGGGCGACCCCCTCGGCGCGGGCGCGCCGTTCGGCATGCTGGGCGAGATCGTCCTCGCGGCCGCCGGCTGCCTGCCCGGCGAGGCGCTCGAGGCGCGCCGCGTCAAGATCCGCGAGCACGTCGCGCGGGCCCTGCCCGCGCCAGCCGACGACGCCCCGCGCGTCGCCTGGTACCTCGGCGAGATCGCGGGCACGCCGTTCGACGACCCCGACGTGGAGCTGCGCGCCGCCCGCGGGGACGCTGTCGCCGTGAGCGAGCAGGCCCGCCGCGCCGTGCTCGAGTGGCTCGCGGCGCGCTGCGGCGAGGGGCCGGTCGTGGTGGTGCTCGAGGACATGCACTGGAGCGATCACGCCTCGGTCTCGCTGCTGGACGAGGCGCTCCAGGTGCTCTCGGATCGCCCGCTCCTCGTGCTCGGCTTCGCGCGCCACAGCGTGATGGAGACGTTCCCCGGCCTCTGGGGCTCGCGCGGGGTGCAGCACATCAAGCTCGGCGCGCTCAGCCAGCGGGCGGCCGAGCGGCTCGTCCGCAGCGTGTTCGGCGAGGAGCTCGCGCTGCCCGAGGTGGCGCGGCTCGTCGAGCACGCGGACGGCCACCCCTTCTTCCTCGAGGAGCTCATGCGCGCGCGCGCCGAGGGCCGGAGCGACATGCCGCCCACGGTCGTGGCCCTGATGCACGCGCGCATCGAGGCGCTGCCGGCCGAGGCGCGGCGCACGCTGCGGGCGGCGAGCCTGTTCGGCGGCAGCTTCTGGCCCGAGGGCGTGCGGCAGCTGCTCGGCGCCGGCACCTCGGCCGAGTCGCTCGACCGCTGGCTCAAGAGCCTGCTCTCGGAGGAGCTCGTCGCCCGGCGCGGCGTGTCGCGCTACCCGGGGCACGACGAGCTCACGTTCCGTCACGCCCTGGTGCGCGACGCCGCCTACGGGATGCTCACGGACGGCGATCGCGCCGCCGGCCACCGGGCTGCGGCGCGCTGGCTGCGCTCGGTGGGCGAGACCGACGAGCGGGTGCTGGCCGAGCACGCCGAGCGGGGCGGTGACGCCCCCACGGACGGCGAGGGCCTCGTCGCCCGCGGCCCTGCGCAGGACCGCGCGCGGGAAGGCAGCGGAGGCGGAGCCGGACAAGGGCGCCCCCCGGAGCGCAAATCAGAGCGTGAACGGAACGAAGCGCAAGGGGGCCAAGGTTGATGAAGTTACATTGACGTGATAACCCGCCGCCCAGAGCAGTGAGCATGGATTCGTCTGATCTGGGCACCGTCGGTCCCTACGAGCTGCTGTTGCAGCTGGCCAAGGGCGGCATGGCCGAGGTCTTCATCGCGCGTCGCGCCTGCGCTGCAGGCCGAGGGGACGCGGGCGGCGCGGGCGGCGCGGCGGGTGCGGGCTGCGCGGGTCTGGAGCGCGAGTCGCTCGTGGCGGTGAAGCGGATCCGGGCCGATCTGCGGTACGAGTCGAGCTATTCGTCCATGCTCTTCGACGAGGCGGGCATCGCGTCGCGCGTCGCGAGCCCCCATTTCGTGCCCGTCCTCGATTACGGTCTCGACGACGGGGCGCCGTACATCGTCATGGAGCTCGTCGTGGGGGTCACCCTCAAGCACCTCACCCGGGCTCCCGAGGCGCTCGGGGTCGGCGACGCGATCGAGCTCATCGCGCAGGCCGCCGAGGGGCTCCACGCGGCGCACGAGGCGCGCGACAGCTCGGGGGAGCTGCTCCAGGTGATCCACCGGGACATCTCGCCATCCAACGTCCTTGTCGGGGTCGATGGCCGGGCGTCCATCTGCGATCTCGGGCTCGCGTATGCCCTGCGCCGCACGACGCGGACGAAGACCGGGATGGTGAAGGGGAAGCTGAGCTATTTCTCGCCGGAGCAGGCGAACGCGCGGCCGCTGGATCGGCGCTCGGACGTGTTCTCGCTCGGGGTCGTGGCCTGGGAGGTGCTGGCGGGCAGGCGGCTGTTCGCCGGCAGCAACATGGTCTCGACCCTCCACGCCGTCCTGGAGCGCGAGGTGCCGCCGCTCTCGAGCGAGCGCGAGGGCGTGAGCCAGGCCGTCACGGCCGCCGTCGCGCGGGCGATCGAGCGCGATCGGGACGCGCGCTGGCCGACGGCGGCCGACTTCGCGCAGGCGCTCCGCGCCGCGGCCGAGGAGGAGGGGCACGCGGCGTCGCGCGACGCCATCGGCGCGCGGGTCGCCGAGGTGCTCCCGGCGCCGCTGAAGCCGCTCGCGCCGTCCTACGCCCCGGGCGGACCGCGGGTCACGAAGGAGATCATCGCCGCCTTGCAATCGATGCGCGCCGCGGCGTCGGTGGGCGAGGGGGAATCGGGCGGGCTCCTGGAACAGCGGCGGCCCTCGCGCGGCTGAGCCCGCTGCTGCGGTTCCGGCGTCCGCGGGGAGCCCGGAGCGTCGGTATGCGCTCAACACCATAATCTCGTTCAGCTGCACGACCGTGGTTCCGCGCCTGCTCGTGTTGACGCGTCGCTCCCGAGGAGCTCCGCCGGCCTTGTCTCCCTCGCGTCGGCGGACGCGCGCGGGACGGTCGATAGGCGTTGACATCCGGCATGTGAGCGTTCACATTGCAGAGGTATCCTTTCGCTTTGCTCTGGGTGGGTCGCCATGCGCATTGCGAGCTTCGTGGTCGGGTATCGGGTCGAGCCTGGTACCGGTCGCGTTCGGTCGTTGCGCAGAGGATTGCCGAACGATGGCGATCGGCGTTTCGCCAGGAGCGAGCCACCGGAGAGCGCGACAGACCTCGGTTGTTCCACGATTGTCGTGAAAAATCATGGATGCTGTTCACCGGTAGTAGCATCGGTGCGCAGGGGGTGGTCCGCGCGAGCGTAGCTACCTCCATGGTCGTGTCACCGCAGGCCACAACTATCCTGTCATCGTCGTCGCTGATGCCTGCATTGTGAGTCGTTTCCTTACCGTCCCGACAGGAGGCCCAATGGCGTTGATGACGAGAGGCGGTGGCGGGTGATGGAGGAGCAGTTCACGATGTTCCGGAGCCACGAGAACGTAACGCATCGCGCTCTCGGGCTACGTCCATGGCACGACGTGGGTGAGGGACTCGGCCTCATCAGGGATGGCCAGCCGCGCCCCGCCATGGAGTGGTTGATGGATTTTCTCGGCAGGTAGCAGAAATATATTCAGGCCGAACTGGCCACGAGCTGTCGCGATACGGGCGAGGGTAGACACCAGATCCCGCCTGCGCTCCACTTTAGCGTGCCCACAGCGGGCGAGGAGAGAGAACCATGGTTAGGCCCTCAGATCATGAGAAGGCGCGTCCTCGCCTAGGCTCTCGGTCAGCTGTCTCGATCGCGTTGATCGTGGCCAGCGGCTGCACCGGAGACCTGGGCGGATTTCGCTCCGACGATTCCACGCCGAACGACGACCCGCCGTCTGCCTCGACGGGCACGGGCACGGGCACGGGCCCGACGGACCCGGCCGCTTGCGAGGACGGCGAGGTGTACCCCGGGCGAGCACCGCTGCGGCGCTTGACGCGCTTCGAGTACAACAAGACCGTCCGCGACCTCCTGGGCGACACGACCGACCCGGCCTATTCACTGCCGAGCGAGGAGGTCGGGAACGGCTTTGGAAATGACGCGGACGTGCTGTCGGTCTCGAGCCTGCTCGCCGAGCAGCTGGGCACCGTCGCGGAGGGCATCGCCAAGCGCGCGACCGCCACCCCGGAGGCGCTCGCGAAGCTCCACCCTTGCGCGAGCAACGTGAGGGCGGAGGGCGAGGAGGCGTGCGCGCGCTCGATCATCGAGCGACTCGCGCCGCTCGCTTACCGGAGGCCGCTCGCCGCCGGCGAGGCGGACGAGCTCCTCGGGCTGTACACCGCCGGCCGGACGGACGCCACGTTCGACGCCGGCGTCGCGACGGTGATCGAGGGGCTGCTTCAATCGCCGGATTTTCTCTACCGCATCGAGTTCGGCACGCCCGACCCGCAGCGCCCCGAGCTCCGCCGGCCCACGGGCGACGAGATGGCGACGCGCCTATCGTACCTGCTCTGGGGCACGATGCCCGACGACGATCTGCGCATGGCGGCACAAGCGGGTGAGCTCTCGACCAAGGAAGGCGTGCGCCGTCATGCCGAGCGCATGCTCGAGGATCCTCGGTCCCGGGCCACCGTCCGGTACTTCTTCGACAACCTGCTCCCCATCAGCAGCCTCGCGGATCTCGAGCGAAACGCGGAGACGTTCCCGACCTTCTCGCGGACGATCGGCTCGCTCCTGCACGAAGAGACGCAGCGATTCCTCGCGCACGAGATCTTCGAGGAGAACGGCACCTGGGCGTCCATCTTGACGGCCCCGTACACGTTCATGAATGGACCTCTCGCGGCGTTCTACGGCGTCTCCGGCGTGACGGGCGACGAGTTCCAGCAGGTGCAGCTCGACACGACCCAGCGCCTCGGGCTCCTCACCCAGGCCGGTATGATGGCCGGGACGACGCACTCGAACAACACGAACCCCGTGGTCCGCGGCGGCTTCGTGCTCGACAAGCTGATGTGCCAGAAGATCCCGCTCCCCACCGGCGACATCCTGGCGAGGGTGAAGCCGCCGGAGCCGTACACCGGCAAGACGGCGCGGGAGCGCTTCAGCCAGCACAGCAAGGACCCGGTCTGCGCTACCTGCCACCAGTACCTGGATCCGGTCGGGTTCGCGCTCGAGAACTACGACGCGGTCGGGCTGTACCGCACGACGGAGAACGACGTCCCGATCGACGCGAGCGGCGGGGTCCCGGGCACGGACATCAAGGTGAACGGGCCGATCGAGCTGGTGCAGGGGCTCGCCCAGACCGAGGCCGTGCAGAACTGCTTCGCGACGCACTGGGCCGAGTACGGCTATGGTCTCACGCTCCGCGCCGGGGACGCTTGCACCAAGAAGGCTGTCACGGACGCCTTCAAGGCGTCCGGATACAATGTGAAGCAGCTCCTGATCGAGCTGACGCAGACGGACGCTTTCCACTACATGGCTGCTCAGGAGGAGTGAGGGTTATGTCGAACTTTCGTATGAGCCGACGTGCCGTGCTGCGCGGCGCTGGCGCCATCGCCATCGCGCTCCCCTGGCTGGAGATCATGGGCACCGAACGCACGGCGAGCGCGGCACCCGCCCCCGCCAAGCGTTTCCTCTCCGTCTACACGCCGGGCGGGACGGTGATGAACCGCTGGCGGCCGACCGGCACCGAGACGAACTTCACCCTGGGGCCCATCCTGTCGCCGCTCGCGCCGGTGCAGGACAAGCTGCTCGTCGTCGACGGCCTCGACATGAAGAGCGCGGTCGGTGAGCAGCACCAGGCCGGGATCATCGCCTGGCTCTCGGGCACGACCCAGGCGCCGAACGGCGGCTACGGGGGCGGACCGTCCATCGATCAGGTGATCGCCTCCCGGATCTCCGCCGGTCAAAAGGCGAAGGCGAGCATCGAGATCGCGGTGCGCTGGGCGACGGGGAAGTCCCACGGCCTGCTGTCACCCATGAACGCCGCGAATTTCGAGAGCACCGCGCCGTTCAGGCCGATCGCGCCGCGCCTCGATCCGACGGAGATCTTCACCGACCTCTTCGGCACGCTGGATCCCAGCGCCGGCAACGACGCCGCCCGCCGGCTCGCGCGAAAGAAGTCGATCCTCGACTTCCTCGACGGGCGCTACTCCGCCCTGTCCTCGCGGCTCGGCGCCGCCGACGCGCAGAAGATCGACCAGCACCTGACGAAGATCCGCGAGATCGAGAAGAGCCTCGACACCGCGGCGCCGGTCGAGACGAGCGCGTGCAAGGCGCCGACGAAGGTCGACACGTCCGACTACAACCCGCGCACGGGGCTCAGCGCGGACAACGACGGCAAGGTCAAGGACACCTCGACCGACGCGGCGATCCCGAAGGTCGGCAAGCTGATGATGGACATGCTGGTGATGTCGCTCGCCTGCGACATCACCGCGGTCGGCACGCTGCAGTGGAGCGACACCGAGGCGAAGCACACCTTCCCCTGGCTCAACCTGAGCGAGCACCACCATTTCTACCAGCACGACGGCGGCTTCAGGGCGGCCGAGTGCGAGCTCATCTGCAACTGGTATTCGAAGCAGCACCTCTATCTCCTGCAGGAGATGGCGAAGATCGACATGGGTGGACACTCGCTGCTCGACGAGAGCGTCGTCTTCTTCGGGTCCGAGCTCTCGGATCCGCCGAGCCACAACAAGTCGAACATGCCGTTCTTGCTGGCCGGCGGCGGCGGCGGTCTGCGCACTGGACGCTGGGTCCGGTACCCCAACCTCCCGCACAACAACCTGCTCGTCTCGATCTTGAACCTGTTCGGTGACAACCGGAACACGTTCGGCGACCCGAAATTCTGCACCGGGCCGCTCACGAACCTGACGTAGCCGTCGCAAGGACAGAGCGCCGGCCGGCGCAAGTTCAACGACGCCGGTCGGCGCAAGTTCAACGACGCCGGCCGGCGGTCCTCGACGTACAGGCTGGCGCCGTCACGCCTCCGTACCACGCACACCGAAGTGGAGGGCCGCGGGGATGCGAGCTCCGCTGGCGCCGTCGAAGTGATCGATCGAGAGCCTCCGAAGAGACACGAGACCTCGCGCCCAGCGCGCTACGGCGCGAGCGGCGCCCCTGCGACCTCGCCGTCGCTCGCGTCTGCGACGATCAGGCGAATGGAATCGGCGCAGAGAGCGAGCCCGATCCAAGGGACGAAGAGCCAGCGCATGACGGCCTGGTCAGGGGAAAGCGAAAGGAGACCCCGAGACGGACTGTGAGCGCTCACATTGTGGGTGTCAACGAAGATGGACCCGCGCGCGGCCTCTCATGGGCGAGCTCGTCCCCGGATCGCGCGCTCCAGTCGGCGCGCAGGGGAGTGGCCTCGGTCTCTTTGCCGTGCAGGCCAGGGCGCGCTTCACCGGGCAGCGCGCGGGCGGCGCGCTTCACCGGGCAGCGCGTGGGCGCTCCGTGGGCCGGAGCGCGTACGCGATGCCGCTCTGCAAGGTGCCCATCGTGACGATGCCGGTGAGGTCCGCGCCGAGCTCGATCAGGGCGCGCGCCACCTCGGGGCGGATGCCCGTGAGCACCACGCGTGCGCCGAGCATCTGGGCGGCGCGCGCGGTCCGCGTCAGCGCATCAGCGACGAGCGTGTCGACAGCGCGCACGCCGGTGATGTCGAGGATCGCGGTGTGGGCGCGCTGGCTGCTGATCCCGGTGAGCAGCGTTTCCATGATCTGCCCCGCGCGCGCGCTGTCCACCGTCCCGACGAGCGGCATGACCAGGACGCCGTCGGCGAGCGGGATGAGCGGTGTCGACAGCTCCCGGAGCGCCTCCTGCTGCGCGGCGATGATCTGCTCCTGCAGCGCGGCCCGCTCCGCCTCCGCGCGCCTCAGGTCGGTGTCCTCTCTCACGACGCCGCCGACGCCTACCAGCTCACCGCGCTCGTTGCGCACCGGGAACTTGACCGTGAAGAAATAGAAATTCTGGCTGCCGTAGTCCAGGACCTCCTGGTACCGCATGGCCTGGCCGCTCGCGAACACCTCCCGTTCCTTCTCCACGATCCGGTCGGCGACGCCGGGCGGCGTGGCGCCGAACTCATGCTCGTCCTTGCCGAGGAACTCGATGACGTGCCGCCCGAGGGCCCGCGCATAATGGCGGTTGAGGAACACGTAGCGCCCCTCGGAGTCCTTGATGAACATGACGTTCGGCGAGTTGTCCACGAGCTGCCGGAGCATCTGATAGCCCTCGTGCATCAGGCGCTCTCTCTGCCGCGCATCGTCGCCTTCATCCACGATGGCCGCGATCTCCCGGACGTCGCCTCGCTCGTCGCGCAGCACGGCGTAGGTCCACCGGCAGGTGATCGCGTCTCCCTCTCTCGTCCTGCCCGCGCTCGTCGTCGTCGCGAAGTGGCTCTCGCCAGGATCGTGGTTGAACGCCTGCACCTCCTCGGGCGACACCGGATCTGCGGCCACGAGCTCGGAGAGCCGGCGGCCGACGGCCTCGCCCTCGCTCCAGCCGAAGAGGCACCCGGCGGCGTCGTTCCAGCGCGTCACGGTGCCATCCACGCGCCAGTGGATCAGCGCCGGCACCTGCGTGGCGCCCAGCGGGAACGGCGCGTCGAGGTACGCCGCCGCCGCGCTGACCGACCCTCTCTCGCGCCCGAGCTCGCCGCGCCGACTGGCCAGCTCATTCTCCAGCTCCTCGACGCGCGCGCGCAGCGCCGCGCACTCGGCCTTGTAGTCGATCTCGTCATCGCCGCGCGCGGACGCCCCGCCCGGCGCGGGGATCCCGTCGAGCTGGCAGGGCCCGCCCGCCGGGCTCCCTGCTTCCGAGTCGTGGTCCCCCCCGGACGCCCCGTTCGCGTCCGCGTGTCCGAACGGTCCGGATGTCCGCTCGCCCCTGTCCCGACCCATGCTCGCTCCTCCCCGCGCTGATCCGCAAGCGCGCCGCCCGTCGTGCCGTAGTGTAACGGTTCCGCACGTCGATCTCGCCAGAAAGTCGACAAGGCCCACCGCGAGGCGCGCCTGCCGTCCCCCGCGGTGGCGATGGCCAGTGACGAGCGCTGCACCACCTCGCTGGGCCTATCGTCGAGCCGCCGGATCGCGTCAAGGCGCGCGCAGTCGATGGGACCAGAGACTAACTGTGTGAGTGCTCACTTTTTATGGGCCAGGCGAGGCTGCACCCCATCGGCGTCTGGCACGGGGGCGGTGGCGCACCTTCCAGCTCCGCCTCGGATTCCGCAGGAGCTCCTGCGGCTCGCGCTCGCCGGGAGCGCCGGTCGTGCGCCGTAGACTCAGTTCACGTTCTTCGACTCGATGGTCCATGCCCGGTCGGTGCACAGGCCGCAGCTCGCGCCGACGAACATGCCCTTGCCGGTCGCCCCCATGTCACCTTTCAGCTGCCAGCCTAGCCAGGCGACGCCGACCTTGCCGAAGACTCCGCCGTTGTCTTGGCCGTACGTGCCGCCGTGGCCCACGTTGGTGCTCGCAAGGACGGCGGGCACGCGGCTGGTGTTCCGGTAGTCCCGGGTCCCGTTCGGGTAAGCGACGTCATCGGGGCCGCCGAGGATGAACGCGATCGGCGCGTGGAGCGCATCGAGGATCTTCTGATCCGGGTTGATCATCCCGCTGCTCCAGATCACTGCGGTCGTCACGCGCGGGTCGCCGGCAGCACCCTCCGCCATCAGTCCGCCGCAGGACCAACCCATGACCGCGATCTTGTCGGCAGCCAGGCTCTGGTAGTACTGGCTGCACGCTCGCCCGTTCTCCTCGATCGCCCAATCCAGGGATTCGATCAGGGGCTTTCCCATGGCCTTGTAGTCGTCGACCATGGACCTCGAGCCGGAGCCGTTCGGTTCACCATCGGAGATCACCAGGTACCCGTGCGACGCGAGCTCGCCCAGAAAATCTGGGTTGGTGGTGCCGTTCAAGGAACAGCCGCCCTGTCCCCAGGCAACGATCGGGTACTTGTTGGCTCCGCCCAGGTCCTTCGGCCTGAAAATCGTGCGGCCAGACAAGCCGGGGTCCTTTTCGACCACGACCTCGTGTGAGCCGGTGAACGCGGCTCCCATGGCTCTCACGTTGACGGGCGTCGGGTCGGGGGTCTCGTCCGCGGGGTCACACGTCGCCGCGCCGCCCGCGCCTGCGCCGCCCGTGCCTGCGCCGCCTGCGCCTGCGCCGCCCGTGCCTGCGCCGCCCGCGCCACCGTTGCCCGCCGCTTCGCTGGAGCCGCCCGCCGCTCCGTCGGAGGCGCCCCCACCCGTCGGGCCACCGGTCGCGTCCACGCCGCCGCCGCTGCCCGCAGACGCAGCGCCTGTGGTCGCAGAGCCGGCAGAGCCCGCGGCTCCGCTCGAGCCCGCCGGGCCGCCAGCGGCCCCCGAGGAAAGCGAGTCGTCAGCGCCGCAGCCGAACAGAATCAGGGCGATGGCCGTTGCCGCAACTTGCGTCACTGCTTGCATCAAGGTCTCCTCTCGTGCGAGCGCTACGCTCACGGCGTGCTTCTGCGCCTGCTCACGGGCCCCTCCCGGAGTTGGTGTGAGCGTCCACAATTTTGGTGTCGACTCCGGCGAGGCTCACCGCCGGCAACGCCGCTCAGGCGAGCATGCCGTCGATGGGCCCGGAGCCCTTGCCCTCGCCGAAGTTCTCCGTCCACTCGGTCTTGTCCCGAACGGCGGCGGCGATGAGGCCGTTGAAGAGCCGGTTGTTCGTGACGTCTCCGGCGTCGATGTACGCACCCTGCTTCAGGTAGCCGCCGCCGCTTCCGGCGATGATCGTCGGCACGTTGCGGAAGCTGTGCGACGGGCCGTCCGATACGTGGTTCGTCCACATAAGGATGGACTTGTCGAACAGGTCGCGCGCCTTGAACTGATCGAGGCCGTGGAGCAGCGTCTTCATGCGGACCACGTCGATCTCGGCGTGTGCTTGCTCGGCCGTCGGGTTGTTGCCCGTAGCGGCGTCCGATTGCACACGATGGCTGATGTGGTGGAAGGGCCACCCGAGCTTCTCGTTCGACGGCACCGAATACCTCGTCGCATCCGTGCCGTCGCCGTGCTGCAGCGTCGCCACGCGGTTGAAGTTGCAGGCGAACGCCAGCGCCACGAGCTCGAGATGGAGCTTCGCGACGTCTTCGATCATGCCGTTCGTCTTGAACGCGAAGCCGCTCTTGAGCGCATCGAGCTCCGACGTCGAGAGGCCCGCCTGGCTGCAGGTGCTGGCCATCTCGCCCATCGTGACCTCGGCGTCGCGGATGGCGTCGAAATGCTGCTGGAGGCGCTTCTTGTCGGCGGAGCTCAGGGCCGACATGCGCATCAGGCTGTTCAGCTCCTCGCGCACGAAGTCGTTCGCGCTCTTGCGGCTGCGGATGAGCTCGTCGGCGACCTGCCCGCCGTTGCCGCCGCTGCTGCCGCCGCCGCTGTCCGCCAGGCCGACGAGCTTGGAGTAGAGCGTGTACGGGTTGTCGTCCGCAGAACGCACCTGCCCGGCGCCAGCGCCCTTGAAAGAGATGCGCTCGGCGATGTACCCGTTCCTGCGGTTACCGGCGTAGAGCGTGAGCGGCTCGGCGCCGCCTTCGTTCACCAGCTTGGCGACGACCACGTCCGCGGACACGCCGCCCGAGGATGCGGTGCTGCCGCCGCCCTGCGCCGGGCGCGCGGTGAGCGACTGACACAGGCCCTGCGCGTGGCCGCAGTTGGTGGGCCCCCCCATGGGGAAGTTGATGCCGCGGATGAACAGCAGGTTCGGGGCGTGAGGCGCGAGCACGTGCGTCGCCTTGTCCGTCATGGCGGCGAGCCCGTCGGTGGTGAGCTGGCCAGTCTGGTCCGGGAAGAACTTCTTACCCACCACGCCGCACGCCGCCACGATGTAGAGGCTGAACACGGGCGCGCTGTCCGCGGCCCAGGCGGAGCGCGACGGCAAACCCTCGAGGAACGGAAGGGCGATGGCGACGCCGCCCGCGCGCAGGAACGCGCGTCGATTCATGCCGCGCCGGTGTGCTGTGCTCGGAGGAGCGAGGTTCATTGCGATCTTCGGGTTCACAGCGTACCTCCCATGTGAGTCCGGAATGCGTCGTTCTTCACGAGCTCGAGCATCATTTCTTTCACCGAGCCGCTGGCGCCGCGGCTCACCTCGGCGAGCGTCTCGACGAGCGGCAAGTCCGACGGGACGACGTCGCGCTGGAGCGCGAAGCTCGCGAGCTTCTTGGCGTAGCAGAGGTGAGCCTGCTCGCCCTCCGCCATGTAGTGCATCAGCTCGCCGGCGTCCCCGAACGACTTGGTCCCTTCGGAGAACGCGTAGACACCGCTGCTGTCGATCGGCAGACCTCCGTTCTCCTCGTCCCGATATTGCCCCATGCCGTCGAAGTGCTCGAAGGCGAAGCCGACGGGGTTGATGAGCTGGTTGTGGCACGAGCCGCCGCAGCCGGAGGTGAGCCGCGTGATGCGTTGACGGTTCGTCTGCCCGGGCTCGAGCGGCGGGACCGGCGGAATGTTGGGGGCCGGCGCGCCGAGCGGCGCGCACAGCACGTCGAGGTTGATGCTGACGCCGCGGTGGATCGAGTCCGACTCCTCGTTCAGGGCGTTCAGCGTCAGGTAGGGGAGCTGCGAGAAGAAGCCGACGCGATCGGGACCGAGGTCTCGCTCCACGAGGCGGCTCCCGCTCGGCTCCAGGCCGTAGAGGCTCGCCATCCCCGGCCCCACGAAGCCCTTGGTGGACGTGAGGATCTCCTTGACCCCGAGACCCTCGGTGAAGATCTTGTCGAAGAACAGGTACGCGCTCTCCTCGTACTCCGCGTTCAACGATTCGTTGTAGTTCGGCACGCCGAGCTTGCTGATCGTGGAGTAGCGATCGAAGTGGAGCAGCTCGCTGTGGAAGTACCGCATGCCCTTGACCGCGGTGGGCTCCTCCAGCATGGTCTTGGCGACCGCGGCGATCGCCTCCGGCGTCGTGAGCGTGGGCGCCTTGTCGAGCAGCTCGTCGCCCGGCGCGGCGTCGCGCAGCCAGAGCGAGAGCTTCGCCGCGACCTCGTAACCATCGAGCGGCTTGCGATCTTCGCCGAGCTCCGTGCGGTAGAGGAAGTGCGGCGACTGGAGCATCGTCCGGATCACGAGCTGCGCGCCCTTGGCGAACGTGCTCTTCGTGCCGGACATCGCCGCGCCGGTCTCGAAGAGCTCCGAGTACCTGGCGATCTCGTCGTCCGTCAGCGGACGGCGATACGCACGGCGCCCGACGGTTTCGATGAAGCCGGTCTCGTCCGTACCCGGGTAGACCCTGGCGAGCGCCGCATCCGAAGCCGTCACCTCCTCGGCGAGCGCCTCCGCCGCCGATTGGTAGTCGCTCCACGAGCGCTGGTTCACGCTCAGCAGGTGCTCGTTGTTCGTGAAGTCCGTCGTGCCGGCGACGGGTTTCTCGAACGCGTTGGACAGCGACGAAGGAGCGGCGAGATTCAGAACCACCTGCACGCTGCTCGCCCACTGCGAGTTCGTGAGGCGCACGAACCGGTGGAAGTTCGGCGCCCCCGGCATGTCGATGCCGCGCGCCACGCCGCCGGTCGGAACGGGGTCGCCGCCGCCCGGAATAGGGTCGGCGCCGCCCCCATCCGGGTCGCCCAGGGCGCCCGTGCATCCCGCGAGCAGGAGCGCTGTGACGCAGAGCCCCGCGCCGAGCGCCCTCCTGCTGCGCGGCAAGCCGGTCATCGAAAAAGACGGTGGGGTCATCATTGCCTCCTGATCAAGCTCGGGTGACAAAGCAGTTATTCAGCGTCGTTACAATGCAACCATCATCCAGGAACTGTCGTGTTCATCAGAACATCGAGAAATCCATGCCTCGAAGGGACCGCGTTCGCTCCACGGCCTGCGGGAGGCCGCGTCGACCCCACACGGCTCGCGAGGTTCACTTGAGCGACTGGAAGAAGCGCCAGGCTCGCCCGCCCGCGCCGGACGGCACGGAGTGACCGCCGGGGTGCGTGCAGTACACGAGCGGCTGGCCCTCCTTGCAGCCCTGATACTCGACGCACGAGTCGCCGAAGCTCGACCGCATCGTGGTCGCCTGGCAGCCGTTCCGGCCCCGCCAGAAGTCGCGGGTCGACTGTCCCAGCTGGGGGGACACGGTCGTGTCGGTGTCGCCTTGCGTTTGAATCAGCGCGTGCGCGGCGCTGGCGTCGCTGCACGTGGGCTGCGATGCATTGGGACCCCATCCGGCGACCGGAGCGAGACCGCGGAACACGGACGACCGCTCACAGCCGAGCGTGTTCGTCATGAAGCCACCCTGGCTGAACCCGACCGCGAAGACGCGCTTCGTATCCACGCAGTAGCTCGCCTTGGCGTGCTCGAGCATGGCGTCGAAGAACGCCAGGTCGGCGTCCAAGCGCGCCCTGTTGGCGCTGGGCGGCGGACCGCCCCAGTTGGAGTCTGCAGTACCCCACTGCGATTGGGTGCTCGGAGGCCTGGATTGCCCATCCGCCGGCAAGCCCTGCGGGTAGATGAGCAGCGCCTGGTTGTTGGTCTCCTGGATGAGCTGAAATCCGCTGTTGTCGTGCGCGGCCCACACGTTGTTCATGTTCAGGCCATGGATACCGAAGACCAGCGGCAGCGGCTTGCTCGGGTCGTAGTTCTCCGGGACGTGAATCAGGTAGTAGCGCGTCACCCCACCGACCGTCAGCGTCTGCTGCGTGCGAGGGTCGGGGCGCGTCACGGCTTTGCCGCAGCCCACCGAGCCGCCGCCGCCAGGGTCCATCGAGCCGCCGTCGCCAGCGCCCGTCGAGCCGCCGTCGCCGGTGCTCGTCGAGCCGCCGTCGCCGGTGCCCGTCGAGCCGCCGTCGCCGGTGCCCGTCGAGCCGGCGGCACCGACGCCGGCCGAGTCGCCGCCCGTGCCGCCGGAGCTGCTCGCGCTCGCGGCCGTGCCCGCGCCGCCGCTCCCGACGGCTCCTCCGCCCGACGTCGCGCCCGAGGTGGTGGAGCCGCCGCTCGTGGATGTGCCGGAAGAACCACCAGCACCGGTGTCGACGGGATCCGCGTCCGACGAGCAAGCGGTCAGCGCCGTCGCCACGCCCACGGTCAAAAGAACGCTCAGCCCGAAACCAGATCTACGCATACGGAAACCACCTCGCCAACTGCTGCTCGTCGGTGGCACGGGCGATCGCGGGTCCTCCGCCACGCTCGCCCGGCCTGTTGATGCAGGCATCATGCGCCGGGCGTCGCCGGGCCGATCACGTCCTCAATAGGTCGAGAACAGGCTCCAGAGGAACTTGGGCGCGAACGCGGGCCAGCCATGATTGGTGTTGCTGTAATTCGGGTCTCCGTGCTGGCACCAGTAGACCGGATAGCCCTCGTCACAGCCCTGAGCCATGACGCAGTTCGAGAGATCGTCCGTGTACCCCTCGACCGGCGTCGTGCTCGCCTGGCAGTGGTTCAGATCGTTGTAGAAGTCGCGCGTCTTCGGGCCGTTGTCCGTCCCGACCACCGAGTCGCGCTTTCCGTGGATGACGACCGCCGTGACCTGCCCGGTACACTTTCGGGTGTCGGCGTTGAGCGGATACTGCTGTACGTTCTTGGTAGCGCACGGGCCTATCGCGCGCAGCTTGTCCGCGTGCTCGCAGCCGAGGATGCTCGAGAAGTCGCCGCCCGAGCTCTCGCCCGCCGCGAACACGCGGGCCTTGTCGATGCAGAGGTTGGCCGTGATCTGATCGTAGAGCGGCTGGAAGAATGCGACGTCGTTCGCCCCCCAGCCCGAGCTGGGGTTGGCCGGGTGAGGGTAGACGCGGATCCAGGCTTCCTTGGGGCCGGTCGCCTCGAAGCCCGCGTTCTGCTCTGCCCAGTTGATCGGGTTGTTCGTCGGGTTGAACATGATCATCACCGGGTACGGCTTGCTGGCGTCGTAGCCGGTCGGCAGCTTCACGTAGTACTGGTGACCCGACACGGTGAGCGGGCTCTGCGCGCTGCCCGTCTGCGGATTGGCCTTGCCGCAACCCGTGCTCGGCTCCGGGGGCACCTTGCCTCCCATCGATCCGCCCGAGCCACCGGCTCCTGGCGAACCACCGCTTCCGCTCGTTCCTCCTTCACCGCCCGCTCCACCCGCGGACGCGCCGCCGTCGCCGGTCGTTGTGCCGCCGCTGGTCGTTGTGCCGCCGCTGGTCGTGGTGCTGCCGCTGCTGACTGAGACGGCGGCCCCGCCCGTCCCGGGGTTGGGGTCGTCGCCTGACGAGCTCGCGCCGCCATCGACGCTACCTCCGCAAGCCGAGAGGGCGCAAGAGCCGGCCAGCGCTGCGAACAATGTGGCTCGAACGAGTGTAGGTTGGTTCGTCATTCGAATACCCAGGCGCGATTTTTCCCTCACCGGCGGTGTTCTACGAGGCGCGCCCGCAGGGTGAGGTTGTTTCCAGTTGATTGAAGGATTCGAGTCCGACGGCAGAGCCAGGATTCAGCGAGCTTGCGCGACTTTGATGTAAACAAGCCGTCTCGCTGGATTTTCGCTCGCCGCGCTCGCGGCAAGGTGTTCATTGTGATCGTTCACATCATCGATGTCAACTCCTGTCGACGGGACCGCGGGTATCCTCGAGCCCAAGGGAGGACATGGCTGGCGTGGCTCCTCCGACGAAGCGGCGCGTCAAGCGGGGGCACCGGCCGCGGACCAGTGGAGGGCGTCAATTTTGTTTGACGCCCAGAATGTGATCGTTCACGGTGCGCGCTCGGGGGTCCTGCTGTTTTGCCTTGGCCGTACTGCGGAACGTGCCATTCGTCCCGGGCTCAGGATCGGGCCTCTGCACTGGCTCTTTTCGCTCGGTCGCCGCGGGCGCGAGGAAGGATGAGGTCGCGGCGGCATCGCTCGTTTCGCGCCGGGCGCGAGGCCTCACCTGCGACCTGCGCGCGCACCGCGCTCCGCATCGCGTGATCGCGCAAGACTGCTGACGTCGTATTTGAGCAGGCACACGGGCCCCTATGCGCGAACCGGTGGCCCAGTAACCTGGCTCACGGCGTCGCGCTGGGGGCTGCGGGGCTCTGTGGGCGCCGGCAGCTCGCTCGTGACGTGAACTTGGTTGGTGTCAGTGCATTTTTCTGCGATCTGTGAACAAGCCATCGAGTCGCGCGCCAAGAGGCCTCGGAGAACCACGAACGCTGAGCAGCCCGCCCAGAACGGGCTGATCTCGTCCCCGGAGTGAGCATGACGACACGTCGATTCCTTTCGTCACTGGCCTGCATCGGTTGCGCGCTGTCGCTCGCCGCTTGCGGGAGCGATGATGCCGGCAGCGGCGCCGCCTCCACCGGCCAAGGTGGCGGCGGCGCCAGCGCGCCGGACGCCGCCTCTGGCGGTCCCGGCGGGGGGGCTCCTGGGGACGCCTCGGCCAGCGCGGGAGGCCAAGCGGGCGCCGGCACGGGCGGCGAGGCGCCCAGCGGCGGGACGACGGCGGCCGGCGGCGAAGGCGGCGCCGCAGGGACGGGCGGGGCGGGCGGGGCGGGCGGTTCAGACGAATTCGAGCCGGTGACCATCTCGTTCGGGACCACGCTCGATCCGCGCACTCAGGTGCTCGAGGCGCGAGCGCTCGCCGAGTCCGTCGCCGATCCCAGCTCTCCGCAGTGGCGCGCCAAAGGCGACCAGCGCAGGACGTACCGCTTTCCAGAGGCGGGCGCCGACGTTCCTTACCGCGTCTGCGTCCCGAATCGCTGGGACGGCACGTCGAAGTTGCCCCTCGTGATGTTCTTGCACGGCGCTTCGAACGACGAGAGCTCGTACCTGGATCAGAACAACAAGCAGATGGTGAATCTGGCCGACCAGCATGGCGTGCTCCTGGTCTCGCCGCTCGGCTATCAGGGCGCCTACGGCAACTTCCTGCGGCTGCCGGCCGTGTTCGGGCAGCCCGAGGAGGCGGAGAAGCTCCTGGCCATGCGTACGCCCGAGCGAGAACGCGACCAGGAGCTCAGCGAGAAGGACGTCATCAATGTCCTGGAGCTGGTGCTGCACGAGTACCCGATCGATCGCAGCTCGATGTTCCTCACCGGACACTCGATGGGGAGCGGCGGCACCTGGTACATCGGCGCGAAGTACGCCGACTACTGGAAGGCGCTGGCGCCCATGTCCGGACCCTTCGTCCAGGAGTCGGGCTATCCGTGGGACCGGCTGCGCAATGTGCCCATCTTCGTGACGGAGGGGACCCGCGGCACGCCTTCCCTCACAGGGAGCCACGCGCTGCGCGACTGGATGATGGCTGGCGGTTACACGATCACGTACAAGGAAGTCGACGCCGACCATCCAGGGATGGTTCCGCTCGTGCTGCCCGACGTCTTCGACTTCTTCGACCGTCAGTAGCCTCCGCGCTCCTCGCGCGCCTTCACGTCGCTCGGAGTAAGCGGCGGCGCTCTCCGCATGCGCGCCGCCGCCGGAAAGTTCCAGTTCTCACGGTCCAACGTCCGTGCCAGCGTCCTCACCTCGGGCCTGAGGATACCCGCGGGCGGGTCGATTGGGTTTGACATCGATCATGTGATCGCTCACATTGCCCCGGAGCAGTATCCTTTTCCTTCGTCTTGGGTGGGTCGTCGTGCGGACCGAGACCTTCGTCCTTCGATGGATCTTGGCGCCGGTGCCGTTCGCTCGGCGGCGCGCCGCGGGCGGCGGATCGGCGCACCGCATGTCGCCGGCTGTCGGGCTGCCCCCTCGAGACGGCGCGATCTCTCGTGATCAGGTTCGTGTGCCAGCTCACGAGTTCTCGTCGTGGTTGAATCGTCCAGCGTTGAACGGTTGCGGACCGCATGCAACAGGCAAGATCGACCCGCGCTCGATGACGGAGTGAACAGGACGATTTCCGTTGGATGGTAGGCGCACTGACAGCCACGCTGAGCTGGCCGCTCGGTCGCCAGCGCTTGACCAGGAGAGGGAGAGAGGGATGACCCGACCGTCTTTTTCGATGATCCTCCTGTCACGCTGGAGGCGGGCGCTGTGCGGTACGGCGCTCCTGCTCGCGGGGTGCACGGGCTCCCTGGGCGCCCAGGACGAGGGCGACGGCCCCTCGCCGGGCGGCGCGGCGGCGTCGCAGGTCGCCGAGCGGAGCATGTTCCCGCGGCTGAGCCACGCGCAGTGGGAGAACACGGTGCGCGACCTCCTGCGCCTCGACGACAGGCCCGGTCTCTCGGCGTCCTTCACGAGCGATCCGCTCGGCGGCGTGTTCGACAACAACGAGGCTGCGCTGCTGGTGACACCCGGCCTCTGGAGCGACTACCAGCGCGCCGCGGAGGAGCTCGCGGCGATGGTGACCGCCGACGAGGGCAAGCTCGGAAGGCTCGTGCCCGCGGACCTGCCGGCCGAGCCGGAGGCCCGGGCGCAGGCGTTCGTCGAGCGGTTCGGCGAGCGGGCTTTCCGGCGCCCCATCACGGACGACGAGCGGGGTGCGTACCTCGCGCTGTTCCACCGCGGCAAGGAGCTCTTCGAGGGCGAGGAGCCGTTCGCCGCCGGCGTGCGCGCGGCGCTCGAGGCGTTTCTGCAGTCGCCCCATTTCGTCTACCGGGTCGAGCGCGGCGCCGGGCCGGCGAGGGGCGGGCTCATCCCGCTGAGCGGCCATGAGATCGCGGCCAAGCTCTCGTACCTCTTCTGGAACACGATGCCCTCCGACGAGCTCCTCGAGGCGGCGAAGGCGGGCGAGCTCTCGACCCGCGAGGCCGTCCGCGCCTACGCCGGGGGGATGCTCGAGGATCCGCGCGCCCGCGAGGTCGTCCGCGCGTTCCACCGGCAGCTCTACGATTACGAGCAGTACCACGACCTCAACAAGGACCAGGCGCTCTACCCCGAGTTCGTCCCCGAGATCGGCGACGACATGCAGCGCGAGGCAGAGCTCTTCGTGGATCATGTCGTCTTCGAGAGGGAGGGTGGCCTCACCGAGCTGCTCACCTCGCGCACCGCGTTCGTGAACGACCACCTCGCGGCCGTCTACGGCATCGAGGGCGAGTTCTCGGACGAGTTCGAGCAGGTGGAGCTCGACGGGGCGGAGCGCTCGGGGCTGCTCACGCGCCTCGGCTTCCTCGCGGCGAAGGCGACGGCGCGGCAGCCGGACTCGATCCACCGCGGCGTGTTCGTGAACCTCAGGATCCTCTGCGCCGCGCTGCCGCCGCCGCCCGACAACGCGACCTCGCTGCCGCCGGGCGAGCTCGCGACCAACCGCGAGCGCGTCGAGGCGCACACGGGCAAGGGGACGTGCGGCGCGTCGTGCCACGGGGTGCTCATCAACCCCGCCGGGTTCGCCTTCGAGCATTACGACGCGATCGGCAAGTACCGCACGACCGACAATGGCGCGCCCGTCGACTCCGCGGACGTCTACACGCTCGGCGGCCAGCCGAGGAGCTACGCGGATGCGGTCGAGTTCAGCCAGCTCCTCGCCGAGAGCAGCGAGGCGCACGCGTGCTACGCGCAGCGCTGGATCGAGTTCTCCCACGGCCGCGGCGTGCGCGCGGAGGACCGGGCGCTCGTCAAGGAGCTCGGCGAGGCGTCGCGCGGCGGCGCCGCGACCAAGGAGCTCCTCCTCCAGATCGTCTCCTCCACTCCGTTCCTCGCTCGCGTTCCCGCGGAGGCGCCATGATCACCCGACGACGTGTGCTTCGAGGCCTCTTTGGCGTCACGGTCGCGCTCCCGTTCCTGGAGACCTTCGCCTCGCGGCGCGCTTCGGCCGGCACGGGCGACGTGCCGCCCTTCGCGATCTTCATGCGCCAGGCGAACGGCGTGGCGCAGGCGACGAACGACGAGCCCGAGATGTTCTGGCCCAGCGAGACGGGCGCGTTGACCGCCGCGTCGATGGAGCGGGACAGCGACCGCGCTGTCAGCGAGCTCAAGGACCACGCGAGCAAGCTCATCATGCTGCGCGGCGTGGATTTCGCGTTCAAGGGCAACGGGTGCGGCCACTCCGGCGGCGGCAACCAGTGCCTCACGGCCGCGCGCGTGTCGGACCAGCCGGCGGGCAACGAGTCGCTGGCGATGGGCGAGTCGATCGACAACCGCATCGCGACCGAGCTCAACCCGGCGGGCGTCGAGCCGCTGACGCTCTATGCGGGCAGGATGGCCGGGTACATCAACGAGGTGCTCTCGTACCGCGGGCCGAAGCAGCTGCGCGCCGCCGAGCGCAACCCGGCCAACGCGTACCAGAAGCTCTTCGGGCTCGCCGACGTGGACACCGAGGTCCAGCAGTCGCTGGTCGAGCGCCGCACCAGCGTCAACGACCTGGTGCGCGGGGAGATGAAGGCGCTCATGGGCCGGAAGGACATCAGCAAGAGCGATCGCGAGCGGCTGCAGCTCCACTTCGACAGCATCCGCGACCTCGAGGTCGCGCTCGCGTGCAAGCTCCCGGAGATGCAGGTCGACGAGATGGAGGCGATCTCGCCGAACGTCGGCAAATCCGAGAACGTGGAGGCCGTCACGCGGATGCAGATGGACATCATCGCGCTCGCGATGGCGTGCGGCGTCACGCGCGTGGCGACGCTCCAGGTGGGTGACGGCAACGACGGGACCGAGTATACGATCCACGGCGTCCGGCAGAAGAGCTACCACAAGATCTCCCACCGCATCGACAGCGACGGCACCTCGGGCCCGCCGATCGAGGGCGCTCAGGAGCTGCACCACCAGATCGACCGGATCCACGCGCGGCTCTTCAAGTACCTGCTCGATCGGCTCTCGTCGTACGAGCTCGGCTCGGGGACGCTCCTCGATCACGGCGTGGCGGTGTGGCTCAATGACAACGCCGACAAGTACCACGGGTACCGGAAGGTCCCGTACATCCTCGCCGGCGGCGCCGCGGGCTACCTGAAGACCGGCCAGTTCGTCGACGTCAAGATCACCAACAACAAGCTGCTCAACACGATCGGCGCGGCGGTCGGGTGCACCAACGGCCAGGGGGGCCCGCTCGACGACTTCGGCGACGAGAGCCTCGAAGGCGGGCTCGTCGAGCCGATCATCGCCTGAAGAAGCAAAGAATCGAGACGTTTCGGAGCTCGAGCCGCTGCCTGTCGGCTCTCTGCTCAAAGCATCCCCATCTTCAATCGTTCAACTTGCGGAAATCCAACATGAATAAGAACCGTTCTTCTCGATGGCTGCGCGGTACGACGTGGATCGCGCTCGGGCTCGCGACTCTCGCTGGATGCTCCGATGCGGGCGAAGGCGATGGCACGGGCGGCGCGGGAGGAGCTGGCAGCACGACCAGCGCCGGCACGACCAGCAACGGCACGACGAGCGGCGCCACGACGAGCGGCGCCACGACGAGCGGCGCCACGACGAGCGGCGCCACGACGAGCACCGCCACGACCAGCGCCAGCACCGGCGGATCAAACGAAGGTGGCGGCGGTGCGGACGCCTCGACCAGCGTGTCCACCAGCGCGTCGACCAGCGCGTCCACCGGAGCCGGCGGCTCCGAGCCCACGGGGAAGTTCGTCGGCAACATCACGACGCGCGGCGCCGTGCGCGACGGCTTCGCGAAGTACTGGAACCAGATCACGCCTGAGAACGAGGGGAAGTGGGGCGAGGTCGAGAAGAGCCGCGGGAACAAGGACTGGAGCAAGCTCGACAGGATCTACAAGTACGCGCAGGACAACAACATCATCTTCAAGCACCACGTCTTCGTGTGGGGCTCCCAGCAGCCCAGCTGGGTCGGGAGCCTCCCCGGCAACGAGCAGCAGGCGGCCGTGCGGGACTGGATGAAGTCGTTCTGCGAGCGCTACCCCAAGACGAAGTACATCGACGTGGTCAACGAGCCGCCGCCCCACACCACGCCGTCCTACAAGAACGGCATCGGCGGAGACGGCGCCAGCGGCTGGGACTGGATCGTCAACTCCTTCAAGTGGGCCCGCGAGTTCTGCCCGAACGCGAAGCTGATCCTCAACGACTACAACAACATCGAGTATCAGAACGACCACAACAACTTCATGAAGATCGCGAGGGCGGTCATCGCAGCGGGCGCCCCGGTCGACGCCATCGGCGCGCAGGCCCACGACGCGTACAAGATCAACACCAACACCGTCAAGGGCTTCATCGACCAGCTCGCCTCGCTGGGCAAGCCTGTGTACATCACCGAGTACGACATCGGCGAGGCGAACGACAACAGGCAGAAGCAGATCATGGAGGAGCAGTTCACGATGTACTGGAACCACCCCTCGGTCCAGGGCATCACCCTGTGGGGTTACATCGTCGGCACCACCTGGCGGGACAACACCGGCATCCAGTATGACGACGGCAGGATGCGGCCGGCCATGCAGTGGCTGATGGACTTCCTGGATCGCGGGTGATTGATGTCACGCTCGAGCGTTGATCCCCGCTCGTACAACGCACATCAAGCAGGCCGACGCCAGCCTGTGCGTCGGCAAATCGCGGATCTTCGCGATCATGACCTGGAATCCTCACGACGTCTGGGATTTCCTTACGCAGTTCTGAGCTGAGGGTTCAACGACGGCGCTCGGTGCGCGTCGTCGGAGAGTAGCCGGGCTGGAGAGCTGGAGCGTCGTCTGCCGCCGATGTTCACCTTCCGCGGGAGACGATCGCTGCCAGCTCGCCCAGCCGGCTGTCTCTACGACGAACCACTCGGCGAGAGGCGCCGGGGCGCCATGAACCGAGCGACCCACGACATCGGCAGTGCCTGACATCCTTCAGGAGAGCAGCAAGGATTCAAGAATGGCAACGAACACGATACCCTTCCAACGTAAGCTCTTCGGGGCGGCGTTGTTGCTTTGCGGCGCGACCGCGCTTCCGTCCGTCTCCCTGGCAGACAATCCCGTCGTACAGACCAATTATACCGCGGATCCGGCTCCCATGGTCCACGGTGACACGGTGTACCTCTACACCGGGCACGACGAAGACAGCGCCACGGACTGGTTCGGGATGAACGAATGGAGGGTGTATTCCTCCAAGGATATGGTGAACTGGACCGATCACGGGTCGCCGCTGAAATTCAGCGATTTCAGCTGGGCAAAGGGAGACGCGTGGGCAGGCCAGGCCATCCACAGGAACGGGAAGTTCTACTATTACGTTCCTGTCACGAGCCGCTCGCTGAACAGGATGACCATCGGCGTGGCCGTGTCCGACAGTCCCACCGGCCCGTTCAAAGACGCCCTGGGAAAGCCGTTGATCACGGCCGATTGCGGAGACATCGATCCGACGCCGTTCATCGACGACGACGGCCAGGCTTATCTGTACTGGGGAAACCCGAGCGTGTGCTACGTGAAGCTGAACGAAGACATGATCTCCTACCAGGGAGACGTCGTGCGCGTGCCCATGACGGCGGAGAGCTTCGGGCAGCGCACCGGGAATGACGATGGTCGCCACAAGACCAAGTACGAAGAAGGTCCGTGGCTCTACAAGCGCGATGGGCTGTACTACCTGGTGTACGCGGGGGGCCCTATCTCGGAGTACATCGCCTACTCGACGAGCAGCAAGCCCACCGGCCCATGGACTTACCGGGGGGTCATCATGCCCACGGAGGGCAGCAGCTTCACCAACCACGCGGGCGTCATCGACTTCAAGGGGAGCTCCTACTTCTTCTATCACAACGGCGCCTTGCCGGGCGGTGGCGGGTATCACCGCTCGGCCGCCGTCGAGCGGTTCACGTTCAACGCCGACGGCACATTCCCGACGATCAAGATGAGCAAGGAGGGCCCGCCCGGCGTCGGCAACCTGAATCCGTATGTCATGACGGAAGCGGAGACCATCGCCTGGGAATCCGGCGTGGAGACCGAGGTATGCGGCGAGGGGGGAATGAACGTCGGGTCGATTGAAAACGGCGACTACATCAAGGTGAAGGGCGTCGATTTTGGCACCGGCGCGGTGTCCTTCGACGCGAGGGTGGCCTCGGCGAACGCTGGCGGCAGCATCGAGCTGCGCCTCGACAGCGCGACCGGCACGCTGGTGGGGACCTGCATGGTCGAGGGTACCGGCGGCTGGCAGACCTGGGTCACCACGTCCTGTGCGGTCGACGGCGCGACAGGGATACACGATCTGTTCCTGAAGTTCACCGGTGGGAGCGGTTTCCTGTTCAACGTCAACTGGTGGAAATTCACTCCGCTCGACGCCCCGGATCCCGATCCGACGGGCGCCGGTGGCGCTGGCGCCGGGGGCGCTCCGGACGTGGGTGAAGGCGGAGCGACCGGCAGCGGCGGAGCGGGCGGGGGTGTGAGCAGCGGCAGCGCAGCGACCACCGGCAGCGGAGCCACGGCGGGCAGCGGAGCGACGGCGGGCAGCGGAGCAACGGCGGGGAGCGGCACGGGCGGCGCTGGCGGTACGACCGCTGGCGGCGCCAGCGGCGACGAGGGCGGGTGCGCCTTCCGGGTCCAATCCGGGCCCAGCTCCCCCGCGGGCGCTCTCGCAGCCTTGATCGCGCTGGGCGCGGTCGCCGCGCGGCGGCGTCGTGCCCGAGGCGCCGGGCGGAGCGGGGCCGCCGCGAATTGACGGTCTGGTGCAATCATTGGAGGTTTGATCATGTTCTCGAGAGTTCGCTCAGGTTCAATGCTCGCAGCCGCCTCGCTGGCGCTCGCTTTCAGCTCGACCGCGGCCGCGAAGCCCTACAAGGGCGCAGAGGTTTACTCGTCCCAGAGCTATCTTCAGGGTCGCATCGAGATGCGCATGCGCATGTCGCGCGGGAGCGGCATCCTGTCGACCTTCTTCACCTACAAGAACGGCTCCGAGATGTCCGGCGCGTTCTGGGAGGAGATCGACATCGAGGTCTTCGGGAAGGACAACGCCCGGAGCTGGCAGTCGAACATCATCACCGGGATGGGCACGAAGGTGACGTCGGAGGCGGTGCACAACGCGGGCGTCTCCCTCGCGGACGCCTATCACACCTACGCGCTGGAGTGGACGCCGGACTACGTGGCGTGGAGCATCGACGGGCGAGAGATCAAGAGAACGACGGGGGCGCAGGTGACCTCCCTGAAGAATCCCCAGTCTTTTCGCTTCAACACGTGGTCCTCCGACGCCACCGAATGGGTCGGAGCGTTCGACGATTCCGCCCTCCCGCAGCACCAGTTCGTCAACTGGATCAAGTACTATCGTTACAACAACGGGAACTTCGAGCTCGCGTGGCAGGACGACTTCAACTCCCTGGACAGCACGCGATGGAGCAAAGGGGACTGGACGTTCGACGGGAACCGCGTGGACTTCGACCCGCAGAACGTGACGGTGAAGGACGGCACGCTGGTGCTGTCGCTGACGCGGGAGGGGCAGACCGGGTTCACCGGAGCTGTGCCCCGCGATGAGGACACCGGGACGGGCGCGGGCGCGGGCGGGGCGGGGGCGACAGCCAGCTCCTCCAGCAGCGGCGCGGGCGGGGCGGAGGCGACGGCGAGCTCCTCCGGCAGCGGCGAGGGCGGGGCCGCGACGACGGCGAGCTCCTCCGGCAGCGGCGAGGGTGGGGCCGCGACGGCGGCCAGCTCCTCCGCCAGCGGCGAGGTCGGGGCCACGACGGGGGCCAGCGCCTCCGTGGGCGCCGGCGCGACGGGCGAGGGAGGTGGGAGCGACGGAACGATGCCGGACGACGAGTCCTCCGACGGAGGCTGCGGGTGCGTCGTCGCCGGAGCCAGCGCCACGACGAGCTCGTGGGCCGCAGCGCTCGCCCTGGGGCTCTCCGCCCTGGCGATGCGACGGCGCCGGCCCCGCGGCTGACCTCGCAAGACGCTCGAAGGCGCCGCGGGGCGGGGGGCTCGCCGCCGCGACCGTGACGACACCGGGCGCCGCGGGGTGCGGCTAGTTCCGCGTGTCATGAATCCCGCCAGGGATCTGCCTCGCAAATGAAGGGAGATTTTGACGCAAAGGCGCCAAGAGCGCAAAGACGCAAGAAAACACAAATCTATTCTTTTTTTTGCGACTTTGCGACTTTGCGACTTTGCGTTGAAATCTCTCTCCGGATCCCTGGCGGGACCTCTGGCGCACGGAGCTAGATCTTCTCCCAGCGCCTGCTCTCGGCGGAACGGAAGAGCGCGTCGATGACCCGCATGTTGCCGACCGCGACCTCGATCGAATTCTCGACGGGGCCGCCCGTGCGGATGGCGCGCGAGAACGCCTCGCTCTGCAGGTGGTACTGGTCGACGACGGGGAACGAGGTGACCTTGGCCGAGCTGCAGTTCAGCGTCGAGCCGTCATCGAGGAAGATCTTGCACGGCTGGTCGGCGGGGGCGTTGAACGGGATCTCGATCTCGATGCGACCCTTGGTCCCGAGCGCGTTCACGCGCTGGTAGGCCACCGCCTGCGTGCTGCACGTGAAGGTCAGGTGCGCGCCGCCGTAGTCGAGCAGGCCCGAGGTCAAGCGATCGGTGCCGAACTCGGGATCGCGCTCGACGAGCACCATCGCCCGCAGGGGCTCGCGCCCGAACAGCAAGCGCGACGTGTTCACCGCATAGCAGCCGATGTCGTAGAGCGCGCCGCCCCCGACTTGTTCCCTGTTGCGGATGTTGGTGGCGTCGCGGTTGAAATACGAGAACGCCGCCTGGACGCTGACCAGCTCGCCGATCCGGCCGCTTCGCACCCACTCCCTGGCTTGCTGCCACTGCGGGTGGTAGCGGATCATGAACGCTTCGGCGATCCGCTTGCCCGTCTCGTGCTGCACGTCGACCAGCGCCGCGGCGTCCTTGGCGCTGAGCGCTATCGGCTTCTCGCACAGGACGTGCTTGCCGGCGCGGGCGGCGCGCGCCGACCACTTCACGTGCAGGTGGTTGGGCAGCGGGTTGTAGACGGCCTCGATCTCCGGATCGTCGAGCAGCTCATCGTAGCTGCCGTACGCCTTCGGGATCCCGAGAGACTGCGCGGCGGCGCGCGCCTTGTCGATGTCGCGCGATGCCAGCGCGGCGATCTCGGTCAGGGGCCCCCGCTTCATGCTGGGCAGGCTGACCTTCAACGCGAAGTTGCTCGCCCCGAGGACGCCCCAGCGCACGGGGGTGATGGATTCGCTCGACTTCGGATCTTGTGCAGATGTGGACATGGGCACCTTGCAGCGCGCGACGCGGGTGGCCGACGGCGCGTCTATAAACGCTCGACGTGAATCGACCCGACGGGTAGGGCCAGGGCCTCGACGCTGGAAGGAGCGCGCGCGCCCCGCGCGAGGAGCGGAGAGGGCGAGAGGAGGGTGCGGCGCCTCGGAGGGGGTGTCACCGTGTTTCGCGGCGTACTCTGCCTTGTACAGAACCGCCTTGATCCAGCCCCTGCATCGGACAGGTTTGCTGTCCTTTGGCGCCGCAGCCGAAATCCTTCCCGTCGGCAACCGATGCAGGGACGTCCGCCGTCCCGCCCGCGGCCCACGCTGCGCCCGCAAAGCCGCCTGCAAACCCGCATGCAAAGCCAGTGCCGACGCTCACCATCACGGCACCCATCAGCTTCACGCTCATCCACATCCGACGTCTCCTGGTCAGGGAGGGGGCAAGCTCGGCCGCATGATCGCAGCTCGGACACAGATTGTGATCGTTCACATGGCGGGGTCAATCAAAAATTGACCGACGCGCAGCCTCGCTCGGCCTCGAGCGACGCGGGCGGCGACGCGTGGCGGTGGCCGGCCGCCGCCACGCGTGAGCTGTCCTACGAGCCTGGCTTCTGCGAGGCTGTAGGTTTCACGGAGCCTGGATGGTGCCGTTGCGCAGCACCGGCTCGGCCTCGACCAGGATGCGTGCGGCTCTGGAGGGCCCCGCCAGCGTCGTCCCAGCTCGGGATGAGGGGGCCCGCGTGCCGGTCGATTGGCGTTGACTCCTGAAATGTGATCGTTCACATTCGGCTCAGGGGTATCCTTTTGCTTCGCCCTCGGTGGGCGTCATGCGCGCCGAGACCTTCGTCTTCTGATCGGTTCCGGTGTCGATTCCATTCGTTCGGCCGTCGCGGAAGCGATTGCCGATCGATGGTGCTTGGCGTTTCGCCAGAGGCGATTCACCAGAGGCCACGACAAGCTTTGCTGATTCGACGGCTGTCGTGATGCCCTAGGTGCTGTCAGCTGGAATTTTCTCGGGAGCCCGGCGAGGCGGCCGGATGGCAACTTCGGGGGCGGCGTAACCTGGGTTGTGGCGGGCCATGCCTCAGCCCCTCCTCGGGCGCAGCAGTGTCATCACAGCGGCCCGGTCCGGTATCAGGTGCTCCAGGTTCCGTCATGCCGGGCGAGCTTGGCTCGGCGATGCGAGCACCTGCTCCGGGGCATGGTCGCGAGATGTGGGTTACCGCGCGTCGTCATCCCCTTGCATTATCGGAGAGCAAGATGAAGAAGCCGTCGTGGCACGAGCTCCGTTCCTCAAAAGAGATCGCCGCCGTTTGCGCGCTCGCGTTCGCGGCCGCGTGCACGGGCGCGCTGGGTGACCCGACGGAGGGCGCTGGGGCATCCTCCAGCGGGGGAGATGGAACGTCGCCGGACTCGGACCCGCCGCCGTTCCAGCCCGCGGCCGGGATGTTGCGCCGTTTGACGAGAACGCAGTTCCGCAACGCCGTGCGCGACATGCTGGGCGTCGAGGTCGATATCAATCAGCTCGACGCCGACAGCTGGAACGGGAATTTTGCGGTCATCGGCGCATCGACCGTCGTGACCTCGGAGCGAGGCGTCGAGCAGTACCACGCGGCCATCGAGAGCGCCGTCGACGCGGTGTTCGCGGATCGCGCGAAGCGGGACCAGTTCATCGGCTGCGCGCCCAGCGGCGCGGAGAACGACGCTTGCGTGCGTGGCTTCCTCCAGACGCAGGGGCTTCGAGCGTGGCGGCGCCCGCTCGAGACCGCCGAGCTCGACCGGCTCGCGGCCGTCGCCGCGAAGGCCGCGACCGAGCTCGAGAGCGCCGTCGAGGGGGCCCGCTGGGCGACCGTGGCCCTCTTCACCTCTCCGAACTTCCTGTATCGCCCGGAGCTCGGGGCGCCGAGCGCCGACGGGTCGCTTCGCTTGACGGGCTACGAGATGGCGTCCCGGCTCGCGTTCCTGTTGTGGAACAGCCTGCCGGACCAGGAGCTGCTCGACGAGGCCGCGAGCGGGGCGCTCGGAACGGTGGAGGGGATCCGCGCGGCGGCGACGCGGCTGCTCGAGACGCCCGCCGGGCGCGAGGCGGTCGGCGCCTTCGCCGAGGAGTACATGCGGCTCGATCGGATCGGCACCCAGGCAAAGGACTCGGGGCTCTTTCCGGAGTACAACCCGGCGCTGCAAGCGGCGATGGTCCGCGACATGCGAGGCACCTGGGAGGTCCTCGCGTTCGACGATCAAGCGAGCGCGCTCGACCTGTTCGCGACCACGAAGGTCGTCGTCAACAGCGACCTCGCCCAGCTCTACGGTCTCGACACCGCCGGCCTCGGCTCGGGCGCCTTCGAGATCCGCTCGTTGCCCGCGGACGGCCCGCGCATCGGGATCCTCAGCAAAGCGGGCTTCCTCTCGCAGTTCGCGAACCAGAAGGAGGGCTCTCCCACCTTGCGCGGCAAGTTCATGCGCGACGCCCTCATGTGCACGCCCATCCCGCCGCCGCCCGGCGACGTCGCTCTCGAGCTCCCGGAGCCGCCTGCGGACAAGCCCCTCACGAAGCGTCAGCGGCTCGAGAACCACCGGACCAAGCCCGCCTGCGCCGGCTGCCACTCGTACATGGACCCGCTGGGTCTGCCGCTCGAGACCTTCGACGCGATCGGCCGCTTCCGCACCACCGACCACGGCCTGCCGATCGACCCGAGCGGCGAGTTCGACGGGCAACCGGTGGCCGACGCGCGCGCGCTCGGCCTGACCCTCAGCGCGGACGCCTCGGTCGCGGAATGCCTCGTCCGCAAGTACTACACGTATGCAGCGGGTCACGAGGAGAGGAAGGTGGACGCGAGCGTGCTGAACGCGCTGACCGCCTCGTTCGAAGGGTCGGGGTACAAGCTGCGCGAGCTGGTCCTCGACGTCGTGACCAACGACGCTTTCTCGTCCGTCGCCCCCCAACCCTGATCGCAGGTACCCCAATGACGAACAAAGCCTTGAACCGACGAACTGTTCTCCGGGGCATTCTGGCGACGGGCGCCGCCGTCACGATCCCGCTCCCCCTGCTCGAGATCATGCTGAACGAGAGCGGCACGGCGCTCGCTCAGACGAAGACCCCGGTCTCGCCGCTCTACGTCACGTGGTTCTTCGGGAACGGCACGCTTCCCGGCCGCTGGAAGCCGACGCGCACGGGCTCCGGTCAGGCCTGGGATCTCAGCCCCGAGCTCCAGCCCCTCGCGGACCTCAAGTCGTACCTCACGGTGATCAGCGGCCTCGAGAACAAGCTCGTGGTATCCGGCGTCGAGCACCCCACGGGGTCGGCGGGGGCCACGACCGGCGCGCCGCTCAGCGGGAACGCCGTGCGGGCCGCGTCCATCGACCAGGTCGTCGCGAACGCCATCTCGGCCGGGGCGCCGTACCGCTCCCTCGAGCTGGGATTGACGCCGGCGACGCCGGGCGGCCCTCAGGACTCGCTGCATACCGTCTCGCACAAGGGGCCGAACGCGCGCAACAACCCGGAGTTCGATCCGAAGGCCGTGTTCAATCGATTGTTCATGAGCGGCTTGCCCGAGCCCAGCGATGACGGCGCGGCTCAGGCCACGAAGATCGCGAACGTCCGGAAGAGCGTGCTCGACTCCATCCTGCAGGACGGCGCGAGCCTGAAGCAGCGGCTCGGGGCGGCCGACAGGCGTCGTATCGAGGAGCACCTCGAGTCGATCCGCGCCATCGAGCAGCGCCTCGAGACCATGCCGTCCGGCGGCGATCCGACGGCAGCGTGCAAGAGCCCGACGGCCCCCACCGTCGGCAAGGATTCGCAGAGCGAGGCGCCCCCTGCGGTGAACGCCGCCATGGTCGAGCTCTCGGCGCTCGCGCTCGCGTGCGAGAGGACCCGCGTGCTCTCGTTCATGTTCTCGCTGCCCGCCGCGCACGTCTACTACCGGCACCTCGCGCAGGACATGAACGACGACTTCCACGACACCATCTGCCACGGAGATGCCGGGGACCAATCGAGTCAGCCTCGCGTCGACAAGGGCGTGATCTACACGATGCGCTGCCTGAACGAGTTCTTGACGAAGCTCAAGAACACGCCGCACGGCAGCTCGAACCTGCTCGACAGCTCGCTCGTGTACGTCACGTCCGACACCGCGTGGGGCAAGGTGCACACGAGGACGGAATGGCCGGTGCTCTTCGCGGGGAAAGCCGGAGGGCGGCTGCGCGGCGACGAGCATCGCAACTTCCCCGGCGACAACCTGAGCAAGGCGCTCCTGACGGTCGCCCAGGTCATGGGCGTGAACGTGACAGAGATCGGCATCGACGCGGGGCGGGTCACGTCGCCGCTCGCGGGCATCCAGGTCTGAGCGCGGCGTCGCGGCGCCTGGAAGAGGCGCTCGCCGACCTGCCCGCGCTACCGTATCGTCCCCAACGTTATCATCCCCAACGTAGGATACTGGTTCTATGAACTCGATTTCATCGTTCGCTACAGCGCGGCTCGTCTGCGCGAACCGCACCGCCATCGATGACCCCGGTCCGAGCCCCGATACCGTGGGGATGCGGAGTATCTGCGCAACGCCGGCGATGGCTCTGCTTGCGCTGCTGCTTACGGTCGCCGGATGCAGCAGCACCGAGACGGGCGGCGCGGGGGGAGCCGGGGGAACCGGGGGAGCAGCGCCGGGCGATTCCGGTACGCATGACGCCGCGTCGGGCTCGGGCGGCGGCGGTGGCTCGGGTGGCGACGGCGGCTCCGGCGGCAGCGGTGGCTCGGGCGGCGGCGACTCGGGCGGCGGCTCGGGCGGCGGCGGTGGCTCGGGTGGCGGCGACGCCGCTCCGGATCTCGCAAGTTATGCGAGCGGGTTGGACAAGCTGTTCGTCGATGCCCCGTGCGCCCCGTCGACGCCCTTGCCGCTGGCCTCCATGGCGACGTGCAATCATCCGCCCAACACCCAGCGCATCGAGAAGCAGGTGATCTTCGGCGGCGATCCGGGCACGACGTACTCGGTCAAGCTGCGGGTGCGCGGGATCTGGGAGCCGACGGACATCGAGGGGGGCGAGATGCCCATGAAGCCGTTCATGATCGGCGGCAGCGTCGGCCCCAACGACTCCATCAACTACCAGCAATATTCGATCGAGGTGAGCGAGCCGCGCCAGACGTACTGGCTGAACAATTATCAGTACCGCGCTCACGACATTCACAAGGAGGACTACGAGGCGACGATCCAGGTCAACGGCGGCGCCATGGTCAAGGTGGTGATGAACGACGGCAACGAGCGCCAGATCGCCAACTGGACCAAGGACTATTTCGAGGGGCTGCCGCCGTACGACACGGCGCCGACCACCGGCCAGATGCTGCGCCTGGACGTGGTGTCGGTGAGCAAGTAGGGCGCGCCGGGGCCCGACGGCCTCGCTCGGCCCATGATCTCGTCCGCGTCCGGAGGTGCAGTGCGGCCCTGGACGCGCCGTGCTCCGGCCGCGGACAGCTGTTGAGCACGCGCTCGCCCACACCGCGTCGCGGAGAGGGCACCGCGCGCACCATGGGCGCCAGGAGAGACCTGTTCGACGCCCGGCGCGCAGCGGCGAGCCAGAGCCTCGAGGCGGCCCAGCAAGCGGATCGAGGAGGCGGAGCAACCTGTTGGAGCTCGATGAACTCCAACAGGTTCGGCCCGCTAGCGAACTGCCTTCAACAGGCCGAGGCGGTACGGGAGCTGCGAGTATTCGCCGCCCGAGCTCGGGTTGCGTCCTTGATACAGGAACTGCAGATTGCAGGTGTCGAGCGTCGCGGTTTCGTCGTTGCTATCGCGCACCAGCTCGCCATGGCTGACGTCGTCGCTCCAGTCAGCCACGCCTGACGCGTAGGTCACGTTGTTTTGACCTGCGAACGGCGCGTTCCAGGTATGCGCGAGCGGGGTCCACGCGCCGTCGAGGCGATCCGCGGTGAACGAGCGATAGAACCTGGCGCCCGTCGGGCCGATGGCCTCGATCACGGTCAAGTACTTGTTCATGCCCTTGATCTTGTACGTGGAGCTCCCCTCGAACAGATTGTTACGATTCGAGTCCTGAAGGGCGACGGAGACCGGGCCGAACCCGTTCGGAAAGTTCTGCAGGGTGGTCTGGCTGCGGTACATCCGACCGTCGTCGCCGGTGAAGAAGAGGTAACAATTGGCGCTGTCGCAGATCGCCCAGTAATCGATGGGCAGGCTGGGCATGCCAGCGGGCGTGGACGCGAAGAAGTTCTGGGGTCTGGTCCAGGTCTCCGGGCGGCTCGGGTCGCTGGTCGTGGAGAACTGCGGCGGCTGCGATTGATAGATGAGGTACCACTTGTTCTGAGGCCTGAAGAAGAACATCTGCGGCGCGCACCGATAGCCGCTGAAGCCGGGCGTGCGATCCATGTAGTATTGCGGCGCGGACGCGGCCTGAGACCAATCGGTGAAGTTCAGGTAAGTCATCTGCCAGTTCCCGGCGGTGTTCGCCGTGGTGGCGTAGATGTGCCATCGGTCGTTGAAGAAGGAGACCGTCGGATCTTTGATGGACACGATATTGTGAGTCGAGTCGGACTTCGGGCTTACCAGCATGCCGCTCGACTGCCAGCGGAAGGTGGTGGGCAAGCCGCAACCTTCGCCGCCGCCGGTTCCGCCGCTGCCTCCGGCTCCGCCGCTGCCGCCGGCGCCCCCGCTGCCGCCGGTGCCGCCGGTGCCGCCGGTGCCGCCGGTGCCGCTGCTGCTGCCCGAGCTCACGGGTGTGATCCGGAACTGCTGGTTGGTCCCGCCGTTCGACGCCCATTGAACCAAGGAGGTGCCGTCGGCGGTGCCGCGTCCGTAGACGTCCAGGGACTTGCCGCTGTTGCGTGCGGTGAGGCGCACGACGCCGCTGGAGACGTCGGTGAACGACCACTGCTGGTTTTCCCCCGTCCAGCAGGAGTATTGCTGGATGCGGGCGCCGTCGCTGGCGGAGGCGCCGGCGACGTCCATGCAACGGTTGCTGTTGACGTTGCGGATGCGATAGTAGCCGCCGCCTGCCGATTCCATGCGGAACTGTTGGCGCGTCGAGCCGTTGCAGCTGGCGATCTGCAGGGCCGCTGCATCAGCGGTGCTGCCTCCAGCCACTTCGACGCATTTTCCACTCTGGACGCCGGCGATCGTGTAGGTCGCCGCGGTATCGATGGTGACGCCTTCGGCCAGCGCATCGAACTCGTGACCGTCTTCATCGAGCTGCTCGGCGGAGACGCACGCAGCCGTGGCGGCGAACGTCGCGAGCAGCGGCCATCGCCTGAATCGGATTCTCATCATCATCCCCTCTGTTCAAAGGTATACGAAGCGGTAGGTAAGGCACATTGGAAGGCGCCCGGGATCGGCTGCGCAAGCTCGGCCCTACGGGGAGACTCCGTGGAGCCGCGACCGAGCGGACGAGCCTGCGCAGCGATCAACTGACGCGCGGATCTCCGTGGACCGCGCGTCAGCGCGTTCAGCGTCCCAGGTAGTTCATCAGCCAGGACATGGCGGGCCGCATCTGGCCGCTGCTGCTCATGAGCCCTGAGTTGGTCACCCACGTCTGGCCGCTGATGTACCCCCACAGCGTGATGCCTTTCACGCTCGGATGGTCGTAGAACATGGGGAACTGGCTCTGCATCACGTTGAGCTGCTGCGTGTCGTTCGCCAGGTTGATGTCGTACTCGGTGATGTAGACCGGTAGACCGGTGCCGGCGAGCCGGTCGAGGAAGCCCTTGACGGTGCTGGTGTTGAGCTTGTACGCGTCGTGAGCTTGCGCTCCGATGCCATCGATGGGAGCCCCTGCCGACCGGATCCGATTGACGATGTTGATCGTGTTCTGATTGTCGCCGCTGTACTCGATGTTGTTGTAGTCGTTGAGCAGCAGCTTGGCGTTCGGGCAGTACTGCCGCGCCCACTTGAACGCTTGCACGATCCAGTCGTAGCCGCTCGAGCCCGCGCCGCCGAGGGCGTTCATGTACGCCGGGGTGGTGTGCGGGGGCGGCTCGTTCACGACGTCGATGATGGCGACGTCCGGGTAGCGCTGGCAGAACGCCTGGATCCACTCTTCCACCTCGGCGCGCTGCTCGCTCTGCGACAGGCCGGCAATCCAGCCCGGCTGCTGGGCACCCCAGATCAGGGTGTGTCCCTTGTAGGGAATGCCCTTCTGGCGAGCGTAATCCCGGACTCGGTCCATGCCGGCCCAGTTCATGACGTCCCGCGTGGGCTCGACGGAGCCCCACTTGCCCTCGTTCTCCGGGCTGATCTGGTTCCAGTACCGGGACAGATCCGATCGCACCTGCCCGCCGGTGGTGATGTTACCGACGAACTTGCCGCCGCCGCTGCTGCCTCCGGCTCCGCCGCTGCCGCCGGCGCCCCCGCTGCCGCCGGTGCCGCCGGTGCCGCCGCTGCCGCCGGTGCCGCTGCTGCTGCTGCTGCTGCTGCTGCTGCTGCCCGAGCCCACGGGTGTGATCCGGAACTGCTGGTTGGTCCCGCCGTTCGACGCCCATTGAACCAAGGCGGTGCCGTCGGCGGTGCCGCGTCCGTAGACGTCCAGGGACTTGCCGCTGTTGCGTGCGGTGAGGCGCACGACGCCGCTGGAGACGTCGGTGAACGACCACTGCTGGTTTTCCCCCGTCCAGCAGGAGTATTGCTGGATGCGGGCGCCGTCGCTGGTGGAGGCGCCGGCGACGTCCATGCAACGGTTGCTGTTGACGTTGCGGATGCGATAGTAGCCGCCGCCTGCCGATTCCATGCGGAACTGCTGGCGCGTCGAGCCGTTGCAGCTGGCGATCTGCAGGGCCGCTGCGTCAGCGGTGCTGCCTCCAGCCACTTCGACGCATTTTCCACTCTGGACGCCGACGATCGTGTAGGTCGCCGCGGTATCGATGGTGACGCCTTCGGCCATGTCGTCGAGCTCGTAGCCGTCTTCGTCGACCTGCTCGGCGGAGATGCAGGCGCCGAGCGCGAGCGTGGCTAGCAGGGGCCATCGTTCAAATCGCATTCTCATGAGGTTCTCCTGTACCCAAGGGCGCATGTCGTAAGCCGTGGCGTGAAGCGGCCCCTTGGGCGCATACATAAGTTGTTACTACGATGTCGCTTCTTCATGGGGCGGGCGTGCGGGTCGCCGTGGAGACGAGACCTCGCGCCCAGCGCTGCTGAGGCGCGACCGCGACGTTCGCGGGCTCACCTTCACGATGGCCGAGCGAACCCAACCGATGCCGAGATCGATCGGCTGGCGAAGGTCTCGGTGCGCATGACCGCCCTTCCGAAGCGAAGCAAAAGAATACCGACGGGGCTCAATGTGAACGCTCACAACCAGGATGTCAATCCAAGAAGGCTGTTGAGCGAAGGCGGCCCTGTCGATTCATGGGTAAGTTGTTGATACGGTGTCGCTTTTTCAGAGAGGCCGGATTGCATGGCAAAATGTTCTGTCAGCCCAGGTCAGCTCTCGCAGTTGGGACTTGACATCTCCGAAGGGGTTGGACTCTCCTCTTCCTCTCTACACTGGACCTCCTTGTCCCACACTGGACCTCCTCTCCCTCCTACATTGGGCTTCCCTCTCCCCCAACAAGCGCGAGCTGCGCCGCGCGCTCTTGTGGGGGACAGCCGCGCTGTCGGCGGCTGTGCTCGCCGCCACGCATGGGCACGCCCGCGGCGGGAGGGTAGGATCGCGGAAGATGGAGCCCGTCGTTGCACTGATGATCCTCCTGGGAATCACGGGGCTCGCGGGGGGCTTCGGGGAGGCGCGGCATCAGGCGAGGCGGGCCGCCGAGGCCCGCTGGCGGCTCGCCCGGCCGATCTGGCAGCGCGCAGCGGACCTGGTCGGCGGCAAGTTCAAGTCAGGGCCGGATCCATGGGGAGACCCCCGAATGCAGATCTCCGTGGTGTGCGAGAACGTCTCGCTGCTCGTCGACCACGACATCGATCACGACGACGTGTCCGTCGCGCGGTACCACACCCGCATCACCGGCACGGCGCGGAACCCGTCGGGCCTCAGGCTCCGCGTCCACGAGCAGCGGCTGCGCCGGGCGAGCGGCGGGCCTTTCCGGGCGCGGCGTGTGGACGTCGGCGATCCGGCGCTGGACGGCGCCTTCGTCGTCAGGGCCAGCATCCCGGCGCTCGCGCGCTGGTGGCTCACGCCGCCGCTGCGCGACGCGCTCCGCGCGGCCGCCGGCTACCAGCTCACGCTCGAGTCGCACCGGCTCACCGCCGTCCGCGCCGGGCTGGAGGACGACGCCGAGAAGCTCGCGAGCGCCATCCGCGCCGCCGCGCTCGTCGCGGACCGCGGCCGCGCGCTCGCCAAGGAGCTGCGGGCGCTCTCGCAGGGGCTCGGCGGGCGCCTCCTGTCCGGCGCGGGCACCGCCTCGTCCGAGGGCGGGATGACGATCGAGCTCGAGCACCGCTCCAGGCTCTTCAACGTCGAGTTCGGCCGGGTAGGGGAGAAGGGCGCGTTCGGCACCCGCGTCCGCGCGGCCCGCGCCGCGTCGCCCTCGGAACGATTCACCCTCAGGCGCCGGCCCAGGCGCGGCCCGCCCCGGGGCGCGCTCGATCCGTCCGGCGACGACGCCCTGCCGCGGGCCTACGAGCTCGTGGCGGAAGCGCCAGACCGGGTGGCTCAGCGCCTCGGCGACGAGCTGCGGCGCGAGATCGCCGCGCTCCGCCCGGCGTCGGTCACGGGCGATGACGCCGCGGTCACGCTGGTCTTCGGCCACCTCGAGACGGGGCGCGAGCGGATCGAGCGCGCGATCGCGATCGTCTCCGCGCTCGCGGCGCCCGAGCCGCGCGGGCCCTATCGCTGATCGCCGCGCGACGCGCTCGAGGTCGGCGGGCGTGATAGATCGTACGCCCGCAGCATGAAGGCCCAGCTCGACATCCCGGCGCCTCCTTCGCGCGCGTCCGCCCGGGGGCGGAGAGGGGCAGAAGGATGAGCGCCGCGCGGGAGGATCCGACGACGCTGGTCCGCACCCGGCGGCGCGCCGATGCTGGCCACGCGCCGCGGCCGTTCCTCTTCCTCGTCCTGCAGTGCCAGCGGCCGATGGATCCGCCCGCGCGGCTCCCGCTCGACGGCGTCGACGAGGTCGGGTTCGGGCGGGGCCCGGTGCGCTCGATCGGCCGGCGGATCGAGGGTGATCGGGCGATCCTCGACGTGCGCCTCGAGGACGGCTGGGTGTCGTCGCGGCACGCGCGGATCACGCGCGAGGGCGGCCGGCTCCGCCTGGAGGACCTCGGCTCGACGAACGGCACGTTCGTGAACGGCGTGCCGCAGCGGAGCGCGCTCCTGGCCGAAGGGGACCTGATCGAGCTCGGGCACACGTTCTTCCTGTTCCGCGAGGCCGCCGCGCCCGACGAGCCTGCTGGCGGCGCGACCCAGGCGGCGGATCAGCCGTTCGGCCTCGCCACTTTCTCACCCGAGCTGTCCGAGCGCTTCGCCTCCCTCCGGGCCGTCGCGCCCGCGCCCATCCCCGTCGTCCTCCAGGGCGAGAGCGGCACCGGCAAGGAGGTCGTCGCGCGCGCCGTCCACGCGCTCTCGGGGCGGCCCGGCCCGTTCGTCGCCATCAACTGCGGCGCGCTGCCCGAGAGCCTCATCGAGTCCGAGCTCTTCGGCCACAAGAAGGGCGCCTTCTCCGGCGCGGCCGAGGACCGGCCCGGGCTCATCCGCGCGGCCGACCGGGGCACGCTCTTCCTCGACGAGATCGGCGACCTGCCCGCGGCGTCGCAGACCGCGTTCCTGCGCGTGCTGCAGGAGTCGGAGGTCGTCGCGGTGGGCGCGACGCGCCCCGTGAAGGTCGACCTCCGCGTGGTCGTGGCCACGCACCGGGACCTCCCGGCGATGGTGGAGCGCGGCGACTTCCGGGGCGATCTCTTCGCGCGCCTCTCGGGCTTCGTGCTCGAGCTGCCGCCCCTGCGCAGGCGCCGGGAGGACCTCGGCCTGCTCATCGCCGCGCTGCTCCGCCGCGCCGCCCCGGACCGGGCCGCGTCGATCTCGCTCGGCTGCGAGGCGGCCCGCGCGCTCCTCCTGCGCGAGTGGCGGCTCAACGTCCGCGAGCTGGAGAAGTGCCTGGCGACCGCGATCGTGCTCGCGGGCGGCGGCCGGGTGGAGCTCGACCACCTGCCGCCGCCCGCGGTCCTCCCGCGCAGCGGCCCCCCGCCCGAGGCCCCGAAGCCCGAGGCTTCCCAGTCCGGCGAACCTCGGCGCTCCGACGAGGAGGACCGCCGGCGCGAGGCGCTGATCCGCCTCTTCCGCGAGCACCGCGGGAATGTCAGCGCGGTGGCGCGGGCGATGGGCAAGGGACGGACGCAGATCCACCGGTGGATCGCCCGTTATGGCATCGAGCCAGGCGACTACCGGGACGGGTGAGCGCGCGGCCGCGCGCCGGCCGCCGCTCAGGGACAGGTCGGCGCGTCGAGAGACAGCACGCTTCCGGGAAACAGCGGCGCGAACAGGGAGAACCGGGCGTTCCGGACGACATCCGACGGGTGATTGAGAAACGACGTGATCGGATGGGGCCATTCGATCCCGCCGCCATTGCACTGCTGGAAGTCCCTGTCGCCCTCCACGAGCCCCCCGTCGTCGACGGAGCACTGGTGGAGCGGCGGACAGTCCGTGACGTCGTGCGATTCGCCGCAGGCGCCGACCGAGGTCGCGACGCAGTCCACCTCGCTGTCGGCGCCGGCGCAGAGGCGGTCCGCCACGTACGCGGCGTGATCGGTCCAGTATTCACCCGTGCAGGCGAAGGCGTGCCGATAGATGGCCTGTCCTGAGAACTCCGGGGGGGTCAGAGCCGGGTGGAATACGCCGTTCTCGTCCACTTCGTTCATCCCCACCTGGAGCCGGGGGTGGAGGGGATCAGTGCCCCACAGGTTCCCGAAGTACGCGCCCTCGCGAAAGCCAAAGACGTCGGCCTCCGCCGCTGGATACACCGCGGCACGGTACGTCCCTTCGGCCCTGGAAGCGGTGCCGTTCGTCTGCTGGGTGCCCGCCTCCGGGCGGCTCGCGACGCTGAAGCGGAGGTCGTTCTGGAGCGCCGCGGCGTCGCTCCCCGCCGGCGCGGAGACGCCGGCGCGGCCGCTCGCCCGCGGGCTGCTCATGAGGCTGAAGTAGGCGCTTTGAGGGCAGACGAAGCGGAGCGCAGGCTCCTTGCGCCCCTTGCAGAGCACCTCGCTCCCAACGATGTGATCGGGTGAGCCGGCGTCGCAGCCGCGGATACCGCTGCAGACGCGAAGCACCGTATCGCTCCCGGACAGCGCAGCGGCGCTCGCCGGGTCGTCGGCGCAGTTGGTCAGGGGCGCGTCGCCTGTCGCGATGAACACGGTCGAGCCCGGGGTGCAGGAGCCGACGTGCTCGGCCGTCCACCCGCAGTTGCGCGACACGCCCAGGGCATCCTTCGCGCACCGCCTGAAGCTCGGGATGCGCTCGCCGTCCTCCGTGTTCGTCACCACGCGGACGGAGGGCGCCGGCGAGAGGAGCCCCGGCCGGTGCTCCGGGAACGCCTGACCTCGCAGCGAGATGGTGATCGAGCGGCCCATGGCGTTGACGAGCGAGAGCATGCACGCCGAGACGAGCTGCTGGCACTTCAGCCCCACCGGGCCCGCGGCCCAGGCCGGGCAGATACCGATCTTGCCGTCGAACGTGAATTGCTCGCCTGTCGACGTGTCGGTATACGAGACGCTCTGGCCCTCCTCGAGGGCGCAGGCGACGAGATAGTCCATCACCTCGCGCGTGGGCTCGTGGCGGAGCTGGCGGCGGAGCGCGCGCGCGCGATCGGGGCCTGTATCGGGGCCTGTGTCCGCGTAGCTCTCGGTCGCGAGCGGGACGGACACCATGACGGGATTGGCACGCGGGTTCGCGATCAGCGCGTTGCGGGTGAGCGCATCGGCGGAGAGGCCGTTGCCCCAGACGCCCTGCACCGCGTCCGCGATCGCCGCCACCGCGTCGCTGGTCGCCCCGCCGTTGGCCGACCCGCCGTTGGCCGGCCCGACGACCGTCCCGGTCGATGTGCCGCTCCCGGCCGGCGCTGCGCGCGGCGGACCGTCGAGCGGCGAGGCGTCGTCGCCGACGCCGGCGCAGCCCGCGCCAGAGAGCCCGAGACAGAACACAAGCAGCCCAGGGATGCGGTAGATCATCACGCGGTCAGGTTCCTTTCTCGTCCTGGCGAGCCGGATCGTCGGTTCACGCTTCGCCGCTCATTCCGGCGGGAGGAGCGCGCGCTCGATCTCGTCGAACCGCTGCTCCCAGAAGCCCGCCGAGATCGCCCTTGCGTCCCGCACGAGCGCCAGCGCCTCGCTGGCGGCGCCCGCCCGGAGGGCCGAGAGGGCCGCGCTGTGAAGCGCCTCGGCGTGCTCGTGAAGGATCGCGGTATGCCGCGCCTCCTCCACGAGCGCGCGCCATGCCGCAGCGTCGAACCGACCGGCTGCCCGGTCGTCCAGGGCCTGCTGCACCAGGCGTGCCAGCGTCCGGGCGCAGGGGGTGAGGTTGGGTTCGGGGAGGCTCGCGCGGGCCTCGGCCAGGTGGCGGGCCGCCTCGTCGTGCTCGCCGCGGGCGAGGTGGATCCGGGCGAGGAGGAGGACATCGTCCGGCGAAGGGCGCTTGTTGAAATAGCGCCGCTGGAGCTCGAGGCTGCGGCGCGCGAGCGGGAGGGCCTCGTCGGGCGCGCCCAGCCAGTACCGCAGCTCCGCCAGGTTCAGCGTGGCCCAGCGCTCGAGCTGGGCGTGGCCGAGCTCGAGGGCGAGGCGGACGGCCTCCCGCTGGTCCGCGACAGCGCGCCCTTCCTCCCGCCGCTTCACCCACATGAAGACGCGGTTGATGTACGCGGTGCACAGGTGGAAGACGTCGCCGGCGCGCAGGCAGGCCTCGACGACGGCCTCGGCGTGGCGCTCGGCCTCGTCGAGCCGGCGGGCCATCGAGAGCGACGCGACGAGCACCAGCCGGGCGATGACGTGCGCCTCGTGGTCGCCGACGGCGCGCGCGCGGCGGGCGGCCCGCTCCAGCTTGGGGATCCCCTCGTCGACGCGCTGGTCGCGGCAGTCCGAGCGGCCGCTCGCGAGCAGGCAGCGCGCGTCGAGGCGCGCGTCGCCGAGGCCGGCGCACAGCTCGGCGGCGCGCGCCGCGATCGCCGCGGAGGCGGGGAAGTCCTCGAGCCAGTCGAGCGCGGTCGCCTCCTCGAGGAGGAGCTCGGCCGCGTGGGCCCTGTCGCCTGCGGCCTCGGCCAGCGCGCGGGCCGCGCGCAGATCGGCGAGCGACTCCTCGAAGCGCTGCAGTCGGTAGCGCGCCCGGCCTCGGCCCGCGAGCGCGCGGCCGCGGGCCTCGGGGTCGTCGCGCTCGAGGAGGCCGACGAGGCGCAGGGCCGCGGTGAAGCGCTGCTCGGCCTCGACGACGTCGTGCCGGGCGAGCGCCTCGTCCGCGAGCTCGGCGTGCGCCGCCGCCGCCGCGGCCAGGTCTCCCGCGGCGGCCGCGTGCCGCGCGATCCGGGCGCGCGCCCCGGCGGCGCGCGGCGCGCCGAGGAGGCCCTGGAGCACGGCGGCGTGCAGCGCGCGGCGGCGGGCGGGCGGGATGCGCGCCTCGACGGCCTCGCGCAGGAGCGGGTGCCGGAAGGCGTAGCGCGGCGGCGACGCCGAGAGCGCGACGAGCACGCCGGCCCGGGCGAGGCGCGCGAGGCCGACGCCGGGGTCCAGCGCGCCGACGCCGGCGCCGGCGCCGGCCGGCGGCGCATCGGCGGCGCGATCCAGCGCGCGCAGGGCGGCCTCGATCTCGGCCGGGGAGAGGTCGTCGCCGAGGATCGCCGCGCGCTCGAGCAGGTCCACGAGCGGCGGCGGCAGGGCCGCGAGCGCGCGCGCGGCGAGGCGCTCGCCGAGCGGCGCGGCCGACAGGGAAAGCAGCTCGTCCGGAGCGAGCGTCCAGCCCTCGCCGCCCCGGGCGCGCTGGATCGCGCCGCCGACGCGCAGGGCGCACGCCACCTCCACCAGGTCGCGCGGGACGCCGCGCGCCAGCGCGTGAAGGCGATCGAGCACGGCGCGGGGGACGAACTCGACGGGGCGGAGGTGATCCTGGAGCAGCGCGCCCGCGGCCTCGGCGTCGAGCGGGCCGAGGTCGAGGGTCACCCGGCGGGCGGCGCGCTCCCCGAGCCCCGGACGGAGCGACGCGATCGAGGGCCGCGCGGCGAGCACGATCGCGAGGCGCGCCGCGCTGCCCTCGGCCGTGGCGAGCTCGATCGCGTCGAGCGCGGACGCGTCCGCGCGGTCGGCGTCGTCGAGCAGCAGCGCGATCGGCGCGGCGGCCGCGAGCGCGGCCGCGAGCGCGCGGGCCTCGGCGTGGCGGCGCGCGCCCGGCGCCTCCAGGAGCGGCGCGGCGGCCGGGTCCGCTGGGGCGAGCTGCCCAAGGGCGAGCCCGACGGCTGGCCAGGCGCGTCCGGCCTCCGTCGCGCCGAGCCGCTGGACGAGCGCCTCCTGGGCATTCCCGTCGCGCTCGCCGCTGGCCGGCAGATCCAGGGCCGCGCGCAGGAGCGCGACGAACGTCGCGCCGTGCTCGGCCGCCTCTGGCCGGAGCGCCGCGGCGGCGTGCACGGCCGCGCCGCCGGCGTGGAGCGTCGCCGCGAGCGCTGCGAGGAACCGGCTCTTGCCGTGCCCTTCCGCGCCGAGCGCCGTGACGAGCGCCGGCCCTCCGCCGGCGAGCGCCTCCTGCGCGGCGGCGAGGGCTGCGGAGAGCGCCGCATCGCGGCCGCGCAGGGAGGTCTCGCCGGGCTCGTCGGGGGGCGCGTCGCGCGGCTCGGGGGCCACATCGCGCGGAGGGGGCGGGGTAACGTGCGGGCTGTCGGCGAGCGCGCGCCGCGCTTCGGCCGTGAGGATCGCCGGCGGCACGGCGTCCGCGTCGCCCGGGCCGGCCCCCCAGGCCTCCGCGTTCTCGAGGGCGGCGCCCGCGAGCGTGACGCCGTGCGTGCCCTCGCGCACCCGGAGCGGAGCCAGGTGGACCGCGAAGGGCGGCTCCGCTGCGCCGGCCTCGGCGAGGCGCCGGGCCACCCGCGCCGCCGCGCGCACGCCGTCGCCTGGCGCTTCGGCGGCGGGGAAGGCGAGCACCATGCGCTCCCCGCGAAAGCGCGCCAGGATGCCGCCTTCGGCGCGGGCGATGTCGACGAGCGTGTCCGCGCGCTCCCGCGTGCGCAGGGCGAGCAGCGCCACTGCCCGGCGCAGGCCGACGGTGGGAGCGGACGCGTCGGATCGGCTTTGGGGCGCGCCGGATCGGCCTTTGGCCATGTCCGATCGGCCTTGGGGCGTGTCGGAGCGGCCCTCGGCCATGTCCGATCGGCCTTGGGACGTGTCGGATCGGCCTTCGGGCGTATCGGATCGGCCTTGGGACGTGTCGGATCGGCCTTGGGGCGCGCCGGATCGGCCTTGGCGCGTGTCGGATCGCCCTTCAGGCGCGTCGGATTGGCCTTGGGACGTGTCGGATCGACCTTCGGGCGTGTCGGAGCGGCCTGATGACGCGTCGGATCGGCCTGCGGGTGCGCCGGAGGAAGCCGCGCGCCCTCGGGACGGGGCGACGCGCGCTTCGAGCGACGCCGCGAGAGCGCGCGCCACATCGCTCGCGCGGGCCGGGCGGGCCTCTGGATCCTTCGCGAGGCAGCGGAGGACGGCCTCGTCGGCGCCCTCCGGCAGCTGCGCGAGCGACGAGGGCAGGTCGGGGCGGCGCGCCACGTGGGCCTGCCGCACCTCGGCCGCCTCGCCGACGAACGGCGGACGCCCGGTGAGCAGCTCGAAGATCATCGCGCCGAGCGCGTAGATGTCGGCGCGCGCGTCGACGGCGCGCGCGCCGAGGCACTGCTCCGGCGCCATGTACGCCGCCGTCCCGAGGATCGCCCCGGTCTGCGTCAGATCGGGGCCGAGCGCCGCGCGCGCATCGCCGTCCGCGTGCGCCTGCGCGGCCAGGCCGAAGTCGATCAGCGCGACCTCCCCGCCCGGCCGCAGCCACACGTTCTCGGGCTTGAGATCGCGGTGCACAAGCCCGCCGTCGTGCACCGCGTCCAGCGCGGCCGAGAGCGCGCGCACGATCGCCGACGCCTGCGCGATCGGCATCGCGCCGGCGCCCGGCAGGTCCGCGAGGAGCCGCGCGAGCGAGCAGCCCTCGAGCCGCTCCAGCACGAGGAACGGGCCGAGCTCTCCCGAGCGCCCGCGGCCGAGCAGCGCGGGGACCAGCGGCGGATCGAGGCGGGCGAGCGCCGCCGCCTCGCGCGCGATCCGGCCGTCGTCCTGCCGGCGCGCCACCTTGAGCGCCACGGCGCGGCCGTCGCCCTCGCGCGTCGCCGCGTAGACGCGCGCGAACCCCCCTTGCCCGAGCAGCCGCTCGATACGGAACCCTTCGATGCGGAGCCCGGGCACCGGCGGCGACGGATCCCGCTCGAGCGCCTCGTGCTCGCGCTCGTCGGCGCTCGTCACCGACCATGGGGCCAGGGGGTGCGCCGGGCACGCGGCGCCGGCCCGCCCTGGGAGGCGGCGATGGCACTCGGAGCAGCGCATGGGGCGCGAGTATACTGGGGTAGGGTGCCATGCGGCCGCCTGCCGAGCTCAACCAGGACGAGACAGCCGTCATCTCGGGCCGACCGCTGGAGCTCGAGGCGAGCGCCGCCGGCGACGCGCTCCCGGCCGGCGCGGTGGTCGGCGGTTACGTGCTCGACGACGTGCGGCTCGGGGGCGGCTTCGGCGTCGTGCACCGCGCCGTCCCGGTCGGGGGCGGCGCGCCGGTCGCCCTGAAGGTCCTCCGCCGCGGCCTGTCGCTCCTGCCGGCGATCCTCCGGCGCTTCCAGCGGGAGGCGGAGGTGCTCGCGCGGCTCAGGCACCCGGCGATCGTCGAGGTCCGCGGCGTGGGCGCCCTGGACGACGGTCGGCCGTACATCGCGATGGAGTGGGTCGAGGGCCGGAGCCTCGCGGCCGAGCTGCGCGCGCGGGGCGCCTTCTCGCCGTCCGAGGCGGCCGCCCTGCTCGAGGAGGTCGGCGGCGCGCTCGCCGCCGCGCACGCGATCGGCGTCGTGCACCGCGACGTGAAGGCCCAGAACGTCATGGTCTGCCCTGGTGAGCGCGGGCCCGGCGCGCCGGGCGTGAAGCTCGTCGACTTCGGCATCGCCAAGCTCCTCAGCCCGCGCGACGTCGAGCGCGCGCGCGGCGGCAAGAGCAGCAGCCTGATCGTCGGCACGCCGCTCACGATGGCCCCGGAGCAGATCCTCGGCGGCGCGGTGGACGCGCGCACGGACATCTACGCGGTGGGCCTGCTCGCCTACCAGCTCGTGACGGGGGAGCTGCCGTTCCAGGGCGCCGACGCGGTCGAGACCGAGGAGATGCACCTGCGTTCGCCGCCGCCCTGCCCGAGCGACCGCGCGCCCGTGTCGGCGGCGTTCGACGCGGTGGTGCGCCGCTGCCTCGCCAAGGAGCCGGAGGACCGGTACGCGGGCGTGCCCGAGCTGCTCGCCGCCCTGCGCCGGGCGGTCGGCGCGCCGGGCCGAAAGAGCGCGGCGCCCGCGGCGCGCTCGCCGGCCGACGCTCGCCTCGCGGGCGCGTGCGCGCAGGGGCAACGCGCGCCCGAGGGGCCATGCGCCGCGCTGCTCGTCGAGGCCCGGCTCTCGGCGCCGGACGACGCCGGCGACGACGCGCTCGCCGACGTGGAGCGCCTGGTCCAGGCGGCGCGCGCGGCGCTCGTCCGGCTCGGGGCGACGCTCGTGGTCGAGAGCGCCGACGCGCTGCTGGCGGCGCTGCCCCCGCCGTACGATCGCGCGCCGGAGCGGGCGCTCGGCTGGGCCCTCGAGCTCTGGGCGGAGCTCGGCGCGCGGGCCGGCGCGAGCCCCGAGGTCCTCCCGCGCCTCGCGCTGCACGCGGCCGAGCCCGAGGCGCTGCGCGGCTGGGCGCCCGCCGCGACCGGGGCGGGCGTGTTCGTGACCGGCGCGTTCGCCGAGGGGCTCGCCGGGGAGGGCGGGCAGGGGGAGGGGGAAAGCGAGCGTGCGCCGCTCCGGGGCGAGGGCGGTGCGCTGCGCCGGGTGGCGCCGTGAGCGCCGCGGCCTGATACGGGCGCGCGCTGACACGGCCCCTGCCAGGTACTGGTCAAATTTGAACAGGGAGACGGGGAGGCAGGGAGAAAGATCTTAGTAAATCTCCCTGTCTCCCCGTCTCCCTGTGATCTTTCTCGGGCAAAGTTGACCACCACCCCCTGCCACAGGGGTGTCACAGGGCGATGTGACAGGGGACAGCCGCGCTGTGGCAGGCAGGCCGCCTGCGCGGCGCGGAGCCGTCCTGCCGCCAGCATGGCGACGGCCGCGAGGAGCGCGTCGCCTGCGCGTCGCTCCCAGGCGATCGGTGGGAATGGCCCTCGGCGGGCGCCGCGAGGCCGCCGGCGCCGCGCGCTGGCAAGGCGCTTGCGATGGGGCTCCGCCGCGAGGCGCCGCCGCGGCCGCGCCGCTCCAGGCGGGCTGCGCGGCTGGCTGCCTCCGGTTCGACAACAAGACAGCTCAAGAGAGCTGAGGAGATCTCGTCATGCGCATCGTTCGCTCTGCGTTCCCCCTCGTCGCCCTGTTCGCCGCCGGCTGCGCCGTCGAGGCGGCCGACCCTGAGCTCATGGAGGACGCCCCGTCCCTCTCGGAGACCTGGACCGTCAGCAACGCCGCGGTCAACGTGCGCTGGGACTCGGGCCTGAACGCCAACCTCTCGGCCTGGGAGTACATTCACTGCCACCTCGATGATGGCGCTGGGTTCATGTTGACCGACCTCAGCGCGTTCCAGGAGCCCCTCACCGAGCCTGACGAGTTCATCGCCAGGATGTCCGGCGTGTGCCGGGAGTTCGACCTCCTGCTGCCAAACCTCCCGCGGACCGGCGCGATCGACCCGGAGACCATCTTCTCGTGGCCGGGCGGCTTCCGCGCCGGCGCGCTCGGCACCGCCATCCCGGTCGCCAACTACCCCACGGGTCTGCAGCTCAAGGTGGACGGCGCCAGCACCTATGTGAAGGACGTCCGCATCAACTACGCTCCCAGGAACGCGGCCAATACGGCCCTCGACCTCGCCTCGTCCTCCCACACGAGCTATGCGATCGGGTATGCCGGGAACAACGTGACCCTGAGCTGCCCGGCCCAGCAGGTGCTGACGGGGCTGGATCTCAGGTACGACACCGTCGAGGGGAAGATCCGGGTCCTGGAGATTCACTGCAGAGCGCTGCAGCCCTGAGGGGGCCAGCGCTGTCGCGGCGAGTCGCACCGGGGCCTCTCCACCGGCTGATCCCGATCGCCGCCGCGCGCCCTTCCGCCCGCGGCGTTCCAGGAGGCTGAGGGAACACCCGTTGACGACGGCGTGGCGCGACCATCGCAGCCTTCATCCCCAGGGTATTTCACGAGGGCCCCGGGGTTCCGTCGAAGGCGGCCCAGCCGGCGACATTCATGATCGCCGCCTTGACCGACGTGTCGTCGTCATGGACGATACCGCGCTTGCGGTCGACCGTAGTCACGAGAGATGGTTGAAGGGCTCCTGGAGCACGCGGTCGATGCCTGACTCGTAGGACTGTCCCCTCTCGAAGTCGCGTTCTTTCACGCTGGTCATCTCTGTGTCGCCGGGAGGCGACCAACGACACTGGCGCTTGACGGGCTCAACGCCGAGCACCAGAGCGGACCGATGATGGGTATTCGAACGCGAGAGTGGCTTGGTCGAACGGGACAGTGGTTTGGTCGAATGCGACCATGGGTGGGCGTCGGGCTCCTCGCGGCGCTCATCGTCCTCGGCACGCAGCTCCTCAAGCGGCGCGCAGGCGCTGGATCCCGCTCCGTCGCCACGGTGACGTATGCCTGGATGCAGCGGCCCGGGCCTGATGGGCCGAACGTCAGCGTCGATCTCTACGCGCCGCCGCGCGCGAGCAAGCGCGGCCCGCTGGTCGTTCTCTTGCAGGGGAACGAGCCCTCGCAGCCCGACGAGCGACTCGCCTTCGCTGCGAACGTCGGCGATTCCCTACAACGAAACGGGGTCGCCGCCGCGGCCGTCTCGTTCAACATCCACCAGGGCTACACGCTGCGCGCGAGCGCGGCGGACGTCGCCCGGGTCTTGCGAGAGGTGACCGACGCGCGCAACCCGACGCGCCTGGTCCTCGCCGGTCGCGGCCTCGGGGCGTGGATGGCGTCCATGCTCGCGCTCGATGGGCGGCTCCTCGAGGGGGCCGGCATGGATCCCAAGCGCGTCGATGGGGTCATCCTGTTTCGTGGGACCTACGACCTCGGCGAGGCGGCGCTCGAGGGGCACCCCGACGCGGCGTTCTTCGCGGGCTCGGTCGAAGATCGCAGGGAGTCCTCGCCCATCACGTACGCGCGGGCCGATGCGCCGCCGTTCTTGATGCTGTTCGGCGGGGAGGACGACATCGGCTGGGCGCGCCTCGCTCGCCCCTTCGCGCGCGCGCTCCAGAACGCGGGCGCGCCCGACGTCGACTGCTTCGTCGTCCCGAGGCGCGATGCGCACAGCATCGTTCACTGGGGCGGACGGGGAGACATGGTCGGCGATCTGGTGTTCCCCTTCGTCGCCTCGGGCCTGAAGGACCTCTCCATCGACAACCCCTTCGGCGTGCTCCGCCGCTGGGGCGCACGGCCGCCGTTCGACCTGTCGGCGTTCCGCAAGGATCCCCGGGCCATCACCACCTACCCGGTCGACGCCGCGCTGCGGGAGACGATAAGCGGCCTCCTCGGCAAGGGGGGGCTCGAGCGCTACCCCTTGCCCGGCAAGACGTATCAGGCCATCGATCTGCTCGCCTACCTGGACGGGCGGCCGAAGTCCGAGGTGGGCGAAGGGGACTGGCTGGTGGTCTCGAACCTTCGGGGCGAGCAACAGTACTTCTCGCGCGAGGTGCTGAAGAAGGCGCAGGCGGTCATCGTGGTCGGGCTCGACGATGAGGACAACCTCTACCGCATCGTCGACTTCTACCGGCTGAAGCGCGCCTACTCGTGGATCAAGGGCGAGGAGCCAATGCCCATGATGATCCGGCCGCTCGGCGCGTTCCTGCACTTCCGGACGCCGCTGCCCGCGGACATGGGGAACAAGACCTACGCGGCATTCGGGCTCGATGCGGCGAGCTTTCACTGGGTAGCGAGCGATCCGCTCGCGCCGTTGCGCTCGCTCCCCGGCGGACTGCGCGAGGCGATGATCGGCGAACAAGGGTGCGTCAAGTGCCACAGCTTCGGCGGCGTCGACGCGCGGGCGCACCACGCGCTGGCGCTCGACGGCAAGCCGTACGGCGCGTTCGCGCTGCCGCTCGAGGAGTATCCGAGCGAGGTGCTGCGGCGCTTCTTGTTCGAGCAGGACGCGGTGGCAGCGAGCTTCGGGGTCGTGCCGATCCGGGTGGAGGAGACCGTCGCGCGGCAGCTCATCGACCTGGTGAACCACGAGAAGAGCGAGAAGAAGTAGCGGCCCGGAACCTCAGGGTTCTATCTGTTCATAGAGCGCCTCCGCCCACTCGGCGTGCGCGCGCGCCGAGGGGTGCAGGCCGTCGCCGGCGAGCATCTGCGCCTCCGCCTGCCTGTGCATGAGCGGATACAGGTCCACGTAGCGCGCGCCCGCGGCTCGTGCCTCATCGCTCAGGATGGTGTTGAAGGCGACGATGACCGCGCCGATCTGCCGCGGATCTCCGAACCAAGCGGCGGCCGGAGAGAGCGACCAGTCGGGCTGCGGGAGCGTCACGATCCGATCCGGCGCGACGCCGGCGTCGATGATCGCTCGGAGGAGCTCCCGCACGCGCGATCGGTAGATGTCCGCGCTCCAGCCACGCACGTAGTCGTTGGCGCCCGCCGCGAGCGTTACCAGCGTGGGGCGAAAGGGCGCCACCTCCGGGATCTCCCGCGCTTGCACGTCCTCGGTTGTGTAGCCGTCGACCGCGACGTTCTTGAGGGTTACCCGGCGGCCCTGCGCGCGCCAGAGCTCGGCGAGACGCGAGGGGAACGCGTCGCCCGGCTGGTTCCCGGTCCCTGCCGTGAAGGAGTCGCCGAGCGCCAGATAGCGGATCTCCGCGAGCCCGCCCGTGGGTGCGGCATCCTCGCTGACACCGGTGGGAGCGCTCCGTGGAGAGCTGCCGAGGAGAGTCAAGGCGAGCAGGAGAATCCCACCGAACAGGAGCAGAACCGGCAGGAGGAGCGGGCGGAGAGAGCGCATCAAGAAGGATAGCATCGCTTCATTGCCCGGCTAGATATCCTTCGAATCGCTCCTCGCGGGCTGACCAAGGGCTCAGTCAAGGGGCATGGTGACGTGGACGATCCGTTGATTCACAGCGCGCCACCGGTCCGAGCTCCGGCTCAGCAGGTGATGAGGGGGAGCGAGCTCCGGTTCGACACGGTCGAGGGGAAGGTCAGCGTCCGCGAGATCCACAGCGGAGCGCTGCAGCCCTGAACGGACCGGGGCCGGCGCGGGAGTATCCTTCCACGGCGGGATCGTGCATCATCGAACGAGGGTGCCTCGGGGATGCGCCGCGATCCCGCGGCGGCATTCGACGGAGGACTTGGCTGGAGGACATGAGCACATGACGACCCCTCTCCGCGCCGACGAAGCGCTCGCGAGCCTGTGCCGCGCGGGGCTCGCGACCCGGATCGACGCCGCGGCCTTCGCGGCGGCGTGCGACGAGGAGCGAGGCGGCGCGCCGCTCGACGCCGAGATCGCGCTCTCGGCGCTGGCGTCGATCTATGGCGTGCGCGGTCCCTCGGAGGCGAGCGCCGTGGACCGCGCGTTCGTGGTAGACGAGCACGCCGCGGCCGATCCGGCGGTCCTCGGGGCCGTGTGGCTCGCGCTCGAGCGATGGCTGGAGCACCCGATCCCCGTCGCGGTGGCGACGGACCTCGACGAGCTCGTCTCGTACGCGGGCGACCTGTGCTTTCTTCGGCGGCACGCCGGCGCCGCGAGCGAGGCGCCGTATCTCTTCTCCATCGAGAGGTGGCGCACGCGCGACGACACGCCCTATTCACTCTACGTGCTGCGGAGCGACGGCGCGCCGCTCTACGCGCTCGGCGTGCCCGTCCAGTTCCACGTCCACCCGGACACGGAGGCCGCCGCTGCCGGCATCTTCCGCACGGATGGCCTCACGTCGAGCTACCGCGAGCATGCGCCGGCGTGCGCCGCTTGCCGCGACGCGCTCCGCGGCGCCGCGGCGCGGGGCGCGCTGCCGGACGTGTTCCAGGCGCTCCTCGGGTAGATCGGGTGGGGAGGCGATGCCGGCGTGATGGTGCGTGACGGGACCTGGCCAACGCAGGGCGCAGTCGGGTCGGTCGCGTTCCGCTGCATCCGCTGGCAGCGGAGTACCGCGCCGCCACGCTCGTGGGGCGCCCCACGAACGTGGCGCGTACAGACCCGCAGTTGCCCCTCTCGTGGCGAGCCTCGGGAGACGGGTGCCATTCATCTCCCGCGTGGACGAGCCAGGTCACCCGGATGGGTTCACGACGTATCGCCCGCCCCGAACGGGGGCGCCGAGACGGCTTCGGGCTTCTTGGATAGGGCTTTCCGGCGGGATCTCGCGAGATCATCGACCATCTCGACGTAGGGCGCCAGCAGGAACGGGGCGAGCGTAGAGCAGGCGTTCCACGGGTATCTGCGCTGTGGAGTCTTCGCGCACGGCTTTCATGTGGCAGGAGCGGTGTTTCCTCGCGAGGGGACGAGCCGGGGCTGTCCGCGAACCGACCGCCGGTGAGGCCGATCCGGACGGGCGGCCCACGGCATGGCCTCACCGCAAGGCGCCCGGCTCGAGCCGCCCTGCCGTCAAGGTTTCACTCCACGCAGGCCCACCTGGCCTTCTTGCCATTGGTGACGGTCAGCGTCCAGGTGACGTCGGGCGGGTTCCAGGGCGCCTCGATCACGGCGCCGTCGGTCCAGCTGTTCTGGGTGAATGCCCCCTCGAGCCCGGTGAGCGCGCACGCCTTGGTGCCCGGCTCCGTGGCGATATCGACGATGGTGGTGAACCCGGCGAACGAGATCTCTTCGCCGCTGGTGAATACTGTCCCTGGCGGGAAGTCGATGCATTCGGCCTCGATCTCTATGAGGGTGTCTGCGGACCAGCCATGAAACATGTCGGACACGATATACCATCCAGCCGTAGGAAATGAAGCGTTTGGCGCCGTGACCTTCTGCACGCGCACGAAGTTTCCAGGGAATCCGTCCCATGTCGTCTTACTGCCGGTCACACCGCTGAGGAAGCACTGTCGCAGGTTACTGGCGTGCAGGCCGGCAATCTTGACGGGGGGATTAGGTGCGCCGCCACCACTTCCGGTCGTGCTCGTCCAGGTAGCGGTGGCGACCAGCGTGCCGCCGTGGAAGCATGTCACGGCACCCTTGACAGGGTTGTCGACCCAGACCCTCGCGCCAGAGCCATTCACGGTGGCGCCCCCGTGGGCGTAGAGGGATGTGAACAACCCGTTGAAGCCCACCCGGGCGGTTGACAGGAGGCCAGGGGAGGTAGCCGTGCCCTCGCTGAGATTCCCCGCAACGCCGCTGAGGGCGCAGGGGTCGTCGGGGGTACTTAACCCACTTACGGGAAGTCCGGTCAGATCCCTTGTTGTCCCCGACCAGTACCAGTACCAGCCGCTGAGCGCCTGTGTCGCCTCGCCCAGCATGCCCTCTTCGAGGTCAGTCTCCTCGCCGGCGACGCACGCGAGGGGGAGCGTGCACACGAGCAAGGGCGAAGCGACGCAGGCGAGGCGACGCAAGATTGATGTGAACGGAGTGTGACCAGATTTCATTGGTTCCCTTTGGTGGATCCGAGATGTGGTGATGCGTCGCGAGCCAGTAGAGGATACGTCCTCATGCGGGTTATTGATGAAGCGAGCAGTCGTACCCGAGCTGTTGATGCTCATTGTGATGTAGTCGGAGCTGGTATAGTGATGTGGTTCATGGGCATATCTAATGAGACCGCGGAGAGTTGCACAGCCGCTCGCGAGCCTTCCAGATCGGATGAATGCCGCTGAGGCGCATCGTTTCATTGGATCGAATGCAAATGCATACGTTCAACGCCTGAATATCCGACCATCGGCATCACTTCGCCCGCGAGCGCCGGGCTGTACAGCAACCTGCGTGCCGGACGATGCTCCCCTGGTACCTCGCCCGCCCGCGTGTACGAACGGGGCCCTCGATGCGTCTCTCGACGACGGAAGCCGCTGATAATGGCTCATGCGTTCCATGTCAAGTGACAAGCACGGCACAGCGTTTTCGTCTCTACGCCGTGACATGTCACGGGACAGGCCTGACGTGTCGTGGGGCGACCGGGCGCATACCCCGCCGGCGACTCGGCCCACGGCGCAAGATGCACCGCCGCCGTTCCAGCAGAAGCAATGGAGGCGTCGATTGAAACCGAGTTGGGTCCCGCGATCGCGAGCACCGCGGACAGGTTGCGGCCCGGGAACGGTCGCCGCCCGGTCAGCGCTCGGCGTGCCCGTCCAGCTCCACGTCCACCCGGACACGGAGGCCGCCGCTGCCGGCATCTTCCGCACGGATGGCCTCACGCCGAGCTACCGCGGGCATGCGCCGGCGTGCGCCGCTTGCCGCGACGCGCTCCGGAGCGCTGCGGAGCGGGGCGTGCTGCCCGACGTGTTCCGGCCGCTCCTCGGGTAGGGAGGAGCTCGGAGACAACGAGGCCTTGCGCGAGCCCCGACGTGTCATCCCCGTGAGGGGAGGCCGACGCTGGCAAGGTAGGCTTCCAGAGCCGGCGCATGATCCGGCGACACGATGGCGCCGATGTATCCGTCCGGCCGGACGAGCACCCAGTCGCCGAGCGACTCGCCATAAGCAGCGCGGAGATGGCCGCCATCATCGACGATGTCGCCGCGCGGCCCGACGGCGTGGATGTGAAGCCCGGGGCGCGGCTCGATGGCCGAGAGCCGGTCCAGCCCGTAACCGAGCAAGGTCCAATGCGGACCCTGGAAGAGCTTGAAGAGCCGTGTCGGCATCCCCGCCACGCCGCGGACGGGCGCGTCCGGCGCTCGGTCGCCCGCGCGGATGCCGCCGCTGCGTTTCGGCTCTTCCATGGCCAGCGACGATTCCGGGTATCCAAGATCGAGCTGATGCACCTCGCGACCACGGCGCATGACGCCTCGCTTGGCCGCCTCCAGGAGCTTCGTCGCCAGGCCGAGCATCTCCGCGGCGATCGGCCGGCGCTCCTCCTCGTACGTCGCGAGCAGCGTCTCCGGGGCACCTACCAGGACGGCGGCGAGCTTCCAGCCGAGGTTGTAGGCATCCTGCACGCTCGTATTGAGTCCCTGCCCACCCGTCGGCGGGTGGATATGCGCGGCATCGCCGGTAAGGAAGACGCGCCCGTCCCGGTAACGGTCGGCGAGGCGCGCGTTCATGGTGTAGGCGGAGGCCCAGGAGACCGAGCGGATCACGATGTCGCCTCGGCCCGTGCGGCCCGTGACCATCGCTGTGAGGCCTTCCGCGGAGAGATCCACATGGCCCTCCAGCGGGATCGGCGCCTGCAACTGGAACATGTCGGTGCCGGCGAGCGGGCACAGCGACATCTGCTTCTCCATCGACCCATGGTTGAAGCGATGCCAGGCGGCCCTGCTGAGCCCATCCAGGACGACATCGGCGACGACCGCGCGCACCCCCATCGTCTTGCCGGGAAAGCCGATCGCGAGCGCCTGCCGTACGACGCTGCGGCCGCCGTCCGCTCCGACGAGATAGCGGACGCGGACGGTCTCCTCGCCCGTCGGGCCGACGATGCGGGCGCCGACGCCTTCGCCATCCTGCTCGAAGCTCTTCAGCTCGCGGCCGAACTCCGGGTACTTTCCGAGCTCCGCCAGACGCTCGCGCATCGCGGCTTCGGTCATGAATTGAGGCACAAGGAGCGCCAGGCGATAGGGCTCGCCAGGCGTCGGGTCCTGAGGATCCATGATCTGCGACTCCTCGTAGCCTCCGTCATCGCGATACTCCCGCGGGGGTGGGTACAGGCCGCCGATCGCGACGACGCGGTCGAGGATGCCCAGATCCTCGAACACCTCCTGGCTGCGCGGCTGGATCCCTTTGCCCCGCGAGCCGCGAAATGGCCCGTCCAGCCTGTCGATGAGCCGGAACGCGACGCCCCGACGGGCGAGCTCGATGGCGAGGGTCAACCCAGCAGCACCTGCGCCGACGATCAGGACATCCGTCGAAAAATTGGACTCCACTGAGACCTCCGTTTTTGTTGGACTGCGTCTCGGATATGTGTACTATGCATATAGTCGCGCCTCCCGAAGCGTCAAGGGAATTTGTGCAAAATACACGGATTGTGAAAAAGAAGCTCCGCGAGCTCCACGGAGCCATGGTCGATCTGACCGCGCTCATGAATCAGCCGCAGCGCGATCAGGCGCTGCTCGCGGAGGCAGGCATCTCCCTGGATCGAGCCCTCTTTCCGCTGCTGGTGGGGATCGAGCGCTTCGGGCCGATCGGCGTGGTCGACCTTTCGGACCGAGCCGGGCGGGATTACACGACCGTCAGCCGTCAGGTCGCAAAGCTCGAGAGCCTGGGGCTGATCGAACGTCGACCGAGCCCGGCCGATCGTCGCATCCATGAGGCGGTGATCACCGACAAGGGGCGGCAGATGACGGACGCCTTGGACGCCGCCCGTCAGAGGATTGCGGCCCCTATCCTCGCCAAGTGGAGTGAGGAGGACTTCAGCGACCTGGTGCGCCTGATGCGCCGGTTCGTGGACGACTTGATGGATCCGTCAAGCGGAACGGACAAGACCTGAGGTGGTCGCAGGCCTCCTGCGGCGCCGTCGGGGTGCCCGCAGGCTGTGGAGTGGATTTCTGGTCCCCGCTCCAGTGACCGGGTTCGGTAAAGGAGTGGGCACCTGGAACGCGTGACAGCCACCGCCTTGCACCATGCGCACGGGCGGGAGAATCCCGCCAGCTGGGTCGCCTACGGTGGCGCGGGTGTCGACGGCGCAGGCATGCGTCTCTGGGCGCCGCTCATGAGGGATCCCGAGCTCGAGCGGAGGATCGCAGCCATGCTCGACAGAGCGATTCGCTGGAGGCAATCGGCTCTGGCGGGCGGCAAGCAGGAAGTGGTCGAGCCGCTTCGCGCCCTCGGGAATTTCTACGCATATCTCTGCTGACAGGTCCTCGATGCGTGCGGTGATGGGGTGATCCAACCCGAGCTCACCCTCCGGGAGCCTGCCGCGCCGCTGGCCTTTGCCGCTCACGCTGCTGCGCCTGCGCGCCATCGCCGACGCCTCGGGGCACCTGCGCTCGCCCTGGGTGCGGGCGGACAGCCACGTGGACGACCTCTGCGCCATCGCCTCGTGGAAGGCCGCCAAGGTGTTTCGCCAGGTCGCCGACGGCGCGCACCCCTTCGCGGAGCGGCGCCTGAAGAACGAGCCCGGTCCGCCGGCCGTCACCGCGTCGGAGGCGGCGGAGATCAGCCGTGGCCTCGCCGCGCACGCCCTGGAGCTCTTCCAGCGCCGCGCCGCCCAGCCGCCCACGGTCGCGTATCCCCCCCGCTACGACGTCTACATCGCGTGGGCCAGGCAGCTTGCCGACTAGCCGCGAGCGCCCAACCGGCCTCGAGGCTCCAAACGCTCGCCAAGCATCGCGCTGCGGCAGGGCGGCTATCGCGGCTGCTCCCGAACCGCTGCGTGCGCCTCGTCGATGAGCTGGAATGTCTGCCCGGCCAAATTATGATGCTTGTCCAGGGCGCGCTTCTTCAAACTCGAGCAGGTCCTCTCGCTCACCGTGCTCCAGCTTCGCTCTCACCGGCGATAGGGGGCGCTCGTGGACTGTTCGATGATTTGCAGGTGCAAGAGCAGCGAGCCGCCGGACCCGCACACGCACGCGCTCGGGTTGGCCCTGGTGGTCGCCGTGGTGCCCCCGCGTCGATGAGCGCCCCGGCCGGCGCGCTGCCGGACCGCTGCTCGTCGCCGCCTTGCCGCGCCGCGCGTCCCCGGGCAGGCTTCCGCCATGGGCCAGCCCGCCGCCAAGCAGCGCCGCGCGACGTACGCCGACCTCGAAGCCGTCCCGCCGAACAAGGTGGCGGAGCTCATCGCGGGCACCTTGCACGTGTTCCCCAGGCCGGCGCCGCCTCATGCCCGCGCATCGTCCCGCCTCGGCATCGAGCTCGGCGGTCCGTTCGATGCAGGGAAGGGTGGTCCTGGCGGCTGGTGGATCCTGGACGAGCCCGAGCTGCACTTCCCGGACCCAGCGCAGCCGGGCGAGGTGGAGGCGGTCGTACCGGACATCGCTGGCTGGCGTCGAGAACGCATGCCCGAGCTGCCCACGACGGCTTTCTTCCCGCTCGCTCCGGATTGGGTCTGCGAGGTGCTGAGCCCTTCGACCGAGGACGTGGACCGCGACGAGAAGATGCCGATCTACGCGCGCGAGGGCGTGCGGCACGCGTGGCTTGTCGACCCGATCGCGCGGACGTTGGAGGTCTTCTCGCTCGCGTCGGGTCGGGGTTGGGGGCCCGCCGTCGTCTACCGCGACGCCGCTCGCGTCCGCCTCGAGCCCTTCGAGGCGATCGAGCTCGATCTCTCGGTCCTCTGGGCGCGCTAGAGTTCCTGGACGGCGCGCCGGAGTTCCTCGACGGCCCCGTCCGCCCTGACGCGCCAGCACCGCCCCCGCGCCGCTGCCGGCGGCGCCACCGGCACCCCTGCCGCGGCCTCGAAGGCGGAGATCATCGGAAAGTCGCCGCGTCGATTTGCCAAGCGAGCCCGATGTCGATGTCCCGATAATCGTCGAACGTGAGTACTCGCACACCGCCGGGGGCGTCGCGCTCAGGGCGCCTTCACCTCGACGGGGACCGCGGAGCTCGTCGCGGCGCCGTCGCCGAGCTGACCCAGGGTGCCTTTGCCCCAGCACAGGACCTGGCCAGGGCCCGTGGGGCCGCACGCCCCCTCGACGATCGCGCACGTGTGGAAGAAGCCGGCGCTCACCGCGACGACCTTGGCGAGCGCCGAGCCGTCGCCGAGCACGACGGGTTCCATTCGCGTGTTATCGGCCCTCGTCGGCGTGCTGCGACCGAGCTGCCCTTGGTCGTTGCTGCCACGGCAGCGGAGCTGCCTTTGGTCGTCGATCGCGCAGACGAAGACGTAGCCGGTGGACATCGGACCCCAGACACCAGGGATCGCAGCCGCCGTCCCGGCCGGGGGAGCCTCGGCGCCGTGCTGACCTGAGCTGTTGTTCGTCCCCCAGCAGAAGAGGCCTCCCACGTCATCGCGCGCACAGCCGAAGTTCGTGCCGTAGGAGATCTCGGAGAAGGGCAGCGTCGCTCCCGCCGCGATGAGCGGCGTGTGCGCGCTGTAGTTCGCGCCGCCCTCGGAGCCGGCCGGGGTGTTCGTGAGGATATATCCGCCGCCCATCGCGCCCCAGCAACGCAGCCCGTCTTCCGCGGCCCCGGTCGAGAAGCAGCTGCCTATCGAGCCGATGCCCCGCGCGAGGATGGCCCTCGGACCGGCCGTCGCGGTGAAGTTGAACGCTTTCACCGGGACGAGGCTCTCCTCGCCGGTCGCCTCCGGCCCGAGGCTCGAGAACAGGTTGGCCCCCCAGCAGTAAATGCTGCTGGTCGAGGTGAGCGCGCACGCCGAGTACCACTCTGGCGCGATCTTGCGCACGAGCAGCGGGGCCGTACCGTCATTGACGATCGCCGGGGCGTCGTGGGCCATCGCGTCCTTGGAGCCATTCGCGAGGATGCCGGTCTCGTTGTTTCCCCAGGCCCAGAGTCGGAGCTGGCTGTCGATGGCGAAGGTCGCCTGCTCGGTCAACGCGATCTGCGTGATCGTCGCCGTGCCGAGCGACGCGGGAAACTGCACTCTCACCGGCGTGCTCGAGGAGACCGCCATCGCCTGCGGAACACCCAGCTGGCCGAACGAGTTGTCCCCCCAGCAGGTGAGAGAGCCGTCATGCCGGATCGCGCACGTATGGCTGCCGCCCGCAGCCACCATGATGGCGTCGGCGAGCGTGGGGCTGTCTGCCGGGATCTGGCATCCAGGATCACCCCCGCCGCCCCCGCCGCCGCTGCCGGACGTCCCACCGCCGGACGCGCCCCCGCCGCCCCCGCCGGAGGCGTCCCCGCCGACCCCGCCGGACGCGCCGTCGCCCCCGCCGCCCTGTGCATCGCTCGGACCGCCGCCCGTTCCGCCACCCGCGCCGCTGTTCGAGAAATGCCGGTCGGGAGCGGCGCATCCTGCCCCCGCAGCGAGGGTGGCGGCGACGACCAGAAAGGAGCAGAAGTTCGGTCGCGTGTGGGGGTTCCTCTTCATCTCAAGCATCCGGCTACACTCCTGGCGTCTTTTTGCACACCCTTACCGCACTGAAGACAAGAAGTCCAGTTGAGGCCCGATCACCGATGTCCCCTCTTTCCCTGAGGCCTCAGGGGCGCTTCGGCGCGCACCTATCGAGCGTGGGTGATCTCAGCAGAGCCTGCGGGCGCCGGCGAGCGGCAAGGCTCCGGGCATCAGGGGCAGCTGCAACAGCTGTGCGAGCGGCAGCTGCCCGTAAGTGCGCTCCCTCGCCGTTTCAACGGCGATCACCATCGGTGTGAAATTGGCTTGAACATCTTGCGCAGCGCGCGGGGCGCGTGGCAAGCACCGGAGGGAGGGGTGCCGCGGAGGGCGCGGTGCAACCGCGACTGGAGAGGCTTCAACCGCGGTGCTTCACGCGGCGGTGCTTCTCGCGGTGAGCACCGACGACCGGGTCATCACCTGGCTCACGCCGTCCGTTTCGGGGTCGGCCACGGGGGCGCTCACGGGGTGCGCGAGGGCATAGCTCAAGAGCTCGTGGGTCCACGGCTCGAATATCGTGAACACCTCGTCCGCGAGCGCGATGTACCGCGCGCGCGTCTCCGCGTCGAGCGGGATGCGCGCGAGCTCGGCGTGGTCGGCGTTCACCGCGTGGCCCGACTCGCGCTCGAAATGGAACGAGCCGCAGTAGCGCAGCTGCGTGCCGAGGCGCTTCTCCAGGGCCTCCGCCAGCGGGAGCATCGCCCCGAAGAGCACGTTGCCGGTCTCCTCGATCGCCTCGATGATGACGAGCCGCTCGAGGCCCGTCGTGCCCTTGATGAGCGCGGTGAGCCGCGCGGTGAGGATCCGATTCTGTATCGTCTCCTCGCCCCAGAGGAAGTGCAGCAGCTCCGTGGTCAGGCCCTCGACGTCGTAGCCGAGCTTGGACAGATCCTCCAGGTACCAGGGCCAGTGATGGTCGTCCTCGCGCGTGTGGGCGTTGACCATCTCTTGGTATTCGTCCGCCGCGTGCTCCTCCCGTAATACGAATTTGTTCAGATCACCGAAGCTCAGGATGAAGTACGCCATGCATGGATAGAAGGCGAGCCGCTCGCTCGGATCGAGCCGTTCGTCTCGCATGCGCTCGAACAGGGGTAGACGAGCGTATGCCTGCTTCTTCTCGAAGATGTGCCGCAAGACCTGCCGCATGAGCGATCTCCTTTTCGGCTGCGTGTCAGTTGGTTGAACAATCCCTCTGTTTACGTGAAACAAGCGCCGTGAACGCCTCGAGTGGCTTCAAGACAAAGCCACGGCGCACCGAAATGGACGCTGCTGCTGGACCTCACCTCGGTTGAAATCCTGCGCTTCCCCCTCGCGCTGCATGCCGAGCTTGATTACTGGAATTTTCCACCAACCACCTCAGACGTTTTTGCAACGTTGCGGGGTGCGTCCAGCCGGTGCATCCACTGTAGCGCAAGCCCAACGTAAGTTGCACCCACTATCTTGTGATCGCCATTCAAATTTGAAACGGCGGCCGGTGGGCGAACCGGCGTTGGGGTGCGATACGGCTTGCGACGTCCTCGATTGGCTGACGTTTGACCCGTCGGAACGCCGAGAGCGCGTGGCGACTCAATGGACCGAATGCGGAAGCGGGCGGCTGTCATTGCCTCGTCCCATGTCTCCCCGGTCTTCATGGGACCCATGCAGCAGCCCCCCATGTTCTGGCGGGGTGCTGGCTGGTCCCACACGCGCGTACCTGAACGATGTCGAGCCGGTATCGACGGCGCTGACCGAGGACGGCCTCCGCGAAGGTGCAGCCAAACAGCTTGAATGCCGGCGGTCGAGGCATGTAGCTTGCAGTTGTGCCGTGAAAGACCAACTCGACTCAGCGCTGATGGTGGAGCCCGAGAGCCGCGCGGTCCCGAAGAGCGCGCCCATGCGGGCGGAGATTGTGCGGCTGGTCCGTGAGAAGCGCTACGAGGAGGCGCTGGCGGTGCTGTACCGGGCGCGCGCGGAGTCGCCCGGCGATCGCGAGCTGCAGGCGAGCATCGAGCGGATCAAAGAGTTCCTCGCCGGCGCCTACGCCAAGCGGCTCGGCGGCCTCGATCTGGTGGCGGGGCCCATCCCCGTGTCGGCGGGTCGCTCGCCCGACGCGCTCTTGGTGGCGCGGTACATCGACGGCTCCTCTACGTTCGACGACATCATTCAAATGTGCCCGCTCGGGCGGCTCCGCACGCTGCAGGTGCTGGTCGGCCTCTACACGGGGAGGGAGGTGGCGTCGCCGTTCAGCGATCGGCCGTCGGTCTCCTTCCGGCCGCAGCTGGACACGCTGCCGTCCGAGGCCGGCGCCGATCCGGGGCCGCCGACGATGCCGGAGCGCGGCCTGGAGCGGCGATCGCCGGAGGCTTCCCCTGCGAGCGCGCGAACTCCTCCCGCGAGCGCGCCGACTCCCCCCGCGAGCGCGCCGTTCACGCCACGGGTGTACGAGACCGAGGAGGATCGGCTCTACCGCGAGGCGTTCGCCCGCGGCACCGCCGCGTTCGTGCAGCGCCGCTACGACGCTGCGATCGAGGCGTTCGAGGCGTGCGCGCGCATGCGCCCGGGCGATACGGCGTCGTCGGTCATGCTGCGCCGAGTGCGGCGGGACACCGGAGGCTGATGGCCATCGTCGTGGTCGCTGTTCCCGATCTGCGCGAGCGCATGCGGTGCATCCGCGTCATCGCCGGGCAGGCGCCGGTGAGCGCCCTCGGCGCCGCGACCTGGGAGGAGCTCGATCAAGCCCTCGACGGCGTGCAGAGCGCGGAGCTGATCATCTACGCGCCGTCGCTCCCGGGCGGGCCGGAGGACGCCGTCGCGCAGCTCCTCCGCCGCACGGCGCGGCTGGTGCTCGCCGTCAACGATGGCGTGGAGGTCCCGGGAGCGGCGAGCACCACGCGGGTGACGTGGCCCATCGCCGAGGAGACGCTCATCCTCATGGCGCACGCCGCGGGCGCCCAGTCGGCGCCGATCGGGATGAACTTCGTGCCTGTCGACTTCTTGCAGATGATCTGCATGTCCGGCGAGTCGCACGTCCTCGTGGTCAGCAACGCCAGCGCCGACGTGGGTCTGATCGAGGTGCGGCGCGGCCAGGTGTGGACGGCGTTCGACGGCCTCGGCGTGGGCGAGGAGGCGTTCGCGCGGCTCATCCGCCCCGAGATGCGGGTGCGCGTCACCCCCGCCGTCGGCTCGACGAAGGAGCGCACCATCTTCAAGGATCTGGCGGAGCTGGTGCTCGACTCGTTGCGCCGGATCGACGAAGGTAGCGTGGAGGCGCCGCCGCCGATCTCGTCGAGGCGGATCGAGATCGCGCTCATCTCGCCGGAGCAGCGCGCGGCCCGCATCAAGCAGCTCAACGCCGACGCGCGGCGCCTCTTGATGGAACGCAGCTACAGCGAGGCGGCCTGCGTCCTCATCGACCTCTCGACGCTCGACCCCGCATCCAGCCTCGTGCGCGCTAACCTGGAACAGCTACGCAAGCTCGGATACCCAAGATGACCCGATCCATCGCATTCGCCAGCCTCAAGGGCGGAGTCGGAAAGACCACCGTGGCGCTCAACTGCGCCTTCGCCTTCGCGCGCCGCGGCGCGCGGACCCTGCTCGTCGACACGGATCTGCAGGGCGCCATCGGCATGTCGCTCGACGGCGTCAGCGACCGCCCCGGCCTGGCCGCGAGCCTCGCGCGCGGCGGCCCCCCGCTCGAGGGTCTGGTGAAGACCCGGCTCCCGGAGCTCTGTCTTTTGCCCATGGGCCCCGTCGACGCGCTCGATGAGGATCGCTTCGCCATCAACGCGCGCGAGGCGAACATCGTGGGGCGCATCCTGGAGCAGAGCCAGCGCGACTTCGACCTCGTCCTCTTCGACACGCCGGCCGGGCTCGGCGGGATGTCGCGCCTCACGCTGGAGGAGGTGGACAGCGTCATCGCCGTCGCGCAGTGCGAGCCGCTCGCGCTGCGGGCCATGCCCCGGTTGCTCGAGCTCCTGGCGCGGCTCCGCGACATCGGCTCCGCCTGCTCGCTCCTCGGCGTGGTCGGCACCATGAGCTCGTTCCGCGAGCCGGTGATGCTGGCCTCGCTGGAGGAGCTGTGGTCCCTCTACCGCGATCAGGTCTTCGACACCGCGGTCCCGCGCGACAGCACGTTCCTCCAGGCGAGCCGCGCGGGCGTGCCGCTCGGCCTGCTGAGCCGCCGCGCGCCCGCGGTCTCGGCGGTGTTCGACAAGCTGGTGGCCGAGATCGAGGAGCGCCTGGGCTCCAACGCAGGAGGCGAGGATGACGGTCCGATCCGTCTCGTGGACTGACGCGCAGCGGGTGAGCTCGCTCCTCGCGCGGGTGAGCGCGACGCGGTCGCGAGAGCCCGCGGCGCTCGTGAGCGCCATGGGGGCACCGCGCGCCGGCGCGCCGGCGAAGGCGGCGCCCGCGCCGGCGAAGGCCGCGCCCAAGGACGTGCCCAAGGACGTGCCCAAGGAGGTGAAGGAGGTGCCGCGCCTCGTTCAGACCTCCGACAACCCGGCCGATCGGCTCGACGCGCTCGTCGCCTGGACGCTCGATCACCACGCGTGCGTGGGCGCCTTCGTGGCCGACGACAACGGCCTCACGCTGGCGGCGCACGGCATCTCCGAGGCGCACGTGTCCCTCGTGGGGCCGCTGCTCTCGGCGCTGGTCGGCGTCCGCAGCATCCCCGGCGTCGACGCCACGGCGGGCGCGCTCTGGCTGGGCGCGCAGATGATGTCCTGGGTCGAGGCGCGCACGGCGCGCGGCGGCTTCTGCCTCGGCACCGTGGGCGACGAGGCTCTCTCCACGCGGTCGTTCGAGCAGCTGAAGGAGGCGCTCGCGACGACCTTGCGCGGGCTGTAGTACATCCGGGTTTTCAATGCGGGCGCGCGCGCCCAGGAGCGACGGAAGCACGATGATCGATACCAAAGTCCTCGAGGCCGCAGTCCATGATCTCCGCAACATCCTCCGCGACGGGCTGCTGGCCACCGATATCTGGGAACGTTCGGCGGGCCTGTCGCTCGCCGGCTTCAACCAGCAACCGGTGGCGGTGGCCCTCTTCACCCGCATCACCGAGGAGCTGGACAGCTCGCTGCGCGACTCGAACTTCCCTCCGTTAGGGCGGTATTACCTGCTCGACATGGCGGGCAACCACACCGTGGTGGTGCTCAACCACGGGAATCTGCTCCAAGGCATGCTGGTGGACAACAAGCGGGCGAACCTGGGGATCCTCATCTCCGTGGCCATCCCGCGCATGATCGAGACCATCGCGCACGCGAGCGAGCGCTGAGCTGCTCGGCCGCCCGATCACCACCACCGCGCGACGTCTGGGTCGGCCTGTTCATCGCGGGCCCCCATCGAGCCTGGGCTTGACTTAGTTCCTGGACGGCCCCGCCCGCGTCCTGACGAGGCGGACGCGGCGCGAAATCCGCGATCAGGGCGCTGTGCGCTGGCGTTCCAGGAGGCGCGCTGTCATTGCCTGCGCGGCGTCGGCGACGCGGGCGGCCGCGCGCGCCGCGTCGCGGACCGCCTCGTCCGCGCGGCGCGCGCCGTCGCTCCCGGACCGCTCCCAGAGCAGCGCCGCGGGCACCGCGAGACCGAGCGCCACCGCGACCCCGGCCACAGCGACGCGCCAGCGCCGCCCCCGCGCTGCGGCCGGCGGCGGCGGCGCCACCGCTACCCCTGCCGCGGCCTCGAAGGCGGCGATCATGGCCTGGACGCTGGGGAACCGCTCCGATGGGCTGATGGCGAAGGCGCGCGCGAACCACGCCTCCAGGGCGGGCGGCGCTCCCGGGCACAACGTGGCCAGCGGGGGGCGCCCGCTGACAAGGATGGCCGCGAGCACCGCGGCCAGGTTGCGGCCCGGGAACGGCTGCCGCCCGGTCAGCGCCTCGTGCGCGACGACAGCGAGCGACCACATGTCGAGCTGCGGGCCGCCAAGACCATCACACGTGTGCTCGGGGCTCAGGTAGGCCGGCGTGCCCAGCACAACGCCGTCCGCGGTGCGGCGGCGGAAATCGGCCGGTCGATCCTGGCCGACCCACTTGGCGATCCCGAAGTCGGTGATCTTGGCGCATAGATGGCCGTCGCTCCCCTCGACGAGCAGGAGGTTCGACGGCTTGATGTCCCGGTGCACGACGCCGAGGCCGTGCGCCGTCGACAGCGCCTCTCCGAGCTGACGGAGCAACGACGCGAGCTCGACGGCGGGGATCGTGCCTCGCTCCTCCAGCAGCTGACGCAGCGACCTGCCGCGCACGTGCTCCATCACGATGTACGGGCCCGCCGCGGGGTCCTCGCCGGCGTCGAGCACGGCGACGACGCCGCGGGTCTTCTGTCCGAGCTGCGCCGCGACCCGCGCCTCCAGGCGGAACCGCTCGATCGCGTCGACGTTGCGCCCGCCGCGCGCCACCGTGAGGAACTTCAGCGCGACATCGGCGCGCCGGACGCCGTCGTGCGCGCGCCAGACCTCGCCCATCGCGCCGCGCCCGAGCAGCTGATCGACCTGGTAACGCCCGTCGATGAGGCGGCCTCGCAGCCGTACGGAGCGGCGCGACGAGGCGGGGCGGGAGTCTGCCGGTCGATCAGCGAGCGCTCCTTTCGCGCGCGCGCTGTCTCTCCTCTGGGAGTCAGGTTGTGAATCGAACGAGGAAGGATGGAACACGATCGAGCACCTCCGTGCCGCCTCTGCGTCCCAGCCACGTCGGTGTCCCTCTCGGGCGACGCGCTGGGGCCAGGGACCGGGGCATCCCCAGAGCGTATCGCGAACATGGGACCCTGGGAATCCCGGACAGCGCACCTCCAGCAGAGTGCCAGTCGCCGATATGCGCTCACAAGGTCGTACGGCCGCGCTGGATGTCGGGCCGGGCGCGCAGGGCGGCGCAGAGCCGACGCGTCGCCTCGCGCAGCTCGCCTTCATCGAGCGACGCGAACCCGAGCCGCGCGGCGCGCGCTTCGCCCCCGCGGAAGCCGAAGCGCGCGCCGGGGTAGAACCCCACCCCGTGCCGGGGGGCGGCGCGCGCCGCGACCTCGGCGTCCACGCCCTCGGGGAACGAGACCCAGAGGCTCATCCCGCCGGCCGGGACGGCGAGCTCCGCGGCGCCGCCCAGCTCGGCCCGGAGCGCCTCCGCGAGCGCGTTCCGCCGCGCCTCGTACACGCGCCGCATCTTGCGCGCGTGGCGCGAGAGGAGCCCGTCCTCGATCAGCGCGGCGACGGCCCGCTCGAGCGCCGGGCTGCCGTGCCGATCGGCGCGCATGCGCTGCGCCGCGAGCGCCTCGACGAGCGGCCGCGGCCCGGCCACCCACCCGAGGCGCAGCCCGGGCGCGAGGATCTTCGACAGCGTGCCGACGTAGATCACCGCGCCCATGTCCGTGGCCGCGAGCGGCAGGACCGGGCGGCCGTCGTAGTGGAACTCGAAATCGTAGTCGTCCTCGAGGACGGCGATCCGCCGCGCGCGCGCGACGTCGAGCAGCTGGAGCCGCCGCGCCGTCGACAGCGTGACCGTGGTCGGGAACTGGTGGTGGGGCGTCAGGTACAGGAGCCGCACCCGCCGCCGCGCGGCGAGCGCCTCCAGCGCGTCGACGCGCAATCCATCGCCGTCGACGCCGACGGGCAGGAGCTCGGCGCCTGTCGACGCCAGCGCGTCCCAGGCCGGCGGGTAGCCAGGGTCCTCGACGGCGACCGCGTCGCCCGGCCCGAGGAGGCGGCGCGCGACGAGGTCGATCGCGCCCTGGCTGCCCGCCGTGACGAGGAGGTGGTCCTCGTCGCACGCGAGCCCGCGCGTCTCCCGCAGCAGCGCAGCGAGCGCGCGCCGGAGGTGCACGTCGCCCCGGGGATCGCTGTACCCGAGCGCGGTCCGGCCGCCTGCCCGCGCGGCCGCCCGGTACGCCCTGGCCAGCTCGTCGGCGGGCGCCAGGCGGAGGTCGGGCAGCCCCGCCCCGAAGTGGAGCACGCCCCGGCGCGCCGGATCCGGCGCGAAGGTGCGCCACGCCGGGCGGGCAGGGAGGTCGTAGCCGAGCTCGCCCCGGGGCGCTGCCACCCCGCGCGGGCGCGGCGGCAGCGCCGCGGAGACGCGCGTGCTGCGCTCGGCGGAGCTGAGCCAGCCCTCGGCCTCGAGCTCGTCGTACGCGGCCAGCACGGTGTTGCGGTGCACCCCGAGCGTCTTCGCCAGCGTGCGCGACCCGGGCAGCACCGCGCCGGGCCGGAGCCTCCCGCGGCCGATGTCCGCGGCGATCCGCCGGGCGATCTGCAGGAACAGCGGTTCCGCCGAGCCCGGGTCGAGCGAGACGGGGAAGGTCCACGGGCGCATGGTCCAGCCATCATGCCAGAAATGGACCTCCTCGCTGGACCACCTCGGAGCCAGCTTCCGGGGCGAAAGAGGAGCCATGACGATCTCGCATTCCGCCCCGCGCCCCGCCGATCCTGCAGCCGACGCTCTCGCCGCCGCCCACCGGCTAGGCCTCGCCCCGCCGTGGGTTTCGCCACGCTTCGCCTGGGCGAGCGCGCTGCTGCTCCGGCTGGGCCTCGCCGCCGCGTTCCTGTCGGCGGTCGCCGACCGCTTCGGCCTGTGGGGCCCGCCGGGCACCGGCAACGTGGCCTGGGGCGAGTGGGGCCGCTTCGTCGCGTACACCGGCGCGATCAACCCGTGGGCGCCAGCCTGGATGGTCCCGGCGCTGGCCTGGTCGGCGACCGCGCTGGAGACGGCGCTCGGCGTCGGCCTGCTCGCGGGCGTGTGGACGCGGGCGCTCGCGTTCGCGAGCGGGATGCTGCTGCTCGCGTTCGCGCTGGCGATGACCTTCTCGGGGCGCGGCGTCGAGGCGGTGCTCTCCTACTCGGTTTACACGGCCGCGGGCGGGGCGCTGCTGCTCGCGGCCGCGCCCGCCGTGCGCTACGGCGCGCTCGCCCGCGGTCAGCGCGCCAGAACCCCTTGAACCGCGCCCTCGCACCGACGACGTTACGCCGCCTGTCATGCCAGGCGACACCCAGGCCGTCCCTCCCGCAGCGCCGGCGGCGCCCTTCGAGACCCGCGCGGCCCTCTTCGCGTGGCTCGCGCAGCACGGCGTCGCGCACCTGGCCCGGCTGAGCCTCGAGGCGGTCGCGCCGCGCGTCGACCCCACGCTCTGGCCCGAGCTGCAGCTCCTCGGCGCGCGGCGGCGCCTCATCGACCTCGCGAGCGCCGAGGAGCTCGCGAGCGCGCTCGTGTGGCTCGCGCCCTCGCGCCTCGGCCATGTCCTGCCGCCCCTCGTGGCGCGCTTCCTGGAGGACGAGCGCGACGACGCCGCGCTCGCGCGCGCCGCGGCGCCGTCGCTGCTGCGGGCGCCCGAGGAGCCGCGGGCCCTGTCGGCGCACGAGCGGCTCTGCGAGCTGCGCGCGCGCGTGCCGGACGCGGCGGCCCCGCGCCCCGAGCGGGCGCTCCGGGCCGCCGCGCTGCGCTTCGACGCCGCGCTCCCCGGCTTTCGCCTCGACGATCCGCGGCCCTTCGAGGCGCACCGCGCGGGCGCCGGCTTCGTCAGGCCGGAGGCGCGGCTGATCCTCGCGCCCGGGGCCCTCCGCGCCGAGTGCGACTGCGGCGCGGGCGGCTGCGTCCACGTGCTCGCGGCCATCGACGCCGCGCTGCTCTGGCTCCGCCAGCCCCCGAGCGAGGCCTTCTTCCAGGCGCTCGACGAGCTCGGCCGCCCCGCCTGGGAGCGGGCCTTGCAGGCGCTCGACAGGGCCCTCGACGAGGGCCCCGGGGCGCGCGGCGGCGTCGAGCTCGCCTTCCGGCTCGACGTCGTCGAGGCGGCCGGCGTCGTGGTCGCGCCCTGGATCCACCGGCTGGGCAAGAAGGGGCAGCGCGGCGCCGGGGCGCGGCTCGGCAAGAAGCGCCTGCTCCTGGAGCACGGCGGCAAGCTCTCCCCCGAGGACGCCCGCATCGCGTCGCTCCTGCCCGAGGGCAACGCCTTCGCCTCGCGGGCGCTGCTCGACGCGCTCATCGGCCACCCGCGCCTCTTCCTCGACGAGGCGCCCGACGTGGCCGTGAGGATCGAGCGCGCGCCGGTGGGCGTCGTGGCCGAGGAGCGCCACGGCGCCGTGCGGGTGAGCGCCGGCGTCGAGGGTACGGCGCTGCCCCCCGCGCTGCTCGATCGCGCGCGCCGCGCCCGGCCCGAGGAGGTGCTGTTCCTCTGGGACTGGGACAAGGGCGCGCGGCGGCTCACGCTGCTCGACGTCAAGGCCGAGATCCGGGCGCTGCTCGACGTGCTCGCGCGCGAGGGCGACGTCTTCCCGCCCGAGAGCCACGGCGCGCTGCTCGCCGCGCTCTCGCGGTGGGCGCTGCGCGTGCCCGTGGCCATGCCGCGCAGCGTGATGGGCGAGTCGGTCCCGCCGGAGCTGCTCCCGGTGCTGCGGCTCACGGCCCAGCCCCGCGGCGCGGTGGAGGTCGAGCTGCGCGTGCGGCCGCTCGCCGACGCCCCGCCGCTGGTGCCGGGCGCGGGCGCGCGCGACGTCCACGTGCGGCGCGGCGACCGGGCCCTGCACGCGGTGCGCGACCTGCGCCGGGAAGAGGACTTCGCCGCCGCGCTCGCCGCCGCGCTCCCGCTCGCCGGGGCCGAGCCGTTCGAGGACCGCCCGTTCCACTACCGCTTCGCCAGCGCGCAGGGCGCGCTCGATCTGCTCGCGGCCTGCGCGCGGCGCGAGCCGCCCCCGGAGCTCGAGTGGGTCAGCGAGCCCCTGCGGGTCGTGGGCGACGGCGGCCCCCGCGCGCTCAAGGTCGTCCTCGAGAAGCGGCGCGAGTGGTTCGGCGTCCTCGGCGGGCTGAGCGTCGCGGGAGAGCGCGTGGAGCTGGCCCGGCTGCTCGATTCGGCGCGCCGACACGAGCGCTACGTGCAGGTCGAGGCCACCACCTACGTGGAGCTGGGCGAGGCCCTGCGCGCCCACCTGGAGCGCCTGGCCGATCACGTTCACGACGCCCGGCACGGCCTCTCGGTGGGCCCCTCGGCCGCCATGGTGCTGTGGGAGCTCGAGCGGGCCGGCGCAGCGCTCGAGGCGGACGGCGCGTTCCGGGGGCTCGTCGAGCGGGTCGTGGCCGCCGGCGAGCTCTGCCCCGCCGCGCCGGCGGCGCTCGTGGCCGAGCTCCGCCCTTACCAGCTCGATGGGTACCGCTGGCTCGTGCGGCTCGCGGCCTGGGGCGCGGGGGGCGTGCTCGCCGACGACATGGGCCTCGGCAAGACGGTGCAGGCGCTCGCCGTCCTGCTCGAGCGCGGCGAGCGCGGGCCGGCGCTCGTCGTCGCGCCCACCTCGGTCGCCTTCAACTGGCAGGACGAGGCGCGGCGCTTCGCGCCCTCCCTCCGCCTCACGGTCTACGCGGACGAGGCCGATCGCGACGGCGCGCTCGCGCGGCTCGGCCCGGGCGACGTGATGGTGCTCAGCTACGGCCTGCTCGTGCGCGACGCCGCGCGCCTCGCGGCGCGGCGCTTCGCCACGGTCGTCTTCGACGAGGCGCAGAGCCTGAAGAACGCGACAACCCAGCGCTTCCGCGCCGCGAGGGCGCTCCAGGCGGACTTCAGGTTCGCGCTCTCGGGCACGCCGATCGAGAACCACCTCGGCGAGCTCTGGAGCCTCTTCGCGCTCGTCTTCCCCGGCCTCCTCGGCGGCTGGGACGCGTTCCGCGACCGCTACGCCATGCCGATCGAGCGGCAGATCGACCCCGCCGCCGGGCCCGCGCTCGCGCGCGTGCTCGCCCCGTTCCTCCTCCGGCGGACCAAGGCGCAGGTGGAGGCCGAGCTGCCGGCGCGCACCGAGGTGCGCGTGCCGGTCGTGCTCTCGGGCGCCGAGTGGCAGCTGTACGAGGACGCGCGCCTCGCGGCGCTGTCCGACCTCGAGACGAGCCGGGCGGTCCGGCGCGAGCAGGAGCGGCGCGTCGAGGTGCTGGCGGCGCTCACGCGCCTCAGGCTGCTCGCCTCGCACCCGCGCCTCTACGACGCGCGCTCGGCGCTCGACTCGTCCAAGCTCGCGCGCTTCCTCGGGCTCGTCGACGAGCTGTGCGCGGAGGGGCAGCGCGCGCTCGTGTTCAGCCAGTTCACGTCGCACCTCGCGCTGGTGCGCGAGGCGCTCGAGGCGCGCGGCGTCGCGTACGTCTACCTCGACGGCGAGACGCCCCGGAAGGCCCGGGCCGAGCGGGTGCGCGAGTTCCAGGAGGGGTCGGCGCCGCTCTTTCTGATCTCGCTCAAGGCGGGGGGCTTCGGCATCAACCTCACGGCGGCCACCAACGTGATCCACCTCGACCCGTGGTGGAACCCCGCGGTCGAGGATCAGGCCTCGGATCGGGCGCACCGCCTGGGCCAGCGGCGGCCGGTCACCATCTATCGCCTGGTGGCGCTCGGGACGATCGAGGAGAAGATGCTGTCGCTGCACGCGGAGAAGCGCTCGCTCGTGGCCCAGGTGCTCGGCGGCAAGGACGCCGCTGGCAAGCTCTCGACGCAGGAGCTCGTCGGTCTGCTCTCGGCGCAGCTCCGGGGGCCGGACGGCGGCGAGGGCGGGGACGGCGAGCTCTCGGACTCAAGCCCTCCGAGTCGGTGACGGGGTGCTTTGGCTGAAGGTGGGGTCGTTTGAACCGCCAAGCCGCCAAGAAAACACAAAATCTTGGCGGGATGGGGAGATTCCCCCCATCGGCCACCAACGTGAACGTTTACGTAGTCGTGGTCGTGGTCGTGGTCGTTCACGGCCTATCGTTGACGACCACGACCACGACCACGACTACGACTACGTAAACGTTCGGATTTAGGAGAACGCGGCGCGAAGCTTGGTTAACGCCTATGGGGATTCCCCCATTACCCCGAGTCGCGCTCTCTGACTCGCGCTCTTCCTCACCGGAGCGAGATCTGGTGCGCGAACTGCGACTCCTCGAAGGAGTAGGCCCAGAGCGAGGTGTCGCGCTCGTCGTAGAGCCAGGCGTGGACGCGCGGCCCGCCTCCCTGCGCCAGGAGCGGGTAGGTGAGCAGGTGATCGAGCTGGGTCAGCACGTTCTCCTGGGCCGTCACCTCGCGGAGGGCGTCGCGGTGGAGGCCGCCGTAGTTGTGGCGCACGAGGTCGATCGTCGCGCGCGCCGCGGGCACCTGCGACAGGAGCCCGAAGGCCTGCCGATCGCGTTCCCCGTCGAGGAGCACCTCGAGCGCCGCGCACCGGACGTGGCCGCAGATCACGACGTCGTGTGTCTCCCGCATCGAGAGCGACAGCAGGAGCGAAGCATTCTCGCTCTCGGCGTTGTCCTTCCAGGGCGCCACGAGGTGCGCCGGCGATCGGACCTGCGCGCAGGGCACCCCGTCGGCAGCGAGCCCCATCCGTCCGAGGGGGAGCGCGGCGTCGAAGCATGAGATCAGCAGCGTATGGCGGGGATCCAGCGCTGCGGTTGCGCGCCGCCGCCGTGTCGAGGCGGGGGCCTCGGGTGACCTGCTGTTCGAGAGCTGCATCGGTTCTCCTCGCGGACCAGGCGCGGTCCCCGCATGAGTCGGAACGGGGGCGCGTCCGGTTCCCGAGCTCTGCGCGTCGTCAGGCGAGGGGAAGCGGCGCGGGGCGGAGCGGGCGAACAGGACGAGGGAAACCGGGCGCGCGGCGCGAGAGAGGCCGGAGCAGGCGCCGGCCGGAGCGCGCGCGAGCACACGGCGCGAGCCGGCCTAGCGGCGGCGTTCACGGCTCCGTGGGGGCAGGGGCGCCTCGCGCTCGCCGTGGACCGAACGTGAGCGCTACGTCGCCCAGAGCACGGCGAGATCGAGCTCGATGGCCTGGAAGGGCGTGGCGCGGACGCTCGCGGTGTCGCGGTGGGTGGCGATCGGTGCCCAGCTGCGGTCCGCGGCGAGCGTGAAGATCTCCAGGGTCCGCTGGAGGGGCGCGATCAGCCAGACGTGCCGTACGCCCTCGCGCGCGTAGACGGGCATCTTCTCCTTCCGATCGTGCTGCTCGGTCGAGGGGCTCAGGACCTCGCAGATCCAGTCCGGAGCGAGCGAGAAGTAGGGCGTGTCGGGGAGCTCGGGCATGCGCTCCCGGCGCCACCCCGCGAGGTCCGGCACGACGACATCCACGTCGCCTGGCGAGGCCGGATCGGGGAAGTGGATCTCGGGCTCGTCCAGGATCCACCAGCCGCCCGGGCCGTTCTTGCCGTGATCGAAGGGACCGCCGAGCTCGATGCCCAGGCTCGACGCGGCGCGCGCGTGACGCGGCGCTGGTCGGGGGAAGAGGTGAAGCTCGCCGCCGAGGAGCTCTGCCACCTTGTTCGGCGGCGCCGCCTCGAGGTCGGCGTATGTCGCGCGTCGACGCTTTTCGGCGGGATGGCCCATGGGTCCAGCGTGCCCTGGGGGGGGCGGCGAAGCAAGTTGCAAGCCCCAGGCCTCCGCGCAGGGCGGCCGGCCCGCGCGGGCGCTTCGCCGCCCTCACGCCTCTCCCACCTCGCTCGCAAACGCCTGCGCGGGGTCGGCCTGCCTCGCCGCGCCGCCCGGAGGCGCCTTCTGGACGAGGGTCCGCTTCCATCGCCCCGAGGCGTAGTAGGCGGTGCCGGTGATCATCGACACGACGAAGCTCGCCGCGATGGCGTACCAGACGCCCTTCACGTTGCGCATCTCGCGCGAGAGCCAGTACGCGAGCGGGGCGCGGACGACCCAGAGGCTGAGCAGCGTCGTCGCGGTCGTGACCATCGTCGCGCCGGCGCCGTTGATGATGCCGTTGCTCACGAAGGTCAGGCCGAAGAACACGTAGCACGCGCCGACCGTGTGCAGGTACGACACGCCGAGCTCGATGACGGCCGGATCGGCGATGAACACCCTGAGGAGCGCCTCGGGGAACGCGACCGCCACCGCCGAGATGAGGAGCGTCATCCCGCCGCTGAACAGGCAACCCCACGCGAAGATCTCGCGCACGCGGCCGTGGTGCCCCGCCCCCAGGTTCTGCCCGGCGAGCGTCGATATCGCCATCCCCATGTTGATCGCCGGCAGGAAGGCGATCTGGTCGATGCGCGAGGCCGCGCCGAACGCTGCGGTCGCGATCTCCCCGAACCCGTTCACGAGCCCCGTCACGACGACCATGCCCAGCGCCACCACCGACTGCTGGACGGCCGCCGGCACGCCGATGCGGAGCGTCTTTCGGATCGTCGGTCCGAGCTGGCCGAAGCGCGGCCAGCTCGGCGCGATCGGCGACCTGCGGGCGTGGAGGTACAGGTTGAGCGCCACGAGCGCGATGGCCTGAGAGACGAGCGTGGCCCAGGCCGTCCCGTTCAGGCCGAGCTCCGGCAGCCCCAGCCGCCCGAAGATGAGGAGCGGGTCGAGGACGGTCGTCAGCGCGACGGAGCCGAGCAGGAAATAGAGCGGCGTCTTGGAGTCGCCGGTGCCTTGCAGCATGCTCCGGAGCGCGAACATGCCGAAGCTGAACGGCAGCGAGAGCAGGTAGATGCGGAGATAGCTGACCGACGGCGCGAAGACGTCAGCCGGCGTGTCCATCGCGCGGAGGATCTGGGGCGCGAAGAGCTCTCCTAGCGCGGTGAGCAGGAGGCCCAGGCCGTAGATCAGCACGGTGGAGCCGTCGACCACGCGCCGCAGCTCATCGAACCGCCTGGCGCCGAAGCTCTGCGAGACGAGGATGTTCGTTGCCAGGGTCATCCCCATCCCGACGCCGAAGATGGTGAAGATGATCGGGAAGCTGACGGTGACGGCCGCCAGGGCCGCCGTGCCCAGGAACTGACCGACCCAGATGGCGTTGATGAAGCTGTAGGTCGTCTGAAGGAAGCCCCCGATCAGCATCGGGAGGGAGAACGTCACGATATGTCTCGGGATGCTGCCTGTCGTCAGGTCGGTTCCAAACTTCGATTGCATCAGGTTCCTCGCCTGGGAGCGGGTGGAGAGCGGCCTCGTGGTGGCCTGTTCAGTCGCGGCGTAACGTAGCGAACGCGCGGCGACCGTCCACCGTCCACCCCGCTGGCGCGCAGCTTGCAATCGGCCGACGCCGCTGAGCGCTCGAGCCCAGTCCAGGCGCGCCAGCGAGGAGAAACGACATGTCGAAAGCGAAGTCCGCGAGCGCTTCCCGGAATCCGGGAGCGCGGCCCGCGTCGTCCGGGCCTTCCGAGGCGTCCCTGCCGCTGGCGCTCACCGCGGCCGAGCAGGACCTCCTGGGTCGCGCTCTCCGGTTCCTCGTCAACGTCCAGGCGGCGCCGTTCATCGCGCGGGCGCGTCGCGAGGGCTACGCGGCGAACGAGCACCGCGAGGGGTGGCGGTTGTTCAAGCTCGCCGCGGGCGAGCAGCGCCCGCTCGAGCACCTCTTCGCGGAGGCCGCGAGCGGCGGGGGCGTCGAGGGGGCCGAGCGGATGCAGCTGCTCCGGGAGATCGACGTCTTCGAGAACACGTGGTTCCCGCGCACGCGCGCGATCATCCGCCGCGTCGTGGCGCGCGAGCGGCGCGAGGGCTTCGAGGCCGCGTTCTTCAAGCACCTGGAGCCGCAGCCGCTCGGGTCGACGGTGACCACGTCGGTCGGGACGTACCTCCGCCGCCTCGAGGGGCTCGCCAGGAACAGCGATGGTGACGCGAAGAAGGTCCACAGGACCCTCGCGGCGCGCGGGCTGACCGAGGCGAAGGTGCAGCAGGTGCGCGATCTGCTCGCGAGGCTCGAGGCTGGCGCCGGCGCGCAGGCGCAGCCGCCTCGGGTGCCGGCGGCCGAGCTGGCGAGGGCCTGGCGGGAGCAACGGGAGGGGCTCGAGGGCCTGCGGGACTGGTTCAACGACTGGGCGACGACGCTCCGGCAGGTCTTCCCGGTGAAGGCGCAGATCCAGCTCGGCCTCACGGCCGTGAAGCGCACGGCGGCCGCCGCCGGAGAGGTGATCGAGGAGGACGTGCCCCTCGACGAGGACGAGGGCGCCGAGGGCGAGGCCGCCGGCGCGGAGCCGCTGCTCGGCTGACGCTCTTCGGCCGCCGCGGTGCCGGACCGGCGCCCGCGGCGCCCACGCCGCCAGCGCAGATCCCGCGCGCACGCGCACAGGCCACACAGGGGGCGGACGACGGGAGCCCGGGCGGCGCCAGGCCGCGGAGGCGGTACGCAACCGCTTGCTCTCTTCCGCAATGGTTTGCGGCATCCGGCAACAGGTCGCGCTCCGAGGGCCCCGGCGGGACGTCCCGTACGGTACGAGCACGGCTGCGCGCAGGTGGCCGCGCTGCGGGCGGGACTCCTCGCCCCGTCCACTGGGCTCGTCGTCCGAGCCACGACCGGGGTCGTCGCCTGAGCCGCGGTTCGAGATCGTCGCCTGAGCCATGACTGGGCACGTCGCCTGAGCCACAGCCCGGCTCCTCGCCTGACCCCGAGCCATGACTGGACACGTCACCGAGCCATGACTGGACACGTCGCCTGAGCCACAGCCCGGCTCCTCGCCTGTGCCACGACTCGGCGCCTGGGAATTGCCGCAATACCGAGCGGCCTGAAATGGGGGAAGAAAAGGAGGAGAGCGACGGGAGCGCTGGTGTCAACCGGTGTGTAAGGAGAGGGGCTGACGCATCGGAGGCGCCGACACCGGACGATGTGGGGAGGTATGCTATAGAAGCTTCGACAGGCAGCGACGGTCGGCTGCTTGAGCATCGGTCCGGGTAGGCCGTCGGGTTCTCTCGCCAGAGCGGCGCGACGAATTCGACATTCAGGAGCGTTGCGTGTCGACAGGGGGTGGGGACGTTTCGTCCGGAGCCGCCGCGCGGGCGTGGCAGCGATCGGAGGGGCCAGGATGAGCCGCGAGACCCTCGCGCCAGGGACGGTGTTCCAGGGTCGCTATGAGATCCTGTCGTGCTGCCGAGCGAGCGGCCGAACGGTCGTTTACAGGGGCCGGCGCATCCGGGGCGGTCGGCCGATCGTCCTCCAGATTCTCCGCCTGCCTCGGGATGGAGACGGCGGGCACCATTCGCGGCGCTCCGTCTCGCGGTTCCTGCGGGAGATGCGCTCTGGCACACGGCTCCAGAACTCCCCGATCATCCGGCCCGTCGACTGGGGGCACGCCGGCGGGGGGCAGCTCTATACCGTCTTCGAGCTCATGCCGGGACACACCCTGCGGGAGGTGATGCCCGCGCAGGATGACCCGCGGCAGCCCGCGCTCGGCGCGACCCTGCCGCAGGCGACGCTCGATCTCGAGGAGGCGCCGCACCGCGACGCCGAGGCCCAAGAGCAGAGACAGCCGGACCGACCCGGATCGAGCGGAATGCGTGGCGAGTCGACCGAGACGACGCTCGCGCTCGCCAGCCTGGCACCCACGGAGGCGTCGGCCGGCGTGACGCCCGAGGAGCGAGCGCGCGAGGCCGCAGCTCCATCGGTGCACGTCGCGCACGACGAACATGCCGCAACCACGGTGGGGGGCGCGACGCCGGCGGGGAGCGAGCCGGGCTCCGCGCTGCCGGACGTCGGCGGCATGATCAAGCACTACGAGATCATCCGCAAGCTGGGCCGGGGAGGCATGGGGATCGTGTACCTGGCCAGGGACACGAAGCTCGGGCGCCTCGTCGCGATCAAGCTGCTGCTCGAGTTCAGCGGGCAGGGGAACGAGCGCTTCCTGGACGAGGCGCGGGCCACGGCGCGCTGCCGTCACGAGAACATCGTGGTGATCCACGAGGTGGACGAGATCAAAGGACACCCGTACCTGGTGCTCGAGTACATCAAGGGCCGCACGCTGAGCGAATGGCTGGCCCAGCGCGAGCACCCGAGCGCGCCAGGGCCGCTCGCCGCGATAGGGCCGTCTGGCCCGATGTCGCCTGGCCAGGTGGTCGAGCTGATGATCCCGGTGATCCGCGCGCTGGTCTGCGCGCACGAGCTCGGGATCGTGCACCGCGATCTCAAGCCCGAGAACATCCTCATCGACGACACAGGGAGCATCAAGGTGCTCGACTTCGGGATCGCGAAGCAGCTCGACCTCAGGGTGATGTCGACGCTCACGGGCGCGCAGGCGACGCTCGCGCGAGGCCACGGCGATGGCCACCGGAGCGGGCTCATCGGCACGCCGGCCTACATGTCGCCGGAGCAATTGCTGGGCGGGGACGTCGATCCTCGCTGCGACCTCTGGGCCGTGGGCATCCTCCTGTACACGCTGCTCGTGGGGGTGCACCCGCTCGATCCGTTCTCGGTCGCGCGGCTCGCCGACATCGTGAAGCTCGATCTCCCGATGCCGCGCGTGGCCGCGCGGCGCCCGGACGTGGGCGCGCTCGGCGACCTGGTCGATCGCTGCTTGAAGAAGCGCAAGCACGAGCGCATCGGCTCGGCCAAGGAGCTGCTCGCGGAGCTGGAGGCGCTGCTGCCCGGTCGAAAGGCGCTCGAGCTGGGCGACGACGAGAGCCCTTTCGCAGGGCTTTCCGCGTTCCAGGAGTCGGACGCGGCGCGCTTCTTCGGCCGCGATCGCCAGATCGCCGCCACGACGACGCGGCTGCGCTACCAGCCGCTCCTCACGGTCGTCGGCCCGTCGGGGGCGGGCAAGTCGTCGTTCGTGCGCGCGGGGGTGATCCCGGCGTTGAAGCGCTCCAGCGAGCGGTGGGAGACGTTCATCGTGCGGCCGGGGCGCCGGCCGCTGTCGGCGCTCGTCGATGTGCTCGCGCAGGTGGCCGAGGCCGAGGCGGCCAGCTCGGGGTCCGGATCGGCCGAGCTCGCCGACCACGACGGGATCGTCGCCACGCTGCGCGCGCAGCCGGGGCACCTGGGCGCTCGGCTGCGCGCGCGCTGCCGCCGTGAGGGGACGAGGCACCACGCGCTGCTCTTCGTCGATCAGTTCGAGGAGCTGTACACGCTCGGCGCCAGCCGCGAGGAGCGGGCCGCGTTCGTGGCCTGCCTGGAAGGCGTGGCCGACGACGCGTCATCGCCCCTCCGCGTGCTGCTCGCCGTCCGCTCCGACTTCCTCGATCGCATGGCCGATGATCACGACTTCGTGGTCGACGTGACGCGCGGCCTGTCGCTGCTGCCGCCGATGGGGCGCGACGGCCTGCGCGACGCGCTGACGAGGCCGCTGGAGGCGGCCGGTCACCACTTCGAGACGGCCGAGATGGTCGGGGAGATGCTGGGGACGCTCGAGAGTACGCGCAGCCCGCTGCCGCTCTTGCAGTTCACGGCCGCGAAGCTGTGGGAGGCGCGGGATCGCGAGCGCCGGCTGCTGACGCGAGACAGCTACGAGAGGCTGGGCGGCGTGGCCGGCGCCCTGTCCGCGCACGCGGACGCGGTGCTCTTGGCGCTGCCGGCGCGCGAGCATCGGCTGGCCCGGGCGGTGCTGGTGCGCCTCGTCACGCCCGAGCGCACGCGCGCTGTGGTCAGCCTGGAGGAGCTCCACGGGGTGGCGCAGAACGGCGAGGGGCCTGCGGGCGAGGCGATCGATCAGGTGGTCCAGCACCTGGCCGGCGCGCGGCTGCTGCTGATCGAGACCGGGGGCGAGCGCGAGGGCACGACGGTGGAGCTCGTGCACGAGTCGCTGATCGAGCGGTGGCCCAAGCTCCGGCAGTGGCTCGCCGAGGGCGAGCAAGACGCGCAGTTCCTGGCCCGGCTGCGCGCCTCGGCGCAGCAGTGGGAGGCGAGCGGCCGGGCCGAGGGGCTGCTCTGGCGCGACCGCGCGGCCCAGGACGCGAGGGCGTGGTACGAGCGCCGGCGCGCCGCGCAGGGCGCCGACGGGCGAGCGGGGCTGGGCAAGCGCGAGGAGCGCTATCTCCTGGCCGTGGTGGAGCTCGCCGAGCGCGCGCGGCGCTTGCGGCGGCAGCTCGCGATGGGCGTGATCGCGACGCTCAGCGCGTTCGCGGTCATGGTGTCGTACCTGGCGATCCGCGCGCAGGCGGACGCGCAGCTGGCGCGCAACGCCACCCGCATGGCCGCGGCGCGCGAGCTGCAGTCCGATCCGACGACGGTGCTGGCGCTCTTGCGGGAGGTCGAGCCGCCCGAGGTGCCGCGCGGGTGGGCCACCCTCGCGCGCTGGGCGCTGCACAGCTGGGTCGCGCGCGTGGTGCTCACCCATCCGGATTTCGTCATCCGCGCGGCGTTCAGCCCCGACGGCAAGCACGTCGCGACGATCTGCGCGGACAGGGCCGTGCGGGTGTGGAACGCCGATGGCACGGGCGAGCCGCTGGTCTTTCGCGGCCACGAGGGGCCGATCAACTCGGTGGCGTTCAGCCCCGACGGCGCGCGCATCGTGACGGCGTCGGACGACAGGACAGCGCGGGTGTGGAGCACCGAGGGCACCGGCGAGCCGCTCGTCCTCCGCGGTCACGAGGAGGGGCTCTATTCGGCGGCGTTCAGCCCCGATGGCGATCGCATCGTGACGTCGTCGTTCGACAGGACAGCGCGGGTGTGGAAGGCGGATGGCACGGGCGAGCTCCTCGTCCTCCGCGGTCACGCGGAGCCGGTCTATTTCGCGGCGTTCAGCCGCGACGGCGGTCGCATCGTGACGTCGTCGTTCGACAGGACAGCGCGGGTGTGGAACGCCGATGGCACGGGCCAGCCGGTGGTCCTGCCCGGTCACGAGGATGCCGTCTACTCGGCGGCGTTCAGCCCGGATGGCAAGCGCGTCGTCACGGCGTCGTGGGACAAGACGGCGCGGGTGTGGAACGCCGATGGTACGGGCGAGCCCCGGATCCTGCGCGGTCACGAGGACGTCGTCTACTCTGCGGCGTTCAGCCCGGATGGCGAGCGGATCGTCACCGCGTCGTGGGACAAGACGGCGCGGGTGTGGAACGCCGATGGTACGGGCGAGCCGCGGATCCTGCGTGGCCATCAGGATCGGGTCTACTCGGCGGCGTTCAGCGCCGACGGCAGGCGCATCGTCACGGCGTCCTATGACAAGACGGCGCGGGTGTGGAACGCCGAGAGCACGGGTGAGCCCCTCAGCTTCCGTGGGCACGAGGATGCGATCTACTCCGCGGCCTTCAGCCCGGATGGCGAGCGCGTCGTCACGGGGTCATGGGACAAGACGGCGCGCGTGTGGAATGCCGACGGCTCGGGAGAGCCCGTGATCCTCCGTGGGCACGAGGATGCGGTGTTCTCTGCGGCGTTCAGCCCCGATGGCAGGCGCGTCGTCACCGCGTCCGACGACAAGACAGCGCGGGTGTGGAACGCCGACGGCTCGGGAGAGGTGCTGGTGCTCCGCGGTCACGACAACAGGGTTCGAGCTGCCGCGTTCAGCCCTGACGGCAAGCGCATCGTCACGGCGTCATGGGACAAGACGGCGCGCGTGTGGAACGCCGACGGGTCTGGAGAGCCCGTGACGCTCCGTGGTCACGCGGACCGGGTGCGTTCGGCGGCGTTCAGCCCCGACGGCAAGCGCGTCGTCACCGCCTCGTATGACAACACGGCGCGTGTGTGGAACGCCGATGGCACGGGCGAGCCGGTGGTCCTGCGAGGGCACGATCGTTGGGTCGTATCGGCGGCGTTCAGCCATGATGGCAAGCGCGTCGTCACGGCGTCGTGGGACAAGACGGCGCGGGTGTGGAACGCCGACGGCACAGGAATGCCCGTGGTCCTGCGCGGTCACGAGCACTGGGTCAATGCTGCGGCGTTCAGCCCCGACGGCAAGTATGTCGTCACCGCGTCCGACGACAGGACGACGCGGATATGGAATGCCGACGGCACGGGCGAGCCTCTCGTGCTGCGCGGGTCCGACGCGCCCGTCAACGCCGTGGCGTACAGCCCCGATGGCAAGCGCATCGTCACCGGGTCCGACGACAAGGTCGCGCGGGTGTGGACCGATCTCGAGCCGCTCCGCGGCGTCGATGACCCGAAGCTCTGGACGGCGACGACCTACTGCATGCCCGTCGAGCGGAGGATCGAGCTCCTTCGTGTGCCCGAATCCGCCGCCCGGGCGAGCCAGGAGGCCTGTCTGCGGCAGGTCGCCGCGGTCCGCGCGGACGCGCCGGGAGGTCAGGCGGATCCGGGAGGCCGGCTGGGCAGCACGGCCGGCCGATGACGATCACCCTTCCATCGAGCGCACGCAGGCTCACGCCCGCGAATCCGCGCGCCCTCACGCCGCCCGCAGCCGCCAGACCGCGGGCCGCACCAGCAGGAGCGGCGCTGCGAACCCCGCGATGACGAACGCCCAGACCGTCGCCTCCACGCCGATCCGCCCCGCGAGCCAGCCGGCTGCCAGCGTTCCCGCCGGCAAGAGCGCCCCGGTGAGCACGTGGAGCGTGGCGTCGACCCGGCCGAGCACGTGCAACGGCAGCATGGATTGCCGGGCGCTCACCGCGTGGATCATGAAGGCCATGAGGAACGCGTCCCCGACGAGCTGGTGCACAACGAGGGCAGGGACCGCGAGCCGCCCGAGCTGCGCGGCCAGCGGGATGAGCGCGCAGCCGGCCTGACTCATGAACAGGCTGAGGATCATCGCCGGCCCGGCGCCGAGGCGTCGGCCCAGCCACCCCGCGAGGAAACTGCCGCCCAGCGCGCCGATGCCGCCCGCGCTGATGATCAGCCCGACCGTGGTCGTGTCCAGCAGCAGATGCTCCAGGAGATAGAGCATGTACAGCGCGGAGAAGACCCCGCCGAGCAGGAGCGCGTGGGCGCCCATCGCCAGGAAAGTCGCCCCGACCACGGGGTGGCCCAGGCCGTGGCGCAGCCCCACCCGGAGATCCTCGACCAGCGAGGCGCCTCCATCGCCTCCGCCGCCCGCGGGGACGGCAGGCGTCTCCGCCGCCCGGATGCGTCCGAGGAGCGCCGCCGACACGAGATACGACAGCGCGTCCACCACCATCGTCACCGGCGCCGTCAGCGCCTGGATCAGGATGCCCGCGGCGCCGGGGCCCGCGATCTCCGCGGCGGCCTCGGTCCCCTCCAGCCTGGCGTTCGCCTTGACCAGGTGGTCCTGCCCCACCAGCGCCGGCAAGTAGGCGTTGTCGGCTATCTGAAACAGGGAAGTGGCCATGCCCACCAGCGCGGCCACCGCGGAGAGCTGGAGCAGGGTCAGTGTGCCGGTCCAGGCCGCGATCGGGACCGAGAGGATCAGCGCCGCGCGCACGAGATCCGCGCCGACGAGCAGCGGCCGCTTGCGCGAGCGATCGACGAGCCCGCCCGCGAAGAGCCCCACGAGGACGCCCGGCGCAGTGGACACGGCGGAGAGGACCGCCACGCCCGACGCATCGGCCCCGAGGCTCACGATGGCGATCACGGGCAGCGCCGTCCGGCTGACGCGGCTGCCCACCGCGCTCACGGCCTGCGCCGCCCAGAGGCGCAGGAAATCGGGGTGGCGCGACAGGCCGGCGGGCGGGGAGGACATGGACCGGGGCGCGAGCAGAGCAGAAAGAGGAGGGAAGGAGAAGCGCGCACTATCGAACGAACATGGCCGCCCAAACGGCTCTTCATATGCCGTCGCCACGTCGATACCGTCCATCGAGGACGCAGCTCGCTGATCGCGCCGGGGCGCCCGCATCCCGCTCGCCTCTCCGGGCAGGCGCGGCTACGAAGGCAGCTCTGGAGTCCCACGCGACCATGCCCACGCTGCTGCGTTCACCGGCCATGAGGCTCGGCGCCGCGCTCGTCGCGATCGCGATGGCGCTCGTCGGCTTCCTGCCCCTCTTCGACGGCCCCGGCTACGAGAGCGCGCTCGCCGCCGGCCTCATCGTCCCGGCCGCCGCGGCGATCGTGACCGCCCTCGACGTCGCCGCGCATCGGCCGCCGCCCGTCGAGGCGTTCCGCCGCGGCGTCGCGAGCGGCGCCCTGCTCGCGGTCGTCGCGTACGCCACCACGCTGGCGCACGGCCTGCGCGCCGGCTTCTGCGACGTGCTCGGCGGCTCGGCGCACTTCGCCCTCGGGCCCGGGCTCGGCGCGGCGCTTGGCGGCGCCTGGGGCGCCGTCGCGGGCGAGCTCGCCGCCGGCATCCGGCGCGACGAAGCCGCGCCTCCACGCCCGGCGTGGCGGCGCCGGCTCGTCGCCGTCCTCGCGGCGCTCGCCGCCCCCCTCGGCTCGATCGGCGTGAGCGCCGTCCGCTTCTACACGAGCCCGATCGTCTTCGCCTACGACCCCTTCGCCGGCTTCTTCAGCGGCACCCTCTACGACACGGTCGTCGACGCGTCCGGGCTGCTGACGTACCGCGCGGGGACGCTGGCCACGCTGTTCGCCGCGTCGGCGCTCGCGCAGCACCTCGTGCACGACGCGAGCGGGCGGGTGTCGTTCCAGCTGCAGGGCCGGCCCGGGCTGCTCCTGCTCGGCGTCGCGAGCGCCGCGCTGAGCGCCGCGACCGTCCTGGAGGGCGAGCGCCTCGGCCACTTCCAGACCTCCGAGAGCATCGCGGCCGAGCTCGGCGCGCTCTCGAAGGGCCATCGCTGCGAGGTCGTCTACCCGCGCGGGATGCGCGAGGCCGACGTCCAGCGCTTCGTGCGCGAGTGCGACGCCCACATCGAGGCCGGCGAGCGCTGGCTCGGGGCGCCCGCGGTGGTCGACGGCGCGCCGCTCCGGGTCCGCGCCTACCTGTTCGAGAGCGCGGCGCAGAAGGGCGCGCTCATGGGCGCGTCGCGCACGTACGTCGCGAAGCCTTGGCGCCGCGAGGTGTACCTGCAGGCCGCCGGCTACCCGCACCCGACGCTCGGGCACGAGATCATGCACGTGCTCGCCGGCGCCTTCGCCCGCGGCCCGTTCAAGATCGCCGGGCGGCTCGGCGGGTGGCTCCCCGACCCGGGGCTCATCGAGGGGATCGCCGTCGCCGGCTCGCCGAGGGAGGGCGAGGACCTGAGCCCGCGCGCGTGGGCCAAGGCGATGAAAGATCTCGGGATCCTGCCGCCGCTCGCGCGCCTGTTCGCGCTCGGCTTCCTCGCCGAGAACTCGTCGACCGCCTACACCGTGAGCGGCGCGTTCGTCGGCCACGTGCGCGCGACGTACGGCGCGGACGCGGTGCGCGCCTGGTACGGCGGCAAGGCGCTGCCGGAAATCACCGGCGCCTCGTGGGCGGTGATGGAGCGCGCGTGGCACGCCGATCTCGACGCGCTCACGCTCCCCGACGCGGCGAAGGCGCAGGCGAAGGCCCGCTTCGATCGGCCGGCGCTCTTCGAGCGGCGCTGCCCGCACGTGGTCGACGCGTGCACCCACGAGGCGGAGGAGCTGCGCGCGCGCGGCGACCACGAGGGCGCCATCGATGCGTACCGGCGCGTGCTGTCGCTCGACCGGAGCCCCGCGCCGCGCATCGCCATCGCGGAGACGCGGCTCGCCAGCGACGCGCCCGGCGAGCGGAGCGAGGGGATCCGCGAGCTCGAGGGCGTCGCCGGGGACGCGTCGATCCCGCGCCACCTGCGCGACCGCGCGGCGGAGCGGCTCGGCGACGTCGCGCTCGCGGCGGGCGACAGGGAGCGCGCGGCGGCGTGGTACCGCGAGGTCGCCGGCCGGCTCGTCGACGAGGACCGGCTCCGGACGCTCGACGTGAAGATCGCCGCCGCGAACGACGAGCGCGCCCGCGCGGCCATCGTCGAGCTGCTGATCGGCACGCGCGGCGGCGCGCCCGACAGGCTCCGGGCGGCGGAGCTGCTCGGCGCGTGGGCCGCGCAATCCCCCGGCGATGGCCTGCCCAACTACCTGCTCGGCCGCCATTACCTGAGCGACGGCCGCTTCGACGAGGCCGCCGATCGCCTGGACCGGGCGCTCGCGGCCCACCTGCCCGTCCAGCGGGTCTGGATCGAGGCCGAGCGGCTCCGGCTCGTGGTCGCGTGCGGCGTCGAGGACGTCGAGACCGCCCGCAGGATGTTCGCCCAGTACGCAGCGCACGACGGGGCCGCTGGCACGGGGCCGGCCGTGAGCGAGGAGCGCCGGGACGCCGCCCTCCGCCTGCTCGAGCGCTGCGCGGGCGAGGCGGCCTTGCCTACGTCCCCGGCGACCGCGGGCGACCCGCCGGCCGGACAAAAGTGAAGAATGCCTCTCGTCCCTGCGCGCTGACGTGGTGAGATGTCGTGGAAATGCACGCTGAGCCTGCGAGCGAGAGGGTTGGCCGCCTCGTCGCGCTGAACGCCGTCCTCACCGTCGTGGCCCGCCACTCGAACCTGCTCCTGCCGAGGCCGTTCGAGGAGCTCGCCGCGGCCGTCGGCCGGTTCGCCGCGTTCCAGCTGCTCGCGGTGGTGTTCCCGGAGCCGGAGGGCGGGCTCCGCGCGTACGCGGTCTTCCGCGGCGACGCGCTCGCCGCCGCCCCGTTCGGCGCGCGCCTGCCGGCGCCCGCGGCGCTCTTCCGGCGGGTGTTCGCCGAGGGCGAGCCGTTCTCCTGCGACGACAACCGCGCGGGGAACGCGCTCGCCCAGATGGGGGCCGGCGAGGGGTGTCTCTCGTACGTCGCGCTCCCGGTGCGGGCCGCGCCTCCGGGCGCCGAGCCCGGCCACCCCGCGCGCTCCGGGCCGGCCGGCGCCGGGGCCGGCGGCTTCGGCTGCCCGATCATCGCGGCGCTCGTCGTCGGCTACGGAGACGCCGGCGCGGCGGCCTCGGCGCCGATCCCGCTCCTCGAGGAGATCGCCGACGCGCTCGGCGCCGGCCTGGATCGCTCGCTGCGCGTCGTCGCCGGGGAGCGCGAGGCCGCCGAGCGGCTGCTCAGGATCCGCGAGCTCGAGGAGCAGCACAGGAACCTCCTCGACAACGCGCCGCTCATCATCTTCCGGCTCGACCCGGAGTCCGGCGAGCTCTCGTTCCTGAACCGGCACGCCGAGCGGCTCCTGGGCGTGCCGGTGGCCGAGGCGCTCAAGACGCCGGGCTTCCTCGGGGAGGCGCACGCCGATCCCGAGGGCGTGATGTGCTTCGAGGACGCCGTCGCGCGGGCCAAGCTCGGGGCCCCGTCGGCCTCCTACGAGGCGCGCCTGCGGCGGCGGGGCGGCGACGCGATCACCGCGCGCGGCACGGTGTACCCGCTCGTCTCGGATCGCGGCCGGGTGGTGGCGATCGAGGGCGTCCTCGCGGACGTGAGCACCGAGCACGCGGCGCGCACGCGGCTCATCCAGGTCGATCGCCTCTCGACGCTCGGCACGCTCGCGGCCGGCGTGGCGCACGAGATCAACAACCCCGCGGCGTTCATCCTGCTCGGCCTGGACATGCTCGACCGCCTCCTGCGCGGCCCGAACGTGCGCATGGAGGGCAGCGCCGCCTCCAGCGCGTCGGAGCTCGTGAAGGAGCTGCGCGACTCGATCAAGCGCATCGTCGACATCGTCCGCGATCTCAAGCTGTTCGCGAGCCCGCCGCAGCCGGAGGGCTCGCGGCGCACGCTGACGGACGCGAACCGCACGGTCGAGTCCGCGCTGAGCCTCACGCGCGGCCAGATCATCGAGCGGGCGCAGATCGTGAAGAACCTCTCCGAAGTGCCGCCGATCCTCATGGATGACGGCCGGCTCGGCCAGGTCATCGTGAACCTCCTCGTCAACGCGGCCCAGGCGATCCCGAAGCCGAGCTCGAAGCACGAGGCCCGCGATCAGACGGTGACGGTCGAGACGCGGAGCGACGGGGAGACGGTCGAGATCGTGGTGAGCGACACGGGCGCCGGCATCGCGGAGGAGAACCTGCCGCGCATCTGGGCGCCCTTCTTCACGACGAAGGGCCCGGAGGTCGGCACGGGGCTCGGGCTGTCGATCAGCCGCGAGATCATCGAGCGCGCGGGCGGGCAGATCACCGCGGAGAGCCCGGTCCCTGGGCGCGTCCCGCCGGGCGGCGCGCGCTTCATCATCTCGCTGCCCGCGGCGGGGCGGACGGACGAGGCGACGCCGAGCGTCTCGCCGGTGCCGCGGCTCGTCTCGAAGCGGGTGCGCGTGCTCGTGGTGGAGGACGAGGCATCGCTCGCCCGCGCGCTGTCCGATCAGCTGGGCCGCGTGCACGAGGTGGCGCTCGCGCCGAGCGCCGACGCCGCGATGGGGATGCTCGCGGGCGGGCAGCGCTTCGACGTCGTGCTCTGCGATCTGCGCATGCCCGGCATGTCGGGCGACGTCTTCTACACGCGGATCCGCGAGAGCGATCCTGTGCTCGCGCAGGGGTTCATCTTCATGACCGGCGTGGGCTTCGGCGCGGACGTCGAGCGGTTCCTCGCCTCGTCGGGCCGCCCGCTCCTGGAGAAGCCGTTCTCCGCCGAGGACGCGCTCTCCGCGATCGCCGAGGTCGTCTCCGCGAACTCTGCGCCCCGCGCGGAGGCGCGCGACAGCAGCAGGTAAGCAGCAGGTAGAAGCGCTCGCGCTCTCACCGGCGGGACGCCGCCGCGCGTCCGTCCACACCGCGCGCGCGATCAGCCGAGGATCTGCGCGCAGAGCCGCTGGAGCTCGCTCAGCGTCTCCGGGGTCGCCTGGAGCGTGATGCGGGAGCGGAGGTCGCCCTCCTGGTAGCTCAGCGTGAGAATGACGACGGGGGCGGCGATCTTCGCCCCGCGGCTCGCGGTCGCGATCGTGTCGATGCGCCACTCGACGCCGGTGAGCAGCTTGCCGTGGTCGAGCAGCGCGCCGCGGACGATCTCCCGCCGCACGAGCGCCCTGGCCTGGTCGTAGCCGGCGAGCAGGACGGCCTGGATCTCCTCGGCGTCCTGGCCGGGCGCGAGCGCGGCGATGTCGGCCGCGAGCGCGGCGCGATCGAGGTCGGACTTGCTCGCCTCGCGGATGAGGAAGCGGCACGCCTTGAGCACCCGCGCGAGCGCGTCGGACGCGACCTCGTGCCGGCGGCAAAACGCGTCGAGGAGCCGCTCCACGGCGACGGGCACCGGCTCGCCGAGGCTCGGCCCGAGCGCCTCCCAGAGGCGCTGCCGCGCGCCCTCGGGCAGCTCCAGGAGCCGCCGCAGGTCGACGGCGAGCTCCGGGGGCGGCGGCGATCCGCCGAGGCAGCGGAGCTCGGCGCCGCGCGGGCTCATTGGCTCAGCTTGATCGGGACGTAGAGCGCCCGCATCGTCGCCGCCGTGCCCGCGCGCGTGTACCCGGCGAGGCCGAACAGGACGTTCCACCAGTGACCGTCCGGGGTCTCGCCGTACGAGAACAGGGGGACGAGGTGGAACTCCCACTCCTTGCCGTTCCGCACCCGGTGCTCCCGGTACACGGTGTTGAGCGCGACCTGCGTCACCGACGTCGGGTCCGCGAACCGGAAGAAGAACGGCAAGGCCACCGTGGTGCGCGACGTCGGCGACGCGAAGTCCCAGAGGAACGGCGCGGCGACGAGGTGCGTCGAGTCGCGGTTCCTCCCCGAGTAGAAGAACGGATAGATGTCCGTCTCCCAGCCGGTGAGATCCCGCGTGTGCCGCACGAGCGGCGTGAGCCACGTGGTGTCGCTCAACCCGTAGCGCTTGAAGCGGCCATAGAAGGGGAAGAGCACGAGATCATCGCTGCGCGGCGAGGTGCCCCGGTAATAGAACGGGAGCAGGAATGTCCGCTCGAGATCGATGGCCGGATCCCGGTATTGCCAGAAGAGCGGCGTGATCATGTCGAGCTCCGTCCGCCCTCGGTAGCGAGCGTAGCCCCAGGTCGCGAAGGTGCTCTCCCCCTCCTCGCCGCGCGCCTTCAGGAAGAGCGGCGTGATGAGCAGGCTCTTGTTGCCCTCGTACCCGTAGTGGAAGAACGGGAACAGCGTCGTGCGGTCGTAGTTCTTGCCCCAGCTGTGCCAGTAGAAGGGCATGATGTTGAACACGTCGCCCTTGCGGGAGTGCTGCCACATCAGCGGGCCCCACACGTTCGTGGAGCGCTCTCCGACGTCGCTGTAGTGGTAGTAGTGCAAGAGCGGCGGGATGACCTCGTACTCGCTGCTCTCGTCGCGGCCGTAGAAGTAGAGGGGGGCCAGGCCGAGGTGGATCTTGTCGGCGGAGCGCACGTCGCACGCGGGGCCGCCCTTCCAGCTGCAGTAGAGGGGGCCGACCAGGTTGAAGCCGCTCTGCGCCGTGTGATGCGTGAAGGTCAGCAGGGGAGGGATGTGGAAGTAGCCGCTCCCGTCGTCGCGCTTTCCCTCGAAGAAGAGCGGCGCGAGCCAGTTGTCGTGCCGGCCCGGCTCCGCCGCCCGCCCGGGGCTCGCGGGGCGACCCTCGGACTCGCGGTGCATGAACGGGCCGACGATCGTCGTGTACGTGTTCTCGTCCCGGAGCTTCCAGAAGAAGGGGAAGAGCACGTCGGCGTCGACGTCCTTGCTCCGGCGGTTGTAGTAGAGCGGCGTCACCATCGTGGCGCGGTCGCCGGGCATCCGGCGCTCCGCCCACAGGGGGAAGACCGTCCTGAACTGGTAGCTGCCGCTCCGCTCGCTGTAATAGGGGCCGTACCAGTCGCGCTGGATCTCCGCGGCGCGCCCGACCTCCCACTCACCGACGTCGTTCGTGCCGATCTGCTTCTTGACCGCGGGCGGCACCGCCAGCGGGTCCTCCGGCAGGGTCGGCTCCTGGGTCTGGATCGGGCTCTCCTCGGACGTCGGCGCCGCGTGCGTCTCCGGCGTGCCGGGCGGCGGCTTCGGCGCGCTCGCGGGCGGCGGCTGCGACATGCCGGGCTGGCCGAACCCGAGCTGCGCCGCCGCGACGGACGGCGCCGCGAGCGCGGCCAGCGCCGCGGCGAGCGACAGCGCCGAGCGCGCGCGCCGAGCGCGGCTCCGCCCCTCGCCCGCCGGCGCGCCGCGCGCCCCTCGCGAGCAGCCCTGCGCTCCCATCGCTTCGGAGGTCAACGCGCTCCCCGCTGGCCGCCGGGCGACGCCTCGAGGGCCCGATCCGCGAGCACGCGCGCCGCACCCTCCAGCGGGATCTCCTCCTGCACGTGCGCCACGAGATCCTTGATCTGAAGCACGCCGCGCTCGATCTCCGCGTCGCCCAGGATCACGCAGAGCCGCGCGCCGAGGGAGTCCGCGCGCCGGAGCATCGCCTTGAGCCGCCCGCCGCGCCCGTCGAGCTCGACCGGGACGCCGAGCGCGCGCAGCTGCTTCGCCAGCACGAGCGCCTGATCCGCGCCGCTCTGGCCGAGCGGGGCGAGGAAGCAGCCGGGCCTCCGGCGGGGCGAGGCGCCGGGCATCATCGTGAGCAGCCGCTCCATCCCCATCGCGAAGCCGATCGCGGGCACGCTCGGCCCGCCGAGCCCCGCGACCATGGCGTCGTAGCGGCCGCCGCCCGCGAGCGTGCTCTGGGCGCCGAGATCGCCCGCGGTCGCCTTCACCTCGAAGAGCGTGCGCGTGTAGTAGTCGAGCCCCCGCACGAGCGACCGATCGACGACGTAGTTCACGCCGAGCACGTCGAGGCAGCGGCGCACGCCGTCCCAGTGCGCCCGGTCCGCGTCGTCGAGCAGGTCGAGGATCGACGGCGCGTCGCGCGACACCTCGTGATCGCGCTGGTCCTTCGAGTCGAGGATGCGCAGGGGGTTCTTCGCGAGGCGGCGCTGCGAGTCCTCGCTGAGCTCGTCCTTGCGCGGCGTGTAGTGGGCGAGCAGCGCCTCGCGGTAGCGGTCGCGCGTGCCCGCGCCGCCGAGCGAGTTCACGTGGACGACGAACTCGCCGATGCCGATGCGCTGCAGGAAGCCGGCGACGAGGTCGATCGTCTCGGCGTCGCAGAGCGGCCCGGGATCGCCGAAGAGCTCGCAGCCGGCCTGGTAGAACTGGCGGTAGCGCCCCTTCGCCGGCCGCTCGCCGCGGAACATCGGGCCGAGGTAGTACCAGCGGGTGACCGGCTCCTTCGCGTGGACCGCGTGCTCGACGTAGGCGCGCGCGGCGCCCGCGGTGCCCTCGGGGCGGACGGTGAGGTGATCGCCGTGGCGTTCGAAGGAGTACATCTCCTTCTCGACCACGTCCGTCGTCTCCCCCATCTGGTGCCGGAAGAGCTCCGTCGGCTCGAGCAGCGGCGTGCGCACCTCGGCATAGCCGTGGAGCTCCGCGTGGAGGCGGAAGGCCCCCTCGAGCTTGTGCCAGCGCTCCACCTCTTCGGGGAGGATGTCGTTCATCCCCCGTACCGCGCGCAGTTCCATCGCGCGGCGCTTATGGTCGGTGCTGGCGAGCGGGTCAAGCCGGTCGGATGCTTCCGGGTGACGCTCGGGTCTCGCCGGCGCGTCGCCCGAAGGCTATGGGGTCTTTCCAGAGGCATGGCGAAGGCGAAGGCACGCGCTGCGGCGATCGATCTTGGCAAGGCCCGCGTCGGCGTGGCCGTGACCGACGAGCTCGGGCTCTACGCGCACCCGCGGCCGCTGCTCGACGGGCGGAACCGGAAGGCGCTCCTGGAGGCCCTTGCGGCGCTCGCCCGGGACGAAGGCATCACCCGGTTCCTCGTGGGGCTGCCGCTCGAGATGAACGGGGACGAGGGGCCCGCCGCGCGGCGGGCGGTGGCCTTCGCGCAGGCGCTGGCCGACGCGGCCGGCGTCGAGGTGGAGCTCGTCGACGAGCGGCTGACGACGGTCGAGGCGGCCCGGCGGCTGCGGGACGGGGGCGTCTCGGGGCGGAAGAGCAAGGAGCGCGTCGACGGCGCGGCGGCGGCGCTGCTGCTCCAGGCGTGGCTGGACCGCCGGGGCTAGACCGCTGCGCCCCGCTCTGGCCTCGACCGGGAGGCGCGCGGCCAGGGATCGCCGGGGCTACCGGCTCTCGCTGCGGAGCAAGAGGTACGCGCCGGCGGCGCCGACCGCGCCGACCGCGAACAGCACGACGTCCCACATGGGCCAAGCGACGCCGGCCGCGCGCCGGAGGACGACGGCCTCCACCACCCGCACGAGCAGCGACGCGAAGCCGTAGGCGCACAGGCCGACCACGATCGGCCGGCGCAGGTTGTCGGCCAGATCGACCGCCTTCATGCTGTTGTTCCAGACGGTCTTGCGCACGTGGCTCGCGCTGATCAGCGCGGGGGTGATCAGCGCGAAGCCGATCCCGGACGCGAGCAGGACGGCCTCGAGGCCCGTCAGGTTGTCGGTCACCTGGCCGCCGCGCGACAGGCGGATGATCGCGGTGACGAGCGTGATCAGGCTGCCGGCGACCCAGAAGAGGCCGAGCGCGAAGAGCAGCAGGATGAGCGGCCTCGCCATGCTCACCTGCTGCGCCTGGCGGAGCTGCATCGTCGGCGCCACGCGCGGCGCCGACGGCATCGACACGCGCGGCCCGGGCACGCCGGGGGCGTCGAGCTCCTTGGGCTCGGCCTCGCTCGTGTCGTAGAGCGCGAGCTCCGCGTCGAGCTCCTCCATCGTCTGGTACCGATGGCCGGGCTCCTTCGCCATGGCCCGCTGGATGATCATCTCGAGCGGCTCGGGGATGCTCGGCTCGAGCGAGCGCGGGCGGGGCGGGTCCTCGGTGAGCACCGCGGTGAGCGTCGCGGTCGGATCGTTGCGGTCGAACGGGCGGCTGCCGGTGAGGGCGCAGTAGAGGATCGCGCCGACGGCGTAGATGTCCGCCCGGTGATCGACGCGCTCGCCGCGGGCCTGCTCCGGCGCCATGTACGAGGGCGTGCCCATGATCATGCCGGTCTGCGTGAGCGCGGCGCCCGGCGCGTCGTCGACCTTGGAGATGCCGAAGTCGATGACCTTGGCCGTCGGCATCGCGAGGTCGCCGGTGAGGAACACGTTCTCCGGCTTCATGTCGCGGTGCACCACGCCCTTCGCGTGGGCCGCTGCGAGCGCCTTGCAGATCTGCCGGACGATGCGCACGGCGGGGCCGGTCTTCATCTTGCCGGCCTCGTTGAGGTAGTCGGCGAGCTCCTTGCCTTCGAGGAACTCGTTCACGAGGAACGGCCGGCCCTCCGCGGTGCGGTGGACGTCGAAGACGGTGACGACGTACGGGCTCTGCACCGCGGCCGCGGCCTCGGCCTCGCGCTGGAAGCGCGAGATCACCTGGGGCTGCCGCGCGAACTCCGGGTGCAGCATCTTGATGGCGAACCGCTTGCTGGAGATCCGCGTGTGGCGCGCCTCGTAGACGCGCCCCATGCCGCCCTCGCCGACGACGCGCACGACCGTGTACGTCTCGTTGAGCGTCTTGCCGACGAGGTCGTCGCGGAGCGCGTCGTCCTCCGACTCGTCGAGCGTCGCGGCGTCGCGCGGGCAAACCCTGAACTCGGCCGGGTACCGGACCCCGCAGGTGGGGCAGACCTTGGGGGTCGAGTTGTCGCTCGCGGTGGTCGAGAGCGCGGTGGCGGAGGAGGAGAGGCTCGTCATCGCGTTCGCGATATGAAGGTCCGACTGCGAGCCGCGCGCGTCCGACTGCGGTCGGGAGGCTTCGTCGGGGGGCCGGATGGTGCCGGGCATCGCCGACCGAGGGTAACCAATCGGCCGTTCTGGGGGTGACAAATCGCGCGGTCCGCGTCGACCGCGTTGACGGACCGAGGCACCTGCGTATACTCGCGCGCTCCTCAGCTCACTGGCCTGAACTTCGCGGGCTCCCGCCACTACGGGCGCGGGGCTCACATTCAGGCGTCACTTGGCCAGCCGCCGGTTCCGTTCTTCCGTTTTCGGAGGAGACGAGCCGGCCCGGACGCTCGGTAGCGCACCGGCAGGGCCATGGAGAGCCAGCCATGCTGCACTCTGTTCAGAAGACGGACATCATCCAGAAGTACGCGATCCACGACGGCGACACCGGGTCGCCGGAGGTCCAGATCGCCCTCCTCAGCGAGCGGATCAACCAGCTGCAGGAGCACTTCCGCACGCACCAGAAGGACCACCACTCCCGCCGCGGCCTGCTGAAGCTGGTGAGCCAGCGCCGCCGGCAGCTCGATTACCTGAAGCGCGTCGACATCGAGCGCTACCGCAGCCTCATCAACCGCCTCAATCTCCGCAAGTAGTAGCGGATTTCCGGGCCATCAGGCCTGCCGCCCCCGGGCGAGGCGCGCCTCGCGCGCCGGCGCTGCGCGAGAGCAGGTGACCTCGCCTGCCCTCTGCGCGCTGGGCCTGTCTGTCCTACCTGCTGCTCCATCCCACCACCGGCGATTCACCCCAGCAGCGCGCCCACGTGCGATCGGTGCTGCCTGCGGCCTCGCCCGCGCGCGGCCTGGCTCATCTGCGGCTCCGCGCGCGCCTTTCCGCTCCAGCACCCATGCACGCGCGGCCGTTCCGGCCTCTTCCGTTCGGGAGGTTTTGCGGCACGCGCCCCTGAACGCCTGCGTTTTGCGCTGGCGAGAGCGGAGCGGACGCTCTAAGGAGGTCATTCATTGACCACGGACCGGCGGGGCGATCGCGCCTCGCCGTTCCCGAGCGCGGGCTTCGCGCGTCTTCGTCTTCGCTTCGTGCGCAGCAGCTCGGCTCCTGCGCAGGAACCGAGGAAGAAGAGCAGCCCCTCGCGCTCGGCGTAGCGCCGCACGCAGCGGCCCTCGCGATCGTGCGAGAGAGAGCTGAAATCCCAATGTTCGTTCGTGAATCCGTCATGGTGGGCGGCCGTGCCCTCACCCTCGAGACCGGCCGCCTCGCCAAGCAGGCCCACGGGGCCGTGCTCGTCACCTACGGCGATACCATGGTGCTCGTGACCGCCGTCTCCCAGGACGAGCGGCCGGGCCTCGACTTCTTCCCCCTCACCTGTGAGTTCGTCGAGAAGACCTACGCCGCCGGCAAGATCCCCGGCGGCTTCTTCAAACGCGAGGCGCGCCAGCGCGAGGAGGAGATCCTCTCGAGCCGCCTCATGGATCGCCCGCTCCGCCCCCTCTTCCCGGAGGGCTTCAAGCGGGACACGCAGATCATCGCGACCGTCCTCTCCAGCGACAAGCAGAACAAGGCGGACGTCCTCGCCCTGACGGGGGCGAGCGCCGCGCTGCACATCTCGGACATCCCGTGGCACGGGCCGGTCGTCGGCGTGCGCGTGGGCCGGCTCGACGGCGAGTTCGTCGCGTACCCCACGGTCGCCGACATCGAGCGCTGCGACATCGACCTCGTCGTCGCCTGCTCGCGCGACGCGATCGTGATGGTCGAGGGCGGCGCGGCGGAGGCGACCGAGACGGAGATCATCGACGCGCTGATGTTCGCGCACGAGACCGCGCAGCCGGTCATCGATCTGATCGAGAAGATGCGCGCCGCGGTGGGCAAGCAGAAGCGCGAGTTCGTCGCGCCGGCGCTGCCGGACGAGATCAAGCGGCGCGTCGCCCAGATCGTCGACGAGGACCTGAAGGCCGCGACGAAGGTGACCGACAAGAAGGCGCGCTACGACGGCTACAGCTCGCTCAAGAAGAAGCTGACCGAGACGCTGAACGCCGAGCTCGGCGCCGAGAAGCTCCTGCCCCTCCAGGGGCTCGTGAAGGCGGAGTTCGAGGAGCGCAAGGCGCACGTCGTCCGCACCTATGTGATCGAGGAGGGCAAGCGCATCGACGGCCGCGACGGCAGGAGCATCCGGCCCATCATGTGCGAGGTCGGCCTGCTCCCGCGCGTGCACGGCAGCGCCCTGTTCCAGCGCGGCGAGACGCAGGCGATCGTCACGACGACGCTCGGCACCTCGACCGACGAGCAGAAGATCGACGGCCTGATGGGGGAGACGTGGAAGCGCTTCTACCTCCACTACAACTTCCCCCCCTTCTCGACCGGCGAGACGAAGCCGCTCCGCGGCCCCGGCAGGCGCGAGATCGGCCACGGCGCGCTCGCCGAGCGCGCGCTCTCCCGGATGATCCCGGCGCCGGATCAGTTCCCGTACACGATCCGCATCGTGTCGGAGACGCTCGAGTCGAACGGCTCGTCGTCGATGGCGGCCGTCTGCGGCGGGTGCCTCTCGCTCATGGACGCGGGCGTGCCGATCAAGTCGCCCGTCGCGGGCATCGCGATGGGGCTCATCATGGAGGGCCAGCGCTACGCGGTGCTCTCGGACATCCTCGGCGACGAGGATCACCTCGGCGACATGGACTTCAAGGTCTGCGGCACGGCGCGCGGCGTGACCGCGATCCAGATGGACATCAAGATCGCGGGCCTGAGCCGGCAGATCCTGGCGCAGGCGCTGGATCAGGCGCGCGAGGGGCGGCTCCACATCCTGGGCAAGATGCTCGAGACGCTGCCGACCACGCGGCCCGAGCTCAGCCAGTACGCGCCGCGGATCACCACGGTGCGCGTGAAGCCCGACCAGATCCGGCTCATCATCGGCCCCGGCGGCAAGACCATCAAGGGCATCGTCGACCAGACCGGGGTCGCGATCGACGTGGAGGACGACGGCACGGTGAACGTCGCGTCGGCCGACTCCGACGCGGTGAAGAGGGCGCTCGACATCATCAAGGGCCTGACGGCCGAGCCCGAGGTCGGCGCGACCTACAAGGGGACGGTCAAGCGCATCACCGACTTCGGCGCCTTCGTCGAGATCCTCCCGAACACCGACGGCCTGCTGCACATCTCGGAGATGGCCCACACGCGCGTCGAGCGCGTCGAGGACGTCGTCAAGGAGGGAGATTCGCTCGACGTGAAGGTGCTGAGCGTCGATCGCGAGGGGAAGATCCGGCTGAGCCGGCGCGAGTTGCTCCCGCTCCCCGAGGGCGAAGAGGGCGATCGGGCGCGCGAGCGCATGGCGCAGGCGCGCGACGCCGGCCCGCCGCCGCGGCGCGATGGACCGGGCGGGCGAGGCGGCGATCGCGGCGGCGATCGCGGATCGCGGCCCGGCATGGAGCGCGATCGCGGCGGACCGCCGCGCGAGCGCCGAGAGCGCCGCTCCTAGTCACAAGGCCCCAGGCGGGACCTCATGCCGCGCTGCGGCGCGCACCCGAGCCCTCCCGCCGCTGACTCCCCCTCAGAGAGATCTCCGATTCGCAGCGATCCGCGGCCATGCGCGCGGATCGCCGCCCGCATGCGGGCAAGCGCGCTCCGCTGCTGCGTTGACGCGCGCGTGCGCCGCGCCGCGCAGCGGCTCATCTCCGAGCTGCTTTGTTGGAATCCGGTGAAGTCCGCGTGGCCCGTTCACAATCAGGGTAGTGTCGCGACCCCTGCTCGTGGCATGCTCCGCCCGTGCTCGTACGCAGAGCGAAAATCGTCTGTACCATTGGCCCTTCGTGTGACTCTCAAACGACGCTGGAGCAGCTCATCCGCGCCGGTATGGATGTCGCTCGACTCAACTTCTCTCACGGCTCGCATGAGGATCATGGCAAAGCAATCGCCACGGTCCGTGCGGCTGCGGAGGCCTGCGGGAAGCCTGTGGCTATCCTGCAAGACCTCTGCGGCCCGAAAATTCGAGCCGGTCGCTTCCCCGGCAACACCTTCGAGGTGACTGACGGGGCTACCGTGTGGCTGACCGAGGCGAACAGGGACAGCCCTGTCGCGACGCCCGGCGAGATCCCGATCCTCTACGAGGGGCTCGCGTCCGATCTGCAGCCGGGCGACGTCGTCCTGATCGACGACGGCCGCGTCGTCGTCACCGTGACCAAGGTCGAAGGCGACCGCGTCCAGGCCGGCGTGACGCAGGGCGGACGTCTGCGCGATCGCGTCGGCGTCCACCTGCCCGCCAGGCGTGTGCGCATCTCCGCGCTGACCGAGAAGGACAAGGCCGACCTCAGCTTCGGCCTTGCGCAGGGGGTCGACTACGTCGCCCTCTCGTTCGTCCGCAACGCGGACGAGGTCCGGCACGTCCGCGACATCTGCGAGGCCTGGGGTCGCCCGACGCCCATCGTCTCCAAGATCGAGACGCCAGGCGCCATCGACAACCTCGAGGCGATCATCCTCGCCTCGGACGGGGTGATGGTCGCGCGCGGCGATCTCGGCGTGGAGTTCAACCCGGAGCGGGTGCCGATCATCCAGCGCGAGATCCTCGGCCTCGCCCGCGTGCACCAGAAGCCGGTGATCGTCGCGACCGAGATGCTCCAGTCGATGGTGACCGCGACGCGCCCGACGCGCGCCGAGGCGAGCGACGTGGCGACGGCCGTCTTCGACGGCACCGACGCGGTCATGCTCTCGCAGGAGACCGCGACCGGCGCGCACCCGCCGCTCGTCGTGCGGATGATGGCCCGCATCGTGACAGAGGCCGAGCAGAGCTCGTTCTATCGTTACCTCTCGAGCGAGCAGCCCGGGCAGCGCGCCAACGTCCCCGAGGCGACCGCGCGCGCCGCCTGCGACATCGCGAAGGACATCGGCGCGAAGCTGATCGTCGCGTTCACCGAGAGCGGCCTCACCGCGCGGTACGCGTCGAAGGCGCGCCCCGTCGTGCCGATCGTCGCCTTCTCGCCGAACGATACGACGCGCCGGCGCCTCGCGCTGCTCTGGGGCGTGGTGCCGTTCCCCGTCGACGCGCTCCGGAACTCGGACGAGATGATCGAGCGCGCCACCGGGTACCTGCTTGCGAACGGCCTCGTCTCGCCGGGCGACAAGCTCGTCACCATCTTCGGCGCTCCTGTCGGTGTCTCAGGGTCGACCAACACGATTCGGGTGAAGGTCGTTGAATGAGCCTGCCCGCCCGCGATAGGGGCTCGTCGGGCGAGCAGGAACCTCTCTCCAGGAACGCGGGCGCAGAAGTCCTCCCGAAGCTCGAGAAATACGAGCTGATCGAGGAGCTAGGCCACGGCGGGATGGCCACGGTCTACCGCGCCCGCGACCCGCGGCTCCGCCGCGAGGTCGCCGTCAAGATCATCCACAAGCACCTCCGGGAGAACGCGGAGGTCGGCACCCGCTTCGTCGCCGAGGCGCGCGCGGCGGCGAAGCTGCGCCACCCCGGCATCGTCGAGGTGTACGACGTCTCCAGCGAGCAGGACCGCGAGCGCTACCTCGTCGTCGAGCTGCTCCGCGGCGCCACGCTGCGCAAGATCCTGGGCGCTCACCGCGAGATGCCGGCCGAGATCGGCGCCGCGGTGGTGCTCGAGCTCTGCGACGCGCTGGAGCACGCGCACGCGTCGGGGATCATCCACCGCGACGTGAAGCCGGAGAACGTGCTCGTCGAGCTGCCCTCCGACCGCGACGGTGAAAGCCGCCGGGACGGCCCGGGCGTGGTGATCAAGCTCACCGACTTCGGCATCGCCAAGATCCTCGACGCCCAGGGCGTCACCTCGACGGGGCAGGTGCTCGGCTCTCCGGCGCACATGGCGCCGGAGCAGATCGAGGGCGGCGAGGTCGACGCGCGCACCGACGTGTTCGCGCTCGGGGTGCTCTTCTACGAGTGCCTCGTCGGGCACCTGCCGTTCGAGGGCAAGAACCCGGCGCAGGTGCTCCGCAAGGTGCTCGAGGGGATCTACCCGGAGGCCGAGCGCGAGCGACCCACCGTGGGCGCGCGCTGGAGCCGCATCGTCGCGGGCGCCCTCGCGCACGACATCGCCGCCCGCGCGGCGAGCCCTCGCGCGCTCGCGGATCAGATCCGGGCCGAGCTCACGGCGCTCGGCATCGCGGAGCCGCGCGCCGAGCTCGCGGCCTACTTCGCCGACCCGGCAGGCTACGCCGAGCGGCACGCCGCGCGGCTCGTCCCGCGCCTCGTGGCGCGTGCGGAGGCCGGCCGCAAGCGCGGCGACGTGCCCGGCGCGGCCGCCGACTACAACCGGGCGCTGGCCCTCGCGCCGAACGACCTCACCATCCTCAAGCGGCTCTCGAAGCTGAACGCGAGCCGCAACCGGAAGAAGCTCGCGCTGCGCGCGCTGCTCGTCGCGCTCGGGTCGGTGGCGCTCGGCCTCGCCGCGTTCACGATCGCCCGCGCGCTCCGCGACCCGGCGGTGGACGCGGGCGCGCTCGCGGCGGTCGAGCCGCCGACGCCGTCAACGCCGCCGACGCCCATCGACGCCCTCATCCCGTCGCCGAACGTGCGCGCGGTCGCGCCGAGCGCCACGGAGCTCGCGAGCGCGCCGCGGCCCCGCGCGCGGCCCCCGCTGCCGCAGAGCCCGCCCTCCACCGCGCCGACGGAGGACGTCGCGGTGGTGCGCGACGTCGTCTTCCAGATCGTCCCGAGCGGCGCCAAGCTGGTGCTCGATGGAGTCGAGTTCAGCTGGTTCGGCGCGAACAAGATCACGCCCCTGAAGATCGGCACACACACCGTTCACATCAGCGTGCCCGGCTCGCGGTGCTGCAAGCCGTACTCGGGCGTCATCTCGGTCGTGGCGCCGAAGCCCGGCGTCTCCGCGCCGCAGCGGATCATCCACAAGCTGGAGATCCTGCCCAGCACGGTCGTGCTGAGCGGCGCGCCGCCGAGCGCGCAGGTCGCGTGCCCGCAGATCGGCCTGATCGGCTACGCAGGCACCCCGCAGGCCGTGACCTTGAACGACGTGTCCTGGAGCGGGAGCTGCCTCTTCACGCCTGCGACGCCGGAGGCGGCGGCGCGCGTCGGCAACGTGACGCTGGTGGCCGGCGAGCCGAACACCGTTTCCTGGCCGTCCGGCTGACGGCATCGCCGTCATTGGGGCGTCCGCTCCGGAATTCTCAGCATCCCCGCCCAAACTCCGCTACATCACGGCGCACCCCTTCCGCATGGCTGCGCGAACTCCAGGCAGGAGATCTCCCGGCGCTCGCTCCCCATCGGTCGGGGGTCGCCGCGCCCTGCGCGCGCCGCGGCGCCTCGCGGCGGCGGCCGCAGCCGCCCTCGCGCTCTGCTTCGCGGCGCCGGCGCGCGCCGACGACGTGCAGCAGTTCGAGCTCGCCAAGACGCGCTTCGACGCCGGGCACTACGAGGAGGCCGTGAGCCGCTTCGCGGCGATGCTCGATCCCGCGAACGCGCCCTGCGAGCGCGGGCCGATCGAGGCGGAGGGCAAGCCGTGCAGGATCTCCGAGCCCGGCCTGATCGAGCGGGCGCGCGGCCTCGCCGCCGCGGCGCTCGTGGCGCTTCGGCGCACGGGCGAGGCCGACGCGTACATCGAGCAGATCCTCCTCGACAACCCGGTGTACTCGCCGAACCCTGCGGTGTTCCAGCCCGAGGTCATCGATCGGTTCACCGCGGTCCGGGCGCGCATCCGGGCGCGCATCGAGGAGGTGACGCGGCAGAGGGCCGAGGCGCAGCGCGCGGCGCGGCTGCGGATCGAGCGGAGCCGCGAGGACGAGCGCCGCTGGGTCGCCGAGCTCCATCGCCTCGCGGGGCGCGAGCGGGTCGTGGCGCAGAACTCCCGCTGGACAGCGATGCTGCCCTTCGGCGTGGGGCAGTTCCAGAACGGCGACGACGGGCTCGGCTGGTTCTTCCTGGTGAGCCAGGCCGTCGCCGGCGGGACCTCGATCGTCTCGGCGATAGCGCTGGCCAGCTACGAGAACGTCGACGTCTCGCCGAGGTCCTCGGGGCAGGGCGGCGGCCCGGTGCAGAGCGTCGACATCGACGCGCTGAACAGCCGTATCGGGACCGCGGCCGCCGTCAACCGCGTGGCCTTCGGGGCGTTCGCGACGCTCGCCGCGGCCGGGATCGCCCACGCGCAGATCACGTTCGTCCCCGAGCGGGTCTCCTTCCGGACGCGCCCCGTGCCGCCGCCGCCGCCGAGCTTCACCGCCGCGCCGACGATCTCCGTGCTCCCTGGCGGCATGTTCGCGGGGCTCACCGGCCGGTTCTGACCGGGGGAGCCGCGCGGCTCACGCCTTCCGCGCGGCGGCGATCCAGAACCCGCCGAGCTGCGCGAGCGGCGTGTCGCACAGCGCCCACTCCGCCCCGCGCAGGAGGCGCCCGAGGCCGGGCACGCGCATCGCGGCCGCGAACGGCGTCACGATGCGCACCCCGCGCGAGGCGACGACGCGCACGCCGTCCGGCATCAGGGCGGCGGCGGCGCTGGGCGCGTCGAAGCGCGTGAACACGGCGCTCTCCCGGGTCGCGTCGCTGATGGCGCCCGCCGGGCCGAGCCGCTTCACGAGCCCGCGCAGGCTGTAGGGGTTGTAGAACTCGGCGATCACGTGCCCGCCGGGCCGCACCACCCGCGCCATCTCCGACAGCGCGCGGCGGACGTCCTCCACGTGGGCGAGCACCTTGAACGAGCACGCGACGTCGAAGCTCTCGTCGGCGAACGGCAGGTCGGTCGCGCTCCCCTCCACGACGTCGAGCCCGCGCTCCCGGGCGCGCTCGAGCATGCCGGGCGAGAGATCGACCCCGCGCGCGGCGCGCGCGAACGCGCGGATCCGCGCGAGCAGGAGCCCGGTCCCACACCCCACCTCGAGCACGTCGCGGCCCTCGCCGAAGCGGCGCACGAAGTCGACCTCGAGCGCATCGACGAGGTCGTGGTAGCCCCCGGGATCGCGCCCTCCGCGCCGGGCTTCGTAGCGCGCCGAGAACTCGTCGTAGTACGCCCGCGTCGCGCGCAGGCGCTCGTCCGTGCCGACCTCTGCCGTCTGGGCTCCCATGGGCCCGCTATAGTACTCCGCGCAGCGGGCTGCCCGTGCTCCTTGCGCTCCTTGCGATTCACCGCGCCGGGCCGCATCTCTCCTGCGAGGTGACCCCATGAAACCCGGCGACCATCCCGATTTCTTCCGCTTCGCGCCGCCCCCAGGGACCTCCCGCGAGAGCTCGATCCGGCTCGATCGCGAGGGCCGTTTCTGGCACGACGGCGCCCGGGTCGACCATCCGGCGATCGAGCGCGGGCTCCGGTCCTGGATCGGGCGGCACCCGGACGACGGCCGGCCGATCCTCACGAACGGCTACGACTGGTGTTACTTCCAGGCCGACGACGCGCCGCTCTTCGTCGACGCGCTCCGGATCGGCGAGGGCGGCGCGGTCTCGCTGCTCCTGTTCGACGGCACGGAGGAGCCGCTCGATCCGGCGACGCTCTCCCTCGGCGAGGACGGCGTCGTGTACGCGCGCGCCCGGAGCGGCGCGCTCGAGGCGCGCTTCTCACGCCATGCGCAGACGCAGCTCGCCCCGCTGCTCGTCGAGGCCGAGCCGCCCACGCTGCGCGTCGGCGGTCGCGAGGTCACGCTGCCCCCGCGGGCCGCGCGCTAGCCCCGCGCGCCGGAGATCCAGAGAGGGATCGCTGTCCCGCGGGGCCGAGGCGGCCGCGCTCGGCTCAGTATCGATACTGCCAGAGCAGGTCGAGCATGCCCGAGGTCGTCTGGCGCTCGTCGACGCCCACCGTGCCGCGGAGCGTCCAGTGCTCGTTGAAGCGCCAGTCGATGGTGACCTCGGTCCGCGTTCCGCGCTCGCTCGCCGTCCCGCCGGGGGTCGGCCCGCTCGATGCCGCCGAGGCGCTCTGCTGCGCGCCTTCCTGGAAGGTCGCCTGCGCCGTCAGGTTGTCGCTCAGCCGGTAGACCACGCTCGTCCGCAGCGTGCCCTCCGACGTCGTCCCGAACCGCGTCGTCAGCCCGCGCAGCGGCGCGATGCCGCTCAGCAGCGCGTTGAACTGCGCCGCCGCGATCTCGCTGCCGACCGACGCCGCGACGCCGCCGGCCGCGAGGCCCGCGGGGGTCTCGGCGCCCGCGGCCTGCGCGCCCTCCGAGAAATCGGCGCCGAACAGGAGCCGCGCGAGGATGTCCTGCTGCGAGCTCGGCGGGCTCGAGGTGAAGCGCAGCGACCTGTCGGTGATGGGCCGGAGGTTGCCGTTGAAGTCGACGTGGATGCGCGTGCCGTCGGGGGCGTCCCAGTGCGCCGTGACGTTCAGGTGCGGGTTCGACGCCTCCTCCTCGCGCAGGCGCACGCGCCCGCCCTCGATCTCGAACGCCTTGCCGTAGATCTCGAGCTCGCCCCGCGTGACCTCGATGCCGCCCGACACCCGCGTGTCCTCGCCGATCACGACGCGCGGCGGCGCGTCCTCGGCGCCCCGCAGGCGCAGCCGTAGCCCCGCGCCGCTGACGAACGCGTCGCGCACGTCGAACGTCACGGTGTAGCGGAGCGCGTCCGCCGCGCGCCGCTGCTTCTCCGGCCCGAGCGGGTGCGAGACGGAGATGTCGGGGTTGTCGTCGAGCGGCTGGACGTCGCGGCTGCTCGTCGCCGGCAGCGACACGCGGAGCGTGGGGACCTCCGGGACCGTCACGTACAGCGCGAGCTCGCCCGGCTTCTTCTCCGCGATGAACGACAGCGCCCCGGAGGCGGTCCCGAGCGGCACCCCCTCGAGCGTGAGCGGGAGGGCCTGGTCCTCGGCGATGGTCAGCGCCCCGGCGCCGTCGCGCAGCGCGAGCCCGGCGAGCCGGAACAGGGCCCAGCCCTGCGCCATCCCGGTCGTGCCCGCCGCGCGGAAGCCCTCGATCCGGAGGACGCCGCCCTCGGCCGTGACGCGGGCGGCCACGTCGCGCAGCTCCTGCCCGAGCTCCGGGATGTGCACGACGCCGTCCGTGACCTGCAGCTGGGCGCGGAGGTTCCCGTCGGCGTCGGACGGGCCGCCGAGCTCGATGCGGAGGTTGCCGTCCAGCGTCCCGTCGACCTTGCTCAGCAACCCGCCGACCAGCGGCTGGAGCGCCGCGAGCCGGAAGCGCTCCGCGGAGAGGGCGAGGTCCGTGCGCTCGCCGTCGAGGACCGGGATGAACCCGTCGCGGAAGCGGACGCTGGCGAAGGCGTTCGCGCGGATCTTGCCGCCGCGCCGGCCCTCGAGGGCGAGCTCGGTGACGCGGAGGTTCCCGCGCCCGGCCTCGCGCATCGGGTCGATCCGCAGCGCGAGCACGCCGCGCTCGAAGGCGAGGTCGTTCCCGAGCGTGACGCCCGGCACCGTGAGGCGCGCCTTGAGCGACGGCGCGATGTTGAGGCCGCGCATCTCGATCTCGCCGCTCACGCGCCCGGCGATGCCGCTGTCGGCGAGCAGGGGGATCTCGCCGAGCGGGACCTCGCGCAGCGTCGCTCGGAAGGAGCCGGTCCACGCGGGGGGCGGAGGCGCGCCTTTGCGCGCGCGCGCCGGGACGCCCCCGAGCAGGCGCTCGAGCGGCGCGAGCACCTCGGCGCTCACGGTCGCGATCTCGGCCGCGCCGCGCGTGACGTGCGCGTCCAGCGTGGCCCTCTCGCTGTCGTAGGTGAGCCACGCGTCGAGGTCGGTGGGGAACAGGAGATCCGTCGCGCCCGAGGCGCCCGGCGGCGCATAGGTGAAGCCCCACCAGAGGGTGCGCGCCGTCAGGAACGGACGCTCGATCGTGCCGCTGGCGTACGCGTCGATCCGCACCTCGCCGGCGAGCGGCGGGAGCGCCTCGCGCACGAACGAGGGCAGCGTGGCGAGCTGGTCCATCGCGCGCCGCGGGATGGAGGCGTGCGCGGCGATGGGCGAGCGCAGGAGCGACGACCACCGGTCAGCGAGTGGCCCCGTGAGCGCCTCGAGATCGAGCTCGATCGTGCCGGAGACGTCGGCGAGCAGCCCGCCGTCGTACAGGGTCAGGGCGGCGTCCGCCCTGCCGGTCGCGCCGCTGAACGAGCCCTTGAGCTGCGCGTCGACGAAGCGCGACTCCCAGGCCGGGCGCTCGGCGTCCAGCCGATGCGGCCCCGCGAGCGCGAGGCCGTGCGTCCGCACGAACACGTCGTTCAGCGAAGGCAACGGCTCGCCGGCCGCGCGCGACACCCGGAAGCGGGTCGTGAGCTTGCCGCGCACCTCGCTCACGATGTGGCCGATCGGCATGAGCTGCGCGAGGCACCCGAGGTCCCAGTCGTCCGCGGCGACCTCGGCCTTCCCGACCAGGGTGGTCCAGGTCTCCGCGCGCAGGAGGGGCCCGTCCAGCGTGCCCTCGGCGCCGGACACGCGCACGCTCGCGAGGGTGCCTGCGCACCGCGGCAGGGCGCCGTTCCACGCGCCGTTCGGCGGCTGCCCGCCGTTCCCGTTCGGTTGCGGCGATTTCGCGTCGATGCGCACGGACCCGTCGGCCTTGACCTGGTCGCGCTCGAAGGTCGCCGTGAGCTCCGCCGAGATGCCGGACAGGAACGCGATCTCGCCCCCCGTGAGGCCGAGCCGCACGTGGCCCGAGCGCCCGCTCTCGCGGTCCCGATCGAGTGCGACGTCGACCTCCGCGCGCCCGCGCACGCGGAGCGGGATCCCGAGCATCCGGGCCACGCGGCCGACGTCGATGCCGTCGCCCCGGAGGCGCCCGGTCACGTCATCGCCCCGCACCGCGAGCCGGCCCTTCAGCGAGCCGAGCTCGGCCGAGGAGAGATCGAGCCCCTCGACGGCGAGCCCGCCGGGCGAGGGGCTGATCGCCGTGATCTTCCCCGCGACCGCGGCGCCGTCGCGCTTCAGCTGGAGCTCGACGTCGCGGAGGGCGAGGGGAGTGGAGCTCAGCCGAGCGGAGGCGCTCAGGGCGTCGTCGCCGTCGGTGATCGTCGCGCGGAGCTTGGGCGAGGCGAGCGGGCCGGAGATCTGCGCGGTGACCTCGTCGAGCGTGTGGCCGCCGGCGAGCGCCTCCTTCCCGGAGAGCGAGGCGTCGATCGAGAGCGCGTCGATCGGCCCGGAGACCCGCCCCGCGACGCGCGCGCTGGCGAGCGCGACGTCCGGGCCGGCCCGGAGCCCGGCGAACGCGCCCTCGACGCGCGCGTCGAGCGCTCCCGCGCGGAGGCTCCCCTCGACGCGCACGCGGCCGGCGCCGTCGACGGGCCCGGCGAGGCGTGGCGCCGCGGCGATCGTCGGGATGTCGGCCGTCGCCGCGAAGCGGAGGCCCTGGCCGCCCGGCAGGAGCGAGACGGCGGCGTCGATCGGAGCGCCCGGCTCGTGGAGGTGCACGCGCGCGTCGAGCTCGCCGCGGTCGAGGACGAGGTGGACGTCCGCCGCCGGCACGCGCTGCCCGAGCAGCGTGGTGGGCTCGGTCCGCGCCTCGACGGAGAGCCGGAGCAGGTCCCCGAGCTCGACGCGCACCCGGCCGTCCGCGGTGAGCAAGGGCGCCGCGTCTGCCGGCCCGGAGCCGCGCTCCGGCGCGGGCTTCGCCGCGGCAGCGCGGGCGGGCGCAACGCGGGGGAGGGCGGGCGCGGCGTGGGTCAGGGCGCGTACGCCGCGGGGCAGGGTGGGCGCGGCCGGGACAGGCGCCGTGCCCTTCTGCATCGGCGCCGCGCCGGCCGGGACGGGCGCCGCGCCCGTCTGTGTCGGCGCCGCGCCGCTCGCCGCATCGGGCGAGAGGCGCACGCCGAAGAGCCGCAGATCCACGTCGCGCGCTTGCACCTCCGCGTCGAGCCGCACGGGCCCCGCCACGTCGAGCCGCCCTGTGAGGGCGAGGCCGCCGCCCGCCGGGCCGGCAGCATCTGCCGAGGCCGACGCCACCACGTCGAGCTGAGGGAGCTGGCCGGTCACGGCCACGCGCGCGGAGATCGGCTCGGTGAGGGGGTGATCCGGGAGGAGGCTCCGCAGCTGCTCCGGCGTGGCGCGCGGGACGCTCGCCTGCGCCTCGAGGTGCTCCTCGTCGAGCACGGCCCGCGCGGTGACCTCGACGTCGGCGAGCCGACCGGCGAAGCTGCTCCACATCCGGACCTTGTCCCCGGCGCGGAGGTGGTAGTTCGCCGTGCCCGCGGTCCTGGCCGGCAGGAACGCGCGATCCACGAGGCCCGTCTGATCGACGTCGACGGCGACGCCCTCCGGGCCGACGTGCACCGACCCGAAGAGCCGGCTGACGTCGGCGTCCAGCGCGCGCGGCGGAGCGGCCTGCCCGTGGACCCACCCGCGCCCGATCTCGACGTGCGAGAGGGCGACGACGACGTCGCGCGGAGGCCCCCCGGGCGCGGACGAGGGCGGGCTTCGCGGCGGCAGCGGCGTGAACGTGTCGCCGAGGGTGACGCCCCCCGCGCCGTTGTCCTGGACCAGCACGTCGGCCTGCTCGACCCGGATGTACGGGACCTCGATGCGGAGCGGGCCCGCGCCGAAGAGCGCGCCGCGGAGCATCGGGAGCACGTCGGCCCGCGCCTCGAGGCCGCTCGCGCGGATCACCTTGTTCCCCCGCGGATCGAGCGCGACCGCGGATCGGATCCGCACGCCGCTCAGGCTGAGCGCGTCGATCTCGTCGGCGACGATCCGCCCCTGGAACAGGGAGCCGAGGAGCCGGTTCGTGGCGTCGCGGGCCACGCGGCGCGCGGCGGGCGTGTCGAGGTGGAGCGCGACGCCGACGGCCGCGGCGCCCGCGAACGTCAGCGTGAGCCCGAGCGCCGCCGCGACGGCGGAGGCGGCGCGGCGCACGCGTCCCGGCGCGCGCGGCGGCGAGGAGCGCCGCGCCTCGGGTGCGGGGTCGGGCGTCACGGCGGGTAGCTTAGTACGCACGGGGCGTGGCGACCGTGCTGACGCGCGGCGCGACGGCGGGCGGCGGAGGAATACCGCGCCGCCGGGTCGAGCCCCGCGGGGGCGCGTCCGAGCCGGCTCCACGCGCGCCGCAGGGAAGCCCTCGCCGGAGCGCCGCGACCTGCGACACGCCGCCACGGTGTGCGCCCGAGGCGCGCCGGAGCGGAGCGGTCAGCCGGCGAGCCGCTCGAGCTCCACGAAGAGCGAGCCGAGCTCCGGCTTCGATCGGAGCGGCGCGCAGAAGCGGCTGGCCAGGTGGAGCAGCTCGGCGTCGAGCTGATCGACCCTCCGCCCGATCTCGGCGATGCGCTCCTGGGACTCCCGGCGCCGCGCCTCGAGCTGCCTGTCGAGCTCTTCGAGGCGCTCGCGCAGCTTCTTGATCTGCGCGTCCACCTCGGCCACCTCGTGCTCGCGGGCGATCGCCTCGCTCTCCGCCTCGTAGTCCGCCTTGCGCGACGCGTACCAGCCCTCGACGAGCTCGGCCAGCCTGCGGTAGCTGGCGGCGAGCTCGAGGTAGGGCTCGGCGAACCCGCACCGGCCCTCCCAGCGCACGGCCTCCTTGTGCGCGATCAGCACCTCGGGGACGAACGCCTGCGTCGCCGCGTTGAGCGGCGCCACCCTGGCGCGGAAGGATCGGGCCTCGTCGCGCGTGAGCGAGGCGTCGACCGTGAGCGCATCCATCGCCCGTCCGATCTGCATCCGGCCGTCCCGCCACTCCTCGGCGACGCCCTCGAGGCGCCGCTGCTCGTCGAGGGCCCTCGAGCGGAGGTCGGCGTGCTCCCGCACGACGCCGCGCAGCGCGTCGAGCTGCCGCTGGATGTCCGCCGGCGCCGACGCGCCGAACGCGCGGGCCGTCATCCGCTCGAACAGCTCGAGCCGGCTGACCCAGGGATCGCGCCCGGCGCCCCTCGAGCGCACGGCCGAGTCGCGCGGCATCGCCTCCGGCGGCGGGGGGAGCGCGATCCGGCTCGCGGCCGCGATCTCCTCGAGCTCCGCGAGCACGCGGTACGCGTCGACGGGGCGCTCGGAGGGATCCTTCGCCATCAGGGCGCTGACGAGGCGGTCGAGCGCGTCCGGCATCTCCGGGGCCAGCTCCTTGAGGTGCGGCGGCTGCTCGTTCATGTGCTTCAGGATCCAGCTCGCCGGATCCGGCGCGTCGAACGGCAGCCGCTGCGTGATCATCTCGAACATGATGACCCCGAGCGAGTAGAGGTCCGCCGGGGGGCCCGCGTCGATCGTCGTGCTGCGCTCGGGCGCCATGTACTGAGGTGTGCCGAAGATCTCGCCGAGGTTGGTGAGCCGCGCGTCCTGCGCGCAGCGGGCGATGCCGAAGTCGAGGAGCTTCACCCAGTCGCCCTTCAGCAGGAACACGTTCTCCGGCTTGAGATCGCGGTGAACGACGTCGAAGTCGTGCGCTCGGCCGAGGGCGCGCGCCATCTGCACCCAGATGGGCAGCGCCCGCGCGAGCGGCACCCGGCTGCGCTCCACCACGTCGGCGAGGCTCGTCCCCTGGAGCAGCTCCATCACGAGGAAGGGCAGCCCGTCGTCGGTGTCGCCCTGATCGAAGATCTCGATGATGTTCGGGTGCGCGAGCCGCTGGGCGTGCCGCGCCTCGCGCCGGAAGCGCTCCCGCGTCGTCGTGTCCTGCGCGAACTCGCGGTTCAGGATCTTGATGGCGCACGGGGTGCCGATCAGCTTGTTGTACGCCCTGTAGACCGTGGCCATCCCGCCGATCCCGAGGCCCTGCTCGATGACGTAGCGGCCCGCGATCGACGTCCCGATGCGGGGATCCTTCTCGGAGACGAGCGACGAGCCGTCGATGAAGCAGAAGGCGCTGTCGGCCGGGTAACGCTGATGGCACTGCGGGCAGGTCTTCATAGCGGGCACGTCGGCTGCAAGGCTACACTCTACGAGGGGCCGCTCTCGAGGGTCAACGCTCGGCGCGCGCCTCGGCGCTTTGTCGAGTCGCGGTGTGCTGCGCTGCCTTGCCCTGCGTGATTCCGCGTAGCCCGGTGTCTCCTCGCGTGGCCCAGTGTCCTCTTACGTGGCTCACGCGTCTCCTCGCATCCTGCGGCCTCCCCTCGCGCCTCCTCGCGTGTCCTCGTGTCGGCTCACGTGATTCCAGCGCGGTTTCCGCGTGATTGCCGGCGGCGCGGCGCGCGCCGCGCGGGGGCGCTCCGCGGTATGTTCTCGTGACTTCATGGACGAGGCTCCCTTGCGCGCCGTGGTGATCGGGTCTGGCGTCGGCGGTGCTGCCGCGGCGCTCCTCCTTGCGCACGCCGGCATCCCGACCCTGCTCGTCGAGAGGGAGCGCCGCCCGGGTGGCTCCTCTGCTGCTTACGAGAGGGACGGGTTCCGTGTCGACACAGCCACGCACATGCTCGGCTGTGGCGAGCAGGGCCCGCTCGGCGACGTGCTCCGCCGCGTGGACCAGGGCGACGCGATCACCTTCCGGCAGGACGACGAGCCGGCGGCGCTCTGCTTCGCGGGCGCCCGCGCCGGGGCAGCGCGCGCTCGCCGCGTCGTCCTGCAAGCGGAGCTCCTCCGGCTCCCCGGGGCCGCCCTGAATCTCGCGCGCGGCCTCGACCTCACGCCGCTGGAGGCTGCGGGCGCCGCGCGTCTCTTCGCGCACGCGGCGGCGATGCGCGACGTCGATCTGGCGGCGTGCGACGACGTGACGGCCGAGGCGTACGTGGCCCGCTTCATCCCGCGCGCCGCGGCCGCCGCTCGGCTCGGCGGGCTGCTTGGCCTGCCGCTGCTGCTGCCAGGGACCGAGGCATCGGCGGGCGAGGCGCTGTTCTCCTTGCGCCGGCTCGCCCGCGCCGGCCGGCAGCGTTATCCCGAGGGCGGCGCGTCGCGGATCCCCGAGGTCTTCTGCCGCCTGGCCCGGGAGCTCGGCGCCGCCGTGTGGACGGGCACGACCGTGCGCCGCGTGCTGGTGCGCGATCGTCGCGTGCGCGGCGTCGAGCTCGAGGATGGAACGGTGCTCCCCGCGCGGATCGTGGTGAGCGCGGCCGGGCTCCAGCGCACGGTCTCGGGCCTCGTCGGCGAGCCGCACTTCCCCGACGCCTACGTGGCGCGCGTCCGTGCGATCACGCCGCGGCCGAGGCTGGTCGAGGTCAAGATCGGGCTGCGCAGGCGGCTCGTCGGGGCGGGCGCGCTCGCCGGTCTCGCCGGCGGCGCCGGCGCGCCGGCGCTCCCGTTCTACTGCCTCGCGCCGACGCGCTTCGACCCGTCGCTCGCGCCGCCCGGGTATGAGCTCCTCTGCGCGTGCGCCGTACCTGGTGGGAGCGGCGGCGCCTCGCGCGGTGGACCCGGCGCGACGGTCGACGAGCTCCTGCGCGCGCTGTCGGCGGCGGTGCCCGGCCTGCTCTCCCAGGCGATCTTCATCGACGGATCCCCAGCGGACGGAGGTCGAGAGGCGTGCGCTCCTGGCGGCGAGAGCGCGGCGGGGACAGCGCAGACGCCGGGCCAGGTCGGCCGCGCGCGGCCGGCGGTGTACACGCCCGTGCGGGGGCTGTACCTCGCAGGGCGCGCCGCCGGAGGGCGCGGCGCGGGGATGGATCTCGCCGCCTCGAGCGCGATGGAGTGCGTCGACCGCATCCTCGTCGATCTCGGCCGCGATCCCGGCGCGCCCGCGCCGCCCGCGCTGATCGACATCGCCGGCGATCTGCTCGGGCGCGCCGCGGGCTCCTCCGTATCGTGGCTCACCCGCCCCCGCTAGAGCGACGGTCACCCGCTTCGGATACGGGCCCATCTCGACGTTTTCGGTGCTCAGCGCACTGGAGTGCGCTTGCGCGCCGAAAACGCCGATCTGGGCCCGTCTCCTGTGCGGGTGACCGTCGCTCTGCTGTTTCCTGTGTGGGGGAGAGCGTCGCTCTGCTGTTTCCTGTGCGGGGGAGAGCGTCGCTCTGCTGTTTCCTGTGTGGGGGAGAGCGTCGCTCTGAGCTGTAGGGGGCAGAGGTGGGCGGAAAACGCTCTGGCCCGCGCTTCAGCGCGTGGTCGTGCTGCCGCGATTGCCCCGCGCGAGCGCGTCGAGCGGCAGCTTCTGATCCTCGAACACGGCGTCGAGCTCCTCGCTGCCCCGCTCTCGCACGCCTGAGCGCGGCGACAGCTCGGGGCGCACCGAGGACGCCGGGGCCATCCGCGCCGACAGGGGGGCCATCGTCTTGATCGACGGCGGGGGCTCGGCGCTCGGGAGCATGCCGGGCGGGACGGAGCGGACGGAGGGAGGCGAATTCGCCATCGCGCGCAGGGACGGCGGGCTCGGCAGGCTGCGCCTGGAGGAGGGCGGCCCAGCTTGCCCGCTCGACGGCATCGGCGTGGGCCGGCGCGCCGCAGGGCCCCCCGGCAGAGGGCGCGACGAGGGGACCGGCGGCGCGCTCGGCTGCGCGCGCGTCGACGGAGGTGCACCCGACAGGAGCTGTGAGCGCATCGACGGGGGCGGGCTCGACAAGGGCTCGGGGCGCGACGACGGGGGCAGGCTCGACAGGCGGCCGCTCGCGGCGGTCTCCGCGTGCGCATGCGCAGGGCTCGAGAACGGGCGGGCGGAGGGCGGCGGTGTCGATTGCGACCCGCCCGGCGCGTAAGCGCTGGGCTGCGTGCGCGCCAGCGGCGGCGCCGAGGGCACCGACGGCGGGGAGCGGAACGACGGCGGCGCGCTCGACGGGGGCACCGGGGTGAGCGCGTGGCTCGCGAGGGGCGCCCGGGCCGACGGCGGGGCTGCGGAGCGCGCCGAGGGCGGCGGCAGCGTGCTGTGGCTCGTTGACGTCTCGCGGACCCGCGGCGCGAGGCGGGGATCGGCGCTCGCGCCTGCCCTCTGCTGTGCGCGCGAGTCCCCGCCCGAGGACCCCTTGGAGCCGAAGGTCTCGCTGCGCTGCGCCCCGATCATCGTGTAGCGCCCGCCGCCCTCGTCGCGCCGCCCCGTGTCGCGCTGCGCGTTCATCTCGCGCGTCTCGCGCAGCGCGCCGTTCAGCATCGCTTCGAGCTCTCGCTCGCTGACCTCCTCGTCGAGCCGAAGCAACGTCGAGTGGACGTCCCGGGCGAGCGCCTCGAAATCGGCCGGATCCCTTGCGTAGACGCTGTTGGACAGGAGGATCGCGAGCGGCCGCCGCTCGGCGGCGATCGTCGCGGCGGTGGCCGCATCGCAACGGTGCAGGAGCACCCCGCAGCCCGGCGCCACCGCGAGGCACAGGCTGAAAAGCGCCGGCCACGCGGGATCAAGGACCACAAGAATGCTGGGCACATGAAGCGGGGTTGCGGTGATCTGCGCGCGACGGTCCATGGCAGCCCGAGGATAAACGAAACTGCCGGAGCGATCGTAGTTCTCTTTCTCTGAATCGGTCATTTTTACTCTGCTTGTACGTTCTGCGATGAGGCCAGAGGCGTCGATCTCCTACAGCTCTATTGCGTGTGCGCCATTCGTTGCGGCGTCGCGTCATCACGTCGTCGCGTCGTCGCGTCGTCGCGTCGTCGCGTCATGGCGTCACGGCGTCGTCGTCGTGACATCGACCTTTCGGCTCCCGCGTCCACCCCGTCCACCCAGCGCGCGTCCTGCACCGGGCGGGCGCGAGCGCCGCGCGACCCCCGCCGGGATGAGCGGCGGAGGGCGCGCGGCGCGGCAACGCCGGTGTCGCGGTGGGCGCCGTGGGCTCGGTGGACGCCGGGAGATGACGTGGTGCGATGCCTGCGCGGCGCCGCCTCGCTCCGCGGCGCCGCGATCACAGCCCGGTGTAGATGGTGGCGAAGGAGGCCGCCTCGCCGCGGAGGAGCAGGCTGAGCCGCGGGTTCGGCACCTTGAAGGTGTGAATCTTGGCGTTCCGCACGTCGAGCACCGCGAAGGCGCCGCCCGGCGTGCTCTCTGCGAGCCCGTTCATGAGCAGGTTCAGCACGACCGAGACACGCTTGGACGACAGGGGCTCCCCGCGGAAATACATCTTGATGACATGCGGCGTCCCATCGATGACGAGCCCGAGCTCCGGGTTGACGTTGATCTCGAGATCGCCGAGGCGATACGTCGACGCCGGCGGCTCGAACCACGTCATCTTCGTCGAGGCGAGGAACTTGCGATATCCGTTCACCACCGACGGGTAGATGCGGCGGCGCCGCTCGTCGTGCTGCGCGGCGAGGAAGCCGTCGAGCACGCTGGTGGGCTTTCCGCTCCTGTGCATGTCGACGATCGCCTCTCGCACCTGCCTGTAAAAGTCCGTGTGGAGCTCGTCCTTCCGCTCCTTGAACTCCCTGACGCCCGTCAGCTTGGGCGTCCCGGCCTTGAGAACGAAGTCGACAAAGTACGTGAGCGAGATCTTTTCCATGAAGTCTCCTCCAAAACGAAGCATTCCGGCGCGCCATTTACACGCTCATGCGAGAGACACGCCGTCGCGCCGCGTCCTTGATGTCTACCATGGATAGTCATCTTCGACCCGTCGGGAAAGGGATCGATCGGACGGACATTGTCCCAACCTGTCAGGGGCGGACGGCGGGGGCTGTGGCCGGAAAAACTATAGTAATTACGGTTGGTTGCATTGTCTGGTAGGCGCCGGTTCACCCTGCGGCGCGGGGTTCCGCTAGGCTGCCCGAATGGCCATGACGAGAAGAGGCTTGCGCGGCGATGGTAATCGACAGAATCCAGCTGTTGTCCAGGGGATGTCCTGTGGAGAACTCCTGTGGAAAACTGGAGAGGCGGGGGCGTTATCGAGGTGTCGACCCGGTCGGACATGGTCTGTCATAACCACGCCCTCTTCGGCGCTTGACGCCGCTCGCGGGCGGGGGACGGCGCCGGACGCTCCCCCTCGCGCAGGCGGATCGGCCGAGGGGCCTCGGTCTGGAGGGGGCGTCGATGAGCGACGTCAGGCCCGAGCGCGCGGGGGATGAAGCGGGGATACGCGCCGTTCACCTCGCGGCGTTTCCCTCGGCGCTCGAGGCGGATCTCGTGGACAGGCTGCGGGACGCGGGGCGCGCGGCCGTGTCGCTCGTCGCGGAGACGGACGCGGGCATCGTCGGACATGTCCTGTTCAGCCCCGTGACGATCGCCGGCGACGGCGTCCCCGGCAAAGGCGTCGGCCTCGCGCCGCTCGCGGTCTCGCCTGGGCTGGAGGGCCGCGGCATCGGCTCTTCGCTGGCGCGACGGGGGATCGCGGCGTGCAGGGACGCCGGCTTCGCGTTCGCCGTCGTCCTCGGATCGCCCGAGTACTACGCGCGGTTCGGGTTCAAGAAGGCAAGCCTGTACGGCCTCGGCAACGAGTACGCGGCGGACGAGGCGTTCATGGCGATCGAGCTCGCGCACGGGGCGCTGGAGCGCGCCCGAGGCGTGGTCATCTACAGCCCCGAGTTCGCCGTCTTCGCGACCTGAGCCCGGGTCCGGCGTCTTCACGACCCGATCTCGCGTCCTCTCCGCCAGATCGCCTTGCCCGTCACGACGGCGGCTCCACCCGCGCGCTCCGCGATCCGCCGCCGACCAGGTGACGATCGGGCTTGCTAACATACATTTGTGAATGTATATGACGTGGGTGCGACGGACGAAGGAGGAAGCAGCGGCGACCCGCGAGCAGATCCTCGACGCGGCGCTGCGCGTCTTCAGCCGCAGGGGATACTCGGCGGCGACGCTGCAGGACGTCGCGGCGGAAGCCGGGCTGACGCGGGGCGCGGTCTACTGGCACTTCAAGGGCAAGGTGGAGCTCTACTCGGCGCTGATCGGCGAGCGCTGCGCCAAGGCGAACGAGGTCTTCGCCGAGGCGCTGTCGCCCCGGTACTCGCCGCTCGAATCGATCGAGCGCCTGCTCACGCGATCGCTCGAGTACCTGGAGGAAGATCCGGAGTACCGCGCGGTCCTCTCGATCACGCTGTTCAAGACCGAGCTCACGCCCGAGCTCGAGCCAGGATTCCAGCAGAAGATCGCGAGCGCGCGCCGCCTGGTCGACATGGTCGCCGACCTCGTGCGCAAGGGCATCGCGGCCGGCCAGATCGACCGCGCCACGGACCCGAGGGCCGCCGCCCTCGCGGCCGTCAGCCTCGTGCACGGAGCGACCGCGCTGCACCTCATGGACCCGAAGGTGCTGGAGTCGAGGGCCGTCGTGCGCCGCATGGTCGCGACGTTCCTGCGCGGGCTCCGGCGCTGAGGGCGTTTTTTGTGTCGATTTACATACATCCGTGAATGTTTGCTGGAGGTGAGGTCATGTTCCTCAGGGAGTACTGGTATGTTGCCTGTGCGTCCTCGCAGCTCGGGGATGCCCCTCGAGCGGTCCGGGTCCTCGATCGGGACATCGTCGTATTTCGCGGAGGCGGCCGCCGTCCCCGCGCGCTCGCGGATCGCTGCTGCCACCGCGGCGTCAAGCTGTCTCTCGGGCGCGTGACCCAGGGAGCGCTGGCGTGCGGATACCACGGCTGGAGATACAGCGGCGGCGGCGAATGCGTGCACATCCCGTCGCTCGCGGGGGGCAGGCGCATCCCCGAGAGGTGCGGTGTCCCCGCGTTCCCGTGCGCGGAGCAGGACGGGTATGTGTGGGTCTGGCTCGGCGAGGGCCACGGCGGAGCGCCGCCGCCCGCGCCGAGCATCGACGGCTTCGCGGCGCACCGCTGGGATCAGGGCTCGGTGGAGCTCGGGTGCTCCGCCATCAAAGGCCTGGAGAACAACCTCGACTGGTGTCATCCAGCGTTTGCGCACCCGTGGACTCACTGGCAGTTCTACACCGCGCTCTTTCGTGGCCTGCGCGAGGAGCTCCTCGAGCTGCGGCCGACGCCCGACGGGATGACGCTGCGCGGGCCGGTCCCCGAGGACGGCGGCGCGCCCGGGCAGCGGTCGCTGCAGACGCTGCTCTCGTTCAAGCTCCCCGACCGCGTCGAGGTGCGCTCGCTGGGAGGCCCCTCGCGCCGGATCGTCCTGCACTTCGTCCCGACCGCGCCCGATCGGTGCCGCCTGGAGTGGATGATCGCGAGGGCGTTGCCCTTCGGGGCGCGCGTGCGCTTTCGCCAGGAAGAGCCGGCGATCCTCCGGCAGGACCGGCTCCTCCTGGAGAGCGCGGAGCTCGCCTGCGCGGAACCGGGGGCCCTCCGCGAGCACCACGTCGAGGCGGACGCGCCAGCGCTGCTCCTGCGCCGCATCCTCGAGTCGGCGGCGCGCGGCGAATGGGAGCAGAGGCGAGCGAGCCTGCCGGAGCGGCGGGTGATCCGCGTGATGGCATGATGGCCCGTCCGCGCAGGCTCCAGGCCTGGAAGACCGAGCTCTAGCGGCGCTGTGTGGGAGGGCGGGCGGGGTCCGGCGCACGAGGCGCGGCAGTCTTGCGGCGCCGCGCGGCGGACGGGAGGCGTCCGGCTCAGGGGGACGCGGCGGACCGATCGGGCGCTGTCGCCGCGCGCCATGCGGCGGTCGCATCCAGACCGTGCTCGCCGAAGCGAGGGACGTAGTCCCGCTCCACGGCGCGCTCGAGGATCTCGCCGTACCGAGCGGGCGGCATCAGGCCCCAGGCGCGGTCGTCGTCGGAGATCGCCGCGCGCCTCGCGCCGCCAGGGGGCATGTAGCTCCTGCGCAGCCGCGTGAACATGGCGTGGAGCTCGCGCTCCACCAGCTGCCTCACGGCCGGCGCGCACGGCTGCTCGAGCAGGTAACGGAGCAGCGTCCAGCCGAAGTCGCGGTGCCGCACCTCGTCGCGCAGGATGCGGTCGAGCGCCCGGCGCGCGACCGGCACGGTGCACCCCTCGCGGAGCACCTTGAAGAGCGGGACCGCGACCGTCTCTCCCAGGCAGAACACCTCCACGCCCGCCCGGGCGACGGCCACCTCGAGCGCCTCGTCTCCGTTGCTCCTGAGCCCGAGCGTCTCGCGGCGGAGCGCCGGCAAGGCGCCGCCGCCCGCGCGGGCGTGGACGCGATGGCTGAGGCGCGCGTGCGCGAGCTCGTCCTTGACGATGCGGAGGCCGTCGTCGATGAGATCCGGCGATGCGCCCATCTGGATCAGCCAGAGCGTGAGGTGCTGTGTGATCGCCGCCGAGCGGTACTCGGCCTCGACGCGCCGCCCCCACTCGGCGCGCACCGCGTCGCTCGCGGGCGGGAGGGGGGCGCGCTGCCCGCGCGGCGCCTCTGCGTCAGCGGCGCTGTCCTGCTCTGCGTCGGGGGCGTCCTTCATGGGATCACGCTAGGCGGGGAGTCCGGGGGCGGCAAGGCGGGAGACGGGCGCTCGCCGCCCCTGGAGGCGCTCACGGCGACGCGCTCGGGCGCCCGCCGGGCGGCGCGCACACCTTCACCGTCGAGCCGCACGCGTCACAGGCCTGCTTGTAACAGGGGTTGATGACGAGTTCCTGGCAGCGCGTCCCCCCCGGACACGCCTCGTCGACCTCGCAACCCTGGCTCGGGAAGCAGCCCGCCTGGGCCAGCACGGGTGTCTCCGAGGCGTCGCCGCAGCCTGGCGTGAGCCAGCGACACGCCGGCCCGAGGTTGGCGCACGCGTCCTCGGTGGCGGCCGTGAGGCAGACCTCAGGGGGCGGCGGGTTGCAGAAGATCTCGGCTACCTGCCAGCTCCAGGTGTCCTTTTGCTGAACGCACTCGGCCTGGGTCGGCATCGGGCCGCAGCCGGTCATCATCTCGTAGGGGCAAGGCCCGGTCCCTCCCTCGCAGAGGTCCCCGTCGGACGGCATCTTCTCGGGACACACAGGCGCCGGCGGGTTGCACGTCGGCACGACCGTCTCGGTCCACGTGCCGTCGTCACCGCACGTCACCGTCGAGGGGCAACTCAAGGCGGGCGCGGCGTCCTCGTAGGGGCACCTCATCCCGGGCTGCACGCAGGCGCTGCCGGCCGCCGGCTTCTCCGGGGGGCACTCGAGCGGCGGCGGGTTGCAGGCCGGCGCGATCGGCTCGGACCACGTGCCGTCGTCACCGCACGTCACCGTCGACGGGCAACCGGTGGGCAGCGGCTCGTCATAGTTGCAGTTCATCCCGGGCTGCGCGCACGCGCTGCCGGCCGCCGGCAGCGCCGGCGGGCACTCCGGCGGCGGAGGCGGGTTGCACGTCGCCGTGGGCGCCTGCTCCCACACACCGTCCGAACACGTGTAGTCGATGGGGCGGCCGCACCCGTCGTCGCCATAGCCGCACGAGAGATCGTCCACCTCGCAGCTCGATCCGACCGCGGGCGCCGACTCCGGACAGCTGCCGTCGCTCACCGTGGGAGTGCACCCCGGTAAGGCCATCGCGCCCGTGAGCGAGGCCGCCGCGGCGACGGTCACGATGAACGGCGCCTTCAGCACCTTTCGCTTCTTCTGCATGGCCATGGTTCGATCCGTCCTTTCTCTGGCACAGGTTGGCGCAAGGTTGCGTCCTCGCGCGCTCCGAGGCCGGGTCGAGCAAGCAAGGTGCCAGGGCCATCGATGGCCGAGCTCGGGGTCGTGATGGATGCCAGCAGGAAAGGAAAATGGCAGTCGTGGTGCGTCTCGTCGCGGTGCACAGGGGAGCGCGCGGGCGCCCTCCCGCTCGGGTCATGAGCCGACTCAGCGGCACGCGCCGATCTGCACGTCGTCGATGTTCCAGCCCGACATGGGCGCGCCGCCGAAGGCGATGACGGCGCTGTAGCCGAACCGCACCCTCAAGGTCGAGCTCTTGTAGGGCGTGAGGTCGTAGGTGACGCGCTTCCATCCGGACTCGGTGACATCGTCGTGCGGAGACTCGTAGACGATCCGCCAGCGCGATCCGTCGAAGACCTCGACGCGGGCCTTGTTGCGGTAGGTCGTGTTCAGCCATCGCCAGAACGACAGCGTGACTCGCCCGCTCACGAGCGCGTCGACGGCGGGGCTCGTCAGGTAGCGCTGCGGGTGCGGTGCGGTGACGCTCGGGCTGCCGCCGAGCACCACGCCCGCCACGCCGTTGTCGCCGGCCTCGGTGTGATCGCTCGCCGGATCGGGGAACCCCGCGCGCTGGTCGCTCGACGCCCTCGCCGGCCCGATCTCCCACCCCGCCGCGAGGCTCCACCGGGTCGCGTTGTCCGCGAAGGCCTCCGTGAAGAGGACCCGCGCGGAGCACGGGGCGCTCGGGTCGACGTTCCCGGGGGCGCCGCGGAACGCCGTCGGAGAGGCCGCCGCCCAGTCCAGCGAAAGAGACCCGTCCCCGTCCGCGAGCCATGGCGCGTCCGCCGGGCCGGCGGTGCACGCGGCCGCGGCGAGGCCGCACAGGACCGCGGCCCGCCCAATCCACCTCTTCATGATCGCTCCTACGAACGTTCAATGCCGGAGGCGCAGACACCCTTCCGCAGGGCCGTCGCGCGGCACCGAGAGCACGTGTTTGTAGGCCTGAAACAGGGCGGCGGATAGGCCATGTGAGCGGCGCCCGATGCGGTGAGATCGGCGTCGCGCGCCCTCCGACGACAGCCGAGCTCCTGCGTCGCACGGACGAGCTCGATCGCGCGTCCATCGCGACGCGCGACGGCGCCGCGCGGCCATCGCCGCGCGACGACGGCGCGCTACGCCCCGCGCCGGCGGGCGCGCTCGCGCGACGGACGGATCACCGGGGCGCGGCCGTCATCGGGGCGTGGCCGCGGGCGGCGGGGACAGCGGGATCGGCCGCTGCAAGATCGCCTGACGGCTCGTCACGTCGCTGAGCATCAGCGTGAGCATCAGGCCGACGAGGAGCGCCGCCACGATCATGGGGAGGGCGTTCGTGAAGCGCTGCTCGATGAGGTGCATGAAGAAGAGCAGCACGAGCAGCGTCTTCGCCGTGGCGATGAGCAGCGCCGCGACGACGTCGGCCTCGCCGAGGTGGGCCAGCGAGAGGAGGTACGACGCCAGCGTCAGCCCCATGAGGAGGAGCCAGACGATCACGTAGGTCCGCGAGGAGAGGTGCTTGACGGTCATGGGCGCAACGTGCCGTTAGCGGTGCATCAGTGCATCAGGTAGAGCATCGGCCAGAGGAATATCCAGATCACGTCGACCAGGTGCCAGTAGAGGCCGCCGAGCTCGATGTGCGTGTCGTTGCCCGCGCCGTACCGGCGCCGGAAGCACCCCCACGTGAGCCAGCCGAGGACCACGAGCCCCGCCGTGACGTGGATGGCGTGGAGCCCTGTCGTCAGGAAATAGAGGGTGAAGAACATCTTCGCGCCGGCCTGCGGGAGCTCCTCGAAGCGGTAGGCCGAGCCGGGGAAGATCCCCTCGTGGAAGTGCTGGGTGTACTCGACGCCCTTCAGCACGAGGAAGGCGAGGCCGAGCGCGATGGCGCCGAGCAGGAGGCGGCCGGCCATCGTGGGCCGGTCGAGGCGCACGGCATAGACGCTCAGCGCGACGAGCAGGCTGCTCGTCAGGAGGATCGCGGTGTTCGAGGTCCCGATGACGGCGTTGTTGTGCGCGACGCCGGCGCTGAACTCGTGGCCGAAGACCGCGCGGTAGGAGGCGTAGAGGGCGAAGAGCCCGGCGAAGAGCAGGATCTCGCTGGCGAGGAAGATCCACATGCCGAAATGCGCGGCGTGGGTCTGCTTCTCGAGATCCTCGAACTGCATGGCCAGCCGCGCCGGCGCGAGCTGCTCAGCGGGCGGTTGAGACTCGGGCATGGGCTTCCTCTTCGGTCAGGTGGTAATCGTACGGGCCGCGATCGATGACCGGCGTCACAGGGAAGTTGTGCTCCGGCGGGATGCGCGGCGTCATCCACTCGTAGCTCCGGGACCTCCATGGATTGGCGCTGGCGCGCGGCCCCCAGCGCAGGGCGATGAGGAGGTTGAGCAGCGCGAGCACGAGCGCGCCCGCGAGCAGGTAGGCCCCGCCCGTCGAGAGCACGTTCAGCCACTGGTACTGCGCCGGATAGCTGTAATAGCGGCGCGGCATCCCGGCGTTGCCCGCCAGGAACTGGGGGAGGAACGTCAGGATGAACCCAAGGAACACCCCGAACGAGGTGAGCAGCCCCATCGACTCCGAGTAGGCGCGGCCGAACATCTTGGGGAACCAGTAGTGCGCCGCCGCGAGGAACGCTGTGAGCGTGCCGCCCACCATGATGAAATGGAAGTGGGCGACGACGAAATAGGTGTCGTGCCAGTGGACGTCGAGCGACTGCGTGGCCACGGCGACGCCCGTCATGCCGCCGAAGACGAAGAGGAACAGGAACCAGAAGAAATAGAGCATCGGGGTGTTGAACTGGATGGCACCCCTGTGCAGCGTCGCCACCCAGGTGAAGACCTTGATGGCGGAGAAGATGGCGATGAACATCGAGAACGCGCCGAAGATCCCGGCGTCGAGCTCGCTCATCCCGGCCACGAACATGTGGTGCCCCCACCCCGCGAACCCGATCAGCGCGATGCCGAACGACGAGAGGGCGATCGCCCAGTAGGACGCCGGCTGCCGCTGCGCGAAGGTGCAGACCACCTCGCTGATGACCCCGAGCGCCGGGAGCACCATGATGTAGACGGCAGGATGGGAGTAGAACCAGAACAGGTGCTGGAACAGCACGGGATCGCCGCCGAGCGTCGGATCGAAGACGCCGAAATGGTAGACGTGGTCCAGCCCGACGAGCAGGATCGTCAGGCCGAGGACGGGCGTCGCGAGCAGCATGATGATGCTCGTGCTGTAGATGGCCCACACGAAGAGCGGCACTCGCCCCCAGCTGATCCCGCGGGCCCGCATCGTGTGGGTCGTGGCGATGAAGTTCACCGCCGTCATGATCGACGAGACGCCGAGGATGAAGATGCCGATCACGACCGGAAGGACGCCCGCGGGCGTGGTCGTGCTGTACGGCGGGTAGAACGTCCAGCCGGTGTCGGCGCCCCCGGCGATCGTCGCCGCCAGCGTGACGACGGCGCCGATCGCGTAGACGTAGAGGCTCGCCAGGTTGAGGCGCGGGAAGGCGAGATCCTTGGCGCCGATCATGAGCGGGAGGACGAAGTTCCCGAAGATGTTCGGGATCGACGGGATCATGAAGAGCCAGACCATGACCACGCCGTGGAGCGTGAACATGCGGTTGTAGATCGCCGCGCTGATCACGGTGGGCCCGGGGGTCAGGAGCTCGGTCCGGAGGACCAGCGCGAAGGCGCCGCCGAGCAGGAGCATCAGCACCACGAGCACGTAGAACATGACGCCGATGCGCTTGTGATCGGTCGTGAGCAGCCACGATCGCACGCCCGCGCCGGCGCGGAGATAATCGACCTCGTGCGCGCCGTGGACGGGCGCTGTCCCCTCGACCTCGTGGGCCATCATGGCGCTACCCCCTCCGGCGTGACGCTGCTCCCGGGGACCCCGCCGTCCCACGGCACGTCGGGGCCGTGAGGGACGTCGCGAAGCGATTTCATGAGCTCGATGATCGCGGCGACGTCGGGCGGCGCGATCTGTCCGAGATAGGACGGCATGACCGGCGGGAACCCGCGGTGCAGCGCGGCGAGCGGATCCATGATCGACTCCGTGATGTAGGCCTCGTCGGCGACGCGCTCGCCGCCGGACTCGAGCGGTACGACGGCGCGGTAGAGCCCGGCCCAGCTCGGGCCGACGTGCGGTGTTCCGTCGAGGGTGTGGCAGCGGAGGCAGCCGTGCTTCGCGGCGGCGAGCTCGCCGCGGCTCGGCATCGTCGGCTCCGCCTCGGCGAGCTCGTTCTCCGCCTCGGCGGCGGCCTTCTGCGCGAACGCCGGGGCGCTCGCCAGGCCGCCCGCGAGCCAGCGCTCGTAGTCGACCGGGGAGAGCGCGATCACCTGGCCGCGCATCTCGGAGTGGCTCGTGCCGCAGAACTCCGCGCACAGGATGGGGTAAGCGCCGGGCTCGTTCGCCTCGAACCAGGCCGTGGTGTACCGACCAGGGATGACGTCCTGCTTGATGCGGAACGCGGGCACGTAGAAGCTGTGGATGACGTCGCGCGACGTCATGATGAGCCGGACCGGCCTGTGCGCTGGGACGTAGAGCACCGAGATCTCGCGGTCTCCCCCCGGATAACCGAACTTCCACATCCACTGCTTGCCCGTGACATAGACGTCGAGCGCGTCGTCCGGCGCCGTGCGCAGGTCGGCGAACTGGCGCGTGCCGATGGTCCAGAAGGTGAGGAAGAGGAAGCCCAGCGCGAAGAGCGACACCGTCTCGAGGAAGAGCGCCGGCCGGGCGAACGCCCCGGGGTGCGGCCGCGGCGTGTCCTGGGGCCGCCGGCGATAGCGGATCAGGAAATACCCGCCGATGAGCGTGATGAGGGCGGCGCCGCCCATCGTCACCAGGATGACGAAGTAGTGCAGCCCGTCGATCTCGCGGGCCAGCGAGGAGCGCTGCTCGGGCAAGAAGAGCAGCTGGCGCAGCAGCTCGTTCATCGCGCGCGCTCCAGTCTCCTGCGCCGCCGCCCTTGCCAGCCGAAGAAGGCGACCACCGCGGCGACCCAGGCCAGGATGGCGGCCCCGCCGAGCCTCAGGAAGCCGGCCACATAAGGGCCGTACCGGCGGCTCGCGGGGTCGTAGCGATAACACGTCATGAGCACGCGCTCGAGCGGGGTGCCTATCTGCCCCCGGCTCGCCTCGAGGAGCGAGAGGCGGAGATCGAGGGGGGAGAACTCGATGCCATAGAGGATCCGTGAGATGCGGCCCTGCGGCGTGAGGACGAAGACGGCGGCGGGGTGCGCGTACTGCTCCGTCTGGGGGTCGTACGCGAACCGGAAGCCGAGATCGCCGGCGAGCGCGCGGATCTCGGGCAGCGCGCCGGTCAGGAAGGGCCAGGTCTCCGGCGTCGGCGCGCCGGCAAGGCCGAGGGCCGACAGCGCGGCTGTCCTCTTCCGCGCCGCCGTGGCCGGGGTGTCCCGCGGATCGAAGCTCACCGTGAGCGCGCGGTAGTCCTCGCCCAGCCGGTAATCGAGCTTCGCCATGCCGGCGACCAGGCCGCGCAGCACGAGGCCGCAGAGCGTCGGGCAGCGGTAATAGGCGAGGACCAGGAGGACGGGCCGCCGCCCGTCGAAGTGCTCGGCGAGCGGGGCGCGCCGCCCGTCCATGTCGGTGAAGGGGAGCGCCGTGTCGATGGCGCTCCCGAGGCGCTCCTCGATGTCGGCCTCGCGCGCGGCGGGCGGGAGCGACGGCGGATCGGCGGCGGCCGCGACCGGCGCGCGCGCGAGCACGAGCGCGAGAAACGCCGTGGTGGACAGGTGTTGCATCCTCATCAGCGGCTCTCCTCCACGACGAGATTCATCGCGTCCTCGATCGGGATCTGCGCGAGCCCGCGGCTCTGGTCGACCCAGCCGAAGCGGCCGAGCTCCTCGCGCTTCCGGCGGTTCAGCGCCGTGCCGACGCCCTCTTCGCCCATCTCCTCGCGCCGGAAGATGCGCTGATCCACCCCGGCCACCTCGCCGCGCGGCAGGGAGATCTCACTGGCACGCTCGGCTCCCTTCCCCGCGGGGCGGAGCTCCGCCTCGCGCCCGCGCATGAGCATCCAGGCCCAGAGGCCCAGGACGATGAAGATCACGACGACGGCGAACGCGACGGCGAGGATCGTCTTCCACTGGACGACATCCTCTTCCTGGTGCACGTCGGGACGGCGATAGTTGGACGTCATACGCTCTCGTAGCGGAAGGCGGCCGGCAGCGCCGGGTCGTTGACGGGGACGAGCGGCTTGCCGCGCGCCCGCAGCACGGTGAACGCGACGCACGAGCCGACCACGGCGAGGAGCGCCGCCGCGTCGAGCCAGTGGAACGGCGCGCGAGCGCCGGGGGCCTCGGGCGCGACGAGCCAGTGCATGTCGAGGTAGTGCGCGACGAAGATCCAGGCGGCGACGGCCGACAGCCACGCCGGGCGCCGCTTGATCCTGTAGTTGAGCAGGATCACGAAGGGGATCACGAACCGCGTGAGCACGAGGACGACGGACATGACCGCCCACGGGCCGTGGGAGCGGAGGACGTAGAACTCCACCTCTGCTGGCTTGTTCCCGATCCATATCAGCAGGAGCTGGAAGAACGCGGCGTAGGCCCAGAAGATGGTGAACGCGAGGAGGAGCCGGCCGAGCGCGTAGTAGTGCGACTCGTTCAGCCCGGGCAGGAGCCCGGCGCGCTCGGCGGCGAACGCGAGCACCGTGAGCAGCGCGATCGCCGCGACGAAGCCGCCGGCGAACACGTAGACGGGGAACATCGTGGACACCCACGTCGGCGCGAGGGACATGAGCCAGTCGAAGGCCGCGAACGAGAGCGTGAGCGCGACGGGCGGCAGGCCGGCGACGCTGATCACGCGGAGACGCCGGCTGTCCGCGAGCGCCGGGTTCGCGTCGCCCGTCATCGAGCCGCGCCGGAGCAGGACGCCGAAGACGAGCCAGACAGCGAAGTAGAACCCCGTCCTCACGAGGAAGAACGGGAGGTTCAGGTAGGGCGTCTTGTGGAGCACGATGGCTCGGACGTGCTCCTCATGGATCGACTCGGGGTGGAGCCACTCGCCGTAGAGCGCGCCGAGGCCGAACAGGAGCGGGATGAACAGCGCGCAGAGGAGCGGCAGCGCCCCGACGATCGCCTCCGTGAGGCGGCGGACCGCCACCGGCCATGTCGCGTTCATGGCGTGGCAGGTCATGAGAAAGAGGAGCGCCCCGACCGCCGTGGTCACGGCGAAGGCGTAGGCCGCAAGGTACGCGTAGAAGAGCCGCTCCCGGTCCACGAACGCGCCGATGACGAGCAGCAGGGCGCCGAGGAGCGCGAGGCCGAGGGACCTCGACACGATCGCGCGGCCGCCCCGGAAGATGGGGAATCGCCGGTTCACTGGAGCTCCTTCCGGGCGCGCTCGCGGAGGGGTGGGGGGAGCGCGTCGAGCGCGGTGGCGCGGCTCTTCCCGAGTGCTTTCACATAGGCCACGATCGCCCAGCGCTCCATCAGCGGGATCTGCGTCTCGTACGAGCGCATGAGCCCGTAGCCCTCGACGATGACCCGGTAGATGCGGCCGGGAGGGAACGCCTGCACGCGCGCGTCGACGAGGGACGGCGGGCGCCGCAGCGTCATGTTGCGCGCGACCACCGAATCTCCATCTCCGGCGACCCCGTGGCAGGCGGCGCAGTGGATCTCGAAGCGCTCCTGCCCGTACCGGAGCAGCTCGATGGTCACCGGGGCCGGGATGCGCGCCACGTACGTTCCGCCCGTGAACCCGTGGGTGAGCCCGGGATCGCCGGTCACGCGGTCGTTCGGCACGGCGCCCGCCGGCGGGTGGCGCATGACCGAGCCGTCGTCGAAGAGGTCTGTCGGCTGGTAGGGCGCGAAGCGCCGCTGCCTGAGCATGCGCTCGAGATCCAGCAGGTCAACGTCGCCGGGCTCGGCGTCGGCCGTGGTCACCGGCGTGCACGAGAGGCAGAGCGCCGCGGCCAGGCAGGAGAGCGAGAGGAGCCGTCCGCGCGTCATGAGCGCTCCTTTCCGGCCCAGGCCACGGTGATGGCGCCGAGATCGGTGAGATCGCGCTCGGCGATGGGGCTGATGAGCGCTGGATCGCGGGCGTCGATGCCGACCCAGAACCGATCGATGGAGGCGCGCTCGAACCCGGGGACGTCGAACACCGGGTGCCAGAGCTCGGGCAGCCGGGCGAGGACGAGCAGCACGACGAACCCGGTGAGGGAGGACGTGAGCACCATCGTCTCGAAGGTGATCGGTATGAAGGCCGGGGCGGCGTGCGGCGGCCGCCCGCCCACGATGAGCGGGTAGTCGTACGCGTTGCAAAACCACTGGATGATGTAGCCTGCCGCGGTTCCCACGATCGCGAAGGGCAGGATGATCCAGTTGAGCGGCGAGCGGCGGAGTCCGAGCGCCTCATCGACGCCGCGGATGGGGTACGGCGTGAACGCGTCGAGCCGCCGGTATCCCCGGCTCCTGAGCTCCGCGATCGCCCGGAGCATCGCCTCGGGCGTCTCGAACTCGGCGAGCAGTCCTCTCCTCATCTCAGTGCTCCTCCTTGCCGAGCTCGTGGTTCAGCTCCTTGACCTCGGTCACGGGAATGAACGGGAAGAGGCGGAGGAAAATCAGGATGAGCAGCAGGAAGAAGCAGATCGTCCCGATGAACATCGAGATATCGACGTACGTCGGGTGGTAGGCGTGCCACGCCGACGGCATGAAATCGCGCTGCAGCCCCATGACGATGATCACGAACCGCTCGGACCACATCCCGACGTTCAGGAGGATCGAGATGATCCAGAGCAGGATCATGTTCTTCCGGACCCGCGGGAACCAGAGCAGCTGGGTGACGAGCACGTTGCAGATCATCTGCACCCAGAAGACCGCTGCGTTCGGCCCGACGGGGCGCGCGACGAAGAACTGGTAGATCTCGGTCGCCTCTCCGCTGTACCAGGCGACGAAGAGCTCGATGACGTACGAGTAGATGACGATCCAGCCGGTCACGAGCGCCATCTTGCTCAGGTTGTCGATGTGGCGCTGGGTGACGACGTTCTCCAGGTGGAAGATCCGGCGCGCCGGGATGAGCAGCGTCAGCACCATCGCGAAGCCGGAGAAGATGGCTCCGGCGACGAAGAACGGGGGGAAGATGGTCGAGTGCCAGCCCGGGACGAGCGCCATCGCGAAATCGGTGCTCACGATCGAGTGCACCGAGAGCACGAGCGGCGTCGCGAGCCCTGCGAGCAACCCGTAGAGGAGGCGGTAGTGTCGGTAGGTGACCGCGGAGCCGCGCCAGCCGAGCGACAGGACGCCGTAGACGATCCGGCGGAGGCGGCCCGGCGCCCGGTCGCGGAGGGCCGCGAAGTCGGGGATGAGCCCGACGTACCAGAAGACGAGGGAGACCGTGAAGTACGTGAACACGGCCGCGGCGTCCCACGGCAGCGCGCTCTTGAACTGGGGCCATAGCCTCAGCGTCGCGGGGTAGGGGACGAGCCAGTAGGCGAACCATGGCCGGCCGAGGTGCATGAGCGGATAGATGCCTGCCTGGATGACGGCGAAGAGGGTCATCGCCTCGGAGAAGCGGTTGATGCTCGTGCGCCAGCGCTGCTCCAGGAGGAGCAGGATCGCGGAGATGAACGTCCCCGCGTGGCCGATTCCGATCCACCACACGAAGTTGATGATCCCGAACGCCCAGCCCACCGGGATGTTGTTTCCCCAGACCCCGATGCCCGTGGTGATCGTGTAGGTGATGGCGAGCAGGAGCACGGCCGTCCCGGCGCCGGTGATGGCGAACGCCGCCCACCAGAGCCTGGATCGCGGCTTCCAGACGACCGACAGGAGCTCTTCGGAGAGCTCCTCGTCGGTTGGCCGGCCGAGGATGAGGGGCTCCGTCACGGCTCGTCGAGCTCCGGGTTCTTGTTGTCGACGCGCGCGAGGTACATGGTCCTCGGCCGGGTGCCCAGGTCGTGGAGCACCGCGTAGCTCCGCGGCTCGCCCCGCCACGCCACCACCTCCGTCCCCTCGTGCGCGAGAGAGCCGAACTGGATCGCCTGCGTCGGACAGGCCTGCTGGCACGCGGTGACGACCTCTCCGGGGCGGATCGCGCGGTCTTCCACCCGCGCGGCGATCTCCGCCCGGCGGATCCGCTGGACGCAGTACGTGCACTTCTCCATGACGCCGCGCTCCCGCACCGTCACGTCGGGGTTGCGCTGGAGCTTCGTGAGCCCCGTGTTGTACGCGCGGAGCTCGCCGTAATCGAACCAGTTGAAGCGGCGGACCTTGTACGGGCAGTTGTTCGAGCAGAACCGCGTCCCGACGCAGCGGTTGTAGGTCATCTCGTTGAGCCCGTCGGGGCTGTGCGTCGTCGCGTTCACCGGACACACGTACTCGCACGGCGCCTTCTCGCAGTGCTGGCACAGCATGGGCTGGTGGACGACGGCCGGGTTGCTCGGGTCTCGCGGGTCGTCGGACACGTACGTGTCGATGCGGAGCCAGTGCATCTCGCGGCTGTTCAGGACCTCCTCCTTGCCCACCACGACGACGTTGTTCTCGGCCTGGCACGCCGTGACGCACGCGCTGCAGCCGGTGCAGATCGAGAGATCGATCGTCATGGCCCATTGGTCCTTCGGCGCCCCGGGGGGAGGCGTCGGGGGCATGAGGGACGGCAATGGCCCCTTGAGCGCCTCCGTGAAGTCGGGGCGCTCGCGGTAGACGGCGAGGGGGATCGAGAGCGCTATGGGGCGCCCCTCCAGGCTCCAGTGCCGCTGCGTCAGGGCGAGCTTGTGCTTCTGGTCCGGCCGCTTCGTCACCGAGGCGCCTGCCGCGAAGAAGGGCGCGGCCGCGGTGCGGAGCCGGTACGCGTCGGACCCCACCCCCGCGGCGATCGACTCGGCGCCGCTGCGCCCGTAACCGAGCGCGAGCGACACCGTGCCGTCGGCGTGCCCCGGCGCGACGAGGACCGGTATCGAGATCGTTCGCCCCCCGAGCTCGAGATCGACCACATCCTCGCTCTCGACGCCGAGCGCCTTCGCCGTCGCCGGGCTGAGCAGCGCGGCGTTGTCCCAGGTGAGCTTGGTCATGGGATCGGGCAGCTCGAGGAGCCACGGGTTGTTGGCGAACCGGCCGTCATAGACGCTCGCGTCGGTCGAGAAGGCGACCTCGATGGCGTCCGCCTTCGGCGGGGCCGCCGCCGCGAGGTGCGCGAGCGCCGCGGTCACCCCGTCGAGCCGCAGCTTGGCGTCCTCGCGCGGGGCTGCGGTGCCCTCGACGAGCCCGCGCCGGAGCGCGTCCTCCCAGAACGCATCGAAGTCCGCGCCGCCCCGGCGCGCGGCCCAGGTGTCGCGCAGGAGGTCGCGCGCGCTCTTCTGCGTCTCGCCCGCGAACACCGCGAGCACCTCGGCGGCGGTCCTGCCCTGGAAGAGCGGCTCGATGAGCGGCTGGATCAGCGAGCTCGTGCCGTCGTACGCGCGCGCGTCTCCCCAGGCCTCGAGATCGTGCGCGGCGGGCACGAACCAGTCGCAGCCCGCGGCGGTCTCGTCCTCGTAGAGCCCGAGGTAGACCCGGCTCGGGACGGAGCGGAGCAGCGCCGGGAGCTCGAGATCCGCGGGCGCCGTGTAAACCACGTTGTTCTCGAGGAGCACGAGGGTATCGACGGCGCCGCGGCGGAGCTCCTCGGCGAGCGCCGTGAGGTCCTGCTCGGCGGCGCCTGCCGTGATCAAGGTCCCCGCGGTGGTCCACGCCGCGCGGTCGTTGCGGAGCGCCGCGTTCATGAGGTGCGCGAGCGCGTGCACCCCGGGAGGCTGCCGCTCCCCCGCGACGACGACGCTCGCCGCGCCCCCGCGCGCGAGGTCGCGCGCCACCGCCCGGGCGAAGCGCCTCTCCGCCTCGCTGACCCGCGCCCGGAGGGGATCGAGCGCGCCGAGCGCCTGGGGAGGGATGAGCCCCGGGCGAGCGCCCTCGGTCAGGAGCAGCTCGGCCGCGATCGCCGCGGCGATCGCCGGCACGTCGCTCGGCCGCTTGCGCAGGCGGTGATCGGCCATGCTCCCCGTCGGGGTCAGCCCGGGCTCGATCACATAGAGCCGGTTCATGGTGCCTGTCGGCGAGCCGATGCGCCTGCGCTCCGCGAATTGGCGCGAATACCGCACGCTGAACGGCATCGACGCGAGGAAGTCGGCGTCGAGCGCGAGGATGACGTCGGCTGTCCGGAAGTCGTACTGCGCCTGGAGCGGAGCGCCGAAGGCGAGCTCGGCCCCTCGCGCCGGGTGCGCCGATCGAGCGGGCGCGTAGAACGTGAACCGGGCCGCCGGATAGCGCGCCTGGACGCGGCCGATGAGGTCGAGGAGGAGCGGAGAGCCGGTGGGCCGAAGGACGAACCGGAGCCCGGCGCCGCGATCGCTCCGGGCGCCCTCGAACTGCTGGACGAACGCGCGCCACGTCGCCGGGGCCGCGCCGCGGCGCGCCGCGCGCGCGCGGTGCTGATCGTAGAGGCCGAGCACCGACGCCTGCTCGTAGACGCCGGTCGAGCCGAGGCTCGCCGGGTGCTGCGGATTGCCTTCGACCTTCGTCGGCCGCCCCTCGTGGCTCTCGACGAGGACGCCCGTCGCGAACCCGTCGAGATCCAGGCTGGTGGCGTAATACCGGAGCACGCCCGGCGTCACCTCGGGCGGCGTCGTCACGTAAGGGACGATGTTGTCCCCGGCCCTCGATCTGCACCCGGACACGCCGGCGAGCGCCATGCCCGCGCCGAGGAGCTCGAGCCAGCGCCGCCGGCTCATCGCGGCCGGATTGCCCGCGCTCGCCGGGAGCTCCCGCGCCGCGGCCTCGAGGAGCTCTGGTGACTCGAGGAGCTCCGCGAGGCTGCGCCAGTACGCTTTACCCGTCTTGCCGTCGAGCGCGGCGCTCCACGGGATCTGTTTCTGATCAGCCATCGTCCCTCTTCAGGTCATCGTTGGATCCGCGCCGCCGCCCTGACGGCGCTCCGCTGCTGGCCGCCCATGGCCCCTCGTCCTCTCGCGCTCTCGTAGGTGTCCTGGTCGCTCCTCGATGATCCCCTGTGTGTCGCTCCGTTCGCGCCCGCGCGCGCTCACCTGTGGCAGGCCGAGCAGTGGACGAGGTGCCGCACGCCGAGCTGCTGCGCGATCTGCCGGCCGATCCGCTCCGCGTCGGGGCCCGGGTCCCAGTCCATGTCCGTGATCGCCGAGAGCGGGCGGAGGTGGCGCTCCGGCGCCCTGTGGCACTCGAGGCACCAGCCCATCGTCATCGGCGTCGCCTGCCGGACCTCGGGCATCTGATCCACGCGGCCGTGGCACGTCACGCACCCGACGCCCTTGTTCACGTGGATCGCGTGGTTGAAATAGACGAAGTCGGGCACGTCGTTGACGCGGTTCCAGACGATCGGCGTGCCCGAGAAATAGCTGTTCCGGACGAGCTCGAGCTTGGGGCTCTGATTCCAGATCTGGCTGTGACAGCCCATGCAGACCGCTGTCGATGGCATGCCCGCCGTGGCCGTCCGCCCGACCGTGTAATGGCAGAACCGGCACTCGATGGCGTCGTCCTGCACGTGGTGCCTGTGGTCGAACTGCACGGGCTGCTGCACGGGCAGGTGCCGCCCGGTGTTCCAGTCCGTGCGCACGTAGATCATCGGCGCTGCCACGGCCGCCGCGCCGCCGAGGATGACGGCGGCGATGGCGAGTCGGAAAGCGGTGTTGCTCCAGCGCGGAAAAACGGATGCCATGCTCTCGTGTGGTTGGCCTCGCTCGAAGTGCGGCGATGGGGCCAGCTCCATCGATATCGATGCGTGGATCGCAGGGCTCGTTTCGCGATCTCGCCGCGCCCCGAACGCCGGCGTAGGCGCGTCAGGGGGAGGCCGCAGCGGCGCCGTCCGGCGTGCGCGCGCGGCGGGCGTCCTCGAACGCGCGCGGGGCGTGAGAGCGCCTCCAACACCGGATCTTCGCCGCCCTGGGCTTCGATCTACGATATCGTCCGGCGATGAGGCCGTCGAGCTCAGCCCTGTCGTCCCTTCCGAGCCTCGCGCTCATTCTGGCGGCCGAGCTCGCGTTCATCGCCTGCTCGCGCGAGGAGTCGATCTCTCCGCTGCCGCCCGGCACGACCGGCGGGGCCTCATCGGCCGCAGCCGGCGGGGCGGACGCGAGTGGGGGTGGCAGCAGCGGGGCTGGCGGCAGCGGCGCTGGCGGCAGCGGGACGGGCGCGAGCGGGGCTGGCGGCAGCGGGGCTGGCGGCAGCGGGGCTGGCGGCGGCAGCGGCGCTGGCGGCAGCGGCGGCGGCGAGCCCGCAGAGGGATTCAGCTGTGCGCCGCCGAGCGAGGACGAGGGCGTGCTGAAGCTCACGACGGTCGTCTCCGGCCTCGATCACCCGCTCCTCGTGAAATCCGCGCCGGGCGACCCCACGCGGCTCTTCATCCTGACGCAGCCTGGCCAGATCCTCGTCCTCGACGACGGAGCGGCGGAGCCCAAGGTGTTCCTCGATATCCGGGACCGCGTCCTGTTCAATGACAACGGCGAGCGCGGTCTCCTCGGGCTCGCCTTCCACCCGGATTACGAGGACGGCGGTCGCTTCTTCGTCCACTACACGGACAAGGCGACGGGCGGCAACGCGCGCGTGGTCGAGTTCGCGCGGGGAGAGCGACCGGACGTGGCCAGTCCAGATCCGGTGGCCACGTACCTCGAGGTCGTGGATCTGCACCGGAACCACAACGGCGGTTCGCTCGAGTTCAGCCCGATCGACGGCTTTCTCTATCTCGGGCTCGGCGACGGCGGGGACAACAACGACGCGGGCCCCAACCATGCGGACATCGGCAACGGTCAGGCGCTCACGACGCTGCTCGGGAAGATCCTTCGCCTCGACGTCTCGACACACCCGTACGGCATCCCGGAAGGGAACATGACGGGCGAAGGCGTCCTGCCCGAGATCTGGGACTATGGCTTGCGGAACCCGTACCGCTTCAGCTTCGACGCATGCACGGGCGATCTCTACATCGCGGACGTCGGTCAGCGCCTCTGGGAAGAGATCGACATCGAGCCGGCCGGGCAGGGACGGAAGAACTACGGCTGGCGCCGGATGGAGGGCGCGCACTGCTTCATTCCCGCGGAGAGCTGCGATCTCGACGGGACCATCACGCTCCCCACCGCCGAGTACGGCCATGCCGGGCAGGTCATCGAGGATTGCTCGGTCACCGGCGGCTACGTCTACCGGGGCAGCAGGATCCCGTGGCTCCGGGGGAGCTACTTCTACGGCGATTACTGCAGCGGCAGGGTCTGGACGCTCACGTATGAGGGCGGGGTGGCCTCGGCGCCCGTCGACCGGACGGACGATCTCGGGTCGTTCGGCTTCCGCATCGCCAGCTTCGGGCAGGACGGGGCCGGCGAGGTCTACGTGGTCGACCTCGGCGGCACCGTGTACCGCATCGATCCGGAATGAGCGCTCACGGTCCGGAGTGAGCGCTCAGGCCCCTTTCGCCGCGCCGGCGCACGGCCGTGCGCGCCGCGCTGGCGCAGCGCCGCGCCGGCGCTGGCGCCGGCCTTCACATGGACCAGCGGAGCCCGGCGTAGCGCGGGCCGATGACGAGCTCGGGCGGCGGCGCCGGCGCGGAGGCGGCCTGCTTCTCGGGCTGCACCGGCACCTTGCGGCCGCCGATGATGGCCAGCGGGATGCCGACGCCGGCGAGGACGAGCCCGCCGACGACGAGCCCGACCCCGGCGCCTTCCGTGTCGTCTTCCTCGTAGACCTCGTCGTCGGCGAACGGGTCGCTGGAGTCGTACCCGCAGCTGTCGCCGGCGCACGAGGAGGAGGAGGCGAGCACCAGGCCCCCGCCCAGGAGGGCGACGGTGCCGAGGCTCGTCAGGACGATGCCCGTGACCATCATCCCCTTGCTGCGGCGCTTGGTCAGCGGCGCAGCCGGGGGCGCCGGCGCATGCGCGGCGACCGGCGCGAAAGGCGCGCCGCTCGCTCGCAGCGCGGCGGCGCCCGCGGGTGCCGTGGCGCCGCTCGGCGGGGGCGCGGCGGCGCCGGCGGGCGCGGGGGGGCCGCTCGGCGGGAGGGCGGCGTTGCGCGCCGGCGCGCCCGGGGGCAGCGGCGGGATGGCCAGCGTCTCCGAGGCGCCCGCCCGGCTGAGCTCCACGGACCTCGCGAACGGCGCTCGGCCGGCGGCGGAGGCCTCCACCGTGTGCTTCCCGGGATCCACGGGCACCGGCGTGCCCCACTGCGCGCGCCCCACGAGGGCGCCGTCGCGCTTCACCTGGAGGTCGGCCGGGGAGTCGGCCGGCGCCGTGATCGTCAGCCGGATGAGCCGCGGCTCGAGCGCGGCGGCGCGCTGTCGGGCGACCTTCTCGCGCTCCAGCTGGCCGGCGGCCTTCGACGCGCCGGCCACCTCGAGGAACATCGACCAGGCGCTCGCCGTCCGGCCGAGCTGCTCGTAACAGGCCGCGAGGTTGAACTGCGTGCCGATGCCAGGGTCGAGCCGCTGGCTCTCCTCGAGCTTGGGGCACGCGTCGGCGTATTTGCCCTGGGCCATCAGCTGCTTGGCCGCGTCGAACAGGGCCTGCGCGGCCGCCGTGTCGGCCCTCGCGTCACGGCCGCCCAGCAGGGCGGCAAGGAACATCGCGAGCGCCAGCAGGCGCCCGAGGTGCTGCACGGGCAGGCTCGTCATCGTGGTGTCCTCACTTGCGATCATCGAACAGGTTGCCGCCGGGCGGCGCAGCGGCCGGGGCGGCGGGCGGCCGGGTGGCCGGAGCCTGCTGCGTGGCGCTCGCGGCGGCCGGGGGTCGCGGCGCGGCGCTCGGCCGCCGCGGCGCGGTGGGCTTGCCGCTGGCCGTCGCCGCGGGGGGGATCTCGGCCGGGGCCGGCGCCGCCGGGCGGTCGTCCGTCGGCGCGGGGGCCTCGGCGCCGCCGGGCGTGACGGTCGGCGAGAGCGACGCGGGCGCGGTCGGCGGCTGTGCCGCGGCGTCCGCCAGCGACGGCGCGGCCGAGGCGCTGGCGGTCGGCTCGGTCGCTGCGCCGTCGCCGCGCGCGCGGGACGTCAGGAACGCGAAGACCGCGATCGCGGCGATCAGCGACACGAAGGCGCCGGCCGCGACGGCGAGCCCCACCGGTCGCTTTCGCGTCACGACCGTCCCGCTCCACGTCGGCGAGGTGTTCAGCGACGTGTTCACAACGGTCGGCGAGGTCACCCCGCTCGCCGAAGGGAGCTCCGGCCGCGGGGGCCCCGAGCTCCGCGAGATCCCGCTGATCCGGTCGACGGAGAGCCGGGCCCGCCCGGTCGCGAACGGCGCGAGCGCCTCGGCCAGCTCCCCGACGTGGCGGAACCGCTGCTCCGGCAGCTTCTCCAGGCACTTGCGGATCACCGCCTCGAGCGCCCGGGGCACGTCGGAGCGGAACGCGGCGAGGGGGCTCGGGATCCCCTGCATGATCGCCACGCAGAGCTGCGGCATCGTCGCGCCGTCGAACGGCGGCGCGCCGGTGAGCAGCTCGAACAGGATGACGCCGAGCGACCAGATGTCGGTGCGCGCGTCGACGTCGCGCGAGGACTTGAGCTGCTCGGGCGACATGTAGAGCGGCGACCCCATGATGGCCTTCGTGTCGGTGATCCGCGGGTCGGAGCCGCCGGTCGCCACCTTCGAGATGCCGAAGTCGAGCACCTTCACGCACGGGGAGCTGTCCGCCCGCCGCGTGAGGAACAGGTTCGCGGGCTTGAGGTCGCGGTGGATGATGCCCGCGGCGTGCGCCTCGGCGAGCGCCTCGCAGGCCTGGAGGACGTACTCGACGGCCGCCTGCGGGGTCATCGGCCCGCCCGCGCGGAGCGCGTCGGCGAGGTCGCTGCCCGACAGGTACTCCATCACCATGTACGGCGTGCCGGACTCGAGCGTCCCGACGTCCGTCACGCGCGCCACGTGCTCGCTCTTGACCTTCACCGCGGCGCGCGCCTCGCGCACGAAGCGCTCGGCGAGCGTGCGCGACTTCGCCGCCTCCGGCAGGAGCAGCTTGATCGCGACCCGCTCCTCCAGCTGGAGGTGGGTGGCGGCGACGACGACGCCCATCCCGCCGGCGCCGATCACCCGCTCGACGCGGTACTTCTCGGCGATGACCTGCCCCGGTCGCACCAGCCCCTCGGCTTCGTCGTGTGTCGGCGCGGTGGTCGTCATGGCTCGGTCCCTTCGCGCGCCGGACCGCGGACCCCGTGAACAGCGCGATCTTCGCGGAAAATCCGGTGCAAAGCCAGCCAACGATAGCCGCCGGACGGACGGCAATCAATCTCGGGGCTTGGCTCCGCCGCGCCGGCGTGGCCTGCGCGCCGTCGGGTTCGTGCCATCACCAAGCGCGCCGCCGCGCCCGTGCCGGCGCGCCGCCGCCCGTGCCGGCGCGCCGCATCCCCGTGCCGGCGCGCCGCGTCCCCGTGCCCGCGCGCCGTGGCGTCCCCAGGGGCCCTCCCGTCCTCCCGCCAGGACGCTTCCCCCGGCCGTGAATCCGGGAGAACATCGCTCACCTCATGGAGCACGGTTACCCCGGCGGCGCCAGTGAGCGGCGCCAGCGGATCCTCGAGGCGACAGAGCGGCTCCTCCGCCGGTACGGGCCTGCCAAGACCACCGTCGCCGATATCGCGCGCGAGGCCGAGATCGCGGTCGGCGCCGTGTACCTGGAGTTCGCCTCGAAGGACGCGATCGTCGAGGAGCTCTCCCAGGGCGAGCACCGCGCCGTCATGGCCGCGATGCGCGCCGCCGCGGCCGGGGACGGCGTGCCCTTCTGCGACCGGCTGCGGGCGGTGTTCGACGCCCGCGCGCGGGCTTTCCTCGAGCTCGCCGGCTCGGGCGCGCACGCGTGCGATCTCGTGCATTGCCAGAGCCGCGCCGTGAAGGCAGCCCACGCCCGCTTCCTCGACGAGGAGCGCGCGCTCCTCCGCGATCTCGTCGCGCGCGGCGCCGGCGCCGGCGAGCTCGACGCCGCCGATCCCGAGCTCACCGCGCGCGCCCTCCTGCGCGCCTATGCGAGCTTCGCGCCTCCGTGGCTGTTCCAGAGCTCCCGTGAAGAGGTGGAGGCGATGCTGTCCGCGGTCCACCGGATCGTCCTTTACGGCCTCGTCGGCCGCGAGCCTGCCCGCGCCGCCCGCAAGCCCGAGCGCTGAGTCCGCGCCGTCAGCCTCAGGGCCTGCGCAGGCTCGCGGACTCGGATACGACCCAGTCCCTGAAGGCGGCCACCGGCTTTCGCCGCAGGCTCGCGCGCGTGCTCACGAGGTAGTAGGCGAGGCCCGTCGGCAGCGCCGGGAGCCTGGGAAAGAGCAGCACCAGGCGGCCGAGATCGAGCTCTGAAGCCGCGAGCGACCAGCGCGCGAGCGCCACGCCCTGACCGCGCACCGCCGCATCCACGAGCATCGACGAGTCGGTGAGCTGGCTCTGGCGCACCCGGGCCGGGAGGCGGCGCGAGCGCTCGCGAAACCAGCGGCCCCAGGCGTCGGGGTGGTCGTCGCCGAGCAACACCTCGTGGCTCAGGTCCTCGACGCGCCAGCGAGCGCGCTTGCTCGCGACGCTCGGCGCGGCGGCCACGATGAGGGCGTCGTCCGCCAGCTTGACGGTGACCAGGCCCGGGTAGCCGCCGAGGCCATAACGGATGCCGATGTCCACCGGCTCTCTCGCGAGATCGATGAGGCGCTCGGTGGCGGAGATGCGCACGTCCACCTCCGGGTGGCTCACAAGGAACTGCCCGAGCCGCGGCACGAGCCAGCGCGCCCCGAACGACGGCGTGACGCTGACCGATACGGCGGGCCGCGCGTCCGCGGCGGGCCGCCGCAAGCGGGCGTTCGCCTCGCGCAGCCGGGCGAACACGACGCCCAGCTCCGCAGCCCAGCGCTCGCCGTCCTCCGTCAGGCTGATGCCGTGCGGCGAGCGCCGGAACAGCGCCGTCTCCAGCGTGTCCTCGAGGGCGCGGATCTGGTGGCTGACGGCCGTCTGGGTCACGCCCAGCTCGCGCGCCGCGTGGGTGACGCTCGCATGGCGCGCCGCGGCCTCGAACGCCTGCAGGGCGGTGAGCGACGGCAGCGGCGGAGGGCGATCCCCCGGGGCGGGGCCGGTCATGAGAATTTCTCATGGTTCATGGAAAACATTCGTTCGCTCGTCCTGATGCGCCGGGGTATCCCGGGAGCCATGAAGCTCTACCGACTCCGATATAGCCCCTTCGCCCGCAAAGTTCAGATGCTTCTCGACCTCCTGGCTCGCCCGTACGAGCTGGTCGAGGTGCCGTACGACGATCGCGACGAGCTGGCCCGCGTGACCGGCGGCTATATCTACGTGCCCGTGCTGGTCGGCGACGACGGCCAGGTGACGGTCGAGTCGCGGCGGATCTGCGAGCTCCTGCTCGAGGACCCTGCCGCCAGGCGCTTGACGCTGGACGCCCTCGAGGGGCCGGTCTGGGCGTACGCGGACTTCTGCGACGGACCGCTCGAGGACGTGCTGTTTCGGATCGCGTCGCCGCGCATCCGCGACGCCTGGGAGCGGCCGGGTCAGCGCGCCCTGTACACGCTGATCAAGGAGCGCAAGTTCGGCGCCGGCTGTATCGAGCAGTGGGAGCGCGACACGCCGGCGCTGCTCGATCGCGCGCGGACCCTGCTCGCGCCGACCGTCAGGACGCTGAAGCGAGCGCCGTTCCTGTTCGGCGAGGCCCCGAGCCTCGCGGACGCGGCGCTTTACGGCAACCTGGCGATGTTGTTCGAGGCGGACCGGGCGCTGCCCGGAGCGCTGGCGGCGGAGCTGCCGGGGTACATATCCCGGCTCGAGCGGCTCATCCCGCCGCGGTGAGCCTGGGCTCCCCCGCTGCGCTCATCGCCCCGCTTCGCAGGATTCACCAGTTCGGCTCAGCTGCAGACGCCCTCGACGCACTCGCTGCCGCTCGGGCAATCGCAGTTCGCCTCGCAGGAGATGGCCGGCTCCGGCGGGGGCGCGCAATAGCCACCCTCGCACGAGTCGCCCTCGGGGCACTCGCACGAGGCCGCGCACGGTGTCTTGCAGGTCCCTTCGACGCACACGTCGCCGCTCGGGCAGTCGCACGACGCCTGGCAGGCGCCCGGGGTCCCTGGTGAGCTCTCGCCGCCGCCGCTCGCGCTGCTCTCGCCGCCGCTCGCGCTGCTCTCACCACCGCTGCTGCTCGCGCCGTCCTCACCGTCGGTGTCCTCGTCCGGATCCGGGCGCTCGAAGTCGGGAGCGTCGGGGGCGCCGGGCTGGTCGATACAGTCATCGCTCCAGTCGCAGTCGTCGCCAGTCTCGATGTAGCAACCGACCGTCGTCATCGAGATAAAGGACAAAGAGAGACCGAGACCCCATTCGAAGGCCGTGCGCATGTTCATGTGTCATCACTCCTGATCAGCGATGGATCCAGGGCAGCGGCGCGGCTCGTCGGCGCGGCGCCCTCTGCCCACTCGGAGCTGCGTGCCCGCTGCTACGCGCTCCGTTCAACGGGCCGCGCCCCTGCGCACGATCTCGACGGCCGCCGGTCCGGAGCTCCCGGGCGGCGGGATGGACCCCGGCGGTCGATCGCGCCCCCTGGCCGTCGATTTCAGCCGTCCGGACCCCTGGCGGTCGATTTTGCCGACCGGCGTTGAACGTTCCGGACCCCTCCGGGCACGAAACCGACGCGCCGACCATGAACGCTCTCCTCCACGCCGGGCACGACGGGGTGTGCCTCATGTCGCCCCGGGCTCTCCGACGCTTGTTGATGGCAAACGGGCAACGCCGCCGGGCGCGTTCGGGTGTAACGATGATGGCGCAGGGATGGACCGAGATGGGACGGAGCGAGCAGCGGGTTTTCCGGGGGCAGAGCCGTCCGGCGACGTCGAGCCCCCGCGCGCCGGGGAGAGGTGGCGACCGATGAAGACCATGGCGCTCCTCATGCCGTTCTTCTTCGCCCGCGGCGCCGAGCGCGCGCAGGACGCGGAGGAGGACCTCGTCGAGCGGCTGCGGCGCGGGGACGCCGCGGCGGTCGGCGAGGCGTACGACAAGCACTACGGCGCGGTGCGCGGGTTCGCCCGCCGCCTCACCGGCGACGACGCGTCCGCCGAGGACCTGGCCCACGACGTCTTCCTCAGCCTGCCGCAGGCCGCGCAGCGGTTCCGCGGCGGCTCGTCGCTCAAGACGTTCCTCATCGCGATCGCGGTCAACCACGCCCGCCACCACCTCCGCTCGGCGGCGCGGCGCCGCGCGGCCATGGAGCGGCTCGCCCTGGAGCCGGACGAGGAGCACGCGTCGAGCCCCGAGCGGGAGGCCGGCCGCGCCGCGCTCGCCCAGGCCCTGAACCGCGCCCTCGACGCGCTGCCGACGGCGCAGCGCGTGGCGTTCGTGCTCTGCGAGGTCGAGGAGCGCAGCGCGCGAGAGGCATCCGAGATCATGGGCGTGCCCGAGGCCACCGTGCGCACGCGGCTGTTCCACGCCAAGCAGAAGCTCCGGACGCTGCTGGAAGAGAGGGCGCCGTGAAGGAGAAGGACGACGTGCTCCGCGAGGCCGCGCGCGCGCTGCGCGCAGAGGCAGACGCGTCGCGCGGCCGCCGCGACGAGACGCGCGCCCGCGTGATGAGGAGCCTGAAGGCCCAGCGCGCCCGTCGCCTCGCGATGGTCCGCGTGGTGGTCCCGCTGGCCGCCGTGCTCGTCGGATCGGTCGCGTGGGCCTCGGCCGCGCGCTGGTTTCCAGGCGGCTGGGACGACGTCGCGTCGCGGCTCGGGCTGCGCGTCTCCGAGGCGCCCAGCATGCCGCCCGCGCCGCCGCCGCAGCGCGCGCTGTCCGGACCGCGGCACGCGGCCGAGGCGCCCGCGCCGCCGGAGGCCGAGGCGCCCGCGCCGCCGGAGGCCGAGGCGCCCGCGCCGCCGGCGGCCGAGGCGAGCGCGGAGGCGGTCGCGCCGGAGCAGCCGCCGCTGCCTGCGCCGATCGCGGAGCCCCCGATCGCCCCCGCGCCGCCGCGCGCGCCGGTGCTGGCGGTCGCGCCGGTCCGGTCGGCCTCGCGCCCGGTCGCGGCCGTCGCGCCGAGCGCCGCGCGCCTGCCAGCCGCGCCGCGGCCGGCCGCGGGCGATCCGCAGGCCATCGAGCGCCCGCCGGCCGGCCCCGACGCAGACGCGCTCTATCAGGCGGCGCACCGCGCGCACTTCGTCGAGCGCAGCCCGGCGGCCGCGCTCGATGCGTGGAACGCGTACCTGGCCGCCGCCCCGCACGGCCGCTTCGCCGTGGAGGCCCAGTACAACCGCGCCCTCTGCCTGGTGCGCCTCGGCCGCGCGGACGAGGCGCGGCGGGCGCTCGAGCCGTTCGCGCAGGGCGCCTTCGGCGGCTACCGCCAGACCGAGTCGCGCTCGCTGCTCGAGGCGATGCGCGGCGCGGACGAGTGAACGTCGCGGCGCGTGAACGAACGCGACGCGAGCGGGCACAGCACGGTCGATGAACACACCCGCCCTCGCACCTCTCCCCGCGCCGCCGCGGGGCTCGCCGCGCGGTGACCGGAAGACGTCCGCGCGCGGCGCAGGCCTCCGCGCGGGCGTCCTCCTTCTGCATGCGCTCGCGGCGGCGGGCGCGCTCGCCGCGGTCACCGCGCCTCCCGCGCCTGCGCTCGCCGAGGAGCCGAGCGCCTCGGGCGTCGATCTCGTCGTCGACGGCGCGCCGTGGACGCTCGATCCCGACGCGGTGCGCGCCGCCATCGGGAGCGAGCTCGGCGCCGGCGTGACGCTGGCCCCCGCGGCGACCGCCGGGCGCCCCACGCTCGTCCTTCGCGGCGAGCCCGACGGCCGCGTCACGCTGAGCTACAGCGCCGCGGACGGCCGCCGCATCGAGCGCACCATCGATGTCCCCGCGGAGCCCGATCGCGCCGCCGAGGCGATCGCCCTGCTCGCGGGCAACCTCGTCCGGGACGAGGCGGCGGAGCTCGCGGCGGCGTTCGGCAAGCGCCCGCCCGAGGCGCCGCCCGCCGCGCAGCCGGAGACCGCAGCGCGCCCGGCGCCGCCCGCCGCAGGCGGGAAGTCCGCGCCTCCCCGCGGCGCGCGCCCCGCGCAGGCCGGACGCGGCGCGCAGGCCGCGCGCGCCGCGACTCCGGAGCCTCTTCGTTGCGCGCTCCCCGGCGCGAAGGCCGTCCTCCTCGGCGCCGACGTCCTCCCGTTCGTCGGCACCTCGACCTTCGACGGCACGAACGTCGTCCGCCGCTACTCGCTGAACCTCATCGCCGGGTACACGGCGGGCGTCGCGGGCCTCGAGCTCGGCCTCGGGGTCAACATCGCGTCGTCGTTCCTGTGCGGCGCGCAGCTCTCGTCCGTCGCCAACCTCGTGCTCGGTCCGGCGCGCGGCGCGCAGATCACGACGGGGCTCAACGTCGCCGGCTCGCTCCAGGGCGCGCAGGTCGGCTCGTTCAACGTCGCCGCCGGCCCGGTCGCGGGCGCGCAGGGCGGCATGATCAACGTCGCCATCGGCGCCGTGGACGGGGCGCAGCTCGGCGTGGCCAACGTCGCGGCGGGCGCCTCGATCGACCTGCAGGTCGGCGTGGCCAACGTCGCGGTGAGCGACGCGACCGACGTGCAGGTCGGCGTGGCCAACTTCGCCGCGGGCGCAGCGACCGACGTGCAGGCCGGCGTCGTCAACGTGGCCGCGGGCAAGTCGACCGGCACGCAGATCAGCGTGGCCAACGTGGCCGCGGGCGAGTCGACAGGCCTGCAGATCGGGCTCCTGAACGTCGCCACCGGCAAGGTGGGGGGCGCGCAGATCGGCCTCGTCAACTACGCCGACGAATCGCCGTTCTCGCTCGGGCTGTTCAACTTCATCCGCAAGGGCCGCCTGCACGTCGACGTCTGGGGGCTCGAGTCCGGCATCGTGGTGGCCGGCCTCAAGAACGGGAGCGACCACATCCACAACATCTACGGCGTCGGCCTTCGCACGATCGGCAACCGCCCTCTCCTGGTCTCCGCGCTCGGCCTGGGCGGCCGCATCTCCATCCACCAGCGCGCCTATATCGACCTCGACGTGCTCGGGTACACGCTCCACGAGCCCTCGACGCTCAAGCCCGCGGCCACGATCGCGCAGGCGCGCGCGCTCCTCGGCTTCCGCCTCTTCCCGGAGCTCGCGATCTTCGGAGGCCCCAGCGTCAACGTCGCGTTCAGCGGCACCCCGAAGGACGCCCAGCTCAGCCCCTACGGCAGCGCCCCCCTCGGCTCCGACGCCAGCAGCACCGAGCGCGCCTGGCCCGGCGTCGTGCTCGGCGTCCAGGCGTTCTGATCCAGCCGTCGCGCTCGCTGGCGGGGCGGGTTGACTGGCGCGTGAACGAATTTACTTTTCGTTCATCGATTCATGGAGCTCGCCCGAGCGGTTGCTCGCGGCGGTCTACGTGAGCCCATCCGCGCGCTGCGCCGCCCTCACGGGCGGAGGTGCGGCGCGCTGTCCACGCAGTCCACCGAACCTTCCACCGATCCGGCACGGATGGCGCGAGCCGACCGCTGCCACAGGAGTTCGCATGAGCCAGCTTCGCAGCGGCGCCAGCGCGCCTCGTTCCCCTTTTCCCCTGCTCCCGCTCCGCACCGGCGTCCTCTTTCCCGGCACCGTGCTCACGCTCCCGGTGGGTCGCCCCCGCTCGGTGGCGCTGCTCAACGCCGTCCACGCCGGGGACGTGATCGGCGTCATCGCGCAGCGCGATCCGAAGCGCGAGGATCCGCGGCGCGAGGACCTCCACGACATCGGCACGTTCGCCCGGGTCGTCGACATCTCGCGCGTCTCGAACGGCTACCGGCTGGTGATCGAGGGGCTCGATCGCTTCGCGCTCTCGGCCCTGGTCGAGACCGAGCCGACGTGGCGGGCCGAGGGCACGCTCGCGCCCGAGTTCCTCGGCGACGCCGAGGAGGCGCGCCTGCTCGCGGCGTCGCTGCGCGAGCGCGCCCGGGAGGTCGGCCCGAAGACGGGGACCAACCTCGCCGAGATCGCCGCGACGAGCCGGGCGGAGCCGGGCGTCTTCGCGGATCAGGTCGCCGGCGCGCTCGGCCTGCCCACCGAGAAGGAGATGGAGGTGCTCTCCGAGCTCCGCGTGGTGCCGCGGCTCCAGCGGGTCGCCGGCCTGCTCGCCGAGGCGTCCGCGCTGGCGGACCTGAAGAAGAAGATCGACGGCGACGTGCGGCGCGAGCTCGGCAAGGGCCAGCGCGAGGCGATCCTCCGCGAGCAGCTCCGGGCCATCCAGAAGGAGCTCGCGGGCGGCGAGGAGGGCGAGGACGAGCTGTCGGCCCTCCGGCGGCGCCTCGACGAGGCCGGGCTCCCCGAGGAGGCGCGCGCGGTCGCCGATCGGGAGCTCCGCCGGCTCGACTCGGTCGGCCCGCAGAGCGCGGAGCACAACGTGATCCGCACGTACCTCGAGTGGATCGCGGACCTGCCGTGGAGCGCGAGGGCGGAGGTGAAGGACGACCTCGACGCGGTGAAGGCGAAGCTCGACGAGGATCACCGCGGCCTCGACGACGTGAAGCGCCGCATCCTGGAGCACATGGCGGTTCTCAAGCTGACCGGGAAGGCGCGCGCGACGATCCTGTGCTTCGCGGGCCCGCCCGGCGTGGGCAAGACCTCGCTCGGCCAGTCGATCGCCGACGCCACGGGCCGCCCGTTCGTGCGCATCTCGCTCGGCGGGGTGCACGACGAGGCGGAGCTGCGCGGCCACCGGCGGACGTACGTCGGCGCGCTGCCCGGCCGGATCGTGCACGCGCTGAAGAAGGCCAAGGTGAGGAACCCGATCGTGCTCCTCGACGAGGTCGACAAGCTGGGCGCCGGGTGGCGGGGCTCGCCCGAGGCGGCGCTCCTGGAGGTGCTCGATCCGGAGCAGAACCGGACGTTCGTCGACCACTACCTGGAGCTCCCGTTCGATCTGTCGGAGGTCGTCTTCCTCTGCACGGTGAACGATCTCGGCGCGCTCTCGGCGCCGCTCCGGGACCGGCTCGAGGTCATCGAGCTGTCCGGCTACACGCCGGACGAGAAGATCGCGATCGCGCGGTCGCACCTCGTCCCGAAGCAGCTCAAGGAGCACGCGATCGACCCGGCGTCGCTGTCGATCACGGACGAGGCGCTCGCGGCGATCGTGCGTGACTACACGCGAGAGGCCGGGGTGCGGCAGCTCGGCCGGGAGATCAAGAAGCTCTGCCGGGCGGTCGCGCTGGAGATCGCGCGCGCGGCGGACGGCAAGGCGCCGCGCGTGGTGGTCGAGGCGAGCGATCTCGGGACGTACCTCGGCAAGATCCGGTTCTTCAGCGACGTGGCGGAGCGGACGAGCGTCGCTGGTGTTGCGACAGGGCTCGCCTGGACGCCGGTGGGCGGGGACATCCTGTTCATCGAGACGTCGCGGATGCCGGGGAAGGGGAGGGTCGAGATCACGGGCCAGCTCGGCGACGTGATGAAGGAGTCGGCGAAGGCGGCGCTCACCTACGTGCGCAGCCACGCGGTCGAGCTCGGCGTCGACACGGCGAAGCTCGAGGCGGAGGACCTGCACATCCACGTCCCTGCGGGCGGCGTGCCCAAGGACGGGCCGTCCGCGGGCGTGACGATGTTCACGGCGCTGACGTCGCTCCTCTCCGGGCGGCGGGTGCGCTCGGACACGGCGATGACGGGCGAGTGCACGCTGCGCGGGCGGGTGCTGCCGGTCGGCGGGATCAAGTCCAAGGTGCTCGCGGCGCACCGCGCCGGGATCACGCGGGTCATCCTGCCGCAGAAGAACGCGCGCGACGCTGAGGAGATCCCGAAGGAGGTGCGGGCCGAGCTGGAGCTCATCTTCGTGGAGGACATGAGCCAGGTGATCGCGGCGGCGCTGGAGGAGGCGCCGATCGAGGCCGCGGGCACGGGCGGAGCTGCGGGGGCGGCGGCGGGAGAGCCGGCGGCTGCTGCGTAGCGGAGAGGGGTGAGCCGAGCCGCCGCGCACGGCCCCCCGCCGGCGCTCACGTTGTGTTGTGGGCGCCGGGCGGGGGGCGCGGGGCTGCACGGCGAGGGGACTCATGACGTGGGCGCGAGCGCGGCTAGGGCGGCCTCGACGGCGAGCGACTTGACCTTCTCCATCGGTACGTCGGTGAACTCGATGACGCAGTCGGAGAGGCCGCCGATGGCGACCACGGCGCGGGCGCGGGCGGCGAGCGAGGGGCGAGGGCCGATGAGAAGACGCATCAGGCGGCGGCGCCACTCGATCATGCGTATGCCGAGGTCGAGGTAGGCGAGCGTGGCGAGGTCGCGGACCACCATCGTGAGGGTGTCGCGGTGGCGGTGCAGGAGATCGAAGTAGTCGGCGAGAAGGGCTCGGGGGTCAGGCTGCGGGCCGCCCTCGCGCTCGGCGATGAACGCGTCCACGTCCGCGAGCAGCGGCTCGACGATGCTGGCGACGAGCGATTCGCGCGAGTCGAAGTGGTAGTAGAGCGCGGGCTTGGTGATGCCGAGGTGATCGGCGATCTCGCGCAGGCTGGTCCGCTGAACCCCCTGGCGCGCGAACAGCTCGCGCGCCACCGCCTGGATTCGCGCCTTGGTGTCGGAAGGCCGGGCTCGGGTCACCCGCGCAGTGTAGCGCTTACTTACCGATCGGTAAGCCTTGTGCGAGGCGGGGCCGCGTGCTTACCTATCGGTAAGTAAGGAGGGGCCATGGAGATCCTCATTTCGGGGGCCAGCATCGCCGGTCCGGTGCTGGCCTACTGGCTCAAGCGGCACGGGTTTCGGCCCACGGTGGTGGAGCGGGCGCCGACGCTGCGCAAGACGGGCGGCCACGCGGTCGATCTGTTTCGGCCGGCGATGGACATCGTCGAGCGCATGGGCGTGCTGGCGCGGGTCGAGGCCAAGAAGACCGGCACCGAGCGCATGACGATGCTGCGCGAGGGGGTGCAAGGGCAGGTCGACATCGACGTCGGCCGGTTGATGCACGCGGTGTCCGACCGCCACGTCGAGATCATGCGCGACGATCTCAGCGAGATCTTCCACGACGCGACCCGGGGCGACGTCGAGTACGTGTTCGGCGACTCGATCGCCTCGCTCGCCGAGGACGAGGCCGGTGTCGACGTGACGTTCGAGCGCGGCGCGCCGCGGCGCTTCGATCTGGTGATCGGCGCCGACGGGCTGCACTCGAACGTGCGGCGGCTGGTGTTCGGCGAGGAGCGGCAGTTCGCGCGTTTCATCGGCGCCTACCTCGCGGTGATCTCGATCCCCAACTACTTGCAGCTGCACGACCACGCGGTCGTGCTCGGCGGGGTCGGGCGGATGGCGGCGATCTATGGCTCGCACACGATCGACGACGCGCGCGCGGTGTTCCTGTTCCGCAGCCCGCGCGAGCTCGATGTCCACCACCGGGACGTCGCGCGGCAGAAGCAATTGCTGCGCGAGGCGTTCGCCGGGGCCGGGTGGGAGGTGCCGCGGCTGATGGCCGAGCTCGATCGGACCCCGGCGTTCTACTTCGACTCGATCACGCAGCTGCGCATGGACTCGTGGTCACGCGGGCGCGTCACCCTGACCGGCGACGCCGGCTATTCGCCGGGGCCGGCTGTCGGCGGCAGCACCAGCCTCGCGGTGGTGGGCGCCTATATCCTCGCCGGTGAGCTGGCAGCGGCCGGCGGCGACCACGCGCGCGCGTTCCAGGCCTGCGAGCGCAAGCTGGCCGACTACGTGCGCCGCAGCCGGGGGTTCGCGCTGAACGCCGCCAGGCGCCTGGTCCCGGGCAGCCGGCTCGAGCTGTGGGCGCTGGCGCAGATCGGCCGTCTGGTCAGCGTGGCGCCGCGCGGGGTGTCGCGCGCGCTCGCCAAGCTGAGCAGCCATGGGGTCCGGCTGCACGACTCGATCGCGCTCGAGGAGTACGCGCGCTGCCTCGCAGCGACACGCCATCAGGCGCCCGCTGGCGGGCATACCGGCGCTACGGGAGCCGAGCAGCCACCGCTGACGTCTTCTCCTCGGCTTCGCGACCAGCTACCCGGTGAACTGGTGCTCCTCCGGAAAGGCATCAACGAGAAGATGTGAGGATGGATCGCGCGGCGTTCCATGGAAAGCGGGAGACGCGGGACATCGCTCCCTCGACCCGCGCCCGGACGAGCGGCGCGAGCCACTCCTCGACGGCCGAGCGGGCATTAAGCTTCCTCCATGGATCTAGGGGCACGGCTCGCTACGCACGCATTCTCGGCTGGCGCTGCCGGCATCAGCTTCATCGTCCAGCCGATCCCGGGTTCGGACCAGCTGTTCGTCATTCCCATCCAGTACCTGCTCACGGCGTCGCTCGCGAAGGAGCGAGGCGCGTCCCTCTCGAAGGCGGCGTGGTCCCAGGTCCACCAGATCATCTGGGGCGGCGGCGCCCTTCGGCTCATGCTCACCATGACGCTGGGGCTGATCCCGCTGGCCGGCGCGGTGACGAACGCGTTCACGGCGTTCGTCACGACGGAGTACCTCGGGCATTACGTGGATAGGGCCCTCGACAACCCGGACAAGCCGCCTCCTGCCCTGTCGATCCAGGATATCCTGGACTCCATCACGTCCCTCTTCACCACGCGAGCGCGGACGTGACAACCGATCGATCGGCGTGTTCGTCTGCGGCGTTGTCCGGGTGTCCATGGATCTCCGGGGCTCCGTCACGAACAGCGGCGCGCGCGCGGCATTTCCTGGGGGGGAGACATGGCGCTCCTCGCTCCGGTGGCTGACCCGCCCCGCTCAGGTCGATTGCGGGAGCGACTCAGGAGCTTGCTGCCCGTCGCGACGCTCCTCGCTCTCGCGCTCGGTCTGCTCGTGTCCGGCCGAGACACCAGCGTGGCCCGGTGGTCGACCCGCGCCATGGACGGCCTCATGCGCTGGTACACCACCCTGGCGCCGGCCGTGATCTTCATCGTCCTCGTGCCGACGTTCGTGAGCCTGCACCGGCAAGGGCGCCCGGGGCGGCTGCTCGCGTACGTCATGGGCTGGCTCGCCCTCAAGCGTCTGGCCGCGTGCCTGTTCGGGGTCGTCGTCACCTGGCTCGCGTTCGGGCTCCCGCTGCTCCCCAGCCACAGCACGGGCGCGCCGTTCGAGGCCGCGCGCACCCTCTACAGCTCCTCGGGCCTGGTCCTCTCGAGTCCGTGCTTCGTCGCCCTCTACGCCGGCATCGTGACGTCGTTCGCGGCATTACGTGCGCCGCGGGTCGCCCGCTCGCTGGAGCGCGCCGCGGATGCCCTGGAGCGCGCGGGAGGCGCCGTGCAGTGCCTGGTCCCGCTCTTCATGTTCGGGCTCGGCGCCTACCTCCGGAGTCTGCCTGCGCAGCTCGCCACGCAGACGCACGGAGGCCCCCTCGCGCGCGCCTCGATGGGGTCGCTCTCGCTCGGCGCCGGCAGCGCCGGTAGCCTCATGGTCTCCTACCTGCTCGTGTCCGGGATCGTCGGCGCCGCCTGCCTCGGCTTCCATGCGGCGAGCCTGCTGAGGATGAAGGCCGCCCTCCCGGAGTTCTCGCTGCGCGACTATTTCGTCAACTACTGGCTCAAGGTCTATCCGCTGCTGTGGGCCTCGTGCAGCGAGGCGCTGGCGACGCCGCTCAACCTGCACCTCGTCCGCAAATGTTACCCCGCGGTGCCGCAGGAGCTCAGGCTCTTCGTGGTGGGCCTCGGCGGCTGGCTCAACGTCAATGGCACGTTGATCTGCGCGTTCGTCATGGCGGGCGCCGCCGCCCGCGTGGTCGGTCATCAGATCTCGCTGCTCGAGCTCACGCTCGTGGTGCCGATCGTGTTCCTGCTCGGGTATGTCGTGCCCGGCGTGCCGGGCGAGCTCGCCCTGTTCGCGGCCCCGCTCGGCGAGGCGCTGCACATCCCCGCGCACCTGCGCCCCTCCTTCATCGCGCTCTACATCGGGTTCAATTTCGGCCTCCCGGACTCCTTCCGGTCGGGCCAGAACTCGACCGACAGCTGCGTGAGCGCCCTCCAGCTGCTCGGCAGGTTGACGCGCCGCCGCGCGCGGGGCGCAGGAGCGAGCGGCGCCGCCCGCCCGGCTTCACCGTGAACGCAGCCGCGGGGCGCTGACCCCGGAGCGCGCGAAGCTCAGCCGAGCAGGATCGGTGTTTCGTCTGCGCGCGCGGGCCTCGTTGTCGCCTCCAGATAGGCCTTTCCAATGTCGGCCTCGTCCACGAACCCGACGATCGCGCCCTCGCCGTCGACGACCGGGAGCTCGCGGACGCCGTGCGCCACCATCGCCTCGGTCGCCGTCCGCAGATCGTCGGCGACCGACACGGCCACCGGCGGTTGCATGGCGTCGGCGGCCACGGTCATCCGCGCGAGGTCGTGCTCCACCGCGACGATCCGGAGCGATTCCCCGGTGATGATGCCGACCATCTGGCGCGACGTATCGAGCACCGGGAAGACCTCCTGCCAGCTCGCGTCCGCGGCTCGCAGGAGCATCTCGCGGGCAGGCGTCCCCGGCGCGAACGTCACCAGCGTGCGCTCCTCGATCATGATCTGCCGCACGCGGATGGTCTTGAGCACGTCGAGCGTCGGCACCGGGTGCGCGGGAGACTCGCGCTGGGTCGGGAGCTGCGCGTGGTAGAGCGAGTGCTTCCGCAGCGCGACGAAGGCGACACCCTCGGCGAGCATCAGCGGGACCAGGAGGTCGTAGCTGCCGGCGAGCTCGCACACCATCACGAGGGAGCTCACCGGCACGTGCGCGACGCCGCCGTAGAAGGTGCCCATGCCCACGAGCGCGAAGGCGCCCGGATCGATGCGCGGGTCGTTGAGAAGGAGCGCCGCCGCGCGCCCGAACGCGCCGCCGAAGAGGCCGCCGATGACGAGCGACGGCGCGAAGTCGCCGGCGCACCCGCCGCTGCCGAGCGTGAGCGACGAGGCGACGATCTTGGCGGCGCAGAGCAGGAGCAGGAGCTCCACGCCGCGCCAGCCCGGGTGGAGCCACGGCGCGCCGGTGATCGCGACCTGGACGGCGCCGTAGCCGCCGCCGAGCAGCCCGAGCCCTTGCCCGGGGCTGTCGATCCTGCGGCCGACGAACCAGAGGACGGGCACGCAGAAGAGGCCCAGCGCGAGCCCGCCGAGCCCTGGACGTGCCCAGGGCGGGATCGGCAAGCGCGCCGCGAGCGCCTTCACGCCGCCGAGGCACTTCAAGAAGCCGATCGCGACGAAGGCCAAGACCAGCGCGAGCAGCGCATAGAGAGGGAGGTGCGACGGGATGAACGCATACTTGGGCGCGTGCGCGAAGAGCGTCGATTCGCCGAAGAACGAGATGAAGACCGAGTAGGAGACGACGCTGGCCAGCAGCGCCGGGATCAGCGCCTCCGCCTCGAAATCGTCGCGGTAGAGCACCTCGACGGCGAGCAGGGCGGCGCCGAGCGGCGTGCGGAAGATGGCGGACATCCCGGCCGCGACCCCTGTGAGCATCAGGATCCGATGCTCGCGCCGGCCGACCGCGAGCCCACGCCCCACGAGCGAGCCGAGCGCTCCTCCGATCTGCATCGTCGGCCCCTCGCGACCGCCGGAGCCGCCGGAGCCGAGTGTGAGGATCGACGCGATCGCCTTGACCCACGCGACCCGCTTGCGCATCCGGCCACCGTGGTGGTGGAAGGCCTGGATCATCGCGTCTCCGCCGCCGCCCGCGGCCTCGGGGGCGAGGCGCCAGGTGAGGATGCCCCCGGCCAACGCTCCGAGCGCCGGGATCACCAGCAGCAACCAGAGCCGGACGTTCCGGTGCTCGGAGCCGCCGCCGCTGAAGATCGCCTCGCCGTGGGCTCGAAGCCGCGCGTAGCCGGCGAGATGGCCGAGGAGCAGCTCCTCGACGAGCTCGAGGGCGCCGAAGAAGAGCACCGCGACCAGGCCCGCGATGGCCCCGACGAGCACGGCATGCAGGATCGTGCGCCCGACGAGCCGGAGATCGAGCGGCGCGATTTCTGAGATGAGCGCGGAGAACGGGCGCAACCGTCGCCTCACGCCGGTGCGATTTGCTGGGACTGGTTCCGGCATGGCGATGGTCATGGTCGCGCCCGGGCGCGGGCGCAACGAGGCTGAGACAGTCCGGTGCACGCCGAGCACACCGCCCTGACGGACGCGTCCCATCGTCCTGTCCGCGCCCAGAAGGCGCGCGCCCCCGCCGGCGTCCAGTACATCCGAGAGATTGACGGGCTCGGCGGCCGGTACGGCGCCGAGAGGCGGCCGCGCCGCTGACGAGGACGTCGGGGCCGGTCGCTCGGCCGTCCGGAGCCGTGGCTCCGGCGGACGCCAGCGCGGGGGCGGACGCCGGCGCTCGCCCGCTGAGTCGCGTCCTTGTCGTACTTCTTGGCGTGCACCAGGGCGGTGAGGAGCGAGCCGCCCAGGTTCGTAAGGCCGTGGACGACTCCCATCGTGACGAGGCAGGTGCGCTCGTAGCGTATCAGGGACTCGATCGGGCTGGATGGCTGCGGGGTTCATGACGGCGATCAGGATGTCACGCGCCATTCCCTCCCGGAATGTGCACCTCTCGTCGGCTCCCGCCAATCCCTGTGCCTCAGGGACCCTTGGTCACGTCCCTGTCGTCGCTTCGACCCGCGGCCGGGCGCACCTTGCTCGCCACCACCACGGAGAGCGCCGCCTCGTGCAGCGCGCCGTTCTAGGGGGGCACCCGCGTGTCACAATGGCGCACAGTCGGCCGCCGTGGGATTGGTGTCACGGTGGGGACTTGCGCAGCCGCGGCCTCGCCCGTTCATCACGTGCGAGGGATGATATCCATGCATGGCTTGCCCGAGCGTCAAGCCCGACGCCGCGAGCATGAGGCCGGCGAACGCCCGACGCCGCACGGTCACGCTGATGTGCCTGGAGAGCCTGGCGCCGGCCAGGCTGCCTGCGCACTCGGCGACGCTCAGGGAGACGGCGAGCTGCCAATCGATCGGAGGGTGGGGGAGATGGCCGGCGAGACCAGCCATCGTGTTCATCGCGATGACGAGGATGGAGGTGCCGATCGCGGAGTGCACCGGGGTCCCCGTGAACACGACGAGCAGGGGGACGATGGCAAACCCGCCGCCGAGACCGACCAGGCCGGTCAAGCAACCGACCAGGATCCCCCCTGCCGCGAGCACGGCTATAGGCCGCCAGCTCGATCGTGTTCTGCCTTGATCCTGCGGAAGCTGGCGGCGATCCCAGAGCATCGCGCCGGACGCGACCACGGTGGCCATGAAGAAGATCACCCGGAGGACGTGGTCCGGGATCACACCCGCGATGTGTCCGGAGAGGTACGCTCCAGTCATCGAGGCGAGGCCGAAGGCGAAGGCGTACCGCCAGACGACGGCGTTCTCCATGGCATACGGGACGACGGCGACGAGGCTCATCAGCATGACGGCCACGAGCGAGGTGGCGACCGCGTGGTGGAGCTCGAGCCCGGCGACGGTGGTCAAGAGCAGGACGGTGAGGATCGACGGGCCAGCCCCGAGGATGGCCGATACGATCCCGATGACCAGACCGAGCGCGGCTATCAGGTACATCGTCATACCGCTGCGTCGCGCCGTATCGCCGCGCTCCAGGGGGGCGAGCGGTGCCCGCTCGCGCCGCGGAGGTCGCCCGCACCCGCGTACCGCAGACGACGGTCGTGTGCGGGTGCGCCAGCGCGCCCATGCGGAGTGGCATACTGCGTGCCCAAAGCGGTGGCGTACGGATACGTCGAAAGGAGGCGCACAATGGCTTCGATCGAGGGCTTCGTCGTGTGGTTCACTGGGCTGTCGGGGTCCGGCAAATCAACCCTGGCCGCCATGCTGGCCGCCGAGCTGCCGAGGCGAGGCGTGCACGTCGAGTCGCTCGATGGAGACGTCGTCCGCACGCACCTCTCGAAGGGGCTCGGGTTCTCGCGAGAGGATCGCGACACCAACATCCGCCGGATCGGCTTCGTCGCCAGGCTCGTGGCGCGCTCCGGCGCATGCGCGATCACCGCGGCGATCAGCCCCTACCGGGAGATCCGCGACGAGCAGCGGCGCGCGATCGGGCGTTTCTGCGAGGTCTATTGCGAGTGCCCGATCGAGGTGCTCGAACGCCGGGATATCAAGGGGCTCTACGCGCGCGCCCGCGCGGGCGAAATCAAGGGCTTCACCGGCGTCGATGATCCGTATGAGCCGCCGCGCTCGCCCGAGGTGGTCGTTCACACCGATCGCGAGTCGCCCCACGAGGGCCTCGCCAGGATCATCGCCAAGCTCGAGGAGCTCGGCTATATCCGTCCCATGGCGCAGCCGGCCGAGCCGGCGAGGGCGGGCCTCGTGCCCCCGCACGGCGGGGAGCTCGTCGATAGGTTCGTTCGCGGCGACGCCGGACAGCGGCTGCTCGAGCGCGCGGCTCGCTTACCCAGGGTGAGGCTCGATGAGCGCGGGGCGAGCGATCTGGAGCTCATCGGCAATGGCGCCTATTCCCCGCTCAAGGGGTTCATGACGTCGCGGGATTACCTCCGCGTGGTCCGCGAGCGGCGCCTGCAGAGCGGCCTCGTCTGGTCGGTCCCGATCACGCTCGCTGTCCCCGACGAGGACGCCGCTAGTCTCTCCCTCGGCAGCGAGGTGGCGCTGGAGTCGCCGGACGGGCGCGTCGTCGGCGTGCTCGAGCTCGTCGACCGCTGGACACCGGACAAGGAGGTCGAGGCGCGCAACGTGTATGGCGCAACGGACGGAAGCCACCCGGGCGTCGCCTACCTGCGGTCGTCGGGCGACGTGTACCTCGGCGGCGAGGTCTGGTTGATCGAGCGGCCGCTCTCACCGCAGTTCCCGGAGTATCCCCGGGATCCGGCGGCGACGCGGGCGGCCTTCGAGGCGCGCGGCTGGCGGCGCGTCGTGGGGTTCCAGACGCGCAATCCGATCCATCGCGCGCACGAGCACATCACCAAGTGTGCGCTCGAGATCACGGACGGGCTCCTGCTCCACCCGCTCGTGGGCGCGACCAAGGCCGGCGACATCCCGGCGGACGTGCGGATGCGTTGCTACGAGCTCTTGCTGGAGAAGTATTACCCCGCAGACCGGGTCGTCCTCGGGCTGTATCCGGCCGCCATGCGCTACGCCGGGCCGCGCGAGGCCATCTTCCACGCGCTCGTGCGCAAGAATTACGGCTGCTCGCACTTCATCGTCGGGCGCGACCACGCTGGAGTCGGGCGCTTCTATGGAACGTACGACGCGCAGCGTGCGTTCGACGACTTCCTCCCGAGCGAGCTCGGCATCGAGCCGCTCAAATTCGAGGAGGCCTTCTGGTCCACCGTCGTCGGCGGGATGGCGACCGACAAGACCGCGCCTGGAGGGCCGGAGACGCGCATCACGCTCTCGGGGACCCAGGTGCGCGAGCTCCTGCGCGCCGGGAAGCTGCCTCCTCCCGAGTTCAGCCGCCCGGAGGTCGCGCAGATCCTTCTTTCAGCGATGCAGGGGCGAGGGCACGATCAGGCCGCCTGACGGCGCCCGCCGGCCGACGCTCCGGGGCGCTCCTCGCCGGTCTCCAGCCAGTGGGCGCAGTCGGTTCCCAGCTTCTCGAGCGCCAGCCGATCGAAGCGCGCGCCCTGCTCGGGGGTGATCTCGGCGCGGTAGTCGCGGGCCGGCCCCTTGTGGAAGAACGCCTTGGGGTCCCGCATGTGTGTACCGGCGAACGGGGCCATCTGCTCGGCCCGCTCGCGCATGTAGCCGAAGGAGCAGTGCTCCAGGATCACATCCAACCGCAGCCTCGTCGGATCGACGTCGATGAACTCGGCGATGCGCACGATCTGACCGCGCAGGTCCTCCTTGAGCCGCCGGTAATGCACGAGGAGCACGTTCGGCTCGTCCCGGAGCTTCCACCACGATCGCACGACGTCGAACAGGTCACAGCAGCCGTACCCGTCGGTGTCCAGCCACTTGTCGAAGAACTCCTGCGCGCTCTCCGGAATAACGAGCCGCGTTGGATCGCTCGACCACTCCGCGTGGATGCGGTTGATCTCGTCCATGGTCTTGGCGGAGAACTGACTCAAGTAGTTGTGGAAGCTGATCCCGAGATCCTTGCCGTTCCGGCCGACGAAGATGTAGCGGGCCTGCGCGGCGATGGGCACGGCGTCCGCGGGCAGATGCGACTTCAGCACACGACGCTCGCCGGCCTCACGCTGCGCCTTCAGCATCGCCAGCATCGCGGCGTGGTCGCCGAAGCTGGAGTCCAGCCAGGGGGACGTGTCCGAGAGAGCGTCTTTCCGCTCTTCTCCGTTGTCGAGGATCTGCTGGATAATGCGCTGGGTCCACGTGGTCCCCGCCTTGAACGGGTCCGCCACGACGATGTCGCCTGAGATGAAGCCGCCCTGCGCCAGGAAGTCGTTCCAGACAAGGGAGCTGTTAAGGTAGTCCCTGACGACTCGCGTCGGGTTGATCAATCTGTCGTTCGTGACCATTGCTCACCCTCCTTTGTCGCTGTTGCGAGCAGGATGTTCGGACGACGGGCCCGCCCCCGCCGAGTGGCCGTCAGCCAGGCGCTCCGCTTCGATTTCACGGCTGGAATCGCTTTTCTTTTCAAGTTTCTTTTCAAGAACCGGACCAACCCCGGATGCATTCCGCGAGCCGCCTGCGGGACGCCGCCCGCGCGGCAAGGAGAGCAGACGCGCCGGGTGATAGAGTCCCCGGGTGGTACCTCCAGCCTCGCGCGACGCCCCGGAGTCCGCGGCCCACGGCGAGGCCGCCGCCCCGCCTGCAGCGCCCGCGCCGTGGGCGGCGAGCGTTCGCTTCGGGCTCGGCGTCCTGCTCGTCGCCATGGCCGCGGCGGCCTTCGCGATCGCGTTCCGCTCGGCGCTGGCGCTAGCGCTCCACCGCGCCGCGGGCACGTCTGACGTCGTGGCGGCGATGCTCGCGGCGCCGCGCTGGGCGCGGCTCGCCTTGCCGGCCACGGGCGGCCTCCTCGCCGGCCTCCTGGGGATGCTCGTGGCGCGGGCGCCCGCGGGGCACGGCGTCGGCGACGTCATGGAGGCCGTGGTCCTCGGGCGCGTCCGCCTGTCCATGCGCGTCACCCTGCTCAAGTCCGCCGCATCGTGGCTGGCGATCGCGACCGGCGGATCCATCGGCCGCGAGGGGCCGCTCATCCAGTTCGGAGGAGCGGCCGGCAAGCTCGTCAGCGACCGCCTGGGCCTGCCGATCGACCGGGCGCGGCTGCTCATTGCCGCCGGGACCGCCGCAGGGTTCGCGGCGGCCTACAACACCCCGTTCGCCGCGGTGCTGTTCGTGCTGGAGGTCGTCACGGGCATCGTCGTGCTCGACGCGATCGTGCCCGCGCTCATCTCGACGGTGATTGCTGCAGCGATCACGCGCGCGGTCCTCGGCGAGGCCCCCATCTATGGCCAGCGCACGTTCCACCTCCGGTCGCCGGCCGAGCTACTCGCCTTCGCCGGGCTCGGGATCTCCGCGGCGCTGGGCGCCCAGGGGTTCATGCGGCTGCTGTCGTTCGGCGAGCGCCAGTTCCGGCGGCCCTGGCTCGGGCTGCCCTGGCGCCCGGCCGCCGGGGGCGCGCTGGCAGGCGCGGTCGTCGCGTTCCTCCCGGAGGTCGCCGGCAACGGCTACGAGCCGCTCAACGCGGTGCTCGACGGGAGGTTCCCGGTCGGCTTCCTGGCGCTGCTGCTGCTCGGCAAGTGCTTCGCCACGACAGCGTCTGTGTCGTCCGGGAGCCCGGGCGGCGTCTTCACGCCGACCCTCCTGCTCGGCGGAGGAGCCGGCGTCCTCTACGCCTGGGCGCTCTCCCACGCCGGCGTGCCCCTCGGCGAGGCCGGGGGCTACGCGCTGGTCGGGATGGCGGCCGCGACGGCCGCGACAACGCACGCCCCGCTCATGGCCGCGGTGATGGTCTTCGAGCTGTCCGGCGACTACGCCATCGTCCTGCCGCTCGTGCTCGCCACCGCGATCGCGACGCTCGTGTCCCGGCGGCTCCGCCGCGATTCCATCTACACTGCGGAGCTCCGGCAGCGAGGGATCGGCTGGAAGATGACGATGGAAGGGCGGCGCATGGTGGAGCCGGCCGCGGCCCCGCGCGACAGCGCGCGCCGGGGATCCGGTCGCTAGGACGGTGAGCATGTTGAGAGGTTGTGGGGAGCGCCGCCACACCGGGCGAGCCGGGGCCGCCTGCGCCCGCGCCCGTCCAGGTCAAGCCCACCGAGCCCGCGTCGGTTTGATCTGAGCCGAAAAATCCCCGTTGCACGTGCCGGGCTCGGCGATAGATGCTCGGCGCGCCGGGACCTTTCGTTGCCGCGGGACCTCAGGTCGCGCGCCTCGGCATCCTCGATCCAGCATTCCTCGCCCGCTACCTCGTCGTGGAGGTGACCCATGTCCGACGACCGTCTTACCGCCGCAGAGCTCGGCGAGATCTGGGCGGTGCTGTCCCCCGAAGAGCGCGCCGACGGCGTCGAGCACCTCGAGCGGGGCGAGGCGCACAGCTTCTTCCTCGGTCTCGCCGAGCAGGAGCAGGCCGCCGTCCTCCTCGCGATGAAGGCCGGCGAGCGCAGGCTCTGGATGCGGCTCCTCGCGCCCGACGACGCCGCGGACGTGATCCAGCTCGTTCCCCAGGAGCTCCGCGCCTCGCTCCTGGAGATGCTGGACGAGCCGACGCGGCGCGAGGTCGCGGCGCTCATGGCGTACGCCGAGGACGAGGCCGGCGGGCTCATGAGCCCACGGTTCGCGCGGCTGCGGCCCGACATGAGGGTCGGAGAGGCGATCCGGTACCTCCAGCGGCAGGCCCAGGCGAAGCTCGAGACCATCTACTACGCGTACGTGCTCGACCAGGAGCAGCGGCTCCTCGGCGTGGTGTCCTTCCGGGACCTCATCACCGCGCGCAGCGACAAGGCCCTGTCCGAGGTCATGCGGCGGGACGTCATCTCGGTGCCCGATACGCTGGACCAGGAGGCGGTCGCGCGCGTCATCGCGCAGCATGACCTCAACGCGATCCCGGTCGTCGACGCCGAGGGCCGGATCAAAGGCATCGTCACCGTCGACGACATCGTCGACGTCGTCCAGAGCGCGGCGACCGAGGACATCCAGAAGCTCGGCGGCATGGAGGCGCTCGACACGCCCTACATGCAGACCGGCATGGTCGCCCTGGTGAAGAAGCGCGCCGGCTGGCTCTCGGCGCTCTTCCTCGGCGAGATGCTCACCGCGAGCGCGATGGGGCATTACGAGGACGAGATCGCGAGGGCGGTCGTGCTCGCGCTCTTCGTTCCGCTCATCATCTCGAGCGGCGGCAACTCCGGTTCCCAGGCGACGACGCTGATCATCCGCGCGATGGCGCTCGGCGAGGTCACCATCAAGGACTGGTGGAGCATCGTCCGCCGGGAGCTCACCGCCGGCCTGTCGCTGGGCCTCATCCTCGCCACGATCGGCCTGGTCCGCATCCTCGTGTGGCAGGCGATCTTCCACACGTACGGCGAGCACTACCTGCAGGTGGCCGCCACCGTCGCCGCGAGCCTGGTCGGCATCGTCGCCTGGGGGACGCTCGCCGGCGCGATGCTGCCCTTCGTGATCCGCCGGCTGGGATTCGACCCGGCCAGCGCGTCCGCGCCGTTCGTCGCGACCCTCGTCGACGTCTCCGGGCTCGTCATCTACTTCAACGTCGCGCAGGTCATCCTCCAGGGGAGCCTGCTGTGACGCCGCAGCGCAGGGCCGGTCGTGATCGAGGGGCCCGCTCACTCGGGCGGCGCTCCCTGCGGTGCCGAGGCGCTCAGCGAGCGCGGTAGATGCGGAGCACGGTGATCGTCCGCGTCTCACGCTCGATCGCGAGCGCCACATCGTGGAATCCCGCGCTGAGGAGGTGATAGGGCGCCTCCCACACGAGCTCGCCTTCGCCTGTCTCCGCGAAGCGAACGACCGCTCGGTCGATCATGAAGGCCGAGTGCATCGGCAGCCTGTAAAATGTGACGAGCGCAGGGAAGTTCCAGACGACGTGGAAGCTCATCCGCCTTGCTCGCGGGCCAGCTCCTCCAGGGCCTGCGGCAGATCCTCGTGAGCGACGAGGCGCGCACGGCCCGCCGCAATGTCGGCGACATCCTGATCGAGCTCGGCGCGCTGCTCCGGCGTGAGCCTCTGCACACGCGGCGCGCGATCGATGGCCGCGAGGATGGGGTCGCTCGGCAAGGAACCGGGCCGGGTAGACATGGGTTCAGCCTGGATCACAAAGGGACAGGGACGCAAGAGCGTGCGCGCCCGGCGCGAAGCGCAGGATCTGTGCCCGCCTGGCGGCCGTCCAGCTGGCGTCTGGCGAGCTGACGGCCTCGAGGTTTCCCCGCCACGCCGCCGACAGCGCGCCGCTCTACCGCGGTTTCCGCCCACCTCTGCGAGCGGCGGTCTCCCGCACAGGAGACGGGCCCACCTCGACGTTTTCGGCGCGCAAGCGCACTCCGGTGCGCTGAGCACCGAAAACGTCGAGGTGGGCCCGTATCCGAAGCGGGTGACCGTCGCTCTAGAAGAGCTCCCCGATGCGCCGGAGGAAGCTGCCGCTCGAGAACAGCGCGCGCATGCCTCGCTTGAACCAGCTGTACGACGACGCGGTGTAGGGGAACCAGGTCGGGTCCTTCGACCCCAGCGCGATGCGGTCCGCGTTGATGTGCTTGACGTCGCACATCTGCCGGAGCCCGTCCTCGCCCATCACCCGGCCAAAGCCGCTCTGCTTGACGCCGCCGAACGGCGCGTCGGGGAGGGCGCCGTTCATGAGCACGTCGTTCACCAGCACGCTGCCGGCCTGCAGGCGCTCGGCGAGCCGGCGGGCGTGATCGGTGTCCTCCGAGAAGACATAGGCGTTGAGGCCGAGGTGCGACTCGTTCGCGAGGCGGATCGCCTCCTCCTCGGTCGCGACCTGCATGAACGGTACGACCGGCCCGAAGATCTCCTCGGTCATCACCGTCATCGCGTGATCGCAGCCGGCGAGGATCGTCGGCTCGAAGAACTGGCCCTGCCCCGGCGCGCGCTTGCCGCCGGCCTTCAAGGTCGCCCCCTTGTCGACAGCGTCCTTGATGTGCCGCTCGGCGACGTCGATCTGCGGCGGGAAGATGATCGCCCCCACGTCGACGAACTCCTTGCCCGGATCGCCCTGGTTCAGCCCCTTCGTGATCTCGACGGTCCGCTCGAGCAGGCGGTCGTGGATCTCGCGGTGCGCGTAGACCCGCTCCACCGCGACGCACACCTGCCCCGCGTTCGCGAAGCCGCCGAAGACGATCGCCTGCGCCGTGCGCTCGATGTCCGCGTCCGCGCAGGCGATGAGCGGCGCCTTGCCGCCGAGCTCCATCACGCACGGGATCAGGCGCTCGCCGCAGGCGGCGGCGACCTTCCTGCCGGTGCCGACGCTGCCGGTGAACAGGAGCATCTGGATGCCGCTGTCGATGAGCGCCGCGCCGGTCGGCCCGTAGCCGGTGACGACCTGGAAGAGATCCTCGGGCATGCCCGCGCCGTCCCAGATCTCCTTCTGCTTGAGCGCGATGAGCGGCGTCACCTCGCTCGGCTTGAGCACGGCGGCGTTGCCGGCGACGATCGCCGCGAGCACGTCGCGCAGCGCGAGCTGGAACGGGAAGTTCCACGGCGAGATCACGCCGACCACGCCGCGGGGGACGTAGTGGACCCAGCTGCGCCGGTGCTTGAAGAGGTGGAGCTTGATCTCGTGCGGCTCGAGCGCCTTCGGGGCGACCTGCGCGAAGTACGTCGCCATGTCGGCCGCGACAAGGACCTCGTGCAAGAGCGCCTCGTGGCGCGGCTTGCCGCACTCGCGCGAGAGCAGATCGACGATCTCGTCCGTCCGATCGACGACGGCGTCGCGGAAGCGCAGGACGCGCTGGCAGCGCTCCTCCACGGGCAGCGCGCCCCACGCCTCCTGCGCGCGCCGCGCCCGGGCGACCGCGGCCCGCACCTCCTCGGCGCTCGTGTTCGGGGCCTCTCCAAGGAGCTCCCCGGTCGCGGGCGCGTAGCTGCGGATCGCCCCGCCCCCGTGCCCGTTCATGCCAGGACCGCTGCCGTTGCCCCCGATCGGGCGTTCGCTCACCACCTGACCCATGTTCGATCCCTCCGCCTGTCGAGCCCGCGTCGCTTGCCAGATGGCCTCCGTGGCTCGCTGCTCGACGCCGGGACCCTACCCTTCCCGAGAAGGTACAGCAAATGAGCATTTGCGCTGTTTCCCGATGAATCCCGGCGATTCTCCGGCATGCGCACCGTCGATCCAGCCCCGCGACGTCCGCTGTTGCGTTGCGGACAAATGGTGAGCACACCGTGGTTGCGCCAGGGGGGACCGGCGCCGCGGGCCGCGCCGGTGTGCCCGGGTGAGCCGGGTCGGCGTCTCGGGCGGACTCTCGGCATGACGTCGGCGAGAGGAGCCGCTATAGCCGGACCCCGACATGTTGGAACAACGAGAACTCGATCTCATCGCGGCAGTCGAGCATCCGGATCCGCACCACGTGCTCGGCGCGCACGAAGACGAGGACGACCTGGTGGTCCGCGTCTTTCGACCGGACGCCACCGAGATCGCGGTGGTCCCGGGCGACCCCAGGCTCCGGAAGCAGCCGATGGAGCGCGTCCACCCCGCGGGCCTCTTCGAGGCGCGCTTCCCCGGCGTGTCCTACCCCGCGGACGGACGCTTCCGGTACCAGCTCGAGCTGCGCTTCGCGGACGGCAACTCCTCGGTGGAGCTCGACCCGTACGCCATGCCGCCGACGCTCGGGGACATCGATCGCCACCTCCTGGCCGAGGGGCGGCACTGGGAGCTCTACCGCGTCCTGGGCGCGCACGTGCGCGAGGTGGACGAGGTCTCCGGGACGTCGTTCGCCGTCTGGGCCCCGAACGCGCGGCGGGTGAGCGTCATCGGCGACTTCAACCACTGGGACGGCCGCCGCCACGCGATGCGCCGGATGGGCGAGGGCTTCTGGGAGATCTTCATCCCGGGCCTCGGCGAGGGCGCGCTCTACAAGTACGAGATCAAGACGCCGGAGGGGCACATCACGGTGAAGACCGATCCCGTCGCCCAGGCGATGGAGCTCCGGCCGGCCACCGCCTCGCGGGTCTACACGAGCCGCTACTCGTTCCAGGACGGCGACTGGATGCAGGAGCGCGGCAAGCTCGACTCCCGCAAGAAGCCGATCACGATCTACGAGGTCCACGCCGGCTCCTGGCGGCGCGTTCCTGGCGAGGGCCCGCCGTACGAGGGCGGGATGCGCTGGATGACGTACCGCGAGCTCGCCGACCACCTCGTCGAGTACGTGGCCGAGCTCGGCTTCACGCACATCGAGCTCATGCCGGTCATGGAGCACCCCTTCGACGGATCGTGGGGTTACCAGGTGGCGGGCTACTTCGCCCCGACCAGCCGCTACGGCGATCCGGACGACCTCCGCTACTTCATCGACCGCTGCCACCAGCGGGGGATCGGCGTGATCCTCGACTGGACCCCCGCGCACTTCCCGAAGGACGCGTGGGCGCTCGGGCGGTTCGACGGCACGGCGCTCTACGAGCACCTCGATCCGCGCCTCGGCGAGCACCGCGAGTGGAACACGTACATCTTCAACTACGGCCGCCACGAGGTGCGGAACTTCCTTGTGGCCAACGCGCTTTACTGGCTCGACGAGTTCCACATCGACGGCCTGCGGGTCGACGCGGTCGCCTCGATGCTCTACCTCGACTACGCCGCGCAGGGCGGCGACTGGGTGCCGAACCGGTATGGCGGCCGCGAGAACATCGAGGCCATCGACTTCATCCGGGAGCTGTCGAACCGGGTGCACGAGCGCTGTCCGGGCGCGATCCTCTGCGCGGAGGAGTCCACCGCCTGGCCGTCGGTGACCCACGCGACGTACGTCGGCGGGCTCGGCTTCGACTTCAAGTGGAACATGGGGTGGATGCACGACACGCTCGACTTCTTCAAGCACGAGCCCATCCACCGCGCCTTCCACTACCACCAGCTCACGTTCGGGCTCATCTATGCCTTCTCCGAGAAGTTCCTCCTGCCGCTGAGCCACGACGAGGTCGTGCACCTCAAGCGGGCGCTGCTCTCGAAGATGCCCGGCGACTACTGGCAGATGCTGGCGAACCTGCGCGCGCTCTACGGCTACATGTGGGCGCACCCGGGCAAGAAGCTGCTCTTCATGGGCGGCGAGATCGGTCAGTTCGCCGAGTGGAGCGAGAAGACGGAGCTCGACTGGGGCTTGCTCTCGGTGCCCGAGCACGCGGGGCTCAAGCGGCTCGTGACGGAGATCAACGCGCTCTACAAGAAGTATCCGGCGATGTACGAGCTCGACGACGAGCACCACGGCTTCCGGTGGATCGACTGCACTGACCACATGCAGACCGTGATCTCGTTCATCCGCTACGGCGACGGCGCGGGAGATCAGATGTCGCCCTCGGGCACGCACGTCGTGTTCATCGGCAATTTCACGCCGGTCCCGCGCCATTCGTACCGGATCGGCGTCCCGCGGCGCGGCGCCTACCTGGAGGTGCTCAACACCGATGCGGTCCAGTACGGCGGCAGCGGCGTGGGCAACCTGGGTCGCGTCCAGGTCGAGGACGTCCCCAGCCACGGGTTCCCGCAATCCATCGTGCTGTCGCTCCCGCCGCTCGGGGTGCTCTGGCTCGTCCCCGAGCGGGACGCGCCGGGCTGAGGCCTCATCCGGCGCCCTGGCACCCGGGGCGCCTTCGCTCGTCGGAGCGAAGGTGGTGGCGGAATGATGAAACTGCCAAGACGCCAAAAAACGCCAAGAAAACCACAGAAATCTTGGCGTCTTTTGGCGTCTTGGCGGTTCTAGCGACCCACCTTCAGCCAAAGTACCCAACGACCAGGGCGAGCGCGCTGCGTGCGGACGCCCGCGCGCGGCGCGCCTGTTTACTGGGTCTCGTCCGCCGGCGCAGCCTCGCCTCGCCGCGAGCGCCTTGGCAGCCACATGTCCACGGTCGAGACGACCGCCATGGCGCCGAGCGACAGCAGCATCGCCACGCCGGAGATGGGCATCAGCGCCGCGGCGCCGGGCGCGCTCCGGATGAGCCAGGGCGCCGCGATGTGAAGCCCGCTCGCGACGACGGCCGCCGCGACGCCCGCGGTGTGGAGCCACGACGGCAGGCGCGCGAGCAGCCAGAGGTGCGCGAGGATCAGCACGTACACCGGCACGGAGAAGAGGTGGAAATGGGTCACCTCGAGCAGCTTCCGCTCGGAGATCTGCTCGACCAGGACGCGCGGCGCCTCCGGCGTTCCGGGGAGCTCGAGCTCCGGGCCCAGATCGAGCGCGGGCCCCCCGGCCGCGGCAGGCGCCTGGGTCGGGGCAGGCGGCGGCGCGGCGACCGCCGCGCCCGCGTAGTAGGCGGCCGCCCCCGCGTCCTGCACCATCGCCCCGTAGAGGCGCCACGACACGAGCAGCCCGATGACCGACGCGAGCGCGAACGCCGAGTAGAGGAGCTTCGCGCCGAGCGAGAGCGACCTCAGCCGACCGGCTGAAGCTGTGAAATCTCTCACAGACCGCCGCGCTTCAGCGCGAGCTGGAGGACGAGCGCGTCGCGCTTGACGCCGAGCGCCACGGAGCGGGACGAGATGGATGCGCCCGACACGATGTCGATGTCCTTGCCCGCGGTGATCGGGTCGCCCGCCGTCTTGCCGCGGAACTGGGCGCGGAAGCGATCGCCGCGGACCTCGTCGCCGTACGCCTCGCGGTACTCGAGGATCTCGATGCGCTCGACCGCGCCGGCCGTCGAGAACTGCACGGCGAAGTCGATCGGCTCGTGCATCCCCTTCTCTTCGTCCTTGATCGCGTAGCCGTCGATCTTGCCGTCGGACTCCGCGACGTACACCACCCACTCGCGCTTGACCGGCGCACCCAGCTTCTTGCCGAGCTCCTGCGCCTCCGCGTTGCCGAGCACGACCTTGCGATAACCGACCTTCTTCGAGCTCGCGAAGAAGGTCTTCAGGACAGCGGGGACCGTCCAGTACGTCGCGCCGTGGGCGGGCAGCGCCGCCAGGATGAACGTGAGCGCCGCCGCTGCGGCGAAGTGGGCGGTGCGAAGGTCACGAGAAGGACGCATCAAGGCTCCGACGAAGCTGTCATTCGTGAAAGTCAAAGTCAACGGCGTTTGGGCCGCGGATCCGGCGGCGCGGGCGTCAGTCGCGCACCTGCACATCCAGGTAGCGCTCGGCGTTCAGCGCCCACGCTTCCGGGCTGCGGCCGGCCTCGACGTGCGCCACCGCGTCGGCCGCGATCGCGGCGCAGTGATCGAGGTTGCAGTGCAGGAAGAGCGCCTGCCGTCCGAAGGGGACCACGCCGAGCGCGGCGGCGCGGCGCATCGCGGCTCGCCAGTCCCGCAGCCAGCCGCGTCGGTAGAGCGGGTACACGCGGGGCACGAAGCGCTGCCGGGCCTCGAGCGGCGCCACCCCGCGCGGGGCGATGCCGGCGCGCACGAGCTGGTCGAGCAGCGCCTCGAGCGGCGGGCCCGAGGCGAAGTCGCGCCCGCTGCCCCAGGCCCCCTCGGGGATCTCGACGCACAGCACCGTCTCTCCCGGGCGGCGGAGATCGGGCGCGTAGTTCTGCAGCTCGGAGACGCGGCCGAACCAGAAGCGCGGGTCGGGGCAGTAGTACGTCTCCGGGGCGCCGAGCCGCGCGCGCGGGTACGCCAGGTAGACCAGGTAGAGCCCGCGGTGCTCGAGGGGCGCGTCGGGCACGAGATCCGCGAGATCACCGGCGAACAGGATCGGCGCCGCGCCGGCGCGCGCGCCCGCCCCGGCCAGGCCGAGGGCGGTCCCGCACTCGGCCCGGACGCCGGCCTCGGCGAGGCGCGCCTCGAGGTACGTGACGAGGGACGAGATGCCCGCCGGCGGGTAGATGAACCGCGCGAGATCCGCCGCGGCGCCGCCGCGACCGCGGGCGAGCTCCTTGAACAGCGCGAGCGGGCTCGTCGTGCTGATCCGCTTCTTCGCGACGGTCTGGGAGAGCTCCGACGGCGGGATGCCCCAGACCTTCTCGGCGTACGGCCGGTAGAACGACGCGTAGGCCGCCGCTCCGACGCGGTCGCGCACGAACCGCTCGAAGCCGACGTCGTCGCCGGCGCGGGCGCGGTCGTGCTCCCAGCGGGCGAAGGCCGCGCGGCGACCGCGCTGCGCCACGAACCCGAGGCCCATGGCGGCGCCGGCGCGGAGGCCGAGCGCGCGGAGCATCGAGGGCGCGCTCGGCGGGTAGGGGACGTGGCGCTCGCCGAGCACGAGCACCCCGCGGCGCGGGCGCGAGAGGAACGGGGAGCGCGCGTGCACCTCGCGGAAGAGCGGCTGATCGAGGGCTGCCGGGTGGAGCCGGTGCGAGCCGAGATCGCACGGCAGGCCGCGGAACGTCTCGGCGCCGGCGAGCCCGCCGGCCCGCGCCGCGCGCTCGAGGAGGCGCACGCGCCGGCCGGCCCGCGCGAGCAGCAGCGCGGCGTAGAGGCCGGAGATGCCGGCGCCGACCACGAGGCGCTCGGGCCCGGCGTCGTCTGGGCGGAGTGACATGGTGTGCCCGTGTCCGTATCCGGCGCGCTCAGTACATGAACCCGAGGCCGAGGTTGAGCTGCGTCTGATCGAACCCGAGCGTGCGGTCGCGCAGCTGGTAGTCGGCCTTCACGACGACCCCCTGGGTCGGTCGGTACGACGCGCCGAGCGTGAGCTCGCGGACGCCGTACGAGGCGTTGGCCTTGTAGCCCTCGGGCACCGCCGACTGCGTGTCGTACGCCTCGACGCGCGCGAACGGCAGGAGCTCGTGGCTCACGCCGAGCGGGCGGAGCACGTCGTATGCGGCCTCGACATAGCCGCCGCGGATCCGGGTAGCCACGGGGCTCGTGGGATCGATGAAGTTCGGCGCGCCGCTCCCGTTGAACGAGACCATCAGGGCGCGCGCCTCGGGGAGGTGCCACTCGGCGAACAGGACCCGCGTCTCCAGGCCGCTCCTGCGCCAGCGCGCGTCGAGCGACCAGCCGAGGACCGGGACCGAGAGATCCACCGGGGTGCCATCGCGAAGGAAGAACTTGCCCTCGCCGTTCGGGCCAGCGTCGCTCGCGTACACCGACGCGCCTGCGACGACCCCGAGCAGCGGCTCGGCCTCGACGCGCGCGACGGCCGCCCACGCGTTGGCGCGGGCGAGCCCGCCGTTCTGCCGCCCGCCGGCGATGCCGCCCGCGCGGAAGCCGAGCGGATCGAGGCCGGTCATGGCGTAGGCCTCGAAGCGCAGCCAGTCGAGCGGCTGCCCGAACGCGCCGATCCCGATCTCGCGCCACGTCGAGGGGATGACGAGGGTATCGACCTTGGGCCTGACCACGCCGTGGAACACCGGCGGCTCGTGCCACTGGTTGATGATCCCCATCGGGACGAGCACGAGGCCCGCGCGCAGCCCGAGGGCGCGGCCTACAGCGTTCCACTCGATGTAGGCCTGCTCCAGCTCCGCGGCGCCCGGGCAGCTCGCGCAGGAGATCGAGTGCTCCACCTCGAGCTCGACATAGGACCGGATGTCGGCGGTGAACTCGTGCGCCACGAAGAGCACGAGGCGGGGGATATCGGCGACCCACGCGCGCTCGCCCTCGCGGCCGGTCGTCGTGCCGCGGACATGCACCTCGCCGTAGCCGCCGACGGAGGTGCTGCTGGCGCTCGCCCCGGCGCTTCGGAACCGCTGTTCGGTCAGGCCGCGGACGAGCTCGTGCTCGGGCGCCTCTCCGGCGCCGAGACCGACGGCGGGCTTCCGGGGTTCTGGCGGCGGCGCGGCGTGCTCGGGCGGCAGGTCGAGGACCGGGCCGTCCGGCGCGGGCTGGGCGGTGGGCGCGGGTTGGGCGGTGGGCGCCGGCTGCGCGGTAAGCGCGGGCGGCGTGGCGGGCGCCGGCTGCGCGGCAAGCGCCGGCTGCGCGGCAGGCGCGGGCTGCGCCGCGGCGGCGAAGGGCAGCAGCGCGCCGAGGACGACGCCCGCGGAGCGAGGCCACAAGGACGAGATCGCTTTCATGACGAGGACCGGGAGCCCGGAGGGGCCGGAGTCTTCGCGCCCTTGAAAACGGAGGTCAACCTCGTTTTCAGCGAGGGGGCGCGCCGCGCGGCGCGCGTGAGAGCGCGCCGCCTGCCGGAGGTCCGGCGGGCAGCGCTTCGAGCAGGGCGAGGTCGCTCCAGAGCGCGTCGACGTAGCGCGAGCGCGGGAGCGCGAAGCGGATCGCGATCGTGTAGCCGCGGCCTGCGAGCGCGTCGCGCGCCTCCTGCGACAGCGCCTCGCTGGTGATGAGCGCGCCGCCCGGCCCGGCCTGCTCGACGCCGCGGACGAGCGCGGCGTCGTCGCGGACGCGCACCGGCGGCCGGCCCGGCGCGCCCTCGTGGATCATCCGGTCCAGGTCGCGCGTGAGCACCGGGCGCGGCGGCGCGCCGGCGTCGCGGAGGAAGCGCACGATCGCGGCCGCCGGCGAGGGCGCCTGGTGCTGGCGAGCGAGCGAGATCGCGTCGGCGAGCCATTGCGCCGCGAGGGCGGCGACGACGGCGAAGGGCGCGGCGCCGCGGAGCGCGCGCCGGCCCGGAGCGCCCTCCGCCGCGGGGCGCGCCGCCGAGAGGGCCGCTGCGCCGGCGGCCATGGCGACGAGGAGGAGCGGGACGAGCGGGAGCCAGTGCCGCGGCTTGTAGGCGATGTTTTGCCCGAGGAGCGCCCAGAGGAAATAAGCGAACGCGGAGGCCCAGAGCTCGGGCTGCTCACGCAGCGCGCGCGCGGCCCGCCGGAGCGAAGCGACGCGGAGCGCGCCGGCGGCGAGGAGCGCGATCAGGAGGGGCGCGCCGAGCCAGCGCGCCGCCGGCGCGTCAGGCCACGCTCCGCCGAGCCCGTTGGCCCAGATCCCCCAGATCACGCCGCGGAGGCGATCGAGCGGCGACGAGACGGTGATCGCCGTCCCTCCCCAGCGGGTGAAGTGCCCGAGCCCCTGGACCCACGTCGTCGCGACGAGGTCGCGCGGCGTCGCGATCAGCACGAGCGGCACGAGCCACGCGAGCGCGCCGGCCGCGAGGTCGCGGCCGCGCGCGAGCCACGCGAGGCGGCCGCCCTCGCCGCGGGCGATGACGGCGAGGCAAGCGAGCGCGAACGGGAAGTACGAGAGCCGCACGCCGAGCCCGACGCCGAGCAGCACGAGCGCCCAGGTGCGCGTGCGCGCCGCGCGCGCCTCCGCGGCGGTGTCCAGCGGCGCGGCCGGAGCGGCGATCTGCGCGCCGCGGAGGCGCCTCGCGCGGGCGCACAGCCAGAGCGCCGCGGTCACCGTCGCGGTGCCGGCCATGTCGCTGAGGAGCTTCTCGGACGACAGCCAGAGGAACGGCGACGCGAGCGCGAGGACCCCGGCGAACACCGCGGCGCGCGGCCCGGCGACGTCGCGCGCGAGCAGGGCGGTGAAGGCGACGGTGGCGGCGCCCGACGCGGCGCTGACGAGGGCGAGCGCCGCGCGCGGCGTCGCGCCGAGCAGCGCCAGCCCCTTCGCCGCCGCGACGAACACGGGGTAATACGGCGCGTGCGGGCGGAGCTCGCCCACGTCGAACCGCTCCACGCCGAGCGCGAACCGGAGCGCGTCGATGTCCTCGTCGTGATCGATGCGGAAGAGCAGGCGCGAGGCGAGCGCGGCGGCGGTGAGCGCGGCGAGCTCGAGCAGCTCGCGCCGCTCCTCCCTCACGAGCCCGAGCCGGATCCCGAGCCGGGCGCGTGCGTCGGCGCGCCGCAGTCCGGCTGATCCACGCTGGCCGCCCCGGCGCTCGTGGTGGCGCCCGAGCCGGACCCCGAGCCGGGCAGCGGCGCCGCCGGCGTGTCGCACTGATCGAACAGCTCCTCGCCCGCGTAGTCGAGGCACGCGGTCGCGAGCGAGGCGACGACGAACGTGGCGCCCGCCACGACGAACGCGGTGCGAAGCGATGCCCAGGAGCCCAAGCCAGCCACGCAAGCACCGTGCCGCTGACCCCAATGACTGTCAAGCGCGTGTGTCTCCCGGGTTGCGCCTGCGCGGCGGGGCGGAGCGTCGCTCGTTTTTTGCTCCTTCCAGCGCCGCGCGCGTAGGGTCGCGCGCATGGAGTGGCTCGAGTCGATGCACCGCATCCGCGCGCTCAAGCTGGAGCTCGCGCGGATGGATCCACGGCGGGGGATGCCGATCGCGCCGCCGGCCGGGGCCTCCGAGGAGGCGATCGCCGGCGTCGAGCGGCGCCTCGGGATGGCGCTGCCGCCGAGCTATCGGGAGCTGCTCTCGCGGCACGACGGCTGGCCGCAGCTGTTCGCCGGCGCCAGCCTGCTCGGGGTGCGCGCGCTCGCGCGCGGCTCGTACATGGACGTCGGGCGGATGGTGCTCGAGCACTGCGAGGGCGAAGAGGTGCGCGGCGCGGGCGAGCGCGACGGCGGGTCGGCGACCGTGCGCGGCCGCTATGGTGCGCGGAGCGCGCTCGTCCCGTTCGGCATCGACGCGGCGGCCGAGACGGTCTTCGCGTGGGATCCCGAGGCGAGGACGCCTGACGGAGAGCTCGAGATCATCCTCTGGACGAACGACGTCGGGCTGCGCCTGTCGGGCTTCCCGGAGCTCCTCGACATGGTGAAGGACATGCTCGCCGCGGAGCTGGACGATCGCCGCAGGCGCGCCGTCGCGCAGATCGAGCCCGCGGCGCTCGCGCGCGGCGCGGTCGCGTCGCGGAGCCGCGTGCGCGCGGTGGCGGTGCCGCTCACACCTGCACCTCGCCCGCTCCTGCGGAGCGCGCTCACCGGCTGAGCGAGCCTCGCCCCCCGAGCCCGGCCGCTGCGACGCCCGCGTAAAGGCTGCGTCCCGCGTACAGGGCGCGCTCGTGCGCGACCGTCGCAGACCGCACTCTTTGCGCGCTTCGACCGCGGGCTCCGATGAAGACGAGCCGGTTGTTTCCGCGCGAAGCGTGGGACGTGGTGTACTAGGTGGACCATGACGGATGCCCACCAGCAGCAGCGCTACCGGGTCATCGAGCGGCTAGCTTCGGGCGGCATGGCCGAGGTCTTCCTGGCGGAGAGCGCCGGGATCGAGGGGTTCAAGAAGCAGGTCGCGATCAAGCGCGTGCTCCCGCACCTCAGCGAGAAGAAGCGCTTCATCGCGATGTTCCTCGACGAAGCGCGGCTGTCTGCGCACCTCTCTCACTCCAACGTCGCGCAGGTGTTCGACATCGGCGTCGGCGACAACGCGTACTTCATCGTGATGGAGTACGTCGACGGCGCCGACCTCAAGGCGGTCCTCGAGTCGATGCGCAAGGCCGGCCGCACCCTCCCGGTCGAGTCCGCCGTGTTCATCACGGCGAAGCTCTGCGAGGGGCTCACGTACGCCCACGAGCTCAAGGGGGCCGACGGGCATCCGCTCCAGATCGTCCACCGGGACATGTCGCCTCCGAACGTGCTCATCACGAAGTACGGCGAGGTGAAGATCGTCGACTTCGGCCTCGCGAAGGCGACGAGCCAGCTCGAGAAGAGCGAGGCCGGGATCATCAAGGGCAAGTTCAGCTACCTCTCGCCCGAGGCCGCGCAGGGCCAGGAGGTCGATCACCGCACCGACATCTTCGCGCTCGGCGCGATCCTCTGGGAGATGCTCTCCGGGAAGCGGCTCTTCCTCGGCGACACCGACTACCAGACGGTCAAGCTCGTGCAGCAGGCCCAGATCCCGACGCTCTCCGAGAGCAACAGGGCGGTTCCCCCCGAGCTCGATCGCATCATCGCCCGCGCGCTGGCCCGCGATCCCGGGGAACGTTACGCCTCGGCGCGCGAGCTCGGACGGGATCTCACGACCTTCTTGTACAGGTTCGGCAGGCCCGTCAGCGCCTACGACATCGCCGAGCACGTCCGCAGCGCCATGGCGCTCCGGAAGCGGGCCCCCACGTCGGACAAGGCGTCGTTCATCGACAGGCTCATCGAGGAGACGCTGCTCGAGTTCACGTCGCTCCCGGACGACAAGGCGGCGCCGAGCACCACGCGCCTGAACGAGCCGCTCAAGATCTCGGCCTTCGAGGACATCGGCAAGTGGGCCGACGAGATCAAGCTCTCGGCGCCGGGGGACAAGCTCTCGGCGCCGGGGGAGGACGTCATGCGGCGGTCCCTCGCCACCGTGTCGGTCGAGGAGGGCAACCTCGCCGCGCTCGAGGAGACGGGGTTCGGCCTTCCGCTTGCCCCTCCATCCGGAGGTCCCTCGTCCAGGCCCGCGGGGCCGCTGCTCGCGCCGCCTGCGCTGGCGCATCCGCCGCTCGAGAGGCGAGCCGTGCCGACCCTGGCCTCCCCGCAGCCCGTACCCGAGATGCAGCGCCCTGCGCCGCCCTTGCCGCCGCCGCTCGCGCCGCTCGTACCGGCCACGCCGCGCGACCTGGAGCCGGATCCGGCCCCTCCAGCCAGGACGGGGGGCGGCGCGGTGAAGGCCGTGCTGCTCGTCGCCACGCTCGCCGCCCTCGCCGCAGGCGCGTGGTTCGGCGGCCTGATCCCGCACTGACCCGGCGAAGGGAGCGTGCTCCCTGCGGCGCCCACGGCCGAGCCATGGGCGCGCTGCGCGCCGCGCGGCGGCGAGGTGCCCGGCGCATCTCAGCGCGCGTCAACACGCCTCAACACGCCTCAACCCACGGCTACACGCCGCCCCTGCGAGGCGCGCCGCACCGTGATCGGCGTCGTGGCGCGCTCTCTCGCCGGATGCGTTACTCGGTCCCCTCCGCCTCGTCGTCGTCCTCGTCGTCCTGCTCCTCGAGCTCCCTCTCGAGCTTCTCGATCTCCTCGTCCTCCGTGTCGTCCTGGGCAGGAGCGGCGCGCCCTTCCTGGATCGCCTTCTGGCGAGCCTTCTCCGCGGCGGCGCGGGCCTGGGCCACCTTCTGCAGGATCGCCGGCTTGGGCGCCATCATCAGCGTCATCGTGCGCTGCTCCATCATGGGGCGCACCTCGACGTTCGCGATCTCCTCGCAGTGCTGGACGATCCAGTCGAGCTGCTCCTGCGCCTTCTCCGGGTGGGTGATCTCGCGGCCGCGGAAGCGCACCGTGAACTTCACCTTGTGGCCTGCGCCGAGGAACCGATGCGCAGCCCGGGTCTTGAACTCGAGATCGTGGTCGTCCGTCTTGGGACGGAGCTTGATCTCCTTGATCTCCACCACACTCTGCTTGCGCTTCGCCTCGCGGGCCTTCTTCTTCTCGTCGTACTTGTACTTGCCGAAGTCGAGGATCTTGCAGACCGGGGGATCCGCCTTCGGGTTGACCTCGACGAGGTCGAGCCCCTTCTCCTGTGCTCGGCGCAGCGCCTCGTGGGTCTGCATGATGCCGAGCATCTCGCCATCATCGCCGATGACGCGGATCTCCGGGACGCGGATGCGCTGGTTGATGCGGATCTGCGGCCCCCGCTGGGCCTGCCGAGGGTCGAAGCGTCTCATCGCCATGTGATATTTCGCTGCCTCCTTGTGTTCTGTGCTCTTGAAAGCGACGGGCCGCCGCTCCGCGACCGAGCCCGGTCGTGGCGTCCATCACCACGACAATGTCGCCCGACTCTGCGCCGCAGGCAACGGCGGCAAGCAGGACGAGCGCCGCGGCGCATGGGCGCTCCGGGCCGTGGCGTGCCCGGCTCGACGGGGGTGGGGAAGGGCCTGCCGGGCGAGAGGGGCCGGCCGGAGCGGGAGGTCACGAACCCGATGCGCTCACGGCGCGCCGGGGGAGCTTCCACGCTGCGGCTCGCCGGTCGGCGAGCTCCTCGAACGGCATCGCCCCGAGATCCTTCTCGAGGTCGCGCGACCCGCGGGCGGTCACGACGTGCTCCGTCGAGCGCCGCACGACGCAAGGGCCATCCGGATCGCTCGTCCGGACCAGCCCGATCCGGGCCACGTCGTCGCAGAGGAAGTGTGTGTGAAGATCGATGAGGCGCCCGTTGACGTGGGCGCCGGGGATGGGGCGGTTCCTGGCGATGTCGTCCACGAGAGCCTTGCGCACCGTGGTGCGGGCCGCCGAGGCGGCCAGGGCTGTCTGATCGAGGGCCATGAAACCTCGCAGGCTAGGTCACCTGCTGATTTGTAGGCGCGGCCGGTTTCGAACCGGCGACCCCTACCGTGTCAAGGTAGTGCTCTACCACTGAGCTACGCGCCTATGTCCCGCCCGCTCGGCCCGGTGCCGACGAAACGGAGAGCGCCTCCTATCAAGGGGGGTGAAGTCCGTCAAGCGATATGTTTCGTGGGGTCGCTTTTGTCGTGGCGGCGTGGTGACGGATTCGTGGTGCAAGGGCTCGGGCGGCGGCCGTACTCGCCGGCCCCCGCCGCCTTGGTCGAGCAGCCGACGTCGAACCGTCCCGTCGACGGATCGACGAGCCGGCGGGCAGCCTCAGGCCTATCGCGGCGGGCTCCAGGGGGCGCTCGCGCTCGACGTGCCGCGCGAGCAACCCCTCGGCAGCCGCGCGCGGCGGAAGCGCATTGCGCGGTGGGAGCATGAATTCCCGGAGTTACGTCCGGACACCGAGGATCGCGATCGCCGCGCTACTTCAGGCCGGCCGCTGCGCGGAGGCCGATCGCGCTCGCGCTTGACCTCGCGTGCGGCTCGGGCGACGAACGATGGGATGGCAGGGCCTGACGGTCTAGGCTCGCCGCCGGATCCGGCGGCGGTGATCGCACATGTCGAGGTGGCCGCGGGGAGCGCGCTGTTCGCCGCGCACGCGGCGGTGCCCGGCAATCTGCCGATCGAGCGCGCCGCGTGCGCCAGCGAGGCGATCCGCGGCGCCGCCGCGCGCACGCGCGCCGGGCAGCGCGCGAGCGTCGTGCTGGGCGCCCACGAGCTCGTCGGGGCGCTCGCCGCGCTCGGCGAGGCGGCGGCGGTGCGGACGCCGGTCACCGTTCACGTCATCGAGCGGCGCGGCGGGCTCGCGGTCGGGCGCGACGAGCTCGCGCCTGCGCTCGACGTCGGCGCGGGGGTGCTCGTGACCTGGAGCAGCCAGGAGGCGGCCGACATGACGCTCGTGGCGCGGCGCGCCGCGGAGGACAGCGAGACGCCGTTCCTGCACCTCGTCGACGCGCTGCCGTCGGACGTCTCGGCCCTCGGCGGGGCGCGCGAGCTCGCTGCGCGCTTCCTCGGCTCCGAGCGGAGCGCGCCGACCTTCACCGACGCGGCGCCGGGCGAGAGCGACGGCGACGGCGGGCCTCGGCCGCAGGGCCGCGGCGTCGTCCGGAAGCGGGCCGAGCGGGGCTTCTGCGCGCGCGTCCCGTTCGCGCTCGCCAGCGCGATGCGGGAGCTCTGCGAGCTGACCGGCAGGCCGCTCGGCGCGATCGAGCGCGTCGAGACCGCGGACGCGGAGGAGATCCTGGTCGTCGTCGGCTGCGCGTTCCCGGCGGCCCGCGAGGTCGTGCGCAGCCTGCGCGCGCAGGGCCGCCGCGTCGGCCTCGTGGGCGTGCGCGCGCTCCGCCCGTTCTTCGGCGCCGACGTGGTGAAGACGCTCGGGCGGGCCAAGGCCGTCGTGGTCCTGGAGCCGCTCGACGTGCCGCTCGCGCCGTACGGGCCGGTCGCCGCCGGGGTGAAGGCGGCGTTCGCGGACGCGATCACCTGGGCCCCGGGCTTCCCCGGCGTCGGGCGCATCCCGCCGATCCTCTCCGCGACGTTCGCGACGATCGACGGCACCATCACCGAGCGCGACGTGCGCCTCTCGCTCGCGGAGATCGCGAGCGGGGAGCGCGCTCGCCGGCACATCGTGTTCGGCAGCGACGGCTGACGCCGCGCGGCAGCGGAAGGGAACACAGCCGCGGAATGGGTACGGAAAAGGCCGCCAGGCTGCATTCCCCGGACGCCCGGGTGAGCCTGCCCGCCTAGCTCCTTGCGCGACCCTTGGATCCTGGGTATGGAGGCGGGCCCCGGGGGGTTGGGAGAGGCCGCAATTTGCGGGCGAGCCCGTCGGGGCCCGGAGACACGCGTCACCTTGGCAAGCTCAAACTGGTTCCAGCCGAACGCCGCCCCCGGGCGAGCGGGCAACGCGCCCGCGACGCCGGTCGAAGGTCAATCGCCGCCGTCCGGAGGGCAGGAGGCGCCGCCTTCTTCGCCGTTCGGCGGAGGGGCCTTCCAGTTCCTCATCCTGGCGCTGCCGCTGCTGCTCATCTTCGTGATGACGCGGAGCCAGAACAAGAAGCAGAAGCAGCTCGAGTCGAACCTCAAGGCGGGCGACCGGGTCGTCACGCAGTCCGGGCTCCTCGGCAGGATCGTCGACATCAGCCCGAACTCGCCCAGGGTGAAGCTGGAGATCGCCCCTGGCGTGAACGTGCAGATCCTGAAGAGCGCGATCCAGGGCCCCGACCCGGGCGAGGTCGCGGCGGCGGACGCCAAGGTCGCCGACGCGGCGAAGGAAAAGAAGTCGTAGGCCGGCGCTCGGCCCAACAGGAAGCTTTTTTACCGCCCCCGCGGCGCCCCACTCCATGCTCCTAAACATCTTTCAGTACGGGTTCGCCGGCGTCGCCGGCCTGTGCGTCCTCGGCGCGTGGCTCAGCCGATCGAAGCGCAGCGTCTTCGCCTGGGCGGCGCTCTCCGCCGGCGCCGCCGCGATCGCGGCCCACTACCACGTGTTCTGGGCCCTCGCGACCTTCGGCCTGATGGTGCCGTGGGCGCTGTTCTGCGTCGGGCCGTGGATCGATTTCTCGTGGCGGGTAAAGACGGGCTTCGTGCTGTTCCTGGCGCTCGGCTCGGCGCTCGCCATCTACCCGACCTACCACGACGAGCGGTACGGCCGCCCCGTCCACACCGGCCTCTCCTCGGAGGAGGTGGCGGAGCAGGAGACCCAGGCGAGGGCGGGCGAGCTCGGGTTCAGCCGCTTCCTGACGTCGAACATCCCGTTCCGCCTGGTGCGCGGGCTCGATCTGAAGGGCGGCCTCCGCCTCGTCTACACGGTCGACGTCGACGAGGCGATCAGCGACAAGCGGGATCGGTACTACGACGACCTGCGCGCGGCGCTCGCGAGGTCGTTCGGGTTCCACGAGGGCGACAAGCCGCCGACGATCGAGGAGATGCAGAAGCTCCAGACGAAGCTCCGCATCGAGAAGTCGCGCGAGCAGGCGGACACCATCGCGATCACGTTCAACGACCCGGCGGACTCCTCGAAGATCAACGACGAGTTCCTGGCGAAGTTCCTGCACGAGCTGCAGCTCGTGCGCTCGGCGGATCGCCGCGTGGCGAAGTTCCGGATCCGCGACGAGGTCTCGAGCACCATCCGCGACCGGGCGGTGTCGCAGGCCAAGGAGACGGTGCTCCGCCGCGTCGACGGGCTCGGCCTCAAGGAGGCGAGCGTCTCCACGCGCGACGAGGACGTCATCATCGAGGTCCCCGGCGACGACGAGAGCGCGTTCGCCACGATCCGGGAGATCATCAGCCAGACCGCGCGGCTCGAGTTCAAGATGGTCGACGACGACCACGACTTCTTCGAGCCGATCGCGAGGAGCGCCAAGGAAGAGGACCTCCCGAAGGGGCTGACGTTCTCGATCGAGAACGCGCCGGTCGGCCCCGGGAAGACGAAGCCGGTCCACTTCGCGCGGATGGTGCGCGCGGAGCACGAGGAGATGCGCGACACGCTGAAGCGGCTGCGCGAGTGGGTCGGGACGCTCCAGGTCCCGGCGGACAACGAGGTCGGCTACGGCAAGCTGTACGAGTTCAACGAGGAGAAGGACGCCATCGAGGAGATCGGCTGGCGGACGTACTTCCTCTTCAGCAAGGCCGAGATCACCGGCGACATGGTGCGCGACGCGCAGGCGCTCCCGGATCAGCGCGACGGCGGCCTCGGCGGCTGGTACGTGTCGATGGATTTCACCCCGACCGGCGCCGACCGGTTCGAGGACATCACCGGCAGGAACGTCAAGCGGCGCTTCGCCATCATCCTCGACGAGAAGGTCGAGAGCGCGCCGGTCATCCAGACGAAGATCGGCGGCGGCCGCGCGCAGATCACGATGGGCTCGCAGAACCCGGATCAGCAGCTCCAGGACGCGCGCAAGCTCGAGCTGGTGCTCCGGTCGGGCGCGCTGCCGGCCCCGATCTCGCCCTCGAACGAGCAGCGCATCGGCCCGTCGCTGGGCAAGGACGCGATCCAGCAGAGCATGAAGGGGGCCATCGCGAGCGGCGTGCTCGTCGTCGTGTTCATGGTGGTGATCTACAGCCGCGCCGGGCTCATCGCGGACATCGCCGTCATCTTCAACCTCATCCTGCAGGTCGCCGTCCTCGCGATGTTCGGGGCGTCGATGACGCTGCCCGGCATCGCCGGCCTGGTGCTCACGATGGGCATCGCGGTCGACGCCAACGTGCTGATCAACGAGCGCATCCGGGAGGAGCTCAGGGCCGGCAAGAGCCCGCGCGCCGCGGTCGACGTCGGCTACGACAAGGCGTTCAGCGCCATCCTCGACGGCCACGTGACCACGCTGCTCTCGGGGCTCATCCTCGCGCAGTACGGCACCGGCCCCATCAAGGGCTTCGCGATCACGCTGATCGTCGGCATCGCGATCAGCCTGTTCACCGGGGTCGTCTGCACCCGCCTGATGTTCGACTGGGCGGTCCGCGGCCGAAAGATCAAGACGCTCTCGCTCGGCTGAGAACGAGGGCGCGCGAGCCGATCTCCGACCTTTGAGGGAGAACGCGCGAGCGGCTCTCCGATTGAGACACGACGATGGAACTCATCAAACCTGGCCGTCAGTTCGACTTCATGAGCAAGCGCTGGCTCTTCATCGGGCTCAGCGCGGTGCTGCTCATCCTGTCGATCATCTCGTTCTTCGTGCCGGGGCCTAAGCTCGGGACCGATTTCAAGGGAGGTACCGAGATCGAGGTCGCCTTCCGGGCTCCGGTCTCGAGCGCCGAGGTCCGCGAGGCCGTCACCAAGTCGGGCTTCGACTCCCCGGACATCGTGTCCGTCGCGGATCAGGCCAACCCGAACCGCTACCTCATCCGGGTCCACGAGGTCTCGACCCTGTCGGAGCAGCAGAAGGCCGCGGTGCGCGACCGGATGTGCCTGCCGCCGGAGAACGGCTCCGTCCCCGAGGACCGCTGCCCGCCCGCCGTGCGCGCCACCGAGGTCAAGTTCAGCCCCGGCGGCGACAAGATCTCCACGCGCTACGACGTCGCGCCCGACCTGGAGGGGATCAGGAAGCAGCTCGAGGGCATCGAGGGGGTCGAGCTCAGGGCCGGCGCGAACAACCCGCTCGTCGTGAGCGAGCGCGACCACAAGGTCGAGCTCCACCTGAAGTCGAAGGGCGACCAGCTGATGGATGGCCTCCGGGAGCACCTCGGCGCGGACAAGGTGCCCGAGCAGGCGCTCCGGGTCGAGTGGATCGGCCCGAAGGCCGGCGCGCAGCTGCGCGACGCGGCCATCAAGAGCGTCGCCATCACGATCTTCTTCATCATGGCGTACATCGCGTTCCGGTTCGACATCCGGTTCGCGCCCGGCGGCATCGTCGCGCTCGTGCACGACGTGGGCATCGCGCTCGGCGCGATGGTGATCACGCAGCGGGAGATCACCCTCTCCACGGTCGCCGCGCTGCTCACGATCGTCGGCTACTCGATCACGGACACGGTCGTCGTCTACGACCGGATCCGCGAGAACCTGGGGAAGCACCGCGACATGAGCTTCGCCGCCGTCATCAACTTCTCGCTCTCCGAGATGCTCGGGCGAACGATCCTCGTGTCGATGACGACGCTGCTGTCGCTCGTCATGTTCCTCTTCTACGGCACGGGCGTCATCAAGGACTTCGCGTTCACGCTCGTGGTCGGGATCGCCGTCGGGACCTACTCGTCCATCTACGTCGCGGCGCCGCTCACCGAGTGGATCGACCGCCGGTTCTTCGGCTCGAACGCGGGCAAGCGCAGCAAGAAGGTCAGCCGCGTCCGTACGCAGAAGCGCGCCGACGCGGTCGTCTGAGCGCCTCGCCGTGGCCGCGCGTGGACGCGCGGCCTGAGCCGCCCCAGGCCATGGACGCATCCATCCCGCCGGTGTACCCGCTTCTGTGATGAGCACGGCCACCGAGGCGTGGAGGGAGCTCCCCGAGCGCGAGGCGCCGGCTGCGGCTTTGTCCGGCGCGCCGGGCGCCGCGCCCGTCGTGGATCCGGGCGAGGCGTCGGCCGAGGCGCTCGTGATGGCGCGCCAGCTCGGGCTGTCGATCACGGTAGCGGACATCCTGCACCGGGCCGGCTGGGCGCCTGACGAGGCGACCCGGCGCTTCCTCGACCCGCGGCTCTCGCACCTCACGTCGCCGGACGCGATGGCCGATCGCGAGGCGAGCGCGGAGCGGATCGCGCGCGCCGTGCGCGCCGGCGAGCGGATCGCCGTCTTCGGCGACTACGACTGCGACGGGATCACCGCGACCGCCATCATGACCGGCGGGCTGCGCGCCCTCTCGGGCCAGGTGGTGCCGCTCCTCGCGACGCGGGCCGAGGGCAGCTACGGGCTCTCGGCGCCCGCGCTCGAGCGCGTGATGCGCGCCGGTCCCACGCTGCTCATCACGTGCGACTGCGGCTCCAGCGATCACGAGCGGCTGGCCGCGGCCCGCGCGGCCGGCATCGACTGCGTCGTCATCGATCACCACCTCGTGCCGGCCGAGCCGCTCCCCGCGATCGCGTTCCTGAACCCGCACCGCGCCGATTGCGGCTTCCCGTACAAGGGGCTCGCCTCGTGCGGACTCGCGCTCTCGCTCCTGGCCGCCGTGCGCAAGAAGCTCGGCTCGTCGCTCGATCTCCGCCCCTACCTCGACCTCGTGGCGATCGGCACGGTCGCCGACGTCGCTCCGCTGACCGGCGACAACCGCGCGCTCGTGCGGGCCGGCCTTGGCGTGCTCCAGACCGGGCCGCGTCCAGGGCTCCGCGCGCTCGCGGCGCTCGCCAACCTCGATCTCGGGCGCGGCGCGTCGGCCGAGGACGTCGCCTTCCGGATCGCGCCTCGCCTCAACGCGCCCGGTCGGCTCGGCGATCCCGACATCTCCCTGGAGCTCCTGCTCGCGCACGACGGCGTGACCGCCTCCGCGCTCGCCGCCACGGTGGAGCAGGCGCAGATGAAGCGGCGCGCGATCCAGGACGAGATGCTGACCTCCGCGCTCGCCGAGATCGAGCGCGCTGGCTTCGATCGGGATCCTGCGATCGTCATCGCGCGGCAGGGGTTCCACCCCGGCGTGGTCGGCATCGTCGCTGGCAGGATCACGGGGCGCTACGGCAAGCCGACGATCGTGATCGCGCTCGAGGGCGTGAAGGGGCGCGGCTCGGTGCGCGGTCCGGCGGGCGCGCGGCTCCACGACGCGCTCACCCGGTGCCGCGCCGAGCTCGTCGGCTTCGGAGGCCACCAGGCCGCGGCCGGCGTCGAGGTGCGCGCCGATCGCGTCGAGGCGCTCCGGGCGGCGTGGTGCGACGCCTTTCGCGAGCAGGACCTCCCGGCCGCCGCGGCGTCCGCGGCCGCCCACGTCCGGCTCGACGATCGCGACGATCCGGCGGCCGTGGCGCGCGATCTCGAGCGGCTCGAGCCGTGCGGCGAGGGCAACCGCCCGTCGTACGTCCTCGTGCCGGGCGCGGCCGTGCGCTCCGCGAGGAACCTGAAGGGCCACCTCAAGCTGGAGCTCACGTTCGCCCGCCGCGAGATCTCGTGCTTCGGGTTCGAGCTGGGCGAGCTCGCGCCGCGGTTCACCGGCAAGCGCGTCGACGTGGTGGGCCGCCTCCGGCGCGACGCCTGGCGCGGCGGGGACGCCGTCGAGATCAGGATCGAGCACGTCGCCGCGTCCGACTGAGCGCGGCGGGCGTCCGCGGCGTGCTAGCGTGAGCGCGTGGCTGAGCCGCTGATCCGGTTCTCGCGTGTGCGCAAGGCCTTCGGTCCGAAGGTCATCTACCGCGACCTGAACCTCGACGTGTACCCGGGCGAGACGATCACCATCATGGGCGGCTCCGGCGTCGGCAAGAGCGTCATGCTCAAGCTGCTCATCCGTCTGCTCGACGCTGACGATGGATCTATCCAGTTTCACGGTGAAGAGATCACGCGCCTGAGCGAGTCGCGCATCGCCGGGGTGCGTCAGCGCATCGCGATGCTCTTCCAGGGCGGCGCCCTGTTCGACTCGGTCTCGGTCGGTGAGAACGTCGCTTACGGCCTGCACGAGCACTACCGCAAGGAGATGACCGAGGCGCAGATCGCGGATCGGGTCAACTGGGCGCTGTCGCTCGTCGGCCTGCCGGGCATCGAGCAGATGCGCCCGGGGGACCTGTCCGGCGGCATGAAGAAGCGCGTCGGCCTCGCGCGCGCGATCGCCGTGCAGCCGGAGGTGCTGCTCTACGACGAGCCGACGACCGGCCTCGATCCGATCAACACCGAGCGCATCAACCACCTCATCAAGGGGCTGAAGCAGGCGCTCAACGTGACGAGCATCGTGGTGACACACGACATGAAGAGCGCCTTCTCGATCTCGGATCGGATGGCGATGATCTTCCGTGGCGAGGTCATCGCTACCGGCACCCCGGACGAGTTCCGGGCGTCCACCGATCCGCATGTCGCCGATTTCATCACCGGGACCGCTCCGGTGAACGAGGACGTCCAGACGCTTCTCGGCGCGTGACGATCCCCTCGAGATCGCGCAAGATGCCCTTCTGCATGGGCAGAGCGCGCGATCTGAAGGTCGGACTCTTTGTGCTGGCGGGCCTCGTACTCTCCGCCGTAGTCATTTTCCTGATAGGTGACGAGCGGCGGCTCTTCGACTCCTCCGTCAGCTTCACGACGAACTTCGCCGATGTGCAGGGGCTGAAGCCGGGCGCGCCCATCCGCATGGGAGGCATCGACATCGGTCACGTCGCCGAGGTCGGTTACGGCCCTGATCCGAAGGACACCAAGATCTATGTGAAGCTCGAGATCGTCGAGAGCGAGGCGAGCCGGATCAAGACGGACAGCGTCGCCCAGATCGCGAACAAGGGCCTGCTCGGCGACAAGATGCTGGAGCTCACGAAGGGGCAGAGCCCGGATTCGGTGCCGCCTGGCGGGCACATCCCCGGCGAGGTTCCGACCGACGTGATGGGCAAGGTCACCGGCATGGCCGAGAAGGCCGAGGCGACGCTCGACAACATCCAGAAGGTCTCGGAGAGCATCGCCGACGAGAAGCTGCACAGGGATCTCCGCGAGACGGTCGCCTCGGCGAACACGCTGATGAAGCAGGTGACCGAGGGGGAAGGCTACCCGCACCGCTTCCTGACCGATCCCGAGGAGGCCGAGCGCATCTCGCGCACTGTGCAGAGCCTCGACCGCCTCAGCACGGAGCTCGCGGGCGCGGTGCGCGAGGTGCGGGGGGTCGTCTCCCGGGTCAAGGAGGGGCCGGGGTTCGCGCACGACGTCATCTACGGCGACGGCCCGCAGAAGCAGGTTCAGCAGTTCGGGAACGCGGCGGACGAGGTCGCCATGACGCTGCGGGGCATCCGCGAGAGCGACAGCCTCGCGCACGACGCGCTCTACGGCGGCAAGGGCGACGGCGCCGAGGCGCTCGCCAACGTGACGGCGATGACCGGCGATCTGCGGGCGATCGTGCACGACATGAGGGCGGGCAAGGGGACCCTCGGCGCCCTGCTGGTCGATCCGTCGATCTACGAGGACATGAAGAGCCTCCTCGGCAACGTGCAGCGCAACGACGTGCTCCGCGCGCTCGTGCGCTACTCGATCAAGCAGGACGAGCAGAAGCCCGCGGTCCAGGTCGGCGGCGCGACGCCGTCGCCCTAGCGGCACATCCGAGCCGTCCGCGCAAGCGTCGGAGCGGCAGCGCCTTGCGTTATCTCGGTCCGCCCTTTATTTCTCAGTGTCTCGATGCCCACGAAGCTCGCTGACCGTCTGTCGGCCGTCGCGCCCAGTGCAACGCTCGCCATGGCGGCGAGGGCGGCGCGCCTCCGCGCCGACGGGCACAGGGTCTACTCCTTCGGCGTGGGCGAGCCTGACTTCGACACGCCCGAGCACATTCGCATCGCGGCGAAGGCGGCGCTGGACGCCGGCGCCACCCACTACACGGCCGTGTCCGGCACCTCCGAGCTGAAGTCGGCGATCTGCGCCGCGACCGAGCAGCACCGCGGCTGGCGGCCGCTGCCGAGCCAGGTCACCGTGAGCTGCGGCGCGAAGCACGCGCTGTTCAACCTCGCGACCGCGCTCTTCGAGCCGGGAGACGAGGTCGTCATCCCGGCGCCTTACTGGGTGAGCTACCCGGAGCAGGTGCGCCTCGTCGGCGCCACGCCGGTCATCGCCAGCACGACCGAGGAGATGGGCTTCCGCCTCACGGCGGACGCGCTCCAGGCCGCGCTCTCTCCGCGGGTGAAGGCGATCATCCTGTGCACGCCCTCCAACCCGACCGGCTCGGCGTATGCGGAGGAGCACCTGCTCCCGCTGCTGGGCGTGCTGCGGCGCCACGACTGCTGGATCATCGTCGACGAGATCTATGCCGATCTCACCTACGACGGGTTCCGGCACGCGTCGCTCCCCGCGCTCGCGGAGGACCTCGCGCCGCGGGTGATCGTCGTCGACGGGGTCAGCAAGACCTTCGCCATGACGGGCTGGCGGATCGGCTGGAGCATCGCGCCGACCGAGGTCGCGAGGGCCCTCGACGTGGTCCAGGGTCAGAGCACCACGAACGCGGCGGCCGTCTCCCAGGCGGCCGCTGTCGCCGCCCTGAACGGGCCTCGCGACGCGGTGTTCGCGATGCGTGCGGCGTTCGCCCGGCGGCGCGCGCTGATGGTCGAGGGGCTCAACGCCGTACCCGGGGTGCGCTGCAGGATGCCGGAGGGCGCGTTCTACGCGTTCGCCGACGTGCGCGGGCTCTGCGGGCGCGCTTTCCAGGGGACGACGCTCGCGAGCGACGAGGACGTGGCGACGTGGATGCTCGAGCAGGCGCACGTGGCCGCGGTCGCCGGCACCCCTTTCGGCGCGCCCGGGTACCTTCGCTTCTCGTACGCCTGCGATGAGGACCACATCGAAGCAGGCCTCGCCGCGCTCCGGCGCGCCGTCGCGACGCTCGACTGACCGCGCGCGTCCGACGCGCGAGTCGCTCTGCGCCGGTCTGCGCCGGTGCCCACGCGCGCTCGAGGGGCAGCGGCGCCCGTCCCCGCTCGCTCGACCGCGACGCCGCGCGGACGCGGCAGCCCGCCTGGCTCCACGCCCCGGTCGCTGATGGCTGGCGCGCAACCGGCGCGCGCGGGCCCCGCGGCCGGCTCGCTGGCCGCGGTCGCCAACGCGCCTTCAGCGGCGACCCGCCGGCTCCGGGCCTACCCCACGGGCCGCCGGCTCCGGGGCTGCCCCACGGGCCGCCGGCTCCGGGGCTGCCCGAGCGCCGCGAAGAACTTCGACATCGCCAGCGAGTTCTTCTTGTCGAACGCCGATGGTTGGGTTAAAAGCGCCACGTCTTTCCGAAACGGCCGGGTGACAACCGGCTGGCATCGGGCGCATAACTCAGCGGTAGAGTGCGTCCTTCACACGGACGAAGTCGCAGGTTCAAGTCCTGCTGCGCCCACCCCGATTCGCTCCCTGGTGAGCTGGTTCCACGCGTCGCTCTTTCTGCGTGGCCGTGCCGCTCCCATCAGGTGTTGAGCGGCTCCTGCGGAGCATCGAGCCGCCCACGCGGCCGTGACGAGGCATTCCCTTCGTGCCGGCAGCTTTGTGGGGGTGGCGGGCGAGAGGCCGCTCGGCGCCGTCACCTTGACGCGTGAAGCCGGCGAAGCGAGGGGCACAAGGAGCGCAGGCCGCTCCGGGGTTGGCGGGGTGAAGGCGTCAGCGAGCGGCGCTCGCTGCGGGCGGCGCAGCGGCCGCTTTGTCGTTCCTGCGCTTCTCGATGGCGCTGGCCGTCGCGCGAAGCTCCTTCTGGAGGGGGCCGCACCTGAGGCACTTGCGCGTCCGATGGCCCCGGCATGGCTGGGGGGTGCCCAGCGCCTTGATGTAATGGAGCGCGCGGATATCGCCCTCCTCGCGCACCCTGGCGAGCATCGCCTTGGTGGGGCAGTCCGTGAGGCGGCGCAGATCGTCGGCCACGAGCAGCGCCGGCGACGCGAGCTGCCGCACGCTGCTCTCGATCAGCCGTGTGCTCGCGTGGTCCCTGGGCCAATCGCCGAATTTCGGCGCGGTCACCACCTCATAGAGCAGGTCGGGACCGCGGCTTCCCATGTGCTTGGCCATCAGATCGAACGCCGTGAGGGCGAGGTCCGGGGTGCCGTTCGCTGCCCTCAGGATGATCTGCTTGAGCTCGTCGTTCCCGGCCTCCTCGGGAGCGAACTCGAACAGCCGCTGCGCCGTGAGCAACGCGGCCGCCATCGCCTTCTCGCGCGCCTGCGCGACCGCGAGCGCCCGGAGGACCGCGGGATCTTCCGGATACCGCTGCGCGAGCGAGCCGAGCGCCGCGCTCCCCGCGGCCTGGGCGCTCTCGAGCTCCGCGGCCTGGGCGCGGGCAGGCGGCGCCTTCGCCGGGGCCTCGGGCTCCGCGGGCGCGAGCGCCGGCGCCGGCTCGGGGGCCGGCGCGCTGCTGCTCTCGCGGACGCTGCTGCTGGGTGCAGCGGCCGGCGAAGGGGCCGGCGAGGCACCGGCGTCCCGCTCGAGCGCCGTCACGACCGTCGGGTCGCGCAGCGCTACCGCGCCGCAGACGAGCCCGGTCGCGGCCAGCAGGCCCAGCGCGGCCAGCGTGGCAGCCGTCTTCGGGCGGCCCAGCCCTGATTCACCGACGTGACTCACCGAGCCGCTCATCGCAGCTGCCTCTCCCGCGGAGGACCCGCGGCCTGGTCATCAACCGTAGGGATCGTCGTTCTTCGGCGGCTTCGGCGCGGCCGGCCTGGGCCTGGGGGCCGCCGGCTTGGGCGCCGCGGGCGCCGCCGTCGCCGTGGGGGCCGCGGGCTCTGGCGTCGGGGCGGGCGCCGCAGGCTCCGCCGTCGCCTTGGGCGCCGCGGGCTCCGCCGTCGCCGGGGCCGCAGGCTCCGCCGTCGCCTTGGGCGCCGCAGGCTCCGCGGTCGCCCCGGCGGGCGCGGTGGCGTTCGCCGCCGGCGCCGCCGGCGGTTCGGCGGTCGTCGTGGGCGCCGCCGTCCCGGTGGGCGGAGCCTTGTCCGTCGCTGCGGGCACGGCCTCCGTCGGCTGAGGCTTCTCCGCCGGAGCCGCAGGCTTCTCCGCCGGAGCCGCAGGCTTCGCCGCGGGCTGCTCCGGCGCGGCCGGCGGGGTCGCAGGGGGCTTGTCGCTCTGCCCGAAGACGAGCCAGAGCGCGCCGCAGAGCGCCGCCGCGACCAGCAGGATCGTGAGCAGCCGCCCGGTGCCGCTGCTCTCCTCTTCCTGTGCGAGCGGAGCCTGGGCCGCGGGCGCGGGCTTGGCCGTGGCCGCCTTGTCTTCCTTCGGCCTGGTGGACGCCGGCTTCACCTTTGCCTGATCGTCCGGCGCCTTTGCTTCCTGGCGCGCAGCCTTGCCGTGCAGATCGTCTGCCGGCGCCCTGTCCGCGACCTCGGCCGGCCTCCTGGCCGCGGCCGCCTTCGCTGGTCTCGCCTCGGCCGCGGGCGCGTCCTCCCGCGCTTCTCGCTCGTTCACCAGCTGAGCGACCGCAGGGACCGGTATGGCCGCCGGCTCGGCCAGCGGCCTGACATGCTCCTCTTTCGGCGCCGGAGCGGGCTCGGCCTTCTTCGGCGGGGCGGCCATGAGCGGCTCCTTGGACGGGCCGATCTCGTCCAGCGAGCCGCCGGCGTCGGCGAGCGCTTGCTTCAGCAGCTCGGCCGCCTGCTTCATCATCGTCCGCTCGTCGGGCGGCGGCATCTCCTTCTCGGGGTTCGTCTGCGGGAAGAAGCTGCCGCCCTCCGCGGCGTCGGCCTTCTTCGCCTCGCCCTTGCCCGCGTCGCCCTTCGCCCCGATCGAGCCGAGCCCCAGCATCGTCGACGCCCGCTTCACCTGCGCCTGCGCTGCCTTGGAGGGCGCGGGCTCGGCCTGCGGTGCGCTCGCGGTCGCCGACGGGGCCGTGATCTCCTGCACGTCGTCGCCCAGATCCGCGCGGTCGGTGATGCCGGCCTCGAACGCCGACCCGGCGCCTGCCTGCGCGTCGACGAGCCGGGTGATCACAGCCTTGGATTTCTCGTCGATCTTGATGAACTTCACGCCCATGCCCGCCGGGTGCGCGTCGCTCGCCTGCGCGGGCTCGCGCTTCCACACGACGCGGCCGACGCCGGCGATCACGGCTTGCTCGTCCTGCAGACGGATCTCGAACTTGAGCAGCGTGCCAGCGGGGAAGGGCGACGGCGTCTTGATGAAGATGCCGCCACGGCTCACGTCATGCGAGTGGTGCTCGATGAACTCGTCGACCGTGGCGCTCTTGTAGCGGACGGTCATCTGCAGCACTCTCGCTCGCGGATCTTTGCGTGTGTCCTGGGCCATCAGGGTAGAACTCCCGTCTACTTCGCGACTCGCTCCAGCGGATGTGGTCCGCATGTTACCCAAGGTTCGCCGCGAAGCCCAAAGGCTAACACGTGACGGTCGCTTTACCGAACGCAGCCATGGGCCACCGGGCGAGCATGCTGTTCGCGCGGCGCGCGGCGAGCGTCACCGCGCCCGAGCCCGCGCCCCTGCGCCGCAGGGCATGGCGAACCGAGCGTGTGCGCGCGTCTCTCGTGATATGTTCGCGTCGACTGGAGAATGCGCCAGGATGGCTGTCCGGGACCACTTTCGCGTTCACGCGAGGCGACGCGTCGATCTTGGGGCGACGCTGCGCGATCGGCAGTCGGTCGAGGAGCACGGCGTTCGCATCCGCGATCTGGGGCTGGGCGGCGCCGGCATCGAGCTGTCCGAGGCCCAGCTCGCGTCGGAGCTCCTGGATCCCGAGGCGTCGGTGACGCTCGAGGTCACCGCCCCGAACCTGTGGGATCCGCTGAGCCTCCGCGGTCGTATCGCCTGGATCCGCCGCGGCGCGGCGGGCCGGCCGGCGCGTGCGGGCGTTCGCTTCGAGCACCACGACGCCGGGTCGCTCTACGGCCTCTACCAGTTGCTCGGCACCGAACACTTCGACCTCTAGCGCGGGGGGGCGCCCGCTTCGGATACGGGCCCATCTCGACGCTTTCGGTGCTCGGCGTACGTGAGTACGCCTGCGCGCCGAAAACGCCGATCTGGGCCCGTCTCCTGTGCGGGCGACCCCCCGCGCAGCGGCTGGAACGGGGGAACGGGGGCGGAGGGGCTCGGCCTGCGTGAATACGTCTGCGCGCCGAAATGCCGAGATGGGCCCGTCTCCTGTGCGGGCGGCCCCCGCGCTGCGGCGGCCGGAAGGGGGAGGGGCTCGGGTGTGCGGGAGACGGAGCTAGAAGGCGAACACGGGGCTGACGGTGGGGGCCAGGACGAGGCCGAGCGTTGGCCACATCAGCATCACCTTCACCTCGGCGGACACACCGAAGTTCTGGGTGATGCCGTAGACCACACCGGCGCCTAGCGCCGAGAAGTTCCGCCCGGTGATCTGGTAGGCATCGAGATTCTCGACGTAGCGGGTGTTCGCCGGACACCTGTTGCTGCTGCTGGTGCTCAGAGGATCCCCATCCTCGGTGCGGCGATCGCACACATCCACAGGCACCGAGGCGTTCACCTGGGCCAGCCCGATGGGCGAGGCGAAGGCGTAGGGGCGGAACCCGCCCTTCTCGACAATCCGATCCCCCAGAAGGAAATACGTGGCGCGGAGCTCCGCATGGAGCGGCAGGAAGCTGAGCGCCTGGAGATGCGGGTTCTGCAGCTCATTGCCCGCCCCGTCCGTCCACGGGTTCGGCCCGTTCTTGGAAGACGGCGAGCCGCCGAACGCGAATCCGACCCGTACGCCGAGGAGCAGCGACAGATCCGAGAACAGCTGCCGATCGTACGACAGCATCACCCGCCATCCAGCGAGGCTCAGGCCGCCCTTGACCCCGTTCGTCCCCTCGAGATCCGCGGGCTCGCCGTAGAACTGCCGGCCGTCGCCGCCCGGATAGAAGCAGGCGTAGGCGGCGTCGCTGCCCGAGCAGACGTAATCCGTGCCGCGCACCAGGAGCAGGTCGAGCTGGCCGGAGACGCCGACCACGTTGCGGTTGCCCTTGCTCTTGCCCTTCGACGCCCCGGCCCCCTCGTCGCTCCCCTGCTCGCAGGTCCCGTTCACACAGGCGAGCCCCGACTGGCACTCCTCGGTCGCCTCGCAGGCCGCGCCCCAGGTCTTGTCCCCGCGCTTGCCGCCGGCCTCGGGGCAGCCAGGCAGGCCTGGCGGGCAATCCTCCTTCGCGGCGCACCGCTTCGGCGGCTCCTGGCCAGGCAGCGACGGCTCGTGCTCGATCTCGTTCTTGATCGGCACCCGGTGAGGGGCCTGCATCGAGCCGGCGGTGCCCACCGGATCGCCCGCCTCGTCCCTCAGGATGACGAAATACCGGATATCGCCGGTCGTCGTGACATCCTCGCAGGGGATCTCCACGCCGAAGCCGCTCTCGAGGCGCCTCATCTCGAGCGACTTCCACTTGGGCGAGCCGAACGGCTTGTAGCGGACCGTCGCCTTGGACGCGTCGATCTCGTCCGGGATCTCGACATACACGGGCACCGGCGTGTTCACCGCCTGCTCCGCCACCGGCGTGTGGGGAACGTCGCCCGCGGCAGCCTTCGTGGCCTTGCCGCCGCCGTCGCCCGAAGCCTTCCCGGCCTTCCCGGCGGCCTGCGCCTCCTTCTGCGCCTCCTTGAACGCCTGGGCCAGCTCGGTCGTCGTCAGCGCGTCGATGAGCGCCGCCTTCGGATCGGCCTGGAGCGCAAGCACGAACTCGGCCTTGGCCTGATCGAGCTTGTTGCCGCCGCCGTACACCGTGCCGAGCGCGATGTGCAGCTTGCCGACCACCGACTTCGAGCAGGCGTTCTTGTCGCACTTCTTCAGCGCGTCTTTGAGCTTCTTCTCCGCCTTGTCGAACTCGACAGAGAGGTAGTCATCGTCCATCGCCTGGTTGTGCAGCTTCATCGCCTCCGCGTCCTTTTCGCCGGCGGCGCCGGCGACCGCCGGCGCGCCGAGGATCCACAGCGAAGTCAGTGCAGACGCGAGGCGAGCGCGGCGTGAACGACGGAAAAACACGGGTTCTGACCTCCAGGGTGTGCTGGGGAGGGGCTCTTGCTTTCAGGATGAGGGGGCCGGGTCCGGCCCCCTGGACTGCGCGGTCGAGAGCGACCGTACCCCGACACGCCAGGCGGTGCCCCCGTGACGGCTGGACTACTGCGCGCCCTCCGTGCGGACGAACTGCACGCGCCGGTTCAGGGCGCGGTTCTGGTCGGACGTGTTCGGCACGATCGGCTGCTCCATGCCGTACCCCTTCGATGTCAGCCGGGCCTCGTCGATGCCCTTGGCCACCAGGTACTTCTTCACCGAGGCCGCACGCCGATCCGACAGCTTCTTGTTGTAGGCCGCGGCGCCCTTGTTGTCCGTGTGCCCTTGGATCTCGATCTTGATCTTCGGGTTCTGCTGGAGGACCTCCACCACGGCGTCGAGGATCGGGAAGCTCTCGGGCCGGATCTTGTCCTTGTCGAACTCGAAGTGGATCTGCTGCGTGATCTTGATCTCCTTCTCGGTGACGATGACAAGGCTCGGCTTCTTCGGGCAGCCCGGCTTGTCGCCGCCGACCACGCCCGGCTCGTTCGGGCACTGGTCCTCGAGATCGACCACGGTGTCCTGGTCGTTGTCCGGCTCGGGGCAGCCGTCGGCGTCCTCGTAGCCGTCCGGATCCTCCGGGTCGTTCGCGCAGTTCTTGCCCGTGCTGTCCTTGTCGTTCGCGTCGAGGATCGTGTCGAGGTCGTTGTCGACCTCGGGGCAGCCGTCCTCGTCGAGGTAGCCGTCCTTGTCCTCGGGCAGGAGCACGCAGCTGTCCTTGCTGTCCGTCAGGCCGTCGCCGTCCGTGTCCGGATCGTCCGGGCAGCCGTCATCGTCCTGGAAGCCGTTCCAGGTCTCGGCGTCGCACGGGCACTTCTTGTCGTCCGGATCGAGCAGCCCGTCGCCGTCGCAGTCACCGGGCTTGGGCGGCGGCGCCTCCTCGACGAACCCGCGCTCGGCGCACTTCTGCGGCGGCGAGAGGTCGTACGCGGCGTGCGTGTTCGCCTTCGCGATGTCGAGGTGCTCCTTGGCCCGGGCGAAGAAGCCCTGATCGAGCTCGACCGAGGCGAACGACAGGTGCGACTTCGCCATCGCCAGCTCGCGCGGCGCGCACCGGAGCGCGCCGTTGCGCTCCGCCTGCTTCGCGATGGTGGTCAGCGCCTCGATGTCGCCGCGCATGACCGGCACCTGCGTGCACGAGAAGGCGGCCCCGGCGATCGCCACGACAGCGAGGGCGCCTGCGCGACGGGCGCGGCGGGAACTGCGGCGCGTCATTCCAATGCTCATCGACCCGCGCCCTCGTGCGCCTGTTTCGCTAGGGTGATCGCCTTGTCCGCGTACTCCTCTGCGACGTCGGCGAAGTCGATCGCGTCGCCGTAGTCGGCGGCCGCGGCCTCTTCCCGAGCCTTCCAGAGGTGCTCGCGCGCGGTGTAGTACTCGTACGGCGCATACTTCTCTGCGCCGAGCGCCTCGGCCGTCTCGAGCTTGCTCGAGGCCGAGTTCGCGGTGAACGCGTAGAGGGTACCGCCGCAGCCGCCCGTGAGGGCCGCCGCGAGCACCATGCCCGCGCCTGAAATCCAAGTCCCGAATCGCCGCCCGTGCGTCGTCACGATCGCGTTCTTTCTGGAGCGGGCACCTAAGACCGTCTGCCCGGCCGTCGCGACGCTATCAAGGCCGCTCGGCGCACGTCAACCGGCTCGGGGAAGGGAAGTGTGAGGTCAGAGCTTCCGGTAGACGCCGACGACCACGCCCAGGAGCATCGCGGGCTTGAAGTCGCTCGCCCGGACCAGGATCGGGGCCATCGCCGCGTTCGCCGGCTGGAAGCGCACGTAGTCCTTCTCGGGGAAGAAGTACTTCACGGTCGCCTCGTCGCCGATCAGCGCCACCACGATGTCGCCGCGCTGCGCGGTGAGCTGCCGGCGCACGAAGATGTAGTCGCCGCTGAAGATTCCCGCCTCGATCATCGAGTCGCCGGTGACGCGCAGGCCGAACACCTCGCGCCCGCCGCGCACGAGCGTGCGCTCGATCCGGACCGTATCGAGGACGTGCTCCTCGGCGAGGATGGGCAGGCCCGCGGCGATCCGGCCGACGACCGCGATCTCGACGAGGTCGTCCTCCTGGTCGTTCGCGGGGGCGTCGTTCCCACCGTTCACGAGCGCGCCGCGGAGATCGGCGCCGCCGCCGGAGCCCGCGCCGTCGAGATCCCGCGGGCGGAGCGCGCGCGACTTCATGTCCTCGCGCGTGAGGTAGCCCTTGCGCTCGAGCGCCCGGAGGTGATCGTTCACCCCGTTCGTCGAGCGAATCCCCATATGCGCGCCGATCTCGCGCAGCGTCGGCGGGTACCCGCGCTCGCTGATCGACTGCCGGATATAGTGAAGCACCTGCTGTTGTCGCTCGGTGAGCCCCTGCATCGGGCGGAACCTACTGAACGGTTGGGTAGATGTCAAAAAAGTGTGGAGCCCTCTCGCCAGGGGCTCGATTTTGCTGCGAATTTCTGGATGCCAGCGGCGCTCGTCCGCTTGTTCGCCTGTCCGCTCCGCCTCCCGCCGCGCCGCGCCGTGAGCCCCGAGGCGCGTCGAGCGTGCAGGGTGAACCGAAGGGCAGGGGCCCGCTGTGGTCAAGGCTGCTTCGGGGCGTTGTTCCGTGAGCTCATCGCCTGACGGGGCTCGAGCATCGCCCGGATCTCGTCGGCGTCGGCGGCGGCGGCGAACGCTTCCTCCATCGTGATCATCCGGCGCTGGTAGAGGGACACGAGCGACTGGGCCATCGTCTGCATGCCGCTGCCGGCCTGGCCCACCTGCATCTGCGAGTAGATCTGGTGGAGCTTGTCCTCGCGGATGAGATTCCGGATCGCGGCGTTCGGGATCATCACCTCCATCGCCATGACGCGCCCCGGGCCGTTCGCGCGCGGCAGGAGGAGCTGCGTCATCACGGCGACGAGCGTGAACGAGAGCTGCTGGCGCACCTGCGACTGCTGGTGCGGCGGGAAGACGTCGATGATGCGGTTGATCGTCGAGATCGCCGAGTTCGTGTGGAGCGTCGCGAAGACGAGGTGGCCGGTCTCGGCGATCGTCAGCGCCGACTCGACGGTCTCCAGGTCGCGCATCTCACCGACGAGCACGACGTCCGGATCCTGGCGCAGGGCGTACCGCAGGGCGTCCTTGAACGACGCGGTGTCGGAGCCGATCTCGCGCTGGTTCACGAGCGACAGCTTGTGCGGGTGCAGGTACTCGATCGGATCCTCGATCGTGAGGATGTGCAGCCGCTGCTCCGAGTTGATCTTGTCGATGATGCTCGCGAGCGTGGTCGTCTTGCCCGAGCCCGTCGGGCCCGTCACGAGCACGAGGCCGCGCGGCTTGGCCGTGATGTCGAGCACGACCGGCGGCAGGCCCAGCTCGTCGAAGTTCATGATCCGGAAGGGGATCTGCCGGAAGGCGGCCGCGACGGCGCCGCGCTGCATGTAGATGTTGGCGCGGAAGCGGGCGAGCCCCTTCATGCCGAACGAGAGATCGAGCTCGTTGCGCTGCTCGAACGCCGCCACCTGCTCCTCGCTCAGCACCGAGTAGCAGAGCTGCTTCGTGTCGCTCGGCATGAGCGGCGGGAGCTTCAGCGGCACCACCGTGCCGTCGATGCGCAGGAGCGGCGGCGTGCCGCTCGTGATGTGCATGTCGCTCGCGCCCTTCTCCACCATCGCGCGGAGGAGCTGCTGGAGCGTGTACCGGAGGCCTTCCTGCTGTCCGACGAGCTCGGTGGTCATGCGCTCAGTCCCCCATCGTCACGCGGCCGACCTCCTCGGTCGTGGTGACGCCCGCGAGCACCTTCTCGATCCCGCTCATCCGGAGGGTCAGCATCCCGCCCTTGACCGCGGCGGCCTTGAGCTCGGCCGTGGACGCGCCCTGGAGGACCATCTCCTTCAGCGCGTCGGTGAAGCGCATGACCTCGTAGAGCGCGACGCGGCCCTTGTAGCCCGAGCCGTTGCAGGTCTTGCAGCCCGCGCCGCGGACGAGCTCCGCGCGCGCAACCTGCTGCTCGGTGAAGCCGAAGTCGAGGAGCACCCTCGCGTCGACCTTCAGCGGGACGCGGCAGTCGGGGCAGATCTTGCGCGCGAGCCGCTGGGCCAGCACGAGGTTCACGCTGGCGGTGATGAGGAACGGCTCCACGCCCATGTTGAGGAGGCGCGAGATCGTCGACGGCGCGTCGTTCGTGTGCAGCGTCGAGAGCACGAGGTGGCCGGTGAGCGCGGCCTTGACCGCGATCTCGGCCGTCTCGAAGTCGCGGATCTCGCCGACCATGATGATGTCCGGGTCCTGCCGGAGGAACGACCGCAGCGACATCGCGAAGTTCAGCCCGATGTCGTCGTGCATCTGCACCTGGTTGATGCCGTGCAGGTTGTACTCGACAGGGTCCTCGGCGGTGCTGATGTTCGAGCCGATCTGGTTGAGCTCCGAGAGCGCCGAGTAGAGGGTCGTCGTCTTGCCGGAGCCGGTCGGGCCGGTGACGAGGACCATGCCCCAAGGCTGCCCGATCGCCCACTTGAAGTCCGCGAGCGGCTTCGCATCGAAGCCGAGCTTCGCCATGTCGAGCTGCAGGTTCGACTTGTCGAGGAGGCGGAGGACGATCTTCTCGCCCCAGAGCGTCGGGAGCACCGAGACGCGGAAGTCCATCTCCCGGCCCCTGCCCATCTTCAGCTTGATGCGGCCGTCCTGCGGGAGCCGCCGCTCGGCGATGTCGAGCGAGCTCATGATCTTGAGGCGGCTCGAGATCGCATTCTTCAGCTTGATCGGCGGCTGCATCTCCTCCATCAGCACGCCGTCGATGCGGTAGCGCACGCGGAGCTTCTTCTCGTACGGCTCGACGTGGATGTCGCTCGCGCCCTTCTTGATGGCGTTCAGGAGGATCGCGTTGACGAGCCGGACCACGGGCGCGCCCTCGGCGGCCTTCTCCAGCTCGAGGACGTTCACGTCGTCGGCCTCGACCTGGAAGCCGACCTCCTCCTCCCCGAACTCGCTCAGCACCTCGTCGTAGGAGGGCCCGACGTTGTAGGCGCGCTCGATCGCCTCCGTGATGCCGGTCTCGGACGCGACGACGGGCTCGACGTTGAAGCCCGTGAGGAACTTGATGTCGTCGATCGCGTGGAGGTTCGTCGGATCGGCCATCGCCACGACGAGCGCCGTCCCCGACCTGGAGATGGGGATGATCTTGTGCTTCTCGCAGACGTCCCGCGAGACGAGGCGCGAGACCTCCGCGTCGATCTCGTACTCGTCGAGGGCGACGGCCGGGACGCGGTACTGCGTCGAGAGGAAGCTCGTGATCTCTCCGTCGGAGATGTACCCGAGCTTGGCGAGCGCGTACCCGAGGTTCTGACCTGTCTTGCGCTGCTCCTCTTGGGCTTGCCTGAGCTGCTGGAGGCTGATGAGCTTTTCGCGGACGAGCAGTTCGCCGAGGCGGTTCGTTGTCGACATCGAGGCGGCAAATCCTGCGGGTGACGAGGAAGGGAGTCAACGCTGGCGGTTGGGGCCGGCGCGCATCAAGGGTAGGATGTCGGATGGTGGCGAGGATGGCGCTGCGTGAGTCTCTTTGAGTGGTTCGGGCTCAGGCGGGGGGACAGCCGACGCAGGGCGGCCGAGGCCAAGGAGCTCGCCGGCGATCTCGCGGGGGCGGTCGAGCTGTACCTCGACGCCGGGATGCCGGACGACGCGGCCCGGGTCCTCCTCCTCCGGGCGGACGCCGAGCGGAGCGTCGAGAAGCGGATCGCCTTCTGCGCGTCGGCGTCCCGCATGGCGGAGAGCCCCGAGCTCAAGCGCGCGGCGCTCGGGCGCAAGGCGCTGCTCGCGTTCGATCTGGTGCGCGCGCGGGGCGCGAGCGTGATGCGGAGCGAGGCGCTGGCCGTCGCGCGCGAGCTCGAGGAGGCGGGCGAGCTCGAGCGCGCGGCCGACGCGTACGCCCTGGTGGGCGACACCGAGTCGGAGACGCGGGTGCTGGCCGCGGCGGGCGCGATCGAGCGGCTCGAGGAGCGGCTCCGCTCCGCGATGACCGTCGAGAGGGACCAGCGAGAGCTCGCCGCGGTCCTGCGGTCGATCGCGGATCTCGACCGGATGGCGGAGCGCCGCGAGGCGATCGGGGTGGCCGAGGCCTGGATCGCGGGGAACCGCGGCGGCGAGCAGGTGGCCGACGCCCTGCGCGCGATCCGCGCGCGGCTCCTCTCGGGGCCGATCCTCTCGCTCGAGCTCGGCGGCGCCCTCCTGCGGTGCGCGCTCGGCGACGAGGTCACGATCGGCCGCGGCGAGGCGACCATCGTCATCGCGTCCCGCGCCGTCAGCAGGACGCACGTGCGGATCCGGCGCGGCCCGTCCGGCGTCGAGGTCGAGGATCTCGGGACGCGCAACGGCACGACGCTGGCGGGCGCGCGGCTCACGGGGCCGCTGCCCGTCGGCCGCGGCGTGCAGCTCCTGCTCGGCGGGGAGGTGCCGTGCGCGATCGCGCAGGGGACCGGGGAGGGGTGCGTGGTGGAGATCGCGGGCGATCGCTTCACGGCGCCGCTCGGCGATCTGCCGGTCGGCCCCTGGCGGATCCGCCTCGATCGGGCGGGGGCATCGTCCTTCGTCGCGCTGAAGACGCCGCCGGGGGCGCCGCCGCCGTTCCTCGGCGACTACCAGCTCGCGCCGTCGGTCGAGCTCTGCGCGGGCGACGCGATCGCCTCGGCGCGCGGGGGGACGGCGGTCTTCCGGCTACCCCCCGCCGGCGAGGCAACGTCGATCCGGCGCGGCGGCGCCGAGGGCGGCCCGGCGTGAGCCTGTGGCGCCGGCTCAAGGAGCGCCTCGGCGGCGCCGCGGCGGACGGCGGTGCGCCGGCGGACGCGAGCGGCGGCGCCGCGCCGGGCGGGGCGGACGTCGGGGGCGGCGCGCATCCGGCGCGAGCGGAGCGGCCGCAGGCGCGCGCGTCGCGCGAAGGCGACGACATCGCGCGCCTGCGGAGCTCCGGCACGCGCGAGGGGCCCTCGACGGACGAGGTGATCGCGGTGCTCCGGCGGGCGCGCGGGACGCTCCGGGAGGCCGAGGCCGTGGCGCACCTCGTCGCGGCGATGGAGGAGCGGGTGCTGCCCGATCCGATCCGCGTGGCCTGCGCGGATCTGCTCGCGGCCCGGGGCGACGAGCAGGGCGCGCTCGCCGTGCTGGAGGGCGCCGCGTCGCGCGAGCGCGGGGGCGCGTCGCGCGCGCAGCCGGTGTCCTCGACCGAAGGCCTCGTCCTCGCGGCCGATCTCTACGCCTCGCTGGGGCAGCTCCCGCGCGCGGTCGGCGCGATCGAGCGGGTGCTCGTCCGGGAGATCGGCGCGCCGGGCGCGCGCGAGCGCCACCAGCGCTGGCGGGCGGCGCTCGGCGCGGATCGGCCCGCCGCGGTCGCCCGCGTGGACGACGCGACCGTGGTCGCGCCCTCGGCGGGCAAGAGCCCGTTCCGCCTGCTCCGCGAGGTGGCGCGCGGCGGCGCTGGCGCGGTGTACGAGGCCGAGGACGAGGCGCTCGGCCGGCGCATCGGGTTCAAGGTCTACCACGGGCGGGGCGGGGACCGGGCGCACCTCACCCGCGAGGTGCGGCTCGCCGCGGCGCTCGCGGGCCCCGGCGTCGTGCGGGTGTTCGACGCGGACCCCGAGGAGGGCTGGATCGCGCTCGAGTGGATCGCGCGGGGGTCGGTGAAAGACGTGCTCCGCGCGGGCGACGCGGCGGCGCTCGCGCCGATCGCGCGGTGGGCGCGTCCGCTCGCGCGCGCGCTCGCCCGCATCCATGAGCGCGGCTACGTCCACGCGGACGTGAAGCCGGCCAACGTGCTCCTGCGCAACCTCGGCGAGCCGGTGCTCACCGATTTCGGGCTGGCCAGGCCCCGTGGCGCGCCGTCGGCCGGCGGCAGCCCAGGGTACGTCTCGCCCGAGCGGCTCGCCGGGCGGGCGAGCGATCCGCGCGATGACGTCTACGGCTTCGGCCGCGTGCTCGAGGACGTCCTCCTCCACCTCGAGCCCCTCGGCGGCGAGGGGCTCGCCCCGTGGAAGGAGCTGTCGCTGCGGTGCCTCGGCCCGGACGACGACCGGCCGCCGGACGGCGCCGCGCTCGTCCGGGCCGCCCGCTGAGCGAAGCGGCGGGCTCAGCAATCTTCGAGGCAGCGCTGGTACCGATCGAACGCGGTCGCGTCGGTTCCATCGAACGCGCCGCAGGGAGCCTCCGCCGCGCACGCCGACGCGCACCGGACGCGGCCGTCGCACGACGCCTCGGCGGAGAGGCCGCTGCCGTGGAAGCCGCACTCCTCGGTGTGCTCCGTCGCCTCGTCGCACACGCTCCCGCAGGCGGTCGCGAGGGCGACCGCGAGCGCAATTGACGCGGCTGACGCGGCGCGAGCTGCTCGTGCGCTGCCGGGTGCTTCCGTCCACCAACGACGCCTGCCTTCGCTCATGCCTGCTCTCTGCCGGGCCGATCTCTCGTTCGGGGGACCTCACGCCGCGGCGTGGTGCGGCGCAGGGTGGCAACCCGCTTCGCTTCGGGCGCGGCCCTGGGTAGATTGCTCGCCTGCATGCGCGTACGCAACGAGAAGAGGGCGCCCTGATGCGCTTGGCCATCGTCGCCACGCCCAGCCTGCACCGCGATCAGCGGCCGGCGCCCGGCTCGCTGGACGGAGATCTCATCCGGGCCCGCCTCTCGCTGGACGACGCGGGCTTCCGGGTGATCGACGTCGATCCCGCCCGGGATCTCGCGGAGCAGCTCGACGCGCTGTTCGACGAGGTGGTCGCGACGCGGAGGACCCTGGTCGACGCGGAGGACGCCGCGCGCGACGATGCATCCACCCTGTTCCTCTTCTACGCCTCCAGCGCGGTCGCGCTGTCGCCGGACGGGGAGCTCTTCCTCTGCCTCGATCCCGAGAACCCCGGCCTGGGCGACGCGCTGGGCGACATCGCCGCGGTGTTCCGCGATCGCGCGCGCGGCGAGGTGCTGTTCGTCCTCGAGTGCCACCACGGCCCCGGGGCGACCTCGCGCGCCGTCGTCGCCGCCGCGGAGCAGGCGGTGGCGTCTTCCGTGACGGGGGTCGAGCTCCTCGTGGCGGCGCACCCGATCGGCTCGCTCGACGCGGATCTGCCGTCGGTGCTCACCCGCGCCTTCGTCGAGCACCTCGACGAGGCCGAGCCGGAGCGCGGCCTCACCGCGGAGGCGATCTTCCGCCGCGTGGAGGGGAACACCGAGCTCGCCGGCGCCATCCCGTGCTTCGCGCGGACGGGCGGGCAGGGCTCCTTCTCGGTGCTCGTCCCTCGCGGCGGCGCCCCGGGCGCGCCCCCGGCGGAGGGGACCGAGGCCGCGCCGCTGGACATCGCGGACGAGCGGGACGCCGCCACCACGCCGGCGCCGGCGCCGGACGATCCGGTCGCGCAGTACCTCGCGGCCGGCGACATGCTCGCCGCCGCCGGGGACCTGGAGGGCGCGCTCACGGCGTACAGGAAGGCGCTCGCGCTCGTCGGCGTAGCGCACCGGGACGCGCGCGCGGAGGTGCATCTGCGCATCGCCCAGACCAGGTGGCGCCAGGAGCGGCACCGCGAGGCGATCGAGAGCTTCGACAAGGCGCTCGCGCTCGCGCCGGAGCACCGGCCCGCGCTCGAGGCCCTGGTCGAGCTCCACCTCACCGGGCGCGACTTCGTCCGGCTGCGCATCGCGGAGGAGCGGCTGCTCACGCGCGTCGAGGGGGACGGCGATCGCTTCGGGTTCCTCGTCCAGTTCGCAGAGCGCTGGGAGAGCATCGCCGGAGAGCCGGCGCGCGCGCTGGAGCTCCTCGAGCGGGCGCGGGAGCTCCGCCCCGACGACGCCGCTGTCTTGCGCAGCCTGGGCCGGCTCTACCAGGCCGCGGGCGACGTCGATGCGTCGATCGAGGCGCGCCGCTGCCTCATCGAGAGGATAGAGGAGCCGAGGCAGCGGGCGGTCGCGCTCCTGGAGCTCGCGCGCGCCGCGATGCAAGGCGAGGCCCGCGCGACCTTGACCGAGGTCACGCGGGAGCGGGACGGGATCGAGCTGCTCGAGCGCGCGCTGGACGCAGATCCCACGTTCCTCGATCCGCTCTCGCTCATCGCGATCCTCCTCTCGGCGCGGCAGGAGTGGGGCGAGCTCGAGCTCGCGTACCGGCGCATGCTCGATCGAGCGCAGCGCATCCCCGACCTGCGCGTCCGGAGCGACGTCACCTGGGAGCTCTGCCGCCGCCTCGGCATGCTCTTCCGCGATCACCTCGAGGATCCCACCTCCGCGCTGGAGGCGTTCGAGGGCGCGGTGGACGAGCGACCCGACGACGTGCCGGGGCGGCTCAGCGCGGCGTCGCTCGCGCGGACGGCCGGCCGGCTCGAGCGCGCCGCAGCGCACCTCCAGGCCGCGGCGGTGCTCGATCCCGGCAACGTCCAGGTGTTTCACGACCTGTTCGACACGTTCCAGAAGCTGAGGCGGGTCGACCAGGCCTGGTCCGCGGCGAGCGTGGCCGTTTACCTCGGCGCGGCCGAGGCGCGGGAGCGCTTCATCTTCGAGGAGCACCGCCCGGCGGGCCTCGTCCAGCCTGCGCGCGGGCTGAGCGTCGGGACGTGGGACCTCCTGCGAGCGGGCGATCGCGATCGCGCCCTCGAGGAGGTCCTCGCGTCGGTCGCCGGCGCGGCGATCCGCGCGCGGTTCGCCCAGCGCGTGCGGGAGAAGCGGGTCCCCCAGCTCGATCCGGCCGCGCGCGCCGACGCGGAGCGGAACGCGGCGGGCGTGGTTCGCCTGTTCTCGTGGGCGAGCCGGTGTCTCGGGATCACCTCGCCGGCGGTCTACCTCCGCAAGGACGCGCCGATCGCGGTCGCCGCGGTGGCGGTCGAAGAGCCGAGCGTCCTCGTCGGCGGCGAGGCGCTCCGCGGGAGGACGGCGGCCGAGCTCGCGTTCCTGGTGGGCAGCCACGTCGCGTACCACGTCGGCCCGCACCGGCTGCTGCTCCATTTCCCGTCGCTAGAGGAGCTCGGCGTCTGCCTGGCGGCGGCCGTCAAGGTGGCGCGGCCGTCGGAGCTCGTCCCCGCCGATCTCGAGGGCGCGGTGCTCGCGCTGGTGCCCCTCCTCGACGAGCGCCTGACGGAGAGCGAGCGTGACGCCCTCGAGGCCGCTGTGTTCGAGCTCTACGAGATCCGCGCGCCGCTCGATCTCGCGCACTGGGTCGGCTCGGTCGAGCGGTGCGCTGCCCGGGTCGGCTATCTGCTGACCGGCGATCTCTCCGTGGCGGCGTCGTCGCTCTCGCGGGGAGACGCGCCGGGCGTGCTGACGGCCGAGGAGAAGATCGGCGATCTCCTCTCGTTCACGGTCTCGGACGCCTACCACGCCTTGCGCGAGGAGCTCGGCGTCGCGATCGAGCCCTGAGCTTTCCCGTCAGGCCTCCGGTCACGGACGGCCGGACCCCTGCGCCGCTCCGCGGCCGAGCGCTCAGCGCAGGCCTTGGTGTCGCCGAGCGCTGCGTCCGCCCCGCGGCTGGCCCGTTCACTCCTTGCCCTGGAGGTAAGCGAGGTACGCGTCGTGGCTCGGCGGTCGACCGAGGAAGCGGGCGACGAGCGCTCCCGCCTCGACACCGCCGCCCTTCGCGAGCACCTCGTCGCGGAAGGCGCGCGCGACGGCGGGGTTCAGCAGGCCTTCCTTCTTGAAGCGGGTGAGCACGTCGCGCGAGAGCGACAGCGCCCACTGGTAGCCGTAGTAGCCCGCGTCGTAGGTGATGAGGTGTCCGAAGCTCGACTGGAGGTGCGTCCCCTTCACGAAGGCGAAGGACTCGTTCGCGCGCTGCGCCTGCTCCACGACCAGGGTCGCGTCGAAGCCAGGATCGCGGGTGTGGAGCTCCAGATCGATCGACGCGAGCGTGAGCTGCCGCTGCGTCGCGAGCGCTCGACCGAAGCCTCGCGCGCGGGTCATCGCCTGGAAGAGGGCGTCCGGGATCTTCTCGCCGGTCGCGTGGTGCTTCGCGAACAGATCGAGCACCTCGCGCGACCAGGCCCACTCCTCGAACATCTGGCTCGGCGCCTCGACGAAGTCGCGCACCGTCGCGGTCCCTGAATAGGAGGCCAGCTCCGAGCGCGTCAGGAGGTGGTGCAGCACGTGCCCGAACTCGTGGAAGAACGTCACCACGTCCTCGTGGGACATCAGCGCCGGCTGCGCCCCCGGCTTCGGGAAGTTGCACTCGAGCGCCGCGACGGGGGTCTGCCACGACCCGTCGTCGAGCAGCTTCGCCGTCCGCACGGCGAACATCGCCGCGTGTTTGTACTTGTCGGGCCTGCTGTAGAGGTCGAGGTAGAACTTGCCGATCAGCTTGCCCTCGGAGCGCACCTCGTACGCGGTCACGTCGGGGTGCCACGCCTTCGCAGGGACCTCCTTGTACTCGAGGGCGTACATCCTCGCGGTGATGTCCATGAGCCCCTGCTTCACCGCGCCGAGCTCGAGGTAGTCCGAGAGCGCCTGCGAGTCGAACTGGTACGTGGACGCGCGGACACGGTCCTCGAGGAAGTAGCGATCCGAGGGGGGGAGCTTGTCGGTCGGCTTTCCCCCGAGCCGCACGTGCTCCTTCATCAGCGCGGCGAACTCGGCCTTGGCGGGCTCTTTCAGCGCGGCCCTGACCTGGTCGAGGAAGCCGCGCACGGCGCCGCTCGTCTTGGCCATTCGCGGCTCGATGGCGTAGTCGGCCCAGCTCTTGTAGCCGAGCATCTTCGCCTTCTCCGAGCGGAGCGCGAGGAGGCGATCGATCAGCTTCACGTTCTTCTCGCCGCCGCGGTTGGTGAACAGGACGTAGAGATCGAGCGCGGCCTTGCGGTCCTTGGCGTAGGTGACGAACGGGAAGAAGTCGGGGTAGTCGGTGGTGATCTCGACCTTGCCGTTCGCCTTGGGCGCGTGCTTCGCCACGTACTCCTTGGGCAGCCCCTGGAGGGACGCGGGCGCGATCTCGATCGATGCGGTCGACGCGGACAGGTTCGACATGAACTCCTGTCCGATGCGGGTGATCTGCTCGTTCACGTCGCGGAGGCGCTGCTGTCGGTCGACCGGCAGCGACAGCCCGTTGCGGCGGAAGTCGCGGAGGACGTCGGCGAGCAGCCGGGCGCGCTCACCGTTCAACGCTTCGCGCGCGTCGCCTCTCTCGGCGTACGCCTCGATGACGGCGGCGAGATCGGCGTCCAGCCACATCGCGGTCGTGAACCTGTCGACCTTCGGCTCGCAGAGCCTCGCGGCCTCTCGCACCGCCGCGTCCGGGTGCGCGACCCCCATCAAGTACGGGAACTCGCCCGCGCTGTTCACCTCGAGCGCGGCGTCGTCGAACCGCCCGAGCGTCGCGGCGTAGGTGAGCTTCTCCGGCGGCGCGCCTCGGAGCGCCCGGATCGCGGCGAGGTGCCCCTCTGCGGCGCGCAGGTGCTCGTCGCAGAGCTGCTTCACTCCCTCCACGGTGAGCCCCTGCGCCACGGGATCGAACTCGGCGCGCGGCGTCGGCTCGGGCGGCGCGGTCGTCGCCGGCGTCGACGTCGCCCCCTGCGGCGCGGCGCCGCCGGTCCTGGCCGGCGAGGACACCTCACCGGTCTGGGTGCCAGCGTTGCAGGCGACGAGCAGGAGAAGGGAGAGGAGCCCTGAGCGCGCGGGTGTGGTGCCGACCTTCATGTCGGTCGGGCTATACCACGGGGAGCGGGGAGGCCCGGGGGGAGCCGCCGGCGATCTGCTCTCGCGGGTGTGCCGACGACGGAGCGCGCGGTGCCGGCCTTCGAGCGCGGTCTTGCGCCGCGTGCTCCAGAGCACCCGGCGGCGCGCACCCGGTGGACGGGCGCTCACGCCGCGAGGTGCTTCAGACCCTCAGTTGGTCTCCGGCGGCAGGTAGGCGAAGAGGCAGTTGTACCCTCGGCTCGTCACGTCGGCGGCGGGCGTTCCGGCCGATACCTTGACGAGCAACCGGTCGTTCGCTGCGCCCTCCGGGATCGCGACCCGCTCGACGTACAGGTTTTCGTCTTCGGTCTCCGTGGCCGAGTAGGTGGCGGTGTCGATCGGCGTGCCGTCTCCGTTCAGCACCTCGGCGCTGAGCTCGCGGACCCCGGACCCGTTGCGCTGCGCTTCGCAGACGACCGAGAACGTCCAGTCCGCCTCCACGTCATCGAGGGGGACCGCATAGATGTCGACGTCTGCGGTCTCTCCGTCGGCGATCTTGCCCTCGATCGCGTAGCTGACGCCGCCTCCCCCGTTGGGGAAGGAGACAAGGCCCGCTTCCGGCGTCTCGATGACGCCGTTGGTCTCCTCCTCGGCCTCGAGGGGATCGGAGTTCACGCGGTTGTGCAGCAGGATGTAGAAGTCGTTCTTTCCTGCCTCTCCCGCAGGGCGCTTGACGAAGACGAAGTACTCTTGCCCGGCTTCCACCGGGAGGGCGATATCGCCACCCGTCGACGGGTCCACCTTCGCGTAGGCGTTGGTCAGATCGGTCGAAGCGAACACGGCGATCTCGCTGACGTCCACCGTCGAGCCGTTGCCCTCGATCCCTGTCGGCTGGTCGACGATCAGCTGGGCGAGGATGGCGTTGTCGACCGCGGGGGTCTCCGGCGGGGTGAACGAATACACATCGACGTCGGTCGCGCTCTCGAAATTGCCGAACGCGAAGGTGGTGAAGTGGCCCGACTCGTCGTCGTTCAGCTCATAGTGCAGCTGCACGGCCTGCTCGGCGTCATTGTTGGGCTCGGTGTCGCCGACGAGGCTATCGGTATCGCTCTCCGCCACATCGAGCGGGATGAGCCGCAGCCCATAGTCGAAGCTGAGGACGTCCGCCGGGTTGAAGCAACCGTCCGGGAAGGCGAACTGCGGGAAGGCCGCGTTGCAATCCTGGACGACGATGAAGTACTCGCCATCCGCTGGCAGGACGGTGAGGAGCTCGCTGTCGTTGGTGAAGCCCCGGGCCGGGTCGTCGTTTTGCGCGAGCTGGTTCCCGTCGGCGTCAAGCAATGTGATGACGGTATCGGGGTATGTCGGATCCCGCTCGTCATCCGAAGGCCTCGCGTCGCTCAGGATATACACGGGCTGACCCTTGGCTCCGGTGAAGCTGTAGTAGTCAGCGTCCGTGTCCAGCGGCTCGAGCGTCCCCGAAAGCCAATTGTCTTCGGGTCGGATCGGCTCCGCTTCTTCGGGGCTATCGTTGCCGTCGTCCACCTCGCCCGCGCCCGTGGAGGTGCTGCCGGCGACGGCGCCGGTGGTCGTGGAGGACGTCGTGGTGCTCCCGGCTCCTCCCTCGCCTCCGCCGCCGTCGCCCTCGTTGCCTCCGCCGCAGCCTGCGGCGGTCGCCGCGATCGTGCCGAGCACGAAGAAACCCAGAAAATGCATCGACTTCATGGCACCTCCAACGTTTGCTATCCCACAGCGACCCCTGGTGTAGCGGCGTGGGAAATATACACCTACGCTTCTGCTCGTCCTGCGCGCCATGGGGGCGCACGCTTTTGACGGGCGGAGATCTGGAGCATACGTAATGGTCGGGTGCTGCTCCACAACCGAATGGTCGAGGTCGGATCGGCCTGTAGAGCTCGGTGGCTGGCGAGTCGGATGGCAATGACTCCGGGCATGACTCCCTGAGAAGAGACCCCCATCTTCGCTGGTGCGCTTAACGACTCGGGCGGAACACGAAGTTTGCCGGTGGCCTCACCGGCTCGATTCGCCTCCGGCGGCGCGCGCTTCCAGGAGGGAGCCGGGGCAGGGGGGAGCCGGCGCCCCGCGGCCGCCCTCTGCTCGCCTCTCGCCGCCGGCTCGGCCGCGTGCTCCGATGGCCGTCGGAGCTCTCGTTATGCCCCGTCCCGCGCTCGTCTTGGCCCTGCTGCTCTTCGCTCCCATCCCTGGCTGCTCGCCGGACATCGACGCGTGCGACGTCGTCTGCACCAAGAACGCCGAGTGCCAGACCGACAGCCCTGGAAAGGACACGTGCGTCGCGCTGTGCCTCGAGCTGTCCGACCGCGCGTCCTATGCCACGGCCATCGAGCGCACGGCCGAGTGTTACGAGGAGGAGGACCGGTCCTGCGCCGACCTCGCGGGTGGCGTCTGCGACTATTCGCCGGAGGATTGATCGACGAGGCCCGCCGCCTCGTCGGCGCGCGGCGCGCTTCCTACTCGGCCGCCATGAACGGATAGGCGACCGCGCGCGGCGGGGAGAACGTCTCCTTCACGACCCGGGGGGAGACCCAGCGGAGCAGGTTGAACAGGCTGCCCGCCTTGTCGTTCGTGCCGGAGGCGCGCGCGCCGCCGAACGGCTGCTGTCCGACGACGGCGCCGGTCGGCTTGTCGTTGATGTAGAAATTGCCCGCGGCGAAGCGGAGCGCGTCGCTCGCCGCCTCGATGAACGCCCGATCCCGCGCGAACACGGCGCCGGTCAGGCCATACGGCGACGTCTCGTCGCAGAGCGCGAGCGCCCTGTGCTCCTCGCCGTCGGGGTAGACCCAGACCGTGAGGACCGGCCCGAACAGCTCCTCCGCCATCAGCGGGTGGCGCGGATCCGTGGTCTCGATCAGCGTCGGCTCGACGAACCAGCCGTCGCTCCCGTCGTGCGCGCGCGCGCCGCCGCCGCACACGATCGAGCACGCCGCGTCCGCCTTCGCCGCGGCGATCCGCCCCGTGAGCCGCGCGTGCGCTCGCTCGTCGATCACCGCGCCCATGAAGTTGCGGAAGTCGGCGACGTCCCCCACGCGGATCGCCCGGATGTGGCCCACGAGCCGGTCCTTGAGGGCCGGCCAGAGCGAGCGGGGGATGTACGCGCGCGACGCGGCCGAGCACTTCTGCCCCTGGAATTCGTAGGCGCCCCGGACGAGCGCCACGGCGAGCGCGTCGACGTCGGCGCTCGCGTGCGCGAAGACGAAGTCCTTCCCGCCGGTCTCGCCCACGATCCGCGGGTAGCTGCGGTAGCGCCCGATGTTCTCCCCGATGCGACGCCAGATCGACTGGAAGACCGCGGTCGAGCCGGTGAAGTGGATGCCGGCGAAGTCCGGATGATCGAGGCACGCGTTCGAGACCAGCTCGGGCGCGCCCATGACGAGGTTGATGACGCCGCGCGGGAGGCCCGCCTCGATCAGCAGCTCCATCACGAAGTGCGCGGAGTACAGCGCGTTCGCGGACGGCTTCCAGACCACGGTGTTGCCCATCAGCGCCGGGGCCGCGCACAGGTTGCCCGCGATCGCGGTGAAGTTGAACGGCGTCGCCGCGAAGACGAAGCCCTCCAGCGGGCGAGGCTCCGCGAGGTTCCAGACGCCGGGCGCGCTCCCCGGCTGCTCCGCCGCGATCCTGTGGGCGAAGTGGACGTTGTAGCGAAAGAAGTCGATGAGCTCGCAGGCCGAGTCGATCTCGGCCTGGTACGCCGTCTTGCTCTGCCCGAGCATCGTCGCCGCGTTGAGCGTGGGGCGGTACCGGGTCGCGAGCAGCTCGGCCGCCTTGAGGAACACGGCGGCGCGCTCGGTCCACGGCGTCCTCGACCAGGCCGGGTGCGCCCGCCGGGCGGCCTCGATCGCGCGCGCGACGTGCTCGGCGCCACCTTGGTGAGCCCGGGCGAGGAGGAGGTCGCGCCGGTGCGGCGCGCGGACCTCGTCGAGCGCTCCGGTCCGGATCGCCTCGCCGTCGATCACCATCGGGATCTCGATCGTCTCCCGCGCCCGGCGGTCGAGCTCCGCCTTGAGGGCCGCGCGCTCCGGGCTGCCAGGCGCGTACGTGAGGACGGGCTCGTTCAGAGGGCTCGGGGGCGTGGCGATGGCGTCGATCATGACGCGAGTCTAGCGGGGGAGCCGAGGGCGCGCAGGCTCCGGCGCCGCTGCTCTCCGCCGCGGCGTGAGCCAGATGGCCGCGGTGGAGAGCGCTCGGCGCAATCACGCGATTCGCGCGATTCTAACGATGTCAGGTTTCCGGCGTCCCTCGCCTTGGGCAACGACGACGTCGCCGCTACTCTCGTCCGATGCGCGAGCTCATCACGCCGCCCGATGCGATCCTCGACCCGATCACGGGAGCGGCGCGCGTCGGGTCGTACCGGGGCGATCTCCCCCGGGTCGACCCGGCGCTCCTCGCGCCGCGCAGGCTCGATCGGCTGCTCAAGCACAAGCGATGGGTCTACGTGGCGATCGCGTCCGACGAGGTCTTCGTCGCCGTCGCGGTCGTGCACCTCGGCTACCTGTCGATCGCGTTCAGCGTCGTCTTCGACAAGGCAGGCCGGCGGCTGCTCGTGGATCGCGCGGCGTTCGGGCCGCCCTTCGCGGCGAGCGTGGGCGAGGCGAGCGGCGAGGGCTGCTCCGCGCGCGTGTGGCTCCCCCGCGCGCGCGTGCGGATCGAGCGGCCGCGCAGGGACGCGACGACCGCGGTGACCGCCGCGCTGCCCGGCATCGAGCTCGAGGCGCGGCTCGACGGTCGCGGGGCCCCGCCGGCGCTCTCGGCGATCGCGCAGCCCTCGGATGGCGTCCTGATCACCAGCGAGAAGCGCCTGCTCCTCGGCGTCGAAGGCGATGCGTCGGTGCTCGGTCGCCGCATCTCCCTCGACGGAGCGATCGCCTGCTACGACTACACGGGCGGCCTCCTGCGGCGCCGCACGACCTGGCGCTGGGCCCTCGCGCTGGGGCGCGCGGAGAGCGGCGAGCGCGTCGGCCTGAACCTGGGCGAAGGCTTCGTCGGCGACGCCGAGTGCGCGATCTGGATCGACGGCGAGCTCATCCCGCTCGCCGAAGGCCGGTTCACCTTCGACGCGGCGCGGCCGCTCGACCCGTGGCGCGTCCGGACCGCGGACGGCGCCGTGGATCTACGCTTCGCCCCCGGCGCGGCGCACTCGAACCACACGAACCTCGGCTTGCTCGCGTCGGAGTTCATGCAGCCGATCGGCCTCTATTCGGGCACGATCCGCCTCCCGGACGGGCGGCGCCTCGAGCTCCGGGACGTCCTTGGCGTCACGGAGGACCAGGACATCACCTGGTAGGGGCCGACGGATCGAGCCGGGCGTTCACCTCGGTCAGCCGCCGCGGCGCTCGGCGATGAGCCTGTCCAGATCGTCCTCGGTGATGAGCTTCGTGCCGTACTTGCGCGCCTTCACCGCCTTGCTCGACGTGGACGCCACGTCGGCGATGACGAGGTAGTTGAGCTCCTTCGTGACGCTGTTCAGCACCCGGCCGCCGTTCGACTCGACGAGGTGGGTGAGCTCGCCGCGGGGACGCGCGCCCGCGCCGGTGAAGCAGAACGTCAGTCCGGCGAGCGGGCCTTCGGCCTCGGGCGCGACCGGCACGATGCCGGCGGCGAGCAGCCGCGAGATCTCGTCGCTGCGGGCGCGCAGCCCTCGAATGATGCTCGCGGCCTTGATCGCGCCGAGGCCCGGGATGCTGGCGAGCTCGTCCTCGCCGGCGGCGAGCAGCTTCTCGATCGTCGTGTACCCCGCCGACACGAGCAGCCGCGCGGTCTGGATCGCGAAGCCCTCGATGCCGAGCGCCGCGAGGAACACCGGCAGCGCGAGCGGGAGGCGGCTCTTCAGCTGCTCCAGGCACTTCGTTGCGCTCTTCTCGCCGCGCCGATCGAGGTCGGCGATGCTCTTGACCGTGAGCTTGTAGAGGTCGAGCGGCTCTCGCACGAGGCCCGCGGCCACCACCTGCTCGATCAGCTTGTCGCCCCACTCCAGCGCGCCGACGGCGTCGATCCAGTTGTGGATGCGCCCCTCGATGAGGGCTCGGCACGCGGCGTTCCGGCAGAGGAGGTACTCTCCCTCGACGACGAGCGGCGCGCTGCAGACAGGGCAGACCGATGGAGGGACGGCGACGGGGCCGCGCTTCTCGACGACCTCCTCGACGTACGGGATGACGTCGTTGCGGCGCGAGACCAGCACCTCGTCGCCCACCCCGATGCCGAGGCTCCGCACGTTGGCCGAGTTGTGCAGGGAAGCGCGCCGGACGTTCGCGCCGGCGAGCTCCACCGGCTCGACGATCGCCACCGGGGTGACCCGGCCGCTCGGCCCGGTGTCCCACTGGATCGCCACGACCGTCGTCACCTTGGCGGGCGACGCGAATTTGAAGGCGACCGCGCCGCGCGGCCGGCGGTTGACGTCGCCGAGCAGGCCCTGGACGTGGAGCGAGTCCACGTAGACGACGAGCCCGTCGATCTCGTAGTCGAGGCCCGCGCGGAGCTCGCTCGAGTAGCGCCGGTAGAGCTTCACGACGTCATCGACGCTGCCGTACGCGGTCTGCGGCGTCGCGAAGCCGAGCTCGCGCAGCCAGGCGAAGCGCGCCCGGCACGTCGGGATCTCGAGGTGATCGGCGACATCGTAGAAGAGCACCGTGCAGTGCTCCGCCCCCTGGCCGTCGAACCGCTTGGCCGCGCCCGCGGCCATGTTGCGCGGGCTGGTGACGCCGGGGAAGTGGCGCTTCATGTCCGAGAGGCGAAGGATGATCTCTCCGCGCACGGACAGCCGGCCCTTCTCCCGGATCCGCGAGGGGATCCCCTTCATCCGCGCGACGTTCGCGGTGATCCGCTCGCCCCACTCACCGTCGCCGCGGGTGATGGCGTCGACGAGCTTGCCGCCCTTGTAGATGACCTCGATGGAGATGCCGTCGAGCTTCTCCGCCACGAAGAGGTCACCCGCGACGCTCGAGGTGGATCCCGGCGCCGGCGGCGCGGCGCCTGCGCCGCCGTGCCCGTCCTTCACGAGGATCTCGTCGCACCGGGCGACCCAGCCCAGGAGCTCGTCCTCGGAGACGACCTTGTTGAGCGAGCCCATCGGGATCTCGTGCCGCGCCTTCTCCCACTCGGTGATCAGCGAGGCCGAGCCGACCCGGGCGAGCACCGGGTGCGCCGGATCGAGGGCGCGGAGCTCGTCCTCGAGGGCGTCGAACGCCGCGTCCGAGATCTCGGGGCGCCCCGCGTAGTAGCTCGCCCTATATTTCTCGATGCGCTCGGCGAGCTCCTCGATCCTCGCCTTGTGCTTCGGATCCGTCGCGAGCCCGCCCTGCAGCGCGTCGCGCGCTCCGGCGTCGTCGTGGTGTGCCTGCGTCATCGCTTGCCTCGGCTCACTCGAGCTCCGTGTCGCCGGCGCGCCGGGCGGCGGCGAAGAGATCCCCCATGTCCATCGCGAGCTCGGACGGGAGCTCGTCTTCGCGGAACAGCCTTGCCTCGCGGATCTCGAGCGGGTTTTGCGGGGGGCGCGTCGGCGCGGCGATCCGGGCGGTGACGACGACCGTCACGGCGTGGAAGCGGATGTCGCGATCAGGCCGCGAGTACACGCCCACGACCCGCCCGAGCTCGACCTCGGTGACGCCGGCCTCCTCGGCGAGCTCCCGCACGATGCTGTCGCGGAGCGTCTCTCCCCATTCCAGGGTCCCTCCCGGGAGCGCCCAGGTTCCGGTGTCGCTGCGGCGGATGAGCAGCCACCGGCCGTCGGCGGTCTGAGCGGCGGCGGCGATCCCGACGACAGGTCGCCGGAGCAGCGCGCGCGCGACCTCCTTGGCGAGGGCGAGCACGGAGCGCGGCAACAGCGACAGGGGAGCGATTTCCATGAGAATTTTTGTGACGTGCGGGCAAAGCATAGGAGCGATCGGGCGCCGCCGGGAGAGGGTTCCGTGCGGCCTCGGCGGATCCCGCGGACGTCCATGAGCCGTGCGGCTCAGGCTCGGTCGCGGGAGAGAGGCAGGCTACGCTCGTCCCCATCATGGCGATCGTGCGGAGGGCGATGCGCGCTCCTGTCGGGTTGTACGGCTGCGCTGTCCGCTACGGCGTGATGGCCTTCGGGGCGGCGCTCGCGCTCGCGTCGCTCCCGAGCTGCTCCGACGAGCGGCCCCCGCCGCCGCGCCCTCAGGCGGGCAGCTCCACCAGCGCAGGCGCCTCGGGGGGAGCGCCGCCCGATGTGGGCGCCGACGAAGGGCCCGCGAATGTCTGCGAGTGCCTCGCGGCCTATGGCGGCGAGGCCGGGCGCTGCGGCGATTGCTTCAACGAGCATGCGTCCCCCGGTGGGCGCTGCGAGGCGGAGCTCGCGGCGTGCGACGGGGAGCCCGAGTGCAGGCCGATCAGCCTGTGCCTCAAGGGGTGCGGCCACAACAAAGCCTGCCAGACGGCGTGCGTGTTCCCGGACGATGCGGGCGCCGCTCACCGGATGTTCCAGCGGGTGCTCGCCTGTGTGTGCGCCGCGTGCGGCGCCAGGTGCGCCTACTCCGGCGCGCCGCTCGAGTGCGCGGCGCCCGACGAGGTGGACGGCAGCGGTGGAGCCGCGGGCGCCGGCGGCGCAGATGGCGCTGGCGCCGGCGGGGCCGCGGGTGTCGGCGGGGGAGGTGGCGCTGGTGCCGGCGGGGCAGATGGCGCTGGCACCGGCGGGGCTGCGGGAGCGTCCGGAGATCCAGGAATCTGATGCGCCCTCCGCTCCCCTCCGGCGCGTGGTCCGCTCCGGTTCCCCGTGCGGTAGGCTTGCCGCATGGAGAAACCGGTGATCTGGGCGGCCCTTCAGCTCTCCAGCCAGGAGAACGTGAGCGAGAACCTGGCGCGGGTCGAGGTGCTCGTCGTGGAGGCGGCGCGCCGTGGGGCGACGACGGTCGTGCTGCCCGAGAACTTCGCGTACATGGGCAACGAGGAGGGGAAGCGTAACATCGCGGAGGACCTCGACGCCGGTGGCGGTCCGATCGCGCGTCGTCTCGCCGACGCGGCACGCTCCGCCCGGGTGACCATCGTGGCCGGCGGCTTCCCTGAGCGCGCGCACGATCCGGCGCGGCCGTACAACACCTGCGCGGTCTTCGGGCCCGACGGCCGGCTCACCGCGCGCTACCGGAAGATTCACCTCTTCGACGTCGAGATCGCCGACGGAACGAAGTACCGCGAGTCGGCGTCGACGACCGCCGGGGAGCGCCCCGTCGTCACCGAGATCGACGGCGTGAAGCTCGGGCTGTCGATCTGCTACGACGTCCGGTTTCCGGAGCTCTACCGCGCGCTCTCGTCCGCGGGCGCAGAGGCGATCGCCGTCCCTGCGGCGTTCACCCTGCTCACCGGCAAGGACCACTGGCTGGTCTTGCTCCGCGCCCGGGCCATCGAGGCTCAGGCGTACGTGGTGGCCGCGGCGCAGTGGGGCAAGCATCCAGGCGGGCGGGCGACATTCGGGAAATCGTGCGTCATCGATCCGTGGGGTGAGGTGATCGCGCAGGCCTCGGAAGGGGAGGGGATCGCGATGGCGATGCTCGACCCCTCCTACCTCGATCGCGTCAGGGCGAACCTACCTTCGCTCACGCACCGGAGGCTCTGATCGTCATGTCATGGGGGTAAGCACTTTGTCCTCGCACAGGAGGTCGCGGTGCCGGCGCTTCCTATGGCCGATCTCTGCCGTCTGCTCACTCGGCAGAGGCGTCGCTCGGCTCCGTCTCTCCGGCCGAGGGCGGCGTGCTGCCGCGCTTGGACAGGAGGGCGCGGAGCTCTGCAGGCCTGCGGAAGCCGATGCGGCGGGCGACCTCTCCCTCGGTTAGCCCCTCATGCAGGAGCGCTCGCGCGCGCTCCGCACGCACCTCATCGTAATAGACGTGGGGCGATGACCCGAAGGCGGCGCGGAAGAGCCGTGCGAAGTGAAACTCGGACAGATCGAGGTCCAGCGCGACCTCGTAGGAACGGATCCTCTGGCCTGCTTCCGCGGCGCTGCGGATGCGGTCGCGGCCGAGCAGGATCCGCTCCGAGGTACTGCGCGGGAGCGGGGCTGCGGAGCGCAGTGGTGGCGAGGATCGCGAGGCGCCGGTCGCTGCAGCGCGCTCGCGCGGCGGCTGCGCGCTGAGGCTCGGCGCAGCGACGCCAGGCGTGGGGAGCGACGCCGGCCGGGCGGCAGGCGCGCCGCTCGGAACCGACAGGGAACATGCGGCCGGCATGCTGTGGGACGAGGAGGGTGCGATCGGAGTCGAGATAGGAAGCGCAGTCGTCACGAGTACCTCTCCAGCGGTGTAAGGGCGGTGTCTCGCGGTCATCGCGGCCACCGGCGCGACGTATTGCAACCAGCAGGCCGCAAGCTGACGCAGCGCTCTTGGCTCACGCGGTTCGGCATTCAGCAGCACAAAATGCCGCGATTGCCCGGCAACCTGCTCGCGATGTCCGACGGGGTGTGGCCTGCCGTTCACGTGGCACAGGCGCCAGAGATCACCCGCGGTTGGCACATTGTGTCTTCACGACGTGCGCGCCGTGGCGGTCGCCTGCAGCGCGACATCCTCGCGGCGAGCTCATGACGGTCATTGGAAATGAATGCGGGAGCGCGCTCCCGCATCCAACGACGTCCGCGCGAGGCGCGGAGTCTCCGCGACCTCTCGAACGAAGGATCGATGTCAGACGTCGATCTCGGCGTTCGGCGCGCGCTCCATGATGAAGCGGAAGCGCGCCTGGGCGTCCTTGCCCATCAGCTCGTTCAGGATGCGATCGGTCTCGATCTCTCCCTCGATCACGACGCGCAGCGCGCGCCGGCGCCGGATGTCGAGCGTGGTCGCCTTGAGGTCCTCCGCGGGCATCTCGCCGAGCCCCTTGAACCGCGAGATATCCGCCTTGGCCGTCTTGGGGAGCTTCGCGAGGACCCGGTCGCGCTCCGCATCGTCGAGCGCCCAGTGCGTCTCCTTGGCGACATCGATCCTGTAGAGCGGCGGCTGCGCGAGGAACACGTGCCCGCCGCGGAGCAGGCCGGGCAGGTGCCGGTAGAAGAACGTCAGCAGCAGCGTCGCGATGTGCTGGCCGTCGCTGTCGGCATCCATGAGTAGAAAAATCCTTCCGTAGCGCAACTTGGAGGCATCGAAGTCCTTTCCAAAGCCGCAGCCCAGCGCGCTCACGATGTCCTGGAGCTCCTTGTTGCCGAGCACCTTCGATGTCGAGGCCTGCTCCGCGTTGAGCACCTTGCCGCGGAGCGGGAGGATCGCCTGGGTCCGGCGATCGCGGCCCTGCTTGGCCGAGCCACCGGCGCTGTCGCCCTCGACGATGAAGAGCTCGCTCTCGCTCGGATCGGTCGAGGCGCAATCGGCGAGCTTCCCCGGCAGGTTGAGCCGGTGCGACACCGGCGTCTTGCGCAGGACCTGCTGGGTCGCCTCGCGTCGCGCCTCCCTGGCGCGCGCCGCCAGGATCGCGCGGGCCACGATCGACTCCCCGGCCGTGCCGTTGTGGAGCATCCACTGCTCGAGCGCCGGCCGGACCATGCCCTCGACCGCCGGTCCAGCCTCCGCGTTGTTGAGTCGATCCTTCGTCTGTCCCTGGAACTGCGGGTCCTGGATGTAGATGGACAGGACACCCACGATCCCCTCGCGGATGTCGTCGGCCGTCAGCGTCACCCCCTTCGGCTGGACCTTCTTCGCGTCCATGAACGCGCGGACCGCCTTCACGATCGCGGCGCCGAAGCCGGACTCGTGCGCCCCGCCCGCGTGCGTGGGGATGCCGTTGACGTACGACTTCACGTACTCGTCGGTCGACTCGGTCCACTGGAGCGCGGCCTCCAGGCGGATCTCGCCCTCGCGCGCGACGTAGAAGATGGTCGGGTGCGTCACCGCCTTGCCGCGCTGGGCGATCAGCTTCGGCAAGAAGTCCGCGATGCCGTTCGGGTGGAGGAGCTCGATCGACTCTCCGGACGAGAGATCGCGGAACGCGATCTCGAGCCCTCCATGGAGGTACGCCTTGGCCTCCAGGCGCTCGCGGATGGTCTCGGGATCGAAGCGCCGGCCCTGCCCGAAGATCTCCGGATCGGGCCGGAAATGGACGCTCGTGCCGTGCTTGCGGGTGGGCGCGCCCTTCTTGAGCTTGCTGGTCGGCGCGCCGCGCGAGAACGTCTGCTGGTGCTCGAAGCCGTCGCGCAGCACCCGGACCTCGACGAGCTCGGAGAGCGCGTTGACGACGCTCGAGCCGACGCCGTGGAGCCCGCCTGAGACCTTGTAGTTGTCGCTCCCGAACTTCCCGCCCGCGTGCAGCGTGCAGAGGATGAGCTCGAGCGCGGGGCGCTTGTACCTGGGATGGACGTCCACGGGGAAGCCGCGCCCGTCGTCGGTCACGGTGGCGCCCTGGAGGTCGGCGTCGAGCGTCACCTCGATCCGCTTCGCGTGCCCGTTGATGGCCTCGTCGACGGCGTTGTCGACGATCTCCCAGAGCAGGTGGTGGTAGCCCCTGACGTCGGTGCCGCCGATGTACATGGCGGGGCGCTTGCGGACGGGCTCCAGCCCCTCGAGCACCTCGATGTCAGCGGCCGTGTAACGTGCGCCCGAAGCGGCGCGGACCGGGGGATTCGTGGCGGCCATGTTCAGCTCACCTCCAGCGTCGGTACGACGACGGCCGGCGGCACCACGCGGACGAAGCGGTCGCGTCGTGCGACCGGCTCGCCCTGCGTGCCGCGCTGGCCGGCGATTTTGCTCGCGGCGACCTCGAGCGTCTTGCCCTTCTCCGTCTCGACCGTGATCGCGTCGCTCGGCCCGAGGGCGAGCGCGGCGCCGACCAGGCGCTCCCCCTCGGCGACCCGCATCACGACCGAGCCCTTGCCCGGGCCCGAGAGCAGCGCGAGCTCCTCCACGGCCACGCTGAGCGCCCAGGCGTCGCTCGACGCGCAGAGCACCCGATCGGCGCCGTCCACCGCGTGGACGAAGAGCACCTCGTCGCCCTCGTTCAGCTTGGCGAAGCGGCGCCCGGAGCGCGTCGACGGATCGCGGTGCGGCCGCAGCGAGAACCTGAAGCCGAGGCCTCCTCGGGTGATCGCCAGCGCGAAGGGCGGCTCCGGCTCGGCGGAGTCCGGGGTCTGCGCCGGGACGTCGAGCGCCCTCGGATCGAAGGACATCAGCGCGATCAGCCGCTCGCCGTCGGCCAGCTTGAACAGCTTCTGCACGGGATCGCCGTAGCCGGTCGACTGCGGCACGTCGTGGATGCGGCACACGTAGCACGCGCCGAGGTTCGAGAAGAACGCGACCGTCGACCGCGTCGAGCCGGCGACGACCGCGAGGACGCTGTCTCCCTCGCGGATGCGCGTCGAGGCGAGATCCTTCACCTCGCGGACCCGCTTCACCCAGCCCTGCGCCGAGAGGATCACGTTCGCGTCCTCGGCCACGATGAAGTCCTCGGCCTGGTACTCGGGCTCGTCGATCGAGCCGACCACCTTCGTGCGGCGCTTCTCGCCGTAGGATCCCTTGATCTCGACGAGCTCGTCGCGGACGATCCCCCAGCGCTTCGCGTCGCTCCGGAGCAGCCCTTCGATCCGCTTGGCCTCGGCGCGCTTCTCGCCGAGATCCTTCTGCACGAGCAGGATCTCGAGCCGCGCCAGCCTGTAGAGCTTGAGCTCGAGGATCGCGTCCGTCTGCTCCTCGTTGAGGGTGAAGCGCTTCATCAGCTTCTCGGCCGCGTCGGCCTTGCCCTCGCTCTTGCGGATGATCCGGATCACCTCGTCGAGCGCGTCGAAGATCTTCTCGAACCCCTCGAGGATCGTGATCCGCCGCCTCAGCTCGCCGAGCTCGAACTCGAGCCGCCGCGTCACCGTCGCGTAGCGGAAGTCGAGGAACTTCGTCAGGATCTCGTGCAGGCCGAGCCGCCGCGGCGCGGCGATCTCCGCGTTGTCGGTGGGCACGAGGCAGGTGAGGTTCACCTGCACGTTGATCGCGAGCGGCGTCTGTTTGTAGAGGTACGCCATCACGAGCTGCGCGTCGGCGCCGCGCTTGAGCTCCATCACGATGCGCACCTCGCCGGTCGACTCGTCGCGCACGTCCACGAGCGTCGGCAGCTTCTTGGAGAGGATCACCTCGGCGATCTTCTCGACGATGGCCTTCCGCTCGACGCCGTACGGGATGGAGGTGATCACGATCTGCGGAGCGGCGCCGCGCTTGCCGTCGCCCTCTTCCAGCTGCCACTCGCCGCGGAGCTTCAGCGAGCCCTGGCCGGCCGTGTAGACGGCCTCGAGCTCCTTCTTCGTCGCGTGCAGCTGACCTCCGGTCGGGAAATCCGGCCCCTTCACGTACGACAGCAGCCGGTGCGTGGTGAGCTCGCGGTTCTCGATCAGCGCGACGCACGCGTCGATCACCTCGCCCAGGTTGTGCGGCGGGATGCTCGTCGCCATCCCGACCGCGATCCCCTGCGAGCCGTTCACGAGGAGGTTGGGGAAGCGCGACGGGAGGACGATCGGCTCGAAGCGGGTCCCGTCGTAGTTGGGACGAAAGTCCACCGTGCGCTGGCCGAGCTCGCTGAGAAGCTCCAGCGCGAGGGGCCGGAGCTTCGCCTCGGTGTAACGCATCGCGGCGGGCGCATCGCCGTCCACGGAGCCGAAGTTCCCGTGGCCGGCGATGAGCGGCGCCCGCATCACGAAGTCCTGCGCGAGCCGGACCATCGCGTCGTAGATCGCGACGTCGCCGTGCGGGTGGTACTTGCCCATCACGTCACCGACGACCGCGGCGCTCTTCCGGTACTTCGCGTCCGGACCGAGGTGCAGGTCGTGCAGCATCGCGTAGAGGATGCGGCGCTGTACCGGCTTCAACCCGTCGCGGACATCGGGCAGCGCGCGCGACGTGATGACGCTGAGCGCATAGTTCAGGTACCGGCGCTGCGCCTCTTCGGCGAGCGAGGTGTCGGGCGCCGGGGGCGGCGGCGGCTCGCTGTCACCGGGCCGGCCGCCACGGCGGCCCTTGCGGGACGCGTCACCGTCGGACGGAAGGGAGGGGGTTCGAGACACGCGATGCTCCAGGGAGTGCGCGGGCACCGACGAACAGGTGCTCCGATGTTCAGGTGAACGCTAGCGAGCCTCGGCAATTACCCAGGGGCTCGCGCTCGGTCAAGGCTGCCTCGCGGGAATTTCTGGCGGCGAGTGCTCGCCTGCGCTCGTGCGGACCCTGGCATAGCGTCAGACGGCTGCGAGATCGACCCGAACACAGAGCAGCGGAGCGCGACCTGACGGCCGCGCCTTGATTTCGGCGTCCGCCCTTGAGACTCACGGCGCGCTGGGCTACGGGGTGGCGCCTTGTACGCGACAGGCACCCGTCCCATGCTTCGCCTTCTCGGCCGCAGGCTGCGGCTCGTCTGGCTCGGCCTCTTCCTGGTGTTCGTTGCAGTGGCGGCGATACGGCCCCGGCTCGCGGCAGCCCAGGTGCCAGGAGGTGCTCCTGGCGCGCAGCCGCCTCGGGGCGGCGCCGCGCCGCCCCCCGCCCCGGCCAGCGCTGCGCAGCCGTCCGCGCCGACCGACGCGGCCGCGGGAGCCCAGCCTGGCGCCGGTACACCTGCGCAGGTCGCCGCCGACGCCGTCGAGCCGACGATCCACCTGGCGCCCACGGAGGCCGAGCTCGCTCGGGGGCAGCCGGTCGTCCAGGTCGCCATCGCTGGCAACCGGCGTGTCTCGACCGAGGACGTGCTCGTCTACCTGGGGCAGACGCGGGTCGGCAGGCCGTTCACCCCCGAGGGGCTGGCGCGCGACGTGCGCGAACTCTGGGACTCCGGCCTGTTCGACGACGTCGAGGTCGACCTCACCCGCCGCGACGACGGCGTGAGCCTGAGGGTGCTGGTCCGCGAGCGCCCGAGCATCAAGGCGATCGAGTTCTCCGGCAACAAGGAGATCGACAGCGAGGATCTCACCGAGGCGCTCTCGGTCGAGATCAAGACCGGCACGATCCTGAGCTACGCGGCGATCCGGCGCGGCGTGCAGAAGCTCCGCGACAAGTACGCCGAGGAGGGCTTCTTCCTCGCCGAGGTCAGCTACGAGGTCAAACCGGAGCGAGAGAACCAGGTCACCCTCAAGTTCACGATCAAGGAGCACTCGCCGGTTACCGTCCGGCGCATCACGTTCATCGGCAACCACAACATCTCGGACGAGGAGCTCCGGGAGGTCATGATCACGGGGCAGGGGGGCTTCTTCGCCTTCGGCACCGGCGGTCCGTTCCGCCAGGACGCGTTCGAGCGCGACGTCCTCGTGATCAACGCGCTCTACTACGATCGTGGCTTCCTCGCGGTGCAGGTCGCGACGCCCAGGGTGATGCTCACGCCCGACCGCACGGGCATCGAGGTCACGATCACGATCAACGAGGGGCCGCGCTTCCGCATCCGCTCGCTCCGCGTCTACGAGCGTGACGCCGACGGCCGCGAGATCGAGCCGCTCGGCGGGCGCCGCGCGCTGCGCGAGATGGTGCGGGCCAAGCCGGGCGACTGGTTCAACCGCGCCGAGCTGGCGAAGGATATCGGCGCGATCCAGACGCTCTACCGGGACGCCGGCTACGCCAACGTCGAGGCGGCGCCCGACACCCAGCTCGACCCGGACAGGCGCGAGGTGGACATCACCGTCGGCATCCGCAGAAACCAGCTCGTCCACTTCGGGCGCATCGAGATCCGCGGCAACACGAAGACGCGGGACAAGGTGATCCGCCGCGAGATGGAGGTGGAGGAGCAGCAGCTGTTCAGCGAGACGAAGCTGGAGCGCTCGAAGCAGCGCATCACGGCGCTCGGCTACTTCGAGCGGGTCGACATCTCCACCGAGCAGGGCGACGACCCCCAGCACATCAACGTCAACGTCGACATCGGCGAGAAGCCGACGGGCACCTTCCAGATCGGCGCGGGCTTCTCGAGCGTCGAGAATTTCATCGCGACGGCGCAGGTCCAGCAGGCGAACCTGCTCGGGAGCGGCCAGTCGCTGTCGCTCCAGGCGCAGATCTCCGGATCGCGGCGCCTCATCGACGTCCGCTTCTTCGAGCCGTACCTGTTCGACAGCCCGTTCTCCGCGGCGGTGAGCGTCTACAACCAGCTGCGGACCTACACGGAGTTCTCGCAGACCTCCACCGGCGGCTCGCTGACGCTCGGCTATCCGCTCATCGAGCCGGAGCTGCGCGCGCAGCTGACCTACACGCTGGAGAACGACGTGATCTCGTCGGCCACGAATACCGGCCTCGGCACGGCGGAGGAGCGAGCCTCGTTCCAGCGGCTCCCGCTCTACAACCTCTTCAACGCCGGGCTCACGTCGAGCATCCGCCCTGCGCTCACCTTCGACACGCGCAACAACCAGCTCTTCCCGACCTCGGGCATTTACCTGCAGGGCTCGGTGGAGCTCGCCCACAGCGCGTTCGGCAGCGAGAACGAGTTCCTGCGGTACCGCGCCACGGGGCGGTTCTACTACCCGATCACCGACAGCCTGGTCCTCAAGCTGAACACCGAGGCCGGCATGGTGACGAGCCCCAACCCGCAGGGCGTGCCGATCTTCGCCCGCTTCTTCCTGGGCGGCATCCTCGATGTGCGCGGCTTCGAGATCCGGGACATCGGCCCGCGCCTTCCGCTCCGCGAGTCGCTCGATCCGAACTCGCTGCCTGTCGCGAACGGCGCGAACATCGGCGGCAACCTGATGTACTACCAGAACCTCGAGCTGGAGTTCCCGATCCTCGAGGCCGTGCAGATCAAGGGCGTCGTCTTCACGGATCTGGGCAACGCCTGGAATCTCGAGAAGCTCTACTGCAACGCCGCCCCCGCATCGCCGCACGACGTCACGAACCCGTGCTTCTCGGCCGAGCGCCTCCTCGACGTCCGCACCTCGTGGGGATTCGGGCTCCGGTGGTTCTCCCCGCTCGGACCGCTGCGCTTCGAGTGGGGCTTCCCGTTCAAGCGGCTGCCCTACGAAGAGACGTACAAGTTCGAGTTCAACATCGGCAACTTCTTCTGAGCGGCTGGCCAGCGGGCACAGCAGGGACGTGCCCGCTCCCCGGGAGGCTACCCGGGGGGCTGGCGTGCGGTCGGGCGGACGCTACCCCAGAGCGTCCTGGATGGCGCGCAGCGGCGTCGCGGCCGCTGGAGGGCGGTCGGCGCGGGGCGGATCGCCGTGGAGTCCGGGGGGCAGCGGTTGCTCGTCGGGGGCGCCGCTGTTAGGTGGAGATCCATGCGCCCGGAGCACAGCTCGATGGGGTTCCCCAAGCCAGGCAAGGCCCTGCTGGGGATGATGATCGCGATCGGCTGTATCTGGGTGATGTTCACCCTGGGCCTGAACTGGGGGGGCGCCGGCGAAGGCGTGCTCGAGCCGTTCCTCGGCATCAGCGAGAAGGTGCTCCACGGTCAGGTGTGGCGGCTGCTCACCGCGCCGCTCGTCCACGACCCGAGCGATCCCTGGCACTTCGTCACGACGCTGCTCGGCCTGTATTTCCTCGGTACCTCGCTCGAAGAGCGCTGGGGAGCCAGGCGCACGCTGGCGTTCCTGTTCGGCTCCGCCGCCTTCGCGTTCGCGCTCCAGGTGGCGGTGGGCGCGCTCCTCCCGAAGATGGCGCGGCCCGTGTTCTACGGCGGGCTCGGGATGATCGAGGCGGTCGCCGTCGCGTGGGCGCTCGCGCACCGACATGCCACGGTCCGCCTCTTCTTCGTCCTCCCCGTGACGGGCACCATGCTGCTCGTCTTCATCTTCGGGATCTCGGTGCTCAACGTCATCGCCATGCGCGCGCCCCCCGAGGGGCTGATCACGCCGTTCGGCGGCATGCTCGCGGGTTACCTCTTCGGCGACTTCTCCCCGCTGCGCCGCTTCTATCTACGGATGCGCTTCCGTCAGCTGCAGGCGCAGTCCGCCGCGCTCCGCCGTGTCCCCGCGGCGCGCGGCCGCTCCGGGGGCGTCCCGCTGCGGGTCATCCCCGGCGGCCAGAAGGACCCCCCGAAGGACAAGCGCTATCTCAACTGAAAGGATCGCGGGGCGCCCCGCCCCGGCCGCGCTCCCAGGTGTTCAGGGCGTGGCGCACCGGCGGAGCTCTTCGAGCGTCTTCGCGCGGGTAAGGCAGCCGAGCTCGCCGGGGTCGATCTTGCTCCCGGCGAGCTCCCGCTTGCAATCGGATGTCCACTCTGACGAGAGCCTCTCGCCCTCGCTGTCGATCACCACGGAGGCTTTCCCCGGGCCCCCTGGAGCGGTGGACCCCACCCGCTTTGCCTCCGCTGCCCATGCGGTGCGCATGCCCTCGCCGATCGTGCGGCAGTCTTCTTCGGACATCGTCTTGCTGCAGCCGCCGAGGACCGCGCTCGCGAGCACGAGGAGGGCCACGGCGGTGCGCTGCTCGCCAGGCGAACGCCTGCCCACGCGAGCGAGTGATTGGCCAGCGCGAGGCCAGCAGCGCGGCCTGCGCGGGAGAGCTGTCTTCGGTTGGCGAGCAGGCCAGCCCACGGACTAGCTGTCGATGAAGCTCTTGAGCTGCTTCGAGCGGCTGGGGTGCCGGAGCTTGCGGAGCGCCTTCGCCTCGATCTGCCGGATGCGCTCGCGGGTGACCTCGAAGTCCTGACCGACCTCTTCGAGCGTATGATCGCTCTTCTCGCCGATGCCGAAGCGCATCCGGAGCACCTTCTCCTCGCGCGGCGTCAGCGTCTTCAGGACCTTACGGGTCTGCTCCGCGAGGTTCATGTTGATCACCGCCTCCGCGGGCGAGATCACGCTCTTGTCCTCGATGAAATCGCCAAGGTGCGAGTCCTCTTCCTCGCCGATGGGGGTCTCGAGCGAGATCGGCTCCTTCGCGATCTTCAGGACCTTGCGCACCTTGTCGAGCGGGAGCTCCATCTTCTCGGCGATCTCCTCGGGGGTCGGCTCGCGGCCGTACTCCTGCACGAGGTAGCGCGAGGTGCGGATCAGCTTGTTGATCGTCTCGATCATGTGGACCGGGATGCGGATCGTCCGCGCCTGGTCCGCGATCGCGCGGGTGATCGCCTGCCGGATCCACCACGTCGCGTACGTCGAGAACTTGTAGCCGCGCTTGTACTCGAACTTGTCGACGGCCTTCATGAGGCCGATGTTCCCTTCCTGGATGAGGTCCAGGAACTGGAGGCCGCGGTTCGTGTACTTCTTCGCGATGGAGACCACGAGGCGGAGGTTGGCCTCGACCAGCTCCGCCTTGGCGCGCTCCGCCATCCGCTCCCCCTCGCGGATGTTCTCGTAGGTATCGCGGATCGCCGCGACGTCGATGTTGAGCTCTTCCTCGACCTTCTTCAGGCCCTTCTGGGCGTTCTTGATGGTCGACTCGAAGTCGTTGAGCTCCTCGCGGTTGACGTTGAGCTTCTTGGCGAGCCGCCCCTCGAGGGCGCGGTTGCCCTTCACCTTGATGAGCTCGCGCTTGAGCTCGCCCTTCGAGAGCCCGGTGCGCCGCTCCAGCTCCGTCGCCCCCGCCTCCGCCTTCTCGACCTTCGAGATGAGGCTCTTCAGCTTCTGGACGATCTTGTCGATCGTCCGCTTGTTGAGGCGCATCTCCTCGAGCGTCGTCACGAGCTCGGCTGTCGACTGCGTCACCTCGACGTCGATCTGCTTGCGGCGGACCTCCGTCTTCACCTCTTTGCGCTCCTCCAGGAGCTCCGCCTTCTTCTTGTCGACGCGCTTCACCTTGTCGATGAGGCGGATGATGCGCCGGTCGGCCTCCTCCTCGTCGAACTCCTGGTCGTCGTTCTCGGCGTCCTTGATGAGCTCCTTCACCCGGATCTTGTGCTTCCGGAGCTTCTCTCCGAGATCGATGATCTCGCGGACGGCGATGGGGGAGTCGAGGATGGCGGCGTTGACCTTCTGCTCGCCGATCTCGATCCGCTTCGCGATCTCGACCTCGCCCTCGCGGGTGAGCAGCGAGACGCTGCCCATCTTCCGGAGATACATCCGGACGGGGTCGTTCGACTTCGAGTAGTAGTCGACGTCCTCTTCCTCGCGGTCGGGCGTGACGACGAGCTTCTTCTCGCCCGCCTCCTCGTCCGCGATGCGCTTCGGCGCGATCTTCACCTGGGTCGCGCCGTCGACGATCTCGATGTCCTCGTCGCCGAGGGCGCCCACCACGTCGTCGAGCTGATCGGGCGCGACGTCCGCGGGGAGCGCGTCGTTCACCTCGTCATAGGTGAGAAAGCCTTTGCTCTTGCCGGTTTCGACGAGCTTTTCGAGCGTCTTCCGGTCCTTCTCCGACCGCTCGGCCCGGATGCCCGCGTCTCCTTTGTTGCTAGGGCGCGCCCCCCCCTCGGCGTGCCCGCGTGTCGATGCGTGCCGCGCGCCGTTCAGCGCGCCGCCCCCCGCCGCCCTCGCGACCCCGCCTGCCCGACCGGAAGATTGCTTGGCCTTGCTCGCCATTACCTCATGCTCCACTTACGGCGACCAGCTCGCCGCGACCGACAAGACACCCAATGACTCCGATAAACTCTAGGGATCACGCACGTCGGGCCGCCACGGCGAGGCGACCCGGAACGCATCAAGGAAGACCGAGACCCCCCGCTCTTCGCTGGAATAGCTCACGCAGCAAAGCGTTTTCAGCATCAGCGTCGACCGCGCTCTTCTGGAGCTGGCTCACGACGGCTGCTTTTTGGCGCGCCAGGGCTTGTCTGCTCAACTTTTGTGAATTCTCCAAGAGCGTCGCCTTGGCCGTTGAGGCCGCTTCGAAGACAGGCGAGACCAGCCGTCCAGCCGCGAATGAATGGATCGGAGCCGGGACTTGCGCAAGAAATTCGCTGGCGGCAAGACCCATTTCAAAAGTGAAATTTTGACGCGCCGCAACAATCGCTAGGGCGACATCGCCTTCGAGGCACTCCAGCGCTGTCTGGAGATCGTCGTCGGCCAGAAGCTCAGGGAAATCGAGGATCGCGCCCAGGATCTCCAGGCTTACCTCCTGGATTTGAGCGCGTGAACGCGCGCGCTCCCACGTCTCGGTCGTCTGTCCGGACGGGATCACCTCGCGGGTTGGCTGGTTCCGTGGGCGGGAGAGGGATTCCTCGACGACGCGCTCCAGCTGCCGGAGGTCGTCCGGTGAGCGGCCGCCGATCACGAGCTTCGAGGAGAGGCGATCGGCGTAGAGCTTCGCCATCATCCTGAGGTTCGGGTCGTCTTCTTCAGAGAGCAGCGCGGTCACGGCGCGCACGCGGGCGAGCTGCTCGGGCAGCGACGAGCCTCCGAAGGTGTCGCCGTCGAGCGCCTCGTCGATGAGGTGCTCGAGCAGGCCGCGCGCCGCCTTGACGATGCGCGCGATCGCCTCCGGGCCGTGCTTGCGCGCGAGGTCGTCCGGATCGACGCCGGAAGGCAGCACGGCGACGCGCGCGCTCAGCCCGGCCTCGCGGCACGGGGAGCGCGCCGCGCGCGTGGCCTTCTTGCCGGCCGCGTCGCCGTCGAACAGCAGGATGACCGCGGGCGCGAAGCGCTTGATGAGCTTCGCCTGTCCGGGCGTGAAGGCGGTGCCGAGCGGAGCGATCGCCTGGCCGATGCCGCGGGCGTGGAGCGCGACGACGTCGAAGTTGCCCTCCACGAGGATCGCCTCGCCGCGCTGGCGGATCGACTGGCGCGCCTGGTGCAGCCCGAAGAGATGCTCGCCCTTCGTGTAGATGGGCGACTCGGGGCTGTTGATGTACTTCGCCGGCGCGCCGTCGGCCTGCGGCGCAGGGCCGGTGAGGCCGAGCGACGAGAGCTCGGAAGGGCTGGGATCGGGCAGCGCGCGTCCGCTGAACGCGATCACCCGGCCCATCACGTCGGTGACGGCGAACATGAGCCGGTGGCGGAAGCGGTCGTAGTGGCCGCTCCCCGACGAGCGCGGCACGAGGAGCCCGACGCGCTCCGCGAGGACCGGGGAGACGCCTTGCTGTCGCAGGTACGTGGAGAGCCCGTCCCAGCCGAACGGGGCGTAGCCGATCCGGAACGCCTGGAGGGCGTCGGCGATCGGATCAACGGCTCCATCGCCGTCGCGGAGGGGCAGGCCGCGCCGCTGGAGCTCCTCGTGAGCGTAGCGCGCGAGCGGGTGAGGAGCGCTGCCCGGCCCCCCGCGGAGGCTGTGCTCGAAGAACGTCGCGGCGAGGTGGTTGACGGCGTAGAGGTCGTCCTTCGACCTGCGCGCCGCCTGCGCCTCGCGCCGCTCGGCCTCGGTCAGCGACTCCGCCACCTCGATGCCGGCGCGCTCGGCGAGCGCGCGGACCGCCTCGGAGAACGTCCGGCCTTCGAGCTTCATCACGAAGTCGATGGCGCTGCCGGTCTCCTTGCAGCCGAAGCAGTGATAGAACCCGCGGTTCGGGCTCACGTGGAAGCTGGGCGTCTTCTCCTTGTGAAAGGGACAGAGCCCGGTGAAGGAGTGCCCTCGGCGGGCGAGGCGCACGCTTTCGCCGATGAGCGCTACGAGATCCGTGCGCTCTTTCACGAGCGCGATCGTCTCCGGAGAGATCATGGGCTGCCTTGGGGGCTCCGTGCGTGCGGGGCCCGCAGATCATCACGGGTGGACTCAGACGGCGTGGCGGCGTCCGCGCCAGCGCCTCGGCGGTACGGGCAGCTCGCGAAGCGGGAGACCCCCCAGTCCCTCGCGGCCTGTGTGGAGACAAGTGTCCTGTGCGGCGGCCGCACGTGCAAGGCGGTAGCCGCCAGAGACGTCACTTCGGATCGGGGAACGGAGAGCCGGGCTTCTTGTGGTCCGTGAGGCTCTCGTCGGGCTGGGAAGCCTCGACCATCTCGTCAACAGGCGGCGCCTCGGCGTGCTCGGCCAGGAAGCGCGTGTCTTCGCGTACCATCGGAGGGGGCGGATCGCCGATGAGCTCGAGCTCGGTGGCGAGCCACTGCTCCTCTTCGATGAGCGCCCGGCGGCGCGGATCAGTCAGGTCGCCTTGCCAGTGGTCGAGCTCGGCGTCGACCTCCTTGAGCCGGAGGCGTACCCTCACGACGTCGACGTCATCCTTCACCGCGAAGCGCTCGGTGAGGAGCAGCGCGGTGTCGTTGGCGACCTCGACGAAGCCGTGATGGACGGCCAGGCGGTGCTCCTGGCCGTTCTGGTGGTAGGTCACGAGGCCGGTCCGGAGGGCGGCGAGCAGCGGGAGGTGACCCGGGAGCACACCGAACTCGCCGGCGACGCTCGGCGCGGTCACGTCCGTGACCTGCTCGCGCAGCGCGACGCCGGTCGGCGTCACGATCTCGAGGAGGATTGTGTCGGCCATGGCTGCGTCAGGACGCCCTCTGCGAAGCGCGAGCCTTCACGTCCTCGATGCCGCCCACCAGGTAGAAGTCCTGCTCCGCGACATGGTCGAGCTTGCCGTCGAGGATCTCCTCGAAGCCCGCGATCGTGTCCTTCAGCGGCACGAGCTTGCCCTCGAGGCCGGTGAACTGGGCGGCGACGAAGAACGGCTGCGACAGGAACTTCTGGATCTTGCGGGCGCGCGCCACGACGAGCTTGTCGTCCTCGCTGAGCTCGTCCATGCCGAGGATGGCGATGATGTCCTGGAGGTCCTTGTAGCGCTGCAGCGTCTGCTGGACGCGCCGCGCGACGGAGTAGTGCTTCTCGCCGACGATCTGGGGATCGAGCATCGTCGAGTTCGAGTCGAGCGGATCGACGGCCGGGTAGATGCCGAGCTCCGAGATCGCGCGCGAGAGGACGGTGGTGGCGTCGAGGTGGGCGAAGGCCGTGGCCGGCGCGGGGTCGGTCAGGTCGTCGGCAGGGACGTAGATCGCCTGGACGCTGGTGACGGAGCCCTTGGTCGTCGAGGTGATGCGCTCCTGGAAGGCGCCCATCTCCGTCGAGAGGGTCGGCTGGTAACCGACGGCGCTCGGGATGCGCCCGAGGAGCGCGCTCACCTCGGAGCCCGCCTGGGTGAACCGGAAGATGTTGTCCACGAACAGGAGGACGTCCTGCCCCTCCTCGTCGCGGAAGTGCTCGGCCACCGCGAGCGCCGAGAGCGCGACGCGAGCGCGGGCGCCCGGGGGCTCGTTCATCTGGCCGTAGATCAGCGCGGCCTTCGAGATGACGGGGCTGCCATCCGCGAGCTTCGACTCGCTCATCTCGAGGAAGAGGTCGTTGCCCTCGCGCGTCCGCTCGCCGACGCCGGCGAAGACCGACACGCCGCCGTGCGCCTTCGCGACGTTGTTGATGAGCTCCAGGATGAGCACCGTCTTGCCGACGCCAGCGCCGCCGAAGAGGCCGATCTTGCCGCCCTTGCGGTAGGGGGCGATCAGGTCGATGACCTTGATGCCCGTCTCGAAGACCTCGACCTTGGTCGACTGCTCGATGAACGGGGGCGGCTCCCGGTGGATCGGCGCCAGCTTCTTCGCATGAACGGGGCCGGCTTCGTCGATCGGCACACCGACGACGTTCAGGATCCGGCCGAGGCACTCGTTGCCGACCGGCACCATGATGGGCTTGCCCGTGTCGCGGACTTCCATCCCGCGCACGAGGCCGTCGGTGGAGTCCATCGCGATCGTGCGCACCGACGACTCGCCGAGGTGCTGGGCGACCTCGAGCACGAGGTTGTCCGGCTCAGCCGAGATGCTCGGGTTGCTCAGCTTGAGCGCGTTCAGAATCTTGGGCAGCTGGCCAGCCGGGAAATCGACATCGACGACCGGTCCGATGACCTGGGTGATCTTTCCAACAACCATGGAGCGGGAGTCCTCCTCGTACGTGCTTTGACGAGTCGCGGGGCCCACTAGCACGGACCTGCGCGTCCGACTAGTGCCGTCTGCCAGAAATTCTGCGGGATTTTTGACAGCGCTTCGTTGCGGACGCGCGGCATCGGGCGTGTTTTCCGGAGGCTGGGCTCCACACGGGACGTCCGGGTGCAACGTCCATTCGCGGTCGTTCTCCGGCTCCAGCGAGAGGGAGCCGGCGCGCGGTGGGCGCTCAGCGTCCTGTGGAAGCGGCGATCCGCGCGAACGCCTCGACGCTGAGCGTCTCGCCGCGCGCGTCGAGCGAGATGCCGGCGTCCTTCGCGTGCCGCTCGAGCTCCTGGGCGGACCAGCCGTAGAGGTTCTTCCAGGCGTTCCGGAGCGTCTTGCGGCGCGCCGAGAACGCGGCGCGCACGGCCGCGCGGAAGGCGTCCGTCTCCTCGGCGCGCCGCGGGCGCCACGGCGTCAGCACGACGACCGCCGAGTCGACCTCGGGCCTCGGGTAGAACGCGCCGGCGCGCGCGATCAGGAGGCGGCGCACGTCGAACGCGGCCTGCACGAAGACCGAGAGCGCGCCGTAGTCGGCGCTGCCCGGGGCGGCGACGAGGCGCTCCGCGACCTCGAGCTGCACCATGAACACCGCGCGATCGATCTGATGCGCGACGGTGGTCGCCTGCTCGAGGAGCCGGCCCGTGATGTGGTACGGGAGGTTGCCCGCCACCGCGTGCGGCCGCGCGTGGCCGGAGAGCGCGCCGACCCAGTCGACCTGCGCTGCGTCGGCCTCGAGCAGCGTCAAGCGGCCTTCCTCGATCGGCCCAGCGAGCTGCTCGCGCAAGATCGGGACGAGGTCGCGATCGCGCTCGATGGCGACGACGTGCGTGGCGCGATCGAGGAGCGGCCGCGTGAGCGCGCCGAGCCCTGCTCCGATCTCGATCACCGCGCCGCCCTCCGTCGTCGTGGCCGCCTCGGCGATCCGGCGCGCCGCATCGACGTCGACGAGGAAGTTCTGCCCGAACCCCTTCTTCGGGGAGAGACCGCGTGTGCGCAAGAGCTCTGCGATGGCCATCTCTCGTCCTCAGATCTGCGGCGGGTGCGCCCCGTCGTGGGCTGCTTCTGCGGCTCTGCTCGGCGCGGCCGCCGCGCGCAGCCGCACCACGCGCACGCCGACCCTGCGGAGAACGGCTTCGCGGCGCGTCTGAGCTACCCGCGCGCGGATGAGCACCGCCTCGGCCGCGATCGGCGCGAGCTCCTGGAAGGCCTTGTTGGCGGGCGTGGGGCCGCTCTGCCCCTCGTCGCCGTCGCTCTCCTGCGGTCGCGGCGCCTCCCAGGGAGGGCCGAGCCCTGGCTCGAGATCCGGGAGCGTCCACACCACGTGCACAGCCTTCCGCGAGAGCCGACGCACGGCCTCCGAGAGCTGGCTCAGCTGTGCGTCGGCGGGAGGCGACGCGAGGACGTAGACCATGCTCGCGCGCGGCTTGACGCGCGCGATGTGCGTGAGCGACTCGGCGACCGCCACGGCGGGATCGCGCCGATCCGGCTCGGCGCGCGCGGGCGACTCGATGCCGTAGCTCGCGAGGTAGCGGCGCAGCGTCCGTTCGCGCTGCGAGCGCCCGAGCGGCGCCGGAGCCGAGAAAGGCGCACGCGCCCGCATCGACTCCGCGCGGGCCGCCAGCCGATCGATGTCGCCGCGGCGCAGATCGTCGAGGCCGCGCGCGTCGAGCGGCCTGAGGTGCTCGATGACGCGCGCCGCGACGTCCGGCTCGTCGAGCTCGCTCCGCTCCGCGTCGTAGGTGCCGCACCCGACGGTGAGCGCTTGCGCGATCTTCTGGCCATGCCCAGGGCCGTGATCGGGCGCGATCGTCACGCGCGGGCCTGGCGCCAGGATGATGAGCCCGACGCGGTCGCCGCGCCCGAGGTGCCTCGTCGCGATGGCCGCGGCCTCGTCGATCATGAGATCGAGCGGAGCCCGGCCGAGCGGGCCCGCCCAGAGCTCCACGGCCGCGTCGACGAGGATCCAGACCACATCCCGCTCCTCGCGCTCGAACTCCCGCACGAGCAGTGTGCCCCGGCGCGCGCTCGCCTTCCACGCGATCTTCCGGAACGGGTCCCCCGGCTGGTGCTCTCGCAGCTCGCGCAGGTCGTCTCCTTCGCCGCGTACGCGCCCGGGCTTGCCTGAGGCAGCGAGGAGGTGACTGCGTCCTCCACGCGGCTGCGTCAGGTAGGGCATGAAGGGCCGCGGGAGCACCTCGATGCCGTACGGGTTCGCGAAGGTCAGGGGTACCTCGAAGAGCCCCGGGGCGCCGTGCACCTCGAGCGCGAGCCCGTGGAGCCCGTGCTGCCCGACGCGCGGCGTTCGCACGATGACCTTCACCTTGAGCCGACCCGAGGCGGAGACTTCGCCGCGGTTCGGCTCGATGCGCACGTCGAGCTGCGACGACGCGATGGTGCGCAGCTTGACGTAGCGAGCCGCGAGGGTGTCGCGGTTCCTAACCTCGGCCTCGATCTCCACGGTGCCTCCCCGCGCAGAGCGGAGGATTCGCCGCGAGCCGCCCCAGAGCATCTCGAACCCAGCCGCGCGGATGCGCGCCACCGACACCAGCGTCACGCCGCGGGCGAGCGCGATCGCGACAAGGATCGCCCCGCCCCAGCCGACGATCGCTGGCTCGCGCGCGATGAGCCCGGCGCCCATGACCGCGACGCCGGCGATGGCCAGGTGGGCGGCGGTGCGCGTGGGGTAGAGCTGCATGCGGATCTACGCCGGCCGCGCCGCGCGCCTGTACCCCACGCGCTGAACCGCCTCGTCGATGACCGTGTCGCGCGCCTTGGGGTCCACGTCGGCCTCGGGTACCAGCACGAGGCGATGGGCCAGCGTCGCTTGCGCCATGCCGCGCACGTCGTCCGGCGTGACGAACGGGCGCCCGCCGATCACCGCCGCCGCCTTGGCGGCCTGGACCAGCGCGAGCGTGGCCCGCGGCGATGCGCCGAGCAGCACGCGAGGGTGCGTGCGCGTGAACGCGGTGAGGTTCACCGCGTACTCGTACAGATCCTCCTCGACGTGGATCCTTCGCGCGACACCCTGCAGCATGAGGAGGTCCTGGACGGAGAGCGTCGCCCGCGCCCGCGGCGCCTCGACGTTGTGCGCGCGGAGCATCGCCACCTCGTCCTTGTGCTGCGGGTAGCCGAGGCTCACGCGGATGAGGAACCTGTCGATCTGCGCCTCGGGCAGCGGGTAAGTCCCCTCCAGATCGATCGGGTTCTGTGTCGCGAGCACCATGAAGGGCGACGGCAACTCGAAGCGATCGCCTTCGATCGTCACCTGTCGCTCCTGCATCGCCTCGAGGAGGGCCGACTGGGTCTTCGCCGGGGCGCGGTTGATCTCGTCGGCGAGCACGAGGTTCGCGAAGATCGGACCGGGGCGCAGCGTGAAGGTCCCTTCCTTGGGCGACAGGACATAGGTTCCCGTGATGTCGGCGGGCAGGAGGTCGGGCGTGAACTGGATCCGCCGGACCGACGCGCCAAGCGCGGCCGCGAACGCCTTGACCAGCGTGGTCTTCGCGACGCCGGGGACGCCCTCCAGCAGCACGTGCCCCTGCGCGAGCAGGGCGGTGAGCATCAGATCGATCGCGCGCGACGATCCGATGTAAACGCGCGTGATCTCTCGCCGGACCGCCTCGATCCGCTCCTTGGCCGCGGAGATTTCGTCGACGGCGACGGCCTGCACCTGGTTCATCGAGCGCCTTTGTCTGAGTGGGGGGTGGCGAGCTTCGCGTCTGTCGGCGACGGGGGCGCCGTCGCAGGATCAGGGGGCGCGCCGGCGTGACGTCCGCGCGACGGTTTCCGGCCGTCGGCGCCGCAGGCGGCGAGGACGTTCCGCACGACGTCGGCGGCGTGCATGAGCGTGGGCCTGGACACGTTCGCCGGTTTGCCGGCGACGACGGACGCTTCGACTCGGTACATGGTGCCCAGAACATCCTTGAAGGCCGAGAGGGCTCGCTCGTCAAGAGATCCCTCTCGCGCGACCAGCCGCGCGACCGTCTCCTGCGCCGGATTCGCATCCAGGCCGAACCGCAAGGACAGCGCCTCGAACAGGGCGCTCTTCAGCTCGAGGAACGCGAGCCCTCGCGGGGAAGAGGGGGCGGCGAGGACGGCGACGCGCCCGGCTGCGCCTCCCTGCGCGACGAGCGGCGTCGGGCGGGCGTATCGGGGGAGCGGGCTCCGGTAGGGCCGCGCGGAGGCGCGCGCGGTCCAGATCGCGAGGCCGAGGCCGGCGAGCGCCGAGAGCGCGAGGAGGGCGCCGCCTGGAAGCCCGTCGCGGCGGGCGTCCTCGACGGCGCTCGCGAGCGCCTTGACCTGCGCGTCGAAGTCCTTGCGGAGCGACGTCTCGCCGCCGAACGAGCTCTCTTCATCGAACCGGTTCGCGACGATGTGGAGCCGCCCTCGGCGCGGCTCCGCCCCATCCTCGTCGACCAGGTAGCGGGTCAGGCCCGAGGCGAAGGCGCGGTTGCCGGGGTACCTGAGCATCATGTTCATCAGCGCGGACGGGTCGCCCATCGCGAAGAGCCGTCCCTTGCCGACCTGCCCGGCGACGGCGAGGATCACGTCCGGCTCGCTGACGGCGCGGATCCGCAGCACGGGCGAGAGGTTCGGATGCCGGAGGCCGGTCGCATGGTTCGTGACGAGCCGCTCCACGTGGCCGACGACGGGGTGCCTGCCGACGGAGTGGCCCCCGACGGTGTCGGCGACCGGCTCCGCGATCGCGAGGGAGGGTCGGTTCCGGAGCGCGGCGAGCGGCCGGGCCGGCGTGGGGATGCGCTCGATCTGGAACCGCCTGAGCGTGTCGTCGCCGCGGCCGAAATCGTCGATGATGGCGAGCCGCCCCCCGGCCTTCATGAAGGCGGTCGTCTCGTCAGCGTCGAGCGTTTGCAGCGGGTGGAGGACCAGGATGCCGTCCTCGGGGCCGACCTGGCTCCAGTCGAGCACAGCGACGGGGTGGACCCTCGCGGCCCCCAGCTCCGCGCGCGCGATCTCGAGAAGCTCCGAACAACCCTCCCAGCTCGGGTCGTTCACGTCGAAGGCGGCGCCTGCTGCTCGGGCGGGCGCGAGCAGCGCCATCAGTGCGACGAGCGCCGCCAGGAAGGAGCAGGATGTGACCTGCGAGCGCACCGGGCGACGCCGATCTTCCCGAACAAGTTCGGGAACGGAGCCGGAACTGGAACTGGAACTGGAACTGGAACCGGAACTGGCTCCAGGACCAGAAGCAGAACCCGACCCTGAGCCTGGGGAGCATGCGTGCGCAAACCACGCGCCGTGCCGCGTCATGAGCGCCGCGAACATACCACTGTCGGCCCGACCGATAACCTTGACCCGCCATCCCACATTGCTAGATTCGCTTCTAAGAGCGGGGTGCTTTCTCGCAGACCTCGTTCCACCAATTCAGCCGAGCACTCTACGAGGTGGAGGGGTTAGTCGATGCTTCCTCCGTTCATCATCGAGCAAATACGGCAGCGCGAAGAAGAGAAGGATCGGTCCAGAAGAGAAGAAATTCGACCGCGCCTCGAGCTGCCGATCGAACGCTACCCTGCACCTCGTCGTCTTCCGGACTCGGAAGAGGACGATCCCAACCGGGGCGTCATCATCCTCGATCTGGGCTGACGCCACGGGTAGCACGCGCTCCCGCGTGAACCTCCCGGAGACGCTGCTCCAGCGAACGCGTCCTGGACGACGTACTTCCCCGACACTCATCGTTTTTCGCGAATTCCACGAAGTTGATGACCGTGCATGTACGCGGATCTCGGCTCCGCGCTCGCACCGGGCTCGTCCGGCGAGGACGCTCGGCGACGGGCAAGAGCGGCCTTGCGCTGGCTGCGGTGGCCCCAAAGTTGTCCTTCACGGACGTGTCCTGCGCGTGCGGGGTTGACCCCCACCAGGATCTTCGCCTAGGTTGCGCCCCCACTTCTGGCGCCTAGCACTGAACGAGCTACGCTCGGGCGCCTCCAGAGCAGGCCGTGCACAACGTGCGCACGGGCTCTTCCATATCGATCGAGGTTCTACAGATGGCCGTTCATATTCGCCTCGCCCGCGCGGGCACCAAGAAGACGCCCTTCTACCGCATCGTCGTCGCCGACCAGCGCAGCCCGCGCGGCGGCAGGTTCATCGAGCGGCTGGGCACGTACGACCCGCGCAGGACCGAGATCCGCCTCGATGTTCCCCGCGTGAGGCACTGGATCTCGAACGGCGCCCAGCCGACGCACACGGTGGCGCTGCTCCTGAAGCACCCTGGGCTGGCCCAGGCGGCCGCCCCCGCGGACGCCGCGAAGTAGCATGGCCTCGTCGACGTCTCCGCTGGTCGATCTCGTCGCGCTCGTTGCACGCGCGCTCGTCGATCAGCCGGACCGGGTCGTCGTGCGCGAGGTCGCGGGAGATCGCTTCCCCCGGATCGAGCTGACGGTCGCGCGCGAGGATATCGGCAAGGTGATCGGCAAGGACGGGCGCACTGCGCAGTCGATCAGGACGTTGCTGAGCGCCGCCGCGAGCAAGTCGGGGCGCCGCGCGCACCTCGACATCCTCGACTGAGGCGAGCCCGACGTGGAGCGACGCTACGTTCCCGTCGCGGATGTCGCCCGTCCGCACGGCGTCCAGGGGGAGCTGCGACTGCGCCTCTACAACGAGGCGTCCGACCTGCTCCTCACGCGCCCTCCGATCAGGCTGCGCCTTCCCGACGGCTCTGCGCGGGACGCGAAGATCGTCGCGACGCGGCCCGTCGACAAGGCGCTGCTCGTGCGGATCGCCGGGATCGACGATCGGGACGCGGCCGAGGCCCTGCGCGGAGCGACGGTGTGCGTGCCGCGGGATGCGTTCGCGCCGCTCTCCGAGGGCGAGTTCTACGCCTGCGACGTCGAGGGGGCGCGCGTGATGACGCCCGATGGCGGCCTGCTCGGGCACGTCAAGTCGCTCCAGTCGTACCCGACCTGCGACGTGCTCGTCGTGGAGAGGCAGGGCGCAGATTCCATCGAGATCCCGCTGACCGAGAGCTTCGTCAGCAGCGTGGACGCGGAGCGGCAGGTCGTCCAGCTTGCGACGCTGGAAGGCCTCGTCTGAGCCGCCATTCCGCGCAAGGGAGCCCGCCTCGGCAAGTTTGATGCGCATCGACGTAGTCACCCTGTTTCCGGAGCTGTTCGAGGGGTTCCTGGCGATCGGCATGGTCGGGCGCGCGCTCGCGTCGGGCGCGCTTGCCGTGCGGACGCGCAGCCCGCGTGAGTTTGGCCTCGGCCGGCACCGGAGCGTGGATGACACGCCTTACGGCGGCGGCTCCGGCATGGTGATGCGCGTCGACTGCATCGTCCGCTGCATGGAGGCGCTCGACGAGGCCGCCGCCGAAGGCGACGCGTCGAACCCGCCTCCCGGGGCCGAGGCGGGAGGGGCCTCGGTGCCTCTGCCGCGCGCGCACCGGGTGCTGCTCACGCCGCAGGGGCAGCCTTTCCGTCAGGAGAAGGCCATCGAGCTCGCGGCGCGCCCTGCCGTCGCGCTCGTTTGCGGTCGCTACGAGGGGTTCGACGAGCGGGTCCGCGCGTTCGTCGACGAGGAGATCTCGCTCGGCGACTTCGTGATGACCGGCGGCGAGGTTGCGGCGATGGCGGTGATCGATGCGTGCGTGCGGTTGCTCCCAGGGGTGCTCGGAAACGCTGTGTCGGCGGAGCACGAGTCGCACAGCCCCGCGCTTTCAGGGCTCCTAGAGTACCCGCAGTACACCCGTCCCGTGGAGTTCCGTGGGCACAAGGTGCCCGACGTGCTGCAGCAAGGAAACCACGCGGCCATCGCGCGCTGGCGACGAGCGGAGGCCGAGCTGCGCACCGCCCAGCGCAGGCCCGACCTCTGGCGCAAGGCGCGGGGGGGAGAGCCGCCCCCGGATGAGAGCGGCGAGGTGCGGCGATGAGGCTCGCGCTGGCGCTCGTTCACTACCCCGTGCTCGACCGGTCCGGAGAGACGGTGACCACGGCGATCACGAACCTCGACCTGCACGACATGGCGCGGAGCGCGCGCACGTACGGGGCCGAGCGGCTCTTCGTCGTTCATCCGGTCGCCGCTCAGCGCGCGCTGGCAGAGCGGATCAGGGAACACTGGGTGATCGGCTCCGGCAAGCGCCGGATCCCGGATCGAGCGGTCGCGCTCGATGTGCTGAGCGTGGTCTCCAGCCTGGACGATGTGTACTCCGCGCTGAGCAGCTCGGGTCGGGGCGGCGTCGAGGTCTGGACGACCGCGGCGGCCTCGCGAGGGCTCCCGGTGACGAGCTACGCAGCGACCCGCGCGCGCCTCGCGGAGGCGAGCGATCCGGTGGTGATCCTGTTCGGCACAGGCTGGGGCCTCGCGCCCGAGGTCATCGCCGATGCCGACGTCCGCATCGAGCCGATCAGGGCGGAGGCGAGCACCGGCTACAACCACCTGAGCGTGCGCGCCGCGTGCGCGATCACGCTCGATCGGCTGCTCGGCGACCGGAACGCCGGGTGATCCCGCGTGGCGCGCGGTCGTCGAGCGTGGATCCAGCACCGCCGCGCGCCCTTCCGGTCCATCCTCCTGCGATGAGCGAGCGCGATTCCCATCGCGCCGCCGGGGAGGCGAGCGCGGCGCGAACGACGCCCGACCGGCTGGTGCGCGAGCAGGCGTTCGCGCTCGGCTTCGATGTCGTGGGCGTCGCGCGCGCCGACGAGCCGCTCGGGGTCGAGCACGCGCGGTACCTGGAGTTCGTCGCGCGCGGCATGCACGGGGAGATGGGTTACCTCGCGGACTACGCGGAGCAGCGGCGCCGCCTGGACACCGGCGCGATCCTCGAAGGAGCACGCTCGGTCGTGTGCGTCGGCCGCAGGTATGCCCGGCCCAAGGAGAGCGAGCGGCGCGACCCGTCGCTCGCGCAGAGCGTCGCGCGGTACGCGCGCGGGCAGGACTACCACAACCACCTGAAGCGGCGGCTCCGGCGGCTCGCAGCGTTCATCCGATCGCTCGCGCCATCCGTGCTCGCGCGGCCGCTCTGCGACGTCGAGCCGGTGATGGAGCGCGTCTGGGCGGCGCGCTCCGGCATCGGCTTCGTCGGCAAGAACGGGCTGATCATCACGCCGGGGCAGGGGAGCTACCAGCTGCTCGGCGAGGTGGTCACAACGCTGGAGCTCGTCCCCGACGTGCCCATCGCGGAGCGCTGCGGATCGTGCACGCGCTGCCTCGACGCGTGCCCGACACAGGCGTTCGACGCGCCCTTCGTGCTCGATCCGCGGCGCTGCGTCGCGTACCTGACGATCGAACAGAGGAGCGCGCCGGCCGAGGCGCTGCGGTCCGGCATGGGTGAGCACCTCTTCGGCTGCGACGTCTGCCAGGAGGTCTGCCCCTTCAACAGGACCGCGCCCCCGCCGCTCGAGCGCACCGCGCCGTTCCATCCTCTGGCCCGATGGGAAGCGCGGGACGTCGACGACCTCGTGTCGCTCGACGAGCAAGCGTTCGACGCGCTGACCGTCGGGACGCCGGTCCGGCGCGCGCGACGCGGCGGGCTCGCCCGAAACGCGACGATCGTCGCTGCGAACCGGCTGGCGAGCGGCGCGGAGGGCGCGGCCGCAGCGAGCGCGAAGCGCGCGCTCGTCGCGGCGCTCGCCCATGACGACGCCTCGGTGCGCGCCGTCGCCGCGTGGGCGATGAGCCACGCAGGGGGCGGCGAGCCGGCGAGCCCGGGCATGCCGAGGCCTGATGGGCCGATCGAGGATCCCGGTGCAGGTTGAGGCGCACCGCCCGCCGCGATCGAGCGCGGCGCGGAAGCGCGGCGCTGCTCGGGCGCTCTTCGCGGGCGCGCGATGATCCGCTACGGTGTCCGCCGGCAAGGCGCCGCGCGCACGAGCACCCACGTGGATCTCCCCTCCAGGCTCCGAGCGCTCCTCGACGATCTACGCCGGCACGATTCCGTCCTCTGGCGGCGGGCAGTCGACGCCGGGGTGACCTACGGCCCGGACCTCCTCGTCCGGCACAGCCCTGCGTTGTTCGGGCTCGTCGTCGGGGCGGTGTTGCCCGAGCAGCGGCGGGCCGTGCGCAGAAACCTGCGGCTGGCGCTGGGCGAGCGGGGGACGCTCGACGAGTACCGCGACGTCGCCCGGGTGTTCATCAACTTCGCCAGCTGCCTCACGGATGCGTTCATCGCGGGCAGCAGCCGGCCCGATCGTCTCACCGGCCTGTGCGTGAACGACGAGCACTTCACGAACGCGTTCCGGCGGGGCCTCGGCGTGATCGTCGTCACGGCGCACACCGGCGGCTGGCAGGCCGCCGCGCCGCTGCTGCGATCGGTGCACGCCGCCGACGTGCTCATCGTGATGCAGCGCGAGCGCGACCAGCGAGCGCAGGCCATCCAGGACGGCACGCGAGATCGGGTCGGCGTACGGATGCAGCACGTGGCCGACGATCCGCTCGCGGTGCTCCCGCTGCTCGCGCACCTCAGGCGGCAGGGCGTCGTGGCCATCCAGATCGATCGGCTTCCGTCCGGGATGCGCGGGCGCGACGTCGAGCTCTTCGGGCGGCCCTGGCGCGTCCCGGAGGGCCCGCTTCAGCTCGCGGCGGCCAGCGGCGCGCCGATCGTCCCCGTGTTCACGCGGCGGACCGGCTTCATGGAGTACGAGATCTGTATCGCGCGGCCCATCTCGCTCCCCCGCAAGCCAGGATCGTCCGAGCTCGACGTGGCAGCGCGGCAGATCACGGCGGAGATGGAGCGTTTCCTCCGGGACAACCCGACGCAGTGGTTCCACTTCGAATAAATCAAGGATTTTGCTCCCCAAATGAGAAATCGCGCCGCCGTCGGGCACGCGCTGCATCGGCGCGCAAGCTGGGTTAAGAGTCCGCGCTGATGGCCCGCCTCCTCGTCGGACTGCCCTCGCTCAAGGGCGATATCCAGAAGTACAAAGATCGCTTCGATCTGGTCGAGCTCCGCCCGCTCGATACGTCGTTGCCTCGCGCGACGACCCTGCGCAAATGGCGCAAGGCGGTGCCGCCGGGCTTCGTCTTCAGCGTGGTGCTGCCGCGCGTGGTCGGCGAGCTCGCCGGCGGGCGCGAACTCGACGAGGCGCTCTCGGCCTCGCTCGAGGTGGCGGCCGTGCTCGAGGCGCGGTGCGTCCTGCTCCAGACGCCGGCGTCGCTCCGGCCGACGGCGAGCAACCGCAAGAAGCTCGCGGCGCTCTTCGAGCGCCTGCCCGCCGAAGGGGTCGTGCGCTGTTGGGAGCCCTCCGGGATCTGGGAGCGCGACGACATCGTCGCGACCGCGCGCGCCGCGAAGGTCATCCCTGTGCTCGACGTCGCCCGCGACGCGCCGCCGCCCGGGCCGATCGTCTATACGCGGCTGCGCGCGCTCGGGCGGTCCTCGTCGATGGGAGCGGCCGCGCTCGAGCGGGTCGCCGAGCGTCTACGCGGACGGCGTGAGGTGTTCCTGGTCGTCGAGGGCGACCGCGCGCCGCAGATCAAGTCGCTGCTCGCGGCGGCGCTCGCGCGCACGCCCGATCGCTCGACGGCTTCGGCTGTGGTAAGGCCGACCATGCCCATGCCCAGCACCCTCGTCGCCGAGGACGAGGAGCAGTGATCCGCGGCGCGGCAGCCACCGCGAGCGACGCCTTTGCGGCTTCGGCCGCTCGGGCCGCGCTCGAGTCCTCCGGCAGCGCGATCGACGCGATCGTCGCCGGCTTCTTCGCAGCGGCTGGAGCGCAGCCCGACGTGCTGCTGGCGCCCGCCGTCGCGCTGGCGGCCGGTGTCGGCGTGGGCGCGAGGGCGTTCGATGGACGGGCGATCCAGCCTGGGCGCGGCGCGCCGCGGCCGCGCGGGTTCGTCGACGGGCAGAGCGTCCCGGAGGCCGCGCACGTCGCTGTTCCGCGCTCGCTCGGCATGCTGGTCCTGCTGCACGGCTACCTCGGACGCGCGCGGCTCCGTGAGCTGGTTCGCTCCGGTGTGGCCGCGGCCGAGCGCGCGGGCGCGAGCGGGCGCGCTGCGCTGCTCCGCGAGGTCGGCTCGCTGGGCGCGGTGGCGCTCCGGGCGCGCGATGTGGAGCGGGCGCTGCTGGCCGTCGGAGGGTCGGTCGCAGGGGGAACGCTGACCGCCGAAGACATCGCTGAAGCGATACCCGCCGAGGTGGAGGCCGTGTCGACCACGATCGCGGAGGGCGCGACCGCGCTCCAGGCGCCCTGGCCGGTCGGGGACGTGGCGCGACCCACGGACGCCATCGTCGCCTGCGACGGCTGGGGCACGGTCGCAGCGCTCGCCTACACGCGCACCGACGATGGCATCGCCGTGCCCGAGCTCGAGATCGTGCTCGGCCGCGACGCCGTCCCGGTGCGCCGCGGGATCACGCGCCTCGCTCCCGGTACGCCCCTGCCCGCGGCCGCGCCGATCGGGATCCTGCAGCGCGGCGCCTTCGCGGCTGCGATCGCGCTCGCAGGCAAGCCCACGATCGAGGTGAACGCCCTCACCGCGCTCCTCGGCGGCACCGCGCTCGAGGCTGCCCTTCATGACGTCCGCACGCAGCAGGGGGCCAGCGCCGCCATCGCCGTCCTGCGCGACGAGCGCGACGCGCGCACGGCCAACCTCGCAGCCGGCTTCATGGCGGGGGCAGGGACGCAGCCGGCAGAGGGGTGAGGCGCAGCGGGCGTCGGTCGGCCGAAGCGGAGATCGGCCGGCCACGTGGCTGCCGTAAGCCGACGCGGCGCGGGCCATCCAGGGCGCCGTGGAGGAGCGCTGAGGCTGCAGCGAGGCGCATCGAGCCGCTGCGCAACGTGCGCTGCGTCCGACGCCTGCCAGCTCGCGCCGGCTGCAGACGCCGCGTGCCGTCATGCACGCGGCGCTTCTAGGGCTGGAGATGGATGGAGGCGAACCCCGAGAGGGGGAGAACAGAGCGCGGCGCGCATCCAGCCGCGAAGCGGCGGCCGACATTCGGGTCGGCCGGCGCGCCGACGCTGGGCCTAGAGCGCGACGCCGTGGCGCTTTGCGTAGGCGACAACGCCGATCTTGTCGATCGTACGGATGTCGCGCGTCGTGAGGTTGAGCTTCACGAAGCGGTTGAGCTCGGGGACCCAGACGCGCCGGGTCTGGATGTTCACGAGCTGCCAGCGCTTGGTCTTGATGTTGGAGTGGGAGACGTTCTGCGCCAGAAGCTTCCGCTTCCCAGTGATGTCGCTCTTCGCCATGACGTCCTCGGTTGGAAGGGGCCCTGCCTCGGTGCCCCGACCGTAAATCGAACTAGCTGGCCGGGCGCACGCCCTGCGCGGGGGAGCAGGGGGGCTCGGGAGCGCGGGAAAGTGAAGGAAGCCGGGGGACATGTCAAGCGTCCTCCGGGGGGCATTGCCGCAGCGGAGTGGAAATCTCCATCGGCGAGGTCGAGCGCGCGCTGTTGCCGGCCGGACGCAGGAGGGGATGGGGGAGGGCTCGGGTCGCAACCCGGCCCGGACGAGCCTCTCCCCTCGGTGTCCCGACGCCTTACGCGTCTCCCGACGCGCGGCCTAGGTCAGCCACTCGCCGCCCGAGGGCGGACGCCGATCGCGCCCGTCCTTCTCGTTCTCGGGACGGCGTGAGTGCAGATCGATACGCCGGGCGTCGGCTGCCAGGCGCCAGGCCAGGATCTGGAACAGGCCGAGGCTCGTGATCGCGGACGTCGCCGCGAACGCAAGGCCCGCGGAGAGCACAATGACGATGTCCCGGGGCGAGAAGGCGTCGACATGCGCGAGCCGACCAACGACGAGGTCGGCCGTGAAGGCGAGCACCACAGCGACCGCAAGGAACGACCCGGCGCCCGTCGTCTCCGCGCCCATGAACCCGGTAAGACTGGACAGGACCGCCAGGATCACCAGCAGGGAGCCGAGATGGCCCAGGTGTGGATCGTGCAGAGCCAGCTGTACGACCGCATGCCCGAACGATGGGAGCGTGACGAGGAAGGCGGCGACGAGCAGCCACCGCGCGCCGCTGTAGGCCCTGTAGCGAGACCGGAAGACGAGCGCCGCCGGGAGCGCTATCGCCGCGACGGCCCGGGCGGTCCCCCAGCCCACCGCGGTCCCCGAGCTCTGGAGGCCGATGACGGTCGCGATCGCCCCGAGCACCACCATGGCGACGGCGCGCTGCCGGTAGCTCACCGACGTGAGCGCGGTGAACAGCGCGACGATGCCCAGGACGAACGCAGGCGGCCCCGCGACAACGCCGTCCGGGCGGAGCCCAGCGATCGACAGGCCGCCGAGCAGAAGGAAGCCGGCGCCCACCGCGGCACACCAGATCCGCGCCGCGTCCTGCGCTGGACGCATCGGCGCCAGGTCCTCCATGAGCGCTTCGGACGCGAGCAGCGGCTTGGTGACGTGCTCACGCGTGCTCGGGGGCGCCGCCTCGACCTGGATGGCCGGGTTCGACTCGAGGCGCCGATCGACCGGAGCGACGCTGATCGACGCCGCAGCGGGTTCTTCCTGGGCGCGGTCGGCCGGGCTGTCGCCGGCTGCGGCGCCCTCCGGCTGGGCTGGTGCTGCCTTTTCCCGTTCGGCGATCGCGCGACGGCTCGCTGGCGGGCGGTCGCGGCTCGCCTCTCCGAAAGGCTTTTCCATTGATGGAGCTGGATCAGATCTCACGGGCGTCGAAGGGAGTGCTGCTGCGGAGCTGACCGAGCAGCTCGGCTGAGGTGAGCCGCGCGACCAGGGTGCGCCCGAAGTCTCGCACGGCAGGGAATCCTTGCCCATCCATGGCAAGGGATTGCTCGTCCATGTACAGCCGGCGTGCAATCTCGATTTGCACGGCGTGGACGGCACGGTGCGGTTGGCCGTAGTGCGCGGTGCTGAAGCCCCCTTTATAGGGGTCATCATGGCGCACGGAGAAGCCGCAGGCGCGCGCGTGCTGATCGACCGCGTCGATCACCGCGCTCGCGGCGGTCGTCCGCCCGCGCGTGCCGGGGACGATGTCGGCCCGACCGATCGCCCCCTCCGCGTGGCCGCGGCGGCTCTGGCTCGGCATCGAGTGCGCGCAGAGGAGGATCGCGAAGCCGAAGCGCTCGCGCTTGCGGGCGAGGAGCGCGCTGAGGGCCCCATGATAGGGGCGATAGAAGCGGTCGAGCCGGCGCTCCACCTCCTGCCGCGGCAGCCGGGCGGCGAGGATGGGCTCGCCGTCCGTGGTCATGCGCCAGATGAGCCCCCGCGGGAAGGGCACCCGGCCGCCGCCCTCGACCGCGTCGCCGTCGCAGTCGGCCTCGCTCCGGTTGAGATCGACGACCAGCCGGCTCATCCGGGAGAACAGGAGCGTCGCCCCCTCGGCCGGAGCGTCCTGGAAGAGCGCGTCGACGTATAGGTCCGCGTCGCGCCCGATGCTGCGCGCCGGCGCGATGGTCCAGGACAGCGACTCGGGATCCACGTGGACGCCCGCGTGCGGTACCTCGACGAGGACCGGGCTTTCCGCTCCGCGGGGCTCGATGACCTCGAAGGCTGACACCACGAGGCCCACTGTGACGCATTCCGCGTCCGGCTGGAACCAGGACGGGGAGGTGAAACGCCGGAAGAGAGAAAGACGTACTGCCGTTCGGGGCGTTCTGGGCCGCTCCGCTCCGGCCCGGCTTTCTGGCGCGCTTCGCCGCTTTCGAAGTACCGTTGGCCGTGGACCTCGCGACCTGGGTGGACGCCTACCTGGATCACCTTCGCGTCGAGCGGGCTCTGGCGCCCCTGACGCTCGAGGCGTACGGCCATGATCTCGCCAAGCTCGTCGCTCACGCAGAGGCGAGCGGGATCACGACCGTCGACGGGCTCGACCAGGCGCTGATCGGCACCTACCTGGTCGCGCTCGGCCAGGCCGGGATCAGCGCCAGCTCGGCGGCGCGCCACCTCTCCGCGGTCCGCGGGTTCATCCGCTTCCTGCTCCGCGAGCGCCGCATCGAGCGGGATCCGTGCGCGCTGGTCGAGCGACCCAAGGTCGGACGGCGGCTGCCCAAGGTGCTCTCGTTCGACGAGATCGCGCTCCTCATCGAGGCGCCCGAGCAAGGGACGTTCAAGGGGCTGCGCGACCGCGCGATGCTCCATGTGATGTACGCGGCCGGCCTGCGCGTCAGCGAGGTGGTGCGCCTCAAGCTCGCGGACATCGACCGGCGCAAGGGGATCGTGATGGCGCTCGGCAAGGGGAGCAAGCGGCGGCTCGTGCCGCTCGGCGAGCCGGCGCTCGCCGCCATCGACGCCTACCTGGAGCTGCGCGCCACGCACCCGCGCAGCGCGGCGACCCAGGTGCTGTTCCTCTCGCCGCGCGGCGGGCCGCTCACCAGGCAGGCGGTGTGGAAGCTCCTCGGCGGATATGCGCGCGCCGTGGGCATCGCCAAGCCGAGCTCGCCGCACAAGCTCCGCCACTCCTTCGCGACCCACCTGCTCGAGGGGGGCGCGGATCTCCGGAGCGTCCAGGCGCTCCTCGGTCACGCGAACGTCGTGACGACCGAGATCTACACGCACCTCGCCGACGACCACGTGCGCGCCGCGTACCGGCGGGCGCACCCTCGCGCGTGAGCGCGCAACACGGCTATTTGCAGCGTTTGAGGAATTTGCCGCAAGGCTTGCTCGCCGCCTGCCCCGCCGGCTGAGCCGGGGGGATCTCGGTGAGCTGGAACTCTTGCACGAGCGGCGTTCCGGCCTTGACGACCACGCTCATGCTCCGCGGGAAGTAGCCGGTTCGCTTGACGCTCACCTTGTGCACCCCAGGGGTGAGCCCGAGCTCGACCTCCGGGGCCTGAGTCACCTTGCCGTCGATGGTGATCTCCTCGCAGGCGACGGGCTTGCAGGAGATCTTCACCGTCGCGTCGGTCGCCACGCCGGCGTCGGTCGAGGCGCCGGCATCGATCGGAGGCTCGGCGCTCGGGGTGCCGGCGTCGGCGGCCGGCGCGCTGGGGGCTGGCTCAGGCGGAGCGGGCTCGGCCGACAGCGCAGGGGGAGCCGCCGCGGAAGCGCTGGTCGAGGCGCTGGGGCTCGGCTGCGCCTTGTCCTTGCGGTCCAGGACGTACCACGCGGCGGCCGTGCCCCCGACGAGCAGCACCCCAACGATGCCCACCATCAGGGAGGCCGCCTTGCCCCACGGCGACCGGGGCGCGGTGCCGACCGCCGTCAGCGCGGGGACGCCGCTTCCACGGGACGGGGTCGGGCCCTGGGCCGAAGGCGACGGCGCCTGTCCGGAGGGCGCGTCGGCAGAAGGATGCGGCGAGGGCGCGAGCGGCGGCGAGGGAGAAAACGGCGAGGGCGACGGCTGCGGCGAGGGAGAAAACGGCGAGGGCACCAGCTGCGTGGCGTCGCCGGGCGGCAAGGGCGCGGGCGCGCTCGCCGCGGTGACGGCAACGGGCGGCGGCGCGGGCGCGACCGCCTCGTTCACCGAAGGGGACAGGGCGAGCGTCGAGCCGACCTCGATCGCGGCCGCCGAGAAGCCGCTGAGCATGGCCGCGAGCTCGCTCGCCGAGCGGAAACGCTCGCGTGGATCGTGCGCCAGCGCGCGCGCGAAGGCGCCGTCGAGCACGGGGCTCAGCGGGATGCCGAGCTCCGCGGCCCGCACGGACGCGGCGAGGCGCGGCGCCATGAGCTCGCGCTGCCAGGCCTGGACGTCCACCTGACCCTGGCAGGAACGCCAGTAGGAGCGGCCCGTGAGCGCGAAGAAAGAGACCAGCGCCGCGGAGAAGATGTCGGCGGCCGGTCCCGCCTGGCCGCCCGGCTGAAGCTGCTCGGGCGCCAGCCACGGGGCCGAGAGGACGTACCCCTCCTGCGTCGGCAGCATGCTCCGCGCGAGGGGCGGCCCGAAGTCGGTCAGCTTCACGCTGCCCGGAGCGCTCGGGTCGATGAACAGGTTCGTCGGCTTGAGGCCGTGGTGGGGGACCTCGCGGGCGTGGGCCGCGTCGAGCACCGCCGCGAGAGAGCGGAGCATCGAGCCGACCTCCTCGAAGCCCATCGGCCGGCGTCGCACGAGCTCGCCGAGCGACGGGAACGGGATCATGTCCGTCACCGTGAAGGGCGCGGCCGTCGCCGGGTCGTAGCCGGCCTCGAGGATGTGCGCGGCGAGCTCCGGCGGCAGCCTGTTCGTCTCGGCCACGTACCGCTGGAGGTGCTGCATCGCGTCCGCGCGCTGGCCGACGACCGGCGAGTACAGCTTGAGGGCGACGTCGCGCGCTTGCGCCGTCACCGCGCGGAAGGTGGCCGTCGCGCCCCCGTAGCCGAGGAGCGAGCGGACCGAGAACCTCCCCGCGATGACGCTGCCCGGCGCGACGTTCGGTGCCGTCACGCGATCACTCCGCCGCGACCGAGATCGACTCGATCGATTGCAGGATGGTCTCGTCGGCGCCGGAGTTGTCGTCCTCGGGGACGAAGCCGAGCCCCAGCACGATCTCCCCGTCCTTCCCGGTGTCGCCGAAGATCAGCAGCGGGCCCTTCCTGGCCCCGCGGGTCGCGCCTTCCTTCTGCCAAAGGCCGATCTTCCGCCCGGCGACGTCCTTGATGTCGTCGGGCTTCTTCCAGTTCACCTTCTTCTTCGGCAAGGTCACGTTGATCTGATGCGCCAGCGCCTCGAGCGCGGCGTCGCGCTTCTCGATCGCCTGCTTGCCCTCGCCCGCGTCGATCTGCGCCGTCGCGAAGGCCGGGCCCTCGTCCGCGGCCTGCGCGATCGTGGCGCTCTCGGCCTGGGCGTAGGTCCAGCCCTTCGCGGGCGTGAACACGAGCGAGCTCTGGGCGATCTTCGCCCGGGTCGACGCCTCTGCCTGGCACTGCTCATCGAGCGCCTTGCAGGGCTTCGGAGCAGGGGGAGGCGGAGGCGGAGGCGCCGCGGTCACGGTCGGCGGCGGCGCCACGGGTTGCGGCGGAGGCGGCGAGCTGCACGCCGCGGCGAGCGCCGCCGCAGCGCCCAGCGCTAGGGTAGGCAATCGTCGGAAGAACATTGCGCCCGAGCGTTGCAGGACCAGACCCGGTACGGCAAGTAAAGAGCGACTGGGGGGAGACAGCTTGCGCCGAAGGGCGCGGCCGGCGCCGCGCGGAAGGCTGACCGCGCCGACCGCGCCGGAGCAGCCGCCGGCGCGGTCGCGAGGCGCAAGGGCTACTTGACGACGGCGCCGACGTCCTGTTCGACCTGCTCGGCGACGCCGACCGGCACCTTGCCGTAGAGGCGGGTGCGCTCCGTGACCAGGAAATAGTCGGGCTTGCCGCTCGCGCCGGGGGGCCCCTTCACGAGCTCGGCGAAGCCGATGTCGCCAGAGCGGCCTGTGTACTCGATCCGCACCACGACCTCCTTCTGCTCCGGGGCAGCGGCCACGTACTCGGTGGGGCGGAGGCGGTCGAGCTTGGTCATCCAGTTGCCGACCGTCTCGTCGTTCTGCTCGGGGCTCGCCGGATCGGCCCAGAACTTCTTGCCCTCGTCGCCGCTGCGCACGACCTCGCGGCGCCTGTCCCCGGCGATGACGCGCGCCCTGGCGAGATCGACGTCCTTCCACTCGTGCAGATCCCGCTCCAGGAGCCGTGACTCCGCGGTGTCGAGATCGCGGTAGATGTCGCCCTTGATGGCGTACACCTCGCCCGTGGCCTCGTCGCGCGCGTACCGATCCGCGCCGCCGGGCGTCGCGCCGCCGAGGACCAGCTTTCGCTCGGCGCCGCGCAGCTTGACGGTGAGCGTGCCCTCGGGCTCGGCCAGGCCGAACTCGGCCGCGCGGTCGTCGCCGATGCGGCCGATCGAGCGCAGCGCCTTCAGCGGCGCGATCGCCTCGGCGAGCTTGTTGCCGGCGGCCACCGAGACGAACGTCGTCGTCTTGACCGTCGGCTCAGCCTGCGCGGGCGGCTCGTCGTCCTGCTCCGCGTCGTCGGGGTTCTGGTGCGGGTCCTTCGGCTTCTCGGCCGGGGGCGTCGTCTTGCGCTCCGTCGTGCCGACGAAGTAGCGGCCCTCCTTGTCCTTCTTCGCCTCGAGGACGACCGTCTTCGATTTCCCCTCGAAGGCGACGCGCTCGACGTCGTCGGCGCGGCCGGCCCAGACGGTCACGTCCGCGACCGAGAGGGCGGCCGCCTTCTCGTCGCGCGTCCAGGCGAGGACCGCGAACAAGGCCGCGACCACAACAAGGCCGAGGTGCACGAAAAAGCTGCGTTCCAACCTCATGCGCGCCTCCCGCTCGCGCGCCGCCCGCGGCGCGTGATGAAGAGCCCGAGACCCAGCACCATGGCCGGCGCCACGAGGATCGTGGCCCAGAACCAGACCTGGTCCTTCTCCTTCGTGTGCTCGATCCGGACGTCCTCGCTCGTCGTGATCTCCCCGGCGTAGCTCTCCTCGCCGCCGAGCCACCGGAGCGCGTCGAGCGCGAGCACGATGTTGGGTTCGTTCCTGAACGCCGCGTCGCTGAACACGTCGGCGTCGGCGACCACGAACGCGCGCAGCTCCTTCTTCTCCTTGTCGTCCCCGCCGGGCGCGAGCTCCTTCGAGACCGCCGCGGCGAGGTTGTAGGCGCTGCGCTTCTCGCTGTCGGCGTCGAATTTGAAGTTGCCGTTCGCGTCGGCGAACGTCTCGCCCAGCGAGCGGACGACGAAGTCGATCTTCAGGTCGCCGCCGTCGCGCTTGTCGAGCGACGACGCGCCCGGGAAGATCGTCGGCGCCTGCTGCGCGTGGCGGCTCAGCGTCGACACCGAGGCGTGCGAGGAGTACCGCGTCGTGACCAGCATCGCCTGGTCCGAGTCGTTGTAGCGCCGCCGCACGTAGACCCGATCGTTCGCCAGGACCTCGGGCTTCCACGTGAGCCCCACGGCGCCGGCGAGCGGATCCAGATCGACCTTGGCGTCCGGATCGAGCGCGAGCAGGAGGTGCCCGCCCTCGTCGGCGTGCCGCTTGAGCGCCGCGACCTCCTCCGGGAGGAACGCCTTCTGCGGGCCGAGCACGATGACGACGCTCGCGTCCTTCGGGATCTCGCTGCCGAGCCCCTGGGCGAGCCCGAGGTCCTTGACGACGTAGTTCTGGGACTCGAGCAGCTTGCGGAGGTTCTTGGTCGTCCGCCCCTCGGGGGAGCTGGCCGACTCGTTCAGCTCGCCGTGGCCGACCGTCAGGTAGGCGGTGCGCTGCGGCCGGATCACCTTGAGCAGCACCTTCTGGAAGTCGGCGTCGAGGCTCTTCAGCTTGGCGCCCGCGCTCTTGATGTCGGAGCCGACGGAGAGCGTCTCGCGCGAGCTGTCACGCGAGAGCACGATGACGCCGTCTTGCGTGACCTTCGCCTCCTTGGCGAGCGCGGGGACGAGCAGGCGATCCTGCATCTCCACCGTGATCTGCGGCGACGCGGACTTCACCTCGCGCAGGTAGCCCTCCACCTCGGCGCCGACCTCGTTCTGCTGCGGGAAGAAGGCCGTGATCTTGAGCGGCGCGGTCAGGCTCTCGGCGACGCGCTTCGTGGACTCGCCCGGGCGGGCCGTGCGGTAGTACGAGAAGTCCGCCTTGAGATCGAGCTGGCTCGCGGCGAACACGAAGAGCGCCGAGTAGACCGCGGCGAACCCGAGCGTCACGCCCGAGAGCGTTGCGGCGCGCACCCGCCGGCCCTCGATGCGCTCGGCGCGCCGCATCGGCGCGAGCGCCGCCTCGCCGAAGAACAGCGGCACCGTCGCCATGACGAGGAGCGCGATCCAGGCGACCGTCGTGGCCGCGTGGATGCGCGCGCGCAGCTCGGGCGCGGCGCGCGAGGCGCCGAGCGCGGCCTGCCCCGCGTCGGTCGTCGTGAAGTAGGCCGCCACCGCGACGACGCCGAGCGCCGACAGGATCGCGAGCGCGCGCTCGACCGCGCGGCGCTCGCCCGCCTCGCGCACCGCGGTCGCGAAGCGCAGCGCGGTGACGAGGACCAGGGTCAGGAACCCGAGCCCCGACAGGGCGTAGCGGAGCCACTCGATCGTGGGCACCACGCGCTCGCCGAGGAAGACGGCGAGGAGCGCGCCCGCGTACGCCGGGACCATCCAGCCCCCGGCGCGGATCGCTGGCGCTGTGCGCGGCGCGGCAGGCGCCGGCTCGCCGGCCGGCGGGGCCTCCCGCCCGGCGTCCGGCGGGGGCGCGGAGCCCGCTCCCTCGCCGCGGATCTCGGCCTCGTCGGCCTGAGCTTGCTTGTCCTTCACCGCCACCTCCGCGCCTTCAGGGTGTGGGTCGCCGCGAGCAGGAAGAAGTACGCGACCGCGACGTAGTACAGGACGTTCTCCAGCCGGAGCACGCCGTTCAGGAACGGCTTCTGGTTGAGCGGGTAGAGGTTCAGCGCGCTCACGAAGTCGTTGAGCGGCGGCTCCGTCACGCGGGCGACGAGGAACAGGAAGCCGAGCGTCCCGATGATCGCCGCCCCGAGGATGACCGCGATGACCTGGCTCGCCGCGAGCGTCGAGGCGAAGAGCCCGATCGCGAGCGACGCGGCGCCGAGCAGCAGCACCCCGGAGTAGCCGACCAGGATGTGCCCGACGGACACCTTGCCGTTCACGAAGATGAGCAGCGGCATGTAGATGGTGATCGCCGTCATCAGCGACACCAGCGCGAGCGCGGCGAGGAACTTGCCGGCGATGATCTCGCCGTCGCGCACGGGCGCGGTCTTGAGCAGGATGAGCGTCCCGCTCTCGCGCTCGCCGGCGATGAGCCGCATCGAGAGGATGAGCGCCGCGACCATCGTGATGAACGCCGTGCCGTCGAAGAACTTGAGCAGCACCTCCGCCGACAGCCGCGCGCCCGACCCGAGCGCCGCGACCTGGAAGTAGATGCCGTCGATGAGCAGCGCAGCGGCGGCGACGACGTACCCGAGCGGTGATCTCAGGTACGCGGACAGCTCCCGCCGCGCGACGAGCAATGTCCCTCTCATGTCTCGCCCTCGCCTTCCTCCGCCTGCTCCTCCGCAGGGGCCTTCGTTGCATCGCCGCCGGCCCTCGCCCTGTCGGCCGCGGCGGACCTGTCCTTCGCCCCGGGCGTCGCGCGCGTGGCGAGCCGCAGGAACACCGACTCGAGCTCCCGCTCGCTCCGCTTCACCTCGAGGATGCCGATCCCCGCCTTCACGAGCTCGGCGCACAGCGCCGCGCGCACGTCGCGGTCGGCCTCGACCGCGAAGCTCACGACGTCGCTCCCCGGCTCGGTCGTGGTGAGCTGCTCGACGGACGTGACGCCCTCGACCGCGCGCGTGATGTCGAGCGCCTTCGCCGCCTCGCCGCGCGCCACGCGGTAGCCCGCGCCCTCGGCCGCGGGGCCGCGCACCGTGAGCTCGACCCGGACGCCGTGGAGCAGCTTGGCCGAGAGCTCCTGCTCGGTCCCCTGCGCGCCGATCTCGCCGTCCCGGATCACGAGGATGCGATCGCACGTCTCGCTGATCTCGGAGAGGATGTGGCTGGAGAGCAGGATCGTGTGCTTGCCGCGCAGGCTCCGGAGCAGCGCGCGCATCTCGACGATCTGCACGGGATCCAGGCCGCTGATCGGCTCGTCGAGGACGAGCAGCCGCGGCTTGTGCACGATCGCCTGCGCGATGCCGACGCGCTGCTTGAAGCCGTGGGACAGCGAGCTGATGGGATCCGCGGCCACGTCGTCGAGCTGCGTCACCGCGAGCGCCTCGGCCACCCGCGCGTCGGCCGCGCCGGCGTCGACGCCCCGCAGGCGCGCCGCGAAGTGGAGGAAGGCGCGCACGCTCATCTCGTCGTAGAGCGGCGGCCTGTCGGGGAGGTATCCGATGCGGGACCGCACCTCGTGGGGGTGGTCGACGACATCCAGTCCGTCCACGAGCACACGGCCCGCGGACGGGAGCAGATCGCAGGCGAGGATCCTGAGCGTCGTCGTCTTGCCCGCGCCGTTCAGGCCGAGCAGACCGACGATCTCTCCCGCCTCGATCGAGAACGACAGGGGCCCGATGGCCTTCCGGTCGCCGTAGTACTTGTATAGGTCGCTGATTTCGATCACGGCCGTGCACCCCTCCGCGAAGGGAAGACTCTCCGCGCCGGCGATTCGGATGCCGCAGAGCGCGGCGGTCCAGGCGCCAGCGGCCCCTTACAACAGCGGGTGGCGGAAATCATTCCCGACGCGGCGCGCGGGGGTGCGCGCCGGAGGGCGGTCTTCCCCTCTGACGCGTCGAACGGGACACTCGGTGAAGCGGTGAGCGTAGCGACCAGGACGTGATGGATGTCAGCCTGCTGCGCGGCGGGGTCGGCGATCCGGCAGCGCTCGCCCTGCCGTCAGCAGTGCTCGGCGATGATCGCCCAGCAGGCGTCCGCGAACTCGCGGTACGTCGATCGGTCGAGCGTCGCCTGCGTCACCGGCATCACGTCCTGGTGCTCCGCGAGCATCGGGCGCAGCGCGCCCTCGATGTCCGCGCTCGTCTCGATCCACAGGAACTCTTCGATGCCGTCGGTGATCTGGCCGCGGATGAGCTTCGGCACCTCGCTCAGCCGGACCTTCTTCGGGCTCCGCCGCGCGATCGACGAGGCGATCTGCTCGGCGTGCGCCGGCCACCGCTTGAGCGCGTCATGGAACGTGGAGCCGACCAGCCGCAGGATCTGCTGCGCGAGCATCGCCACGCGCGGGCGCTGCACGCGCTCCTCGTTCTCCGCCACCATCGCCAGGTACTCGTCGCTCAGGAGCTTGCGCAGGTCGCTCGAGAGGATCTGCTGCGACTCCGGCGTCATCCGCAGATCCGCGACGTGCGCGAGGAAGATGTCCCGCAGCATGGTCAGCCGCGCCGTCACCGAGCCGGTCGGGGTCGTGTCGAGGATCTCGGCGAGCGGGTCGATCAGCCGGCGCCCGAAGGTGGTGAGGATGTGATCGAGGATCCGCTTCTGGTGCTGCTTGTGGCCGAGCACGGACAGCGCGCGTGTGATGTGCGCCTTGCTCGGCGCGTCGACGAGGATCTCCAGCGGCTGGTCCAGCGGCTTCCCCTCGTACATGCGCAGCGACGCGAACATCTCGCGAAACGCGTCCGCCGCGGCCGCCCCCTCGCCCGGCTCGCCGTAGACCCGGATGACGAGCCCCGAGTCGGGGCCGGCGTCGAACAGCCGCCGGAGCTCTTCCCGGATGTCCTCGTCCGTGACGAGCGGCCCCGGAGGGAGCGATTTCCCGCGTGAATCCATGCGCCTCCAGCCTACGGCAAAGCGCAGCGGTCCTGAACCTCTGTGCCCCGAGAAAGCGAGCGCCGGGGGGCGCGCCCGCGGTCCGGTGAGGACGTGCCTGCGGAGATGTCGTACCCCGCACCCAGGTCAGGCCGGCATGGCCTGGCTGGCCTTCGTGTCTGGAAGCCGCGAAGCCCCGCAGGGCGCGAGGGGGTGGAGAGGAGATCTCCAGACGCGGGCGGTGCGCTTACATCAGATGAATCAGATGAATCAAATGAAGACGACGGGCTGCTCCCAGATCGCGAGGACGATGCAGCCCTCGGCGCTCGAGACGCTATGCCGGCTGCCCGGGGCGTTCATCACGAGCGTGCCGGCGCGGTGGTGTCCGCGCTCGTCCGACTGCGAGCCCGCGAGCACGAGGATGTGCTCGTGGCCGCGATGGACGTGCTGCGGCACGGACGCGCCCGGCGCATAGCGCAGGAGCGCGGCCGAGGCGCCGGTGTCGCTGCTACCATAAAGGCGATGAATATCGACGCCCTCCCGGAAGCGCCGCCAGGGGACTGACTCCGGATGAGCGGCCATCGTTGCGACATTCGCAATGATGAATGGCAACTGCACAGGCACAAAATCCCGCGTCGCTGCTGAAAATGTAGCTGTCATCGCGAATCTCCCGTGTTGATGGAACCATGCCACAGCGCGCGGCGCCCACTCAACGGTAATCACGCGAAGCGCGCAAAATTCACGCGTGGGAAAAGTTCCAGAAATGAGGAGTCGCGTACACATCCATGGAGTGAAGAGCACACCGAGAACTCCTCTGTTGCCCGCGGCCGTCGTGGCACGGGGGCAGCGCTTCCTCGCCATCCTCCGTCCACTGCTCCTCTCGCTCTCGCTCCTGCCGGCGGCCGGCTGCAGCAAGGAGGGGTCGAGCGATCAGCCGCTCACGGTGGGCTTCATCTACGTCGGCCCCAGGGACGACTACGGCTACAACCAGGCGCACGCCGAGGGCGCCGCCGCGCTCGCCAAGCTGGCCGGCGTGAAGACCCGTGAGGAGGAAAACGTCCCCGAGACGGTCGCCGTGCAGAAGACGCTCGAGAGCATGATCAACCTCGATGGCGCGACGGTGATCTTCCCGACGTCGTTTGGCTACTTCGATCCCCACATCCTCAAGGTGGCGGAGAGGTTTCCGGACAAGATCTTCCTCCATTGCGGCGGCCTCTACGACGCGTCGAAGCACCCGAGCAATGTCGGCAGCTATTTCGGTTACATCGACGAAGCCGAGTACGTGTCCGGCGTCGTCGCGGGGATGACCACGAAGAGCGGCAAGCTCGGGTTCATCGCGGCGAAGCCGATCCCGCAGGTGCTCCGCAACATCAACGCCTTCACGCTGGGCGCTCGGAGCGTGAACCCGAGCGCGACGACGGCCGTGATCTTCACCGGTGACTGGTCGATGCCCGTCAAGGAGGCGGAGGCCGCCAACAGCCTCATCGATCAGGGCGTCGACGTCCTGACCGCTCACGTCGACTCACCCAAGGTGATCATCGAGCTCGCGGAGCGGCGCGGCGCGTTCAGCACCGGCTACCACACCAACCAGGCGACGCTCGCCCCAAGGGGGTACCTGACCGGCGCCGAGTGGAACTGGTCCAAGGTCTACACCGACTACCTGACGTTCATCCGTGAGGGGAAGCCGTATCCGCACCTCCTGCGCGGCGGTTTCAAGGAGGGGTACATCAAGATCTCACCCTACGGCCCCGCCGTCTCCGAGGAGGCGAAGAAGAAGGCCGAGGAGGCGAAGGCGAAGCTCACGGACGGCACGCTCACCATCTTCAAAGGACCCATCATGAACAATGAAGGCAAGGTGGTGATCGCCGATTCGGTCGCGCAGCAGCAGACCGACATCGCGCTAGAGAGCATGGACTACCTCGTCGCCGGCGCCCTCGGCTCCACCCACTAGAGCGGTGGCCACCCGCTTCGGATACGGGCCCATCTCGGCGTTTTCGGTGCTCAGCGCACTGGAGTGCGCTTCCGCGCCGAAAACGCCGATCTGGGCCCGTCTCCTGTGCGGGTGACCACCGCTCTGGAACGGGCATCGAACAGCCGTCTCCTGTGCGGGTGACCACCGCTCTGGAACGGGCCGCGATCAGAGCGCTTCGAGGACGGCGGCGGCGGGGGCGGTCCAGCCGATGATCGCGCCCTGGGCGCGGACCATCTCCAGGGTCGCCGCCTTGAACTCGGGGAAATAGCTCTCGGTGGCGTCCTCGATCAACAGGCACTCGTAGCCGCGATCGTTCGCCTCGCGCATCGTGGTCTGGACGCAGACCTCGGTCGTCACGCCCGCGATGATCAGGTGGGAGACGCCGAGCGCCGCCAGCCTGGCGTCGAGCCCCGTCCGGTAGAACGCGCCCTTCCCGGGCTTCGGTACGACGAGCTCCCCGGGCGCCGGCGCGAGCTCGGGCACGAAGTCGTTGCCCGGCTCGCCCAGGACCAGGATGCGCCCCATCGGCCCGACATCGCCGATCCGCATGCCAGGAGCACCCCGGCTTCGCTTCGCTGGCGGGCAATCCGAGAGATCCAGCCTGTGACCCTCCTTCGTGTGGATGATGGGTAGGCCGTGGTCGCGGAACGCGTCGAGGACGCGCCGGACCGTCGGCACGATGCGCTGGAGCCGCTTGACGTCGTTGCCGAGCGCCGCGCCGAAGCCGCCGGGCTCGAGGAAGTCGCGCTGCATGTCGATGACGAGCAGCGCCACCGCGTCCCGATCGGCGACGCGGAAGGGGTACGGCTTCGCCGCGATCTCGAGGGGCCGCGCCGTCATCGGTGCCCCGCCATCGCGCGGCCGATCTCCGCGACGTCGGCCGAAGCGATCGGCGACTCGTGGACGATGCGGCCTTCGCTCATCACGAGGACACGGTCAGCCATGGCGAAGATCTCGTCGAGATCCGCGCTCACGAGGAGGACGGCGGTCCCGCGGTTGCGCGCCTTCAGGATGCGGGAGCGGATCTCGGCCACGGCCGCGAAATCGAGCCCGAAGCAGGGGTTTGCGGCGACGAGGAGCTCGATGTCCTCGTCCATGCCGAGCTCGCGCGCCAGGACCGCGCGCTGCACGTTGCCGCCGGAGAGCTTGCCTATCGGGGCGTCGACCGAGGGGGCCTTGATCGAATACTCCGCGGCGAGGCGCTCGGCCGAGCGCCTCAGCGCCGCGCGGCTCACGCCCCAGCGGAGCCGCGTGAAGGGCGGCCTGTCGAAGACGCGGAACCCGATGTTCTCCGCGACGGACATCGCGGGGACGCAGGCGTTGCGCAGCGGTTCCTCGGGCAGGCACCGCACCCGGTGCTCCCGGATCTGCGCGCGCCCGGCGCCGTACGGCTCGCCATGGACAAGCACTTTGCCTGCCCGCGCGGGCCGCTGCCCGGCGAGGACCTCGACGAGCTCCTCCTGCCCGTTGCCGGAGACGCCGGCGATCCCGACGATCTCGCCGCGATGGACCGTGAGCGTCACGCCGTCGAGCGCCGGCCGCCCGCGATCGTCGCTCGCGGCGAGCCCCTCGACGCGCAGGATCGGCTCCCCGGCCGGCGCGTCGCCGCGCGCCGCGGAGACCTGCGCTGGCTGCGCGCCGACCATCATCTCGGCCATGGCCGCCGGCGTGAGGTCCTTGACCTTCCCTCGGCCGGCGACCCGGCCGCGCCGCAGCACCGTGACCTCGTCGGCGAACGCCGTCACCTCGCGGAACTTGTGCGAGATCATGAGCACGCTGATCCGCTGCTCGTCGGCCATGCACCGGAGCATCCCGAGCACCTCGTCGGCCTCCCCGGGCGTGAGCACCGAGGTGGGCTCGTCGAGGATGACGATCCTGCTGCCGAGGTAGAGCTGCTTCAGGATCTCGAGCTTCTGCTTCTCGCCCGCGGCGAGCGCGCGGACGGTCCGCTCCGGATCGAGCCGGAAGGGCATGCGCGCCATGAACGCGCGGATCGCCTCGCGCTCCTTGCGCCAGTCGATCACGAGGGGGAGCGAGGCCCGCGCGAGCACGAGGTTCTCGGCGACCGTCATGTTCATGACGAGGGTGAAGTGCTGGTAGACCATGCCGATCCCCAGCGCCTGCGCGTCGCGCGGGCTCCTGATGGACAGGGCCGCGTCGCCGACCCTCACCTCGCCGGCGTCGGCCTGGTGATAGCCCATGATGCACTTGACCAGCGTGCTCTTGCCGGCGCCGTTCTCGCCGAGGAGCGCGTGGAAGCTCCCGGGCGCCAGGCGCAGCGAGACGTCGTCGAGCGCGAGCAGCGGCCCGAACCGCTTCGTGATCCCCGCGGCGGAGAGTGCCGGCGGCGGCGTGGCGGGGCTGGATTCCCGGGCGGCGGCGCGGGGCGGCCTCGCCGCGGAGCTCGAGAAGACGCGTGGGTCCATGGTCACGAGAGCGCCTCCAGCAGCGCGGCGGAGGTCGAGACCGCGCCGAACACGCCGTTCTGCATCTTGATCATCTTCAGCGCGGCGGCGTGGTTGCCGGGATCCGTGGCCGCGCAACAGTCGGAGAGCAGCAGGCACTCGTACCCGCGGTCGTTCGCCTCGCGCATGGTGGTGTGTACGCAGACGTCCGTCGTGATCCCCGTGAGGATCAGGTTCTCGATGCGGCGCTGGCGGAGGATGAGATCGAGATCCGTCGCGCAGAACGAGCCCTTGCCCGGTTTGTCGATGATCGGCTCGCCGGGCAGGGGCGCGAGCTCCGGGATGATCTCCCACCCGGGCTCTCCGCGGACGAGCACCCGCCCGCACGGCCCGGGATCGCCGATGCCCACGCCCGTTCCGCGACCGCCGTCGGTCCGGCGGGAGCGCCACCGCTTGTTCGCCGGCAGATCGGAGAGGTCCGGCCGGTGCCCTTCGCGCGTGTGCAGGACGTGATAGCCGCGGCGGCGCAGCTCCGCGAGCGTGCGCTGGATCGGCGCGATGCACGCCCGCGTCAGGGAGATGTCGTAGCCGAGCAGGTCGATGTACCCGCCCTTCCCGCAGAAGTCGGTCTGCATGTCGATGACGATCAGGGCCGTCGTCTCGGGGCGGAGCGCGCCGTTGTAAGGCCAGGCATAGGGATCAGCGGCCACGTAGGGCATCGGTCGAGTCCTCCTGTCATTCAGCGTTTCGCTCGTCTCGTGCGTTTCGCTCGTCTCGCGGGGCTCGCTCCTTTCGTTCGTCTCGTACGGTTCGTCCGGTTCACACGGTTCGTTCAGCGCGCGCAGCCTCGCGCGATCAACGCGCGAGCGTGAGCTCGGCGGGCTGATCGCGCAGGGTCTGGGTCGCGGAGCTCGCGGCGACCATGATGGCCAGCGTCACGATGTACGGCGCGGCGTTGAAGAGGTGGTATCCCCAGGTGATCCCCACGGACTGGAGCGCCGGCCCGAGGGCGCTCGCGCCGCCGAAGAGCAGCGAAGCGAAGAGGCAGCGCACCGGGTTCCAGCGCGCGAAGATGACGAGGGCGACGGCCATGAGCCCCTGTCCGCTCGAGAGGCCCTCGTTCCAGCTGCCGGGGTAGAAGAGCGAGAGGAACGAGCCGCCGACGCCGGCGAGGAAGCCGCCGGCCATGGTCGCGCGCCGCCGGACCAGGTTCACGTCGACCCCCATCGCTCGAGCGCTGTCGGCGCTCTCGCCCACGGTGCGGAGCACGAGCCCGAAGCGGGTGCGGTTCAGCGCCCAGAGCAGGAGCGGGGCGAGCGCGGCCCCGATGAGGAAGAGCGCGTTCACCTGGAGCGCGGAGCGGACCTGAGGGAGATCGCTGAAGAAGCCGAGCGATATCGCGGGCAGGCGGGGCGCCGTCGGCTGGATGAGCGGTTTGCCGAGGAAGAAGGCGAGGCCGACGCCGAAGAGCATGAGCGCGATGCCGACGGCGATGTCGTTGACGCGCGGCTTCGAGCACAGCCACGCGTGCAGCGCGCCGAGCGCGGCGCCGATGGCGCCGGCGGCGAGCACGCCGAGCCAGGCAGAGCCCGTGAGGTAAGAGACGCCATAACCTCCCATCGCGCCCATGACGAGCGTGCCCTCCAGGCCGAGGTTCACGCGGCCGCTCTTCTCGGTGAGGCACTCGCCGAGGCTCACGAAGAGGAATGGCGTGCTGATGCGGATGGCCCCGGCGGCGACCGCGAGGGGGATGCCCCAGAGACCGAGCGCAGCTGCGTCGCTCATCATGCCACCGAAGGCGCCGGAGCCGCCTGAGGGACCTTGGGCTCGCGGGCAGCGAGAGAACGGCCGTAAAGCGTCTCGCTCGCGAGGATCGCGATGAACAGGATCCCCTGGAGCACGCTCACCGTCGCGTCGGGGAGCCGCGCCGTCCGCTGCAGCAGTCCGCCGCTCGCGCCGATGCCGCCGAGCAGGAGGGAGACCGGCATGATCGCGAGCGGGTTGTGGCGCGCGATGAACGCGACGAGGATGCCGGTGTAGCCATAACCGCTGATCAGCGACGCGTTGGCCCGGCCGTGGACCGCCGCGACCTCCACCATGCCGGCGAGCCCAGCGCACGCTCCGGCGAGCGTGCAGGTGAGCACGACGAGGCGCTTGACCGGCAGTCCGGCGAGGAGCGCCGCGCGGACGTTGCCGCCGCTCATCGCCGCGCCGAAGCCGAACGTCGTCCGGTGCATCAGCACATAACAGAGCGCGCAGGCGAGCACCCCGTAGGCGAGGCCCCAGTGGACCTCGAGGCCGGGCAGGCTCCCCAGCGCGTTCTCGGCGCCGATGGACGCGGTCGAGGGCTTGTTGAGGCTCGCCGGGTCACGCAGCGCGCCCTCGACGAGGTGGTTCAGGATCGCGATCCCGATGTAGTTGAGGAGCAGGCTGCTGATCGTCTCGCTCACGCCGCGGTAGACGCGCAGCGCGCCGGCGAGGCCGATCCAGAGCGCCCCGGCGGCGAGCCCGGACACGAGCATCGCGGCGAGCACGGCGGCGGGCGGCGCGCCCCACGCCCGTGAGGCCAGCGCCGCCGACGCGGCCGAGAGCCCGCCCATGACGAGCGCGCCCTCGCCGCCGATGACGATCAGGCCGAGGCGCGCCGGCAGCGCCGTGCAGAGCGCGGTCAGCATGAGCGGCGCGGCCCGAAGGAGGGTGTTCTGGAACGAGAACCACGTGCCGAAGGCGCCGCGGTACATGTCGTGATAGACGCTCAAGGGATTGGCCCCCTGGGCGGCCACGAACGCGCCGAACACGAGGAGCGAGGCCGCGAGGGCCCCGAGGGGGATGGCGATCGCTTCGGTCGTCTCACGCCCGAGCGGCCCGTGCGAGATGACTTTCACGCTGCCGAGGATAAGGCCTCCATTATTTCCACACGTTTTCGGGGAGCTTGCTGGTCGTGACAGGACGGACAGGAGGGGCGCCTCGCGCCCGGACAACCCGCCCGGCCGGCGAGCGGCGCGCCCTTGTCATGACGTGCGACACCCCGGTGGCTCACCTGGTCGAGTGATGCTGTGATGTGGTGACCGCGCTGCAATGTGGCGGTCGCGCTGCGATGGGGTGGCTGCGACGTGGTGGCCGCGCTGCGATGTGGTGGCCGCGGCGACCGCGAACGGTTCGCACAGCGCGGCGGTCTCCGCCTTGCAGTCGCCGTCGCCTGCCGGTGAGTTTGCTCGGCGATCATCGCGTAGACGGCGAAGAAAGCGGCGAGCGCTCGCGGGCCTGAAAGATCCGGGAACGCCGAGGTCCGCGTCGTGCGGTCCCGGCGAGCCTCGTTCGTGTGCTCACGTGCACAGCGCGCCGCGCAGAGGACCGCCGATCGATCCCACCCGCAAACCCCTGATTTGGAGGTAATGCTGTCATGCGGTTCGAACGATCGATTTTGTTCCTGCTCGGCGCTGGCGTCCTCATGGCGTCTCGCCCGGCGGTGTCGGCGGACCTGACCTGCTCGTCGAGCGCGACCCTGGAGGCGCTCGTGATGTGCATTCGCGATCAGATGCCCGGCAGGGACTCAGGTATCTTCGTCACCCCGAGCTCGACGCAGCTGAGCGCGTGGCGGAGCGTCGTTCGCACCATGATGGGCGGCAGCTGCAAGTTCGTGCTTCCGTCCAGCCTATCGTCGTCAGCGCGGATCCGGCTCCTCCGCGACGTCGACAATGGACGAAGGTACTGTGTGCTCATGGAGGTCGGCGATCGGGACAGCGACGGAGTCGTCGATCTCGGGCTGGGCACGTTCATCGTGGACTCGGCTGCGGAGCGAGAGCTCGCTCATTCGGCGCCGCACGCGACAGCGGACCTGGAGACGGAGATCCAGGCCGTCGGCATCTTCAAGGCGACGAGATCCCGCAGCTTCCTGATGGCCGGCGCTCACCGCGATGCGAGCTTCACCGACAGCGTTTGCCAGAGCTCGACCATGATCTCGGACGTGGCCCACAACGTGACGAACGCGTTTCACGCGACCTATCTGGAGCTCGCGGCCTTTTACGGATCCAAGCCCTGGTGGGCGATTCAGTGGCATGGCATGGCGAGAGACACCTGCGCGGAGGACGTGTTCGCCTCGCACGGCATGGATGTCGCCCCCGTCTCGGGTGACAAGATACTGGAGCTCAGGCGCAACTTGCTGGCCGACAAGCCTACCTGGCGGGTCGGTGTTCCCGGCAGCAGCGATTGTTCTCTGAACGCGACGACCAACGTTCAAGGCAGGCTCCTCAACCTCGTCTCGTCGAGCCAGGTCTGTGGTCGCTCCGCCGCGAGCTATAGCGGACGCTTCGTGCACATCGAGCAAGATCCGGCCTTCCGCCTCGCCGACTACTGGATCAATGCTGTCAAGGCCACCTGGCCCTGAGCGCCGCTCCTCGGCCGTGAGCTGCGGAGCAAGCCTGGTGATGAACATGAGGAACGCATTGGCCTCGCTCGCGCGCTCGAGTCGTGCGCATCGCGCAAGATGCCCGGGACATTTCGCGTCGCGTTAACATTGCCTGGATGAGCGGTGACGCGCGAAGAGGGGTTTCCCCGGAAACGACGGAATCTTCCAGCGGCAACGAAGTTAATGCATTGCCATTGGTACGGTGACGTGTGGTCGCGAACCGCATATGCTCGCCGTCATGACATTGCCCCTTATCCCACTACGCTCTCTGGGTGTCGTCGCTGCCGGTGTCGTCCTCGTCGCCGCGACAGCCGCGTCGTGCGGTGGAGGTAGCTCGAGCTCGTCCTCGTCGGATGGCGGCTCGGGGCCTGGCGGCGCCGGAGCCGGAACAGGAACAGGAGCCGGAGCTGGAACAAGCCAGGGCCCTGCGAGCAGCTCGTCGTCAGCGGCGGGCACCGGCGGCGCTCCGCCCGCGGTCGGCTCCGGCGGCAGCGAAGGCGGCGGCCCGCCGGCGCACGTGCCGGGCGAGCCGATCTCCATCCCGGCTCAGGCGTGGAGCAGGGGTATCACGGACGGCGTCTACGAGGACGGCGCCCCCATCGGCGGCTTCGGCGCCGGGACGATCACCTGGCGGTTCGACGGCAGGTTCTACAAGGGTCGCCTCGATATCGGGAGCAGCGACCAGAGCGTCGACAACAACGCGGGCTTCTTCATGTACCAGAAGGCCGAAGGGGGAGACGCGCAGACGAAGCGCCTCGACAAGGACGGCCTGGGCCAGGGGCAGGCGACGTACTCATCGCTCTTTCCGCGCTCGTGGGTCGATTACCACGGCGCGGCATTCCCTTGCAAAGCGAAGGTCGAACAATACAGCCCCATCATCCCGGGCGACTACAAGAAGACCAGCTATCCGGTCGGCGTCTATCGGTGGGAGATCACGAATCCGACCGGAGCGCCCTGCGACGTCGCCGTGATGCTGACCTGGAAGAACGATCACGGCGGCAACGGCGCCATGGTGCAGACCTCCGGCGATGACGTCGGCCTTGTCCTCACGCGGGGCGGCGGGGCGCCGAACGCCGAGGGGCAGGGGGAGTTCACGCTCGCCAGCCGGAAGGCGCCGGGCGTTGTCGTCTCGTACCAGTCCGCCGACAGCGTCGCCGCCCTGCAGAGCGAGCTCGCCAACGACGGCGCGCTCGCCAACACGACGGGAGGGCACTCGCTCGGGGCGATCGCGTTCAAGGCCACCGTGGAGCCGGGGAAGAGCGTCATTGTGCCGATCGTGCTCGCGTGGGATATCCCGGTCACGCAGGCGGGCTCGGGGGACAGGTGGTACCGCGCGTACACGCGCCACTTCGGGCGGACGGGGAACGCCTCGTGGACGATCGCGGCGGAGGCGCTCGCCGAGCACGAGCCGTGGCTCTGGGCGATCCAGGACTGGCAGACGAGCGTACTCGACGACCCGAAGTACCCGGAGTGGCTCAAGGGCGCTCTGTTCAACGAGCTCTATTACTATGCCGTTGCGGGCACGTACTGGGAGGCCGGCGCTGCGTCCGGCCAGCCGGACGACCCGGACGAGGACATGTTCACCAGCCTCGAGTCGTACATCTACCCGTTCTACGGGACGTCGGACGTGCGCTTTTACGGCTCATGGGCCCTGTTCTCGCTCTGGCCGGACATCGACAAGCAGGAGGTGCGGCAGTTCTGTGACAGCGTGACGACCACGCGCTCCGACAGGCCGCGCGCGATCGGGACGACCGCGCACGACTTCGGAGACACCGACACCGTCTTCCGCAAGTGGAACGCGTACACGTACCGCGACTCGACCAACTGGAAGGATCTCAACTCCAAGCTGGTCCTGATGGTCTATCGCGACTGGGCGCTCACCGGGAAGACTGACAAGGAGTTCCTCGATTACTGCTGGCCCGCCGTGAAGATGGCGATGCAGAAGGTGAAGGGCCAGGACGGCGACGGGGACGGGCTGCCGGAGAGCAACGGCATCGATCAGACGTACGACGACATGGATCTGCACGGCAACACCGCGTACTGCGGGGGCCTCTTCCTCGCCGCCAGCGAGGCCGCGAAGGAGCTGGCGACCGCGGTCGGTGACGCCTCGCTCGCGGGCACCTACCAGACGTGGTTCGATCAGGCCAAGGGCGGCTTCGAGTCGAAGCTCTGGACGGGGGCGTATTACAAGATCGACACGGGGAGCCGGGACACGAGCCGGATCATGTCGGACCAGCTCGCAGGCCAGTGGTACGCGCGCGCCCTCGGGCTGCCGCCGATCGTCGACCCGAGCCACGCGGTGTCGGCGTTCACGAAGATCTACGAGAACAACTTCAAGCGGTTCGACGGCGGGACCCGAGGCGTCGTCAATGTCATGACCGCCAATGGCTCGGTCGACGGGACGAGCAACCAGACGCGGGAGTGCTGGGTGGGCACGTCCTGGGGCGTTGTGTCCGGCATGATCCAGGAGGGGCTCGCCGCGCAGGCCGGCGAGATCGGCGCGAGCCTGGTCGACACGATCTGGAAGACCGACGGCCTGTGGTTCCGCACGCCGGAGGCATGGGAGGGCAACGGCAGCATCCGCGCGCCCTACTACATGCGCGCCACCACGCTATGGGCGGCGAAGCACGCGTACGATATCGCGCCGTAGGCCAGTTCCCGCTGCCGACGCTCCGAGGGCTGGAGCGCCCTCTTCCTCATGGGGCCGGAACCACGAACGACGCCGTGAACGGGGCCGGCCCTGCTCGAGGGGGCCTGACGGCACGCGCGCAAAACGGCGCACTTTACCGTACCTCGCTCTCGCTCAGCAATACGACGAACGGGCACCTGTCGCCGGCGTGGGCCCCGTCGTAGCGTACCCGTCGCATTCATCACACGCACATCCACACGCACATCCAGGCGCGGCTCGACCCTGCTGAGGGCGCCCGAACTGGAGCCGGAGAACACCCATGACCCGTAAAGGTTCGCTCGTTTCGATCGCCTCCCTCCTCCGCATCGTCGTCCCGATCAGCTTCGCGCTCCTCGCGGGCGGCTGCTCGCAAGCGCCGGCGGAGATCCAAGAGCCCCTCGGCGAGGACGAGGCCGCGCTGACCGACGCGCAGCGCCTACCCAGACATCGAGAGGGGGGCCGAGTTCACTCCACGACGTGCGGGGACCGCCCGAGCGCCGCCCAGCCGAGCTTACCCTACTGGACCGCGATCGCGCAGAACGGAGCCATACCCGACGCCCTGTGGGACGGTTCGAGCGTGTATCAGGACGGCCGCTTCTACATCTTCGGTGGGTTGAACGGGACCTACCCGAACGACGAGCCCGTGGCCGATTTCAGCGTCTTCGACGTCGACACCCGGACATGGCACGATCTCGGCCAGTACGCGGGCGGGCCCTCCGCCCGGGCCGAGGCGATGATGTGGAGCGTCGCCGAGGACGATGCCCTGATCGTCTCCGGCGGGAGAGGCCCTTTCCGGCGCGGGCTCGATCTCACGCACCAGGACACGTTCCGGTTCGATCGGGGGCACGGGTGGACGCAGATCGCGCAGAAACCGGCCGGAGTCGGGCTCGCGAATCGCTCCACGGAGGCGGTCGCCGTGCGAGGGAAGGGGAAACACAAGACCGTCGCGTACGCCTTCTCGGGCTCGTCGTCGACGTTGTCGGCCTTCATCAACCGCCCGGACGGCCTCCAGCACGACCTGGTTCGCTACAAGAACGGCTGGAAGCAGGTCGCGACCGGTTCGCCTGTCCCGCGCGCTCGAGCCCATCATCCGCTCGTTTACTCCGAGGGCTGGAACGCCCTGTTGATCTATGGCGGATACACGAACGACGCGGTGAACGGGACCGGCCTGTTCACGCCGGAGAACTACCTCGGCGATCTCTGGAGGCTCGACGTCGACACGGAGACCTGGGAGCAGATCGCCTTCGACGAGGACAGCGGACCGGGCCACCGCGACAACGCGAAGCTGCTCGCCGACGAGCTCGGCAATCGAATCTGGCTCTTCGGGGGCAGCCAGTTCGACGGTACCACCCTGTCCGATGTCTGGTACTTCGATCTCGACACCGGGGGTTGGACGCGCGTGGACACCGCGATGGCGGGGCCGGCGCCGGCGCCGAGGTTCGGCCAGTTCTCCTTCTCCCGCAGGACCGCCACGGCCTACGAGCTCTACATCTTCGGGGGAGCGACCGCGGAGTTCGCGCCGGTGCTGCTCAACGACATGTGGAGATTGACGATCCCCCTCGCCGGCGACGAGTGACACATCGCTTCGCTGCGTCATGTCGTCGAACACCGAGGGCAGGGGAGGTCTCCCCCAGAGCATGGGACGGCGGTGAGCGTCAACGGCCTGGCTGTGCGCTCAACGAGCGACTTGGACGACGATGCGACAGTGTGAATGATCGGCGTTCTCATCATGTCCAAAGGGGTCACCGAGGCGCGCAGACGACATGCGCCGAGGTGACCAACGCGCGCCTCGACGTCCGCCGCCGCCTGGCCGCGCAGCCCGGATGAAGGGCACGGTCGAGGACGCCGGGGCGGGGCCCGCGCGTCACCGGCGGTCATCGGGTGTGTCTCGCCTGCCACATCGCGCGCCCTGATCCCGCCGCGGAATCGCCCCTTGCGCCCGCGGCATCCCCATTGCTGAGTCGCGGCCATGTCCGTCGCTCCGCGCCTCCGATCTGCGCCCGTCGTTCTCGCGGCCATCGCCCTCAGCCTGGCGTGCGTTCAGGGCGCGCGCGCCCCCAACGTCCCGCCCCGAGGGACGCTCGCTCCCGGAGCGCTCGATGTGGGCGGAAAGGCCGCGGCAGGGCCGCTCGCGGTGGTGTTCGGCGCGCCCCGCGGTCAGACCACGAGCCCCGCCGAGATCAGCCTCGTCTTCAACCGGCCGATGCGGTCGCTCGATCTCGCGGGCAGCGAGGCCGCGGCGCCCGCGGTGCTCAAGCCGTCCGCGCCTGGAAGCTGGCGCTGGGTCGGCACGAGCGGCCTCACGTTCGTCCCCGAAGGGCGCCTGCCGCGCGGCACCGAGTTCACCGTCGAGGTCCCTGCGGGCACCCGCGCGCTCGACGGCAGCGCGCTCGCCGAGCCGTACTCGTTCACCTTCCGCACCGAGCTGCCAGCGGTCGCGCGCGTCGAACCCTGGTCGGGCAAGGACGACCTCAAGCCGGACGCGCGGTTCGAGCTGCGGTTCAACCAGCCGGTCGACACCGCCGAGATCGCGCGGCGCGCGTCCCTCACGGTGGGCGATAGAAAAGACAAGGTGGCGTTCGAGGTGCGGCGCCCCGACGCGAAGAACGAGATGCTCGCCGAGCTCGTCCCCCGCGCGCCGCTGCCGCGCGACAGCGAGATCGAGATCGCCGTGGCCGAGGGCCTCCGCGGCCGTGAGGGGCCGCTGCCGGCGGGCGAGGAGCAGCGGTTCACGTACCGCACCTACGGGCCGCTCCGAGCGCTGCGCCCCCAGTGCGATCGCGACACGCCGCAGGGGCGCTGCGCGGCCGACGGCGGGTTCACGCTCGCCTTCTCGAACCCCGTCAAGTTCGCGGACGCGAAGCGGGCGATCTCGGTGGAGCCCGCCGTCAAGCTGCTGTGGCCGTCGTGGATCGAGGACGACGAGCCCACGAGCCACATCCCCCTCGGCGGCGCCTTCGCCCCGGGTCGCAGCTACCGGGTGCGCGTGGCCGCCGGGCTGCGCGACGTGCACGGGCAGGCGCTCGCCGGCGTCGTCACCGAGGAGATCGCCTTCGACGATCGCTGGCCCGAGGCGCAGATCGGCCTCGTCGGGAGCGTGTTCGAGCCGGCCCAGCGGCGCGAGATCCCGGTCGTGTCCGTGAACGTGCGCGAGCTCTCGCTCGCCGTCGGCGCGATGACCGAGGAGATGATCCTCGCGCTCCAGGGCGATCCGCACAGCCCGGGGCGCAGCCCGAAGATGAGCGAGATCGCGGCGCTGCCCTCCGGCAAGCAGACGGTCCTGCGCCCGGCCGCCGCGACCAACACGCCGGCGACGCACCTCGTGCGCGCCGCCGAGGTGCTGGGCGGCGAGGGCAAGCGCGGGCCGCTCGCGATCGGGATCAGCTACACCAGCCGGCCCGGGACGCGGCACGCGCGCGCCACCTCCGAGGCGGTCATCGCGCAGGTGACCGACCTCGGGATCAGCGCGAAGGTCTCGCCGAGCGGCTCGCTCGTGTGGGTGACGCGCCTGTCGACGGGCGCGCCGGTGCCCGGGGCGCGCGTGTGGATCCGGGCACCGGGCGCGCCCGCGCCCGCGGCGGTGGCGACTGACGCAGAGGGGTTCGCGATGGTCCCCGCGACGGCGCACGGTCCGGAGGCGACGACGACGCTCGGGCGCAGCGTGGTCTTCGCGCGCGCGGGCGACGACTGGACGTACCGGAGCGTCGCCGACTCGCTCAACGGGTGGCGCTTCGGCGCGCCGTCCGACTTCAGCGAGCCGCGCCCGTTCGGGATGATGTTCTCCGATCGCGGCATCTACCGGCCAGGCGACACGGTGCGCGTGAAGGGGATCTTCCGCGAGGAGGGCGCGCGCGGGGCGAGGACGCCGGCCGGCAAGAGCGTCGCGTTCAAGGTCGAGGGGCCCGACGGCGAGGCGCTGGTCTCGCTCTCCCCGACGCTCGGCGCCTTCGGCACATTCTCGGCCGACGTGAAGATCCCCGAGAGCGCGCGGCTCGGCACGTACAGCCTCGCCGCCACGGTCCAGGGCGGCGAGGCGGGGTGGGTGGACGTGTGGGGCAGCGTCGAGGTCGCCGAGTACCGCCCCGCCGAGTTCAAGGTCGGCGTCGAGAGCGACAGGCCGAGCTACGTGCGCGGCGACAAGGCGCGCTGGACCGCGCGCGGCGATTACCTGTTCGGGGCGCCGATGACGAACGCGGAGGCATCGCTCTCCGTGACGCGCGCGCCGGCGTCGTTCTCGCCGCCGGGGATCGAGGGGTTCACGGTCCGCGAGGACGAGCTCACCGGCGCGCTGCGGGACCAGGCGCCGCGCGAGTTCGAGGTGCAGAGCGCGCGCGAGAAGCTCGACGCGGCCGGGCAGGCGGCGATCGGCGCGGCGCTCTCCATGCCGGGGCAGCGCGGCACCGAGCTCGTCACGTGCGAGGCGTCGGTGACCGACGTGTCGCGGCAGGCGATCGCCGGGAGCTCGACGGCGCTCGTGCACCCGGCCGAGTTCTACGTCGCCCTCAAGGAGCCCGAGCGCTTCGCGAAGGCGGGCGACGTGCTGCGGCCGGAGATCCTCGCGGTCGATCCGAAGGGGGCGCGCGTGGCGCAGGTCGCGGTCCGGGTCGAGCTCGTGCACCGCACGTGGACGCTCGCGCGAGAGGAGAGCGGCAGCGCGTACCGCAGCGTGAGCGCGCCTGTCGACAAGGTCGTCGCGCGGTGCGGCGTCACGACGGCGGCGGCGCCGCGGAGCTGCGAGCTCACGGTCCCGTCGGGGGGCTATTACCTCCTGCACGCGACGGCCAGGGACCGCCGCGGCAACCCCGTCGGCGCCGCCGCCGGGGTCTACGCGCTCGGCGAGGGCGGCGGGGGCTTCGGCGACAGCGACGAGCTCAAGGTCGATCTCGTGCCCGACCGCGACAGCTACGAGATCGGGCAAACGGCGCGCCTCATCGTGAAGTCGCCGTTCGCGTCCGCCGACGCGCTGGTCACGGTCGAGCGCGCCGGCATCTCCACGCACCGGAAGGTGACGCTGTCGGGCGCCATGCCCGTGATCGACGTCCCGATCACGGAGGACCTCCGGCCGAACGCCTTCGTCTCGGTGCTGCTCCTGCGCGGGCGGACGAAGCCGCAGCCCGCGCCGGGGAAGGGCGGGGTGCCTGGGCCCGACGTCGGCGCGCCGGCGTTCCGCCTCGGCTACGCGCCGCTCCGCGTGAACCCGGAGGCGCAGCGGCTCGCGGTGCGCGTCCGCGCCGACAAGGCGGACGCGCGCCCCGGCGATCCGATCCGCGTGGACGTCGACGTCCGCGATCGCGCCGGCCAGCCCGCCCGCGCGGAGGTCACCCTCTACGCCGTGGACGAGGGCGTGCTGTCGCTGACGGGGTACACGACGCCGGATCCGATCCCCGTGTTCGGCGCGCCGCGCCCCTTGAAGGTGGCGACGATCGAGACGCGTGAGGCGCTCGCCCGCGTGCGCAACCCGTTCGCGGACCTCGGCGCCGACAAGGGGCGCGCGGGCGGCGGCGGCGCCGAGGGCGGCACGGGCGTGCGCCGCGATTTTCGGCAGAGCGCCTACTACAACCCCGCGCTCGTCACCGACGCCTCCGGGCAGGTGCACGCGAGCTTCAAGCTGCCGGACTCGCTCACGACGTACCGGGTCATGGCGGTCGTGGCCGCCGAGGACGATCGCTTCGGCTACGGCGAGTCCAGGGTGACCGCGAGCCGCCCGCTCATGGCCCGGCCCGCGCTGCCCCGCTTCCTCCGCGCGGGCGACGCGATCGACGCGGGGGTGGTCGTGACCTCGAAGGGGCTCGGGAAGCCGGCGACGGTCGAGGTGGAGGTCACCGCGTCGGGGCTGACGCTCGCGGGCAGCGCCAAGCGCACGGTCGAGCTCGCCCCGGGCGGGTCGGCCGAGGTCCGCTTCGCGCTCTCGGCGCCGCGGGCCGGCCCCGCGACGCTGCGCTTCCGCGCGACCGGCGGCGGCGCGTCGGACGCTGTCGAGGTGAACCGCGAGATCAAGGCGCCCATGGCGCCGGAGGCCGTGGCGCTCTACGGCGACACGACGACCGCGAGCGCGGAGCGGCTCGGGGACCTGTCGGCGATCCGCGACGACACGGGCGGGCTCACGGTGAGCCTCGCGCCGACAGCGCTCGTGGGCCTCGGCGGCGGCGTGGAGCAGCTCCTCGAGTACCCGTACGGCTGCACCGAGCAGCTGACGAGCCGGATGGTGCCGCTCCTGTCGCTGCGCGATCTCGCGAAGGCCTACGGGATCGCGCTGCCGAAGGATCTCACGGCCGTCATCGGCAAGACGGTCCGGGAGATCGTCTCGCACCAGCGCGGGGACGGGGGCTTCGGCTTCTTCGCCGAGTCGGACGGCGCGGACCTGTGGACCACGGCGTACGCGCTGTGGGGCCTCACCGAGGCCAGGCGCTACGGGGTCGCGGTGCCGCCCGACGCGGTGGAGCGCGCGACGTCGTACCTGCGCCAGGAGCTCAACCGGATCGGCGCCGACCCGCTCCTCCGGGCGACGGCGCCGTTCCTCGTCGACGTCCTCGCGTCGAGCGGCGCCCCCGACCCCGGGCGCGCGAGCCAGCTGTTCGACGAGCGCGACAAGCTGCCGCTCTTCTCGAAGGCGCTCCTCGCGCACGCGATGGTGATCGGCAAGAGCGACAGGGGGTCCGTGGATCAGCTCGTCCGCGAGCTCGAGGGCGCGCTGCGCCTCGACGGTCCGGTCGCGCGGGCCGTCGACAACCACGGCGACGCGTACGCGGTCCTCATGGACTCCGAGGCCCGCACCTCGGCGCTCGTGCTGCGCGCGCTGCTCGCGGCGCGGCCGGCGCACCCGCTCGCGCCGCGGCTCGCGGCGGGGCTGCTCGCGGATCGCCGCGGCGGCACGTGGCGCAGCACGCAGGAGACGGCCTGGGCGCTGCTCGCGCTCGATCAGTACCGCAAGGCGCAGGAGAAGACGGCCCCGGACTTCGACGCGCGGGTGTTCCTGGGGCAGGCGGAGCTGTTCTCCGCGCCGTTCCACGGCCCCACGACGGAGCAGGTCAAGACGTCGATCCCCGCGGCGAGGCTCGCGAGCGCCGCGGGCGCGCCGCTCGCGTTCTCGGTCGACGGGCGCGGCCGCCTCTTCTACGAGGCGCGGCTCCGCTACGCGCGCAAGCAGCTCCCGACGGCGGCGCTCGACCGCGGCTTCTTCGTCGAGAAGTCGCTCCGCGCCCTCGCTCCCGAGGACCTCGCCGCCGTGGTCGGCGGCGCGTCGACGTCGAGCGAGCGCGCGGCCCCCGCGTCGGTCGCGTTCGCCGGCGGCGATCTCGTGCTCGGCGAGATCGTCGTGGTGACGCCCTCTCCGCGCGACTTCGTTGTCATCGACGATCCGCTGCCGGCCGGCCTCGAGGCGGTCGACGCGCGGCTCGCCACGTCCGCGCGCTCGCTCGACGTCGACGCGGCGGAGGCCCAGGCCGAGGCGGATGACGCCGACGTCGATCGGGACGACCTGCGCGCGACTGGCCGCGTCTACGACCCGAGCCGCTTCGTCCGCGAGATCCGCGACGATCGCGTCCTGTTCTTCGTCGATCACATGGCCGCCGGGATGTACCGGTACCGGTACCTCGCGCGCGCCACCACGCTCGGCTCGTTCGTGGTCCCGCCCGCGCGCGCGGAGGAGATGTACAGCCCCGAGGTCTTCGGCCGGACAGGCGCCGTCACGGTCCAGGTCTCCAGCCGAGGGCCGGACGCGGCGCCGCGTCCGCGCTGAGCCGTGAACGCGCCCTCCCCGCCGGGGCCCGGTCGCGCAGGGCGGTGGCTTGCGCGGCTCGGCCCGCGCGCGCGGCGGATCCTGCGCCGCGCGGCGCAGATCGCGCTCGCCCTCGCCGTCGCGCCGTGGCTCCTGCTCGCCGCCCTCGCGGCGCTCACGCCGCTGCCCCCGGAGCTCGAGGCGACCGAGGACCACGCCGTGTCCACGGTCCTCCTCGACCGCCACGGCACGGTGCTCCGCGAGCTCCGCGCCGGAGACGGCGCGCGGGCGCGCTGGCTTCCGCTCTCCGAGGCCGGCGATCGCATCCAGCGCGCGCTCCTGGCCGCGGAGGACAAGCGGTTCGCGCGCCACCCCGGCGTCGATCCGATCGCGATCGCGCGCGCCATCGGCCAGCTCGCGGTCGAGCGGCGCGTCGTCTCGGGCGGGTCCACGATCACGCAGCAGCTCGCGCGCACGCTCGTGCCGCGCCCGCGCACCGCGCGCGGCAAGCTCGGCGAGGCGGCGCTCGCGCTGCGCATCGAGGCGTCGCTCTCGAAGCGCGAGATCCTCGAGCAGTACCTGAACCGCGTCGCGTTCGGCCCGGGCCTGCGCGGGGTCGAGGCGGCGAGCCGCTTCTACTTCGACAAGCCCACGCGCGACCTGTCGCTCGCCGAGGCCGCCGCGCTCGCCAGCATGCCGCGCGGCCCGGCGCTGTACGATCCGCGCCGCGGCACCGGGCCGCTCGAGCGCCGCAGGAACCGCGTCCTCGATCGCATGCTCGCGGCTGGCCTCGCCGGCGAGGCCGAGGTGGCCCGCGCCCGCGCGGAGCCCATCGCGCTCGCCCCGAAGGGGGGCGGCCTCGGCGCGCCGCACCTCGTCCGCGCCGTGCTCGGCGGCGCCCTGGGTCCGGGCGCGGGCGTTCACGCCGAGGGCCCCGGCGCCGCGTCACCCCTCGTCCGGGCGACCTCGATCACCCTGACGATCGACCGCGGCCTCCAGCGCGAGATCGAGGTCCTCGCGCAGCAGACAGTCCGCGGCCTCTCGGAGCGCGACGTCGGCGCGGCGGCGGTGGTGGTGATCGAGAACGCGACCGGCGAGATCCTCGCGTACGTCGGCTCGCACGACATCGACGACGCCGCCGGGCTCGGCCACAACGACGGCGTCCTCGCGCTGCGCCAGCCCGGCTCCGCGCTGAAGCCGTTCGTCTACGAGCTCGCCATGGAGCAGCTCGGGTTCACCGCCGCGACCGTCCTGCCCGACGTCGAGCTCTCGTTCCCGACGGCGGACGGCAACTACGCGCCGCGGAACTACGACGGCCGCTTCCACGGCCCCGTCCGCCTGCGGGATGCGCTCGCCAATTCCTACAACGTCCCTGCGGTCTGGGCGGCGGCCGCGCTCGGCCCCGAGCGCGTCATCGCGCGGCTCCGGGAGCTCGGCCTCCGCTCGCTCGATCGCGAACCGTCGCGTTACGGCGTCGCCGTCGCGCTCGGCGACGGCGAGGTCCGCCTGATCGACCTCGCGAACGCCTACGCCACGCTCGCGCGGGGAGGCCTTTACCTCCCGGTGCGCGCGGTGCGCTCGTTCGCCCCCTCGTCGCCTCCGTCGCCCTCCTCGCAAGCGGCCTCTTCCGTGTCTGCGCGCGGCGAGAGCGACGCGCCCGCCGAGCCGCCCGCGGCGCCTCCCGAGCGCGGCGTGCGTGTCCTCGACGCCGCGCGCGCCCGGGTGATCATCGACATCCTCGCCGACGACCGGGCGCGGCTCGCGTCGTTCGGCGAGGGCAACGCGCTCGATCTCCCGTTCCCCGTGGCCGCGAAGACGGGCACGTCCAAGGGCTTCCGCGACAACGTTGCGGTCGGCTTCACGCCCGACGTCACGGTCGCCGTCTGGGTCGGCAACTTCGACGGCTCGCCCATGGGCGGCGTCAGCGGCATCACCGGCGCGGGCCCGCTGTTCCGCGACGCCATGCTCGCCGCCGCGCGCGTCCGGCCGCCGCGCCCGTTCGATCCGCCCGATCCCGAGCAGCTCGCCGAGGTCGAGGTCTGCGCGCTGTCCGGCATGAGGCCGACCGCCGCGTGCCCGCACCGCCGCCACGAGCTCCTGCCGCGCGGCGGCGCCGCGGCGCTCTCGCCGTGCGACATGCACGAGACCGTGCGCATCGATCGCCGCAACAGCCTGCGCGCCGGGGCCTGCCCCGACGCGGCGGTCGAGGAGCGCGTCTTCGAGCGCTACGACGCGGAGCTCACCGCCTGGGCGCGCGCCGCCGGCCGCCCCCTCGCGCCCGAGGCGGCGTCGCCCCTCTGCGGCGCGCTCGCCGGGCTCGACGGCGCGCCCGGCGCTCCTCCGACCGGCGCCGGCGCGCGCGTCCGCGTCGCGTACCCGCCCGACGGCGCCCGGTTCGTCCTCGACCCCTCGATCAACTCGCTGCAGGCGATCCGGCTGCGCGCCGACGTCCCTCCGGGCGTGCCCCGCGTGCGCTTCGTGCTCGACGGGCGCCCCATCGAGGTCGGCTCGCCGTTCGCGCTCGACTGGCCGCTCGTCGCCGGCGCGCACCGGCTCCGCATCGACGCGGACGGAGCCGCAGCCAGCGAGGAGATCGCGTTCTCGGTGGAGTGAGCGGCGGGCGAAGCGACATCCCGTCTCCTCACCCGCCGGCTCCGATGAAGTCACCCGCGCTTCAGTCGATGGCGTCGACGGCGGTGCGGCGCGGCGCGCCGCCCGCGGGCCACGTCACCCGAAGATGGGCAGGTCTTCTTCCTCGGAGAGCGGGAATCGCTCCACGAGCGGATCGTCCGCGATCCCCGCCAGCTTGCGCAGCGCCTTGTGGATGTGCCCCGGCTTGAGCCGGACGCCGCCCTCCTTGGGCGCGAGCGTGACCGGATCGACGTCGAGCGGGTTGTGCCGGTCGTCCGTCGCGCCAATCACCCGGTTCCCCGCGATGCCTGCGCCGGCCAGGATCATGCTGGTGATGTTCCAGTGGTCCTTGCCGTTGCCCTCGTTGTAGCCCGGCGTCCGCCCGAAGTCCGAGCCCACGACGAGGACGATCCGGTCCGCGATGCCCTGCTCCTCCGCGGCGGTCAGGATGAAGTCGATCCCATCGCAGATCTGGTCGAGCCGCGGGATGTGGTTGTCGTCGTGGTTCCCGTGCGTGTCGAACCCGCCCACCGACAGGTTGGCGCTCACGCAGATGCCGGCGCGGTAGGCAGCGAGCGCGACCTGCGCTTGCCGCCGCAGCGAGGCCTGCTCGAACTCCGCGGGCAGGTACTGGATGAGCTGCTTGAGCTCGTTCTGCCCGACGCGCGAGGTGAAGAGCGTGCTCATCGCCTCCTTGACGTGGGGCAGCCGCTGCTGCTCGAGCTTCGCCGCGTGCCGCGCCTGCCGCGCCTCCAGGATCCGCGTCATCGTGGCGTCGGTGTGGTACTGCTCGCGGTTCTCTTCGTTCCCCGGATCGATCCTGTTCGGATAGGCGAGCCGCTGCAGCAGGCCGGTGTCGGGTATGCGGGTGACGGCCACGACGTTCGCCGTCGTGTCGTAGCCGCCGTTGCTGATGAACCCCATCGGCAGCGCGCCGCCGTGGACGCCGGCCACGAGCGCCGCGAAGCCCGGTTTGCCCTCGCGGAGCGTGCCGCACCACGTGTTGCGGACGCCGGCGTCGTGGCTGTTCGTCCCGGTGTCGATGCCGTTGATGACGAGCAGCTTGCTGTAATGCTTCTTGAAGAACGCGTCGTTGCCGCCGACCGGCGCGTACTTGAGATTGCCGGCGGTCCCGATCGCCTCGTGAAGGTAGCTGCGGTTCATCGCTTGCCGCGTCTTCTGCTCCTCTTCGTCCATCGCGCCCTTGGGATCGCAGAGGCTCGTCGGGTCCCAGCCGCCGCTCGCGTGGATGTGGACCCAGAGGGGGCCCTCGTAGGGGCCGGCCGCGGCGGCGTCCCTCGACAGGACGCCCCCTGCGACGACTCCGAGGCCCGCCATAGATGCCAGTTTGAGGAAATCTCGACGTTCCATGGCTGCTCCTACTGGTAAAGAAACCTGAAGTCCGAAAGGAGATAGGTCATGACGCTCATCCACGCGCGGATCGTGTAGTTCTCGTCGCGCGTGAGCTTCTGATCGTCGGGGAGCCCCTCTCGAGTCCAGTAGTCGTTGTGCACCTGGCAGGGGCCGGGCAGCGATTTCGAGAGCCGGCCCTCCTCGCCCTCCGGCTTCGCCATGCCCGCCTTGCCCTCCTCCCACGTCTCGAGGAAGACCTTGTACGTCCGCTCGATCTCGGGATCACCGAGCTCCAGCGACTCGCCCAGCACCCGCTTGTGCAGGTACTGGATGTTCTGCTTGATCCCCTCGACGGCCGGCAGCACGTCGAAGTCGTTCGTGTCCCGCGGCTCGAACGTCGTCTCGACGTACGGGAAGAGGAGCCGCTCCTCCTGCGGCAGGTAGAGATCGCGCGGCACCGCGACGCACGCCATCTCGTTCGCCATCCGGTCGGCGATGTTGGCCATGATCCCGTTCGGCTCCGTGATCCGCTGGATCACGTCCTGCGAGTCGATGCCGCCGTACAGCATGCGGTAGGCGTCGCGCCGGAGCAGGAAGTCGTAGCGGACGCCGTCGTCCTCGAACGCCCGCGGACGCCACGGATACCCCGTCACCGCCCAGATCTTCCGGTGCAGCTGCTCGGGCCCGAGGAACCGCGTGCCGCCGAGCTGCGTGAGCGCCTCGCCCCGGGATGCCTGCGCCACGTTGCGCGCCCGGAAATAGGGGCTCTTGACGATGGCCTTGACGACCGTCTTCAGGTTGTAGCCGCCGTCGGCGAAGTCGTGCGCCATCGTGTTGAACGCGTGGTACTGGGCGAGGTAGGCCCGGAACTTGGCGTTGAACTCCGGATCTTCGTTGGTCGGCGCGACGAGCGGCTGTTGCCCGGTGAGGCCGCTGTACATCGTGTAGACCGCCGAGAGCGCGAAGCGGGGGTCGTCGGCGACCCGCTTCGCCACCCACGAGAGCGCGCTCGGGAACTCGCTGAACGGCACCGATTCGGCGCCGAAGCCCGGCGGACGCATGTCCTCGTACCAGGTGTCGTCCTCCTTGTACCGGCCCGCGGAGTCGAAGCTGTGGAACCCGCCCGACAGCGGGTCCAGGGCGGCGTGGCAGACGGTGCACGCCGCGTTGTTCATCGTCGGGTTGAAATCGGTGATCTTCGTCTGATCGAGCGGCTGCTCGGCCGTCTTCAGGATGTCGGTGCCGAGGAAGAACTGATAGACCATCCTCGCGCGGTGGCGGTTCCTGTTGGTGTTCGTCGTCGGGTGCCTGGACAGGAAGACGGGGGAGGTGAGCACGCCGGCGAGCGGGATCGGATCGCGCTTCGCCGGGACGAACTCGTCCGGATCCGCGTCGTTCTTGAACTCGGCCGTCACGCCGTACGCCCTGGCGGAGAAGGGGCTCACGACCGTGTAGTCCGCGGTGAGGACCTCCTTGAAGGACCTGTCGTTCCGCACGATGTAGGCGATGAGCTCGAGCGGCTCCCTCCCGACGGCCCGGTTCGTCCAGCTCTTCAGCTTGTTGGCGACGTCCTCCAGGTCCCGCGCGCCGTACCTCGCGACCAGCGCCGGATCCTGAGGGAGGCTGTTGTACCACTTCGGATCGTACGCGTCGCTCCGCAGCAGATCGACGGCCTCCTCGCCGTTCAGATAACGATCGGTGAGGAAGAGATCGTTGTAGATCTCCTTCAGCCGCACATAGAACGTCTCCTCGGTGAGCATCTGGTCCAGGATCGGATCCAGCGCGGCCATGCCGCTCTGCGCGACGGCCTCCTCCTCGGCCTCGGTCGGCAGGCGCCCGGCGAGCTCGAGGCTCGCCGTGCGGAGCGTCTCCACGGGCCCGCTCATCACCACGCCGGCGAAGGACGCGTTGACGTCCGTCTCGCAGGACGACGGCGCCTTCGTGCGCTCCACCATGGCCCGGAGCGCCTCGACCTCGGGGCTGTCCGAGGCGAGGACCTGGCCGCCGCCGTGCTCGATGGCCTTCGTCGGCTTGAGGAGGACGTACGACTCGCCGCCGAGCTCGAGCCCGGCGAGCGACTTGAACGTCGCGAGGTTCTTGTCGAGGAACCCCGCCTCGCTGCTCCCGGCGAGGATCAGCTTGGATTCCGCCGCCTGCCCCTGCGGGTTATGGCAGCCGATGCATTTCGTCGAGAGGATGGGGACCCACACCTTCTCGGCGAAGAATTGCTCGTCGGAGATGCACGGGCCTTCGGCCTCGCTGCTGCAACCGGTGGACACGGACGCGAGCGCGCTCGCGCCCGCGGAGAGCCCCAGGAGCCCCAGGGCCGTCGCGGCGCGCTTCCGGAGTGACCATCCTATTCTCGGCATAAGCATCCTCGCCGGGAGCGCTCGCGCGACTCCCACGTTGAGGGGACCGGGAGAGCGGAGCCCCGAACCGCGTTGAAAGAACCACACACCGACAGCCCTATCGCAGGGCGCCTCCGCCCCGCGATGGTCGGGTCCTCGTTCATCGACCATCGACACCGATGAGGCGAGCTGCACGAACGCCCGCTTCATCGCTCGCGTAGACCACGTACTCTAACCTCTCGAGGGCCTCTCCCGCTATGCGCTCAGCACATCGCTTGATCAGAATTTCTCGTCGATCACGTGAATTCCTCTAGTAGTTGTGAAGTTTTGCGACGAGAGGCTGCGGCTCCTCCGGAAGGCACGTACCCGGTGCGCCCAGGTGGGCGCTCGCTGCCGTGGGCGGGCGGAGCGTGCGTGGATGTGGTCAAGACCAGGGAAATCGAATAACCGTTGGATATGAGCTCGACGAGGGATGCGACCCGCGCTCGCGCGGTTCAGTGGTTTGTTCGCGGCGGCACGCTGCGGTCGACGGGCCGGGATCCCGTCAAGATCGGCATCGCGCCGATCGTGGTGGGGCGCGATCCGAGCTGCGGTGTGGTCGTCGACGATCCGGAGGTCAGCTCGACGCATTGCGATCTTCGCGCGGAGGGGCCGGGCGTGCTCGTCCGCGATCTCGGCAGCAAGAATGGGACGTTCGTGTCGACGGTCCGCATCCGCGAGGCGATCTTGACGGCCGCGTGCGCCATCCAGATCGGCGGCTCGGTGCTGAGCTTCGAGCCGCTCGAGAAGGAGCGCGTCGACGTCGGCTTCGACGAGAGCTTCGGCCCGCTGATCGGCGCCTCGCCGCGGATGCGCCACCTGTTCCGCCTGCTGCGCGAGGTGGCCTCGACGGAGCTCTCGCTGCTCATCACCGGGGAGACGGGCACGGGCAAGGAGCTCGCGGCGCAGGCCATCCATGACGTCTCGAGCCGGCGCGGCGGCCCGTTCGTCGTCGTCGACTGCGCCTCGCTGCCGGGCGCGCTCGCCGAGAGCTTCCTCTTCGGGCACGAGCGCGGCGCCTTCCCCGGGGCGAACGATCGGAGGAGCGGCGCCTTCCACGAGGCGAACGGCGGGACGATCTTCCTCGACGAGCTGGGCGAGCTGCCGCCCGATCTCCAGCCGAAGCTGCTGCGCGCGCTCACCGAGCAGAAGGTGAAGCGCGTCGGGTCGCGGATCTACGAGCCCGTCGACGTGCGGATCATCGGGGCGACGCGCCGCGACCTCGGCCGCAGCATGAACACCGGGCGCTTCCGGAGCGATCTCTTCTTCCGGATCGCCCAGATGCGCATCGAGCTGCCGCCGCTCCGCGAGCGGCGGGAGGACATCCCGCTGCTCGTCGAGCGCGTCTGCGAGCGCCTGGGGTGCCCCGAGCGCGCCGTGGAGATGGTCAATCTCATCACCACGACGCTCGGCCAGCACGATTTCCCCGGCAACGTCCGCGAGCTCATGAACGTCACCAGCGTGGCCGCGAGCCTGCCGCCCGGGGCCGAGGCGATCGCCTCGATCCTGCCGCTCGAGGGCGGCGGCGACGTGGTCGTGCCGACGTCGGCGTTCGGCGAGGCGAAGCGGAGCGCCGTCGCGGCGTTCGAGCAGCGTTACTTCAGCGAGCTGATCCGCGCGACGGGCGGCAACGTCAGCGAGATGGCGCGCCGCGCGGGCATGGAGCGCCACCACGTGCGGATGTTCTTGAGGAAGCACGGGCTCACCGCGAAGCAGTGAGGGCTCGGCGCGGCGAGGGCGCCGAGCAGCGAGGGCGCCGAGCGTGTCCTAGGCGCCGCCCGCGCCGCCGCTGCCGGTCGGGTCGCCGCCCGCGCCGCCGCTGCCGGTCGGGTCGCCGCCCGCGCCGCCGCTGCCGGCCGGGTCGCCGCCCGCGCCGCTGCCCGTCGTGGCCGCGGCCGTGGTCGTGGCCGGGCCCCCGCCGCAGCGCTCCACGCCGCGGCAATCCGCGCAGGAGCAACCCTCGAAGTACTCCGCGCACGAGCCGTTGTCCGTGCAGTGATCCGTGCACCGCGGGGTGCCCGTGCAGTCGGGGCAGGTGCAATCCTCGTTGACGTTGCACCCCTCGGCGTCGTTGCACCCGCGCCTCGGGCTGCAGGCCGCGACGGTGCCCGCGCAGTCCTGGCAGGTGCAATCCTCGCCGTCGGTGGCGTCCGGCCGCATGTCGCAGGCGCCGTCGTCGTTGCAGCGGCCGAGGCAGCTCGCCGTGTCGGAGCAGTCCGGGCAGCTGCAGCTCTCGGGGACCTGGGCGAGGATCGTACACCGCCCATCCGGGCTGCCGCCGAAGCAGCCGAAGCCGAGCGAGCCGCCGGCGCCGGCGACCGTGGCCGCCACCGTCGTCGAGGTCGTGTCGGTCGCTTCATTGCTCGAGCAGCCGCCGCTCGCGGCGAGCCCGAAGACGATGGAGGAGGCGAGGAGTGCAAGAAAGGCGCGCATGTCCGGCAGCATCCCTCTCCAGCGCGCGTCACGTCAACACCGCACGTCGCGCTGCGCCAGGAGGGCGCTCAGCGGAATGCCACGCTCCGGTCCGCCGTCTTCGCGCGGACGGCCGCGCGCTCGCGCGCGAGGAACTCGCGCACCGCGGCGTCCAGGCGCGGATGCGCGATGTGGTGCGCGCTGTGGGTGACGCTCGGTGCGAAGCCGCGAACGAGCTTGTGCGACCCCCCTGCGCCCGGCTCGAAGCGGCGCAGTCCCCGGGCGATGCAGTCCTCGACCGGGTGATAATAGCAGACGTTGAAATGCAGGAACGGGCGCTCCTCCGATGCGCCCCAGTAACGGCCATAGAGCGTCGTGGGCCCGGCGAGGTTGAGCGCGCCCGCGATGGGGCGTTTGCCTTCCCGCGCGAGGACGATCTCGACGCCTCCCTGGGCCCCGCCGCCGCGCAGCCGGGCCGTGATCTCCTCGAAGAAGGCGCGGTTCAGGTACTGCCGGCCCCAGGCGAACTTCTCCACGGTGGAGACGTAGAAGCCGAACATGGCATCGACGATCTCCGGCGTGATCTCCGCGCCGCGCAGCGTATCGATCGACAGCCCCTGCCTCGTGGACTCGCGCATTTCGCGCCGGATCTGGTGCCGCCGCTTCGCGTTGAAGCGCGCGAGGAAGTCGTCGAGCGTCTGATACCCCTCGTTCTCGAACTGGAACTGGACGCCGCAGCGGTGCGCCATGGCGGCATCGGAGAGGGCGGCGGCCTCGTCCTCGGTCGGGAACAGGACATGGGCGCTCGAGATGCGGCTCCGCGCGACCAGCTTGCGGAGCGTCTCCGCGAGGACGGGGAGGAGCGCCGGGCGGTCCTCCGGCCGCCGCACGAGCAGCCGCGGCGTCGTCGCGGGCGTGAACGGCACCGTGACGACGAGCTTCGGGTAGTACGGCGCGCCGATCTGGTGGGACGCAGAGGCCCAGCCGTGGTCGAAGACGAACTCTCCCTCGCTGTTGTCCTTGAGGTAGGCGGGCGCCGCGGCGAGCAGCGCCCCCTCGGCCCGGAGCGTGATGTGGTGGGGCAGCCAGCCCGCCTCCTCGCCCACGCACCCCGTCCGCTCGAGCGCGTCGAACCACGCCCAGGTCAGGAACGGCGCCTCGCTCACCCCGTGGAGCGCGTTCCACTCGCTCTCCGGGATGTCGCGGATCGTGTCGTGGACGTGCGCTTCAAGCTCCATGGCCGATCATAGCAGCGCGCGTCGCGCCGCCTGGCCGGCTCACGAGATCCTGGATCGACCGCGCGCCGGAGCGGGCCACGAGGTCCGACAGCCCGCGCGCGATCGCGGCGGGGAGGAGGGGGCCGCCGTAGATGAAGCCCGTGTAGATCTGCACGAGGTCGGCGCCTGCCTGGAGCTGGTCCATCGCGTGCTCCGCCGACTCGATGCCCCCGGCGCCGATCACCGTGACGCCGCTCCCGAGGCGCGCGCGGATGCGCCGCACCATCGCGAGCGAGCGCTGCCGGAGGGGCGGGCCGCTCAGCCCGCCGGCGCCCATCGCCTCGACGGCCTCCGGGCTCGTCGCGAGCCCGTCGCGCCGCACGGTCGTGTTGGTCGCGATGACGCCGGCGAGGCCCACCTCCTCGACCACGGCGAGCAGCGCCTCGAGCTCCTCGTCGCCGAGGTCCGGGGCGACCTTGATGAGCAGCGGCAGCGGCGCCCCGGCGGCGCGGTTCTCCCGCGCGATCGCGGAGAGCAGCGCCCGCGCGATCGCCGGCCCCTGCATCGCGCGGAGGTCCTTCGTGTTCGGCGACGACACGTTGATCACGACGAAGTCGGCCGCGCGCCGCGCCTCCCGGAAGCTCGCGAGGTAGTCGTCGATCGCGGGCTCGATGGGATCGAGCGGCGCGACCCTGGACTTGCCGATCGAGATGCCCACCGGCACGCCCACGGCCGCCGCGCCGCCGCGGCCGAGGAGCCGCTCCGTGACGCGGGCCGCGCCCTGGTTCGGGAACCCGAGCCGGTTGATGAGCGCCCGGTCGGCCGGCAGCCGGAAGAGGTTCGGCGGCGGGTTCGCGGCCTGCGGCTGCGCCGTGACGGTGCCGAGCTCGACGAAGCCGAACCCGAGGGCGGCGAGCGCGCGGGCCCGGCGCGCATCCTTGTCGAAGCCGCCCGCCACGCCGAGCGGGGACGGGAAGTCGAGCCCCATGGCGCGCACCGCGATGCGCCCGTCCCGGGGCGCGAGGCGGGCGTGCACGAGGGCGCGGAGCGGCGCTGCGTGCTCGAGCGGGGCGAGCGCGAGCATGCCGAGCTCGTGCGCAAGGCTGGGCGGCAGCGCGAAGAGGAGCGGTCGGACGAGGCGGTACATCGGGGCGCGTCTCCGTTGCGGGTTGCGGCGTGCGGCGCGCGGCGTCGGAGGGAGGTCCTGCGAGCGGCGCGGTGGTGGCGGATACCATGGCGCACCGGCCGCGTGGGCCGCCATCTCGGCGTGCGGCGTGAGCGAGCGCGTCCGCGCACGGAGGCGCGTGCCGGCGCGCCGGGCGGGGCTCGGCTGCTCTGCTAGACTCCGCGCCCTCCATGACGTCCCCCGAGATCCTCGATCGCGCAGGCGATCCCAGGCCACTGACCGACCTTGGCGAGCGCTTCGCGAGGAGCGCGGACGAGATGGCGGCGCTGCGCGAGCGCGGCGTCGCGGCCGCCCGCGACCTCTGCGCGTTCGTCGATCGCTCGCCGACGCCGTACCACGCCGTGCGCGAGGTCGCCTCGCGGCTCGTGGCGGCCGGCTTCTCGGAGCTCGGGGAGCGCGACGCGTGGGCGGTCGCTCCGGGCGATCGCCGCTTCGTCGTCCGGGGCGGGTCGACGATCGTCGCGTTCGTGGTCGGGGCCGAGCACCCGGCGCTCGGCGGCTTTCGCGTGATCGGCGCGCACACCGACTCGCCGAACCTCCGGGTGAAGCCGAGCGCCGAGCTCTCGCGGAGCGGCTACCAGCAGCTCGGGGTCGAGGTCTACGGCGGCGTCCTGTACTCGACCTGGCTCGACCGCGATCTCAGCGTGGCCGGCCGCGTCCACGTGCGCAGGGACGGGCGGATCGAGCGCCTCCTCGTCGACCTGGGCCGGCCGGTCGCCCGCGTCCCGAACCTCGCGATCCACCTGAACCGCGGGGTCAACTCCGAGGGGCTCGTGCTGAACGCGCAGAAGCACCTCGTCCCCGTGATCGGCCTCGGCAGGGAGGCCGATCTCAACGCCCTGCTCGCGCGCGCGGTCGACGCGCCGCGCGACGCCATCCTCGGCTTCGATCTCTGCCTGTACGACACGCTCAAGGCGTCGCTCGGCGGCCTCTCCGACGAGTTCGTCTTCGCGTCCCGCCTGGACAACCTCGCGAGCTGCCACGCCGCGACGGCCGCGCTGATCGGCGCCGCTCCTTCCGCCGCGACGCGCGTCATCGCGCTCTACGACCACGAGGAGTGCGGCAGCCGGAGCGCCGTGGGGGCGGCGGGGAGCGTGCTCCGCGACGTGCTCGCGCGGATCGTCGACGTCTACCCGGCGCGCGAGCCGCAGGCGTTCGCCCGCGCGATGGCCGGGTCGCTGCTCGTCTCGGCGGACATGGCGCACGCGGTGCACCCGAACTACGCCGATCAGCACGAGCCGCGCCACGCCCCGCAGATCAACCGCGGGCTCGTGATCAAGTCGAACGTGAACCAGTCCTACGCGACCGACGGCGCGACGGCCGCCGCGCTCGAGGCGCTCTGTCACGACGTGGGCTACGCCCCCCAGCGCTTCGTCGTTCGCAGCGATCTCCCCTGCGGCAGCACGATCGGCCCGATCACCGCGGCCTCGCTCGGCATCGCCACGGTCGACGTCGGCGCGCCGATGCTCAGCATGCACTCCTGCCGCGAGATGGCCGGCACGCTCGACGTCCACCTCGCGCTCGAAACCTACCGCCGCGCGCTTTCATGAGCGTCTTCCAGATCCGCGCTTCGCTGAAACTCCAGCACAACGCGGCGCGGCGGTCACCCGCACAGGAGACGGGTCCAGATCGGCGTTTTCGGCGCGCAGGCGTGCTCCAGCACGCCGAGCACCGAAAACGTCGAGATGGGCCCGTATCCGCAGCGGGTGACCGCTGCGCCTAGCGGCCGCGGGTGTCGTGGGAGAGAAGCGTGAAGCCGATGAGCTTGTAGAGGAGGCGGGCGCCGACGTTGCCGTCCCAGTCGTCGTTGTCGTCCTTCGGCGCGACCTCGTTCAGGTCGAAGCCCACGATGCGCCGGCCGCTCTTCTGGATGCGGCCGATCAGGGCGACGGCTTGCTGGAACGTCAGGCCGCCGGGGACGGGCGTGCCGGTGCTCGGGCACAGCGTCGGATCGAGGCCGTCGATATCGAAGGTCACATAGACGTCGTCGGGGAGATCCTCCACGATCGAGTCGGCGATCAGGTGGAACGGCTCCCCCTCGAAGAGCCGATCGGCGATCGATGCGTCGATGTGGGCCACGATGCGCCCGTTCGACTCGCGGATGAACCGGAGCTCGTCTTCGCTCATGTCGCGCAGCCCGACCTGGACGATCCGCGGGATCTTCGGGTGGTTCGTCGCGACGTTGTGCATGATCGAAGCGTGGGAGTCGGTGAATCCCTCGTACGCGTTGCGGAGATCGGCGTGCGCGTCGATGTGCAGGATCCCCATTCCCGGGTAACGCGCGGCGTGCGCCGCGATCGCGCCGTAGGGGGAGGAGTGGTCGCCGCCGATGACGCCGACGAGCTTGCCCCGCTCCATCCATCTCATGGCGATCTCCGTGACGCGCTCGTTCAGCCGGCGAGACAGCGCGTTGACCGCCGCGAGGCGCGCCTCCAGGTCCCGGTCGCCGGCGACCTCGCCGTGCGCCGCGATCACCGGCTCGGCCGCCGCGGACGCCTCCGCGTTCCAGCGCACGATGTCCGGATCGACGTCGAGCATCGCGATGCCCTGCTCGTACGGTCTGCCCGTGTGCAGGTCGAAGAGGTCGACCTGCCGGCTGGCCCGCAGGATCGCCCCCGGGCCCTTGGCGGCGCCGCGGCGGTAGGACACCGTCGGCTCCCACGGCACCGGGACGAGGACCACCCGGGCGTCCTCGGCAGTGTGTGGCAGCCCGTAAATCCCGTTTCCGATGGCGGGACCGTTGGGATCGAAACCGAGAGGGGATGAGCTCACGCGGCCACGTTGGCGGTTCGCGACCAGGTCGTCAAGCGCGAGCCGCCTCCGGCCCAGCGCACGCCGGAGCGCGCCGGAGCGCGCCGGAGCGCTCCACCGCACGCGCCGCCGAGCACCGGCGGAGCGGCTTCCTCACCGGCACACCGGCGGAGCGGCTCCCACGCCTGCACACCGATGCGAGGTGCGTAGAGACGATCGCACCGAGCGCGAGACATCGGCGTGAAACACGGATGTCGGGTTGAGGATGGCGCGACGCGCGCGTCGGAAATGCAACTTCTGGCTTCCAGCTGCGACGAAATGCGCTAGGAAGAGCGCCGAGAAGATGGGCCGCTGCGCCCGTCCGGGCCGGCCAGCGCTGCTCGGCGCTGCCGGTCGGTCCGGCGCGCGGTCCTGGTAGTAGCCGCGAAGAACAGCCATGCTCCGGTACCGCGCCGATATCAAGACGCTCCTCTTCGTCGCGACGTATTTCGTGCTCGTGACGGTGCAATGGGTCTACGCGCCGCGCGCGCTATGGCTCGCGATTCCGCTCCTCGCCGCGACGTGCGTGTTGTCGTTCCTCGGAGCGGTCGCGACCCACAACGCGGTCCATTGCCCGGTGTTCCGGCGGCGATGGATGAACCGCGCGTTCCAGATCGCGCTCACGCTCACCTACGGGCACCCCGTCAGCGCCTACGTCCCGGGCCACAACCTCAGCCACCACAAGTACACGCAGTCGTCGCGCGACGTGATGCGGACGACGAAGGTGCGCTATCGGTGGAACCTGCTGAACGGCCTCTTTTTCATGAGCCGCGTGGTCCGGGACATCCTGCCCGCCGACATGCGCTACTTCAAGGCGATGTACCGGCGGAACCCGCCGTGGTTCCGTCAGATGCTCCTCGAGTCGGCGGTCTTCCTCGGCGCGATGGGGGCCCTGCTCGCGCTCGACTGGCAGAAGTTCCTCCTCTACGTCCTGATCCCGCACCAGTATGCCGCGTGGGGGATCGTGACCATGAACTACCTCCAGCACGACGGCTGCGACGAGAGCAGCGAGTACAACCACTCGCGCAACTTCGTCGGCCGCCTGGTCAACTGGTGGACGTACAACAACGGCTTCCACTCCATCCATCACATGGAGCCGGGCCTCCACTGGAGCCTTCTTCCCGCCGAGCACGCGAGGCGCGTGGCGCCCTTCATCCACCCGGGCCTCGACCAGCCGTCGCTCCTCGCCTACCTCTTCCGCAGCTTCGTCTGGCCTGGCAAGCGCATGCGCTACGACGGCGCCCCGGTCGTGCTCCCGCCGGAGGAGCCCGACGAGGAATGGATCCCTGGCCCGAAGGAGACGCCCAGCGACGTCTCGCTGGGCGCGATCGCGCCCGGCTGAACCGCCGGCTCCTGCCCCGCGCTGGAGGCTCGGCGCCGCCCTCCTGGGGCGGCGCGCCGGGCGCCTGACTGAGCTCTGCGGGGGTGGGGGCCACACCGGCGTGGCGCGCGCGGTCCTGCGGCGCCTGGACGCCTCCCGAGAGGCACCTCGCGGCGACGATCGGGAGGCCAGGGTCGTGGCCGTCGCGAGGGGGCAGGGGGCTGGCCCGGCGCCGGGGGGCGCCGGGCCCTTCGCGTCCCCCGGTCAGCGCGGCTGATTCTCCCGCGGCTGGTCTCCCCGCGACTCGCCGCCCCGGCGGCCGATCTCGGCCATGTGCTGGCGATCGCCGCTCACGGCCTCGCCGCCTTTGCGGCCGATCTCGGCCATGTGGGCCCGGTCCTGGCTCACGCGCTCGCCGCCCCGGCGACCGATCTCGGCCATGTGCTTGCGGTTCTGGCTGACGACCTCGCCGCCCTTCTTGCCGGCGGCGCGGGCCTCGTCGCGCGTGAACTCGTGCGCCGTGCCCTTCTCGTGGGCTGCCTTCCCGCCCTTGCTGGCGATCTTGCGCTGACGCTCCTCGTCCATGGCAGCGAAGCCGCGCTGCTGCCGCTCGTTGGCAGCTCGCTGCGACGCTGACGAAGGCGGGGGTTCGCTCGGCGAGGCCCCTCTCTCCTCCTGCCCCTCCTCACTCCTGGAAATCATACGATCATCCATGCTCGCCATCATCCTCTCCTTACGGTTGGCTCGCTCGATTCAGGTCTCCGAACGGGGCCTGCGAGCCGGTAAAGGACGGCGTTCCCCCCGTCCCCTCCCGGGCCGGTCGAGACCGGCGATGGCCGCTCTCTTCCGGTGCTGGTCGGGGAGCGGCGTTCGCCGTCCCCTTCCGGCGCTGGTCGGGGAGCGGCGTTCGCCGTCCCCTCCCGGCGCTGGTCGGGAGCGGCGTTCGCCGTCCCCTCCCGGTGCTGGTCGGGGAGCGGCGTTCACCGCCTCCTTCCCAGCTGCGGAAAGGCCGACAGACCCTTTCCGCGAAGGCCTGTTGTGCCGGGCGGAACAACGTCAAGCGGGCTGAAGGTTGGGACGCGACGAATTAGGGGGAGGTTCACCGAGCGTGTTTTGGAAACAGCGGCGAACCTGGAAATACCGAGAACGTCGTGCTCCCGCAGCGAGTCAAGCCCTCTTGGCGAAATCCCGCATGAACGCCGTGAGGCGCTCCACCGATGCAACGGGTACTGCGTTGTAGATCGAAACCCGGATACCCCCGGTCGACCTGTGTCCGGCGAGCCCCACCATACCCTCCTTTGCGGCCTCGGCGACGAAGCGTTTTTCCATCTCCTCGCTGGCCAGCCGGAACACCACGTTCATGAACGAGCGGCTCTCCTTCTCGACCGGCGCCCGGAAGACGTCCGGGTGCGCGTCGATGGTTTCGTACAGCAGCTCACCCTTCTTGCGATTCCGTCGCTCGACCTCCTCGAGCCCACCGATCTCAAGCGTATACGCGAGCACGTTGCGCATGAGGTAGATTGCGAATGTCGGAGGTGTGTTGTAGAGCGAGTTGTTGGCAGCGTAAGTGGCATAACGGAAAATGACGGGAATGTCTTTTCGCGCGCTGTCAACGAGATCCTTGCGGGCGATCACGACCGTGATCCCGCTCGGCCCGATGTTCTTCTGGGCACCGGCGTAAACCAGGGCAAACCTGGAGATATCCATCTTGCGCCACAGGATGTCGGACGACATATCCGCGACGAGCGGCACGTCGCCCGTATCGGGCAGCCAGTGCCACTGGGTGCCGAACAGCGTGTTGTTCGTCGTCATGTGGACGTAGGCGGCGTTCGGATCGAGCGAGAGCTCTCCCTGGTGGGGGATGCGGGTGTACCGCTTGTCGACGGCCGTGCTCCCGGCCACGCGCACCGTCCCGACGCGCTTCGCCTCCTCCAGCGCCTTCTCCGACCAGCCGCCGGTCAGGATGTAATCGGCGCTCCTGCCGGGCGGCAGGAGGTTCATCGGCACGACCGCGAACTGCATGGCCGCGCCGCCCTGCATGAACAGCACGTGGTAGTCGTCGGTCAGGCCGAGCAGCTGCCGGAGCAGCGAGATCGCCTCGTTGTGCACCGCCTCGAACGCTTTGCCGCGGTGGCTGTGCTCCATGATCGACATGCCCGTCCCCTCGAAATCGAGGAGCTCGCGCTGCGCGCGCTCGAGGGCGGGGAGGGGGAGCCCGGCAGGGCCGGCGTTGAAGTTGTGGACACGCGCCATGGTGCTTCTCCTGAGGTTCAAGTCGGCGATTCCTGATGCCGCCGTATCCGGCCGTATACCACGGGGGGCACCGCCTCCGCCGGACGGGCCGAGCAGGAGCGCAGCCGCCGCGGATGGAGCCGCGCCGGGTCCGGCGCCTCGGACCTGCCCGCGGCCGCGATCTGGGCTAAATTCACCGCTCCGGAGGGCGAGTGATGCTGGTGACCCGCGAAGAGATGGCGTTCGATTTCCAGGGCGCCAGGCTCGATCCCGTCAAGGACAAGGACGTGATCGTCTGGGCCGTGCAGCAGTTCCTCTACGGGGAGATCACGGGCGTCCAGATAGGGCACTGGCTCTACAACGCCCCCGACCTGGAGTCCGCGCGCTTCCTCGCGCGCCAGGCCGTCGAGGAGTTCCAGCACGTCGGCAACTTCCTCCGCATCCTCGAGATCCTGGGCGCGCCGCCGGACAAGGCCGCCTGGAGCGTGCGCTTCCTCGCGACCGGGCTGATGGGCGGGGACTGGGCCGAGCATGTCGCCCTCGAGATGGCCCTCGGCGAGGGGCTCGTCCTCCAGGCCTTCTACGCGATGATCGAGACCGTGGATGAGCCGGAGATCGTCGCCATCCTGAAGCGCGGCGTGCGGCAGGAAGAGCGGCACGTCGACTTCGGCGAGCAGCAGACGAGGAAGGCCATCGCGGGCAGGCCGGCGCTCCGGAGGCGGCTGCTCGGCCTCGCGCTGGTGTCGCTCTGGGGCGTGTCGCGCCTCGAGGCGTTCATGAAGAAGCGCCTGCCGATGGACCACCCGGCGCTCAAGCGCCTGCCCGATCTGGTGCGCCATACGGTGCGGATCGCGGAGCTCCGGCTCATGCGGATCGGCCTGACCGAGGCGCCGATCTCGTCGATGTCGGCCGGCCGCAAGCTCGCGCTGGTGGCGGAGGCGTACGCCGGCAAGCTCGCGCTCGGCCTCGCGTCGTGGGTGCTCTCGGTGCTGCTCTTCCCGCTCCGGCTGCTCGGCCTCGCGGGGCCGAAGCGGCTGACGGACACCTACCTGAGCGATCCCCTGGTCGCGCGCGGCGGCCGCCTCGGCGCTGGCCCGGACGCTGGCACGGACGACGACCCCGGCGACGCCGGTGAGCAGGCGGGCCCGGGCGGCACGCAGGCGGGGCACGGCGCGGCGGCGCGCGCCTGAACGCGAGGTGGAGCGTGCGTGACGGCGAGGACGAGGAGCGAGCCACCTCCGCCGGGGCGGCCTTCGCGGCGGGGCCTCCCGGAGCGCGCCCCGCCGTCTTGCCCGCGTTGCCCGCGTCGCGGGAGCTGCCGCTCTTCGCCGAGCTGCCCGAGCTCTCGGGGCAGGTCCCGTGGCGCCCCCTCGCGCACGCGCCGACGCCGGTCGTCCCGTGCGCCGCGATCGAGGGGTACCTCGGGCGCGGCGGCGTCTGGGTGAAGCGCGACGATCTGATCTCGCCGCTCTACGGCGGCAACAAGGTGCGTCGCTTCGAGTTCCTGCTCGCGGACGCGGAGCGGCGCGGGGCGAGGACGCTCGTCACCGTCGGCGGGCTGGCGTCGACGCAGGTCACCGCCACGGCCCTCTTCGGCCGCGCGCTCGGCTTCGCCGTCACCGCGGTCCTGTTCGATCAGCCGATCACCCGGTTCGGCCGCGGCGCGCTCCTCGCCGACGCGGCCAGCGGCGCCGAGCTCGTCCATGGCGGCGGCTACGCGACCACCGCGGTCCGGGCGATCCGGGCGCTGCGACGTGCCGACCGGCCGTATTTCATCCTGCCAGGCGCCTCGTCCGCCCTCCCGTGCCTCGGCTACGTCGACGCGATGCTCGAGCTCGCGGAGCAGGTCCAGCGCGGCGACGCCCCCCGGCCCGATCGCATCGTCGTCCCCTCGGGGACGGGCGGCACACTGGCTGGGCTCGCGCTGGGCGCCGCGGTGCTCGGCTGGCCGACCACGATCGTCGGCGTTCGCATCACCGAGCGCATCGCGTCGAACCGCGCCGTCGTCCGGTACGAGATCGGCAGCATGAAGCGCCTGCTCGCCCGGCGCGCGCCGCGCTTCACGCGGCGTCGGCTCCCGCCGGTCCGCTTCGAGATCGATCACCGCGCGATCGGCCCCGGGTACGGCATGCCGACCCCCGCGTCCATCGCCGCGATCCCCGAGGTGGAGCGGCTGATCGGCGTGCCGGGGGAGGTCACGTACAGCGCCAAGGCGCTCGCCGCGCTGCGCGGGATCGCGCAGGAGCGCCCGCGGGAGACGATCCTCCTCTGGCAGACGCTCTCGAGCGCGCGACCGCCGCTCGCGGAGGGCGGCGCGACGGCGCTCCCGCCGGCGTTCGCGCGGTTCTTCGAGGGGGAGATCGCGTACTGACGGCGCGGCGTGGTCGACGCGCCGCGCCGTGGCGTCACTTCAGGCGCAGGCTGTTCACGAGCTTGTCGAAGTCGGCGCGCGCCCCGGTGACCGTCTTCTCGGGGCCGGTCATCTTGAAGAACCAGAGCCCGCCGGACGGCGTCTCGGCGATCGCGCCCAGGAGGGCATAGTTCGGCTTCGGATCCGAGGCGGGCATGCCGGGCATCCCGGAGCCGGCGAACGTCCCCTTCACCTCGACGACCGTGACCTTGAGGTCGCCGGCCTTGAGGTCGGTGCGCTTGGGGGAGTCGTCGCTCTTCTGGGAGAACTGGCCGGCCCAGCGCGTGATGTTCGCGTCCACGCTGCCGCCCGCCTGGCTCACGCTGAGCTCGGCGTCCTCGGTGTCCCCGGCGGCGCGCTTGATCTTGTACGTGGCCTTGCGCATCGAGTTGGGGTTCGGCGCGCTCTCGAAGCTCGCGGGGGCGTCCCAAGCGAGCTCGCCGCCCGCCTGCTGGCCGCCGGCCGGCGCCGGCTTCGGAGCGGGCGTCGCCTCGGCAGGCGCGGCGGGCGTGCTGGTCGCCGGCGGCTCGGGCGCTGATGTGGCTGTCGGCTCGGGGGTCTTCGAGCACGCCGCGGCGAGCGCGGCGACGAGCGGCAAAACCATGGCGGAGCGGAGCTTGATCATCGTGGGAGGCCTCGGCGGGGTTCGCGGCGACTGTAGTCGCCGTGCCCGCAGCCTCAAGCCGGATCGGACCGCGGGGAAGTCCCGGCGCGCTCTTGCCAGAGGCGCCCGGCGGGTCGTTCAGCCGCGCGCGTTGCCGTGATACCACCAAAATACAAATTCATGGACCCCACCTTCCGGCGCGCGTTCAACGCTGCCTTCGGGCCGTCGACCTACGCGGACTACCTCGGCCGGCTCGAGCGGCGGCTCGGGTGCGCGATCCCGTTCCGTGTCGCCGAGACGCCGCTGTTCCTGCCCGACAGGCTGCGCGAGGACCTCGAGCGCTCCGCGACGGAGATCGTTCGGCAGATATCGAGCCCTGAGCTCATCGAGCAGATGAAGCGCGCCATCCCTGCGCACCTCGACGTCCCGGGCATGGATCCGCTCCCCAACTGCGCGCAGGTGGACTTCGCGATCGTGCGCGGCCCGGACGGCGAGCTCACGGGCAAGGTGGTCGAGCTGCAGGCGTTCCCGTCGCTCTACGCGCTGATGCTCGTCCAGGTCGAGATCATGGCCGAGGTGCTCGCCGGGATGCCGGGGCTCGACCGGCGCTGGTCGTGCTGCTTCGGGGGCCGGAGCACCGCGGACGTCCTCGCGCAGCTGCGCCGCGCGATCCTCGCGGGAGAGCCCGAAGAGTCGGTGATCCTGCTCGACCTCACGCCGGAGAAGCAGAAGACGTACCCCGACTTCGTGGCGACGAAGCTCCTCGTCGGCGTCGATGCCGTCTGCCCGACGGCGCTCGTCCGGGAGGGCAACCGGCTGTTCCGCCGGGTGGGCGGGCGGCTCGTCCAGGTCCGCCGCCTGTACAACCGCGTCGTGTTCGACGAGCTCGAGTCGAAGCGGGTCGAGCTCCCGTTCCGGTACGGCGATCCGCTCGACGTCACGTGGTGCTCGCACCCGAACTGGTACTGGACCTGGTCGAAGTACACGCTGCCCTACATCGATCATCCCGCGCTCCCGCGGTCGCGGACGCTGAGCGCGCAGGACGGCGCGCCTCTGGATCTCGAGCGCTACGTGCTCAAGCCGCTGTTCTCCTTCGCGGGCTCCGGGGTGAAGGTCGACGTCACGCCCGAGGACATCGCCGCGATCCCGGAGGGGGAGCGATCGCGCTGGCTGCTCCAGGAGAAGGTCGCGTACGAGCCGGCGCTCGCGATGCCTGATGGGAACGGGGTGAAGGCCGAGGTCCGGATGATGTTCCTGCGCGCGCCGGACGAGCCCGATCTCTCGCTCGTGCTCAACCTGGTGCGGCTCTCGCGCGGGAAGATGCTCGGCGTCGATCAGAACCGCGACCTGACCTGGGTCGGCGGCACCGTGGGGATCTGGCCTGTCGACTGAGGCCGCGCGCGAGGGCGTCTCACGCGCGCCGCGCGCCGAGGACGAGCGCCGGCGCGCGCTCAGGCGATGAGCGCGATCTGCCACGCGCCGAGGACGAGCGCCGCCGCGGTCGCGCCCAGCGCCACCTGGACGACGGGGCGCCGCGGCGCGGGCCGGTTGCGCAGCGAGAGGCCGGCGACGACCCCGATCGCGGCGCCGCTGAGCAGCCCGAAGGCGTGCGCGCCGAGGTCGGAGCGTGGGCTCGCGCCGAGGGCGCCGAGGAGGGCGAGGCCTCCCACGAGCGGCGCGACGAGGTGGAGGAGGTGGCGCTTCTCGCCGCTCTCCCTGTCGTGCGCGCGGTCGAGCATGAGCTGCGTCGCGGCGAGCAGCCCGATCGCGCCGAACACCGCGGTGGAGGCGCCGATCGAGGCGTGGTGCTGTCCCATGCTCTGGTGCCAGAGCGCGTTCGCGAAGTTCCCGATCGCGCCCGAGGCGACCACGGCGAGCGCGGCGCCGCCCGGCCCGAGGCGGCGCTGCACCGCGGACGCGAAGACCGTCCCGGAGATGACGTTGCCGAGCACGTGGGCCGAGTCGGCGTGCAGCGTGAGCGCGGTGATGGCGCGCCACGGCTCCGGTCCCACGACGAGGTCGGCGACGGAGGTGCCGCGCTGGAACCAGCGTCCGCCGCTGCTCACGGGCCCGGTGACGAGGAAGAAGAAGAGGGCGAGCGCGGCGAACGCGACGCCCGCGACCATGGACGGGGGGTGGCGCAGGCGCTCGCGCGGGCGGCGTGGGGGCCAGTCGCGGTTCTCCGCTTCGTACCGATCGATCGAGCCTGCGGCGAGGGCGTAGTCCTCGTCGCGCACGAGGATCACCCAGCCCGCCGGCGTGTACCGCACGGCGTGCCAAAGCTCGCTCGACTGGAGGACGAGGGCCCACTCGCGGACCTTGCGCTCCGGCATGACGGGCCCGATGGCCGTGAGCCCGAGGCCGTGATTTTCCGCCTCTCCGGAGGAGGCATCGCCGTTCTGGATCATCGCCGTCCTCTCCCAGCGCGCCGGCGGCAGGATCGCGATCGGGACGAACGGTTCGCCAACTGCATCTCGAACACAGACACGGTTCTGTTCGCCCACGGCGGGTCCTCCACGGTTCGTCGACCCCAGGTTCATCGAAACGTGCGGATGAGCCCGGAAGCTGTCAACGCCGGGCCTCCGGGAGCCTGGTCGTCTCGTCGTCACGCCCAGCGCGGCTCTCGCCGCCGGCTCTGTGCGCGCGCTGCGCGGCCGAGCCCTTGTGCGCGCGCCGCAGCGGTGGCAGTGCGTGGTTGTGTCGACGGCCATCACGCAGGGCATCCGGGTCACCGTCTCGACGGTCTACGTCCCCACGCAGTCATCCCCGACGGAGCACCGCTACGTCTTTGCTTACACGGTGCGGATCGCCAACGAAGGCACCGAGCCCGCCCAGCTGAGGACGCGGCACTGGATCATCACGCACGGCAGCGGAAAGGTGGAGGAGGTGCGCGGCCCTGGCGTCGTCGGCCAGCAGCCCTCGCTCAAGCCTGGCGAGCACTTCGAGTACACGAGCGGCTGTGTGCTCGAGACCCCGCGCGGCACGATGCGCGGCACCTACCAGATGCACCGCCCCGACGGCCGCGTCTTCGACGCCGAAATCGCGTCGTTCACCCTAGCGATGCCCCACTCCCTGAACTGACCCCGCCCCCCTAGGAAGAGCCAGCGGGGAGGGTGTGCCCGTGCGCGCGGGCGGCGGGGTAGGGCCCCACGAACCCGAGCGCCGGCCCGCATCGCAGCCCCTCCCTCCCGACCCACCCCTCCCCGTACCCACGGCAATCGCCTCTTAAAAGGCGCGAGTTCGTGGGAGGGGCCCCCGCCGCCCGCGCGCACGGGCACACCCTCCCCGCTGGCTCCGTCGCACCCGTCCTAGCCGACCGCCTCCGGCTCGACCGCCCCCCCCTTCGCCTTGGCCTTCTCGGCCTCCGCACCCCCCCCGTTCGCCGCCGAGAACTTGAACGTGAACTCCCCGTCTTCGAAGTCGACGGCGACGTTCCCCCCGTTCTCGAGGGCCCCGAAGAGCAGCTCGTCCCCGAGCCGCCGCTTGATGTCGTTCTCGATGACGCGCCCGAGCGGCCGCGCCCCGTTCGCCGGATCGTACCCTCGCGTCGCGAGCTCCGCCCGCGCCCGGTCCGTCACCTCGACCGTCACCGACCGATCCGCCAGCATCGCCGCGAGCTCGCCGACGAACTTGTCCACGATGCTGCCCATCACCGACGGATCCAGCGGCCGGAACATGATGCGCGCGTCCAGCCGGTTCCTGAACTCCGGGCTGAACGTGTTCTTGTAGGCCTTGTCGTCGTCGCCCGCCGTCCCTCGCTCGCCGAAGCCGACGCGCGTCTGCGCGAGCTCCCGCGCGCCCACGTTGCTCGTCATGATCAGCACCATGTGGCGGAAGTCGCTCTTCTTGCCGTTGTTGTCGGTCAGCGTGCCGTGGTCCATCACCTGGAGCAGGACCTGGAACACGTCCGGGTGTGCCTTCTCGATCTCGTCGAGCAAGAGCACCGCGTGCGGCGTCTTCGCCGCCGCCTCCGTGAGCAGGCCGCCGCGGTCGAAGCCGACGTAGCCGGGCGGCGCGCCGATGAGCCGGGAGACGGTGTGGCGCTCCTGGTACTCGCTCATGTCGAACCGCAGGAACCCGATGCCGAGCGCCTTGGCGAGCTGCTTCGCGAGCTCCGTCTTGCCGACGCCGGTCGGCCCCGAGAAGAGGAACGAGCCGATCGGCTTCTCCGGCGCGCGCAGCCCCGCGCGCGACAGCTTGATCGCCGACGCGAGCTGCTTCACCGCCTCGTCCTGCCCGAAGATCACCGAGCGCAGCGATCCCTCGAGATCCTTGAGCTGCGCCTTGTCCGACGTCGACACCTGGCGCGGCGGGATCTGCGCCATCTTCGCGATGACGAGCTCGATGTCCGCCGCCTCGACCGTGTACCCGTCGCCGTGGCGGAGGCGCGCCGCCGCGCCCGCCTCGTCGAGCAGATCGATCGCCTTGTCGGGCAGCCGGCGATCTTGCAGGTACCGCGCCGACAGCTTGGCCGCGGCCTCGATCGCCTCGGCCGTGTACGTGATCTTGTGGAACTCCTCGTAGCGCTTCTGCAGGCCCTTCAGGATCTGCGCCGTTTCGTCGACCGAGGGCTCCGACACCTCGATGCGCTGGAAGCGCCGCGCGAGCGCGCTGTCGCGCTCGAGGTGGCCGCGGTACTCCTGGAACGTCGTCGCCCCGATGCAGCGCAGGCGGCCCGAGGCCAGCGCGGGCTTGAGCAGGTTCGACGCGTCCATCGTCCCGCCGCTCGCGGCGCCGGCGCCGATGATCGTGTGGATCTCGTCGATGAAGAGGACCGAGCCCGGCTGCTTCTCGAGCGCGCGCAGCACCGCCTTGAGGCGGTTCTCGAAGTCGCCGCGGTACTTCGTGCCTGCGAGCAGCGCGCCCATGTCGAGCGCGTAGACGGTCGCGTCCTTGAGCGGCGCGGGCACGTCCTTCTTCTCGATCCGCTGCGCGAGCCCCTCCACGATCGCCGTCTTGCCGACCCCGGCGTCGCCGATGAGCAGGGGGTTGTTCTTGCGCCGCCGCGCGAGCACCTGGATCGTGCGGGCGACCTCGTTCTCTCGGCCGACCAGCGGGTCGATGCGGCCCTCGGCCGCCTCCTTGTTGAGGTTCATCGTGAACGCCGCGAGCGGATCCTTGATCGGCTGCGCGGCGCCGGGCTCGCCGCCCTCCTCCGGCGGCTCCTCGCGGAGGCCGTCGTCCTGGCCCGTCTTCGAGATGCCGTGCGAGATGTAGTTCACGACGTCGAAGCGGCTGATGCCCTGCTCGCCGAGGAGCGTCACCGCCGGGCAGTCGCGCTCGGCGAACATCGCCACCAGCACGTTCGCCCCCTTGAGCTCCTTCTTGCCCGAGGACTGCACGTGCATCGCGGCGCGGCCGACCACGCGCTGGAACCCGAGCGAGAGCGTCGGGCTCGTGTCCGTGTCCTCCGGCAGCACCTCGATCTCCTCGTCGAGGAAGCGCTCGAGCTTCTTCTTGAGCAGCGGGGTGTCGCCCCCCGCGTGCCGGAGGACCTCGGCCGTCTCCTCGTCGAAGAGCAGCGCGTAGAGCAGGTGCTCGATGGTCACGAACTCGTGCCGGCGGCGCGAGGCCTCCCGGGTGGCGAGCGAAAAGGCGATCTCAACTTCGGGGCTGATGCGCATGGTCATTCCGGCTCGGCGGTCAACCGAAGGGGCATCGCGTGCTCCTTGGCGAAGTCCTGTACTTGGGCGACCTTGGTCTCGGCGACATCCTTCGTGTACACGCCGGCGACCCCGTGGCCGCGGTGGTGCACGCTCAGCATGATGTGCGTGGCCTCCGTCTCGGTGCGGTGGAAGAACTTCATGAGGACGAGCACGACGAACTCCATCGTCGTGTAGTCGTCGTTGTGAAACACGACCTTGTAGCGGCGGGCCTTCTCGACCTTCCGTTCCCGCTCGGTCGCGAGGTCGCCCTGCTTGTCTTCTCTTTCCTCAGGATCGTTCGGCATAAATCCGTCGGGAAGGATAGCAAGAGCCCCGCCCCGGCGAGCGGCCGACGAAGCTGGCTCGTGCCCCGGAAGCATGCTCCGCCGCGGCGCCGTTCGCCACGCGTGGGCCTGGATTTTCCGTCCGCTGTGGCGCCCGGCTCAGGGAACCGGGCCGAGGTGCTGCTGGGTTCGTTCGCGGGCGCCGGCCTGGCCTGGCTGGCTCCGGCCGGCGGGGCGCCGCCGCCCCGCCGCGGGCGCGCGAGCGGCCTGCGGCGGAGGGCGCGCCGGCGTCGTCAAACGAGCGACATGGCCGCGCCGAGGTCGATCTCGACGGGCGTGAGGCCCCAGATGTCGCGCGCGTACTCGCGCACCGTGCGGTCCGAGGAGAACTCGCCCACGCGCGCGATGTTGAGCGCGGACTTGCGCAGCCAGCTCTGCCGGTCGGCGTAGGCCGCCTCCACCTCGCGCTGACAGGCGGAGTAGGCCTTGAAGTCGGCCAGCATCATGTACTCGTCCCGGCCGAGGAGCCGGTCGAGCAGGGGCTGGAAGAGCTCGCGGTACTCCGGGGAGAAGAAGCCCGACGAGATGAGCTCGATCACCTCGCGCAGCTCCGGGTCGGCCGCGACCGCGGAGCGCCCCTCGAAGTGCTCGTTGCGGCGGGCGATGACCTCGTCGGCGGTCAGGCCGAACAGGAAGAAGTTCTCCGGGCCCACCGCGTCGCGGATCTCGATGTTCGCGCCGTCGAGCGTGCCGACGGTGAGCGCGCCGTTCAGCGCGAGCTTCATGTTGCCGGTGCCCGACGCCTCCATGCCCGCGGTCGAGATCTGCTCGGAGACGTCGGCGGCGGGGATGATGCGCTCGGCCAGCGAGACGCGGTAGTTCGGCATGAACGCGACCCGGAGCCCGGTGTGGCGCCGGTCGCCGTTCACGACGTAGGCGACGGCGTGGATGAACTTGATGATGAGCTTCGCCTGCCGGTAGCCGGGCGCCGCCTTGGCGCCGAAGATGAAGGTCCGCGGCGTGATCTGCTCGCCGCGCTTCTGGCGCAGGTAGAGCGCGACGATGTGGAGCGCGTTGAGCAGCTGGCGCTTGTACTCGTGGAGGCGCTTGATCTGGACGTCGAAGATCGAGGAGGGGTCGACGTGGATGTCGAGCTCCTGCGCGATGACCTTCGCGAGCGCCGTCTTGTTCGCGCGCTTCACCGCGGCGATCCGCTCGATGAACTCCGGGTCCTCGAGGTGGCGCTCGAGCTCGCGCAGCCGCTCGAACTCCGTCACCCACTTCGGGCCGACCTTCTCGGTGACGAGCGCGGCGAGCGCGGGGTTGCAGGCGAGCAGCCACCGCCTGAACGTGACGCCGTTCGTCTTGTTGTTGAACCGCTCGGGCCAGAGGTCGTAGAAGTCGCGGAGCAGGTCGCGCTTGACGAGCTCGGAGTGGAGCTTGGCCACGCCGTTCACCGAGTGCGAGCCGACGACCGCGAGGTGGGCCATGCGCACGTGGCGCTCGTGGCCTTCCTCGATGAGGGACATCCTCGCGACGCGGTCCTGGTCCTGCGGGTGGGCGTCCATCACCTCGCGCAAGAACCGCCGGTTGATCTCGTAGATGATCTCGAGGTGCCGCGGCAGGAGCCGCTCGAAGAGCGCGACGGGCCAGCGCTCGAGCGCCTCGGGCAGCAGGGTGTGGTTCGTGTACCCGAAGGCCCCGACCGTCTGCTTCCACGCGTCCTCCCAGGGGAGCAGGTGGTCGTCGATGAGGACGCGCATCAGCTCGGCGATCGCGATGGCGGGGTGGGTGTCGTTCAGCTGGATCGCGTTCTTCTCGGCGAAGCGCGAGAAGTCCGGGTGGACGCGGTTGTAGCGGTTCACGATGTCGGCGATCGAGCAGGCGACGAAGAAGTACTCCTGCCGGAGGCGCAGCTCCTTGCCCTTGTCGAAGTTGTCGTTCGGGTAGAGGACCTTGGAGATGACCTCCGACTGGTTCTTCTCGTGGACGGCGTGCACGTAGTCGCCCGCGTTGAAGAGCTCGAAGTCGAACTCCTCGCCCGCGCGGGCCGACCAGAGGCGGAGCGTGTTGACGGTGTTCGACTGGTAGCCCGCGATGGGCGTGTCGAACGGGACGCCGATGACCTGCTCGGAGTGGCGCCAGACCACGCGGAAGCCGCCGCGCTTGTCGGGGACGCGCTCGGTGTAGCCGCCGAACGAGACGGGGACGGCGTGCTCGGGGCGCTCGATCTCCCAGGGGTTGCCGAAGCGGAGCCACTCGTCGGCGCGCTCGACCTGGTAGCCGTCGCGGATGACCTGCTCGAAGATGCCGAACTCGTACCGGATGCCGTACCCGTAGGTGGGCAGGCCGATCGTGGCCATGGAGTCGAGGAAGCACGCCGCGAGCCGGCCGAGGCCGCCATTGCCGAGCCCGGCGTCGGGCTCTTGCTCGACGAGCTCATCGAGGTCGAGGCCGAGCTCGCCGAGCACGGTCTTGTAGCTGTCGTAGATGTCGAGCGCCTGCAGGTTGGCGACGAGCGCCCGGCCGAGGAGGAACTCTGCGGAGAGGTAGTAGCCGCGCTTGACGTCCTGCTCGTAGTAGGTGTGCTGCGTCTTCGTCCACCGGTCGACGAGTCGATCGCGCGCCGACAGGGCGAGGGCCACGTACCGGTCGAACGGCGTGGCGGTCATGGACTCCCGGGCGCGCGAGTAGTGCAGGTGATCGGCGAAGGCGCGGCGCAGCGCGACGGGGTGCATGCCGGTACGGGCGTCCGGCGCCGAGTTGCCGCGGAAAAATGCGGCGGGGGTGTCGCGTTGCTGGGTGACGTTGTCTCGCTGGGCGGGGGTTTCTCTCTGACGGTTGGGGTCGGCGTCGATCGGGTTGGCCATGGCGGCGCACTTTAGACGGATCCGGCCCGCCCTGGTTGGCTGCGCGACGTGCTCGGATGAGGTTCCGTGTGGGCGGGGATTGCCGACGGTCCCCGGTCGCCGGGTGTAGTAGTAGCGGAATCCAGCCGGCGAGCGGGTGCGCGCGGCGGGCGGCCGCCGTCGGTGAGGTCGGCGGCACCTGAAGGCATGCCAGGGGAGCTCGGGCAGCGTAGGGCGGAGGGGTGCCCCTCCGGGGAGGGGGAGCCGGGCGCGGCGGCGCCCGGCGCGAGGAGCAAGGCCCTGGGGCGGGAGGGAGGGAAGGTGGCTCTGGCAGATCAACGGGCGCGGGGCGGTGATGCGTGGGGCGCGGCGACGTCGCGCCGGCGTGGGCACCCGGTCCGGGCCGGGTGGAGGGGGATCCTCCGGTGTGGCCTGACGGCGGGGTGCCCTGATCGAACCGCCTTATGCCTGCTGCCAGGAGCTCACTTCACGCAGACCCACTTGGCCCGCTTGCCGTTGGTGAGCTTCACCTTCCAGGTCCCACTGAGCGATGTTGTGGGCGGTTCGAGCATCACGCCGTCATCCCAGTCGTTCGAGTGGAACATTCCTCCGATCTCGGTGAGCGCGCACGCCCTGATTCCCGTCCGCAAGAAGTCGGTGTCGCGATGGGTCGTGAACCCTTCGAAAGATTCATCCTCGTCCTGTACGAAACCCGTGTTTGCCGGGAAGTCAATGCATCCGGCTTCGACCTTCACGCTCCCCTCCTGGACGAAGTGGCTACCGAAATGAAAGAGGTTCGACTCGACGTACCAGCCAGCTGTCGGATGCGAGCTGTTGGTCGCCGTCACCTCATGGACGCGCGCAAAGCCGTCGGGGTTCGCCCACGTCTGCTCGCTGCCGCTTACACCCGAGAGGAAACATTGTCGCAGATGATTCGGGTCGATGTCGGCGATCTTGACGGGAGCGCTGGGCGTGGCGAGCGGGAGGAATCTCTTGCTCTCCCAGACCCCGCCTGCAACAACTGTGCCGGAAAAGCAAGTTGTGGCGGCGAGGACCGGGTTGTTCTTAAAGACCCTCACGCCGGAGCTGTTCACCGTGGCGCCCCCATGTGCCCAGATGTTCCAGGTATTGAACCCGACCTCGTCCACGCGGGCGGTCGACAGCACGCCAGGCGCTACGAGGACGCCCTCGCCGAGGTTCCCTGCAACACCGCTGAGGAAGCAAGCGCTCGGGATGAACCCGCCGATGGAGGCCCCAGTCAGGTCCGTCGTGGTCCCCCTCGCCCAGGTATACCAGCCGCCTAGCGCCTGTGTCGCCTCGCCCAGCAACTCGTCCTCCAACAGCTCGCTCTCGTCGCCGGCGACGCACGCGAGAGGAAGAGCGCACAAGAGCAAGGGTGAAGCAATTCGGGCGATGCGACGGAGCATGGAATCAATTGATGTGTATCGGGTCTTCATGATTCTCCAATGTGCGCGTTAGGAACGACGCCCGTGCAGGGAGCCAGTGGAAGATGCGCCCTTGCGCCGGTCATCGATGCGGGCGCGTGACAACATCGACGCCATCGCCGAGCCCCCGAGCTCAGGACCGGCACCGCTCATCCATTCTGCTGCAGTAGTGCTAGGCTCCCGCGCCGGCCATCGCGGTACGGCGCGGGGAGTTGGCTCGGTCGTCGGCTGACAGGATCGAAGTCAATGTTAGCAAAGGGTGTGCCGTCCTCGCGCCGGCGAGCGACTGCGGCGATCACCGAGCTTCGAAGCACCGGGCCGGACCGCGGGGGGCCTCCTGGCACGCTGGCACGCTGGCACGCTGGCACGCGAGGCGGCAGGCACGCTGGCACACGGGCGCTTGCAGGAGCTCTTGTCGAGCCGCCCAACCCGAGGAGATTCGGTTCGTCGCGCGGTGCGGACAGGACCGATGGTCGAGTCGAGGGGGCAGGTGAGTCCGGCGGGGTTCCCCCGCCGTGACGAACAGGGTCGCGGGAAGGGGAGAACACAGGCGGCCCTACGGGCGCAGGTCGTCAACATCGACGTCACCGGGGGTGACGGTGCTCGACTAGAAGAGCCACGTGGTCCAGGCGCGGCACCTGTCGCCCTCGGCGGGGCAACCGTTCGCCCCGCCGCAGGAGAGGGCGCCGGAGCAACCCATGGAGAGGCGCCAGCGGTCATCGCTGCCCCCGGCCGACGAGCGGCAGGCGCGGCGGGCGGCGTCACTGCCCGCCAGCGAGGTCATCGAGGACGTGCTGCGCCAATGAGCTAAGCCGCCACGGTGAAGGGCGACCGTCCTCCGCGCTGACTGACACTATCGGCGAAGTGGCTGCTGAGACGGTGCTTCTGTCCTACAGAAGTGCTTCGACCCGCTCCGAGAGCGACGCCGGGCGCGCTCGTGTCGCCTCAGCGCTGGCAGCCTCCGAACAGCGGCGCCCCGAGCAGATCGAGCTGCTCGGCCGCGCGCTGCGGCCGGCGGCGCACACCCGCGCCCGCCCCCGGGGCGGCGCTCCAGGAGGTCGCCCGCCGGACGAGCTCCTCGCGGAGCGCCACGAGCTCGCGCGCCGGCAGGGTGCTCGTGTCCGTCACGAGCCGCGCTCCGTCACGGTAGCCGGTCCACACCGTGTAGCCGTCCCGGGTGACCTCGATCCCGAACTTGGGGCCATAGTCCATGATCTCGTAGCTGCGCCCCAGGGCCAGGAAGCTCCACTTCTTCATCGCGACCGTCTCGCCAGTGTCCGTCGACGCGGTCCGCTCGGCCAACAAACCGGGGGCTGGGCTCCTCGAACTGCGGGCGGCGCGCGTGATCTGCCCGGAATCCGTGAGGAGCCCGGGTCACCCGGGCCCGCGCCCCGAAGCGGCGCACCCACACGAGGCGCCCTCCCCAGCCGCTTCGCTTCGCGAGGTGCCTGACGTCGTGGGGTATTTGTCGTGATGGCGGACCCACGACATCGTGTGAGGCAGCGCGGCCTCGTCTCGGCCCAGGGGCGTGAGATCCAGGTAGTTGTAGGTGCCGATCAGGACATCGAGCCCGCGCGCGTAGGTCGAATAGGTGTGGAAGACCTCATCGCCTTCGCGGGCGAAGACGCTCAGCCCAGGAGCCTCCGGGAAGGGGGAGCTCGCCTTCCTGAAATTGTACTCCATATCGCCTCGAGCGCGCTCCTCCTCACGGAACGAGACGTGATAGTCATAGTTGAAGTCCGTCTCGCCCGAGGAGACCCACGGGAAGGTCCAGCCCATCCGCGCCTTGAACGGCTCGATCTTGGCGAGCGGCGCGCGGGAGACGGCGCAATACGCCGTGTCGCGGGCGGCGAGGTGGACGTGGCCGCCCTGGATGTTGTCGGCCACGTACGAGCAGCTCTTGCAGCCCTCGTCCCAGCTCGGCGCGAACATGAAATGGTAGACGAGGAGCTGCCGGCGCTCGCCGAAGAGCTCGCGCAGCGTCAGCTTGCCTGAAGGCGCGTCGAACACATACGGCTTCTCGACCCTCACCCACGGCAGCTCGCGGCGCGCGGCGCTCAGCGCGTCGCGCCGCCGGTCGTGCTCCTTCTCCCTCTCCAGCAGCGCGAGGCGCGCCGCCAGCCACTCTTCCCTCGAAACGACCTTGGCGCGGCTCATCGGCGCTCTCCCTTCGACGCGGGGGCGCCGGCGGCGCTCCTGCTCTGGTTCCGGTTGCGGAGCTTCTTGACGGCGATCGCGGTCACGGCCCCGGCGGAGGCCGCCTGGGCGAGGACCCATCCGATGGACGCTAGGCACGCAGGGCACATGGGGATCTCCTCCTGTGGGCGGCGCGCGGCGTCTCGCCGCGCCAGCCGCTGACCTGTCGAAATGACCACGGCGCCTGCGGCCGCGACAGCAACATCGATGTCGCGATCCGTTGGCGCGCGCCGCCGGGCGTGCGACGCTGCCGCGATGGATGCGACGGCCGAGGTCCCCGCCGAGCTCGGCGCGCTGGCGGCCCGCTCGCTCGCGGCGGGCGACGCGCTCGACGCGCTCAATGTGGTCGGCCCCTTCGGAGGGCCCCACGCGCTCGCGCTCCGCGGGATCGCGCTCGCGCAGATGGGCGCCTATCCGGAGGCGAAGGCAGCGCTCGGCCGCGCCGCGCGGGCGTTCGCGGCGGCGGGCGCCGAGCGCGCCCGGGCGCGCGCGAGCGCCGCCCTCGCGGAGATCGCGCTCGCGCAGCGGGAGCTCGGCGAGGCGCGCCAGGGGCTCGTCGAGGCGGGTGACGCCCTCGAGCGCGCCGGCGATCTCACGAACGCGGCGTGGGCTCGCCTGGGCGCGGCGCGGGCCGCGCTCCTCGAAGGCCGCGTCGCCGAGGCGGAGCGCGCGCTCGCGGCCGCCGAGGCCACGGTCACGACCGACGCACCGGTGTTCACCAGGGCCGCGCTGGCGCTCGTGCGCGCCGAGGCGCATGCGCGGCTCGTGCGCGCGTCCTCGGCGCGGCGCGCCGCCGAGCAGGCCGCGGCGTGGGCGCGGGCGAGCGGACACCCGCTGCTCATCACCGAGGCCGAGCGCTTCCTCCGCGCGCACGACGAGCCCGTGGCGCGCCGCGTCCAGGGTGGCCGCGACGAGCCCGTGCGCCTCGCCGATGTCGAGGCCCTGGTCGCCGCGCCTGCGGGGCGGGTCGTCGTGGACGCGCTCCGCCGCCGCGTCCTCGACGGCGGCGAGGTGCGGGCCGACCTCGCGCGCCGACCGGTCCTGTTCGCCCTGATCGAGGCGCTCGCGCGCGCCCACCCGGCGGCGATCGCGAGCGACGACCTCGCGCGCGCCGCGTTCGGCGTTCGCGCGGTCAACGAGTCCCACGGGCGGCGGCTGCGCGTCGAGGTGGGGCGCCTGCGCGCCGCGATCCACGGCGTCGGGGTCGTGCGGGCGCTCGGGAACGCGTACCGCTGGGAGCTCGGCGCGGGCGTGGAGGTGGTCGTCCTCGCGCCGCTCGAGCCGGGCGACGCGGCCGCCATCCGCGCGCTCCTCTCGGACGGCGCCGCGTGGAGCGCCGTGGCCATCGGCGCCGCGCTCGGCAAGAGCGCGCGCACGGTGCAGCGCGCGCTGGCGGAGCTCTCGCTCGCGCGCGCGGTCGAGGTCACCGGCAGCGGCCCCTCGCGGCGCTACGCGAGGCCAAGAGCGGCGCTGTCGATCGCGTCACAGATGTTGCTCCTCGGGCTCGCGCTTCCTGGTTGAGTGCGCGTTGGGTGCGCGGGGCGAGGGAGGAGTGGACCATGAAAGCCCGGCAGGCCGAGATCATCGCGGAGCGCACGTTCGAGGGGGTGGAGTCGATTCACGGGGTCGCGTTCGACGGACAGGCGGTGTGGTTCGCGCACGGCGATCGCGGAGACCTCGTGTCCGCCGAGCCCGAGAGCGGCCGCGTGCTGCGTCGACTGAAGGCGCCCGCGAGCGCCGGGGTGGCGTTCGACGGGCACCACCTGTGGGTCGTCGGCGGCGGCAGGATCCGGAAGATCGATCCCGCGAGCGGAGCCGCGGTCGGCGAGGTGCCGGGCTTCGACGCGACGCCCGTGAGCGGGCTCGCGTGGGCCGACGGCGCGCTCTATGCGGGCATCTACCGCGAGCGGAAGATCCTCAAGATCGATCCCGAGCGCGGCGCCGTCCTCCGCACGCTCGTCTCCGATCGCCTCGTCACCGGCGTCACGTGGACCGACGGCGATCTCTGGCACGGCGTGATGTGCGAGGAGGAGGGCGCGCCGTCGGAGCTCCGCCGCGTCGATCCCCGGAGCGGCGAGGTCCTGGACCGGCTCGCGCTGCCGGAGAGCGTGCGCCTCTCCGGCGTCGAGGCGGACGCGAGCGGCCGCATGTGGTGCGGCGACCCCGCGACAGGAAGGCTCCGCGCGGTGAAGAAGCCGCGAAAGGCAGTCTGATTCACCCTGGGTTCGACCCGCCGACCGCTGCCGGGCTTCCTCGCCTGACGCCTGCTCGTGGCAGGGCGGCGCTGGCCTCCCAACCGTCCTCTCTCGGTGAGAGACTGGGAACAAACCGCCAGGGCCCCGTGTTCCATCGGCCATGGCGCGACGTGTGATGGGCTGGGTCCTGATTCTGTTCACGCTGGCCCTGGTGGGGTGCGATCATGCGACCAAGGCGGCTGCGCAGGCCGCGCTGGAGCGGCGAGGTCCCCTGTCGATCGTGCCGGGCGTGCTCGATCTCCGCTACGCCGAGAACCGCGACATGGCCTTCAGCCTGCTCCGCGGCATCGAGTCGCCGGCGAAGGTGGCGATCCTCTTCGTGTGCTCGATCCTCGTCCTGGGCGTGATCATCGCGGGCTGGTGGAGCAGCCGCCGCGCCTCGGCCACCGAGCAGGCCGGGTACGCGCTCATCGTCGCCGGCGCGATCGGGAACGCGATCGATCGCGCCTTCCGCGGCTATGTCGTCGACTTCATCCACCTTCACAGCTGGCCGGTGTTCAACGTCGCTGACATGGCCATCGTGGCGGGCGGGATCTTGCTCGCGATCGTGATGTTCCGGCGTGCGCGCCAGGAGCCGCGCGAGGTGTCCTGAGCATCGCCTCGTGAGATCGTCTCGCCCGAGCACGCCGCCGTCGATCAGGGTTTCTCCTACCCGGACGACAGGGCGGTCGCGCCGCATCTCTTCCGGTCCGATCTCTGATTCAGCCCAAGAGGACTGGCCGTGCGGCAGGGCCGCTGGGCTCAGGTACAGAGCAGCTTCTTCAGCTCATCCTTGGTCTTGGCCTTCGCGCCGGCCAGGGCGGTGACGGCGAGCTGCTGTATCTGCTTGGCCCTGGAGCAATCGTCTGGCCGGTTGGGCGCCTGCTCCAGCAAGGGGCCGAGCTCCTCCGTGGGACCTTTCGCCTGCTTCTTGATGCAGAGCACGGGCTCGCCCTCCTGAAGATAGTACCGGCGCTGCGTGACGCTGCTCGTCGTCGCCGGCTTGTCCGGCGTACCCCTCGTCCCGTCGAAGGCCCAGGATCCATCGTCGTGCAGCGCGAAGACCAGCTGGCCCTGGTCGTAGTAGAACTGGTACGTCGACTCGCCGTGCCCCGCGTCGGCGGCTGCGATCTCCGCTTTCTGGACCGCGCCGTCCGCCTGGTACAACCGGAGCTCGCCGCGCCCCTCGCCGCCGGCGCACTCGAAGCGGAGCTCGCTTCGCTTCAGGTCGTTGCGGGCCTGGATGTCCTGATACCGGGCCCTGATCTTCTGGATCCGCGGATCGTCGAGGCTCACCTCGGTGCCCTCGGCGCTGTCCGCAGCTGCCCGAGGCGCTGCCGCGGTCGTCGGGCTTTCCACTGCGGAGGTGCCGGCCGGGGGCGTGGTCGCGCCGGGCGCCGGAGCTCGGCCCGTACCTGCAGGGGCCGCGGAGACTCTCGCCGGCGAGGTGGCAGATGGCGAGCTACACCCGATGCCGACGGCGACCAGCAGGGCGATGGAGGATCGGTTCATGAGGACCCAGAACGCTTGGTGCAACCGTCACATTCGGCGGGTCGGGTCACCCGCCCTTGCGTCGAAACTCCACGAAGAACCGCACCGGGCCGTCGGGGTCGACGTGGTGCAGCACCTCGGGCGCGACGATGCCCGGGGTCTCTGGATCGAGAGAGAGCTCTCGACCGCCGAGCCCATCGATCCGGTAGCGGAGCCGCCCCGAGATCACGTGGATCATCCCCCATACGCCGGGCTTCGTGGAATGGTTCTTTCGCAGGCCGGCAGGGATCGTGGCCTCGTCGAAATCGGCCGTCCGCTTGTACGCGACCAGCCCGTCGGGCATCTCGAGCCGATCGCAGCGCACGCAGTCGAGCTCGGTGCCGAGCATCGAGGCGCGGCCCTCGGGCGTGGCGACCCAGGGGCGCGAGAGGAACGGTGGCTTGTGCCGGACGTGCTGGCCATGTCCACAGCTCAGCTCGGCCACCCAGTCGTTCGCATCGTCCTGATGATAGCCCGTGATCGATCGGCGCATCGTCGTGCCCGATGACGTACTACGCGCCCAGCAGCGCGGCCATCGCAGGCGCGATGACCTCGGCGACCGCGCGGCGGTGGGAGGCGGCAAGCGCCGCGCCGTCAGGGCGCCCGTGCGCGGCGAGGGCGTCGGCCTCGGCGTCCGGCGCCGTGGCGGCCGGAGGAGGCGAGGCGAGGGCCGCCCCGAAGGCGTCGGAGACCGCCCGGCGCACCGGCTCTCCGCCCGTCTGGAGCGCCCAGGCCACGAAGCGCCATGCGAGCTCGGCGTGCCGCGCCTCGTCCTCGGCGATCGTGGCAAGGGCGCTCCGGACCGCGGCGTCGGCGGCGCGCGAGAGCTGCTCGCTGGCTTGCAGGGCGGCGAGCGTCTCGCCGACGCAGCCCTCGCGGACGGCGCGCGCCGCGAGCTCGGGCAGGTCCGATGCGACCTCGACCCGCCCGCCGAACGCGAACGGCGCCGGCGCGAGCGCCGTGCCGGCGTACGCGCTCGCCAGGCCGAAGCAGAGCGCCGCGTGGCGCACCTCGTCGCCCGCGGCCTCGTGCGCGTCCGCGAGCATGTCCGGGGGGGCCCCGACCGCCATCAGCTCCAGCGAGAACCGCGCGAAGGAGGCGACCGACGCGTGCTCGAGCAAGGCGTCGCGGAGCCACGCCTCGGCCAGCGCGGCGCGGGTCGCCTGCGCCAACGCCGCCACGTCCGGGCGCGCCGCGGCGCCCCACGCGCTCGCCGCGCGCCGCTCTGCCCGCGCCGTGCGCGCGCGCTCGCCCACGAGGAACGGACGGCCTGAGCCGCCGCAGGTCGCGGTGAACTCGTAGCAGCACTCGCCGCCCCGGAGGACGCCTTCACCGAGGGTGGTGTACCAGCACCCCGCGGGCGCGCCGGGCAGCGGTTGCGGGGCGGAGGAGCTGTAGGGGTCCAAGGTCGGGCACGTGCCCGCGGGTGAGCCGCCGATGCCTCCCTGGCCGGCAATCCCCCCCTCGCCGGCAGTCCCCCCTTCGCCGGCGGCGCCTCCGACACCGCCCTGTCCTCCCTGGCCCGAGGGCCCCAGGGCGACACAGACCGTTCCTTCCTCGGTCCATTCGACGCCGCCTGCCTGGATTGACGTGACGGCATCGCTGCTTGGCCCGCCATTCCCGCCCATCCCTCCACGCGTCCCCGAGCTCTCGTCGTCGGACGCGGGGCCACCGCCTCCGCCCGGCGCGCGCTCCAGGGTGACGTCGCCGCCGCAGGCGACGCCTCCAACAGCCACGTTGAGCGTCGCCGTGGCGAGGATCGCGCGTGTCAGCTGGTGAGCGAGCGCGATCCGAAATTGAGCCGGAGAAGAGGAGATACTGGCCATGGTGCCAGAGAACAGCAGCATCCGTACCAGCGCAGGATCCGCGGGCGCAGCCTTTCAGCGCGGGAATGGCCGGCACAGCATGGCACAGGCCCGGTCTGCATCGATTGCGCCGCTGCCGCGGCGAGCCCTCGCGGGCGGCGTTGCCCGCGCGCGCGTCGACGTCGCGCTGCGCTGCGCCGCGCGCGCCTGGCATCGAGCCGGCCGTCCAGATCCCGGCGCGACGCAGCGTCTCCGGCTGCGCTCGGCACCGCCCTCGCGCTGCGCTCGGCTCCGCGGTCGCCGCTGCGCTCGGCTCTGCGGTCGCCGCTGCGCTCGGCCCCGCGGTCGCCGCTGCGCACCGAACCGCGGTCGTCGCTGGTATAGAGGCGCTCATGACCCTCCTCCGAGACGTCCTTTCAGCGCTCGAGTCGATCGCGCCGCTCCGGTTCGCGGAGTCCTGGGACAACGTCGGCCTGCTCGCGGGCGACCCGGCGCGGCCCTCGTCGGCGGCGCTCCTCGCCATCGACTACACGCCCGAGGTCGCCCTGGAGGCGCGCCATCTCGGCTGCGATCTCGTCGTCGCCTACCATCCGCCCCTCTTCGAGGCCGTGAAGCGCGTGGTCGCGCCGAGCCCCATCTTCGCGGCCATCCGCGACGGCATCGCGCTGTACTCGCCCCACACGGCGCTCGACGTCGCCGAGGGGGGCACCAACGACGTCCTCGCCGACGCGCTCGGAATCTCGGCGGACCGCGCGCCGCTCAGGAGGGCGCCCTCCAAGGCGTGGCAGCACAAGCTGGTCGTCTTCGTCCCGGAGGATCGCGCCGACGCGGTGGCCGACGCCCTCGCCGAGGCGGGCGCGGGCCGGATCGGCCGGTATTCGCGATGCAGCTTCCGCACGCTGGGGACCGGCACGTTCTTCGGGGAGGAGGGCGCGAGCCCCACGGTCGGCGAGAAGGGCCGGCTCGAGCGCGTCGCCGAGGTGCGGCTGGAGATGGTCTTCCCCCGCGACCGGACCGCAGCGGTCGTGCAGGCGATGCGCGCCGCGCACCCGTACGAGGAGGTGGCGTTCGACCTCGTCGAGCTCGCCGCGGAGCCGCTCCGGGCCGGCATCGGCCGGATCGGGCCGCTCACCGGCGCAGCGCCGGTCTCCGAGCTGCTCGGCCGCATCAAGGAGGGCCTGGGGGTCGACGCCTTGCTCGTGGCCGGCCCCGAGCAGCGCGCCGTCTCCCGCGCGGCCACGTGCGCCGGCGCGGGCGGCGCGCTCCTCGACGAAGCCATCGCGCAGGGCGCGGAGCTCTACCTGACCGGCGAGCTGCGCCACCACGACGCCCTCCGCGCGGCGAGCGCCGGCGTCACCGTGGTGTGCGCGCTGCACTCGAACAGCGAGCGCGCCGCGCTGACGCGCCTCGCCGAGCGCCTGCGCGCCGCGGTGCCGTCGCTGCGCGTCGAGCTCAGCGCGCGCGACCGGGATCCGTTCTCGATCCGCTGACGGAGCGGCGCTGCGCCGGGAGGGGGGCGGGGCGGGGGCGCGCGTCAGGGCGCGGCGGCACGCCCGGCTCACCGAGGTCCCTGGCTCGGACGGGACCCACCGATGCGGCAGTGTTGGCAAAGGTGTGCAAAGCCGCTGGACGAAACGGCCCGCCGCGATCAGCTTGCCGGCCCTCATGCGCGACCACGGCACGCCACCCGTCCCCGATCTGCGCGCGGACGCTGTTGCACCCTCGCCGCCCTCGCCCGGCTCGGGCCGCGGCGCGGGCGTCTGGTCCACGCTCCGCGACGCGGTCCGCGGCGGCGAGCACGACTTCACCTCCGGCTCCATCGACCGCGCGATCGCCCTGCTCGCGATCCCCATGGTCATGGAGATGCTCATGGAGTCGCTCTTCGTCGTTGTCGACGTCTTCTGGGTCTCGCGGCTCGGGGCAGATGCCGTCGCCGCCGTCGGGCTCACGGAGTCGCTCCTCGCGATCGTCTACGCCATGGCGATGGGCCTCGCGGTCGCCGCGTCCGCCACGGTCGCGCGGCGGGTCGGCGAGGGGCGCCCCGAGGAGGCCGCCGCGATGGCGGGGCAGGCGATCGCGCTCGGCCTGCTCATCTCGCTGCCGATCTCGGCGGTCGGCGCGCTGCTCGCGTCGCGGCTGCTCGCGGTGATGGGGGCGACGCCCGGGGTGATCGCGACCGGCGCGCCGTTCGCCTCGATCATGCTGCTCGGCAACGCGTCGATCCTGATGCTGTTCGTCATCAACGCGATCTTCCGCGGGGCGGGCGACGCGGCGCTGTCGATGCGGGTGCTCTGGTTCTCGAACGCGCTGAACATGGCGCTCGGCCCGTGCTTCATCTTCGGCCTCGGTCCGTTCCCGGAGCTCGGCGTGGCCGGCGCGGCGGTCGGGACGACCCTTGGCCGCGGGGCCGGCGTCGCGCTGCAGGTCTTCTTCCTCACGCGCGGCAGCGGCCGGGTGAGGGTGCGAGCGCGGCACCTCGTCCCCGACCCGGGGGCGCTCGCGGCGCTGCTCCGGCTCTTCGCGAACGGCGCGTTGCAGAACGTCATCGGCACGGCGAGCTGGATCGGCATGGCGCGCATCCTCGCGCCCTTCGGGAGCGCGGCGCTCGCCGGCTACACGATCGGGATGCGCGTCATCGTGTTCGCGATCCTGCCGGCGTTCGGGCTCTCGAACGCCGCCGCGACCATGGTCGGGCAGAACCTTGGCGCGGGGCGCCCCGACCGGGCCGAGGCCGCCGTGTACCGCGCGGGCATCTGGACCACCGTCATGCTCGGCGCGGTGGGCGTCGTCTTCGCGGTGGGCGCGCGCGCCATCGTCGGCGCGTTCACGGACGAGGCCGAGGTGCTCCGGTTCGGCGCGCAGGCGCTGCGGATCGTCTCGTGCGGGTTCCTGTTCTACGGCTTCGGCATGGTGTTCACGCAGGCGTTCAACGGCGCCGGCGACACCTGGACGCCCACGCTGCTGAACTTCGCCTGCTTCTGGCTATGGGAGATCCCGCTCGCCTGGGGCCTCTCGGAAGCCGCGGGGCTCGGCCCGGCGGGCGTGTTCGTCGCGATCGCGGTGGCGTTCTCGACGTTTGCCGTCGCGGGCGGGCTCGTGTTCCGCCGCGGCGCGTGGAAGCTGCGCCGCGTCTGAGGCGCGCGGATGCCGCGCCAAGCGGGGCGGCGCTACGCCGTGCCGATGCTGCCCTCCTCGAAGACGTCGCGGTGACGCATGCGAGCCGTCCGGACGGCCTGGATCACGAATCCCAGCGAACCCGGACGCCGGGCGCCTTCGTCTTCGAAGGAAGATCCGCTGTGGTGCCTTGGATCCACCAGAGCCAGGTATGCGTGTCGAGGACGATCACGCGTCGCTCACGCCCCAGTCAGGCTCATCGATGGCCGGGGTGACCACGTCGCCCAGGATCTGGAGCCCAGACAGCTCCGGAGGGGGTCGACGCACCGGAGTCGACAGCGGGGGCGGTTCTTCGAGCACCAGAAAGATCGCCTCGACCCGTGCGCGAGGAGGGAGGACCGGCATTTCCTTCAGCTTGCCTTGCTCGTCGGTCTCGAGCAGCGCTCGGTGAGCCTGCATGTATGGACGCTAGCACGGTCGCACGGGAGCGCCGATCCGCGGCGCCGCTACCGCGCCGGCCGCGCGAGCCAGGCCTCGATGAGCTTCCTGGCGATGCTGAGCGGCGGCGGCAGGAGCGGCAGCGCGTCGCGGTGGAACCAGCGCGCGTCCTCCAGCTCGCGCGTGTCGACGCGGAGGTCGCCGCCGGCGTAACGCGCGGTGAAGCCGACCATGATCTGGTGGGGGAAGGGCCAGGGCTGGCTGCCGAAATAGACGATATCGGCGGCGTCGACGCCCGTCTCCTCGTGGACCTCGCGCGCGACGCACGCCTCCAGCGTCTCGCCCGGCTCGACGAACCCGGCGACGAGGCCGTACATGCCCGCAGGGAACCGCGCCTGGCGCGTCATCAGGACGCGCGGGCCGTCCTCGACGAGCACGATCGTCGCCGGCGTGATCCGGGGGAAGTAGTTGCTCGCGCAGCGGACGCAGCGCTTCACGCGCTCGTCCAGTCCGCTCTCGAGCGCGGCGCCGCACGCGGCGCAGTACTGGTGCGCCTTGTCCCAGTGCTGCACCTGGTACGCCGTGCCCGCGATCTCGAACAGCTCCGGATCGATGCGCCCGTGGAGGCGCCGCAGCGAGACGTAGGCGTATCCCGCCGGCGCCGGCGCGCCCTGCGCGAGCTCCGCGGACCGGCAGGCGCGCCCGTCGAGCTCGCCGAGCGTCTGCGCGCGCGTGACGACGACGCCGAGGTCGGCGAGATCGGCCGCGATCGGGATGTCGAAGCGATCGCCGCCGTCGCCCGGCGCCCGGACGAGGAGGTCGTCGCCGTGGAACGCGAACCACGCGATCTCGGCGGGCGCCGAGCTCGGACGGCCGAGCCCGGCGCGGAAGCGGGAGGACGGCATGGCGTTACCTGGGGCAGAGCCGCGTGGGCTCCCCGTCGAGGCGTCGCTCGGGTGAGCCCGTCGGCTGCATGCGCGGGAGCCTAGCGCCTCGATGCAGGGAGCGATACCGCGACGTCGCGGTGGGGGGAGGCGTGGACGTCGCGCCGCGGGCTCACGCGGGGCCGGCGAGCGTCGCGGCCCAGGCGAGCGCCACGAACGCGACCTCGACGTCGTTCTTCTTGGGGACGAGGCGCTTCGTCTCGATGCCCTCGCTCGCGCGGAGGGGGAGCTGCTCCAGCGCCGCGAGCTCGGCGGCTTGCGCGGCGTGGAGATCCCGGAGCGCGGCGTCCGCCTCGGTCCATTCCTGCCGCGCGCGCTCGAGCTTCGCGGCGGCCTTGTCGCGCTGGGTCCCGGCGCGCCGGGCGGTGTCCCGGCCGGCGACGAGCCCGAGCAGCGCGGCGCCCACCGCGCCGGGGAGCGCGGCCACCTCGGCCTCGGCCTGGTCGTACCGCGCCTTCGCGGCGGCGATGCGCTCGCCGAGGCGCGCGATCCTGGGCGCGAACCGGCCGACGACCTGCTGCTGCTCGGCGGCGGCGAGCCGGGCCGCGGCGGCGCGGCAACGGGCGGCGAACGCCTCGAGGGGCTCGCCGTCGTCCTGCGCGAGCCCGAGCTCCTTGTGGACGGCCACGGCGGCCTCGGTCGTGCGGTAGGCGTGCTCGCGGAGCGCGCGCGCCGCGGCCTGCGCGGCGGCGCGCTTCGCGAGCGGGGCGGGCAGCTCGGCGAAGCGGGCGCCCGCGGCGGGCGCCGTGGCGAGCAGCGACGCGTCGAGCCGGGTGACGCGCGAGAGATCCGGCTTGCCATCGGGCAGGAGCGGGGCGGCGAGGAGCTGGCTCCGGTTGAGGGCGACGCCGAGCTTCGTGTCGCGCAGGTGGGCGATCACCGAGGCGGCCACCCAGGGGATGTAACGGAAGCCCTCCGGCGCGGCGGCAGGGGCGTGCGCGTAGAGGCTCCGCCATCCATCGGGCGGCGGCGGGGGTGCCGTCGCTGCCGGGGGCGGCGGTGCCGGCGCGGGCGGAGCGGCGTCTGCACGAGCGGCACCTCTGCGCAGCGCGGGCTGCAGTGCGGAGGGCGAGTGGCGCGGGTCGAGGAGGACCGTCCCGCCCGGGCCCACCGGCGCGCGATGGGCGGGGCTCGACGGGCCGGGCGACGCGCGTCTCGGATCTGGATGTGCGAGCCTTGGATCGAGAGAGTCGACTCTGGAATCTGGATGTATGGACCTCGAATCCAGAGAATCGACTCTGGAGTCTGGATGTACGGACCTCGAATCCAGAGAATCGACTCTGGAATCTGGATGTACGGACCTCGAATCCAGAGAATCGACTCTGGGATCTGGATGTGCCGACTTCGGATCGAGAGAATCGCGTGTCGGCTTGGGCGCTGCGGGCGCCGGCTTGGGCGCTGCGGGCGCAGGAGCAGGCGGGGGAGGGGAGATGCTCCGGACGAGGCGGCCCACCTCGCGCCGGGTGACCGGGCCGCGCAGCCACGACAGGCTGAAGCGCGTCTCGGCGAGGAACGACGGCGGCTGCATGTGGACGTCGCGCACGAAGAACGTGCGCGGGGGGAGCGCCTTCAGCGTGGCCGAGAGGGCCGCGGCCCCGACGCCGCCGGCGCCCCCGTCGGCCCCCGAGAGCCCCTCGACAACGCGCTCGCGGTCGGCGTCCGTCTGGAGCCGGCCGACGAACCACGCGCCGGCGTTCGAGAGCGCCTTGTAGTCGAGGTCCATCGGGTTCTGCGTGGCGAGGACGACGCCGACCCCGAAGGCGCGCGCCTGCTTCAGGAGCGCGAGCAGCGGCCGCTTCGTGGACGGGTTCGCCGGGTGCGGGGGCAGGAAGCCGAAGACCTCGTCGAAGACAACGAGGGCGCGCAGGTCGCTCGTGCCGGAGAGGCCGCGCACCCACGAGAGGAGCTGATCGAACAGCAGCCCGAGGACGAGGAGCCGCTCGTCGTCGTCGAGGTGCGCGACGCTGACGATCACCGCCGGGGTCTTGCCGCCGCCGTCGCCGCTTCCAGCCTGCGGCGCGAGCCACCCCGCGACGTCGAGCGGCGCGCCCTTGCGCCAGGTGGCGAACGTGGGCGAGGCGAGCAGGGTGTTGAGCTCGCGGGCGAGCGCCTGGCGCTCCTTGGGGGCGAAGAACTCGTCGACGCCGAGGGCGCCCACGGCGGCGATCGGCGGATCGGCCAGGTCCGCGAGCAGCTCCTCGAGCCCCGCGGCCCGCCGCGCGCGCAGCCGCCGCTCGGCGAGGTGCGCGAGCAGCACGTGCTCGCGGCTCCGCGCCGGATCCGGGTCGCGGCCGACGAGCCGGAGCAGGAGCGACAGCGAGGCCGAGAGCGCCTCGCGGGCGGCCTCCTCGTCCTCGTCCCAGAGCGGCGAGGGGGTCTCGAGCGCCGACAGCACGTGGACCGGCTCGCCGGCCGTGGTGCCCGGCGTCAGCAGGCGCGGGGCCATGCGGGCGCGGAGCGCGGCGACGTCGGCCGCCCCGAGCCCCGAGGAGGCGAGCCCGTCGCGCCAGCGCGCCGCGAGCCCCTCGGCGACGTCGGCCGTCGAGCGGCCGTCGCGCGCGGCGGCGGACGGGTCGATCCACGGCTCGAACTCGGCCGCGGAGAGCTCCGGGAACGTGAAGAGCAGGTTGGGCAGGTCGCCCTTCACGTCGACCATGAGCACCGGGACGCCCGAGCGCAGCGCCTCCTCGACGAGGACCATGACGAGCCCCGTCTTGCCGCTGCCGGTCATGCCGACGACCACGCCGTGGGTCACGAGGTGGTGCGCCGGGAGCTCGAACGGGCGCGCGCCGGCGGCGCCGGGATCGCCCGAGAGCGGGCGGGAGCGGCCCAGGGTGAAGGGGCGGGTCGGCATGAGGGCGGGCTCGTGCCATGGCGAGCGGGCTGTCGCAATGCCGGAGGGGGGCGGAGAAGGCGTCCCCCAGTAGCTCGGCGGGCTGGCCGTTAAGTTCCGGGAGAGGCAGAACACGATCGCTGAGATCGACTTCGATGACCGCTTTGCGCTGCACGTCGACGGCGAGTACATCGCCCGTGACAACAAGCGGACCGGTCGGCTGCTGCGGGAGACGAACCTACTGATCCCGACCGCGTGCCTGGAGGACATCGACTACGCTCCCAAGCTGAAGCTCGACCGGGCCCAGATTCGCCAGCTCTCGTCGGATCGCTGGATCGTCGACCACGCCAACGGGCTCATCAACGCGATGATCGGCATGGGCAAACGCGACCTGGACTGCGCCTTGGCGCACCAGGCGTGTCGCGCTGGCTCGGCGCGCTCTACCGGCGCGTGCCGCGCCTGCTCGAGGAATCACCCTCGCGCGCGCCGATGGGACGGTACACGCGCCTGTTGGAGCGGCTGGCGAAGATCGACGTGTTGGTGCTCGACCACTGCGGGCTCGCCCCGCTCAAGGACCAGGAGCGCCGCGACATGCTCGAGATCTTCGAGGACCGCCACGGCCTGCGATCGATGGTTATCACCAGTCAAATTCCTGTCGGAAAGTGGCACGATCACCTCGAGGACCGGACAATCGCCGACGCCGTCATGGACCGCATCGTCCACGACGCGTAACGCGTCGCGCTGAAGGGCACCTCGCGCCGCAAGGACATTGAGACCACCGAGACCTGAACCCCAGACCCCGACGGACCAGCGTTGCTCTCGCTCCGAGGGCGAGCACGATGCGCGATACCGGTGATCGCGTGATCTGCGTGACGCACGATGGGCGGTCTCCGCACGGTCGCTCTGCTCGCTGGGCGCTGTGCTGGGGGGCGGCCCGGCCTCGACGGGGCGAAGGGCCGTCCCTACCGCGCCCCGTATCCATGCATCGACGATGAGGCAGCCTTCACTCCACAGCCTGCGCGAACTCGCGCATGCGGGGCGCAATGCGAGCCGCGGCGTGCCGTGAAACGACGGCGCGCGGCTCGGGCTGACGGAGGGGCAGCTACGTCGTCGCGCCCAGGCCCATCCCCTTCGCCTACGGCGAGCCCAGCCCCGAGCCCCTCAATCCCGCGGACAACTAGGCGATCGAAGTCGCCTTCGAGGCCACCGCGCTTCGCGCGCTCGCCGCCGGCTTCCGCGTCTTCGCGATGCACGCGGCGCACGCCTGCCTGCATTCGAACCGTTTGGATTCTTTCTCCCGCCGTTTCTCAATGAAATTGAGGGGATCCGTCAGGCGCGCCTCAAGACGCCTCCGAAAAAGTGAGCGATGACGCTGGTCTTTGCAGTCTTGATAGCCGACGATTCCTGCGGTGCGATCGCTTCGAGTTCGTCGATGTACTTCGCCTCTGGGCGCTCGCTCCCCAGAACGCTCCACAAGGAGGAACCGAATTGCACGAGCTTCACGAGCCCCGGAACGCTGTGCCGCGATTTTTCGACTTGCCAAAGGGCTTCGTGACAGGTGTCGAACAGCGAGCGCATCCGCTGCTCGTAGAGATAAGAGTACGCCGCACCCAGACGCCGGCGATCGAACTCCGACACTTCCCTCGCGCGCCCGACATTGACCATGTCAGCCGCATTGGCCACAGCTGCTCGGGTGGTGTTGTAGGTTTCATGAACCTCGTTGGGATTCTTCGCGGTGTTGGCAAGGACGCGGTTGCGAATCTGGATCCTGATCGCCGGATCCGTGGTCTTCTGCGCGAGCGTCAAGGCGATGTTGTCCGCCACCATGCGACACCTCTTGCTTCGCGCCTTCGCCTCGAGCTTGCGAAGCTTTTCCTTGGTATCAATGTCTCCCCCAGCTGTATTTGTCAGAATAAGAATGTAGCGCGCGAAAAAGTCAACGGAACTATCCGATTCGGCTAGCTCACGGGCAGTTTCGGCATGGCGCGAGGCCATTTCGAAATTTTTAAGGCCCTCATAACACAATGCAAGCTCAATATGCGTCCATGAGCGTCGCGCGTTGGGTACCCCCTCGGCCTCCTCAAGTACGCGCCGATGCGCATCAATAGCGTCATCGAAGCGGTCAAGCATCCGCAGGGCACCGCCAAGATAGTACGAGCTCTTGGCAGCCTCCTTATGATATCCGGCCGCGTCCAGGAGTCGGATGAGTTCCGTGGACATGAGACGTAGATCACGGTAGCGTGCAACATCGGAAATCGCCTCGAGGAACACGTTGGCAGCTACGAGCACGCGATCTAGGCGCGTTTTGTCGCCCCGTTCGATCTCGTCCTGAAGCATCCAGAGAAGGACGGGGAACGGGCTCCTGAGCGCCATCCTTGGCTTCCGAGATGGATTGTAATCAGGTGCCTTGATCCATTCGAGGGAAAGTTCGCCTTCTCCCCATCTCTGCCCAAGGAACACGTCAGCGGCTCTGTGCGCGATTTCTCTTCGTTCGTCCTGAGAGATCAGCTCGTGCGTGACGAAGTCCCGGACCTGTTTCGGCACAATCAGGAGTTTTCGAGATGTGGCAGTCGCATCCCGTGACGGATCTCGAAACGAAGTCTCGATGTCGACGATGGGAGCCGACTGAATCAGATGAAGATGCTGCAACTGGGTCACATTGGCAGGATAGAACGGCTCGCGTTGGTGAAAATGGCGAATGGATGAAAAGTCGAATCTTTGGATGGTGCCGAATGTTTCGCCATACGTGAGCATCGCGAGCAACTTGAGCATCTTCACGTTGCGGCGCATATATTGGTTGTCGGACCCATCCATCTGCCGGATGAGTTGACGGATCGAGGCGCAAAAAAACTCGTATTCACCGTCAGAGGAGAAATCGTGCTCCACGCTGGGGCTCACGACCTCCTCGAACGATGCGGCATGGAGCGCTTCGAGCATGCGATCGATGTAGACGGGAATCCCTTCCGATCGCGAGTAAAGCCGGTCGAATAGATCGGGTTCGGCGAGGAGTATGTCCCCGCCGGGATGGGACATGACATAACGCTTGCATTCCACCTCCCCCAGAGCCGCCAGTTCGACCACGGGAAACCTCGACCCGGCACCAGGAACAAAGCGAGAAGCCAAAATAATGCTGGCTGTGGGCATCGCCCGCAATAGCACGTTAGCGATTCGCTCACACTCGATGACGGTCGGCGAGACGGCGTCGGGCGACGGCGTCAGCTCCTGTGGAATTCGATCGAGCAGAATGGTCGGCCTCGACTGGCCATGGGCGTCGATCTGCCCTCGGACCCTGTCCAGAACATCGCTGTCTCTGGCCTCAACAAGGGCTTGGAGCAGAGTGTCCGTCTTGATTCGTATCACCTTGACGGATCGATCATCGACGCCTCGAATGGTGAAGCAGGACGCCACGAACCCGTCCCTGCCCAGCCCCCACTCGGCAACGAGCCAAGTGACCCGATGCGTGGACAGCGCCGTCTGAACCGACTCTCTCTCGTCGCTTCGGATAGTGAGATGATGAGGATGTACGAGCAGTTCTCGTTGCGAGACAATGGCAGGCAAACCGGAGACCGGCCGCGATTCGCTCGTCGCGGCTCCCTCATCGAGGGGAGCAATGGGTTCCGGCGCTACCGGCTCATCACACTCTTTTTTTTTTCGCTCTCCGCCGCGGGAGGCTTCTGCTCTTTGCTATCTGCCGTCTCCGGAGGTGATGGGACTACCACCGGAACCGAGAATACGGGCGTGTCGCTACTGACCTGAGGGAGGGACTGCGCGCGATCCGTCGGCTTGGGACGTCGAGGCATCGCAGGTTCCGGTGCGAAGAGCGCGACGTGCCCATTGTTGATCGCGACGGAATGCGGAGGCGGAGTTTTACCATCTCGCACACCGGAAGCCATCTGCCTCAGATCGTCAGGAAACCGAGCGAGAACGTCCTGTGCTTCGTCCTGATCCGCGAGGGGGATCTCTCGTGGATCCCACGACGACCCCTCCGGCGGAACCAGCCACAGCGTCATGTGCGAGAAGCGCAGCCCCTCGGGGAAGAAGGCGTTGCAGGTCAGGCGCTCGGAATTGATCTTGAGAAGCTTCTTGATCGCGAAGAGCGTGAATGGAATCGACGTCCCATTGTCTTCGACGAGGAAGGCCAAGTCGTCGGGCCGGAACTCGACCTGAAATTGCACTTCTCGACGGTTCGTTGTGCTCGGGGGATCGAGGTAGATAGCGCGAATACGCTGGTTGAAGCGCCAATATTTCACCGAATCGGGATACTTCGTGGCGATCTCGCGCTTCTGAAAGAGATCCTCGTCGCCTCTGCGGTAGTCTTCGTCCAATTCGTCCGCTAGGCGCACGAGGGCACAGATCACCATCGCGTTCGCCGGGAAGTCACCGATCTTGTGTTTCGGCGGGTAACGCTTGCACTTTTGCCTGATGTCGGCGTGCGAACTGTGCGAGAAGATCGCGGTCTGGATGAGCTCTCGCTCCAGACGGTCGAAGATGTACGAGTTCCGCTCGCCGAGCATGAGGTCGGCGCCGATCTCGGCATGATGATCGCGGGCCTGAAGCAACCCTACATCGTGGTAGAGCACCGCCATCATCGCGGTCCACAGCTCGAATTCGTTCACATAGGTGAGCGGATTGCGACCGAGGATCTCGTCGAGCTTCTTCAGCACGCGAATGATGTGATCAGGGCCGTGGCTGTTCGCTCCAGGAAATTCGGCGACGGTCTGCGTATACTCGACCTTCAGTAGCCGCTCCTTCAGCACGGAGTACGTGTCGATAAAGTTGCGACCCCCGTCAACCTTGTACCGATGAAGGATTTCTTCGATGTTGAGACGGACCATGATGCGGTAGATGTTTGCGGAGGCGGGGGCGGCGGAGCCGTGACGAGAAGTGCAGCGCCGGCGCGACTGTACCTGTGCGCAGCATAGTCGGCAAGAGGTTAGGTCTCTGTGGGCGAGCGCGTTTTGCCGCTGTTCTCCTCGGTACCAACTGCGCGTAAAATTTCTTGACAATTGGGCCAAGGTGCGCAAGGGCGGCTAGGGGGTGCGGGAGAGGAAGGACCGATTTTTGCCGCCCCCGCCCATCTGCGGGTCCACCTGGACCCCCTTCGGCCGGCGTCTCACCATCGAGGCGTGTCCTCGTGCCCTGCATCCCGCTTGCGCTGGGCGTACCTCCGCTCGCGCCGCCGCCGGCCGCCCGGTCTGAAGGCGGCCTGCTTAGGTGTAAGCTGCGGTATCGCATCGGTAGCTCTCCGACTGTGCTGCTAGTGCATGAGCGCCATGAGCTCGACCTCAGTGTCATCTGGCAGATTGAGCCGGGCATCGACAAGGAGCCGCTCGCAGCAAACACGGCCACGTACCAGAACGATCACACGGCGAAGCCTAAGCGGCGCGCACGCTTTCGCCGCGCGTGCGAGACCTACTGCCGAATCGCCCCCCGAACGCGCGAGCTCGTGCCCGAGGCGGCTCCCCCAGCTCCTGGCGCTCCGAACTCGGCGCTCCCTCGGAAAGGCGGCGGCGGTGTGGCGTAGGAGGAGCGTCGCTCGCCCACGCGGCCGCGGCGACCGTGTTCCGCTGTCCCCGCATTCTGTCGCCCCACCCCCGACGCCCCGCATCTTCGCGTCAAAAAAGGCGGGAGCGCGGCTATAGTGTGCCCATGGAGGTCGGGCCATCGGAACCGGATGCCCCCGCGTCAACGGCGGGCATCCCAGCGATAGGCGAGGTCTTCGCGCAGAAATACCGCCTGGAGCGCAGCCTCGGCCGGGGCGCCATGGGCGTCATCTTCGCCGCCGAGCACGTCTCGCTGCGCCAGCGCGTGGCCGTCAAGTTCCTCCTCCCCCGCGCGATGACGCTGCCCGGCGCGAGCGCCCGCTTCCTGCGCGAGGCGCGCGCCGCGGCGGCGATCCGCAGCGAGCACGTCGCCCGCGTCATCGACGTCGGCACGGCCGACCGCGGCGTCCCCTACCTCGTCATGGAGTACCTGCGCGGCCGCGATCTCCAGCGGGAGATCGAGGCGCGCGGCCCATTGCCCGTGTCCGAGGCGGTCGATTACGTGATCCAGGGCTGCGAGGCCATCGCGGAGGCGCACGCGCGCGGCATCGTCCACCGGGACCTCAAGCCGGGGAACCTCTTCCTCACGACCGGCGCGACCGGCGCGCCCATCGTCAAGGTGCTCGATTTCGGCCTCTCCAAGTCGGCCGGCGCCGAGGACGACGGCAAGCTCACGGCGTCGGAGATGATGCTCGGCTCCCCCTGCTACATGTCGCCCGAGCAGGTGCGGTGCTCGAAGGACGTCGACGAGCGCACCGACATCTGGTCGCTCGGCGTCATCCTCTACCAGCTCCTGACGGCGCGGTTTCCCTTCGAGGTGTCCAGGATCTCGGCGCTCTTCGTCGCCATCGCCATGCAGGCGCCCACGCCGCCGCGGGTGCACCGGATGGAGCTGCCGGCCCGGCTCGAGGACCTCATCCTGCGCTGCCTCGAGAAAGAGCCGGAGGTGCGCGTCCAGACCGTGGCGGATCTGGCGCGAGAGCTCGCGCCGTTCGGCACGGAGCACTCCGCCCGCGCCCTGGCGCAGATCGAGGCGATCGCCCGGGGCAAGGCCTTTCCGTCGTCCCGGCCCCTCGGGCCCTCGGGCGACGGCGTCGCGAGCACGCTCCCCGCCGCGGCCAACGACGGCCCGGGCGCGTCGTCGACCCTGCCGGACGCCGACAAGGGGGCGGGAGCCGGGGCAGGTCCCTGCTCGACGGCGCTCGCGCCCGGCGGCGACCACGTGACCACCCTGCCCAGCCAGGGCGCCGCGGCGGCGACCTCGTCCAGCGCCGACGCCTCGTCCAGCGGCGAGCGTCGCACGCTCCCCCTCGTGGCCGCCGGCGAGCGACCCACGCTCGCGCTGGCTCGGAGCTCCGGCCCCACGACCCCGGCGCAGGACAGCAGGCCCACGCTGAAGATGGCGCGGAACGACCGGTCCTCTCCCGGGGGGAGCTCCGAGGACGGCCCCACGCTGACGATGCCCCGAAGCGACATCCTCGCGCTGACGATGGCGCAAGGCAGCGGTCCCGTGCTGGCGACGCCGCAGGGCAGCGGTGCCGCGCTGAAGATGGCGCAGGACATCGGCCCCGCGCCGGCGACAGCGCAGGACAGCGGTGCCACGCTGAAGACGGCGCAGGACAGCGGCATCGCGCTGAAGTCGGCTCCCGAAGAAGGTCCCACGCTGACGATGGCGCGCGAGGAAGGCCCCACGCCGACGACGGCGCGCGAAGAAGGCCCCACGCCGACGATGGCGCGCGAGGACGGTCCGACGCCGACGCCGAAGATGGCGCGCGAGGAAGGCCCCACGCTGACGATGGCGCGCGAGGAAGGCCCCACGCTGACGATGGCGCGCGAGGAAGGTCCCACGCTGACCATGGCGCGTGAGGAAGGCCCCACGCTGACCATGGCGCGCGACGACTCCCCCACGCTGACCATGGCGCGCAAGCGCGGGGCGACGCCGCGGCAGCTCGGTGTGGGCAAGCGGGCGGTGCCGCTGACCCAGCCGGACGGGAAGGAGATCGCCGGGAGCCCGCGCGAAGGGACCGAGCGCCGCCGCGATCGGTGGAGCTCCCGCGCGTTCCGCTGGCGCCGCAATGCGGGCGCGTGGATCGCGGCCGCCGCAGCGCTCCTCGCCGCCGTGGCGCTCGGCGCGGCGCGGTGGACAGCGAGCTCGAACCCGCCGGTGGCCGGCAGCGCGCCGGCGGGCCAGGACGCGCCGATGGCCCTCGCGAGCACGGCCGGCCCCGCTCCGTTCAGCGCGCCCCTGCCAGCGCCCTCCGGCGTCGCGCGCGCGCCGGCCCCGGAAGCGCCCTCGCAACCTGCGGATCCGGCCGGGGCCGACGCGCCCTCCACGTGGGCCGGCGACACCGCCGCCACGACGCCCGAGCCCGCAGCGGTCCCCGAGCACCGCTCGCAGGGGGTCCGGCCTCCCAAGGCGCGGCGGCCCGGCACCCTCGCGCCCCCGCGCCCGGGGCCCGTCTCGCCAGAGCGCGGCGCGTACGGCGGCGGGGCCGAGGACGTGTACGAGGGCCTGGAGCCGATCCGCGACAAGCGGTAGACCGGCCACGCGCTCCCCGCGCGGGTCGGCCTCGCCGGACCGGGCGGACCGCAGGGACAGGCATCATGGCGAAGAAGAAGCTCTCGGCCCGCGCCGCCCGGCGCGAAAGCGATCGCACGTCGGCGAAGCTCATCCGCGATATCGAGCGGCTCGCGCTGCTCGAGCCGGGCCACACCCCCGGCCGCGCCATCGCCCTCGACGCGGCCTCGCAGGTCGAGGTGGCCGCCCGGTCGATCCCGTGCCCGCGCTGCCGCGGCGCCTTCCGCGTGGAAGACCACACGGCCGAGACGCTCGACGGCGTCCGCCTCCGCGTCGCGAAGGTCGCCTGCAGCGCGTGCGGCGCAGGCCGATCGCTCTACTTCCGGCTCGGCGCCGCCTCGCTCAACTGAGCTCGTCGATGGGGGATCAGTACCGCGGGACGCTCTCGTCGATGTGGATCGACCACGCATCGATGCCGCCCTGGAGCGAGGCGACGCGCTCGTGGCCGAGCTTCTCCAGGAGGGCGGCGGCCGAGAGGCTCCGGACGCCGTGGTGGCAGTAGGCGACGACCAGCGCGCCCTCGCCGGGCGCCACCTCGTCGGCCCGCTCGACGAGCTCGTTCAGCGGGATCAGCGTGCTGCCCGGCAGCGCAGCGATGTCGTGCTCGCCGGGCGTGCGCACGTCGAGGAGGTACACGGGCTCGCCCGCCTTCAGCTTCAGAAAGAGCTCTTTCACGGAAATCTGTTGGACCATGGCCCTGCTCGCCATCCCGCCAGGGGCGGCGCCGTAAAGGCTTCTACCTAATCGAAGGAGCTCCCCCGGAGCAACCGCCGCTCATCGGCTCGTCCGATCCGTCGGATTCGTCGGCTCCGTCCGATTCGCCGAATCCGTCTGTTCCGTCTGTTCCGTCTGTTCCGTCTGTTCCGTCGGATTCGTCCGATTCGTTCGATCCTTGGTGAGCGCCGCGATCACCCCGACGAGCTCCGCCGGATCCAGGGGCTTGGCGACGTGCGCCTGGTACCCGGCGCCGAGCGCCCGCGCCTTGTCCTCGGCCCGCGCCAGCGCGCTGAGCGCGACGGCCGGCGTCGCCCCGCCGCGCGCCTCGCCGAGGCCCCGCACCCTGCGGATGAGCTGGAAGCCGTCCTCGCCCGGCATCCCGAGGTCGCTGACGAGGACGTCGGGCCGCTCCTGCGAGAGGATGGCCAGCGCCTCGGCGGCCGATCCGGCGGTCGTGACCGTCGCCTCGCACTCCTCCAGCACGCGCTGGGCGACCTCGCGCGCGTCGGGCTGGTCGTCGACCACCAGCACCCGCAGGCCGGCGAGCGACGCGCCCGGGTAGTCGGCCAGCGCCTCGACGCACGCCTCGCTGGGGCGCGCCGCCGCGTCCGGCGCCTCCTGCGAGACGCCGGCGAGCGGCAGCCTCACGGTGAAGGTCGCGCCCAGATGCTCGCCGCGGCTCGCGACGTCCACGGTGCCGCCGTGCAGCTCGACCAGGTGCTTGACGATCGAGAGCCCGATGCCGAGCCCGCCGTGCTTCCTCGTCGAGGACGCGTCCGCCTGCCGGAAGCGCTCGAACAGGTGGGGGAGGAACTGCGGGGCGATGCCCATCCCGGTGTCGGTCACCGACAGCGCGGCGTGCGCGCCCGCGCGCCGCAGCGCGACGTCGATCCGCCCGCCGGGGGGCGTGAACTTCACGGCGTTCGACAGGAGGTTCCAGACGACCTGGTGGATCCGCGCGGGGTCCCCCCTCAGCGAGCTCGCCTCGGGGTCGATGCTCGAGGCGACAGCGATCCCCTTCGTCTCGGCCGCGAGCTGGATCGCCTCGAGCGCGCTCCGGATGACCGACGGCAGGTCGACAGGCTGCACGTCGAGCCGCAGCTTCCCCGAGACGATCCGGCTCATGTCGAGCAGCTCCGACACCATGTCGGCCTGGAGCCGCGCGTTGCGCTCGATGACCTCGAGCCCCCGCGCGAGCGTCGGCGGCTCGGGCACCCGGCCCCGCAGGATGCGCGCCCAGCCCAGGATGGCGTTGATGGGCGAGCGCAGCTCGTGCGAGAGCGTCGCGACGAAGTCGTCCTTGACCCGGCTGACGCGCTCCGCCTCGTCGCGCGCGGCGCGCTCGCTGTCGAGGAGCTTCTGGCGCTCTTCCTCCGCCAGCCACTCCGCGGTGACGTCCTCGGTGATCCCCATGAACGAGTCCACGGCGCCGCTCGGCCCGAGCTCGGGGATGACCCGGGCGCGGAATCTCCGCTCGCCGATGCTGAACTCCATCCGCTGCGGTCTGATCGTCGCGAGCACCTCGCGGCACGCGGCCTCGCTCATCTCGACAACGTCGGGCGGGAGCCCGTTCTCGCGGGGCGTCTTGCCGAGGTAGTGCTCCGGCGGGAACCCCATCACCGTCGCCGAGGTGGGCGACATGAAGGTGCAGCGCAGGCCGCGATCCAGGCGGTAGATCACGTCGGGCGAGTTCGCCATCAGCGACGCGAGCTCCCGCTCGCGAGCGCGGAGCTCGTCCTCCAGGCGCTCGCGCTCGGCGAGGACCCGCTGCGCCTCGTCGAGCGCCGCGAGGAGCCGGCCCTCGCTCTCGCGCAGCGCCTCCTCCGTGCGCTTGAGCCGGCTGACGTCCAGACAGATGCCGATCCAGGCGGTGATCTTGCCTTGCTCGTCGCGGACCGGGACGCCTCGATTGAGGACGGGGTGGACGGCGCCGTCAGGGCCGAGGTACCGGAGCTCCTCCTCGAACGGCTCACCCGTCTGCACGCACCGCTCGAAGATCGCCACCTTGTGCCGATCCTCGGGGTGGAGCGTCTCGATCCACCCGTGCTTCGAGCACTGCTCTTGCATCATCCCGGCCATCCTGAGGAATGCGTTGCTGGCGTAGACGTTTCGCCCCTCGGCGTCGCTGACCCAGACGCCATAATCGATGGATTCACCGATGGCGCGGAAGATCTGTTCGCACCTCCGGACCGCCGCCTCCGATTGCCGGAGCTCCGTCATGTCGAGCACGATCGCGAAGCCGGCCTCCTCGTACCGCTCCCCGGGCAGCAGACAGCCGCTCACCAGCATCTTGAGGCGCGTGCCGTCGCGCAGCACATAGGTCCTCTCGAAGGGCGTGAACGCCCACCTGCTCGACCGCAGCTCCGCCAGGGCGCGGTCGCCGGCGGCGCGATCCTCCGGCGACATGTCGGCATCCCAGCGGACGAGGCCGGCCGCGACCTCTTCCCGCGTGTGGCCCACGAGCTTCAGATAGGCGTCGTTCGCCTCGATGATGCGTCCGTCATGCGTCCAGAAGGCCATCGGCGCCATGTCGCTGTAGAAGATGTTCCGCAGCCTGGCCTCGCTCTCCGCCAGCGCCTGCTCCGCGGCGAGCGCCCGCTCCTCCGCGTTCCTCGGCTCGGTGATGTCCTCGACGAGCACCACCGCGCGATACGGCCTCTGCCGGACGTCACGGACGAAGACGCCGGTCACGTGGAGCCAGCGGACGCCGCCGTCCTTGCAGCGGCAGCGCATCTCGAACGTGAGGTCCTCCTCGTCCGCTTCGAGGAGCGAGCGCCACGCCGCGAGCGAGCCCGTGCGGTCTTCCGGCAGGGCGAGATCCGACAGCTTCTTCTGGCGAAGCTCGTCCTCCGAGTACCCAAGCAGCAGGCAAAGCGAGCTGCTGACGCGCAGGATCCGCCCGCTCGACGCGTCGATCTGCGCGGTTCCCCTGCTGGGCGATCGCGTCGCCCAGACTGGCTGTCCGGCCGTCTCCCCCATCCCCGCCCGTCCCGATCCTCCATGCACCGGCCCGATCGGCCGTGTGTGCATGGTGTTCCCTCCTGCTGTTTCGTCCGGCCACGCTATCACGATCGCGTGACGCTGCGGGCGGCATGGCGACCCGATCGCCTCCGTCCTCTGCTCGTCCGGATCGCCTGGACGGAGCCTGCTGCGCCTGCTCCGTCTCTTCCGTCTGCCGTGTCTGTCGCGCCAGCGCGTCAGCGGTGTCGGTTCCGCCCGCTGCGTCGCTCCCGTGCCGACGGCGCGTCGTCGGCGATCCGACCTGGACATGGAGGAGTTTGCTTGCATTCGCGCTGAAACCAGGCTTCTGCATGGATGCGCGCGCGCCCGCGGGCGCGCGCCCGACAGCCGCCATGGATCAAGCCACCGCTCCGCTCCTCGCTCGCCTCCCGCCGTCACCTCACGACTTCACGGCCGACGACCTGCTGAACGGCTTCCTCGACTACGTCGCCGAGCGGGGGCTCGAGCTCTACCCGGCGCAGGAGGAGGCCATCCTCGAGATCTTCGGCGGCAAGAACGTGATCCTCAACACGCCGACCGGCTCGGGCAAGTCGCTCGTCGCGGCCGCCATGCACTTCAAGGCGATCGCCGAGGGGATGAAGTCGTACTACACGTGCCCGATCAAGGCGCTCGTCAGCGAGAAGTTCTTCTCGCTCTGCAACGACTTCGGCCCCGAGAACGTGGGCATGTTGACGGGCGACGCGGCCGTGAACCGCGACGCGCCCATCATCTGCTGCACGGCGGAGATCCTCGCGAACATCGCGCTCCGCGAGGGCGAGAAGGCGCTCTGCGACTACGTGATCATGGACGAGTTCCACTACTACTCGGATCGCGATCGCGGCGCGGCCTGGCAGATCCCGCTGCTCACGCTGCCGCAGGCGAGGTTCCTGCTCATGAGCGCCACGCTCGGAGGCACCGAGTTCTTCCAGGAGGAGATCACGCGCCTGACGGGCGAGCAGACGGCCGTGGTCAAGTCGACCGTGCGCCCGGTGCCGCTCGACTTCGAGTACCGCGAGACGCCGCTCCACGAGACCGTCGCGACCCTCGTGAAGAGCGGCAAGGCGCCGATCTACATCGTGAGCTTCACGCAGCGGGGCTGCGCCGAGGAGGCGCAGAACCTGATGAGCCAGGACTACTGCACCAAGGAGGAGAAGCGGGCGATCACCGCCGCCCTCGCGGGCGCAGGGCCGGGGTCCGCGTTCGGGGGCCCCTTCAAGTTCTCGAGCCCCTACGGCCGCGAGGTGCAGCGCTTCGTCAGGCACGGGATCGGGCTCCACCACGCGGGGCTCTTGCCGAAATACAGGCTGCTCGTCGAGAAGCTGGCCCAGCAGGGGCACCTCAAGATCATCTGCGGCACGGACACGCTCGGCGTCGGGGTCAACATCCCGATCCGAACGGTGCTGTTCACGAAGCTCTGCAAGTTCGACGGCGAGAAGACGGCCATCCTGAGCGTGCGTGACTTCCAGCAGATCAGCGGCCGGGCCGGCCGGAAAGGGTTCGACACGCAGGGGAGCGTCGTCGCCCAGGCGCCGGAGCACGTCATCGAGAACATGAGGCTCGAGGCGAAGGCGGGGAACGACCCGGCCAAGCGGCGGAAGATCGTCAGGAAGAAGCCGCCGGAGAAGGGCTATGTGCACTGGGACCGGCAGACGTTCGAGAAGCTGATCCAGTCGCCGCCCGAGCCGCTCGTGTCCCGGTTCCAGGTCACGCACGGCATGCTCGTCAACGTGCTCGGGCGCGAGGAGGGCGGCTGTCAGGCGCTGAAGCGGCTCATCCGCAGCACCCATGATCGGCCGGCGGTCCGGCGCCAGCACGGGAGGACGGCGATGCTCCTCTTCCGCTCGCTCGTGGAGGCGCGCATCATCGAGTTCGTCCCCAGGGAAGACGGGCCGGGCAAGCGCATCCGCATCAACGCGGATCTCCAGGAAGACTTCTCCCTGAACCACGCGCTCTCGCTCTACGTGCTCGAGACGGTGGGCAAGCTGGATCCAGACAGCGGCACCTACCCGCTCGATCTCTTGACGCTCGTCGAGTCGATCCTCGAGAACCCCGATCTCATCCTGCAAAAGCAGCTCGATCGGCTGAAGACAGAGAAGCTCGCGGAGCTGAAGGCGGCGGGCGTGGAGTACGAGCAGCGGATGGAGGAGCTCGAGAAGCTCGATTATCCGAGGCCGAACCGCGAGTTCATCTACGGGACCTTCAACGACTTCGCGCGGCGGCACCCCTGGGTAGGGCAGGAGAACATCCGTCCGAAGGGCGTGGCGCGCGAGATGTACGAGCAATACCTGTCGTTCAGCGAGTATATCCGGGAGTACAACCTGGAGCGGGCGGAGGGGCTGCTCCTCAGGTACGTCTCCGAGGTGTACAAGGCGCTCGTCCAGACCGTGCCCGAGTACGCGAAGGACAGCGACACCATCGACATGATCGCCTATTTCCGGGCGCTCATCCGTGGCGTGGACTCGAGCCTGCTCGACGAGTGGGAGCGGCTGCGCGACCCGTCGTTCCAGCCGCGCTCGGCGGCCCCGGGCGGCGCCGGGGAGCCGGCCGCGTTCGACGTCACGCGGAACGTCAAGGAGTTCACGGTGCTCGTGAGGAACGAGCTCTTCTTCTTCCTGCGCGCGCTGGCCCGCCGCGACTACGAGGTCGCCGCCGAGATGGTGGAGGGGGAGGAGGCGCCCTGGACGGCGGAGCGGCTGGACGAGGCGCTCCGTGGCTATTACGCGGAGCACGCCGCGATCCGCACCGATCCGGCGGCCCGGAGCCCGAGCAACACGATCATCCACCCCGCCGAGGACGGCGGCTCCTGGGTGGTCCAGCAGATCATCGCCGATCCGGAGGACCACAACGACTGGATGCTCGACTGCAAGGTGGATATCGATCGCTCGCGCGAAGCGGGGCGGCCGGTCATCGTGCTCCGGCGCATCGCGAGCTGAGGGCGCGCTCCCTCGCCAGAGCACCGATCGCGTTGAAACCCGGAGAATTTTCACAGGGAGGCGGGGAGGCGGGGAGGAAGAAAAAATGAATTTCTTCCTCTTGCCGTCTCTCGCTCCCCGCCTCCCCGTCTCCCTGTGAACTCCTGCTTTTTCTCGTGGTTTCAACCCGTTTATCGCTCTACGGCTCGACTCGAGTCCCCTTGAGCCGATAGCCCACGCCGGGCTCGGTGATCAGGATCTGCGGTCGCGCCGGGTCGCGCTCCAGCTTGTGACGGAGCTGCGCCATGTAGACGCGCAGATAGTGTGTCTGCCCCGCGTAGGCAGGGCCCCACACCTCACCGAGGAGCTGGCGATGAGTCAGCACCTTCCCGGCGTGTCGGATCAGCGTCGTGAGCAGCTTGTACTCGATCGGTGTCAGGTGGATCTCCTCGCCGCCCCGCTGCACGACCCGGCGCGCGAGATCGACATCGACGTCCTGCACCTTGAAGGTCGAGCTCTCCGCCTTCGCCCCGTGTGCCGCGTGGGCGGCATGGCGCAGCGCCACACGCAGCCGCGCCAGGAGCTCGCCCGCGCTGAACGGCTTGGTCAGGTAATCGTCGGCGCCGCCGTCCAGGGCGTCGATCTTGTCCTGCTCCTGGCCGCGGGCCGACAGCACGATGATGGGGACAGCTGTCCACTCCCGGAGCCGCCGGGTCACCTCCAGGCCATCCATGTCCGGGAGCCCGAGATCGAGGAGCACGAGATCCGGATTGCGCGTCGTCGCCTGGGCGATCCCCTCGGCGCCCGTCTCCGTCTCCACGAGCCGGTAGCCGCGGGCCGCCAGCATCGCGCGCAAGAACCGGCGCATCTGCGGCTCGTCCTCGATCAGCAGCACGAGAGGAGACGCTTCCGCCATCGCGCACCCACGATATCAAGCGCCGGCGGCCGCCGGCAGCTCCGGGGCGGCGAGGTTCGGCGGGCGGCCCTCGATGGGCAACGTCACGCGGAAGACCGCGCCCCCATGAGGCCGATTCTCGGCCGTGATCTGTCCGCCGTGCGCGGCCACGATGCCGCGGCAGATGGTGAGGCCGAGGCCGAGGCCGCGCTGCGTCTGGCCGCGGCCTCGGTGGAATTTCTCGAAGATGGTCTCCTCCTCGCCGGGCGGCAGGCCTGGACCGCGATCCATGATCTCGAGCATCGCCGTGCTCCGCTCGGTGAACCCCCGGATCCCGATCGGGCTGCCGGCCGGCGAGTACTTGAGCGCGTTCTCGAGCAGGTTGATGAGCACCTGCTCCATCAGCACGCCATCCATCGGGACGAGCTCCGTCGCCCGGTCGAGCTCGATCGAGACCTCCCGGCCTTCGAGGCGCTCCTCGACCCGGTTCAGCGCTGCCCCCACGATCTCCTCGAGCGGCAGCCACTCCTTCTTCACCGCGAGCGCGCCGGACTCCAGGCGCGTCATGTCGAGCAGGTTGCGTACGAGGCGCTCGAGCCGCTGCGCCTCCTCCAGCACGGTCTGCGTCAGGTCGCGCCGGGCCGCCGGGTCGAGCGCGGCCCCCTCGTCGAGCAGCGCGCCCGCGACGCCGGTGATCGTGGCGAGCGGCGTGCGCAGGTCGTGCGAGACCGAGCTCAGGAGGGCGTTGCGGAGCTCCTCCGCCTGTGCGTGGAGCTGCGCGCGCTGGGCCTGCCGCGCGAGCAGGGCGCGCTCCAGCGCGAGCGCAGTCTGCGTGGCGAAGGCGCCGAGCAGCTCGCGCCGGCCCAGGTCGAGGGACTGCCACGACCCGCGCGGCCGGACGCTGAGGACGCCGATCGGCCCGGAGGACCCCTGGAGCGGCAGGTGCATCGCGCCCGCGCTCGGGAGCGTGTCGGTCCCGGCCCCCGCGACCTTGCCGCGCGCATACGCCCACTCCGCGACCGCCCGCTCCTGCTCGCCGGCGACCACGCCCTCCGCCGTCCCCGCGCAGACGGCGAGGCGGCCGCCCGGGCCGGGCAGGAGGACGACCGCATCCGCCTCGAAGACGTCGCGCACGTGGCGCGCCGCCGCGAGGCTGAGCTTGTCGATGTCGCGCAGGGCGGTCAGCTCCCTGCTCATCGCGTAGAGCGCCGCGGTGCGCTGCTCGCGCTGGCCGGCGCTCTCGGCGCCGCGGCGGATGCGCACGGTGAGGCCGGCGATGATCAGCGCCACGAGCAGCATGATCGCGAACGTGACGAGGTACCGGAGATCGCTGACCACGAAGGTCAGGTACGGCTTGACGAAGAAGAAGTCGAAGGCCGCGACGCCGAGCACCGACGCGAGCACCGAGGGGCCTCGCCCGAAGCGGCTCGCGACGAAGACGACCCCGAGCAGGTACACCATGATGAGGTTCGCCAGATCGGAGAACGGGTGCATGACCCACGAGAGCAGCGTGCAGAGCGCCACCACGCCCGCGCTGAGGGCGTACGCCAGCGGTGCGACGCGGCGCCGCTCCGGCGACCCGACCTCGGACCGCTGCGCCACCGCGGTCCCCTGGATGACATAGACGTCGATGTCGCCGCTCTGGCGCACGAGATCGTCGAGGAGCGAGCCGTAGACGAAGTCCTTCCAGCGAGGGTGGGTCGGCTTGCCGACGACGATCTTGCTGACGTTGTGCTGCCTGGCGTACCGCAGGACCTCCCCGGCCACCTCCGCGCCGTGGAGCTGGACCGTGCTGGCGCCGAGGCGCTCGGCGAGCGCGAGGTTCCGGTCGACCCGCTCGCGGTCGGCCTGGGAGAGCCGCGCCTGCGCCGGCGTCTGCACATAGACCGCGTGCCACTCCGCCTTCAGGCTGCCGGCCATCCGCCGCGTCGCCCGGATGAGCCGCGCTGACATGGGGCTCGGCCCGACGCAGACGACGATCCGCTCGGCGACGGCCCACGTCTTCTGGATCCCGTGGGCGCGCATGTAGCCGCGCATCTGATCGTCGACGCGCTCGGCGGTGCGCCGCAGGGCGAGCTCGCGCAGGGCGATCAGGTTGCCCTTGCGGAAGAAGTTGCTCGCCGCGCGCTCGATCTGCTCCGAGAGGTAGACCTTGCCCTCGCGCAGCCGCTCGAGGAGATCGTCCGGCGGGAGGTCGATGAGCTCGATCTCGTCGGCGCGCTCGATCATCGAGTCGGGCACCGTCTCCCGGACCACGACGCCGGTTACCTGGGCCACCACGTCGTTCAGGCTCTCGATGTGCTGGACGTTGACGGTGGTGTAGACGTCGATCCCCGCGTCGAGGAGGTCCAGGACGTCCTGCCAGCGCTTCGGGTGCCTGAGCCCCGGCGCGTTCGTGTGCGCGAGCTCGTCGACGAGGAGGAGCTTCGGAAGGCGCTCCAGCGCGGCCTCGAGGTCGAAGTCGCGCAGCGTCCTGCCGCGGTGCTCGACCTCGATCGCCGGCAGGCGCGGCAGCGGCGGAGGCCCGTCGAGGAGCGCCTCGGTCTCGGCGCGCCCGTGCGTCTCGACCCACCCGACGACGACGTCGACCTCCTCCGCGTGGAGCGACCGCGCCGCCTCCAGCATCGCGTACGTCTTGCCGACGCCGGGCGCGGCGCCGAAGAAGATCTTGAGCTTGCCCTTCCCCTCGCGCTCCTCCTCCTCCGCGCGGGCGGCGGCGAGCAGCGCCTCGGGATCCGGCCGGTCGTCGCGTGCGTCCGCCACCGCTCGCGCTCTCCTCAGCGGGCGCCGTCGAGGGCGAGGTTCAGGAGCAGCACGTTCACGTGGGGCTCGCCCAGGAGCCCGAGCCAGCGCCCCTCGGTGTGCCGCGCGACGAGCCGGCGAACCTCGTCGTCTCCCAGGTTCCGCGCGCGCGCCACGCGCCGCACCTGGACCTCCGCCGCCGCGGGGCTGATGTGCGGATCGAGGCCGCTGCCGGAGGCGGTCACCAGGTCGACCGGCACCGGCGCGGCGGCCTCCGGATCCGCGGCGCGCAGCGCCTCGATCCTGGCCTTGACCGCCTCGGCCAGGGCAGGGTTCGTGGGCCCGAGGTTGCTCCCGGAAGAGGCCTGCCCCGCGTAGGGGACAGGGCTCGTCGCCGAGGGGCGGCCCCAGAAGTAACGCGGATCGTGGAACGGCTGGCCGAGCAGGCTTGATCCGACCACGCGGCCGCCCTGGAGCACGAGGCTGCCGTTCGCCTGGTGGGGGAACGCGGCCTGCGCGACGGCGGTCGAGAGCAGCGGGTAGGCGAACCCCGTGAGGCCGGTGAGGGCGAGGAGGAGGACGAGGGCGGGTCGCAGGTGCGCGAGCATGGTGTTCTTTCCTTGGGACCTCAGGCGAGGCCGAGGGCGGAGAGGAGGAGATCGATCCCTTTGATGCCCACGAACGGCGCGATGAGCCCGCCGAGGCCGTAGACGAGCAGGTTCCTGCGGAGCATCCGCTCCGCGCCGACGGACCGGTAGCGGATGCCCCGGAGCGCGAGCGGGATGAGCGCGACGATGACGAGCGCGTTGAAGATCACAGCGGAGAGCACGGCGCTCCGCGGCGTGGCGAGCCCCATCACGTCGAGCCGTCCGAGCGCAGGATACGTCGAGACGAAGGCCGCCGGGATGATGGCGAAGTACTTCGCGACGTCGTTCGCCAGGCTGAACGTCGTGAGCGCGCCCCGCGTCATCAGGAGCTGCTTGCCGATCTCGACGATCTCGATGAGCTTGGTCGGGTTCGAGTCGAGATCGACCATGTTCCCGGCCTCCTTCGCGGCCTGGGTGCCCGTGTTCATGGCGACCGCGACGTCCGCCTGCGCCAGCGCGGGGGCGTCGTTCGTCCCGTCGCCGGTCATGGCGACGAGCCTTCCGCCCGTCTGGTAATCGCGGATGAGCGAGAGCTTGGCCTCGGGCGTGGCCTGCGCCAGGAAGTCGTCGACGCCGGCCTCGGCGGCGATGGCGGCGGCGGTGAGCGGGTTGTCGCCCGTGATCATCACCGTCTTGATGCCCATGCGCCGGAGGTCGCCGAAGCGCTCCTTGATGCCGCCCTTCACGATGTCCTTGAGGTGGATGACGCCGAGCACGGCGCTGTTCTCGGCGACCACGAGCGGCGTGCCGCCCTTCCGGGCGATGGCCTCCGTCGCCGCCCGCACCGCGGGCGGGACCGCGCCGCCCTTCTCCTTGACGTAGGCCTCGATCGCGTCGACGGCGCCCTTCCGGATCTCGCGCGCGCCGCTGTCGACGCCGCTCATCCGGGTCTGCGCGGTGAAGGGGACGAAGCGGGCGCCGAGGGTCGAGAGATCGCGCTCGCGCAGGCCGTACCTCTCCTTGGCGAGCACGACGACGCTGCGCCCCTCGGGGGTCTCGTCGGCGAGCGAGGCGAGCTGCGCGGCGTCGGCGAGCGCCTGCGCCCCGATCCCGTCGGCCGGGATGAGCTCCGTGGCCTGCCGGTTGCCGAGCGTGATCGTGCCGGTCTTGTCGAGCAGCAGCACGTCCACGTCGCCCGCGGCCTCGACCGCGCGGCCCGACATGGCGATGACGTTCGCCTGGATCATGCGGTCCATCCCGGCGATGCCGATGGCCGAGAGCAGCCCGCCGATGGTGGTGGGGATCAGGCAGACCAGCAGCGCCACGAGCACGGTGATGCTGATCGGCGCTCCCTGTCCTGCCGCCCGGACGCCGTAGATCGAGTACGGCAGCAGCGTCACGGTCGCCAGGAGGAAGACGATGGTGAGCGCGGCGAGCAGGATGTCGAGCGCGATCTCGTTCGGCGTCTTCTTGCGCTTCGCCCCTTCGACCATCGAGATCATGCGGTCGAGGAACGCCTCGCCGGGGTTTCTGGAGATGCGGAGGATGAGCCAGTCGGACAGGACGCGCGTCCCGCCGGTGACCGCGCTCCTGTCGCCGCCGCTCTCCCGCACCACGGGGGCGCTCTCGCCCGTGACGGCGCTCTCGTCGACGGACGCGACGCCGACCACGATGTCGCCGTCGCCGGGGATGATCGCGCCTGCCTCCACGAGCACGAGGTCTCCTCGCCGGAGGCTCGACGCCCGCACGGTGGTCTGCGCCGCGTCGCGCTCCGGGGCGGAGAGCTTCACGGCCTCTACGTCGCGCCGCGCCTTGCGGAGCGTGTCCGCCTGCGCCTTTCCGCGCCCCTCCGCCATGGCCTCCGCGAAGTTCGCGAAGAGCACGGTGAACCAGAGCCACAGGGAGATGGCGAGGACGAAGCCGGCCGGCGCGTCGCCCTCGCGCTCGCGCTGAAAGAGCGCGTGCACGAACAGGGCCGTGGTGAGCGCGCTCCCGGCCAGCACCACGAACATCACCGGGTTGCGGACCTGGTGGCGCGGGTCGAGCTTGCGGAACGCGGCGACGATCGCCGGCCTCAGGATCGCGGGGTCGAGGAGGGGCCTCGCCGCGGTCTTCTTCCCCTCCACGTCGCGGGACGGGTGGCGTGACCTCGGAGGCGGCGACAGCTCGGGGAGCACGGGAGCAGGCGCGCCGCGCCGGGGGCTCGCATCGCCGGTGCGATGAAGGTCCATGGTCATCGGGTCATCTCCAGGTGCTCGACGATCGGCCCGAGCGCGAGCGCGGGGACGTACGTGAGCGCCCCGACGAGCACGACGGTGCCTGTCAGGAGCGCGACGAACAGCGGTGTGTGCGTGGGCAGCGTGCCCGGTCCGGCCGGGACGAGCTTCTTCCGCGCGAGCGAGCCCGCGAGCGCGAGCACGGGGACGATCAGCGCATAGCGGCCGACGAGCATCGCGACGCCGAGGGCGGTGTTGTAGAACGGGCTGTTCGCGCCGAGGCCGCCGAAGGCGCTGCCGTTGTTGTTCGCGCCGGACGAGAACGCATAGAGCACCTCGCTGAACCCGTGCGGCCCGGGGTTGAAGACGCCCTTCCGCCCCTCCTCGGTCATCACCGCGATGGCGGTGCCGAGGAGGACCGTGATCGCGGGGAAGAGCACGACGAGGGACGCCATCTTCATCTCGAACGCCTCGATCTTCTTGCCGAGGTATTCCGGCGTGCGGCCGACCATCAGGCCGGCCACGAAGACGGCGATGACGACGAACATGAGCATGCCGTAGAGGCCGGAGCCGACCCCGCCGAAGACCACCTCGCCGAGCTGCATGAGCCAGAGGGGCACGAGCCCGCCGAGGGGCGTGAAGGAGTCGTGCATCGCGTTGACCGAGCCGTTCGAGGCCGCCGTGGTGGCGGTCGCCCAGATGGCGGAGCTCGCGACGCCGAAGCGCGCCTCCTTCCCCTCCATGTTGCCGCCGGCCTGGAGCGCGCTCGCCGCCTGATCGACGCCCAGGCCGGAGAGGGCGGGGTTGCCCGCCTGCTCCGAGGCGATGCAGGCGACGAGGAGGACCGCGAAGATGGCCGTCATCGCGGCGAGCACCATCCAGCCCTGGCGCCTGTCGCCCACCATCCGGCCGAACGTGTGGCAGAGCGCGGCGGGGATGAGGAGCAGCGCGAGCATCTCGAGGAAGTTCGAGAGGGCCGTGGGGTTCTCGAACGGATGGGCCGAGTTCACGTTGAAGAAGCCGCCGCCGTTCGTCCCGAGCTGCTTGATCGCGATCTGCGACGCCGCGGGCCCCATCGGGATCACCTGATGAACGACCGCGCTGCCGCCCTGGTCCTTGACGGCCTGGAGCAGCGACGCGCTCTGGTAGCCCCCGAAGCCCTGCACGACCCCCTCGGACACGAGGAGGACGGTGAGCAGGAGCGAGAGCGGCAGGAGGATGTAAAGGGTGCTCCGGACGAGATCGACCCAGAAGCTGCCGACGGTGTCCGCCGTCTTCCGCGTGATCCCGCGGATCAGCGCGACGAGCACGGCCATCCCGGTCGCGGCCGAGACGAAGTTCTGCACGCCGAGCCCGGCCATCTGCGTCAGGTAGCTGAGCGTCGACTCGCCGCCGTACGCCTGCCAGTTCGTGTTGGAGGCGAAGCTCGATGCGGTGTTGAACGCGAGATCGGGCGGGACGGCGGCCATCCCCTCCGGGTTCAGGGGCAAGGCGCCCTGGAGCCGCAGGAGGGCATAGACGGCGACGAGCCCGGCCAGGTTGAACGCGAGCACAGCGAAGGCGTAGTCCTGCCAGCGCATCTCCTGATCCGCGCGCACGCCCGCCGCGCGGTAGATGAGCCGCTCGACCGGCCCGAGCACGCGGACCATGAGGCCGCGTTTTCCCTGGTAGACCCGCGCCATGTAGAGGCCGAGCGGGACGGAGAGGCCGATGAGGCCGGCCAGGTAGATCGCGGCTTGCAGCGCCGCGCTGGCGGTCATGACAGGCTCTCCGGCTTGAGGAGGGCGAAGAGCAGATAGAACAGCAGGCCCAGGGCGAGGATGCCCGAGATCCAGGTGAACGCGGTCATGGCGCTCAAACCCTCTCACAGAGCTTGATGAGCCCTGCGAACAGCGAGAACAGGAGGAGCGTCAGCCCCATGTAAACCATATCCATGGCGACCTCATCGGCCGCACCGAGCGTGCTTTCGTCCGTGCCGGCCGAGCGGGACTGAACGTAGTGCTCCGCGGGTCAAAGGGCCGTCAAGATGGGGGAGGGGCGCCGTCAAGAAAGTATCAAGACGAAGGTGAGCCCGCGCGCCCTGGCCTCGCGGCGCGCAGCGCTGTTTGACATCTCCGTGGCGACGGGAGAGATAGCGGCCATGCGACGTCCGCTGCTCCCCGCGCGCTTTGGGTTGCTCTCCGTCCTCTCGGTCGCCGCGTGCGCCCCGCCCACCGGCTCGTCCCCGCCGAAGGCCGCCCCGCCCGCCAAGGCCGCCCCGGCCGGGGCCGCCGCGGCGGCGAAGCAGGCCGCCCTGCCGGAGAAGACGCGCATCGCCGGCCCGGAGGCGAGCCGGATCACGTATGCCCACCTCGGCCGGCAACCGCCGCTCGGAGCGCGGCTGCCCAGGGCGATCCAGTACGCGCCCGGCGGCAAGCTGATCACCTACCTCCAGCGGCAGGCGGACGGGCCGGAGCAGGCGCTCTTCGCCTTCGACACCACATCGCGCGAGATTCGGCAGCTCCTCGCCTCGGGCGATCTGCTGAAGGACGCGAAGCCGCTGTCGCGCGAGGAGGAGCTCCGCCGCGAGCGACAGCGCATGTTCTCCAAGGGGATCACGGCCTATTCGTGGGCGAAGCGGGCGGAGGTCGCCCTCATCCCCTTCGGCGGCGACGTCTTCTTGCGCGACGCGCGCGACCCGAAAGGCGCGATCGCGCGGCTCACCGACACGCCCGAGCCGGAGATCGATCCGAAGGTGTGCGACGGCGGCGAGCGCGTCGTGTTCGTCCGCGGGCGCGAGCTCTTCATGATCGACGTCGCCTCGCGCCGCGAGACGGCGCTGACCCGGGGGGCGCCCGAGGGGGTCTCGCGCGGCCTGAGCGACTTCAACGGTCAGGAGGAGTTCGATGAGCCGAGCGGCTTCTGGATCTCCCCCGGCTGCGACCGCGTGGCGTATCTGGAGGTCGACGAGCGACAGGTCGAGAAGGTGCCAGTCCTCGGCTTCCGCGGCGGCAAGGAAGATCTCATGATGGCGCGTTACCCGCGCGTCGGCGGCAAGAACCCCCGCGTCAGGGCGGGCATCCTCGATCTCGCCACCAAGAAGACGACATGGCTCACGTGGAAGGGGGGCGACGGCGAAGACGAGCGCTACCTCGGCCGGTTCGCCTGGGCGGAAGACGGCAAGGCGCTCTGGTTCCAGACCCTCTCGCGCGACCAGAAGCGCCTCTCGCTCCTCCGCGCGAGGCCGCGCTCGGGCGAGGCCGCCGAGGTCGTCGTCGAGACCTCGCCGACCTGGGTGGACTTCGCCGACATGCGGCTCCTCGAGCGCTCGCCGAGGTTCGTCTGGTCGACCGCCGAGGGCGGCCATCGCCACCTCGCGCTGCGGGACGCCGACTCGGGCGCCGAGATCGCCAGGCTCACCCAGGGCGACTGGGACGTCACCTCGCTCCTTCCGCCGGACGAGGAGCGCGGCCTCGCGCGCTTCGTGGCGACCAAGGAGCGCCCGACGGAGCGCCATCTCTACACCGTGCAGCTCGCGGGCGGCGAGGTGAAGCGGCTCACGTCCGACCCGGGGATGCACCAGATCACCGTGGATCCGAGGGGGCCGGGGTACGTCGAGCTCCACGCGGCCCTGGATCGCCCGTGGAAAGGGGCGGTGAGGGGCGCGGACAACGCCGAGGTCGGCGTGCTGCCGGCGCCCGTGGATCGCGAGCTCGCGGAGCTCGAGCTGCGCGCCCCCGAGATCGTCGAGGTGCGCGCCGCGAGCGGCGACACGCTCTACGGCGCGCTGCTCGCGCCGCGGAGGATCGAGCCCGGCCGCCGCTATCCGGTCGTGGTGAGCGTGTACGGGGGGCCCGGCGTCCAGACGGTCTTCAACTCGTGGTCTCCGTGGCTGCTGTGGAATCACCTCGCGGATCGCGGGGTGGTGGTCTTTCAGCTCGACAACCGCGGCTCGGCGAACCGCGGGCGCGCGTTCGAGTCGGCCATCTACGGGCGGCTCGGCGAGGTCGAGCTCGCCGATCAGATCGCGGGCCTCGATTTCCTGAAGACGCTGCCTTACGTCGACGCGGGCCGCGTCGGGATCTACGGCCACAGCTACGGCGGCAGGATGGCGCTGGACGCGCTCCTCATGGCGCCGGACCGCTTCCACGTGGGCGTCGCGGGATCACCGGTGACCGACGATCGGCTGTACGACACGGGCTACACGGAGCGCTACATGGGCCTCCTCGACAAGGACGCCGCGCGGTACGAGGCGACCGATCTCACGAAGCGCGCGGGCAACCTCCGCGGCAAGCTGCTCCTCATGCACGGGCTCATGGATGAGAACGTGCACTTTGCGCACACGGCGAAGATGATCGAGGCGCTGATGGCCGCGGACAAGCGGTTCGACACCCTGGTGTTCCCGGGCGAGCGGCACGGTTACCGGTCGCCGGCCGCGAGCCATTACGCGAACCGCGCCATCGTCGAGTACCTGACAGAGCACCTCTGATCGCCGCGCGCCGCGCCCGGCCGGCGCGCTGCCCGCCTCGCGGGCGCGGCGCGCGGCGGCCTGCGAATCGCATGCGCCCCCGGTCGGAGGGATGCATGAAGAAGCTTGCACAGACGAACAGAGACAAGGCCATCGACCTGCTCAGCGAGCGGCTGACCTTCGAGCGCGCAGGCGTCAAGCTGTACGACTCCATCGTGGAGAAGATCGGGCGCGCGGCCGATCCCTTCCTGATGGCCCGGCTCGGCGAGCTCAAGGAGCACCGGGACCAGGAGAAGGAGCACGAGGAGTGGCTCGAGGCGCAGATCCGCGCGCTGGGCGGGGACGCGCACGCCGAGACGGACATGTCGCGGCTCATCACGGTCGAGTCGCGGGGCATCGAGCAGATCGTGCTCGACGGGGACATGAACCCGACCCACCTCTTCCACGCGCTGCTCACCGCGGAGCTCGTCGACAACTCCGGCTGGCAGCTGCTGCTCGAGCTCGCCGACGAGGCGGACGACAGCGAGGCGAGGCAGGCGTTCCGGCGCCGCCTGCACGAGGAAGAAGATCACCTGATCTTCACGCGCAAGGTCGTCGAGCGGCTCACCCGCAAGGAGCTGCTCGGGTCGCCAGGCGAGCTGTTCACGACGGCGCACCCGGCGTGATCCGGCGCCGGACGGCGCGTGTGTCGTCGCGGGGCATCGCGTGGCGGGGGCGGCCTCCCGCTGCGAGCGCGCGCCCTGGTTCCGCGTGTCACACATGCCGCCAGGGATCTGTCTCGCGAGTGAAGAGAATTTTTAACGCAAAGACGCAAAGTCGCAAAGTCGCAAAAATGCATAAGAATCTGTCATCTGCGACTTTGCGTTGAAATCTCTCCCTACAATGAATCTGCTCTTTTTTGCGACTTTGCGTCTTTGCGTCTTTGCGTTGAAATCTCTCCCCCGATCCCCTGGCGGGTGGAACTAGCGGGCTCGCTTCGCGGCGGCGGCCTTGGCGGGCTTCGCAGCGGCCTTGGCGGGCTTCGTGGCAGCCTTGGCGGGCTTCGCAGCGGCGCCCCTGGCCGGCTTCGCAGCGGCCTTGGCGGGCTTCGCAGCGGCGCCCCTGGCCGGCTTCGCGGCAGGCGCGGCGGCCGGCTTTCTGGCCCAGATCTTCTCGATGTAGGCGGTCGCGTCGGGCGTCTTGCAGTTCGTCTCGCCGTGGTCGATCTCGACCTTGCCGATGCGCCGCGCGGCCGTGAGCGCCTTGCCGCGCAGCGGCTCGTTCCGCGCGCCGATGCTGATGAGCGCGCTGTTCATCCCCTCGCGGACGCGGTTCCTGGCCCGGTGGATCGACGCCTCGATCACCGAGAGCCGCTCCTCGAACACGCTGTCGGGCAGCGATGGGTCCTCGGTCGCGAGCAGGCCGAGGAGCGTCCAGCCCGCGCGGCCGATCCACTCGTCGTTCGACGCGGTCCAGCGCGCCATCGCGTCCCGGGCGAACGGCGTCTTCAGCGCGACCCGCTTCATGAGCAGGTCGATGAGCACCGGAGAGCGCAGGCCGTCGAGCCACGCCTCGAGCTTGTCCCAGGTGAAGCGCTCCGGATCGGCGATCGTCACCGCCAGCGTCCTCGCGTCGGCGTTGCCCGTCGCCCAGAGCGCCTCGGCGAGCTCGTGGTCGCGCTTGATCCGCTTCTCCAGCGCGTTCATGTGGGCGAAGCTCACGCCGAAGAGCGGATCGGTCATCCCGTGGCGCCGGTACACCTTGCGGTTCTGCTCGGTGCCGAGCCGCTCCAGCTCGCCCATCACCTCGGTGACATCCATGGGCTACACCTAGCCCTTCTGTCCATCGTGCGCCATGGCGCGCTCGCCCGCCGCGCCGCTCGACGGCGCCGCGATCTCGGTCCGCTTCGCGCGCGCTGTGCACCACGCCGTCCTCGAGCAGGAGGTGGTTGTCCACCGGCGCGACGTTGACCCGCGATGATGCCGTGTTCCGGCACAAGTGCGCCTCGCCGCCGAGGAGGAGAAAAGGAGGGAGGAGCGACGCGGCCCCGCGCGCAGGCGCCGCCTACGAAGGCGGGCGGATCACCAGCGCCACGGTGGAGAGGAGCACGCCCATGCTCGCCGGCTTCTGGATCACGGCCGCCGCCGAGAGCTGCTCGGCCGCTGCCCGGAGATCATCGGGCGTCCGCGCCGAGAAGAGCACGATGGGCGGTCGATCCGACACGCCCCTGAGCCGCTCGATCAGCTCCTCCGTCGTCGCGCCGGACACGGTCAGATCGACCAACGCGGCGTCGTAGCGCCGCTCCGTCATCGCGGCGATCGCCTCGTCGGCGGTCTCGGCCGACTCGACGGCATAGTCGGCCATCCCCAGCAGCTCCCGGAGCATGTTGCTCGAATCCAGGTCGTCTTCGACCACCAAGATCGTCCCCTTCATGGGCCTGGTCCCTCCCCGCAGCGCCGCTCGACCGGCCGCGCGTGAGCGCAGGAGAGCGGGGTCGATTCAGCGCATCCGTCGTGTGCTTGTCCGTCCTCGATCAGAGGCAACCTGACCGTGAAGGTCGCCTCCTTGCCTTCCGTGCTGCGCACGAAGATCTGGCCGCCGTGCGCCCTGACGATCTCCCTGCAAATGAAGAGCCCGAGGCCCGTGCCTCCGCCGGCGGATTGGCCAGCTCTCTCCACCTGGTAAAAGCTCGAGAACAGATGAGGCAGGTTGGCCGCGGGGATCCCCGGGCCGCAGTCCTCCACGTCGAGCTCGGCGCCCCCGCGAGGCGGTCGGGGAGACCGTGGCGACGCTGCGGACGGGCTTCACTGACAGCTGCAAGAGGATGGAGTGAAGAGCTGGTGATTCGCCCAAAGAGCTGGTGATTCGCTGGAAGAGCTCGCGATTCGCTCCAAGAGCTCGCGACTCGCGGGGCGCCCTCGTGGGCCATTGCGCGCTCGTCCCGAATTTTGTCATGCAGAGTTCTTCCGGGGGGCGCCTGTCGGCGCGGCGCGGGGGGTGAAAGGCGCAGACCGCGCCGGGGGCGGCGGGCCGTTGGTGGCCTTGGCATCGTCATCGTCGCGGAGCGCTGTCGCGACCGGTGGGGAGCCGTGCTACGGGGGCGCTCCGCGATGCGTTCGACCGCGAGGGCGACGAGCGGTACTCTCTCCAAGAGGAGCGACGCATGGCCTTTCAGAGCGACACCTCGTTCGTCCCGATCCCGCCGCCCAGCGAGGACGAGCTACCGCACGACGACGGAGTGATTCAGTCCGAGCGGCATCGCAAGCAGATGGACCTCCTCATCGAGGCGCTGGATCTGCTGTGGAAGGAGCGCGACGACGTGTACGTCGGCGGCAACATGGCCGTCTATTCAGCGAGCTCCAGGCGAAGAAGAACGACTTTCGCGGGCCGGACGTCTTCGTGGTGCTCGACACGGTGAGGCGCGAGCGCAAGTCCTGGGTCGTCTGGCAGGAGGACGGAAGGACGCCCGACGTGGTGATCGAGCTGCTCTCCGAGAGCACCGAGAAGGTCGATCGCACCGACAAGATGCGGATCTACGCGAAGCTCCTGCGCGTGCCCGAGTACTACCTGTTCGATCCGTTCACGGGCGTCCTCGAGGCCTACGGGCTCGATCTCGCCACGATGGCGTACGCGCCCGTCGCGCCCGGCGCGGGCGGCGACGTGGTGAGCCCGCGGCTGCACCTCGGGCTCGGCGTCCGCCGCGGCACCTACCACGGCCTCGAGGCCGACTGGCTGCGCTGGCTCGACCCAGAAGGGCGCGTGGTGCCCACGGGCGAGGAGCAGGCGCGGGCCGCCGAGGAGCGGGCACGCGCGGCGCAGCACGAGGCGACGCTCCTCGCAGCGCGGCTGGCCGAGTACGAGCAGCGGTTCGGCAAGCTGCCCGGCGGCGGCTAGGCTAGCTCTTGTCGGAGGCTGCCGGGAGCTTCCCGGGAGAGCTGAAGCTCGACCCGGAGGCCCTGGACCGCCGTGATGCTCGCCTCAGCGACGCTGCTCGGAGTGTTCCGGGAGAGCGGCCGCCTCGGCCCCCTCCCGGAGCGCCTCCGGCAGCGCCGACGCCACGGCGGACCTGCACGCCTGCATCGAGGCGTGAAGCGCCTCGGCCGACGCCCCCGGCGCGTCGAGCGGCGGGTGCACAACGACCCGCACGACGCCGGGCGCGGCGGCATAACGTCCCTTCGGCTGCAGCGCACCCGCGCCGTCGATGGTCACCGGCAGGACGCGCGCGCCCGCGGCCGAGGCGGTCCGGAACGCGCCCAGCCGGAAGGGCAGGAGCCGGCCCGTCGAGCTCCGCGTGCCCTCGGGGAAGAACACCGTCGACCACCGCTGCATCACGTTGCGCCGCGCCTCGCCGAGATCCGCGAGCGCGCCGCGGGCGCGCCGCCGGTCGACGGGGGTGTGGCCATACAGGCGCATGCCCCAGCCCAGCACCGGCACGCGGAACAGCGCGCGCTTCGCCAGGAACCGGAGCGGCGTGCGCCCCTGGAGCACCACGAGCAACGCGAGGATGTCGAGCGTGCTCTGGTGGTTCGCCGCGATCACGTACCGCTCGCCCGGCCGGGCGTGCTCGACGCCCTCGGCCTCGACGCGCACGCCGACCAGCCAGAGCGCCCCGCGCGCCCACACGACCGAGAGCCGATCGTGCATCCGCTGCCGCGGATCGAAGGGGAAGCAGAGCAGCCCGACGGGGAGCAGCACGACAAGGAACAGCATCGCCCAGGCGTGGGCGAGCGCCGTGCGGACGACCTCGACGGGGCCGGCCGGCGCCGCAGCTGCGCTCGCGCCGCGCGCGTCACGTTCATTACGCGCGTCGGGCTGAACGGGGGATCGCACTGGCCGCCATGGTACCATCCAGGGCGCCGCGCCAGGGCTCCTCCAGGACCTCGGGCGCAGCGCGCAGTCCACGAGCGCTCGGAGGCCCGCGATGGCCGGACGCGTCGACTTCTACTTCGATTACATCTCGGGCTACGCCTACTTCGCATGGCTGCGGATCCAGGAGATCTGCGACCGCCGCGGTGTCGTGCTCGACATCCACCCGGTGCTCTTCGCCGGCCTGCTCGAGCACTGGGGCCAGCTCGGGCCCGCCGAGATCCCGCCGAAGCGGGAGTGGGCCTACAAGGACGCCTTCCGCCACGCCCGGCTGCACGGCATCGAGCTCTCCTGTCCCAGGTACCACCCCTTCAACCCGCTGCTCGCCCTGCGCCTGTCGCTGCGCGAGGTCGCCGGCGCGGAGCAGCGCAGGGTCGTCGATGCCATCTTCCGGGCCGGCTGGGGGCAGGGCATCGACCTCGGCTCGCCCGACGAGCTCGCGGGCGCGCTCGATAGCGAGGGGCTCGACGCCGCCGCGCTCATCGAGCGGGCCTCGGCGCCCGCCGCCAAGGAGGCGCTCCGGCAGGGCACCGAGCGCGCGGTCGGCCGGGGCGTGTTCGGGGTGCCGACGACCTTCGTGGGCGACGAGCTGTTCTGGGGGAGCGACCGCATGGACCACGTCGAACTCGCCCTCGACGGCCGCGACCCGCTCGACCACGCCCGCGTGCGCGAGGCCCTCGCCCGCCCCAGGGGGGCCGACCGGCGCAAGGTGCGCGCCACCGGCGACGGCTGAGCGCCGGCCGCGCTGCGCCCTGGCCACGCGCAGAGCCCCCCGCTGACCCGCCGCGACGCGCACGGCCCGCGCGGCGCTGTACGCTCCCTCGTCGCCCAGCGCGTCGAGCGCCTCGGCGTGGCGCTCGAGCGCCGTCACCAGCAGCATCCGGTGGCCCGACGCGCGGATGAGCATCGAGCGTCTCCCGGCCGTACGGCGCCGGCGGCGCCCTGCTCGGCCTCGGCGCACAGGCCAGACGCCAGCGAGCTGGCGTCATGCCCTTCTCTTGCCGCGATCGTGTCAGTGACGACACCCCCCTACGCTACGGCACCTTTCCGGACCCCCAAGTGGCGGCCCGAATACCCGTGTCGAAAGTGGGGACAGAATGTATTGACAGTCACATTTTTCGGTTGATATGTGATGGGGGGCACAATTTTGGTGCTTGCCGGACCCCGCGGCGGAGATGGGGAGAAGGAACTATCGCATGCGAGAACTAACGTGGCTTTCCATGGCTCTTCTGGTGTCTTCAGCCGCTGCGACCACGGCGTGCAGCAGCGTGCCGTCCGGCGGCGAGGCGAGTGACTCCTCGGAAGCAATCGCGACCGTGGCGCAGCCCCTGTCGTATGGCTGGAGCGCGTCCTTCGGCGATCCCGCCGCCCAGTCTGCCTGGGATGTTGCGGTGGATGGCTCGGACAATGTCATCACTGTCGGACAGATGAACCACCTCGCCATCGGAATGAGCCACTGGGGTCTGCTGGACTTCGACGGCCCCGGCGGCGGCGTGCTGAGCACGTCCACCACCGCTGGCTTCGTGGCGAAGTTCGATCAGGGCGGCAGCCACCTCTGGAGCAAGAGCTTCGATGAAGTGCACGTCGTCTCCGTGGCCGCGGATGGCGAAGACAACGTTTACATCGCCGGCTTCACCAGCCAGGACGTCGACTTCGGAGGAGGAACGCTCTCCGTCGGCGACGGCACCGCGCTCTTCGTCGTGAAGCTCGACAGCGACGGCGATCACGTCTGGAGCAAGGTCTACGGCGGGGTCGATTACTACGACACTGCCGGCGTCAACAGCATCGCGGTCGACTCCGCAGGCGACGTGCTCATCGCCGGCTATTATTCGTACTTCCTCACGCTTGGCCTTGACACCGGCTGGGGGGGCGAGCTGGACGCCTTCCTGGCGAAGCTCGACGGCGCTGACGGCAGCCCGGTCTTCGGCAAGTTCTTCGGGGTGATGAGCGAAGGGGCCATCGCGGTGTCTTACGGCGTCGCGGTGGACCCCGACGACGACAGCGTCGTCGTCTCGGGCAAGTACTCCGGCACCGTGAATTTCGGCGGCAGCTCGTTCACCGCGAACAGCGGGGGACCTTGGGTCATCGACCTGAACAAGGGAGACGCGTTCCTGGCGAAGTTCGAGAGCGACGGCGATCACCTGTGGAGCAAGAGCTTCGGCGACGACGACGACGCGGGCGCCAATGAGGTCGCGATCGACGGCGCCGGGAACATCGTCGTGATCGGCGATTTCGGCGGCAGCGTCGACTTCGGCAGCAACACGGCCACGCTCACCGACCCGTGGAGCAGCGATATGAACGTGTTCCTGGTGCAATTCAGCGCCGCCGGCGTCGACCAATGGAGCGACGGCTACGGAGGCACGGGTTGGGACGAGGGCCGCGGGGTCGCGGTGGACAGCGCCGGGAACGTGAGCGTCGTGGTGGCTTCCTCCGGAGCCGTCAACTTCGGTGGCTCAACGCTGACCAGCGCAGGAAACATGGATATCTTCGTCGCGCAGTTCGACGACGCCGGCGCCCATGTCTGGAGCGACAACTACGGCGACACGGACTACCAGGTCGCGGACGCCATCGCGCTGGACAGCTTCGGGAACGCGACGATCGCAGGATCGTTGATCGGTAGCGTCAATTTCGGCGGCGCGACGCTGACGAGCGCCGTGGGGGGATATCCCGACGTCGTGCTCGCGCAGTTCGAACCCTGACGCCCTCGCGGGGTGGCGGCCTGCAGTTGACCGTCGCGACGGCGGCGGCGTTCCACGTCCGCGAGGCATGCGTCCAGGCGGTTTGAATGTGTGACGCTCTGCCGTCTCACCCGCTCTCCGTCACTTGGCGACCGGCGGGGCCTCCGGCCCGTCGAAACGCGGGACGAAGCCCTCCACCGAGGCCAGCGTCTCCAGCAGCGTGACGTGGCGGAGGCGCGGGATCGCCACGATCGTCGGCCCGCCGAGGTCCTCCTCCGGGACCGCGATCGTCGCCGCCGCCGCGAGCTCCGCCACCGTCGCGCCCACGACCTGCGTCGTGCCGACGCTGCTCGGGTTCGTGCTCCGGACCTCGCGCGGCAGATCGGCCCAGTACGCCCGCGGGGGGCCCTGGAACGCCGCCTCGGCCGGGACGCGCGGCCAGAACGTCGGATCCGTGACGCCGAGCTCCTCGACGAGCGCCGCGCGCTCGGCGCGGACGCCGCGCGCAGCCCCCCCGTCGCCCAGCGCGTCGAGCGCCTCGGCGTACCGCTCGAGCGCCGTCACCAGCAGCGTCCGGTTGCCCGACGCGCGGATGAGATCGAGCGTCTCCCGGCCGTACGCGGCGAGCTCGCCGGCCTGGCCGGCGTCGCTCGCGTCGCTGGCGAGCAGCTGAATGTGTGACGCTCTGCCGTCTCACCCGCTCTCCGTCACTTGGCGACCGGCGGGGCCTCCGGCCCGTCGAAACGCGGGACGAAGCCCTCCACCGAGGCCAGCGTCTCCAGCAGCGTGACGTGGCGGAGGCGCGGGATCGCCACGATCGTCGGCCCGCCGAGGTCCTCCTCCGGGACCGCGATCGTCGCCGCCGCCGCGAGCTCCGCCACCGTCGCGCCCACGACCTGCGTCGTGCCGACGCTGCTCGGGTTCGTGCTCCGGACCTCGCGCGGCAGATCGGCCCAGTACGCCCGCGGGGGGCCCTGGAACGCCGCCTCGGCCGGGACGCGCGGCCAGAACGTCGGATCCGTGACGCCGAGCTCCTCGACGAGCGCCGCGCGCTCGGCGCGGACGCCGCGCGCAGCCCCCCCGTCGCCCAGCGCGTCGAGCGCCTCGGCGTACCGCTCGAGCGCCGTCACCAGCAGCGTCCGGTTGCCCGACGCGCGGATGAGATCGAGCGTCTCCCGGCCGTACGCGGCGAGCTCGCCGGCCTGGCCGGCGTCGCTCGCGTCGCTGGCGAGCAGCGCCCGCGCGTGCATCCGGCCGACCCGGCCGAGGCTCACGGCGTACGCGTCGCCCGTCCCCGCCGAGCCGATCTCGATCGCCCGGTCGTAGGCGGCGAGCGCCTCCCGCAGCAGGCCCTGCACGAAGTACACGTCGCCCAGGTACCCCTCCGCCCAGCCGCGCCCCATGCCGATGCCCAGGACGCCGCTCAGGTTGACCGCGTTCGCGATCAACACGCGGGCCCGCGTGAGCTGGCCCATGTGGAACTGGTGCCGGCCCGCGTACATCGTCCCCATGTACAGGTAGAGCCCGCTCAGGCCGTGCTCCTCGGCGTACGAGAGCAGCTGCGCGGTCGACCGGACCCCGAGATCCCAGTCGAACCGGCCCTCCGCGAGCACCGCGTGGTAGAACCACGTGCCGAGCAGCCGCACCGGGTCGCGCAGGCGCTCGGCGAGGCGCGCGGCGTCCGCGGCGCTCTGCTCGGCCTCGGCGTAGAGGCCGGACTGGCTCAGCGCGACGCAGAGGATGCCGCGCGAGTGGCAGAGCTCGACGTACTCGCCCGCCGCCTCCGCGAGCTCGCAGCCGCGGCGGAGCGGCTCGGTCGCCGGGCCCACCTTGCCGGCCGCGCACAGCGCGCGCCCGAGGATGTTCGCCGGCAGGCACTGGTACGGGCGCAGCTCCGGGCTCGCGCCGATCGCCTCGAGCGCCTTGCGGCTGTGCGCCACCGCGTCGGCGAACTCGCCCCGCACGTAGTGGACGCGCGACAGCGCGCTGGAGAGGGCCGCCGTGACGAGCGGCGTCTCCGGCAGCGCCCCCTGCGTGCGGCGCAGCAGATCGAGCGGCTCCGCCGTGCTGCCGAGCAGGCACGCCACGCGCGCGAGCTCGTGCGCGCAGCGGGCCCTGAGCTCGATCCGCGCCGGGTCGAGCGGCAGCCGCTCGAGCAGCGCGAGCGCCTGCTTCAGCCGCCGGCTGGCGCCGTGCGGATCCTGGAGCCGATCGGCCTCGCCCGCCGCGAGCAGGTACGCCGACGCGGCGCGGTCGAGCTCGCCGGCGCGCTCGACGTGGTGCGCGAGCGTCCCCGGATCGCCGCCGCGCAGCTCGATGCGCCGCGCGATGCGCCCGTGGTAGTCGGGGCGCTCCTCGGCGGGCACGCGGGCGGCGAGCTGCTCGCGCGCCGCGTCGTGCGAGAACGACGTGAGGCCCCCGTCCTCGCTGAGGCAGACGTAGTGCGCCGCGGCGTCGCGCAGGGCGCTGTCGACCTCCGCCGGGTCGAAGAGCCCGAGCTCGACCAGATCGTCGCGCAGGAACTGGCGGCCGATGAGCGCGGCGACGCCGAGGACCTGGACCGTCGTGGGATCGAGCGCGTCGATGCTGCGCGAGAGGACGTCCGAGACCGACGCGGGCGCGAGGTAGCTCGCGTCGGCGCGGGAGATCTCGAGCGCGCCGCTCCGGCTGCGCTGCAGGAAGCCCTCGGTCTCCATGTTGCGGACGACCTGGATGTTGAAGAGCGGGTTGCCCGCGGCGAGCAGCGGGACGCGGCGCACGAGCTCCTGCACGAGGTCGTCCCCCGCGCCGCGGCCGAGCGCGGAGAGGAGCGCCCGGTTCGCGTCGGGCCGGAGCGGGCCGAGGTCGATGCGCTCGACGTCCTTCCAAGCGAGCCAGCCCGCCGAGCGCGGCGTCATCGGCGACGAGCCCGGCGGGCCGCGCAGCGCGGACGAGCCCGGCGGGGGCAGCGACGAGCCGGGCGGAGGCATCGATGAGCCGCGAGCGAACGGCGGCCGCGCCGTGCCGAGCAGCAGCACCGGCATCTCGCCGAGCTGATCCGAGAGGCGCAGCAGCACCTCCTGCGTCGCCTCGTCGGCCCAGTGCACGTCCTCGATCGCGAGGACGACCGGGATCTCCTCGGAGATCGCGCCGAGCAGCCGCAGGATCAGATCGGCGATCCAGCGCGTGCCGCCCGGGCCGATGGCGCCGCCCTCCTCCGCGAGCCCGACCGCGCGCGTCAGCTCCGGCACGAGCCCCTGGAGGAGGGCGGCGTCGTCGGCGATCACGAGGCTCACCAGCCGGCGGATGCGCGCCGCCCGGCTGTCGCCGTGCCGCTCGAGCCAGAGCGCGATCTGCGTCAGCGCCTCGCGGATCGCGGAGTAGGGCACGAGCCCGGAGAGCTCCCTGCACCGGCCGTACGCGACGATCGCCGTGCCCGCCTGCTCGGCGCTCCGGAGCAGCTCGGCGACGAGGCGGCTCTTGCCGACGCCCGTGTCGCCGACCACCACGGCCGGCCGCGGCTCGCCGCGCACCGCGCCCTGGACGAGCTCGATGAGCCGCCCGAGCTCCTGCTCGCGGCCGACGAACGGCGCGTCGTGCGCGTCGTCGAAGGTCTCCGGCGCGGCGGCGTCGCGCTCGGGCGCTCCCGCCTCCGCCCCGGCCGGCGGCGGCGAGGTGCCGTGGAGCGTGACGTAATAGAGCTCCTTGAGCCGCGCGCAGAGCCGGGCCGCGCTGGAGAAGCGCCGCGCCGGGTCGCGCTCCAGGAGCTCCTCGACCAGCGCGACGACGGGCGCCGGCGTCTCGGGCGCCGCGTGGGCGAGCGGCACGAGCGTGCCGTAGACCTTCTGGTTGATGACGCTGTTGACGGTGCCGTCCGAGAACGGGAGCCGGCCGGCGAGCAGCTCGTAGAGCATGACGCCGACCGCGTAGAGGTCCATCCGGGGGCTCGGGCGCCCGAGCGCGCCGCGCTTCAGGCACTCGGGCGCCAGGTACGCGATGGTGCCCGCGTTGACGCGGGCGTGCTCGGGCTGGAAGCTCACGGTGAGCGTCGCCAGGCCGAAATCGAGGATCTTGAGCCGGGGCTCGTACGGATCGGTGAGGACGATGTTGCTCGGCTTGAGGTCGAGGTGGAGCACGTTGAGCGCGTGGCAGTGCGCGAGCGCCTCGGCCACGCGGCGCGCGATGCGCAGCGCCTCGATCGTGTCGAGCGAGCCCATCCGTGCGAGGTACCTGTCGAGCGTCTCGCCCTGCACGAGCTCCATCGCGAGGTAGAGGCCCACGCCGTCCAGGACGCCGTACGAGGAGAGCTTGACGAGCGAGGGGTGGCGCAGGCGGAGCAGCGCCTCGATCTCGTTCTGCTGGGCGAAGAGCTGCCCGGCGTTCTGGGCGCTCACATCCTTGAAGATCTTGATGGCGGCGTCGTTGCCGGCCCCGTCACGGCCGCGGAACACGGCGCCGAAGCCGCCTTCGCCGAGGCGATCGGCGATCGTGTACTCGCCGATCCTGGCGCCGCGCTCGATCAAGGGATCGCCGACCATCGCTCCTGCCCTTCCGAGTACCCCGTCATCGTTCGCCGACGCACCATGATACTCCGGACGAGCGCCGCGACAGCGCGCAATGGCCCGGCCGCCTGCCGGAGGCACGCCGCCTCGACGGCTTGCCGCATCGCGGCTGTCTGGCCAAGAAACCTGCCTGCAACGTTGGGGGGCGAACCTGGCGCTGAGCTCGACCATCGCGCGCCGCGCCCGAAAAAGTGAGCCCGCACCCAAACCTGCGCCGCGGGCCTGGATTCGGCGCCTGAAATGACGACGGCGGCGACCCCCAGGAGGGGACCGCCGCCGCGTCCGCGCTCAGGCCGCGCCGGGGATCAGGTCCCGCCGCTGGCCGAACCGCTCGCCGAGCCGCTGACGCTCGCGCTCGCCTTGATGTTGATGTCGATCGAGGCCGACGCGCTGGCCGACGCGTCGACCGCGGCCGCGACGCAGGCGACCGCCTTGCCGCCGGCCTTGAGCGCCACGTCCTTCACCTCGACGCCGGCCTTGCCGACGCCGGACACCGCCGCCGCCAGCTTCTTGCCGGAGCCGAGCTGCACCTTGGCGATCGCCGGGAGCGACGTCCGGAGCGCGGCGACGAGCTTCTGCGCGTCGGCGTTCACCTTGCCGTTCGCCACGATGCGGACGTTCGGCGCATCGCACTTCGCCTCGCCGGCGGTCTTCGCCGTGCACTGCACCTGGCAGCTCGGGTCGACGCTCGGGGGCTTGAACTCGCCCGAGCACTTCGGCTCCTTGATCTCGGCGCTGCAGCCGCCGGAGCACGAGCCGGAGCACTTCGCCGCGGCCTTGACCTCGCAGGAGCCGGAGCAGGTGCCCTCGCAGGTGCCCGAGCAAGACCCCTCGGCCTTGGCGTCGCACTTGCCCTCGCAGGTGCCGGCGCACGCCGCGCCCTTCGAGTCCTTGCCGTCGCACTTGCCGTCGCACTTGCCGCCGCAGGTGCCCTTGAAGCCGACCTCGCACTTGCCCGAGCAGCTCGCGCTGCAGGTGCCGGTGCACGCCGCGCCGGCCTCGACGCTGCACTTGCCCTTGCACTCGGCGTCGCACTTGCCGCTGATCTCGCCGCCCTCACAGCTCGCCTCGAGCTTGCCGGGCTGCACCGGCGAGCCGCACTCGCCGAGGCACTTCTGCATGGCGGTGATGTCGGCGTAGCACTTCGGGGGGTCGATCTGGACGGTGATCTTCGCGTCGGCGTTCGCCTTCACGGCGGCGCTGACCTTCGCGGAGACCGCGCCGCAGACCTTCTCGGCGCCCTTGCCGCCGCTCGGGTCGGCCTTGAGCTCCGCGTCGCTCATGCCGAGGTCCTTGCCGAGCTTGCCGCAGGAGGCGATGAGATCCGCCTCCATGCTGGCGGTGAGCTTGTCGAGCGACGCAGCCGCGTCGAGGAAGCCCTTGATCTTGCCCTCGACCTCGGCGCCGCCGTCGAACTTCAGGTTCGCGATGCCGCCGTTCTTCAGCTCGTCGCAGCCGCTCGCGGCCGACGCCAGGTCACCGGCCGGGCCGGGCAGGCTGTCCGCGCCGGGGAACCCCTTGCCGCCGCAGTTCACGAGGAGAGGCGAGGCCAGGCCGAGAAGGGCCACGGGCATCGCGAACAACTTCCATCGATTGACGCTCATCTCAGAATCCCTCCGGCACCTCGATCGGTACCCCATGGAGCGCGGACCCTACACCAGCAGCCGCGACCTTGAAAGCTGGGACAGCCGCGATCCTGCGCGACGGTCACTCGCAATGCAGAGCAGCCCCGCACCGCGGGCTCCAGCAACTGACGGCCCTCATTGCCCCAAGTCAGGATGGCTGTAAAGAATCAAGCTGAGCTCATCGCGCGGGGATGGCGGTCTACACCGCAGGTGGCGCGAGGCGTTCCACATATATATATCGCGAGGCGTTTCACATGGAGCGCACGGCATTTCGCCCGTGACGCCTCACGCGCGGCGCGCGCGCCGTCCCTCGCCCGCCGCGCCGTCCCTCGCCCGCCGCGCCCTCTCGGGCGTCGCTTACTCCTCGTCCTCGTCGAAGGGGAGGTTCAGCTGGGCGAGGGGGCGTGCGCCGACCGTGGGCCCGCCCTGCTTCTTGAAGAGCAGCTGCTCGCGCGCGATGTCGGCCTCGATGAGGTCCTGGTTGTCGTACGCGAACGCGAGCGCGTCGAGCACGCGCGCGGGCCCGAGGTTCGGGTAGCGCTTGAGCAGCGTCTCCACCGACGCGCCGCCGCGGTGCCACGCCCAGAGCCGCCGGACCGGGACGCGCGACCCGAGGACGTGGGGGCTCCCGGCGAGCACCTGGCTATCGCATCGCACGTGAGGGTGGGGGACGCGGATTCGCGGGAGCACCGGCGCGGCCATCGCGCGGAGGAGCCTAGTACCGGTCGCGATCGGATGGAAGGGCGCCGCGAGCCGGCGGGCACGCTCGGCGCGGCGCCGGGCTGCGCGGGCGCGCGGGCGCGGCGCTCCGCCCGCACGCCCGCGCGCGGTCGTCCCCGCGTGGCGCGACCTCCGGCATCTTCATCGCATCGTCCTCGCATCTTCATCGCATCGTTCCGCCCGCGCCCGCGGGCGCGATCCGGACTACCCTACGCCGCGGAGGCGCGCGAGCATCGTGCCCGTCGCCGTCACCGACCGGAGCTCACCCACCATGACCCAAGCCGAGAAGAACCCGCTTCGCGAAGGGATGCCCGAGGAGCGCACCGCCTCGCCGGCCGCGCTCGTGATCTTTGGCGCCTCGGGCGACCTGACCCGGCGCAAGCTGCTGCCCGCGGTCTACAACCTGACGCTCAGCCGGCTCCTCACGGGCGGCTTCGCCGTCGTCGGCGTGGCGCGGCGCCCGAAGCCGGATTTCGCGAAGGAGATGCGCGAGGCCGTCGGGAAGCACTCGCGGCGCCCGCTCGAGGAGGCCACCTGGAGCGAGCTCGAGAAGGGCATCAGCTACGTCCAGGGGTCGTTCGACGAGGCCGAGACGTACACCCGGCTCGCCGCGGAGCTCGAGCGGCTCGACGCCGAGCGCGGCACCCGCAAGAACCGGGTCTTCTACCTGGCCGTCGCGCCCGACCAGTTCGCGCCCATCGTGCGCGGCCTGCGCGCGGCGAACCTCGTCGCGCCGCCGTCGCACGAGAAGGACGCGCCGTTCCAGCACGTCGTCGTCGAGAAGCCGTTCGGCGAGGACCTGGAGAGCGCCCGCGCCCTCAACCGCGACCTGCTCGCCCACCTCGCGGAGTCGCAGATCTACCGGATCGACCACTACCTCGGGAAGGAGACCGTCCAGAACCTCCTCGTCCTGCGGTTCGGCAACACGATCTTCGAGCCGCTCTGGTCGCGCCAGCACGTCGATCACGTGCAGATCACCGTGGCCGAGGAGATCGGCGTCGAGGGCCGCGGCAAGTTCTACGAGAAGGTCGGCATCACGCGGGACATCGTGCAGAACCACGCGCTCCAGCTGCTCACGCTGGTCGCGATGGAGCCGCCGTCGTCGTGGGACGCGGACGCGGTGCGCGACGAGAAGGTGAAGGTGCTCCGCACGCTCCGGCCGATCGCGGGCCCGGACGCGCTGTCGTCGACGGTGCGCGGGCAGTACGGGCCCGGCATGGTGCGCGGCGAGAAGGTGCCCGGCTACACGGAGGAGCCCGACGTCGCGAAGGACTCGACGACGGAGACCTACGTCGCGATGAAGCTCCACCTGGACAGCTGGCGCTGGGGCGGGGTGCCGTTCTACCTGCGCGCCGGCAAGCGGCTGGCGAAGCGGGTGGCCGAGGTGGTGCTGCACTTCAAGCCGCTCCCGCACGGCCTGTTCAAGGGCGCCCCCGGCGCGACCGAGGAGCCGAACTCGCTCGTGATGCGCCTCCAGCCCGACGAGGGCATCTCGCTCCGGTTCGCGGCGAAGATCCCGGGCGGCGGCATCGCGATCCGCGGCGTCACGATGGATTTCCGGTACGGCGCCGCGTTCGGCTCCAGCACGCCCGAGGCGTACGAGCGGCTCCTGCTCGACGCGCTGCGCGGCGACGCCACGCTGTTCACGCGCGCCGACGAGGTCGAGGCGCAGTGGGGCTTCGTCGATCCGATCTTCGAGGGGTGGCGGACCCAGAGCGCGCCGATCGCGCGCTACGCCGCGGGCAGCTGGGGCCCGACGGAGGCCGATGCCCTCGTCGAGCCGTCGTCTTCTGGCGATGCGCGCGCGGTGTGCGGTGCGGGCGACGGGGGGAAGGCCCCGGAGCGGGCGTGGAGGCGGCCGTGAGCGCGGGCCGCGTCGCCGAGGTCATCAAGCGGGTCGAGTCCGAGCTCGCCGAGTTCTGGTCGGCGCCCGACGAGTCGTGGGCGGAGCCGGCGCCGAAGACGCGCGCGTCGACCCTCAATTTCGTGGCGGTGGGGAGCCGCGCCGAGGTCGAGCGCCTGAAGGAGCAAGCCGAGGACCTCGCCGAGACGCACGCGGGCCGCACCCTGCTCATCACGCTCGACGACCGGCTCGACCCGGCGAGCGTCCAGGCCGACTGGTCGGCCACGTGCCGCCGCGCGGGCGAGGTGCCGATCTGCTACGACCGCGTGGAGATCACGTTCGGGGTGGCCGCGGCCGAGCGCGTCGCTTCGGTCGTGAGCGCGCTCACGATCTCCGACGTGGCGGTGATCGTCGAGCTCGCGCCCGGCGCGCCGAACGTGCTCGGCGACGCGCTCGCGCCGATCTGCAATCGGCTGGTGTTCGACTCGGCCGAGACGTGCATCGAGCGCATCGCGGAGGTCGCGCGCGGGACGAGGGCGCCGCTCGCGGACCGGGCGTTCGTGCGGACGTTCTCGTTCCGCGAGCTCGTGGCCCGGTTCTTCGACGACATGCCGGAGGCGTGCCGGGCGATCCGGCGGGTGGAGATCGCGCGCAGCGCGGGGGCGAAGCCGGATCCGGCGGCGCTGTTCCTCGGCTGGATGGGCTCGCGGCTCGGCTGGACGTTCGAGTCGCGGGGGCCCGCGCAGCCCGGCGGCGGCGTGGTCGGCCGCGCCCGCGGCGCGGACGGGGCGCCGATCGAGATCGCGCTCGTCGACGGGCCGCCGGCGGACGCGCAGGCGTGGCGGCGGCTCGACGGCGTGCGCCTGTGGACGTCGCTGCGCGGCGAGCCGCTGACGCTCGGCTGCGTGCGGCTCGACAAGGCGCCCGGCACGGTGCGGTGGACGATGGAGGGGGCGCGGTCGGCGGAGCACCTGCACCCGCTCGGCTACCGGGACGAGACGTGGGTGCTGGCGAAGACGATCGACTCGCTGGAGGGCGATCGGCTGCTGCGCGAGGCGGTGCTCGCCGCGGCGAAGTGGAGCGCCCTTTGACGAGGGCCGACAGGAGGACCGAGATGAACGGTGGTGAGGAGACCCTCGTCGCGGCGGACGCTGCGGAGCTGGCGCGGCTCGGGGCGGAGCTCATCGCGCGCGCCATCGCGGCGGCGGTCGAGGCGCGCGGCGTCGCGCGCGTCGCGCTGTCGGGCGGGAGCACGCCGTCGGAGGCGTACCAGCGGCTCGCGGCGCTCTCGCTCCCGTGGGCCCAGACCGAGTGGTTCTGGGTGGACGAGCGCGCGGTCGCGCCCGATCACCCCCGCTCGAACTACGGCGCCGCGCGCCGGGATCTGGCGGCGGCCCCCATCCCGGAGGAGCGCTTCTTCCGCATGGAGGGCGAGTCGCCGGACCTCGCCGGGGCGGCGGCGCGGTACGAGCGGCTCCTGCGGGCGCGGTTCGGGGTCGCGTCGGCTGTCTCCTTCGACGTGATGACGCTCGGGATAGGCGACGACGCGCACACGGCCTCGCTGTTCCCTGGGACGGGGGCGGCGGGCATCGAGGACCGCCTGGTCGCCGCGATCCCGGCGCAGCCGGACAAGGGGCTGGAGCCGCGGCTCACGCTGACGGCGCCGGTGATCCAGGAGGCGCGGCTGAAGCTGCTCCTGGCCCGCGGGACGGGAAAGCGCGGGGTCGTGGCGCAGGCGAAGCGGCCCGGTCCGGCCGACGAGGTGCCGGCGCGGGTCGTGCGCGGCGGGCCCGGGCGGCTCGTCTGGCTGCTCGACGCCGCCGCGGCGCAAGCCGGGTAGCGAGCAGCGAGCGACCGAGCTGGCGCAGCGCGGCGCGTCCAGCGCGCCGCGCCGCCGGTTCGGGCGGGCAACCGAGGCCGCCGCCGCCGGGGGCCCTGGAGAGGGGCCCCACGGCGCCGCGGGGGAACGTCACGTCACGACGGGGATCGCGCACTGCTCGCGCAAGAACTCCGCGAGCGCCTCGGTCTTCATGAAGCCGCGGTCGCTCCCGTCACGGAGCCGGACCGTGGCGCCCTTCGCCTCCACCTCCTTGTCGCCGATGACCAGCATATGGGGGATCTTCTCGACCTGCGCTTCGCGGATCTTCGCGCCGAGCTTCTCCGAGCTCCGGACGAAGCTCGCCCGGATGCCGTGAGCGCGCAGCGCCTGGGTGACCTGCTCGGCGTGGTCGTTGTGCTTGTCCGACACCGTGACGACGCGCGCCTGCTCCGGTGAGAGCCACGCCGGCAGGGCGCCCGCGTGGTGCTCCAGGAGCACGCCGATGAACCGCTCGATCGAGCCGAGGAGCGCCCGGTGGAGCATGATCGGCTGCTCGAGCTCTCCCTTGGCGTTCACGAACCCGAGCGTGAAGCGCTCGGGGTTGTTGAAGTCGTACTGGAGCGTGGAGCACTGCCACCTGCGGTCGAGCGCATCGACCAGCTTGATGTCGATCTTCGGCCCGTAGAACGCGCCGCCGCCCGGGTCCACCGTGTACTCGAGGCCGAGGGCCTTTAGGGCCCCCGCGAGGGTGCTCTCGGCCTTGGCCCAGTCCTCCAGGCCGCCGACGTACTTCTCCGGCCGTGTCGAGAGGTTGATGTCGAACTGCTCGAACCCGAACGTGCGGAGCATCTTCAGGATGAAGCGGAGCACGCGGTGGATCTCCTGCTCGACCTGGTCCGCGCGGCAGAACAGGTGCGCGTCGTCCTGGGTGAACCCCCGCACGCGCATCAGGCCGTGCATGACGCCCGCGGCCTCGTACCGGTACACGGTCCCGAGCTCCGCGAGGCGCATCGGGAACTCGCGGTAGCTCCGCGTCCGGCTCTTGACCATGAGGATGTGAAACGGGCAATTCATCGGCTTGCAGCAGTAGTCGTGCCCGTCGACCGACATGGGGGAGAACATCCCCTCTCGGTAGAAGTCCCAGTGGCCCGACGTCTTCCACAGGTCCGCCTTGGCGATGTGCGGCGAGTAGACGATGTCGTAGCCCTCCTCGAGGTGCATCTTGCGCCACTGGTCCTCGATGATGGTGCGCAGGAGCCCGCCCTTCGGGAGCCACATGACGAGGCCGGCCCCGATCTCCTCGACGAAGTGCGGCTCGAAGTGCACCTCGACGTCGGCGTCCTTCCGGGCGCTCACCGCGGCCCTGAAGGTGCTCTTCGACTCCGACGCCGCCGCGCCGCGGAGCCGGACGTGCAGGCGCGGGCGCGCCTCTTCGTTGCTGCCGCCCGCGCCGTCCGCCGACGCCTTCGGCGCCTCGCCGAACTTCACCGTTCGCCGGATGGTCCGCCCGGGGAACGCCGAGGCCGCCGCGCCGAGGGCGTGCTCCACGAGCGCGCGGTCGAGGGGCGCCTCCGCGTCCACGCCGACGTAGAGGTCGATCTCGTCCTTCTCGGAGTACGCGTGGGTGTCGTAGCGCTCGGAGACGAGGTAGAGTTCGAGATCGCGCCCGAGCGTCCTGTGGTCGCGCTTCTTCGCCTCCTCCAGGCGGCGCACATACTTGTCGAGGTCGTCCTTGTTGGGGAAGGCCACGCCGCGCACGCGCTGGAGCGACTGCTTCGTGGCGTCGGCGCGCCAGTAGGCCGCCGAGGACGACGTGATCTTGAGCCCCTTGATGAACCCCGCGTGGGGCAGGTGCGGGCCGCGGCAGAAATCCACGAACTCGCCGCAGCGGTAGATCGACACGCTGTCCTCGGGGATCCAGGACAGGATCTCCGTCTTGTATTCGTTCTTCTGCCCGAGCCCCTCGAAGACGCCCAGCGCGTCCTTCTTGGGGACGACTTGCCACTCGAACTTGATCTTCTGCTCGATGAGCTTCTTCACCTCGGCCTCGATCTGCTCGAGGTCGGAAGGAGTGAAGGTCCGACCGGCAACATCGAAGTCGTAATAGAACTCGTCACCATGGTTCTTCGGACCCATCGTGACCTTGGCGCCCGGGAACAGCCGCAGCACGGCCGTCGCCAGGAGGTGCTCGGCCGAGTGGTTGATCGTGTCCCTGCCCTCGGGCGTATCGGCCTTCAGCAACTCCAGCTTCGCGCCGTCCCGGAGGGGCACGCGGAGGTCCTGGATCACCCCGTCGACGCGCGCGACGACGACGGCCTCGGCGAGCCTCGGCGAGATGGCCCGGGCGGCGTCGAACGCCGTGTTGCCATCCTGGAGCGCGAGGGCCTTCCCATCAGGTAGAATGACCGAAGTTGCCATGACGTGACCTTTCTTTCCTTTTCCCCGACTGTACGAGCGTCAGGTGGAGCGGTCTTAAAGCACCGTGGCTCCAACGTGTCAACGCCGCGAGGCCGCGCGCGGCCGCTCGATCTACGCGTGAGGCTACGCGTGAGGCTACCCGTGAGGCTACGCGTGAGGTTACGCGTGAGGCTACCCGTGAGGCTACGCGTGAGGCCGAGCGCGAGGAGCTCGTCCGCTCCTGTTCGGAGCGCGCCCGGCGCGAGGCGGCGCCGGGCGATATGGCCTCTCGGTGCCTCGGGGCGAACTCGCGCTCATCCGCCTTGGACCGACGGCGCCGATTCGACAGGAGGCATGGAGTCGCGCGCGCGACTCCATGCCTCCGTCATGGGCGCGAGGACACGGGGCGTCAGGACCGCCGGGACGCCGCGCGGGCCCGGGGCCGCTCCGCGGCCGAGAGCCCTCTGGCGAAGGCGAGCGCGCCCCGCACGCCGACCAGGGGATCGGTGACCACCGCGACGGGCACCCCCTCGAGGAGCGGCGTGAGGCGCCCCTTCTTCAGGAAGGACTTCATGAAGAGCTCGCGCCTCTGGGTGACGAGGCTCCTCGCGATGTTCCCGAGGACGAAGACCCCGCCGAGCGCGAGCTCGCGCAGGGCGAGGTTGCCGGCCTCGGCGCCGTAGATCTCGACGAACAGGTCGACCGCGCGCGCGGCGGGCCGGAACGCGCGGGCGAGACCGAGCTCGGCGATCGCCGCGTTGCGGTCGCCCTCGGCGAGGCGGCGCTCGATCGCGCGCGGCACGCGGGCGGCGCGGGCGAAGAAGTCGAAGAGGGCGCCGAGCCCGTCGCCGGAGAGGACCCGCTCGTAGCTCACGTGGTCCGGGTGGCGCTCGGCGAGGAAGCGCCACAGCTCGGCCTCGACCGCGGAGCGCGGGGCAAAGTCGGCGTGACCTCCCTCGGTCGGGAGCGTGACGTGCCGGGCGCCGTCCCAGAGGAGCCGGGCCTCGCCGAGCCCCGTGCCGGCGGCGATGACGGCCACGTTGTTCCCCTTCGGCCGCGGCCTGCGCTCCGTGAGCGGCTCGATGGACGCGCGGGCGACGTGCAGGCAGCCCGTGGCGCCGACGACGAGGTCGTTCGCCAGGAGCACGCGCGCGATCTTGAGCCGGCGCGACAGCTCGCGCTCCGCGAGGCGCCAGGGCAGGTTCGTGACGGTGGCGACCTGGTCCTTGATGGGGCCCGCGATGCCGAGCACGGCGACGGCGGGGTGGGGAGCGTCGCTGCGCACGAGGAACGGGAGGGCGATCTCCTCGAAGCTCGCGTGCTCGCGGCTGCGGAAGACGGCCTCGGAGAGGGGCCGGCCGCCGGAGGCGCTGTAGAGCGCGAGCCGGGTGTTGGTGCCTCCGATGTCGCCGACGAGCAGCGACGGGGCCACCGATCTCTTGGTCGTTGCCACGCCGGCGCCCTGCCAGCGCCCTGCCTCGGCGGCAAGGCGATCCATCATCGAGCCAGCGCGGAGGGATCGAGGTTTCCGGGCGGGCTCGAGCGCGCGTGACCACCGCGAGGCGATCGCGCGTCGCCTGTCGCGGGCTGGCGGCCGAGGCCGTCTCGCGTCCTGCGCCGCTTGACCGGCGGCCTGTCTCCGGCCGAGAGTGCCAGCGTGCAGCGGTTGTTCCCCGCGCTCCTGGTCGCGCTTGCCGGCCTCATCGCTCCCGCCGGCGCTGCGTTCGCCGGGCCGGCGCAGGCCGCGTCCGCGCCCTCGCGGGTCGCGCCCGCAGCGTCGCAAGCCGCGCCCGCGGCGTCGCAAGCCGCGCCCGCGGCGTCGCAAGCCGCGCCCGCGGCGTCGCAGGCCGCGCCCGCGCCGTCGCAAGCCGCGTCCGCGCCGTCGCAGGTGGCCCCCGCGCCCTCGCAGGCCAGGCCCGCGCCCTCGCAGGCTTGGTCCGCGCCGTCGCAGGTGGCCCCCGCGCCCTCGCAGCACGCGCCCCCGCAGGCCGCGTTCGAGCCCACGCAGCTCGCGCCCGCGCCGGCTTCCGTGCAGCCGCCGCTCGTCCAGGTCGTGCCATCGCCCGAGCCGGCCACGCCCGCGTCCGCGGAGGTCGTGCTGGCGCCCGCCCCGGTCGCGCGGCCTCCCGCGCCGCCGCCTGCGCCGGTCGCGCCGGCGTCCGCGTCGGTCGGGCCGCCGGCCCCGGCCGCTGACCAGGGCGAGCCGGTGGCTCCCGAGCCCCAGCCTTCGCCTCCCGTGGTCGAGCAGCCCGAGGCGCGCGTCGAGCTGCTCGGCAGGACGGTCTTCGCCCTCCGCGTGCACCGGGGCAGCCTCTCTCCCCCGGAGCGCGCCCGCGAGGCGGCGCGCGTGCTGGAGCGCGCCGCCCAGGAGAAGGCGGTCCCCGAGGTCCGCGTCGACGAGCAGGACGGCGTGGCGGTCGTCTACGTCGGCGACCGCCCGCTCGTCCACCTCGGCCCCGAGGACGCGGCGGCGGCGGGCCACACCACGGTCGCGGCCCACGCCGCCGCGGTCGCCGGCACGGTGCGCGACGTCCTCGCCAAGGAGCAGAGCCGGAGCCGCCTCGCGACGAGCGTCTTCTCGTTCTCGCTGCTCGTCTTCTCCGGGCTGATCGCGCTGCTCCTGCTCCGCAAGGTCGGCGAGCTCGTCGAGCGAGGGCACGCCTGGGTCGCCGAGCACCCGGAGCGGCTCCCGGCGCTCCACGTCCGCGGCATCGAGATGCTCCGGCCCGCCGCGTCGCAGGGCGCGCTCTCGGTCGCGCTCGGCGCCGCCGGCGTGCTCGTCCGGCTGGGCATCGCCTACATCTGGATCCTCTTCGCCCTCTCCCTGTTCGCCTCCACGCGCGGCACCAGCGAGAAGCTGACAGGCCTCGTGCTCGCGCCCATGTCGGAGCTCATGGGGCGCATCGCGCGGAGCGTCCCGGTGCTCGTGCTCGCGATCCTCGCGACGCTCGCGGTCGTCGTCCTCATCCGCTTCGTGGGGCTGTTCTTCGGGAGCGTGAGCCGGGGCGAGACGTCGCTCGGGTGGCTTCCGTCCGATCTCGCGGTCGCCACCGGCGTCCTTGTCCGCTTCGGCATCCTCGTCGCCGCGCTGCTCCTCGCGGCCCCGCTCATCACCGGCACCGACGAGGGGGCGCTCACGCGGATCGGCTTCGTCGTGCTCGCGGCGGCCGGGCTCGCCAGCGCCCCGCTCATCGCGTCGGCGGCCGTGGGCCTTTCGGTCATCTACGGGCGGCGCCTGCGCGTCGGCGACATCGCCGACGTGGGCGGCCGCGCCGGGCGGGTCCGCGAGCTGACGCTGATCGAGGCGCGCCTCGAGGACGAGGACGGCTGCGTCGTTCGCGTGCCGCACCTGCTCAGCCTGTTCCACCCGACGCGCATCCGCGGCCGCCCTCCGGTCGTGGCCGTCGAGATCAGCGTCGACCCCGCCGCCGATCTCGAGCGGGTGCGCGAGCTGCTCCTGAAGACGGGCTCGGGCCTCGGCAGCCGGGCCCGCGCCGCGCTCGTCGCGATCGACGAGGGGGGCGCTCATTTCCGGGCCACGATGGCCTGCGACGGCGACGACGTGCGCAGCCGCTGGCTCATCGCGGTGGCGCAGGCCCTCGTCGCCGCGGAGATCCAGCTCGGGCGCGCGCCGGCGTCCTCCGGCGGCGCGCGGCGCGCCGCGCCCGCGCCGGTCGACCGGGGCGCCGCCTCGTGAACGCCGTCTGGCTCCTGATGGGGCTCCTCGTGCTGTCGTACCTCGGCAGCTCGCTCGTCAGCGGCCGCGTGCTCCGGGGCATCGGCCTCCCTTCCGGCGCCGAGTACGTCGTGCTCGGCTTCGTGCTGGGACCCTCGGCGCTCGGGCTGCTCGAGCCCTCGTCGCTCGCCGCGTTCGAGCCCGTGGCGGGCGTCGCGCTCGGCTGGCTCGCGCTGGTCGTCGGCCTCGACTTCGGCTTCGTCGGCAGCCGCCGCGTGCGGCCGTCCCGCATGGCGCTCTGCGTGCTCATGAGCCTCCTGACCGGCGGCGCGGTGGCCGCCGCGGTCTGGTTCGCGGCGGCGTACGGCGCTCCCTCGCTCGAGCGCGGCGACCGCGCGCTGCTCGCGGCGGGCGTGGGCGCCGTCTCCGCCGAGACGACGCGGCACGCGGTGCTGTGGGTCGCGCAGCGCTACAGCGCGAGCGGCAAGCTCTCGGATCTCATCGCCGACATCGCCGACTGCGACGATCTCGGCCCGCTGCTCATGATGGGCGGCGCGTTCGCGCTCGTCCCGCAGGCGACGGCCCAGTGGCCGATCCCGTTCTGGGGGTGGACGGTCGTGACGGCGCTCATCGGCGTGGTGCTCGGGCTCATCGCGGTGGTGCTCCTCGGGAGCGATTTCCGCCTGATCCAGAGCTGGGGCGTGCTGCTCGGCACCTCGCTGCTGACGATGGGCACGAGCGCCCGGGTCGGCCTGTCGCCGCTCTTCGCGGCGTTCGCGATGGGCGTGACGATCGCCGCCATCTCGCGGCACCGCGACGAGATCGTCGCCATGGTCGCGCCGACCGAGCGGCCGGTCATCCTGCCGGCGCTCCTGCTCGCGGGCGCGCACGTGAACCCGAAGGCGGCGCCGTTCCTGCCCTGGATCGTGGCGATCGCGCTCGGGGCGAGGCTCGTGGGCAAGCTCGCGACGGGGCTCGTCTTCCGCGTCGTGTCGCCCGACGCGCGCGAGACGTCGCCGTGGCTCGGCCTCGGGCTGCTCTCGTCCGGCGCGGTGGCGATGAGCGTCGGGCTCGCCTTCGCGCTGCGCTTCCCGGGCCCGGTCGGGCACACCGTCCTCTTCGCCGCGGCGGCCGCGGCCGTGTTCGGCGAGCTCGTCGGGCCGCAGGCGCTGCGCGCCACGCTCCGCAAGGCCGGCGAGCTCGCCGCGCCCGAGCGGGAGTCGCTCTTCTTCGGCCGCGGCCTGGGCCGCGCCGGGCGCGACGCCGCGCCGGGCGAGGGAGGCGAGAGGGGCGCCCCGCCGTCGCCCGCGGCGCAGCGTGGGGGAGGGATGAGGAATGAAGAGGTGTCACCGTGAGCGCCGCAGCACTCCCTGAGGTCGAGCCAGCCGCGCCGGCCGGCCCGGTCACGCCCGCCGGCCCGGCTGCGCCGGCCGATCCGGCCGCGCCCGCCGAGCAGCACGGCGCGCCCTCCGCGCGCCACCACGGGTCGGCCCCCAAGGGGCCGCTGAACCACCTCACGCACGCGGTCGCGCTCGTGATCCTGTTCGGGCTGCTCTACGCCACGACGCGCGCGGTCCCTCACGAACACGGGCCTGCAGGGGCCGTCGCTTCGATCGGCTTCCTCCTGCTCGCGGGCACGCTCGCGAGCGAGCTCGTCGAGCCGCTCCGCCTGCCGCACATCTCGGGCTACATCCTCGCGGGCATCGTCGCCGGCCCGCACGTCCTGGGGCTCGTCGACCACCACGCGGTGGAGGAGATCTCGCGGGTCAACGCGCTGGCGCTGGCGCTCATCGCGCTCGCGGGCGGCGCCGAGCTGCGGATCGACGTCGTCAAGAAGAGCCTGAAGAGCATCCTCTTGCACAACGTCGTCCAGACGGCGCTCGTCTTCGTGGCGATGACGGGCGTCTTCTACGCGGCGCGCTCGCTGGTGCCGTTCGCGGCCGAGCTCTCGACCACGGCGGCGTTCGGCGTGGCCGTCCTGTGGGGCGTCATCGCGGTGACCCGCAGCCCCTCGGCCGTGCTCGGGATCCTCTCCCAGACGCGCGCGACCGGCCCCGTCGCGATGCACACGCTCGCGTTCGTGATGACGTCGGACATCATCGTCATCGTCGTGACGGCGGTCGCGCTCTCCACGGTGCGGCCGCTCCTCGAGCCGGGCACGACGATGTCGATGCACGAGATGGAGCTGCTCGGCCGCGAGATCCTGGGGAGCATCTCGATCGGCACGACGCTCGGCCTCGCGCTCGCGGCCTACATGCGGCTGATCGGCCGCCAGCTCATCCTGGTGTTCGTGGCGCTCGGCTTCGGCGCGACGGAGGTGCTGCGGTACCTCCGCTTCGACGCGCTGCTCGTCTTCGTGGTGGCCGGCTTCGTCGTGGCGAACCTGTCGAAGCAGGGCGAGAAGCTGGTGCACGCGGTCGAGGACGCGGCGAGCGTGGTGTTCGTGCTGTTCTTCGCGACGGCCGGCGCGCACCTCGACCTGCCGCTCCTGCGGCAGATGTGGCCCGTCGCGCTGCTCTTCGGCGCGTCGCGCGCCCTGGTGACGTGGGTCGCGAACCGCATCGGCAACCGGCTGGCGGACGATCCGCCGCTCTTGAGGAAGTGGTCGTGGTGCGGGCTGGTCTCGCAGGCCGGGCTGACGCTCGGGATCAGCCTGACCATCGAGCGCGCGTTCCCGAGCCTCGGCGCCGGCTTCCGCGCGCTCGTCGTCGGGTGCGTGGCGCTGAACGAGGTGTTCGGCCCGATCCTCTTCAAGTACGCGCTCGACCGCGCCGGCGAGACGGCGGTCGAGGCCTCGCGCGGGTCGCTGCCGAACCTCGGGCGCCACGGGTGAGCCGCGGCCCTGTCACGGGGTGAACCGGAGCGAGTAGCTCACCACGGTGGGGCCTTTCCTCGGCTTGAGGAAGTCGATCCGCTCGAAGACGTCGACCACGCATTGCGTGAACGCCTTGCCCTTGAGCGCCGTCCGGGGCTTGCGCACCTCGGCCTTGCCGCCGTCCCTCTCGATCCGGAGATCGATGCCGAAGTCGCCTCCCTTGGTCGGGTCCTCGGCGAGCGCGAAGCAGCGGCGGAACTCGTCGAAGTGGGGCGCGACCGAGCGCTTGATCGGCTCCTTGGTGAAGTCGTCGTGCGGGCCGCCGCCGATGTGCATGCCGATGTTGGCGACCTTGACCTTCGGGAGCGGCCCGGCGTCGGCCGGCGCCGCCGGATCGGGCGCGGCGCCGGCGGCAGGCGTGGCGCTGGCGGCAGGCGTGGCGCTGGCGGCGGGCGTGGCGCTGGCGGCGGGCGTGGCGCTGCCATCGGCGGGGGCAGCGCTGGCGGCGGGCGCAGCGCTGGCGGTGGGAGCAGCGCTCGAGGCCGAAGCGGCGGGGTCGGGGGGAGTTGACGGAGCGGCGGTCGCGGAGGCGGCCTGCGTCACTTCGGCCGGGGGCGCGGTGCGGGGCGAGCAGCCGGCGACAGCGGCAGAGAAGGCGAGGGGAGCGCAGAGCGCGAGGAGGAACGGAGCGGGACGGCGCATGATGGCGCGCGAATCTACACCGCGGCGCGCGCAGATCCAGGAAGCGGGGCGCGGCGCGAGCGCGGCCGAGGCAACGCGAGGAACGACGATCCGATCGCTGCGCGCGGAGAGCCGCCGTGATGCGCGCGAGGGACTCCGTTGCTTGAGGGAAGGGGTCCGGAGCCGGCCCGAAGGCTTCCGGCGCGCTCCGAAAGCTTCCGACGCGCTCCGAAAGCTTCCGACGCGGGGCGGGATGCGGAATTTGCCGGGAAATTCGTCCCCCGGCGGGCGCCGGATGGCGCCGACGGTGCGGCGGGCGCCGCTAAGTCCGCGAAATCTCGTGCTCCGGAACGCGCGGGAAGGCTTCGTTACCGCGACGGAAGGTTCCAGAGCGCGTCGGAAGGTCTCCGACGCGCGCCGGAAGCCGTAGTTTGTGTGCTGGATTGCGTCCGTGTGCCGCGCCTACGGCGCCGTCGCGTCCCTGCGCTTCTGCACGGCGTCGTTGTGGTCGTCCAGGCTCTCGCTGAACCGATGGCGGCCGCCGCCCGCGGCCACGAAATAGAGGTACTTCGTCGCCGCGGGCGCCAGCACGGCGGCGATCGACGGCGCCCCAGGGTTGGCGATCGGCCCGGGCGGCAGCCCCGGGTGCGCGTAGGTGCTGTAGCGGTTCTTCGGATCCCGCACCACGGCGGGCGTGGGCTTGCCGCTCCACTCTGCGCACGACGGCGCCTCCTCGGGCCAGGCGACGCAGCCGTAGAGCGCCGTCGCGTCGGACTGCAGCTTCCGAGAGCGGAAGCTCGGATCGAGGAGCCGGTTCAGGAACACGCTCGCGATGAGCGGCCGCTCCTCCTCGACGACCGCCTCCTTCTCGATGATGGAGGCCAGCGTGAGCACCTCGCGGCGACCCCAGCCGAGCGTCGCCTGGAGCGCCGCCAGCCCGTCCTTCCCCTGCGCCGCGAGCGCGCTCCACCGCCGGTCGGACTCGGCGACGAGGCGCCGCGCCACGTCGCGCGCGTCGGAGTCCAGCGCGAGCTCGTACGTCGCCGGGAAGAGGTACCCCTCCGCGCTCTCCGCGCCCACGGCGCCGCCGCGCTCGATGCCGAGCGCGTCGAGGAGCGCGCCGTCGGCGGTGGCCGCGAGGAACGTCTTCCTGCCGGCGATGCGCAGCTTCTCCAGCCGGGCGGCGATGTCGAAGCGGCTGAAGCCCTCGGGGATCGTGAGCTTCGCCGTGGGGCGCCCCTCCGCGCGCGCGAGCAGCTGCCGGAGCTCCCGCGGCGTCGCGCCCTCGAAGAGCAGGTGAGGGCCCGGCACGAACGCCTCGGTGCCGCCCGTCGCGCCGAGGTAGAGCGCCATGGCGCGCTCGCTCTCGACGAGCCCCTCGGCCGCGAGGAGCGCGGCCGCCTCGCCCGCGTCGAGCCCGTCCGGCCAGTTGATCTCCACGACGCGCCCTCGGTCCGGCGCCCTCGCGCGCCCGAAGCCGAACACCAGCGCGAGGAGCGCGGCGCACGCCGCCGCGACCACGCCCGCGAGCCCGAGGAGCAGCGCGCGCCCGCGCCCGGCCCGGGGCTGGGCAGGGCGCCGCGACGCCGGCGAGCGCTGCCCCGCGCCCCGCGCGCGCCGCGCGGGGGTCGCCTTGCGCGTGGACGACGGGTCGCGCGGCGGCGAGCCTTGCGCGCCGTCGCCACCCGTCCGGCGGTTTCCCGGCCGACTCGCCCTAGGTCGAACGCCCACCGCCGGCAGTCAAAACCCGAAAGCCCGACGCGTGTCAACGCCCCGCGTCGCCGCGGGGCAGGGGCCGGAGCGCGCCATCCGCGCCGTCCTCGCCGAGCGCCGCGCGTCAGCGCGCCAGATCGAAGGCCTCCGCCTCGTTGCGGCGGACGGCGCTCTTGCCCTGGCGGGACTGCGCCGGGGCGGGTCGCGGCGCCGCTGCCGCCGGGGCCTGCGCGAAGCCGCCCGGCTCCGCGGCGGCGGCCGGCGGCGGCGTGGCGAACGTCGGCGGCGTGGCGAAGTCCGTGCCCGCCCGCTCCAGCGCGGCGAGCTGGCCCTCGAAATCGGACGCCACGTCCTTCGCGCGGTTCGCCGGGGCGCTGGCCTTCGCCTTGTCGGCCGCCTTCTTGAGCGACTCCTGCTGCGCGCCGAGCTTGCTGCGCGCCTCGTCGAGCCGCCCCTGCTCGAACAGGAAGTTGGCCTGCTTCAGCGCCGCCGCCGTCTCGCTGCGCTGCACGCGACCCGCGACGAGCGCGTCGAGCTCGCTCGCGTCGGCGTCGCGGTCCGCGATCGCGACGCCGAGCCTGCCCACGCACCGGGCGTCGGTCCTGGCGACGAGGTCCCGGTAGGTGAGGCCCACGTCGGCGACGGGGGAGTCGCCGCGCGCGTCGCCGCCGAGGCCGCCGAGGCGCACCTTGAGCAGGACCGTCTTCACCTCCCCCGCCGCGAACGCGCCGAGCGGCACGATGACCTGATCGCCGGCCCGCCGGAACGAGCGATCGAAGACCCGGTCGAGCTCCACGCCGGGCGCGAGGTCGATCGCGAGCTCCGCGCCGCTCGCGACGGACGCCGTGAGCTGCTCGGCCTCCGCCTCGAAGATGCGCGCGAGCGCGGCGTCGTTCTCGACGAAGTAGTGCCGGCCGTTCGAGTCGAGCGCGATCGCCGACAGGATCTTCTCGTTGTAATCGACGTCGACCCCGATGGTCGTGATGGCGACGCCGCGATCGCGCGCCCGCTGCGCCATCGCGCGGAAGCCGGGGACGTCGCGGACCCCGTGGTTGGCGTCGCCGTCGCTGAGGACGAGCATCCGGCTCACGCCGCCGCTCGTCTGACCGAGCAGCGAGAGGCCCTCCTCGATGCCGCACGAGATGCACGTGTCGCCGCCGAGCGAGATGCCGCGCACGCTCGCGAGGATGCGGCCGCGCGTGTCGGGTCCGACGGTGGTGGGCGGCACGACCACGCTGGTCCTCGTGTCGAAGGTGACCACCGACACGACGTCGCCGTCGTTCAGGCGGCTCACGGCCGTCGTCGCCGCCTGCACGGCGTTGGTGAGGCGGGTGCCCTTCATCGATCCGGAGCGATCGATGACGAGCGAGAGGTTCGCCTGCGCCTGCGACCTCGCGGGCGCCCCGTCGCCGCGGATCTCGAACATCAGGAACGTCTCCTGCGCCGAGCGAGGCAGGCGGGCGTGACCGACGCGCCCCTCCAGCATCAGCCTCGATCCTGTGGTGAAGCGGCTTGGATCGACCGCCGCCACGGCGCCGCCCGTCACCTCGGGGATCTGGCGGGGCGGCTCGGTGATCACCTCGCGGACCGCCGTGACGGAGCTCCCGCCCCCGGACGGCGCCAGGGAGTAGACGGAGAGGCTCGTGAACATCATGCCGAGGGCGGAGAACAGGGCGACGTGGGTCGGCTTCATGGCTCCTCCAGAGAACGGCCTGGGCCCCTCGAGCTTACGACGGACTCACGGCGCGGGGACCGCGGGCGTGGTCCCTTGTACGTCGCCGAGCGCGGAACGATCTGACGGCTCCGCGGTCGGCCGGACGCCGGCGGCGCGGAGGGCGCTCCATGGCGGGATGCTCCCGATCAGGACCAGCACGGCGTCGCAGGGATGCGCCCGGGCCCCCGAGGGCGAAGCGAGGGTCGCCACGAGCGCGCCGCCCGGATCTAGGGCGAGGGCGGAGACGTCGGTCTCGAACAGGAGCGAGAGGCGGGACGCCGCTGCAAGCCGTCGCAACTCCTCGATGTTTCGCGTCTTCCCGCGGCGGAACCCGGCGCCACGGTAGATGACGGTGACGTCGGTGGCCGGCTGGCGCGACAGCGCGATCGCGGCTTCCATGGCGACATCGCCGAGGCCGACGAGCAGCACGCGGCTGCCGGCGAGGCTCCGGGCGTCGGCGAGGTGGTAGTACACCCGACCTTCCACCTCGGCGGAGAGCTCGAACGGAAGCCGGCGTGGCGAGCCGCGCTGGCCGATGGCGAGCAGCACGCGCCGCGCGTGGCGCTCGGTGCGCGGTCCGCCCTCGCGCGGCTCGGTGACGACGACGAAGCCGGCCGTGGCCTTCGCTTCGGCGGGCGCGCCTCTGCCGGCCGTCGCTTCGGCGGGTGCGCCTCTGCCGGCCGTCGCTTCGGCGGGTGCGCCTCTGCCGGCCGTCGCGTCGACGGCGGGCGCGCCGGCGCCGGCCGCGCGGGCGACCGACACCATGCGGGTGTCCTGCAGGATTGGGAGCCGCTCCTTGCGCACGATGCGGAGCCAGTGGGAGAGCAGCTCCTCCTTGGTCGACTCCTTCAGCCACAGCTTCCCGGTCATCGGCAGGTCGAGCGGCTGATCGAAGACCAGCTTGCCGCGCGGGAAGCTCTGGATGCTCTGCGCCACGCTGCCCTGCTCGATCACCTCGAACGAGAGGCCGAGCTCCTTGGCGCGGAGCGCGGCGCTGATCCCGGCGGGCCCTGCGCCCACGATGATCAGATCGAGCTCCTGACCGCTCGCGCCGCGCGGGCCGGCCTGCCGCAGGTCCTCCGCGATGCGCGTCGCGGCGTGCGCGCCCTGGTGGATGGCGTTCTTGATGAGCGGGAGCCCGGTGACGTCGCCGGCGAGGTGCAGGCCTGGCACGTCGAGGCTGCCGAGGTCGTCGCCGAGGCGCGGGCGATCGGCGATCGGCGCGCCGCCCTCGATGGTGAGCGAGCCGTTCGGGCAGCGCTGCTCGCACAGGGTGAGGCCGCAGCACGCCTCGGGGCGGGCCACGACCGCGACGTACTTCTCGACGGCGAGCACGTCGTACGGGCACGCGTCGACGCACGCGTAGCAGCCGAGGCAGGTGGTCGTGTCGATCCGGGGCAGGCGCACGCGCGCCGCGGGGCGGAGCATCGCGTCCTCGCCCCCGGCGTCGCGCGCCGCTCGCCGCGCGCGGCGAGCGCGCAGCGCGTGGCCGCCGCGGGCGCCCGTGAACGCGAGGGCGGCGGCGGCGAGGCCTGCGCCCATCCAGAGCAGGGCGGGCGCGCCGGGCGTGGCGCCGGCCTTCACGACGGGCAAGGCCGTGGCGGCGTCGCGCGCCGCGTCCCAGGCGAGGGCGCGGTCCTCTGTGTGCTGGCCGCTGCAGACGCCGGCGGGGCTGGTGTCGCCGCCTGCGCGACCGGCGTTGCGGCCGCCGGGGCTGGTGTCGCCGCCTGCGCGACCGGCGTTGCGGCCGCCGGGGCTGGTGTCGCCGCCTGCGCGACCGGTCGCGGCGTCCTCGGGGAGGGCAGGGCGGTGCTCGTCGAAGCAGGTGATCGGACGCGCGTCGCCGAGCGGCGCCTGCGCCGCGACGAGGCAGCGCGCGATGGGATCCCGCGGCGCGGCGAGGTCGTGGCACGGCGCGCAGCTCCCGGCCGTGACGATCGCGACGGTGGCCGGCTGGCCCGGGCGGAAGGCCGACCTCGGGAGCTCGACCTCGGCGCCCGGCGCGAAGCGCACCGGCGGCCTCGCTGGATCGAACACGACGCCCTGATCGCCGCGGTGGATGGGGTGGCAGGTGGCGCAGCCCAGCGCGCCGCTCGCGAGCAGCTGCCCGTGGCTCCTGCGGGTGGACCCGTGGGCGCCGTGGCACCCCACGCAGGCCTGATCGACGCGGGCGCCTGCAGCGGCTCCGCGCGAGGCCGCGGCTTCCCGCGCCGCGGCGGCCTCCTGCGGCGCGGAGGGCGCCTGCTCGGCGTGGCAGGACGCGCACGCGAGCTGCGCGCGCGCGTGGGGCAGCGAGAGCGGCCCCGGAGCCGCGTGCCCCCCCGGCGGCGGGAAGAGCAGCGCCGCCGCGCCGGTCGCGACGGCGCCCGCGAGCGTGGCCGGCAGCACGCCCCGGAAGCGGGTGACGTCGGAGGTCGCCTCGGCGCGGCGCGCGGCGCGCCCCCGCACGACCTCCCGTGGCTGGGCGGCGCGCTGGCGCGGATCGGAGAGATCGGCGCGGTAGAGCGTCCTCGTGGGATCGTGAGGGCGCGCCGCGTCGTCCGCGCCGCCGGATGGCGGCGCCGCCGACCGGCGGCCTCCGCCGGTCGGGCTAGAGGAGCGTGACATTCAATCGATAGAAGAAGGTCGCATCGGGGACGAGCGGCGCGGCGCGGAGCCTCACATAGTAAGTGCCCGCGGCGAGGTCGGTGAGCGAGGCGTAGGAGCAATAGCCGACCCCCGAATCGTCGTCGGACGCGAGCACGGTGGTCCTGTCATTGCCGAGAACCTCGATGTAGCTGTCGATCTGCCCCCTCAGGCAAGCCTCGGTATTGTTATCGCCGACGTTCACGTACAGCGTCGAGCGAGGCCCCGGCACGCTCACGGCGATCACGTCGACGTCGCCTGCCGGCGAGATCTCCGCGAGCCACGAGTCGGCGTACGCGTCGGCCTGCGCGGGGGTGCCGTTGGGCTCCGTCTCGTCGAGCTCGAAGCGGCAGCCGGCGCTGCACCCGTCGAGAGCGTCCGTGTTGCCGTCATCGCACTGCTCCCCGGCGCTGATCGTGCCATCCCCGCACACCTCGTGGACGAGCGTCACGTCGAGGCGGTACGGGAACGTCGCCGCCCCGGAGCCGAGCACGGATGAGACGCGAACATAGTAATCGCCCGCGGCGAGCGACGGCGCGACGGCGCGGGCGCAAAGGCCGTTGTCCCCGCGGTCGCGCCGCACGATCAGCCCGCCGTTCTCATCGAGGATCTCGATGACGCTGTCGATCCGGCCGGTCAGGCAGTCGGAGCTCGTGACGGCCGCGGTCTCCGCGATCAGGTCCGTCGGCCCTCTCGGCACGGTGACGCGCACGACATCGACGTCCACATCGTCATCGGTCGGGGCATGAATCGCGGCGAAGAACGGAACGGTGTAGGTGTTGGCGGTGGCGATGTTGTCGTTGGGCTCCACCTCGGTCGCCTCGAGCTGGCAGCTATCGTTGCAGCCGTCGTCCGGTTGGCCGAGGGCGTTGTCGCACTCCTCGGTCGGATCCTGGATGCTGTCCCCGCAGGCGGTCTGTCGGCTTCGCACGCCGAGCTCGAACGCCCCTGCCTGGTCCGCGTTCGCTCCGGTGACGACCACATAGAATGCCTCGCCCTCGCGGACGGGCACGGTCAGCCGGTTGTCGATGCCCGCGCCGACGCTGGGCCTGCCGCATTCGACCCGGGTCGCGGGATCGTCGCAGGCGTTGCGCAGCTCGGCGACGAGCGGCGCGTCCGTGTGCGGGGTCAGCACCACGTCGAGGAACCCGGTTGTCGTCGCGGTGAACGTGTAGGCGACGCCCGGGCTTTCCAGCGAGCAGCTGCTCTGGACGGCCGCGTGGCCGCTGGTGTCGCCGGTCGCGGCCCCGGGATCCGCGAGCGCCACAGGCGCGGCGCACATGTCTGCGCAGGCCTCGTCGCACTCCGGATCGTCGCAGTCGACGGCGCCGTCGCCGTCGTTGTCCCGCCCGTCCTGGCACACCTCGACGCCCGTGCAGCCCGAGGCGTCGGGGATGCACTCGGGGCTGCACCGGACCTCGCCAGCATCGAAGCCGAGGCTCTGGCAGGTCGTGCCCCCGAGGTCGGGTCCGTCGCACGCCTCGCCCTGCTCGGCGACGCCGTTCCCGCAGTCCCCCGGCGGGGCGCCCCCGCTGCCCCCGCCGCCGTCGCCGCCTCCAGCCGTGCCGGCCCCGCTCGAGAGCCCCGGGGGCCTCGGCCGCCCGGCCTCGTCATCGCCGCCGCACGCCGCGACCACCCCTGCCGCGCACAAGAGCGCGGCTGCCATGGTGCTTCGGCTCATTCTGTATCCGGACATGAATAGGTGATCTCCCAGTCCTGCACCTGAACGCCGCCCCCTCCGCTGCTCGTCGGATTGAGCCTCATCCGGACATCGAGGTACTCCGTTCGAGCGTCCGGCAACTCTTGCAGCACGTCGAAGAGATCGACCGCGCACGGCGGCGCCGAGGTCTCATCGCAGATCCGGGTGTCGGTCGGCGCAGCGTGGGCGGTCGCGGCGAGCCTGACGGTCGCCGAGGCGAGGTCGGCGGGGTCATCCGCCGCTCTCACGAAGAACTCGACGCTCGAGTCGCCAGGGGTCGTCGTCCTGTACCTGAGGTATCCCCACTGGGTCTTGGTCCCCGGCGGACAGACGCCGTGGTACTGCTCCCAGTTCGTGGTGATGGCCGTGACGCTCGTCGTCGTGCACGGCACGATGGCCCGGACCTTCCCGCCCGGGTTCGCGCGGATGTTGGTGCAGGTCTGCGGGCAGAGCTTCACGTTCGTGTTCCCGGACTCGAAGTACCAGCCCGTACCGCAGCTGCCGATCCCGGCCCGGGGCGTGAGCGTCGTCTCCACGCCGGCGGCGGTCTCGTAGACGACGGACACCGACGCGGGATCCGAGACGCCCGCGGTGGGGACGGTGACGTCGCAGGGCAGCGCCTCACCGCGGATCGAGACGAGCGCATTGAGGAGGGTGGTCTGCAAGCCCGCGCCGGCGTTGAGGTTGAACGCCTGTCCACCGCCTTGATCCGCGATGGCGTTGATGATCTCCGTGTTCGAGTTGCCGAAGCCCACCGCGTGCACGCGGACGCCGTAATTCGCGAACGCGTTTCGCGCCAGGGCCGCGATGTGGTTGGGGACGGTGTCGCAGTCCGACGGGATGCCGTCGGTCACGAGCACGACCGCGACCTCCTCCTCGGGATGGGCGTTCTTGTAGTTGATCGCCCAGGTCGTGGCGCCTTGCAGCGCCGGGTACATGGGCGTATCGCCGCTGGTGCTGGGGCCGGGGAAGAGCGCGTTGACGAGCGCGTTCTCTTGCTGATCCCACGGCGCGGGGTCCTCGGTCAGCCGCCGGGCCGCTGTGCCGTCGAACGGGATGAGCGCATTCCTGCAGCCGTCTCCGAGGGCGACGCCGCAGGAGGAGGTGTCGCAGTTGCCCGGATTGTTGTGCGGCCAGAACCGGAATGCGACGCCGAGCCCGGCCGACGCCGGATCCTGGAAGAAGGCCCTGAGCGCGTTCCTCGCCGGGTCCCACCGCAGCGCGCTGACGTCCGTCCCCGACAGCGTTTGCCGCATCGAGTTGGAGCGATCGAGCGCCACGAACAGGGTGACCGGCCTGACCAGCGACACGCTGGCCGTGGCAATGCAAGCGGGGGACTCGCACATGGCCGATTGATAGATGCTCCCGTTGTTGCCGCACCGGCACTCGGCGATATGCCCAGCGCCAGGGGGATTGACGACGAGCTCCATCCCCGCGGTGAGGCCGGTGCAGCCGGCCACGCTGATGCACTCGCCAGGGGCGATCGGCTGCGTCGTCGTGCAGGCGAGGGTGCCGCCGCTCGGGCTGCACGCGTTCAGGACCCGGTTCGGGGCGGAGGACGGAATCTGGTTTGCGCCCGCAGGATAACGGTGGATGTTGATGCCTGCGGGGGCCGCCGTGGTGCCGCGGTTGCAGACCGGGACCGTCCCGCCGCAGGGCACGCCGATCGTGAGGTCCGGGAGGGCGCACGTGGGGTCCGTCTCGTTCGGCATGTACGACTTGCAGAGGCCTTTTTGAGGGCAGGTCTCGCCGCAGACGCTCTCCACGAGGTCGACGCAGCTCTGTGTCCACTCGCCCGTCGGCGAGCAGCAACTCGCGCCCTGCACCGTCGCGCAGATGCTCTGCACGCACGGATTGCACGACGCAACGAGCCGTTCGCCGGTGTAACACTTGTCGTGCGCGCAGCCGGGATCGGTGTCGCAGGTGGAGCCGCACAGCGACCCGGCCAGGGCAACGCAGCTCGCGTCCCATTTCGGCACGGTCGCGCTGCACGTCTTGCCACCGCACTCCGTGGCGACATAGCCCGCGCAGGTCGAGTTCCACGTCCCGGTGCAGCGGCCGGTGCCGAGCAGCGTGGTTCCCGGGGGACAGGCGCCGGTGCTGGGTGTGGTGCAGCGGCCTGGGTAGACGCAGGAGCTACCCGCCCCGATGACGGTAGCGCAATCCAATGGTGGGCACGTGATATCGCAGCAGCGCGGATGGTTCGCGCAGATGGTCTGGACGCACGCGTCGCCGCAGGTCGTGGTCATGTTGCTCGCGACGCCGGGGGTGTCCACGCAGGCGTCGTGTCCGCAGTCGGCCGGTATGGTCGTATAGGTGCAGCAGTTCGGGTTCGCGGCGCAGACCTTCTTGGCGCACCCGCTGCAATTCTCCAGCAGCGACACGCCGGTCCCGCACGGATCGTGAACGCACGCGCCCCGCGCGGGGTCGTCGCAGTACTGGTCGAACTGGCAGTCTTCGCTGGTCGTGCACGGCTGGCGCGTGCCCTGCCGCGCCACGTTATCGGGCAGCTCGTTGATGTCGCCGACCGACCACGTGTACGTCGGGCCGGTCCCCCCGAGGCTGATGGGTCCCCCGTCCGGCGTCTCCTCGAACGACTGGCACGTCGGGTCGCACGGGTTGGTCGCGCACAGGCCGCCGTCGGAGGCGTCGGAGTTGGCGAGCGGGTGGGGATACCCGCTCTCACCGCCCCCTTGCGGCGCCGAGCCGGACGGCGATCTCCGCATCGTCATCGTCCCGTCGCAGCTGCCGTAACGCCCGTTCTCGCAGCGCCGGATCCCGTCGAGGCACGTCAGCACGCCTTCGTGCTCGCCGACGGTGACGTGACACTCGATCTCTTCGCCGTCGACGCACGGGTCGCCCGTTCCCGGCCCACCGTCGGGCCAGTCCGTCCCCCCTTGCGGCGGCTCACCGGCGTTGTTGCCTCCATGGCACGATCCGGCGATGAGGGCCGACGCGGTAAGCAGCGTCACGAGCAGCAGCGCTCTCGGCGCCCACGCGCTGGCGGAGCCTGATCGGGAGAGCGCTCCCATCCACTTGGTCGAAGGACCAGCCATCGGCTTCTCTACCTTCCACTAGGGTGCTGTCGGGAAAATTGTACCTGGGCGCAGAAGGCAAAGTCCAGGCCTCTCGCCTGCGCGTTGCGTGATGCGCGAAAAGCGGTCGCGGCGCACACCCGCGCGCGTCGCCGCCCGCGTCGCCGCACCGGCGAAGGCGCGCGCGGCGCACAAAGAAATGCCATGCCTCGCAACCATTTCATAGCGAGTCCGGGGTATCTCGGCGCTCCGTCGCACGCCGCGGCGGCGGTGTGGGGCGGCGTGCGCGACCTCCCGGTCCGGTGCGCGCTCATCGAGGCACGCTCAGCGCCGTGATCGCGTGGAGCACGAGCAGCGCCGCGGCGACGCCGAAGGTGATGATGTGCGCCGGCAGCCCTCCGCGGAGCGCGGCGAGGAGCGCGCGCTGGGCCGGGAGCGCGCGCAGCTCCACGGCGAGGCGGATGAGCTCCGCCAGGCCGGCGAGCCGCTCCGCGCCGCGCCCTTCGAGGACCGCGTCGATGCGGGCGCGCAGCGCGCGCTCCTCCTCGCGCAGGCCGCGCCCCGAGGCGAGCAGCGCGAGCGGGCCGAGCGCGCTCTGCAGGTAAGGCACGAGGATCTTCTCGACGATCTTCTTGACCAGGTCGCTGCGCCCGCTCACCTCGCGGTAGAAGCGGTCGAGCAGCTCGCGCCGGGCGGCGCTGAAATCCTCGGGGAGCGCGGCGGTGCGCTCGATCCGGGCGAGGCGCCGCGGCGCGAGCCGGTACGCGATCGCCGTGAAGGCGCCGGCCGCCGCGGTGGCCCAGAACACGAGGTGCAGCGCCGCGCCCAGAGTCGGGCGGCCGGACCGGGGCCACGGCGCGTGCGCGAGCGCGAGGCCGGCCGTGACGAGGCCGATCGCGAGGTGCCCGGTCAGCTGCGGGCGGAGCCGGCTCTTCACCGGCGCGGCATCGCCGCCCTCCTCGGCCGCGCCGCCGTGCCGCCTGGGCCGCATCCACGCCCATCGCCCGGCGCGCTTGGGGACCGCGTAGAGCAGGAGCAGCGCCATGCCCACCGCGGCGGCGACGCCCGCCGAGAAGGCGGCGCCCTCGCCCGGGCGCGCGCCGCCGCGCGCGTGCGCCGACAGCCCCGCCGCGCCGAGCCCGGCCGCCGCGAGCGCGCTGCCTGCGACGACCGCCGCGCCGCTCCGTGGCGCGGCGGAGCGCTCCTGCTCGCGCCGCGCCCCGCCGAGCAGATCGCGCACGTCGGCGATCTCCTCCGCCGGGTTGACGCGGAAGATCGAGCCCGTGGGACAGGCCTTCACGCACGCGGGGCCGTCGTAGTCGCGGCAGAGATCGCACTTCACGGCGATGTCCGCGAAGTCTGCGCCTCCCGGGCGCGGCGCGGCCGCGGGGCGCGCCGCCATCGCGATGTTCTCCCACGGGCACGCCTTTGCGCAGGCGCCGCAGCCGGTGCAGAGCGCGTCCCGGATGAACACCTCTCCCCCGGTGTCCTTGCCGATCGCGCCGGTGGGGCACTCGATCATGCACGCGGGGCTCTCACAGTGCTGGCAGGAGTTCGGCAGGAGGAGGCTGCGCGGCGCCTCCTTCCGCGCGGCCGGCTCCGCGTCGTCCACCCGCGCGCGCACCTTGTCTCCGCGGCGCACGAGCCGAGAGACCCCGTGCACGTCGGCGCACGACCACGCGCAGTGTCCGCAGCGGGCGCACGTCTCGAGATCGATGACCAGGAGCGACCGCGCGACCTGAAGGCGATAGAGGTCCCTGAAGATGTGCGCCGTGTGATTGCGCGCATGGCCGGCGATGACCGCCTCCTGCCTTTCGTGGTGCTCGCCGGTGATGCGCCGGAGGCGAGGGATCAGATCAGGGTGCTTCCGCGCGAGCGCGGCGAACGTCTTCGACGGTACGGACAGGAGCGCCGTGGCGCCGCTGGCCACGGCGCTCGCCGCCCGGCAGCGGTTCTCGTCGAGCTCGACGTCACCAAAGAAATCACCTCGGGTGAGGTACGCGCGCACATGAATCCGATCTCCGTCCTCGGTCTGAATTTGCACCATCCCCTCGGCGATGAGCCACAGCTCGGCGGCCGGATCGCCTGTGCGATAGATGGCCTGACCCCGCTCGAAGCGCCGATGACTCACTGCGTCAAGTAGAATTTCGACGTCCTCCGAGTCCAGGTCACGCGTGAAGGCGAGGGTGCTGAGGAGGTCGCGTGTCGCGCTCCTCCGCAGCGCGCGCTCGAGCCTCTCGGCGATCTCGGCCTTGCCGGAGCGGCCGGCGGCGCGGCGGAACAGGTGGACCGGGATCTCGGCGAGCACGCTGGTGGCGAGCGCGACTGCGGTGGTCCTGCGCGACATCCCCACGACCGCCTCCTCGCCGACGACGTCGCCCGCGGCGGCGGTGCGCACCTCGGTATCGTGATCGTCTCCGCGGCGTGTCGCGCGCAGGGCGACGCGCCCGGACGCGACCACGAAGAAGGCGTCGCCGGCGTCGCCCGCGCGATAGGCGACCTCGTCCGGCGACAGGGAGCGGAGCCGCCCCGCCCCGGAGATCTCGCGCCGGGCGCGCTCGTCGAGCCCTCGCAGCAAGGGGGCGTCGAACACCGCCGGCGGCCACGGCTGGGGGCGGTCAGACCCGGCGTCGCGCGCGCCGCCGTGGGTGTGGTCCGATGAGGGCATCAGCAGGTCTCCTGGTCGAAGCACGCAGGCCGCCGCTCCTCCCGACCCGCCCTCGCCGTGCGATCACGGCCCGAGCCGCCCCGCGGAGCGAGGTCGACGGGAACCCAGCAAGCGGCGCAAGGTGTGCAAGCGGCGCAAGGCGCGCAAGGCGCGCAAGGAACACAACCCGCGCGAAGAACGCGGGCGCGGGTGCCGACGCGGAGGAGCAGACGAGGCCGGCGTGTCATGGCGTCGGATACCGTCGCTCCACACCGTCGCGCATCCGCTGTCTTAAGGGACGACATGGTCTTACTTCACGTTCGAGAAGGTGCAGAAAAAGGATGAGCGTCCCGAAAATGCCTTGACACCCAAGCCGATTACAGTGAATATCCATCCTGCTAGACTCGGCATCTTCGGCGCCAGGGTTCGTTTGAGGGTTCGGCATGAAATGACTAGCATCTGTTCTTGTGTGCACATGCAATGTCATTCAAAATCAACGAGGTAGAAGTATGAGTAGGCGCACGACGAGTTTGGCTGTTGCTTCCCTGGCTGCCGCGTCTTTCATCTCGCTCGCTTCGGCTTCCGCGAGCGCGAAGGGCCCCGAGGACTGGGCGGTCGAGTTCATCGACAACGCTGTCGTCAACGAGTGGGGCAATGACCCCGATTGCTTCGTGAACTGGGACGACCCTGACCAGTCGAAGGCGTGGACCGGCTCGACCAAGGCCGCGTGCTTCTTCACGTTGTCGCTGCAGAAGGCGATGGGGTACACCCCGCAGGACATCTATGCGATGTGGGGCAAGAACAGCCCGACGTCCGATTACTATTTCGATCTCGTCACCGCGAGCCCGAAGGTCGGCGCGACCTCTGCCGGGTTCGAGACGTACTTCCGCCGTGTCGAACGGGCGGTCGACATCCAGAAGGGTGATGTCTTCACCATCGGCGAGGTGCGCGGCGAAACGGGCATCACCTACGCCGGCCACACGATGATCATCACCGGCGCGGCGGAGGAGATCCTCCCGCAGATCAACCCCCGCTACTCGAGGACGAGGCAGTACGCCGTGCCGATCGCGGACTCGACCAGCTCGTCGCACGGGTGCGCCGAGGGCAAGTACAGGGACAGCCGGTGGAGCGGGCAGTGCACCGGCGGCTACATGGCGCCGGGCGCCGGGACGGGCTACGTGCGTGTGTACACCGACTCGCTCACGGACGTCCTGCTCGGCTACACGTGGAGCGTCACGTCGTCGACGACGAGCTACTACTCCCCCTCCACGCGCCCCTACCGGATCGGTAGGCTGTCCAAGCTGCCGGATCCGATCTCGACCGATCCGCCCCCGCCCCCTCCCTGATCGACGGCGACGCTTTTCATGACCACGGCGCGCTGAGCTCGTCAGCGCCTGACCAGCGAAGCCCTTACCCCGCAGGCCGGGGTAGGGGCTTGCCCCTTTTTGTCGGCCGGCGCGTCGAGGTGTCGGCCTCGTCCGTCGCATCGTTTGCGTCCGTTGCGTCTGTTGCGTCCGTTGCTCCATCGCGGCGACCTCGGCTCAGGGGATCTCGACCTCGGCCCGCGCGAGTTCGACGATCTCGAGGCGTTCGAGCATCGCGTCGGTGACCAGCGGGCCGGTCGGCCGCAGGCCGCGCCGCGCCTGCTCCCGCTCGTACGCGGCGAAGGCGCGGATCAGGAACGGGGGAAACGCCCGGAAGAGCAGCCTCGCCTCGGCCCGGAGCGGGCCGCGCCGCTGGCCGGTGCGGAGATCGTAGGTGTACCGGATCGGCACGCCGGGCGGCACGGAGCGCGTATCGATGATCGCGTCCGGCCCTTTCACGACGCCTCGGCTCGCGTCCAGCGCGCCGACCGGAAAATACGTCTCGAGAAAGGCGTTCTGCCCCGACAGGTTCGAGCCGCAAGCCCCCGTGTCCAGGTCGTAATCGCCGTCCGCGAACCGATCGGCGTGGTGCAGCCCCTGGCCGGGCCCGGCCTGGCAGGTGCCGTCTGCGGCCACGACGCCGATGCATCGGACACAGCGCAAAAAACCGTTCTGAAAGTTGATGAGCCCCCGCCCCCGGAACGAGGTGCCGCCGAGCCGTGGGGGTGGGGTCCAGAGGGGGACATCAGACCCGTCGCGCACGTCCGCGCCGAACAACCCGCCTGGAGCGCCCGCCGGCGCGAAGGGGCTGTTCGCGTCTGGATCGGTGGTCACCCGGGCGAACACCTTGTCTTTCAGATCCTCGTCGGCGCGGTCGATCCGGCCGACCTCGTAGACCACGCGCCCCTCTCGATCCCTCACCACGAGGTGAACCCAGAACTCGCGCTCCTGGCTGAAGCCGGCCGGCACCTTGTGCCCGGCGCCGGTGTTCTCGATCTCGACCGGGATCTCGACGCGATCCCCGGCCGCGCCGGCGCGGCGCGGGGCGCCGAGCTCGAAGCGGAACGTGTGGCGGAGCAAGAGGTCGCGGCGGCGGCGCGCGCCCGCCGGAATGCCGTGCACGTCGAGCGACGGCTCATCGATCAGCGCGTCGGGGAACTCGTCCGACAGCGGCACATCCACGCCGGAGAAGTAATGGGTCGCGACGTCCGCCGGAGCGGTCGAGTGATCCGCGATCCGGCCTCGCGGGCGCGCGCCAGGCCTTCGCGGGGCGAAGCGCGTGCTGGGCGGGCACTCGGGATCTCCCGGCGACGCCTGCGCGGCGCCCGCCGCCGGGGCCGCCTCGCAGACGCCCGGGTAGGTGCTCATGTGGCAGTCCTGGCAGGTCGCTGCCGGGCGGCCCGCGCGCTCCTCGGACCTCGCCCAGTCCGACCACTCGGTGTAGGCGTTGCGCAGCCGCTTGAAGTGCTCGCCCCGCGCCGCGGCGAGGCTGTCGCTGCCGAAGAGGCGCACGTCGTGGCACGCCCCGCAGAACTCGCTGGAGCGCAGGTACGCCCTCGCGCTCGCCGACGGTCGACCGTGCACCACGGGCTCGATCGCGCCCGCCGATCTCGTCGGCTGGAGCCCGGCGCGCGGGGCCGGGCCCTGACCCGAGGGGAGCAGCAGCTCCTCGGGGCGGAGGTCGTAGCCGCTGTTGGCGATCCCGAACAGGCCGCGGCCGTCCTCGGGGCGCGCAGCGAAGACGGCGCCCGTCACGAAGGACGTCCACGTCGGGTTGCCCTGGTACCCGGCGCGCCCGCGCGGGCCGACCGGGCCGTGCACCTGATGGCAGAAGCTGCAAGAGATCCCCTCCAGGCCACGCCGGGTGAGCAGGTCACGCACGGGGAGGCGCGCGCGGGGATCGCCGCCGGCGCGGCCGTCCCACGCGGGCATCGCGGCGTCGAGGTTCTCCGCCGGGCTGTGGCAGTTCACGCACCAGTGCTCGCCGCCCGAGCCGGTCACCGCGACGCCGCTCCGCCCGTCGCGGCAGGCGCGCGCGGGATCGGCCTTGCGCAGGATGCCCGCGCCGTTCGGGCAGTCGACGGTGCGGCCGACCTGCTCCTCGATGAGGCTCTCCAGGGCGTTGAAGAGCGGGCTCTTCACCGAGTGCGCCATCACCGAGCGGCGCCATTCCGCGGCCTGGCGGCCGTGGCACGCCGCGCAGTCCTCCGCCGCCGTCCGCGCCTGCGCGAGCGGCACGACCGGCGCGACGGCGACCGCGCGGTGCGCCGCTGGACCGGGCTCGCCCTGCGAGAGCGCGAGCGCGGCCGACGCGATCAGCGCGCCGGCGCCGAGGGGCGCGATCCGCCACAGCCGAGCCGCTGCGCCGGCTGAGCCGCGCGGCGGGCGGTGGTCGCCCGCGTCGCCCGCGTCGCCCGCGTCGCCCGGGCGCGCGCGCTCGCGCGGCGCGGGGCCGGTCCTCGCCGAGGTGGCCGCGCCAGCGCGGCGGGAGGTCCGGCCGGCGTGCACGGGAAGCGCCGGCGCGCGCTCGTCGAGGAACCCGCTCAGCGCATCGGCGATCTCCTCGGCGCGCGGCGGCCGCTCCGACGGGTCCGGATGGAGCAGCCGCAGCACGTAGCCCTGCAGGCCCGCGGGGAGCGAGGTCGCGACGCCCTCGATGAACGGCGGCGGCTCCGCGCGAGCGGCCTCGCCGAGCGCGTGCCGCAGGCCAGCGCCAGCGAACGGGTGCTCTCCCGCGAGCAGGCGGTAGAGCACGAGCCCGAGCGCGTACCGGTTCGCGGCGTTGTCCCAGATCGCGCCGTCGGCCTGCGCGGGCGGCGTCCAGAGCGGCGGGATCTCCGAGGACACCCGCGCGCCCTCGCCGCGGGACGCCGTGGCGGCGCCGCGGCTCGGCGACCCGCCGACGAGGGCGGCGACGAGCGCGCTCGCGGGCAGCGTGACGCGGCCTCTGTCGTCTACGAGGACCGCGTCGGGCGAGAGCGGACCGGGGAACAGGCTGGCCCGCTCGCACGCCGCGAGCGCGCGGGCGACCTGGATGGCGAGCCCGAGCACCTCCTGGAAGGGAACGGGCCCGCGCCGCGCGCGCATCCAATCCGAGAGGGGCGCGCCCGCGAGCCGCCGCACGAGCCAGATGTGCGCGCCGTCCGAGCTCGCCGCGGCGGCGCGCTCGCCCTCGGCCGGCGAGGCGACGCCGCCGTCGATGAAGCCCCCGACGCCGGCGCTCCCGAGCGACAGGAGGCGCGCCGCGACGGCCTGGGGCTCGGGCCCTGCCGGAGCGGGAGCGTCCTGGTCCGCCCCGCCGAGCCGCCACAGCTCTTCGACTGCGCCTGCGCCGCAGCGCCATCGCGCGGCGCAGCCCACGGCCGGGAGGGGCGCGCCTTCCGTGTAGCCCGCTTGCTCCGGCGATGCTCGCCTCACCGCGCCCCCTCCGGGGAGGTCGGCGTCGCGGTGCTGGCGGGCGTCTCCGGCGCGCCGTTCGTCGAGCGCAGCGCGCAGGTCCCGAGGCCCGCTAGCGCCGACAGCGTCACGATGATCGCGATCGCGAGCCTGATCGGGACGTCGCGCGGCCTGTCGATCTGCTCGACGAGCGCGATCGTATCGGCGCGAGGCGCGTCCGCTCCGCCGGTGACGCGCGCGGCGATCGGCGAGCTCGCGCGGTCGTGGTCCTCGGCGCGGTGCGGCGAGCTCGCGCGGTCGCGGTCGCCAGCGCGATGCGTCGAGCTCGCGCGGTCGCGGTCGCCAGCGCGATGCGTCGAGCTCGCGCGGTCGCGGTCGCCAGTGCGGTGCGGGGCGATCTCGCGGTCATGGTCGCCGGCGTGGTGCGGCGCGCTCGTGCGGACGCGATCTCCGGCGCGGAGCGGCGCGCTCACCGCGGTCTGGAACGGCTCCAGCCGATCCACGATGTCCTGAGCGAGGTACGGCCGATCCTCGGGCGCCTTCTCGAGCAGCTGGAAGAGCAGCTGCTCGACGCCGCGGGGCAGCCCGCTCCGCACCTCGTCGCTGAGCGGCGGCGGCTCTGCCGTGCACTGCAGGTTGAGCAGCTCCCGCGGCGAGGCCGACTGGAACGGCGGGCTGCCGGAGAGCGCCTCGTACAGGATGAGCCCAAGGCAGTAGAGATCCGAGCGGTGATCGATGGATCGCGCGTCGATCTGCTCCGGGCTCATGTACTGGAGGGTGCCGACGCTCTGCGTGTTGGTCTGGTTCATCGCCTCCACGACCTTGGCGATGCCGAAGTCCATCACCTTCACGCCGCCGTCCCGCTGCACCATGATGTTCTCGGGCTTGAGATCGCGGTGGATCACGGGCGGCTGCTGCCCGTGGGCCGCCGCGAGGGCGCTCGCCACGCTGGCCGTGATCCGCACCGCTTCCGGCCAGGGGAGGCGGCCGGCGGCGCCAAGGACGGACCGCAGCGTCTGGCCGTCCAGGTACTCGAGCACCATCACGAGCTCGCCGGAGGCCTCGATGCTGGCGAGGCTCCGGACGATGTTCGGGTGCTCGAGGTGGGCGAGGATCTGCATCTCGTTCAGGAAGAGCCGGCGCCCCTGCTCGCTCCGGGCGAGCTCGGGGCGGAGCACCTTCAGCGCGACGCGCCGGCGCGACAGGCGCTCCTCGCCCTCGTAGACCTTGCCCATCCCGCCCTCGCCGACGAGGCGTCGAACGAGGTACTCGCCGATCTGATCCATGCGCGCCGTCTCCTCTCCCTCTCCCTGGCCGGGCGTCTCTTCTACGTGCGAGCAAGGCCGAGGGCTTACACCTGAGCCTGGGCTCGGATCGCGCCGGGTCCTCCAGCGAGCGCAACGTCCCCCGTTCGGGCGGCTCGTCGCCCGAGGAGAGGATCGCGGTTCCCCGCCGCGCGGGATATCGAAATCCTGCGCCTCGACGGAGGGCACGGTGGTAGAACCGCCTCCATGCTCCGACGCCGGGTGTCGTTCGCTCGAGCGGCGATGATGGCGCTCGCGGTCTCGGCCTGCTCGAGGACCCCGGCGGAGCCGGAGCCGCCGCCGGCCGTCTCCAGCGCGCCCGCCGCCGCGCGGCTCGCGTGGGACGTTCCGGGGAGCTGGGCCGCGCTCGACGTGCCGCGCGACGGCTCGCGCAAGGCCCTCTACAAGGTGCCGAGGGCGGCGAACGACAAGGAGGACGCCGAGGTGCAGGTCCTCTCGTTCGGTCTGGGGAGCAAAGGAGACGTCGACGCGCGCTTCGACGAGTGGTTCGCGCAGTTCGACGGCGACGTCGGGGCGAAGGCCGAACGCGCGTCGTTCGAGGTGCGCGGCATGCCTGTCGAGCTGGTCGAGGTGGCCGGCACCTACAAGATCGCGCTCGGGCCGCAGTCCGGCGCCCGCAAACGATCGCCCGTCGAGATGGTGAAGGACCACTACCGGCTCATCGGCGCGGCGGTGAGGGCGCCGGATCGCGGAAACTGGTTCTTCAGGATCGTCGGCCCCGACGAGACCGTGCAGTCGGCGCGGTCGGCGTTCCGGAGCATGATCGAGTCCGCACGGTGAGCGATCGAGGGGCCGAGAGCCCGCGCGGCCGTGCGCGCTGCGAGGGCGGCGCGCTGCGCTCGCAGCGCGCGCCGAGCACATGATACGTTGCGCGCCATGGACGACCGAAAGCGAGAGGCGCGCACGCCGGCCGAGATCTTCCGTGTCGAGGCGGAGGCCGAGGCGGAGCAGAGCCGGCTCTGCGAGGAGAGCAAGCACCAGCTCGCCAACCGCTGCCCGGAGTGCGGCAGCCTCGGTAGCATGGAGCTGGTCGACGGGCTCATGCGCTGTATCGATTGCGACGAGGTGGTGGCCGCGACCCGCCAGCTGCCGGGCTTCGGCCGCCGCTGAATCCCTGTCGCGCCACCTCGCGACCTCCGCTGAAATATCGATGAAATCTCGATAGATCCAGGTGGAAGTAGAAGTAGAAGTGGAAACCAACGCTTGAGCCTCTGCCGGAACGAATTCCCGGGCGTGGCGCTTTCCAGGTGATTTTCAGTCGAATCCGTGACTATTCTGCGAATATTGGCGTTCTCGCGCCCGGTTCGGTTTTCGCCCCAGACGCGGTGCACGGAAGTCCACGCACGTCAGCCGGCCGGGGCGTGAACAGCAGGACTGAAGTCTTGAAGGAGTTGGAGATGAAGCGGATCGCAGCGGAGAGCTCGGACCACTCGTCGCGGGAGACAAGCCAGGGATCCCGGGCGAAGACGGCACGAGGCGCGAGCGGGGGCCTGCTCATCCTGATGATCGAAGACAGCGCGATCACCAGCTTCGGTACGACGCCAGAGGGCGAGTCGACCAACGGTCCGCGCCGGTCCCGTCCGAAGCACTGACCCGGAGCGCCGCGAGGCGCCTCGCAGACGTGGGCTCCCACCGGAGCGCCGGCACGCCGCGACGCGGTGCTGCTACATGTCAGGAATTCCCTGATGAGATCTCGGAACCTCGAGGTGGCTGCGCCCCGGACCCCGCGTCCAGCGTGCAGCGACGATCCCTCGTGAGTCCGGCGCGAGCCGCGGGGCCGCTGGCCGTCGGGTTGTCGTTTTTTCGCCCCCTCCGCTGAATCGTGGCACCTCGTCGGTGTGGACACCCGGGGAACGACACGGAAAACCATGGTCCTGGCGCTCGCCGCCGCCGCTCTCGGCGGGGCGGGGCTCGGTTGCAGCGATCCGAGCGAGGCGATCGCGCGGATCTCCCGGGAAGAGCTTCCCGCGCTGAACCGCCTGGCAGAGGGAAGGCCGGGCGGCGGGGCCGAAGGGCAGGCGAGCGCAGCCGCGGCGGGCGAGGCGCGACCGGACGCGGCCCGGGCCGCCGCGAGCGGCGCTGCCGCGGAGGAGGGCCGCAGCGACGCGGCGAACGCGTCGCCCGCCCGTGGCCCGGCACGGGAGCGTCGCCGCAGGTCGGGGTCGGCTCAGGAGGGGCGCACCGCCGCGGGCGCGGCGCAGGGCGGCGTGGGGGAGGGCGCCGCTCGGGCGCCCGAGCTCCAGGTGATGCGGCTCGTCGTCTCGAAGGGCATCGCCGGCCGCGAGCCGATCGAGCCGGCGACCTCGTTCGCGAGCGCGGAGATCGATCGCCTCTACGCCTTCGTCGAGCTCTCGAACAAGGACCAGGCCACCTCGGAGATCAGCGTCACCTTCACGCCGCCCGATGGCAGCGCGCCCCTGCGCATCCCCCTCGCGGTCGGCGCGCAACCGCGCTTCCGTACGTGGGCTGCCACGCGGAAGGCTCGCTCGGCGGGGCTCTGGGCGGTGACGGTCAGCGACGCGGCGGGCAAGGAGCTCGCGCGCGCCTCGTTCACGATCACGAAGTAGGAGGCGCCCGTGGCTCGCATGTTGTGCTCGCGCTCTTCTGCTCTCCGGGGCGCTCGCCGCGCCGTCGTCATCGCCCTCGCGCTCGCAGCGGGCGGCTGCGTCTCCCTGGCCGCGCCGGCGCCCGAGCTTGTCGGGACGCCACGCCCGCCTGCGACCGTCACCGCCCCCGGTGCGCAGGCGGGGTTCGGCTTCTGGGTGCCCGACGGCCCCGCCGCCAGGGTGCTCTCGCTGCACGTCCAGGAGAACGACGAGGTCGAGCCCCCCGACGCCGAGCCCTCCGACGCCGAGCCGCCCGCGCGGGCTCCGGCGCCCGGCGCGGCGCCGGCGGAGGCCGACGAGGAGCGCCGCTACGTGCTCCTGCCCGGCGTCGAGCTCGCGCCCGCAGTGGAGCAGAAGGTCGAGAAGATCGCGTCCGCCTACTTCCGGCGAACCGGAAAGGAGCTCGTGGTCACGAGCGGCACGCGGGATCCCGCGCGACAGGCCGAGGCGATGCACGAGCTCTTCCGGCACGGCGCCGACGTCCTCGGCCTCTACAAGGACAAGACGGCGGTGCGCGAGATCAAGAGCGCCTACGACGAGGAGCGCTCGGCCGAGCACCCACCGGAGGCCATGATCGCCGCCCTCGAGCGGGTGATCCGCGCCCAGATCGATCGCGGCGTGTTCATCTCGGCGCACCTCCGGGAGGGCGCCGTCGACATCCGGAACCGGGACATGACGCCCGCGGAGAAGCGCGCCTTCCTCGAGGGGGTCGACGAGGTCGGGGGCGTGTTCGCGCTCGAGGAGTCGCGGCCGCCGCACTACCACCTGCAGATCGATTGAGCCCTGGAGGGCCCAGCGGCCCGAGCGAGGACGCCGCCTGGCTGGCGGCTGCGGGTCACTCGTCGTTGAAGCGGACGATCTGTCCCGAGACGGAGTTCGTCCAGTAGACGCCAGTCCGGTCCGCGGCGATGCCGGTCGGGCCCTCTTGGTTCGCCGCGATCTCCTGCGGACCGCCGGCGCCGTCCTTGCGGAGCCGGTAGACGCTCTTTGCCTCCTTGACGGTGATGTAAAGGTAGTCCCCATACGCCGCGATGCCGGTAGGAGGGCTCGGCAGCTCTTTGTCGAGGAGGAGCCCTGCGACGTCTCCGTCCGCTCCGCTCCGCGAATACCGCATGACGTTGTTTCCGTGGAGCCAGTAGAGGTTGGCCTCATCCAGCACGAGCAGCCCCGGCGGCTCGAGCTCCGAGAAGAGCTCCTTCTCGGGGGCATCCCCGCTGATGTCGATGACCGAGAGCGTCTTGTTCTTGGGATCGGTCCAGTAGACGAGGGAGCCGTCGATCGCGACGTAGAGCGGCTCGCCGCCCGCCGTCAGGTTCGTTCGACTACCGCCTTGCTTGGACACCGAGGTGATGCGGTTGGCGTTCGGCCGAGCGCTGTAGACGTTGTCGGCGCTCAGCGCGATCGCGCTCGCGGCGCCGCAGCTTCCCCACAGCATCTCCCCGCCAGCAGCGGGAATCGGCGCTGCTTTCGGTAGCTTCAACAGCTTGTCTCGGGTATCCCCGTCGTCGGGGTTGCAGTCGCCTTCGAAGGCGGCGTCGGTGCTCGACCAGTAGATGTGAGTCGCGTCCAGCGCGATCGCGTCGGGCACCTCGTCGGAAGGCCTGAGCAGATCGACGACCTCCCAGTCATCCTTGATCTGCCTCCGGAGCGCGCCGCCCTTGGAGCTCCCCTGGCTCCCGTCGCTCCGCCCGTTGGTCCAGTAGATCGCCTCCTCGTCGAGCGCGATGGCGCGAGGCTCCGCCTGGTTCTCGGCGAGCGTCATCAGCTGGATCACCCGGCGATCCTCGAGCCCCGCGATCTCCGCGCAGCCGTTGAGGCCCGGCGCGAGCGCGGCGAGCGCCAGCGTCACGGCAGAGCACGTCGAGCTTCGCATCACCAATGGCCTCCGAGCACCACGCGCCCCCCGTCCGACGCGACGCTGGGCGCGACCCACACGCGCTCTACCGCGGCAGCCTGCTCCGGCGAACGAGGGGACATCAGCACCATCGCGACGCCGGCCCCGAGGCACGCCAGCCCCGCGCCGATCGCGATGTTCGAGACCATCGCCTTCGTCCGGGCGCTCTCGTTCGCCTCGACGTCCGCGCGGCTGCAGCGGAAGCTGCCGCTGCACCCCTCCTCGACATCTCCCGCTTTCTGTATCGTCAGCACCCCGAACACCGCCCCCACGCCGAGCCCGGCGATGCCGACGCCGCCAGCGACGAAGCCGAGCGCGCGCATCGGGTTGCCGGTCGCCTCGGGCCTCGCGGCCTCCGGACGGGCAGGCGGCGGGCGCGGCGGGGCAGGGGGAGCCGCCTTCGCCGCCTGAACGGCGACGTCCGCGAGCGGCGGGATGGTCACCCGCGTCGTGCTGGGCCCGGGGTCGAGCGTCACCCGCTGCGACCAGGGCTGCTTGCCCGGCGCTTTTGCCTCGATCGTCGCCGTGCCCGGATCCACGGGGATGCCCGAGCCCGCGGCCGCGGCGGCGCTCAGCTCCTTGCCGTTCAGCGTGATCGTCATCGCGGGAGCCGTCTGCGTCGCCTGCGCCGCGTCGAGGACGAGGCGCGTCAGCCTGGCCTCCAGCTCGGACGCGCGCTTGGCCGCGAACTGGGCGCGATCCTGCTGCCCGGCGCTCGCCGCGAGCGAGGACGCCTCCGTGAACTCGGCCCACGCGCTGGCCGTCTTGCCCTCTTTCTCGTGGCAGACCGCCAGGTTGAGCAGCGTCCCGACCGTTGGATCCACGCGCTGGCTCTCCGCGAGCTTCGGACAGGCCTCCTGGAGCTTGCCCTCGTCCATGAGCCTCTTGCCGTCCTGGAACAGCCCCTCGGCGAGCGCCTTGTCCGCCGCGGTCGGCTGCGCCAGGAGCGGTGAGGTCAGGCTGGTCCCACAGAGCAGCGCGAGCCATGCGCCCGCGTGTCGCGCTCGTAACGATCTCAATGGCGGCTCCTCAGCATCTCGTCCTCGCTGATCGACCTCGGCTGTCTCGGCGCGTGGCCCGGCTTGAGCGGCGCTCCGGAGGCGGTCGCCTTCGGGCGCGCGTCGGCCGCAGCGCTGCCCGTGGGAGCCGCGCTCGGCGCAGACGCCGGCGGCGCCGCCGGGCTCGACGCCTCGGTCGCGGCGCTGGCGGTCGCCGCTGGAGCGCTCGGCGCTGCGGCGGGCGACTCGGGCCCGAGCGCGTCGGCCGCGGCGCGCTCGGGCTGGCGTGACACGGCGCCGCTCGGCGCCTGCGACGCCACATGCACGCTCGCGACGAGCCACATGCCCGCCCCGGCCGCGCTGGCCACCAGCGCGGCCACGCCGGCGGCGACGAGCAGCCTGCGCCGCGAGCGGCGCCGGTTGCTCGTGTGCGACCATGACGCGCCGGACAGCCTGTCGCTGTCCTCGGCCGCCCGCGAGTTGAGCAACGTCTGTCCGGCCGGCGACGCCGCGCCGATCGCGCTCTGGATGCGCGAGGTCGAGAGCTTCGCGAAGCTCGACCCGAGCGGCTCGAGGGCCTGCGCGAGCTTGCCGACGTTGGCGTACCGCTCGCTCACGTCGCGCTCCAGGCAGCGCGAGACGATGCGCTCCAGCGTGGCGGGCGCGTCGCTGCGCTTGTCGCGCAGCCGCGGCACCGGCTGGTGCAGGATGTTCGCCATCACCGCGGCGACCGTCTCGCCCTGGAATGGCGGCTCGCCCGTCACCAGCGTGTAGAGCAGCACACCGAACGACCAGACGTCGGCGCGCCCGTCGACCGTCCTCGGCGCCATCATCTGCTCGGGCGACATGTATCCGGGCGAGCCCATCACCTGCTTCGTCGACGTGAGCCCCGGCTCCGCCGGCGAGTCGAGGCCTTGCCCCTTCGAGATGCCGAAATCGAGGACCTTGATGTGCCGTGTGCCGTCCGTGTGCTCGGCGAGGAACAGATTCGAAGGCTTGATGTCCCGGTGGACGACGCCGGCCGCGTGCGCCTCGGCCACGGCCTCGAGGGCCTGCAGTACGTAGTCGACAGCGTCCTGGATGGGCAGCGGACCGTGGGTATCGATGACCTGCTGGAGATCGAGCCCGGTCAGGAACTCCATCACCATGAAGGGCACGCCGGTCTCGGTGGTGCCGACGTCGAACACGCGCGCGACGTGCTCGCCCGACAGGCGCGCCGCCGTCCTCGCCTCCCGCAGGAAGCGCGTGACGGCCTCCTGGTTCGCGAGGGCGTCCTGGCGCAGGATCTTGATGGCGACCTTCTGGTCGAGATCTTCGTTGCGCGCCGCCAGTACGACGCCCATACCGCCGATGGCCACGACCCGCTCGACGCGGTACTTGGCTGCGATGAGCTCTCCCGGCTGGGCCAGCGGTGCGAGGAGCTGCGCGGTGCGGTCGGGGGTCACGGCTGGCGCTCAAGCCTACATGAACGGACTCGGTTTTCCGAGCGCTGCGCGAGGCCCAGCGCCCTTTGTCGCGCGCCCGCTGGTTTTGGAGCGTCGCGCGCTGCCCGCTCGGGCCCCGGGCGCGCTCCGGACGCCACGCGCGCCACCGCGCCGCCACTCTCCTGCGGTTCGCCCGTCAACCGCGCGGCCCATCAACCACGCAGCCCATCAACCGCGCGGCCCATCAACCACGCGGGAACAGACCGTGCCTGCCCGCCGTCCGGAGCTCGTCCAGCCCGGCCTCCATGCGCGCGACGATCCGCGCGAATGCGCGCTCGACCTCGTCCGGGTCGCTCGCGGCCTCTCTCGGGAGCCCGAGGTGCAGCGGGCGGAGCACCCGCGTGTGGATCTTCACCGGCAGGGGCACATGGGGGATCGGGATGCCGACAATGAGCCCCCACGGCAGGGCGAGGCCGAGCGGCGCGACGTTCGAGCGCGCGAGCTCGGGGAGGCGGAGCCACCTGGCCAGTCTGCTCCCATCCGTGGCGATGTAGAGGGATTGGTGCGCGCCCACGCTCACGATCGGCACGATCGGCACGCCCTCGCGGATGGCGAGCCGGACGAAGCCGCGGCGCCGGCCGAAGCGGATCGTGTACTGCGCCGAGGTCGGCTTGCACGCGTCGAGATCGCCGCCGGGGAAGACCAGCACCGCCGCGCCCCGGGCGAGCGCTCGCCGCCCGTTCTCCGGGCTCGCCGCGATGGCGCCGCAGGCGTTGAGCCAGGCGCCGGCCTTCGGGACGTTGAACGGGAGATCGTGCATCAGCCCGTAGGACGGCCGCGATGGCCCATAAAGGCGCCAGAACGCCGTCATATGGCAGTACATATCGGGCATTCCCGTCATCGCGTTGTGGTTGCTCACGGCGAGGAAGGGGCCGTCGGGCAGCTGCTCTTCGAGCTCGGTCTCGCAGCGGAAGTAGTCGTCGTAGAGGAAGCCGAGCAGCGGCAGCACCCGGGCGATGAACGCCGGATCGCGCGCGTCGAGATCGTCCGGACGGGCGCGCCCGCGGCCCTTGAGCGCGAACGCCGCGATCGCGTCCTTCACGAGGTCAAGGCTGGGGCGAGGCTCTCTCGGTAAGGTCAGCACCGTTCAGGGTGCCCTAGCGTGCGGCCGGACCGAGGGGAAGCGGTTCGTTCAGGTTGCCTGTCGCGAGGCCACGGCGCGGGATCGCGTCGGTCACCGGCGGCGCTGCGCCTGCGCTCGCGCCGGACGTCCGCTGCGCGCCGCGCCGTCGGGCCGCTTCTGTGCGGGCCGGAGCGTCGCCGCCGGGTCGCTCACTCGACGTCGCGGCAGCACCGGAAGCCGGTCTCGTAGAAGCGAAACCCGTCCCCGTGCGCCGGGTTCGTGGAGCCGCACCGCGGCTTCGCGCCGCCGAAGCAGCCGGACCAGTAACAGCCCTTGAGGACGTGAGGATACTCGTTGACGTGGTATTGGGTGCGCACCACCCACTCCTCGACGCTCCCCGTCATGTCGTGGACGCCGAACGCGCTCGCGCAGCCGGGTCGCGAGCCGCTCGGCTCGGCCTGGTACAGCGCCTGGACCTCGGCCAGCGCTCCATCCGAAGGCCAGGAGCTGAGCGCGCCCTCGTCGGGCGCTCTCCACGTCTTGTTGTCGTTGCAGCGCTCCGCTTCGTGGGTGTTCCCGTACGGATAGACGAACGCCTCGGGGCCCTGGCACGCCGTGTCCCACTCGTCCTCGGTGCAGAGGCGCTTTCCGCGCTCCTCGCACCAGGCGTGCGCCGAGACGGCGCTCTCCATGACGAGCGGCAGGGCGCCTTCCACGTTCGGCGCCTCGAAGCGATCGATGCAGTATCCCTCGACCTCCGCCATGTCGGGCGGGCAGGGCGCCGGTGGCGTCGTGTCGAGGGGGAAGTCCTGCTCGTCGGTTCCGCCGCTGCCTCCCTCGCCGCCGCCTTCTCCGGGGCCCCCGCCGTCGCCTGCGCCGCTGCCTCCGCCCGATGTCACGGAGGGTGACGAGGATGCCACGGAGGCCGACGAGGACGACGCCGCCGCCGCGCCCCCGCCGCCCGGGGCGTCGTCCATGCCGGCGCCGAGACCGCCGTTGCAGGCAGCGCTGAAGAGCGCCACGAGCCCTAGCAGCGAGGTGAGCCGAGCGGCGAGGAAGAGAGCTCCAGAGCGCATTGCGGGCTCCTCATCGAACAACGTGTCAGAACGGCGGTCGCGCGTCGAGCGCGCGCCGCGCCTCCCGTGCTCCGCGCCCTGGCTCATCGCGTCGGATCGTCCTCGACACAGACATTCGCCCTCCGCCTTCCTCCCTCATCGATCCTCGCCGCTCTCGGACGGAGTGCTCCCGCAGGGGACGGCAAGGCGCGACAGCGGTGCTCGGAAGCGAAAGCGCCGGGAAAAGCATAAAGCAGTTCGACCGTCGAGCCGCGACGGGGGGACCTTGAATGCCAGGAAGAGAAAATTCCAGGGCTATCCGCTTCGTTGGCGCCCTACCGTGCATTCCTCCCGGGATTCGGGTTCTGGGTTCCGGGTCGCGGGACCCGGCGCGGTGGAGCGACCCGCTAGAAGCGGAGCTTACAACGGAGGATCGCGCTCGGCGTGACACGCGCGGCGGTCAGCCGGCTCGCGCGCGCGTCGACGTGGACCTGGACCGCCACCGAGCCTGCGAGCGCGCGGCTCACCAGGTCGCGCGTGAGCAGCCCCACGGCGCCGGTCAGGTGCGACATCGCAGCCGAGCCGGCCAGGAGCGAGCATGGGATGGATCCAGATAGATCCATCGCGATCGCGGCGTCCGCGCCGCTGCGCTCGACGGTGCCCGTTCCTTTGAGCTTCAGCGCGCCGGCCGCGACCTCCACGCCGCTCAGCGCGACGCGCCGGCGGTCCGCCGAGATGCTCGCGTCCGCCTTGACGGTCGTGGTGTTGCCGAAGAGGAGCCCGTCGAGCTCCCTGGGGTGGGGCAGGGTGAAGCCCTTCACCGTGAGCGCGATCGGCCCTTCGAGCGGCGCCTCGGACAGGGCGGTCCGGTCCGCCCCATCCGCGAGCCGCAGCTCGAGCGTTCCGGCGACGACCATCGTCGAGGCGCCGACGTCGACGCCGAGGAGCGCGCCCACGGCGGAGAGCGGCGTCGGCGCGAGCTCGATCGAGGCGCTCGGCGAGGGGCGTGGGCGGAGCTCGGCCCTGAGCGGCGCGGAGACGAGGTCCTCGCCGCCGAAGCCGAGGGAGATCGAGGCTGCGCCGATGGACCAGGCGATGTCGGTGCGCGCGATCTCCTTGCCGGCGACGAGCACGCGGGCCTGCTTCAGGACGCCGATCTCCGGCCGCGGCGCGCCGGGCGGCGCGGCGGCGCCCTCGACCGGGGCGGCCGCGCGCCGCTCGAGGGCGCCGTCGGCCAGCACGAGCACCTCCGGTCCGCCGTCGCGATCCCGGAGACCGAGGCGGAGGCGGCCCGTGGTGAGCGGCAGCGCCGCCGCGCGCGGGCCGTACTGCGCGACCCACGCCGGCAGATCCTCCAGGGCGTCGGTCCCCACGAGAGTGAGCTCGACGCCTTCCGTCGCGATCCGCGCAGGCGAGAGCCCGCGCAGCTCGATGGTGGCGCGCGCGACCGTGCCCGAGACCCCGCGCACCCCGAGGAGCGAGAAGCGGCCGTCGCGCAGGCGGATCGAGCGGAGATCGACGTCGATCACGCCAGGATCGAGCGCGACGCCGCGCGCGCGGGCCTCGGCGATGATGCGCCGGCGGAGCGCGGGCGGACCGAGCACGAGGAGCGCGGCGACGGCGGCCCCGATGAGGGCGACGACCACGAGCGCCGCGATCAGGGCGCGGCGGCGCCGCTTGCCGCGCGCGCCGTGTGGCGCGCCGCCGCTCTCGCCAGGGGCGCGCGGCGCATCGTTCTCGCCAGGGGCGCGCGGCGCACCGTTCTCGCCAGGGGCGCGCGGCGCACCGTTCTCGCCAGGGATGTGCGGCGCGCCACCGCTCTCGCCAGAGGCACGCGGCGCGGCGAGCGGCACCTCCGCGGCGGTGTCGGGGGAAGAGGCAGAGGAGGGGCGGGGGGAGGGCGCCACGAAGTGGAATCCCTGTAGCGTCGTTCGAGCGCCGTCGCGAGCGCTTCGCGCCGCTCGGCGCGCTTGCAGCCGAGCCCTCGCCTGCGCTACGGGTCACAGAGCCGCCTGTAGTCCGGTCCCCGGAGCCCGGTATGAAGATCACCATCATCGCGAGCGGGAGCGGAGGCAACGCCACGCTGTTCGCTTCCCGTGGCACGCGGGTCCTCGTGGACGCGGGCGTCGGGCCGCGGGTGCTCGAGCAGTGCCTCTCGGCGGCGGCCGCGGGCGGCGCGGACGGCGCGGACGGCAGGCTGCTGCCCGACGCGATCGTCATCACACACGCGCACGCCGACCATGTGGGCGTGGCCGCCAGGTACAACAAGAAGCACAAGATCCCGATCTACGCCTCGGAGGCGACCGCGCGCGCGGCGGAGCTCGGCGATCCAGAGCGCGTCCGGGCCTTCTCGTCGCGCGAGCCGTTCGCTGTCGGCGCGCTCACCTTCTCGCCGAAGCCGCTGCCGCACGACGCGGCGCAGGTCGCGCTCGTCGTCGACGACGGCGCGCGGCGGGCCGCGCTCGTGACGGATCTCGGCGAGGTCCCTCCGGGGCTCCTGGAGCACGTCGCCGGCTGCGATGTGGTGATGCTCGAGTCGAACTACGACCCCGGGTTGCTCGAGGCCGGCCCGTACCCGCAGCACCTCAAGCGCAGGATCCGCTCGGCGCGGGGCCACCTGTCGAACGCGCAGGCGTGCGAGCTGCTGGCGGCCCTGCCCGGCGGCACCCACACGGTCGCGCTGATGCACCTTTCGGAGGTCAACAACCGCCCGGACCTCGCGCTCGACGCCGCCCGTGACGCGCTCGCCGGCCGGCGCGCGCGCCTCTTCGCCGCGCCGCCTCGGGGGCCGCTCGTCCTCGACGCGGCGGCGCCGCCGGCCCCTCCGCCCGGCGCGGCGCGCTCGTCGCTCGGGCCGCCGGCTCCCCCGCGCCAGCTCGGTCTGTTCACGGGGATGTAGCTCGACGCGCCGGCCGAGGTGCCGCCGCCCTGGCGAGCGTCAGATCCCGTCGAGCCGCACCTTCTGGCCCGCGACGACGCCGTGGCGCCGCGCCCAGCCGGCGTTCAGCTCGAGGACATACGTCGACGGACAGCCGACGTCGAAGGTCGAGTCGTTGAGCGTCGGGGTGTTCTCCTCGATACCCACGATCGTACCGTCGCTGTCGATGAACAGCATGTCGAGCGGGATGCATGTGTTGTGCATCCAGAACGAGTGATTGGTCCGCTGCTGGAAGACGAAGATCATCCCGCGGTTCTCCCCCATGCTCGTCCTGTACATGAGGCCGCGCATGCGCTCTTGCTCTCTCCTGGCGATCTCGACGGTGACGTCGGGGGCCTTGGCCTCGAGGAAGGTCACCTTGCCGGTCGCGAGCTGGAACGGGCCGGTCGGGTCGTCGGGGCACGCCGGATCCGGGCCCGTGAGCCTCGGGGACGGTCGCTCCGGCGTCGACGGCGTCGGCTGGATGCAGCGGGCGGCTTCCCGCCCCCCGGTCGAGGCGGGAGGCGTCCCGGTCGAGGCGGGAGGCGTCCCGGTCGACGCGGGAGGCGCGACGTCGCCCACGTTGCTGCTGGGCGTGAGCGGGAGCGGCTCGTCGACGCGGCGCTCGCATGCGCCAAGGGCGAGCCCGAGCAGCAGCGTGCCCAGGGCGGGAACGAGCGAGGCGAGCACGGCGGGAATGGCGAGCGAGGCGGACGTGGCGGACGTCGCGGAGGTGAACGGACGGGTCGCGAGGGCGCAGCGCGAGCTCATGCCGCTTCCTACCACGGCGACGCTCGTCCTTGACCGCTGGACCGCGACGCGGGAAATCGTCGCACGATGAACGCTCGAACCCTCGCCATTCAGTCCATCGCCGCCCTCGCCACGCTCTCGGCCCTCGCGGGATGTTCGAAGACCCCGGAGCCCACGGCCGAAGAAGCGCCGAAGCCGAAGACCACGCCTGCGTCGACGGGGCTGGCCGGAGGCAAGGCGGAGACGGCAGAGAAGGAGCGCCCTCAGCCGCAGAAGCGCAAGGTCACCGCGAAGCCGGTCGCCGAGGTCAAGCCCAGCGAGGACGACCCGGTCAAGGGCAAGTGGACGCTCGACGACGCCACCAAGGGGCTCCCGCCGGGCAAGACGTTGACCGCGTCGATCGAGACCGACCTCGGCACGCTGTCCTGCAAGCTGCTGGACGACAAGGCGCCGATCACCGTCGCCAATTTCGTCGGCCTGGCGCGAGGGATCAGGCCCTGGAAGACGCCGGAGGGGACCTGGGAGAAGAAGCCGGCTTACGACGGGACGATCTTCCACCGCATCATCAAGGGATTCATGATCCAGGGCGGTGACGCGAAGAAGAACGGCACCGGCGAGGCCGGTTACGTCATCCCCGACGAGGTCTGGGAGGACGGCAGCCACGATCGCGCGGGGCTCCTGTGCATGGCGAACCGCGGCAAGAACACGAACTCCGCGCAGTTCTTCATCACCGACGCGGCGGCGTTCCACCTCGACAACGGCTACACCATCTTCGGTGAGTGCGGGCCCGAGGAGCTCGTCCACAAGCTGGCCGGCGTCGAGGTCAAGGGCGAACGCCCGGTCACCCCGCCGGTCATCAAGAAGGTGACGATCACCCGGCAGTGATCGCGTCGAGGCGCCAGTGATCGCGTCGAGGCGCCCCGCGCCGAGCCCGGGCTCCCGCCGCCCCGCGGCGAGGAGCCGAGCTCGGAGGGCGCGCGCTCACGGGCAGTCGTTCTCTTCGCCGGGCGTCGGCGTGGACGCCACGGTGAAGCTGATGTCGAGCCACTCGCTCGTCTCGTCGTGCCCGCTGATGCCGTTGCCTTCGGTCAAGAGCTCGCCGAACTCGATATCGCTACAGCGGACCAGGCTCGCTCCGCTGCCGGCGGCAGCGGCCGGCCGCTGGCTGCCGCGCGCGGTGTCATCGGCATAGCCGGCCTTGCCGGTCTTGTACGCCATCGCCGAGTTCCCCAGCTCCTCGCCCCAGATGACGTAATCGATGTCCTTGAGCGGGCTGCGCTCCGTGCCGTCCCACTCGAAGAGGATCACCATCTCTCCGCCGTCGGTGAGCAGCGCGCCCGATTGCGCCCCGAGGGCGCCGTTCGTCGGCGCGATCATGGGCGGCACGTCCTCCCCCCCGCAGGGGATGGGCGTCTCGTCCAGGGCGAAGTCGGCGCACCGCTGGTACTCGAGCTCGAAGCCGTCATCGCTCGCCAGCACGAGGCGTCCGCCCGCAGGAATCATGGTCCCGGGGGGGAACTGGACGAGGAAGTCCGTCCCTGCGCTGCCGGTCGGCGCCCAGGCGGTACCCGTGGTGATGGCATAATAAACGCTGTTGTCCGAAAGGTAGTAGTTGGTGAGGTCGATCTCGGCCTCGGTCGGGTTCCAGACCTCGATGAACTCGGCCGCTCCGGGTCTGACGACGATCTCCGAGATCAGCAGGTGGCCGGCCGGCTCACCGGGGACCGCGCCGCCGCCGCCGTCTCCGCCGCCAGCGCCGCCGGCGCCGCCAGCGCCGCCTTCCCCGCCGGCGCCGGCCTCACCGCCGCCGCCGCCTTCGCCGGAGCTGCTCGAGGTGGTGCTGGAGGAGCTCGCTCCACCTCCTCCCGTCTCGTCGTCACCGCCGCACGCCATGAGGGGGGCGAGCGCCAGAGGGGGGGCTGCGAGGAGTGCGATGGTGAGCAGGTTGCGCGTGTGCATTGTTGAGAGATACATCAGAGTGCCGGCCAACAGGCAAGTGGGATTGCAGCCTGGGGGAAACGATCCACCGCTCGTCGTGGCGTCAGGACACTGCCATCGCTGTCAAATGCATGGCGGGCGCGCGAGGAATCGATAGCATGGCGACATGCGACGGCGCTCCTCGCTCCTCCTGACACTCCTCTGCGTACCGCTCCCTGGGCTCGCTCTCGCTGTCGGTTGCGGCCAGACAGTCATCGTGGACGATCCGTCCGCAGACGGCGGGGGCGGCGGCGAGGCCGGCGCTCCGCCGGTCCCGACCGGCGGGGGGGGCGGCTCCGACGCCGGGAGGGATCCGCTCGAAGAGTACGAAGACCCCGGCTGTCCTGACACCGAGCCGCCGGTCACCGATTTCGCGTGCGATCCGTACGATCAGTCGAGCGGCTTTTGCGCCCCGGGAGAGGGGTGCTTCATCTACGTGCAGTATCCGGATGAGCCGTGCGGGCAGGAGATCTACGGCGCGTACTGCGCGCCGGCCGGTCCGGGCCGGCAGGGCGATCCGTGCAGCGGCGGCAGCCAGTGCGGCGCCGGGTTCGCCTGCGTGGTGACCGGCTCGGGCACCCAGTGCGTCGAGCTCTGCGCGCTCAGCGGCGACGTCAACTGCGATCCCGGGTTCGTGTGCGAGCCGATCGACGTCGCGGGGATGGGCGGATGTCTGTGACGAGGTACGCCATGGGTCGGCGCGCGCGCCGGAAGGCGGCGCTGGCGGCGGCCCTGCTCGGGACGGTCCTTGCCGGCGGCTCGCTCTCGGGGGGGTGCGGGGCGCGGACCGGGCTGAACATCCCGCCGCCCGCGCCGGAGTGCGAGGTGGACGCCGACTGCCCCGGCATCGAGGATCTCTGCAAGCCCGTGTTCTGCCAGCTCTTCGAGGCGGGGCAGCCCGACGGCGGCGCGGCGCCCTCGCCCGAGGGCGCGGCCCCGCGGCGCGGCGGGGAGTGCGTCGCGCTGGAGCCGGTGGATTGCGACGACGGCGACCCCTGCACCAAGGACACGTGCGAGAGCGCGACCGGGGCGTGCATCTACGGGCCGTCGACGCTCGACATCGACGGCGATGGCTTCCGCGCGGCGCTGCCCGGCACGATCCCCGGCGAGCCGCTCTCGTGCGGCGACGACTGCGACGACGCGAGCGCCGCGGCCTTCCCTGGGGGCATCGAGATCTGCGACGGCGTCGACAACGACTGCGACGGCACGGTCGACAACGGGGCCCGCTTCGTGCCGCTCGACACCGACGCGACCCGCATCTCTGGCGACATCGCGCCGGCCGGCTCCGGCGGGCTCGCCTGGAGCGGGACGTCGTACGCGTCGCTCTACACCGGGACCACGCAGGGCTTCAACGTGTACCGCTCGATGATCAGCGTCGACGGGCAGCCGCTCGCGCCGGGCGAGGAGGTCATCACGCCGAAGAACGGCGACGCCTCCGGCGGGCCGATCGTGTGGGTCGGCGATCGGTACGGCGCCGCGTGGCAGGACCGGCGCGACGGCGACTACGAGGTGTACTTCTCCCTGCTCGACGAGGACGGCCAGAAGGTGGAGGGCGGCGATCGGCGGCTCTCGAAGGCGCCCGGCTTCTCCGTCAACGTGACGCTCACGTGGAACGACGCGGAGTTCATCCCCGTCTGGCAGGACGAGCGCAACGGCCTCTTCGATCTGTTCGCGCAGCGCATCGACATCGACGGCAACCTGATCGGCGACAACGTCCAGCTCACGGAGGCGTCGAACGGCCTCGGCAACGAGGCGCCGTCCGCGGCGGCCGGCCAGGGCGGCATCGGGGTCGCGTGGTCCACGGGCGACGCGGCCACGCACTTCATCCAGTTCCGGACGTTCACCGCCGAGCTCGATCCGCGCTCGGAGGTCGTCACGCTGACGACCGGCGAGACTGACGCGGTCTATCCGACGGTGGTCTGGAACCGCGATCGCTACGTCATCGCGTGGTACGACAAATCGGCGAGCCTCAAGGCCATCTATGCGGCGGCGGTCTCGGAGGACGGCCAGATCCTCACGCCGCCCACGCCCATCTCCGACCCTGGGCCCTTCCGCTCCAGGTACCCGTTCCTGCGTCCGCTCGGCGATCGGCTGCTCGCGATCTACTCGGACGACCGCGACCAGAACGACGGCTACGAGCTCTACGCGGTCACGGTCAACGCGGATCTCGTGCCGATCAGCGCGGAGCAGCGGCTCACCTTCGCGCCCCGCGACAGCATCGGCCCGGTCGCGACGTTCGGGCCGGAGGGCGACGTGGGCATCCTCTTCCGCGACGATCGCGAGGGCGGCGAGCACCACGTCTTCTTCACGCGCCTCGGGTGCATCGCGGGCGACTGACGGCGGCCTCGCGGCCGAGCGCGGCGCGCCGGCTCGGCGCCCCGCTGGGCCGCGCTCAGTCCCGGGTCGGCTGGCGGCGCAGCCGGAACGGGCCGGCGCGGTGGACCTTGCCCGGGAGCGGGCGGCCGATGACCTGCTCCGCGACGTTCCCCGCCTCGATCAGCTTGTCGAGATCGACGCCGGTCCGGACGCCCATCCCGTGCAGCATGAACACGAGGTCCTCCGTCGCCATGTTGCCCGCCGCGCCCGGCGCGTAGGGGCAGCCGCCGACGCCCGCCACCGACGCGTCGAAGTCGCGCACCCCGAGCTCCAGGCCGACCAGGATGTTCGCGAGCGCCGTGCCGCGCGTGTCGTGCAGGTGCAGCGCGAACCGCTCGGGCGGCATCGCGTCGAGGAAGCGGCGGACGATGTCGTGCGTCTGCCGCGGGGTGCCGACGCCGATCGTGTCGCCGAGGGAGACCTGGTAGCAGCCGAGGTCGATGAGCCGCTCCGCGATGCGAACGACCCGGGCAGGGTCGACGTCGCCCTCGTACGGGCAGCCCCACACGGTCGAGACGTAGGCGCGCACGGCGAGGCCCGCCTCGCGCGCCGGAGGGACGATCTCCGAGAACACCGAGAGCGTGTCGTCGATCGACTTGTTGATGTTGGCGCGGTTGTGCGCCTCGCTCGAGCTCAGGAAGACGGCGATCTCGCGCAGGCCCACAGCGAGCGCGCGCTCGAGGCCGCGCGCGTTCGGGCACAGGGCGCTGAAGGTCACGCCCCGCTCGGCCGGGAGCGTCCGCGCGAGCTCCTCGGCGTCGGCGAGCTGCGGGACCCACTTCGGCGAGACGAAGCTCGTGATCTCGATCTTGCGGAGACCGGCGGCGACGAGCGCCGCGATGAGCCGCCGCTTGCCGTCGATCGGGATCATCGCCGCCTCGTTCTGGAGCCCGTCCCGCGGGCTCACCTCGAAGATCGAGACCTCGTCCGCGACGCGGGCGAAGAGCGGCGCCGAGGCGGCGGCGCGATCCGCGCTCTCGTGAGCGGCGGTGCCCTCGGCCATCGGAGGACCCTCGGCGCCGGAGCGGGGCAGCGTCAACCGCTCACCATCCGTAGCTGCCGGTTCGGCGCGGCCGGCGTGAAGGAGATCGGGTAGCTCCCGGAGAAGCACGCGTGGCAGTAGCTGTCCGCCGACGGCCGCGCGCCCGCGGCGTCCCCGGCCCGCGCCTCGAGGGACCGCACGCTCTCGACGAGGCCCTCCAGCGAGAGGTACCCGACGCTGTCGGCCGTCAGGTAGCTGGAGATCTCGTCCACCGAGTGGCTCGACGCGATGAGCTCCGACCGCGTCGGCGTGTCGATCCCGTAGTAGCAGGGCCAGCGCGTGGGCGGGCTCGAGATGCGGACGTGCACCTCGCGCGCGCCGGCGTCGCGGATCATCTTGACGATCTTCCGGCTCGTCGTCCCGCGGACGATCGAGTCGTCGATGACGACGACCCGCTTGCCCTCGATCACCGCCCGGTTCGGGTTGAGCTTGAGCCGGACGCCGAAGTGCCGGATCGACTGCTGCGGCTCGATGAACGTGCGGCCGACGTAGTGGCTGCGGATGAGCCCCATCTCGAAGGGGGCGCGCGCGCGGTCGGCGAAGCCGATCGCCGCCGGCACGCCCGAGTCGGGCACCGGGATCACGACGAGATCGTCGCCGGGCTCGACCGGCTGCTCGGCGGCGAGGCGCCGGCCGAACGCCTTGCGGACCTCGTAGACGCTGACGCCCTGGAGGGTCGAGTCGGGCCGGGCGAAGTAGACGTGCTCGAAGATGCAGAGCTTGCGCTGCTCCTGCGCGAAGGGGAACTCGGAGCGCACGCCGTCGGCGCTGATGATCAGCATCTCGCCCGGCGCGACGTCGCGCACCTTGCGCGCGCCGATGAGGTCGAACGCCGTCGACTCGCTCGCGACCACGTGGGCGACGCCGCTCGCGCTCGCCATCTCGCCCAGGCAGAGCGGCCGGATCGCGCGCGGATCGCGCACGGCGATGAGCTCGCGCTCGGTCAAGAAGAGCAGCGAGTAGGCGCCCTCCACCTCCATGAGCGCCTCCGCGATGCGATCGCGCAGCGCTTCCTTCTTGCTCATCGCGATGAGGTGGACGATCGACTCGGTGTCGCTCGCGGTCTGGTAGATCGAGCCGCGCGCCTCGAGCCGATCGCGCAGGGCCTCATGGTTCGTGAGGTTGCCGTTGTGCGCGACCGCCAGCGAGCCGCGCGCGTAGTCGACGCCCAGCGGCTGCGCGTTCTTCAGGTGCGAGCCGCCCGCGGTGGAGTAGCGGACGTGGCCGATGGCGCGCTCGCCGGGCAGCGTCGCGAGATCGGACGGAGCGAAGCCGGACTGCACCCGCCCCATGGCGCGGTGACCGAAGAGGCGCTCCCCGTCGCTGCTGACGATCCCCGCTGACTCCTGCCCTCGATGCTGGAGCGCGTGCAACCCGAGGTAGGTCATGTTGGCCGCCTCGGGGTGGCCAAAGATTCCGAACACACCGCACATGCCGCCTATCTAGTACGAAAACGGTGCATGACCCACCGTCATGGCGATCTCTCGTCAATGATGAGGCGGCCGAGCGCCGGCGCAGGCGGGGGGTGGACGCTGGTGCGAGATCGGAGCGCAGGCAGGCCTCGAGGCCGCTCCTGCTGAAATGTAAGTCAACTAACGAACGTCAGACGGTCAAGGCGACGAGGCTTCGCCGGATTCCGTCAGGCCCGCTGCTGGACAAGCGCCTCGCGCGGCGTCCAGGCGGCTCCCGTCATTTCGGGATGTTCCAGAGTTTCTCGATGATCTTGGTCTCCATGGCGTCGCCGTGACACGTGCCGCACTCCATGTCCTCCTTGTTCGCCCGAGAAACCTTGTTTTGGTACTCCTCCTCCATGAACGCCTGGAGGGCCTTCTTGTCCTTGCGGTTCAGGACGTGCTCGTTCCCGGCGTGGCAGCTGTCGCAGAAGAGGGTTCCGCCGCTCTCGCTGCGGAGCGGCGCGACGAAGTGGCGCCACATCTCGCGGGCGACCTTCATGTTCCGCGTCTCTTTCTTGAAGTCGCCCTCGACGTGGCAGCCCTCGCAGGTGTCGTAGCCGAGCGCCTTCTGGAGCAGCGGCATCACCTTCTTCTTCTGCCCCGCCGGGAGCTTCTCGAGCTCGGGGATCTTCTTGAGGTTGATCCCGATCTTCTTCAGATCCGCCTCGAACTTGGTCGCCTGGAGCGGCGTCGACTTGGCGGGAGCCGCGTGCTCCTCCTGGTGCTCCTGCGCCTCCGCGTCCTTCTCCGGCTTCGCGGGCTTCGCGCCCTCGGCGTCGGCGGTCGCCTTGCCCTCGTCCGGGCTCGACTCGCCGTCGAAGTCGTTCTTGTCCGCCGCCGTCTCGGGCGGCGGCGTGCTGGAGCCGCAGGCTCCTGCGAAGGCGCCCATCCAGAGCGCGAGGGCGAGCGCTGCGTGCTTCATTCTGGCTGCCATGGTCCTCCAAGGAACGTTGAGTTCGAGCCGAACGCCGCCCCCCGTGCGGCAGGCCGCGCCGCGCTGGCGCGCGCGCCCACGGTCGCCGGGCGATCTGGCCGGCACTCTACTCGAATTTGCCTGAGACGGAGAGGAACGTGAGCTTGTTGTTCGTCTCGCGGAGCCGCTGGACGAGCATCCGGACGACGTTCCAGAGGACCTCGTACGCGAGCTCCTTGTGCAGGAAGAGCAGGTCCTCGAACGCGTCCTTCGACACGGTGAGCAACCGGCAGCGCTCGTGGACGCGCGCGTCGGCGGAGCGGGGGGCCTCGTCGAGCAGCGCCATCTCGCCGAACACGGCGCCCGGGCCGAGCACCGCGAGCGCCTCCTCGCCGATCCCGGCGATCTCGCGGCTGATCCGGACCTTGCCTTCGAGCAGGATGTAGAGCTTGTCGCCCGGATCCCCGTGCTGAAAGATCTTGGTGCCGAGGGCGTGCGTCTCTTCGCTCGCGACGCGCGAGATGAGCTCCAGCGCGGCCGGGGTGAGGCCCTTGAAGAGAGGGACCTTCGAGAGCTGCTCGATCCGTTCGGGGACGATCACAAGCCGCCGACGAGGATAACCGAGGCGAAGGGCGCGGAGCGAATTTTAAGGGAGCTCGCGGCGAGCCGCTAGCGCGTGAACGTCACCGTGATGGGCGGCGTCGTGGCGGCGATCGAGGCGCCCGAGCGATCTTTGCCCGGGTTGTAGCGGCGGCCGAGCGCGCACATGCGCGCGGAGCGACCGAAGCCGTGGCCAGGATCACTGACGACCTTGACCGAGAGCGGGCTGCCGTCGGGGCGCACCGTGACCATGAGGACGACCTTCGCCTGGTCGATCTGGTCGACGTCGGCCTCCGGAGGGAAAGGACAGTTCCAGTTGCTGCTGCCGATCAGCCCGGGCGGCGCGGAGCGGTCCGGCCCCGCGGGGGGAGGGGGCGGGACGGGGTCGCCCGTGCCCTTGCCGCCCACGACGCCTCCGACCTTCGCGTTCGGGTTGAACGTGGGGGTCTTCGCCGTGCCCGCGCCGGCCACCTGGCCGTAGCCGACGCCCTGCCCGTCGCCGCTCGCGATCCCGCGATCGGTCATGTCGAGGACCTCGTCCGGATCCGGCTCTTTCGTCAGGACCTTCGCGGCCGCGGCGGCGGCGGGGGGCGGATCGTACGGGTCGTCCTTGGGCGGCGGGGTGTTCGCCTGGGGAGGCGGCGCGACCTTGGGGACGGGCTCGGGCTCGGGCGCCGGCGGCGGCGGCTCGGGCTCCGGCGGCTTGGGCTGCTCGACCTTCGGCGGCGGGACGTCGACCTCGTAGATCGCCCAGAGGTAGTCGTGGATGCCGGCGCGCATCTCCCCGACCACGTGCCGCATGTCGCGCAGCGACCCCGAGACGATGGCCCGGGCCGAGGCCGCGCCGTGGCTCGTGACCGCCAGCGTGACCCCGAGAAAGGCGCCCACGCGCGACGCGCGGTCGCCGAGGGCGAGCACCGCGGCGAGCGGATCCGCGCCGCGCCGCCGATCGCCGGCGCGGCCCGGCGCGCGCGAGGCGAGGGCGGGCGAGGGATCTTTGGCTCCCCCGGGCTCGGCGCCGCCGCGCTCGTCTCGGCGGCGGCCGTCGTGGACCGCCCCCGCGGCGCGATCGCTCGTGACCTGGCTCATAAGGTCTCGCTCGGCGCGCTCACGGCGCGGGGCTCGGGGTTGCGGGCGCGGGGGCCGCCGGGGCAGGCGCGGCAGGGGCGCCCGGCGCCGTACCCGGGGCCGCGCCGGGCTCGGGCGCGATCGGCGTCACGCCGAACGCGATCTTGGAGACGCCGGCCTGCTTCAGCAGATCGAGCGCGCGGATCACCCGGCCGTGCGGGACCGTCGTGTCGGCGCGGATCACGGCGCGGAGCTCCGGGTTCTTCGCCTGGGCCTCGCGCGCGATCGGCAGGATCGCGTCCTCGCTCGCGAGCTTCTTGCCGTCGGCGAGCGTGTCGCCGTTCGCGTGCAGCTCGAGACCGAAGATGAGCTGCACCTCCTGCCCCTGCGCCGCCTTCGGCAGATCGAGGGGGAGCGACTGCGAGACGATGATCTTGGCCGTCACCATGAAGATGATGAGGAGGACGAGGGTGATGTCGACGAGCGGCGTGACGTTGATGCCGCTGATCATCTCGTCATCGTCGTTGCGGCTCATGCCGGCCATCAGCGCTCCTCCTCGCCCGCGCCGCCCTTCTTGTGCTCTTCCTGCCGCGACGCCCTCGCGGCCTTGCCCCGCGGCTGCTCGACGGCGGCGGCGGGCGCGGCCCCGGCGAACGCCGGATCGATCTTGAGGTGCGCGAGCAGGACGCGCGTCAGCGCCTCGGTGTTGGCGAGCGTCGACTTGATCATGCGCTGGAAGAAGTTGTTCGCGGCGACCGCCGGGATGGCGACCGCGAGGCCGACCGCGGTCGCGACGAGCGCCTCGGCGATGCTCGACATGACCGCCTGCGGCGCCATGGCCTGCGACGTGGCCTGCGCCACGGGCGTCTTCGCCGCCTGGCCGAGCGCGTCGAAGGCGCCGACGACGCCGATGACGGTGCCGAACAGCCCGATGAACGGCGCGTTGTTGCCGAGCGTGCCCAGGTAGGCGAGGCGCCGCTCCAGCTTCATGCGCTGGAGCGCCGCGGCGCCTGCCATGGCCTCCTCGGCCGCCTCGGGCCCCTGGTGCGCCACCGCGAGGCCGGCCGCGACGACCGCCGCCTCGGCCGAGGGCGAGGCGTCCATCCGCCGCCGCGCCGCCTCGATAGAATCGTCGAGGGACGTCTTGAGATCCCGCGCGAGGACGGTGAGGTCGTCGCGGAGCGACCAGAAGAACCAGGCGCGCTCCAGGATGATGGCGACCGAGACGACGCTGAGGGCGATCATCAACCACATGACCCAGGCGGCCCCGAATCCGACCATGATGCGCTGCAGCCACTCGACGAGGTTCATCTTGTTCCTTGGTGCCTTTCCGATGGGGGTGGGTGGGAGCCGCGCTTCGAAGACCAGTTACGGATCGACGGCGGGCTGCCCTTCCTCGACTTCGTCCTCCTCCGGAGGAGGGGCGCTCGCCGCCCCCGGCCTGCCGATGGGGGGCCGGGGGGCGGAGGCGTCGACGAGCCGGAAGACTCGCCCAAGGACGGTCGTCGCGTAGCCGCCCTTCGGTAGCACAAACGAGACGACGATTCCGTGCCGTACATCGGGATCGTCCGCGGCTTCTGGCGTGGTGGCTCTCTCCGCCGCGCCCCCGGCGGTCGCCTCCATGGCGGACACCTCGAGGCCGTCCACCTCCAGGCGCAGCGGGCGCCGCGTGCCTTCTCCGGCGTGGGCGAACGCGTCGAGCTTGCGAGGGTCGCCGATCGCCGCCGTGAGCACCTCGCGCTCCAGCGCGCCCGGGGCGCCCTCGGGCCAGCGCATCTTCCGGCCGAACATCGGGCCCGTCGCCGAGATCGCGAGCGCCGCGGCGCGCGCCTCGGCGTCCGCGAGCTCCGGGCCCTCGAGCGGCACGAGGAACAGCCCGCCGCTGTCGCGCTTCTTGGCGAGATCGCCGGGGAGCACGGCGCTCCAGGTGCCGTCCGCCTCGCGGCGCGCGAGCACCTCGTTGAACCAGAGCGACTGGAGCGCCGAGAAGAGCAGCCGCTGCTCGCGCTTGTCGCGGGGCCCGCGCTCCCGGCCCGAGATCCACGCGAGCGCGCGCTCGGGGTTGTCGCCGTTCCTTCCGAACCGCTGGGGCCCGAACGCGTTCGGCACGCCGGCGCGGCCGATCTCGGCGAGGCGGCGCTCGGCGAGCGGGAGCGCCGCGGGGGCGATGCCCCGGAGCGCGATCCGGAACCGGTTGCCGAGGAGGTGCCCCGGCTTGAGCTTGTTGTCGTGGCGGGCGACCGCGAGGACCTCGATCCCGGGCAGCTCGGCCTTCTCGAGCAGGGGCGCCGGATCCTGCGCGAGGGGGAGCTGGAACGATGCGGTCTGCGTGGTGATCGCGTGCCGGTCCTTCATGCCGGCGAAGCCGGCGCTGCCCGGGTCGGCCCCGAGCGCGAGCGCGATGGCCCGGACCGCGTCGGGCGTGGTGCGCCCCGTCTTGCGGAAGGTCACGAACACGTGCTCGCCGCGGCCGCTCGGCGCGTAGGCGGGGAGCTCCTCGACGACGAAGTCGGCGGGGGAGCTCCGGAGCAGGGCCGCGGGAAGATCGCCGGGCGAGCCCGCGGGCGCGGGGAGGTCGCCGCGCGAGCCCGCGGCCGTGGCGCCCGCGTCGGGCGGGGCGGTGGCTGTCATGGGAGCGGCAGCGTGACCGAAATCGCCCGCTCGTCCAGCGCCAGCAGCGCGCACACGCGCGCCTCCGGGCCCGCCTCCGCGAGCTGCGGCAATTTGCCCGCCGCGCCGGGGATCGGCTATGGCCGGAAGCTCGCCCCGGGTCTGGGCCTCTCCGCGATGCGACCGCCTCTCCCGCCTCACCCCCTCGCGCGCCGGCCCGTCCTGTCGCTCGCGCGCTCGCCGCTCTTCGCCGCGGGCGTCGCGGCGCTCGGCCTCGCGGTCCTCGGGCTGCCGAGCCCCCGGCCGGCCGCCGCCGCGCGCGCCGCGTGCCCCGCGGGAATGGCCTCGGTGCGCGGGACGTTCTGCATCGATCGCTTCGAGGCGAGCACCGTCGAGCTGCTCTCCGGCGGCGGAAAGCGCCGGCACTCGCCATTCGAGCCGGTCGGCAAGCTGAAGGTGAAGGCGGTGAGCCGGCGCGGCGTGAAGCCGCAGGCGTACATCAGCCGGGATCAGGCCGAGGCCGCCTGCCAGAACGCCGGCAAGCGGCTCTGCACGGACGACGAGTGGGTCACCGCGTGCAAGGGCAAGCGCGCGACGGTGTTCCCTTACGGACGCGAGCGGGAGCGCGGCGCCTGCAACGACAGCGGCGTCTCGTCGTTCAACCGCTACTTCGGCCAGGGGGGCGAGGCCCCGCAGTCGGCGTTCACGTGGGCCAACATGAACGACGACCGCCTGAACCAGCTCCCGGGCACGCTGGCGCCCGCGGGCGCGTTCCGCCGCTGCAGGAGCAGCTTCGGCGTCAACGACATGGTGGGCAACCTGCACGAGTGGACGAGCGCGCCGCGCGGCACCTTCCGCGGCGGCTACTACCTCGACAGCGCCAAGCACGGCGACGGCTGCGAGTACAAGACCACCGCGCACTCGCCCGGGTACCACGACTACTCGACCGGCTTCCGCTGCTGCAAGTGACGCGGCGCAGGCGCGCCCGCAGGCCGCGCGCTGCGCCCCGGGCTACTTGGGTATGGGGGGGCGTCCGCCGCCGGCGCCGCCGGACATGGGCCCCTGCACCGTCGTGCACTCCTCGTCGCCGATGTCGATCGTGGTGACGTCGTAGCAGCAGAGCTCGCCGTCGAAATCCGCCTCGCTGTCGATGGACTCGATGGAGCTCACGCAGCCTGGGTTCTCGAAGAACACGCGCGCCTCGTCGCTCGACGGGCACGCCCCTTCGAGCTCCGTCCAGTGAAAGCAGGCCCGCTTGCCGCAGCCGGCGGAGCCGGCGACGAGGAGGGCGGGGGCGACGAGCGCGACGAACAGCGGGCGGGGGCGGGCGGTGCTCATGGCGATCTCCTCATGCGGCGCCCGCGCACCGGCGCGGAGGCCTCGGCGATCAGAGCTCGTGCGGCATCAGGTCGCGCGGGCTCCTGAAGTACTGCAGCGGCGAGTAGGCGAGCAGGTTCGAGACGCGGGACGTGTAGATGCAGGCGTACTCCTCGACCTGATCGCCGAAGCTGGACGTCTCGTTCGCCTCCTTGAGCAGCGAGCCCCAGTAGGGGTGGAAGCGGCGGGCGATCTCGCGCTCCAGCTTGCCGACCTCCGCGTCGACGGCCCGGAGCTGGCCGCGGATGCGCTCGACCGCGCGCTTGGTGCGGCCCCGCTCGGCCTCGTAGAACGACGTCGCGTAGTCGATCTGGACGTGCTCGCCGTTCGCCTCCGCGAGCAGCGGCGCTCCGCCCCCGTTGGTCGCGCCGTTCCTCTTCTGCTGCTCCTCTTCGATCTTGCGGGTGAGGTCCTTGTAGCGCTGCTGGTAGAAGCGCAGCTGGTCCTCGAGCTCCTCGCGGCGCCCCTCGAGCAGGGCGCTCTCCATGTGCTCGCGGCGGCAGGACTCGTGGGCGGCGACCTCCGCTTCCATCTCCTGGATGATCATCGCCGTGCGCCACGCGCTCTCCTTCTTGGAGCGGAGGATGTCGCCGTAGATGTGATCGCCGACGTAGAGGACCCGATCGCCGGAGATGTTCAGGAACTTCTCGAAGTCGTTGAGGTTGCCGCCCTCGTAGATGGCGCCGCGCTCGAGCGGCGCCGTGGCGGGGCGGGGCTCGGCGCCGTCGCGGATGAGCAGCGGGCGGCGCTCCTGGAAGAACGCCGGCTTCTGCGCGGCGACGACGATGACGTCGAAGTAATGCCGGAAGCTCGGGTACTCGGGCATCGCGTCCCCGAGCAGATACGTCATCATCTTCTCGGTGAACGGCCAGCGCGAGTTCGTGAGCAAGAAGAGCTTCTTGCCCGCCGAGCGGAACTTGTGGAGCGTCTGCGCCAGGTTCGGGTCCCGCTCGACGAAGCGCGGCAGGTCGGACAGGACGACGTCGAGGATGGTGCCGTCCCGGTGCGCCTCGTCGATGCACTCGCGGATGTCGGTGAACAGCCGCGCGTAGTCGAGCGCGACGCCGCGCTCCTCGAGGGCGTCGACGATGCCGGCGTAGAGCGTGGCCTCGCTCAGCGCGTAGAGCGTGTCGATCCAGTGGTAGCGGGCCGTGTTCGGCCGGATCTTGCGGTGCTGGTAGAGCGACCGGAGCTCGTCCTTCGTGAGCTCACGGAGGCCGTGGTACCCGCGCTGGACCACCTTGAACCGGTCCATCTTGAGCACGTGGCCGAAGCGCTTGTCGATCAGCAGGCCGCGGATCGGGAAGTGGATCGGATAGCGGAGGCGCCGCAGGAGCTCCTCGGGGTAGCCTCGCGCGGCGAGCTTCGTGACGGTCCCCTGGATCGAGAGGTTGTCCATCTCGGTCTGGTTGTAGATCGCCAGGGTGTAGTCCATGTCGAAGCCGACCCAGTCGATCCCCGCCAGCTTGAGGTTGCGGTTGACGAAGACGCGCCGGGTCCGTGGGATGCGCGTGGGCTCGGTCTGGGGATAGAGCCCTCCGAGGGGGAGCTCGAGCTGCTCGAAGAACACAGTGGGTCGACTATGGTATCCCACCCGGGGGGGCGTACAAAGGGCGCCACGGCGACGAACGCGCGTCTCGCTCTGCGCGGGGGGCGTCGCTTGGTCTGGCGCGGCGCCGCGCGGCGTCGAGTCGGGCCACGCACGGTTGCACTTGCACGGCGTGTGCCCCCGAGCGACATGCCCCCCGGGTCGTCCGCCCGGCGCCGCCCGTCGGGGCGATCGCGCGAGCGCGCAGGGAGCCGTCGACCCCGAAGCTGCCTTCCGCCCTCGGCGCGCGTCTTCGCGACGCGCGCGCGGCGCACCCGGGTGCGCCGCGCCGAACAACTGCGCTATGGTGCCGCCCGCCCCGTCCCGTCCCGTCCTGTGCGATCGAGGAGACGGCTCCTCATCCGCCACCGACGGGCTCCTTGCCCGATGCTTTTTGCAGCGCCCCAGACGATCTCCCGCAAGCCTCCCGTCCAGCGTCCCACCTCGTGGTGGCTCACCATGCTGCGCCGCCGCGCGGAGCGGATGTACGAGGAAGAGCTCGACCTCTCCCGGCCGATCCCGTGGGAGAGCGAGGGAGAGCGCCAGGCCGCGATCGCCTTCTTCAACGCCGCGTTCCGCGCCGAGGAGTCCGGCCTCATGCAGGCGCACGCCCTGGCCGACGAGGTGAGCGGCTGGGACCCCGAGCTCGGCGAGTGCCTGCGGCTCTACGGCAACGAGGAGGGGTGGCACCGCGAGCTGCTCACGAAGTTCCTCGCGCACATCGGCGGCGAGGTCCGGCCGATGGGCCGCGTCACCGGCACCTTTTATCGCCTGTACGGCCGCGCGAGGCGGGTGGAGACGATCGTGCTCACGAACCTCATGTTCGAGACCATCGGCTCGACGACCTACCGCCTCGTGCTGCGGGAAGCCCGGTACCCGGCGGTGCGCCAGATGCTGACGATCCTGACGCGCGACGAGTCGTTCCACGTCCCGCTCAACGTCCACTTCCTGCGCGAGGCCCTGAAGCGCAGCCCGCCCTCGATGCGGATCAGGCTGCGCGCCATCTACACGACCCTCTTCGCGGCGCTGCTCGGGTCCGCGGCCGCGAGCCGCCGGCGCGCGCTCGCCTTCGACAGGATCCCTTTCCAAGTGCTCGCCAGCGCCTACGCCGAGCACCTCGGGCGGCTCTTCGTCCACGAGAGCGACCTCGACTTCGCCCCGCCGGAGCTGCTCCTGCGCCTGTTCGGGCACAGCCGGCGCGCGCTCGCGTCGTCCGAGGACCCGTCGGCCGTCAGCGTGCTCTCGGCGGAAGCGGCGGTCGATCGCGAGCGCGTCGTCGTGACGGCGCTCGGGGACGCGCGCCGCCCCCACGCGCCTCGCGAGCCGCGGGAGACGCCGCCGAGCGCCCCCGCCGTGGCGCGGGACGCGGGGCGCCGGAGCTGACGGACGCTGACATCGCGCGCTGACATTGCGCAAATGGCGTGGATGGCGTGGATGGCGTGGATGGCGTGGATGACATGGAGATGGCGCGGAGCGCTCATCGCGGCGCGCACGGCGAGCTTCTCTCCGGGGCATTGTAAGCAGTACACTTGAAGCTCCGGCGTCGTGGGGTCCGCGTGGGGCGGGCGGCCGAGGCGTGGCGGGGCGTCGATGGCAGGCAAAGAGCAGCGCCGGAGCGGTCCAGAGAGCAGCCCCGGCACGAGGAGCAGCGAGTCCGCGGAGCGCGCGCTCACGCCGCAGGAGCCGGCCGCGCGGCCGTGGGCGCTCGCCCATGAAGAGGGTGAGGCGAGCGCGGTCGCGCAGATGCGGCACGAGATCCGGGCGCTGCTCAGCGGGATCGTCGGGTCCAGCAGCCTCTTGCTCGACAGCGAGCTCGACCCGGAGCAGCGCTCCTGGGCGCGGCGCATCCGGAGCAGCGGCGACGCGGTGCTCTCGATGGTCGACGATCTCATCTCGCTCGGCCAGGCGGACGGCCGCGGGCCGCACGTCGATCTCGCCGACTTCGATCTGCGCCGGGCGATCGAGGACGCGGCGGAGCTGCTCGGCGATCGCGCGCATGACGGCGGGACCGAGCTCGTGCTCGACGTCGACCCGGACGTGCCGGCGGCGGTGCGCGGAGACGCCGCGCGGCTGCGGCAGATCCTGCAGAACGTCGTGGCGACCGCGATCGGCGCGGCGCCCCGAGGCGAGGTGCTGGTGCGCGCCGCGCTGGACGCGGCCCGCGACGACGAGGCGAAGGGCAGGCTCGACGCCGCGCCCGAGCGATCGCGCGCGCGGGTGCGCTTCGATGTGCGCCTCACGGGCGGAGCAGGGCGCGCGGACGGCGCGGCGGCGCCGGGCGCATCGGGCGCGCCGGCCGGGGGAGCGCGGCCTGCGCCCGGGCGGGATCTCGGCATCGCGTCCGGGTTGGCCATCGCGAAGCGCCTGGTCGTCGCGATGGGCGGCGAGCTCTGCGAGCCCGCGGACATCGACGCGCGCCGGCATGGGATCTCGTTCGCGCTGCCGTTCGAGCGGCGCGCGCGCGGCGCGGAGCGCGCGCTCATCCCGCGCATCGACCTGCCCGGGAAGCGGGTGCTCGTGGTCGACGACAGCGGCTCGGTGCGCCAGGTGGTGCGAAAGCTGATCGAGGAGCTCGGGCTCGCTTGCCGCACCTCGGGGAGCGGCGCCGCCGCGCTGGCCGCGCTGCGCGAGGCGGCGGACGCCGGCGTCGACTACGACATGGTGCTGATCGACCTCGAGCTGGCCGATCTCGACGGGCTGAGGCTGCTCCAGCACATCAAGGCGGACCCCGCGATCGCGCCCGTTCGCGTCGGCCTCATGACCTACCCCGGCAGGGAGGCGCCCAGCCGCGCCGAGGTCGACGCCGTGCTCATCAAGCCGATCCGGCGCGCGCAGCTGCATTCGAGCCTGCGGCTGCTCGCAGGGCTGCCGCCGGAGCACATGTCCGCCGGGGCGCGCGCGCACCCGCCGAGGTCGCCGCGAGCGGCGGCCTCATCGAAGCCGCCGAGGCAGGACGAGGGCGACCGCGCGCGGCGGCCTCCCGGCGCGGCGTCGCGGTCCGGCGCCTACGAGGCCGCCCACCTCGACGGCGCGCCGCCGAGCGTGGAGCTCGCTCCGCCGACCCTGGTCACGCCCTCGCCTCCGTCGACGTCGAAGCGCGGCCAGCCCGCCTCCTCGCGGACGCGGGGCGGGCTGCGCGCCGTCGAGCCCGACGTCGTCACCGAGGTGATCGAGCTCTTCCTCACGGAGGCCCCGACCCGGGTGGCCTCGATGCGCGAGGCCGCGGCGCAGGGCGCGCTCGGCGAGCTCGAGCGGCTCGCCTGGGCGCTCTACGAGAGCGCCGACGCGCTCGCGGCCTTCAGCCTGAAGGAGCTCTGCGCGCGGCTCGATCGGGAGGCGCGCGCGGGGACGCTCGAGAGCGCGACGGAGGCGGTGCGGGCCATCGGCCGGGAGGTCGAGCGCGTGCAGTCGTCGCTCGCTGCGGAGCTCAAGAAGCGCGGACCTCGATGAGCCGGGTGGGGCGTCCGTTCAGGTGAAGCCGACGAGCCTCGAGCTCATCTCCCAGAGCCGCGAGGCCGCCTCGGCGTCGGTCGCCATTCCCTTGAGCGGCCTCGCCCTGGTCCGCTCGAAGAAGGCGGGGCTCCCGGTGGGCGCCGTGTCGGCCAGGATCGCGAGGAGGTTCGCGGCGGCCTGCGCCGGGGTCGCGCCCACGACGTCGATCAGCGCCTTGAGGACGCGCGATGTCCCCTCGAACAGCCCTGAGCGCACGAGGCCAGGGTAGTAGCAGAGCACCTGGGCTCCGGTGCTCGAGAGCCTCTCCGAGAGGCGGCGCGCCGCGAGCACGAGCGCGAGCTTCGACCGCGCCGAGGCGGAGAGGAACGAATAGGAGCGCTTCGACATGAGATCGTCGAAGTCGAGCCGGATGCTGTCCACCGGCGCGACCATGTTGACGACGCGCGCGCCGCGCGCGGCCTTGAGCCGGTCGAGCAGCAGGTTCGACAGCAGGAAATGCGACAGGTAGTTCACCTGGAACGTCATCTCGAGGCCGTCGGCCGACTCCGCTCGTTCACGCAGGAACACGCCCGCGTTGTTCACGAGCAGGTGAACGACCCGACACCGGTCGGCCACCTGGCGGGCCGCCGCGCGTACGGAGGCGAGCCGGCCGAGGTCACACTCGACGAGGCTGACCTCGCCCAGCGCCTTCAGCGCGGCGAGCTTCCTCGCGCCGTCGGAGCCGGTCCGGCGGCAGAGCACGGTCACCCGGGCCCCCTGCCGCGCCAGCGCGGATGCCGTCGCGAGCCCGATCCCCGAGGTGCCCCCCGTGATCACGGCGACTTTCCCCCTCATGCTCCCCGCAGCCCCCATCCCCCGTCTCCTCGTCCTCGTCCATCTCATCGCCTGCGGTGGGCCGCTCACGACGCTCCGGGAGCTCGCCGGGACAGGCGCACGCGCTGGACGGACGTCGATGCGCCGGCGGGCGCGGTGCCTGCCGAGAACCCGAGAGAGGAAGAGTCGTCGCCCGCCCGCGACACAGGTACGACCGTGCGTTCATCACGTCAAGAAAGCTTTGCGCGATGCAGCACAGTGGCAGAGAAAACCATGTTCCATGGTTTTCCGAGGCAGGAGGCCGATCTGTCCACGTCACAGCCGTGCACGTGGACCGCGCTTGGGAAGCACCTGGCGAGGAGCGTCAGGGGGCTGGCGTCTCCTCGAAGACGCGCAGGCCGTACTTCTCGAGACACCAGAGCACGCCGATGACCAAGCTCCGCTTGTCGTCCACGAACGACGGCTTCTTTCCCTCGAAGTAGTGGCCCACGAGCTGGAAGCCCCAGCCCGTCGTGAACATCGCGGCCGCGAGCGGGAGGCCGATGAGCGTCGCGCCCACCGGGAAGCTCGCGACGATCAGCGGTATGCCGACCTGGTGACACGCCTGGTTGCGTGGATCCTGGTGGTCTTCTTTGTACCGGCGGAGCACCTGTGTCCATTCGGCGTTGAGGTGGAGCATACGACCTCCTTACCATGCGGACGCCCCGCGCGGCGCCCCCGGCCTTCGACGAAGGCGCGCGCGGGCAGCGAAAACGCCCGTCGGCGGCGCGGACACGCGGCGAGGCGAGCGCCGCGAGCGCCGCGAGCGCCGCGAGCGCCAGACGGACTGCTCGCCCCCGCGCGCCTTCGTCGAAGGCCGGGGGCGCCGCCGCTTCCCGGTTGCCGTTGGAAGGAATGAGGCGTAGTTGGGCAGTGTGAGCGGTTACAGGACCGGCCCCATGGCGACGACCGCGCCGCTGTCCATCAAGACAGGTGAGCTCCTCCAGGGCGCGCGCTCGGAGAAGCGGCGTGTGCTCCTGCTCATCTATCATCATGACGGCGTCGAGATGGCTCCGATGAACCCCGGCGTCGGCGTCGTCGTCGGCAGGGAGCCCCCGGCCGACGTGGTGATCCGGGACAGGAGCATCTCGCGGCGGCACGCGCGCTTCACGCTCGTGGGCGGCGAGGTCGTGGTCGAGGACCTCGGCTCGCGCAACGGGACGCGCATTTCAGGGCAGCGGGTCGAGAGCGGTGTGGTCAAGGCCGGGGACGAGGTGCTGCTCGGCGGCATCGTCGCGTCGGTCCACGTGCTCTCCGGGGGCGAGATGCCCCCGTTCGGCCTGGAGGGCTCCGACGCGCTCCGCTTCGCGCTCCAGGCCGAGATCGTGCGGTCCAGGTTCTTCGGCCGCAAGTTCGCGCTCGTCGTGGTCCGCTCGCTCGGCGCGCAGGCGAGCCACCTCCGCCACTGGGGGCTCCGCGTGCGCGAGGCGCTGAGGCCCGTCGATCGCGTCGCGTTCTACAGCGCCGACACCCTCGAGATCCTGCTCCCCGAGGTCACCCCCGAGCTCGCCGAGGAGCTCGCGAAGGCGATCGTCGCGCGCCGCGAGGGCGAGCCCGTGCTGGTCTCGGGGGTCGCCGTGTCCCCGGACGCCGCGACGTCCATCGACAAGCTCATCGAGGTCAGCCACGAGGCGTCGCGGAGCGCCACGCCCGCCGAGCCCGTGCGCCACGCGCCCCCGGAGGGCGCGCTGTTCTACGTCGCGCCGAAGGTCGACAGCACCCGGCCGCCCGACGAGGCGGGCCCGCCGGGCGCGCCGCCGGAGAGCCAGTGGGAGGCCGACGGCCACCTCCTCGCGACCAAGAGCCCGCTCATGCGATCGCTCGTCGAGGTGGCGCTGCGGGCCGCGCGCTCCTCGATCCCGGTGCTCCTTCGCGGCGAGACCGGGACGGGCAAGGAGGTGCTCGCGAGGTTCATCCACGACCGCAGCCCGCGCCGCGGCGAGCCGCTCATCTGCGTGAATTGCGGGGCGATCCCGGCGCTGCTCGTCGAGAGCACCCTCTTCGGCCACGAGCGCGGCGCCTTCACCGGGGCGAGCCAGCAGCACAAGGGCGTCTTCGAGGCGGCCACCGGCGGCACGGTCCTGCTCGACGAGATCGGCGAGCTGCCCGCGGCCGCGCAGGCCGCGCTCCTGCGCGTGCTCGAGACCAAGCGGGTGACGCGCGTCGGCGCGACCAAGGAGCTGGAGGTCGATGTCCGCGTGATCGCGGCGACGCACCGCGATCTCGACGCGATGTGCGACGCGGGCACGTTCCGGCTCGATCTGCTCTACCGGCTGAACGCGATGACGCTGAGCATCCCGCCGCTCCGCGCGCGCCGCGACGACATCGCGACGCTCGCGGCGGGCTTCCTGGCGCAGGCGAACTCGGCGAACATCAGCAGGGTCCAGTCGCTCGCGCCCGAGGCGCTGGCCCTCCTGAAGTGCTACTCGTGGCCCGGCAACGTGCGTGAGCTCCGGAACGCGATCGAGCGGGCGGTGGTGATCGCGGAGGGCGAGGCGATCATGGCGCGCGATCTCCCCGAGCGCATCCGCCTGGCGGTGACCTCTCCCAGCTCGCCGCCCACGCCCTCCCGCGCCGTCGACGTCTCGCGCTCGTCCGAGCCCGGCGTCGCGCCGGCCCTCTCCCAGCGCGCGTCCGAGCCGCTGCCCTCGCGCGCGTCCGATCCGGGGCAGGCGGCGGCCCCCACGGTCGGCCTCAAGACGCGCCTGGAGCAGATCGAGGCCGAGCTCCTGCTCGAGGCGCTGCGCGCGTCCGACTGGAACCAGACGGAGGCGGCGCGTCGCCTCGAGCTGCCGCTGCGGACGCTCCAGCACAAGATCAAGGTCTACGGCATCAAGAAGCTCGGGTACGGCGTCGCTCGTTAGCCCTCGCCGGGCGGGCGTCCGGCCGCCCAACCGACCGATCGAGCGCCGGACGCGCGCCGGACGCGCGCCGGACGCGCGCCGCTCTCGTCATTTCGCCGAGCTCATTGGGAGAACCCTTCGAGCATGTAGTGCGCCTCGATCCGCTTGAGCGCGAGCACCATCGCGGCGAGCCGCATCGGCAGGCGCTTGCCCAGGACGAGCCTGGTCGAGTCGTGATCTTCCGAGCGGCGCGGCCGGTCCTCCGCGATGTCGCAGATCAGGCGGTAGTTGCTCTTGATGGCGCGCTCCAGCCGCGCGTTCACCTCGCCCTCGGTCCAGTGCTCCATGCGCTTGTTCTGGACCCACTCGTAATAGGAGACGGTCACGCCCCCCGCGTTGCCGATGATGTCGGGGATGACGCTGATGCCGCGCTCCGCGAGCACCTTGTCGCCCTCGGTCGTGGTCGGCCGGTTGGCGCCCTCGGCCACGAGCTTCGCCTTGAGCCGCTCGGCCACCTCGCCGGTGATGGCGTCGCCGAGCGCGGCCGGGATGCAGATGTCCGCGTCCACGCTCCAGAAATCGTCCCGCGCGATCGCCTGGGCGCCGCTGTAGCCGGCGACCGACCGCCGGAGGTTCTGCGGGTTCTCGTTGACGTGGGTCATCAGCGCGCCGACGTCGATGCCGTTCGGGTCGTAGATCGCGCCGTCGGCGTCCTGCACCGCCACGCACCGCGCGCCCATCCGGCACAGGATCTCGGCGGCGGCGGAGCCGACGTTGCCGAAGCCCTGCACGATGAAGCGCGCCCCCGCGAGGGAAGCGCCGCGCTGCGCGTACCACTCCTCGATGCAGTACGCGAGCCCCTGCCCGGTCGCCTTGACGCGCCCCTCGGAGCCGCCGATGCGCACGTCCTTGCCCGTGACGACGCCGCGGTGATTGACCCGCTCGCGCTCGCCGTCGCTGTACTGGCGCAGGAGCCACGCCATCACCTCGGCGTTCGTTCCCACGTCCGGCGCGGGGATGTCCACGTTGGGCCCGACGAGCTGCTTCAGCCGGTACATGTACCGGAGCGAGATCGCCTCGAGCTCCTCCTTGCTGTGCTCGCGCGGATCCATGCGAATACCCCCCTTGGCGCCGCCGAACGGGACATCGGCGATGGCCGTCTTCCACGTCATCTCGGCGGCGAGCGCGTTGAACAGGTCGAGCGACACGGCCTTGTGGAAGCGCAGCCCGCCCTTGTAAGGCCCTCGCGCCTGGTTGTGCTGGACGCGATAGGCCTTGAAGCGCACGAACGCGCCGGGCTGGATGCGGTAAAGTCCCTGGTCGCCGAGGCGGATCGCTCCGTCCTGCACGTGGATCGAGCCGCTCCGGAGCGCCTCGGGGCGGAGGATGAGCTTGCCGTTGAAGAGCGGGGTGATCGCGGCCCGGTTCGGGATCACCGACGCAGGGAGCCGCTCGTAGGCGGCGGCCGCCTCTCCGCGGAAGGGGACGAGGCGGTCCTGGAGCTGCGTGGTGATGTAGAAGATGTGCTCGTAGTCGGGCTGCTCGAGCTCCAGCCGGATGCGGGGAGCCAGGCCGATGAGGTCCGCGGCGGTGTGAAACACCGCCATGGATTCGCCGAAGATGTTGGTCTCCGGTTCGCGCTCTAGGAGGGGGACGTCTTCCATCCCCGTATGCTGCCTCGACCGCGCGGCGGGGGTCCAACGTTTCGCGGGGTCGACGGACGGGCCGCCCGCCTCGCGGGGAGCTGATGTGACTCTCCCCGCAGGTTCGGGCGGATCCTCGTATCGATTCACCACGGCTCGCGGCGGCAGCGTGGCCGTCGCGCCCAGGGAACGACGTCAGGGAAAGCCAGGGAGACCACCGCCGCCGCAGCACCCACCGCCGCCGAAGCCACCGAGCGGCGCGCCGAAGCCGCCGGGGAAGCCGAAGCCGCCGTACGGATAGCCGCCCATGCCGAGCGGCCACCCGAATCCGCCCATGCCCCCCGGGTAGCCGCCCAGGCCTCCCGGGTAGCCGCCGAGGCCGGGGATCCCGCCCATCTGCCCGACCGGGCCGCCCATCTGCCCGACCTGACCAACGGGGCCGCCGGGGCCCTGGAGCGGGCCGCCGGGGCCCTGGAGCGGGCCGCCGAGGCCGCCCTTGATGGGGCCCTGGCCGATGTCGCCGGGGCCCTGGAGCGGGCCGCCGAGGCCGCCCTTGATGGGGCCCTGTCCGACGCCGCCGGGGCCCTGGAGCGGGCCGCCCTTGATGGGGCCCTGGCCGATGTCGCCGGGGCCCTGGAGCGGGCCGCCGAGGCCACCCTTGATGGGGCCCTGGCCGATGTCGCCGGGGCCCTGGAGCGGGCCGCCGAGGCCACCCTTGATGGGGCCCTGGCCGATGTCGCCGGGGCCCTGGAGCGGGCCGCCGAGGCCGCCCTTGATGGGGCCCTGTCCGACGCCGCCGGGGCCCTGGAGCGGGCCGCCCTTGATGGGGCCCTGGCCGATATCGGTCTTGCCCGGCACCCCGGGCGCGCCGATCAGGCCGCCGCCCCGCGTCTCCTCGTCCGTCGCTTCGTCTGCCTCCAACGCCTGCTCACTCGACGCCACGTCGACGTCAGCCTGGTCCGAGTCCGCCTCTTGCGGAGCCACCGCGTCGACTGCGCACCCGGTCATCAACACAGAAAAGAGCATCGCCGCGTGCGCCATCTTCATATCGATTGAGCGAACCATCCGTCCTCCTTCCATGCCCTGCTACGGCCCTCGGGCCCGCGCCGGCATGTTGAACGGCGTGGAGAGCAGGCTGCGTGCCTGACCGCGCGTGTGCAGAGCCTGCCGCGTCGGCGACGGCGAAAGTGCATTGTCTGAATCCGCGCCCGGTGAGCGTTCTGCCCCGTTTCGTCGCGCCGGGGAGCCGCCGCGCCCCGCGCGCGCCGACGCCGCCTCGCAGCGCCGATGTGGGAGCCTTTCGAGCGCTGGAGAAAGGCAAATGTCGACGCCCATCGCGGGGCGCCCCCCGCGCTTCGCGCGCGGCGGGACGGCATGAGACGGGGGGAGGACGACCCGACTTGCGGCTTTATCGCGCTCGGCAAGCCGCATTTCCGAAGACCTGGTCGATCCCTGCAATCAAGGGCTGCGGAGACTCGACATCTGCGCTCGTCGGCGGCGATGTTCTCATCGCTTGCGGCCATCTGGTCACGCCCTGCTCAGCCCACTTCGGCCGACAAGGGCCCTGTGCGGCGCTCCTCCTGCGGCAACCTCGTCGTCGTCGCGCGCCTGTGCCGCGCTCTGCGCTGCGCCGCGCGTGGCCACGTCGTCCGGAACGACGGCGCGGCCGCCGCCTTCAGCCGCGGACGGCGAGCCTGCGGTGCAGCGGGAGCGGCCGCCGTGGCGAGGCATCCCTGCGCCGCGCTCGGCCGGCTCGACGTGGTCGACAGAAGACGTCTGACCCACACGCTCGGCCGCGCGCGCGAGCCTCGGTGTCAGCGAGGCGCGCGCGCCCACGCCGGGAGACCCGGCGCGGCGTGGCCGTCCGCGGCGCTGCAGGGAAGGGAAAGTCGGCGCGATCACGAGCCCTTTGCCTGGCAGGGGCGCATCTCCCGTTGTAGGATTCATTACGCTAAAGGAGCTCGCGCGGCGCCGCTCGGGCGCACAGGCGCACAGGCGGCGTCCTCGTCATCCTGGCGTGGGCTCACCGACGATCTCGGGCGCTCGGAGCGCCTGTTCATGGAGGCTACGCGCGGTATCCGCGCTGCTGCGGGAGCTCTGGAGAGCTGTTCGCCCGAGGAGCGGAGCCCGCGAGGCAGCGCTTTCCAAGGAGGGGATTGCATGCGCTTCTGCGCGACGCGCGCGGGTTCATCTTGCCTGGCCGCCAGCATCGCGGCCCTTCTATCGGTCGTCTCGGCGTGCAGCGACCCTTCGCAGAGCTCCGTCGCCCCGCTCGCATGCGAGGGCGTCGCGCCGCGGGCGCCGAGCTGCGCGCCCGGGCACGTCCTCGGCCCCGCGGACGCGTGCATGCCGGTGGGCATCCAGGGGTGCGCCGAGCTGTTCGTGGAGGACGACGGGCTCTGCCATCCATCGATGGCGAAATGCCCTGCGGGGACGATCCCGAAGTTCGATGAGGGCTGTATTCCCGCAGGCATCCCGCGCTGCGCTCCGGAGCTCGCGGGCGACGACGGGCTCTGCAGGCCGGCCATGGCGAGGTGCCCGACAGGCACGTTCGCGACGCCGGAAGCGGGGTGTGTGCCGGTCGACGGCCCCGCCGGCTGCGGGCGCGGGCCGTGGGGGAGCGTCGCGCGCGTGTCCGGGAACGTCTATGTGGATCCGAGCTACTCCGGCGCGGACGGCGACGGATCCGAGGCGAGGCCGGTCACGACGATCGAGGCGGCGCTCGGGCTCGTCGCCGACGGCGGGACGATCGCGCTCGCGGAGGGGACCTACGACGAGCCGGTCGTCGTCACGAAGCCGGTCGAGATCGCCGGCCGGTGCGCCTCGCGCGTGCGGATCCGCGGGGTGAGCTCGACCACGCGTCCTCCCGCGATCGTGGCCGTGCTCGACGCAGGGGAGGTGACGCTCCGGGGGATCGAGATCGGCGGAGACGGCGCCGGCGTCGTGGCGACCGGCGCGAGCGCCGTGACGCTCGAGCGCGTTCACATCAAGGACGCCACGCACGCCGGCGTCCTGTCGGGCGATGGCGCCCGCGTCTCGGTGGCGCAGAGCTGGATCGAGGGGACGCGCGACGGCGGCGCGGGGGCCGGCATCGGCGCCTTTGCGGACGCCGGCGGCGCGCTCCTCGTGAAGGAGAGCGCCTTGACGGGCAACCGCGCGGCCGGCGTGGCGGCGCTCCAGGCGGGCGCCACGGCGTCCGTGGTGGGCAGCCTCGTCGAGGGGACCGTGTCGACGGGGCGCTACCCGGCGGACGGCCAGGGGATCGTCGTGCAGGACGGCGCCGAGGCGTCGATCGAGAGCACGGCTGTCGTCGGTAACCAGCTGTCCGGGATCCTCGTGGCGGCCAGCGCGTCCGCGACCCTCTCCGGCGTCCTCGTCGAGGGGACCGGCCCCGGGAGCTCCGACCCGCCTTACGGCGTCGGCGTGTATGCGGCGAGGCGAGCGCGCGTCGCGATCGACTCCAGCGTGGTCCTCGGCAACACGGAGATCGGCGTCGCCGTCATCGGCGAGGGCACCGCGGCGACGATGACGCGGAGCCTGGTGCAGGGCACGGTGGCGGCCCCGACCGGGTCGCTGCTCGGCGGATTCGGCGTCGCCGTCGCCCGCGGCGCGGCGATGCGCCTCCACGACAGCGCGGTCGTCCGGAACCGCGGAACCGGGGTCCACGTCGGCGACTCGTCCGCCGAGCTGATCGCCGGCGGCAACCTCATCGAAGGCACCGTCGCCGACGGCGGCTGGGGGGACGGCGCCGGGCTGACCGTGGCGGAGGGCCGAGTGACGCTCGCGTCGAACGCCATTCGCAGCAACGAGGGCACCGGTCTGCTCGTGGGATATGACGGGTCCGAGGCGACGGTGACAGGCAACCTCGTCGAGGGGCATGTCGCGCCGGACCGCCGCGCGCCGGTGGGGCAGGGGATCGTCATCCACCGGGGCGCCACCGCCGTGCTCGAGGGCAATGTCGTGAGCGGCAACCGCTCCGTCGGCGTCTTCGCCGGCACGGAGGTGCTCGGCAGCAGGGTCGAGATCATCGGGAACCTGATCGACGGCACCGCGGGCGGCGAATCCGGCGAGGACGACGACGAAGCACACAACGACAGCACGGGCATCGGCGTCGCCGCCGCGGGGTACGAGATCCGCCTCGCCTCGTCCATCGTCCGCGGGAGCCGCACGGCCGGCGTCGTGCTGTTCGCCTCCGAGGCGGAGATCTCGCAGATCGTCGTCGACGGGGTGACCGGTGATCCCCGCTCCGCCCGGGGCAGGCGGCGCGACGAGCTCGTCGCCGATGGCGTCCTCGCGCTCGCCGGCTCCACCGTCGCGCTCGACGACGTGCGGGTGGAAGGCTGTGCGCGCGCCGGCATCCTGTACGACCGGAGCTCGGGTCGCCTCTCCCGGGTTCGCGCCCTGGACAACCGCTTCGGGCTGGTCGTGCAAGGCTCGCCCGAACCTGAGCTGAAGCGGGATGATGATAAGGAGAGCGCGTTCCTCGACGACTGCACCGCAGAAGAGCTCTTCGGCAGGGAGCTCCGCGTGCCAGCGTCCGCTCCCCCGCTCCCTTGAGGCGCGCTCGCGGCCGCCCGCCTGCCCCCCCGCGCCTGCGCGCGAAACATGGATGACATCGAAGGGAGCCTTTCCTGATACGTGCTACTCGCGGCTCACGGCGGAGAGGACCAGCCCATCAGGCGTCGAATCGCGGCCCGCACTACGGCGCTGAGCGCACCCGACGCTCCGCCCGCGCCCGCCTCCCTGAGGCGGCCTTCCCGCTCCGTTCGCCCAGGGGGCGTCCGCGCTCGCCCTGGAAGCGTGCTCACCCGTCACCGGCGCGAAGTTGGAAATTTCTGGTCTTGTAATCGCCCGCGGACGTCTGTATAGACCTGCCCCGGACGCGCGTGGACCGCGGCGCACCTGATGTGCGTGAAGCGACGCAGTTCGTGACTGCTTACTTTCTTGCTGCGTCCAAAGAAAATAACAGTGTCAGTGCTTAGGCCATCATTCCTCATGAAGCGTGATGACAGCATGAGCATGAGCATGAGACGGAGTTGCTGCTGCGAGACATGACGCGCCACGACATCTCCCTTGAAAACGCGCCTGAGTAAGCGGCGCGAGAACTTGACAGCGACCTCGAATCCCCGTTGACACTGCTGTGCGAAAACGGCTACAGTGCCGACGTCTGGATGCTGGTATGGCGCACTGCGTCGCGGTGTCGAATTCCGGCGAGCCGCTCTGCCGCGTGGTGGCTTCCAGGGAGATCGAGGAGTGGGAGAGGGACGGTGGGCGCTCGGGCGTAACCACGAGGGCCCCGCGAGGAGCATTCTCATGAGGAACTGGTTGTTGCCGCGTCGGACCTTCGTGTTGTCGACGTTGCTGCTTTCGGTCGGTGTCACAGCGGGGTGCGGGAAGACCGAACCGACCAAGGAGTCCACGGGCGGCGCCAGCACGGCGCCGGGCAAGCCCTCGCCGGCCGCCGACACCTTCCTGACCGTCTCGATCGAGCAGCAAGCGTCATGGGTGCGGAACTTCAATCCCCTGCTCGCACCAGGCAACGTTCGCTGGCCAACCGTCGCTGGCATCTACGAGCCGCTCCTCGTTTACAACACGATGAAGGGCGAGTTCACCCCCTGGCTCGCATCGAAGTACGAGTGGGGCAACGGGAACAAGACGCTCACCGTCACGACGCGGCCCGGCGTCAAGTGGTCCGATGGCCAGCCGTTCACCGCGAAGGACGTGGCCTTCACCTTCGGGCTCCTGAAGAAGCACGTCGCCCTCGACCTGCAAGGCGTCTGGAAGTGGCTGACCTCGGTTGAGGCGAAGAGCGACTCCACGGTCGAGTTCACGCTCACGCGGCCGTACGTCCCCGGGCTCGTCTTCCTCGGCCACCAGCCGATCGTGCCGGAGCACAAGTGGAAGGACGTGGCGGATCCGGTCACGTACACGAACGAGAACCCGGTCGCGACGGGGCCCTTCACCGAGGTGAAGACCTTCCAGAACCAGATCTACGAGCTCGGCCGGAACCCGAACTACTGGCAGCAGGGCAAGCCGGCGATCAAGGGGCTCCGCTTCCCGGCGTACCCGGGCAACGACCAGGCGAACCTGGCGCTCTTGAACGGCGAGGTCGACTGGGCCGGCAACTTCGTCCCGGAGATCGAGAAGGTCTACGTCGGCAAGGACCCGACGAATCACCACTACTGGTTCCCGCTCGTCGGCAGCACCGTGTTCGTCTACACGAACACGACGAAGAAGCCCCTCGACGACGCGCGGGTGCGCAAGGCGATCAGCATGTCGCTCGACCGCGAGCAGATCGTCAAGGTCGCGATGAACAACTACACGCGGCCGGCGGACGCGACGGCGCTGAGCGACGCGCACGAGCGCTGGCGCAGCCAGAAGACGGTCGAGGCGGGCGACTGGGTCAAGTTCAACGTGGCCAAGGCGAACCAGATCCTCGACGAGGCGGGTTATGCCAAGGGAGCGGACGGCATCCGCGTGAAGGACGGGAAGCCGCTGCGCTTCGATCTCAACGTCGTCACGGGCTGGTCCGACTGGGTGCGCGCGGCGCAGATCGTCACGCAGCAGGTGAAGCAGATCGGCGTCGAGGCGACGCTGAAGACGTACGACTTCAGCGCGTTCTTCGAGGCGCTCCAGAAGGGCACGTTCGACCTGTCGATGGGCTGGTCGAACGAGGAGCCGACCCCCTACAACTTCTACCGAGACCTCCTCGGCACCGCGACCGCGAAGCCGGTCGGCGAGACGTCGGCGCGCAACTGGCACCGCTTCGGCGCCAAGCAGGCCGACAGCCTCTTCGAGGCGTTCGAGGCCGCGACCGATCCGGCGGAGCAGAAGAAGATCATCGAGCAGCTCCAGGAGATCTTCTCCGAGACGGCGCCCTCGATCCCGCTGTTCCCCGGGCCGTCCTGGGGCGAGTACAACACACGCCGCTTCACGGGGTTCCCCAGCAAGGAGAACCCGTACGCGAAGCTGTCGCCCAACAACCCGCCCGAGTACCTGCTGGTCCTCACCGAGCTCAAGCCGAAGTGAAGTTGGGCGTGACCTGATCCGGAGCGCAGGTTAAAAGAGAGAGCTTCTGTGCGTTACCTTCTGCGACAGCTGGGCTTGTACTTCATCGCGGCGTGGGCCTCGCTCACCCTGAACTTCCTTATTCCGCGCGCCATGCCGGGCGATCCAGCCTCGGCCATGTTCGTGCGCTTCCGGGGGCAGCTGCAGCCGGAGGCGATCGATGCGCTGCGGAAGGCGTTCGGGTTCACGGGTGAGCCGCTCTACAAGCAGTACTTCACCTACCTGAGCCACATCCTGGTCGGCGATTTCGGCACGTCGGTCGCGCACTTCCCCGCGAAGGTGACGGAGGTGATCGCGACGGGCCTCGGCTGGACGCTGCTCCTGTCGGGCGCCGCCGTGATCGTCAGCTTCGGCCTGGGGACGCTGCTCGGGATCATCGCGACGTGGAAGCGGGGCGGCTGGCTCGACTCGGTCATGCCGCCGGTCCTGATGTTCCTCGGCGCGTTCCCCTACTTCTGGCTCGCGATGGTGTCGCTCTACATCCTCGGGTTCGTGCTCGGGGCCTTCCCGCTGCGCCACGCCTACAGCGACACGCTCTCGCCCGACTGGAGCCTGGAGTTCATCGGGAGCGTGATCTCGCACATGATCCTGCCCGCCCTGTCGATCGTCATCGCCACCATCGGCGGCTGGATGCTCGGTATGCGCAGCGCGATGGTCACCGTGCTGTCCGAGGAGTACATCACGATGGCGCAGGCCAAGGGGCTCTCGCAGTGGCGGGTCATGTTCACCTACGCCGCGAGGAACGCGCTCCTGCCCAACGTCACCGGCTTCGGCATGGCGCTCGGCTTCGTCCTCGCCGGCTCGCTGCTGACCGAGATCGTCTTCTCGTATCCGGGGCAAGGTTATCTGCTCATCCAGGCGGTTCGAAACCAGGACTATCCGCTCATGCAGGGGATATTCCTCACCATCACGTTCGCCGTGCTGGGGGCGAACTTCCTGGTCGACGTGATCTACGTGTTTCTTGATCCCCGCGCCCGCGGGCGCTGACGGCTGGGTCCAGGAGAAGCGATGGCTGCGCAACAAGGCAACAGCGGGGGCGGCGGCTCCCGTGCGGCGGGATGGCTCCGCCTGCTCCTCTCGAATCGCAAGGCGATGGCGGGCACGCTCATTGTGCTCTTCTTCCTGCTCCTCTCGCTGCTCGGTCCCTCGATCGTGGGCCAAGATCCGCACGCGTTCGTGGGCATGCCGCACGAGGCTCCCTCCGCCGAGCACCTGTTCGGCACGAACGGCCAGGGGCAGGACGTGCTCGCGCAGACGATCGTCGGCGCGCGGACCTCGCTGGCCGTCGGCTTCGCCACGGGCTTCGCCGTGATCGCGATCGGCGCGGCGATCGGCATGGCCGGGGGCTACTTCGGCGGCTGGATCGACAGCGTGCTCTCGCTGCTCACGAACGTGTTCCTGATCATCCCTGGCCTGCCGATGGCCGTGGTCATCGCGGCCTACCTGCCGGCCGGGCCGCTGACGATCCTGTTCGTCCTCGTCCTCACGGGCTGGGCGTGGAACGCGCGTGTGCTCCGCTCGCAGGTGCTCGCGCTGCGCGACAAGGACTTCGTGTCCGCGGCCCTCGTGAGCGGCGAGAGCAGCGCGCGCATCATCTTCGTGGAGATCCTGCCGAACATGACGTCGCTCCTCATGTCCGGCTTCATCGGCGCGACGGTCTACGCCATCGGCGCCCAGGTCGGCCTCGAGTTCCTCGGTCTCGGCGACCTGAGCGCCGTCACCTGGGGGACGAACCTCTACTGGGCGAGCAACAACGCCGCGCTCCTCACGGGCGCCTGGTGGACCATCGTGCCCACCGGCGTGTGCGTCGCGCTCGTCGGGTTCGCGCTCACGCTCATCAATTACGCGATCGACGAGATCTCGAATCCGCGGCTCCGCGCGGAGGGAGCCTGGTCGCGTCTCCTCAGGAGCCGCAAGGTCACGGCGGGTCCGTCTACGCCGGTGGTGAGGACTCATGGCGCCTAGTCCGCTTCTCTCGGTTCAGGATCTCCGGGTCGAGTTCATCACCCCGACGGGTCCGGTGTGCGCGGTCGACAACGTCTCCTTCGACATCGCCCCCGGCGAGGTGCTCGGCCTCGCGGGCGAGTCGGGGAGCGGCAAGTCGACGGTGGCGATGGCCATCATGCGGCTGCTCCGTCCGCCGGCGGTCATCACGGGCGGGCACGTGTACTTCGCCGGGCAGGACGTCCTGGCGATGAACGAGGAGCAGCTCCGCGCCTTCCGCTGGCGGAAGATGGCGCTGGTGTTCCAGAGCGCGATGACCGCGCTCAACCCGGTGCTGACGATCGGCGAGCAGATCGCGGATCCGATCATCGCGCACGACGGCGTGACCCCCGCTCAGGCGATGGAGCGCGCGGCCGCGCTGCTCAAGCTCGTGAACATCGACTCGTCGCGCCTGAACAGCTACCCGCACCAGCTGTCGGGCGGCATGCGCCAGCGCGTGGTGATCGCGATCGCGATGGCGCTCAAGCCGCCGTTCCTCATCATGGATGAGCCCACGACGGCGCTCGACGTGGTCGTGCAGAAGGAGATCCTGCAGCAGATCGCCGAGCTCAAGGAGCGCCTCGGCTTCTCGATCCTCTTCATCACGCACGATCTCTCGCTCATCGCCGAGTTCTCCACGCGCATCGCCATCCTCTACGCGGGCAAGCTCGCGGAGACCGCCCGCGCCAAGGACCTCTTCAGCGATCCGAAGCACCCGTACACGCAGGGGCTGCTCGGGTCGTTCCCCTCCGTCCGGGGGCCGCGCCGCAAGCTGCAGGGCATCCCGGGGTCGCCGCCCGACATGCGCAACCCGCCGCCCGGTTGCCGCTTCCACCCCCGGTGTCCGCAGGCCTTCGCGACCTGCCAGAACGAGCTGCCCGTCCTTCGTGAAATCGCGCCCGAGCACCGCGGCGCCTGCCACCTCTACTGACGATGACGATGACGCAACCTTCTGTCTCGCCTGTCCTCGACGTGGTGCGCCTGGGGAAGTACTTCCCTGTCGGCGGCGGGCTGCGAGCGCAGCAGCTCCGGGCGCTTCACGACGCATCGTTCTCGCTGGCAGTGCGTGAGGTCATCGCGCTGGTCGGCGAGTCGGGCAGCGGCAAGAGCACGATCGCACGGCTCCTCGCGCGCCTGATGCCCCCGAGCAGCGGGCAGATCATGTTCAAGGGTCGCGACGTTCTGAAGGAGGAGCCGACCCGCGCCTCGCTCGCTTACCGCGGGCAGGTGCAGATGATCTTCCAGGACCCGTTCGGCTCGCTCAACCCGGTGCACACCATCGGCTACCACCTCGAGCGGCCGCTCCTGCTCCACAACAAGGCGCCCACCCCGGCGATCCTCCGGGAGAAGGTGCACGAGCTGCTCAAGACGGTCGATCTGAACCCCCCCGCGGAGGTCGCGCTCAAGTACCCGTACCAGCTGTCGGGCGGTCAGCGGCAGCGCGTGGCGATCGCCCGTGCCCTCGCGGTGGATCCCAGCGTGATCCTCGCGGACGAGCCGATCTCGATGCTCGACGTCTCGATCCGCATGGGCGTCCTGAACCTGATGGAGAAGCTCAAGGAGGAGCGCGGCATCTCGTACCTCTACATCACGCACGACATCGCGAGCGCGCGCTACGTCGCGGATCGCACGATGGTGATGTACGCGGGCCACATCGTGGAGGGCGCGCCGAGCGAGGAGCTGATGCAGCAGCCGGCGCACCCGTACACGAAGCTCCTGCTCTCGGCCGTTCCGGATCCGAACGGCTCGATCCGCGGCGAGCTCCCGGCCCGCTCCGGGGCGCCGAAGCTCATCAACCCGCCGCCGGGCTGCCCCTTCGCAGACCGCTGCCCGAGCGTGATGAACACGTGCCGGGAGCAGATGCCGGGGGCCGTCGACGTCGGGTCGGGGCACTGGGTCCGCTGCCACCTCTACGCGCCCGGCTCCGTCATCGCGCCCTCCGCGCTCTACGATCGCAAGGTGCCCGCCTCCGTCGAGGCCGGCTCTCTCTAAGGAGAACCACAAATCGACATGCCGTCTCTGAGATTTCCCGACAATTTCGTCTGGGGGACCGCGACGTCCTCCTATCAGATCGAGGGGGCTACGAACGAGGACGGCCGCAGCGAGTCCATCTGGGATCGCTTCGCGAAGACGCCCGGTCAGATCGTCGACGGGACCAACGGCGACATCGCGTGCGACCACTACCACCGGTGGCCTGAGGACATCGCGCTGATGAAGAGCCTGGGCATGATGGCCTACAGGTTCTCGATCGCGTGGCCGCGCATCCTCCCGAACGGCCGGGGCGCGGTGAACCAGAAGGGGCTCGACTTCTACAGCCGGCTCGTGGACGGCCTCCTCGCGGCCGGGATCGAGCCGTACGCGACGCTCTTCCACTGGGACCTGCCGCAGGTGCTCCAGGACCAGGTCGGGGGCTGGCAGCACCGCTCGACGGCGGAGGCGTTCGTGGAGTTCACCGACGTCATCTCGCGGAAGCTCGGCGATCGCGTGAAGAAGTGGATCACGCACAACGAGCCGTGGTGCACGGCGTTCCTCAGCTACGAGAAGGGGATCCACGCGCCGGGCGGGCGCGATTTCAAGAAGGCCCTGACGGTGAGCCATCACCTCTTGCTCTCCCACGGCCTCGCTGTGCCCGTGCTGCGCCAGAACTGCCCCGGCGCCGAGGTGGGCATCACGCTGAACATGAACTACGCGATGCCGGCGTCACCGAGCGCCGCCGACTACGACGCGTGCCGCCACTACGACGGGTATTTCAACCGCTGGTTCCTCGATCCGCTGTACGGCCGGCGTTACCCGGCGGACATGATCGAGGACTACATCGCGCTGGGCTACCTCCCGCCGGAGGGGCTGACCGTGTGCAAGCCGGGCGATCTCGACATCATCGCCACGCAGTGCGACTTCCTCGGCCTCAACTACTACTCGCGGGCGGTCCTGCGGAGCAGCAAGGTGCCCGAGGAGCAGAACCTGCCGAGGACGGTGCACGTCGCGCCCCTCTCCGAGCAGACGGAGATGCAGTGGGAGGTCTACCCGGAAGGGCTGCGGCGGCTGCTCCTCCGGCTGCACGTGGAGTACGGCGTGCCGAAGCTCTACGTGACCGAGAACGGCGCGGCCTACTCGACCGAGCCCGACAAGGACGGCCGCATCCCGGACACGCGGCGGCTGGAGTTCCTGCGCGATCACTTCGTCGCCGCGCGGCGCGCGATGGACGCGGGGGCGCCGCTCGCGGGGTACTTCGTGTGGTCGCTGATGGACAACTACGAGTGGGATCGCGGCTATTCGCAGCGGTTCGGCATCGTCTGGGTGGACTACGAGACGCAGCGGCGCATCCCGAAGGACAGCGCGCTCTGGTACAAGGGCGTCATCGCCGCCAACGCGGTCGACGACGGCTCCTCGCAGGCGACCTGACCGGCGGCGCGCCGCGGCTCGCGCGGCGCACCGCTATAGTCACGTCACGCGGAGCACCTCGTCCAGGGAGGTGCTCCCCTCCTTCACCTTGGCGAGCCCGGCCTCGCGGAGCGGCACGAGCCCTACCTTCCGCGCGGCGTCCCGGTACGCGCGCTTTCCCGCCCGCGCCTTCACGAGATCCCGCAGGTCGTCGTCGAGCTCCAGCATCTCGAAGAGCCCCATGCGCCCTCGGTAGCCCGTCATGTGGCACGTCTGGCACCCGACGGCGCGCTTCAGCTCGGCGCCCTCCTCGATGAGGACCTTGTCCTCCTCGCCCGTCACGGCGGTCTCGAGCTCGTACGTCTCCGCGCACTCCTCGCAGAGCCGGCGCACGAGCCGCTGCGCGATCACGGCGAGCAGGGCGTTCGCCACGATCCACGACTCCGCGCCGAGGTCCACGAGGCGCGCGACCGTGTCGACAGCGTCGGAGGTGTGCAGCGTCGACAGCACGAGGTGCCCGGTGAGGCTCGCCTGCAGCGCGATCTGCGCCGTCTCGGGATCGCGCATCTCGCCCACCATGATCACGTCCGGGTCCTGCCGCAGGATCGCGCGCAGGCCCGTCGCGAACGTGAAGCCCTGCCTCGGGTTGGTCTGCCCCTGCGTGATGTCGGCGAACTCGACCTCGATCGGATCTTCCAGCGTGACGATGCTCAGCTCGCTCGTCTTCATGACCTTGATCAGCGAGTAGAGCGTCGAGGTCTTGCCGGATCCGGTCGGCCCGCACACGACGATCAGCCCCGAGGGCCGGTCGGCGAGGCGCTCGAGCCGCGGCAGGTCCCCCTCGGAGAGCCCGAGCTTGTCGAGCGCGATGAGCTGGTGGCTCAGCAGCACGCGCAGCACGAGCGTCTCGCCGTGGATCGCGGGGAACGTCGAGGCGCGCAGGTGGATGAGCGGGTGGCCGTGGAGCTCCAGGCTGAACTGGCCGTCCTGCGGCAGGCGCCGCTCGGTCATGTCCATCCGCGCGAGCACCTTCACGCGCGAGGTGAGCGACGGCGCGATCTCGATCGGGATCTGCCCCTGCGCCACCATCACGCCGTCGACGCGGTAGCGCACGCGGATGCCGTCGCGCTTCGGCTCGACGTGGATGTCGCTCGCGCCCATCGAGACCGCGCGGCGGACCAGGTGATCGAGCACCTTGACCGCGTCGAGCTCCTCGGACGCCGTGGGGGGGCGGCTCTGGCTCATCGCGCGCCCCCCTTGCCGACGACGTCGATCGTGCGGAGCGAGACCATCTTGAGCTCGTCCGAGGGGGGGAACGTCGCCCAGACGCTGACGCCGTAGAGCCCGGGCCGCCCGCGGTCGTCCAGCGGGACCTGGATGTCGAATCGATTGCCGGTCACCTGGAGAGGAATAGGCGTCTTGAAGCCCTTCGGGAAGAACGTCGCGTAGGGCGGCGGGATCGGGTACCCGCCCATCTTGAGCAGCTTCTCCGGCTTGATCGGCTTCCCCGCCTCGACCCGCGAGATCCCGACGCCCGCGATCTTCGCCGGCGCGGCGAGCTCGCCGCCCACCCGGATCCGCTCGCCGATCTTCGCCCGCCTGGGCAGCGGCTGGTACGTCCCGTAGTCGTCGACGAACTCCTGCGCCACGCAGGCGATGTCGAACCCCTTCGCCTTGGCCAGCCCGACCCCGAGCGACGTGTGCGACGCTGTGAGCACGTTGCGCCTGTGCCCGTCGGCCGGGGGCCTCTCGTTCATGAAGGCCTGGTGCACGCGCTCGAGGCTCTCCGCGGAGAAGCGCGGATCCGGATCGAGCTCGCGGGGGATCGCGTCGGCGAAGCAGCCGGCGTTCTCCATCGGGAACCCGTCGCCGCCCGCGGCCGTGTAGCGCTCCTCCGGGACCGAGCCGTCGCTGCCCCAGTGGCCGGTGAAGCCGATCCGGACCATGTCCTCGGCGTGCCGCCGCCCCGCGCGCGCCGCTGTCTCGTCCCACCGGACGGGCGGCAGCTTGTGCGCCGAGCGATCGCGGTTCACGAGGCCGAGCACGTACCGCCCTGCCTCCGCGCGGGTCATCTGCTGGCCCGGCGCGGGCGGGGCCTGGGCGCCCTGGGCCTCACGGCTGGCCTCCACGCCGGCGGCCTTGCCCTCCGAGGGGCGCGCGCTCTCCTCCGTCGCGCCTTCTCTGGCATTGCCCCCGGAGGGCCCCTCCGCCGGCTCCTTCGCGGCGCTCGCGCCGCACCCGAGCGCGTGGGCGCTCGCGGCGACGAGCCCGAGCCAGAGCGCCCCGGACCGGCGTCTTCGCTGACCATCCATCGCTCCTGTCCTGCTTCTCCCTGTGACTCCGATGATCGCGCGCATCGTTGCGACCGTAGCGCCTCGATGCCGCGCACGCACCCGGGAGCGCCGACGCCTCCGGGCGCACGGCGGCGTGTACGGCGGCGAGGTCGAGGTGGTAAGCGATGCGCTACGTGAGCACGTCGTCATCGTCGCAGGGCGCCGTCGCCGCGCACCCGCCCGGGGCCTCCGCGATCGTCCTCGCCGCGGAGCGCGAGGGGCGCGCGGCGCACCCGACTGCGGGCGTCCTGTGGATGCTCCTGGCCCAGTCGCTCTTCGCCGCGATGAACGTCCTCGCGCGGCTCTCTTCGGAGCACGCGCCGTGGCCCGAGGTGGCGGCGTCGCGCACGATGGTGGGCGCGGCCACCGCGCTCGGCGTCGCGCTCGTCCGCCGGGCGCCGCTCACCATGGGTCGGGGCGACCGGCGGCTCGCGTGGGCGCGCTCGCTCTGCGGCACCGGGGCGATGCTCTGCGGCTTCTACACGCTCGGCACGCCGCAGATCGCGCTCGGCGACGCGGTCACGCTCGGCGCGACGAGCCCGATCTTCGTCGCGATCCTCGCGCCGCGGCTGCTCGGCGAGCGGACGAGCCCGCGCCTCTGGCTCGCGACCCTGCTCGCCTTCGCGGGCGTCGGGCTGGTCGCCGCGCCGAGGCTCGCGATCGCGGGCCAGATCGCGCTCATCGCCACGCTCGGCGCCGTCTTCTCCGCGTTCGCGATGATCTGGCTGCGCAGGATCGGCGCAGGCGGCGAGCGCGCGAGCCCCGAGGCGATCGCGCTGCACTTCTCGCTCGTGGCGAGCGCCGCGATGATCGCGCTGTCGATCCCGGTCTGGCGGACGCCCGACGCGCTCGGCGCCCTCCTGCTGATCGGGACGGGGCTCGCCGGCGGCCTCGCGCAGCTCGCGATGACGCGCGCCTACGCGCTCGACAGCGCGGCGCGCATCGGCGCGATCGGTTACCTCGGGGTCGTCCTGTCGCACGTGCTCGCCGCCGCCTGGCTCGGCGAGAGCCCGTCGGCGGACCAGCTGCTCGGGACGGCGCTCGTGATGGCGGCCGGCCTGTGGCTCGCTTCCCAGGCGCTGCGCGACGCGCGGCGGCCGGCGCGTTGACCGGCCTCTACCCCGCGTGGGATAGCGGAGCTCCGCTCAAGGAGGATCTGCATGAAAGCGTTCGCTCTCCAGGGTTCGTTCGGTCTCGACGCGCTCCGCCCGATCGATCTTCCGGATCCTGAGCCGGGGCCTGGGCAGGTCGTCCTCCAGATGAGGGCGGCGTCGCTCAACTTCCGCGACCTGCTCGTGGCGAAGGGGCTCTACAACCCGAAGTTCTCGCTGCCGCTGATCCCGCTCTCCGATGGGGTCGGCGAGGTCGTCGCCGTGGGGGACGGGGTGACGCGGGTGAAGGTCGGCGATCGCGTGAGCCCGACCTTCCACCAGCGCTGGATCGACGGGGAGCTCTCCGCGGACAAGGCGCGGGCGGCGCTCGGCGGGGAGCTGCCGGGCGTGGCCGCGGAGCGGGTGCTGCTCGATGCGGAGGGGGTCGTCAAGGTCCCGCAGCACCTCACGGACGAGGAGGCCGCGTCGCTGCCGTGCGCCGCGGTGACCGCATGGAACGCGCTCTTCGCGGCGAGCCACCTCAAGGCGGGCGACACGGTCCTCGTCCAGGGCACGGGCGGCGTCTCGATCTTCGCGCTGCAGTTCGCCCGGCTCGCGGGCGCCCGCGTCATCGTCACCTCGAGCAGCGACGAGAAGCTCGAGCGCGCCAGGTCGCTCGGGGCGTCGGAGACCATCAACTACCGCACGAACCCCGACTGGGACGCGCCCGCGCGCTCGTTCACCGGCGGCGCAGGCGTGGATCACGTGATCGAGGTGGGCGGCGCGGGCACGCTCGCCCGCTCGCTCCGCGCGGTCCGGTTCGGCGGCCGCGTGAGCCTCATCGGCGTGCTCACGGGCGGCGCGCTGGGGGATGTCGGCCTGTTCCCCATCCTGATGAAGCAGATCACCGCGCAGGGCATCTTCGTCGGGTCGCGCGCGATGTTCGAGGACATGAACCGCGCGATCGCGGCGAGCGGGCTCCGGCCTGTCGTCGACCGCGTGGTCCCCTTCGCCGAGGTGCGCCAGGCGATCGAGTCCATGGCGAGCGGCTCACACTTCGGGAAGATCGCGATCCGGTTCTGACGGAGCCGACCGCGACGGGCTGCGCCCCTCCGGCGCCGCGGCGATCCCTCCGGCGCCGCGGCCTCCCCTCCGGTGCGCCGGCATCCCCCGGAAGTAGCCTCGTCGGCCCAAGTCGTTTACGAGTCGTCTACGAACGGATTCCGCGGCCGGCCGCTCGCCTGCGCCGCGCGAGAGGTGGTGGACGATGCGGCTCGATCTGGAGCTCGAGGTCCTGTGTGGTCAGCTCATCGTGGGCGGCTTCGACGGCGTGGAGCCGCCGGCCCGGTACCTGAAGGCCCTCGCCGAGGGGCGGCGGGGCGGCGCGATCCTGTTCCGGCGCAACGTCCCTGACGCGGCCGCCACGGCGCGGCTCTGCCAGGCGCTCGCCGCGGCGGGCGGCCCTGATCGGCCTCCCTTCATCGGCATCGATCAGGAGGGTGGCCGCGTCACCCGCTTGCCCGCGCCGTTCCTGACGCTGCCGTCGATGCGCTCCCTCGGCGAGCTCGCGGACCTCCCGCTGCTGCGCCGCGCGGCGCGCGCCGTCGCGTCCGAGCTGCGGGCCGTCGGCATCAACCTGAACTTCGCCCCGGTGCTCGACGTCGACTCGAACCCGGCGAACCCGATCATCGGCGATCGCGCATTCGGCCGCGATCCTGGCGCGGTCGCGCGGAGCGCCGTCGCGTTCCTGGAGGGGCTCCAGGAGGAGGGGGTGCTCGCCTGCGGCAAGCACTTCCCCGGGCACGGCGACACGGCGCTCGACAGCCACCTCGCGCTCCCGACCATCGCCCACGGGCGCGGCCGCCTCGACGAGATCGAGCTGCCGCCGTTCCGCGCCGCCTGCGGCGCCGGGGTCGCGTCGCTCATGACGGCGCACATCGTCGTCGAGGCGCTCGATCCGGGCGTCCCGGCGACGCTGTCGCGCGCCATCTGCACCGACCTCCTGCGCGGCGAGATCGGCTTCGAGGGGGTGCTCTTCTCGGACGATCTCGAGATGGCCGCGATCGCCGCGCACCACGCTGTCGAGGAGGCCGCCGCCGCGGCCGTCTGGGCGGGCTGCGATGCGCTGCTCGTCTGCCACAGCGAGGACCTGCAGGATCGCGTGCACGAGGCGCTCGTGCGCAAGGCCGAGCGCGAGCCGCGCTTCCGCGAGCGCTGCGCCGAGGCGGCCGCGCGCTGCCTGGGCCTGCGCCGGCGGTGCCCGCCGCGGCCGGTCTCCTCGCCCGCGGCGTTCGCCGAGCTCGTCGGCGGGCCCGCGTCCCGGGCGGTGCTCGAGGACGTCGAGCGGGCGCGCCGCGCGCGCGTCACCGAGGCGGCGACGTGACGGCGCCGCCGGGGGCCGCGCCCGCGGAGGCCGCGCAGCACCCCGAGCGCCCGTTCGCCATCACGGCGCGCCGGCTTGTCACCTGCGACCCGTCCCGCGCCTCGGCCGGCGATCCCCTCGGCGTGATCGAGGACGCCGCGATCGTGGTGCGAGGCGGCGCGATCGACGCCGTCGGACCGCGGCAGGAGATCCTGCGGCCCGAGGCCGGCGTGCCGATCGCGATCGAGGCCGAGGGGGTCGTCACGCCCGGGCTCGTCGACTGCCACACGCACGCGCCCTGGATCGGCTCGCGGGACGCCGAGTACGCGATCCGCATGGCCGGCGGCGACTACGAGGCGATCGCCGCGGCCGGCGGCGGCATCGTCGCCAGCATGCGCGCGGCGCGCGCCGCGACCGCCGGCGAGCTCGCGGACACGCTCCGGGCCCGCCTCCGCCGGATGGCCGCGCTCGGCGTGACCGCCGTCGAGGCCAAGAGCGGCTACGGCCTCGACGAGGCGACGGAGCGCAAGCAGCTCGAGGCGGTCGCCGAGGCGGGGAGGGACGCGCGGCTGCCCCGCGTCGTTCCGACGTACCTCGCGCTGCACGCGTTGCCCCCGGAGGCCGGCGGCGACCGCGCGGCCTACGCGGCGACCGTCGCGCGCTCCTGGCTCCCCGCGATCGCCGCGGCCGGCCTCGCGCGCTACGTCGACGCCTACATCGACCGGAGCGCGTTCTCGGTGGACGAGGCGCGGCCGGTCCTCGAGCGGGCGCGCGCGCTGGGGCTCGGCGTGCGCCTGCACGTCGGGCAGTTCGCGGACGTGGGCGGCGCCGAGCTCGCCGCCGCGCTCGGCGCCGCGTCGGCCGACCACCTGGAGCACGTCGCGCCGGCCGGCATCGCGGCGCTCGCCCAGGCGGGCGTCGCCGCCGCGCTGCTGCCCGTCGCGAGCTTCACGCTGCGGCAGGAGCCGCCGCCCGTCGCCGCGCTCCGGGCCGCCGGCGTCCCGCTGATCGTGGGCAGCGACGCGAACCCCGGCACGGCGCCGACCGAGAGCCTGCCGCTCGCGCTCGCGCTCGCGGTGCGGCTCTACGGGCTCACGGTCGCCGAGGCGATCCTGGGCGCGACGCGCGAGGCGGCGGCCGCGCTCGGCCTCGGCGGCGTGTGCGGCGCCGTCCGTCCGGGGCTGCGCGCGGATCTCGCCGTGTGGGACCTGCCCCACGAGAACGCGATCGTGCAGCCCTGGGGCGCGCCGCGCGCGCGGGCCGTGCTGCGCGACGGCGACATCATCGCGGCGGGGCGCTGAGGCAGACAGCAAGTCAAGCCTGGACGCGCGTGCACCCTGCGCGTATGCCGCGCCCATGACTGAGACGCAGAGCCCTGTCGCTGTCCCGAGCCGCGCGGACAGCTCGTTCGATCCGGTCCCGCTCCTGGCCGAGGAGCTGAGCCTCCCGCGCCAGGGGGTCTCGGCGGTGGCCAAGCTGCTCGCCGAGGGGGCGACGGTCCCGTTCATCGCCCGCTACCGCAAGGAAGCGACCGGCGGGCTCGACGAGGTGCAGATCCGCGCCATCGAGGAGCGCCGCGCCTACCTCATCGAGCTCGAGGAGCGCCGCGCCACGGTGCTCACGGAGATCCAGAAGCAGGGCAAGCTCACCGACGCGCTCGCCTCGAAGATCCGCGCCTGCCACACGAAGGCCGAGCTCGAGGACCTCTACCTCCCCTTCAAGCCGAAGCGCCGCACGCGGGCCATCATCGCGAAGGAGCGGGGCCTCGAGCCGCTCGCGGATCGCATGTGGTCGCAGCCGGGGGACGGCAGCCCCGAGGAGGAGGCCCGCGCGTTCGTCAGCGCCGAGAAGGAGGTCCCCGACGCGGCGGCCGCCCTCGCCGGCGCGCGCGACATCTGCGCCGAGCGCATCGCCGAGCACGCCGACGTGCGCAAGCTCGTCCGCGAGGCCTACGCGAAGGAAGGCGTCATCAAGGTCCAGAAGAACGAGGAGCACGCGGCCAAGCAGACGAAGTTCGACATGTACGGGAGCTTCGAGGAGCCCGTCGCGAACATCCCGTCGCACCGCTACCTCGCGATCCGCCGCGGCGAGGCCGAGGGCGTGCTCCGCGCCTCGATCGAGCTCGCGCCCGAGCCGCTCGTCCCGCCGATCCACGCCGCGGTGGGGCTGAAGCCGAAATCGCCGTGGGCCGGCGAGCTCACGAAGGCCGCGGACGACGCCGTGAAGCGGCTCCTGCTCCCGGCGGTCCAGAGCGACGTGCGCGTCGACCTCAAGATGCAGGCCGATCGCGCCGCGGTCGAGGTCTTCGCCCAGAACCTCCGCGAGCTCCTCCTCGCCGCGCCCTTCGGCACGAAGGCGGTGCTCGGCATCGACCCCGGCCAGCGCACCGGCTGCAAGTGCGCCGTCGTCGACGAGACGGGCAAGCTCCTCGAGCACACGACGATCTACCTGGTCGGGAGCGGCGACTCGCTCGAGCGCGCGCGCCAGGACCTGCGCCGCATCTGCCGCAAGTACCCGCTCCGCGCGGTCGCCGTGGGCAACGGCACGCACGGCCGCGAGACGGAGGCGTTCGTGAAGGACGTGCTCGCCTCGGAGGGCCTGAACGAGCTGTTCTGCGTCCCGGTGAGCGAGGCTGGCGCGAGCGTCTACTCGGCGAGCGACGTCGCGCGCGAGGAGTTCCCGGATCTCGATCTCACCGTGCGCGGCGCGATCAGCATCGCCCGCAGGCTGCAGGACCCGCTCGCGGAGCTCGTGAAGGTCGACCCGAAGAGCATCGGCGTCGGCCAGTACCAGCACGACGTCTACCAGGGGCTGCTCGCGCGGAAGCTCGACGAGGTGGTCGAGAGCTGCGTGAACCGGGTCGGCGTGGAGCTCAACACCGCGAGCGCCCCGCTGCTCGCCCGCGTCGCCGGCATCGGCCCGAGCCTCGCGAAGAAGATCGTCGCGCACCGCGACCTGAACGGCGCGTTCAAGAGCCGCAAGGCGCTGCTCGACGTGCCCGGCGTCGGCCCGCGGACGTTCGAGCAGGCGGCGGGCTTCGTGCGGGTCCGGGGCGGGGAGCACCCGCTCGACGCGAGCGCCGTGCACCCGGAGCGCTACGGCCTCGTCGAGCGCATCGCGGCGGACCTCGGCGTGCCGGTCGGGTCGCTCATCGGCGACACGGCGGCGATCGCGCGGATCGATCCGAAGAAGTACGAGGCCGGCGACGTCGGCTCGTTCACGCTGAACGACATCCTGAGCGAGCTGAAGAAGCCGGGCCGCGACCCGCGCGCGACGTTCGAGCCGCCGAAGTTCCGCGACGACGTGCGGACCATGGAGGATCTCAAGCCGGGCATGGAGCTCGAGGGCGTGGTGACCAACGTCACGGCGTTCGGCGCCTTCGTCGACATCGGCGTCCACCAGGACGGCCTCGTGCACGTCTCGCAGCTGGCGGACAGGTTCGTGAAGGACCCGAACGAGGTCGCGAAGGTGGGCGACAAGATCAAGGTGCGCGTGCTCGAGGTCGACCTCGTGCGCAAGCGCATCTCGCTCACCGCGAAGAAGGGCGGCGCTCCCGCCGGCGCGCGTCCCCAGGCGGGCGGCCCGTCCGCCGGCGGCGACGCGCGCGGCCGCAACGATCGCGGCGACGGCCGCCGGCCGGCCCAGGGGCAGGGGCAGCAAGCGAAGGGGCAGGGGAGCTCGTCGGGCGGCTTCCGCAACAACCCGTTCGCGGACCTCTTGAGGAAGTGAGCGGCGCGCGCCCGCCTGGCTCCGGGCCAGGCGGGCTGCGCTAGAACCCGTGATCGGCGAAGAAGCGCTCGATCCGGAGCGAGACGAGCTCGGGGAACTCGACCGCGGTGGTGTGGGTGCCGCCGCGGACCACGAGGATCTCCGCCATCGGGATGCGGCGTGCCATCGACTGCGCCAGCGCCCGCGGGGTGAACGCGTCGCGGTCGCCGGTGATGAGCAGCGTCGGGACGTCGATCTGCTCGAGCACGTGCTCGGCGTCGTGGGCGTCCAGCGCGCGCAGGTTGCTGAAGAGCGCGTCCGTGTCGAGCCGGCCGAACGGCTGCACGAGCTCGGCGAACGCCTCGCTGTCGAGCGTCTTGCCGAGCAGCCCCATTCGCTTCAGCCAGTGCACCGCGTCCGGCGGGGCCATGGCGCTGCCCGTCACCCGGGCCGCCAGCGTGTGAGCGCGCGCCGCGAGCGCCACGAACGGCGGGAACAGCCGCCCGAGCCCAGGCAGCGGCCCCATCGTCCCCAGCGGCCGGCGGTAGGTGCCGTTCAGCAGCACCAGGTTCGCGGCGAACCCCGGGAGCCTGTGGAACGCCTCCAGCGCCACCTGGACGCCCACGCTCCATCCCATCAGCGAGCCGTGCCGGATCCCTTCGACGGCGAGGATCGCCTCCAGGTCGCGGACGTGGTTCGCGACCGCATAGGCCTCCGGAACGTCCGGCGAAGGGCGCTTCGACGCGTACATCCCGCGGTAGTCCCACGTGATGAACCGGTACTGGTCGGAGAGGTACTCGACCTGCGCCCGCCAGGCGAGGTACGGCCCGCCCAGCCCGTTGACCAGGACCACCGTCTTCGCCCCCTCGAACGGCGGCGGCGTCACGCGGTAGGTGATGTCGGTTCCATCGAAGCTCGTGACCCGCCGGGTCTCCATCCGGAGCGACGGCCGGCGCGAGGGCGGCCCCCGCCGGCCCCCGCTGGAGGCGGGAGGGGGCGGCGTCTGCCACCCGCCGCTGGAAGGCGGGGGTGCCGCCTGCCGCCCGTCGCCAAAGGATGCCGCGGGCGGCGCCTGCGGTCTGTTGCCGGTGGATGAAGCTGGCGGCGCCTGCGGTCCGCTGCCGGAAGGAGAGCGGAGCCGCGGCGGCCGACCCCCGCCGAACTTGAACGAGACCATGAGCCCCCTGCTTCCTACCCGGTCCCTTCGCGGAGGGCCAGGTTGCCGGCGGTCGCCTGCGTGATGGGGCAGGATGGGGGCCGGGAGCGACGGTACAGGCCCGGCGAGGGCGCAGCTGCGGGCCGCCGGGGGCTGCCGTGGGGCCGGGTGGCCCGTGTGGCCTGGCGATCGCCTGTCGAAACACATCCTGCGCTGCGATCGCCATCGCGTTGACATTCCAGGCAGCGCGCCGCTAACGTGCCCGGCGGGTTGTCCGCTCGCCCGGCGCTCCCGTCGTGTTGCTGATCTTTCCCTCCCCGCTCCCATGTCGGTCTGCTGGAGGCCGGCCCGCGTCGTCTTCTGCTGCCGCTCGCACAGCGGCAGCTCCGGTTCGGGCCGTGGTGGGTCGATTCCCTCGGGCGGGCTGGAGTTTTCAGCGCGAAGTGGTGCAGCGATCCCGTCCTCGAGGAGCCGATGGCTGAAGAAAAGAAGAAGAGCAAAATCGATCTGAAGGCTCGGCTTGGCAAAACGGCGATAGGCGGGGCGCCGGGAGCGGCCGTCCCCCTTCCCGTGCCTGGCTCGCAGCCCGGATCGGGGCCGCCTCCCGACATGAACGCGGGCCCGATCGGCGTGCCCTCGCCGCATCCGAGCGCGCGGCCGCCGATGCCCTCCGTGGGGGGCATCGCGCCTCCGCCCGGGATCTCGCCAGGCATCCCGTTGCCTCCGTTCGCGCCGGCGCCGCGTCCTGTGATCCAGACGCCCCCGCCCAAGCCGACGGCGGCCGCGCAGACCATCAAGGTCGAGGTCGGCGAGGAGGTCGAGCAGGAGCGCCGGAAGGCCTCGAAGAAGACGGCGCTCTACGCCGGCCTCGCGGCGGTCGTCGGCATCGCCGTGGGCTTCGCCATCGGCGGCGCGAAGGAGCGCGGCGATCGCGGCAAGCTCGCGGTCGACGGCGCCGCGGCGCTCGAGAAGGACGTGAAGGCCGCGAACGAGAAGATGGCGGAGCTCAAGGAGAAGCTCGATGCCGGCCGGACGGCGCTCGAGGGGAAGAAGTTCCCCGCGGAGCTCGTGAACGAGCTGGGCGGCATCAACGTCCCGTTCGATGCCACCAACCTGGAGGGCAAGCAGATCGGCAGCCTCCCGGGGCGGGTGATGCGCCAGCTCCTCGCCTACACCACGGCGGTCCAGGATCTGAACAAGACCAAGGACAGCCTCAAGAACGTCCTCTCCGCCGCGCAGGCTCCCGTCGAGAAATCGTGGAAGGAGCAGGAGGAGCCGGTCGTGAACTTCTCGGTGGTCTTCCGCCGGGACGGCGACAAGACGGTGGCCGAGCTCGTTCCCAACAAGGCGCCGTTCCCGTTCGGCAAGGACTGGCCGGCGAAGTACACGGTGAGCCGCCTCGAGCGCACGCAGCAGGGCTTGAAGCCCGCCGAGAAGGAGGCCACCCGCTGGACGAAGGGCGACATCGCCGGCGGCGATCTGCAGGCCCTCCCGGTCGATCCTCAGTCCGTTGCAGGCCTCACGAGCGAGCAGATGGTCTTCAGGCTCGCCAGCGCGATGGCGGACATCCGCAAGACGCTCGACGGCAACAAGGACAACCCCGTCGAAGAGACGCCCGGCCTCATCAAGGAGGGCGACGATCTCGCGAACGAGCTCCACAAAATCTCCCTCGCCCGCTGAGCGGCACGCGCCCGCTGCGGATACGGGCCCATCTCGACGTTTTCGGTGCTCGGCGCACCGGAGTGCGCCTGTGCGCCGAAAACGCCGATCTGGGCCCGTCTCCTGTGCGGGCGCGCGCCGCTCGGCCGCGGCAGATCTGGAGCACCGCCCGCGGCGCGTGAGGTCGGACGGTAGGCCCGGAGCGAGGGGGGGCGTCGCGCGGGACGGCGCGGGGATGGGCCGATGTCTGAGCCCAAATGACCAAGCTCCTCCGGCGAAGCCGGAGGAGCTTGGTCATTTGGGCGAGTTCGGCGGGGCCCCGCGCCGTCCCGCGCGACGCCCCCCCTCGCTCCGGGCCGGGCAGCTCGGCAATGCCTCCCGCGCGGCCCGCCGCTTCAGGCAGCGCCGCCGGCGCCCATGGCGCGGGGGCGGACGATCTCGACCTTGCCGATGTGGCGCTCGTCGCTGTCTCGCACGATGAAGCGCAGGCCGAACTTGCTCACGGCCGTGCCCACCTCGGGCACCTTGCCGACGTGCTGCGTGATCATCCCGCCAAGGGAATCGTACTTTCCCTCCCGGTCGAGCTCGGCGCCCAGGTAGGCCGAGAGATCGCTCATCGACACGGCCGCGTCGGCGACCAGGCGGCCGTCGCCCAGATCCTGGATGGCGGCACCGTCGTCCGTCTCGTCGTGCTCGTCCCGGATGTCTCCGACGATCTCCTCGAGCACGTCCTCCAGGGTGACAATCCCCGACATCCCGCCAAACTCGTCGACCACGATGGCGAGGTGCTGTCTCCGGCTCTTCATCTCCCGGAGCAGAGAGGAGAGAGGCTGCGACTCGGCGACGAAATTGGCAGGGCTCCGCGTGATCTCCCGGAGCGTCGTGTTCTTGAGCCGGCGCTCCTCGAGGACCTTGAACAGGTCCTTCGCGTAGAGGAGACCTGCGATGTTGTCGGTCTGATCCTTGTAGACCGGATACCGCGAGTGCCCGCTCTCGGTGACGATCTCCAGCACCTTCTCCAGCGGAGTGGAGATCTCGATGGCCTCGACCTTGGATCGCGGCACCATCACGTCCCGCGCCGTGAGATCGGCGAACTCGAGCACATTCCGGATCATCTCCGCCGGCTCCCGCCCGAACAGACCAGAGCGCTCGACCTCATCGACGAGGATCTCGACCTCCGCCTCGGCAACCCTCGGGTCCGACGGCTGCTCACCATCCCGCGGCCCCAGCTTGGAGCCGATCCAGCCGAGCGGTACGGCGAGCGGCAGCATGGCGATTTCGAGAGGGCGCAAGAAGCGGACCGCCATCGATGCGGCCCGATCGGCGTGCTTGCGGCCCAGCGTGGAGCTGACCTCGTAAAGGGCTCCGCTGACGACGATGGTGGTCGCCAGCCCGAGATAGAGCGCCGCACCAGGGACAACCCGCCGGAAGAAGAGGTCGAAGCAGGCGGCCGTCAGGCTGGTCGATACGACCCAGCCGAGCAGGTAGCGGGAACGGAGCTTGGCGTCTTCTCGACGAATCCGCTCGTAGGCGGACTTCGTGGGGCCCGTCGCCTGCTCAATCAGGGCGCCGAGCCTCGTCGCGCTCAACGTCGTCAGTGCGGTGTCGGCACCGACGAACAGCGAGCCAAGTACAGCGGAGAGAACTGCAGCGCCGAGCGCTGGCAATGGAACGAAATCGGGACTCAAACAGAGGCTCCTAACGGACGAATCGTAACGGAACAGGCGAGGGGAGCGCAACCGGACCGGGACGCGAAATCTCAGGAGATGACGGAACCACGCGTTCTTGCCGCTCTCGCCCGAAGGCGGACTCCCCAGCTCGACCGATCCTGCCGAGCGCTGCCAGTGACATGCGCCGTAGATCTGCCGAAGTCCAGGGAATTGCCGTGTGCTGTGGGTTTCTCTTATCTAGCAGCATTCCCACGCATGTCGGGCGCTCCAGAAAAGCCGCGCAGGACGGAAAATCGAGTCGGTGATGGTGCTGGAAGGCCATCAGCGGCGTTCTCATCGGCGACCTCGGCAGCGCCGAGCGCCACGACAACTCCGTCCGGATCGAGCCATACGGAGGCGCCAGGGTACGCAGGAGCTAGCGAGAAGTCGGATTCCGTGAGCGCTTGTCCCATGCGCGCGCGCCGGGCGCCGTTCTCGGTCAGGCGGGCGACCGGGAGGCTCGCGGCGGCTGCGTCGGCGAGCGGGCGCAGCGACGCGCGCAGCACCTCGGCGCCGGCATCGAGGGACACGGCCTGCTCCACGGTGAAGCTGCCGCTCGCCGTGCGGCGGAGCGCGGACAGGTGCGCGGGGACGTCGAGGTGCGCGCCCAGATCGCGCGCCAGCGAGCGGACGTAATAGCCCTTGCTCACCCCGAGCTCGAGATCGAGGGTGGCGGACGCAGCACCCGCGGCCGGCGCGGCACCCGCGGCCGGCGCGGCGCCCTCGGCCGGCGCGGCGCCCTCGGCCGGCGCAGCATCCGCGGCCGGCACGCCGGGCCCGCCGCGCGAGGCGCCGGTCACCTCGAGCGACCGGACCTCGACGGCCCGCTCCGCCAGGTCCACCGCCTGGCCCGCGCGCGCCAGGGCGTAGCTGCGCTGCCCGGCGACCTTGATGGCCGAGTAGGCCGGCGGCGCCTGCTCCCGCCGCGCCCGCTCCGCGTCGACCGCGGCGGCGATGCGCGGCGCCGCGCGCGCGAGCGCCTCACCGCGGGGAGGCCCGTCAGCCCCGGCAAGGGCGCCGAGCTCCGCGTCGAGCCACGGCGGCAGGGGCTGCGCCGCGGTGATCTCCCCCACCGCGTCGAGGGTGTCCGTCCCCACGCCGAGGACGACGCGCGCCGTGTAGCGCTTGTCCTGCGCGGTCAGGTACGGGGCGAGCTTGGTGGCCTCGCCGACGAGCACCACGAGGACGCCGGACGCCATCGGATCGAGCGTCCCCGCGTGCCCGATGCGCTTCACGCCGAGGGCGCGGCGCAGGCGGGCCACGACGTCGTGGCTCGTCGGCCCGCGCGGCTTGTCGATCACCAGCACCCCCTCCGGCCGCGCGCCCCTGCTCGTCGCTCGCTCGGGGTCGGCGGGCGGATCCCCTTCGGTCGTGTTCTCGGGCATGGGGGGAGGATTCGCCTCGGCAGCTCGCTTCATCCGAACCAGATCGACTTCCGGGTGGCCAGGGTCTCGTCGATGAGCCCCTGGATCGTGGCGCGCACGCGCTCCGCGAGGCGCCGCACAAGGATCTGATCGTCCGCCGCCTCCGGGCCGTACGCGTCGAACCGCACGGGATCGGCCAGGCGGATCTTCCACTTGGTGGGCGCCGGCACGAGGCCCAGCGGCCCGAGCGCGGGGAACGTCGGGGTGATGGGCAGGTACGGGATGCCGAGCGCGCGCGTGAGGTGCTCGACCCGATAGAACAGCGGGTTCGTCTCCTCGGCCCCCACGATGGCGCACGGGACGAGCGGCGTGCGCGTGCGCAGGCAGAGCCGGATGAAGCCGCCGCGACCGAACCGCTGGAGCTGGTACCGCTCCTTGTAGAGCTTCCCGCTGCCCTTGACGCCCTCCGGGAAGACCGCGATGAGCCGCTCGCCCGCGAGCAGCCGCTCGGCGTTCTCCTGGCAGGCCCGCACGGCCCCGAGCCGGTTCATCATCGTGCCGGCGAACGGCAGGTAGTACACGAAATCGTCGGCCAGCCAGCGGAGCTCCCGCCGCGCCGGGTGCTCCCGCCGCACCGCGGCCCGCAGCATGAGCCCGTCATAGGGGATGGGCCCGCCCGAATGGTTGGACACGACGAGGCACCGCCCCTCGGCGGGGATGCGCTCGATGCCCTCGAGTTCGATCCTGAAGTAGTACCTGTGCAGGAAGTCGAAGAGCGACCTGTACCGGGCCTCGTACTTGGGATCGAAGCCGAACTCGTCGACCTCCTCCGAGCGGCGGCGCAGGCCGGCGCGGCCCCACTGCCGCAGGTAGAAATCGGTCGACAGGACGTCGCGCGCCGTCCCGGGCTCGGAGAGCGGCGGCTCGCTGGCGAAGCCGGCCGACGCCGCGGGCGCCCCGCCCTGGCGCGGGCTCCGCTCGGTCTCGGGCTCACCTCCCGCCGCGCAGCTCGCGTCGGGCGACGGGCCCCCGGCGAGCATCCGCTTGAGCCGCGCCTCGAGCTCCCTGATCTGGCGCTGGAGCTCCTCGGTCGTCACCGGCACGACCGGGGCGTGCCCCTCGGACGACTGCGTCTTCCGCCCGTCCGAGGGCTCCGTCGGGCCGATCGGCGCCAGGTACCGGGCCTCGTCGTCCTCGATGTCGGCGCTCGGCACGACCTGCCTGGGCCCCGTCCTGTCGGGGCGCCCGCGCGTCGACGGCGATCCGTTCCCTGCTTCCTCGAGCTCTCGATCGTGCTCCGTGCCCATCGCTCACCCCCCCAACCGCGTCACGCAGGCGTCTCTTGCAGGAGGCGCACGTCCCGCAGCCGCTGCGCGCTTGTGTAATCGAGCAACGCCTCGCGCGTCGTGTAGACCGGCCGGAACCCCATGACCTGCGCCGCCTTCTCGCCGTCCGCCACGCATAGATAGCGCAGGTACCGCAGGAAGCCGGGCGGGGCGATCGCCGCGTGCGCCGCCCAGAGCGCAGAGACGAGCGGCCCGGCGGCGCTGTGCAGCACGGGGACCGCCGTCCGGCCCGCGAGGCGCACGATCGTGGACAGCGGCAGCACGCCGTCGCCCACGATGTTGAAGGTCCCGGGAAAATCGCTGTCGATGGCCAGCTTGAAGGCGGCGATGGCGTCGACCTCGTGGATGAACTGCCACAGCGGATCGAAGCCGAGCATCGTCATGACCAGGCGCCGCGCCAGGAACCGGGTGACGTAGTTCTGGACCGTCGGGCCGAGGATCGGCGCGGTCCGCAGGATGGTGACGGTCGTGCCCTTGGCCTTCGCGCCGAAGGCGTTGAGCTCCCGCTCGGCGGCCATCTTGTCCGCGAAGAAGCGCTCGTCCGGGTCCGCCCGGAGCGGGTGCTTCTCCGTGAGGAAATTGGGGTTGGTCGGGTGCGCGCCGTAAAGGATCGTCTGGCTCCAGAGGATCAGCTTGCGCAGGCTCGCCTGGCGCGCCCCGTGGAGCAGGTGCATCGTGCCGACCGACTCGAGCTCGTGGGCCCAGGCGGTCGCCGGCGTGGGCGACGACAGGAAGCAGAGGTGGACGAGCGTGTCCACCTGCTCGGCCGCGAGCACCTCGGCGACGCGCTCCTCCGACGCGGGCTCCGTCAGGTCGACCGTGTGCATGCGCAGCTTGGAGCCGCCCGTGTCCGGCCGCTTGATGTCGATGGCCACCACGCGCGCGATGCGCGGGTCCTCCTCGAGGATCCCGATCAGGTTGCGCCCGAGGAAGGACGCGGCGCCGGTGAGCGCGATGACCCGGCCCCTCGGGCTGGACGGCGCGCGCCGGCTGGTCGGTGAGGACTCCGCCGCCGCGGACGCCGGGGGCTCGCTCCCGCCGGTCGTGGCCGCGCCTGCGGAGGAGGCAGGCTCCGCGTGATCCGCGCCGGCGGCGGAGCTCCGCTCGGCGGCGTCGTGGGCCGCGGCTTCAGGGTGCTCGGACGTGGGAGCCATGCGCGGGGCGCGACACTACCTGGTCGGCCGGCGCGCGCAAGCGAAGCGCGACCCCGGCCGGGGCCCGCCGCGGCGCTGTCACAACACCCGGCGCAGGACCGGATACGGCTCGAACGTGTGCACCTCGGCGAATCCGTTCCGCGTGAACGCGGAGACCGGGCCGGTCCACAGCTCCTCGTCGCTCACCGGCTCCTTCGGGCGGCGGGGCAGGGCCTCGAGGGCGCGCGCGCCCCAGGCGGGCGCGAGCTCCACCGCGCCAGCGACGAGCGCGGTCGCGACGCCTCGCCGACGGTGGCCCGGGTGCACGACGGCGCAGCCGATCAGGAAGACGCCGGCGCGATCGCCCGCGAAGCACGGAAGCCCGCGGTACAGGCGGCGCTCGTACGCCTTCGCCACGGCCGCCGCGGGCGCGACCTTGAGCCACCCGACGACGCGCGGCGCCTCCGGCGCGAGCGCCACGACGCCGCGCGCCTCGTCGCTGCCCGAGGCGAGCGCCTCGGCGAACTCCCGGCGGTTCTCGCCCTGGCCGTCCGAGCACCGCGCGAGCCACTCGTTGTTGGTGCCGCCGAAGTGGTAGTACCGGCAGTAGCAGGGCGTGCCGGCGGCCTCGAAGAGCGCCTCGAGCCCCGGGAGGTGCTCGGGGCCGGCCGCCGCCACGGTGATCGCGGAGCTCATCGGCGCGCCCCGCTCGTCACGCGTTCGACACGCACGCGCGCAGCCCGCGCACCGGGGAGATCTGCTCCCACGCGTAGGCCGCCTGGCAGAGCCGCGCCTCCTCCAGCGCGGGGCCGATGAGCTGCAGGCCGACGGGCAGCGGAGGCCCGCCGTCCGGCGCCTGCGCGGTCGCGCACGGGACGCTGATCGCAGGCAGCCCCGCCATGCTGGCGGGCAGCGTGTAGACGTCGGCCAGGTACATCGACAGCGGATCGTCCACCCGCTCCCCCAGCCGGAACGCGACCGTCGGCGAGACCGGCGCCGCGATGAGATCGACCTCGCGGAAGGCCTCGTCGAAATCGCGCCGGATCAGCGTCCTGACCTTCTGCGCGCGCAGGTAATACGCGTCGTAGTAGCCCGCGGACAGCACGTACGTGCCGAGCAGGATCCGGCGCTTCACCTCCCGGCCGAACCCCTCGCCGCGCGTCCGGCCGTAGAGGCCCTGGAGGTCCGCCTTCCCCCCGCGGTCGCCCTCCACGCGCAGCCCGAAGCGCACGCCGTCGAAGCGCGCCAGGTTGGACGACGCCTCGGCCGTCGCGACGATGTAGTAGGCCGCCACGGCGTACCGCGTGTGCGGCAGGTGCACGGGCTTGATCTCGCAGCCGAGCCCGCGCAGGCCCTCGATGGCCTCCCGCACCTTCGCCTCGACCCGCGCGTCGATGCCCTTCGCGAAGTACTCCTCGGGCACCCCGACGCGCAGCCCCGCGACGTCGCGGCCGCACGCGGCCTCGTAGGCCCCCACCGGGGCGTCGAGGCTCGTCGCGTCGCGCGGATCGCGGCCCGAGATCACCTCGAGCAGGCGCGCCGCGCCCTTCACGTCCTGCGCGAACGGCCCGATCTGGTCGAGGCTCGAGGCGAACGCGATGAGGCCGTAACGGGAGACGCGGCCGTACGTCGGCTTGATGCCGACGACGCCCGTGAGGCTCGCCGGCTGGCGGATGGAGCCCCCCGTGTCGGACCCGAGCGAGCCGGGCGTCATCCCCGCCGCCACCGCGACCGCGCTGCCGCCGGACGAGCCGCCGGGGATGCGCGACGGGTCCCACGGGTTCTTCACCGGCCCGAAGGCGCTGTTCTCGTTCGACGAGCCCATCGCGAACTCGTCCATGTTGCACTTGCCCGGCAGGATCGCGCCGGCCTCGCGCAGGCGGGCGACGACCGTCGCGTCGAACTGCGGGCGGAACCCGCGCGCCGGGTCGGGCGCCTTGGACGCGCCGTCCCCGCCCGCTGCCCGCGTGAGGATCTTCGAGCCGGCGGTCGTCGGCGCGCCCTCGGTGCAGAGCGCGTCCTTGAGCCCGATCGGCACGCCGGCGAGCGGGCCGAGCGCCTCTCCGCGCGCGCGCCGCGCGTCGAGCGCGCGCGCCGCCGCGACGGCCTGCTCCCCCTGCACGGTGAGGAAGGCGCCCAGCGCGCCGTCGCGCTGCTCGATGCGCGAGAGCGCGGCCCTGGCCACCTCCTCGGCGCTCACCTCGCCGCGCTGCACGAGCGCCGCGAGCTCCGGGATGGATCGATCGAGGATCGCTGTGTCCATCGGCGTCACCCCTCGTCCACGAACGCCGGAACGGCGAACCCGTCGTCCTCGACCCGCGGCGCCTCCCGCAGGGCCACCTCGCGCGGCAGGCTCGGCGCCTCCTCGTCGGCGCGGAGCGGCAGCCGCTCGATCTGCACGTGCGCCGTCGGTGGCACCGCCGAGACGTCGAGCTCCTCGAGCTGCCGGACATAGCTGAGGATGTTGCCGAGATCACCTGTGAGGCGCTCGATCTCCTCGGCGGAGAGGTCGAGGTGGGCGAGGCGCGCTATCGTCAGCGCCTCGTCGCGGCGGAGAGGGGGCGAGTCAGCGTTCGACATGGGCGCGCCCGATGTAGCACCGCCGGTTCGGCGGACGCCAGCGCCGCGCGCCCCCGAACCTGGCCGCGGTACAAAAACGGTGATAACGGCTGCCGCGCGCGCCTCCGGTCGTTCTCGACCGCCCGGGCAAGAGCCCCGCCCCTCCGCGCGTTGTTCGCGAATGCAGTCCCCGAAAACGCCCTTCCTGCCCCGCGAGCGCATCGGCATCCTCGTCCTCTGCGCGTGCGCGGCCGTGGCGATGTCGCCCGCCGTCGGCCGAGGCGCCCGCGACCGCTCGACCGCGCTCGCCGCGGAGCTCGCGGAGCGGGGCGTCGCCGCGGCGGCGGGCGACGTGGTGTGGGTGGATCCGCCGCGCGGCGGCCTCCACCCGTTCGGCGTCGACGCGCGCGCGGTCGCGCGCGGCGTGCGCGCCGGCGGCGAGCGCGGGGAGCCCACCGACCTGTACCTCGTCGACGCGAGGCTCTCGCCGGAGGGCGTCCTGCTCGACGTCTCGGCGATCCACAACCTCACCGAGACGAGCGGCGCGGACGAGTCGAAGCCCGTGCTCCGCGGCGAGGCCCTCGCCTACGTCTCGCGCCCGCTGATCGAGGCCGCGTCGCCCACGGTGCACGTGCTCGATCTGGACGGGCAAGAGCTCTCGGGCGGCGCGGACTGGTCCCTCGTCGAGCGGCTCCAGCACGCCGTCACGAGCTGGCAGGCGACAGGCCGGCTGCGCGGGATCGGCCGGCGGACCTTCGCGATCGACGTCGCCGAGGAGCCGCACCCCGAGGAGCCGGGCGCCGAAGAGCCGCGCGCCGAGGAGCCGCGCGCGGAGGAGCCGCGGAGCCACCGCGGCCCGGACGCGGGGGACGTCGCGGTCGCCCTGGAGGACGACAGCGCGGTCGTCGTCCGCGCGGGCGGCCGCGAGGCGCGCCTGCCGGTGCGCGGCGCGGACGACGCGGCGCTGCCCGCGTGGATCCGCGCCGAGGCGTCCGAGGTCGCGCGGCCGGGGAACCTCGTCACCTGGGCGGTCGACCGGGTGCGCCTCGTGATCGGCGACGCCGCGATGCAGACGGTCAAGGCCGTGGCGTTCACGGCGCTCGATTTCGTCCTCCGCAACAAGGAGGCGGTGACGGGCGACACCGGCGCGGAGGACATCGCCTCGGACCTCGGCCAGAGCGAGCTGGATCCGCCTGTCCGCCAGATCCCGATCGATCCCGAGATCGGCTGGCCGCCGGCGCCGCTCGAGCCCTGGGTGACGCCGCCGCTGCCGGGCGAGGGGCAGTGGAACCCGCAGGGCGGCGACGCCTTCGTGCGCCAGCTCGACGGGCTCCCGCCGGCGTTCATGACCACGTTCCTCCGGACGGATCGCTCGCGCAAGGCGACGCGCGTCTACATCGCGCTCTGGGACCCGCGCCAGGTGGAGCTCCACATGATGGCGGGCACGGTGGAGCCCAAGGGCGCGACGGGTGAGGCCGGGCCGGGGCTCATCCCGCGCACGCCCGAGGTCATGAAGCGCGTGGTCGCCGCGTCGAACGCCGGCTTCCAGGCGATGCACGGCGAGTTCGGCATGATGGCCGACGGGGTGATGTACCTGCCGCCGAAGCCCTACGCCGCGACGGTGGCCGTCCGGCGCGACGGCAGCACCGTCTTCGGGAGCTGGTCGGAGGACGAGACCGTCCCCGAATGGATGCTGTCGTTCCGCCAGAACATGACGGTCATGGTCGAGGACGAGAAATTCAATCCCTTCGGCCGGACGTGGTGGGGCGGCACGCCGCCCGGGTGGGCCGACAAGACGCACACGGTCAGGACCGGCATCTGCCTGACCCGCGAGCGCTTCGTCGCCTATTTCTACGGCGCCGACGTCAGCCCCGAGGCCCTGGCCCAGGCGATGATCCAGGCCCGTTGCTCCTACGGGATCGCGCTCGACATGAACGCTGGCCACAGCGGGCTCGAGTTCTATCGCGTGGCGCCGAACGGCGAGCTGCCGCCGCTGGGGCGCCCGCTCCAGGGGGAGTGGGAGACCGAGGGCGACGTCTCGGGGCTCTCGGGCTACCGGTTCCGCGGCCGCCGGCTCATCCGCGGCATGGGCCTGATGAACTTCCCCCGCTATATCCGGCGGGAAGCGCGCGACTTCTTCTACATGACCCTGCGCCACCTGTTGCCGGGGCCGCCCTTGGCACCCCGCGCTGCGCCGGCCGTGGCGGGGGAGGGCGCCTGGCGCACCCAGGGGCTCCCGCAGCACGGCTTCCCCTACGCGCTCGCGCTCACCGAGATCCGCCCCGATCCCGCGCGGCCCGACGTCCGGTTGCGGGTGCTCAAGGTGGATCCGCGGACCGTCACGGCCGCGCCGGTGGGCGAGCCCGGGGCGCCCGCGCCGGCCGGGGCGGGCGCGACCGTGGCGGTCTTCAGCGACGGCGCCGCGACGCACGGCGCGGGGCAGGGCGAGGGATCGAGCATCTGGCACTCGGCCGGGTCCTTCTCCGCCTCGCCGACAGCCCCGGTGCGCGGCGCGGTCCGGGTCGCGACGGGGGCGCTCGGCAGCGCGAAGGCCGTGGCCGCGCTGGGCGTCAACGACGAGGACGGGATGCTGATCTACGTCGAGCGGGCCGCGGCCGGGCCGTCCAGCGCGCCGGACGCCGCGCTGGCGCCGGACGCATCGGCGCCGCCCCCGGCGCTCGTCGACCCACGCGACGCCAAGCTGCTCCAGGATTTCCTGGCGGGGCTCGGCTGCTCCTCGCGCATCTACCTTCCCCGGCCGCTCTCGGTGGCCCTCGGCGGCGATACCGATCTCTCCGGCGCCGCCGTCCACCCGCCGTCAGGTCCGCGCGCCGTCCGGCTCACGCGCGCCGAGGCGCCTGGCGCTGGCCGGATGTTCGAATCCACACCGATCGTTCCGCACAGCGTCTGGTACCCGCTGCAGCAGAAGCGCGTGCGGTACTTCAAAAAGCCGAAGAAAGAGGAAACGCCAGACGGCGATCACTGAGCGTGGCGGCGCCCCGGCCCTTCCCTGACGTGCAGTAGGCGCTTGTGCGCTGACGGCCCGACGGACTAATACACGGCGGTCGGTGCATCGATTGCGATCCTTCGGAGCTTGCGACATCTCGGCGCGGATCTGCGTGGGCTCGCCGGGCGGGGGCGCGCGCGCGATTCGCGGGTGGTGGATCGCGCGCAGCGTCGCATTACGGCGCGCCGCGGACGTCGCGCGCGCCGCGGACGTCGCGCGCCGCATCGCCGGCGGTGGAGCGCTGGATCCGCGCGAGATCGCGGCGCGCGCGGCGCCTCGCCGCCGCCGAGCTCCTCCCGATGGCGCTCGCGAAGTCACCGGACCGGCGGTACGCTGCAGCGGATCAGGCGATTGCAGCGCGCTCCGAGCTCGCCCGCGACGAGCGCTTGTACATCGGGTTCACGCTCGTCGCGCGGAGCAGGCGCGATCGTTTCCGGGACGCCGTGGCGAACGGCGCCGCATATCCTGAGGAGTTCTCGAACATGGCGGACAACAAGGGCGGCAGCGATCTGGACGTATTCGAGGGGCTCGCGAAGAAGAAGTCGCCCGCCACGAGCCCCGCCCTCGTGCCTCCCTCGCCGCCTGCGCGGTCGCGCACCCTCGTCGGCGCGGCGGTGCCGCCGCCTCCGAACCATGCGGCCACGCTCCCGAGCGGCGTGCCGTCTCCGCTTCCTCCGCCCGTGACGCAGAAGGGGGCCGGCCCGTCGTCGCTCCCGCCGCCCGTGCCGTCGAAGGGGACGAGCCCGGGGTCGCTCCCGCCGCCCGTGCCGCCGAAGGGGACCGGTCCGGCGTCGCTCCCGCCGCCCTTGTCGGCGAAGGGGGCCGGTCCGGCGTCGCTCCCGCCGCCGTCGCTCCCGCCGCCGGCCGTGACGCAGAAGGGGGCCGGTCCGGCGTCGCTTCCGCCGCCCGTGACGACGAAGGGGACGAGCCCGGGGTCGCTTCCGCCGCCGATGCCTCCGTCGGTCAAGACGGGCTCCCTGCCGCCCGTGGTGGCGCCTCGGTCGCGCCAGCCGTCCCTGCCCGCGATCAGCGCCCCGGCCCTGCCGTCGAAGAGCCCGCTGCCGCCGGCGCCCGTCAGCGGGGCCCCGGCCTCGCTGCCTCCGGTGGTCCCTCCGCCCGTGCGTCTGCCGTCGGTGAAGCCGCCGCAGAAGGCGGGTGACGACGCGAAGCCGCGCTCGGCCAAGGGCACCGCGGTCGACATGAACTGGGACGACGACGAGGAGTCGACCCACGTCTACGACAAGCAGGGGAACGACTACAATCATGGGCGCTCGAGCGCGCTGCCGGCGGCGGGCACACCGTCGATCCCGAAGGCGGCCGCGGCGCTGGTCGCGAGCTCAGGCGGCGCGGCGTCGGCCTCGCGGGTGCGCACCCCCGTCCCGGCGCCGCCGCCGATCCCGAGCGCCCCGCCCGCGCCGGCGATGCCGCCGGACCTCGGGCTCCGCGCGCTGTCGCGCAAGGACGAGCCGACGGAGATCCGCCCCCGCCACGTGGTGCAGCAGGGCGCCGGCAAGGCGGGCGTGCTCCTCGGCGGGCTCGCGCTGGTCGCCGTGCTCATCCTGGCGGTGGTCATGCTGGTGCCGAAGAAGGGCGCGCTCACGATCGACCTGAAGACCCCGGGCGGCAGCTCCGTCGACCGGGCCGAGATCTTCCTCGACGGCCAGAAGCGCTGCGACACCGTGCCGTGCGTCGTGCGCGATCTCGAGCCCGGCTCGAAGGTGGTCAAGATCCTCGCCCCCGACTTCCCGCCGCGCGACGCCGTCGAGATCGTCGAGGGCGGCAAGGAGAAGGTCGTCGTGATCACGCTCGACGCGGCCAGCGCGGAGCGGTCGTCCAGCGCGTCGACCACGACCGGCGTGAAGGCGTCGGGCGCGCCCGGCGTGAAGGTCTTCATCGACGGCGAGGAGAAGGGCGCGCTGCCCGTCGAGGTCAGCGTGCCGCCGGGGGAGCACAAGATCCGCTTCGACGGCGGCGAGCGCTTCGAGCCCCTGGAGCAGACGGTGGACGTCGGCCAGGGTCAGATGAAGGACCTCGGCGCGGTCGCGCTCAAGGTGCTGAAGGGGCAGGTGACGCTGGAGCTCGCCACGTCGGGCGCCTCGGTCAAGCTGGTGAGCGCCAAGGGCACGGAGAAGAAGCTGCCCGATTCGGCCTGGAAGAAGCCGCCGGTCAAGGTGGATGTCGCCGCGTCCGAGCGCTGGAAGATCGTGGCGACGAAGAAGGGATACAACGACTTCTCTCAGCCGATCTCGTTCGAGGACGGGCAGGCGGAGAAGACGATCCGGATCGCGCTCGACGAGGCGCGCAAGTCCGAGCCGGCCGCCGCCTCGCCTGCGCCCGCGCCGGCGCCTGCACCGGAGCCGGCCGCGCCGAAGTCGGAGGCCGTGGCCGCCGCGCCGAAGGCGGAAGCGCCGGCGGAAGCGCCGGAGCCCGCGGCTGCTGCCGGCGGTGCGACGCTGAACATCAACTCGATCCCGGTCTCGAAGGTGGTCCTCGACGGGCGGCCGCTGGGGAGCACGCCCAAGGTGGGCGTCAGCGTCCCTGCGGGCTCGCACACGGTGATGTTCATCCATCCGGATCTCGGGAAGAAGTCGGTCACCGTCACGCTGAAGGCAGGCGAGACGAAGACCGCGGCCGTCAAGTTCGAATGAACATCCAGCCACCAGGGACGCCTGGGGAGCCGCCAGGGACGCCGGGAGAGCCGCCAGGGACGCCGGGAGAGCCAGCAGGGACGCCTGGAGAGCCGCCAAGTACCGCTGGAGGGTCGCCAAGGACGCCCGGAGAGCTGGCGGGACGCTCCGGAAGACCGCCTGGAGCGCCCAGGAAGGCCGCCAGGGACACCCAGGAAGGCCGCACCGGGCGTCAAGACCAGGCGCCAGGGACACCAGGAAAGCCGTCTGGAACGCCAAGGCCAGCTGCCCGGGGCGCCGGGAGAGCCACCAGGGACGTCAGGAGAGCCGCCAGGGACACCCGGACGAGCTCTCAGCGAGTCCAGGCGCAGCAGGGCGCTGGCCGTCGCTGCCTCCGGCGGTTCATTCCGCCTGCTCCGCGGACTCCCGGGCGCCGTGCCGGCGTCCGGCGCGCCGCTTCAGCGCCCGTGGCAGCTCACCGCTCGCCCTCGACCCGCTCCGCCCAGGCGCGCCAGGTGGTCGCGCAGCGCGGCTCGTCCGCGTGCGCGCCGCCGGCGCAGTACGCCGGGTCGCGCGGGGGGCCCAGCACGAGGATCGCGGTGTTGCTGACGAACGGCAGATCGCGCCGCCAGAGATCGCGGAACCCGTCGAGGCGCCGGCGGTACTTCTCTGCGTCACGCGCGTCGAGGAGCTTGTCGAGCTGCGCGCGGATCTTCTGCTTGAGCTCCTCGTCGTCGGTGACGGCGAGCGTGCGCTGGAGGAACCGGATCTGCGCCTCTCGCTCGCCGGCGCGCCCCAGGATGCCCGCGCCGCCGAGCGCCTGCCAGCTGATGTTCGCGTCGCCGCCGCCGAGCTCCGCGGCGCGCGCGAGCATCCGGGCTCCATCGAGGCGCCACTGCGCCTTCTCCTCGGGATCGGTCAGGTACGCGGCCGGCGCGATGAAGCCGACGAACTGGCCGAGCGCGAGCCAGATCTCGCCGTCGAGGGGGCGGTTCTGGACCCCGCGCTCCATGATCTCACGCGCCTTGACGACCTCGCGGTGCGGCGTCTCGCTCGTCTGGAACGTGATGAGCGCGTCCGCGAACAGGTAGGGGTCGCGGAAGGTCGGGTCGAGCGCGTTGATGGCGTCGAGCAGCAGGGTGAGGTTCTCGTACCGGCGCCGCTCCATGGTGTGCATGCCCTGCGAAACGAGCACGTGCGACCAGAGCAGATCGGCCAGCGCGGAGCGGTAGCCGAGCGACAGGGCGACCACCTCGTCCGTCGGCGGCAGGACGTACACGTCAGAGGTCTCGGCGACCCGCCGCTCCAGGTCCGCGGCCGGCGCGCGCACGCTCCCGATGGCGACGGCGGCGGCGGAGAGCGCGACAGCGACGAGCGCCTCGCGCGCGCCTGCGAGGCGGGCGAGGAGCGAGCGGGCTGCCGGAGGAGGCCCCGCCCCGGGCGCGGGAAGGTCCCCCATCATTCCACCTCGCGGTCCACGAACATGCCCGGCAGCACGCGAGCCGGCTCCCCGGGGATCCGCTCGCCGCGCACCTCGAACGTGGACAGCACGCCGTCGCCGTCGAGGTCGCCGTGCGCTGTCGCTGTGAAGCGCATGGCCTTCGACGCGTCGAGCTCGCTCGTGAACTGGAACGAGAACGCGTGGGGCCCCTCGAAGCGGAAATCGAGCGACCGCCACGTGAGGTGCTCCCACGACTCCGGCGGATCGACCGCGCGCACGCCGCGCGGCACCTGGGCCGGGGTCAGCGGAGCGGACGGGGGGAAGCTGATCTCCTGCGGCCGCGACTCGGCGTAGGCGACCGCGCTCGTCACCAGCCGATCGAGCCCCTCGATGGGCTCGCTCAGCTTGGACGCGCTGAGGTTTCGGAAGAACGCGGGGACGGCGACGGCGAGGACGCTGCCGCCGACCGCGAAGGCCGCGCTGAGCTCCAGCGCGCTCCAGGAGCGCCAGGTCATGCGCTCCTCTCTACCTCACCCCTCCACGATCGAACAAGCGCGAGGGAGGCACGGTTCGCATCACTCGGAGTCGAAGATCATGGTGCTGGTCACGATCTCGCCGTCGCGCACCTCCCCGGTGCGGACGATCGTGTACCTCTGCCCGTCGCCCTTCAGGTCGCCGACCGCGCCCACCTCGAAGCCGTCCGGTCCGGGAATGGGAGCGCCAAGCAGGCCCTGGCTGACGTAGCTTCCGCCGACCTGGTACGAGTACTGGAAGTAGATGGGCTGGCTGATCGAGAAGCCGAGGCACTGCCAGCCCGAGAGGGTCGAGCCGGAGTTGAAGTCGGCGCCCGGCGCATCGTCCGGCTGATACTTCTTCCCCTCGACGGACGCGAAGAGGAGCGGGACCGGCGTCGCCGAGGTGCAGAGGAGGTGAGTGTTCGCCGAGGCGACGCCCGTGGCCGCCAGGATCTGCGAGACGTCGCGCTCGCGCTCGTACTGGGCGATCGCGGTGCGGGTGATGGCGCCGACCGTCTGCTTCGCTTCAGCCGTCTTCGCCGTGACGAGGTAGCTGCGCACGCCGAAGATCGCCAGCGCGGCGAGCACGCCGGCGATCGCGACGACGATCATGACCTCGATGAGGGTGAAGGCTCGTCCACGGACCGATGTCGTGCCCCACATAACACGCCCCTTCCGCTCGTAGACGACGCCGGTGAACCAGGGCTGCCCGGCTCATGCGAGCCGGGCAGCCGCGATGGCTCATTCGAACTCTTGATCGATGTAGATCTGCGTGGCCAGCGCCAGCTCCCCGTTGGTGATCGTCCCGCCGCGCGCGAAGCCGCTGGTCGTGCCGTCGCCGTCGAGGTCGCCCACGGCGCTCGCCTCGAAGCCGAGCAGCCCGGCGCCCACGACAGGCGCGCCCGTGACGGCGGTGTTGTTCGCACCCCGGAGATAGTGGTACTGGTAGTAAATCGGCTGCGACATCGAGAACTTCAGGCATGGCCAACTTGCGGTCGCCGAGCCCGCTGCGAAGTCGGCGGCGCTCGGCTGGTACTTCGTACCCCGCACGGAGGCGATGGTGCCCGGAACCGGCGCGGTCGCCGAGTCGCAGAGCTGGTGGCTCGCGGCCGTCGACGTGCCGCCGGGGGTCAGGATCTCCGAGGCGGCTGTCTCGCGCTCGTACGCGGCGGCGGCACCGCGGGCGATCGCGCCGATCGTGTTCTTGGCCTCCGAGGTCTTCGCGGTCGCGAGGTACCGGCGCACGCCGTAGATCGCCAGTGCGGCGAGGACGCCGATGATGGCGACGACGATCATGAGCTCGACGAGCGTGAAGCCTCTCCTGTCATATCGCTTGATTGCACGCATGAGTGTCGATCCTCCGTGATGCTTTCTTTAATTGGATGCTTTGCCGAGACTGACCATGATGTCGCCTGGTGCGGGCTCGGCCGGCCCGCAGCGCGAAAACCTCTCCCACGGACAGGCGCTCTCTGCGCCTCACCGGAGCAAAACTCCTCTACTCCGTCACTCCGTCTCGTTCTCCCAGTAGATCCCTGACATCGTGGATGTCGTCAGGAGCAAGGCCAGCGTCCCATCCGAGTCGCGATCACCGGCCGCCTGGACGACGTACCACGGGCCGTTCGGCGCGAACTGCGGATCTGCCAGCGGGTTGCCAGCGGGCAGCCCCGACCATGTGAAGCCTGAGTGTGGCGTCACGCTGAAGGGGGGGGCGTCGCCGGCCACGCTCGCGTATCCGAAGCGGACCGCGCCGTCCGTCGTCACGTTGAGCAGCTGCCAGTTCGTCGCGTGGGGGTGAGCGCCGCCCCACGCGCGCTTGCGATCGCTGAGCGTCCCCGCAGGGTACCAGGCATCGAGCGATCCCTGAGACACATTCAGGTACACGAGCATCTCGGCCTTGTAGGCCTCCTGTGCACCGCGGATGCCCTGCATGACCGCCTTCGGCTCGGCGATGCCCGCCGCGTCCATGTACCTGCGGTATCCGACCATGGCGATCGCCGCGAGGACACCCACCATCGCGACGACGATGAGGAGCTCGACGAGCGTGAACGCTCGGCTCGCTGCACTTCGCTGTCGCCGCGTGCTCCGCATGCGCCCTGAGCCTTCAGCAGGTGACGTGCCAAGGAGAGCGCGGCGCGGCGCCGTCTTCGAGTTGCGCGAGAAGCTCATGAGTTGCCTCGGTTTTCCTTGAGGTGAGGAGGGCAGGGTGCCGGAGGTGTGGGGTTGTGTTCTTTTGCGGCGGTGACGAAAACCGTCACTGCAGGGCGCCCGGCGGTGACGATTCTCGTCGGGATCCTCCCTCCGGGTCGTCGTCTCCCTCCCCATCGGCGGCAAGGGCGTGCTTGGCGAGGCGGTAGCGCAGCGACCGGAACGAGACGCCTAGCAGCTTGGCGGCCGCCTTGCGGACGCCGCCGGTGCGCTCGAGCGCCTGGAGGATGAGCCGGCGCTCGACCTCGCCGAGCACCTCGTCGAGCGCGCACCCCTCGGGCGGGAGCTGGGCGAGCAGCGGCGCCGGGCTCGCGCTGAGGCCGGCGACGGCGCCCGGGAGGTCGCCGAGGCCGATCGTGGGCCCTCCGGCGAGCGCCACCGCGCGCTCCATCATGTTCTCGAGCTCGCGCACGTTGCCCGGGAAGCCGTAGGCGTCGAGCGCGCGCACCGCGTCCGTCGTGAGGCCGCGGACGTCCTTGCCGAGCTCGGCGGCGAAGCGGCGGAGGAAGCGCTCGGCGAGCCGCGAGACGTCCCCGGGGCGCTCGCGCAGCGGCGGCAGCTCGATGCGGATGACGTTCAGCCGATAGTAGAGATCCTGCCGGAAACGGCCCTGGCGGACCTCGGCCTCCACGTCCCGGTTGGTCGCGGCCAGGACACGGACGTCCACCGAGATCTCCGCGGCGGCGCCGACAGGGCGGACCTTCCGCTCCTGGAGCACGCGGAGGAGCTTCACCTGGAGCGCGGCCGGCAGCTCCCCGATCTCGTCGAGGAGCAGCGTCCCGCCATCGGCCTCCCGGAACAGCCCCATCGAGCGCGCGCCGGCGCCCGTGAACGAGCCCTTCTCGTGGCCGAACAGCTCGCTCTCCATGAGCGCCTCGGGGAGCGCCCCGCAGTTGACCACAAGGAACGGCTTGGCCGCGCGATCGCTCTGGTCGTGGATCGCGCGGGCGACCCGCTCCTTGCCGGTCCCGCTCTCGCCCGTGAGCAGCACGGTGGTGCGCGTCGGCGCGATCTTGGCGATCAGCTCGGCGATCCGCTGCATCGCGGCGCTCGTGCCGAGCGGCTCGCGCGACGGGAGATCGAGCCGCTCGAGCTGCGCGCGCAGCCGCTGGTTCTCCGCGACGATCGAGCTCTTCTCGAGCGCCTTCGCGGCGAGCGCCGTGAGCTCCGCCGGCGAGAACGGCTTGGTCACGAAGTCGTATGCGCCGTGGCGCATCGCGTCGAGCGCGCTCTCCACCGTGGAGTGCGCGGTCATCACGATCACCTCGGTCGCGCTGCTCCGCGCCTTGGCGGCCGTGAGCACCTCGATCCCCGAGCCGTCGGGCATCACGAGGTCGGTGAGGACGAGCGGGAACGGCTGCGGGTTCTGGCGGATGGCCTCGATGGCGGCGCGCGCTCCGGGCGCGACGACGACCTCGTAGCCCTGACGGTGGAAGGCAATGTGAAGCACCTGGCGGAGGCCCGGCTCGTCATCGACGACCAGCACCCGGGTGGCGTTCTGCGGGATGCTCGGCGGGATCGACGCCATCACGCCAACACCGTATCACGATGCTCCGCTCACGCGTCGATGGCGGCCATCGGGCGCGGCGCGCCGCGTCGTCACGTCACCGTGTCGTCACGTTGCCGCGTCGTCACCATCCCACTTCGGTGCATGGGGCTTCGTCGCGCCCTCAGGGGCAGGCGTCGCTCACGACGCCGAGCGGTGTGCGCTCCTCGACGACAAACGATTGCGCCTCGCTCTCGTCGCCTCCGTTGCCCTCCAGCTCCTGCCATACGAGCAGGGTGTCGCAGAGCTCGGCCTCGATCTCGAGGAGGTAACGGCCGTTCCTGTCGGTGTCGTCCTCGATCACGCCCCGCTGCGTCCGCTCGTTGAAGAGGCTGACGCGCGCGCCAGGGCTGCAGTTGCCCGAGATCTGCCACACCCCATCTCGGTCTGCGACAGGCCGCATCGTGTCGGCCGGCTCGGGCGGGGGGAGCGGCAGCGTCGGGCTCAGGCACGCCGCACCGGCGAGCAGCGAGATCGCGAGGGCGACGGCGAGGTGAAGCGCAGCGCGGCGGAGCATCGGCACGGCACGGCGTCATAGCACACCATGTGCCGCGCCCCCTCCGCCGCGGAGCGCCCTGATGCAGCCGGATTTTCAGCGATCGCGCCGCGACCCGATCGCCGGACCGTCAATTCTGTTGGCGCTCGCGCCCATCGGTTTGCAGCACGCGCAGGGCGACGCGCCGCTTCGCCGTGGCCGCGCCGAGATCCGCGGCCGGGGGGAGCCCGGCGCCGCGCCCGCTCTCCTCGTCGTCGAGCAGCTCGCCGACGAGATCGTAGTCGCTCGCCTGCGTGATCCGGACCCGGCACATCTCGCCGGGGCGGACCTCGCCGCCGGAGAGGTAGACCTGTCCGTCGATCTCGGGCGCCTGACCGGCGTGGCGGCCCATGAGCACGTACTCGTGCTCGTCGCTCGTCCCCTCGACGAGCACCTCGAGCTCGCGGCCGATCATGGCGGCGCTCTTCTTGTGCGAGATGCGGCGCTGCAGCGTCATGAGGCGGCGGTAGCGGCTCGCGGCCGTGCGCGCGGGGACCTTGCCCTCGAGCTCGTGGCTGCGGCTCGCCTCCTCGTCGGAGTAGCGGAACACGCCGACGCGCTCGAACTCGGCCCAGCGCACGAAGTCGCAGAGCTCCTCGAACTCGGCGTCCGTCTCGCCGGGGTGGCCGACGATGAACGCGGTGCGGAACGTGAGGTCGGGGACGCGCTCGCGCAGCGTGGAGACGACCCGGCGGAGGCGATCGCCGCCGTGGCCGCGCCGCATCCGCTTCAGCATCGCGTCGGCGGCGTGCTGGAGCGGCATGTCGACGTAGGGCACGACCCGCGGGTGGCCGGCGAGCAGCTCGACGAGGTCGTCGGTCATCTTCTCGGGGTACAGGTAGAAGAGCCGCACCCAGCGCACGCCGGGCACGTCGGCGACCCGCTCGACGAGCTGCGCGAGCGTCGCGCGCGCGCCGTCCTCGGCGCGGCCGGCCGCGTCGCGGCCGTAGGCGATCGTGTCCTGCGAGATGAGGTTGATCTCGCGGACGCCCGCCGCCGCGAGCTGCTCCACCTCGCGCACCACGTCCGGGATGGGCCGGGAGCGCTGCGCGCCGCGCAGGTCCGGGATCACGCAGAACGAGCAGGTGCGGTTGCAGCCCTCGGCGATCTTGACGTACGCGCTGCCGCCGGGGGTCGAGAGGGTGCGCGGATCGCCGGCGTGGATCAGCCACTCCGCGGGGTTGCCGACGAGCATCCGCTCGGCGTCGCCCGCGAGCACCCGGCCGAGCTTGAGCATGTCGCTCGACCCGAGGAAGTGATCGACCTCGGGCATCTCGCGGGCGAGCTCCTCGGGGTGGCGCTGCGACAGGCAGCCGGCCACGACCAGGCGCTTGCAGCTGCCGTGCTCCTTGTGCTGCGCCATCTCGAAGATGGCGTCGATCGACTCCTTCTTCGCGTCGCCGATGAAGCCGCAGGTGTTGACGACGATCACCTCGGCCTCGGCGGCGTCGTCGACGTGCGCGTAGCCGGCCGCGCGGGCGACGCCGAGCATCACCTCGGAGTCGACGCGGTTCTTGGGGCAGCCGAGGCTGACGAAATGGACCTTGCGCGAGCTCATGTCGCCGCTCCTTCGCCGTCGACGAAGACGACCCGCCCCGAGGCGAGCGTCATCTTGACGCGGCCCGTGAGCTGCCGGCCCAGGAACGGCGTGTTCTTGCTCTTCGAGCGCAGGCGCGCCGGGTCGAGCACGAAGCTCAGGTTCGGATCCACGAGGCAGAGCTCGGCGCGGGCGCCGGCCTTGATCGTGGGCGCATCGAGCCGCGCGATGCGGGCGGGGGCGCGGGTGAGGGCGTCGACGAGCCGGCCGAGGGGGAGGGCGCCCTGCCGGACGAGGTCGAGCAGGACCGGGACGACGAGCTCGAGGCCGATGAGGCCGGGCGACGCCTCGGCGAACTCGCAGTCCTTCTCGAGCGTGGAGTGGGGCGCGTGGTCGGTGGCGACCGCGTCGATGGTGCCGTCCGCGAGCGCCTCGCGGAGCGCGTCGACGTCCGCCTGCTCACGCAGGGGCGGGTTGACCTTGCACGCCGTGTCGTAGCCGAGCACGGCGGCGTCGGTGAGCGTCAGGTGGTGGGGCGTCACCTCGGCGGTCACGGCGATGCCGCGGGCCTTCGCCTCGCGGAGGATGCGGACCGCCCCGAGCGACGAGATGTGCGCGACGTGGTAGCGCGCGCCGGTGGCCTCGGCGAGCAGCACGTCGCGCGCGACGATGATGTCCTCCGCCACGCGCGGCCAGCCCCGGAGGCCGAGCCGCGTCGAGATCGCCCCCTCGTGCATCTGCGCCCCGTCGGTGAGCGCGTGGTCCTCGGCGTGCTGGATGATCGTGAGATCGAAGGTCTTCGCGTACTCGAGCGCGCGGCGCATGACGGAGCTCGACGTCACGCAGCGGCCGTCGTCGGAGACCGCCACGGCGCCGGCGTCCTTGAGATCGGCCATCTCGGTGAGCTCGGCGCCCTTCTGGCCCATCGTGATCGCGCCGATGGGGTGGAGCGCGGGCCCCCCGATCGCGCGGGCTCGCGCGATCATGGCCTCGGTGATGGAGCGGGTGTCGTTGACGGGCCGCGTGTTCGGCATCGCGCACACGTGGGCGAAGCCGCCGGCCGCCGCGGCGGCCAGCCCGGAGGCGATGTCTTCCTTGTACTCCTGCCCGGGCTCGCGGAGGTGGGCGTGGAGGTCGACGAACGCGGGGAGGAGCAGGAGCCCATCGCCCTGGATGATCTCGGCCCGGTCGGCGCGGCGCAGCTCGTCGGTCGCTGCGCCGCGTCCCGCCCGGGTGATGACGCCGTCTTCCACGACGACGTCGATCACGTCGTCGAGCTGTTGGGCCGGGTCGACGGCGCGCACGCCGACGAAGAGAAGGAGAGGAGGAGGTGAGCCGATGGCCGCCATGGGAGCGCGCTCCCCTAGCACAGGCGCTCCTCGTCGTGCACCGGTGCGGCGTCAGCGGGGGAACCAATCCGGCAAGGAGACCGCGCGCCAGGGTCAGCTGGCAGCCGGAGGAAGCCAGGGAGGGCTGAGCAAGGCGAAGGACGGGAACGCGACGGATGCGACGGATGCGACGAACGTGATGGACGTAATGGACGTAACGGACGTGGCGGACGTGGCGAACGCAACAGGCACAACGGACGGAACGGTCGGCGAAGAAAAACGCTCGGGGCGTGATACAGCGCTTGACGAATCGCGAGGGGGTGAGGTAGTGATGCCGTCCCCGCTCGCGAAGCTGGCGGAATTGGCAGACGCGCTGGATTCAGGTTCCAGTGGGGTAACTCCCGTGGAGGTTCAAGTCCTCTGCTTCGCACCAAGCGCTCTTCTTGTCCTGCTTCTTTAGCCATGACTCTTGCCAAGGTCGTGGCTCTGTCCCTGCTTGCCGTCTTCGGCAGTTCCTGTGATCGCCGCTCCTCCCCCTCGGCGGGAGGAGCCGCGAGTGCAGCCCCTGGTCCGAGCGCCTCGGGGGCGGTCCTCGCAGCCGCCGCTGCGTCGAGCGCCCCGACCGAGCCCGCGGTGGCCACTGCGCCGGCCGAGCCCGAGGTGCCGCGCGGGACCGGCGTGCAGGAGTTCGTGCCCATCGGCTCCCTCGAGGGGTGCAAGACGAAGACGGGTGATATCGCGACCTACATCCTGCGCGAGGGGATGGGGATCGCCGGGCGCGCCGACGGTTCGTTCGGGGCCGTGTGGCTCGTGGACCTCAAGGGAGGGGACGCGCAGATCGCGTTCGCCGGCTTCGATAGCGATGCCCGGCAGGTCGCTCGTGCGAGGGCGATCTCGAGCACGCGAGACGCAGGGCTCCGGATCTTCTCCTCGGGCGACGAGTGGGCGGTCACGTGGTTCGACGCGGAGGGGCTCGCGTACGCGAGGCCCCGCTGGGAGACGAACCCGCCGGTGGGGATCCAGCGCGTCGGCGCGATCGGGAGGGAGGTCAGCGACCATGTCGCCCTCGCGCCCGCTCCAGGTGGCGCCCTTGTCGCAGCGGCGCCCTTCGGGCCGGACCGCCATCGCCTGGGGGTGTTCCAGTTCGCGCCGGTGGATCCTGCGCAGCCGCAGCTCAAGGCGGTCGGGGTCACGCGAAGCGCCAAGAAGCCGCGCTGGCCTGCGGTCGCTGCCGATGCGTCCGGCGGCTACCTCGTCGCCTGGCAGGACGAGGAGGACGGGAGCATCCGGGCCTCGCGGTTCGACGCCGCGGGCAGGGAAGGGAATGCCCACCTCGTCGCGAAGCGACAGGGCGGCGACCGACCGGCTGGCGCGGCTCAGGAGACCCCGGACAGGGATCAGCGGCTCGGGCTCGTGGCGACAGGCAGCGCCGGCGCGCTGCTGCTCTGGAGCGAGGGAGCCACCTTGATCGCCCGCGCTCTGGACGCCGAGGCGCAGCCGCGCGGGGCGCCCTGGGTCGTCGGTAAGGGCAAGTGGCGCGCGCTCGCGCCGAGCGGCGACGGGGCCCTCGCGGCGTGGGTCGGCCACGATGGCAAGGTGGAGGGGCAAACCCTGCTCGTGAAGCTGGCCGCCGACGGAGCGCCCTCTGCTCGAGGGATCCGGGTGTCGGATGGGGTGTTTCCCGTAAAGGATTCTCCCAGCGTCGCGCTCGCCGGTGAGCGGGTGGGCGTCGCATGGACGGAGCCCATGAGCACCGGTGTGAGCACGAAGCGCGCAGTCTTGCGGGTCATCGAGCGCACCTGCATCCCCTGAGCGCTCACGCGACGAGAGGCCCCGTGCGGCGGGCGTAGCGCGGCCTCCGGCGCTAGGATGAAGAGCGTGAGCCACGCATTCGGCCCGACTCAGCCACCGCCGAACCGCGATGCGAACGAGCCGCCTGCAGCGCTCAAGGACGTGCAGACGGTCGCCCTGCCCTTCGAAAACGAGCCGCCTGCCGGCGCGCCGCCCAGCGACCCAGTCGCGGCGCGCGTCGCGCTCGTGCCGGCTGCAGCCCAGCTGAGCCGCGCGCAGGCGGCGCGGCTGATCATCCAGGATCCCTACCTCACGCCGCCGCCCCCGCCGGAGCGACGGCAGCTCTCCACGCTGGCCGTGAGCTCGCTCGTCGCGGCGCTGTTCGGGCCGCTCGGGGCGATCGCCGCGATCGCCTTCGGCTGGGCGGCGCGCCGCGAGATCGAGCAGGCCCCGACCGTGCGCAGGGGGTACGCGCTCGCCAGCGTCGGGCTCGCGCTCGGCGTCCTGCTCACCCTCTGCTGGAGCTCGGCGATCGGCTTCGGCGTGTGGATGTGGAGCACCCATCGCACCGGAGAGACGGCCGCCGCCGTCCCGGAGAGGGAGGCCTCGCCGGAGCCGGCGAGCACCGCGTCGCCGTCGATGCCGCTGCCGGAGGCGCCTCCTCCGGCGGCGCAGCCGAGCGGCAGCGTCCCTCAGCACACGACCCACCGGCGCGTCGGTGGGGTCTCCATCGTCGATATCGGCGTCGACGTCTCCGTGCTCAGCGAGGAGCTCGCCAAGCAGCGCGCGGAGGCATACGCCCAGGGCGAGAAGGTCCTCGTGATGACGACGAGCGATCCCTGCGAGCCGTGCCGCGGGGTCGACCGCGCGCTCGCCGATCCGCTGATGCAGACGGCCCTCCGGAGCGTGCGGCTCGTGCGCGTGGACATCGATCTCTTCAAGGAGGACCTCGACCAGATCAAGATGCCGCGGCGGCTCTATCCGGGCTTCTTCCTGCTCTCGCCGGATCTCTCCCCGCAGGACGGGATCAACGGCGGCGAGTGGGACGACGACATCGCGCGCAACATCGCGCCCGTGCTGGGGGCGTTCGTGCGGGGCCAGTACACGACCCGCCGGCAGCCGTGGAACCCGCTGCCCGGCTCGGGCATGCGGCTCTGAGCCGGGTCGCGCGCGGCGACGAGCCCCTCGCGCGCCGGACAGGGTAAGCTCGGGCTGTGAAGCGCTTCGGCCAGCTCGCCCTCTTCGCTCTCTGCGTCGCGTTCAGCGTCTCGGCGGTCTACAACGTCGTCTCCGACAACGCCGACGTCGAGCGGAGGGCGGCGCTCGTCGCGTGCGGCGAGGACGGCGCCGCGAGCGCGCCGGAGCCGCGCCGCCCCAGCGACGGTTGCAGAGCGCAGATGACGCGGCTGGAACGGACGCCGTTCGGCCAGACCTTCGAGTTCACCACGGCGAAGCGCACCGTGGACGTCAGGTGCGAGCGGGCGCTCGTGTTCGCCGGCGAGTACAGCTGCAAGCTCAGGTGATCGCCGCGGCGGCGGCCTTCACCCCGCCCGCCGCAAGAGGCCGTTATCCGCGCGGAAGTTACGCTATGGTGGGCGGCCGTGACGAGCCACACAGCGCGCCTTCCTCGCTCGATCGGCTCCGAGGCCGCGCGCATCGTCGTGTGCTTCGCCTCCGCGCTCGCAGCGGCCGCGGCGGTCGCCCACGGCGCGCCGCCGGCGCTGGCCGCGCAGGTGCCCTCGCCGGCGCCGCTCGGCGCGCCTGTGGTCGCGCCCGCCGCCCCGCCCGCGCAGCCGCCGCAGGGCGGCGGGCCGAGCCCTCCCGCCCCGCCGCCGCTCTCCCGCGACGAGGAGGAGAAGCGGCTCCGCATCGAGCGAGCGACCGCGCTGCACGACGAGGCGCAGCGGCGCTACCAGCACGGCGAGTACCGCGCGGCCATCGCGAAGCTGGAGGCCGCGGTGGCGCTCGATCCCGAGGGCAAAGAGCTCATCTACAACCTGGCGATGATCCACGAGCGGCTGGGCGAGATCGACGAGGCCGAGCGCTACTACCGCCGCTACCTCGGAATGGAGGCGCTCCCGAAGGCGCGTGAGGAGGTCCACGCGGTCCTCAAGCGGCTCAAGGGCGCGAAGCGGGAGCTCGCCGGCGCGAAGCCGCCGCCCGCGCCCGCGAAAGCCGCCTCGGTCTCCACGGCGCTGCCGTATTTGCCGCGCCTGCCGCGCCATCCCGCGGCGGTCGGCGGCGCGAGGCCGCGCGCGACCTGGCTCGCCGTCAGCGGGGGCATCGCCGCGGGGTCGGTCGTGGTCGGCGGCGTCTTCGCCGCGCTCGCCGTGGCGCGGGATCCCGGCGCCGACGAGCGCACCGGGGCCGGCGTCTCCATCGCCGATCTGCAGGCCGACGCGAGCGCCGCTCACCGGTGCGCCGTCGCCGCGGACGTCGCCTTGCTGGTCGCCGGCCTCTCCGGGGCAGCGGCGCTCTACCTGTACCTGTCTCCGGGGGCGCCCGCGGCGAGCCCAGCCTCTCGCGCGGCCTCGGCCGTCGGCTCGCGCGCGCTGCTCTCGGATCAGGACCACCGGCCTTTGCCGCGCGGCGCCGGCGCAGGGGCGCAGGCGATCCGCCTGTCGCTGGGCGCCGATGGAGCCCGGCTCCGGGTGCAGTTCTGATGCGCCACGGCGCCGCGCTGCGGAGGCTGCTCCGCGGGCTCGCCGCGCTCGTGTCGCTCGGCGCCGGGTGCGAGGTCCTCGTCGACGGGACGCTGGGCCAGGTGCGCTGCGCGGACGAGGGCGCGATCGGGCCGCCGGCGTGCCCCGAGGGCGCCGTCTGCAGGGACGGCGCCTGCGTCGAGGAGCAGCTGGAGCGCGCGCTGGGCGCGCGCTGCGCGCGGCACGAGGACTGCGGCGCGCTCGATTTCTGCCTCGATCCAGCGCTGTTCGACGGCGAAGGGCCGCGCGTATGCTCGCGCGCCTGCTGCAGCTCGAGCGACTGCGATCCTGTCCGGGATGCGGTCTGCTGGATCCCCGACGGCGGAGGGAGCGGCCTCTGTCGCATCGGCCGGGAGGTCGGCCGGCCCGACGTGGGCACGCAGCTCTCCGGCGCGCCCTGCGCCGCGTCCGGCGACTGCCGATCTGGCATCTGCAGCGGCGGCGCCTGCGTCGACGCCTGCTGCTCCGACACCAGCTGCGCCGCGAACGGGGCGGCGTGCCGGCTCACGACGGATCTCGTCTCGGCCGGCCCGGCCCTGGCGTGCCGGGCCGCCGCCCTGGGCGACGGAGGCTACTTCGAGCCGTGCGCTCGGGACGATGACTGCGCGTCCGGGCTCTGCGTCGAGGTCGAAGGGAGCGGCCGCTGCACTATCCCGTGCTGTGGCTCGGAGATGTGCCCGGACACGCCCGGCGAGGTGAGGCAGCGCGTCGGCTGCGCCGAGCTCGCGATCGACGGACGCTCGACCGTCCGCGCGTGCATCAGGCTGCTGTCCGGGGACAGCCTTGCGGCCATCGGCGCTCCGTGCGCCACGCCCGAGGACTGTCGGAGTGGTATGTGCATCAAGGATCCTGAACAAACGCAGCGATTCTGTAGCGACGTCTGCTGCAGCGATGCGTCCTGCGGCGACGCCGCGTTCTTCGGCTGTCGCCCACGAGCGACAGGCGAGTCGTGGGCCTTGCGATGCGAGCCCAAGTAACGGACGATCCCCCCATCGCGGTGGTAGTTCGTGCAGCTGACGGCCAGTTCCCAGCCAGCGCCCCCGGGTCGCCCGACGAGCCCAGCAGGGCCATGGCGCTGATTTGCCCGCGCTGTCACCACCTCGCGGCCGTCGCTGGGAGGACCTCGTCCAGCCAGCTCCCGTCCCCCGCCGGCGAGCGCGGTTCCCAGGGCGGCCAGAGCGCGAGGCTACCTCGTTGCCCCCACGACGGGCTGGCCCTCGTGAGCCGCGAGGTGCTCGCCGAGACCGACGGAGATCCGCTCCTGGGGATCACGATCGCGGATCGGTTCGTGATCGTGGGCAAGCTCGGCGCCGGCTCGATGGGCACGGTGTACCGCGCGCGCCAGGAGGCGATGGGCCGCGACGTGGCCATCAAGATCCTGCGGTCGGACAGGGCCTTCGACGCGCAGGCGAAGGCGCGCTTCACCCGCGAGGCGCGCGCGATGAGCCTCCTCCGGTCGCCGCACACGGTCACCGTGTTCGATTTCGGCGAGGTCGTGGACGACGCGACGGACGCGGCCTTCGGCCGCGGTCGCTCCGCGGAGCAGAGCTCGCCCATGGAGGGGACGACGTCGAGCAGCGGCTCGCTCTACCTCGCGATGGAGCTGCTCGAGGGCGAGTCGCTCGGTCAGCGGCTCAAGCGCCTGCGGCGGCTGCGCATGGGCGACGCCGCCCGCTTCGCGCGGCACGCGCTCCTGTCGCTGGCCGAGGCGCACGACAAGGGGATCATCCACAGGGACCTCAAGCCGGACAACCTGTTCCTGGCGAGGCCCCCCGCGGGCGAGCACGAGGAGATCTGCAAGGTGCTCGACTTCGGCATCGCGAAGGTGATGACCGGGACAGAGCGGCCGGTCGACGCCCTCGAGACCCAGGCGGGCACCGTCTTCGGGACGCCGCGGTACATGTCGCCGGAGCAGGCGCAGGGCAGGCCGCTCGATGCGCGGAGCGACCTGTATTCGCTCGGTGTCCTGCTCTATCAGATGCTGGTCGGGAGGCCGCCGTTCATCGACGACGATGCGGTCGTCGTGATGGCGAGGCACATCAAGTCGTCGCCCGTGCCGGCGAGCGAGGCCGCGCCGGACGCCAGGATACCGCCGTCGCTCTCGCAGCTCCTGCAGCGCGCCCTGGCCAAGCGGCCCGAGGATCGGCCGCGGAGCGCCCAGGAGTTCATCGCCGAGCTCGATCGCGCGATGGACGAGGCCAGGCCGAGCCTCGACCGCGAGCGCCTCGGCCCGGCTCAGCCCGCCGAGGTCGGCGCCACGAGCGAGCTGCTCGCGGTCGTGGGCGACGACGCGGCGCAGGCGCCGAGCACGCTGCGTTCCGCGCCACGGAGGCGCACCTCGCGCGTGGCCGTCGGCGCCGGCGCGCTGTCCCTGATCGTGATGGCGCTCGCCGTGCGCGAGCTCCGCCGGCCCGCGGACGGCGGCGCGCGCAGTCTTCAGAAAGGGGTAGCGCTGGAGGCGAGGGTACTCGCGGACGCGATAGCGCGCGCCAACGCGCCGCCCGCCGCCACGACGACCCCGCCGCCGGCGCCGTCGCCGCCCGGCACGACGACCGCGCCGGCGCCGCCGCCGATGCCCGCCGCGACGACCGCGCCGGCGCCGTCACCCGCCGCCACGACGACCGCTCTGGCGCCGCCGCCCGCCGCCGCGACCGCGCCGGTGCCGCCGCCGTCGCCCGCGGGTGTCGCCAGCGCGGCGCCCGCGCCGACGGGCGTCCCCTCGGCTTCGATACCGAAGCGAAAGACAGCGCAGCCGCGCAAGCCGTATGTGAAATTCGACTGATGACGGCACGCGCGCGGCACCGCTGCGCGAGGCCGACGTCGGCCCCCGGAGGCCCGCTCTTCCATGGAGTCCCGTCGCGCGAGAGACAGCGGCGTCCGATCGCGAAGGACGCCGAGAGTCGCTGTACGAGCCGGAGGCTAACGTGTAACTTCGCCGCGCACCGATGGATCCCCGGGAGATGGAAACGCTCGTCCAGCGGCTCGTCACGAATCCGCATGACGGGGAAGCCCTGGCGTATGCTCACCGAGCCGGGGAGCAGGACCCACGCTCGTACGCCATGCTGCTCGAGCGCGTCGGCAGCTCCACCGCAGATCCATCGTACGCGGCGCACTGGCTGAGCGAGGCCGCGAACGTGTGGTCGACCACCATCGGCGACGCGCACCACGCCGCGCGGACGCTCATGATCGCCATCGACAAGGATCCGACGCAGCGGACCGCGGCGGAGCGGCTGGCGCAGCTCTACCGTGACAAGGGCGATCAGAAGGCGCTCGTCGCGCTCCTGGAGCGGCTCGTCAAGGCGCTCACGCCGCTGCTCTTCGAGCGGCCCGAGGTGCGCGCGCAGGTCTCGACCCTGCACGAGGAGCTCGGCCGGCTGTGGAGCGAGCCGCCGCTCTCGCGGCCGGAGCGCGCCCTCGAGAACTGGCGCCGCCTGGCGGAGCTCGATCCGCACAACGTCTACGCCATCTACGCCGCCCGCGAGATGCTGAAGGCCCAGCAGCAGTACGCCGAGGCGATCCCGTACTTCGCGATGGAGCAGGCGCTCGTCGACGACCCGGAGCGGCGGCTCGCCCTGCTGCGCGACGAGGCCGACATCCGGCGCCGCGCCGGCGACCTCGCGGGCTCCACGGTGGCGCTGCGGAACGCGCGCGCGTTCGTGCCGCACGACGTGGGGCTCATCCAGGCGCTCGGCGTCGCCATCGTCGACCGCATCGAGGCGGGCGAGCCGGTGCCGCAGCCAGAGCGCGACGAGGCCGCGGAGCTCTTCGTGGCGCTCGCGGAGACGTACGACGGGGAGTACGGCTACTCGTACTCGGTCTACGCCCTCCGCGCGGCGCCGGGGCACGATCGCGCCATGCAGCTCGCCGACCACTACGGGAAGCAGCTGGGCCGCATCGCGGAGCTCCGCCCGCGCTACCTCGCCTACCTCCAGGTCAACCCGAACGGGTTCATGGCCCCCGAGGCGCGCAAGCGGGCGTCCGTGGCGCCCCCCCCGCGGCTGCCGTCGGCGCCCCCGCCGCCCATGGGCGTGGCTGCCGCGCCTGCGCACCGGTCGTCGGTGCCGCCCAGCGCGGGAGCCGCCCATGCGCACGCGTCCGTGCCCCCCTCGGGCCTCCTCTCGTCGCCGGCCGTCGCTGGGCTGGTCGATCCGGCGGTGGCCGCGTTCGCGCCGGCGTCTTCGTTCGCTCCCGCGCCGGGGTCGACGGCGCCGGACACGCTGGCTTCGCCTGCGGACGCCGCGGCGCCGGCCCCCGCGGAGGCGTACGGCCTGGCCGGCGCCGCGCCGGCGCCCGGCGCCTTGGGCGGCTCGGCTCCCTCGGATGCGCTGCAGCCTCCGAGAGAGGAGCCGGCCGAGGTTCGCAAGCCGATGACGCTCGCCAGGCTCCGCGAGGTGCTCAAGGGCGAGCCGGCCAACCCGGACGTGCTCGCGCAGGTCGAGGAGCAGCTGCGCCAGAAGCGGATGTTCGTCGAGCTGCGGGACGTCCTGCTCGCGGCGGCGCGCGTCCCCGAGGCGCCCATCGAGCGCAGGAAGGCGCAGCTGCGCGACGTCGCCGGGCTGTGCGAGGCGCAGCTGCGCGACGTCGACACGGCGGTCCAGGCCTGGAAGCTGCTCTCCGAGCTCGATCCAGGCGACGCGCAGGCGCAGGCGGAGCTGAGGCGGCTGCTCGAGCGGAGCTCGCGGTGGGACGACCTCGCCGCGCTGCTCGAGCACGACGCCGCCGCGACGCCCGACGTCGCGCAGCGGGTCGAGCTCGAGAGGGCGCTCGTCGCGCTCCACGAGCAGAAGCGCCGCGACCCCATCGCGGCCGCGGAGGCGTGGGTGCGCATCGCGGGCCTCACGCCTGACGACGGCGCGGCGCTCCTGTCCGCCGTCAAGCTCTTCGAGCGCGGCGAGCGCTTCGATCTCGCGGCGCGGGTCCTCGCCGACGCGACGACCTGGTTCCAGGGGAAGCTGACCCACGGGCCGCTCCTTCAGAAGCTCGGCGAGCTCCGGATGCGGCTCGACGAGCCGGGCGCCGCGGGCGACGCCTACGGCCAGGCCGCGGAGCTCCTGCGCCAACCGAGGCTGTGGGAGCTCGCGCAGAAGGCCTACGTCGCGGCGGGGCGGCTCGCCGAGGCGGCGAGGGCGCTCTGCGAGCGCGCGCTGCTCGCGGACCGCAAGGCGCGTCCGGCGCTCCTCGTCGAGGCCGCCGAGCTGCTCCTCAGCGCCGGAGACGTCGACGGCGCGCTCGACCGCGTCGAGCGCGCCATCGAGATCGATCCGGCGACGGACGCCGGCCCCGCGATCGAGGACCTCTACCGGCGCGCCCACCGGCGGCCCGAGCTCGTGCGGTTCCTCCTGAGCCGGGCCGAGGTGCTCGGCGACAGGGCGGAGCGCGTCGCGGCGCGACGGGCCGCGGCGGCCCTGCAGCGCGAGCTCGGTGACCGCGACGGGGAGCGCGCGACGCTCACGCTCCTGCTCGCCGACGGCGACGACGCCGAGGCCATCGAGCGGCTGGCCCAGGACGCCGGCGAGCGCGGCGATCACCAGCAGGGCGCGGAGCTCCTCCGCAAGCTCGGCGATCTGACGGACAGCGAGCCCGGCAAGATCTCGCTCGCCCTGCGCGAGGCGCGCATGCTGGCGGAGGGCCCCGGCGACCTCGAGGCCGCGATCGCGCGCTACGAGGCGGTCGTGGCGACGCTGGATCCGCAGAACCGGATCGCGCTGCGGGGGATCGCCGATCTGGAGGAGCAGCGCGGCAACCCGAGGGGGGTCGCGGGCGCGCTCGAGCGTGAGCTCGCGCTCGTGTACGGCCACGACCAGGTCGACATCGCGCAGCGGCTCGCGGCGCTTTACGAGGGCCCGCTCGACGATCCGCGCGGCGCCGTCCGGGCGCTCGAGATCGTCCACGCCGTCGAGCCGGACGACCTCGACGCGGTCGCCCGGCTCCTGCGGCTCGCCGAGCGCCTGAACGATTGGCCGAAGGTCGCGCGCCTGATGGCGATCCTGATCGAGGTGGAGGGCGACGACGACGAGGCGTCGCAGATGACCCGGCGCCTCGCCGACATCCTGGACCAGCAGCTGGGCAGGAGCGACGAGGCGCTGGCGCTCCTGGAGCGGCTCGCGGATCAGGGCGACGAGCCGTGCCGAGAGGCGTACGTCGCGCTCGGCGATCGGGTCGGGTGGAAGGGGATCGTCGCGACCAAGCTGGTCGCCTGGAACGAGTCGATCGCGCGCGCGGGGCGCGAGCTCGCCCTGCGCGGGGCCTTCGAGCGCTTCGTGGAGGTCGGTCGCCAGAAGGACGCCGCGCGCGTGGCGATGGAGCTCGCGCGCTCGCGCACCGCCGACGCCGGCCTCGCGGAGAAGCTCGAGGCGATCGCGGTGGAGCTCCAGGATCGCGAGGCCCTCACCGTCGCGCACGAGCTCCTCGCCAGGGATCTCTCGGGCACGACCCGGGCGGTCGAGCTCGTGCGGCAGGCCGAGGTCCGGGTCTCCGTGGGCGCCGATCCGCTGGAGTCGATCCACCACGGCGAGGGCGCGCTCGCGAGCGTGCCGACCGCCGAGGTCGAGCCGCTGCTCCAGCGGCTCGCGGCGCTGGCCGAGGCCCCTGGCCTCATCATCGACCTCTTCGAGCGCCAGGTGAGCCGGTGCCGCACGCCGGCCGATCGCCTCGCGGCGCTCGTCCGCGCCGCCCAGATCGCCTGCGAGCGCGGCGCCATCGACCGGGCGAGGAGCTTCTTCGAGCTGGCCCTCGGCGGCGGCGTCCAGGAGGAGACGATCGCCATGCTCGAGCAGGTGGCGCGGGACGACGACGAGCGGTCGGGGTCGACGGCGCTGCGCACGATCCTCGTCGAGGCGCTCGCGGCCGGCGGCCAGGGCTCGCGCGACGGCGGCCGCACCCGGGCGGCGCTCCTGCGGCGCGCGGCCACGATCGCGCACCAGGACCTCCGCGACGTCGACCGCGCCTTCGGCTGGCTGCGCGACGCCGTGCTCGCGCAGGTCGACGACGCTTCGCTCGACGCGCTCGAGGCCCTCGGGCGCGAGGTGGGCGATCTGCCCCGCGTCAGCGCGACGCTGGACCGCGCGCTCGACGAGGTGTTCGACGGCCCGCTCGTGCGCAAGCTCCTGCAGCGTCGCGCCAGGCTGCGGCGCGACGTGCTCGGCGACAGGCAGGGCGCCGCGGCGGACCTGAAGAAGCTTCATGACCTGTCGCCCTCGGATCAGGACGTGATGAACGACCTGTCGGGGCTCCTGCTGGAGCTCGGCGATCACCGCGGCATGATCCAGCTGTACGAGGACCAGATCCTCCGCGGCCGCGATCCGGCGCAGCGAGCGGAGCTCGCGCGCAAGGTGGCGCGCCTCTGGGAGGAGGAGCTCGGCGAGGCGCGCGAGGCGGCGGACGCCTGGCGCCGCGTCCTCCGCATGAAGGCGGGCGATCCGGACGCGACAGCGGGCCTCGAGCGGGCCAAGACCGGCAAGCTCAAGCGCACCCCGCCGCCTCCTTCGCTCCCGACCCGGGCGCCGGGCCCGCCGCTGACCGAGCCGCCGCTCGCGCCCCGGGCGCCGGCGCTCGAGACGCTCGGCCTCGAGGCCGGCGCGGTGGCGGCGGTGAGCAACGGCTACGCGGGCTCCGAGGCGCACGAGGGCGCCGAGGCGCAGCCGGTCGCGGAGGCGCTGTCGGCTCCCGAGGCGCTGTCGGTTGCGGAGGCACAGCCGGTCGCGGAGGCGCTGTCGGCTCCCGAGGCACAGCCGGCTGCGGAACCGTACCCGGCTGCGGAAGCGTACCCGGCTGCGGAAGCGTACCCGGTCGCGGAGGCGTACCCGGTCGCCGAGGCGTACCCGGTCGCGGAAGCGTACCCGGCTGCGGAGGCGCTGTCGGCTCCCGAGGCGTACCCGGCGGATGCCGCCCCGCAAGCGCTGCCTGTCGAGCCGGAGCAGCAGGTCTGGACCCACGGCGTCGCTTCGCACGCCGACGCGGCCGACGCGAGCGGCGGCGCTGCCCATGTCGATGTGGCCCTGCGCGAGGGCCAGAGGCTCCCTCTGGATAGCGCCACCCAGGTCATCCACGTTGCTCCGGCTGCGTATGGCGATGCGCCAGCCGCTCCCGCGCAATGGTCGGAGTTCGACGCTCATGCAGCGCCGCCGGCGCTCGGCGACATCGACAACGGCGAGGCCCATCGAGCGCACGAGGAGGTATCCCTCTCGGCCCCCGCGCTCCCCGTCGCGCCCGCTGCTCCCGTGGCGCCCGTCGTGCCGCCCCTGCCTGGCTCCGACGCGATCGACGTGGACACGGATGCGGAAGACGTGGAGTTGCTCGACGACGACCCTGGTGCTCGCTAGCGCTCCCCCGCCGACCCTGCCGCCGGCGCTCCGGCCGGGCGATACCGTCGCGGTGATCGCCCCTTCCAGCCCGTTCGAGCACGTCCTCGCGCGGGTCGGCATCGGCTGGCTCGCCCAGCGCTACCGCGTCCTCTTCGACGCGGGCGAGGGGCCTCCGTTCGACGACGACGGCCGGCGGGGCGGGCCGCCATCGCTGTCGGCGCCCTCCCATCACGGGCTGTTCGCGCGGGCCGGTTACCTGGCCGGCAGCGACGCCCGACGCAGCGACGAGCTCGCCCGCGCTCTCTCGCACCCCGACGTCAGGGCCATCTTCGCGGCCCGCGGCGGCTACGGCGCGAACCGGTTCGTCCACCGGCTCGACTGGAGCGTCCTCGCAGCGCACCCTCGCTGGATCGTCGGCTTCTCCGACGTCACGGCCCTCCACGTCGAGGCTGCGCGCGCGGGCGTGGCGTCGCTCCACGGCGTCCACGTCACCGCGCTCGGGCGCGGCGACGCCCGCGCCCGCGCCGCGCTGATCCGCGCCCTCGAAGATCCGCTGGGGGAGCGCCGCTTCGACGGCCTCACCACGCTGCGCGCCGGCGTGGCCGAGGGGCCGCTCTTCGGCGGCAACCTGGCCCTGCTCCACGCCTGCGCCGCCGCGGGACGGCTCCGGGTCCCGGAGGGGTGCATCCTCCTGCTCGAGGACGTCACCGAGCGGCCCTACCGCATCGATCGCATGCTGGCGACGCTGGAGGTCGGCGGCCACCTCGCCCCCGCCGCGGCGGTGGTCCTCGGCGACTTCGAGCAATGCGCGCCAGGCACCGACGGCATCACGGTGGACGAGGTCCTCCGCGACAGGCTGCTCCCGCTGGGCATCCCCGTCGTCGCCGGGCTGCCGATCGGCCACGGCCATCGCAACGAGCCCGCCATCCTCGGCGGCCACGCGCGCGTCCTCGCTCACGGCCCCGACGCCGCGGTCACGCTAGCGGGCGCCTGAACGCGCGCACGCGATCGCGACGTCGCGCGATCGCGACGTCACGCGATCGCGACGTCACCAGAAAATGCTCTTCCGCTCCTTCAGGCCGCGGTTCAGCATCGACTGGATCCGACCCTTCACCAGCGCCACCTTCTCCTGGATCACCGCGTCGTCGTCGTCGGGGTCGCCGTGGAACGTCATCGGCTCGCCGAAGTGGATCCGGTATCGGGTCGGCAGCGGCAGCTGGCCGCCGGGGAGCAGGAGCTGTGGGATGATCGGGAACGTCGGCATGCCGAGCGCCTTCGAGACCGACTCGAGGTTGCCGAGCGAGATGTACTGTTCCTCGCCCCCGATGACCGCGATGGGCACGATCGGCGTGTCGGTCTCGAGCGCGAGCCGCATGAACCCGAGCCCGAAATCGAGCAGCTGATAGCGGCTGGAGAACCCCTTCGAGATCCCCTTCGTCCCCTCCGGGAACACCAGGATCGCCGCGCCCATGTCGAGCAGCCGGCGCGCGTTCTCGGGGACGCCGACCACCTGGCCCACGCGCGAGAAGAAGGTCGCCACGAACGGCAGCGTCTGCGTCCACTTCTCGACCATGCTCCGCATCACGCGCGGCGGCTCCGCGTCCAGGAACATCGAGGCCGCGATGAGCATGCCGTCGAACGGGAGCTGGCCCGAGTGGTTCGCGATGAGGAGCACACGGCCGGCCGGGACGCGCTCGATGCCGAACACCTCGGTCCGGAAGTAGAAGCGATGAAAGAACGCGGCGACCCCGACCGCGTACTTCGCCCACTCCCGGTCGAGCCCGAACGGGTCGACCCCGTCCGCCGCGTGCGGCAGCGTGACCCGGCGGAGCCGGTCCTCGAAGTCCTGACCGAGCAGCCGGATGGTCGCGTCGTCGATCGTGCCGCGCAGGCTGTCGACCCCGACGCGCGCGAGCGGCAGCGCGCTGTGGGTGACGAAGTGGCTCAGCCTGGCGAGCGTCGTTCTGCTGGCCATGGGCGGCGGACGATAGCAAAACTCGCGTGGGCCTGCACCGGCACGAAGGGCTTGACCATCGGCCTCCTCGAAGCGACCGTCGCTCCGATGAGCGAACGAATGCTCGGTCGAGGCCGCCGTCCCGCCGCGGACACCGATCCGTCCCTCCGGTCCATCCTCATCACCGGCATTTGTGGTCGCCTCGGCCGGCGCCTGGCGCGGCGCCTCCACCGCGAGCGGCACGTGATCGGCGTCGACCGGCGCAGCTTCGAGGGGCGCCCCAAGGACATCGAGCATCACCAGATCGACATCCGCCGCAAGAAGACGCAGGACATCTTCCGCCAGGAGCAGCTCGCCGCGGTGGTCCACCTCGGGGTCATGCACGATCCGCGGGTGAGCCAGATGGAGCACCACAGCTGGAACCTCGCTGGGTTCCAGCGGCTGCTCGAGTTCGTCGCGCAGTACGACGTGCCCAAGCTCATCGTGCTGTCGAGCGCGAACGCCTACGGGCCGCGCCCCGACAACCCGCAGTTCATCACCGAGGACGCCCCGCTGCTCGGCGGCGCGTCGTTCAGCGAGATCCGCGACCTCATCGAGGTCGACATGCTGGCGCAGTCGTTCTTCTGGAAGCACCCCCAGACCGAGACGGTCATCCTCAGGCCGGTCCACATCCTCGGCTCCGTGCGGAACGCGCCCTCGAACTACCTCCGGCTCAACGTGATCCCGACCCTCCTCGGCTTCGACCCGATGGTGCAGGTCATCCACCAGGACGACGTGGTCTCCGCGATCCTCGCGGCGCTGCGCCCCGGCGTGCGCGGGATCTTCAACCTCGCGGGGCCCGCGCCGCTGCCGCTCTCGCGCGTCATCGAGATGACCGGCCGGACCCGCGCGGCGATTCCCCACTTCGTCATGCAGACGATCATCCCGCGGCTCTGGCGGTTCAGGGCGACCTCGTTCCCGGCCCCCGAGCTCGATCACATCCGCTACGTGTGCATGGTCGACGACCGGCGGGCGCGCGACATCCTCGGCTACACGCACGAGCACGACATCCAGGAGACCGTCCAGGCGGTCGACGACATCACCTGAAAGGCGTCATGAAGCGAGCGACCCGGATCGAGCGGCTCGTCGACTACTACGAGGACTTCGCGCCCGACTACGTCTCCACCTGGAAAGACATCCAGCACTACGAGAAGCCCGTGCGCGCGTTCCTGCGCGAGGTGGTCACAGACGGCGCCCGCGTGCTCGACGCGGGCTGCGGTCCGGGCCACCTCACGCGCGATCTCCCGCAGTCCGTCGAGGTCGTGGGCTTCGACATCGCCGAGGGGATGCTCGAGATCGCGCGCAAGAAGCGGCCCCACGGCGCCTATCACCGGCACGACTACCACCTCCCGATCCCCCGCTCCTGGGGGCGGTTCGACGTCGCCCTCGCGCTCGGCACCCTCGAGTTCTGCGACGATCTCTCGCTCGTGCTCAAGAACCTCGCCGGCGCGATGCGCCCCGGCGGCCGCCTGCTGGTGAGCATCGTCGAGCGGAGGCCGAACGTCCGGCTCCACGAGCGCCACGCGCGCCCGCTCTCCGACGCCGAGCTGACCGGCGTGAAGATGTATCTTTACACCTTCGCCGAGCAGACGGACGCCATCCTGGGCTCTGGCCTGCTCCCGCGCAGCTACCGGCTCCACCCCGGCTGGCGACACACCGAGTACGACGTCGACGTGCTCTACGCGCTCTGGGACCTCGAGGTCTCGCGCAGCGGCCGGTGATGCACGGTGGACAGCGCGGCGAGCCTTTCCGCGCCGCGCTGTCCAGGGTATCTCGTGGAGAGGAGAGCCACGGTTCGATGGAAGTGAAGCTCGGCGGCACCTTCCTGACCTGCGCCATGGGGCCGCTGCACCACGCCGGCGCGTGCATGCAGGCGAGCCGGGTGCCGGAGGGGCTCCGCGAGCTGGCGCCGGAGGGGCTCCTCGGCGGCTTCCAGCGCGGCGTCGATCAGGCCGCGAAGCTCGCGGGCGTGCGCCGGGAGGACGTCGAGCGCCTCCTCCCGATGGCCGACGTGCGCGAGGCCATCGAGCGGCTCGGCGACAGCCAGTCCGAGGCCATCGTCGCGTGGGACGTCTACGCCGGGCGCATCGGCGGGCTGCTCGAGGGCGTCGCCGAGGTGACCGACCACGGTCGGGCCCCCGACGCCGGCATGTGGCTCGAGCGGCTGGCGAACAAGGTCCGGCGCGATCGCCCGTTCGCGGAGCCGCTCCAGGTGCTCGCCGAGGACATCGCGCAATGGCAGGCGATGATCGGCCGCTGCCGCAAGCTGCTCGACGAGAGCGGCGGCGGCGCGCTCGCCAAGGCGTATCGCCGGCGGCGGAACCGGAGGATCGCGTCGATCGTGGTGTCGGCCCTCGTGATCGTCGCGGCGCTCTCGGTGATCGTGCGGTTCCGCGCCGCCCGCGCGCGCGTCGATGCGGTCCTGGAGCGCCCGGAGGTGTGCGCGGTCCGCGACATCGCGGAGGACGATCTCGGCCGCGCGGCGAGCGAGCAGCAGCGGCGCGTCGCCGCGCGGCTCGAGCAGTGCGCCGCGGTGGAGGCCCGCGAGGCGCGCGAGCGCGAGGAGCGGCTGCGCGCCGAGGAGAGGGCCCGCGAGGAGCAGCGGCTGCGCGCGGAGCGCGACGAGAAGTGCGCCGCGCTCGCCGTGCGGTTCAAGGCGGGGGCGTTCTCGGACGACGACGGCAAGATCGCCGGCGTGGAGAACGATCTGCTCCGGCGGATCGCGGGGCGGAGGCTCCTCGCCACCGACGTCGGGCCGACCGGTCCCGCGCTGCCGTGCGACGGCGCGCGCGGCGGCGACGAGCTGCGCGCGGCCTTCGCGGACGCGCTGATCGCGTCGGTCTGGACGTGGGCGCCGGCCGCCGATCCCGGCCCGAAGCTCGGCGATCTGATCGTGGCGCGGCGCGCGGAGCTGCCCCCGCGCGCGCAGACGATGCTCGCGGTCCGGACCGGATACGAGTCCAAGCGGGCCATCGTCTCGGGCGATCCGGCGGCGCTCGGGCGGGCGTCGCGCCTGTGCGCGCTCACGACGAAGCTCGAGATCGCGAGCGGGGCCGGCTGCGCGGCGCTGGCGAGGCTGGCCGTCAAACCCGCGCCGTGAGCCGGCGATCCTGGCCTGCCGTCTGCGCACGGCCAGGGATGCCCTGGGCGATGATGTTCTGGGGAAGGTGAGGGGAGGGGAGCCGGAGGAGCGCAGGCGGGGCGATGGCGCCCCGCCCGCCGGGCTGCCTATTTGAAGGCGGGAATGCTATCCGCGTCGAGCACGCACAGGCCCACGCTGGTGTCGCACTTCACCTTGAGATCCGGGGAGATCCCAGACTTAGGATTCGTGCACTTGGCATTGTCGAACTTGCCCGTGGGGATCGGATCGCCCTCGGGGTCGGGGTTCGGGGTGTAGATCTGACAGTCGACCGTCGGCCAGAGCCCAACGACCTTGTACGTCGCCGAGCAGCTCTCTTCGGAGTACGTGACTTCTGCCTCGAATTGATTCGCGAGGTTGGCGGGCGTCACGTACACGCGCAGGTTGCGCCACTCGAGCTTGTGCGATCCCAGCGCCAACGGCGGTGCGCCGCCGTCGCCAGCGCCGCCGGCACCACCGGCTCCGCCGTCGCCGGCACCACCGGCTCCGCCGTCGCCGGCACCACCGGCTCCGCCTGCTCCGCCAGCGCCACCGTCGCCGGCACCACCGGCTCCGCCTGCTCCGCCAGCGCCACCGTCGCCTGCTCCGCCGGCGCCGCCGTCACCATCCCCGCCGGCTCCGCCAGCGCCACCGGCGCCGCCCTCGCCGCCGGGCAGCAACACCACCTCGGCGGGGTCGAACGTCGGCACCGTGCAGATGTCGCTGTCATCCGGCTCGCGCGAGGCGAAGACACCGAGCGCGAACGCGTTCAGATCCGGGTTCGGGTCGATCGTGGCGCCGCCGCGATACCAGTCGCCGAACTCCGCCGTCTGGATCGCGACGCGCTTCCTGCCCACGTCGGGGAGCTGGTCGCCGTTCTCGTCCGGGCTGTACGTCTGCATCCCGACCAGCTCGACGGTCCCATCCTTCCGAGCACAGGGGCCCTCCGCATCCCCGCCGATCCGGGTGAACTTCGTCGCGTACGGATAAAAGGTGGCCGTGGCCACGGTGCACTCGGGTTTGGGCTGCGAGCAGCCCGGAGACATCGCCGTGAGCGGTGAGACTGCCCCGAGCGCTGCCATCCAAACAAGCCATCGCTTCTTCATCGCTTGCATCCTTTCCCGCGCGCGCCGCGTCTAGAACGTCACCCGCGCGCCGAACCGGAACTGCCGCGGCGTCTGGAACTGCGTCGGCTTGCCGAAGTTCGGGTTCACGGCCTTGGCCTCGAGCGGCTCGCCGGTGTTGTGGTCTTTCACGCACGTCGGACCGCTGCTCGGATTCAGATCTTCCTTCGTCCCACCGACGCAGGGGTCGACGAACGCTGTCGTGTAACGCTGGTCCACCTGGACGACCTGCTGGAAGTTGAAGATGTTGAAGACATCCATGCTGACGGTGAGCTCGCTGTCCTTCGCGAGCTTGACCGAATAGCCGATGTGGCCGTCGACGTTGTGGATCCAGGGGAGGCGGCCGCCGGCGCCTCGGGGCAGGATGAACGACTCGTCAGGGCCGTACAGGTAGTGCGCTCCCCAGTAGTCGATGGGGGCGCCGGAGCGGGACCTGTACGTGAGGCCGACGACGAGGTCCATGCCCTTCGGGAGCTCGATGTCCTTCGCGCCGTAGACCTTGATCTCGTGCGTGTTGTCGCCGGGCAGGGCCCCCTCGCGGTTGACGAGGAGCGACGCCAGATCGAACTCCGTGTTGATGTTCGGATCGAGCTGGTCGGTCTCGGGCTTGAAGAGCCCCGGGTAGTTGCCTCGCAGGTACGACAGCGTATAGCTGACCTGGGCGAGCCACAGGTCGGAGAATGTCTTGTTGAAATAGAGGGTCAGCGCGTCGTAATCGCGCGTGGCCTCGGGGAAGTCCTTGGCGATCCCCTTCCCGGGGTTGCCGACGAAGTAGGTGTTCGCCTCGTCCCGGCTCATGTCCTCGATGACGTTGTTCATCCAGCGCTTCGTGTACGTCGCGCCGACCCGCGCGTTCGGGAGCACCTCGTACTCGCCGCCGAGCACGATCTCGTCCGACGACTGCGGGACGAGATCCGGATCCACCGGGGACTTGCCGCCGCCGAGCGTGAGCCAGTTCTTGTTCGGATCGTGCGACCCGCCGACCGGGACCCGGGTGTCGTCGTTCCGGCACTGCCCTTCGCCATAACCCGTCGCGTCCTCGGCATCCCCAGGGTTACAGCCGCCGGCGCCCCCCACGTGGTAAGAGCGGATGTACCGCTCGTCGCCGAACGCGCGATCCAGCATGTCGAGGGGGACGCTCTCGTAATACCGCGCGTAGTTCGCGAACACCTTCGACCGGCCCTGCTGCGTGATGTCGTAGACGACGCCCACGCGCGGAGACCACTGGTTCGCGAGCGCCAGCCCGAGCTTGCCGTCGTTGGCATACAGGTACTGGGCGTCGTAGCGAACGCCGATGTTCAACGTCACCCGGTCGAGGATGCTCCAGCTGTCCTGCGCGAACGCGCCGATCGTCGCTCCGAGCGACGACACCGTGATCTTGTCCTGGATCACGTAGTCCTTGATCAAGCCGTTCTCGTCAGGGCTGGTCGCCAGGCCGTCCGGCCCCGTCAGGAAGCCGAACGCTCGCTCGTCATGGGAGGCATTCCAGTCTCCCTCCTCCACGTAGGTGGTGCCGCCCGCGTACGCCTTGATGTGCTTGTACGTCGTGATCTCGCCGTCGATGCCGGCCTTGACCACGTGGTGCCCGAGCCCCTGGAAGATGCTCGTCACCTTCGCGTTCAGCTGGAAGCGGTTGAGCGAGGCGTCGTCGATGTAGTCGGGCCCGCCTTGCCAGTACTGGCGCACCGCGCAGGGCAGCGCGGCGATCTCGCCGTTCTCCGCCCGCAGCGGCTTGCACATGGCCCGGGCCTCGGGCGAGAGCTCCTCGAAATCGTCGATCGAATACCGGTTCGGGGAGTACCGCTGCCAGACCATGAGGGGCACGCCCGCCAGGCCATTGCGCGTCCCGAGCTCCGAGCCGTCCGGAGGCAGCCGCGCGCTCCGCTGGCCGTGCCAGCCGAGCGTCGCGTCGAGGAGCAGGGTCTTGTTCTTGAACGCAGACGACCACTTCAGCGCGACGTCCGTGGACGACGCCACGTACTCGTGCGCCATCGCGCCGTACTCGCCGATGATGTTCGAGAGCTCGGTCAGGCCCTGCTGCGGGTCGAACCCGAACGTGCCGTTGCCGCCCGAGGTGGAGGGCGAGCCGTAGACCGAGAGCGCGACGCTGTGGTCCGGATCGATCTGGTAGGTCAGCTTCCCGAGGTACTGCAGCGTCTGCTCCTCGGCGCGGTAGAAGCGCTGCGTCCCCGGCAGCCGATCGACGACGTTGAGCCCGGTCCTGGGATCCGTCACCGGCTCGAACGTGGTGGGGTCGTAGCGCGTGGCGAACAGGTTGCGCTCCATCGAGTTGCTCTTGAACGCGAGATCGGCGCCCGCGTAGAACCAGAGCTTGTCCTTCAGGATGGGGCCGCCGACCTCGAACCCGTAGTCGCGGATGGACGAGAGGGTCTCGTCCGTCTGGATGGTCTCGCCCTGGCGACGGACCGCCTTGGGCGCGCCCTCGAGGACGCCTGGCGTGATGTTGAAGAAGACCGAGCCATGGAAGGCGTTGCCGCCGCTCTTCGTGACGACATCGAGGACGCCCCCGGTCGCGCGGCCGTACTCGGGCATGTACCCGCCGGCCACCACGTTGACCTCCTTGATGAACTCCATCGTGAGCGGCGTGCCGACGATCCCGTAGGCCGGGTCGTTCACCGACAGGCCGTCGATCACGTACTGGTTCTCGGGGGAGGAGGTGCCGGCGATGGACGTGCCGAACTCGTCGGCCTGCGCTCCGGGCGTGGTCGCGGCGACCGACTCGAAGGAGCGCGTCGTGGCGCCCTTCCCCGTGGGGGGCGAGATGGCGATGCGCCGGGTGAAGTCCTGGGTGATGCTCTGGCTCACGCCGCTCGAGCCGACGTCGACCGTCGGCGCGCGGCCGACAACGACGATCTCGTCCGCCTTCAGCGCCTCCGGGAGCAGCTCGACGTTGACGCGGATGGTCGTCGCGGCGCGGACCGCGATCCCGCCGCGCGCGTACGGCTTGAACGCGTCCTTTTCGAAGCGCAGTGTGTAGTCGCCCGGCGGCAGGTTCGGGATACGGTACTGGCCAGTGCCGTCCGTGACGACCAGCTGCTCCCCTTGCAGCGCTGGCGATGTCGCCGTCACGACCACATCGGCGGCCGGCGCCCTGTTCGACGCGTCGACGACCCGCCCGAGGAGCACGCCGCTGCCCGTCTGCGCGAACGCAGGGTACGCGGTCAACAAAGTCATCGCGAGCAGCAGCAACGCCGCCCACGGCCCCAACGGCGCACGTGAGCGCCCTCCGTGTTCCAGCCTCTTTTCGAGAAACTTCACGGAATTCCCTCCAGAAGTGTATGCCCCTCGAGTCCTTCCTTACCCTAGACAGGAATCGCGCCAGACAATAGACTTTTTTGTAGGACTCGCGCGCTTGTACACTCCGGGTAGGCGCCGCACGCTTCCATACGTCGCGGCTTCTCTACCTCGATCGGCTCGAGTCCTAGGAGTTACGACCCCTCATGTTCGACTCGGTACTAGGTCGCGCTACCGCCACCCAGGGGCGGCTAGGGACGGGGACGGCGCTCTCCATCATCGCCCACGTGGCGATCGCGGGAGCGATCCTCTGGCAGGCCACACGCCCTCGAACCGAGAAGCCGAAGGACGTCGAGGTCACATTTTTCGCCCCGGCGCCGCCGCCACCTCCGCCGCCGCCACCGCCGCCTCCTCCGGGCGGCGGCGCGAAGCGCCCGCCGAAGGTGGAGCGCATCGAGCAGCCGAAGCCCGTCAAGACGCCTGACACCATCTACGACATGCCGGAGAAGCCCAAGGCCAAGGCGCCTGAGCCAGAGCCGAAGCCGGAGCCGGTCAAGGAGGACGCGCCGGAGCAGCCGGGCGGCGTCGAGGGGGGAGTCCAGGGCGGCGTTCAGGGGGGCACCGTCGGCGGCGAGGTCGGCGGGCAGATGGGCGGCCAGCTGGGCGGCAAGGTCGGCGGCCAGCTGGGCAGCACGGCGCCTCCGCAGAACGTGGTGCTGGCGTTCGGCGCCGGAATGACCCGCCCTTCGAAGATCGCGGGGCGGGACCCGCAGTACACGCGCGAGGCGCTCGCCGCGCGCGTCGAGGGGCTCGCGATTGTCAAGTGCATTATCAAGCTGGACGGCTCGCTGACCGGCTGCCGGATGGCCAAGTCGCTTCCTCACATGGACCGGGCGATCCTCGATGCGCTCGCGACGCATCGCTACACCCCCGTCATGTACCAGGGGCGCCCGGTCTCGGTGGACTACGTGTTCCCCATCCGGCTCAAGCTCCCTTGACGTCCGGACGCGCAGGAGTGTTATTGAACCGCTGGAGCATGTGAGGGTACGGGTGGGTCCGCGCTGCGGTGCTGCCGAGTCCGCTCCGTATCCACAGAGCTGCTGCTCCAGCATCACCCGAGCTGCTGCTCCAGCATCACCGGAGTTGCTGCTCCAGCATCACCGGAGCTGCTGCTCCAGCACCACCAGAGTTGCTGCTCCAGCATCACCAAAACCATCACGCGACATGGGGCGCCAGGAGGCGCGAGACGATGCAATTCACGTTGATCGAGCTGTGGGGCCACATGGGGGTCTTCGCGAAGCTGATTGTCTTCGCGCTGGCCATCATGTCCGTTGCGTCGCTGATCGTCTTGGGCGAGCGCCTCGTCGTGTCGTTCCTGTCGCGCGCAGCCTCCCGCGCGTTCGCGGCGCGGGTCGGGCCGATGCTCGCCCGGGGCGAGCTCGAGGGGGCCTGGACCGCCGCCAGGCCGGGCGGCGAGCTCGGCTATCTCGGGCGCGTCATCGGCGCCGGGCTCGGCGCTTATGCCTCGAACGCGCCCTCGCGGCTGCCGGCGCAGGGGCACGAGCGCGAGGGAGTGTTCGAGTCGGTCTCGCGGGCGCTCGAGCGGCAGGCGCAGCGCGAGGTGCTCAGCCTGAAGCGAGGTTATGGACTGCTCGCCACGGTCGGATCCACGGCGCCGTTCGTCGGCCTCCTCGGGACGGTCATGGGCATCGTGACGGCGTTCCAGCAGATGGCGGCCTCCGGCTCCGGCGGCCTCGGCACCGTCTCGGCGGGCATCGCGGAGGCGCTCATCACGACCGCCTTCGGGCTGATCGTCGCGATCCCGGCCGTCATGGGCTACAACTATCTCCAGGGCTGGGTCGAAGCCCGGTCGATCGACATCTCGGAGTCGTCGAACGAGCTCCTCGACGTCGTGGCGAAGCGGCTCGACGGGCGCCTCGCGCCGGCCGCCGAAGAGGCTGCTTGACAGGGGACCCGCGCGACACCCCGCGCGCCTCTCCGCGGAGCGCGGCGCCCGGCGCCTCGCGCCTGCGGCGCGGCGCGCGGTGACGCGCCCAGAAGGGAAGCGAGCGTTCCAATGGGGATGGGTGTCGGCCCGCAGAGGGGCCCCAAGAGCGAGATCAACGTCACGCCGCTCGTCGACGTCGTCCTCGTCCTGCTCATCATCTTCATGGTCGTCACGCCGATGCTCCAGCGCGGCAAGGACGTGAAGCTGCCGCAGGCCGCGAAGGTGGACGAGGAGAAGAAGGAGGTGGACCCGCTGATCCTCTCCGTGACGCTGGAGAAGACGGTGTGGGTCGAGAACGACAGGTACGATGACGCCGGGCTCGCCGAGCGGCTCGCGCGCGAGTTCGCGGCGCAGCCGGGGCGCAAGGTGCTGGTCAAGGGGGACCAGCGCCTCTCGTTCGGCGACGTCCGCAGGGTGATGGAGACGGCGCGCAAGTCGGGCGCGAAGAGCGTCTCGCTGGCGGTCGAGGAGCTGAAGGGGAGATAGCGGCGATGAGCGCGAAGAGGAAGTTCGTCATCAAGCCGGTGGTGCCCCTGAACTCCGACATCAACGTGACGCCGCTCGTCGACGTCGTGCTGGTGCTGCTCATCATCTTCATGGTCGTGACGCCGCTCCTCGAGAAGGACATCGGCGTGCGCGTGCCGGACACCGAGCAGGTCAAGCAGGACACCCCGCCGCCGCCCGACCAGCTCGTCGTCCGGGTGAGCGCGCAAGGCGAGCTGCGGGTGAACGACGAGCCGGTCGAGCGCGCCGAGCTCGTGGGCAAGCTCAGGCCGCTGCTCGAGCGCCAGAGCAGGCCGCAGGACAGGATCGTCTTCGTCGTCGCCGACGACGGCGCCGTCTATGGCACGGTCGTGGAGGTGCTCGACGGCGCGAAGGCCGCCGGCGCCCAGACGCTCGGCATGATGACCGAGCTCCCCGAACCGCCGCCTCCCTGACCGCCGCGCGCTCGCGGCGAGCGCTGCGAGCGCTGGGCGAGCGCCGGCAGAGGCGCGCATTCTCGCGGGCTCGTGGCCGGGCGGCCAGGCGCGACGCGGCGCTTGCGTCGCGCGCCGTCGCGACCTAAACCGGCCACCTCGAAAGCGAGGTCGTCGATGTTGCGGTCCGAATGGGTGAGCAAGCGCGCCGGGAGCCCGAACCAGAGCCAGATGCACTTCGCGAGGAAGGGCATCATCACGGAGGAGATGGAGTACGTCGCCCGCCGTGAGAAGCTCGCGCCCGAGCTCATCCGCAGCGAGGTCGCGCGCGGCCGGATGATCATCCCCGCGAACAAGAACCACCTGAACCTCGAGCCGATGTGCATCGGCATCGCGTCGCTCTGCAAGGTGAACGCGAACATCGGCAACAGCCAGACGACGAGCGACGTGAGCGGCGAGCTCGAGAAGCTGCGCTACGCCATCAAGTACGGCGCGGACACCGTGATGGACCTGTCGACCGGGGGCGACATCGACGGCATCCGCCGCGCGATCATCGCCGACTCCCCGGTGCCGATCGGGACGGTGCCGATCTATCAGGCGCTCGAGGCGTGCAAGGGGACCGCCAAGATGACGGCCGCGGACCTCATCGACATGCTCGAGCACCAGGCGAAGCAGGGGGTCGATTACTTCACCATCCACGCGGGCGTGCTGCTCGAGCACCTGCCGCTCGTGAAGGGCCGGCTCACCGGCATCGTCTCGCGCGGCGGCTCGATCATGGCGCAGTGGATGATCGAGCACCACCAGCAGAACCCGTTCTACACCCACTGGGACAAGGTGCTCGAGGTCTGCGCCAAGTACGACGTCACGATCTCGGCGGGCGACGGCCTCCGCCCCGGCTGCCTCCACGACGCCAGCGACGCGGCCCAGTTCGCCGAGCTGAAGACGCTCGGCGAGCTCACGAAGCGCGCCTGGGAGAAGGACGTGCAGGTGATGATCGAGGGCCCCGGGCACGTGCCGTTCGATCAGATCGCGATGAACGTGCAGAAGGAGATGGAGCTCTGCCACGAGGCGCCGTTCTACGTGCTCGGCCCGCTCGTCACCGACTTCGCGCCTGGCTATGACCACATCACGAGCTGCATCGGCGCCACGATGGCCGGCTTCGCGGGCGCCGCGATGCTCTGCTACGTGACCCCGAAGGAGCACCTCGGCCTCCCGGACCCCGAGGACGTCAAGCAGGGCCTCATCGCCTACAAGATCGCGGCCCACGCCGCGGACGTGGCGCGGAAGCGCCCGGGCGCGCGGGATCGCGACGACGCGCTGAGCCGCGCCCGCTACGCCTTCGACTGGAAGCAGCAGTTCGCGCTCTCGCTCGACCCGGAGACGGCCCAGGCGATGCACGACGAGACGCTCCCTCAGGAGTACTTCAAGACCTCGGAGTTCTGCTCGATGTGCGGGCCGAAGTTCTGCTCGATGCACATCAACCGGGTGGTCGACGAGTACAACGCGCGGCAGGAGCCCGAGAACGCGCCCACGAAGCGGTCGCTCTCGATCCTCGATCAGCCGTGAGGCAGGGGAGGGGCCGCGACGGCATCCGCCGCGCGCGGCGGAGGGCGCCTGTCGCGGCGCGCCTCGCCTTCGTCGTACCCTTCGCGCTCTTCCTGCTCGCGCCCCTCGGCTGTCGCCGCGAGCAGGGGAGCGCCCCTCGCGCCGCTGAGGCGCCCGCCTCGGCCGCCGCGTCGCCCTCCCAGGCGCCGCGCCCGCCGAGCCCTCGCCTCACCGATCCGCGCTGGCGCCTCGCCGCGGGGGACGACCCGCTGGAGTGCGCCCGGCTGGCCGAGGCCGAGGGCGCCGCCGGCCTCCTCGCCGCGCTCGACGACGGCGGCGACATCGCGCTCACGGCCCTGCGCGCGCTGCCGTACGCCGATGACGCCGATCTGGCGCTCGGGCCGCTCGCCGAGCGCGCCCGCGCGGCGTCCGGGCCGACGCTCCCGCTCCTGCTCGAATCGCTCCTCGGGATCGCCGGGCGGCCAGCGCGCCCGCGCGAGCCGCTCGACCCGGACGGGGCGCGCGCCGCGGCCGCGGCCCTGGTCGAGCTGTCGGGCCGGCGCGACCTCCCTTCGGACCAGCGCGCGCTCGCCATCTCGGCGGCGCGCGCGCTCGCCGAGCGGGGGCTCGTCGATCTTCTCCGTATTCCTGCAGATCTGGATCCCGAGGGCTCCGTCGCGGGCGCCGCGGGAGGCCCGGCGGCGCCGCGGCCCTGACGTCCCGCGCGGCGGTCCCGGCTCCCGCGGCCGTCCCGCGCGGCGGCGCGGCGCCCTCTGCGCTTTCGTTTCGTGCAGCCGCCCTTTGGGCCGGTCGGGTTCCAATTTGGTACCTTGCCCCCCGTGACGACGCCGTACACCTCCGAGGCCTTCCTCCATCAGCTCCTCGGCAAGGCGCTTGCCGCCCACGCCAGCGACATCCACCTCAAGGTCGGTCAGCCGCCGGGCGCGCGGGTGCGCGGCGACATGGTCTACTTCCGCGTCGACAGGATCCGGCCCGAGGACAGCGAGGCCGCCGCGCGGGTGCTGCTCGCAGGGCGCCCGTCGCGCGAGCTGCTCGCCACGCTCCAGGAGCTCGACACCTCGTACGTCGTCCCGGGCCTCGGCCGGTTCCGGGTGAACATCTATCGCCAGCGCGGCTCGCTCGCGATCATCCTGCGGAGCATCCCGCTCAAGATCCCGACGTTCGAGGAGCTGGGCGTGCCCTCGGCGGTCCGGGCGATGGTGGAGCACGATCACGGCCTCATCCTCGTCGCTGGCACGGCCGGCAGCGGCAAGAGCACGACCCTCGCCGCGTTCGTCGGGCACATCAACGCGACCGTGCCGCGCCACATCATCACCCTGGAGGATCCCGTCGAGCACGTGCACGAGGACAACCGCTCCAGCGTGAGCCAGCGCGAGATCGGCGTCGACACCGCGGATTTCCCGACCGCGCTGCGCTCCGCGCTGCGGCAGGACCCGGACGTCGTGCTGATCAGCGCGCTCCGCGACGGCGAGTCGCTCGATCTCGCGCTCCACGCCGCGGAGACCGGGCACCTCGTGCTCGCGGCGGTCAGCGCGGCGGACGTCACGCGCACGCTCGGGCGGCTGATCGCGCTCGGCAAGAGCCCGAGCGAGGCGCGCGAGCGGCTGGCCGACTGTCTCCACGGCGTCGTCGCGCAGCGCCTGCTCCCTCGCCGCGACGGCGCGGGCGAGGTCCTCGCCGCCGAGGTGCTCGTCGGCACGGCCGCGGTGCGCGAGGCGATCCGCCGGCCGGAGGGGAGCCCCTCGCTGCGCGAGCTGATGGAGAAGGGGGTCACGCCGTACGGCATGCAGACCTTCGACGCGCACCTCAGGCAGCTCGTCGCCCAGGGGACGATCGCCAAGGAGACGGCGAAGGCGGTGACCGCGCTCTAGAGCGACGAGCGGACCAAGCCGCCACGAAAGAGCAGAGTCTCGGGCCGCCAAGCCGTCAAGGAGGCCAGGAAATCCCTCCCTTTCGCGCCTCGCTTGCGGCGGCGCCTCAAGCCCGGCTATGAGCGAGCCCATGCTCGAAGGGATCGAACGAGAAGGGGCGGAGCACAGGAATGGATGCGGCGGCCCGGCCGGGCACGCCCCGCCGGCGGGCGCGCCCCGCCACGACTGGACCGTCGAGCAGGCGGTCGCCCTGCACGACCTCCCGCTCTTCGAGCTGATCGACCGCGCCCGCGCGGTCCACCGCGCGTTCCACGGCGAGCACGAGGTCCAGCTCTGCACCCTGCTCAGCGTCAAGACGGGCGGCTGCCCCGAGGACTGCGCCTACTGCCCGCAGTCGAGCCACTACGAGACCGAGGTCGGGCCGGAGCGCATGCTCGACGTCGGCGCGGTCCTCGCCGCCGCGGGGCGCGCCCGCGACGGCGGCTCGACGCGGTTCTGCATGGGCGCCGCGTGGCGCGAGGTGAAGGACGGCCCCGCCTTCGAGCGCGTCCTCGACATGGTGCGCGGCGTGAAAGCCCTCGGCCTCGAGGCGTGCTGCACGCTCGGCATGCTCACCGACGACCAGGCGCGCCGCCTCAAGGAGGCCGGCCTCGACGCCTACAACCACAACCTCGACACCTCGCGGAAGGCCTACAAATCGATCATCTCGACGCGCACGTACGACGAGCGGCTCGTCACCCTGCGCAACGTCCGGCGGGCGGGCATCACCGTCTGCTCGGGCGGCATCATCGGCATGGGCGAGTCGATCGCCGACCGCTGCGAGATGCTCGTCGAGCTCGCGCGCCTCGATCCCCACCCGGAGAGCGTGCCGATCAACGCCCTCGTGCGCTCGCCGGGGACGCCCCTCGAGAGCCTCCCCCCGGTCGATCCGATCGAGTTCGTCCGGATGATCGCGGTCGCGCGGGTCATGATGCCGCGCGCGATGGTGCGCCTGTCCGCCGGGCGGACGGAGCTCTCGCGCGAGACGCAGCTGCTCTGCATGTACGCGGGGGCGAACTCGATCTTCTACGGAGACAGGCTGCTCACCACGCCGAACCCCGGCGAGGACGAGGACCGCGCGCTCATCGAGAAGGCGGGGCTTCAGCCGATGGCGCCCGCCGCGGCGCGCGCCGCCCGTTAGCCGAGCCCCCCGCCGCGGCCCCCTCCGGCTGCGGGCGCTCCTCTCCGCGCGGCCCGACGTGCAGCGTCTGCGTCGGGTAGGCGAGCTTCGATCCGGCCATGTCGATGGTCTGCAGGAAGGTGATCAGCATCGCCTGCCGGATGTCCCGGAACTCCGCGAAGTCGGTCGTCTGGAACCAGGCCACCACCTCGACGTCGAGCGAGGACGGGCCGACGCCGATGAAGCGCACAACGACGTCCTCGGGCCAGATCTTCGGGTGCTCCCGCAGCGCCCGCTCGCACTCTTCCACGATGGCGCGGAGCTGCTCGGGCGACGTGTCGCGCTCGATCCCCAGCAGGCAGGCGAGGCGTATGCGGTCGCGCGCCGTGAACGACTCGATGTGGAGATCGGCCAGCTTGCCGTTCGGGATCGTGACGATGGTCCGGTCGAGCGTGCGGATCCGGGTCGACCGGAGCCCGATGCTCTCGACCGTGCCGAGGAGCGCGTCGACCTTCACGAAGTCGCCGACCTGGAACGGCCGGTCGATCCCGATCGCGACCGAGCCGAAGAGGTTCTCCACCGTCTTCTGCGCGGCGAGGGCCAGCGCGACGCCGCCGATGCCGAGGCCGGCGATGAGGCTCGCCACGGGGTAGCCGAGCTCCGAGAGCACGGCGATCACGCCGATGATCACGATCGAGACCTTCGCGATCCGCCCCATGAGCGGCACGAGCGAGCGCGCCGCCGGGTTGTCGCGCGTCGCCGGGGCGGCGAGCAGGCGGCCGCCGAAGGCGTCGATCGCGCGCAGGGCGAACCAGAAGACCGCGACGAAGACGCCGGCGCGCAGCACCTGGCCGAGGAACTCCTCGGCCGGCAGGTACAGCCCGAGCCACGGGAGCGCGGCCGTGATCACCAGGAGCGCCGCCGCGAACGTGAACGGACCGCGCGCCCCCCCGAGGAGCACGTCGTCGAGCGTGGACTCCGTCCGGGCGATGACGCGGCGGAGCGCGGCGCGGACGAGGTAGCTCACCACCGCGCCGACGAGCCAGCCGGCCAGCGCGAGGACCGGCAGCGCGAGCCACTGCCACCAGAGCAGCTCGCGCGGGCCGGGGCGCAGGAGCGCCGGCGGCAGGTGATCGCGGAGCCAGCGATCTTCGAGCCGCGCGTACCACTCGTCGACGCGCTCCACCGTGGCGCGCGAGAAGATCCAGCGCACGCCGTCGGGCGTCGTGCGCCGCACGAGGCGCACCGGCTGGGACCCCGTCCGCGTCGGGATCTTGCCGAGCTGCTCCACGCCGGCCCCGAGGTTGTCCTGCGTGTCCCCCTGCGGGTTCGGCGAGAGCGTCTCCACCTCCAGCCAGAGGTGCCGATCGAGCACCGCCTTGAGCTTCTGCGCGAGCTCCGCGCCGCTCGCCCTCGGCGGCACGTCCAGGTAGCGCGCGGCCTCGGCGTAATCGCCCGCGCGGCACAGCTCGACGAAGCTGCGCATGGAGGCTCGAGGCGAGTCGGGCGCGACAGGGGTCGCCTCCGGCTCAGGGCCGGCCTCGACGCCCGCCGCGGGCGGCGGCGGCGACGGCGGGGGCGGCGGAGGGGACAGCTCTCCGGCGCTCGCTCCCAGAAGGGCGCACCCGAACACGAGCGCGAAGGCGAACGCAGCGCGGAGCCACCTCGCCGGCGGCCAGAGGCGGAGCCGCCTCGGCCCCTCGGGATGATCGGTCGACGGCATGGGCCCTGCTATTCCATCGCCCGGCGGCTCTGTCGACCGGGCGGCGCGCGCGCCACGTGCGCTCGCTCGCACCGGGCTCCATGTGTCTGAGATCCCGCCGAGGATCGCGGACGCGCGGAACCGACATGCGGACCGACACGCGGAACCGACAGCCGGAACCGACGCGCGGAGCTACGTCGCGGCTGCAGGCGGCTCGCCCGGCTGCGCCGCGGCCACGAGCGCCGCGAGCGCGCGGCCGTAGCGCGCGAGCCGTCCCGCGCCGAGCCCCGGGATGCGTGCGATCGCGGCGGCGATCGCCTCGTCCCCGGCGTGGGCCGTCGCCAGCGCGATCTCCGCGAGATCCTGCGCGCAGTGACCGGGCAGCACGACCTGCTCGTCCACCTTCCGCGCCTTCGCCTCCGCCCTGCGCCACGCCGCGATCCGGGTCTCCACCGCGCGCCGCGCGGCGAGCTCCTTCCGGGGCGGGCGGGTTTGCTGGAAGAGGGCGCGCTCGTCCTCGGGCACGTCGCCGTCGCTGCACCCTTGCTCGATCGCGCGGAGCCACGCCGCGACGCACGCGGCCGCCCGGCCCGCCGCGGCCCCGCGGATCGCGCGCACGTCGTCTGCGCTGGCGGGCCTCCGCTGCGCGAGCTCGAGCAGCACCTCGCTGGCGACGATCTTGAAGGAGGGCACGTCGGCCCCCTCGGCGGCCGCCTCGCGCGCCGCCACGAGCCGCCGCAGGATCGCCCGGCCCTGCGGATCGAGCGCCTGGGCCCCCTTGATGCGCGCGTAAGCGGGCCGCGGATCGCGCGGCGGCCCGAGGGCGCTCGCGAGCTTGTAGGCGCACTCCTCCTCGATCTCCTCGTCGATCCCGAGGGCGCGGCTGCGCTCGGCGAGCCGCGCGCGGAGCGAGAGCAGGTGGCGCACGTCGTCGGCCAGGTAGCGCAGCTCGGCGTCCTCGATCGGCCTGCGCCCCCAGTCGTGCTGCTGGAGCTGCTTGTCGACCTTCACGTCGAGCTCCGACAGGAGCAGCGCGGCGAGCCCCGTCGCCGCGCACCCCAGCATGCGCGCGGCGACCGAGGTGTCGTGCGCGGCCGCGAGCGGCGCGCCCGCCTCGGCGAGCATGCGCGCGTCGAAGGTGAGGTCGTGCAGCACCTTGGGCGGGCCGGCGGCCCCGAGGAGCGGCGCGAGCGGCGCGACAGGCACCCGGAGCGCGTCGACCACCCCGATCGCGATCTCGTCCCCCTCGCGAAAGGCGAGCTGGACCGTGCAGAGCCGCGCCCGGTACGCGAACAGCCCGTTGGCCTCCACGTCGACCGCGAGCGCGTCGGCGCGGGCGGCGCGCTCGACCAGCCGGGCGAGCTCGCCTTCGCGCTCGACCAGGATGGAAGGGCTCTGGCTCAGCAGGCCTCCTCGCGGCCCGCCCGCGGGGCCGCGCCGCGCCGCGCCCGTACGGCCGCGCCGACCAGCGCGAGCGCGGCGAGGACGAGCCCTCCGCCGCGCCCGCCCTGGCCAGCGTTGCCGCGCGGTGCCGCGGCGCAGCCGCCCGGCTCCTTCACCGCGGGCTGATCCGCGGCGCACAGCGAAGAGAAGCCGTGGCGCGGCGTGGGGTCGCAGCCCTCGATCGGCTCCCCGGGCGGGTACACCGCGCAGATCCCGTCGCGGTCGTCCTGGGAGAGGTCGCGGAGCGAAGAGCGGTAGTTGGCGAACATGGTCGCGTCGTGCTCGATCGAGTGCGAGAGCCCGAGGAAATGGCCGGCCTCGTGGGTGGCGATGCTCAGGAGGTCGAACGCGAGGCCGTCGGCTCCCTGGGAGAGCGCCAACGAGTTGATCTCCATGTCCGCGTCGTAGATCTCGCCGGTCTTGAGGTGGTAGGTGACGGTCGTGAGCGCGAGGGTGTTCCCGCTGTCGGCGTACGGCCACCCGTCGTCCCGGAACATGATGATGTTCGCGTTCGCCTTGACCTTGTTGTACTCGTGCGCGGCGCACGCGACCGGGCCCAGGTAGGTGACCTCCATGCGCGGGGTCTCCCCGTCGCCGCAGTCGGCCTCCGTCCACGCCGCGAACGCCTGCTCGAAGATCGCCTCCGCCTCCTGGAGCGACACCTGGGCGGAGGCGTCCTCCTGGAGGGAGTAGCTCACGCACGGCGCAGGCCAGGCGAGCGGGGTGCCGCAGTCGGAGCCCTGCGGCGGCGTGCAGACCGCCGCGGTCTCCGCCTTGCCCGACGGCGTCTTCTCCGGCGGACAGACGCTCGTGCGGCAGTAGGCCAGGGCGTCCCCGGGGTAGGCGAGCGCCGCGGCGACGAGCGCGCCGCAGGCTGCGGCGATGGCGTTGGCCCGCGCGGGGTGGCGCGCGCCCGCGGGGCGGGGCGCGAGGTCACTTCTGCGCATGCTTCGCCTTCCATGCCTGGTTCACCGCGTCGATCGCCGTGTCGAGCGTCGCCCCGACGAGCCGCTCGCTGGCCGAGATCGCGGGGCCCGGCCGGGGCAGGACGGTCCCGCTGTCGGGGCTCGCGGCGAGCCGCCGCACGGCGACGCGCCGCGCGCCGGAGCCGCCGGCGACGCTCGGCTTCTCCTCGCCGTTGACGACGGGGTAGTGGCCCTGGGCCATCCCGGAGACGACCAGGGCAGATCCCACCCTGGAGACGAAGACCATCGCCTGCGCGCCGATCGCGATCTGCGCGTCGCCCGACACGTGCTGTCCGACGTCCCCGACCACGCCCCCGAGCGTCCTGACCCAGACCTCGCCGTCGGGCTGTCCGGCCACCGTCCGGTCGATCGACAGGCGGGTATAGGTGACGATCCTCCTGCCCCCGCCGAGCTCTTCCCACTGGCTGCGCTGCTCGACCGCGGTCGCGACCACGACGTACGAGGCCGCGGCGACGAGCTCGTCCAGCGAGAGCTGAACGGCCACGGCCGCCTGCGCCGCGCGCGGACCGGACAGCAGCGCGCCGCGGCTCACCCCGGCGCCTCCCTGGTCGGCCTGCGCGCGGCTGTCCGCTGTCGGGAGGGGCGTGAGCGTGAGCGCTGGAGGCAACGCGACGAGGAGGGCTATGCCAAAAGCTCTGGGAGACATGGGCGCAAAGATACCATGCTGCCGAGCGAGGCGCGCCGGAAGCGCCGGTTTTCGTCGACGCGCTGGACCCTGTGTCCCGGTCCGACTAGCAGATCGTCTGGGTCGAGACCCGAGGAGCCTGCGATGACGAGCGACGCGTTGACGATCGGCAGACACACGTTCACTTCCCGCCTCTTCGTGGGGACGGGCAAGTACAAGGACCTGGATGAGACCCGTCGCGCGCTCGAAGCGTCCGGCGCGGAGGTGGTCACGGTGGCCCTCCGCCGCGTCAATTTGAAGGAGCGGGGCGAGGGGTCGATGATGTCGCTGCTCCAGCAGGGGCGCGTCACGATCCTGCCGAACACGGCCGGTTGCTACACCGTCGAGGACGCGGTCCGCACCTGCCGGCTCGCGCGCGAGCTCGGTCTGTCCGATCTCGTGAAGCTCGAAGTCATCGGCGACGAACGGACGCTGTTCCCCGACAACGAGGCGACGCTCGAGGCGGCGCGGATCCTGGTGAAGGAGGGGTTCACCGTGCTGCCCTACTGCATGGATGACCCGATCGTCTGTCGTAAGCTGGAAGACATCGGGTGCGCGGCCGTGATGCCCCTGGCGGCGCCGATCGGCAGCGGGCTCGGCATCCGCAACCCGTACAACCTGATGATCATCCGAGAGACAGCGAAGGTGCCGGTGATCGTGGACGCGGGAGTCGGGACAGCGAGCGACGCCGCGGTGGCGATGGAGCTCGGGTGTGATGGGGTATTGATGAACACGGCCATCGCGGGCGCGCGGGACCCGATCCTGATGGCGCAGGCGATGAAGGACGCGGTGAGGGCCGGTCGGATGGCGTATCTCGCGGGGCGGATGCCGAAGAAGCTCTATGCGACGGCCTCGTCGCCGGAGCAGGGCAAGATCGCCGCGCTGTAGCGCGGCGCTGCGGGTGTGGCCCCGCACCTCAGAGCCCCGCGCGCTCGCGTTCCCGGCGTATTCCACAGATGCGGGAGCCCTCGCGGGCGCGATGAGGGATGATGAACGAGCAACTCCGACGTCCAGCACGGCGCTGCTGCGACGCCAAGTCAAGCGAACAGCATCCGCATGTCATGATACGCTCACCTACCTGAGCCAAATTGACACGGAACGCTCATCGCACGGTCGACACGCTGTCGTGGCGCGTCACGGCGCTCCGACGACGACCGCGGCGACCTGACGGTCCGCTCAGGAGACTATGAGCAAGCCCAACGTCTGCATGGTCGTGAACAACCTCGAGGTCGGCGGGCTCGAGAAGGTGGTGCTGAGCCTCCTCGATCGCCTCGGCGATCACGGCTTCGATCTCTCGCTGATCTGCCTCGACGGCGAGGGGCGGCTCTTCTCGGAGGTCAAGCTCCCGCGCTCGAAGTGCCTCGTGATCACGAAGGATCTCCGGCCGGTGCTGCCGGGCCTCAAGAGCGATCCGGAGGCGCTGCTCTGGATCCGGCGCTTCTTTCACCAGCGCTCGGTCGATATCGTCCACGTCCACAACCGTGCTCCGCTCATCTTCGCTGGCTTCGCCGCGCGCCTGCTCCGGAATCGGCCGGCGGTCCTTTACTCGGAGCACAACCAGATCAACCGGGCGAAGGGCTTCGATCGGCGCAAGTTCGGCTACTACGCCTACCTCGCCGACGAGATGGTCGCTGTGTCGCACGACCTCAGGCGCATCCTTGTCGATGACGTGAAGGTCCGCGCGCCCGTCCGGGTCATCCACAACGGCATCGACGGGGCGCGCTTCGCCCGCGCCCGCGAGAGCGGCGCGGGCGCGCGCATCCGCGCGGAGCTCGGCATCGGCGAGCGGGAGTTCGTGTTCGGGTGCGCCGTCGTGCACATCGAGCAGAAGGGGCTCCGCTACCTCCTCGAGGCGGCGCCCGAGGTGCTGCGGCGCGCGCCGGAGGCGCGCTTCGTCATCGCCGGCGACGGCCCGCTCCGGGCGGAGCTGGAGCAGCGCGCCAGGGACGCGGGGCTCGGCGACCGGGTGATCTTCCCCGGATATCGCTCGGACGTGCCGGAGCTGGTCTCCGCGTTCGACGCCTACGTGCTCCCGTCGCTCTGGGAGGGGCTGCCGCTCGCGCTGCTCGAGGCGCTCGCGCTCGGCAAGCCGATCGTGGCGAGCCGCGTCGGCGGCGTCCCCGAGATCGTCGAGCACGGCGTCGACGGGTTCCTCGTCCCGTCGAAGGACCCTGGCGCGCTGGCCGAGCACCTCTCGCGCGTCGCCCGCGACGGGGAGCTCCGCGAGCGCGCGCGCGCGCGCGGCCCCGCGAAGTTCACCGAGCAGTTCAGCCTGGAAGCGATGGTCGACGCGCACGTCCGCCTGTTCGACGAGCTCATCGCCAGGCGGCGCGGGGGCGACGCCCCGTCCCGGGCGCGCGCGTGGTCGACGCCCGCGGGGTCCTCCGGGCTGGCCGCTGGACGGGACGACGGCAACCTGCGGGTCGGTCATCGAGCCGGTCTGGACGTGTAACGACATACGGTACCAGGTGAGTCCGAATCGGTGGTGACCCGGCCGAATACGATGCTGAGCGAGGCAAAATGGGACACCTGGCGATGCTGAGCGAGGCAAAATGGGACGCTGAACGTGGCTGAGCGAGATGGGCGAGATGGGCGAGACTGAGTGTGACTGGCGGGATTGACGAGACTGAGCGAGACTGAGCGAGACTGGTTAGACCGAATGCGACACCGAGCGCGAACGACGTCCTTTTTAGAGGTGCCCGCCGACTCGGCTCGCTCGGAGAGGAGGAGCTCTTGCGGCGGATGCGCGTTTTGCTGATCACGAAGATCTTCCCGAACGCGGTTCACCCGGACGAGGCGCCGTACAATCGGCGGCAGTTCGCCGCGCTGTCGCGCTACTGCGACGTCCGGGTGCTCGCTACGATCCCGTGGTTCCCCGGCATGGAGCGCCTCTCGAAGTGGCCTGTCGGCGCCAGCGCGCCGCGCGAGGAGGTCATCGACGGGCTGCCGGTCCGGCACCCGCGGTACCTCTATGTGCCGAGGGTCGCGCCCGCCCTGAACGGCCCGCTGTATGCGGCGTCGATGCTCCCGGAGCTCATCGGGCGCGGTCCGTTGCCCGACGTCATCGTCGGGGCCTTCGCCTATCCGGACGGCTTTGCCGCGGTCTGTCTCGGGCGATTGCTCGGGGTGCCGGCCGTGATCAAGACGCACGGCTCGGACATCGACGTGATCCCGCGCGACCGGCGGATGCGACGGCCGCTCGCCTGGGGGCTCACGCGCGCCGCCCGGGTGGTCACGGTCAGCCGCAAGCTCGCTGACGGGGTCGCGGCGCTCGGCGTGCCGCGCGATCGCATCGACATCGTCATGAACGGCGTCGACGTGAAGACGTTCCAGCCTCGCAACCGCGCGGAGGCGCGCGCCGCGCTCGGCAAGTCGCCGAGCTCGCGGCTGATCGTCTTCGTCGGCCACCTGAGCCGCGACAAGGGCGTGCTCGATCTGATCGAGGCGTTCGAGCGGCTCGCGCCGGTCCACCCGGACATCGAGCTGGCGCTCGTCGGCAGCGGCGCCGAGGAGCAGGCGTGCAGGGCCGCCGCCGCCCGGCTGGGCGGGCGGCTGACGGTGACCGGCTACTTGCCGCACGACCAGGTGTCGCTGTGGCTCGGCGCGTGCGACGCTCTGGCGCTCCCGAGCAAGCACGAGGGGACGCCCAACGTCCTGCTCGAGGCGCTCGCCTCGGGGCGCCGCGTGGTCGCGACGAGCGTGGGAGGCATCCCCGACGTCCTGTGCAGCCCCGAGCTCGGCGAGCTCATCCCGCCGGGGAACCGGGGCGTGCTGATGGATGCGCTGCTCCGCGCCGCCCGGGCCGACTACGACCCGGCGCGGATCGCGGAGCTCGCCGGCAGGCGCGACTGGGATGACAGCGCGCGCGCCCTCCACGAGTCGCTCCTGCGCGCCCGCGGCGAGCCCCTGTCGAGCACCGGCGGTCAGGACACGGGCGACGCGCCGTTCGGCGCCCCGGCCTCGAAGGGCGGGTTCGAGAACGGCGCCGCCCGGACGGGCGTCTCCCTGAACTAGCCTCCTTCCCGACCGCCCGGGCGAGCGGGCCCGCGCGGCTCGGCCGGAGGAGCGGCGTCGCCGCGCCCGCGGCGTCCTCTTGACGCTCGCGCTCGTTCATCGGCGAATGCCGCTCGTGTTCACCGGCTTCCGCGCGGCGTTCGGCTCCATCGCGATCTTCGCCGCCGTCGCGCAGGCTCCTTACCAGTGCGCGAGCGAGGTCGACCCGGATCGCCGCGTGTACGAGGACCCGAGCGAGGCCCTGTACGCGCTGGCCGAGCGCTTCGAGGCGAGCGGCGATCGCCGTGCCCGGGTCGACACGCTGCGTTTCCTCGTCGATCGGTATCCTGCGAGCCGGTTCGCCCGGATGGCCCGGCAGGATCTCGAGGCGCTCGGCGAGGCGGTCGCCCCGGCAGAGCGCCCTCCGGGCGACGGAGCGCGATGAGGCGCCGCCGCCGGCGCGCTGGAGGACGGCCATGCTCACCCCGAGGTTGACCCTGATCTCCCAGGCGGCGGACGTCCCGGAGCCGGTCCTGCTCGCGCGGCTCTCGGCCTTCGGCGCCCTGCCCCCCGAGGCCCGCGCCCGCGTGGCGGTGCAGCTCCGCGATCCCGAGCTCTCCGGCGCGGCGCTCCACGCGCTCGGCAGGCGGCTGCGCGATGCCACCGCCGCGCTCGGCGCCTCGTTCCTCGTCAACGATCGCGTGGATCTGGCGCTCCTCCTCGGCGCGGACGGCGTTCACCTGGGCCGCCGCTCGGTCGCGGTGGCCGACGCGCGCGCCCTGCTCGGGGCCGGCGCGTTCGTCTCCGTCGCGTGCCACAGCGTCGACGCGGTGCTCCGGGCGGCCGAGGCCGGCGCGGACGCCGCGGTGCTCTCGCCGATCTTCGCGACGCCCGGCAAGGGCCCGCCGCTCGGCCTCGCGGCGCTGCGCGAGGCGCGGGCCCGCCTGGCCGCGGCCTCGCGCGACGTCGCGCTCCTCGCCCTGGGCGGCATCGACGCGGCCTCGGCGCCGGCCTGCCTCGCGGCGGGCGCGGACGGGGTGGCTGCCATCCGCGCCGACTTCGGCGGCGCGCTGCCGGCGCCGCTCACGGGGTGAGCTGCGGCTCTGCGCCGTCCGGGCCGGACGGCGGTTACCGCGCCCAGAGGTCGGCGAGCGGCAGCTCGATCGCGTCGAACGGCTCGGGCCGCACGATCTCGTCGCCTTCGTACGTGTCGAGCAAGGACCACCGGCCGTCGTCGAGCCTGTAGACCTCGAGCGTCTGCGCGACCGGGTTGATCAGCCAGGCGTGGCGGACCCTTTCGCGGCGGTAGATCCGCATCTTCTTGGCCCGGTCGACGCGCTCGGTGCGCGGGGAGATCACCTCGCAGACCCAGTCGGGCGCGATGTCGTAGTGCGCGGGGGCGTCCTCGGGCCCGACCGCGTCGGGCATGCGCTCGCGGCGCCAGCCGGCGAGATCGGGGGCGACCTTGTCGGGCCGCGGTCCGAGGTGGAGCTCGGGCTCGTGGAGGATGACCCAGCCGCCAGGTCCGCCTCTACCGCGATCGAAGGGGCCTGTGAGACTTGAGCCTAGGAGCGACGCTGCACGCGTGTGTGGCCGCGCCGGCCTCGGAAACGTGTGCAGCTCCCCGTCGAGGATCTCGGCGACCATCTCGTCAGGCACGGCCTGGAACGCGGCCTCGACCTCGGGCGCATTGCCTGGAAATAGCGGGTGCTGCGCGCTCATCGTCAGATCTTAGCACCCCTGCCGTTCGTCGCGCGCGCTCCGCGCCGGCCCAGCGCTTCCCTCGACGCTGGCAATGGGCCTTGCTACTAGGCCGGGCCATGTCCGAAGCGTCCTCGAAGAAACCGACCGACGGCCCGCACGAGCCCCTGTTCGACAGGGTGGCGACCGAGCTGAACTTCCCCGCCGACGAGGCGAAGATCCTCGCCTTCTGGAAGCAGCGCCGCATCTTCGAGAAGACGCTCCGCGCCGAGACCCGCGCCACCGGCCCCTCGCGGGGCACGTTCGTCTTCTACGAGGGCCCGCCGACCGCCAACGGCATGCCGCACAACGGCCACGTGCTCACGCGCGCCGTGAAGGACGTCTTCCCCCGGTACAAGACCATGCGCGGCTACGACGTGCCGCGGAAGGCCGGCTGGGACACGCACGGGCTGCCGGTCGAGGTCGAGGTCGAGAAGGAGCTGCGCATCCACGGCAAGGCCGACATCGAGCGGTACGGCGTCGAGCCGTTCATCTCGCGCTGCGTCGACTCGGTCTTCCGGTACACCGAGGCGTGGGAGAACCTGACCGACAAGATCGGCTTCTGGGTCGATCTCGACAGCGCCTACGTCACCTACCACCGGAGCTACGTCGAGAGCGTCTGGTGGGCGCTCTCCCAGCTGCACCGGAAGGGGCTCCTCTACCGCGGCCACCGCGTCTGCTGGTGGTGGCCCCAGGGCGGGACGGCGCTCAGCGCGGCCGAGGTCGGCTCGAACTACAAGACGGTCGACGACCCCAGCGTGTTCGTCGCGTTCCCGCTCGTCGACGAGCCGGACACAGCGCTCTGCGCCTGGACGACGACCCCCTGGACCTTGCCCTCGAACGGCTACGCCGCGGTCCGGCCCGAGTTCGACTACGTCGTCGTGGACGCGGGCGCGCCCGCGGGCGGCGCGGCGCCCGTGGCCGGCAAGCTCATCGTGGCGGCGGCGCTGCGCGAGGAGCTCGCCAAGAAGTTCAAGCGGGACCTGCCCGTCCTCCGCGAGCTCAAGGGGAGCGAGCTCGTCGGCAAGCGCTACCGCCCGCCGTTCGACGCCTTCGCGAGGTCGCTGTTCGACGCCCCCCTGCGCAGGAAGGACGGCAAGGCAGAGCCGCTCTACTGGGTCGTCCTCGGCGCGGATTTCGTCACGCTCGACTCCGGCACCGGCATCGTCCACGTCGCGCCCGCGTTCGGCGAGGACGACTTCAACGCGCACAGGCGCCGGATCGCGGAGCTCGCCGAGCCGGGCGCCGACGTCCCGATGCTCTGCGCGGTGCGGCCGGACGGCACGTTCGAGCCGGGGCTCACGCCGTTCTCGGGCCTCTGGGTGAAGGACGCCGATCCGCTGATCATCAAGGATCTCGCGGCCCGAGGGCTGCTCGTCCACGAGGAGAAGTACCGCCACGACTACCCGTTCTGCTGGCGCGCGGACGACGACCCGCTGATCCAGCTCGCGCGGCCGGCCTGGTACATCCGGACCCGGGACAACATCGACAAGGCGATCGCCAACAACCGCGCGGTCCACTGGCACCCGTCCCACATCCAGGAGGGCCGCTTCGGCGACTTCCTCGCCAACAACGTGGACTGGGCGCTCTCGCGCGAGCGGTACTGGGGGACGCCGCTCAACGTCTGGGTCTGCGCGAACGACGAGGAGCACCAGCTCGCCCCGGCCTCGGTCGCCGAGATCGAGGCGCTGAACCCGCGCGCCTTCGACCACTTCCGCGAGGCCAAGAAGGCCGACCCCGGCCTGAACGATCACCTCATCGTCCACAAGCCGTGGATCGACAAGGTGACGTTCCCCTGTCCGACATGCGGCGGCGAGATGCGCCGCGTGACCGAGGTGATCGACGCCTGGTTCGACAGCGGGAGCATGCCGTTCGCGCAGTGGGGCTACCCGCACGCGGAGGGCTCGAAGGAGCTGTTCGATCGCGCGTTCCCGGCGGACTTCATCAGCGAGGCGATCGATCAGACGCGGGGCTGGTTCTACTCGCTGCTGATGGTCTCGACGCTGGTCTTCGACGAGGCCACGCAGGAGAAGCTCGGCCTGTCGCGGATCCGGAGCTACCCGCACCCGTACCAGACGTGCGTCGTGCTCGGGCACGTCTGCGACCGCGAGGGCAAGAAGGAGAGCAAGTCGAAGGGCAACTACACGCCGCCCGAGGTCATCCTCGAGCGCGTCCGGATGGAGTTCGCGGCGGCCGACGGCGGAGGCGCCGGGCTCGGCGCGGCGAAGGACGGCGTCGCCGTCATCGCGCGCGAGGACTACGAGGGGCTCGATCTCACGGGCGACTCGGCGAAGGTGCGGGTCTACCGCGCCGATCGCGAGGGCGCGGCGCTGACGCTGGAGCTCAGGCCGGCGACGGGCAACAAGCGCCTCCCGCGCCGCATCGTCGCGCTCTCCCGCGGGGACCTCGATCGCCTGGGCCTCTCGCCGGCCGACAAGGCGCTCTCGGTGATGCCCAACGACGTGCCCAGGCTGCCGCAGGACCAGCGCGTCTTCATCGAGGACCCGGCGACGCCCGCGCCCGGGGCCGACGCGTTCCGCTGGTTCTTCTACGCGTCCTCCCCGCCGTGGACGAACACGCGCCACTCGCTCACGAACGTCCGCGCGTACCAGAAGGAGTTCGCGGTCAAGCTCCGGAACGTCTACTCGTTCTTCACCATCTACGCGAACATCGACGGCTTCTCGCCCGCGGAGGGGAACCCGGGCGCGGCGGACACGTCGCCCGCGGCGCTCGCGGCGAGCGCCGGCTACCGGCCGGCGCGGGAGCGGTCGCTCCTCGACCGGTGGATCCTGTCGGAGCTCGCGCTCTCGACGCGGGAGGTGACGGCGCACCTCGACGAGTACCGGCTGTACGAGGCGGCGCAGCGCCTGGTCGATCTCGTGGACGCGCTCTCGAACTGGTACGTCCGCCGGAGCCGCGCGCGCTTCTGGGCCCCTTCGATCGTCGATACTTTGGAGGTCGCGCCGGGGACCGTGCGGGCGGCCCAGGACAAGCGCGACGCGTACTTCACGCTGTACGAGGTGCTCGTCGCGATCGCCAAGCTGAGCGCGCCGTTCACGCCGTTCCTCGCCGAGGCGATGTACCAGAACCTGGTGCGGCGGCCGTGGCCCGCGTCGCAGCCGGAGAGCGTGCACCTCGTGGCGTTCCCCGAGGCGGACGCCGCCGCGGTGGACGAGCCGCTCGCGATCGAGATGCGCGCCGTGCGCGAGCTCGTCTCGCTGGGCCTGCAGGTGCGCACGGCGAACAAGCTCAAGGTGCGGCAGCCGCTCTCGCGGGCCGACGTCGTGCTGTCGCAGCAGGGGCTCGCGGCGGCGCTCGCCGAGCACGTGCCGCTCATCGCCGAGGAGCTCAACGTCCACGAGGTGCGATTCCTGAAGCCCGGCGAGGAGGGGAGCGCGGTCCGCTACGTGCTCAAGCCGAACTTCCGCGCGCTCGGGCCGAAGCTCGGCAAGAAGGTGCAGCTCGCGAAGCAGGTCCTGGCGAAGGCCGACGCGGCGGCGCTCCGCGCGGCGCTCGCGACCGAGGGCAAGATCGCGATCGCGCTCGACGGCGAGCAGGTCGAGCTCGGCCCCGAGGAGATCGACGTCGCGGTCGAGGCGGGCGAGGGGTTCGCGGCGGCCGGCGGCCGCGCGGGGGTCGTCGTGCTGCACACGGCGCTCACGGACGCGCTCCGCGACGAGGGGCTCGGCCGGGAGATCCTCTCGCGGGTGCAGGGGATGCGGAAGGAGCTCGACCTCGGCTTCACCGAGCGGATCCGGCTCGCGCTCGACGGCGGCGAGCGGGCCCGCAAGGTCGCCGAGGCGGCGCGCGAGATGCTCATGCAGGAGGCGCTCGCCGCCGAGCTCGTGCTGGGCGCGGCGCCCGCGGCGTGGGGGCAGGCCGAGCGGCGCGAGGTCAACGTCGACGGCGAGGCGCTCGCGATAACGCTCGCGCGGACGGCGTGAGGGCGCCGGGGGGGCTCTGCCGCGAGGAACACCGAGAAGGGTGGGGAGGCTCGTACGAGCGCCCCCACCCGGGCGCTCGGTGCGCGGTCAGTACCGCTCGCCGTCGTTCTTCGGCGCCATCGGCCACGCCGGCGCGCTCTCGCCGTTGATCGTCGTGCCGCCGTTCATGAACGCGCCGGCGAGGCGCAGGAAGCCGGCGGGGAAGTCGAGCGCCGGCGCCGAGACCGCGTCGAGCGCGGCCACCTGATCGGGCGCGAGCTTGACCTCCAGGGAGGCGAGGTTGTCGTCGAGCTGCGCCAGCGTGCGCGCGCCGATGATGGTGGACGTGACGCCCGGCCGGGCCACCACCCAGGCGAGCGCCACGCGCGCCGGCGTGGTGTCGAGATCCCTGGCGATCTCGACGAGCTTGTCGACGATCGCGTACGCCTCGTCGGTGAGCGCGGAGAGCACGAACGGGCCGCGATCGGTCTTGTGCTTGCCGGCATTTTCCCGGGTGTACTTCCCGGTGAGCACGCCGCTCTTGAGGGGCGACCAGGGCGTGACGCTGAGGCCCAGCTCGCGCGCCATGGGGATGAGCTCGCCCTCCACCGTGCGCTCGAGGAGCGAGTGCTCGATCTGCAGCGCGATGAACTGCGCCCACCCGCGGGAGCCCGCCAGGACGTGCGCCTGCGCCACCTTCCACGCCGGCGTGTCGGAGACGCCGACGTAGCGGACCTTGCCGGCCGCCACCAGATCGTCGAGGGCTCGCAGCGTCTCCTCGATGGGCGTGTGCTTGTCCCAGACGTGCATCCAGTAGAGATCGATGTAGTCGGTCTGCAGGCGGCGCAGCGACTGCTCGCACTGCGCGAAGATGGCCTTCCTCCCGGCCCCGCCGCCGTTGGGGTCGCCGAGGTAGAGGTTGGCTGTGAACTTGGTGGCGATCACCGCCCGGTCGCGCTTGCTCGGGTGGCGGCCGAGGTGGTCGCCGATGATCTTCTCGGAGTGGCCCCTGGTGTAGGCGTTGGCGGTGTCGATGAAGTTGCCGCCGCGCGAGAGGAAGCGATCGAGGATCGCCTCGGACTCCTCGACGCTGGATCCGAAGCCGTGGTCTTCGCCGAAGGTCATGGCGCCGAGGCACAGGGGGCTGACGCGCAGGCCGGAGCGGCCGAGGGTGACGTAGTGATCCAGGTTCATCGTGGTCCTCCTGGGGCCCCGTCTGAAGAGCCCTCGCTGGACCGCACCGTGCGCCCGTGCCGGCGTGCAATCTTGGAGGAAACGGCCGGGACGGGGCCGGGTGGGTTGATGGCGGCCCGGGGCGAGCGCACGATCGCGTCGTGCTGGGATCGATCGAACAGAGCATCGCGCGGCGCGCCCCGCGCCCGGAGGTCGGCGCGCCGGCGTCGCGCGTGCTCCGCAATTTCGTCGTCGCCGTCCGCGCCAGCGCGCCGCCGATCACGAACCTCGACCTGCTGCCCGATGGCACGACGTCGCTGGTCTTTCGCCTGCTCGACGCGGACCGCGCCGACCTCGTCGTCCTCGGGCCCAAGACGCGCGCCGTGTACAAGCGCGTGCCGCGCTTCCTGCTCGCGGTGCAGGTGATCTTTCGACCCGGCGGCGCGTACCCCTTCTTCGGTGTGCCGATGGACGAGCTCGCCGATCGCATCGTCCCTGCGCGCGATCTCTGGGGCCGAGGCGCCGACGCCCTGCTCGAGCAGCTGGTGGCGGTCGGGACCGGCGTCACGCTGGACCCCGCGCGAGCTCGCCTGGAGGCGATCGAGCGCGCCCTCGAAGGCCGCATGCTCGGTCCCGACGTGTTCGAGCCCGCGTCGGCGGCCGTCGCGCGCGCCGCGCTCCGGAAGCTCTCGCTCGGAGGGGTCACCGTGGAAGAGACGGCGAGCGCGCTCCACGTCAGCCCGCGGAACCTGCGGCGCGCCTTCGTTGCGACCGTCGGCGTCTCGCCGAAGCAGTACGCGCGCATCGCCCGCTTCCAGCGCGTCGTCTCGAACGCGCAGGTCGCCCGCGGGTCGTGGTCGGAGATCGCCCTTGCGAGCGGGTACTGCGATCAGCCGCACCTGGTCAGGGAGTTCCGTGAGCTCGCGGGGCTCTCGCCGGTGGCGTTCATGAAGCGACGCTCGACCGGCGAGATCAGCGGCTCGGGCGGAAGCCGCGGGTGAACGCTCCAAGGGCTCCAGGGCGCTCGGTGAGAGCGCGCGGATCGCGGGGCGCCGGCGCGATTACGTGCCGGGCCTTACGATCCTGCGGGGGCGATCGCCTCGCATCGCGGGCCGGTGCTCCTTCCGCAAGGATCTTGTTGCGGACATCGCTGGCGAGGCGTTCGATGATCCTCGTCGGGTGGGGCGCATCGGAGAATTTCAGGACGGTACCGAGACCGACGGCCGCGTATCGCCGGCCCTTGACGGGCGATGGCCTGCCCGGACGGGAGGCTCTCCCCGTGACGCGAAGGACGTAGCGTTCCAGGGACCTCTCCCACGCCGTCCGGGTGTCCCGGGAGCCCGACGTGACGTCCCTGGAGCTCGACGTGACGTCCCTGGAGCTCGGCGCCATGTCCCGAAAGCTGGGAGCCATGTCCCGGAAGCGCGGCGCGACGCACCCCGGGAGCGCGGCGGCGTGTCCCTGGAGGTCGTTCTGGGGTCCCCGGAGGTCGTTCGAGCGTCCCGGAGGGTCTCTCTAGCCACCCAGAACGTTTCTCTCGCGTCCCGGAGGGTCTCTCTAACGCTCCGGGATGTCCCTCCATCGTTCCGGAAGGTCTCTCCCGCGTCCCGGAAGGTCTCTCCCGCGTCCCGGAAGGTCTCCCCGGCGCGCCTGGCCAGCGGTCTCCCAGCGCCGGCAGGGGGGTGGACGTCCTCGAACCGAGGCTCCGCGCCGCGATGATCACCCACGTCTACGTCAGCAACTACGGCAGCGTCGGGCCCGGGCTCGAGCTCACGCTCGGGTCGCTGACCGCGCTCGTCGGTCCGCCCGGCTCGGGGAAGGGCTGCCTGCTCGACGCGGTGCGGTTCCTCGCCGAGTGCGCCAACGGGGCGTTCGATCTGGCGGCGGCGAATCGGCGCGGCGGCGGCGCGCTGGCGGGCGCTCGCGGCGACGGCGCGCTCACCACGCTCGGGGTCGCGGTCTCCAGGACCGAGGGCCACGGGTTCTGGCTCGTGCAGCTCGCGCCGGGCGAGCGGGACGGCGAGGCGCGCGTCAAGAGCGAGACGGCCGCGTGGTGGCAGCGCAGCGCGCTCACGCGGCTCGTCAAGCCGGGGCTGCGCGAGGTCTTCGACGCCGGCAGCGACGCGCCCGAGGTCTCCTTCGATCGGCTGAAGGGCAGCCCGAAGGGGTTCTCGCGCAAGGACAAGGGGCGCAGCGGCACGCTCGCGTACCGCGGCGTCGCCCCCATCGCCGTGAGCGGCACGAAGCTCGTCCTGCCGCTGCTCTCCGATGGACCGCTCACGCCGATGCTCGACGAGCTGCGCCGGGCGGTCCTCTACTCCCTCGCGCCGCGCACGCTGCGCTCGCCCCAGAAGCTCAGCGCTTCCCGGCGCCTCAAGGCGAGCGGCGACAACTGGGGCTCGGTCCTCCGCGCGCTCGCGAAGGAGCGATGGCAGGAGCAGTTCCTCGCGGGGCTGTCCCAGGTGATCGGCGACGTCGACGGCGCCCGCGCGTCCTCGTCCGGCGGGTACCTGGTCCCGGAGCTGCGCCACGGCGTCGACGGCGACGGGCGCGAGCGCTGGCGGGCCGCCGCGGACGAGCCGGACGCCACGCTGCGGCTGGCCGCCATGGTCACGGCGCTCTCGCAGGAGCCCCCGCTCGTGTTCGCGGGCTTCGAGCACCCGGACGCGGGCGTCGATCGCGCCGCGCTCCCTGCGCTCCTCGAGTACCTGCGCGGCGCGTCCGCCCAGCGCCAGCTCCTGCTCACGACCGAGAGCCCCGCGCTCCTCGACCTCCTGCCGCCCGACGCCGTCTACTCGGTGGAGCGCCGCGACGGCTCGACCGCCGCGTCGTCCATCGACGAGCCGCGGCGGAGGGCGCTCCGGGAGCGGCTCGGCGGCCCGGAGAGCGAGCGCTCCCCGGAGGCGCGCGCCGGGCGCCCGCCCGGTGTCTCCTGAGCCCGCTCGAGCGCCGTCACGACGCGAGCCGCTCCCCCGGCGGCGCGAGCGGCGACGCGTCGTAGCGCGCGAGGAGATCCTCCGGATCGAGGTAGATCGCCGCGCACCCGGCCTCGAGGAGCTCCATCTCGGGGAAGCCTCCGCAGAGGAGCCCCACCGAGAGGAGGCCGAGCTTCGCCGCGGCCTCGGCGTCCGACGGCGTGTCGCCGACGAGCACGACCTCGCGAGGATCGACGCTGCCGAGCCGATCGAGCGCGGCCTCGAGGACGTCGGGGCGCGGCTTCGATCTGTCCGCGTCGTCGGCCGATACCGTCCACGAGACCAGATCGCCCACCCGGGCGAGCTCGACGCTCGCGTCGAGCTCGCCGCGCGGCGTCGGCGAGGCGAGCACGATCCGGCGCCCGTCGCGCGCGACGCGCTGGAGCAGCTCGCGCACACACGGGAACGCCCGGGCGCCCGGGAGGAGCTCGCGCCCGTAGATCTGGTCGCGCAGCGACGAGATGCCGGCGCCGATCCAGCCGAGCTCCTCGGGCGAGAGGAACGTCTGCAGCAGCTGGTCCGCGCCCTTGCCGACCTGGCTGCGCAGCTTCTCCCGCGGGACCTCGCGGCCGAACCGCCGGAAGGCCTGCTGCCAGGCGGCCGCGTGCAGATCGACGGTGTCGAGGATCGTGCCGTCGACACCGAAAATGACGGCGCTGACGCTGACCATGACGCGACACGTGGCGCAGGGCGGGACGCACCGCCATCGGAAGGCTCCCGACGGCCCCATCGCGCCGCGCCGGCTGCGCTCGGCCGGAGTCGCGATAGACTGGCCGGGGAGGGCGAGCGGGCAGGGCGATGACGACATGAATGGGCGGCTGTCTGCACTCGCGATCCTCCTCGGCGGGCTCCTCGGCCCGGCCAGCGCCCGAGCGGCCGAGCCCGCGCTCGTCGCCGTCGATCTGGACGACGACGACGCCGACGGCGTGCCGGACGGCGAGCAGCCTCGAGTGCCGCCCGCCCCGGAGCTCCTCGCGCTGCGCGCGCCGCGCGGGGCGAGCCAGGCGCCCGCGGCGATCCCGGCGGGCCTGCGGCTCCTCGTCGACGGCAGCCCGGTCAAGCCCGGCGCGGCGATCCCCGCGGGCGCCCGCCGGGTCGAGATCCAGGCGGTCCGCGCCGGGCGCAGCGAGATCGCGCTCTTCGGCGAGGCGCGGACGATCAGCGCGTTCGAGGTGCGCGCGATCGACGGCGCCGGGCGGCGCATCGACATGGCGCGCTCCCACGCCTCGCTGCAGCGGACGCCCCCGGACCGGCTCGGCGACGATCCGTTCGCGAACCTCGACGATCCCGACGCGATCCGGCTGCTCGTCATCGGCGCGCCCGAGGATCTGCCGCTCACCCTCGACGTCCACTCCGCCGCGCCGTCCGGCGGGGTGATCGATCGCCTGCCCGACGTGCCGCTCGGCCACGTGCGGTGCCCGGACGACGTGCCGCCGGGCCTCGTGTGCGGATCGACGCGCCCCCTGCGGGCCGTCGCGGACGACATCGATCGCAACCACCCGATGATCGTCGATCGCTCCGTGAAGGGCGAGGTCGGCGGGGCGCTCGTCGTCGCCCTGCCCGGCGGGCCGAAGGTCCAGATGATCCGCATCGCCGGCCCGCGCACCTCGCCGCTCGGGCCGCTCGGGCGCACGCGCGCGCGCCTCCGGATCGTCATGGTGCGCCCCCGCGCCGGCGGCCCGCCGCCGATGGGCGGGGACGACGCGGGCGCGCTCGCCATCGCGCGTGCGGAGGTCGAGCGGGCGAACGCCCTCTGGGGTGCGTGCGGCGTGAGCTTCGGCCCGCCCGAGGCGCTCGACGTCACCTTCGTCGATCCGCCGCGCCCGCACCTGCTCGCGATCGGCTGCGACCACGGCCTGCCGGCCAGCGGCGGCGCGATCCGGGTGCGCGTCGACGGCCACGAGGTGACCGCGTCGATCGCGCCCCGCGCGCGCCCCGACGCGGCGGCCCGGGCCGTCGCCGAGGCGATCGGCGCGGCGGGGTTCTCGGTGCGGCTCTCCGACAACCCGGCGATCGGCGCGGGCGCCTACGGGACCACCGACGTGCTCGTGCGGCGGCCGGGCGGCGCGCTCGCGACCATCGAGCCGCCGGCGGCGGGCGCGCTGAGCACCGACGCGACGCTCACGGCGTGCATCGGCGCCGTGGACCTCAACGACGGCCTCCAGCACTTCAGCGACACGGACGCCATCGCCGGCACGGTCGAGGAGCGGGCGCTGCTCAAGGCGTTCGACGACGGCGACCCCGCGACCGTGGACGTCGTGATGGTCCCGAGCTTCGCGGGCGGCGGGCGGATCGGCGAGTCGTTCATCTTTGCCGATGGCGGGGCGATCCGGAACACGATCATCGAGGATCGCGCCGGCCTGCGCGCGGATCGCGCGTCGTTCGCGCTGGCGCACGAGCTCGGCCACGTGCTGCTCGACGAGCCGGGGCACCCGGACGATTTCGGGATCGACACGCCGACCCGGCTGATGGACGCCGACGCGGCCAACGCCTCGGCGTACGGGCCGCGCCGCCTCACCGTCGACGAGTGCGCGCGCGCGCTCAGGCAAAGCGGCGCGGCGGAGCCGCGTTTGGGCCGGCGGAGCGGCCCTGTGCCGCTGCTCGCGCCGTGGCCGCTCGCCCCGCTCGGTCGAGAGAGGTGAAAGGCCGCTTCGCGCTGTGGTAGGAGCGGGCCCATGCGGGTCCCCCAGCGGAGCGGCCTCTTCAGCGGCGTCGCAGCCCTCGCGTGCGCCTCGGTCCTGCTCGAGATCTCGCTCGCGCGGATCTATGCGGCGCTGTTCGGCGAGGCCCACGCGTTCCTCGCGCTCTCGCTGTCGCTCGTCGGCGCGGGCGTGGGCGGCGCGCTGCTCTACGTCGTCCCGTCGCTCGCCCGCCCGCCGGCGCTCTTCGCCCGCATGGCGATCCTCGCCTCGCTCGCGTCGGGCGCGACCCTCGCCGCGGTCATCCTGCTCGCGCACCGCGAGCCCCTGTCCGTCCCCGCGCCGGGGTCGCTCCCGTGGCTCGCGCTGTGCTACGCGGTCTCCACGGTCCCGTTCGCGCTCGCGGGCCTCGCGCTCGCGGCCGCGATCCGGCACGCGGCGCGCGAGATGCCCCGGCTCTACCTGCTCGATCTCGCCGGCGGCGCGCTCGGCGGGCTGGCCGCGGCCGGCGCGCTCCGCGCAGGCGCGCCCCGCGCCGCGCTCGCGGCGGCGATCTTCTTCGCCGTGGCGGGCATCTTCTTCTACCTGGGGTCGCGCTGCTGCGATGGCGAGGAGCGGGCGCCCGGCGGCCTCGTCGCCACGTTCGTGCTCGGCTCCTTCGTGCTGCTCGCAGGCGACGTCGGCGCCCCGTGGCTCCGGCTCGCAGGCATCCGCCGGGCGTCGCCCGACCGGACCGAGCTCGAGGCCTGGACCGAGCGCTCGCTGATCACCGTCGATCGACCGAAGGCCGGCGCGGCGCTGATGCGGCTCGGCGGCGCCGCGGCGAGCCCGATCCTCGACGCGAAGACGACGCCCCCGCCGCAGCCCGAGGACATGGCGTACGCGCTGCACAAGGACCAGGGCCCCGCGCTCGTCGTCGGCGCCGGGGGCGGGCGCGACGTGCGCGTCGCGCTCAAGGCTGGGCAGAAGGACGTGGTCGCCGTCGAGGGCGACCGCGGCGTCCTCGAGGTGATGCGCGGGAAGTACGCCGCGTTCAGCGGCAACCTGTTCGACAAGCCCGAGGTCCACCTCGTGGTGAGCGACGGGCGGAGCTTCGCCAGGCGCACGCCGCTGCTCTTCAGGAACATCGTGATCCCGTCGACCGACACGGTCGAGGCGTCGACGACCGGCGCGCTCGCGCTCTCGGAGAGCCGGCTCCTCACGCTCGAGGGCGTCGGGGACCTCTTCTCGCGCCTCCTGCCCGAGGGCACGCTCGTCCTGGTCCGCGCGGACGCGGACTTCGATCGGCTGCTCTCCCTCGTGGCCGCGTCGCTGCGCGGCGCGGGCGTCGCCGCGCCGAAGGACCACCTCTTCGCGTGCAGCGCCGCGCAGAAGACCGCGCTCCTCGCCCGGCGCACGCCGCTCGCGCGCGAGGACGTCGACGCCCTCCGCCGCCACTGCCGCAAGCACAAGTTCTCGGAGGTCCTCGCCCCCGACCGCCCGGCGACCCCTGTCCGCAGCCTGCTCGTCGCGGCGGACGCGCCCTCGGCCTCCGCGGTGGCCGCGCGCGGCGCCGAGGGCGCGGCCGCGGAGGCTGATCTGACGCCGCCCACCGACGACAGGCCGTTCTTCGCGTACACCGTCCCGGCGCGCCGCCTGCCCGCGGTGCTCGGCGACGTCGGGGCCCTCCGCGCCGGGCAAACGGCGCTCTTCGCGCTCGCGCTGCTGCTCGCCGTCGGCGCGGCGCTCTTCGCGCTCGGCGTGCTGCTCCCGGCGCTCGCGGCGCGCCGCCTGCGCGCGCGCCTCGCGCCGCACGACGCCGCGGCGCTCGCGTCGTCGGCGGCGCCGCCCGCCAGAGCGCTCGCGTTCTTCGCCGCGATCGGCGCGGGGTTCGCGCTCGTCGAGCTCGCCGTGCTCCGGCATGGTCTCCTCCTCCTCGACCTGCCCGCGCACGAGCTCCCCGCCGTCCTCGTGATCCTCCTTGTCTCGGCCGGCGTGGGCGGCTTCCTCACCGCCCGGGTGCCCCCGGGCGCCGCGACGGCGGTCTCCGGGAGGGTGGCGGAGGCGCTCGCCGTGGCCGCGGCGCTCTCGGCGGTGGGGCTCGTGCCGCTCGCGCGGTGGGGCCTCGGGCTCGGGGCCTTCCCGCGCGCGATCCTCGCCATCGCGATCCTCGTTCCGTTCGGCGTGCTCGCGGGCTCGCTCGCGCCGCTCGGGGTCAAGATCGTGGACTCGGTCTCGCCGGCGTTGCTGCCGTGGTGCTGGGCGCTCTGCGCCCTCGCGGGCGCGACCGGGATGGCCCTCGGGGCGCTGTGCGCGCTGAACCTCGGCTACAGCGCCCTGCTGCTCGGCGCGGGCCTCGCTTACCTCCTCGCCGCGGCGACCGTGCCGCCCGCCGCGGCCGGGGCGGCCGCCGCGGGCGACGACGAGCGAGCGGCGCCGTCCGGAGGCGCAGCCGCGAGCGAGCCGCCGCCGCGGGACGCCGCTGGGGCGCAGCCCGAGGCCCTCGAGGCGGCGCCGATCGCCTGAGCGCCCGGCGTCGCCGGCGCCGCCGGCGTCACCGCCGCGCGGCCAGCAGGAGGTGCGCGAGCAGGCCCGCGATGTTGTGGGCGTCGTCGACGCCCCGGTGGTGCGTGCCCGCGAGCGGCAGGCCGGCGCGCTCCAGGGCCTCGGCCATCCCCACCTCGCGCGACAGCGCGTGCGTCACCGCGAACAGGCTCTTCACGTTGAGGTGGCTCGGCCCGAACGGGAGCGGCACGCCGCGCGACTGGCACTGCCGCTCGAACATGCGCCGGTCGTAGTCGCCGTAGCTCGCCCAGAGGCGATCCTGCGCCTTGAGCTCGCTCCGGAGCGTCGCGCACGCGTCCCTGAACGACACGCCCGCGTCGACGTCCGCCTGCGTCAGCGTCGTGAGCGCCGTACAGAACGGGCTCACGCGCGAGCGCTCCGGGCGCACGAGGATCGAGCGCCGCTCCCGGCGCCGGCACGAGGCGACCTCCAGCGGGCACACGCCGATCTCGATGATCTCGTTCTCCTCGCCCGGCGGCGGGTCGCCGTCCCAGCAGGTCGATTCCACGTCGATCACGAGAATGAGATCAAGACGCTTCGCCACGTCGTCGTCCTCGGCATGTAGTGATGAGTGCGCTGCGAAGGTAACGGGGATCGGGACGCAATTTCCTTCAGGATTTTCCCGACCGTCCGGAAACGCCTTGGGCGGTTCGCTTCGTCCGGGCAAAAACTGAGTAGAAACGGGACATAAGCCGGAGGTGCACCCACACGTCGTTGGTCGTTTAGGCACCCAATCCGCTTGCTTGGCGGGCCTGGTCCATGGACACTCGTCAGGTAATTTCTGACGAGGTTCTCTACGTGGATCCTGGCTCCCAACTGCGTTGCTCCTCCGGTTCGGCCAGGGAGAGGTCCATGATCGCTGAGGCGCTGCCTGACCCTGCCGACGCGGGCCGCGATCCGGCCGAGGAGCGACAGCTGCCTCGTTCCGGGATCGTCCGCCACGCCGGCCGCGAGCGGGGGGCGCCGAAGGGGCTCCCGGCGGGGCGTGGCGCCGGGGCGGTAGGCGGGATCACCACGGGGGCCCCGGCGTGTGGGCGGCTGGCCGTCGACCCGCTCGTCGGTCGTACAGAGCACGGACTGCACATCGAGCGGCTCATCGCCGAGGGGGGGATGGGCGCTGTGTACGCGGCCCGCCGCGCCGCGACGGGGGAGCCGGTCGCCCTCAAGGCGCTCCGGCGCGTGCACGCGGGGGACTCCGGGATCGAGGGCCGGTTCGCCCGCGAGGTGCGGCTCGCCCGCCGCATAGACCACCCGAACGTCTGCCCCGTGCTCGGCGAGGGGCGCCTCGAGGACGGGCGGCCGTTCTTCGTGATGCCGCTCTTCGAAGGCGTCACGCTGAGCGAGGAGGTCCGGCAGCGCGGCCCCTTGCCGATCGGCCGCGCGCTCGCCCTCGCGGATCAGATCCTCGCCGGCCTCGCGGCGATGCACGCGGCGAAGGTCGTCCACCGCGACCTCCAGCCCGGCAACGTCCTGCTCGTGCCCGGGGCGCGGGGCGCAGGGGCAGGGGAGGGCGCGACGACGGTCAAGCTCATCGATCTCGGCTTCGCGCACGAGCCCGGCGTCGACACGGGCGACGGCGTGACGCCGGACAGCCCCGGGTCGCTCGTCGGCACGCTGCTCTTCATGTCGCCGGAGCAGGCGATGCGGAGCCGCGCGATCACCGAGCGGAGCGACCTGTTCGCGGCCGCGCTGCTCGTCTACTACGCGCTCTCGGGCAAGCTCCCCTTCCGGGGCCGGGGCGATCTCGACGTGCTCGTCGCGATCGTGCGGTCCGCGCCCGTGCCCCTCCGGCGGGAGCGCCGTGATGTCCCGCGCGTGCTCGACGAGGTGCTCTCGCGGGCCCTGTCCAAGCACCCCGACCACCGCTTCCCCAGCGCCTCGGCGATGCGCGACGCCCTCGCCGGCGTGCCGGTGTAGCCAAGGCAGCGCCCGCGCTCCGCGCGCCCCGGCGCCGGCCCGCTCCTTGCCACGACGGTGCCGCCTGCACCGCGCCGCCCGGCACCGCGATCCGGGGCTGTGCACGCGCTGCTCAAGCGCGGCGGCGCGAGGCGGTGAGCTTCACGCGAGGGGAACCCCATGGACGCACTCGATCTCTTGGAGCAGCAGCATCTCGAAGTCAGCGCCCTGATGGCGCGCATCGCCGCCGAGCCCAGCCCGGGCCTCCGGACATCGATGGTCGCGCAGCTCTCCCGGATGATCGACGCGCACGTACGCATCGAGGAGACGTACCTCTACCCGGTGTGTGCCGAGCGGATGGCCGGCGACAGGAAGCCGCTCCACGACGCCTACGAGAAGCACGGCCTCGCGCGCTTCGCGGCCGACAACCTGCTGCGCACGCGCGTGACCGATGTGCGCTTCGAGGCGCGGCTCCGGCTCCTGCGGGACATTTTCGCGCACCACGCCGACGAGGAGGAGGACGTCCTGTTCCCCAAGGCGAAGCGGGGCCTGACGGACGAGCAGCTCGACGTGATCGGCAGCGATCTGGAGCGCGCTTACGAGGTGCTGCTGCGCGTCGGCGTGCCCGCGGGCACCCCGCTCGCGCGCTCGCAGCGCGGCTGGCCCCGGCGCGGCGCCCACGCCGTGCGCGCCCTGCGCCCGGTCTCGCGGCGGAGGGGCGAAGCGCTCCGCGTCCGCGGTTGTTAGAGAGCGGGTGACCGCCGCTCTGCGCGGCATGCGGGCGACGCGGTCGCGTTCGGCGCTAGACCGGGACGGGGCCGCCGAACGCGCCGAAGAAGCGCGCGATCCAGACGGTGAGCATCAGGATCGCGAGCGCGATGCCGAGCCGCGTGACCCACGCGCCCTGCATCCCCTCGGCGGCCGCGATGCGGCCGTCCTTCACGTAGATCGCCGCGTTGTACGCGAGCGCGGCGATCACGAGCGGCGCCATGACCGGGGAGAGGGGGTGGAGCCGCAGCGCGTCCGCGAGGTGGCCGTGCGCGAGGGCGAGCGTCGCGCGCGTGAGCCCGCAGCCGGGGCAGGGGTGACGGGTGACGATCGCGAACGGGCAGAGCGGGGCGCCGCACGCGACGAGGAGCCCGAGCACCGCCGCCGCCGTGCCCAGTCGTGCGGCGCGGCCGCGCGCGTGCGCCGCGCTCCATCGGGACAGGGCCGACGGAGCGGGCGGACTGGCTTCGGTCGAGCTGGACGGCGACACGGCGGAGGACCGCGGCGCGGGTCAGGCGGCGTTCGGGTCCCAGACCTCGTTGAGGTCCTTCGCGAGCGCGTAGAGCGGGAGGAAGACGTAGAGCACGATGCCCTCGGCCTGCTGGTTGCGCGAGCCGGCCATCTGCTTGGCCCGGGTTACCTGCTCCGGCACCTTCACCCAGAGGAAGTAGTAGTTGAGGAACGGGATGAAGAGGTACCAGGGCTTGAACTCGGGGTCCTTCGTCGCCTGCTGGAGCTCGTTGAGCATCGCCCACATCTGCCAGATGGCGTAGAGGAAGCAGACCATCCCGATCACACACACGGTGACCGGGTTGCGGGTCTCACCCTTCGCGCCCGGGGCCATCGAGCCGCCGCCGCCGTACACGCCCAGGTTGCTGGCCGCCTGGCCGAACTGGCCGGGCGCCGACATCTGAGCGCCGCCGGGCGACCCGCCATAGCCGGGATCGCTCACGCCCGGAGGGCTGCCGTAGCTGCCGCCGGGCGAGCCGCCGTAGCCGCCGCCCGGAGGGCTGCCGTAGCCGCCAGCCGGCGGGCCGCCGTAGCCGCCGCCCGGAGGGCCGCCGTAGCTGCCGCCCGGAGGGCTGCCGTAGCCGCCGCCCATCGGGTCCTGGCCCGGAGGCGGACCGTACCCGCTGGCGCCGTGCTGCGGAGGCTGCCCGTAGCCGGGAGGCGCGCCGCCGGGCGGCTGCCCGTAGCCGGGAGGAGCGCCGCCAGGCGGTTGCCCGTAGCCGCCGGGCGGCTGCCCGTAACCGGGCGGCTGCCCGTAGCCGGGCGGCTGCCCGTAGCCGGGCGGCTGCCCGTAGCCGGGAGGCGCGCCGCCGAGGCCGCCCATCGGGTCCTGGCCCGGGGGCGGTCCAAAAGGATTCCCGGCCGGGCCGCCCTGCGGGGGCTGCCCGTAGCCGCCGGGCGGAGGAAACGCGCCGGCCGGCGCGCCTGCGCCCCCGGGCGGCTGGCCCGGGGCGCCGTATCCGGGCAGCTGGTCGATCGCCATGGTGCCGCCGAGCGGGTTGACGCCCTGGGGCTGCTGGCCGAACGGCGCATAACCGCCGGACGGGCTCGCGGCCGCGCCGCCGAAGGCCGGGCCAGACGGCTGCTGCCCGCCGGGGGGCGGCGAGCCGTAGCCCATCCCGGGAGGCGGCGGGGCAGGAGGAGGCCCCGCCGAAGCGCCGAGCCCCGCCGGCGGGACACCGACCACCGTGCCCGCGAGGCCCTGCGGCGGGCTCGGGATCGCGGCCATGCCCGGCGGCGCTCCGGCCGGAGGCGCGGGAGGCGGAGGCGCCCCCGGCCCGCGCGGACCCGCCGCGCCCGCCCCGGAGGACGGCTGACTCATCAGCATGGTGCCCTTGAACTTCGGCGCGGCCGCGCTCTTCAGGTTGTAGCCGCACTTCGTGCACGTGGACGCCGTTTCCGAGTTTTGCGTCCCACAATTCGGACAGAACACGCACCACCTCCGGCGGGGGGTTCGCTGCTACGGATGTCCGCGCCCCTGCGCGTCGTAATGGGCGCCGAGGGTAGTTGAAGCGCGTTCCGGTTCTCAAGTGAAAGACGAAGAACGCTGCGGACTTCTCCGCAGGCTACGCGGTCTTCGTCAGAAAACCCAGGGAGTACCGCGTGGCCACGTGCTCCAGGAGGGGGGCGGGGCGGGGGCTGGCGGGGCGGGGGCTGGCGGGGCGGGGGCTGGCGGGGCGGGGCGGGTGGCCGCGTCTACGTCCACGACCACGACCACGACCACGACCACGACCACGACCACGACCGCGGCCACGGCTGCGGGCACGACCGCGGCCACGGCTGCGGGCACGGCCACGGCCACGACTGAGGGCACGAGCACCTCGGGGGGGAGCCGTCCGGTTTCTGGGCAGCGGAAGGCTTTGTGTGGTCCGCTTTATGTTTCCCCCCGGCGCGCCTTGACAGTGACCACCGTCGCTCACTAGCGTGCCCGCGCCTCGGGACGGCTCCGTACGACGGACAACCGAATGCCCGGCCGCCGGTGCGCGGGGCTGTCCGCCTCCGGCAGGCGCCTCCAGATCGGAGGCGCACGAGGGTGCGCCCGGTCTGCCGGGCGGACCCTCGTTGAAAGGGACCCGCGTTGCGGGGTCCCGACTGCATGTGGAAGCGGGCACGCCGCGAGCGCGGCGCGCCCAGGGAGCCAGCGGACCGTGCCAACAGCCGACATGACCGAACAATTTGCTCTGACCGCCGAGCGGCGAACCGAGTTCGAGAAGATCCTCGCGCGCTACCCGAACCGCCAGGCCGCGTGCATCCCCGTGCTCCACCTCTGCCAGGAACAGGAGGGGTGGGTCTCCGAGCGCGTGCTCCGCTGGGTCGCCGAGCAGCTCGGCCTCTCGGCGGCGCACGTCCAGGGGGTCGCGACCTTCTACACGCTCTTCAACAAGGAGCCCGTCGGCAAGCACCAGGTCTGGGTCTGCCGGACGCTGAGCTGCGCGCTGAACGGCGCGGACCAGGTGCTCCACCACTGCGAGAAGCGGCTCGGGATCCACGCCGGCGAGACCACGAAGGACGGGAGGATCACGCTGCGCACCGCAGAGTGCCTCGCCTCGTGCGGCACCGCCCCGATGATGCAGGTCGATCGCGACTACCACGAGGGCCTCACGCTCGAGAAGGTGGACGCGATCCTCGATCGGTTGACGAGGTGACGAGATGCTCCGGCTGACGCGCTATCTGACCAAGAACTACGACACGCCCGACGGCCACAAGCTCGCCGTCTACGAGAAGGGCGGCGGCTACCAGCAGGCGAAGCGCGCCCTCGGGATGACGCGCGAGGCGCTCGTCGAGGAGATGAAGGCGGCGAACATCCGCGGCCGCGGCGGCGCGGGCTTCGCGATGGGCGTGAAGTGGAGCTTCATGCCGTGGCCCCCGAAGCCCGAGCGGCCGCACTACCTCGTCATCAACGCGGACGAGGGCGAGCCCGGCACCTTCAAGGACCGCACCCTGATGGAGAAGAACCCCCACGCCGTCGTCGAGGGGTGCATCATCGGGTGCTTCGGGATCGGCGCCCACGCCGCGTACATCTACGTGCGCGACGAGCTGCACCTCTCGAAGGCGCGGCTCTGGGGCGCCATCGAGGAGGCGCGCGCGAAGGGCTACCTCGGCAAGCGCCCGTTCGGGATCGACTACCCCGTCGAGGTCTACGTCCACACCGGCGCCGGCGCCTACATCTGCGGCGAGGAGACGTCGCTGCTCAACTCGCTCGAGGGCAAGCGCGGCGAGCCGCGGCTCAAGCCGCCGTTCCCCGCCCAGTTCGGCGCGTTCGGGATGCCGACGACCGTGAACAACCTGGAGACGATCGCGGCCGTGCCCACGGCGCTCGAGCTCGGGGGGGAGAACTTCTCGAAGCTCTCCTCGCTGCACCACCTGAAGGACGGCGGCTGCCGGCTCTTCGGCGTGAGCGGCCACGTGAACAACCCCGGGATCTTCGAGGCGGCCGTCGGGGTCACGCTCCGCGACCTCATCTACGAGTACGGCGGCGGCGTGAAGCACGGGAAGCTCCTCGGGGTCATCCCGGGCGGCTCGTCGTGCCCGATCCTGCGCGCCGACGAGGTCGTCAACGCGCCGAGCGACAAGTCGCCGCTGCACCCGTGGCACGGCCAGAGCGTGCTCGACGTGCCGCTCGGCGTGGACACGTTCCGCGCGCTCGGGACGATGCTCGGGACCTGCTGCGCCATCGTGCTCAGCGACAAGGCGTGCCCCGTCCTCGCGATGCACAACCTGATGCGCTTCTACCGCCACGAGTCGTGCGGCCAGTGCACGCCGTGCCGCGAGGGCAGCGCGTGGATCCACCGGATCCTCGATCGCATCGTGCACGGCGAGGGGACGATCGAGGAGCTCGATCGGCTGCACGAGATCGCCGACAACATCATGGGCAACACCATCTGCGCCTTCGGCGAGGGCACGGCGATGCCCGCGCTCGGCTTCCTCCGGAAGTTCCGCAAGGAGTTCGAGGCGTACATCCAGACCAAGGGCCGCTCGTCGACAGGGGTGCTCACGCCGTGAAAATCTTCGAGTTCGCCTTCTTCGGGCTGGCGTCGCTGCTCGTCCTGCTCGGCGGCCTGGCCACGGTCGCGGCCAGGAACCCGATCCGCGGCGCGATGGGCCTGCTCACGTCGATCGTCGGCATCGCGGGGCTCTACCTGATGCTCTCGGCGGAGTTCCTCGCCGCGATCCAGATCCTCGTGTACGCGGGCGCGATCGTCATCCTCTTCCTCTTCGTGATCATGCTCCTCGGCCCGTCGGCGACGTCGCCGCGCGACGCCCGCACCGCGGTGCCGCGCTACGTCGGCGCCGGCGTCCTCGGGGCGAGCAGCATCGGCGCGCTCGCCCTGGTCGCGAGCGCGTCGAAGCCCGGGGTCGCGGCCATCCCGGCCGCCCCCGAGTCGCTCGGGACCATCGAGGCGCTCGGGCACGAGCTCTTCACGAAGGGGATCGTGCCGTTCGAGCTCTCGGGCGCGCTGCTCCTCGTCGCCGTGATCGGCGCCGTCGCCGTCGCCCGCGGCAAGCAGGTCGACCCGACGCTGCTGCCCGCCGGCGAAGGCTCGGACACCGCGTCGCCGGAGCCGGGCGATCAGGGGGCCGCGCAGCCGGGCGCCCTCGCGGGAACCCTGTCGGCGAAGGAGCCGCACTCATGATCTCCGTCCCCATCGAGTACTACCTCGTCGTCGCGGCGGTGCTGTTCGTGATCGGGTCGATCGGCTTCCTGCTGCGCAGGAACCTCCTGGTCCTCCTGATGAGCATCGAGCTGATGCTCAACGCCGTGAACCTCACGCTCGTCGCGTACAACCGCGTGCACCCGCACGATCACGCCGGGCAGATCTTCACCTTCTTCGTCATCGCCATCGCGGCGGCGGAAGCCGCAGTCGGTCTCGCGATCGTGCTCGCGTTCTACCGCATCCGGAAGACGATGCGCTCGGACGACGCCGATCTCCTGAGGAGTTAGCGTGGAAGCCCTGAGAGTCTTATTCCCCGCGTCCGAGTTCGCGCTGCTCGCGGTCATTCTCGGCCTGCCGGCGCTCGGCGCGTTCGTGAACGGCCTCTTCGGCAAGCGCCTCGGCAAGGACGCGGTCCGGCTGATGGCGCTCGCCGCGCTCGGCGGCGCCTTCCTGGCGGCCGTCACGACGTTCCTGATGCTGCCGCACGAGGGCGGCAAGCTCACCTGGACCGCCTGGCGCTGGTTCTCGATCACCGGCCGGATGGGCCAGTCGATCCCGATCGACGCAGCCTTCAGCGTCGACGGCCTGAGCGGGACGATGATCCTCGTCGTCACCGGCGTCGGCTTCCTCATCCACCTCTACTCGTCCGCGTACATGCGCGAGGACCCGGGGTACTACCGGTTCTTCGCGTACCTGAACCTGTTCATCTTCTCGATGCTCGTCCTGATCATGGGCGACAACCTCGCCGTCCTCTTCGTGGGATGGGAGGGCGTCGGCATGTGCAGCTACCTGCTCATCGGGTTCTGGTTCAAGGACGACAAGAACGCGAGCGCGGGCAAGAAGGCGTTCGTCGTGAACCGCATCGGCGACTTCGGCCTCCTCGTGGCGATGGCGATGCTCGCCTACTACACGGGCACGCTGAACTTCGACGGCATCGCGGCGAACGCGGGCAACCTGCTCTCCGCGGTGAAGATCTGGCCGATCGGCAACATGTCGGTCGACACCGTGCCCGGCTTCCTGAGCTTCCTCGTCCCGTCGCAGCCGGTGCTCGTCTACGCGGGGACGCTGGCCGCGCTCGCGCTGTTCCTCGGCTGCGCCGGCAAGAGCGCGCAGATCCCCCTCTACATCTGGCTGCCCGACGCGATGGCCGGCCCGACGCCGGTCTCCGCCCTGATCCACGCCGCGACGATGGTGACCGCGGGCGTCTACCTCGTGGCGCGGCTCTCGGCGGTGTTCGTGCTGTCGCCGTTCGCGATGGCGGTCGTCGCGGTGACCGGCGTGGCCACGGCGCTGTTCGCGGCCTCGATCGGGCTCTTCCAGAACGACCTGAAGAAGGTGCTCGCCTACTCCACGGTGAGCCAGCTCGGGTTCATGTTCATCGGCGTGGGCGTCGGCGCGTTCGCCGCCGGCTTCTTCCACGTCCTCACGCACGCCTTCTTCAAGGCCTGCCTCTTCCTCGGCGCCGGCTCGGTGATCCACGCGATGCACGCCCGCATCCACGACACCGACCAGTCCCAGGACATGCGCAACATGGGCGGCCTGAAGAACCACATGCCGCTGACGCGCTGGACCTTCCTCCTCGCGTGCCTCTCGATCGCGGGCTTCCCCGGGTTCGCCGGGTTCTGGTCGAAGGACGAGATCCTGTGGCGCGCCTTCTCCGGCCGGATCGAGTCGGTCTCGACGCGCGGGCAGCCGGTGTGGCAGTGGCCCGAGTGGCTCGGCCCGGCGATCTACTGGGTCGGCATCCTGGCCGCGACGATGACCGCCTTCTACATGTTCCGCGCGTACTTCCAGACGTTCCACGGCGAGTTCCGCGGCTGGACGATCGTGCGCGGCTGGAAGGACCCGCACCCGCACGGCCACCACGACGATCACCACGGGCACGCGCACGGCGAGAAGCTCGAGGGCCCGGAGCCGCACGAGTCGCCGCTGCCGATGACGATCCCGCTGATCGTGCTCGGGGCGCTGTCGGTCTTCGCCGGCTTCCTCATGGCGGAGCCGCTCGTGCACCTCACCCACAACCACGCGTTCGCGCCGCTCGCGCACCTGCTCGAGCCGGTCTTCTCGCTGACGGAGCGGGCGGTGACGGTGCGCGAGGGGGTGGAGGGGCTGCTCTTCCCGATGATGCTGCCCGGCGTCGCGGCGTGCTTCACCGGCATCGGCCTGGCGATGCTCGTGTACTGGAACAAGCGCGGCGAGCCCGAGCGGCGCTTCGCCGAGGGCTTCCCTGGGCTCTACCGGCTCATCTACGACAAGTGGCGGATCGACGAGCTCTACAACGCCACGGTGGTGGGCATGGTCGACGCGATCGCCGACATCTTCACGATGGCCGACAAGTGGATCATCGACGGCATCATCGCGAAGCTCTCGGCGGCGCTGGTCGGGTTCTTCGGCACGGTGCTGCGCGCGCTCCAGACGGGCCGCGTGCAGGTCTACGCCGCGTCGATGGTCGTCGGCCTCGCCGGCGTTGGCTGGTTCCTCGTCAAGCCGCACGCGGACGCGAACGTCGACGACGCGGAGCTGCGCCGGTCCGGCGAGGTGAGGCTCTCGGCGGCGCCGGGGCTCGGCTACCGGTACCGCTGGGAGGCGCCCGGCCTGCCGGCGCGCGAGTTCTCCGAGGCGACCGACGTCACGGTGAAGCTCGAGCCCGGCGAGACGAAGGACGTCGTCCTCCGCGTGCGGAACGCGTTCGACCGCGAGGCGACCGAGACCTTCTCGTTCTCCAGGCCGGCGAGCCGCAAGACCCCCGCGGGTCCGACCACCCTGCTGGGCCCGGACGTGCCCGCGCTGCCCCCGGGGGCGACCCCGGCGGAGCAGATCCATGACCTGATCAAGCCGAGAGGCCTGCAATGAGCGCGCTCGACCTCGTAACGCAGTACTGGCCGGCGCTCGCTGCCGGCGTCGTGGGGGCGATCCTCCCGCCGGGCGGCGGGCAGGGCGCCGCAGACGCCCACGCCGGCGATGATCACCACGACGGCCACGGTGACGACCACCATGGCGACGACCACCACGGCGACGAGCACGGCGAGGCCCACGCCGCCGCGGGGTACACCCCGTGGCAGCGGGTCGGCCTCGGGCTCATCGCGGCGCTCACGGTGCTCTTCGTGCAGTGGCTCTGGCCGTCAGGCGCCGCGGCGGAAGCGACGGGTACGACCGACGAGTGGCCGTCGCTGCTCAACGTGCTCATCGGGCTGCCCTTCGTTGGCGCCGCCGCGGTGCTGTTCGTGCCGCGGCAGCTGCTCTCGCTGCTCCGGGGCTTCACGCTGGCCGTGCTCGGCGCGGGCTTCCTCGCGTCGCTGTGGCTGCTCACCGTGCCGATGACCGTGGGCTGGCACTTCCAGTCGATCAAGGAGTGGATCCCGGCGCTGGGCATCCGGTGGCACGTCGCCATCGACGGCATCAGCCTCTGGCTCGTCCTGCTGACGACGTTCATCGCGCCCATCGCGGCGTACGCGTCGTTCGGCTCGATCAAGAACCGGATCAAGGAGCTCTGCTTCTGCCTCCTGTTCCTGCAGGGGGCGATGCTCGGCGCGTTCGTCGCGCTCGACCTGTTCCTGTTCTTCCTCTTCTGGGAGCTGATGCTGGTGCCGATGTTCGTGATGATCGGCATCTGGGGCGGCGTCGAGAAGATCAAGGCGGCGATCAAGCTCTTCGTCTACACGATGGCGGGCTCGATGCTGATGCTCGCGGGCATCGTGTACCTCGTGTGGGCGAACCAGAAGCTCACGGGCGCCTACACGTTCGACTACCTCGCGCTGTCGCGCGTGGTGCTGCCCCGGGGCGCGCAGATGCTCTGCTTCTGGGCGTTCTCGATCGCGTTCTTCATCAAGGTGCCGATGTGGCCGGTGCACACGTGGCTGCCGGACGCCCACGTGCAGGCGCCGACCGGCGGCTCGGTGATCCTGGCCGCGGTGATGCTGAAGATCGGGACGTACGCGTACCTGCGCTTCTCGATGGGCCTCTTCCCGGGCCCGGCCTCCAGCCTCGCGGCCAACCTGGCCGGCATCGCGATCCTCGGCGGGGTGATCTACGGCGCGCTGGTCGCCTGGAAGCAGTCCGACGTGAAGCGCCTCGTGGCGTACTCGTCGGTCGCCCACCTGGGCTACGTGATGCTCGGGCTCTTCGGCGTCACGCCGAGCGGGATCCAGGGCGCGGTGCTCCAGATGGTGAACCACGGCGTCTCCACCGGCGCGCTCTTCCTCCTCGTCGGCGTGATCTACGACCGCCGCCACACCCGGGAGGTCGCGGAGTTCGGCGGCCTCGCCAAGGTGATGCCCGCCTACGCGACGCTCTTCCTGATCGTGACGTTCGCCTCGGTCGGCGTGCCCGGCACGAACGGGTTCATCGGCGAGTTCATGATCATCATGGGGACCTACGCGTCCGAGCGCCTCGGGACGTTCAGCGGGATCCACACGATCGGCGCCGCGGCGGGCGTCATCCTCGCCGCCGTCTACATGCTGAGCGTGGTGCAGAAGATGTTCTTCGGGCCGCTCACGAACCCGAAGAACAAGCACCTGCCCGACGTGACGCCCCGCGAGGGGCTCGCGCTCGCGCCCCTGATCCTCATGATCTTCGTGATCGGCCTGTTCCCTGCGATCTTCCTCGATCGGATGAAGGAGTCGGTCCTGTCTACTTACAACCAGTTCAAGGTCGTCTCCGGGCAGGCGATCCTCTTCGCGGACGAACGGAACGCGAAGCTCCTGCCCGAGGACACGTTCTCCCCCGCCTTCCTGAAGGGGGCGCCCTCGGTGGGATCCGGTCAGGGCGCGGCGGGGGCGGATGAAGACGAGCAGGCTCGGCGCGATCGGGGCGCGCGCCGAGGAGACGGCGCGCTCGCGGCGCGCGCGGAGGAGGCGGCGCGATGATCCTCGGACCGTACATCGCGGTATCGCCGCTCATCGTCGTCTCGCTCGGCGGCGCGCTGCTGATGCTCGCGGAGGCGTTCTCGCACCGCCGCGAGGAGTCGCACGATCGCCGCTCCGGCCCCTCGTCCGACATGGCGCTCGGGACCGCGATCACGCTCCTCGCCGGGGCGGTGTTCTCGGGCGCTGTCGGGTTCGTCGGCCCCGAGACGCTGGAGGGGTTCGACTCGCTCGCCCCGTACCTGGTCATGGACCGGTTCACGCTGTTCTTCTCCTTCGTGCTCTGCCTGGGCGGCGCGCTCGCGGCGCTGCTCGCCGGGGGGTACCTCCCGGAGCACCGGCTCGACCGCGGGGAGTTCTACCCGCTGCTGACCTTCTCGACGATCGGGGCGATCATCCTCGCCGGCGCGGGGGATCTGCTGACGCTCTTCCTCGGCCTGGAGACGATGTCGCTCGGCGCGTACGCGCTGACCGGGTTCCGCAGGACGTCGCCGCGGAGCACCGAGGCGGCGATCAAGTACTTCCTGCTCGGCTCGTTCGCGGCCGCGCTGCTGCTGTACGGCGGCGCGCTGATCTACGGGGCGACGGGGCACACCGACCTCGCGGGGATCGGCGAGGCCATCGCGGGCGCGAAGGGGGCCGCGGCGCCGAACCCGGCGCTGCTGCTCATCGGGGCGGCGCTGATGCTCGTCGGGCTCGCGTTCAAGGTGAGCGCGGTGCCGTTCCACATGTGGACGCCGGACGCGTACGAGGGCGCCCCGACGCCGGCCACGACGTTCATGGCGGTCGCCGTGAAGGGCGCGGCGTTCGCGACGCTCCTGCGGGTGCTGCTCGGGGCGTTCGGCAGCCCGGCGCTCTCGTCGTGGGCCGCGGGCTGGCCGCCGGCCGTGGCGGTGATGGCGCTGCTCACGATGACGGTCGCGAACCTGATCGCGGGCCGGCAGGAGTCGGTGAAGCGGATGCTCGCGTACTCGAGCATCGCGCACGCCGGGTACCTGCTCGTGGGCGTGGCGGCGACGGTGCGGGCGAGCGAGGACGCGCAGGCGAGCGTGATGTTCTACCTGCTCGCCTACACGGTCTCGACGGTCGGCGCCTTCGGGACGCTCATCCTCTGCGGCAGCCGCGGGGCCGAGGCGGTGAGCTACGAGGACCTCTCCGGGATCGGCAAGCGGCACCCGGTGGCGGCGCTCGCGTTCTCGCTCTTCCTGCTGTCGCTGGCCGGGGTGCCGCCGACGGCGGGCTTCTTCGGCAAGCTCTACATCGTCAAGGCGGCGATGGGCGCGGAGCTGTACACGCTGTCCGTGGCGCTGCTGCTCAACAGCGTGCTGTCGGCGTACTACTACCTGCGGGTGCTCGTTTACATGTACATGCGCGAGCCGGCGCCGGGCGCTCCGATCGCGCGGCCGATGCGCTCGGGCTACGTCAACGCGGCCCTGGTGGTGTCCGCGGTGCTCGTGATGGTCCTCGGCATCTGGCCGACGACCTCGCTCGGGATCGCAGTACGCGCGGTCCTCGCCTCCCGCTAGAGCAGGGGTCCACCCGCTTCGGATACGGGCCCACCTCGACGTTTTCGGTGCTCGGCGTACGGGAGTACGCCTGCGCGCCGAAAACGCCGATCTGGGCCCGTCTCCTGTGCGGGTGAACCCCCGCTCGGCAACGCGGGTGCTGGCCTGAGAAGAGCGCTGCCAACTCGTATGGCAACGGGGCGCCGGCGCTCGTGGCGCTCGCAGTTCGTTCGGCGGTGAAACCGCGGTGCTGCGCGGGGCGCGCGAGTTGCTAGAGTCGGCGCCGATGCGAACCGGCGAGAAGCTGCAGAGAAGAGCGGGCGATGAGAGAATGCGAGCGGCGTGCGTCGCGCTGCTCGGGGCGCTCGGGTGTCAGGGAGGGAACGCGAGCGGCGGCGCGACCGCAGGGAGCGCGACACCGGCGGGGAGCGCGGCGCCGGTGGCCGCGGGGAGCGCAGCGCCGGCGGCCGCGGGGGCCGCGGCGGCGGCGGGGAGCGCGAGCGCCGGCGCTGCGGGGAGCGCGCAGGCCGGGGCGGGCGCGGCGCACGAGATCTCGCTGACCTCCGAGGACGTCGCGAAGGTGATGAACCCGAAGCGACAGGCGCCGTACAGCGGGCCCACGGGGACGCTGAAAGGACGCGTCACCATCAAGGGCGACCCGCCGCCCGATACAGGGCTCAGCTTTCCGATCGGCAAGTGCGGCGAGGCCGCCGCGACCTACGGGCGGCTGTTCCGCGTGGGACAGCAGAACGGGGTCGCCGACGCGCTCGTCACCGTCGTCAACTACAGCGGCTACGTGCCGGAGCGCGAAGAGGCGGAGAAGGTGACCATCCACGGGTGCGCGTTCTCGAAGCGGACCGTGGTCATGTCCTATGGACAGCGGCTCGAGGTCGCGAACCTCGATCCCCTGGAGCCGTACATGCCGAACCTCGAGGGAGCCCCCTTCATGGCGGTCCTCGTCGCCGTGCCCCAGGGCGATCCGGTGAAGTTCTACCCGCCGCAGCCAGGCTACTACCACCTCGTGGACAAGCTGCCGAAGCCGTTCCTCAAGGCCGAGGTCTTCGTGCTCAAGTTCGCGACACACGACGTGACCGGGCTCGACGGCAAGTTCGAGATCAAGGACATCCCCGTGGGCAAGGTGCTCACCGCCGCCCTGCTGCCGGCCATCGATCAGGACGTGAAGAGGGAGATCGAGATCAAGGAGGGCGATAACACGCTCGATTTCGAGCTCAACTTCGACCTCAAGAAGTACAACGAGAAGCCGCACACCAAGCCCTCGCCTTAGTTACACGGCGGGGGCACGCGCCCCCGCCGCCACGATCAAGGCGCGCTGCTCGCGAGCTCTCGGTGGACGCGCCGCTCGACCTCCTGCGACAGCGTGTCCGGGGCGCCGAGCGCGGGGGGCGGCGGGCCGAGCCAGGTGAGCGCGGCGTCGCGGCCCACGCGGCGGAAGAGCAGCTCGGCGAAGAGGAGACGGGCGAGCCGCGAGGGGGCCACCGTGGGGCCGCCCGCCGCCGTGGACAGGTCGAGGGCGTCGCAGGCCCGGGTCAGCGCGTCGAGATCGCCGCTCAGATCGGCCGCCACAGCGAGCGCCACGAGCGCCGAGGCGCTCGCCGGATCGGCCGCCGAGACGAGCTCGGCCTGCTCGCGGGCCTCGCCGAGGCGGCCCAGCGCGGCCGCGCGCACCGCGACCTCGGCGGGCGTCAGATCCGCGTCGCGCGCCAGGCGGCGGGCGCGGCGCAGCTGGCCCAGGACGAGCGCCTCGTCGACCTCGGCCAGCTGCCCGTCCGACGACACCCGCCGCCCCGGGACGGCTGCCCCCGGCGCAACCAGCTCCCTCAGGCGACGCACAGCCTGCTCGGCCACCGCGCGATCGCCCGCCTCGACGGCCGCCGCGTGCAGCGCGCGCCACGCCTCCGTCGACCACGGGCGCCGCACCACGAGCGCCCGCAAGGCGAGGCGCGCGTCGCCCGTTCGGCCCAGGCGCCGCAGGATCTCGGCCCGGAGCAGGGCGCCGTCGTCACGATCCGGATCGAGCAAGATCGCCCGATCGATCCGCCCGAGCGCCGCCTCGAGCCGCCCCGCGGAGAGATCGCAGCGCGCCTGCTCGCGGTAGGCCGGCTCGTAGTCGGGCTCGATCGCGCGGGCGCGCTCGAAGGCGGCGCCCGCCGCCTCCCCGCGCCCGAGCCGGCAGCGCACGGACCCGATACGGGTCCAGATGTCCGCGCTGTCGGGGTCTCCGTCCTCCGCCAGCTCGTACGCCTCCAGCGCCGTCGTGAGATCGCCGCGCGCCTCGGCCTCGGCGCCGATCGCGTACAGCGCATAGGCTTGCGCCGCGATGGAACGACCCTCGATGATCTGGCCGTCGATCGAGCGCGCAACCCGGGGCGCGCCGCAGCCGGCGATGGACGTGAGCGCCGCGAGCGACGCGATCGCTGCGAGGAACACACGCGGCGCGCGCCGCGCGGCGGAGGGCGGCACGGCTACGCGCACGCGGCTATCTCGGCGAGGAGGCGATCGTTCTCCTCCGGGAGGCCGACGGTGATGCGGAGCCGGTGCGCGAGGCGTCCGCCCGCCGCGTGGAAGCTGCGCACGAGGACGCCGCGCGCGGCGAGCGCGTCGAAGACCTCGCCGGCAGGGCGGCGCGTGCCGATCCAGAGGAAGTTGGCGTGGCTCGGCGCGACCGCGAGGCCGAGCTCGGCGAGCCCGGCCGCGAGGCGCTCGCGCTCGGCCTTCACGGCGGCGGCGGCGCGGCGGAGCTCGCCGCCGAGCTCTCGCAGGGCGAAGGCGGCCGCGCGCTGCGACGGGGTGGGCAGGTTGTAGGGCTGGCGGACCTTGTCGAGCTCGGCCACGAGCTCCCGGGCGCCGATGAGCCAGCCGATCCGCAGCGACGCGAGGCCGATCTTCGAGAGCGTCCGCAGCACGGCGACGTTCGGGTGCTTGCGCAGGAGGGCGAGCTGGTCGCGCGGGGCGAAGTCGATGTACGCCTCGTCGACGATCACGAGGGCGTCCCTCGCCGCGGCGACGACCGCCTCGAGCCGGTCCTCCGACATGAGCGCGCCCGTCGGGTTGTTCGGCGAGGCGATGAAGACGACGTTGGGGCGCGCGAAATCGACGGCGCGCGCGAGGCCCGCCACGTCGAGATCCCAGCCGGCGTCGAGCGGGACCTCGACGACGCGCATCCCGCGCGCGCGCGCGCTCAGCTTGTACATGACGAAGGTGGGGCTGACCGTGACGACGCTCGGCGCGTCCGCGCCCTGCCGCGGGCGGCTGAGCGCGGTGAGCACGATCGAGATCACCTCGTCGGAGCCGACGCCGGCCACGATCTCGTCGGGATCGGCGCCGCAGTGGGCGGCGATGGCCTCGCGGAGATCGAGGGCGCGCGCGTCGGGGTAGCGGCCCCAGTCCTCGGGCGCCGCAGCCCGCGCGAGGGCCGCCCGCGCCTCGGCCGAGAGCAACGGCGGGCTCTCGTTCGCGTCGAGGCGCACGGGGAAGTGCCCTGCGACCGGGGTGTAGGCGTGGAGCTCGGCGAGCTCCGGACGAAGCAGCGCAGGGAGGAAGTCGGGCAGCGGCATGGCTTGGTCCACGATCGTCGCGGGCGCGGCGATGAGAGAGGAGGAGAGCGGTATACTACCCGCGCCGGACCGGGAACACCTCGCCGTGCGCGTTTTCGGGGCGGCGGTGCGGCCGTGGTTCGCCGAGCGCTCCGGCGCTGCGGTCGCGGTTCGCCGAGCGCTCCGGCCGCGCGGCGGCGGGCACGAGGTCAGCTTTGCCGTCGGTGGCGCCGCAGGTATAGAGCGTCCATCTCAGCGCGCTCCGGAGATGTGCACGAAAGCGGGGAGCATCGCCGATGGATATGACGCGTTCTCAGGACGAGGTGACCCCATGCCCGTGGTGAGCCCTGCGACCGTACTCGTGCCGTCGCTGTCCTCTCCTCTCCCTGAAGGCCTGAACCTGATCTTCTCCCCGGATTTCCCTCTGGAGGAGCGAGGGGGCAAGGCGGTCGCCGTGCCGAACGCCGTCGATGCGCCGTGGTTGGTCACGCGCGTCGGCAGGGCAGATGAAGCGCTCCGGGACGTGGCGCAGGAGATCGCGCGCCGGTTCGGCCCGATCTCGGACGGCGCGCTGCCGGAGAGCGCGCCCGGCGACGCCCTCGGAGCGTACGCGTTCTCGTTCGTGCGCCCGTCGTTCGTGTCGCCCTTCGCCAGCCAGCGTGAGGGGGTCTTCTTCGGCGAGCGTGTCGTGCCGGTCTTCGGGCTCTGGAAGGACGTCGACGACGTGACGTGGTCCAGGGCCGCGGCGCAGCTCCGGATACATCACTACCGGGACCTGGATGATTTCATGATCGAGATCGAGGCCAAGGGCGATGAGCGTGTCGTGATCGCGCGATGCCCGCGCCCTGAGACGCTCGGGGCGGCTGTCGCGGAGGTCGTCGCGTCAGCGCGGAGGTCGCGGAGCTGGCGCGGCCGATGGTTCGGCGCGAAGCCGTTCGACCGGAACTGCGCGCTAAGGATTCCCCCCCTCGACCTGTGCGCGATCCGTGTCCAGGAGGAGCTCATCGGCAAGCCGCTCGCTGGCGGGGATGGTTCCTCGATCGGCGACGCCCGCCATGCCGTCCGCTTTCGCCTCGGCTGGGACGCGCTCCCGCCGAGCGAGCCCGGGCCGATCACCCTCGGGCGCGGCGATATGTACGAGCGCCCCTTCGTCTGCAACGGCCCGTTCCTCGTCGTCGTCCTGGGCGCGTCGCCGCAGGACGAGGTGCGGCTCGCAGCCTGGATCGAGGCGCCGGAGGCGCTGGAGGGCGCAACCCCCGACGCACCTTGAGCGGCAGGGCGCCCGTCACTGCCCGAACGTGTACCAGCGCGGCTTGATGTCCTTGATCAGGTGCCCGCCGCCGCTGACGTGCAGGCCACCCGGGGCGTTGCCGGACCCGAGTCCCGTCGGCATTCCGCTGACAAGGCCGGAGGCGCCCGCGTTGCCCATCGCCCCGGCGGAGGCCACGCCGGGGACGCCCTTCGCTGTCGCGCCGGACGTGGTCGCTCCGGTCCGGTCCGCGACCGCCTGGGCGACGCTGCGGCCCATGAAGTTCGGCTTCGTCCCGCCGTTGCACGTGACGACCTCGACGCGCGCTCCGGGCATCTTCCCGTTGAACCCGGCGGCGTTCAGCTTGTCCGCGAGCTGCGCCCCCGAGATCTTCTTCCCCGCCCACTCGACGCTGCCCGGCCAGCCGTGGGTGTCGACGACGACATCGGTCTCCCCCTTGAGGCTGCCAGGCACGACCTGGTTCGGCTTGAGGATCGTCGCGCCCGGGTACTTCGCCGCGTACTGCGAGTAGTAGGCGTTGTGGAGCTTGGGATCGTTCGAGGCCGTGATGATCGTGAGCAGCCCGAGCGGGTCGATGAAGAGCGTCGGGTTCGGGACGAAGCCGATCTCCTGCAGCGAGCCCGAGACGCCGATGGGATCCGGCGAGATGAACACGCGCAGGTCGGGCGCGTAGTAGCGGTACCGGTTGTAGTGCAGGCCGGTGAGCTCGTCGGCGCGCTGCCCGGCGAAGCGGAGCGCGCCCGGCTCGCCGCGCTCGTGGGCGACCTCGCCCCAGGTGGTCAGGTCGATCTCGGTGATCTCGCCGGCCGCGTCGAGGGTGAGCCACGGCGTCCCCGCGGCGTCGGTCGCCACGAGGCGGAAGCCCGCGCCGCCCTGCGACTCGAGCAGCGGCGTGTGACCTGACGCGTCGAAGACACGGCGCGTGACCTGCCCGCCCGAGGCGCGCTCCTCGACGATGCTGTCGCCGTCCCAGCCGAACCACGTGCTCCCCTGGCCGACGATCTCGGCCACGCGGCGGCCGAGCGCGTCGTAGATGTACTGGACCTTCAGCCCGTCGCCGCGCACGGCCTCGGTCAGGCGATCGTTCTCGTCGAAGGCGTACCGCCACGTGCGCTGCGGATCGGGCGCGTCCCGGCCCGAGAGCCGGCCAAGGCGATCCCAGGTCAGGACCTGGTCGCCCGCCGCGCGCGGCCGTCCGCCGGCGCCGACCGATCCTTCGCCGCGCGCGATCGCCGTGCCGTGCGGCGAGTAGGAGAACGCCTCGGTCGCGCCGAGCCCGCGCACGTCCACGGGCCGCCCGTGCGCGTCGAGCTCGTAGCGGCGCTCGCCGCGCTCGCTGTCGATCACGGAGGCCAGCGCCCCGGTCGGGTGCCAGCGGTAGGCGCGGGACCGGACGACCTCGCCCGGCGCGCCCTCCACCTGGATCTCCAGGGGGAAGCCCTCGGCGTTGCGCCGGGTCAGGATGGCGCCGGCGCCGCCGTCGCGCCGGCGGGCGCGCTCGCCGTCCTGCTCGTCGCGCTCGAAGACGAAGCGCTCGGCGGCGTCCGGATGGCCGACGCCCATCGCAGCGACCCGCCCGTACGTGTCGTGCTCCAGCGTCACGCGCCAGCCGGTCGAGTACCGGCGCGCCACGAGCTGGCCGCCCTCGTCGTAGTCGTAGCTCGTGACGAACTTGAAGCCGCCGCACGTCTGCGTGTCCCGCAGGATCGCGCCGCGCTCGTCGTACGCGAGCTCCGTCGTGCAGGCGCCGTTCGTCGCGCGCGCGACGCGCCCCAGGGCGTCGTACTCGAAGCGCTCCACGAGGCCCGACGAGTACTCCCGCGCGACGACGTTGCCCGCGCCGTCGCGCGAGAGCCGCACGATCGACTCGTCGGGGCGGAGGATCGACACGAGCCGGTCCGCGCCGTCGTACTCGTAGCGGTACTGGAGCCCCGTGAACGTCGTCTCGCGGACGAGGTTGCCGGCGGCGTCGTACTCGAACGAGCGCCGCTCGCCCGCGGCGTTCTGCATCCAGCTCAGCCGGAGGAGCGCGTCGTAGCCCATGGTCCAGCGCGAGCCGTCCGGCAGCACCTGCTCGACGAGCGCGCTGGCCACGTAGCGGTACTGCGCGCGGCCGCCGCCGGGGTACGAGGTCGCCGTGCACAGCCCGAGCCCGTCGAAGGCGCGCTCGGTGCGCTGCCCGCTCGGCCCCACGGCGCTGACGATGTTGCCCGAGGAGTCGACCTCGAGCGACGTCACCGCGCCGCCGGGCGACTGGATGCGCACGGGCATGCCGAGGAGATCGTAGACGTAGGTCCACACGCGCTCCCCCTGCGCGTACCGGACGAGGTTGCCGTGCGCGTCGTACTCGAGCGTGTCGACGAGGCCGCTCGGGTACGTGATCTTCGTGTTCTTGCCGCGCGCGTCGTACTCGGCCGTCGTCTTGCCGCGCGCGTCCTCGATCTCGACGACGCGCCCCCGGCTGCGCCGCACGGTGGAGCGGTGGCCGTTCGGGGCGATGGTGGTGACGCCCTGTTGCTCTTCGTCCGTCTGGTACCGGACCGTGCCGCCGCCGTCGCTGATGGAGATCAGCTGCCCGGCGAGATCGTGGCGGCGCCGCTGCGTGGTCCCGGCGCCGTCGGTGACGGCGATGAGGCGCCCGACCCCGTCGTACGTGAACAGCATGGCGTAGCCGCGCGGGTCGACGTAGCGCTCGACGAGGCCCAGCGCGTTGCCCTGGTAGCGATGGACGTGGCCGAGCGCGTCCGTCACCGTCGTCTGGTGAGGCTCGGGCCCGTACGCGACGCGCGTGTGGAAGATGCCGCGGGGGCCGCCGGCCACGTGCGCTTCGGGGGCGCCGAGCGCGGCGAGGAGGTCGCCGCCGGGCAGCTCGCCCCAGGTCTCGACGCAGCGCCGCTCGCCGCCCACGTCCTGGTACACGAAATGGAAGACGACGCCGTCGGGGCGCGTCTCCGAGCGCAGGTAGTGCTCGTCGTCGTAGCTGAACCGGGTCTCCGCGCCGCCCACGTCGATGACCCGGACGAGGTCGCCCCGCCCGTCGAGCTCGTAGGTCACGAGGCGCCGGCGATGCTCGTTGCCGCCTTCGTCGGCGACCGCGACGGACCAGATGCGCAGGTTCCCGTCGCGGGAGACCTCCGCGCGGCGGCCGACCGAGTCCGTGATGGCCACGACCTCGTCCTGATCCCAGTCGATCGTGGCCCTGTTGCCGAAGGCGTCGCGCAGCTCCGAGAGCGCGTACGCCCGCGGATCGGCGGTGGGCCGGAGGACCCGCGCGAGATCGTCGTCCAGATCGACGACGATCGCGTCCCCGTCGAGGTGCACCTTCCGGCCGTGGGGGAGCAGCAGCGTTTCACCGGCCGCGGGCAGCCGCATCTCGGTGCGGCGCTGCTGGTCGTCGACGAGGACGAGGCGATCGCCGTTGCGCTCGGCGCGCCAGGCGAGGCCGTGCGACCAGCCCCACCCGAGGCCGCAGCGGTGGCGCACGGCCGAGGTGCTGTAGGTGCGGATCCACTGGACCCAGAGGAACCCGGTGAGCGTGAAGTCGGCTGACGGGATCGTGAACAGCGTCCCGGTCACGACATCGATGGGGTGGCCCGCGGCCGCCTGGCCCTCCGCGCCCGGCGGCGCAGGCGGGCTCGGCGGCCCGGCGCCGCCGTTGCCCCCGCCGCCGCCCCCGCCGCCGTTGCCGCCGCCTTGCGGGCTGCCGCCGCCCGGGCCCCCGGCGCCGCCGCCGCCGCCCCCGCCACCGCCGCCGCCCCCGCCTGCGCCGCTCGCGTTGGCGCCGGCGCCGACGGTGATGCTCTTGTTCATCTGGCCCATGCTGCCGGTGATGCCGGCCATGCCGAGCTCGATGATGACGTTCGGCGCGCCGAGCCACGGGAAGCAAGGCCCGCCGGTGTTGAGGCTGACCACCTCCTTCAGCGTGCCGGGCTCGTTGCCGTGACACGCCTTCATGCAGCCGCCGACCGTGAGGATCTTCGCGCCCTCGATCTTCGTGCGCATGCACGGGTCGATGATCCCCTCCGAGACCGTGCCCATGGTGGGGTAGGGGATGGGCAACGGGCTGGGCGCGGCCGGGGTCAGACACACGCTCACCGCCAACCCGGTCATCTGGTGACCGGACTTCTCGGTGATGGTGTCCATGTGGAGGGCGGTGACCTTTCCCATGGTGACAGGATGGTCCCATGGTCCCGCGAATGTGTGCAATCGCGGCAATCGCGAGCCCACCGTCCGGTAGCCCGGGAAAGCTACATGGCTCGGACGGCCTCGCCGGGGGCGCGGCTGACGTGCGGGAGAGGGAGATGACCGGGCAGGAACGTCGGGCTCGTGCTTCTTCCTGGCGCCGGCGGCGTGGGCTCGCTCGGCGCGAGGCAGGCGTTCGCGATTAAACTCCCCTTGTCGCCATGCCGCCCACCGCCTTCGCCGTCTGCCACCACGACGCGCCGCACGTGCCTGTGCGCGTCTGCCCTCGCCTCGACGTCGAGCACCGGCCGGGCGTGAGCCTCGTGTGGACCGGCGTGAGCGCGATCGCGTGGCAGCGGCTCGCCTCGCTGGCAGGGGCTCCCCTCGAGATCGCGCCTGCTGGGACCGGCGAGCCGGCGGCGCCCCTCGCGCAGGCCATGCGCGAGAGCTTGATCGACGAGACCACCCTGGACCCGGCGTACTGGGCCGCCTGGGCCGGGCCGCTCGCCGAGAGCTCGGCCGAGGCGCTCCAGCGGGAGAGCTGCCGCCTCTTCGGCGTGGACTGGCCCCTGGGCGCGCCGTCCGGCGCGGACCCGGACAGGATCGCCCTGTGGAGCGGTTTCGCGATGCACCCGCGCTTCGATCCTCCGCTGGCCCGCGCTCCGTTCCCTCGATCTCATCACGGCGTTCAGGTCCCCTGCTTCGGCGTGTGGTCGAGCCCGGACGAGCCCGAATCCGTCTGGCAGTCGCGGGCAACGCAGGCGCTCGTGCATTTCCCTCGCACCACGGACGCCGAGCTCGTGGGCCTCTCGGACGAGGAGATCGACGCCGCATACAACCAGTTCGTCGTCGAGCTCCGCGCGGCCGAGCCCGAGGTCAGGATCATCGTGGCCACGTTGCCCGCCGGATCGACGCTAGGGCGCACGATCAACCGCGCGCTCTCCCTTCTTCAGGAAGACGACGCGCACCCGCGCGCGCGCTTCTCCGCCGACGAGGGCCTGTTCATGCCGGTGATCGACATCGCGTGCGCCGCTCGCTCGAGCGAGCTCGCCGACCGCGCGCTCGAGAGTCCGTCCCTCGGGCGCGTTCGCCTGGGCCCTCTCGAGCAGGTCATCCGCTTTCGCCTCGACGACGGGGGCGCAAAGGCACCCTCGCCGTCGCGTTCCTTCGGCCTGATGTCACCCCCGCGACGCTTCAGCTGCGCCATGCGGTTCCTGGTCCTCGTCCTCGCCCGGCGCAGCAAGCTGCCCATCTTCGCGGCGTGGGTCGAGAACGCCGAGGTCCTCGCGAAGGCGCCAGCGTCCCGGTGATCAGTCCTGGTGCGGCGGCGCGCCGGGGAAGCCGCCGCCGTGCGACCCGCGCCCGGTCGGCGCCGTGGGATCGTTTCACGAGCCTCGATCAGGCGGGAACGGAGGGCTCGTTCTTCTTCCTGCTGGCGCTCGCGGCGCGGGCTCGCTCGGCGCGCCGCTCCTCTTCCGCCGCGTCCTCGTAAGGCGACAGGAGGCGGTCGCGGAGGAGCGCGTGCGCCTCGTCCTTGTCGTCGTCGTACTCGGCGTGGACCTGGACCAGGAGCGTGCCGTAGGCCTCGTGCCACGCCTCCACCGCCTTGATCGCCGGGTCCGCGCTCTTCGCCTCGGTGACGCCGAGCTTCTGGCCGTAGAGCGCCGTCCAGCGCCGGAGGCGATCGACCTCGGCCGCGAGTCCGAGGCGCTCCACCGCGGCCTTCACGTCCTTGCCGTCGAGCGCCTTGATCATCGCGCTCATGCGCACCCACTGCTGGGAGTACACGAGCTTGACGAAGCCCGTACCCGACGACAGCACCTCCGACCGCACAAGCGCGGCGTCGGCCCGGCGCGCGGCCTCGTCATCGCTCAGCGGCAGGATGTCGTCGTGGTCGAACGAGCGCTCGACGCCGTCGAGCTGGGCGCCGAAGGCGGAGATGCACCGGTCGGCGCCGCGATCGATCTCCGTCATGGTGGCGTCGGTGCTCCCGAGCGCCTCGACGGCCTCGGTGCGCGCGATGACGGACTGGACCGCTGCGTCGACCTTGGGGGCGAGCTTGATCTTCTTCGATTTCAGCGCCTCTCGGTGAGAGGCGAGCCTTGTACCTGCGACGATGCACCCGCTCGGCGTCAGCCGTCGGGCGAGAAACGCGGCTTTTCCCATGATGGCGGGGGTATCACGGCCGCGCGGGCGCGAAAGAGGCGGGCAGGATTCCGGCCATGGGAGGCAGCTTTGCGACGTGGGCGGCGGCGATGCGGGGGCGGCGATCGGGAGCGCGGCGGCGACCCGGCGGGCGTCGGCGACGCGGGGGCGGTGACCCGGCGGGCGTCGGCGACGCGGACGCGGTGACCCGGCGGGCGTCGGCGACGCGGCACGGGCTTCCGGGGGGCGTCGGCGACGCGGAGGCGGTGACCCGGCGGGCGTCGGCGACGCGGCGCCGGCCTCGACACGGCCTGGGCCCGAGGCGCCGCTACGGCAGCCAGCGGCCCACCTCCGCGATCGCAGAGGCAGCGCCGACGATCGCCGCAGAGCCGCCCAGCCTGCGCAGCAGCGGCGCGAAATCCGTGAGCCCGCCCCAGCCGATCAAGAGGTTTTCGAAGTCGTCTTCCCAGCAATTCCCCAGCACGGCGCAGAGCACGCACGCGGCGTCGTCCAGCGCCATCCACGGCGCACAGGCGAGCACCGAGCGCAGCGTGTCGCTGTCGCCGTGCTTCCAGTAGGCGTCCATGACCTCGGCCACGGCGCGTTCCCGGAGCGCTTCGGGCAGGTGCGGCACGATCGCCGCGAACGCGGTCACCCGGAGGACGCCCTCCGTCCTGTCCGCCAGGCGCAATGCTTCTTCCGGATCCAGCCCCGCACATGCGGCGGCAGCCTCGTGATAAGGACCGGAGAGAAGAGACCCGACCTTGTTGGGCGAGGCATCGCACAGCTGGCGCGTGAGCTCCGGATCGGCCTCTGTCGGGATACCGGCGAAGGAGGGGATCAGACATGGCACCAGCTCGCCGACCTCATCGAGCGCGGCCCGCGCCTCGTCCGCCCACGCCTGCACCGCCTCCCGTTCGGCCCCGGTGAGGGTGCCTGCCAGCGTGACCAGCGCCACCGCCCGCGCGCGCGCCGCGCCGGTCGGCTTCGCGAGATCCACGCTCGGCTCCTTATAGGGGTGGGCGCGATAGTCTCGCGGTCCGTGTCGACTTCCCTCCTTGGCGAACAGCGCCCCCTCGACGACGGCGCACCGCGTGATGATGTTCAACGCCGCGGCACGCTCCGGTTCGGTGGACGCATTGAACAGCGCATCTTCCGCAGCCGTGCGCGCGCGGCGGGCGTCCGTGACGAACCCCACGAGCCCTCCCGGTCTTTCCATCCATGTGGCGAGCCACGCCGGTGAGACCAGCTCCATGAAGGCGGACAGCGCGGGCGCTCGCCGCGTCATGTGGGCCCCCAGGTACTCGACGAGGTAAGCAGGCCAGGTGAGCGCACCGCTGTCGAGGGCCCTGGCCGCGCGCAGGCTGGCCAGACCCCGAGCGACGATGCCGTCTTCGAGCGACGCGATGTCTGCCGATGCAGCCCAGCGCGTGCGCGTCCCGTCGTCGCGGAAGCGATAGGTCCCGTCGTCCGCGTGGACGACGAGATCACGCGCCGGACGCGGCGCGCGGTGGAGCGCCTCGATCGACGCGCTGGACAGCTCGAACGCCGCGATCAGGTCGTCCTTCGATACCGGCGCGAGCGCCGTCGCCAGGGCGTCGAGGCATCGCTCCGCCGCGCGCCCGTCATCTCCGCTCCCGGTCAGGGTGTCTCGCGCCTGCTGCACCGCCGCTTCTGCGGCGGTGGCGTCCCCTGGCACGTGCAGCACCGCGGAGCTCTCCTCGGTCCACTCGAGGTGCTGACGCCAGTCTGAGCTCCGGGCGGGAGGACCTTCCACGCCCACAGACACGAGGAACCGCACCCTGAACCCGGCTTCGTCCAGAAACGGTACCCCCTTCTCAGGCTCCCAGTCGGCCGCGCGCTCGAGGCCGTCGACGATCACGAGCAACACAGGATCTTCCGTCTCCAGGTCCCACCGCAATGCGCCGGCGATCGACCACCGGAGCTCATTGGGGCTGCGTGGTCGAGAGAATGCTGCTGACCACGAGCTTCGAAACAGACTGAACAGCACCTTGAGCGCTTCGCGTTCCACCGCGGTTCCGAAGCACGAGCTCACCGGAAGAAAGATCACCTCTGCGCTGTTGCGCGTCGCCATGGAGAGGGCCCATCGCGCGAGGGCCGCGGTGCGCCTCGTTTGATCTGCGCCGACGACGAGCGCACAGCTCGGCCCGTCCGCGAACCACCCGTCGAGCGCCGTGAGGAGAGCGGCGTCTTGCTCGGAAGCGGACCGGGCGAGGGTGTCCTCTTGAAGCCATCGCCAGAACTCGGCCAGGCCAGCGTGCGACCGCGCGTACCCACCCTCCGGCCCGCGCAGTCGATCCGCCGTATGCACCGGAGGCTCTCGGCCGTCAGGCATTGAATCTCTCATCGTCTCCTCTTTTGCGCCTGCTGCAGTACCTGCTCGGAGAGGGGTGTGTAGGTCGTTTCTCCGTCCCAAGGCCTGATTTTCTCGGGTTTTCTCGGCGCATGTCCTAGGATGCCCTTTGTGATGCCCATGTCGTTGAACATCTTCTTGCACGCTGGGCAGGGATTGGCACCGTAGCGGACGCCCTGCTTGTAGGTATCTCTCGTCCCTTCGTAGGTCTCGATGGTGTATCCCTCCTCGTTGAACAGCTTGGCGATGTCCTCTTTCTTCGTGTTCGGTCCCATCTTGCGAGCGAGGCTCGTGAGCGCCGTCATCTCTGCGCAGGAGGTGCGATCGGGCAGCGGCACCGCCGGATGCTGTTCACCGACGCCTCCGCCTTGTTTGAGGTTGTGCCCCTCGGCGACGACGTTGCCCCTCGCGTCCTTGATGACGGAGTACATCAGCCCGTCGGGGTCGACGGCGGACGTGGGGCAGTTGGCGGCGTAGGCGAAGGCGTTGAGCCCGCCCTCGATGCCGATGGGGTCGGGGCTGATGTACCGGCCCAGCTTCGGGTCGTAGTAGCGATGGCGGTTGTAGAACAGCCCGGTCTCCTCGTCGGCATACTGGCCGCGGAAGCGGATGGGCGTGCTCGTCGAGGCGCCGTCGGCCACGGCGACCGCGCCCCACGGGGCGCGCAGGAGCTCGCAGCCGAGCCGGCCGTCCGGGCCCATGAGCGCCTCCGGGGCGCCGGAGTCGTCGTTCACGTAGTGCCACCACGGCGACACCGTGCGCACGCCGCCCTCCGTGCGCGCGTCGCGGTGCGCGAACGGGATCGTCGAGCCTTGCTCGAAGACGTAGGTGCGCTCCTCGACGACGGGCGCGCCGCCGGCCGCTGCGCTGTGCTTGATCTCGTGGACCAGCGCGCCGCCGTCCCACACGAAGCGCGTCGCCTCGAGGAGCGTGCGCCTGCCGTTCACCTCGCGCCGCCAGAGCCGCTTCGCCACCCGGCGAGCGAAGGGGTCGTACTCGAACGAGACCACCGTCCCATCCGGCCGCTCCACGGCGTCGAGCCGGCCGGCGGCGGACCAGCGGTAGCGCGTCACCGCCTCTTCCCCTGAGGAGCGGCGCTCGCGTCGCGCGACGAGGCGCCCTTCGGCGTCCCAGACGTAGCGCTCGGCGCCGCAGCGCTCGATCCGGTCTCCCGGCCCGTACAGGCGCCCCGGCGCGCCGGGCGTGACGTCGTGCACGTTGCCTGTCTCGTCGTACCTGAACGAGGCCTCCTCTCGGCCCTCCCGCAAGACACGCGCGAGCTGGCCGATCGGATCGTAAGAGAACTGCGTGGTGCCCCGGCGCTGGTCCAAGCGCATCGCGAGGAGCCCGTCGCTCGTGTAACGGAACGCCTCGGCGCGGACGGTGGCCGGCGGCACCGGGCCGACCCATGCGGGCTGTCCTGGTCCGACCGCGGGCGCCGCCGCGCGCGCGATCACCCTGCGCTCCGAAAGCCGCCCCAGCGCGTCGTACGCGGCCTCGATCCTCGTCCCGCCCGGGAGCACGCGCGCGACCTCGCGGCCGAGGACGTCGTTCTGGGACGCCGAGGCGACCTCGCCGTCGAGCGCGAGCTGCACCTGTCCGCGCGCGAAGTCGTGGGTCCATTGCGCCGCGTGCCCGAGCGACGTGCGGCGCCCGGCGACCTCGCCCGTGAGGCGGTAGTCGATCCGCACGTCGGCGCGCTCGCCCGCGACGTGCTGCTCTTCACGCACGATCCAGCCGTTCGGATTGCGCTGGAACACGAACAGCCCGGCAGGGCACGCCGCAGCCACGATGTCTCCGTTCTCGTCGTGCTCGAACGACTCCTCCGTCCCGTCGGCGAACACCCGCCGCACGAGCCGCCCGGCGGCGTCGCGCTCGTACTCCGTGCGCTCGCCCAGGCCGTTCCTCGACCACACGACGCGGCCCATCGCGTCGTGACCGTAGCGCGTGACGCGCCCGTCGAACGCGTGCTCCTCCACGACGGGCCCCGCCGGATTCCGCGTGAAGCGGTAGATCTCGCCGCGGGCGTTCTTGACGTAGGAGAGCCACCCTTCGCGGTTGTAGCGGAGCTCCACGACCTCGCCGTTCGGCTTCTCGATGCGCGAGAGCTTGTGGAAGCCGCCATAGGACAGGCGCGTGGTGCGACCCTCGGCGTCGGTGATTGCAATGGTGTTGCCGGCGCCGTCGTGGGCATACCGCTCGATGGCCCCGTCAGGCGAACGCACGGAGAGCAGGCGGCCGGCGTTCGAGTACGTGAACGCCGTCCTCCCCCCGCGCGCGTCGAGGATCTCGACGCACCGGCCCCACGCGTCGTACCCGGCCTGCGTGCGTGCCCCGAGCTCGTCGACGCGCTCGATCACATTGCCGTGCGCGTCCCGCGCGAAGACGATGGTCCTGCCGTCGGGCCACTCCGCCCGGACAGGCTGCCCTCGCGCGTCGAAGCGCACGATGCACGTTGCGCCGAGCGGGTCGGTCCAGCTCAGCTCGTCGCCCGCGCGGTGCACGCGCGTCGAGGCGCCGTCAGGCCCGATGACCTCGAGGATCTCGCCCGCCGGATCGCGGCGGATCGTCGTCACGCGCCCGAGCGGATCGACCACCCTCGTCTCACGCCCGAACAGGTCGCGCTCCCAGGTGGTGGTCGCCCCGAGCGCGTCCGTGAACGAGGTGAGGAAGCCGCGGTCGTCGTAGCTGCGCAGGAAGACGCCGAGCGGCGTCACCGCCTTGGCGACGAGGCCGTGCGCGTTGCCGAAATAGCGGTGCAGTCCGACCGAATCCACGGCCTCGGAGTAACCGTCATCCCCGTACTCGAACTTCGTGTGGAGGACCCCTCGCGCTTTCGTCTCATGATCCGCAAGGACCGCGGGGACATCCTCCGCGAGGCTGATGTCCGTGGCGCCTGGAGCCTCTCCCCAGGTCTCCACGCATCGGCTCGCCGCGTCGTAGCGGAAGAAGAAGGTGAGGCCCGTCGGGCCCGTGGTGGACGTCAGCAGGTTTCGCTCGTCGTACGCGTACGTCGTGAGCTCGCCATCGGCGTCTTCTGCGCCGGTCAGCCGCCCGTGTGCGTCGTACGAGTACCGGACGAACGGGACCCACCGCCCCTGTTCGAGCGCGTTCTTCGCCTCCAGAGCAGCAATATGGCCATCGCGCCCGCGGACGACGCGTACGACCCGTCCGGTGGCGTCGGTCACCTGAACGAGATGGCCTTGCTCGTGGTCCAAGACGATGCGGTTGCCCCAGCGATCGGCGATCGCCGAGAGGCGGTAGGTCATGCCGTCGTCCGACGGCACCTGAACCTCGAAAATGAGGCGCGGACCGTCCGGTAGATCGAGCCGGAACCCGAGGCCCTCTCGGTGCAGGAGCCAGCCATGGGGGCCGAGCACGCCGGCGGCCGGTTCGAGCTTGCCGAAATCGTGCTCCACGCCGTCGGACGTGATGACGCGGACCGACCGCCGGCGCTCGATCACCTGCCACGCGAGCGAGAAGGTCCACCCCGGTCCGAGGCCGACGTCACGGTCGCGCGACGTGCTGGAATACGTGCGCTCGATCCGGAGCGGCAGCGGGCTCGGAAGAAAGAGGTCGACTGCGGGCAGCGTGAACACGCGGCCGGTCACGACGTCGACCGGATCGCCGCGCGACATCGTGCCGCTCGTACCGGGCCCGTGGTGGTTGGGGCAGCCGCCGCCGTCGGTCGAGCCGGTGCCGCACGACCCCGCGCTCTTCCCGCCGCCGTTCGCGTCACTGCCGCCGCCCCTCCCGTCGGCTCCCCGCGCGCCCGTCGAGCCTCCGCCGCCTTTCCCCCCGGACCCGCCGCCTCCGCCTCCGCCGCCCATCACGAAGACACCCGGGTTCATGCCGGGGATCGCGGGGATGTTCGGCGCAGGCGCTGTTCGCATGCGGCCATGCTCGACGGCGCGACGCGAAACGGCAACGGCGTTTGCGACCGCATGGCTCGGACGGCTTCTCCGGGGGCGGCTGACGTGGGGGAGGGGGTGGATCAGACGGGAACGTCGGGCTCGCTCTTCTTCCGACGATGCACCCGCTTGGCGTGAGCCGCCGGGCGAGAAACGTGGCTTGTCCCATGATGGCTGGGTATCACGGCCGTGCGCTCGCGGAAGCGCGTGGCAGCTTGGCGGCCGTGGCGCCGGCGACGCGGTGCGCCCGAGGTCCTCCTCGCCCTCATCAGCGCCGCTGGTGCAGCGGCCGCATCATTCCCAGCCGCGTGTGCGCTCGAGCGCAGCGCGCAACGCGCCGCACCGGCCCATGCGATCCACGCTCTCGGCGAACGATTTCCTCACGTCGTAGGCGAGCTGTGTGGGAAATCCGTTGGATGCGAGCTCCCTGTTGTATGCCTTCTTCAGGCACAGCGCTTGGTCGGGCGCGGGCAGCTCGTCGAGCTCCGCACGCCTTCCCTCCCATGACTCGATGTCCCCGACGTGGCGGCCCCCGTGCTCGCGGCGGCAGATCTCGCTCGCGCGCCGAACGTTCTGGTAGAGCCATGCCTCGATGCTCCGGAACGGGCAGAGGAGAAGGAGACGCTCGATCTGCAGCACGGGCGCAGGCGGCTCGGCGTCGTCCTTGGCTCGCAGCCTGGTCCGAGGAGCGTTCGCGCGACCCCGCTCGGCGACCTGCGGCAGCTGCGTGAGGACCCGTCGATCGAACTTGTCGAGGTTCTCGCTGGTGTTCCGCTCGGCCCAGGGCCGATCGCCGTCGAGATGGAAAACGACGAAGGTGTTCGGCGATAACAGCTTACGCGCGATGTACCTGAGCAGCCGGACGCGCCGCTCGTGCTCGCGCGGGTTCTTCCCGTCGGTCTTCCAGACGTTGCCGCGCATCGCCTCCTCCTCCTTCGGCTCGCTCGGAAGGAAGTCGATCCGATGGCGCCCGTAACCGGGAACGACGAGCTCGAGCATCCGGCCGACGAGCGCCTCGACGGTCGCGCGACCGTCCTCGCCGCTGTCCTCCGTGAGGATCACGATCGCGAGGCGGGCCCCCTCGTCGCTCACCACAGCCCTCGCGACTGCAGGATCTCGCTCACGTGCTCGACGCCGACCTCGTATGCGGCGAAGAACTCCGCGGCGTCCTCGTCGCTCATGTTCGTCCAGGTCCAGGCCGGTCTGCCGCCGCGCCCCTCGCCGCGACAGAGCACGAAGCTATGGCGGACCTGCTCGGGCGAGGTGATGGGGACGTAGTCGAGAAGGAGCGGGTTCTGGCTCGTCAAGAACGCCTGGCGCTCTCCGATCGCATCGACGCACGCCGTGATCCATTGGTGGTGCAAGCCGTTCACCAGCTCGTCGGCGATGACGATGTCGTCGTTGCAGGCGAGATAGTAGAAGAAGGTGAGCAGGCGCTTCTGCCCGTAGCTCAGGCGCGCGTGGGTGATGAACTCGCCGCCCTCCCACCAGAACCGGAACACGAAATTCCCGAACGTCACCATCTCGTGATCTTCGCCCCACTGTTGCCGCTCGGTCACGTCCACCCTTAGCTCGGCGGCGTCGAACCTCATAGTTTCCTTGATGGTAGTCAGGAAGGCGAGATCAGCGTGTTGGAAGGTGTAGTCAGACCTCGGCCGCTCGTACCTCTCCGCCAGTCGCCTAGAGAGCGCTTGCGGCACGCCAATGACGCGGGCTTCGGCTTCGGCGAATAGTGTTTTGTTTCGATGAACGAGCAGTATCCCGCGCGCATCGCCCGAACCAACGAGCCACGTGAATAGCTCCAGTGACTCGTCGAATCGCCGCGCGGTGCGCGCGCGCCGAACCTCGTGGTGTATGGATATCGCGACGGGTTCAGCTACCTCCAGCATGTAGAGCCAGAGGAAACCCGCTTGCAGGCATGATAGCTCGCGAGCGCGCCCGGTCGGGGGTCCGTCTCCGATGATGAGTCCAAGATCGCTATCGTACCGAACGTGGTGACGGGGGCCCGATAACGATTCCTCTATCGTGATGTCTGCAGCAGAGCGCCAGTGCTCCGTCAGTCCGAACGCGGTGCGAGGCTTCGTCTCTGGGAGGCTCGTATCTTCTTTGTTGCTGACAGCAACGAGCGCCGTCGCTTTGCCCGGCACCGCGAGCTCGTACTCCACCGCGAACTCTTCTCTAGCCAGGCTGCTGAAATCCGACCTCACCACCATCGAGATCAGCTCGAGCAGCGTCGTCTTTCCGGTCCCGTTCTGGCCGAGCAGCACGTTGAGCCCGTCCGAGAACCGGAGCTCCGTGCCCGGCGCCACGCCCCGGAACTTCTCGATCCGCAGTCGCCTGAGCTTCAGCATCGCGCGCCGACGTTAGCCTGCCGCACTGCGCCGTCAACCGCAGCGGTCCGAGCGCAGCGCCGCGCGCTTCCCCGCGTCGCCGAGCGATCGCGCCCGCCTGCGCCGTCGATCCGCGCCGCTCAACGCACCACGAGGCGCATCGGGGGGCGGCTGTGCTGGATGTGCTCGGCCTCGAGCTCCTCGAGCTCGAACGCCCTGTCCATGTCCATGTCGAGCTCCGCGAGCTCGCGCTGCGTGCTCTCGCCGTTGTCGAGATCGTCGAGCTCGCGCATGAACCGGTCGATCTCCGCGCACGTCGCCGGCGAATCGACGGGCGTCATCGACTGCTCGTGCATGAGCTGGATGAGCTCCAGGATGGTGGCGAGCTTCTGCGAGACGACCTCGAGCCCGTCGCGGGTCTGGCTCCAGCACTCGGCGCGGCGGTAGGCGATCGAGAGGCGCCGCTCGGACAGCCCGCGGGTCCGCCCCGCGGACGTGCTCCGGACCGCCTCGAGCGAGCGGATCGTGTCCATGAGCTCGCCGTGGTTGGTCATCGCGAGCGACTCCTGGCCGGCCTTGTGCGCGATCGCGAGGCGGATGTAGCTCATGATGAGGCGGCTCAGGCCGAAGCCCTCGTCGAGCAGGGGCGGGATCGCGCCGCCGCGGCGCCGGATGTTCTCGCGGGTGCGATCGATCAGCCGATCGAGCCGCGCGAGCTCCTGCTGGTGCCGGATGTCCATCTGCCGGATGAGCGACTCGCGCGCCCTCGACCAGGCCGCCCGATCCACCTCGTCGAGCTGCGCGTCGATGCTGCGCCGGAAGAACCCGCGCCAGGGGACGACGCACAGGATCACGAGCTCCGCCCCGAGCCCGAGCAGCAGGAGCAGCGGGCTCCAGCCGATGAAGCTCAGGAGGAGCGCGCTCCCCACGACGAGCAGGTTGTACGGATGGACCAGCACCCGCCCCAGGTACGTGCTCGCGGTGCGCCTCCGCAGCGGTGCGACCTGGACGCCGAACGCGGCCAGCATCGCCCTCGACTCGGCCATGCTGGCGCCAAGCACATCCTCCAATCGGCAAAGCTCTCGATCGCACGTCGTCATGGAGCCCCCCTCCTCACCTGGTCCTGTGGTCCTCGTGCCACCTCACCCCGTTCACCACCCCCCGCGGCCGAACCGCGACCGACGGTCGGCGGTCCGGCGCGCCTGCGCGCGCCCCCGCGCCGATGCGTCTCAGCGCGCTGTGAACGCAGGTCACGCCCGCCGAGCCCGCGCTGGCAGCCACCTGCCCGCGGAGCCCGCCTTGGAGGACCCGGCGCTCACCGCGCTCATCGGCCGTCCAGGCGGTATCACCATGAAAACTCAAGCTTTCACGGCGGCGCTGCAGCATCGCCAGCTCCACGAAGTCCATGCTTTCCCTGCTGTTCGCGTCCCGAAGGCCTCATGGGGGACCGCGGTGCGTCGCCCGAGCGCAGCGCCGCGGTCGATCCGGGAGCGAGCAGAGCGGGCTCCGTGCCAAGCGCTCCGGCACCGCGCGGCGCACGATCGGCGAGGGGGCGCGCTCAGGCGCGGAGCGGGCGGGCTGCGTCCAGCACGTGGACGCCGGGGGCGCCGAGCGACATCGGCACACGCTCGAGGCCCGCTTCGCGCGCCGCGGCGAGCCATGCCGTCGAGGGCGGCGCGCCGCCGACGAAGAGGGAGACGTCGCCTCCGCCCGCGCCGCTCGGCGCGAGCGCTGCCCCCTCGGCGGCCGCGGCAGGGCGGAGGCGCCTGAGCGCGGGGGTGACGATCGGCGCGCCCGAGCGGTCGCCGAGCTCGCCGAGCGCGTCGACCTGGCGATCCAGCGCGGCCACGAGCGCGCGGGCGTCCGCGGCCGCGATCGCGGCGCGCGCCCCCTCGGCGGCCGCGCCGAGCAGCGCGCGGTGCGCCTCCGGCTCGCGGGCGGCGAGCGCGCGCACGCGCTCGAGCATGGCGCTCGTGCGCGCCGACGCGTCGCTGGCGAAGACCTCGATCACGAGCCCGCCCGGCAGGGCGTGCGGCGCCACGTCGAGCTCGCCGCCCGGCCCGAGCCGGCAGCAGAGCACGCCGCCGTAGACGCTCGCCGCGACGTCGACGCCGCTGCCTCCGCCCTGCGCGCGCCGGTGCGCGGCGAGCGCGTCCAGGAAGAGCGCGCGGGGGTCCCACGCGGGCGCGCGCTGGTCCTCGCTGAACGCGCGCGCCGCCCGCGCTTCCGAGGCCGCCGCGGCGCGCGCGGCGAGCGTCGCGACGAGGATGGCGGCGCTCGAGCCGAGGCCCAGCTTGCGGCTCGCCTCGCGGGGCGGCGCGCCCGCGGAGGCCGGAGGCGGCTCAGGCGCCGCCGAGCGGAGCGCGGACGCATCGAACCACGCCGCCGCGTCGAGCGCGCCGGCGTCGATCGCTGCCTGGACCTCCTCGGTGACGAGCGCGGCGGGCCGCGCCGGGTCGGCGAGGACGTACCGATCGACGGCGGCCACCAGCGCGGGCGCGCCCTCGAGCACGGCGTACGCGCCCGAGAGGACCAGCTTGCCAGGCGCGCGGACGATCACGCGCCCCCGGACGAGGGCGCGAGGCGGGCTCCGCCGCCGGGGACGGCCGTGATGGTGCGGAGGACGCCGGGGACGGCGAGCAGCGCCGCGCCCACGGCGGCCTGCGCCTCGGGCGTCGTGAAGACCTTCACGTGCGGGCCGGCGTCGATGGTGAAGAACGCCGGCGTTCCCTGGGCGCGGAGCCTCCGCACCGCCGCGATCACCTCGACGGTGGCGCCGGTCCAGTAGAGCAGGCCCGGCGAGGCGGCGATGCTCGAGGCGTGCATGCACAGGGCGCTCGCCTCGGCCGCGGCGCCGAGCGCGGCGAGGTCGCGGGCGAGGACCGCGGCGCGGACCGCGTCGAAGAGCGACGGCGCGGCGTCCACCCACGCGGGGAAGTACGGGCTCGTCATCGCGGTGTGCCGCATGCCGTCGCTGGAGCCCACGTCCTTCGGGCCCTCGCGCGTCACCGCGATCACGACCGCGAGCGGCCAGTGGTCCTCGGGCGCGAGCGGCGTCGCGGCGAGCGCCTCGTCCCCGGGGCGGCCGGCGCGGAGCTCGACGAAGCCGCCGAACGCGGAGCGCGCGGCCGATACCGAGGTCTTCCTCGCGAGATCGCTCACCAGCGCAGGCGCCGTGGGCAGGCCTGCGGCGGCGCTCGCGGCGAGCGCGAGCGCGGCGAACGCCGACGCGCTCGAGGCGAGGCCCGCCGCGGTGGGGAAGTCGTTCCGGCTGACGACGCGGGCGCGCTCGCGCCGCCCCGAGGCCGCGCGGACCCGGTCGAGCAGCCCTGCGACCCGGCGCGTCGCCTCCGCGTCCGCCGGCAAGGCCGCGCCGCCGAGGTGGAGCTCGTCGCGATCGAGCGCCGCGTCGAAGGCGACCTCGGTCGTCGTCGCCATCCCGGCGAGCGTCACCGAGAGGCTCGGCACGGCGGGCAGGTTGTGGCCATCGGCCCGCTTGCCCCAGTACTTCGCGAGGGCGATGTTCGGATGGGCGATCGCGGTCGCCCGGCTCACGACGGTCATGCTTGCTCCTGTGGCTCCGTCCTCGTCACGCCCGCCTTCACGCGGGTGACGAAGCCGCTGTACCCCGCGTCGCGCCAGGCGGCGAGCACGCGGTCCGCGGCGACGTTCGACGTCGCGCCTTCGCCTGGCGGCGGGAGCAGCGCGATGACCGAGCCGCCGCCGCCGGCGCCGGTGATCTTGGCGCCGAGCGCGCCGGCCTCGCGCGCGAGCTTGCACAGGGCCTCGATCGCCTCGGTCGAGACGAACATGCCGGCGAGGAGCATCTGGTTCAGATCCATGAGGCGGCCGAGGCCGACCGCGTCGCCCGCCTCGATCGCGAGGGCCGCGTTCTCGACGAGCGCGGTGATGCCGGCGATGGACGTCGTGGCCAGCGTGGGCTTGCGCTCGAAGAGCCTCGCCACGAGCTCGACCATGCTGCGCGTGGACGACGACACGCCGGTCGAGCCCACGCAGAGCCACAGGTCGTCGCGCGGGACGATGGAGGTCGCTCCGTGCGCCCGGGTGAAGCGGAAGCAGCCGCCGCGGGCCGCGGCCGTCGTGTCGATGCCCGACGGGTTGCCGTGGAACACGCGCTCCCAGGCGGCCGCGGCGTCGGTGACGGCGGCGGCCGCGGCCACGGGCGCGCGCGCTAGCCCGGCAACCGACCGGGCGATCGCGACCCCGAGCGCCGCCGAGCTGCCCAGGCCGCCGCCGGGCGGCAGATCGCTCTCCGCCTCGACGCGCACCGGGCCGACGTCGGGCAGCGCCCCGAGGAGCGCCGCGAACGCCCGCGCCACGTCCTCCTCGGCCGGCGCCGCGCGGAGCTCGCGCCCGCCCAGCCGGAGCGCGCTCGCGCCGGAGCAGCGGGTCGCCCGCGCGCGGGCGCCGCGCTCGATGCCGGCGGCGAGCGCGGGCGCCCCGTACACGACGGCGTGCTCGCCGAGCAGGATGACCTTGCCGGACGCCTCGCCGAGCGCCTCGGTCATGCGCCGGTCCACCGGAGCGCGCTCGCGGCTCCGCACAGGATCTGCCGGGCCGACGCGCTCACCGGCAGCGAGCGCGCGAGGACCTCGGCCTCGCCGCACAGGGCGGAGAGCCGCTCCTCGACGGCGCGCCGCGCGCCGCACGCCTCGAGCGCGAGCGTCGCGGCCGCCACGGCGTCGTCGCTCGCGTCCTTGCGGCCGAGCGCGCGCTCGACGGCGCTCCGGCCCGCGGCGTCGAGGCGCCCCTCGGCCGAGGCGAGCACGGCGGTGCGCTTGCCGGCGCGCAGGTCGTTGCCGACCGGCTTGCCGGTCGCGGCGGCGCTCCCGAAGGTGCCGAGGAGGTCGTCGCGCAGCTGGAAGGCGATGCCCACGGGCGCCGCGAACCGCTCGAGCGCCGCCACGGTCTCGGCCGGCGCGCCGGCCAGCGTGGCGCCGAGCGCGAGCGGGCCCCGCACCGTGTAGCTGCCGGTCTTGAGCGCGTGCATCTGCTCGACGTCCTCGGCCCGGCCGACCACGTCGAGGTGCTGCCCGATCACGACGTCCTCGTGCATCTTGCAGAAGAGCCGGACGGCCGCGAGCGTCGTCTCCGGCGGCGCGTCCGCGCCCGCGAGCGTGCTCAGCGCGAAGCTCCAGGTGAGGTCGCCCGCGAGGATCGCGGACGAGGCCCCGAGGTGCGGATCGCCGAGCGTCTCGGTCAGCGCGACGTGGACGGTGCGATCTCCGCGCCGGACGGTGTCGCAGTCGATCCAGTCGTCCTGGATGAGCAGGTACGTCTGGAGCAGCTCGAGCGCGACGCCGGCGTCGATCGCGGGGCCGAGCGGCGCGTCCGGCGCGACGCCCTGGTACGCGGCGATGAGCAGCCCCGCGCGGAACCGCTTGCCGCCGCGCAGCGTGAGGCTCCGCGCCTCGGAGACCATGGCCGCGACCTCGCGGCCGTAGCGCTGCACGGAGGCCGCCTTGTCGCGCCAGCGCTGATCGAGCGCGGCCTCGACGCGGGGGCGGATGGAGGAGAGGAAGTCGAGGAACAGGCGCGCGCCGGGATCCGCCGTCCCTTCGAGCGTCCGATCGCCGGCGCCGGGCGCGCTCTCTCCGTCCTTCGTGTGCGCTGTCATGGAATGCGCGGCAGCCTAGGAGGCGGACGCGAGGCGGTCAATCTCGGCCGAGAGCGCGCGGAGCGCGGAGAGTCGCGCCGCGGAGCGGCGCGGCCGAGGTGGCTTGGGTCGTGCAATGCGTGGTGCTCGCGTCGCGGGCCGCGAGCGCCGCGCGGAGGCTCCCTGCGAGATCGCTCGTGCGGAGTTGCGCGCCGAGCCTCGCCGTCGCCGCAGGGAAAGGGAGACTTTGATGAAGAGATCACCGGATGGGGTGTTGGGCGTCTTTCTCCTCGTGACCCTCGGCGTCGCCGGGTGCAGCGGCCGCGACGCCCGCGAGGATCTCCCGGAGAGCGCCGATCGCGGCGTGTTCCGCGCGGCGTCGCCCGCTGCGGGGTCGCCTGGCAGGGAGGCGCGATCCCTGCCTGCATACCGCGTGATCGGCGGCGGCGCCGACGTCGCGCGGGCGTCGGCGCTCGCCGGCGCGCTCGGGCTCGCGGAGGATCCCGCGCGGGGAGGCGCCGCCGCGCTCGTGGCCGACGGCGCGATTCGCTACCTCGACGGCGCGCGATTCCAGCGCTTGCCCACGAGGAAGGCCGACGCGCCGCCCGCGCCCGGGTTCCGCGACGAGCGCGGCTTCGCCACGTCGGCGGGCGATGACGCCCTCGATTTCGAGGCGCTCGCGGCGCTGCAGGTCCTGCCGGAGCCGGACGCGGCGGCGCGGGCGTGGGCCGCGCTGGACGCCGCGGGCCTGCCGGTCGGGAGCGATCTCGCCGTCGGCCACTCGCTGCTCGAGGCGGTCGACGCGGAGGGGCGTGATGTGGCGCGGGCCGAGCTCGACACGCAGGTGAGCTTTCGCGACGAGCTCGAGGGGATCCGGCTGATCGGCCCCGGGGCCAAGGTCCGCGTGACGTTCGACGGCGAGGGCGCCGTGACCCACCTGATCTACGCGCGGCGCGAGCTCGAGCGAGGGGAGGACGTCGCGATCGTCCCGGCCTCCGAGGCCCCCGCGCTGTGCGCCGACGCGCTGGGCAGCGGCGCGGTGATCGCGGCCGAGCCGGAGCTCGTCTATTACGCGCCGCCGCTGTCCCGCGAGGTACGGCGGATCCTGCCCCATTATGTGTGCAGCGCACGGCGGACGGTCGGCGGGGAGGTGGTGGACGTCCGCAAGCGGATCGTGCCGGCCGTCATAGACGCTCCGAGGGCCGAGATCTCGGTGCGTGTGGACGGCGCGACCGCGCTCGCGGAGGCGAGCGTCACCGGAGGTACTGCTCCGTACACGTACAGGTGGGTATCGTCGGCGCGCTCGCTCGACGGGCTCGACTCGGTCGGTGAAGGGGGAGAAGGCGTCTCGCAGGTGAAGGTGTCTGGCGTCTCTGGCCTTCGCGGGGAGACGGACACGCTCTCGCTCTATGTCACGGACGCCGACGGTCTTGTCGCGACAGCATCGCGGGGCCTCTCGTTCGGCCGCGCGGCGGCGGGGCTCGACGCGGCGCGCCCGCCGCTCCCGCCGCCAGTCGACGACGGCCGCGCGGTGGTGGGCGCCGAGTGGGTCGGGCTCTGCGGCGGCCTCGATCACTCGGCGGCGAACGTCGATGGGCTGTTGAAGGGCTTCCGGGAGGGAGGAATCGAGTCCCGCTTCAACTGGGGCGATCAGCGCGCGTGGGAGGTCGATTTCAAGGATCCGGCGCTGGGCGGCCAGGACGCGTCGTTCGCGGATTCGGTGGATCTCACGTTCTACACGGGGCACGCGAACGGCGTCGGGTTCATGTTCTGCAGCGCGATGAACGACCGGGTCCTCCATTTCAGCGACGCCCGCTGGGGCAACGCCAACCTGGAGTGGATGGTGGTGGCCGCCTGCGGCCCGCTCCAGGACGACGGCGGCGCGTGGCGCTACCGGTGGGCGGGCGCGTTCGACGGGCTGCACCTCCTGCTCGGCTATGCGACGGAGTCGTTCGACGACACGACCGAAGGATCGAAGTTCGCGCGCTACCTGCTCGACGACGAGAGCCCGGCGCCGGTGCGGCAGGCGTGGGTGACGACGGCGATCGAGGTCCAGCCGGACGACGAGGTGATCTACGCGGTGATGGGGGCGTACGGGCAGGGGTGGACGGTGCCCAACTACGATGACCATTTCTGGGGCAAGGGGCCGGTCGGGCCGGATCTGACGGGGGCAGCGAGGATCGGGTTCTGGCGGATCTCTGGGCCGACATAGCCCTGTTGCGGGAGGTTCGTCGCGGAAAGAGAGGAACCGCCAAGGACGCCACGAGACGCCAAGAAACACAGAAACATCTTGGCGTCTCGTGGCGTCATGGCGGTTCCATTCTCTCGGGCCTCTCTGCCACTCCCGGCAGCGCGGCGCGGGCTCAGCTCAGTACCCGAGCCACTTCGCGTCGAGCTCGATCGAGCAGTGATCGACGAACCGAAACCCGACTCCACCCCCGTCCGCGCCCCCGCCGATCGTGTACACCGACTCGTTTGCCTGCGGCCGATGGTCTTTCGCGCTGAACGAGATCGGCCCCGCCGTCATCCCGTCGAGCACCACGTTCCGGAAGCCCTCGAGGGCCGCCTTCAGGTCCTCTCCGGTCGGGTGCGTGCGGCCGGCGTCGATGGCCCGCTCGACGGCCTCCCGCCACATGAGCGCCGCGGCGTGGCCCTGGACGTAGGGCTGGTCCTGGTACAGCTCCAGCGGGTGGCCGTCCTTCTCCCGGTAGGCCCTGTGGATGCGCAGCATCTCCGCCATCCCGCTCGAGTGCTGGGTGTCGCCGTAGACGGGCACCGGGAACAGCCCATAAAAGATCCCCGCGCAGTCGGCCCCGCAGACCGCCAGGGTCCTCTCGCCGATACCCCAGTTGTTCGCCATCACGCGCAGCTGCCAGCGGTGCTTCTCCGGCCCCGGGAACGCCTGCTGGATGAGCTTCTGCGCCGCGGCCGCGCCCTTCCCGACGAAGGACGAGGGGAGGACGCTGTTGCCGGCCCAGAACCAGCTCGTCGGCACATACGACGGGTCCGCCCGCTTCTTCTCGATCTCGCGCTTCACGTAGCCGATCACCGCGTCGACGATTCGCCCCTCATCCTCGAGGGACGACGTCTGCGGGACGATCAGATCCTCGCCGAGCAGCATCCCGGGCAGCTCCTCGACGTAGGCTTTGCCCGCGGCGAGCGGATCGACGCAGTAAAGACACTTGTCTATCGTGTCGTGCACCATCGCGATGCGCCCGGGCGCGATCTTCCAGGCGGCCTTGATGCCGATGCGGATGGCGGTCGAGTAGTCCGTCGCCGGAAAGAAGATGTAGGGGTATCCGGGGCTCGTCTTGTGCTCTGTCGCGGCGGCGCTCTGGCCCAGGGCGTTGAACTCGGCATGCGACACGTCCGCCGAGATCGGCACCGGCGTGGCGAGCGAGCCTGCGTACGAGCCGGGAATGATGAGCTTCTTCTCCTCCGTGAGCCTCGGGGCGACACGGGTGGTCGGCCCGGTGCCGAACACGAACAGCGTGGAGACCTCGCTCCACCCGGGCTGCTGCCGCCACGCCTCGATGACCTCCTCCGTCTTGGCGGGGTCGTACTGCGCGTCCTTCATGTCGACGTCGATGGGACAGCCCCGGAGCCCTCCCTGACTGTCGTTGAGGTGACGCAGGTAGTCGTAGACCCCGTAGTTGTACGGCGGCGAGATGTCGGTGGCCGTCCCTGTGTCGCCCGTCGTGATCCGGACGCGGAGCACCCCGGTGCAGCGAGCGCCGGCGTCCGGCTCGACGAGCACGGCCGCGGCGGAGCCGGCGGATGGCGCCTGCCCACCAGGGCGGCGCGTCGAGAACGCCGCCGCCGCGACGAGCGCGGCCGCGCCGAGCGCCCCGATCCAGTAGCTGCGCTGCTGAGGCCCGGCGGCCGTGCGGGGGTTCGACCTCAGGCTCGTCGAGTCCGAGGCGGGGCGCCCGGGGCCCGGCGTCCCCGAGGTCCGCTGCCCGCGCTCCTCGTCGAGGGCGATCACGGGCTGAATGCGCCTTCCTTCTGCGCCCTCGAAGTGGCTCACGCGAGAGGGGCGGGGCTCGGCGGGCACGCTCGGGCGGTCCACGCCCTGCGCGCTCTGCTCGAGGTACGCCTTGACCTGCCGCTGCATGCTCGCCCGGCGCTCCGCGAACACCGCCAGCATGCTCGCGCCGATCTCGTCGGACCCGACGTCCTCGCCCGCCGCGCGCAGGTAGTCCTCGAGCGCCGCGCGCATCTCCTGCGCGGTCGCGAACCGCTTCGCCGGATCGCGGTCGAGCGCCCGCGCCACGATGGCGTCGAGGGCCGGCGGGATGTCCGGCCGGAGGAGCGAGGGCCGCGGGATCTCGTCCACGGCCGCCAGCTTCCAGAGCGCGCTCACGGCGTCGCCCCCGAAGAGCCGCTCCCGCGTGAGGAGCTCCCAGAGCACGATCCCCGCGACGAAGATGTCGGCCCGCCGATCGGTCGACCCGCTGCCGACGGCCTGCTCCGGCGCCATGTACGAGGCCTTGCCCTTCAGCTTCCCGGTCTCGGTGAGGTCGGTGTTGATCGACGCCTTGGCGATGCCGAAATCGAGCAGCTTCACCGCGCCGTCGTACGTGACGAAGATGTTGTGCGGGGAGACGTCGCGGTGGACGATGCCGAGCGGCGCACCGTCGTAATCGCGGAGCTCGTGTGCGTAGTGGAGGCCGCTCAAGAGGTCGGCCACGATCCTGACCCAGACGCCGCGCGTGAAGCCCGCGGCGCCCGGCTCCCCCTCGGCCACCGCCCTCATGAGCGCGCTGAGCGGCTGGCCCTCCAGGTACTCCATCACGGTGAAGTAGCCGTCGTCGTCGTGATCGACCTCGTAGGTCTGGACGATGTTGGGATGGTTGAGGCGGGCGGACAGCTTCGCCTCGTCCAGGAACATGGCGACGACCTTCTCGCCGTCCCCGCTCACGCCGCGATGGCGCTTGACAACGACGAGCTTGTTGAAGGACCCCGGCCCCCGCGCGATCGCCAGGAACACGTCCCCCATCCCGCCCCGGCCGAGCTTCGCGATCAGCCGGTACTTGCCCAGGATCGCCGCCTGGGTCGGCTCCGCGTCCGAGGTGTCTTGACCCGTGCCCACCATGTTACCGGCCGTCCCCAGGGACGCGCGATGCGCCGAGCGGACTGGGTATGTGAGCAAAGCCGGTTATCCTTGTCAACGCCTCCGTGGGCTGGATCACGGCAGGGCGTCGACGTCGGCGTCGTCCTCGTCTCCACCTCCATTTCCTCGTCGCGCTGCACGAGCCGGTCGTGCAGCGGGTCCTTGGACCCAGCGCTCAGGAGGGCGACGTCGCTCGGCTGGAGCGAATCTCGAGCGTGGGGACGTCGCTCTGAGCTCCCGCGACGGTCCCCTGCGCGGCGGTCGCGCGGCCGACGATCTCGAAGACCTGCACGGGCCCCTTGGCGCCCACGAAGGCGCGCTGCCCGCGCGGCGCGCACTGAAAGCCGGCGGCCTTCGCGTGGACCTCTCCGCTCACGAGGATCTGATTCCGCTCGGCCGCGGTCTCCAGCTGGGCGGCGACGCTCACGACCTCGCCGAGCGCCGTGCAGTCGAGCCGCCGGCAGGCCCGCGAGCCGACCTCGGCGATGATGAGCTCGCCTGTCGCCACACCGATGGAGATGCCGGGGACGAAGGCCGATGCCTCCCCGGCGCGGCGCGCGAGCGTCTCGAGCTGCGCGCGCACGACCAAGCACGCATCGAGCGCGCGCGCGACGTGATTGGGGCCGCGGAAGAGGGCCATGACGCAGTCGCCCAGGAACCTGTCGATCGTCCCACCCCGCATCGAGAGCTCGAGCGCGATGACGTCGAGGTTCGCGTTCAGCATTCGCACCGTCTCCTCCGCGCGCTTGCCCCGGGCCGCGTCGTGGAAGCCGGCCAGATCGAGGAAGGCGACGGTGCCCTCCGCGACTTCGCACGCCCCGAATCCGTCGGGGCAGCGGAGCCGCTCGACGGCGAGCGGGCTCGCGAACGTGCGCAGGAGGTCGTTCTCCCGGCTCGATCGGCTGTTGTCGCGCAGCTCGCACACCTGCTTCAGCGTCTTCTCTATCGTGAGCTCGAGGTCCTTGAAATCGATCGGCTTCACCAGGAAATCGAACGCGCCCCGGTTCATCGCGGCGCGGATGTTCTGCATGTCGCCATAGGCGGACATGACCACCGCTCGCGCGTGCGGGGTCACATCGCCGATGTGGGGGAGCAGCGTGAGGCCATCCATGCGGGGCATGTTGATGTCGGTGAGGACGACATCCGTGTCGGGGTGGTTGCGGAGCTCGGCGAGCGCGCTCTCGCCGTCCTCGGCGAAGACGAAGTTGTAGATGCCCTCGCGGATCTGGCGACGAAAGCACTGCTTGATGAGGGCGGAGACGTCAGGCTCGTCGTCGGCGATCAGGATCTTGGCCGGGCGCCGCTCGTTGCCGGCGGCCAGCGCGGCGAACGCAGCGGCCATCTCGCGCGCCGACCGGAAGCGCTGGGTCGGATCCTTGGCCAGCGCGCGCTCGAAGAACCGATCCAGCTCGGCCGACAGCCCCGGGACGAGGCTCGACGCCGGACGGAAGGGCTCCGTGCAGATGCCCACGACCAGCCCGCCGAGCGTCTGCGCGGTGAACGGCAGCTCGCCGGTGAGCGCGCAGTAGGCGAGGACGCCCAGCGACCAGAGGTCGCTCCGGTGGTCCACGACGGCGCCGCGCATCTGCTCCGGGCTCATGTACGTCGGCGTGCCGATGAGGCCGCCGCCGCCGGTGAGGCGCAGATCGTCGCTCTTCGACCGCATGGTGACCACGCCGAAGTCGAGGAGCTTCACGACCTCGGCGGCCTCGGTCCGGGCGAGGAAGACGTTCCCGGGCTTCAGATCGCGGTGCACGATGCCCGCGGCGTGCGCGGCCGCGAGGCCCCGCGCCGCCTGCGTCACGATCGACGCGACCGCCGGGAGCGGGAGCCGCCTCACGCGATCGAGGTGGCGCTGGAGATCCTCGCCCTCGAGCAGCTCCATCGCGATGTAGGGCCGCTCCTCGTCGACCCCGCGGTCGACCCCGTAATCGTAGATGTGCACGACGTGCGGATTGCGGAGCTGCGCTATCGACTTGGCCTCGCGATCGAAACGGGCGCACGACTCCGGTGACTCCACGTGTTCGGCGCTCATCAGCTTGAGCGCGACACGGCGTTGAAGGCGCAAATCCTCCGACTCCCAGATCTGCCCCATGCCGCCACCGCCGATATGCCGTATCAGCATGTACTTCTCGGCGATGATGGGTTCTGCCATGGCGAGCCGCATGTTACAGCGGTGGAGTAGGGGAGTCAATGACAGCGTGCGCTGCTCCGCGCGCTCCGTCTACATCCGTTACATCTGTCGTCCGCGCGCTGCAGGATGGATGTAGGGGCCTCGCGGCGGCCTGACCAGGGCGCCTATGCGGCGCCGAGCTCCGGGCCGGGCACGTGCTTCGGGAGCGTCACGATGAACTCGGTAAACTCCCCTTCTTCCGTCTCGAAGGTCAGGGAGCCCCCGTTGCCCTCGACGACGATGTTATGACAGATCGAGAGCCCGAGCCCCGTGCCCTCGCCAGGCGGCTTGGTCGTGAAGAAGGGGTTCATGATCTTGTCCCGGATCCCCGCCGGGATGCCAGGGCCGTTGTCATGGACACGGAGCTCGACACGATCGCCGAGATCGCGTGTCGTGACCCGGAGTCGAGGGGAGGGCCCCTGTCCGCGCGCCGGGTCTCTCCGCCGCACGGCGTAGCAGGCGTTGTCGACGAGGTTGATGACGACGCGGCTGATCTCCTGCGGGACGAGGCTCATCTGGCCGATGGAAGGGGAGAGGTCGAGCTCGATCGCGATCTCGGCCGATGAGGCGCGCGCGCGGGCGCCGTGATAACCGATGTTGACGTAGGTCGTCACGAGCGTGTTGAAGTCGACCGCCTGGCGCTCTCCGCGCTCGCCCCGAGAGTGGTCGAGCATCGAGCGGATGATGCCTTCCATGCGCCGGCCGTGCTCGCCGATCTTTTTGACGTTGGTCGTCAGGTCGCCGAGCGCCTCGATGAGGTACTCTTCGCGGCCGTCGTCGAGCCCCCGGGCGAGGGTCGAGATGTCACCGCCGATGTCGTCGATGAGGCGGACCGAGAGCTCGGCGAAGTTGTTGACGAAGTTGAGCGGATTCCGGAGCTCGTGGGCGATGCCGGCCGTGAGCGAGCCGAGCGAGGCGAGCCGGTCTTGCACGATCATGCGGTCCTGGGCCTCGCGCAGGCGCTTCAAGGTGGCCGCGAGCTCCTCGTTCTTTGCCTGCAGTTCCCGGGTGCGCGCCTGGACCCGCTGCTCCAGGGTGTTGTAGAGCGCGGCGTTCTCGAGCGAGATGACCGCCTGGGTCGAGAGCATCTGCAGGATGCGCATGCGAGCCGGCGTGAAGGCGCCTTTGACCAGGCTGTTCTCGAGGTAGACGATGCCGCGCCGGCCTCCCGGGCGGCCGAGCGGGAAGCAGAGCACCGAGCCGACCGCGTTCCCGGTGATGTGGGGGTCGCGCCCGAAGCGAGGGTTCGCGGCGGCGTCGTCGAGCACGACGCTCTCCTGCGTGCGCGCGACGTAATAGACGATCGAGGTGGGCAGCCCCCGGCGCCCCCGGGGCGCGAGATCGGCTATCGGGATCGACTGGAGGACCTTGGCGTCCTCATCGACGGACTTCTCGCCCTCGATCTCCCACTGGCCGCCTTGCTCGAGGAGGAGGTACCCGACCTCGGCGCCGCTCGTCTCCAGCAGGATCTGCATCAGCCGGGAGAGGAGGCGGTCGAGCTCGATCTCGCGCGAGAGGTCCTGCGAGGCGTTGAGGACGCTGATCAGGTCGAGGATGCTGAAGTCGAGCTCGCGGCCGGCCGTCTCCGAGAACTTCGACGTCGCGAGGATGCCGGAGGCGACGTGCGGCACGAGCCCCGGGTGCTGCTTCTCCAGCGCCTTGGCCTTGGCGACCGCGCCCCAGCGCAGGTAGCCCTCGTGCGCGTCGCGCAGGTGCTGCCGCGCGAGCTTCTGGTCGCCCCGCGCGAGGTAGAAGCGCCCGGCGAGCTCGTGGGCGATGGCGGCCTCGTGCTGGTAGCCGCTCTTCCCCGCGAGCTCCACGCCGCGCTCGAAGGCGTCGCGGGCCACGTCGTCCTGGTCGAGCACGCGCGCGCGCTCGGCGCGGATGAGGAGCAGCTTGTGCTCGTAGGTGGCCGGGCAGTGCTCGCGCCACTTCTCGAGCTTGGCGAGGTTGCGCTCCACGAGCGCGCCGATCCGCTCGCGCGCGGCCGCGTCGGCGTGGTCGTACACCGCGAGGTGCGCGAGCGACTCGACCAGCATCCACGGCGCGGCCGACGTCGACCGCTCGACGATGGCGGCGTAGGGCGCGGCGGCCTCCGCGATCGCCGCAGCCTGCTCGTGCTCGCCGAACACGTAGCAGAGGAGCGTCTTGCAGAAATGGTAGTTGAACATCGCCCCCATGTCGCCGGCCGCGCGCTGCTGCGGGACCCGCTCGGCCTCGACGTACGCGGGGCCGGCGAGCACGACCTGATCGGAGGTCTTGCCGCGCAGGTTGTGCACGGTCTGCTGGTAGATCTGCATCCAGCCGAGGACCATGGTTTGGTGGAGCTTCGCGATCCCGTGCGCGTACTGCTCCATGTCGGCGGCGAGCGTCCCGAGGTCGACGCCGGCGAGCAGCCGGGTCATGCAGACCGTCACCCCCGCGTTGGCGGCCTGGAACGGCGTGCCGGCCTCCAGCGCGAAGCGATAGGCGTCCGAGAACAGCGGCGAGAGCTCGTGGAGCGGCGTCTTCACGTGAATGACCATGAAGCCGCTGTAGAGATAGGTGTGCGCGCGCGACCCCTTGTCGCTCAACCGATCTGCGAGCCGCAGCGCCAGCCGGCCGAAGCGGTAGGCCCGATCGAGCTCGTCCCGGGAGAGGAGGAGGAAGCCATAGTAGGCATACCCGAAGGGGGATTGCGGCGCGCCCCCGCAGCGCAGCGACATCTGGACGAGCCGGCAGACCGCGATCGAGAACAGCCTCGCCCCTGTGATCACGGCGATGTTGATCACGTGGCTCAGGAGGGCCATCCTCGCCCGGTCCGCCGGATCGCCGCACTCCGGCAGGTCGGCGAGCTCCTCGACCGGCCGGTCGCCGAGCGCCTCCGCCGTGAGCGCGATCTCCCGCTCGACGTCCTCGGCAGCCGCGCTCTCCGGCATCTCGACGCCGAGCCGCCGGAGCGCCTCAAGGTATACCCGCATCGCATCGGCGAGCCGCTGCTGCGAATAGAGGGCGTGCCCCTCCAAGTCGAGGAGCTTCACCTCATCGAGCGCGCTGGTGGCCCTCGGCCGGACGACCTCGCACAGGGTCTGCGTCGCCTCGAAGTCGCCCTGGGAGAACGCGGCCTCGGCCGCGGCGAGGTGGATGTCGCGGGCGAGCTCGTAGTGCGCGCTCCAGTCCTCGGCGCCGAGGAGCGCGATGCCCGCCTGACCGTAGACCTGCGCCTGCTGCCCCGCGCCGGCTTGGAGCGCCCTCCGCGCCGCCTGTAGATTGAGACGGGCGAGATCGATGATCTCCTCGCGCTGCTCGATCGCCGCCCGCCCCTGGTTGAGCAGCCCCACGATGTCGAACAGCCGGCCGGCCGACTCCTCCGCGCTCGAGCGCCCGAGGAGCCTCCTGCCGACATCCCGGCGAAGGCGCGGCTCCTCCTTCTCGTCCAGCATCGAGACGACGGCCTGCTGGATGCGATCGTGCGCGAATCTACAGCGGAGGCCGGGCCCCGCCGCCGCCATCTGCACGGCGGAGCTGACCCGATCCATCGGGATCAAGAGCCCCTCTGTGGCCGCGCTCCACAGGTCGCCTCCGACCTCCTCCACCGGCCGATCCGCCGCGATCGCGAGCGTGCCGAGGTCGAACATGCCGCCGAGGCAGCCCGCCACCTTGAGCAGGTCCTGCGCAGCCGGCGAGAGCTTCCGCACCCGGGCCACCATCAGCTCGACGACGTTGTCGGTGATCCCGCGCTGCCGGATGCGGTCCAGGTCCCACCGGAAGCCGTCGGCGCTGCGCTCGATCAGCCCATCGGCATACAGCGAGGTCAGGAATGCGCACACGAAGAACGGATTGCCCGCGGTGCGCGAGAGCAGGAGATCGGCGAGCGGAGCGGCTTCCTCGGGCGAGGTGCCGAGCGCGTCGCCGGCCATTTCTTTCATGTGCTCGAGCCCGAGCGGTGCGAGCGAGAGCCGCTCGACGCGCGCGCCGCGCGCCGCGATCTCCCGGACCGTCAGCGACAGGGGATGGACGTCGGTGACCTCGTTGTCCCTGTAGGAGCCGATCAAAAAGAGCGGCACATCCTGCGCGGCGTTGAACAGCTCCCCCAGCAGCTTCAAGGCATCGAGGTTGGCCCACTGGAGGTCGTCGAAGAAGATGCAGAGCGGGTGCTCCGGCGTGGCGATGGCCGCGACCAGGTCGCGCACGGTCTGGTTGAAGCGCTGGCGCGCCTCGGTGGGCGGCAGCACCGGCACGTCGGGCTGCGGCCCGAGCACGAGCTCGAGGCTCGGGCACGCGTCGAGGAGGACACGCGCTCTTGCTCCCAGCGCCTCGCGCACCCGCGCGCGGAACGCCGCGAGGCGCTCCTCGCTCTCGGTGAGGAGCTGCTCGACCAGCGCGTGGAGGGCCTGCGCCAGCGCGGCGTGCGGGGCGTCGTCGCGGTACTGGTCGAACTTGCCCGCGATGAAGATGCCGCGCCGCGCGGTGAGCGGGCGATACACCTCGTGGATGAGCGCTGATTTTCCGACGCCGGAGTACCCGGACACGAGCATGAGCACCGCGCCCTGATCGACCCGCTCGAACGCCGCCATGAGAGCCTGGACCTCGGCGTCACGGCCGTACAGCTTCCGCGGCAGGTGGAACCGCTCGGAGCGGTCGTGTCGCCCCAGCGGGAACGGATCGACGGCGCCGTGCTGGCGGAGCTTCTCGAGGCAGCCCGCGAGGTCGGCGCGGATGCCGCGCGCGGACTGGTAGCGATCGTCGGCGCTCTTCGCCATCAGCTTGAGCACGATCTGCGCGAGGACCTCGGGGATCGCCGGGTTCGACGCCCGCGGCGAGGGAGGCTGCCGCGCGATGTGCGCGTGCACCAGCTCGAGCACGTCGTCCGCCGTGAAGGGGAGACGCCCGGTGAGCAGCTCGTAAAGGCTCACCCCGAGCGAGTAGTAGTCTGTCCGGTAGTCGACCGACCGGTTCATCCGGCCGGTCTGCTCCGGGGACATGTACGCCAGCGTGCCTTTGAGGCCGCCGGGGCTCGTGAACGAGGTCGACTCCTGCGGGAGCACCGAGGCGAGGCCGAAATCGATCACCTTCACCCGCCCGTCGGCCGGGTTCATCACGATGTTGGAGAGGTTGAGATCGCGGTGGACGACGCGGCGCTGGTGGATCGCCTCGAGGACACTCACCACGTCGATGGCCAGCGCGAGGGTCCGCTCGAGCGAGAGCGCCCCGGCGGCGTTCATGGCCTTGAGCGAGGTGCCGCCGAAGTCCTCGATCAAGAGAGCATATCGCCCGCCGTCCTCCTCGACGCCGTGGCTGCGCACGACGCCGTCCACGTCCTTGAGCTCGCTCAGGATCGCGTGCTCGTGGCGGAGCGACGCGATCTGCGCCTGCGACGGATGCTGCTCCTTCAGGGCCTTGAGCACCAGAGGGAGACCGTCCGAACGCCGCCTCGCACGGTAGGCGGTGGAGCGGGCACCCTCCCGGAGCCGCTCGATGATCTCACAGCCGCAGATGTCCATCGTCCTTCTCCACCACGACGGGTTAGGTGACCCTCGTCCTGCTCAGATCCACGCGCGACCGCCGCCGGGGAGGCGAGATCCGGCCCGCGGCTCCTGCGCCTCTCGGCCCGGCGGGTCGGGATCCTCGTCGGGGTCGGGGCCCGGGTCGGCGATCCAGGCGCATCGGCTCCACGCACCGCCCGCGATCTCGGCCTGCGCTTCGGGCGAGCGCGATCGCACGAGCGCGGTGCGCTCCTCGTCCGTGAGCCCAGCGTCCTGCCCGCCGGTCGTGAACGCGGCGTGCTCGAAGGGGTCGACGCTCAGCTCGGTGAGCAGCTTGAAAAGACGATCCATGAGTCTTCCTCTCTCTCTCACTCTTTGGTGGGCTTGACGGGGTCTGTCGTGCTGCCGCTGGCCTGCGCGGACAGCGCGCGGACAGCGCTCCACGTGGGGTCGAAGGCGACGAGCCCGATGGCCTCGACGGACAGGCGCTCGTGCGATAGCGTCTCGACCGCCCTGACTTCGCTGCCGGGCTGGTCGAGCAGATCCAGCCCGAGGAGCATCACCTGGATCTCGGACCTGGCAAACTCGAGCAGCCTTCGAGTCTGCTGGATGACCGCCGGCGCGAGCGGGTCGCCCAGCCGCTTGAGTCCGACGGTGACGAGGTAGCGCGAGACGATATCCTCCGGATCCTTCTGAAGACCGGACGTCCCGACAGCGACCGAGCCCGCGAAATCTCCTGCGCGATGCAGGAGCGTCGCGAGCGGGCGATCGAGCACGAGCCGCTGGTTGACGTCGAACAGGAGCGCCTCGAGCAAGGTTTGGCGCGCCTCGTCGAGATCCTCCGCCGTCCCCTGCTTCTCGCCGGCGACGAGGCCGAGGAGGATCGCCTTGAAGGCGTGCGCCCAGGCGTAACGCCGGTTGAGCTGGCACGCCTTATCAAAGCTCTCCCTCGCCCGCTCCGCGGCGCTCTCGCCGGGGCTCGCCGTGCGCCGCGCCGCGTGCGTGGCGTCCAGGCCGAGCTTCGGCGCGAGCTTCGGCATCATGTCGAGCCAGTACTTGAATGTGTACGCTGCGCCGCGGTGGGCGAAGGTCCAGGCGCTCCCCGGCGAGAGCGTGATCGCCGTATCGAAGAGCTCGATCGACCTGTCCACGAGGCTGTGCAGCTCTTCCCAGCTCTGCCCGGACATGTTGTAGATCGCGTGGGTCCTGAAGGCCTCCGCCCAGTGTCCGACGGCCCAACCGTATCCTGGTTGCAAATTCAGCGCGGTCTCGAAATCCTTGCAGCAGTTCGCCCAGTCGTCGATGGCTGCGCGGGCCGCGCCCCGGTGAGCGTAGGCCCACGCGTACTTGCCGTCGATCGCGAGCGCGTCGGTGAAGCACTGGACCGCCGTGGTGTAGTTGCCGTTCGTGCGGTGAACCTCGCCTTGCTGGGCCAGGCTAATGAGCTTCGTGCGTCTCTTGTTGGTCATGAGCTCCCTCTTCATAGATCTGCCGCCGCGGCCCTGCTCCGCCCGTAAGGCAGCGACTCGGCCGCCGGGTTCAGGCTGCGCACCCAGCGCGCGGCACGGGCACGCGGAGCAGCCCATCTCGCCTGGCTCACCTCCGCGCGCGTGGGCTGAGCTCGCGCTCTTGGCGGCCGGATCACCGCGCCGCGTGGTGCCGGTCGTTCTGGAAGGCGTGGGGGCTCCGGTCCCGGAGGTCGGCGGGGTCGGGATCCTCGTCCTCGTTCGGGTCGGGGCCGGGATCGAAGAGACCGGCGCATCGGGTCCATGCGCCGTCCGCGATCGCGGCCTGCACCTCGGGCGAACCCCGCTGCTCCAGCGCGGCCCGCTCCTCGTCGGTGAGCAGCTCATTCTGCTTGAAGGGGTCGATGCTCAGCTCCGTGAGCAGGTCGAAGAGATGATCCATGAATTCTCCTATGATTCAGTCGTCCTTGGCTTGGAGCTCTCGAATTTCGAGCGGCGAGAGCGGCTTCATGTGGAGTTCGCTCCACGTGGGATCGAAGGCCACGAGCGCGATTGCCTCGACGGACAGGTTGTTTCGCTTGCTCACGATGGACCTGCCGTCCACCCGGCCTTCGAGCACGTCCAGGCCGTGAAGCATCGTGTCGATTTCGCTCTTGGTCGACTCGAGCACCTTCCGGGTGTGCTCGATGACCACCGGCGCGAGGGGGTCATTGAGGTGTTTTAGCCCGACGGCGACGAAGTAGCGCGAGAAGACATCCGACGGATCCTTCGCCACGCCGTTGAGCCCTGCGGCGACGGACTCACGGAAAGTCCCCGCGCAGCTCAGGAGCTTTGCGGCGGCGCGGTCGACTGGCAGCCGCTTGTCGACGTCGAGCGCGAGCGAGTTGAGCAGGCAGTCGCGCGCCTCGAGAAGCCCGGGCTTCATCTCGATCTGCTCGCGCGCGAGGAGGGCCAGAACGCATGCCTTGAACGCGAAGACCCACGCGTACCGCGGATCGAGCTCGCGCGCTTTGTCGAGGTCCTGCAGCGCTCGTGACGCGGCGTCGCTGCCCCTGGAGCGCTGCGCCTCCGGCGCCGGCGCGGGGCGGTTGTCCAGCTCCAGGGCCGGCACCAGCCTGGGCATCACCTCGAGCCAGTACTTGTACGTGTACGCCGCGCCCCGGTGGGCGAAGGTCCAGGCGCTCCCCGGCGACAGCTCGGCAGCTCGTTCGAGGAGCTCGATCCCGCGGTCGATGGCCGCGTGCTGCTCGCGCCAGTCCGGGGGCGTGTCGGCCCTGCCCAGCCTGTAGCTCGCATGCATCCGATGAGCTTCCCCCCAGCGCGCGTACGCCCATCCGTAATCGGGCTTCAGCTTCAACGCCGTCTCGAAATCGTCGCAGCAGGCCTTCCAGTTGTCGAGCGCCGCGTGGGCGGCGCCCCGGTGAGCGTAGGCCCACGCGTACCCGCTGTCGAGCTCGAGCGCTTCGGTGAAGAGCTGGATCGCCTCGGTGTACTGGCCCTCCTTGCGCCGCCCCTCGGCCTTCTGGGCGAGGCTCTTGATCTTCGTGCGTTCATTCGCTGTCATGAGGTCACCTCGTCAGTGCACAAGTGGTGGATCCACCCCGGCTCCGGCGTCGCCGTCCCAGCCGATGCGCTCCAGCGCCTCCGGGTCGACGGGCGCCCGCGCGATCGGCGGCACGTACAGCGTCGAGATGTCGTCCACCGGAGCCGCCGAGAGCGCCGAGAGCGCCACCCGGTCGAGGCGAGGCGAGGCCAGCGGGTGCGCGGCCGCCTCGTAGATCACCACCTCATGGGCGGCCGGATAGGTCTGGCACAGGCGCTCGCAGAGGCTCTCGAGCCCGCGGCGGATGCGCGCGGCGTCCGACGGGTCGAAGACGCCCGCGCAGCCGACCCCGCCGATCTGGCACAGCACGAGCGGCGTCCGGGCGTCGATCTCCCGCCCCCGGATGAGGAAATCGGTCGCCTCGAAGAGCTGGAGCCCGTCCCGGCCAGGATCCAGCCCGAGATCGGCGAAGAGACAGTCGATGGATGAGATGCCGGGCAGCATCCGGGCCGGGAACCCCTCGTCGCGTGCCTGCCGGACCGCCTCGTGCGCCGCGCTCGCGAGCACGCCCGGGTGCCCGTAGAACACCGCGCACACCTTGAGCCCTTGGCGCAGCTCTCCCAGGATGCGCTCGACCATCTCCGCGTAGATCGACCGCCGCGGCGTCTTGCCCTGCCCGTAGGGCAGCGACTCGGCCGCCGGATTCAGGCTGCGCACCCAGCGCGCGGCCCACGCGTCGGCCACCGCGAAGAGCACCCGATCCGCGCGCTGGATGGCGCGCTGGGCTGCGAGGGTCGTCTGGCCGCCCCACTGGATGCCGATTCCGACGACGACGAGAGATCCATTGGTTGACATGCGCTCTGCCCTGTGCCGGCGTCCACGCGTCGGCCGCAGGGGCGATCCATCGTCGTTTCCCCCGGACCCGATGGCTTGTTTCGTTCCTTAACGTGACGTCGAGCCGGGATCAATCGAACGTGCGCGGGCGCTCGCGGCCCGGCCCTGCGCGCGGCGCTGGCGCCTCGGGCGCGCTCGCGCCGAGCTTGCCCGCTCCGCGATCAGCATCGTCCATGCGGTACAGCCGCGACGGCGGTCGGCGTCACGCAGGCGCATCACCGGGGCGGCCGGCGCACCCTATGCACCGGGGCGCGCCGGCTGCGCGCGGCCGCGCTGGGGCGGCCGTGCTCAGGAAGAATCAGTGCAGCATTGCGGCCGCATTTCGGCCAGAATTGACGTCGAGGGCGGGCAGGGCCTGCGCTTTGCAGAGCGCGTTCGACCCAGAGAGCCAGGAGGGTACGCAAGTGTCCGTAGCAGCCAGCCAAAACAGCCAGAGCTCGTTCCACTCGGAGCCGCCGCCGCCGGTGTCGATCCCCGGCCTGCGGGCGAAGATCGCGAACGAGAAGCTCAGGCAATGGATCGCCGAGGTCGTCGCGCTGTGCCAGCCGGACAACGTGCACGTGTGCGACGGCTCGAAGGAGGAGTACGACGCGCTGTGCGACCAGATGGTCAAGGCGGGAACGCTCATCCGTTTGAGCCCGGAGAAGCGCCCGGACAGCTACCTCGCGCGCTCGGACCCGAGCGACGTCGCGCGGGTCGAAGACCGCACCTTCATCTGTAGCCGGCGAAAGCAGGACGCCGGCCCCACGAACAACTGGGCCGAGCCGCAGGAGATGAAGGCCACGCTGCGCCGGCTCTTCGCCGGGTCGATGCGGGGCCGCACGCTCTACGTCATCCCCTTCAGCATGGGCCCGATCGGCTCGCCTTACTCGCACATCGGCGTGGAGCTCAGCGACTCGCCGTACGTCGCCGCGAGCATGCGCATCATGACGCGCATGGGGCGCAAGGTGCTCGAGGCGCTCGGCGACGGCGATTTCGTCCCCTGCCTGCACTCGGTCGGCATGCCCCTCGCGCCGGGACAGGCCGACGTGCCGTGGCCGTGCAACGCGGAGCACAAGTACATCGTCCACTTCCCGGGAGAGCGGCTGATCTGGTCCTACGGGAGCGGCTATGGCGGCAATGCGCTGCTCGGCAAGAAGTGCTTCGCGCTGCGCATCGCCTCGGTCCTCGGCCGGGAGCAGGGGTGGCTCGCGGAGCACATGCTGATCCTGGGGGTCGAGTCGCCGAAGGGCGAGAAGACGTATGTGGCCGCGGCCTTCCCGAGCGCGTGCGGCAAGACGAACTTCGCCATGCTCATCCCGCCGAAGGCGTTCGCGGGCTGGAAGGTCACGACGGTGGGCGACGACATCGCCTGGATGAAGCCGGGGCGTGACGGGCAGCTCTATGCGATCAACCCCGAGGCGGGCTATTTCGGCGTGGCCCCCGGGACGTCGGAGAAGTCGAACGCGAACGCGATGGCGACCATCCGGAAGGGGACGATCTTCACCAACGTGGGGCTCACGCCCGACGGCGACGTCTGGTGGGAAGGGATGACCGACGAGCCGCCGCCGGAGCTCATCGACTGGCAGGGGAAGCACTGGACCCCGGACTGCGGCCGCAAGGCGGCGCACCCGAACGCGCGCTTCACGACACCTGCGTCGCAGTGTCCGTCGATCGACGCGCGCTGGGACGATCCGAACGGGGTGCCCATCAGCGCGATCGTCTTCGGCGGGCGGCGGGCGACGACGGTGCCGCTCGTCGTCCAGTCGTTCAACTGGAGCTTCGGCGTCTACACGGCCGCGACGATCGGCTCGGAGATGACGGCCGCGGCCGCCGGCACCATCGGCCAGGTGCGCCGCGACCCGATGGCGATGCTGCCCTTCTGCGGCTACCACATGGGCGATTACTTCAACCACTGGCTGCAGATGGGGCGCCAGATCGTCAATCCGCCCCGCATCTTCGCGGTGAACTGGTTCCGCAAGGACGACCAGGGCAACTTCCTCTGGCCGGGCTTCGGGGAGAACATGCGCGTCCTCAAGTGGATCGTCGACCGCGTGCACGGCCGCGGCTTCGCGGAGGAGAGCCCGCTCGGCTGGATGCCGCGCTACGAAGACATCGAGTGGCGGGGCATGGACCGCTTCTCGAAGGAGCAGTTCTACCAGCTGATGGCGGTCGACCGCGAGGCGTGGAAGGTCGAGTTCGGCTCGCACGGGGAGCTCTTCGAGCGGCTCTACGACCGGCTGCCCAAGGAGATCCTGCTGATGCGCGAGCTGCTCCTGTCGCAGCTCTGGCGCTCGCCCGAGCGGTGGGAGCTCGCGCCCGAGCGCTACCTCGAGGAGCACGAAGACCACGACGACATCGACGAGCCCGGCGCGTAGAGGCCTCCTCGGGTGAGCGCGCCCGCGCGGCAAGCACCCACCGAGAGGCGCGCCTCGGAATGGACGTGCCTCCCCCCGTGGTAGTCTATCGATAGAGGGGGCGTTGGGTGGCACGACCGTCGGAGGCGGTGACCCGGAACGCGGCGCCCGGCGGGCGCCACGCGCTCACGCCGCCGGCGGGGTCGGGTCGTCTCGGCGAGGCGCGCGGGCTCGACCGCGCCCGGGTCGACGGCTTCCGCCATGTCCTGCCAGACCGCCAGGCTCCAGCGCTTCGTGGCGCATCTTCCGCAGGGGGCTCGCCATGGACGTGAGCGCTCCCTCTTACCTGGTCACCGAGACCCTTCACGAGGGCCCGCGGGTCAGCCTGCTGCGCGCGGTCCGGAGCGCGGATGGCCTGCCGGTGGTCTTGAAGGTCCTCGACCCGAGGCGCAGCCGCCCGCAGGACATCGAGCGGATGAAGCAGGAATACGCGATCGGCAAGCTGCTCGACCACGAGGCGGTCGTGGCGCCGCTCGCCCTCGAGACGCACGAGGGGCTGCCGGCGCTCGTCCTGGAGGACTTCGGCGGCGAGCCGCTCGATCACCTCATCGGCGCGCCCATGGACGCCGAGCGGTTCCTCGACGTCGCGGTCCGCATCGCGGCCTGCGTGGCGGCGATCCACGAGCGGGACGTCCTCCACAAGGATCTCAAGCCGCAGAACATCCTCGTCAACCCAGCCACCGGCCAGGTCAAGCTCGCCGACTTCGGCCTCGCGTCCCGCTTTTCGCGCGAGCAGGCGCCGGCGGGGCCTCCACGGCTCATCGAGGGGTCGTTGCCGTACCTGTCTCCCGAGCAGACAGGGCGAATGAACCGGGCGATCGACAGCCGCGCCGACCTCTACGCGATCGGCGTGACGTTCTATGAAATGCTCACCGGGCGCCTGCCGTTCGAGGCGCGGGACCCGCTCGAGTGGGTGCACTGCCACGTCGCCCGCGCCCCGCCGGCGCCCTCGGCGCTGGTGCCGGAGCTGCCCGAGGTGCTCTCGGCGCTCGTCCTGAAGCTCCTGGCCAAGACGCCCGAGGATCGCTACCAGACCGCCCGCGGCCTCGAGCACGACCTCGATCGGTGCGCGACGCAGCGCCGAGCGACCGGCAGGATCGAGCGGTTTCCCCTGGCCGAGCGCGATGTCTCCCGCCGGTTCCAGGTCCCTCAGAAGCTCTACGGCCGCGAGGACGATGTGGCCGCGCTGCTCTGCGCGCTCGAGCGGGTGGTGGCCACGGGCTCCCCGGAGCTCGTCGTGGTCGTCGGCTATTCGGGCATCGGCAAGTCGACGCTGGTCCACGAGCTCTACAGGCCGATCGTCCGTGAACGAGCCCTGTTTCTCTCGGGGAAGTTCGACCAGTACAAGCGCGATATCCCCTATTCCACGCTCGTCCAGGCGTTCCGGGAGCTCGTGCTCGAGATCCTCGCCGAGAGCGAGGACCGTATCGCGGCCTTCCGGCAGCGCCTGCTCGGCGCGCTCGGGAGCAACGCACAGCTCATCGTGGAGGTGATCCCCCAGATCGAGCTCGTCATCGACCGGCAGCCTCCGGTCGCCGAGCTCCCGCCGGCCGAGGCGCAGAGCCGGTTCCGGGTCGTGTTCCGGAACTTCATCGGGGTGTTCGCCCGGCAGGAGCACCCCCTCGCGCTCTTCCTCGACGATCTCCAGTGGGCCGATCTGGCGAGCCTCGGGCTCCTCCGTGATCTGTTGACGCACCCCGAGACGCATCATCTCCTCGTCATCGGCGCGTACCGCGACAACGAGGTGAGCCCCTCGCACCCGCTCGTGCTGGCGCTCGACCAGGTGCGGAAGGAGGGCGCGCGTATCTCGGACATCGCGCTCGGCCCGCTCTCCCGCGAGCACCTCGCCGCGCTCGTCAGCGACGCGCTCCACTGCAGTCGCGAGGACGCCGCGCCGCTCTCGGATCTCGTCCACGAGAAGACGGGCGGCAACCCCTTCTTCGCGATCCAGTTCCTCACCGCGCTGCACGAAGAGCGGCTGATCGCGTTCGACGAGTGCGCCGAGAGGTTTCGGTGGGACGTGGCGAGGATCCGCGGAAAGGGCCTCACCGACAACGTGGTCGACCTGATGGTCGGCAAGCTCGTGCGGCTCTCTCCGAGCACCCAGAGGGCGCTGCAGCAGCTCGCCTGCCTGGGAAACACCGCGGAGGTCGCCCTCCTCGCGGTGGTCCACGGGCGCTCGGAGCAGGACGCGCACGCGGACCTGTGGGAGGCCGTCTCCGCGGGGCTCGTCCAGCGCCTCCCCAGCTCGTACAGATTCATCCATGATCGGGTGCAGGAGGCGGCCTATTCGCTCATCCCCGAAGGCGAGCGGGCGGAGGCGCACCTCGGGATAGGCAGGCTGCTCGCCGCGCGCACGGCGCCGGAGGAGCTCGAGGAGAAGATCTTCGAGATCGTCAATCAGCTCGACCGCGGCGCCCCGCTGATCACGTCACGGGAAGAGCGAGAGCGATGCGCCAGGCTCAACCTCGTTGCCGGCAAGCGCGCCATGGCGTCGGCGGCCTTCGCCTCGGCGCTCACCTACCTCGTCGCCGGCGCCGCGTTCCTGGAGAACGACCCCTGGGAGCGGCAGCACGAGCTCGCCTTCGCGCTCGAGCTGCGCCGGGCAGAGTGCGAGTACCTGACCGGGGAGCTCGGGGCGGCGGAGGAGCGGCTCTCGATGCTCTCGCGCCGCGCAGGGAGCCTCGCCGACGCGGCGGCGGTCGCGTGTGTGCGCGCGGACCTCTACACGACGCTGGATCGGAGCGAGCTCGCCGTCGAGGTCTGCCTCGAGGTCCTGCGGCGCGTCGGCGTCGACTGGTCGCCGCACCCGACAGAGGAGGAAGTCCGCAAGGAGTACGAGCGGATGTGGGATCAGCTCGGGAGCAGGCCGATCGAGGCGCTCGTGGACTTGCCCCCGATGACCGATCCGGCGATCCGCGCGATCATGGACATCCTCAACTGGGGCCAGGCGCCGGCCTTGTTCACCGACCAGAAGCTGCACAGCCTCCTCGTCGGTCGCATGGTGAACCTGAGCCTCGAGCATGGGAACAGCGACGGATCGTGCTTCGGCTATGTGCAAGTCGGCGCGGTCCTCGGCTCGCGCTTCGGCGACTACCGCGCGGGGTACCGCTTCGGCAAGCTCGGCCTCGATCTGGTGGACAAGCATGGGCTCGACCGCTTCAAGGCCCGCGTCTACTTGGACTTCGGAGTCCTGGTCAATCCCTGGACGAGGCACGTGCGCACCTGCATCGAGCTCCTGCGGCGCGTCTTCGACATGGCGAGCGAGACCGGTGACCTCACCTTCGCAGCCTTTGCCCGCAATGCCTCTATCGTGATGCTGCTCGCCAAGGCGGAGCCGCTCGGGGACGTGCAGCACGAAGCCGAGAGCGCGCTCGCTTTCGTACGGAAGGCGAGGTTCGGTCTCATCATCGATTGCGTCATCGCGCAGCTGCAGCTCATCCGGTGCCTCCGCGGTTTGACGCCCAGCTTCTCCTCCTTCAACGACGCGACCTTTGACGAGGCCAGGTTCGAGCAGCACCTGGAGAGCGATCCGCGCCTCTCGGTCGCCGCCTGCTGGTACTGGATCTGCAAGCTCCAGGCGCACTTCCACGCCGGCGATTACGCTTCTGCCCTCGCCGTGGCGACGAAGGTGGAGCGGCTCCTCTGGGCGGTGCAGTCGTTCTTCTACGTGAGCGACTACCATTTCTATGGCGCGCTCGCGCGGGCGGCGTGCTGCGAGGGGGCGCCCGCGTCGCCCGCGTCGAACGACGAGCGGCGCCGGCACCTCGCGGCGCTCGCAGCCCACCGCGAGCAAATCGAGGTCTGGGCTTCGAGCTGCCCAGAGAACTTCGGCAGCCGGGCCGCGCTCGTCGGCGCCGAGATCGCGCGCCTCGAGGGCCGGGCTCTCGACGCCGAGCTCCTCTACGAAGCGGCGATCCGCGCTGCGCGCGAGAGCGGCTTCGTCCACGGCGAGGCGCTCGCGTACGAGGTCGCGTCGAGGTTCTACCGGGCGCGGGGGCTCGACGCATTCGCCGCGACGTACCTCCGCGAGGCCCACGCCTGCTACGCGCGCTGGGGGGCGGACGGCAAGGTCCAGCGGATCGAGCAGCGGAATCCTCGCCTCTGGGAGGCGAGGACGCTCGCCCAGGCCGCCACCTTCGCGGCGCGCTCCGAGGAGATCGACCTGCTCTCGGTGATCAAGGCGTCTCAGGCCATCTCGAGCGACATCGTCCTCGACAAGCTGCTGTGCACGCTGCTCACGGTCGTCCTCGAGCAGGGCGGCGCGCAGAGAGCTTGCCTCGTCCTGGTTCAGGGCGAGCGCCTCTCGATAGAGGCCGAGGCTGCCCTCGAAGAACGCGCGGCGGCGACGACCGTCCTCCCGCGTTCGACGGAGGAGGTGTCGCGGCGCGTCCCCGCGTCGCTCGTCCGCTACGTACACCGCACGAAGGAGCGCGTCATCCTGCACGACGCGGCGGCCGATGCGGGCAAGTTCTCCGGAGACGAGTACTTCGCGCGGCGCAGGACCCGATCGCTCCTCTGCGTGCCCATCCTGAGGCGGGCCGAGGTGGCGGGCATACTCTACCTCGAGAACGATCTCCTCGCGGGCGCGTTCACGCAGGACAGGCTCACCGCCCTCTCGCTCCTCGCCACACAGGCGGCGATCTCGCTGGAGAACGCGCGGCTGCTCTCCGGGGAGCAGTCCGCGCGGAACGCGGCCGAGGCGGCGGAGCGGCGCGCCGCCTTCCTGGCGGAGGCCGGGGACATCCTCTCCGGGTCGCTCGATGACAGAGAGACGCTGTCGTGCATCGCGCGGCTGTCGGTCCGGACGTTCTGCGACTGGTGCATCATCGACCTCGTGGAAGGCGGGGTGATCCGCCGGCTCTCCTGGGCGCACCGAGATCCTGCCAAGGAGTCGTTGCTCGCGGAGCTACAGCGGCGGTATCCGCCTGGCTGGGATTCGCCTCACCCGGCGCTCAAGGCCCTGCGGGGCGGTGAGCCGCTCCTGTTCGCCGACGTCTCCGACGAAGTCCTCCGGGAATACGCGGAGGACGACGGGCACGCGAGGCTCATCCGCGAGCTCGGGGCGGTGAGCTCGATCATCGTGCCGCTGGTGGCGCGGGGACAGAGGATCGGCGTGCTGAACATCGTCTCGTGCGTGCCGGAGCATCGCTACGGGGACGCCGATCTCGCGCTCGTGCAGGAGGTGGCGCGCCGGGCGGCGATCGCGATCGACAATTCGCGGCTCTACCGCGCTGCCCAGGACGCCATCTGCGTGCGGGACGAGTTCCTGACGGTGGCGACGCACGAGCTCAACACGCCGATGACGTCGCTCACGCTCACGCTCGAGGCCGTGGATCGGGCCCTCCAGCCGGGTCGCACCTGGGATCCGCAGGCCATGCGCAGGCAGGTCGACCGCGCGCTGCGGCAGGTGGCGCGCCTGACGCGCCTGAACAGCGAGCTCCTCGACGTCTCGCGGATCAACGCGGCTCGGCTGTCGCTCGAGGTCGCGGAGGTCGACCTGGTGGCGGTCGTGCGCGAGGTGATCGCGCGGTTCAAGCTGGATCTGGCGCGCGCAGGGTGCTCGGTCTCGCTGCGGGGCGGCGGCCGGCGCGTCGTGGGGCTCTGGGATCGCTCGCGGGTCGACCAGATCGTCTCGAACCTCCTCGCCAATGCGATCAAGTTCGGCGCGGGAAATCCCGTCGAGATCTCCGTCGGGGAGGAGGCCGAGACGGCGCGGCTCGCGATCAGGGATCACGGGATCGGGATCGACCCGGCGCGCCAGCAGCAGATATTCGAGCGGTTCGAGCGCGCGGTGTCCGACAGGCACTACGGCGGGCTGGGGCTCGGGCTGTACATCAGCCGCAGGATCGCGGAGGCGCACGGCGGCTCGATCTGCGTCGAGAGCGCGCTCGGCGCCGGGGCGACGTTCCTCGTCGAGCTGCCGCGGGCCGGACCGCCGCGCGGGGCCGAGCCGGGCTCCCTGCCGGGCTGAGCGGCGCTGCCAGGCGCGCTCACGGCGCTCACGCCGGCTCGTCGCGCTCCGGGTCGATGTGCACGAGCACCTGCGCGTCGGGCTCGATGGCGAGGATGGCGTCGCGCGCGCGGTCGCCGGTCGCGTGCGCGCGCGCGAGGGGGAGGTCGCCCGAGAGCTCGATGTGCACCTCGACGAACAGCGTGCGCCCGGCGATCCGCGTGCGGAGCGCGTGGTGGCCGAGGAGCTCGCCGCGCTCGCGCATGGCGTCGAGCGCGGCCGCGATGGCGCCGACGCGCTCCTCCGGGGCGCTCGTGTCGATGAGGTCGCGCACGCCGAGCCGGAGGAGGGTCCCCGCGGACGTGAGGATGTAGACGGCGACCGCGACCGAGAGGACGCCGTCGATGCGGGAGAAGCCCGTCGCGTACGTGACGGCGACGCCGGCGAAGACCGCGAGGTTCGCGGCGATGTCGGTGCGGTAGTGGACGGCGTCGGCCTGGATGGCGCTCGAGCCGGTGCGCGCGGCGACGCGGCCGAGGTAGGCCACGAGCGCCGCGGTGACGAGCGCGGCGGCGGCCATCGCGCCGAGCGTGACGGCGGCGAGGCGGAGCGGCTCGGGCGACAGCAGCCGCCGGATGCCCTCGATGAGCAGGTAGACCCCCGAGCCGCCGATGAGCAGGCCCTGGCCGGCGGTCGCGAGCGTCTCGATCTTCGCGTGGCCGAACGGGTGCGAGCGGTCGGGCGCGGCGTGCGCCAGCTGGATGGCGAGGGCGTTCGCAGAGGAGGCGAAGAGATCCGTGAGCGAGTCGACGGCGCTCGCGGTCACGGCCATCGACTGTCCGAGCTGGCCGGCGAGCAGCTTGCCGAGGGCGAGGCCGCCGGCGGTCAGCGCCGCGATGCGCCCGGCCCGCAGCGCGGCGCGGGCGCGGTCGGCAGGGTCGAGGCGGCGGTCGGCGGAGACAGGGGCGCCGGGGTCGACGACGGCGCGGCCGGCGGGCGCAACGCCGGGGTCGGGGCGGGTGGCGGGGTCAGGGCGGGCGGCGCGGGCGGCAGGACGTGGTCCGCTCATGGCCGGGAGGCTACCTCGCGACGCCCTTGCCCGTCATGCCGCCTGGAGCAGGTCCTGCTCAACCTCCTGTCGGTCTCGACCTCGGGCTCTAGTTCGCCAACGCGGAGGCCTGATCCCTGAACCGCAGGTCTCCGATCGACGACGGGACGGCCCTGGCCGCGATGGCGGAGCACAAGCTGCTGAACGACCTCATGGGCTGCCTCGCTCATATGAGCTGCCTCGTTCATGGGCTGTCTCACAAGGACACCGGCAGCTCGCGCGCCCGGGGCCCGAAGACGCTTGCGACGGAGAGGTCGCGCTCGATAGGTATACCCAGACGCCCCCTGCGGCGCTCCGGGGGACCTGGGTGGCAGGGGGGCGGGGGAGCTCCGATGACGAAGACACTCAAGAGACCCATCGAGACCCGGACCGGCATCCGCGTCGTGCACGACGGCGACGTCGTGGAGACCTTCAACGTCGTTGGCGAGCGCATCCACCGTATCGAGAAGCCTGGCCGCATCCCCGGGGTCTTCGTGGCGCGCTGGTATGGCACGCCGCTCGACGAGGAGATGAAGGAGATCATCGGCGGTCATTTCTACGATGTCTTCCTGGAGTGCGGGGGCCCGCTGTGCCTCATCGACATACGCGACTGCAAGTCGAGCTGGGACGGCATCAACGACTGGCAGCGAGACGAGATCATGCCGAAGGCCTACGCGGCCGGGCTGAAGCGGGTCGCGACGCTCCTGCCCAGGGAGGCCGCGCCAGGCGCGGAGCAGGTCGTCGAGAACCACGAGTTCGCCGCCAGCCGGTTCGCGGAGGACGATGCGCACATCGCCGCGTTCTTCTCCGAGGAGGAGGCGCTGGCCTGGCTGCGCAGGGCCCACCCGCCGGGGGCGGCGTGAGCGCGGAGCCCGCGAGCGAGGCACCGGCGTGACGGAGCGCGACACGCCGGGGGAGGGCGCGGCGCTCGAGGCGTTGCGGGGCGTGCTCGACGCGATCCGCGACGGCGTCCTCGTCTACACCGGAACCGGCGATGTCGCGTTCGCGAACGCGCGGATCCGGGAGCTGCTCGGGGACGGCCTCGCCGGGCCGGAGGCGCTGGCGATTCGCGGGGGGGCGCTGGCGAGCGGGCACCCGCTCGAGCCGCTCGGGCGGGCGTGGCCGGACGTGCTCGGCGGCGCGCGCAAGCGGTTCACCTGCCGCGCCGCGCGCGAGGGCGGCCGCGCGGTCGACCTCGAGGTGCTCGCGCGCAAGGTGAGCGCCGCGGGCGAGGAGCTGATCCTCGTCGAGCTGCGCGACGTGACGCGAGAGAAGCAGGCCGAGCGGGCGCTCCTCGAGAGCAAGCGGCAGGCGGAGAGCGCGGCCCTCATGCGCACCGAGGAGCTGCAGAGGAAGCTGCGCCTCGTCGAGGAGCAGGAGCGGGCGCTGCTCGAGCTCTCCACGCCGGTGATCCAGGTCTGGGAAGGCGTGCTCGTCCTGCCGCTCGTCGGCACCATCGACCACCGGCGATCGTCGCTCATCCTGGAGAGCCTGCTCGACAGCGTCGTGGAGACCTCGTCGGACCGCGTGATCCTCGACGTGACGGGCGTGTCGGTCACGGACGAGGTCGTCTCGGGCTACCTGCTCAAGGCCGTCCGGGCGGCGCGGCTGCTCGGCGCGGCGTGCTCGTTCGTCGGCATCTCGCCGGCCATGGCGCAGGCGCTCACGCGGCTCGGGCTCGACTGGTCGGGCGTGGAGACCTTCCGGGACCTGCGGGCGGGCCTGAAGGCCGCGATCGCCGTCCGGCAGCGTGCCCCGTCCGCAGCGCGACGCGCAGCGAAGCCCGCCTGATCGCATCGGCCGAGGCTCAGCGTCGCGGAGGCGGCGCCGGGCTACGCGACGGCGCGGTCCAGGTGGGCGGGCGCCCCCGCCCGCGACGGGCGGAGCTCGACCTTCACCCACCCGGCGTCTCGCCGATCGAAGGCCTTGTAGGCGTCGATCGCCGATTCCAGGGGCGCTTTCTTGGTGAGGATCGCGGTGGGCTCCACCTGCCCCGTCTGCACGAGGTCCACCAGCTTCGGGATGTACTTCCTGTGATTGCAGTTGCCCATCTGGAGGGTGAGGTTCTTGTTCATGGCCTCTCCGATGGGGAACGTGCGCGACGTCTGCGGATAGACGCCGATGACGGCGATGGTCCCCGCCTTGGCCACGCACCGGACGGCCCACTGCAGCACCTGCGACGGCCCGTCGCCGGCGCGGAAGGCGTCGCCCGTGGTCCGCGCGTTGGGGGCGATCTGCTTGACCTCGAGGTCGAACGCCTTGGCCTGCTGCTTCGCCTCCTTGTGGGCGGGGCCTTCGTGGGGGCGCTCGGCGTCGACGCCCACGGCGTCGATCGCCCGGTCCACGCCGATGCCGCCGGTGAGGCGCAGGATGGCCTCGATCGGGTCCTCGGCGGAGAAGTCGACGGTCTCGGCGCCCTGCTCGCGCGCCATCTCGAGGCGGTCGCGGACGCGATCGACCGCGATGATGCGCCCCGCGCCCATGAGCTTGGCGCTCGCGATCGTGAACAGGCCAACAGGGCCGCAGCCGAAGATCGCGACCGTGTCGCCGGGCTTGATCTCGGCGAGCTCGGCGCCGAAGTACGCCGTCGGGAAGATGTCGGAGAGCAGGATGGCCTGGTCGTCGCTGACGCCGTTCGGCAGCTTGACGAGGCCGACGCCGGCGAACGGGATGCGCGCGAGCTCGGCTTGCAGCCCGTCGAACGGGCCCGACATGGCGGGGCCGCCGAAGAACGCCGTGCCCGCGTGCTTGCCGTTCGGGTTCGCGTTGTCGCACTGCGCGTAGTACGCGGCGCGACAGTACGAGCAATAGCCGCACGCGATCGTCGAGGGCACGACGACGCGCTCGCCCTTCTTCAGGTTCCGCACGTCGGCGCCGAGCTCCTCGACGACGCCGACCGCCTCGTGGCCGAGGACCGTGCCCGGCACCATCCCTGGCATCGTGCCGCGGACGAAGTGGAGATCGGTCCCGCAGATGGCGCTCGCCGTGATCCGGACGATCGCGTCGGTCGGCTCCTTGATCTTCGGCTCCTTGACGTCGTCCATCCGGATGTCGCCGATGCCGTGAAACACTACCGCCTTCATGGGTTCTCGCTTTCTCCCTTCAGGGGGGCGGCGCGCCGGCCGGCCGAGAGGCGCAGGCCGCCGCGCTCTGCAGAGATGCGCCGAGGTTCTGGACGAGGGGTATCCGTGCCGATCCCGTGCCAGCCTGCGCGTGCAACCGCGGCGCGGAGCTCCAACAGGAGCTGCAGCAACCGAGGTGCCAGCGGGACATCGCCGGGAGATCCGGCTCCGGTGCGCTGGTCGCATCCGCGGCGCGCTGCTCCTCGGGCGGCGGGGCGAACGTGACAATCTGCCTCGTCCGGGGCCGCTCGCCGCGGGCGAGCTCGGTTATCCGGGCTCCCCGGCCTGGAGAGAGGGGCTCAGCCGCAGGCGGCCCGTCCGACAGGAGATCAAGCGAGCCGCGCCGCTGGCCGCTCCCCGCGCCCGATACGGCCGCCGGGCCGGCGTCGTGGCATCACCGCCCTTCGCGCCGCCGATCCGCGGCGTTCCCCCGCGCAGGGCCCGCGGCGTACCGCGCGAGCGCGCGCCGGACCGGGCCGCGATCGGCGCCGCCGGCGCGCACGGGATCGGCCTCGCCGACCAGCACCGACAGCGCGCGCGCCTGCGTCGCCGCCGTGGCCGCGAGGGCGCGATCGCCGTTCCGCGCGGCGAGCGCCGAGAGCCGCCGCGCGACGCCGAGCGCCGCCGGCAGCGCGCCCGCCGCCACGTACGCGGCCGCGAGCTCCTGGAGCAGCTCGCCGTCGTCGCCGCGGAGCGCCGCCGCCGCTTCCAGGTCGGCGATCGCCTCCTCGCGCCGCCCCTCGCGCGACCGCAGCGCCGCCCTGGCGCGGTGGCCCTCGACGAAGCCGCTCACGTGGTCCAGCCCCACGGTATACGCGCGCTCCGCCTCGCGCGGATCGCCCGCCCGCTCGTACTGCGCGCCCAGCCCGAGGTACGCCGGGCCGTAGGTCGCGTCGAAGCGGATCGCCTCCAGGTACCGCTGCAGCGCCACGTCGGCCTCGCCGGCCGCGGCGCGGGCCTCGGCCTGGCGCGTCAGCTCGGCGGCCTGGGCCGTCGCCCAGCCGACCCCGTCCGCCCGGGCCGGCGCGGCCCCGTGGAGCAGCGCCGCGGCGAGCGAGGCGGCGGCGAGGGCCCACGCTCGGCGGCGCGCGCCCCCCGCATCTACGCACCGCGCCGCGCACACCGGGCCGAGCGTACCGGCGCCCGGCGCGTCGAGCAAACGGACGGCTGCTCCGGAAGGCAGCCGCCCGGCGCGAGTTCGCGTAGGATGCGCGCTCATGGGTGAGGATCTGCGCTTCCCGGACGGGTTCCTGTTCGGCACTGCCGCCTCCGCCACACAGGTCGAGGGGCACTGCGCGCAGAGCGACTGGGCCGCGTTCGCGCGCGAGCCGGGGCGCGTCCGCGGCGGCGATACGCCGGACGACGCGTGCGACCAGCTGCACCGCTTCCGCGAGGACGTCGCGCTCCAGGCGCGGCTCTGTATGGGGGCGCACCGGCTCTCCATCGAGTGGGCCCGCGTCGAGCGGGAGCCGGGCGAGTTCGATCCGGCCACGTGGGACCACTACCGGGACGTGCTCGGCGCGCACCGGGAGGCCGGGATCACCCCGATGGTCACCGTCCACCACGTCACCCTGCCGCGCTGGGTCGCGCAGCGGGGCGGCCTGCTCTCGCAGGATCTGCCGGCGCTCCTCTCGCGCTTCGCCGAGCGCGCCGTCGAGGCGCTCGGCGACCTGTGCCAGCTCTGGATCAGCATCAACGAGCCCAACATGCTCGCCCTGCAGGCCCACCTGCTCGGCGTCTGGCCGCCTGCGCGGAGCTCGCCCGTCGAGGCGGTGCGCGCCCACCAGAACCTCTTCCGCGCCCACGCCGCCATGTACCGCGCCATGCACGAGGCCGCGGGCCGGCGCGGGCATTCCATCTCGGTCGGCGTGGCGCACCACCTGCGCGTCATCGAGCCGGAGCGGTTCGGGCGGCTCGCCGACCGCATGTGGGCGGCCCTCTTCGAGCGGCTGTTCAACGACGCCTTCGCGCGCGCCGTCTGCGACAGCGGCCTGCACGACTTCTTCGGCGTGAACTACTACAGCCGCGACCTCGTCCGCTTCTCGCCGGCGCACGCGCGCGCGGGGTTCCTCCGGCGGCTCGTCCCCGAGGGGGCGGAGGTCAGCGATCTCGGGTGGGAGATCTACCCCGAGGGGCTCGGCCACGTGCTCGACGCCTGGTGGCCCCGCGCCCGGGTCCCGATCTACATCACGGAGAACGGCATCGCCGACGCCGACGACGACCAGCGCCCGCGGTTCCTCGTGCGGCACCTCGCGGAGGTCGCGCGGGCCATCGAGCGCGGCGTCGACGTGCGCGGGTACATGCACTGGTCGCTGCTCGACGGCTTCGAGTGGGCCGAGGGGTACGCCCCGCGCTTCGGGCTCGTCGAGGTCGACCGCGTGACCCAGGAGCGCAGCCCGCGGCCGAGCGCCGAGCTCTACGCCCGGATCGCGCGCGCGCGCCGCATCGACGCCGACGGCCCCGGCGGCGCGCGGAGCGAGCGCGGCGCCGCGCCCGCGTGATCGACGGCACCGGAAAGGCAGGAACGATGCGCATCGCGCTGCTCTACCCACCGCCCTGGAAGATCCCCGCGCCCGGGGAGGCGCTCGACGCGAGCGGCGACGGCCCGCCGGCCGAGTACCGCGAGGGCGACCTCGACCCGGACTTCCACCAGACCCCGTACGGGCTCTTCTCGCTGGGCGCGCAGGCCATCCGCGCGGGCCACCAGGTGAAGGTGCTGAACCTCTCGTCGTACCCGTTCTCGCAGGTCGAGCGGGTCGTGCGCGAGCTCGGCGCGGACGTGTTCGGCCTGTCGTGCTGGACCGCCAACCGGCGCGGCGTGGCGCTCACCGCCCGGTGCATCCGGCGGCTCCACCCCGGGGCGCACATCGTCGTCGGCGGGCCGCACGCGACCCCGCTCGCGGCCGAGATGCTGCGGCACCACCCCGAGATCGACACGGTGACGCTCGGCGAGAGCGAGCACTCGTTCCTCGAGCTCCTCGAGCGCCTCGAGGCCGGCCGGCCCGCGCTCGGCGTCGCCGGCACGGCTTACCGCGTCGACGGCCGGGTCGAGCTCGGCCCGCCCCGGCCCGCGATCGAGGAGCTCGACGCGCTCGCGTCGCCGCACGACCACTTCGCCACGCACATCGTGATGACCTCGCGCGGCTGCGCCTGGGCGTGCACGTTCTGCGGGGCCGAGGCGACCTGGGGCCGCGGCTTCCGGGGCCAGTCGGTGCCCTACGTGCTCGACTCCATCGAGGCCGCCGTGGCGAAGCTGCCGGTGAAGATGGTCCAGATCAAGGACGACACCTTCACGACCAACCGCAAGCGCGTCATCGAGATCTGCCGCGGCATCCGCGATCGGAAGATCTCTTTCCTGTGGAGCTGCGACACGCGCGTCGACGTGCTCGGCGAGGAGCTGCTCCGCGAGATGCGCCTCGCCGGCTGCCAGCGCCTGAGCCTCGGCGTCGAGTCGGGCTCGCCGTCCATCCTGAAGAACATCGACAAGAAGATCACGGTCAAGAAGATCATCGAGTCGACAGAGCTCGCGAAGAAGTACGGGATCCAGGTCCGCTACTACATGATGCTGGGCAACCGCGGCGAGACGGCGGAGACGTTCCGCGAGACGCTCGCGTTCCTGGAGGCGGCGAGGCCGCACCAGTACATCTTCTCGTGCCTGTCCATCTACCCCGGCACGCGCGACTTCGACGACGCCGAGGCGGCCGGCTGGCTGGAGCGCGACGTCTACTTCCGCGGCGACTTCCAGGAGCTCAAGACGCCGTTCGACGCCTCGGAGGAGGACACGGCGCTGATGAGCGCCTGGTTCGAGAAGAACAAGGGGCTGCGCGAGCTCTACCGCGAGGGGGTGGAGGAGCGCGCGGCGATCCTCGAGCGGCTCGGCGACCACCACGCGGCGCACCTGGAGCTCGGCGTCGCCTACCTCGACGCGGGGCAGCTCGACCTCGCGGAGCGGCACGCCGCGCGCGCGCTGGAGCTCGGCCATCCGCTGCCGGGGCTCGCGCTCAACGCGCTCGCGTGCGTCGCGGCGGGCCGGCGCGACTGGCAGGCGATGCAGGACCACTTCACGGCGGCGGCGAAGCGCGACCCGCAGCACGCCGTGCTCATCCGCAACGTGCAGGCGGCGCGCGCGTGGTTCGCGAAGGGCGGGCCGGGCAAGGGGCTCCCGCTCGATCTCGTCGCGCGCTGCGACTTCCAGCTCCTGGAGCGGACGGCGCAGCCGGCGCTCCCGGGGCCGCTCCCGGAGGACTTCGCGGCGTGGCCGCAGGCGCTGCCCGCGCCGCCGCGCGCGGCCGAGGCGGGCGGACGCGACGTGGCAGCGCAGCGAGGGCGGCTCCGGGTGCTGCCGTCGTAGCGCCGGGCGGCGCGGCGCCCCGGTTCCTCCGGCCCTCCCGGCGTGCTACCCGCCCTTCCATGTCGACGAGCACAGACCACGGCCGCCCCGGCGCCGGCCCGGAGCCGGCGGCGGATCCACCGCTCCAGGGCGCGAAGGCGCCGAGCCACGCCGAGCGCTGCCGCACGCTGGCGCAGCGGGCCCGCGCCGCCACGCTGTGCACGCTCGCGCGGGATCCCGCCGGCTATCCGTACGGCTCGCTCGTCGCCGTCACCGTGGACGGTCACGGGCGCCCGCTGCTGCTGCTGTCGGCGCTCGCCGAGCACACAGGCAACCTCAAGGTCCGCGCCGAGGCGTCGCTGCTCCTCGCCGAGCCCGCCGAGGGCCTGGCCGACCCGCTGGCGCTCGGCCGCGTGACCCTGATGGGCCCGTGCCGCCCGCTCGAAGGCGCCGAGGCGGCCGCCGCCCGGACGAGCTTCCTCGCGGCGCACCCGCGCGCGTCGTACTACGTCGATTTCACTGACTTTTCTTTCTACCGGCTCGACCCGGTGTCGATCCGCTACGTCGGCGGCTTCGGCCGCATGTCCTGGGTCGAGGCCGACGCATACGCGGCCGCCGAGCCCGATCCGCTCGCCGCCGACGCCGCGGGCATCCTCGAGCACATGAACACCGATCACGCCGACGCGGTCCTCGCGTACGCGAAGGTCCTCGCCGGCATCAAGGACGCCACCGGCGCGACGATGACCTCGGTCGATCGTTACGGCTTCGAGCTGGATGTCATTACGCCGGCGGGGCCGAAGGCGGCGCGCCTCCCGTTCGGCGCGCCGGTCTCGACGACGGACGAGGTGCGGAAGGCGATGGTGTCGCTGGTGCGCGAGGCGCGCGGCCGCACCGCCTAGCGGCGCGCCGCGCGGGCGTTGCCCTGCCGCCGCTGGCGCGGGGGAGGCCGCCGTCCGCCATGGCGGCGCCAGCCCCGAAGCGCGCCGCGCCCCCCCGGCACCCGGCTGATTTCGGCGACTCGCTCCCTGGTACGCGATCTGCCGAGGTCGCGCTGCATGGGAGACGCCGACATCACGTTGCGCCACATCGCCCGGAGGTGCCCCGGGGACCTGACGCGCGTCTTTGTCCCCGAGGGCAGGCCGGTCGAGGTCCTCGGCTGGATCGACACGCAGGTCACGAAGCTCGAGCGGCGCCTCGACAAGGCGCTGCGCATGCGCGTCGGCGACGAGCCGCGCGTGCTGCACGTCGAGTTCTGCTTCGCGTGGCGCGACGAAGTGCCCGACCAGATGTTCGAGTACCTCGGCTTCCTCTTCGCCGCGCTTCGGCGCGAGGCCCCCGGAGAGCCGGTGCCGCCCATCGAGAGCGTCGCCGTGGTCCTCTCGGGCCGCAGGCAGCGCCTGCCCGCGACAGGGACGCGCCGCACCGCCTGGCGCGAGCGGCAGTTCAGCGGCGCGCGCTTCCGCATCGACGCGGTCTACCAGCGCACGGTCGCCGAGCTCAGGGCGCGCGGCAGCGTGTTCTGGCTCGTGTTCGCCCCGCTTGCCCGGGACGCCTCCGCCGCCGCGATGCGGGAGGTCGTCGCGGAGATCCACGCGCGGGTGGCGACCGGCGAGGAGCGGGTCGAGTTATATACAGCGCTCCTCGTCATGGCGGCCATCGACCCCTGGGGGCACAATCTGCGGAAGGAGATCGTCATGCTGATGGACGACAGGGAAACGGAGAAGGACCTGCTCTGGAGCGTACCGTGGATGAGAGAGGCGCTCGACGAGCGCGTGCGGGAGGCCGAGCAGCAGGCCATCGCCCAGCTGCTCGGCCGCCTCTTCGCGCGGCGGGTCGGGCGCCGGCCCACAGCCGAGGAGGAGCGCTCGATCGTCGAGCGCGCACAGGCCATCGGGCTGGGCGATTTCGACGATGCCCTGCTCGATCTCGACGGCGATGCGCTGGTGCGCTGGCTCGCCGAGCCGATCCGCCGCTGACCCGAGCGCGATCCTGACGGCGACACCTCGCTGGGGAGGCGCTCTGCAGCCCGTCACCCGTCGCGGCGCCGCGGGCCGCCCGACCTCCTCCCGACGCCGCGGCGAGAGCGCCCCAGCGCGTGGTGGAGCCCGCTCTGGAGCGAGCTCAGCGTGACGATCTCCCGGAGGTCGATGCCGATGCTCACCATCGTCTGCGCCACCTCGGGGCCGACGCCGGTGAGGATGACCTCCGCGCCGAGCAGCTTGACCGCCTGGGCCGCCCTGATCAGCGAGTCCGCGATCTCGGCGTCCACCACCGGCACGCCGGTGACGTCGAGGATCACCGTGACCGCGCGCTGCGCCACCACCCCCTGGAGCAAGCGCTCCAGCAGCTGCTCGATGCGCACCCGGTCGAGCCGCCCGACGAGGGGCATCACCAGGATCCCCGCGTCGAGCGGGATGAGCGGCGTCGAGAGCTCCCGGATGGTCGCCTCCTGCGCGTCGATCATCTGCGCTTGAAGCGCCGCGCGCTCCGCCTCGGCCCGCCGGAGCTCGGTCACGTCGTACCCCTCGGCGATCAGGAGGACGCTCTGGCCCAGCGTGTCGAGGATCGGCTTCATCTTGAGGTCGAGCGTCGCCACGCGCCCGCCGGGCCCGTGGATCTGGACCTCGCACGACGACGGCGCGCCCGCCGCTGCCCGGCGGACGCACTCCTTGATCCGCTCCCCTGCGCTCGCTCCGCCGACCCAGAACGGCGCCTGCCAGAGCGGCCCGCCGCGCGCTTCGCCCGGCCGCGCCCCGGTGAAATCGGCCATCGTCCGGTTGCACTCGATCAGGTCCCCGTGCGGCGTGAGCAGGCCGATGAACATCGAGGTCTCGTCGAAGATCGCCCGGAACTTCTGCTCGCTCTCGCGCAGCGCCTGCTCGCGCCTCAGCTGCTCCGTGAGGGGCCGCGAGAAGGCAGAGAAGAACTGCTCATCACCGCTCTGGACGAGGTGAGAGCTGACCTCGACGTCGATCATGTGGCCGTCCTTGTGGCGGTGCCTCGCGAGGAAGCGGAGCGACCCCTTGGCCTTGATCTCCTCGATGACCATGGTGACCTCGTGCGGCGGCCGCGGGTCGATCTCGCCGATGTTCATCGTCAGGAGCTCGCTCCGGTCGTAACCCACGATGCCGGCGAAGGATGGATTGCAGTCGAGGATCTCGCCGTTCAACCCGACGACGTGGAACCCCTCGACGGCCGCTTGCAGGATGAGCCGCGTCCGCTCCTCCCGGCGCCCCAGCTGCTCATGGAGCCTGTCGATCTCCTTTCGCAATCCGGCGTTCTCCACCCGGAGCCGCTCGATGCTGTCCTGATCCGTCGCCACGTTCGCTCTTCCTTCCATCCTTCCGGCCGCCCCCCTCCCACCCCGCCGAGGAGCCGCTCTCCGCTCCAGCGCGTCTCCAGCGAACCAGGAAGATAGCCGATCCCCGCGTCACGCCGCGCGTTCGTCGGCTGCTCGAGCGCGTCGGACGCGGTCGACCGGAGCGGACGAGCTCGACGCACGGCCGCGCGTGTCGCGGCGTGCCGCGGCGTGTCGCCGCGGCGTTGCGCCCACGACATCAGCGCGCGACGCGCCTGCGCGATACGAGCATGCGCCCTCGGCCTCAGGCCCTCGGCCGGCGCCGGAGCGCGAACGTGCGATGACTCTCTTTGCCCCTGACGCTGCCCCTGACGCTGCCCCTGACGCTGCCCCTGACGCTGCCCGTGACGCCCACGATGAGCCTGTCCCCGGGGCGCGAGCCCGCCCGGGCGCGGGCGCCGTCGCGCTGAGGTGGCTCGGGGTCGCCATCGCGGCGGCGGCGCTCTGGAGCACGCTGCGCGGCGCGGATCTCCCGAGCGTCGCGGCGCTCATCGCCTCGGTGGGGGCGCCGATGATGGCGCTCGCCCTGGTCCCTAACCTCGTCGCGCGGCTCTTCCAGGCCGAGGCGAGCCGGCGCGTCTTCGACACGGGCAACCCCGCGTCCGGGCGGCCGGCGCCGTTCTCCCGGTACCTCGCGCTCACGCTGTCGACCGAGGCGCTCAACATGAGCGTCCCCGCCGGCGCTGCCCTCTCCGAGTCGGTCACGTTCTATCTGCTGCACCGGTGGTGCGGGATCCCGGGGCCGCAGGCCGTCGCCGGCATCGCGGCGCGCAGGGCGCTGATCGTCCTCGCGAACGCCGCCTACGTGGCGATCGCCATCGCGCTCGGCTTCGGCCACCTGGAGCGCGCCTCGCGCCCCCTGATCGGCGGGCCGGGGCTCCCGTGGCTCGTGGTCCTCTCGGGGCTCGGCCTGCTCGCCGTGGCGCTCGCGCTCGCGGGCGCGCTCCTCTCGGGCACGGTCGCGTCTCGGGTCTTCGCGTGGCTCAAGCGCCTGCCCGGCCAGCGCGTGAAGGCCTATATCGACGCGAGGGCCGCGGCCTTCTCCGCGGCCGACCGGCATGCGGCCGCGCTCGGGGAGCGCCGCTCCGCGCTCGCGGCGGCGGCGCTGCTGCTGCTCGGGATGTGGCTCGCCGAGGGCGCCGAGACGTACTTCTTCCTCCGGCTCCTCGGGGTCGACGTCTCGCTCCCCGAGGTCCTCTCGTTCGAGGTCGTCCTCGCGCTCCTCCGCGCCGCCGCCTTCATGGTGCCTGCCGGGCTCGGCGTGCAGGACGCCGGCTATGTCGCCTTCCTGACCGCGCTCGGCGTACCCGCCGCCGCCACGGTGGGCGCCGCCTTCGTCCTCATCAAGAGAGCCAAGGAGCTCGTGTGGATAGCGCTCGGCCTGCTCGTGTTCTTCGGCGGCCGGGCGGCGTTCCGCCCCGCGCCCGCCCCCATGGCGGGAAGCGAGGCGACGAGATGATGAGACGACTTCTTCGTCCGCCGCGGCGTCCGGCCGGAGAAGGTCGTCGTCACCGGGATACCGACCTTCTGACGAACCCCGCCTGAGAGGGAGCCTCGCTCCCTGCGCGCGAGCACCGCCGTCCCTGAGCCGTTGCGAGGCCGCAAGACTCACACGGGGCGCGCAGCGAGGCAATTTGCCACACATCCGACGCCCGCCCGCCGGCTGAATTCGGCGGATTTTGGCCCAGGTGAAGGCGCTCGCCAGCGGCCCCAGCCTGGGCACGCTTGCTGCCGTCGAGGTCGGTCATGTCGACCGAGCGCGAGGTGCGCGATGCCACAAAGACAAGAACCCGCACAGTCCGGCCAGAGGTGGCGCCTTACGTAGTAGGAATCGGCGCTTCGGCGGGGGGGCTCGAGGCGCTCGAGCACTTCTTCGAGAACATCCCGAAGGAGAGCGGGATGGCCTTCGTCGTGGTCCAGCACCTGTCGCCGGACTTCAAGAGCCTGATGGACGAGATCCTCGGGCGCCGCACCGAGCTGCCCATTCACCTCGTCGAGAACGGCATGATGGTCGAGCCCGATCACGTCTATCTGATCCCGCCGAAGAAGGAGATGATCATCTCCGGCGACCGCCTCCTCCTGAGCGAGAGGGATCGCGACCAGGAGCTCGCGCTGCCCATCGACGTGTTCTTTCGATCCCTCGCGCAGGACTGCGGCCCGCGGGCGATCGCCGTGGTCCTCTCCGGGGGTGGCAGCGACGGCTCACGGGGGATCCGCGCGGTCCACGACGCGGGCGGGCTGGTCGTCGTGCAGGACGTCGACAGCGCGCAGTTCGACGGGATGCCGAAGACCGCGCGAGACGCCGGTGTGGCCGACTGCGTCCTGCCTCCCCAGGACATGCCGCGCGTCCTCCTCGATCACGTGAGGTCCAAGGGGCGTAGCCCGGAGCGGGACGCGGTCAGGGTCGATCAGGGGATGAGCGCTGTCTACAGGATGCTCGAGGAGCAGTTCGGCATCGACTTCACGCACTACAAACCGAGCACGGTCACCCGGCGCATCGAGCGGCGGATCCAGCTCGCGCATACGGACGACATTGAACAGTACGTCAAGCGCTTGAAGAGCAAGTCGAGCGAGCTCGACGTGCTCTACCGTGATCTCCTCATCGGCGTGACGCGCTTCTTCCGGAACGAGGAAGCGTTCGGCATCCTCGAGCGCTCGGTGCTCCCCGAGCTCCTGCGCGCGGGACCGCAGGACGCCCCGTTCCGCGTGTGGGTCGCCGGCTGCGCGACGGGCGAAGAGGTCTATTCGCTCGCCATCCTCCTCCACGAGCTCACGTCAGGGGGTGGCCACCGCCCGTTCAAGGTCTTCGCGACCGACGTGCACCATGGATCGCTCGAGATCGCGACGCGCGGGCTCTACGAGGAAGAGGCGGTGGTGAACGTCTCGCCCGAGCGCCTCGAGCGGTATTTCATCCGGCGCGGACGCAGCTACCAGGTTGTCCCCGATCTCCGCCAGTCGGTGGTCTTCGCCCACCACAACGTGATCAAGGACGCGCCGTTCACGCGCGTCGACTTCATCAGCTGCCGCAACGTGCTCATCTACCTTCAGCCGGCGGTGCAGCAGAAGGTCCTGAGCCTCTTTCACTTCGCGCTCAACCGCGGGGGCGTGGTCTTCCTCGGGCCCAGCGAGACGCCGGGGCACCTCGGGCACGACTTCGAGATCGTCGACAAGCAATGGCGGATCTACCGGAAGTACAGCGACCGGCGGATGCAGGTCGAGCCCCGCTTTCAGCCGGTATCGCCGAAGGTCCGGAGCGCCCCGCGCTCGGGGATCGCCGCGCCCGTCGCGCGCCACCCGGCGTCGTACCTGCTCGGGACCTACGACGCGCTGCTCGACGAGTTCATGCCTCCGAGCCTCCTCGTCAATGACACAGGGGAGCTCGTCCACGCGTTCGGCGGCGCGAGCCGGTTCCTGAAGGTCAAGGATGGCAGACAGGGGCTCGACGCCTTCGAGATGCTGGACTGCGACCTCAAGATGGTGCTGACGGGGGGCCTCCGGCGCGTCATCAAGGAGCGCACGGCGATCGTGTTCAAGGGGGTGCAAGCGGAGGGAGGCACCTACCAGGTCACGATGCGCCGGGTCGAGAGCCGACGAGGCACCTTGCCCCACGTCCTCATCACCTTCGACGCGATCGACGGGGCGCCGCGCAGGGCGGCGATGCCGGTGAAGGAGATCGACCTGGACGACGTGTCGCGCGAGCAGCTCGGCGCGCTCGAGGCGGAGCTCGGTTACACGAAGCAGACCTTGCAGGCGATGACCGAGCAGCTCGAGGCGAGCAACGAAGAGCTGCAGGCCGCGAACGAGGAGCTCCTCGCTTCCAACGAGGAGCTGCAGAGCACGAACGAGGAGCTCCAGAGCGTCAACGAGGAGCTCTACTCGGTGAACGCGGAGTACCAGCGGAAGATCGCCGATCTCACCGAGCTCGGAAACGACATGGAGAACCTCCTGTCGAGCACGGACATCGGCACCATCTTCCTCGACAGGGAGCTCAAGATCAGGAAATTCACGCCGCAGATCGCGGAGAGCTTCAACCTGCTCTTGCAGGACGTCGGCAGGCCGATCGAGACGTTCACGTATGCGGTCGACCACCCGGAGCTCACCGCGGATCTCAAGCGCGTGCTCGCGACGGGGGAGCGTGTGGAGCGCGAGCTGCGCGACCGGCACGGTCGCTCGTTCTTTCTTCGCATCCTCCCCTACCGTGCCAAGGGCACCATCGCGGGGGTCGTGCTCACGCTCATCGACGTGAGCGGCCTGAAGGCGGCGGAGGACGCGCTCTTCCACGAGCGCTATCTCCTGAACAGCCTGCTCCGCAGCGTGCCCGACGCGATCTACTTCAAGGACGCGCGCGGCCGGTTCATTCGCACGAACAACGCCATGGCGGAGCGCCTCGGCCTCTCCGATCCAGGCGAAGCGGCGGGCAAGACAGGCTTCGAGCTGCCTGGGTACGAGGCGGCGCTCGCCGTTCACCAGCAGGACGAGGTGGTGCTGCGGACCGGCGAGGCGCAGCATTACAAGCTGGAGAAGCGCGTGCGGCAGGATGGCGTCGTGGAGTGGGACCTCGTCACGCGGCTCCCGCTCATCGACGCGGCGCGCCACATCGTGGGTATCATCGGGATCTTCAGGAGCGTCACCGCGCAAAAGCGATCGGAGGAGCAGATCAAGGACGCCGTGCGCAGGCGCGACGAGTTCCTCGCCATGCTGTCGCACGAGCTGCGGAACCCTCTTGGCGCGATCGTCCACGCCACGGCGCTGCTCAAGGAAGACTGCTCCGCGCCTTCCGGCGCGTCCGGGATCGACGAGAAGGTCGTCCAGATCCTCGAGCGTCAGTCCGCGCAGATGGCGCGCCTGCTCGACGATCTGCTGGAGGCGAGCCGCGTCACGCAGAACAAGATCGAGCTTCGAAAGCGCGTGCTCGACCTCGGCACGGTGGTGAAGGACGCCGCCGACGCGGTCAAGAACCTCATGGACACGCGCGGCGTCGATTTCTCGGTCGTGGTCGATCCCGAGCCGATCTGGGTCGAGGGCGACCCTGCGCGGCTCCAGCAGGTTCACGTGAACCTGCTCAACAACGCTGCGAAGTACACCTCGCGAGGGGGTCATGTCACCCTGGAGGCCAAGCGAATGGACGGACACGCGGTGGTCCGCGTGAAGGACGACGGCGTCGGGATCCCGAAGGAGATGCTCGACACGGTGTTCGAGCTCTTCGTGCAATCGAGCCGCACCCTGGACCGATCGGCGGGGGGGCTCGGCGTGGGGCTCACCCTCGTCCGAGGCCTCGTCGAAAAGCACGGCGGCACCGTGAGCGCGCGGAGCGAGGGAGAGGGCAAAGGGTGCGAGTTCGAGGTGCGGCTGCCGATCTCCGAGCCGCCATCCGAGCAGGAGGCGGCGCGCGGCTCGCTCCTCGGGAAGCTCCCCAGGAGATCGCGGATCGTCGTCGTGGAGGACAACGACGACGGCCGCGAGGCGCTCTGCGCGCTCCTGACGCGCGCCGGGTTCGAGTGCCATTCGGCGAATCACGGGATCTCGGGGATCGAGCTCATGGACGAGGTGCTCCCGCACGTGGCCATCGTGGACATCGGGCTTCCGGGGATCGACGGCCTCGAGTTCGCGCGCCGCGTTCGAGAGAAGCCCCAGCACAAGAACGTCTATCTGATCGCGCTCACCGGCTACGGGCAGCAGGGCGACCGCGAGAGGGCGCGTGGAGCCGGGTTTGACGAGCACCTCGTGAAGCCCGTCGATCTCGGCACGCTCAAGCGGCTGCTCGCCGAAGGCGAGCCGGTGACGGGCGAGAGCGGCGCCTGATGCGCTCGACCCGGGCCCATGTCGCGGCGCCCGGGCTGCTCCGCGGGGTAGGGCCGGGCGCCGCCCTGGAGACGGTCATTCGAAGGCGATCGACCAGCCGTTCGAGCCGCAGCACTCGAAGGAGATCTGCCCGTCGTCACCGCCGCCGCCGACCATGCGGAGCGTGGCCTGGCTGGACACGACGCCGCTCACCGCGAAGCTCGTATCGCAAGCGGCGGTGACCTCGAGGGGAGTCGGCCCGTCGAAGGTCACCACGAAGTCGGCGGTCTCGCCGTCGTTGCAGCCGACCGAGATACCCACGCTCGCGATCGCGTGCTCACCGCCGAGACAGCCGGACGACGCTGCTGCCGAAGTTCTCGGCGCCGTCGAAGGCGCCGTTGCCGGTCAGGAGGTAAACGCTGCCGTCAGCGTCGACGCTCACCCCCTGTCCAGCCATCCAGATGCCGCCCGCCCAGCCGCCGGGCGTGTCGTTCCAGACCGCGCGCTGCTCCAGCGTCGCCGCGTCGTGGGCGAGGACCCAGCCGTGGTAAGGCCCGGTGTCGCAGTAGCCGGCGAAGGCGATGTAGATCATGCCGTTCGCGAGCGTGAGCGCCGGCCTCTGGTTCTCGATCGCCGGGTCGAACACGAGGGTGCCGTCCACGCTGCCGTCACCGGTGCCCGGCGCGCTGGCCTCGAGGACGACCGGGCTGTTCGGCCGTTCCGCGCCGGTGGCGAGGTCGAGCGCGCGCAGCCGATAGACCTGCTCGCCGCCGTTCTCCTTGGTCTTGGCGACCGCGTAGATCGTGCCCGTCGCGTCGTCGATCACGGGCGTGCTCAGGATGCCGATGTTGCCGCTGATGTCCCGGTAAACCCCGCACGCCTGGCCGACGTCGAGGTGGTCGACCGGCGTCACGCCGTTCGCCGGATCGTTGAAGTTGACGTGCCAGAGCGGCTCGCCGGCCTGCGGGTCGCGGGCGTCGAACGCGTAGACCGAGTTGTTCATCGTGGCGACGTAGACGACGTCGCGCGTGCCCTGGCCGGGGATGGCCACGCCGGGCACGTAGAGCGGCTGCGCGTAGATCTGGTCGTCGACGGCGCGCCGGAACAGGAGCCCGAACTGGCGCGCGTTCACGTTCTCGGTGGTGAGCGTGGTCTCGGCGAGGTTCGCTCCCGTGCGCTCGTTGTCGTTGTGGAACGTGAGGACGCGCGTGCTGCCCGGCGCGGCGCCGCCGCCTCCGCCACCCTGCTCCCCCGCTCCAGCGGCGCCGCCCTCGCCGCCCTCGCCGGCTCCGGTGCCGCCCTCGTTGGCTCCGCCTCCGGCGCCGCCCTCGTTGGCTCCGCCTCCGGCGCCGCCCTCGTTGGCTCCGCCTCCGGCGCCGCCCGCGCCCGGGACCTGGGCCGGCGACACGACCTCTGGAGCGACGCACGACGCGGCCGCGGCGCCGAGCGCCAGGGAGAGCCCGAGCGCGGTGATGGACGTGAGATGTCGGCGCCGGGCGCCCATGCGCCGGCCTGTGGAGAGCGAGCTTGCCATGACGAGCCTTTCGATCAAGTCGGACCGAAGCGCGCCGGACGGGGCGGGCCGCGATGGCCCCGGACATCCGGCGATCGACGGACGGCCGGCAGATGCGCAGCGGTGGATGCGCGCCTCCGGCTCATGAATGCACCCGGCTCATCCGTCCTTCATGTCATAGCGCTCATCCGTGTCGTTTTCGTGACACCGGCGCCGGTCGCGCCGCGGCGCGGGCGCGCCGTCGGCGAGGCGACATGAGCCCTCGCGTGAGCGTGGAGCTCCTACGAAGCGCACGGCGGGTCAGAGGCACTCGACGAGGCCGTCGTAGAGCGATCTGTCCGTTCCAGGGAGCGCCGCGTTGATCGCCCGACCTGACGGCGCCGAGAGCGCCTCGACGAGGTCGGTCACGGCGGTGTCCGGGGCGACGGGCATCTCGCAGAGGAAGATCCTCGCGTCCACCTCCACATCGCCCGTGGAAGGCACGATCTCCTCGTTGCTCGCGGCGAGGACCCACACGCAGCTGCCTATCGTCCCGGCGCGCTCCTCGACGGAGCAACGGAGTCGAAGCGGCATGTAGTTCGTGAAATCGCCTTCGCAGAACGTGTCGCCGCACACGACATCGAAGTCGTCGTTCAGCTCGCGAAGCAGCCCGTACCAGGCGTCGATCTCGGCCGAGCTCGTGAAGTACGACTCGGCGTCGACGAAGCTCTTCGCGCCTGTCGAGCTGGCCGGCGCCGCTGCGTCGTCGTGCTGCGGAGTGGCGCTCTCCGGCGGCTCCGGGGCGCCGCCTTGCGCGGCGGAGCAGGCGAGCGCGAGGACAGGGAGAAGCATGGACATGGCATGATGAACCGACATGGGTGCCTCCATCCGAGCGCGGCGCGTGACGCCGGCTCGGGCCAACACGCCGCTTCCGGGCCTCGCGCTGTCCCGCAACGGCGGGACCAGCGCGAGGTCGGACCTCGCGGCGTTCTGGTGGGCACGTAGTGCGAGCGGTGTGCCGCGGCCTTTTTGCCGGATCTTCTGGCCCTCTCCGCGCTCCGGGACCTGGCGGCCGCCACGCGCGGCGCCAGTTCCGCCAGCTCGGGGCCATCGCGCGCGGCGTTCAGATCAAGGGAAGCTCAGGATCTCCACCCAGTGAGGACCGCGGCCCACCGCGTACGACGTCGAGGAGGTGAGCCGGCCGCTCTCGCGGTCGATCGCGTGCACGCGCACGGCATGCGAGACCTGCCCGGCGGCGACGAGCCAGCGGCCGCCGGGGTCGATCCCGAAGCCGCGCGGCTGCTGTTCCGTGGACGCGTGCGAGACCAGGCTCAGGCGGCCGGTCTGCGCATCGACGCTGAAGCCGGCCAGCGTGCTGGAGGTGCGCTCCGACGTGTAGAGGAAGCGGCCGTCGGGCGTGAGGTGCAGGTCGGCCGCCCAGGGCTTGCCAGAGAACCCCTCGGGCAGCGTGGAGAGGCTCTGCACCGGCGCCAGCGTCCCGCGCTCGGCGTCGAAGGCCAGGATGTCGACGCTCGCGTCCAGCTCGTTGAGCAGGTAGACGAAGCGCCCGTCGGGAGAGAACACGAGGTGGCGCGGGCCGGCCTGCGGACGCACCGGCAGCGCCTGTGGATCGTTGGGCGTGAGCCGGCCAGTGGCCGCGTCGAAGCGCCACTGCACCACCACATCCGAGCCGAGGGCGCTGACGAAGACGTAGCGGTTCGACGGGTCCACCAGCGTGGCATGCGCGTGGCGGCCGGTGAGCGACACCGCAGCTGGCTCGCCCACCGCGCCGTCGCTGCCGAGCGGGCTGATGCTGGTCATGTGACCGCCATAGGAGGCGCCGAAGAGATGGCGCCCGCTGCGATCGGTGATGAGGTGGGACATCCTGTCGGGCAGCGGAGCGGTCGAGAGCGGCGTGAGCCGCCCGCTCGCCGCATCGAGCGCGAAGCCCTGCACCGCGTGGGGCTCGGTGCGCAGCGCGACGTAGAGGAAGCGCCGGTCCGGTGAGACCGCCAGCGGGCCGGCCTGGCCTTCGATGCCGACGGCCTGCACCGGCGCCAGCGACCCGTCGGCGGGGTCCAGGCGCAGCACCGAGATCTCGCAGCTCTCGGCGTTGGAGACGTAGACGTAGGTGGCGGCTCGGGTCATCGCGGTGAAGAGGCTGGAGGCGAGCGCCAGTATCCACCATCGGGCCGGCATCGCGCCACCGATCCCGCGCCGGGCGGCGCGCCTCCGCGAGCCGGGGCAGTCCAGGATCCGGCAGCTCGACGAGCCGCAAGGGCGTGAGGCGCGGATGCGCGAGAGGTGACGGCAGAGGTGAAAACCCCGTGGACGAATCGTGCTAGGACCGGCACGATGGTCTGTCTCGGTGGTTGGGCGCGGAGGTGCAAGGTCCGATGCTGAAATGGCTGCTCGTCGGGCTCGTGGTGTTCCTGATCTACCGGTTCGCGATGAAGCGGCCGCGTTACGGTCGGATGTTCTCGCCGGACCACCTGATCGAGCTCTCGCGCGGGCTCGGCCGCGCCAAGGACACCGCGCTCAGGCGCACCGGGGAGGGCCCGCCCGCGGACCCGTTCGCCGAGGGCAATGCGTTCATCACGTCCGCCGACATCGCCGTGGTGTATACCGTCGCGGAGGCCGGCAAGGACGGACGCGAGCACCACGTCTCGCTCTCGTTTCGCGGCGGCGCGCTCGCTCGTGCTGCCGCGGGGTTCCTTGCCGCCGCGATCTGCCGATTGCTCGGCCTGGGGGAGATGCAGCGCGTGCTCGCGGTCTCGAACAGCGGCGTCTACCACCTGATCTTTCAGGTCTCCTCCGCGGACGAGGCACGATTCGCAGCGCAATCCGTCCAGAAGCTCGACGATGCGTCGGCGCGGAGGCTCGTCGGCGTAGCCATCGAGGATCGGGGCCCGCTGCTCTCGCGGCTCGGCAAGCTCGACGTCAAGATCCCGAAATGATGCTCTTGCTTCTCGACCTCCCTGTCGTGCGCTGACCGGCCGCGCCGTCAATTGCCGTCGGATACACCCCATGAAGACCCCTGGGCCTCGATCGCGTCGAGCAGCGACGCCGTGGAGGGATGGGTGGCGACCAGGGAATCGACCAGGGTTCGGGCGCTGGTCCACTGCCCCGCGTCGACGAGGAGCCTCTACTCGCAGTCGACGAACACGACATCGTAGGCGATGGTCGCCGAGATTCCGGAGACGCTCACGGAGTAGGTGTTGCCGGCTTCAGGGTCCCAACCGTTCGGCACGATGCGGATCGCGTTCGTGGAGCCGTAGCGCCCCTGGAGCGGCTCGACGTCGACGGCCAGAGGGGCTCCGCCGCTCGTGATCGTGACCTCGGCGTCCTCGAGCTCGATGTCCTCGCTTTGAATCGACCAGCCGGTGTCGCTGAGGGAGCTCCAGCGGTCGGCATACGCCTGCATCGGGAACACCCCGGGCGGAGGCCAGGCCGTCCACTCCTTGCCTGCGCGCCCCGTCCCTCCGATGTTCTGCATGCAGGAGGCGCCGTTCTTGCCGGTGGAGCCGAGGCCGATCGGACCGAGATCGTTCGCAAGGATGATGCGCCGGTGGCCGAAGGTCGTCTCGTTCCCGGGGTCGATCAGATAGCCCTGAACGCTCGCAACGCCGGGGCCGCTCGAGATGTTGCTCGTCCTCGCGCCGTCCGCGCCTGTCTTCGAGTAGCACTTCCAGCTCTCCGGCGGCTCGTGCGAGAGCGAGTTGTTCGCGTCCATCATGAGCGCGCAGGCCTGGGCCTGAGCGTCGCGGGTGGGCTCGGTCACGACCGGGGGCAAATCCGCCAGCCAGCGGTACAGGTTGAAGAGCCGGAGCGCGTTCGCTCGACCCTCGGCAGAGATGTCTCCCGGGTCGCACTCGGGATCGAGCGAGCCGCTCCACGTGCCTTCGCTCATGTCGGCCGTGTCGGCGTTGAAGCGCGCGCAGGTGCCCTCCGGCGAGCGATCGCCCGTCTCGGGCGTCGACCCTCCCGAACCCCCCGATGCCGTGCCTGCCGAGCCGCCTTCCCCTGCGCCTGTGCTGACCGCTGACGAACCTCCCGTAGAGCTGCCGCCAGTTCCTTGGGCGCTCGAGGCGCCCGAGCTTGAACCCACGCTGCCGCTGCTCGCGGCCGCTCCACCCGTCCCGCCCGAACCGCCGGCTGGCGGTGAGCCGCCCGATGAACCTGGCGTGCCAGGACCGGCATCTTCGCTGCTGCAGGACGCGGCGGCCGCGACGAGGAGCGCCGTCGATGCGACGAGTCGAAAGCGAGTGAAAGCCGTCTTCATGATGAGAGAAGGAAATCCAAACGCCCCGGAAACGTCAAGCCCCGATTGCGGGACCTGCGCCGGGTTGACAGGACGTCTTTCGACGCGATCCGCTTCCTTCCTGAAAGGAGGCGGGGAGCTCCCGGATCCATCGGTCGACCCTGGAGCTGAACGGTGAGTCCGTCTTACGCCGCAGATCGGCGACGACGGCGGGCCAGAGCGCCAAGCCCTGCCACGAGCAATCCGACGAGCGCGCCGCCGGGCAGCTGACCCCTGGAGGCCACGTTGAAGCTGCACCCACCGTCGTCCGACGCGCTGTCGCCGCCTGTCGTGGTCGGATCGCTGTCTCCGGAAGCGGTGCTTCCACCCGCGTTGCTCGTCGAGCCGCCCGTGGTGGCTCCGCTGGTGCCTTGCGCCGCGCCTCCGGTGGTCGCTCCGCTACTAGTCGCTCCGCTGCTAGCAGCGCTGCCGCTCGCGTTGCCACCTGCGCCTGAAGTGGCGCCGTTTGCGCTGCCACCTTCGCCACCTGCGCCGGAGGCGCTGCTGCCTCCGCCCGACGCGTCGCTGCCTCCGGTGCCATCACCGCCGCCCGCGCCTTCTCCGGTGGACGGAGGGTCCATATCCAGCCCGAAGAAGCGCACGGCGTCGGCCCACAAGCCTCGCCCCGAGAGATCGTGCGGGGCGCCTTGCGCGGAGTTCGTCTCCAGGACGAGCGTCCCCGCAGCATTCGTGTAAGAGGCCCGACTCCAGGTGTCCGAGGAGCCCTTGAAGCTGCTCGTCTTGCTGTCGGACTGACTCAGACCCAGGACGTTCGTCCACTGCGCGATCTCGGCAGGAAAATTCGGGTCGTAGGTGAGGGTGGTGTCAGCCGTTCCGTGCCAGAGCTGAATCCGAGGCCGTGCGCCCGTGAAGTTCGGGCTCGCCTTGCGCACGATGTCACCCCACTGGGCAGCGGTCCTGTTGGCAGGGGTCGTCCAGCCATAGGCGTTGCCTCCCGTCCAGGCGCCAGCGGGAACACCAGCCAGCACCGAACCCCCGGCGAACACGTCGGGGTAGGCAGCGAGGAGCGCGTTCGTCATGCAAGCGCCGGAGGACGCCCCCGCAGCGAAGACCCGGGTCGGATCGGCGTGGTGCTGTGTGATGGCGTACTGGACCATCTTGGTGATGGCCTCTCGCTCACCGCTGCGCGCGGGCGTTGCGTCAAAGCAGTTGCCGCCTGCTTGCGGAGTGATGATGAGGAAGCCGTGCTGATCCGCCAGACCCTGGAACCAGCCATGAGCGTTTCCTGCGTTCCCGCTGCAGTAGTGCAGCGAGACCACGATCCCCGGCGAAGCGTCGACCTTGTCCGGGACGTAGAGGTCCATGGGCGTGTTCCCGCCGTAGTTGACCCGGGTCTGCCACGAAGCCGCCAGTGACGGCGAAATCGCGAGCAATACAGTTGCGAGGGAAGCGGCGGCGGGCGCGACGAATCGAAGGGTGGTGGTCATTGGCTATCTCGCTATCGCTATGTCAATAACAGTCGACGAGTAGAGCGGAAATCACGACGGACCGAACTCCGAACTGTCGCTTCCGATCCTGATGTGAATTGCCGCGGTGCGGCTTCCATGTGTGAGAGCATTTGTATCATGTTTTGAGGCAAGCCGAGGCGCGTAGTCGAGGTAAGCCCCGATTGCTGGGCGAGGAGGCGTGTCGTTTCGTAACAATCCGTGGGGGTGTGTCGTTTCGTAACAATCGGTGGAAGGAATGGAAGGGCCCTTCAGCGCCGCGGCCATCGCTGAAGATCGGGTCGTCGTCGCTCTGCTCCCGGCGGGTCGCGACGAGTCAGGGTTGAGCGACCGCGACAGGGCAGCATGGGCCAAACCATGGCAGCGCTGCCCGGCCGAGGCCGGTGCAGTGGAAAATTGCATGAGCCTCTGACCATGGCGTGGCATAGTGGATGCCCTTCTGCTGCCCTGGCCTGCCATGTCGAGCCCCGACGAGACCACGATTGCCCCCGGGGATGTCCTCCTCGGCAAGTATCTCGTGGAGAGCGTCCTCGGACGGGGCGCCATGGGGCTCGTCGTTGCCGCGCGCCACCTCGCCCTCGACGAGCGCGTCGCGATCAAGGTGCTGTTGCCGAAGTACGTGCGGGATCCGGAGATCCTCCAGCGCTTTCTGAGGGAGGGGCGCGCCGCCGTGCGCGTTCGCAGCCAGCACGTCGTGCGCGTCGCCGACGTCGGCACGCTCGAGAGCGGCGCGCCGTACATGGTGATGGATCACCTCGAGGGGAGGGACCTCGCCGCCGTGCTCGCGGAGAGCGGCCGCCTCGCGGTGCCCGTTGCCGTCGAGCTCGTGCTCCAGGCCTGCGAGGCGCTCGCGGAGGCGCACGCGCAAGGCATCGTCCACCGGGACGTGAAGCCGAGCAACCTGTTCGTCACGCGGAACGCGGACGGTTCGCCGTGCGTCAAGGTGCTCGACTTCGGGATCTCCAAGATGACGCACGCGGAGGACCACGCGTTGACGCGGGTGGGGGGAGTGCTCGGCTCGCCCCTCTACATGTCCCCCGAGCAGCTCCGCTCCTCGAGCGACGTCGACGGCCGCGCGGACATCTATTCGCTGGGCGTCGTCCTCTTCGAGCTGCTCACGGGGCGGACGCCGTTCTTCGCGCAGGAGCTCGCGCAGCTTGTCTACCTGGTCACGCAGGGGGAGCCGCAGAGGCCGCGCGCCCTCCGCCCGGACCTCCCGGAGCCGCTGGAGCAGGTGATCCTCGCGGCGATCGCGCGCGATCGCGATCGCCGGTTCCCGACGGTCGCGGATCTCGCGCTCGCGCTCGTGCCGTTCGCCCCGCCGCACGCGCGCGCGGCGGCCGAGCGCCTCTTCGGCGCGCTGCGCGGCGCGCTCCCGGCCGGGACCCTGACGCCCGGGGCTCCTCGCGTGGCGCCGGCGGTCACGGCGGCCGGGGCGACCCTGCCCGCGGCGACCGTGCCCCTCGACGGGGGAGCGCTCACGATCGCGCCGCTCGGTACGACGAACCGCAAGCCAGCGTCGCGCGATAGGCGCGCCGCTTCGATCGCGATCGGGATCGGGCTTGCGGTCGTGAGCGGCGGCCTGCTCCTCTGGCGCCTGCCGGACCGGGCCCCGCGCGACATCGAGCGCGAGGCCGCGTCGGCGGCCGGCCCGCAGGGCGCGGTTCCGGAGCCGCGTCCCGCGCAGCCGGGCGCCGCGCCGGACGCTGCCGTCGAGCCTGCCGCCAGCGCCGCGCCGGACACGGCCGTCGCCGCGGCCGCCAGCGCCGCGCCGGACGCGGCCGCCGGTGCCGCGCCGTCCAGCGCCGCGCCCGGCGCGTCGGCCGAAAGGCCGCCGCCCGAGGCGCGCGCCCCCGCCCCCGCCGCGCAGAGGCCCGCGAGGCCGGGCGGCTCGGCGCAGCCGGCGAAGCGCGGCGCGCCGCAGGTGAAGCGGCCCTCCAGCACCGACCCGTTCTCGCGCGATGTCTTCTGATACCTTCGCCGACACGATGGCGCCGCCGCAGACGAAGAGCCGACCGAAGCGCGGGCGCGCCGCGCGCCTCTGCGCGATCGGCATCGGCCTGGCGGCGGCGATCGCGGGAGGGCGCGCGGCGAGGGCCGAGGACAAGGCGGGCGCCGTGGCGCTGTTCCGCGAGGCGGGAGCGCTCGTCGACGCTGGCCAGGCGTCGCGCGCCTGCCCCAAGTACGAGGAGAGCCTGCGCCTCTACGACAGCGTCAACACCCGCTATTTCCTCGCCGATTGCTACGAGCGCATCGGCAAGATGGCCTCCGCGTGGGCGCAGTTCCTCGAGGTCGCCGCGCGGGTGCACGCGAGCGGCGACCGCGCGAAGGAGGCGAAGGCGCGCGAGCGCGCGGCGGCCGTCCAGCCGAAGGTCTCTCGCCTCTCGGTGGTCGTCGAGGCCGCGAGCACGCCGGGCCTCGAGGTGAAGCGCGACGGCACGCCGGTCGGCCCCGGCCAGTGGGGCGTGCCCATGCCGGTCGACGCAGGGACCCACGTCATCCAGGCGAGCGCGCCGGGCAAGCGGGTCTGGACGGCGCAGGTCGAGGTGAAGCCGGGCGGCGTGACCTCGACCCTCGTCGTGCGCCCTCTGGAGGACGACCCTGCATCGACGGACGCGGGCGGCGCGGGGGATGGGCGCCGCACGATCGCGCTCGTCACGGCAGGCGCAGGGGTCGTGGGTGTGGGCGTCGGGGCGGCGCTCGGCTTCGCGGCAAAGTCGAGGTTCGACGAGTCGCGCCCGTTCTGCAACGGCGACCGCTGCGATCGGCGCGGCATGGACATCCGCGGCAGCGCCGTGGCGCGCGCGAACGTCGCGACCGTGGTCTTCGGCGTCGGCCTCGCGGCCATCGCCGGCGGCGGCGTGCTGTGGCTCACGGCGAAGAGCTCGACCCAGGGCGTGTCGCTCGGGCTTTCGCCCGCGGTGGGCGGAGCGCTCGTACAAGGCAGCTTCTGATGCGCTTCCAGGTGCTCACGGTCGCTCTCTGCGCGTCGGTGGTGCTGAACGGGTGCGGCCTCGTCCTTGGCATCTCGCCCGGCGAGTACGACCCCGATCCGTTTGGCCTCGCTGGGGGGGCCGGGGGAGCCGGCGGCTCGGACGAGGGTAGGGGCGGCGCCGGCGGCTCGGACGAGGGTAGGGGCGGCGCCGGCGGATCGGGCGGCTCGGACGCGGAGCCCGAGCTCCCTGCCTGCACCGCGCTCCTCGACGACCTGGAGGACGGCGACGGCGCGATCGTCCGGTGCAAGGACCGTGTCGGCAGCTGGTACACGTACAACGACGGCACCCGGGGCGGCACGCAGACCCCTCTGCCCGGCCGCCCGTTCGTACCGGTCTCGCCCGGGCACGGCCCGAGCGAGTACGCCGCTCACGTCGCGGGGAGCGGCTTCGTCTCGAGGGGGGCCGGCATGGGGTTCGATCTGAACCTCGCCCCAGGGGGCGCGAAGCTCACCTACGACGCTTCTGCCTACTCGGGCCTGACCTTCTGGGCCAAGGCGGCAGCGCCGACGCACATCTACGTGAATTTCCCCGACCGCAACACCGATCGCGAGGGCGGCGTGTGTGAAGGCACAGGCTGCGGCGACCACTTCGGTGAGGGGATCGACATCACGACCGAATGGGCGCAGTACACGGTCATGTTCGATATCCTCAGCACGGACGGCTGGGGTGTGCCTGCGCCCCCGGCCTTCGACGCTGCGCACGCTTACTCGATCGAGTTCCACACGGCGAAGTCGACCGTGTTCGACATGCTCGTGGACGACATCGCGTTCGTCCCGTGACTGTGATTCGACTCGGCCGTTCCCAGGTAGGTTATCGCGCCTGACAAAGCCTCCCGTCACCAGGCGGTCGAGGGCTCGGGGCACGAAGCCCGCCCCCCACCGTCGCTCACCGTCGTCGTCGTGGTCGTGGTCGTGCCGGCGTCGCGTCACATCGCGGTGATCGCGATGTTGTCGACGAGGACCGGATCTCCGGTCGTGACGCGGATCTGCAGGTTGTTGTCGTCCGACGGCGGGGTGAACGACGCCGAGCAGGTGGTGCTCCAGGCGCTCGAGGGCGAGAAGCTCGTCCACATCACCTGGGCGCCGCCGCTCACGACGCGGAGCTCGGCCTGGGAAGACCCGCTCGAGGCGGTCCTGCGCGCGTCGAAGCAGATCTGGTACGGCCGCCCCGCCGCCAGCGCGAGCTGGCGGTTGCGCACCGGATAGCCCGTCGCGCTCTGCGTCACGCGGACCGCCCAGTTGGGCGCGCCCGTCACCCGCCCGTCAGGGACCACCTGCGCCCGGCTCCCGTCGATGTCGTTGCGCCAGTTCGTGCGCTTGTCGAAGGTGTCGAAGTTCATGACCGCGGTGCTCTTCACCACGCTCGGCGCGGACACGAGGATGTCCGCGGTCCCGTACACGCCGAGCCCGAGCGTGAGCCCGTCGGACGGGGCGTTCACCTCGAACGTGTGCATCTGCCAGCCCGAACCCACGGTGTTCGCCACGTACTCGCCCCCGACCCACGTCGCGCCGCTCTTCAGCCCCACCCACAGCGAGCTCGAGTACTGGCTCGCCTGCGTGTAGGTCATGAGCGTGATCCGGTAGCTGCCCGCGGCCAGGTTCAGCTTGCCGTGCGAGAGCGCGTCGACGTAGCCCGCGCCGGTCGTGCGGTTGATGCGCGCCCACCGGTTCGCCACGTCGAGGCTCGCGAGCGCGGTGAGGTCCCAGAGCGCGTTGCGGCGCTGGCTGTCGAAGCCGAGGTTGTACCAGTCGCGCCGGGCCTCGCCGCGCAGCCGCTCGAGGTCGCGCTGGATGTCGAACTCCCAGTCGAGCTCCTTGTCCGCCCAGCCGTAGTAGTTGGCCGGGGTGAGGCCGAGGCTCGTGACGAGCGAGACGTTGACCGTGGGGCCCTGGGCCGCCGGGTCGAAGCTCGGGTTGATGTACCCCCAGTAGAGCAGATCGCGCATCGAGAGCGCGTTGCGGCCCCAGCACCCGGCGGAGCACGCCGTGGAGAGCGGGGCGATGAGCATCTTGCCGTTCGCCGCGTTGAAATGGGGCGAGCCGCTCATGCCCCCTTCTCCCCAGACGTTCATCTCGACGCCGGTGTTCGGCGCCGAGGACGGGGTGAACCAGTGCCCCGCGCCTGTGACGCTCGTGACCTGGCCGTTCGCGTACATGCGCGTGTCGAAGGGGAGGCTGCCGTTCTGCTGGTTGTTCGCCGAGATGCTGTAGATCTGCTGTCCGACGACGGGCGGCGACACGTCGAAATCGACGTAGCCATACTTGTCGCCCGGGTTCTCGCCGGCGGCGTTCGGCCAGCAGAAGAAGAGCACGCCGTCCGTGTCGTTGAACGTCTGCTCCATCGCGTCGCACGTGAAGGCCTCCGTGTCCGACGTGGCCGTGCTGCCGTTCCGGTACGTCCGGAAGGTGATGGTCGTCGGCCCGCCCCCGCAGTGGGCCGCGCTGAAGAAGACGTTCGGGCCGATCATCACGCCGTTGCAGTAGCCGCCCAGCGACGCCTCGGCGAACTGGCTCACCGCGATGTCCGGGTTCACGGTGTAGAGGCTTGCGGCGTTGACGATCCGCTGGTTCGGGCTGAGCGTCATCTCGGCGGCGAGCGCGCTCTCGGCCTCTCCGACCGGCTCATCGTCGAGCTCATCGACGCCGGCTGTCGCGGCGCAGCCGGTGGTGATCAGGATGCCGAGGAACGGTGCGGTGCGGAAGAGGTGCTTCGACATGATCGTCTCCATGGCTCCTGCGCTCTCGCGCGGCGCCGCGGCGCTGGTGGGCTGACACGCAGCGACGCGCCTGGGTCGCTGTGCGTTCGAGGCCCGGCCAAGCAATCGACGTACCGCCCGCGAGCCGCGGAATTCGCGCTGCCTTTGGCGAGTTTGTCGCGCGGCCGTCGCACCGCGCAGCGCGGGTGTGGCCTGCGTGGCCACAGCTCGATCTGCAGCCCCGGCCCGAGACATCGAGCACGACGACGGCGCCGCGACGCGGGCCGTCGAGAGAGTCAAAGAGACGAGTTCACTGAGCCTGCACGTAGAGCGAGAACGGGAAATTGCCCTCCCCGCCGACGAAGGTCGCGTCGGGGACGTCGATCACGAATTCGTGCATGCCGGCGCTCGCGGCCCCCCACGGGACGATCCGGGTGTCGATCGCGTCGCCGGGGCACCAGTTGCTGAACGACTGCCACGCTGCGTCCGACCGCGGGGACCGCCCGTAGATGCCGTTGCCCTGGGTGTTGTACTTGCGAAACGGCTCGCACGACGTGCGCCCGGGCTTGTACTGCAAGGCCAGCTCGCCGTCGACGTACACGTAGTGCTCGCGGCGAATATACTCCTCGCCGCCCTCGTTGGCGCCGTGGTTCGACGTGATCAGCACGAGCTGCGCGTTCTGTGTGTCTGCCGGCAGCTCGAAGCGGACGGTCTTGCGGGTCGTGCCGACCTTGTCGCTGGCGCCCGTCGCGTAATTGTTGAAATCTTCGCTGATCGCCAGCGGCAGCAGGACGCTGAAGTCCTGGGCCTCCTTCGTGCTGTCGGTGTACAACAGCAGCGATCCGAGCTGCGTGTCATTGCGACCGGCGCAGCCGGGGATCTCGTCGTTCGCGGCGTAAGGCACGCCGAAGATGCCCAGCTCGAGCCAGACATCGTGATCGGCCAGGATGTCGGCGTCTTTCAAGATCGGTACGAGGTTGCTGGCCTCCCATTCGTAGGGGACCGTCGTCGGCTGCTTGTTCATGTCCATGAACGGCGTGACGAACCGCGCGACCTCGATCCGGTCGACCTCGCCGGGAACGTAGGTCTGGGCGCCCTTGGGGACCAGCGCCAGGTTGACCGAGCCGAGTCGGTCGTAGTTGTCGCACAGCGCTCCCACGACCACGCGGACCTTCAGGGTGGTTTGGACCTTGGCGAGCAGCTCGTCGGTCAACCTGGTCGCAACCAGCGAGTTGTTGTGGCGGATCACGCCGTCCGGGATCGGCTCGTCGACCTTCTCGGCGTAGCCGTCGTAGAACACGACGTTCTCAAGCACCGGGACCTCCTCGGGGTCCCGCGGCGGCACGCCACCGCTTCCTCCACTGCCGCCGCTGCCATCGCTGCCGCCAGCGGCGCCGGCGCCGCCAGCGCCTGCGCTGGTCCCGGTCGCTCCGCTCGTGCTCCCGGTGCTCTCGGAGGTCCCGGTGCCTCCGCCAGCGCCCACGTCAGAGGGCTGTTCCTCCGTGCACGCGGCGAGCAGGGCCAACGGACAGAGGCATAGGATCGCGCGACGCAGGGTGCGGCCGAAGGTCATGCGCCGCAGGTTACGCCGCCGCGCCAGCGTGGTGTAGACAAACCTGCGCAGCCGAGTGAACGCGTTGGATCTGTTGGTCTTTTGGCTCAGTCGCAGGTGTCGCCCGGGTAGTTGCCCCTCACCTCGAGGGTGGCCGTGCCGGGTTCGATTTGACCGGCGACGGCCCAGGCCTGGCAGCTCGGAAGCGACGTATTGTCCGTGATCGAGAGCCTTTGGACCACGGTCTCGAGCGAGCCGAGCGCCGCGATGTTCGTGAGCGCCGGATTTTGCGTGACCAGGAGCGAGGGGACCGAGGTCAGATTGTCGAGGCCCGAGAGGGAGACCAGTCGACCGTTGTCGATGATGTAGATGGTTCTGGTCGCGGCCTCGATCATTTCGAGTCCGGTGAGGTCGCTCAGGTTCGGATTTCTCATGACCCCCACGGTCTCGAGGACGTGATTGTCGGGGTTGAGACCGGTGAGGCTCTGGAGATTTGCGTTGTCGGTGACGGAGAGCTCCACGTCGATCTTGGCGTTCTCGAGGCCCTCGAGGTTCGTTACGCCCGTTTCATGGATCGTAACGATGCCTGCTCGCGTCAAGTTGCTCAGGGTTCGGAGGGACGTGATGCTCGGCTGGTTGAGGATCAGAATGGCTCCGATGCTCGTGAGTTCCTGCAAGCCATCGATGTTCGTGAGCGAGGCGTTGCGGTGCAAATAGAGCTCGTCTAACTCGACGCCCGCGAGCGCGTCGATGTTTTCGAGAGAATCGTTCTTGCTCACGCGAAGCAGGCTTATCTTGCTCATGTTGTGCAGGCCGGAGAGATCGCGGAGTTTGTCGTTGATGTCGATGACTACCTCGACTCCGCGCGTGAGACCGTGGAGGCCGGCGATGCTCAGCAGCTCGCGATTCTCGCTGACGTAAAGCTGATCGCGGACCTCGGTCAGTGACGACAGGGCGTCGAGGTTCGTGAGGGAGTTATTTCTGACGATCGAGAAGCTGGCGGCTCGCTCCACTCGGAGACCGTCGAGGCTCTCGAGCGCCGGGTTGTCCATGATGGCGAGCTGTCGCGCGTCCGTGATGCCAAGGCCGTCCAGGCTCTCGAGCCGTTGATTCCCGACGATGTCGAGGTAGTTCGATTCCTCGACGTAGAGCTCGAGGCCGTGGAGATCGAGCAGGGCGGCGTTCTCGGCGATGCTGAAGTAGCGGCCCACGTGCCGAAGTCCTTGGAGGCCTGAAAGGGAGCGCAAGGCTTGGGCGTTTTTGACGGTGAGGTCTTTCGTGACCACCTGCAGCCGTTCGAGCCCCGTCAGATCCTCGAGCGAGTCGCTCGTGATCTCGACGATGTCCGCCCCGGTCAGGCACTTGAGGTGCTGGAGGTCCTCGACGGTGCCGGCGATCGCGACGTTACCCGCGCTGTGAATGAGCGGCAGCGCGTCGAGCTGCGCCTGGGTTTTCACCTCGATTGGAGCGAGATAGGCGACGGAGTCCGCGCATTCCGGAACGGTCGGCTTGCCTGGGAGGCTCCCTCCTCCGCCTTCGCCGCCTCCCGTGCCACCGCCGCCGGTGGGCAGCATACCGCCGCCTCCGCCCGCGGCGCCAGCTCCGCTCGTACCCGTCGAGGCGGCGCCCCCGCCGCCCGTGCCCGTCGCGGTGCTGGCGCCCGGCGGGGAGCCGCCCGTGCCCGTCGCGGCGCCGGGACCATCACCCTCTCTGGGCTCTTCGCCAATCTGGAGCTCGATCCCGCAGCCGCCGAGGAGCGGCGAAGTCGCCGCGAGCGAGGCGAGAAGGAAGAGGTTCGCGGCGCGCCGCGGGAACGAGGCGCGCGAGGAAAAGCGACTCGACATGGGGGTTCTCCGTCGAAAGGACCGCATCGTGCGGTCACCTGGTACGTGGAGAGATCGGCTCAATCTTTTGGAGAGGATCCATCGAGGCCGAGCGATTCGAGCCTGCCGCGGTACGCGGAGCCGGGGAACCGCTCGAGCAGGCTCGCGGCGCGGGCGCGCGCCTCGGCCGCGCGGCCGAGGGCGAGCAGGGCGCGGATGGCGATGATCTCGCGCTCTTGAGCGAGCGCGCCGGTGGGGAAGCGCCGCGCGTGCTCGACCGTGAGCGCGAGGGACGAACCAGCGTCGGTGGCGAGCGCGTCCTGCGCGCGATGGAGCAGCTGGACCTCGGTCTCGGCGGAGCCGGCGGAAGGCGGGCCCGCGCTCGCGGGAGCGTCGCCGCTCGGCGCGCCCGGCGAGGGGATCGCCGCCCCGCCGGCGCGTGGCGCGGCGGTGCTCGCGCGCGGGAGGAGCTCGTCGCGCGGCGCGGCCGCGCTCGAGGGCGCATGCGCCGCGCCGCGGCCCGCCTCCGATCCGGCGTGTCCGGCGCCGTCGTGCCCGGCGCCGTCGAAGCCGGGCTCCGCGAGCCGCGGGGGAGTCGGCGTGGGCGCGGCGGCGCTCGGCCCGGAGGCGGTCGCGATGGCGCTGGGCGCGGCGTCGCGCGGCGCCGTGGCAGCGTCGCGCCACCACACGCCCCCCACGACGCCGAGCCCGAGGAGCGCGCCGAGGAGCGCGCTGGAGGCCACGGAAGGCCCCGCGGCGGCCGCGGTGAGGTGCCCGGGCGCGGGTGGAGGCGGCGGGGGCGGCGAGGCGCCCGGCGGCGGGAGCGGCCCGAGCGGGAGGCGCGCGGCGAGGCGGGCCAGGTCGGAAGGCCCGGGGAGCTCGCGCCGACCCGCGCGCAGGACGGCGCGCACGGCGTCGGTCGTGTCCGAGGACGCATCGACGAGCCGCGGCGGATCCTTCAATTTGCTCAAGGCATCCTCCTCCCGGCCGTGGTGCGCCGCAGGGCAGCCTCGACCACGCGGCGCGCCGCGTAGAGCCGCGCGTACGCCGTCTGGAGCGGGCAGCCCACCGCCTCCGCGACCTCCGTCATCGGCAGCTCCTCCAGCTCGAACAGCACGAACACCGCGCGTTTGTCGTCGTCCAGCGTCTGGACGCACGCGTCGAGGAGCGCGCGCGCCTCACGGTCCTCGAGCGCCCCGTGCTGATCCTCGAGCGCTTCCTGGTCGGGCAGCTCGGCGCGCGCGGACTCGCGGCGCCGGTGGGCGCGCTTGCGGTAGTCGGCCGCGACCCGGATGCAGATGCCGTAGATCCAGGTCTGGACCGACGATCGCCCCTCGAAGCTCGCGAGGCGCCGGTGGACGATCATGAAGACCTCCTGGCAGACGTCCTCCGCGTCGGCCTCATGGACGCCGAGCCGCCGCAGCGCGCGCCAGACGAACGGGGCGTGTTCGAAGAAGAGCTGCTCGAAGGACGGGACCGGGCCTCCCGGCGCGGAGATCGCGCGCGGCCGGCGTTCGCGCGCGGTGGCGAGCAGGGACATGCGCTGGGGTGAGTGGACGCGCGGCGGACGCGTTTTGAAAGAATCGACGCGGCCCGGTCAAGGCAGCTCGAGGCCGAGGCCGAGGTCCAGGAGCGCCGATACCGGCGACACCTGGAAGATCTCGCGCCGCGCCCCCGCCGCATCGGTGTAAAAATAGACGTCCTGCACGATCGGCACCGCGATCCCGAGCCCGACGGCCCCGAACAGCGGCCCCACGAAGCGCCGCCGCACGCGCGTGTCGAGGCTCAGATCGAGCACGAGCCGCTCGTGGCGGAACCTGCTCGGCACCGCGAGCCCCTCGACGCGCAGCGATCCGAGCATCGCGCCAGCGCAGCCCGAGAGCGCCGTCCCGCCGCGCGCGATCTCGATGGGGCACACGGACAGCCTCCCGTAGGCGAGCGAGAACGCCGGCGATCCGGGCGCCTCGCGGACGTCCGGGCTCGCCCACAGCGCGCCGCCCAGCTCGAAGCCCGGCCCGCGCGGCGGCGTTGCGTGCGCGCGCACCCCGACCCCGACGCCCGCGGGCCCGGGCACGAGCCCGAGCCCGCCCACGGCCTCCACCGCGCCTCCCACCCGCCAGGCGGCGCTCGGCGCCGCTGGAGCAGGCGGACACGCCGGAAGCGGGGCAGCCGCCTTTGCGGTAGGGGGCAGCGGGGCGGGCCGCTCCGCCGGGGGCAGCGGGGCGGGCCGCTCCGCCGCGCCCGGCGCTCCCCCGCCGGCGCTCGCGGCCGGGCTGCCGGCGGCGCGGGGGAGCACGAGCGAGGCGTCGGGGTCGACGAGCAACGCGATCACGAGCTCGAGCTGATCGTCGATCGCCCGACAATCGACCTGATCGGCCTCGATCTCCCGCGACCCGATCGCCGTCCCACCCGCGTCGAACACCCGGATCGTCGCCCGCCAGCCGCCGGCCCCCTGCGAGCGCTCGATCCGCCCCTCGATCGTCACCTCGCCGAGGGTGGGCGGCACGAACGCGACCCGCCCGAGCCGCCGCTCCACGGCGAGCGCGAGCGTCCGCGCGTCGATGCACGCCTCGGCCCCGGGCATCCGCACCCACGCGAGCGATGAGGTGCGCGGTCCCGCATCGGCAGGACGATCGAAGGTGCCCAGCGCGGCCCCGACGAGGAGCGCGAGCGCCGCGGATCTCATGTCAGGATCTCGACATACCCGTCCGTTCCATGCACGCGGATGCGCTGTCCATCCCGGATCAACCTGGTCGCATTCTCCACGCCGACGACGGCCGGCAAGCCGTATTCCCGGGCGATCACCGCGCCATGGGTCATCAGGCCCCCCACCTCGGTCACGAGGCCCTTGATGGACACGAACAAGGGCGTCCAGCTGGGGTCGGTGAAGGGGGTGACCAGGATGTCCCCCGCCTCCAGCTCCGCATCGGCCATGTCCAGGAGGACGCGGGCTCGTCCCTCGACGACGCCCGACGAGACCGCCAGGCCGACGATCGCTCCGGCGGGGAGATCGGCTCGTTTGTGCGCAGCTGCCACGACTTCCCCGTCGGACGTGATGACGAGCGGCGGCGACAGCTTCTTGTGGAGCTCGTGTTCCGCTCTCCGTTTGCCGACGAGCCGGTCGTCCAGCCGATGGGTGCGCACGACCTCGCGGAGCTCGTCGAACGTGAGGTAGTAGATGTCTTCGGCGTCGTGGATCACGCCGGCCTGCACGAGCCGCTCGGCTTCTCGCAGCAAGGCCTGCTTGTAAACGAAGTAGCGATTGACGAGGCCGTACTTCGGATACTCGCGATAGCCGATGAAGCTCCGGAGCCGGTCGATCATCCGCTGGGCCTCGCTGGCCTTCTGCTCCCCGTCCGGCAGCTGCCTCAACCGGTCGAGCAGCGCTCGCGCTCGCTCCAAGGCCTCCCGCCGCCCCTGCTCGAACTTCCGCTTGCCGGCATGAGGCTCGAAGTTCTTGATGTTGCTCAGGATCAAGGGGACCAGGGTCGCTGGCTCCTCGCTCCAGCGGGCCCTCGTGATGTCGATTTCCCCCGCACATCGCATACCGTATCTGTCGAGGTAAGCCTGGATGGCGTCCCGGGCCTCCTTGCCGCCGTCGAGCTCGACCAGCTCATCCAGGAAGCCATCGTGCTTCACGTTCTGCAGATGAGCGACGACGTCCGGATAAGGACGGATCACGTCGGCGACATCCAGCAGCGCCAGGCCCATCTCCGACGTGATGTTGTTCGACACGGACTGGGAGAGCGTATCGGCGACGCTCTTCTCGCCGAGCCACGCCATCATCTTCTCGTTGATCCACGATGAAGCGTTCATGCCCGCCATGATCACGCCCATGCTCTGCGGACCGAACATGGCCACGCTCCGTCGCTGGATGTCCTCCTGGATGAAGTCGAACAACGCCGTTCCGGTCTTGGTCCGGATGTCGCGCTTCAGCTCCGCCAGCGCGGCCTGGGTGCGCTCGATCAGCTCCGCGACGATCGCCGGGTCGTCATCGATCTGCGCGTCGAAGTGCCCCGGCGCCTGCTTGCCCTGTCCGGGGCGCGAGGCCGTCGGCTCGTCGGGCAAGGGCTCGATGAAGTCTCCCCGCTCGATGAGCGCCGAGAGGGCGTCCCTGAGGGGCGGATGGGAGCGCCCCAGGAGATCCAGCAGGGCGTCCCGGCTGGCCGGTGAGGCCAGCTGCTTCGTGGGATCGACGAACAACCTGCCGCCCGCCGCGAGCATGCGGCCACCCGAGGTCAGCTGGAACAAGGACAGCCCCAGGGGCTTCATCGCGTCGGTCATCATCTGTTGATGGCCGACGGAGATGTAGACGTGGTTGCCTCGATCACCGGCTTCGGGGATGGGGTACAGGGTCGTGATCGGCCGGCTCTGGACGATGTGGAGCTCCTCCTCGACCAGGCACCACTCGATGTCCTGGGGGTGGCCGAAATGCCCTTCGATCTGCCGGCCCAGGCGCTCGATCCGAAGGATCTGCGCGTCCGTCAGCACCTGCCCGTCCTGCCGCTCGGGCTCGATCGCCCGCTCTTCGGTGCCGCCCTCCTCCAGGGCACGCGTGGCCAGCGTCTTTCTGGCGATCGCCTTCTCGATGACCTGGCCGTTCCGCACCTTGTAGCGATCGGCGCTGGCCAGGCCGGCGACGAGGGCCTCCCCCAGGCCGAAGCCAGCCTCGATCGACGACACCTTCCGGTTCGAGGTGACGGGATCGGCCGTGAAGACGATCCCGGCTGCCTGCGGGAAGACCATCTTCTGCACCACCACCGCCATGTGGACCTTGCGGTGATCGAAGCCATGCTGGATCCGGTAAATCACCGCCCGCTCGGTGAAGAGCGATGCCCAGCACCGGCGGACGTGCTGCAAGATCGCCTGCGTCCCGATGACGTTCAGGTACGTATCCTGCTGGCCCGCGAAGGAAGCCCCCGGCAGATCCTCCGCCGTCGCGCTGGACCGTACGGCGTAGGCGTCGCCCGCGCCAAGCCCCGAAAGAACCTGGGTGAGCGCCTCTTGCAGGTCCTCGGGGATGGCCGTCCCTTCGATGATCCGGCGCAGCTCGCCGCTGAGCTCCCGGATCCCGTCCCGGTCCTCCGCCGCGAGCGACGACAACCGATCGAGCAACCCGCCGATCGACGGCGCTCCTCCCATGATCCGCTGGAAGGCCTCGGTCGTGACGCAAAAGCCAGGGGGCACGCGGATCCCCTCGATCCTGGTGAGCTCCCCCAGGTTCGCGCCCTTGCCCCCGACCAACTTGGCCTTCGTTCGATCGACCTCCTGGAGACCAAGCACAAAGGTCCGCATCCGTTCACCTCCATCTGAGCGTCAGCAGCTCGTTCGCCTCGACGGATCGTCACGCCCCCTCCGCCGAAGCGCGCCACTATAACGCGAACCAGGATGGGCTCTACCGGACGAAACCCCTGGATGGCGACCTCTTCGGGTCGGCGGGAGGCATCCATGCTTCCGGCGGCTCGACGCGCGCAGTAGCATCGCCCCGGAGGAAACCCCTCGGATGCGCTGCACCCTCTGTCACCGCAGGATCGGTGTCGTCGCGGGGTGCCCCCTGCACGGCGGCACGGCCGCGAGCGCCGCGAAGGAAGAGCCCGGGGCGGGGGAGGTCGTGCCCCGGGTCCCGGGGTTCGATGGGCTCCGCCTCCTCGACGAGGGCGGCTTCGCCCGCGTGTTCGCGGCCTCGCGGCGCGAGGACGGCCTCGCGGTGGCGCTCAAGATCGCGCGCCATCGAGGCGATCCGCGGTTCTCGCGCGAGGCGGCGGCGCTCCGCCGGGTCGGTCCGCCCGCGGTGCCGCGGCTGCTCGGGGAGGGCGAGATGGAAGGAGGCTTTCCTTATCTCGTCCTCGAGCTCCTCGACGGCGAGACGCTGGCGCGATGGATGGAGGCGCTCCCCGGGGCGGGCGCCGCCGCGCCGGCGGAGGCCATGCGGCTCGTCGACGCGATCGGCGCCGCGGTCGACACGGTGCACGCGGCCGGCGTCGTCCACCGGGATCTGAAGCCGGAGAACGTGATGCTGCGGCGGATGGGGGGGCCGGAGGTCGCTCTCCTCGATCTCGGGCTCGCGCGGCCGGGGGCGAACGGCGCGGTGGAGGAGGGGAGCGAGGTCACGCACACGGGGCTCCGGCTCGGCAGCGTGCTGTACATGGCCCCGGAGCAGTGCCTCGACGCGCGCGACGTCGACGGCCGCGCGGACCTGTACGCGCTCGGGATCGTCGCCTTCGAGCTGCTCACAGGGCGGCCGCCCTTCGCCGGGGACGCGTCGGCTGTCGTGCACGCGCACGTCTCCCAGCGCCCGCCCCGGCCGTCGGAGATCGCGCCCGTGCCCCGGGGCGCCGACGAGGTGCTGCTGCGCGCGCTGGCCAAGGCGCGGGAGGAGCGCTTCGGGTCGGCGCGCGCCTTCTGCGAGGCGCTGCGGGCGGCGCTCGCGGCCGTCACGGCCCCCTCGCCGCGCCACGCGGTCGATCCGGGGCTCCAGACAGCCGCCTCGCCCCTCCAGGGGGCCGCGGCGAGCGGGCGCGCCCCGCCGCGGCGGAGCCCCGTCGCGCTCGTCGCGGTGCGCGGCAACGCGCCGATGGACCGCGTCGTCGGCGTCGCATCCCCCTTCGGCGGGCGGCTCGCCAGGGTGCAGGACGGCCTCTACGTCATCGCCTTTCCCGGGCCGGCCCGCCTGCGCGCGCGCGCCGCTTTCCAGGCGGCCCAGCGGCTCGTCGCGTCGCTGGACGACGTGACCTCGGCGGCGGTGCACGTCGCCGAGCTCCACGCGCGCGAGGGCGCGGGCGGGATGGTGTTCGCCGGGGCCGCGCTCGCGCGGCCCGCCGACTTCTGGCCTCCCGGCGCGCCGGATCCGGTGGTGGTCACCCCCGAGGCCGCCGCCCTCCTCGACGAGGGTGCCGAGGCCGCCAAGGAGGGCGCCGAGGCCACCCCGAGCGCGAGCTCCGCCGCGCTGGACACCCCGGCGCTCGCGCTGCCGCTCCGCGGGCGGGACGATCTCGTCGCCGAGGTCGTCGCGCACGCGCGCGGGGCGTTTCGCGACGGCGTGCCGCTCCTCTTCACGCTGCTCGGCGAGGTCGGCCACGGCAAGACGCGCCTCTGCGAGGCGGTGACCGCGGCGCTCTCCGCCGAGCCGGGCGCGCGCGCGATCGCGGTCGCGGCGAGGCCGCCCGACCTCGCCGAGCCGGCCGGGCTCGCCCGCGCGCTGCTCCGCGCCTGCCTCGGCGTCGACCCCGGCGCGGCGGCGGACTCCCTCCGCGACGCCTGCGTCGCGCGGCTCGGCCCCGAGCTCGGCCTCGCCTCGTGGTCCGCCGTCGCGTTCGCGCTCGACGCCCTGCCCGAGACCGATCCCGCCGTCGCGGCCATGCTCGCCGCGCCCGGCGCGCTCCGCCAGACGCTCGCCCGGGCCGCCGGCGAGGCGCTCCAGCGGCTCGCGCGGGAGCGCCCGCTCGCGCTGGTCGTCGACGACGCGCAGTGGGGCGACCAGGGCGGCCTCGACGCGATCGAGATCGCGACCCTCGCGGGCGCGCGCGCGCCGCTCGCCGTCATCGTGGCGGCGCACCCCGCGCTGGCCGCCGCGCGCCCGCTCCTCGGCGAGCGGGCGGCGCGCGCCCGGCAACGGACGCTCCCTCCGCTGGACGCCGACGCCGCGCGCGCGTTGCTCCTCGACCGGCTGCACCCGGTCGAGTTCGCGCCGGAGCCGGTCGTCGCGAGCCTGCTCGGCGCCGCGCAGGGGGTCCCGCTCTTCGTCGTCGACCTGGCCGCCGCGCTCCGGCAGGCGGGCGCCATCAGAAAGGCGCGCGGCGGCCCGGGGTGGTACCTCGCCGGCGACGAGATCTCGCGGGGCGAGGCCGCGCCGGTCATGAGCGGCCTCGCGCGGCGCGCGCTCGCCGGCTTGCCGCCGCCGCTCGCCGAGCTCGCGGAGGTCTGCGCCCTCGCGGGTGACGAGCTCGCGATCGACGAGATCGGAAAGCTCCTTGACGAAGCGGCGCGCGAGCGCGCGGTCGACGCGTGCGCGGATCTCGACCCCGGCGTCGGCCTGTCGCGGCTCCTGCGCCGCGGATTGCTGCGCGCCGCCGACGGGGGGCGGCTCGCGTTCGCGCACCCGCTGCTCCGCCGGGCGATCGAGGCGGAGGTGCCCGCGGCGAAGCGGCGGCGGCTGCACGGGATCGCGCTCCAGGGGCTGCTCGCGGCGCCCAGGGAGGGCGGCGCGGCGCTCGCCAGGATCGCGCGCCACGCGGCGGCGGCGGGCGCGCACGCCGAGGCGGCGGCGGCTTGCTTCGAGCTCGCCGAGGAGGCGCGGCGGCGGCACCTCTACGTCGACGCCGAGCGGCACTACACAGCGGCCCTCGCGGCGCTCGAGGAGACCGAGCGCGCGGGCGCGGCGCCTGCGGAGGCCACGGCGGCGCTCCGAGGCCGCGTGAGCCGGGGCGCGGCCCTCGCGGGCCGGGGCAAGGTTCGTTATCGCATCCAGCGCTTCGACGACGCCGCGGACGACCTCCGCGGCGCGCGGGCCATCGCCGAGGCTTCCGGGGACGCCGCCGCGGTCGCCGATCTGCTCCTCGAAGAGGCGACCATCCTGGACTGGTGCGACGACTTCGCCGGCTCGCAGGCCCTCGTGGACCGCGCGGTGCCCCTCCTGGAGCGGCGCGCGGATCCCGGCCTCGACGTGCGCTGCGACGTGGCCCTCGGGCGCGGGCACTTCCGCCGGCAAGAGCTCGAGGACGCCATCGCGCGCCTCGCGCCCGCGGCGAGGCGCGCCGAGGCGCTCGGCGACCACGAGAGCCAGGTGATCGCCCTGCTGCTGCTCGCGCCCGCGCTGGTCTACGCCGGCCGGCTCGAGGAGGCCGAGGCCCGGTTCGACGAGATCATCGCGCGCTGCGAGCGCGTGGGCGACCGCCTGCACCTCGGCGGCGCCTACCAGAACCGGCTGACGATCCGGTTGATGCGCGAGGACCCGGAGGGCGCCGTGAACGACCTCAGGACCGCGGTCGCGCTGGCGCGCGAGCTCGGCAACGCGTACCTCGAGCGCGGCCCGGCCCATAACCTCGCCGAGCTGCTCTACTGGGGCGGCGAGCTCGCCGAGGCGCTGCCCCTCGCGCTCCGCGCCCTCGAGCTCCAGCAGCGGTTCTTCGAGGCGAGCGCCATGCCGGACTACGCGCTGCTCGTCGCGCGGATCCAGTGCGCGCGCGGCGAGCTCGCCGACGCGAGGCGCCACCTCGACTGGGTGCGGACCCGCTGCGATCTCGGCGCCGCCCCGCCGGTCACGCGGGTCCTGGTCCGCCTGTGCGCGCAGGTCGTGGAGGGCGCGGGCGCGCCGGCGGAGGCGTGGGCGGCGCTCGTCGCCGAGGTGCGGGAGGCCGCGCTCCTCAGCGAGCACATCGAGGTCCTCTGCTTCGCCGCGGCCGCCGCGCTGGAGAGCGGCAGGCGCGAGGACGCCCGCGGCTTCCTCGGAGAGGCGACGCAGAAGACCTGGGGAACACGGTTCTGGAAGGGGCGGCTCTCGCGCCTCTCGGCGCAGCTCGACGGGCACGAGCTCCCGTGAGCGGCCTCCCGACACCCTCTGTCGCCGCCCAGGCGACAGGCCCCCGCCGGCTGTCGCGGCGCGCGCCACATCGCGCCCGGCCCACGCAGAGGAGAGCGCGCGTTTCCGGGGCCGATCGGCGTGGCGCGAGGCGTGCTTTGACGTGGACGTGCAGCTGACGTGTCCAAGACCTGCTTTAGACGTGCTTCCGACTCGATGACCGGAAAGGGGCAACGATGAATCGACGAACGGCTTGTCTCGGAGTGGCCACCCTGTCGCTGACCGCGGGCATCGTGCTCGCGGCCGGCGCCACGAGCGCGAACAGCGCGGTCCCCGTGCCGCTCATGGTGATCGCCAACCACCTGACGCTCGACCACCTGGGCCACAACCTGCTGACGACCAACCGGCAGAGCCTTCTGGCGCTCGACCGCAATCCGCTGACGACCGCGTCGTTCGCCGCCGGCCCCCTCCATGACGCCCTGCTCGACCCCTGGGCGCGCGATGTGATGAAGGATCTCGTCGAGTGTGCCCTCGCCACGAAACAGCGCGTCGAGTGGACCCCGCCGGCGTACGAGGGAGCATGGGCCCCGACGGCGGAGGAGCGCGCTGCGCGCGCGCAGCCCGACAGCCCTCTCTCTTATTCCGGATCCATGGGGCTCTGCCCTGCGTGGGCTGATCCGCTGTGGCCCGAGCGGGACAAGGCGCATAACGCCATGAGGGCGAGCTGCCAGGAGCTGGTCTCGGCCTGCCTGCTCGCCAAGAACAACGCCTTCGGCGTGCGGGTCAATATCTCGGCTCGCGGACGTGTGCCCTCGGACAAGCCAGGGACGACCAGGATGCTCCAGGTGGATGCGGCGGAGAAGACGAATTATCCCTGGCGGGAGGGCGCGTTCTTCGGCAACCTCTTCAATGCGAGCGCGCTCAACACCGATTTCGAGGTCACGCTGGTCGCGGGCAAGATCGTCCGACCGAGCCTGACCACAGCGCACCTCGACGATATGATCTACAAGGAGGCGTTCGTCTGTCATCCGCAAGAGCACGCCGCGGGCCCGCAGTACGACGACACCATTTACATGCAGCGGCGCGTGTGCGCCAGATCCACGGGGGGAGGTCAGCCGGGGTGCCTCGCGAAGCATGTCGGCGCGTGCCAGAGCTACGCGGCTAGCGTGCCCGGGGCTGCAGAGATGGGGCGCGCAAACGTCTGCGAGGGAGCGCCGGTCGACGGGACGTACACGGGCCCCTGCACCGGCGAAGCCGGCGACGCCAAGCGGTGGATGAACCCCGTGACCGTGTACCTGCGCGAGCCGTGTGACGTCTTCGGCCCCAAGGGGTGCCAGGAGCTCAACGAGAACGGCTCGGGCCCGGTCGCCGTTCGCAGGCCGCCCATCATCGCCAGGCAGCCGCCGGATCCCATCATTCGCGTCCCCAAGGGGGACCCTCCTCCCACGGATGGTCTTCCCGCCCAGCGCAAGGCCGTTCCGACGCAGCTCAGCGGGCCGACGAAGCCGTGAGATTGCCGTCCGGCGGTCGCCCGGCCGGAGCCGCGCTCGGAAGCGCCACCGTGGGGCTTGCGCTCTCGGGCCAGCTGCTGCGATCTCGGCGATGCAGTGACCGCACCGACCCGATCCCTCGATCCCGCCTCCACCCTCCTCGACGAGGAGCCGGGCGCGCCCGATGACCTCGCTCCCGGCACCCTCGCCGGGGAATTCCTTGTGGAGGCGGCGCGGAGCCACGGGGGCTTCGCCGTGGTCTACCTGGCCACGCAGATCGGGACGGGCCGGCCCGTCGCGCTCAAGGTCCTCCGGCGCCGGCTCGCCGCAAGTACGCGTATCCTTGAGCGATTTCAGCAAGAGGCCGCGGCCCTCCGGGGCCTCGCGCACCCGCACATCGTGGCGAGCGTCGGCGTGGGCGACCTGCCGGACGGCAGGCCCTACATCGCGATGGAATGGATCGAGGGCCGCACGCTGAAGCAGGAGCTCCGCGCGCGCGGCGCGTTCTCGGCCGCGGAGGCGCTCGCCGTGCTCGAGGAGGTCGGCGGCGCGCTCTCCGCCGCGCACGCGGTGGGCATCGTCCACCGCGACGTCAAGGCGCAGAACGTCATGGCGATCCCGAGGGACGGGTGGTTCACGACGCGGCTCGTCGACTTCGGGATCGCCAAGCTGCTGGAGCCCGAGCGGCTCGGCCGCGGGCCGATCTTCACGCAGAGCAGCGTGCTCGGGACGCCAGGCAGCATGGCCCCCGAGCAGATCGCCGGCCGCCCCGTCGACGCGCGGACTGACGTCTACGCGCTCGGCCTCTTGCTCTACGAGCTGCTCACCGGGCAGCCCGCGTTCCACGCCGACAACATCGTCGAGCTCGAGGAGCTCCAGCTCTTCGCGCCGCCGCCCCGGGCGGGCGATCTCGTGACCGTGCCGCGGGCCTTCGACGCCGCGATCGCGCGCTGCCTCGAGAAGTCGCCGGACGCGCGCTACCCGGGCGTCGCCGAGCTCCTCGCGGATCTCCGCGCGGCGCTGCTCGCCGCGAGGGACGAGGCCCGCGTCTGCCCGGCGGCGGCGCTGCACGTCGCGGTGCAGATCGAGGGAGAGGAAGAGCTCGACGAGGCGGCCTTCGACGACGCTGAGGCGGTGCTCGCGGCGGCGCGGCGCGCCGTGGCCGGGGCGGGCCTGGTCACGCTGGTCGACGGCGGCGGGGTGCTGGTCGGCGCGACGACGCTCCCCGGCGATCCGGAGGGCAGCCGCGCCGCCCGGGCCCGGCTGGTCGGGGCGGTGCGCGCGCTCGATGCGACCCTCGCGTCGCGGCCGCGGCCGAGCCCTGCGGTCCAGGTCGCGCTGGTGCTGCACGCCGCGCCGGCGACGGTCACGGGCCCGGACGGGCGGGAGCGGGTCGCGGGGGGAGAGCTCTTGCGCCTCAATGAATGGACGGCAGGGCATCCCGGGCGCGGCCTCGTCATCACGAGAGCCGTGCGCGCGGGGGTCGACGAGGGCTAGCCGGCTGCGTGAGGGCGCCTGTTTGAGATTTCAATTCAGGCCGGCGGCGGCCGAGGGCGATTTCACCTCACCACGAGCTTCCCGGCCGACGTGACGCACGACTTGTTGGGCTCGGGCGGCGTGTCGCCAGATTCGCAGTCCACCGGCACCTTGTAGTCCTTGCCGACCGTCCCCTTCGGGTACCAGCACTCCGCGTCGAGGTAGCGTGTCAGGTAGTGGTCCCCGTCGGTCGACGACGCCTCGTTCGTCTTCCAATCCGTGCCCGTGTAGAGGATGATCGCGCCTTCCCCGCACATCCTCTCGGCCTCCTTGACGAGGTCCGGCCTCCAGATGGGAGCGGGCGCCGTGCCCTTCTCCGGCACCTTGTCGCACGCCGTGAGCTCGCGCGAGCCGTCGTCCTGGGCGCGGAGGTTCGTCCGCTCGTTCGTACCGAAGTTCAGGGCGCCGCTCACGGTGGTTGTCCAGTCCATGCCGGGGCGCTGCTGTCCGCCTTCCACGCGGAGCGAGGCATAGCCGCAGCCCTGCTCTCCCGAGTCCTTCTTGCGGAGCGCCGTCAGCATCTCGGCGCATTTGTCACGCGCCTGCTCCACGTACATCTTCCCATCGACGGTCTCGGTCATCCACTCGTTGCCCACCGCCAGCTTGGTCTTGTCCGCACAGCTCGCGGCCACGATGATCGCGTTGAAATACGCCTCGTTCGTGTCGAGGCTCTTCTTCGACGCGGCGGACGTCTCGTTGTACCTCCTCGCGAACTCGTCGAGCTGAGCCTTCTCCTCGGGGCCGAGCGACGCGATGAACGCGCCGCAGCCGAGCGGCGCCGCGCACGAGAGGAGCAGAATCGCCGTCAATGCCTTTGACCTGTATCCATTCATGGTGCGGTGCGATAGCGTTGTACGGATATGGCGTCAACGTGGATGCGCCCCGTACCGCGAGCCGGCGCGTGTCTCCGCATGTCGCGCGCTGCCTTCCTGTGCGACGGCGCCGTATCTTCGCCCACCCGCGCCGGGTGGATTCACGAAGGAGCTCTTCTCCCTGGTATCAAGCTACTTCGTCAGGACGACGTGGGTGGCGTGGTCCGTGGAGGCGTGCTCCGTGCATCGGTAGCCGAGGCTCACCGTATCGATGCCGGCGAGGAGGTGCTCGCCCCGGCCGAGGAGCACGGGGGAGATCACGAGGTGGAGCTCGTCGATCAGCCCCGCGGTGAGGTACTGCCGAACGGTGGCGACACCACCGCCGAGCCGGATATCCTTGCCCTGGGCCGCCTCCTTCGCGCGCTCCAGCGCGGCGTGGATGCCATCGGTCACGAAGTGGAATGTCGTTCCGCCCTCCATGGTGAAGGACTCACGAGCGTGGTGCGTGAGCACGAAGACGGGCACGTGGTAGGGCGGGTTCTTGCCCCACCATCCCTGCCAACCGTCGTCGGGCCAGGGGCCCCGCTGCGGCCCGAACATGTTGCGGCCCATGATCCAGGCGCCGAGGTTCTCGAAGCCGCGCGCGGCGAAGTCGTCGTCGACGCCCGCCCGGCCGACCGTGTCGCCGATCAGCGAGCCAGCGTAGTCGGCGGACATCTTCTGGAACGTCCTCGTGCCGAGGACCCACTGATGCAGCGCCATCCCTCCGACACCCATCGGATTGGCCAGATTCTGGCCGGGACCGGCGCCATGACCGTCGATCGAGATCGAAAACGCGTTTACACGAAGCCTCGACATGAACGCAACTCCTTCCGGCACAGGCATCGCCTGCGACCGTCCTGACGACCGTTCTTCTGAAGTAGCGACGAACGAGCCGGGCCCGGATCGACACGCCGACGAATTTTTTTTCTCTCGCTGGCCGGTTGTCACACGAAAGCGCTGTTAATTCAAATATTTAGGAGGTTCCGGGCGAGCGGACCGCCGCTGGAGCCGCTTCTCGTGGCGCTCGATGGCCTCGACGAGCTTCGCCTTGCGCTCCGAGGTCCGGCCGCGCGCGCAACCCCTCGCACGGTTCCGCTTGACCGACGTATGCACTGTGGTGTATATGTACCTGCATGCAACTGGACGTCTTCCAGGCGCTGGCCGATCCCACGCGCCGCCGCATCGTCGAGGCTCTCCTCTCTGGCGAGCAGCAGGTGGCCGAGGTCGTGGAGAAGGCCGGCATCCACCAGTCGGGCGTGTCGCGGCACCTGCGCATCCTCTCGGAGTCAGGTTTCGTGTCGATGCGCCCCGACGGGCAGCGGCGCCTCTACTCCCTTCGTCCCGAGCCTTTCCGCGAGCTCGAGGACTGGCTCGGCCGCTACCGGCAGCTCTGGGAGGAGCGCCTCGATCGTTTCGGTGCCGCGCTCGAGAAGAAGCGCGCGTCAGCTCAGAAGAACCCGGCCATTCAAGACGGCCCAACCAAGAGGAAGCGACCATGAACAGCGCAGTCAAAGCCCAGGCCCGATCCAAAGTCAGAGTCGAGCGCACCTATCGCGCTACGTTGCAGGAGGTCTGGGACCTCTGGACCACGCGCGAGGGCTTCGAGTCCTGGTGGGGGCCGCGAAACTTTCGGGCCGCCGTGGCGGAGCTCGACGCGAGGCCGGGCGGCGCCCTGCGCTACGAGATGATCGCCGCCACGCCCGAGATGGTCCGCGCCATGGCGGAGATCGGCCAGCCACCCTCGCACGCCGTCGCCTCCACCTTCGCCGAGCTCAGGCCCATGACACGGCTCGTGCTCCGCAACGTGATCGACTTCTTGCCCGGCGTACCGCCCTACGAGGCCGACATCGAGGTCGAGCTCACGGAGCTCGGCGACCGCGTGAAGATGGTGGTGCTGCTCGACACCATGCACAGCCCCGAGTTCACCGAGATGCAGAAGGAAGGCTTCACCAGCCAGCTCAGCAAGCTGGACGAGAAGTTCGGGGCGGCGTGAGCGTCATCCCCCACGGGGCGAGCGGCGTCGCGCGTCAGTAGGCGAAGGCCTGGTAGACCTCGGTCTCCTCCGTCTCCTCGCGCACGTCGAGCGACTCGACGACGGGATTGAAGCCGAGCATGCGCTTCGCCCGCTTCGACAGGTGGGAAAGGCTCTCGCGGGGCACCCGGATCGAGACCTCCGGGCGGAAGAGCCAGCGGCGGCTGTAGCCGATGACGACCATGGGCCGCGGCTCGCGCGAGCGGTTCGGGGTCCCGCGGTGGAGGCCGCGAACGTCGCGGACCATGACGTCACCGAGCTCCATGGGGATCGGATCGAGCGCGACCTCGCCCTGCTCGAGGCGCCGCATCCCCTCGGCCTTGGAGAGCATGTGCGTGCCGCGGGCGATCTCGATCGGGCCGTTCTCGGCGGTGACGTCGACCAGGGGGAAGTTGACGGCGAGCTGGAACGCGGGCGTCTCTTTCCCCGTCTCGGGGAAGAGCGGCGGCGCGTCGCGGTGGACGTCCTGGTAGTCGGACCCGAGGAGCGGGGTGTCGGTCGCGAGCTGGACCATGGTCATGTCGGCGCCGACGAGGCGCTCCACCACGCCCAGGATCGTCTCGTCTTCGTAGATGCGCGGCTCCGCGAAGGGGGCCCTGAACGGGAGCGTCACATAATAGCGACCCGGCCCCCGGTTCTTGAGGTGCCCCTCACGCGCGATGTGGGCGTCGAGGAGCGGCGCGAAGGCCTCACGCCACGAGAGCAGCAGGCGCTTCGGAATGAGGTTCTTTATGAGGCAGAACCCATCGCGCTGCGCCGCGTGGGCAAGCTCATCCATCTCGGCGCTCGTGCGGCGGGCGTGGCTCATGACTCGCGCCGAGCTTGGAATGGCTCGAGCGGAATCGTCAAGCCCAGCGCTCGCTCCCGGCGGGTTTATCCCCATCCCGCCTTTGCCGGAATCATCGTCTTCGGAGGAGAATGCGGCGCTCCAGGCGCCCGGCCCACGCGCGCGGGACGGGCAAACGATCTCCGCCTGACGAGGCCGACGCCCGCGCGGCCCCGCTCTGCGTCAGCTCAGGCCGATCGCTCTGACGCCTGGAAGCATGGCGGCCTCTACGCCGCCTTCGCGGAGCGCGTGGGTCACAGCTTCGAGGCGGCGTGGTCCCAGTTCACCAGGTTCCACCATGCCTCGACGTACTTCGCCCGGGCATTGCGGTAATCGATGTAATACGCGTGCTCCCACACGTCGCACGTGAGCAGCGGCGTCTTGCCCTCCGTGAGCGGGCACCCGGCGTTGCCCGTCTGCACGATCTCCAGCTTGCCGGAGCTGTTCTTCACCAGCCAGGCCCAGCCCGAGCCGAACTGACCGATGGCCGCGGCGCTGAACTTCTCCTTGAACGACGACACGCTTCCGAACGCCTCCTCGATCGCCGCACGGAGCGCGGCGGAAGGCTCACCGCCGCCCTGCGGCTTCATGCTGTGCCAGTAGAACGTGTGATTCCACACCTGAGCTGCCTGGTTGAAGACCCCGCCGGACGTCGTGCGGACGAGATCCTCGAGGCTCTTGCCCGCGAGCGCCGGGTCCGCTGCCACGAGCTCGTTTAGCTTCGTGACATAGGCGTTGTGGTGCTTGCCGTGGTGGAAGTCGAGCGTCTCCGCCGAAATGTGGGGAACCAGCGCGTCTCTGGAGTAGGGGAGCTCGGGAAGAGTGAAGGCCATGGTCTCTGTTCCTCGGGTTGCTTGTCGACGGCTGCGCGCTCGTCGCAGCCTGTTGTGAGTAGCTCGGTGAAGACCTTCGGGTGGCGCTCCGGCCACGGATCGAACGTCCGCGCATCGCGGCCAGACAGCCGCTCCACGTCGCCGAACCGGCGGCAACGTAGCAGCCCCGGTGGATGCGCGTGGCGCCTTGCCAATGAGTTGGCAGTTTTCCATCCATTTGGAGAGGCGGCCTCCCGGCCCGCGGTTCCGCTCGCCTGCCAGACCCGACAGATGGCGCCCTGTTCCATGCCTCGAACGCGGCCGTTCCAGATCGCCGTCTGGCGTCGCTCCGGGTAACGCCGCATACTCTGGACGTGATCCTTGAGCGGCCGCGGGCGGGTCTCGTATGCCCGCCTCCGGCCCTCCCGCACCGGTGGTCCCCCCACCGCGGTCGACCCGGTGTGCCCGATGGGCCTGCTCGGAGACACCGTCGCCGGGTCAGGCATAGCGCGATCACAGGGGCCGTCAATCCGATTGCTGAGAACGCTTGCTCGACCTCGATGACGCTGGCAGCCGCATGGCAGAGGCGGGCTCCTCCGGCGCGAACGAGCGGCGCCGCGCCTTCGCCGTGGCGCGCCTCCGAGAGCACCAGCGCGAGCGACCCGAGCTCGAGGGCGCGGGCGACGTCACTCTCAGTAGGCCCCCTTCGGCTCGAGGCCCAGCATGTGCTGGCCTACCATCGTGGACACGGCGTCCCAGTTGAGGGTGATGTGCTGGGCGATCGCGTTGCCGTCTCGCCACATGCGCTGGATGGGTTGAGCGAGCGCCAAGCTGCTGCCGCCGACGCACGAGAACAACGCATCGATGGCGGAGTGCGACAGCTTCGCCGCGTAGGCGTGGCCCCGCCGATTGCGGATGCGCTTCTCGACGCTCACGGACCTCCCCTGGGCTGCTGTCAGCTCCACCTCGGTGATGTCGCGGTCGAGGACGAGCCTCGCCGCGTCCACGGCGGCCGCCGCGTCGGCCAGGCGCGACTGGACGTGGGCGAACTGGCTCAGGCGCGCTCCCGCGCCGCCGATGCCGCCGCGCGTGACGCGGTCCTCACAGAGATCGATGAAGGCGTCGATGGCGCCCTGGGCGGTTCCCAGGAGCGGGGCCACGAGGCAGACGGGGATCGCCGAGAGGAACGAGATGCTGTAGATACGGTTGGGGTTCACAGCGGCCCCTGGCGGCGCGCCGGACGCGGCCTCGGCAAAGGTGAGCTTCCGGTGACCCGGGACGAAGGTCGGCTTGTCGAGCACCACGGTCTTGGACCCGGTGCCCGCTTGACCCGCGACGTGCCAGTCGTCCTCGATTGACCAGTCGGAGCGGGGCACGAGCAAGAAGCCAGCGTTGGGGGTGGCGTCGTTCTCCCTCGGAAACTGGACGCCCAGCACGGCCCACTGTGAGTTGTCGACGTTGGACGCGAAGCGCCACTTGCCCTGGATCAGGTATCCGCCATCCACCGCCTGCGCCGCGGCGACGGGCGAGTAGGAGCCGCACAGGATGGCCCGGGGACTTTCCCTCCAGACGTCGTTCTGCGCCTGCCCCGGGAACAACCCAAGCAGCCATTGATGGATCGCCCCCAGCGAGCACGCCCAGGCGGACGAGGTGCAGCCTCGCCCGATTTCGCTGATCACGTCGAGGAGCGCGGTGAAGCCGTACTCGTAGCCGCCGTAGCGAGCCGGCTGCATCAGCCGATAGAAGCCAGCGCGATGGAAGAGCTGGTTCGTCTCTTCCGAGACGCGGCGCTCGATCTCCGTTTGCTGGGCTCGCTCGCGGAGACACGGGACGAGCTCGCGCGCAGCGGAGACCAGAGCCTCGAGGGATGGCGCGTTGGCGGCGGGGCTGATCCGGCCGGGGGCCTTCATGACCGCAACTCTGATCGAGGACTGTTCGAGATTCATAAGCTGTCCATCGGCTGCATGCTTCTCCCTGGCGCGCGCTGCTGCTCGCTGGACACCATCTTCCGGATCGCATCCACCGCCGGAGGGGTCGCGGAGAGATCCTGGTTCACGGCGACCTCTCTGAACGCGTCGAGGTGCGCGCTGCGTCTTCAGGGGCCTCGGGGAGACAGGCGATCCCCGATCGCGGCCCGTGCATCCGCGCGGATCGCCGCGAGGCGGGACGTCGCGCCGGCGCCGCCACGCTTAGGGATCACGTCCGGAGTATGCGAAGATGCCCGGGACGGCGCTAGAGGGCGCCCTGGAACGGCCGCGTTCGAGGAGTGGAACGTTGAGGGAGCCCGATGATCTGTCCGGTCTGTCGATGTTCGTGCGCATCGTCGAGGAAGGCTCGCTCAGCGCGGCCGGCCGGGCGCTCGGCCTGCCCAAGGCGACCCTCAGCCGCAACCTCGCGCTCCTGGAGAAGCGGCTCGGCGCTCCGCTGCTGATCCGCTCCACGCGCGCGCTCAGCCTGACGGATACGGGCAGGCGCTTCTTCGACAAGGTCCAGCCCATCGTTCGAGAGGCGCAGCAGGCGACCGCCGAGGTCAAGATCCTCCACGCGGCTCCCTCGGGGCTGCTGCGCATCACCGCGCCCGTCGCCTACGGTCAGGCGGCGATCGCGCCCCGCCTGCTCTCGTTCATGAGGCGTTATCCGGCGGTCCGCATCGACCTGCATCTCCATGACGGGCGCGTCAACCTGGTCAATGGCGGCTACGACATGGCCGTCCGCATGGGGGCGATCGAGGACAGCGAGCTGATCAGCCACAAGCTCGCCGATATCACCATGGTCATCGTCGCCTCGCCGACCTGGCTGGAGCAGCACGACGTGCCCCAGAGGCCCGCCGACCTCGCCCGGCATGCGGCCATCGTCACGCGGCCCGAGCTCGTTCACTGGAAAGTCGGCGGGGAGACCGTGCGTGTCCCCTGGCGCATGAGCACTGGCAACATGATCGTCACGCGGGATGCCGCGAGGGCGGGGCTGGGCATCGCTTTCGTACCCGAGTTCCTCGCGCTGCCCGACCTGGAACGAGGGTCGCTGGTACGCCTGCTCCCGGACCTCGATCTGCCGATGATCCAAGCGACCGCCCTGTATACGCGGGCCGCCAGCCAATCGGTGGCGCTGCGCGCCTTGCTGGACGACCTCCTGGCCAGCCGGCCCATCGAGGCCGATGCCGCGCCGCCGTGACCCTGCCCGGGCGCGGGTGTAACCCCCCTCTGCTGCGACATGCGATGTGGTTACACCGGCTTTTTATCAGGTGGGGTGAGGGGGAACGAGCCGGCGCCCTTCAAAACCTGTCTGCCAGCGTGAGCTGCGGGTGCTGCGCCGGGAAGAGCACCGGGACGAGCCGGGCGGCGTCTCCGGTGAGCCGGAGCTTCCCCGCGTCGCACACCTCCACCGGCGCGTCCGACCCGAGGAGGAGCCGCGCCACCGCCCAGCCGCCGCGGACCGCGCTGCGCGCCCCAGCGGCGCTCCGCCCGTGGACGACCTCGACGCGGCCGCGGTCGAGGCGGAGCGTCGCCGTCTCCTCCGGGCTGGCGAGGGTGAGCGCGCCGCGGTAGCCCGCGAGCTCGGACGCGGCGAGCCGGGCCGCGAGCTCCGGCGCCATCGCCGCGAGGCACCCCGGGAGGTCGACGACCCGGACCATCGCGGCGCCGCTTTCGGCATACCGCTGCTCGTAGCGGCTGTTCAGGGTCCGGAGCCGCGCGGCGAGCGCCGAGCGGTAGGGGAGCGTGTCGAAGCGGAGCTCGGGGAGCGCCTTCCGCCGGCAGAGGGCCCCGAGCGCCGAGAGCACAGCGTCCGGTGCGCCGGTCGCCTCGGCGCAGACGAGCCGGTTCCTGCCCGCCTGGACGACGACATGCCCTTCGGGGCGCTCTCGATCAGCGCCCCAACACCAGGCCTCGACGTCCTTGCGCATGCCGCTCCACGAGCGCAGAAAGGTCGGCCGCACCGCCGTGCCTGTGAGGCCGGCGTTCCACCGGTTGTGCAGCCGCACCAGCGCCTGCGTGGGCGCCGCGGGGATCCGGCGGAGCCCCCGCGGCGGAGGCAGCGTGGCCGGGAGGTCGGCGAGCTTCACGCGCCACCGCGACTCGGGCCAGGCCGGCACGTAGCCGAACCGGTGGTAGAAGTCGTCGATCCCGAACAGGATCGAGAGGTGATAGCCGCGGGCGCGCATGCGGTCGAGGCTGTGCGGAGCCGTGCGGGCCATGAGCCCCTTCCCGCGGTGGGCCGCCTCGGTGGCCACCGCGCCGATGCCGCCGCAGCGCACCTCCGCCCGACCGATCCGCATCCGGTAACCCCACACGCCCCAGTGGGTGACCAGCGCATCACCGAGGAATCCGACGGCCGAGGCGTCCCAGTCGTAGTGGCTGTGGTTCACGTACCAGGCGGCGCAATCGGCGCGGAAGCTCGCGTAATTGCCAAAGGTGCGCGCCGCGATCTCGATCACCGCCGCCGCGTCGGCGACCGGAGCGGGGGAGCGGACGGCGAGGGGCGGCGTCTTCAGAGGCATACCCGCCCTCGGTAGGAGCGGTTCGTCCACGGCGCGGGATCGAGCATGGTTCCCTCCTATCCGGCCCCCGCCAACCCTGTCCAAGTTTCCGACGCCGCGGCGCTACCCCTCGGGATCGCGCTCCGGCCCCAGCCCGTGCCGGTGGAGAAGGCGGTACAGGTACCGCCGATCGAGCCCCGCGGCGGCCGCGGCCCGCGAGACCTTGCCGTCATGGGCGCGGAGCAGCGCCTCGAAGTAGCGGCGCTCGAAGTCCGAGAGGACCCTGTCGCGCGCCTCGGCGTACGGCACGCTCGCGTCGACCGGCGGCGGGGCGTTCACCGGCGCGAGCTCGCTCACGGGCGGCGGCGCGCGGAACACGAGGTACTGCTCCACGTAGTTCCTGAGCTCGCGCACGTTGCCCGGCCACGCCGCGCGCTTCAGGCGGGCGATGACCTTCGGCTCCCGCAGCGCCGCGGCCTCCTCCGGCGTCGCGTGGAGCGCGGCGAGGAGATCGTCGAGCAGCGCCGGGATGTCCTCCGGCCGCTGCCGGAGGGGCGGCATCGGGATCCGCACGACCGCGATCCGGAAGTAGAGATCGGCCCGGAAGCGGCCCGCGTTCACCTCGGAGCGCAGGTCCCGGTGCGTGGCCGCGATGACGCGCACGTCGACGGTCCGCGCCGTGTTCGTCCCGACGCGGCGGATCTCGCGCGCCTCGAGCGCCCGCAGGAGCTTCGGCTGCAGGTCGAGCGGCAGCTCGCCGATCTCGTCGAGGAAGATGGTCCCGCCCGACGCCTCCTCGAAGGCGCCGACGCGCTGCTCCGCCGCGCCCGTGAACGCGCCCTTCGCGTGCCCGAAGAGCTCGCTCTCGATCAGGTTGCCGTGGATGGCCCCGCAGTCGACGACGACGAACGGCTTCTCCCGCCGCGCGCCCCGCTCGTGGATCGAGCGGGCCGCCTGGCTCTTGCCGGTGCCGGTCTCGCCCTCGAGCAGCACGGTGACGTCGCGCTCCGCCGCCCGGGCCAGGAGCGCGAACACCCCGCGCATGGCGGCCGACGCGCCCGAGAGCGCGCCGAACCGCGCCTCGTCCCACAGCGGGAGGCGGTTGTGCTCCGTGCCGAACTCGAAGCGCGCCACGGTCTTGCCGACGCGGATGAGGCTGCCGGTACGCAGGAACGCCTCGACGACGGAGACGCCGTCGACGGCCGTGCCGTTGCGGCTCTTCAGGTCGCGGACGCGCGCGCCGGCCTCGTCGATGCGGATCTCGCAGTGGAACCGCGAGACGGTGGGGTCCGCGACGACGAGGTCGTTGCCTTCGTCCGATCCGAGCGAGCACCGATCGGCGGAGGAATCCCACACGACGCCCCGGGCCGGCCCCTCGACGAGCTCCAGACGGAAGCGGCGCACCGCGCCCGCGCCGTCATCCGCGGGCGAGCCGGTGTGCGTCAGCGTCTCGGGGCCGCCTTCGGCCGCCTTGCTCGGAGGTCTGCTGGGCACGCGGCCACGGTATCACAGCGGGCGCGGGGGCCATCGCGCAGCGCTCGGGCGGCTCGAACGCGCGCCGGGCGGCTCGAGCGCGCGCCCGGCGTCCGTGGGGCCAGCGCCGCGCTCAGAAGAACCCGATCGGCCCCGGCGACCACGGGAACTCCACCGCCTCGCCGACCGCGGGCGGTGCGACGCGGCGGAGCCTCCCGTCGCGCCACGCCAGGATGACGAGCCCCGGATCCTCGAGCGGCGCGCCCAGATCGACCTCGAGCCGCGTGGGCCTCCCGTCCGCGACCTCGGCGACCCGGATCGTGGCGCCGCACTGGCCGACCTCGTAGCCCGCGGCGATCGGCGAGGACGGCGCGCGGTAGAGGGTCTCGAACGCCCCGGTCAGCATCGTCCCGCCGATGGGCCCGAGGGAGAACGAGGACGGGCCCGTGCGCGTGAGGCGGTGCGTGCCCTTGTTCATGGAGAGGATCGACCAGCAGGAGAACGACTCGGGCGACTCCAGGGCGCGGATCGCCTGAGGGTACATGGCTGCCATGGGATCCGAGGCGGCCGCGATGAAGACCCGCTTGCGTGGCGGCGCCTCGATCTCCGCGCTGCGGGCGATGTCCTCGACCTTGCGCGCGATATCGATGCTCGATGAGGTGGCGGCGAGGAACAGGAGCGGCGCGATCCCGAGGTGCACGGCGGCGAGGAACCAGGCGCCGGCGCGGCGGGGCCATGACGCGACCCCGGGCGAGGCGGCGCGGCGCAGCCCGCGCAGGACGACGACGGCGAGGAGCGGCGCGATCCCGAGGCCCGGCATCAGGAGCAGGCGCGACCCGGGGAAGCCCCCGAGGCTCGTGAAGAACGCGAGGAGCGCCCCGGGGACGAGCCAGCGCAGGGCGGCGCGCTCGCGCTCGGGGACCGCCGGGAGGCAAGCGCGGTAGAGGAGGGCGACGCCGGCGGCCGCCGCGAGCCCGACGGCGATGAAGGGGAGCTTGGGGAGCGGGACGGAGAGATCCGCAGGTACGGCCACGAGGGCGCCGCCGATCAGGATGGGCAGCCGCTCCGCCGCGGCGGCCACGAAGGCGAGGGGGCTTGTGAGCGGGTCGATATACCCGCCGGTGTGCGCGGCGCCGCCGCCGAACGCCTTGTACGCGGCGAAGTACCCGAGGAGGCCGAGCGCCGGGAGCACGCCGGCCGCCCGGGCGCGCCAGCCGTCCGCGCGGCCCGGCGGCACGGGACCGGCGACCTGATAGGCGATCCAGTACGCCGCCCCCCCGAGCGCCGCCTCGCCGCCGAGGAGCCCGATCCCGAGCCCGAGCGGGCCGAGGTACAGCCCGGGCCGCCACCCTTCCTCGCGGTAGCGGAGAACCGCAAGCAGCCCGAGCACCACCGGGAGCGCCGCGAGCAGCAGGTGCTGGCACGCGATCCAGCCGGCCGGGTGAACGTGGTTCCCGCTGATCGCGAAGATCAGCAGCGCGAGCGCCGCGGTCGCGCCCGGGAGCACGCGCAGGAACAGCCTGCCTGCGGCCGCGACCAGGGCGACATAGAGCGCGATCGAGACGAGGTGGTATCCGAGCGGGGTGTCGCCGAAGACCGCGCGCTCCAGCGTGAACAGCGCGCTCGCCAGGGGGCGGACAAGGTGGATCCTGAGCTCCGGATCGGTCCACCACGGCAGCCCGGAGATGGAGACGGCAGCCCGTGTCTCCTCCGGGGCGCCCGGGAAGAAGTTGTAGAGATCGTACCAGGGCGGCGAGCCAGGGATCAGCTTCGCGAGGTAGCAGAACAGGATGTAGTCATCGGCATAGAAGGCGATCGCCACCGTGGGCAGCGCCAGGGCGAGCGCGGCGAGCAAGACAGCCGTGAAGAAGCGAGGGTGGCTGAGCCACCGCGCGAAGCGATCGGAAGGATCCGGTTTCATTCGGGCCCGCAACGTAGGGTATGGCGCGCGCGCCGTGTAGATGGACCGGGGCGCTACGCGCGGCGCCGCTGTACCTGCGGCTCACTCCATCCATGGGCACGGGCCGTGGAAAAATGTGAGATGTATTACATTTTTGCAATAGCGAGGTCTCCTGAGGGGCTGCGCTGATCGAGCCCTGTCGCCGAGGAGCGCGGCGTGACCCGGACACGTAATCCATCCGTTCGGCGCACAAGGCGGTCAGGACGCGCAGCTCCGTGACATACACGCTGTGTTCGCGGCGAGCGCGACGGCGCGCATCGTCGCCGATGTTCCGGCTGGACTCGGACAGAGCGAGCGAATGAGGCACGTCATCACTCCTGAGCCTGTCTCGGCCCCTGCCTGACTCCTCTGCTTGAGAATTCACACGACGGCAACGTCCGGTGCTCGCCCGCGCTCTCGGTGTCGAGGTCGAGGCGAACGCGGCGTCAGGGCAGGGTCAACGTCGTCCGGTAGATGATCGTTGGCCCGCCGCAGCTGTGCCCGGACGGCCGTCAGCGCACCTCGGCGGCGGCGTCGCGGATGAGCTGGAGGAGGTCGCGCCGCATCTCGCCGCTCACCGTGTGGCCGACGCCGGGGTAGCTCGCCAGCCTCGCCTTGACGCCGCGCGCGTCGAGCGCCGCGATCGCGTCGCGGGTCGGGCCGATCGGGACGCGCCGATCGTCCTCGCCGTGGAGCGCGACGAGCGCCGGAGCCGCTGCGCCTGCGCCCGCGAGCACCGCGGGGGGGACCCAGCCGCCCATGGGGAAGGCGGCGCCGACGACGCGCGGGTGGTGCAGGGCGAGCGCGAACGTGAGCGCGCCGCCCTGGGAGAAGCCGGTCACGATGGCCATTCCCCGCGTCGGCCGCTCGGCGGCGACCCGCTCGATCGTCGCCGCGAGCGCGGCAGCCGCGCGCAAGATGCCCTGTCCGACGTCATCGCTCGCGAGCGCCTGCTGGAGCGGAAACCACGAGTAGCCGCCGCCGTACGGCGCGAGCCCGCGCGGCACGACGAGGCGCACCTTGAAGTCGGCGCCCGACAGCAGACCCGCGAACGACTCGGGCCGGTCGCCGAGCCCGTGAATCGCGATGACGAGGGGGAGCGCCTCGTTCCGGTCCGCGCCGCCCGTGACCTCTTCGAGGTACTCGACCGCGGCGGCGGGGGCCGTCGCGCTCGCGGCAGGCGCGGCGGGAGGCGCCTGCTGCTCGGTGACCGCCGCGCCGCCCCCGGGCGGGGCTGCCCGTCGCTCGCACGCGGCGAGCGAGACGAGCGACGCGAGCGACGCGAGCGCCAGCGCAGACCAGGCGTGGCAGCGGCGGAGGCGAGAGGGGCGCATCGCGGAGATGCTTGCTGAACCCGCTGCGCGGCAGCAACAGCGAACTTCCCGGCGGCAACACCGCACCCGCCTCGGCGGGCCTGGCCAGCCATCGAGATCTCCTGCCATGGCCGGCATGCATGGGAGATCACACACACGAGTAAGAAGAGTTTTGGGTGCCGTTGGATTTGTCTGCTCCAGGGCGATCGCCGCGCATCTGCCATCGACCAAGATTTTTTTTGGGTTGTTAGTAAAGTGTATTTCCTACATAACTGGATCTAGCTGCTTGGCTTAGAGCGAACGAAACCTCTTGTCGCCAGGCAGCCGATGGTCGGCGCGTCGCGTCGTTGCTCCGCGACGCCCTGCTTCAGCAGGGCGCCTCGTCGCACCCGGCGCTGCGCCCACCGTCGGCTGCCTGGTGCAGTCCGGATTTGTTCGGAGCCTTTCTTCAGGAGAGGTCGGCGACCTCACCGGCTTATCGATTGACCATCTCGTCGCGATGGCGGCCGAGGTGTGTCTCCTGCGTACACAATCGATCTGCTCATCAGGAGAGCTCGATGATCTCACTGGCTTGTCGATTGACCGCCTTCCCGCGGTGGCGGCGGCTGCTCGGCGCGCAGCTGAGCGTCGCTGCGCTCCTGATCTCGGGGTGTACGGGCGCCGTGGGTGATCCGCGGGAAGGCGAAGGGGATGGCGTCATTCCGGGCGGGCCGACAGGGCCCGAGGTCGCCGAGCGCAGCATGTTCCCGCGGCTGACCCACGCGCAGTGGGAGAACACGGTGCGCGACCTCCTGCGCCTCGACGACACGCCCGGGCTCTCGGCGTCGTTCACGAGCGACCCGCTCGGCGGCGTGTTCGACAACAACGAGGCTGCGCTGCTGGTGGCGCCGGGCCTCTGGGGCGATTACCAGCGCGCCGCCGAGGAGCTCGCGGCGATGGTGACCGCCGACCAGGGCAAGCTCGATCGGATCGCGCCCGCGGACCTGCCGGACGCGCCGGAGGCGCGGGCGCAGGCGTTCGTCGAGCGGTTCGGCGAGCGGGCGTTCCGGCGCCCGCTCACGGCCGAGGAGCGGGATGCGTACGTCGCGCTGTTCCAGCGCGGCGAGGAGCTCTTCGAGGGCGAGGAGCCGTTCGCCGCGGGCGTCCGCGCGGCGATCGAGGCGTTTCTGCAGTCCCCCCATTTCGTCTACCGCGTCGAGATCGGCGCCGGTCCGGCGGAGGGCGGGCTCATCCCGCTCGGCGGATACGAGATCGCGACCAAGCTCGCCTACACCCTGTGGAACACGATGCCCTCCGACGAGCTCCTCGAGGCGGCGAAGGCGGGCGAGCTCTCGACCCGCGAGGCCGTCCGCGCCTACGCCGGGGGGATGCTCGAGGACCAGCGCGCCCGCGAGGTCGTCGGCGCGTTCCACCGGCAGCTCTACGACTACGAGCAGTACCACGACCTCAACAAGGACCAGGCGCTCTACCCCGAGTTCGTCCCCGAGATGGGCGACGACATGCAGCGCGAGGCGGAGCTCTTCGTGGATCACGTCGTCTTCGACGAGGAGGGCGGGCTCACCGACCTGCTCACCGAGCGCACGGCGTTCGTGAACGATCACCTCGCCGCGGTCTACGGCGTCGAGGGCGACTTCTCGGACGAGTTCAAGCGGGTGGAGCTCGACGAGGCGGAGCGCTCGGGGCTGCTCACGCGCCTCGGCTTCCTCGCGGCCAAGGCGACGGCGCGGCAGCCGGACTCGATCCACCGCGGCGTGTTCGTGAACCTCAGGATCCTCTGCGCGGCGCTGCCGCCGCCGCCCGACAACGCGACCTCGCTGCCGCCGGGCGAGCTCGCGACCAACCGCGAGCGCGTCGAGGCGCACACGGGCAAGGGGACGTGCGGCGCGTCGTGCCACGGGGTGCTCATCAACCCCGCCGGGTTCGCCTTCGAGCATTACGACGCGATCGGCAAGTACCGCACGACCGACAATGGCGCGCCCGTCGACTCCGCGGACGTCTACACGCTCGGCGGCCAGCCGAGGAGCTACGCGGATGCGGTCGAGTTCAGCCGGCTCCTCGCCGAGAGCAGCGAGGCGCACGCGTGCTACGCGCAGCGCTGGATCGAGTTCTCCCACGGCCGCGGCGTGCGCGCGGAGGACCGGGCGCTCGTCGAGGAGCTCGGCGAGGCGTCGCGCGGCGGCGCCTCGACCAAGGAGCTCATCGTCCGGATCGTCTCCTCCACCCCTTTCCTCGCTCGCGTTCCCGCGGAGGCGCCATGATCACCCGACGACGTGTGCTTCGAGGCCTGTTCGGCGTCACGGTGGCGCTCCCGTTCCTGGAGACCTTCGCGCCGCGCCGCGCGGCGGCCGGTACGGGCGACGTGCCGCCCTTCGCGATCTTCATGCGCCAGGCGAACGGCGTGGCGCAGCAGGTCGGCGACGAGCCGGAGATGTTCTGGCCCAGCGCGACAGGCCCGCTGACCGCCGAGTCGATGGCCGCGGACGCCGACCGGGCGGTGAGCGAGCTCAAGGACTACGCGAGCCGGCTGATCATGGTGCGCGGCGTCCGCTTCGCGTTCCAGGGCAACGGCTGCGGCCACTCCGGCGGCGGCAACCAGTGCCTGACGGCCGCGCAGGTGTCGGAGGATCCGGCGGGCAACGAGTCGCTGGCGATGGGCGAGTCGATCGACAACCGCATCGCGACCGAGCTCAACCCGGCGGGCGTCGAGCCGCTGACGCTCTACGCGGGCAGGATGGCCGGCTACATCAACGAGGTGCTCTCGTACCGCGGGCCGAAGCAGCTGCGCGCCGCCGAGCGCGACCCGTACAAGGCGTACCAGAAGCTCTTCGGGCTCGCCGAGGTGGACGCCGCGGCCGCGGAGGCGCTGGCCGCGCGCCGCGCCAGCGTGAACGACCTGGTCCGGGAGCAGATGCAGGCGCTCATGGGCCGGAAGGACCTCAGCAAGGGCGACCGCGAGCGGCTACAGCTCCACTTCGACAGCATCCGCGACCTCGAGGTCGGGCTCGCCTGCGCGCTCCCGCCGGAGCGGGTCGCGGAGATGGAGGCGATCTCCCCGAACGTCGGCAGCTACGACAACGTGGAGACCGTCACCCGCATGCAGATGGACATCATCGCGCTGGCGATGGCGTGCGGCGCGACGCGCGCGGCGACCCTGCAGGTCGGCGACGGCAACGACTCGACCGAGTACACGATCCACGGCGTGCGGCAGAAGAGCTTCCACAAGATCTCGCACCGCATCGACGGCGACGGCGAGGTCGGCCCGCCGATCGAGGGCGCGCAGGAGCTGCACCACCAGATCGACCGGATCCACGCGCGGATGTTCAAGCACCTGCTCGACAGGCTCTCGTCGTACGATCTCGGCTCGGGGACGCTCCTCGACCGCGGCGTGGCCGTGTGGCTCAACGACCTCGCGGACAAGTACCACGCCTACTCCAGGGTCCCGTACATCCTCGCCGGCGGCGCCGCGGGTTACCTGAAGACCGGCCAGTTCATCGACGAGCGGATCACCGTCAACAAGCTGCTCAACACGATCGGCGCGGCCGTCGGCTGCACCAACGGCCAGGGCGGCCCGCTCGACGACTTCGGCGACGAGAGCCTAGAAGGCGGGCTAGTCGACACGATCATTGCCTAGCCTAAGAGAGGAGCCCGCCCGCAGCGGGCGAGCTCCGCCAGCGCTCGGGTATATCGGGAGGGGGGCAGCCGGAGGGGGGCGGCTCAGCCGAGTAGCTCGACGGCGACCTCGATGGTGGCCTTCTCGCCGTTGGGGCCGCGGAGCACGTCGACCTTCACCTTGTCGCCCGGCTTCTTGCCGTCGAGCACCTGGTACAGCCCGTCGTAGTCCGCGACGGGCGTGCCGTCGATCCCGACGATCACGTCGCCAAGGACGAGCCCGCGGTCGCCCTCGGAGAGGCCGTGCAGGCCCGCCTTGTCGGCGGGGCCGCCCGGGACGACGCTCATGATGATGAGGCCGCGGATGCCGTTGCGCCGCTCGAGGCGGCGGGACTGATCGAGCTGGATGCCGAGGCCGACCTGCTCGGCCTTCCCGGTCCGGATGATCTGCGGGACGATCCGCGCGATCGTCGTCGACGGCACGGCGAAGCCGATGCCGGCGGAGCTGCCGCTCTTCGAGAAGATCATCGTGTTCATCCCGATGAGGTGCCCGTTCGAGTCGAGCAGCGGGCCGCCGGAGTTGCCGGGGTTGATGGCGGCGTCCGTCTGGATCATGTCGCGGATGGTCACCTCGCCGACGCCCTGGACCTGGCGCCCGAGCGCGCTGATGATGCCGGTCGTCAGCGTGTGATCGAGGCCGAACGGGTTGCCGATCGCGATCGCCTTCTGCCCGACCTCCAGCGGCTCGCGCAGGGGCGCGACCTGGATCGGCTTCAGCATGTCCTTCGGGGCGTCGATCTTGATGACCGCGATGTCCTTGCGCGGCTCGACGCCGACGAGCTTCGCCGGGAACGTCTTCTCCCCCTGGAGCCGGACGACGAGCGACTGCGCGCCGGCCACGACGTGGTAGTTCGTGACGATGTGCCCGTCGGCGTCCCAGACGAAGCCCGAGCCAGAGCCCGCGGGCACCTCGACGGCGGTACCCCAGAAGCGGTCCACCACGAGCCGCTGCTGGGTCACGAAGACCGTCGAGGGCGCGACGTCGCGGAACACGGCGATCGAGTTGCGCTCGTCCTCGATGAGCGCGCCCTTCGAGGGCGGGACGGGCGGCGGCGTCGTGTCGATCGTCGCCGACGCCGTCGGCGCGTCGGGGACCTTCGTCGCGTTGGGGGACGGTCCGCTGGGGCCGGGCTTGCCCTTGCATCCAGGGGAGGCGGCGAGCGCGGCGACGACGAGGACGGCAGGGAGTCGAGCGTGTCTGCGGTGGCGCATGCGGCGCAATCTAGCTTGCTATTGGCAGGGCGTCTCCCCTGCGGCGCGCGGCGGGGCGGCGCGGCAGTCTGCCGCGCGCAACGAATGCGCGGGACGGTCGCGCCCTGGCATCGGCGCGCATTGAACGTGTCGCCGTCGGGTCGGATCCTGGGATGCAAAAGGGCGAAGTTGCGGTAGAGGTGGCCTTGACGGATGAAGCCCATGACGCCCTCAGCAACGAAATTCCAGACGACCCCCCCTGTCGCGAAGGAGCCCGTCAAGGTGCTCCTGCTCGAGAACATCCACCAGAGCGCGCACGAGCTGTTCCGGTCGCGATCGTTCGAGATCGAGACGCGGAGCTCCGCGCTGAAGGAAGACGAGCTCATCGCCGCGCTCGCGGGCGTGGACATGCTCGGCATCCGGAGCAAGACGCACGTCACCGCGCGCGTGCTGGAGAAGGCGGACAGACTGATCGCCATCGGGTGCTTCTGCATCGGCACGAACCAGGTCGACCTCGACGCGGCGAACCGGCGCGGGGTGCCTGTGTTCAACGCGCCGTTCAGCAACACGCGCAGCGTCGCCGAGATGATCATCGGCGAGTCCATCATGCTGGCCCGGCAGCTCGGGGACAGGTCGCGCGAGGTGCACGCGGGCACCTGGAAGAAGGTCTCGAAGGCCTGCTACGAGATCCGCGGCAAGACGATCGGCCTCATCGGCTACGGCCACATCGGCCAGCAGCTCGGCGTGCTCGCCGAGGCGATGGGCATGCGCGTCGTCTACTACGACATCGCCCAGAAGCTCCCGATGGGCAACAACCGCGCGCTGCCGACGCTGCAGGCGCTGCTCGCGGAGTCGGATTTCGTCTCGCTCCACGTGCCGGCCACGCCGGAGACGCGGGAGATGATCGGCGCCGCCGAGCTCGCGCACATGCGCAAGGGCGCGTACCTGCTCAACGCGAGCCGCGGCTCGGTCGTGGTGATCCCGGCGCTGGCCGAGGCGCTGAAGAGCGGCCACCTCGCGGGCGCGGCGATCGACGTCTACCCGGAGGAGCCGGAGTCGAACTCCGACGGCTTCCTGACCGAGCTGCAGAAGCTCCCGAACGTGATCCTGACGCCGCACATCGGCGGCTCGACCGAGGAGGCGCAGGAGGCCATCGGGCGCGAGGTGTCGCGCGCGCTGACGCAGCTCGGGACGACCGGGGCGACGACGGGCGCGGTGAACTTCCCGAACGTCGAGCTCCCGCCGCTCAAGGGCACGCACCGCATCCTCAACGTCCACCGCAACGTGCCTGGCGTGCTCCGCGACGTGAACCGCATCGTGTCGGACGTGAACGCCAACATCGACAGCCAGGTCCTGTCGACCGACGCCAACATCGGTTACCTGATCATGGACCTGTCGCAGGACGTGTCCGCCGAGGTGAGCCGGCGCATCGGGGCGCTGGAGACCAGCATCCGCACCCGCGTGCTCTACTGAAGCCGCGTCGAGCCGGGGCGCCGCCGCGCCCCGGCGCTATTCATTCCAGACCGGGACGCTGACGCGCTCTCCGGCGCTGCGCCGCGAGGCCGGGTCGTCGCCCGCGAAGACGACGGTGAACACGACGAACGCGGCCCACAGCACCGCGAGGTGGTAGATCATCGCGATGCCGCCCGCGGCCTGGTAAATGGCGCTCGACGCGGGAGGGCCGAGGAGCATCCCGGCGGCGTAGAAGACGTTGTAGATCGAGTTCGCGCGGCTGTAGTCGCGCGGCGCGGTGACGACGCCCTGGAGCGCCAGGCTGAGCGGCGATATCGACGCGAGCGTCGCCCCCGCGACGAACACGGCCACGCACATCGCGTCGTAACGATCGAGGTACACGAAGCCGAGGATCATCAGCGTGCCGATCGTGCCGAGCACGCGCATGAGCAGGAGGTGGCCGCGGCGGTCGCCGATCCGGCCAAAGACGTTGGTGAAGAGGAGCATGCCCACCGCGAAGTAGGCGGGGATCTGGATCGTCTGATCGCGCGTGACCCCCTTGGACGCCATCAGGTAGAGCGGGAGGAACAGCACGACCGACGCCTGGAAATACCCGTAGGCGAAGGTCGCGAAGCACGCGGTCTTGATGCGCCAGAGGATCGAGGCGGAGGACGACGAGGGATCCTCCGCGCTCGCCGCGCCGGCCTTCCCGTGGGCCTCGGACATGCCCGGCAGGTCGCGGTCGAGGCGCGCGAGCACGAGGACGGCCGAGAGCAGCGAGATCACGCACGAGAGGAGGAACGCCGCGGGCATCGAGGAGAGCGCGACGATGTGCGGCGCGCAGAGCGGCCCGAGGACGTAGCCCAGCGCCATCGAGACGGCGTAGAGGCTCGTGACGAACGCCTTGTTGTCCTTGTCCGACCGGGCGAGCAGGATCGTCTCGCAGCTCACCCAGATACCGACCGAGCAGGCCCCGTCGAGGAAACGCACCGCGGCGATGGCGGCGAAGCTCGGCAGGAAGGGGAAGGCGCCGACCGCGGCCGCGTACCCGGCCAGCGCGAGCATCAGCGTGGTCTTCGCCGAGAACCGGCGGATGAGCGTGTCCATCGGCAGCGAGAGCAGGACGATGCCGAGCGCGAAGCACGACGCGAGCAGGCCGATGTCGGTCTTGGTGAACCCGCGCGCATCGAGGAAGACCGCCGTGAGCGAGATGGCGATGCCGTACGCCAGACCGAGGAGGAAAATCGCGCCGAAGACGAGCCAGATGTTGCGATCGGGGATGCGGCGGAGCATGAGCGCCCGCCAGGTTCGATCGGTCGCTCCGCCGTGTCAAACGGGTACGTGCGGCAGAAAACGCGCCTCTCGGGCGGTCGCGTCGCGCCGCGCGCGCTCGCGCCGCAGCGAGCGCGTCAGCGGGGCGCGACCGCGCTGCAGCGAGCGCGTCAGCGCAGGAACTCGAGGAGGAGCTGATTGACCTTCTCGGGCCTGTCGTAGTGCACGAAGTGGCTCGCGTCGGGGACGCGCGCGACTCGGGCGTTCGGGACCAGCGCCGGATCCGGCTCGGCGAGCTCGGAGCCGAGGTAGCGATCGTGCTCGCCCCAGATCACCAGCGTCGGGGCGTCGATGCGGGGCGGCCTGCCAAGCCCGCGGAGGCTGGTCGGACGGAAGAGGGCGCGGTAGTAGTTGATCATCGCCGTGAGCGCGCCGGGCTGCGACCACGCCTCGACGTAATGGGCGAGATCCTCGTCGCTCACCGCGCCCGGACGCCGCGGGTCGTCCTTCACCGCCGCGCGTAGCCACGCGAAGCCGTCCCTCCGGGCCGCGAGCTCCGGGAGCTTCGGGAGCTGGAAGAAGAACATGTACCAGCTCTTGCGGAGCTGCTGCGCCGTGCGGAACCCGGCGAGCAGCCGCGCGGGGTGAGGGCAGTTGAGGACCACCAGCCGATCGAGGAGCGCCGGATACCGCGCCGCGAACTCCCAGGCGACGCCGCCGCCCCAGTCGTGGCCGACCACCGCGGCGGCGCGCTCCGCGCCCGAAGCCTGGATGAGCGCGGCCACGTCCGCGGTGAGCTCGTTAATCCCGTAGGCCGAGGCGCCCTCGGGCTTGTCCGAGAGGTTGTAGCCGCGCATGTCGGGCGCGATCACGCGGTAACCCGCCTCCACCAGCGCGGGTATCTGATGGCGCCACGAGTACCAGATCTCGGGAAAGCCATGGAGGAGCACCACGAGCGGCCCGTCGCCCGCCTCGACGTAGTGGAGGCGCACGCCGCCGTGCTCGGTGAACCGGTGCGAGAGCTTGGATTCGTCGAGGGTCATCGTCTCTCCTTGCGCTGATTCCATCGAACGGCCGCCGGCGCGCTGCCGTGCGGTCACGGGTTGAATCGCTGTTGCACCATGGGGGTCCGCGGGCGTGGCGAGCGAGGGGGCGAGCCGGAGGGCGCTCAGACGTCGATGATCTTGCCCGGGTTCATGAGGTTCAGCGGATCCAGCGCCCGCTTGATCGACCTCATGATCGAGAGCTCCTCGGCCGAGCGAGAGTAGGGCAGGTAATCCTTCTTGAGCAGGCCGATGCCGTGCTCGGCGGAGATGCTGCCGTGGTACTTCTTCACGAGCGAGAAGATGGCGTGATCCGCCTCGTGGGTGCGCTTCAGGAACTCCTCGCGCGTGAGGTCGTCGGGCTTCATCACGTTGATGTGGAGGTTGCCGTCGCCGATGTGGCCGAAGAGCGCGATCTCCCACCCTGGATAGCGGGCCTCGAAGAGGCTCTCGAGCTCGGAGCAGAAGCCCTCGAGCTCCTGGATGGGGAGGGACACGTCGTTCTTGTGCGGCAGCCCGGTCGCCGACAGGCTCTCGCTGATCCCCTCGCGGAGCGCCCAGAGCTCTGCGGCCTGCGCGCCGTGCTGCGCGAGCGTGCCGTCGGTGACCAGCCCGCGCTCGAACAGCGAGGTGATCCACGCCTCGAGCGCCTCGGGCTCGCCGCGCTCGACCTCGATGAGCACGTAGTAGTCCGACGGCGCGGAGAGCGGCACGCGCACGTTCCGGTGGCGGCGCAGGCGCGCCTGGCACTTCTCGGTGAAGAACTCGTAGGCCATCACCACGAACGGCCCCGTCCGGGCCTCGCGGAACAGCGCGAGCACGCCGGCGAGGTCGGGCACCGCGAACAGGAACACGTTGAGCGCCTCGGGCACCCGCGTGAGCTTGAGCGTCGCCTCGGTGATGATGCCGAGCGTGCCCTCGCTGCCGATGAACAGCTGGCGCAGGTCGATCCCCGTGTTGTTCTTCTCGAGCGCGCCGTTCAGCTCGATCACGGCGCCGCTCGCGGTGACGACGGTGAGGCCGAGGACCCACTGGCGCGTGAGGCCATAACGGATGACCTTCACGCCGCCGGCGTTCGTGGCGATGTTGCCGCCGACCTGGCTCGACCCCTTCGAGGCGAAGTCGACAGGCCAGGTGAGGCCGTGCGGCGCGACGTGCTGGTGCACCGCCTCGGTGACCGCGCCGGCCTCGACGCGCACGGTCGCGCCGAGGACGTCGACCGGGCCCATCTTGCGCATCCGCTCGAGCGACACGACGAGCTCGCCCTTCGCCGCCACGGCGCCGGCGGCGAGCCCCGTGCGGCCGCCGGAGGGCACGACCGGGACGCGGTGCTCGGAGCAGAGGCGGAGCAGCCGCGAGACCTCGTCGGTGGAGCGCGGGAGCGCGAGGGCCGAGGGCCTGGGCTCGTGGACCTTGGTCCAGTCGCGGCCGAACGTCGCGAGATCGGCGGCGTCCGTCGAGAGGAAATCCGCGGGGAACTCGCGCTGGACGGCCGCGAGGAAGGGGCCGGGGAGGCCGGGAAGCGGGGTCATGGCTGGGTCGGTAGTGCGGCATCGCCGGGAGGGCAAGGGCAGGCGGTCTTCGCCCTCACCCCGGCGCCGGCGCGCCGAGCGGGCCGCTTCGCCGGCGGGAGTCCTCGCGGCGCAGCGCCGTGCGAGCGTTGCGGCGCCACGACCGACAGGGCATCTTGGACGCGCGCATGGACAGGGCGGACCGCGCGGCAATCGTGGCGAGCATGGCGGTGCTCGCGCTGGCCGCGTGCGAGCGCGCTGCCAGCGAGGCGCCGCGTGGATCCAGCACCGCGGGCGCCGCCGAGGGCGGCGGGGGCGGCGCCGCCGCGGACCCGATCGAGGCGAACAGCGGCGGGTCGGGCGCGAGCGAGCAAGGGAACGCGGGCGGCCAGGGTGGCGGGAGCGGTGGGGGCGGCGCGGGCGGGGCGCTGAGCTGGGAGCCGGTCGAGACGGACTGGTGCTCGGCAGGGTGGATCGGCCTGGACGACCACACCTGCTTCCATGTGCCGGAGACCGCGCTCCGCGGCGCGCCGATCCTTTATGTGCTGCACGGGGCCATGGCGCCCGACTCGCTGCCCGTGGACCTCCAGGCGACCGCCGCGGAGGCCGCCGAGGCGCTCGGCGCCGTCGCCGTGTTCCCGCGCGGGAGACCAGGGCTCTGCACCTGGGATCCGTCCGTGGAGACCTACTCCTGCTGGCCAACGCGCCGCGAGACCGTCGACGCCGCGGCGCCCGCCCTGCTCGAAGAGTGGATGCGCGCAGAGGCGCTGATGGAGCGGATCCTCGGCGGGACGTTCGGCGGGCGTTATGTCATGGGCTTCTCCAACGGCGGCTATTTCGCGAGCTACGTGGCGCTCGAAGGCCTCGTCGCCGTCGACGGCGCGGCGCTCGTCGGCGCGGGGCGCATGGTCATCGAGGAGCATCTGTTCTCCGAGGAGAGGCCGCCGATCTACATCGCTGTCGGCGCGCTCGAGCTCGCCTCCACCATCGCGAGCGCCGAGAACCTCGCCGACGTGCTGACCCAGCACGGTTGGGAGCACGAGCTCGTGGTGCACCCGGAGCGCGGCCACGAGATCCACGCCGACGACTTCTCTCGAGCCTGGGAGACCTGGATCGCCGCGCCCTGAGCGGCCCCGCGCCGCCGCCGCGCTCGCCCGCCGTCGGCGGAGGATGGGCCGATTCGATAGGACCCCTGACGCTCGCAACGCGGGATGCCCGGAGCGTCTTTTTTGAGCACTCCTGCGTACACGAGCGCAGAGGAGATGGGCTGAGCGCGCCGAGCGGCGCGGCGCTGATCGCCTGAGGACGGCCAATGCATCTGCGACGCTATCGCTCCTTGTCTCATGTTGTCGGCGCGGAGGATCGACATCGTCGGAGACGCCTCGTCGAGGCGCGCCGCGCCGAATAATCCGCAGCGCGCGAAAGGCGTGTTATTGCCGGAGCCGCCGCGTCGCGCGCGGCGCTCCCGGCGGGCGCCGAGCGCGCCTGGAAGCGCCTTCTCTGCGCAGTGATCCGGCGCGAGGGGACGCGCCGGATCACCGCGGGGTCGTGCGCTGTTTAGGAATGTCGGTTTGTCGTTGCCTCGCGCCCGCCGCGCGCGCCCTTGGGCGGCAGGCTCTGCACACCAGCTCTCGGGCATGAGCGCTGCTCTCTCCGCAACCCGACTGGCGCGACGGTCTTGCAGACGTCGCGGGCAGGGCAAGGAGGAGAAATGATCGAGCTGTTGAATACCAGGTTGATGTGCGTCGCGATGGCGATGGCGGCGCTGACCACCGGGTGCGCGGTGGGCGTGGGCGACGAGGGCGTCGACGAGAGTGGCGCGGACGAGGCCGTGACGGTGGAGGAGACCTCCCAGGCGCTGTGCGGCGGCTCGCGGAGCTGCGGGGCCCCCGGCGGCTTCACCGACCCGAACTGGGGCTGGAACAACCCGGGCTGGGCCAACGGGACATGGGGCGGCGTCCCGGGCTGCGGCAACAACTGGGGCAACCTGGGCTGGAACAACTGGGGCAACCCGGGCTGGAACAACTGGGGCAACTTCGGGAACTTCAAGCCTTGCGGCTGGAGCCCCTGGGGCAACAGCTGGAGGCCGGGGTGCGGCGGCTCCGGCATCGGCGGCTTCGCCCCCGGCTGGGGCGGCGGCTGCAACAGGTTCTAGCCCACGGGCCCGGAGTCCATCCGCGGCGACGAAGGCGAGCGCGGGCCCTGGCTCGGCGCGTGACGGGCCCTCGGAAGGCGAGGGAGCCCCTGCGCGCCCCGATGCCTGAGCAGCGGGTCGTCTGACGGGTCGCCCCGGGGAAGTCACCGGGACCCTGGCCTCCGGGAGCTCGCTGCAAACGCGCAGCTCCTGGAGGCCAGGCGCCCCGGGGGGCCATGCGGCTGATGGCCACGTTCCGGGGCCCCCACCTGTCGCATTTTAGGACATCGCCGCCTGGCACGCCCACCTGGGTCTGGCGGCCCAGCCGCTGCCCAGCCCGTTGCACACCTCGGCGCAGATCGCGCGCCAACGCGCGGTGCCTGCGCGTGTGCCAGGCCCGGCAGCCCTCGTCGCATGGCGGATCGCTTCTTGCTCCCTCGAAGCGCGCCGGTTCGCCGGCGTCCTCGAGGAATGTTCGCCATGATGTCTTTTGCGACACCCGTCTCGCGTTACATGACCTGCGAAGTCATCGCGGCGTCCGACACGACGCCGCTGCCCGAGGTGCACCGCACGCTGGGCGAGCGCGCGATTTCCTGCGTTCCGATCCTGGACGCGGCGTCGCACGCGATCGGCGTGCTGTCCCGCACCGACCTGCTCCGGCTCGGCAGGTTCGAGACGAAGACGAACAGCCGAGGAATGCTGCTCACCTTGCCCGACGTCCCGGCGCGGGCCGTGCTGCGCCCGGGCATCATCACCGTCGGGCGCGCGACGCTCGTCATCCAGGCGGCGAGCGTGCTGCTGAAGCACCGTATCCATCGCGTGTTCGTCCGCGAGGACGAAGCCTTGACCGGCGTGTTCAGCACCAAGGATCTCCTGCTCTCCCTGGTCGAGGCGCGGGACCCGACGCCGATCGCCGGGCTCATGTCGGCGCCCGCGTACACGATCCCGCTCGACGCGCCGCTCGCGCTCGCCGCAGACCGGCTGACGACGGCGCAGGTGAGCGGGCTCGTGGTCGTGGATCCCGGCGGGTGGCCGGTGGGGATGTTCACCCAGACCGAGGCGCTGCTCGCGCACGGCGTGCTCTCCGATTCACCGGTCGAGGACGTGATGAGCCCGGCCATGGTCTGCCTCGACGTCCGGACGCCGCTCCATCGCGCCGCGGCCGCCGCGCACGCGGCGCAGGCGCGGCGCGTGCTGGTGGTGCAGGGGCGGCGGCTCCGCGGCGTGCTGACGGGGCTGGACTTCGCGCGCGCCGTCGCAGGGACGGGCATCATCTCCATGGCCGCGAGATCCAGGGCGGGATGACGCCCGCCGCGGGAGCGCGGCGTCACCGTGCGGCGCGGGTCGCCGTGCGCTCGACGACCCTGTCGGCGTCGCCGGTCAGGCGCGCGGCGAGCGCGCGGGCGGCGGCGGGCGAGGCGGACGCGACCCCCTGGACAGCGCCGAGCCGCGCGCGGCGCGGGAGGCGCGGATCCGCGGCGAGGGCCTGGAGCTCGGCGACCACGCGCGCCGAGGCGGAGGAGCGCGCGGCGGCGCGGCCCGCCGCGGTGAGGGCGCGCGCCCTCATGTACGCCGGCGCGCCGGGATCGCGGCCGACAGCGAGCAGCCGATCGGGGTCGGCGCCGCCGGCCGCGCGGAGCAGCTCGTCGAAATCCGCGCCTCGGGCCGCGCTCTGGCCGCAGAAGTGCCCCGCGAGCAGCGCCGCGGCGTGCGGCGGGAGCGCGGCGGTGGAGGCGAGGCGGTCAGGCGCAAACGAGCGAGCACGCTCGCCCGGAGCCGGCGGCGCGATGGGCGCTCCGCTCGCCGGCGTGTCCGCGTCGGCCGGGAGCGGGATGGCCGCCCCGCCGCCCTGCTCGACGATCCCGCGGTAGAGCGCGCTCGCCCGCACGATCGTCGTCTGTTGCGGCGTCAACGCACCCGAGAAGTCGCCCCCTGTCGGGAACATGAGATTCCCGAAATCCGGGCAGCGCTCCATCAGCGCATTCACGTCGCTGCACTGCGAGGTGTCGTCCAGCGGGTCGCCGAAGTCGGCGTCGAACTCGGTGGTGTGGAACAGCCCGGCGAGGTGGCCGAGCTCATGGCGCAGGATCACGGTGTCAACAGATGGCTCCTCGTAGAGCGTGACCACGATGCCGCTCAGGTGGGTGCCGTGCTCGACCGCGACCGCGGGCACGGCGGGCGTCACGCCGGACGCCTGCGCAAGGCTCCCCCCGAACGCCGTCACCGCGATCACGTTGAGGGCCGGCCTGCCGGGGGCGCCGGCCGTCTGCTCGAGCACGCCGGGGAGGACCTCTTCGTCGACGAACTCCCACTCCGAGCCGATGTGGTGGACGTTGATGCTGCCCACGCCGAGGCCCACGTACCCCTCGTATGCAGAGGTCAGCACGCGCCGCATGTACTGCTCGGAGACCGCGTCGCCGGCGATGAAGCCGTTGATGTCGATCTTCCCGCCGTGAAAGCGCCCGTCGAGCGTCTGGCGGTGCCACACCGTGAGGCGCGCCGGCTCTGCCAGGGGGCCGGCTCCGCCGTTGCCGAGCTTGACCCAGTAGACGCCCGGCGCGAGCGGCGAGGATGCGTCCGCGCCAGTCTGGGGGACGGCCGCCGTGCCGATGCCCTGATTGAAGAACGCGGCCATCGTGCCTGGGATGGTGTAGTCGGCCGCCAGCAGCCTGCCGTCGGGGTCGCGGATGCTCTCGATCCCGATCGGATCGAAGCTCGGCGATGACGCCATGATCTCGGCGACGGCCGTGAAGCCCAGGGTGCCCGGCTGGACGATGACCGGGATGGACCCGTCGACGCCGACGTTGTTGTGCTCTTCCTTGACGAGGGGCGGAATCGGTGGCGCCCCCCCCTCGCCGACGCTCCCGCCTTGACCGGCCCCGGAGGAGCCTTGCGGCGCGGCGCTCGTGGTGTCTCCCGAGCTCCAGGAGCCGCCGGTGCCGTCGGAGCCGTCGGGCGGCGGCTCGAACCCGTCGACCACCACCCTGCCGCCGCAGGCGCCCGTGACGAGGGCGGCGAGCGCGCCCGCGGCGAGGAGACCGCCACCGCGCATCTGCGTTGCCCGGCGCTCGCCGCCCGGCTTCCCGTCCACACGAGACGGATCGATGGCACTCGATGCCGGTGCAAGCGACGTTGACATAAGCATGCTCCTGCGTCGGTAAGGGCCCTCCCTCACCGCGCGCGCAGTATGCGCGGGCCCTCGCGCGGTGTCACGCGCTGCGCACGCTCGTGACCTCGGCGGGGTGTGCGATGGCGCATGCCGCGCTCATTCCACTTGCTTGACGCGCATTCTCACTCGACCTGGCGATGCTTCCGTTGCGCCCTCGAAGCGCTCGATGACGATCACGAAGCGCGATACGCCGTCCGCGCTCTGGACGAGCCACGCGGCGTCCCTGGCCGGCGCGGGGGGCGTCGCGCCGGGCTCGAGCCACCGCCCCGTGAAGGCGGTCGCGATGTGGTCGCCGCGGTACGGGACGGCGGGATCGGTGAGGGCCGCGTGGTCGGCCGCGTCGAACCGCGCCTGCTCCGACGCGGCGGTGCGCGCCTTGACGTCGGCGAGCTCCTCGGAGGCCGACGCCTCTGCCTGGAGGTCGGCGGCGCGCGTGGTCCCGGGGCCGCCGAGCTCGCCGTTGACGCTGACGAGCGATCTTCGGAAGCAGACGTTCCAATCGGTCGACGCGCGCGCCTCTTCCGGCGTGAGCATCAGCTGCCGGTTGCCCGCGAGGTCGAGGCAAGCGCTCGGCTCGGTCTCGACCGCGTCGATGCCGCCCGCTGTCGCGTCGAGGTCCTGAATCTCGACGGTCGGGCCGGAGCCGTCGGGGAGCACCTCGGCGTAGCGGAGCTGATAGAGCGCCGTGACCGGCGTCCCGTTCACCTCCCCGTAAAAGGAGGAGATCTGGAGCTTCCAGTACCGGCCCTCGTGCTCGATCGCGTGGACGTGGTAGCGGCTGAAGGCGACGTGCTCCTCGCCGTCGTAGGCGTACCAGCGCGAGAAGGCGCCGCCGGAGTCGTCCGTGAGCAGGAAGGGGGTGTTCGGCAGGTCGCCCGCTCTGTAGTCGTCGAGGCCGATAGGCAGGGCCCCGCCGTCGCCGGGGCCGCTGAGGCCGCTGTTGGTGAAGACGTCGTAGCCCGAGAGCGCGAGATCCCATTCGGTGGACGCCGCGCCGTCGCCTTCCGGGACCACGATCTCCGGGGTGGCGAGGTGGAGGAAGACGCGGCCGGCGGCCGGCACGTCGACCTCGAGGAGCGCGCCGTCGTTCGGGGGCTCGGGATCTCCGCTGGAGCTCCCGCCGTCGCCGCACGCCGGGGTGAGAAGGAGAAGCGCCGCCGCAACCGATCCTCTCGTCATGAGTCCTCCCACGGTAAGTCGGCGCGGACGCCGACGTAAAACGTGCGCCCCTCGAGGGGCCGGTGGTCGCCGCGGCGATCAGGGTCCTTTTGCGCGCCAAGCAGGTTCCTGACGCCGATATATGCCTGCGACGAGGGCCAGAGCGGCCGCGCGAGCCGCGCGTCGAGCGTGGTGAACCCGGGGGCGCGCACGTCTCTCGCCTCGCTCGGGTCTCTCTCGACGAACGCGCTGCTGATGGTCCGTAGGCGGGCGACGAGCTCGAACTGGAACGGCAGATCGGCGCGGAGCGCCGCCTGCGCCGTGTGCGGCGGTTTGCCGGAGAGCGGCTGTCTGGGATCGGCCGTGTCGTCGCGCGTCCAGAGGTAGGCGTAGCCGGCCTCGATGCGGAGCCACGGTGTGGCCTGGAGCGTGGCCGAGAGATCGAGGCCCGCGGTGCGCGCCTCGGCGATGTTCATGTAGGTGTACGTGTCGACGCCGGCGGAGGAGCCGAGGGGCTTCGGGTTGACGTCGATCAGGTTGTCGACCCAGTTCGCGAAGGCGCCGGCGCGCGCCGTGAGGCCCTCTCGGGGGATCCACGTGACATCGCCGTTCACGCCCCAGGACGTCTCGGGGGCGAGCGCCGGGTTGCCCTCGAGGATGTAGCCGAGGCTCGAGTGGTCGAACGAGAAGCCGAGCTCCTTCGCGCTGGGGGCGCGGAATCCCCGCCCGCCGGAGACGCGCAGGGTGAGGGACGGGGCGGGCCGGTAGGCGAGGGCGAGGCGTGGGGCGATGACGCCGCCGTAGCGGAGGCGGAGCTCGCCGCGGACGCCGGGCATGAGGGTGAGCTCGTCGGTGAGCTTCCACGCGAGCTGGCCGTAGAGCGCGGCGCTGCCGAGCCGGGTGTCGGGCACCTCCTCGATCGGCGGGGTCTCCTCGGTGCCCGAGGGGGTTACCTTGGTGATCTCGAGCACCTGGTCGAGCGTCTCCACCTCGGCGCGCGCCCCGGCGACCCAGGTGCGCGGCCCGTCGGCGATGGTGGCGATCGCCTCGTAGCTGTGGAGGGCGCCCGAGCGCTCGCGCAGCTCCTCGTCGGGCGAGCCGCGCAGATCGCGGCCGCTCGTCCGGAGGGCCCATTGCCGGCCCGCGGCGAGGCGCAGGTTCGAGCCGCCGCCGAGGTCGATCGTCTCGGCGAGGTGCAGGGTGACGCGGTCGGTCACCTCGGGGAGGTCGTAGAGGTAGGCCCCCAGGACGGGCCACACCTTCTGCTCGACGCCGTTCTGCTCGTCGTGGATCCATCGCGCGCGGAGCCGCACGTCGATGCCCTTGCCGAGCGTGGCGCCGGCGCGCAGGCCGAGGAGGCGCTGCGAGCGCTCGGGCAGGACGGTGGGGGCGTCGGCGCCCGCGCCGGGATCGGCGAGGTTGTCGCTGGGCTCGACGAGGGAGAGGCTGTCCTCCCGCTGGAACGAGGCGTCGGCGCTGACCCAGGCGCGCTCGCCGCGGTAGGCGCCCGAGCCATGGAGGACGAGCCCGGCGCGGCTCCGGCCTTCGAGGCGGGCGCGGCCGCTGAAGCCCGGGTGCTCGGGGGGCGCGGAGAGGACGTTGACGACGCCGCCGATGGCGCTCGTTCCGTAGAGCGAGCTTGTCGGCCCGGTGACGAGCTCGATGCGGGAGACGTCGCCGAGCGGGAGGGAGGAGAGGTCGATGGCGCCGCCGGCGTCGCCGATGACGCGCTCACCGTCCTCGAGGACGAGGACGCGGTCGAGGTCGAAGCCCTGGATCTGGATGGCGCTCGGGTTGCCGAGCGCGCCGTAGGCGCTCGGGTTGACCTGGACGCCGAGCTCGCCGTCGAGCGCCTCACCGACGTTGGTGGCGCCGCGGCGCTCGGCCTCGTCGCGGGTGACGACGCGCGTGCGCACCGTGGCGCGCTGGCTGCTCTCGGGGGTGCGGGTGCCGGTGACGACGACCTCGAGGGGGGGCGGCGCGGCGGGCGAGGGGGGAGGCGGTGGAGAGGAAGGAGGAGCAGCGGGAGAGGGAGGCGGAGGAGCGGGAAGAGGCAAAGAGGAACGGGGCGTGGCCGCGGGCTGCTCGGAAGGGAGCTGCGCGAGCGCAGGGCACGAGAACGCGGCTGGGACGAGCGCCGGGAGCGGGCAGAAGGCGAGCAGCGCGGCGCGCGTCAGGCGCCGACGCCGGGGCACGGTCCTCCCTGGGACAGCGGAACGGCAGGCTCGAGGCGCGGGGACGGCAGCATGGGGAGAGCTCGGCCTGTGCGGCGTTCGGTCGATGGGGTGAGGTGGGGTGGGGGATGGTCGCCCGATTCAGGGCGGTCGTCCAGCGGTTCGGGGGGCGTGCGGGCGCCGTGGGCGGGGTAGACGGCGTGCTGCGAAGCTGCTGCGAAGCGTGAGCAAGGGAGGAGCTCGCGTCGGGACGGAGGCTCGTGGCGGGCGAGCGGCGAGCGGCGATGCCGAGCGACCGACGCGTTGGCGGGTGGCCTGCGGTGCGCCACGAGAGGCCGCGCGGTTGGCGCGCGCCGCGGCTGCGGGGGTCGCGCGCGGCTGCGGGGGTCGCGGGGCGGGAGCGGGCCCGACGACGGAAACCCCAACGGGCGACGCGAGTTGGGCTTGCATTGCTCGACGACGGACGGTAGGGTCCCGCGCCGAATCGCCGGTCCCCATCGTCTAGCCCGGCCCAGGACTCAGCCCTTTCAAGGCTGCTACGCGGGTTCGAATCCCGCTGGGGACGCAATTCATTAATAATTTCAAGAGCTTGGCGACGCGCTGAGCGTCGGCTGGAGGTTCAGGTAGATGCCGCACGAAGCGCGGCAACGCTACCGGGCCTCCGTGTCTCCGAGAGCTCCTTCTCCGGATTCAGGACCGAGCAGCTCTACCTCGCTCCAGAGCGCGTCGAGATCGAGCGAGAGTCCCTCCAGGCCGGGAATACTGCCGACGATCCCGTCGGCCGCCGAGCGCGCGTGCACGTAGCGGCGATCGGTTCCTAGCTCGAGGAGCTCGAGCGTCCTTTCCTGCGGGTCGATGATCCAATACCAGCGCACCCCGAAAGATGCGTACTCGTGGAGCTTCTCGACACGGTCGCGTCGCGCGTCCCGCGGGGTAGGAGAGACCACCTCGACCATGATGTCGGGCGGAGCGTGGAGCGTTCCGCGCCGAGGTGGCTTGCGGCTCCGAGGCATGTACGCAGAGGCGTCGGGCTTACGGCCAGAGACAGCGCTCACCGCGTACTTCGCTTCGGAGCCCAGCACGAGCCCGCCCTGCGGGATGAGCCAGCCCCCGAGCACCCTGATCACCCAGGCCACGATCACTTCGTGAACGGCGTCAGGCACCTCTTCCTCCACGAGCCGCCCGTCGACGAGCTCGCCCGGTTCATCTTCAGGCAGACTGGTCCACTCGGCGAACGTGACCCTCCGCTCGACCGCGATCCCGGTGAGTGCGCTCTGGCTGATCACCTCGCCACGGTAGCACAGCGTTCCGCGTGCCGTCGTGTCGGCGTCGGAGCAGGGCGCCCCGAGGTCGAGCTCGGGGGAGCTCGGCGCCCCAGTCCCCAGCGCTGGCACCCCGTCGGGCCTGTCTGCTGAAGGGAAGCGGATGGGCGACGACTTGTCCTGGGCCGAGCGGTTCCTTGGCCCGCCAAGGGGCTCAAGTAGACAACGGACGTGAAGGACCTTGTTGCGGCTGGGTTCGTCCACGGCGCGCCGGGTGCTACCAGCAACCGCGGGGGACACATTGCTTGTCCGGCGAGTTTACGAGGTCAGCACGAGAACGGCAATCGATACCCAGGCTCGGTCACGCTCGAAACGTGGCGTCCGTGTTTTTGACTGTTGATGATCGCGGCAATCCGCGGGGGTTCGGTGAAGTTCACCGGTGAAATCCGCGCCCGGTGCCGGTGAGACCCGCATCCGACGCCGGTGAAGTTCACCGGTGAAGAGGCGGTTCAGTGCTTCTTGGCGCGGCGCTGCTTGATGCGGGAGGCGTTCAGCTCCTTGGCTTCCTTGAGCCGGTAGCTCTCGGCCTCGATCTCGATCACCTCGGCCCGGTGCACGAGCCGGTCGACGAGCGTGACGACGCAGGCGGCGTGTGGGAAGACCTGGCCCCAGTCGGAGAACGCCTTGTTCGTGCTGAGCAGGATCGGCTTCTGCGCGTCGTAGCGACGAGTGACGACCTCGAACAGCAGGTCGGCGTAGCGGCCATCGTAGGAGAGATGTCGGGTCGGGAGGGGGCGCGGTGGCCGGGTTTCCCCGGCTCCGTTTCCCCCTCCCGCCCGCCAAACCGGACGTGCACGTCTCCGCGCATCCGGCTTTCCACAAGCACCCGATGCCAGGTCAGGTCACGGCGAGATCCTCCTGGAGCGCCCCGAGGGAGGAAGGATCGTCGTACGCGCTGTTCGCGAAGCGGCCGACGTTGCCCAGCTCATCCGGATCCATCCACGGCAGGAGAATACGCGTGCCGCGATAGCGGTATCGCTCCACCCTGACGCGCGACGGCCGAAAGAGCTCGAGCCCTCCCTCCTGAAGCGTCCACCCCCCACCACAATACCGGCCCTTGAGATACTTCCACGTTCGCTTGGGGTGCTTCTTCCGCAGCCACCGGAAGACGCGCCACCAGGCGAAGTAATCGACGTAGGCCAGCGTGCGCTTGCTCGCGTCGTAGCGGAAGTACGTGGCCCAGCCCCTTAACACAGGGTTGAGGGCGTACAGGACCTCCTTCAGGGCCAGGTAGGTGGTCGAGCGGGTCGTGAGGCTTCTCACCTTGTGTTTGATCGCCTCTAGCACTACTGCCGCAGATTTGTCTCCGAGACGCCAGAGCTTGAGCTGCTCCGGTGACGACGGTGTCGATTGGGCCGATAACAGCAAGGGCAGCGGGGTAGCTATCGAACAAGAATGCGCGCTATAGCGAGGCGGATCGTAATGAATGAATCGGCGAGGTGCCGCTCAGGCCGCGATGTCGATCGCGTGGGCTGCAGCTTGCCGTCCTTGCGAGGGGGGAAAATGCCGCACACGTTCGGCGACGACGAACGCGTAGCAGCAGAGGACAACGGAGACGTGATGGTGCCAACCCACGAAGGACCGGCCTTCGAAGTGGTCGAGGCCCAGCTCCCCCTTGAGCTCTTCGTAGACACGTTCCGTTCGCCAACGCTCCTTGGCGATGCGAACTATTTGCTTCTTGCTCATTCTTCGCGGCAGCGTCGTCAGGATAAATTTCGTAGGCTTCGATTCTCCGTCGAGCCACTCCATCATGAGCCATACAGGTTCCTTGGCTGCAGGCGTCAGCCCATCGTCCTGCGCTGGCTTCACGCGCCGAAAGCAGAAACGCGAGGAGAGTTTGCCGCCGGTGCCCTCCCGCCACGTCACGCGTCGAAACGCTCGCGGGCCGAGCTGAACACCGAGCTCCTGAACGCCGATAGCGACTCCGCGCCGGCGTTCCTGCGCGTCCAGAAGCCACACCTGGGTGGGCCCGTGGATCCCGACGGCATAGTCGAAGCCGAGCAGGCGCACTGCGTCACGGAACGCATGCGATTCACCGTAGCCGCTGTCGGCCAGGAGGATGTCTCCGGCAATCCCATCGCGTACGGCCCGCTCCATCATGCCCAGCGCGAGGTCGATCTTGGTTTGGAACTGCAGACTCTCAGGGATCTTTGCCTTTGTTCGTCGCTCCGGGTCGTCGGTCCAACTGGTGGGCAGGTACAGCTCGAAATCGATCGGCAGATGCTCGGTTCGGGTCGTCACGCTCAAGCTGACGCCCACCTGGCAGTTGGCGATCTTGCCGGCCGAGCCCGTGTACTGCCGCTGCACGCCGACCGAGTGGCTGCCCTGCTTGAGGAAGCCCGTGTCGTCAATGATCCAGGTCGTTACCGGCTCTCGTTCGCTCATCGCCGCGAGCGCGTAGCGTGCAGCTACGCGCCGCACAGCACGGTCGTCCCACGCGGCCCGCCCCAAGAAGTGGAGCACCTTGTCGTGCGCGCCGCGCGCCCTCGTAGGATCCCCACAGGTCCGCGCCGCTATCGGCTCCGCGCTCTTGCGCTCACCTTCACCGAGCAGGCCGAGCGCGTACATCGCGAACGACTCGCGCTTGCGCTTGTCGCGCAGGCACGTCCCAACCTGGGCGAAGTAGGCTTCGAGCCGTGCCTCGGCCGCCGCATCCATCTCGTAGCTCATGCCCCCCCAATCGCACGACCACGATCCCGGGGGCCAAATTCACGGCAGTAGTGCTATCGACGGTCCCGATGCGGACGACGGCCTCGGCGCGCGTGGATACAGAAGAAATCAGGAGAGGAAATCGCGCCGAAATATGGTTGCGCTACTATGTTAGTTGTGTTGCATTTATGACCAAGATGCGAAATGTGGCGGCGCAGGATCGATGCAAGCTGCGCACCACGCAGCTCAGCCGCTCGACAGATGCGCGAGACCTGACCGAGCTGAATGTCGCAGTGTGTCCCACGTTGTAGGACGAACTGTTTGGCGAATATGTTCCTTGCATAGAGAGATTTCCGCTGTAGGTTAGGCGCCATGTGGTTGTAAGCTGGGAAACGGCCCTGAGGGCTCGACCATGACGTGCAGCGTCTGTGGGCAGCGCGTGTCGGCTCCGACGCTCGCTTGATGGTTTGTCTGCAGGCCAAGGAGTAGACATTGCTGTGGCCCATGGCGCTGTCCAGCGTCGATGGTGCCGCGCGCCCGGCCGCGCCCGGTAGCGCCCGCGAGGTGCCGCCGGAGACTATGCGGTGGTGCGCCACGAGGCCTGATCTCGTTGGTGCGAGGCGCCAGTCATGATGCATCCAGTGCTTTGCACAGCTGTGAGGGGTGATGGCGGTATTCGTTTTTCCCGGACAGGGAGCGCAACGCAAGGGAATGGGAGCGGATCTCTTCGATCGGTTCCGCCGCGTCATCGGCGCCGCCGACGAGATCCTCGGCTACTCGATCAAGGAGCTGTGCCTCGAAAACCCCGATCAGCGGCTGAATCAGACGCAGTACACACAGCCCGCGTTGTTCACGATCAACGCCCTCTCGTACTACCAGCGGATCGAGGACCAGGGGGTGCGGCCAGCGTACCTGGCGGGCCATAGCCTGGGAGAGTACAGCGCCCTGCTCGCCGCGGGCGCGTTCGACTTCGAGACCGGCCTCCTCCTCGTCAAGAAGAGGGGAGAGCTGATGAGCAAGGCCGACAAAGGCGGCATGGCCGCGGTGTTCGGCCTGCGCGAGGACGACATCCTCGAAGCGCTGCAGAGGCACGGGCTCCGCCGGCTCCACATCGCGAACCACAACACCCCCTCGCAGATCGTCATCTCCGGCGCGGCAGAGGAGATCCAGCGGGCCAAGCCCGTGTTCGACGGCATTGCGGGGGCGCGGTATGTGCCGCTCAACGTGAGCGGCGCGTTCCACTCCCCGCTGATGGAGGAGGCGAGGGAAGAGTTCGCCGCCTACATCGCGCGCTTCGATCTGCGGAACCCGGGCATCCCGGTCGTCTCGAACGTCACCGCGCGCCCCTACGTCGACGGGCGAGCGTCCCAGCTCCTCACCGAGCAGATCACGAGCTCTGTTCAGTGGACCGACAGCATCAGGTACCTCATGGGGCTCGGCGAGACCGACTTCAAGGAGATCGGGCCCGGTAACGTCCTGACGAAGCTCGTCCAGCAGATCAAGCAGGAGGCCACGCCGCTCTCGGCACCGCGGCCCGCAGGGGCGGGGCCGGCGGCCGAGCGCCCATCGCCGGTGGCCGAGCGCCCATCGCCGGCGGCCGAGCGCCCGTCGCCGGCGGCCGAGCGCCCGTCGCCGGCGGCCGAGCGCCCGTCGCACGCGGCGCCGCGCGCGATCGCGCCGGCGGCGGACGTCGCTGAGGGCTCGGGCGTCACGGCCGGGTCCCTGGGCGCGGCGTCGTTCCGATCGGATTACCGCCTCCGCTATGCCTGCATCGCGGGCTCCATGCGCGACGGCATCTCCTCGAAGGAGCTCTGCGTCCGCATGGGCAAGGCCGGCTTCATGGGCTTCCTCGGCACCGCCGGGATGACGCTGCCCGCGATCGAGAGCGCCGTCGGCTTTATCGAGCGTGAGCTCGGCGCAGAGGCGAGCTACGGCGTGGACCTCCCGTCGAACCCCGCCCTCCCCGAGGTCGAGGAGGAGATGGTCGACCTGTACCTCCGACTCGGCATCAGGAACGTGGAGGCGTCGGGGTACATCCAGCTCACTCCGGCGCTGGTGCGCTTCCGGCTCAAGGGGCTCGAGCTCGGCGCGAACGGCGCGATCCTCCGCAAGAACCGCGTCCTCGCGAAGGTGTCGCGCCCCGAGATCGCCCAGGCGTTCTGCAGCCCGGCCCCCGCGCGCATCGTGGAGAGGCTGCTCGCCGCCGGCAAGATCAGCGCCGCTCAGGCCGAGATGGCCAGGCGCTTGCCGATGGCGGATGACCTGACCGTGACCGCGGACTGCGCCGGGAGCTCGGACCACGGCGCCGCCGCCGTCCTGCTCCCCACGATGATCCGGCTGCGGGACGAGGCCGTGAAGCAGCATGGCTATGCGCAGACGATCCGGATCGGCGCCGCCGGGGGGATCGGCACGCCCGAGGCCGCGCTCGCGGCGTTCGTGCTCGGCGCCGATTACATCGTCACGGGCTCGATCAATCAATGCACGGTGGAGGCCGGCACGAGCGATGCCGTCAAGGACATGCTCCAGGGCGTCCACGTACAGGATACGGATTACGCGCCGGCCAGCGACATGTTCGAGCTCGGCGCGAAGGTCCAGGTCCTCAAGAAGGGCGTGTTCTTCGCGGCGAGGGCGAACAAGCTGTACGAGCTCTATCGCCACCACGGCGCGCTCGAAGAGATCGACGAGAAGACGAGCACCCACGTCCAGCAGAAGTACTTCAAGCGCTCCTTCCAGCAGGTATGGGAAGAGACGAGGGCGCTCCTGCGGGAGAAGAGCCCGCGAGAGATCGAGCGGGCCGAGCGCGACCCCAAGCACAGGATGGCCCTCGTCTTCAAATGGTACCTCGACCACGCCTTCAAGCTCGCGCTGCGCGGCGACGAGGGCAACAAGGTCGACTTCCAGGTCTATTGCAGCCCGGCGCTGGGCGCGTTCAACCAGTGGGTCAAAGGGACGGAGCTCGAGAGTTGGCGGAACCGGCACGCCGACGTCATCGCCCTCCGGCTGATGGAATCCACGGCCGCGCTGCTCGCTCACGTGGCCCAGCGCTATGCGCCCGCGCGCCCGTACGCAGCCATGAACGCTGCGTGAGCGGGGCCATTGCCAGGGATGCTAGCGGCGCCGCGGGCGCGGTGGCGCGCGCCCGGGCGCCGACGAGGGAAAGGTCGTGATGGACGGCGGATCCTTTGATCGTGAAAGTGACAGAGAAGATCGCTCCAGTGACAAGAAAGCAGCGCTCGTCGGCGCGCTCCGCCGAGCTGCCGCCGAGCTGCTCGGGCGGACGAAAGAGGATATCGACCCCCGCGTGCCGTTTCGCACCCTGGGGCTCGACTCGGTCGGCGCTGTCGCGCTCCTGAGAAGGCTGTCCGCCGAGATCGATCGCGCTCTGCCGCTCACGCTGCTGTGGTCGTATCCCACGCTCGAGAGCCTGGCCACGCACCTGGCCCGAGGGCCGGCGAAGGAGCGCGCCGCGGCCGAGGGGACGCCAGAGCGGCAGGACGAGCCCATTGCCATCATCGGCATGAGCTGCCGTTTCCCCGGCGCGGACGATATCGACGCCTTCTGGAGCGCGCTCTGCCGCGGCGAGAGCGCGATCCGGAGCGTGCCTCCCGACCGCTGGGAGACCGCGCCGGGAGGCGGCGAGGAGGGCGCCGCCCCTGACCGGACGAGCGCCTCGCGGTGGGGCGGGTTCCTGGATCGGGTGGACGGCTTCGATCCCCTGTTCTTTGGGATCTCTCCGCGAGAGGCGGCGGACATGGACCCGCAGCAGCGCCTCGCCCTGGAGCTGTGCTGGGAGGCCATCGAGGACGCGGGGGTCGTCCCGGCGACACTCAAGGAGAGCCGCACAGGGGTCTATTTCGGGGTCCTGTTCGGCGATTACGCCGCGCTCCAGAGCCGGCGCGGGATCGAGGCTGTGACGGCCTACTCGAGCACAGGGACCTCCCACTGCATCGTGGCGAACCGCGTCTCGTACTTCCTCGAGCTGAACGGCCCGAGCATGACCGTGGAGACTGCGTGCTCGTCGAGCCTGGTGGCCGCACACCTGGCGTGCCAGGCCATCCGCGCCGGGGAGTGCGATCTCGCCCTGATCGGCGGCGTGAATCTGATGCTGGCGCCCGACGCCGCGATCGGCATGCACAAGCTCGGCGTCATGTCGCCCACCGGCCGGTGCTGGACCTTCGACGCGAGGGCGGACGGGTACGTGCGGGGCGAGGGCGGGGGCGTTCTCCTGCTCAAGCCGCTGTCGCGGGCGCAGCGCGACGGGGATCGGATCTACGGCGTCATCCGGGGCAGCGCGGTGAACAACGACGGTCCGAGCAACGGGCTCACGGCGCCGAACCCGCGCGCGCAGGAGGCGGTCCTGCGCGAGGCCTGCGCGCGGGCGGGCGTGGCGCCGCGCTCGGTCCAGTACGTGGAGGCCCACGGGACCGGGACGGAGCTGGGCGATCCCGTGGAGGCGGCGGCGCTGGGCGCCGTCTACGGCGCCGGGCGCCCGGCGGAGGACGGCCTCCGGATCGGCTCCGTGAAGACGAACATCGGCCACCTGGAAGCGGCGGCCGGGGTGGCCGGGCTCATCAAGACCGTGCTGTGCCTCCACCGCCGCACGCTCGTGCCGAGCTGCAACTACGAGACGCCGAACCCGCACATCGACTTCGGCGCGCTCCGCCTGGGCGTGGTGACCGGGCTCGCGCCGTGGCCGGAGAGCGGGGAGGGACCGCCGCGCGCCGGCGTCAGCTCCTTCGGCTACGGCGGCACCAACGCGCACATGGTCCTGGAAGGCCTGCCCGAGCGGCCAACCCACCTGCTGCCCCTCGCCGCGGCGACGCCCGACGAGCTGGCCGAGGAGGCCCGGGCGTGGCTGCGCGTGCTCGACGGCGGCGCGCGCGATGTCCCCCTCGGCGAGCTCTGCGGGGCCGCGGCCTCGCGCGTGCGGGCCGCCCCGTGCCGGCTCGTGGCCGAAGGCGCCTCGCGCGACGCGCTGCGCGCCGACCTGAGCGCCCGCCTCGCGTCCGTCGCGTCCCTGAAGGCACCGCCGGGGGCCGCGCCGGAGGGCGCTGCCCGGCCGGTCTTCGTCTTTCCCGGGATCGGGCCGCAGTGGGCGGGCATGGCGCAGCGGCTGTGGATGGCAGAACCCGTGTTCCAGCAGGCGCTGGCGCGTTGCGACGCCGCGCTGCGCGAGGCCGCGGGCTGGTCGCTGACCGAGGTCCTCTGGGCGGACGCCGCCCGGTCCCCGCTGGCCGACCCGGACGCGCTCGAGGCCGCCTTTCCCGCGCTGACCGCGGTGCAGATCGCGCTCGTCGACCTGTGGCGCTCCTTCGGCGTCGAGCCCGCGGCGGTGGTGGGGCACAGCTCGGGTGAGGTGGCGGCGGCCTACGCCGCGGGGATCCTGAGCGTGGACGACGCGATGCGGGTCGCCCGTGAGCTCGGCGCGATCTACCAGCGCACCGTCGCCTCGGGGGACGGCGCGCTCGCGGTGGTGGGGGCGAACTTCGAGGAGGTCGAGCGCATCGCCGCGGAGCAGGGGATCGGCGGCGCCCTCCACCTGGCGGCGCGCAACGCGCCGGGCTCCTGCCTGATCTGCGGGGGGCGCGCGGCGCTGCAGCAGCTCCTCGGCACGCTGGAGAGCCGGGGCGTCTACTGCCACCGGCTCAACGCGATGAGCTCCCACTGCCCGCTGGTGGAGCCGTTCGCCGAGGCGGTGGACAGGCTGTCGGCGCGGCTGTCGCCGGGGCAGGCCGTGGTGCCGATGATCTCCACGGTGCGCGCCGGTCCGGTCGAGGGGGGCGAGCTCGGCTGGCACTACTGGCGCGACAACATCTGCTCGCCGGTGCGCTTCGACGAGGCGATGCGCGCGCTCGCGCTCCATCACCGGATCTACCTGGAGCTGAGCCCCCATCCCGCGCTGCTCCGGTACATCCCGCCTCATTTCGACGGCGCAGGGGAACCCCCGCTGGTCCTCGAATCGATGCGCCGCGACGAGGACGAGCACCGGACGATCCGGAGCGCGGCCGCCCGGCTCTTCGAGCAGGGTGCGGCGCTGCGCTGGGAGGGGCTCGAGTCCGCGGGCGATCGTCGCGTCCTGGAGCGAGAGCTCCTGGATGATGGGGGCGAGCGTCGGCAGGAGCCGCAGCCGCAGGAGCCGCGGCTGCTGCCGATCTCGGCGCACGCCGAGGTGGCGCTTGCGGACCTGGTCGGGCGCTACCGGGATCACCTCGCGAGGGCCGCGTGGCCCGCGCTGTGCGCCTCGGCGGCGCGGCGGCGCGCCCATCACCGCCGCCGCCTGGCCGTGGTGGCCGCGAGCGGGGCGGAGGCGGACCGCAAGCTCGGTGAGGTCCTGCGCGACGGCAGCCGCGTGATCGAGGGGGTCGCGCGGGGTCGGAGCTCGGCGGAAGGGCCGCCGCGCGTGGTCTTCGTGCTCCCGTCGTACGAGGCCGCGGGGGCCGGCGCGTCCAGCGCGGCGCGTGTCCTCTCCAGGTGGAGCCCGGTGTTCCGCGAGGCGCTCCTGGCCTGCGACCGGGCGCTCGCCGCCCATGGCTGCGGCGTGGTGGCGGAGCTCCTCGCCGAGGGGGACGCGTCGCGGCTCGCTCGCCCCGAGGTCGCGCACCCCGCCATCTTCGCCGTGCAGATCGCCCTCGTCGCACTGCTGCGCTCCTGGGGCGTCGTGCCCGAGGCGGTCGTGGGCGAGGGGCTCGGGGAGATCGCCGCCGCGCATCTTTCGGGTGCCCTGAGCCTCGACGAGGCCGCTCGCGTCGTGGGAGGCGCGGCGCTCGACGCCTCGCGCTCGTCGACGCGCAACCTCCGCGAGCCGAGCCGCCTCGACGAGGCGATCCAGGGCATCGCCCTCGGCCGGGACGCGCTGTTCCTCGAGATCGGCCCGGAACCGGCGCTAGCGGAGGTGATCCAGCGGAGCCTCCAGCGCGTCAAGGCGCAGGGCGTCGCGCTGCCTCTCCTGCAGGCGGGGAGAGACGAACGGGAGATGATGCTGCGCGCTGCGGGCGAGCTCTACTGCCGCGGGCTCGATCTGGACTGGTCGGGCCTTTACCCAGGGGGTGACCATCGCGTCCCGCTGCCGCGTTATGCGTGGCAGCGGCAGCGCTACTGGCTGCCCGACGCGCCCGCGCCTCGGAGCGCGCCCGGAGCGAGCGCCGCGACCGCGTCCGGAGCGAGCGCCACGACCACAGCGCCGCCGGCCGCAGCAGCGCCGCCGGCCGCAGCGCCGCCGGCCGCAGCAGCGCCGCCGGCCGCCGAAGCGAGCCACGCCGTCCGCTTCTATCACGCGACATGGCGGGAGGCCGGCAGCGCGGCAGGGGCGCCGCCCGAAGGGCCTGTGCTCGTTCTGGCCCGCGATCCGAGCGCGGGACGCGCGCTCGCCCGGCACCTGCGGGGACAACCCGTCGTGGTGGTGAAGCCGGGGGAAGCGTTCCTCCAGGAGGATGACACCACCTTCGCGATCGAGCCCCGGCGCGCAGACCATTACCGTCTCCTCGCGGAGAAGCTCCGGGAGCGAGGGGCAGCGCCGCGCCACGTGCTCCACCTCTGGTCCCTGGGCGCGGAGGCCGCCCGGGAGAGCCTGGCCGAGAAGCTCGACCGCGGCATCCACTCGCTCTTGCCCCTCCTCCAGGAGATGCGCCCGCGCGAGGGCGGAGCGCCCCTGAGCGTCCGTTATGTCTACCCCTCGAGCGATCGCGATCCCGGCCACGTGCACGCTGCCGTCGCCGGCTTCGCGCGGTCGGTTCGCCAGGAGAGCGACAGGCTCCGCCTCGAGATCGTCGGCCTGTCGGTCGGGGCGCATGAGGCCTTCCACCTGGACGCCTGGCTCGGGCGGATCGTCGGCGCGTGGGATGGAGGAGACGAGGTCGAGGTGCGCTTCGAGGGCAGCAGGCGCCTCGTCCGGAGGTTCGCCGCGCTCGATCCCGCCCTGAGCTCTGAAGGATCCGGCGCCCTGCGTGCATTCAAGGACGAGGGAGTCCACGTGATCACGGGCGGAGCAGGTGGGCTGGGCGCGCTGTTTGCTCGGCACCTCGCGCGCACCTCGCGCGCGCGCATCGCGCTCTGCGGGCGCTCGGCGCCGGACCCGCGCACGCAGGCCGTGGTGCAGGAGATCGATGCCCTCGGCGGACAGGCCGCGTACTTCCAGGCGGACATCAGCGACAGCGGGCAGGCTGCGGCCCTGATCCAGGCGGTCAAGCGCCGGTTCTCTCGCGTCGACGGCGTGATCCACGCCGCCGGCGTCCTCCGCGACGGCCTCTGCCTCTCCAAGACCCGCAAGGACATGGCCGAGGTGCTGGCGCCGAAGGTCCTCGGGACGCTGGCGCTCGACGAGGCGACCCGGGACGAGCCGCTCGATTTCTTCGTGATGTTCTCGTCGTTCGTGGGGGCGCTCGGGAACGTGGGGCAGAGCGATTACGCGTACGCCAATCGCTTCATGGATGAGTTCGCCGTGTGGCGGGAGGCGCAGCGGGCGCGGGGAGCGCGCACCGGAAAGACGCTCTCCATCGGTTGGCCCCTCTGGCGGGAGGGCGGCATGCAGATGGACCGGTCGACCGCACAGCGGCTCGAGCTTACGCTGGGGATGAGCCCGCTGACGACAGCGACGGGCCTCGACGCGTTCGACCGCGGCCTGCGCCTGCCCCACGAGACCTTCCTGGTCCTGGAGGGCGTGCCCGAGCGGCTCGACAGGGCGCTCGGCGTCGGCACCACCGTCCCGGCCGCGACGCCGCGATCGGCGCCGCGGCGGAGCGCGACCGCGGCGGAGGAGGCCGCGCTGAACGCGCGGTTCCAGGCGGAGCTGCTGGAGATCATCGGCGCGATCCTGAGCATCGCGCCGAGAGACATCGATCCGCAGGAGGAGATGAGCGCTTATGGATTCGACTCGACGACGTTCGTGGAGCTGACGAATCAGCTCAACACGTCGTACGGGGTGGACCTCACTCCGTCTGTCTTCTTCGAGCACCGGACCATCGGCTCCGTCGTCCGCACGTTGTGCGGAAGCCACGGTGACGCGATCCGGGCCCGCTGGTCGGGTCCGGCAGCGCGCGCCGGAGACGGCGCCAGCGGCGAGCCGCGCAACGAAGGGACGGCCCAGGGGGGCCCCCGGGTCGCCGGCGGCGCACCGCCGGCCAAGGCCGCGCCACGGCGTTTCCAGCCGGCTATGGCCGCCGGCCCCCTGGAGCGTGAGCCTATCGCCGTCATCGGGATGAGCGGGGTGTTCCCTGCCTCCGACAGCGTGGACGAGCTCTGGTCGCACCTCGAAGCGGGGCGCGATGTCATCGAGGTGATCCCCAGGGACCGCTGGAGCTGGGAGGAGCACTGGGCCTCTTCCGAGGAGCTCGACAAGACCGCTGTCCGCTGGGGCGGCTTCATGAAGCACGTGGATCGGTTCGATGCCGCGTTCTTCGGGATCTCCCCGCGGGAGGCCGCCCTCATGGATCCACAGCAGCGCATCCTGCTGGAGATCACCTGGAAGGCCATCGAGCACGCCGGGTACCGGCCGTCGTCGCTGTCCGGCAGCCGGACGGGCGTTTACGTGGGGATCGGGAACGCCGATTACCGCGAGGTGATGGCGAGATGCCTCGTGCCGGCCGAGGCGCACCTCGCTACCGGGGCGCTCAGCCACGCGATCGCGCCGAACCGCATCTCGTACCTGCTGAACCTCCACGGGCCCAGCGAGGTCGTGGACAGCGCGTGCTCCAGCTCCCTCGTGGCGGTCTGCCGCGCCGTCGATGCGCTCCTGGCCGGCGAGTGCGACACCGCCCTGGCCGGCGGGGTGAACGTCATCGTCAGTCCCACGCTCTACATCTCGCTGAGCAAGGCCGGCATGCTCTCCCCGGACGGGCGCTGCAAGACCTTCGACAAGGACGCAGACGGCTACGTCCGCAGCGAGGGCGCCGGGATGCTCCTGCTCAAGCGCCTGTCCAGGGCCCTCGAGGACGGCGATCCCATCCACGGCATCCTCCGGGGGCATGCGGTCAACCACGGGGGCAGGGTCAACACCCTGACGACTCCGAACCCGAGCGCGCAGGCGGCGCTCGTGGCCGAGGCCTGGCGGCGAGCGGGCGTGGACCCCGCCACCGTGAGCTACATCGAGACACACGGCACCGGGACCAAGCTGGGCGATCCCATCGAGATCGAAGCGCTCAAGAAGGCGTTCGAGGCGCTGTTCGCCCAGCAGGGCGCCGCCGCGCCCGACGCGCCGTTCTGCGCGCTCGGCTCGATCAAGACGAACATCGGCCACCTGGAGACCGCGGCGGGCATCGCCGGGCTCATCAAGATCCTGCTGGCGATGAAGCACAAAAAGCTCCCGGGAAACCTGCACTTCCGGGAGCTGAACCCCTACATCCGCCTGGAAGGATCGCCCTTCTTCGTCCTGGATCGGACCGTGCCGTGGGACCCGATCGAGGGCGCGCCGCGACGCGCGGGCATCAGCTCCTTCGGCTTCGGCGGCGTCAACGCCCACGTCGTGGTCGAGGACTTCGAGGCCAGCGAGGCGCGGCCCGGCGCCGCGGCGGTGGACGCGCGCGCTCCTCGCGTCGTGGTGCTCTCCGCCAGATCCGAGGAGAGGCTCAGGGCGCAAGCCGCCCAGCTCTGCGAGCACCTGCGCCGGGTCCCCTTCGGCGCGGAGCCCGAGGTGTCCCGCGATCTCGCCGATCTCGCCGATCTCGTGGGCCGGGATCTCCTGCTGATGGCCGCCGGGGTCCTGCGCCACGAGCCGGACGACATCGAGCCCGAGGGCGACCTGCTGGAAATCGGCTTCGATCACGTGGGCCTCTCGGTCTTCACCTCCCGCATCAACGAGCGATACCACCTGCACCTCACCCCCCACGGGCTCGGCGCGCACCACTCGCTCCGCGCCCTGGCGCAGCACCTCTGCCAGAGCTTCGAGGCGCCGCTGCGCGACTGCTATCAGGCCGCGCGCGCGCCCTCGCTGCCTTCGCCCGCCGCGGGCCCGATCGCGCTCGCCGATCTGGCCTACACGCTCCAGGTGGGCCGCGAGCCCATGAACGCGCGCCTCGCGGTGGTCGCCTCGGACATTGCGGAGCTCTCGGACAAGCTGGGCCTGTTCGTCTCGGGCCGCGATCGCATCGAGGGGCTCTTCCACGGGAGCGTCCGGGGGAGAGACGACGACCTGCTGCACCTCGTCTCCGGCACGGAGGGCCGCGCTTTCCTCGACGCGATCCTCGCGAGCCAGAACCTGGCCAAGCTCGCCCGGCTCTGGGTCCTCGGCGCCGAGGTGGACTGGGAGATGCTGTATTCGCCAGGCGAGGCGCCGCGGCGCATCTCCCTGCCTGGCTACGCGTTCGCGCGGGACCGACACTGGTTCTCGCCGCCCGAGGCGCCCGCCGCGCGGGCGCGCGACGACCGGGCCACGATCCTCGACGACAGCAGGCGGGGGGACGCCCGGCTCGACGGCATCTCCGTCACGGAGAGCGAGCGCGCCGCGGGCACGGCGCGGGGCGATAGCATGCTCTTCGTCCCCCGCTGGGTCCCCCGCGCCCTTCCGGCGCCGGCGGCCGGCTCACCCGCGCCGTGGGCAGAGCGGACCCTGGTGCTCTATACACAGGACGGCGCGCCTCTGAAGGAGGCGCTCGTCGAGCTGCTCGGGCGCGATCGGGTGGTGGCGCGGAGGATCGAGGGCGGCCGCGGCCGGACGGGCGAGGGGCCTCTCGAGCTCGCGATGCCCGGCGAGGCGTTCAGCGCGGTGATCTTCCTGGGCGGCGTTCGCGCTCGGCCGTGGGATGTCGAGGACGCCCAGGCGCTCGAGGAGGGCCTCGAGCACGGCGCCTTCGCCCTGCTGCACCTGGTCCGCGAGCTTGCGGCCCGGCGCGCAGTCGACCGGCCGCGCCGGTTGTGCGTCGTGGCCAGCGACGTTTACCCGGTGCTGCCCGGGGCTCACACCAACCCGGCCGGGGCGACGCTCTACGGGCTCTGCCGGGTGCTCGCGCACGAGCTTCCCGAGCTCATGGTGAGCTGCCTCGATCTCGGTCTCGACGATCAGGGCGGCGCGGCGGAGAGCCGCGCGCTCCTCGGCCTCGCGCGCGCCGTGCTCGACGAGCCGCCGCACCCGGACGGGGCGGTCACGGCGATCCGCCGCGGGCAGCGTTACTGCCGCGTCATCGCGCCGGCGCTGCTGTCGGAGCCGGCCGCGGACGCGCCGACGCTGAGGCCCCGGGGGACGTACCTGATCCTGGGCGGCGCAGGGCGCCTCGGGGTCGATGTCAGCCGCTTCCTGGCCAGGAAGCTCCAGGCCCGCCTTGTGTGGGTGGGCCGCTCGCCGCTCGACGCGGGCATCCAGGCGAAGATCGCCGCGGTAGAAGCCGAGGGCGGCGAGGTGCTGTACGCCCAGGCCGACGCCGCCGATCCGGCCGCGCTGCGCGCCGCCGTCGCCCACGCCAGGGCCCGCTTCGGCGCCGTGAACGGGGCCTTCCATTCGGCCCTTTCCTACCAGGGCGCGCCGCTCGCCTCGATGGATGCGGACACCTTCGCCCGCGTCCTCTCTCCCAAGGTGCAGGGCAGCGTCGCGCTCTACCGGGCCCTCGCGGACGAGCCGCTGGACTTCCTTGTCTTCTTCTCGTCGATCCAGTCGTTCACCGGCGACAAATCGCAGAGCAACTACGCGGCCGGGTGCGCCTTCAAGGACGCCTTCGCCGATCACCTCCGCGCGCGCGCGCCCTTCCCCGTGAAGACCATCAACTGGGGATACTGGCAGTCCGGCGACGAGGAGTACGACAGGCGGCTCGTGACCCTGGGATACCAGGCCATGCCGCCCGAGGCGGGGATGGAGGCCCTCCTGCGGGTCCTCTCCAGCCCGGTCCATCAGGCGCTCGCCGTGAAGGCCGACGACGACGTGCTCGCCGCCATGGGCGTCGATCTGGGGCACGAGGTGATCCTCCTGCCTCGCCGCTACCCGGCGCTCCTCTCGACCACGCCCGCGATGGGCGCGGCGCCCGCGGCGGAGGAGGTAGGCCGCGCCCTGAAGGCGCTCGACGAGCTCGAGCGCTGGGGGCGCCGCGCGCTGGCGCGGCAGCTCGGCGCCATGGGGCTCTTCCGCGCCGAGGGACGCTCCATCGACCGCGAGGCGCTGCGGGAGCACCTCGGCATCCTGCCCAGGCACGGCCGCTTCTTCGAGGCCGCGCTCGGCCTGCTCGCGCGCGAAGGTGTGGTCCGGGTCGAGGGCGATCGCGTGACGGTCGGCGCCGCGCCTGCCTTCGCCGTGGAGGCCCCGGGCGCGCCGAGCGGACCGGCCTTCTCCGGGATCGGCGCGCACGTCGCGCTGCTCTCGACCTGCCTCCAGCATCTGCCCGCGATCCTCGCCGGCGAGGCGCTCGCCACCGAGCTCCTGTTCTCGGGCGGCTCGATGGCGCGCGTCGAGGGGATCTACCGGAACAACCCGGTCGCCGATCACTTCAACCGCCTCGTCGCCCGCCGGGTGGTCGAGATCGTCCGGGCTCGGCTCGCGCACCTCGGCGAGGGCGAGACCCTCGATCTGCTCGAGATCGGCGCGGGCACCGGCGGCACGAGCGCGGTCGTGCTGGAGGCGCTGGCGCCGTTCGCGAGCAGGATCCGCTACGTGTACACCGACGTCTCGCGCGCTTTCCTCCGCCATGGAGAGCAGACCTTCGGGCAGGCGCACTCCTTCGTGGCGTTCGAGCGCCTCGACATCGAGCGAGACCCCGGGGAGCAGGGGTTCTCGCCCGGCTCCTTCGACGTGATCCTCGCGACCAACGTGCTCCACGCGACGCGGAGCATGCGGGCGACGATCACCCGCGTGAAGCGGCTCCTGCGCGCGCACGGCTGGCTGATCGTCAACGAGCAGACCGCAGTCCAGGACTACAACACGCTCACCTTCGGCCTGCTGGACGGCTGGTGGCTGTCCGAGGACAGCGAGCTGCGCGTGCCCGGATCGCCGCTGCTGGACGCCGAGGGGTGGCGCGGGCTGCTCGCTGGCCTGGGCTTCGAGCGGATCGGGATCGAGTCGACGTCGATCGAGGGGCTGCGCCCCACCCAGCACGTCATCACCGCCGAGAGCGACGGCTGGGTGCTCGGCGAGGCGCGCCGCCCGGCGAGCGGGCAGCTCGGCGCGCGCGAGCGCTCGGAGCCGGCCGCCTCCGAGCGAGGCGCTCGGCCCGTCGAGGCCACGAGCGCCGCGCCGACGGGGCGCCTCGCGGGCGCGCGGAGCGGCGAGGCGGTCAAGGAGCGCATCGCCCATCGCGTCGCCGCCGAGGTCGCGCTCGCCCTGGGATCCACCGTCGCCGAGGTGCCCACGAGCGCTCCCTTCGTGGAGTACGGCGTGGACTCCATCATCGGCGTGGATCTCGTCAACCGCCTCAACGGGGCGTTCGGGACCGCGCTGCGGACCACGGTGCTCTACGACTACCCCGACGTGAACGCCCTGTCCGAGCTCCTGTGGCAGGAGCACGGAGGGGCGATCGCCGCGCGATGGACCGAGGTCGCTCGCCTCGACGGCGAACCGCCGGCGCGCCTCCCCGAGGAGCAGGCGCCACGCCGCTCGGCGGACGATCTGTTCCGGCACGGGCCCTCACGGCGCGATGTGCCGGCGCCCGCGCCTGCGTCCGCGTCCACGTCCACGTCCGCAGCGCGCTCCCTCGCTGCGCCGGCCATGTTCACGCAGGCCGATGACGGCGCGGCGGTCGGCCCCGCGCCCCGGGTCGTCAGCACGGACATCGCCATCATCGGCATGTCGGGGCGGTTCCCCGGCGCGAACGGCCTGGATGCCTACTGGCAGAACCTCGCTGCCGGCGTCTGCTCCGTGACCGAGGTCCCCAGGGACCGCTGGGATCCGGCCGTCTTCTACGACCCCGATCCCCGCGACGTCGACAAGACCTACTCGAAATGGGGAGGCTTCCTCGAGGACATCGACAGCTTCGACGCCTCGTTCTTCAACATCTCTGGCAAGGAGGCCGATCTCTCCGATCCGCAGCAGCGTCTGTTCTTGCAGGAGGCGTTTCACGCCCTCGAGGACGCGGGGTATGTCGACGCCTCGGTGTCCGAGACCCGCTGCGGGGTCTTCGTGGGCGCGGACCGCGGCGAGTACCTCAGCCTGCTGCGCGACGAGGGGGCCCGGCGAGAGGGGCAGTGCGTCTGGGGCAACGACGTCTCGGTCCTGGCCTCGCGGATCTCGTACTTCCTCGATCTCAAGGGGCCAGCGCTGGCCGTGCACACCGCGTGCTCGTCCTCCCTGGTGGCCGTGCATCTGGCCTGCCGCGCCCTGATGGACGGCGACTGCGACATGGCCCTCGCCGGCGGGATCTTCGTCAACCTCACGGCCGACTGGTTCATCCTCTGGAGCAGCGGCAGCATGCTGTCGCCCGCGGGCGAGTGCCGCGCCTTCGACAACCGCGCCGACGGCTTCGTGCCCGGGGAAGGGGTCGGCGTGGTGGTCATGAAGCCGCTCCACGCCGCGCTGCGCGACGGCGATCGCATCCTGGGGATCATCAAGGGATCGGGCGTCAACCAGGACGGCCGCACCAACGGCATCAGCGCGCCGAGCACGCTGTCCCAGACCGAGCTCGAGGTCTCTGTCTACGAGCGCTCCGGCGTGAGCCCCGCGACCGTCGGCTACGTGGAGGCCCACGGGACCGGCACGAAGCTGGGAGACCCGATCGAGGTGGAGGCGCTCACCCGGGCGTTCCGCCGGTTCACCGACGAGCGGCAGTACTGCGCGATCGGCTCGGTGAAGACCAACATCGGGCACGCGGCCACGGCCGCAGGCATGGCCGGGCTCCTCAAGATCCTGCTCGCGATGCAGCACGGGGAGATCCCCCCGTCGCTGCACTTCCGCGAGGCGAACGAGCACATCGATTTCGCGAGCAGCCCGTTCTTCGTGAGCGCCGCGCGCACAGCGTGGCGGCCGATCGGCGGCGCCCCGCGCCGGGCGGCGATCAGCGCCTTCGGCATCGGCGGCACCAACGCCCACCTGGTCCTGGAAGAGCCGCCCGCGCGCGATCGAGCGCCGATCCGGGCGGCATGGCCCTGGTACCCCGTCGTCCTGTCGGCGAGAACCGAGGACGCGTTGCATCGCAAGATCGCCGATCTCGACCGCTGGCTCGAGCAGGGCGGCGCGGACAGCGATCTGGGAGACGTCGCGTACACGCTGGTCGCGGGGAAGCCGCAGTTCAAGCACCGCGCGGTCTTCGTCGCTTCCGACGGCCGCGGCCTGCTCGAGTCCACCCGGGCCGCGCTGCGCGAGGGCGCCGCGGAGGGCTTCGTGTCCCCGCGGAGCACGGCGCAGCCCGCTGCGCCGCAGGAGAGCGGCGGCCGGCTCGTCGGCGAGCTGCGGGAGGCGCGGGCGCTGCCTCCGCAGAGCGTCCGCGAGAAGCTCCTCGCCCTCGCCGAGCTCTGGGTCGGCGGCGGCGCGGTGGACTGGAAGGCGCTCCTCGGCGAGGGGAGCTACCAGCGGCTCTCGCTGCCGACCTATCCGTTCGCCCAGGAACGCCACTGGTTCACGGCGAGAGGCGCCGGCCTGTCCCCCCGCTCCGGTCCGCTGCACCCGCTCCTCGACGCGCTCGAGCTGTCCGAGAGCCTCGGCGAGGGGCTTTCCTATGTCAAAGACATCTCGGGCGCCGCCGGCGTGGACCTTCGCCTCGCCGGCCAGACGCTCCTCTGCCCCTTCGCGCTCCTGGAGATGGCGCGGGTGGCGCTGGAGCACGCGCGCCCCGGCAGCGGCAGCGGCCTGCGCGCCGTGAGCTGGGGGGACCTGCCGCCGCTCCACGGCGGCGTGCACCGGCTCCGCGTGGCGCTGCACCGCCAGGACGGGGGCCTCGCGTTCCGCATCCAGGCGGACGGGAAGGAAGGCGACCTGCTCTCCGGCCAGGGCGCCGTGGACGCCCCCGGCGAGGGCACCGGCGGCGAGATCGCGATCGCGTCGGTCATCGCCCGCTGCCCGAGGCGCCTCGATGGAGAGGCCTTCCATGCGTCGCTCGAGCCCCGCGGGCTGTACGAGCAGGCCGAGCGGCGCGTGATCCAGGTCGTGCACGTCGGCGACGGCGAGGCGCTGGCCCGCTACGAGCTGCCTCGCTCGGCCGCCCGGGAGCCGGCCAGGATCTGGCTGCATCCGGCCCTGCTGACCGGCGCCCTTCACGTGGCCGCCTCTCTGGAAGAGGACCGGATCGAGGCGAGCGTGCCTGCGTCGCTCGCCGGTGTGGAGGTGAGCCGGGCGCCGCGGGGCAGCGGCTTCCTCTATGCGAGGAAGATCGCCGAGGGGCGCTACCACCTCGCGATCCTGGACGAGGAGGGCCAGGTCTGCGCGAAGCTGCAGGAGCTGCGCACCCGGCCCCTCCGGCGAGGCGCGCGCTGCGCGCTCTTCCTGCCGCGCTGGGTGGCTGCTCCGAGCCGCGCCGGCGAGGGCTCTCGGCCGGATGCCGGCGGCCGTGACGCGGGCAGGACCGTCGTCGTTGTCTACCCACCGGCAGAGCAGGCCCTCGCCTCGGCGCTGACCGAGGTCTACGGCGGGGAGCGCGTGCTCGCCGTGCGCCTCGGGTCACGGACACGCCGCCTCGACGCGCGGAGCTGGGAGGTCGACACGGCCGACCCCGGCGCCTGGGAGCAACCCCTGCGCGACGCCTCGCTCGTCTCCACGCTTCATTTCCTGGGCGGGATCTCCCGGGATGAGGCGAACCTCCACGACGGCGAAGCGCTGGATCGCTGCCTGAACCAGGGGCTCTTCGCCCTGTTCCGCCTCGTCAAGGCGATGAGCCGGGCAGGGCTCATGCTCGCTCCGCTGCGCTTCCAGGTGGTCACGAGCCGCGCCTTCCCCGTGCTCCCGGGCGAGGTCAACGCGCTCTACGGCGGGGCCTTGCTGGGATGGAGCCGGTCGCTGGCCGGAGAGTACCCGGGGGTCCGCGTCGAGTACGTCGACCTCGACCTCGGCGAGGCCGGCGAGCCGCTCACGGGCGCGGCACGCGAGGCCGTCCTCGGCGCCCTGATGGACGGGAGCGCGGAGGTCGCCGCCTGGCGCGGCGGGCAGCGGTTCGTGCCGACCATCGAGCCGCTGAGCGTGCCCGCGAACGAGCGATCCGCCTTCAGGCCCGGCGGCGTGTACCTCATCGTGGGTGGGGCCGGCGGCATCGGCCACACCCTGGGGTTGCACCTGGCCCGGCGGTACAAGGCCAGGCTCATCCTGATCGGCCGCCGGCCGGAGGATGAGGAGATCCGCGGCAAGGTGAGGCGGATCGAGGCCCTCGGCGGCGCGGCCCTCTACCTCCGCGCCGACGTGGCCGATCCGGTCGCCCTGCGCGCTGCCGTCGACGCGGGCAAGGCCCGCTTCGGAGCCCTCCATGGCGTCGTTCACTCGGCCCTCCGGCTCGAGGACAGGACCATCGAGCGCATGGACGAGGCGACCTTGCGGGCGGCCCTCGCGCCCAAGGTGCAGGGCAGCCAGGTCCTCTGCGCGGTCACGCGCGGAGAGCCGCTCGATTTCATCCTCTTCTTCTCCTCGGCCCAGTCGCAGGCGAGCCGCCCGGGTCAGAGCAACTACGCTGCGGCCAGCACGTTCCAGGATGCCTTCGCCCTGGGCCTCGCGCGCCGGCTGGACACCGCGGTCAAGGTCCTCAACTGGGGCTACTGGGGCAGCGTCGGCGTGGTCGCCGATGACCGCCACCGCGAGCGATTCGCCGCGATGGGGATCGGATCCATCGAGCCCGACGAGGGTATGGCCGCGGTCGAGCAGGCCCTGACCGTCCGGGTGGAGCGCGTCATGCCCATCAAGGCAGAGCCGCACGCGTTGGTGGAGCTCGGGTGCGATCTGGGCCGGCAGTGCCAGCACTACCCCGAGAGCGGGCTGCCCGTGCTCCAGCACGCCAGGCGCAGCATCGGAGCGCCCCCCGCTCCCGCGGGCGCGCTGCTCGCGTTCCACGACGGCTTCGGCGAGCTCGTCCGCCTCGGGCAGCGATGCTTGCTCGCAGCCTTCCAGCGGCTCGGCGTGTTCCGGGCGTCTGGCGAGCGGTACGAGCTCGCGGCGCTGAAGGCAGCGCTCCGCATCGCGCCGGCCCACGAACGGCTGTTCCCGGTCCTGCTCGCCCACCTGGCCGAGGCGGGCTGGCTCGAGCTTGACGGCGGCGGGAGCCGGATCACGGTCCGCAGCGCCCCCCGCGTCGAGCGCGCCTCGCTGGAGCACGAGAAGGAGCGCCTGCTCGCGAGACGCCCGGAGATCCGGCGCCACGCCGAGCTCTTGTGGTTATGCCTGGAGCGGTATCCCGACGTGCTGACGGGGGCCGTCGCCGCGACCGACGTGATGTTCCCCGGCGCGTCGATGGAGAAGGTCGAGGGGGTCCACAAGGGAAACGTCCTGACGGACTACGTCAACCGGCGTGTCGTCGACGTGGTGCTCGCCTATGTCCGCGAGCGCTCGCCGCTGCTCGGCGGGGACGAGAGGATCCAGGTACTGGAGATCGGGGCCGGCACCGGGGGCACGAGCGAGCCTGTCCTCGAGGCGCTCGCGCCGTACGCGAGCAAGGTCCGCTACGTCTACACCGACGTCTCCCGGGCGTTCACGCGGCATGGCGCCGACGCCTACGGCCCCGCGTACCCCTTCGCGACGTTCGCGCTGCTCGACGTGGAGCGGCCCGTCGAGCAGCAGGGCTTCTCGCCGGCGAGCTTCGACCTGGTGCTGGCCAGCAACGTGCTGCACGCGACAGCAGCGCTGCGTGTCGCGCTGACGAACGCCAAGGCGCTCCTCAAGGCCGGCGGCTGGCTGGTGCTGAACGAGGTGACCGAGAACCACCCGTTCAACATGCTCACCTTCGGCCTGCTGAAGGGCTGGTGGCTGTTCGACGACGCCACGCGGCGGCTGCCGGCGTCTCCGCTGCTGAGCGCCCCGATGTGGGAGCAGCTCCTGCGCGAGGAGGGCTTCACGACGCCCGTGAGCCTCGGGCCGCCCGGCGGCATGGTCCTCGGCTTCTCCCAGCACGTCATCGTGGCGCAGAGCGACGGCGTGGTGAGCCTGCCGCGCCGAGCAGCGGAGGGGGCGGAGGCGGAGCAGACGGCGAACGCCCGGGCCCCCGGAAGGGTCGAGCAGGCCCCCGGAGGGGCCGAGCCGGACGCGCCGCATGGCCGCCACGCGAACGGCGACGGCGCCGCGCCGCCTCGCTGGCAGGGCCCGCCGGAGGCCGGCAAGCCCGAGGAGCGCGCCGCGCAGATCGGGCGGGACGTGGAGCGCGCCATCGTCGTTTGCCTCGGGGAGGTCCTGCAGACCGACAGGCAGCGCATCGACCGCGACGCTCCGTTCACGGAGCTCGGCGTCGACTCGCTGCTGTCCATCCGCATCGTGGACCGCATCAACAAGCAGCTCGGGATCACGCTCCGCACGACGGACGCGTACAGCTATCCGTCGGTTCGCGAGCTGGCCGGCCATGTCCTCTCGAGCTTCGCCGCCGACGTCCGCCTGCCCGGAGCCGCGAAGATCGATACGGCGGCGCTCTTCGGCGACGGCGCGGCGCCGGCGCCGACGCCGGTCGACGAGCCGCGAGGCGGCGAGCCGGAGGGGGACGAGCCCCTGTGGCGCCTGCTCCGCGGCGTGGAGAGCGGCGCGCTCGATGTGAACGAGGCCTGCCGCCTCTTGGAGCTCCCGTGATGAAACGCGACCCCAGGGTGATCTTCGAGCAGCTGAAGAACGGGCAGATCTCGAGGGCCGAGGCGCATCGCCTGCTCAAGGCGCGCTCCGACGGCCGGGAGCAGGAGGCCACGGGCCCCGGCGCCGAGGAGGGCGCGGCCGCCGAGGCGCGCGCCCCGTCCGCGCCGCCTCCGCAGCCTGCTTCTTCCGATTCCGATGCCGGCGTCGAGGTCGCCGTGGTGGGCATGGCCGCCACGTTTGCCGGGGCGGCGGACGTGGACGCCTTCTGGCGCAACCTCGTCGAGGGGCGAAGCTCCATCCGCGAGATCCCCGAGCCGCGCCGGAGCCACGCCGGCTTCCGTGATCCCGACCCGTTCGACGCCTCGGGCCGGAGGCGGCGCGCGGGGTTCATCGACGACGTCGGCGGCTTCGACCCGCTCTTCTTCAACATCTCGCCCCTGGAGGCCGAGTTCATGGAGCCCCAGCAGCGCCTCTTCCTCCAGGCCGCGTGGCACGCGCTGGAGGACGCGGGCTGCTCTCCGGAGCGGCTGCGGGGCCGGCGCTGCGGCGTCTTCGTGGGGTGCTCCGCCGACAGCGGCTATCTGCATCTCGTCGAGCAGAGCAGCGCGAACGCTTACCAGCTCATGGGCATCGCGACGTCGATCCTGGCCTCGCGGCTGGCCTACTTCCTCGACTGGAAGGGGCCGGCCGTGGCCGTCGACACCGCCTGCTCGTCCTCGCTGACGGCCCTTCACATGGCGTTTCGCAGCATCCGCGAGGGGGAGAGCGAGCTCGCCGTCGTGGGCGGGGTGGCCGCGTTCTCGACGGCGGTCATTTACGATCTCCTGGGCAAGGCGGGGATGCTCTCGCCCGACCGGCAGTGCAAGGCCTTCGACAGGAGGGCCGACGGCTTCGTCCCCGGCGAGGGCGTCGGCGTCGTCGTGCTCAAGCCCCTCGAGGCCGCCCTCGCGGACGGCAACCCCGTCTACGGGGTGATCAAGGGGATCGGCGTCAATCAGGACGGGAAGACCAACGGCATCACCGCGCCCAGCGCAGCGTCCCAGGCCGAGCTGATCCGCCGCGTCTACACCGAGTTCCGGATCGATCCCGAGGCGATAGGCTACGTGGAGGCTCACGGCACCGGGACCAAGCTCGGCGATCCCATCGAGTGCGACGCGCTCACCGACGCGTTCCGGAGCTTCACCGCGAAGCGCAGCTACTGCGCGCTCGGCTCGGTGAAGACGAACATCGGCCACACGCTGGCCGCGGCCGGGATCGCCTCGCTCATCAAGGTCCTGCGCTGCCTCGATCGAAAGCAGCTCGTACCCTCTCTCCACGTCGAGGCGATCAACCCGCATATCGCGCTCGACGAGAGTCCATTCTACATCAGCACGGAGCACAGGGACTGGGATGCTCCTCCAGGCCGGCCCCGCATGGCGGCGCTGTCGTCCTTCGGCTTCAGCGGCACCAACGTCCATGCGGTCATCGCCGAAGGGCCGAGCGCGCCGCCGCGCAGGGCGCGGAGCCGCCCTCGCTATTTCCTCCCCGTGTCGGCCAAGAACCAGGCCGCGCTGGCGGCGAAGATCCGCGATCTCGCCCGGTGGGAGGGCCTGTCGCGCGTCGATCTCGGAGACCTGTGCGCGACGGCGCTCCTCGGGCGCGCCCATTTCCCGCTCCGCGCCGCGTTCCTGTTCTCCGGCAGGGACGAGCTGGTCCGCGGCCTGCAAGCCGTGGCAGCCGGTGAGCCGTGGCCCGGATACGAGGTCTGCGATCTGAAGGAAGACCCGTGCGAGCCGGAGCCGGAGCGGCTCCAGCGCGGCCGCGTCCTGCTGGCGTCGCTGTCGGGGACCTCCGTGGACCCGGAACACTACGCAGAGGCCCTGGCCGAGGTGGCGGCGCTCTACCTCCAGGACTTCCCGCTGGACTTCGGGCAGCTCTACGCCGGCGAGCCTCACCGCGTCGTGCCGCTCCCGCTCACGCCGTTCGCGAAGAAACACTACTGGCCTCCTGTCCCGGCAAGCCCCGGCGCCGCGGGCGGAGCCCGCGCCGGGTCCAGGGCCATGATCCTCGAGAAGAACTGGCGCCCCAGTCCACCCACGATGCCTGCGAGCGACGGGATCAACTGGATCAATGCCGTCAATGTGATCAACGGCGTCCATGGGATCGGCGCGGTGCCCGGCGCGGGCACCCGTCCTTCCGGTCCCGCGGCCGGCGGGCGGGTGATCGTGCTCTCGACGCCGGAGACGGCGTCCCTGGTCGAGCCCCTCCCCGCGCGCTTCCCGGACCTCCTTCCGGTGCGCTTCGGCCGCCCGGGGCAGGACGTGTGGGACGTGGACTCCGCCGTATCCGCGGCGCGAGAGGCGCTCCGGCAGAGCCCCTCAATCGAGGGGATCGTGGACCTCACCGACGCTGGCGCGGCGGAGGTGGGCGACGTCGCGGAGGTCGCGCCGAAGCTCGCCTTCGCCGGCGAGATCCTCGCCGAGCGCGTTCACCGCGACCTCTTCTACGTGCACCTGACCCGGGGCCTCGCCGGCGTCTCCGGGCGGCCCAGCCGCAAGGCGGGCGCGCTGTTCTCCGGGCTGGTCCGCGCCCTCGCGGCGGAGCACCGCCGGTTCCGGGCGCGGACCGTGGACGTGGAGCCGGACGCGGCGCCCGAGGTGATCGCGGAGCGCGCGCTCCGGGAAGCGGGTGAGCCCGGTCCGGAGGTCGAGATCGCTTATCGGGACGGCCAGCGCCTCGCGCCCCGGCTCGAGCCGATCGCCGGCGGCGGGCGCGCGCGCGCTCCGCTCGCCTGCGATCCTCGCAAGGTCTACGTGATCACCGGCGCCACCGGAGGGATTGGCCAGCTCCTCGCCGGCTTCCTCGTCGACCGGGGGGCGCGGCGGCTCGTGCTGATGGGCTATCGCCCGCTGCCGCCGCGCGACCAGTGGGAGCGAGTGGCCGGCGATCCCGGCGCCGATCCGAGGGTTCGCCGCGCCCTGCAGCACGTACTCGATCTCGAGGCGCGGGGCGCCCGCGTGATCTCCTGGTCGGGCTCCCTCGTCGACGAGCGCCGCCTGGAGGAGCTCTTCGCGGGCGTGCGGCGCGATCTCGGCCCCATCGGCGGTGTACTCCACGCGGCCGGGCTGGCGCCGTCGAGCAACGTCGCCTTCATCCAGAAGCCGCTCCCGGACTTCCTCCGTATCCTCGAGCCCAAGGTCCAGGGGCTCGAGGTCCTTCACCGCCTGTTCTCCCGGGACGCGCTCGACTTCTTCGTGCTGTTCTCCTCGGTCGCCGGGGTGCTCCCCGCGCTGGGCGCCGGCCTGAGCGATTACGCCACCGCCAACGCGTTCATGGACCACTTCGCCGCGCTCCATGGCGCCCCCTACCTGGCCCTGAGCTGGCCTGTCTGGGAGGGCGTGGGCCTGGGCGAGCACACGAGCCCCATCTACCGGCAGCTCGGGTTCCTGCCCCACGCCGAGGCGCAGGGGCTCGAGCTCCTGGAGCAGGCCATGGCACACGAGGGGAGCGCCCATCTCGTCCCGTGCCTGGTCGATCCCGAGCGCTTCGATACGACCGTTCTGCTGCACGCGAGGCAAGGGAGTCACGCGCAGCAAGGCAATCACGCGCAGCAAGGCAATCACGCGCAGCAAGGCGATCCGGCGCGGCCGGCGAGCCCGCCGGTGTGCGAGGGCGCATCCACGGACGGCGTGTCGCGCGCGCTGGCCGGCCTCCGCGAGCTCTTCGCCCGCGAGCTCAAGCTGGCCGAGCACGAGCTGCACGACAACACCCGCTTCGAAGAGCTCGGCGTCGACTCCGTCCTGCTGATCGGGCTCATCGCCAAGGTCGAGAAGCGGGTGGGCTCCAAGATCGATCCCACGCTCTTCTTCGAGTACCCCACGCTCGCCCGCCTCGCCGCGCAGCTCGGATCCTCCTGGAAAGAGCCGGCCCCGGCGCCCTCGGCCGCCGCTCTCGCCGCCCGGCCGCCGGCCGCGTCCGCGTCTGCGGGGCATGCAGCGGCGGCGCCAGCGCGCCAGGGCTCCGCCACGCTGCAGTGGGTGCGCGGCCAGCTCGCCGGCCTCGTCAAGGTCCCCGAGGCAGAGCTCGACGCCAGCACGCCCATCGAGGAGCTCGGCATCGATCCCACCGTCCTGACGTCGCTGCGGCACCACATCGAGGCGTCGTTCGAGGTCGCCCTCGATCCGGCGCAGCTCTTCGAGCACCGGACGCTGGAGCGGCTGTGCGGCTGGCTGGACGAGGCCTGCCCTGCCATCACCCGCGCGATCTCCGCGGGTAGCTCGGGCGGCGCCGAGGGCGGTGGCCACGCAGGCGCGGCGCCCCGGGGCGCGAACGACAGCGCGCCCGTGCTTCAGGCGCGGTTGGAGAGCGCTGCCCCCGGCGCAGCGGGCGCCGCCGCAGCGCCGCGGCCGGATCGGATCGCCGTCATCGGGATGGCCTGCAACTTCCCCGGAGCCGCCGATCTGGACACCTACTGGCGCAACCTCGCGGCCGGGAAGAGCGGTATCGCGGAGGTCCCGCCGTCGCGCTGGCCGGTCGAGCGCTTTTACAGCGCCACGCTCGAGCCGGGGAAGAGCACCGGCAAGTGGGGTGGCTTCATCGAGGGGATCGAGCTCTTCGACCCGGAGCACTTCGGCTTCAAGCCGGAAGACGCGCCGTCGGTCGACCCGCTGATCCGTCAGGCCCTCCAGGTCGCGACGCAGGCGTTCCGCCACGCCGGGTACGAGAGGCGCGAGCTCGGCGGCCGTGCGATCGGGGTGTTCGTGGGCGGGCGGGTCGGCGACTACGGCGAGCGCATCCACACGGGCACGAAGAGCGTCATGGCCAGCACGGGCCAGAACTTCATCGCCGCCCACATCTCGCACGTCTTCGACCTCGCCGGCCCGAGCCTGCTCGTGGACACGGCCTGCTCGTCATCGCTCGTGGCGATTCACCTGGCCTGCCAGAGCCTCCTGTCGGGCGAGGTGGAGATGGCCCTGGCCGGCGGCGTGGACCTGCTCCTCGACGAGAAGCCTTATCTCCGGCTGAGCGAGAGTCAGGCGCTTTCGCCGGACGGGGTGTGCCGCGCGTTCGATGAAAAGGCGAGCGGGCTGGTGCCAGGGGAGGGCGCGGGCGCCGTGCTCCTCAAGCCCCTCGCGCAGGCCCTGGCCGACGGCGACCGGATCCTCGCCGTCATCGAGGCCACGGCCGTGAACAACGACGGTCGGACCATGGGGATCACCACGCCGAACCCCGACGCCCAGGCCAGGGTCGTCAGCGCGGCGCTGCGGCGGGCAGGGATCAGCGCGCGGGCGGTCACGTACGTGGAGACCCACGGCACAGGCACGATGATCGGCGACCCCATCGAGCTCAAGGCCCTCACGCGCGTGTTCCGCGAGGACACGGACGCGCGCGGCTACTGCGCGGTGGGGAGCATCAAGACGAACATCGGTCACCTGCTGAGCGCCGCGGGCATGGCCGGCTTCATCAAGGTGGTGCTCTCCCTCCAGAACCGGCAGATCCCGCCCACCCTGAACTGCGAGACGCCGAACCCGCGCTTTCGCTTCGCCGATTCGCCCTTCTTCCCCAACCTCCGCCTGCGCGAATGGGAACAAGGCGGCGACCTCGGACGCCACGCGGGAATCAGCGCCTTCGGCTTCGGCGGCACCAACGCGCATGTCATCGTCGGGGAGCTCGCGCCAGGGCTTGCCGAGGCGGGCCGGGCGCTCCGGCAGCCGCTCCCTCCTGTCCAGCTCAACCTCCGGCGCTTCTGGCTCGACAAGGTCGCGGCCGGCGCGGGCCCCGCGCTCGCCGCGCGCGGGACGGAGAGCGCAGCGCGTGTCGCCGAGCGCGAGACGCGCGAGCCGCTACCGCCGCTTCTCCGCGTCGAGGCGCGCGGCGCGCCGGCGTCGGAGGGGCAACTGCCGCCCTTCCGCGTGGTCATCACCAACGAGGATCCCATCGTCCGCGATCACCGCGTCCACGGCGTGCGGATCATGCCGGGGGTCACGTTCCTCGACCTGATCTGCCGGGCGCTGCAGTCGTGCGGACACGCGCTGGAGCGGGTGGAGCTGCGCAACGTCCTGTTCTCGAAGCCCCTCGTGACAGCGGACGCGTACGACCGCGACCTCGAGATCCGCTTCGAACGCGCGGGGGCCTTCTGGAAGGTGGCAGCGCGCTCGCGCAAGGTGAAGGGCGGCCGGATCGTCGAGGACGCCTGGGAAGAGCACTGCCAGTGCGAGGCGCACATCACGCGCGAGCCCCTCGCCGGGGCGCTCGATCCGGGCACCATCGAGCGCCGCGCCTCCCGGGTCGCCGATCTCGACGAGGCATACGCGTTCGCTCGCAGCGTCGATATCCGCCACGGCGTCTTCATGAAGAACCTGGGCGAGGTGTTCTTCGAGCCGGACGGCGTGCTGGCCCGGCTGGTGCTGAGCGAGTCGGCCCAGGCGTACCTGCCGCATTTCGCGTTCCACCCCGTCTTCCTGGACGGGGCCACGCTCGTCCCGGCGCTCTTCGTCAAGGAGGCGCAGCAGGCCGCGGACAAGCCCGCGGTGCCCATCTACATCCGGTCCTTCCGCGCCGCGAAGGCGCCCGGGCGCGCCTGCTACGTGCGCGTGCTCCGCCGCACCGCGGAGAACCTCCTCGGCGATCTGATGTACGTGGACCTGGACCTCCACGACGAGCAGGGCCAGCTGGTCGCCCGGCTGAGCAGGTTCGGGACGAAGCGGATCCGGTCGAGCGCGCTGATCACCCGGCTCCAGGGGGCCGGCCACGCAGGCGCGCCCGCGCTGCTCGCTGGCGAGGCCCCGCCGCCCGAGGCCCGCCCTCGCGAACACGCGCCGGACGCCGCGGCGGCGCTCAAGGCGCGCCTGCGGCAGCTCGTCGCCGGCCGGCTGGGGCGAGATCCAGAGAGCGTCCCGACGGAGCGCGGCTTCTATGAGCTGGGCCTCGAGTCCACCGATCTGCTCGATCTGGTCCGCGAGCTGGAGGCGCTCCTCGGTGAGCAGCTCTATCCCACGCTCCTGTTCGAGCACGCGACGATCGATGAGCTCGCCGCGTACCTCCGCCGCGCGCACCCGGACCGGCTCGCCGCGGCGCCGACCACGGCGAGCGCTGCGACGCCGCCGCCGGACGCCGCCGGCCCCGCGGGCGCGGCCGGCGCGCCCGACACGCCCGACACGCTCGTTGCGCTCGACACGCCCGGTTCCACCTTCGCGACGGCGCCCCTGGAGGACGCGCTGCGGCGCAAGATCGCCGGGCTGCTCGGGGTCCCGCCCGCGCAGGTCCGGTCCGACAGCGGCTTCTACGAGCTGGGCCTCGAGTCCACCGATCTGCTGAGCCTCGCGCGGGAGCTGGAGGCGCTCCTCGGCGAGCAGCTCTACCCGACCGTGCTGTTCGAGCACCCGACGATCGACGCGCTCGTCGCCCACCTGCGGCGGGAGTTCCCCGGCCGCTCGCTCGGCGCGCCCGAGACGCCCCGGTCCGCCGCGTCGGAGGCTGAGGAACAGACGCTCTTCCTGCGGCCGGAGTGGCGCGATGCGCCGCGGCGGACCGCGTCGAAGGAGCCGTTCGCGCCGGTCCTCCTCTTCGCCGATGATCCCGCGCTGCGGGCGCACCTCGAGCGGAAGCTCCGGGAGGCGACCGGCGGCGCCGGCGAGCCGAGCCCGGTCCTCCTGATCGAGCCAGGCCAGCGCTTCGAGGCCGTGGATCCGGCCACCTACCGCCTCGACTTCGGTCGCGAGGACGACGCCCTCGCGCTCCTCGGCGCGCTGGTCGAGCGCGGGCTCGCTCCGCGGACCGTCGTGGTGGTGGAGCCGAGCGCCCCGCCAGGCGAGGAGCCGAGCGCGCTCGAGGCGCTCTCGCGATCGAGCCTCTTCACGCTGCTATCCCTGGTCAAGGCGCTCGTCGCGCGGCGCCTCGGGCACGCGGTCCGCGTCCTCCATGTCCACGGCGAGATCGATGGCCTGTCCCGGCCGCTGCACGCCGCCGTGGCCGGCTTCGCGAGGACCGTCACCGCGGAGCTGCCGAGCTCCGTCTCGTGCCGGACCCTCTGCGTGGCCGCCCCGGCGAGGCTCTCGCCGTCCGAGCTCGCCGAGCTCCTCTGGCTGGAGATCGTTTATCCGGACACGGCCGCAGAGATCCGCCTCGCCGGCGGGCGTCGCGCTGCGCGGCAGTGGCGGGAGATCCCGCTCCCGCTCGCCGGGGAGGGCCCGCGCCCCGTCGACCAGGGCGTCTATGTGATCACGGGCGGCGCCGGCGGGCTCGGCTTCCTCTTCGCGACCTACCTCGCGCGCCATCATCGGGCGCGCCTGGTGCTGGCGGGCCGCTCCGAGCGGAGCGCGGACATCGACGCCCGGCTCGAGCAGCTCGCCGCGCTGGGCGGGCAGGCGATTTACGTCAGCGCCGACATCGCCGACCGCGCGCAGGTCGCCGCGCTCGTCGCCGCGGCCAGGGCGCGCTTCGGCCGGATCCACGGCGTGCTCCATGCCGCCGGCGTCCTCCGTGACGGCCTCGCTGTCACCCGGAGCCGCCAGGATTTCGAGGCCGTCGTCGCCCCGAAGGTCCTCGGCGCCGTCTTCCTGGACGAGGCGACCCGGGGCGATGCTCTCGATTTCCTGGTCCTGTTCTCGTCGACCGCCGCGATCGCCGCGAACCCCGGCCAGAGCGCGTACGCCTTTGCCAACACCTTCCTCGACCGGTTCGCCGAGGCGCGCGACCGCCTGCGCGCGCGCGGAGAGCGCTCCGGGAAGAGCCTGTCCATCGACTGGCCGCTCTGGAGAGACGGCGGCATGCGCGTGGATCCGCGCGTCGAGGCCCACCTGGCCAGGACCAAGGGGGTGCAGCCGCTGTCCGCGGAGGCCGGCATCCAGGCCTTCCTCGCGGGGCTCTCCTCCAGCGGCACGAGCTTCGCCGTCCTGCGGGGGCAGGCCGACAAGCTCCGCGCCGCCCTGGGAAGCGCGCTCACGCCCCGGGAAGAGACGCCCGCGAGCCCGCCCGCGGTGGTCCGCCCGCCCGCCGCGGCGACCGATCGCGATCCCGTGCGTGCGACGGCGGCGCGCGCGACGGCGACGCGCGCGCCGTCGTCGCGCGCGGCCTCTCCGCCGCGGGAGCGGGGCCCGGCGCCGCTCGACGTGGCCATCGTCGGCGTGAGCGGCCGCTACCCGATGGCGCCCGATCTCGATCGCTTCTGGGAGAACCTCGAGGCCGGCAGGGACTGCATCACCGAGATCCCCGCCGAGCGCTGGAACCACAGCGCCTTCTTCGCGGAGGGTTCGCCGGGCAAGGCGTACACGCGGTGGGGCGGCTTCCTCGACGACGTGGATCGCTTCGATCCGATGTTCTTCCACATCAACCCGCGCGACGCGGCGACGCTGGACCCGCAGGAGCGGCTGTTCCTGGAGATCGCCTGGCAAGCGCTGGAGGACGCCGGCTACACCCGGGCTCAGCTCGGCGGGAAGCGCGTCGGGGTCTTCGCCGGCGTGATGTGGGGACAGTACCAGCTCCACGGCGTTCCGCCTTCCGATCTCGGCCATCCGATCGCGCTGAGCTCGTCGTTCTCCTCCATCGCGAACCGCGTCTCGTACTTCTTCGACCTCAGCGGTCCGAGCATGGCCGTGGACACGATGTGCTCGTCCTCGCTGACCGCGATCCACCTGGCCTGCCAGAGCCTGGTCAGCGGGGAGAGCGAGCTCGCCCTGGCCGGCGGCGTCAACCTCACGCTCCACCCCAACAAGCACCTGTTCCTGAGCCAGGGTCACCTGGCCTCGCCCGACGGGCGTTGCCGCGCCTTCGGGGAGCACGCGAACGGCTACGTCCCCGGAGAGGGCGTGGGCGCCGTCCTCCTCAAGCCGCTCGGCCGAGCGATCGCGGACGGCGATCGCATCCACGCCGTCATCAAGGCGATCGCGATCAACCACGGCGGCCGGACCAGCGGCTACACGGTGCCGAGCCCCGCCGCCCAGGGCGCGCTCATCGAGGACGCGCTGCGACAGGCGGGGTGGCCTCCGGGCACGGTGACGTACGTCGAGGCGCATGGCACCGGGACCGCGCTGGGGGATCCCATCGAGATCGTCGGGCTCTCCCGGGCCTTCGGCCCCGCCGCGGGCGAAGCCGGGCGATGCGCGATCGGTTCGGTCAAATCCAACATCGGTCACCTGGAGTCGGCCGCGGGCATCGCCGGCCTCACCAAGGTGCTCCTGCAGATGAAGCGCCGGCAGGTGGCGCCCTCGCTGCATGCCGCGCGGCTGAACCCCCGCGCGCACCTCGATGGCTCCCCGTTCCGCGTCGCGCAGGAGCTCGCCCCCTGGCGCCCGGCCACGGACGCCGAGGGGCGGGCGTTGCCGCTCCGCGCCGGCGTCAGCTCGTTCGGCGCCGGCGGGGCCAACATCCACGTCCTGCTGGAGTCCCACGAGGACCCGGCGAGCGCCGCGCCCTCGCCGGGGAGCGACCCGGCCGGGGGCCAGGTGCTCATCCCGCTCTCCGCGCAGGACGAGGAGCGCCTCGCCGCTGTCGCCCGCCGCCTGCGCGACGCCATGACCAGGCGCGAGGAGGCCGGGCCCTCGCCCTCTGAGGAGCGCCGGTTCCTCGCCGACGCCGCCTACACCCTGCAGACCGGCCGCGAGGTGATGCCCGCGCGCCTCGCCCTGGTCGTGTCCTCGCGGCGCGAGCTCGTGGACGCGCTGGACCGCTTCCTGGCCGGCGAGGGCGGCGGCTTCGTCGCCGGGAGCGCCGCGGGCAACACGTCGCCGTGGATGGCGGCGATCAGCGGCGAGGACGCCGAGGTGCTCATCGAGCGCTGGCTGCACCAGGGCGCCCTCGACAAGCTGGCCAGGCTCTGGGTGACGGGCGTGGCCGTGGACTTCCACCGGCTGCCCGGGTCGCGGGGGCGGCGCAGGATCTCGCTGCCCGTCTACCCGTTCGCCGGGGAGCGCTACTGGGTGCCCGTCCCGGTTCCGCGGGAGCCCGGCCTGGTCGCGCCCTTGCACCCGCTCATCGATCGCGTCGTCCCGCGCCTCGGGGCCGGGGAGGTCGTGTTCCAGAGGACCCTGTGGCCCGAGGAGCCCATCGTCCGGGATCACCTGCTCCACGGCCGGCCGGCCCTCCCGGCCGCGGCCTACCTGGAGATGGCTCGAGCGGCGGCCGCGCTGGTCGAGGCGCCCGGCGCCGCGCCGGCGGCCGCGAGCACGGCGCCCACGTGGCCTGCGGACGTCGTGTTCCTCCAGCCGCTCTGGGTCGACCAGCCCGTGGACGTCCGCGTCGTGCTCACGGAGGCGAGCGGGAGGCGCTCCTTCGAGATCCGGAGCGAGGCCGGCGGCCGGCAGATCGTCCACGCGCGGGGCGCGCTGCTTCCGGCTGCCGTGGGGCCGGCGCCGGCGCGGCTGTCCGTGGCCCATGTCGAGGACGGAGCCCGGCTCTCCAGCGGCGAGGCGCTGCGCGCGCGCGCCCGCGCCGCGGGGCTCCACCACGGGCCCACCCTGCACTGCCTGAAGAGCGTCAGGATCAAGGGCGACGAGGTCCTCGGCGCGCTGGCGCTCGAGCCCGCCGCCGGGCCCGCGTTCCGGGAGGACCGCCGGGTCGTGCTGCATCCCTGCCTGGTGGATGCGGCGTTCCAGGCGCTGACCGGCCTCCTGGACGAGGGCGGGGAGGGCGCCGGCCGGACGCTGGTGCCCTTCTCGGTCGGTCGGGTGGAGGTGCTCGACGCGCTCGTCTCCCCGGGCCACGTCTACGTCCAGAGGGCCGGGGAGCTCCGGTTCCACGTTGCGATCCTCGACGACGCCGGCGTGACGCGCGCGCTGCTCCACGACGTGACCGTGCGCGAGTACCGCGACGCCCGCACGCCGTCGCTGTTCGTGCCGGCATTCCAGGAGCGCCCGCTCCCGGAGCCGCCCAGGGCCGCGGCCCCGCGCGGGGTGCTGCTCGTCCACCCCGCCGCCGTCTCCGGCTGGATCCCCGCCCTGAGCAGCGCGTTCCCGCCGGGAACCGTGCGCCGCATCCAGCTCGGCGCCGAGGATCGCCCGCTCGGGCCCGGGGCCTGGTCCATCCGAGCCGACGATCCGGAGGCGCTGTCCCGTCTCCTGGACGGCGCCGCCGGCGACGCCCTGGACGCGGTGGACACGATCTACTTCCTGGGTGGGCTCTCGCCTGCGCCGTTCGCCGCTGCCGACCTGAGCGCGCTGGACCGGAGCCAGGAGCACGGCGTGCTCACGCTCTTCCGGCTGCTCCGCCGCCTCCACGCCCTCCACGCGACGCACGTGCACCGCGCCTTGCAGATCAAGGTGGTAACCAACGACGCGCTCCGGGTCGGTCGCGAGGCCGTGCTCAACCCCGGTGCGGCGAGCCTCGTCGGGCTGTGCAAATCCGCGGCGAGGGAGCTCTCCCGGTGGCAGTTCGCCGTCCTCGACGTCCCGCTGCTGGGCGGGCGCGGCGAGGACCTCGGGGCGCGGTTCGGCGCCCTGGTCCCGGCCATCGTCGCCGAGACCGGCGAGGCCGAGGTCGCGGAGGTGGCGATCCGCGAGGGCAGGCGGTACGTGCGCGCGCTGTCGCCCGTCGCGCTGCCCGCGCCGGAGGCTCCTCCCTTCCGGGAGCGCGGCACCTACCTCGTGCTGGGGGGCGCGGGTGGGATCGGGCTGACCTTGAGCCGCACGCTCGCGAGGGCGGCCTCGGCCCGGCTGGTGCTCCTCGGCCGGCGCCCGCTGACGCCGGAGATCCAGCGGGCCCTCGACGAGCTCCACGCGCTGGGCGGCGAGGCCGTCTACCTCCAGGCCGACGCCGCCGATCCGGGCAGCATGGGGCGCGCGGTGGCCGCGGCCAAGGACCGCTTCGGTCGCATCCACGGCGTCGTCCACTCGGCGATCGTGATGCGCGACCGGTCGCTGGTGAACATGGACGAGGAGACCTTCAGGGCCGCGCTGGAGCCCAAGGTCCGCGGCAGCGCGGTCCTCTTCGAGGCCGTCCGGAACGAGCCCCTGGACTTCTTCCTGTTCTTCTCCTCGGTCCAGTCGTTCGGCGGCGGCGCGGGCCAGAGCAACTACGCCGCGGCGTCCACGTTCGAGGACGGCTTCGCCCACCACCTGGGCACGCACCTCGGCGTCCCCGTGAAGGTCGTGAACTGGGGGTACTGGGGCAGCGTCGGCGTCGCGGCGACGCCGGCCTACCGGGAGCGCCTTGCCCGGATGGGCGTCCAGTCGATCGAGCCCGAGGCCGGCATGGAGGCGCTGGTGCGCATCATGGCCTCTTCCTCACCGCAGGTCGCGGTGATGAGGGCCGCCCCCGAGGTGCTGCGCCAGCTCGGGGTCGTGGGCCAGGGCGAGGAAGCGCGAAAGGCCGCGCCCGCTCCGGCCGAGCCCACGGCGGCCCGCGAGGCGAAGGTCCAGCGCCGCGCGCTCGCCGCGGCAGGCGAGCAGGCCGCGGCCGCGACCCCTCGCGAGCGCTTCGTCGCATATGCGAAGGCGATCTTCGCCGAGGTCCTCCAGATCCCGCCCGGGAAGATCGACCCCGCGGCCACGTTCGAGACCTACGGCGTCGACTCGATCGCCAACCTCGACCTGCTCCGCCGCTTCGAGGTGGATCTCGGGCACCTCGCCCCCACGCTGCTCTTCGAGCACCTCACCGTGGACGCGCTCGCCGCGTACTTCGCCGAGCGCCACGCCGGAGCCCTCGATCAGCTCGGGCGCCCCTCGTCGGGCGAGACGATCACCCGGAGCGACCTGTTCCGGAGCAGGGGTGCCGTCCCCGAGCGAGCGCCTGTCGCGCCGTCCGGGGCCGCAGCACCGGCCACGCCGTCCGGGGCCGAGGCCACGGACGAGCGGCAGAGCGCGGCGGATACGGCGCGCCCGCGCGGCGCCGCTGCCGGAGAGAGCCCGCGCGAAGCACCCGCGCCCGCGAGGGCCGGCGCCCTCCCGGCGGCGCGGGAAGACATCGCCGTCATCGGCGCCAGCGGCCGTTACCCCGGCGCGCCGGATCTTCGCCGGCTGTGGAGCAACCTCGAGAAGGGGATCTCGAGCATCCGGGAGATCCCGCCGGATCGCTGGGACTTTCGCCCCCATTTCGATCCAGCGGAGGGCAAGGGGGGCCGGAGCTACTCCAGGTGGGGCGGCTTCCTGGACGAGGTGCGCTGCTTCGACGGGCTCCTGTTCAACATCTCGCCCAAGGAGGCCGAGGGCATGGATCCCCAGGAGCGCCTCTTCCTCGAGGTCGTGTGGAGCCTCTTCGAGGACGCCGGTTATGCCCACGATGCGCTGCTCCGGGCGGCCCCGAAGACAGGCGTGTTCGTCGGCGTCATGAACCGCGATTACGAGTGGCTCGGCGGCTACGCCTGCGCCCGGGGAAAGCTGACCTACGCGCACTCGTCCTTCTGGTCGATCGCCAACCGGGTCTCGTATTTCTTCAACTTGAGGGGGCCCAGCATGGCGGTGGACACCGCCTGCTCCTCGTCGCTGACCGCCCTCCACCTCGCGTGCGAGAGCCTGCGCGCGGGCTCCTGCACCTCCGCCGTTGTCGGCGGGGTCAACCTCCTCCTCAGCCCGATCCACTACGCGCGGCTGACCCTCGTGGACATGTTGTCGCGGGACGATCGCTGCAAGAGCTTCGGCGCGGACGCCGACGGCTTCGTGGTCGGCGAGGGCGTGGGTGCAGTCCTGCTCAAGCCCCTGTCCCTGGCGCTGGCCGACGGCGACCGCATCCTCGCCGTCCTCAAGGGCTCCGCCGTCAACGCGGGCGGCAAGACAGGCGGTTATACCGTCCCCAACCCGAACGCGCAGGCGGAGCTCATCACCCGCGCCCTCGAGGAGGCCCAGATCGATCCGGCCACCATCGGGTACGTGGAGGCGCACGGGACGGGCACCGTCCTCGGGGATCCCATCGAGATCGCCGGGCTCTCGCGGGCCTTCCAGTCCGGGACCGGGGCCCACGGCCGCTGCGCCGTCGGCTCGGTGAAACCCAACATCGGACACCTGGAGTCCGCGGCCGGCATCGCCGGATTGACCAAGGTGCTGCTGCAGCTCGAGCACCGCACCCTCGCGCCCTCGCTCCACGCGGAGCCTCCCAACCCGCGGATCGACTGGGCGATCTCGCCGTTCTCCCTGCAGACCCGGCGTGAGCCCTGGACGCCGATCGCGCGGGACGGGGAGGGGACGGCGTGGCCCAGGCGCGCGAGCGTGAGCTCCTTCGGCGCGGGCGGGGCCAACGCCCACGTCATCGTCGAGGAGCACCGCGACGAGCGCGCGTCCGAGGCGTCCTCGGAGCCCCAGCTGTTCCTGCTCTCGGCCAAGACCGAGGAGCGGCTCCGCGCCTACGTCGCGCGGTGGCAGGCGTTCCTGGAAGAGGAGGTCGACGAGGTCGAGGAGCTCGTCGCTCCTGCGCGCCGCGCGGCGAAGGGCTCGCCGGCCGCGATCCGCCCGCAGGCCCTCGCGCTGATCGCCGGCGCGCTCTCGGTGTCCCCGGCCGATCTCGATCCGGACGACGACCTCTCGGAGTACGGCCTCGATCAGGCCGGCGTGGGGCGCGTCGTCGACCACCTCAACGCCGCCCTGGGCACCGACCTCACGCTCCACGCAGCGTCCTGGTGCTCGAGCGTGAACGCGTTCGTCGCGGCGCTCACCGGAGGTGATGCCGGCGCCCGCGTGAGCCAGGACGAGCCGGCGCCGCCGCGCCTTGCTCTCGACGACGCGGCGTTCGTGCTGCAGACCGGCCGGACGCCCATGGCCGAGCGCCTGGCGCTCGTCGTCTCCGACTTCGGCGAGCTGCACGCAGCGCTCGGCGCCTACCTCGCGGGTCGCGCTCCGGCCTCGCTGCTCCGCGGCCGCGCCGGCGCCAAGGAGGGCGAGGGCGAGACGGCGGGGGCCCTCGACGTCCAGGCCATGCTTCGCGCCCGAGATCTTCCGGCGCTCGCCCGGGTCTGGGTGGCCGGCGGCGAGGTGGACTGGCACCGCCTGCCGCGCTCCCGCGAGCCCCGCAAGGTGTCCCTTCCGACGTACCCCTTCGCGCGCGAGCCTCGCTGGATCCCGGACGCGGGCCCGCTCCTCTTGCCGGTCGGCGCCGCGCCGCCCGCGGCGGCGAGCCGCGAGGAGGCTTCCCCCGGCGATCCCTGCTTCTATTACGGGTTCGACTGGGAGCCCTCGCCGATCGCTGCCGAGCGCGGGGCGCCGCTGCGGGGGGTCACGCTGAGCCTCGAGGCCGGCGACGGACAGGGCGGCCGCGATCTGCCGGGCGCCGTGGTGCGCGTGCGCCCGGGTCCCGCGTACCGCGAGGTGGACGGCGGGGGCTTCGAGATCCGCATCGACGCGGCGGGCGATTACGACCGCATGGTGGCCGCCCTCGCGGCCTCGAGGCGGTTGCCCGAGCGGATTGTCCACCAGTGGAGCCTCGCCGGCGGCGCGCCGGCCGCGGCGGAGGAGATCCTCACCCGCGGCGAGGCGCTCCTCGATCTCGGGGTGCATTCGTTGTTCCACCTGCTCGGCGCCCTGGCGCGGGCCGGTCACAGGGGCCTCTCGCGCGTGCTCTTCGCGTACCCGGAGCTCGACGGTCCCAACCCGTTCCTGGAAGCCGTGGCCGGCTACGGTCCCTCGCTGCGCCACGTCTTTCCGGAGCTCGTCTTCACCGTCGTGAGGCTGGAGGGGACGGCCGCGCGGGCGGCGCACGGCGCCCTGGCCGACGAGTGCCGGGCCGCTGCGGCCGAGGTGCTGTACCGCGGCGACCTGCGCCTCGTGCGCGCGATCGCGCCGCTCCGGGTCCCGCCGCCGCCGGACGGCGCCGCGCGGCGGCGCGACGGGGTGTACCTGCTGACCGGCGGCGCCGGCGCGCTGGCGTCCCTGGTCGCCCGGCACCTCGCCCGCGCCGGACGCCCGCATCTGGTCCTCACCGGACGCTCGCCCGACGTCCGGCCGGCGCTCATGGCCGAGCTGGAGGGCCTGGGCGCCACGGTGAGCTACCGGAGCGTCGACGTCGCCGACCGGGCCGGCATGGCACGGGTGATCGACGAGATCCGGCGCCGCTCCGGCCGCCTCGACGGGGTGATCCACGCCGCGGGCGGGACCGACGCGACGCGGATCGGCGACAAACCGCACCGCGACTTTGCGGCCGCCCTGCGGAGCAAGATCCAGGGGACCGTCGTGCTCGACGAGGTCACGCAGGACGAGGATCTGGACTTCTTCGCCCTGTTCTCGTCGACCTCCGCGGTCCTCGGCGATTTCGGCCAGTGCGACTACGCGGTGGGCAATCGCTTCCTGGACGCCTATGCGCAGTACCGGACCCGGCTCTGCCAGTCGGGCCGGCGCCGTGGCCGGACGCTCTCCGTGAACTGGCCCCTGTGGCGGGAAGGCGGCATGCACTTCGACGCGCGCGGCGAGCAGCTCTACCTGCGCTCGACGGGCATGAGGTACCTCGAGGCCGACGAGGGCCTCGCGGCCTTCGACAGGCTCCTCGCCTCCGGAGCCGCGCAGGTGATGGTCCTGGCCGGCGAGCGCGCGAAGATCGAGCGCCTCCTCGGCCTGACGCCGCCGGCCGCCGTCGCCGTGGCCCCCGCGCCGGCCGCCGTGGCCCCCGCGCCGGCCGCCGTGGCCCCCGCGCCGGCAGCGCAGGACGCGCGGGCCGGGGCGGCCGCGGCGGAGAGGCTCACGGAGGTCCTGCGCCGGATGGCCGCGGAGATCATCGGGCTAGAGCCCGAGCGGCTGGGTGTCGACGTCAACCTGGGAGACTTCGGGTTCGGCTCCATCGACCTCAAGACCTTCTCCGCGCGCATCGACGATCGGCTCGGCGTCACCGTGAGCCCGACCGTGTTCTTCTCTCACCCCGATGTGCGCGGGCTGGTGGACCACCTGCTCGCGACCTTCCCGGCGCTGAGCAAGGCCCCCGACACCACCCGCGACGCAGCGACGGGAGGCCGGTCCTCGGCTCCTCGCGGCGAGCCGGCCGCCCCGATCGCGGGCAGCGCATCCGCCACGCGCGCGCCGGGGGGCGGCGCCCAGGGCGATGCGATCGCCATCATCGGCGCGAGCGGCATCTTCCCGCGATCGCGCGATCTGCGCGCCTTCTGGGAGAACCTCCGCGATGGCGTGGACCTCATCACCGAGGTGCCGCCCGAGCGCTGGGACTTTCGCGCCTACGACGGTGACCCCACCGAGCCCGGGAAGACCCGCTCCCGGTGGGGGGGGTTCATCCCCGATCACGACGCCTTCGATCCGCGGTTCTTCAACCTCTCGCCCGCCGAGGCCGAGCTCATGGATCCCCAGCACCGCCTGCTCCTGCAGGCCGCCTGGCACGCCATCGAGGATGCCGGTTACCGGGCCTCGGACCTCGGCGGCCAGCCCGTGGGTGTGTTCGCGGGGATCCAGTACGACGATTACAGCCGGATCCTCCAGGAGAGCGGCGCGTGGGGGGCCCAGGCGGCCACGGGGAACAACCTGGCCATGCTGGCCAACCGGGTCTCCTTCCTGCTCAACCTCCACGGGCCGAGCGAGGTCGTGACCACCGCCTGCTCCAGCAGCCTCGTGGCCGTCCACCGCGCCGTCCACTCGCTGCGCCTCGGCGAGTCCACGCTCGCGCTCGCGGGCGGGGTGACCCTGATGTGCTCGCCCGAGGGCGTGATCGGCGCCGACCAGCTCGGCATCCTCTCCCCGGACGGCCGCTGCAAGACGTTCGACCGGCGCGCCGACGGCTTCGTGAAAGGCGAGGGCGTGGGCGTGGTGCTCCTCAAGCCCCTCGAGCGGGCCGTCCTCGACGGCGATCGGATCCTCGCGGTCATCCGCGCCACGGCGGTCAACCACGGCGGGCGGGCCGCGTCGCTGACCGCCCCCAACGCGCAGGCCCAGGCCGATCTGCTGGTGGACGCCTACGCGCGGGCCGGCGTGTCCCCGGAGACCGTCACCCTCATCGAGACCCACGGCACCGGCACCGAGCTGGGCGACCCCGTCGAGGTCGACGGCCTCAAGCTCGCCTTCCGCCGCCTCGCCGAGCGCCAGGGCCTGGCGCTGCCGGCGCGGCCGTACTGCGCCCTGGGCGCCGTGAAGACGCAGATCGGCCACCTCGAGCCGGCGGCCGGCATCGCCGGCCTCCTCAAGCTCGTGCTGTCCATGCAGCACCGGACCCTGCCGGGGAACCTCCACCTGCGCGAGCCCAACCCGTACCTTCACCTCGAGGGCTCGCCGTTCTACCTGCCGACGGAGACGCGGCCGTGGTCGCCGCTCCTCGACGAGCACGGCGACCCCGTTCCCAGGCGCGCGGGCGTGAGCTCGTTCGGGTTCGGCGGCACCAACGCGCACGTCGTGCTGGAGGAGTACCCCGAGCCGCCCCCGCCGCCGCCCCGGAGCGGGCCGCGGTTGCTCGTGCTCTCCGCGCGGGACGAGGCGCGCCTGCGCGAGTACGCGCAGCAGCTCGCCGACCGCCTCGAGGCGCTGAGCCGCGACGCGGCGCCCTCGTGCGACCTCTCCGACGTCGCCTACACGCTGCTCGTGGGCCGCGAGGTGATGTCCTCCCGGCTGGCCGTGATCGCCGGCTCGCTCGGCGAGGCGGCGTCCGTGTTCCGCCGGTTCTGCCGGGGGTACACGCCGTCGGGGCAGGTGTTCCACGGTCGGGTCGACCCGAGCGGCAGGTCCGCGCCGTCCCAGGTGAGGCGCGACGCCCCGCTGGCGCGAGCGGGCGGAAATGGGGTGAACCTTGTCGACCTCGCCGCGGCCTGGGTGATGGGGGCGCCCCTGCCGGCCGACGTGCTGTTCGCGGGGAGCCGGCCCAGGCGCGTCGCCTTGCCGACCTATCCCTTCGCCCGCGAGCGGTACTGGGCCGGCAGCGCCCCGTGGCCGCCGGTCGAGAAGGCCGCTCCCGGGCCCGACCTCTGCCAGGACCTGTTCTACGAGCCGGTGTGGACACCGCTGCGCGCCCCGCTCGCCGCGTCGTTCGACGGCCCGACCGGCGCCTCACCGGCGCCAGCGCGGCAGGACGTGCTCATCGTCTCCACGCCGGCCGCTGAGCCGCTCCGGCGGGCCCTCGCCGCGGCGCACGCCGGGGACGAGGTGCGCTCGCTCGGCCTCGGCTCGGGCGACGGCTCGGACGCGCCGCTCGAGGCCGTGCTCGCGGGGCTCCGCCCGGGCGCGCTGGTCTATGTCCTGCCGTTCGCGGGCGCGGAAGGCGCCGCCGGAGCCGCCCCGACGCGCGCGATCACCGCGTTCTTCCGGCTGATCAAGGCGCTCTTCCGGCGCGGCTTCGACGTGAACCCCCTGAAGCTCAAGGTCGTCGGGAACGAGACCTTCCACCTCGAGGCAGGGCCCGTCCGTTCGCCCCTCGCCGCCGCGTTCTACGGGCTGGCGAAGGTGCTGGCCAGGGAGTGCGAGCACTGGGAGATCGCCTGCCTGGACCTCGCGCTCGGCGAGGAGAGCGCCAGGCCGACCGCAGGCAGCGTGGCCGGCAGCATGACCAGCAGCGTGGCCAGCAGCGTTGACCGAGTCCGCGCCTTCCCCTGGAGCCGGCAGGGCACCCTGGCGCTGCTCCGCGACGGCGTGCTCTACGAGCAGGAGCTCGTGGCCGTCGCCGTGCCACCGCGGGCGCCGCCGTTCCGGCGAGGCGGCGTGTACTTCCTGGTCGGCGGCACAGGCGGCGTGGGCCACGCGCTGAGCCTCCACCTGGCCCAGGCCGTCGGCGCTCGCCTCGTCTGGGTCGGCCGCAGGCCGCTCGATCGCGAAATCGAGCGCCAGATCGCGGCGGTGGAGGGCAGGGGAGGCAAGGTCCTCTACCTGCAGGCCGACGTCACCGACCTCGCCGCGATGAAGGCGGCCGTGGCCCGGGCGAAGGCCGCCTTCGGTCGCATCGACGGCGTCATGCACGGCGCGATCACGCTTGCGGACGGCCTCCTCGCCGGGATGACCGAGGAGCGGTTCACCGATTGCCTGGCCCCCAAGGTCGAGGGGAGCCTTGTGCTCGGCGAGGTGTTCGCCGGCGAGCACCTCGACTTCATGACGTTCTTCTCCGCAGCGGCGGCGCTGTTCGGCAACGCCGGCCAGGGCAACTACGTGGCCGCGAGCTGGTTCGAGGACGCGTTCGCCCTCGGGCTCGCCGCGCGCGTCGCGTACCCGGTCCAGGTGATCGACTGGGGGTTCTGGGGGCTCGTCGGGGCCGCCAACCTGCCCGAGGTCGAGCGGCGCTACGCCGCGCAGGGCGTTCATCCGCTCACCGTGCCCGCGGCCGTGGAGGCCTTCGGCCGGATCGTGGCCTCACCGGCGCGGCAAATCCTGGTCTTCCGGGCTGAGAGCGCCGCCTTGCGGCGCGCCGGCATCCTCCGGCGCCGCGAGGTCTACCCCGCCAGCGCCGCTTCCGTGCTCGAGGAGCCGCTCGTCCTGCCCGCGTCCGAGTCCATGGCCGCGGAGCCGTCACGGGCGTTCGACGAGGCCCTCCAGCAGGTGGACGAGCTCGCCCGCTGGGACCTCCTGGCCGCCTTCCAGCGCGAAGGCTGCTTCGAGCGGCGCGGCGCGGGCTGCGGTCGAGGCGCGCTGCTCCGGCGGCTCGGCGTGGTGGCGCCGTACGATCGGCTCCTCGACGTCCTCTTGCAGATCCTCGCGCGCGCGGGGTTCGTCGAGCTCCGCGGCGGCGAGGTGATCGCGACCGCCCGGGTGGACAGCGCCGAGGCCCGGGAGCGGCTGCGTCGCCTCACCGACGAGCGCGAGCGGCTCTGCCGGACGCCGCCCGTCGGCGCGCATGCGGCCCTGCTCTCGGCGTGTGTGCGCGATCTGTTCCTCGTGATGGCCGGTCACAAGAGCGGGGCCGAGGTCCTGTTCCCGGGCGGCTCGTCCGAGCTGGTGAGCGGCGTCTACCAGGGCAACGCGGCCGCGGATCATTTCAACCGTCTGGCGGCGTGGGCGGCGCGTGCGTACGTCCGCCGGCGCTCAGGCGCGGAGCCGCTCGCCGAGCTCCGGGTCCTCGAGGTGGGCGCGGGCACGGGGAGCCTGAGCGCGCGCGCCCTCGACGCCTTCGCGGCGGAGGGGGTGCGGGTTCGCTACGTCTACTCGGACGTATCCCGCGAGTTCCTTCGCGCAGGAGAGCGGCGGTTCGGGGCGGCGTACCCGTTCCTCGAGTTCCAGGTCGTCGACCTCGAGCGGGACGTGGAGGCGCAAGGCCTCACCCCGGGCTCGTTCGATCTGATCCTGGCGAGCAACGTGCTGCACGCCACGCGGAACGTTCATCGCACGCTGGAGCGGCTCAAGCGCCTGCTCAAGGCCCATGGGGTCCTGCTGTTCAACGAGGTGACCCGGGCGGAGACGTTCCTGTCGCTGACCTTTGGCCTGACCGCGGGGTGGTGGCATTTCGAGGACGGAGACCGGCGCCTCCCTGGCTCTCCGCTGCTCAGCCCGGCGGGGTGGCGCGCCGCATTGCAGACGGCCGGCTTCCGTCGCGTCCACCTCTTTGGCCAGGCCGGGATCGAGCCCCTTGAGGGCCCGCAATGCGTGGTGATGGCCGAGAGCGACGGCGTCGTGGTCGCGCCGCTCGCGCCGCTCGCGCCAGATAGCGCGCACGCGGAGGCGCAGCGGGTCGGACGCCAGGGCGAGGTCGCGCAGCGGGCCGACCGCTCGCCCGGGCGCAGCGCCGGCTCCGACGAGGCGGCCGCCCGGTGGATCCGCGATGAGCTGCGCGGGGTCCTGGCGCGGACCCTCAAGCTGGATCCCGCGAGCATCGAGGACGAGGCGCCGCTCGACGCCCTTGGCGTGGATTCGCTCGTCATGATGACGCTGAAGCGAGAGCTGAGCAGAGACTACCCGGATCTGCCGGCGACGCTCTTCCTGGAGCACACGACGCTCGCCGAGCTCACCGGCTACTTCCTGGAGCACCAGCGCTCGGTCGTGGACCAGCGCTGCCGGGACGCGGAGGGCGTCGCGCCGGCGGCCTCCGAGCGCGCGCCGGCCGCCGCGGCGCCCGTGATCGAGGAGCGCGGCGCTCGGCTCGCTCCGGAGAGCGCCGCGGACGACATCGCCATCCTCGCCCTTGACGGGCGTTATCCCCAGGCGCGCTCGCCGGAGGAGCTCTGGGAGAACCTCCGCGCCGGGAGGGAGTGCACGAGGGAGGTCCCCGCCGATCGATGGGACGTGAGCGCCTACTACGACGCTGACCCCCGGAGGGCCGCCGCGGGCAGGATGTACTGCAAATGGGGCGGCTTCCTGGACGATATCGGCCGCTTCGACGCCCTGTTCTTCCAGATCTCGCCCACGGAGGCGGCGAGCCTCGACCCGTCCGAGCGGCTCTTCCTGGAGATCGCGTGGTCCACCCTGGAGCGCGCCGGGTACGCGCGGCGGAGGTCGCAGTCGCGATCGGTCGGTGTCTTCGTCGGCGTCAACGTGGGGGATTACCACCTGCTCGCCCTGGAGGAGCAGGCGCGGGGACGCTGGGTGTTCTCCAATCCCTCGTTCTCTGCGATCGCCAACCGGGTGTCGTACTTCTTCGACCTCCAGGGGCCGAGCCTGGCGATCGACACCCAATGCTCCTCGTCGCTGACAGCCATTCACCTGGCGTGCGAGAGCCTGCTGCGCGGGGAGTGCGAGATGGCGCTCGCGGGTGGGGTCAACCTCTATCCCCATCCTTCTCGTTACGTGAACCTCTGCCAGGTCAAGGCGCTGTCGTCGACCGGCCAGACCCGCAGCTTCGGCGCGGGCGGCGACGGCTTCGTCCCCGGGGAGGGCGTGGGCGCCGTGCTGCTCAAGCCGCTGCGCCAGGCCCTGCTCGACCGGGATCCGATCCTGGCCGTCATCAAGGGCAGCGCGCTCAACCATGCGGGCAAGACAAGCGGGTTCATGGCCCCGAGCCCCGCCGCGCAGGCCGACCTGCTCGAGCGGGCCCTCGCGCGGGCGAACGTGGATCCCGGCTCGGTGAGCTACATCGAGGCGCAGGGCATGGGCTCGACGCTCGTCGACGCCGCCGAGCTGGCCGCGTTCACCCGGGTGCTCCGCCGAGGCCGGCGCCAGGGGCCCTGCCTCCTCGGCTCGATCAAGCCCAATATCGGCCACCTCGAGGGGGCCGCCGGCATATCGCAGCTCACCAAGGTCGTCCATCAGCTCCGGAGCCGGCAGATCGCGCCGTCCCTCCACGCCGATCCGGTCAATCCGGAGGTGGGCTTCGATGCGTCGCTGTTCAGGATCCCCGGCGCGCTCGAGCCCTGGCCCATGCCGGTCGTCGACGGGCACGCCGAGCCCTCCACGCGGCGAGCCTGCATCTCGTCGTTCGGCGCGGGAGGCTCCGGGGTCTACCTGATCGTCGAGGAGCTCGACGATCCGGCGGCGCGGTCCGCTCCCGTGCCCATGTCCGCGCCGCAAGGTGAGCAACTGTTCGTCCTCTCTGCCATGGATGGAGATCGCCTCGTCGCCTACGCGCAGCGGCTCCTGGATGCCATCACCTCTCGCGACGGCGCGGGGGACATCTCCCTGCGGGATCTGGCCTTCACCCTGCAAACGGCCCGGGAGGCCATGCCGTGGCGGCTCGCCGTCGCCGCGCCCGATCTCGATCACCTGCGCGCCGATCTCCAGCAGTTCGTCCGGGAGCGGCGGCAGACGGAGCGAGTCCGGTGGGGCCGCATCAGCCCCGCCGGAGCGGTCCTCGCCACGAGCCCCTCGCCCGCGAGCGCGCCTCTCTCCGCGTCTTCGGCCGCGGCGCTGGCACACGCTTGGGTGGCCGGCGCGCCGGTCGATTGGACCGCGTTGTACGAGGGAGGCTCAGCGCCCCAGCGCCTCACCCTGCCCACGTATCCTTTCGGCGGGGCTCGTTGCTGGATAACGCAGGGGCCGGTCTCCGCGCCCGCGCCGGAGGCCCCGCCCGCCGTGACGGGCGTGAATGGCACGGCGGCCAGCCCGAGCGCGCCGCGCGCGCCGCAGGGCGGGACGAGCCTCGACGCCATTACGACCTACCTCCAGGGCACCATCGGTGACTTCCTGGGCCTCGCCGGGTCGCTGCCCGCGGATCAAGCCCTCGTCGATTTCGGCGTGGGGTCCATTGCCATGGCCAAGCTCTGCTACCACCTGGAGCAGAGGCTGCGCCGGCCGTTCCCCAATGCAGTCCTGGCGCAGGCAGGGACGATCGATTCGCTGGCGGGAATGATCGAGCGCGATCCCGCGCTCGCAGAGATCAAGGCCCAAGTGCTCCGCGCCCAGGGCGCTCCCGGCCCCGGCGCGCCGGAGCTGGCCGTGGGTCATGACGAGCTCTGGCGGCTCCTCGGAGCGCTCGGGGACGCGGAGCTCGACTCGCTCGGGGATGCGGAGCTCGACGCGCTGTTCAATGTGTTGCGCTCGCGCCCCGAGCTCGAAGGCATGGTCTGACGTGATCGCGCTTGTGTGCAGCGCCCGGACCGCGGGCGGCGACTCTACCGCATGGAGAAGGCTGTGACGGACGCCATGTTTGACGAACGCTCGAGAGAAGAGAAGCTGAGCGTCTTCCGCGCCCTCCGCGACAGGCTGCGGCGCACCCCGCCGCAGCACGGCGGAGCGGCCGACGGCGCCGGGCCCCGCGCGCCCGTCCTCGCGCCGGATCCGCAGAACCGCCATCGGCCCTTTCCCCTGATGGATATCCAGGAAGCCTATCTGGTGGGCAAGCAGCTCGGGGACGCGCTCGGCCACGTGGGCGGCCACTTCTACATGGAGATCGAGGAGCAGTACCTCGACGCCGCGCGGCTCGAGCGGGCCTGGCAGCGCCTCGTCGCCCACCACGAGATGCTGCGCGCGAAGATCCTCCCCGAGGGGCGCCAGCAGATCATGCCGCCGGCCCCCCCTGTCTCTTTCCCGGTCCACGACCTCAGGTGGTCCGCGGCGGCCGAGATCGAGCGCCACCGCGCCGACGTCCGGCTCCGGCTGTCCCACAAGCTCTACGAGCCGGGGTCGTGGCCGCTCTTCGATATCGAGATCACCCGGCTGCCGGGCGACCGATCCATCATCCACTTCAGCCTGGATACGTGGGTCACCGACGGCGCGGGGCTGCACCTGCTCCAGCGGCAGTGGTTCCAGCTCTACCGCGAGCCCGGGCTAGAGCTCGCCGGACTCGATGTGTCCTTTCGCGACGTCGTGCTGGCGATCAAGGAGTTCGAAAAAACGCCTCGATTCCGGGAGGATCTCGCGTACTGGCTCGGCAAGTTCGCGGACATGCCGTCTGGACCGAAGCTGCCCATGCGGGTCCGGGCGGGCTCCCCGTCGGCGACGGCGGCCTCGGCGCGAGTCCGGCTGCACCTGTCGTTGCCCCCCGCTGCGTGGGGAGCGATCAAGAGCTCGGCGCGGAGCTCCGGTGTCTCGCCGACGACGCTGCTCCTCACGCTCTTCGCAGAGACCCTGAGCGGCTGGTCCGGGGATGAGGCCTATGCCCTCGTCCTGACCTTCTTCAACCGCCCGCCTCTCCACCCGCGCATCGACGAGATCGTGGGGCCGTTCATCTCGACGAGCCTGTTCAAGGTCGAGCCGCCCGCGGGCCGCAGCCTCATCGAGCAGGCCCGACTCCACCAGCGCCAGCTCTGGGACGACATGGATCACTACACGGTCAGCGGGGTGCGGACCCTGCGGGAGCTCCGGCTGCGGAGCAAGGCCGATCGCGCCTCGACGCTGCCGGTGGTGTTCACTTCGATGCTCGACAACGCGGCGAAGCCGGCCGACGCCGAGGACTGGTTCCAGCGCGTCTCGTACGCGGTCACGCAGACACCCCAGGTCGCGCTGGATCACCAGATCCTCGAGCGGGACGGGGCGCTCTATCTGAGCTGGGATTACGACGCGGAGTCCTTCGAGCCAGGCGTGATGGAGGCGATGTTCGACCGCTACGGCCGCGCCGTCGGTGAGCTCGCCGAGCACCCCGAGCGCTGGCACGCCGAGCGCCCGGCGGCGGATCGTCCCGCGGCGCCCTCCCGCTCCGACGCCGTACCCGCGCGCGCCGCGCCGCCGCCTCTGGCGCACGACCCCGCCCTGCGACACCAGTCCTTCGGGCTCACCGACCTGCAACAGGCGTACTTCGTCGGCCGCACGGCCTTCCTGGAGCACGGCGGCGTGAGCTGCCAGCTCTACCTGGAGTACGAATGCGAGGGCCTCGACGTGCCGCGCCTCGAGCGCGCGCTCCGCGCGGTCGTGGCGACCCACGACATGCTGCGGGCGGTCATCGACGCCGACGGGCGCTGCCGCGTGCTCGAGGACGTGCCGCCCTACGAGATCCGCTCCGTCGACCTGCGCGGCGACGCGTCGCCGGAGAGCGCCCTCGCCACGACGCGACGGCGCGCGAGCGAGCAGGTCTTTCCCCTCGGCCGATGGCCCCTGTTCGAGGTCGCCGCCTCGCGGCTCGACGCGACGCGCTGGCGCCTGCACGTCGCGATCGACCTGCTCATCGCCGACGGCAACAGCGTCCTCCTCGTCCTCAAGCAATGGTTCCGCCTCTACGAGCGGCCCGAGGCTCCCTTGCGGCGGCCGGCCATCACCTTTCAGGATTACGTGGCGGCCGTCGCGCGGCTCCAGCGGTCCCCGGAAGGGGCGGTGTCCCGGGAATACTGGCGTCACAAGCTCGCGCACATCCCGAACGGCCCCGTCTTCCCCGGGGCGCGGCCCCCGGCCTCGGTCCGGTCGGAGCGCGCGCGGCTCCAGGCGACGCTCGCCGCGTGGCCGGCCTTCGCGGACAGGGCGAGGGCGCTCGGCGTGTCGCCAGAGACCGTCCTCGTGTCGGCGTATGTCGAGGTGCTGTCGGCCTGGGCCGAGCCCGGGCCGTTCACCGTGGTCGTGGTCGATTACGAGCGCCCCCCGATCCACCCGGAAATCGACGAGATCGTCGGCGATTTCACCTTCCTGCGCTGGCTCGTCCACGAGCCTCGGTCGGGCCGCTCGTTCGCGGAGAAGGTCCGCCGCCATCAGCGCGGCATCGAGGAGGACCGGGCCCATCAGCTCCTCGGCGGCTTCGGGGTCCTGCGCGATCTCGCGCTGCGGCGCCCGGAACAGGGCGCGCGCGTGCTGCCGGTCGTGTTCACCGGCTTCATGCCGCACGCCGACTTCCGGCTGCCGGTCGGCTTCTGCGACGCGTGCGGCCTCTCCCAGACGCCGCAGGTCGTCCTCGATACAGCGCAGGTGGAGGCCGACGGCAGGCTCGCGTACCACTGGGACGCCGTCCAGGATCACTTCCCTCCTCGCATGGTGGCCGAGATGTTCGCCGCTTACGGCCGGCTGCTCGAGCAGCTCGCCACCTCGCCCGAGGTCTGGGATCGGGCGGACCTCGCGGCCGTCCTCCGAGAGCGCGCCCCCGAGAGCGCTCCCTCCGCCCTCGCCGGCCTCACGGACGAGGCGTGGCGAGAGCGCCTCGCGCGCTGGAACGACACCCGCGCCGCGTATCCCGAGGATCGGGCCCTCCACCGCCTGATCGAGGAGCAGGTCCTCCGGACACCCGATCTGCCGGCCGTGCAGATCGACGGGCGCTCGCTCAGCTACCGTGAGCTCGACGAGCAAGCCAATCGGTGCGCTCGCTTCCTGTGCGCGCACGGCGTGGTCCCCGACCAGATCGTGGGCGTGCTCATGCAGCGATCGCTCGAGCTCGTCGTGGCGCTCGTGGCGATCCTCAAGGCAGGTGGCGCCTACCTGCCTCTCGAGCCCACGTATCCGGAGCAGCGCCTGGAGTTCATGGCGCGGGACGCCGGCGTGGCTGTCCTGCTCACCCAGTCGAGCTTCTCCGGCGTGCTGGCCGGATTCACCGGGACGCGCCTGTGCCTGGACACCGAGGCGAGCCGGCTCTCCTCGTACTCCGCCGACAGCCCGCGCGTCGAGGTCCGGCCGGAGCACCTCGCCTATGTCATCTACACCTCGGGATCCACGGGAATGCCCAAGGGGTGCACGCTCTCCCACCGGGCGATCTGCAACCGGCTCCACTGGATGCAGGAAGCCTATGCCCTCACGCCGCTTGATCGCGTCCTGCAGAAGACCCCGTTCACGTTCGATGTGTCCGTCTGGGAGTTCTTCTGGCCGCTGATCACCGGGGCCCGCATCGTCCTCGCGGCGCCCGGCGCGGAGCGGGATCCGGCGGCCCTGGCCGGGCTCATCCAGGAGCACGGGGTGACCGCCTGCCACTTCGTCCCGTCGATGCTGCGCCTCTTCCTGGACGAGCCCAGGGCGGCGGGCTGCGCGTCACTGCGGCACGTCTTCTTCAGCGGCGAGGCGCTGCCGTATCCCTTAATGGAGAGGGCGCTCTCCACCTTCTCCGCTCAGCTCCACAACCTGTATGGCCCCACCGAGGCGGCCGTCGATGTCAGCTTCTGGAAGTGCAACCTGAGGGACGACAGGAAGGTCCCTATCGGCCGTCCCATCGCCAACATCCGCCTTTACATCCTCGACGAGCAGCAGCGGCCGGTGCGCCCCGATCAGACAGGCGAGCTTTACATCGCCGGCGCGGGCCTCGCGCGCGGCTACTTGAACCGGCCCGAGCTGACCGCGGAGCGCTTCGTCCGTGACCCGTTCGATCCGAGCCCGGGCGCCAGGATGTACAAGACCGGGGATCGCGCCGCGTGGCTCCCCGATGGGAATATCGATTTCCTCGGGCGCATGGACGGGCAGATCAAGCTGCGCGGCCTCCGGATCGAGCTCGGGGAGATCGAGGCCGCGCTCCTCGGGCACGAGGCGGTGAGGGAGGCCGCCGTCGCGGTACGGGACGCCGACTCGGGTGATCCGCGGCTGGTCGCCTACGTCGTTCTCCGGGACGGGGCGTCGTTCTCGCCCCAGGTGATGCGGCGCTTCCTCGAATCCTCGCTGCCGCGCTACATGGTGCCGAATCAGTTCGTGCAGGTCGCCGGGATCCCGGTGACGGCCCACGGGAAGATGGACCGGGCGGCGCTGCCCTGGCCGGTGCAGGACGACGCGGCCGCGGCGCCGCCGGACGCCGGCGCCGTGAAGGAGAAGATCCTCCGCGACATCGTCGCCCTCTTCGAGCTGGCCCTCGGGCGAAAGGGCCTTGCTCCCGAGGCGGACGTCTTCGACCTGGGAGCCACCTCGCTGACGCTGGTGCGGGTCTCCCAGAAGGTCCGGGAGGCCTTCGGGGTCAGCCTGTCCGTCGAGACGATCCTGAAGCATCCCACCATGGCGGGCATCGCCGCCAGCGTGGCCGAGCAGGTCGCCGGGGCCGCGGCGCCGCAGCCCGCGGCCTCGCCGCAGCCCGCGGCCTCGCCGCGGAGCGCCGCATCCCCGGTAAAGCCTGCGCCCGAGCCGGTGCTGCCGGCGCGACCGGTGCAGTCGGCGCGACCGGCGCAGTCTGCGCCGGCGGCGTCGGCGAAGAATGGGAGTCCTCGCGTGTTCGCTGGGCAGCGCCTCGTCGACCAGCTCGTCGGCTTCTTCAGGGAGGCGATGAACGTGGCGCACGTCGACCCGCACCAGGACCTGTTCGACCTGGGCGCCACCTCCTTCACCCTGGTGCGGATCGCGCAGCGCCTTCGCGAGCAGCTCGATCTGTCGCTCAGCGTCGATGTCCTCCTGAAGCGGCCCACCGTGGCTGGCATCGCCGCCTTCCTGGAGGAGCGCGGCGCGCCCGCGGCGCCTGTCGAGGCGGCCGCGGCACCAGAGCCCCCGGCGGCGCCGGTCGAGGCCGAGCCGAGCGCGCCCGCTCCGCAAAAGACCGACTTCTTCTCCAGGGAGCAGCGGGAGGCCTTCAAGCAGCAGAAGCCGCACCTGCGCCGGCAGGGCGAGCACCGCGGCGTCATCGCGCTTCCTGGCGACAGCGTCCCCGAGGCCGACTACCGCCTGCGCTCGTGCCGGACCGACTTCCAGGACCAGCCCATCCCCCTCGCGGACTTCAGCGGGCTGCTGGGGCTCCTCCGCCAGGCCACGATCGACGGAAAGTCGAAGTATCTCTATCCCTCGGCCGGCGCGACCTACGCCGTACAGACATACCTGCACGTCAAAGAGGGCGCCGTCGAGGGGCTCGGCCCCGGGATCTACTATCATCACCCCGAGCGGCACGAGCTCTGGCTGATCGACGGGAATCCATCCATCGAGCGGACCGCCCATTTCTATTACAACCGGCCGCACTTCGACCGATCCGGGTTCTCGCTGTTCTTCATCGCCCAGCTCGACGCCATCGAGCCCGTCTATGGAGCGAGCGCGGATCCCTTCGTTCTCATCGAGACAGGGTGCTTGATCGAGCTGCTCACGCTCCGGCAATCGGAGTTCGGCATCGGGCTCCTGCCCGTCGGCGCCGTCGATTTCGACCGGATCCGGCCTCATTTCGGGCTGGGCCCGAGGCACGTATTCCTCCTGAACGTGCTGGGCGGCCGCGTCGAGCGCGAGGGCGCGTTGCCTCGGGCGCGGCAGCCGGGGCAGGGGACGCCGGCGCGCGAGGGGGTCGAGGCGTTGACTGTGCGCGGCGCTCCGGCGGGCGCGCTCCCTGTCAGCGCCTCGCCCGGAGCCGGCAGCCGGGGCGCGGCCAGCGCCGCCTGGGGCACGGACATCGCCATCGTCGGCCAGAGCGGGAGGTACCCCGGCGCGCCCGACGCCGCCGCGCTGTGGGAACGTCTCCGCCGCGGCGAGCGGAGCATCCGGCCGGCCCCCGCCGATCGCTGGGACCCTGCGCCGCTCCAGGCCACGGGGCCTGACAAGGGCGGGATCTACTGCTCCTCGGGCGGCTTCCTCGACGATGTCGATCGCTTCGACTGCTTGCTGTTCCGCATGTCCCCCGCGGAGGCGCGCTCGATCGATCCCCAGGAGCGGCTGTTTCTCGAGGCCGCGTGGGCGTGCCTCGAGGCGGCCGGCACGACGGCCGAGCGCCTGAACGCCCAGGCCGGCAAGGTGGGTGTGTTCGTCGGGGTGATGTGGAACGACTTCCAGAACGAGGGCGTGGAGGGCTTTCGGGAAGACCACGTGGCCAGGGCCGTGGCGCTCCACTCCTCCATCGCCAACCGGGTCTCGCACACCTTCGATTTCAAGGGGCCCAGCGTCGCTGTCGACACGTCGTGTTCGTCGGCGATGACAGCGCTGCACCTCGCGTGCGAGAGCATCCAGCGCGGCGAGTGCAGGGCCGCGATCGTGGGCGGCGTCAACCTGATGACCCACCCGTACCATCAGGGGCTGCTCTGCAGCCTGGGGATGGTGTCCGAGAGCGGCTTCGGCAACGCGCTCGGAGAGGACGCGACCGGATGGATCCCGGGAGAAGGCGTGGGCGCCGTGTTGATCCGGCCGGCGGACGACGCCGAGCGCAGCGGCGACCACATCCACGCGCTGATCAAGGCCACCGCGATCAACCACACAGGCGCGACCCCGCGTTACGGCATGCCCTCGGCCGAGGCGCAGGCCGCGTCGATCCGCGACGTGCTGCGCCGCGCGGGCCTCGGGCCCGAGGCGGTAAGTTACGTCGAGGCCGCGGCGACAGGCGCCGCCATCGCCGACGCCTCGGAGATCGCCGCGCTGATCGAGGTCTTCGGGGAGCGGCAAGGCAGCGCGCCCCGGGTCGCCCTCGGCTCGATCAAGCCGAACATCGGACACCTGGAGTCGGCCTCGGCCATGTCGCAGCTCGCCAAGGTGCTGCTCCAGATCCAGCACAAGACGCTGGCGCCGCACGTGCTGAGCGGCGCGCTGAACCCCATGATCCCCTGGGACAGGGCGCCGTTCTGGGTGCCCGAGCAGCCGGCCGCATGGCAGCCCCGCAGCGGGCCGCGCCGCGCGCTCGTCAACGCGTTCGGCGCCACGGGCTCGCTGGGCCACGCCGTGATCGAGGAGTACTGCGCTGCAGAGCGACCCGCCGAAGCGTCGATTGGCCCTTATGGGGTGATCCTCTCGGCCGCGACAGGCGATCAGCTCCGCGAGTACGCGCGACGTCTCCAGGGCTTTCTCGCCGGACCTGGCGCGGCGCTCTCGCTCGCCGGGGTGGCCTATACCCTCCAGGTGGGGCGCCGCGACATGGCCGAGCGGCTGGCCATCATCGCCCGTGACCTCGACGAGCTGGGCGCCAAGCTGGCAGCGTTTGCCGCCGGCCAGGCGCCTTTGCCGGAAGGGGTGTTCACCGCCAGCGTCGACGGGACGCCGGCGCCCCTGCCCGCCGCGGCGTCGGACGATCCCGTGGCGCTCGCGCGCCGGTGGGTCGCCGGGGACGTGGTGGACTGGTCGCGCTGCTACCGGCGACCGCCGCGACGCGTGCCGCTGCCCACGTACCCGTTCGGGGGCCAGCGGCTCCGCGTGCGGGAGATCTCCCGCGCGGCCGGCGCGGCCCCTGCTGCGGCAGCGGCCCCCGCCGTGGCAGCAGCCCCTGCTTCGGCGCCCGTGACGCGCGCGAGCTCGGAGGCGGAAGACGGGTTGCTCGACGCGGTGGAGCGCTGGCTCGCGCAGCTCTTCGCCTCGGTGGTCCAGATCCCTGCGCGCGACGTGCGGGCGAAGACCCCGCTCTCGGACTACGGCCTGAACTCCCTCATGGCCATGGGGCTGTATCGGCTCCTCTCGGCGGAGGGCCTCGCCGGCCTGCCGAAGACCCTGTTCTTCCAGCACCGCGACATGCGGGAGGTGGCCCGGCATCTCGTCACCTCGCACGGCCAGGCGCTGCGCCAGCGCTTCGGCCTGACCGGCGTCGAGCCGTCCGGCGCGGCTGCCGCGCCGGCGCCGGTCGCCGGCGTGGCGATGGTCGCGTCAGGGCCGCTCCCTGTCGCACCCGGCGACGACACCGCCGTTGCCATCATCGGTGTCGCTGGCCGCTATCCCGGCGCCGACGATCTGCGCGAGTTCTGGCAGAACCTGCGCGAGGGCAAGGATTGCATCGCCGAGATCCCCGCGGATCGCTGGGATCACGCCGCCTGGTACGATCCCGACCGGAGCAAGCTCGGCCGGATCCACAACAAATGGGGAGGGTTCCTCCGCGGGGTCGACCTCTTCGATCCCATGTTCTTCAGGATCTCGCCGCGAGAGGCCGAGTTTATGGATCCCCAGGAGCGCCTGTTCCTGGAGGTCGCCTGGTCGACGTTCGAGGACGCCGGCTATACCCGCGAGCTCCTCCAGCGCAGGCACGGCGGCCGCGTGGGTGTGTTCGCCGGCGTCATGTACAGCGAGTATCCCTTCTACGGGGTGGAGGCGACGCTCAGGGGCCGGCCGGTCGCGGTGGGGCTGGGGTACGGGTCCATCGCCAACCGGGTCTCCTTTGTCATGGACCTGAACGGCCCGAGCCTCAGCGTCGATACCCTCTGCTCCTCCTCCCTGACGTGCCTCCACCTGGCCGTGGAGAGCTTGCGGCGTGGCGAGTGCGCCATGGCCCTCGCCGGCGGGGTGAACCTGTCCCTCCACCCCAACAAGTACCTTCAGCACTCGCTGTTCAAGATGACCGCTCCTGACGGCCGCTGCCGCAGCTTCGGTGAAGGCGGCGATGGGTTCACGCCGGGGGAGGGGGTCGGGTGCGTGCTGCTCAAGCCCCTTTCGCACGCGCTGCGCGACGGAGATCCGATTCACGGCGTCATCCGGGGGGTCGCCGTCAATCACGGCGGCAGGTCGAGCGGCTATACGGTCCCGAGCGCCAAGGCGCAGGCCGCGCTGGTCAAGGCCGCCGTCGCGCGGGCGGGGATCCCGGCCCGGTCCATCGGCTACATCGAGGCCCACGGGACCGGGACCCCTCTCGGGGATCCCATCGAGCTCGAGGGCTTGAACCAGGCGTTCCAGGGCGCAGCGGAGCCTGGCTTCTCGTGCCCGATCGGGTCGCTCAAGTCGAACATCGGGCACCTGGAGGCGGCCGCCGGGGTCGCTGGCTTGACCAAGGTCCTGCTCCAGATGAAACACGGCGAGCTCGCGCCGTCGCTCCACGCCGAGGCGCTGAACCCGAACATCGACTGGACGGCGACGCCGTTCTTCGTCCAGCGGCGGCCGGCGCCCTGGGAGCGTGCCACCGTCGAGGTCGACGGGCGCTCGCAGGTCCTGCCCCGGCGGGCCGGGATCAGCTCCTTCGGGGCCGGCGGGGCGAATGCCCACGTCATCGTGGAGGAGGCCCCGGAGGTCGCGCCGCGCCCCCCGCACGAAGGGCCGCAGATCTTCGTGCTCTCCGCCCGCGAAGAAGGGCGGCTGCGCGCGGTTGCCGCGCGCATCGCGGCGTTCCTCCGCGGCGGCGACGACGTCGACCTCGCCGACCTGGCGTACACCCTCCAGGTCGGCAGAGAGCCCATGGAAGAGCGCCTGGCGCTGATCGCCGGCGACCGGGAGGCGCTCGCGCGCGGCCTCGAGGCCTTCGCGGCCGGCGACGACGCAGCGGTGCTGCGGGGACGCGCCCGCTCGGACGACCGCGCGTTGCTCCCCGGGGACGACGAGGGCGTCCGGTCGCTGATCGCGCAATGGATCGGCAAGGGCCGGCTGCAGCAGGTGGCCCGGCTGTGGGTCTCCGGCGCGGACATCGCCTGGGAAGAGCTGCCACGGCCGTCAGCCTGCCGCAGGATCTCGCTGCCCACGTACCCGTTCGCCCGCGAGCGGTACTGGCTTCCCTTGCAGGACGAGCCCGCGGGCGCGGTGAGCGTTGCGGCGGCGCCATCCCCCTCGGCGGTCCGGGGCGGGGAGCGAGGAGCTGCCGCTCTGGAGGCCGCTCCGGCGCACGCCGGCGTGTTCCTCGAGAAGGTCTGGCGCCCCTCGGAGCGCGTCGCCGGCGGCGCGGAGCGCCCGGACGGCGCGGTCCTCGTGGTCGCCAGCCAGCAGACGCTCGCGCTGGCGGAGGCCCTGCGCGCGGGGCACGGCGACGTTCGCGTCGTCCTCACGCGTGAGGCGGCGGCCGGGCTCCACGGCGGGGAGCCCGGCGGGGAGATGGAGCTCGACACCGGCGCGCCCGCGCAGGCCGACGCGCTCGCGCAGGCGCTCTGGAACGAGCACGGGGGGATCGCCGCGCTGATCGACCTGTCGGACATCCATCGCGAGCCGGTCGCGCGCTGCCCGCTCCAGCTCGGGAAGCTCGCGTTCGTGCAGCGGCTCGTTCGGCTCGCCGTCCCGGGGCCGTTCCGGCTCTTGCACGCGACCCGCGGTCGACTGCCCTTCCGCAACGAGGCGCCGTCCCTCGCCGGCGCTGCGCTCGCGGGCCTGATCGGCGCGCTGGGCGCCGAGTACAGGAGCGTCCGGGCCCGGACCGTCGACCTCGACGAGCGCGCGCTCTCCGGAGCGTCCCTGGGCGAGCTCCTGTGGCACGAGCTCATGGCCAACGCCCCCGAGGGCGAGGCCTGCTATCGGGACGGCGAGCGCTTCGTCCCCCGGATTTCGCCCGTGTCCTCGTCCGGCGGTCCTCGCGGCGGCGATCCCATCGCCTCGGCCATCGCGGCGGGGCGGCCGATCCTCGTCTCTGGCGGGATGCAGGGCCTCGGCGCCGAGGTGGCCCGCCACCTGGTCCGGCGCGGCGCGCGCCGGCTCGCGCTCCTGGGGCGCAAGCCGCTGCCGCCGCGCGAGCGCTGGCGGGCGCTCGTCGCGGATCCGGCGCGCGATCCGCTCACCGCGGCCAGGGTGGCCCTCGTGCTCGACCTCGAGGCGAGCGGCGCCGAGGTCCGGATCTACGTCGGATCGCTGACCGACCGCGAGGCGCTGCAGGGCTTCCTCGGCGGCCTCGAGCGCGACCTTGGACCGCTGGGAGGCGTCGTCCATTGCGCGGGCGAGATGCGGACCTCCACGCCCGCCTTCATTCACAAGGACATCGCCGACATCGCCGCTGTCCTTTCACCGAAGGTCGATGGCCTTCAGCTCGTCCACGAGCTGACGAGCACGAGCCCTCTCGACTTCTTCGTCACGTTCTCGTCCGTGGCCGCCCTGATACCGCGGCTTTCGGCCGGGATCCTCGATTACGCGGCGGCCAATGCCTTCATGGATGTCTTCGCCGCGCAGCGCGCGGCCGCGGGCGAGCGACACGTCCGATCGATTCAATGGTCCCGCTGGCAGGGGGGCGGCATGGTCGGCGAGGGGACCCGGCGTTTCGAGGAATGGGACCTCCCGACGTACTCCACGGCCGAGGGGCTTTCGCTCCTTGACCAGGCCGTGCGGCTGCACGGCACGCCCTGCGTCTTCGCCGGCAGGAAGCTCCCCGAGGAGGCGGCGGCGGAGCGCTGGCTGCAGGTGGAGCGCCCGGAGCCGGTGCAGGCGAAGCAACCCACGCTCGGCGCAGCGCCTGCCGCGCCCGCCGCGCGCGCGGGAGAAAACGGCGCGAGCCACATCGCGCCGCGCGCGGGCGAGAACGGCGCGAGCCGTGTCCTCGACGGGCTGAGGGGCGTGTTCAGCGCGGAGCTCCGGATCCCCGTGGCCAAGCTGGGCTCGGACACGCCGTTCGAGGATTTCGGCGTGGACTCGGTCATCCTGGCCGGCCTCGTCCAGCGGATCGAGACATGGCTGGGCGGCGTGGCGCTCGAGCCCACCGTGCTTCTGCAGCACCGCACCCTCGACGATCTCGCTCGCCACCTCCGCAAACACTTCGAGGCCGAGATCCGCGCCCGGCTCTCGCCGCGCCCGGCTCCTGCGGACAACGTCCCTGCGCAGGCGCAGGCGCAGGCCGTCGCGGCGTCCGACGCTCCTCCCCGGGATGCGACAGCGCAGAGCGCGCACGCTCCGGCAGAGCCCGTCGCCGCGCCCGCGCCCGCGCCGGCGGAGCCCGCCGCCACGATCGCGCCCGCTCCGGACGCCGGAGCGCGCGCCTCCCTCGGGGCGTCGTCCTCCGGGCAGCCCCGGATCGCGGTGATCGGCCTCGCCTGCCGCTTTCCCGGCGCGCCCAGCCCGGCGGCGTTCTGGGAGAACCTCGCCGCGGGCGTGTGCAGCATCCGCGAGGTCCCGCTGTCCCGGTGGGACTGGCGCCGCCTGTACAGCCCCGACCTGCAGGAGGGCAAGAGCATCAGCAGGTGGGGCGGGTTCGTGGACGACATCGAGGGGTTCGATCCCGGGTACTTCAACCTCCCCGAGTCGGACGCCGTGATGCTGGATCCGCTGGTCCGCCTCTTTCTGGAGGCGGGGGTCACGGCCTTCCTCGACGCCGGCTACGATCGCAAGGCGCTCGGCGGCCGCAAGGTGGGTGTCTTCGTGGGCGCGCGCTCCGCGAATTTCGCCGAGCGGTCCAGGCACGCGTCCAAGGCCAGCATCGTCAGCGGCGGGCAGAATTTCATCGCCGCGCACCTGTCCCACGCGCTCAACCTCAAGGGGCCGAGCCTGGTCGTGGACACCGCCTGCTCGTCCGCGCTCGTGGGCATCTCCCTCGCGTGCCAGAGCCTGGCCTCGGACGCGTGCGAGATGGCGGTCGCGGGCGGCGTCGACGTGCTCCTCGACGAGAAGCCCTATCTGGTCCTCAGCGCAGGGCGCGCCCTGTCGCCCGACGGCAAGTGCCATGTCTTCGACGAGAAGGCGAACGGCTTCGTCCCCGGGGAGGGCGCGGGCGCCGTGATCCTGAAGCGCCTCGACCGGGCGCTCGCCGACGGCGATCGCATCGAGGCCGTGATTGAGGGGATCGCGGTCAACAACGACGGGCGCACCATGGGCATCAGCACCCCCAACCCCGAGGCGCAGTCGGCGGTCATCGAGGAGGCCCTCTCGCGCGCGGGCGCCGCCGCGGAGACGCTCGGCTACGTCGAGGCCCATGGGACCGGCACCCTGATCGGCGACCCCATCGAGCTCCGCGGGCTGACCCAGGTCTTCCGCCGCTCCACCGAGGAGCGGGGCTTCTGCGCGGTCGGCAGCGTCAAGACCAACATCGGCCACCTCCTGAGCGCGGCGGGCATCGCCAGCTTCATCAAGGTCGTGCTCGCCCTGCGCCACCGCCAGATCCCACCCACGCTCCACTGCGAGACCCCGAATCCGCGCTTCGCGTTCGCCGACTCGCCCTTCTATCCCGCGACGCGCCTCGCGCCGTGGCGCCCTCGTCGCGGCGTCCGCAGGGCCGGGATCAGCTCGTTCGGGTTCGGTGGCACCAACGCCCACGCCATCGTCGCCGAGCTGGATCCGGCGCTCGCCCCTTCGGACCAGCAGGGGCGGCGGCGCCTGCCTGCTCCCGCCTTCAACAGGCGCCGCTTCTGGCCAGAGAGCCCGGCCGCGCCCTCGTCCCCGCAAGCGACCGCCGCGCCGGCGCGGCGCGATCCCACGCGTTTCCAGCTCGAGTTCGAGCCCGTGGAAGGCGCCGAGCCCGACGCGCGGCAGCCTGGAAGGCGATAAACGGCTTTGCTGAGGAGATCCGAGTCGATGAATCCCTTTCGGTGCCACCTCACCGTTCATCACGACAACCTGATGCTCCGGGATCACCGCGTCCACGGGACGCGGCTCCTGCCCGGCGCCGCATGGATAGAGGTCCTGTCAAAGGTCCTGCGGGAGCGCGGATTCCCCATTTACCGGATGGCTTTCCGGGATCTGCTCTTCCGCACCCCTGTCGCGCCCGGCGCGGACGCGCCGAAGCGGGTCCTCGTCACCGTGGACCGAGCGGATGGCGGCTGGCTCGTCGTCGTGCAGAGCCGGGACGCCGGCGCAGAGGACACCTCCGGAGCATGGACGGACAACCTGTCATGCCACCTCGTGGAGGACACATCCCCCTTCGGAAAGACAATTGACATCGCGGCGCTGCAGCGAGGGGCGAGGCGCCGGGTCGATCTCGAGGAGATCTACAGCGCCACGCGGCGCATGGAGATCGTCCACGACGACTTCATGAAGGTCCGCGGCCACGTCGACGAGGGAGAGGATTACCTCCTGGCCTTCTTCGAGCTCGGCTCTCTCGGCAAGGAGTACCTCGACGAGTACCACCTCCACCCGGCGTTCCTCGACTCCGCACTGGTGTTCCCGCCGTATTTCATCGTGCCGCCGGGCCAGACGACCGAGGTCCCGTTCATTCCCTTCCATGTCGACGTCTTCCGCGCGGTGGATCGGCTGGGGGGCTCGTGCTTCGTCCACATGAAGAAGCAGGAGCTCAGGAGCTCCTCGCAGCACGTGAGTTACGGAGACATCGAGCTCTACGATCCTAGCGGCAGGCAGGTCGCCGCGTACGGCCGGTTCTCTGCCAAGCGTGTCCGGTTCAAGCAGCTCATCCAGCAGCTCGCGCCGTCCGTCGAGGCGGCGCCCGCGAAGGACGGGCCGGGCGCCTCGTCGCCAACCACCGCCGCGGCCGGCGCGGCGGCGGGCTTCGACGCGGCGCCGCCCGCAGGAGGAGGCGAGGCCTCCGCGGGAGGCAAGCCCGCCGCGCCTGTGGGCCACGAGGCCACGCGCTCGGCTGCGGCGCAGGCGCCTGCGCAGGGCGGCCCGGACGCGGCGCCGGGCGTGCGCGGGGCCATCGTCGCGGAGCTGCGCGCCATGCTGGGCGGGCTCCATGGCGAGGGCGCCGAGGAGGTCCCGCTCGACGTCGGCTTCTACGAGCAGGGGCTCGACTCCGCAGACCTGCTGCGGCTCGTGCGGATGCTGGAGAAGCGCCTGCAGACGCAGCTCTATCCCACGCTCCTGTTCGAGCACACGACCGTCGCCGATCTCGCCGCGTACCTGGCGAGCCACCACGCCGACCGGTTCGCCCGGCCAGCGATGCCGCCGGATCGCGCCCCGCCGCCGGATCGCGCTCCGCCGCCGCCCCGGCCGGCCGAGGTCGTTTTCGCCCGGCCGGCGTGGGGACCAGCTCCCGCCGCCGCCGCCGATCTCCGGCCCGGCGCGTTCTGGATCTTCGACACCGGCACCGAGACGCGGGACGCCCTGATCGCGCGGCGGGAACGCGACGGGCACCCCGCCGGGCCCGTGGTCCTCGTCCGGCCCGGCGCGCGGTTCCGTGAGATCTCGCCCGACACGTTCGAGGTGGATCCGCGGTCCCCCGACGATTTCCACGCCCTCGTGCACGGCCTCGAGGCGCGCTCGGGGCTGCCGTCGCGGATCCTGTTCCTCTGGGGGCAGGATCCGTTCGCCGGCGACGACGAGGCGATCGCGCGCGGCCTGGAGCGCGGCATCCACGCCGCCCTCTGGCTGGCCCAGGCGCTCTGCGCGTGCTCGCCAGCGGAGCCGGTCGAGGCGGTCCTGGCCTACGTCGAGCGCGACGACGGAGACCACGCCCACCTCGCCGCGCTGGGCGGCTTCGCCCGGACGCTCTCCCGCGAGAACCCTCGGTTGAGGTTCAGGACCCTGGCCATCGACCCTGCGTGCGGCGGCGGGGCAGCGCGCCTGCTGGACGCGGTCCTGCCGTCGTTCGGGCGCGGCGACGACGCCCTCGAGCTGCGCTACGAAGGCGGCCGCCACTGGGCGCGGCGGTGGCGCACGTGGACCCCGCCTGCCGCGGCGGGCGGGCCCGCCAGGCCAGGCGGCGTGTACCTGATCACGGGCGGGACGGGGAAGCTCGGCCTGCTCTTCGCCCGGCTCCTGGCCGGTGAGCCGGGCGTGAAGCTCGCGCTCGTCGGCCGGTCGCCGCTCGGCGAGGCCCAGGCGGCCGCGCTGCGCGCGCTGGCAGCGCAGGGCGCGGAGGCCGTCTACCTGCAGGCCGACCTCTCCCGACGCCGCGAGGTGGTCGATCTGGTCGCCGCGATCAAGGCCCGGTTCGGGCGCCTCGATGGGGTCATCCACGCCGCGGGGCTGATCCGGGACGCGCTGATCCCCTCGAAGACGAAGGAGGCGGTGCAGGCGGTCCTTGGCCCCAAGGTGCTCGGCACGCTCGCGCTGGACTGGGCCACCCGGGACGAGCCGCTCGATTTCTTCGTCTCGTTCTCGTCGACCTCGGCGGCGTGGGGCAACGCCGGCCAGAGCGATTACGCGTACGCCAACGCCTTCCTCGACCACCACGCCGCCCACCGCGAGCTGCTGCGGCAGAGAGGCCAGCGCTCGGGCAGGAGCCTCTCGATCAACTGGCCGCTCTGGCGCGACGGCGGCATGCAGGTGGACGCGGATGCGGAGGCCGCGCTCGCCGAGCAGACGGGCATCGTTCCCCTGGACACCCCCTCCGGCCTGCGCGCCTTCCATGTCGCGCTGGGCGCCGGCCTCACCCGGCTCCTCGTCGTGGCAGGAGAGGCCGAGCGCCTCCAGCGGATCCTGTCGCTGGACCCCGCCGAGGACGAGCCGCCCGCGGCGGCGGCGAGCGCCGCCTCGGGCCGGGCACCGGGCGCCCAGCCGACTGGCGCGCCGGGCCTTCCGCCGGCCGCGTCCGGCGTCGAGGTGCCGCCCGGGGCCACCGGCGACATCGCCATCGTCGGGCTCGCGGGCTTCTACCCCCAGAGCGAGGATCTGCATGCGTTCTGGCGCCACCTCGCGGAGGCGCACGATCTCGTGATCGAGATACCCGGCGAGCGCTGGGACTACCGATCTCACTTTGACCCCGAGGAGCGGCGGCAGGGGACGTCTCCCTGCAAGTGGGGCTCGTTCCTCGAGCGCTTCGACCAGTTCGATCCGCTCTTCTTCAATATCTCCCCGCGAGAGGCCGAGATCCTCGATCCTCAGGAGCGGCTGTTCCTGCAGGCGGCCTACCATGCGATCGAGGACGCCGGGTACGGCGGAGATCGCCTCGCCGCCGAGAGGGTCGCTGTCTTCGCCGGCGTGATGTGGGGGCAATACCAGCTCTTCTCCGCCGGCGTGGGGCCCGGGCAGCCCGGTCCCACCCTGGGCTCGCTCTACGCGTCCGTGGCCAACCGGGTCTCGTACTTCTTCAACTTCGCCGGGCCCAGCGTGTCGCTGGACACGATGTGCTCCTCCTCGCTCACGGCGATCCACCTGGCCTGCCAGGCGATCCGCGCGGGCGATTGCACCGCGGCGATCGCCGGCGGGGTCAACCTGTCGCTGCACCCGAACAAATACACCTTCCTCAGCCAGGGGAACCTGCTCTCGGACGAGGGGCGCTGCCGCACCTTCGGAGAAGGAGGGACGGGCTATGTGCCCGGCGAGGGCGTCGGCGCGGTCGTGCTCAAGCCGCTCGCCAGGGCCGTGGCCGACGAGGACTGGATCTATGCGGTCATCAAGGGGACGGCCGTCAACCACGGCGGCCGCGCGAGCGGCTTCACGGTCCCGAGCCCGAAGGCGCAGGGCGACTGCATCGAGGAGGCGCTCCGCAAGGCCGGCGTCGCCGCACGGAGCATCAGCTACATCGAGGCCCACGGCACGGGGACGGCCCTCGGGGATCCCATCGAGATCGCCGGCCTGTCCAGGGCCTACCGGAAGGGAACCGCAGATCGCCAGTACTGCGCGATCGGCTCCGCCAAGTCCAACCTGGGTCACCTCGAGGCCGCGGCGGCCATCGCGGGGGTGACCAAGGTGCTGCTGCAGATGCATTACCGGCAGCTCGCGCCGTCGCTCCACGCCGACCCCCCGAACCCGAACATCGATTTCGAGGGCTCCCCCTTCCGCGTCCAGGCGCGGCTCGCGCCCTGGCAACGGCCGGTGCTCGAGGAGGGCGGCGCGCGGCGGACCGTGCCGCGGCGCGCGGGCGTCAGCTCCTTCGGCGCCGGTGGCTCGAACGCACACGTCATCCTCGAGGAGCACGACAACCGGGTCACCCCCGATGACGGCCGCCCGCGCGTCTTCGCGCTCTCGGCCAGAGACGAGGAGCGCCTCGACGACTACGTGCGCCGGTTCATCGACCTCCTGGAGCGGCGCGGGAGCGGCGCCCTGCCGGCCGGCGCCGCAAACGGCGCGGCAAACGGTGCCGCAAATGGTGACGGCGTCCTCGCCGCGGCGCAGGCGGCCCTGCGGGACGTGGTGGCCGAGCTCCTGTCGGTGCGGGCCGAGGAGATCGAGCTCGACGTGGCCTTGAGCTCCTATGGATTCGAGCCCGTCCACGCCGTCCGCCTCGCCGAGCGCCTGCGCGAGCGGCACCGGATCGAGATCCAGCCCGACCTCGTGGTCGGGCTCACGGACGTCAAGGCGCTGTCCAGCCACCTCGCGGCCACCCATCCGGAGAGGTTCTCCGCGTCGCGAGGCGCGCTGCCGCAAGGCGGCGCGGGCGAGGCGGAGGGGCCGCCGCGGCTCAGCCTCGCGGACCTCACCTACACGCTGCAGGTGGGCCGCGCGGCGATGCCGGCCCGCCTCGCCCTTGTGGTGCGGTCGCTCGACGAGCTCCTGGAGGCGCTGAAGGACACCCGCGACGGCAAGGCGCGCGAAGGGCTCCACCGGGGCGCCGCGAAGAGGCCACACGCCCTCGCCGCGCCCCTGATCGAAGGGCGCTCCGGCCGGACGTTCCTCCAGTGCATCGTCGAGGATCGCGAGTACGACAAGCTGGCCTGGCTCTGGACGGCGGGCATCGATGTCGACTGGCGCCTGCTCTACGAGCGCGAGCCCGTCCGGCCGAGGCGCGTCCCGCTGCCCGTCTATCCGTTTGCCCCCAGGCGGTACTGGGCGCCGAGCCGAGAGGTCGCGGCCGTGCAGCAAGCTCGACCCGCGCCGCACATGCCGGCGCCGCAGGTCGCCGCGTTGCCGGCGCCGCAGGTCGCCGCGCTGCCGGCGCCGCAGCTCGCCGCGGTGGAGGCGCCGCAGCTCGCCGCGGTGGGGGGCGCCGCGCCGGCGTTCGCCGCGGAGGCGGCCGCCGCGCCGAACACCCTCTTCCAGGCGCGCTGGGAGCCCGTGACCGCGGTGTCCGGCGCGCCGCGCCCGGGCGCCGAGCGCGTGCTGATCGTCGTGTCGGAAGGGGGCGAGCGGCTGGCCGAGGCGATCCGGCGCGCCCATCCGCGCGACGAGATCCGCGCGCTGTGGTTGACCGGCGACGGCGACGGGCGAGGCGTGCCCGCCGCGGGGCGCTCGGTCTCCGTCGGCGACGCCGGCGCCCTCGAGCGCGCCCTCCAGGACCTGCTGCCGGCGGAGCGCGCCTACTTCCTGGCTGGCAGGCCGGGGCGGGCGGGCGACGACCTCGAGGAAGAGGCGCTCGATCGCAGCGTCGCGCGGGGGCTACTGGCATTCTTCCGCACGATCAAGGCGCTGGGCGAGCAGAGCGGCCCGGCGCCGCGGCTCGCGCTTGTGACGGAGCGGGCGCACGCCGTGCTGCCCGGCGAGCTCGCTCATCCGCCGAGCGCCGCGCTCCACGGCCTGGCCGGCGTGGTGGCCAAGGAGCTCCCCCGGCTGCTCGTCCAGGGCGTGGACGTGCACGGCGAGACGCCCGAGGCCGACGCCCTCGCGATCCAGCAGGCCCTGGGCGGCGCGGCGACCGACGCGCACGATCGCGCCTTCCGCGGCGGGCGGTGCTACCGCCGCGTGCTCCGCCCGATCGCCTTGCCCCCCGCGGCGAGCTCGCCGTTCCGGCGCAGCGGCGTCTACTGCATCGTCGGCGGCGCGGGCAGGATCGGCATGGATCTCAGCCTGTTCCTCGCCGCCTCGGCCGGCGCGCGCCTCGTCTGGATCGGCCGACGCCCGCTCGACGCCGCCCTGCGCGGCCGGATGGAACGCGTGTCGGCCGCCGGCGGAGAGGTCCTCTACCTCCAGGCGGACGCCCGCTCCCAGCGGCAGCTCGCGGCGGCGCTGGGCGAGGTCCGCGCCCGCTGGGGCCGGATCGACGGGGTGTTCCACGCCGCCTTCCTGTTCGCGAGCGAGCCGCTCGCGGCCATGTCGCCTGAGCGGTTCCTCGAGCTGCTCGGGGCCAAGCTCTGGGGGAGCCGCGCGCTCGCGGCGGCGCTCGCCGAGCACACGCCGGGTTTCCTTGTCTTCTTCTCCTCGATCCAGTCCTCCTCCCGGGACAAGGGGCAGGCCGCCTACGCGGCCGGCAGCGTGTTCCAGGACGCGCTCGGGGCGAGCCTGGCCCGGTCCGCCGCGTACCCCGTCAAGGTGGTCAACTGGGGCTACTGGGACGACGGCGACGCGCTCGGCCACCAGCGCCTCGCCGCCCTGGGGTACGGCGCCATCGCGCCGGGCCAGGGCCTTGCCGCGCTGGAGCGGCTCCTCGCGGAGCGCGCCGCCCAGCTCGCTGTCGTACCGGCGGACGAGCACGTCCTCCGCGCGCTCGGCGTCGCCGATGACCGCTCCCTGGAGCTGCTGCCAGAGAGCTCGCCCCCGCTGCTCGCGCGCCTCGCCCCGGCGCTGGAGGACGAGGGCCGGCGCGCCGAGCTCCCGGATCTCGGCCCGGCGTTCTCCGCGCTCGACGCCTTCGGCGAGCGCGCGCTGGCCGCCGTGCTCCGGGACATGGGCCTCTCCCGGGGGCCCGGCGCGCGCGCGAGCGCCGTCGAGGCGCGGGACCGGCTCGGCATCGCGCCGCCGCACCACCGGCTGTTCTCGGCCCTGCTCGCCCTCCTCGACGAGGCCGAACAGGCGCGGAGCGACGCCGGGCCGGCGGCTCCGCTGGCTCGCCCCGCCGGCAGCCTGGCTGCCCTCGAGGGCGAGCGAGATCGCCTGATGGAGGCTCACCCCGAGGCGCGCGCCCACGTCCAGCTCCTGTGGGAATGCCTGCGCCATTACCCCGCGATCCTGACCGGCCGGGTCGCGGCGACCGACGTGCTCTTCCCCGGCGGGTCGATGGCGCTGGTCGAGGGCATCTACCGGGGCAACGGCGCGGCCGACCTCTTCAACCGGATGGTGGCGAAGAGCGCGGCGGCGTTCGTGCGCGAGCGTCTCGGCGAGGCGCCGGGGGAGCGCGTGAGCATCCTCGAGATCGGGGCCGGCACCGGGGGCACGAGCGCCGGCGTCCTGGCCGAGCTGCAGCCTTTCGGCTCGCGCGTGCGCTACGTGTACACCGACGTCTCCAAGGCGTTCTGCCTCCACGGGAAGCGGGCGTATGGAGAGCGTTATCCCTTCGTGGAGTTCCGCGTCCTCGACATCGAGAAGGACGTGGAGGAGCAGGGCTTTCCCGCGGGGCAGTTCGATCTGGTCCTCGCCGCCAACGTGCTCCACGCGACCCGCGACATCGCCAAGACGCTGGGGCGCGCGAAGACCCTGCTCAAGGCGCGCGGGTGGCTCGTCGCCAACGAGGGCACCGGGGTCCAGGGCTTCCTCACCATGACCTTCGGCCTGCTCGAGGGGTGGTGGGCGTTCGAGGACGAAGCCGAGCGCCTTCCGCACGCGCCGCTGCTCGATGGGAGCGCCTGGAGGCGGCTGCTCGAGCAGGCGGGCTTCTCGCCGGTGCTGCCCCTCGGCTACGTGGGGCCCGGGGGCGACGTGATCCCGCAGCAGGTGCTCGTGGCCGAGAGCGACGGGATCGTCGCGAGGGGGCCGTCGCACGGCGCTGCGGCGGCCGTGCGCCCCGCGAGCGCCGAGGAGGCCGCGAGCGCGCGTCGGGAGAGCGTGGCCGCGGCCGATCCAGGCGATGTGCCAGCGCGGAAGGACGCGCCGGCGCCCCGGCGCCCGGTCGATGGCCACGAGGTGGAGGCGCGTGTCACGGCGTGCGTCGCCGCCACGCTGGACCTGCCGGTCGCGTCGATCGATCCCTCGGCTCCCTTTGCCGAGTACGGCGTGGATTCGATCCTCGGCGTGGATCTCGTCCGGCTCCTCAACGAAGCGTTCGGCGTCAAGCTCCGCACCACCGTGATCTTCGACTGGACGAGCGTGCGCGCGCTGGCTCGGTTCCTCGTCGAGACCCACGGCGACGCCCTGCGCCCGGCCGCGCCGCCGCGCGAGGCCGCGCCGCCGCGCGAGGCCGCGCCGCCGCGTGAAGCCGCGCCGCCGCCGCCCGCGCTCTCCAGCGCAGCCGCACCGCGAGACCAGGCCCCGGCGGCTGCGAGATCGCGCCGCATCGCCGTGATCGGCCTGTCGGGTCGATTCCCCGGCTCGCCCGACCTGGACGCGTTCTGGGACAATCTGGCGGCGGGTCGGGATTGCATCACCGAGGTACCGAAGGATCGGTGGGATCCCGATCGCATCGGCGGATCGGCCGCGCAGTTCCGCTGGGGCGGCTTCCTCGACGACATCGACAAGTTCGATCCCCTCTTCTTCAAGATCTCGGGCCGCGAAGCGGAGCTGTCCGACCCGCAGCAGCGGCTGTTCCTGGAGGAGGCATGGAAGGCCCTGGAGGGCGCCGGCTACACGCCCGAGGCGCTCGATCGCGCGCGCTGCGGCGTCTACGCGGGCGCGCTCGACGGCAACTACCAGGCCTTCATGTCCCCGAAGGATCTCGACGAGCCGCAGACCCTCTGGGCCAACGACACCTCGGTCATCGCCGCCCGGATCGCCTATTTCCTCAACCTCAAGGGGCCGGCCATCACCATCAACGGCGCCTGCTCCTCGTCGCTCATCGCCATCCACATGGCCTGCCAGGCCCTCTGGAGCGGCGAGGTCGACCTCATGCTCGCGGGCGGCGTCTGCCTGATGACCTCCCATCACTTCCATGAGGTCGCGGGCAAGGCAGGCATGCTCTCGCCGAGCGGCCGGTGCAGGACCTTCGATGACGGCGCCGACGGCTTCGTCCCCGGCGAGGGCGTCGGCGTTGTGCTCCTCAAGCGGCTCGACGACGCGCTCCGCGACGGGGATCCCATCCGCGCGGTGATCGCCGGCTCCGGGGTCAACCAGGACGGTCGCACCAATGGCATCACCGCGCCGAGCGCGCTCTCGCAGGCCGAGCTGGAGGCCCGGATCTACCGCGACTTCGACGTGCATCCGGAGTCCATCACCCTCGTCGAGGCCCACGGCACCGGCACCAGGCTCGGCGACCCCATCGAGGTGAACGCGCTGACCGACGCGTTCCGGACGCTCACGTCAAAGACGGGCTACTGCGCGATCGGCTCGGTGAAGACCAACATCGGCCACACGGCGCTCGCGTCGGGCGTGGCGGGCTTCATCAAGGCCGTGCTCGCGATGGAGCGCGGGCAGATCCCCCCGAGCCTCCACTTCCGCGGGGCCAACGAGCACATCGACTTCGCGAACAGCCCCTTCTTCGTGAACACCGAGCTCAGGCCGTGGCGCCCCTCGGGGCCCCGCCGGGCGGCGATCAGCTCCTTCGGGATGAGCGGGACGAACGCGCACGTGGTGCTCGAGGAGCCGCCCGCCCGCCCGCGCGCGGCCCCGTCCGCGGCCCCGCCCGCGTTCCTGATCGCCCTCTCCGGGCGCACCCGCGCCGCGCTCGAGCAGCGCGTCCGCGAGCTCCTGCGCTGGCTGGAGGGCGCCGGCGCCGCCGAGGCGCTCGGCGACATCGCCTATACCCTGCTCGTCGGGCGAGCCCACTTCGACGTCCGCGCCGCGTTCGCGGCCGCGAGCCGCGAAGAGCTGACCGCGCGCCTGCGCGCGGTGATCCGGGGCGAGGCCGACGGCGGCGTCGTGTTCGGAGAGCTCGGCGCGAAGCCGGCCAGACCGGAGCCCGCCTTGCGGGAGCTCGCCAGCGTCCTCCTGGGCGAGCTGCGCCGCGCTCCCTCGGGCGACGCCGGTGGTGCGGGCGGCGCGTACCGGAGCAAGCTCCTCGCGCTGGCCGATCTCTACACCCGCGGTCACGACCCCGACTGGCGAGCGCTGTTCCCGGAGGACACATGGCGCCGGCTCGTCATGCCCGTGTATCCCTTTGCCCGGGCGCGCTACTGGCTGTCTCCCGAGCCGGTCGAACGCGAGGCGCCGGCGCGCCTGCACCCCCTCGTCGACGGCGTCGACCTCGCGGAGAGCCTCGGCGCAGGGCTGACCTTCCGGAAGACGTTCTACCCGGGAGATCGTGTGGTCAGGGATCACCGCGTCCACGACGCTGCGGTCCTTCCGGGCGTCGGGTTCCTGGAGATGGCGAGCGCGGCGGCCAGCCGGCTGCTCCCCGGCGGGCGCGCCAGCCTGCGCCGGGTGTTCTGGCTCAACCGGCTCGAGGTCACCGGGCCCGTCGATGTCCGGCTCCACGTCTACCCCGAGCGCGAGCACCACCGGTTCCAGATCGCGTCGGGCGACGACGAGCCGACCGTCTTCGCCGAAGGCGAGCTGCACCCGGCCGCGCCTGCGCCGGAGGCCTCGGGCGAGCGCCTCGCCCTCCAGGACATCCAGGCGCGCTGCGCGGAGCTCGCCGACGGAGAGCAGTTCTACCGCGGGCTCGAAGGGTCGATCCTGCGTTACGGACCGTATTTCCGCGTGATCAAGCGCGTCTGGGCCAGCCGGGAGGAAGCCCTGGCGCTGCTGGAGCTCGACGGCGCGTTCCGCGGCGAGCTGGACCGCTACGGCCTCCATCCCGCGCTGATGGATGGCGCCCTGCAGACCGCGATGGCCCTGTCGGCGTCTCACGGCAGGGAGGGCCAGGCGATCGCGCTGCCGTACACGGTCGAGCGGGTGGATGTGCTCCGTCCCCTGGGCGCGCGGCTCTATGCCCACGTCAGGCAGGCGGAGAAGGACCGTTACAAGGTGTCCTTGCTCGACGTCTCCGGGGCCGTCTGCGTCGAGCTCCAGGGCCTCGTCGTGCGCGCTCCCAGGGACCCGCTGGGGCGGCTCTTCTTCCGGCCACGCTGGGTCTCGGAGCCGGCCGAGGAGGCGCGCGACGCCGCCGGTCCGGGCGCCGTCCTTGTGTTCGCGCCGCCCTCGTGGGGCGACGCGGCGCAGCCGATCGCCGCTGTCCATCCCGATCGCCGCGTCGTTCTGGTCACGCTGAGCCGGGAGACGAGGCTGTCCGGCGCCGATCGCCTCGAGGTGGACCGGCGCGACCCTGAGGCGTTCGCGGCGTGCCTGCGGGCGAACGCGCCGATCGCGGGCATCTACTTCCTGGGTGGGCTGCAGGCCGGGCCCGCGGCGCTCGACGATCTCGAGGCCCTGGAGCGGAGCCAGGAGAGCGGCGTCTTCGCCGCCTTCCACCTGCTCAGGGCGATCCTCGCCCTGCGGCCAGCGCCGGAGGGGATGTTCTTCAAGGTCGTTGTCGATCGCGTCCACCCGGTCAGGGCAGGAGAGCGCGTCGCGCCGCACGGCGGCGATCTCGTGGGCTTCTGCCGCTCGGCGGCCAAGGAGCTGTCCGGCGTGCGCATCGGCGTCGTCGACGTCGTCGACGTTGACGCCGCCGAGCTGCGGCGCGACGGCGAGGCGCTCCGGGCCGGCGCGCTGTGGCGGGCGATCGCGCGTGACCCCGGCGCTCCGGGCGGCGTGGTCGCCTACCGCGACGGCGTGCGCAGCGTGCCCATCCTGGAGCCGGTGGCGCTGCCGCCGGCGCCGCACGCGCCGTTCAAGCGGTCGGGCGTCTACCTCATCGCGGGCGGCACCGGCGGCATCGGGATCGAGCTGGCCCGTTACCTGGCCGAGCATTTCGCCGCGCGCCTCGTGCTGCTCGGCCGCAAGCCGCCGAGCGCCGTCGCGGCGCAGCAGATCGAGGAGATAAGGGCCCTCGGCGGCGAGGTGCTCCAGCTCCAGGCCGACATCGCCGACGAGCAGTCCATGCGCGCGGCCGTCGCCAGCGCCCGGGAGCGGTTCGGCCGCATCGACGGCGCGATCCACGCGGCCATGGTGCTCGCGGACCGCACGCTGATGACCATGGACGCGGAGACCCTCCGCTCGGTCCTCCGGCCCAAGGTGCGCGGCAGCGTCGTTCTCTGCCGCGCGCTGCGGGACGAGCCGCTCGATCTCCTGATGTTCTTCTCTGCCGGGCAGTCGTTCCTGTGCAACGCCGGCCAGAGCAACTACGCAGCGGGCTGCGTCTTCAAGGACGCGTTCGCCCTGGCCCTCCACCAGCAAACCGGCGTTCCGGTCAGGATCATCAACTGGGGATTCTGGGGGAGCGTGGGCGCGGTGGCCAACGAGGAGGTCCGGCAGCGGCTCTCGGCCCTCGGCGTCCACCCCATCCACACCCACGAGGGTTTGGAGGCGGTGGTCAGGGTGGCCGCGAGCCCGCTGGAGCAGGTGCTGGCCTTCAAGGCCGAGCCCGGGTTCCTGCAGGCGATGGGGGTGAGGTGGGAGCGGCGATACCAGGCCTTTGCCCCGGCCGCGCCCTCGCTGATCGAGGCCGCGCTCGATCGCCTGGAGCCCCCATCCATCGACGCGCGCGCCCTCGAGCTCTCCGGCGAGGCAAGCCGCGCGCTGCAGGCGTTCGGGGCCCGGGCGCTGCTGCGGGCCCTTCAGGGGATGGGCGCGCTCCGCCGCGCGGGCGAGCGGCGCCAGGTCTCCGCGCTGCGGGAAGGGCTCCAGATCGCGCCGCACTACCATCGCCTGTTCGACGCCCTGCTGGGCATCGTCGAGCGGGCCGGCTGGGCGCGGGTGGACGGCGAGACGGTGACCGCGGCGGCCGACCTCCCCGATGCCCTCCACGCATGGGACCAGGAGCAGGCGACTCGACGGCTTCTTCAAGAGCACCCGGGGCTCGAGGACATGCTGCGCTTCCTCTCCGCCTGCCTCTCGGCCTACGGAGAGGTGCTGACCGGGCGGCGAGGGCACATGGATGTCCTATTCCCGGGCGGGACCACGTCGCTCGTGGAGAACATCTACAAGGGCAGCCCGGTCGTCGATCACTACAACCGATGGGTCGCCCTCGTTGTCGCCCGCTATTGCCGGCTCCGCCTCGCGGAGGATCCCACGGCGGTCGTCCGCGTGCTCGAGGTCGGCGCCGGGACCGGCGGGACCACCGCCTTCGTGCTCGAGGCGCTGGCGTCGTTCGGCGATCGGGTGCAGCTCGTCTTCACCGACATCTCCGCGGCCTTCGTCCGCCAGGGCGAGCGGACCTTCGGCGACCGCCATCCGGCGGCGGAGTTCAAGGTGCTCGACCTCGAGAAGGATCCAGAGGCCCAGGGCTTCCGGAGCAACGATGTCGATGTCGTCTTCGGGACCAACGTGTTCCACGCCACGCGGCAGATCGAGAGAACGGCCGGGTGGAGCAAGCGCCTGTTGCGGCCCGGAGGCCTCTTGATCCTGAACGAGGTCACCCGGGTCCAGGAGTATCCGACGTTGACCTTCGGCCTCACCCCGGGCTGGTGGCATTTCGAGGACGAGCCCCTGCGCATGAAGGGGTCGCCGCTGCTCAGCATCGCCGGCTGGCGGGAGGTCCTCGGGCGCCTCGGCTTCCGCGGTCTCCGCGCGCTCGGTTTGCCGGGCGTCGCGCTGGAGGCGCAGGACCAGGCCGTCCTCGTCGTCGAGAGCGACGGCGTCGTCGAGCTCGACGCGGGCTCGCCGGCTCCGACGGCCCGAGCGGCCCACGCCGCGGTCCCCCCGGAGAGGCCGGAGAGGGCGCGCGAGGTGCGCGAGATCAACGGAGCGGCGCGTGGTCACGAGGTGCGCGCGAGCGAGCCAGTGAACGGGCATGCGCGCGAGCAGGGCAACGGCCATGGGGCGGAAGAGCGGCCGGCGCGGCAGCGAGCAGCGGTCGCGGCTCAGCCGCCTGCCGAGGCCCGGCAGGATCGCGCCGCGCTCCTGGAGAGCACCCGCACGTACGTGAAAGGCATCTTCTCCGATGTCCTGAAGATCGAACCGGAATCCATCCAGGATCATCGGAACTTCGATGCGTACGGCGTCGACTCGCTGGTGGTGCTGAACGTGACCAGGCGGTTCGAGCAGCGGGTCGGCGCGCTGCCCTCCACGCTCCTCTTCGAGAAGCTGACGGTGGAGGATCTGGCGGTGTTCTTCGTCGACCACCATGAAGCGGCCCTGCGCGCGTCGGAGCCGCCCGGGGCCGGCGGGGGCGGCGCGGAGCCCGTGCGGCCGCGCGCCAACCCGGAGCGCCCGGAGCGCGCCGACGCCCCGGAGCGCGCCGGCGTAGCCCCCGGGCGGCGCGCCCCGAGCCCCCCGGCTGCGGCCGTCGAGCGGTTCGACGGCGCTGTGCCCGAGGACCTCGCGGGCGAGGTCGCGCGGATGTCCGACGCGGAGGTCGAGCGCCTGCTGGGGTGGCTGCAGGGCGGGGGCGCGGGCGGCGCGGGTGGCGCGGGTGCGACGAACGGCTCCTCGGCCGTCCGGGCGAGCCTCGATGACGGCCAGGAACGCGAGGCGGAGCGCCGCCGGCTGGACCGGGGCCCCTCAGGCGAATGGCGATGACCCTTCGATCACAGGATTTGATGATGGACGCGAAGAGAGAGAGCCTCGTCCGACTTCTGCATCAGAAGAAGGCCAACAGGGATATCGCCGTGATCGGCCTGAGCGGCCGTTATCCTCGGTCGCCGACGCTGGAGGTGTTCTGGGACAACCTGCGCCACGGCAGGAGCTGCATCGACGAGATCCCGCGGGACCGCTGGCGCTGGGAGGACCATTACGATCCGGATCCCGGCGTGGGTGGAAAGCACTATACCCGCTGGGGCGGCTTCATCGAGGACGTCGACAAGTTCGATCCCCTGTTCTTCAGGGTGACCGCGAAAGACGCCGAGAACATGGATCCGCAGGAGCGGCTGTTCCTGGAGACCTCGTGGGCCTGCCTCGAGGACGGCGGATATACGACCGAGTCCCTCGCGCGGCACGCGTTCAAGGTGGGTGTCTTCGTGGGGGTGATGAACTGCAATTACGAGTGGCTCAGCGCCGCGTCCTGCGCCCGCGGGCGCATGACCGGCGCCCAGTCGGCGTACTGGTCCATCGCGAACCGGGTGTCGTTTTTCCTCAACCTCCAGGGGCCCAGCCTGGCGGTCGACACCGCCTGCTCCGCCTCCATGACCGCGATCCACCTGGCCTGCGAGAGCCTGCGACGCGGCGAGTGCGAGGCGGCGGTCGCGGGGGGCGTGAACCTCATCCTGCATCCGATGCATTACCTGCGCCTCACGCACATGCGCATGCTCTCGCCCGACGAGAAGTGCAAGAGCTTCGGGGCCGGGGCCAACGGCTTCGTGGACGGCGAGGGCGTGGGCGCCGTGCTGCTCAAGCCCCTCGTCAGGGCGCTCGCCGACGGGGACCGGATCTACGGCGTCATCAAGGGCTCCTCGATCAACGCCGGCGGCAGGACCAACGGTTATACCGTCCCCAACCCGAACGCCCAGGCGGACCTGATCCTCGCCGCGCTGGGGTCGACCGGGATCGATCCGCGGACGATCGGCTACGTCGAGGCGCACGGTACGGGGACCTCGCTCGGTGATCCGATCGAGATCGCCGGCCTGACCAGCGCGTACCGGCGCTACACGGACGGCAAGGGGTACTGCGCGATCGGATCGGTCAAGTCGAACATCGGCCACCTCGAGGCCGCGGCGGGCATCGCCGGCCTCACCAAGGTGCTCCTGCAGCTCCAGAACAAGCAGCTCGTGCCCTCGCTGCACTCCGAGCGGCTGAACGAGAAGATCGGCTTCGCCGACTCGCCCTTTTACGTGCAGCGGGAGCTGTCGCCCTGGCCCGAGGGGACGTCGCTCGGGGCGGGCGACCCGCCGCTGCGCCGCGCGGGCGTGAGCTCGTTCGGAGCCGGCGGGGCCAACGCCCATGTCCTCGTCGAGGAGTTCGTGGATCCGAGGCCACGGGACGAGCGCCGCGACGGCGCGCCCGTTGTCGTCGTCCTCTCCGCCCGGAGCCGGGACCGGCTCGAAGCACACGCCGGAAACCTGAAGGCGTTCCTTGAGCGGCGCGGGGACGAGGCGGGCGAGGCGCCGGCCCTGAGCGACGTCGCCCACACGCTGCAGGTGGGGCGAGAGCCGATGGAGGAGCGCCTGGCCTTCGTCGCCGCGAGCCGGCGCGAGCTCGTCGACAAGCTGGATCGGTTCGCGCGAAGGGGCACCGACGGCCTCTTTCAGGGTCGCGCTGGCAAGGCCCCGGCGCGCGCGCTGCCAGACGGCGCGGGCTCCGGGGGCGCTGGAGCGGGGCGCCTGGAGGAGATCGCCCGGCGCTGGGCCGAGGGCGGGGACGTCCCGTGGAGGCAGCTCGCCGTGAGCCCGGCAGGCCGCCTGATCTCGCTGCCGAGTTATCCCTTCGCGCGCGAGAGCTACTGGCTCCCCGGCGGCCCCGGGGTGGCGGGCGAGCTCCTCAAGCCTGCTCTGGCGCCGGCGCCGGCCCATCCGGTCGCCGAGATCGCTCCCGCCGACGGTCGAGGTCCGGTCATCGACACCGCCGCCGGACGGAGAGCGACCTTCCTGTACAAGCGGTGGCGCGAGCAGGCGCGCCCGTCCTCCAGCTTGCCGGAGGTCGCGGGCAGCGTGGTCGTGCTGGCCGATGCGGCCACGCACCCCGTCGCGGAGAGGCTGTTCCGGGGAGATCGCTCCCTCCAGAAGATCGTTCTGCGAACGGACACCCCCGGATCGGGCGCCGGCGCGTGGTTCCGGCCTGATTCGGCGGGGCAGGGGGCCGAGGCCGCCGAGCGCCTCCTCGGCGCGCACCCCGATCTGGCGGGGCTCATCGATCTATCGGACCTCGACCCCGCGCTGGACCTCGATGGCGGTGCCTCCGCCGGCAAGATGGCCTTCCTCCAGCGCCTCCTCGTCGCGAAGCGCACGGCGTTCCGGGTGCTGCACTTCACCTCGGGCCTCGTGGCGTTCCGAGCCGACCGGGGCAGCCTTTCGGGCGCGAGCTTCGCTGGCCTCGTGCGCGCGCTGGGCGCCGAGTACCGCGGCGTCGTGGCGCGCACCGTGGACGTGGACCGGGCGGCTGCTCGCGCGGACGTCCTGCCGTCGCTCGTGGAGAGCGAGTGGTCGCTCCCGCCCGAGGAGGGCGAAGCCTGCTATCGCGGCGGCGTGCGCCATCAGCCCTACCTGAGCGAGCGGGGCGCGGACAGCGGCGCCGCGGCGGCGCCGTCGCCGGCCGGGGCGTGGAGCCCCGACAAGGTCTGGGTGGTGACCGGCGGCACGCGGGGCATCGGCGCCGAGGTGGCGCGCCACCTCGTGGAGCGGGGCGTGAAGCGGCTCGTGGTGATGGGGTTGCGCCCCCTGTCCGACGGCGGCCGCGCGACAGGGCCCTCTGCCGGGAGCGACGCGGAACGGCGGATCCAGGCGCTGGAGCAGCGGGGCGCCTCGGTCAGGACCTATACAGGGCCGCTGACGGACAGGTCCCGGCTGGAGCGCTTCTTCGAGCAGGTCAGGGCGGAGTGGGGGCCGATCGGCGGCGTGATCCATTGCGCCGGGCTGGCCGACCACGAGCGTCCGGCGTTCATCGACAAGAGCGCGGCGTCGATCGCGCGGGTGCTCGAGCCCAAGGTCGCGGGGCTCGCCGTCCTTCACCAGATCTTCGAGCGGGATGGGCTCGAGCGCTTCGTGCTCTTCTCCTCGGTCTCTGCCCTGGTCCCCGCGCTGGCCGTCGGGGCGGCCGACTACGCGGCAGCCAATGCCTTCATGGATGGCTTCGCGGCCCACCAGCACGCGCTGGGGCGGCACGTGTACCGGTCCCTCGCGTGGCCGGCCTGGGGTGAGACGGGCATGGGAGATCCCAGGAGCCCGCGCCTCAGCAGGCTCGGGCTCGCCCCGCTGACCACCGCCGAGGGCCTGGCGCTGCTGGACGCCGCGCTGGCCCGCGAGGCCGAGCCCACCGGGATGCCCTGCGTGCTTGTCGAGGGGACGATCCCGATGGAGCGCTGGCTCCGCGTCGACGCTGCCGCCGAGCAGCCGGTGCCCGCTGCCGCCGAGCAGCCGGCGGCGGCGGGCGGCGCGCAGCGGCCGGAGCGGGTCGACGCCGCGCTGCTGGCCTTCCTGCGGGGGATCGTGTCCCAGGCGACCGGGATCGCCGAGGTGCGGCTCGATCCGGAGACGTCGTTCACCGATTTCGGGATCGACTCGATCCTGCTCTTGGATCTCGTCAAGAAGGCGGAGCGGCACATCGGCGCATCGCTCGATCCCTCGGTGTTCCTGGAGCATCCGACGCTGGCGCGCCTGAGCGCGTACCTCGGTGAGCGCTACCCGGGAGCGGCGCAGCCCGCGCCTGCGGCCGTATCCGCGCCTGCGGCCGTATCCGCGCCTGCGGCCGTATCCGCGCCTGCGGCCGAACCCGCGTCCCAGCCCGTATCCGCGCCTTCCGCGCGTGACGTCGTCCCGTTCGTCGAGAGCGCGCATCGCTCCTCCACGTCGGGAACGGCGGTGCCTCGCCCGGCCATCGCCGTCATCGGGGTGGCGTGCCACTTCCCGCAATCTCCCGACAAGGAGACCTTCTGGCGCAACCTGGAGAGCGGCGCCGATCTGATCTCCGAGGTCCCGCCGTCTCGCTGGGACTCGGAGCGGTACTACGACGCTACCCGCAGCCCGGGCAGGACGATCAGCAAGTGGGGCGGGTTCATCGACGGCATCGAGCTGTTCGATCCCGAGTATTTCCGCATGACCCCGGAATCGGCGCCGTTCGTCGATCCGCTGATCCGGAAGGCCCTCGAGGTCGGCGTCACCTGCCTCCGCGACGCGGGCTACGAGCAGAGAGAGCTGGCCGGCCAGCAGGTGGGCGTATTCATGGGCGCCCGCACCGCGAACTTCACCGACAAGATCACGATGCCGGCCAAGAACGGCATCCCCGGGGTCGCGCAGAACTTCGTGGCCGCCCTCCTCGCCCATTTCCTCGACCTGAAGGGGCCCAACCTGGTCGTGGACACGGCCTGCTCGTCCTCGCTGGTCGGTATTCACCTGGCCTGCCAGAGCCTCCTCTGCGGCGAGTCGACCATGGCCCTGGCCGGCGGCGTGGACATCCTCCTCGATGAGAAGCCCTTCGTCAGCCTGAGCGAGGCAGGGGCCCTGTCGCCGGACGGCAGGTGCCATGTGTTCGACGAGAGGGCCAACGGCTTCGTCCCCGGCGAGGGGTGCGGCGCGGTCCTGCTCAAGACCCTGGATCGGGCGCTCGCCGATGGCGACCGCATCTACGCCGTCATCGAGGGATCGGCGGTGAACAACGACGGTCGGACCATGGGTGTCACCACGCCCAACCCGGATGCGCAGGGACAGGTGATCGAGCAGGCCCTGGCTCGGGCAGGCGCCGGCGCCGACACAGTGAGCTACGTCGAGGCCCACGGCACCGGCACCATGATCGGCGACCCCATCGAGCTGCGGGCGCTCACCCGGGTCTTCCGCAAGTCGTCCCAGGATCGCGGCTTCTGCGCGGTGGGCAGCGTCAAGTCCAACATGGGCCACCTCCTCAGCGCCGCCGGGATCGCCAGCTTCATCAAGGTGGTCCTCTCCCTCTGGCACCGGCGGATCCCGCCCACGCTCCATTGCTCCGCCCCCAACCCACGCTTCGAGTTCGCGAGCTCGCCCTTCTACCCGAACACGGCGCTCCAGGACTGGCTCCCCAGGAGCGGAGTGCGCCGGGCCGGCATCAGCTCCTTCGGCTTTGGCGGCACCAACGCCCATGTGATCGTCGGCGAGCTCCCGGCCGGGACCGCGACCCGGGAGCGACGGCAGCCGCTGGCGGCGCCCGCCTTTGACCGGCGCCGCTTCTGGCCCGATGGAGGCGCGGACGACCGCGCCGCCAGGGAGCTCCCCCTCCTCGCGCTCCGGCGCGTCGACCTCGGCGGAGACGACAGGATCCGCTTCGAGACGTCGATGAACAACGACGATTACATCGTGCGGGATCATCGCGTCCACGGCGTCCGCATCATGCCCGGCGTGACCTTCCTGGACCTCATCTACCGCGCCGCGGAGAGCGCCGGTCTGCAGCGCGACGGCCTGGAGCTGCGCCACATCCTCTTCAAGAACGCGCTGGCCACCGGCGCCGCCTTCGACCGGCAGATCCGCGTCGACCTGGAGCGGCGGGGGGGCTTCTGGCGCGCGACGGCCGCGAGCCGCAAGGCCAGGGACGGGCGCGCGCTCGCGGACGAGTGGGAAGACAACTTCGAGTGCGAGATCCACCACGCCGAGGCCGACGCGCCGCCGCCGCTCGACATCGACCGCCTCAGGCGGCAGGCCGCGCAGTCCCTGGACGTGGACGACGCCTACGCCGTCGCCCGGGCCATGGAGATCCAGCACTTCGAGTTCATGAAGGGGCGCGGGAGGATCCACCGGGGCGACGGCTTCGTCCTCGCGGAGCTCCACCTGGGTGAGCTGGCGAGCCGACATCGCCGCGACTTCCACGTCCACCCCGCCTTCCTCGACTGCTCGACCCTGGTCCCGGCCAAGCTCGATCCCTCCGCGCCCTCGGCCACCAAGCCCTGCATCCCCATCTACCTGGAGGCGTTCCGCGCCTTCAGGGGCTCCGGCGAGCGGTGCCATGTCCTCTTCCGAGGCCAGGACGCGCGGCGGCCGGCTTCGGAGGACATCTTCCACATCGACATCGATCTCTTCGATGAGGCGGGCAATCCGCTCGCGTGGTTCAGGAACCTCGCGATCAAGCGGATCCGGTCCCAGGCCTCGCTGACCCGGCTCGATCTGGCCGACGGCGCGGCGGCCGCGGCGACAGGCACCGTCGCGCCACGTGTCGCGCCGTCTCCCGCGCCTGCGCCCGCAGCAGGCCGCGTGGCCGACGCAGCCGCCCCGCGCGAGAGCGCGGTCGCCCCGGCGGCGCGCCCTGCGCTCTCCCGGGCGCTCGTGGAGCGAGAGCTCATCGACATGGTCGCGTCCGCCTCGGGACGGCCTGCCGACGAGATCTCGCTGGAGGACGGGTTCTACGATCAGGGCCTGGAGTCCACGAACCTCCTGCAGATGGTGCGCGATCTCGAGCGGAGGCTGGGGAAACGGCTCTATCCGACGCTCCTGTTCGAGTACAAGAGTGTAAAGGAACTCACGGATCACCTGCTGGAGCACCACGCCGGCGCGTGGGCGAGCGCGTTGTCCTCGGACACGGCAGGGAAGCCGGCGCTGGGCCCGGAGCCGGCGGCGCACGCGCCGGCTCAGCTCCTGGCCTTCGCGCCCACCTGGGAAGACGCGCCGCTGTCGCCGGGCGCGCGCGCCGGCGCTCCCGCGCGGATCCTGCTCGTCTCCGACGACGAGGCGCTCGCGCGGGCGCTCGCGTCGCGGGGGCAGGCGGTGACCCAGGTCTCCCTCGGCGCCGCCTTCCGCGCGCTCGGCGCCGATCGCTACGAGATCCGCGCTGCCAGCGCCGAGGACTGCCAGCTGCTCCTGGATGCCTTGGCTGCCCGGGGCGACGTTGCTGGCCACATCCTCCACGGATGCCGGCCGGCGGCCTCCCTGGAGGACGGGCTCGCCCGCGGTCTCCACACAGTGCTTCCCCTGACCCAGGCGCTGCTCGCTCGCGCTCCGGCGGGCAGGATCACGCTGCTCCACGCCCACCTCGACCGGGGCGGCTGCCCCGCGGCGTGGGACGCTGCGTTCGGCGGCTTTGCGCGCTCCGTGCGCCTCGAGAGCCCGCGCGCTGTCTACAAGTCGATCGGCCTGCCCGAGGACCTCGCCAGCGCGGCCGATCTCTTGCTCGCCGAGCTCATCGAGGCCCCTGACGACGTCGAGGTCCGTTACCACGCGGGCAAGCGCCAGGTCCGCCGCCTGCGGGAGATCGAGCTCCCCGGCGATGCCCCCGCAGGTCTGCCGCTCCGGCAGGGCGGCGTTCACCTCATCACCGGCGGCATGGGCGGCATCGGCTGGCGCTTCGCGGAGCACCTCGTCGACCGGGCGCGCGCGAGGCTCGTGCTCTGCGGCCGCTCGCCGCTCGACGCGGACAAGCAGCGGCGCCTCGACGCGCTGCGCGCCCGGGGCGCCGAGGTCCTCTACGTCGTCGCGGACGTGAGCCGGAGAGAGGACGTGGCGCGCGTGATCGAGCTCGCGAGGGCCCGCTTCGGCGAGCTCCACGGCGTCATTCACGCGGCCGGGGTCATCCGTGACGCCCTGATCCCGCGCAAGACCCGCGAGCACGTGGACGCGGTCCTCGGGCCCAAGGTTCACGGAGGCGCGCACCTCGACGCGCTCACCCGGAGCGAGCCGCTCGACCTCTTCGTCGCCTTCTCTTCCTCCGCGGGGATCACCGGGAACGCGGGCCAGTGCGACTATGCGTTCGCCAACCGCTTCCTCGATCAGCTCGTCGAAGGCCGCGCGGCCAGCGGAGCGCACGGGCGCTCCCTCTCCCTCGCGTGGCCCCTGTGGGCCGAGGGCGGGATGCGGGTGGACGCCGCGACGGAGCAGGCGCTGTGGCAGGCCACGGGCATGAAGGCGCTGAGCACGGCCGCCGGCATCGCGGCGTTCGAGCGGGGCCTCCGCGCCCGGACCGCCGTGATGATGGTCGCCGAGGGGAGCGCCGAGCGGCTTCGGGCGTTCCTGGCGCCAGGGCAGCCGCCGGCGCCTCACCGCGGCGCGCCCGAGACCTGGACGGAGGCGGGCGACGCCGGGCCGGCCCGGCCCGCGAACGGCCTGAGCGCGCGCCTCCCTGCCGCGGTCGCGGCGCTGGCGGACGACATCGCGGTGATCGGCGTGAGCGGCCGCTACCCGATGGCGGACGATCTCGACGCCTTCTGGGAGAACCTCGCGGCCGGAAGGGACTGCATCACCGAGGTGCCGGCGGACCGCTTCCCCGTGGACGCCTACTACGATCCGGAGGTGGGCAAGCTGGGGAAGACCTACACGCGGTGGGGCGGGTTCCTCAGCGACGTCGACAGGTTCGATCCGCTGGTCTTCAACATCGCTCCGCGCGAGGCGGAGCTCATGGACCCGCAGGAGCGGCTGTTCCTGGAGACCGCGTGGGCCACGCTGGAGAACGCGGGGTACGCGCGAGGCGCGCTCGCGAAGCGGCGGGTCGGCGTGTTCGCAGGCGTGATGTGGGGCCAGTACCAGCTCCTCGGCGCCGAGCGCGCCGGCCGCAGCACCGTCCTCCCGGCATCCATCTTCGCCTCCATCGCCAACCGGGTCTCGTATTGCTTCGATTGGCGCGGGCCCAGCCTGGCCGTGGACACCATGTGCTCGTCCTCGCTCACCGCCATCCACCTCGCGTGCGAGAGCATCCGGCGCGGCGAGTGCGAGATGGCGCTCGCCGGCGGCGTGAACGTCACCGTCCACCCGATGAAGTACCTGTATCTCTCCCAGGGCCGCATGGTGTCGACCGACGGCCGCTGCCGGGGCTTCGGCCAGGGAGGGGACGGCTACGTGCCCGGAGAAGGGGTGGGCGCCGTCCTGCTGAAGCCGCTGTCCAGGGCCCTCGAAGACGGCGACCACATCCACGCCGTGATCAAGGGGACGGCCATCAACCACGGCGGCCGGAGCAGCGGCTACACGGTGCCCAACCCCGAGGCCCACCGCGCCTTGATCCGGGATGCCCTGAGCGCGGCCGGCTTCGAGCCCGAGAGCGTCAGCTACGTCGAGGCGCACGGCACCGGCACGTCCCTGGGCGATCCCATCGAGATGACCGGCCTGGTCGCGGCGTTTCCAGGGCTTCCGGCCCGCTCTCGCGCCCTCGGGACGGTCAAATCGAACATCGGCCACCTGGAGGCGGCCGCGGGCATCGCCGCGCTGACGAAGGTGCTGCTCCAGCTCGAGCACCGGCAGCTCGCCCCTTCGCTCCACGCCGATCCGCCGAACCCCAATATCGATTTCGACGCGTCGCCCTTCCACGTGCAGCGCGAGCTGGCCGCGTGGCAGCCGCCGGAGGTGCCCGGCCAGCAGGGGCGCGCCCGCTACCCGCGCCGCGCCGGGATCAGCTCCTTCGGCGCGGGCGGCAACAACGTGCATGTCCTGCTCGAGGAGCACGCGCCCGAGGCGGAAGGCCCGGGAGAGCCGGCCCCTCGGGCCCAGCTCGTGATCCTGTCGGCCCGCAAGCCAGCGCAGCTCGCGGAGCTCGCGGGGCGCCTCCTCGACTTCGTGCGGCGCCCGGCCGGAGACAGCGCCGCCGGCAACGGCGCGGCGCAGGGCGGCGCCGCGGCGGAGAGGGCGATCGAGGACGCCCTGATCGAGATCCTGACCGAGCCGCTCGGCGTGAGCGCGGCCGACGTCGATCCCGAGCTCGAGCTCGAGGAGCTCGGCGTCGATCCCCCCGCGCTCGTCCGCGTGGGCCAGCAGATCCGCGAGCGGTTCCATCGCGATCTCGACCCCGACGTGCTCTCCCGGAGCTCGGTGCGCGGGCTCGCCCGCTCGCTGGCGGAGCGCTCGGAGGGCGCCGCTGTGCGCGGGAGCGCGGTCGTCCGTGGCGCCGTCCGAGGTCGCCTCATCGATCTCGCGTACACCCTGCAGGTGGGCCGCGAGCCCATGGCCGAGCGGCTCGCGCTGGTCGTCTCGACCGCGGCCGAGCTCGAGGAGAAGCTCGCCGCGTTCTGCCGCGATCCCGACGCTGCCTCCGGCGCCTTCCGGGGTCGGGCCGCGGGCCGCCACGGCCCGGCCAGGAGCAGGGTCGAGCAGGAGAGCCTCCCGGCGCTCGCCGAAGGGGGCCACCTCGATCGGATCGCAGCGCTCTGGGTCGCCGGGGCGGACATCGACTGGAAGGCCCTCTTTCCCGAGCGCAAGGCGCGGCGGATGCCCTTGCCGACGTATCCCTTTGCCCGGGAACGCTACTGGCTCGCCGATCTCGACCCCGCCGAGCTGGCGAGGGAGAAGGAGCCCGCGCGCGAGCATCCGCTGCTCGCGCGCCTCGACGGCGCTTCGAGCCTCGGACAGGGGCTCACGTTCCGCGGTGGGCTCGGCGCAGACGCGCCGCTCCTCACGGACCACCGGGTGGCGTCGCGCGCCATCCTCCCAGGCGTCGCCCACCTGGAGATGGCGTTCGCCGCCGCGCGGCACATCTGGGGAGCGCAGCGCGTGGCGCTGGCCAAGGTGTACTGGGTGCGGCCCGCTGCGCTGGAGGGCGCCCGGCTGGATCTGCGCCTCGCCGTCCGCGAGGAGGACGGCGCAGCGATGTTCGAGGTCCTGGGAGGTGATCCGGCGGCGCCCGTCCTCCATGCGAAGGGGAAGCTCGTCCTCGACGGCGCCTCCTCGGACGCCGAGGAGGGCGAGATGGTCGAGGCCATCGAGTCCATCCAGACGCGCTGCCGCGATCGGGTGGAGGGCGAGGCGCTGTACGCCCGCTACCGGCAGATGGGCATGGACTACGGGCCTCACTGCCGTGCGGTCGAGCAGGTCTGGGTCGGAGACGGCGAGGCCCTGGCCGCGCTTGCGCTGCCGGCCTCCGCCGCGGCGGAGCTGGATCGCTACCATCTCCATCCGGTGCTCATGGACAGCGCGCTTCACGCCGCGCTCGCGCTGGTCTCCAGGGAGGGGCAGCCGAGCAGCCCCGTCATGCCGTTCTCCGTGGAGCGGGTCGAGCTGCTCCGGCCGCCGCGCGCCCGCATGTTCGCCCATCTCAGCGGCGACGGCGGCCAGACCTTCCGGATGACGCTGCTGGACGCGTCCGGGCGCGTCTCTGCCCGCGTCCACGGGCTGGCCTCACGGCCGCTGTCGCGTCCCACGCAGCCGCAGCCGCGCTCCACGCAGCCGCGCCCCTCGGGGCCGTTCTACTTCCTGCCGGCGTGGCAATCCGCGCCTTTGCCGCCGCCGCCGCGAGGCCGGCGCGTGGACATCGAGCGCGGCGCGAGCGCCGGGCCCGCGACGATCATCGTGCATCACCCCTCCGCCGGGGCGTTGAAAGACGCCCTCGTGCAGGCCCATGGCGGGGCGGGGGTGATCGAGATCGAGCTGGGCATGGCGGCGCGGCCGCGCGGCGACGGCCGCTGGACGGTGAACGTGGAGGACACCGCCTCGTTCGAGGCCTGCCTGCGATCGGTCTCCCAGCTGGACACCGTGTACTTCCTGGGCGAGGCGTGCGGCGGCGTCGCCGCGGATCTCGCCGCGTCCCGCCGGAGCGCGGCGCACGGGGTCTCGACGCTGTTCCGCTTCTACAAGGCCCTCAGCCTCCACCCCGCCTTCCGGGAGCCGTTCTCGCTGAAGACGGTCGGTGTCCAGGCGATCCCGCTCCACCGCGATGACGCGGTGAGCCCGCACGGCGCCGCCCTGTACGGGCTGACCAAGGTGATCGCCAAGGAGCACCCGTCGGTCCGGGTGTGCTGCCTGGACATCGACGGCGCGCCGCTCCGTGAGGGCGCCTCGCCCGGCGAGCTCCGGGATGTCGCACAGGCAATCCTCGCCGAGCCCTGCTCGGCGCGAGCCCAGGAGGTCCTGATCCGCGCCGGCGCTCGCTACACCCGGCGCCTCGTCCCGCTGGATCTCCCCGCGAGCGAGCCGCCCTTCCGCGAGCGCGGGGTCTACCTGATCCTCGGCGGAGCGGGCCAGATCGGGCTCGCGTTCGCCCGTCACCTGGCCGCCCGGGTGCGCGCCCGCGTGGCGCTCGTCGGGCGCCGGGAGCTCGACGACGGCAGGCGCCGCGAGATCGCCGCGATCGAGGCGCTCGGCGGCGAGGCGCTGTACCTGAGGGCGGACGTCTCCGATCTCGACAGCATGCGGCGCGCGGTGGAGGAGGTGCGGGCGCGCTTCGGCGCGATCCACGGCGTCGTCCACTCGGCCCTGGTCCTCCACCAGCGCTCGCTCGCGGAGCTGGACGAGGCGACGTTCGCGCGCGAGCTCTCGCCCAAGATCGACGGCAGCCTGATCGTGGACGCGCTGTTCGCCGACGAGCCGCTCGATTTCATGGTGTTCTTCTCGTCGGCGAGCGCCTTCCAGGTGAACGCGAGGCAGGCCGGCTACGCGGCCGGCAGCGTGTTCACCGACGCGGCCGCTCACCACCTCGCGCGGCAGCGGCCTTATCCGGTCAAGACCATCAACTGGGGATACTGGCGCTCCGTCGGGGCGGTCAACCCGGAGTTCGTGCAGCGCCTGGAGAGAGCGGGCGTCGAGCCGATCGGCGACGAGGAGGGCATGGCGGCCATCGAGGCGATCCTGGCCTCGCAGCAGATCCAGGTCGCGGCCATCAAGGCCAGCGCCGCGGTGCTGGCCAACGTGGGCGTGGATTCGACCCGGAGGCTCCTCGAGCAGGCGGAGCCGGTCCCCTCGGTCCTCGAGGCGATCGCGCGCCGGGGGCTCCAGCCGTCGCTCGACGCGGGCGCGATCGACCGCTTCCGCGCCGCCTTCGAGGCGCTCGGGGCGAGCGCGCGCCGTGCGCTCGCCGAGATGTTCCGGTGGATGGGCGTCTTCCTGGCGATCGGCGAGCGCTGGACCGAGCCGGACCTGCGGGCGCGGCTCGGCGTCGTCTCCGCGCATGAGCGCCTGTTCCACGCCCTCCTGCGCATGCTCTGCGAGGGCGGGTACCTGGAGCGCGCTGGCGACGACTACGTCGTGCGCGCGCTCGCGGAGCCCATGGCGCCCATCTCCGGCGGCGGTGCTGCCCTCGCGGCGCGCCACCCCGAGGTCGCCCCGTTCATCGAGCTCGTGTGGGATTGCCTGGCTGAGTACCCGGCGGTGCTCACCGGGCGCAAGCAGGCGACGGAGGTGCTATTCCCGCGCGGATCCATGGATCGCGTCAAGCGCATCTATCAAGGGAACGCCGTCACGGACTTTCACAACCGCCTCGTCGCGGAGGTCGTCGTCGCGTATGTCGAGGAGCGGCTCGCGCGGGAGCCCGGAACGGCGATCCACGTCGTCGAGGTGGGCGCCGGGACGGGCGGCACGAGCGCGTTCGTGCTCGACGCGCTCGCCCGGCTCGGTGCCCGGGTCCACTACACTTATACCGACTGCTCTTCGTATTTCGTCCGCCACGGGGAGAAGGCGTTCGCTCCGGCGTACCCGTTCGCGCGCTTCGCTGTGCTGGACATCGAGGCCGATCCGGGCCCCCAGGGGTTCGAGTCTGGCAGCGTGGATATCGTCCTTGCGACGAACGTCCTCCACGCCACGCGGCGCATCGAGCACACGCTGGGCCGCGCCAGGGCGCTGCTCCGGGCGAATGGCCTCCTGGTCCTCAACGAGGCGACGCGCCCCCAGGATTTCGCCACGCTCACCTTCGGCCTGACCGAGGGGGGGTGGCTGTTCGAGGATGCGCCCCTGCGCTTGCCCAGCTCCCCCTTGTTATCGACCGCGCGCTGGTCGGATCTGCTGGGGGTGAGCGGCTTTCGGGGCATCCAGCGGCACGGCCTGCCCGGGGTCGCCGTGGAGGACATGGCCCAGTGCGTGTTCGTGGCCGAGAGTGATGGGCTCGTCCCCGTGGCGGGCGATCAGGGCGCGGCGGCCCGTGGCGACCGGCCGGCGGCGAACGGAGCCGCGGCGCGCGCTCCGGCGGCGCGCGGGGATATCACGCCGGCCGCGAACGCCGCGAACGCCGCGCCGCCGCCTGCTCGGCTGGCCGCGCTGGCCGCGGCGGCTCCCGCGCCCGAGCGCAGCGCGCCCGAGCTCCGGGAGCGCTGCGAGGAGTACGTGAAAGGGGTGATCGCGCGGGTCCTGAAGATCGCCAGATCCGAGCTCGACCGCGACGCCGGGTTCGACGCCTATGGCGTGGACTCCTTGCTGGCGATGGAGCTCGCCGACGCCTTCGCGAAGGATCTCGGCGACATGCCCTCCACGCTGGTGTTCGAGCGGAGGACCGTGGCCGAGGTGGCCACCTATCTCCTGGAGAGCCACGAGGAGGCGCTGCGCCGGACGCTCGGCCTCGCGCCGCGCGCGAGCGCCGCGGCCGTCGCGGAGGTCGATGGCGACGTCGATGCAGAGGTCGCGGCCGGGCGCGGCCAGGACATCGCGCCGGTCTCCTCGCAGCGCCGGCGCGAGTCGGCGCCGGATCTCGTCCGGCAGGTCGCGGCGAGCGGCGGGGATATCGCCATCATCGGCATCGGCGGCCGGTACCCGGAGGGCGCCGATGCCCGCGCGCTCTGGGAGAACCTCAAGGCGGGCCGCTCGTGCATCGGCGAGGTGCCGCCGCACCGGTGGGACGGAGACGCTTATTACCGGCCCGACGGCGGAGGCGCGAGCCGCAGCAAGTGGGGCGGATTCCTCGAGGACGTCGATCGGTTCGATCCCTTGCTGTTCAACATCTCGCCGCTGGAGGCCGAGCGGCTGGATCCGCAGCTCCGCCTCTTCCTGCAGACGGCGTGGGAGACGTTCGAGGACGCCGGTTATCCCCGCCGCCGGCTCCGCCTCGTGCAGCAGGGGGCCACCTCCGGCGTCGGCGTCTTCGTGGGATCGATGTACCAGCATTATCCCTTCGTCGCGTCGGACGGCGCGACAGCGGCCCAGCTTTCGTGCTTTCCGGGATCGGCCATCGCCAATCGCGTGTCGCACTACTTCGACCTGAAGGGGCCCAGCATGCTCGTCGACACGGCGTGCTCGTCGTCGCTCACGGCCATCTACATGGCGTGTGAGAGCCTCGCGCGGGGAGAGTGCGCCATGGCGCTGGCCGGGGGCGTCAACCTGAGCCTGCACCCGCAGAAGTACGTGACCTTCTCCCAGATGGGGTTGCTCGGCAGCAAGGAGCGCTCGTGCAGCCTGGGCGAGGGGGACGGCATCACCCTCGGCGAGGGCGTGGGGGCGCTGCTGCTCAAGCCCCTGGCGCTTGCCCTCCGGGACGGCGATCGCGTGTACGCCGTCATCAAGGGGGGATTCGTCAACCACGGTGGGCGCACCCACGGCGCCACGGTCCCGAACCCGAGCGCGCAGGCCGACCTCATCGTCGAGGCGTTCCGGCGCGCGGGCGTCCGCCCCGACGCCGTGAGCTACATCGAGGTGGCCGCCAACGGCTCTTCGCTGGGAGACTCGATCGAGATCGCGGGCCTCAAGCAGGCGTTCCGGCGCTTCACGGTCGCGCGGGGTTTCTGCGCGCTCGGCTCGGTGAAATCCAGCATCGGTCACCTGGAGGCCGCCTCCGGGGTCTCGCAGGTCACCAAGGTCGCGTACCAGCTTCACCATCGCACGCTGGTCCCCACCCTGAACAGCGAGCCGTTGAATCCGAACATCCGGCTGGACGACTCTCCCTTCTATGTCCAGCGGGAGCGCGCGCCGTGGCGGCCCGCTGTCGAGGGAGAGCCCTTGCGCGCGGCGGTGGCCTCGTTCGGTGCAGGCGGCGCCAACGCGTACCTGATCCTGGAGTCGTTCGCCGGGGCCGAGGTCGCGCCGCGGCCCGATCCTCGACAACCCTGCGTCCTGGTGCTGTCCGGTCGCGACGAGGACCGGCTGAAGGCCTATGCGGAGCGGATCGGCTCGTTCCTCGAGGCGAGCCCGGAGACACCGCTCGATGCGGTCGCCTACACCCTCCAGATCGGAAGGGAGCCGCTCGGCGCGCGCCTCGCGCTGATCGCGACGGATGCGGCGAGCGCCGCGGCCAAGCTGCGCGCGTTCGCGCGCGGCGAGGAGGGCATCGACGATCTCGCCCGCGGCGACGTGGGGACCACCCCGGCGGCTTCGCGGCTCCTGCTCGACGGCCGGGAGGGCGAGGCTTACCTGCGGATCGTGATCGAGGAGCGCAAGCTCCGCAAGCTCGCGCAGCTCTGGGTGAGCGGCGTCGACGTCGACTGGCGGCTCCTCTATCCGGAAGGGACGCCGCCGCTGATGTACCTGCCTGCCTATCCCTTCGAGCAGCGGGTCTGCTGGATCGGCCAGGGCGAGGCGCCGTTCTGGTCGCAGCCATCGCAGCAGACGAGGAGGGGCAACGGCGAGGCGGAGGAGCACGCGGGGCCTCCCCCGAGGCTCAACGGGACGAACGGAGCTCACGCCGACCGCCTCGTGGAGGATCTGGGGGCGCTCGTGGCGCAGAGTCTGAAGCTGCCTCCTTACGCGCTGAGCCCGGATCGGGAGCTCTCGCTCTACGGTGTGGACTCGATCACGGGCGCGATGCTCGCGGGCCGCGTGAAATCGGTCTTCGGCGTGGACGTCCCGGTGCCCGCGAACGGGGGCGCCTCCACGTTGCGGCAGTGGGCGGAGCAGCTACGGCAGCGGGGAGGGAAGCGCTCTCTCTCCGACGTGATGCCGCTGGAACCCGAGCTGATTCCGATGAACCCGGCGGGAACGCGACCTGCGTCGTTCTGGTGCCATGGCGCGCTGGGCTTCGGGCAGATCTTCCGGCCGCTCTCCGCGGCGCTGGGCGAGGACTACCCCGTCTATGCTTTGCAGGCGCGGGGAGTGGACGGCACGCGGCTGCCCTTCCACCGGCTCGAGGACATGCTCGCTCATTACGTCGCGTGCATCAGGTCGGTGCAGCCTCGAGGCCCCTATTGCATCGGCGGCTATTCCTCTGGCGGCATCCTCGCTCTGGAGCTTGCCCGGGAGCTGCACCGGCAAGGCGAGAGCGTGGCCCGGGTCATCCTGCTCGACACGTACCCGCCGACCCCGGAGGTGCAACGGTGGTTCGCTGGCTTCATGGACGATGACTATCTCCATGTCGCGGTGGCCGCGATGCTCTTCGCCCCTGGCCGGGCCGACGGCCTGGTGTCCGTGGAGGAGTTGCAAGGGACGCCACCGGAGGTGCGGCTCGGCCACCTGGCGAGCCTGCTCGCAGAGCGGCTGGGCGCAGGGTGGTCGAGGGACGAGATCTACACTCTCCTGCAGGGCGCTGTGAACGTGGCTCGATATACAGGACAGGCCCTGCACGGATATAAGCCCTCTCGCTACGACGCATCGGACGTCCTTTACTTCCAGGCGGCCGCGGGCTTCGTCGATCCCGGCCGCGCCGGCTCCGGCCTGACCAGGGGTGTTGGTCCGGATGCGCCGGACCACGTGGCGCCCTGGAGGGACATCGTCGCCAGCCGGCTCGACGTGGTCTCGGTCCCTGCGGATCACTTCTCGCTGCTTTCGGGTCCGGGGCTCGCCGTCATCAAGGAGCATCTTGCGCGGCTTTTCGAGCCGCTCCGGCTCCTCGAAGGCGCCGCTCGTCCCGGGCCGTCGAGCCCAGCGCAGATCGTCCCCCGATCGGAACAGGATCTGCCGGCCATCATCGAGCAGGAGGGGGGGTAGCTGGATGGCCGCGCCGTTCCGCTCGGCCACCCATAACCTGCGCGCTGTAGCAGCGCGCGTCATCGTGCTGCTACGAAGCGGCGAGCGGCTTCGTCGCGGAGATCAGCACGTATTCGAGCCCGCGCTCGGGGTGCTTCCCCTCGAGCGTCACCTGCGCGCCCTTCAAGGTCAGCGCACGAGAGAACGCGGGCAACCGGCGCTTGATCTCGTCATCCTGGACGCGCTTCACGATGTAGCGCGAGAATGGCATGACGACATCGTCGTGGATGACCGTGATCTCCACGTCCTGGAATCCGATGCGGGTCATCATGTCCCGCAGGACGTGGCGACTATACATGTTCTCCTTGCAGATCTGCTGCAGCGACCGCACCATGAAGTGGGAGAGCTTCGTGGCCACCGTGGACGGGCCCTCGAAGGGGAATACGGTCATGTCCGCCATCGCGATGCGTCCTCCGGGGCGGAGGACACGGAACGCCTCCTCGAGGAAGCGCTCCCGTGTCTGGAAGTGGAACGCGCACTCGACCGCGAGCACCTTGTCGAACGACGCGGGCTCGAACCCCATCTCGGTCGCGGAGCCGACGCGCAAATCGATGCGATCCGAGAGGCCGCGCTCCGCGACGCGGCGGCGCGCGATGTCCACCTGCATCTCGGTCACGTTCAGCCCGACGATCTGCCGCGGCTCGAAATGCTTCATCCAGTACATGTCCTGGTCGCCGAACCCGAACCCGACATCGAGGACGCGATCCCCGCGCGAGACCCGCGCCGTCTCCGCGACGAGCTTGGCCATGGCCTCGCACGCGGCGTCCAGGGTATCCGGTGAATCTCTCCAGTAGCCGTAGTTGAGAAATAGACTCTTCTCGTTGAGGAGGTTGCCCGTCGACATGATCTCGTAGAGGATATGGGCGCGGTTCTTCGATGGAAGCACCAGCAGCGAGAGCAGACGAAACTGATTCTGGATCTGCGTCCGCCAGTCAGATTGGGTGCCTTGGCCCGGAAGGAATTCGGTCATTGTGCGCTCCTAATAGGGACTCTTGCTGATACGCCAACTGGGATGGTGCGTCAATGTTGTGATTGCGATCGAATGAAGATTTATTATTGATCGGCGCACGCGCGTTGCTTGTAGTGTGCCGTTAGAGGGCGAGTGGATGAAGCCATGATGGTGGATCCTCGGGCTCCTCGCCGTCCTCTTCTTGCCCGACTTCTTGCTCGACGGCTCGCGGCTCTGCAAGCGAATTTCGGAATTTCGGTGCTCACCGAATCCGACGAGCCCGTGGCCCCGGATCATCGATTCGTCGTCGCTCGCGGCGTCGTCGTTGATGAGGCCACGCGGCGCGCCGCGAGCGCCCATGTGCGGCGCAAAGGGCTCGCGGTCCTCGACCTCATCGCCGGCCGAGCTTCCTGAGGGGGTCGGTCACGTCTGCGCCGGCGAGCACAGAAGCGCTGAAGGAGATCGAAGCAACGTTCGAGAGATTCATAAACCTACGCTTGGTCATGTGGCCTCCTCGTGGTTGACGTGACCTGCGGGGCCATGGCGCGCTGCGAGGCGTCGCCGGCCTTCGTCGAAGCGTGGAGCTATCACCGCGCCGCCTCTCGGCGAGGCACGGCCCCGCGGTCCACATCCGTGTCTACGGATCGCCGACGGCTGACCACGGCGCAGGCAGGGCGGTGCTGCTCGCGATCGCGCGCGGGCTGGGGTGTAAGGAGCTCGAAGCGGATCTGGCCGACTTCAAGAGCCCGATCACGGTGCGCAGCGAGATGCGATGGCCGGAAGGCGCGGGATCGTCGCGCGAGCCGGACTTGCTCATCCTTTCCCAGCGGGCGCTCCTCTTGATCGAGAACAAGGTGTCCAGCGGCGAGGGCTCCAGGCAGTACGAGGAGTACCACGAGGCCTCGCTCCGCCGATCTGGGCGGACAAGGAGCTAGACTCACTGGTTGAGCCGATCGCCGAGTGGAGGCCGAAAGATCTCGGTGAGCTCGAGGGCTCGTCGTGCAGGTGTATCCGGGAGCGAGCCGCGGTGTGCCCGGCTCCTGTTGCGTGTGGCTCTGGCTCGATGCCGGCGCGACGAATCCTCGCGAACTAGGCGCCCTCTCTCTCCTCGACCCGCTGCGCGACGCTGCTGCGAGCCTGCCGGGCGAGGTGTACGATCCAGCGAAAGTTCCCCGCTGTGGAGCGCGCGAAGAACGCGCTCGAGCCCTGCGAGACCGCTACGCCGCCCGGCCATGGACGATCACGTCCTCGTCGGGGACAGGAGCAGACGACGCTCGGCCAGGGTCGGGGGGCGGAGTGCAGAGATCAAGCATGGATCTGAAGCCTCTGCCACGATCTCCAATGATGATGCAGTCGACCAGGGGAATGCTCATTAGATCAGCAGCCCTCTTTGTCGCCGTCGTGAGCTCGATGTCCTCAGGACTGGGCATCGGATCCCCAGCCGGGCGGTTGTTTTCTCGAAACGCCTCCTCGTACGGCGGCCTAAAGCGAGCTCTCCGGGCTCGCCCTGATCACGATCTCCTGAGCTCCACAGGCCGGACTGCCGGACCGAGTAGACGGCATCTTCTCTAACATACAGGGCGACCCGCGCCGCCGGTCGGATCCATGTCCTCGCTCTCGATCGTCAAGCCCTGGGTCATCCGCGCCAGGGTGGCCCCATGATCCTGGCGAGCGGCCGGCCCCATGACCCTGGCGAACTCATTTCAGGCCAACTCGCGACTGGCCCCATAAGGGTGAAAAAACGCCGCAAGCTGGTCCCATGTGCGTGGCGATCAACACTCTAGACGGCTTGCAATCTCCACGCCGATCGCTGATCTCACCCCGGCAAGCGCGATCTTCAACGCGTTGCTAACTGGGCGGCACAAGAAGTGATTCAGCGCTGACGCGGACTGACGCGCACCGCTGGCGGTCGAGGTTCTGAGACGGGACTCCGTCCGCGCGCGCCGCTCTTGGGAGATACAAATGAGCTTTAGACAGCTGAGCATGACGGATGTACGAGGCGTAATCCATCGCTGGCAGGAAGGGCAGAGCGCCCGGCAGATCGCACGCGCCGGCGTGGTCGATCGAAAAACGGCGCTCCGGTACATCGAGACAGCGCGCCGATGCGGGATCGAACGGCAGAGCGATATAAGCGACGAGCTCGTCGCCGAGGTCGCGCGGAAGGTGCAGGCGCGCCCGCACCCCCCGCCGTCATCGGCGTGGCAGACGCTCGAAGGCCGCCGCGCTCAAATCGAAGGGTGGCTCATGGGCCCAAAGCCGTTACAGCTGGTCCGCGTGCAGAAGCGATTGGCGCTCGAGGGCGTGCAGGTGACATACAGCACGCTGCGGCGGTTCGCGCACAGGGAGCTCGGCTGGCGCGAGCGGCCTTCAGGCGTGTCCGCGAGGGAGGCGCCCCCGGCCAGCGAGGCGCTCGCCCAGAGCACGGTCGGCGGTCGTGACGAACAGGAACATCCTGACGAGCTCTGACCGGGGATCCGCCGAAGAGCCGGAGGCGGAACTCGCACTGTCCGCCTCCGGCGAGGGGCCCGGGGGAGCCGCCCCCCGGGGCACCTCTCCGTCGATTCTCAGACGGCGGCGCAGGCTGGATGATGCGCGCGGTGGTGGGCAATCCTCGAAGCTCCAGGAGAGCGAAGAACCAATAGACATGCGCTTCTTCTTTCCTGGCCTGTCTCGCTGGCCCCATGACGCTGAGAGAGGGGCGGCCCCATCACTCTGAATATTGGCGTGCTGAGCGCGCACGGATTTGTGTTGACACGGCGGATATGCGCACGGGCGAGCTGGATACCTCGTGACTCGAGCGCTATCGTAGCTGCGGGCGAGGCCGCTTGACTCGACAAGCCGTTTGCCTTCCTATCCCCGGTAGGCTCCCGATACCCCATGAGCAAGCAAGCCATCCGTCGCGAAGGCGCTTCTGCCGTGAACCGCGCACCGACGACTGGGAGGCCGGTCCCAGAAGCGGCGCCGGCGGCCCCGTTCGCGGCTTACCCTGTGCTGCAGCTCCAGGCGAGGATCGGCAACCGCGCGACGCGGCACGTGATCCAGCGGCTGTCCGCCGGGCGAGCGCCTGCGGAGACCGAGCGCGACGTGCCCGCGTCGACGTCGGGCCGGCCGCTGCCGGAGGCGGTGCAGCAGAAGATGGAGGGTGCTTTCGGCGCCGGCTTCTCGGACGTGCGGGTACACCCGGGCTCGCCGCGCGCGACGGCGCTGGGGGCGGCGGCATACACCCAGGGGAGCGACATCCACGTGGCGCCGGGGCACTGGGCGCCGGAGACGACGCGGGGACAGGAACTGCTCGGGCACGAGCTCGCGCACGTGGTGCAGCAGCGGGCGGGGCGCGTGCGGGCGACGGCACAGATGAAGGGGGTGGCGCTCAATGATGACCCGGCACTGGAGGCCGAGGCCGACGCGATGGGGGCCAGGGCGGCGCGGGGGGAGGCCGGCGGGCCGTGGGTGTCTGCGGTGGTGGGGAGGACAGAGGGACACTCTTGGGATCGCTCTGCGCAGCCCAACCAGCCCCCGGGAGTTACCCCCCCAGCCGACGCGGCCGTCCAGCGGTTCCCGGTCAAAGCCACCTGGGGAAAGCCAAGCCGCTACTACGGGGGCACCAGGATGGAAGCGGAGGTCGGCGCGGAAAGCGAATGGAAATATGGGTCCAAGCCCAACGCGAACACCCCGACCATCATCAAGAAGGTCGGTAAGATCGTGGGCGGGAAGCCTCGGTACATCGCGGGGCACCTGCTCAACGACAACATGGGCGGGCTGGGCGAGAACCAGAACCTGACCGTGCTGAGCTCGGACGCCAACAAGAGGCACCGTGGCGTGGAAGGGAAAGTCAAGGCCCTCGCGCAGATTGCGGATCAGATCAGGCCAGGAAGCCGGCTGGGCGACTCCCGCTACCAGCACGGCGCAGAGTACACGGTCACCGTCCTGCCTCCCAGCCCGAGCGGGAGCGTTCCGTACGACCCGAGCGAGGAGAAGCTGGCTTCCGGGTTGGAGATCACCATCAAGCCCATCCGCAAGGACATCGCGGGCAACAACCACCCCTGGCCGGAGCAGCAGGGGGGCCCCAACGAGCTGACGAAGCACCGCGTAGACAACGTGCCGCCCTATCCGAGCGTGCCAAATGTGACGAAGGTGAGCCCCCTGGAGAAAGAGGTGATCGACGCGATCAAAGCCCTCGGGCCGACGCACCCTTTCAAGGACATCCTGAACTACATCAACAAAAATCGAGGCACCAGCACTCCTCAGCTCAAGCCCGGAGCGCTCAAGGTTGCGTTGAAACGGGCCATAAAGAACCGGCGTATCACTCGCAGCCGAGGCGGATTCAAGCTCGCGGTGTGACAGCATGCAACCAAGGGCGAAGTCGATGGACCGTGGACGATTCCTGCATCAACGTGAACCACTTCAATAGCGTCGAACCTGGAGACGAGGTGCGTTAGATGGCACAGAAGCAGACGGCAGCAGCCCGAGCAGCCACCGTTCGAAAGGCGGCGGTAGCGGCCGCCCCGGCGGCCCCGTCCCCGGTTCACCCGGTCTTGCAGCTCCAGGCGAAGATCGGCAACCGCGCGACGCGGCACCTGATCCAGCGGCTGTCCGACGGGCAAGCGGCGGCCGCCAAGGACCGATGGGCGGTGGATGAAGAGACCTGGAAGGGGCGCAGAAAAGGGCCGGACGGCGAGTACACCGAGTCCGAAGAGGACTTCATGGCGCGCCAGCTCAACGAGATTGACCCCGCGGTCATGTTCCAGACGATGTTCGCCGATCCCAAGGGGTCGGACAAGAGCATGAGCGCCAGTGCGAGGCAGAAGCTGGAGGCGTCCGCGGAGATGACGCTCGCGAAGCAGAAGTTCATGCGACGGCTTCACCTGACCATGGCGCTCGGCGGGGTGGATATGTCGACGCGGAACAACCCCGATCTGTCGAAGCCCGAGGGCCTGGTGACCGAATATCCGTGGCCGCTGGCGAGCGTCCTAGGTCACGGGCAGCGGCAACTCTTCGAGATCCAGGAGAAGAAGGGCCTGGGCGAGGCCTTCTATGACTACCTGGGGCGCGGACCTTCGCAGGATGGCCGCGACGTGCTGGACAAGAGCGCCTGGCGCGGGTTCGCCTCCCACGCGACGAAGGTCGGCGAGAGGCGCGCGGACGGGACGAGGCGCGTCGAGGAGCTGAAGCTCCCATTCCACGCGCAGATGGGTCTGCGCCGGCACAGGGGCGTGAACGTCCCGCTGGGGGGCATCGGGAACCGCAATGTGAAGGGGGACATCATCGGCCCCGGCGGCCACCCGATCGACCCCGCGACCGGAGAGTACCTCCGGAAGCGCCAGCTCGTGGCCATCCCCAGGAAGAATCAGCACGGCCACATCTACATGAACAAGCACGTGAGGGGCGACACGATGGCCCTGATGGTCGGCCTGGAAGGGTCGGCCCCCCTGACCGCGAACATGTACGGCACGGCGCATACGGCCTCGAGCGGCGCCGAGGATCAAACCACGAAGCTCTCGGCCACGGGCGGGCAGAAAGCGTCGAAGCTGTTCGGCGCGAAGGCGCCCGCAGAGTATGGCGGCAAGCGGACCGTCGTCGACGAGGAGCTGCTGACCAGCGTCAAGATGCTTGAGAGGCTCCTCGACTCGCTCCCGCGTGAGCAGCAGGAGAGTTTCTTCAAGGAGATCCTCGTCCTCCCCCCCAAGGAAGCGAAGAAGAAAGCGATAGAGCTCGTCCGGCGGGAGAGGTACTAGTACTACAGCCGTACTCCTCGACCGCGATTGCAGGCGAAGATCCATGATGACGCAGGGGCCTTCGACACTCAATCTTGGAATCTGTCTGTCATGAGCCTCATGGGGCCACTTGAGCCCCATTTATGCAGCCTCATGGGGCCAGCCGGTCGTCAGGATCATGGGCCAGCCGAAAAGTGACATGGCAGCGCCGCTTCTGCCGATCCCTCTATTGCGCCTCGCCCCCTACCCGGGTGAAGATGAGAGCCGCGGAGCGAGCCCAGAAGCTTGGAGCGAGCCGCCCCGCGTCCAACGACGACCGCCTCTTCTATGCTGGAGCCGCATCACGACATCGCAGAAGAGCCGGAAGGCGCCCCGGACCCAGCGGGCGATGCGCCCTTCGCGCGGTCGCTCGATCACCTCATGGCCGAGCTCGAGCGCGTCGATCGGATGGTGCGCCTCGGCGTCGCTCAGGCACGTCTCGTGGCAGAGGAGGATTCGCTCCCCGGCCTTACCATCTCCGAGGCCGAGATCGACGCGCTGCTCGAGCGGGCGCCGGGCGAGCCCCACTGGACGACCGGGCCCGAGGGGCCGGAGGTGATCGCGGTCAAAGAGGCGATCGAGTGGCAGGCCGCCGTGCTTTCGCGCCGCGCGGCGGAGAGCGGGAGGCGCGGCGTCCAACTTCGCCTCGTGGCGCTCGCCGAGCGGTTCGGGCTGACGCGCTTCGACCTGGATGTGCTCCTGCTCGCGCTCGCGCCCGAGATAGACCTTCGCTACGAGCGCCTCTTTGCGTATCTCAACGATGATATCACGCGCAAGCGCCCGACGGTGAACATCGGGCTCTCCCTGCTCGCTGCTTCGTTCGAGGAGCGCCTCGCCGCGCGACGCCATTTCGCGCCGCGCGCCCCGCTCGTGCGCCATGGTCTGCTCCGCGGCCTCGATGCCGCCGCCCGGCAAGGCTCGCTCCTGGCCGCCCCGCTCGAGGTGGAGGAGCGCATCATCTGGTATCTGCTCGGCAGCGAGGAGCTCGACCCGCGCCTCGGCCGCGCTGTGCGGCTCGTGCATCCTCAAGCGCGGCTCGAGGAGCTGCTCCTGCCCGAGGAGACCAAAGAGAGCCTGCTCCGGCTCGCCGCGTCGCATCGGGGGCAGACGTGGCCCGTGGTGACGCTGAAGGGGCCGGAGAGCGTGGGGAAGACGTCGCTCGTCGAGGCTCTTTGCGGGGAGATCGGCGTCCCCGTGCTCGTTGTGGATCTCGAGGCGCTCCTCGCCGAGGGAGACGCGCCCTTTCGCGCGGCGCTGCCGCTCGTCGCGCGCGAGGCGAGGCTGTGGAGCGCGGCGCTTTGCTGGGATGGATCCGGCGCGCTCGGCGCCGCGGACCGGAAGGCGCTCGAGCTCGCCGTGGCGGCGGCGATCGCCGAGCACGATGGGCCCGTGTTCCTCCTGGAGCGTGCGCCGTGGGCGCCTGCGGGCGCGCTGGGCGGGCGTCCGCTCCTTCGCCTGGAGATCCCCCGGCCTCGCATGGCCGAGCAGGCAGCGCTGTGGAACGCCGCGCTCCGCGCCGGCGACGCGCCGGCGATGGCCATCGACGTCGCAGCGCTGACGAGCCGCTTCCGCTTGACCGGCGGGCAGATCCACGGCGCTGTCGCCGCGGCGCGCGCCCTCTGTCTCACGCGTGGACAGGGCGCTGTCATGAGCACGGCCGATGTGCTCCAGGCGTGCCGGCTCCGGTACGGCGGCAAGCAGAGCTTCCTCGCGCGCAAGGTGCCGCTCGTGCATCGGTGGGACGACGTTGTCCTCCGCGAGGATCGGCGGGAGCTCCTCCGCGCCATCTGCCGGTTCATGCAGCAGAGAAACCAGGTTTTTGTCGCGTGGGGCTTCGATGACAAGCTCTCGCTGGGCAAGGGGCTCTCGGCCCTCTTCTCGGGCCCGCCGGGGACGGGCAAGACCATGGCCGCGGCGGTGATCGCGAGCGAGCTCGAACTCGACCTCTACCAGATCGATCTGTCGCAGGTGGTGAGCAAGTACATCGGCGAGACGGAGAAGCACCTCGGCGAGCTGTTCGACGAGGCCGAGGCCACGAGCGCGATCCTGTTCTTCGACGAAGCCGACGCGCTCTTCGGCAAGCGGACGGAGGTGCGGGACGCGCACGACCGCTATGCGAACGTCGAGACGAGCTATCTGCTCCAGCGCATCGACGCGCACGAGGGGGTGGTGATCCTGGCGACCAACCTCTTGAAGAACATGGATGAGGCCTTCATGCGGCGGCTGTCCTTCATCGTCGACTTCCCGTTCCCGAGCCCCAAAGAACGCGCGGCCATCTGGAAGAGGGCTTTCCCTGCCGAGACGCCGCTCGATCCCGACGTCGACTTCGAGCGTCTCGGCGCCCGGCTGGAGCTCGCCGGGGGCTCGATCCGGAACGTGGCGCTCGCCGCAGCGATGCTCGCGGCGGAGCAAGCAGCGGCGGTGGGGATGTGGCACCTCTTCCGGGCGGCGCGGCTCGAATTCCAGAAGATGGGCAAGGTGGTGAAGGACGAGACTTTCGGTTAGGTCACAGCCCACAGCCGGTGAAGATCGATCGGCCGGCCATGAAGCGCGGTCGAGCGCGCACGAGGGAGCGGTTTACCATGAGTGATCCCGCAGGATGGGTGCTCCGCCAGGTGAGCGAGAGCCTGGGCACGCTGATCCGCGAGAACGTATTTCTCAACGATCCTCCGGGCCCGGCGTCTCCGGTTGATGACGATCACGATTCGCTCTACCACGGCCGCCGACCTGGAGACCTGGAGGACGTGGACAGGGTGGAGGTCAAGTATCACTCTCCCTCGGACGAGCCTGATTCAGGGCAGGGGCGTTCTCCGCTTATCCTGGTCTATCTGTATCGGGTAGCCAACAATCCCTACCTGATCAACGAGCCCCCGTCGATCGTGAGAACGGGGACCGGCTTCGTGCGTCGCGCGGCGCCGCTCGCCGTCGATCTCTCCTACATGATGATCCCGTACGCCCAGAACGCGGAGAACGAGCTCCTGCTCGTGAGCAAGCTCAAGCGGCTGTTCTCCGACTGCCCCGTGCTCGAGGACAAGAGCCCGAACGGCGTGCTGTTCGTTACAGGCAACGAACGGTTGCCCGTCCTGTCGGACGGGCCGAGCATGGAGCAGATCCATCAAATCTGGGCGGGTTTTCCGAACAAACCCTACCGACTTTCGCTCTTCTATACGGTGACGCCCGTGCGCATCCCGCGCGCCGCCACGGAGCAGGGAGCCCTCGTCCGCAAGGTCCAGTCCACCTTCCACGTGAACTCGCCCACCGAGGGGAGCCCGCCCTCCCCGGAAGAGTGGGTGATCGACACAGATCCCCGATCGCCGGGGTGATCCCATGAGGTTGACGAGATCACCGTTCCACAAGGCACTGCTGGTCCCATGAGGGTGACAAAACGATCGCCTGGCGGATAGACCCGGCCCCATGATTGTGACGAAAGATCGGATCGGGCATCCTCAGACCGCGTTGACAACTCCGGCAAAGGAAACCTAATGTCCAGGCTCTCTTCGGGGGGGGTAGCCGAGATCAGCTGGCGGACTCCGCCCTCGCGACCTTGTCTTCCCAGCATCTCCCTCTCCTCAAAGAGAGGTGGAGGGAGATGCCCTCGAAGGCGGCCTCCACCGTTCCCTCCGTGGGGAAGAGTCCATGGGGAAGAGGCCGATGTCTGTCGCGATGCGGTGTGTGTCGAAGAGGATCTGGCAACCTCCTTCGTCCGAATCGTCTCTGGAAAGGTTGAACCCGTGTCCAACTACTTGTATCCGGGCGTCTACATCGAAGAAATCCGGGGACCACAGCAGATCTCTGGCGTCGGCACCAGCACCACCGCCTTCGTGGGATGGACAGAAAAAGGGCCGGACGAGCCCACGCTGATCGATAGCTGGAACGCTTTCCTGGCGAAATTCGGGAACTTCACGTGGGGCTATAACGTCCCGTTTGCGGTGTACAATTTCTTCGCCGAGGGCGGCGCGTACGCGTACGTCGTGAGCGCGAAGGCGAGCGATGGCCTCGCCGCGGCGACGGTCGTGCATGCGCCTCTCCAGTTCACGGCGTCGTCACCGGGCCTGTGGGGCAACGATCTCGCCATCGCGATCGAAAACTACCCTTGGGAGGACACTCCCAGCACGACCCTCACGCCCACCTTCGGCGTCCGCGTCCTCTACTCCGCCGCAAAGGTGGACCAAGACGACAGCAAGAAGACTGTCCTCGAGCGTCTCATCACTCGCTACATCAAGAACAACAACCTCGATTCTGCCAAGATCACCCGCACTGTCGATTATTACGTCATTGAAGAGTTCCCTGGGCTGACCATCAAGGATCTCAAGAAGGGAGCGAACGGGCAGCCTAGCTCGCTGGAGGCCAAGATCAACGGCCAATCGCTCTTCATCCGTGTCACGGTCAACGCCGAGACGCCACCGGCGCCGACCGCCCTCGCCCCGGCGTTGCTCGTGACGGGCGCTGACTCCACGTCGGGCACTCCGGTCGACTACCAAGACGCGCTCGCCAGGCTCGATCCGATCACCGACGCAAGCCTCCTCGTGATGCCCGACACGGGCATGTTGGACGATCTCAAGACGCAGCAAGCGACGATTCAGCAGGGCATAAACTACTGCGAAGGTCGGACTCCTTGCGACATGTTCATGATCGCAGACGCCCCTTTCTGGCTGGACCCGCCGACGCTCAGGTCGTTCAAGAGAGGCGAACCGATAACTCCCCCGGGAGCGACCGCAGCCATCGACCTGGAGAACGCGCTCAACTCGGACCGCGGCGCGATCTACTATCCATGGATCGATTTCTTCAATACGTCGACGGCGCGCAGCATCACGATCCCTCCCGCCGGGGCCATCGCAGGGACCTATGCCGAGACCGATAGCCGCGTCGGCGTGTTCAAGGCTCCGGCGGGTATCCGCGACGGCAAGCTGTCGTCGGCGGTGAGCCTCACGGCGCTCGTCACGGAGAAGGCTCAAGGTATCCTCAACCCGGATGGCATCAACGCCATACGGAGCCTGCCGACCTACGGCATCGTGACGTACGGCGCGCGCACCTTGTCGACGGACCCGAGCCTCGTCTACATCAGCGTACGCAGGCTGCTGACGTACATCGAGATGTCGCTCTACCGGGGCCTGCAATGGGTCGTGTTCGAGCCGAACGATCAGAAGCTCTGGGGCACGGTCCGTCGCGACGTGACCGTGTTTCTGACCCAGGTGTGGACGGCAGGAGGCCTCTTCGGCGCCAAGGACTCGGACGCGTTCGAGGTGAAGGTGGACGCGTCGAACAACCCTCCGGCGACGAGGAACCAGGGGCTCCTCTACATCGACATCAAGGTGGCCCCCGTGCGACCTGCGGAGTTTGTCGTGCTCCGCATTCAACAGCAGACGCTACCATCGGCTTGATCGAGCCTGATGTGGAGCCCTCCGGGGCCGGGCATCAAGAGAGGCTATAGTTATCATGGCGGAGAGAACGGACCCTTACAGGAACTATCGGTTCCGCGTCGAGATCGCGAGCATTCAGGTCGCCGCCTTCGCAAGCGCGACGATCCCGGACGAGTCGTCGGACCCGATCGAGTACCGCGAGGGCACCGATCCCTTCACGCGCAAGCTCTCCGGGTATCCCAAGGTGGGGTCGCTCACTCTCAAGCGCGGCATCACGACGTCGATGGAGCTTTACGAGTGGTGGCAGATCATCCGCCAGACCGGCACCGGCGTGCCGAACGCTCGGAGGAATATATCGATCATCCTCGTCGATGACGCCGGCAACGACGCCGCGCGCTGGGACCTGGTCGGGGCCTGGCCGTCGAAGTACCAGGCGGGCGATCTCGACGGCAAGGGGAGCGACGTCCTCATCGAGACGCTCGAGGTGGCGGTGGAGACCATCAAGCGCACGCAATGACAGCGCCAGAGAGAGGAGGTCGAAATGACCGCGCTAATCACCGAATTCCCATTTATTTTGAAGCTCGGCTACGCTGACGACAATGGCGATCTTCACAAGGAAGGCACCATGCGCCTCGCGACCGCGGCCGATGAGATCCTGCCGCTGCGCGACAGCCGCGTTCAGCAGAACCAGAGCTACCTCTCCATCATCCTCCTCTCGCGCGTCGTGACGCGGCTCGGCACGCTGCCCACCGTCACGCCCAAGGTCATCGAGGGCCTGTTCGCGGCGGACTTCGCCGCTCTCCAGGAGATGTACAACCGCATCAACGAGCGGGGGCGAAACGCAGTCGAGGTGCTCTGTCCGAAATGCAACCATGCGTTCGAGCTCGAGGTGGACACGTCCCGGGACCAATGAAGGGCTATCCCCTCGATGCGATGCACGAGGAGATAGCCTTTCTCGCGTACTATTTTCACTGGGAGTATGACTCGCTGCTCAGGCTCGAGCACCGCGAGCGCAGGCGGTGGTGCGAAGAGGCGAGCAAGATCAACCGGGAGATCATGGGTTCCGAAAAGAAGGAGCGGTCGCTGCTCGACTTCTGATCGCGAGGCGAACGGACGGCCTTCGGTCCTGGGTGTAACCGTGGCGTGAGGGAGGCGGTATGGCGAACGGCGGCAGGGGCTCGTCGTCAGGCGGACGCGCGGCTCGGAAGGATCCGTACCTGGGCTTCAACTTTCAGGTCGAGATCGGGTCGCTGATCGTGGGCGGGTTCAGCAGCATCAGCGGCTTGCGGATCCAAACGGCGGTCGAGTCGCGCCGCGAGGGCGGCGTCAACACGCATGAGCACCGGCTGCCCGGCCCCACGTCGTACACGGATCTCGTCCTTCGGCGCGGGATGTCCGAGTTGGACAATCTATGGAGCTGGTACCAGCAGGTCATCGCCGGGAAGTTCAGCCGCTACGACGGGACCGTCCATCTCATGGACCGGACCGGTGCATTCCTCAAGCAATGGCACTTCCGTAGCGCCTACCCGATCGCTTGGGAAGGTCCCGAGTTCGACACAGCCTCGAACCAGGTGCTGTTCCAGTCGCTGACGCTGGCGCACGACGGGATCTTCGAGGCATAGGGGCCTGATCGATGCTGCATCGGGTTCAGCGCGAGCAGGTCAATCGTCCAGCGTGGCCGAGCGCGGCTCGGGCCGCCATGCGCTCATCGCGCGAGATCCGCGAGCGGTACGGGCGAGGCGAGCCGCTCGGACGTCGTCCGCTCGGCCTGACCCACGTTGCCGTCGGGGCATCCACGGTCATCCAGCCGGTGTGGCTCACGCTCAAGCTTGCGGTGTTTCAGGCGCTCGGCGCCGCGCTCCGCGCGAGCGCCCGCCGGAGCTCGCCCGGAGCGCGGGCCGAGCGATACGAGCGAGCCGCGCTGCGGCGGCGGACGATGGACGAGGTCGGCCCGCAGGTGGGGCGGCTCGGGCGGCGGTTGCGGCCAGCGATCGGTGCCTCGCACGCGCGCCCTCGGGTCGCCGCCACGGGTGGCCGAGCCGGGGTGACCCACCACGATGCCCGCAGCGTGGGCGACGGTGCCCGCAGCGTGAGCGACGGTGCCCGCAGCGTGGTCGACGGTGCCCGCAGCGTGGGCGCTGCGCTCGCGGTGAGCCTACAGCGCGCCGTGGCGACCGTGCTGCGCTCCACCCTCGCGGCGCGAACGTGGCGCTCCCCGGAGCCCCGGCGCGTGCGAGCCTCTGCGGCCCTTCTGCGCCGGACCGTCGCACGCCTGCTGCTCACGCGCTTGCCACTCCTCGGCTCGTCGCCCCCAGGCGTGCTGCTCGTGCGAAAGCCCCTCGACGAGGGGCGCGTTTCAGAGCACGCGCGACCGGAGATGCGCGGCGCGCGTTCGTGGCATGTACCCGCTGTCTCCCCGCTGGCGCCGCGCCGGTATGGCACCCGTCAGGCGTGGCGAACGTTGGCAGCGCCTCTCCGGCTGTTGCTCTCGATCGTCACGGAGCAAGCCACGCGGACAGCGCCTTCTGACACGCCACGCCGCTTGGCGACGGCGCTGTTCGCCTTGCCGTTTCAGCTCGTCGTTCGCCCTCCCTCCGTGATGCTCCCCCGAGCTCGAAGCGTGCCCGCGACCTACCCGAGACAGGGCGTCATCAGGCGCGAGAGCACGGCGTCTCTCATGCTCTTCCCTGGCGCCCCAGACGCAGCCCCCGTCCGCTCGGCGCCGAAGAGCGCAGCTCCTCACGCTGTTGCCGTGCGCCGGCGCGCGAGGGAGGGGGAGCGAGGGGCGCGGGGTTCCCGGCTATCTCGAACCGGAGAGGCGCTTCGGGGATACCGGACGAGCGCCGCCCATCCAGCGTTCGGGCGCACGACGGGCGGCGGCTTCGCGGCGGCGTTGCGCGCGGGCCGAGCCTTGTTTCCCTGGCGCGAAGCTGGGAACCCCAGCATCCGCTTCGCGGCCGCTGGAGCGGCGCCCGGGCGCAGCGCGGCCGGCGCTGGAGCGGCGCCCGGGCGCAGCGCGGCCGGCGCTGGAGCGGCGCCCGGGCGCAGCGCGGCCGGCGCTGGAGCGGCGCTCGGGCGCAGCGCGGCCGGCGCTGGAGCGGCGCTCGGGCGCCTCAGCCAGCATGTCTCTCGGCATCGGCCGGCGGCGGTGCGCGTTGCCTCCACGACCACACTCTCGCTCCCGGGCCCTTCGAACGGCAGTCTCGGCGGCACGGGGCAAACACTGCGAACGTTGGCTGCACCCTTCCGGCCTCTGTCCTTGACGACCACCCATGTAGCCGCGCCGGCAGCCGACGCCCACGCGTCGCACCGACCGACGGCAGCGCTCCGCGCGCCTGCCGATCGCGTACTCACCCATCCTTCGCAGCTCCTGCAGGTTGGTCCTTTGCCCTCGCTCGATCACCGGGGGGCTCCCGCGGCTGCCCGCCCGACCGAGAGCGCGCCCGCCGCTGCGCGCGCCCGCTCAGCGCTCTCTCTTCCGCACATGCAGGCCGAGCTCGAAGGCGCGCGGGCGCCTCGACCGGCTGCCTCGAGAGCGCCACGGCTCGCCGACCAGCCCTCGCAGGCGGAGCTGCGAAGGCTCGTCGATCGTCTGATGGCGGAGATGGACAAGCGGATTCGCCACCGCGAGGAGCGGACGGGGCTGCGATGACCCTGAGCAAAGCGATCATCAAGAATATCGATACGGGCGAGCAGATCGAGGTGATGTACAACCCGGATCAATACACGAGCTCGTCCCAGATCCTGTACTCGGGGAGGGCCGGAACGTTGCAGTTCGACCGCCTGGAGCGGCTGCCGTTCACCGTGAAGCTCTTTTTTGATACGTACGAAAAGGGCACCGACGTGCGCGCGTTGATCAAACCCATCGCCGCGCTCCAGAGGCCGACGGTCGGTGAGGGGGAAAAGCGCCGGCCGCCCCTCTGCCTCTTTAGCTGGGGAGGTTTTTCTTACCAGGGGATCGTCAGCCAGCTCGACCAGCACTTCACCATGTTCCTCTCGACCGGCACCCCGGTCCGCGCCGATCTCACGGTCACATTTCAGGAGCAGCTCCTGCCGAGCGAGGTGGAGAAGGACGCCGGCCTCGATAACTGCCCAAAGCTCCACCTGGTCAAGGTGGGAGAGCGGCTCGACGCCATCGCGGCCCGGGAGCTCGGGGACGCCAGCGCATGGCTCTGGATCGCCAGGGCCAACAACATCGATGATCCGCTGCGCTTCCCGATGCCGGAGCAGATCGGGACGCTCCTCGCGATCCCTGACGCGGCCGATCTACCGAAGAGCGACGCACTCTCTCAGGGCGGCAACGCTGCCGGAGCGGATCGGTAATGGGCGTCGTCTCGGTCACCGTTGCGGGCAAGCCGCTCCCGGACAGCATGAGCGCCGCGCTCGCCCGCGCCGAGGTCGATCAGGAGTTGAACCTCCCCTCGACGTGCGCCGTCGAGGTCGGCAGCGTCGACTTCGAGCGCTCTGTTTTTCAGGGGATCGATCTGACCTCCGCCCGCATCGGCGACCCTGTCGTGGTGAGCTTCGGCATGGAGAGCACGAAGCCCATCTTCGAAGGCCGCCTCGGCGCGCTGGAGATGGTCTTCGGCGACGAGTGCGCCGTCGAGCTCCAGGGCCATGACGCGCTCTACCGCCTCCAGTTCGGGACCACGACGCGCACGTTCGAGAGATCGAGCGACACCCAGATCGCGACCCGCATCGCCCGCGACAACGGGCTCGACATTCGCGCCGACGACAGCGGCGTCACCTACCCGTACGTGATCCAGGCCGATCAGAGTGATTTCGCGTTCCTCTCCGCGCGCGCGGCCCGGATCCATTTCGAGCTCTTTGTGACAGGGCGCACGCTCTACTTTCGCCGGAGCATCGCGGGCCAGTCGCCGACGACGAAGCTGCGCCTCGGCCTGGATCTCACGACGCTGACCGTGCGAGCTCGGGCGCTCAAGCAAGGGTCGCGCGTGACGCGCGTGGGCTGGGATCCGAAGAAGAAGCAGTCCATCGTCGCGACCGTGAGCTCCGGCCCCGCGTCGCTCCGCATGGGCGGCCAGAAGACGGGCTACGAGCTGTCCGCCGCCTACGCGGCCTCACCCGTGTCGGCGATGGACCCGGAGATCCTCGACCAGAAGAGCGCGCGCGCCATCGCCGAGGCGACGTACGAGGCCGACATCGAGGGGTTCATCGAGGTCGAGGCGTCCGCGACCGGAAACCCCGCGCTCCGGCCCGGGGTGAACGTCGAGATCGAGGGCATCGGCGACCGCTTCAGCGGCCTCTATTACGTGACCGCGGCAAAGCACATCTATACGCAGCAGGATGGCTATACGACCAACATCTCGCTGCGGAGGACCGGCGTATGAGCGCGTGGCAGGGGAGCAATGCGCACCATGAGCGATCCATGACCGGCGTGATCGTCGGGATCGTCGAGGAGACGACGGGCGACCCGGAGAGGCTCGGGCGCATCAAGGTGCAATACCCGCTGTTTGGCGCCACGATCACGTCGAACTGGTGTCGCGTCGCATCCTTCTTCGCCGGCAAGGACGTCGGTGCGTATTTTCTTCCCGCGAAGGGCGACGAGGTGCTGGTCATCTTCGAGGCGGGCAACTTGAACGTGCCTTATGTGATCGGCTCGCTGTGGAACGGGCAGGATCGCCCTCCCGTCGCCGGCGAGCAGAAGCAGCAGGACGTGCGCATGATCAAGACGCGGAGCGGCAGCCAGATCTGCATCGACGACACGCCCGGCGCCGAGAGGATCGAGGTGACCGACAAGAGCGGTGGCAAGATCGTCCTCGATTGCAAGCCTGGCGCCGAGAAGATCGAGGTGATCGACAAGAGCGGCGACAAGGTCGTCCTCGACGCCGTGAAGAGGAGCGTCACCATCGCCGCGGGCGGGGACATCGACGTGTCCGCTGGGCCGGGGAAGATCACGCTGAAGGCCACGCAGATCGAGCTATCAGCGACGGCGGCGGTGAAGATCTCGGCGCAGGCTCAGGTGGAAGTCTCGTCGACGGGCGATGTCGCCGTGAAGGGCGCGCTCATCCGGCTCAACTGAGGAGATCTATGGGACTGCCGGCAGCCAAGCAAGGAGATCGCGTGCAGGCGATCGACACGCATATCGTCCTCGTGCCTTCGCCCACGGGCCCGGTGCCTGTCTCGCAGCCGTTCCCGTTCAATGGGATCATCACCGGCGACCTCTGCCCGAGCGTCCTCATCGAGGGGCGGATGGCCGCCGTCCTCGGATCGACCGCGACCAACATCCCCCCTCACATCCCGGTCGGCGGTACGTTCGCGGTGCCGCCAACGAACCAGGCGCAGATCGTCAAGGGCAGCGCGACGGTGATGTTCGGAGAGCGCCCGGCCGCGCGAGCGGGCGACCGCGCCCTGACCTGCAACGATCCTGCGCCGCTGCCTTCCGGGACCGTCCTTGCGCAGAGCAGCGTCCTCGTCGGAGGGTAGCGTGAAAGGGTCGAAGAGCTTCCTCGGCGCAGGGTGGTCGTTCCCCGTGACGCTCTCGGGCGGGAAGGTGGAGCTCGCGTCCGACGAGCTCAAGGTGCGTCAATCGATCCAGCTGATCCTCGGCACCTCGCCCGGGGAGCGGGTGATGGAGCCGGAGTTCGGCAGCAGGATCTGGGAGCTCGTCTTTGCTCCGCAGAGCCCGGCGACGTTCTCCCTCGCCTCGTTCCACGTGAAGCAGGCGCTGGAGCGGTGGGAGCCGCGCGTGGAGGTCGAGGACGTCCGCGCCTCGATGGACCCGAAGCGGCCGGGGGTGATGCTCATCGCGATCGATTATCTCGTGCGTTCGAAGAACCAGCGCGGAAATCTCGTTTACCCGTTTTACCTCAACCAGAAGTGAGCACGACCGTTAGATCGGATGTGACGACAGGCGCAAGCCAGAATCGGAGAGATGGCATGAGAGACTATGTGGAGCAGAGGCTCAGGGATCTTCGCGAAGAATTCGAGACGGGGCAAAAGCAGCTCGCGGCCATGGAGGTCCGTACGAATGACCTCAAGAGCACGCTCTTCCGCATCAGCGGCGCCATCCAGGTGCTCGAGGAGGTCCTGTCGCAGCCGCCGCGCGCCCCGGGCGCCGCCGCGGAGAAGATCAACGGCACGCAGCTCCACTCCGCCCTGCCGGAGAGTTGAGTCGCAGCCCATGCGCCGTGAGCCTTACACGCTGGATGCCCGCTCCGCGGATGACGTCTACCGCGACGCCATCAGGCTCGCGCGTTACTACCTTCCCGAGTGGTCCCTCCTCTGGCCGGACCCAGCTACGGCGGAAGGCCAGAGCTACTTTGACCCGACCGATCCTGGGCTCGTTCTCCTCAAGCTCCTCTCGCGGCTGCACGCCTCGCTCGCCACGCAGCTCAACCGGGCCCCTGACAAGCACTTCCTCGCGTTCCTGAGCTTCTTCGGCATGGACCTGCGCGCGCCGCGCCCGGCCAAGGTCGTCTTGACGTTCACGCTGGCCGAGGGGAACGCGCCAGTCCTCATCGCCGAGAGGACGCAGGTCGGCGCCGCCGCCGACCCCGAGCTCTTGTTCGAGACGACCGGCGAGCTCCTGGCGCTCCCGGCCGAGCTCGAGGCGGCGTGCACCCTCCTGCCGGCAGCGGACGCATGGATCGACCGCGGCGACGTCCTCCGCGAGGACGTCCTCTCGGAGGCGGACCGCGTGGAGCCCCAGCTCCAGCCGTTCGAGCACGCCCTTCACCTGGGCAGCGAGGCGCTCTTCAAGCACAGGATCGCCCTCAAGGAGCTGCGTGTCCGGCTCGAGGGCATCAATCTGTTCCAGTATTTCTTTGCCCGATGGTCGGACGGCGCAGGCCGCGAGCTCAGGCCGAGGTTCGGTGTCGAGCCCGATGTGGCGGCCGATGAACCAGATCAGGCGGATTCACCGTACTCGCCTCCGGATTGCTCCGACACCGAGGGGGATGCCGAGCGTTATGCCGTGATCGAGGCGAGCTTCGTTGACTTTTTCCAGGCGTCTCCGGCGGAGGTCAAGGGTATCTCGTCGTTCTGGATCGCGGTGAGGCCCGCCGAGACCGTCGGCGTTCGCGCCGCCGATGCGGAGATCCTGCCGCAGATCTTCAGCATCTCGGTGACAGCGAGCTCGCAGCGGCAGAAGGCCGAGGCGGCGTACGCCAACAACACACCGGTCGACCTGATGATGGGCGGCCGCCCGTTCGGCGAGACCCCCGCGGTCGAGGACGCATTCTATCTCGCGTCCGAGGAGGTGTTCTCGCGCGCCGGGGCCACGGTGACCCTGGAGGTCCAGGCGGAGACCATCACCCCGAGCCCCTCGGTCCAGCTCGCCTGGGAGTACTGGACCGATGCCGGCTGGCAACCGCTCCTCACGGTGCATGACGGGACGAACGCGCTCACCCAGGGCGGGACGGTGACCTTCACCTGCCCGGCCATGGATCCCGTATCGATCCACGGCGTCGAGAGCCGCTGGGTGCGCGCGCGCATCGCGGCGGGCGGCTATGGATCGCCCGGGCAGGTTTCGGTGATCCCGCCGCAGGCGGATGCCCTCAACGAGTGGCTCGACAAGTATGTCGCCGACAAGAGCGCGGCGCTCACCGATCTCCGGACGAAGAACATCAACTTCGGCGTCTACCTCCCTCCGGCCTACACGCCGCCGTACATATCGTCGCTATGGCTCTCCTACGAGCTGATCGGCCGGCCGGACACGACCATCGCTCACAACGCGTTCGACGTCGTGGAGATGCCGCTCGGGATCGTCGCTCCTTATCGGCCCGAGCTCGAGCCGGTGTCGTCGTACTCGTTCGGGTTTTCGCCGGCGAGCTTCCTCCGTCATGTGCTGGGCCGCACGATGTCGCTCTTCATCGTGCTCGAAGAAGACGCGCCGAGCCGGGGCGTCGAGCAGCAGATCGACGACGAGCTTGTCTGGGAGGGATGGGACGGCACCGCCTTCCGCCCGCTCACGGTCATGGACCGCACGGACGGCTTCACGACCAGCGGGTTGGTCGAGATCCAGATCCCGACCTGGATCACCGAGAGCACCCGGTTCGACAAGACCCTGGTATGGCTGCGGCTGTCGGCGCCGCAGAGGGAGCCCAGGTGGCTGCCGCGGATAAAGCGCGTCGCGCCGAACGCGGTCCTGGCCGAAAACGCCCTCTTGTGGACGAACCAAGTCCTCGGCTCGGGCACGGCCGCGCCGGGGCTCGTGCTCGAATTCCCGCGCAAGCCGATCCTCGACGGCGAGGTCGTGGAGGTACGCGAGCAGGTGACAGGGCAGCCAGGCACGGCGCCGGCGGAGCTCTATGCCTGGCGGCGCTGGGAAAAGGTCACCACCTTCACGTTCTCGAAGGCGGACGACCGGCATTACATGCTCGATCCCACGACCGGAGAGCTCTCTTTCGGGGATGGGATTCGCGGCATGGCCCCGCCGCTCGGCGAAAACAACATCCGCGCGGCGAGCTATTCGAGCGGCGGCGGCGCCTACGGGAACCTGCCCCCCGGACAGTTGACCGTGCTCGAGCAGGCGATCACCGGCGTCGAATCGGTCACCAACGTCCTCGCGGCCAAGGGCGGAATGGACGCAGACGACCTCGACACCCTGCGGAGGCTCGGGCCGAAGCGTCTCAAGGCGATGGACAGGGCCATGAGCGCCGAGGACTTCGCGACCCTGGCGCTGGCGTCGTCGCCGAGTGTCGGGCGGGCCACGGCGTACGCCACGGGCGATCGGCTCATCGTCGCGATCGTGCCGCGCGAGGACACGGAAGAGCCCATGCCGGCGTCGTTTCTGATCGAGGAGGTCGAAGCGTACCTGCGCGCGAGGGCCTTTTTCGCCGTCGCCGATGCGATCACGGTGGTGGAGCCCGAGTACGTGGCCATCGACGTCGAGGTCGGCGCGTCGCTCGATCCGGGCGCGAACGAGACCGATGTCCGCGCGAGGATGATCGGCCGCCTCAGCGACTTCTTCAAGCCGCTCGGCGGCGAGAAGCAACCAGCGGGCTGGGATTTCCGCGCGACGGTGACCTGCGACATGGTCGCTCGGGGCTTGCAGGGTATCCCCAGCGTCGCCCGGATCCACGACATCGCGATCTCCAGGCGCGACCCGATCCAGCGAGCCATCCTCACGATGGCGGATCGCCAGCTACCGGCGGCGGGCGCCCTCCGACTCGAGGTGCGCCGTGGCGGTTGATCGGAAGCTCCCGAACCTCGCGCCCGAACGCTACGCGGAGATCTTCCGGTGGCTTCGAGAGACGATCCCCGCGCTGACTTCGAACTGGACGGACTACAACGCGTCCGATCCAGGCATCACGCTGCTTCAGCTCTTCGCCTTCATCGCGGAGGGGACATCCTACCGTGTCGATCGGGTCCCGGCGGGGGCCTATCGCAATTTCGCGCTGCTCGCCGCCGGCACGCCGGAGCAGGGCCTCGACGAGACGCTTCAAGAGGCGGAGCAGGACGTGCTGACGGATGCGGACGGCTATCCGCTGGAGTTCGCTGGCAGCGTGGTGCTGCGCGATCCCTCGTACGCCGAGCTCTTGCGGGCCCTCCGCTCGAGCTCTGGCCGAAAGAACCCCGATCCGGCCGATCTGTATACAGCCTTGTCAGGGTTCTGGCGCTCCCCGTGCCGGGCGATCACGGAGCAGGACTTCGCGGCGCTTGCCCTGGAGTGCACCGCGGGCGTCTCCGAGGCCGCGTCCAGAGCGGAGCGCGCCATCGTCCGAAAGCGCGGGGAGAGCGTCGAGGTGACCATCGTCTCCGGAGCCAATTTGTCCTACGTCATGAGCGAGCCAAGCGTGTCTGACTCGTCCAATTGTTTGGCTTCGATCTATGACTTTTACGACCCGATATCTGACTCTGATTATTATGACAAGTACGGCGATCTGACGGATGTCATCGGCCGGTACCTTGCGCCACGCTGTCTCATCGGCACGAGCGCGTCCGTCGTGAGGCCGCAGTTCGATCCGACCCGGGTGGTCGCCACGGTCGCTGCCCTGGTCACGAAGACGCCCACCAACAGTGACCCGAGCATCATCGACACGAACCCGGCCTCCGTGCTGCGCAGAGCGTGGGAGCGCATCACGGCGCTGCTCGACCCCTTGATCGGAGGCCCTTCAGGGCAGGGCTACCCGTACCGCCGCCCACTCACGAGCGAGGACATCGCGTCCGCCCTGCAGGGCGTCGACGGGCTCGATGCCAGCCAGCCGGTCCGTGTATATATCGAGCGGATGACCGGGCTGCGCGTCGGGAAAGCGAGCGTGGGTCAGACGACGGTCGTGCTGCGCTCGGCTCGCGATCTGGGCTTTCCATGGCTCGTGTCGCTATCGCTCCAGGCCGTGACTTCCACGTATGGCATGATGGTAGGTGCCAGTCAGATCGGCAAAAATACGATGGTTGCGAAGGTAGGTGGAACGTGAGCGATGAGGAATCCGAGTACCTGCGCTTGCTCCCCGCGGTTCACGCGAGCCGCGGCGAGGACGGCTCACCGTCGTTCGTCGAGCGCTACCTGATGATCGTGGAGAGCCTGCTCGGGCGGAGGGACGGGGGCGAGGCCGGCGTGCAACAAGGGATGGCGGCGCTCCTGGATGCGCTACCCTCGATCCTCTCTCCACGCCTGTCGTTCCTGTTCCCTGATTCGACGGAGCTTCTACCTCCGATCGAGGTCGCGGAGCAGACAGCCCAGTTTCCCCTGGCCCCGACGGAGGACGTCCTGGAGGTGCTGAACCATCTCCTGGGCATCGTCCCCTTCGTCCCCCCGGAGTCCCTGGAGACCCTCTCCGTCTCGAAGCGCCGGCAGCGAATGAGCCTCATCCTGGAACCTCTGGCACAGCTCCTGGAATGGCTCTCGGGGTGGATCGCCCTCGTGCCTATCCGCGACTGGAGCGTTGATAAGCGGCGAGATGTGCTCTCAAGGATCATGCCTCTTTACCGGAAGCGCGGGACGCTGGAAGGGCTGAAGGGGCTCATGGAAGCATTTTTCGACAACGTCGTCGTTGATCAAAATGGCAGACAGACAGTATGGATCAAGACCGATGTGGTCGATATGACCCCGGCGCAGGCTGTCGAGCTCGGCACGAACACGACGCTCGCAGAGACCGCCTCGCCCAAGCCGGAAGACCCCGACAATATCGTCATGCCGCCCGTGCTCCTGCCCGTGCTCGATGGGATGCGGCCACATAGTTTTGTTGTGGGGATCTATTTGAATGCAAACAAGTATCCGATCCAGGCGCAGCTGGCGCGGCTCAGAAGTACCATGAATTCGTTTGTGGACGAGGAGAAGCCCGTTCATGCGCACTGTTCTATCATCTATGTGAGCAAGCCGGACTGCCTCGGCTGAACCATCCCGGTGTGCACGCGGGCCGAAGCGCTCAGGTCTTCAGCGCCAGCATGATCAGACGCCGCTCAGAGGAATCATGTCGGATAAATTTGACTACCTCGCAACCACCAACCAGCTGACGCGTACGTATTATTACGATGGTGAGCTGCTCGTCGAGGATGATTTCAATCGGGAGCAAAAGTATCTTCGTGATTTGGTCCGTCAGCAGAGCTTGTTCTTGTTCGGACCGGGTGTCGTCTCTGGTCTTGAGTTGTCTGTGCAGGATGGTGGTGTCTATGTGTCTCTCGGCATGGCCTTCGATTACCAGGGGAAACCCCTGATCCTCGACTACGCGACCGTGGGTGATCTGATTCAGTCTTTGGATCTGGGTGATCCCGAGCTAGAGGCTAGCGCGGAGTACACTGTTTACATAGCGTATGGCGAAGACCCCGACGACGAGCAGAGCCTGCAAGCTGGTCACTTGATCAATGAGAGTGTTCTGCTGGCGTACGTCAAATCCGGGGATCCGGTGCCTACGGATCCTGCGTGGACCGATGAGAACGGTATAGAAATGCCGATCGGGATTGTTCTGGGTTCATTCACGACCGACCCAGATGCAAATCCCACGACCGCGGATACTTCTGGACGGGAATCCGTCGCGTGGGGCCCGGGATCGGCCACATCTTCACCCAGTGACGCCGCGCTGAAGGTCGATGTGTCTACTATCGATGGCGCCCTCGCTCGGGTCGCCAAGCTGAATCCCGTGTCGTTCGCCTGGCGCTCCGATCCCGCGCGCCGGCGCCGGCTGGGGCTCATCGCGCAGGAGGTCGCGGGCGTCGTGCCCGAGATCGTGGGGGAGAACGCCGCGGGCTTGAAGACGGTCGCATACCAGGAGCTCGTGCCCCTGCTGATCCGGTCGATCCAGGAGCTCAGCGCCCGTGTCGCGGAGCTCGAAGCCGAGGGCGCTCAGCGAGGCGGAGGGCGAGGGTGAAATCGCCGGAGTGCGAGCGTATCGCCTTCTTCGACGGCCAGCTGCTCACCGCCGCGGTCTTCCGCGCGGACCAGCGCTACTTCGAGCAGCTGATCGCGGAGCGCCACGCTGCGCTTCACTCCGCGGGCATCGTTCGAGGGCTCACGCTCTCGCTGACGGTGGGCCCGAAGAACGCCGTGAACGTGAACCCCGGGATGGCGATCGACGACCAGGGGCGTCCGCTCTTCCTCGACAAGCCGAAGAGCCTCGACCTCGGACATCGACGGGGGACGGAGCTCTACGTGCTCCTCGCCCTGGCGGAGCGACCGGACCCTGCTTCAGCTTCCTCCCGGTACGAGGCGCAGGGGTTCAAGCGGTTCTTGCTCGAGCCGCGCATCAAGCTCGTGGAGAAGGGCGAGGCTCAACGCGAGGCGAGCATCGTGCTCGGAAAGTTGACGATCGACGACGACGGCAAGGTGGAGATTGATCCCAACACGCGCGCGTGGAGCGGCGTGCGCGTCGGCCAGGCTGCCTTCGTGCTTGACGGCACGGACCCCGAGCCCCCGAGCCTCTGCGCGAGCGTCGACAAGGAAGAGCCTCGCGCCTCGGCGCTGGAGGTCAGCGCGGACCAGGTCTCGTTCACGGGCGCGCTGAAGATCACGGGGACGCTCACCGTGTCGAACGCGCTCGGCCTGGACAGCCCCACCCTTCTGGGCGGCCTGCCCGGTGAGGAGAACCTGCTCGGTCCGGCGCCGCGCGACTGGCCGAAGGCGCAGCTCGACGTCACCGGCGCGGGCGGTCCGCTGGACAAGGTCCTGTTCGTGGGGACCGAAGCGAACACTTCGCCGGGGATGATCGAGCCGGTGCTCGCTCTTACCTGCGAGGGCAATCTCGGCGTGGGCGTCGAAGCGCCGACGGCCAAGCTCGAGGTTGACGGGGACCTCCTCCTCGACGGCGACAAGACGATATTCTTTGGAGAAGAGGGTTCGCTTCGTGGCCCGAAGGGGGAGACCGTCACCTTCCGCAAGAGCGGCCTGAAGGTGGCCGTCCCTTGGCCTCTGACGATCACGCTCCAGACCGGAGGCGACTCGGGGAGCAAACGCTCGGTTCTGGAGATCTTCCCTGACAGGGTGAATATCGACCCGAGCGATCAGGTCGCGTCTCCCGACGCTGGCGCTTCTCTCGACGCGATGCTCAACGTCGAGGGAGCCGTGCAGTCGCTGCGCGGCGGTTTCCTCATCGGAACCCAGCAGACCCCGCAAACGACCGCGCACCCCACGCTCCCCATCGGCACTGTGATCGATTGGTGGTCGGATCCGAGCTCCCCCACGCAGCAATGTCCCGAGAACTTCCAGCTCTGCGACGGTGAGACCGTCTACGATAAGGATAGCCCGCTCCACGGGAGAGCGGTCCCCGACCTTCGGCGCTATTTCGTCCTGGGCACCACGGACGCCCGAAAGGTCGGAAAGACAGAGGACGGTGCTCACCGGCACAAGCTGGGCATCCCGCCGCACAAGCACTCGGTTGACCATGGTCATGGCGGCCCGCTCGCCTTCGCCTCGGGCGAGGCGAGCACCACATCTCCATCCAGAGGCGGCGGCTCCAACGGGCTCAGCGGAAGAAAGCATACGCATATGATCGATGTCACGGTCAATCCCACGAGCGGGCTAGAGTGTGATGAATCCGCTATCCCCTCCGGCGAACTGCAGACGGGCCCTCCAGTGGCAGCAGGCTCTGCAGAGGATGAAGGCTCTCCACCGGTGGGTAGTGGCTCCGACGAGGTTCTGCCGCCTCACTTTGACCTGTTGAAGATCATACGGATCAAGTGACCGAGGTGCTCCTGATGGCGAATGAGACGTCGCTGCGCCGACCCAACTATTTCCCCGGGGAGATCCTCACCGTGGGCGATTACACCGCCGAGCAAGGCTACGTGGACGCCCTCCGCTGTGCGCACGACTTCGGGCTGCACACGTGGGGCATCGCGGTCGGGCTCGACGTGACGCTCGAGAGCGGCATGGTGACCGTTTCTCCGGGGATCGCGTTCGATAGGAGCGAGCACATCCTGGTCGTCGACGATCCGTGGTCAGGCCCGGCTCCGCCGGACGACGCAACCCTGGTCGCCAGGAGCACAAGGAAGTCGGTCTATGCCACGAACAAGACCAGGGTTCCGTGGACGCGCCAACTAGTGAGTTTCTCCTGGTACAAAAAGGCCGAAATCGACGTAGAGAGAGAGATCGTCCTCGCCGAGCTCAGCCATCCGTCGTCGTCGCCGGTCCTCACGACGCGCTGCCGGCGCTATGTCAGCATGAGCGCCGGGGCGCTGCGCTTCGCGCACGCGCTGCTCCCCAGCGACAGGGAGCCGAGGATCGTCGGCTGGTCGGCGGGCGACCAGGATTGCGCGACGACGGGGCTGCGCGCGAGCGCCGACGAGGTGCGCTTCCGGCCGCGGAGCGGAGGCGCCCCCGCCGTCAAGCTCTCGGTGAGAGGGCCGGTCACGATCGGCACCACGATCCACAGGGCCGTGTTCGAGGTGAGAGCCCCCAACGCGCCGCTCGCCGGCCCTGGGACGATACGGAGCAGCGGCAAGGCCGTCTCGGCCACCGTCCCCGGCAACGGCGCTCCCATCCGCATCCCCATCGATCGGATCGTCGCGCCCGGAGACCGGATCTTCACCCAGAACCTCGCCGGAAATCCGGTCCAGGCCGACGTCAAGGCCGTCGGACCGGGCGAGACGGTGTCCACGAGCGAAGAGCTGAATGCCGAGGACGCGACGTGGACGTTCCAGCGGGCGCGCGTCGCGCGATTCGCGTGCGGCAGCGAGGCTGCCCTGCTCGTGTGCAATGTGGGTGATGGGGAGCCACGCGTCGGGCTCGGGACGGAGAGCCCCGAGGAGTGCCTCGCGGTGTCCGGCGGCGACGTTCGGCTGACACGCCCCGAAGCCAGGGCAGGGCAAACGCACCAGAACCGGTATGATGACGGTGAATCGGGAGGAGGCAACGTCGTCTTTGCCGGCGGCGGTGGAATCCAATCAAGAGCGTCCATCGCGCCAGAGATCCGCTTCGAGGAGCGCGGCGGTGTCGAGCTGCGCACCGAGAAGACGATGGAGCTGACGGCGCGGCCATCGGCGAGCCCGCCCGATGCGCGACAGGTGGCGCTTCACCTCTCCGAGGACGGCACGGTAAGGCTCAGCGAGGTGAACGGAGGGCACGGCCAGCTGAGCTCGAAGCCGAAGCTCGTCGTGGAGGGCGCCATCCGTGCGTCGAAGGGGTTCATCTTCCCCGATGGCACGGAGCAGAAGGAGGCGGTGATCGCGGTGCCGATCGGAGGGATCATCGACTGGTGGCGTCCGGATGCGAAGCGCCAGATCCCGGAGGGATATGCGGTCTGCGACGGGTCCAAGGTGAGCGCGCCGGGGAGATCGCTCGACGGAAAGACCCTCCCCGACCTGACGGGCTACTTCGTCCGCGGCGCGTGGGACGGGAGCCAGATCAGCACCCAGGGCAACGACGGTACACAGCACGTTCACACGTTCGGCGAGCTCACGCATCAGCACATCTTTCGGCATTCGCACACCAGCTCGGCCACGGTCGACCACGGCGCCGACGGCGCAGGCCAGGGGACAGGGGCCGGGGCGAGCTGCATCCTCGCGCACGAGCACACGCCGGTCGTTCTCGTGGATCCAGCGGATAACGTGATGACCGGTGCCAGCAGCGAGGGCGGATCGCGCGCCCCCGGGTCGACGGGCCCCTATCGAACCGGGCCAGCGGCCATCACGCCGCCGTATGTCAAGCTGCTCAAGCTCATGCGGATCCAGTAGGAACGAGAGGGTCGGGAATGGAGAGGCCTAGCTTCACCGCGGACAAGCTCCTCCGGGCGATCGATCTCTCGCAGGAGCAGCGCTATCAGATCGACAGCTACCGAGCGGCCAATCGGGCGCTCCACACATGGGGCATCGCGAGCGGGCTCGACGTCGTCCTCGACCCGGAGGACCCGAAAGGCGTCGTGGTGCAGCCAGGCTTCGCGCTGGACTCGCTCGGCCGCGAGATCGCCCTCGCCGCGCCCGTGAAGATCGACTTTGGTGCGGTCCAGCGGCCGGAGTCCTTTGTCGCGCCGTGGAATTTTCGCATCACGATCTGCTACCACGAGGACGCCGCTTCGCCGGCGCGCGACGCGCGCGGGCTCGAGTTCAGAGCGTGTGTCGTCGCGCCGCGCGTCTCCTGCCGATGCGTCTCCGCCCGCTCGACCCGCCGCGATCGCCATGAGGAGCCATCGATCGAGATCCTGCTGGCGACGATCGGTTTGTCGAAGGAACGTTACGTTGCCTCCATCGACGTAGCCGGACGGCGATACAGCGGCGTGAGGCTCCACCATGTGACCTTCAACCCCGCTGGCACGGGGGACGATAGAACGAATATCTCCGCGATAGAGCCTGGTGAGCTCCAGTTCCAGGCGAGCGAGATGGACGTCTTCGGCTCCGTGGCCGTCCACGGTTCGATGAGCGTCGGCAGCGGCGTGGCTCCTTCGAACGTGGGCCTGGAGGTCGTCGCCAAACCTTGTAACAAGCTGCTCGCCGTGGTGAGGTTCGGCGACGGGCGGCCGTTGCTCGCCGCGGCGAGCAACGGGTGTGTCGGTATCGGCACGGAGAACCCACGGTCCAGGCTCCACGTCAAAGGCTCCCTCGCGCTCGACGCCGGCTGCGCGCTGGTGCTCCCGGAAGATGGGCAGCTTGGGATCTTGGAAGACGGTCCGGGGCAGAGCCATCATCTCTCCGACGGGATCGCCTTCAAGGCGAGCTCGCTCGCGGTGATCTCCAAGGGGGATATCCGGCTCATCTCGGGCGCGAACGCTCAGACGACCGACGCCACGCTCGTGGTGTCCGCAGAGCGCGGCCACGTCGGGATAGGCACGTCTGACGCCGAGAGCGAGCTGACCGTCAACGGTGTCATCTATGCGAAGGACGGGCTCGTCTTTCAGAACGGAGAGAGGCAAACAGAGGGCGAGCGGGAGCTCCCGATCGGCGCGATCCTCGACTGGTACCTGTGGCCGGAGGAGCGCAACAGCCCCAGGCTCCCCGCGGGGTTCCAGCTCTGCGATGGCTCGGAGGTCGTCGATGCGAGAAGCGAGCTCGCAGGCCTGCGTGTCCCCGATCTGAACGAGAGGCTCGTGTTGCCGATCGCCGGCGATCAGGCGCCCGGGGAGGTGGGCGGCGGAGCGGCGCACACACACCAATTCAAGTGGCAGACCATGCACAGCCATGGCATCCAGCATACGCATCCGGTCAGCATCGAGCTCGAGCGCACGGGGCCGGAGGGGACAGCGAACGAGAGCTCCTACTACGGAACGGAGGAGCTCGCCGGAGCGGACCACGAGCATCAGGTCACGGCGAGCACGTCAGAGTATTACCCCCTCCAGTCAGGCACCTTCAACGGCGAGTTCACGCAGGAGACGGAGGGCGCAAGCTCGCTGCCCAGATGCATGCGTCTCCTCAAGATCATACGCATCTGGTGACAGGGGAAAGCCGTGCCGAACGTGATCCTTGTCGCGAGCGCGACGGAGATTCTTGCGACGGAGATCGAAGCGGGGCTCTCGGCCTTCGCTCACGACGTCGAGCGCATCGACGCCGGCCGCGCGTCGCTGGGCGAGCTCGCCGCGGCGTTCGCCGGGGCTGACGCCGTGGTCGTCGTGCGCCCTCGGAGCGGCGCGGAGATCGTCGCCGTCGGCGCCGCCTTCGGCCTCGGCAAGAGGCTCGTGCTGCTCGACGCCGGGCCCGATCTCGCTGCGGTCCCGGGTGCGGTGCACGCTCCAAGCATCGACGCCGCCGTGACGAGCGTCCGCGCGCTCGAGCCGATGCCCCTGTCCCGAGGGCAAGCTGGCTTGTCCGGCGACATCGACACCCCGAGCTGGCTTCGCCGTCTCTACCCCGAGGGGCTCTCGGAGAACGACTGGACGGTCGAGGAGCAGGTGCGCGCGCTTGCGAGCGGCGGGGCCCGCTTCCTCGTGAGCGCACACCGCGCGGGCTATTTCCCGCTATGGCCGATGGACGGCGTCGATCTTTGCGGCGCGGACCTCCGGCGCGCGGACTTTCGAGAGCTCAGCTTCGCCGGCGCCCGCCTCGACCGGGTCGACCTCAGCGAGGGCGATCTCCGCGAGGCGAGCTTCCGCGGCGCGAGCCTCGTGGGCGCAAAGCTCTCTCGGGCTCACCTCCGCGGCGCCGATTTCCGCGAGGCCAACCTTCGCTCCGCGGTCTTCCACAGGGCGGAGCTCGTGCGGGCGCGCTTCTCTCGCGCCGATCTCCAGGGCGCCGACCTGTCCCTCGCCGATCTCTCGGGCGCCGATCTCTCGGGCGCCGACCTCCGTGGCGCCTCGCTGAAGGGCGCGTGCCTGGCGCAGATCGTTGCTCTGGGAGCAAACATCGAGGGTTGTCTCCTCGAAGGCATTCTCCTCAGCGACGCGGACCTCAGGGGTGCGCGCCTCTCGGGCGCGCGCCTCTCGCGCGCGAACCTGACCCGGGCGAACCTCTCGGGCGCGCTGGTCGACGGCGCAGATTTCAAGGGCGCGCACCTCGCCTCTGCGCTTGGCGTGGCAGCGCCGGCCGCCCGATCTCGATAGGAACCCACAACGCTCTTCAACCGCTCCAGGGGAACGACGTGCAGCTCATCTATCGCCGTGTTCGCGTCATCCTGCTCAACGCGACCAACGAGGCGCTCACCGTCGAGGGGGCCGAGGTGCTCGTCGGCGCCTGGTCGGCCGGGCGGACCATCAGCCATGGTGAGACCGTCGCGCGGCAGAGCGCGCGCACCTTTGGGACCGAGTCGAGCACGCTAGGGCGCGGCACCGAGGCATTCGTTCGGTTCGCTTCGACGACCGGATATTTTCAACTTCATTGGCATCTGCCGTGGGTGGGCGAACTTCGCTGCGAGCCCGTACACGACGACGTGGCGCGACGCATCACCGTTTACACGAACGACGACGACCCGGCCGATGTCGCCGTGCTCATCACGCTGCCTCCTCACCGAGACCCTCTGCGGTGAGGCGCGCGGGCTGGGAACCTTCCAGAGGAGGTACGTATGGCTGCCATTCGGAAGAGCATCGATCTCATCCTGCAGAACAGCACCAACGAGCTTTTGACGATCGAATCTTTCAACTTGATTCGCGGCGAGTGGGGCCCGGCAGGGCCGCCCGTCCGCGGGGACGTCATCCCGAAGCAGGGCTCGAAGAGGTGGATGAGCCTGTCGAAGGCGTTCACCGGCGTGGACGGCTACCTGCACCTCGGGTCGACGAAGGGGTACATCAAGATCACCTGGCATGTCCCGCTGTCTGGCATGCAGAACCTCGCGGTCGATGTCACCGTTCCGGACAGGCTCGCGTCCCTCGCTCCGTGCTACAACACGGAGCTGGCCGATTATCCTGTTGTCCTGGTGACGCTCGTCCCGAGCCTGGTGGGGTCTCCGCCAGACAGGGGCGAATGAGCGACGGAGGGACGACGGGGGGCCCGGGGGAGCAAGGGTTCGGTGAGGCGAGCGGCGCCCCGCGCTGCTCGCAGGAGTGGGACACAAGGAGTGCGCGCCTCGAGCGCGCCGGAGGGTGCAATGGCGACCACGTATCGCAGCGTGAAGGTGATCTTTCAGAACAACACAAATCAGACTCTGACGGTGCACGGCTGCGCCGTCCTCCGGGGGATCTGGACGAAAGACGTGGAGGGGAAGCAGGGCGCTGACATCCAGAAGCAGTCGGTTGCGGTCTGGGGCAGCGAATCCCAGGAGATCGTGGCCGGCACGAGCGCTTTCGTGCGGGTCGGGTCGGTGCACGGGTATGTCAAGGTGTCGTGGTCCCTCCCGTGGGTCGGCGCGTTCGATTTCAGCGCTCAACCCGAGGAGACCCTGAAGGACGTCCTCCGGGTGCTCCCCTACGAGGTCGATGACAGGCGGCCCGACGCCGTTGTCGTCTCGGTAACGCTGGAGGAGGTGCCGCGGCCCGAATCGCCGCCAGCGGGATGAGAGGCCAAGGGGACGCGCTCGATGGAGAGGTCCGCCTCGCCGAGGCTGCGCCGCCTCCGGCTCCCTGAGCTCACCTGAGCTGCTCGCGCTCTACCGGCCGGCGCTCTCGCCGTGCAGCTGCCCGCGGGCTCAGCGGAGCCGCCCGGCGCTGCACGGCGAGCTCGCCTGAAGGTGGCGGCGCTGCCCGGCTCCTCTGGAGACGACGGACGAAGGATCACCCCGCACGGACGGCAGAACCAGCCGGAGCACCTACAGGTCGAGCGCATCGAGCTGCGGCGCTCGGCTCCGCTCACCAGCGCAGCCTCCGGCTGGCTGGCTCCTGCGCATCACAACGAGCGCCGGCGGGAAGTGCCCCTGTCGAAGATGCTGGAGGCTACCGATGAAAATGATCGGTGATCAAGAGCAGGTGGGAAGATTCGAGCTGCTTCCAGCCTCCCGGCCTTGAGCCGGCTCATCGCTCAGGCTGCTAAGTAGTCGAAAGATTGATGGACACTGTGCCATTGGGGTAGTTGCCAGTCGCGTTTGCGATCGTGGGCGTAGGAATATTAAGCCCTGGCGGACTCTGCGGTGTAACTGTTATCGTGGCGGCGCCAGTCTTCGGCTTGTTCCCCGTGATCGTGACCGTCTGGCCAGCGCAGTAAAGCTTGATCGTGAAGCCGAAATGATCGAAGCTGACGCTGTTGATGTAGCTTCCGACCCAGATGGCGTTGTTGCCGTCAGGCGGGATGATCTCGCCGTCATAAGGCGACATGCCATCCATCCAGTCCGTAGCGTCGCCGTTCAGGCTATAGCTCACCACCTGGATGGCTTCGTTGAGGTTGTTAATGATCTGGGCGGAAAGGCTGCGCTTGCCCTGAGCCGCCGCCACCAGCCACTTGGCACCAGGAACTGATTTGTCACCAATCGGTCGCAGATCCAACATGTCGATCTCCTTCTTCTCTCTCGCTCTGCTGTCTCGGTTCAGGTGTGTCGTGCTTCGGTCTCAGTGTGTCTCGGTCTGTGTAGTTCACAGCCGAGGGCTGTCAAGCGATATGCAGGCGTTGACATCGAGAATGTGGCGTTTCACCACGTTCGAGTAGTTCGCGCGGCCAGGCCGGTCCCCCGAGTACTGCTGGATCTGAGCAGCTATGGCCTTCTGAAGGTCTTCCGCGATATCCTCGGCGCTGGCGCCGGTGACGGTCGAGCAGCTCACGCTAGTCGCTGGATTGCCGGTGTCCAGGTTAATGTGGGTGCCCGCCTGGATAAGGGTACCCTGGTCGTCGAACCAAAGCATCAGTACGCAACAATCCGATGTGGGCGGCGTGTCCGGCCGGTCGATCCTCGTCGAGACGAACAGACCCTTTTCTCCATAGGAGACCGAGGTGTCCGGCTTCCACACCACGTAGTAGAAGCGATTGTTGTTGTAGCTCGCGGCATTCCCGTCTTCTTGATTCCACCCGTAGCCAGCGTTGAGCAGGGCTCCCAGTTTGTCCATGTTCACGTGGATCATGACTTCGCCTCTCCATTCACCTGGTCTCGCCCTCGGACGAAGATGCACCCGTCGATCTCGTTGATCACGTGGTTGATGATGGCGGGGAAGTTGAGCTGGCCAGGCTTGGGTCCGAGCTGAACGAGGAAGCCACCGGCGTCGTTGAAGAGCTTGCCGGACAGCTGCACGACCAGAGGGATCGCGGGCGGTGGTTTCGGCGCGCTCCAGTCGAGATTCAGCGATTGCGGGGTGCCGCGGGCGGTCAAGGTGCCCTGAGCGCTCTGCAGGGCTCCGTTCGCGGTGAACACCAGGTTCAAGGTGCATTCATCGACGACGCCGTTGCGATCGAGATGCTGCGCTGTCGCAGCGACTGTCATACTGATGACTTGATTGTGGTCGTCAAGCTGCCACGTGCACACCGGTAGCCGCACGCGGTAGTCCTTGGAATAGATCGTGAACGTGGCGGAGGCGCCGCCCTCGTCGTTCCAGCCGTTCGGGAGCCTCTCCCCGAGCTCACAGTAGTCGAGGAGGATGGGGTAGCTCCGCTCGAGCGTCCTCTGCCATGGAGTGTTGGGATCATTGGGTTGAGAACCGTCCGACCCAATCCAGGCGTTGCACGGGAACTCGCACGGCGTCCGCGGGATGTCGTCTTGAACGGTGAGCTTGACCAGCCACCAGCCTGCGTTCGAATTTTCGTTGTCGGTCCGGACAGTGACGGAGATGGGCTCGCCGATCTCCTCGTCGATGTCAATGTCGAAGACGTCGGTCTGGCCGAGTTGAAAGGGCGGGCCGCCCCCCTCGCGGTCTTTGAGCGGGTACTCCTTGGAGGACGCCTGCCTGCCGTGGATGGTAACGAAGATATGCGAGTATGTCTGAGCATACTGCATAGTCCCGGTTACGGTCGTTATCTTGTATTGTGTCATGGCGTGTTCGCCCTGTGTACAAATGTTGTACTAGCGTTTTCGCAAGAGGGTCCAGCCACATCGCCGGCCGGGTAGACTCCCCTGCGTCTTCCCATGAGGCGAGGCTATTGCCGCCTGGGGGCCTTCGTGGCTCCGGTGACCCGGGCCATGAGACTCCAGGCAGGTTTCTCATGTCAATTGGAAAGGTAAGCGAAGTTTCAGGTCCGGATGACGTTGCGCTGCTTCCATACTCTGCGTCGTCATGACATTGGGGTTCAACGTGGGCGGTCGCGCGGTGCCGACAGGGAAGGCCTGAGCCGCCTCTCCTGGTCATGGCCCTTGCCCTCGAGGCGTCGGGACCTGAGACCGCGATGTGCCGGATCACCGTTCAGATCTCCGCAGCGCGCCTGGGTGCGCCTGGCTCTCACCCGCTGGCGCCCGGCCTCCTACGTGGCACACGACCGGATCGATGAGAGCGAGCCTGGGAGCGCGTCTATGTGCGAACCTGGCGGCGCCATGCCGAGCGCTGGTCGGGCGAGGCGCACACCGGACACCGGTCAGCGCTGTCCGTCTCGGACGGCATCAGCCCTGCGAGCTCAGAGAGGCTTCAGGCAAGGGGCGCTCGCTGCCGGAATGCAGGCCCGTGCGGCGACTACCCTGACGTCCACCGGACCCTCATTGCCTGCGCTCGCTCGCGAGCAGCGCCCGGTACGCTTCGAAATCGTCGCCCATCACCGTGCGAATTCGCTCGGGGGCGAGGGGCCGAAAGGCGTTGTTGCCCACCCGCTTCGGGCTCACATTGGCGCTGTGGATGATGCCCACGATGAAGGAGTCGTCCTCGAGCGCCGTCATCGGACTTGCCCGATCGCTCCAGACAAAGCGCGCGTCCTCGCCGACGTTGATGTCCGGAAACGGGTTCTTCGCCCAGAGCGCCTTGCGGTAGCAGAGCGTATTGCCTCCGAACCACCGTGACGGCCCGCCGCCGTAGACGAATTGCCACGTTTTCCCGGAGGCGGGCTGGTAATAGAGGATACGCGAGAGGCCCGAGAGCGTGGCGCGCTCGGCGAGCAGGCGCTCGACCTGGTAGCGGATCCGGTTATCGGCCATCCAGTCGTCATCGTCCCAGTGGATGATCACCTCGCCTCGCGCCTCGCGGCAGGCATAGTTGCGCTTCCACCCCACCGTCCGCCTGGAAGGCAAGCGCAGGTAGCGAATGCAAGGATCGTCGGGGACGATGTCGTTCACGGGATCCGCGCCGTCATCGACGATGACGAGCTCGCGGTTCGGGTAATCCTGCTTCTGGAAGTGGCGGATCGCGTGAGGGATGAAGCGGCGGCGGTCGGCCGTGGGCATGATCGCGGTGACGAGCGGCTGGTCCGAGAGCTCGATTCGCAGCGGTGGAGCGGGCGGCGGCGGGGCATCCAGCGCTGCGGCGGGTGCCTCCGATCCCACACCTCGCGCAGCCAGAGGCCCGGCTTCAAGCGGCGCAGCCCGTTTCTTGAGCAGGATCATGCTGCCTTCGGCGTGCACCTGGACGTACGCGCCTGCGCAGAGGATCGCGTCCACCACCCGCGTCACCCCGGGATATCCACCGCCGTAATCGTGGAAGAGGACATACCCGCCCTCGACAACCCACGGATCGAAGTGCGCGAAGTCACTGCGCACGCTCGCCTCATCGTGCAGCCCGTCGACCAGGAGCAAGCTGACCGGGCCTGCCCACGCCACCTCGGGCGCGCGCCTCTGGAGGGGCACGACGTACGCGCCGAGCTCCGCGTGGGCGATCGTGCGGTCGAATTTGAGCCGCGTCGGCGGTGTGCTCACGATCCGCCAGTCGCGGGCGCCCACGCGGCCGTCATGCGGATCGATGGCATAGATGCGGGCCTCCGGCCGCAGGGCCTGGACCACGCGGCCGAGGACGACGGTAGCCTTGCCGCAATAGCTGCCGATCTCCACCATCGCGTGCGACGCTGGCAGCTCCTCGAGCGCGCGAGCGGCCGCGGTGATGACCAGATCGGCCTCCTCTTCCGAGAGCCAGCCCTCGATGGCCTTCATCTCGGCGAGGATCGGGCGGCGTAGGAGCAGGCGCGGCGCCTCGCCCGCGGGCTGCGCCTTCTGGAGCACGACCAGGGTCCCCACGGCCCCGATCCGGCGATAGGAACCGGATGCGCAGAGCTCGTCGACGACCTGGATGACGCCAGGAAAATAACCGGCATGATCGTGGAAGGCCACGTACCCGAACGGCGCAATCCATCGCTCGAAGTGCTCGAAATCCTCGCGTACGCTCTCGTAGTCGTGCAGGCCATCGACGAGGAGCAGGCTCACCGGCCCCTGCCACGCCACCTCGGGTGCGCGCTTCTCGATCGTCACGACCTGCTCGCCCAGGCCCGCGGCCGCGACGGTGAAATCGAACCGCGCGCGCGTCGGGGACGTGACCGACAGGCCGGTGTCGCGGGCGCCGACTCTGCCGTCGTGAGGATCGATCGCGAAGAGCCGCGCCTCCGGCTGGATCGCCTGTGCGGTGCGGCCAAGCACGAGCGTGGCCTTGCCGCAATAGCTGCCGATCTCCACCAACGCGTGGGTGGCTGAGAATTCGTACAGGGCGCGGCCGGCGGCGGCGATGAGCAGATCTGCCTCGTCGTCCGAAAGCCAGCCTTCGATCGGCCGCATCTCGGCGAGGACGCGCGTGGCGAGGAGGACATCGCGTCTGTCTCGGGGGGCGCTCTGCGCCCACGAGAGAGCGTCGGGCCCGGGGGGTGGGGCGGGGCCGTTCTTGCCAGCGCGCTCTGCCGCGGCGTTCGCGGGAGGCAACGCCGCGGCGGGCTCGCCGTAGTTGCCGAAGCGAGCCCGGATATGGCGCCGGAGCGGGTCCTGCGAGCGCCTCGGGATGGGGTGGACCCAGTAGACGCGCGGATCGGCAAATGCCGTGTTGAGCTGCGCGACCGAATACTGGACGCGAAACTTGACATACTCGTAGCTGCACGGGTTCTCGGCGACCTCATAGCCGAGGAGCGCGGTGAGCGTCGGGAAGAGCACCTCCTCCGTGGCCCACATGCGCGAGCGCTGCAAGATGGCCTGGAGCTCCACGTCATGGAAGAGCGAGACGATGTCGCGCGCGGCCGCGGCGGTGATCACCGTCGAGGGCCAGAACGTCCAGTGAACGAACTTCGCCTCCCCGTCAGGGAAGCGCCGGAGAAAGCGCCGCCAGAGGTCGATCTCGCGGCGGGCGGCGATCGCCGGCGGCGTCGTCGGGACGGGACCCTGAGGAGCGGGGGAGTTGCCGAGCAGGCCCACACGCGGTCGCGAAGCGAGGAACGCCTCGAGGTGGCCCGAGTAGCCGGGCCTGGTCGCGAGCTGGTCCGAGTCGACGATCGTCATCGCGTCGAACGGAAGCGACTCCAGCGCAAAGCGCATGCAATCGACGGCGAATCCATGCAGGTAGCCCCACTTCATCGGCCGCGGCGCCGGGTGGACCATGGCGCCGTACTGCTCGAAGGGGAAATCGTCGCCGAGGAGCTTGCGGTTCGTGCCGCCGTTGTAGAGCAGGATTGCCGATGCAGGATCGAGGTAGTGGAGATTTCGTATCAGGTCGATGACGCTCTCTCGGTCCTCGTGCACGAGGCAGGCATAAACGTTCCGGAAGGGCATGTGCTCACTCGAAACGAGACACGAACTATGGGGCGCGGCGAGAATCCGCTCGTCAGGCAGATTGACGGAAACTGCCATAACATGCCTTCGACATAATTCAAGACCCGATCCGAGACACGCCGGACGAACAATCTTCAGTCTCATGGGGCCGTGCGAGCTCTGACCCTTCGCCCGCGGGCCCGGCGAGCCTTGCCATCGACGCGCGTGCGCCGCTAGTGTCGTGCATCATGCCGACCGCGAACCGCCGCCGGCTCGTAGCGCACGCGATCGGCCGCTTCCTCGAGCAAGATTGTGCCGTGCACCGCCCAGAGCCCCGCGGCGGAGATGCGCCCGTAAGGCAGGAGACGCCCCGATGAGCGAGGTCATGTCGAGGCGCGACGCGCCGCCCGTGTGGACGTACTGGGAGGGTCCCTGTCCGCCCTACGTGGAGCTCTGCCTCGACAGCCTCCGCCGCCACGCGGGCGCGCGGGTGCTCGATCGCGCCTCGTTCGACAGGCTCTGGACGAGCGATCGCGATCTGCCCATCGACGCGCTGTATGTCGCGCACCGCGCCGATTACATCCGCGCGTATCTCCTCCGCCACTACGGCGGCTTCTGGATCGACGCCGACTGCGTGCTCCTGCGGCCCGTCACGCCGCTCGCCGCGCTGCTCGACCAGCATGATCTCGTGACGTACCGCGAGCCGGCCGGGACCATCGCCAACAACTTCCTGCTGGCGCGGCCTGGCGCGCCCGTCGTCGCGGATTTCTACGCGCGCGTCGCCGCGCACCTGCGCGCGCGCCGGCCGATCGACTGGCTGGAGATCGGCAGCGTGCCGCTGATGGCGGCCATCGAGGCGCACCCGGGATCGACGCACATGCTGCCCACCGCGTGGATCATGCCGGTCTGCTGGAGCCAGGCCGCCCGCTTCCTCGACGAGGTGGCGCCGGAGCCCCGGGACGGCCTCGTCGACTTCCACGCGCGTTTCGAGCCGGACGCCTACTGCTACATGCTCTCGAACCACTCGATGCCTGCGTGGCTCAAGGGGAGCAGCCGGTCCGAGGTCCTGTGTTCACCCATGTTTCTTGGCCATCTGCTCCGCACCAGCCTTTCAGGGGACCCTGCCATGTCGAGCCATCCTCCCAATTACGCGTACTGGCATCAGAGCGGCGGCGAGTGGGCGTCGGAATACGACCGGCGCAAGACGAGGCACTCGTTCTATCACATCGCCGAGATGATGATCGCCGACCACGTCGCGCACCACGCGCCCTGTCGCGTGCTCGAGTTCGGTTGCGGGCCGGGGCGGCACCTGCTCAACCTGAGCCAGATCGAGGGGGTCGACGTGCACGGCTTCGATCAGAGCCCGACGATGGTGGAGGCCGGCTTCGGCTGGGCCTCACCCGAGTGGCGGGCCGCGCACGTCACGGTCGGATCGCCGACGGGGGCGCTGCCGTACCCGGATGGCCATTTCGATATCGTCTTCACCTCGGAGGCGCTGCTCCACACCCGCCCCGAGGACCTGAAAGGTCGCCTCGCCGAGCTGCTCCGCGTCTGCCGGGGGCACGTGCTGCACCTCGAGAACACGCCGTCCTGGACCGGGTACTCGGCGTGCCACAACGGCTGCTGGGGGCACGATTTCGTTACGGCGTATCAGGAGCTCGGGCACACGTGCGAGGTGCTGCCCTCGGGGTTCACGCGGCAGACGCCGTACCGGACGGCGGTGCGGCCCGAGTCGGTGAAGTGGACGTGGCGGCCGGCGATGCTGGCGCTCTACCGGCGCATGGAGGAGCAGCTCGAGGAAGGGTTCCAGCGTGCCGGGGCGGCGGGGTACGCGTGAGCGAGGCGGACGTGAGACCACGCAGGAGCGCGCGGCTGGGCGCGGCCTCCTGGCGGGCCAAGGAGTATCCGAGCTGAGGGCTTCGGCGCGCCGCCGCGCTCACCACATCCCGGTCCGCGACGTACCGATCCAGCCAGTCGCCGCGGGCGTGCCCGCGGAGGCGCTCCGCGGCAGCAAGACCGGCGTCTACATGGGCGCGATGTGGAGCGATTACGCCCGGTGCGCCGCCGGGAGGGCCTCGCACATCACGCAGCACACGGCGACCGGGCAGGACATCAGCATCATCTCCGCACGGGTCTCCTACGGGCTCGGCCTGGAGGGCCCGAGGCTCACGGTGAACACCGCCTGCTCGTCGTCGCTCGTCGCGATCCACCTCGCTTGTCAGAGCCTTCGGGCGGGCGAGTCGACGATGGCGCTCGTGGGCGGCGTCAACCTCCTCATTCCCGAGAGCACCGTGGCGATGACCAAGTTCGGCGCCATGGCGCCCGACGGGCGCTCGAAGGCGTTCGACGCGCGCGCGAACGGCTACGTCCGGGGGGCCGGGGCGACGCGGAGCCGGGGGCGGCACCGGATGGCCGTCACGGCCAGCTCGCGCGCAGAGGCGGCGGCGGCGCTCGATAACTACCTCGCCGCGGTCCCGCAGAAGGGGCTCTCGGCCGGCGACGCGGCGGCGCACCACGGGCGGGTGGTGTTCGTCTTCGCCGGCAGCGGCTCGCAATGGCCGGGCATGGGGCGCACACTGCTGCTGCAGGAGCCGGTCTTCCGCGCGGTGATCGAGCGCTGCGATCGGGCGCTGCGCCGGCTCGCCGGCTTCTCGCTCCTCGACGAGCTCCTCGCCGAGGCGTCGCGCACGCGGCTGCGCGACGTGAACGTGCAGCAGCTCTCGCTCTTCGCCGTCCAGGCGGCGCTCGGCGCGCTGTGGCGGTCATGGGGCGTCGAGCCCGCGGCGGTGATCGGCCACAGCGGCGGGGAGATCGCCGCGGCGCACGTGGCAGGCGCGCTCGATCTCGAGGACGCGCTGCGCATCGCCCACCACAGGAGCAGGCTCCAGCAGCGACTGAACGGCAGCGGCGCGATGGCCCTCGTGGAGCTGCACGCCGAGGAGGCCGAGCGCCTCTGCGCCGCGCGCCCGGGGCGCCTCTGTGTCGCCGGCTACAACAGCCCGATCTCGACCGTGATCTCCGGCGAGGAGGCCGCGGTCGTCGACGCGCTCGCCGCGCTCCAGCGCGAGGGTCGCACGGGCCACCGGATCAAGGTCGACTTCGCGGCCCACAGTCCGGCGATGGATCCGCTCGTCCCCGAGCTGCTCGCCGCGCTGGGCCCCGCCTGTTCCCGGCCGACGCCCGCCCCGTCGCGCTCGAGGACCCCGCGCCCGCCGCGGTTGCCCGGGCGGAGGTGTCGCTCCTGCCGCTCTCGGCGCACACGCCGGAGGCGCTGCGGGCCCTCGCTCGAGCGGTGTCGTCCCAGCTCCGGGGCCGCCCTCCGCTCGCGCTCCACGATCTCTGCTACACGGCCGCGGCGCGGAGGGGGCACCAGGACCACCGGCTCTCGGTGCTCGCCGATTCCGTCTCGGGGCTCGCCGAGGAGCTCGACGCCTTCGTCACGGGCGAGGTGCGCCCCGGGCTCACCGTCGGGCGATGCCCTCCGGGGTCACGTCGCAAGATCGTGTTCGTTTTCGCAGGGCAGGGGGCGTCGTGGGCCGGGATGGGGCGCGAGCTCCTCGCGAGCGAGCCGGTGTTCCGCGAGGCGATCGAGCGCTGCGACGCCGCCCTCCGCCCGCCCCTCGGCTGGTCGGTGCGGGACGAGCTGCAGGCGGACGCCTCGCGCTCGCGCCTGTCGCGGTCGGACGTGGCGCAGCCCATGTTCTTTGCCCTCCAGGTCGCGCTCGCGGCCCAGTGGCGCGCGTGGAGGGTCGTGCCCGATGCGGTCATCGGCCACAGCGTCGGAGAAGTGTACGCCGCGAACTTGGAGGACAACCTTCAGTCGCTGCTGAACCGAGCCAAGTCCGGCACATACCGGGCGCCGCCTGTGCGGCGGGTCCACATCCCGAAGGGGATCGGCACGGAAACGCGCCCGATCGGCATTCCAACCTTCGAGGACAAGGTGCTACAACGCGCGGTAGCCATGGTGCTGGAAGCGGTCTACGAGCAAGACTTCCTGGATTGCTCCTTCGGCTTCCGGCCGCGACGCTCGGCGCATCTCGCCGCTCGCAGCGTGCGCGCATGTCCTGGGAACGGATGAGGAAGCTGCTGGAGCGCTTCCCGCTCCCACCGCCCCGCATCACACACCCACTCCTCCCGCGAGCAGCGAACCCGTGAACCGAAGAGCCGGATGCGGTAATCCCGCACGTCCGGATCTGTGGGGGGCCGGGGACTGGAACCTCCCCGGCCTAGGGTCTCCGAGCGCTCCTTCTCCGGATTCTGGGCCGAGCAGCTCCACCTCGCTCCAGAGCGGGTCGAGATCGAGCGAGAGTCCCTCCAGGCCAGGAATACTGCCGACGATCGCGTCGGCCGCCGAGCGCGCGTGTACGGTGACGGAGGCGCCCGACGCCTTCACCGCTTGCAACCGGACCGCGCTGCCCCGGTCAACCGTGTGGGCGACGGGCGCCGAGCGGAAACGCGGTGTGCTTCCGAACCAAAGGGCATGAGGAGGTCAGGAAGAATTCGTGGACTTCTCTTCCTGCCTTCCCGCCTTCCTGTTGATTCTCTCTGGCTCTCAACCTGATTTCAACGCGCCGCGACGATCTCGTACCTGAGTGGAATCTTCTACTCCGCGAGTTCGGCGTCGGCGGTCCGTTCCATCTCCGCAGGGCTGGTGGGCCCCGCAGCTTTCACGCGCTTGAAGGGCCGGATCCCGCCCGACGAGACGAGGCTGTACTCGGCGCCCCTCGCTGTCCCGGCTCTCGCCACGCGGCCGCGAGCCACGAGCGCGCGAAGCGCGACGTACACGCTCCCGTTCGGTAGCCCGCTGCGCGTGGCGATCTCCGTCGCCGTCCCTCGCACGAGGGAGCGAACGGTTTCGAGCACCACAGCCTCCCGATCGCTCGTCGAGGCTCCCGTCGCGGTCATCGTGCCAGCCGTGGCTCGGTCCGCGCCGGATGCCGGTGCCGAGGTCCTCGCGGACGGTGCCGAGGTCCTCGCGGACGGTGCCGAGGTCCTCGCGGACGGTGCCGAGGTCCTCGCGGACGGTGCCGAGGTCCTCCTCGCGGACGGTGCCGTCGTCGAGGAGCTCGACGCTCTCGAGAGCGCGCCTTGCTTCCCGCTCCTCGTAGGCCTCGCCACGCTCCTTTTGGCCTGCGCGGGCACCTTCCGGGGCTTCGGACGGCGCTCCGAGGAGGCGTTCGTCGCTGGCCGTCCCAGATCGGCCAGCATCGCCGTCACAGTCCGGTGCGCTGCGACGCGGTGCTCTTCCTGAACTCGTTCGACCAAGCTCAGGATGTCCTTTACAAAGCGGTCCACCCGCTCCTTGATCGCGTCCGAGGCGTTCATCGGGGGCGCCGTAGTAGCACGAACGCTCCGACAGTCGAGAGCTTGCAAGCAGGCTGGGCCGGTCTGGGCAACCGGTGGCGTCGACCATGTGAGCGAGGACCCGGATCCCGAAGGCCATCCGCGCGCGCCGCGCCTGCACGTCTTCGGCAACGTCGAGCGCGCTCTCGGGTCAGCCCCGCCGAGCGGACTCGCCAGGCGTGCGGGAACAAGCGTCCGGTCGAATGCCGCCGCCGCGCTCCTCCCGGCACCCCGCTCACGCCATGGGGGCGAAGGGAGCGGGGAGGGCCTTCCGGGCATCCCGAAGATCACGAGCCCAGGGCCCGCGCAGCGCGTGTCCGGCAATGCGGTGTTGAACGTAGAGGTGCTTGCCCCCGGATCTCTCGCCGGCGACGTTCACCCGGGGCTGGCTCGCTGGCGCCGATCGCGGGCCGCCTGGGCAATGGCAGCGCCCTGAGCCTTGCCGTGGGAGTTCGCGGATCGACACCGGCGTCGGGCCCGGTCGCCCCGCAGGACGCCGCAGGCGATCGGCCTCTGCCGTTGACACCGCATGGGCGGTGCGGGAGGATGAGCTGACGCAGCGACCGTGAAGGCATCACACAAGCCCAGTCGCTGCCTCGTCGTCTCGCCCTGTTCAATCGTTGAGGGCGGATAAATCGGACGAAGACAGACGTGGTGCCGTGAGGGGCGCGCGACACGATGGGGGGTGGGGGGAGGACCACCAAGGGACAGCGGACAGATGACGCCCATGGGCGAGCATGGCATTCGGCTCTTCCCTTCACAGCGGTCGTAACTCTCGCTCCTGTGCGAGCGTTGGAGTCACCATTGCATGCAAAATACATCTCGATCGCAGGTGGATAGCGGCGCTTCGCAGCCGCTCACCGGCCGTACCCGGCGGAAGATCGTGCGGGCGCTCGTCCGCGCCGAGTCCCGGTCCAACGGGGCGGGGCCGCCGCGGCTGGGGGCGATCGTGCCGGGCATCGGCACGGCGATCGCGCTGCTGGCCGACCCGACCGAGCTCCAGCGCGCAGGCCACGAGGCGCTTGGCGATGTATTCACCCTATCGCTGTTCGGGCTGCCGCTCACGTTCGTCGGTGGCAAGGACGCCGCAGAGCGCTTCATCGACGCGGGTGAAGAGCTGAACCTCGTGGACGCGTACCGGCGGCTCGCCGGCAGGATCCTCGGCGAAGACCTCTTCGTCGAGGTCCAGCCCCACGTGCTCCGGGCGCTCTCCGGCGCGTCCGTGCGTCGCCAGAGCGGCCCTCTCGCGGATTTCACGGCGCGGTTCCTGCGCGCGCGGCTCGCCGGCGGCGGCGAGATCGACGCGCTCGCGCTCGCCAACGATCTCGTGCTGCACATGGCTTGCCGGTTCGTGTGCGGCGACACGATCTCCGAGGCGCTGTGCGACGAGCTCGCGCGCCAGTTCCACATCCTCGAGAGCGAGCTGAACCTCACGGGCTTCTTTCTGCCCATCGAGACGCCCTCGGCGAAGCGCCGCAAGCAGGCGCGGGAGCGCATCCTCTCGATCTTCATGAGCGAGGTGCGGCGCGTGGCGGCCGAGGGCAGCGCCGACCCGGAAGGTTACCTCCACGCGGTCATCAAGAGCTCCCTCGGGGACGAGCCCACGGCCGCGACGCCCGAGCAGCTCCGCGATGCCGCGCTCGCCGTGATGGGCGCGGTGCTCGGCGCGCACACGAACACGGCCATGAGCCTCGCCGCGAGCCTGTCGGAGCTGCTGGAGCACCCGCGGGCGCTCGCGGCGGTGCTCGAGGAGCAATCTCGCGTCCTCCAGGATGGGCAAGCCCTCGATCTCGGCGCGCTCTGCCGTATGCCGGTGTTGCTCCGCTCGATCAACGAGTCGCTGCGCCTCCATGGCAACGGCGGCCTCTGGCGGCTCTCGCGGAGGCCGGTGGAGCTGGGCGGCCACGTGATCCCGGCCGGCAGCCTCATCGGGATGTCGATGGGGCTCGTCAACGGCGACTCGTCCTTCTACCACGATCCGGCTCGCTACGAGCCCGAGCGGTATGGCGACATGAAGACGGACGCCTTCCAGAGCCCGGCGGTCAAGGATCGGCGGTTTGGCGCGTTCGGGCTCGGCCATCACCTCTGCCCTGGCCGGACGCTCGCCTATACGATGCTGGGGATCGCGCTCACCGTGCTCCTGCGCGACTTCCGGATCGAGGTGCTTCGCCGGCCGCGCGCATGGCTCGACCTCATGATGGGCGGCATGGCACGCCCGGTCGGTCAGCTCCGTATCCGTCTGACGCCTGCGCGCCGCGCGCCCGCAGGCGTGATCCAGCGCTCGAGCTCGGTGAACGGTGAGGTCGGTTTACCATGACCCGTCACGTAGGCGACTCCCTGGACGTTGGCTTCATGCAGCTCGCCGTGGACGCCGCGAGCGACACCCTGCGCGCCGGCAACATGCCGTTCGGCGCGGTGCTCGTGCAAGGCGGTCGGGTGCTCCAGGTGAGCAGCAACCAGCGGCGCACGGCCAACGCAGGGCAGGGAGACTGCACCGCACACGCCGAGGTGGTGTTGATCCGCGAAGCGACGGGGGCGCACGGCCCGGAAGCGCTCGAGGGCGGCACCGTGTACGCGAGCGGGGAACCTTGCGCCATGTGCTCGGGGGCGTTGTTCTGGGCGGGGGTGAGCCGCATCGTCTACGCAGCCAGCACGCAGGACATCATCGCGGCGCTCGGCGGGCGGGCGCTGCCGGTGCGCTGCCACGAGGTGCTGGCGAACGCGTCGCCCGCCGTGCGCGTGGACGGGCCGGTCCTGCGAGAGGCCGCCGTGGCGCTCCTGCGAAGCGCCGTGGAGCGGTCGTAGCCCGCTCCGCGCCCCGACGGGCCATCACCCTGCCCGCGCGGCGCCCTTGCCGATCTCCACGATCCGCGCCGCCAGCCGTTCGGCCGCCGGAGGCAGCTCGGCGCCGCGGCGGGTGACGAGCCGGTAACACACGGTGCCCAGCTCGGGCACGGGCCGCAGGATCACCCCGCGCGGCGGCGCGCAGATGCCGTTCACGACGGCGACGCCGAGGCCGAGCGCCGCGAACTGGAGCATGAGCGGCCAGCCGTCGGCCTCGATGGGCGGATCGACCTCGTGGCCGAGGCGCGCGATGGCGCGGCCGATCAAATCGCGGTGCGATCGGCCCGCGGGGGGCAGCACGAGGCGCTCGCCCGCGAGGTCCATGAGGCGCAGCGAGCGGCGGCGCGCGAGGCGGTGGCGGCGCGGCATGGCCACGCAGAGCGGCGTGCGCAGCACGTCGCGCGCAACGAGCTCGGGCGGCACGAGATCGAGCACGCCGACCGCGAGGTGCGCGTCGCCCGCGCGCACCGCCGCGCAGGCCGAGGGCGCGCCAAGCGTGAGCAGGCGGAGGCTCGCCCCCTCGGCGGCGAAGCGCGCCAGGGCCGGGCCGAGCAGGTAGAGGAAGGCGCCCTCGCCGGCGGCGAGCGTGACCGACTCGCGCTGCGGCTCGCCGCGCAGATCGCGCGCGAACGCCTCGGCCCGCGCGACCGCGTCGCGGGCGTGCGCGGCCACGCGCAGGCCGCGATCGGTGAGGCGGAGCTGCTTGCCGGTGCGCTCGTAGAGCGGCGCCCCGAGCTCGTCGCCGAGCCGGCGCACCCGCTCGAAGAGCGCCGGCTGCGAGAGCCCCACGCGCCGCGCGGCGTGCGTGAAATTGAGGGTGTCGGCGAAGGCCACGAAGGCGCGGAGGAGGTCGCCGTCGAGTATCGGTCCAGCCGATGGCATATCCGATCATTCTAGTCGACGCCGATGGTCCGGTCCCCCAGATCGAGCGTCGAAGGAGGCCGCCATGAAGGCTTCGAATCCCGTCGTTCTCCGAGACAGCCACGCCTGGTGGGAGGCCGTGAAGAAGGATCCGGAGGCGCTCGTCGCCTGGCTGCTGGATCAATACCGCGGCGAGGCCACCGCGGCCGGCCGCATCGAGATGCTGCGCGACGCGTTCGCCGAGCCCGGAACGCGCGCGCACCGGATCCTCGGCGTCATCGCCGGGCAGGAGCGCCGCCACGCCGTCTGGGTGGGCGACCTGCTCACCGCCCGCGGGATCGAGCCGAAGATCGGCGCGAAGCGCGAGCGTTACTGGAAGGAGACCCTCGACATCGTCCGCGATCTCGAGACCGGGTGCGCGGTGGGCGCGCACTCCGAGCGCATGCGCCTCGAGCGCATCGAGGTCATCGCGGCCGACCCGGAGGCGCCCCCCGACGTGCGCGCGGTGTTCGAGCGCATCCTGCCCGAGGAGCGCTTCCACGCGCGCGCCTTCGCGGAGCTCGCGGGCGCGGAGGCGCTGGCGGCGACGCAGGGCGCGCACGATCTCGGTCGCCGCGCGCTCGGCCTCGCGCCGTGATCTGCGCCGCGGCTCGTTCACGGCGGCTCCCACCAGCCCGGTCGCCGCGCCGCGCACACGGGTCCTCGTGCAGCCGTCGAGGGAGGGGAAGCTGTCGCCCGGCATGTACTCCACGCCTCCCTACGTGCAGCCCTCCGGGCAAGCCACGTCGAGGGCCATGCGTTCTGACGCACGCGCGAGTCCGCCGGCAAGAGGAGGGCTTGTACTATAACGGATGTTAATCTAATATAACGGATATGGCTCCTCTGCGCCCCATCCCTGCCGGCCTGCTCCGCGCCGCGTTGCGTGCGGTCCTCCTCTTCGCCCTGCTGGTGTCGTGCGGCGCGGCGGGCTGCTCGCGCGACGACGCTTCGCGCGCCTCCGCCGCCGGATCGGAGAGCGAGTTCGAGACGCTCGAGCTCCGCTATCAGGGCAACAACGGCACGGTGTCGCCGATCGAGCTCGCGGAAGATCTCGGTTACCTCGCGCCGATCCGCCTGCAGTTCGTCGGCAGCACGGTGAGCGGCCCCCAGAGCGTGCAGGCCGTGGTCACCGGCGACACCGACTTCGGCGGCGCCTTCAACGGCGCCATCATCAAGCTGATCGCGGCCAAGGCGCCCATCATCGCCGTCGCGGGCTACTACGGTGTCGACGAGCAACGCCAGAGCGGCTTCTACGTGCTGAACGACAGCCCGCTGCGCACCGCGCGCGATCTGCTGGACAAGACGATCTCGATGAACACGCTCGGCGCCCACAGCGAGTTCATGGTCAAGGAGTTTCTGTCGCGAGGCCAGCTCACGCCGGAGGAATCCCGGCGCGTCACGCTGCTCGTCATTCCCCCGGTGAACGGCGAGCAGCTGCTCCGCGAGAAGCAGGTCGACGTGGCGACGCTCGGCGACATCTACCGCGATCGCGCGCTCGAGCGCGGCGGCATCCGTTCGCTGTTCTCGGACTATGAGCTCTACGGCAAGTTCACCGCGGGCAGCTACGTGATGAAGACGAGCTTCATCAAGGAAAACCCCAAGACCGCGCGGCGCTTCGTCGAGGCGACGGCCAAGGCCATCGAGTGGGCCCGGGACACCCCGCGCGAGACGGTGGTGGCGCGCTGCATCGCGCTGATGAAAAAGCGCGGCCGGAACGAGGAGGACTCGGCCATCAAGTTCTGGCGCAGCTACGGCGTCGCCGGCAAGGGCGGCTTGATCGCGGAGCGCGATTTTCAAGTATGGATCGACTGGATGGTCAAGAGCGGCGAGCTCAAGCCGGGGGAGATCGCCCTGAGCCGCGTCTACACGAACGAGCTCAACCCCTACGCGAACGACCAGGCCGCGAAATAGGCGACGTCGGTCGCCGAGGGGATGGCCTCGCGTGCGCCGTTGCTCAAGACAGCGGCGCGGAGCGCTGGACGAAGGCGTCGATCAACCGGCGCGCGATGCTGACCTTGGGCGGGAGATCGGGCAGCTGCTCGCGCGAGAACCAGTCGGCTTCGACGATCTCGTGGCCATCCGGCGTGAGCGCGCCGCCGGCATACGTGGCCGAGAAGCCGATCATCAGCGAGCGGCCGAACGGCCACGGCTGGCTGTCGAAGTACTTCAGATCTCGGATCTGAACGCCGACCTCCTCGCCGACTTCGCGCGCGGCCGCTTGCTCGAGCGACTCGCCGATCTCCACGAAGCCCGCCACCGCGCTGAAGCGCCCGGGCGGAAAGCGCGCGCTGCGCGCCAGGAGCACGCGATCGTCGCGCTCCACCAGCACGATCACGGCGGGCGCGATCCGCGGGTGCACGCTCAACCCACAGCTCGGGCAGCGCCGCGTCTGCTCACCGACGCCGAGTTCGCGCCCGTCCGAAGCCGCGGCGTCCTGTCGGGTGGCCGTTCCGCAGCGCCCGCAGTAGCGGTGCGTCTCGTCGAACTCGACCCCAGCGAGCGCGCGCCCCAGGATGTGCAACGTGGGCTCGGGCAGCTCGGAGAAGAGGGAGCGGGCCGAGGCGAACGCGAGCTCGGCCGGAAGCTCGACGCTGGGCCGGGCTAGCGCCGCGTACCAGCCGCGACCCTCGAATCTGCCGAGGAACACGGGTGGATCGGCGAACGCCTCGATGGTGTCGCGCCGGCCGAGGAACAGCCCGCCGGCGCGCTCCACGACCACCTCCAGCCCGCGCACGATCACCACGACATCTTCGTCGACCCTCATCGCGGGGCCAGGGTACCAGGCTCGCCGAGCGCTGCCAGCGCCGCGCGGTGTAGCGGCCCCAGGACCACCCTCCACGGCGGGAGACAGGCGCTCCGCGTCGCGGCACCTGGATTGCTCTCACTGCCATGCCCGGACAACCCGCCTCCCGTCCTGTCGATCCAGGAGTTCCCGTCACAACCTCCCTATTGGCCCCGCGAGCACGTCAGGTACGCCGCTCCAGGTCGAGCCCGACACGCGGCTGTCCGCGTCATGGCGCCCTTCCTTCTTCACCGCGCGCGACAGCGGCGACCGGCCTGCCTCGCGGCGGCGCGCGGGCGGGATGGCGGAACGCGCTGCCCCAGGGGAACCTCGGTGCTCACGCCGGCGCGCGCAGGAGACGCACACCGCCCGCGCTAGGCCGATGACCCCAGCGGAGGAGCGTCGGCCATGCGTTGAGGGCGGTGGGCTGGGCGTCAATGGACCGGGCGTTGCACGCTTCGAGACCGACGCGCTGCGCGTTCATCGCAGGTCGGAGCCGGTCCATGCGAATTCTCGGGAGAACGTTGCTGTTCGCAGCCCTTGGCGCCTCGCTCCCGCTCGCTGGCGTGGCGCGCGCCGCAACGCCCTCGGGCGCGGCGCCCGGGTCCTCGTCCGCGGGAAGCTGGTCTCACGGCTCCAAGGATCTCTTCGGCGCCGCGTACGAGAGCTACGACGAGGACCTGAAGTACTCGGCGCGCTCCGACACGGCCCCGATCAGCAATGTATGGTTCACCGGAGCGAGCGGCATCCTGACCGAGGTGTTCTGGCCGACGAACGATACCCCGCAGACGCGGGACAGCCAGCTGCTCGTCACGGCGGCCGACAGAGGCCTCTTCGAGGAGCGGCGAGACGCGCGGCGGAGCGTCCGCTGGATCGAGCGCGGCGTGCCGGCTTTCCGGGTGATCACGGAAGATCCGGGCGGCAGGTTCAGGATCGAGAAGATCATCTTCGCCGATCCCGACAGGGACGTGGTCCTGCAGCGCCTGAGGATCACCAGGAAAGTCCGAGGGCTCAGGTTCTTCGTCCTTCACAACCCCAGCGCGGGGAACACGCCGCTCGGTGACAGCGCGATGGCGAGCACCGGAGGCGCGCCGGGAGCGGGGCTGTTCGCCTGGCAAGGCCCCTTCGCCCAGGCCCTCGTGACCTCCATCCGCTGGCGCGACGCCACAGCCGGCTTCTCGGGGACCGAGAGCGACGGCTATCGGGACCTGCAGAACCACCGCACGTTGACCACGCACTACCGCGACGCGAGGGACGGGGACGTCGTGCTGACCGGGGAGCTGGATCTGCCGCTCTCGCCCGGGGTCTGCGAGCTCACGCTGGCGCTCGGCTTCGGACGCGACATCGACGAGGCCCACCGCGCCGCCCAGGCGTCGCTCGGCGAGGACCCCGACGCGCTCCTCGACAGGTACCGCGCCCAGTGGCGCGCCTATCAGGCGTCCCTCCGCCCGCTCGGGAGCGCTTCGCCCGACCTCGCGCGCCTCTACCGGAGCTCCGTGGCGGTGATGAAGTCCCTCGAGGACAGGGCGCACCCTGGGGCCTTCATCGCGTCGCCGTCCGTGCCCTGGGGCGACGTCAGGCTCGACCGGGCGAGCGCGATCTCGCCGAGGACCTCGAGCACGATCACGGGCGGTTACCACCTCGTGTGGCCGCGTGATCTCAGCCAGATCGCGCTCGCGCTGCTCGCCGCAGGCGACACGCGCTCGCCCGTGGCCGCGATGCGGTTCATGAAAGGTATCCAGCTCTCCGCGTCGGACGGCACCTGGGATTTCGGCTCTCTCCATGTCTCGAAGGAGGGTTCATTCTACCAGAACACCTGGTCCGACGGAGAGCCGTACTGGCGAGGCCTGGAGCTCGATCAGGTCGCGCAGCCGATCGACGTCTGTTATCACGTGGTCGAGGAGCGGCTCGTCGCGGCCGGTGCGTGCTGGGATCTCGCGCGCCGCGCCGCCGATTTCCTGGTCGCCTTCGGCCCCTGGACCCCGCTCGATCGATGGGAGGAGGTCTCGGGCGTCTCGCCGTCGACCCTGGCCTTCGTCTGCACAGCGCTCGTCCATGCCGCGGAGATCGCGGGCGCGATGGGTGACCCCGAGCGCGAGGCCCGGTACAGAGAGACGGCCGAGCGCTGGGCCCGGAAGATCGACGGCTGGACGTTCACCACCCAGGGGGGCACCGCGAACGGGCGGTATTTCGTGCGCGTCGACGGGACCGGCAGCCCGGACGCCCCGAGGGACCCGAACGACGAGCGACGCTACGTCTTGCGTGGGCGCTCCTGGCTGGAGCGCGACATCGTCGATTGCGGCTTCCTCAGGCTCGTCGTCCTCGGGGTGCGCCCGGCGCTCGCGGCGAACATCGCCGATTCGCTCACGGCCTGCGACGCCGCGCTGCGCGTCGAGGTCGCCGGGGTCGGCCCGGGATTCTATCGCTATGTCGGCGACGGGTATGGCTTCGACCCGCTCTCCGGCGAGCGGACAGGAGGCATGTTATGGCCGATTCTCTCGGGCGAGAGGGCCGAGTACGAGCTCGCGAAGGTGCTCGAGAAGCCCAGCTCGCCGGCGGCGGCGCGCAAGAGGATGCGCCCCTACCTCGACGCGATGGGGCGCTTCGCGACCTCGTCCCAGATGCTGCCGGAGCAGGTCTTCGATCGCGGGCCCCGCGCCGGCCAGCCGACCGGCTCTGCGGCGCCCCTCGGGTGGGCGCACGCCGAGCTCGTCCTGGCCCTGCGCGCGCACGACGACGCGGCGCTCTTCCGCCGGCCGATGAGCAGCGCCGGAGGCGCCGCCCGAGGGGACGCGACCCCTCGCGGGACGAGCGCGGCTCCTCCGCTCCGCGACTGATCCGCATCGGGGGCGCCTCGTCCACGCCACAGGCAGCCTAGCGAGGCACCTCGCCGTGGATCACCTGCCGCACCGTCAGGACGACGAGGCGGCCCGCGTCGCGCTCCTCCGCGAGCCAGTCCAGGAGTGTGGAGAAGTCCTGTCTGGAGATGCTGTACTTGCCGCAGGCGTCACAGACATGGTGGAAGATGAGCTGTATCCATCCGCCGTCCTGCTGCGCGCTGCGGATGATAGCCTGGATCGTGGGGACGCCCTGGCTGCGGCTGAGGGAGCCGGGCGCGCGGGTGGCGGTGGGGTCGCGCGGAGGGATGGACTCCGCCCGTGGACACACGATGCACGAGGGGAACGCGAGCCCGCCCGCGCGCCTTCCGCTGTCGTAACCGCAGGAGCGCACCAGCTCGACGCTGACGCTGTCGTGGGCGCCCCAGGGGTAGGCGAAGTCGCTCACGGCGAAGCCCAGCGCGAGGAGGGCGCGGCGATCATCGCAGATCTGCCGGCGCTGCTCGCTGACCTTGAGCCCGGGCAGCCGCACGTGATTGATGGTGTGGCCGCCGATCTCATGGCCGTCGGACGCGAGCGCGCGGAGCTGCGCGACGGTCAGGTAGCCGGGTCGATCGAGCGCGCCGCTGTTCACGAAGAACGTGGCATGCATCCTGTGCTCGGCGAGGATGGAGCGCGCTGAGAGCTGATCCGCCAGCGTGTCGTCGAACTCGATGGACACGACAAGGGCGCCCGGGTGACGCCGCGTCAGGTGGACCGGGGAGAGGAGCACGGCGGCGAGGCACGCCACGATGAACGCCAGCACCGCCTGCTGTCGGCGCGTCGCGGGGCGCCGCGCACAGCCCCTGTCCGTGGGCATGATCTCCACGGAACACGTCGACGTATCATCGACCGTGCCCGGGCCTCCGGCGCCCTTCCGGGAAGACCAGCGCGCTCTGCGCCTTCCAGGAACGCCTGGAGATGCTCCCGGGACGGCGAGCGGCTGCGACGGCGTCGAGGCATAGGCCGGTATGCCCATGCCGCAAGCCAACGGCCTCGGATATGACTGCCACGTGCATCGGGTCATGTGACGACGGACGGCGAGCCGGGACGACGAGGGCGGCGCTGTCCGGCGCTTCCGAGGACGTGACCCGAGCACCGGATGGCGGTCTTGAACCCACCGGACAGAGGTGCTGACCAATGACGTACGGACGAACGAGTTTACCGAAGCTGATTCTGGTACTGGGAGCGCTCGGCATCTCCCTCTGGGGCTGCGGTGGCGATAGCGACGGGACCACCAGCGCCGGCGGCGACGGCGGCGGCCCCACCGCGGGCGCCAGCACGAGCAGCACCTCGGGCAGCGGCAGCGGGAGCGTGTCGGGAAGCACGACGGGCTCGACCAGCGGCAGCAGCACCGGCAGCGACGGCGCCGGTGGGAGCGGCGCCGGCGGCGACGCCAGCACGAGCAGCGCAGGTGGGGGCGCCAGCACGAGCGGCGCAGGTGGGGGCGCCAGCACGAGCGGCGCGGGTGGCGGCGCCAGCACGAGCGGCGCGGGTGGCGGCGAGGCCATCACCTGCCCGTCGCCCGCGCTGAGGGCCGGCGACACGAACAAGACGATCACGATCGGCTCCTCGAACCGCAGCTATGTCCTGCATGTCCCTGCCGCGTACGACGGCAGCAAGCCGGTGCCTCTCGTGGTGGACCTCCACCCCCTCGGCGGCTCTGGCCCGTCGGAGCGCTCGGGCTCGCCGTATCCGGCGCAGACCGATCCAGAGGGGGTGATCATGGCCTTCCCGTCAGGGCTGTCCGGCCCGTCGGGCGGCGCCTGGAACGTGGGGCCCTGCTGCGTGAAGAACACCGACGACGTGGCCTTCGTCAAGGCGATGGTGGCCGAGATCCAGGAGACCGCCTGCATCGACCCCAAGCGCATCTATGCGGTCGGCTTCTCGATGGGAGGCGGGATGTCCCACTACCTCGCTTGCCACGCGGCCGACACGTTCGCCGCCGTGGCGCCCGCCGCCTTCGATCTCCTGCAGGAGAACATCGGCGACTGCAAGCCGTCGCGCCCCATCACCGTGATCTCGTTCCGCAGCACCGGGGATCCGATCGTGCCTTACGCCGGTGGATACTCCGCGGTGGTGAGCGGCATGCCCATCACGTTCCTCGGGGCGAAATCGACCCTCGAGAAGTGGGGCCAGATCAACAAGTGCACGGGCTCGCCATCGGCCGAAGACAGCAAGGGCTGCTCGACCTTCTCGAACTGCGAGGGCGGCGTCGAAGTGGCCCTCTGCACGAAGCAGGGAGGGGGTCACGACTACGGCAACGCCGCGGTCGGCTGGCCGGTCCTGAAGCGGCACACCCTGCCGTAACCGCTTTCTGACGCGCGCTCTGCGTGCTCGACGCGGCGCGTCCCCTCCACTCCGCTGCACGGCGTCCCCCGATCGTCGCCGTCCTGCTCACACCCGCCTCCACGTTCGAGCGACTCCGCTGACATCGAGATATGACCCACTGTGGGATGCCATGACGCTGCGCATCCACAGCGCGGTCTGTCGGCCTGCAGCGCCATCACAAGAATCTGCTGCTGGTGTGCGAATACCGCGTGATCGTAGCTGCGGCGTGACACGCGAACTCGCGCGTTGGCGGCCGACGCCTTGATCGTTCGACGTGACGAGTGATACTTTGGGAGCCTGCCTCCCGAGCGGCTTCGTCGTCCAGCGGGAGGCGCCAACGAGCTTCCCATGAAGGTCAGCGGAACCACAATCCTGACGCGGAAAACCTTGGTGAGCCGGAGATTCGGCTCGGAAGCGTGGCGCGGCCTCTTTCGTGACATGGCGCTGAGCCATCCGTGGTTCAGGCAGCCGATCACGGCGACCAGCCTGGTTCCGCTGCCCGAGTTCCTCACGTTCCACGACGAGCTCGTTCGGAGATTCTATCCGGACCGCAAGGACGCCCTCTTCGAGCTCGGCGCCGAGTCGGCGCGCTGGGCGCTCGTCGATGGCCCGCTGAAGCGCTTCGTCCGAGATCCGGAGATGTCCTCGCTGGTCACGGCCATTCCGACCCTCTGGCATCGTTATTTTTCCGAGACCGACAGCCGCTCCGAAGCGGCGCTGCGGGACGCCGGCGTCGAATTTCGCGTTCGCGACCTCCCGGCCTGGCACCCGTATTTCGAGCATTTCGTGATCGGGTACACGAAGGAGATGCTGGAGCTCTATTGCGCCAACCCGATCTGGACCCATCGCCTCGCCGGGGGACGCGGGACGACGTACAACTATCTGCTCGCGACCGATCCCGTTCCGAGCGCTCCTCCGAGCGGCGAGTGCGCTCGGCCCGCCCGGTCACGAAGGGCGCTCACGGAGCGCGAGCTGGAGGTGCTGCGGCTCGTCGGGGTCGGCAAGACCAACCGCGAGATCGCCGTCGTCCTTCACATCTCCCAGAAGACCGTGCAGCATCACATCGCCCACGCCTACGACAAGCTCGGCATCTACAGCCGCGCCGGCGCGACGCTGTGGCTGGGCGAGCGGGGGCTCCTGGGCTGAGGGGCGACGCGAGCGCGCGCCGCTGGCCGGCCCGCAGAGCGACGAGCGCTCGCCGGGAGACCGCGAGCCTCACGGTCGCCTGGCATACGGCGGCGCGACGGTCACATCGGCGATGGACGCGCTCTCCGTCAGCACTGGATTGGCTCGTGGCTCACCTCGCCGTCGGTGATCGTGAGAGGGCCGCGCAGGCCACGCTGCGAGGGCAGGTTGCGCAAGCCGTCGCTCATGTTGCGCAGCTTTCGCCCGATCCGGGCGGCCCCTGACGCCGCAGCCGGACGTGCACGCGGTGGAAACCGCGCCGCCCGACGTGTGGCCTGACTCCTGCCAAGGAGACTGTCCAAGGAGGCTGTGCCCCCGCAGCGATGCGACCGTCGGATCGATGTCTCATCGCACGTAGGTCGCGTCGAGTTGCCTCTCATGCTCGCCGACCGATCGGCAGGGGGGATGACAGGGATCACGCGCCGCGCTCGCGCCCGGCGCAAGGCGCCCTTTCTCTCCAGAGGAGGGGCTCGCGCACGAACATCGCTTTGCCGGGAGCGGCGAGGCGACATTGGAGGAAACATCATGAACGTTCAGGCTTGGTTCAAGGGCAGTCGTATTGCATCCGTCGCCTGGCTCGCGCTCGCCATGGCCCCGCTCGCCGCGGGCTGTCAGGTGGAGGTGGCCGACGATGCGCCCGAATCGATCGTCTCCGAGTCCAGTGAGGTGAGGGGAGGCGGCGGGGCACAGGGCGGCGTCTGCGGCGGCCTCGCCGGGATCGCGTGCGAGCGCGGCTTCTTCTGTGACTACGACATCAAGGCGCAGTGCGGCGCGGGCGATCAGACGGGCGTCTGCGCGCCCATCCCGAAGGCGTGCACCCAGCAGTACAATCCCGTTTGCGGCTGCGACGGCAAGACGTACAGCAATGCATGCTTCGCGAACGCGGCAGGCGTCTCGGTCGCGTCGCCCGGCAAGTGCGGCGCGCTCCCGTGAGCGCGCGCCGCGGGGGGCCTGATGTGCCTCGTCCCCCCGCGGTGTCGACTCGATAGCTCTCGCCGTCCTCCCGCGTCGATGTCGACCTACCTTGCTCTCCTCGGGGAGCGGAGGGGCCCGCACGATCGCCGCGGGAGGGCGCGCGGCGCGCCTGCGCCGCCCTCCTTCCATGTGGAAATCTCCACTGCATCATCAATGGAAAAATTTGTTGCAATTGATATGAAAAATTGCACCGCACCCCAGCCCTGCACTCCGGGCCGATCTGGCTGATCACGGCATGCCGCACGCTTCTGGCGTGAGGTTTCGTCACGCAATCGATGCATGATTGACATAAGATTGCGCCGAAACGCGAGCTGAGGAGCGATCGATGACCTTAAAAATTCTTCGTTGCCTGTTGCCTTTCGCCGCGCTGGCGGCCGCGCCTCTCGTGGGCTGCGGCTCGTCCGACGACCCCGGCGCGACCGGGACGGGCGCCGGCGCGAGCAGCAGCACCGGAGGGCAGGGCGCGGGCGGCGACGGCGCAGGCGGCGACGGCGCAGGCGGCGAGGCGGGCGGCGTCTCCACGGAGCCGCCGGATTACGCCGCCGCGTTCCCGCAGGACCGGGTTCCCCGTATCGACATCACCATCACGCCCGAGCAGTGGCAGCAGATGGTCGACGACATGACGGACATGGCCGGCGAGTTCGGCTCGCAGGGCGGTCCATTCGCGCCGCCTCCGGAGTGGGTCACGGCCTGCGATGGACTCGTGGCCGGCGACGCCTGCACGATCTCGCTCTTCGGATCCGACACGGCGGGGACGTGCACGGAGCTCCCCGGCGGCCTGACCTGCCAGCCGAACCCGCAGGACCCCGACGAATTCACGCCGCCGCAGGACTGGATCGACGCCTGCGAGGGGCTCGCGGCGGACGCCGGCTGCACGATCGACATCTTCGGGACCGAGACCGAGGGGACGTGCACCGACGTCGAGGGCGAGCTGGCCTGCATGCCGGCCGGCCCTGGGCTGGGCGGCGATCCGGGGCTCGACAGCAGCGTCGAGCTGCTCCCGCGCACGCCTGTCTACGTCGAGTGCGACGTCGCCACCGAGGATCGGCAGTGGAAGCACGTCGGCATCCGCTTCAAGGGCAACTCGAGCCTGCTCCTGCCCTGGAACGCGGGCAACTGGAAGCTGCCGCTGCGGCTCAACTTCGACCGATTCGAGGATGCGTATCCCGAGACCAAGAATCAGCGCTTCTACGGGTTCGACTCGATGTCGTTCGCGAGCGGGTACCTGGATCCCTCGCTCCTGCGCGAGAAGATCGGCACCGACATCTTCGCCAAGGCGGGTATCCCTGCGCCCGCGACCGCGTTCTACCGGGTCTTCATCGATCACGGGGAAGGGCCCGTCTATTTCGGGCTGTACACCGGCATCGAGCTCCCGTCGGACGAGTCGTTCCTCGACACCCATTTCGGCGGCCACAAGGGCAACCTCTACAAGCCCGACGGCACCGGCGCGCGGTGGGAGACGTGGGACCCCGACACCATCGTCAAGGAGAACAACGAGGACGACACCGATCTCTCGGACGCGCGGGCGCTGTTCGACGCGCTGCACGCCGACCGGACCGACGCCGCCGCCTGGCGCGCGGGGCTCGAGGCGCGCCTCGACGTCGACGGTTTCCTGCACTGGTTCGCGCTGAACGCGGTGGTCGAGGACTGGGACGTGTACGGCCGCCTGCCGCACAACTACTATCTCTACGCGGACCCGAACAAGGGCGGGCAGTTCACGTGGATCCCCTGGGATCACACCTTCGCGTTCTCGGACGCCGACGCGGGCGTGACCATCGGGCTGACGGCGCTGCCCCTCTCGATGGCCGACGTGACCGAGCAATGGCCGCTCGTCCGCTACCTGCTCGACGATCCGGTCTATCTGGAGGTCTACCGCGGCTACGTGGCGCAGGCCGCCACCGAGGAGTACGAGGCGGCCGCTTCAGAGGCGTGGTTCAAGGCGGCGCACGACCTGATCGCGCCGTACGTCGTCGGGCCGGAGGGCGAGATCGAGGGGCACACGCACCTCATGACGCCCGAGGACTTCGACAACGGACTCGCCACGCTGATCGCCCACGCCAAGGGACGGACAGCGGAGGTGGCCCTCTACCTCGAGCAGTGAGGGTCGAGCCGCCACCTCGCAGTTCCTGGCGCGTTGTGGGATCGGGGCTCGGCGTCCTCGTCGCCCTCGCGCCGGGGTCGGCGACCATCCAAGGCGTGCGGCCTTCGCCATGAGGAGCAGCGCTGCCACGACCGCTGAAGACAGGCGAGTTCGTGGCATGAAGCGGTGACACCGGCGTCGCAGCGCGGTGCCCTGCGTCGTTCCCGTCCCAGATCAGGTGTCCGGGTGACGATGACGGCCCGATCGACGCTGGCGTGCACGAGCAAAACATTGGCTTGCGGGAGGAAGCGCGCCAGCGCGGATCTCCGCATCTTCTCCCCATCTCCGGGGCAGGACGCCCCGCGATGCCATCGAGAGAGGAATCCCCCATGTCGAAGCTCATCCGCGCCGCCGCCGTCGCCTCGTTCACCGCCCTCGCCGCCTGCGCCTCGGAGGCCGCGGGCCCGAGCGTGCCCGCAGAGGGCCCCGCCGGCGCGCCGGCCGCGAAGCTCGCCGCGTTCACGTCGGACGCCGCCGGCTTTGATACGCGCTCGTATTACTACGACACCGGGCGCGAGGTCGTCGTGTTCGATGCCCAGTTCACGGGAGCGTACGCCAGGAGCGCCATCGCGCAGATCCGCAGCGAGACGCAGAGCCCGATCACGTACGTCGTGGTGACGCACCCGAATCCGGACAAGTTCAACGGCGCGTCCGAGTTCCAGAAGATCGGCGCGAAGGTCGTCGCGAGCCGCGCCACCGCGGGCGCGATCGACGAGGTCCACGCCTACAAGAAGGCGTACATGATCGGCGCGGGCATGTTCACCGAGGAGACGTACCCACCGAAGGCCGTCGTCGACGTGACGTTCGAGGGGGCGTACTCGCTCCCGCTGCAGGCCGGCGCGGTCGAGCTGCGCGAGCTCGAGCACGCCGGCGTCTCGACGACGCAGACCGTCGCGATCGTCCCCTCGGCGAGGGCGCTCGTCGTCGGCGATCTCGTTCACCACAAGGCGCACGCGTGGCTCGAGGGCGGCATCCGCAACGGCAAGCCGTCGCCGGACCTCGCCTCGTGGCGCGCGGCGCTCGACGAGCTGCTGGAGTTCGACGGGCTCACCGTTTACGGCGGCCGGGGGCAGAGCGCCCCGGTGCGCGCCGCGGTGGACGAGCAGAAGGCGTACCTCACCGCGATGGAGTCGATCATCGAGCGCTACGTCGCCTCGCTCGGCGAGAAGAAGAGCGAGCTCTCGGGGGCGGAGGCGCCGAGCCACCACAAGAAGATTGCGGCCCTCGCGAGCGCCGAGTTCCCTGACTACGATCTCGCCTACATGATCGAGTACGGCGTCTACGGGCTCGCGAACGCGATCGCGAGCAAGTGAAGGCCTCGGCGCGGCCGCCTGGGCGCGCTGTTCGCCCGGGCGCGCCGCGCCGGTTCACCCCGTGCTCGCCTCGTTCGCCTGCGCGCGGGCCCGGTAATCCTTCGGCCGCTCGCCCGTGAAGGCGGCGAACGCGCGGGTGAACGCCCCCAGGCTGTCGAACCCGACAGCGACCGCGGCGTCGGTGACGCGGGCGCCGCCTCCGGCCAGCAGCTCCATCGCGCGCAGCATCCGGGCGGTGCTCAGGTACTCGGTCCACGTCGTCCGCGCCTCCTCGACGAACCGCCGCGACAGCGTGCGCGTCGAGGTGCGCGCCGCACGCGCGGCGTCGTCGAGGGTCGGGCTCTCGCCGAGGTGGTCGCGCGCGAACCGCATCGCGCGAGCGAGCTCGGGCGAGCGCGCGACAGGCAGCTTGAAGGGGAGCGGCGTGGCGACCCACTCCCGGCACAGCGCCCCGAGCGTCTTGAAGAAGAGCGACGCGGTCGCGTCGCGCCCGCCGTGCTCTGGTCCCCAGCGCATCGCGTGGAGGACCATCTCTCGCGCGAGCGGCGTCACCGCGAAGACGCGGCAGTCGACGCGCTCCTCGCCTTGCGGGTCACCGGAAGGCAGCGGCACCTGGGTGAGCCGCGGCGACAGGTACACCGTCCGCAGCGCGACGGGCCCCGCGGCGTGCGCGCGGTGCATGACGTGGGCCGCGATGAACGCCGCGCGCTGCGGCGGCAGGATCCAGTGGGCGCTGCCGACCTCGAGGTGCAGGACGCCCGCGCTCGCGTAGAGCAGCTGGTGCTTGCGGTGTGCGTGCACGTCGCCGCTGAACGGCAGCACATCGTCGGCGAGGCCGAACGCGGGCAGGTCGACCGCATCGACGTCGACCGGCGCGCGCGGCGCGGAGCTCGCGGCCCCTGGCGCGGGCGAGCCGGCGAGGAGCGGGGTGGATGCCTTCGAGACGCTCCCGGCCGGAGGGGGCGTCGTGCTCACCCTGCGCGCGGGCTGCCCCTGGGCACGGCGGGTTGCACTTCTCGATCCCATGCTCGTCGAGAGGATAGGGCGAAATTCGCCGCGAGGACGCTCGGCGAGGCGGTCGCCCCGCAGCGCGGGATGCTTCGGCGGGCAGGCGCTGCGCCGGGAGGGCCAGGCGGGGGTGTACATCCTGAGGTTCCCGCCCCACGCGCTTCGAAGGTAGGATGGCGGAATGACGCGTGTGATCGTCGCCGGCGCCGTGGCGTGGACCGACGTGGGCGCGATCCGGCGCGAGCTGGCGAAGCTTCCGGTGGGGGCGACCGTGATCCACGGCGACTCGCCGGGCGCGGACGCCCTCGCCGGGCGCGTCGCAGCCGAGCTAGGGCTCGCCGTGGAGCCTATGGCGAAGAACGAGGCAGACTATGACGAGAAGTCATCCAGACGTGTGAAGGGCAGGGTATTTCATGTTTCCCGCCTCACGCGATGATGCCAGGTCGCTGCTCGCTACCCTGGGCGCTCCGCCTCACTTGCTGCGACACGTCGAGCTCGTCGGGGAAGCAGCCGATCTGCTCATCCTCCTCTTCCGCGAGCACGGCATTCCGATTGACGAGGACTTTGTCCGGGTTGGCGTGGTGCTCCATGACGCCGGCAAGATCGAGCACCCTCGAGAGCTCACGGGGCCAGGCAGCGAGCACGAACCCGCAGGCGAGCGGATGCTCCTCGCGGCCTCGGTCACGCCGGCGCTCGCGAGAGTGTGCTTGTCGCACGCGCGTTGGCAGCAGATGGCGTCTACGCTGGAGGAGCTCATCATCGCCCTGGCCGACAAGCTCTGGAAGGGAGTGCGCACGCCGGACCTGGAGGAACGAGCGCTCCTGGAAGCCGCGGCGCGCGGCGGCCGTGATCGCTGGAGCCTGTTCATCCACTTCGACTCTTGCTTCGAGAGGATCGCTGAACGAGGGCACGTGCGACTGGAACGTAGCCGACACACGCGCTAACTCCCGGATGGATTCGCCGTGCGCTGTCGCTCCGGTTTGGGCATGATCGCCATGCCCACGATATCGAGCGCGAGCTCGATCCCTGCAGCCAGCTCTCCGACCGTGTGCATTCCCGACATGTCCGCGTCGATCTCGACCAGGGTCTTCGCCAGGCCGGCGCGGACCCCTGTGAGCACCACGCTCGCCCCGAGCAGCCGCACGGCGGCCGTGGTCTTCACCAGGTGTCGAGCGATCTGCGCGTCCACCGTGGAGATGCCGGCGATGTCGAGGAGGAGGACCCGCGCTCGCTCCTCGCTCACGCGCCGGAGCACGGTCTCGATGATCTGCTGCGAGCGCTGATCGTCGACGGCGCCGATCAGGGGCAAGAGCAGCACGGCATCGTGGACGCGGATGATCGGCGTGGACATCGCGCGGATCGACGCTTCATGGCGCCTCAACATCTCGAACGTCGTGGAGAAGTACGAGTCGAGCGCCAGGGAGACGTCGAAATAGACCAGCTTCTGGACGCTCGTGAAGGCGCGCACGACCTCGGCGGGATCTCCGATGTCCTCGGAGAACGCCTCGAGCAAGAGGTGCAGGTACCGGCGATACGCGCCGAGGTACCACGTGGGCTCGACGCCGATGCGCGCGTGCGCCGCGCCGACGTGCAGCCGGTGCTCGACATAGGCCCGGTCCAGCTTGCCGGTGAAGAGCCCCAGGAAATACTCGTGTTGCATGCGCTTCGCGCGGCGCAGGGAGTCGCCGTCGCGGAAGAGCTCGCGCGTCGGCCCGAAGGCGAGCAGCAACTCGTAAAACGCGTCGACGATGCTCTCGGTGCGCTTCTCGGCGTGGGGCCGCAGCGCCGCCATGCGCGCGAGATCCTCGTCGGTGATCTGGAAGAGCGTGCGGCGATACTCGACTTCGCGCTCGAGCGGACGGGGCGATATGCTGTCTTGGGCCATGATGGGTCGTTGAATCGGCGACAGAGCGATAGCACGCTGCGGGCCAAGGTAGATATGTCTCCGTCGTATTCGTTCTCGGCGAGTGGTGGAGGCAGCGGTGTTCCCCTCCTCACGTGCAAGATCTGCGACGCCGCGCAAGGCGTGCGTGGATCCATGTCGCGATCGGCGGGACGACGCGGAGCGCGCCGCTGTCCGTGCACAGCCAGCGGGTCCGGTGCGTCGGAGACGCGCGCGGGTCAACGCGCAGCCATGCCGGGAAAACCCGCCGAATGCACGGTCCGGGTCCCCTCGATCCCCTTCAGATCGACGTGCGAGGCGCGCGGCGGCGTCCAGCCCTCGGCGGTGAGCAGGCCGACGAGCCCGGCGTCGGCGGCGAGCGGCGCAGAGACGGTGAGCTCCCCGCCTGCAGAGACGCCGAGAAGGCGCGCCGCCGTGTTCACGGTGCGGCCGAAGTAGTCGAGGCGCTGGTTCAGGTTGACGAGCAACGCCGGGCCGCGGTTCATGCCCGCCCGGAGCACGAGGCGCTCGCCCTCGGGCCGGCTGGCGTTGTGGCCGAGCATGCCGCGCATGGCTGCGCTCAGCGCCGTCACCGCGGACCGCTCGTCCAGGAAAGTGGCCATGACCGCGTCGCCGATGGTCTTGACCACCGCGCCGCCCTGAGCTTCGACGGCGCCAATCACGATGTCGAAGTGATCGCGCACCAGGTTGTACGCGGGGGCGTCGCCGATCCGCTCGTACAGCCGCGTGGAGCCGCACAGATCGGTGAAGACGACGAGGACCGAGCGGACCGTCAGCCGCTCCCGCGCCGACAGCACCATGCCGCCGAAGTAGCGCCGGTACTCCGGCACGTGGAGCAGCTCGAGCCCGCTGAGCCGCCGCGGCAGGCTGGCCGGATCGAGCTCGTCCTTCAGGACGTCGTGATGAACGATGAAGCCGCACTGCGGCCAGCCGACGTTGGTGAGCGCGATCTTGAGCGGGCCGGGCCGCACCGCGAGCTCCGTCACGTCATAGTGGGGCCCCGCGAGCTGCGAGATCGCGACGGCTTGCACCTCGTCCGTGGGCTCACCCTCGACGCGAAGGATGCCCTTGGCGCGGGTCAAGGGGCAGAAGTAGCGGTAGCGGCCCGGGGTGAGCACCTCGGTCGCCGCTGCGGTCTCGCCGAGCGCGGCGGTCATGCCATAGCGGGGATCGAGCGCCGACGGCGGCGGGCAGACGGGGGGGAAGCCGAGGTCCTCGATGGACCGGCCGAGCGAGAACGTCACCTCGACGCGCGCCGACATGTCGACGTCGAAGGAGTACTCGCACATCGGGCAGAACGAGACGGCGGCCGCCGTGGCGAGGTCGTCGATCGCCTGGGCCAGCATGTTGCAATGGCTGCAGTGGACGTCCCAGTGCATGTCGAAGAGGCCAGTCTGGGTGCCGTGCAGCAGGACGCGGATGACCGCGTGCGCGTCCAGCGCGGTGTCCGCCGCGACCACGTGGGGGTTGATACGGTAGCGACGGACGAGCGGCGCGTCGTGGAGCCATCGCTCGACCGCATCGATCTCGCCTGCGTTCACGGGGTGCTGCTGCCTGAGCCGCTCGAACAGGCTCTTCAGACGGTGGGTGTCCATGGCTGCTCCCCCAGCATGCGCATGTCTCGCAGGCGGCGGGAAGCGCCACGTGCGTGCCCGGACGCGCCGCCCCCCACGTCCCCACGGGCGCTCCCTGTCGGTCCGGGGTCAAAGGCAGGCTGTGGTGGCTGCCAGCCCGTCCCCCGCCGAGCGGTGGTGTCCGCGGCTGGCGTTCAGCATCGGACCCAGCGGCATATCCTCCTCGCGCGTTGAGAGCGCTGGCGTCGCCCCCGGTCCTCGCGACGTCACCGGCTGTCTGGCCGCGCGTCGCTCATCGCTCGAGGGACAGGCGGGCGAGCTGCCGAGTCGCCGAGCCTGGGCCCTCTCAGGGACAGGAATTGTTGCAAGAGTAGAATGTGGTGCTGCACGGGCCACCCCATCCGCTCGGGAGGCCGGGACAGGTGTGGTACCAGTAAGAGTACTTCGCGCAGCGGCCCGGGCCGGTCACATCGCAGTAGCGATACTGGCACACCGAGCAATCCGACGCCGCCCCTTCCGCCTCGCCGACCTGCTCCTCCTCCGGAACGGCCTCCAGCTCTCCGTTCCGCGCTGTCGTCTCATCGGGCTCGGCGGCTGCGACGCACCCGAGACCCCAGGACGCGAACAGACCAACCGTGATCGCGGCGAAACCAAGATACCGATGGATGCAAGAAGACATGATTCCTCCTGAGCTCAACCGCGCTATTGCGGCGGCCGGATGCTACACCAGCGCGGGCGCGGGGCGCGAGGGGTCCTGTGCAGGTCACCTGTTCGGCGAGCGTTCTTGCGGCGCGCGACACAGGGGGGCCTCCGCGCCACGGGACCTCTGCTCCCTCCGGAGGCACATGCAGGACATCGGCAGGGGGATCGCGGCGGGCCAGCCGGCGCGACGACCTAAGCGCTTGTGATCGGCGGCGCTGCTCGCCGACGCTCATCCAGGTGGAGCCAGGACGTGAGGTGCGGGCATGGATGTGATCTCGGATTGTGCCCTCCTTGTGTCGAAGATCGGGTGGCAGCCGCGGCATCGCAGATTTGCGCTCACCGTGGTGGGCAAGGCGACGTTCGAGCTGCGGCCCGAGTAGTCGCCGCTCGCCGCCACGCAGGAGCCCGTGGTCGAGGCAGACGTGTACACGGGCGAGGGCGGTGCCCTCGCGCTCGCGTCGGAGATTGTGTCATTCAAGCAGCGGCCCGAGGTGCTCGTCTCCGGACATGCGTATGCGCCGGAGGGGCGGCCCGTACCGTCGCTCGTCGCGCGGCTCGCGGTCGGGGGGCGTGAAGAGCTTGTGTCCAGGCGGCGATGGGCCGCGCAGCACGCGCGTCCACGCGTAGCTGGCCTCCTCGAAGAAGTAGGGTTCCCCGGAGATGTCGGCGTAGTGCGCGTGAACCGCTTCGGCGGCGATTCCAGCTTCCTCGAGCAGGACGCCTCGCGGGCGCGCCTACAGCGTCAGCTCCGCCCTCGCGGTCGAGTCCCCGATCTCGCGGGTCACCTGGAAGCCGAGCTTCTGCGCCACGCGCTGCATCTCCACGTTCTCGGCCAGGATGTCGGCGCTGATGCGGGAGAGCCCCTCGTCGCGGCCGATCTGGACGAGGAGGCCGAGCAGCCGTGAACCGAGCCCCTGCCTCTGGTGCTCATCGCTGATCAGCAGGGCGAACTCCGCGTCGCGCGTGCCTGGCAGCTTGCTCAGCCGGCCGACGCCGATGATCTGCCGCTGCGCGCCGCCCGCGGGCGGCTTCTCGACGACGAGCGCCATCTCGCGGTCGTAGTCCGCGAAGCAGACGCGCGTCAGCCGCTCGTGCGCGGTGCGCAGGTCGAGCTGCATCGGGTAGAAATAGCGGAGCCGCACGGTCCGCTCGGACAGCTTCTTGTGGAACTCGACCATCTGCGGCTCGTCCTCGGGGCGGATGGGCCGGATCGTGAACGCCTGCCCGTCCTTGCTCCTGAGCTCGGTCACATACTGCGTGGGATACTCGCGGATCGCCGACCTGGGGAGCGCGGACTCCGGCGTGCCCGGCGGGTGCAGGACGACGCGGGCGTCGAGGGCGATGGCGCCCTCCGAGTTCACGGAGAGCGGGTTGATGTCGATCTCGCTTATCCATCGCTGCTCGATCACGAGCTGCGAGAACCTCACGAGCAGGTGCTCGAGCGCCGTGAGGTCCACCGGCTTGCGGCCGCGCACGCCCTTCAGCGCGCGGTAGATCCTTGTCTGCTCCATCATGCGCCGGGCCAGCGTCGCGTTGAGCGGCGGCAGGCCGAGGGAGCGGTCCTTGAAGATCTCGACGAGCTGCCCGCCGGCCCCGAACAGGAGCACCGGGCCGAACTGCGGATCGATCGAGCTGCCGAGGATGATCTCGTAGGCGTCCTTCAGCGAGATCATCGGCTGGACCGTCACGCCCTGGAAGTGCTCCGCGCCGGCCCGCCGCGAGACGCTCTCGTGGATCTCCTCGAACGCCCTGCGCACGGCGTCGTCGTCGCGCAGATCGAGCTTCACGCCGCCCACGTCCGTCTTGTGGGTGATCGTCGCGCTGTACAGCTTGAGGACGGCCGGATACCCCATCTCCCTGGCCGTGGCGACGGCCTCGTCCGCGCTCCTCGCGACGGCCGTCGGCACCGTCGGGAGGCCGTATGCCGCCATGAGCTGCTTCGACTCCACCTCATCCAGGAGCGTCCGGCCCGACGCGCGGACGCCGGCGATGAGCTCCCTGGCCCCCTCGCGATCGACGTTCAGCGCCCGCTCGTCCGTGCTCGGGGTCTCGTACAGCGCCCGGAGGGCGTACGCGTAGCGGAACATGGAGCAGAACGCGCGAGCGGCGGTGTCGGGGTACTCGAACGTCGGGACCCCGGCGCGGTTCAAGATCGCTTTGCCCGCCTCCACCTCCACGCCGCCCATCCAGCTGGCGAGGACCGGCTTGCCCTCGACGTGCGCGTGCTTGCGCAGCGCCTCGGCGGTCTGGGTCGGCTCGGTCATGTCCTGCGGCGTGAGGATGACGAGCACGCCGTCGTTGTTCGGGCCCTTGGCGCAGATCTCCAGGGCCTTCGCGTAGCGGTCGGCGCCAGCGTCGCCGAGCACGTCGACCGGGTTGTTGCGGCTCCACGCGGCGGGGAGGAAGCTGCTCAGCTCGCCCAGGATCTCCGGCGAGAGCGGCGCCAGCTCGCCGCCGTTCGCGACGAGCGCGTCCGTCGCCAGCACGCCCGGGCCGCCGGCGTTGGTGACGATGCACAGCCGGTTGCCGCGCGGCCGGGGCTGCTTGGCCAGCGTCTCGGCCATGGAGAACAGGTCCGCGATGTCGTTCACGCGCAGCACGCCCACGCGCCGGAACGCCGCGTCGAGCACCTCGTCCGAGCCGGTGAGCGAGCCGGTGTGCGAGGCGGCCGCCTTCGCCGCCGCCTCGCTGCGGCCTGGCTTGATCACGATGATCGGCTTGGTGAGCGCCACCTCCCGGGCGGCCGACAGGAACGCTCGCGCGTCGCGCGGGTCGCCGATCGACTCCATGTAGATGAGGATGCTGCTCGTCTTGGGGTCGTTGCCGAGGTGGTCGATCAGGTCGCCCCAGCCGACGTCGAGCATCGAGCCGACGCTGACGAACGCGCTGAAGCCGACCTGTTCCTTGAGGCTCCAGTCGAGCACCGCCGTGCAGAGCGCGCCGGACTGGCTGATGAACGCGACCTTGCCCGGCCGCGCCTGCCCCTTCGCGAACGTCGCGTTGAGCCCGCCGATCGGGTTCATGACGCCAAGGCAGTTCGGGCCGATGATGCGCATCTTCCCGCGGGCGCGCTCCATGATCTGCTGCTCGAGCTGGATGCCCGGGGGCCCCATCTCCTTAAATCCGGCCGAGATGATGATCGCGCCGGGGACGCCGGCGTCCACGCACTCGCCGATGAGGCCCGGCACGCTCGCGGCGGGCGTGACGAGGACGGCGAGATCCACCTTCGCCGGCACGGCCGCGATGCTCGGATAGGCCTTGATGCCGAGGACGCTCTGCCGCTTCGGGTTCACCGGAAAGACGGTGCCGCCGAACGGGTTGCTGATCAGGTTCCAGAGGAGCGTGCGGCCGACGGCGCCGCTGTTCTCGGTCGCGCCGATGACCGCGACGTTCCGCGGCCTGAAGATGGGGTCGAGGCTCTGGGGCTCCTGACGGAGGACATCGTGGGCACGGTCGGTCATGGGTACGGAGTCAGCCATGAAGCTCCTCGAGGGGTGATGGGGCGAACGCCACAGGGACCATTGCGCGGAACGACGATGGCCGTCGTGCCACGCGGCCGGGCTGGGTGCATGGGGAGTCTCTGCGAACAGAGCAGGAGCACGTTCCGTGCCCTGTGCGAAGATTGCCAGGCTGCGCGGCGCCTTGATACCCTGCGCCGGCGCCATGATCCGCTCTCGACTTTTTCTCTTCGGGCTCCTCGGTCTGTGTGCCATCGCCTGCGAGGACGCTGGGACAGCGGACGACGCGAGCACCGCGGCGTCCAGCGGGGCCTCGACCGCCGGCGCTTCGACGAGCGGCGGATCGACCGGAGGCAGTTCGACCAGCAGCGCGGCATCGGGCGGCGGCGGGTCGACCAGCAGCGCGGCATCGGGTGGCGCGGGAGCGGGCGGCGCCGGCGCGGGAGCAGGCGGTGCCGGCGCGGCCGGCGGCGGCGAGGGCACCGGCGCGAGCCAAGGCGACGGCGGCGCGGGCCCGGTCGACCTCCCGGCCGGCGTGAGCGCGCTGTTTCCCTCGCCAGGCGCCCGGGGGCTGTGCCCGGATCCGCCGCTCCGCATCACGTTCCCCGGCGCTCCGAAGCTGGGCAGCGCGGGCGCCGTTCGCGTGTTCAACGCCGCCCGGCCAGGCGCGGCGGTCGCGACGGTCGACATGTCCTCGATGACCGTGAGCGCCACGATCGGCGGCCGGACGTTCAACGTACCCCGCCCGGTGTACGTGGACGGCAACGATGCCGTCGTGTCCTTGCCGGCGCGCGCGCTCGACTACGGCGAGACCTATTACGTCACGGTCGACCCCGGCGCCATCGTCCCTCCGGGGGGCGGCTCCTTCGCGATCGCGGACGCGACGGCGTGGCGCTTCGATACGGCGGACGCAGGCCCATCGAACGTCTCGTCGCTCGAGGTGGCGCTCGACGGCTCCGGCGACTTCTGCTCCGTGCAAGGCGCGCTCGACGCTATCCCGGCGAACAACCGGGACAGCGTGGTCATCACCGTTCAGCGCGGCGTCCACCACGGGGTCGTCTACTTCGAGAACAAACACAACATCACGCTGCGCGGGGCCGACCGCAAAGGCACGGTCCTGTCGGGCACGAACAACAACAACCTGAACCCGAGCACCAGGGGGCGCGCGCTCGTCGGCGCCGACAAGGTGAGCGGCCTCGTCATCGAGAACCTCACCATCCACAACCTCACGCCGCAGGGCGGCTCCCAGGCGGAGGCGCTGCGCATCCAGGACTGCGACAAGTGCGTCGTGCGCGACGCCGACATCCTGAGCCTCCAGGACACGCTTCTCTGGTCCGGGCGCATCTACGCGGACAACTGCACGATCGCCGGCAACGTCGACTTCGTGTGGGGCACGGGCGCGGCGTATTTCAACCGGTGCGAGATCAAGACCGTCGGTCGATCCGGCTACGTCGTGCAGGCGCGCAACGGCGACGCTGGCTACGGCTATGTCTTCGTCGACTCGCGCATCACCAGCGACGCGGGCATCACGGGGAGCACGCTGGCGAGGATCGACGTGAGCCAGTATCCGGCGAGCCACGTCGCATACGTCAACTGCACGCTCGGCAGCCACATCTCGCGGGCAGGATGGACGATCACGGGCGGATCGCCTCCGCGCTCCCTCCGCTTCTGGGAGTACCAGAGCCGGGACACGGACGGGCGCCTCATCGACACCAGCGGGCGTATCGCCGGATCGACCCAGATCTCCGCGGCGCAGGCGGCGATGATGCGCGATCCAGCGATCGTGCTCGGCGGATGGGCCCCTCCTCGCTGAGCCGGCCGCGCGGCCCCTCGAACCCCGAGATCTGCACGGGACGACCCGTGACGCTGGAAGGACCGAAACGATGAAGATGACCTTTCGCTGGTACGGCGAGAACGACCCCGTGAAGCTCGAGTACATCCGTCAGATCCCGGGCATCTACGGCATCGTCTCGGCTATTTACGATGTGCCGGTGGGCGAGGTGTGGCCGGTCGAGCGGCTGCAGGCGCTCAGGGCGCGCATCGAGGGCGCAGGCCTCCGGTTCGAGGTGGTGGAGAGCGTGCCGGTGCACGAGGACATCAAGCTCGGCAAGCCGACCCGCGAGCGGCTGATCGACAATTTCTGCCAGAACATCCGCAACTGCGCGGCCGCCGGCGTGAAGGTGATCTGCTACAACTTCATGCCGGTCTTCGACTGGACCCGCACCGAGATGGCCAGAGAGCTGCCCGACGGCTCGCTGACCCTGGCCTTCGACGCCTCGGCGGTGGCCGAGATCGACCCGGAACAAGGCATCTCGCTGCCCGGCTGGGACTCGAGCTACAAGCCGGCGCAGCTCCGCGCCGTCCTCGACGAGTACAAGAACGTCGGCGAAGAGGCCCTGTGGGCGCACCTCGAACACTTCCTCCGGCGCATCATCCCGGTCGCCGAGGAGGTCGGCGTCCGCATGGCCATGCACCCGGACGACCCGCCCCGGCCGATCTTCGGCCTGCCGCGCATCGTCAAGAACCGGGACGACCTGATGCGCCTCGTGAAGACCGTCGACTCTCCGGCCAACGGCATCACGCTCTGCTCAGGCTCGCTCGGGGCCGACCTGTGCAACAACATCGTATCGCTGGTGCGCGAGTTCGGCGGCATGGGCCGCATTCCCTTCGGTCACCTGCGCAACGTCGCGGTCCAGGAGGACGGCACCTTCTTCGAATCTGCCCACCTGTCCTGTGAAGGGTCGCTCGACATGGCCGCCATCGTGAAGGCGTACCATGACGTCGGCTTCGACGGCTATGTGCGCCCGGACCACGGCCGCATGATCTGGGGCGAGACCGGCAAGCCTGGATATGGGCTGTACGACCGCGCGCTGGGTCTCGTGTACCTCAATGGGCTGTGGGAGGCCACGTGCAAGCTCTCGCCCGGACCCGCCGCCAAGCCGTCCACCGCTGGATGAGCGGATGAGCGGGTAGGGGAGCAGGGCGCCGCGACATCAGCCGAACGCGCCCTCACGCGGGCTCCGGCGCTCCGTACCCGCCGCCCCCCGGCGTCTCGATCACGAACACATCGCCGCTCCCCATCTGGACCGATCCGATGTGCCCCAGCACCTCGACCGAGCCGTCCGCGCGCACCACCAGGTTGCGCCCGGGCGCGCCCGCGCGCCCGCCGGCCAGGCCGAACGCGGCCGTCGAGCGCCCGTTCGACAGGATCGACGCCGTCATCGGCTCCAGGAAGCGCACGGCGCGCGTGCCGCCGTTCCCGCCCGGAAAGCGCCCGGCCCCGCCGGAGCCCTCGCGGATCTCGTAGCGATCCAGCCGCACCGGGAAGCGGTGCTCCAGCACCTCCGGATCCGTCAGGCGCGAGTTCGTCATGTGCGTCTGCACGACGCTCGTCCCCGCGAAGCCGCGCTCGGCGCGCGTGCCACCGCCGCCGCTCCCGCCGATCTCGATGCCCGCCCCCGAGCCGCCCGAGATCGTCTCGTAGTACTGGAGCCGCTCGTTGCCGAACGTGAAGTTGTTCATCGTCGGCTGGCTGCTCGCGAGCACGCCGAGGGCCCCGTACAGCGCGTTCGTGACGCAGGTCGACACCTCGACGTTGCCGGCCACCACCGCGGCCGGCGGGCGCGGGCTCAGCATCGAGCCCTCGGGGATGACGACCTCGATCGGCTTCAGGCACCCCGCGTTGAGCGGGATGTCGTCGTCGACGAGCGTGCGGAAGACGTAGAGCACCGCGGCCATCGTCACAGCGCGGGGCGCGTTGAAGTTGTTCTCCATCTGCCCGGACGTGCCGGTGAAATCCACGACCGCCGCGCGGCGCTCCCGGTCGATCCGGAGGACCACCTCGATCGTCGCGCCGTTGTCGAGCGGCAGCGAGAAGCGCCCGTCGTGGAGGAGCGCCGGGTCGAGCCGCGCGATCGCGAGGCGCACGCTCTCCTCGGCGTTGTCCTGCACGTGCTTCATGTACGCCTGCACCGTCGGGAGGCCGAACTGCGCCACCATCGCGGCGAGCTCCTGCGCGCCCTTCTCGTTCGCCGCGATCTGCGCGCGCAGATCGGCCAGGTTCTGCTGCGGGTTGCGCGCGGGGTACGGCCCTCCGCCGAGCAGCGCCAGGATCTCCGCCTCGCGGAGCCGCCCGGCCTCGACCAGCTTCACGTTGTCGAGGAGCACGCCCTCCTCCTCGATCGTGCTGGAGAACGGCGGCATCGAGCCCGGCGTGACGCCGCCGATGTCCGCGTGATGGCCGCGCGACGCCACGTAGAACAGCACGCGCTCGCCCGTCTCGTCCCACACCGGCGTGACCACCGTCACGTCCGGCAGGTGGGTGCCGCCGCGGTACGGATCGTTGAGCGCGTAGACGTCCCCCGGCTTCATCCCCGGGTTCCGCGCGATCACGGTCTTGATCGACTCGCCCATCGAGCCGAGGTGCACCGGCATGTGCGGCGCGTTCGCGATCAGGCTGCCCTCCGCGTCGAACAGCGCGCACGAGAAGTCGAGCCGCTCCTTGATGTTGACCGAGTGGGCGGTGTTCTGGAGGCGCAGGCCCATCTGCTCGGCGATGTTCATGAACAGGTTGTTGAACACCTCGAGCATCACCGGGTCGACCTCGGTGCCCACCGCGCGCCGCTCGGGACGCGGCGCCACCCGGGTGAGCACCATGTGGCCGAGCGCGGTGATCTCCGCCCGCCAGCCCGGCTCCACCACGGTCGTCGCGTTGGCCTCGGCGACGATGGCCGGCCCGTCGATCACCGCGCCGCGCCCGAGCCGCTCGCGCCGGTACAGCGCCGCGTCGTGGAACGCCCCCTCGGCGTACATCCGCGCCCGGGCGTCGGCCTCGGGGCGGTGCGGGCGCGCCTCCGCGGGCCGCTCCTCGGCGGCCTCGCCCGGCCCGATCGCCTCGACGGAGACGCTCTCCAGGACGAGCGCCTTGTCCGGCATCAGGAACGCGAACCGCCTGCGGTAGGCCGCGTCGAAGGCGGCGCGGATCGCCTCCGCGCTGCCGTCGGGCACGACGATCGCGGTGTCGGTGCCCTCGTAGCGCACGTGGACGCGCCGGACGAGCCGCACCCGCTCCGGCGAGAACCCTTGCCCCACGAGCTCGGCCTCCGCGTCGCGGCCGATGCGCGCGAGCGCCTCGCGCGCCGCGGAGAGCCCCGCCTCGTCGAGGCGCCGCTCCACGGCCGCCTCGCGGATCGCGCTCTGGTCCGAGAGGCCCATGCCGTAGGCGGACAGGACCCCCGCGAGCGGGTGGACGAAGACGCGGCGCATGCCGAGCGCGTCGGCCACCGCGCACGCGTGCTGGCCGCCTGCGCCGCCGAAGCACTGCAGGGTGTACTGGGTGACGTCGTGCCCGCGCGCCACCGAGATCTTCTTCACCGCGTTGGCCATGTTCGCGACCGCGATCTGCAGGAAGCCCTCGGCCAGCTGCTCCGGCGTGATCGGGCGCGACGTGTCGCGCTGCACGTCGGCCGCCATGGCCCGGAAGCGCTGCTCGACGACCTCGCGGTCGAGCGGCGCGTCGGCGCCCGGGCCGAACACGTGCGGGAAGAACTCCGGCTGGATCTTGCCGAGCATCACGTTCGCGTCGGTGACGGCCAGCCGCCCGCCGCGGCGGTAGCACGCCGGCCCCGGGTTCGCGCCGGCCGACTCCGGCCCCACGCGCAGCCGCGCGCCGTCGAAGCCGAGGAGCGAGCCGCCCCCCGCGGCCACGGTGTGGATGCTCATCATCGGCGCGCGCATCCGGACGCCGGCCACCTGCGTCTCGAAGGCGCGCTCGAGCTCGCCGGCGTAGTGCGACACGTCGGTCGAGGTGCCGCCCATGTCGAAGCCGATCACCTTCTCGTGCCCGCCAGAGAGCGCGGTGCGCACCATGCCCACGATGCCGCCCGCCGGGCCGCTCAGGATCGCGTCCTTGCCCTGGAAGCGGCCGGCCAGCGTCAGACCGCCGCTCGACTGCATGAAGTAGAGCGGCACGCCGGGCATCTGGCTGGCCACCTGCTCGACGTAGCGCCGCAGGATGGGCGACAGGTATGCGTCGACCACCGTTGTGTCGCCGCGCGAGACGAGCTTCATCAGCGGGCTCACCTCGTGCGACGCGGAGACCTGGGTGAAGCCGACCTCGCGCGCGATCTCGGCCGCCCGCCGCTCGTGCGCGGCGAACCTGTAGCCGTGCAGGAAGACGATCGCGCAGGCGCGGATGCCGGCCTCGAACGCCTCCGAGAGCGGGCCGCGCAGCGCCTCGCCGTCGAGCGGCTCGATCACCTCGCCGCGCGCGCCGACGCGCTCGCGGGCCTCGATCACGCGCTCGTACAGCAGGTCGTGCAGCGCGATGTGGCGATCGAACAGGCGAGGGCGGTTCTGGTAGCCGATGCGCAGCGCGTCGCGGAAGCCGCGCGTCGTGACCAGCGCGGTGCGGTCCCCTTTGCGCTCGAGCAGCGCGTTCGTGGCGACCGTGGTGCCCATCTTCACGCACTCGACGTCGGCGGGAGAGATGACCTGACCGGGCGCGAGGCCGAGCAGGCGGCGGATCCCCTCGACCGCCGCGTCGGCGTACTGCTCGGGGTTCTCCGACAGGAGCTTGGCCGTGGTGAGCGAGCCGTCCGGCCGCCGGGCCACGACGTCCGTGAACGTGCCTCCGCGATCGATCCAGAACTGCCACTTGTGCGAGGTCGAGGTCATGGAACCCACGCGTTGCCGGACGCCTCCTCCGCCGCGCTCCCGCGCCGTTCTGCCAGCCGAAGGACGGCAAGACTAAGTTTTCATTGAACAATCTTCAACCGTCGGGGACCGTCGAGAGAGGGCGCCCGCCCACGCCGCTGGACGCTCGCAGCGTCCCGCCGCGCGCAAGGGGGGCGCCGCGCCATGACCCCGTGACCTCGCGCGGCGTGCCGCCTCGCCACGACCCCATGGCCGCGTGCGCCCGCCCGGGAACCGACGTTCAGCGCTGTACAACCGTTCGTGCGGCGTGATAAGCGCTCGATGAGCTCTCCAGGCGAGAGGATCTGCTCGAATGTCCAGCAAGCAACCACCTCCGCACGTCACCGCCGCCCACGCGGCGGGGCTGGCCGCGCTGCTCGGCGCGACGGGCGCTGCCGCGGAGAACGAGCGCGCGGGGAGGGCGGACCGGCACTTCGAGCGGGCACGGCGCGGGCGGTCGGCGCAGCCCGGGCCGCGCGCGAAGCCCGCCGCCGGCCCGAGCTCGCCGGGCGGCCCGTCGAACGCGGGCGGCGCCCGGGAGTACGTGCGCGCCGCGCCGACGCGCTCGCCGGTGCTGAACGCGTTCCTGAGCGAGCTCGGCACGGAAGGCGGAGCGCTCGTGCCGGCGAGCGTCCACGTCTTCGACGAGCACGCCCTCGCGCCGAGGCTCGTCGAGCTCGCACGCCAGCGTGTGGTCTCCATGCTGCTCGCCGTGGGCAGGACCGAGGTGGCCATGACCCTGGCGCAGATGCCGTCGATCACCAACGAGCGCGCCGCGCGGCTCTTCATGAGGCAGGCGGTCCACGTCGGCGGCGATCTCGGGGCGATCACGGGCGACTACGCGCGGCACTACCGGCGCTCGGGCGCGCCGGAGCGCGACGACCAGCGCGCGGGCTGCATCATGGCCGCGTTCGCAGGACGCCTGAGCGCCATGGCGGAGAAGCTCCTCGGCCCGCACGTGCGCGCCGAGCTGCGCGCCGCCCTGGAGGCGCTGACGTCGCAAGGCAGCCCTCCCGCGCGGCGGGCGCGCGCGAGCGATCTCCGCGCGCCGCAGGGCGCCGGGCGAGGCGCCCTCGCGACGGCGCCGCGCGACGCCGCGAGCTCGGCGACACGGCCGAGGCGCAAATAGGCCGCGAGCTCGGCGATCCGGTCGAGGCGCAAGGACGCGGCGCGCGGTCCGGGTCGGATCCTGTTGCGGTGGGCCCGTTCGTTTGCTTCGTTGGGCGCGAGGCGCCCCGGCTGCTCGACTCCTGAGCCCTGGGCGCGCGTTCCCAGCGAGAGGCCGAGGCTCATGAATTCGCTCGCAGAAGGCAGCGTCGTCGCCGGTAGATACCGCCTCGAGCGCACGCTCGCGCGGGGCGGGATGGGGTCCATCTGGGTGGCCCGGCACCTCCAGCTCGACGCCACGGTCGCGGTCAAGCTCATGGCGCCCGAGTACGCTGCCTCGTCCACCGCGCGGGCGCGCTTCGAGCGCGAGGCGAGGGCCGCGGCGCAGCTCAAGATACCGAACGTCGTCCACGTGCACGATTATGGGGTCGAGGGCGACACGCCTTTCCTCGTGATGGAGCTCCTCGACGGCGAGGATCTCGAGACGCGGCTCTCGCGGGAGGGGCGCCTCTCCATGGCGGCCACGCTCGGCATCGTCACGCAGGTGTGCAAGGCCCTGCGTCGCGCGCACGAGATGGGGATCGTCCACCGCGACCTCAAGCCGGCGAACCTCTTTCTCTCGCGGCAGGACGAGGACGAGCTCGTGAAGGTCCTCGACTTCGGGATCGCCAAGGCCCAGGGCACGCTGCTGGCTGGCAACGAGACGAAGACAGGCACGCTCGTCGGCTCGCCCTACTACATGAGCCCCGAGCAGGTGCGCCGCAGCAAGACCCTCGACTGGCGCAGCGATCTCTGGTCCGTCGGCGTGATCGCCTATCGCTGCCTCACCGGCGGTCTTCCATTCCCGGGCGAGGAGATCGGCGAGGTGTTCGTGGCGATCTGCACGGAGGACGCCCCCCTCGCATCCAGCGTCGTGCCGGAGCTCGGGCCCGATGTGGATGGGTTCTTTTCGCGGGCGCTCGCGCGCGACCCGGCGCATCGGTTTCAGGGCGCAAGCGAGCTCGCCGAGGCGTTCGGCGCGGCGGCCTCCGCGGCGCGGTCGGAGACCCGACGTCTCCAGCCGTCGGTTCCTGCGGAGGGCCCGTCTCCGCTGCTCGCCGTCCGTGGCGGCACGATGGCCGCGAGCCCAGATGCGATAGGGTCGCGTCCAGATGCGACAGGGTCGCGTCCAGATGCGACAGGGTCGCGTCCAGATGCGACAGGGTCGCGTCCAGATGCGATAGGGGCGCGTCCAGATGCGATAGGGTCGCGTCCAGATGCGACAGGGCCGCGTCCAGATGCGGCGAGCCCTGGAATGATGGGACCGAGCCCCGGCACGATGGGCGCCGTCTCCAGCGCGTCCGTGCCCACGCTGCCGAACGAAGCAGGGCCCCCCTTCCACGGCTCTCCACGCGGCGGCGCCCCGGAGGGCGCTGCGCCGGCGTTCCAGGGGGCCGTCAGCACGTTGACGTCGGCTGGAAATACCCTCGCCCCGACGAGAGCCGACAGCCGCCGCGCCTGGATCTCGCTGGCCCTGGGCGCGAGCGCGCTCGCCCTCGGGCTCGTCACCTATGCGGTCCTTCGCGCACCCGCGCCGGGCGGCGAACCGACGTCGCCGCCCGACCCGGCCGCCTCGCCTGCCTCCGCGTCCGCGCTGCCCGCCGCCGCGCCGTCAACCGCATCACCGGAGCCTGCGCCGCCGCCCTCCCACAGCGCGACGGCCGCGCCGGGCGCGCCTTCGGCCTCCGAGGCGCCGACCAGCGCGCCCGCGCCGCCGGCGCCGTCATCGTCCGCCAGGAAACGGGCGCCGTTGCCCCCGAGGCCCCGGATCCCTCGGGACGATCCCACCGACCACATGTGACCGGCCGCTGCGCGGCGAGGAGCCCGTGCGCTCGCGCCCGGCGCCGCGAGCGAGCTCACCCGCCCGGGTGGGTGTTCTTGTAGAGCCGCAGGCTGTTTCGGATCGCCATCGTCACCGTCATGGGGCCGACGCGGGGCACGAACACGCTCGCCTTGCTGTGGATATCGTCGCTGAAGTTCTTGAAGGTGGAGAAGTTGATGCAGAGGGCGCCCTCGCGGATCTCGGCGCCTTGCACGACCGGGAAGCTCCGTGAGGGCACGCCGGTCACCACGATGTCCGCCTGCCGCAGCGCGGTCGCCCGGTCCACCGTCGTCTCGCGCACCTCGTGCGAGTCGCCCGAGGCGCTGGGCACGAAGAGCAACGGACCGTCGATGTCGAACGAGGTCACGTGGGCTCCGTCGTGCGCCATCATGCTCGCGAGCGGCCTCCCGACGACCTCGCTCCGGTTGAAGATGCACACGCGCCGGCCCTCGAGCGGCCGCTCCCCCTCGCCGAAGAAGCCGGCCGCCTCGACCAGCTTGAGGATCGCCAGCGGCGTGCACGGCAGGATCGCCTTCCTGGTCTTCGCCTCGTCCAGGAAGCGCTGGTTCTGGTACAGGCAGCGCGCCCAGAACGTGTGGAGCCCCTCGATGTCCTTCGCGGGATCGACGCTGTCCCGCAAGTACACGTCCTGCTCCGTGCCGAAGATCGGGTAATACACCATCATCCCGTGCACGCGCGCGTCCTCGTTCGCCGCGCGGATGGCCTCCTCGGCGTCGAGCCGCGTCGCGTGGCGGATCTCGAAGCGGACCCCCACGTCCTCGCACGCCTTGCGCGTGTACTCCGCGTACGTGTACGACGGCCCGTGATCCGCCGCGAGCACACCGACCAGGACCAGCGGCTCGGGCAGCGCCGCGAGCTCCGCCCGGATCCCGCTGCGGAACGTCTCCGCCACCGCGGTCGGATCGAGGACGCTGGCCGTGCGAGCGCCCGGGCTCGGCGGAATGTGGTGAGGGTCCATCCTGGGGCGGAGACGAGCACGCGCGAGCATCGGTGTCAAGTTTCCGGCGGGGCGACACTCTCGACTCTGCCTGCGCTGCCAGCCCTGCCGACTCTTACGTTCCTTTTCGCTGGTTCCGTCGATTCCCCCGCTGGTTCCGTTGATTCCCGTCGATTCCCATCGATTCCCGCCGGCGCGATGCGCGATCGTTGACTCGGGCGCTTCGTGGGATGGAGTTCCCCGCAGGGCGGTATCGCGCCGCGCTGGACGCGCGACGTGCCCATCCCAGCCATGGCTCCTGCAGGGGCGGAGGAGGGGAGCGCGCCGGGGGCGGAGACTCCAGCCCTCCGGAGCGCCGCCGCGCCCGGCTCACGAGCTCATCGCGAGGAGGACCGCTGCTCCGGGCCCGTGTCCACCGCGGGCGCCGCCACGCGGTTGCCCTCCGCCTCGGTGGGGCTGCCGGCGCCGGGCACGCGGAGGACCATACCGCCCTTGCCGCGCAGCTCATCGACGAAATTCGCTCCGAACACCTCCTCGGGCGTGTCGCCGTCGCGTCCGCCCATGCCCGAGAGCCCCTCGAGGCTCGCGACGTTTCCGTCCCGGCGTCTGGGCGCCGGACGAGAGCGCAAGACATCGTCCCGGGTCACCTTCAGCGCCACCACGTCCTCGCGCATCACGTCGATCCAGGAGGCGGGGAAGTCGGCCTCGGCGCCCGCGGGGCCGCGCACGCGGATCCGCGAGATGTCGTTGCCAGGATCGTTCGCGCCGATGCCCACGAGCTGCGCCTCGGCCTCGTCGGCGGTCATCACCCGCGTGTCGGGGCCGAGCTCGACCGTATCGTCCGTGACCCCGAGCGCCTCCTCCAGCTCCTGCCTCAGCTCGGGCGGCTGCGGCACGAGCGAGGTATCGACGCGCCCCGGCGGCTGCGCGGTCGTCCGCCCTTCGTAGTACCGAGGCAGCGCCAGCAGATCGTCACGGCCGGACCGCAAGCGGAGGTGCCCGTCCGTCGTGCCCTGCACGAGATCCATCGAGATCAGCAGCTCCTCGCTCGCCAGCGGAGAACGGAGCACCACGTGGGTCAGCACGCCCCGCTCCCGGTCGACCAGGACGCGGTCGAGCACGCCCGCATCGAGGCCTCCGTCGGCCAACACGGGCATCTCGAAGTCGAACTGCATGGTCCCTCCTCGGCGGCGAAGCGCCTCGCGCTCGGGCGAGAACCTGAGACGGTCGGATCCCGATGTCCAGGGGAGCACGGCGCGGACCCTCGTGACCGGTCGACCCCATCCCATGGGCCGGGCGCGCCGCGCGGCCTCGCCATCGCACGCAGGTGGTCGCCGATCCTCGGCTCATCGAGTCGTCGAGTCGCAGCGGCGTCGTCGACGCGCACGAGAGCGCTGATGGCCGCGCGACGCCGTGTTGCCGTGCCCTCGTGATTCCGTGACAGCGCGATACCATGACCTCGAAATGCCGTGACGCTGTGAGAAACCGTGTTGCCGCGATCCTGCGCGGATGTATCGCCGGGGCGCGGTCGTTTGCGATCTCGCGCGCCGGCGAGGCGCCATAGGCTTTGCGTTGAGCCGTGACTGAAGTGGTGTTATCGCTCGAGATCATGGGGATGATGCGAGCTCGATACGCAATGCTGATGGGGCCAGCCGTTCTGTGGTTGGCTGCGGCGCAGGGCTGTTCGACGACAGTACGAGACTTCGGAGGTGGCAGCAGCGGCGGCGACGGCGGCAGCGGCGGTGACGGCAGCGGCAGCGGCAGCGGTCATGGCGCCGGGGCGAGCGGCGGTGAAGGCGGGAGCAACGGCGAAAGCGGTAGCGTCGGCCAAGGCGGCAGCAGCGGCGAAGGCGGCAGCAGCGGCGAAGGCGGTAGCAGCGGCGAAGGCAGTAGCGTCGGCCAGGGCGGCGGCAGCGGCGAAGGCGGCAGCGGCAGCGGCAGCGGCGGCGAAGGCGGGGGTGGGCCGGTGTGTACGCCGGAGACCGACGGCGAGCTCTGCACCGCGCGCGGCCAGGAGTGCGGCGGCTTCGAGGCCGTCGATCGGTGCGGCAAGGCCAGGCAGGTCGTCTGCAGCGGGTGCGCGCTCCCGGCGCGCTGCGGGGGCGGCGGCGAGGTGAACCGCTGCGCGGCGCACCCGTCGCTGATCGGCATCGACGGCTACATCCTGCAGGAGGGCTCGCTCGGAGGGCGATTCCACGTCACCTTCGCCAACGATGGCGTGGCCACCGCCGGCGGCTTTTGCTGCGCCGATACCGTCGCGGAGGCGCGGAGCGCGTACCCGGGCAAGAACATGATCGTGCTGCCGGGTCAGTCCCGGGTGACCGCCGGAGAGGTGCCCGCGCTCCGGCGCGTCGACGGGTACATCGTCCCTTCCCGCCCCGGAGACGCGGGGCCGCTCCGGGTCGAGTTCGCCATCGACGGCGCCCTCACCGGCGAGGGGACCTGCTGCGCCGAGAGCATCGACGCCGCACGCGCGGCGCACCCCGACAAGAACCTCGGCTATCTGCCCGAGTTCCCCATGTGAACGGACACCGGCGCGCCGGGAGGCGCCGGTGAGCCAGAACCTTGGCACAGCGTGGCGCATCTCCCGCGCGCGGTCTGCGTCTATTCCCGCGGATTTGCTGCTCGTGGGCTGTAAAACATCTTGGTACGTCGTATGCAATCAACGCGCCGGCCGCTGGGGATGTGCCAGCGCCGCTCGGGAGGATTTGGACTTATGCGCGTACGCTTCGATGCTCTCCGCCGACGCTGGAGCTCTCCCCACCTGCTCGCCGCGCTGGCGCTGGCGAGCGCGTTCGCGGCGGGGTGCTCCTCGGATGAGGCCCCGCCAACGACGCTCGGTCGCCCCGATCAACCCCGGAACGGCACGCTCGAGATCGACGAAGCGAGGCTGCTGGGCGTGATCGACGGGAGCGATCTGCGCCTCCAGATCCCGGTGCGCAACCTGACCGCCGGCGCGACGAGCGGCCACCTGCGCGTCACGCTCGTCGATCTCGACGCGGACAAGGAACAAGGCACGACCGATGTCGACCTGGAGATCGCGGGCGGGACGGCGACGACCGCGGAGGCGCGCCTTCCGGCGCCGGCCGTGAGCGCGCAGCCGGGCCTCGCGCGGTACCTCGTCCGCGTCGACGACGGGTCGGAGGAGGGGCTGCTCGTCACGCGCAGCCTCCTCCGCGTCATCCCGCCCTACGACGTGCAGCTCGAGGGGCCGGCGCGCGTGGTTCGCGGCCGCACCGCGAGCTACCGCGTGCGCGCGACCGACGCCTTCACCCACCAGCCGGTGCCCAAGGTGGATGTCGAGCTCGCGGTGGGCGAGGGGGCGCGGCCGCTCCGAGGGACGACGGACGCGCTCGGCGCCGCGGTGTTCGAGGTGGAGCCCGGCGCGCTCGGGGCGCACCCCGTCTCCGCGCAGGCGCTCGGCTTCGGCGTCAACGCGGCCCTCACCGCGAGCGTCACCGTCGAGGGCCCCGGCCCGAAGCTGCTCCTCACCACCGACAAGCCGCTCTACAAGCCCGGCCAGACGATCCACCTGCGCGCGCTCGCGCTCGAGCGGGGGAACAACGCGCCGCTCGTCCGCGAGCCGATCACGTTCGAGGTGGAGGACGGCAAGGGCAACAAGATCTTCAAGAAGCCCATCGTGACCGACGCTTATGGCGTCGCCGCGACGACGTTCCGGATCGGCTCCATCGTGAACACCGGCGAGTTCAAGGTGCGCCTCGTGAGCGGGGAGACCACGACGGAGAAGGTCGTGACCGTGGGGCAGTACGCGCTGCCCAAGTTCGAGGTCGCCGTGAGGACCGACAGGCCGTGGTACACGGCGGGCGACACGCTGACCGGCACCATCGACGCGCGCTATTTCTTCGGCAAGAACGTCGCCGGCGGCGGCGTGACCATCGAGGCGGCGTCGCTGGACGTCGGTCAGACGACGTTCCAGCGCATCGTGGGCGAGCTCGACGCCGAGGGCCATTACGGGTTCAGCCTGACGCTTCCGCGGAGCCTCGCGGGCCTGCCGCTGGAGCAGGGCGACGCGGCCGTGACGCTCACCGTCACCGTCGCGGACACGGCGGGGCAGGAGGTCACGAAGGCGATCCCGGTCAAGGTCGCCGCCGACGCGGCCTCGATCGTGCTCGTGCCCGAGGCGCGCGAGCTCGTCCCGGGGATCCCCAACACCCTTCTTCTCTTCGTCACCGACCCGCTCGGGGCGCCGCTCCCCGACACGGAGGCGGTCATCACGGCGCCCGACGGCACGCAGCTCACCGCGCGCACCGACGCCTTCGGCCAGGCCGTGGTGAGCTTCACGCCGCCGGTCGCCACGGCGGACGGCGCGTTCGAGGTGCGGGCGACGGTGGGCGAGCGGGCGGTCACGCGGAAGTTCTCGTTCGTCACACAGACGGGCGGCGAGCACCTCCTCGTGCGCACCGACCGGGCCGTCTACGAGACCGGCGAGACGGTCGAGGTCACCATCGAGTCCAGCGAGGAGGCCGGCAGCGTCTACGTCGACTGGCTGAACGACGGCCAGGCCGTCGACATGCGCTCTCTCGAGCTCGAGGGCGGGCGCGCCCATTTCAGCATGCCTGTCGACGCCGGCCTGCTCGGCAGCAACCGGGTCGAGGCGTACCTGGTCGACGACGATGGCAACCTGGTCCGCTCCGGCCGCACCGTGTTTGCGCGCGGCGACTCCGCGCTGAGCGTCGAGGTCGAGGCCGACAAGCCCCTGTATGCGCCGGGGGAGACGGCGACGCTGCGGCTGTCGGTCAAGGACGACGCGGGGAACCCGAAGGTCGCCGCGCTCGGCGTCCAGGTGGTCGATCAGGCGGTCTTCGCGCTCGTCGACGCCCAGCCCGGGCTGCTCCGCACCTACTTCGAGCTGGAGGACGAGTTCGCGAAGCCGAGCTACGAGATCCACGGCCCGGCCGCGAACCTCCAGGACCTGTTGTTCAACGCGACCGCGAGCGAGGACCCCGAGAAGGCCGAGGCCGCGCAGGTGAAGACCCAGGCCTCGCTCGCCGCGCTCGCCGGCACGTCGCTCACCGGCCTGCAGGAGCGCACGTGGCCCGCCGTGCTGGCGAAGGTGCCGGAGGAGCTCGCGCCGTTCTACGAGCGCCAGAAGGGCGTGATGAAGCCCTGGCTCGCGGAGGCCACCGCGGCCGCCGCGCAGGAGCTGAAGGCGCTCGGCTGCGACGGCACCCAGTTCCAGTGCAGCGGGGGCGCGTACGTCGAGCTGCTGGGGAGCCGGGTCGCCGAGCGCCTGCGCGCCTTCGACGTGTGGGGCAACGCGTACCGGGTGGCCTCCAGCTGGAGCGGGTTCACGCTGCAATCGTCGGGGCCCGACGAGGTGGAGCAGAGCCAGGACGACGCGACGTTCGCGTTCGCGTTCAGCGATCTCGGGGTCCAGGTGCCCACGCAGGACTGGGCAGAAGGGGGCATCCCCGGCGGCGCGGACGGCGGCTGGGCCAATGGCGCCGCGACCGGAGGAACCGGAGCGGGCGGCGGCTCTGCCGGGAATCCGACCCCGGATCCCGGCGGCGGCAACAACGGGGGCGGGCCGCGCGTCCGGCGCGAGTTCCCGGAGACCCTCTACGTCAACCCGAGCGTGATCACTAGCCCCGACGGCACGGCCACCCTGAGCATCCCGCTCGCGGACAGCATCACCGAGTGGCGGCTCTCGGCGCTGGCGAACTCCACGGACGGCAAGCTCGGCGGCATCCAGAGCGGCTTCAAGGTGTTCCAGGACTTCTTCGTCGACGTGAGCTTCCCGGCGACGCTCACGCGCGGCGATGAGGTCGAGTTCCCGATCGCGGTCTACAACTACCTGGAGACGCCGCAGACGGTCGATCTCAGCCTCGAGCCGGGGAGCTGGTACACGCCGCTCGGCGCGACGTCGACGACGGTGTCCCTCGCGGCGGGCGAGGTGCGCGGCGTCCGGTTCCCGGTGAAGGTGAACACGGTGGGCGTCAACTCGCTCACGGTCACCGCGCGGGGCAGCGCGGGCGCCGACGCCGTGGCCCGGACCGTGCGGGTGGTCCCGGACGGGAAGCCGTTCGCAGAGAGCCAGTCTGGCACGCTCGCGCCGGGCAGCGCCGAACACGCGCTGTCGTTCCCTGCGGACGCGGTCCCCGGCTCGAACCAGCTCTATCTCGAGATCTACCCCGCGTTCCTGTCGCAGGTCGTGAGCGGGATGGACAGCATGCTCCAGGTCCCGAATGGCTGCTTCGAGCAGACCACCTCGACGACCTGGCCCAACGTGCTCGTCACGCAGTACATGAAGCAGACAGGCCAGATCACCCCGGAGATCCAGATGAAGGCCGAGTCGCTGATCTCGGCCGGGTACCAGCGATTGCTCACGTTCGAGCACTCCGGCGGCGGCTTCTCGTGGTTCGGCGAGCAGGACGGGCATCCGTACCTGTCGGTCACCGCGTTCGGCGTCATGGAGTTCGCCGACATGATCAAGGTCCACACCGTGGACGAGGCGATGCTCGCCCGGACCGTCAACTGGCTCGCCGGGCAGCAGAAGGCGGACGGCACGTGGGAAGGCGACCAGACCGAGTTCTTCAGCTTCCACACGGGCACGCTCCGCAACAGCGCCTTCGTGCTCTGGGCGCTCGCGAGCGCGGGGTACACGGGGCCCGAGATCGGGAAGGGGCTCGCCTACCTGGGCCGCTCGCTGAAGCCGGCGACCGACGACCTGTACACGCTGGCGATCGCGGCCAACGCGCTCGCCGTGGCCGACCCCTCCGGGGCGCTGACGGACCAGGTGCTCGACGCCCTGGATGCGCGCAAGACCGCGGAAGGAGATGCGTTTTACTGGGATGACGGCGGCACGCAGACCTCGTTCTACGAGTCCGGGAACGACGCCAAGGTCACGACCACCGCGCTCGCGACCCACGCGCTGCTCTCCGCGGGCGCCCACCGGCCGAGCGCCGACGGCGGCGTGAAGTTCCTGACCCAGTCGAAGGACCCGAATGGCAACTTCGGCTCCACCCAGGCGACGATCTGGAGCCTGCGCACCCTGCTCCTCGCCGCGAGCAAGGGGACGGAGGGCGCCACGGGGACGGTGACCGTCGCGGTCGACGGCGCGGCGGCGGGCACGGTCTCCCTGCGCGAGGACCAGGCCGACGTCATGACGACGGTCGACCTCACGCACCTCGCGACCGCGGGCGCGCACGACGTCGCGCTCTCGTTCTCGGGGGAGGGGAAGCTCAGCTACAACCTGGTGAGCCGCCACAACCTGCCGTGGGCCGCGGTCCCGAACGACGCGGGAGGCCCGCTCGCGGTCAGCGTGGCGTACGACAAGACCCAGCTGTACGTGGACGACATCGTGACCGCGTCGCTGAGCGTCCAGAACAAGACGGACTCGGTGCAGAGCATGGTCCTCGTGACCGTCGGGCTGCCGCCCGGCTTCCAGCTCCTGACCGAGGATCTCCAGGAGTACATCGCCGCGGGCCAGCTCTCGAAGTTCGAGATCACGGGCAAGCAGCTGATCCTCTATGTGAAGGAGATCCCTGCGGGCCGCGCTGTCGCCTTCGCTTACCGATTGCAGGCGACCATGCCTGTCAGGGCGGAGGACGGCGGCGCCGAGGTGCACCCGTACTACCAGCCGGAACAGCAGAGCTACTCTGGAGCGCAGCTCCTCGAGGTGGCGGGGGAGTGAAGGGCTGACCGGGCGAGGGCGCTGACCGCGGGTGCGCGGCCAGCGCCCCTGCGCCGGCGCGTGGATCAGGGGCAGGCGACGCGCCAGGCGTCGAGGTCGAGCTTCTTGATCAAGGTCGAGAGCCCGAGCGGCTTCGTGGCGGAGCAGACGGCGTTTGCCTTCGAGGCGTCGACGTACTCCGCGTGGAACACCGCCTTGCCGGCGCGGATGAACGGGGTGAGCATCTCGCACTCGCCGTATTCGTGGCACTCCTCGTTCAGGGCCCAGTCGAAGCTCCCCACCAGATCTTTCACCTGATCGAGATCGTTCTTCAGCCCGATGGACAGCCCCCGCGCGTGCGCCTCGGCGGCCAGGAAGCGGTTGTAATCGAGCTGCGTCGCCGCCGTCAGCGGGAAGCCGGGGCTGTTGGTGTAGCCGTCGACGTTGTCGGGCTCCACGCCGTCGCAGCGCTTCTGCACCGCCAGATCCAGCCTAGCCTTCATGACGTTGCGCACGCCGGCGTTGCGGGTGTCGAGCCACCGTTCGCCCGGCCAGCCGTCGAGCGGATTGCCGAGCCCTGCGGCGGGGAAGCTCGACGCGTCGTCGCGCCAGTCCTCGCTGCTCCCCGCGCTGAAGTAGCAGATCACCTTCTTTCCGGCCGCGCGCAGCGTGTCGATCTTCGCCTGCGGGGCGTCGAAGAGGTCGATATCGTACATGGCGACATCGAGGCTGGTGTCGATGGTGCCCGTGAGCTGCCATTGCCACGTCGTCCCCGGCGCGGGGACCCAGATGCCGCCGGTGGAGCCACCGGTGCCGGTGGAGCCGCCTGAGCCTGAGCCACCGGTGCCGGTGGAGCCGCCTGAGCCTGAGCCGCCGGTGCCGGTGGAGCCGCCGGCGCCGGAGCCGCCGGTGCCGGTGGAGCCGCCTGAGCCGCCAGCACCGGAGCCGCCAGCGCCAGAGCCGCCGGTGCCAGTAGAGCCGCCGGCGCCGGAGCCGCCGGTGCCGGTGGAGCCGCCGGAGCCTGAGCCGCCGGTGCCGGTGGAGCCGCCGGCGCCTGAGCCGCCGGTGCCGGAGCCACCGGTGCCGGTGGAGCCGCCGCTGGTCGTGCCCGTGAGGACGAGCTTGTCGAGCATCGAGCTGTCGGCGGAGCTGCTCGTCGCGTACCGGATCTTGAGGGTACCGCCCGCCACGAACCGCCCGAGCGGCCCCGGCAGGGCCAGGCTCGCGCTCGTCCAGGACCAGTCGCGCGCGAACGCGTTGTCGCCGACCGGGACCCAGGCGCGGGCGGCCGCGTCCCACGCCTCGAAGGTCCAGCGCATGGCCGTCCTCGCGGGGCCGCGATAATTCACGCCCAGCGCGAGGGACGCGAGCTGCGCCGCCGAGGTGCCCGACGGGAGCGCGTACTCGCACGTCGCGCTCGTGCCGGGCGCGAACTCGACGTACTTGCTCCACACGTCCTGCTGGCCCGTGAGATCCGCCGTCGCGAGCGCGGCGGCCGTCTGCCCGGCGCCGATGCTCCCCCGGCTCACCGTCAGCTTGGAGCAGGTCATCGTGAGCGCGCCGGTGACCGCGTCGCCGCTCGCCGCCGAGGCGATCTCCGCGTCGGAGCCCGAATCCGCGCCGCACCCTGCGGCGGCGAGCGTCGCGACCAGGCTCACGAGGGCATGGCGCAGGGCGCCGCAGATCGCGAGAGAGGACGCCGGTCGGATGGGATAAGTCATGCTCGTCTCCTGTCGTGTTGGTCGTAGGTGAAGCCAGGCGCACGTCGGCGCGACGCGTCGTCGGCGCGACGCGTCTCCGGACGCTCCGGTCCCCGCGATGGCCCGGGCGATGGCGGCTCCCGCAGCATCTCCGCGCGCCGCAGCGGCGCTGGTCCGTGCGCGCCGCAGAAGCATTGCAAGGCGGGGACCAGCGCGCGCTCCGCGTCTTCCGCGCGGCGGTGCGCGCTGCCGTTGCCGCGGGTTGCGCAAGCGTCGTACACTTGCGCAACCTTCGAACGGCATGGCGGAGCGAGACCCTCGTCGACAGGCAGCTTCTCCGCCGAGCGCGGAGCCGCCGCCTGCCGCGGCCGAGGTCGCGACCGAGCTCGACGCCGCGGAGAGCGCGCCCAGCGAGCGGACGCCCCAGGGTCAGGCCTCCCTGATCGTCCGCGCCGGTGATGGCGCGGCGCGGGTGATCGATCTCACCGACGGCAATGTGGTCGCGGTCGGCCGCGCGCCGGAGTCCACGGTCTGGGTCGACGACGCCCGCGTCTCGCGCAACCACGCGCGCGTCGCGCGGCGGGGCCAGACCGTCGCGCTCGTCGACCTCGGGAGCCGCAATGGCACGTCGGTGAACGGCGCCGTCGTGCGCGGGGCGGAGCGGGCCCTCGCCGGCGGCGACGTGATCCGCATCGGCCCGGCCGAGATCGTCGTCGCGATCGCGGCGCCGGCGCCCGTCGAGGCGGCGCCGCCGGGGGCCGCGCCGGAGGCGCTGGAGGGCCCGCCCTCCGGCCCCGGCGCCGGCTTCGTCGTCGCGGACGAGGCGATGGTGAAGGTCTTCCAGGTGGTGCAGCGCCTCGCGCGCGCGCAGACGACGGTGCTCGTGCTCGGCGAGACGGGCGCGGGGAAAGAGGTCGTCTCCGAGCAGCTCCACCGCGCCAGCCCGCGCGCAGGCGGCCCGTTCGTGCGGCTGAGCTGCGCGGCGCTGCCCGAGGCGCTGCTCGAGAGCGAGCTCTTCGGGCATGAGAAAGCCGCCTTCACCGGGGCGGATCGCCGCAAGATCGGCTACTTCGAGGCGGCGCAGGGCGGCACGCTGCTGCTCGACGAGATCGGCGAGATGCCCCTCGCCATGCAGGCCAAGCTGCTGCGCGTGCTCGAGAGCCGGCGCGTGGCCCGGATCGGCGGCACGCAGGAGATCGAGCTCGACGTGCGCGTCGTGTGCGCCACGCACCGGGACCTCCAGGCCGAGGTGGCGGCCGGGAGGTTCCGGCAGGATCTCTACTACCGCATCAGCACGTTCGTCCTCCGCGTCCCGCCGCTGCGCGAGCGGCGCGCCGAGATCGCGCTGCTCGTACACCGCTTCGCGCAGCAGGTCGCCGGGCGCATGGGGGAGCGGGCGCCGCGCTTCGCGCCCGCGGCGATGCAGGCGCTCGAGGCGCACGCGTGGCCCGGCAACCTGCGCGAGCTGCGCAACGCGGTGGAGCACGCCGTCGTGCTGGCCGAGGGCGGCGTCATCGACGTCGAGCACCTGCCGGCCTCCGTGGTGGAGGGCGCCGAGGGCGCCGCGCCCCCCGCGAGCGCGCCCCCGGCGAGCACGGGGGCGCCGCCGCCGTCCGCCGACGGCGGGACGATGCCCGCGCGCCTCGCCGAGCTGGAGAAGAGGAGCATCGAGGACGCCCTCGCCGCCGAGGGGAACAACCAGACGCGCGCGGCGAAGCGGCTCGGCATCTCGCGGCGCGCGCTGCTCTACAAGCTGGACAAGTACGACATCAGGCGGTGAGCCTCGGGGAGCGCACCTGCGGGCCGCCTGATGGCCGGATTCAGTGGCCGGGTTTCTTCGGCACGATCTGCGGCTTCGCCGCGGACTGGGGCGCGTGGTGGACCATCGTGTAGGCGTACTCCTTCGCCACCTTCGCGAGGAGCGTCACGTTGTTGATCAGCGTCGCGCGATCGATGTTGGCGACGCCGAACATCATCTGCGGCTGATGATCGATGAAGACAACGGCGGTGTCCTGGGGTGTATACAGCTTTTGATACTGGTTCATATCTCTCATCGCTCCTGCCATTGACGGTCGAATGAACGACCTTGCCGATCATGAGCGGCGTCCGCGCCCCCCCTCGGGCCGGCGCGGTCGTCACCCTATGCGGTCGCGATCGGACGTCCCTGGACGAAACTGCCGGGAGCCGGGGGCTCTTGTGATCCTCGAGCGGCCCGAAGTCGAGCGACGAAGATCGCGGGTTCGTCCTGGACCGCCGCCGGCCGGGCGCCTCCGGAGGGTATTATTCGACGAGCTCGCGCGCTCCTCTCGGCGTCGAAGGAAGAGGGCGAGCGGCCGCCGGCGCCGTCGCGGCGCTACCCGCTGCAGCAGCGGAACCCGATCGTGTGATCGGTGTCGGCGCGCTCGCGCTCGTCGCGCGCGTCGCACCGGAGCTCTTCGAGCGCTCCCCCGCTGTCGAACGCCCCGCCCCGGGTCCTGCAGAGGTCGCCTGGGCCGACGTCGTCGGAGCACGCGTCTTCCCACTCGCGGACGTTTCCGCTCATGTGCTGCAGGCCGAGATAGCCGCCCTCGCACGCCAGGCTGGCGTCGTCGCCGACAGGCACCGTCTCGGTGCTGTCGCCGTTGCACTGGAGAGCGTCGAACTCGCCGGTGGAGTATGCGAGCGCGCCGTGCTTGCTGCACGCGTCGAACCACTCGCCCTGCGCCATGTCGCCGCGGAACGGCAGCGGGCCGCCGTGGCGCTCGCCGCAGAGGCGCTTGCCCTGGCTCCTGCAGAAGGCGCGCGCGTCGCACCAGTCGATGCAGGTGGCAGGGTGCTCGTCCTCCTTGCGGCGCGTCGTGCACACGAGGGGCGCGTCGGGCCCGGTGTCGTCGAAATCGAAGGTGCTGTTGAACGAGCAGAACGGCTCCTGCGCCGCGAGGTCCGGCTGCGTGGCCAGGAAGGCGCGGTAGGCGGCGTTCGACACCTCGGTCTGGTCGATGCAGAACGAGCTCTCGATCGTCACCATGCCGGCGGGGCACTGGCAGACGCCCTCGGTGCAGGCGGCCGTCGTGCAGTCGGCGCTGGCGTCGCAGGGCTGGCCGTACAGGCACGAGGCGTTGCCGGCCCCGGGCTCGCAGGTGAGGCCGTGCAGCGGCCGTACGAGCGAGCACGCCGAGAGGAGGGCCGCCGCCAGGGCGGCGGCGCCGCCGCGGGCGCGGGCCGACGCGCGCATCAGAAGGACCCCGCGACGCCCGCGGCGTTGCCGGCGACGAACGGCCAGAGCGCCGCCGCGCCGGCCTTCGAGGGCTGCGCCGCGGCCGGCCGGGTCATGTAGAGCCACGCCGCGGCGCCCAGCGCGACGACGCCCACGCCGAGGCCGATGTCGGCGACCGCGTGCTGGACCCGGATGGCGCGCACCTCAGCCTCCGTGCAGCGCGGGGCGCACGTGGCGCGCAGGTCGGCCTCGGCGCTCAGCGAGAGGGCGCCGGCGACGGCGAACACGGCGAGCCCCGCGACGCCGACGGCGCCGGAAGCCCACACGAGCCCCGGGACCGAGGGCTCCGCGGGCGGCGCGGCGCCCGGGGCGAGCGGGCGAGGCGAGGGGGGCGCGCCGGTCGAAGCCGCGCCCAGGATCACGGTGAGCGGGCGGTTCTTCTCGCCCTCGCGGATCAGCACGCGCTCCTCGACGGCGGGGCCGGTCGCGGGCTCGAAGCGGAAGGTGTGCGGGCCCGGGTCCACCGGCAGCGCCTTGCCGTCGAGCGCCGCGGCGAGGGGGCGCCCGTCAACGAGCACGCGCACGTCGAGGCGCTCTCGCCCGTGCGCGTCCCTCGCGGCGACCACCACGGAGGGCAGGCTCTGCTCGACCTCGGCGAGCCACGGCCCGCAGTCGGCCACGGCGGCCGCCGGGCACGTCGGCTGCGAGCAGGCGACGAGCGCGTCGCGCGCCTCGATCAGCCGGCCGTCGCGGCGGAGGCCCTGCGCGCGCTCGTAAGCGGCGGCGCACGCCTGCTTGTCCGGCGCGGCGTCGGTGCGGGCGCCGGTGAGCGAGAGCGCCGCCGCGGCGGCGAGGGAGAGCGCGAGCCGGGCGCGGGTGGGACACGGAGGGATCATCGGTTCACAGGCACTCAGGCTTGAGCCGGCGTATGCCGGCCTTGTCCACGGTATAGGGCGGGGAGCAGCGCTGGGCGTCGGCGCGGGTCGCGCGCGCCGCGGGTGCGGGCGCGCGCGTGCCGGCGGCAGGGCGCGCCGAGCGCTGTGCGGGCGCCGGCGTGACCGCGTTCGCCGGGTCAGCCGCGGCGGCGCTCGCCGGGGCAGCCGCGGCGGCGCTCGTCGGGTCAGCCGCGGCGGCGCTCGTCGGGTCAGCCGCGGCGGCGCTCGTCGGGCTTGCCGCGATGGTGCTCGCCGCGCTCGCCGCCGAGGCGCTGGCCGGCTGCGCCGCGGGCGCGTGGACCGCGCGCGCGGCGTCCTCCGGGCCGGGAGGGGCGCGGCTCCACGACTGCGCCGCGAGCACGGCCGCGCCGCCGAGGACCAGCGCGCCGAGCAGCGCGAGCCGCGGACGCGCGCGCTTCCTCGCCATGGGGGGCGGACCGTCGCGCCGCGTGCCGTCCGTCGCGGGGAGTCCCAGCGAGACCACGCTGGATGTCACCGATCCGGGCGGGTGCTCGGCTGCGAGCATCCCCTGATCGAGGGCCCTCGACGGGATCGCGGGCGCGGTCTCTGCCAGCCCACGCCCCGGATGGCTCTTCGCGATGGACTCACGTCCGCTCCCACCGCTGGACTCGCTCGGCCCGCCCAGCGCGGCCGCGCCCGCGCTCGGCGTCGCGGGGGCGCTCGGGATCGCCGCCGACGCGCTCTCGATCGCGGCGACGCGGGCCGCCCGCCGCGCGAGCGCGTCGCCGGCGAGCTCCTCCACCCACTCGCCCACGGCGCGCGGCGACGCGAGCGGCACGGCGTCCTCGATGGCGACCGCGAGCTCGCGGGCGGTCGGGTAGCGGCCCTCCGCGTTCCGCTCGAGCGCACGGAGGACGATGGCGTCGAGCGCAGGCGGCACGTGCGCCGCGAGCGAGCTCGGGGGCAGGATCGGCTTCTCGAGCACGGCCCGGATGAGGGCGCCCTCGTCGCCGCCGTCGAAGAGCCGGCAGCCTGCGAGCGCCTCCCAGAGGACCGCGCCCGCCGCGAACACGTCGGTCCGCCGGGTCACATCGGCACAGAGGAGCTGCTCGGGCGCCATGTACGCGAGCTTGCCCTTGATCTGCCCGCCGCGGGTGGTGCTGAGCCGCCCGCGCGCCTTGGCGATGCCGAAGTCGAGCAGCCGCGCCGTTCCGTCGACGCCGACGAGCACGTTCTCGGGCGAGACGTCCCGATGCACGATGCCCAGCGGATCGCCCGACTCGCTGCACGCCTCGTGGGCCGCGTGCAGGCCGTGGAGCGCGCCGCACGCGATGCTCGCGACTATGGGGACCGGCGCCGGCGCGCCGCGCGCGCGCGCCGCCCGGAGCAGCCGCGCGAGCGACTCGCCCCGCACGTACTCCATGACCAGGAACGCCTCGTCCTCGGCGAGGAGGAGGTCGACCATGGCGACGACGTTGGGGTGCTGGATGCGCGCGACGATGCGGGCCTCGTCGCGCAGGCTCTCGGCGATCTCGGGCGCCTCGGCGAGCGCGGGGTGCAGCCGCTTGATGGCCACGGTGCGCGAGAAGCCCGCGTCGCCGACGAGCCGGCCGAGGTGCACGGACGCCATCCCGCCGGACGCGATCGGGCTGTACAGCAGATATCGCCCGATGGGCCTGGGCTGCGACGGCTCCGGCGACATGCCGATGGGATGATACACGAGCACGCCCGGCGCCGCCTCTGGGAGGCGCCGGCGCCGGGCCCACCCCTGTGAAGGAGATGGAGCGACGGGCTCGTGTCGATTGACGTCGTTCGTCTTCGTCTTCGTCTTCGTCTTCGTCTTCGTCTCTCGCCGCGGGCCGTCAGCCCTGCAGGGGCGTGCTCGGCTCGACGAAGCAGAGGCGGTAGCCGTCGGGGTCGGTGACGACGACCTCCCGTGTGTGCCACGGCTGGTCGCGCGGCCCATCGACGGCGGCGCCGGCCGCCGCGGCGCGCGCGGCGATGGTCTCGATGCCGCGATCGCCGGCGGCGCTGAAGCAGACGATGACGCCGAGGCCGCGCTGCCCGGCGAGCGAGACCCCCGGCGGCGTCGCGACGAGGAAGAGATCGGCGTGGCGCGCCCAGCGCAGGTGGACGAACACCAGATCCTGGTGGACGCGGGTGAAGCCGAGGAGCTCGTAGAACGAGGCGGAGCGCTCCGCGTCGGCGACGAGGAGCTTGACGTAGGAGGGCATCACGTAGGGATCGTCGCTGGGCATGGTCGCTGGGCGCGAAGGTGCGCTGCGCCGGGCCGGAAGGCAAGGCGCGAGCGCCGGACAGGGCAGCGGCCGCCCGCGAGCCCGGCGGTCCGTTGGGCTCGCGCGAGGGATCGAGAGAGCGGAACGGGCTCTGGGGTGGCCAGGTAATGGTTGATCTGTCGATGGGTAATTCGATGGCATGATCGATAGATAAATGGGCTTGACCCGGTCTTGGTAATTACCGACAGCGCTGCTCTCTGCGTGCGGATTCGACGCCACCGGACTCCGCGGGAGCGACGAGAGGCATGGGTGTCAACAGATGTCCTTTTGCGCTCTGGTGTGGTATCGGCGGCCGTCATGTATTTCCGCCTCGATCAGCTCGGCAAGAACATCCTTCGGGACTTCTTCGTGCTCGTGGGGGCCGCCGAGACCGAGGTGGAGGTGCCGGCCGGGGATGCCCAGCGAATCGATGTCTGGCACGTGCCCGATCCGGACCTGCTGCGAGCGCACCCCGAGATCGAGCCCGGGCTGCTCCGCTCGATGGCGGCGGAGGCGGGGATGGTGGAGGTGTTCAGCGGCGCGCCGGGCGCGGCCGAGCTCCACGGCTGCATGCGCAAGCGTTATCAGTGGCATCATACGCTCGAGCTGCGAATGGAGCGCGAGCTGGAGCTGCCATCGGCGTGGCTCGTGTGCGCTGGGCGTCCGGATGGGGTGTTGCGCGACTTCGGGTTCGTGCGGGACGCTGCTGGTCCGGAGGGCCTCTACGTCGGCCCGGCGCCAGGGTGGCGGATTCATGCGGTGGTGATCGCGGAGCTGCCGCGCGTGAGGAGCACGGTGCTATTGCGCTTGCTCGGCTCGCCTCGCGTACGGCGAGCGGCGCTGCGCGACCTCGCGGCGCTCCCCGATGACGCGTGGGAGCGCCGGGTGGCGCTGCCGTGGCTCGTTCGGCTAAGCTTCGAGGTGCCAGGGCAGCTCCTGCTGGGGTTGCCTTCCGAGGAGAGGGATTTCATCATGGAAACCCGCGAATGGTATGAGCAGTTCACCGCGCGGAGGGAAGCGGCGCTGAGGGAGGCGGTGTCCAAAGAGAGCGAGGCGGCGCTCAAAGAGAGCGAGGCGGCGCTCAAAGAGGCGCAGAGGCAGGCGGAAGAGGCGAAAGAGGCGGAAAAACGCGCACTGCTGCATGGCGAGCAGCGCGGGCAGCTCCAGATGACGGCCCGGATGTGCGAGCTCCGGCTCGGCAGGCCGCTCAGCGAGGCGGAGACTGCAGCGCTCGCCGAGCGGCTGGATCGGCTGCGAGAGACCCGGGTAGGGGAGGTGGTGCTCTCGTTCTCGGCGGAAGCGCTGGCGGCCTGGCTCTCCGAGCCGAACGCGACGTAGCGCGACGGCGCCGGACCGCTGCTCCTCCGAGCCAGCCGGGCGCCGTTCGATGCGGTGCGACCTACTTGGTCGACGGGGCCGCCGGCTCGACGACGCAGCGGATGCCGAGGAACCCGCAGCGGTACGTCGCCTCGAAGCCTCCCGGCCGCGCGGTCCTGACGAGCGGCGCGATGCCGTCGCGCCAGCTGCCGCCGCGGGCGATGCGCATCTTGCCGTTGCCGTCGTTGGCGCTGGTGGTCCACTCGAAGACGTTGCCCGCCAGGTCCTGGATGCCCTGCGGGCTGGCGCCGGCGGGGAAGCTCCCCACGTCGCACGCGGTCTTGCGCACGGCGCCGCCGCCGGACCAGCAGAGCTGATCCTTCGGGGCCTCCCCGCCCCACGGATACGGCCGAGCCTCCTCGCCGCCGCGGGCCGCCCACTCCCACTCGTCGTCGCGCGGTAGCCGCTTGCCCCGCGCCGCGCAGTAGGCCTGGGCCTGCGAGAAGTCGACGCAGACCATCGGCTGCTTCTCCTTGCCGGCCACGCCGTAGGTCGACGCCTCCTTGGCGCAATTGGCCAATGTATCCGTGCACTTGCCATCCTTGACGCACGCCGCGAAGGCCTCGGCGGTGACCTCGGTCCTGTCGACGCAGAGGTCGCCCACGGTGGCCTTCACCTTGAGCGGGCCCATCACGAAGCTGCCGCCCGGGACCCGGGCCATGCCGTCGGGGCAGCCCTCCGATGGCTTCGCCGCCTCGGCCGGTGCGGCGGTCGGCTCGGCGCCGGGCTGCCCGGCGCTCGCCGGCGCCGAGGCCACCGCCGGCTCGGACGGGGGCGGCGCCGCCGGGGCGAGCGCCGCCCCGGTCGAGGCGGGGCTCGTGGTCGTGGGCTGTGCAGCGGGCGCCTGACCGGAGGGCAGGCCGCCGGGAGCCGCGGGAGCGGCGCCGCACGCGGCGACGAGGACGCCGCTCGCAGCGGCGAGGAGGAACAGCGAGGAGATGGCGCGGAGCGTGGTGTGGGATCGCATGGTCTCTCAGGAGGCGGTCACGGTCGGCGCCGGCTCGTCTTCCAGCCATTGCTCCTGGATGACGATCGCCGGCAACAAGGTGAACGGCCCGTCGTAGCCCGGGCCGAAGGTCAGGATCTGGATCACCCGCCGATCGCCGCGGCGGATGGGGAACATCACCTCGCCCCCGCGCGGGAGCTCGCTGCCGGCGCGGGGCGGATCGATCCAGAAGGCCACGCCATCGGACTTCCCGCCGAGCAGCGAGATGGCCGAGACGGTGAGCTCCGGGCAGCGGATGCGCAGCCACTCCCTCGCCCTGTACGCGCGGCAGCCCGCGGCCGCGGGGCCGGCGCGGGAGAGGCGGACGCGAGGCGCCGCCTTCCACTCGGCGGCCGTGGGCTGCTTGGACGGCTCGGGCGGGAAGGGCGCGGCGTCGAGGGGCAGCTCATCGCTGGTATCGGTCGCACCGGCATCGGTCGCGGTGGCGTTCTTCGCGCCGGCGTCGGTCGTGGCGCTCGCCGCGGCCTTCGCGGCGCCTTCCGCGGCCTTGGGCGCACCGGCGTCGGTCGCGGCGCCTGCCGCGGCCTTTGCGGCGCCGCCGGGCTGCGCGCCGGGCGCCCCGGACGCGGCGGCCATGACGGAGGCCACGCCAGCGCCCATCAGGGCGAGCAGCACGGAGCGCGGCCTCATAACGTCTCCAGGAACGCCACGAGCGCCGCCCTGTCCTCGGGCGACAGGTGGCTGGTCTTGCCCATCCAGTCGGCGTTCTGCTCGATGAGCTCCGCCAGCGTGCCGGCGCGCCCGTCGTGAAGGTAGGGCGGCCGGCCTCCCACGAAGCGCAGCGACGGCGTCTTGTACTCGGGGCCCGGATCCTCGTCGTAGCCCGGCGGCGGCGGTCGCTTCGGCATCGGGTACGCCGTGCGATCGGTGTAATCGCTCGTGGGCACGTGGCAGCGGGAGCACTTCGCCTCCTCGCTGTGGAAGATCTCCCGGCCGCGCTTCACGCGCTCGTCCGGTGCCCCCTCGGCGCGCGGCGGCGCCACGAGGCCCCGGCGGAGGAACATCGCGAGATAGGTCGCCCGCGCCGCGAGCCCCGCCGGCGTGTGGTCGATCGGCAGCCCGCCCCAGCGGTGCAGCCCCATGCCCGTCTGGAGCCTGCTCACGAGGTCCTCGCTCTCGCCGTGCCAGCCGTACGGCCCGGCCGCGCCCACGTTGCCGGCGAGCATCGGGGTGCGCCGCGGAAGCCCTCGCTTCTTGGCGACCTCGGGGATGTTCTCCGGCCGCCCGACGAAGTTCGCGTGCTCGCCGTCGGCCGTGCTGAAGGTGGCCTCGCGCCAGACGTACCCGTCGTCGCGCCCGTCGGGGTGGCATCCCGCGCAGCCGAGGTTGCCGCTCACCGTGGCGTCGAGCGCGTTGTAGAAGAGCCGGCGGCCCTTCGCGACCTCCGGGCCGAGCGGATCATCGGCGAGGTGCACGAGCGCCGACAGTGCTTCCGTGACACCCGGGCCCGCCGCCGCGTCGTGCAGCCGGAGCGCCGCCACGTCGCCGGTCGAGCGGCAGAAGACCCACGCCGTCGCCTCGTCCGCGGAGAGCGCGAGGCCGGTCGGCGCGCCGCACGTGCCGGCCACGCGGAGGTGCGGATCGTAGCCGCCACCGACCGGGTAGCTCTTCACGATCGCGAGCGTCGGATCCACCGCGGTCGCGTCCACCTCGAGCACGAGGTCGTCGCCCTCGCCCGCGACGAGCAGCGTGCGCGCGCGCTTGCGGTACGCCATGGCGCGCGGCTGCGTGACGGGCGTGACGCCCGCGCCCGGCAGGGTGATCACGCTCTCCGGGGTGATCACCTGCTCCGCGAACGCCGACCGGAGCACCGGCAGGTTGCCGTGGTGCGGCGGGGCGAGCGGCTCGTCCCGGCCGGTGATCAGCACGTCCACCGTCGCGGCGCCGAACCACGCGGCGTGGCCCATGGCGCCGAGCGCGTGCCGCGCCGCGAACAGGCGCCGCCCGTCCTCGGAGAGCGAGAGCGCATACCCCAGCGACGCGGCGAGGCGCTCGCCCGACGGGGCGCGCAGCGGCGAGGCGGGCAGGGCGACGCGCCGGACCTTCGGCGCCCCACCGAGATCGTCGATCCTCGTGAGATCGGCGCCGACGAGGTGGCTCACGTACGCGGCGCTGCCGTCGGGCAGCACCGCCACGCCCCGCGGCTCGCGCGCCACGTCGACGGTCCACCGCGTCTGCCTGGTCTCGAGGTCGACGGCCGAGACCTTGTGGGTCCACGCCGAGGTCACGATCGCTGTCTTCTCGTCGGGCGTGACCGCGATGCCCCACGCGTCGGCGGGCAGCGGCACGCGGCCCACCTCCACGAGGCCGGCTGCGGGATCCGCCTGGAAGATCAGCAGTAGCCCCGGATCGCGGACGGTGGCGAGGACGCGCGCTTCGTGCTCGCCGCGCCCGCCGAGCGCGAGCACCTGCGCGGGCCTGCCTGGTGTGGGGACGCCTGCGCCGGGCCGGGCGGGGTCGAGCGGCAGCGGCACGACGCGGACCACGCCGTGGTCCTCGTCGGCCACATAGAGCGCGTCCTCGCGCGCGGCGCGGGACAGGGCGCCGCCCTCGCGGACCGGCGCGCGCAGCGGCGCGGCAGTGGACGGAGGCTGGGGAGCGGCCGGAGCGCCCGCGCCGCTGGCCGAGGCGCTCGCGCTGCCGGCCGGGCCAGGCCCGGCGTCCGTGCCGGGGGTGGACCCGCGAGAGCAGGCGCTCGCGGCGAGCGCGAGGAGCGCGGCGAGGTGGCGTGTCGCAGGGAGGGGCGGCAAGGGATCGCCGGATGTTCGCGCGCCCTCGCGCCCCGGGTCAACGGCCGCGCTGCGGGAGGGCGCGACGGCGCTGCTTCCTCAATCCCTCTCCTCCGGTTCCCGTCATGGAGTCGTTCGCGGATATCCGGGTGACGCTCGCCGCGCCGAGATCATGCCGTGGCTCCGGCATCGGCGCGCGGCTCGGCGTCGCGCCACACGAGCGCGCGCCACGCGCCCCGCTCGAAGATCTCCGGTCGACGCCCGGCGAGGAGCGGCGCATAACGCGCCACGATCTCCGGAACGTCGGTGGACACGAGCCCCGAGAGGATCAACGTCCCGCGGGGAGCCAGGCGAGCCACGATCCGAGGGGCGAGCGCCGTGAGGACGTCGCGGAGGATGTTGGCCACGACGATGTCGAACGTCCCGTCCGGCCACGTCGCCGAGAAGCTCACGCGCGCTTCCACCGCGTTCCGCTGTGCGTTGTCCGCCGCGATCGCGTTCGCGGCGGCGTCGATGTCGACCCCGATCGCCTCGCCGCCCAGCTTCGCGGCGCCGATCGAGAGGATCCCCGTCCCGCTCCCCACGTCGAAGAGGCGGAAGCCGCTGCGTGGCGCGAACGACGCGAGCGCCTGGAGGCACATCCGCGTGCTCTCGTGCCGGCCGTCGCCGAACGCGTGGCTCGGGCCGAGGACGATGGTGCGCTCGTCGACCTCCGCGTCCCGCGAATCGGTGATCACGCGAAAGCGAGGCGGCACTTCGACGATGGTCGGACGGTCGCTCATGCGTCGCCGGAGTCTGCCACCGCGGGGCTCGAACATCACCCGGATCGGAGAGGGCAGGGGGCTGAGCGGCAGGCGGGCGTCGGGCAGCGTGAGGTCGTCGAGCCCGCCGCCGTCTCCTTTCGGCTCCAGTCACCCGGCGGCTACTTCGGATCGAGAAAATCGCACGCGGTGAGGTTGCGCCCGTTGGTCCAGCGGAAGCTGTCCATCCATCCGTCGAGCACGCTGCGCGCATAGGGATCGCCGTACGCCTGAACGAACACGATCGACCCCGTACCGGCGCAGATCGGGACGAGCACGAGCCGGAGCTCCATCGATGTGCCGGCGACCCGCCACGCCCGCTCGACGCCGGCGCCGAGCGCCGTCGTCACCGGGCCGCCGCCGAGCGCCTCGACCCGCATCGAGAGCTCGGCGACATCGCGGACGAACGACGCCTGCACTTCGCCGAAGGTCTTCTCGTTCTCGGCGTCGCTGGTGATGCGCGTGGACACCGACATCCCGCCGCGCACGAGCGCGTCGGGCCGCTCGACCACGAGCTCGACGTCGCCGCCCACGTGGCCGAGCATCCCCTGCGGCACGCGGCCGACGACGTCGAGCCAGCCGTTGCGGTACACGTCGCCTTCGAGTCGGCCCGGCGTCGGCTCGGGGAGGCGGACGCGCGGCGGGATCGGGCGATCGGTGAGCGGCGTCGGCTTCGGCTCCGGCCCGGCGAGCGTGAAGAGGTGCGACGCGAGCGCAGCTCCGACGCCCTCGGGGAGGCCGCGCACGAACGCGACGAGCTTGCCCTGACGGCGGACGGCGATGTTGGCGCCGATCGTGTAGTCGCCTCGCTCGACCCCGAGCGCGTTCTCGTGCCAGCAGGCCGCGCTCTGGCCGAGCGCCGCCTCGAGCTCCTCCGCGTCCTTCTCGGTGTCCCACGCGCTGATCCACGCCGTCGCGAGGCGCCGATCCGGCCCGGCGAACACGCCGAAGCGATCGCCCGCCCAGCCGGCGGCCGCGCGCTCGGCGAGCTCCGCGGCGACGCAGCGCTCGAGGAGGATGCGCGTGTCGAGCTCGCCGAGCGTGTCGGCGGCCGACAGCGCGTAGCCCGGCGGCGGCCGGGGATCGGCGAACGGCCGCGGGGGCTCGCCTGCCAGGTACTTCTCGGGGTGCAGCACCTGCTCGGTGCTGCGCGGGAGGCGCGTGTACATCCTGTCGACGAGCGGGAAGCCGCCGGCGCGGTACACGTCGGTGACCAGCAGCATCCCGTCGCGGTACGGGAACTCGAGGCGCTTCTTCGTCAGATCGAGCGCCTTGTCGAGCTTGGTGCTCGCCTCGCCGCGCGTGACGCTCGCGAGCGGGATGCGCCTCGTCACCTCGACGATCCGCCGCAGCGTGCGCCCCACCGGCGCGCCCGCCTCGGCGCCGAGCCACGCCCCCATCGCCACCATGGCGTCGCCCTCGATGAGCGCGAGCTGCGCGATGGCCTCGTCCGAGCTCTTCGGCTCGGGCATGTCGGGGAAATGCTGCGCCTGGAGCGCGTGCTGCACCTCGTGCGCGAGCACGGCGCGCTGCTCGATCAGGTCGTCTTCGGACGCGAGCGCCACGTCGGGGATGAAGACCTTGTCGGCCGCGCGGCTGTAGAAACCGACGACCTGCTCCTTCAGCACCTCGTCGACGGTGGAGAGCCCGCCGCGCTGCCCGGGCTGCGGGAGGAAGTTGAAGCCGAGCAGGAACGCGGCCTCCGAGCTGAGCGACCCCTCCGCGGAAGGCTCTTCGTCTCGGCTGTCCAGCAGGCGCTCCACGAACCGCGCGTGGTCGAGCCGCTCGACGGCGACCGGCCTCTGCGGCGACAGCTGCCGCGCGGCGCTCACGGCGCGCACGACCTCCTCGATGGCGCGATCGCCGAGCGTGAACGCCCTCCGTGGCGCCGACGCCGCGGGCTCTCCGGGGCTGCGCGGCGGGCCGGCGGGCGTCGCGCCGTGGCTGCAGCCCGCGGCGAGCCAGAGCGCGAGGAGCCCGTGGCGTCCGCGCCGGCGCATCAGAACTCGCCCAGCCAGTAGCGCGGCTTGACCTGCGCCGCCTTGCCAGCCGGCTTCTCACCGCGCTGCTCGACCGTGACCGACGTGCCCGACGTCGCGACCAGCACGATGCCGCCGACGAGCGCCGCGCCGCCGCCGATGAGCGAGACGAGGCCCGCGGTCATGAAGCTCCCGCCCACGTCGCTCGAGGACTCCGAGTCGTCGGCCCCCGAGCTCAGGCCGCTCAAGAGCATCAGGGTGCCGCCCGTGACCACGGCGGTGGCGCCCAGCACGTTCAGCCAGGCCCCCGCGGTGCGGCGCCCGTAGCTGCCGGGCTCCACGCGGAGGGTGACGTCGCCCGTCATCTGCGCGAACGTGAACGGATCCGGCGGCGGCACATCCTCCGGCGAGAGCGAGAACCGGCGCCCGTCGCTGCCGTCGATCACCTTGTCGCACGGCGAGGCGCAGACGTGCCGGATCTCCTGGATGGCAAAGCCGTAGCCTCGAACAGCGCCGTAGGTCGTGGCGCCTTCCGTGACCACCCGCACGGGCTGCGGGCTCTCGACATGCAGCCTCACCACGCCGGGCGCGCCGAGCGTCGGCTCGGGGGCCGGGATCGGCTTCGGAGGTGGTGCGGCGCCATAGCCCGGCCCCGCAGGCCCGGGCTGCGGGGCGCTCTTCGGCGCGAACTTCCCGCGCTCCACGTCCGACACCTGGGCCCACGGGATGACGCGCACCTCCTTCGCGCCCAGCTCGATGATCTTCACGCTCTCCCCGGGCTCGGAGGAGACGACCGTGCCCCGGATCGTGCCGCCGTTCTTGAGCGTGACCTCGTCCTCTCCGTCGTCGGCGCGGGCGCTCCCGCCGAGCAGGAGGGAAACAGCGGTCAACGTCGCGATGATGGGAAAGCGGTAGCGCATGAAGGCTCCTGTAGCGTAGGTCACGCAAAGGTCGCCGAATCCATGATTGAACGTCAAGGGCGAAGCCGCGTCATGAATCGTGCTCAACGCGGATGTCGCTCGCGAGCGCCGTCGGTGCGCTGAGCCGGCGGGGCGCGATCACCAGCGCGTCCAGCGGGAGATCCGCTGCACGCGCGTATAACCGCTCCCGTCGTCGGAGAGCCCGTACGACGTCGCGTCCGGCGTGCTGACGTGCGGGCCCCAGCCCTCGTCCTCGATCGGATCATCGTCGTCCGCGCCGAGGTTGTAGACGAAGCAGGCCCCGTAGTGCTGCGTGACGCCCGCATAGGCGCCCGCGCAATTGCCGTCGTCCTTGGTGTCCGCGTCGAAATCCGGCGACGACCACCCGGTGGCGAATTGCCACGAGAAGAGGTGGTCATCGCCGCCGACGCGTATCGGCGTGAGGAGGTGCATATCCCCGGTGTCGATGCCCTCGGCGGTCGCGCGCATCACCTCGGCGACGGTCCCTGCGATGTCCTCGATCTCGTCGCGGTATTCCCGGCCGGCGATGTACAGCGACGGCTGGTAATGGTTGTCGTCGAGCGACGGTGTCCCCTTGGCGGCGAGCCGATCGGCGTACAGGATCTTCCAGAACGGGAGCGTCGCGCCGTCCGCTGATCCGATGCTGTTGTAGACGAGCGCCCAGCGATCGCCGTCCACCGGCTCACCGCAGTAGACCTCGATCTGCTCCTGTGGGCCGGGCCCGTCGGGATCGAGCGCGTAGACGCCGCTCGGGGCGCTCTCGGGGACGGCGCCGCACCGGTCGTAGACGCACCCTGCGCTCGCCTCCTCGGCGCAGTCTTGCCCGCCGGCGCCCTCGCCACCCCCACCTCCACCACCGGCGCCCCCGCCCGCCTCCAGGTGGTAGGGCCTATCGAGCCCGGCGAGGGCCGTACACCCGCACGCCAGAAGGCATGCCGCCGCTCCCACCCACGTCGCGGACCCGCTCGTCATCCTCGCTCCCATGACCTGCTGCCTGCCGCGTCGCACCCGCCGGAGCGGCGTGGCGCTCCTCCTGCGCCGCGCGGACGCTACAGCCTCACCCGGGGCCTGGCAAGCAACCGGTCCGTTCGCGACGCCCCCCGACCGCGCGCACGAGCGCGCCGCTGTCCCGCAGGCATTGAAACGGAAGATGAAGGCGACGTGACGAACGCAACCAACGTGACGAACGTGAAGAACGTGACGAGCGTGACGAGCGCAACAACGCGAAGTGAATGAAGAAAATATCCTACAGAAACTTCATAGAAACACGCGCCCATGCATCGTCCTTGGCAAATCATGGGCCCGTGGTTGGCTGAGGCCATCCAGGCAAAGGATCTTTGGAATGAAGAGACGAGAATCTTCGCGTGAGGCCCCGAGCGCCGCGCCCCCGGGCCGCCGGCGTTTCCTCGGCGGAGCGCTCGCGCTCGGGGGAGCCGCGCTCCTCCCCGCTTGCGAATCGCGGTCCGAAGCGTCGGCGAAGCCCGAGGCGAACGCCGCGCCTCTGGTACCGGACGCCGCCAGGCCGGAGGTGTCCGAGCTGCGCTTCGGCATCATCGCGCTGACCGATTGCTCTCCTCTCGTGATCGCCCACGAGAAGGGGTTCTTCAAGAAGTACGGCATCAACGCGACCATCGTGAAGGGCGCGAGCTGGGCGGCGATCCGCGACTCGCTCACGAACGGGGATCTCCAGGCGACGCACATGCTCTTCGGCATGCCGCTCGCCTCGACGATGGGGCTCCTCGGATCGCCGAAGAAGCCCATGGTCATCCCGTGGCTGCTGAACCGCAACGGCCAGGCGATCACGATGAAGAGCGATCTCCGGGGCAAGGTGGCCGGGGATCCCAAGGCGCTCAAGCCGTTCATCGAGGAGGCGAAGGAGAAGGGGGCGCCCATGACCTTCGCGATGACGTTCCCGCCTGGAACGCACGCCATGTGGACCCGCTATTACCTGGGCGCGGGCGGCGTCCACCCGGACAAGGACGTCGCGCTCGTGACCATCCCGCCCGCCCAGATGGTCGCCAACATGAAGGTGGGCAAGATGGACGGCTTCTGCGTCGGCGAGCCGTGGGGCGCCAGGGCGATCTCCGACCAGATCGGCTACACGGCCGTCACCACGCAGGAGCTCTGGAGGGATCACCCCGAGAAGGTGTGCGCGTTCACCGCGGAGTTCGCCGACAAGAACCCGAAGACGGTGAAGGCGGTGATCAAGGCGCTCCACGAGGCGAGCGTCTGGCTGGACAAGCTCGATAACCGCCCCGAGCAGGCGGACATCGTGTCGAGGCCCACGTACATCAACTGTCCGCCGGAGCTCATCCTCGGCCGGCTGCAGGGGCACTACGACTACGGCGACGGGCGCAAGAAAGAGGACAAGGAGTACATGATCTTCAGCGAGCGGGGCTGCAACTACCCGCAGCCCAAGTACGCTCTCTGGTGGCTCAGCCAGTTCCGCCGGTGGGGCATGGTCGAGGGGAAGCCGGACTACGAGGGCGTCGTCAAGCAGGTCATGCGCCCCGATCTCTACGAGGAGGCGATGAAGGAGCTCGGGGTCGCCCACGGCGGCCGGAGCGACGCGCCGGAGACGCTGTTCGACGGCGTGACGTTCGATCCGAAGGACCCGGAGAAGTACGCGACGTCGTTCCCGGTCCATGCCCTGAAGGGATGAACCCGCATCGCCATCGCCGCGCCGGCGGGAGGCGCGGCGGCGGAAGCGGAAGCGGCAGAGGAGTGTTGCATGAGCGAGGCGAAGGCGATCTCTCCGAGGATTCGAGTCGACCACATGATCCTGCCCCTCTTCGGGGTGGCCTGCGTGATCGGGCTATGGGCCGCCGCGAGCAGCCTGTGGACCCAGACGCTGCCCTCTCCGCTCAAGACATGGGAGGTGAGCAGGCCTTATATCTTCGAGCCGTTCGAGAAGCGGGGAGAGCTCGATCAGGGCATCCTCCGCTTCACCTGGTACTCGCTCCAGCGGGTCGCCAAGGGCTACACGCTGGCGATCCTCCTCGGGACGCCGATCGGGTTCTTCCTGGGCGCGTCGAGGCTGTTCAGGTCGAGCTTCGATCCCATCATCCAGATCCTCCGCCCGGTCTCGCCGCTCGCGTGGCTCCCGCTCGGCCTCGTGCTCTTCCAGAAGCCCGACCCCGCCGGCGTCTTCACCATCGCGATGTGCTCGATGTGGCCGACGGTCCTGAACACCGCGCTCGGGGTGCGATCGATCCCGCAGGACTACATGAACGTCGCCCGGGTGCTCCGGCTGTCGCGCATGAAGACGCTGTTCAAGGTGCAGCTCCCCGCAGCGCTGCCCTACATGTTCACGGGCTTCCGGCTCAGCCTCGGCATCGCCTGGCTGGTCATCGTCGCCGTGGAGATGCTGACCGGCTCGCCCGGGGTCGGCGGCTTCCTCTGGCAGGAGTACAACAGCCTCATCTACGAGCACATCATCCTGTGCATCATCACCATCGGGGTCGTCGGCTTCCTCCTGGACGCCCTGATGAGCCTCGTCGAGCGCCGGCTCAAGCTGGCGGGAGCGTGACGTCCATGCCGCTGGTCGAGCTCTGCAACGTCGGGAAGAGCTATGGCGGCGGGGACACCCGCACCGAGGTGCTCAGGGACATCCACCTGGAGATCGAGAAGGGCGAGTTCGTCGCCGTGGTCGGCTATTCGGGCGCCGGCAAGACGACGCTCATGTCCCTCATCGCCGGGCTCCTCAGGCCGGACACCGGGGAGGTCAAGCTGAACGGGAAGGCGATCGAGGGGCCGGGCCCCGACCGCGGCGTCATCTTCCAGAACTATTCACTCCTGCCCTGGCTCACCGTCTACGAGAACGTCTACCTGGCCGTCGACCAGATCTTCGGCGCGTGGTCCACAGAGAAGAAGCGGGAACATACCGAGCGCTACATCGCCATGGTGAAGCTCACCGAGGCCCGCGAGAAGAAGCCGGCGCAGCTCTCCGGCGGCATGCGCCAGCGGGTCTCGGTGGCGCGGGCGCTCGCCATGGATCCGGAGGTCCTCCTGATGGACGAGCCATTCGGCGCGCTGGACGCGCTCACGCGCGCGACGCTCCAGGACGAGCTCGCGCGGATCTGGCGCGCCACCCGGAAGACCGTGCTCCTCATCACCAACGACGTCGACGAGGGCATCCTCCTCGCCGACCGGATCCTGCCCCTCAGCAAGGGCCCTCGCGCCACGCTGGGGCCCGGGATCACCGTCGATCTCGAGCGCCCTCGGGATCGCAAGGCCCTCAACCACGACCCGCGCTTCAAGGAGATCCGCGGCGCGGTGATCGGCTACCTGCTCGGCCCGGGCGCCGGGCCCAGGGCGGGCGAGAGCGCGCCCGATGCAGCGCGGAGCGCGGAGGCGGTCGCATGAAGAAGTACCTCGAGATCTGGAATATCACGAAGACCTTTCCCACGCCGAAGGGCCCCTCGGTCGTCCTCCGGAACTTCGACCTGAACCTGAGGAAGGGAGAGTTCCTGTCCCTCATCGGCCACTCCGGGTGCGGGAAGTCCACCGTGCTGTCGATGGTCGCGGGCCTCTCCGAGATCACGAGCGGCGGTATCGTCCTCGCGGGCAGGCAGATCCAGGGTCCTGGCCCGGACCGCGGGGTCGTGTTCCAGTCGCCCTGCCTCCTGCACTGGATGACGGCGCTCGAGAACGTCCTGCTCGGGGTCGAGCAGGTCCACCGGCAGAAGAGCAAGAAGGACTGCATCGAGATCGCGACGCACTACCTCGAGCTCGTGGGGCTCGAGGAGTCCATGCACAAGAAGCCGCGCGAGCTGTCGTCGGGGATGCAGCAGCGGGTCGGGCTGGCGCGTGCCTTCGCCCTGTCGCCCAAGATGCTCCTCCTCGACGAGCCCTTCGGCATGCTCGACTCGCTCACCCGGTTCGAGCTCCAGGAGGTGCTCATGAACCTGTGGGCGGAGGACCACAAGACCGCGCTGATGGTCACGCACGACGTCGACGAGGCCCTGTTCCTGTCGGACCGCATCGCGATGATGACGAACGGACCGGGGGCGCGGGTCGGCGAGATCCTGGAGGTCCCGTTCCCGCACCCGCGGGACCGTCAGGAGGTGCTGGAGGACCCGATGTACTATCCCCTCCGAGAGCGGCTGATCACCTTCCTCGAGGGCCAGGCCCACAAGGAGAAGCCCGCCGCAGAGAGCGCCCGAGCGTCCGTCCCGGAAGGCGCCGTGAAGACGGGGCGGTTCTGGAGCGCGCTCTGGAAGGGGACGAGGACATCGGCGTAGAGCGGGGTGCAGATTCGTGGGATACGGGCTCAGCCGCCAGGCAGGCGAGCGAGGAGTACGAAAGTAAGCCGCAGCGAGCCGAACGACGCGGAGCATGCCCTCTCTTCTCGAGGCCTGCACAGCGTCGCTCCCTCGTGGAAGGGCCCTTTGCGACGAACCTCACCAAAGCGCGGATTGCTGTCTAGCTGACCGTTCGGGGCAGAGCCCATCACGGCCAGGCGAGCGCGAGCTCTGCCCTGCGCGCGCCTGTGCGCGCAGGGCTCACGAGGCTCACCACCTGCGACAAAAATGGAGGGAGAGGCGCACGCCCTGAAACAAAAGCCATACGGACAAGCTGGAGTTGCGCGAATGTATCTTTCCTCCGACTGCGTCGGTTGCGGCAAGCGATCAAGCGAGGAAAGTGTATGCGCGTATCTCGACTCTTCGCGGCTGTCGGCATCGTATGGCTCTCCGGCGCCTGCGGCTCGTCCGAGGGCACGGGCTCGGGAGGCGAAGGTGGCGTCGCCACCACGTCAGGGCCCTCCAGCAGCGCAGCCGAGGGCAGCTCCTCGGCCAGCGGCTCCGGAGGGGCCAACGCTGGCGGCGGCGGGATGACCGGAACGGGCGGCGCCGGCGCGGCGGGCGGCTCTGGAGAAGGCGGCGCGGGCACAGGCGTCGGTGGTGCGGGCGCGGGCGGCGCGGGCGGCGCGCTCGCCAGCGGTGCGGGCGCCGGCGGCGCGGACGGCGTCGGCGGCGCGGGCGGTCCTGACACGGGGGTCGAGGTGCCGACCTGCGAGCCCTACGGGGCCACGTGCGCGCGCTCCGGAGATTGCTGTTCCGGGATCTGCGACAGCGCGACGAGCACCTGCGCCTCTCCGCTCAGCGTCTGCCTCGGGACCGGCGCCGCTTGCGAGGAATCCTCGGAGTGCTGTAACCTCAATTGCGCTTCGGGCAGGTGCAGCGCGACCGCCTGCCTCCCCGATGGATCCGACTGCACGGCAGGCGGCGCCGCGTGCTGCAGCGGCATGTGCGTCGGCGGGACGTGCAGCGACGTCAACGGCGCCACCGCATGCCAGACGGGCGGCAACCCGTGCACCGAGGACAGCCAGTGTTGCTCCAAGCTCTGCGGGCGAGACAACCGCTGTGTCCTCTACTCCTCGTTCTGTGTGCAGCGCAACGACGTCTGCAAGGGCGACAGCGACTGCTGTACCGGCGTGTGCGTCAAGCGGAACACCTCCGATCCCGCGGGCTACTGCGGCGCGGAGCCGTCGACGGCGAGCCGCTGCAGCAGCGGCGGCATCGACGGCGCGGTCTGCGACAGCTGCGGCTTCTGCTGCAGCCGCGTCTGCGCGCCGTACGGCCCCACCGGGATCGCCGTCTGCCAGCCGCCGAGCGGCTGTCGCGTGAACGGCGCCCTGTGCCGGCGCAACGAGGACTGCTGCGGCGGCGATCCCACCGCCGATCTACCGGGCGCGGGCAGGGTCGTCTGCGACAAGTCGGGGGATCCGGACGGGGAGATCGGCCGCTGCCGCAACCCGAACGGCTGCACGCCCCAGGGCGGCGTCTGTCACTTCAAGGACAGCTATTGCTCGGATACGTCCACCAGCGCTCCCAACAACTGCTGCAGCTACCTGGGCCACGCCAGCAACTGCCGCCTCGACGCCCTCGGCGTGCCTCGGTGCAACGCGCTCACGGCCTGCCGCCAGGCAGGCGAGGACTGCGCCTCCGCCGACGACTGCTGCGACGGCGCTCCCTGCGTGCGGAATAGCGAGACTGGCAAGCTCCAGTGTTACGACACGCCCGGAGGGACGACGCCCCGCTGTGTCACGGCGGGCGGACCCTGCACGAACAACGGCGACTGCTGCGTGGGAACGACGTGCGAGTACGAGCCGGGCTCCCTTTCAGGCACGTGCACGACGGACTCCCCGTCAGGCGCGACAGGGAGCTCGGGCGCGACCGGGAGCTCGAGCGCGACCGGTGGAGCGGGCGGCGCCGGCGGCGGCGGTGGCTCGGACGGCGCGGGCGGCACCCCGCCGCGATGCGCCGAGTACGGGCAGCTCTGCGGCGCGACGTCCGACTGCTGCAACGCCGGAACCGTGCAGTGTTACAACGGCATCTGCCGCATTCCTCCGGGCTGACGCCGCGTGCTGGCGCGTTGACTCGCGTCGATTCACTCGTGTCGAGGAGAATGGATATGACCGGCAAGAACCGCGGGATCTACGCCCGCTCCTTGTTCCTGACATCGCTCTGGTGCCTGGGCTGGGCGCTCGCGTCGGGATGTTCGGTATCGGATGGCGGAACGGGCAGGGGCGGCGGCGGCTCCGGAAACGGCGGCTCCGGCGGTACGGACTCCGGTGGAACGGGCGGGGAGCCCTCCCTCGGAGGCGGCTTCATCGCGTCCGGGCCGGGCGCCGGCTCGGGCGGGGGGGAGGGCGGCGGCGACTGCGGCGGCCAGCAGGTCGAAGCTCAGCCGCGGCAGGCTCACCTCGTGATCGTGCTCGATCGCTCCGACAGCATGACCAAAGCGTGGGAAGCGAGCGACCGCTGGACGATGATGAAGGGCGCCCTCGGCACCGCGCTCGACGTGATCCAGGACAGGATGTCCGTCGGGCTTCAGCTCTTTCCCTCCGACGATCACTGCGGCATGGAGGCGGGGGAGGACCTGAGCGTGGCCGTGGCGCCGGGCGGGACATCGGTCCCCGCCATCAAGACCCTCCTGGACGGCACCGACCCCGGCGGCGCGACGCCGACCGCGGACGCCCTCGCGCGCGCCCTCGGGTACCTCACCGTGGGAGCCGGCGGCGCCCTCGAAGGTGACAAGTACGTCCTCCTGGCGACCGACGGCGGTCCCAACTGCAACCAGGATCCGGCCATGACCTGCGAGGCCGCGACCTGCACCACGAACATGGATGGGGACTGCCCTTCGGGCGTGCCGAACTGCTGCGTCGCGGGCTTGACGGACGTGTGCCTGGACGACGCGCGCACGGTGCAGCGGGTGAAGGAGCTGCGCGCGGCCGGTATCAAGACCTTCGTCGTCGGCATCCCCGGCGCGACGGCCTATGCCGCCGTGCTGGACCAGCTCGCCGTCGAGGGCGACACGGCCACGTCGGAGACCTCGCCCCGTTATTTCGAGGTGGTGGACGCGGCGAGCCTCGGCGATACGCTGACCAGCATCACGAGGGATCTGGTGAGGACCTGCGAGCTCTCGCTGGAGACCGAGCCGCCGGACCGCGCGAAGGTGAACGTCTTCATCGACGACGAGGTGCTGCCGAGGCCGGGCGACGACGGCTGGGATTACGACGATTCGACCACCCCGCCCACCATCGTGATCAAGGGCGCCACGTGCGAGCACGTGAAGTCCATGGGAGCGGAGAGCGTCCGTGTCGAGTTCGGCTGTCCCACCGTCGAGGTGCCGCAGTGACCTGCGCCCGTGACGCACCCTCCCGGCGCGCCGCGTGATCGATCCCCTCCAGCCCTCCGAGAGCCAGCCCACATCGCATGGAGCGCCGCGCCAGCGCCGCACTGCCGTGCTCGGTGACGGGGCGCGAACGCCAGACTCCGTCCAAGTTGGATGTCTAGCGCACAAATGCTGAAAAATATCACCGTGGACGAATCAATGTTCCGATTTCGGTGGTGACTCGGAGGCAGCGATCTAGACATAATCCGCCCATGGTGCGCTTGTGCGAGAACACCGTCCGTCCTGCCTGCTCGACCCGAGCAGCAGCGCCGGCGGGCCCGCCCAGCGCCCCGGCGAGGTGAGATGCTGTCCGCGACCTGTTCCGTGAGCCAGCCGATCTATGTCGACTCGAGCATCGAGGTGTTCGAAGGAACCTGGGGTGACGAGCGCAAGCCTGCTGTCTTCAAGGTCCTGAAGAGCGAGTTCCCGAGCGCGCGAGAGCTCGCGGCGCTCCGGCACGAGTACAACGTGCTCTGCGCGCTCGACGTCGAGGGCGTCGTCAAGGCCTACGGGCTCGAGAAGCACAGGAACGGCCTCGCGCTCGTGCTCGAGAGGCCGAGCAGGACGACGCTCCACGACCTCCTGCGCGCCGGCCGGCTGGAGCTCAAGGCGGCGTTGACGATCGCCCGCTCTGCGGCCCGGGTCCTCGACGAGTTCCACCGCCGCAAGGTGATTCACAAGGACATCAAGCCGCAGAACCTCCTCGTCGACCCGGACACGCTCGAGGTCCACTTCGTCGGCTTCGGCATCGCGACGCTCCTCCCGCACGAGACGCAGCAGGCGATAAGCCCCGAGGCGCTCGAGGGGACCCTCGCGTACATGTCGCCGGAGCAGACCGGCCGGATGAACCGCGTGATCGACCGCCGCACCGACCTCTACTCGTTCGGCGTGACCCTCTATCAGATGCTCACCGGCGTCCTGCCGTTCACCGGCAGCGACCCGCTGGATCTCATCCATGGCCACATCGCGCGGACGCCGGTGCCGCCGCCCGAGCAGGTCCCGGGCGTGCCCGACGCGGTGTCCCGGATCGTGATGAAGCTCCTCGAGAAGAACGCGGAGGACCGGTACCAGAGCGCCTTCGGGCTCTTCGCCGACCTCGACGCGTGCCTCCGCCAGCTCTCGACGTCCGGCGCCGTGGCGCCCTTCGCGCTCGGCCTGCGCGACATCCCGGATACGCTGCGCATCCCGCAGAAGCTCTACGGCCGCGCCGAGGAGGAGCGCGCGCTGCTCGCCGCCTTCGAGCGCGCCGCCGGCGGGGAGGGCGAGCTCCTGCTCGTGTCGGGGTACGCGGGCATGGGCAAGTCGGCCCTGGTGAACGAGATGCACAGGGCCATCGCCCAGCGAGGCGGCTACTTCACCGCGGGCAAGTTCGAGCAGCTGAACCGCGGGGCGCCGTACGCCTCGCTCGCGCGCGCCTTCCGGGAGCTCCTCCGGCACATCCTCACCGAGCGACCGGAGCAGCTCGCGCGCTGGAGCGCGGCGCTCGCCCGCGCGCTCGGGAGCAGCGGCCAGCTCCTCGTCGACCTCATCCCGGAGCTCGAGTGGATCGTCGGCCAGCAGCCCCCGGTCCAGCAGCTCCCGCCGGCGGAGGCGCAGGGCCGCTTTCACGCGATCTTCAAGGCGTTCGTCCGCGTCTTCGCGACCGCCGAGCACCCCCTCGTCCTCTTCCTGGACGACCTGCAATGGGCCGATCCGGCCTCGCTCAAGCTGCTCCAGGTCCTGGCCGCCGATCCGGAGCGCGGCCACCTTCTCCTCCTCGGCGCCTTCCGCGACAACGAGGTCTACGCGGCTCACCCGCTCCGCGTCGCGCTCGGCGAGATCGAGAAGGCAGGCGCGCCGCTCCGCGAGCTCAAGCTGAGCCCGCTCGCCCTCGCCGACGTGATCGCGCTGCTCTCGGACGCGCTCTCCGCGGCCCGCGCCGACGTCGAGCCGCTCGCCCGCGTCGTGTTCGATCGGACCCAGAGCAACCCGTTCTTCGTGCGGCAGTTCCTGGGCTCGCTCCACACGGAGGGCCTGCTCCGCTTCGAGAAGGGCGCCTGGACATGGGATCTCGACGGCATCCGGCGGCGCACGGTCACCGACAACGTCGTCGACTTCATGGCGCGCAAGATCGGGGAGCTCGAGCCCGAGCTCGTGCGCGTCCTCCGCCTCGCGGCCTGCATCGGGCACGAGTTCGACCTGCGCACGCTCGCGGTCATCAGCGAGCGGCCCGCGCACGAGACCGTGGCCGCGCTGTGGAAGATCCTGCAAGAGGGCCTGATCGCGCCCGTGGACACCGACTACCGCCTCGCGCACGCGGCCGACGACGAGGCGCAGACCGGCGTCGACTGGCGCGTCAACTACCGCTTCCTGCACGATCGCGTCCAGCAGGCGGCGTACTCGCTCATCAGCGAGGATCACAAGCGGGAGGTCCACCTCCGCATCGGGCGGCTCATGCTCGCCAGCTGCGAGGGCGCGGCTCGGGACGAGGCGCTCTTCGACATCGTCAACCACTTCAACATCGCGGCGCCCATCGTGACCTCGCCCGCGGAGCAGGCCACGGCCGCCGAGCTCAACCTCGCCGCCGGCAGGAGGGCCAAGGCCGCCACCGCCTACGAGGCGGCGGCCGGCTATCTCCGCGCGGGCATGGGGTTTCTGCCCCACGGCGGCTTCGACGACCATCACGAGCTCGCCCTCGCGCTCCACAGGGAGCGCGCCGAGGTCGAGTCGCTGTGCGGCGCCTTCGAGGAGGCCGAGCGGCTCTGCGCCGCGGCGCTCGCGCGCGCCCGGACGGCCATGGACAAGGTCTCCGTCCTCCTCGTGCAGGCGAACCAGTACCTGCTCCAGTGGCGCAATCACGAGGCGACCCTCGTCCAGAAGGCCGGCCTCCGGCTCCTCGGCTGTCCGATCCCCGAGGCCCGGGAGGAGGTCGCCGCGCTCCTCGAGCGGGAGCTCGAGGCGGTGCCCGTCCTCCTCGGCGCGCGCAGCATCGAGGAGCTCGCCCACGCCCCGAGGACGACGAACCCCGAGCACCCCGTGACGCTGGAGCTGCTCGTGAACCTGTTCTTCGGGGCCTACAACTCGAGCGACCAGACGCTCGCGAACCTCGCCATCGTGAAGATGGTGACGCTCTCGCTGCAGCACGGAAACAGCGATATGTCAGCGTTCGGATACGTCGCGTACGGCATGGTGGTCGGCCCGCTGCTCGGCGAGTACGAGACGGCCTATCGGTTCGGCAAGATGGCCGTCGAGCTCGCAGACCAGCTCGACAACCTCGTGCTCCGGGCGAAGACCTACCACATCTTCTCCGCGGACGTGCACAGCTGGACGCAGCCGCTGCGGAGGGCAGATCCCTATTACGACCGGGTCTACGACCTCGGGCTCCAGGCCGGCGACTGGACGGCCATGGGGTACATGATCAGCCAGAGCGGCTCGGACCGGCTCACCTACGGGATGAACCTCGCGGAGCTCTCGCAGCTCACCGAGACGCACCTCGCGTTCCTGCGGCGCGCCCGCAGCCATGACATCATCGATATCCTCCTCGCGGGCGTGATCCAGCCCCTCCGGTGCCTGCAAGGGCTGACGAGGGGCCGGCTCAGCTTCGACGACGACGGGTTCGACGAGGCGGCCTACGCGGCGAAGCACGGCGGCTCGCCCTACCACATGGGGTGGCTGTATTACGCCAAGATCCGGAATGCCTACCTGTTCGGCGACAGGGCGAGCTTTGCCGATCTGATGCCGAAGCTCGCCGTGATCGAGGGCGCCTTGCCGACGCACGCCAAGGTGCCCGAGGCGACGTTCTACGCGGGCCTCATGCGGATCGCCGCGTGGGAGAGCGCCGAGGGCGCGGAGCGGCGGGAGCACGAGGAGCGCCTGCTGCGGCTCCTCGGGCGGATGAAGCGCTGGGCCGACGCCGGGCCGGACAACGTGCTCCACAAGCACCTGCTGCTGCTCGCCGAGCAGGCCCGCGTCGAGGGGCGGAGGGCCGAGGCGATGGACCTCTACGAGCGGGGCATCGAGGCCGCGCGGCAGGCCGACTACATCAACAACCAGGCGCTCGGCAACGAGCTTTACGGCAGGTTCTGGCTCGCCCAGGGCAGGGTCGAGTTCGCGCACATCTTCCTGAGAAGGGCGGTTTACCTGTACGAGCGCTGGGGGGCGACCGAGAAGGCGAAGGCGCTGCGCGAGGAGCTCGCGCCGGCCGACCCCTCGGCGCTGGGCCAGCCTCTGGCGCTCTCGCCGACAGGCACCGCGCTCCAGGGCCTCGTCGCGGGGGAGAGCTTCGATCTCGCCACGGTCCTCAGCACCGCGCAGGCCATCTCCAGCGCGATCGTGCTCGACAAGGTGATCGAGCAGGTCCTGCGCAGTGTGATCAAGAGCGCCGGGGCGAGCCGGGGGTTCCTCATCCTCGCGCGCGGCGAGGTGCTGACGGTCGAGGCGATGATCGCGGTCGGCCCCGATACGGTGAGCCTGGGCCTCTCGATGCCCCTGGAGGCGCGCCTCGATCTGGCCCGCTCGGTCGTGCATTACGTGACGCGCTCGCGCGAGGCGCTCGTGATCGGCCGCGCGGAGGACGACCCGCGCCTCGCCGGCGATCCGCACGTGAGCGCGCGCCGGCCGAAATCGATCCTGGGCTTGCCGCTCCTGCACCAGGGCCGGCTGAGCGGGGTGCTGTACCTGGAGAACCACCTCGCGGAGCACGCGTTTACCGCCGATCGCATCGAGCTCTTGCGGCTCCTGTCCTCGCAGGCGGCCGTGGCGGTCGAGAACGCGCTGCTCTACGCGGACCTCACGGCCGTGAGCGCCGAGCTCCGGGAGGCCAACGAGCGGCTGGAGCAGGAGGTGAAGGAGCGGACGGAGGAGCTCTCTCTGGCCAACGTGCGCCTCTCCGCGCAGAGCGCCGAGCTCCGGGACGCCAACCTGCGCCTGTTGCACGAGCTCGGCGAGCGCGAGCGCGCCGAGGCGGCCCGGGCCGAGCTCCAAGAGGAGGTGATCCGGTTCCAGCGGGCGAAGATCTCCGAGCTGTCGACCCCGCTCGTACCGATCACGAGCGACGTCATGGTCATGCCGCTCATCGGCACGCTGGACGAGGAGCGCGCGCACGACGTGCTCACGACCTTGCTCGACGGCGCGACGAGGAGCGGCACCCGCACCGTCATCATCGACGTCACGGGGATCAAGGGGGTCGATCAACGCGTCGCGAACGCCCTGCTCAACGCCGCGAACGCCCTCCGGCTGCTCGGGGTCCAGGCGGTGTTGACGGGCATCCGCGGCGAGGTCGCGCAGGCGCTCCTCCGGCTCGACATCGACATGTCGCGCATCGTGATCCGCGGGACGCTGCAGAGCGGGATCGCCTACGCCGTCGGCCGATCGGGCGGCATGAGCGCGCCGAGCACGCGGCGCTAGGGGCGCTAGGGAGGATGGAGGCGCGGGAGGGATGTCCGCGTCGAATCGTGTAGACACGTCTGGAGCGGATCGCGCATCATGAGCTGGCCAGTTGGCTGGGGGTGCCTGCTGCGTCGTGCGCCGTGCGTCGGCACGAGGCGCCCAGATCCGCCGCGCGAGGCGGCTCTTGTCGGGTGGAGGGGAGAGCGCATGTTGAAGAGCATCGGTCGGTTCATCGTCGGGGTCTGCGTGGCGGCGGGGCTCACGGCCCTGGGCTGCGACAACGGCGGCGCGCCGGCGGCGGGCGCGCCGGCGGCCGGGGGCAAGCCCAAGCTCGCCTACATCACGAACGGCGTCGCCCCCTTCTGGACCATCGCCGAGAAGGGCGTCATCGACGGCGCGAAGGAGTACGACGCCGAGGTGAGCGTCGTGATGCCGAGCGACGTGAACGACCAGATGCATCGGGTCGAGGATCTCCTGATCCGCGGCGTCGACGGCATCGCGATCAGCCCGATCGACGCGGAGAACCAGGTCCCGCTGCTCAACAAGGCGGCCGCGAAGACAAAGCTCATCACGCAGGACTCGGACGCTCCGAAGAGCGAGCGCATCGTCTACATCGGCATCGACAATTACGTCGCTGGCCGGATGGCGGGGCAGCTCGTGAAGGAGGCGATCCCCGGCGGCGGCAAGGTGGCCATCCTGGTCGGGCGGCTCGAGGGGGACAACGCCCGCAAGCGCCGCCAGGGCGTGCTCGACGAGCTGCTCGATCGCCCGGACAGCAGCGCCGGGAGCGACCCGCTCAACCAGGAGATCAAGGGGGCGAAATACACCATCGTCGCGACCCTGACCGACCAGATCGACGCCGCCAAGGCGAAGAGCAACGCCGAAGACATGATGTCGGCGCACCCGGACCTCGTGGGCCTGATCGGCCTGAACGCGTACCACACGCCGGCCCTGCTCGAGGCGGTCAAGCAGGCGGGGAAGATGAGCTCGATCAAGGTCGTCGGCTTCGACGAGCAGGACGCGACGCTGCGCGCGATCCAGGACGGCGAGGTGGTCGGCACCGTGGTGCAGAATCCGTACATGTATGGCAAGGAGTCGGTGCGCGTGCTCGCGGCGCTCGTGCGAGGGGATAACTCCGTCGTGCCTCAGGACAAGTTCATCTCCCTGCCGGCCCGTCAGATCCGCAAGAGCAACCTGGACGAGTTCTGGGCTGATCTGAAGCAGAAGGCCGCCAAGCAACAGTGAACCCGGCGTCGGGCAGCGCGGCGCCGCGCGGCGCGCGCCCCGGGCCGGCGACGCTCGACGCGCCGACGCGAATGACAGCCTCCTCGCCCGAACTGGACACGACGCCGCTGCTCGAGGCGCGCGGCCTGACCAAGCGCTTCCCCGGCGTGCTCGCGCTCAGCGGCGTGCACCTCGCGCTCGGCCGCGGCGAGGTGCTCGGGATCGTCGGCGAGAACGGCGCTGGCAAGAGCACCCTCATGAAGATCCTCGCCGGCGTCGAGGCGCCCGACGCCGGCGAGATGGTCTTTGACGGGCGGCCTGTCGCGCTCGGCTCCGTCAGGGAGGCGCTCTCCCGCGGGATCGCGCTCATCCACCAGGAGCTCAACCTGGCGGACAACCTCGATGTCGCGGCCAACATCTACCTCGGCCGGGAGCCGCGGCGGGGCGGCTTCATCGACGAGGGCAGGATGGAGCGGGAGGCGCGGGCGATCATGGCGCGGGTCGGCCTCGCGTGCTCGCCGCGCGCGCTCGTCGGCGGCCTGTCGCTCGGGCAGCGGCACCTCGTCGAGATCGCGAAGGCGCTCTCCGCGAACGCGCGGGTGCTCATCATGGATGAGCCCACGTCGTGCCTTTGCCCTCACGAGGCGGAGGCGCTCTTCCAGGTGGTGAGGGAGCTCCGCGCGGGCGGGATCAGCGTCGTGTACATCTCTCACCGCCTCGGCGAGGTGAGGGCGCTCTGCGATCGCGTGCTCGTGCTGCGCGACGGCGAGAACGCGGGCGAGCTCTCGCGCGGCGAGGAGATGAGCCACGATCGCATCGTGAGATTGATGGTGGGCCGCGATCTCTCGCAGTTCTATCCGCACGTCCCGAACCCGCCCGGCGAGCCGGTGCTCGAGGTCTCCGGCCTCCGGACGCCGAGGCACCCCGATCGCGCGCTCTCCTTCACGGTGCGCGCCGGGGAGATCGTCGGCGTGGCGGGGCTCCTCGGCGCGGGGCGCACGTCGCTGCTCCGGACGCTGTTCGGCGTCACGCCGGCGGCCGGGGGCGCCGTCCGCGTGGCCGGGCGGGCCATCACGCCGCGCGCCCCGCGAGACGCCATCGCCGCCGGGATTGGCCTGGTCCCGGAGGACCGCCAGCAACAGGGCATCATCCTGGAGATGGCGATCCGGGCGAACGTGAGCCTGCCGAGCCTCGGCAGGGCGCAGCGCTACGGCGTCCTCGACCGCGCGGGCGAGCGCCGGATGTCGGCGCAGATGATCCGGGAGCTCGGCGTGCGGACGCCGAGCGACGTGCAGCCGGTGCAGCACCTGTCGGGCGGCAATCAGCAGAAGGTCGTCATCGCAAAGTGGCTGTCGATGTCGCCGCGCGTGCTCCTCCTGGACGAGCCGACCCGCGGCATTGACGTCGGCGCCAAGCACGAGATATACCAGCTGATGGAGCGATTGGCAGCGAGCGGCATGGCCACCCTGTTCGTCTCCAGCGACATGGAAGAGGTGATGGGCATGTCCGATCGTGCGCTGGTGATGCACGAGGGGCGCATCGCCGGCGAGCTCGGCCGCGCCGAGCTGAGCGAGGAGGCGATCATGCAGCTCGCGACCGGCAGCGACGCCGCGGCGTGACGCGGCGTGACGCGGCGTGACCACGAACCATCGAGGCCAGAGAGCATGTCTGTGACGACGACACAGGATCTCCGGGCGCGCGGCGCCGCGCCGGCCGCGCCGCTCGCGCACGGCACGCGGCGGAAGGTGCTCGGCGTCTTCTGGCTCCTCCTCGCGGTGTCGCTCGGCACCGCGCTCCTGAACGGGAGGTTCCTCCTCGCGGAGAACCTCGAGAACCTGATCCGGAGGACGGCGCTGTTCGGCATCCTCAGCATCGGGGCGGGCTTCGTGATCATCACGGGCGGCATCGACCTGTCGATCGGCTCGGTCGTGGCGCTCGCCGGGTGCATGCTGCCGTGGCTCCTCTCGGTGCAGCACTGGCCGCCCTCGCTGGCGGTGCCCGTGCTGCTCGCCATCTCCCTCTGCATCGGGCTCGCGCACGGGCTGCTCATCACGAAGCTCCGGCTCCAGCCGTTCGTGGTGACGCTCTGCGGGCTCTTGCTCTACCGGGGCACCGCGCGCGGGATCTCCGGCGATCAGACGCAGGGGTTCGGCGTCGGGTTCGAGTCGCTGCGCTACCTGTCGGTCGGCAGCCCGCTCTCGATCCCCGTGCCGTTCCTGTCGTGGATCTCCGAGGGGCGCTTCAGCCCCTACGCGGTGCACCCGTTCACCGGCGTGAAGACGCGGCTCGAGCTGATCACGTGGCTCGACATCCCGATGCCGTTCCTCTTGTTCCTCGCGATCGCGGTGGCGGCGTCGATCTTCCTGAACCGCACCGTCTATGGCCGCTATCTGATGGCGCTGGGCCGCAACGAGCAGGCGGCCCGCTACAGCGGGGTCGATACCGACAGGATGACGATCCTCGCGTATGTCCTCTGCTCGGTGCTCGCCTGCTTCGGGGGCATGCTGTTCGCTCTCGAGGTCAACTCGGCCCAGCCGGTCGATTTCGGCAATTTCTACGAGCTCTACGCGATCGCTGCGGCCGTGCTGGGCGGCTTCAGCCTGCGCGGCGGCGAGGGCGCGGTGCTGGGCGTCATCCTGGGCACCGCGCTCATGCAGGTGCTGCGCAACGCCATCAACATGCTGGGCGTCCCGACCCAGATCGAGTTCGCTGTCATCGGCGCCGTCATCCTGACCGGCGTCATCGCGGACGAGCTGGTCAGGCGCTACGCGGCGGCGCGGCGCAAGGTGGTTGGCTCGTGAGGTCGTGAGCTCGCGGCGGCGAGGTCGACGCCGCGCTCCGTCGAGCCCGCGATGGGCGCGGCGTCGTTTGCGTCGATCGCCGACCCGCGGATGATGGCCTCGGTGCTCGTGGATCCGCGCCGACACGGCGCGTGAAGCGCAGCGTCGCTGTCCTCGCCAGGAGCTCGGCATAGCGGCGCGCAAGCGCGCGAAGATCGCGTGCTACGCTACAGCATTGCTGGCGTCCCACGCGGAGCCGGAGCGAAGTGAGCGCAGGGGGCCCGGGCCGCGATCCGCCAGTATCACGTAAAAACATCAACCAAGTCGCTGACTTACGGTAGCCGTGGAGCGGTCTTCACGCGACGGCCACCCGATGGAAAGGGAATGGCGTGATGCTGAAGCGCATTTCTTGTGGCACTACAATTCTTTACCTGACGCTCGGGCTCGCGGGCTGCGCGCTCGAACCAGATGCAGAGGAGGCGACGGCCGGGGAGTCCGCTGTTCCGTTCGGCACTGCCGGCAGGGCCCCGCCAAAGGGGGAGGCCCTGAAGGCCATCGGCGCTGGCATTGCCGCCAAGGGGGGCGGGGTACCCTCTGTGTGGGGACCTGCTGAGAAGTCGTTCCTCGGCACCTCGACGACCGCGGCCTCGAGGGTCTACTTCACCGGTCATCGCGGCATCGTGTCCGAGGTGTTCTATCCGGTGCTCGACACCGTGAACACCGTCGATCTGCAGTTCCTGGTGGGGGACACGGCAAAGACGTTCGTCGACGAGGAGAAGCAGCAGAGCTTCACCGTGATCCAGCCGGACAAGCGGTCCATGCGCTGGCAGGCGACGACCACGAACAGCGCCCACAACTGGCGGATCACCAAGACGATCTTCACCGATCCGGGGCGCAACGCGCTGATCCAGCGCGTCCAGTTCGACGCCCTGGGCGGCAGGAACGTCACCCAGTTCGACCTCTACCTGCTCCACAACCCGGCGATGGACAACTCCGGGGCCGGCGACACGTCGAGGACCGTGGCGGCAGGGGGGCGCACGCTGCTCGTCGCCTCGGAGGGCAGCCGCGCCTCGGCGCTCGCCGCGTCGCGCCCGTGGAAGGTGGTGAGCGGCGCGCCGATGGTGTCGAGCGGCTTCGTCGGCGAGTCGGACGGCTGGACAGACCTCCTCGGCGGGAACGTCGACAGGACCATGACCTGGCGAAACGACCTGGCGAGCGGCGGCAACGTGGCGCAGATGGGCTGGATCGACCTCGGCGCCAGCGCCGTCACCAGCGTGTCGTTCGACGTCGTGCTCGGCTTCGGCGCGACCGAGACCGAGGCGGCCTCCACCGCGAACGCGACGCTCGGCAGCACCCTGAGCACCCTGCAAACCACCTACGACAACGGGTGGAAGACCTACGCCGCCGGGCTCAGCAGCCAGAGCGCCACCGCCGACGACCAGTATTACCTCGCGGCGATGTCGCTCAAGGCGATCCAGGACAAGTCGAACGGCGCCATGATCGCGGGCATGGGCACGCCCTGGGGCGAGACCAACGGCGATGGGAACAACGGCGGCTACCACCTGGTCTGGGCGCGCGATCTGTTCAAGTTCGCCAGCGCGCTCGTGACGGCCGGCGACACCGCGACCGGGGCCTCGGTGGTCAACTACCTGTTCAACACCCTGCAGCAGTCGAGCGACTGCGGCGTCGCCGAGTACGACGCGCCGAGCTGCCCGCAGGGCTACAGCCGCGTCGGCCGCTTCCCGCAGAACGCCTGGGTCAGCGGCTGGCAGTACTGGCAAGGCACGCAGATGGATGAGCAGGCGATGCCGATCATCCTCGCCTGGCGGCTCGGACCTTCCGTCTACAACCCGCTGTGGAAGAAGATCAAGAGGACCGCCGACTACATCGTCAACACGGGCCCATGGACGCAGCAGGAGCGCTGGGAGGAGAACGCCGGGTACTCGCCGTCGACCATCGCGGCGGAGATCGCGGGCCTCGTCTGCGCCGCCACGATCGCCCGCGCGAACGGCGACACCACCAGCGCGGCGCGCTACATGGCCGCCGCCGACTACTGGCAGCAGAGCGTCGACCGCTGGACGTTCACGACCACGGGGTACCACGGTGACGGCCGGTATTACATCCGCATCAACCCCTCCGCGCGGGGCAACACCGGCAGCGGACCGCAGGTGTACAACCCGGTGTCCGGGCCGGACGCGGCGGCCACCTTCACGATCGGCAACGGCGGCGGCACGCACGACCAGCGTTACATCGTCGACGGCGGTTTCCTCGAGCTCGTGCGGATGGGGGTGAAGCGGCCCGACGATCCCTCGATCGTCGCGACGCTGCCCGAGTACGACGCCATCCTGAAGCGGACCATCGCCGGCAAGGGCGACGCCTGGTTCCGCTACAACTACGATGGATATGGCGAGAAGAACGACGGCGGCAACTTCGACGGCAACGGCGGCCGGGGCCGGCTGTGGCCCATCTTCACGGCCGAGCGCGGCATGTTCAAGATCGCCAGCACGGGTGTCGGCGCCGACGGCAACCCCTTCCTGACCGCGGTGAAGGCGTTCTCGACGCCTCAGGGCTTCATCCCGGAGCAGGTGTGGAGCGAGACGACGGACGTCACCGGCTGGTCCGTCCAGAAGCCGGGCAACGTCTCGGCGGGCACCTCGACGCGGTCCATGAGCCCCCTGAACTGGGCCATGGGCGAGTACATCAGCCTGGTGGCGTCGATCCGGGCGGGCAGGATCGTCGATATCCCGTCGGTGGTCTGCGGCCGCTACAACGCGTGTGTGGTGCCGCCCGCGTCCGGCGAGGCCGGCGTCGCGGTCAACGTCACCGCGACCACGGTGGTCGGCCAGCAGATGTACGTCACTGGCAACACCGCGGCGCTCGGCAACTGGAACACCGATCTCGGCGTCCCGGTCGATCCGCGCAGTTACCCCGTGTGGACGAACCGCGTCAACCTGCCGGCCAGCAGCGCGCTCCAGTACAAGTACTATCGCAAGAACGCCGACGGCAGCGTGACCTGGGAGAACCTCCCGGGCGGCGGCAATCGCGCGATGAGCACGCCCACGTCCGGCGGCACGCTCACGCTCAGCGACACCGTGAGCTGGTAACTCAGGCGCGGCGCGCGCGGCGAGCCTACGCCGCGGAGCGCTCCGGCTCGCAGGAGCGCCCCGTCTTCATCGGCAGCGTGAAGAACACCCGCGTTCCCCGGCCGAGCTCGCTCTCCACGCGGATCGTGCCGCCGTGGCGCTCGACGAGGTTCTTGCAGATCGACAGACCGAGCCCCGTGCTCTTCTCGCCGCCTGTCGATCGTGTGCTCGTCCTCCGGAACTTGTCGAACAGGCCGCTGATCTCGTCCGGGCGGATGCCCAGCCCCTGATCCTCGATCATCACCTCGACCGCCTGGCCGACCCTCCACGCGCGCACCGTCACCGTCGTGCCCGGGTGAGAGAACTTGAACGCGTTGCTGAGCAGGTTGCTCAGGACCTGCTCGATCCGCGCGACGTCGCAGCAGACGAGCGGGAGATCCGCGGGCACGTCGACGTCCACCGCGATCCCCTTCCGGCCGGCGCCGTGCTCGTTCAGGGAGACCGCCGTCAGGACGATGCCTCTCAGGTCGGCCTCCTGCAGGCGAAGCCCGCCGTGCCCGTGCTCCAGCGTCGTGATGTCGAGCAGGTTCTCGATCAGCTGCAGCGCGAACTCGGCGTTGTCCTGGATCTTCAGGGCGTAGCGCCGCGTGTCCTCGGGCCCCGCGCCGACGCCCGCCAGCTGCATCTTCGTGAACCACTGGATCGCCGCGAGCGGGTTGCGCAGATCGTGCGCGGCGATGCCCATGAGCTCATGGGTCTTCTGGGTCGCCTCGGCGAGCTGCTGGTTCTCGAGGTGGAGGGCGTCGGCGCTCGTCTTGAGGCTCGAGAGCAGCCGCTGGCAGCTGCTGATGCGCTCGTGCTGGGCGAACGCGTCGCTCACGACGCCGGCGAGCGCCGGCGGATCCCATGGCTTGGAGATGAACCGGTACACGCCGCCCTCGTTGATGGCCTGGATGGCGGCGCTCGTGTCCGCATAGGCGGTCATGAGGAGGCGGACGGTCTCCGGGAATTCGGCCTTGACCCGCGCGTAGAACTCCGTGCCCGTCGTGCCCGGCATCCGCTGGTCGCTGAGGACGACAGGGATTGTCCGCTCGCGCAAGATCGCGTGGCCCTGCTCGGCGCTCTCCGCGATGAGGACATCGTAGTCGCGCCGGAGCTCGCGGCGGAGCGCCTTCAAGGTCTCGCGCTCGTCGTCGACGATGAGCAGCGCGCGCCGCTCGCCGGAGGCGCGCGTCATCGGTCGAGCTCCTTCGGCAGCGTGATCGTGAAGGTGCTGCCCGCCCCGGGGGTCGATCGGACGGCGATCGTGCCGCCGTGCTGATCGACGATGATCTTGTGCGAGATGGTGAGGCCCAGCCCCGTGCCCAGCCCGACAGGCTTGGTCGTGAAGAACGGATCGAAGATCCGGCCGAGGACGTCAGGGGTCATCCCGGCGCCGTTGTCCTCGAACTCCAGGACGATCCCGCGCTCTTCGTCGCGCTCGCGGATCACGATGCGACCGTTCCCCCGGCCTCGGCACTCGACCGCCTGGGCCGCGTTGATGAGGAGGTTCAGGAACACCTGGCTGAGCTCCGCCGGCTTGCAGCGCAGCTTCGGCAGCTCGGCCCACTCGACCGTCACCTGGACGCCGCCGTCCTTCAGCGCCGGGCCCGCGATCGCGAGGGTGCTCTCCAGGCACTCCTTCAGATCGCAGCGCTCCTCCTCTGCCCGGTCGATCCGCGTGAAGATCCTGAGGTCCTCGACGATCTTCTGCACGCGCGCGAGGCCGCCCAGCGTGCCTCTCACGAGATCCCTCGTATCCTCGCGCAGAAAATCGGGCTCGAGCTCCGCGCGGAGCGCCTCGGCCAGGCCCTTCACGTCGTCCGAGCCCGCGCCGATGGCGGCCCGCTCGAGCGCCTCGTAGGCGCCGAACAGCCGATCGAGCGACTCTCCCAGGGTGTGCACGTTGCTCCGGACGAAGGCGAGCGGGTTGTTGATCTCGTGGGCCACGCCGGCGGCGAGCTTGCCGAGCGCGTTCATCTTCTCCGAGTGGACGAGCATCGACTGCGTGGCGCGCAGCTGCTCGAGCGACCGCTCGAGCTCCTTCTGCTCGGCGACGAGCCGCCGCTGGAGGCTCGTGATCCGCGAGTTGAGCGCGGACACGTCGGCGACGACGCGCTCGAGCTCGATGACGTCGAACTCGGCGAGGAGCAGCAGGTCGTGGCCGAGCCGCCAGACCTCGCCCCGGAGGCTGTGCGCGATCGACCGGAGATCCCCGAAGTGCAGCATGCCGCTGTAGATCGGCTCCTCGGCCCCGCGCCCGGCCGCGGCGAGCTGCGCGAAGCTCGGGCTGACGAGGCGAGCCGCGGCGCGACCCGGCTCGCCCGCCCCCCCGAGCAGCCGGCGCATGCCGTGGTTGGTGAGCCTCGGCGCGCCTTCCGGCGTGAACACGCCGAGCGCGAGCGCGGTCGAGGCCATGAGGAAAGCGGCGGCGAGCTCTGCGACCGGACCGCTGAGCTCGTGTCCCGACGGCGGGGCCGCGAGCGGCGCTCCTTCGTTTTCTCCTGCGCTTTGCGTCCTGCGCGGTTCCATAGGAATCATCGGAGGCCGAGCCTCTCCCTCGCTCGCGGCGGAGGCGATCTGTCATTGGCAGGCCGGCGCGGAGCTCGCTATGCGAAACGCACCCCGCGGGGCCGGCGCGCGAGCGCGCGGAGCGGGGTCATGCGCTCCGCGCCGCGAGGAGCTGCTCCGCCGTGCGGACGGCCCGCTCCGCGTTCGGCGCCGAGCCGTCGGCCCCGAGCTGCCTCCAGAGGTCGTCGACGACGCGGAACGGGTGGCCGCCGACCAGGACGACGACGCCCCTGCACCGGTCGTCGCCGCGCGCCGCGGCGATCACCTGGCGGACGCTCGAGAGCTGATCGCTGAGCGCGGCCGAGACCGCGAGGACGTCGGCCTTCCGCTGGACGACCTCCTGGATCACGTGCTCGGCCGGCGTGCTGGCCCCGAGATAGAAGGTGTCCCACCCCGCCATTTCGAAGTAATCGGCGACGAAGCGCGCGCCGATCTCGTGGAGGTTCCCGTCCACGGCGGTGGCCACGAGGCGGCGGCCGGCGCGATCGGTGTTGACGACGAGCGGATAGAGCTGCCCCAGGATCATCTGCGTGACCGCCGTGCAGTAGTGCTCTCCGGCGATGCTGAGCTGACGGAGCTGCCAGCGCCGGCCCAGCTCGTACTGGCACGGCTGCAGCACGTGAGCATAGATGTCCTTGATCGGCGCGCCCGCGTCGATCGCCTCGCGGATGACCCGCACCGCTCGCCTCCGGTCCCGCTCGAGCAGCGCGTCGAGGTAGCTGCACGCGACGGCGCCGAGCGGCGCCTCCGGGCGGACGAAGCTTGGATTCTCGGCGTGCATCGAGGTGAGCCGCTCGAGCGCCGCCGCCAGGTACCGCTGCGGCGCCTCGGCGAGGCGCTCCGGAAGCGTGAGCGCGAGGACGTCGTCGAGCGCGCGGAGGTAGCCCACGAGCTCGGCGGGGTCGAGGCCGTGCTGCACCAGCAGCGCCTGTGCCCACTCCACATAGGCGCTGAAGAGCTTCGGCGACTCGTGGTCGACCGCCGCGGCGAGCTGCGCGACGTGGCGCCTGGCGTCGTCGAGGCAGAGGGCGCGCTTCGCGCCGGCGGCGAGCGCGTCCGCCGGGCGCCGCATGAAGCTGAGCGCGACGCTCATCGGCGCGATGCGCGCCGCCGAGCGCTCGATGGCCTCCGCCGCCGAGCCGGCCTCGCCGGCGGCGCACGGGGGCTCGGGGATGGCCGCCAGCGCGGCCGGCGTCACGAGGGGCGAGGCGCAGAGGCGCTCCCGGCCCGCGGCCAGCGCGTCCTGCGCCAGCGAAGAGAGCGCCGGATCGAGCTGCTCGCCGATGCTCTCGCTCAGGGCGTCGAGCGCGGCGCCGAGCGCGCGCCGGGGCACCCCGATCGCCTCGAGGAACACCGCGGTGAACGCGCAATACTCGCAGAGCTGCTGGGCGCCCGCCGCGCGGAGCGCCGCCGCGAGGGCGTCGATGTGCGCCGCCAGGTCCACGTGGCAGCGCGAGAGCGCCTCGCGCTCGCCGCGCGCTCCGAAGGCGCGCGGCGCGACGGACGCGGCCTCGAGGCGGGCGAGCGCGGCGTCCCTCAACGATTCACGGCGAGCGACGAGCTCGTCGGCCGCCCTGTCACGCTCTGTGGTCACCATGCCGGCGTATGTGGTGACGCGCCATCGCCGCCGCACGCGCGATATCGCACGGGCTCGCCCGACGGCGCACCGGCGGGCGGCCGCCGCCGGTGCGTCGTCGCGCGCCGCGGGCCGAAGGGCCCGCCAGGCTTGAGCCGGCGTCGTGCTTCAAGCTACCGTCTCTCCCGCGTCGCAAGGGAGCGTCGTCGCCCGGCGCGGGAGCTGAAGAACGATGTCAATCTCGTTGGTGCGGAACGCTTACGGCAAATCGAGGGTGCGGCTCGTGAAGGTCCGCCGCGCGGGCGCGCGGCACGAGCTGACCGACGTCCAGGTCGATATACAGCTGGAGGGCGAGTTCGACGACGCTTACACGAAGGGTGACAACAGCAAGGTGCTGCCCACGGACACGATGAAGAACACCGTGTACGCGCTCGCCAAGGGCCACCCGGTCGAGCCGATCGAGGACTTTGGCGCCCTGCTCGCCGAGCACTTCCTCGGCAAGCCACACGCCCGGCGGGCGACGGTCGTCATCGCAGAGAGCGTCTGGTCTCGCGTCGAGGCGGGCGGCGCGCCGCACCCTCACGCGTTCCTCCGCGCGGCAGGAGAGCGCCGGACCGCGGAGATCTCCGCGGCTCCTGGCGGGGTCGAGATCACGTCCGGCATCGCGGATCTCCTCGTCCTCAAGACCTCCGGCTCGGCGTTCTCGGGCTTCCCGCGCGACGAGTACACGACGCTCAAGGAGACCGGGGACCGCATCCTCTCGACGCTCATGGTGGCCCGCTGGCGCACGGCCGGCCGCGACCCGGCGCCCACGGCGACGTGGGAGCGCGCCCGCCGCGCCCTGATCGAGACCTTCGCGGAGCGACATAGCCTCTCGGTGCAGCACACCATTCATGACCTGGGGGAGGCGGTGCTCGCCGCCTGTCCTGCCATCGACGAGGTGAGCCTCTCGCTCCCCAACAAGCACTGCCTGCTCGTCGATCTCACGCCCTTCGGGCTCGCCAACGACAACGAGATATTCGTCCCGGTCGACGAGCCGCACGGGCTCATCGAGGCCACGATGAAGCGAGGGACCTGACCGTCGGGCGTGGCCGTTTTTCTCGACATGCCGATGACGTGCCCGGTACAGTGCGGCGCATGGACCAGGTGGCGGGCCCGGACGAGCTCGATGTCGCGACGAGCTACATGAACGCGGTCCTCAACGGGCCGTTCATCGCCGTCGAGTGCACGGGCGACGCCGATGCTCTCGAGATCGCCGCGTGGAGCGCCGGGGCGGAGCGGCTGCTGGGTTATACCGGGGAAGAGGTGATTGGCCGCCGCCTCGCGGACACGGCGCTGGGCGGCGCCGACGTCGACCTCTGGGGACGCCTCTGCGACGGGCAGGGCGGCGCGCCGCTCTCCGCCGAGCACCGGCGGAAGGACGGGCGCGTCGTCGCGTGCGCGTGGGTGCACGAGCCGATGCGCGGCGCCGACGGCCAGGTGGTGCGCAGGCTCTTCATCGGGCAGGACGTGACCGACCGCGGCCGTCTGGCGGAAGCGTCGCGGGACGACTCGATCATCCTGCGCGCCATCCTCGATCACGTCCCGATCGCCGCGTGCAAGTACGATCGCGATGGGGTGTTCACCCATCATGACGGCAAGGGGCTCGAGAACTCGGGCGTGAAGGCTGGGGCGCTCATCGGCAAGAACGTCTTCGACCTCTACGGGTCCAACCAGGAGGCCGTGGACGGGATGCGGCGCGTGATGGGGGGAGAGGTCGTGGACAATCAGGTCGAGGCCCACGGCGTCACCTGGCGGTCCTGGCTGCTCCCCATCTTCGACGAGCGCGGCGCGCAGAACGGCGCGGTCTCCGTGACGTTCGACATCACGGACACGAAGCGCAAGGAGGTCGAGCTCCAGGCGAGGCTCGACATGATCCAGGCCCAGCAGCAGGTGATCCGCGCGCTGTCGACGCCCATCATCGAGGTCTGGGATCGCGTGCTGACGCTCCCGATGGTCGGTGTCGTCGACAGCTTGAGGACCTCCGAGGTGATGGATAGCCTCCTCGACGCGATCTCGAGCAAGGGGGCGCGCTTCGCGATACTCGATCTGACCGGGGTCGACGCCGTCGACACGAAGACGGCGAGCTACCTCATCGAGATGGTCCGCGCGATACGGCTCCTCGGCGCCGAGGGCGTGATCACGGGTATCCGCTCGAACGTGGCGCAGACGATGATCGCGCTGGGGCTCGATCTCTCGGGGATCATCACGATGGGCAACCTCCGCGCCGGCCTCAAGCTCTGCATCCAGCGGATGAACGGCGCCGACGCCGCCGCGGCCAGCGGATCGAGGCGGGCCGAGGCACGCTGATCGGGGGCTTCGGGCTCACGATCGCGCTCGGCGCCGGACGGGTCACGAACCCTGTAGCAGAGGAGTCGACGCGGCCATGGCGGCGCGCTCGGAGCGGGCTAGGGCGCCGGCGGCGGCGAGCCGTCGAGATCTGCCATCTTCCCCTCTCGCTCCAGCCGCCAGATGTCCTCGTCCGTGACGAACTCCTGCGCCAGGAGCTCTCGCGCCCGCTTGATCTTGGCGAGGAGGACGGGCTCCGTGACCGGTGTGCTCGACTCCTTGGTCGGCGCGGGCGGCGGCTTCATCAGCGAGAACGTCCCGCGCGCCGCGTGCCCCTCCGCCGTCTCCCCATCGAGGATGTACGTGATGGTGAAGACATCCGGTTCACGCACCGTGTCGAGCCTCACGTCCACATCGACCCCTTGCCCGGGGGGGATCTCGACCAGGCCGAGCGAGGTCTTCTCGAGCGGTGAGGCGCTCGACGCCCCCGCGTAGTGCCGCACCGCCGTGACCGTATTGATCCGGACCGGCGCGTCGCTGTGATGCCAGAGGCGGAAGGTCTGCCGGACCACGCCGTGGCCGTCCTGCCGGGGAAAGCGGGGCGTCGGCGTCGCCGCGATGGTCACGATCCCCCGCTCGGCGAGGTCCTGAAACATCATGTTCGGGATCTGGAGCAGGGCACGGCCGGTGAGCTTCTCGCCCGCTTCGCTCTGGACCTCCACCCGGATGAGAAACTCGGAGACGAGCGCGGTTTGCGGACGGCGCTCATAGCTGTGGGTCACGAACGGCGCCTTCGTCTTCTCCGAGCCGCCGTCGTCGAACTCCCAGGCATAACTCGCGGGCTTGAACGGCCTCGCCTCGGGCTTGTCCTTGAGCCCGACGCCGACGATCTGCGCCGTGAGCTCGAATTCACCGGGGGTGCTCGGCAGGAGCCTGTGGGTGATGACGACGATCCGCTCCGGCTTGCAGGCGTTGACCCTGTATCTCGGGACCTCGATCCGAGTCACCGCGTTGTTCCGCCCGAACACGGAGATGGTGGGCATCTCGTACGATCCGTCCATCTCGGGCCAGACGCGCAGCGGCACCCGCGATCCGGTGCGCGTGCCAATGACGCTGTGGAGGTATTCATCTGTCCCGTTCGTGGTATGCGATCGCACGGTGATGAGGTTCTCCTCGCCGGCGCACACTTCCGGCTTCTCGACCTCGATCTCGTCGATGATGGGCGCCGGGTCCTCCGCGGGCGCCCTCGTGCTCGCCGCGGCGGCGCTCGCCGCGCGTCTGGCGCTCGGCGGGGCCTCCTGCGCGCTCGCCTTCGGCGCTGCCGGCGCGGGCTCGGGCGCCCTGGAAGGGTGGACCGACCAGACCAGGACCCAGCAGAGCGCGGCGGCGAGCACCACCCCACCGACCCATTGCGCCTTTGACCGATGCTCGCCGATCCTGGTCGTCATGGCCGGAGCTCCTCACGTCATTGTGCTCGAACGTCCGTCAGTACCAGCACCCGTAGACGTTGCCTCCGGAGTTCCACTGGACGTTGTGGTTCGTATCGGCGGACCAGACGGTCGCGCCGGCCTGCGTCCCCCAGGGGTGCCCGCTCCAGCCGCCGATGCGGTCGGGGCTGATGGACACGGCGACGGTCTTCGGATCGTCTCGGACTCCTCTCCACAAGGTGCCGCTGCCGGTGTCGCATGCGTGCGAGGCCATGCAGTTCGCGACCTGATTGGCGGCCTTGTCGCAGACGTCCGTGAAGCAGGCGAGCGAGGTGCCGAGCGAGCCCCAGAACCCCAGGCTGTTCTCGCAGCTGTCCATCACCCCGTCGTGAAGGGCGTTGGCCGCGCTGGCGAGCTTGGCGTGGCTGTACGTGTACGGCGGGATGGCGCCCTGGCCGTCGAGGTAGTGCGCGTAGGCCAAAAATGAAGAGCAAACCATACCGTTGTTCCACGCCGGCCCGCCGGTGGGCGTGCCCTCGGTGCTGCGGTACTGGAAGAACGAGTAGTGCACCCGGTCGCCGCGAACGCTCAGCCGAGGGATCTCGACCCCTTCGTCGATGATCGAGCGCTCGGCGTAGTAGGGCACCTCCCACCAGATGGTTTCGCCGATCGACGCGGCCCGCTTGGGATCGCCGACCTGATAGGTCAGCGCGACCGGGCCGCTCCCGCCGCTCCCGTAGAGGAAGCGGTAGATCCCGCCCTGGTTGACCTGCGCGAGCCCGGGATACCCATCGAGCAGATCGTTCGTCACGATGGGCGTGCTGCACACCTCGGGCCAGGAGTTTTCACGCGGCTGCTTCATGGTGGCATGCGTCACCCACCGGCCGGGACCATGCGACAGCATGGAGTGCGTACGGAACTCGCCGACGGCGTTAAGGACGTCTCCGATCGGCCCCGAGCCTGCGCTGAACACGGCCGCGCCGTTCGGCGCGTTCCAGCCGGCGCTGGAGTACCCGCACGCCTGCTCGGCGGCGGCAGCGGCGGAGGCGAGGCACGACGACACGACGACGAGCGGCAGGACGAACGCTGACTTCACGGGCACACCTCCGATCGAGAGCATGGCCGGCGGGACACGAGGCATGGACGCGCGCGCTCGGAGCGCGACGGACGAACGTCGCGAGCGGCCCGAGCTGGAGGGAGCGCTCGCTCGAAATGGGGAAGGATCACACTCCGAAAAAGGCGCACGCGGGCGCCCCTTCACCGAAGAGAGTGTGGTCTGGAGAAACGGGGGGCAAGCGGAAAATGAAGGCGGGATTGCCTTCTTCCATCCACCGCCCTCGATCGCGTCCCGTGCTCGGGTCTAGCTGACGCACCGGACGGACTGGCGAGACCGGGGAGCGCCTCGGCAGCTCGCCCCGCGAGCGATCATCGATCGACAGGAGGGGGCGAGCCGCCTCCTGGAGCTCCGAGCACCTCGACCGCGCCTTCCGCCGACAGCAAGATCTGCGGGTTGGCCTGCGCCGGCGAGATCACGTTGAGCACGCCCCTCGCGCGCACGCGCAGGCCTGGTTTGATGAACTTGTTGCGCGCGTCCACCGGCGCGCCGGGGTACGCCGCCCAGCGCCGCGCGAGCTTGTCCCGGATCGCCTTGAAGAGCTCGGGATCGCCGAAATTGACCAGCGTATACTCGCGCTCCACCCGATCCCTGTCGACGACGCGCAGCGCCCAGATATCGAATTTGATCTGTGGGCTCCTCGGGAAAAGCACGAGATCGCCCTCCAGCTCGATCGGCTGGCCATGGACCGCTTGCATGCGCTCCAGCACCTCGATGGGCTTGTCGACGCCCGGATCGAGCCGCAGGTGGATCGGGCGATCGGGGCGCCCGGCGATCACGTAATGCAGCCGGATCTTGTCATTGCGCCACAGGTCTCGGACGTGCTCCGGGCGGGTCACGAAGACCGGCACCACCTTGTCCGCGAGCTCGACCACGAGGACCTGGCCGTCGGCGTCGACGCCGTGCACACGGCCCACGAGCTCGCGCGCCCCGAGGAGCGCGGCGTCGATGGTCGGGTCGTGCGCATAGGGCGGGGCGTCCACGCCGGAGGAAAACCGCGTGATCACCTCGATGCGGCGCGCGCGGACATGGCGCTGAGCGCCCTTTTTCTCGAGGCTGCCGAAGACGCGCAGCCGGTCGTGCCGCTGGAGCCCGGCGAGCTCCCGCGCGACCTCGGCCGACCCCGGGATCATCGGAAAGTCAGCGTAACGAAAGAAGTCGTTCGGGAGCCGGTAGGTGAATACGAAGAGTCCGGCCTCGGGCGCCGCGCCGTGCATCCATCCGTCGAGCCCGCCGCCCGCGAGCGCCGCGGCGATACCGGCATCATCGTCCGGGTCAATCACGGCCGGCGGATCGCGAGGGGCCGGCGCCGCACGATGGATCGGAGTCGCGCGCGCGGGCAGCGCGGCAGGAGCCTGTGCCGACGAAAGATTGCAACCGGACGGAACGACCAGGAGCGCGAGAAGCCAGCCGAACACCGCGACCACACGCTGACCCATGCACCAGCATAGCAGCATCGGAGTCGGACCTGCACGGCGGCCGGGGAGCGCGTGAGTGGCGCTATCGCCTGCTCCGGTCGAATCGTGCCAGCGGAGCGAGCCGCACGAACGTTGCGGGCTCATGCGGACGCCCTGGAGCGGCCCCTCGCGGCGGAGCTGGAGATCAGGCTCTCCCGGATGGTGCGATGGCGCGGGTCAGTCGTCCAGCGCGGGTGGAACACGACGTGAAGTGTGAACGGCTCGACCTCGAAAGGGAGCTGTCGGGTCGTGAGCGGGAGCCCCGAGGCGCGGACGATGCGCGCGGGCAGGGTAGCGACGAGATCGGTCTCGGCTGCCAGCGAGAGCGCGAGCAGCAGCGACGGCACGCGCGCCCGCACGTCCCGCGATCGTTCGAGCCGCGCGATCGCCCGCTGCACCGGCGAGAGCCCCGGCAGCGAGTTGCCCACGACGACGTGCCCGCACGCGAGGTATCGCTCGAACGTCGCGCGCCCCCGCGCGAGCGGGTGCCCGCGCCGCGTCACGATCACGTGCTCGTCCTCGACGATGGGGCGGAACACGAACTGCTCCAGCCCGTCGATGTCCACCCTCGGGACGAGCGCCAGGTCGACCTCCCCGCGCTCGAGAGCGCCGATCGTCTCCAGCGAGGGCTGGACGATGCGCAGCGTCGTCATCGGCGGCGCCTTGGCCTGCTGCGCGAGCCACGGCCTCAGCACGACCAGGGTGCCGTAATCGGACGTCGCCACGCGCAGCGGAAACGGCTCGTCCTCGCGCTTCTGGCGGACCATGGGATCGAAGACCGCGCGCAGCGCCGACAGGGCGCGCTCCACGTCGGGCTGGAGCGCGAGCGCCATGGGCGTCGGCTCGAGGGCGCGGCCGGTGGACACGAACAAGGGATCGCCGAAGACCTCTCGGAGCCGCGCGAGCGAGCGGCTCATGTTCGGCTGCGTCGTGCCGAGGCGCCGCGCCGCCTGGGTCACGCTCCGCGTCTCGAGCAGGTGGTGGAGCGCGCGCAGCCCGTTGAAATCGACGTCCTCGATCCGCATCGCCGGATCATATCCTGCACGACATATCAGGCATCACGCCGGAGCATGACCCGCGCGCGGCCGCGCGCCGTACAACCGAGGCATGCCTGATGTTCCGCTCGATGAAGCTCCTTCGATGACGCCGCCCGAGCCGCCGACCGTGCCTCGCCGGCCCTCCACGTCCCTCCGCCCGTGGCTTCGCCGGATCGGCGCGGGGCTCGGCGCCGTCGTCGCGATCGGGGCGGCGCTCGTGATCTGGGCCGGCCTCGGCAGCCCGTCGAAGCTCCCACGCGTGGAGCTCGCCGTGCCCCCGCAGCGCGCCTCCGCGTGGGAGGACGTGTTCGCGCGCGGCCAGCGGGTGCGCCTGTGTACCTTCGAGACGGGCGAGGTCAGCGGAGCGCGTTCGATGTTGCTCCGCAGCGACCACGTCGACTTCGATCGCGCCCGAGAGCACGAGCCGCTGCCGATCTACGCGCACCTCGTCCGCCATCCCACGCGCGGCGACGTGCTGATAGACGCCGGCCTCTCCGCCCCGTTCGAGCGGGATCCGTTCGGCGACGTCCGCGCGCCGGTGAGCTGGCTGCACCGGGCGATGGGCACGCGGTTCACGCTCCCTGCGGGGCGCTCGCTCGGCGCTCAGCTCGCGCGCCTCGGCTCGCGCCCGCGTCAGGTCTACCTGACGCACGTTCACGGCGATCACACGGCCGGCCTCGGCGAGCTCCCGCGCGACGTGGAGATCGTGACCGGCGAGGGCGAGGCCGACGATCTCGCGGGGCACCTGGGCTACGGGCACTTCGCCGAAGGAGCGACGCTCTCGGAGCTCTCGTTCGCGCGCGGCGCCCCCATGCCGCCGTTCGACATGGCCATCGACGTGTGGGGCGACGGCGCGCTCTGGGCGCTCCCGACGCCTGGCCACTCGCGCGGTCACCTCTCGTTCGTGGTCAACGCCGAGTCCGGCCCGGTGCTGCTCGTCGGCGATGCGTCGCATTACGCCTGGGCATTCGAGCGCGGCATCGGCCCGCGCGGGCCCTCGGCGAGCGACGAAGCCGCGGGACAGCAGAGCCTGGATCGCCTGCGCGAGCTCGTCCGCGCCCACCCGAGCCTGCGTGTCGTCTACGGGCACGAAGCGCCCCAGGTGATCTGCGAGATCTCCACCACCCCGTGACGCGACGACGCCCGCGGCGGGTGTGAAGTCGCTGGTCAATTGGAGGGTCTTCGGCAGCTCGTGATCAATCCGCGCCGGAGCGGGAATTCTTCCAATAACTGTTCGTGCGCGCGGCGTGGGTGGCGTGGAGAGATGCGACGGATTCGCGCTCTCACCTCGCTTTTAAGGCCGGAGTGCGCCCGGTCCTGCTGGTCTGACGCGGCGCGTGCCGCGTCAAGTGGCTGTCAATCGACATCGATAATATGACGGGAGTGGAGTCTTCGGGCAGTATCAGACTTCGCCGGCGGATGGTCCGTTGTTGACCGCTGTCCGGCGATTGAACGCCGGCTGAACGCTGGCGTCTCGCGCTGTGGATTGGTGGGAGCAACGCTTGACGTCTGGCGAGGCTTCACCGTAGGTTGTGACCGACGGTAGGAGGTCACGGTATGGCTGACTTAGGATATCGTCGCTGGCGAGCCGGTCATGCGCTCATAGCGACGCTCGCGCTGGCGGCCGCGGCCGGGTGCGGTATCGGGCAGATCGGAGCGGCTGACTCCAGCTCCAGCTCCGGGGCCGGCCCCGGGGGGGACGGTTCGACGTCCGGACAAGGAGGAGATCCCCCGGTGTGCGGCGCCGAGCGGATCCTCGCACCCCAGCGGCGCTTGACGCGATTCGAATACAACAACACGGTCCGAGATCTCCTCGGAACGTCCCTCACCCCTGCGGATCAATTCCCCCCGGATGAGATCGCCGGAGGCTTCAACAACAACGCGACGGTGCTGACCGTGTCCGCGCTGCACGCGGAGAAGTACCTCCTGGCCGCCGAGGCGCTCGCGGCCGAGGCCGTCGCGGGCGATCTGTCGAAGCTGGTGCCGTGTGATCCGGCCGCGGTCGAGGGGCAAGTCGCCCAGGAGGAGGCGTGCGCGCGGCAATTCGTCCAGGACTTCGGCCGTCGCGCGTACCGTCGACCTCTCGAGACGTCGGAAGTCGATCGACTGATGCGCGCCTACGCCGCGGGACGCACGGACGGGTCGTTCCGTGAGGGCATCGAGGTCGTCATCCGGGCCGCGCTGCAATCGCCGAAATTCCTGTTCCGCCTGGAGCTGCGTCACGATTCGGACGCCTCCTCGTCGCGGGTGCGCCTCGACCCGTACGAGATGGCGTCGCGCCTTTCGTACCTCATCTGGGCGTCGGGCCCCGACGACGAGCTGCTCGACGCCGCCGAGGCGGGCCTGCTCGATACCCGCGAGCAGCTCGCCGAGCGAACCCGCCAGATGCTGGAGCACCCGCGGGCGCGCCGGGCCATCACGGAGTTCTACAAGCAATGGCTCAACCTCGGGAAGCTCGGGACCATCGTCAAGGAGGAGAGCAAGTTCCCCGGGTACAACGACGAGCTCGTCGCGGGGATGAGCGCGGAGACTCCCGCGTTCGTCGAGCACGTGCTGTGGTCCGGCGACCACAAGCTGTCGAGCCTGCTCACGCTGCCCGTCGGCTTTGCCACCGAGCCCGTCGCCGAGCTGTATGGCGTGACGGTCCCGCCCGGCTCGACCACACCCCAGCTCGTGGATCTCCCGCCGGACCAGCGCGCAGGGGTGCTCACGCAGCCCGCCTTCCTGGCCGTCCACGCGCACCCCGATCAGACGTCTCCGGTGCTACGCGGCAAGGCCATCCGCGCGAAGTTCATGTGCCAGGACCCGCCGCCTCCTCCCAACGATGTCGACCTCACGCCGCCCACGGGCGACGAGGGCGTCACCGCGCGTGAACGGTTCAACCAGCACGCCGCCAACGAGAGGTGCGCCAATTGCCACAAGCTGATGGATCCGATCGGCTTCGCGTTCGAGAACTTCGATTCCGTGGGCGCGTACCGCACCGAGGAGGGCGGGCAGGTCATCGACGTCTCCGGGGAGATGGTCGCGTCCGACGACATGGACGGCCCGTTCGTCGGCGTCCGCCAGCTGGCGGAGAAGCTCGCCGGGAGCGCGCAGGTCCGCGAGTGCCTCGCGACGCAATGGTTCCGCTACACGGCCGGGCGCTTCGAGAACATCGACGACGAGTGCTCGCTCGACGGGCTGCGCGCAGGGTTCCACGGGTCGGAGGGCGACCTCGTGGAGCTCATCGTGGCGACGACGCAGACCGACGCGTTCATGTACCGCAGCGCGATCGCAGAGGAGGAGTGACATGAGACAGCGAATGATCTCTCGACGGCGGATGCTCCAGGGTGCGCTGGCGGCGACCGCGACGATCCCGCTGCTGAACTCCGAGCTGGCCCGCGGGCAAGAGACCACCGCGCCCAAGCGCTTCGTGGTGTTCTATACGCCGAACGGCACCAGCGAGTCGAAATGGATGCCCACGGGCACCGAGACCAACTACACGCTGAGCCCGCTGCTCCAGCCGCTCTCGCCGTTCAAGGCGAAGATCATGCCGCTGCGCGGGATCAACATGAACGTCGTGGTGAACTCCAACATCGGCTCCGAGCACGCTCGGGGCATCGGGGGCCTGCTGACGGGGCGGGCGCTGCTCAAGGGCAACTTCAAGAGCTTCATGTCCACCAACGCCGGCTGGTCGTCGGGGATCTCGCTCGATCAGCACCTGGCGAAGAAGCTGAATCCCCCGACGCTGTTCAAGTCCCTGGAGCTCGGCGTCCAGGTCCGTGACGCGGAGGTGCGCGGTCGGCTCTCCTACGCCGGGCCGGACCAGCCCGTCCCCCCCCGCGAGGACCCCTACGACACGTTCCAGCAGCTCTTCGGGGCCTCGGTGCCTGGCCAGGGCCAGGACCCGGGCGGCTCCACCGCGCTGGATCGGCTCCGCGCGCAGCGGCGGACCGTGTTCGATATCCTCCGCGAGGACATCGCGGACGTGCGGCCTCGCATCGGCAAGGAAGATCGCCTCAAGCTCGACGCGCACATGCAGTCGATCCAGGACATCGAGGCGCGCCTGGGCGGTGGCGGCTCTTCGAACGGCGGTGGCACCCCGGCCACGGGCAGCTGCCAGGCCCCGGCGCTGGGCGACCGCATCGACCTCTCGAAGGACGACAACATGCCCGTCATCGGCAAGCTCCAGATGGATATGATGGCCGCGGCGCTCGCGTGCGACCTCACCCGGATCGCCACGATCCAGTGGTCGTACGCCGAGAGCGAGCACCTCTACCCGTTCCTCGGTCTCACCGAGAATCACCATGCCATCTCCCACCAGTGGCCGACGAACGCGAAGTACGAGAAGATCCACACGTGGTTCGCGGAGCAGCTTGCCTACCTGCTCGGGAAGCTCGACTCGTACGCGGAAGGGGATCGCACGCTCCTCGACAATACCGTCGTCCTGTGGGTCACCGAGATCGGCGAGTCGATGCAGCACGCGCTCACGAACATCCCGTTCTTGCTCGCCGGCAGCGGGGGCGGGGTCTTCCGCACGGGCCGCTTCGTTGACTATCTGGCGAACGGCGGCTCTGCCCGCCAGCACAACGATCTGCTCGTCACGATAGCGAACGCGATGGGGACCGACGACAAGACCTTCGGCGACCCGAATTACAGCACCGGCGCGCTTCCCAGCCTGACGTAGCCAGCTCGCCGAGGCACACTCGGGCTCCTTCAAGGCCCTGGGAGCCCACAGGCGTTAACGAGGCTCGTTCGGTCACGCTCAGGGCACGAAGCCCGCCGCCTTCCGCCCCACCACCGGTCACCAACGTAAACGTTTACGTGAACGTTCACGTAAACGTTTACGTGAACGTTTACGTGGTCGTGGTCGTGGTCGTTCACGGCCTACCGTTGACGACCACGACCACGACCACGACCACGACCACGACCACGACCACGACCACGACCACGACCATGCAAACGTTCGGATGTAGGAGAACGCGGCGCGAAGCTTGGTTAACGCCTGTGCCCCAGGGAGACCCGGGTCGCGCAGAACGCGCGGCCTGCGTCTAGGTCTTGCATTTTTGCTGCGATGGGTTGCGTTCCTGGGCGTTGTCTTGCGTGTTTGCAAGACTCATCCTGGCGCCCATGAACAACGCATCGCTCGTCTCCAGCCCGTCGTCTCGCCTCCACGTCGTGCTCGGCGCCGGCCAGATCGGCCCGCGGGTCGCGGATCTCTTGCTGGCGCAGGGCCATCGTGTGCGCCTGGTGCAGCGCACCCGCCGCGCTCCGGAGCGGCCGGGGCTCACGTCGGTGTGCGGCGACATCACCGACCTCGCCTTCGCCGAGGAGGCCACGCGCGGCGCGAGCGTGGTCTACGATTGCATGAACCCGCCCTACCACCTCTGGGCCACGCAGCTCCTGCCCATCGCGCGCGGCGCGGTGCATGGCGCGACCAGGGCGGGCGCGAAGCTCGTGGCCCTCGACTGCCTGTACATGTACGGCGTGCCCGACGGGGCCATGCGAGAGGACTCGCCGCGCCGCCCTTGCAGCAGGAAAGGCGCGCTGCGCGTCGAGCTCGAGGAGACGCGCCTCGCGGCCCAGCGCCGCGGCGACGTGCGCGTGGCCATCGGGCGCGCCAGCGACTTCTTCGGCGCCAACGTGCCGCTGTCGGCCTGGGGCGATCGCTTCTACGCGCGCGCGCTCGCAGGAAAAGCCGTGGAGTGCATGGGTGATCCCGAGATGCCTCACTCGTATACCTACGTGGAGGACGTGGCGCGGGGCCTCGTGACGCTGGGTGAGCGGGAAGAGGCCATGGGCCATGTCTGGCACCTGCCGACGGCGCCGGCCGAGAGCACGCGGGCGCTCGCGCAGCGCCTCGGGCGCGCTCTCGGCGTCGAGGTCGAGGTGGCCCGACTCCCGCGCATCCTGCTGCGCGCGGTGGGCCTGTTCTCGCCCTTCATGCGGGAGGTGGCCGAGATGGCGTACCAGTGGGACGTGCCCTATGTCATCGACGACGCGCGCTTTCGCGAGACCTTCGGCTGGTCGGCGACCCCCGTCGAGCGGCAGGTCGCCGACATCGCCGCCTGGGCCCGCGACAGGTACAAGATCGCCGCCCCCGCACGGAGCGGCGGCGATCCCCGCCGCGCGGGCCTGATCGGGCCACGAGCGCGCGGCCGAGATCTCGCCGGCGCGCAGACTGGCAGATCGCACGGGAGCGGATCAAATTACCCAGGCCGCTGCGCGCGAGAAGGACTTGACTCGTCCGGTTGATGGCCCGGAGATCTCGCCCTTTCTGGAGGGCGTCATGCGTCTCGGTTCCTTGTCTCCGGTGATGGGCCTGCTGGTCGTGGGGCTCGGCGTCGCGTCTTGCGCTTCCGGCTCGGAAGAGCTCCCTGGGGGCTCATCGGAGGGCGGCGGCGCGGCTCCGGGGGTCGGCGTTTCTGTCGGCTCGGTGTCCGGCGGCGGCGGGGCGCCGGGCGCGTCTGTCGGCTCGGCGTCCAGCGGCGGCGGGGCGCCCGGCACCTCCAGCGCTTCGGGTGGCGGGGCGCCCGGCACCTCGGGCGCCTCCGTCGGCTCGTCGTCCGGCGGCGGCGGGGCGCCTGGCGAGGGTGGGGGACCGGAGCTCCCGCCGGCGGTCGGCCCCCTGGTGAACGGCATCCAGTGGGCCGACACCTCGGGCAAACCCATCCAGGCGCACGGGGGAGGGGTGATCCGGGTGGGCGACTATTACTACTGGTTCGGGGAGAACCGGAACCCGGACGGGACGTTCTATGCCGTCTCCTGCTATCGCTCGACCGATCTGCGGCGCTGGGAGTTCAGGAACCATGTCTTGACGATGGACTCGGACAAGGACCTCGATCCGGCCAACATCGAGCGCCCGAAGGTCGTCTACAACGCGTCCACGGACAAGTTCGTGATGTGGATGCACTGGGAGAACGGGGTGAACTACGGCGAGGCCCGCGCCGCGGTCGCGAGCTCGAGCACCGTGGACGGCGACTATACGTATCACGGCAGCTTCCGGCCGCTCGCCGGAAGCGGGGTGACCGATCACGGCAAGCCAGGGTACATGTCCCGCGACTGCGGGCTCTTCGTCGATGACGACAGCAAGGCGTATTTCATCTCCGCCACGAACGAGAACTACGATCTCAACCTCTACGAGCTGACCCCCGACTACCTGTCCGTCGCCCGCCTCTTCGCAACGCTCTTCCCCGGCGGGCACCGGGAGGCTCCGGCGCTGTTCAAGCGGAACGGCACCTATTTCCTGCTGACCTCCGGCGCCACGGGCTGGTCGCCCAACCAGGGGAAATACGCGACCTCCCGCTCCCTCGACAGGGGCTGGTCGGCGATGACCAACGTCGGCGACGGCACGACTTACCATTCCCAGTCGACTTACGTGCTCCCGGTCCAGGGCAGCTCCGGGACGGCCTACCTGTACATGGGAGACCGGTGGGCAGGGGCCTGGAGCGGGCCGGTCAACAACTCGACGTATGTCTGGCAGCCGATCTCCTTCCCGTCGGACACCACCATGAGCATGCGCTGGAACAACACGCTGGCCATCGACACGTCGGCCGGCACCGTCGCCGGGGCGACGAACAATTTCAAGCTCGTCAACAGGAAGAGCGGCAAGGTGATGGATGTCGTCGGCGCGTCCGGCGAGGACGGGGCGGACATCGTCCAGAGCGCGGACAGGGGAGGAGACAGCCAGAAGTGGAGCTTCAACTACAATGGATCGGGCTACTTCCGGCTGACCAACGTCAAGAGCGGCAAGGTGCTGGATGTGCCTGACGAGTCGACGAGCGACGGGGTCGCGCTGGTGCAGTGGGAGAACCATGACGGCGACAACCAGGCATGGCTGTTCATCGATCTGGGCGGCGGTGATTTCCAGATCAGGAACAAGAAGAGCGGCAAGCTGATCGGGGTCTACCAGGGCTCCACCGCCGACGCCGCCGCGATCGAGCAGCGGGCGGGCGGCAGCGGCGAGGAGCAGCGATGGCAGATTGTGGTTGCCGAGTGATGGGTGGATGAACGGCGGCGCGGCTTCCTGCCGGGGCCGCGACGAGGCCGGCGCCGACGAGCGCGGCGGCCCGGCCCGATCGAGGTCGATCGGGCCGGGGGGAGGCTCGCGGCGCCGCTACGACCGCAGGCGCCGACGCCGGGCGAGCACGAGGCCCGCGGCCGCCGCCGCGAGCGCGGCGGCGCTGCCCGCAGAGCCGGCCGATCCAGAGGCGCTGCACCCGGCCGCGGCCGGTGCGAAGCCGCCGTCCGTGTCCGCGTCGGCCGACGCCGGCAGCGCGTCCGGCTCGTGCAGATCCCGAGCCCACATCGGCTCATCGAGCACCTCGTCCACGGCGAACGAGGTGGACAGCACCTCGCGCTCGCCGCCCAGGCCCTCTGCCGGCGCGAACGCCGCGCTCCCCGGCGCGGCGAGCTGCGCGACGGCGCCCTGCGCGCTCGAGACCTGGAAGATCGTGTTGCCGATGGTCACATACCAGCTCCCGTCGAGCCAGCGACCGTGTCCGAGCGCCGAGCCGATGCTCTCGGGCGCGCCCCCCGCCCGGCCGAGGTAGCGCTTGCCGCCGTTCAGGAAGAGGACCTCGCCGGTGTCGCTGATGCCGTCGTGGCCGACCCGGAGCTTCACCTGATCGAACTGGCTCGACGCCGTGAAGTCGCTGATCTGATGCTGCTCGCCGTCGGGGGTCCGCAGCCAGACCTGGTTGACGGCGCCGTCGCTCTTCAGGAAGGCGGCGTGGCCTGCGTGAACCAGCAGCCCGGCCGATGTGCCGGTGATCGAGTCGCCAAGGAACACCTCCTCGCCATCCGCCGTGTACAGGTAGCTCGAGCTCGTCATGCCGTCCCACCAGCGGCCGGCGACGTTCGTCCCGTCGGTGATCGGCCGCTGCAGGTTGCCCTCATGATCGCCGAGGCGCAGCCTGCTCGGCCCGACGATGGAGGCATCCTCGTAGGTGCCGAAATAGATGCCGCCGGAAGGCGTGATGTCGGCCTGGAACGGCGACCTGCTCCCGTCGATGTGCCAGAGGGTCCTGTTCGTCCCCGCCGACAGCGAGGTAGCGACGGCCCAGTCGTCGCTGTTCGTCGTCCACACGATGGTGTCGCCGTTCACCGCGTCGAGGCGCGCCGCGCTCGTGATGTTGCGCCGGGCGCCGTTGACCCAGGCGAGGATGTGGCCCGTCGTCGACTGGTGCACGGACCCGGACGGCGTGAGCGCCCCGTAGACCTCGCTGATCGGCAGATCTCCTTGCGGGATGGTCGCGACCCACGTCACCTGCTGCGTGGCGCGCTCGAAGATCCCGAGGCGCTGGTACTGATCGCGGAAGAGGATCCGCGCGGCGTCGAAATCGAGGATGGTGCCGGGCGCGCGCTGGACGGCGGTGAGCCTCGGGCTCCGCTCGACGTAGATGGGGCCGATGGTCTTCGTGATGGTGGGGCCCACGCCGTCGCTGGCCTCGATGGTGAGCGTGTACGCTCTGCCCGACGGGATCTGGTAGCCATACCAGGCCTGCTCTTCCTTGAGGTAGAGGTGCCCCGGCACGGGCTGCGGGTTGTGCGCCGAAAGGGTGACCTGTCCTTCGGCGCTGTGGAACGTCGCCCGGAGGCTCTGGCACGTGTACGGCGGCGTCGGGACGCACTTCGCGGCGAAGCGCCAGCCCTCTGTGAGGGTGTCGTGCGCGAGCGCGTTCCATCCGACCGTCGGCGGCGCGTACCGGTGCACGGTGCCCTGCGCGCTCGCCACCTCGCCAAACGTGTTGTACGCGTGGACCGTCACGACGTGAGGCCCGTAGGCGAGCTCGCCCGCGAGCTCGCCGAGGTCGAACGCTCCCTGGAAATGCCCCCCTTCCGTCGGCGTGAGCTCGATGGTGAGTCCTTCGAGCTCCGCCTCGACATAGTAGATGTCCTCGGGGGACGACGCCGTCGCGTGCACCGGGATCGTGCTGCCCTCGATGATCGCGTTGGTCGGCTCGATGAGCCCGACGGTGACGGCGGCATCTGCGGCCTGGGCAGAGAGGGATAGGGCAAAAGCAACGGTTATGCCAATGTGCTGGCGATAAGCTCTCATGGATCCTCCGTATTTTTAACGCTTCGGTGCATCCGCGGCACCGAACATTCACTCACCGGGTAGCCGCCCTGCGAGCGGGCGTGAAGCGGAGCGACGCGCTGGCTGCTCGGGATAACAGCGCGATGAGCGCGCTGCTCGTCGGCTTCTTGCTTTACCGCGTTGGACTGAAAGGTGTCAGGAACGCGCCGCTCCTGCTGTGTCCGCCAGCGCGAGCCCGCGCGTGCCGGTCTACGGCCGACCGAACGCGCGGAGCCGGAGGGAGTTGCCGAGCACCGACACGCTCGACAGCGACATCGCCGCGCTGGCGAGGACCGGCGACAGGAGCCATCCGGTCAGGGGGTACAGCAGCCCCGCGGCGATCGGGATGCCGATCACGTTGTAGATGAACGCCCAGAACAGGTTCTGCCGGATCGTCCTCAGGGTGGCGCGGGCGAGCCCGAGCGCCACCGGCAGGCTCGCGATCCCGCCGCGGATCAGCGCCACGTCCGCTGACGCCACCGCGATGTCCGTGCCGCTGCCCAGGGCGATCCCCACGTCCGCGCCGGCGAGCGCGGGCGCGTCGTTGATTCCGTCGCCGACCATGGCCACCCTGCGTCCGGCGGCCCGCTGCTCGCGGACGATCCTCGCCTTGTCCTCGGGTCGCACCTCCGCGAACACGGCCCGGATGCCGAGCTCATCGGCGACAGCGCGCGCGGCGCCCGCCCGATCGCCGGTCACCATCGCCACCTCGACGCCGAGCTCAGCCATGGCCACGACGGCGCGGCGCGCCTCCTCCGTGGGCCGGTCGGCGACCGCGACGAGCCCCGCGAGCCGCCCGTCGACGGCCACGAACGACGGCGTGCGGCCCAGCCCGGCCAGGCGATCTGCCTCGGCCTCCAGCGCGGCCGTGTCGATGCCCGCCCGCTGCAGCCACGCCGCGGTCCCGACGCGCACGGGGCGCCCCGAGACACGCGCCTCGATGCCGTGGCCGATCTCCGCGCGGAACGCCGAGGCGGGCGCCACGCCGATCCCGCGGCCGCGGGCGCCGTCGACGATCGCCCGCGCCACCGGGTGCTCGCTCTCGCGCTCGGCGCCCGCCACGAGGCCGAGGAGCGCCGCCTCGCCGTGGCCCGCGAGGTCCACGACGTCCGTGAGCTCGGGCCGGCCCGACGTCAGGGTCCCGGTCTTGTCGAGCAGCACCGTGTCGACGCGGCTCGCCGCCTCGAGCGCCGCGCCGCCCTTGACGAGGACGCCGAGCTCCGCGCCGCGCCCTGTCCCGACGGCCACGGCGGCCGGCGTGGCCAGCCCGAGCGCGCACGGGCACGCGATCACGAGCACGGCGACGAACCGCTCGACCGCCGTGGCGAGCCCCGCGGCGGTGGGGTCGATCGCGAGCCACGCGGCGAAGGCGATCGACGCGACGCCGAGCACGACGGGCACGAAGACGCCGCTCACCACGTCGGCGAGGCGCGCGATCGGCGCGCGCGACCCCTGCGCCTGCTCGACGGCCTCGACGATGCGCGCGAGCGCGGTGTCCGCGCCGGTCTTCGTGACGCGGAAGGTGAGGGCGCCGCTCTGGTTGAGCGTCCCGCCGAGCACGGCCGAGCCCGCCGTCTTGTCGACGGGCATGCTCTCGCCGGTGAGCAGCGCCTCGTCGACCGCGGACGCGCCGTCGACCACCTCGCCGTCGGTCGCGATGCGCTCGCCGGGCCGCACCCGCACGAGGTCGCCCGGTCCGAGCGAGGAGGCGGGCACCTCGTCCTCGGCGTCGCCGCGGACGCGCCGGGCGGTCTTCGGCTGGAGCGCCACGAGCCCGCGCACCGCGTCGGCGAGCCGCTTCCGCGCGCGCGTCTCGAGGAGCTTCCCGAGCAGCACGAAGGTGACGATCGCGGCCGCGGCCTCGAAGTAGACGGGCGGCGCGTGGCCGTGCTCGGCGTGCGGGAAGAGGCCGGGGGCCGCGACCGCGGCGGTCGAGTAGAGCCAGGCGGCGCCGGTCCCGAGGCTCACGAGGGTGTTCATGTCCGCGGCGCGGTGCCGGAGCGCGCTCCAGGCCAGGCGAAAGAACCGGCGCCCCGGCCCGAAGACCACGATCGTCGCGAGCGCGAGCGAGAGCCAGCGCGCGGGGGCGCCGTCGAGCGCCGGGATCGCGCCGTGGGACATGGCCACGGCGAGCAGCGGCGCGGTGAGCAGCGCGGCGATCGCGACGTCGCGCCGGAGCGTCCGCTGCTCCTTCTCCTCGGCCGCGTCCATGGCGGCGGCGCGCTCGGCCGCGCTCGATTGCTGGCGCGGCGGTGGGGCGTCCGCCGTCGCTGCCAGGCGCTCGGGCGCCGTGGAGGCCGCGCGGACGCCGGCGATCGGCGGGGTTGCGGGGGCGCCGTTGGTCTGCGGGTCTGCGGCAAGGCCGGTGATCGGCGCGGCTTCAGCGACGCTGGCCGCGGGGGGGACCTCGGGCACCTCGTATCCCGCCTCCACGATGGCGCTGGCGAGCGCGGCCGGCGTGGTCGCCTGTGCGTCGTAGGTGATCGTCGCGCGCCGGGTCACGAGGTTGACGGCCGCATCCTGGACGCCGGGCGCGGCGCGCAGCGCCTTCTCGACGCGGCGCACGCACGCCGCGCAGGTCATGCCCTGCACCGGAAGCTCCGTCCGGGCGCCCTGCGCGGCGGGCGCGGCCTTCGCGCTGGTCGGCTGCACGGGCTGGGGAATCGTCGCCATGGCTTCTCCTTACACGAGCTCGTGGCTCGTCTCCTGTCGCCTGCGCAGACGCGCCGTCGCTCCGGTGATTACGGTCTACCTCCGCAGGCCCGGGTGGGCTCCAGCGCCGGGCGGTTCGGAGCGGCGCCAGCGCCCCGCCGAGCGGACGCGCGCCGCGGTAGGTGGTACGACCGCGGGCGCGCCATGGAGCAGATCCTTCCGACCCTCGGGGTGAGCGTGGTCGTGTTCGTGTCCACGAACATCGATGACATCCTCCTTCTCTCGGCCTTCTTCGCGGATCCAGGCTTTACCCCCGCTCAGGTGGTGGCCGGCCAGTTCTTGGGCAATGCGGCGCTCGTGATCGCGAGCGTCGCGTGTGCGCTGCTCGCGGTCCGCGTGCCGGACGGATGGATCGGCCTGCTCGGCCTGGCTCCCCTCGCGCTCGGCCTGCGCGGCCTCTGGGCGCTCCGGCGGGGCTCCAGGGCGAGGGAAGCAGGCGTGGCGGACGGAGCGGACGAAGCAGACGCAGCAGACAGCGCGCGCGAGCCCCATGGCAGCGCGTCGCGCTTCAAGGTGATCGCCGTGGCGAGCGTGACCCTCGCGAACGGCGGGGACAACCTCGGCGTTTATATCCCGCTGTTCTCCAGCTCCCCAGCGCACATCCCGCTTCATGCTGCCGTGTTCGCGGTCATGACCGGCGCCTGGTGCGCGCTCGGACACCGCCTTGTCAACCACCCGATCCTGGGCACGCGCATCCGGCGTTCCGGCCGTGCGGCGCTGCCGTTCGTCTTGATCGGCCTCGGGCTCTGGATCCTGTCCGACGCCCTCGTGCTTGTCCGTGCGGGATAGCGCCCGGGGGCGCCGTGAGCTCACCTTGGTGAGAGGCGCCAGTTCCACCGACGCGGAGTCCGGCCACGGATCCGGAGAGAGATTTGAACGCAAAGTCACAAAGGCGCAAAGGCGCAAAAAACAACGTTTGTGCAGGTTTGCGCCTTTGCGATCTTGGCGCCTTTGCGTTGAAATCTCTCGTCGCTCGCGAGACAGAACCCTGAGAGGACTGCTCCGCGGGGTTGAACCGTTGAGATTCGTCGGGACGATGATGACAATCGCAAACGAGCCTTGCACACAGCTCCACGCAGCGATCACCTATCCCGGGCGTGGCGTGCTGGCCGGCTCATGGGCCCGCGGCGGCGCGCGCGAGCCGCGTCACCAGCGGCCATGCACCACGACGCCGCCGCCGGCCTGGTCCGCCGTCAGCTCCCAGCTCACCTCGGGCGCCGGCTGGCGGCGCGGGGATGGCTCCAGCAGGAAGACCAGCGCCGACGCGCCGGCGAGCGCCACACCGGCGCCGAAGCCGACCGTGCTCACCAACCCAAGCTGCTTCGCGCGGTTGCCAGCCTCGAGCCCGTCGGGTTGGCATCGCGCCCGGTCGGGGCTCACGTCCCTGCAGTTGTCGGCCGCGACGCGGCTCGCGTCGAGCGCCATCCACCCGGTCACCGATCCGACGATCAGCCCGGCCACACCGAGCCCGCCCGCCACATAGGTGACCACCCGCAGGCCGCTGGGCCCCTGATCCGGCGCCGGTGCCGGCGCTGGCGCCGGCGGTTTGGCCGGCGGCGGCTTGGTGGGCGGCGGCTTGGCGGCCGCCGGGGGCTTCACCTCGAGCACGATCGCCTTCGACTCCGACCGGTCGATCGTGAATCGCGTCTCGGTCGCGGGCCACCCCGGCGCCTGCGTCGTCACGACGTGCTCTCCGGGATCGACGGGGAGCGCGACGCCGAGCGAGGGTTGCTCCAGCGTCATGCCGTCGCACTGCACGCGCGTCCCCGCCGGCGCGCCCGGCGGCAGCGACAGCGTGAGCTGCGGCACGAGCGGCGCGAGCGCGCTGCGCTGCCCGAGCGCGATCTTCTGTCGCGCCGATTGCTTGACCCGCTCGGCCTCACTCATGCGATCGACCATCGCGAGATAGTCGTTGTAGCGCGCGACCGCGGTCGCGATACGCCCCCATTTGGCCTCGCACTCGGCGAGCGTGAATAGCCGCCCTGGGCGAGGATCGAGACGCTGGCTTTCGGCGAGGGCAGGGCAGCCGGTCTCGTACCGGCCTGCCAGCATGTCGGCGCGCCCGCGGTCGAAGTGCGATTCCGCGACGGCGAGCGCCTGCGCGCTGGCCGGCGCCGCGACGGCGACGCCCAGCACGCCAAGGCAGATGGACCGGAACCAAGAGAAGCGCATGAGTGAGCCGCCAAATACCATCGTTCCCGCTCGCTCCTGGCAAAGAAGTGTCCGCCCTGCCATCGTGCTCAGTCCGGCTTGTACAGCACCTCAGGGCTCGGCTCTGCGGCCGACGGGGCTGGCGCGAGCCTGCGCCGTGAGCCGCCGAGCGCCGGCGGCGGCGACGCGCTCGCCGCCCCCGTCGCGGGGGCGAGCGCGCGGCTGCCCTTGCCCAGCGGCACGGAGGCCGCGGGGGCGGGCGTCGCGACGTCCGGCGCTGTGGCTGTCGCCGAGGACTCGGGGAGAGGCGGCGTCGGATGGACTTCAGGGGGCGCGGAGGCGGGCGAGCGCGCGTCCCCCGCGGTCTGCGCGAGCTCCGCGCTCCGGCCGGCAGGGAGCGCGCCGCGGCTCAGCGAGGCGAAGGCGCCAACGCCGCCGCCGAGGAGGACGAGCACCGCGACGGTGATCGCGGCTCGGCTCCGTTGCTTCGTGGGGGGCAGCGCGGTCATCACGGCCTCGGTCGGGAACTGGACGTCGCTCGGCGGCGACAATGAGCGGGAGCTCAGGGGGCCATGTCCGCTCGGCGTCTCCGCGGAGAGCAGGCGCGATGATCGCACCGGCGCGGCGGGCAGGTCGAAGACCTCGGCGAGCGCCTCGACTGCGGCCGAAGCGGTGGCGAAGCGCGCCTCGGGGGCGCGGGCGGTCACCTTGGTGAACCACGCGTCGAAGGCCGGAGGCAGCTTCACCCCCTCGGCGTCCGCGCGCGCGGACGCGGACTCCTGCGGGCCGTGCACGGCGAGCGCCGCGAAAGCGAGCGCATTGTCGTACTTCCGCCTGTCGTTCAGCCAGTACGCCTTGCCGACGAGGAGCGTGTACGCGATCATGCCGAGGGCGAAGATGTCCGCAGCCCGCGAGACCGACTCGCCGCTGAATTGCTCGGGCGCCATGTAGAGCGGCGTGCCGAGGACCGCGGTCGCCGCCGAGTCCGTCGCCGTTTCGACGACGAGCTTGGCAATGCCGAAGTCGAGCACCTTGATCCGGGGCGCCCCGTCGTCGGTCTCGGCCAGGAAGAGGTTGGCGGGCTTGAGGTCGCGGTGGACGACCCCGGCGGCGTGTGTCTTGTCGAGGGCGATGGCGGTTTGGCGAAGGAAGGCGACGGCCTCTTCCGGCGGCAGACGCCCGGCGTGGCGGAGGCGCGCGTCGAGCAGCGTGCCGCGGAGCAGCTCCATCACGAGGAACGGCTTGCCGGTCTCAGCATCGATCCCGGCGTCGAACACCTCCACGATGTGGTCGCTCTGGATGCGCGCGGCGACGCGCGCCTCCAGCTTGAACCGGGCCTGGAAATCGGGGTTGTCGGCGAGGTGCGAGTGCATCACTTTGAGCGCCCGCCGGCGCTCCGTCTCGATGTGCAGAACCTCGTAGACCGCGCCCATCGCGCCGCTGGCGATTCCGCGCACCACGCGGTACCTGCCAGCAAACAGCATCCCGTCGTCCAGACTCAGCGACATGGGTTCCACCAGCAGGCGAACTTATACACCAGCGTACGCGACGCCTGCACTCGGGAACTGACGGATCGAAGCGCCTTTTACAGTGTTCCAGTAAAAATCTGGGACGCGCCCCGTCGGTCTGCGCCATCGCGCAGCGGAATGGCCGGTGGTCGCTCGCTGACTGAACGGTGACAACCGTGTGACTTGATGGGGGCATCATTCCATTTCGGCGGCCAACCTCATATCCTCCGCGACCAAAACCTCGCGAAATTCCCCATGAAAATGAAGACGATGCTGGCTTTCGTTCGGTGCGCCGGCGGATGTGCCATGGCGCTGCTCGGGCTCGGATGTGCGCAGATCTTCGGCTTCGACAAGATCTACGAGCCCGAGGACCAGAGCTCCGGAGGCGGCGGCGCAGCGGGCTCAGCGGCCGGGAGCGGCGGCGGCGCGGGGAATCCATGCGAGATCCTCGCGGTGCTGCCCGGGGAGACCCTCGACCTGTCGATGATCGACGACATGGAAGACGGAGACACCCGGATCTCCGAGGGGAACGGGGCGAACCCTTGGGCAGGGTTCTGGTTCGAGGACAACGACGAGTCCCCGGAAGGAAGGCAGGATCCTGCGGACCCGGCGGACCTCGTGAGCACCCTTGACCCTCCGCGCGGCGCCAGCACCAAGGCCGTGCACACGAGCGCCGATGACGGCTTCATCCTCTGGGGAGCCGGCGTCGGCTTCCATCTGGACGACGAGGCCTACTACGACGCATCCGGGTACCGCGGCCTCACGTTCTGGGCCCGCGCCGAGGAGGGCTCCACCAGGAAAATGAAAGTGCTTTTCATCGATCAGCAGACCTATCACATGGGGGGCATCTGCAACGACGCAGAGGGGGAGTGCAACAATCACTTCCACAAGCCGGTCATGCTGGAGAGCGAATGGAAGCACTTCAAGATTCCGGTGGAGTGCCTCAAGCAGGAGCCCTACGGTAAGCAGTTGCTCGCGCCCGCCCTGGAGCGGCTCTGGGCCATCGAGTTCTTCTTCGACAAGGAGCTGGCGTTCGAACTCTGGATCGACGATGTCGCCTTCTACCGATAGGCGCAGATCTCCTTCAATCAAGGGGAGCGCGCGCTGTCCGCGATCGGCGGGCGGATTCGCCGCGCGCTCCACGCGATCCCGCTTCAGTCCGTGACGAGAGGTCCCACGCCGTTGGCGAACTGCCACCCCTTGCTCTCGTCGATGTGGATCTCCCAGTCGAACACGCCGCGGAGCGCCGGGTGGTTGCTCTCGACTTGATTCCACGTGGGGATCGCCTCGTCGATCGACATGTAGTATTGCCGGTCCGAGAGCCCGAACCCCACGACGACGTGCGTCGGACCGAGCAGCGAGACCCACTCGTTCACGCTGTTCACGATGTAAGACTGCTCGGCGAGATCGGGGCCATCGTAGTACTGCGGGGCCGCGTAGTCCAAGGCGCCGGCGTCCACCATCTGCTGGCAAAACGTCTTGTCGCGGCTGTTCCAAGGGGCCGGAGGCGCGGTGATGATGAAGCCGGGGATGCGCCGCTTCAGCTCCTGGCTGATCCAGATCATCTCGGAGGTGTCGGGGGCCTGATCGGCCTCGAAGGTGTTCCAGTCGAGGCCGTCGAACCCACCCAGGCTGTCGTAGATCCCGATCACGCTATCGACGAACGTCTGCGACTTCGCGCGCGTCGGGAAGCTCATACCATTGTGGGCGCCGCCGACGGAGAGGATGATCCTGCGATCCTGGATCGTCCGTGCGTACTCGATGTCGGCGTTCAGGTTCGTCGCTGCTCCCTTGCCATCACCCGGCGCCTCCCAGTAGACGGCGCCCGTGGTGCCGGGCGATCCTCCGAAGGGCTTCGCGGCAAAGAGATAGATCACGTTGTAATTGCTGTTGATGTCCCGGATGCGGACGGGCGCTTCCGTCCAGTTGGGGTAGTAGCCAGCGACGACCTTTTCGGGGAGCCCAAAGCCCGCGCGGGGTCTGTCGCCGTCGCCGGGGCTGTCGCTGCAGCCGGAGTACGGCTCCCAGAAGTACGTGCTGACGGTCGGGATGTAGCCGGGATTGTCGTACTTGGCGATGTAGGCCGACCCCTCGTAATTCACGATGTCCCCCGCGGCATACGGCTGACCCTCTTGCCATTGCGGATAGCTGCACGAGCCCTCGGTGGGCTCGGGGCTAGAGCCCTCGGTGGGCTCGGGGCTGGAGCCCTCGGTGGGCTCGGGGCTGGAGCCCTCGGTGGGCTCGGGGCTGGAGCCCTCGGTGGGCTCGGGGCTGTCGCTGCAGCCGGAGTACGGCTCCCAGAAGTACGTGCTGACGGTCGGGATGTAGCCGGGATTGTCGTACTTGGCGATGTAGGCCGACCCCTCGTAATTCACGATGTCCCCCGCGGCATACGGCTGACCCTCCTGCCACTCCGGAAAGTCTGCGCACGCGGCGGACTCGTTCTGATCCACCTCGAGCTCCTCCGGCGGACTGGAAGCAAGGCATCCGAGCCCGCTCGCGGTGAAGGCGACGAGGAGAAGTGAAAGCTTGGGAGCAATCTTAGAAAGATGGAGAGACATGGTGGCCTTTCTTCGACGAGAGATGAACGATCGCCGATGGTGGTCTCGCCGAACGCAGCATTGCCATGCTGCGATCCGGCGCCGCTGGGCCGTGACTCGCCGCTGGGCTCGCCCTCGATCACCACCCGTTGATGGGGACATCGTGGTACCGAGCGCGGCCGGGTCGTCGTGGCCCGATGCAACTGCGCTGCTGCTTCAGGGAAGAGCAAGCGATGTACCAGTCGTGATCATGGCCCCGACGATGGGCGCGCGGCGTCGGGGCAGCCCGTCGCTGAGCTCTTCCTGGAGCCGACGCGTGGCGATCGAGTCCGGCAAGCGGGGGGCGCGCGTGGGCGATCGGGGAGATCGCACCGCGATCGCCTCGATCGCGAGCGTGGGAACTCCTGGATCGCCCCCGGCGATCCGGCGCTCTCGGGCCGCCTGGAGCTAACCCGCGGCCTGTCGCGCGCCTGTCGTCCCGCGCGCCGGCGCCGCGGGCGTCAGGTGGAGCGCCGTGCGCGCAGGATCTGGAAGTACCGCCGCGCGATGCCCGACGCGGCCGCCGCGTTGCTGACGTTGCCCCCGTGCTGCGCGAGGACGCGCTGCACGTAGCGCCGCTCGAAGTGATCGACGATCCGCTCCCGCGCGCGCGGCAGGGGCAGGTTCAGCGCGAGGATCTCCTCGATGATGTCGCCGGATGTCCCGGGCTCCGCGCCGCCGCGCGTGGAGGGCGGAGCCGGCGCGCCCGGGGAGGCCAGCCCGGCCCGGGTTGTCTCGATCGGCGCGGCCTCGCCGAGCGCCACCCGGCGCGCCACGGCGTTGTAGAGCTCGCGCACGTTGCCCGGCCAGGCGTAGTCCTCGAGCCGCTCGCCGAACCCCGGGGGGAAGGGCGCGCCGCGGCCCGCGAGCTGCCGCCAGAAGTGGTGCGCGAGCACCGTGACGTCCCCCCGCCGCTCGCGCAGCGGCGGCAGCTCGATCCGCGCCACCGCGAGCCGGAAGAACAGATCGTCCCGGAACCGCCCTGCCTGGATCTCGCGCTCCAGATCGCGCCGCGTCGCCGCGAGCACCCGGATGTCGACGCGGATCCACCTGTTCGAGCCGACGCGCTGCACCTCCGAGCGCTGGATCGCGCGGAGCAGCTTCGCCTGCAGCCCGAGATCGAGATCGCCGATCTCGTCGAGCAGCAGCGTGCCGCCGTGCGCCTCCTCGAAGACGCCGCGGCGGGCCTCGTTCGCGCCGGTGAAGGCGCCGCGCTCGTGCCCGAAGAGCGCCGACTCGACGAGCGTCGGCGGCACCGCGGTGCAGTCGAAGACCACGAACGGCCCGGCCGCCCGCGGCCCCTGCTCGTGGAGCGCCTCCGCGAGCACCTCTTTGCCGGTCCCCGTCTCGCCCTCGATGACGACGGGGACGCTCGAGGCCGCGATGCGCTCGCACAGCGGATAGAGCCGCCGCATCTCCTCGCTGGCGCCGAGGAGCCTGCCGAACTGCACGGCGGGCGACAGCTCGGCCGCCTGCGTGACGCCGAGGGCCTCGACGCGGAGCACGGTCTCGCCGATCCGGACGAGCTCGCTGCCCTGGAGGTACGCGTCGCCGACGCGGATCCCCTGGACGAAGGTGCCGTTCGTCGATCCGAGGTCGGTGACGCGGAGCCGGGCGCCGGCGAGCTCGAAGGCAGCGTGGCGGCGCGACACGAGCCGATCGGTGAGGGAGATGTCGCAGGCGGGGCTCGTGCCGGCGAGAACGCGCGCGGGCAGCCCCGGCGCCACCGTGAACCGCCGGCCCTCGTCCGGGCCCGCCATGACGGAGAGGGCGAAGCTCTCGGCCGCGGCCGCAGCGGGGCGCACCGGCCCGGGCAGGAGTTCGGTGGAGGCGGCATCGTCGTCGCTCAACGGAGGCATGCTTCCATCTCAGCAGGCCTCCGCGCCGACGTCACGGCCGCGTGACGTTCGTGCCTCGATGGATCAAAGAAGATCCAGAGGGCAGCTATAGTGAAGTTATCCAGCATTTGCTGGCACACGCTGTGCTTGAAGGTGAAGTCGGCCGTCGCGCCCAGACCAGGCGACGGCGGATCGGCCCGTAAGCACCGAGGCTCGGGGCGGTCCTACGCACATCGTCCGATCGTTAGGAATCGTTGCGATCGAGCGCATCGCGATCTTTCGACCATGCGGGCGTGAAAGGAGCACGATTGACAATCATGAACTCGATATATCTACATGCCGTCGAGCAGACGAGACGGACTGGCCGGCGCCGACGTGCGACGTTCCTCGAAAGGATGGCCGTCTCCTTGCGGGCTCGCGCCCTCCGCCTTGCGTGCTTGAGCATCTTCGTCGCGCTCTCGACTTGCGGTCACTCGAGCGACAGCCTCGCCGGAGCAGCCGACTTTACCGTTCAATACAGCAACTATGACGCCGCCGCGCCGAACGACTCCATCGTCGAAGCCGGGATAAAAATTCGCAACAACACCGCTGCCTCGATACCGCTGAGCAGCATCGTCATACGCTACTGGTTCACGAGAGACAGCGCGACGACCGTGACCCCGGCGTGCTGGTGGTGGAGCCCTGGCTGCAGCAGAATTACGCTGACGACCGGGACAGTGTCCTACACGGGCGCCGATCGTTACGTGCAGATCGGCTTCACCAGCGCCGCTGGAAGCCTGGCTGCGGGGGCGACGACCCAGCCGATCGACCTCGGGATCGAGTTCAACACGAACGTCGTTGAGACCGACGATTACTCGTATGGAAGCCAGACAACCTTCTCCAACTTTGGCCGTATCACCGTGCACGACGCCGGCTCCGCGCCCACGGGCGGCCTGCGCAGCGGTACGCCGCCGAGCGGCAGCGTGTCGCCGCCTCCGGCGCCGATCTCCCTGACGGCCACGGCGTCGAGCGCAAGCGCGATCGCCCTGAGCTGGGCGGCGAGCAGCGGTGCGACGAGCTATGACGTCTACCGATCGACCACGTCGGGTTTCACGCCTGGCGCGGGGAACCTCATCGCCAGCGGCGTGACCTCCACCAGCTACAACAGCACCGGCCTGGCTGCGTCGACCGCCTACTATTACAAGGTCACGGCCCTGAACGCGGGCGGCGCGTCTGCCGCCTCCAATCAGGCGAGCGCGACGACCCGGGCCGGCAGCGCGGTCACGGCCGAGTTCTTCGACGATTTCAGCTACAACGGGACCAGCGACGCCAACTTCACGAGCTGGTGGTCGGTGCGGAGCTGGTCGGGGGCGCCAGGCGTGAGCGGCGCGGCCTGGCTGGAATCCAACGTGTCGATGGTCGCTGACCCGCAGAGCTCCACGAACAAGCTGATGCGTCTCAAGGCGAGCACGAGCGGCACCGGAGCGACCACCTCGCAGGCCGAGGTGATCACCAATGCCCAGAAGTTCCGCTTCGGCACCTACGCTGCGAGGGTCAAGTTCAACGACACCCCGCTGTCCGGCACGCGCTTTTACGCCGACAAGCCCGTCGAGACCTTCTTCACCTTAACCGAATGGGCCGCCGGCGACCCGGACTACTCGGAGCAGGATTTCGAGTACATGCCCAACGGCGGTTGGGGCCAGGGCAACACGAGCACGATGTGGCTGACCTCGTGGGAGACGTCGGACGTGAACGTCTCGAACTCGGTCTCCGCGAACTTCAACGGCTTTCACACGCTCGTTGTCCAGGTCACCAGCACGTCCATCAGCTATTACATCGATGGAGTGCATCGCGCGACGCACGGTTCCATGTACGCTCCAGAAGTGGATCAATTCATCTTCTTCAACCTCTGGTACGATGAGCTCGACGCCGCGAAGGGCAGCTCGCGGACATACCACGAGGACGTCGACTGGGTCTACTTCGCCGAGGACGCGATCCTGTCGTCCGCCGAGGTCGACGCGAAGATAGCTGGCTTCCGCTCTTCGTCGATTCCCCGTCGGGACACGGTGCTTTAGAGCGACGGTCACCCGCTTCGGATAGAGACAGACTCTCCTGGTTCACGGCGCCGGGGCGATGATGGGGTTCGCCGCCGCGCAGGTCGCGCTCCTGCGCGGCGCGCGGGTGTTCGCGACCGCCGGTGACACCTACGCCGAACGGCTGCGCACCTCGGGTGGGAATGTTTCCATAGCTCTGGAAACTTCTGCCAGAGCGGCGACCCGACGACGAGCCAACCTTCCAGCGGTTCGCCTCGCTTGATCAACATGTGCATACCCTGGCATGCTCCAACCATGAAGATCCTCGTTCCGTCCCGTTGGTCGCTGGGTACACTCGCCGCTTGCCTGGCTGCCGCGGCGTTCACCGGCTGTTCCGGCTCCGGGGAAGGGAAGGACGAAAGCGGGAGCGGCGGATCGATCGCAGGATCCACCGGCGCGAGCGGAAGCGGGGGTCAGCCGGGCGCCGGGGGCACGGGCGCTGCCTCCGCTAGCGGCGGCGTCACGGGGAGCGGCGGCGCGAGCAGCAGCAGCGGTGGGCCCCCTGGTGCGGGCGGAGCGACGGGTGGAGGTGGCTCCACCGGCGACGGCGGGTCCACCGGCGACGGCGGCGGGTCCACGGGCAGCGGCGCGAACACCTGCCCGCCGGCGACACCCCTGACCGGAGGCAGGGAGTATTGCTCGAACAGCCGAGGCAATGCGGGCAATGGTTACGGTTATGAGCTCTGGGCGGAGGGAGGCGGGAAGGGCTGCATGACCGTGCACGGCGTCGACGCCGCGTTCAGCGCGGAATGGAACAATGTCGAGGATTTCCTGGCGCGCGTCGGGCTCGACTTCAACCAGACCCAGAAGCACACCCAGATCGGCACCGTATCGGCGGAGTTCGCGCATACCAAGACGGAGGAGGACGGCGGCTTGACGTACATCGGCATCTACGGCTGGACCGTCAACCCGCTGCGCGAGTTCTACATCCTCGACGACTGGGGCAGCGAAAAGCCGGCAGGTTTCTCTTCCGACGGGACGCCGCGGGACGAGGTAGGAACGCTCACTGCCGATGGTGAGACCTACGACGTGTGGAAGAAGACCCGCGTGAACAAGCCGGCCATAACGGGCGCGAGCGCGACGTTCGATCAATATTTCAGCATCCGGCGGACGGCTCGCACGTGCGGCACCATCTCCGTCTCCGAACACTTCACCAAGTGGGAAGCGCTCGGCCTTTCCCTGGGGAATCTGCACGAGATCAAGCTGCTGGTCGAGGCCCAGAACAACAGCGGGACAGTCAAGTTCACGACGGCGAAGTTCGTCGTGAAAAAATGAGCAGAGGCGTCCAGGGACCTCGAGCTCGGCATGGCCAGAGCGAGCCTGCGCCTCCCAGAGATCGTGGCAGGATCTCTGACCCGCTGGACTAGGCCTGCTCCGCCTCGAGGTCCTGCGTGACGGTGACACCCGCGGCCCGGTAGGGGGCGAGCGCCTCCTTCGACACGCCGCGCTCGGTGAAGAGCCATGTGAGCTCGCTCAGCGGCGCGACCACGTACGGCGACACGGTGCCTAGCTTGTCCGCGGTCACCAGCGCGACGACCTCGGCCGAGGCCTCCACCATCGCCCGCTTCACGTACGACTCGTCCAGATCCAGCGTGGTGACGCCGAACGTGGGATCGAGCGTGCACACCCCCAGGTAGCAGAGGTCCGCCCGGATCTGGCGCACCCCCGCGATGGTCACCCCGTCGGCGGCGGCCAGCGGATCCTTGCGCATGCGCCCGCCCAGCAGGACCACCTCCACCCGCGGGTGCTCCGAGAGCGCGATGGCGACAGGAGGGCTGTTGGTCACGACCGTCGCCTCGAGATCGCGCGGGAGGTGGCGCGCCACAGCCACGTTGGTCGTCCCGCTGTCGATGAACACCACCTGACCCCGCTTGATCAAGGTCGCCGCGGCCCGCGCGAGCTCTTCCTTGGCCTTCGGCCGCTGCCGCTCGCGCGCAGGGAAGCTCGGGTTCACCCGCGAGACCGGCAGGCCGCCGCCGTGAACCCGCTGCAGGAGCCCCTCGTTCGCCATCTCGCGCAGATCGCGCCGGATCGTGTCCTCCGAGACCCCGAAAGCACGGCTCAGCTCGGCGGCCACCACCTTCCCGTCACGTTCCAGTACCGCGAGAATATGTTGGCGCCGCTCGGCCACCATCAGGCCGGAGGTGTCTGCGTTGTTTTGCACGGTTGTTCCTGTTTGTGCACGAAGTTGCTTGATCCGGTCCGATCCGGCCCCATGATCTTTCCCTGATGTTCACGAAAATGCACGAACCTTCCGGGGAGCCTCCAACTTTCAACGCCGTCCTCCGGACGGCCTTCCCCGGGCCGCGGCTGTGCGCCAGCGGCTCGCCTGGTCCTGCGCGGGGGGTGCCGTGATGGGCGCCTCCCTCTCGCTCGTTGACGACGTCGCGCGCGCCCGGCGCGCCGTCTCGGTCATGTTCGTGGCGAACGGCATCGCCTTCGCGTCCTGGGCCGCGCGCGTCCCTGCGGTCCGCGAGCGGCTCGGGCTGCGCGACGGCCTGCTCGGCCTCGCCCTCCTCGGCCTCGCCTGCGGCGCGATGCTCGCCTTCCGCGCCGCCGGGCCGCTCGTCGCCCGCTTCGGGAGCCGGCGCATCACCCGGGTCTCGGCCTTGCTCCTGTGCGCGGCGTTGCCCCTGCCAGCGCTCGCGCCGTCCTTCGCCGCGCTCGTCGCGGCCCTCCTGCTGCTCGGCGTCTGCAACGGCCTCATGGACGTCGCGATGAACGCGCAGGCCGTCGAGGTCGAGCGGCGCTCCGATCGGCCCATCCTCGCTTCGGTCCACGGCATGTTCAGCCTCGGCGGGCTGATCGGGGCGGCGCTTGGCGCGCTCGCGGCCGACCGGGCGCTGTCGCCCGCGGCGCACCTCCTCGCCGTCGCCGCCGTCCTCGCCGCGGCCGTCGCGCGCGAGGGCAGGGCGCTCTCGGCCGACGCGCGCCCCGAGCCCTCGACCGCGGCCGCCCCCGGGGCCGCACGCTCGACAGGGCTCCTCCTGCTCGGCCTCGTCGCCTTCTGCTCGTCCGTGGGTGAGGGCGCGATGGCCAACTGGTCGGCCGTCTACCTCCGCGACGAGCTCCACACCACCGCGGCCTTCGCGGCGACCGGCTACGCCGCGTTCTCGCTGGCGATGCTCCTCGGGCGGTTCTCCGGGGACGGGCTGACGCAGCGGTTCGGCGCCGATCGGGTCGTGCGCGCGGCCGGGGTCGTTGTCGCGGGCGGGCTCGGCGCGGCGCTGCTCGCCAACGCCCCCATCGCCATGCTGCTCGGGTTCGGGTGCGTGGGCGCCGGCCTGTCCGTCGTGGTGCCGCTGGTCTTCCGGGCCGGGGCGAGCGCCCCCGGCGTCGCGCCCGGCAAGGCGCTGGCGACGCTCGCCACCCTGTCGTACGGCGGCTTTCTCGTCGGCCCTCCGGCCATCGGCCTGGTCTCCGATCGCCTCACCTTGCGCGGCGGCCTCGCCCTCGTCGTGGCGCTGGCCCTCGTGATCGTCGCGCTGGGCCCGGCGGTCATCCGCGGGCCCGCGTCCCGCGCCCCCGCCGCCCGCACGCCCGCGCGCCCGCAGGTGATCAGGGCGCACTGACCGCGGGCACCAGCGTGTCTTCGCCCGATCCGGGGCGATTGAACGCGAGCTGCTCGCGCCGAGGGATCAGCGCTTGCGCCACACAGTCGCCAGCCAGGGCTGTTGCTCGCGCGGCCGGCCCGCCGGTCGATAGTAGTGCTCGATCTCCTCGAACCCGGCGGCGGTCACGTGCTCCCGCCACCGCTCGAGCGACCAATAACAGCCGTATCGGTCGCCCGACCACCCCTCCCGATCGTCGCCGCGCGGGTTCGAGCTGAAGAGGACGCCGCGCGGGCGGAGCGCGGCGTGGAGCTCGCGGAGCACGCGCGGCAGCTCCTTGCTCGGCACGTGGAACAGCGACGCGTTGGCGAATATCCCGTCGAAGCGCCCGGCCTCGAGGTCGAGGCGCAGGAAGTCCTGGTGGAGCACCTCGCAGCCCGCGTGTCGCCGCGCCATCTCGACGAACCGCGCGGACCCGTCGAGCCCGACCGGAGTGTGCCCATCCGCGCGGAACGCCGCGAGATCGCGCCCGGGGCCGCAGCCGAGATCGAGGATCGTGAACGGACCTGCCCCCTCCAGGGCCGCGAGCAGCGCGGCGCGGTTCTGCGAGACGTCGTGATCGCGCGTGCCCTCCCAGAACGACAGGGCGTGATCGTCGTAGTGAGCCAGGGTCCTCTCGGTGAGCGCGGAGAGCCGGGGGGCGCTGTCGTCGTGCATGGCGGCAGTGTGGGCCGGGAGCGCCCCGCAGAAAAGGACCGCGAGGCGCTCGCGGCGCGGCCGCCGCCCGGCCCGCGTGCGCCCGGTCGGCGCTATCCCTCCGTGCGGCGCGCGTCTACCCTGAGGCAGGCGCATGCGCGGACCCACGAGATCGACCCCTCATCCGTACCGCGTGTCGATGCCGTTCCGCGCGCTCAACGTGGTCGGGGCGCGGATGGGGCGCTCGGCGCTCCGCGTGCTCGCCCCCCTGGACGTCGACGTCCTGTCCGAGCGCGCCCGGCGGCGCACGGGCCTGACCGATCCCGGCGAGGGCTGGTTCTGGGAGGGGCTGCGGGTCCTCTCCGCCTCGCTCGAGGACGAGGCCGAGCTGGCCCTGGTCGGGAGGCTCGGCTTCGGCGAGGAGATCGAGCGCCAGATCGCGAATCGCCTGCTGCTGCGGGAGGACGTGCGGCGCGAGCCGCGGATCGCCGAGCAGCGCACGCCGCGCCCGGTCTTCATCGTCGGCTATCCGCGCACCGGCACGACGCTGCTGCACAACCTGATGACGCTGCACCCCGACGCGCACGCGCCGCGCTTCTGGCGGCTCCACGCGCCGTCGCCGCCGGTCCGTCCCGAGGACGAGGCCCGCGACCCCCGGCGCGCGGCGGCGAAGCGCCGCGTCCGCCTCGCGCACGCCATGTGTCCGATCTTTGCTACCATCCACGAGCTTTCCGCGGACAGCCCGGAAGAGTGCGTGTTCCTGATGCAGAACACCCTTCTCCCCTATGTCCGCGCCGAGACGCCGTCGTACCGGAGGTGGGTGCTCGCGCAGGACCTCGTCCCGGACTACCGGCATCACCGCCGCCAGCTGCAGGTGTTGCAATGGGGGCGCCCCGAGGGGCGCTGGGTGCTCAAGTCTCCCTTCCACCTGCCGGCGATCGCCGCGCTCCTGCAGGTGTATCCGGACGCGTGCATCGTGATGACACACCGCGATCCGCTCCGGGTCGTCCCGTCGTTCTGCAGCCTCGTCGCGGCCGCGCGCGCGATCCACCAGCGGCGGGTCGAGCCACGCGCGGTCGGCCCGAGGGCCCTCGATCTGCTCGGCGCCATGATGGACCGCTTCCTCGAGGCCCGCGCGCGGCTCGATCCGGCGCGCTTCTTCGACGCGAGCTACGAGGAGCTGACCGCGGATCCCGCCGGGCTGGTGCGGCGCATCCACGAGCGCTTCGGCCTCGGGTTCGACGGCGCTGTCGCCGCGCGCATCGAGGCGTGGATGCGCGAGCACCCGCAGCACCGCTGCGGCGTCCATCGCTACGCCCTCGACGAGTTCGGGCTCACCGAGCGGGAGGTGCTGGACCGGTTCGGCGGCTACCTGGAGCGGTTCGGCGAGCTCGCCGCGGGGAAGCGAGGGCGGCGGAGCTGAGCCGGAGAGCGGGAGTGCCGCAATCGGGGCTCAGGCAGCGTCGAGCCAGGCCTCGAGCTCGGCGGCGAACGCTGCCGGCGCGTCGAGCATCAGCCAGTGGCTGGTCTCCGGCAGCACGACCGCCGTGAGCGCGGGCCTCAGCGCGTGGAGGCTTTGCGGCCATGCGTTCGAAGGGGCGAGGATGGCGTGGGCGCGGGCGCCCGGTGCGGCGAGGTAGCGGTCGAGCGCGCTCACGGACTCGAACTGCAGCAAACTCTGAGTCATGCCGAGCAGCCGGTCGTGCGGCGTGGCGGCGAGGCGCGCCAGCACCACCTCCCGCGTCGCGGGCGTGCTGCCCGCGAGCGCCTCGCTGAACATCGCGACGGCGATATCGCGCCAGCCGTCCGCCGCGAGCGCGGCGAGGTAGGGCGGGAACTGCTGCGCCTGGACCTCCGCTGGCAGCTGCGTGAAATCGCGGGGCGGGTCCGCGAGCACGAGGCGCGCGACCCGCTCCGGGCGGGCGGCCGCGGTGGCGAGCGCCACGAGCGTGCCATAGCTGTGGCCGACGAGCGCGACGTGCGGGAGATCCAGGGCGTCGAGGACCGCGAGCACGTCGGCTGCGCAGGCGGAGGGCGTGTAGTCCGCGTCGGGCGGGGGCTCCGACGCGCCGTGCCCCCGGAGGTCGATGGCCACTGCGCGCCGCCGGCCGGAGGTGTGCGCCAGCGGCGCCTCCCAGAAGCCGGCGTGGCCGACCATCCCGTGCACGAGCACGACCGGCAGCGCCTCGCGCGAGGAACCAGCGCCTGCGTCGGGGCGAGGGACGGCGGCCGGATGATCGACGATGTGGAGCGCGCCCGCAGGGCCCGCGACGGTCAGGGAAGGCATGGGGGTCTGCTACCTCGGTGTGTGGAGCCGCGTGAAGGGGCCGTGTTGCGCTGCGAGGGCCGAGCGTAGGCGAGGCGCTTGTTCGAAGCAAAGGTGCTCTCCCAGGAGCGCTTCGCCCTGGGTCACAGCAGGTCGATGTCCTCGGAGCCGAGCAGAACCGGTCGCCGAGCCGATACGGCCCCTTCAGGAGCACGGGTTCGATGTGAACGAGCCTGCCTGTGGGGAGAGCCGCTATGCCTCGGCGCGGTGCAGCTTCTGAACGAACGCCGCGAGCCCCGGCGGCGACGACGTGAAGTGGATGCGCACGACATCGTCGGCGCGCGCGTCGAGCTCGATCACCTTCGCGTGCAGCTCGCCGCCGAGCTGCTCGGCGAGCGGGCCGGACGGGTGGATCTGGAGGTTCGTGAAGGGCGCGGGCCGGGGATGCAGCCGCAGCACGGCGCCGAAGGGCGAGAGCCCGAGGATGAAGGCGGACTGCGGCTCGCCTTCCACCCGCTTGCCCGCGAGGCGCGCGCACACGACCGGCAGCGGCGACGAGAGCGAGAGGATCTCGACCCGCCGCTCGGGCAGGTAGAGCCGCTCGGGGTTATCGAGGCCCAGGACCTCGTGGACCAGCACACGGTTCGAGAACCCCTTGACGGCCAGCGCGTGGCTCTGGCCGAGCAGGAGGCCCGCGCCGGCGGCGCGGCGCGTGGTGTCCGCGATCAGGATCTGGCGGCCCACCGTGCACGACTCGATGCGGGACGTCAGGTTCACCTGGGCGCCGACCACGCCGTATTTCGTGCGCGCCTCGGAGCCGATGTTGCCGACGACGACCGGGCCGGTGTTGAGCGCGATGCCCATCTGCAGCGTCGGCAGGCCCTCGGCGCTGTTCTTCTCGTTCACCGCGTCCATCGCCATCTGCATCTCCAGCGCGCAGGCGACCGCGCGGCGGGTGTCGTCGCCCGCCGGGAACGGCGCGCCGAAGAGCGCGAGGATCGCGTCGCCGATGAACTCGATGATCGTGCCGCCGCGCGCGACGATGATGCGCGCCATCTCGCCGAGGTAGCCGTTCAGGAGCCGCATGACGACGTCGGGCGGCATGTTCTCGGTCATCGTCGTGAAGCTGCGGAGGTCCGTCATCATGATGGTCACCTCGCGCTCCTCGCCGCCGAGGAGCTGGGCCTCGGGCGAGGAGAGCAGGCGGTTCACCACGTCGTCGCTCAGGTAGCGGCCGAACGTCTTGCGGATGAACTCGCTCTTGACCGACAGCTCCGCCGCGAGCTGCGAGAGCTGCTCGCGCGAGCGCTTCAGCGTGAGCTGCGTGTCGAGCCGCCCGAGAAGGATGTCGAAGTCGATCGGCTTCGTCACGTGGTCGTTGGCGCCGAGCTTGAGCGACTCGACGACGTCCTCGCTCGCGCCGCGCGTGGTCACCATGATCACCGGGAGCTCGGCCTGCGAGCGGCTCTGGCGCAGGGCCGAGAGCACGCCGAGGCCGCTGATGCCGGGCATGTTCACGTCGAGCAGCACGGCGTCGAAGCGCTCGCGCGCGGCGAGCCCCAGCGCGCGGGGTCCGTCCTCGGCGGACGCGGTGCGGTAGCCGTTGTTCTGCAGCACCCGACAGAGGACGTCGCGGTTGCCTCGGCTGTCGTCGACGACGAGGATGGTGCCGCGCCCGCTGCCCTCGATCTCGGCGTGGACAGCGGGCTCCTCGTGCGGGGAGGGGATGCTGACCTTCACGCTCGAGGGCGCGTCCTCGTCGCCGTTCTCCATCGCCTGCACGATGGTGAGCAGCTTGCGCGACGCGAGCTCGATATTGCGGATGTCCTCGATGTGCTGCGGCGCGACCTTGCCCTGCAGCGACGCCACGAGCAGGCGCGTGTAGCCGAGGATCTGGTTGATGGGCGTGTACGGATCGTGGCCTCCGCCGTGCGGCTCGTGGAGCCGCTGCGGCTCGCGCCCCGCGGACGGCCTGGCCGACGCCGCCGGCTGGTGCGCGGCGGGCAGCGCGCCGGTCGCCGTGCGCTTGCCCGGCGACGAGGCCGGCGCGTGGCCGCGGCCGGCGTCTTCGTGGCGGGACGCCTCCGGGATCCGCGAGCTCGGCGGTTCGGGCGGCTGGGTCGCGGGCGCGGCGGGGGAGCCCTCGGACGGGTCCCACCGATCGAACGGATCCTGCAAGGTATAGCCGGCGCGGGCCGCGGCGGCGGCCGCGGCGGTCGGCCGCTCTCGCCAGCCGCGCGCCTCCTGCGACGCATACGCGCCGTGCGGAGAGAGCGGGACGCTCGGTCGATCCCGCCGCACGCGCGCGTCGGCCGGGAAATGGCTGCCGCGCGCCGGGGGCGGCGCGTGCTGCTGAGGAGGCGGGAGGGTGCTGCCCCCGCGGTTCGATGCGGGCGCCGGCGGCAGGGCGCTGCCGCTGCCGGCGCTGTTCCGTGTCAGGGGCGGCGCCGACGGCAGGGCGCTGCTGCTGCTGGCGCTGGCGCGCGACGGGATCGTCTCCGGCGGGGTCCCTCGCGACGGCACGGGGCTGACCGTTGCCTTTTTGGGCGCGTCCTTGTCGGAGGGGGATCGGCTCATGGTTCCGGCGATTCTACGCCTGCGCGCGTAGACGCAACCATGGATGACACCTGCGCTTCATTTTTTATCGCACCCCTACGCATCAGCTTCAGTCTCGGCGCGGGTGGATTTCCTCCGCCGGCGTACGCGCGAGCTCCGTGGGCGTCCAGGCCGTCCTCGGCTGGGTGAACTCTTTCAGTGAGCCGGCACCCAGAAGACGAGAGGCTTCAATCCTCCTCCAGGGGACAACCCGCCTGTCGCGGCGCGTGATCCAGGGAGGCGCGAGCGCGCCCCGCGTGGAGCTGGACAGGCCCGCCCTCCGATGTCGGACGATGTCGACCCCCAATGGGTCTCGCCCCGTCCTCGTGACTCCCGCGCTGGATCGAAGACACGAGCGCCACCCTCCATGCTGCCCCGACGGTGGTTGTGGAGGCAAAATGAAAGACTTTTTTCGAAGTCAAGAGGCGATGAGCCCTCGCGCCCCGCCGGCGGGCTCACCTGACGCCGCGAGGTGAGCCCATGGATGAAGCCGCAGCGGATCGCGGGCCATGGCCGCACGACAGGCACGCTTGTTCCCGCGCTCCCCACCTGATGATCAGGTGGCCTACCTTCAACTCCGTTGTTCGGCGCCGCCGCTCGCGGCGACGGGCGCTCTCGACCGGCTGGACGAACCTGGCGCTCGACATGCGCTCATCCGCCGACATCAGCGCACGGTGGATGTCCGTCCACGTGGCCGTATCGCATAGGAGCGCTCCGCGGCCCCTGCGCTCCTGGGGGATGTGAGAGACGGGTTGGCTTCAATGTGCGCGGGTGCGCGACGCGCACCTAGAACTGACTAGAACTGACTAGAGCTGACTAGAGCTGACACACGTGACGGACGTGGCGGAGAGCACTTTGTTTCTCTTGCAGAGGCAATGAAGGCGTCGTAGTGATCTATTTACGCCATTCGGGCGAGTTTTCGGCTGGAGCTGACGGAACCACCGGCTCGGGCCTGTGCGAGTGCGAGAAGGAGTAGCAGAGGTATGCCCCTGCACACCGGACAGATGGTGACGCCTTCGCTGAGGCTCGTGCGCATCCTCCGGCGCGGCGGGATGGGGAGCATCTGGGTTGCCGATCGGCTTCCGCTGAAGGCTCAGGTAGCCGTGAAGTTCATGTCGCCCGAGTACGTGGACGACCCGGGCTACGTCGAGCGGTTCCGGCGAGAGGCGGTCGCTGCGGCGCAGATCACGAGCCCGCACGTCGCGCAGGTCCTCGATCACGGCTTGACGGCGGAGGGCATGCCGTACATCGCGATGGAGCTCCTCCGCGGCGAGGACCTGAGGGTCCGTATCAGCCGCCAGGGCCGGCTGCCGCTCGGCGAGGTGGCGCGTATCGTGGCGCAAGCGGCCAAGGCGCTGGGGCAGGCGCACCGGCTCGGCATCGTCCACCGCGACATCAAGCCGGACAACCTGTTCCTGACCCAGGTGGACGGGGAGATCTTCGTCAAGGTGCTCGACTTCGGTATCGCCAAGCGGGTCCGGGACCTGCGGGTCACCTCGACGGGGAACGTGGTCGGGACGCCGCTCTACATGAGCCCGGAGCAGCTCGTCACCCCGCGGGATCTCGATTTCCGTGCGGATCTCTGGTCGCTCGGCGTCGTTGCCTATCATGCGATGACGGGGCGGACCCCGTTCTCCGGAGAGACGCTCGCGGCGCTCACGCTCGCCGTGCACAGGGGGCGGTTCACGCCGCCCAGCGCGCACCGGATCGACGTGCCGGCCGCCGTCGACGAATGGATGGCGAGGGCCCTTCAGCAGGATCCGAGCGCCCGCTTCGGGTCGGCGAAGGAGATGGCCGACGCGCTGGAGCGGGCGCTGTCGTCGCGCAAATGGGGCACCGAGACGCCGGCTCCGGCGGGCGCGGAGAGCGTGGTCGAGGCGCCGCCCGTGAGCTCGCAGGACGGCGTGGTCACCCGGCGCAACCCTGTCATGACGTCCCCGTCGATACCGGTCGTGGAGGCGGATCTCTGCGAGGACGACGGCGGCGATGGCACGACGGCGGTCCTGGGCACGGCGTCGAGCCGCAAGAAGCGCAAGAAGCCATCCGCGCGGATAGCAGCGGCAGCCGCGCTAGGCGCCGTGCTGGCCGGCGCCAGCCTGTTCTTCGGCGTCCGGTTCGCCGCGCCCGCAGCCGACAACGCCGCGCTCGCCGCCGTCGCCCCCCGCGGCGCCGGGCTGTCGAGCTCGACCGAGGCGACGCTCCTCGCCAGCGTCGTGGAGGCACCCCGACCGCTGCTCGCGCCGGAGCTCCAGGAGCCGGTCCAGGCCGCGGCGGCGCAGCCCGAGCGCGCGCCCACCAGCGAGGCCTCGCGGTCGACGACGAAGAAGCAGCCCACCGCGCGGCCCGCGCGATCCCCCGGGCGGATCAAGACCGCCCCGTCCACCGGGCGGCACACCCGGCGCATCAAGCCCTTTCCCCGCAACGACATCGCGATGCACCGGTAGCGCTCTCAGCGCTGCCCAGGGGAGCGCGGGCAGTGCGCGGCCGGTCGATGCGCGCGCGGCGCGCGCCTTCAGAGCGGGGTCCGATGCGATTCCTCTGCAGAGGGCCGTTGTCCTCGGCGTCGCGACGTCGCGCGCAGCGCCTCCGCGGTCGCCTGGTCCGCGGGGAAGAACGACTCGACCGCGAGCTCGGACAGGGTGACGTCGCTGGGCTGGCGCGAGCCTGCTCCCGTTCGCGGCGCTCGTCGCATGGCTCGGCATGCGCGAGCGTCCGGCGCGGGGGGCCGTCGTCGCAGGCGGCCGCCTGAGAGCGCTCATCTCCCAGGCAGGAGCCGGCCAGCACCGGCGCCGATCCACGCGAGCGCGCTGCGCGTCCGGTCCTTCGCCTCGCCTTCGATGACGTCGCCGTGGGCGACGACGACGCGCTCGAAGTCCCACGCGAGGACGTCGGCGACGCTGCGCGCCGCCGCGGCGCGGTCCCTCATGAGCACGCGCCACACGTGGTCTTGGGCGGTCTTCCTCCACACGCCGCCGACCCAGAGGAAGACCTTCATGGCGAAGCTGCGGGCCTCATGCACGTTGAAGAGGAGATCCGTCACGATGAGCGTCCGCGACCGCGCGTGCAGGAACACGTGCTCCGCGATGTACGGCACGCCCTCGATGAGGCGGACGTCGAGATCGTCGCCGATCTCCGGCGCGACGCCGGATCGGGGCAGCGGGGTGAAGCGAAGGCCGGAGAGCTTCTTCTCGAGCCCAGGCGCCCCGAGCACGCCGGCGCGTGGCCAGCGCTCGGTCGCGGCCCTCAAGAAGACGTGGTGGAGGCAGCTCGGGGCGACGAGGGCGCGCACCTCGCCGAGCGCATCGATCTCCCGGGCGGTGTCGTCATCGAACGCCAGCGGCGAGTGGATGACGAGCCCGCCGTCGGCGCGCCTCACGACCGTCGTGCGCGCTGGCAGATCGCCGAACGGCAGCCGGAAGTCCCTCTCGTACGCCCACACGTCCTCGGCGATCGCCTGCAGCATGCCGTCATGCAAAGTCGCGCGTGATCGTTGCGTCAAGGCGCGTATCCCCAGGGACCGAAGGATGCCTACCGCCTCCGCTCGGCCTCGATGGCGGCCTGCACTGCAGGGCGGGCGCCGACGCGCTCCCTGTAGCGGCCGAGGACGGGCCATCCCCCGAGATCGACGCCCGCGAACCTCGTCCACGTCATCACGGTATAGAGGTACGCGTCCGCCACAGTGAACCGCTCGCCGAGAAGGTACGTCGTGTCCTCGAGGCGGCGCGCCGCGAAGGCGAAGCGCCGGCCGAGGAGCGCCCTCGCCGCGTTCTTCTGCTCGTCCGGCGCCCTCGGCTTGAAGAGCGGCGAGAACTGCTTGTGCAGCTCGGTGCTGATGAAGCTCAGCCACTCCTGCAGCCGGTAGCGATCCAGGGTGCCGGCCGGGGGGGCGAGCCCGGACTCGGGCCTCCGATCGGCGATGTACTGGACGATCACCGGTCCTTCGGTGAGCACCTCGCCGCCCTCGATCTCGAGCGCGGGCACGTAGCCCTTGGGGTTGATCAAGGTGAAGTCGGCGCCCGACCTTGTCTTCTTCGTGCCGAGGTGGACCTGCTCGAGCTCGAACGGGAGGCCGGCCTCGCGCAGCGCGATGTGCGGAGAGAGCGAGCAGGCGCCAGGGCTGAAATAGAGCTTCATCGCGTTCTTCACAGGAGGGGGCGGAGGAGCGCGGGATCCGAACGTTACTTCAGCGTGTCGGGATCGACGCCGAGCTCCCGGAGCCTCGCCGCCAGCCGCATTGCCTGCTGCTCGGCGGACTCGGCGCGCTGCTCGGCGGACTCGGCGCGCTGCTCGGCGGACTCGGCGCGCTGCTCGGCGGACTCGGCCCGTTTCGCGAGCTCCTTGCCTGCGGGCACGAGCTCTCCCTCGGGGGTGAAGAAGCGAAGCTGCCCCTCCTCGACGCCAAGGAAGAGCTCCAGCTGAGCGCTCCAGAGCCGTCCGGAAGCATCGGGGGCGAGCGGCTCGTACTGACCGTCGAGGAGGTGGAAGCCCGAGAGCTCGAGCGTCTCCGGATGGAACCAGAAGTAGTCCGGCGTCCGGAAGACGTCCTGGTAAATCTGCTTCTTGAGGCCGCGATCGGTGCTCTCTGTGCTCTCCGAGAGCACCTCCACGATCACGTTCGGATACCGGCCGTCTTCTTCCCAGACGACCCAGCTCTTGCGCGGCCTCCGCTCGGTGCCGAGCACGACGAAGAAATCAGGGCCCCGGAAGTGCTCGGTCTTGAGCTGTTTGGGGCTGAAGTAGATGGTCAGGTTCCCCGCGGCGAAGAAGTCGGCACGGTCCTTCCAGAAGAGCTCCAGGCTCTCGAGCAGCAGGATCATCTGGACGAGGTGCTGGTAGCTCTCCATCGGCGGCTCGTTGCTGTACAGATCGCCCGGCGGAGCGACGACGCTCGGGTCGACGATCTCCGCCGGCATCGCGAAGGCGAGGGACGTCATCCCGGAAGCCTGCCGGAGGATCCCCCCCGCAGCAAGGTCCGCGGCGTACCTCGACGTGTCCGCGTAGCCGCTCGTGAGGGAGGACGCTCGCGAGCCTCGGCCGTCGGGCGAGCGAGCTGCCCAGGAGAGCTGAAGCTCAACGGCCGAGCGGCGGCTCGCTCCTGCCGCATGACAGGCTGTTGCTCGATCGGGCAACGTGTTGCCTATCTCCTATCGGTGCGCCCTGAACCCCTGGTTGGGCGAGGTGTGTTTCTGGCCGCCGGGACGGGCCTTCTCGTCGAAACCGGACGACGATCACCGCTGGTCCGACGCTTGCTCAACAGCCCCGGAACAGCGCGCGGCGCGTCGCTGCGGCCCCGGACGGCCGGGCGCCGGAACCGCGGAGTCGTCGCCCACCAGCACAGAAGGAGCCTCGATGCTGCTGCATAGCAGGTTCGACCACGTCGCCAGGAACACCATCGACCACTGGATGAAGCCCGATAGCATCCACCTGTCGGCGGGTGAGCGCTGAGGTGCTGCTGGCCTGCTGCATGGCCGTCTTCGTCGCGTCCATCATCCCGAGCCCATCGATGCTGCTCGCGCTCGCCAAGGGCGCCAGCCACGGCTGGGGGGCAGGGGCGCTCTCCGGGGCCGGAAACATCGCGGCGACGATCGTGCAGGCGGTCGCCTCCTACCTCATGATCCTCGAGGTCGGCGGCCTGTCGAGCTCGCTCTTGCTCGGCATGAAGCTCGTGGGGGCGCTGTACATCTTCTATATCGGCTGGACGCTGCTGGGCATCGCCAATTCCGGGAGCGACCGTGAGGTCGCGGCGCGGTCCGGGTCGTCGTGGCAGCACGTCCGCGACGGCTTCATGTTCGCCGTCGTCAACCCCAAGGCGATCGTGCTCTTCGCCGCCCTCTTTCCCCAGTTCGTGAGGCGGAGCGCGGCGGGCGGCGTGATCGCGATGGGCGTCCCGATCGTCACCATCGGCTTCGCCTGCTTCATGATCTATGTCGTGGCGGGCCGCGTGATGGTGGAGATCCTCGGGAACGGGCGGCACGTCGGGAAGATCTTCGGCATCTGCATCATGCTGTGCGCGCTCGCGCTGCTCTTCGCCCGGATCGCCTGATTCGCCCGAATCGCCGGATGAACACGTCAGGGACGCGCGGTCCGCCTCGACCCTGGTGCGCCGCCTCGGCGCCGCTGCGAGGAGGCTGCAGCCTTCAAGCAGGTGGGGGCACGTGCCTCGGCCGCGATGCGCCGATCTCCTGGGTCGCCTCGCTGCCGCGGCCTACACTCCCTTCGCATGTCCCCCGGATCGCCCACGCCGCCTGCCACGGCCGGCTCCGCCGCGCTGATCGAGCGCGCCCGCCGGCTCGCGACGCTCGTGCTCGCCCCTTCGGCGAACGCCACGGATCAGGCCGCGGCGGTTCCCCGAGAGCACATCCGCGCGCTCGCGGACGCAGGTCTCCTCGGGACCGCGACGCCCGCATGCTACGGCGGCCACGGCGCCCCGCCGCGGGTCGCGCGCGAGGTACTGGAGATCCTCGCCGGTGCCTGCGGTGTGACGGCGTTCGTCCACATGCAGCACGCCGCCGCGTGCCCGCTCATCGCGCGCGGCGACAACGAGGCGCTCAAGGCGCGCGCCCTGCCTCGTTTCGCCGCCGGCGAGCGGTTTTGCACCGTCGGCTTCTCGCACGTCCGCCGCCCGGGCCCGCCGATGGTCAATGTCGAGCCCGACGGCGACCGGTTCCGCTTCGACGGCACCGTGCCCTGGTTGACCGGCCATGGGATCGCCGACGATGCGGTCATCGCCGGAGCGCTCCCCGATGGTCGCCTGATGTACGTCCTGACGCCGCTGGAGGCGGGGAACTCCATCGAGGCATCGCCGCCGCTCCGCCTGAGCGCGATGAACGCCTCGGCCACGGTGTCGCTGACGCTGCGCGATCTGCGCGTCGGCCCCGAGCAGGTGATCACGACCCTGACGCGCGAGCAGCAGGCCGCCCGCGACGCCGCGGGCCTGCTCACGCCGTCGGCGCTCTCCCTGGGCGCCGCCGGCGCCGCCGCGGCCCTGCTCGCGGACCTGGCGGAGCGCCGCTGCAGCGCGCGCCTGGCGGACGCCGCGCGGGCGTTCGAGGAAGAGAGGGAGTCCGCCCGCGCCGAGGTCGATGCATGGGCGGACCGGCCGGAGGCGGAGGGCCAGGCAGAGCACGCGGTCCGCGTTCGCGCCTGGTGCATCGATCTGGGCGTCAGGGCCGCGCACGCCGCGGTCGCTGCGACCGGAGGCAGCGCCAACCTCCTCGACCACGCCGCGCAGCGCCTCTTCCGCGAGGCGATGCTCTATTCGCTCACGGCCCAGACGCGCGACTTGCAGACAGCGACGGTGCAGCGGCTGCTCGAGCGGGCGACCCGCCCCAGGTCGGGGTAACGACGGCGACCCGGCGGCTCTCGCCCGCCATCCTTGGCACCATCGCCCGACCTGGGCCGCTCGCTACGTCGATTCTTGTGGATCCGCGCGGCCGTCGGCGCCGCCCGCGCCGTTTGGGCCGTACGCGCCGACAAAGTCCCGCAGCTTCCGGGTCTGGTAGCTGCGTGCCAGCGTCGTGAGCTGCTCGATCCAAGGTCTGAGACGCGGGTCGTGCTGCGCTATCCGCTCCGCCTCCTCCAGGATCTTGTGGACGAGCCCCTTCTTCGCGAGCGCCGACAGGATCGCCAGCTCGTCGGCCGGAGGCGGCGCGAGGTGTCCGCCGCCTTCGGGCTCCTCCGCCGGCGCGTCCCGAGCGGGGGCTTCATCGCGGCGAAGCCACTCGATGCCAAGCAACCGCGATATCTTGTCGAGGAGCGCGCTCGCCACGATCGGTTTGGGCAAGAAGTCATCGCAGCCGGCGCTGGCGCACTGCTGCCGCTCGGCCTCGGATACGCTCGCCGACGAGGCCAGGATGACGACCTGCCGGAGCTCGGGCATGCGCCTGAGGCGACGCGCGGTCTCGTAGCCGTCCATGCCCTTCATGTACACGTCCAGCAGGATGAGCGCCGGCGCGCGCAGCGCCGCCATGCGCAGCGCCGCCTCACCGCCGTCCGCCTCGCGCAGCTCGAAGCCGAGCGGGCCGAGGAGCTCGCGTACCACCGCGCGATTGTCGGGATTGTCGTCCACGATGAGCACCGCGCGGCGCTCCCCCTGATAGCCGACGATCGTGTCCCACCCCCTGGCTTCGCCTGGGCTCGTCGCGAGCTGCACCTCGGCGAGCGGAAGCGTCACGGCAAAGACGCTGCCCTCGCCGACCTCGCTTTGCACCTCGATCGCACCACCCATCTGTTGCACGAGCTTCTTCGTGATGGCGAGGCCAAGCCCTGTGCCCTCGCTCTTCGCGCTCTGCTCCCCCACCTGCTCGAAGGGCTCGAAGATGCGCGACAGGTGCTCCGGGGCGATCCCAGGACCCGTATCCTCGACCCGGAACCGCACCATCCGCCCTGCCGGGACGGTCTCCTCCAGCACCTCGACGTGGAGGGCCACGCCTCCCCGCTCGGTGAACTTGATGGCATTGCCGAGGAGGTTCAAGAGCACCTGCATCAGCCGCTTCTCGTCGGCGCAGACGGCCTGAAGCGCAGGGCCGCGAAGATCGTGGGAGAATGTGATCGCCTTCGCTTCGGCGCGCACCCGGCACAGGTCGACCACGGTCCGCACGAGCGCAGGCAACCGGAACTCCGTCAGGACGGAGTCCATCTTCCCCGCCTCGATCTTGGCCAGGTGCAGCAGGTCATTGATGAGCGAGAGCAGGTGCTCGCTCGACTTCTGGATGACCCGCAGGCCCTCCCGCCACGCCGGCGGGACGTCGGGGGTTCGCTCCAGGATCTGGGCATAACCCATGATCCCGTTGAGCGGCGTTCGCAGCTCGTGGCTCATGCTGGAGAGAAAGTCGCTCTTCGCCTGGCTGGCGCGCTCCGCGGCCTCCTTGGCGATGCGGAGCTCGACGGTGCGCTCCTTGATCTTGGCCTCCAGGTCCCGGTACAGGAGGGCGTTCTCGACGGCGATGGCGGCCTGCGCGGCGAGCACCGACAGGAGCTCCACCCGCCGCTCGGGGAACGCCGCAGGCACCTCTCGATGCTCGAGGTAGAGCACGCCGAGGAGGCGCCCTCGATGCGACAAAGGAAGCGAGAGGAGCGAGAGCACGGGGCGCGAGGCCAGGTGCGGATCGGCCGCGAAGCGCGCGTCCGACCTGGCGTCGTCCACCACGACCGGCTCGTTCGTGCGCGCCACGTAGTGCACCACCGTCCTCGCCACCTCGCTGCTCTGCGAGAGCGGCTCGGACAGGCCCGTCTCGATGCGGCCTCCCTCCACCGAGAGCCGCGCCACGACCGAGAGCTCTTCGCCTTCGCCGAGCAGCAGGACGCCGCGCTGCGCCCCGGCGCTCTCCAGCACGAGCTCCATCAGACGCCCGACGACCCGCTCCGGGTCGAGCTCGCTCGACAGCGCCCGCGCCGCGCGCACCGCGGTGTTCACGTCGAGCTGCGCGCCGCCGGTGACGCCCGTGGTGGTCAGCGTGGCGACGCCCGTCGTGCGGCGGCGCTCCGCCGTCGCGGGCCGGGCAGGCGCGCGGAGCAGGGCGGGCCACCTCGCCTCCAGGTGGGCCACCACGGCGTGCGCCTCCCAGCGAGCATAGGCGTCCCTGGCCTCGCGCAGGTACAGCGCGGCGACACGGCTCCTGCCCGCCTCGAGGTGAAACTCGGCGCAGAGCTGAGCGGCCAGGGCTTCGATAGGAAAGAATCGCTGCTCGCGCGCGAGCTCGATGGCCTCGTCGTACCTGGCCATGGCTTCGTCGGTCTTGCCCTGCACGCGGGCGTGCTCGGCCTCGAGGAGGCGCAGCTTGTGGAGGAAATTGTCCGCGCTCCCCTCGGCGAAGTACCTCAGCCGCGCGAGGCCTCGCTCGATGTCCTCGCGGAGCCCGGCCCGCTCCGCCGCGTCCGCGGCTGTCGGCCAGCACCTCGCGGCCGCGAGCGCGAGCCAGAGCGGTATGTCCGTGACCGGGGGAAAGCCGAAGATGGACACGCGGAACTGCTCGGCCTCCCGTGCCCGCGCGAGCGCCTTCGGGTACGCGCCCGCGACGAGGAACAGGTGCGCCTCGAGGATGCGAGCCAGCTCGGCTGCCATCCCGTCTCCGTCAGCCAGGAAGGAGCGCGATCCTCGTGAGAGCGGCTCGCCCGACAGGAGCCTCCCCGCGCCGTCGGCGTTCGTCAAGAGGTCGCACCACGACGCGATCGCCTCGAAATAGTGCGTCCCGAGCGCGGTCCCCGCGCGCTGCATCAACCCCCAGCGCGCCGCCCGGTGCGCCTCGAGCTGCCGGAGCGGCTGGCCACGCCACACTCGGTAATAGAACAGGTCGCCTTCCAGCCCCCAGCTCGCCCCCTGGAACGAGCCGACCTTCAGGCCGGTCGCGCAGGTCCGCTCGAAGATGGGCGCCATTTCATCCGCGGGGCGGGAGTAGGCCGTGTACTGCCCGTGGAAAGACAGACACTCTGCCAGAAAGGGCGACGCGACGCGCTCGGCCGCGCGCACTCCAGGGCCGACCCAGCACGCAGCGCGACGATACATGCCCGTGGTGAGCGACCAGACGTTCGCGAAGCAAACGATGATGAAGGGAGAGACGGGCGTGAGCGCGCGCCGCTCTCGCACCCTCAGCACGGCGCGGGCGATCACGAGCCCGGACAGCAGCGGTTGACCGCCGATCGCCGCACACACCATGAGGTGCATCGTCAGCGCATCGATGAGCACCTGCTCCGGGGAGGGATCGAGGGGCATCCGCTCGAACGCGTCCGGGTCGCGCTCGAACCATCGATCCAGCTCGGCGGACTCCTCGAGGAGCGCGGCGCTGCGCGCCTCGTCCGTGCCCGGAAACGCGATGTCCTGCTCCGTGAGCGCGGCGAGCCCGAGCTCGACCCCTCGCGCGAACTGGCCCGCCGCCTGGGCGCTGCGGACGCGGAGCTCCTGCGCCGAGAGCCTGGTGAGCGCCGGCAGCGGCATGGCGAGCAGCCGCGCGCACCGCGCCTCGACGTCGTCGAACTCCCGCAGCAGAAAGGCCGCCTCGATCTGCTCGAGCGCGAGCTCCGCGCACAGCGCCGCGTCCTTGCGCCAGGCGTCATCGCCCAGCAAGCCCTGCGCGGCCTCGGCGAGGCTCAGGAGGAGCCGGTACGAGCTCGCCGCCTTCGCGGCGCGCGCGGCCTCGAGGTTCAGCCGTGCCAGCGCCTCGCGCTCGCCTGCGGAGTCCATCCGCGCTGAGCCCAGGTTGAGGTGCCGCACCAGCTCCAGGAGCTCCTGGGGTGTGCCCCCCTGCGCCCGATGCCGCGCCCACAGCCGCCGGCCGATCTCCAGGTGCGCCAGGACGCGCTGCGCCGGCGGGGCCCGCTCGTAGCTCGCCTGCTGCACGCGGTCGTGCAAGAAGCGGTATTCAGCGTCGAGCGCTCCTTCTCCGGTTCCGGTTCCGGTTCCGGCTCCGGCCTCTCCCAGCGCCTGCGCGGTCCGGTAGGCTCCATCGGCGGGCACCACCAGCTCCTCCCGCAGGGCGGGCCACAGCGCGCCGGTCACCCGGGCGCGCTCCCATCCGCTGAGCCGCTCCAGGTCGTGGAGGTGGAAAGCGTGCCCCGCGCACGCCGCGAGCCCCAGGAGCTGCTGTGTCGCTTCAGGCATCTCGAGCAGCTTGTCCGTCAGGAGGGCGACGACGTTGTCGGTCACCTGCGCCTGCTCGATCTCCTTCTGGCCCCAGCGCCACGCGCCGCTCTCCGGGTCCCGCGCCACCTTGCTCTGCCGGTGCAGGGACAGCAGCAGCTGCTCCATGAAGAACGGGTTTCCTCGCGTCTTTTGCCACAGGATACGCGAGAGCGGCTCCACCCGCGCCGCCTCGCTGCTCAGCGCCCGCGCTGTCCATGCCTGCACGTGCTCCGCCGAAAGGGGGTGCACCGACATCCTCGACACCCTCGCCCCGCTCTCCTCGACCGACGCCACGAGCCTCCACAGCGGGTGCTCGGGGGGCGCCTCGTTGTCGCGGTACGCCGCGATCAAGAGGAGCTCTCTTCGCTCTGCGTCGGTCAGCAGCGTCCTCAGGATCTCCAGCGTGGCGCTGTCGGCCCACTGCATGTCGTCGAGGAACATCACGAGCGGCGCGTTCGGCGTCGTGACCGCCCGCACGAAGTTCAGCCAGGTCAGCCGCTGGCGGGCGAGCACCTGCTCGCCGTGCACCGGCGGCACCGGCGCGAGCTTGCCCATGATCAGGTCGAGCTCCGGCACCACGTCGGCGATGAGCCGGGCGTTGTCCCCCACGTCGGCCCTGATCCGCTCCTGCCACGCCGTCAGCGTCGGCTTCGGGCTCGCCAGCCACTGCTGCATCAGCGCCCCGAACGCTTGCGCCATGGCCGCGTAGGGCGTCGACCGCGCGAGCTGGTCGTGCTTGCCCGAGATCAGGAGCCCGCGCCCCGCGCGCGCGATGTCCCGGTAGACGGTGCGCACGAGCGCCGTCTTGCCGATGCCGGACGGGCCGCCGATGAGCACGAGCTCCGCCGCGCCCTCGGCGGCGCGGGCGAAGGCCGCGCCCAGCAGATCGCGCTCATGCTCTCGCCCGACGAGGACGTCCGGCAGCCGCAGCTTCTGCGAGAAATCCTTGTCCCCGAGCGTGAAGCGCTCCACCGCGCCGCGCTCGCGCCACATGCGCAGCGCTCGCTCCAGGTCTTCCGCTGCGCCCTTGGCCGTCTGGTACCGCCGGTCAGGGTTCTTCGCGAGGAGCCTGGACACGATCGCCGCGAGGCCCGGAGGCGCATCGGGGACGACCTCGTCGAGGGACGGCGGCTCCTTGGCCAGGTGCGCGTGCACCAGCGAGAGCGGGTCGCGCTCGGTGAACGGTAGCCGCCCTGAGAGCGCCTCGAAGAGCGTCACTCCGAGCGAGTACAGGTCGGTGCGGGGATCGAGCGCCCGCGCTGTGCGGCCCGTCTGCTCGGGCGACATGTACGCCAGTGTCCCCTCGAGCCCTTCGGGGATGCTCGCCGCCGTCGCCTCCAGCGGCAGCGACGAGGCGATGCCGAAGTCGAGCAGCTTGACCTGCGCGTACCCCGCGTCGACCAGCACGTTCTGTGGTTTGATATCCTTGTGCGTTATGCCGGCCGCGTGCACGGCCTCGAGGGATCGAGCGAGGAGCGCTCCCAGCCTCAGCACCGCTTCCACCGGCAGGCGCCCGCGCTCGGCGAGCTCTAGATCCAGCGACCGGAGGCCGGGGTCCTCGATCACCAGCGCGGCCGTGCCGCCCCGCTGCAGGAGCTCCCGCGCCCGCGCTACCCCCGACACCTCTCCGAGCTGTGTCAGGATGTGATGCTCATGCAGGATGCGCCCCGTCACGCGCGAGCTCGGCGCGGCCGCCGCGGGGAGCTTGAGCACCACCCTGTCGCCGGAGGGGCGATGGACCGCGCGGCACACGCGGGTCTCGGCCCCTTCGTGCATCACGTCCCCCACAACGTAGTCTCTCAGATCCATCCCGGTTCAGCTCCTCTTCGGGTCGGCGGAGACGCCCGGCGAACGACGGAATTCTCCGGTACTTCAGAGCTCGGGCTTGTGCCGGCGGCGGCCGCGTGTCCGCAGCGCGTGCTCCACGCCCGACTGCAGGGTGGCCTTCGTCACGAGCTGATCGAGGTGCAGGTCGAGCGCCACGAGCGTTTGCGCCACCTCTGCGCGGATGCCCGTGACGATCGTCCGCGTGCCGAGGAGCGAGAGCCCCATCGCCGCTTGCACGAGCATGCGCGCAACCGTCTCATCTACTGCTTTTATGCCGGTGATGTCAATGATGAGAGTGTCCGCCGTGCGCTCGCTCGCTCCGCGCAGCGCTGTCTCGACCGCTTGTCCGGCACGCTCGACGTCCACCGTGCCGATGAGGGGCATCACGAGGACGCCATCGATCATCGGAATGAGCGGAGCGGAGAGCTCGAGGAGCCGCTCCCGCTGGGCCGCGATGATCTGCTCTTGCAGCGCCGCCCTGGCCGCCTCGGCGCTCTCGCTCTGCACCAGCTGCTGCGAGAGCCGCTCGTTCGTGTCGCGCAGCAGCTGCACGGCCTGCGCCAGCGCCTCCTCCGCCTTGGCGCGCTCCCGGATCTCCTCCGTGAGCCTCGTATTCCGCTCCTCGAGAGCCCGCGTTGCGCGCCGGAGCGAGATCTGGGTGTGCACCCGCGCCAGGAGCTCGGTCTTCTCGAACGGCTTTGTCACATAGTCGACGGCGCCGACGCGGAAGCCCTGGATCCTGAACCTCGCCTCGGCGAGCGCCGTCATGAAGATGACGGGGATGCTCTGCGTCGCCGGATCGGCCTTGATCCGCCGGCACGTCTCGAACCCGCTGAGGCCGGGCATCAGAGCGTCGAGCAAGACGAGGTCGGGCTGGGCCCGGCTGGCCAGCTCGATCGCCTCCTCACCGTCGCGCGCGACGGCGACCTCCAGGCCATCGGAAATGAGCGCGCTCGACAGCACGGCCAGGTTGTCGGCGCTATCGTCCACGATGAGGACGAGCCCAGAGAGCGGAGTTTCTTGCTCTTGCATGGGATTCTGCCGGCTCAGCACGATCGAGCGAGCCTCGTGCGCCCGGTCGGCGTGCCCCGGCGGATAGCGAGCGAGCAAATGCGTACACGGTGAGCTGGCGGCCCCGTCACAAGAAACATTCCACCTTCTCTTCTTCGGTTCGTACCACGGGCTGTTCAGCCTTAACATACCTTTTGTAGGCGGAAGCGGAGAGGGTCGTAGGGTGGGCGGAGAGGGTGGGCTGAGCCACACAGGTCCTCCCTTTCATCTACGTACGCATGAGTACGCATGAGATGGGCGCTTTCCGCCTCGTTCCGAGGTCCCGTGTCGGCTCGCCTCACTTGCTTTCGTTCGCGGGGAGTCCTCCGCTTTTTTCGGCGCTCACGCTCCATCCCCATCTCCAGCCGCTGGAGCTCCTCGCGCTCGGGCGCCCTGAGCGCTGCCGGCCGCTGGCCTGTGCTCCTGCCCGCCTGGGCTTCTCGCGAGATGAATGTGCGCGCGAGTCGGCGCACCTAGCGCATCGTGGCCTGCGCTCCTCCCGCGTCCAGAACCGGGAGGGAAGCGCTCGGGGAACCCGTCGTCAGCAACCCGGAACGGAAAGGTGGAGCACGTGAGACACGGAGGTGCTCGGGTGTGGCAGGGGCTAAGAGGGGCTGCGATGCTCGGGATGGCGCTGGCCGTCGGCTGCACGACCGGAGGCGGTGGTGGCCAGGGGGGCGCGGGGGGCGCGGGGGGAGAGCCGGCGACCGGCGGTGGCGGCGGGCAAGGAGGCGCGGGGGGAGAGCCGGCGACCGGCGGTGGTGGCGGGCAAGGAGGCGCGGGGGGAGAGCCGGCGACTGGGGGCGGAGGCCAGGGAGGCGCGGGGGGAGAGCCGGCGACCGGGGGCGGAGGTCAGGGAGGCGCGGGGGGAGAGCCGGCGACCGGGGGCGGAGGTCAGGGAGGCGCGGGGGGAGGGCCAGCGACCGGGGGCGGCAGCGCCGCTATTTGCGAGCCGGGGTCGCAGCTGAGCTGCTATTCGGGGCCCCCGGGCACGCAAGGCGTAGGGCTCTGCACCGCCGGTGCTCAAACCTGCCTGCCCGACGGATCCGGCTATGGCCCGTGCACCGGCGACGTCACGCCGTCGGCCGAAGACTGCATCACGGAGGCCGACGAGGACTGCGACGGCACGGGGCAATGCTCGCCTCCTCCGCTGTGGTCCGCCGCTCTGGGCGGCGATGGAGCTGACGCCGCCTACGGCGTCGCAACGGACGCCGCGGGCAACCTCTATGTGACGGGCGCGTTCGAGGGGACGGTCGATTTCGGGGCGGGGCCGCTCGTGAGCGCAGGATCTACGGATGTGTTCGTGCTCAAGCTCGACCCGGCAGGCCATGCGATATGGAGCAAACGATTCGGCAGCATCCCCTACGGGGAAGCAGGAACCAAGATCGCGCTCGACGCGAGCGGCAATATCTTCCTCGGCGGAAACTATGGCGGCGCCCTCTTCGACGGGCTGCCGCGGCCTGTCGACTTCGGAGGCGGCCCGCTCCCCTGGGTCAGTGACTCCTCGCGGACCGCCGTCTTCTTCGTCAAGCTCGATCCGGACGGGAACCACATCTTCAGCCGCGGATACATCACCGGTAGCTCCGCGCTCTCGATCAACCTGCGAGGCATCGCGGTGGGCGCCGCGGGCACCTCCGCTGCGCTGTTCGTCTACCCGAGCTCCGTCGACACCGACATGACCGTGAGGACATTCGATGCGGCGGGCGAGTACATGTGGGGGTTCTCCCATCGGAGCTTCGAAAGTCCAGGCGGGATCGCCATGGACAGCGCCGGCAACGTCCTGGCGGCCATGGGGCACGCGGACGGCCAAGGGCTATGTCCCTGCGCCTACTATTTCCATGTCGAGAAGCGAGCCCCTACGGGCACGCTGCTCTGGCGAAAGCTCCTGTCCGGACCGGTGCCATTCTCGGACGATGGAGGAGAGGCAAAGGATGTCGCAGTCGACCCCGAGGACAATGTCCTTGTCGTGGGCCGCAGCCTGGGAAATCTGGATCTCGGCGGTGGGCCAATCCCCGCCAGGACGCACTTCGTGGCGAAGCTGAGCCCGCTCGGCGACTACCTCTGGCATCGAGAGGCGCCGAGCGACGCCGTGGTGACGGACTCCGCCGGCAACATCATCACCCTGGGAGGGCAGTCCCTCGTCAAATTCGATGCTTCCGGCGCGGAGCTCTGGCGCCGCAAGTCGACGAACACGCGCGCCCCGGTACGAGGCATGACGACGTATCGCGACGGCCGTATCGCGCTCGTAGGCGACTTCATGGGCACAGCCGACTTCGGCACCGGTCCGCTCACCGCGGCGGGCAAGGACGGCTTTGCCGCGGTCTTGGCCCCCTGACGCACGCGAGCGCGCCTGCGCCAGGGGGTGACGACCGCACCGGCGCCATTGCGTCCCGCGCCGCGGGGCGGCGGCTGTTCGCGTGACACCGCCCGGGGTCCGTCCCCGCGCGGCGCCACGCGAGCACCCGCCGGGGCCCGCGAGCCCCAGCGGGCCGCGCGGCGGGCGTCTGCGCATGGCGGCCGATGACCGGACCGGCCAGATCTCCGCCTTCCGCCCCGCGGCTCCCGCGCATCCCACGAAAGCCTGGACAGTCACGCGAGCGCCGAGGCGCGCTCGGACCGCTCCAGGCGCCGGGCGGCGGGGTGAGGGGCCTCGCGAAGGGGCGCGCTTCGCGACGAAGTAGGTTAGAGTGCGCGCCATGCCTGATTTCGCCAAGCTCGCCGCCGCGGCCTCGATCGCCCGCGGCCTCGCCATGGACGCCGTCCACGCCTGCTCATCCGGTCACCTCGGCCTACCGCTAGGGGCCGCCGAGATCGGGGCCGCGCTCTACGGCGACATCCTCCGCCACGATCCGAGCGAACCGCACTGGTTGAACCGCGATCGTTTCGTCCTGTCCGCAGGCCACGGCAGCATGTTCCTCTACGCCTGGCTGCACCTCTCCGGCTATCCGGTGTCGCTCGACGACGTCCGGCGCTTCCGGCAGTGGGAGTCGAAGACGCCCGGCCACCCGGAGTACCATTACACCGAGGGTGTCGAGGCGACGACGGGCCCGCTCGGCCAGGGCGTGGGCAACGCCGTCGGGCACGCGGTGGCCGCCAAGATGCTCGCCGCGCGTTACAACACGCCGGAGCACACGATCTTCGATCTCCAGGTCTACTGCCTCGCCGGCGACGGCTGCCTCCAGGAGGGCGTGGCCGCCGAGGCGGCCTCCTTCGCGGGGCATTTCAAGCTCGACAACCTGATCCTCATCTACGACGCCAACGACGTCACCCTCGACGCGATGGCCATCAAGACCCAGAGCGAGGACACGGCGAAGCGCTTCGAGGCCTACGGCTTCGAGGTGCTCCACATCGAGCAGGGCAACGATCTGGAGGCCGTCCACCGGGTGCTCGGCCAGGCGCGGGCGTCGAAGAGCGGAAAGCCGAAGTTCGTCGTCGCCCACACCCTCATCGGCAAGGGGATCCCGGAGGTCGCCGGCACGCAGAAGGCGCACGGCGAGGGCGGCACCAAGTTCGTGGATCAGGCCCGCAAGAACCTGGGGCTGCCCGCGGAGCACTTCTACGTCAGCGAGGAGGTGAAGCAGTTCTTCGCGACGCGCAAGGAAGAGCTCGCCAAGGTGCGCGGGGCGTGGGAGGCGACCTTCCAGGCCTGGCGCGCGAAGAACCCGGAGCTCGCCCGCCAGCTCGACGACGGCCTCGCGAAGAAGCTCCCGGCGGACCTCGACGCGCGCGTCCCCGCCTTCGCCGCCGGCACCAAGGTCGCCACGCGCAAGGCCGGCGAGACCGTGCTGCAGGCGGTCGCCGAGGCGGTGCCCGCGCTCATCGGGTCGAGCGCCGACCTCTACGGCTCGACGTTCAACTACATCGCCTCGAGCACCGACTTCGATCCGGAGCACCCCGGCGGCCGGAACATCCGCGCCGGCATCCGCGAGCACGGCATGGGGGCGATCATGAACGGCATCGCGTACCACGGCGGCCTGCGGCCGAGCGGCGCGACGTTCCTCGTGTTCGCGGACTACCTGCGGCCGAGCGTCCGCCTCGCAGCGCTGTCGCACCTGCCGGTCATCTACATCTTCACGCACGACTCGGTGGGCGTGGGCGAGGACGGGCCGACGCACCAGCCCGTGGAGACCGTCGCCGGGCTGCGCGCCATCGTCGATCTGGACGTCATCCGGCCGGCGGACGCCGAGGAGACGGCCGGCGCCTGGATCTCCGCGCTGGAGCGCAACGACGGCCCGACGGTCCTCGCGCTCACGCGCCAGGCCGTCCCGCTGCTTCCGGGCGACGCCGCCGCGAAGCGCGAGGGCGTCCGGCGCGGCGCCTATGTCCTTGTCAAGGAGACGGCGGCGCTCGAGACCATCCTGATCGCGACGGGCAGCGAGGTGCAGCACGCGGTCGAGGCCGCGAAGCGGATCGGGCCCGGCGTCCGCGTCGTCTCGATGCCCTGCGTGGAGCGGTTCGCGCGCCAGGATCACGCCTACCGTGAGGCCGTGCTGCCCGCCGCGTGCACGCGGCGCGTGTCCATCGAGGCGGGCGTCACCTTCGGCTGGCACCGGTGGGTCGGCTTCAAGGGGATCGCCCTCGGGATCGACCGCTTCGGTACGAGCGCCCCCGGCGACATCGTGATGGATCGGCTGGGCATGAACGCCCAGGCGGTGGTGCAGGCGGTGCAGGACCTCGTGCCCTGACCACCTGAAGGAGCGAGGGAACGCCGGGAAGCAATATTCCTCGGCGTTCCCGGCGCGGTTTCCATCTCCCGTTCCGCTGCCGACCGGCCGGCGTTATAGTTTGCCGCGGTGCGCTGCCCGCTCTGCACTTCGCCGCTCGCCTACATCCATGGCCACGCCGCCTGCGTGAACAGCCGTTGCCCCCTGTTCGGCGCCAACCAGGCCGAGTGCTGCACCGGCGAGACCGCGGAGAGCTGCCCTGCCGCGGCCGACGGCGGCGCGGCGCCGCGGCCATCCTACGGGACACCGGGGCGAGGCGCGCGATGACGCGGGCGCTGGTCGTTCACGAAGGCCGGGTGAGGGACGAGAGCGCTGGACGCCGCTCCCCGCCGAGCTAAAAGCCGGCCGTGCCGTCGGGCGACCTGATCTCGCAGCTCCTGGCCCTCTTCGCGGTGCTCGGGGTCGGCGTGCTGCTGCGGGCGCTGGGCCGGGCCGGCCAGGCGGACGCCGCCGTGCTGCAGCGGCTGGTCATCGACGTCACCACGCCCGCGCTGATCGTCACCGTGCTCCGCCGCTCGGGCATCGGTCACGGCGCGTGGGGCGCGGTCGCCGCGTCGACGGTCGCGCTCTTCGCGTGCGCCCTCGCCGGGGTCGCGGTGGCGCGGGCGCTCGGGCTCCCGCGCGCCGCGCAGGGCGCCGCCGGCCTCGTCGGCAGCTTCTCCAACACCGGCTTCCTCGGCGTCCCCGTCGTGCTGGCCCTCTACGGCGACGCGGGCGGCGCGGCGGGGACGGCGATCCTCGTCGACAGCATCGTCACGGCGTTCCTCCTGTGGACCTTCGGCGTAGCGCTCGCCGCGCGCATGGGCGGGGGCGGCGGCGGGGGTGGGCGGGGCCTGCTCGCGGTGCTCCTGCACCCCAACGTGCTGTCGATCGCCGTCGGGCTCACGCTCCACGCTGTGCCGATCCCGCTGCCGGTGTGGTTGGAGCACGCGCTCGGCGCGCTCGGGAGCGCGACCCCGACGCTCGTGTTCCTCGCGCTGGGCCTCAGCCTCGACCTTGCCTCGCTCCGCGGCCGCGTGCGGCCGCTCGCGGCCGTCGCCGCGGTGAAGCTGCTCCTGTCGCCCGCGGTCGCGCTCGGCGCCGCGGTCGCGCTCGGCCTGAAGCGGCCCACCTCCGAGGTGGCGGTGCTGCAGTCCGCCATGCCGACGTCCATGGTGTCCGTGATCGTCGCCGCGCGGTACGGCTGCGACGGCCAGTTCGCCGCGGCCACCGCGGTCGTGACCACGCTCGGCGCGCTGGCGACCCTGCCGATCCTGGTCGAGGCGCTGCGCCGGATCGTCCCGTAGCGCGCCCTCCGCTTCCCCGCTCATCAGGCACCGATCTCTGGAGCATGCCTGTCGCAAACGAGACGAAATTCCATACCGCCACCGCGCGTCCATGAGCTTTGAAGATCGGCTCGATGATCATCCGCACGGCGGCCTTGACCACGCGATCCCGAACCGTGGAAATGCCCGTGGGATCTCCCCGACTCGAGCATTTCCCCAGGTGTCTCATCCGCAGCCATCGGTGCGGCGCGCAACCGCTTGACCGGGATGCCCGGTCTCCAGGCGAGGGGCCCCGCCAGGTGCAGGCGAGTTTTCGCTGTGCCTACATCAGGCGCGAGCGAGCTACCTGACGCGACCCAATTCGACGCAGAGCGCAGGTCCCGCGCAGGTGTGAGCGCCACCACGCGCCCAATCGCTGAAAGCCGAGCTCAGCAAATCGGCTTGGCAATGCTGGACGGAACATGTAAGTGTCCGGCGTGTAATAGTGAATGTACACGACCTGAGCGCGATGGCCACTGGCGAGCTGAAAGGGTAGATCCGATGATCCCGCGGGGCATGGACATCGATGGACTGCAGGCGGAGCTGGAGCGGCTCCGCTGCGAGGTCAAGGCGCTGGAGCAGCGCGCCCAGGCCGCGGAGGCGCAGGCGGCGCTGTATCAGGGCGTCTTCGAGCACCTGCCGGTCCCGTCGGCCCTCTACGGCGCCGACGGCGTACTTGTGGACATCAACCGGCGGAACCGCGAGATACTGGCCGTGCCGTCGAAGGATGCCATGGTCGGCAAGCATAATATGTACGAGGACCCTGTCGCCATGGCGGGCGGATACACTGCCCACTTCGATCAGGTGATCCGGAGCGGCGGAGGCGTGATCATGGCGCCGACCGCGTACAACACGGCCGACGCCGGCCTCGAGCGCACCGAGGACCGCACCGTCTGGACCGAGACCAGGATGTCGGCGGCCGACGTGGGCGACGCGCGCTACGTGATCGGGATCAACCTCGACGTGACCGACAGGATGCGCGCCCAACAGGCGTACCAGGACAGCACGGCATTCGTCACCGCACTCGTGGAGCACGCGCCCAGCGCCGTGTACGTCAAGGATCTGAACGGCCGCTATGCGCTCGTCAACAGGCACTTCGAGCGGCTCATGGGCCTCTCCCGCGACGCGGTGCTCGGGCGCGCCGATCGCGACGTCATGCCCTCGGAGCTCGCCGAGGCTTTTGCGCAGTCGGAGCGGCAGGTCATCGCGACGGAGGCGCCGCTCGTCAAAGAGGAGCAGCTCCTGCTCGAGGGCCGCGTCCATTCCTTCGTGACGAACAGGTTCCCGCTGCTGGATTCACGAGGCAGGCTGCATGCGGTGTGCGGCATCTCCGTGGAGGTCACCGAAAGCCGTGCGGCCGAGGCCGAGGCTCAGCGGCTTCAGGACGAGATCATCCACCTGCAGGAGGCCAGGCTGCGCGCCCTCTCCACGCCGCTGCTGCCGATCGCGCGCGGCGTGGTGGTGATGCCGCTCATCGGCAACATCGATGCGCCGCGGGCTCAGCAGGTGCTCGAGATCCTGCTGGCTGGCATCGTCGCCCACCAGGCCTCGATGGTGATCCTCGACGTTACGGGCGTGCCGACCATCGACGCCCAGGTCGCGAGCGCGCTTGTGCGGACGGCGCGCGCGGTGAACCTGCTGGGCGCGCAGGTGCTCCTGACGGGGATCCAGCCCGCGATCGCGCGGACGCTCGTCGAGCTCGGGGCGGATCTGGGCGGGCTCCTGGTGCGGTCCACGCTCGATTCGGGCATCGCGTATGCCCTCTCGCCTCGCCCCGGTCGCGCGAGCGGGCAAGCCGCCCCGGGCGCGTGAGCGGGCAGGCCCGCGTGTCGTCGAGCGGAGGCGATCCCTTCGATGTGCGATCAGGAGTGCCCGTTGCCAGCGCCCCATGGGCGATCGCGAGCAACCCGGTACCAGCGCGCCCTCACGCCCCGACCTGGTAGACGCGCCGGTACCCTGCCTCCACGTCGGTGATCGTCACCTCGACGATCCCGTGCGAGGTGATCGCGTACTGCTCCTCGATCAGCGGCCCCTCGTTGCCCATGCGCTCGACGGTCACCCCGCCGAGCTCGGCCGCGCGATCGCGGAGCCGCCTGTCGAAGGGGAACACGACCTCGTTGAACGCCGTGATGTCGCCGTGGGGCACGCCGAGCCGGTCGAGCGCCGCGCACTCGACGAACCGGTAGCGGCCGACGTTGTGCGCCGCCCGGTACACGCGCCGCGAGACCACCGGCGCCTCGTGGCTCGACGGGATGCGCGCCTCCCGGTCGAAGATCGGGTCGAAGACCACCTCGTCCCCGCCGCTGCCCTCCCGGAACACCCCGAAGTGGCGCGAGAGCCGGTCGGAGAGCTCGAAGCCCGCGTCCTCGTCGACGGCGATGGCCAGGCCGATCGCGATCGCCGCCGAGGGGTAGGGGGAGCGATGGACGCGGCGCCCGAAGCGCTCGCGCAGCGTCCGCGCGACGATGGGCAGCGAGCTCGCGCCGCCGACCACGTAGATCCCCGCGATGTCGGCGAGCGCCTCGCCCGCGCCGGCGTCGAGGCGCGCGATCACCGGCTGCATCGCCGCGATGGTCGACTCCACGAGGGGCACGCACCGGTCGTAGTAGTCGGAGGTCGCGATCGTCACCTCGCGGGCGGGCGAGAGGTCGCCCAGGCAGGCCTCCAGGTCGATCACGATGCGCCGGGAGTTCGGGTTGAGCCGCTCCTTCGCCTCGCGGCACTGGTCCGCGAGCGCCGCGAGCGCGCGCGCCGGCAGGCCATCGCGCTCGATCTTGCCGGCGTCGAGCGCCATCGAGGCCAGCGCGGCGTCGAAGTCGTCGCCGCCGAGGTGGTTCAGGCCCGCGGTCGTCACGGCGTCGTGGCTGCGCCCGGTCATGTGGACGAGCGACGCGTCGAACGTCCCGCCGCCGAGGTCGTAGACGACGATGTGCTCGCGCTTCGACGTGATGGTGCTGCGGTGGCGGTGCGTGTACTCGAAGCCGGCGGCCGACGGCTCGTTCAGGAGCGCGATGACCTCGAAGCCGGCGCGGCGGAACGCGTCGAGCGTCACGAACCGCTGCGACCCGTGCGCGTTGGCCGGGGTCGCCACGACCGAGATGAGGCGCCCGTCGTCGTCTTTCTTGGGCCGGTTCGACCGGTTCAGCACGGCGTCGCGGAGCGACCGCAGGAACAGGGTCAAGAGATCGAGCACCCGGAGCTTCGTCCCGCCGATCTCGACCTCGACGTCGGGCGACGCGCGCGGGCCGGAGAGCACGCGCTTGAACGACCGGAGCACCGTCCACTCGGGGTCCGAGGCGACCGCCAGGGCGTCGAAGCCGAACCGGAGCTCCCCCCGCCGCTCGGCGGCCACGGAGGGGTAGAAATCCACGGTGTCCCCCGCCGCGTCCTGGAAGCTGACGACAGGGTAGTTCCCGCGATCGCAGCACGCGACCACGGTCCGTGTGGTTCCGAAATCGATCCCGAGGCGCAAGGTGGGGTCTCCTCCGGCCCCATGCTGCCACATCCGGCCGCCCGCGGTGAAACTCTGCGAGGTCAGTCGGCTTCCAGCGCGAAGGCTCCGTCGTAGATGGCATCGACCGAGACCTGCGCGCCGTTCGCCAGGGAGATCGTGTCGCCACGCTCGAGCACGCGATACCGCCAGGAGCCGTCCCCCTCGCGTCGATAGTGCTCGATGCGCACGTGCCACGGTGAGACGAGCAGGTAGTCCGTCAGGCAGGGGAGACGCTGGTATCCCTCCCACTTCTCGCCCCGATCGAAGGCCTCGGTGCTGCGCGAGAGCACCTCCACGATGGCAGTCGGGTTCGAGAGGACGTCGCCGGCACCTGGCTCGGTCTGCACGCCGCACACGACGACCGCGTCCGCGTAAACGTAGCGCTCTCCCTGCTTGGCCGAGATCCGTTGATCGGACGAGAGCACGTGACACCCCTTGCCGTGCACGGCCGCGCGGAGCTCTGCGCCCGCGGCGGTCGACAGGAAGTTGTGCCGCGGGCTGCCGCCGGCCATCGCGAAGACCTCGCCGAGGTGGTACTCGTGCTTCGCGGGCTGCTCGCGCTCCCACGCCAGGTACTCGGCGGCGCTCATGCGTCGGCTGGCGGCGGCATCGCCCATGGCACGCACCTTAGCGCAGCGACCGATGGCTGGCGACAGGCGAGGGAACCGCTGGCGTGCCGCGCGCGCCGCCGCCGGCCGACGCATGAGCGGACGAGGGGACGGCCAGCGTCCCCTGTTCAGCGCTTGAGCCAGTGCCCGTAGGGCGGCGGGAGGACGCGGCTCGGCTGCTCCACTCCGAGCTTCTTGGCCGCGTGATAGGTCCAGTGCGGGTCGTCCAGGAGGGCGTGCGCCAGCACGATGAGGTCCGCCTGGCCCTCCTTCAAGGCTGCTTCGGCCTGCTCGGGCTCGTTGATGAACCACCCCGCGGCGACCGGCAGCTCCGCTTCCTTCCGGATGCGCCCGGCGTGCGGGAGCAAGAAGCCAGGGCCCCAGGGGATCTTCGAGAGATCGGGCACGGCGAACCCGTGGCTCGCGTCGAGAAGATCGAGGCCGGAGGCCTTGAGCCGCCTCGTCAGCTCGATCGACTCCTCGACCGTGACGCCGCCGTCCACCCAGTCCGTGATCGAGAGGCGGATCGTCAGCGGCAAGCGCTCCGGCCAGACGTTTCGCACCGCCTCGAACGTCTCGACCAGGAAGCGGATCCGGTTGTCGAACGACCCGCCGTACTCGTCGGTGCGCGCATTGGCGAGCGGCGAGTAGAAGCTGTGCGCCAGATAGCCGTGGGCGAAGTGCAGCTCGAGCCACTGATAGCCCGCCTCGCGCGCCCGCCGCGCGGCGGCGACGAAATCGCCCTTCACGCGCTCGATGTCGGCCTTCGACATCTCCCTCGGCACCTTGGGGAGGTTCGCTCCGAACGCCTTCGCCGAGGGCGCCAGCGTCTCCCAGGCGCCCTCGTCCTGCGTGAGGTGATCGTCGCCCTCCCAGGGCCGGTTGGCGCTCGCCTTCCTCCCCGCGTGCGCGAGCTGGATCCCCGCGACCGCGCCCTGCTCCTTGACGAACGCGACGATCCGCTGGAGAGGCTCGATCTGCCCGTCTTCCCACAGACCGGCGTCTCTAGGGCTGATGCGGCCTTCCGGGGATACCGCCGTCGCCTCGGCGATCGCCAGGCCGACTCCGCCCCTCGCCATCGAACCCAGATGAACGAGGTGCCAGTCGGTCGCGTACCCGTTCCTGGAGGAGTACTGGCACATGGGAGAGACGACCACGCGGTTGCGCAGCGTCACGTCCTTCAAGCGAAAGGGCTCAAATAACCTCGTCACGGAGACCTCCTTGTCAAGCCGGCGCAGCTTTGCACGCCTCCGCTCCCCGCGGGATGCCTGACGCTACTTTTTCTCGCCCTGCTTGTCGCCCGTCGCGCCGCCGCTCGCCTCCACGAGGGAAGGTGGCGGGTCCGACTGGACCGTCTTCGCGTCGCCGGGCTCGAGCGTCACCATCATGGTCCGGTTGCCGCGCTCCGGGTCCACGAACGTCACCTCGTGCGACCCGGGCGCGACCTTGCGCCCCGAGATCGGCGTCGTCCCGATGGGCTTGCCGTCCAGCAGGATCTCGGTCGGCTGCGCGGCGATCACGTCGAGCATCGGCGCGTCGTCGAGCGGCGGCTCGGGCTCCGGCTCGGGCTCGGCCGCGATCGGCGCGGGTTGCGGGGGCTCCTGCGGCGGCTTCGGGGCGCCGCCGCAGCCGGCGATGGTGAGGGTGACGAGGAAGGTGGAGGTGCGAAGCATGGACCCGAAGCTAGACAGGAAACGCGCGGGAGGAAATGGTGAGGGCGACGCCTCGCGCGACCTCGCGCGGCGGCAGCCCGCGGCCAGGCGCCGCGCAACCCGGGGGATCCCCCGGAGACGGCGGTGTGCTACCGTCCCTCCATGCAGCCACCGCGAGCCGGCGCCGGGAAGGAGACCGCCATCCTCAGCCGCATCATCCGCCCCGAGCGAGATGATCTCTCCCCGGAAGCTGCCCGATCGATCCTGCAGCTCGCCTTCGACGAGCAGGATCGCGCGCGGATGCACGAGCTCGCCCAGAAGGCGCAGCTCGGCGACCTCACCGCGGAAGAGCAGGCCGAGCTCGATGGATACTGCCGCATCGGGCGGCTCGTCGACCTCATGCACTCGAAGGCGCGGCGATCGCTGAAGCGGGCCGGGCTCGCCGCGTAGACCCGGGATGGACGCCGCGCTCGTCGCGTCCGTCACCCGACGCGCACACGCCGTCTGCGAATATTGCCAGCTCCCACAATCGGTCTCGTCGATCCCGTTCGAGATCGATCATATCGTGGCGCAGAAGCACGGCGGCCCGACCGTTCTGGAGAACCTCGGGCTGGCGTGCTTCTACTGCAACAGCCACAAGGGCCCCAACATCGCCGGGATCGATCCGGCGTCGGGCCGGATCGTCAGGCTTTATCACCCGCGCAAGGACAGGTGGAACAAGCACTTCCGCTGGGATGGGCCGCTCCTCGTGGGCCTCTCTCCGGTCGGGCGCGCCACCCTCGCCGTGCTCGCCATCAACCACCCTGACGCGGTCACCTTGCGAGCTTCCCTGATCGAGGAGGGGCTCTTTCCCCCGACCGAGCGATCGCTCGGTCATCCGCCGCCGCTGCCGTAAGGGCGCGTGATGATCTCGAGGAAGTGCCCGGCTGGATCGGGGAAGTAGACCCCGCGCCCGCCGTCATGGTGGTTGATCTCCCCGGGGTGCTGCGCTCTGGGATCTGCCCAGTAGGGGATCTGGCGTTCGCGGATTCGACCGAAGATCTCGTCGAACTCGGCCTCGCTGACCAGGAAGGCGAGGTGCTGGGAGCGGATCTCGCCAGGGGTGTCCATGAAGTCGAGCGTGACGTCGTTGTCGAGGCGCACCGTCAAGAAGTGCCCGAACGGCACCGGCGCCGAGAGGCCCAGGATCTCGGCCAAAAAGGCGGCGGATGTCGTCTTGTCCCGCGCCGGGACGATGGTGTGATTGAGCTGGACGGCCATGCTCGCTTCCTCCCTTCCGTGGGCGGTTGCCCATCTCCGGTGGATCTTGAGCGATCTCGCGGCGAGGAGCCACCTCCAGGCCTGGCGCGATGAGCCGGATCGAGCGGACTTTGCCGACTCTCGGCCCTCGCCGCGGCGCGCCCGAGAGGATTGCTGGAGCCGGCGAGCGGCCTTAGGAGCCCCACCAGGATCGCGGCGCCGAAGCGCACCCCGCGCCCTCTGCGCGTCCGGGGTGGAGGGACGGTTTTACGCCGGAGCTGTCCGCGATCGAGGAGCGGCGAGAAATGGTGCGCATTCCGATGTTCGTCGTCGCCTTGCCCTGCAGCATGCTCGCGCTCACGGCGGCCTGCTCCGATCCCGCCCCGCCCACGCAGCCCGTGGCGCCGAAGCCCGCCGACCCGGCGGTGGAGGAGGCCGCGCGGTTCATCGATGCGGCCGAGGCGGAGCTGCACGAGCTCAGCACCTACAACAACCGCGCGGCGTGGGTGGCCGCGACGTACATCACCGTCGACACCGAGATCCTGTCGGCCGCGGCGAGCGCGAAGCTGCTCGGGGTGCAGGCCGATTACGCGAAGCGGGCCGCTCGCTACCTCGCCCTCGATCTGCCCTATGACGTCCGCCGCCGGCTCGAGCTCCTGCGAACGTCCCTCACGCTCTACGCACCCGCCGATCCCGCGAAGACGAAGGAGGTCGCGACCATCGCGTCGAGGCTGGAGGCGATGTACGGAGCGGGCAAGTACTGCCCCGCGAGCGGCCAGTGCCTCGATCTCGAGCAGCTGAGCAGGATCCTCGCGACGAGCCGCGACCCCGAGGAGCTGAAGCGGGCGTGGGTCGGCTGGCACACGGTCTCTGTCCCCATGCGCGGCGATTTCACGCGGCTCGTCCAGCTGGCGAACGAGGGCGCCCGCGAGCTCGGGTTCAAGGACACAGGCGACGCGTGGCGCTCGAAATTCGAGATGCGGCCCGGCGTGCTGTCGCGGGAGGTCGATCGCCTCTGGGGGCAGGTCAAGCCGCTCTACGACGCGCTCCACTGCTACGCGCGGGGCCGGCTCGCCGCGAAGTACGGCGAGGACGTCGTCCCCGGCGCGGGCCCGATACGAGCGGATCTGCTCGGCAACATGTGGGCGCAGGACTGGAGCAACGTCTACGATCTCATGGAGCCCGAGGGCGCCGCGCCGATCTACGATCTCGACGCGGCGCTGCAGGCGAAGGGGTACACGCCGATCGAGATGGTGAAGACGGGCGAGCGCTTCTTCGTCTCGCTCGGCTTCGAGCCGCTCCCGGCCACCTTCTGGGAGCGGTCGCTCTTCGTCAAGCCGGCGGATCGCGACGTCGTCTGCCACGCGAGCGCGTGGAACATCGACGACGAGGAGGATCTGCGCATCAAGATGTGCATCGAGATCACGGCCGGCGACTTCCAGACGATCCACCACGAGCTCGGCCACAACTTCTACCAGCGGGCGTACAATCACCTGCCGCTCCTGTACCGGGACAGCCCGAACCCCGCGTTTCACGAGGCCATCGGCGACACGATCGGGCTCTCGGTCAGCCCGGAGTACCTCCAGCGGATCGGGCTCGTGGACCAGCTGCCCCCCGCCTCCAGCGACCTCTCGCTCCTCCTCCGCGAGGCCCTCGGCAAGATCGCCTTCCTGCCGTTCGCCGTCGCGGTCGACCGGTGGCGGTGGGGGGTGTTCGCGGGGGACATCCAGCCGGCGGGATACAACGAGGCCTATTGGGAGCTCCGGAAGAGGTACCAGGGGGTCGCGCCGCCGGTGCCCCGCTCCGAGTCGGACTTCGATCCTGGCGCGAAGTACCATGTGGCGGCGAGCGTCCCGTACATCCGGTACTTCTTCGCCCATATCCTCCAGTTCCAGTTCCACCGCGCGCTCTGCGAGGCAGCGGGGTACAAGGGGCCGCTCCACCGCTGCACGATCTACGGCAGCGAGAAGGCCGGCGAGCGCCTCCGGCGGATGCTGGAGATGGGGCGGAGCCGCCCGTGGCCGGACGCGCTCGAGGTGGTGACGGGATCGCGGCGGATGGATGCGGGGGCGATGCTCGACTACTTCGGGCCGCTCAAGGACTGGCTCGACCAGCAGAACCGCGGCAAGACGTGCGGGTGGTAGGCGGGGCGCGCGGGATCAGGCCTGCGGCGGCGGCAGGTAGTCCGGCGGCGGCGTGTAGAAGGCGAAGCGCGTGACCGCGTGGTAGCCCATCGCTTCGTACACGGGTCGCCCGAGGTCCGTCGCGTGGAGGACGGTCCGCTGGGCGCCGGTGGCGCTCAGCGCGTCGTCGAGACAGCAGCGCATCACCGCCTCGGCGTAGCCTTTGCGCCGGTGCTCGGCTGCGGTGGCGACGAAGCCCACGTACCGGATCCCCTCCACCATGAACGTCGCCGCGCAGCAGACCGGCTGGTCGCCCACGTAGCCGACCCGCCCGAACGCCCGGTCGTCCCACAGCGCCTCGTGGGCCAGGGCGGCGCGCCCGATGGGGAGCGGGAGGCTGTAGGCGGTGGAGTTGAGATCGGCGACGGCGGCGCGCGTCTCGGCGTCGTCCACGCGCCTGAGCTCCAGGCCGGCGATCTCCCGCCGCGGGGTGGGGAGCGCCTCGGCCACCATGCCCATGATCGACACCGCAGGCTGGAAGCCGAGCCCGGCCAGGAGCTCGGCGCTCGCGTCCGCGTCACCGCCGGGCGCCCAGCTGTCGGACAGCGCGAAGAACCAGGGAACGCCGCCGGTCCGGGCGAGCTCGGCGCCGATGCGCACGCGGCGCTCCAGATCCGTGCGATTGCCGGCCGGCGAGGAGAGCGTGGCGATGTTGAGCAGAGCCATGCCCGTGCCCGAGAGGATGACGGAGACGCCGTCCGTCTGCTCGATCCGGTGGCCGGGGAGGCAGCGGCTGAAGTGGATCCAGGCGGCCAGGAACTGCGCGTTGCACGCTGCGATGTCGTTCGGGTCGGACATGGGAGACCTCCTCTGGACCGAGATATACAGGGCCGGGCGCCCGGCGGTCGGGCTTTCGCCGTCGAGCATGCGGGCCCGCGGCGCTGCTGTGGTTTTCGGCCCGGCAGCGGCAGGGCGCTCTGGCCGGGCAGGATGACCCGATCGAGATTGGATTGACGGATCAGGGCGCTGGATGCGACGAAATCAGCGCGAAGGCGCCAATCCCAGAGGACGCGGACCGGAGAGCGGGGTCGCGCCGACGGGCGCGAGGGGGCCGAGGTCCGCGCCGCTCGTCCCTGCCTCGGACGGCCTCACGGCTTGACCGACCCCAGCGTGTGGCAGTTGTTGCACGAGAAGTCGCCATTGCCGGTCGTGGGGTCGTACTGGACGCGCTGGAGCAGGCTGGCCATCTCGGGCACGACCTTCTCGAACATGAAGGTGCTCCACTCCGCGCGCTCGGGGTGCTCCGGGTCTTGCACGTACTCGAGGAACCCCTCCTCGGTGTCGGGTAGCACGGCGATCTCCGGGCTCGGCATGGCGTAGGCGCGCGTGGCCCCGTCGGCGCCATGGCACGTCGTGCAGTCCATGGTCTCGAACGCCGGGTCGTACGCCACGAACACCTCCTTCATCCGCGGCAGGACGTCGCTGTTCATGTACGTGACGCGCTGCTCGAAGCTCATGTCCTTCCACGCGGTCGGCTCCGGATCGCCGGAGTCCTCCCCGCCACCGCACGCGGCGACGAACAGGGACGCTGCCATCGAGACGCGCCTCACGACCGCGCTGCGTGTCCTCGTCCGGCGATCGGAAGGCGGCGCGTGATCCGGCTGCCCCTGCGTCGTCCTCGCGTCGTTGGTGGCCGGGTCCGCGGTGATCATGGATCGCATGTCGTGTCTCCTCCTGGGTCGAGCTGGTTCGAAGCGGGTGGTCCGGACGGCACTGACCGGATGCGCCCTGGTTCTACCGTCACGACGAACGGGCGGACCCGAGATCGACACGCTCAGCATGTTTTTTTGCTGCCGCGATCTGTCGCCAACTGCTTGAAACTGCTGGGTCATGAGCGCGCCATGGCGGCGAGCCTCCACGTCGACCGACGTCGGCTGACGTCCACTGGCGCCGGCTGATATCGACTGATCTCGACCGGCGCGGACCGGGGCAGGGGCAGGGTGCTCTCCTGATCCCCGGGACGCGGTCACGCCGCGCCGAGCGTCACCGGCACGGCCGTGGGCTTGCGGAAGAACAGGCTGGGCGCGTAGCTCGGCCGCGCCGCGGCGGCGAGGCGCAGGCCGGGGAACGCCGCGCGCAGCGCCTGCACGGCGCACCTCACCTCGATGCGCGCGAGGGGAGCGCCGATGCACGTGTGGACCCCCCAGCCGAAGCCGAGGTGCCGCCCGCGCGGGGTGGCGACGGGGCGGGTCACGTCGAACCGCTCCGGGCTCGGGAAGACCGCGGGGTCGTGGTTGGCGGCCCCGAAGAAGGCGAACGCCGTGGCGCCCGCCGGGATCTCGACGCCGCCGACGACCGCGGGCGCCGTCGCGCGCCGCGGCTCCATCTGCACGGGCGCGTCGATCCGGAGCGTCTCCTCGATCGCCGCCTGGAGCAGCGCCGCGTCGCCGCCGATGGCGTCCCAGAGCGCGGGCGCCTCGAGCAGGCGGAGCACGAGCGAGCCGATCAGGCTCGCGACGGTCTCGTAGCCGGCGAAGAACAGGACGATGATATGGGAGATCATCTCGTCGACCGACAGCGGCGCCTCGCCGTCGACGCGGGCGCCGATCAGGGCCGTGATGAGGTCGTCGGCGGGCTCGGCGCGGCGCCGCTCGATGAGAGCGGCCAGGTAGCGCTCGTAGGAGACGAACCGCCGCGCCGCCTCCACCTTTCGCGCCGTGTCGGCCGCCGGATCGTAGAGCGTGAACCGCTCGTCCTGGCAGGCCCTGAGCAGGGGCGCGTCCTCGAGCGGTATCCCGACGAGGGCGGCGCTCATCTGCAAGGGGAGCGGGAAGGCGAGCGCCTGCATCAGATCCACCGGCCCGCCGCCGAGGTCCATCGCGCGCACCAGCTCGTTTGCGGCCTGAGCGATCGCCGGCTCGAGGGAGGCGACCCTCGCCGACGTGAACCCCTTGGAGAAGAGGGCCCGCGCGCGCGTGTGCCCGGGAGGGTCGTTGTTGAAGAGCGCCGGCGGCATCTCGTAGACGCCCTGCTTGAGCTCGGCGACCACCTCCGGCGGCAGATCCGGCGGCAGGTCGAGGATGTGCGCAGAAGAGAACAGGACCGGCTCGCGGAGCACCTGCGTGAGCTCGGCGTGGCCCGTGACGAGGTAGGCGGAGAACGCCTCGCTGTAAGCGACCGGCGCCTCCCCGTGGGCCGCCTGATAGAACGCGCGCGCGGGGTCGTCTGCATAACCCGGCGAGAAGGGCTGGAACAGCGCGCCGACCCGGCGCGCGCTCTCGCTGACCGGCGTCCCGTGAGGGGTGTTCTCGTCAAGCATCGATCCCGAGCGTACCGGGTCCGGCGAGCGAGGGAAACAGCCCGCGAGCACGGCGCCGCCTCGATCTCGACCCGGCGGTCACGCTCGGCCGGGCTCTCCCGCCGCGCGCGACCGCCTGATGGGATCGGGATCAGAGGTCCTGGATGTAATCACATCCGATGCTCCTGCCGAGGTTGTGACAGTGGATGGCGGTCTCCGGCGCCAGGTCGAAGCGATGGATGTTCGGAGTCCGGTAACAGGTGGACTGGTCATTGCCGACGATCAGATATGCCCACCGCCTCCCCGTCGGGGTGGGGCCCGACATCGTGCAATCGAGCCTGGTCCCTGCCATGAAGCCGTTCACGATCGCTTGCTCGGTCTCGCCGGCTTCTTCGCTGTCGCCCGGCGGATCCACGGAACCCATGCACGCCGAGCCGGTGACGCAGACGAGCCCTGTCACGAGCGCCATGCCGAGCCAGCTCTGGAGATTGCGACGATTGCTCATACTCCCCCTCTTTCTACGACGAAGACTCGTCGCGGTGGCGCCCCGGTGGTCACCGTTCGCGAGCCTCGTCGGGATCACGAGCAAGAGCTATGCTCGGGGCGTCTGTCACCCGACGCTACAGCGTCACTGGCCTCGCTTCAGATATCGAGACATCTCCGCTCTCGGGGCAAAATCGTGCGACAGGGGCACGGAGAACATCCCGAGAGACAGGGAAACGAGCGACATCGACGAAGGATAAGGTCGCCAGGGACACGGAGCCTGGCGACAGGACCTGGAGAACGCCGCCAGGGACACGGAGTCGAGCGATATGGAGAGGGAGATCTTGGCCAGGGACAACGACCGGAGGCCTGGCGACCTGCGGCGTCGGCGCCGGCGACACGGAGACCGCCGTCAGGGCCGAGGCATGGCGGGCCCGGGGCCGAGGTATGGCGGGCCAGGGACGAGGTCCGGCGTGCCAGGGACAAGACGCGACGTGCCAGGGACACCCGGGAGCGCCTTCGCCTGTCCCTGACGCCGGCCGTCACGCCGGATCGTGCGCGAGCACGGGCGCCGCGGGGGAGCGCGCCGGAAGAGGCCGCGCGCCATCGCGCGGCCCGCGCTTCACAGCACGTGCGGGAGCGGCAAGGCGAGCCCGGTGAGCGGCGGCATCTGGCCCGCGCGCGCCAGCGCATCGCCGTACGCGGCGTCTCCGCTGCGGAGGTCGCCGAGCCGGCGCGGCGCGAAGCGGATGTCGTCGAAGGCCGCGGTGCAGCCGTCGCCTGCCGGCGACTGGGCCGAGAAGCCGACGGCGAGCTCCGCCGTGCTGCCCAGCGAGAAGCTGCGGACGAGGTGCCATGTCGTCCCGTCGGTGGAGGCGTGGAACGCGCACACCCGCCCGAGCCGCGAGACGCGCAGCCAGACGTGATCCGCGTCGACCTCGAAGGATCGGCGGTCGTCCGACAGGCCGCGGGTCACCACGGAGACGACCGTCGGGGTGCCCTCCGGCGAGAGCTCGAAGCAGAGCTTCGCCCACGAGCGCTCGTGCGCCCAGAGGAGCAGCACGCCGGCGTCGCGCACCGCCGAGAAGCCCACGGTCACCCGCGCGCTGGCAAGGAAATCCCCGTGCGGCGTCCCGAGCAGGCGCGGCGCGTTCAGGGCGCCCCGGGTGCGCTCCGGATCGAGGAACAGGTCGGTCTTGCCGCCCGCTGTGACGGTCAGGCTCGACGCTTTCCCGGCGCTCCAGCTCCTGGGCGGTACCTCCCAGCGGAGTGGTGTGGGCCACGGCGTTAGGTGCACAGGTTCGCTCACCTCGTATCCCTCCCCTGCATCGCGTCGATGGTACCGGAGTGTGCTCCTGTATTGTCGTGGAATCGTTTCGGTGTGTATGGAGGATCTCGGTTCCATGCGAATTACCGTCTTTCTGGTCTCCTGCTGCTTGGTTGGAATCCTGACGGGATGTTTGAAACCGAGGCACGGACCGCCCGAGTTCCTGCTCGGTGCGACGGCGGTTCAGACGTCGCCCGGTCGCGATGGTCATCGAAACGAGACCTCTGGCGCCGGGGTCACCGGCACCGGGTACGCGGACGCCGCGGTCGCCCTCGCCGGTGCGGCCGGGTCGACCGTCGCAAACCGCGCGGTGTACGACACGTGTTACGCGGCGTGTCCAACCGGGACGGCGTGCGACGCAACCACGGGGCTGTGTGTGCGCCAGCCGTGCGGAGGGAAGTGTCCGGCCGACTACCGCTGCAGGGTCGTCGAGGGGAAGGAGGCGTGTGTCCTCGGTGAGCCCGACCGCGGCGTGGTGTCGCCGCCGGCCGCGCCCGGGGCAGGGGAGCTCGGGCCGGGAGGGACGCCCGGGGATGCGCCGGGGCCGCGCGTGAACTGAGGAGCGGCGGCCGGCTCGATCACCGCCCCTCGATCCGCCTCATCACCTCTGCATAGACCTCGCGCCGGTCCGGCCGCGCGCGGCCCAGCGCGTCCTTGAGCGCGGGGATCGCCGGGGCGCCCACGTGCCCGAGTCCCTCCGCGGCCGCGCGGCGGACGACCGCGTGCGGGTGCAGGAGCAGGCCCACGATCGCGGGGAGCGCGGGCGGCCACGGCGCAAAACAGAGGATCCGGATCGCCGAGCGGACCACGTCCGGCAGCGGATCCGAGAGGAGCGCGCACGTCGCGCGCAGGTAGGCGGCGCGATCCACCGCGTCGCGGAGCAGCCGGTGCGCGTGGAGCCGCACCCGGGGGCGCCGATCGCCGAGCAGCTCCACGAGCAGCGCCGCGAGCTCCGCGTCGGGCGCCCCGGCCAGCGCCGAGAGCGCCCGGCGGGCCTGCTCCGCGTCCCCTGCGCGCGCGAGCCGCACGAGCTCGTGCCGCGACGGACCCCGGTCGCTCGCCTCGGACGCGTGCGGCTCGGGGCGCGCGCGCAGCGCCTCCAGCGCCCGCGCGTCCTCGGCCGCGCGTCCCCCTCCGGGCGGCCGGAGCGGGCCGTCGTCGAGGGAGAGCCGCCCGGCCAGATCGGCGCGCCCCTCGGCGCGGAGGCGCTCCGCCACGGCCTCGAGCTCCGGCGTCCGGAGCAGCCGCTCGCCCGCGATCAGATCGAGGTAGCCCCACGCGCCCTGCCGCAGGCGATCGAGCAGGCGCGCCGCCCGCGCGTCGGGCGCGACGCGGCGGATCGCCTGGGCCGCCGCCGCGCGCGTCGCCGGCGCGCCCGACTCCCACCACGACAGCAGCTGCGGGAACAGGCGCTCCGCTTCCGGCGGCATCAGCAGGTCCGCGAGGCGCGCCGCGCGCTCCCGGCGCGCCTCGTCGGCCGGGTCGCCCCGGAGCTCTCCCTCGGAGAGATCGAGCAGCGAGGGCGCCAGGGAGGGCAGCCCCGGGCGGTCCACGCCATCCATGTCGCCGCGCAGGTAGGCCTGCAGCGCGGCGGCGCGGGCGTCGGGCTCCGGCCACGAGAGGAGCGCGACGGCGGCCTTGCTCCGGAGCTCGGGCGCGGGCGCGGCCAGCATCGACAGGAGGCGCTCGCGGAGCGCGGCCGAGCGCGGCTGGTCGAGATCGGACGGCCGGGGCACCCGCGCGTCGCCGCGCGGCGCGGCCGCCTGCTCGGCGAGGGTCCAGGGCGGCGCGCCGATCGGCTGGAGCGCCTCCATCCAGTCGAGCAGCGCCGGCCGCGCCGCCTGGGCCGCGGCCGGGAACACCTCGATGAGCGCGGCGAGCTGCGCGCGCGAGCCGAGGCCGCCGCGCGGCGCCGCCCGGAGCGCCGCGAGCGCCGCCGGCTCCAGCGCCGCGGCCCGGAGCGCAGCCCGCCACGCGGCCGCGCCCTCGGGATCCTCGCCATCGCCCGCCTCGGCCGCCGCCCCGAACGCCTCTCGCAGGATCGCCGGCTCGGCCGTCCACGGATCGGCGGCGGCGCGCGCCATCGCGAGCGCCTGATCGACGTCGGCGCGCCCGAGGATCGCCCCGCACCGCCGCAGCAGCGCGAGCGGCGAACGGCGCGCCCCCGGCGCCGGCGCGAGCCCGCGCACGCGCGCCGCGACGCCGAGCGCCTCGGCGCGCGGGAGCTCGGGCGCCGCCTCCTCGAGCAGCGGGAGCAGCCCGTCGCGCAGATCGGCCGCCGCCGCCTCGAGCCCATCGAGCAGCACCGCGGCGTGCCGGGCGTACAGGCGCGCCTCGGCGGGCGACCACGGGGCGGTGGACACGCGGGCGATCAGCCGGAGCGCCGCGTCGCGCAGCGCCGGCTCGCCCGCTGCCAGGCGGAGCCACTCCGGCGTGAGCGTCCGCAGGGCGGCGAGCCACCGCTGCGTCAGCGCCGCCTGCCGCTCGAGCAGGCGCCGCGCCGTCGCGTCGTCCCAGCCATCGCGGGCGAGCGCGGCAGCGAGCGTGTCCGCGTCGTCCGGGGGAGGCGCCGCGCCCGGGCGCCCTCGCTCGCGGGCGGGGAGGCCGTGCGCCTCGAGCTCCACGGCGAGCTCGCCGGCGGTCCCGGAGACGAGGGCGATCTCGCCGTCGAGCACCCGCTCGAGCAGCCGCGCCGCCGCGGCCGAGCCCTGGCGGAGCCCGCCCCGGATCGCCTGCGCCGACAGCTTGCCGCTCAGGGCGTCGAGCAGCCGGTCGCGGGCGCGCTCGTCCTCCACGGCCCCTGCGGCGGCGAGGATCGTCGCCTCGCAGGCCGGCCCGACGATCGAACGCAGCGCGGCCTCGAGCGCCGCGCGCAGCCCCGGGTTGTCGTGGCGGCCGAGCCAGAAGACGAGCTTCGGCACGGCCTCGGGCCCGCCCGCCCGCGCCAGCGCCTCGGCCGCCGTCTTTTTGATGCTCATGTTCGGGTGATCCAGGCACGCGGCGATGGCGGGGCACGCCCAGCGCGCCCCCATGCCCCCGAGCGCGCGCAGCGCCTGCCGCGCCGTCTGCACGTCGCCCGCGCCCGTGAGGAGCGTCAGGCTGGCCGAGAGCGCCTCGGCGCCGTCCTCGGCGAGCAGCGCGATCACGCGCTTGCGCACGCGGGGATCGCGGTGGCGGAGCAAGCGCGGGACGCGCGAGCGCGCGGCCTGACCGCGCGCCGACCGCAGCAGGTCGACGAGGAGCGCGCGCTCGCCCGCGGACACGCCGGGTCGGTCGAGGAGCTCGAGGGCGAGGCTCGCGAGCAGCGCGTCGCCGGCAGCGCGCTCGCTCGCGGCGCCGAGGAGGCAGACAGGCCGGATCTTCCGGCGCTGGTGGAGCCGCCGCCCGAGGCCGCGGATCGCCTCCGCGACATCGTCCGGGATCGCCGGCTCCGCGGCTCGCGCGGGGCCCGTGTCGAGGTCGCGATCGGGCGGCTCGGCTGGCCCGCCGGGGATCCACGCCGCGGCGAGGTCCGCCGCGATCCGGAGCAGCAGATCGGCGATCGCCGGGAGGGCGCTCGCGTCGCCCGCGCGCGCGAGCGCCCTGAGCGCGTCCGCGGGCGTGCACCGCTTCACCGCGCGCTGGAGGACGGCGAGCTCCGCCGCCTCGGGCGCGCCGAGGTCGGCGGCGATCTCTGCCGGCAGGTCCCGTGGGTTCAGGCGGGCGACGAGCGCGCGCCGCTCCGCCGGATCCTCCGTCAGGTGCCAGAGCAGCGCCACGGCCCGATGGCGCTCGCCGCGGAGGTGCGGGACGATCGCCGCGTCGCCCTGGCCGAGCGCGGCCCGGAGCGCGTCCGCCGTGCGCGGGCCGCCGATCGCGGCGAGCGCCTCCAGCGCCGCGGCGGGCGCGCGCGGCAGGGCGGCGAGCACGTCGTCCTCGGCGGCCGCGTGGCGCAGGGCGCCCAGCGCGCGCAGGAGGGGCGCGGGCGAGGTCGCGTCGCGGAGCTTCTCGGCGAGCGCGTCGCCGAGCGGGAGATCCGCCGCGCCCTGCCGCGCCATGGCGACGATGATCTCGGCGCGGCGCGGCCAGCTCGCGTCGCTGCCCGGCGCCGCGGCGAGCGCCGACAGGAGCGCGCGCCGGCAGGTGAAGGCGATCGCCGCGACGTCCTCCGCGGCGATCGCGGGATCGGCGAGGGCGAGGTCGAGCAGGGCCGCCGCGTGCTCCGGGGCGGGGAAGTGCCCGCGCCGGTGCAGCGCGCGCAGGCAGGCGATCGCGCTCGGGCCGAGCAGCAGCGGATCGCCCGCCGCGACGTTCAGGATGGCGCCGACGTCCTCGCGGGTCGCGTGCTCGCCGAGGAGCGTGAGCGCCCGCTGCCGGAGCCGCGGGGGCGCGTCCTCGCGCGAGACGAACGCGCGGAGCGCGGCGCCCTCGCCGTGGCGCGCCGCCGTCTCCAGCGCGGCGGCGGCCACCTCGGGGGCGCCGCCGAGGAGCTGCTTCAGGCGCGCGCCCTGGAGCGGCCCGCCGGCGAGGACGGCCCAGGGCTCGGCGAGCTCGCGCAGGGCGGCGGCGACGATCGCGGGCGCCGGCGCGTCGAGCAGCGCGGCGAGCACCGCGCGCGCCTGCTCCGGCGCGAGAAGCGCCGCGTGCAGGCAGCGCCGCGTGAGGTCGAGCGCCGCGGCCGCGAGGACCGGCTCGCGGCGCGCCGCGAGCTCGAGGAGGAGCGTCTCGGGGGCGGGGATCTCGGCCGGATCGAGCGCGTGGAGCGCCTGGTAGAGGAGCTCGCCGGCGGGCTCGCCGCGGACGGCCTCCGGCCGCGTGAGGATCTCGGTCCGGAGCCACGCGACGCGAACGGCGGCTGGGAGCGAGGCCTCGCGCCACGCCGGGAGGCGCTGATCCGGGAGGGAGGGCCAGAGCTCGCGGTAAAGCCCGGCGAGGAGCAGCGCGACCTCCGGCGTCCTGTCCAGCGTGCGCGGGAGCAGCGCCGCGAGCTCTCGCCGCCCTGCGCTGCCCTCGCGCCCTGCGGCCTGGGCCATCCGCGTGAGCCCGAGGTACCGCACGCGCTCGTCCTCGTGCTTCACGAGCCGGGGGAGCATCTCCTTGCTGCAGCGCGCTTCATCGACGCGCTCGACGTGCTCGGCGAGCCACCGCACGTCCGCGCGGCGGAGCGCCGCGGCGAACGTCTCGTCCAGGTGCACCATGGCGGCGCCATCGTAGACCGGCGCGCGGCGGCGCGGCGCCGGCAAAGCGACGGCCAGCGCCTCGTCACCGAGGCCGTCGGCGCGCGGTCACCGCGACGGCCAGCGCCTCGTCACCGAGGCCGTCGGCGCGCGGTCGCTCCGGGTCACTCCGACGGCCTGCTCCCCGTCACGGCAGCGCGCGACAGGTTCAGCAGCGCCTTCGCGCGCGAGTACGCGATGTACGGGTTGTCCGTGGAGCCGCCCAGATCGTCGGCGTCTTCCCCTGGGCCCTGCGCCCTCACCGGGAGCCAGAGGTAGTCGGGGTGCAGCTGCTTGCCGTTGATGCCGTTGACCAGGGAGGGGTTCTTGATCCACTCGCCGCCGAGCACCGCCAGCCGATCGTCGAGCTCGAGCACGTAGTGGAGCTCCACGTTCAGGACCGGGATGTTGCGCTGCGCGGGGGGCAGGAGGAGCTGCTCGGGGCTCACCTCGTCCGAGACCATCCCGTAGCGCCCGCTGACGCGGACGAAGCGCCTCGCGTACGGGTTGAACCGGTAATTGTAGCAATCCGCCCCCTGGAACCCGCCGTTACACACGAGCCGCGCTGCCTCCTGCGCGCTCACCTCCGTCATCGTGTCGATGGCGAACGAGGTGACCGGGTAGCTCCACACCTCGCGGTGCCAGGTGTAGTCGACGACGAACGCGCGCCGCGCCCGCGCGCTCGACGGCGAGCTGATGGAGCTTGCGCCCAGCCCGAGCAGGCCCGTCATGGCGATGTGCATCGTCCCGGGGTTCAGGTCGCGGCACGCCGGATCGACGGGCCTGCCGTACTGATCGCGCTGGACGAGGTCCTCCCGCGTCTCGCAGCGCCGCCCGGACACCGTGGCCGAGTCGCTGTGGTACAGCTCGGTCATGAGCGCCTCGATGTCGGCGGTGCGGAACAGGATGCACCCCGTCTCGACCGAAGCGCACGTGGTCACCTTGCCGCCCGAGAGCTTCACGCGGATGTCGTGCTGCGGCGGCCCGCCGTCCTCGGCGACGACGTAGGCCGCCCAGCCGTTGCAGTGTCCCCACCAGTACTCCGGGGTCACCCCTTGATACAGGCCGTGGTTCTTGAGCTCCCAGTAGGTCGTCGGCCCCGCCACCTGCGTCGCCCTGGGAGCGCGCAGCCCCTCGGCCCGGCCCCCCTCCAGCGCGATTGCGCCCGCGGGCGGAGCGAGGGACCGGCCCTGTCCCGCGTAGAACAGGAGATCGTACTTCTCGGCCGGCGAGAGGTTGTCTGGATCGGACGTCAGATCGCCGTAGTCCTTGACCGCGGAGTTCCACCGGTCGGCGATTCCGTTCTTGTTCTGCGGCCACCACTGCGAGGCGAAGGGGCCCCCGGACTGGCCTTGCAGCAGGCTCGAGTTCAGCGCCACGTACGACCCCCTGAGCTCCGGATGCAGGCTCGTGGGCAGGTTCGCGCCGTCGATGGGCTCTCGCGTCCCGGTCAGCGGGATGAGGAGCTCGTGTGAGCCGCCGAGGATCTGCCCGGTCTCCGGCGAGAACCCGAGCACGTACGGTATCGTTCCACCCTCGATGAAGCGCGCCGTCTCCGGCTGCGCGCCGCTCTGGAGAGCTGCCACGCCTTCGCGTGGCGGCTCTTGTTGATCCAGGTCCATACAGCCCAGCGCGAGAACCGCTGAGCCCACCGCGATTGCACCGATGCGCATTGTCATGGCCGCTCCCCCCGGACGCCTACCCCGTGCCACCTGGGTCGCCGGTGTCTGCAGAGGTCAGGCCAGCGTCGGGGAGGATGCGTCGCGCAAACGATGCACGCGCGCGGTACGTGCGCGCAGCCGTGCTGCATTGAAGGTCTCGTTAGTCCTTTGCGTACTCCTTTGCGCTCGGGTGTATGCGCTCCAGACGGCCGACGGTGCGCTCACGCGCCTCTGGCCCGCGCACGGTGAGCGCCCACGGCGGGCTTTCGCCCGGGATGGTCTCCTGCGGCGTCACGTCCTCGTGCGAGCCGAGGTCGTGGCGCGCCAGCTCGGCCCGCACGCCGGGTCCGGCGGCTGGCGCGCCGCGCGCCGCGCCAGCAGGCACGACAGCAGGCACGACGTGCTCGCGCCCCGGGCGGTCCTGTCGTGACGTGGCGGGCGGCCGGTACCTCGGACGTTTCGGCGCCGCACCGTTTCGGCGCCGCACCAGGTGACGAGGCCGGCTCATGAGGCGCGGGCGATACCGCGCGCACGAGACCGCCCGGCCGCGCCGCGGGCCCGTTGACACCTTCCTGAAACATAGATAAGTTCACCGTCGCACGTCGGCGGAAACGCAGGCGGAAGCCGAGATCTGGAGCAGCGAAACCGCTGCGCCTTCGGATCGCTTGCCCGGCCGGCCACGGCAGGTCGGCAAGCGAACCGGATCGATCCAGTGGAAACAAAGGGTTGACAGGTTCGAGGTAGGCCGTTAAAAGGCCCGCCCCGAGCTGACGGACCAGCAGCTGAGCAGCGGAAGCGCTGCGGCTCTGGGCCGCTTGCCTGACGATGCTGAACGATGAGTTCGGCGTCCGACGAGCGAGCAACCCGATCAGCGAGTCAACCTTCCTCGTTCAAACTCCTCGAAAGAGAGCGCGAAAGAAAGGGTTGACAGGTTCGAGGCGGGTCGTTAGAAAGCCCGCCCTCGAACTGGCGGAGCGGGAGCCGAACAGCGGAAGCGCTGCCGGCCTGGGCCGCTCGGTTGTTGGTGGTTGTAACAAGTCGACCTGCTCGAAAGAAAAGGTTGACAGCTTCGAGGCAGGCGGTTAGAAAGCCGGCCCCGAAACGACGGAGCTGGAGAGTCGGCAAGCAAGCGCTTGTGTCTCTCTGGGCCGATCGAGGC
>NZ_CP150336.1:3657500-5750000 GCF_051473845.1 Sorangium sp. So ce381 | reverse complement strand
CCCCTAAAGACCCCTTGTAGACCACGAGGTTGATAGGCCGGGTGTGGAAGCCGAGCAATCGGCGGAGCTAACCGGTACTAATAGGTCGTGCGGCTTGACCATACTTCTAAGGCAAACATCGAAGCGTCGCGCCCGGAGTTCGGGTGACGAGCAGCGTGACACAGCTGGCCTGGCGTAAACATGGAAAACATGGAACAGAGCACCGCGAGAAGCGGGCTCCGCCGGGTTCCGATTGGACGCACCCACAAGTTTCCGGTGGTGATATCGAGAAGGTCACACCCGATCCCATACCGAACTCGGAAGTTAAGCTTCTTGGAGCCGATGGTACTGCCAGGGCAACCTGGTGGGAGAGTAGGACGCCGCCGGGATTTTTTTTATGAGCCTGCGCGCTGACATCGGCGCGCAGGCTTTTGGCCGCGAGACTGCGGCTGGTCGCTGCTCCCAGGGCAAGCAGCGATCCCGTCGCCCCTGAAGACAGGGCGACGAGCACGCCAGCACGGCTGGCAAGGCGTTGGGCGCCGCGAGAAGCGGGCTCCGCCGAGCGTCCGACCGGAATGGACGCGCCCGCAAGTTTCCGGTGGTGATATCGAGAAGGTCACACCCGATCCCATACCGAACTCGGAAGTTAAGCTTCTTGGAGCCGATGGTACTGCCAGGGCAACCTGGTGGGAGAGTAGGACGCCGCCGGGGTTTCTTCGAACCTGCGCACAGAGATTCTCTGTGCGCAGGTTTTTTTTTGCCTTCCATCTGGCATTTGGTCCGACCTGCCGGAGCGTTCGAGGGTCGGATCGGCGGGCCGCCGAGAAGCACCCCTCCGGGGGCGTCCGCCGGAATCGGCCGTGGCCGGCTGGATCCCCTTAAAAGCACCCCTCCGGGGGCGTCCATCGGATCGGTCGTGGCCGTCTGGGTCCCCTTCAAACTTGGGTGAGCGCCGGCGGGTGGGTCCACGCGGCGGGGGCGGGCGGGCGCGCTGGAGCACCGACCGAGGTGCCATGAGGCCCCCAGGGGGCTAGAGGTCTCAGGCGCGCCTTATGTGGCGCGCAACATGACGTCCCAGGTGGCATGGCCCGAAGGGAGACATGCCGGGCGGTGTTCCATGCGTAAGCTCCAGGTCCCCGCCTTGGCGGATGGCCAGCGCCCGCCCGCCCCCGCCGCGTGGACCCACCCGCCGGCGCGGCTGGGCCGCGTGGACCCACCCGTCGGCGCGGCTGGAACGATCTGTTGCGCCGCCTCCCGCCGCGAGGGATGGCTCTTGCATACCAGCGATCCCCGCTCAGGCAGGGACCGCGCGAGCGCCGCCGATGGCCAAGAGACGCCCCCCCGCACCCGATCCGCTCGACCGCTTCCACCCCGCCACCCAGGCATGGTTCCGCGCGGCTTTCGACGCGCCCACGCCCGCCCAGGTGCAGGGCTTCCCCCCCATCCTCGACGGCGCCTCCACCCTGCTGCTCGCCCCGACCGGCTCGGGCAAGACGCTCGCCGCGTTCCTTGCGGCCATCGACCGGCTCATGGCATCGCCCGAGCCCGAGGCCGCCGAGCGCTGCCGCGTCGTCTACGTATCGCCCCTCAAGGCGCTCGCGATCGACGTCGAGCGCAACCTGCGCGCGCCGCTCGCCGGCATCGCCGCCGCCGCCGAGCGCCTCGGCCTGCCCTACCGCGTCCCCCAGGTCGGCGTGCGCTCCGGCGATACAAAGCCCGAGGACCGCGCGCGGCTCGCCAAGAAGCCGCCGGACATCCTCATCACCACCCCGGAGTCGCTCTACCTCCTGCTCACCGCCGCCGCGCGCGACCGGCTGCGCGCCGTCGAGACCGTCATCATCGACGAGATCCACGCGCTCGTCGCTACGAAGCGCGGGGCGCACCTGGCCCTGTCCCTCGAGCGGCTCGAGGCGCTCCGCTCCGCGCCGCGGCCCATGCAGCGCATCGGGCTGTCCGCCACGCAGCGGCCGCTCGACGAGGTCGCGCGGCTGCTCGGCGGCGGCGAGACCGACGGCGCCGGCGGGCGCTTCGCGCCGCGGCCGGTGACCCTCGTCGACGCCAGCGCCCCCAAGGCCCTGGAGCTCCGCATCGAGGTGCCCGTCGAGGACATGACCAAGCTCGGCGAGGCCGCCCGCGCGGGTGAGGGCCCGAGGGGGGCGCCCGCCGAGCCGGCGCAGCGCTCGATCTGGCCGAGCATCCACCCGCGCCTCGTCGAGCTCGTCCGCGCCCACCGCACCACGATGATCTTCGTGAACAGCCGGCGCCTCGCCGAGCGCCTCGCCGCGGCGCTCAACGACACCGCCGGCGCCGAGATCGCGCTCGCGCACCACGGATCGATCGCCCGCGAGCAGCGGCAGCAGATCGAGGAGCGGCTCAAGGCGGGCCTCCTGCCGTGCATCGTCGCGACCTCGTCGCTGGAGCTCGGCCTCGACCTCGGCTCCGTCGACCTCGTGATCCAGCTCGAGGCGCCGCCCTCGGTCGCCGCCGGGCTCCAGCGCGTCGGGCGCGCAGGGCACGAGGTCTCGGGCACGTCGCGCGGCGTCGTCTTCCCGAAGCACCGCGGCGACCTGCTCGCGTGCGCCGCGGCCGCGTCCCGCATGCGCGAAGGCAAGGTCGAGGCGACCCTGTACCCGAGGAACCCGCTCGACGTCCTCGCCCAGCAGATCGTCGCCATCGCCTCGATGGACACGCTCCACGTCGACGCGCTCTTCTCGCTCGTGCGCCGGGCGGCGCCCTTCGCCGAGCTGCCCCGCGCGAGCTTCGAGGGCGTGCTCGACATGCTCTCCGGCCGCTACCCCTCCGACGAGTTCGCCGAGCTCCGGCCCCGCATCGTCTGGGACCGCGTGGGCGGCGCCGTGCGCGCCAGGAAGGGCGCGAAGCGCCTCGCCGTCGTCAACGCCGGCACCATCCCCGACCGCGGCCTCTACGGCGTCTTCCTGGACACCGGCGGCGACGCCGCGCGCCCCGGCCGGCGCGTCGGGGAGCTCGACGAGGAGATGGTCTTCGAGGCCCGCGAGGGCGAGGTCTTCCTCCTCGGCGCCTCCTCGTGGCGCATCACCGACATCACCCACGACCGCGTCCTCGTCGTCCCCGCCCCGGGCGAGCCGGGCAAGATGCCGTTCTGGCGCGGCGACCAGGCCGGGCGCAACGCCGAGCTGGGCGCCTCCATCGGCGCCCTCGCGCGGCGCCTCGCCGCGCTTCCCGACGGCGAGGCCGAGCGCGCGCTCGCGGACGAGCTCGGCCTCGACGAGCGCGCGGCCTCGAACCTCGTCCGGTACGTGCGCGACCAGGCCGCGGCCACGGGCGACGTCCCGAGCGACCGCACCCTCGTGATCGAGCGCTTCGTCGACGAGGTCGGCGACCACCGCATCTGCCTCCTCTCGCCGTTCGGCGGCCGCGTCCACGCGCCGCTCGCGACCTGCATCGCCGAGCGGTGCCGCCTCGAGCTCGGCCTCGCCGTCGACACCGTGTGGACCGACGACGGCATCGTCCTGCGGCTGCCCGAGTCGGAGTCGCCCCCCGACGCGAAGCAGCTCCTGCCGCAGGCCGACCAGGTGGAGGATCTGCTCGTCCGCGCCCTCGGCGACACCGCCCTCTTCGCCTCGCGCTTCCGCGAGTGCGCGGGCCGGGCGCTGCTCCTGCCGCGCAAGTTCCCCGGCAAGCGCTCGCCGCTCTGGGCCCAGCGCAAGCGCGCCGCCGACCTGCTCGCCGTCGCCTCGCGCTACGGCTCGTTCCCCATCCTGCTCGAGACCTACCGCGAGTGCCTGCGCGACGTCTTCGACCTCACGGCGCTCGAGGATCTCCTCCGGCAGATCGCCGCCCGGAAGGTCCGCGTCGTCACGGTCGACGTCCGCGCGCCCTCGCCGTTCGCGGCCACGCTGCTCTTCACCTACGCCGGCAACTTCATCTACGAGGGCGATCTGCCGCTCGCCGAGCGAAGGGCGCAGGTGCTCACCATCGATCACAGCCGCCTGCGCGAGCTGCTCGGCGAGGCCGAGCTGCGCGAGCTGTTCGACGCGGACGCCGTGCTGGCCCTCGAGGCGGCGCTCCAGCGCCTCGACGGCCGAGCGCCGCTCAAGCACGAGGACCAGGCGCACGATCTCCTGCTCTCGCTCGGCGACCTCACGCGCGACGAGATCGCCCGGCGCGCGGTCGGCCCGGACGCCCCGCCCGACGCGGCCCGCGAGCGCGCCGACGCATGGATCGACGAGCTCGTCCGGGATCGGCGCGCCATCGAGGTCCAGATCGGCGCCGAGCGCCGCGTCGCCGCCGCCGAGGACGCGGGCCGGCTGCGCGACGCCCTCGGCGTGGTGCCGCCGCTCGGCCTCCCGATCGCGTTCCTCGAGCCCGTCGCCGACCCGCTCGGCGAGCTCGTCGCCCGCTACGCGCGCACGCACGGGCCCTTCCGCGCCGACGACGTGGCCCGGCGCTTCGGCCTCGGCCCTGCGCCTGTGCTGGCCGCGCTCGCGCGCCTCGCCGAGCGAGGCCGCGTGGTCGAGGGCGAGTTCCTCCCCGGCGGCCGCGGCCAGGAGTTCTGCGACGCCGAGGTGCTGCGCTCGCTGAAGCGCCGCTCGCTGGCCCGGCTGCGCGCCGAGGTCGAGCCGGTCCCGCCGGAGGCCTACGCCCGCTTCCTCGCCGACTGGCACGGCCTGCACCGCCGCCGGCGCGGCCTCGACGGCCTGCTCGCGGCGCTCGAGCAGCTCCAGGGCGCGCCCCTCTCGGCCTCCGCCCTGGAGGCCGAGATCCTGCCCGCCCGCGTCGAGGGCTACCGACCCGGCGATCTCGACGCGCTCTGCGCGGCCGGCGAGGTGCTCTGGCGCGGCGTCGAGCCGGTCGGCGACGGCGACGGCCGCGTCGCGCTCTACCTCGCCGAGGCCTTTCCGTACCTCGCCCCGCCGCCTGGCCGCGCCGAGGGGGCGCTCGCCGAGGGCATCCGCGCCGCGCTCGCGCGCCGCGGCGCGCTCTTCTTCTCCGACCTGTCGCGCGAGACGGGCGCCTTCGGCGCGGACCTGCTCGCCGCGCTCTGGGATCTCGTGTGGACCGGCGAGGTCACGAACGACACGCTCGCCCCGCTGCGCGCCCTCGGCCGCGCGTCCGGATCGAGCGGCCGCCGGCGCGACCGGGACCGCGCTGCGGCCGGCCGCGGCCTCTCGGCGCTGCGGGCGCGCCGGATCGGCCCGCCGGGGAGCGAAGGGCGCTGGTCGTTGCTGTCGTTCCCCGGCACGTCCGGCGCGTCCGGCGGCGCGCCGCCCGGCGCGCCCGGCGAGACCGAGCGACGCGCGGCGCTCGCCCGCGCGCTGCTCGAGCGCCACGGTGTGCTCACGCGTGAGGCGGCGGCGGTCGAGGGGCTCGCTGGCGGCTTCTCCGCCGTCTACGACGTGCTCCGCGCCATGGAGGAGGCCGGTCAGGCGCGGCGCGGCTATTTCGTCGCCGGGCTGGGCGCCGCGCAGTTCGCGGTGCCCGGCGCCGACGATCGCCTCCGGGCCTGCCGCGAGCCGTCCGACGATCCGCGGACGCTCGTCCTCGCTGCCACGGATCCGGCGAGCCCCTGGGGCGCCGCCGTCCGATGGCCCGAGCTCCCCGCGCCCGTCGACGGCGGCTCCGAGGGCGCCGTCCGTGGCCCGGTCCGGCCGCAGCGGGCCGCGGGCGCCCTGGTGATCCTGCACGACGGCCGGCTGCTCGCCTGGATGGGCCGCACCGAGCGGAGCCTCACCACGTTCCTGCCGGAGGCCGAGCCGGAGCGCGGCGACGCGATCCGGGCCATCGCGTCGGCGCTCGGGGCGCTCGTCGACGAGGGGCGGCGGCGCGCCGTGCTCGTGGCCACGATCGACGGCGAGCCTGCGCACAGCTCCCCCCTCGCGCGCGCGCTTTCGAACGTGGGCTTCACCTCCGGAGCGCACGGCTACCTCAAGCGCGCCATCACGCCCGAGGGGGGCGGGTGGCGGCCGCGGCACGTACCGCCCGCGAACGCGCCCGACTGGGCTCGCCGCGCGGCGGCGGCGGGCCTCGATGCACCCGAGGACGAGGTCGACGGCTTCAGGCCGCCGCCCGGGCTCCGCTCGTGGCCCTCCGGGCCTCCGACCGGCGGATGGCGGATGTCGCCCCCCGGCGCACCCGAGGGCGGCGCACACGCCGCGGAGGGCGGCGCGCCGGACGAGAGCGACCTCGACGACGACGATCCGGCGATGTTCGAGGACGGAGCGGGGATCGACGACGGCCCGGAGTAGCCATCGGTCAGGGGCCGGAATGGCCCTCTTCGAGCCCGTGATTCCGACCACTGGCGTCTGCATTCACCCACCGTCGACAGCGCACGGGCGTGGCGGCGGGAGCGCTGCAGCGTCGCGCGCGTCGACAGCGCCAAGCGCGTGTCGACGGCGCCAAGAAGGACCGCCGAGCAACCGTGAAAGGAAGATCCCTTTCGTGGTTCCTCGGCGGCTCTTCGTGGTCCTCGCGCCCTCGGGGGATCCCGAGCGGCGCGCCAGGACGGCTCAGTTCTGCTGGGGGTGCTCCTCCGCCTTCACATGTTGCTCATGGCCTCCGCCGCGGCCCTTCCGGCTCCGGCCCTCGCCGTTCGTCGCCTGACTTCGCGCCTCGGCGCCCTTGCGCCCGATCTCGGCCATGTGCTCGCGGTTCTGACTGACAGCCTCGCCGCCCTTGCGGCCCGCTGCGCGCGCCTCCTCGGACGTGAACTCATGCGCCGTGCCCTTCTCATGAGCTGCCTTCCCGCCCTGACTCGCGATCTGGCGCTGCTGCTCCGCGTTCATCGCTGCGAAGCCTCGCTTGCTCTCGCTGGTTTGTCCCATGAATCACTCCTCGGATGGATTGCCTCGTGAACGCCACGCGACGACCGTGGCTACCTGCCGCTTGGCCACATCAGGCCGGCGGTGCCGGCGACGCAGGGGGCCATGCTGCAACGCGGGTGCCAGGCGGGGAGCTCGGACGAATCTGCCGATGCGTCGAGGCCGGACAATTGATGACCGTCGCGTCGCCGGGCGTGTCCTCTCGAGGGCTCGCTGTGGCAAATTGCCTCACTGTGCGCGCCGCCGTGTCTGGTCGCCCCACTCTGCGAGCTCCGCCGTGACAGGCTCATTGGACGCGGCCGGTCGTTCGGATCGTCTTCTATCTCTCTCGCTGATCGAACGAGCCGGCGAGATGACTGTCATCATTGCGCAACACAAGAGCTCACCGTGGCCCCTTCAGGATTCACCTGCGGGGCCGCCGCTGCTGAGGTCAGGATTCACCTGCGCGGCCGCCGCTGCTGAGGATCGAGCGTCTGGCATCTCGGATGGCTCCCTTGCGTTCTGTCCGCTCCGACGGACCCGTTGATTCTCGTGGAGTTGTTATTTTGCGGTGACATGGTTGCGTCTCGATGGCCGAGGGGCCACCTTGACGGTCTTGTGACGGCGGCCTTCAGGCGGGGCGTCGAAGGGCTGCGGCGCTGGCGCGTCGCGCCTTGACAACACGATGCCGCTGCCGCTCTCGTTGCACTGCATCATCACCTTCAGCGCCCGGCCCGACGACGAGGCTTCCGGGCGGCCGGGGTGACGGCATTGCAGGAGATTCACATGGCGCTTGCGATCCAGGGGGCCCGTCTCGATGGGGGCCAGCTCTGCTCAACGAACATGACATCATGGCCTCGCCGCGCGTGCGGCCGCTCTCCGGGCTGCGCGCGCGGCGCGGGCCTGGTCGCGCTATCCATGGCGCTCCTCGCCGGCTGCGGCGGTGCCAGCGGCGCGGCGCCCGCGGGAACCCCTGCGCCGGGCCCCGCGACCGCGCCCGCGGCAAAGGAGCCTTTCGACATCGAGGAGGCGCTCGCCCGTGAGGCCGGCGAGCTGCCCGCCAGGGAGCTCCGCGCCGCGGACTGGTCGGCGCGCGTGTTCGGGGCAGGGGAGGCGAAGATCGAGCCGAAGGAGAAGCTCGTCGCGATCTCCATCCCGCTCGGCACGGACACCCATGTCGAGTGCTTCGTCTACAATACGATGCTCGACTCGGGCGAGGTGATAAGGAACTTCATCGAGCTGCTCGACCCTGCGAAGGTGGAGGTCGCTCGCGTCGTTCCCTGGGAGGTGAGCGTGCACCGGGAGAGCCCCGCGGTGTTCGTACAGGCCCTCTACCTCGTCCCGACCGCCGGCGGGAAGGCGGCCGGCCTGCTCAAGATCGCGCTGCACGCGGACAGGGCGCGCCCCATTGCCTGCCTGCATGACGAGGTCGGGTATGTCCGCACGTTCGAGCGGCTCGCCAAGGGGCTCTTCGACTCGTTCGAGTCGAAGAGCGCCGCCCCGAAGCCCGAGTACACGGACACCGTGATCCTGCGCCTCGACAAGGTCCCTGTCGGCTTCGAGACGAGCGATCTGCTCAAGGACGACGCCGGCCAGCGGCGATGGCTCTCCCGCTCGGCCTCCTTCCTTCCTCGTGACCCCAAATCTCTGCACATCGAGGACGAGGCGTCGAACGTGCTCATCGATCCTCAGGGGCAGATCAAGGAAGGCGTCTGGATCGAGACGTCGGGAGGCAAGGCGAACCACCGTATCGAGCTGTCCCAGAGGAAGAACTTCGAGTACGAGTACTCGGGAGAGGTCGAGGGCAAGAAGGTCCAAGGGACGTTCACGCCGGCGGCCAAGGCGTGGCTCGCGTCGCCCGTCGCCACCGCCTCGGCGCTCGCCCGGCTCCTCAAGAAGAAAGGCTCCTTCGACCTGAAGCAGCAGGAATACATGCCCAGCGTCGATCCGACGAAGCCGGTCGACGTCCAGTACCTCCGCGACGCATCGGGCGCCGTCACGGTCTCTCTGAAGACCATGCGCCTCGTGGGCAGCCTCGCTCCGGACGGCCGTCCGGAAGCGTTCGAGATCTCCGCCGGTCCGCCCAAGCTGACCATCCAGCGAGCCTACGTCAGGGGCAAGCTGTAAAACCACCCGCGGCTGCGCTTCCGGGCCTGTCCGGGAGCGCCAAGGCGCTCGCCGACGGCCATGCGCGGTGGGCCTCGCTGGTCGGACACGATCGAGCGCAATCGCCAGCCGGCGCCGTGGAGGGAGCCGGTTCCTGTGAAAATGAAAAATTTCACCGAGGTGAAATGCCATCGGGTGCGCTGGCTGGCTTCAACGCTTGAGTATCGTCGTCATTATTATCGATTCATGACGATTTGGTGATCCTGCCCCGCTCAGATCAGGTTATATAACCTCCCGGTCGGCCGAACGACTCTTCGCTGGAACAAAGAATCATTTCTTCGAGCGGAAGGAGCTCTCAATGCGCTCTGTGAGATCGCGTAGATCGCGTGTCTGCGGCTCGGCCAGCTTCAAGCTTGGCATAATGACCGTGGGTGTATTTGCCCTTACGGCCTGCGTATCGGAGCTCGAGGACGAGCCGGTCGAGGACGTCGGCAGCAGCCGGGAAAGCTTCGAGGCGTTCGAGAGGGCAGCGTTCCGCGAGCCCGACTCTGGTGTCTACATTGTCAATGGGGACACGCCCGTCGCCGACATCAAGCATCTCCGGGAGTTCTGGGAGACGTACGTACGCGATGGCGCCCTCATCGTGCAACGCAGCGGCGGCAGCGATGTGGTCTGGTCGGCGGCCCAGAAGAAGAGCATCACCTACTGCGTGAGCACGACCTTCGGCGCGCGCTATTCCGCCGTCGTGGCGGCCATGGCTTCCGCCACGGCTTCCTGGGAGAGCGCCGCGGATGTCGATTACGTCTACCAGAGCGCTCAGGACGCGAGCTGCACTGCTGGCAACAGCAACGTCGTCTTCGACGTGAGGCCGACGAACTCCGGCGGCGAGTACATCGCGCGGGCGTTCTTCCCCAACGATACGCGGTCGGTGCGGAACGTGCTCATCGACTTCAACGAGCTCCAGGGATCCGGCGTCGCGCTCGAGGCAGCCCTGCGGCACGAGCTTGGCCACACGCTCGGCTTCCGGCACGAGCACACGCGCCCCGAGGCGGGCGTCTGCTTCGAGGACAATGCGTGGCGCGCGTTGACCACGTATGACTCGGATTCCGTCATGCACTATCCCCAGTGCAACGGCACCGGCGACTGGGGCTTCGCGCTGACCGCAAGAGACATCCAGGGCGCCCAGGCGCTCTACGGCCCGCCTGGTGGAGGAGGCGGTGGCGGCGGAGCCGGTGGTAGTGGCGGAGCTGGTGGTGGCGGCGGAGCCGGTGGCGGCGGCGGAGCTGGTGGCGGCGGCGGAGCTGGTGGCGGCGGCGGAGCTGGTGGCGGCGGCGGAGCTGGTGGTAGTGGCGGAGCCGGTGGTGGCGGCGGAGCCGGTGGTGGCGGCAGCACGACGGTGACCGAGAACTTCAGCAGCAGCGTCAACGCTGGTGCATTCGTGGACATCGGATCGAGCGCCGGTTTCGCTGTCACTCCGGGGACGGGCCTCACCGTGGTGATGACGGGCACCGGCGATCCCGACCTCTACGTGAAGTTCGGATCAGCGCCCACGACCGCCTCGTACAGCTGCCGCCCGTACCTCTCCGGGGCGTCCGAGACTTGCACGTTGACCGTGCCGACAGGGCAAACCAAGGCGTACGTCAAGGTAAGAGGGTACACGGCGGCCAGCTGCAACGTGGCGGTGACCTATACCCGACCGAGCGGCGGCGGCGGCGGCACGGCCACGTCGGCCACCTTCAGCGGTCGCCTCGCGGCGGGCGCATCGGCGTCGCACGGGCCCCTCTCGGTGGTTCCTGGCACGAGCTTCCGGCTCGTGATGACCGGCACCGGCGACCCTGATCTCTACGTGAGGTTCGGCGCCGCGCCGACCCTGACCTCGTACGACTGCCGTCCGTATCTGGACGGCGCCGCCGAGACCTGCAATCTGACGGTCCCGGCGGGGCAGACGCAGGCCTTCCTCTCGGTGAACGGCTTCGCGGCCAGCACATATCAGCTCAGCGCGACCTACACGTCTCCTTGAAAAAGCGGGGCGCATCTCCATGCGCGCCGCGGGGCCCCGCTGACGCACCGGGCCATCCGAGGCAATGGATTGGCCGAATGGTCGCCCAACCGGGTGCGCTCGCTCCCATCGACGGCATCTTTTCGATGTGACGCGACGCGCCTCTGCTGGCGGCGACCTGGACACCACCGCTGACGAACCCTCGATACGGGGAGGTGGGTATCAGGCGCAGGATGAGCAGAGTACGGAGAGTCCATCGTCCAAGCTGCGAGCGACATTCTGCACAAAAATCGTCACCGAAAATTGGGCACCTCAAGTGAACCCTTCCTAGGGTGCTCTCATGGACAAGAAAATTTTAGCCGCAACTCTCCTGCAGGCGCTCGCCATGGCTCAACGCGAAGGACGCTCCGAGACGCTCGATTCGCTGGTCGAGAAGCTGCGCGTTCGCCGCCGGGATGTCCGCGGCACGCTGACCCTGCTCCACCGCCAGGGCATGCTGGACGTGCTCCACATGCGACTCACGCTCTCCGGGTTCGCCATCGGCTCGGCGCTCATCGGAAAGACGCTGCCGGCGCTCCGGGCCGCCCCGCGGGCTTCCACCGCGGCGGCGTGAGCCAGCGCCGCGCTGCACGCCGCGCGCGGTGAGGGCGGCGCGCGAGCTTCCAGAGCTCGCCACGCGCCCCCGCGCGACGCCGCATCCTAGGCCTCGACGAGGCCCGCTCGCACCGCGAGGCGGGTCAGGTCGGCCACGCTGTGCGTCGCCACCTTCGCGCAGAGCCGCGCCCGGTGCGTCTCGACCGTCTTCACGCTGATCGAGAGCTGGACGGCGACCTCCTTCGCCGAGAGACCCATCGCGAGCAGCCGGAGCACCTGCCGCTCCCGGTCGCTCAGCGCGGCCACCATGTCGCCGCGGGCGGCGCCGTCCCGCCGCTGGAGCGCGCGCACCATCGCGGCGCTCACGTCCGGCGATACGGCCGTGCGCCCCCGGACGACGGTGCGCAGCGCCTCCACGAGATCGGCGAGCCGGCTCTGCTTCGACAGATATCCATCGGCTCCAGCCCGCATCGCCTCGGCGACCCGGAACTCATCGCGGTGCATCGAGAGCACGATGACGCGGAGCTCCGCGATGCCCTTGAGCTCCCGGATGAGCTCGACGCCGCTGCGGTCGGCGAGGCCGAGCTCGATCACCGCCACCTGACAGCGGTGGATCTCCTGCGCTCGGAGCGCCTCCTGCCCGCTTGCAGCCTGAACGACCTCGCTCACCCCCGGCTGCGACGTCAGCGCGTACGCCAGCGCTTCCCGGACGACGTTCTGGTCATCGACGAGCAGGATATTCATGTCGAAGGCCCCCCTTACCAAAGGGCCTTGTAACAGACTGCTTTGAGCTCCATGAACCTGTTTTCTCGGTAAGGATCCGCCTGGAGACGCTGATTCGATTCCTGTGGTGCTGGACTGGGCTCCTCGCAGAATCGCCTTGGACGAGCGCAGGAGAGAAATCGACGTCGGGACGATGGCCCTGGAACGTCGTTTCATCCGAGCGGGGCGTTATGCCTCGGTGGGGACGCACGCGCTCTAGGAGCCCGCAGCCCGCGCGTCTCGTGACGAGCCCTCGGCAGGCTTCGCCGCGGCGGCGCGGGGCCCGCGCTCGATGCCTCTCCCTTGGCCGTTATGTTTGCGCTAGATAGGCTGCCTCATGCCTCGCCCGCGCGGAGCGCTCTTCTCCGGTCTACGACATGACTCGGCCTTCTGGCGCCGCGCCCTCACCGCGGGTGTCACGCGCGGGCCGGACCCCTTGGTGCGCCATAGCCCTCCGCTCTTCGGCGTGATCTTCGCGGCCGCGCTCCCCGAACTGCGCCGGCGCGTCGAGGAGAACCTCCGCCGAGTTCGCGGGCCGCGGTCGCGCCTCGTCGACCTGCTCGACAGCAGCGCGGTGTTCGCCGCCTACGGAAGCTGCATCACCGAGGCGCTGCTGCTCGCGAGCGATCGCGGGTACACGGTGGTGCGGCGCTCCCGGGGCGTCGAGCACTACCACGCGTGCGCCGCGGCAGGCCGGGGGGTCATCATCGTCACCGCGCACACCGGGGGCTGGGACATCGCCGGCCAGATCCTCGGCGTCGTGCATCCGGCGGGCGTCATGCTGGCGATGCAGCGGGAACGGGACGCCGAGGCGCGCGCGATCCAGGATGCGGCGCGGCAGCGCGCTGGTGTCCAGGTGGTCCACATCGGCGAAGGGCCGCTGGACGCCCTGCCGCTCCTCAAGCACCTGCAGCGAGGAGGCGCCGTCGCGATGCAGATCGATCGCGTGCCGCCCGGGATGCGCAGCCGGGAGGTCACCTTCCTCGGCGGCCGCTGGCGAGCGCCCGAGGGGCCGATCGCGCTCGCCGCGATGAGCGGCGCGCCGATCTTGCCCGTGTTCACGCACCGCCTCGGCTTCCTCGACTACGAGGCGGTCGTGGCGCCGCCGATCCGGCTCGCCCGCCGGGCGACCGAGGAGGAACGGGACGCGGCGGCGGCCGAGATGATGGGCGCCCTGGAGCGCTTCGTCCGGGCTCACCCGACGCAGTGGTTCCACTTCTCCGGCGACGGCCCGGTCGCGCCGGCGGAGGGCGGGGCGGGTTGAGCTGAACAGCGGAGAAGACCGCAAGTGGACCGATGAGCGCAAAGCACGCAAAGGAGGAGAGGAGGATACGAACCGAAAGAACGCCGGAGACATCGAGAGCAGAGATCCCTCTCCGTCTCCTCTTGACGCCTTTCTCTCTTGTTCCGGGGGCGCCCTGCGCGGCGCGGGCGCCGCTCTACAGCGGCCCTTCGGTCAGCCCGTGGACGAATTGCCTCACGCGCGGGTCGTCGCTCGCCTTCGCTTCTGCGGTGGTGCCGTCGAAGATGAGCCGTCCGCGGTAGAGCATCCCCACCCGGTCGGTGACCGTGAGCAGCCGGTCGAGATCGCTCGAGACCATCACCACGGTCGCGTTCATCGCCCTCTGCTCGGCGCGGAGCAGGTCGAAGATGCGCTGCGACGTGACCGGGTCGAGGCCGGCCGCGGGCTCGTCGTAAAGGACGATCTCGCCGCGCGCGATCGTGGCGCGGGCGACGCCCACGCGCTTCTTCTGGCCGCCGGACAGCCCCGCCGGCGTCCGCGCCTCGAAGCCCGCGAGAGACACCGCGCGGAGCCGCTCCGCGACCCGCTCCTCGATCTCGTCCTCGCTGAGATCGTAGAGACGGCGCAGAGGGAACGCGATGTTCTCTCCGACCGTCATGTAGTCGAACAGCGCGTTGTTCTGGAACAGCATCCCGAACTTGAGGCGGAACGTCTGGAGCTCGAGCTCGCTGAGCGCGTGGACGTCCTTTCCATCGACGAGCACGCGCCCGTGATCCGGCCGCAGGAGCCCGGTGATCATCTTGAGCAGCACGCTCTTGCCCGAGGCACCCGGCCCGATGAGCCCGTAGAGGCAGCCGGCCGGCACGTCGAGGTCGACGCCACGGAGGACCGGCATGCCCCCGAAGCTCTTCGTCAGCTGCTCGATCTGGATCATCGGTCGCGTGGACACGGTCGCCGGGGAGGGGCGCGCCGGCCTCGTCGTTCGGAGGGGGAGGGGCGCGCCGGTCTCCTTTACTTGAACGTCGTCCGGGCGACGTCGAGCCGCGGGTGCGACGGGAACGACATCCCGCGGATCTGCCCGGAGATGCACGACGCGATGCTCGGGTTCGACGGGCTCGTCGTGACGGTGACCCCCACGGCGCGGCCGTTCTGCACCGCGGCGCAGACGTTCACCTCCATGCTCGACGGCACGTTGCACGCATTCAGGTACGTGCCGCGGTTCAGGACGTTGCCGTAGGCGCCCGCCGTGAGATCGGGCGCGCCGTTGTTGCCGATCTTGTACTCTTCGACGTAGCGCGCCTGCGCCGCCTCACAGCTCAGGCCGCCGCCGAGCGTCGGGTAGCTGCCGCCGCCGGCCGGCCGCGCCCCGCCCCCGGCGCGCCCCGTCTTGCCGCTGCCGAGGCCGGCGTCGACCTCGATCGCGACGCGGTCGGTGGCGCCCTGCACCGCGAGTTCCTGCTCCTTGTGGCTGCGCTCGCGGTACCACCAGCCCGCGCCCGCGGCGAGGATGACGCCCATCAGGGCCAGGCCGAGCAGCGCCTTGTACTGCGTGCCCTGCTTCTCGGCCGACACGACGGCGTCGAGCGCGCGCTTCTCCTGCACGATGTCCCGGTTCAGCTTCGCCTGCTCGGCGAACGGGGCGAACTCCTCCCAGTCCTGGATAGCGCGCTCCTCCGCGGAGAACGTGTCGCGCAGCACCTGATCCCCCGTGAAGGAGCCGGACGCGATCTGCTGGAGCAGCTCCACGGACGAGAACGGCCCATGGTCCATGCCGTCCTTGATGACGACGTACCGCGGCCGCGGATCCGACTCGAGGGCGGCCTTGAGATCCGCGAGCTTGCGGGTCGGATCGTTGCCGTGCAGGCGCTGCGGCTGGTTGACCGGGATGGCGACCGCGAACGGTCCATCCCCGGAGACCGCCTGGATCCTCGGCACGGACGGCGCCGACGGGACGCGCGCTTCCTCCTGGTGCCCGGTCGGCGGCATCATCGAGAGGTTGACGTCGACCTCGAACTCGCCGTCGGCATCGAGGTGCGACGTGTCGGCGCTCGGGGGCTGCTCCGACGCGGTCGGGACGATCTGATAGAGCGCCTGCGCGAGGGCGGCGAGATCCGCCGGGCGGTGCTTCGGATCGGCCACGAGCGACTTGCCGAGCACCGTTTCCAGCGCGGGCGGCAGGTCCGGGATCACGTCCGCCGGACGCCGCATCCCGGGGCCGACGCTGCTGTTCGTGAGCATCTCGTAGAGGATGGCCCCGATCGCGAAGACGCTCGCGCGCGCGTCGCCCTCGTTGCCCTTGCGCTCCTCGGGCGCCAGGCAGGCGCGGTCGCGCGGCAGGAGCGGAGGGGTGTGGGCGAGCTCCTCGATCAGCTGGATCGTGCCGTTCGCGCCGTGACCGAGGCACGAGGGGTGCACGAACATGGTCCGCCCCTGCGCGTGCAGCTCGTGCAGCTGGGTGCAGAGCGGCACGGCGAGGCCGATGGCCTCGCGGATGTCGAAGCGGCGACCGGTCGCGCGGCGCGACTCCATCTCGGCGCGGAGCGTGCCGGCGGGGATGGACATTCCGGCCGGCAAGGGTGTGAGCAGGGGCTGAACCTGAGAAGACATCGGGGACGAACACTACGACAACACGCCGGGTCCGCTCAACGCCGCACCGCAACGTTGCAGTGTCGACGTGCGGCGAAGCCTGGCGCGCACGTGGGACGAGCAGTGACGGCGTGCGCTTGCGGCGTCAGCGTCCGTCTGCGCGCGTTCAGCGCGCGTTTGCGCTGGTCTGCGCCCGCTGGTGTCGGTCAGCGTCCGTGCGCGTCCGTCAGCGCGCGTTTGCGTACGTTTGCGTGCGTCTGCGTCCGGGTGCGGCGGCCGGCGTCCGTCAGCGCGCGCTGGTGTCGATCTGCGCCCGGGGGCGCTCAGCGGTCTCGGGCGACGGCGTCCGCGCCGAGCGCCAGGACGTGCCCTGCGAAGAAGCGGAGCAGGTCGGTCTCGCGCGACTTCGGCCAGCGCGCGTGGTTGATGGCGCCCTTCTTCGCGGAGCAGCGGTTCCGGAGCGCGCAGTGGGGCTCGTCCCTGCTGGCCTCGTCGAGGCGCAGGAACGAGGTGTTCGCGGAGAGCGCGTCGCGCGCGCGCAGCCATCGCTCGACCGACTCACACGGGAACATGTCGTCGCACGCGCGGTAGACCGCCATCGCGGGCGGGGGGGGGCCGGGGCACGCCCACTCGGCGGGCGGCGCGTCGCTGCCGAAGGTGGCGAACGCCGCGACGCGGTCCGCGCGCATCATGGCGTACGTCGCCGCCATGTGGCCGCCGTAGGAACCGCCGAGCGCGTAGATGCGCCGCCTGTCGACGAGCTTCTTCTCGAGCAGCTGGTCGACGAAGGCGTCGACGGTCACGACGTCGACGTTGCCCTCGCCGGTGAACTCGACGTCGAACGGCGCGGTCGCCGTGTACATCTTCGTGCCGCGCTCGCGCTCGGCCTGGCTCGGCGCCTTGAACGCGCGGCCCTGGGGCGCGAGCACGATGAAGCCCGCGTGGGCGGGGTCGCCGGTCAGGTTCCACGTTGCGCCGAGCTTGCGCAGGCCCGTCTCCTTGTCGACGCTCGTCGGGTTGTCGCCGTCGGCGTGGAAGAAGACGATGAGCGGCAGCGGCGCGCGCGTCTCCACGCCGCTCGGCGCGATCACGCAGGCGTAGCGGGGCGATCCCTCGGCGTCGCGCGTCTCCAGCACCTGGGCGCCGCGGCACGGCGGCCTGCCGAGCGTCTTGCGGAGCTCTCGTCCGGGGCGCCCCTGCTCGGCGACGCAGCTCCCTTCGCTGGGCGGCCTCGCCTCGGGCGGCTTCGTCGGCGGCGCGGCCGCGCTCGCCGGACCGGCCGCGCGGGCGCCGGCGTCCTGCCGGGCCGCCGAAGGCCGCGGCTGCCCGCCGTCGGCCGCGGCTGCGCCGGCGTCCTGCTCGAAGACGCCGAGAAGGTCGCCGCCGTCGACCCCCGACGACGGCGTGGAGCACGCGGCCGCGAGCCACGCCGCGGCGCCGGCGAGCAGAGCACGGCAGTGCCGGACGCCGGGAAGGTCCAGCGTCGAGGTTCGGTACGGGCGGCGCCGGGGCTGGGGTTGAGGCACGCGCGCACTGTAGTACGTACAGCTGTCGCGCTGAACCGGCCGGCATGGCTCGACGGGTCGATCCGGGACGCGAGCCGAGGTACGCTGGACACCCCATGGCGCATCCCACCCAGGACATCCTCGCTGCCGCCCTGTCCCTTCCTGAAGGAGAACGCCTCAGGATCGCGTCGGAGCTGCTCGCCAGCGTCGAGGAGCCGTACGACGACTCTTGGAACGCTGCGTGGCTCGAGGAGCTCGAGCGCAGGGAACAGGCCGTGCGCGATGGGGGAAGCGGGGGGGACGCGTGGTCCGAGGTTCGGGCGCGGGTCCTCGCGCGACTGGGCGCTCGTTGACCCGGCCGATCATCGTTCGCGTCGACGCGCAGGCGGAGCTGGAAGAAGCTGCGAGCTGGTATGAGAGTCGCCGTCCTGGGCTCGGGGTCGAGTTCGTGACAGCCATCGAGGTTGCCCTCGACGCGATTGCCGAGGCGCCCGAATCATGGCCTCGATGGCAGGCTGGCTACCCCTACCGAAAATATGTTCTGCGCCGTTTCCCTTTTGTCGTGTTCTTCACGGCCGAAGGCGCTGGGATCCAGATCGTCGCGTTCGCTCACGCGAAGCGGCGGCCCGGGTACTGGATGCGACCCTCGAGCCAGTGAGCGGCCTCGCGATCTCCACCCGATCGCAGCCCTGTCCTCAAGTGTCCCGCGGGCAACGAGCCGAGCGCGGTGCGCGTTGAAGAGGGAAGAGGCGCGCTCCACGCAGCCTGGCTCTTCCTGCGATGGATATCGTTGTTCCCTGGCAACAAGAAGAACCGCTCTTTCGGCAAGTGGAGCCGCTCGAGCGTCGTTTTCACGAACTCCGTCGCTGGCCCGTACTCCTCCAGGGGTCCGTGGTCGGCGACATCGCTCGTGAAGCAGACGAGATCGATCGGTATCCCATCCTTCACGAGATCATCGAGGTTCCTCTCCCACGCCTCACCGATCACGCGCCGCCGGGGCCAGCCCTCCGTTGCGCGCGGTCCGCGCGTGTGGAGATCCGAGATGTAGAGGACGCGCAGTCTGTGCTCGCGCTCATGGCCCATGCTCGCTCCGACGAGGGGGGCACATTGGCCCCTTGTCTGGACACGATCAGAAGGAGCGGGCCGCGGGGGAGGCAGGAAGTGCCACCGGAGGCGATCCGCGCGAGTTGGAATGCGGCGAGACGCCTCCGGTGGGCGATTAATGTAAGATGAGCTACTTTGTAGCATTGTCGGCAGGCAAGCGGCAGCAGCCGGAATGCGGCGAGGCGCCCTGGGTGGCGATCGACGTCGATGGCGCTCTCCTTCAACAATTCCGTGGCGAGCGTCGATCCCGATCGGCTCATGAACCATCAGGCCATGCCCGACGTGACGTAGCCGCGGACGACCTCGCTCGGTTGCCCGCCCGCCGGTGCGTCGGCTCCGTGCCCGCCGGGGACGAAATCGCGACGGCAGGCCCCGCTGCCTTGCAGGGAGGCCCTTCGTGGCTAGGCTGTCCGCGGCCCACCCATGACGCTCTTCGATATCCTCGTCGGTGCCGCGATCGCGGCGGTCCTTGCTTTCCAGGTCTACGTCACCGTGCGCGTCTTCCGGAGCCGCGTCTACGAGCCCAAGCAGAAGGTCTGGCAGGCGCAGCTCGTCTGGCTCCTGCCGATCATCGGCGCCGGCCTGGTGTTCACGATCCTCCAGGAGGAGGACCGGGCCCACCGCGACGCCTCCTCCCATCTCCGGAGCTGAGCCGGCGCCTCCCGGCCGCGCGGCTGCCTCGGGCCACGTGCGGTCGCGTTGAACGGCCGGCCTCGCTCCCTTCTCCGTCCTCTACGCCCATCTGGTCACCCCGGCCCCTCCCCAACGCGGGGGGACCGGTGGACCTGGGACGATCGAACAGGAAAATTAGGTTTCACCCTTCGGTCCAGCGGCCCCGTGCGCTATGGCTCAGGGAGCATGGCGGACGACGTCTTCGGCATCGTCGGGACCACGCAGGCGGGTAATTTCCACGTCGAGCAGGTGGTCGCGGAGGGAGGGTTCGGCGTGGTGTACCGCGCGCTCCACGCCGGCTTCCGCGCGCCTGTCGCCTTGAAATGCCTGAAGGTGTCCGAGGCGAAGACCCCGCGCGAGCGGCAGCTCTTCCTCGAGAAGTTCCGCGAGGAGGCCCAGCTGCTCTTCCGGCTCTCGGCCTCGATCCCGGAGGTCGTCCGCCCGCTCCACGTCGACGTGCTGCACCTGAAGCGAGGGGAGTTCGTCCCCTTCCTGGCCCTCGAGTGGCTGGAGGGCGAGTCGCTCGACAAGGTCATCGATCGACGGAGGCTCAAGGGAGAGCCGCCGATCCCGCTCCACAGGCTGATGAAGATGATGCGCCCCATCGCGCAGGCGATCGCGCGCGCGCACCGCTTCCCGAGCCCGAACGGCACGGTGTCGATCATCCACCGCGACCTCAAGCCCGAGAACATCTTCATCACGACGCAGGAGGGGACGGAGCGCCTCAAGATCCTCGACTACGGCATCGCGCAGGCGAAGACGCTCGCCGAGCAGGCGGTCGGACGGGTGACGAACGGCGACCCGCTGAACGCGTTCTCCCCGGCGTACGGCGCCCCGGAGCAGTGGGCGCCGAAGCGGTTCGGGCAGGCGGGAACTTGGACCGACGTCTGGGGTCTCGCGCTCACGATGGTCGAGGCGCTCGTAGGGCGGCAAGTGATCGACGGCGAGGCGCAGGCGATGATGGGGACGGCGCTCGACGTGAAGCGCCGGCCCACGCCCCGGGCCGAGGGCGCCAACGTGCCGCCGGAGGTCGACGCGGTGTTCGAGCGCGCGCTCGCGGTGAGCCCGCGCGACCGCACGCGCGACATCGAGGCCTTCTGGACGGAGCTGGAGGCGGCGATGGGGCTCCCGTCCACGTTCGGGCGGACCTCCGCGCAGGACGACGCGTACTCCGTCCCGCCGCCGCCGTCGTCGTCGATGCGCGCGGCCCCGCAGGTCAAGCGCGCCGCGCACGTGTGGCTCGACACGCCCAGCGACGCCGGGTCGCTCGAGCTCGATCTCGACGTGGCCCCGGCCTCGATGCGCGCGCCGAGGGGAGGGCGCCGCGAAGGTCCTGCGAGCAGCGTGCGCCCGCCGCCGCCCTCGGATTCGGCCGGGCTCGAGATGGACCTCCCCGAGGCGCCGCAGAGCCCGCACAGCAGAGGCATGGGCGCGCTCGTCCCGGAGAGCGTGCCGACGAGCGCGCGAGGTCGCGCCGGCTTCGCGGAGGCGACGCCCGTGGGCGCGCTCCCGCGCGGCGGCGGGATGGAGAGCGCCGCGCCGAGCATGCTCGCGCGCGGGGGCGGGATGGGCGGGATGATCGAGAGCACGCCGCCGCTGGAGATGGCGCTCAGCGTCGCGCCGCGCACGACGACGTCGGTAGCGCCGGCCGCGGTGCGCTCGCTGTCGGACATGCCGTCGAGCAGGTACCGGCCGACGGCGCGTCCGCCGGCGGACGCGCGGCCGCGCCCGCCGGATCCGAAGCCGCTCACCGGGCCGACGCTCCTCCAGCAGCTCGCGCTGCCCGTGGTCTGCATCGTGTTCGCGTGCGTGGTCACGGTGGCCGACCTCATCATGAAGCAATCGGGCGAGGCGCTGAGCTTCGGCCCGGTGCGCTCGTTCTGGGTGGCCGGCGTGCTGCTCCTCTTCGGCGTCGGGCTGTTCTTCTGGCGCATGCTCGGAGATGCTGGAGATGCCTGAGCTGACGCACGGGAGCGCCGCCGCGGGCGAGCGCGCCGATCAGAGCGTGTCGGCCCGCTTCACGCGGCTGATGAACGCGTCGACCTCGCGGTGGGGCGTGCTCACCGATCCGCCGCTCGTGGCGCTCGCCTCCGGCGTCTTCCTGCTCGTCTTCCTCGGGGCGCTCGGCCGCGACGCGGGCCCCGAGGTCGCGCGCGCGCTCGGCGTCCTCGTGTTCGCGCCGATCTCGGTCGCGCTCGTCGTCAGCGTTGCGCTGCGCGGCGCGCGTCGCGCGGTCGTCGCGTGGCTCGCGCGCCAGCCGTTCCCGGTGGAGAACCTGAACGCCGTGCTGAACGGCCTGGGCGAGGCGCTGGAGGTCACCTTCGTCGGCGCGGCGCCGGAGGCGGCGGAGCTCAACGTCGAGCTCGACAAGGTGCACCCGGACGCGTTCGTGACAGGGGGGGTCGAGGACGCGCGCACGCTGGACATCCGCATCGGCGTCGTCGACTCGAAGCGCAATCCGGCCGCGACGAACCACCAGCGTTACGCGCGCGTCCGCGAGCTCGTCGAGCGCGTGCTCGTGCCGCTCGCGGAGCGCTACCCGATCCAGGTCGTCCGGGTGAAGTGAGCGCGCGCCGGACGCGCGCTTCCAGACGGCGGGGCGCCGCCCGAGGGCTCGCGCGGGCGCTTGCCATGCCGCCCCGTTCCCCTGCTATCGTCGCGGCTCATGACCGCCTCGACCTCCGAGAAGCTCCTCTCCGATCTGGAAGCGCGGGGCATCACCCGCGCGAAGATCGGCGGGTTTGACATCGACGGCATCCTCCGCGGGAAGTACGTCTCGCTCGAGAAGCTGAAGAGCGCGCTCAAGGGCGGCTTCGGCTTCTGCGACGTCATCTTCGGCTGGGACATCGCCGACGTCCTCTACGACAACGCCAAGGTCACCGGCTGGCACACCGGCTATCCGGACGCGCACGCCGTCCTCGATCCCAGCACGCTGCGCGACATCCCGTGGGAGCCGGGGACCGTCGCGATGCTCGCCGACTTCCGCGACGAGCGCGGCGGCCCGCACCCCGCGTGCCCGCGCTCGCTCCTCCGGAGCGTCATCGCGAAGGGCGAGCGGATGGGGTTCTCGGCGAAGTTCTCGTGCGAGTTCGAGTTCTTCCTCTTCGAGGAGACGCCGCGCTCGCTGCACGAGAAGCGGTTCGCCGGCCTGACGCCGCTCAGCCCCGGCATGTTCGGCTACTCGTGGGTCCGCGAGGGGCAGAACAAGAAGCTCATGGCCGCCATCCTCGATCAGATGCAGGCCTTCGACGTCGAGATCGAGGGCCTGCACACCGAGACCGGCCCGGGCGTGTACGAGGCGGCGATCCGCTACGACGACGTGCTCCGCGCCGCGGACAAGGCCGCGCTCTTCAAGGTCGCCATGAAGCAGATCGCCCACGAGCACGGCCTCGCGGTCACGTTCATGGCGAAGTGGAACGCCGAGCTCCCCGGCTCGAGCGGGCACCTGCACCAGAGCCTCTGGAAGGACGGCCGCAACGTCTTCGAGGACGCGTCGTCGCCCGATCGGATCCCGGCGGCGCTGCGCCACTACGTCGGCGGCCAGATCGCCCTGATGCCCGAGCTCACGGCGATCTACTCGCCGACGATCAACGCCTACAAGCGGTACGTGCCCGGCGTCTGGGCCCCGCTCACCGCGAGCTGGGGCGTCGAGAACCGCACGGCCGCGATCCGCCTCATCGGCCTCGGCACGCCCGGCGCGCGCGTCGAGTACCGGCAGACGGCCGCGGACATCAACCCGTACACGGCGATGGCCGCGTGCCTCGGCGCGGGGCTCTACGGCATCGAGCACGGCGTCGAGCCGCCGGCGCAGGCCTCCGGGGACGCGTCGTCCGCCGAGTCCTCGCGCTTGTCGCTGCCCCGTACGCTCGCCGACGCGACCCGGATGCTCGCGGGCAGCAAGATGGCCCGCGAGATCCTCGGCGAGAAATTCGTCGAGCACTATGTCCTGACGCGCGACTGGGAGGTGCGGCAGTACGAGCGCGCGGTCACGGATTGGGAGCTGAAGCGTTACTTCGAGGCGGTGTGATCATGAGCCAGTTCACGGTTTGGAGCTTTCCCACTCGCATCCTCTTCGGCGCCGGCGTCGTCGAGCAGACAGGCGCCGAGGCGCGCCGGCTCGGCGCGGCGCGGGCGCTCGTCGTCACGGACAAGGGCGTCGTCCGCTCGGGGCTGCTGGAGCCCGTCGCCGCGTCGCTGCGGAAGGAGGGCCTCGAGGTCGCCGTCTTCGACGACGTCCTCGGCAACCCCATCGAGAAGAACGTGCACGACGGCGTCGCCGCGTTCCGCGCGGCCCGCGCCGATCTCGTCGTCGCCCTCGGAGGCGGCTCGCCGCTCGACGTCGGCAAGCTCGTGCGCCTCGGCGTGAACCACGATCGGCCGCTCGTCGACTACGACGACGCCACGGGCGGCGATCGCTTCATCACGCCCAACGTGCCGCCGATGCTCGCGATCCCCACGACGGCCGGGACCGGCAGCGAGGTCGGCCGCTCGGGCGTCGTGACGCTCGACGTGAACCACCGGAAGACGGTGATCTTCTCGCCGCACCTGCTCGCGAACGCCGCGCTGCTCGATCCGGTGATGACGCGGTCGATGCCGGCCTTCCTCACGGCGGCGACGGGCTTCGACGCGCTCACCCACTGCATCGAGGCGTACGTCGCGAAGGGCGATCACCCGATGGCCGACGGGATCGCGCTCGAGGGGATCCGCCTCGCCGCCGCGCACCTCGCGCGGGCGGTCACGCACGGCGACGACCTCGAGGCGCGCGGCGGCATGATGAAGGCGGCGATGATGGGCGCCGTCGCGTTCCAGAAGGGGCTCGGCGCGTGCCACTCGCTCGCGCACCCGCTCTCGAGCGAGTGCGGCCTGCACCACGGCCTCGCCAACGCCCTCTGCCTCCCGCCGGTGGTCGAGTTCAACGTCGCCGCGGCCGCGCCGCGCCTCGCGCGCGTCGCGGCCCTGCTCGGCGCTCCCGAGGACGCCGCCGCGTGCGCCGACGCCATCCGCGCCCTGCGCGCCCGGATCGGGCTCGCGGCCGGCCTCGAGAAGGCGGGCGTCCCCCGCGACAAGCTCGACGCGCTGGCCGATCTCGCCGCTCAGGACGCGTGCCACACGAGCAACCCGCGCCCCTGCTCGCGCGACGATCTCCGCCATCTCTACGAGGCCTCCTTCGCGAGCTGATCGCGCGCGCATGCCCCGGGCGCGCCGCGCGGCTCGGGGCGGACGCAGGCCCGACCCGAGCGCGTCGCCGCCGCGGAAGGATCGCGACGGCGAGCGCTCACCGTGACGGGATCATGGTCATTTCCCGGCGTCCAGCGGGCCGTTGGGCGCGGGCCTACCGCTGGCCGACAATGGATAAATGCGGTACCAGGGGTGCACGATGACCGTCACCTCCACCGAGCGCACCGCGCGTCCAGCGACATGCCAAATGTTCGAGACGCCGCTCATCGAGCGGTTTTCGCGGATCCATCCGATCACGCCGTTCGTCTTCTGGCTGCCGGTCTACAGCTATCTGGGCGTCCGCGCCGCCCGGCATGGTGTCGGCCTCCTGACCGGGCTCGGGCTCGTGCTGGTCGGCCTGTTTCTATGGACGTTGGCCGAGTATGTCCTGCACCGATACGTGTTTCACTACGTCGGGCCGCGCCTGTGGCAGCGCCGGATGCACTTCGTTCTCCATGGGGTGCACCATGATTTTCCGCAGGATGCCGACCGGCTGGTGATGCCGCTCGGCGCCAGCATCCCCCTCGGCGTGGCGTTCTACACGCTGTTCCGCGTCGTCTTTGGCCCTGTTCCGGCGGATCCGCTGTTCATCGGCTTCGGCCTCGGATACCTGGCGTACGACGGGACGCACTATGCCATTCATCACTTCCGGATGAGCTCGCGCTGGGGGAAGTGGATCAAGCGCCATCACATGGTCCATCACCACACGGGAGAAAATGCCCGGTGGGGCGTGTCGTCGCCGCTCTGGGACTGGATCTTCGGCACGATGGGCACGTCGCAGGCAGGAAAAGGCAGCTGAGCCGGAGAGCGGCGCGCTCCGGAGCGCGCCGGTGCCGATCATCGACAGGGTGGGAATGGGCCCCGAGCGCGGCAGGTTGAGGGGCCATGAATCGGTCGCGCCCGGATGCTCGCGCCTGCGCGGGAGATGCTGCGCAGCGGCGCCGCGCGGGGCCGCGCGGCCGCGACAGCGTGGCGCCCGCCCAGGCTCAGGCGCGCGGCGGATGGATCGGCGCGACGCGCGGACCGAGGAGGTCGCGGCGCATCGGGGGCCTCACGGCGAGGGGGTCGTGCCGGGAGGAACGAGCCCTGCCGCGGGCGATGCGCTCGCCGCAGGCAGCCGCCTCATGGCACCCGCATCGAAGGTGCGGAGCGTGTTGCGCCCGCAGTAGGGGCACAACCACGCCACGTCGAACCGGTCGAGGTGAGCGTTGATGCTGTGCGCCGGCGCGAGCTCCTTGTCGGCTTCACCGGCGGCCGACCGGCCGCGGGGACTCCGGGTGGCCCACCCGGCGGTGACGTGCCGGTGCTCGTCCAGGGTGGCTGACAGGCTTGCCTGGCACTCGCAAGGAGTGGAGATGAGAAACCGACTCATGCGTGACCGTCCTTCGTAGATGTTTCCGTAGACCTTGCTGGCATGCCGCGTCGCGGCGTGGCTGTGAACCGAGACGACCGAGACGAGACGAACGAGAACCGAGACGAACGAGAACCAAGAACCGGCGACGAGGAAAGAAGCGCGCCCTCATATAAAGGTTGGTCAGTTTGAGCTCAAGGGGTGTTAGCCTGGGGCACGGTTGCCCTGGTGTAGCTGAGGAAGGGGAGTCCATGACCGTTCGACGTGCACCTCGTGAGCGCGAGACGCCGCCCTCGGGCAGGTTGCAGGTCGTCGAGGCCCGCCGGCCTGGGCCGCGCTCGGTGCGCGGCTTCAGGATCCTGCTCGCGCACGACGCCCGCGCCGCGACCTGCGACGCGCTCGCCCGTGCGATCGAGGGTGCGCTGACGAACGTCGAGATCGTGGACGCCTCGTCGATCGACGACGCCCTGCTCGCGTCGGCGACCGAACGGTTCGACGCTTGCCTCGTCTGCCTCGATCTTCCGCCGGCCCCGCTCGGCGGCGCGCGCCTCGCGAGCGAGCTCGTGGACAGCAACCACCCGGTCGTGCTCGTCACGCGGAGCCTGCGCTGGCTGCCGTCGGACAGGCCCATCCTGCACGAGCTGCCCTGGATCCCGCCGGACGCGGGCACGATCGAGATCTCCAGCGCGATCGCGGCGGCGACCAGCGACTGCGACAGCGCCATCCGCGCGCGCTCGCCGCTGCCGGGTGAGGCGCTCGACGCGCCTGCGCTCCGCGCGCGCGCGCGCCGGTAGCGGCGCGGCTGGGCCGCTCGCGGCGCGGCTGGGCCGCCAACGGCGCGGCTTGGAACGAACGTGGAGCGCGCGCCGAGCCCCGGCGCCCGTCGAACCAGGCGAAGACGTGAAGACGTGAAGGCGCGAAGACGTCGGGATCGAAAACGAAATGAAGGGGTTGCTAAGCGGCACCGGATTCGGTAGAAGCTTCCTCCACCTCGCGCGGGACTAGCTCAGTTGGTAGAGCATCAGCTTCCCAAGCTGAGGGTCGCGGGTTCGAATCCCGTGTCCCGCTCCGAGGATCGCCGACCCCCTTTTGCGCTGGCGATCCTCCTGCACTTCGGGTGCTTCGAGGTTGATGGGCGGCTCGCGTTGGAGCGCCGTTGCAAACGGCGCTTCGTGCCGAGCTCCAGCGACGGCGCTCGCTGAGCCGAGGCCGCGCGCGCGCGGCCGGGCAGCGCTCGCTGCGCGAGACGGACGCTCTCTGGGGGCGCACGACGCTCGAATGGGGGCCGATCCCGCTGCGCGGACAGCGGTGCCCGACAGCATGGGGAACACCAGGAGGTGTTCATGAAGGATGGCCGGCGCATCGCGCTGAACGCGGCGCTGATGCTCCTGAAGCAGGCGATCATGGCCGTCCTTGGCGTCGTGTTCGTCGGCTATCTCGCGCGGAAGGTGGGGGTCGCCGCCTGGGGGGAGTTCCAGGCGTCGCTCGCGATCGCGGGGATCGTCACGATCGCCGCCGGCGTCGGGGTGAGGGGATATCTGGCCCGAGAGGTCGCCGTGAAGCCCGAGCTCGGGCCGCGTCACCTCGGCGCAGCGCTCGCCATCCGGGGCGTGACCGGGACGGTGGTGCTCGGCGCGACCGTGGCTGTCGTGCTGGCGACGCGCTCGGGGCTCGGCGCGCAGCTCATCGTGCTCGCCGCGGCTTCCCAGCTCGCGACGCTGCTCTACTCGACCATGTGGCTCTCGTTCGAGGCCCACGAGCGGTTCCAGTACATCCTGTACGCGGAGCTCGGCGCGCGGCTGTTCGTCATCGCGCTCTCGGCCGCCTTGCTCGCGCTCGGCTGCGGCGTCGTCGCCGCGGCCGCGGCGTTCCTGCTCGGCAACGTGCTGGAGCTCGCCATCACCTCGCACTATCTCCGCTCCCGCCTCTACCGACCCGAGCTCACGACGCCCCCCGCCGAGCTCTGGCAGATCGCGAAGCTCAGCCTGCCGATCGGCGCGCTCGGGGCGCTCTCGAGCGCGCTGCTCCAGATCGACCGCGTCATGCTCCGCGCCCTCTGCGACGAGAAGGCCGTCGGGGTCTTCAGCGCCGCCTGGGTGCTGAGCGAGAACTTCAGGATGCTCCCCGACGTCCTGCTCGGCGCCGCCTTCGCGGCGGGCATGCGCCTCTACGTCCAGGATCGCGACGCGTTCGGGCGCCTCTACGGCGGTTGCATGCTCGTCGCCGCGCTCTTCGGGCTGCCCGTCGCCGCCGGTATCTTCCTGCTCGCGCCAGACGTCATCCAGCTCGTCTACGGAGGGGCGGGCGACTACGCCCCGGCGGCCGACGTCCTCCGGATCCTCGCGTGCGGCGTCCCCGTGACGTTCGCGTTCCAGGTCGTGACGCTGCCGCTGCTCGCGGCGAAGCGCGAGGTCGCGATGGTGAAGCTGCTCGCGGCGGCGCTCGTCGTCGACGTCGCGCTGAACCTGCTCCTGCTGCCTCGCTACCGCGCCATGGGCGCCGCGTGCGCGACCCTGGCCGTGAGCGCCGGCGCGCTGGTCGCGTCGTGGGGCATCTCCGCGCGCTGGGCCCACGTCGTGCAGCTCGGCCGCATCCTCGCGGTCCTCGCCGCGACCGCGGCCATGGTCACCGCGGCCTACGTCGCGCGCGTCCTCGCGGGCATGTGGGCGTCGATCGCGGTGGGCGTCGCTGTCTACGCCGTCCTCCTCCTCGCGTTGCGCGTCGTCTCCTTCCGTGAGCTGCGCGCGCTGCTCGCGCGCCGCGTCCGCGCCTCACCGGCCACCGTGGCCTGACCTGCGTTCCATCGCGGGCGGGCCCGGCGCTGCGCGCGCTCCTCTGCGCCGCTGTGCGGAACACGGGGCCATCGAGTTTTCCGCATTTTCCGCGGGGAGCAGCGCTCGCCGCGGCTCTCTGCGGCTGCCGACATGCGCTCTCATCCGGCGGGATCCACGCAGGACCGCGCGACGCCCATGGCTCGGAGGTGACGGTGCCGCAGCACTTTCCGTGGCATGCAGCGTGAATAGCGAAGGCGCGATGTGGCGGCGCGGGCAAGTCCGGGGGCTGGCCGGGGTGGGGCGACTCCGGCAGTGGATGGCGCGGCGGCCGTCCTCGCTTCGCGCGTTCGGGATGCCGGCGCGGAGCGAGGGGGGCGCGGCAGAGCTGCCGTGGAGGGGTCGAGAGATGGACCTGCCCATGGGCGACGGCGGCTATGCGTTGCTCGCGCGCCTGTCGGCGGGCGGCATGGCGGAGCTGTTCCTCGCGTGCCGGCGCGGGCCGGCAGGTATCGCCCACCCCGTCGTCGTGAAGCGCCTTCGGCCCGAGGCGAGGCGCGATCCGTCGATCGTGCGGATGTTCCTCTGGGAGGCCTGGATCAGCGCCCGGCTTCAGCACCCCAACGTGATCCGGTTCCACGACTTCGTCGTTCACGAAGGACGCCATCACCTCGTGATCGAGTACGTCCCGGGCTGCGATCTGGCCGCCGCGGCGCGCTCTCTCTTCGCGGAGGGGCGGCCGTTCCCGCTCGAGGCGGCCATCGAGATCGGCCTGGGCGTGCTGCGGGCGCTCGGGCACGCGCACGGGCTCCGCGACGACGGCGGGAAGCTCGTCGGTCTCGTGCACCGCGACGTGAGCCCGCAGAACGTGCTCCTCTCGCTCGAGGGGGAGATCAAGCTCATCGACTTCGGCGTCGCGCAGATGACGGCGATGAGCAGCGCGGAGGACGCCGGCCCCTTCGGCTCCCCGTGCTCGTCCGACGACGCGGCCCCGTCGAGCGGCGGCGGCACGGTGAAGGGCAAGCTCGGCTATGTGGCGCCCGAGCAGCTGCGCGGGCAGAGGGTCGACGCGCGGGCCGATCTCTTCGCGGTCGGCGTGATCCTCTTCGAGCTGCTGACGGCGCGCCGCCTGTTCCACCGCAAGGACGACGGCGCGACGATGGGCGCGGTGCTCTCCGGCGAGGTGCCGGCGATCGCGCCGCTCCGCCCCGCGTGCCCGGCGCTGCTCGAGGAGGCGATCCGGCGCGCGCTCGCGCGCGATCCGGAGGGCCGCTTCGAGACCGCGGCACAGATGGAAGAGGCGCTCGCCGAGGTGCTCGCCTCGCTGCGCCGAGCGCCGAGCGGCGGCGACGAGCCGAGCTCGAGCGAGCGCGGGCTGCTCGCGGGCCAGGAGATCGCCGCGCTCGTGCGCGAGGTCGCGAGCGGGCGCGATCGGCACCGGTCGCTGCTCGTGCGGGGCTGCCGGAGATCCGCCGGGTCTCGCGGGCGCACGGTCGCGCGGCGGACCGCCGCGGGCCGCTCAGGGGACGATCGCGGCGAGGTGACGCCAACGCTGCGCGGGACAGACGCGCGCCCATGCGCGCCGGAAGAAGGGAGCGAGCGCAGCGAGGCCAGGAGCGCCGTCACGCCGCACTGGAGGGACGCGCGCCCGCTGCGGCGCGTTCGACTCCTTCCCTGGCTCGTGATCGCGGCGGTGACCTTCGCCGCCGGGGCGCTCGCCGGCAGGGCGATCGGCGCGTTCGACGGCGGCGTTGCGCCGGCGAGCGGCGGCGCGCCCCGCGAGTGACGAGCGCTCCAAGGCCGGCGCCGCAGCGCGGGGAGCCGTCAGCTCTCGGAGATCTCCATTCGGCGCCGCTGGTGTGAGTCGTCGAACGAGAACGGCCGTTGGCGTTGGCGCGGGTAGCGACGGGCTCGCTAGCCTTGTCCGCCCTGATGCCCGTCCGGAATCTCCTGAGCCGTTCCCTCCCGATCGCTGCGCTGGCCGTCCCCCTCCTCGCCAGCTCCACGAGCGGGAGCGCGCTGCCGTGCACGGTCGCCGGTGATCCGGCGGAGCCGACGGAGCTCGGCGCGGCCATCGAGCGGCAGCCCGTCTGTGTCGGCTCGACGGTCGCGAGCGCGGGCGAGCTCGGCGACGTCCTGTACTACCGCAGCTCGGTCGGAGAGCGCGGCGAGGTCTCCGTCGGCTATTACGCGTTCTTCTCGGAGGAACGGCCGTGGGGCAACAACTGGCTGACCTGGACCGTGCTGCCCGCGCTCGCCGTGGACCTCGTCTACACGCACGCTCTGCTCTTCGCTCCGGGAGTCCAGCGCGCCGTCTACGGCAAGGGCGATGTGGAGGGGTTCAGGATCGTCTACAGCGTTGGCGACGGGGGGCGGCTCACCGCAGAGCGCGGCGCAGCGGACGGCGGCGATCACGGCGATGTGCGGCTCGAGCGCTCGGATCTGCTCTCGGTCGATCCCGAACGCCCCACCGTCTACTCGCGGTGGTGGAGCCACCAGCTCGGCGGGCGGGGCGCGGGGCCGGGCGATCTCGTCTATCACCGCTGCTACGGCGCGGGCGCCATCCGGCCGCTGCCGCCGGACGTCGCGCTCGATTTCCGCCTGGATCGGCGCGCCGCGCCGGCCCGCGTGGTGCCCGCCGCCGCGCTGCTCGGGCAGCTCTCTGCCTCGAGGCGGGGCGAGCCCGTCGATGGTGGGAGCGATCAGGGCCTCGTCGTTCGCCGGCCGATCGTCGCGTTGTAGATGGCGAGGATGACGATGGCGCCCAGGATCGACGTGAAGAAGCCGCCGCTCGACTGATACGACGGATAGAGCCCTATCGCCCGGCCGATGAAGCCGCCGAGCAAGGAGCCGGCCACGCCCAGCAGCGCCGTGACCACGAAGCCACCCGGGTCGCGGCCAGGGGTCAGCAGCTTGGCGATGACGCCGACGATGAGGCCAAACAGGATCCACAACAGCACGGACATGGTTCGCTCCTCTCGACACCGCGTGACGCCGAGGGCCGTCCTCCCGCGTCGACGCGGAGGCCAGCGTCCAGCGTTTCGCCCGGCGCCAGCGTCTGCGCCAGCGTCTGCAGACGACGTGCCGCGCGCGGTGAGCTACGTTCGCACCGCCATGAAGCGGAGACCCGGTGGCCAGCGTGAACTGCGTCGCCATCGAGCGCGCTGCGCTGGGCATCGGCTGTACATCGGCGCGCGGCGGCGCGGGCGGGATCGAGGATCGCGGCGCGCTCGGCGCGCTCCCGGCGTGGGGTGAGCGCTTCGTTCGCACCGCGCGCGCCCTGGCCCTCGCCGTCGGTCTGCTTCGCGTCGTTCCTTGAGCGCTCCGAGCCCGATCCGGGCGTCGCGTGAGCGGGCGCGTCGCCCGCGCCCGTCGGCCCGCCGTGCCCCGGGGCGTACCCGGCGTGCGGCCCGGCTGGGGCGTTCAACGCGGTGGTCCCGCAGGGCAGGTGGGGTCCGGCTCTGGCGCGCGCGCCGGCCATGCGCGTCCCTCGGCGGTCGGAGGCGCCTCGCTCTCGCGCTCCGGCGATGGCGAGGTGAGCGTGGCGAGCGCCGCGCCTGCAGCGTTGAAGAGCAGGCACAGCGATCCGCCGAGCACCGTGGCAGCGACGGTGCCGATCACGACCGGCGCGAGACGCCCGCGCCGGCGCCGGCGGAGCGCGACCAGGCTCCGCGATCCGCAGGAGCGGTGCGCTCGAAGCAAAGAGAGCGGCTCGATCGTCGCGTCGAGCGCCGGTGCGCGCTGGGCGCTGGCCGGAGCGTGCGCGGGAGGTGACGCCTGGGCGGGCGGGGGTGCCACGTCCGCCGGCGGCGCGCCAGCCGGCGCGTGGGGCGAGGCCGCCTCGACGAGCGCAGCCGGGTGACAAGGCGTGGAGCGGTGGCCGACCCACGTTGGAGCGGACGACTCGTCTCGCTGTGCGGTCGGCGGAGAGCCGGGGCGCTCGAGGTGCGCGCTCTCCGGCAGAGACGGCGAGCGATGGCCCACCCACGTCGAGGCTCCCGCCGAGCGCGCCGTGGCGGCGTCCTCCGCGGAGGAGCTCCGGCGCGACGAGGACGGCGTCGCTGGGCGCGCGCTCTCCGAGGTGCGCGGAGAGCGGCTGACCGCGGCGTGCTCGTCGGCGGCGGAGCGCGCCCGGCGAAGCGCGATGTGCCCGAGCGCCTCGCGCAGCGCGCGCGCGCTCTGCGGGCGGTCCTCTGGATTTTTGCGCAGGCACTGGAGGATCAGCGCCTCCAGATCGGGATCGAACGCCGGATGGAGCGCGCTCGGTCGGGGCGGCGGGGACTCGACGTGCGCGGCGGCGAGCGCGACGGGCGTCGGGCGCTCGAAGGGGAGCCGCCCCGTGGCCATCTCGAAGAGCAGCACGCCGCACGCGTAGACGTCGCTCCGCGCATCGACAGGCTGCCCTGCGGCCTGCTCCGGGCTCATGTAGGCCGGGGTTCCGATGACGAGCCTGCCGTTGTCCTCGTCGGGCACGGGGAGCAGGGGCGAGCCGCCGAACGCGCCGGATCGGTCGTCGTGGAGCAGCTTCGCCGTCCCGAAGTCGAGGAGCTTCACCTGCTCGAACGGCGCCCCGTCGTCGTCGACGCGGGGCACCAGGCGGATGTTCTCGGGCTTGACGTCGCGGTGGATGACGCCCGCGTCGTGCGCGTGCTGCAGCGCGGAGCACAGCTGGCGCATGATCGAGACGATGCGCTCCGGGGGCAGGATCGGGGCGGCGTTCAGGAGGTCGATGAGGTCCTCGCCGTCGAGGTGCTCGGTGACCAGGTACCAGAGGCTGGGCGGCTCCGCCTCGTGTCCGCCGGCGCTCGCGCCGAGCGCGCCGTGTAGGCTCACGGGCTCGCAGCCGAAGTCGAGGACGCGCACGATGTTCGGGTGATCGAGCCGGCTCGCCGCGAGCGCTTCGACATGGAACCTCAGCACGGCGTCTCCGGCGCGGACGCCCCCGGAGCGCGATCTCTCTTCGGAGCGCGACCTCTCGCTCACGCCGCTCGATCCTCGGTGGCCGGCGCCCTCGCCGCGCGGCGACGCGGCGACGCGCGTCGTGCAGACGCGGTGGCTCGCTCTGCCGCTCACGCGCGGCGCGGCGACGCGCTCGTGGATGACCTTCACCGCGCACGCGCGCCCGAGCCCGAGGTGCCGCGCCCGGTAGACGCGCCCCATCGCGCCGGCGCCGATCATGTGCTCGACGAGGTACCGCCCCCCGAGAAGGCGTCCCCTGAGGAATCGCTCCGAGGACGGGAGTCCCGCGTCGAGGGGCGCGGAGGAGCGGAGGCAATCCATGGCGCGTTCCACGCAGCAGAATGGGTGCCATCGCGCTGTGCGGACGGTTCACAGGGGCCGCGAGGCGGAGCGTCGGGCGCGGCCGCGCCGCGGGCGCCCTGCGCCGGCGCTCGCGGCGCTGGGCCGAGCGGCCAGCACGCCGCGCGCATTTCGCGAGGGAAAGCGCCGCCTACGCCCGTGCAAGGGCGCCGCGAGGGCTGATTTGTTCCGTTGTCGACGGCGTGTGATAGCGTGGCGCGCGAGGAGGCCTGAGTGCTCTTGAGACGATGCGTTCCGTTCGCTGCGGCGCTGTTCCTGCTGCTCCCGACGGGCGAGGCACTTGCGCAGTCGGACCAGGACAGAGCAGCGGCGCGGTCGCTGGCCACGCAGGGCGCCGAAGCGTTCACGTCCGGCCGCTTCGAGGAGGCGATCGATCTGTTGGGTCGCGCCGAGGCGCTCGTGCACGCTCCGACGCACCTCCTGCTGATCGCGCGCGCACAGGTGCGCCTCGGCCGGCTCGTCGCTGCGAAGGAGACCTACCTGAGGATCGTCCGCGAGGAGCTCCCGCCCACCGCGCCGTCTCCGTTCAAGAGGGCACAGCAGGACGCGAGGGAGGAGCTCGCCGCGATCGAGCCCAAGATCGCGTCGCTGCGCATCGCGCTGGAGGGCGCCGCCGGCCGGAAGATCGGCGTGAAGCTGGACGGCCAGCCGGTCGCGGACGCGCTGCTCGGCGTGCATCGCCCGATCGATCCGGGGAATCACGTGGTCACCGTGGTTCCGCCGGGCCTCGCGCCGATCGAGCAGGGGGTCACCATCGGCGACGGCGAGCGGAAGGAGCTGAAGATCCCGGTCCCGGAAGGCCCGGCCGTGGTCCCCCCGCCGGGAGGCTCGGTCGAGGGGCAGGGCACCTGGGGCGGTGGGCAGACCGAGGTGCCCCCTGTCGCCCCGCACGGCACCCAGGAGCGAAAGACGAACGCGGTGATGCTGGGCGGGGGCATCGCGGCCACGGCGCTCGGGCTCGGCGGTGTCGTGATGGGCTCGGTGTTCCTGGCCAAGAGCAGCGGTACGCAGAAGGAAGCGAACGATCTCAGCGCCTCGCGCGGGTGCGAATCGCAGAGCGGTGTCGGCGCGGAGTGCGGCCCGTTGATCCAGGCCAAGATCAAGTCGCTCGACTCCGATGCTGCGTCACAGCAGACGATCGGCGCGGCCGGCCTCATCGGGGGTGGCGTGCTGCTCGCCGGCGGCGTGACGCTGCTCGTGCTGGAGCTGACGTCCAAGCCAGAGCCCTCGAGCTCCGCCTGGATCGCCCCCTACGTAACGCCGACCGGGCTCGGGCTGCGCGGCGCGTTCTGATCCGAGCGCTCTGCGCGGCGCGGGCGTCAGTAGCCGAAGTCGCCCGGTACCCCCGGCTTTTGCGGCTTCTGGGGTGACGTGCTCGGCTTCGTCGACGGGGCCGTGTGCGGCGGCCTCGTGACCGGCAACGGCTTCGTCTGGGGAGGCTGTGGGCGCGGCGGGGGCGGCTTCACCTGGGCCGAGGAGGCCGTCGGCGCCGCGACGGGCTCGGCGGTGACGGACGGAGCAGGCTCTGCGACCGTGGCGCTCGCGGTGACGATCGGCTCGGTCGGCGGGGCGGTCGGCGGTGCGGGAGGCGGGGGCGAGGGCGCCGGGATGGCGGTCGCGCCGACAGCGCTCGGATCCGCGCTGGCCGCGCCCGTCGTCCCGCTGTGTCCGAAGGCGAGCCAGACGGCGACGCCCGCGCCGAACAAGCTGGCCGCCCCGGCGATCGCGGCGAGGAGCGGCATCCTGGAAGCCGGGCGCGTCGAGCGGCCCGTGACCCCTGACGAGGCGCCCCACGAGTTCGCGGTCAGCTGCGGCGTCTGGCCCATGCCGGGCACCGCCGCCCCATGCTGGCCACCCCATGGCGGCTCGGTGCGGGTCGGCGGAGGTGTGGTCGTATCGGGCTGGGACGGCAGCGACAGCCGGGGGAAGGACGTCCGTCCCGTGGTCAGCAAGGCCAGGCTGGGCCGCGCTGCGGCCCAGGCGAGGAGCGTGTTCTTGAACTCCGCGCAGCTCTGGAAGCGGCCCCCCGGCTCGCGCGCCATCGCCTTCTGGATGATCCCGGAGAACTCGGCGTCGAGGTCGGGCACGAGCTGCTGGGGCAGGGGGGCCGGCTCGAGCACGATCTTGAAGAGCAGCTCGTTGAAGGTCGCCGCATCGAACGGCACCTGACCGGTCGTCGCCTGAAAGAGCAGAACGCCCATGGCGTAGATGTCGGTCCGCTGATCCACGGGGCTGGAGCCGCGGGCCTGCTCGGGCGACATGTAGTACGGCGTCCCGACCACCGCGCCCGTGCGCGTCATGCTCATCTCCGAGCCGGCGAGCTGCGAGAACTTCGAGACGCCGAAATCGAGCACCTTCACGAAGTTGCTGAGGCCGGCCTTCGACGGGATGACGAAGATGTTGTCGGGCTTGAGATCGCGGTGGATGATCCCCGCGGCGTGCGCGGCGCCGAGCGCCTCGAGCACCTGCACCATGATCGGCACGGTGATCTCGGGCCCGAGCCGCCCCATCCGCTCGATCTTGGCCCCGAGGGTCTCTCCCTCGAGGTACTCCATGACCATGTACCGCGTGCCGTCCGGCAGCACGCCGAGGTCGAGCACCTCGCAGATGTGATCGGAGCCGATGCGGGCGGCGGCCTGGGCCTCGCGCTCGAAGCGCGCGACGGACTCGGCCTGGCTGGAGATGTTCGCGTGCAGCAGCTTGATGGCGACGCGGCGCCGGATGCGCACGTTCTCGCCTTCGAAGACCGCGCCCATGCCCCCCTGGCCGAGCAGCCGGACGATCCGGTACTTGCCGTCGATGATCTCGCCGACCAACGGATTCATGACAGCGTTCCCGGTCCGGAGAAGCAAATCACGCCGCCAGGCTAGCACGGTCGCCCGAGCCCGGCCTACGCCCTCGCAGGGCGACGACGGGCGTCGCCTTCACCCGCCGCCGTGCGGCGTGGACACCCCACAGGAAGAGCGATGGCGCGAGCGCGCGGCCGCCGGAGCGCCCGATAACCAACGCCCTGCCCCCGCGATCCCCGGGCCGGCGCAGGGGATCTTCGTGATAACGTCGCCCACGTATGCCGGTTTACGAGCTGTCCGTCGATGGTGCGCTGGTTCGCGAGGCGGAGAAGATCGTCTCCCTCGAGGGCCGCGCGTTCCCGACGCTCGTCATGCGCTGGGAATCGCGCCTCTTCGACCAACCTTGGCTCACGACGCTGGTGCTCGATTACGTGATCGCGTTACCGCCGCTCATCGTCGGGCAGGCGACGTTCAACGAGGTCAGGATTGCCGCGTTCACCGGGGGCGCCGGCACGAAGTTCATGTACTTCGGCACCGAGATGAGCGCGAGCGTGCCTCGTATCGCGCCCGAGATGGAGAACACGATCGCCCCGACCGCGCTCTACCAGGAGTTCCGCCTGGACGAGCAGACTTGCCCGATCCCCTACCTGAAGCTGATCCAGGTCAGTCCGCGCATCTACGGTGAAGGGCTCCAGAACTACTACTCGCCGCCGATCAAGGTCGAGCGCTACGACGGGGTGGCGTCGCCGGAGCACATCGCGGACTTCTTCCCCAAGGTCGTCGCGAACCTCGATCCGGTGAAGGGGACGACGCTGGTCGATCCCGCGCAGGGCTTCTGGACCGGCGCGCGCTTCCTCGGCGCGACGTCCATCGCCATCGTCCGACAGGGCCGCGTGGTCGGGCTGCATCGCCGCACCGGCAAGACCGACAAGGACCCGATCCCGCCGGAGGTGAAGCGGCGCGATCCCCGGCTCGACGTGCGGGCCGACTGGGTCGCCGTGGACGTCGGCGCGGCGTCGACGGCCGTCGCCGTCCGGGGCGAGCGCGGCGGCGCCGAGTTCGTCCGGATCGGCGCCGACGCGCCGGTCCGGGTGTCTGCCGACAACGAGAACCCGAGCGAGGTCGCGTTCGAGGCGCTGGCCCGGACGACGAAGGCCTGGCGCGATCGGGTGATCCTGCCCATGACGCGCTGGGGCGACGTGCTCGTCGGGCACGCAGCGCGCGACATGCGCCTCCGGCCGGGCGCCGACGTCCACGAGCGCGCCGCGGCCTCGCTGCCGGCCCTCCCGCTCCTGCGCGAGCGGACCGAGCGCGGCGAGCCGTTCCGCCTCCGGGGCAGGAGCGACCCCGACACGACGGAGGCGCTGAAGAAGCCGGCGCCGCCCATCATCGACGAGGAGGGGATCGGCGCGCACGACCCGTTCGATCCGCTCGAGCTCTACGCGTACTACGTCGGCCTGCACCTGAACCAGCGCTCGCGGGGGCTCTCCACGCGCTACGCGATCACGATGCCGACGGGCTGGTCGCCCGAGCGCCGCGAGAGCGTGCTCATCGCCTTCCGCCGCGGCCTGTTCCGGAGCCTGCCCGCGGGCCTCTGCGAGTACCACGACCTCGACGGCCTGCAGGTCGTCGACGGGGGGCCGTCCGCGATCGCCTATGCGGTCCAGGCGTTCCGGATGTTCGGGATCCAGCCGCGGGACGGCGGCGTCCCGTTCTGCGTCGTCGACGCAGGGGCCAGCGAGGCGGGGCTCGCCTTCGGCATCCTGCGGAGCGCGAAGGCGCACGAGGCCGCGCAGGGGCTGGAGCGGATGGTCGAGTACCTCGAGCCCACGGCGATCCCCTGGCTCGGGGGCGAGCGGCTCCTCCACCGGATCGCCTACAGGGTGTACTCGTCCAGCCGAGCCGCGATGCTCGATCACCGGATCCCCTTCGAGCGACCGCCCGAGGAGGACCCGATCGACGGCGCGGAAGATCTGCTCGTTTCGTCCCCCGATGGGCGCGCCAACGCGTGGGCCCTCAAGGAGCTGCTGCGGCCTCTCCTCGAGGGGGGGCCGAGCGCGACGGTCGCGGAGCGGCTCTCGCTGGTCGGGCTCGACGGGGTGCCGGCCGTCGTGCCGCTCTCGATCGATCGCGGAGCGCTGAGCAGCGCGATCGACGCGTGGTTCCGGGACGGGGTCGAGGTGGTCCGCCGGCACCTCGAGGGCGCGGTGGCCAAGATCGGGAGGGAGCCGGATCCTTACCAGGGGCTCCGGATCCTGCTCGGCGGGCGCCTCGGGATGAACCAGCGCTTCGCGGAGCTGCTCGCCGGCGTGCTGCCGGCAGGCGTGCAGGTGCACCGCTTCAAGGAGCCGGACAAGGCCAACCTGGGCGCGCCCACCGTGAAGATGGCCGCCGCGCTCGGCGCGCTGTCGCTCCGGTTCGATCGGATCGGGGCCACGCTCCGCGCGGAGAAGCGCGACGCGTTCCGCTACCGCGTCGGGCGCGCCCGCCACGGGCAGCTCGCCGACGTCCTGGATCCGTCCGTCGACTACGACGTCTGGCGGGAGATCGGCGCTTGCTTGAAGCCCGAGGTCGAGCTCCTGTTCATGGCTGCCGACGACGAGGGGGAGGTCGCGGCGGACGATCCGCGCGTGCGCCGCGCGGTCTGCGCGCTCGGGCGCGGCGCCGTCGGACAGCGGCTCTATGTCCGTGCCGTCGGGCCGGCCCGCGCGGAGGTCAGCGTGGGGCCGCCCGGCGGTGAGCCGGCCTCCGGCGCCGTATGCTGGACGGTGCACCTCGAGAGCGGCGCCGCAGAGAAGACCGGCGGCTGAGCGCATGGGGGCTCCGCGGCTTCACGTGCCACACGACGATCTCGATCCCGAGGGGCAGGCCTACGCCGGGGCAGCGCCGGGCGGTCTCGCCGAGGTCCATCCGACCGAGGGCCGGCAGGCCGAGGCCCGGCTGGCCGCGCACCTCGCGACGACGAGCGCGCTGTGCGGGGCGGCCTCGCTCGCGGAGGCCGCTCCGCGCGTGCTCGCCGCGCTGATCGATCACCTCGGCTGGGACGTCGCCGCGCTCTGGCTCGCGGAGCCGGAGCCGAGCGCCGCGGGCGACGCGCCGCGATCCGCGGCGAGGGCGGGCGCGCTCCGCTGCGTCGAGGCCCGGTCGGCGGCGCACGTCGATCGCGAGGCGCTCGCGGAGGTGCTTCGCCAGGAGCCTACCCTCGCCGCCGAGTCCGATCTCGTCGGCGAGGCCTTCCGGCGCGCCTCGCCGGTGTTCCGCGCCAGCGCGGGCGTCGTCGACGTCGGCGAGCATGCCGCGCGCGCGCCGGACTGGGAGCGCGCGGCGTGCGCCGTCCCGATCCCGTGCGGCCCCCGCGTCGCCGGGGTGATCGAGCTGAGGAGCCGCGCCCCGCACCGCGGCGACGAGCAGCTGCTCCGCGTCCTCGCGTCCGTGGGCAGCCAGATCGGGCAGAGCATCGAGCGGTGGCGCGCCGAGCGGGAGGGCGCGCGCGCCGCGGGCGAGCTCCGCGCGCTATTTCACGCGATCCCCGATCTCTGCTTCCGCCTCGACGCCGAGCTGCAGATCGTCGACTTCAACCAGCCGCGGCTCTCCGAGCTCCACGTCGCGGCGGAGGCGCTGTCGGGCAAGCGCATGACCGAGGTGCTCCCGCTGGATCTCGGGGAGCGGCTCGAGCGGGCGAGCCAGGAGGCTCACGAGGCGGGCGCGGTTGTCGCGCTCGAGCACGCCGTCGCGAGCGCCGGCGGAGAGCGGCACGTCGAGGCGCGGGTGATGCCGTTCCTCGAGGGGCACGTCCTCGTCCTCGTCCGCGACATCACCGAGCGGCGGCGCACCGAGGAGGCGCTCCGGCAGCGCGAGGAGCGCTCGCGCGAGTCGCAGAAGATGGAGGCGCTCGGGCGGCTCGCCGGCGGCATCGCGCACGACTTCAACAACATGCTGATGGTGATGCTCGGCTACGGCGAGCTCCTCATCCGCCGGCTCGGGCCCGACAGCGCGCTGCGGCGCGACGCCCTCCAGGTCACGAAGGCCGGGGAGCGCGCCGCGGCGCTCACGCGGCAGCTCCTCGCGATGAGCCGCCGCAAGGCGCTGCAGCGCGAGGCGCTCGACATCAACGCGGTGGTGCTCGACATGCAGACGATGCTGCAGCGCCTCATCGGCGAGGACATCGATCTGCAGACGAACGTCGACCGGGATCTCGGCTCGATCAAGGTCGACAAGAGCCAGCTGGAGCAGGTCATCCTGAACCTCGTCGTGAACGCGCGCGACGCGATGCCGAGGGGCGGCAAGCTCGTCGTCGAGACCTCCCTGGGCGAGCCAGGCGAGAGCCCGGCGGCGAGGTCCTTCGCGCCGGCGGAGCGGGACGACGACGACGCGCCCGCCGCCGGGGGCCCTCCCTACGTCGTGCTCTCGGTGACCGACAGCGGCAACGGGATGGATCACGACACGCTCTCGCACCTGTTCGAGCCGTTCTTCACGACGAAGGCGCGAGGCAAGGGCACGGGGCTGGGCCTCGCCACGGTGTACGGGATCGTGAGCCAGAGCGGCGGGCTCATCGAGGTCGAGAGCGAGCCCGGGCGCGGCACGACGTTCCGCGTCTACTTCCCGCGCGTCGAGGAGCGCGCCGAGGTGGCGCCCGCCCGCGCGCGGCCGTCGCCGGCGGGCGGCGACGAGACGGTGCTCGTCGTCGAGGACGACGACGCCGTCCGCAAGCTCATCGTCGATGTGCTCGAGCGGCGCGGCTACGGCGTGCTCTCGGCCGCGAGCGGTGAGGAAGCGCTGGCGGTGCTCGCGCGGGAGGGGGAATACACCGTGGATCTCCTGCTCACCGATCTCGTGATGCCGGGCATGAACGGCCGCGAGCTCGCCGAGCGCGCCGTCGCGATCCACCCGCGCGCCCGCGTGCTGTACATCTCCGGCTACGCCGAGGACGTCCTCGCGGGCGCCGAGCCCGATCGCGAGCTCGCGCTGCTGCAGAAGCCGTTCACCCCCGAGACGCTCGCGCAGCGGCTGCGCGACCTGCTCGATCGCCGCTAGTCGCGGCGAGGGCCGGTGGTCACCGCCCGCCGCGATCGAGGACGTCGCTCTCGGGCGCCGGATCGGCGATCCCGAGCGGCGCCGGCGGCCGACGGCGTCGCAGGTAGAAGAAGTCGCGCTGCGCCGGCTCCGCGACGTACTCCTCGGGCTTGAACTGCACGTCCGGGATCAGCGCCGAGCTGGCGCGCGGCCCCGCGCCGTCCGCGCCGCGGGCGTACAGGAGGAAGCGCGGGTAGGCGTGGTTGACGTCGAGCTCCGCCACGTCGTGCGCGCCCGCGGCCTTCATCCCGCGGGCGAGGCTGCGGGCCGTGACGGCCTCGCCGAGCCCGTAGAAGAGCAGCTTGCCCGTCGCGTCGACGCCGAGCGCCGAGCGCCGGATCACCGTCTCGCCGCTCACCGTCGCACCCCAGTCCCGGTTCGAGTCGTACAGCGCGTGGTGGAGCTCGCCCTGCTCGACCAGGCAAGGCGGCGTCTGCCGGTACCCGGCCATGCGGGCCTCGTCGTCGCGCAGCTCGGGCCAGGTCCGGATCCGCACCGCGCCGCTGCGGTAGAGCGCGATCGTGCACGCCCTGTCGCGCGGCGGCAGGAACGTGTCGCCGTCGAGCATCATCCCGTAGTGGCCGTGCATCGCCTTGAAGCCCCCGTTGAAGGCGGCGACGAGCTCCGCGGCGTGGCTTCCTGGCACGAGCCCAGGGCGCCGCTCTGCCGGGATGTCCGGCGAGAACGGCTCCTTGGTGCCCGCGACGAGCCGGAGGTCGACGCGCCCGAGATCGATCGCCACCACCGCGATGGCCGCGAACACGCGCTTCGGGTCGGGGTGCACGACGCTCTTCCAGAGCACCTGAGCCTCGCCGGGCCGGGCGGCGCTGTCGGCGATCGGCGTCCAGACGCCATCACCGGTGGCCGCGACCTCGGGGAAGGGCGGCTGGAACGAGGCGGGCGGCGTGACCGGCTCCGCCTCCGGGCCCTCGGCGCTCTTCACGGCCTCCGCGGCGACGGCGGCGGGCGGGGGCTCCCAGAAGGTCTTCGGCGCCGCGTGGCGGTAGATGGCCCGGTTCAGCCGATCGGCGACGCCGTAGGCCACGTCCTCGGCCCACGCGACAGGCGCAGGGCCGACCACGGCGCGCACGCCGTCGGCGAGGGCCGGGCCGAAGCCGCGGACCTCGTGGATGCCGTACCAGAGCGCCTCGACGGCGATCGCGCAGATCGCCGCGCAGCGCAGCGCGCGCTCGGGCAAGCCAGCGCGGGATCGCCGCCTGCGCAGGGACCCGCTCGCAGGAGGGGGCGAAGGGTTGTCCAAGGCGATACCGAGGCTACCCGATCGCGCGGGCAGCCCCAAGTTTCGGGCTTCGAGCGAGCGCCGCGGCGCTCGTTACGGCTGCCCGTGCGCCATCGTGCGGGGGCCGTCCTTGAACAGGATCTCGATCTTGCCCCGATCGATGACCTTCGCGACCACGCCGTCGCCGAACTTGCTGTGGTGGATCAGCTCGCCCTCGCCGAAGGTCAGCGTGACGCGGTACGGCTTGAACGCGCCGGACGGCTGCCCCGCGATGGCGCGCTCCCACGCGAGCGTCTGATCGCGCTCGGCGCGCTGGGCGGCCGTGAGGCGCTCCACGCCGCCGCGCGGCGAGCTCGACGCCGCCCGCGGCTCGCTGCTGCTCCGAGCGGAGGCGCGGGCCGCCGCGCGGTTCTCCCGTTCGCTCTTCGGCTGGCGGTAGAGGTGGTGCGACATGCACGTCTTGCACTCGACCTTCTTCACCACGTCGCCGACCATCGCGATGATCCGATGGGTAAGATCGAGGCGGCACTTGGTGCACCAGGCGTCGACTTCGCCGCCTGTCCTAAGCTTTTTCGTCGTCACTTCTCCTCACGGCGCCGGTCTCGCCCGGTCTCTTTGCTTCGGTCTTTGACGTTCACCTGAGCGGTGACCTCCGGCTTCGGCAACCCGGTCCTCGGCTCGTCCTGGCTGTCGTCTCGCTTCGCCGCTTCGTTGGGGATGAAGCGGATCTCGGTCTTGATCTCGAAGGAGAGCTTCGTCAGCACCTTCGTGATCTCGTCCGCAAACTGGGTGTGCTCGAGCACGTCCCGGATCTCCTTCGCGACGACCCGGTAGAGACCGTTCTTGGTCTCGTCGATCTGGGTATAGAGGTAGTGGAGGACCTCTTTGGGCAGCTTGAGGTCGCCCACGAAGTGCCGGAGGTTCTCGGGCCCCTCGCTGAGCTTGTCGATGCCGCTCTCGACGGCGCGCTCGACCACGCGCTTGAAGATCTCGGGGATAGCGCGCTCGAAGAGGCGTTTCTTCTCGCCTTCGCCTTCCACCTTGTCCCCTTCGTCCTCGCGGAGCGGCTCGGTGTCGTCGGCCATGGCTCGGGCTCCCCTAGCGGGACGGGGCGGCCACGTCAATGCAGGGGTGCGTGCAGGGTGCCGGCGTCGCGCCATGGTCCATGGATCTGCCGGATTTTGATGACGATGGGGAGCCTTTCGCGCGCGTCCGGCAGCCAGCAGAGCTCTTCCTTGCAGCTGTCGGCAGCGGACACTGCAGTGACCCGGACGGAAATCGTGACGCCGCGATGTCTGTGGCTCGGGCGATGGTCGAGAGGACACCAGCTCAGAGCTCCTCGTAGGTGTCCGTCTCGTTGTTCATTTCGTACGTCTCGTCCTCTCCTGCTTCGGTGCCGGCGTCGCCTTGGCGCGCTCGTTTGTAGGATTTCAGCATCCAGACCTCCGCTGCGAACCGGCCACTGCCGCGGCGGGCGCTGATCTCCACGGTGGCGTCGTCGTCCTCGAGCGGGCAGAAGGGCCGATCCGGCTGGACGATCGGCCATGCGTCCTCGGTGCCGTCGCTCGCGATCATCGCCCCGCGGCTGCTCCGCACGGCGACGTCCAGGTTGAGGACCCCCGGTCCGCCGACGGCGAATACCCGGTAACACGCGCCCCGGACCGCCTGCAGCTTCTCCGTGACGATCGCGCCGCCTTCGGCCACCTGACCTTCGATCGGCTTCGGCGAGATCCGGCGCATGCCGTTCTCCGGGCCGCAGAGCAGCGACAGGCGCGTCACGTCCTTCAGCGGATCGCCGCTGATCCTGAAGTTCCCATAGCAGCGTACCCAGGGACCGCCGACGCGCACCGGGAGGACCGGCAGATCGAGATCCGCGCGCGTTCCGGCGTCGCCGTCGCCCTGTCCCGCGTCGGCGTCCGGGAGCTCGCCGGTCCCGATCGTGGCGGCAGGTTGAGGCGGCGCTGCCGAGAGCACGACCGCGGGGCCTGGCTTGCCCTCCCAGGGGCGCGGCTCGTCGCGGCACCCGGGCGCGACGAGCCCGAGGAACAGCGCGGCGCAGAGGCGCGCTGCCCGAGGGAGCAGCTGGGGTGGGCAGGGGCGCCGGGACGACACCGCGGTCGGCTCTTGCGCTAGAGTCCCGCGCGATGGAAGCGTTTTCTGAGCACCGCGAGCGGCAGCCGCGCAACCTCAGCGATCCGTGCGACCTCGGCGATCCGCGTCGACAGCGCAGAGGCAGGGCCTTTCGCGCGTGAGCACGACGTCGCGGCCGCCCGCGCGCAAGCGCGCGGGCGCAGACCAGCAAGAACCCGCGCGCAAGCGCGCGGGCGCAGACCAGCAAGAACCCGCGCGCAAGCGCGCGAGCGCAGACCAGCAAGAACCCGCGCGCAAGCGCGCGAGCGCAGACCAGCAAGAACCCGCGCGCAGCCGTGCGAGAGCGCGCGAGGATGATCAGGAGCCGCAGCGCTCTCCGCGTCGCCGCGCCTCGTCCCGCGAGCAGGGCGCGGGCGCCCCTCCGCCGGCAGCGCCGGACCCGGGCGAGCGCGACCGGGAGATCGCTGCCGCCCTCGAGGCCTGGTTCGGCCGCGTCGCGCGCGATCTGCCGTGGCGGAGGACGCGCGACCCCTACGCGATCTGGCTGAGCGAGGTGATGCTCCAGCAGACCCGCGTCGAGACGGTGATCCCGTACTACGAGCGCTTCCTCGCCCGCTACCCGACGGTCTTCGCCCTGGCTTCCGCCGAGATCGACGACGTGCTCTCGCTCTGGAGCGGCCTCGGTTACTACCGCCGCGCCCGCGTGCTCCACCTCGCCGCGCGCGAGGTCACCGCCCGCCACGACGGGGCGCTCCCTCGCGACGTCTCCGCGCTGCTCGCCCTGCCCGGCGTCGGCGCGTACACCGCGGGCGCGATCGCGAGCATCGCGTACGATCAGCCGGTGCCGCTCGTCGACGGCAACGTCGCCCGGGTGCTCTCCCGCATCGAGGGCATCGACGACGACATCCGCAGCGCCTCGGGCACGCGTAAGCTCTGGTCGACAGCCGAACGCCTCGTGCGGGGCGCGCCGAGCAGCGTCCATCCCGGACGCTTCAACCAGGCCTTGATGGAGCTCGGCGCCACCGTGTGCACGCCCCGGAACCCCCGCTGCGATGCCTGCCCCGTCGACGGCGCGTGTGTCGCGCGCGCCGCGGGGCGGCAGGCGGATCTGCCGGTGATCGCCCCGAAACGCGACGTCCCGGCGGTCGCGATGGTCGCCGCCGTGGTGCGGTCGGGCGATCGCGTGCTCTTCGTCCGGCGCGCGGAGGGAGGTCTCTTCGGCGGACTCTGGGAGCCGCCCATGGTCGAGGCGCGCACCCTCGCGGACGCCCGCGCGCTCCTGGAGCTGGTGGGCGTCGCGCGTGACGCGCCGCTCCGCGAGGTCGGCCGCGTGCGCCACATCCTCACGCACCGGCGCCTCGACGTGACGGTGGCGCGCGCCGAGGTGGCGGCCCCCTGGCGCTTCCGGGCAAAGCTTGCCTCCCCCTACGAGAAGGCGGCATGGCTCGATCCGGGCGCGCTGGATATCGGCGTTTCCAAGCTCGCGCGAAAGGTCCTGTCCGCGGCATCGGCGCCGGACGTCGGAACGGCGCGAAGACCGCGATGACCGCGCGCAGGCGGGCTGAACGCCTGCGCGCATCGGCCGTCGGCGAGGCCGGAGACGGCTCGAAATCGCGGTCTTGCGGCGCTCCGGGCGCGCCGCGCTCCGCTGCGGGCGGGGAGCGGCGCCGCTCGTGGCTGAGCCGCAGCGACGCAGCGGCGCGGGCCAGGGCGAAAGCCATATGTCGCCGTGGAACGCCGCGGGCTCCGGCGCTGCTGCGCCAGCGTTGTGGCATGGAAGGCGCTTGGTGAGATGACGGGCAGGCCCTCTAGCCTCGCGGCGCCGGCGGTGGCCGGAGCTCGACTCAAGCCTGGGAGCTCAAGCGACATGGATGCGCGACGACGGACCACAGAGACGCTGCCCACGGCGAGCGCACCTGTGCGATCCATGACGGTGATGGCGGACGACGGAGCGCTGTACGTGCTGCCGCTGTGCGAGCGGATCGTGCTCGATGTGCTGGCCTACGAGGACGAAGGCCTGCTGGCCTTCATCCGCATCGACGGAGAGGTGGTGGCGGAGCTGCCCGTGCTCGGTCAGGCGTGACCGGGCCAGACCTCGTCGCGCGCCGCGCGTGGCGGCGCGCCGCGACCTCGCGCCGTCGCGCGCTGCCCGTCAGCCCGCGTGCCGCCGCATCCGCTGGGTCACCGGTTGCTCGTCCTCTCCTTCGGCGTCTGGCTCGACGGACTCGACGTCCTCGTCTTCCAGGAGATAGGGCAGGTCGCCGTCGTCATCGTCGTGCGACATCACGACGTCGCTGATGTCCTGGCCCCTCGTCGCGCCTTCCAGGAACTCCGCCCCGAGGTCGCTCGCGAGATCGGCGGCGGCGTCGGCGGCGTCGGGGTTCACCTCGAACTCGGTGCAGCCGGCGTCGTTCGGGTGGTGGTGGTAGCCGCGGACCTCGTCGTCGAGCGTCGGGATCACGTCGCTGATCTCGCTGCGCGGGTTCACCTTGCCCCGCAGCGGAGGCGCCGCCGCGGCGTCGAGCATGTCGATGAACGGCTCGTCCAGCTCGCCCGCGCCGGTCCACGCGGCTTCCTGGGCCGGGTCGCGCGGCCTTCCCGGTTCGCTTCGATCTTCTCGTTCTCGACGCCGCGTCGCGCTGGCGCGCGGCGCGCGCAGCGCCGACGGCTGTGCGGCGGTGCCTTGCCTGCCTCGGGTGCTTGAATTGCTCACGGTGGTCTCACCATGCAGGGTCCGGTCCGCAGGTGAAGCGGGCGGATACGCAGCGGTGGCGAGCACCGTGCCGGGGGCACGCGGCGCGCCGTCGCCGGGCGGCGATGCCGCGGCGAGGCCCGCGCGGCGTGCGGGCGGGACGCAATTGAGCGTGCCAGCGGGCGCTGCCTCGGGGTAGAAAGCTCGTGGCAATGCTGGAACTCCGGACCGGGCTTGCGCTGGTGGCGGTTCTGCTCGGGGCATCCTGGGGGCGCGCCGCCGCGGCCCAGCCTGCCGCAGACAGCGGCGCCGAGGGGGCCGCGGCGTCGCTGTCCGGCGAGGATCGCGGCGGCGCCGAGCTCGATGCGTACCGCGCGCTCGCGCGGCCACCGGGGACGGCGGGGCGGGTCGTGTCGACCGTCGCGATGGGGAAGGGGATCCGCTTCAACAACCCCTACCGGCTGCAGACGCAGCTCGGCGATACGGCGGAGTCGCTCTCGCTCACCGCGGGGTACCTCGATCTCGGGGTCGCGCTCGCGCTGGGGCCGGCCGACGGCGTCCAGCACGGCGGGGCGCTGCGCTTCTCGGTGGCCGTCGGCGGCGTCCCGCAGGAGTCGCTCACGCCGAGCTACTTCGTCGCTTACCGCGGCCTCACGCGCGTGCTCGGGTACGGGCGGCTCGGCGCGGCGATCCTGATCGAGCCCGACGTGAACGTCGGAGGCGAGCTCGCCCTAGGGCTCGGGTACTCCCTGCTCGCGGGCGTCGCGCTCTCGGGCGAGATCGTCGGGGATCTCTTCTATGGCGCCGCGACGTACGACGCGGCGTACACCGTCTATCCCGTCGTCTCGGCGCAGCTCGGGCTCATGATCGATCACGAGCTCCTTCCATGAGCTTGCCGGAGCGCGAGCGTCGAGGCGGGCGCCCACGGGCGAAGGAGATCGCCGGCGCGGCGGCGCTGCTGCTCTTCGTGGGCATCGCGCCGGTGGTCGGGGACATCGGCAGCTGCGGCCAGGCGCCGGAGGAGCTCGACCCCTACAAGTTCTTCGCCCTGAAGGCGCAGATCGACTGCGCCCGGTGCGACGAGTGCGGCCTGCGCACGCGCGCCTGCGACGCCGCCTGCGGCTTCGAGGTCGCGCCGGAGCTCCCGACCGGCTGCTATCCGCTGGTCCACGACGGCGAGGTGTGCCTGCACAAGCTCAAGTTCGCGAGCTGCGACGAGTACCGCGGCCACATGGCCGACGAAGGCGCGTCGACCCCGACGGAGTGCAATTTTTGCCCATTGGAAGAGGCGCCATGAGCGGGCGTGGCGCAGTCGCCTCCCGCCGACGCCTTGCGACTTCCGCTCGGATGTTCTCGTTCGCGGCGCTCGTCGCCGTCCTGTCCGGGTGCGCCTCGACGCCGGCGCTCCTGGCGGGCTACGACGACTACGCGGCGTACCGCGCGACGCGCGTGTCGAGGACCCTCGAGGGGCGGCTCGCGGCGGCGTCGGCCTACCTGGAGCGCCATCCGCGCGGGGCCTTCGCCGACGAGGTGCGCGCCTACCTCACGCGCGCCGAGCCGATCTATTACGCAGCGAAGCGCAGGACGGCCGCGGGCCTCACCGCGTACCTCGCGACGCTGCCCAGGGGCGCGTTCCGCGATGAGGCGACCCACCGGCTGCGCGAGCTCGTCCGCGAGCGCAACACAGGCGACGTCCTCTCGCGCGCCGCTCAGCAGACGGAGGCGCAGCTCGCGATGCAGCGGGCGGAGCGCGCGCGGATCGGCGAGGAGGTCACCGCGTGGCTGCGCCGGTTCCTGGACAGGCGAGCCTGGGGGCGGCCCCTCGCAGAGGCGCCGGCGGAGGTGATCGTCCCGTTCAGCCTGGCGCTCCCGCCTCCCCGCTGCGCGCCCGCCGACGAGCGCGCGGGCCCGGGCGCGGCGGTCTGCGCGAAGCGGATCCCGCTCTGGTTCGTGGTGACGGCCGAGGGGGAGAGCGCGCCGCGGCAGGCGGAGATCGAGGTCGCCGTCCTCGAGGACGCGGCGGGCCGCCCGATCGAGGTCGCGATCCGCGGGCCCGCCCTCTTCACGCGCCTCGAGGAGGCGCGCTCGGCGCGCGAGGTCGCCCCGGACGACGCGATGGGCCGCATCGGAGGCATCGCCCTGGCGGTCGAGCTCGCTCGCAGCGCCTTCGCGGCGCGCGTCTCGAGCGATCCGTCGTGCGGCCGCCAGGCGGTGGCGCCCGTCGTGCTCCACCTCGAGTGCGAAGGCGCCCGCCTCGTGGCGCGCGCTGGGATCGAGGCGGGCGAGGACGACGTCGTGACGCTCACCGTCGCCCCGCCGGCGCGCTAGCGCTGCTGCTCTGCGGCGCGGCGCTCCGCTCCGCGCGCTAGCACCGCTTGTTGCTCTTCTTCCCCTTGAGCTTCGCCGTGTTCTTCGGGCACACGTCCTTGATGGCCGCGGAGCGCTCCTTGTAGAGCGCCTTCATCTCCTCGAAGACCGGCGCCTGCGCTCGCTTGAGATCCTTCGTCTCCCCCGGATCCGCGACCACGTCGAAGAGGTCGAACGCGTCGTCGTCGCCGTACGCGATGAGCTTGTACTGCCCGTGGACGAGCGCCCTGCGCCGGTCGTTGTCGCTCGTGCGCGGAAGATCGACGATGACGTCGCGCGGCTCCGGCGTCGCGCCGTGGAGCTCGGGCACCAGGCTCTTGCCCGGGAACGACGGCTCTGCCGGGGCGCCGGTCAGCTCCAGGATCGTCGGCGCCAGGTCGATCGAGCTGCGAGGCACGTCGATCCGGCGCGGGGTGATCCCGGGCGCCTGGATCATCAGCGGCACGTGGGCGAGCACGTCCCACACCTCGAAGCCGTGGCGGAACATCTTGTGCTCGCCGAACGCCTCGCCGTGGTCCGCGGTCACGATGATCGCCGTGTCCTTGGCCCACGGCTGCTGCGCGACGAAGTCCAGCAGCTTGCCGACGTGCATGTCGGTGAACCTGACCTCCCCGTCGTACTTGTCGCGGGCCCGCTTGCCGAACTGCGGGAACCCCTCGTGCGTCATGTACACGTCGTGCGGATCGAGAAAGTGGAAGTACGCGAAGAAGGTGCCCGACGTGTTCGCCTTGTCGGAGAGCATCTTCATCGCGAGCTCGAGGTGCCCCGGGCTCGTGACGTTCCGGTCGGTCGTGTTGTCGGCCGAGAGCCCCGGCACGATCTCGTACACGTCGAAGCCCTGACGGAAGCCCGCCTTCTGGTCGAAGTAGAAGTGCGCGTGCGCGCTCATCGTCCGCACCCCGGCCTTCTGCAGGAGCTCCGGGAACATGAGGACGCTGTCGGGGTAGTTGCCGAAGAAGTAGCCGCTGCGATCGACCTCGCTCGGGTACCGGCCGGCGAGGAATCCGCCGACGCTCATCGAGGTGTACGACGAGATCGCGTAGTGGCGCGTGTAGCTGACCGCCTTCTTCTCGAACGCGGTGAGCGCGGGCGCGATGTCGCGCTCGTAGCCGTTCCACGGCATGTCCGCGCGCAGGCTGTCGATCGAGACCACGAGGACGTTCAACCTCTCGCGCTGACCTGCCGGCGGCGCCGCCGCGCCGTCCTTCCTGTCCGTCGCGGCGGCCGCCCCGGGGCCCTCTGCCGTGGCGGCCGGCGCCGTCGCGGCGGGCTCTTGCCGCGCCGCGGGCTCCGGCGTGCGCGCGGGCGGCGGCTGGCCGTCGCCGTCGCGAGAGCAGCCCGCTCCAGCGCTGGCGAGCGCGAGCGCGAGCGCCGCCGCGACGCGCCGGCGAACCAGGCGCGGGTGCGCCATGGGCGAGGGGGCCGGCGAGGAGGGCGCCCGAGGGCCTTCCGGTCCCCCGGCGCACATCGATGAAGCGAGCGTGTGCATGGCCGCCGTCTTACTCCGACTCGCGCCGCTCCGCCAAAACCGCACACCACGGACCAGTTCCGCTATGCTGTCGGGTCATGGCCCCGGTCCCTCGGAACCCTCCGCCGCTGCCGCCCTCGGGCCGATCGCAACCGGGGGGGAGGCCGGCGCCCGAGCCGCCGAGGCCGCTGCCGCCCGACGCGCCGCGGCGCGTCGGCGAGCACGTCAGCCAGGCGCTGAAGGACCACATCACCGAGATGGCGCTCGGCCTGCTCGAGGAGCAGATGCAGGCCCGCATCGTCCACTACCGCGCCGATCTCGAGACCAACCCCGAGCTCGACGCCGTCACCGCGCAGGTCGTCGCCCAGCTGAAGGTGATCCAGGCGTCGGCGGGCGCCGCGGATCGCGGGGCGAAGAACCGCGACGCGATCCGCGACGCGCACGAGAAGACGCTCTGCGCCCTGCTCGAGCGGGTCATCCGCGAGGACGGCATCTCGCTGCTCGTCGAGCGGCGGCTCAAGAAGATCCACAGGAACCTCGCCCGCCTGTTCTTCCAGTCCGAGCTCCACGAGAAGACGCGCGGCCGCGACGGCGCGCCGAAGGTGATCCACCACGGCGAGCAGGCGCTCTTCTACGTGCTGACCCGCTACAAGAACCGGATCGAGGCCGAGCTCGACGGCTTCGAGTTCGCGTCCGAGGACGCGCGGGAGCAGTCGTTCGAGCTGCTCGCGAAGCTCACGAAGGACATGCAGGACGCCTTCCTCTCGCGCCGATCCAGCGAGCTCAGGCGCATCGTCTCGGTGGTGCACGCCGTGCTCGTCGACTTCTTCAGCGTGCAGCTCGCCCAGAGCCTCGGCGAGATCTCCGCGCGGGTCGTGCAGGACGCGCGGACGTTCGAGGGCAGGGCGTACGCGTACAAGCTGACGAGCGAGGCGTTCCCCCGCTTCCGCAGCGCGTTCGAGCGCCACCTCATGGTGATGCTCGTCGGCTTCGCCGAGGACGAGCTGGTCGCCCAGCTCGCGGACACGGCGGGCGCCGAGCGCGACGAGACGATCCTCTTCATCACCGATCCCCACCTCTTCAGCATGATCTGCGGCGAGGTCTGCGAGGGGCTCTACGAGTTCCTCTGCAACGAGGGCTTTCTCGACCTGCCGCCCGACTGGCGCCGCGCCTCGACGGCGCCCTCCGACAGCTGACTCAAGCGAAAACCCAGGGACATTCATGAGACGGTACGACGTCGCGCGGGCGGGCTCCGGCCTGCTCCTCGCTCTCACGCTGCTCGCCGGCTGCGCGCGCGGCCCCGATGTGGACGCCTCGGGGCTCGCGCTGCGGCGCGTGGTCATCTACAGGAACGGCGTCGCTTATTTCGAGCGCCGGGGGCTCATCGACGCCGATCAGGTGACCTTCCGGGTCCGCAAGGAGAAGGTCGGCGATTTCCTCGCGACGCTCGCGGTCATCGAGGCCGGCGGCAGCAGCGTCCGGAGCGCGTCGTTCCCGGTCGAGGTCGACGACGGATCCGGCGAGGACGAGGCGCCGGATGAGCTCGGGCCCGAGGTGACGCCGACGCCGCCGCCGAAGGACAAGGGCGCGGCCGCGGGGGAGAAGAAGCGCGACGACGAGCACGAGAAGGTGAAGCTCACCCTCGACGGGCGGGAGCACGATCTCGTGGTCGGCTACGTGGCGGAGACGCCCGTGTGGAGGCCATCGTACCGGCTCGTGATGGGCGCGGGCGGGGCGCAGGGCGCAGCGCCGCGCGCGGACGCGAAGCAGGCGCACCTCCAGGCGTGGGGCATCGTGCAGAACCTCTCGGGCGAGGACTGGAAGGGGGTGAAGCTGTCGCTCGTGGCGGGCGCGCCGCTCGCGTTCCAGGCGACGCTCGATCAGGCGGCGATCCCGCCGCGCCCCGTCGTCAGCGACCAGGGCGAGGTGATCGCGTCCGTGCCGACGAGCGAGACGACGCTGGCCACCGAGGCCGCGCCGCCGCCACCGCCGCCCGTCGCGCCTGCGCCCGCGGCGCCGGGCGACGACGGGGAGGGGTACGCGTTCGCCGACGAGGCCGAGCTCGAAATGGAGAAGGGCGGCGGCAAGCTGCGGTCCGCGAGGCGGAGCGCGGTGGCCACGGTACCCGCCGCGAAGCCGATGCCGAGGCTAGCCGACCGCGAAGAGGCGCGCGCCGGCGGGCAACACGCGGGGCCGCAGTTGAAGCGGTCAGCGCCGGCGGCGGCGCAGGCGCCGCCGCCCATGGCGATGAACCCCTCTCCGCCGCGCAACATGAGCGCCCTCGCCGCGGTCGCGATGGAGGCGGGCACGACCCGCTACGACATCCCGTTCCCGGTCGACATCCCCGACAAGAGCGCGACGATGGTCCTGCTGCTGGCCAGGCCGGTCCCGGGCGAGTCGATCTTCCTGTTCGCGCCCGACGGCGGCGTGCCCGCGTCGAGCTCACACCCGTTCCGGGTGGCGCGCTTCACGAACGACACGAAGGGGCTCCTCGAGCGCGGCCCCATCGCCGTCTTCGAGAACGGCGCGTTCCTCGGCCAGGGCATGGTCGAGCCGCTGCCGCCGGGGGCCACGACGACGGTGCCGTTCGCGCTGGAGCGGGGCCTCGCCGTCGACACGACGCGCGAGGAGAGCGCGGAGGGCGCGCGCATCGCGAAGATCGAGGCCGGCGCGCTCGAGATCGAGCGCGACTGGGTCACGCACACGAAGTACGCCGTCCGCAACGGCGGCGACCTCGCCGCGAGGACGCTCGTGAAGCACCCCCGCTTGCACGGGACGCGCCTGCACGCGCCCCCGAAGGGCACGGAGGACAACGTCGGCACGGGCAGCGCGCTCGTGCCGGTCGACGTGCCGCGCCGGGGGACGGCCGTGCTCGACGTGGACGAGCGGCGGCTCTTCCGGCAGCAGATCGACTGGCTCGACCAGCTCGCCGACGACGCGGTGCAAGGCTACCTGAAGGACCCGCGCGCCGACGCGGCCGTGGCCAAGCAGCTCGGTCAGGCCTGGGACATCCGGGGCAAGCTCCGCCCGGCGATCGACGAGCGCGACAGGATCCTCGCCGAGCAGCAGCGCCTCGAGCAGCAGAGCCACGAGCTCCGCCAGAACCTCAGGGCCATCGAGAAGAACAAGACCGCCGACGAGCTCCGCCGCGACCTCACGGATCGGCTCGCGAAGGCGTCGGCGCGCCTCGACGAGATCACGAAGCGCATCATCGTCCTCGAGATGCAGATCAACGAGCAGCAGATCCGCTTCCGCGATCTCACGAACGAGATCAAGCTCCTCGCCCCGCTGGCCCCCGTGCGCGCGGCTCCCTGAGCGCTGCTCTCCCGCTCCCCGGTCCCCGGTGGAAGGCGGCTCCCGCTCTGTGGGGGCGGCCTCGCCACCGGGATCTCGGCCCGGCTACCTCGCTGGTTTGCTCGAGCTGGCCGGCTGCCGCACGGTGCCCGCGTGGGTCCAGCTCCGCTCCATGCCGGTCGCGAGCCAGGCCACCTCGACGCGCTCGCTCCCGAAGATCGCCGCGACGCGATCGCCCCACTGCGCGGGGGCGGGGAGCTCCACGCTCTTCTGCTCCTTGATGCTGCCGAGCGCCTCCGTGCCGACGAGGAACGTGGCGATCCCCTCGCTCGCGAACGCCGACACCGCGGTGCTCGGGACGAAGGGCGCGACCACCGCGCGCACCGTCGAGAGATCGGTCGCGCGCTCCGCGACCGCCCGCACCTCGTCGAGCGTCGACAGGACGAGCGCCACGCCGCCGGCCGCCTTGCCCTCCGCCGGCGCGGCCTGCCCCTGCTGATCCGCGGCGGCCGCCGCGGGCGCCTCGACCGGCGCAGGGGCGGCGCGCCCGGGTGCCCCGACCGCCGCGTGTCCGTTCACCTTCGGTACGCCGGCGAGCACGTCGAGCGTCAGCGGCCCCTTCCACGGCACCGCCGCGGGCGCCGGCGGCGGCTTCTTCGTGCTCACCTGCTCCCCCTTCTTGTCGCGGAGGATCAGCACGTCGTCGGTCGGCAGCGCCCGCGGCACGGTCACCCGCACCGGCCGCTTGAACGACCGCGGATCGCCGACGGCGCCGGTGGCGACCGCGTAGGCGAGGGTCTCCGCCGAGGCCACGACGAACGACGGCGCCCCGGCGATGCGCGGCTCCGGATCCGCCGTGCGCAGCGACAGGCTGCCGGGCGGCGGCGGGTAGATCTCCGACGTGACGACGCGCCTGTCCGGCTCGACGATGCGCGCGCCCGTCGCGACGAGATCGACGAGCGCGCCCGACTGCGCGAGCACCTCGAGCACCTGCCGCGACGGCGGCGCGACGAGCAGGTCGAGCCGCGACGGCACACGCTTCGACTTGAGCAGCAGCGCGGCCGCGAGCATGTCGCGCAACGTCACGCCGGAGTCGCCGCCGAGGACGACCTGCGCCACGGGCTTGCCGGCGAGATCGCGGACGGGCCGGACCACGCCCTCCTCGTCCATGAGCAGCGGATCGACCGTGCCGAGATCGATCGAGACGACCTCCTCGCACGGCGCGCCCGGATCAGGCACGAGCGCGCGGTGGGCCTTCGACCTGCGCTGATCGCGGAGGAAGACCTCCGTCTTCTCGTCGCTCACGAACAGCGCCGCCGCCGCGCCGACCTGCGGCGCGATGCCGCAGAGCACCGCGCGGTCGCCCACGGAGAGGAGCCGCGCGCTCGGCCCGGCGAACTCGAGGATCACCGGCGCGTGGTGCTCGCCTTCGATGCGGCGCACCACCTCGTCGAGGTTCCTGCGGAGCAGCTCGAGGGCGACGTCCCTGGCGCAGACGAAGGGCCGCACCCTGCCCGAGAGGTGGATCTGCACGCTGCGGGGCGGCCGGAGCCAGATCGAGCCCGTGGCGAGCGCCTGCCCGAGCTGGCTCGGCGAGACGACGAGCGACAGCATGCCGATGCCGCCGACGGTCGTGAGGCGCGGGTCGTCCGTGAGGGCGAGCCGCGCCGGCGCCGCGAAGCGCTCCAGGTGAACGGGCGCAGGGAAGCCGATGCCGGGCCGCGCGATCGGGATGTTGTAGGTCGGGAACTCGGGCGACACCGAGTGCGGGCTGCCCTCGTCGATATCCGCGAGCGAGCTCGCGTCGGCCACGCAGGTGCCGTCGTAGGCGACGGCGACTTCGACCGGCGTCTTCTTCATGCCCGTGGCGATGGCCTCGGCCAGCGCGCGCGACGGCGCCCTGGAGAGGATCACCTGGTCGACCTTGACCTGGACGAGATCACCGCGCAGCTGAGGATCCGCCGCCCGCCCGGCGAGGATCTTCTGGGGCATCGTGCGGGGGGGATCCCCGGCTCGAGCACGCATAGATGTTGGGCCGTCCTTGTTTTTCTTGATGAGATGGCGGGTACGGCGCACGCCGCTCCCGACCACGTTTGACGTCGGCCCCCCGGCGAGACGCGCCGGTGGGATCCGCCTCCGGGCCTTGCCGCGAGGCGAAAGAACGGCCGCACGTTAGCCGCTCGCCTGGACGAGGGTCAAGGCGTGCTTTGGAGCGGGCCCCCAGGGGCGGGAATCGCCCGGCTGGGACCAGGATGCAAGAGGCAAAGCGCCCGCCCGGTCCAACGTTTCGCAGCGCTTCGTCTGTCGCGTCTCGTGGCGTCTCGTCAGCGTCTTGTGGCGTCGGTTGCGTGGTTGCGTCGGTTGCGCTCGTCCCGCTGGTCCGGTGGCAGGCGGCCGGATCGAGCTTTCGTGGCGCTGCGCCCGCGCTCCCTCGCGCCGCTGCCGCGCGGCGCCGTCCGCCACCGCCGCGCGCGGCCGGTCGCCATCGGCCCCGCATCATCTCGCGCGCGGCCGAGCGGGTCGGGCGACGATGAGGAGCGCCGGCTCTCCCGGGCTGCGGCGCGAGATGCCGGCCCAGGTTCGTTTGTTTTCCCGATCGTGCCGCGCTTGGGTAATCTCGGCGCATGTTCCAGGCCGTGCTGAAGGAAGTCGTAGAGAACACCGAGGGCGGCATCGCGACCCTTCTCATGGATTTCGAGGGGATCCCGGTCGACAGCTATTCCAAGCCGGGGGCCGCGTTCGACATCACCACCATCGGCGCGGAGTTCAGCGTCGTGTTGAAGTCGATCCAGCGCGCCGCCGAGATGCTCGACGCGGGCAATGCCGCCGAGATCGCGATCCAGGCGGAGAAGGTCACGACCCTGATCCGCGTCGTGAACAACTCGTACTTCGTGGCCTTCTCGATGACGCCCGACGCGAACATCGGCAAGGCTCGGTACCTCCTGCGCACCAAGGTGCCGGTGCTGCTGAAGGAGCTCGCCTGAGCGGCTTCAGCATCTCGGTCATCTCCGGGCCGAACCTCGATCGACTGGGCAAGCGCGAGCCAGCGATCTACGGCAAGGCCACGCTGGATGACATCCACCGCGCCGTCGAGGAGGCCGCGAAGGGCCACGGCGCCTCGGTGTCGTGCATGCAATCGAACTGCGAGGGGGAGCTCGTGACCGCGATCAGCCACGCTGGCGATCGCGGCTTCCACGGCATCCTCCTCAACGCCGGTGCCTACACGCACACCTCCATCGCGCTCTATGACGCGATCCGCGCGAGCGCGCTTCCTACCGTCGAAGTGCACATCTCCAACCCGGACGGCCGAGAGCCGTTCCGCCGTCGCTCCCGCATCGCGCCTGCGTGCATGGCGCGCGTCGCGGGCTTCGGTGCGAGCTCGTACGTCCTTGGGCTGATCGGCCTGCTCGGGCATCTGGAGAAGCTGCGATCCGACGAAAGAGGTTGAACATGCGCCGTCACTCTGGTTGAAAGGCGGCAAACATCGATGGCCGAACGTCCTTCCATGAACATCAACCTCAAGCAGTTGCGGGCGCTGGTACGCATCTTAGAGAAGCGCAACGTGAGCGACTTCGAGTTCGAGGACGAACACGTTCGCATTCGCCTCACGCGCGGAGGCGTCATCCCGCAGGGCGCGGCGCCGCACCTCGCGCCCGCCGCCTTCCAGATCCACAGCGCGCCGGTCGCCGCGCCGGCGTCGCCGCCCGCGGCGGCACCTGCGCCGGCTGCAGCGCCCGCGCCGGCGGCCCCTGCCGCGCCCGCGGCGGCGAGCGACGAGGGGATCTCCTATGTGACGTCGCCGTTCGTCGGCACGTTCTACCGGTCGCCGTCGCCCGACGCGCCCCCGTTCGTCGATGTGGGCAGCGCGATCCGCGTGGGTCAGGCGCTCTGCATCATCGAGGCGATGAAGCTGATGAACGAGATCGAGGCGGACTCTCCGGGCACGATCGTCGAGATCCTCGTCGACAACGGCAAGCCGGTCGAGTTCGGGCAGCGTCTCTTCAAGGTGCGGCGCAGCTAGCGCTGCCCGGGCGAGGGTGCCGTGTTCCAGAAGATCCTGATCGCCAATCGCGGCGAGATCGCGATGCGTGTCATCCGCGCCTGCCGCCTGCTCGGCATCCGCACGGTGGCCATCCACTCCGAGGCGGACGCCGCTGCGCTGCACGTCCGGTTCGCGGACGAGGCCGTGTGCGTCGGCCCGGCCGAGGCGTCGAAGAGCTACCTCAACATCCCGCAGATCATCGCGGCCGCGGAGGTCACGGGCGCCGACGCGATCCATCCGGGCTACGGGTTCCTCTCGGAGAACGCGAAGTTCGCCGAGCTTTGCAAGAAGTGCCGCCTCACCTTCATCGGGCCGACCGCGGAGGCGATGCGGACCTGGGGCGACAAGGTGTCCGCGCGCGAGGTCGCCAAGCGCTTCGGCATCCCCATGCTCAGCGGCACGGGCGTGCTCAAGAGCGCGGCGGACGCGGCCGAGCAGGCCGAGCGCGTCGGCTATCCGGTGATCCTGAAGGCCTCCGGCGGCGGCGGCGGCAGGGGCATGCGCATCGTCCGCGAGGCCGGCGAGGTGCAGCGCTCGTTCGAGATCGCGACGCAGGAGGCCCTGAGCGGCTTCAAGAACCCGGACGTCTACCTCGAGCGCTACGTCGAGGCGCCGCGCCACATCGAGTTCCAGGTGCTCGCGGATCAGCACGGGGGCGTGTGGACGCTCGGCGAGCGCGAGTGCTCGCTCCAGCGCCGGCACCAGAAGGTGATGGAGGAGTCGCCCAGCCCGGCGATGGACAACGAGAAGCGCTCCCGGATGGGCGACATCATCAGGGGCGCGATCCTCGAGACCGGCTACACCGGCCTGGGCACGCTCGAGTTCCTGATGGATGAGCGGGGCGAGCTCTTCTTCATGGAGATGAACACCCGCGTCCAGGTCGAGCACCCGGTCACCGAGATGGTGACCGGCGTCGACCTGGTCGCGCAGCAGATCCTCGCCGCTGCCGGCGAGCGCCTCTCGCTGCCCGACACGCGGCCCTGGAGCTTCCGTGGCCACGCCATCGAGTGCCGGATCAACGCCGAGGACGCGCGCTCGTTCGTGCCGTGGCCGGGCCTCATCACCGAGTACCACTCGCCCGGCGGCGTCGGGATCCGCGTCGACTCCGGTGTGTACGGCGGTTTCCGCGTGCCGAGCTCCTACGATTCGCTGGTGGCCAAGGTGATCGCGCACGGCGCGAACCGGGCCGAGGCGATCGCCAGGCTCCGGTGCGCGCTCGACGAGTTCATCATCGGCGGCATCCGCACGAACATCCCGCTGCACCAGGCGCTGCTGCGCGATCCAGAGGTCGTCGCGGGCAACATCTCGACGCACACGATCGAGCGCGTCGTCTCGCAGGGGTTCTGACGCTCCGCGCTGCCGGTCGCCACGTCGATGAGCGCGCAGCCGTTGCGCGTTCGTCGAGCTGACAGACGCAATCCGATTGCGATGATTGTTGCCCGAGCGACAGGTCGAAGGTGCGGCCAGGTGCTACCTTACGTCGCTCTCGAGGCCGCGTGGGCAGGCCATCGTCGGGTGAGCGAACCCTCCTTGAAATAGAAAGCATTTGCCGCGGGTATGGAAGCGAACGCTGGAGTGCAGGCTGACTTCTCTTCGTGGGTGCAGGCGACCTCGGATGCCTCCGAGCTCGAGCTCGGGCTCCCTGGTTTCGGCTACGCCGACCTCTTCGACCCGGCGAAGCTCGCCGAGCTGACGGAGCGCTTCGAGGAGTATTTCCACGCGGCGGACGAGGGCGCCTACGCGCGCTTCGACGCGTACCGGACCTCGCTGCGCGCGGCGCAGGCGGAGGCCTCCGGCGCGGAGGGCGACGCGAGTCGGCCCGCGCTCACGCCGGAGCAGGTCTCGGAGGCGCTCCTCGCGGCGGCGCCCCACGTCGGCCGCTTCGTGGCGATGCTCTTCCGGGTCGAGCGGGAAACGCAGGCGCAGATCGACGCGACCCTCGAGCGGAGCGCGCTCTGGGACTTCAAGCGCGAGTTCTCGAAGAAGCGCCTGTTCAAGCCGAACCCCGGGAAGGCGTGGCGGGGCACGCACGTCGAGGCGGCGCACGCGGCGCGGCGGTCGCTCGCGGCCGTGGGCGCGCCTGCGAGCGCGCTCGACGGCGGCTCCGCCGCGGAGGAGCTCGCGATCGCGCGCGCGACGCTCGCCCTGATCGAGGTCGACGAGATCGCCCGCAAGGCCGCCAAGGCCGGCGGCGCGAAGTGGACGGACGAGCTCCGCGAGCGGGCGGCGAAGGTGCGCGCGGCGCTGCGGGAGGACCAGGCGCTCGCCGAGAGCGTGGCGCCGGCGGCGGCGGTCGCCGGCGCGGAGCCGACGGAGGCCGAGGACGGGGCGGTCGTGGCGCTCGCGCTCGACGCCGTCGAGGCGTGGCTCGCGGCGCGCCGCGCGGACGAGCACGATCCGGCGCGGCGGTGGCCGACGCTGAAGGCGCCGCGCACGCTGGACTACCAGGAGCTCGTCCAGCTTCAGAGGAAGGGCGCGAACGGCAGCCCGGGCTCGGCCGAGCTCCTCGTCGGCCCCGAGCACGAGCGGAGGGATCGCGACGGCTTCGCGCTGACCGACCGCCGCGCGCCGCCGCGCGAGGTCGAGAGCCAGGTCGACTACTGCCTCTTCTGCCACGATCGCGACAAGGACTCGTGCTCGAAGGGCCTGCGCGACAACAAGACCGGGGCGATCAAGGCGAACCCGCTCGGCGTCGAGCTGAACGGCTGCCCGCTCGACGAGAAGATCAGCGAGATGCACACCATGCGGGGGCGGGGCGAGTCGATCGCCGGGCTCGCGCTCGTCTGCGTCGACAACCCGATGTGCCCCGGCACCGGTCACCGCATCTGCAACGACTGCATGAAGGCGTGCGTCTTCCAGAAGCAGGAGCCGGTGGACATCCCGCAGATCGAGACCGCGGTGCTCACGGACGTGCTGTCGCTCCCGTGGGGCCTCGAGATCTACGGGCTCCTCACGCGCTGGAACCCGCTCGACGCGCTGCGGCCGCACGCGCTGCCGTACAACGGCAAGAACGTGCTCGTCGTCGGCCTCGGCCCGGCCGGCTACACGCTGTCGCACCACCTCACGCGGCAGGGCTTCGCGTGCGTGGCGATCGACGGGCTGAAGATCGAGCCGCTGCCGGTCGAGCTCACGGGCGACGAGTCGCGCCCGCCGCGCCCGGTCAAGGATTTCAAGCGGCTCTACACGGAGCTCGACGAGCGCGTCCTCCTCGGCTTCGGCGGGGTGAGCGAGTACGGGATCACGGTGCGATGGGACAAGAACTTCCTCACCGTCCTGTACGTCACGCTCGCCCGACAGCGGCTGCTCCGGATCCACGGCGGTGTGCGGTTCGGAGGGACGATCGATCTCGACGACGCCTTCCGGCTCGGGTTCCACCACGTCGCGATCGCGGCGGGCGCGGGGCGCCCGACGATCATCCCGCTCAAGAACAACCTCGCGCGCGGCATCCGCAAGGCGTCGGACTTCCTGATGGCGCTCCAGCTGGCCGGGGCCTACAAGCGCTCGGCGCTCGCGAACCTCCAGGTGCGCCTGCCGGCGGTGGTGATCGGCGGCGGCCTCACGGCGATCGACACCGCGACGGAGCTCGCCGCGTACTACGTCGTGCAGGCCGAGAAGACGGCCGACCGGCTCGACGCGCTGGTCGCGGAGCGCGGAGAGGCGGCCGTCCTCGCGATGTTCGACGAGGAGGAGCGGGAGTTCCTGGCCGAGCAGCGGCGCCACGCGGAGGAGATCCGCGACGAGCGCGCGCGCGCCGCGCGCGAGGGGCGCCCGCCGCGGTTCCAGGGCCTGATCGACGCGTGGGGAGGCGTCTCGCTGGTCTACCGGAAGCGGCTCATCGACTCGCCGGCGTACCGGCTGAACCACGAGGAGGTCGCCAAGTCGCTCGAGGAGGGGATCCGCTACGTCGAGAACCTCGCCCCGGTCGAGGCGGTGCTCGACGAGCGCGGGTGCGTCTCCTCGCTCGTCTTCGATCGGCAGGAGATCGTGGACGGCAAGTGGCGGAGCGCGGGGCAGGCGGTCTCGATCCCCGCCCGCACCGTGTGCGTCGCGGCCGGGACGAGCCCCAACGTCACGTACGAGAAGGAGCGCCCGGGCTCGTTCGTGTTCGACAAGTGGCGGCAGTTCTTCCAGCCGCACCGCGCCTACGTCGACGAGGGCGGCGCGCTCAAGGTGGAGCCGGCCAAGCCGCGGGAGGGCTTCTTCACGAGCTACAACGACGGCGAGCACGCGGTGAGCTTCTACGGCGACAACCACCCCCACTACGCGGGGAGCGTCGTGAAGGCGATGGCGAGCGCCAAGGACGCGTACCCGTCCGTCGTCGCGCTGTTCCGCCACGACATCGCCCGGCTCGGCGAGGAGCCGCAGGCCGCGCGCGACGCGCGGAGGCGCGACCTCTTCGCCCGCCTCGATCACGACCTCGGCGCGGTGGTCGAGCGGGTCCAGCGGCTCACGCCGACGATCGTCGAGGTGGTCGTGCGCGCGCCCGCGGCGGCGCGGAAGTTCGAGCCCGGGCAGTTCTACCGGCTGCAGAACTACGAGGTGCGCTCGCCCGTGATCCGCGGCACGCGGCTCGCGATGGAGGGCCTCGCGCTCACGGGCGCGTGGGTCGACAAGGAGAAGGGGCTGCTGTCGCTCATCGCGCTGGAGATGGGCGCGTCCTCGCGCCTGCTCGCCGCGCTGCGCCCGGGCGAGGAGGTCGTCGTGATGGGGCCGACCGGGACGCCCACGGACATCCCCGAGGGAGAGACGGTGCTGCTCGCCGGCGGCGGGCTCGGCAACGCCGTCCTGTTCTCGATCGCGAAGGCGCTCAAGGCGCGCGGCGCCCGCGTGATCTACTTCGCCGGCTACAGGCGGGGCGAGGATCTCTTCAAGCAGGACGAGATCGAGGTGGCGACCGACCAGGTCATCTGGTGCACGGACGGCGGCGCCGAGGTCACCCCGCGGCGCGCGACCGACCGCCACTTCCGCGGCAACATCGTCCAGGCGATGCGGGCCTACGCCGAGCGCCAGTTCGGCGGCGAGCTGGCGGCCCTCTCGGAGGTCCGGCGCATCATCGCGATCGGCTCGGACAAGATGATGAACGCCGTGCGCGAGGCGCGGCACGGGGTGCTGGCGCCGCACCTGGATCCGAAGCACGTGGGCATCGCGAGCATCAACTCGCCGATGCAGTGCATGATGAAGGAGGTCTGCGCGCAGTGCCTCCAGCGGCACGTGGACCCGGAGACGGGCAAGGAGACGCTGGTCTTCTCGTGCTTTAACCAGGACCAGCTCATCGACCACGTCGACTTCAAGAACCTCGCCGCGAGGCTCCGGGCCAACACGGTGCAGGAGAAGCTGTCGAACGCCTGGCTCGATCACCTGCTGGCCGAGCGCCCCACGCTCCGACACGTGTGACGTCGGCTCCGGGGCCTCGGCGATCCGAGGCCTCGCCGCCGCGGCATGTCGGAAGGCGGCCTCGGCGGCGTCTCGTCGAGGTCTCGTCGAGTCGATGCGCCCGAGGCCGCCCATGGGGTGGGCGCGCGCTGCGGGCGCTTGCGCTCAGCTGCCCGCGGGCAGCTTGATCTTCGGCTCCTTGGGGTGGCGCCTGTACAGCAGGATCGTCCGTCCCAGCGTCTGCGCGACGGCGGCGCGGAGCTTCTCGGAGAGGGAGTCCGCGACGTCGTCGAGCTCGTCCGGGCACTCGGTGCCCAGGCGTATCTTCACGAGCTCGTGCCGCTCCAGGGCGGCGTCGACGGCCGCGACGACGCCGTCGGTCAAGCCGGCCTTGCCGAGCTGCACGACCGGGTCGAGGTGATGCCCCAGCGCGCGGAGGTGGCGGCGCTGCTTTCCTGTCAGATCCAAAGCGTTCGGCCTTTCTTGAGGCGCTCGCGCGACTCGGGCGCTCGATGGTCGATGGGACGTCCCTGTCGCGGTCGCGCGCGCGGTCATACTGGCCTCCGGGCCGAGCGAAAAGGGCGCGCCGCGCGGGCTCGGGCTCTTCGCGCAACGCCCGGATCGCCCAGGCCCGGAGCCGGAAAACCGGAGGATGCAGCGTACGTGGGTAGCACGTGGGTTTGCATGGGTAGATGTGCGACATGGGCCAGCGGGGCGCAAGCGGGCGGAGCTCTCAGCGGGCCCGGGCCGCTCTGGGTTTTGCTTGACGTGGCAGTGCAACAGGCATCCCCTTGATCTAGCGGCCGGGAGCTCGATGGGGGATCGAGCGCTCGGATCGACACCGACATGGGCTCATCGAGCGAGCGAGATTCGGTAGCGGGGCAGGACGCCGAGCTCCCTCGGCTGGACGAGGGAGCGAACCCTATCGAGCTCACGGTCCATGACGAGGTGAGCCCCTGTCCGTACCTGCCCGAAGCCGAAGCGCGGATGCCGCTGCGCGTGCCCATCCGCCCGCTCACCCGTGCGGAGTTCGACCAGAGGCTCGTCGCGGGCAACCGTCGCCATGGCAAGCTGCTCTACCGCACCCAGTGCCCCTCGTGCCGCGCGTGCGAGCCGATCCGGATCGTCGTTCGTGACTTCGTCCCCGGCCGCACGCAGCGCCGGGTGCTCCGCCGTGGAGAGCGCGTGGTGGACGTGGAGATCGGCCCGCCCGTGACCACGCGAGAGAAGATCGTCCTGTACAACCGGCACAAGCACGGCCGGGGGTTGATGCGCGACGATGGCCCGCTCGGCGCCGCGGGGTACGAGGCGTTCCTCGTGGACAGCTGCTGCGAGACGTTCGAGATGCGCTATCGCGTCGGCGGCCGTCTCGTCGGGGTAGCCGTCGTGGATCGGGGGCAGGATTCCCTGTCCGCGGTCTACTCGTTCTATGAGCCCGAGCTGGAGCCGCTGAGCCCCGGTGTCTTCTCGATCCTGAAGCAGCTCGAGCTGTGCCGCTCCTGGGGCCTCCGGTACCTGTACCTCGGCCTGTACGTCGAGCGCTGCTCGCGGCTTGTCTACAAGGCGCAGTACCTGCCGCACGAGCGGCTCATCGATGGCCGCTGGCGGCGCTTCGAGCGGCAGCCGCGCGCGGCGCCATGACAGGAGCACGTCGCTGAATTTTGCGAGCGCGCCGCCCGGCGACTCGTGGCAAGGACGTACCCATGTGGAAACGCGCTCTCGCTTTCACCTCGTGCGCTGTGCTCTGGGCTCTGCTCGTCGTCGCGTGCGGCGACACGCGGCCGATCTTCGACGCCGTCGGGGGCGCCGGGGGCGCCGGCTCGTCGGCGAGCGGGGAGGGCGGAGCAGGCGCCGGCTCGTCCGGCGGCGGCGGTGAGGCCGGCGGTGGTGATGCCGGCGGTGATGGCACGGCGGGCGGCGGTGGCACGGCGGGCGGCGGCACGGCCGGCGGTGATGGCACGGCGGGCGGCGGCGGGGCAGGGTAGGTAGGGCGGCGCCGCGTCGGTCGCGGGCCGGTTGTGTTCCGGCATCGCCGGGCCTAAGCCGCTCGCGTGCATCCGCTCGCAGACAAGGTCCTCGCCCGCGAGACGCGCGCGACGGCGCGGGCCTGCCGGCTCGTCGACGACCGCGTCGGCGACTATGCCGCGATCCTGAAGGATCTCTTCCCCCATACCGGCCGCGCCTGGATCCTCGGCGTGACGGGGAACCCGGGGGCAGGCAAGAGCACGCTCACGGATCGGCTGATCCGCGTGTTCCGGGGGCAGGGCCGCCGTGTCGCCGTGGTGGCGGTCGATCCCACGAGCCCGTTCACCGGCGGCGCGATCCTCGGCGATCGCATCCGCATGCAGGCCCACTTCAGCGATCCCGACGTGTTCATCCGGTCGCTGGCGACCCGGGGCGCGCTCGGCGGGCTGTCGCGCTCGGTGGTGGACGTCGTGCGGGTGCTCGACGCCTGGGGCGCGGACGTCGTGCTGGTCGAGACCGTCGGCGTCGGGCAGGACGAGCTCGAGATCACCCGGATGGCGCACACCACCCTGGTCGTCGCCGCGCCGGGGATGGGCGACGAGGTGCAGGCGATCAAGGCGGGCATCCTGGAGTGCGCCGACGTCTTCGCCGTGAACAAGGCCGACCGGGACGGGGCCGACGCGGCGGTGCGCGATCTGGAGCTCATGATCGCGCTCGGCGGAGAGGTGGCGGCGGCCTCCGGGCGGGCGCGCGGGCACAGCGCCGCGGCGCTCCACGCCCGCGCGCAGGGGGCGCCACCTCCCGGAGGAGAGCCAGTCGAAGGGCCGTGGGAGCCCGTGATCGCGCGGACCGTGGCCACACGTAACGAGGGCGTGGCGACGCTCGTGGACAAGCTGGAGGGGCACCGAGCGTGGCTGTTCGGGACCGAGGCCGGCGCTGCGCGCCGTGAGGAGCGCCTGCGCGAAGCGATGCACGTGCAGCTCCGCGACGCGCTCACCGACGCCGCCGTCGCCGCGCTCGGCCCTGCGCTCGAGGCCGCGGTGCACGCCGTCGCGCAGCGCAAGGTCGACCCCTACACGGCGTCGGAGCAGCTCGTCGCGGCCTTCCGCAGCGCTGGCGCCGTCGCGCCCGGCGCCGCCGTCGCGCCCGGCGGCGGGACCTGAGCCGGCTGCCACGAGGGCGGGCGGCCGGCGCCGGTCGGGCGCCCGGTGCTACTAGTCGATGCAGCGATTCAGAGCGTCGTTCTCGTACTTACAGGACGTACTCCATTTATCGTCGCGGTTGCAGACCCCGGTGTCGTCCTCGCACTCCAGGAGAGCGTCGTACTCGTCGACACAGTCGCGGCGGTCGGCGTCTACGTACCTGTGATCGTAGCGATCGAGGCAGTCGCCGTACTCGCGGTCGCTGCACCCCTCGCAGTCGCACTTGTAGTCGCAGAGATCGTCCTCCAGAGGGCTGCACGCGGCGGTGACGAGGCAAGCGAGGGCGAGGATCATGTGCGAAGCCTTCATTGGCCCAAGTTTATCCCGCGTCCTCGGCTCCAGCGCGATAAACAGCTCGCTGGGCGCCGAGCGGCGATGCGCCGCGTTCGCCTGCTTTCACCTTCCGTCGGTGCGCTCGACACCCAGCTTGTGCGCCGAGGCGCCGAGCGCGGCTGACGTTCACGGCGCGGCGCCGCGGCGCCGCGGCGGCTTGCGCCCCACGTTCTCTGCGTGGAATGCGCTCGGGCACGCGTCGCTGATCCCGCAGCCTCCGCACGCTGGCTTCTTCGCGAAGCAGATCCGGCGGCCGTGAAAGATCAGCGTGTGGGACAGCATGTCCCAGTCGCGCCGCGGGAAGAGCGCCACGAGGTCGCGCTCGATCTGCTCTGGCTTGTCGCTGGTCGTCCACCCGAGCCGCTGCGACAGGCGCTGCACGTGTGTGTCGACCACGACGCCCTCCGGCGCTCCGAAGGCGACGCCGAGCACCACGTTCGCCGTCTTGCGCCCGACGCCAGGCAGCTTCACGAGCTCGGCGAGCGTCCTCGGCACCTCGCCGCCGTGCCGCTCGATGAGGCCTCGCGCGAGCCCCACGATGTTCCTCGCCTTCTGGTTGAACATGCCCATCCCGAGCCGCCGGAGGAGCGCGCCCACCTCGGCGGCGTCGGCGCTGGCGAGCGCGCGGGCGTCGGGATACGCGCCGAACAGGTGGGGTGTCACCTTGTTGACCAGCACGTCCGTCGTCTGGGCGCTGAGCACCGTCGCGACGAGCAGCTCGAACGAGGACCGATGATCCAGCTCGCAGTGGGCGTCCGGGTGCAGCGCGCGCAGCCGCGCGAACGTGGCCTGCGGCGCGCTCGGCGCTGCGCGTGCCGGCGTCGGCCGAGCCGCGTCGGCGACCGCTGCCTCCTTGGGCCTCGGCGCGCGCGTCTTCGCCGCCCTGGGGGCACCCCCGGGAGCCGCCTTGCTCGGCCGCTTCACCGGTGCGGCGACGCCCTCGTCTCGATGTGGACCTGCGGGATGGACAGCGACCGACGCGGGCGGTCGGCGCGCGCCCCGCCCAGTCAGGGCGAGGTCTCGCGCGCGACCGCCCTCTGCCGTCTCAGCTGACGAAGGCGCGCTTCCGCGTCTCATGCTCATCGAGGAGCTTCTCGACGCTCGCGAGCGCGTTTTCCACCGACTCCTGCACCATCTGCAGCACCGTCGTCGCCGAGCCCTTCAGCGCCTCGTAGTAGCGCTGCCGCTCGGTCGAGTGGATGATCGACGGCGGCAGGCCCGTGCGGAGCAGCAGCATGTTCATGAACAGCCTCGCGACCTTGCCGCTGTCGTTCGGGAACGGATAGACCCGCAGCAGATCGTAGTGCGCGCGCGCGGCGATCCGGATGCCGTTCCGCGTCTTCCGCGTCTCGGGGTCGTTCAGCCAGTCGATGATCTGACGCACCTTGTAGGCGATCTTGTCCGGCGGAGCGTACTCGTGGAAGTAGAGCCGATGCTGGGGGATGTCCTTGCGGTATTTGACCGTCTTGAGATCCCCCTCCTCCGGATGGAGGATCAGGTACAGCTTCTTCATGCAGTCGAGCGTGAGCGGGGCCCGCTTGTTCTCGCCCTGCTCGCGCACGTACGCGATGGCCTCTTTGTGACGCCGGATGTCATCGTACGTCGGCTGAAGGCTCGAGTCCGTGACGAGCGGCGCCGGGCCGGCGAGGGCCGCGCGCAGCTCGTCGAACGTGTAGACCACCCCTTCGAGCGCGCTGTCGTGGTAAATCCACGACATATCGAGGCTGTCGATGTAGCGCCGCCGGAAGTCCTCCGACTGCGCGCTCAACCGCTGCTCGATGATCGCGCTGCGCTCCTCGATGGTGGCTCGCCGAGGCGGCGGCAGCATCGGCAGCGGCAGGGTGACCACCCGCGGCGCCTCCCGGAGCGGGACGCGACCCGGACGGCGCTCGATCGACGCCCCCGCGCTCTTCCCCTTCGCCCCGCCAGGCCGCGCGCTCTTCTTGTCGGCGACCGGCTTGTCGCTCGTGCGTGACGGCCTGTCGCTGGCCCGACGCGGTCGCTCGACCTCGCTCGGCGCGGCCTGCTCCGCGACGTCCTTGAGCTTCAGCTTCTCCTTGAGCTTCGGCTGATCGTCGAGCCTCAGCTTCAGCTTCTTGCGGAGCTTCGTCGGCTCCGCCGCCGGCGCCGCGAGCACCCGCTCGGAGCGCGCCGCGACCTTTCTCCTGACGAGCCTCGGCTTCGTGACCTTGACCCGCACGAGCCTCGGCTTGGCGGCCTTGACCCGCACGAGCCTCGGCTTCGTGGCCTTGACCCGCGCGGCCTTCGTCTTCGCGGCCTTCGCTTTCCGCGCCCGCCCGGCGACCGCCCTGGTCTTCGCGGCCCTGGCCTTCGCGGCCCTCGGCTTTGCGACCCTGGCGCGGGTCACCCTGGCCTTCGTGGCCTTGGCCCTCGCCGTCTTCGCCCGCGTCGCCCTGGCCTTCGCCGCCCTCGCCTTGACCTTCGTCGCCCTGGCCTTCGCCCTGGCCTTGGTCGTCCTGAGCTTGGCGGCGGTGCGCGTCGACCTGGCCTTCGTCCTGGCCGCGGCCTTCTTCGCCTTCGACGCGCTCGTTCGCTTCGCGGCCGCGCGGGTGGCCTTCTTCGCCCTCCCGACCGCCGCTTTCTTCCTCGCGCCCGTACGGGTTGCCCGCGCCGGTGTGCGCGCCGCCTTGCGCCGCGCCGGGGCCGCCGACTTGCGGGTGGTCGCCCGTTTTGTCGTGGTTTTCCGCCGCTTTGCGGCCTTCACGGCAGCGGTGCGTCGCGCAGCAGGACGAGAGGATGCGGCCTTCCGCTTCGGCTTGCGCGCGGCCGAACGGGCGGCAGGCTTCGCCTTCCGCGTCCGCGCTGTCGAGGTTGCTCGCCTCGAGCTTGCCGCGCTGGCCTTGGTCGCTCTCTTCCGGTCTTTTTTCGAAGTTTTTCGGGTCTTCTTTGCCGCCATGGGCGTGCTTTCACACAATCGCTCAGGCTGCCCGCTGCCACGCTGCGGCGAGCTAACATACGATCGAAAAGGGCCTAATGCCGGCCAGCAGCCTAGCAATTTGAGGATTTATCCGTCAACCAGTCCGGTGCGGAAGTGGGCAGGAAGCGACATCCCGCAGCTGGATCGCCGATGATCCAGTTGACCCGGCCTGCCAGATTTCACCGGCGGCGGTCCCGGCAGGCGTGGCTCGAGGCCCGGGCGCGAGCGCTCCGCGGCCGAGGGACGGCCCTCAGCTGTCGATGTTGATGCCGAGCCGCTGCCGGATGGCGAAGTACTCCTCGCTGGCCGCGTAGAGCGTGAGCTCCTTGAGCCTCTCCTTGTGGGGCAGGGCGGCGCTCGCCTCGTCGGTCGCCTTGATCATCTCCTGCGCCAGCTCGAGGTCGTTGGCGAGGAGGAACCCCGCGCGGTCGGCCGTCAGGTCGACGCCGGACACCCAGCGCTTCAGGTCGATGGCGCCGGCCTGGAGCAGCTTCGTCACGGCGCTGGCGAGCTGATCGCGCGCCGGCCCGACGAGGATGGGCTCCAGGACGGCCAGGTCGTCCATCACCGGCCCCTCCAGCTCCTTCGTGATCGGGAACGTGGGCGAGATCAGCTTGATCGCCGCGAACAGCCAGGCGCGCAGGCCGGTGCCCGTCGGCACCAGGTGCCGGAGGTACATGCCCGGCCGGTAGTAGGTGAGGTGGCGGGCGGCGATGAACGCGGCGGCCTGCGTGGGCAGGTCCATCTGGAGCGCCGCGGCGCCGAGCACGATCGCCGGGACGTGCGCGTGGAGGAACGAGACGCCGCCGCCGTCGTTCGGATCCTGGAACGTGAGCGGCGGCGAGAGCCCGAGGACGCCCGCCGCGTAGTAGAGCGTCTGCGACATCGGGTAGGGGTGGCGCGAGAGATCGAGCTGGTAGGCGAGCTGGTAACCGAGCTCCTCCAGCGGCTGCCCGTTCTTCCTGAGCACGGCCGGCTCGATGACGCCGAAGACCGCGGTCAGGAGCGGATCCGCGTCGGGGTGGACGAGCGCGGTCGCCCACGCGTCGTCGTCGAGCGGCTGCTGCGCCGCCGCGGCCGTGTCGGGGCGCAGGCGCCGGAAGAAGCGCTCCTCGTCCGGCTCGGCGGCGCTCAGGCAGCAGAGCACCTGGCACAGACAGAAGGCCGCGTCGGCGCGCTTCGCCTCGGTGTACATCTTCCGGAGCAGCCGGTACGCGTCCGGCTTGTACGGGTTGCGCCGCAGGATCGGGGCCTGCGCGGCCACCGCCTTGTCCAGGTACTCCGCCGGGTTGCTGGCGTAGAGGTTCACGAGGAGCTCGTTCCGCTCCTCGCTGTCGGGATCGAGCGTCTGCGCTGCCTCGTAGGCGTCGATCGCCTCGCTCGTCCAGCCGAGCTTGTCCTTGTAGAGGGCGCCCAGCCGGTCGAACGTCTCGAGCATCTTCGCCGTGTCGTTCTCCTCGGTCGCCCTGTCGAGCTCGACCTTGAGCAGGCGCTCCACCTCCTCGTGGTCGCCCTTCTCGCCGCGGAGCTCGATCGCCTCCGCGAGCGCCCGGGTGAGCGACGGGTCGAGCGCCAGCACCTCGTCGTAGAACGTGGCGGCCCGGTCGAGATCGCCGAGCTGCCGCGCGCTCACGATCGCCGCCGTGTGCAGGTACTTCGCCTTCTGCCGGCTGTCGTCGATCTTGGCGGCGAGCTTGAGGACGATGTCGACGAGCTTCGACCAGTCCTTCTCCTCGCTGTAGAGCTGCATCAGCTTGGTGAGGATCTTCCGGTCGTCCGGGCGCTCGTCCAGCGCGGCCACGTAGCTCTTCGCGGCGCGCGCCCGGTCGTGGAGGTGCGCCGCGAGCAGGTCGCCGATTTCGAGCAGGAGCGCGCTCCGCTCCTCGCCGGTCACCACGTCGAGCCGCCGGTGCTTGAGGCGCACGACCTCCTCCCAGTCCCCCTTGGCCTCGAACACCCTGGAGAGGAGGGCGAGCGGGGCAGGGGACTCCGGGAGGAGATCGGCGGCGCCGTTCAGCGCGGCGACCGCGCCGTCCGGATCGCCGGCCGCGAGCCGCGCCTCGCCGAGCCCGAGGAGCGCCTCCGCCCGGTCGCGCTCCGGCAGGCCGGCGCCGAAGCGGTCCACGAGGCGGCCGTAGAGCTCCGCGGCCTCCCTGGCCCTGCCCGCGTCGAGGTTGACCCTGGCGGCCCGCGAGAGCGCGGCCGGGTCGTCCGGCGCGAGCGCGAGCAGCGCCTTCACCGTGCCGATCGCCTTGCCGCTCGAGCCGCTCTTGCCGAGCGCGTCGACGTAGCGGAGGAGCAGCTTGAGCCCCTGCTCCTTCGGCAGGACGTCGACCCGGCTCGCCAGGAGCTCGTAGTGCCGCGCCGCCTCGAGGAAGCGGCCCGCCTCGAACGCGAGATCGCCCGAGATCATGAGCCCGGGCACGCCCGTAGGATCGAGGTCGACCGCCCTCGTCGCGGCCTCCGCCGCGCGCCCGTCGTCCTTGAGGCGCTCCCGGAGCAGCAGCGCCATCTCGCCGTACAGGCGGCCCTTGGCGAGGTTGCCCTCCGCGGCCTCGGCCTCGCGCGCGATGAGCTCGACGGCGCTCGTCGCGTCGCCCCTGGCGAGGTAGGCCGCGCGCAGCGCCGAGGACGCGCCCGCGTTCTGCGGCTGCGCGTCGAGGGCCATCTTGTAGCGCTCGATCGCCCCGTCCCGATCGCCCTTCTCCTCGAGCATCTTCGCCGCGCGGATCCAGAGATCGGCCCGGCTCTCCGCGGTCTTCGCCGTCGCCGCGAGCGACTCGATCGCGCTCAGCGCCGCCGCGGCGTCGCCCGTCGCGGCCCGCACGTGCGCGAGCGACTCGAGGGCCCCGGCGTGGTGGGGATCGATCGCGAGCACCCGCTCGTAGGCCTTGCGGGCGCGCTCGGGCGAGCCGACCTGCTCGAGCAGCACGCGCCCCATCGCGAGCAGCAGCTCCTCCCGGCGCTTGTCGTCGGACACGATGACGAGCTGCCGCTCGTAGAGCGACACCACGTCCTCCCAGCGCTCGAGGGCGCGGTAGTGCCGCCCGAGCGCGGCGAGCGAGCCCTCGTGCGCGCTGTCGATCCCGAGGATCGCCTCGAGGGCCTCGGCCGCCTTCGCGTGGTCGAGGAACTCCTCGTCGTGGATGCCGGCGATCCGCTCGTAGAGGTTGATCTTCTGGCGCGGCGTCGCGCTGACGTCGATCTGGCGCGCCAGGTTCTGGAGGAGCGCCGCGTAGCTGCCGGCGCGGCTGTGGATGCGATCGAGCCCGCGCAGGGCCGTCAGGCTGGCCGGATCGAGCTCGAGCGCCGCCTCGTAGCGGCGCGTCGCCTCGCCCAGGTCCCCGAGCCGGTCCTCGTAGAGCTCGGCGAGCTTGCAGATCGTGTCGACGCGCTCCTCGCCCCGCTGCGCCTCCGCGCGCCGCTCGAGGATCTTGGCGTAGCCCGCGTGATCCTCGGCGCGCCGGTAGATCCTGAGCAGCGCCTCGCACGTCCTCGTGTGCCCCGGATCCTCGGCGAAGATCTGCTCGTACAGGTCGCGCGCGCGGCCTGCGTCGCTCAGCTTCGTCTCGAGGAGATCGGCCGCCGCGGCGCGGAGATCGCGCGCCTCCCCCGGGGTCGCGGCGCGGTCGGCCCGCGAGAGCAGCACCTGGACGAGCTCCTGCCACTGCTGGGCGCGGCGGTAGACCTGCGAGAGCCCCTCCAGCGCCTCCTCGTTCGCGGGGTCGAGCCCGAGCACGAACTGGAAGCACGGGATCCCGAGGTCCGCCCGCGCGACCTTCTCCGCATACCAGGGCCCGAGCCGGTTGAAGAGCGCGAGCTTCGCCTCGGCCGGCATCGCCTCGTCGGTGCTCGCCTGGCTCAGGATCTGGAGCGCCTCGGACCAGATCTTCATGTCGTTGCCGGCCGCGCGCTCCAGGTCGACGGCGTAGGCGTCCTGCTCCGGATCCTGCGCGAGCGCCTGGGCGAAGGCGAACACCCCCTGGTCCTTGTCGTCGAGCTCCCGCACGTAGAGGTGCCCGATCTCGTTGAGCGCCCGGGCGCGCTCGCCGGCGGTCTCGGCGCGCTCGCTCCGCTGGAGGAGCATCTCCACGAGCTCCTCGTGCTTGCCCAGCGCCTTGCGGAGCTCCTCGAGCGCGCTGAAGGCGATGTCGTCGCCCGGCGCGAGCTCGAGGAGGCGCAGGTAGACCGCCTCCGCCTTGTCGTGCAGCCGCCCCTTCTCGTAGATCCTGGCCGCCCGGAAGTGCAGGAGCTTCTTCGCGGCGACGCCCTGGTCATCGCCCTGGCCGGGCGCCGAGCCCGCGTCGATCTGCTCCGAGGCCATCACGAGCGCCTCGGCCACGCGCCCCGGGTCCGCTCCCCGATCGACGGCCGCCTCGACGGCGAGCGCGAGCTCCGTGTCCATCGGGCTCGCGACGAGCCGATCGATGAGGTCGTTCAGCTGCGCGCCCTCGATCGCCGCCTCCTTCTGCTGCGGCTTGCCGAGCGGCTCGATCGCGTCGAGCACCGCGCGCGTCCCCCTCGGCCGGGCGTCCTGCGCCTTCGCGAGCAGGCGGCCCGAGAGCTCGTCGACGTCCTTGCCCACCCAGCCGCGCGGCGCGACAGCGCTCGGCGGCGGGGGCGGCTCGATGAGGTGCGCGACGGCGATGTCGACAGCGGCGGCGCCCGAGAACACGGGCTTGCCCGTGAGGAGCTCGAAGAGCAGCGCGCCGAAGGCGTAGAGATCGCTCGCGGGGCCGACGCTCTCGCCGCGCAGCTGCTCGGGGCTGGCCGCCTCGACGAGCTCCGGGCTGGACCACCCGGCGCCGAGCCGGTCGCCGCCGACGTCGACGAGGACAGGGAGCGGCTCCCCGTCCTCGCCGCGGGCCACGACGACGTTCTCGAGCTTGAGCGCGCCGTGGACGAGGCGCTGCTCGTGGAGCGCGGCGAGGCCGCCGAGGATCCCTCGGAGCAGCGGCTTCGCCTCGTTGATGTGGAGCGGCCCCGAGCGCGCGAGGCGCGCCGAGAGCGGCAGCCCGTCGACGTGCGCGTACGCCACGAACGCCCGGCCGCCCACGATCCCCGCGTCGACGCCGCTCGCGAGGTTCTCGTGGTGCACCTGCGCGGCCAGGCGGACGTGGGTGAGGTACCTGCGCACCGCCCGGCTGTCGCGGGTCGCCTCGCGCCGGAGCACCTTGAGCGTCCGCGGCTCGGTCCCCCGGGTCGCCGCGTAGACGAGGCCCCGGGGGCCCTCGCCGATTTTTCTCGTGACGATGTAGTCGCCGAACGCCTCGCCTGGCCCGATCTCTTCCGGCAGGCCGAGCCCATGCGCGCCGAGGGCGCGGACGCGCGCGTCGACCTCTGCGCGTGAGGCGATGACGGCATCGATCAACGCATCGATGGCGTCGAGCTCCACGCAATGATCCGTGAGGGCGCGCGCGAAGGAGGCCTTGGAGGCGCTGCCCCCGATCTCGGCCGGGTTGAAGCCGAGGAGGTCGGACGACAGGGCCATCATTTCATCGAGCGAAAAGAGGCGCTCGAGCTCGCCTCGAACGATATCAATGGACATGGGACTCCTCGGGCCGAGCCATCGTGCCGGCGTTGCGCGCGCAGCGGACCTACCGGACGGCGGGGGACGTGGGGCATGCTAGCGAAGCTTGGGGCTCCATGCGACATCCGACGATCGCCTGTTTTGCAGGGCGCTTCCGCGGCGCGCGGCGCGACGGCGGCGCTCGACGTGGGCGCAATCGACGTGGATCGACGTGGCGCGCGGGGTCGTGCTCACCGCGCCTGCCCGCCGAGAGCCCGGGTAAAAGGTAACGCGGAGTTGCAGGAACCCTGGAGGAAAGTTGACAGGAGCGCGGACGACGTGCGAGCGGATGTCTGTGCGTCGAATAGCGCAGTTCCTGGAGCGGACCCTCCCCATCGCGGTGCTCATCGTCGCCGTCGTGGGCGCACCGATCATGATCTTCTCGCCGCAGGGGCTGCCCCGCCTGCGAGAGCTCGAGAGAGAGCTCGCCGACGTCGAGGAGGAGAATGCCGACCTCGGGCGGCAAATCGAGGCCCTCCGCGGCAAGGTGGCGCGCCTGCGCGACGACCCGACCGCCGTGGAGAGGATCGCGCGCGACAACCTGGGTCTCGTGCGGCAGAGCGAGGTGGTCTTTCAGTTCTCCCGCTGAGGATTCGAGGTCTCTCGGCCCTTCCCAGGCCTGTTGTTGTATCGGCCACAGGGCTCCGCCGCGGAAGCGCTCGACGTGAGGGCGTGAGCCAGCGCTCCGCGCCGGGACGTGAGCCGGCGCTCGGCGTGAGCGCATGAGCTCGCCTGGCCCGCTCGCTCGCCCAGCGCGCGCCACCCCGCCGCCTGCGCTGGCGAGGGAACGCGCCCGCTGCCCCCCAGCCGCCCGTCCAGGAGGCGCAGCGTCCGTCGTGACCGGATGCGGGGCGCTGCACGCTGGCAGCGTCCTTTCTGGTATTGTGCAGCGAGTGTCGCTAGACCTGGGCCGCCTCCTCATCGCCGCCGGCGCCGTCTCCAAGGCTGAGGTCGAAGCCGCCCTCTTCGTGGCGGTCCTGCGGGGCATCCCGTTCCCTCGCGCCCTCATCGACCGCGCCGCCATCAGCGAGCGCGCCCTCGAGGAGGAGCTCGATCGCCACGGCGGCCTCGCGCTCCGGCAGGTCGTCGGCGCACGCGATCTCGTCGCGCGCTTGCCGCGCGCCATGTGCCGCCGCCTCGGCGCCGTCCCGATCCGCATCGATCCCGGCGTCGGCACCATCGACGTCGCGGCGGCCGATCCGCTCGATCGCCACATCGCCGACGAGTTCAGCTTCCACCTCGGCGCGCCGGTGCGCATCTTCCGCGCGCCGATCACGGCGGTCGAGGAGGCCATCCGCGCCCTGGATCTCGACGAGCGGGAGCAGGTCCCCTCCCGCGCGCGGCGCGCGACCCCGGCGTTTCCGCACGGCGCGCCCCAGTCGACCATCCCGCCGCCGCCGTCGTCCGAGGTGCCGATCCCGCTGATCCGTCGCGCCTCGGTGCCCTCGTTCGACGAGGCGAGCCTCGTCGAGGCGCCGAGCGGCAAGCACGGCCACCGCGGAGCGGCGCACAACGGTCACGCTCAGCGCGCGGACACGCCGGCGGCGCACGAGGACGCGATCCTGCCGCTCCGCCACGCCAAGGCGGCCCCCGGCGCGCGCGGCTCTCCCTCGAGCGCTCGCCGCACAGCGGACGCCGAACGCGGCGCGGGCGGGAGGGCGACCGGGCTTCAGGCGGCCCTGCGCGCGCCGGCGGTGGAGCCGCCCGCCGTCTCCTTTCCGCCGCCTCCGCCGGTGGAGATCTCGCCGCCCTTCAAGCTGCTCGCCTCGATCATGCCCCAGGCCTCGCCTGGCCCCGACCGCGCGCCGGACAGCGCCGGGCGGGAGCCGGCCCCCTCGACGCGGCGCCTCGGCCGGCTGCCGCTCGACGCGCCCTCCGGCCTCCCGCCGCTCTCGCGCCGCCGCTCCGCCACCGCAGAGGCCCCGGCGCCGGGCAGCGGCAGGGCTCGCCCGGAGAGCGCCGCGCCGCCGTCGAGCCGGCGCTCCGGGCGGCTCCCGGCGCTGCCTCCGGCGCCCGAGCCGGAGCTCGCCGATCCCCTCGACGACGATCCGCCGCCGCAGCCCTTCGTCGATCTGAGCGACGTCATCGACGCGCTGTACCTCGCGCGCACGCGCGACGACGTCGTCCGGCTCGCGCTCCGCGGGCTGCGGCTGTTCGCCGGGCGTGTCGCCATCTTCGCCGCGCACCGCGGGGTCTTTCGCGGGTTCGCGTGCAACGCGGAGTTCGGCGACCAGGAGGCGCTGCGCAAGCTCTCCCTCCCGATGGATCAGCCGAGCGTGCTCGCCACGGCCGTGGCGACCCACCTCTACGTCGGCCCGATCCCCGGCACCCCCACCCACGCGCCGCTGCTCGACGTCATGGTCAACCCGAGCCTCGACGTCGCCGCCGTCGCCGTGCAGGTCGTCGGCCGGCCCGCGATGATCCTGGTCGCCGATCGGATCCTCGACACCTCGAGCGGCTCGCGCCGGATGGTCGAGCTCGCGCGCGCCGTCGGCGAGGCCTTCAGCCGGATCCTGTCAGCGCGCGGGTGAACGCGCGCCGTCGTCCCGCGCGACGAGCGCTGCGCGCTGCTCCGACTGTTCCGACGCCACCCTGAACGATCGCGCCGCGCTCGGCGTCCGCGGAGGCGTCCGCGCGTCGTCGGCTGCCACGGCGCTCGCAGCTGCGCCCGCACGCGCCGCGCCGCAGCCGTCGCGTTGCATGCGTGCGTTCCGCGCCTTTCATCGGCGCAACGAAGGCAGGAGGATCCTGATGCCGCTGCGATGCAAGTACGCATTGCCCGAGCTCAGGATGTGTTGTTTTCCAGTGTATCTGTCCGACACGATCTCTTCACTTTGCGTGTGACAGGAATTTTCTCGTGACAAGGGAACCGCGTCCACTCTCTTCGAAATTTTTTACAATCCCGAACCCTTTTTATGAACGGCGGTCAGATTTGGCTATCCGACTGAGGGTCAAATCGGGTTAAGGCATTTGGGTCTCATCGAGTTCGCGTGGACAGCGTGATTCGCCTCCCCCGAAAGGAGCTCCAAATGCATCCTGCAAAGCCGCACGAGAGCAATGTGATCGCCCGTAAGCTCGTTTTGGTGATCGCTGGTTTGACCGCCGCCGCGGCCGGTTGCTCGGCAGACGTCGGTGGCGCCGACACCGAGGAAGTCGCCACGAATCAGCTGGGATTTGAGCGGTTCGAGCGGACGGTGTTCCGCGAGCCTGACACTGGCATCTACATTGTTAACGGGGACACGCCGGTCGTAGATATCAAGCATCTGCGCGAGTTCTGGGAGGCGCATGTGCGCGATGGTGCGCTGATCGTCAACCAGGAAGGGGGGGAAGACGTCATCTGGACGGCGGAGCAGCGGCACAACCTCTCCTACTGCGTGAGCAAGAGATTCGGGGCCAAGTACGAGGCGGTGGTGACGGCGATGGCGGATGCCGTCAAGGCCTGGGAGGACGTCACGGACGTCGACTTCATCCATGTCGAGTCGGCCGACGCGAACTGCACATCGAGCACCAGCCAGGTCCTGTTCGACGTGAACCCCGTCAACACGGGCGGTCAGTACCTGGCGCGCGCCTTCTTCCCCGGCCAGTCGAGGTACTCGCGGAACGTGCTGATCGACGGGAACGCTTTCGACAGCACGCGGCCCACGCTCACGGGCATTCTCCGCCACGAGCTAGGGCACACCCTTGGCTTCCGCCACGAGCACACCCGTCCTGAGTCGGGCACCTGCTTCGAGGACGACAATTGGCGTGCCCTCACCGAGTACGATGGCGCGTCCGTCATGCACTATCCCCAGTGCAACGGCACCGGCGACAGCACGCTCGTCCTCACGCAGAAGGACATCGCGGGCGTCCAATCGCTCTACGGCACGCCGAACGGAGGCGGCGGAGGTGGTGGAGGCGGCGGAGGCGGCGGAGGCGGCGGAGGCGGCGGAGGCGGCGGGGAGCCGACCGGGGAGCCGACCGGGGAGCCGACCACCGAGCACTTCAGCGGGCGCCTCGCCCGGGGAGCCTTCGAGGCGGTCGGGCCCGCCGAGGGGTTCGAGGTCGTGCCCGGGACGACCCTCACCGTCGTCATGACCGGGACCGGAGACCCCGATCTCTTCGTGAAGTTCGGCGACGCGCCGACGGCGAGATCGTTCGATTGCCGGCCTTACCTCAGCGACGCCAACGAGACATGCACGCTCGATGTGCCCGCGGGCAAGACGAGGGCCTTCGTCAAGGTGAACGGCTTCACGGCCTCGACCTACGACATCGAGGTGCGCTACTCCGCGCCGAAGGCGCCCGGTGGCGAGCCCGCAGGCGGCGGCACCGAGACCTCGAAGAGCTTCGAGGGCAGCGTCTCGCGGCGCGAGACGGCGTCCCATGGGCCGATCTCGGTGGTCCCTGGCACGACCTTCCGGGCCGTGATGAGCGGCACCGGAGATCCCGATCTCTACGTGCGGTTCGGCGAGCAGCCCACGCTGAGCGCCTTCGACTGCCGGCCTTACCTCGACGGGGCGGACGAGACGTGCGAGCTGACGGTCCCGGAAGGGCAGTCGGAGGCCTTCCTCCTCGTGCAGGGATACGCGGAGAGCACGTACACGGTGAAGGTCGATTACACGACGCCGTGACGCGACGGCCCCCCGGTCCGCAAAGGCGGAGAGGGCGCCAGACGCGACCTGCGTAGAAGAAATCGACGCGGCGGAGAGGCACCGAGGTGCAGGGGCTCAACCCCACTCTCCGCTGCGCGTCGTTCTTCCATCATGCTCGCTTCGCCTCTCACGGGCCGACCGACCCGCGCGGGCGGCGCGAACGCGGTCGACGCGGGCGCGGGCAGCCGCGCGCAGGGGGAAAGAAGCGGCGGGCGGCCGGCGGGCGGCGACGACGCGAGCCTGCCGCGCGAGGAGCCTGCGAGGAAGTCGACCCCCGTGCCCCGGTGAATGATAGGCTGCTGGCCCGGATCCTTTAGAGGCGCCGCCGCTTGCCCATGCCCAACGAGACCCCTCACGCCCTTCGCTTCACCTGGCTGTTGGCCGCGTTGCTCGTGGAGTCCGTCACGCTGGCCGGATGCATCGGAGAGCCCTTTCAGAGCGGCACCGGCACCGTGGGCTCGACCGGCGGCGGCGGCAGCGAGCCGATCGGCGGCGGCGGCAGCGAGCCGATCGGCGGCGGGGGCGCCGGGGGAGGGACCGGCGGAGGGCCGCCGCCGCCCGTGCCGGTGACATGGCCAGACTCGCCGACGACGCGCTGCTCGAACGGGACGACCGTGCTGGAGGAGTGCCCAGGACCCTCGGAGCCCTTCTTCGGACAGGACGGGAACTACGAGATCACCGTTCCCTCCTACACAGAAGCCAACGGCGCGGTGAAAGACTCGGTGACCGGGCTCACCTGGGAAAAGGTGGCGGAGAACGCGATGTTCACGCTGGTCGGCGCGCAGGAGCACTGCGCGGCGCTCAGCGCCCAGGGGATCGGCGGCCTCTCGGACTGGCGCCTGCCGACGCGGATCGAGCTCGTCTCCATCCTTGATTTCGGCCATACCACGGCGTTTCCCGATATCTTCTTCACGTCCAGCCAGGACAGCTTCTACTGGTCCGCGACCGACGTCGCCGCAGACACGTCGTTCGCCTGGGGCGTGCTGGCCAGCGATGCGTCCCTCGGCTTCTTCCCGAAGGACGACACGGCCGGCGCGCGGGCGCTGTGCGTCGGAGGCGTGAAGGGGATCGCGCCGGCCGATCTCTCGCCCGGCGAGGACTGGGTGCTCGATCGCTCGACGGGGCTCGTCTGGCAGCGCCACGCCTCCCAGACCCGGTTCATCTGGAGCGACGCGCTCGCGCACTGCGAAGGGCTCGACCTCGCCGCGAAGAGCGACTGGCGGCTGCCGAGCGCGAAGGAGCTGCTCTCGATCGTCGATGATCGGCTGTCCGGGCCGGCGATCGACCTGGAGGCCTTCCCGGGGACGCCGTCCGACGTCTTCTGGTCGTCGACACCCGCCATCGGCAGCGCGGAGAAGGCCGTCCTCGTCAACTTCACGAACGGCGCATCGCAGGACCACACGGTCCGCGATCGGCGGCTCGCGCGCTGCGTTCGCTCCGACGGGTGAGCGCCGCCCTCGCCCCGAGGGGCGGCGGAGGCGGCGGATGGCGCGCGCCGCCGCCGCCCACCCGCTGCCAGCGATGAGCCCAGGCCGCCGCGGCGGATCAGCCTCCGGGCTTGACGAACTTCAGGACGAAGCGATCGCTCGTGCCCCGCTTTTCGCCCGCCACCATGGGCGAGGCGTTCCAGTCGCGCGTGTCCGCGGCGCTCCGGAGGAAGGTCGCCTCGGCCGCGAGACGGAAGCCGGCCCGCTCGATCTCCTCGCGCACGATCTTCTCCTCGATGCGGTGGAGCGTCTTCACCTCGGTGACGCCCGTCCCGGCGCGCCCCGCATGATCGACGATCGCGAACACGCCGCCGGGCTTGAGCGCGCGGAAGACCGCGCGGTTCATCGCGGCCCGGTCCGCCTCCATCCACACCGTGTCGTGGTAGAAGAGCACGAGGAACACGGCGTCGAGATCGCGCGCCTCGGGCGGCAACGGGTCGTCGAGCTCGCGATCGACCCGGACCACCGGCTTCATCACGGGCTTCTTGAGCCGCTCGCTCCACGGCTTCTCGGCGAAGCGCTCGAGGACGAAGCGGTTGTTCTGCGCATAGACGACCCCTCCCGGCCCGACCGCCCGAGCCAGGAGCTCGGCCGAGTAGCCGCCCCCCGCCGCGAGCTCCGCGACCTTCATCCCCGGCTGGATGCCGAAGAATGCGAGCATCTCCGCAGGCTTACGGCCGGCATCGAGCGCCCGGTCGGCGTCCGCGCGATCCGCGGCGTCGACGACGGCGCGCAGGGCAGCGGGCACGTCGACCGAGGTGGCCGGCGGCGGCGTCGAGGCGGCCGCGTCGCCTGAGGCGGGGGCCGCCGCAGCGGGCGGCGCGTCGGGCTGAGCCGGAGGCGCAGCCGTCGGAGGCGGAGCTGCGGGCGGCGAGGCGCTACAGCCGGCGAGCGCGGTCAGGGCGAGGGCGAGGAGGACGTGAGGGCGTCGCATGGCGCGCTGCTAACCGAGCGGACCGAGCGCCGCAAGGGAGGCGGCTCACGGGGTGTCCGTGGCCGGCGCAGCGCCCGCGGTGGAGCCCGTGGCCGGCGCAGCGCCCGCGGTAGAGCCCGCGGCCGGCGCAGCGCCCTCGGCGCGGCTCGCAGGGGAAGGAGCTCTTCGCAAGGGCAACAGCGCGGCCTGCACGGCGGCGGCGATCTGCGGCTGCACTGCCCGAACGACGCGGTGCACGGCCGCGGGGGAGGCTGCGCTCGGTCCGCCGCCGCCGACGCGCACGCTGGCGATCGCGATCCCCGCCAGCGCGGCGCAGGCGATCGCCCCCGCGAGCAGGCGCTGCCGCGTCGCCCCGGCCGGCGGGAGGACCGCGCCCGGCGCCGAGGACGGAGGCCGCGCCTCGTCGCGCGGCCTCGGCGCCAAGGAGACCGCCCCCTTCAGGCTCGAGGCCGGGAGCGGATCGAGCGAGCCGTCGTCGCCGGACGCCGGCGCCACGGCGTGGAACCCGCCGCTCACCGGGGCGCTCGACGGCGCCGGGAGCGCCGCGTCGATGCCATCGAGCGCATCGAGCGCCTCGGCCTCGCCGCCGAGCACCTGCGACGATGCGCCGGGGCGCCGCGTCGCGCGCAGGGTGAAGGGGCTGTCCGCGTCGGCGCGCGTCAGCTCGCCCCCCTCCAGGTCGTCTTCGTCCTCGGGGAGCTCGGGCGTGTGGGGGCCCGGCGGACGCGACTCCGGCGACTCCTTCAGCGCCGCGCTCACGAGCGCCCCGAGGTCCTCCGGCGTGCCGATCTCGTGGCCTGCCTCGCGCAGCGCCCCGATCGCCTCCAGCATCGCGCGCGCGTCGGGGAAGCGGTCGTCCCGGCGCGGCGCGAGCGCGCGCGCGAGGATCGCCTCCAGCGCGGGGCTCACCTCCAGGCGCAGCTCGCTCGCCCGCAGCATCTGCCCCTCGCGCGCCGCCGCCATCCGCGAGGCGGCGCTGCTCCCGGGGAAGGGCCGCGTCCCGGTGAGCATCTGGAAGAGGACCACCCCGAGGGCGAACACGTCGGCGCGCGCGTCGACGCGCTCGCCATCGAACTGCTCGGGCGGCATGTAGCTCGGCTTCCCGACCAGGTCGCGCCTGGCGGCGTCCCCCACCTCGCCCCGCGTGGCGATCGCCACGCCGAAGTCCGCGATCTTCACGACGCCGCTCAGCGAGATGAGCACGTTTCCAGGGCTCACGTCGCGGTGCACCATCAGCCGCCCCTCGGCGGCCGAGCGCTCGTGCGCGTAGCCCAGCCCCTCGAGCACCTGGGCGGCGACGAAGAGCGCGATCGGCACCGGCACGGACTCCCCGCGCGCCCAGAGCCCCTTGCAGAGTCGCCCGAGATCCGTTCCGGACACGAGCTCGAGCACCAGGTAGAAGTCGCCCGCTTCGTCGACGCCGAAGTCGAGCACCTCATCGATGTTGGGGTGCTTGAGGCGGGTCATCATGCTCGCCTCGGCGATGAAGAGCTGCCTGAGATCGTCGCTGCCGGCGTGCATCGGGACGATTCGCTTGATGGCGACCGGGACCTCCTCGCCGTCCGGCCCGAGCGCGACCGCGCGAAACACCTCGCCCATCCCGCCGCGCGCCATCCGCGGTCCAATGGCGTAACGCCCCAGAACAACCCCCCTCGATGGCGCGCTCTCCACGGTGCCCCGACTCTAGATTGCACCGAGGGGCGGGGTAAAGGGGCGACAGCGCTCGATCTCCAGAGATGCTGCGGTCGATTGCACAAATCGACTCGCGGTGTTCCCCTTTGTGCCGAAACATGGCTGTCACGATCGCCAGCGCGGGCGGCGGCGACACGTCCACGACGAGCGCCCATCGCGAGCGCGGCAGGGGCTCGGGGGCGCGGAGCCAGGTGGATGTCGCTGGATCTGCGTGGGTCTGGTACAAGTCCGCTCCGGACATGATGCACGCTGCCACGAACGATCCCGCGCCGGTTGTCTTCATCACGGGCGCTTCTGCTGGATTTGGCGCCGCGATCGCCCGCCGCTTCGCCGGCCTGGGCGCCCGCCTCGTCCTCGCGGCGCGCCGCTACGAGCGCCTGGAGGCGCTCGCCGCCGAGCTCATGGGTGGGGCGGGCGCGTCACGCGAATCCAGCGACGGCGCGCGGCCGCGGGCCGCGGCGGTCCACCTCGTCCGGCTGGACGTGCGCGATCGGGCCGCGGTGGACCGGGCGATCGCGGAGCTCCCGGCGGAGCTGTCGGAGGTGTCGGTGCTCGTCAACAACGCGGGCGGCGCCATCGGCCTCTCGCCGGCGCACACGGCGGATCCCGACGACTGGGAGCAGATGGTCGACACCAACATCAAGGGGCTGCTCCACTGCACGCGGGCGCTCCTGCCCGGCATGGTGGCGCGCGACCGGGGGCACGTCATCAACATCGGCTCCGTGGCGGCCGAGACGCCGTATCCCGGGAGCAACGTCTATGGCGCGTGCAAGGCGTTCGTGGCGCAGTTCTCGCTGAACCTGCGCGCGGATCTCCTCGGCAGCCGGGTTCGCGTCACCGACATCGAGCCCGGGCTCGCCGAGACGGAGTTCTCGGTGGTGCGCTTCAAGGGCGATCGGGACAAGGCCGCCGCCGTGTACCAGGGAGTGAAGCCGCTCTCGGCCGAGGACGTGGCCGAGGCCGTCGTCTGGTGCGCGACGCTCCCGGAGCACGTCAACGTGAACCGGCTGGAGCTGATGCCCGTCATGCAGGCGTACGCCGGCTTCGCCGTGAAACGGAGTTAACGCGCGCGTCGGGGCGACCGCCGCCGGGCTCACGCCTGGTGGAGCAAGATCGCGAGGAGCCCGAGCGCCGCGCGCTTGCGCTTCGCGTCGATGGTCTCCGTGGCGCCGACGCAGAGCGGGCAGCCGGCCTCGTCGCAGCCGCACCCGGCGATGAGCTGCCGCGTGCGCGCGAGGAGCTCGTCGCGCTGCTCGTAGATGCGCTCGGAGAGCCCGACGCCGCCTGGCACGTTGTCGAACAGGAACAGCGTCGGATCGAAGACCCCGGCCACCTCTCCGCCGGCCGGGGCCTCCCGCGCCTCGCTCCCGTCCTCGAGGGTCTGGCCGATGTCGCGCGGATCGCACATGAGCGAGAGCGTCGCGACCGTCTCCAGCGCCCGCGCGATCCCGCGCAGGGCGTCGATGGCGGTCGCGCGGCCGAGGCCGAGCTCCTCGCAGAGCGGCTCGGGCACGGTGAGCCAGAACGAGGTCGTGTGCATCTGGATGTCGGGCAACCGCACGTCGCCATATCCCGTGTTCTCGTGCGTGTAGAACTTGATCTTCTTGTACCCGACCACCTTCTCCACGATGCTCACCTCGCCGAAGGCGGCGGTCGCCCGGCCGAGCGGGGCGGCCGCGCTCTCGTCGAGGATGCTCACCTTCCGGTGGGTGAGCGCGGTCGTGAAATAGTCGGGGACGACCTTCGTCACGAAGGCCTTGTGGTTCTCGTAATCGAGCCGCTCGACCTGGTACTGCTCGCCGTCGTGCTGGTAGATGGCCTGTTCGTGGAGCATCGTCGGCGCCGCGCGCCAGTCGAGCTCCGCGAGCGTCTTGCCAAGGGCCTTGTCGATGATGACGAAGTTGTCCCAGCCCACCGAGCGCAGGCTCACGTGGTTCGCCGGATACGCGTCGGTCGCCCAGTGGAAGCGATCGTTCGACTCGTGCACGACCCCGTTGTCCTGCAGGAAGCGGAGCGCCGCCACGGTGTCGTCCGGCTGCATCGCCGCGTACGGCTCCCCCTTGAGGAACGGCAGCTCGAACGCCGCGCACTTGAGGTGCTGCACGAGGATCTCGGTGTTCTGCGGATCGATCCGGGCCGACTCGGCCCCGCGCTCCAGCAGGTAAGCCGGGTTCCTCGCGAGGTACTGGTCGAGCGCCGCGCTGGTGGCGCACAGGACCGCGATGCTCGTCTTGCCGCGCCGGCCCGCCCGGCCGAAGCGCTGCCACGTCTCGGCGACCGATCCGGGGTAGCCGGCGCAGATCACCGCGTCGAGCTCGCCGATGTCGATGCCGAGCTCGAGGGCGTTCGTGGCCACGACGCACAGGATCTCGCCCTCGCGCAGCCCCCGCTCGACCCGCCGGCGCGTCTCCGGGAGGTAGCCGCCGCGGTACGCCATGATCGCGTCCTCCGCCCCGATCTCCTTGCCGACGCCCTCGCGCAGGTACTTCAGCATGATCTCGACCGAGTTGCGCGACTGGCCGAACACCAGCGTGGGCACGCGGGCGCGAGCGAGATCCCCGGCGAGGCGCACCGCGCTCTTCAGGGTGCTGGCGCGCACCCCGAGCTCCGCGTTCACCACCGGCGGGTTGTACAGGAAGAAACGCCGCGGCCCCCGCGGGGCGCCGGACTCGTCGATGAGCTCGAGCTCGTCCTCGGCGATGCCCAGCAGGCGCGCGGCGTGCGCCCGCGGGTTGCCGATCGTCGCCGTCGCGCAGAGGAAGGTCGGGCTCGATCCGTGGAACGCGGCGACCCGGCGCAGCCGGGCGAGGACGTGGGCGACGTGCGACCCGAACACGCCGCGGTAGGTGTGGAGCTCGTCCAGCACGACGTAGCGCAGGCGCTGGAACGTCCGCGCCCAGTGCGCGTGGTGCGGCAGGATCCCCGCGTGGAGCATGTCGGGGTTGGTCATGACGATCGGGCTGCGCTCGCGCGCCGCCCGCCGGGCGTCGCCCGGCGTGTCCCCGTCGTACACGATCGCCGGGATCGTGAGCCCCGCCTCGCGGATGAGCGCGTGCAGGCCGGCCTCCTGGTCCCGGGCGAGCGCCTTGGTGGGGTACAGGTAGATCGCGCTGCCGCCCTGGCCCGACGCGGCGCCCTCGGCGAGCGCGTCGAGCACCGGGAGATGGAAGCAGAGGCTCTTGCCGCTGGCGGTGGGCGTCGCGACGACCACGTGCCGCCCCGCCTGCGCCGGCTCCGCCGCGGCGCGCGGGACTGCGGGCTTCGCGCGGGCCGCCGCGAAGGCCCGCGCCTGGTGGTCGTAGAGCCGGGAGATGCCGCGCCGCTCCAGGGCGCCGCGGAGCGCCGGCGAGAGCGCGTCGGGCATCGGTGAGGTGCGCGCGTCGGTCGGCGGAAGCTCGCGATCCGCGGTGAAACAAGGGCGGACGTAGCCGGAGGCAAGCCACGACGAGATGACGGTCTCGACGCCGGTCTCGATCTTCCAGGGGGGCGACGGCATGACGCAGGTATACTAAACAGATGCGCCGTGTCACTCAACCGGATCGGGCGCGACGCACACGTCGGCCGGCGTGGCGCTGCGCTGGCCTGCGCGGCCGGGATCTCGGCAGGCGGCGCGCGGGCGAGGGGGGGCGGCGCGCGGGCGAGGGGACGGCGGCGCGCGGGCGAAGCGCTGACGCGGCGGATCGGCGCGGCAGGCAGGCGTAGCAGACCGGCGCGGAACGCGGTCGCGGCGGACCGCCGCGGCAGGCGGGCGTACAGCGGAGAGAGGGCCTCTCCCGTCCTCGAACGAGATCCGGTGTCTGGGGCTCTCCCGTGGTGCAGCCGCGGCGCGCGACATACGCGGGCGCTCCGGCGAATGGCTCGTTTGCGCGCAACGGATGGGAAGCCCGGATACGGCGCGTGAGGCGATGTCTCAGTGCCGTCGTGATTCCTCCCGCACCGACGGACGCAGGGCGGCGCCTCTCGCGGGCGGGGTCAGGCGACGCCCGGAGGCCGTCGGCCCTGGTGTGCTGGTTGCCTGAGGAAGAGCCGATCGACGACGGAGATCCGGAGTCGATGATCCCATCCGCTCTTTCACCCGCCTTCTCCGGGCGATCTCTCGTCCGGGGCTGGCAACGAGGTGTCGCACATGAAAAACGCAGTGTTCTTGACGCTCTTCGGCGCGTCGGCGGCGGGGTGCGCCGCGTACGCTCCGAGCTTCGGCGAGCGGCTCGGCGCGTCGGAGGCGATGATTCGAGCCGTCGAGGAGGTCGGAGCCGACGAGGACCCGCGGGCGGAAGCCCACCTCCGCCTCGCCAGAGAGCAGGTGCAGCGGGCGACGAGGCTGTCGGCCGACGGCGTGCCCGAGCGGGCGCAACGCATGCTCCTGCGCGCGCAGGCGGACGCGGAGCTCGCGCTCGCCCTCCTGCGCGAGGCGCAGGCTCAGGCCCGCACGCACGAGGCGCTCGAGGAGGTCGGATCCATCCAGCGGCAGCTCCGCTAGGGCTCACGGACACGGAGAGGAGGCGCGGAATCATGCGAACCAATCACGGGACGGTGGCCATTCTGCTCGTCGGCGGTCTCCTGGGGTGCGCGAGCGCCCCGCTCCCGCCGAAGGAGCTCATCGAGGCGAGGAAGAGCTACGAGCGCGCCCGGACGAGCGCGGCGGCAGAGCTCGCGCCCGCGGACCTGCGGGGCGCCACCGAGGCGATGGAGCGCGCGGAGCGCGCGTTCGCCGGGGGGAGCGAGCTCGCCGAGGCGAGGGATCTCGCGTACCTCGCAGGGCGCCGGGCGCAGCTGGCCGAGTCGCTGGGGCGCACGGCGGCCACGGAGCGGCAGCGCGGCGCGGCCCTCCAGGCGTACGGCGAGGTGCACCTCGCGCTGCGAAGGAGGGGGGCGCCGGCGGTCGACCCGGCCGCTCCGGCCGATCCTCCCGGACGGGAAAAGGCGCCGGCGCGATCACGCGCCCCGGAGCGTCCGCTGGTGATCCTGAACCGGAGGTGAACCGGCGCGGCGATCGGCCGAGGAGGCGCGGGCGAGAACGGAGGAGGCGCGGGCGAGAACGGAAGACGGAACCGGAAGGCGCGAGACGGACGAACGGAAGCGTGGAAGCGTGGGAAGCGTGGGAAGCGCGGAAGCATGGAAGCACGGAGGCAACCGCCGCCGGGCATCGCTCTGCTCGAGGCTGTTTGCTCCGTGCCACGCCATCGCGTAGAAGCGAAGACGATGTCCTCGGACGCACCGCAAGCGTCGCCCGCCGCGCACCTTCCCGACGACCTCCCCAGCGAGGAGCGCGCCTCGCTCCGCTTCTTGGCCGTCGTGGCGCTCGTCTCGTGCGCCGCCGACCTGGTGACGAAGGGGTGGGCGCACGCGCGCCTCACAGGGTTCGACCCGAAGCGGTCGGGCGCGAAGGTGCTCACGATCATCCCGGACCACCTCGATTTCATCTTCGCGCAGAACCCCGGCGGCGCCTGGAGCTTCCTGCGCGGCCTTCCGGACGGCCTGCGGCGGCCGTTCTTCCTGTTCGTCTCCGCCGCGGCGATGGTCTTCATCTTCTCGATCTACCGGCGCGTCCACAGGGACCAGACCGGGATGAAGTGGGGGCTCGCGCTGGCGCTCGGCGGCGCGATGGGCAACCTGGTCGACCGGATCCGCTACGGCTGGGTCATCGACTTCATCGACGTGTACGTGATCCGCGGTGGTCGCGAGTTTCACTGGCCGACGTTCAACGTGGCGGACATCGCGATCGTCGCGGGGGTCCTCCTGATGTCCAAGGACATGATCGTCGCGACCCGCAGGGCGAACGCGCCGTCCCCAGACGCTCGCGGCGCCTCGGAGGGCCTGGCAGGCGGCGACCCCACCCCTCCGCTATCGACGGAAGCGCCTCCGCCCGTGCCGCCGGCCAGCTGAAGGACGCGAGCGGGCGGCTCGGCCGGAGCGGATGGCACGCGGCGCGCGCAAGTCACGCAAGTCACGCAAGGCACCTGCGACGCGCAAGACGTGAAAGACGCGCGCGGCGGCGCCCGCGGAGGGAAGCCTTTGCCGGAGCGCTCGGTTTGTCGTAGAGGAACGCGCTCCGCATGACTGAAGAAGCGACGCCGCGAGACGCTCCCGCCGAGAACGAAGGTGCCCATGCGGAGTCGCATCGCTCCGCCCCCGTGAACAACGCGCCGGCCGGCGAGCCGCTGGCCTCCGCCGGCGAACGCGACCACGACGGGCGCGGCTCCTCGCAGGAGGGGGACGCCGACGACGTTGTCGCGCCGACGAAGCCCACCTACCGGCCGTCGTACGTGTTCCTGATCGCCGTCTCGGCCATCACCCTGGCCGCCGATCTCGGCTCGAAGTGGTGGGCCAAGGACCGGCTGGATCCGCAGGCGCTCACGGACCTCACCGCCGCGCCGCGGCCGCTCTCGTTCCGGAAGATCGAGGTGATCAAGGATCACCTGAACCTGATCTTCGCGAAGAACCACGGCGGGGCGTGGGGCATCCTGGGCGACGAGAGCGAGGCGATCCGCCGCCCGTTCTTCCTGCTGGTCTCGCTCGCGGCGATCGTCTTCATCGTCTCGCTGTACCGCAAGCTCCACCCCTCCCAGATCGCGCTCAGGTGGGGGCTGCCGCTCGTGCTCGGCGGCGCGCTCGGGAACCTCGTCGACCGCATCCGTTACGGGTTCGTCATCGATTTCATCCAGATCCGGCTCACCTCGACGTTCGTGTGGCCGACGTTCAACGTGGCCGACATCGCGATCGTCGTGGGCGTCGGGCTGATGGCGATCGACATGTTCTCCCCCCACCGCCCCGAGCTCGCCGGCAAGGCGTCCGGCGCGAAGGCGTCCGCGGGCTGACCATGCGGCCCGAGCTGTTCCGCCTGCTCGACGTCGCGTTCCCCGCCTACTTCCTGCTGCTGCTGACCGGCTTCCTCTTCGCGACGGCCATCGGCGCGCTGTGGGCGCGGCGGATTGGCCAGAATCCGGACGTGATCGTCGACCTGGGGCTCGCCTGCCTGCTCGCGGGTGTCGTCGGCGGCAGGCTCCTCCACGTCGTCGCCGACGGCTACTTCTGGGATTACGTGCACCTGTGCACCGACCCGTCGCTCGTCGACTGGAAGGTCGAGCAGGCGCTCTGCGCGTCGCGGTACCACGGCGTCTGGGACGCGGCGAAGGGGGTCTGCCACCCGATCGAGCGCGATTGCCTGGCGTGGGCGAAGTTCTGGGCCGGCGGCCTGACGTACTACGGCGGCTTCCTTGGCGCGTCGGGGATGGCGTACTGGCTGCTCAAGCGCGATCGGTTCCCGTTCTGGAAGGCGGCGGACATGGCGGGCTTCGCCGTCCCGCTGGGCCTCGGGTTCGGCCGGATGGGCTGCCTGCTCGCCGGTTGCTGCTTCGGCCTGCGCACCGAGGGGGCGTTCGGGCTCTCGTTCCCGCCGAACAGCCCCGCGAGCGAGGCGCAGTTCAAGCTGCTCGAGCTCACGAGCCCGCGCCTGCCGTCGCACCCGGTGCACCCGACGCAGATCTACGAGTCGGCGATGTCGTTCGCCATCGCGGCGATCTGCCTGCTCTACGTGCACGGCCGGAAGCGGTACGACGGGCAGGTCTTCGCGACGTTCCTCGGCCTCTACGCGCTCGGGCGCTTCGTGCTCGAGTTCGTGCGCGCCGACGACCGCGGGGGCCTCCTCGGCCTGTCGACGTCGCAGCTCATCGGGCTCGCGATGGCCGGCGCCGCGGTCGCGATCCACGTGGCGCGGACCCGGAAGGCAGCGCCCGCGGCGGCCGCGCCCGCCGCCTGACCTCCGCCGCGGCGGAGGACGGTGCGCGGAGGAGGGGGCGCAGCGTTTTGAGCTGCGCCGTCGCCGAGGGGGCGCAGCGTACCGAGCTGCGCCGGTCGCCGAGGAGGGCGGCGCGGACGAGAGAGCGCAGCGTATCGAGCTGCGCCGGTCGCCGAGGAGGGCGCACGGACGAGAGAGCGCAGCGTTTCGAGCTGCGCCGCGCCGCCCGTCAGCCCTTGGTGACTTCCTTGTCCTTGCGCGCCTTGTAGGCCGCGCGCTGGGCGTCGGTCGGCGGCTTGCCGAAGATGTACGCGAGGCCGATCGAGAGCACGTAGAGCAGGCACATCGGCACGGCCATGACGAGCTGGCTCGTGACGTCCGGCGGCGTCAGGACGGCGGCCACGACGAAGGCGCCGAACACGAACCAGCGGCCGAACATGATGAGCTGGATGTAGTTGACGAGGCCGGCGATGGAGAGGAAGAGCACGATGAGCGGGATCTCGAAGATGATCCCGAAGCCGAGCAGGAGCTGGGCGACGAAGTCGAGGTAGTCGCCCATCATCACGGTCGGCGTGATCGTCACCCCGTCGCCGCCGACCGTGCCGGCCAGGCTGAGGAAGTAACCGAACGAGATCGGGAAGGCCGCACGCCAGCCGAACAGGCCGCCGCCGACGAACAGGATCGTCGAGAACAGGACGAACGGGATGACGTAGCGCTTCTCGCGGGCGTAGAGGCCGGGCGCGACGAACGCCCACAGCTGGTAGAAGATGAACGGCGAGGCCATCGCCGCGCCGCCGATCATCGACAGCTTGAAGTAAGCGACGAAGGCGGCCGCGGGCGCGCCGAAGTGGAGCGAGGGGTTGCCCGGCAGGTTCTGCTCCCGCCACGCCTGCACGAACGGGACGGTCAGGAAGTGCAAGAGCTCCTCGCGCACCTCCCACCCCACGACGCAGGCCGCGAAGAAGACAAGGATGCTCCGGACGAGCCGCTTGCGCAGCTCGTCGAGGTGCTCCCAGAACGACATCGGCTTGTCTTCGTCGGGCTCCGCCGCGGCGTCGCTCGGCGCGCCCGTCGCCTCCGGGGAGCCGCTCTTCACCGCCGCCGCCTGCTCCTGGCTCATGACGTCGCTCCGTTTCCGGTCGCCAGGCCCTGCGTCGCCGCGGCGGTGTCTGGGGCCGCGGTCGCTGTGACCGTGGCGGTGTCTGCGGCCGCGGTCGCTGTCGCTGTCGCCGCGGCTGATCCCGCGTCGGCCGTGGCGTCTGCCGCGCCAGCCGTGGTGTCTGCGCCGGCCACGCCGGCCGTGGCGTCCGCCGCGTTCGCGGTCTCCGTGGGGGTCGCGCTCTCTGCTGCGGCCGGCAGGCTGGTCGCGCCGTCCGGCGCCGCGTCCAGCGTCACGCCGTAGGCGTCGCAGCCGAGGACGGGGTACTCGCGCTCCCGGAGCGGCTTCACGTCGGGCGGCGGCGGCGGCTCGGGATCCGGCGGCCTCACGCGCGGCGTGGACGAGGCGACCGTACCGGCGGTCACGGCGCCGACGACGGGGTTCACGAGCGTCTCGATCACGTTGACCCGCGACAGGGCGCGGAGCTCGCGGAGCTCACGCTCCAGCCCCTCCTGGCGGATCAGATCGTCGATGCCGCTCTGCGTCCGGAGATCCGTGCTCAAGCGGCGGAGCTTGGCGACCCAGCTCCCCGCTGTCCGCATCATCGCTGGCAGTCGCCGGGGACCGACCACGATGATGCCCACGATGGCGAGCACCATGATCTCGCTGAAGCTGAAGCCGAACACGCGCGCAAGCTAGCGCGCGCGGGAGCGGGGATCCATAGCGACGCTCACGCTGGCCTGGGCGGCGCGCCTGGCCCGGCGTCGGCTGCGCCCGCGGCCGCCCCGGCGTCGGCCGCGCCCGCGGCCGCCCCGGCGCGGGGCGGCGCCCGGCGGCCGCCCGGCCGCTGCGCGTCCGCCAAAGGCCGCGCGAGCTGCCCGCACGCCGCGCCGACGTCGCCCCCGCCCGAGTAGCGCACGATCGAGCCGACGCCGGCGGCGGAGAGGACCGCGCGGAACGCGTCGAGCCGCGCCGAGCGCACGAACGGATCGGCCGACGCGCCGCGTTCATCGCCGCCGCCCGGCGAGGGCAGAAGATCGCCGGGCGCGCCGATCGCGTTGTAGGGGATGAGGCTGAGCCGGGGAGAGATGCCGTGCTGCGCCGCGAAGCCGCGGGCGAGCGCGGCCAGGCACGCGGCGTCGTCGTCCGTGTCGTTCTGGTCCGCGAGGAGCGTGTACGCCCACATCGGCGCGTGCCCGCTCGCGCGCGCGTGCTCGCCCACGGCCGCGAGGACCTCGTCGAGCGGGTGCGCGCCGTCGATCGGCATGAGCAGGCGCCGCTTGCCGGGGCGCACCGAGCCGAGCGACAGGCCGAGCCGGACCGCGGGGACCTCGGCCGCGAGCCGCCGGATGCCGGACGGGAGCCCCGCCGTACAGACGGTGATGTTGCGCATGTCGATGGCCTGCGCGCTCGGCTCGGAGAGCACCCGGATCGCCTGGATGACCCGGTCGGCGTTGGCGAGCGGCTCGCCCATGCCCTGGAACAGCACTCCATGGACGCGCGCGCCGCCTCCGACGGTGGCGTCGAGATCGCGGCGGATGAGCCGCACCTGCTCGACGATCTCCCAGGCCTCCAGGTTGCGCGTGAGGCCCATGCGCCCGGTGGCGCAGAAGGCGCACGCGAGCGCGCAGCCGACCTGCGAGCTCACGCACGCCGAGTACCGGCCCGGCCGCTCGAGCGGGATGCGCACCGACTCGACCATCGCCCCGTCCTCGAGGCGGAAGGCGTACTTCACGAACGGATCCTCGGCGCTCGCGCGCCGCTCGACGAGCGCGAGCGTCCTGATCTCGCCCGCCGAGCGCGCCGCGTCGAGCGCGGCGCGCCGGACGGTCGCGGGCGCGCGCGAGGGGAGCTCGCCGAGGCGGTGCGCCAGGGAGACGATGCGGCGCGCGTCCGCGATGTCGATGCCGCACGCTCCGGCGAGCTCCTCCGGCAGCACGGCCTGGAGCGCGAGGCGGGGGCGGCGTTCGTCCGGGCTGCTTCGAGGGCTGAGATCCACGGCGGATACCGACTAGCGCGCCAGGGCGGCCCAGTCTACGGTCGCGCGCGCATGTTTCGCCGGATCCGCCGGAGGGGGCGCGGGTTCGCGCCGCTCCTGGCGGCGGGGCTCGCCCTCGCACACGGCGCCGCGGCGCAGGCGTCGCCGGAGGACGTGCTCGGCTTCGGCGCGCGATCGAGCGCCCTGGGCGCGACCGGCGCCGCGGCAGCGGAGGGCTACGAGGCCGTCCACGCGAACCCGGCGCTCCTGTCGCTGTCGCGCGAGCGCCGGCTCACGCTGGGGCTCGCCGGCGCGATCTTCGACCTCCGCGCCGGCGACGTGCGGCTGTCCTACGCGCCGCTGCGCGGCAGCGTGATCGGCGCGACGGTGCCGATCCCGTTCGGCGGCGCGCTCGCGGATCGCGTGACGATCGGCCTCGGCTTCTTCGCGCCGTTCGACGTGGTGGTCCGCGGGCGGATCCTCTACCCGGAGACGCCGCAGTTCCCGCTGGCGGATCGCACCCAGTCGGTCGCGGTGCAGGCGGCGCTCGGCGCGCGGCTGGGCCGCGGCGTCCGGGTGGGCGCCGGCTTCGCCGCGCTGGCGGCGCTGTCCGGCGCGGTGACTGTGGCGACCGACGCCTCCGGCCGCGTGGGCACCCTCGTCGAGGACACGCTCGTCGCGAGCTACGGGCCGATCCTCGGCGCGAGCTACGACGTCGGCGCCTACCGCGTCGGGGCCACGCTCCGCGGCGCGCTCGTCGGGCGGTTCAACGTCGTCATCCACGCCGAGGATCTCGGGGGAATCGCCGTGCCGCCGCTCCACATCGCGGGGATCGCGCAGTACGATCCCGCGCAGATCGCGCTCGAGGTGGCGCGCGTGAAGGGGCCGTGGAAGGTGGCGATCGGCGCGACGTACAAGCGCTGGTCGGACTACCCCGGAGCGCTCGAGGCGACGGTGCGCTGCCCGGAGGTCGACCCCGAGACGGGCGAGCCGTTCGCCGGCTCGTGCGTGGCGCCGGCGCCCGAGGATCCGGGGTACTCGGACACGGTCGTGCCGCGCGCCGGCGTGGAGCGCAGCCTCGCGCTGGGGCGGGGCGCCACGGCGCACGCGCGCGCCGGCGCGTTCTTCGAGCCGTCGCCCGCGCCCGAGCAGACGGGCGCGTCCAACGTCTACGACAACGCGCGCGTCGCGCTCTCGCTCGGCTACGGGCTCGCGCTCTCGGCGCCGCTGCCGCGGTTGACGCTGGACCTGTTCGGCCAGGTCCAGCTGCTCCTGCCGCGCGCGCACCGGAAGCGGGAGGAGGGAGCGGCGGGCGTGGGGGAGGGCGGCGCCGGCCCCGTGCGCACGCGGGGCGTGCTCGTCGCGGGCGGGACGACGCTCGGGGTGGCGTTCTGATGCGCCGGCTCCCCTGCGCCGCTGCCGCGCTGCTCTCGCTCGCCGCCGCGGGGCGAGCGCGCGCGCATGCGCCCGACGCGTATGGCCTCGGCTCGCGCGGCGCCTCGATGGGCGGCGCGCTCGTGGCGGACGCGACCGATTTCTCGGCGAGCTACTACAACCCGGCGGGCCTCTGCGGCGCGACGGGCCTCGGCCTCTCGATCGGCTACGGCTACGCGTCGAACCGCCTGCGCACGAACGGCCGCGACAGCGGCGTGCGCGACGTCCACGGGCTCGCGGGCGGCCTGGTCGTGCCCGGCGAGGTGCTCGGGGTGCCGTTCGCGCTCGGCCTGGCGACGTTCCTGCCGGACGACGGGCTGTCGCGGATCAAGGCGATCCGCCAGGAGACGCCGCGCTGGGAGCTCTACGACGACCGGCTGTCGATCCTCTTCCTCGCCGCGAGCGTCGCGGTCCGCCCGCTCCCGTTCCTCGAGCTCGGCGGCGGCGTCGCGTTCCTCGCCTCGACGCGGGGCCGCTTCGCGGTGACGGGCCGCGCGGACGCGCTGTCTCCCTACGACTCGGCGCTCCGGCACGAGGTGGACGCGGATCTCACGTCGATCCGCTATCCGCACCTCGGCGCCCGGGTGCGCGCCGGAGAGCTCGGCTTCGTGGGCATCGCCTACCGCGGGGAGGCGAAGCTCCCCCTCGCGATCGACGCGCGCTTGCAGGGGGTCGTGGACTTCGCGGGCATCGAGGTGCCGCTCCTGTACGAGCTCGAGTCGCGCACCGTCGACGCGTTCCTGCCGCAGCAGGTCGTCGTGGGGGCGAGCTTCCAGCGGATCCGCGGCCTCCGCGTGAACCTGGACGTGACGTGGGTGAACTGGTCGGCCTACGAGAGCCCGGTGGCGAGGACGAGGGCGCACCTCGAGGCGGCGCCTCCGCCGGAGGTGCCGATCGACCTGCCCGACGATCCGAGGCCCACGGCCGTCGCGCCGCTCCGGTTCGGGGGTCGGTTCGTGCCGAGGCTGGGCGTCGAGTACGTCATCCCGGCGGCGGGGGGCCTGCGCAAGGTGGCCGGGCAGGGCGAGCGCCGCGCGATCGAGATCCCTCTCCGCGCGGGCTACGTCTACGAGAGGTCCCCGGTGCCGCCGCAGGAGGGCGTGACGAACTACGTCGACGCGGACCGGCACACGATGTCGCTGGGGGCGGGCGTCGTGCTGAACCGGCCGCTGGAGGAGCTGCCAGGGTCGCTCCGGATCGACCTGCACGGGCAGCTGTCGGTGCTGCCGGAGGTGGTGGTCGAGAAGGACAATCCGGCGGATTTCGTGGGGGATTACCGGGCCGACGGGACGATGCTGAACCTGGGGGCGACGGTGACGGCGGCGTTCTGAGGCGGCGCACACATCGTGGCATTTCACATGCAGATCGATGAACGTCGGCACACATGTCGTGTCACCGCCTGTTCGCCAGGGACTGGGCCACGTCTGGCGTTGCAGCCATCGTCTCTGCGGGCGCTCGCGCTCGTCGCAGCAGGGTTGTTCGCCGCCTGCGCGACGCTCCCGTCGGAGGGCGGCGAGGGCAGCCTGCCGAACGCCCACGCCGGCCCGTTCCGGGAGATCGCGGGGGAGGAGCTCGGCAACGCGCGGACGGCTCCGCACGTCATGGAGGACGACGAGCGCTTCGCGCGCGACGCGTCCGTCGTCGATCTCGACGGCGATCCCTCGACGCTCGCCGCCGCCGGCTTCTTCGCGGCCACCCTCCACCCCGAGGACGCCCCGCCAGACCCCCTCGCTCCGCCGAACGCCGTCGTCCGCTACGATGCCGCGGACGGCCGCTCGTTCGAGCGATCGTCGGTGACGGTCCTCGCGCCGGAGCTGCCCTGGGAAGGCGGCACGGTGGCGGCCCCCTCGGCGGTGCTCGTGCGCGGCGAGACCTGGCTCTACTACGCGGCGGCGGGCGGCATCGGGCTCGCGCGCAGCGCCGATGGGCTCGCCTTCACCCGCGAGCCGGCGCCCGTGCTCGCGCCGGCCACCGACGGCGACGACTGGGAGCGCGGCGCGATCCCGAGGAGCCCCGGCGTGGTCCGCCTGCCCGACGGTTCGCTGCGCATGTTCTACGAGGTCGCCGGCGAGGCGGGCGCCTCGTTCCTTGGCGAGGCGCGCAGCGACGACGGCCTCGCCTGGGAGCGCGTCGGCGGCGGTCCCGCGCTCGCGCCGGCGTCCATCGTCGGCGCCGGTGCCCCGGAGGGCGCCGGCGCGCCGGAGGGGGAGGGCGAGCCCTTCGACAGCGCGGCCGTCTCCGATCCCGCCCCGGCGCTCGCCGTCTCCGCCACGGGTCGCCCGCTCCTTCGCGTCTACTACGCCGGGAGGGACAGCGCTGGGCGCTCGGCCATCGGCCTGGCCGCCCGCCTGGGCCACGACGGCCCGCTGGAGCGCGCTGTCGCGCCGGTGTTCGGCGCGTCGTCCGCGCTCTCGCCGCGCGCACCCTCGGTGGCGATCTACCCCGGGTTCTCGCTGCTCTTCGTCACGCAGGCGGCCGGGACGCGCGACGGCCAGGGCTACCCCGTGGTCGCCGCCGGCGTCGCGCCCGCCGACGCCGCGCTCCCGCCCCCGACGCGGTGAGCGCGAGACGTGAGAGCGCCTCGGCGCGAGCCGAAAAACTTGCGTTCGGCCGCCCGCGACGAAACATAGGGGATCATGCCCGCCAGGTCGACGGGAGGCGGGGCCCCGGGCCGGATCGCGCGGGTTGCCCGGAACCGCAGGTAGACAACGAGGCTGACGAGCTCTCGCCAGGGAGGCGGACCATGGCGTTCAAAAGCGCAGTCATCGGACACACGACGCAGACAACCAGCAGGATCTTGGCCGTCTTCGAGAGGCCCAAGGCGAGGGCGAGGCTGGCGTTCGCGGACGACAACGGCGTTCGCACGCTCGACGTGCCGATCAACAGCGCGCCGCCCTTCGGGCTCGCCACGTTCGAGCTGAGCGGGCTGAGCGGCGAGAGGGTTCGCTACGGCGTCGTGGAGCACGACGCAGGAGATCCGCTCCCTACACCCGCGGACAACCTGAGCATCAACGGCTCCGCCTTCCGCACCGTCGCGAACGGGCCGATCCGTATCGGCCTCGTGAGCTGCAACGACATCGACAATCACGAGTTTCCCAAGGAGCGGCGCGGGGCGATGTGGCGGGCGCTCAAGGCCCTCGTGGACGAAGGCAAGGTGAACCTCCTTGTCCACGCCGGAGACCAGATCTACGGCGACGGCGATCCCACGGGGTGGTCGCCCTCGGAGGGGCGCACCGCCGCGTACCGCAGGCACTACGCGCAGACGTGGTCGCACCCTGACGTGGCGGCGGTCCTCGGGAGCTGCCCGAACATCATGATGTGGGACGACCACGAGATCTACGATGGCTGGGGGTCGAACAACAACGACGGCACCGCGCAGGCCGTGGAGCGCTACAGGGCCGCGGAGCAGGCGTTCAAGGAGTTTCAGATGGCGCTGAGCCCAAGGGACCGCCTGAGCAGCTCGGGGTTCGGCTGGATCGCGAAGTATGGCGACATCGCCATCCTCGCTGTCGATGGGCGGTCGCAGCGCTCGTGGAAGAACGGGACGATCCTGGGCAAGCAGCAGCTCGACGACCTCGAGCTGAGGCTCAACGAGCTCGCGGCGCTCGATCTCAGGCACCTCCTTGTCGTGGTCGGCACGCCGGTCGTCTACCTGCCGCTCGCGGCCGCCGAGGCGCTCTCGAGCGTGTTCAGCAAGGCCACACTCGACGATATCCGGGACGGCTGGGCGGCCTCCAACAACCAGAACGAATGCAGGCGCTTCCTGATGTCTCTCATGAATTTCGCCGGCTTCAGCCCTGGCACCCAGGTGACGCTCCTGGGCGGCGATATCCACGTGGGCACCATGGCGCACATCGACACGGGCCTCGGGTTCGGGAAGCCGCGCTCGCGGCCGCGCCTGTACCAGGTGACCGCATCCGGCATCGCGCGCCCACCTCCCAAGGGGATGCTCGGCATGATCCTCTCGGTGCTGACCAACGGCGGTAGCCAGAACCTGTTCAACGGAGACATCAAGGGGTCGCTCCGGGAGATCGCGGGATCGGACCACAAGTACTGCGTCACCCACCGCAACTTTGCGATCCTCGATCCGAGCGACGGCGGAGATGACTGGGACAGGAACAACAACCTGTCGGTCCGCTTTCACGTGGAGAAGGACAACGGCACCGTCGGCGTCCTCGAGCAAGTGCTCCCGAGAGTGCACACGTAAGCAGCGATAAGCCATGAGCTGGCCCTTCGCGTAGCGGAGAACGCCCTGTGGGGCCGAGACGAGCGGGCGGCGCCGGCGGGACCGCGGTCACGCGCCGTCACGGCGGAGGGGCGTGAGCACGTCCTGCACGCCTATCCAACGAGCGGCCGCTCGTCGCCATCCTGCTCCGAGACGGTGTCTCTCCTCGCCACGGCAGTCGCCGCGACATGGCACGGCCGATGCTCAGACGTTGGCCGTTGGACGTTGGCGATCGTCGCGGGGGTGCACGCAGCGCCAGCACCGGACCGGAGACACGATGAACACGAGAACGCCGTCCCTGCTCTTCGCCGCCGCGCTCTTGCTGGTCGCCTGCAAGAAGGAACCTCCCTCGCGCTGGGACGAGGCGGCGGCCAAGGCGCCCACGCCTGCCGTGAGCGCCGCCCCTGACACCAAGCCAGGATCCGCGTTCAATGCGTTCTTCCCGCCGGAGGGAGCCGAGGGGACGAGCCGCGTCTTCACCGCGGAGAAGCCTGGCTACGCGGAGGCCAAGCTGCGGAAGGACGGCGGCGACGTGGCCTCCCTATCCATCTCCGACACGGCGGGCGATCCCCAGGTCGTCGCCAAGTTCGCGAGCGCGACGGATCACCTCGCCGGCATGCCGGTCGTGACCGTCGGGAAGAACCAGTCCGCGCTCCTCGTCAAGAATCGTTTCCAGGTGAAGGTGTCATCCCAGACCCTGGACCCCGAGGCGCGAAAAGAATGGCTGAAGCGATTTGACCTGAGCGGTCTAGCGAACCTCTGAAGGGGCCCCATGACGCGCGAATCGATTCACTCCATCCTCGAAGACCTCCCGAAGTCGAACATGACCACTCGGCTGCTGGGGGCGCTCGACTACATCGTGCCGGGCGAGTGGAAGAACGTCACGAGCTTCGAGGAGATGATCAAGCTCGTCACCGGCGAGGAGGATCAGGGCCTCATCCAGCAGGTCGGCGAGCGTGCGATCGCCCTCTATGCGGAGTCGGAGCAGGGCTACCAGCGCGCGGTCCGGATCTTCCGGCTGGTCGACGACACGAGCGGCCTCGCCGGCGTGGCGACGATCGCGCGCAAGATCGGCGACGCGTCCGATTTTCTCTCCTTCCTGTCGAAGATCACGCCCAAGGCCGACACCACCCAGGCCATCGATGCGGGCGTGAAGCTCGTCGCCGAGCTCGCGGCGTTCTGCTCGATCAACGGGCTGCCGGGCGACAGCATCGGCGACTTCGCCGCCTCGCTCGCCAGCTACGAGAAGGACGACGCGATGCGCCTCGCCGCCTGGATCGTGTGCGACGGCATGATCCCGCTCGGCCCCGACTTCCTCGCTCGGGTCGTGGACACCGTTTCGAGCGCGACGGACGAGCAGCTCGGCCAGCAAAGCCGCTTTGCGCGCCTGCTGGGATACCTGCCAGGCGGGAGCGTGGATGCCAAGCGCGAGATCATGAAAGAGAGCCTCGGCGCGTCGCAAACGGCGATCGCCGGCTTCATTGCGAAGAAGGGCATCGAGCGGCAGGGCGTGCTCGAGCGGATCAGCGGGCACCTCGGCGCGGCGGGCGGCAAGCTCGATGGCCTCGCGGCCGCGGTCGATCTCGCCACCAACTACTTCGAGCACACCGGCATCCAGTCGGTGGCCCGCCGGGTGATCGCGAGGGCCTACGGGGAGATCTGAAGATCGGCGCCGGTACCCTGCTTCCGCAGGCCGGCGCCGGTGCCTTGCTCCTGGCGTGGAGGGGGTGAGCCGCCGCTTCAGCGGCTCAGGACCGTGACGTCGATCCGGCGGTTCTGCGCGCGTCCCCCGGCGGTGTCGTTCGGCGCCACCGGTTGATCGGCGCCCATCCCGGCCACCTCGATGCGATCGGGAGCGATCTGCCGTGCGGCGAGCTCGTCGCGCACCGCCTGGGCTCGCGCCAGAGAGAGCGATTGGTTCCCCTCGGCGCCGCCCACGGAGTCGGTGTGCCCTTCGATGCGCACCCGCGCGGAGGGATAGGCGTCGAGGATGGTGGCCAGCGCGTCGAGCTTCGGTCGCGACGCTTCGGTCAGCTCCGTGGTCCCGAACCGGAAGTTGATGCCTTCCATCGAGAAGCGCTTGGGGCCATCCGCGGCTCCGGCGTCGAGGTACCGCGCGATCTCCGCCTCGGAGCCGTGCTCGTCGACGGAGAGGACCTTGCCGCCCGGGAGCGTCATCTCTCCGGCCGTGATCTTGAGCTGCTCGACGATCTCCGGCGCGCTGGGCGGCGCCTCGCTGGGCGCGGCGGCCGTGGGCGCTTCGGCGCGCGGCGGCTCGGCCTGCGGCGGCGGCGCGACGGGCCGAGCGAGGTCCTCCCTCGGAGCCGCCGCGATCGGGGCTTCGTGCGTGGGCTCGGCGGCGGCGCGGTCCAGCCTTCGTTCGCGGACGAACGCCCAGAGGCCTCCGAGCACCGCCGCTGCCAGCAAGGTCGGGAGCAGCCATTCTCGCGTCTGCGTGCTGCGGAGGAGCCCTTCACGTGAGGAAAGCGGGGTCGAAGAGGCCGCCATTCGGGACGGGACTGACGACACCGCATCGCGCGGCCGTTCGCGCGCCGCCGCGACGAAAGGAGCGCTCGCCGCGATCGAGGGAGCGAGGAAGCCAGGGAGGCCCGCCGGGGCGCGTGGATCGTCCTTGAAGGCTTGCTTCTGATGGGAGAGCAGATCGGCGAGCCCCCGCGCGGTCAGCCCTCTCGACCTGACCTCGCGGCCGAGCACGCACGCGACGATGGGAGCGACCAGGCCCAGCATCGCCGTCGAGCACCGCTGCTCCGCGCCGGAGGAGCGGGAGATGAGCTCGATCATCCCGCTCGCGCGCTCTCCGAACAGGCGGGCGATCATCGACTGCCCATGATGCGAGAGCTCCTCGGCCTGCTCGGCGCGGAGGGGCCCTGCTCTCCCGAGGAGGCCTTCGTAGTCCCGCTCCGTGATCATCCTGAACAGCTGCGCTGCGCCGCCCTCCGAAGAGGCGACCTGAGCCATTCCGGCGAGCAGCGTCGGCACCGAGCTCTCCGCGGCGGCGCGCACGCTCGTCGGCGATTCATCGCTCAGGCCCAGCCCCTTCGTTGCGGCCGAGATGAGCTCGGGCGTCAAGAAGCCCCTGGTGGTGTCCAGCAACGACATGGTTCCGATCCCTCCGGGAAAGTGGTCATCGGCGCGGGCGAGGCAGCGTCATCGCGGACGCGACCCTGACCGCATGAGCGTCGATCCCGTGTCTGTCTTCGTCTGTCTTCGTCTGTCTTCGTCTGTCTTCCGTCGAGTCTGCGCGATGCGAGCGACGTGCCGGCACGACCGCGCATCGCGGGCTGTGCCGCGGCTGCACACGGTCTGCTCCTGCCGCGCGCGTCCCCACGCTCATGCTCGCCGAGGCGAGCCGGCGGCGATGGCGCGCGGAGCTCAGCGCTGTGCGAGCGCGGCTGTGCGGGCCTCGGCCGTCAGCGCGGCGAAGGCGTCCGTGCGCGTATAAACGTGGTTGCCGGCCGCGGTGCACCCCGCGCCTCGCGAGGTGACGCCCACCACGTCGCCGCGGTCGGCGTCGATCACCGGGCCTCCCGAGTCGCCGGCGCATGTCGCCCCCTCGATCTCGAACTCGCGGGGACCGAGGACCTTGCCGGTCGCCGGATCGGCGCGGGGCCCGACGGCGGCGACGAGGCGCGGACCGCGCGCGGCGCGGACGCCGAGCCGGTTGGACGCTCCGCCGCCGTACCCGACGGCGATCACGCTGTCGCCTGGATCGATCGCCCCGACCTCGCGCATCCGCAGGGGCGCCACGTCGGTGAGGGGCCGATCGAGCACGAGATAGGCGATGTCCGCGTCGCAGAGGACGCGTTCTTTCCCGTGCAGCGTGGCCACGGCGCGCGCCCGCGCGGCGTCGCGGGAGACATCGATATGGTCCCCGGTGTAAATGGCGATCTCGGAAGGATCGATGTCTGCGCCGACGTGATCGCCGTTGTGCGACTTGCCCGAGCGATCGCAGCGAGGGGCCGCGGTCAGGTTGCGCGAGATGCAGTGACGCGCCGTCAAGACGAGGTTCGGCTCGACGAGCGCGCCGCTGCACAGGCTCACGCGTCGCTCGCCGCCCAGAGGACCCGGATGGGACACGGCCACGGCGACGACGCCGCGCGCGGCGCCGTCGATGAGGGACCCAGGCGCGCCTTCTGCGAGCGGCGGAACCTCCGTGATTGGCGCGACCGCCGCCACCGGAGGAGGCGATGCTCCGGCCGGGATGACGGCGACGACGATGCGGGGGACGAGGGCCGCGACAAGGCAGCCAAGGCATCCCGCGAGGCGCGGGACGAGAGACGGGGACACCATTGATGAGGTCATCGACAAAGAGCATGTGAGGAGCGGCCGTGCAAGCCGACTCCTGGACCTTTTCTCCAGCATCAGAAGCGGAGGTGCCTCCGATAGGTTGGTGTTTCTACCGAGGGGAATCGGAGATGGAAAGCAGGTCAGCCAGGTGAGGGGCGCCCGGCTGGAGTCGCGCTCTCTGGACTCTCGCGCTCGTCGACCAGCCCCGTCCCTCCAGCGCGCGCGGCGCCGGCGCTGCTCGACGCGCCGAGGGCGAGGTGTCGCTCGATCAGGAAGATCAAGCACGACGACGCGAGAGTGAACGCGATCGCCAGCGCGGCCACGGCGCCCATGCCGTCGAGGCGCTGATCGGGGAGCTCGTGCAGCATCCGGGCCGCGAGGAACGCGGCGAGCGCCGACGAAAGGTGATCCACGGCCGACTGGATGGATCCGAAGCGCGCCCGTTCGGAGGGGAGCGGCACCTTCGAGGCGAGCGTGCCGTGGGAGATGTTGCGGATCGCCGTTCCCGTCATGAAGGCGACGAAGACGACGAGCACGGGCAGCCCCGGCACGTACGCGTGGAACCCGGCATAGAGGACGGCCACGAGCGTCGTTGCCCCGACCAGGCTCGTGCGGAACGCGCCGATGCGATCGATCAGCGCGCCCGCCGTGCGCATCACGACGAAGGTGAGCGCGCCGCCCACGAGGTAGAGCAGGCCGAGCTGCTCGCGCGGATAGCCGAGGTTGTGCTGCACGTAGGCCGAGATGTTCGGGATGACGAGGAACGACGCCATCGTCATGACCGCCGTCGTCGCGTACGAGAGCAGGACGAGCGGACGGCCGACGAGCGCGCGGAGCTCGCGCAGGGCGTCCTCCTCGGCGCGCGCCCGCGCCCCGGCGAGGTGGCCGCGCATCGAGGGGAGGAGCAGCCGCGCGAGCCCCGCGACGGCGAGCCCGAGCGCCGCGACGGCGAAGAACGGCGCCTGGAAGCCGCCGCGCCGCGCGAGCTCGAGGCCGGCCGGCACCCCGAGCACCGCGGCCAGGGAGTAGGCGCCCATCACGACGCCCATCGCCTTGCCGCGCCGCTCCGGCGGGATCGCGTCCGCGACGATGGAGAACGCGATCGAGGTCGCGGGCCCCCCGAAGGCGCCGGCGAGCACGCGCGCGGCGAGGAGGCTCGGCAGGCCGGTGGCGAGGCCGCCCGCGGCCGTGCCGAGGACGAGGCCGAGCATCGCGACGGCGAGCGCGCTGCGCCGGTCGAAGCGGTCCAGGAAGAACGCGCCGGCGACCCCCGAGACCGCCGCCGCCGCTGTGTAGCTGCCGCCGATCAGGCCGATGTCGGACATCGGGATGCCGAGCGCGACAGCGAAGTCCGGCCCGAGCGGCATGACGACCATGAAGTCGAGCAGGTTGACGAACTGGACCGCGGCGATGAGGAACAGGAGGGTCCGTTCGGAGGGAGCGTTCTGCACGACGGTGGGCTCAGCTCTGGGCCTTCGGGCCCGCGCCGCGCTCGATGACGCCGCGGCTCGCCAGCTCGAGCAGCGCGTCGTGCGCCGCGTCGATCGTGTGATCGATCTGCGCCTCGGTGTGCGCGCCGCAGAGGAAGTTGACGTCGCGCCGCAGCAGGACGCCGCGCCTCGCCATCGCGCCGACGAACGGCTCCATGCGCTTCGTGTGGACCGCCAGATCCTCGGCCATGAGGAAGAAGGGGATCGCGTCGTACCCCACGACGCGCAGCGGGAAGCCGCCCTGCTCTGCGCGCCGGTTGATGCCCTCGCGCAGCCGCTTCCCGAGCGCGGCGACCTTCGAGATGTAGTCGGTCTCGCGGTACGCGCGCAGCGCCGCCCTGCAGACCTCCAGCGAGAGCATCTCGCCGCCGAACGTCGTCGACACCTGGAGCTCCGAGAGCCGGCTCATCACCTGGCGCGGCCCGGCGATCGCCGACAGCGGCATGCCCGCGGCGATGCCCTTGGAGAGGCACACGAAATCAGCCTCGATCTGGTAGAACTGCTGCGCGCCGCCGAGCGCGAGCCGGAAGCCGGTGACCACCTCGTCGAGGACGAACAGCACGCCGTGGGCGCGGCACGCCTCGCGCACCTTGCGCAGGTACTCCGCCGAGACGCACCGCTTGTAGGGCAGCGAGAGCAGCACGAGCGCGAGCTCCGAGCCCTTGCTCGCGATGAGATCGAGCAGCGGCTGCTCGTCGGCCTCGGCCATGAGCGGCATGCGGTGTGTGTACTCGCGCAGCACCGCCGGGACGCCGGGGGTGTCGAACATGAAGTGATCGTGCCAGCCGTTGTAGCCGACGGTGACGACCTTCTGCTTGCCCGTCACGTGGCGGGCGAGCCGGACGGCCGCGGACGTCGCGTCCGCGCCGGTCTTGAAGAAGCGCGCCATCTCGGCGCCCGGGGTCAGCGCGACGAGGTCCTGCGTGGCGGTGACCTCGACCTCCGTCGGCAGCGAGTGAAGGATGCCCCTGTCGAGCCGCCGCCGGATGGCGTCGACGACCGCAGGGTGGTTGTGCCCAAGCGTGTTCGCCCCGAGGCCGCAGATGTAGTCGATGTACTGGTTGCCATCGACGTCGCGCACCAGCGCGCCCTCGCCGCCCTCGAGGTACACGGGGAACGAGCCGAGCGCGAACATCTCCGGCCGCTTCATGAGCGACTGCGTGACGCCGGGGATGAGCTTTCGCGCCTCGGCGAGCAGCGCGTTCGAGCGGTCGAGGCGGAGCCCCTCCGCGGCGCCTTGCGGCGCGCCGCCTCCCTGCTTCCTGTCCCGTGTGTCGATCGTCTGTGTGGTCATCGTTGTCGTTCTCTCAGGCTGGAGGTTGTCGTCCGTGAGCCGGTGTCATGAGCGTCGCGGCGCCCGCCGCGCCGCGCTGGAAGGGGGCGGCAGGAGGCCTTCCTCGACGCAGCGATCGAGGTAGCGGTAGAAGAGCGCGCGATCGATCGGCGGGCACGCGATGCCGGTGCCGGCGAGGCCGCGCTCCAGGGTGTCGCAGCGCACGCGCCCGATGCCGAAGGTCGCCTCTCCGTCGGCCGGGGCCGACTGCAGATCGAAGAACGCGAGCGTCGCGCTGTCCGCGGCGTCGGCGCCGTCCTTCAGCCGCGCGCGCCACGCCGCGACCGGGCGCCGCTCGACCGGATAGCCGTAGTCGCGCGCCCAGTCGAAGAGCTCCGTCAGCCGGACCTCGGGCGCAGGGGCGACGTTGACCACGGCGCCCGTGGGCTGCGCGGTGAGCGTGGTGAGCGAGAGCCGCACGATCGCGCGCGCCACGTAGTCGACGGGCGTCCACACCTCCCTCACGTCGAGATCGGGCAGGACGCCGGCCGGGATGCCGGCCCGCAGCAGCCGGAAGACCAGATCCTGCTCGTTGACGACGCCCGTGCCGGGCGCGCCGACGACGCGGCCCAGGCGGTACACGGCGACCGGCAGCCCGCGCTCTCCGGCCTGCTGCACGAGGCGCTCGGCCGCCCACTTGCTCTGCTGGTAGCCGTCGCGCAGGCCGGGGTGCGGCGGCACGAACGCCTCCGCGACCTCGGGGCTCGCCGCGATGCCCGGGGCCACGGCGAGCGTCGACACGTGGTGCAGCGGCTTCGGGCGCGCCGCCGCGGCCAGGCGGAGCGCCTCGCGCGTGCCGATCACGTTGGCGGCGCGCAGGCTGCGGTAGTCGCGCACGAGGCTGACCACCGCGGCGTTGTGGTAGATGGCGTCGCACGCCGCGGCGAGCTGGCCGAACCGCGCTGCGCTCAGGCCGAGCCGGGGCTGCGTCAGGTCGGCGGGCACGGCCAGCACCCGCGCGTCGATGCCGTCGACCGGCAGGCGCTGCTTCGAGAGCGCCTGCCGGATCCGCTCCGCTGCGCGCGCCTCGCTCTCGGCGCGCACAAGGCAGACCACGGTCGCGTCGGTCTGCGTCAGGAGCTCATGGAGCAGGTGCGCGCCGACGAAGCCGCTCGCGCCCGTGAGCACGACCTGCCGCGGGCGACCGCGGCCGCCGGACCACGCGAGCGATCGGGGGACGACGTCCTCGGGGAGCTCGGCGTCGGCCAGCATGGCGCCGGGGGGCCCGCCGCTCGTCTGCGCCGCCGCCGCCGCCGCGCCCTGCGCCTCGTCGAGAGCGCGCGCGAGCGCCGCGACGGTCGGGTGGCGGAAGACCATCGCGACGGGGATCTCCCGCCCGAGATCGACGCTGAGCCGGTTGGCGACCTGGATCGTCTGCAGCGACTGGCCGCCGCGCTCGAAGAAATCGTCGTGCGCCGACAGGCCGCTCACGCCGAGCACCTGCTCCCAGATCTGCAGCACCTGCCGCTCGAGGGCCGTCGCGGCGGCAGGCGGCTCCGCCGTCGCGGCGATCGGCGCCTCCCGCAGCGCCTTGCGATCGATCTTGCCGGAGCTCGTCCTCGGCAGCCGATCGGTGAGCACGAAGGCCGAGGGGACGGCGGCCGCGGGGAGCAGCGAGCGCGCGTGCCTGCGGAGCTCGGCCGGCGAAGGGGCTGGGTCCCCGGCGACGAGGAACGCGGACAGGCGCTTGCCGCCGCCGGCCGAGGCGTGCCCGATGACGGCCGCCTCCCGCACGGAAGGGTGGCGCAGGAGCGCGGCCTCGATCTCGATCGGATCGACGCGATGGCCGCTGATCTTGAGCTCGTCGTCGACGCGCCCGACGAAGACCATCTGCCCGTCGGCCCGCTGGAGGACCAGGTCGCCGGTGCGGTACGCGCGCGGGCTGCCCTCGAGCTGGTCGAGCACGACGAAGCGCGCGGCGTCGAGGTCCGGCCGCCCGAGGTACCCCCTCGCCAGGCCGGGCCCGATGAGGTGGAGCTCGCCCACGGCGCCCTGCGCGACCAGCCGGCCGTGCGCGTGTGTGTCGACGATGGCCGCGCGGACGCCGGGCAGCGGCGTACCGATCGGCGCCTCGTGCTCATCGTCCGGCGCATCGCCGCCGCTCAGCGTGGCGGCCGAGGCGACGACCGTCGCCTCGGTGGGGCCGTAGGTGTTGAGCAGCCGCGCGCGCCGACCGACGGCGCTGCGGAAGCGCTCGACGCGCTCGGGCAGCGCCGCCTCGCCGCCGATGATGACGGTGCGGATGCTCGCGGGGAGCGACGCCGCGCCGGTGGAGAGTCCGTAGGCGAGCTCGTGCCAGAACGCCGTCGGCAGATCCAGGAAGGTGATCCGGTGCCGTTCGCAGGCGTCGAGCAGCCGCGGCACGGACTGCAGCATCTCGTCCGTGCGCAGCACCAGGGCGGCGCCCGCGCACAGGGTCAGGAAGATCTCCTCGACGCTGGCGTCGAAGTGCAGCGGCGCGAACTGCAGCACCCGGTCGTCGCGGCGCAGATCGTAGCGGTGGGTCGCGGCCGCCACGAAGTGGGCCAGCGCGCCGCGCTCGATCATGACGCCGTTCGGGCGGCCGGTGGAGCCGGACGTGTAGATCACGTACGCCAGGTGCTCCGCCGCGCCCTGGACCGGCGCCCGCGCCGGCGCTGGCGCGCCGTGGATCGCTTCGTCCAGGAGCACGAGGTGCACCGCGCGATCGCTCCCCACCTTCGCGGCGTGCTGCGACGTCGTGACGACGATCGCCGGCCTGGCGTCGTCGAGGATCGCGGTGGTCCTGGGCTGCGGCCCGTCCGGATCGAGGGGGAGGTAGCCTGCGCCGGCGTAGAGCGCGCCGAGGATCGCGGTGATGGCGCCGACGCTGCGCGGCAGGAGCACCGCGACCAGCGTGTCGGGCCCGGCGCCGAGCGCGGCGAGCCGGGCGGCGAGCTGCCGGGCGGCCATGTCGAGCTCGCCGTAGGTCACGCGCTCGAGGTCGTGGTGGACGGCGGTCGCGTCCGGCTGCTCGCGCGCGCGCAGGGCGATCTGCTCGACGACGGGGCGCGCCGGCGCGGGCAGCGGGCCCCCGTCGAGCAGCGCGCCGGGCCGCCCGGCCGCGGCCGCCTGCGCGCCCGGCGCGCGCGCCGCGGCCCGGGGGAGGTCGATCTCGGCGCGGTCGAGGGCCTGCTCGGGGGCGGCGGCGACCGCCTCCAGGAACGCGAGGAACCGGCGCTGGTGCGCCGAGAGGTCCTCGTCGCCGTAGCAGGCCGGGTTGGCGTCGAGGTCGAGCCGCGGCCCGCGCCCGTCCGACCTCGCGTAGATGCCGAACGACAGATCCTCGACCGGGCCTGCGGCGATGTTGTGCGCGATGCCGCGATGCCCCGCGAAGCGCAGGTCGTAATCGAACGGCATGATGTTGATCACCGGGCCGAACAGCCGGCGGCTGCCGCCGATCAGCTTGAGATCCCGGCGGAGCTGCTCGTAGCGATACCGCAGGTGGGGCCGGATGGCCGCGAGCTCGGCCGCGACCTGCCGGGTGACCGCGGACAAGCTCGCGCCCTCCGGGATCGGCACCCGGAGCGGGACGATGTTCATGACCATGCTCGGGATGCGCAGCGAGACCGAGCCGAGGCGCCCCATCACGGGCAGCCCCAGGACGATCTCGGGCGCGCCGGTGAGCCGGTGCACGTACGCCGCGGTCGCGGCGACCACGACGTCCGGCCACGTCGCCTTGGCCTGGCGCGCTACCTCCTTCAGCCTGTCGACGGTGGACGGCGCGAGCGAGGCCGTCCGGCGCAGGCAGGCGCGCGACGCAGGCGCCGGCTCGTCGCCGAGGCTCACGGGCTCGGGCCGGTCGGCGAAGCGCCGCGTCCAGAACGCGCGATCGCGCTCCAGATCGCGGGAGGCGCGGTAGGCCAGATCCTCGTCGACGACCCGGCGCAGCGAGCCGAAGGCGCCGCTCTCGCTCGATCGGCCCTCGGCGCGCGCGGTGTAGATCTCGGCCACCCGCCGCGCGGTCAGCGAGAAGCCGTAGCCGTCCAGCGCGATGTGGTGCGCGCGCTGGTACCAGAAGAGCCTGTCGGGCCCCGCCGTGAACAGCGCCTCCGTGAAGAGGGGCCCGCGCGCGAGATCCACCGGCCTCGCGAGATCCTCGCGCATCCACGCCTCGGCCGCGGCGAACGCGTCCGGCGCCGCGCTGACGTCGACGCGGTGGACAGGGAAGTCAGGGGACAGGTCGAGTCGCTGGCGCGGTCCATCCGCCTCGCTCGTGAAGCGCACGTGCAGCGTCTCTGCCTCGGAGACGGCCTGGCGTATCGCGGCCTCGAGGGTGGCGAGATCGATGGGCCCGCAGATCTCGACGCACTCGCCCGCGTTGTACACAGGGCTCGCCGGGTCGAGCTGCTGGCCTAGCCAGATACCGTGTTGCGCGGCCGACAGCGGCCAGCGCGCGTCCTGAGGAGCGACCATGACGACAACCCTCCTGGTTCAACCGGCGCTCGACGGGACAGCCGCCACAGGCACGCTCGCGGCAGGCGATCCGCGCCCCGCGACGGCGGTGCAAAGACGGCCGTGACGCCCGAGCCAGCCCCGTTGGAGCGAAAGCGGCGCCCGCCGGCGCAGCAGGGCCCGAGCCCCGAGAGCACGCAGGGCAGGGGCGCCGGACATCGTCTCGACGGCGGACACAGCTCGACGACCCCGCGATGGGCGCAGCCACCTCGGCATCGACGATTGAGTGAAAATGAAAACTACTTTCAAGTTCGTTTATGGTGAGGTAGGGTAGGCATTGTCAAGTGAATTCGCTGAGACCCCAGCCGCGGGCCACCGTCCAGTGGGGGGGGCCGCCCGCGCCATCGAGGCACGGCGCCGGCGACCCGAGCGAGCGCGCCGATCGCGCACATCGCCTCCGTTTTGGCCGCGATCTCGCGCTGCTCGGACCTGCGGACCATCGCGGCCCTCCGCGGACGTCGCGGACGCTGCCCGACCGCTTTCGCTTGACAACGTCGTTGGTAGCATGGCAGGTTTCATGTTGAAATTGAAAGTGACTTTCAATATTGAAAATGGGGTTCCACGATGGACAACCTGATGTCGAAGGCGACGGCTCCGCTCGACAGCCGGTGTGATCACTGCGGCGTTGCTGGACATGCCGAGCCCAACGCCGTGCGCTGCGGGTGCGGCAGCCTGCTCGCCCGGTATGTGCCCGGCGGCGTCGAGCTGAAGTGCCGGCGGTGCAAGCGCGTCGTCGTCGTCCCGGTCCCGGCGGCGGAGGACGTGAGCGGTTGAATCCCCGAGAGCCCTGACATGACAGCTCGCGGCGGCGACCCCTGGCCAGCGCGGTTCGCGCCGTCCGAAGAGGCCTGAGGCGCCGGCGAGCGAGACGCCACGACAACCAGCTTGCGCAGAGCCGGCCAGAGCGCCGCATCGTCACGCTCCGGTGAGCATGCCCGGTGATCTCATGATTCGATTACGCCTTTTGCGTTGCGCCGCGCTGGCCGGGACTCTGGTCCTCGCCCCCTGCGGTGCCCTGTTGGCCTTCGCAGCGGACGCGCGGGCGAGCGACGAGGCCCCTGCCGACGAGGGCGTCGAGGGAGCGGCTCCCCAGGCCGAGACAGCGCCGGCGGCGCGCGCCCCGGGCGATGGCGCCGCGCCCGCGGTGCGCCCGCCCGAGCTCACGGGCGCCGTCGAGGCGGCGTATCCGCAGGCGGCGCGCGAGGCGGGGTTGGAGGGGAGCGTCGTGCTGCGGCTGACGATCGACGCGGAAGGGCGCGTCACGAGCGCAGAGGTCGCCGAGCCCGCGGGCCACGGGTTCGACGAGGCCGCGCGGGAAGCCGCGCTGCGCTTCCGCTTCACGCCGGCCCGGCGGGGCGACCGGAGCGTCGCGTCGCGCATCCTCTACCGCCACGACTTCCGGCTGCCTGCGCCGCCCCCCGCGGCCGGCCCCGGTGCGGGGATGCCGGCCGGGCGGGGGGGCCCCGCGGCCGCGCCGGTCGCGGGCGCCGCCGGGGCCGCGCCGGCTGCAAGCGCCGCCGGGGCCGCGCCGGCCACGGGCGCCGCCGGGCCAGCTCTGCCCGCGATCGAGGTGAGCGTGCGGGGGGCCTCCGAGGCCGAGCGGCTCCGGACCTCAGCGCAGGCGGTCCAGGTGATCGAGACCGTCGAGGCCAGGCGGCAGGCCGCGGATCTCGGCGAGGTGCTGTCGCGCGCCGAGGGCGTGAGCGTGCGCCGCCTCGGCGGGCTCGGCTCCGACGCGCGCTTCTCGCTGAACGGCCTCACCGACGACCGGATCCGCTTCTTCCTCGACGGCGTGCCGCTCGATCTCGCCGGGCACTCCTTCGGGGTCGCCAACGTGCCTGTCAACCTCGTCGAGCGCGCCGAGATCTACCGCGGCGTCGTCCCGCTGCGCTTCGGCTCGGACGCGCTCGGCGGCGCGGTGAACCTGGTGACCGATCAGGACACGCGCGGCACGGGCGCTGCGGCGTCCTACCAGGTCGGCTCCTTCGGAACGTACCGGCTGACCCTCGGCGCGCGCCACGCGCACGCGCCGAGCGGCCTCTTCGCCCGCGCGAGCGGGTTCGTCGATCGCGCGCGGAACGACACCCCGGTCGATGTCATGGCGTTCGACGAGAGCGGGCGCCCGTCGCCCGCGCGCGCCCGGCGGTTCCACGATGGCTACGTCGCGGCCGGCGGCGCGGCCGAGGTGGGGGTCATCCGGCGGCCGTGGGCTGACCGCCTGCTCGTTCGCGCCTTCTTCACCTCGCACGACAAGGAGCTGCAGCACGGCCCGCTCGTCACCATGCTCGACGGAAGGGTCACGTCGCCGCCCTTCGGAGAGGCGACCTTCGGCAGGCAGACCGGCGGCGCGCTGCTGCGGTATGCGCAGCCGTTCTTCGGGAGGGCGCGGCTCGACGCCCTCGCGGGGTACTCGTACGCGCGCACGACCTTCCTCGACACGGCCACGTGCACCTACGACTGGTCCGACCGCTGCAAGCCGCGCCCGTATCGGGGGGAGGTCGGGGACGACGCGAACGACCAGCAAGTCCGTCAGCACACCGCCTTCGCCCGCGTCAACGCGGCGTGGCACCCCGCGACAGATCACCTCCTGCGCTTCGGGCTCTCTCCGACCCACGTGACGCGCACCGGGAGGAACCTTATCGTGGCCGAGCGCGAGAAGGACCCGCTGACCGCGGAGCGGGACCTGTGGAGCGGGGTGGCAGGCGTCGAGTACGAGGCGAGGCCGCTCGAGGGCCGGCTCGCGAACATCGCCTTCGCCAAGCTCTACCTGCAGTCGGTCCGCACCCGGGAACACCTGCCGAGCGGCCGGATCGGCGACGTCGATCGGGCGACCCACCGCGTGGGGGCAGGGGACAGCCTGCGCTTCCGCTTCACCGACGCCATCTACGCCAAGGCCTCGTACGAGGTCGCCACCCGCCTGCCGACGCCGGAGGAGCTGTTCGGCGACGGAGGGCTCGTCGTCTCGAACGTCCACCTGGAGCCGGAGGCGAGCCACAACGTCAACCTCGGCGTGACCCTGGAGCGCGCGGAGACCCCCGTGGGACAGCTCCGGCTCAACGTCAACGGCTTCGGTCGCTTCACCGAGGATCTGATCACGCTGCAAAGGTTCCTCGGCTACTCGGCGTACGGCAACACGCTGTCGGCGCGCTCGGTCGGCTTCGAGTCGACGGCCGGGTGGACCTCTCCGGGTGACTGGCTGTCGGTCGACGGTCACGTCACATGGCAGGACTTCCGGGACGGCTCGACCGACGTTCGCATCCAGAACCTCCCGTACCTGTTCGGCGGCGTCGCCGCGCGCGCGCAGTGGCCGGAGATCGCGGCGCGGCGCGATGTCCTGTCGCTGACCTGGATCACGGATTACGTACACGCGTTCTTCGTCGGCCCGGAAGGCCGCGGCGCGGCCCGCTCCAAGGCGGAGATCCCGTCGCAGCTCCTGCACACGCTCGCGCTCACGTACCTGGTCGAGCGCGGCGGATGGACGGTGAGCTCGACCGTCGAGGTGCAGAACCTCACCGACGAGAAGGCCTTCAGCTTCCACGGCATCCAGCGCCCCGGGCGAGCGGCGTACGCCAAGCTCGCCTTGAGCCTGTGAGCCGATGTTCGTGCGACGGCAGTTGAAACCCGACACAAGGAGATCCTTCATGTTATTTCGTGCGCGCTACGCGAATGCCCTCCTCTTGACACTGCTCCTCCCGTGCTTCGCCGCCTGCGGCGACGACACGAGCGATGGCACGAGCAGCGGCGCGGGGGGCGGCGGCGGTGAAGGCACCGGCGCCGGCGGAGCCACCAGCGGCACGGGGGGGACACCCAGCGCGGGGCCGGCGTACGCCCTCACGATCCAGGTGTTCGGGCCGGACGGCGGCGACACCCAGAGCTACATCGCCGTGACGGACGACATCGACTCCGCCGAGGCGCTGTCGCTGGAGAACGCGATCGAGGTGCAGGGGCGCGCCCTCGGCGTCGGGCTGGACGGCGGAGGCGCGGTGTTCGTTGCGAGCGACGCCGCGGCGACCGTGACCCGCTACGACCTCCAGGAGGACGGCAGCCTCGAGGAAGGGGACACCATCAGCTTCCAGGGCAAGGGCCTCGCGAAGATCGGCGAGTACGGCACGCAGTTCCACTTCGTCTCGGAGACCAAGGCGTACTTCTTCGATGGTCCCACCGCCCAGGTGGTGGTCTGGAATCCCGCGGAGATGGCGGTGACCGGAGACATTCCGCTCGAGGATCTGGTGATCCCGGACGCCATGCTCACCTATTCTTCCTCGCCGCCGCTTCGCCAGGGCGACGACGTGATCACCTTCGGCGGGTGGCGCGTCGGCCCGGAGGTCCCGAGCGTGGCCGCGGTCATCGTCGTGGACAGCACGACGGACGAGGCGACCGTCGTCACCGACGATCGCTGCGGCTATGTGCGCGATGGGGTCGAGGGGCCCGACGGCATGATCTACGTGGCCACCGAGGCGTACGGCGCGGCGGTGCACCGGCTCAACCCCGACAACGCTGCTGCCCCGTGCATGCTGCGCTTCGACCCCGAGACGAGGCAGTTCGATCCCGAGTTCCACGTCGAGCTGAGCGCGCTGTTCGACGGCGACACCGCCGGCTCGCTCTTCGGCGGCCCGGACGGCAAGGCGTTCCTGCGCGTGCTCGACGAGAGCCTCTTCGCGATCGCGGACGACACCCACCCGCGCGTGCTGGCGAGCGCCGCGGCGTGGCGGTGGGCCAGCGTAACGCTCGGCGATACGCCGACCGCCACGGTGCTCGACGCCGCGCCCGGCGGCGGCAGCGTCCTGTCCGTCGCGCTCGGCGACCGCACCTACCTGCTGGAGTTCGAGGGCCAGGAGTCGACGACGCTCCGCGAGATTGGCGAGGACGGGCCCGGTGAGGCGGGCGTGAGCGCGCCTGGGCTCACGTTCTCCGTCGCGAAGATCCGATGACGCTCGCGCCCGATCACGAAGAAGCGATGAGGGACGACGCCGCGCGAGGGCCCCGTTCGCCACGGGGCTCCCGCGGGCGGCCGCGTTACGGCGCGATCATGAAGGTCGTGCGCCGCGTGCACATGTACCTGGGCTTGCTGCTGTTCCCCTGGATACTGCTGTTCGGGATCAGCGGCACGCTCTTCAATCACCCGCAGATCGGGCGAGACATCGACAGCCGGTCGCTCTCGGGAGAGCAGCTGTCGGCGCTCACCGGGTTCCAGCCCTGGGATCCCGGCGAGCTCGCGCGCCAGGTCGTCGAGCAGCTCAACGCCGGCTCGCCCTCGCGCTACACGCTCGATCCGGGGACCCCAGGCGCGTTCTCCGGGTGGCCGCTGCTCGCGGCGCCGAGCGCGGGCGGGGGACGCCAGGTGGTGATCCTGCGCCTCGACGACGGCAGCGCGACGGTCTCCAGCCATCCTCCCGAGCCCGAGGCCCCCGCGCCCCCGTTCGCCGGCGTCGCGATCGACCTGCCCGGACACAGGATGGCGGCGGTGCAGGAGCAGATAAAGGATCTCCTGCCCAAGATCGGCGTCGACGCCGCGGGGCCGCTGCGCGCCCACCCGAAGATCAGCCCCGAGCTGCGCTTCGGTATGCGGGACGCGGACGGCCGCGCCTGGAACGTCACATACAACCTGGGCACGGGGCGGCTCGACGGGCGGCACGCCGGCGCGCGGGGGTGGCCTCGCTTCGTCGAGGTGCTCGAGACGCTTCACAAGACGCATCATTTCCCCGTGCACGGCGGCGTGGCCTGGCTCTGGGCGCTCTTCGCGGACATCACCGGGATCACGCTGGTCGTGTGGGCGCTCAGCGGCCTCGCCATGTGGTGGCAGATGAAGCCCTCGCGGGTCCTCGGCGCCCTCGCGATCGCCGCCGCCGTGGCGCTCGCCGCGGTGGTGATGGTCGGCACGGCGTCGGACGCGCTGTTCGGACACGTCGGCAAGGAAGGCCCTTAGAGCGACAAACGGGTTGAAACCCCCAGAAAAGAGCAGGAATTTCACAGGGAGGCGGGGAGGCGGGGAGCGAGAGACAGCAAGAGGAAGAGGGAGAAATTCATTTGCTTCTTTCTCCCCGCCTCCCCGCCTCCCTGTGAAAATTCTCCGGGTTTCAATGTGATCGGTGCTCAGAACACCGCTCAGCTCGGAAACCAGAGAATGAACCACCAAGTCACCAAGAAGATAATGAATTTGAAATCTTGACGCCTTGGCGGCTCATCCCTCGCTCGAACGAAGCAAGACGAGGATCACGCGCCCAGCGTGGCGCCTCCGTCGACGCAGAGGTCGTGCATCGTGATGTGCCGCGCCTCGTCCGAGAGCAGGAACAGCACCGCGCTGGCGACGTCGTCCGTCGTGGCGATCCGGCGCAGCGGGATACCCAGCCGGAACGCCTCGGGAGCGCCGGCGATGACCGCCTGAGCGCCGCGATCGTCCGCCCAGAGCGCGCGCTGCATCGGCGTGTCCGTCGAGCCAGGGGACACCACGTTGCACCGGATGTCGTGCTGCGCGAGCTCCAGGCCGAGGCACTTCGTCCACTGGGCCGCGGCGGCCTTCGAGGCGGCGTAAGCGCCCATGTTCATCCGCGGCGTGCGCGCGGCGTTGGACCCGACCGTCACGATCGACCCCGATCGGCGCGGCACCATGCGGCGCGCCACGGCCCGGCTCACGTTGAACACCCCCCTGGTGTTGACCGCAAAGGTGCGCTCCCAGTCGTCGTCGCTCAGCGAGAGGGCGGCGCTCACGCGCAGCACGCCGGCCACGTTGACAAGGATCTCGAGCGGGCCGAGCTCGCGCTCGATCCGCTCCACCGCGCCGTCGACCGCCTCGCCGTCGGCCACGTCCACCGCGAACGCCGCGGCGCGATGGCCGCTCGCCTGGAGATCGGCGACCACGGCGCCCAGGCGCTCCCGGTTCGCGTCCACCGCCGCCACCGCGGCGCCCCGCGCGGCGAGCCTCCGGGCGACGGCCTCGCCGATCCCCTGGGCCGCGCCCGTGACGAGCGCCGCCTTGTGTTTGAACTCCATCGCTCGCTCCCGTCAGGCCCTGTCGAGCCCGTCCATGATCCGGTGCCGCTCCGCGTGGTACGCCTCCTCGGACTGGCTGGCCTTCCAGTAGGGGATCGCATACAGCGCCTCGCGCCCGAGCCCGCGCTCGTCGAGCAGGTGATCGCGGATCGCGACGACGGACGACGACTCGCCCGCGACCCAGGCGAAGACGCGGCCGTCTGGCCACCCCAGGGCGCGGACGGCCGCCTCGAGCCGGGGGCCCGGGGCGTGTTCGCCCTGCAGGTAGATCCAGGTCAGCGCGACGTGCGGCGGGTGATCGATCTCCTGCACGTCCGCCGCGTCGGGGACCGCGACGACGGCGTGGCCGCGCGCCGTCTTCGGCAGGGCCTCGAGCAGCGCGCCGATGGCCGGCAGCGCGGAGAGATCGCCGGCCAGGAGGTACCAGTCCGCGGGACCGAGCATCGGATCGGGGCCGCCCGGTCCGGCGATGCCGATGCGGTCGCCCGGCCTGGCGTGGTGGGCCCACCGCGACGCGGGGCCTTCGTCCCCGTGCAGGACGAAGTCCACGTCCAGCTCGCCGGCCTGCGCGTCGTACCTGCGCACCGAGTACGTGCGCGTGATCGGCCGCCGAGGCATCGGAGGCCAGACGGGGCCGTCCGGGCCCAGCGTGGGCAGCTCCGGCGCCGCCTGGTCGCCGCGCGGGAAGAAGACCTTGATGTGCGCGCCGCCGCAGCGCGCGGGGAACCCCGCGATCGCCTCGCCGCCCAGCGTGATCCGCCGCATGCGGGGGGAGATCGCGGTCGTGCGCAGCACCTCGAGCAGGCGCGGCGGGGTGCGCGCCACCGGCCCGGGTGGGGATGTCGCGACGCGATTCATGGTGACCTGTGCCATGGGGAAGCCGTCGTGGGGCAAGCTCGGCCGGTCAGCCGGTGGCTTCCTGGATGGGCGCCTCCGCGCGGTGCCGGGGCGCTGGCCTCGCCTCGCGCGGCAGCCGGGTCGACAGGAGCTCCCACCAGTGCCCGAGCGTCGGCAGCTCGGCGAGGTCCACGAACGCGACGTCGATCCCCGCGGCGCGCCACTGCTCGACGAGCGTCATGAGCCGTATCGAGTCGAGCCCCAGATCGAGGACGTTGTCGCGATCGGAGATCGCCGAGGGGAGCTGGTCGAGGACCTCGGCCACCTCGCCGCGCAGGCGCTCGACCCACGGCGTCCGGTCCTGCGTCCCCCCGAGCGGCGCCGGCGCCGGCGCCTCGCGCCGCAGGGGGCTCGCCCGCTCGCGGGGCGCGAGCGCGGCGAGGACGTCGCTCGTGGGCAGCGCGACGCCGCACCGCTGCGCGACGTAGGTGATGGCCATGTCGTGCTGCTGCCGGGAGAAATCGGCGGTCCCGTCGGTCACGAGGAACGGCTGGACGTCGTTCATGAACGCCTCGCACGCGGTCAGCAGGCACCCGATGTGCGCGTACACGCCGCACACGATCAGCTGATCGCGGCCCCACCGGCGCATGAGATCCAGGAGCTCCGTGCGCTGGAAGGCGCTGTAGCGCCACTTGGTGAGGACGGTGTCGGCGCTTCCAGGCGCGAGCTCGCGCACGATCTCGTGTTTGTCGGGCTGCTGCGTCAGACCGGGCCCCCAGAGATCCGTCAGCAGACCGCGCTGGGCCCTCGTCTGCTCGGCGGGCTGCTTCGTGTAGACGACCGGGATCCCGCTCGCCGCGCACCGCTCCCGGAGCAGGCGGACACTTTCGATCAGCTCGACCATCGGGGACGCGCTCGCGTCGTAGAAGCCGAGGAAATACTCCTGCATATCGTGGATCAAGAGGACGGAGCGCCCCGGATCCGGCCGCCATGACGCCCGGCTCTCCGGGAGCTCGTCGGCTCGTGGCATGCGATAGGTCTGGATGCGGGGGATGGCCATGGTCGTTCCTCTCTCTCCTCGTCTCTTCTGGTCGCAGCGCTCCTGTCGATGGAACGGGCCGCGGGCGTCGCTGCGCCGCCTCGGCCCGCGCTGCCCTCTCAGGCGCGCGCTCCCTGCGCGAGCCTGTCGGCGATCCACCGGCGGAGCGCCTTCTTGTCCACCTTGCCGACGCTCGTCGTCGGGAGGGCGTCGAGCCACTCGATGCGATCGGGCACCTTGTACTGGGCGACGCCGCGCTCGCGCAGGAAGGCGTTGATCTCCCTCGCCGGCGGCGGCTGCCCGCGCGCCACGAGGAACGCGCACGATCGCTCGCCGAGGTGGGCGTCCGGCATGGCGACGAGCGCCGCGTCGCGCACCGCCGGGTGGGCGAGGACGTGGTTCTCGACCTCCTCGGCCGCGATCTTCTCGCCGCCGCGGTTGATCTGATCCTTGGCGCGGCCCTCCACGACGAGGTAGCCGGCGGCGGTCCGCCGCACGAGATCGCCCGTGCGGTAGAAGCCGTCGCGCGTGAACGCCTTCTCGTTGTGCGCGTCGGCCCTGTAATAGCCGCGGATCGTGTAGGGCCCTCGCGTGAGCAGGTGGCCGACCTGCCCGGGCTCGACGTCGCGGTCGTCGTCGTCCACGACGCGGACCTCGTCGTGGGGCGAGATGGGCCTGCCCTGCGTCTCGAGCGCGATGGCGTCGGGGTCGTCGAGGCGGGTGTAGTTGACGAGCCCCTCCGCCATCCCGAACACCTGCTGCACCTTGCAGCCCAGGGTCGGCCCCACGCGGCGCGCGACCTCCGCGGGGAGCCTGGCGCCGCCCACCTGGAGCACCTTCAAGCTCGACAGGTCGTGCCGCGCCGCCCGGGCCGACTCCAGCCAGACCGAGGCCAGCGGCGGCACGAGCGCGGTCAGCGTGACCCGCTCCCGCTCGATCCACGGGAACGCCTCGTCCGGGCTGGGGCGGCGGCAGAGCACAACGCGGCCTCCGGCGTGGAGCACGCCCAGGCTCCCGGGCGAGCTGAGCGTGAAGTTGTGCGCGACGGGGAGGACGGCGAGGTAGACGCTGCCCTCGTCGAGCCCGCAGATCTCCGCGCTGGCCCGCACGCTGTAGAGGTAGTCGTCGTGCGTCCTCGGGATGAGCTTCGGTACGCCGGTGCTCCCGCCGGACAGCTGGAAGAAGGCGACGTCCCCCGCGGCGGGCTCCGGGAGCTCGACGGGCTCCCGGTCCAGGCTCGAGAGCGCTGTGTGCTCGCCCGGCTCGCCGGCCACGAGCACGTGCTGCAAGGTCCCGACGTCGCGCCGGATCTGGCTCGCCAGCTCCCGGTAATCGAACCCGCCGTCCCGGTCGGCGATGACGTACGCGACCGCCTCGGTGTGCTCGCAGAAATACGCGATCTCGGCGCGCCGGTGCGCGGGCAGGGCCAGCACGGGGAGCGCCCCGAGCCGGAACAGCGCGAAGCACACCTCGAAGAACTCCGCGATGTTCGGGAGCTGGACGACGACGCGATCCCCCGGCCGGAGCCCGAGGTGCAGGAGGCCCGCGGCGAGGCGATCGGCGCGCCGATCGAGCTCACCGTAGCTCACCCGGCGATCGCCGCCGACGAGCGCGATCCGATCGGGGTGCCGCGCGGCCCGCTCGCGGAGCAGGCGCCCGAAGGTCTCGCCGCGCCAGTAGCCGGCGCGCCGGTAGAGATCGGCCATCTCGGCCGGCCACGGAGTCCAGCCGTCGAGCGCCTGCCTCCGCGCCTGCGCGGGCGCCTGCGGGCTTTCCTCCGGAGCGCTCATGCCCGCTCCGGCGCCCGGTCGAGGCCGAGCGCGTTCAGCATCGTCCCGAGCTTGGCGGTGGTCTCGGCGAGCTCGTGCTCGCCGCTGGAGCCGATGACGATCCCGGCCCCGGCATAGAGGCGGAGCGCCCGGCCGGCGACGTCGGCGCAGCGGATGACGACCGCCCACTCGCCGTCGCCGCTGGCGTCGGACCAGCCCACGAGCCCCGTGAAGAACCCGCGGTCGAACCGCTCGATCGCCTCGATGGCGTCGCGGGCGCGGTCCGTCGGGTATCCGCACACCGCGGGGGTCGGGTGCAGCGCTGTGGCCAGCTTCATCGAGGAGATCGAGAGATCGCGCAGCTCCCCGGTGAGCCGGCTCGACAGGTGCCACAGCGTCGGGGTCTGCGTGAGCGAAGGCTCGTCGGGGACGCTCAGGCGCCGGCAGAACGGCCGGAGCGCGGCGGCCACGGCGTCGACGACGATGGCGTGCTCGTGCCGGTCTTTCTCGGACGCGAGCAGGGCGATCGCCCGCCGGCGGTCCTCGTCGGGGTCCGGGCTGCGGACCGCGGAGCCGGCGAGCGGATTGGCGATCACCCGGAGCCCGGAGCGCGACAGGAGCAGCTCCGGGCTCGCGCCGAGGAGCGTCCGCGCGCGCGACATCGCGACGCCGCGCTCCGCGCCGGAGAGCCCCGCGGTCGGATCCGAGAGGTTCGCGGCGAAGGTGTAGCCGTTCCGGTTCTGCTGCGAGAGGCGCTGGAGGACGAGGCGGAGATCGACCGGCTCTCGCAGGACCATCTCCAGCATCCTGGAGAGGACCACCTTGCTCAGCACCTCGGACCGCATCAGGCCCACCGCCGTCTCGACGCCGCGCACGTAGTCGCGGGGCTCCGGGACCTGGCGCAGCTCCTGGATGGCAATCGGCAGGTGCGCTCTCGGCGACTCCGACGTGTGGTTGAGCGGGCCTGCGCTCTGGATCGTCCGCGGCACGATGAGGTGAGCGGGCGACGTGCTGTTGAACGGCACCGCGCCGACCACCATGGGGAGGCCCTGGCCGGCGCCGGCCCTCGAGGCCGCCGCGAGCACCCTTGTGACGCGGTCCGCGAGGCGGTCGCCCTGATCCGCGCCGTTCGGCTCGAGGATCATGTCGTGTACGCCCTGCGCGAGCAGGGTGCGTGTCGGCGACGCGAAGAAGAACGCCGACTCAGGGGTGTATTGCTTCAACAGCTGCCCTGCGTTCACCGCGGGCAGCGCGGCAGAGGCCGGCATCGAGATGGAACTCGTCACATTCAGCTCCGATGGGCGTCGAGAGCCACGTGGGCTCGGGTCATCGGGCGCTGGACGTCAGGTCTCGGGCCGCTTGATTATGATAAAGAAAATCAGTTTCAAGTAACTCATGGCACGGAAGATCGAAACTGTCAAGGGACTCCCGATTCTGTCTCGGGTGTGTGCCGTCGGTGGGGCCCGTGGACGGGGCGCTCCGGGGCTTCGCTTCTGCGTTGACATCCTGCGTGACGGGTGCGACGAGTCGCCCCGCCATCGGTGCTCGCCCGGCCATCGCCGGGCGAGCTGAAAAGGGAACCCGGTGAGAATCCGGGACTGCCCCCGCAGCGGTGAACGGGAACGACGATCACCAAGAAGCACTGGGCATGCACCAGAGCAGCCTGGGAAGCGGTGATCCGTAGGAGAGCGGCCGGCGACGGCCGCAGCGCCCGTGAGTCCGAAGACCTGCCGAAGGTGCGCGCGCCGGTGCGCTGGCGCGCGCTGACCTGAGCCTTCGAGGGGAAGGCGCGCAGGCCCTCGACCACCTCGCTCGCGCGCGGTGCCGTGGCCCGTCACGCAGCCCCCTCGCTTCGGCTCTCGGCTCACCCGGAGCAGCGCTGGGTCGACGCGGGCAGGCGGCGCGTGAATGGTTGATTCCTCTGATCGTCGGTCGCGTCGGCGCCGGAGCGCCGGCGCGGCGTGCTGGCTCGCCCTCGCGGTCGGCAGCGCCGTGGCAGCCCTGCCGGCTGCCCGCGCTGACGATCTGCGCAGGCCGGCGGGCGAGCAGGGGGGCGATCGCGCTGCCGCTCCGCCGGAGACAGCCCCGCTGGAGGTGCGCGTCGAGGGGGATCGCCTGCGCGCGCCCGCGCCGCCCAAGGACAGGTCCGTCGCGGGGTCGGTGCTGAGCCGCGATCGCCTCACCGGCGCGGGGCTCGGGGCGGCGGACGTGCTCCGCACGCAGCCGGGCGTCCGCGTGGAGGAGTCGGGCGGCTTCGGCGGGCCGGCGACCGCGGCCCTCCGGGGAGCGACCGCCACGCAGACGCCTGTGTACCTCGCCGGCGTCCGCCTGAACGACGACGTCGTGGGGACGGCGGATCTCTCGCTCGTGCCCCTCTGGCTCATCGAGCGCGTCGAGATCTACCGCGGCAACGCGCCCATCGAGGCCGACCGCCTCGGCCCCGGCGGCGCGATCTTCTTCGAGCCGCGGCGGCCTTCCCGGACGACGGCCGGCGTGGGGGCGATGGCGGGCTCGCTCGGCGCGCGGCGCGGGTGGGCGTTCGCCGGCGCCAGCGCGGGGCCGGTGAGCTCGATCGTCGGGGTGAGCGCCGAGGCCGCGGAGAACCGCTACACGTTCGTGGACGATCGCGGGACGCTCTTCGACGAGAGCGACGACACCCTGGAGCGCCGGCAGAACGCCGACGTGCGCACGATCGACGCGTGGGCGCTCGCGCGCGTCGAGCTCGGGGGCGGCGCGATCGTCGACGTGATCGCGAACGGCACCGATCGCGAGCAGGGGATGCCGAGGCTCGCGCTCCTGCCATCCCGGAGGGCGCGGGGGGAGTCGCGGCGCGTCCTGACGTCCGTCGTGGCGCGGGTGCCGTTCGGCGGCGAGGCGCAGCACGCGATCGAGGCGCGCACCTCGTTCATCGAGGCGCGCTCGGAGGTCCACGATCCCCTCTTCGAGCTCGCGCTGCTCACGCCGGAGCTCCGGCTCGCGGGCCGCCGCCTGGAGCAGACGCTCGGGGCGACGCTCTCGTTCGCCGACCGGCTCCGGGTGCGGCCCGTGCTCTCGGTCGCGCGCGAGGGCATCTCGCGCGCGCCGGACGACGTCCCGCTCGCGCGCGCGCGGCGCTCGTTCGCGCGCGGCGCCGTCAGCGCGGAGGTGAGCCTCGGCGAGGGGCTCGCGCTGCACGCCCTCGCGAGCGGGGAGTGCCACGCCACCGGCGCGGACCGGGAGCGCCCTTGCGACGTGCTCGTCCCGACCGGGCGGGTCGGCGTGGAGGCGGGGAGCGACCGGATCCGGCTCCTCGCGACCGTGGGCCGCTACGTCCGCGTCCCGACGCTCGGCGAGGTGTACGGCGTCTCCGGCGTCGTCCACGGCAACGTGGAGCTCGAGCCGGAGTCCGGCGCCACGATCGAGGCCGGGATCCGGGCGCAGACGGGGCGCGGCGCCGTCGTGCGCGGCGCCTTCATCGACGCGTTCGCGTTCGGGAGCGCGGTCTCCGGGCTCGTCGCGTACGAGAAATCCGGCCAGGGCTACGTGAGCCCGTACAACGTCGGCCGCGCCCGCGTCGTGGGCGCAGAGCTCCTGGCCGGGGTCGAGGTGACCCCGTTCCTCCGCGCCGAGATCGCGGCGACGCTGCTCGATCCGCGGGACACGACGCCGGGGCGGACGACGAGGAACGACATCCTCCCGTTCCGCTCGCGCCTCGTCGTCGCGCCGCGCCTGCACGCCGAGTGGAACCGTCCGGACGGCGCCGTGTTCTCGGGCGCGTCGGGCGAGCTCCGGGCCGTGTACCAGTCGAGCCGGTACGCCGATCCCGCCGGCCTCGGCGTGATCGCGGAGCAAGCGACCGTCGACCTCGACGCGGAGGCGAGGTGGCTCGGCGGGCACCTCGCGGTGAGGGGTCGCGTCGCGGACCTGCTGGACGCGCGGCGCACGGATGTCGTCGGGTATCCGCTCCCGGGACGGAGCGTGTTTTTCACACTGGAGTCAACATGGTGAAGATCAGTCTATCTGCGATCGCGATCTCGATTCCGCTCCTCGGCTGCAACGTGGATTCACCGCCGCCGTCGACGGGCGGCGTCCACGGCGGCGGCGACGGCGACGCGTGCGAGAGCGGCGTCGTCATCGTGACGAGCGACTACCAGTCGACGAACATCGTTGTGTCGGAGCTCGACGGGACCACCCTGTCGCCCTCCTTCGTGTCGAGCGGCGCGGCGAAGCCGGGGCTCAGCCTCGCGCTGTCCGGCGACGTCGACGTCCCGAGGGCGGCGCCGCCGTCCGGCCGCGTGGTCCTGCTCGATCGGTTCGGCACGAACGTGATCACCTGGATGGATCTCGAGACCGCCGAGGTCCTCGCGCAGCTCCCGGTCGGGCAGGGGTTCGAGTCGAACCCGCAGGACTACATCGAGGTGGGCGCGGACCGCGCGCTCGTGTCGCGCTACGGGAGCAACCCGAGCCCGGGCGTGGAGCCGTTCGACGAGGGCGGCGATCTCCTGATCGTCGACACGAAGGAGTACTCCATCGCGGGGCGCATCGCCCTGCCGGAGGAGGAAGAGGGGCTCCTGCCGCGCCCGTCGGGGATGGCGCGCGTCGGCGACGACGTGGTCGTATCGCTCGGCCGGCTCGCCGCGGACCTCTCGACCGCGGGCGAAGGGCGCTTCGTGGGCGTCTCGCCGGAGCAGGGCGCTGTCACATGGACGGTCGACGTGCAGGGGCTCTACGGCTGCGGGCGCCTCGCCGTGTCGCCCTCGGGAGAGCGGCTGGCGGTGGCCTGCTCGAGCCGCTTCAACGCCGAGACGATGGAGTACGATCCGGCGACGAGCGACATCGTGATCTACGACGCTCGCACCTCGCCCCCGGAGGAGATCAAGCGGCTCGGCGTGGCGAGGGCGCTCGGCGCCGCGGTCCAGCCCACGCTCGCCTTCGCCTCCGAGGACGTCCTCCTCGGGACGGCCTACGCGGGCAGCACGTCCGCCGGGGATCGCGCCTTCTCCGTGAGCATCGCCACGGGCGAGGTCACGACGCTCGCCCTGGCAACCCAGGCCTACGCCTTCGGCGGCGTCCACTGCTCGCCCGGCTGCGGCGACGTCTGCCTGCTGAGCGACGCGGAGAAGAACAAGCTCCGGCGCTGGCAGGTGACGGCGAACGGCGCGCTCGAGCCGCTGGAGGACGCGACCGTCGACACCGAGATCGGGCTCCCGCCGCGAGGGATCGGCGGGCTCTGATCGGCCCTGCGGGCGGTAGGTCGATCGCGTCAGAACGAGGCGTCGAGGACGACCTCCCCGGAGACGCCGACCTGATACGCGGAGACGCGGCGCTCGAAGAAGTTCGTGACCTCCTGGACGTCTTGCAGATCCATGAACGAGAACGGGTTCTTCGCCCCGTAGCGCTTCGGCATGCCGAGCGTGGCGAGCCGCTGGTCGGCGCAGAACTCGAGGTAGCGGCGCACGTCGCGCGCCGACATTCCCGCCACGCCGGCGCCGAGGAGATCCTCGGCGAACCGGGCCTCGCAGGCGATCGCCTCATCCATCATCTCGAGGATCGACCGCGAGAGGCTGGCGTCGAAGAGCTCGGGCTCCTCGCGCCGCACCGTGCTCACGACCTCGAAGGCGAAGCGCATGTGCGCGCTCTCGTCGCGGAAGACCCAGCTCGTCCCCGCGGCCAGCCCGTGGAGCAGGCCGCGCGAGCGCAGGAAGTACACGTACGCGAACGCGCCGAAGAAGAAGAGCCCCTCGACGCACGCGGCGAAGCAGATGAGGTTCAGCAGGAACCGCCGCCGATCGGCGCGCGAGTCCAGCCGGCCCAGCGACTCGATGGAATCGATCCACCGCATGCAGAAATCGGCCTTCTGCCGGATCGAGGGGATGTTCTCGACGGCCGCGAAGGCGCGGTGACGGTCCTCGGGATCGGGGATGTACGTGTCGAGGAGCGTCAGATAGAACTGGACGTGGAGCGCCTCTTCGTAGAGCTGCCGCGACAGGTACATCCGCGCCTCCGGGGCGTTGATGTGCCTGTACAGGTTGAGGACGAGGTTGTTCGCCACGATGGAGTCTCCCGTGGCGAAGAACGCGACGAGGCGCTGCACGAGGTGCCGCTCCGCGTCGGTCATCTTCCGCAGGTCGCCCACGTCCGTGGAGAAGTCGACCTCCTCCACGGTCCACGTGTTCTTGATGGCGGAGCGGTACATCTCGAAGAAGGCCGGATAGGCCATCGGGCGAAGGGTGAGGCACTGGCCCGGATCCAGGAGGCGCGCGGGGCGGCTGACGCGGCTCACTGGCAGGCCTCGCAGGCTTCGGGGTTCTCGAGCGCGCACGCCACGTCCGCGGCCGCGTTCGCCGGCGGCGCCTGTCCCCAGCCGCCCTCGCGGCGCGGCGCGGCGCCGCCCTCGGGCGTGCGGTCGGGCGCCGCCTCCACGGTCGCCTTGGCGATGCGCGTCGCGGGGCGCGATCGCAGGTAGTAGGTCGTCTTGAGCCCCTTCTTCCATGCGTGGAAGTACATGCTCGAGAGCTGGCCGATGGTGGGGTTCTCGACGAAGAGGTTCAGCGACTGGCTCTGATCGATGAAGGCGCCGCGATCCGCGGCCATGTCGATGAGCGAGCGCATCGGGATCTCCCACGCCGTCCGGTACACGGCGCGCAGCTGCTCGGGCAGCTCGTCCATGCCCTGGACCGAGCCCTCCGCGAGCTTGAGCCGGGCGCGCGCCGCGTCGTTCCAGGCGCCGAGCCGCTTGAGCTCGGCGACCAGGTAGCGGTTCATCTGCAGGAAGTCCCCAGAGAGCGTCTCGCGCTTGAAGAGGTTGGACACCTGCGGCTCGATGCACTCGTAGCAGCCCGCGATCGACGCGATGGTGGCCGTCGGCGCGATGGCGACGAGCAGCGAGTTCCTGAGCCCCTCGGCCTGGACGCGCGCGCGGAGCGCCTCCCAGCGGGCCGTGTCCTCCGGGACGACGTTCCACGCGTCGAACTGGAGCTCTCCGCGCGCGGCGCGCGTCTCGTCGAACGCCGGGTGTCGCCCCTTCTCCGCCGCGAGGTCCGCGGACGTCGAGAGCGCGTGGTAATACACCTCCTCCGAGATCCGCCTGGAGAGCTCCCGCGCGGCCGGGGCGTCGAAGGGCAGGCGCATCTGGAAGAACACGTCCTGCAGGCCCATGAGCCCGAGCCCGACAGGCCGCCAGCGGAGGTTCGATCGCCTCGTCGAGGGGATGGGGTAGTAGTTGAGGTCGATGACGCGGTCGAGCTGGCGGATCGCGGTCCGCACCGTGCGCGCGAGCTTTTCGAAATCGAACACGATCGCGCCGTCCGCCAGTGTGGTCGTGTGGCGAGCGAGGTTGATCGAGCCCAGGTTGCAGACGGCCGACTCCTCGTTCGAGGTCACCTCCAGGATCTCGGTGCAGAGGTTCGAGAGGTGCACAATCCGGCCCGGCAGCGCCGTCTGGTTGCAGGCGCGGTTCGACTTGTCCTTGAACGTCATCCAGCCGTTGCCCGTCTGCGCGAGCGTGCGCATCATCCGCGCGTAGAGCTCGCGGGCCTTCATCGTCTTCTTGGCGAGGCCCGCCCGCTCGGCCTCGGCGTAGCGACGATCGAACTCCTCACCGTAGAGATCGGGGAGATCGCGCACGTCCTTCGGGTCGAACAGGCTCCATTCGCCGTCGGCCTCGACCCGCTTCATGAAGAGATCCGGGACCCAGCTCGCGAGGTTCAGGTTGTGCGTGCGCGCGGCCTCGTCGCCCGTGTTGTCGCGCAGCGAGAGGAACTCCTCGACGTCGGCGTGCCACGGCTCGAGGTAGACGCAGCAGGCGCCCTTGCGCTTGCCGCCCTGGTTCACGGCCGCGACGGACGCGTCGAGCGTCTTGAGCCAAGGCACGATCCCGCTGGAGTGCCCGTTGGTGCTCTCGATGAGCGAGCCGCGCGAGCGCACCCGGTGGTAGGCGAGCCCGATGCCGCCCGAGAACTTCGAGAGCATCGCGACGTCGGTGTAGCGCTGGTAGATGGTCTCGAGGTGATCGTCCGGCGAGTCGAGCAGAAAGCAGCTCGAGAGCTGCTCGTGGCTCGTCCCGGAGTTGAACATCGTCGGTGAGCTCGGGAGGTAATCGAGCGACGAGAAGAGCCGGTAGAGCTCGACGGCCTGCGCCGCCGTCTCGGAGAGCGCGCACGCGATGCGCAGGAAGAACTGCTGCGGCGTCTCGATGACGAGGCGCGTCTCGGGGTGCTTGAGCAGGTAGCGGTCGTAGAGCGTCCGCAGGCCGAAGTACTCGAGCTCGTGGTCGCGCCCCGGCTCGATGGCGTCGTTCAGCTTGCGTGCGTTCTGCGCGACGAAGCCGTGGAGCCGATCGTTGATGAGGCCCAGCCGCCGCCCCACGGCGATGGACTGCGAGAAGGCGTGGATCTCCTGATTGCGGACCTCCTTGTCGATGTAGGTCGCGAGCAGGCGCGCCGCGAGCTTCGCGTACTGGGGCTCATCGGCGATGAGCGAGGCCGCCGTCTGGATGGAGAGCTGATCGAGCTCGCGCGTCGTCGCGCCGTCGTAGAGGCCGCTGATGGTCTTGGTCGCGACGCGGAGCGCGTCGACGTCGGACAGGGCCGCGCAGGAGCGGCTCACGGCCCGGACGATCTTGTTGACGTCGACTGGCTCGCTCGATCCGTTGCGCTTCTTCACGCGCATCGTCGTGTGCGGGAGCGTCTCCTCCGCGCCGCCGCTCGTCATGGCGGGCGCATGGGGTGCGTGGGGTGCTTGGAGTGCGTGGGGCGCGCGCAACGGCGCCGCGCCGTTGCTCTTCACCAACGGTTCGTTCAGCATGGCATCCTCCTCGTCGTGCTCGTTCCGAGCGGTCTCGGACCGCTCGCGTCGATGCCGCGAGAACGAGAAAGCCAGCCGATGCGCACGGGTGCGCCAGGCTCTTTGGAGGAGCCCTCGGACCGACCGCTCGCCCCCGCGGGCGAAAGGAAGACAACGCGGGAGGGGGTCGGGACCGGGACAAGCGCGAGAGTCTGCGCCAGCTCGGACCTACCCGCCTCCCTCGAGGCTTCCAGGTCAAACCGGCGCGGGATGTCTCCCCAGCGCAGGATGCTGGCAGGTCTTCGGGCTCACGAGCGCTCCGGCTCTCGCCGGGTTCCTACGATCCACCGCTTCCCAGCCCGAGGGCCAGTGCGCGTCGTGGAGATCGTTCTCGCTTACCGCTGCGGGGCAGCCCCGGACTCACACCGGGTTCCCTTTTGAGCCCCGGGCCGAAGCCCGAGGCACCAACATGAGGCACTACATATTGCGGTGCCGAGCGCAGGTCAAGCGATATGTTGTGGGTGGCCGGACGAGCGGGGCGATCGACATGCTGTCATTCCATCGGCGTACCATCGGCGTGCCAGCGGCGTATTTGCCCTGGATGGTCACGGGCAGGATGCGTTCGCGATCGCCACGGCGTCGAGATCGAAATTGCCGTTCGGGCCGGCCATGTCCGCGCGATCCGTGATCCGCACATAGCGGGCGAAAGCGAGGCCGACGTCGGCGAGGTCGAAGGCGTCGCCGCCCGCGACGGCGGGATCGGTGGGATCGATGGAGTTCGTTTCGGGGTTCGCGAGCACAGGGTGCCAGCCGGCGCAGTCGTCATAGGGAGCCGCCGTGGCCTTGCACGAGTAAGCTTTCCAGTCGACGCCGTCCTGGCTGACCTCGACGGTCGCGAGCTCGGCGAACACGGTGGTCGGGGTGCTCTGGAACGCGTTCTCGAAGACGATGAAATCCGGCCCCGGGCCATCGACGATGAGGTTGCCCGAGAAACCGAAGGTGACGGTGCCGCCGTTGCCGAGAGACACCACGTCGGCGGAGCCGCCGCAACAACCCCCACCCTTGGGAGGACCGAAGGCGATGTCCGGGAACTTGTCCTGTCCGAAGGTCTGACCCGGCCCGAAGCGATAACTGATCACCTCGGAAGCAAACACCGTTTCCGTGCCGGTGCAGCCTTCTCCTGCGCCGCCGGCGGCTCCGGAGCCGCCAGCGCCATCGGTGCCTCCGGCACCGCCGGAGCCATCAGCGCCTCCGGCGCCGTCAGCGCCGCCGGAGCCATCGGCGCCTCCGGTGCCGCCAGCGCCGCCGGAGCCATCAGCGCCTCCGGTGCTGCCGGCACCGCCAGCACCATCTGCTCCTCCGGAGCCGCCGGAGCCGTCGGCGCCTCCGGTGCTGCCGGGGTCGCCAGAGCCAGCGGCGCCTCCAGCGCCGCCAGCGCCACCGACCTCTCCAGCTCCGGAGGTGGAGCCTGTTCCGCCCGCTCCGCCTTCACCGCCAGCGCCGCCGGACCCCTGCGCGGCTCCGCCACCCGCGCCGCCGGTCCCGCTCCCGGACGGGGAGCTCTCGGATCCGCAGGCGATGAGCGCGAATATCGAAAGGAGCGCGCCCGCGCGCGCCATGCGAGACACCATGAGACCTCCGAGGGCGGGGGCGCGCTCCATCGGAGCATCCCCGACGCGGCGCTGCCCGCGCCCACACATCAATAGAACGGCGCCGACGTGTTGTTTCGCGCGAGGTAGATGTTGTAATCGGCCGTGTTGACGTACCCGTCGCCGTTGAAGTCGGCGTGCTGGTTGTACCCTGGGTTGCCCAGCTGGGTGTTCATCGCGGCGCTGAGGATGGTGTAGTCGCCCGTGTCCACGTCGCCGTCGTTGTCGAGATCCGCGTCCGCGATGTTCCCGAAGCCGTCGCCGTCGGTGTCGCGCTGGTTCGCGTTCGCCGTGAGGTAGGCGTTGTCCGCGCCGTCGGGCACGCCGTCGCTGTCCGAGTCCGGCGCGCCGTCGGGGAAGTACAGCGTCACCTTCGGCGTCACGCCGACCTCCCAGTAGTCCCAGGCGCTCCCGGCCGAGTAGCACTGCCCCGCGGGGGACGAGTACTCGTCGCCCGATGGGTTCCACACGATCGCCAGGGCGCTCGTGTGGCCCACGAACGCGATGGGCGACGTCGAGCTGTCGTCCTCGCAGGGGTCCGGCGTGAACTCGAGGTACTGCGACGAGCTCGCCTCGTTGACCGGCGTCTGGCTGCCCCCGAGGACGGCCGTGACCACGCTGGCGCGGACGAGCGCCGCGTATCCGTTCTCGCTCGCGCCGCCGACGCCGAACGCGTCTCCGCCGCCCACGTGCAGCGTGTCGTCCTCGTCGAAGCCGAGCGCCGCCGCGTTCAGCACGTTGCTCGCCAGGAGCGAGCCCTCGCTGCCGCCGAACGCATACGGGCCCGACGTGCCGTCGATGGCGTCCTGGATGTCGGCCGCCGCCCAGATGCGGAGCTCGCCGGTCCGGTTGGGCGACGGCTGATAGCCGATCCCGGTGACGAGGTTGCCCCCGGAGTCCATGGCGATCCCCCCGGAGGCGCCCGGGATGCTCGTGATCAGCGGGATCTCCACGATGGGCGACGCGGTCAGGTCGAGGGCATAGACGCCGCTCGTGTAGACACCCTGGACGCTATAGCCGCCGTTGATGACGAGCGCGTCGTTCCCGTACCAGGCCCCGTCGTAGTAATCGACGTCGAGCTCGATCACCTGCCCGTCGCTGAGCAGGTCGGGCGGCGAGGTGATGCTGAGGATCGAGCTCGGGAACACGAGCAGCGGCGCCCCGTAGCCGACGCCGAGCGCGATCGTGCCGCCGTCCGGCGAGATGGCGAGGAAGCTCGGATCCATCGGCCCGTCGCTCAGGGTGGCGACGGGCACGTAGACGCTCGATCCATAGTTTTTCTGGAGATACAGGGTCTGATCGTTGGCGACGAGGAGCCGTCCGGCCAGCTCGTAGCCATCGATCTCCTGGGCCGTCGTGGGGAACCCGTCCAGCGCCGTGGACCACCCATCGGTGATGGTGGGCAGATTGAATGTATAATACGGGTTGCCCCCGTACTCGTCGAAGGCGTCCGCGAACGCCGACGGCGAGAGCAGGAGGAGCGTCGCGGCGACGGAAGATACAGAAATGCGCATGAGGCCTATTCCCTTTCCACCTCTACTGCCAACAGGAGGAGTCGCGAGCCGGCGCACACCACGCCTCGCTCGAGGGCCGAGCCCTCGGCCGAGAGCGGGGGAGCGCGCCGTCAAGCCTGGTCGCGACCGCGGATGTGGCGAGCGCGTCGTGCCGACCCTCTACCGGGAACGCTCAGCACAACACGACTCCTCGCCTGCTTCGTCCGGAGCTGCGCGAGCCCGCTCGGCGCGAGCTCGCGAGGTACGGAGGAGCCGGCCAGGAGGCGCGGACACGCTGAACCTTCGATGAGAGAACATCGGACCGACCCTTCGCCCCCGCGGGCGACTGTGAAGGAAGAGACGCGGGGGACGGGTCGGAACCGGGACAGGCGCGAGAGTCTGCGCCAGCTCGGACCTACCCGCCTCCCTCGAGGCTTCCAGGTCAAACCGGCGCGGGATGTCTCCCCAGCGCAGGATGCTGGCAGGTCTTCGGGCTCACGAGCGCTCCGGCTCTCGCCGGGTTCCTACAATCCACCGCTTCCCAGCCCGAGGGCCAGTGCTCGTCGTGGAGATCGTTCTCGCTTACCGCTGCGGGGCAGCCCCGGATTCACACCGGGTTCCCTTTTGAGCCCCGGGCGAAGCCAGGGGCACCAACATGGGTGCTTACATATTGCCGCGCGGCCGACCGGTCAAGCGAGATGTTCCGGGAGCTCGGACGCGCGGTCGACACACGCTGGCCTGGCGGTGCGCGCCGTGGCGGGCCACAACCCGGGCATATGCCGCTCAGCGAAGCGCGTCCGGCCGATCCGCTCGACGACCTCGTCGCGCTCCTGCGCGGCAAGCGGATCGTGGCGCTGACGGGCGCGGGGTGCAGCACCGAGTCCGGCATCCCGGATTATCGAGGTCCCGAGACGCGGCGCCGCGCGCGGAACCCGATCCAGGGGCGGGAGTTCTCGCGCTCGGCCGAGATCCGGCAGCGGTACTGGGCGCGCGCCGTGATCGGCTGGGAGCGGTTCTCCAGGGCCGAGCCGAACCCCGCCCACCGCGCGCTCGCGCAGCTCGAGCACGGCGGGCAGCTCGACGGCCTCATCACGCAGAACGTCGACGGCCTCCACCAGGCCGCGGGCAGCCGCCGCGTCATCGAGCTGCACGGGACGCTCTCCGAGGTCGCTTGCCTCGCGTGCGGCGCGATGGAGCGGCGCGCCGCCCTCCAGGAGCGGCTCCTCGCGCAGAACCCCGGCTGGCTGCGCCTCGCGGCCGACCTCGCCCCCGACGGCGACGCCGACCTGCCCGCCGAGCACGTGGCGGGCTTCCGGGCGCCGCCGTGCCTCCGCTGCGAGGGGCCGCTCAAGCCGCGCGTCGTCTTCTTCGGCGAGAACGTGGCCCGGCCGATCGTCGACGCGGCGTTCGCGCTCCTGGACGCGGCGGACGCGCTCCTCGTCGTCGGCTCGTCGCTGGCGGTCTTCTCGGGCTACCGCTTCGTGCTGCGCGCCGCGCAGCGAGGCATGCCGATCGCCATGATCAACCTCGGCTCCGCGCGCGGCGAGGAGCTCGGCGCGCTCAAGATCGAGGCCCGGGCCGGCGAGGTGCTGCCGCGGCTCGCCGACGCGCTCGGCGTCCGCGCGACCTCAGCGCCCTGGTGAGGCGCCGAGCGCCGGCGCACGCGCGGCGCCGGCATCACCCGCGCCGGTACATCACATCGCTGCGGAGGACGTACTTGCTCCCCCGCGTCACGGCGGCGCCGCGGTGGAGCCGGCGGTGCTCGAACAGGAGCGCCATCCCGCGCCGCGGGGCGACGCTCCGACCGCCCCAGAAATCGGTCGTGCCGCCCTCGAAGTCGTCGTTCAGGTAGATCATCGCGGTGTAAAGGCTCCGCTCGCCGTCGGATCGCACGAACGACCCGTCGCCGTGCCAGTTGAAATACTCGCCCTCGGTGTACCGATAGTAGCGGAAGCGCTCGTTCAGCCCGACGGCGCGGTGGAGGCCGAAGCTCGGCGGCATCCACCGCGCGAGCCGCTCCCAGAGGCTCGCGGCGAGCTCCGGATCGTCGACGATGACGCGGCCGTTCTTGCGCACCTCGAGGTTGATGATCTCGGTCCCTCCGATCGGCGCCTGCTCGAAGCCTCGCGCCTCGGCGAGCGCGATGAAGCCCGCGCACTCGTCGGGCGACAGGACGTTCGTCACCGTGAAGATGCGGAGATTGTCGGTGTAGTCGGTGCACTGGGCGGTTCGTTCGGCGTGCAGGGTGCTCATGCGTGGAGCGTGGGCCCGGGCGGACCGGATCCGGAAGGGCGGGACCCGGGCAGGACCGGGCAGGACCGGGCAGCGCGGTGGACAGGAGAGCGCGGCATCGCCGATGATCGGGCGCTCGCACCGATGGCACGGGTCTCCAGGGCGGGCCGCAGCGCGGAGCCCGCGGTCCGCTTCAACCACACGCTCCTCCAGCGGGCGCGGCTCGAGCTCGACCTGACGCAGGAGCAGGTCGCCGCGTCGATCGGCGTCGACGTGCGGACCTACCGCCGCTACGAGTCGGGCGCGGTCAACGATCCGCGGCTCGGCTTCTCGGTCCGGAGCCCGTCCCGGCGGCGCATCATCGAGCGCCTCGGCGCCGAGCTCGGCCTCGCCGAGGGCGAGCTGCTCGTCGTCGGGGTCGAGGCGGCGCCGGGGGCGGAGCCCGCCGCAGAGGAAGCGGGGGCAGCGAGCCAGGCCGCGGAGGCGCCCGCCCCGGCGTGGCGCCCGCTGCACGCGCACACGCTCCAGCGAGCGCGGCACTTCGTCGGGCGCGGGGAGATCCTCGACCGGCTCTCCGCGTGGGCCGATGCGTCACCGCCGTGCCCCCGGGTGATCGCGCTCCTCGGCGTGGGCGGGGCGGGCAAGACCGCGATCGCCGAGCGCTTCCTCCAGCGGCTCGGCGACGCTCCGCGGCCCGGCGGGGTGCTCGTCTGGAGCTTCTACGACGACCCCAGGAGCGAGGCGTTCCTCGACCAGGCGGCGGCCTACTTCGCGCCGGGCGCGGGCGCCTCGGGTCCGGGGGCGGCGCGGCCGCCGGCGGCGCCCGGAGAGCAGCTCGCGCGGCTGAAGGAGGCGCTGGGGCAGGGGCCGCCGCACCTGCTCGTGCTCGACGGGCTCGAGACCGTGCAGGCCGAAGGGGGCGCAGGGCGCGCGCACGGCGAGCTGCACGATGCGCTCCTCCGGCGGCTGCTCTGCGCTGTCGCGTCCGGGCTCGGCGGCGCGCGGGCGCTCGTCACGTCGCGCTTCGAGCTCGCGGATCTGTCCGCCTGGGCCGAGGGCGGGCTCGCGACGATCCGGCCGGAGCCGCTCTGCGAGGGCGACGCTGCGTCGCTCCTGCGCCGCTGGGGCATCCACGGCGACGACGGCGCCCTCGGCGCGCTGTTCGAGAGGACGGGCGGCCACGCGCTCTCGGTCGCCGTCCTCGGCTCCTACGTGGGCGCGTTCCTCGGCGGCGACGCGGGGCGGCTCTCCGCGGCGCAAGCGGCGCACCTCGCCGAGGCCGAGCACGACGACGTCCTCGCCCGCCGCCTGAGCTCGGTGCTGTCGGCCTACGCGCGCGCGCTGCCGCCGGGCGAGCGGGACCTCCTCGCGCGCCTCTCGGTGTTCCCCGGCGGCGCCGGCGAGGAGGCGCTGCACCAGCTGATCCGGGCCGGCGGCGAGATCGCGGGCGCCATGGCGGGGTGGGGCGCCGCGGAGCTCGCGCGCGGGCTCGCCCGGCTGGAGCGGCTGGGGCTCGTGTTCGCGGCGCGTCCGGGCGAGCGTTGCTACTCGACGCACCCCTTCGTGCGGCAGCACTTCAAGTCGCTGCTCGGCGTGCCGCCGGAGCGCGTCCACGCCGCGGGGAGCGCCGCGCCGCCGCCGCGCCTCGACGAGGCGCCGCGCCGGGCGCCGCATGAACGCGAGGCGGTCGACGCGTACGAGGCCATCCTCACCGAGCTGCTCGGCGCCGGGCGTGCGGGCGAGGCGTACGAGATCTACGCGCTCGCCCTCGGGGGCTTCGCGCACCTCGGGCTCAAGCTCGGCGACATGGCCCGCGGCGCCCGCATCCTGCGCGCGTTCGCCGGCGGCGACGACCCTCGGGACATGCCGGCCTCGCTGCCCGCGCGCGCGAGGGCGTCGCGCGTTTACGACGCGGGGCTCTACGCCGGTGCGCTCGGGGATCTCGCGTTCGCTTGCGCCTGCTACGAGGCGCACAACGAGCTCGCCGGTGCGCTGGGCGACCCGGCGCTGCTCGCGATGGGCCTGCGCACGCTGGCGTACACCGAGCGGCTGCGGGGCAACCTGACCGGGGCGCGCGGCCTGCTCGAGCGATCGGCGGAGATCGCCGGAGGCGCCGCGGGGAGCGCCCGTCGCGCCGCGGACCAGCTCCACGCCGTGCGCGCGCTGGCGCTGCTCGCCGCGGTGCTGCACGACCTCGGCGAGGTCGACGCGGCGGGCGAGCGCTTCGCGCGCCTGCGGGAGCTGGGCGACGCGCCGGTCGCGCGCCGCGCGCTCTGGGAGGCGGAGCACGCGCTCGCGCTCGGGCGCCGCGACGAGGCGCGCGAGGCCACGGAGCGCAACATCGCCGAGTGCAGGCGGAGGGGATGGGAGGGGCACGTCGCGCACGGCCACACGCTGCTCGGCCTCGCGCTGCTGGACGGAGGCGACGGCGACGGCGGCGACGTCGCGTCGGCCGAGGCGCACCTCGTCGAGGCGCGCCGCTGGGCTTCCGCGACGGGCGAGGTGGAGGTCGCGCTCCGGTGCCAGGAGCTCGCGGCGCGGATCGCGCTCGCCGCTGGCCGGCTCGACGACGGCGCGCGGCAGGCGCTGGAGGGGCTGCATGTCGCGGAGGCGTGCGGGTTCGGCCCGTTCCGCGCGCGGCTCGCGGTCGTCGCCGCGCGGTGCGCGCTGGCGCGCGGCGCGGGGGCGGCGGCGTCTGCGACGGCGCTCGCCGACTCGGCTGTTGCGTGGGCGGGCGAGGACGCGTGGGCGAGGGCGGACGGGCTGCACTGGGCCGGCGTGGCGCGCGCGGCGGCGGCGCGCGGCGAGGAGCGCGCGCGAGGGCGGGAGCTGCTCGCCGAGGCGGCGGCGCTGCGGGCGCGCCTGCGCCACCCCGGGGCCGCGGCGACGCGGGAGGCGCTCGAGCGGCTAGGCGGATGAGGGCCGGGCGCGGGGCGGCAGCCGCTGCAGGATGTCCGTCGTCTCGGCGCTCTGCTTGAGCCCGGCGAGGCGCTGCTCGATGTCGCGCTTCAGCACGGTCGCCATCACCGGCTCCAGCACCGGGGCGAGGACCTGCGGGCGCGCGGTGAAGTTGTAGCGGAACGTGACGCGGGTCCGTCGCGGCGACTGCGCCTTGAAGAGCCACGCGCCCGAGAACTGGCGGAAGATCCGCGGCCCCTCGACCATGGTGATGGCCACCTGCTCCGGCGGGTTCAGGGTGATGTAACGGGCCTCCATGGACATCCCGTTCTTGGCCCGCACCCACACCCGCACGCCGACGGCGGGCTCGGTCGCGCCGTCGCGGTAGCGCATCTCGCGGAGGAACGGGTCCCACTCGAGCCGGAGGTCGTAGTCCTGGGACAGCGCGAAGAGCGCGTCGCAGGCGGCGTCGATCTCGGCGGTGCTCTGGATCGTGGGCATGGCGCCGAGGATAGGGCCGTGACGCGCTGGCGTGGCATACTGCCCGACCATGAACGAGCCGGCGCGCAGGATCGTCTGGACATACGCCGAGTATCTCGAGCAGGAGCGGGCGAGCCCGACGAAGCACGAGTTCCTGAACGGCGAGATCTTCGCGATGGCCGGCGGAACGCCGGAGCACGCGCGCCTGTGCGCGAACGTGATTGCGGAGCTCCGGGCGCAGCTCCGCGAGCGGCCCTGCGCGGTCTACTCCGCCGATCTGCGCGTCCGGGTGCAGGCGACCGGGCTCTCCACGTACCCTGACGTCAGCGTCCTCTGCGGGAGGCTCGAGCGCGATCTCGAGGACAAGGACGCAGCGCTCAACCCAATCGTCTTGGTTGAGGTCCTCTCCGACAGCACGGAGGCGTACGATCGGGGCGAGAAGTTCGCGCACTACCGGCGGATCCCCTCGCTCAGGGAGTACGTGCTCGTCTCGCAGCACGAGCAGCGCATAGAGGTGTTTCACCGCAATCCGGACGACTCGTGGACGCTCCGGGAGGCCCGCGCTGGAGGGGGCGCGCACCTCGAGGCGATCGGGTGCGCTCTGTCGGTCGGCGAGATTTACCGAGACCCGTTCTCCCAGGTTGCGACGGCGGCAGAGGGGTGACGCCGTTGTCGTGGTGATGAGCTCCCAGCCATCGGCTGGATGCGCGGCTTGCTCTGAACGTCGTTGCGCCGCGGGCCGATGGTGACGCCGGCAGCGAGAGCCTGAGCCCTCGTCGCGGGTGCGGGGCCATCGGCAGGTACGCCCGCGTCCAGGAGCGGGGAGCCACGTCGCTCGAGCCAGAAACGCGCAGGCGGCTGTAACGCCCGGGCCTGCTCGCGGGATGAGCCGGTGGCTTCGACGAAAGGACCCTGATGACCGCGCCCTTGGCCCCCCGATTCTCGTCACGTACGGTGCCTCACATGGCTGCGCCGCTGCCCGCGATGGTCGACCTCCGGCTGGATTCGGGTGGCGACTTGATCCTGAGCTGGGCCGAGGCGCCTGGCGCCAGGAACAAGATCCTCCGCCGCGACGAGATCGCGCGCCTCCAGCGCCTGGCCGACGCGGTGAGCCTCGCGGAGAGCGCAGAGCAGAGCGCCGCGATCGTCAGCACCCGCACCGCGCTGAGCGCCGCCCTCTTCGAGCTGCTCGACGGCCCCGAGCGCGCCCTCGCGCAGCGCATCGCGAGGGCGGAGGCCGAGCGCCGCCGGCTCGATCTCGTCGTGCGTGCGCGGAGCGACGACCGCGGCGCGCTGCGCGCGCACCCCGCCACGTGGATGCGATGGGAGCTCCTGCCCTTTGCGGAGACGCGCCACCGTGGCGCGCCGCCGCTCACGGTCGTGCTGCAGCTCGGGCCCCAGGATCTCGCCGCGCCGCGCCTGCTGGACAGCGGCGGCCTGCGCATCCTGTTCATGGCGTTCTCTCCCCACGACGCGCCGCCAGAGCTCGACTTCGAGCGGGAAGAAGAGGAGCTGCTCGCCGCGATCGCGCCCTTGGCCGAGCGCCGCCGCGCCCGCCTGCGCGTCGTCGAGGAGGGCACGCTGGAAGACCTCCGCGCCGCGCTGCTCGTCGAGCGCTTCGACGTCGTGCACCTGAGCGGACACGGGGTGCTGACGCCTGACGGACCGCGGCTCGTCATGGAGGACGAGTTCGGCGGCAAGCGCCTCGTCTCGCCGGCGGAGCTCCTCGACGCGCTGGAGCGCGCGAAGGTCATGCCGGAGCTCGTGATGGTGTCGTGTTGCCACAGCGCCGAGGTCCGCGGCTCGGTCGCGAGCTTCGCGGCGGATCTCGTGTCAGGGGGCGCTCCCAACGTGCTCGGCTGGACGCGTCCGGTTCGTGACGATCTCGCCACGCTGGCGGCGTCGGCTGTGTACGAGCAGATCGGTACCGGCAAGACCCCGGTCGAGGCCGCGCAGGTCGCGCGCGAGCGGATGCGACGCACCGAGGAGGGCGCGTCCGCGCCGTCCCATGCCTGGGGGACGCTGCACCTCGTCAGCGGCTCGGCGGCTGGGTTCCGCATCGACGATGGCGCCGAGCCGCTGAGCGAGCGCGCCGATCGCGACGAGATCTACAGCTTCCTGGGCAGCCACATGCGCGTGCTCAAGGCGGGCTTCGTGGGCCGGCGGCGGCTCGTGCAGCGCCTGGTCCGCGTGCTCCTGCGCGGGCAAGACATGCAGAAGGGCGGGGCGCGCGACGTGGCGGGCGCGTGTGTCTTCGGGATGAAGGGCGTCGGCAAGTCGTGCGCGGTGGGCCGGACGATCGAGCGCGCCAAGCAGCACACGCCGGAGCTCGGTATGGTGGTCCTGCACGGTGTGATCGACGAGCGCGGTGTGCTTGAAGCGTTTCAGCAGGCCGCCCGAGCTGGCGGAGCACACCAGGCCGCCGAGGACATGCTCGCGCGCGCCGAGGAGAGCGTGCTCCAGCGCGTGCGGCGCGTGATGGAGCACTGGCGCAGGCTGCGCGTGGTCATCGTGCTCGACGACTTCGAGCAGAACCTCGAGCGAAGCACGGGCGGCCCCTGGCTCGTGAAGCCCGAGGCGGCCGCGCTGCTCGAGGCGCTCCTGCCCACCTGCGCCACCGGCAAGCCGAAGCTCTTGATCACGTCGACGGCCGAGTTCCGGGTCCCGGGAGCGAACGACCGGGCGCTCGCCTTCGTGCCGCTCGGCGCGCTCGACAGCGCTGCCGTGAGAAAGCTCTGGATGCGGGGGCAGGCGTCGAACGAGCTCGCGAGCGTGTCGCTCAAGAGCTGGCACGACCTCGCCGAGCGGCTGGGGCGCAATGCACGTGTCCTCGCATGGGCGCGCTCGCTGCTCGCGGGCAAGCCGGACAAGGAGCTCGCCGCCGTTGCTGCGAGCGCGTCGGCGGCGCTTCCGATCTGGGCGCCGGGCGACGAGGCGAGCGAGGAGGAGCACGCCAAGCTGGCGGGGCTGTTCTTGCGCCACATGGCCTGCGAGCAGACCCGCGCTGCCTTCGGTGAGCCGGCGCTCGAGTTCGTGAAGAGGGCGCGCGTCTTCGAGGCCGCAGTGCCGAGGGAAGCGTTCGCAGCGCTCGCCGAGGGGCTCGCGGTCGACCTCGACCGCGACCTCGATGTGCTGGCGAGCTGGGGGCTGCTGGAGGTGGGTGAGCTCGACGGCGCGCGGGCGTACCGGGTGAGCCCGCTCGTTGAGCCGCGGTTCGATCTGGCTGACGCGACGCGGTGGCATTTGGTGGCGGCGAGGGCTTGGAAGAAGATGGCTGCGAACGCGGTGTCGACAACAGTGCGGATCGAGCGTACGCAGGCGGCGTGGGAGCATGCATTGCGGGGCGGGCACGTCGAGTGGGCTGAAGCTCTTGCCAGCCAGCTCGACGGAGCGCTCGAACATGCCGGCCTGTATGCCGACAGCTTCCGGCTCGCCGAGCGTCATTTGACGGCGCTGCCGGACTCTCCGTATGGCCATCTGTGGGCCGGCTCCGCTGCGCTCAAGGCGGGACAGCCGCCATCGTGCGCCGTGGAGCACATCCAGCGAAGTAAATCGCTTTTCGTCCGTGTGCTCGGCACGGAGGAGCATACTCGGATCGCAATGGTGCTGCGCGCGCTCGGTGGCGCTCTGATGGTGCAGGGCGATCTTGGTGCGGCGCAGCAGGCGCTGGAGCGTTCATGCAGCATCTCAGCCAAGATACATGGTAGTGAGGACTGCCGGGATTTCGGGGCAGCGCTCCAAGCACTAGGGTGCGTTCTCTTGCAGCGGGGAAATCTGAACGGCGCGCGGCAAACGATGGAACGCTCGCACGATCTTTTGGTAAAGGCACACGGCACCGATAAACATCCCGATGTAGCTGCAGCGTCGTATGGGCTGAGTCGCATTCTCCTAATGCAGGGCGATTGGAAGCGAGCGCGTGAGCTGTTGGAGCGCTCGCTTGCCATCCGGGAGGACGTGTATGGTGCAGATGAACACCCGGACACGGCGGCGATGCTGACTGCGCTGAGTAGTATTCTCATGTTACAGGGCGATTGGAAGCGAGCGCGTGAGCTGTTGGAGCGCTCGCTCGCCATCCTGGTGAGGCTGCACGGTACGGACGAGCACCCCGACGTGGCGGCGGCGTTACATGTGCTGGCTAGCGTTTTCCTAGCTCAAGGTCCCCGGAAGCGAGCGCGGGAGCTGCTGGAGCGCTCGCTCGCCATCCTGGTGAAGCTGCACGGTACGGACGAGCACCCCGACGTGGCGGCGTCCCTGCTCATGCTGGGTTGCGTTCTGATGACCCAGGGCGACCTGACGATGTCGCATCAATTGCTGACCCGTGCCTACGGCTTGTTGAGGCACCTGCATGGCACCGAGGAACACAGTGCTGTAGCGGAGGCGCTCCGACTATTGGGTAGTGTTCTAATGATGCGGGGTGACATGGGAGGAGCACGTCAGGCGCTGGAACGCTTGCTAGCTTTGAGAAGAAATATCGATGACGGGGACGGGCAGTTGGCCGATGCGTCGTTGCTGCGCACTCTCGCGGATCTGTTTGCGCGCGAAGGTGAGCTCGAACAGGCCGTGTTGTACTATCGCCGCGCGATGACCATCCAGGAGCGGTGTGTCGGCACGCTTGAACACTATATATTGGCTGAAACGGAGGTGGCACTCGGGTGGGCGGTAGCCCGCCTGGGTCAGCAGGAGAGCGGCGTCGAGCTCGTGCGGCACGGCTTGGAAGTCCTCAGAAGGCACATGCCGGCCCACCCCATTCTGCAGAACTTTCGCGCCCTTGCACAGAAGCAGCCAGGCTAATCTCTTTCCACCCGTGCCCCTCGCCGACCTCCTCGCTCGCGCCGCCATGCTCTCGGCTCCTGCCGACGCGACCGATCTCACGCGGCTCCGGGGGCTCCTTTTCGGGCGTTTGCGCGCGACCGGCTGGGTGCCCTCTGGCGACCTGCGCGGCCGTCCTCCGCGCCTCGCCGACAGCGACGAGGCCCTGCTCGCCGCCCTCGTCCGGGGCGACGCCGCGGCCTTCGACGCCCTCTTCGATCGCCACGCCGCCAGGCTCAACGGCTACGCGCGACGGCGGCTGCGGCTCCAGCCCGCCGACGCCGCCGACGCCGTGCAGGAAGCCTTCCTCGTCCTTTTCCAGAAGGCAGAGGCCGTGCTCGCCCACGAGCCCGTGAACGTCCCCGGCTTCCTCTTCGGCACCTTGCGCAACAAGGCGGCGCGCCTCCTGGCCGCACGCTCGCGCGACGCAGCCGTGGACCCGCCAGACGACCGTGAACTCTCCCTCGACGAGGGCGGCCTCAGCGCGCTGCTCCAGCGGGAAACCGCGGAGAGGCTCGCCTCTCTTCTGGAGCGCGCCTGCAATCCGCTGGAGCAAGAGGTCGTTTCCATGGATCTCGACGATCGCGACGGCCCCGAGATCGCTCTCGCTCTCGGCATCACCCCGAACTACGTGCGCCAGCTCCGCCACCGCGCCTTCGGCAAGCTGCGCGAGGCGCTCGCCGAGGAGGAGCCGTCATGAGCCCGTCGCCCTATCCGGCGCCGCCCGCGTGCACCGATCCGCTCCTCGGCACGCAGGCGACGCAAGCCCTCGGCCTGCCCCCGCCGGCCGCCATCGCCGCGCACCTCGCGGTCTGCGCCTCCTGCCGCCTCCAGCGCGCCGCCTTCGCCGGCCTCGACGCCCACGCCGTCCCGCCCTCGCCGGCTCTCCGCGCTCACCTGCGCCGGCTCGCGCTGCGCCGGCTCCCTGCGCCATAGCGCCACCCGCTGCTGATCTCGGATGCCGGACGGCGCGCCAGCGGAGGCAACATGGACGACTCCACCGCAGCAGCGTCGTACCGGGCGACGCTACGCATGTCCGATCGTAGGCCGCAGGGCCTGCCGCGTGACACTACGTGTGTCCCCCCGTTTGCAGATCGGCCTGCGAAATGACACTACGTGTGTCCAACCGTTTACAGATCGGCCTGCGAAATGACACTACGTGACCCCATCCATCCCCGCCCGGGGTCCGCGGCCACGGGTTGCGCCTCTCCTCGCAGCCCCATCCCCCTCGCGTCGAGATCTTGCGCTCCTCCGAGCACACATCCGGCGGTGCTGTGACCTACCGTCGCGCTCGCTTGGACGTACGTTCCCAAGATGGCCAAAGCCAAGACCCAACAAGCACACACCGGGAAGGCGCCCACGGCGACTCCCACGGCAAAGACAACCTACCACGCCTGCTACAAGCGCTTTGCCCCAGAGGCCGCGGCGCTCCCGGACCGCGACGTCGAGGTCTGTCGGGCGGATGTGCGGATCGCCTTCGCCAACGTGAAGCGCGGCGTCCAGGCCGCCTGCGCGGATCCCGCGCGGATCCGGAAGGCGCTGCCCGAGCTGCCGCTCGACGACGTGCTCGCGCTGCCCGACCTCGGCCGGGCCCTGGTCTTCGCCGCTACACGTGTCACGGCGAAGCCGGCCAGCTCCGGTGAGATCGAGGCCAAGCTGAAGGTCGTGATCGAGCTGCGCGAGCCGATGCTCACGCTCGCCGAGACCCTGGCCAAGCGGGGGCTCCTGCCGAAGGACGTCGTGGCCGAGATCCGGGCCGGCAGCGGCAAGTACGATCTCGCCAGCGACGGGATGGCGCTGGCCCACCTGTACGACGAGCACGCGGTCGCGCTCCGCGGAAAACACCCTTTCAGCCAGGAGGAGTTCGACCAGCTGCGGGAAGCGAGCGAGTGGCTGCTCGACACCCTCACCCCCGAGGGGGCTCGCCGGCCCGTGGCAAAGCAGCGCGGCGAGGCCGAGACGATGCGCGACCGGCTCTGGACGCTCCTGGTCCGTCGCTACGCCGACCTCCGGAAGATCGGGTATTACTTCCATGGCGACGCGTTCGAGGAGGTGACCCCGAAACTCCTGTCGCGCGTGTCGAGCACCACTGTCGACGACATGAGCGAGGAGGTCGAGGCAGAAGCGGGCGGCGGCGAGGACGCGGGCGAGGACGCCAGCCACGGCGCCGTCTCTCAACCCGCTGTCGCGGTGTCGCCGTAAGCGGCGCGTAGCCTACCGCGCCGCGCGCGGCCGCCAACGCGCGTGCGGCGCGGAACACCAACGATCCTGACAGCCCCCCTCACGAACGGGAATCGAGCGCACCGAGGTAAGGGTGACGCAAGACGACCACCCGCCCTCCCGCTGCGGCGAGGTCGACGTGGAACCTGCTGTGGTGATGCGCAACGGCGCCGAGGGCGTTCAAACGTCCATCACCCGCCATCGACGGCGTCCTGGAGAGAAATTTCGCCTCCGGACGTGAACGATCCTTCCGAGTCCGGGCACAGAGCTCCGAAATCGAGCGGCGCGCTTCGAGCAACGTGGCGATCCCCGGAGGCGTGAGCCGCCGGTTCGCGACGGTGATTCGAGGGAGCCGGTACACGACCAGGAGCCGATCATGAAATCTCCGCACCATCGCTTCGCTTCCCCGAGAACACCGGCCGCCCGCACAGCATCCATGCGCTTGCGAAGCGCGCTCTCGACGGCCCTCGTCTCGGCGCTGCTCGGGTCTTCAGCCCTGCTCGCGGGCTGCTCGGACGGCAGCGGGGCGCCGGCGACGACGGACGCCGCGAGCGGCGCGGGCGGCAGTGGCGCCGAGAGCGGTGCAGGTGGAGACGAGAGCGGCGGTGGCGGCGAAGACGCCGGCAGCGGCGGAGGCGAAGGCGGAGGAAAGCCGTCAGGCGAGTGCACCGGCGATCCCACCCTCCACGCCAACACCGATCCCGACGACGCTGTGCAGCAGGGTGCGGACCGCCTGGTGCGCGACGACAAGTTCCCCGCCGTCCTGGTCGCGGTCCGCGATCGCGACGGGCAGACCCGTCACTACACCGCCGGTGTCGGCGACCTGGGGACCGGCGCGAGCGTGCCTGTCGATGGACAGGTGCGCATCGGGAGCAACAGCAAGCCCTTCACCGCGGTGGTCGTCCTGCAGCTCGTCGGCGAGGGCAAGGTCGACCTCGACGCGCCGATCGAGACGTACCTGCCCGATCTGCTCCACGGCGACGGCATCGACGGCCGCGAGATCACGGTGCGGCAGCTGCTGCAGCACACGAGCGGCCTGCCCGATTACGTCGGGCTGGCTTTGGGCGACGACGTCTTCGAGGTCCTGCACACCTACTTCCAGCCCCGCGCCCTGCTCGACCTGGCGCTGACGCAGCCGGCGACGTTCGCCCCTGGCGCCGAATGGGCGTACAGCAACACGAACTACATCGTCGCCGGCTTGGTCGTCGAGAAGGTCACCGGCCGCCCTCTGGCCGAGGAGATCACGCGCCGGATCATCGAGCGCATCGGGCTGCGCAGCACCTATATCCCCGACGTCGGCGAGCAGGGCATCCGGGGGTGCCATCCCAGAGGCTATCACGCGGCGCTCGGTGAGCCGCTGCGCGACGTCACGGAGCTCGACCCGTCCCAGGCGGGGGCCGCCGGAAACATCATCTCCACGCCGAGCGACGTGAACCGCTTCTTTTCCGCCCTGCTCGGCGGCGAGCTGCTCGATGCGGCGCAGCTCGAGGAAATGCGTACGACCGTGGACGCTTCCGCCATGTGGCCCGGCTACCGGTACGGGCTCGGCCTGAGCAGCAGCCCGCTGAGCTGCGGCGGCGTCCTCTGGGGCCACGGCGGCGACATCTTCGGCTACGAGACCAGCGGCGGCGTCACCGAGGACGGCCGCGCCGTCACCGTCGCCGTCACGGCGCTGCCCTCGGCCGTGCCGAGCGTCCACACCCGCGAGGAGGCCTACGCCGCGTACGCCAACGTCCTCGCGCTCTCCGACGCCGCGCTGTGCGAGTGAGCCGCGGGCGCGCCCCCGCGCCGGTGGTCACGACCGCCGCGTCGACGGGATCCAGAGGATGAGTTCTTAAGACAGACTCGTGGGAGGCATGAACGAACCTCACGAGTCCGGGAACAGCGTTATGAAAACGAGGGGCGCTCTCCGAACAGCGTGGCGATGCCCGGCGGCGCAAGCCTCCGGCTCGCAGCGGTGAACAGAGGGCGCCCGCACGCGACCAGGAGCCGATCATGAGATCTCTGCACCGTCATTTCACTTCTCCGAGAACCGCGGCTGCGAGCGCAGCAGCGATGAGCTTGCGAAACGTCTTTTCGATGGTCCTCGTCTCGGCGCTGCTCGGATCCTCGGCCCTGCTCGCGGGCTGCTCCGACGCCGGTGGGACGCCGGAGAACACGGGCGGCGGTGCCGGCGTGGGCGGAGACACCGGCAGCGGCGGTCAGGACGCCGGCAGTGGCGGTCAGAACGCCGGCAGTGGCGGTCAAGACGCTGGCAGCGGCGGTCAGGAGGCCGGCAGCGGCGGTCAGGAGGCCGGCAGCGGCGGCCAGGACGCCGGCAGCGGCGGCGGAGGCGATCCGTCGGGCGAGTGCACCGATGGTTCCACGGACGGCGCCAACACCGATCCTGACGATCCGGTGCAGCAAGGCGCCGATCATCTGGTGGGCGACCTCAAGTTCCCCGCCGTCCTGGTCGCGGTCGGTGATCGCGACGGGCAGACCCATCACTACACCTCAGGTGTCGGCGACCTGGAGACCGAGGCGAAAGTGCCTGTCGACGGGCAAGTACGCATCGGCAGCAGCAGCAAGAGCTTCACCGCGGTGGTCGTCCTCCAGCTCGTCGGCGAGGGTGATGTCGACCTCGACGCGCCGATCGAGACCTACCTGCCGGACCTCGTGCGCGGCGACGGCATCGACGGCCGCGAGATCACCGTGCGGCAGCTGCTGCAGCACACGAGCGGGCTGCCCGACTACGACGATGTGCTCCTGGCCGAGGGCGTCTTCAAGCTCCAGCACACCTACCTCGATCCCCACGCGCTGCTCGACATGGCGCTGGCGCAGCCGGGGAAGACCCCCGGCTCCGAATGGGCGTACAGCAACACCAACTATGTTCTCGCGGGCATGATCATCGAGAAGGTCACCGGCCGCCCTCTGAACGAGGAGATCACGCGCCGGATCATCGAGCGAATCGGGCTGCGCCACACCTACCTCCCCGGCGTCGGCGAGCAGGGCATCCGCGGGTGCCATCCAAAGGGCTATCACACGGACGTGCCCGGCGAGCCGCTGCAAGACATCACCGAGCTCGACCCGGGATGGGGATGGGCCGCCGGACAGGTGATCGCGACCCCGAGCGACCTCAACCGCTTCTATACCGCCCTCTTCGGCGGCGATCTCCTCGAGCCGGCGCAGCTGGAGGAGCTCCGCACGACGGTCGACGCCCCCGCCATGTGGCCCGGCGCCCGGTACGGGCTCGGCGTGGTCAGCACCCCGTTGAGCTGCGGCGGCCTCGTCTGGGGCCACGGCGGCGACATTCCCGGCTACCACACCCGCGGCGGCGTCACCGACGACGGCCGCGCCGTCACCGTCGCGATCACGGTGCTGCCGTACTTCCTGTACGGCGAAGAGGGCGCCGAGCAGGCGTACATGGACGTCCTCGGCCTCGTCGATACCGCCCTGTGTGAGTGATCGCTCGGGCACGCTCGCACGCCCTGTGCGAGTGACCGCCCGGGGGCGCTCGCGCGCTCCGAACGGCGGCGAGCCGGCGGGCGCATCGCTGCCGACGGGCGCGTCGCTGCCGACCGCGCCGCCCGCTCGGCCGGCGCTCGCCCTCCTGCGGATCGTCGCGGCACGCGGCTTGCGAGTCACGCGGGGTGGGGGACGCGGCCGCCGCGCATGGCGGGATCGCTCCACCCTGGAGCAGGGCAATGGATGGCGCAGCCAGGGATATCTTCGTCATCAGCGATCTGCACATCGGTGACGGCGGCGCGCGCGACAACTTCGAGGCAGGCAAGAAGACGTCGCAGCTGCGTGCATTCCTCGACCACGTGGGCAGCGAGGGGGGCGAGCTCTTCATCCTCGGGGACCTCTTCGAGCTCTGGCAGATGAACCTCAGCCTCCTGTTCGTGAAGCGGCGGGCGCTCCTCGACCAGCTCGCCGCGCTGAGGCTCGTCTACGTGCCCGGCAACCATGACGTCGATCTCGTGCACTTCATCGAGACGGACCTCCTCAATCACCCCTTCTTCGCGTGCATGCGCGCGCCGTTCACCCGGGAGCTCGACGGCAAGCGGTTCCACTTCTGCCACGGGCACGAGACCGATCCGTTCAACGCCGGGGACGAGCCTGGCTTCGGCCGCATGTTCTCCATCCTCGCCGGCGTCGCCGAGGACGAGAACGGCTCTCCTCTCCTCAAGGGCGGCGAGAGCGTGGAGGACGTCCTCGAGAAATTCGGCGACTCGATACTGACGATCTGGAAACGCACCCTGGCGACGATGAGCCAGCGCGTGACGGAGCGGGACCCTTCCCCCCGCGGGGCGTTGACGCCGGCGCAGAACCCGGACCGGCTCGGCGAGCACGTGATCGGGGTCCGCGCGGAGCTCGACACGGGCGCATACGACGTGGCTGTCCTCGGGCACACCCACAAGGCAGGCTCTATCGGTGACTGGTATTTCAACAGCGGTTCATGGGCCGGGCCTCTCAACTCGTTCCTTCGCATCTCTCCGGACGGACATGTCCGCTATCTCGAGTGGAAAGACGGTCGCGCCGTCGAGCGCGCGATGCCCCTCGTGCTCCCGGATGCGAAGCCCGATCGCGCACGTTCGGCGACGAAGAGCCCGGTCGCCGCGGCCATCTCCGCCGCGAGGACGATGTTCCCGAAGCCGACGCGCCCGGAGCGCTCCCGATGGATCCTCATCGCGCAAGGCGCCCTCGCGCTCTCCGTGGGCGCCGGCGCCCTGGCGATCTCCGCCGGTCAGGGCTCCTCCGCGGGGTGGCGCCTGCTCGTCTCGGCCTTCGCTGCCTACGCGCTCGTCGATGGCGCCCTGTCGCTCGTCGGTGCGTTGCGGGAGCCGCCCATCCGACGTCTCCTCTCCCGCGTGCGCGGCGTGGCGAGCCTCCTTCTGGGCCTCGTCGTGCTCCGTCGCGGAACCATGGTCGAGATGTTCGTGGTCCTCGTGGGGTTCTTTGCGTTCATCTCCGGCGCGCTGCGCGTCGCGGCGTCGATCGTGCTCAAGGGAATGGTGGAGTCGAGGTGGCTCTTCGTCGTGGGCGCTGGCTCGACGGTCGCCGGCCTCGTCCTGCTGCTCTTGCCCGCGTCGGCCGTGCCGCTCAAGTTCGCGCTGGCCGGCTACCTCTGTTACTACGGCGCAGGGGAGCTCCTGGCAGGCGTCTTCGGGCAGCGGCTGCCCAGGGCGGCAGGCGTCCGTCCCTCCGCATGAGGCCGCTCCCGCGTCGTTGATTAACGCTCCTTCCTGCCCGCGCGTAGAAACACCCCCTCTCCGGGCGTCCTTGATCTACGCTCCCGCGTGCCTGGCAGTCCGGCGGCCGATCGCGCGGGGAGGCGTTCTCGCGGCGCGACCAGGGCGCCGGGCGCTCTCGCGGCGCGCCTCCTCGCTCTCGCTGGCCTCCCGGCCGTCCCGCGCGCCTCGCAGGTCAAGGGCCCCTCGGAGCTCCAGCCATGAAGATCCCCCTCCCGATCCCGCCGTTCCGCCGCGCCGCGCTCACTGGGCTCGCCGGGCTCGCCGCCGTCGCCGCCTGCTCTGCTCCGCACCCCCCTCTGCCAGCCGAGCCGCCCCAGGCCGTTCCTCCTGCGCCCACACCCACCCAGGCCGCGCCCCAGGCCCCACGCTTCGATCAGATCCCCCGGCTCGAGTTCAACCGCATCGCCGTGGAGCTCGATCTCCCGCTGTTCTGGATCGCCGACCGCAACAGCTCGGGCGCCGTCGATCCCGACGAGGTCTCCGCCCTCTGGTATCACTCCCCGGCGCCGGCCTGGGTCGCCTCCGGGGCCTTCACCCCGGCGTTCACGTCGGCCTATGCCGCGATGACCAAGGTCAAGGCCGAGGGCCACCTGCGCGCTGGCCTCGACGAGGCCGAGGTGCGCCGCCGCGATGCCGTCCTCGCGGAGCTCGCGGCCGGCCGCCCCTCGCTCCTCCGGGCCGACCTCCGCGGCGCGTCGGCCGAGGACCGCGCCATCGTCGGCCACCTGCTCAAGGTGGCCGAGCTCATCGAGCAGATCCACGCGAAGCAGCTCGGCTCCGCCGGCATGGCCGACAAGATCCCGGCCGACGACCCCGCCAGCCGGGCGCTGTTCTGGCGCAACCAGGGGCCCTGGTGCCAGCAACCCAGGACGCGCGACGATCCGAACTGCAGCGCGCTGCCGAGCAGGCCGCCTCGCGTCACCGGCGTCTATCCGGCGCGCCTCCAGCAGGACAAGAAGTTCTGCGCCGCGCTCGAGGCGCGCCCGGATCAGAAGGCGCTGCTCTCCCCGTTCACCGTGGTGGTCGAGGAGCGCGGCGCCCTCAAGGCCGTGCCTTACAGCGAGGCCTACAAGCCCGAGATGGAGGCGGTGAGCCGGGAGCTCAAGGCGGCGGCCGAGGCGATCCAGAGCCCGAAGGAGGCCGCCTTTAAGGCGTACCTGCTCGCGGCGTCGCAGGCGTTCCTCGACAACCGCTGGGAGCTCGCGGACGAGCCGTGGGCGAAGATGAACGCCGAGAACTCGGCGTGGTACCTGCGCGTGGGGCCGGACGAGACCTACTGGGAGCCGTGCAGCCGCAAGGCGGGCTTCCACGTGAGCTTCGCGCGCATCAACCAGGAGTCGCTGACCTGGCAGAAGAAGCTCGATCCGGTGAAGTCCGACATGGAGGCGGCCTTCGCGAGCCTCGCGGGCGCGCCGTACAGGGCGCGCAAGGTCGCTTTCCACCTGCCCGACTTCATCGACATCCTCTTGAACGCCGGCGAGTCGCGCGCCCCGACCGGCGGGACGTCGGGGCAGAGCCTGCCGAACTGGGGGCCGGTCGCGACCGAAGGCCGCGGCCGCACCGTGGCCATGGTGAACCTCCTGCAGGACGACGACAGCCGCGCCGCGCTCCGGGAGGCCGCCGCGTCGCTCTTCTGCAAGACCACGATGGAGAGCGTGTCCCTAGAGGGCCCCGTGGCCGCGCTCGGGACGGTGCTGCACGAGGCGTCCCACAACCTGGGCCCGGCGCAGGGCTACAAGGTGCACGGCAAGACCGACGACGAGATCTTCGGCGGGCCGCTCGCCTCGATGCTCGAGGAGCTCAAGGCCCAGACCGGCGCGCTCTTCTTCACCGGCTGGCTCGCGCAGAAGGGCGTCCTCGACCCGGCGCTCGCCCGCATGTCCGAGGTGAGGGACGTGATCTGGGCGCTCGGGCAGGCGGGGCAGGGGATGTACACCGCAGGCGGCGAGGCGCGTCCTTACGGCCAGCTCGCCGCGATCCAGCTCGGCAGCCTGCTCGACGCGGGCGCGCTCGGCTTCTACCGCGGCGAGACCGCGGCGAACGGCGCGGACAAGGGGTGCTTCTCGATCCAGGCGGACAAGCTGCCCGCCGCGGCCGAGGCGCTCGCGAGGACGGTGCTCGGGATCAAGGCGCGCGGCGACAAGGCCGGCGCGCTGCGCCTGCGCGAGACCTACGTCGACAAGCCCGGCGCCTGGAAGGCGCTCCGCGGGGTGATCGAGGAGCGCATGCAGCGCATGCCGCTCGGCAGCGTCGTCTACGCGATCGAGCTGTAGGGCTCTCCGTGATCCCGGCGCAACCCCGCGAGACCACCTCGCCCGCGGGCGGAGCGCCGAGCGCGCGCGGCCGTCGCCGCGCCCTCGGCCTGATCGCCCTCCTCGGCCTGCCGGCGCTCGGCCTCGGAGAGCTCGTGGCGCACGTCTACTTCAGCGAAAGAGCTCCTGATTTCGACGCCTGGCGCGAGGTCGCGGCGCCCCTCGCGGCGATCAAGCAGCCCGGGGATCTCGTGGTCGTCGCGCCGGGATGGGCCGATCCGGCCGCGCGCCGCGCGCTCGGGGACGAGCTGATGCCGCTGCGCGACGCCGCCCGGCCCGACGAGAGCCGTTACGCGGCCGCGGTCGAGATCAGCGTCCTCGGCCAGCGCGCCGAGGAGCTCGCGGGCTTCCGCGAGGAGGCGCTGCAGGAGCGCGGCCCCTTCGTGCTCCGGCGCCTCGTGAACCCGTCGCCCGCGCGCATCGTCTACGACTTCGTCGACAACGTCGCGCCGGCGTCGGCCGACGTGCGGGTCACGGAGCCTCCGGCCGCGTGCCGCTGGAACGCGCGCGCGCGCATCGCCGCCGGCGGGCTCGGCGGGAACCCGACGTTCCCCGCCGAGCGCTTCGAGTGCCCCGGTGGCCCGTTCTTCAACGTGGGCGTCACGGTGATCGCGGACGAGGAGTTCCGCCCTCGCCGGTGCATCTGGTCGCACCCGCCGAGGGACGGCGAGATCGTCACGCGCTTCCGCGGCGTCCCGCTCGGCTCGGTGATCCGAGGGCACGCGGGCATGTACTGGATGATCGAGCGGGAGCGGCGCGGCGCGCCGGTCACGCTGTCCGTGCGCGTGAACGGCGAGGCCGTGGGCGAGGCGACGCACGCCGACGGCGACGGGTGGGCGGCGTTCGAGTTCCCGCTCGGCGCCCACGCGGGCGCGGCCGAGGCCGAGGTGGAGTTCGCCGTGAGATCCGCCGACTACACGCACCGCCACTACTGCTTCGAGGCGGACACCCGATGAAGCGCTCGGCGCCCCTCGCGCCCGCCGACGGCCTGATCGCGCTCGCGTTCGCGGCGGCGTACGTCGCCCTGCTGCTCGCGACCGCGGGCGATCTCGGCTACGCGCGCGACGAGGGCTTCTACTTCTTCGCCGCGAACCGCTACGGAGCGTGGTTCCAGGCGCTCCTCGACGCGCCGCGCGCGGCGCTCGATCCGCAGATCGTCGACGCCGCGTGGTCGGTGAACCACGAGCACCCCGGCCTCATCAAGTCGCTCTTCGCGCTCTCCAACCTCGTCCTGCAGAAGCGGCTCGGGCTCTTCGCCCTGGAGGGCACGAGCTACCGGTTCCCCGCGATGGTCCTGTCGGGCGTCGGGGTGGCGCTCGTGTACCTCTGGGGCACCCAGGCGCGCGATCGGCTCGCCGGCGCGTCCGCGGCCGCGCTCTTCGCGATGCTGCCGCGGTACTTCTACCAGGCGCACCTCGCCTGCTTCGACGCGCCGATCGTCACCGTCTGGGCCCTGTGCGCGTACGCCTACTGGCGCTCGCTGCGGGACGGCGGCGCGCTGTGGCCCGTGCTCACCGGGGTCGCGTTCGGCCTCGCGCTCGACACGAAGCACAACTCCTGGTTCTTGCCGATCGTCTGCGTCTCGCACGCCGTCGGCATGGAGGTCAGGGACCGGATCGTCGCGCGCGCCAGCGCGGCGGGGGCGGCGCCCGCGGCCGCCGCGGCCTCGCCTGCGCGGGCCGGAGGCGCCCGGCGACCTCTCGCCGCGCTCGCCGCGATGGCGACGATCGGCCCCCTCGTATTCTACGCGCTCTGGCCGTGGATCTGGCGCGACACGCTGCCGCGCCTCCGCGAGTACGCGTCGTTTCACCTGAACCACGAGTACTACAACATGGAGTTCCTCGGCCGGAACTACTGGACGCCCCCGATGCCAAGGGCCTACGCGCCCGTGATGACGGCGGCGACGGTCCCCCTCGTGACCCTGTGCCTCTTCGCCGCGGGGCTCTGCGCGGCAGCGCGCGAGCGCCTCCTCCATCCGCTCGCGTGCGCGGCGGCGCGGCTCGCCCCGGAAGGCGGGAGGCTCGCGCGCGCCGCAGAGCGGGCGCTCGCCGCGCGGCTCCGTCCGCCCGCGGACGACCCCGGCGGCACGGCGCTCCTCTGGTTCCTCGCCATCGCGGCTGTGTACGGCGCCTGGCTCTCGTCGAGCACGCCGATCTTCGGCGGCACGAAGCACTGGATGACGGCCTACCCGTTCATCGCCCTGTTCGCCGGCGCCGCGTTCTCCGCGGCCGTGCGGCGCGCTCGCGTCGGTCTACGCGCGCTGCTGCTCGTCCGGCGCGGCTCCGGCGCGCGGGCCGGCGTCGCCACGCGCGCGGCCGCGCTCGCGCGCGGCCCGCTGGTCCCGGCGCTGCTCGGGGCGGCGGTGGTCGCGGCGCCCATCGCCGAGACGCTGCACGCGCACCCGTGGGCGCTCTCGAGCTACACGCCGCTGGTCGGCGGCGCGCCCGGCGCGGCGAACCTCGGGCTGAACCGCACCTTCTGGGGGTACACAACGGGCGCGGTCGTCGCGTACCTCAACGAGCACGTCCCACCCCGAGGGACTGTGTACATCCACGACACCGCCGGCCCGGCGTGGGAGATGCTGCTGCGCGACGGGCGCCTGCGAAAGGACATCCGCGGCGTGGGGGCGGTCGCGGGCGCGGACTTCGCCCTCTACCACCACGAGAAGCACATGCTGGGGCAGGCGTACCAGGCGTGGGTCGCGTTCGGGACCACGAGCCCGGATCACATCGCCGGGCCCGACGGCGTGCCGGTGATCCTCGTCTACCGCAACCGCGCCCGCTGAGCGCGATCAGCGCTTCTTCGCCGCGGCCTTCTTGGCGGGTGCCTTCGCGGCCTTCTTGGCGGGCGCCTTCGCGGCCTTCTTGGCGGGCGCCTTCGCCGCCGCCTTCTTCACCGAGGCCGGCGCCGCGGTCTTCCCGGTCGCCGCCTTCTCTGCCGGCGCGCTCGCCTTCTTGGTCGCGGCCGCCGGCTTCTTCGCCGGCTCCTTCTTCGCGCCTCGGACCGCCACGGCCCTGGGCTTGCTCGCCGCGGGCTGCTCCACCGCCGGCTCGGCCGGCTTGCGGGGCTTCTCACGCGGAGCGGCCTTCCTGGAGGGCGCCTCCTCCTCGTCGAGATCCTCGTCCTCTTCCTCGTCGAGGTCTTCGTCCTCGTCGTCCGCGTCCTCGTCGAGATCTTCGCCCTCTTCCTCGAGGTCCTCGTCCTCCTCGTCGAGGTCCTCGTCCTCCTCGTCGAGGTCTTCGTCGTCGAGGTCTTCGTCCTCTTCCTCCACCGCCACCGCCACCGGAGCAGGCTCGCGGCGTCGCGACGGCGGGACGTCGTTGCCCGGCGGAGCGGCGGCCGGCTTCCCGGCGACGTCGAGCTCGTCGAGCGGGTCGCCGAGCACCACCGCGATCTCGCGCTTGAAGTCGGTCATGTGGCTGTCGACCTCGAGCGCATCCTGCTCGGACAGCGGCGTGAGCTTGAGCTTGAGGACGCGGTCGCCCGCGAGCTCCCACGACGCGGCGCAGCCGCCCTCGCGCAGCATCTTCGAGGCGATGGAGTCGATCCGCTGGCGCAGACCGCCGCGCGCTCCGGCCTCGATCTTGCGCTGCAGCTCGAAGCGGCGCTCCAGCATCGGGAGCGTCACGACCTTCGCCTCGACGAGGTCGGAGAGCTCATCGGCCACCGCCTCCTCGATCTCGAGCCGCGCGTCGGGATCGCTGCTCTCGAGCGAGAACGTCGCCTCGCGGAGCTCGGCGTCGTAGCCCGTCAGCTTGCCGCCGGCGCTCTGGGCCGCGCGCGTCAGCGATTCGCGCAGCACCTGCGCCGGCGCGCGCTTGCCGACCGTCGAGGCGACGTAGCCGAGCATGTCCAGGCGCACGTGCACCGGGCCGTCGTCCTCGAGGCCGATCTCTGGCCGCGGCCCGAGCAGCGCGTCGCGCATCACGCGGAAGACATCCCGCTTGATCACGTTGTCCTCGGTGAAGATGTCCTCGACGTGCTCGGACTCCATCAACGTGCTCGTGAGGCTCGCCACGAGCTCCTCGACCTGGTCGTCGATCTCGTCGGTGCCGAACGTGGTCGTGGGCTCTCCGTCGACGAGGGCCCACGGCTCGAGCCGGGGCGTGATGGCCGCGATGTCCGCAGCCATCTTGTCCTCCAGCTCGCGCGCGAGCGCCGTCGCGCCGCCCCTGGCCACGAGGATGTGCCCGTGCGCCTTCAACGCGTCAACGATGCTCGTGGAAAGTCGGCGGGAGAGATTGCGCTCGTTCACGAGGCGCGCAGCTTACACGGTTTGCGCGGCCTGGCGATATTTGAAGACCGCGGATCGGCCGTGCTCAGGGGTCGTTCTCGATCACCTTGATCAGCACGCCGCCGATGCGGTCCGGGATGACCGCGCGCGCTGCGTCGGCTCCTCCGGACCGGATGCTGACGCGGACGATGAAGCCGACCCCGTCCTCCCGCTCGACGCCGATGCCGACACACCACGGCTCGCCGCCGATCTTGGCCTTGAGCTCGTCCTTGGCCCGCCGGGCCGATCCCACGTCGCTCATCTCGTTCACCTCTCCTGAATCGGAGCGCGCTGCAGCAACCTCTCGCGCTCACTCGCTGGTTCCGACCGCCAAGACCTGCCACGTCGCGGGCGCGTCGGCGACGCCCGCGCCGCTCGCCCCGAGCTCACCGCCCGCCTCAGAGGTGCCTGCGCGCGATCTCGGCCCACGTGCCGGTCGGCTCGATCTCGAGGTACCTGCGCCAGCACGGGCGCGCCTTCGTCGGATCGCCGATCTGCTCGTAGGCCATCGCGAGGTTGTAATAGGCGTCCGCGAAGCGCGGATCGCTCTCGATCGCTCCCCGGAAATAGCGGATGGCCTCCGCCGCCTGGCCGCGCTCGAGCATCACGTAGCCGAGGTTGTACTGCGCCTCCGGCTGGGCCGCGTCGAGATCGAGCGCCTTCATGTAGAGCGCCTCGGCCTGCTCCTCGGCGTTGCGCCGGAAGCAGATATTCCCGAGGTTCGTGTAGGCGATGGCCAGCCACGGGTCGATCTCGAGCGCGCGACGGTAGAGCGCCTCGGCCTCGTCCATCGTCGCCGGATCCTCATCGAGCTGGCTGGCCTGCATGTAGAGCTCGTAGGCCGTGCGCGCGCGCTCCCGGCCCACCTTCGGGCGGAGCACGCGCACGACGTCGTCGCGCAGCTCCTTCACCTCGAAGTCGAGCACCATCTGCCCCGTGAGCGGCTCGAACGCGCCCGACGCGCCCCTGACCACGACCGCCTTGCCGTCGAAGGCGACGCGGAGCTCGGCGAGGGGGCGCGTCACCTTGGGGAGCGCGGTCCGGATGTTCTCGATCGCCCGCGCGACGTCGCGCAGGCGCACCTTGCGGGCGATCAGGTCGCGCGCGGCGCGCAGCGCGATCAGGTCCGAGAACGTGTACGCGCGCCGCCCACGCCGCCGACCGCTCGGCGCCGCGATGCCGGCGCGATCGAGCGAGCGCAGCCGCCCGGGCGAGATGCCGAGCAGCCGCGCGACCTCGGTGCCGGTGAACATGTCGGTGACCGGCTCGCGGGCGCCCGGCGCAGGGAGCGGCGCCTCCGTCGCGCCCGCCCGCGGCGCAGGCGGGGGCTGCGACACCCGCCCGCCACCAGGGCCGAACACGACGTGGATCACCTTGTCGGAATTTCCGGAGGCGGAACGATCCTTCTTGCTCATCGCAGCGTCACCGGCTCCGCGTCGACGATCGGCGGGGGGCAGAGCGCGTCGTGGGGAGCGTACCCCGCCTCGAGCCGGATTGCTCCCGTTCTCCACGTCGACACGCGCGTCAAGGGGGCACGGCGCGCGGTCGCGCTCACGGTCTCCGCTGACACGGTCGACACGCTCGATCCCGTGGAGCGCGAGCCTGCAGCGGAGGGCGTCGTGCGGCGCGCTCGCGAGGGACGCGCGCCGCCGAGCGGTCGTCGGGAAGGTCCTTGCATCGCCATCACGCGCGCGCCGTCCTGTCCGTCGTTATCAGCACGCGCGCCGTGACGTCCACGGTCAGCGCGAACGAGACCGCCGTCGCGCGTTGCGCGAGGCCGCAGCGGATCTCGGCCTGCATCGGCCCGAGCGGGCCCCCCGCGCGCGCGGCCGCCTCTCGGTGCGCCACGCGGAGCGCGCGCAGCCGGAGGTGGGGGTCGAGCGCGAGCGCCCGATCGAGCAGCGCCGCCAGCGGCGCGTCCGACGGCAGCGCGACGTGCAGGCTGGTCGACCCATAGTAGACGAGCGCGCCCCCCTCGTCGCGGGTGCTGCCCTCGCTCAGCACGTCGGCGCTGTCGAACAGCGCGTGGAGGCGCCCCGTCGAGCAGGTCACGAGCTCGATGTGCCTCCGCTGGAGGAGCGGGGGACGCTGGACCTTCGCCAGACCGGGACCGGGTAGACGCTCGCTGCGCGACATGGCGATCGCGATCGTGGCACCGCCGCGCGCCGCGTCCCAAAAGCGCGCGGAGATTCGCACAAAGTTGCTGCGGCGCCTGGTTTCGTGCGGGACGCCGGGAGCCGCGCGGCCGCGACGAATTTGGCCACGCGCGGCGCGCCTTGCCACGATGCGCGCCGCGCCGAAGGGCGCGAAGGAGCGAGCATGGACTACACCGGCAAGGAGCGCCGCAAGCACCGGGTCTTCATCACCCGCAACACGGAGTATCACGTCCGCGACGACATCTGCGTCGCGGTCCGCGATCGGGCCGCGCGCAAGTTCAGGCCGGCCCACCTCGCGCTGCACCTGAAGCTCCAGGGCGCGGTTCGGATCAACGCGAACGGCGTCGTGATCCCGGAGCCGCAGAACGCGCGCATCGGCTCCCCCATCTATTTCACCCAGATGGATCAGGACGGAATGGAGCGGCAGATCGTCACGAGCCGCGTGGAGTCGATCGAGCGGCCCGAGAAGGCCACGGTTCTCCAGTACCCCTCGTGACACGGCTGAGCGCCCCCGCCGTACGGCGCGGGCGCTCGTGGTCGTCGTCGTGGACGTGGTCGTCGTCGTGGACGTGGTCGTGGTCGTCGTCGTGGACGAGCGCCCCGCATCGCGGGCGCTCGTCGTCGAGCGCGCCGCGCCTGGCGTGTCCGCTCAGCCGAGCGTGCAGAAGCCTTCGTAGTCGATGTAGCTCGTGATGGTCGGCGACTCGCCGCAGACGGGGCAGCTCTTGTCGCGGCGCAGCTTGAGCTCGCCGAACTTCATCCGCAGCGAGTCGTAGGTGAGGAGCCGGCCGATGAGGGGCGTCCCCTTGCCGAGGATCAGCTTCACCGCCTCGGTCGCCTGGATGATGCCGATGATCCCCGGCAGGATCCCGAGCACGCCCGCTTCCTGGCAGCTCGGCGCGAGGTGGGGGGGCGGCGGCTCGGGGTAGAGGCACCGGTAGCAGGGGCCGACGCCCGGCATGAACGTCGTCACCTGGCCCTCGAAGCGGAAGATCGAGCCGTGCACGACCGGCTTCTTCTTGAAGACCGAGGCGTCGTTCACGAGGTAGCGCGTCGGGAAATTGTCGCAGCCGTCGACGATGATGTCGAACTGCTCGAAGATGCGGTCGACGTTGCCGCTGTCGACGCGCTCCTGGAACTTCACGACCTTCACGTCGGGGTTGAGGTCGCGGATCGCCGTCTCGGCGCTGTCGACCTTGGGCATGCCGACCCGCGAGGTCGCGTGGAGGATCTGCCGCTGGAGGTTCGAGTTGTCGACGACGTCGGCGTCGACGAGGCCGAGCGTCCCCACGCCGGCGGCGGCCAGGTACAGGGCCGCCGGGCTGCCGAGGCCGCCGGCGCCCAGCAGGAGCACCTTGGAGGCGAGCAGCTTGGCCTGCCCCGCCTCGCCGACCTCGGGCAGGAGCAGGTGCCGGGAGTACCGATCCCGCTGCGCGTCCGTGAGGTTGGGCGGCATCTCGACCGGGTACGCCATGTCCTTCCAGCGGGAGAAGCCCGGGTTGGCGCTCTCCACGTTGGTGTAACCGAGCTCCTGGAGCGTCTTCGCGGCGAGCGCCGAGCGCGTGCCGCCGGCGCAATAGGCCACGATGTGGGCCGACTTGTCCGGCAGCCTCTGCTCCACCTGCATCTCAAGGAACGCGCGCGGGATCGAGAGCGCGCCCGGGATGAAGCCGGCGCGGTACTCCTCCTTCTCACGCACATCCAGGAGCACCATCGGGACCTTGTCGTCGAGGCGGCGCTTGAGCTCAGTCAGCGAGAGCTCGCGGATGGACTTGCGGACGTCGGAGATGAGGTCGCTATAGGTCGTGGGCATCGTGGCTCCTCAGGGATGCAGAGACTTAGGTGCCCGGCGCTACGAGTCAACGACGGACGGCCGGCGGTCGATAATTGTGGCCACGCGGGCAGAGCGATCGCTGCGCGCGTCGGCAGAGGCGAGGCGCGGCGGCTCGGTCTGCCGGTGCGGTGCGGCCAGCCGCTCGGCGGCGGCCGGAGGGCCGGAGGGGCTCGCGAGCGCGGCGCTAGCGGCTGCGGGGCAAGAGCTCGGGCCGCGATCGGAGCGAGGCGAGGGGCTCCTCCTTCTGCATGCTCCCCTCGCACTGGATGAGCGCGACGCGGCCTGCGGGCGGCACGTCGATGATCGTCGCCGGCTCGTTCTCCGACTTGCAGAGCGCGAGCACCTTGGTGCCCGGGGCGAGGCGCCCGCTGCGGAGCTGCTTGCGCGGCAGCTTGATCTCGGCGTCGTCGGCGAGCCGCCGGACGGTGATGTCGGCCCCCTGGACGTCGCTCACCACACCGAGCTCGAGCGTCGGCTGCTTCTCCCGGAGCGGGCCCCACACGCGCTCGCCCTTCAGCTGGTCGTTCGGCGGCAGCCAGTCGACGGTCGGCTCCCGGGCGAGGCGCGCCAGCGGCACCCACCCGATCGCGACGTCGAACGCCGCCGTGACCACCGCCGTGCCGGGGTCGACCGCGGTCACCAGCGCGAGGTCCTTGGTCTGGCCGATGACCCATACGGGGGTCGAGGGCGGGAGGCTGCGCTTCGGCTCGCCGTCGCTGTCCGACGCAGGCGACGCCTCGACGGTGCCGTGAGACCAGCGCTGTTCCGGCTTCTTCATGGGCTTCATCCCGACCTTCCGCGCCTCGACCCACGCCGCGAGGGCGGCGCGCTTCCGCGCGAGCGGCTCGGGCAGCGCGCCGCTCCCTGGCAGCTCGGCCCCGTCGGGCGCGAGCGCCTCCCAGCGCAGGAGCGCGATGGTCGCGTCGAGCTGCCCGAGCGCCGCCTCTGCGTTCTGGGAGCCGAGCGCTCTGCCGGCGAGCTCGGCCAGCCGTGGCCCCGCGGCCGCGCGGACCCGCCCGAGGATCGCGCTCCCTTGCTCCTCGGAGACGTCTCCCCGCTTGACGGCGGCGTCGAGCTTCTCGACCACGCTCGCCCAGCGTCCGGCCGAGACGTCCGCCTCGACCTGGCCATAGAGGACCTCGGCGATGGTGGCGTCGAGCTCCGCCGTGAGCCGGTCCGTGGCGGCGTCGCCGAGGACCGTCCTCGTCGGCGGGGCCGCGAGGAACGCGCGCGCCTCGGCGAGCTTGCCGGCGATGGTCGCGTCGTCGACCTTTCTGCTCGCGCACGCCGCGGCCTGCGACGCCACGAGCCGCCGGACCTCGTGGGTGAACGCCTCGCTCTTCAGCTCGTCGATCCGCGCCGACAGCTTGTCGAACGCGGCTTCGCACTCCTTCTGGTCGAGCAGCTCGGCGGCGTCGTTGGCCCAGTCCTTCGCCTCGCGTCTGTCGACCTTCTCGCGCAGCTCGCCGATCTGGTACCGGTGCGAGTCGACGCCGAGCCCGCTCGCCTTGTCGAGCAGCCCGCGCGCCTCGGCGTACCGCTTGTCGGACAGCGCGCGGCTCGCCTCGTCGACGCGGCGCTGGCTCTCCGCGATGCGCGCCATCTCCGCCGTGACGGCGGGCTGCGGCGCCGGTCGCGCGGCGGGCTCGGCGGCGCAGCCCGCCGCGACGGGGATCGCGGCGAGGACGAGGACGAGGGAGAGGGGATGACGGAGCAGCGGCCCTGCTGAGCGCATAGGACAGGACTGTTCCACTTCCTCCGGAGGAACGTCAACATCGCCTCCGGCGGCGTTTCTTGACCCTCGTGCGACGACGCCTTACGTGAGCTCCCCGTGAGCGACGACGATACGCGCAGGACGGGTGACCACGAGCCTGCTGCCCGGGAGAGCAGCGGATCGCGCGTCTTCAAGGAGCCGAAGATCACGATCAACCGCGTCTACACGCGGCAGGGGGACGGCGGGCTGACCCGGCTCGTCGGCGGGCAGCTCGTCCCGAAGGACGACGCGCGGATCGAGACCTACGGCACCGTCGACGAGCTCAACGCGCTCGTCGGCGCCGCGCGGCAGACGTTGATCGAGCTGCTCCCGGGGGCGCCGGGCGAGGGCGCCCAGCGCCTCGTGGAGCTCGGGCACACGCTGCTCCGCGTCCAGCACGAGCTCTTCAACCTCGGGTCGATCCTCGCGACGCTCCCGGAGGACGTCCACCCGAAGCAGCCGCGCGTGACGCAGGCCGAGATCGATCTCCTCGAGGCCGAGATGGACCGCTGCCAGGCCGAGCTGCCGCCGCTGCGCTCGTTCGTCCTCCCCGGCGGCTCGCGGCTCAACACCGACCTCCACGTCGCGCGGACGGTGTGCCGCCGGGCGGAGCGCTGCTGCGTGCGCCTCGCCCAGGCTGGCCACGCCGATCCGCACGCGGTCCGCTACCTGAACCGCCTGAGCGACGCGCTCTTCGTCTGGAGCCGCTGGGCGGCCGCGCTCCTCGGCACGCCGGAGCTCCTCTGGGAGCCCGACGCCTCGGCGAGCGGCAAGGCGCCGCCGGCCTGAGCCGCGCCGCCCTGGTCGGCATCACAGCGGCGCGCTCGTGGCCTTTCCGCTGCGGAGCAGGCGCGGGTGCTCTCCACCGGAGCGCGCGGTCGTCCTCGGCCCAGGCAGCGCCGCCGCGTCGGCCGCCGCGAGGGCGGCGCGCGTGCGCTGCACGAGCCGCAGGCCCGCGGCGAGGCCGACGACCGCCACGAGGGCGAGGCAGCCGAGCGTGATCGGGAAGGGGAGGGCGCCGGTCAGCCGCATGGCCGGCACGGCCGGGCCGAAGACGAGCGCCGCGACGAGGTAGGCGAGCCGCTCGTGCCGGCGCATCAGCCCGTCGGGCAGCGAGATCCGGTAGGCGTCGGCCTTGGCGCGCGCGTAGCTCACGAGCGACGACGCGACCATCGCGACGAGCGGGATCGCGAGCGCCGCGGGGTGCTCCCTGTAGAAGACGGCGAGGCCGATGAGCGGCGCGGCGTCGGACAGGCGGTCGAGGCACGAGTCGAGCACCGCCCCGGCGCGCGACGCCCTGCCGCCTTCGCGCGCCACCATGCCGTCGAGCGCGTCGAGGACGGCGCCGGCGATGAGCAGCGCCGCGCCGGACCGGAAGCGGCCGGCCGCGAGCAGCGGCGCGCAGGCGAGCGACAGGCCGAGCGAGAGGTAGGTGAGCGCGTCCGGCGAGACGCCGAGGCGAACGAGCGCGCGCGCGGGGGCGTGGAAGGACCAGTAGAAGGCCTCGACCACCGGCCTGGGGAGCAGCGCGCTCCCTGGAGACGCGCCGAGCCGCGGCATCGCGGGTCGGCCGTGGCGCGCGACGCGCACGGCGTAGGCGCCGAGCACGGCTGTGCAGATTAGGATCGCAACGGCGCAGGGGAGGACGGCCACACCGAGGGCGGTTGCAGGGTTCGATCCGGGCCGCGTCAGGCGACGCGGGCGCCTCGCCGCGGCCGATCGAGCTGCGCTGCGTCGAGCGATGACCTCGCGCCGTCGCGGGCGGCCAGGCCGCGTCCCCGCGCGCCGCCGTGCGCGCGGCGCGGGATGCGATGAACCGTCGCGGAGGACCGCGCCGCGCGGGCGCGACGAGCTACGGGCAGCTGGCGCGCGAGAGCCGGATGCCCTGGTCTTGCTCCGTGTAGGCGATTCCGAGCTCCTGGCCTGTCCAGGCCAGCGCCGGGTACCGGGCGGTCGCGCCGCCGCTCGCCTCGATCTCGCCGCCCATGGGCTCGAGATCCCGGCTCAGCAGCGTGACGAAGACGCCCGGGGGGCCGTCGCGGAACTGGTAGTACGCGACGGCGAGGCCGTGCCCTGTCCACGCGAGCGCCGGCCAGTTGGCGCTGCCTTCGCCCCGCGAGACGATGACCTCGGGCGATACCTCGTCCTGCGCGGAGATCCGGAGCGCGCGGATCTGCTCCGTGCCGCTGCGGGTGTCCTCCCAGACGAGGAAGGCGTCGTCCCCGCCGAGCACGACGCGCGGCAGCTTCGCGGTGACGCCCTGGTGCGCGATCGGATCGAGCGGAGCGCTCTCCTGGCCCGGCCTGGCGAAGTCGAGCGCGTCGCCCTGGGTCCAGACCACCGCGGTCTTCTCGCCGTCCGAGGCGACGGCCGGAAATTGCGCCTGATCCAGCGGCACCGAGCTGCTCAGCGCGCCGCTGTCGAGGTGGCCGAGCTGCGACCCGCCCGCGTCCATCCACGCGACGAGCGTCCCGTCCTGGCTCGCCGCCGCGGTGGGCCAGGACTCGGCCGCTCCGCTCCTGGCCAGATCGAAGGCCGCGCCTTCGGCCACGCCTTCCAGCGTCGCGCGGCGGCCGCGCACGACGCTGCCCGCGCCGTCCTGATCCTGCCAGAGGACGAGCAGGCCCTGCCCGTCGCGGTGAACGCTCGGGTGGCTGGAGACGCCCGGCCCGTCATCGATCACCTCCTCCCGCAGCTTGTTGCCCTCCCCGTCGACCATGGCGAGGTGGATGTCGCCCTCGTCGGCCGCGCGCTCCTGCCAGGCGATGGCGAAGCCCGCCCCGGTCCACGCGATCGAGGGCGTGATCCCGCGGCCGCTGCTCACCTTCAGCCCCGCGGCCGTGATCGTGCAGGCTGCGGCCTGGCTGCCGGTCCCGCCGCCCCCCGCGGCGTGCCCGCCGCCTCCCCCTGCGTGCTCGCCGCCCCCCGACTCTGCTTTTCCGACTCGTTCTTCGGAGCCGCAGCCCCACGCCGCGGCGAGGATCGCCGCGCTGATGGAGCCAAGAACCCAGTGCCTCATTGTTCCCCCGTCGTGGTGATGGAAGGCGCTCGACGCCGCGCGCGCCGCGCGGAGATCGCGCCGAATGCCTCGATTCACGGGTCCGGCGCGGCGACATCCTCTGTCACGGAGACGGCGAGGAGCGGATCGCCGTGCGGGACGACCGCCGTTTCTCCGTTCGATGTCCGGAGGGGCTGCGGGTCGCGGTCCAGCCCTGCGCTTCGCGCGGATCACACCCGCGCGCCGAGCTTCGGGGCGCGAAGCGCCGTTCGCTCGGCGCGCGGCGGCTCCAGCGCCGTGCGCGCCTGCAGGCATTCTCCGACCGGCGCTGCCCTCGCTGGATCGCGCGCCGCGCGCGCCGATCCGACCAGCGCCGCTACTCGTCGTCCTGCTGCGGTTGCAGCGCCTCGGCGACGGCCGCGAGCACGTCCTGCGCGGCGTCGAGCTTGCGCCGCGGCACCGACTTCAGCGCCTGTCGCACGGCCGCCTCCACCGTGCCGGTGCGGAGGCTGTCGAGCTCGCGCCCGCGCGCGGTGAGGCCCAGGAGCGCGCGGCGCCCGTCCTTCGGGTCGACCCGGCGCTCGATGATGCCGCGCTCTTGCAGCCGCTTGAGCACGCCCGTGAGGGTGCTCGGGTGCAGCTGCATGATCTCGGCGAGCTGCCCGGCGGAGATCCCGGGGTAGCGGCCGACGATGCGGATGACGAGCCGCTGCGGGCCCGTCACGCCCATCTTCGACTCCATGCGCTTCGACGTCGACTGCAGGCCGTGATCGACGGCCCACAGGAGCTTCATGAAGTCGAGCACCTCGCCCAGCCGAGAGCTCTTCTCTGAAGGGGGGCCGGCTTGAGACGAGCGCATCGCTGACGCTTGCTAGCTCGCCCGGACGCGGGCGGCTAGTGCTGGTCGCAGCGAGGGCCGTCGGCCCCGGGCGCGCGCGGGGCGCGGCGCCGGGGCAGATCGCCGAGAATATCGAGCGGGAAGATCGCAGGAAGCCGCGGATCGCCGCGGGCGCGCCGGCACGGACCGGGAAGGGCGACGATGTCGAGCTACCCACAGCGCCGTCGTTGTCTCCGCGCTTTGCCGTAGCGCCGGCGGGCGGTTTCGGAGCAAGATCCACGTCGATGAGCTGGGCACGGCGAGCCGCTCTGTGGACCGGGCTCGGCGCGCTGCTCTGCATCTCGGGCGCGGCCGTCGGCCAGGCGCCGTCGGTGCGCGCGTCCTTCTCGGCGGCGTACCGCGCCTTCCGCGATCCCAGCCTGCTCGACCGCGCGCCCGCCCTCGCGGCGACGGCCGACGCCTGCCCTCCGCCCGCTGGCGACGCGCCGCCCGCCCTCACGGCGCTCCTCGTGCACGAGTTCCAGCCCGCGGCGGACGAGGATCTCGAGGACCCCGAGGGCGCGGTGCTGGCCACGCTGGCGATGCCGGACCTCGACGTGCCCCTCACGCGCCGCGCGATGCGGTTCGTCCGCTTCTTCGCGCAGTCCGAGGAGGGGCGCGCCCTCTTCCTGCGCCGCTTCCGGCGCGCCGGCGCGTACCGCGAGATCATCGAGCGCTCGCTCCGCGAGGCGGGCCTCCCGGAGGATCTGCTCTGGGTCGCGGCGATCGAGAGCGGCTTCGACCCGCGGGCGGTCTCGCCGGCCGGCGCGGCGGGGCTCTGGCAGTTCATGCCGAGGACGGGCGAGGCCTACGGGCTCGAGCAGTCCGAGTGGATCGACGCCCGCATGGGCATCACGCGGGCCACGGACGCCGCGACCGCGCACCTGCGCGACCTGTACGAGCGCTTCGGCCGCTGGGACCTCGCGCTGGCGGCGTACAACCTCGGTCACGAGGGCGTCCTCCGCGCGCTGTCGAAGGTCGCGGCGACGCGCGATCCCGAGGCCCGCGGGCCCATCGGGCTCGCGGAGCTCTCGCAGGCCGGCGCCATCCCCAAGGAGACCGCGGACTACGTGCCGCAGATCATGGCCTTCGCGATCGTCGCGGCGAACCGCGGGCGCTTCGGGCTGGATCTGCCCGACGTCGCGCCGCTCCCGCCGCTCGACCTCGGCGAGGTCGCGGTGCCGCCGGGGACGCGGCTCCGCACGATCGCGCGCGCCGCGGGCATCTCGACGGCCGTGCTGCGCGAGCACAACCCCGAGCTCCTGCGCGACCGTGTCCCGCCCGGCCGCGTCGACCACCTGATCTCGCTGCCCGCCGAGCGCGTCGCGCGCGCGATGGCCCTCTTTCCCGCCTACCTCGACCACGAGGAGCTCGACGAGGACGAGGGCGACGGCGCGGCGAGCGCCGGGCTGCCGCAGCGCGCCGCGATGGGCGAGCTCGCGCTGGACGGCGCGTCGCTGCCGCCCCGCCCCGTGTCGCTCGGCCGGAACCGGCTCCCCCTCTTCACCCCGCCCGGCCAGGCGCCGGCGCCCATGCCGCTCCTCGGCAACCCGGAGGCGCTCGACGCGAGGCTCCCGATCGTGATGATCGGCGGCGGCGTCGGCTTTCGCCCTGCCTTCGAGGACGACCCGCTCGGCGTCCGGAGCGGGCGCCTCGCCTCGACGTCGCCCTTCGACGACGTCGGAGGCCCGAGCGCGCGCCGCGCCCTCAAGGGGCGCGAGGCGGCGATCGAGAAGCAGATCGGGCTCCTCGCGGGGCGAGGCCAGGAGCAGGTGCAGCGCTTCCGCCTCCCGAACGGCATCGCGGTCGACCTGCGCGAAGACCCCGCGGCGCCGCTCGTCTCGATCAGCGCGGCGGTCGCCGTCCCGGTGCGGTCCGCGAGCGACGCCGGCGCGGCGGGGCCCGCGCTTGCCAGCGAGGCGCGCGTCGCGATCACCGTGCCTCCGCGGGATCTCGACGTCGGCATCGATCTGGTCGCCGCGCGGCTCAGGATGCTGCTCGGCGAGGCGAGCGACGCGCGCGTGGCCGAGCTCAGGCGGCAGGCCAGCGCGGCCTCGCGGCGCGCGCTCGAGCGGGCGCCGTACGGCCCCTCGTGGCTGGCGCTCGGGGACGCGCTGTTCCCCGCCGGCCACCCGCTGGAGGGCACCTTGATAGGGGCGCGCGGCGACGCAGGCGCGGCGAGCGAGCTCCTGCTCGCCGAGTCGCTCCGGCGCGAGCGCGCCGCGGCCCAGGCGACGATCTCGCTCTCGGGCGACGTCTCTCGCGCGGCGGTCGAGCAGGCGCTCGCGCGCTCGCTCCAGCGCGCCGTCGAGGAGCCGGAGCGGCCCATCGGGCCGCATCCGCGCGAGGAGCGGATCGTCATCGACGACGCGGTGCCGGCGCCGCGGCTGCTCTATGGCTGGATCGCGCCGCCGGAGGGAGGCACGGACGAGGCGCCGCTCCGGGTGGCGATGGAGATCCTCGTCGGCCCGCGCGTCGCGCGGCTCGCGAAGGCCCTCGTGACGGAGGGGCAGCTCGCGTCGGAGGTGACGGGGCGCCTGTCGCTCGGCGCGCAGGCGAGCGTCGCCGCCATCGAGCTCACCCCTGCGCCGTCGCGGAGCGCCGCCGAGCTGGAGCAGCGCCTCGACGCCGAGCTCGCGTCGCTCGCGGCGTCCGGGCCCACCTGGAAGGAGCTGGCCCTCGCGAAGGCCTTGCTCAAGCTGGATCTCGAGAGAGAGCTCACGCGGCGCGCCACGGTCGCGCCGCCGCCCGCGTCCCCTCGGCCGATCACGGACCTGCGGCTGCGCGCTGCGCTCGACCCAGGCAGCCTGCCGAGGCTGCTCCGCGCGCTCGAGGAGGTCGAGCCGGCCGACGTCCGCGCCGTCGTCGCGCGGACCTTCGGCCGAGAGCGTCGGGTGAGCGTCACGACCTGGCCTCGCGGCGGAAGCGCCGTGGCGACGGCGGCCTCTTCAGCGCCCCCGCCGCCCGCTCCTCCGCAGCCCTGAGGCCGCTGGGCCTGTTCAATCGGCCGAACGCGGCCGAGCATGCCCGAGCATGCCCGAACGTGGTTAAACGCCGCTGAACATGCCGCCATGTGACCGGAATCACAATTTCAGCATCCCGTGTGCCAGCCGGCCTTTTTCACCATGAACTTATGGACAGGTATGGACAGCTGGTAGTGATCGGAGATAGCACGGGAGAATGACGACCCCTGTGAAGCCGCTGATGGCTGCGGTACCGGCGAGCGAGCACTCCGGCCATTTCCAGGATGGTGTCTATCGGCCTTCCCTCTCGTCGCCCGCGGAGGCGCCGGCGCTCCGGGTGACGCGAAGCGGCGTCGTGGAGCGCCCGGCGCGGACCACCGCGAGGACGCACTCCGGCGTGCGGTTCTCGGAGGTGTCCGAGCTGCCTTCGCTGCTCGACCATGTGCCTGCGGTCATCGGGCTGGAGCGGCAGCCGGTGCTGCGCAACCTGCTCATCACCCAGTGCTACTACGAGATCTCCGCGGAGCTCGTGAAGCTGCTCGGCGGACGCAACGCCCACTGGTGCACCTTCGCCACGTGGGCCTCGAAGACGGCCGGGCGTTTCATCCGCAACGAGGAGGTGCCGGCGGTGCTCCGGGAGCTGATCCTCTCGGACGAGGACGAGCGGGAGGTGATCTCGCAGCGCGCCGGCATCACGACGGGGCGCGGCAGGGGCGAGTCCGAGCGCGCTCCGCTCGTCAGCGGCGTCAACCTGCTCACGCCCTGGTGGGGTCATGGACTCGATCTGATGGAGATCCCAGAGCGGATCTTGCGCGAGCTGAGCTCGGACATCGCCCTCGGCAATCTCAAGGTCTTCGAGGAGCTCGGACCCCTGTTCGTCCGCATGATCCAGGTCTATCGAGAGTGCCCGCGGCCCGGCGACGCGCAGCTCGCCGCCCTGCTCGACGGGCTGCAGACAGGGGAGTCTCGGGAGGGCGGACAGGGGCTGCTCCGCAGCGCCGTGGCGCGCTACCACGAGGCGATGCTCACGGAGGACACGGACCGGAAAGCGGAGCTGATCCTCCTCGCCAACGCGCTCGTCGGGCTGCACGAGCAGGTGCGGCTCCAGCCGTACATCGCGCGGGCGCTCAACGCGCCCGTCCGCTGCGTGCGCGACTCGGTCGGCGTCCCCGGACGGCTCCTGCCCGAGGCGCTGAGGTCCGTCATCCGGGAGCAGGCCGAGAAGGTGCAGACGCTCTGGCGCCTGCTGGCCACGAAGGAAATGATGACCATGCGCCTGCCGGACGAGCTCCTGGATCTCGGCCACGACCTGCCCGCGCCGCCCGGCTTGCCGCTCCACTGCGCCGAGCTCGCGACCATCGAGGATCGCGAGCTCCTCGAGCTCCTGAGCGAGTACGACGCGCACGACCAGACGACCTACGGCTGCGGCGCAGAGGACTGGGCGTCGCTGCCCGAGCGCATGGGCTACATCCTCGAGCTGTTCCGCTCACGGCAGTCCTGCTCGCGGCTCCTCGAGCGGCCCTTCAGCCGCGAGCAGCACGCCGAGATCGTCGCCTGGCGGGTGCCGATGCCCAGTCACGGCGCGCTCTAGAGCGGCGCTCACCCGCTTCGGATACGGGCCCATCTCGTCGTTTTCGGTGCTCAGCGCACAGGAGTGCGCTTCCGCGCCGAAAACGCCGATCTGGACCCGTCTCCTGTGCGGGAGACCGCCGCTCTGCGTCGGGTGTACCGGAGGGGGTGGGGACCGCTCTAGGGGAGCGCCGCGCGGCGCTCGGAGAGGCGCGTCAGAAGGCCGAGCGCGCCCTGACCCTCCGCGATCTCGCGCCCGCGCCGGAAGGCCGCCTCGGCCCGATCTCGCGCCTCCGCGGCCGTCGGCGCGCCGCGCGCGAGGGCGATCTCGCCCTCGAGCCGATAGAGCTCTGGCTCGAAGTAGCGCTCGTCGCTCTTCTCGACGAAGGCCCGCGTGTCGGCGAGCAGCGCGCTGGCCTCGTCGACGTTGCCCGCGCCGAGCTCCGCCTCGATGAGCGCTGACCGCCAGTAGGTGAGCGACACGCGGCTGCCGACGCCCGTCAGCATCGCCAGGCCTCCGCGGATGCGCGCGGCGCCCTCCGCGTAGCGCGCGCGCGCCGCCTCGCCGGCCGGGCCTTCGGCAGCGCGCGCCGCCGTCGCCCAGCCGAGGTCGATCTGGCTGAGCGCCGCCCAGTGGGGCATGCCCACCTCCTCGGAGAGCTTGCTGAGCGCGTGCGCGTGCGCCTCCGCGCCCGCGAGATCGCCGAGCAGGCAGCACAGCACGGCCGCGAAGTGCTCGACGAAGCCGCGGCTCACGGGCTGGTTCAGCTCCTCGCACAGCGCGATCGCCTCGTCGACCGAGGCCCTGGCGCGCTCCGGCTCGCCGAGGTGGAACGCGATCCAGGCGAGGTGGGACAGGGAGAACGCCGCGGCGTCCTGGCCGAAGAGGAAGGCGAGCGGGAGGTGACGCGCGGGATCGTAGAGCGCGAGCACCTTGTTGAAGTGCTCGCGGGCCTCGCGGAGGTGCCCGCGGAGGAAGCGCGTCGCGCCGAGCGCCTGGTGGGCGCCCAGCGTGATGCCGGCGTCGCCCGTGCTCTCGGCGAGCGCGAGCAGCTGCTCGCCGTGCTGCTCCGCCAGCGCGTAGTCGCCGCGGACGTGGAAGAAGATCCAGAGCCCCCAGAGCGCGGGGAAGAGCTGCGGCGAGGAGCCCGCCTCGCGGCAGAGCGCGTGCGCGCGCGCGTACGTCGCCTCGACCTCCGGGGCGGCGTAGCCGCGCGTGATCATCAGCGGAACGCCGAGCGTGGTCTGCAGCGTGATCTCGTGGCGCGTCCGCTCGTTGGTCTCCGGCAGCTGCTTGAGGAGCTCGAGCCCGCGGCTGAGCTGGCTGATCGCCTCGGCGTGCGCCGACGAGAACAGCGAGGCCTCGCCAGCGCGCTGCCACGCCGCGACGGCGGGGCCGATCAGCGCGGCCTCGGTGTAGTGCCGCGCGAGCAGCTCGGGCGGCGTATCCGTGGTGCGCTCGGCGAGGACGGCGGCGATGCGCGCGTGGTACACCTGCCGGGTGCTGCGGAGCAGCGACTGGTAGGCGGCGTCCTGCACCAGCGCGTGCTTGAACGTGTACGTCGAGCGCGGGGGGCGCCCCCGCTGGAAGAGCAGCTCGGCGTCGACGAGCTGCGCGAGCGCCTCGCGCAGCGCCTCGGGGCTCGACGCCATGAGCAGCGGCTCGGCGCCCGCGCTGCCCGCCGCGCACTGCTCGAGCGCCTCGTAGCCGAACGATCGGCCGAACACCGCGCCGAGCTGCGCGACCTCCTTGGCAGGGCCCAGGCGATCGAGGCGCGACATCAGCGAGTGCTGGAGGGTGGTCGGGATCTCGAGCGCGCCCACCCCCGGGCGCGCGGCGCTCGGCGCGCCGGTCGACTCCCCTGCGGCGGCCTGCGCGGCGGCCGACTCGACCACCATGCGCGTGAGCTCCTCGGCGAACAGCGGGACGCCGTCGCTGCGCTCGGCGAGCGTCCGGATCACCTCGTCCGGCAGCGACGCCTTCATGCCCGGCGCGCCGCTCGTCGCGTACGCGCCGGCCAGCTGCTGGACGAGCGCCCGCATCCGCTCGGCGTTGAGCGGGGCGAGGTAGATCTGGGTGAAGTGCGAACGCACCGGCCACGGCGGCGCGAACGTCGGGCGCGCGGTCAGGAGCAGCAGCAGCGGAGACGGCCGCCCCTCGTCGATGAGCCGGCCGAGCAGCTCCAGGGTCGACGGGTCGGCCCAGTGCAGGTCCTCGGCCGTGAGCACGAGCGGCTGCCGATCGGCGAGCCCGAGGAAGAGCTGCAGGAGCGAGGAGATGGTCTCCTGCCGCTGGCGCTGCGGGGTGAGCGCCGGCACGGGGTGGCGTCCCTCGGTCGGGATCGACAGCAGCGCGGCGAGCAGCGGGACGGCGAGCGGCCCCGCCTCCGCCTCGGCGAGCAGCTTCTCCAGCCGCGCGAGCCGGTCTTCGCGCGGCTCGATCCCTGCGCCGCGCTCCGTCGACGGCGCGGCGCCGCTCAGCGTGCTCGCGCGCTCGCGATCGCCCGCGAGCAGCGCATTGAGCAGCTCGATCACCGGATAGAAGGCGCTGTTCTGGAGCTGCGGCGAGCAGCGCGCCTCGAGCCACAGGTGCGGCGTCCCGGCCAGCCGGTCGCGGAACGCGCGCACGCTCCGCGACTTGCCGATCCCCGCCTCGCCCGTCATCAGCACGACCTGCCCCGCGCCCCCCGCGGCCCGCGTCCACCGGGCGGCGATCTCGTCGAGCTCGCTGTCTCTCCCGACGAGCGGCGTGAGCCCGTGCTGCATCCTCGCGTCCAGCCGGTCCCGCGCGGTCGTGCGCCCGTGCACCGCGAAGACATCGATCGGCTGGCGCGCCTCCTTCGGGCTGATCTCGCCGAGCGCGTCCACGTGGTAATAGCCCTCGACGAGCTTCAGCGTCGCGCGGCTCACGAGCACCGTGCCCGGCTCCGCGTGGGCTTTCAGCTGCGTCGCGGCGTTCAAGGTCGGGCCTGCGAGCGAGGGCGCGGCGTCGCTGTCCGCCACGACGACGATCCCTGTGTGCACGCCGACCTGCACGGACAGCGGCATGGACACGAGCTCGCGCGCGTTCAGGCGGGACATCTGCTCGACCAGATCGAGCGCCGCCTGCACGGCGCGGAGGGCGTCGTCCTCCCTCGCGACGGGGTGGCCGAAATACGCGATCGTCTCCTCGCCTGGAGAGCGGAGGAAGACCCCCTCGTGCGCCCCGATCACCTGGGCGCACACCGCCTGATACATCTGGACGAGCTCGTGGAACGCCTCGCTGTCGACCGTGTCCGCGATGCGCTCGGCGCCGGCGAGCCCGCAGACCAGCACGGTGAGCTGGCGGCGCTCGCCGCGCCCGCTGGTGGACATCGGCCGCGTCCCGGGCGCGACGCTGGGGCGGGAGGTGAAGCTCGTCGCCGGCGCCGTCTGCGGGCTCCCGGAGGCGCCCAGGTGGATCGACGCGTTGCGGATCGGCATCGCCGGCGCCGCGGCGGGCGCGAGGTTGCGGCCTGGGATCGCGAGCGTCGGCGCGGCGCCGAGCCGCTCGTCCTGCCGCTGCTGCTCGGGGGATTTGCGCACCGTGCCCGGCGGCGGCTCGATCTGCTCGGAGGGCACGAGCTGGGTCTCCTGCTCGGCCTCGACGTGTCGCGCCGGTCGCGTCACGATCGCCCGCTGCTCCAGGGCGCCGCCGCGCTCCTTCTGCGAGGCGGCGTGGCCGGGATCGGGCGGCAGCGGCCACGGGATCTCCGACACGTCGCACTCGTCCAGCAGCTCGTAGGCTTCGCGGGCGGACCGGAAGCGGTGCGCCGGCGACTTGGCGGTCGCCTGCTCGAGCAGCGCGCCGAGGGGGTGGCCGCGGAGCGCGCGGGGGATCGGCACCGGCTCGGGGCTCAGCTGGCGGAAGATGACCTCCGCGACCGTCGCCTCGTGCATCACGGGCGCGCCGATCAGGCACTCAAGAAAGGTGAGCCCCCATGCATAGATGTCCGCCGCTGTGGTCGGGGTGGACTGCACGAGCTGCTCCGGGGCCATGTAGGCCGGGGTCCCGTTGAACTCCCCGGTGGGGGTGAGCGCGCGGTAGTCGGCGGACCGGGCCTCGCCGATGAGCGCGGCGATGCCGAAATCCAGCACCTTGGCGTGTGTCCGCTTGCCCGACCCGGCGACCATGATGTTGTGCGGCTTGAGGTCGCGGTGCACGACGCCGCGCTCGTGGGCGAAGCCGATGGCGTCGAGCACCTGCAGCATCAGCCGCTTGGCCTCGGTCGGCTCGACCCCCCTCGTGCGCTGGCAGCGCGCGGTCAGCGTCTCGCCGTCGACGTACTCGAGCGCAAGGTAGAGCTCGCCATCGGGCAGGCGCCCGGCGTCGAGCAGGCGAACGATGTTCGGGTGGCTCAGCTGGGCGATGACCTGCATCTCCCGCTCGAAGCGCGCTTCCTGGGAGCTCGACTCGCGCGAGCGCCGCAGCACCTCGGGCCGCAGCAGCTTGAGCGCCACGCGCTGGGTGGTCACGATCTGGCGCGCATCGTAGACGACGCTATGGCCGCCGCTCCCGAGGTGGCCGAGCACCTGATACCGGCCGTCCACCAGCGCGCCGACCTCGAGCAATCCATCGCGAGCGGGCATCCCCTGATCTCTTACCGCCGAACGCTGCCGGAGTGGATCGTGAACGCCGCTGCCGGACCAGGTTGATCGCTCGCGGCGCCTCGAGGCGGGCTGAAGCGACGCGAGGCAGGCGGGCCCGCCGGGTGTCGGGTCGACGCGAGTCCCACCTCTACCGGCCTTCCCGCGGTGTCGCGTGCTCGGCTGCCCTTCGCTGGGCGTGATGCAGGCAACCAGATCGCCTCGGCTTGAGCGCGTGGTGCGGGAGGAAGAGGTCTGATACCCTCGCGCTTGATGGGCAATGCCCCGCACTCCGGCAGCATGCCGCCACCTTCGAGTGGTCGGGGCCAAGGAGCCCTCCTCTACGCCGTCGACGATGAGGAGCTCAACCTGGACCTCATGGATCGGGCGCTCCGCTCCGGCTACCAGGTCCGCACCTTCGGGGATCCTCGCCGCGCGCTGGCGGCCGCGGTGAAGGAGCCGCCCGCCGTGGTCGTCGCCGACTATCGGATGCCTCATTTCAGCGGGCTCGCGCTGCTGCGCGAGCTGCGTCGGCAGGGGCTGAGCTACGTCCCGGTGCTGGTCTGCGCGCCGACGGACGTCGAGCAGATCCAGAAGATCTCCCGGGAGAGCGCGGCCTTCCGGATCATCACGAAGCCCTGGATCGCCTCGGATCTGCGCCGCCAGGTCGACCTGGCGGTGAGCCTCCACCAGCTCCAGGTCGCGCGGAACCACCGCTGAGCCGGGGGCGCCCCGTGGCGTTGCGCTGCGCTGTCCAGGGCGACGCGACCGGATCGCCGCCGGGCGGCGCGGGAGCCTGCTCGCGGTGCGGGCGCGTCCGGTGGTGCCCTTGAGCGATCGCTCCCTCGACGTGGTCGCGCTCGAGCTGCCGCAGCGCTTCGGCGACCGGCAGGGCGCGCTCGCCGAGATCGACGGTCTCCTCGGCTCGCCCGCGCTCGCGGGGGCCGAGCTGGTGCTGCTGCCCGAGCTCATCCTCACGGGCTACGTCTCGCCGCGGGGCGACAGCGATCTGCGGCGCTTCGCGGAGCCGATCGACGGGGAGTCGGCGGCGCGGCTCGCCGAGCTCGCGCGAAGACACGGCCTCGCGCTGGCCGGCCCCCTCGTCGAGGCGAGCGGGAGCCGCTTCTACAACAGCTTGCTCGTCTTCGACGGCGACGGACGGCGCGTGGGCCATTACCGCAAGCGTCATCCGTGGTTCCCGGAGCGCTGGGCGGCGCCGGGAGATCTGGGGACTCCGGTCCTCGATCTGCGCGGCATCAAGCTGACCGTCGCGATCTGCTTCGATGTTCACTTCCTCTCCGAAGACGCGGGCGACGCGCTCGATGAGGCCGATCTGCTGCTCTTCCCCACGGCGTGGGTCGATTCTCCCGGGGAAAGGGACATGCGCGCCGACCTCCTGCCCGCGCTCGCCCGGCGCCATCGCATCTCGATCGTGAACGCCAACTGGGGGCCGTCCCGCCCTGCGCTCGAGGGCCAGGGCGGCTCGCGCATCCTCGACGCGCAAGGGCGGTCGGTCGCGGCGGCGCCGCCCGGCCCGGGGCCGAGCGCGGTGCGCGCCACCTTGCGCTTCGCCCGAGACCGGCGCGGTACCTGAGGGGGAGCGGGGAGCGCCAGCGCGCCCTCGCGGAGAGGATCGAACGCCGATCGCGCTCGGGCAAAGGATCGCGTTGCCCCGCGCGGGCGCGGCGCAGCCGGGGATCCCGCGGGGCTCCCTCGATCGCGCTCAGGTGAAGGGGAGCCGGGCCAGATCGACGTTGCCTCCGCTCAGGATGACGCCGATCCGTGCTCCCTGAACCGAGCGCCGCAGGACCGCCGCCACCGCGACGGCCGCGCTCGGCTCGATGACGAGCTTCATCCGCTCCCAGACGACGCGCATCGCCTTGACGATGTCCTCTTCGCTCACGGTGACGATCTCGACCCCGCGCTCGCGCAGCACCGCGAAGGTGAGCTCGCCGAGCGAGCTGCGGAGGCCGTCGGCGATCGTGACCGGGTCGTTCGAGGGGATGATCCTCCCTTCGCGCATCGATCGCGCGGCGTCGTCCGCGGCCTCGGGCTCGGCGCCGATCGTGCGCGCGCGCGACAGCGAGCCGGTGGCGATGGCCGTCCCGGAGAGCAGCCCGCCGCCGCTCACGGGCGCGACCACGGCGTCGAGATCGTCCACCTGGGCCGCGAGCTCCAGCGCGGCCGTGCCCTGGCCGGCGATGACGCGCGCGTCGTTGTACGGATGGACGAGGACCGCGCCCGTCTCGGACATCACGCGGGCGATCGTCTCCTCGCGCGACCGAAGCGTGGGGGCGCAGCCCACGACCCGGGCGCCGTAGCCCTCCACGGCGGCGCGCTTCACGGCCGGCGCGTTCTCGGGCATGACGATGTACGCGGCGACGCCGCGGATGCGTGCCGCGAGCGCGAGCGCGGCGGCGTGGTTGCCCGACGAGTGGGTCGCGACGCCGCGCCGCGCCTCCTCGTCCGAGAGGGACAGCACCGCGTTGCACGCGCCGCGGAACTTGAAGGCGCCGACCCGCTGCAGGTTCTCGCACTTGAAGAAGACGCGCGCCCCCGCGATGCCGTCGATCGTGCGGCTGGTCATGACGGGCGTCACGTGGGCGTGCGGCGCGATGCGCACGGCGGCGCCGCGGATGTCCTCGACGGTAGGCAAACGGCTCATGGGACGATCATCGGAGCGCGGTCCCGGCCCGGCGTCCACCGCGAGCCCGGGCGCTGCCCTCGCGGCGCTGCTTCAGAACAGGTCGGCCGCGATGCCGTCGGCGAAGACCCAGGCGGCTCGCGGGACGCGGACCCGCCCGCCGGCCACCTCCAGGCGGCCGGCGCGCTCGAGCCGCTCCGCGGCCCTCCGCCGCGAGGGCGGCCACGCCGGCACCCCGAGCGCCGCCGCAGCGGCCTCGAGATCGAGCCCCTCGCGCAGCCGCAGCCCGAGCATGATCCGCTCGGACAGCCGCGTCTCCGGCTCGAGCCGCTCCTCGCTCTCCACGGCGATCGCCTCGTCGCCTTCGGCCATCGCAGCCATGTACCGTTCCGGACTCACGATGTTCCGGTACCGGACCGCGAACGCTTCTCCCTGGCCCTCCGCGCCGCCAGAGCGCAGGCCCCAGCGCGGATCCGGCCGCGACACCGTCCCGTAGGCGGCGCACCCGAGCCCGACGTAGTCGATGCCTTGCCAGTAACCGAGGTTGTGGCGCGCCTCGTGGCCCGGCCTCGCGTAGTTCGACACCTCGTAGTGGGCGAGCCCCTCTGCCTCGAGGGCCTCGTCGATGGCGAAGAACGTGTCCGCCACTCCATCGTCTCCGGCGAGCGGCAGGCGACCGCGCCGCGCGAGCTCTCCAAACGAGGTGCCGGGCTCGACCGTCAGGCTGTACGCCGAGATATGGGTCACCCCCGTCGAGGCCACGGCGCGCGCCTCGGCGGCGGCGTGCTCGGGGCGTTGCTCCCGCGCCGCTTCCGCCGTTCCGACCGCGACACCGTAGATGAGATCGCCGCTCACGCGCGGCATCCCGGACCGGAGCGCCGCCGAGAGCGCGCCGAGACCGCCCTCTGGGTCGTGCAGGCGCCCGAGGAACCGGAGGCGCTCGATGTCGAGGCCCTGAACTCCGATGCTGAGCCGGTTCACTCCGATCGCTCGGAACGCTCGGGCCCGCTGCTCATCGAGCGAGGTCGGGTTGCACTCTGCGGTCACCTCCAGGTCCGGCGAGAGCTGGCCGGCGGCCGCGGTGATGGCCGACAGCACCCTGCCCATCTCGTCCGGCTCCCACAGGGACGGCGTCCCGCCGCCGAAGAAGATGCTCCGGAGCTCGCGCTCGCCCAGCACATCCTCCCGCTTCCGGAGCTCGGCCAGCACGGCGTCGGCATAGCCGCGGTGGTCGATCGCGTCCCGCGCCTTCGCGAAAGACACGAAGTCGCAGTAGGGACACTTCTTGAGGCACCAGGGGAAGTGGACGTAGACGGTGATCGGCTCCATGGTTTTCATGAATCCGCGACAACCTTCGACCCGACGCAGGAGGGCGAAGCGGAAACTCCGAGATGAATCGAGATGAACGGAGATGAGGACGAGGACGCGTGCAACACGTACGAGGACGACGAGGACGACGAGGACGACGAGGACGACGAGGACGCGCGGCGGAGCGCGCGTGCCCTGCGCCGGGCAGCGCGCGCGCCGCGCATGGTGACACAATTGCGGGGTCTAGATCGCGGTGTTAGCGTGCGAAAGGGAGGGGGCGCATTGCGCCCACCGAACTCTTCATGCTGACGTTGACGGAGCTTGTCGATCGCGTTCGGACCTACCAGCCGGCTGCAGACGTCGATCTCATCGCCCGGGCCTACGCCTACAGCTCTGACGCTCACAAGGGGCAGACCCGCAAGAGCGGCGACCCTTACTTTTCCCACCCGGCGAGCGTCGCCGCGATCATCACCGAGCTCAAGCTGGACACGGCGAGCGTCTGCGCCGGGCTCTTGCACGACGTCGTGGAGGACACGCTCGCGACGACCACCGACATCGAGAACAGCTTCGGCCAGGAGGTGGCGTTCCTCGTCGACGGCGTGACGAAGCTCTCGAAGATCAACTTCGCTTCCAAGGAAGATCGGCAAGCCGAGAACTTCCGCAAGATGCTGGTGGCGATGGCGCGGGATATCCGCGTGCTCCTCGTGAAGCTGTGCGACCGCCTCGACAACATGCGGACGCTCGAGTTCATGAAGCCCGAGGCGCAGGACCGGATCGCCCGGGAGACGATGGAGATCTACGCGCCGCTCGCGAACCGCCTCGGCATCGCGCGCTTCAAGAGCGAGCTCGAGGACCTGTCGTTCAGGTACATCGAGCCCGAGGCTTGGTCGGACCTCTCGCAGAAGGTCAAGACGACCGCGAAGGAGCGGGACAAGTACATCCACGAGGTCTCGAAGGTGCTCGCGGGCAAGCTCGCGGAGCAGGGCTTCGCGGTCGACGTCACCGGCCGCGCGAAGCACCTCTACTCGATCTGGCGCAAGATGCAGGCGCAGCAGTGCGATTTCGATCAGGTCTACGACGTCATCGCGTTCCGGGTCCTCGTCGAGTCGGTGGCGGACTGCTACGCGACGCTCGGCGTGATCCACTCGCAGTGGACCCCGGTCCCCGGCCGCTTCAAGGACTACGTCGCGCTGCCCAAGCCGAACATGTACCAGTCGCTGCACACGACGGTCATCGGACCCGGGCGCGAGCGGATCGAGATCCAGATCCGCACCCACGAGATGCACCGCGTCGCGGAGCAGGGCATCGCGGCGCACTGGAAGTACAAGGAGAACAACTCCGGCGGCATCGACCCGAAGGACGCCGCGCGGTTCGGCTGGCTCCGCCAGCTGATGGAGTTCCAGAAGGAGCTCAAGGATCCGGCCGAGTTCCTGGAGAGCGTCAAGGTCGACCTGTTCCAGGACGAGGTGTACGTCTTCACGCCGAAGGGCGACGTGCGCGTCTTCCCCCGCGGATCGACGCCCATCGACTTTGCCTACGCGATCCATACGCAGGTCGGCGAGCACTGCTCCGGGGCGCGGGTCAACGGCGCCATCGTCCCGCTCCGATCGAAGCTCCGGAACGGCGATGTGGTCGAGGTGATGACCAACCCGAGCCAGCACCCTTCGAAGGACTGGCTCGATTACGTCTCGACCAGCCGCGCGCGCTCGAAGATCCGAAACTTCCTGCGCACGGAGCAGCGGGAGAAGTCGCTCAAGCTCGGTCGCGAGCTCCTCGAGAAGGAGATGCACCAGCGGAGCATGAGCCTGAGTCGCCTCACGAAGAACGAGGGCGAGCTGCGCAAGGTCATGGAGCGCTTCGGGGTCACCTCGGCCGACGAGCTCTTCATCTCGGTCGGCTACGGCAAGGTGAGCGTCCGCGCGGTGTGCGAGTTCCTCGCGCCCACGCCCAAGGAGAACGAGAAGGGCACGCCGACCCCGCCGCCCGAGTCGATCAAGGAGGGGCGCATCGAGTCGCTCGTCCGCAAGGTCACCGGGCGCGACAGCCACGGCATCCGGCTGAACGGCATCGATGACGTCCTCGTCCGCTACACGAAGTGCTGTAACCCGCTCCCAGGCGACGAGATCGTCGGCTTCATCACGCGCGGCCGCGGCATCACCGTCCACCGCCGCAACTGCGCCAAGGCGTTCGACACGGACCCGGAGCGCCGCGTGGAGATCTCCTGGGACGCGCGCGCGAAGATCAACCGCCCCGTGCAGATCAAGGTGATGACGGCGAACCGGCCGGGCATCCTCGCGACGGTCGGCCATACGTTCCACGAGCAGGGCATCAACATCAGCGAGGCGACCTGTCGGGCGGGCGACGACGGCCGGGCGATGAACACGTTCACGTTCCTCTGCTCCGACCTCGCGCAGCTGAAGAGCGTGATCCGGCGCCTGCAGCGGATCCCCGGCGTGATGGCCGTCGAGCGGACCTGAGCGGCGGACCTTAGCGGCCGCGGCGAGCGCGCGCCGCGCTGCTCGTCCTGGGCGGCGCGCCCGCGGCGCTCGGTCCAGCCTCCGCCAGGGCGCGGGTGAGCGGACGGCCGAGGTCGCCACTCGGCTCGTGTCGTGCGGCGATCTCCTGCACCTTGCGGACGAGCCGGGTCACGTCGTTGTGGCGGACCGGGGATCCAGCGGAGGCGCGATCACAGAAGAACGTGCGGCACCCGAGGGGCCTCGCCGCGTAGATCGCGCAGCGGCCGGCGTCGGTGAGCATCGGGCACCGCCGCTCCGATGCCTGCGGCAGCGCGCGTCGCCGGCTCGGGCCGCCGGCGGATACCCCCGGCTCGGGCGGTCCCGCCCCGTCTGCTCGCACGATCCCCTCGAGCGCTCGGCGGCCCCCGCGAGCCGCGATCGCGCGCCGGACGGCAGCGAGCTCGACGGACGTCACGTACGGCTCGCGGCCCGTGATGCCGAACCGACAGCACTCGGTCGAGGCCTCGCACGTCCAGCCACTGAAGACCTCTTCTGCCTCGCGGTACACGGCCGCGAGCTCGGTGAGCAGATCGGCTTCACGGACGGGTGGATCGAGGGGCGTGGTTCGACGCATTCGTTCGGAGGCGCTCTCGTGGTGATCGGACGTACTGCCAGCCCGAAGCGGCTGCGGCGCAAGGGGAGGGGGGCGGAGCTCCAAGGGGCGACCCTAGTTCCACGCGGCGCCGCTGCGAAGCGGCAATCCGCGATCGTGACGCGCGCTCTGACGCGGGGCACCAGCGCCGTCCGTTCTGGAGCAAGCTGCCGCTGTGATCGCGGGGGCGTCGGCGCTGTTCCCTTCCCCCTGCCGCGATGCCGCGATGCCGCGCGCTGGGCGGCGAGCGCGCACGCGCTATTCTCGCGGTGGATGCCGGTGCTGCGCCCGAAGCTTCGAGCTCTAGAGATCGTCGTCATCCAGGATGAGCGCCATGGCCGCGCGTTGATGCTGCGCGACACCGAGGGCATCGCGCCGGCTCCTGTCGTCGTTCCTGCCGCGAGCGCTGCCGTGCTCGCGCGCTTCGACGGGAGGCGATCGATCGACGAGATCGCGCGTGACGCCGCCCGGTCGACGGGCCAGCCCGTGGACGCCGCCCATGTGTCGCAGCTGGCCGACGAGCTGGAACGCGCGTGGATGCTCGACAGCCCGCGATTCCACGCGCGCCGGCGGAGCGTCGTGCAATCGTTCGACGCGGCGCCGATCAGGATGGCCGCGCACGCGGGCGGCGCGTACCACGGCGATCGGCGGAAGCTCGCCGACTTCATCGAGCGAAAGTGCCTCCAGGTCGCGCGACCGCAGGGCGGAGCGACGCGCACGGTCGCCTCGCGAGGCGCGCCGACGCGCATGGTCGGGCTCTGCGCGCCGCACATGGATCTCTGGCGCGCCGCGACGGGCTACGGGCACGCCTACGCAGCGCTGGAGCAGGCGCTGGCGGGCCCAGGGCTCGAGAAGGTCGATACGTTCGTTCTGCTCGGGACGTCGCACGCCGCGATGCGCCGTCCGTACGCCGTCTGCGAGAAGACGTTCGCGACGCCGCTCGGTCCTCTCGAGCCAGATCGAGAGATGATCGCGGAGCTCGCGGCGGCGAGCCGCTTCGACGTGCGCGAGGACCAGTACCTCCACAAGAACGAGCACTCGATCGAGTTTCAGGCCGTGTTCGTGCGGCACCTCCTCGGCGGCCGCGCGGCGTCGATCGTGCCCATCCTCTGCGGCCTCTCGGAGTGTCAGGCGCGGCGTCGCGACCCCGCGCAAGACGATGGGGCCGAGTCGTTCCTGAGGGCGCTCGGCGACGCCCTGGCGAAGCGTCCCGGTCGCGTCCTCGTCATCGCAGGAGCGGACCTCGCCCACGTCGGCCCGCGCTTCGGTGATCCTGCGCCCCTCGACGAGCGCCAGCGGACGGCGCTGCGCGACCGCGACCTCGCATCGATCGAGCGCGCGACGTCGATCGATGCGCCGGGCTTCTTCGTCGACGTCGCTGGGGACCTCGCCAGCCGCCGCGTCTGCGGCCTCGGCCCCATCTACACGTTGCTCCGCGCGCTCCCGCCGTCATCGCGCGGCGAGATGCTGCACTACGAGCAGTGCGTCGACCCCGAGGAGGGATCGATCGTCAGCCATACGTCTCTCGGATTTTTCGGTTGAAGATCCGCGCCTGGGCGTCCGCCCGGCGCACGCTGGCGTTTCGTCACGAAGCCCGCCGAGAGCCCCCTCGGCGATGGCGCCACGCGAGGCTCACGCGCCGTGTGACGGGCGCCAGCTCAGCCGCGCGGGACCCTGCGGCGCGCGATGTCGAGGCCGAGCCGGTCGGCCTCGCGGTAGATCGCCTGCCGCGACATGCCCAGGGCACGCGCAGCCGACGCGACGGAGCCGTTGGCCCGGGCGAGGGCGTCCTCGAGGCGGGCGCGCGCGAGCGACGGATCCGTCGCAGGCGGGAGGTTCGGCTTGACGCGCGGGCCGCGCGCGAGCGATCCCGCGATCGGCGTGACGGAGAGCGGACCGTCCGGCGAAGCCTGGGCTGCGGTCACGATGGCGGACTCGAGCTGCGGCACGCCGCCCGGCCAGCCGGCGCGGACGAGCGCCTCCAGGAGCTGCGGGGTGAAGCGATCGAGTCCGATCGCGTTGCGCTCCGCGATGTCGCGCACGATGAGCGGAACGTCCTCGCGCCGCATCTCGAGCGTCGGGATCGTGATCCGCTTGCCGGAGAAGAGCGAAGCGAACCACGGCGCCACGCGCCCGTCGCCGGCGGCCCGGTCGAGCGGCTGTCCGGTCGTCGCGATGATGCTGACGCCGTTCGAGCGGCCGACCGAGTGCGCGATCTCCAGCTGCTGCGGGCGCGGCAGGCGATCGGCATCGAGGACGAGCCATGTCATCGGTCGCGCGCCAGGCGGGATGGCCGGCTTCGTCTCGGCGCTGCCGTCGACGACCAGCGTCTCACCCAGGCCCTCGCGCACCGCGGCCGCGAGGCGAGCCAGCGTCCGCTTCCCGACCCCGGGCGCGCCCTCGATGCAGACGCTGGAGCCCGACTGAACGAGCTTCATCACCGGATCGATCCAGTCCTTGCGCTGCTTCGAGCCGAACACCAGCGGCCCCAGCCGCGACGGCGCGCCGTCGTACAGCGCGAGGTGCCGCTCGACGAAGACGGCGAGCTGATGCCCGAGGCGCACCACGTCGCCGTGCATCACGCCGATGCGCCGGGCGCGGACGCCGTTTACCCACGTGCCGTCGTGGGTGTCCATGTCCTCGATGTAGCAACCGTCGGAGCGGACGCTGATCTTCGCGTGCTCCGGCGCGATCCCCTGGCCCTCGATGCGGCCGTCGCGCGCGGCGCTGCCGATCACGGCGCCGTCCATGAGGCTCACGATCCGCGGCGGAGCGTCGAGCCCGATCAGGACGAGCCCCCACCCGCCGTCGTCATCCTGTCGCTTGGCGTGGACTCCGGACCGGTACTCTTTCTGAAGGACCGGCGCCGTTGTCTCCGCAACGTCCACTCGCAAAGCAGTCTGTTCGTTCATGCTCCCCCCAAGTCCAAAGGACCTGCCTGGTCGACCCAGGCCAACCAAGAGCGCGCCGAGTGGCGGGCACCCTTATGATGTAAGAGCCCCCCACACGGTGCCGCTGTCGCGAACGCGAAGGCTTTTGTGAGCGGCACCGTGCGCGGTGCTGCTTGGCGAGCCCCCTCGCTCGCAATGGCCACACAATACTCGACCAGAGCGGCCGTGCAACCTGCCGGCGACGGAAGTTTTGAGGTTTTGTTGTTGAGAGCTTGACTCTCACCACGCCGATTGGTACTCATCCGCCACGCATCGACGGAGCGAACCTCCGGTGATGACCTGGCGCGAATCAGGATTTTTCTGACAAACGCCTTGAGATGTGGTTTCCTGAATTAAGTGATTGACATCTGCGGGAGTAACTCAGTGGTAGAGTGCAACCTTGCCAAGGTTGACGTCGCGGGTTCAAATCCCGTCTCCCGCTCCACGATATAGGCTCTGCGACAGCGAGCAGACCCTGCGAGGCCGGTGTGACCCACCGGCCTCTGTGTTTTGTTCAACATTTCGCTCAACCGCTCGGCGCGGCGGCGTCCTGGGAACGCACGGGGCGATGCGGCGATCGGTACGCCAGGCGGCGGGCCTGTGATACGAGGATTCGCCTCATGTCCGCTCCGCTCCACGAGCGCCTGCGCCTGCTTGCCCATAGCCTCGAGCGGCAGTTCCTAGGCAAGGACGAGATCATCCGCCTGCTCATGATCGCGGTCGTCGCGGGCGAGCACTGCGTGCTCCTCGGCCCGCCGGGGACCGCGAAGAGCGCGCTCATCCGCACGCTCGCCGAGCTGATGCAGGCCCGGTACTTCGAGTACCTGCTCACGCGTTTCACCGAGCCGAACGAGATCTTCGGCCCGGTCGATATCGGTGCTTTTCGCGAGGGGGTCTACCGCCGGAACACCTCGGGGATGCTCCCCGAGGCGGAGATCGTGTTCCTCGACGAGGTCTTCAAGTCGAACAGCGCCATCCTGAACGCGCTGCTCACGCTGCTGAACGAGCGCAAGTTCGCGAGCGGCGGCCAGGTGCTCCGCTGCCCGCTCATCAGCGTCTTCGCGGCCTCGAACGAGGTGCCCGGCGACGAGACGCTGACCGCGATCTTCGACCGCTTCCTCCTGCGGGTGCAGTCCGACAACCTCGACGCCTACCACTTCAGCGAGCTGCTCCAGCGCGGCATCCAGCAGGAGATCCGGCACATGGCCGGCGAGCCGCTCCGCCCGCTCGTCGCGGCGCGCGAGCTCGCCGAGCTCGGCCGAGGGTTCGGCGCGCGGATGAACTTCGGAGATGCATTCCTATCGGCCTACAAGGGGCTGGTGTTCCAGATCCGCGCCGAAGGGATATCGCTCTCGGATCGCCGTGTCGTGAAGATGCTCAAGCTCTTCGCGGCGAGCGCGTACCTCGATGGCCGCCAGACGACCGACGCGAGCGACTTCTTCGTGCTCAAGCACATCTGGAACAACCAGGATCAGGCGGCGATCCTCGAGGGCATCGTGCAGCCGGTGCTCGAGGCCTTCTTTCGTGAGCACCCGGATCGCCGCCGCGTCGGCGCGCTCGGCGTCGGCGTGGAGGCGCTCGCCGCGGAGATCGATCGGATCCGGCAGATCCTCACGGGCGGCGCCTCGCTGGGTGACGTCCAGCTGTTCAGTCAGCTGAAGGCGCTCGGCGAGATCAAACAGGCGCTCGCCGGCATCAACGACGCTCGCGCCCGCGAGCTCGAGGCGCGCGTGTCTCAGCTGCTCGAGGCTTCGTTTCGGAGCGGGCGCTTCGCGCAGATCTAGCGGCGCCCGGTCCGGGCGCGGCCGGCGCGGCGACGTCTGTCCTGGAGCGAGCCGTACGCCCAGCCGGGTTCCGGGCGGGCGTGCCCGGGGCGGCGTCGGTCCTGGAGCGAGCCGTACGCCCAGCCGGGTTCCGGGCGGGCGTGCCCGGGGCGGCGTCGGTCCTGGAGCGAGCCATCCGCCCGGTCGCGCTCTGCCCAGGTGCGCTCGGGACGTCGGCGTTCGCTCTTGAGCGAACCCTGGGCTGCGCCGGTCCTCGGCTGCGGGCGGCTGCACCGGCGGCCTCCGGCGCAGGCCGAGGTGACGCCTTCGCGTCCGACCGGGCCGAGCTGGCCTTGCGGCGGTAGTCGACCGGACCTGACGACGCGCCCATCACCGCGCCTCGGATCCGCTTGGGCACGCCGAACGCCTCGCGGATGTGGAGGAGCTCATCCACCGTCAAGGCGCGCCACTCTCCCGGCCGGAGGCCTTCGGAGCTCACGCCGGCGAACGTCGTGCGGGCCAGGCGCATCACGGGCCAGCCGGTCGCCTCGCCCATGCGCCGGATCTGCTGGTTGCGGCCCTCGCGGAGGGTCACCTCGAGCCACGTCTTGTCGCCCTCGTGGCGGAGCAGCCGCGCCTCGGCCGGCAGCGTGACGCCGTCCTCGAGGCGGATCCCCTCGCGCCACGGCGTGAGGTCGTCGTCGCTCATGACGCCCTGCACCTTCAGCACGTACGTCTTCGGCACGCCGCCGCGCGGATGGAGCAGCCCGTTGGCGAAGTCGCCGTCGTTCGTCATGAGGAGGATACCGCTCGTCGCGAAATCGAGCCGACCCACGGGGTAGAGCCGCGCCCCCGTGCCGCGCACGTGGTCGGCGACCGTCGGCCGCCCCTCGGGATCGCGCAATGTCGAGACGACGTTCCGTGGCTTGTGCAGCGCGACATAGACCGGCGCCTCGGAGACGAGGCGCTTGCCGTCCACCTCGATGCGGTCCTTCTGCCGGTCGGCCTTCATGCCGAGCTCGGTCACGACGCGCCCGTTCACGCGCACCCGCCCGGCGAGGATGAGCTCCTCGGATGCGCGGCGCGAGGCGACGCCGGCGCGCGCGATGATCTTCTGCAGACGTTCTTCCATGGTGTGCTCGGGACCTACGCCGACGCGGTGGTGTCGGCCGACGGCACTGATAAGCACGCCCCTCGCGCCGCGTCGACCGACCTGGGCGGTGCGCTGCCCGGATTCGAGGCCGACGCCGGTGCGCCTGCGCGCCTGCCCCGGCGAGCGCCGGCTGCAAGAGAGCACCTGGGCGCGCTCGCGCCGTCAGGGCAGGGGGCGAAATCGACCTCCGCTCGACTCGAAGGAGGCGCGCTCTATTTCTTCTTGTCGCTGGAGGGCGCCGCGCTCCCGCTGTCGTCCACGGCCTCGTTCGCCTTGTCCGCGGCCGCCTGATCTTCCGCGGCCTTCTTCGCGGCTGCAGCGGCGGCCTCGTCCTCTTTCTTGCGCTCGTCGTCCTCGAGGCGGCGCTTCAGCTCGTTGTCGTGATCCCACCGATCGACCCGCTCGTCGGCGTCGATGTCCACGCCCATCCGCTCGAGCCGGCCCATGCGGTAGATCTCCCAGACGTCCGGCTTGCCGTCGCGGTTCGTGTCGCGCTTGATGCGCGCGAGCTTGCCGCCGCTGTAGTACTTCCACTCGTCGGGGTTGCCGTCGTGATCGGAGTCGACCCTCACCTCGGCCAGCCTTCCGCCGGCGAACGTGAGCCATGTGTCGATCCGGCCGTCGTAGTTCGAGTCGGACTCCTCGTGAAGGCTCTCGCCCTTGTCGTTGTACTTGCGGACGACGTCCTTCACCCCGTCGAAGTTGGTGTCGATCTCGCGGCAGACGAGCGCCCTGTGACGGTCTTCGCCCGTGCCCACGATCTGCCAGACGCGCCTCACGTTGGGCTGGATCGCGCCTGGCCCGGCGGTCTCGCTCGTCTCGCGATCTTCTTTGCCCTTCCAGTCGCACATCGAGCGATCGTCGATGCTGCCGTCGGCGTTGCGAGCCGTCTCGACCTTCGGCGCCTTCGCGCCTTCGAACCCTGGATCCGAGCTGCACGCCGCGCCGAGCAGGCTGAGCGTGGCCAGCGCCATGAGCGCTTGTGTCCTCATGTCACGGTCCCTTCTTGGCGGCCGGCTGGCCGGGCGCGGAGCCCGCGGGCGCGGCGGTCGCCGCCGTGGCCGCGCCCGCAGCCGGGGCCGATGTGGGCGCGGGGGTCGCCGATGCAGGCGCGCCCGCGGCGGGGGTCGCTGTGGGCGCGGCGCCCGGCGCCCCGGCGGCCGCGGGCTGCCCTGCTCCCGCCCCTCCCTCCGGGGGCGCGGCGCCGCCCGGCGGGGTCATGGGCGCTTTCGGCGCGCCGTACGACTCGGCGCAGAGATCGACCACGCTTCCGGGATCGGCCTTGCCGTCGGCGTTCTGATCGCTCGCCACGACCGCGCACTTCGCGTCGTTCGGGTTGTTGAACTGCCACCACTGGTCGATGATCCCATCGCCGTCGGAGTCGCGCTCACGGCGCGCGAGGCGCGGACCCTCGTAGTAGTCCCAGGTGTCGAGCTTGTTGTCGAAGTTGGTCTCGCGCTCCTTCAACACGACGGCGCCGCGCTCGTAGTGCGCGATCTCGTCGGCCCGCCCGTCGCGATCGAAGTCCGACTCGCGCCGCCGTTCCACCCCGTTGCCGTCGTAGTAGATGAAGGCGTCGATCGCGCCGTCCAGGTTCAGGTCGACGACCCGACAGACCTCCCGACCGTCCTTCTTCACGTGGATGATGTCGGGTATCCGGTCGCCGTTCACATCGACCTTCTCCGCAGAGGCGGAGTCCTTGTCGCAGGGCTCGTGGACGATCGCCGTGTCCCGTTCGCTGGTGGAGCCCTTCGCGCTCGAGGGCTCCGGCGTCGAGGACGCGCAGGAAGCGACGGAGATGGTCATCAGGGCCACGAGCGAGCACCTGGGCGACGGCCAGGTGAGCGGGAATCGCGTCATCAAGAGATTCCTCCGGCCAGCCCGGAACCCTCGGGACAGAAGCTCGACGCGCCGGGCGAGCCGTCCCGACGCGGACCAGCTTCGGCCGCAGTCTAGACCGCGGCCCGCGCGCACATCAAGAAGCCCGCCCGACGCGACGCGCCGGACGCAACGGACGCGACGCACGCGACGGACGCGACGGACGCGACCCACCACCCAGCCCGAGCCGATCCCCGAACCCCGGCGAGCTCGGTGGCGCCATTCCGATTGACATCATACGTACCGGCATCTAGGGTAACGTCTTGTCAGTCGTCCCCTTCGAGACTGGCGGGTTACCCTCCCGGGCGTGACATGTCGCGGAAGAAAGTCTCGACGACCATCTACATCACGCCCGAGCAGGCCGAGCGGCTGAAGATCCTGCACGAACGCACCAAGGTCCCGATCGCCGTCTACATCCGCGAAGGGATAGATATGGTCCTCAAGCACTACGAGCACGTGCTGCCAGGGCAGATGTCCCTGGAGAGCCCGCCGGTCGCCGCGCCGCCGATCCCGAAGAAATGACCGGCGCCGGGGGCCGCGAGGCTCTGGCCCTGGGAGGCCGGACGCCTTGGCGCCCGTCGCTCGGGGTGGATAGCTTCGCGGCGCGGGTCGCGCTAGGAGCAGGCACGCCGCGGTCCACCATTTCCCTCGGCGCTCGTAGAGCCGCGCGCAGCGGCTCGCTCCCCGGAGGGGCACGGACGTTCCAGTCCGCTCCCTCCCATCTCGGTCGAGGCCGCGCGCTGCGGCCGCCAACGCTGGTCAGGTCGCCGCGCCCTGAAGCTCGCTATGCCCGTTGATTCCAAGCTCATCCGCAACTTCTCGATCATCGCCCACATCGACCACGGCAAGTCCACGCTCGCCGACCGCATCCTCGACGCGACCGGGGCGCTCACCGCCCGCGAGCAGAAGGAGCAGTTCCTCGACAAGATGGACATCGAGCGCGAGCGGGGGATCACGATCAAGGCCCAGACCGTTCGCCTGGACTACACCGCCAAGGACGGGCAGACGTACCGGCTGCACCTCATCGACACGCCCGGGCACGTCGACTTCAACTACGAGGTCTCGCGCAGCCTCCAGGCGTGCGAGGGCGCGCTGCTCGTCGTCGACGCCACCCAGGGCGTCGAGGCGCAGACCCTCGCGAACGTCTTCCTCGCCCTGGACAACAACCTCGCGATCATCCCGGTCCTCAACAAGATCGACCTCCCCTCGGCCGACGTCGAGCGGACGACGCGCGAGATCGAGGACGTCATCGGCCTCGACTGCTCCGGCGCCATCCCCGCCAGCGCCAAGACCGGGATCGGCATCGCGGAGATCCTCGAGGCGGTGGTCGCGCGCATCCCGGCGCCGAAGGGCGACCTGAACGCGGCGCCCCGCGCCCTCATCTTCGACAGCTGGTACGACAGCTACCGCGGCGCGGTCGTCATGGTGCGCGTCGTCGACGGCGTCATCCGGAAGGGCCAGAAGGTCCGCTTCATGGCGACCGGCCGCGACTACGAGGTCACGGAGATGGGCGTGTTCACGCCCCACGCGACCGCCATCACCGAGCTCGGCCCGGGGGAGGTCGGCTTCCTCGTCGGCAACATCAAGAGCGTCGTCGACACGAAGATCGGCGACACGGTGACCGACGCCGTCCACCCCGCGACGACGCCGCTGCCCGGCTTCAAGGAGGTCAAGCCGATGGTCTTCGCCGGGATCTTCCCGACGGACTCGGCCCAGTACGAGGACCTCCGCGACGCCCTGTCGAAGCTCCACATGAACGACGCCGCGTTCGTCTTCGAGCCCGACACCTCCGAGGCGCTCGGCTTCGGCTTCCGGTGCGGCTTCCTCGGCCTGCTCCACATGGAGATCATCCAGGAGCGGCTGGAGCGCGAGTACAACCTCGACCTCATCACGACCGCGCCGAGCGTCGTCTACCACTGCTACCTGAACGACGGCTCGATGAAGTCGATCGAGAACCCCGCGAAGCTCCCGCCGCCGAACCTCACCGATCGCATCGAGGAGCCGATCTTCCGGATGACCGTCCACGTGCCCTCGGCGTACGTCGGCGCGGTCCTCGCCCTGTGCCAGGAGCGGCGCGGGGAGCAGAAGTCGATCCAGTACGCCTCGTCCGACCGCGTGATCATCACCTACGACATGCCCCTCAGCGAGGTGCTCTTCGACTTCCACGACAAGTTGAAGAGCGTGTCGCGCGGCTACGCGTCGATGGACTACGAGCTCGTCGGGTACCGCGCCGACGATCTCATCAAGCTGGACATGCTGGTGAACGGCGACCCGCTCGACGCCCTCAGCGTCATCGTGCACCGCGACAAGGCGTACGCCCGGGGCCGGGACCTCGCGGTGAAGCTCAAGGACATCGTGCCGCGCCAGCAGTACGAGGTCGCGATCCAGGCGGCGATCGGGTCGAAGGTCATCGCGCGGACGACCGTGAAGGCGATGCGCAAGGACGTGACCGCCAAGTGCTACGGCGGCGACATCAGCCGCAAGCGGAAGCTCCTCGAGAAGCAGAAGGAGGGCAAGAAGCGGATGAAGATGGTCGGGAGCGTCGAGATCCCGCAGGAGGCGTTCCTCGCCATCCTGAAGATCGACTGACGTGCGGGGGCGCCGGTCGCGGCGCGCCGTCTGCGAGCGCCGCGCGGCCACGCGAGCGTGGCGGCGCGCGGCGCTCGCTCGTATAAGCCGCCCATGCAGCCCGCCCCCGTCCGGCCGCGCGAGCTCCGCGCGGCGACCCCTGCCTTCGCCCTCGCCCTCGGCCTCGCCGTCCTCGCATGCGACGATCCGCGCGCGGCGGCGCCTCAAGCGTCCGCCTCGGCCTCGGCGCCGCCGGGCGCGGACAGCGCGGCGCCGGCCCCGAGCGCCGCGGCGACCCCCGCGGCCGCGGAGGCCGCGAAGAGAGATATGCCGCCGCGGCCGATCCCGATCGGGTCGAGCGGGCCGATCCAGCCGAGCGCGCCGCCGGAGCAGCAGATGATGGCGATCCAGTACACGCTCGCCATGGTGTCACCGCGGTCGACCGACCCGCTCGTCGACAAGCCGTACCTCGAGGGCATCCTGCCGAAGCTCGCCGTGGCGGTGCGCACCGCCGACAAGGGCAAGACGCCGCCGAACCCCGTCAAGGCGACCAAGGGGAACAGGAAGATCGAGGTCGACATGGGCAAGGGGTGCACCGAGCGCACCCCGTCCAACCTGCTCGCGCAGCGGGCAGGCTCCTCTCTGAAGGAGGCGTACGACGCCGGGATCCTCGTCGTCTCCTGCCACGACGACCGGTGGGAGTGCCACCAGTCGACGCGGGATCCGAGCGACGTCTTGTGCCACGCAGCGCCGCGGCGCTGAGCGTGGTATGGGCTGCGCCTGCCATGCAGGAGACGCTTGCCTACTCGGTCCCCGGCGCCAACGCGCTCCCTCGAATGGGTCCGCTCGCCGAGATGCTCGTCGAGCTGAACCGCGAACGCCCGCCGCTCGCCCGGCTGCGCCACGACGCCACCGTCGCGTTCGGCCCGACGATGCGCGTCGAGCGCTTCGCCCTCGGGAACGGGCTCAAGGTGCTCGTGCTCGTCGACCCCTCGGCGCCCGTGGTCTGCCTTCAGACCTGGTTCGGCGTCGGCTCGCGCCATGAGCGCGTGGGCAAGACCGGCATCGCCCACCTCTTCGAGCACCTCATGTTCGGCGAGACGGAGAGCGTCGCCCACGGCGCGTTCGACCGGATGCTCGAGGAGGCCGGCGCCGAGACGAACGCGGCGACGTTCCTCGACTGGACCTACTACCACACGAACCTGCCGAAGGACGCGCTCGAGCTCACCCTCCGCCTCGAGGCGGAGCGCATGGCGCGGCTCGTCCTCCGCGATCCGCAGGTGTCGAGCGAGAAGGAGGTCGTCGCCAACGAGCGGAGGCAGCGGGTCGACGACGACGTCGACGGGGCGGTGAGCGAGCTGCTCTACAAGGAGGCGTTCACCAAGCACGCCTACGGGTGGCCGACCATCGGCTGGATGGAGGACATCAAGGGCTTCACGACCGAGGACTGCGTCGAGTTCTACCGGACGTACTACGCCCCCAACAACGCGGCGCTGGTCATCGTCGGCGACGTCGCGCTCGACGAGGCGCTGCGCGGGGTGCAGGACCACTACGGCGCGCAGGAGCCGTCGAAGATCCCGGTCGAAGAGGTGTGCCCCGAGCCGCCGCAGATCGCGGAGCGCCGCGCCGAGGTGGTGAAGCCGACCGCCACGCACAAGGTCGCGATCGGCTATCGCGCGCCGGCGCTCGGGGATTTCGACCACGCGCCCCTCGCCCTGCTGAACGAGATCCTCTTCTCCGGGCGGTCGTCGCGCGTGCACCGCGCGCTCGTCCAGGAGCAGGAGATCGCGAGCGAGATCCGGGGCTGGGTCGGCTCGTTCCGCGATCCTTCGCTCTATGACATCTACCTCTCGGCCCGCGGCGAGCACACCGGCGAGGCGCTGCTCGCGGCCCTCGAGCCGCTCCTCGAGGCGGTGCGCCGCGCGCCGGTCACCGAGGCGGAGCTCGATCGCGCGAAGGCGCGCATCGAGCTCTCGGTCCTGCAAGGGCTCGAGACCGTCGCCGGCAAGGCCGAGCAGATCGGCTTCTACGAGACGGTGCTCGGCGATCCCGCGGCCCTGTTCGAGCGGCTCGCCGCCTACCGGCGGGCGACCGTCGGGGATCTGCTGCGCGTGGCGCGGCGCTACCTGGTGACCTCGGCGCGGACGGTGATCCACGTGATCCCGGACGGGACGAGCGACGAGGACGACGAGGACGGGACGGACGCGGAGAGCGAGGAGGCATCGTGAGCCAGAGCGTGAAGAGCGGCCTCGCCTGGGGCGCCGAGGGGCAGGGCAGGGGAGCGACGGGCGGCCGCGTGGCGCCCCGCGAGGGCGCGGTGCTCGTGGAGACGAGCCACGCGCTCCCCATCGTCAGCATCGTGGTCGCGTTCGCCTCCGGCTCGGCGCACGATCCGGCCGGGCGCGAGGGGCTCGCGCGCGTCACGGCGCGCATGCTCCGCCGCGGCGCGGAGGGCTACAGCGCGAACGAGATCGAGGAGACGATCGACGCGCTCGGCGGGGAGTTCGGCACCGACGTGGCGACGAGCGCGACGACGGTGCATTTCGAGGTGATCAAGCGCTCGCTCGATCGGTTCGTCGAGCTCGGGGCCACGCTCCTCGCCCGCCCGACGTTCTCGCCGCCGGAGCTCGCGCGGCTCCTGCGCGAGGCCGAGGCCGAGCTCATCGAGGCGCGCGACAGCGATCGCTCGCTCTGCAGCCGCGCCTTCCGGCGCACCCTGTTCGCCGGGCACCCCTACGGCCGCCGCACCGCGGGCACCATCCCGACGCTGCGGGAGATCACGCGCGACGACGTCGCCGCGTTCTACGCGCGGCACTACACCCGGCGCAACGCGATCGTCGCCATCTCGGGCGACATCGAGCCCGGCGAGGCGCACGTGGTCGCCGAGCGCCTCCTGTCCGGCCTGCCCGAGGGCGAGGCGATCCCCGATCCGGTGACGGATCCCGGGGCGAGGCCGGGGCGTTGCCTCGTGTTCGTCGACAAACCCGAGCGGACACAGACGCAGATGGTCATCGGCGGGCTCGGCACCGACGCCCACGACCCCGATCACATGGCGCTCCTGGTCGCGAACACCGCCTTCGGAGGCACCTTCTCGTCGCGGCTGATGCAGGAGGTGCGCGCGAAGCGTGGCTGGTCCTACGGCGCCTCGTCGCGCGCGGGCTTCGATCGGCACCGCGACGCGTTCACCATGTGGACCGCGCCCGCGGCGCAGGACGCCCCCGCCTGTCTCTCCCTGCAGCTCGGGTTGCTCGAGGCGCTGCGGCGCGACGGGATCACCGAGGACGAGCTCACGTTCGTGAAGCGCTACCTCGTCCGCTCGCACGCGTTCGAGATCGACACCGCGAGGAAGCGCGTGCACCAGAAGCTCGACGAGCTCCTGTACGATCTGCCGGAGGGGTACCACGAGACCTACCTGAAGCGGATCGAGGACGTCACGCTCGATGAGGCGAACGCCGCCGTGCGGCGCCGGATCTCGGAGGACGATCTCGTGATCGGCGTCGTCGGCACGCACGAGGAGATCGGCGAGGCGATCGCCGCGGCCGTCCCGAAGCTGGCCGAGGTGAAGGTCGAGCCGTACGATCTCGAGTAGCCGGCGCCGCGCCGAGGGCGATCACGTCGCGGCGCGCAGGCCGCGAAACCCGGGCGCGCGCCGTCTCGGGCGGCCTCGCCCCGCGGCGGCGAGGCCTCGGCGCTCGCGACGCTGGCGGCCTGCCCGAGCGGCGTCGGACGACCGGGAGCGCGATCGGAACCGCCCGTCGGCCGCTGGCATCCAAGGCGCTGCTCCTTCGCGAGATCGTGGCAGGGCTCGCGGCCCGCTCCAGGATCATCGACGCCTCCGGGCGCGATTGCTCAGCGCGCGCCGCGCGATGTCTGCCACGGCGCACCTTGCGCCGGCTCGCGAGGGCGAACCAGGGGAGCTCGCGATGAAGGCACGAACCATCCACGCGCCGGTCCTTGCGGCGGTGACCGCGCTGTCCGGGCCCGCTGCCGCGGCGGTCCCCGTCACGATCACCCACCAGGGGCGCCTCTTCGATTCGGTGGGCCAGCCCATCGACGACACGCTCGACGTGGTGTTCGCGTTCTACGACGCGCCCGACGCGCCCGTGCCCGTCTGGAGCGAGCTCCACACCGTCACGTTCGACCAAGGCTATTTCTCGGTCGACCTCGGCGAGCTCGCGCCCGTCGACAAGCCGGTCTTCGACGGCACGGCGCGCTTTCTGGGGATCACCGTGGGGGACGACCCCGAGATGCTGCCGCGCGCCAAGATCGCGAGCGTTCCGTATGCGCTCCAGGCCAGCAACGTCGCGGGGGACATCACGCCGAACTCGATCTCCATCGGCGGTCGCCTCGTCGTCGACAGCAGCGGCGTGTGGGTCGGCGATCCGATCGGCCTGCAGGGCGCGCCGGGGCCGGCGGGCCCGCCCGGCGCGGTGGGACCGGCCGGTCCGAGCGGGCCAGCTGGGCCGCCTGGTGCTGCCGGGCCGCCTGGTGCGCAGGGTGCGCCGGGGGCGGAGGGGCCGCAGGGACCCCCTGGCGTCATCTCGAGCACCTACGTTTCCGGCGCGGGCGCAGCCCCTCAGAAATCGCTGCAGTTCCTGGCTGCGCCCGCGACCGTGAGCGTGACGGCCCCGGGGCAGCGCGTCGTCGTCGTCTCGAACAAGGCGCTCGGAGCGGCGTCGACCCCCGCGGATCAGCTCCACCTCTGGATCTGTTCTCAGCAGCTCTCGCCTCTCGGGGAGCTCAGCCCAGAAGGGACGGGCGTCTATGCGGTCCAGGTCCCGGCGCACACCCGCATCCCCGTGGGGCTGAGCGCCGTGCTGTCGCCGCCCCCGGGCCAGTACAACGTCGGCCTCTGCGGGAAGTCCGATAGCCCCTTCTGGACCAACAACGACTATTCGTACACCTCCGCTGTCGTCTCGATGCAATAAGGTCGGGCCGGGCGGCCAACCTCGCGCGCCGCGAGGTGCGCGGCGGCTGCCCTCCGATCGCCACCATGCAGAAGGAGCTGATGACCCCCGCGGCGATCCTTCTCGGCAGCCTCTTCATCGCGGCAGGGCTCTACCTCGGGCTGCAGCGTCCGCCGCCGCCACCTGCGCCTCCGTCGGCCAGCGTGGAGGCCTCGACGGCGCGCGCGGGCGCGCTGCCTGCGCTCGCGGACGCGCCCGCTCCTTCGCTGCCTGCGCCTCAGCCCGCGTCGGCAGGGGCCTCGCCTCTGACGAGCGAGCTCTACAAGCGTGTCGAGGGGGACGCCGCCAAGGAGCTCGAAGCGCGCCGGTCGCTCTTCGTGAAGCAGTGCTGGGAGCCTTCGCTCAGGAAGAACCCGGCTCCAGCCCGCGCCAGGTACATCTTCAACATGACCTTCGATGCGTCGGGGAACGAGATCGCCCGCGGCATCAGCGAGGTGCGCGGGATGGATCGTCCCGACGCGGCGCAATGCCTCCGGATGATGCCGCTCGGGCTCGTGGTGCCGCCGCCCGGAAACCGCGTCTCGGTCGCGGTCGAGATGACCCTGCCATGAGCGCGCCGTGGCCGTGAGCGCGCCCTCGCCGCGGCGGACGCGCTGCAGCGATGCCTCTCCGCCGTTTGGTCCGCGATGGGCGGTGGGCTAAGGTCACGCCGTGCCTTGGCTTGCCGAGCTCGCCCTGCACCTCTGCCGCGCGCTGCACCTCCTGGTCCTGGCGGTCGCGCCCACGTGGCTCTCGCCTGAGCCGCTCCCGGCCGGCGCGCTCGCCCTCTCGGGAGCGCTCTCGGCGGCCGCGCTCGCCGCGGCGCTCGGCCTGTCGGCGTGGTTCGCCGCGCGGCTCGATACGCGGCTCGCCAGGAACGGCGCGGCGCTGCTGTGGATCGCGCTCGCCGCGGCGCTCGCGGCCACGCTCTACTACCGCGGGCCTCGCGCGCCGCTCGCGCAGGGGGTCGTTTTCGTCGCATTGCCCCTGTGGGCGGCGCTCGCGACGCTCGCCGCTGCCGCCGCGGAGCGCTGGCTCGGTTCGAGCTTCAAGCACCGGCGCATGGGGGCCGCGATCGTCGTGATCGGCCTCGGCGTCGTCCAGCTGAACGGGGCAGCGCCCCTGCTCGGGTCGCGCGAGCGGATGTGGTGGGCGGCGCTTCGCCGCGACGGCGCACACCTGCGCGCGATCGACGAGCTCGCGAGGCCGCTCCGCGAGCGGCGCAAGCTCGACGATCTCGACGGCGTCGCGGCGCGCTGCCTGAGGATGCACCCCGCCGCCGCCGCGGCGCCCGCCGCGCCCGTCACGTGTGCCTGCCTCGCGCTGCGCGCCGAGGCGAGGCTGCACGCCCGCAACGCTGGCGCCGCCCTCCGCGACGCGGAGTCCGCGCGCGAGCGGTGCCCGGAGCAGAGCAGCACGCGCGCGGTCCTGGCCGAGGCGCTCGCCGTCGCCGGCCGCCCCGAGCGCGCCGAGGCCGAGGCGCGGGCCGCGCTCGAGGAGGGCGGCGACCCGTCGCGGCTCCGCTATGCGCTCGCGCTCGCGCTCGAGCGCGCGGGTCGCCTGGCCGAGGCCAGGGCCGAGGCGGATCGCGCGATCGACGCCGGCGCTGGCCGGAAGGCGCAGCTCCTCGCGGGAGCGCTCGCGATCCTGGCCGGGGATCTCGACGGGGCGAAGGCGCGCCTCACGCCGCTCGCCGAGCAGGATCCCTCGGACGCCGAGGCGCTCTACAACCTCGCGCTCATCGCCGACAAGCGCGGCGACTACAACGGCGCACGTCAGGGTTACCTCGCCGCCCTGAAGGCCGATCCCAGGAGCGCCGATGCGCGCTACAACCTCGCGCTCCTGACGTTCCGCGCGGGCATCGTCGAGGAGTCGCGCCACCACGTCCGCAAGTTCCTCGACGCGTTCCCGGACGATCCGCGGGGCAGCCAGCTCGCGCAGACGACGGGCACGCCGCTCGGCAAGACGGACAAGGCGGACAAGACGGACACGACCGACGGCGCCGCGCTTCCGGGCCGGCCCGGCGCGCGGCGGCCTCTGCAGGAGCCCGCCGCCGCGAGCTCGGGTTCTCGCTAGCCTCCGCCGCGAAGCGTCGTAAACGTCGCAAGCGGTGCAACTGGTGCAACTGATGCAACTGATGCAACTGATGCAAGCATCGCAAACGGTGCAAATGCAGGGCGCGCGCGGGGGATGGCGGCGCTTCTGCGCCATTTCGCGCTGTCGGCCCCAGCTCACTTTTGCACGGCGTGAACGTGACCCTGGACGACGACCTGTGTTATTCCAGAAGGTCTGGGAGGCTCCGTGACACCCGCCGCGGGGAACACCGTTGCCGATCGCTTTCGCCTGGTGCGTCCGCTCAGGCAAGGTGGGATGGGCTCGGTGTGGCTCGCCCAGCACCTCGGCCTCGACATCCCGTGCGCGATCAAGTTCATGAACGCGCAGGGCGTCTCGAAGGAGGTGCGGCACCGGTTCGAGCGCGAGGCGAAGGTCGCCGCGCAGATCCGCAGCCCGCACGTCGTGCAGATCCTCGACCACGGCGTCTGGCAGGGCACGCCGTACATCGCGATGGAGTACCTCGAGGGGGAAGACCTCGATACCCGCATCCAGCGCGTGGGGCGGCTCGACCCGCACGACACGATGGCGATCACGGCGCAGGTGGCGCGCGCGCTCACGAAGGCTCACGCGAGCGGCCTTGTCCATCGCGACCTCAAGCCGGCCAACATCTTCCTCGTCCGGGACGACGACAGGGAGATCGCCAAGGTGCTCGATTTCGGCATCGCGAAGGACAGCACGCATCAAGTGACCTCCACCACGAAGACCGGCTCGCTGCTCGGGACGCCCGCGTACATGAGCCCGGAGCAGGCGCAGGGCACCAAGAGCATCGATCACCGCTCGGACCTCTGGTCGCTCGCCGTCGTCGTGTTCGAGTGCCTCACCGGCAAGCTCCCGTTCAACAGCGAGGCGTTCGGCGATCTGCTCCTCAAGATCATGGTCAAGCCGCTGCCCGTGCCGTCGCAGCTCGCCCCCGTGCCGCCCGGCTTCGACGCCTGGTGGGCCCGCGCGGCGTCGCGCGAGCCGGAGGCGCGGTTCCAGAGCGCGAAGGAGTTCTGCGACGCGCTCGCGATCGCGCTCGACCTCGCGAGCGAGAGCTTCGAGCCCAGGACGAGCATCGTCGGCCCGTTCCGCGCGTCCGGAGAGCGCATCTCGGTGGAGCTCGGGTTCGCGCCACGATCGAGGGAGAGCGCGGCGCTCCCCGACGCGGGGCCCGACAGCGCGGCGCCTTCGTTCGGCGACGCGGTCACGCTGATAGCCTCGTCGGACGCCGAGGTCGCGCGGACCTCGGCCGGGCCCGGCGCGACGGTGGCCTCGCCAGGAGCTGCGGAGGCCGCGTCCGCGATGGTCGGCCGCCAGATGCGGTCGCAGACCGCCAGCGCGCTGGTCTCGGTGGTGTCTACCCCGGTCCGGCGGCCTGTCGTCGGACGCGCGCTCGCCGCCGCGGCGGCCGGCGCGGTCGTTCTCGTGGCCGTCGCGTTCTTCGCCCTGCGCGGCGGGAGCCCTGACGCGACGGGGCGGCCGCTCGCGCAGCCGGCTCCCAACGCGTCGGTGTCCGATGCGCCGCGGTGGCCCGACGTCGTGGCGCCGGCCACGGCCTCCGCACAGGCGCCGGAGCCGCCCTCCTCTGTGGCCCCGGCGGCCGCGGGCTCTGCGACGGCGCCCGCGGCGTCTATGCCGGCGTCCCCGGTCTCGGCGACGCCGGCGAGCGGCCCGCGTGTGCCAGCGGCTCAGCCCGCCCAGGCGAAGCCGCGCTCCCCCGCGCCGCCGGGGAGCGCGCGCCGCAAGCCGAAGCCGACGGACTTCGGCATCTGACGTTCACCCGCAGCACTTCGCACGGACCTCCTTCGTATGGCTCGTCGACTAGGGATCGCTTCCTTGCTGCTCGCCCTGACCTGCGCGCCCGCCGCGCTGGCGCAGGTCTCGGACGCCGATCGCGCGACCGCGCGCTCGCTCGCCGTGGAGGGGCAGGAGGCCCTCGAGCGGAAGGACTTCGCGGCCGCGCTCGATCGGTTCAGCCGCGCCGACGCCATCATCCACGCGCCGACGCTGCTGCTCGGCGTCGCCCGCGCCCAGGTGGGCGCGGGCCAGTGGATCGCGGCCCAGGAGTCGTACAGCCGCATCCTCCGCGAGGGAGCGCCGGAGAAGTCGCCCGAGCAGTTCTTCGAGGCGATCGCGGCCGCCCAGCGCGAGCTCGACGCGCTCGCGCCCCGGATCCCGCAGGTGCTCATCTCGGTGATCGGGCCGGACACCGCCACGGTCACGATCGACGACGCGCCGGTGCCGCGCGCCGCGCTCGGGGTCCGGCGGCCGGTCGATCCAGGCGACCACGTCGTCCGGGCGTCGGCCGCGGGGTTCGCTCCGATCGAGGTGAAGGTGACGCTCGCCGAGGGCGCCAGCGAGACCGTCGCGCTGGAGCTCAAGCCGGCCGCGCCGCCGCCTCCGGTCAAGCCGCGTCCGCCTGTGGCGCCGCGGCCAGATCAGGGCGCTTCTGCTTCCGGTTCCGGCAGCAGCCGCACGGTGCTGGCGATCGCCGCGCTCGGGCTCGGCGGGGCCGGGCTCGCGGCCGGCGCCGTCGGCGGCGTGCTCGCGCTCGGCAAGCACGGCGATCTGTCGGAGCGCTGCCCCGGCGGCCGGTGCGACCCGTCGCTCAAGGGCGAGCTCGACAGCTACCACGCGATGGGCACGCTCTCGACGATCGGGTTCGCGATCGGCGCGGTGGGCGTCGGCGCGGGCACGGTCCTGCTGCTCACAGCGCCGAGGTCGCCGCAGCGCGCCGGGATATCGATCACGCCCGTGATCGGGCTCGGCTCCGCGGGGGCGAAGGGGAGTTTCTGATGCGCCAGGCGTTCGGAATCGGCTCGATGCTCTGCGTTGCCATCATGACCGCCGCGGCATGCACCAGCGTGCTCGGGGACTTCACGGTGAGCGAAGCCAGCGCGAGCTCGGCCGGTGGAGGCGATGGGTGCGCGGCCGGCACGGCGGACTGCGACGGCAACCCCGACGACTGCGAGGTGAACCTGCTCGACGACCCGCAGAACTGCGGCGCTTGCGGCGCTGTGTGCCTGGACGGCGGGAGGTGCAGCGCGACCGGCTGCAGCGGGGTCACGGAGATCGCGCGCGGGTTTCCGACCATCGAGGCGCCGAACGCGAACCTGCTCACCGTCTACCAGGGCGAGGTCTACTGGACGGCGGGCGAAGGCACGGATGGCAGCGTGCAAAAAGTGTCGGTCCTCGGCGGAGCCGTCACGACGCTCGCCGTCGGCCAGAACGCTCCGTACGGGATCGCCGTCAACCAGCACGGCGTCTTCTGGTCCAACCTCAACGACAAGGACGTCTTGACGGTGGACCGCAACGGAGCACGCACGCCAGAGGTGCTCTTCGACTCGGACTTCGCGACCCTCGGCGTGGCCGCGGACGAGGAAGCGGTGTTCTGGGCGCAGCGCGCGGCCGGCATCGGCACGCCGGGCGAGGGGAGCCTCATCGGCAAGATCACGATGCCCGATGCGGAGGTGGACGACGAGTTCCACGAGGACAACAACGTGTCGCCGCACCTCATCGCGATCGACCGAGAGCACGTGTACTGGGTCGATCGGAGCCTGCGCGGCTCGGTGAACCGGACGCAGCGGGCGACCGGCGACACGCAGCGACTGGCCAGGGAGCAGCTGTTTCCGTACGCGATCGCCGTGGACGACGACCACGTCTACTGGACCAACAGCCCGCGCGGGGATCACGCCGGCGAGCTGTCTGCGGTGATGAGGGCGCCAAAGGACGGCTCGGAGGACGCGGCGGCTGTCTGGACGGCCATCGAGGATGATGACGTGGCGCATGCGTCTCCCGACTGCATCGCCGTGGATGGGTTCGATGAGTTCGTCTACTGGACCGACCAGGGGTCACCCCGCGTGATGCGGAAGCGCAAGGACGGCACCGGCAGGGCGCGGCCGCTGTACGAGGGCGGCACGCCGCGCGGTATCGCGCTCGCCGGCGGGTTCGTCTTCTGGGCGGACGAGAGCAGCGGCACGATACGCAAGCGGGCCCGCTGAGGGGCGGCTCCCATGCGCCCCGCGGCGCCGCGCCCCGGCTCAGCGCGGCGCTGCGCGCGCCCGCTCAGCCCGCGGCGTCGCGCACCCGGTCGACATCGACGCCCAGCCGGCCGGACGTGTCGTCGGCGGCCGAGACGACGCGCGCACCCTGGATGATGTCGCGCGCCATGAGCTGCGTGGAGAGGATGGCGCAGAACGCCATGTCGTCGGTGTTGCTCATCGACTTGCCGCCGGTCTTGCGGCACTTCGCGACGAGCGCCGCGACGGGCTGCGCCTGCCAGATGCCGGCGTCTTTGATGGCGTCCGGCGACAGGCACGCCTCGACATAGTCCGGCGTCCCGCTCCCGAAGAACGGCTGCACCACGGGCGCGCGGTACGGCTGCTTCTTCCGCTCGAGGACGCCGGGCGGCAGGAGATCGCCCATCGCGCGCTTCAGCACGTGCTTCTCGTCGAGGGTGCGGAGCTTGAGCGCGTCCGGCAGCGCGTCCGCCACGTCCATCACGTTGGGATCGAGGAACGGGAAGCGCCCCTCGACCGAGTTCGCCATCATCATGCGCTCGCCCTGGGAGGAGAGCAGGTAGCCGGAGAGCAGCGTCGTGATCTCCAGGTACTGCGCGCGCGCGAGCGGCGTCCATCGCATGAAGTCGCGCGGCAGCTGCTCCCTCAGGCGATCTGCCGCGGCGGTGTCGCCGATGCCCTCGCGCATCGCGGGATCGAGCATCAGCTTGATGCGGCTCGTGGCGTCCCACCGCGGGCGATGGGAGTAGAACGGGTCGTCCGTCTGCGCGAGGTTCCGCCCGAAGAAGGCCTTGGCCATCTCGACCTGCGCGACCGGCGACCGCTGGAGGTAGGGGTAGAGCCGGAGGAGGAGCTGCGGCCTGAGCTTGCTGTCCGGGTGGCGCGCCCAGAAGCGGCGCACCCGGTCCTCGCGGAAGATGTCGTAGCCGGCGAAGAACTCGTCGGCGCCCTCGCCCGTCAGCACCACGCGGTAGCCGCTCTGCCGGACGAGGCGCGCCAGGATGAACAGCGGGGCCGGGGCGGTGCGCAGCAGCGGGGCCTCGGCGTGGTAGACGACCTCCGGGAAGACGCCGGCGATGTCGGCGTCGCCGCACTGGATCGACGCGTGCGACGTGCCGAGGTGCGCGACGGCGGCGCGCTGGTACTCGGCCTCGTCGAACTCGCGCTCGGCGAACTCGACCGAGAACGTGCGCAGCGGCACCTCGCGGTTCGACGCGATGAGCGCCGCGACGATCGTGGAGTCGAGCCCGCCGCTCAGGTAGCTGCCGACGGGGACGTCGGCGCGCAGGCGGATCGTCGAGCCGCCGCGGACCGCCTCGCGCACGCTGGACACGAGCCCGGCCTCGTCGCCGCCGGGCGCGCGCCCGATGGGGAACTCGGGGCGGAAGCGGACCGAGACGCGCGGCGCCACGTCGCGATCGAGATCGAGCGTCGCCACCGCGCCCGGCGGGATCTGCTGGATGCCCTCGTACGGCGTGAGCGGGGCGATCGGCGCCCAGAACGTCAGCGCCTCGTCGAGGCCCTCGCGCGAGATCGCGCGGGGGATGGTGGGGTCCTGGAAGAGCGACTTCACCTCGCTGGCGAACCGGAGGACGCCGCGGTGGACCGTCCAGAAGAGCGGGTTGATGCCGACGCGGTCGCGCGAGAAGAACGCGCGCCGCCGCTTGACGTCCCAGATGACGAACGCCCACTGGCCGTTCAGCCGATCGACCATGGCCTCGCCGTACTCGGCGTAGGCATGGATCAGCGCCTCGGTGTCGCTCTTGGTCCGGAAGTGGTGGCCCTTCGCCGTGAGCTCCTCGCGGAGCTCGATGTAGTTGAAGATCTCGCCGTTGAAGCAGACCCAGAGCGTCTCGTCGGCGTTGGCCATCGGCTGCCAGCCGCCGTCGAGGTCGATGATCGACAGGCGCGAGTGGGCCAGCGCGACGTGGCGATCGCGGTAGATGCCGAAGCCGTCGGGGCCGCGGTGGCGGAGCGCCCGCGCCATCTTGAGGGCCAGCTCGCGGTCGGGGTTCGGCGCGTCGGTGCGTAGGTTGATGAGGCCGGCGATACCGCACATATCAGATGAGCTCGCTCTTCTTGACTTTGCCGCTCGCCGTCTTGGGGAGCGAATCCATGAACTCGACGAACTTGGGCACGGCGACCTCGTCGAGCTCGGACCGCACCTTCTTGCGGACGTCGTCGGCGGTCACCGCGGCGTCAGGGGCCTTCACCACGGCGGCCTTCACCGCGACCCCGAGCACCTGATCCGGCACGCCGACGACCGCCGCCTCGACGACGCCCGGGACCTTGCAGATCACGGACTCGACCTCGAGGGGGCTCACCTTCTCGCCGCGGGTCTTGATGATGTCGTCCTTGCGCGCGACGAAGTAGAGGTACCGGTCCTCGTCCATCTTGAAGAGGTCGCCGGTGTGGAGCACGACCTCCCCCGGGAGGGGCCCCGGCCGGAGCGCGCGGGCGGTCGCCTCGGGGTTCCTCCAGTAGCCGCGCATCACGTTCGGCCCGCGCACGACGAGCTCGCCCACCTCGCCCGGCTCCGCGTGCGCGCCGTCCTCCCGCTCGATCCAGAGCTCCTCGTTCGGCATCGCGATGCCCACGGAGGACGGCCGCTCGAGCGCCAGCGAGGGCGGCAGGTAGCAGACGCGCGTGCACTCGGTCTGGCCGTACATCGCGAAGAACGAGACGTTGGGCAGGAGCTCGCGGAGGCGCAGGAGCTGCGGCGCCGGGAGCCCGTACGCGGCGTTCGTCATGTACCGGAGCGCCGAGAGATCGGCCTTCGCGAAGTTCTTGAGCGAGAGCATCGACGCGAAGATCGTCGGCACGCCCGCGAAGCCGGTCGCCCGCTCCTCGGCCATCCGCTGGACGATGGGCCACGGCATGGAGAAGCCCTTCTCGAGCACGACGGTCCCGCCGAACGCGTGCGTCACGAGCAGCTGGAAGAGCCCGTAGGTGTGCGACAGGGGCAGCACGCAGAGGATCACGTCGTCCGCCGTCTGCTCGAGGTACGCGCCGATGGCCGCGGTGCTGTTGCGGAGGTTCTGGTGCGTCAGCATGACCCCCTTCGACTCGCCCGTGCTGCCGCTCGTCCAGCAGAGCGTCGCCAGATCGAGCTCGATCGCGCGGCGCGCAGGGGGCTCGCCGGGCGCGCCGGCCAGGGCCTCCTGGAAGTCGCGCCCGTCGGGCGGGGGCCCGGCCGCGGCCGGGGGAGCCGCGCCGCTCAGGAAGGTCGCCGCCGGCCTCGCGCCGGGCGGGAGCTCGGCCACGGCGGCGAGGCTCTCGCGCATGCCGCGCGCCGCCACAAACACGCGGGGGGCGGCGAGCTCCATCACCTGACCGAGGCGCCGCGGTCGCATCGCGGTGCCGAGCAGCGACGGCACGCCGTCGGCCCGGAGCGCTCCGTAGTACGCGATGACCGCGTCCACGCCGTTGTCGAGCGCGACCATGACGCGATCGCCGCGCTGCACGCCCGCCTCGCGGAACAGGGCGGCGCAGCGATCGGCGAGCGCGTCGAGCTCCCGGTACGTGATCCGCCGTCCCTCGCAGACCAGCGCGACGTGGTCGGGGCGCGAGGCGGCGAACGATCGCAGCCCGGAGTCGATGAGAAAGCGATCCGAGCGCGGATCGCGACGAGCGGTCTGCTGCGTGCTCATGCGCCCCCCGGGGTTCGGGCTAGTTGCTGTTCTTCTTCCCGCTCACGTAGGTGACGAGCCTGGCGATCGAGCCGAAATTCTCCGGCACCATCTCCTCGTCGGCGACCTGGATGCCGAGGTCCTGCTCGAGGAACTGAACGATCTCGAGGACGGCCGTCGAGTCCAGGATCCCCTGATCGAGCAAAGCGACCTCGGACCCGAGATCGGCGGTAGCGCCCCGGTATCCGAACGAGGTGACCAGGAAGTTGCGAATCGTCGATTCGATGTTGGAAGTGCTCATGGAGGTAGTCTCAACGTCTATCACCCCCCCGGCTTTCGTGTCGAGAACACTCCGCGGAGCGACGGCCAACGCGCGGATCGCGGCAGGACGCAGCTTCCGTTGCGGTTGCGGTTCATCGCTCACGCTCGCGTCCGCGCTCGTTCGTGTGCGGCGTCCCCCGTGCCGTCCGCGTCCGAAGACCGCCGCCAGGGCACGCCGCTTAGGTGAGATTGGCGACTGACGATCTCGCTGCGAGCCCGTCCGTCACCGTCGTCAACGGGAGTGAATGTCAGCGCGGCTCCACGCTGTTTCCGGCGGGTTTCACGCCAGGGGAACGGCGTACCAGGTTGAGAATGCCGTTGACAGCGACGAGCGCGGTCCGGCGGCGCGGCTCGTCAGGCGTGGCCCTGATCGCGGACGAGCATCGGCTGCGCGTGGAGGTACTGCGCTACCCGGCGCTTCGCTTCGATGTCCTTGAACACGCGCTCGACCTGCTGCGGCGTGATGCCGACGGCGGCCGCCGCGTCCGCGGCCGGGACGTTGTTGTTGTAGGCGTACAGGCAGAGGTCCATCTTGTCGTAGGGGAGCGCGAAGTAGAACTCGTCCTGCCCCTGCGGCATCGAGAACGTGTCCGTCGTCGGCGCGCGCCTGCGGATATCGGCAGGGACGCCGATGTACTCGGCGAGCGCGTAGACCTGGCTCTTGTACAGGTGCGCGATCGGCTTGAAGTCCGCGGCGCCGTCGCCCTGCTTGACGAAGAAGCCCTGATCGTACTCCAGCAGGTTCGGCGTGCCGGCGACGGCGTAATTGAGCCTGTCCGCGTGGTAGTACTCCATCATCTTGCGGATGCGCTGCTTGAAGTTCGTCGCGGCGACGAGCTGCAGGTACGCGTTCAGGGGGATCCGCTTCACGCGCGGCTCCTCGCCGGGCGGCTGCGCCGTCAGCTGCGAGACGTTCAGCCTGTCGCTCTCGAGGATCGAGGGGAGCGTGATCTTGAACTTCCAGCTCTCGTTGTAGTCCGGGTAGACCATCCGGATCGCCTCGTCCTGCCGCTCGTAGCAGCGGAGGCCGGTCAGCGCGGGCTTGATGTTCTCGATGACCGCCTCGATGCCGAGCCCCTCGGCGAGCAGCTTGCCGAGGCGGAGCGCGTCATCGGAGGTGTCGCGCTCGGGCATGAAGATGCCCAGCACCTTGTCCTTGCCGAGCGCGCGGACGCACAGCGTCGAGACGACGGAGCTGTCGATCCCGCCCGAGATCCCGACCACGGCCCCGCGCCGCCGCAGCGTACCGAACACCTGATCCCGGATGGCCTGCTCGATCTCTTGCGCTACTGCCGGGGCATCGATCCTGAGGACGTCTCGCGAAAACATGGTTGGCTCCACCCTTTCAAAAAGATGGACCAGCCTATTAAAACGGGGCGCAACAGGGAACCCTGTTCGCTGCGAGCGGGCATATGCCGGCGGGAGCCGCGCGCGGGGGCCGCGTCTTTCATCATGCTTCCGTGGGTTCCATGGGCCAGAGCGTCCGTCTGCCCCGGCCACGCCGCCACGCCCCGCTCGGGCGGCCGGGGCGGTCGTCAGGGCGCTGGGCGTGGCTCGCCGGTCGCGGAGAACTCGTTGGCCTCCGCGGCCAGGATCCAGAGCACGGCCATCCTGACCGCGACGCCGGCCTCGACCTGGTCGAGGATCACGCTCTGCGCGCCGTCCGCGACGCGCGGATCGATCTCGACGCCGCGGTTCATCGGCCCCGGGTGCATCACGATCGCGTCCGGCTTGGCGAGCGCGAGCCGGGCCGGGTTCAGCCCGAACGTGCGGCTGTACTCGCGCGTGCTGGGCAGGAAGCTGCCGCTCAGCCGCTCGCGCTGCACGCGCAGCATCATCACGACGTCGGCGCCCTCGAGGGCGGGCTCGATCCGGTCGTAGACGGTCGCGCCGAGCGACTCGCCCGCGACCGGAAGGAGCGTGCGCGGGCCGGCGAAGCGGACCCGCGCGCCCATCGTCGTGAGCAGGTGCGCGTTCGAGCGGGCCACGCGGCTGTGGACGATGTCGCCGCAGATGGCGACCTCCAGCCCTTCGAGTCGGCCCTTCGCGCGCCGGATCGTGAACGCGTCGAGCAGCGCCTGCGTCGGGTGCTCGTGCGTGCCGTCCCCCGCGTTGACGACCGCGGCGCGCGTGTGCGCGGCGACGTGGTGCGGCGCGCCCGACGCGGCGTGCCGGATGACCAGCACGTCCGGCTGCATCGCCTGGAGGTTCTGCACCGTGTCGAGCAGCGATTCCCCCTTGACCGCGCTCGACGTGGAGACGCTGATGTTGATGACGTCGGCGCTGAGCCGCTTGCCCGCGAGCTCGAACGACGTACGTGTGCGCGTCGACGGCTCGTAGAAGAGGTTCACGACCGTCTTGCCGCGGAGCGTGGGCACCTTGCGCACGCTCCGCCGGGAGACGTCGAAGAGCGACTCGGCGGCGTCCAGGAGGGCCACGATCTCGGTACGCGAGAGACCCTCGATGCCGAGCAGGTGTCGGTGCGGGTAGATCCTCCTCATGCGCTGGCTTACGTTCCTTCCGGTGGCGGGGGGGGCTCCGAGAGCTTTGTGCCGGCGGCGGTGACGAGAGCCCAGAGCTCGCCCGCGCGCTCCACGACGTCGACGCGCTGCCCGGGGGCGAGCTCGACCGCGCGGACGACGTAGTCGGGGTGAATCGGCAATTCCCTGCCGCCGCGATCGACGAGCGCGACGAGCTCGATCCGCTGCGGTCGCCCGTAGTCGAGCACGGCGTCGAGCGCCGCGCGGATGGTGCGACCGGTGTAGACCACGTCGTCGATCAGCACGATGCGCCGGCCGTCGACGGGGAAGGAGATGTGGCTTGGGCCGATGCGCGGGTTCGGCAGGGCGGTCGCGGCGTCGTCGCGGTAGAGCGTGATGTCGACGGCGCCGACCGGCGGCGCGTGCCCCTCGATCTCGAGGAGCAGCGCGGCCAGCCGCTTGGCCAGCGGCTCACCGCCCCGTCGGATCCCGATGAGCGCCAGATCGTCTATGCCGCGGCCGCGCTCGGCGATCTGGAGCGCGACGCGCCGCAGGCCGCGTCCGATGGCGGCCGGGTCGAGCAGAGCTTCCATGGCGCGGCGAGGGCTAGCACGGCGAGCGCCCTGCACCCAAGGGCCGCGTGCGCCGCCCGCTGGATCGCCCGCGCGCCCGAGGGAGCGCGCCCCCTCCGGCCGCGTGCCGAGGAGGAGGAGCGTCCTCGGCGCGGCGTCGCGGCAGCGGCGCGGAGGCGTGGGCCGACTCAGTCGGGCTGGTGCAGCACCCGCTGGGTGCGCTCGACGAAGTAGAACCGCTCGAAGCCCGCGCGCTGGAACGTGAGCGCTCCGAACCCGTTGACGGCGATCGCGGCCGCCCCGAGGGCGTAGAACGGCACGCCGAAGCGGCGGCCGGAGACGGCGATCATGGCGAAGAGAAACGGGGCGAAATCGTTGGAGAAGCGGTAGCCGAACTGGAGCCAGCCGGTGTTCTGGTAGAGGAGGCTCGGCAGCGCGACCGCGGATACCGTAGCGGCGAGCGCCCAGAACGGGGGCGGCGTGCGCCGGGGCCAGAGGGCCCACGCATAGATCGGCGTGGTCACCCAGAGCGCGAGCCCGTGAGCGTTGATCTGGAAGGGGGCGCCCTGCACATGGGTGTACGGCAGACCGGTGAGCACCACCGCGAGGTTGCGCGGCAGGTAGTGGTACGAGAAGAGCCCCCACTTCTCGATCCGCGCGCGCCACGCGATGTGGAGGTACCGGTGGCCGAACTCGACAGCGTCGCCGAAGCGCGCGTGGTTGTGCCAGAGCAGCGCCGAGAGCACGAGCGCCGCCGGCGCGGCGAACAGGGCGAGCCGGCGCAAGAGGGCGCGCGGGTCCGAGCGGTCCACGCGGAGCGCCTCGAACAGGAACAGCGGCAGGGCGAAGCCGAGCGGCGTGCGGGTCGCGAAGCCGAGGCCCAGGGCGAGCCCCGCCGCGAGCGGATGGGCGGCTTCGAGCGCGCAGTAGAGATAGACGCACGCCAGCGCGACGCCGACGACGTGCGCGGCGAACCACACCGTCCCTTGCACCGCGCTGAACCAGTAGACGCTCCCGAGCGCGAAGAGCAGCGAGAGCGCGACGTTCTCGGCCTGCGCGCGGTGGCTGCGGCGTGAGGCCGAGAGCTTCTCCAGCGCGAGGAAGAGGACAGCCGGCCCGATGCCGGCGAACGCCAGGAAGAACTGCCCGTCGCGCACGCGCTCGGCGCCGCCGGCGAGCTTGACGAGCGGCGCGATGAGGACCGCGGGGAAGGGGGGGAAGCTGACGTAGTAGCGGTCGCCGAACACGGCGAAGTCGTTGCCGCCCGCGTGCGCCGGCGGCGGTCCGCCGAGATCGAGGCGGCCGTGGAGCCACGCCTCCGCGAGCAGCGCGTAGTGGTTGTAGGGCGTGTGGACGCCGAAGATCTCGCGGGAGGAGCTCGCGGCGTACGCGAGCGTCACGAGCGCATAGAGGGCGATCGCAATCGCCGCGCGGCGGCCTGCTCGCCGTGCTTCCCCTGAAGGTTCCGGCCGCCGATCGGCGGCGCCCGGCGGCGGCGGGGGCCTGGCCTCGGGCGTGGCGCTGCGGTCCATGCGCGGGCGACGCTATCATGCAGCCCGATGTGACGGCGGCTGCGGGTCGTTCTTGCGAGCCAACGCACCCCGCGCTAAACGCTCCGCTTTCACTGGACCGGAACCCATGTCCCAGTTTGCCGTCTCCGCCAACGACATCGACATCTCCGGCATTTCGCTGGACCTGCCGCTGCCGCTCGACTGGATGAACGCGACGCTCGCTGACGCCGACGTCACCGGGCGCGCGCCAGGCCACATCACGGCCCGCCTCTCGCGGACGGGGAACGAGATCGTCGTGCGCGGCCGCGTCAAGGCGCCCGTCGCCACGCCCTGCGCGCGGTGCCTTGCCCCTGCTGCGCTGGACATCGACGCCGAGCTCTCGCTCCTCTTGCGTCCTGCCCCGAAGGCGGACGGCCACGGGCACGGCCACGGCCACCACCGGCGGGACGACGCCGCCCGCAACGGCGCGGCGAAGGCGGGGGGCAGCAAGGCCAAGGAGCCCGAGTACGAGTTCACGTCGGAAGAGGCCGACGTCGACACGTACGACGGCGAGACGGTCGAGCTCGATCCGTTCATCCGCGAGGCCATTCTCCTCGAGATGCCGAACTTCCCCTTGTGCTCGGAGGCTTGCCCGGGTATCGGTCCTGCCGCGTCCCGAGAGGACCGCGAAGGCGGCTCCTCGGCCCTCGTCCGCGGGGTGGCGGAGGAGGATGAGGCCGCTCCAGGCCTCGATCCGCGGCTCGCGCCGCTCAGCGCGCTCCGAGAGAAGCTTGGACAGAAGCCCAGCGGCTCTGACAGGCGCGCAGAACCTGCATCGACCCCCCCGGCCAAGGCCGGGACACCGAAGAAGAAGACCAAGAAGGAGTAGTTCCGTGGCCGTCCCCAAGAGGAAAACCACCCCCAGCAAGCGCGACATGCGGCGCGCCAACCACGACAAGGTGACCCCCGTCCAGCTCGTCTCTTGCGAGAACTGCGGGGAAGCCCGGCTCCCGCACCGCGCCTGTGGCGCCTGCGGGCACTACAACGGGCGCAAGGCGAAGGCGACCAAGGCGACCGCGGCCTCATGACGGGCGCGGGTGCGCCGGCGCGCGCGAACGCTGCGCCCGCGCACCTGGGCGCGGCGCCGGCTCGCGCGGATGCGCGAGGGGCCGTCGCATGAGCTCCACGCAGCCGAGGAGCCGCATCCTCGGGACGGGCAGCTACGCGCCCGCCCGAGTCCTTCACAACACCGATCTCGAGAAGATCGTCGACACCTCCGACAGCTGGATCAGCGAGCGAACGGGGATCCGTCGGCGCCATGTCGCTGCCGAGGGAGAGCTCACGAGCGACATGGCCGCCGCGGCTGGCCGCTCTGCTCTGGACGCCGCCGGGCTCTCGGCGGCCGATCTCGACATGATCATCGTCGGGACGATCAGCGGCGACACCCCGATGCCCTCCTGCGCCGTGTACGTGCAGCAGAAGCTCGGCGCTCAGGAGATCCCCGCGTTCGACATCTCGGCGGCCTGCGCCGGCTTCGTCTACGGCCTCACGATCGCCGATCAGTTCATCGCGAACGGCGTGGCCCGACACGTCCTCGTGATCGGCGTCGAGCTGCTCTCGCGCATCCTGAACTGGAAGGATCGAACGACGTGCGTCCTGTTCGGCGACGGCGCGGGCGCGGTCGTGCTCGGGCCTGCGTCGGGCGACGGCAGGGGCATCATCTCGACCCGGATCTTCAGCGACGGCGTGCTCGCGAACTCGCTGGTCATCCCGGGCGGCGGCACGGCCGAGCCGCTGACGGCCGAGGGCATCGAGCAGAGCCGCAACAAGGTCCACATGGTGGGGCAGGACATCTTCAAGGTCGCCGTGAAGAACCTGTCCAGCGCGTCGCTGATCGCGCTCGACACGGCGGGCATGGCGGCTGCGGACCTGGACTGGGTCGTCGCCCATCAGGCGAACCTGCGGATCATCAGCCAGGTCGCCGCGCGGCTCAACCTCCCCCTGGAGAGGTTCGTGCTCAACATCGAGGAGTACGGCAACACGTCGAGCGCATCGATCCCCATCGCCCTCGACGAGGCGGTCCGCGATGGGCGCATCAAGCCGGGGCAAAACGTCCTGTTCTGCGCGCTCGGCGCTGGCATCTCCTGGGGCGCGTCCGTCATCCGGATGTGAACGGGCCCATGCGCGTGTGCCTGCGTCGGGGTCGGGGTCTACACGTGGCGGTCGAGCTCGCCGGGCGATCCGGCCTGAGGTAGTCTCGCGCGCGCCGGCCGCATGACGTGGTTCGGGGGACGGACGGCGTCCGCCTCCCTGGCTTGGAATTGAGGGCAAACGTGAAAATCGCTTGGCTGTTTCCAGGGCAAGGGGCGCAAGAGGTGGGGATGGGCAAGGCCCTCGCGGAGGCCTCGGTGGCCGCGCGCGGCGCGTTCGCGCGAGCGGACGCAGCGCTCGGCGAGCCGATCTCGCGGCTCTGCTTCGAGGGGCCGATGGAGGCGCTGACGCAGACGAGCAACACCCAGCCCGCCATCGTCGCGACGAGCTGCGCCGTGGCCGCGGCCCTCATCGAGCACCTGCCCAACCTCGAGCCGCCGCTGTACGCGGCCGGCCACTCGCTCGGCGAGTACAGCGCGCTGGTCGCCGCCGGCGCGCTCGAGATCGAGGATGCGGTGCGGCTCTGCCGGATCCGGGGCAGCGCCATGCAGGAGGCCGTGCCGGCGGGCGAGGGGGCGATGGCGGCGCTCATCGCGCTCGACCAGGAGGTGGTGCTCGCGATCTGCGCCGAGGCGGCGCAAGGCGAGGTGGTCGCCCCGGCGAACTACAACGGGCCGGGGCAGATCGTGATCGCCGGGCACGCCGGCGCGGTCGCGCGCGCGGGCGAGCTCGCCGTCGCCCGCGGCGGCAAGGCCATCCCGCTCAAGGTGAGCGCCCCCTTCCACTGCGCGCTGATGCGACCCGCGGCGGAACGCCTGCGTCCCGAGCTCGAGCGCACCCAGCTGATGCCGCTCGCCTTCCCCGTGATCGCGAACGTCGACGCCACGCCGAACGCCGATCCGGAGCGGGTACGGTCGCTCCTCCTGCGCCAGATCGATGGAACCGTGCAGTGGATGCGGACGATCGAGCGCATGGCGGAGGACGGCGTGACGCACGCCCTCGAGATCGGCCCTGGCAAGGTGCTCGCCGGGTTGGTGAAGCGGATCACGAAGCAGATCAAGGTGCTCAGCGTGAGCGACATGGCGGGGATTGAGCGCGTGAACGCGTTCCTTTCGGAGGCATAGGCATCGATGTTCGACCTTACGGGCAAAGTTGCGATCGTCACGGGTGGATCGCGAGGAATCGGGCGTGCCGCGTCGGAGGCCCTCGCGGCGCAGGGCGCGCACGTCATCGTCAACTACGTGCGCGGCGAAGCCGAGGCGCGCGCGGTCGTCGAGGCGATCACCGCGCGCGGCGGCAAGGCCGAGGCGCTCGGCTTCGACGTCGCGGACCTGCAGGCGACCGAGGCCGCCATCGCCGAGGCGGCGAAGCGCCTTGGCCGGCTCGACATCCTCGTCGCGAATGCGGGGATTGCGATCGACGGCCTGCTCCTGCGGATCAAGGAGGAAGACCTCGATCGCCTCTTCGCCGTGAACGTGAAGGGCTCGATCGCGTCCGCGCGCGCCGCGACCAAGGTCATGATGCGCGCGCGCACGGGCCGCATCGTGTTCCTCTCCAGCGTTGTGGCGGAGATGGGCAACGTGGGCCAGGCGGCCTATGCCGCGACGAAGGCGGCCCTGCTCGGCGTGACGAAGTCGCTCGCCCGCGAGTACGCGGGGCGCGGCATCACGGTCAACGCCGTGGCGCCCGGGTTCATCGACACCGACATGACGACGACGATCACCGCGGAGATGAAAGAGGGGTTGACGAAGATGGTCCCGCTCGGGCGCACGGGCCGAGCGGAGGAGGTCGCCGCGGCGATCGCATTCCTATGCTCCGACGAGGCGAGCTACGTGACGGGCGAGACGCTGCGCGTCAACGGCGGAATGTACGTGTGAGAGCGCTGGCTTGAGGACCCCGTCTGCCAGGCGTCACGCACAGCGGCAAACCAGGCGCACACGAAAAAAGCGGTCGCAGGTAATTCGATGGTGCAACGCTGATGGCGATGGGCTACTAGGGGTTCCGTTTTCCCGGGAGGAATACCATGGCTGAAGGTCGCGACATCACGGCCGAAGTAAAGCGGATCATCAAGGAACAGCTCGACGTCGACGAGAAGGACATCAAGCCTGAGGCGAGTTTCATCGACGATCTGGGCGCCGATTCGCTGGGCCTGGTGGAGCTTGTCCTCGCGTTCGAGGAGGCGTTCGAGATCGACATTCCGGACGAGGACACGGAGAAGATCCGGACTGTCCAGGATGCGATTGACTACATCGAAAGGAATGCCAAGGACAAGAAGTAGCGTCCCCACCGCCCTACCGGACGCGGCGTCACCATGGAGGTGGGTTGGCGCGTGAGCCAGCGAAGGGTCTGCTCTTCGCCGATGCACGCGCTCTCACCTCTGTGGTGGCGCTAGGGCAAGAAGAGCCATGGAACGCGTTGTCATCACCGGCATCGGGCTCGCTACGCCCAACGGCCTCGGGACGCAGGCCACCTGGCAATCTTTGCTGGCTGGTCAGTCGGGTATCGCACCCATCACCCTCTTCGACGCGAGCACGTTTCCCACGCGCTTCGCCGGCGAGGTGAAGGGCTTCGTGCCTGAGGAGTACATCCCCAAGAAGAAGGTGAAGGAGATGGGCCGCTTCGCCCAGCTCTCCGTCGCCGCATCGCAGATGTGCATGCAGGACTCGGGGATCGAGCTCACCGACGAGGACCGCGATCAGTGCGGCACGTTCATCGGTGTCGGCCTCGGGGGCCTCGAGTACCTGTTCCAGCACTCGATCACGCTGCACGAGAAGGGGCCTCACAAGGTCAGCCCCTACTTCATCCCGACGGTCATCGCCAACCTCGCTGCAGGGCAGGTGGCGCTGGCGCTCGACCTGCGGGGCGCGAGCTACTGCAACACGAGCGCGTGCTCGTCGAGCGCGCACTCGCTCGGAGAGGCGTTCGAGTGGATCCGCCGAGGTCGCTCGCACATCATGCTCACGGGCGGCGCGGAGGCGACGATCACCGGCCTTGGCATCGGCGGCTTCTGCGCGATGTTCGCCCTCTCTAGGCGCAACGAGGAGCCGCAGCGGGCGAGCCGCCCCTGGGACAAGGGACGCGACGGCTTCGTCTGCTCCGAGGGCGCCGGGTCGCTGCTGCTCGAGTCGCTCTCCCATGCGAAGAAGCGCGGCGCGAAGATCTACGCAGAGGTCGTCGGGTACGGCGCCTCGTGCGACGCGTACCACATCACGAAGCCGGCGCCCGACGGCGCTGGCGCGCAGCGAGCGATGAAGATGGCGCTCGACGACGCCAAGCTCGCGCCGGACGCGATCGACTACATCAACGCTCACGGCACCTCGACCCCGCAGGGGGACATCGAGGAGACCCGGGCGATCCTCAAGACGTTCGGCGATCACGCGGCGTCGAAGCGCCTCTGGGTGAGCTCGACGAAATCCGCGATGGGCCACCTGCTCGGGGGCGCAGGTGGGGTCGAAGCGGCGGTCTGCGCTCTCGCGCTGCGCCACGGCGCCGTGCCGCCGACGCTCAACCTGGACGATCCCGACCCCGAGTGCACCCTCGACTACGTGCCGTTCACCTCTCGCGAGCGCCGCCTGAAGCATGTGATGTCGAACTCGTTCGGGTTCGGTGGCACCAACGTGTCGCTCGTGTTCTCCCAGTTCGACGGCTGATCGCGCGCCGCGCTGGATGACTCGATGAAGTGCCCATTTTGCGGCCATCTCGAGGACCGGGTCATCGACTCCCGCGCTGGCGGCGCGGGTGAGGTGATCCGGCGTCGGCGCGAGTGCGCCTCGTGCGAGCGCCGGTTCACGACGTACGAGCGCGTCGAGGACATCCTGCCGACGGTCGTCAAGAAGGACGGTCGGCGCGAGTCGTTCGACCGACAGAAGCTCGTGCGAGGGCTGCGGATCGCGTGCAACAAGCGGCCCGTGTCCACCGACCAGATCGAGGCCATCGCCGACGCGATCGAGCGCGAGGCGCAGGAGTCCGAGCGGCGGGAGATCTTGTCGACCGAGCTGGGCGAACGGGTCATGAACCACCTGCGTACCCTCGATGAGGTCGCCTATGTCCGGTTCGCAAGTGTTTATCGTTCCTTTCGGGACATTGACCAGTTCATGGTCGAGCTTGGCAAGCTTGTGAAGGCCAAGGCGCCCTAGTAGATCCGGCACTTCGATGTCTGCGAAGCCCCCCAGCCCCGATCCCGAGCTCGACGTCGCGATGATGCGCCTCGCCATCGAGGAGGCGCACAAGGCGATGCCGTCGCCGAACCCCCCGGTCGGCGCGGTGGTGCTGAACGCCGCGGGGGAGGTCGTCGCCGTCGCGCACCACGCGCGCGCGGGCGAGGACCACGCGGAGGGGCTGGCGCTCGCGGCCGCCGGCGACGCGGCGCGCGGCGGGACGCTCTACGTGACGCTGGAGCCCTGCAACCACGAGGGGCGCACGCCGCCCTGCGTGGATGCGGTGCTGAGCGCCGGCATCAAGCGCGTCGTGGTCGGCGCGCCCGATCCGAACCCTGCGGTGGTCGGCGGCGGGGCGCAGCGGCTCAGCGACGCCGGGCTCGCCGTGGAGATCGGCGTGGCCGGCGCCGAGGCTCGCGCGCTGATCGCGCCCTGGACCAAGTTCATCACGACGGGCATCCCCCACATCGCGCTCAAGCTCGCCCTGTCGCTGGACGGTCGCATCGCGACCCGCACGGGGGCCTCGAAGTGGGTCACCGGCCCCGAGGCGCGCGCCAAGGTCCAGGAGCTCCGCTCGCGCCACGACGCGGTCGCGATCGGGATCGGCACGGCGCTCGCCGACGACCCTCGGCTCACCCTGCGCGAGCCTGCGCTCGCGCCCGGGGGGCGGAGCCCCATCCGGCTCGTCTTCGACACGCGGCTCAGGCTGCCGCTCCACACGCGTCTCGCCCAGACGGCGCGGGAGGTGCCGACCTGGGTGCTCACGGGCGCCGACGCGCCCGAGGAGGCGGAGCAGGTGCTCGTCGACGCTGGCTGCGTCGTCCTGCGCGCGCCCACCTCGGCGGAGGGCCGGGTCGACGTGACCGCCGCGATGCGCCTCTGCGCCTCGCAGGGGATCGTCTCCATCCTGGTCGAGGGAGGCGCCGAGCTCGCCGGCAGCCTGCTCGCGTCGCGCCTGCCCGACGAGCTGCACGCCTTCGTCGCCCCGATCCTGCTCGGCCCCCGCGGCCGACCGGGCGCCGTCGACTGGGCCGGCCCGGACACGCCAGGCGACGCGCCCCGGATCGTCGATCCTCGCTGGGAGCTCTGCGGCCGCGACGCATACGTCAACGGCCCGCTCGCCTTCCCGGCGCGCAGCTGAGCGCGGGGCGCCCGGGCCGGTCAGCTCGCGGCTTCTGCGCCGCGCTTCTGCATCTTCCGCTGGACGATGCGCTTCTTGAGCGTGCCCATCCGGTCGATCATCAGCACGCCGTCGAGGTGGTCGAGCTCATGCTGGATGGCCACGGCGAGCAGGCCGTCGGCCGCGATCTCGAAGGTCGCCCCGTCGCGGCCGCGGGCGCGGACGGTGACGCGCTCGGCTCGCTTGATGTCCTCGCTGATGCCAGGGAACGAGAGGCACCCTTCGGGGCCAGTCAGCTGCCCCTCTTGGCGCACGATCTCCGGGTTGATGAACACGAGGAGGTTGCTCGGCTCGTTGTCTGCGGCGATGTCAACGAGGAAGACGCGGTGTGGCTCCCCGATCTGCGTGGCCGCAAGGCCGACGCCGGGCGCCGCGTACATGGTCTCGGCCATGTCGTCGATAAGCTTCGTGATTTCGGGCGTGATGTCCCCGACCGGCTGTGCCTTCTGGCGCAGGCGCGGGTCGGGATAGTGGAGGATGGTGCGGATGGCCATGGCTACTGAGCATCATAACCTCCGTTCCTAGCCGGCGCTCGTCAAGACGCTCTCATCTCGCGGGTTCCGCGTGCTCTGCGTGCTTCGCGTCGGCCGCCGTTTGTACGGCCAGCCGCTAGCGATTTCGTCGGAACGAGGTCGACGTATCGACGCTGAGCCCGCGGGACTGAAGATCTTCCACGATGTCCGGCACCAGCCCGGAGGCGTGAAACGTCCCCTCGAGCGCGCCGCCGGCGGCCGTCCGCTCGACCACGAACGTGAAGACGTCGCGAATGGCGATCTGCCCGCCCTCCACCGCGAGCTCCGCGATGCGGAGCACCCGGTGGCGACCGTCGCGGAGCAGCGCGATCTCGATCGCGAGGTCGAAGGACGAGGCCAGCCACTCGCGCGCCGTCTCCGGCGTGATCCCGGGGCGGGTCGCGGCGATGTCGGCGGGGAGCCTCGTCACTGCCTGCCGCAGCGTCGGCGCCCGTGAGGCCGCGAGCACGCCGTCCATGCCGCCGCCGATGGCGTCCACGATTTCGGCCGCGACGTGGCCCGAGAACGAGCTCACGACGACCCGCTCCGGCCGGATCCGTACGGCCGCCCGCACGGCCCGGGTGCGTTCGTCCGTCGTGGCGCCGAGCGCGATGGACAGCGTGTTCGGCTGATCGAGGGCGAGCTCGTCCTCCTCCTGGAGCACCACGAACCGGTCGTCGGGCTGCGCCGCGGCAGCGAGCGCGCCGAGCAGCCAGCCCGTCCCGGCGTCCCGCGTCCCGGTGACGAGGAGGTTGCCGCGACCGAGCACGCACTGGGCGAGCAGCCCGGCCATCGCGCGCGAGATCGTCCCGTTGCGCACCAGGTCGTCCAGCGTGACGTCGGGGCGCTGCGGCTTCCGGATCACCAGGGTGGAGCTCGCGGCCGGCGGCAGCACGGCGAACAGCCGGCGCCCCTTCGGCAGGGTCCGCTCGATGAAGCTCGCGCCCGCCTCGATGGGCTGGCCGGCCGTCATGCAGAGCCGGCGGATGGCCCGGCCGACCGCGCGCTCGCTGCTGAACCCGACCTCCGCGATGACGCGCCGGCGCCCGTGCATCGCGATCACGTGGTCGTAGCGGAACACCTGGATCTCGCTCACCTCGGCGTCTTCGAGCAAGCGGTCGAGCGGACCGAGCGTGAAGAGCTCCCGCTGCGCGTCGGCCAGGAGCGCCTCGACGTCGAGCTCGGGGGGGAGCTCGCCCGCCGCGCGCAGCGCCTCCGCGCCCGCGGCGATCGCCTGCGTGATGCGCGGGGCGAGCGCGCTGTCCGGCGGGGCGCCGCCGTCGAGCGCCGCGAGGTCGACCACGTCGGCGAGCCGCTCCATGAGGCGCGCGAGCGCCCGGCGGTGCGCCACGGCTTGCGCCGAGTCCCCCTGTCCCCGGTCGACCCGATCCGAGACGGGCGGGATGGCTCGCCGGCTCGGGATGGGGACCACGCTGGGGTGGACGGCGACGTTCGAGGCGCCCTGCGGCGACACCGCGGCGGTGCTCGTTGCGCTCTGCGCCGGGAGCGGGGTCGCTGTCGCGTACGGGCGCGGCGCCTGTGGGGGCGGGATGGCGGCGTTGACGGCGCGGCCGTCGCGCGCCGGCGGGGCGTTGGTCGCCGCCGGGTGCGCAGGCAGCGGCGGGATGGACGCGCCGCTCGGCGAGAGGGGCGGGCGAGGCGAGGGGATGCGCGGCGGACCGGGGACGGGGATGGCCGCGGCCGCGTCGACCGACTCGTCCGGATCGTTCTCGAGGGGGAAGTGGCTGATCACGCCCTGGCTGGTGCGCGACGGCTCGCCCCTCTCGTTGATCAGCGGCAGCGGCGCCGACCGGTGCAGCCCCTTCTCGGCGGACGGCGGCGGCCCGCGATCGGGCAGAGGTCCCGGCTCTCCGGACATCTCTTCCGGCGCGCGCGGGGGCGCCGTGCTGTCCGGAGGGGCCGTCCCGGCCGCCGCCGTCTCGATCCGCAGCACGAAGTCGCCGATGTAGATCTTGTCGCCTTCGCGGACGATCGTCGCCTGAGCGATCTTCCGGCCGTTGACGTACGTGCCGTTCGTGCTCTTGAGATCGGTGACGATGAAGCGCCCGTCGCGGAAGAGCAGCCGAGCGTGCCGCTTCGACACGTTGCCCTTCGGCAGCATCAGGTCGTTGCCCTGCACGCGGCCGACGTTGATCTCTGTCCGGTCGAAGGTTTCGCGGCGCTCCGCGCCCCCCTTCTCGCTGATGATCACCGAGAACATCTCGTCGCCTCGCGGGGCCAGGGCGGAGGTGAGACCCGATGCCCTCGCCACGCCATACGAGCAAGCTCGAACAGACATGTCAACGAGGTGCCTTCGATTCCTGCTCCCGGGCGGCGAGCGGGCTCGAGCCCGGGACTGAGCCGCCTGCGCCCCTGAGCGCACGCGGCGCGGTGCAGGTCGAGCGCGCGACGCCGGTCCTGGGATCGATCCGCCGAGCTTCCGGCCCAGCCGTGCGTCGGGAGCACCTCGTCGAACAGGCTGAGCCGGTGCCGCCCGGCGCCTGGCGCCCTCCGAGCAGGCCGCCTGCTCAGGTGAGGCGCTCGATCGATGTTCTTTGCAAGGTTCGGCAAGCGCCTGCCTCGCGCTCGGCAAGCGCCTGGCTCGCGCTCGGCGAGCGCGCTGCACGAGGAGCGCGCCCCGCGCCCCATCGCGGCGGAGGCCAGGAGATCGCCGCCCGACGTGCGAGGCTCGCTGCGTGACATGCCGAGGCCCTCACGGATCAAGCGACGCCCTGCGCGGGTCGAAGGACAAGGCTCTTCGATAAGAGCGCAAATCTTGACGGTTGCGCGAATCCTGCTTCGCACCCCACGGCGCGCCGTCACCACGCGTGATCGTGTACTGCCGTCGGGATCCGCTGTACGGCGCGAAATTCTCGTCGGAGGCTGCTGCAACCGGAGACTGCCGGTGAAGCGGTACTGCCTCGCGTAAGCACCGGCCGAACCATCATCGCTGCTTGACCTTGGCGCATCGAGCCGTTTACGTTGGCGCCCGCTCGGACCGGGGAGAATCGTCGAAGTCGCCGCGCACGCACATCAACCAGCGGCTGGGCAGCCGCCCTGCGCAAGCTGGATCTGTCTACGAGGGGGGTTTGCTGCATGCAGCCAAGCCCGCATCGGAATCAGGGACCGCACCCGTGGTCACCTCCCGACTGCCAGCCTGCGCGCCTCGGGTATCGACGAGCTCTGAAGTGGAGGAAATATGGCAGTTGGCAAGGTTAAGTGGTTCAACGACGAGAAGGGTTGGGGCTTCATCAAGCAAGAGACTGGCCCCGACGTCTTCGTTCACTATTCGCAGATCAACGGGGAGGGGCGCCGCCGTCTTTTCGAGGACGAGACCGTTGAATTTGAGATCAAAGAAGGTCCCAAAGGTCTGCAGGCGGTCAACGTGATCCGCGCCACCGCCTGACTTTCCTCCTGACCCGAGCCCCACCGGATTGCCCGCGCAGCGCCCCCGCTGCGCTCGAGTCACGGCATCGCCGAGCCCCGAACATCGCGCGCCCGCTTGGAGGGCCCTGCGCGTGGCGGATGGATTGCGCGCGGCTCCGGTGGGGCGCTCGGCGGAGCGTCGATTCGAAGGGGAGCGCTCGGCGGAGGGCCGAGCGCGCGGCGGGCTCATCGCTCGGGGACCGGGACCTCGCGGAACGCGTCTTGACCCGGGACGAAGCGGTGCGACGTGATGCCCCCGATCGTCCCCGCGTCGTCGATCTCGTAGACATTGAACCCGGCCATCCGTTCATCGCTGTCGTGAAGGAGCGAAGCGCTGGTGGCGCCCACGGCGTCGATGTGACCCCGCTCGGTGTGCAGCTTGCGGTGGATGCGCCGGTGCAGGTGCCCGTGCAGCAGCAAGCCGCGGCGAACCTGCCGCAGCAACCGCCCCTCGGCCGCGGCGTCACCCAGGCCTTCCAGCAAGGTCTTCGCCCGGCTCGCCGGGTTATGGAAGGGGTGGTGCTGGAGCACGACCGGCGTTCGCCGTCGCACCTCCGGGTGCGCTAGCGCTCGCTCGAGCGCGCGCAGCTGGACCGGGCCGAGCCGCCCGGATGCCACCAGCGGGGGACGCGGCCAGGCGGTCGAGAGGCCGATGATCGCGACCGGCCCGCGCAGGTGCACGAAGGGGAACGCCGAACCTGCGTCATCGCGGCCGGCCCCGCCGTCGTCGCTCTTCCCAGGCGCGTCGAGGACGAGGTCGGAGCGCAGGTACGGCGCGAAGTACCGAGAGAAGCGCTGCGAGCGGTGCGCGCCCTTCGTGTACGCGTCGTGGTTCCCCGGGACGATGCTCACCCGCTCGGGAGGAAGACCGAGATCGCTCTGCAAGAAGTTGCGGACCAGGACGAACTCTCGCTCGAGCGCGAGGTTCGAGACGTCGCCGGTGATGACGACGTGGTCCACGCCGAGCCGCCGTATCTCCCGCGCTGCTGCGTGCACCGCGTGCGGCTTGTGGATGGCGTGGCGCCGGAAGCGGAGGTTGAGGTAGCCCGTGAGACGCTTGTTCAGGAGCCGGAACGGGATGGCCCCCTCGAGGGAGAGGAGGTGCAGGTCGGAGAGGTGCGCGATCCTCACGAGCGCAGTATGGGCTCTTCCGGCGCGGCGGCCAACCGCCGCGCGCCTCGGCCCGCGCGGCGGCCCACCGCCGCGCTCCTGGGATCGAGCGTCGCCCGCAACGGCTCAGGCGTCGCGCGCGCAGCGGAAGCCGCGCCACGCGCGGCGGCTGGTCGGCGAGTCGTGGCCCCGCGCTGCGCCGCGCAGCCAGGGCCGGCCCAGGATGTAGCTGCCGCCCCGCAGCACGCGCTCCTCCCCCATGTCGGGCCCACGCGGGTTCTTCGCGCTGCCGCTTGGATACTCGGGATGGTAGTAATCAGCGACCCACTCCTCGACGTTGCCGGCGAGGTCGTCGATGCCGTCGGGGGTGCGGCCGGCCACGAGCGAGCCGACGGGCGCGAGCTCGAGGAAGCCGTCGCCGTCGTCGAGCTCGTCGAACGACAGCCTCCCGTGGTTCGCGTGGAAAGGGTTGTAGACATGGCCCCAGGGGTAGCGGCGCCCGGCCACGCCGCGCGCAGCCCGCTCCCATTCGGCCTCGGTCGGCAGGCGACCGCCGGCCCAGACGCAGTAGCGCTGCGCGTCGCTCCACGAGACGAGCACCACCGGATACTCGGGCCGATCGAACCGCTGCCCGCCGGAGGCGTACGGGGGTTCGGCGCAGACGCCGGCCGAGACGCACCGGCGGTAGCTCGCGACGGTCACCTCGGTTCGATCGATCCAGAAATCCGACAGGTACACCTCGTGGGGCACGAGCTCATTGGCGAAGCTCGCCTCGGTCTCATCGACGCACAGCTCACCGGCCGGCTCGAGCTTGCAGAGCGTCACCGCGTGCGCGATCTCGACCTCGCTCGATCCCATCATGAAGCTCCCTGCGCGCACGAGGACGGCGGGCGGGCCGGGCGCGCGCAGCGCGACGACGCTCGCGGGCGAGCGCGCGCGCTGGCCCTCGGCGCCCGCCGAGAGCGCGGCCTCCGGGCGCGCCGGGAGGCGCGGGGCGCGCCGCGCGCGGGGCGGTGGAGCGGCCGCGCCGGCCAGGGAGAAGGCGACGAGCGAGGCCACCGTGGCCAGCGTGAAGAGGGCCGCCGGGCGCATGTCGGAGACGTAGCATGCTCCAGCCTCGCGGACTGTTTCCCCCTCTTCCGACTTCGCTCGAGGCGGCGGTCGGTCGTCTGGGACGTCAGGAACACGGCGGGTCGCCTGGTCGAGCGGTCGATCCAGCGTCGCGCGACGCACTTTTGCGGCGCACCTTCGCCGCGCGTCACGCGTGGCGCTCGCCGCGCGACGCGCCGCAAAAGTGCGCTGGGCGCCGAGGAGCGATAGACTCGAGGGGCTCGATGTCAACCCTTATGGACAACGCGAACACGGTGAGCGCGGAGGTCGACGCCGCGGTGATCGAGGCGCTGCATGAGGCGCTCGAGAGCGGAGAGCTCGTGCTCTTCGTGGGGGGAGGCATCTCGGCCGCGGCCGGGCTGCCGACGTGGCGTCAGCTCGTCGACCTGCTCGTCGAGAGGGTGCGCGAGCAGGCCAGCGACGAGGTCGCGATCGCCGAGGTCGCGGCGCTCGCGCGATCGCAGCGCTACAGCGAGGCGCTGGGCGCGGCGGAGCAAGCGCTCGGCCCAGCGGAGTTCAACGCGTTCGTCGAGGATGCGCTCGACGACGAGGGGCTCGATCCGCCGCGGATCGCGATCGCGATCGCCGCGCTGCGAGACAAGCTGCGCGCGGTGCTCACCACGAACCTGAACCACCTGCTCGAGCGCGCCTTCGGCTTCGAGTGGGACACCCTGTGGCGCGTCACCGACGAGGTCGCGTGGCGGCGGCGGTTCATCCTCAAGCTGCACGGCACGCTGAAGGAGCCGCACAGCTGGGTGTTCGCGCGCGAGCGCTTCCTCGCGTCGATCGCGCCGCCCGACGTGCGCAAGTCGCTCACGACCGTGCTCTCGCGGTGCCCCGTGCTCTTCATCGGCTTCGGGCGCGCCGACGGCAACTTCGACGAGATGCTGGCGGACATCCACGCGCTCTCGGGCGCCTCGCCGCCGCCCCGCTTCGTCATCGCCCCGGGCGCGAGCCTGACGCCGCACCGCCGCAAGACGCTCGCGGACATGGGGTTCCTGCTCCTGCCTTACGACACCCCCGACGGCAGCCACGACCGGGTGCTCGCGATCCTCGAGCGCACGTGCGCGCCCCGGCCGCGCGCGGTCACGTCGCGCGGCCGCTCGATCCTTCCGCCCCCGATCCCCGATCTCGAGCTCCCGCCCTCCTCGTCGCCGCTCGGCGCGCCGTACGACCTCCCGCCCGACTCGGCCGCGTACGACGACACGGTCACGATGACGGGGGCGCTCGAAGGGGCGCGGCGCGAGCGCGTCTCCGAGCCCCCTGCGAGCCCGATCGAGGTGTTCTTCTCGTACTCGGAGAGCAACCGCGAGCTGCGCGACAAGCTCGAGACGCACCTCGCCATCCTCAAGCGCAAGGGCGTCATCCGCGGGTGGCACGACGGCGAGATCGGCGCTGGCGAGGAGCGCGACACGGCGCTCGCCGAGCACCTCGAGACCGCGAAGGTCATCCTCCTGCTCATCAGCGCGGACTTCCTCGCGTCGGACTTCTGCTACGACGTCGAGATGCAGAAGGCGATCGAGCGCCACGATCGGGGTGAGGCGCGCGTCATCCCCGTCATCCTCGACGCCTGCGACTGGGAGGGCGCGCCCTTCGGCAGGCTGGCCAGCTTGCCGCGGGGCGGGCGCCCGGTGACGAGCTGGGTCAACCAGAGCGAGGCGTTCACCGACATCGCAAAGGGCATCCGAAAGCAGGTCGAGCAGCTCACCCAAAACCCCTCCTGAGCTCACCGAGCGCCGGCGCCCAGCCGGTGAGCAATTCAGAGGTGCCACCGCCGCCCGGGATCTGGAGCGTCCCCGCGTCGACCAGCCGGAACCTGGCCGCGCGCGACGATCTGCTCGCCGAGATCGGCGCCGCGCTCGCCAGGCGCGGCGTGGCGCCGCTCTGCGGGCTCGGCGGCACCGGCAAGACCAAGCTCGCGATCGAGTACGCGTACCGCAACGCCGGCGCCTACGACACCGTCTTCCTGATCGACGGCCAGAGCCAGGCGACGATGGACGCCTCCTTCGTCACGCTCGCCGCGGAGATGAGGCTGCCCGAGCACGAGCAGCTGGATCCCGCGCGCGCCGTCGCCGCGGTGCGCAGCAAGCTCGGGCGTCGCGGGCGCTGGCTCCTCCTCTTCGATGGCGTGCGCGACCCGAGCGAGGTCGAGCCCTACATCCCGAGCGTCTCCCACGGCGGCCGCGTGCTCACGACGTCGCAGAACCCTATCTGGCGCGGTCTCACGACGGTGAACGTCCGCGGTATCGAGCGCGCCGAGTCGGTGCGCTTCCTGCTCCAGCGCACGGGCGAGACCGACGCGGAGTCGGCCGACGCGCTCGCAGAGGAGCTCGGCGATCTGCCGCTCGCCCTGGCGCAGGCCGGCGCGTACATCGAGGAGACCGGGCGCCCGCTCGCGGAGTACCTCGCCCTGTTCCGACAGCGGCCGGCCGCGCTCCTGGAGCGCCCCGCCAGCTTCCCGGTGACGGTCGCGACCGCCTGGGAGAGCGCGCTCGCGGCCGTGTTCAGCCACCAGGCAGCGGCAGAGCTCCTCAGCTTGTGCTCGTTCCTGCCGATGGACGCGATCCCTCGGCGGTCGCTCGGCGAGTACGACCCGCTCGCGCTCGACGACGCCATCGCGATGCTGCGGCTGCACTCGCTGATCGAGGTGCGGCCGCACGCTCTCAGCGTCCACCGCCTCGTGAAGATCGTCGTCCGCAACCAGCTGCGGCGGGACGATCGGCGGCGATGGATGGAAGCGGCGCGCCGCATCGTTCAGGCTTCCGGCCGGATCCCCCCGAGCACGGAAGAAGAGCGCGAAGGTAGGACGGAGCCGGAGTCGGGGTAAGGCAAGCCCCCCACGAGACGATGGAGGTTCGACCCGCATGTACCCGCCGACAGCGTCAACTACCGTCTCTTCCTGGGTCTTTTCCGACCGCGTATTCTCGTTGCGCGTCAGGTCCGTCGTGAGACTTTAAGGCCCGCGAGAGGAACTATGGTTGCCTTGGCGACGAGCCCCGCCGATGTGTTCTTCTCGTACTCTCCGAGGGACGAGGACCTGCGGCCCAAGATCGAGACCCACCTCGACGCGCTGAAACGGCAGGGGGTCATCCGGAATTACCAGGGCTTCGCGCTCGGCGGAGGGCGGGAGCGGCGAGAGGCGACCGCCGCGAGGCTGCGCGAGGCCCGGGTCGTGCTGCTGCTCGTGAGCGCGGATTTCCTCTCCACCGACGCGTGGCTCTCTCCGGAGATGCGGGAGGCGATCGCTCGCCACGAGGCCGGCGAGTGCCGGGTCATCCCCGTGATCCTGCGGCCCTGTGCCTGGGAGAAGACGCTGCTCGGTGCGCTGCAGCCGCTGCCGAGCCGCGCGCGGCCCGTGACGAGCTACCCCAACCAGAGCGAGGCGTTCACGGAGATCGCGAAGGGGATCCGGAGCGCCGTCCGCGAGACGGAGCCGCCGACGCAGCGGCCGGCCGCTCGAAGGCCGTCGAGCTCGCCCGACGCGGAGCCGCACATCAAGAAGCTGCCGCCGCGCAACCCGGGCTTCACCGGGCGCGACCAGCTCCTGAGCGAGCTGCGGAGCACGCTCACGACGGGGGGGCCCGCGGCGCTCACGCAGTCGATCAGCGGCCTCGGCGGCGTCGGCAAGACGCAGCTCGTCGCCGAGTACGCGCACCGGTACGCGAGCCAGTACAACGTCGTCTGGTGGATCCGCGCCGAGGAGCCGGCCACGGCGGCCGAGGACTTCGCGCGCCTCGCCGCGGCCCTCGACCTGCCAGAGCAGAACGAGGCCGATCACCGGATCGCGATCGAGGCGGCCCGGTCGTGGCTGTCGCGCAACGACAAGTGGCTCCTCATCTTCGACAACGTGAACGATCCGCAGGACGTCGCCCCGTACCTGCCGCACCCGCGCACCGGGCACATCCTCATCACCTCGCGCAACCCGAGCTTCCGCGGCATCGCCACCCCGCTCACCGTGCCGGCGCTCGACCGCGCCGACTCGGTGAAGTTCCTGCTCGATCGGACAGGGCAGAGCGACGCGCGCGCCGCGGAGAAGCTCGCCGAGACGCTCGGGGATCTCCCCCTCGCGCTGGTGCAGGCGGCGGCGACCATCAAGGAGACGGGATCGTCGATCGCGACCTACCACGCCGCCTTCGGCGATCACCAGCGCGGGCTCCTGCTCCGCGGCATGCCGATGGACTACCCGACGCCGATCGCCACGACCTGGGGCCTCGCGTTCCAGGAGGCGCAGCGCTTCTCGCCCGTCGCGGTCGACCTCTTGAGCCTGTGCGCGTACCTGGCGCCCGATGACATCCCGCGCGAGGGCCTCGCCGACGCCGCGCCGCACCTGCCGGCGGCGCTCGCGGAGGCGCTGAGCGATCCGCTGATGCTCGACGAGGCGGTCGCCGCGCTCCGTCGCTACTCGTTCATCGACGTGCACGAAGGCGCGCTCTCGGTCCACCGTCTCGTCCAGGCGGTGGTCCGCGATCGGCTCTCGCCCGAGGACCGGAAGGTGTGGGCCGAGGCGGCGGTCCGGCTCGTCGACCACGCGTTCCCCGAGAGCAGCGACGATGTGGAGACGTGGCCCTTCTGCGCCCGATGGCTGCCGCACGCGCTCGCCGCGGCGAGCCAGGCCGAAGCGCACGACGTCGCGAGGGAGGTGCGCGGGCGGCTCCTCGCCCGGTTCGCCGTCTACCTGCAGGGGCGCGCCGCGTTCGCGGAGGCGAAGGGGTACCTGGAGCGGGCGCTCGCGCTCCACGAGGCGGTGTTCGGCCACGACGATCCGAAGGTCGCGGCCGTGCTGCGCAGCCTCGGCAGCGTCCTCCACGACCTCGGCGATCTCGGCGGCGCGCGGGCACACCTGGAGCGCGCGCTGGCGATCGACATCGCGAGCTTCGGCCCCGATCACCCGGACGTCGCGCGCGACGTGAACGACCTCGGCAGCGTCCTCATGGATCAGGGCGATCTGCCGGGCGCCCGCAAGCACCTGGAGCGCGCACTCGCCATCGACGAGGCGACGTACGGCCCGGACGATCCGAGCGTCGCGATACGGCTCAACAACCTGGGCGCGCTCTTCCGCGACCTCGGCGACTTCGCGGGCGCGCGCGTGCACCTCGAGCGGGCGCTCGCGATCGACATCCGCGCCTACGGTCCCGATCACCCGACGGTCGCGATCGGGCGCACGAACCTCGGTCGGCTGCTCCACGATCTCGGCGACCTCAAGGGAGCGCGCGATCAGTTCGAGGAGGCCCTCAAGATCGACGAGCACAGCTACGGCCTCTACCACCCGCGCTTCGCGCTCGCGCTGAACAACCGCGGGCGCGTGCTGCGCGATCTCGGCGATCTGGCCGGCGCGCGCGCCGACTTCGAGCGCGCGCTCGCGATCGTCGAGGACACCTACGGGCCGGACCACCCGGACGTGGCGCGGGACATCAACAACCTCGGCAGCGTGCTGCGGGACCTCGGCGATCTCGAGGGCGCGCGCGCGAACTTCGCGCGCGTGCTGAAGATCGCCGAGGCGACCTACGGCCCGGACCACCCGGCTGTGGCGATCGGCTGCAACAACCTCGGCAGCGTGCTGCAAGCGCTCGGCGAGCTGCCTGGGGCGCGCGAGCAGCTGGAGCGCGCGCTCGGCATCGCGCAAGCCACGTACGGTCCGGATCATCCGGTCGTGGCGAGCATCGTGAACAACCTCGGGCGCGTCTTGCAGGCGCTCGGCGATCTGTCGGGGGCGTGGCAGCAGATCGAGCGCGCCGTGGCGATCGCCACGAAGGCGCTCGGGCCGTCGCACCCGTCCGTGCAGATCTTCTCGCGGAACCTTGCGCGCCTCGGCGACGCCCTCGGGAGCAGCGCCGAGGCGACCTGAGCGCCCCGCAAGGAGGACGCCAGGGCGAAGAGCCCCGGCGTTCGCTGCGTCCTGGCTATTCCTTGAGCCTGGGTGTGCGGAGCTAGCCGAGCAGGATCTGCGTCGGGTGCTCCAGGAGCTGGCGCAGGACCTTGAGGAAGGTCGCGCCGACCGCGCCGTCGACGACGCGATGATCGCAGGAGAGCGTCATGCTCAGGCGGCGGCCCGGCACGATCTGCTCGCCGCGCACGACGGGCTCCTGGCGGACCTGGCCCACGGCGAGGATCGCGCCCTCGGGCGGGTTGATGACGGCGCCGAAGTTGTCGATCCCGTACATGCCGAGGTTCGAGATCGAGAACGTGCCGTTCGCCATCTCCTCGGGCCGCAGCTTCTTCGCCTTGGCCCGCCCGGCGAGCTCGCGCACCTCGGCCGCGATGTCGAGCACCTGCTTGCGATCGACGTCGCGCACAACCGGCGTGACCAGGCCTTCGGGGACGGCGACCGCGACCGAGATGTCGACGCGCTGGTGGACGAGGATCGCGTCCGGGGTGAACTGGGCGTTGCACTCCGGGACGCGCACGAGCGCGATGGCGCACGCCTTGACGAGGAGATCGTTGAAGCTGACCTTGGCCGGCTTCTCCCCCTCGGCGGCGGTCGCGGCGAGATCCGCGTTGATCTGCTCGCGCAGCGCGTTCAGCGGATCGGCGTCGACGTCGATCGAGAGGTAGAAGTGCGGGACCGTCTGCTTGGACTCGGTGAGGCGCCGGGCGATCGCCTTGCGCATCATGCTGAGCGGCCGCACCTCCGGCGCAGCGAGCTCGCCGGGGGCGGTCGCCTTGCCCGCCGCGGCGGCCGGCGCCGGCTTCAGCCCCTCGAGGTCGCGCGCGACGATGCGCCCGCGCGGGCCGCTGCCGGCGACGCTGCTGAGGTCGAGCCCGCGCTCACGGCCGAGCTTCCGCACGTAGGGCGACGCCTTCACGCGCCCGTTCGACGACGGCTGCGGCGCGGCCGGCTGCGTGGGCGGCGAGACCGCCTCGCCGCGCGCCGCGGGCGGCGGGCTCGTCACGGGCGCATCGCCGCCGGCCTGCGGCGCGGCGCGCTCTCCCTTGGGCTGGGCCTCCGCCGCGCTCGGCTTCGCCGCGGCAGCGCCGCCGCTCCCGCCGGCGAGGGCGCTTACGTCCTCGCCCGGGGCGCCGATGATCGCGACAGGCTGGCCGAGCTGAACCACGCTGCCCGCAGGCACGAGGATCTTGAGCAACGTCCCTCGATCGAAGGACTTGTACTCCATGGTCGCCTTGTCGGTCTCGACCTCTGCGAGCAGATCGTCGATGTCGATCGCGTCGCCTTCCTTCTTGTGCCAGGCACTGATCTGCCCCTCCTCCATGGTCGGGGACAGCTTCGGAAGTTCCAGAACCTTCGCCATGGGTCTATCAACCTTGATCGGGGATGTGGGTCCGCTCAGTCAGCTTTTGTAGAGAACGCGGTGAACATTTTCGATGATCCGCGACGCTTGCGGGATCACGTACTGCTCCAGCCGCGCGTTGTAGGGCATCGGGACGTCGAGCGTCGTCGCGCGCAGCACGGGCGCGTCCAGCTCGTCGAACGCGAGCCGCTGGATGCGATCGGCGATCTCCGCGCCGACGCCGCCGTACGGCCAGCCCTCGTGCGCCACGACCGCGCGGTGCGTCTTCGTGACGCTCTTCACGATCGTCTCCTCGTCGAGCGGGCGCAGCGATCGCAGGTCCACGATCTCCGCGCTGATGCCCTCCTTCTCCAGCTCCGCGGCCGCCTCGAGCGCGACGTGCACCATCCGGCTCCACGCGATGATCGAGACGTCGGTCCCCTCGCGCACGATCGACGCGACCCCGAGCGGCACGATGAAATCGGGATCGTCGGGCACCTCGCCCTTCACGCCGTAGAGCGTCTCGCTCTCCATGAAGAGCACCGGGTTGTCGTCCCGGATCGCCGACTTCAGGAGACCCTTGGCGTCCGCCGGCATCGCGGGCGCGAGGACCTTGAGGCCGGGGACGTGCGCGTAGAAGTGCTCCATCGCGTGCGAGTGCTGCGAGCCGACCTGCTTCGCCGAGCCGTTCGGCGCCCGCAGCACGAGCGGGATGCTGAGCTGCCCGCCGGACATCTGCCGGAGCTTCGCCGCGTTGTTGAGGATCTGGTCGAACGCCACGGCGGAGAAGTTCCACGTCATGTACTCGACGATCGGCCGGAGCCCGACCATCGCCGCGCCGATCGAGATGCCCGTGAACCCGCTCTCGGTGATGGGAGCGTCGATCACGCGCTTGCTCCCGAACTTGTCGAGCATCCCCTCGGTCACCTTGTAGGCGCCCTGGTAGTGCCCGACCTCCTCGCCGACGAGGTACACCCGCTCGTCGCGCTCCATTTCCTCGACCATGGCGGCGCGAACCGCCTCACGGAATCTTAGGACGGTCATCGCGCAAAAGGTCCTGCATAGGTTGTGGGCTCGAGCACCTCGGGCCCGGGTTCGGGGCTCTCCTCGGCGAAGCGGATCGCGTCGGTGATCTCGTCTTCCACCTCTTTCTCGATCGCCTCGAGGGCGGCCTTGTGGCCCTTCTCCTCGAGCTCGATGCGCGAGCGCAGGAGCACATCCTTCTTCTTGCGCTCCTCGAGCTCCTCCTTCGTCCGGTACTTGCCGGGATCGCTCATCGAGTGGCCCCGGAAGCGGTACGTCCTGATCTCGACCAGCGTCGGCTCCGAGTTCGTGCGCGCCCGCGCGACGGCCTCGGCGAGGCGATCGCGCACCTGGAGGACGTGCTCGGAGTTGAAGCGATCGCGCTCCATCCCGTAGGCGAGCGCCTTCAGCGAGACGTCCTCGACCGAGAGCGTCCGGGAGAGCGGCGTCCCCATCGCGTACTCGTTGTTCTCGCAGACGAACACGATCGGCAGCTTCCACAGCGCCGCGAGCGACATCCCTTCGTGGAAGTCGCCGATGCTCACCGCGCCCTCGCCGAAGAACACCATCGAGACCCGGTCCTCGCCGCGGTACTTCGACGCGAACGCGGTCCCGACGGCGATGGGGATGTGCCCGCCGACGATGCCGTAGCCGCCGAGCATGTTGTGCTCTTTGTCGAAGAAGTGCATCGAGCCGCCGAGCCCCTTCGAGCACCCGGTGACCTTGCCGTAGAGCTCGGCCATCGCGGAGCGCGGGCTCATCCCGCGGGCGAGCGCGAGCCCGTGATCGCGGTAGGTGGTCATCACGTAGTCGTCGGGGCGGAGCGCCGCGGAGGCACCGACGGCGATGGGCTCCTGACCGATGTACAGGTGAAGGAACCCACCGATCTTGCTCTGCGCGTACGCGCGGGCCGCCTCTTCCTCGAAGCGGCGTATCTGAAACATCTTTCGGTAGAGCGACAGATGGAGATCGTCGCCGTTTGTCAGGGTAGTCATCGCGGAGATCTCAAGGGGCAGAACAGCAATTCAGACAGTCGCTAGGGCAGAGGTCGGCGTGAATCCAGGGCGCCTCTCCGGGTCCTGCGATGGACCCAGCGAGCCGCTTGACGTCGGCCGTGCAGGACAGCGACGGTGCTTACTCGGGCTCCTTTACGGGAGTTTTTTCCGCGTGACAACGCATCCGCGATGTCACGCGTTCAACGCGCAGCAGCATCGGCACCACCGGCGTCCTGCGCGCCGGGCTCTGTGGTCTCTGGGACGTCGAGGTCGTCGGTCTCCGGTGTTCCGGCGTCCGCGGCCTGCTCGTCCTCGGGGAGCGCGGTCGACACGGGCGAGGGCGCGGCGCTGCCCGGCGCGCTCGCGCTGGGCTCCGCGGCGCTGGGCTCCGCGGCGCTGGGCTCCGCGGCGCTGGGCTCCGCGCTGACCGTCGCGCGCGCGGTGGTGTCGGCGGGGTCGTGCTTCGGGCGCGCAGGCCGCGTCGACGGCGCGGGGCGCGGTCGCGGCGCCGTCGTCGCCGACGACGCGATCGGCGCTGCTCCGACGGCGGGCTCCTCGGCGGGCGCGTCTGCAGATCGCAGCGCGGTGTGGAGGAGCAGCGCGGCCGTGGCCACGACCACGGCCGCGCCCACGGCGATCTGCCCCGCCTTCCGCTCGCGGGGAGGGAAGTTGATGTCGAGCGGATCCGCGCGCACCGCGGCTGGCTCGGCGGACAGCGCCGGCGTCGCCGTGACGGCGCTGTCCAGCATCCGCCTCGGCATCTGGCTGGAGGCGGCCCACTCGAGGCTGTTCGCGAACGCGGCGCCGAACTCGTCGCAGCTCGGGTATCTGTCCTCGGGTCGCTTCGACAGCCCGCGCGCGAGCACCTGATCGAGCGACGGCGGGAGGCCGAGCTCCCTCGCGATCGGCGGCGGCTCGTCGGTCGCGATCCGCGACGCGACCGAGACCGCGTCGTCGCCCGGGAACGCGCGGCTCCCGGAGATCGCCTCGTACATGACGGCGGCGAGCGAGAACTGATCGCTCTCGGGCGAGAACTTCCCGACGCGGAACGTCTCCGGCGCGCTGTACGCGGGCGTCCCCATGAGCCCTCCCTGGTGCGTCAGCGTCGAGTCCGGGATCCGCGCGATGCCGAAGTCGGCGATCTTGCCGCCGTTCATCGAGAGGATGATGTTCTCCGGCTTGATGTCGCGGTGGACGATGCCTGCCCTGTGCGCGATCGTGAGCGCCTCGCCGAGCTCGCGCGCGAGGCGCGCCGCCTGCGCCGCCGAGAGCGGCCGCTCGAGGAGGTGCTGCTTGAGCGTCGGCCCCTCGACGTACTCGAAGACGAGGTAGAGCCCGAAGTCCGGGTCCTCGCCGACGTCGTGGAGCGTGACGAGGTTCGGGTGGGTCACCCGGGCGGCGGCGCGCGCTTCGTGGCGCATCCTCACGATCAGCTGCTCGCGGACGTCGCGCGGGATGCGCAGGTCGTCGCGCAGGTGCTTCAGCGCGACGTCGCGATCGAGCAGCGGATCGTGCGCCAGCAGCACGCGCCCCATCGCTCCCTCGCCGAGGAGGCGCTGCACGTGGTAGCGGCCGAGGGCGGCGGGCAGCACGGAGCTATCGCTCGGCTGTGCGAGCGCGCCGCCGCCATCGGAGGACGAGGATCGAGGCACGTCGCGTCGGTTCTAACCGGCCAGCGGCCCCGGCGGAAGGCCTGGCCGGCGTCTCGCTTCCGGTTATGCTCTGCCGCAGCGCGCCCCGGGTCCACGAGCGGCGCTCGCGGTCCTGCGGAGGCGGTCCCCGCAGGGCCCTGGCGGCGTGCGGCATCCCAGAGAGGGCGCAGCGAGCACAGATGAGCACCGAGAGCGCGTCGAAGCCGGTCCAGGTCGCCGGAGCTACGAAGAAGCGGGGCAAGGCCAAGTACATCGTGCTCGTCGGCCTCGTGCTCATCGTCGTCCTCGCCCAGCAGACGGGGCTCCTCGGCTTCGGCGTGGCGCACCTCCGCGCTGCAACATTCCCGAGAGACGAATCGCTGCTCGAATATGTCCAAGGCAGCGTCCCGGGCGTGGTGATCGTCGACCCTCATCAGATCGACCTGAAGGCGCTCGGCGCGGAGGGGGGCTCGGTGCGGCTGCACATCGAGCGCACCCGAGACGACATCAAGAAGGCGACGGGCATCGATCTCGGGTTCGACGTCGACAAGCTGGTCGTCGCCCCGTCGCTCGTGGTCGCGCGCGGGCGTTTCAACGAGCAGAAGCTCGCGGAGCGCCTGGCGACGCACAGCTACGTCCAGGCAGAGTACAAAGGCGTGAAGTACCTGCTCCGCGCCGGCGAGGACGCGATCGCCGTGCGCAACGGGTCGATCCTGCTGTACGGCGCCGAGCCGGATATCCGCGCGAGCATCGACGCCGAGGAGGCCGGGACGTCGCTGGCGAGCCGGGACGAGGCGACGTCGCGCCTCGCGCACATCGGGTGGGATCGTCCCCTCCTGGGCGTCGCCCTCCTTTCCGAGAGCAAGCCGAGCCTCCGCGCGATCCTCACCGGCTCCACGGGCCCGCGCGCCGTCACCGTCGGCGTCTCGACGAAGGGCGGGCTCTCGGTGACCGTCGCGATCGACGCCGCGTCGGCCGACGCGGCCGAAGAGCTCCGGAAGCTCCTCGAAGAGAAGCGCGCGAACGTCGATGCGCTGAAGGCGCTCGTCGGACCGGAGCCCGGGGCGGCGCTCGCCGAGATCGCGAAGCGCGCGACGCTCGCCGTGGAGCCGGGCGCCGGCCGGCTGACGGTGCAGGCGGAGGTGCGCCCCGAGGAGATCGAGCTGCTCGCGAAGGCCGGCCATGCGGCGGCGGGCTCGCTCGGGGACATGTACAAAAATGTGCGGCTGCTTCAGCTCCTCGCGCCGAGCCCCTGACGCCGTCGTCCGAGCGGGAGGCGCGCTCGGCCCGTCTCGAGGTGGGTACAGCTGTGCATGACGGCAGCGCCGCTCAGGTCGAGCTGGAGCCGTCGGCGGTGCGTCCCTGGTCGAGGCTCAGAGCTCGGCGCAGCGCGGGCACCGCGCCTCGACCCGGTCCGTCGCGCTCTTGACCCGGGCGCGCGCGGCATCGCACCGCTGGTCCGCATCGCCGGCGAGCCCGCAGAGGTGCTGCGCGGCGCGGCTCATGGACGCGAGCGCGCGGCACGCGGTCTCACAGGGCGGCGCAGACCTCGGCTCGGCCTCGATCTTCTTGGCCGGGGGCTCGCCGCCGGCGGCCGTCGCCCGCGGTGACGGCGCGGTGCGGCTGTCGGGTACGATCGGACTCGGCGGTGAAGGCGCCGCCGGCGGCGGCGCTCCCGGCTGCGCCGCTTCCGCCACGGCCCGGCCCTCGTCGCGCTGCGCGGGCGCGCCGATCGCCTGATCGAGCTCGTCCTCCGCGCGCTCGAGCTCCGCGAGCGCCTCGTCGGCCGTCTCGATGGAGCCTCCCTTGTGCGGCGACATCGAGGTCGCACCGGCGGCCTCCGGCGCCGCGGGGGCTTGCGCGACGGAGGCTCCGCCGCAGCCCGAGAGCGCGGCGGCGCTGATCCACAGGGTGGCGGCTGCGGGAGACCAGGCACGGTGTCTGTTCATCGGTCCTCCTGCGCCTGACGCCCGGCGCCCGGCTTTCGGCTCATCGCGGCGCCGCGGCGCGCGCCGCGGACCGCGGCCGCGCGCCGAGATCTTGCGTGCGCCGCGGCGAGGATGACCCCCTCGCCGTGCGCTATGCTCGCGGCGATGAATCTGCTTCGACCGATCGGCGCCCTCGTTCTGGCTCTCGGACTGGTCGCAGGCTGTCAGCGAGGCAGCTCGCGCCGGCCTGCGTCTCAGCCGTCGTACGGCCAGGCCTATCCTCCGTACGGCGCGCCCCAGCAGGGTGCTCCTCCACAGCAGCCCGGGTACCCGCAGCAGCCCGGGTACCCGCAGCAGCCCGGGTATCCGCAGCAGCCCGGGTATCCGCCGGCGCAGACCGGGCCCGTGCCGGCGCCTACCTTCACCGTGCCCACGATGCCGGGGCTGCCGGTGCTCGGCGATCCCATCAACGACATCAACATCGGCTGGCTCCAGTCCGAGGCCGGCGTCGTCATGGGCGCGTTGATCGGCGCGCTGCCGGCGGCCTCGCAGCAGAAGGTGAGGGGCATCCCGTTCATCGCCGATCCGACGGTGGGCGAGGTGAACGCGTTCGCCGGCTGTGACGACCAGCGGATGCCGTTCATGGCGATCACCGACGGGCTGCTCGAGGTAGAGGCGCAGATCGCGCAGTTCAAGGCGACCGACGAGGTCTTCGGGACGAGGAAGCTCGACGAGTTCCTGCGGATGCTCGCGCAGCGACAGCGGCCTGGGCAGCCGATCATCCGGCCGCCGGCGGGCTTCGTCGATCCGGTGCAGCACACGGACGCGCGCAAGGTCGAGCGGCAGCGCCAGCTCTACGACGAGCAGCTCGCGTTCGTCCTCGGCCACGAGCTCGGCCACCACCACCTCGGGCACACGGGCTGCGCGAACGGGCAGGGGGGGAGCCGGGGCGTCACGCCCGCGGATCTCGGGCGGATGCTGTCGCGCACGCTCCCCATCTTCAACCAGCCGAACGAGATCGCGGCGGACGTGGCGGGCGTGAACAACCTGCTCTCCGCTGGCGCGCGGCAGCAGGGGTACCGCTGGACCGAGGGGGGCGCGATGCTCACGCTCGGCTTCTTCGCGTCGCTCGATCAGCTCACGCCCGCCTCGATCCTGTTTGCCTTCGAGCAGACGCACCCGCACCCGCTGCTGCGGCAGCCCGTCGTCCAGCAGACCGCCAACACCTGGCGGATGACCGGAGGCGCGCCCGTGTTCACGTTCCCCGGTTTCGGCGGCTGAGCCACGATTTCCCGAGCGTCTCTGCGCTCGCGGGCGCTCGTCCGGAGAGCTCGTCTGCTGCTTCGGCTTGACGCGACCGCGCAGCGCTCCTCCCATCGCGCCGAAAGGAATCGACCATGCAAGCAGAGCTCGGGATCGAGGATCTCAAGGAAGGCACAGGCGCCGAGGCGAAGCACGGCCAGCTCGTGACGGTGCACTACGTCGGCACGCTGACCAACGGCGACAAGTTCGACAGCTCGCGCGACCGCGGCCAGGGCTTCTCGTTCAAGCTGGGGGCCGGGCAGGTGATCAAGGGATGGGATCAGGGCGTCGCCGGGATGAAGATCGGCGGCCTCCGCAAGCTGACGATCCCGCCGGAGCTCGGTTACGGCGCTCGCGGCTTCCCGCCCGTGATCCCGCCGAACTCGACCCTCGTCTTCGAGGTCGAGCTGCTCGCGGTCAAGTGATCCGCTGCGTCGGCCCCGCTGCGTCGGCCGCTGCGCGCGACCGGCGCTCGGGGCGGTGCGCAGGTCGACGTGGACGAAGCGCCCGCGGCGCTGCTCACGGCTTGATGGGGGCGCCACACTCGACGCAGAACCGGTTGCCGATGAAGAGCTCGTGCTTGCAGTGCGCGCACCGCGCGACCCGCACCTCGGTCTGGCGCTTCGCGGGCTTCGATGACGGGGCTTCCTTCACGGGAGGCCTCGCCGCCGTCGTCACGGCAGCGTAGCGGCCCGAGCCAGCGGCGGCCCGCGAGCGCCGATCCGTGAGCGGCGCGGCGGCCATGCGCGACACCGCGCCAGGCGCGCCGTGGGCCTGGCTCCGCAGGCCGTTGTCCGCGATGGAGTGGATCTGGTGCGCCGCGATGCGCTCGCTGTCTGACGAGGCAGCCGCGTCGAGATCGACCTCCTCGCCCGGGAGCTGTGCGTCGTTGACCACCGCGGGCGGAAGCGCGTCGCCGAACTCATCGACGTGGAGGGGCCGGGTGTCGTCGAGCTCGGCGCTGTTCGGTTGCCGCTCGTCCTGCGCGTCGAGCTGGATGCGGACGATCAGCGCCGAGATGTTGTCGGTCCCGCCCGCTTCGTTGGCCATCTCGATGAGGAGCTCGCAGGCCTCGTGCGGATCCTGGGTGATGTCGACCACATCGAGCATCTGCTGCTCCGAGATCATCCCGCTCAACCCGTCCGAGCAGAGCAGGAAGACGTCGCCGGGCTGGGTGGGCTCCGAGCGGATGTCGACCTTCACGGCGTCCTTCATGCCGAGCGCGCGCGTGATGATGTTCTTCGGGAGCCTCGCCAGCTCGTCCTGGCTCAGGTCGGGCTTGAGCGCGAGGGCGTCGTTGATGAGCGAGTGGTCCTTCGTGAGCTGCTCGATCTCGCCGTGTCGGATCCGGTAGCAGCGGCTATCGCCGACGTGCCCGACGTGGATCTGCTCGGTTTCGCACGACACGTAGGCGGCGACCACCGTCGAGCCCATGCCCTGGTGCTGGGTGTACGTGTTCGAGATGACGAACACATCGTGGTTCGCCTTGCGGATCGCCGCGACGATGCGCCGCGCTTCCGGATCGAGCTCCTGCTCGTCGGCCGGGACGGGACCCGGCAGGCTGCCGGCGCGCGTCGCCTCGAAGAAGTTGTCGAGCGATTTGGTCGCGAGCGCGCTGGCGACGTTGCCCGCGTTGTGCCCGCCCATGCCGTCCGCCACGACGAAGAGGCCGAGCTCGGACTTCACGAGGACGTTGTCCTCGTTGTGCTTTCGCTGGCGACCTACGTCGGTCACGGCAGCCGCGACGGGTCGGGTGCGGCTGCTCGTCCTGAACTCGCCCATTCGCGGCAGATTATACCTGCCCCTCGCTCTCGACCGCCCACATTCCGGCTGCTTTAGCGGCGGGCTGCTCCCTGGGAGCCGGTCGCCTGAGCGGCGATCCTCGGTGATGTACCGGCCGAGGCCGCCGGTGGTCGCGTGCCCCGGGGTAGGGGATCCAGCGCGAGGCGCACACCGATCTGGAAGAATCCGTAAGCCGTGGGGTCGGAGCCCTCGTCAGGGCGCGAGAGGTAGGTGCCGGCGTCGAGCTCGGCGAACACACCGACGCCAAGGATCGGCGCCGGGTAGAAGTCGGCGCCCAGCGCGATGCGGGCGACATCGAGACCGTGGAACACGTGATCGGTCGCTGATGAACCGGCCGTCGAGGCCTCCGGCCATGTGAAGACCGCTCGCCGGTACCCCACGCCGTAGCTGATCCAGGGGTCGACCGCGATCCCCTGGGCGACGTGGTAGACGAACCCCAGACCCAGGTCGAGGCTTCGGCCGGAGCAGTCGCTGCAGCCTGCCGCTGCCGGGAGCAGGGTGTAGGAGCCGCTTGCTTCCAGGACGGTCACACGGCTCAAGCCGATGCCGAGGTTGGCGCCGAAGGCGAACCCTCCCGAGACCGTGTTGGTGGCCGGTTGACCGGCGGCCATGCCGCCGAACGGCTGGCTGTACGCGGCCCGCCCCTGGAGCAGGAGGTGTCCGCTCCGCTCGTCGGGCCCGGCGGGGCGCTTCACCCCGGCTTCCGGCCCGGCCTCTTCTTCCTCAGCTACCTCGGCTGCGGCCGTCGTTTGATCTGCGGGCTGGGCGAGGGCCTGGTTGGCCGAGAGCACCCAGCCCGCTGCCGCCACGCCGAGCGCCGGCGCGGTCCACCTTGTCGAGCGCGATCTCACGAACGGCCTCTAGAACAGCGCGGTCCCGAGCGCAAAGGGGGCGCGCGCCGACGAGCAGGAATGTCGCCCGGGGGGTGCGGGCGACGCGACTCGACGCAACTGCTCCTCGCGTGCCGACGACAGACCTCCTGGACATGGACAACGCACCGATCTGCAGCGACCACGACAGCCCTTCCAGACCCCTCACTTCTGCTCGCCGCGATAGGGCGGCGTCCGCGCCGCCGCCGGCGCCGGCCGCGCCCCTCATGGCGCTGCCGGGAGCGCTCGCCGGAGCGCCCGGCGATCGATCGGACCCTGGCGTGCGCGGTGGCGAGCCCTTCTCGACCCGGGACGTCACGCTCGAGCTCGTGGACGACAGCGACGTGCTCGCCACGGTGTGGCTCCGCTGCGAGCACCCCGGCGGAGGCGCTCCGGTGCGCATCGCCGTCGCGCCCGGGGCCGAGCTCACCCTGGGCAGCGCTCCGGTTGCGGACGTGAGGCTCGACGATGCCGCGGTGAGCGCCCGGCACTGCCGCGTCGCGCACCGCGGCGCCTCGATCGAGGTGACGGACCTCGGCTCTCGCAACGGCGTTCGCGTCGGCGGCGTCCGCGTGCGGCAGGCGATGCTCGTCCCTGGCGGCTGCTTCGAGATCGGTCGCACGGCGATGTGCGTCGAGTCGGCTCGAAAAGTGCCGGTGATCGAGGAGGATGGGCCGCCGCTCCCCGGTCTCATCGGCCGCTCGCGGCCCATGCGACAGCTCGCCGCGGCGGTCCGGCGGGTTGCGCCGCTCCAGCTCCCCGTGCTGCTGCGCGGCGAGTCGGGCACGGGCAAGGACGTCGTGGCCCGGGCGATCCACGCGGAGAGCACGCGGGCCGACCGGCCGTTCGTGGTCCTCAACGCCGCCACGATCCTGCGCGAGCTCGCGGAATCCGAGCTCTTCGGCCATCGTCGGGGCGCGTTCACCGGCGCGGTTCGGGAGCGTCAGGGGGCGTTCGTCGAGGCCAACCACGGGACGCTCTTCCTCGACGAGATCGCGGCGCTCTCGCTGGAGGTCCAGGCGAAGCTGCTGCGCGTGGTGGAGGAGGGGATGGTCCGCCCGCTGGGGGCAGAGAGGGCGATGCAGATCAACGTGCGGCTCATCGTCGCGACCTGCGAGCCGCTGGAGACGCTCGTCGCCGAGCGTTGCTTCCGCGCGGATCTCTACGAGCGCCTGGCGGTGTGCCGTATCCAGCTCCCCGCGCTGCGCGATCGGGCCGACGACATCCCGCTCCTGGCCGAGCACCTCCTGGCGAGCTCGGAGATCGGCCGGCGCCAGCTGTCCCCTGGGGCGCTCGCCGCGCTGAGGGCGCACCGCTGGCAAGGCAACGTCCGGGAGCTGCGGAACGTGCTGATTCAGGCCGCGCTGCGCGCGCACGGCCGTGTGCTGCCCGAGCACATCACGGCGGTCATCGCCGATCGTGAGCCCCCGGTCCGCCGGAAGATCACGCCCGCCGATGCGCTCCGCGCCTTCGAGGAGGTGGGCGGCAACGTCAGCGCCGCGGCGCGGCTTGCGGATATCCCGCGGTCGACGATGCGGGACCTGCTTCGTGTCGCGAAGGAGAGGTGAGGGCGGCGCTCGGGGCCGGGGCGCTTTCCTGGGAGCACCCGCCGAGGGGAGGGTCTGCGCGGCGGCCGCGGGTGGGCGCTCGCCATCCGCCAAGACGGGGACGGGGGAGCTTGCGCATGAAACACCACCCGGCATGTCTCCCTTCGGGCCATGCCACCTGGGACGTTTCGTCGCGCGCCACACAAGGCGCGCCTGAGACGTGGAGCCTGCAGGGACCTTATGGCACCTCGGTCGGTGCTGGATCGCGCCCACCCGCGGCCGCCGCGCAGACCCTCCCCTCGGCGCTACGGGCGTGGATGCGGGGTCGGCGGGTCTCCCGTGTCGCGATCGATCGCGGGCGCCTTCATGCCACGGCGCGCGGGCGCCGGGCAGCCAGGGCGGCGAGGGCGAGCACGAAGAGCGCCGTCAGCGCCCGGGGCGAGGGGGGAGGGGCGTCGGGAGCAGCGAGGGCGCAGTCGCTGGTGTCGTGGTGGTACGCGTCCGGCGGCGCATCGACGCACTGATGCGTCCGGTCGCAGACCTTGCCGTCCATGCAATCGCGGACCGATTTGCAGAGGGTCAGGCACTGTCCTGTGACCTTGTCGCACGCATGCGATGCGCAGGTCTTCGGCTCGCCGGCCACGCATACGCCGCCCTGGCAAACGTCGCTCTGCGTGCACGCGTCGCCGTCGTCGCAGGCGACGTCGTCAATCGGCCCGCAGGTGCCTGGGATCCGGGCGCCGATGGGGATGAGGGCGATGTCCGTGGTGACCGCGCAAACGTCGCAGGAGCCGTCGCAGGCCGCGTTGCAGCAGACGCCGTCGACGCAGAAGCCGCTCTGGCAGTCGGCCGTCTGGCGGCACAGCGTGCCATTGGAGAAGAGCTCGAACAGCTCGGCGGTGGCCAGCGGGATCCCGCCCGCACCGACGCCACCGACCACGAGCACCGTCCCATCGTCGAGCAACAGCCCCGCGGGCTTGCTCCGGGGCGTCCTCAACAAGCGGGCGTCGTGCCAGACATTCGCGGTCGGGTCGTAGAGCTCCGCGCTCGCCAGCGGGCCGCCGGTGTCGGCGCCACCCGCGACCAGCACCCGTCCGTCCGGCAGCTCCGTGGCCACATGGCCCGTGCGCGCATGGCGCATGGGCGCCGCGAGCGAAAAGGACATGGTCTCCGGATCGAAGAGCTCTGCCCGGACAAGGACGCCATCGCTACCCGCGCCTCCAGCGATCAGGACGTGACCCGTCCGCAGAAGCGTGGCGCTATGGCCGGTGCGGGCGTTGCTCATCGCTGCGGGAACCAGCTCCCAGCGATCGGTGCTCGGGTCGTACAGCTCTGCGTCGCTGCGAGCGCCAACATCTCCCCAGCCTCCGACAGCCAGCACCTGTCCGTTCGGCAGCAGCGTCACGGTGAACTGCCAGCGGGCCGCCTGCATGGCGCCGCCGGGTGTCCATTGACCGGTGCCCGGGTCGTATCGCTCGACATCGCTGAGCGCGCCGCCGCTCCCCCAACCGCCGGCGACCAGCACCTGCTCGTTCTTGAGCCGAACCGCAGCGTGGTAGGTGCGGGCGCGGTTCATCGCGCCGGCGGGCAGCCAGGTTTCCTTCGCCGGGTCGTACCGCTCCGCGCTCGCGAGAGGGCCGTCGGAGCTGTTGCCACCCGCGACGAGCACGTGGTCGTTCGGCAGCAGCGTCGCGGTGTGGGCGTGACGGGCGCTGTTCATCCTGGCGGCCGGGAGCCAGGTTCGGCTTGCCGGATCGTACTGCTCTACGCGCGCCTCGTAGCCGGCGTGGCTGAGTCCCCCGACGACCAGCACGCGACGGTCGGGCAGCGGCGTCACGGTGGGGTGGACACGGCCGGTGAGCATTGACCCCGCGGTTGCCCAGCGCCCAGCCGGGTCGTACAGCTCCGCGCTCGCGAGATCACCTTCGGAGGCGTCGCCGCCCGCGACGAGCACCTGCCCGCTGGGCAGCAGCGTTGCGGTGTGTTCAGAGCGGACGGTGCCCATCGAGCCGGCGGGCAGCCACGTTCCCGTCGCCGGGTCGTACAGCTCCGCGCTGGCGAGAGAACCAGAGGCGCCGTAGTCAACGCCGCCCGCGACGAGCACCCGCCCGGTCGGCAGCAGCGTCGCGGTGTGACGAGAGCGGGCGGTGCCCATCGAGCCGGCGGGCAGCCACGTTCCCGTCGCCGGGTCGTACAGCTCCGCGCTCGCGAGAGAACCAGAGGCGTGGTCAACGCCGCCCGCGACGAGCACCTGCCCGCTGGGCAGCAGCGTCGCGGTGTGATCATGGCGGTCGGCGCCCATCGAGCCGGCGGGCTGCCACGTTCCCGTCGCCGGGTCGTACAGCTCCGCGCTTGCGATAGAATCACCGGAGGCGTAGTCAACGCCGCCCGCGACGAGCACCTGCCCGGTCGGCAGCAGCATCGCGGTGTGATCACGGCGGTCGGTGCCCATCGAGCCGGCGGGCTGCCACGTTCCCGTCGCCGGGTCGTACAGCTCCGCGCTCGCCAGCGGGCCGGCGGTGCCGTTGCCGCCCGCGACGAGCACCTGCCCGCTGGGCAGCAGCGTCGCGGTGTGACTAAAGCGGTTGGTGCCCATCGAGCCGGCGGGCTGCCACGTTCCCGTCGCCGGGTCGTACAGTTCCGCGCTCACGCGAGAATTACGGGAGCCGCTGTCGCCCGCGACGAGCACCTGCCCGCTGGGCAGCAGCGTCGCGGTGGTGTCATAGCGGTTGGTGCCCATCGAGCCGGCGGGCTGCCACGTTCCCGTCGCCGGGTCGTACAGCTCCGCGCGCGCGCGGGAATCACCGGAGGCAAAGTTAAAGCCGCCCGCGACGAGCACCTGCCCGCTGGGCAGCAGCGTCGCGGTGTGACCAGAGCGGGCGGTGCCCATCGAGCCGGCGGGCTGCCACGTTCCCGTCGCCGGGTCGTACAGCTCCGCGCTCGCGAGAGCATCACCGAAGGCGTCGCCGCCCGCGATGAGCACCTGCCCGCTCGGCAGCAGCGTCGCGGTGGTATCAGAGCGGGCGGTGCCCATCGAGCCGGCGGGCTGCCACGTTCCCGTCGCCGGGTCGTACAGCTCCGCGCTCGCGAGAGAATTGGCGGAGACATAGTCAACGCCGCCCGCGACGAGCACCTGCCCGCTGGGCAGCAGCGTCGCGGTGTGAAGAAAGCGGGCGGTACCCATCGAGCCGGCGGGCTGCCACGTTCCCGTCGCGGGGTCGTACAGCTCCGCGCTCGCGAGAGAACCATCGAAGACGTTGCCATGGCCGCCCGCGACGAGCACCTGCCCGTTCGGCAGCAGCGTCGCGGTGTGACCAATGCGGGCGGTGCCCATCGAGCCGGCGGGCTGCCAGTTTCCACTTGCAGGGTCGTACAGCTCCGCGCCCGCGAGATTATCACCGGAGGCCCGGTCAAAGCCGCCCGCGACGAGCACCTGCCCGCTCGGCAGCAGCGTCGCGGTGTGACCAGAGCGGGCGGTGCCCATCGAGCCGGCGGGCTGCCACGTTCCCGTCGTCGGGTCGTACAGCTCCGCGCTTGCGAGGGAGGGGTCGTCAACGCCGCCCGCGACCAGCACCTGGCCGCTCCGCAGCAGCGTCGCGGTGTGCCCAGAGCGGGCGGTGCCCATCGAGCCGGCGGGCTGCCAGGTGTTCGTCTCCGGGTCATACAGCTCCGTGCTCGCGAAAGAAGCACCGAAGATGTCGTCAAAGCCGCCCGTGACCAGCACCTGGCCGCTCGGCAGCAGCGTCGCGGTGTGACCAGAGCGGGCGGTGCCCATCGAGCCGGCGGGCTGCCAGTTTCCACTTGCAGGGTCGTACAGCTCCGCGCTCGCGCGAGGACCACCGGAGGCCCAGTCAAAGCCGCCCGCGACGAGCACCTGCCCGCTCGGCAGCAGCGTCGCGGTGTGACCAGAGCGGGCGGTGCTCATCCCCCCCGTCCCCTGCCACACCGGATCGACCAGCACCGCCTCCCCGCTGGCCTGCACCCACAGCTCGATCCGCTGCCCCCGCGCCGCGAGCCGCGCCTCGATCGCTCTCCCCCCGTCGGCATGCGCCTCGGGCGCCATGACCCGCATCCGCGCTCTGCCGCCCTGGTCCACCACCGCCACCGCCTCGCCCTCTTGCCGCAGCGCCGCGCCGTCCACCTCCCACACGGCGACCGGCGCATCGCTCGTCACGTGCTCCGCCTCGAGCAGCAGCCACTCCTCCACGCCCCCGCCCGTCATCGCCGTCCAGTACGACCGACCTCCCGTTCGCGCATACGTCACCGCGCTGCCTTCGAGCGCCGCCTCGCCCGCCACGCCGATCTCGCGCACCGCGAACGCAAACCCCCGCTGCCCGCGGAAGCGCAGCCCCTGCTCGCCCTTCGCGGGCAGCACCGCCTCGATCGTCTCTCCCGCCGGCCGAAACCTTCCCGGCACTTCCCCCCGCGACCTCGCCACAAACCCCTCACCGGTCGCGACGAACCCCGCCCCTGCCGCGATCACCTGCGTCACCTGCTCCGGAAAGCGCGCGCGCAGCACCTCGCTCGGCCCCTGCGAAGGCTCGCCCGCGCCGCTGCATCCGACCAGCGCCCCGAGTGCCAGCACGAGCAGCAATACCCAGCAGCCAAGCAGCCCGCACCTCGGCAGCAACGCGAAACCCATGACCTCTCCCGCAAGCGTCAAAGATCGAACCGCGCCCCCACGGTCGGCGCCACGCCGACGACGACACGACCCACCAGCGTCTCGGCGCTGAACCACCCATAGCCGTCGGGACCGGCGTGGATACCGTCCGCCTCGCGCCACGCCGGCCGCGACACCGGGAACAGCACCGGCACCTCCAGCCCCGCGTTCAGCTCGACATGCTCGCTGAGCGACCACCCGACGCGCACCTCCGGCGTGGCGAACACGAAGCGCGCCGCCTGCGTCCCGACGACCGTTCCCACCGAGTAATCCGGCGCGCCCGCCGTGCGCGCGGTGAACGATCCGCGCCGCGCGTCGGACATCGACCCGAAGACGCCGCCCGCGCCGAGCCGGAAGTGGATCGGCAAGCCCGCGTCGAGCGCGTAGCCGACCCACGCGCCGACGAACAGGCCGCGCAGCCGGAGCACGTCGTCGACCTGGCCAGCGACGGCCGTATCGCCCGCGCCCGCGGCGTCCATCGCACTCGTCGCCCGCGCAGGATCCCCGATGAGGTTGAGCGACGTGCGCCGCCCGCGCAGCGCCTGCGTCACCGAAAGCGCGCCGATCGACGCCCCGAACCCGATGCCCGAGCTCAGCTGGTACCCACCGCGGAGTACGCCGTAGCTCCCGGCGCCCACCCCCGCGCTGCACCCCGTCCCGCACGTGCCCGCCACGTCGCCCCCGGAGCTCGGCACGATCAGCAACGCCGTCCCCAGCTCCACGAGAAAGCGCGGCGGCGGCGGCGGCTTGCGCCAGAAGGGCGACCCGGGATCGCGCTCGAGCTCCACCGCGAGCACCTCCCGCCCGTCACGCGCGAGCGCGATCGCGCGCGTCAGGGGTAGGAACCCCTCGGCCGTGACCTCGACGGTGTGCTTCCCCGCGCGGACGTGCCCTTCCCACGGACCCCGGCCGAGCGACACGCCGTCGAGCGACACGAGCGCGTTCACGGGCACGGGCGCGATGCGCAGCGCGGCGTCGAGCTCCTCCGCCTCGAGCCGCACCAGCGCGACCTCGTCCACCCGGAGGCTCACGCGGACCGGCGCGGTGCCGAGGCGGCCCGCGCCGCGCAGGAGCACCACGTGCGCGCCGGGCGCGAGCGGCACCGAGAGCGGCGCCCCCGAGGTCCTGCCGACCTCGACGCCGTCGACGACCACCGAGAGATCCCGCCCGCGCGCCTCGACGACCCGGAGCGTCCCCACCTGCTTCAGCCGGACCAGGCGCGCCGCGACGCGCGCGGTCTGCCCGCCCGCGACCTCGACGCGCGTCTCGAACGGCTCGAACCCCTCCTTGTACACGCGCACGCCGTGGCTGCCCGCCGCGACCCGGAGCGGCGCGAGCAGCGGAAAATCCCCCCGGCGCTGCCCGTCGACGGTGACCGCCGCGCCGGGCTCGGCCTGCTCGAGCTCGACGGTGCCGACAAGCCCGCGCAGCGCGATCACCTCGCGCTGGATCGCGTCCCGCCTCGGGGCCTCCAGGGCCTCCGAGAAGTCGCGCAGCACGACCTCGAAGAGATCGAGCGCCTCGTCGAAGCGCTGGAGGCGCTTCAGGCTCTCGGCGGCGCCGACCGTCGCGCTCTCGCTCGGGTAGAGCTCCCTCGATGCCTGGAACTCCGCGAGCGCGGCGCTAAAGGCGCCCTCCTGGTAGAGCTTCCTGCCCTTGTAAAAGCGCGACGCCGCTTCGCCCTTCTTGTCCTCGGGCGGCGCGCTCTCGCCGGCCTGCGGTTCAGGCTGAGCGAGCACAGCCCCCGGCGACACGAGCGAGGCGGCAAGCAGGACCGCGATCGCTCTGGTTCGGCTCCGGAGCACGGTGGGGGAGAATACAGCTTATCGGAAAGTGTCGGGGATCAACGACCCCGCCGTGGCGGTCGCACTCGGGGGCGCGGGCGCCGCGGTCGCCGCCGGTGCGCCCGTCACCCTCCCGACCGCCGGCGCCGCAGGCCTCGGCTTTGCCACGTCGAGCTGGATCCTGGCCGGAGCGGCGCCGGCCTCCGTCAGGATCACCTCGCCCCGCAGTTCGTCCTTGCCCTTGAAGAGCCGGACGCGATGCCGGCTCCCGGGCGCGCCCTCGAGCGTCACCTCACCGCCGTCGACCTTCGCCGGCGCCCCGTCGATTTCCACCGATACGTCGGCCGGCGACACGGCGAGCCTCGCACGCTGGAGGGCAGGGGGAGGCACGGCGACGACGGGCGCCGTGCTCTCCGGCAGCGCGGCCGGCGCCGGCTCCGTCGCAGGGGCCGAGATCGCCGCGGCCTCGCTGGGCGAGACGCTGTCCTGCTGGTTCGCCGCCATCGAGAAGCTGAAGGCGATGACGCCGGCGGCCGCCGTGAGCCCCATCGCCGTGGCGGCCACGCGGCGCGCGCGGGAGCGAGAATCGCTCCGGCCGTTCGACCGCGCCGCCGCGTCGCCGCTGCCCCTGGTGACGGTCGACTGCCCGATCGTCGTGGAGCCGGCGGCGGCTTCTCGCAGGATCCCAGGCGCATCCTCGGTCGCCGCCGACTCCTCGGTCGCCGCCGACTCGGAGGCCGCGTGCCCCACGCGTACCGCGATCCGCGTGATCCTCTGCCGGTGTGCGTCGTCCAGTGGGAGCGACATCGGACGCTTCGGCGCGATCACGGCGCATGTCGCCTCGCTGACCGGGACCAGGTGCTCCTCGCGGAGCGAAGAGCCGTGGGGGAGGAGCGGGCGGATCGCGTCGAGCATCGCCGCCGCGCTCGGGAAGCGATCGCCGGCATCGAACTTCAGCGTGCCGTGGACCACGGCCACCACCTCCGGGCCGACCCAGGGCGCGAGATCCTGGATCGGCTCGGGGCGCACAGAGCAGATCGCCATGATCAAATCGCCAAACGCCTCGATGTGCTCGTGCGGAACCCTCCCCGAGAGCGCGCGGTAGAGGACCACGCCGAGCGACCAGAGATCGGTGTGATAGTCGATGTCGGTGAGGCCACGCGCCTGCTCGGGCGACATGTAGAGCGGCGAGCCGAGGATCCCTCCGGTGCGGGTGAGGCCCGTCGTCGGGCCGCCCTGGTGCGGCTCCGGCTTGATCTTGGCGATGCCGAAATCGAGGATCTTGACCACGACCTCACCCTCCGCGCGGCGCGCGAGGAAGAGGTTCGCGGGCTTGATGTCCCGGTGGACGATGCGCGCCTCATGGGCCTTCTGAAGACCCACGCAGACCTGCGCCGCGATGCGAAGGGCGGTGTCGGGCTCGAGCTTGCCGACCCTGTCGAGCAGGCGCTGGAGGTCTTCCCCGTCCAGGAGCTCCATCACCATGTAGGGCGCCCCGGTCGCAGGATCGGTCCCTGCGTCGCGCACCCGGACGATGTGCTCGGTGTCGAGCGCTCCCATCGCCCTCACCTCGCGCTGGAAGCGCCCGACGCTGGTCTTGCTGCGGTTCAGCAGCTCGCTCTCGACGCACTTGAGCGCCAGGCGCTCGCCGGTCTCGACCAGCTCGACCTCATAGACCGAGCCCATCCCCCCTTGGCCGAGCAAGCGGAGCACCCGGTACTTTCCGTTGAACATCGCCCCGATCAAAGCCCACGCAGCATACGCGATGGATGAACGTCGCGGAACGAGGGACGGCGGACCGGCAACGGCCCATCGTCCCCGCGCTCCTCGCCGTCCTGAGCGGGCTCTCCCCCTTCGATGCGCCGGCAGGTGCTCGCCGCGCGGCGCGCGAGCGAGGCGTCGATGGCCGTGCAGCGCTCGAGCGGGTAGATGTCGCGGCGCAGAGAGGCGCACGGTCGAAGCGCGCCCCCTGGACGTGCCGGAGCGAGGCGTCCATCCATCGCACGCAGCCAGACGCCATCAGCACAGAGCCGACCGTTGGAGCGCGCCTCCCGGCGCACCGCCGTGCCCTGCCAGCACCTCCCGGCGCCATGCCAGCGCCTCCCGGCGGCTCCCCAGCAACCCCGGGATGCCTGCCAGCACCCGCTGGTACGGCTCCTCGGACCTGCTGGTGCAGCTCCTCGGACCCGCTGGTGCAGCTCCTCGAACCTGCTGGTACGGCTCCTCGGACCTGCTGGTATGGCTCGCTGGATCCGCTGGTGCAGCTCCTCGGACCTGCTGGTGCAGCTCCTCGGACCTGCTGGTGCAGCTCCTCGGACCTGCTGATACCGCCCCTCGGAGCTGCTGGTGCGACTCCCCGGCGCTGCTGACACGACTCCCGGCCGTCTCGGCGGTGCTGGTCGCGTTCCCGGTCCGCTGGAGTCGCGCGCCGGTCGGCTGGGGCGCACTCCGGGCGCGCTGGAGTCGCGCGCCGGTCGGCTGGGGCGCACTCCGGGCGCGCTGGCGCAGCCCATGGCGACACAACCGTGCTCTCCGGATCGCCAGAGCCTGCGTGGGCTGCTGCGAGCTCTGCCGTCGTGCTACGCCTGCCCGATCGCCACCCCACTGGAGGTAGGTTATGCGAATCGAACTCTCACAAGAGCAGCACGCCGTTCTGAAGGAGACCCGCGCGGTCGCGACCCCCGCGGAGTTTCAGGCCCTCCTCGATACCGCGCGGCCCGAGATGGATCGCATCGTCCGCGAGGTCATGGAGCCGAGCCAACCCATCTCGACCACCCTCACGGAGCTCCGGGACCTCTATCTGGCCGTCGTCCAGTACGAGGCGCAGCTCACGAGCAAGGCCTACGGCCCCGAGCGCCGCGCGCTGCTCCGCGGCGCCATCCAGCTGCTCGACACCGCGAACCTCTGGTTCGGCGAGGGCAAGCGCACCGGCGCCTACCAGGTCCGGCCCGTCGACCAGGTGATCAAGGCGAGCCGGCCGTGGCGCGCGCGGCTCAAGGCGTTCGCCGATCAGGCGTTCGCGTTCGAGCCGGACGTCGCCGAGCAGTTCGCCGACGTCAACACGAGCGGCACGCTCACCGAGGAGACCAGCGATCTCGCCATGCTGCTCCGGCTCGCCAAGCAGCACCAGGCCCGCCTTTCGCCCGTCGGCCTCACCGAAGACTTCCTGCGCGAAGGCAGCGCGCTGCTCGACGAGGTGAGCGGCCGTGACCTGCTCGGCATCCTCGGTCTGCGGAACCGGGAAGAGGCGATGGTGCTGCGCAACTCCATCGTGACGTATGCCACGCTGCTCGGGAACGAGGCGCGCGCCGCCGGCGTCAACGCGTGCTGGGACATCCCCGAGGCGAAGCGCCGCTTCAGCGCCACCTCGTTCCGCGACGCACTGCGGAGGCTCCGCCCGAAGCGCCGCGGCAGCGCCGCCGCGCCGGACGAGCCGGCGCCCGTCGAAACCAAGCCCACCGACGCCAAGCCCGTCGAGACCAAGCCCGTCGAGCCCTCGCCGGTCTGAAGCCACTCCCGATCGAAAACGCGGCGTGTCAGCGCTGCGGACGCACCGCAACCCCGCTGTCACGCTGGCAGGAGCGCCTGCCTCAACCGGTCGCGCTCCGCCAGGGCTGGCCTTGCTCTCGCGATCCGCGCGTCAATGGGCGGTGCCCCGCAGGCGCTTCTTGATCGTCTCCCGAACGTCGGCGGGGAGCGAATGGAGATGCTCCTCGGAGAGCATGCGCAGCACCTCCACCGGGAGCGCGAGGATCACCTGCTCGGGGGCGAGCCCGGCGAGCCGCTGCTCGGGGGCGAGCCCGGCGAGCCGCTGCTCGGGGGCGAGCCCGGCGAGCCGCTTTTCCACAGGCATCGCCTCGACCAGCTTCTGGAACATCTCCTCGTACCCCGGGAGCTCCTCGATGTCCGGCTGCTTCATCCTCGTGTCCCTCATCCACTGCTTCAGCCACCGTGCTGCCTCGCCCGGCAGGGCGGAGCGATGGCTGAAGAGCCGCAGGTAGTCGTCGCGTTCCGCCTCGGTCACCTCGTCCGTGATGGCGAGGTACGTAGCGTACATCGGCCCGTCGATGCGCGTCGTGCCTTGCGTGGCCGGCCACGCTTCACCGCCGGTAGCTCCCGCTGGCGGAACAGCACCCCAGGCCGGACGCCGAGCACGTCGGCCAGCTTTACAAGGACGCCCACTCCGATGTCGCTCTTGGCGCGCTCGATCTCTTCAGAAGGTACCCGCGACGCTGAGCGTGGCCTGACCTGGCGCCACGAACGGCGCTATCGCGGTGATGCGCGGCCCGTCCGCCGCGGTCTGCTGCTTCTGCGGGTACCAATCGATCATGGCGTAGGTCGCGGTGCCGACGACCCCAACGCCGAAGAGGACCCACCCGGTGATCGCCCAAGGGACCGCGCCGTCAAAGCGGTCGAGCTTCTCGCGGAGCTTTCCGCACGCGTTCCTGAAGTCGGGCAGGTCGCCCGACGGATCTTCGCGCGCGCCACACGGCTGAGACCTGCGGTTCGCGGGGATCGCGCTCTGGTGACCCGCGACGTACGCCTCGATCTGTCCCCCGATGTCGTCGGCGCTGCTGCGCGCGTCGACCGTGATGGCCGAGCCGACGATCCCCATGACCAGGCCGACCCCGGCGACGCCGGTCCCCGCCCAGGCGAGCGGCTTGCGCGCGTACCAGTGGAAGAACGGCTCGCGTCCGCCGGAGGCCTGCGCCGGGCCCATGGAACCCATCGTGCTGCTCGTCGAGACGCTGAAGCCGCCGGAGCCCGTCGGCGCTGCGGGTGATGGTGAGGGGCTCGGCGCGGCTGCGCCAGGAGGCGTCGCGCCGGGGGCGGGCGCGCCCGGCGCCGGCTGCGCGATGTTCGTCGCTGGAGGCGGTGCTGGCGCCGGCGGCGCCGTGGTTGAGGTGGGCGCACCGGTCGGCGTCGCCGGGGTTGGCGCGCCGACAGGCGGCGTTGCGGGCGTCGCGCCGGTCGTCCCCAGGGTGAGCGTCGCGGGCGTGGCTGTGCCGACCTTCGCGTCCACCTGGGTGGTCGCTGATCGGTCCTGGTAGGTCGCGAACAAGGTGTGCTTGCCGGGCTTCACGAACACCGGATCGAGCAGCGGCGCCTTGCCGATGAGGACGCCGTCCACGCTGATGTCCGCGCCATTCGCGTCGGCGCTCACGATGAGGAAGCCGGTCTTCCGTTTCACATCGGCGATCGCCTTCTCCGCTGCGGCGCGCTGCTCCGGGGTCGCCGCGGCGTGCTCGCGCAGGAACTGCTGCAGGTGCTTGCCGGAGTCTTCGAGGTGATTGGAGCGAAGCTCGCTCTGTCCGAGGTTGAGCAGCACGGCCGGGTGTCGCTTGAGCGCGTAGACCTGGAGGAAGGCGGTGCGCGCCTCCTCGAAGCGACCGCCGTCGTACGCCTTGACCCCTTCCTCGTAGCGCTGGCGCGCGACCTCGGTCACGGGATCGGACGGTTGCGCGAAGCTCAGCGGCTCGCTGAGGAGAGAAGGGGGGAGCCCGGCCTCCGTGAGCACGGCGGGAGCGATCAGCGAGAGCAGGAGGACTGGGGCGCAGGCGCGTGTTTTCATGGCTCCTCAGATCGGGCTTCGCCTCGTCGGCGTCCGCGAAAGGGTACGATTGCAGCAGGCCTCGCTGCCGAGGCGAGAAAGAGGTGCGCTTCAGAACGGCGCATCGCGGATGATGCCGCCGCCCTTGCTGCCACCGGTCGAGCTCGTGCCACGCTGCGCGGGCGCTGGAGGCGCGGGCCTCTGTGCAGGGGGGGCCGCCATCGGCCTGGTCGCTGGCACCGCGGGCGTCGCTGCGCTCCCGGTGGAAGCGGGCGCCGTGGCAGAAGCAGGCGCCGTGGCCGCGGGAGGCGCCGCGACAGAGGCAGACGGCGTCGCGCCGGCAGATGTCGTCGCAGCGGGAGCCGGAGGAGGCGACGGCGCTGACGCGCTCGGCGCCGGCGAGGCGCCGTCGTCCGCAGCCGCGGCGGCGGTCGATGGACCGTGGGGCGCCTGCGAGGCGGCGGGGGGCGTGGTCGCTGTGGCGGGGGTCTCCGCCACCGACGATGCCGCCGGGGGTCCGGGATCCTCTCCGGCGTCGTCTCGACGCAAGGTGCGAACGACGACGAGCAGCAAGGCCAGGCCCGCGAGGGCGAGCACGACCCGCAGCGCCGTCTTGTTCGGCGTGGACACGGGGATCTCGATCGGATCGTGGTCTTCCGTGCGGACCCCGGACGCGGCCACGGAATCAGCGCTTTCCCTGGCCGGCTGCGCCGCGCGGGAGCCCCTGCGCGCCGGCCGGGCCGACGGCGGTTCATTCTCCGGGGGCGGGGAGGGGGACTGCTTCACCCGCGGCCGCGGCTCTGCGGCGTGCGCGCCGCCCGCGGCCTCCGGCTCGGCGGTTGGCGCGCCAGCCTCAGACGCCGGCTCACCCACTCCCATCTGTGTCTTCCCGGCAGGCGCGGGGTGCTGGTCCCGCGTCACCGCGCCGCTCTCCTTGGCGATCGGGGAGCCCGCGTCCGCGGCGCCGCCGGCCGTCCGGGCGTCGATGAGCGCCTGCGGCGCGGGGCCGGCCTGCTCACTGGCCCCCGCCGCTCCCGCGTCGCGGGACGTGGCCCCCGCCGCGGGCGGCCCCGGCGGGTCGTCGCCGATGGCGATGGTCGGGACCCCCTCGATCACGGTGTCGGACACGCCGGCCGCGCCGGCTGGGAGGGCTTCGAGCACGCGCGTCGTGGGCGCCGCGGGTGCAGCAGGAGAAGGCGCCGCCGCGGGTCCAGGCTTCGCCGCCGGCGCTTCGGCGGGGGAGGCCGTCTGAGCTTCCGACGATTTCGCAGCGGATGCGCCGGGCTCCTGAGCTACGGCGCCGCCGCGCGCGTCGCCTCGGGCGCCCGACAGCTCGTCGAACCCCTCCCAGGATGGCCGGATCGACGAAGCGATCCGCTCCGCCTCCTCCGCAGAGAGGGAGCGCTCACCAGGTTCCGCGGTTGTCGATTGCTCCCCCGCAGTCATCGCGGTGAGGAACTTACCACCCGCGTCTGCTGCACCGCAATCTCGCGACGGATCGGCGCATCACCGGCTGCCGCGCACGGCGGGAACGCGCGCCCCCTGGCGCCCCCGGAAACCACAGCGAACGGCTCACCCGCCGCGCACCTCGCGCAGCAACGCGTCATCCCAGGTGTCGGCGACCTGGCTCACCGTCGTCACGATATCCTCGAACTCTTCGTACTCGAGCGCGCTGAGGCGCCGCAGGCAGCGCACCACCACCTCGTTGCGCGACTTGTCGATCGCGAAGGCCGCGTCGGAGGTGATGACGAAGCTGAGCTCCAGGAGGCGCCTGTAGAAGGCCTCGCGCCCGCTCAGGGGGACGGCCATGATGGGCGAGAAGACCATCAGGACGCCCTGAGCCTCCAGCACGTTGACGCCGATCGTCGCGCTCCCGTGCTGGAGCTGCGCGTATCCCGTCTCGTCGAGCGTGCTGGCGCCAGCGCCGCTCGGCGATCTCGCCCCGCCCTGAGAGCTCGCGTTGTACCGGGCGAGATACGCGTTGACCATGCTCGTCGCGTCGGCAAACCTCTCCCCCGACGCGCGGTCCGCGTAGAGGGGTCCTGTGGATGAAGTGGGCGTGAGGTCGGGCACGTGAAACCTCCTGGACGCATCGCCAGTCGCTCGGCGCGCGGGGCTGAACTGGCGAGCCGACAGCTCATCAGCCCGGCGTGGTTGCATCGTAGCGCCCCGGCGTTCGCGGCGATCGCGCTTTTTGCAGTGGTGGCGCACGCCACCCTCGGGTGCAGCGCGGAGGGCAGCGCGCCGGCCGCGCCCGCCGGGATCTCCGACGAGGAGCGCGCCGCCGCGCTGCTCGATCCGGCTGCGCTCCTCCCCCCCCGCGCCGAGACGGTCGCCCTCGCCGATGCGGTCGCCATCGCGTCATCGCGCGCCGGGGCGCCGGCGCAGGCGGCCTCGCTCGCGGAGCTGGCCGGCGATCTTCGCATGCGGCTCTTCCGCCTCGATCAGGCGGTCACCGACGCGCGCGAGGCGATGGAGCTCTACGGCGCGGCGGCGACGGCCTTCCGCGCCTCGGCCGATCCGGCCCACGTCGAGCGCGCGTGCCAGGCCGAGCGCCGCCGCGCGCTGCTCGCCGGCGAGCTCGCTCACGACGCGGCCGTCGCGTACCGCGAGCTCTACCTGGTCTCGCGGCGCTACGCGGCCCTCGCCCCGCCCGCGCCGTCCGGCGGCGGGCCGCGCTCGCAGTGCCTGGGCGCGCTCGCGCTAGCGCTCGCGCAAGCCGCCGCCTACCGGCCGAGCGGGGATGCGCTCCGCGCGCTGGAGCAGGAGGGGCACCGCGTCGAGGGCGTCGCGCTCGCGCTCGCAGCGGGGCCCGCGCCGGGCTCCTCCGCCGCGCCCGCGAGCTCCGCGACCGCGGCGCCGGTGCAGGTGACGACCGCCGAAGCCACCGGCGATGTCGTCGTCGCCCCCCGGGCGCCGGCCGCGCCCACCGGCCCGGTGAAGATCACCTCGATCGAGCGGCACGGCTCGGACAAAGGGGCGCGCGTCGTTGTCGAGCTCTCCGCGCCGACGACGTTCGACGTCGGCACGCTCGCGGCGGACGAGAGCGCCGGCAAGGACGCGCGCGTGTTCGTCGACATCGCGAGGGCGACGTCGCGCGGCGTCGCGCGGGAGATCGAGGTCGGCGGCGTCCTGCGGCGGGTGCGCGTCGGCGTCCAGCCGAACGGAACGCGCGTCGTCCTCGATCTCGCCGCCAACCTGCACCGGCGGGTCTTCTACCTCCCCGATCCGTTCCGGATCGTCGTCGACGTGAGCACCCGCGCTCCGCTGCGCGACGACAAGGACAACCCCGGCGGCGCGCGGGAGGTCCGGCGCGTCGCGATCGACCCGGGGCACGGCGGGAACGACACCGGCGCCGTCGGCCCCACGGGGTTGAAGGAGAAGGACGTGACGCTCGACGTCGCCCACCGCGTCGCCCCGCTCCTCGCGCGCGAGCTCAAGATCGAGACGCTCCTCACGCGGGACAGCGACACCTACGTGCCGCTGGAGCTCCGCACCGCGCGCGCGAACGCGTTCCACGCCGACCTGTTCGTCTCGATCCACTGCAACGCGAGCGAGAACGGCCGCGCTCGTGGGGTCCAGACGTTCTCGCTCGCGGCCCCTCACGACGGCGAGGCGACGTCGGCGCAGCTCGCGGCGCGCGAGAACGCCGCCCGCGCCGAGCGGGGAGGGCAGGGCGTGGACCTGGGTGATCCCGGCGCCCGCCTCGAGGTGGCGGCGATCCTGTCGAACCTCAACGTCGGCGACATGGCGGCTCGCTCGCGCCACTTCGCCGAGCTCCTCCAGCGGTCGTCGCTCGCCTCGCTCTCGCCCCGCTACCCCGACACGAAGGATCAGGGCGTCAGGGGCGCGGGCTTCTTCGTCCTCGCGGGCGCCGACATGCCGGCCGCGCTGTTCGAGACGTCGTTCATCTCGAACCCCGAGGACGAGGCTCGCCTCGCGACCGCCGACTTCCGGCAGAAGATGGCGGACGCCATCGTCAACGCGATCCGCGCCTACCGCGAGGGCAAGTGAGGGGCGCCGCCGGCGTGCGCGGGCCGCGCTGGCGTCGCCAGCGCTGGCGTCACCCTCGCTCGAGGCCCATGAGCCGCTCCAGCGAGTCGCGCAGCTCGCCGGCCTCGCCCTTCTTGATGAAGTCGTAGGCGCCCGCCTCGGTCGCGTTCTTCTTCATGTCCTCGTGGTTCGAGTACACGATGCAGCGGATGTGCGAGGTCGCGTCGATGGAGCGGAGCCGCTCCAGGCAGCGCACGCCGTCGAGGCCCGGCATCATGATGTCCAGGATGAGCGCGTCGGGCTGGAGGTTGCCCACCGCGACGAGCGCGTCGAACGGATCCTGGAACGTGGTCAGGTCGAACCGCCGCGAGAGCGTCTTGCGGAGCGCGGCGAGGACGGAGGGGTCGTCGTCGACCACGACGACCTTCGGCTTGCCCATCCGGAGGATCTCCGGGATCGGGTAGCCGTACTTTCGGAGGAAATCGAGCACGTCCAGCCGCCGGAAGCGGAGGTGCCGTCCGGGCGTGCGGAAGTGGCGGATCTCCCCCTTGTCCGCCCAATTGTGGATGGTCTTGAGGTCCACCTGGCAGAAGCGCGCGACGTCGCTCGCGGTGAACAGCTCGGGCTGCGTCGTGTTCTCTTTCGGGTTCGTTTCCATGGCTCACTCCTCGAGATCAGGCGTCGCCGGCACGGAGGGGGCATTCGTCTGGGGGGCGTCGAAGCTGGTCGGCACGGGTGGATCTGGCTCTCGTTCCTGTTTGATGTGGATCAGGGATCCATGTGCGCAGCATTCTTCGGCGACGAAGCGCCCGTTGCGCAGGACATAACGGGTCGGCCCCTCGGCGCGCCGATCGCGCGCCTCGTGCGAAGGGTCGCCTGGCAGCGCCAGGTAAGGCGGCTCGGCCCCGTCGCCCGGGACGAAGCGCGGACAGATCGGCAAGAGCGACTGGCGTTCCGCGAGCGCCACGGCGCTGCGCACGTCCAGGGCCGCGGCGAGGAGCTCGAGCGTGCGTGAAGTCGGCGGAGCGAGAAGGATCTCCCCACGCGCGGCGCGCTCCAGGACCTCGGACGGCGCCGCCCAGAAGCTCATCGTCGTCTCGTGTCCGTCGTGTCGCCCGATCTGGCCCGGCGGTAGCGGCAACAGGAAGAAGCGCGCGTCGAAGCGCCGCGCCTCGGCGACGGGCGTGATCCACCGCGCCCACGGGACGAGCGCCGCGAGGGCGAGCTTCAGGCCACGCCGCGCGAGGACCGCATCGAGCGGCGCCCCGGCGGCGAGCTCCCGCCCGACTTCGTCGACGTCATCGCCAGACAGCGGCGGATCGGTCGGCAGGATGCTCCCTTCCTCCAGCGTCTCGCGGCACGCGGCCACGCACAGCGCTCGCGCAGGCGTCTCGCCCGTCGCGAACGCAGCGGCGCGCGCCGGCGGCTCGGTCGCCCGATCCCTCCAGACTTCCGCGCCGTCCTGCGCGTCCACCTTCCCACCGGGGAACACCACGGCGCCTCCCATGAAGCTCGAGCTCGCGTGGCGGCGAACGCAGAACACCTCGATCCCCGCGCGACCGTCACGGAGGACGATCACCGTCGAGGCATCGCGGGGACGGACAGGGGTTCGGTTCTGATCGAAATCCAGCAATATGGGATAAATTTGTTCCACGTGAGCTGCCTTTCGTCAAACCGTCCGCTGCGTCTCACTTCCGGCGTGCTCTGTGGCGAGCATGCGGATTTGAGGCCAAGTCCGCCGCCTTTTCCGGTGGCTCGGGGACTTCCCGCAGATGCTTTCCACGCTGTCCCGACAACCGATGCCGACCGATGCCGCAGCGTCCGGTCGGTCGCGGGCGAGATGGCGCGTGACGACGCGCGTGACGCGCGTGATGCGCGTGATGCGCGTGATGCGCGTGATGCGCGTGATGCGCGTGATGACTGATGGCGAATCGAGAGGCGTCGGCCGCGGTGATATCGGGCGATCTCTGCCTGCGACGGAGGCGTCGTTGACGGGCTCGGCTCCCACGCCTAGAATCCCGCGCCTCGCAATTTCGGGGGGGTGTCTGGCCTCTCCGGACATGTCGCGGAGCCGTAAGCCCCGTCCCGGCAGCCGGGGTCAGCGCCCCGCGGCTTGCATGCGCCAGGGAGCTCAGGACGGCAGCGCCGAACGGCGCATTCGACGCGAGAGGACCTATGAACAAGGCCCAGCTGAAAAAGTTCAAGACCCTGCTTGAGACGAAGCGCGACGAGATCGTCAAGAAGGCCAAGCAAACGCTGACCGAGGACATGATGCTCGACGCGAACGATCTCCCTGACGAGATGGACCTCGCGTCGAGCGAGTACCTGCAGTCGTTCACCTTCCGGCTCCGCGGCCGCGAGAAGTCGTTCCTCGACAAGATCCAGAAGGCCCTCGTGAAGATCGAGGACGGCTCGTTCGGCAAGTGCGAGGAGTGCGAGGAGGAGATCTCGGCGAAGCGCCTCGAGGCGCGCCCCGAGACGACCCTGTGCATCCGCTGCAAAGAGGATCAGGAGCGGGTCGAGAAGGACTACGGCTGACGCTGCGCCGCGCGCGGAGGCCGCCCGTCGGTGGCCTCCACGCGCGATGGTGCCTCCGCGCCGTCGGGCGTGCGCTCCCGCTCCTGGTCCGTGTCGTGCGGACGGGACGGGGCCACGCCCGTTTTGCTATTTGCGGGCGACCGCGCGGGCGCGCGGCTGCTGCGGGGTGCGACGCTTCGCCGCCGTGAGCACATCGCGCAGGTACGCGCCGGTGAACGACGCCTCCTCCTGCGCGATGTCCTCCGGGGTGCCGGCGGCGACGATCGTCCCGCCGCGCTCGCCGCCCTCGGGGCCGAGGTCGATCACCCAGTCGCTGCAGGCGATCACGTCGAGGTTGTGCTCGATCACGAGGACCGTGTTCCCCGCGTCGCGCAGGCTCATCAGGCTCGCGGTGAGCACCTCGATGTCGGAGAAGTGCAGGCCCGTCGTCGGCTCGTCGAGCACGTAGAGCGTGCGACCGGTGGCCTTGCGCGCGAGCTCGCGCGCGAGCTTCACGCGCTGCGCCTCGCCGCCCGAGAGCGTCGTCGCCGGCTGCCCCAGCGTGATGTAGCCGAGGCCGACCCGCGCGAGCGCGGCGAGCCGCTCCCGGACGCGGGGGAGCGACTCGAACTGGTCGATCGCCTGCTCGACCGTCAGGTCGAGCGCGTCGGCGATCGACATCCCGCGGTAGAGCACCTCGAGCGTCTCGCGGTTGTACCGGCGGCCGCCGCACGTCTCGCACGTCACGAAGATGTCGGGCAGGAAGTGCATCTCGATCCGGAGCACGCCGTCGCCCTGGCAGGCCTCACAGCGGCCGCCCTTCACGTTGAACGAGAAGCGGCCCGCCTTGTATCCGCGCGTCCTCGCCTCCGGGAGGCCCGCGTAGAGCTCGCGGAGGAGCCCGAAGACCCCCGTGTACGTGGCCGGGTTGGACCGCGGCGTGCGGCCGATCGGGGCTTGATCGATCGAGATGACCTTGTCGATGTGCGAGAGGCCCTCGATGCCGTCGCACGCGCCGATCGGGGCGGAGCTCCTGTACAGCTCGTTCTTCGCGGCCGGCAGCAGCGTGTCGACGATGAGGCTCGACTTGCCCGAGCCGGAGACGCCGGTGACCGTGCAGAAGAGGCCGACGGGGATCTCGGCCGTGACGTTGAGGAGGTTGTGGGCCCGCGCGCCGCTCACGCGGATGAAGCGCCCGTCGGGGCGCTGGCGCTTCGTGGGGATCGCCAGCTGCTTCTTGCCGCTGAGGTAGGGGCCCGTGATCGACGCCGGATCGGCGCTCAGCTCCTCCGGCGTGCCTTGCGCCACCACGTTGCCGCCGTGCACGCCCGCGCCCGGGCCCATGTCCACGATGTGGTCTGCCGCGAGGATGGCGTCGCGGTCGTGCTCGACGACGACCACGGTGTTGCCGAGGTCCACGAGCCGCCTGAGCGCTTCGAGCAGGCGCGTGTTGTCGCGCGCGTGCAGGCCCACCGAGGGCTCGTCGAGCACGTAGAGCACGCCGACGAGCGCGGCCCCGATCTGCGTCGCGAGGCGGATGCGCTGGCCCTCGCCGCCGGAGAGGGTCTGCGCGGAGCGGTCGAGCGTGAGGTAGTCGAGCCCGACGTCGATGAGGAACCCGAGGCGAGCGATCACCGCCCGGAGCAGCGGCTCGGCGATCGCGCGCTCGCGCGGCGCGAGCGCCCCGTCGACGTGGGCCTCGCCCGCGGCCTGCCCATCGGCGCGGGCCCGCGGCGCCCCTTCCTTCGGCGGCATGAGGCCCTCGAGGAAGACGCGCAGCGTGCGCAGCGGCAGGGTGCCGACGTCCGCGATGTTGCGATCCCCGAGGCGCACGGCGAGCGCCTCGGGGCGCAGGCGCCTGCCGTCGCAGGCGTCGCACACGCGCGTGATGACGAAGCGGCCGATCTCGTCGGAGAGCGCGGCGCTGTCCTCGTCGGGATCGGCCTCCTCCTCGTCGGTGAGGGCGGGCTCGCCGCTGCTCAGCAGGCGCTCGAGCCGCGGGATGATCCCCTCGTAGGCGGCCCTCTTCTTCCCCCGACCGCCGGCGGCCGGGGCGTCGCTCCCCTCGAGGATCGCCTGCCGCACCGCCGCCGGCAGCTTCGCCCACGGGACGTCCGGATCGCAGCCGAGCGCGCTGACGGCCCGCTCCGTCTCCGTGGCGAGCGAGAGCGAGCCGCGCCGCCCCCAGGCCACCACCGCGCCCTCGCGGAGCGTGCGCCGAGGATCGGGGACCACGCGGTCCGGATCGATGCGGGTCCTCGCGCCGATGCCGTCGCAGGCGGGGCACGCGCCGTGCGGGCCGTTGAAGGAGAACATCCGCGGCTCGATGGGCGGCAGGGAGATGCCGCAGTCGATGCACGCGAAGCGCTCGCTCATCCAGAGCGGCTCGATCTTCATGCCGTCGCTGGAGATGTCGACGAGCAGCCTGCCCTCGCCCAGCTTGAGCGCGAGCTCGACGGAGTCGGTGAGCCGGCCCTTGATGCCGTCCTTGACCACGATCCGGTCCACGACCACATCGAGGTCGTGCGCGCGCGTCCGATCGAGGACGATCTCGTCGCCGAGATCGACGATCTCGCCGTCGATGCGCGCTCGCACGAAGCCCTCCCGGCGCAGCCGCTCGATGTCGAGCTTCAGCTCTCCGCGGCGGCCTCGCGCGATGGGCGCCATGATCGTGACCCGCGTCTTGTCGCCGAAATCGAGGATGCGGTCGACGATCTGCTGGACGGTCTGGGCCTCGATCCGCTTGCCGCACGCGGGGCAGTGCGGGGTGCCGACCCGCGCGAAGAGCAGGCGGAGGTAGTCCGAGATCTCGGTCACCGTGCCGACGGTCGATCGCGGGCTCTTCGCCAGCGCGCGCTGCTCGATCGCGATGGCGGGCGAGAGGCCCTCGATCGACTCGACGTCCGGCTTGGACAGCTGCTCGAGGAACTGCCGCGCGTAGGCGGAGAGCGACTCGACGTAGCGGCGCTGCCCTTCCGCGTAGATGGTGTCGAACGCCAGGGACGACTTGCCCGAGCCGCTCGGGCCCGTGATCACCACCAGGCGGTCGCGCGGAAGCGACACGCTGACGTTCTTGAGGTTGTGCTGCCGGGCGCCTCGAACGACCAGTCGATCCATAGGGGGAACCGGAGAGCTATCACACACGGAAGCGGGCGTGGCGCCGCTCCTGCTCGCCGCTCGCTGCTCGGTCGGCTCTGTTGCCCCGCCCCGTCGTCGCGCGCCGCGACGCGCCGCGCACGGCGCGGGCGCGGTCTTCCGGTTGTCTTGCAATTCTTCTCACGTCGCTGCGCTGCGAGCTGGACTATGAGAGGGCGCGCAGGTGGAAGCGCGTGCAAGGAGTGTCCTGATGGCGGTCGGCGCCGGCGCTGCGCTCGGCGTGGTCGCGCTCCTTGCGCGGTACGCGCCTGAGCTCGACGCGCTGCTGCTCGCGCCGCCCTCTCCGTCCGGGCGCTTCGAGCCCGGTCCCGCTGCGGCGCGCTCTGCCGGGCCCGCGGCGCCCGCGTCGTTCACGCCAGCACCCGCAACGGCCGTCGGTCAGGGAGAGCCAGCGGCGCCCGCGCCGGGCTCGCCTCCCGGTGCGGCCGCGGTTTCGCGAAGCGCGAGCCCGCGGGCGACCGCGGCGGCCCCGCTGGTCGATCCCTTCGCGGCGGATCCGGTAGCGCGCGCTGCGTGTCCCGCCGACATGACCTTCGTGGAGGGCGATTTCTGTCCATCCCTCCCGTATGTCTGCACCCGCAGCGGCGAGGGAGCTGGCCATGGCTGCCCCGAGTACGGGCGCGGCGCTCGATGCAGGGCTCCGGTGGATCACCGGCGCTTCTGCATCGACCGCCACGAGTGGCCGAACCGGGTGGGCGAGCTCCCGCGCGTCTACGTCGACTGGTACGAGGCGAAGTCGCTCTGCGCCTCGATCGGCAGGCGGCTGTGCCGGCGCTCCGAGTGGATGCTCGCTTGCGAAGGCCCGAAGCGCCTGCCGTATCCTTGGGGCTTCGTGCGCACGCCCAGCCCTTGCAACATTGACCGCGCCGCGATCGAGTTCGACATCGACGCCATGGTGGACGAGGCGACCCGCGAGGGCGAGATCGCCCGGCTGTGGCAGGCGGATCCCATCGGATCGCACCCGAACTGCATCAGCGCCTACGGCGCGTACGACCTCTCCGGCAACGTCGACGAGTGGACCGACAACCTCGCCGACGATCCGGGCACATCGCGCCCGGCGACGCTCAACGGCGGCTACTGGGGTCCTGTTCGGAACACCTGCCGCCTCACGACCGGAGGGCACGGGCCGACGTTCAAGTTCTACCAGGTCGGCTTCCGCTGCTGCGCGGACACGGTCGACGGCGTCGTCACGCCGCCGCCGCGGCCCTTCATCGAGCGCGACCGCGAGAAGGACGGCGTGTACGACTGACATGCGCGAGCGCATCGCCTTCATCGCCGCCCTCGTCGTCGCCGCCCTGGTGAGCGCGCTCCTCTTTGCCCCCCGCTTCCAGAGGCCGCCTGGGCCGCTCGACGCGGCGAGCGCGGCCCCGGTCGCGAGCGTCGCCCCGCCGGAGCCGGCCCCGCCGGCGCCCGCGCTGGCGCCCGAGGCGCCTCCGCCGCTGCCTGCGTACGTGCGCGTCGACCCGGAGAGCCGCACGGCGTGCCTCGGCGGGATGGTGCTCGTCGACGGCATCTACTGCCCGTACGTCGGGCACCACTGCGCCGCGTACATCGACGAGGAGAAGGACATCTGCGCGCGGTTCGAGCCGGAGGTCCTCTGCGAGGGGCGCCTCCAGCACCGGCGCTTCTGCATCGACGTCTTCGAGTACCCGAACATCGAGGGCGTCCGCCCGGTGGTGATGGTCAACTGGCTGGAGGCGAAGCGCGCCTGCGAGATCGAGGGCAAGCGGCTCTGCTCCGGCGAGGAGTGGGAGTTCGCTTGCGAGGGGCCGCAGATGTGGCCCTATCCCTACGGGATCGCTCGCGATCCCGACGCCTGCAACATCGACAGGAAGATCTCGATGCCGGTGCTCGAGACGTTCGCTGACCCATGGAAGATCTCGGCGGAGGTCGAGCGGCTCGATCGCCGGGTTGCGTCCGGGGAGATGAGCCGGTGCGTCAGCCCCTTCGGCGTGCGCGACATGACCGGCAACGTGGACGAGTGGGTGAACAACGAGCTCGGCATGCTGGACGAGAAGCCGTTTCGATCGACGCTGAAAGGGGGGTACTGGGGGCCGATCCGCTCGCGATGCCGCCCGGTCACGTCGACGCACAACCGGTGGTTCCGCTTCTATCAGGTCGGGTTCCGGTGCTGCTCCGACGCGCTCGACGGCGGCAAGGCCGTGACCCCGGCAGCCAAAACGGCGCGCATCCCGCGCCGCAGCCCGATGGTCGATCCGGGCGGGCGGCAGGGGCCGTGAGGGGCCGCGGCCTGTGGCGTGGCCTCGGGCGTGGCCTCGGGCGTGGCCTCGGGCGCGGACTGACCGCGCACGCCGGCGCAATGTCCGTGCGCGATGTCCGGCGAGGCCCCTCGTCGCGCTGCGCCCCGTCCGCGGACGGGCTTCCTTCACGGCCGAGCCACCCCTGATCGCCGTGGCGCCATCGGGGAACCCGGTCCGGCCGAACCGCTCCCCTTCCAACTGCGCGCCGCTTGGACTACGTTGTCCGCCGGTGCGAAAGTGGGCGGACCCGATCGGGGGTTCGCCCTTGTACCAGGGCCTATAGCTCAATCGGTCAGAGCCCCCGGCTCATAACCGGGCTGTTCCTGGTTCGAGTCCAGGTGGGCCCACGAAAGCCACGAAACAGAAGGAGACAAGGAAGCACGTGAGCATCCGCGAGCAGATCGCATTCCTCGAAGAGCTGTCGGCCATCGACAGCGAGATCCGCCGCATCGATGAGCAGCTCGACAAGCAGCGCGGCAGCCTGGAAGGGATGCGGTCCGATCTGAAGCGGCTAGAGGAGCGGCTGAAGGGCGATCGGGAGACCCTGGCGGCGATGGAGAAGACGCGCTCCGAGCTCGTCGTCGAGCTCCGCCAGATGTCGAGCCAGATCGAGCGCTCGCGGGAGAAGCTGCAGCGCTCCCGGAACGAGCGCGAGTCCAACGCGGCGCAGCGCGAGATCGAGGAGCTGCGCAAGCTGCACCGCGATCGCGAGGAAGAGATCGAGCGGCTGAACTCGGCCTCCGAGGGGGCGCGCTCGGCGATCGATGTGGCGGAGGCGAAGCGCGTCGAGCTGGCGGGGGCGATCGACGGCAGCGCGCCCGGGACGCAGGCGTCGCTGGCGGCGCTCGAGACCGAGCGCGGCCAGCGCGCCGAGGCGCGCCAGCAGGTGGTCGGCAAGCTGCCGGTCGTCCTGTACCGCCGCTACGAGTCGATCCGGACGCGCAGGCCCGTCGCGATCGCCCGCACCTACGACGGCACATGCCTCGGCTGCCACCTGTCCGTGCCGCCGATGATGTTCCAGAAGATGCGCCGCCAGGAGGAGTTCGAGCGGTGCCCGAACTGCAACCGGATCCTCTACTACATGCCGCCGGAGCCCGCGACGGGCAGCACGCCGGCCGCGGACCCCTCCCGCGCCTGATCCCGGGTGCGGCTTGAAGACGTGCTCCGCCTGCTTCAGGCTCTTCTCGCACGACAGCGGCTTCTGTCCGGTCGACGGGCAGCGCCTCATCCCGGTCGCTGAGGTATCGCCGCCGGTCCACCCGGAGGACAGGCGCGTCGGCGCGACCCTCTGCGGTGGGCGCTACCAGGTCTGGCGGATCGTCGCCGACGGCGGCATGGGGCGCGTGTATCAGGCGCTCGATCTGCGGACCGGCCGCAGCGTCGCCCTGAAGATCCTCCACCCCGAGGTCGCGCTCGACGAGGTGAGCGTCGAGCGCTTTCACCGCGAGTTCGAGGTCAGCGCGTCGCTGCCCCACGAACAGATCGTCGACGTGCTCGCCTTCGAGAAGACCGAGGACCACAGCTTCGCGCTGGTCATGGAGTACCTCGAGGGCGAGGAGCTGCGGACGGTCCTCAAGCGCGACAAGGTGCTGCCCCCCGAGCGCCTGGTGCGGATGCTGTCGCAGATCGCGCTCGGCCTCGAGGAGGCCCACAAGCGCAAGGTCGTGCACCGCGATCTCAAGCCGGACAACATCTTCCTGGTCGGCACGCACGACGGCGACATGGTGAAGATCCTCGACTTCGGCAGCGTGCGCGACAACAGCGAGGGCGCGAAGAAGCTGACCGTCGTCGGCACGACGATCGGATCGCCCTTCTACATGTCCCCCGAGCAGGCGCAGGGGCTGCTCGCGCTCGACCATCGCGCCGACGTCTGGTCGGTCGCGGCGATCGTGTTCGAGTGCGTCACGGGGAAGGTCCCGTTCCACGCGCCGACCGGTCCGATGATCCTCGTGGCCATCATGGGCAGCAACCCGCTGCCTCCGAGCGTGGCGGGCAAGGCTTACGGGGCGCCGGCCTCGCTCGATCCGGTGATGGAGGAGGCCTTCATGAAGAGCCCGGAGGCGCGCCTCCCCTCCGTCGGCCTGCTCGCCGATCGCGTGGGCCAGGCGTATGGTCTCGCGGGGTCGCACCGCGACTGGGCGTACCTGCCGCAGAAGGAGCTCGCGGCCCGGATCCGCGCCGCGCTGCCGTCGGTCCTGGCCCGCCAGGCGCATGCCCCGGCGAGAGTCGGCGCGGTCCCCGCCGGTGCGAGCGGCGGATCGATCGCCGCCGCGGCCATCGCGCCCTCGCCGGACGCTGCCGAGGCGTTTGCCGAGGACATCGTGATGGGCGTGCCACAGCGCTTGCCGCGCTGGGTCATCCCCGCAGCGGCTGGCGCGGCGGTGCTGCTCTGTGCGCTCGTCGCGCTGCTGATTTCGCGCTGACGGCGGCGCCGGGCCGCGCGCTCGTGCAACGTTGCGCCTTACGCGCCGCGGCGGCGGCTGGGGCGTAAAGCGCGCGCGCTCCGGTTCAGTGCGCCATCGTCCTGGGCGCCGGGGCCCCGCGTTCGCGCTGGCGCCGCCGCTGTGTTATTTGTGTTGACCATGAGCACTCATCCTTCAACTCGGACCCGCAAGCCCCTCTCCGCCGCGATGTGCCTGATCGCGCTCTCCGGGCTCCCCGTCCTCGGCTGTAGCCAGAGCGAAGCGGCGACCTCTCGCGGCGCCCCCGAGGCAGCACCTGCGGCCCCACCCCAGGGCGGAAAATCGAAGGTCGAGGATGCGGTCTACACCCTCGAAATGAAGCCGACGGGGACGTACAAGGCCGGCCAGGAGGGGCTCGTGGAGGTGTCGCTCCTGTCGAAGGGCGACTACCACATCAACGACAAATACCCCATCAAGTTCAAGGTCACCGAGGCGGCCGCCGAGGGCGTTTCGTACCCGAAGCCCTTGCTCAAGCGCGAAGACGGCACCTTCGAGGAGAGCAAGGGCCTCCTCAAGGTCCCGTTCGTGGCGGCCAAGAAGGGCAAGACCAAGGTGGCGGGCGTGCTCTCCTTCAGCATCTGCAGCGCCGCGAATTGTTTGATGCAGAAGCAGGAGCTCGAGGCGGTCGTCGACGTGCAGTAGGCAGAACGGTAAACTCAGCCTCACGTGAACAACGACACCTCCGGTTGCCAGGGGGGCCAGCCCAGCGAGGTCGGCCCCAGCCAGACGGTCCAAGGCAGTGCGGCTGAGCGGGCTCGAAAGGCCCTCTCCGAGCTCGATGCCATCGCCTCCTCGATGGCGCGGCGCTTCAACGAAGAGCAGCGGGTCCTCTCGTTCCAGCAGTACCTGGAGCTCTTCGCTTCCAATCCGGTCCGCTTCGGACGCGACGCGGCTCGCTACGTCCGCGACATGTTCGACCATTTCGGCACGCGGACGATCAAGAAGCCCTGGGGGGAGCTGACCCGGTTCCAGCTCTTCGATCTGCCGTGGGAGCTCCCCGCGACCGAGCCCGCGCAGCAGGGCGCGCCGGCCGCGGCCTCCTACCACGGCCGGGACTTCGCGCTGATCGGCCACGAAGAGCTCCAGGCCGAGGTCTACCGGGTGCTCTGCAACTTCGTGCGCGAGGGCAGGGCCAACAGGCTCGTCCTGATGCACGGGCCGAACGGCTCGGCGAAGAGCACGCTCGCCGCCTGCATCCTGCGCGCCCTGGAGCACTACTCGACCCTCGATGAGGGAGCCGTGTACCGCTTCCACTGGGTGTTCCCGAGCCGCAAGACGATGCGCGGCTCGATCGGCTTCGGCGGCGACGTGAAGGCGAGCGCCGCGGACGGCACGAGCTACGCCCACCTCGAGGACGATCAGATCGACGCCCGGCTCGTGATCGAGCTCAGGGATCACCCGCTGTTCCTGCTCCCGGTGCGAGAGCGGCGGGCGCTCATCCTGAAGCTCTACGAGGACGCCGGCGCGACGGAGCCGCCGCCCGAGTGGCTGATGAGCGGCAAGCTGTCCCACAAGAACCAGCAGGTCTTCGAGGCGCTCCTCGTGGCGAGCGGCGGCTCGCTCGTCGAGACGTTGCGGCACGTCCAGGTCGAGCGGTACTTCATCTCCCGCCGTTACCGCGTCGGCGCGGTCACGATCGGCCCGGAGCTCTCGGTCGACGCCGGCGAGCGGCAGATCACGGCAGATCGCTCGCTCGCCTCGCTCCCGACATCGCTCCAGGCGACGACGCTCTTCGAGGCGCACGGTGAGCTCATCGAGGCCGCCGGGGGCGTGCTCGAGTTCAGCGATCTCCTCAAGCGACCGCTCGACGCCTTCCGGTACCTCCAGCTCACGCTGGAGACGGGGGAGGTCAGCCTGCCGCAGCAGACCGTGCAGACGAACGTCGTGATGATCGGCAGCGCCAACGACGTGCACCTCAACGCCTTCCGGGAGCACCCGGAGTTCCCGAGCTTCCGCGGGCGCTTCGAGCTCCTGCGCGCGCCCTACCTCCGGAGCTACCCCGACGAGCAGGCGATCTACGACACGCAGATCGTCCCGTTCGTGACCCGCCACGTCGCCCCGCACGCGACGCGCGTCGCCGCGCAGTTCGCCGTGCTCACCCGGATGCGGCAGCCGGAGGCGAAGCGGTACCCCGACGCGCTCGCGCCGCTCGTCTCGAGCCTCACCGCCGTCGAGAAGATGGAGCTGTTCGCGACGGGCACGGCGCCGGAGCGGTTCGACGCCGAGGCGCAGAAGGTCCTGCGCGCGGGCATCGAGGCGATCTACCACGAGAGCGACGCGTCCGTGGACTTCGAGGGGCGCCTCGGCGTCTCGCCGCGGGAGGTTCGGACGCTCCTGCTCGACGCGGCGCAGAGCGAGGATCACGCGTGCCTCTCCCCGTTCGCCGTGCTCTCGGAGCTCGACGCGCTCTGCAAGCGCCAGGCGGAGTACGACTGGCTCAAGGAGAAGCAGCTCGCGGGCGGCTACCACGATCACCGGCTCTTCCGGGAGGTCGTGCGCACGCGCCTGCTCGACACGACCGAGGAGGAGATGCGGACGGCCAGCGGCCTCGTCGACGAGACGCGCTACGCCGAGCTGTTCGATCGGTACGTCTCCCACGTCGGCGTCTGGGTGAAGGGGGAGAAGATCAGGAACCCGCACACCGGCGACTTCGAGAACCCGGACGAGCGCATGATGCGCGAGGTGGAGGCGCTCCTCGGGGTCCGCACGAAGCACGACGATCACCGGCGCGGCCTGATCTCGGCCATCGCGGCGTGGGCCATCGACCACCCTGGCCAGAAGATCGTCAACGCGGTCGTGTTCCCGCAGCAGATCCGCAAGCTGCGGGAGGCGGTGTTCACGGAGCGGCGCAAGGGCGTGGCGCTCCTGGTTCGCGATCTCGTCGCGCTCCTCCGCGACGCGCAGGGCGACGGCAAGTCCGACAAGGGCTGGGGCGAGCTGCGCGAGGAGGAGCGCAGGAACGCGACCCGCGCGCTCGAGCGGCTGCGCGGGATGGGCTACTGCGACCGCTGCGCGCTCGACGCCGCGAGCGCGCTGCTCCGCGCGCGCTTCGCGGAGCTCGTCACCTGAAGCGAAGCATGATCATCGACTCCCACTGCCACGTCGATCCGCGTCATTTCCGCGAGGGAGCGGACGCCGTCCTGGACCGCGCGCGGGCCGCCGGCGTGGACGCGTTCGTGGTCGTCGGCGTCGACGCGGATCTCTCCGCGGCGCGCTTCGCCGCGGATCTCGCCGCGCGGCGCGCCGACGTGCACGCCGCGGTCGGCGTCCATCCGCACGACGCCTCCGCCGTGGACGACCGGATGCTCGCGGAGCTCGAGGTCCTCGCGCGCCGGCCCGAGGTCGTGGCCGTCGGCGAGATCGGCCTCGACTACCACTACATGCACTCGTCGAAGGACACACAGCAGCGCGTCTTCGCCGACCTCGTCGCCCTCGCTCGGAGGGTGGAGAAGCCCATCGTCATCCACACGCGCGAGGCGCCGGAAGACACGCTCGCGATCCTGGAGCGCGCCCAGGCGAGCGACGTGGGCGGCATCATTCACTGCTTCTCCGAGGATCGCGCGTTCGCCGAGCGGGCGCTCGCGCTCGATTTCGACCTCTCGTTCTCGGGCATCGTCACCTTCAAGACCGCGCGTGCGATCCAGGAGGTCGCCGCCTGGGCTCCGGCGGATCGGATCCTGGTCGAGACGGACAGCCCTTACCTCGCGCCGGTGCCGTTCCGGGGGAAGCGGTGCGAGCCAGGGCACGTGCTGCACACGGCGCGCTTCGTCGCGGAGCTCCGGGGCGAGCCCTTCGAGGCGCTGGCCGCGCGCACGGCGGAGAACACCCGCAGGCGGCTGCGGCTCCCGCTGGACGGCGCGCCCACCGGCTGAGACGAGCGCGCGCGGTCTGCGCCTGCGGGCTCGCCCCAGGCACGCCTCGAGGCATAGTGACAGCACGATGGCGCAGAGGTCTCGCGACGGCCGCCGGATCGCCTCCGCGTGGGCGCTCTCCGTCGCAGCCCACGCAGGGCTGGTGGGCGCAGGCGCGCTGGCCGTCGCAGGCTCGTTCTCGGCACGTGAGGTCGCGCGCGCACGGACGGTCGGGTCGCCAGCCGCGGTGAGCGCGCCGATCGAGATCGAGCTGCCCGTCGTCTCGGACGGCACGCTCGACCGCGCGGCGGCGACCGCGCCCGAGCCGGCCGTCCTCCTTTCGCGGGGCGGAGGGGAAGCCGCACCGCGGCCGGACACGGGGACGAGCGGGCGCGGCGGCACCGACGCGGCGGAGCTGCCTGCGTTGAACCTCGCCGACAGGGACGACGCGATCTTCCTGTCTCCAGAGATCCGCTCGCGCCTCGACAGGAGCCAGATCCAGCGTATCCGCTCGTCGCCCCAGCGCGCGTCGCGCGAGGACTGGCGAGCCAGCCGGGAGCCCATGGAGCTCACGTTCCTCGCGGGAGGGCGGGTGGGCCGCCGGTCCGAGCGACGCACGTCGGCCGAGCGCGATCCGTCGCTCGGGGCGCGCGATGGCGGCGCGCCCCAGCGTCGAGGCGGCGTGCTCGGCGCTGCGGCCCAGCCTGCAGGCATCGACGGCGCGAGCGACGTGCCCGCTGCGCGCGACGCGACGCTCCCCCTGGGGGCGAGCCCGCGCGCCACCGGCGGCGCCGTCGAGGGAGGCGAGCGCGCGTCCGCGGGGCTGGGCGTTCGCGACGCGCGGCCCGGCGAGGATCACCGCGAGAGCGCGGCGGTTCCGCTGGCCCGGCCGATGGTCGCGGTGGGCACGCCATCCGTCCCCGCCGACGCCGTGGGGCATCCGAACGACACGGTGGACAGCGAGCAGGAGGTGGCGACGGCGATCCAGTCGCTCGTCCACGCCAGCTCGGCCGGAGGGGCGCGTGGGTTCGGGCCAGGCGGACAGGAAGGACCGGGCGCGACCGGCGCGGGTGGCGTGGCGGGCCGCGGTGCGCGTTCCAGCGCGCTCGGTTCGGGGCGCGGCCGGCTGCTCGACAACGATCCGCTCGATCGCAGGCGCAGCCACTACATGAGGCAGGTCATGGCCAAGCTGCACCCGCTGTGGGCCGACGCGTTTCCCAAGTGGGCCGCGGGCGAGGGGCTTCAGGGGACCGTGATCGTGACCTTCGTGATCCGCGCGGATGGGACCGTGGGAAGCGCGTCGGTGACGCGGCCGAGCGGCATCCCCGAGTTCGATGAGAACTGCCGGCGCGCGGTGCTGCGCGGTTCGCCGTACCCTCCGGTGCCGCCCGAGCTCGGCGAGAGCTTCCGGTGGTCGATGCCGTTCGACGCGAAAAACCCGGCCGTCCTGCCGAAGCACCGAGAGCGCGAACGGTGATCCCGAGCAATCTTCTGGGATGACTGCGGTGACCGTGATGACCGTGAAGACGGAGATGACCGCGATGACCGCGATGACCGTGTGTCGCGACGCGCACGACCTCGCTTGACAGAGTGGAGACGTGGCGGTACTAGTCCGCCCTCACTTTTGCCGAAGTAGCTCAGCTGGCTAGAGCAGGCGTTTCATACGCGCCGGGTCGGGGGTTCGATTCCCTCCTTCGGCACCAGCAGTGGTGACAGTCGGCCGCTGGCCTCCCTCGGAGGGCCAGCGGTGGCTGAGTGAACATCAAGGCCGCACGTGGACGAGGGTTCCTTCCTCGTCGTTGCTGTACACAGCGTGCCAGCCTTCGGGGAGCTCCGGCTCGGCCCACAGGAAGATGCGCCGCGCATCGATGGGCGTCAGCGCGATGTCGTGGAAGCCCTGCGCTTCGCCGACCCCTGCGCCCAAGTACATGCCGGTGATCGCCTGGCCCGGCGCGAGGTCCATCACCCACGGGGCGTCGGTGACGTCGAAGCTGTCGGCGACCTCGCGCGGATCGATGTTGCGCGTGACGTGCTTGCTCCGCACGCGGAAGGTGCCGCGCGCGGTGGACGCGCTCGATTCAGGGTCGCGCAGCTGGTCGCGTCCGGACGAGATCAGCGTGGCGTAGATGGGCTTCTGCCCCTCGTAGGCCGTCAGCGTCTGGTTCACCAGGCTGACGTCGAGCCAGCGCTGCGAGCCTTTGGCGAAGTCGGGGAGCTTGGTGCGACGCACGACGACGACGAGGTCCTGCGCGCGCAGCCAGAAGCCGTCGCGCGCCTCCTCGAAACGGACGCCGTCCACCGTCCTGAACCTGCCCGTGAGCGGCACGCCCGTGTGGCGCTCGAGCTCCTCGTCGTTCTCGCTCGCCTTGCCGCGGCCGAGGGACCACGTGTGGACGTCGTGGCGATGGACGAAGGCCACAGGCAGGCCGAGCTTCTCGACATCGAGGCCGTGCCACGGTGATCCGAGCGCGGCCTGGAGCCGGTCGGCCGGGATGAGCCGTCCGTCGGGCGTCACGCCGAACCTGCGCCCGTCGGCCGCTCCCGCCGTGAACGCGCGGGTGATCGCGACCCCGCTGCCTTTGCGCAGCGCCACCGTCTTCAGCGCGGCGCGCAGATCGACGTGGGCGCCGTCCTTTCTGCCGATGTCGATGCCGAGCGCGGCGACGGGCGGGAGCGGCGCGACCGCGTCGGCGATCGGGCAGAAGAAGAATCCGGCCTCGGTCCTGCGCCCGTCCTCGCCGATGCCGTCGCCGCGCGGCAGCAGCACCGGGGGCCCCGAGGAGACGCCGCGCGCGTCCAGCGGGACGTCGTTGGCTGACGCGCCGAGCTGCGCGTCGCTGCGCTGCACACGCTCGAGGTGGCGATCGAGATCCGGCTCGGCGTGCTGCACCTCCTCGCGGCTGGGCACCCCGAAATACACCGGGGTGCCCTGGGTGCGCGCGCGGCCGTAGCGGTAGGGGAGGGGCCGCGACGTGTCGGGTGGAGCCGGCAAGAGCGCGAGCACGTCGGTGTTCAGCGTCGCGCCGTCGCCTGCGCAGACGAACCCGCGGGGGCGGACCGCATACCATCCGCCGCTGCACCCCGCGCGTCCGTACGGCTCCGAGGACCTCACGACGGCGGCGCCAGGATAGAGCTCGCCGAGCTTGCGAGCGCCCGCCTGCGGACCCGCGAGCACGGGCGTCCCTGCGCGAAGCGCGACCAGCTTGGGGCCGTCCGCCGGCAGCGCGGCGACCTCGAGCGCACCGTCGTCGCTCGCCCCCTCCTTCGACAGCTCCACCGCCGCGCCCGCCGGTTTGCATCCGCACACGGTCAGCGCGACGAGCAAGCTTGCGAGCCGCCCATCGACGCGTCGCGCGCGGGGGCCGCCCTCGGTGCGCCGTGGCGCGCAGATCAGCGGCGTCCGGCGGCGCGGAGACGAGGCCGAGCGGGAGAGATCCGTCGGCATGGAAGCGAGCGGCATCCGTCGATGCATGCCCGGCTGGCGCGCGCTGGGCCAAGTTCCGTGGCGTCGCCGGCGCATCGTCGGTCCGCTCGGCGCGCGTGTCATGGGCGCGCGTCATCAGCGCGCGTGCCGCCCGGCCGCTGGCACAGCGCCAGCGTCGACGCCATGAGGTGCGCGTGCGCCTTCGCCCTGCGCTGGTGTTCCTCCTGCTCGCGCCGTACGCCCTCGTCTTCTATGCATTCCTGGCGTTGCGCCGCGCCTCCGCGTCGCTCCGGCCGCGGCACCCGTGGCGCACGTGGGTGAGCTCGAACCTCCTGATCGGGGGGTTCCTTCTTCCGGGCGACGTCGCCGAGCTCCGTCGCCTCGGCGTCCGCGCCGTGATCAACGTGTCGCGCGAGCTGTACGATCCGGTGCTCGCGCTGCGCGCGGCGGGGGTCGAGTACCTGCGCATCCCCTGCTGGGACATGTGCGCTCCCGCGCTCGAGGAGGCCGCGCGCGGCGTGGCGTTCCTCGAGCGGCATATCGTCGCTGGCCACCGTGTCCACGTCCACTGCGCGAGCGGCGTGGGCAGGAGCGTGACGCTCGCGCTCTGCTACCTCGCCACCCGCGGCGGCATCGAGGTGGGCGACGCGCTCGCCCTCATCGAGCGACGGCGCCCGCGCGTCGCGCTGAGCCCCGCGCAGCGCGCGTTCGTCGAGCGCTACGTCGCGTGGCACCGAGAGCACGCGGAGGGCGGTGCGCGCGCGGCGCCGCCCGGGATCACCTCCGGCGCAGGAGGGACTTCAGGCTGAAGAGCCCGAGCGCGGGCGCCGCGACGGCGAAGGCGCCGCCGCACGCAGCGAGGATGAGCGCGGCACCCCACGGCGCCGCGGCCGCCGCCTCGGGCAGCGCCGCCTTCAACGCGGCGCCGCAGCCGACCGATATCGCCGCGAGCAAGGCCACGCGGCCGATCCGGATCTGATCCAGCCCGAGCCCGCCGATCTCGCGCCGCACGCGGTGCCCGAGGGCGATCGCCTCGACCCACCCTGCGATGACGGCGCCGAGCACCACGCCGAGCACGTCGAGCCACCGCATCAGGAGGAGCGCGACGGCGGTGCTGACGACCACGCGATAGAGCGCGTAGCGGGCCGGGGTCCTCGTGTCCCCCAGCGCGAACGAGGCGGTGATCAGCACGCGCCCGGCGGCGTTCCCGAGCAGCGCGAGCCCGTAGGCGCACACGAGCGGCTCGACCCGCGCCGTCGACGCCTTGTCGAACGTCCCGGTCTGCAGCAGCAGCGTGATGAGCTCCCGTCCGAGCACCATGAACACGGCCGCGGCCGGCACGGTGAGCACCGTGATCCGCGCGAGCGACGCCCCGAGCCGGCGCGACAGCGCCTCGTTGCGCCGCGCGACGTCGGCCTCGGCCGTGTCGCGCGCCATCTCGGGCAACGCGACCGCGGCCTCGCCGACGCCGAGGACGCTCATCGGCAGGAGGTAGACCGTCTGCGCGTAGTTGAAGGCCGCGTTCGCGCCCGCGCCGAGGAAGCTCACGAGGAGCGTGTCGACGAGCCCGGACACCTGGATGATCCCGCGGCCGAGCAGCGCGGCGGGCAGCTTGCTGCCGGCCTCGCGGACGCTCGGGTCGCGCGCGTCGAGGCGCGGCGTGAGCCCGCCGAGCAGCGCGCGCGCCGACGGGAGCAGCAGCGAGAGCTGCAGCGCCGCGCCCGCGAGCGCGCTCCACGCGAGCGCCTCGGCGAGCGGCTCCCCGCGCATGCCGAGCCACGCGCCGCACGCGAGCAGCCCCGCGATCTGGGCGGCGCTCCACGCGACGGGCGCGGCATACGGGAGGAAGAACCGCCGGTGCGCGTTCAGCACGCCGAGCCCCCACGCCGACAGCACGAGCAGGCCCGTCATCGGGAAGATGATCCGGACGATCCGGGTCGTGCTGGCGAGCTTGTCGGCGTCGAAGCCTGCCGCGACCACGAAGGACAGCCACGGCGCCGCGAGCACGCCGGCGATCGACGCGGCCGCGGCGGCGACGAGCAGGAGCCCGAGGGCGGAGAGGGCGAAGTGCGCCGCGCGTCGCGCGTCGCCGGCCGCGCGGAGGCGCGCGTAGACGGGGATGAAGGTCGCGGAGAGCGTCCCCTCGCCAAGCAGGTTCTGGGTGATGTTCCCCGCGCGGAACGCCGCCGCGAGCACGTCCGCGAGCTCGGATGTACCGAAGAAGTGCGCCGTCACCCGCTGGCGGAGCAGCCCGACGAGCCGCGAGAGGATGATCCCTGCGGTGACCATCGCCGAGGAGCGCGCCGCGCTGGTCGCCGTCTCCTGCCCGGCCGCCGGCGGGCCTGCGCTGGTCGCCGCGGGCGCGCCCGGGGCTGCGCTCGCCGGCGTGGTCCCTGCCTGAATGGCGGCGGGCGGATCGAGATCGGGCGGCACGGCGGCGCTTCTATCAGACCTCCCGCCTCCGGGCGACCTCGGCGCCGGCTGGCCGGCACCTCAGTCCCTGAGCCTCGCCGTGCCGAGCCGCTCCGCGTGCGCCAGCACTCGCCGGGCGATGGCCGGACCCTCGCCCCGGCGGTCGAGGTGCCGCGGGATGAGCCCGCGCTCCGCGGCCTCCCACAGCTCCGGCTGAGAGATCCCGGACTCGGCGCGCGAGCGCAGCCGCGACAGGGAGATGTCCATCGCGGGCAGCAGGATCGGCGCCTGAGGATCGCGGAGGAGCGCCGGATCGACGCAGCACGAGAGATCGTTCGCGCCGGCGGAGCGCGCGTTCAGCGAGGGGAGATCGAAGCGCGCTTCCAGCGTGCGGATCACCGACGCGTGGTCGAGCACGGTGCTCACCGCGCAGCCCCTCCGGACGAACGGGCCCGCGACGATCGACGGCACCCGGAACCCGAGCTGGGTGAACAGGGGGTCGTCGTCCGTCGTCGTCGGCGGCGCGACGTGGTCGAAGAAGCCGCCGTGCTCGTCGTAGGTGATCACGAGGAGGCACTGGCCCCACTGCGGGCTCTTCGCCAGCGCGTTGTAGATGCTGGCGATGAGCACCTGCCCGAGCTGAACGTCGTGGTCCGGGTGATCGTCGTTCGCGGTGGCGCCGAAGAACTGGGGATCGATGACGGAGAACGAGGGGAGGATCCCCGCGGCCGCGTCCTCGAAGAAGCGCTCGATCCCGGACACGCCCTTGAATCTGAAGTACGCACCCGAGCACCACGGGACGTCGTGGAAGTAGTTCCTGCTCGAGATCCCTGCGTCGCTCAGCAGCTCGAACACGCTCGTGAAGCCGGTGACCGGCACGTTCCTCGAGACGCCCCTCGACGTGGCGCCGTGCAGGAAGAACCGGTTCGGCCACGTCGGGCCGAGCACCGAGGAGAACCAGCGCTGGCAGATCGCCGACGCGTCTGCGAGCGCGTAGAGGATCGGCAGCTGCTCCCGCACGTGATAGCCCATGACGTCGCGCTGGTCGGGCCCTGCGTGCGCGATGACGAACCCGTCGTTCCTCCCTTGATTCCACTGCGTGTGGGCTGCGTCCCAGCTGTGCGGCGGGTCGGCGGGCGTGAAGTTGTCGAGCTGGAAGGGCGAGATCAGCGTCCCATCGAGCGCTCGGTTCGATTCTGTGCCTGTCAGACCGTCGATGCGCCGGCCCTCTTTCAGCAGCAGCGAGCCGAGATAGTGGTCGAAGGAGCGGTTCTCCATACAGAGAACGACGATGGTGTTGATGGGCGCCAGCAGCTCCGCCGGGCTCAGACCTCCGGTCTCCGCGCAACGATCCAGAGCGCCGCCGGCCTCGCCATTTTCCGGCTGTCCCGAGCTGACTGTTCCTCCTGAGCCACCCGCGCCGCCCGCTCCGTCGCTCTCGCCCGCGCCGCCCATGCTCGGCGGGGCGTTGTCGAGCACCATCGCGCCCTCTGGGGTGCTGCATCCGAAGGCCGAGGCGCCGAGCGCAGCGCCGAGCCCGGTCAGCACATGGCGGCGGGTCAGAGGATCACGCGTCGAACCATTCCGTTTGTTCATCACACACAGGATTCGCACGAACGCGGGGCCGATGAAGGAGTTTTGGTCTCCTCCAGAGGTGACGAATCGTCCGCTGCGTAATCGATGAAACGGACGTAGCGGACGTAACTGAAGCAGATGTAACCGTTGTAAGGTACGCAACTGGTGTGATTGGCATAACGAGCGGAACGGATGTGACGGATGTGGTCGATGTAAAGGGATCGACCGATGAAGTCGAAGTAGCGGGAACAGTCGGCGTAACCGGCGTAACCGGCGTAACCGGCGTAACCGGCGTAACCGAGAAAACCATTCTTTCCGCGAGGTCGGAGGGGTGGTATGGGTAAAAAACGCGGGGGTCTACGTCTGCAAACAGTCACCTTCCGATGAGCTCGAATCCACTTCCACCTACTCCCGGCCGGCAAGCTACCGTCGCGAACGGCCGGCCGCTGCGGTTGTGCATCGTGGACATGAACAATGGCCACGTGAACCAGGCGATGCGCTGTCTACGCGGGCTCGCTGCGGGGTTCTTCGAACGCGTCCAGGCGCACAATCCCGGCCTATCCTGCGAGGTCGTCGAGGTATCTCCCAGAGACACCAACGCACCCATCCCCACGGACTGCGATCTGTACCTCGCGTCAGGCGGGCCCGGCTCTCCCTTTGATGGGGAGGGCGAGCCCTGGACGCAGGATTTTGCGCGCTTCGTGGACGGCGTGGTCGAGTCGGCGAGCCAGGGGGGCGCGCACCGGCGTGCTCTCTTCGCGATCTGCTACTCGTTCGAGCTCGTCGTCCATCACTACAAGCTGGCCGACGTGGTGCCGCGCGCCGATCGCAAGTTCGGCGTCATGCCGATCTACACGACCCCCGTCGGCCAGCAACACCCGCTCCTGGCGCCGTTCGGCGACCGTCTCTTCGCGTTCGAGCACCGCAACTGGGAGGCGGTGAACCTCGACGAGCGCCGGCTGAGCTCCCTCGGCGGCCAGCTCCTCGCCCGCGAGAGCCGTGACGGCATCTCCAAGGGTCGGGCGATCCTCGGTCTGCAGGTCGCGCCCGGCGTCGAGGCGGTCCAGTTCCACCCGGAAGCGGATCGCGCCGGCGTCATGAGCTGGTTGGCGCGCCCTGAGCAGGCGGCTGCCTTCAAGGCGGCCTATGGAGAAGTAACCTATCTTGCGATGCTGCGCACGCTCGACGATCCTCGCCGGCTCGCGCGCACCTACGCGCTCGTCATTCCGGGCTGGCTCGGGCGCTGCTTCAACGAGATCGCCGGTCCCCGCGGCTATGCGGAGCTCCCATCGCTCGAGGACGTCCCGTGCTCTCGCTTCAACGCGCACTGCCGCGCCGAGGAGGCGTCCGCGCCGCCCACGCGATCGCCCGGCTCTGGCGAACGCGTTGTGCGCGAGATCTGAGCGGAGCGCCGAGGCCGCCTGCAAGTGTGCGTCCGAGGGCTACACTGCAGAAACGAAAGAGAAAGAACTCGGAGGTAGAGGCAGTAGAGGCAAAGGCAACAAAGGCAGCGAGCGAGAGGAGGAAGGGGAGGAAACAAAGCGGTAAAGTCGTAAAAGGGAGAGAAGGGGCGGAGAGCCGTGCGGCTCAGTGGGCTGCATGCCGCGTGGCGCCTGATGCGTGGCTGCGTGGCTGCGTGGCTGCGTGGCTACGTGGATGCCTGCGCGTGCTGCGTGCGGCAACGCCGCAGCGCCGACGAAGTGCTGCTCGCGCCTTGCGCGCTGGGCGACCTCTAGCTTATGGTCATAGGATAACGGGACGAGCGCGAGCAGGGCTCGCGGGCCAACATTTCGAGCCGGAGGCTCCTCGGGCACGCATGAGAGAGAAGGCATGAATCACCCGCGTCCGGCCGCTCCGACGAGTCTATCTTCGCCGGACGTCCGCGAGCCGGGCGCGTCCGAGGAAGGCCACGCTGGCGTCGACTTGCCTGTGGAGACCAAGGTCGCACGGCCATCCATGCCGCACGACGATCTCGGAGCACAGGACGTCCAGTACGAGTCCCAGCTGGGCGTGACGGACCCGATCGCCATGTCGCAGGTCCGTGATGCGTTGACGCAGCTGAGCCGCGAGCGCGGGACGCAGCCGCACGTGCTGCTCATCATCTACCACCGGCAGGGCGCCGAGACGGTGCGGCTGATCGAGGGGGTCGGCGTCGTCATCGGCCGCGATCCGAGCGCCGATGTCGCGATCCCCGAGCGCAGCCTGTCGCGACGCCACGCGCGCTTCACGTTCCAGCGCGGCGACGTGCTCATCCAGGATCTCGGCTCCACGAACGGCACCTTCCTGAGCGGGCAGCGCGTCGAGCACGGCGTCTTGAAGCCCGGCGACGAGGTGGTGCTCGGGGAGATCACGGCGTCGCTGCGCGTGATCGCGAGCGCCGAGCTGCCGGTGCTGAACCTCGACGCGCTGGACGGGCGTCGTGGCGCCCCGGAACGGAGAAAGATGCCGAGCATCGAGAACCTGGTGGGCGGACCCACGCCGGTGGGCGCGCTGCGCACGGTCGGCGACGAGGGGCTCGTGATGCGCAGCCCCGCGATGCGCCCGGTGCTCGAGACCGCCATGCGCCTCGCGCGCTCGTCCGCGCCTGTGCTGCTCCAGGGTGAGACGGGGACCGGCAAGGACGTGCTCGCGCGGCTGATCCACGAGGCTGGCCCCCGCCACAAGATGCAGATGATCCGCGTCGGATGCAGCGGCGTGCCTGCCCAGCTCCTCGAGAGCACGCTCTTCGGCCACGAGGCCGACGCCTTCCCCGGCGCGATCCACGCGCAAGAGGGCGTCTTCGAGGCGTGCGCTGGCGGCACCGTGGTGCTCGATGAGGTCGGCGACCTCCCTCCGTCCTGCCAGGCCGCGCTGCTGCACGTCCTCGACACCGGTCGCATGGTCCGCGTCGGCTCGACCAAGGAGATCGAGGTGGACGTGCGGGTCGTCGCGACGACCTACCGCGATCTCGAGGCGATGTGCGAGGCGGGCACGTTCCGTTCGGATCTGCTCTACCGGCTCAACGCGGTGCCGCTGCGCATCCCGCCGCTCTGCGAGCGGCGCGAGGACATCGGACCGCTGGCGCAGCGCTTCCTCCGGCAGGCGAGCGAGGTGCACCGCAGGAACGTGCGCTCGCTCGATCCGGAGACGCTCGCGCTCCTGGAGCAGTATCCCTGGCCGGGCAACGTGCGCGAGCTGCGCAGCGCCATCGAGCGCGCCGTCGTCATCGCGCGGGGGCATGTCATCACCCCGCTCGACCTGCCGGAGAGCATCCACTCCCTCTCGGCGCCCAAACGCACCACGCCGCCGCCGGATCGGCCTCCCATCGAGCTCGCAGGGCCGCCCAGCTCCGCGCCGGCGATCGGGCTCAAGGCACAGATGGACCGTCTGGAGACGGAGATCATCCTCGATGCCCTCCGCGGCACCAACGGCAACCTGGCGATGGCCGCCCGGCGGCTCAGGATGCCGCTGCGCACGCTCCAGGAGAAGATCGCGAGCCACGGACTGAAGCGCTCCGACTACCGGGACGGCCCGTCGTCGCGGTCGAAATAGCGAAGCGCGCCGCGCTAGCCCTCGTCCTCCAGCACCGCCAGGGCCGCATTGCGCCCGCACGCGCCGTGGACCCCGGCGCCGGGATGCGCATAGGACGAGCCTAGGTACAGGCCGCGGAGCGGCGTCCGGTAGCGGAAATAGGGGAACACCGGCCGGAAGATGAGCTGGTGCCGGATGTCGGCCGAGCCTCCGCCGAGATCGCCGCCGATGAGGTTTGCATCCATCGCCTCGAGATCGTCCGGCGCCCAGATCGTCCGGGCGATGATCCTCTGCCGGAAGCCGGGGGCGAGCTCCTCGATCCGCGCCTCGATGCGATCGGCGAAGCGCTCGCGCGAGCCCGCCCAGCCGCCCTCGATGGAGGAGGGGACGCGGGAGTAGGCCCACAGGGTGTGGCGGCCGGCCGGCGCGCGCGTCGGATCGACCAGCGACTGCTGCCCGATCACGAGATAGGGGTGCTCGGGGAGCGACCCGGCGCGCACCTGCCGCGTGAAGGCCGAGAGATCGTCGAGGCTGTCGCCCGCGTGCACGACCGCAGCGCGCGCGGCGTCCTCGTGGGACCACGGCGTCGGGCCGTCGAGCGCCCAGTCCATCTTGAAGGTGCCGAACCCCTGGCGGAACCGGCGCATGGCGCGCTGCACCCGCTCGGGAACCAGCTCTGACGCGAGCAGGCGGAGGTAGAGCGTCGGCGCGGCCAGATCGGCGACGATCGCGCGGCGGGCGCGGATCTCCTGGCCGTCGTCGAGCCGGACCGCGGCCGCCCGGCCCTGCCTGGCGATGATCTGGTCGACCCGGGCGCCGCAGCGGAGGGCGCCCCCGCGCTCCTCGACGCGCCGGAGCAACGCGCTCGTGATCGAGCCGGCGCCGCCCTCGGGCACCGCGAAGCCGCCGCTCGAGGCGAGCACGGTCAACATGAAGCCGACGATCGCTCCGCAGGGATCGTCCGGGCCCACGTCGGTGTGGAGGGCGAGCCCGGGGACGACGCGTCGGGCCGCCTCGGTCCGGAAGGTGCGCGTCGCGAAGCCACGTCCGCTCGAGAGGGCCACCTGCGCGAGGCGGAGCAGGTTGAGGGGCCCGAGCCGGAGCAGCTGCCCGAGGGCGGGCGGCGTGGACAGGAGCGCGTTCAGCATCCGCTCGCGGGTGGCCGCGTGCCAGCCGGCGATCCGGCGCCAGGCGGGGCCGTCTTCGCCGAGCGACCGCGCCGTCGCCTCGACGTCCCGCGCGATCGAGGCGCACGTCCCGTCGGGCGCCGGATGAGCGCTGTCGATCGGCGCGTGCCGCCACACGAGGCCGGCCCCCGGCAAATCGAGCGGCACCAGCGCCGGGCTCGTCTGCCCGAAGGGGAAGAACGCCGCGCCGAGATCGTGTCGGAACCCCGGGAGGGTCACCTCGCGCGTGCGGACCGCGCCGCCCGGCTCTCGCTCGGCTTCCAGGACGAGCACCGAGAAGCCCGCGCGGGCGAGGTACGCCGCCGCTGTGAGGCCGTTCGGTCCCGCGCCCACCACGATCGCATCAGGGTCTCCACTCTGCATCGTCGTCTGCGGCTCCTCAGCCCACGAGCTGCGCGCTCGGCATGGTGCGGTTCGAGGCGATCGCCTGGCCGCTCCGCCCCACGACGAGCACGCCGACCGCGAGCACGTCGGGGAACATCGCGACGCCGCGCTGCGCGGCGCGCGCGGGCGCGACGCCGTCGGCGAGCCAGTCGTACACGGTCCGCGCGAGGAAGCGGCGCGCGATCTCCTCGCCGACGCCCGTCGCCGCCACGGCGCCGTGAGGGCCGGCGTAGATCCCCGCGCCGAGGAGCGGCACGTCCCCGATGCGGCCGCGGAGCGAGTAGGTCGACCCGCCCGTCGACGCCGCGGCGGCGAACCGGCCGTGCGTGTCGCGAACGACGGCCCCGACGGTGTCGCACTCGATCGGCTCGGCGTCGAAGTTCCAGAACCGCGTCGCCGTGAGCGCATGGAAGCGCGCCGCATCGTTCGTGGTTTCGTCGTCTCCGCCCTCGCCTCGCAGCGCCGCGAGGGCGCGCTCGTGCTTCCGGCGCGCCTCCTCGGTGACCGGATCATGGTCCGCGAACCCCAGCCGGCGAGCGAACGCCGTCGCCCCGGCGCCGGCGAGGAGCAGGTGCGGCGTCTCCACCACCTTCGCGGCGACAAGGACGGGGTTCTTCACGCGCTCGATGCACGCCACTGCGCCGAACCGTCCATCGCTGGCCATCACGGCCGCATCCATCTCGACCGTCCGCCCGTCGAGGCGGAGGTTCGAGCCCGTCCCGGCGTTGAAGCGTGGGTCGTCCTCGAGGCGCGCGGTCGCCCCGATCGCCGCCGCGAGCGCCTCTCCGCCCGCGTCCAGCGCGCGGCGCGCCTCGTCGGCGGCCCTGGCGCAGCTCTCCGAGCCGCTCTGCGGCGCGGTCACCCCGCCGTGCGTGAGGATGACGTAGTTCACGTCGTTCTCCTGCGCGTACCACGACGGCGCGCCGCCGCGAAGGCAGCCTGGCGCGCGGCGGCCGGCGGGGCGAGCGGCATCGCTCCAGCCAGCGGGAGGGCCGCGAGGCTCCGGCGCTGGGACCGCTGCGCTCGACACCCTGCCGCGCTCCTGATACGTCGCGCGCTCAGCCCGGAGCGGGGGCCGGCGCCAGCCGACCGTCCGCAGCGGGACGAAGGCGGCCCGGTCGAAGGCCGCCGGCCGAGCCGCCCATCGAGGAGAGCAGAGACCGTGGCCAAGAACGAAGCGCCGAAGACCGCTATTACGCCCACCCGCAACGAGGACTACCCGGAGTGGTACCAGCAGGTCGTGCGCGCGGCCGACCTCGCGGAGAGCTCCCCGGTCCGCGGCTGCATGGTCATCAAGCCGTGGGGCTACGCGATCTGGGAGAACATCCAGCGCGAGCTCGACAGCATGTTCAAGGCGACCGGGCACAAGAACGCCTACTTCCCGCTGTTCATCCCGAAGTCGTTCCTCGAAAAGGAAGCGGAGCACGTCGAGGGGTTCGCGAAGGAGTGCGCCGTGGTCACCCACCACCGGCTCGTCCCCGGCCCTGGCGGCGGGCTCATTCCCGACCCTCAGGCCCGGCTGGAGGAGCCGCTCATCGTGCGCCCCACGTCCGAGACGATCATCGGCGCGGCGTTCGCGAGCTGGGTGCAGAGCTACCGGGATCTCCCCTTGCTGATCAACCAGTGGGCGAACGTCGTGCGCTGGGAGCTCCGGACGCGCCTGTTCCTGCGGACGGCGGAGTTCCTGTGGCAGGAGGGGCACACGGCGCACGCGAGCGCGGCCGAGGCGCGCGAGGAGACGCTCCGCATGCTTGGGGTCTACGCGACGTTTGCGCGCGACTTCATGGCGATGCCCGTCCTCGAGGGGCCGAAGACGGCGAGCGAGCGCTTCCCCGGGGCGGTCGACACCTATGCGATCGAGGCGATGATGCAGGACCGGAAGGCCTTGCAGGCCGGGACGAGCCACTTCCTGGGGCAGAACTTCGCGAAGGCGAGCGGCATCAAGTTCCAGACCAAGGAGGAGACCGAGGAGTACGCCTGGACGACGTCCTGGGGCGTGTCGACGCGCCTCGTCGGCGGGCTGATCATGACCCACAGCGACGACGACGGCCTGGTGCTCCCGCCGCGCCTCGCGCCCGCGCACGTCGTGATCCTCCCCGTTTACCGGGGCGACGACACGCGAGCCAAGATCGACGAGTACATCGACGGGCTCGCGAAGGAGCTCCGGGCGCAGCGCTTCGGCGAGCGCCGCGTCGAGGTCGAGATCGATCGGCGCGACATCCGCGGCGGCGAGAAGCAGTGGGAGTGGGTGAAGAAGGGCGTCCCTCTGCGCATCGAGATCGGGCCGCGCGACGTCGACGCCGGCGTGGCCATGGTGATGCGCAGGGACCGCTCGCCGAAGGACAAGTCGAGCATCGCGCGCGGGGAGCTCGTGGGGCGCATCACGGAGATCCTTGGCGACATCCAGGCGACGCTCTACGCGCGCGCGCTCGCCGTGCGCGACAGCAACACGCACGTCATCAACAGCCGCGCAGATTTCGACGCGTTCTTCGCGTCGACCGGGGGGAAGGAGGCGCAAGGCGGGTTCGCGCTGGCGCACTGGTCCGGCGATCCCGAGATCGAGACGGAAGTGAAGGATGCGCACAAGGTGACCATCCGCTGCATCCCGACCGGGGGGTTCGAAGGGGCGCCGTGGGCCGACGCGCTGACGGGTGAAGGGCAGTGCATCTTCACCGGCAAGCCCAGCCCGCGGCGCGTGGTGTTCGCGAAGTCGTACTGAGCCGCCGCGGTTCGCCGGGCGTGCGCCGACCCGTCGGCGCGGAAAAGGCGCCGCGCGCTTCCTTGCAGCAGCGGCGCCTCAACGGCGAAGGGCGGGGAGCACGTGCTCCGTCAGGATCGCGGGGAGCAGCCGCAGCTGCGCGCAGTGCTCCCCGGGGCCCGTTCCGGCGTAGCCGCGCACGTAGAGGCTGCCGCCGTCGTACATCCGGGTGAGCCGCAGCGCGTCTCCTGCCCCCTCGGCGCGATCGCCCGGCGCAGCGGAGGGCCCGTCGTCCCCGCTCGAGGTCACCGCGATGGGGGTGGCTCCAAGCTCACGAAGTAGGAACGTGGCCGCCTCTTTCGTGGACGCGTAGCCGCTGGTCGGGATGTCGGTGTGCGTCAGGTAGAAGACCGGCGCGCCGCGCGCGGCGGCGTTGGCCAGCGCCACGTAGGGGGCGAGCTGCCCCGGCGCGAGCGACGTCTGCCCCGGCATGTAGGAGCCATAGAGGGAGTCGAGCAGGATCAGCGCATCCACGTGGCTGCTCCCGCGCTCGATGATCCTGCCGATCGCGCCGGATCCAGCGCTCCAGGAGGACAGCACCAGGCGGCGGACGCGTGCGCCCGCGCTCCCGGAGGCGCTCTCGACCTCGCGATCGATCGCCTGGAGCAGCGCGTCCCAGCCGCCGCCCTCGAGGGCGCGCGCGTAGTCGCTCGAGCGGGTCCCCAGGTCGACCCCGGCGATGACGAGATCCATGCCCCTCGGAGCAAGCACCTTCCGGACAGGCTCGGCGCCGTGGAAGTGGATCAGAAGATCGTAGCCGCCGTCCGAGCGAATCGCGTTTGCCGGCGGGACGAGGAGCCTGCCCAGCGGGAGCGGGCGCCATCGCTCGTAGACGCCGAAGCCATGGTCGGCAAAGCCGCACCCTGCTTGCGCTTCATCCTCGTCGAGCGCTGCGCGCTCGGTCTCACCGCCCCTGGGCAGGGGCGACGGTTCCGCGGGCGCGCTCGCCAGCGCCGGGGTCGGCGACGCGCTGGACGCTCGGCTCCGCCGCAACGACACGGCGCCGCCGACAACGCCCAGGCTTGCTACCAGGAGGAGCGCGTCGCGGAGCTGCCGTGCCCTGCGGCCGCTCAGAACCCGGGATTGGTCACGGTAGGTACCCACTTCGTCGAGGGGCGCTTGCCCGGGTTGGTTCTACGCGCGCTGGTGCTCGATCCAGCAGTGGTCGCGCTAGGGGTTGCGGTGGCCGTCGCGCCCTTGGCCGTCGGGTCCGGAGCGCTCGCTCCACGCCCCGGGTCGCTCGCCTCGGGGGCGGATTGAGCTCCCACGCCCACGTGGTCGGCCAGGAGCGTGGGTGCGCCGTCCGGCCCTGGCGGTGCGCCCGTCGCGGCTGCGGTCGCCGCAGGGTCAGCGCCGCGGGCGTGCGCCGGGAGCTGCTCGGACGCGCTCTGCTCCGGCGCGGGTCGCCCGAACCACATCACCCCGGCGCCCAGCAACGTGATGAGCGCGAGCGCGGCGGCTGCCACCCGCGTCCCCGAGCGGCGGCGCGCCGCCGGGACCTCGATCGGGCCCAGCTGCGTTTCATGGCCAGGCGAGCTCGGGATCAGCGACTCGGATGGCAGCGCCGGCCGCGAGGGCGCGGGGGTGCTCCGGCGAGGCGCGGGGAGCTGGGCGCTCGGTTGACCAGGAGGGAGCTGCGTGAAGAAGAGCTCGCTGATGCTGTCGCGAAGGAGCATCACCTCGGGCGGGCTGGAGGCGCGCTCGTCGAGCACGCGGACCGTGTCCCGCAGCGCTGCGCGCCGGCGCTGGTTGCGCTCTCCCAGGAGCCCGCGCACGAACGCCCCGACGTCGTGGTCGGTCACCGTCGGCTCCTTGGCCAGCACGGCCTCCAGCGCGCGCTCCAGCTCGAGCATCGTCTGGTATCGGCGCTCCGGCTCCTTCTGCAGGCACGTCATCAGGACCTGGTCCAGCTCGGGCGGGAAATCCGGGTTCTTCAGGCGAGGTGAGAGCGCCGGTCGCGAGGTGATGTACTTCAGCGTGAGGAGATCGTTCTCTGCGGCGAAGGGGTGCTCTCCGGTCGTCAACTTGTAGAGCACGATCCCCATCGCGAAGACGTCGGTGCGCCGATCGACCCGATCGCCTCGCGCCTGCTCCGGGGACATGTACGGCACCTTGCCCTTGATCTGTCCCGCGGTCGTATCGTTGTGCCCGCGGTTGGTCGCCTTGGCGACCCCGAAGTCCACGAGCTTCACGTGGCCGTCGTACGTCACGAGGATGTTCTGGGGCGACACATCGCGGTGCACGAGCCCGAGCAGCAGATCATCGTTCTGCGGGTCCCGGAGCTCGTGCGCGGCGTGCAAACCGAGGCAAGCGCGGCCGAGGATGCGGAGCGCGATGCGCAGCGGGATGGCCACGCCGCTCTTGCTCGCCGCCTTCGCGATGACCGACAGCGCCTCGCCGTCGACCCATTCCATCACGATGTAGAGGACGTCGTCCTGCTCGCCGAGGTCGAGGATCTCGGCGACGTTCGGGTGATGGATCCCCGAGGCGAGCCTCGCCTCCTCGAGGAACATCTTCTCGAACTGGGGATCATCCGAGAGCGACGGAAGCATCGTCTTGATGGCGACCGTCTTCTGGAAGCCACGACGACCCTTGTGGCGCGCGGCCCACACCGTGGCCATCCCCCCCTGCGCGATGGGCAGGAGGAGCTCGTAGTGCCCGAGCTCCTTTCCCGGCAACAGCTGGGGTTGGGGGATCATGACGTCGTGCGGCGCGCTCCTGACCGATACGCGGGACCTCGGAAGCTCGATCAAGTCTAGCCATCCGGACCCTGCGGTCACGATATGTGGTGCTGATTACAAATTAGGCGGCGAACTCCTCGCCGCGGCAGGGGATCACGCGCCGGGCGGGACCGCCTGTCCCCAGAGCTGCTGGTAGATCTCGCTGAGCTTCTGGTGGGTCTCGGCCGAGAAGCCGTTCGTCGCGTAAGGCCAGCGGAAGCCGTCTCCCATGGCCTGGTTGCACGAGAAGGAGATGAGCAGATCGACCGGCGTGGGGTTGTTCGGCCGCACCAGCGAGATGCCCAGGCCGGGATAGAAGCAGTTGCCGCGGTCCGCGGTGAAGCTGTCCTCGTCGCCGAAGACGTCGAGGATCTGGTCCTTGAGCTCCTCGTCGGCGTCGCTGGTCGTGAGCTGACGCTGCTGGAGGATGACGAAGTTCTTGAAGCGCGGCTGCGCCGGCAGGACCGGCGTGCTGGCGGTCTGCCCCGGGATGAGGTTCGGCGGGATCAGCCCGGGCAGCGCCTGCTGCAGCCCCTGCAGGGCTGCCTGCCCCATCTGCTGGAGCTCGGGCGGGATGCCCGGGATGAGGGTGGGGGCCCCGGTCGTCGCCGCGGGCGTCGGAGCCAGCTCCTGCCCCTGGAGGCGGAGGACCGTGATCTGCGCCTTGTCCATCTCGTCGAACGGCGCAGTACGGGCCGCGCAGCCGAAGACGAGGGGGGCCAGCAAGGCGATGCCTGCGAAAGTACGGGTGGTGAGGTTCATGTTCACTTTGACGGTCGTCTAGCACGGCTATGCGCCGGAAGGTGAACAGCGACCGCACACGGCGGGCCCTCGCGCCAGCGCCGCTCCAGGGCAGACTGCTTCACATCGTGCTCGCGCCGAACTCGTACAGCGCCCGGATCTCGGTCAGTCGCGCCGCGATCTCGGCTCGCGTCACCGTCGCGATCCGCCGCGTGCCAACCGCTTCGACGCAGAACGAAGCCGTCGCCGTCGCATGGAGCATACCGCGCCGGAGCGCGAGCGGCGTGATCTCCGGCTGGCACGCCAGGTAACCGATGAGCCCGCCGGCGAAGGCGTCGCCGGCGCCCGTGGGGTCGATGACGTCCTCGAGCGGGAAGCCGGGCGCGGCGAACACGCCCTCTTCGTCGAAGAGCAGCGCGCCGTGCTCTCCGCGCTTGATGATCAGCCGGCGCGGACCACGGGACAGGATCTCCTTCGCCGCGCGGCGGATGTTGTACTTGCCCGACAGCTGGCGCGCCTCCTCGTCGTTGACCACGAGCGTGTCGATGCGGCGCAGCATCGCCGCGACCGCCTTCGGCTCCCCCTCGATCCAGAAATTCATCGTGTCCGCGAGGACGAAGCGCGGCGTGCGGACCTGCTCGAGGACGTCGAGCTGGAGCGCGGGATGGATGTTGCCGAGCAGGAGGAAGGGCGTGTCGCGGTAGGTCTCCGGCAGCTTCGGCGCGAACGACGCGAACACGTTGAGCTGCGTGTCCAGCGTCGTGCGATGGATGAGATCCACGTCGTAGCGCCCGGCCCAGCGGAACGTCTTCCCAGGAGCGCGCTCGACGCCCTCGATCGAGATCCCTCGGGATCGCATCGCCGCGAGGGTCTCTTCGGGGAAATCATCGCCCACCACGGCCACGGTGCGCACCGGAGCGAAGCACGAGGCAGCGAACGCCGAGTAGGTGGCCGAGCCACCGACGACGTCTCTCTCGTTGCCGGAGGGGAGCTCGAGGTCGTCGAAGGCCATCGAGCCGATGATGAGGATCGCGGATGAGGTCGTCACAGGACGCCTCTTAGCCAGGTTTGTTCGTAGCCGCTAGCCGCGCGTTTCGTTTCTGCGACGGCGCCGCTGCGCCGCGGCCGCACCCGACGCCAGCAGAGCCGGCCGCGCCCCTCCCGCCCGCTGCGCCCCCTCCAGGAGCGGGCGCAGAGCCGAGTGGGCCCGAGGGCGGCTCAGCCGGCCTTGCGCCGAGGGCCGATGAGCCACTCGAGCCGCGCCTCTGCGTCGGGCGATGACGCGCCGGCCGAGGTCATGATGCACTTCTCCAGCGCGTGGCGGGCCGGGCTCTGCGACACGTCGGGGAGATTGCGGGCGAGGGACTTCGCGACGTCCCGCGCAACCACGATATTGCGGTTGAGCACGGTGATGACCGCCTCGACGCTCACCGCCTCCTCGCCGACGTGCCAGCAATCGAAGTCGGTGGTGAGCGCGAGCGTGGCGTAGGGGAGCTCCGCCTCGCGGGCGAGCTTCGCCTCGGGCAGATTGGTCATCCCGATGACGTGCGCGCCGAACGTCCGGAACATGCGGCTTTCGGCCCGCGTCGAGAACTGCGGGCCCTCGATGCAGACATAGGTGCCGCCGCGGTGGACGCGCGCGCCGGTGGCGAGCGCCGCGTCATGGACCGCGCTCGCCAGGATCGGGCACACCGGATCGGCGAACGGCACGTGGGCGACGAGGCCTTCGTCGAAGAACGTCGAGATCCGGCGCTTCGTGAAATCGATGAACTGGTCGACGACGACGAGGTCGCCAGGCGCGATGTCCTCGCGCAGGGAGCCGACCGCGCTCACGCTGAGCACGTGGGTGGCGCCGAGCATCTTCAGCGCGCAGATGTTCGCTCGGTAGTTGATCGTCGACGGCGAGAAGCGGTGCCCGCGGCCGTGGCGCGGCAGGAAGAGCACGGTCGCGTCGCCCTCCTTGACCCGCCCGCGGAGCACCACGTCGCTCGGCAGCCCGAAGGGCGTGGAGACAGAGACCTCCTCGACGTCCTCCAGCCACCCCATCTCGTAGACGCCGCTGCCGCCGATGATGGCGAGCACGTCGCCCGCGCCGCTGGCGCTCATCGCTCGAACCTCCGCTCGGAGAGCAGCCGCTCGCAGAGGGCCGCGCGCCGCTGGCGGCGGCACCGCTCGGCGAAGACGAGCGACCGCAGCTGCTCGTAGGCGCGGTTGATCTCGTCGTTCACGATGACGTAATCGAAGAAGCCGTAATGCTCGATCTCGCCCTTCGCGTTGCGGAGGCGGCGGAGCGTCGTGGGCTCGTCCTCGGTCCCGCGCCCGCGCAGGCGCCGCTCGAGCTCGGCGAGCGACGGGGGAAGGATGAACACGGCGACCGCCTCGGGCAGGCTCGCCTTGATCTGGCGCGCGCCCTGGTGGTCGATGTCGAACAGCACGCCGCGCGCGGTGGCGCGGGCGATCTCGATCTCCTTCAGGCTCGTGCCGTAGAGGTGATCGTGCACCCTGGCCCACTCGGCGAACGCGCCGATGCGGATCATCTGCTCGAACGTGTTCGGGTCGACGAAGTGGTACTCCCGGCCGTCGACCTCGTTCGGGCGCGGGCGCCGGGTCGTGTGGGAGACCGAGAAGCGCAGATCGGGGAACTCGCTGCGCAGCCTCCCGCAGAGCGTCGTCTTCCCCGCGCCGGACGGGGACGACACGATGAGGAGGAGGAAGTCGTCACTGAGTGCTTCGGTCGACATGCTCTCCTGTCACTCGATGTTCTGGACCTGCTCCCGCAGGCGTTCGAGCTCCACCTTCATCGCCACGACGTGATGGGAGATGGCGGCGTCCTGCGCCTTGGAGCCCAGCGTGTTCGCCTCGCGTACCATCTCCTGAAGCAGGAAGTCGAGCCTCCTTCCACAAGGGTCGCCGCCCGGCGCCGCGAGCGCGCCGCCGAACTGGTCGAGGTGGCTCCGGAGGCGGGTGATCTCCTCGGTGATGTCGCTGCGCTCGGCGAGCAGCATCACCTCCGCCTCGATCCGCGTCGCCTCGAAGCCCGCCTCGACCCCCTGGAGCAGGCGCTCGACCCGCTCGCGCAGGCGGCGCCTGAGCGCCTCGCGCGCCTCGTCCGCGCGCGCCACGACCTCGGACGCGAGCGCGCGCAGCGTGGCCACCCGCCCGCGCATGTCGCCGGCGAGCGCCTCGCCTTCGCGCAGGCACATGCCCTCCATCGCGTCGATCGCGCGCTCGATGGCCAGCTTGAGCGCCGCGCGGACGGCCGCGATCTCGTGGCCGCCGGCGGGGGCGAAGAGGTCCGGCACGGCGCAGAGCAGCGAGAGCGGCACGTCGGCGCCCGGCGCCAGCTCGTCGCGGAGCTCCGCCAGGGCGTGGAACGCCGCGCGCGCCTTCGATTTGTCGAGCGTGCTCGGGGCCAGCACCGCGCCCTCGGTGCGCACGATGATCTCGATGCGCCCCCGCCGCAGGCGCTCGCGCGCCACCTGCTCGGCGAACATCGTCAGATCGACGAGCTCGCGCGGGAGCCGCGCGCGCACGTCGAGGAAGCGCTGGTTCACCGAGCGGATCTCGGCGACGACACGCCCATCGGTGAGCGAAGCGTCACCGAGCCCGAAGCCGGTCATGCTCCGCACGAGCCGCCCCGCTCTACCTAGCTCGCCTTCTGTCCGATGTCCGAGGCCCCTTGGGCCTTGGGCAGCGGAACCTTGCCACAGGTGACCGTGGCCGACGCGGCCGCGGGGCCCTTCTCACGGAGCGTCCGCAGGTACGTGACCGTGGGGGCGATGCCGTCCTCCCAGCGCACGCGGGGCTCGTACCCGATGAGCTCGGCCGCGCGCGAGATGTCGGCGAGCGAGTGGCGGATGTCCCCGGCGCGGGCGGGGAGGTGCTCGACCGCGACGTCCCGCCCGAGGGCCCGCGAGATCTCCTTGCAGAGCTCATTCAGCCCGATCCTGCGTCCGCCGGCGATGTTGATGACCTCCCCCTTGAACTTCTTCGACGACGTCGCGCCGAGGAGGTTCGCGAGGACGGTGTTCTCGATGAAGCAGAAGTCGCGCGTCTGCTCGCCGTCGCCGAAGATCGGGATCGGCCGGTTCTGCAGGGCGGCGTCGACGAACCGCGGGATCGCCGCGGCGTAGGCGCCGTCCGGCGTCTGGTTCGGCCCGAAGACGTTGAAGTAACGCAGGCTCAGGGTCTCGATGCCGTAGATGCCCGCGAAGACCTTCATGTAGTGCTCGCAGGCGAGCTTCGTGACCGCGTACGGCGACAGCGGCATCGGCTCCATGCCCTCGTGCTTCGGGAGGACGGGCGTCTCGCCGTACGCGCTGGACGACGCGGCGAACAGCACGCGGCGCACGCCCTGCCGGCGCGCCACGTCGAGCACCGTGACCGTGCCGCCGACGTTCACGGCGTTCGACTCGATGGGCGACTCGACGCTGCGCGGGACCGAGCCGAGCGCGGCCTGGTGGAGAATGACCTCGACCCCCTTGGCCGCCGCCGCGACCGCCGCCGCGTCTCGGATGTCCCCCGTGATGCGCTCGATCAGCGACTGGTGGGGGAGCCCGTCGAGGTTCTCCCATCGGCCGGTCGCGAGGTTGTCGAGGACGCGGACCCGCTCGCCGGCGGCGGTCAGCGCCGCGACGAGGTTGCTTCCGATGAACCCGGCACCGCCGGTGACCAAGTAGCGAGGCGTGGACATGTGCGTGCTCCCCCAGCGGGCGCCTACTTCTTCTTGAAAAGGTTGTCGAGCTTGGAGCGAGAATCCGCGATGCGCTTCGAGTTGTCTTCCGGTACGCCGTTCTTGAACGTGAAGAAAGTACAATAATTCGCTCTCTCCCGATCCGGGATGTACTCGGCGATGTGCTCCTTGCACTGGTTGTGCGCGGCCGGGTCCCAGTTCTCGCAGTTCCTGCAGCAGTGGAGGTCGACACCGCAGTGGGGACAGGTGTCCGCACGCTGGAGCTTCACCTCGAAGATGAGCTCGTTCTTGCATTTATGACAGAAGTGGCGCTTCGCCTCGACCTTCGGAATCCAGCTCATGATGTCCTCCGGTACCACGACGAAGCCCGATCTGGCAGAAGGAACGCTCCGCGGAGGGTACGGTCGTAGATAGTGCGTGCCTATCCCACAGCGGCGTCCCGCGAAGCGAGCGCTGCGGGGTCGCGTGGGGTCTTGCTGGACCAGCGAACGTCACAGACGGTTCGCTCGCTCGGTGTAGAGCTGGCCTGCCTGGCGGCGGCGGCGTTTACAGCAGGCCCTTGCGTCGCTGGATCTCGCCCATGACCCGCTGGTATTCGACTTCCCAGGTGCGGGACCCTTCCTGCACGTGGCGGAGCTTGCCGCGCACCTCGGTGTCCAGCGCCTCGTCCATCTCGAGGTACTTCCGGAGGATGGGCCTTATCCGGCGGCGCAGGTCGTGGTCCTCGACGAACACCTCCTCGACGTTGTTCGAGTGCATCAGCATCTCGAGCAGCTGATCGAGGAGATAATCCATTGTTTCCTCGCCGGTCTTGATCCCCTTCTGCTCCGCGGCCAGGCGCTTGACCCGGTTGAACTCGCCCTGAGGCAGTCCGCGTGCCTGGAGGATCTCTTTCGCCCGCTCGGTCGCTTCCCGCTCTGCGTGCAGGTAGCTCGTGAAGACCGACTCGACGTCGAGCGCGACCTCTTTCTTCGATTCGCACTCGATATCGCGGTTGTCCACGAGCGCGCGGACGAGTTCTTCTGTGAGGGGAGTAATTTTGCCGCTAAAGAGGCGCATCCAACGTCCGTAGCTGGAGGAGCGGTCGAACTGGCTCCCCCGTGCAGGGGTTCATTCACGGGGCGTGCCCGGCTCGAACCGAAAGGTACGGGCCGCGTATCCAGGATGTCAACGCAAGTGGGAGGTTCCGGCACAAGTCGGGCCCCCCCCGGCCGGTGGGGGCCCCCCGGAACAGTAGGACCGCGACACCGCAAACCGCAGGAGCAGCCGCGATGATGATGGGTAAGGATGCGATGGCACGGAGCGTCAGGGTCCAGCCTGGCGCGCTCGGGAACGACGGTGGACTCGACCTGGACTCCCGCAAGCGGCGGGTTGTCCGGCGCGGCGCGATCGGCAACGCGGCCTCCCCGGCCACGCAGTCGGCGCTGGCGGACGGAGGGACGATTCAACGCGTCGCGAAAGGGCGTCACCTCGTGACGCAGGGCGACGCCGCGACCGCGCTCGCCATGCTCAGCCTCGGCCGAGTCCGGCTGGTGCGTGGGATGAGCGACGGGCGCAGCCTATCGCTCGGCTACAGAGGGGCCGGCGACGTGCTGGGCGAGGCTGCGCTCGGGGGCGTCACGGCCCACCGGGAGAGCGCGATCGCCACGGAGGACGTCGAGGCGCTCCTCGTCCCGCTCGCGACGGTGCGCAACCTGATGGCGAGCGACGCCAACTTCGCCGCCGCCATCGTGACCACGCTGGTCGAGCGGCACACGGACACCGAGGAGCGCCTGGCGTCCATGCTCTTCCGCAACGTCGAGGCCCGCCTCTGTGAGTTCCTGCTCAAGGCCGCGACGCGCTGGGGCATCCCCGATCCGCGCGGGGTGCTCATCTCCGCGCCGTTCACCCATCAGGAGATGGCGAGCATGATCGGCTCCACGCGCGAGACCGTCACGCTCACCCTGGGCGATCTCCGTCGCAAGGGGGTGATCGAGATCGATCGCCGCCGTATCGTCGTCCTCGATCGCGACGCGCTGAAGGGCCGCATCTGAGCCCGCTCGTCCGTCGGTGTCGTTGAGGGGTCCCAAGGCCTCCTCGATCGAGCGCCGTCGGGCACCGTCCAGGCTGTTCGCTCGGCGGCCTCTGCTCCGACAGCCCTACTGCTCCCGGCGTCGCAGCGGCGTTCGCCGCGCTGCTCACGCGTTCCTCTCTCCAGGCACCCACCCCTGGATATTCCGCGGATCTCTCCGGTCTGCCCGCTCGATTCGTCGCGGTGTTGCCCCAACACATCCGCCGCGGACATCCTGTCCGTGCGCTGCGCGGTCGGGTGTGCTGCGCGGCGTGGGCTCGCCGCGCGGTCCAGGCTCGCTGCCCGGTCCAGTGCGCTGTGTGGCCTGGTCTCGCCGCGCGGTACAGGCTCGCTGCCCGGTCCAGTGCGCTGCGCGCTGGCGGCCTCGTCGCCGTGGCGTCTCGACGGTATCCCGCGGCGCCTAGCGCTCTCGCTTGGGTCCGCCGCTCGCCGGGTCACGGGTGGAGCGGACCCCGAGCTTGAGCCTGCGCATGACGGCCTGCTTCTGCCGTTCCTTGTACCTGGCGTGGCTCGCCTCGCCGACCTCGTTCGCCGCTTCGGTCTCTCGGTCGATCAGCTGGAACTCGCACAGCACGAAGATGATCGGCCCGAGCGCCCAGGCCGCGGGCGGCGCCATGTCGAGGATCTCGGCGGGGAGTCGGACCGGCAGATCGACGACGAAGTGGATCACGCGGTAGCTCCGATCGCTGAAGCTGTTGTCGCCAGCCGTGAGTCCGTCGTCGACGTCGGTCTGCAACGCGTCGAGCATCGGCTGAAGGAAGGGCCGCGTCTCGCAGTAGCTCCGGAACCGCAGGATCGTGTTCGTGCTCTCGCCAGGCACGACGTAATTGAACGGAAACAGCCGCTCGGACAGGTACAGGAGCACCGGCAGCAGGTCGTCCACGGTGCGGCAGACGATGCGGAAGCGGAGCTTGTCGTAGATGGCCGCCGCCGTCGTGTCGGTCTTCGACAGGAGCTTCGTGTAGAGCGAGTCCTTGTTCTTCCGGCCGCCGATGAACTCGGTGATCGGGAAGCCCGCCGCGAGCATGCCGCCGATCACCCGGTACACCTTCTCCTCGACGAGGTGGAAGACGTCCTGGTCCGACATGGGGATCGAGAAGAGGAGCTCGCGCCCGGCCAGGTGATGGATGATGTGCATCGCCTTGAGGATCGTGCAGGCGCAGAGCTGGCGGTGGCCCTTGCCCGAGGCGAGCAGCAGGATCTCCTCGACCGAGGCGCGAGCGACAGGGCTCGGGATCGGGAACTCGAAATGGCGGCGCAGGTACGCGATCGCTTCGTTCTTGACGCTCTCGAGGTGGGCGCGATCCCCCGGCTCGTCCGGGCGGAACTCCTGCGCCAGCAAGAGATCCCGCGCCGCCTGCTCGCCCTGCAGGTTGAGCCGCCTCCAGTCGATGACCGAGTCGCCGCGCAGGATGAGGTGCACGGACTCCAGGTCCATGAGCGTGAACTCTTCGAGCCGCTTGAGTCGGCCGACGGAGGCGTCTTGCGTCATGACCTCACGCTCCCCGAGCGTAAGCGCCAGCGCTGTCGTGCGCTCGGGAAACCCTCGCGTCGAGGTGCAGCAGGCGGTAGCTGGGCGAGAAAGTCAGGAGACAGGGGCGTTCGGCGGGGCGGGGCTCGAGCTCGGGGTGCGGCCGAGCGAGAGGGTCCCGAGGAAGATGCCGATCGTCAATGCGACAACGGCGGCGTGGCCGAGATAGGCGCCACTGCAACCAATGGCGGCGAACGGGGCGAGCGCAGCCAGATACCACGGGGTGATCCTCATCGGTTCTCCTTCTCCGCCTCCAGCGGCACTGTAAAGGCCGCATGGTCGCTCCCTCCGGGGGGGCACCACGATGCACCACGGTCGTCCCAGTTAGAGCGTGTAAGTGGTTGTAGGATAAGGTGCCACGCCCTGCTTCCGCGGGCCAAGAAGTAGCGGTTTCGGGGGGAACGCATCAAGGGAATTCGTTCTCACATTCCATTCCCACCCGAAACGCTGCCACTGGAAGCAGTAAAACATCAGCAATAACAATGTCTTGTATTCAAAGACGAAGGTTTTTCATCAAGGACTGCGTGCGGCTTGCTGGACGCGAGGTGGTACCTCAGAGACACGCCTCCAACTCACGGCGCTGCCTTGCTTGTCGGTTTCCGGGCGTCAACGGTCTCGTGCGCCGGGCGACCGCAATGAGCGGCAGCAGGTCTCCGGCCCATCTGGATGCTGTTGGGCTCGCTCCAGGAGCGCCGACCGAAGCGCGCTCCGCGAGGCCTGCGGGAGCGCGCGGGGCGCCGTTCAGTGGACGAACAGCGTGATCCGGGACTCGTCTGCGAGCGTGACGGCCCGGCTCGTCACGTCGTGCTCGCCCTTCCTGCTGACCGTGATCGCCACCTGGTAGACGCCGTCCGGGAGCGACACCTTCGTGAAGACAGCCCGTGGGGCCGTCCCCTCGGCGAACCGCCATGAGCTGTCGATGACCGGCGCGGCGTCGTCCGCGCGGTCGCCCGAAGAAGAATCCGTCCACGTCACGTCGAGCCGCTCGACCGTCGCTGCGTCATCGAGCCGCAGCTCGACCTCCCGCTCCTCGGGCATCCGCTTGAAGAAGATGCTCCCCGCATAAAGCGCACCCAGGAGGAGGAGCGCTGGCGCGAGACGTCGGAGCCACGGCGGTCGGGTCTCCGGCTCCGGCGGCCTCTCCTCCGGCGCCTCATCGAGATCGTGCTGCGAGGTCGAGCTCATCGGGCTTCAGCGCGCGCGGTTGGTGCGGACGCGCTTCACGAGGCCCTCGATCACCGGCTGCGGCAGGTCGAACGCGGGCATCTTGTTCTTGCCCTTCCTGATCGTGTCGGCCATCTGGGCGTCGGTCACCCGATCCTGCCACGCCGCATCGGTGAGGTCCGGGGCGCGGACCATCGGACCTTGCGGGCCGTCGCCGCGCCCGGCCCTGCCGTGACAGGTGGAGCAGTTCCGCTGCCAGGCGAGCTCGATCAGCCCCGGATCGGTCTCATCCGACGCGATCGGTCGAGCGGCTACCTTGCCGCCCTGCCCCTCGCCGGGGTTCGGCGGATCGTGGTCGTCCCGCGTCCACTGGCGGACGTCGCCCGCCCCGGAGTTGCAGCCGAAGAGGCCGACCCAGAGGACGGCTATGGAAAGGAGGCGACCCAGGGACTTGTCGTGACGTCTCCGCATGTCGTGGAGACGTACCGATAGTGAAGCTGGTGGGGGAGGCAAGAAAAGAAGGATCGCGGGGCGGCGCTGGCCTCCGGCGAGCGCGGAGAACGCAGCGGCGCCGGCGGCCGGCACGCCCCGAAGGGCGCTGCGCGCCGGCCACCGGGTGCAGCCGTCTGCCATCAGCCCAAGGCGAACGCCCCGACGGCCCGTGCCCGCGGTGATCGCGGTGCGCGGCCCGAAGCGCGCCCGGGCGCAGCGGCATCACTTGCAGGCGTCGCCGGCGACCTTGCCGCCGCCGTCGACGGGCTGCTTGTCGACCGCCTTGCCCTTGATCGCCGCGATGAAGAACCCGGTGCGGCGGTTCTGGGCCTTGCCCTCGGGCGTTCCGTTGTCGGCGACCGGCTTGGTCTCGCCGAACCCGACGGCGATGAAGCGCTTGCAGTCGTGCCCCTTCGCGACGAGCCAGCGAGCGACCGCCATCGCGCGCTTCTCGGACAGCGTCTGGTTCGCGGCGTCCTCACCGTCCGAGTCGGTATGGCCCTCGATGCGGAGCAGGCTGACGTCCTCCCGCTGCTTCAGGAAGTCGTCGACGAGGTTGAGGACCTCGTCGCTCTCGGGAAGCAGCTTGTCGCTGTTCGTCTCGAAGACCACCGGGCCGGGGAGAGCGACCTCGTTGCCCTTGAGCTTGAACGTCAGCTTGAAGCGCGGGCGGGGCTTCTTCTCCTCCTTCGGCTCGGGCTTCGGCTCCGGCGGAGGCGGGGGCGGGGGTGCGGCCGCCGGCTCCTTGCCGGAGCCGAACGAGGCGCTGGCCGTGCAACCCGCCGTCGCGGCGGCAGCGCCAATCATCATCACGGCGCACAGAACGGAAGCGACGTATCTACGCATGGACCTTGTTCTCCTCTGAGGGGCACGAGCCAGAGCTCGCGTCGGCGACCCGCCGGGCTGACGCCCTTGGACGGCAGCTCGCCATGAATCTTCACCGCCATCGGGTACTTGCGTGGTGGACGCTCGAAGCGATGCCGCCTTCTAGCGAAAAGTCAGGACGAACGAAACCAGGAAGAGGGCGCCTCGCGGCCCGCCCACCAGCGGGCGGACCGAGAGAGCGCGCTGGCAAGACCTCCCTCGCCTGAGCGCGTACCCTGGACGGGCGGGGTCGCTCCTTGAGACGCTCGCAGGGGGCGCGACGGCTCAAGCGCGAGCACGATCTTCGCGGACGGTCGGAGCCGACCGAGCAGGTTGTACGTCGCAGGCTGTGTGGATTCCGGCGGGCGCGGGCACCCGGGAGGTGCCCGCAAAGCCCAGGAGGCGTGCTCGACGCAGCGGCCGCCGGTGGAGGGGAGTCGCGCGGCGCTCAGCCTCCGTCTGCGGGCGCCGGCTGGCACGGCACGCCGGTCGTCACGGCAGGCGGCGCGATCTCGCCCAGCTGGACCGCTCTCGCGGTGAACCCGATGCCGATGGAGATGGCGTCGCACTCCTTGCTCGGGTCCTGGCCGCCATCCTTCATGATGTCCGACGCGCGGCGGACCTGGTCGAGGATCGTCTCCAGCGCCGCGCCTTCGCAGAAATTCGGCTGTACGGCGCCGATGACGCCGCGGAGCTCCTCGACGAGGACAGCCGTCTCGAGCACACCCGCGATGGTGCCTTTGACCACCGATTTGTGATCGGGCGCGAGATCCATCGCGATCCTCACATTGCGGATCGTGAGACCGATGATGGTGTCCGAGACCGTCAGGTTCAGCCGGAACGTGACCTGTGAATCCGGGCCCGACACCCATGTATCGTCGACGACGTAGCTGGCCGGGAACACGACCTTGGAGCTCTCGACGTCCTGAGCGTCGTCAAGGAGCTCAGGCACGACAGGCCACCGGTCGGTGCCATCCCAGGTGGGCGCCGCGCCCAGCGTGGCGCCGCCGTAGAGCTTCGCGGTGAGGGGGTTGTAGGAAGGCCGCTCGCCGAGCCCGTCGACCTTGAAGATCACCGTGAAATCGCCCTTACCAATGGCGTCGCTGACCCTGGTCGACGGGTCGGTCAGGAGGTTGGAGATGAGGCCGACGAGCTTGCTGCCAAAGGAGTTGTCGATCCCGTCGGCGCCGTCCGGATAGACCTCCGAAGGGCCGGTGTCGTCCACCGGCTTGCACAGGTCCTGTGATACGGTGCTGGACACCTTGCCGTCGAGGTTGAATCCGTACTGCTTCCAGCTGCCGGCCGCCTTCCTCCCGTCGCGATCCGTATCGCCGAGGAAGAGCCGGTCGATCGCGAACGCGACGCCCTCGCCATCCCCTGCCTGCTCCGGGCCCGGCGCGGGCGGCTGACCGAGGTCGACGTCTTGAACGACAGGCGCCGCGGCCTCGGAGCCACAACCGGCAACGGAAACGAGCGCGGTCGCCAAATACACCGCGACGGCGATACGGGATTGACGCATCATCGACCTCACTTTCTGGAAACCCCACCCCAGATCAGGCAAGTGCTCTCAGACGGGCGCACATGCTAGCGCCGGCCTGCGCGGCTCATCAAGCGCGATCCCCGCTGCGCAATGCGCTATATGTGAGCTCGCCGGCGAGCGCTGGTGGATTGTCCCGACGCCTCCCGCTCTCGCTCGCCGCGCCCTCTCCCCGATTACCGGTCTTTCCCGACTACCACCACGATGAGAAGCCACCTGGAAGCCTGCTGTGACCGCTGAGTTCATCCACCTCCACGTGCATTCGCAGTACTCGCTCCTCGACGGCTCGCTGCGCGTCAAGGACCTCGCCGCACGCGCCAAATCGCTGGGAATGCGCGCCGTCGCCCTGACCGACCACGGGAACATGTTCGGGGCGATTCAGCACTACAAGGCCTGCAAGGACCAGGGCATCGGCGCGATCATCGGTTGCGAGGTCAACGTGGCCCGCAGCTGGGGCGCGTCCGCGGGGCAGGTGTCGCGCTCGGGCGTGGACGAGACGCCCGTCGATCACCTCGTGCTGCTCGCCGCGTCCGAGGAGGGCTACAAGAACCTCGTCCGCATCGTCTCCAAGGGGCACGTCGATCCCGCGAGCGGGCTCGCGCCGAGCGTGCGGCTCGACACGGTGGCGCAGTACAGCGCGGGGCTCATCGGCTTGACCGGCTGCATGGGCGGCGTGGTCGCCCAGCGGATCCTCGAGCAGGGCGAGGGGGAGGGGCGCGAGGCGCTCAGCCGGCTCAGGGACTGCTTCCAGCCGGGGAGCCTCTACGTCGAGCTGCAGGACCACGGGCTGGTCGAGCAGTCGGTGCTCAACGGCATCCTGGCGCGGGCGGCGGGCGATCTGGGGCTTCCGCTCGTCGCGACCAACGACGCGCACTTCGGCGCGCGCGAGGACGGCGAGGGGCAGCTCTACCTGTCGTGCATCGCGGCCAACCGCACGTTCGCGGAGGCGAGCGCCGCGCACCACGGCAGCTTCGAGATGTTCCTCAAGCCCGCCGACGAGATGATGCACCTGTTCCGCGACCACCCGCAGGCGGTGCGCTCGACGCTCGAGATCGCCGAGCGGTGCTCGACGCTCAAGCTCAAGCTCGGCAAGCCGATGCTCCCGACGTTCCCGCTGCCGAGCGGGTTCGCGGACTCGGCGTCGTACTTCCGGCACGTGGCGCACGACGGCCTCACGAAGCGGCTCGCCCAGATCGCGCAGACGGGCAGGAGAGTGGACGAGGCGACCTACCGCGCGCGGCTCGACGTCGAGCTCAACGTCATCGTTCAGATGGACTTCCCAGGCTACTTCCTCATCGTCTGGGACTTCATCAAGTACGCCAAGGACCACGGCATCCCGGTCGGGCCGGGCCGCGGCTCGGGCGCGGGCTCGCTCGTCGCCTATGCCATGGAGATCACCGATCTCGATCCGCTGCCGTACAACCTGCTGTTCGAGCGCTTCCTGAACCCGGAGCGCGTGAGCATGCCGGACTTCGACGTCGATTTCTGCATGGACCGGCGCGACGAGGTCATCTCCTACGTCACCAAGAAGTACAGCAAGGAGGCCGACAAACCCTCCGTCGGGCAGATCGCGACGTTCCACGAGCTCAAGGCGCGGAGCGTGATCAAGGACGTCGCGCGGGCGATGGCGTTCCCCGCGAACGAGGCGCAGAAGATCGCGAGCCTCATCCCGCAGAAGAGCCCGGGGATCATGTACACGATCCCGGAGGCGCTCGACATCGAGCCGAAGCTCAAGGCCCTCAAGGAGAGCGATCCCACGGTCGCGGAGCTCCTGAAGCAGGCGCAGAAGCTCGAGGGGCTGACGCGGCACGCGGGCATGCACGCCGCCGGCGTCGTGATCAGCGAGGGGCCGCTCTGGGATCACGTCCCTTGCTTCAAGAACGGCGAGCAGCTCGTCACGCAGTACTACAAGGACGACGCCGAGCTGGCCGGGCTCGTGAAGTTCGACTTCCTCGGGCTGAAGACGCTCACCGTCATCGACATCGCGGTGCGGCTCGTGAACGCGCGGCCGGACCTCGCGGACAAGGAGGGCAAGCGCTTCGACGTGAACACGGTGCCGCTCGACGACACCGCCACCTACGCGCTCCTCCAGTCGGGCGAGACTACGGGCGTGTTCCAGCTCGAGTCGAGCGGCATGCAGCAGCTCTTCAAGGACCTCAAGCCGGACGCCTTCGAGGACATCGTCGCCGCCGTGGCGCTCTACCGGCCCGGTCCGCTCGGCACCGGCATGGTGAAGGACTTCGTCGACTGCAAGCACGGCCGCAAGCCGATCGAGAAGATGCACCCGCTCGTCGACGAGCTCCTCCAGCCGACGTACGGCGTCATCGTCTACCAGGAGCAGGTCATGCAGATCGCCCAGAAGCTCGCGGGCTATACGCTCGGCGGCGCCGATCTGCTCCGGCGCGCCATGGGCAAGAAGAAGCCCGAGGAGATGGCGAAGCAGAAGGCGACGTTCGTCGACGGCTCGCTCAAGAACGGGGTGAAGGGCGAGGACGCCGAGCGCATCTTCGGGCTCCTCGAGTACTTCGCGGGCTACGGCTTCAACAAGAGCCACTCGGCGGCGTACGCGCTGCTCACCTACCAGACGGCGTACCTCAAGGCGCATTACCCGGTCGAGTTCCTCTGCGCGCTGATGACCGCCGACCGCGACAAGATCGAGAAGGTCGTGCGGATCATCGCGGAGGGGCGCGCGTGGGGGGTCGAGATCCTCCCGCCCGAGATCAACGAGTCCAAGACGGACTTCACCGTCGTCTACAGCGCGAAGCCGGCGACGAACGGCAAGCGCATGGCCGGCACCCGCCGCGGAGGCTCGCGGGTGAGGGACCCGTACGACCCGAAGATCCGCTTCGGAATGGGCGCGATCCGCGGCGTCGGCGAGTCGGCGCTCGAGGCGATCCTCGAGGCGCGGGACGCGGGCGGCGCGTTCGCGGATCTGTTCGACTTCGCCGAGCGGGTCGATCCGCGGCGGGTCAACAAGGGAGTGTTCGAGGCGCTCGTGCAGTGCGGCGCGTTCGACGCGAGCCTGAACGCGCGCGGCATCTCGCGGGCGAGGGCGTTCGCCGGCATCGACAGGGCGCTCGAGCGCTCGCGCTCCGCGAGCAAGGAGCGGAACAGCGCGCAGATCGGCCTGTTCGCGGCGGTGGCGTCCAAGAGCGAGGTGAGGCTGGACGATTACCCGATGACCGAGGACTGGGATCTGCGCGAGACGCTCTCGCGGGAGAAGCAGTCGCTCGGGTTCTACGTCTCGGGGCACCCGCTCGATCGGTACGGCGTGGATCTGAACCGCTTCGACGTGACAGCGGTGAGCGCGCTCGCCGGCATGGATGCCTGGGCCAGGGTGCGCGTCGGCGGGATGGTCGAGGGCTACCGCGAGCGCATCTTCAAGGGGGGCGGCGGAAAGATCGCGTTCTTCGTGCTCGAGGACACGACGGGCCGGGTCGAGGTCAAGGTGCGCGAGAAGCAGATCGAGAGCTACGCGGACCTCTTGAACCGAGGGGAGCCGGTCCTGATCTCCGGGAAGATCAGCTTCCCGATGGTGGACGAGGGGGCCGAGGAGGCCGAGGCCGCGCCGCGCGAGCCGACCCTGCTGCTCGACGAGGTGCAGCCGCTCGCCGACGCCATCCTCGCGCAGACCCGGAGCGTGGCGATCACGCTGAAGTCGCGCAGCGCCAGGCGCGAGCACATCGATCGGCTCGGGGCGCTCCTGCGGGCGAGCCCCGGGGTGTGCCCGGTGCAGCTCGTGATCCAGCTCGACGACGGGGCAGAGGCGGTGCTGGCGCTGGGGCGCGATCTCCGCGTCGAGCCCAACGACGCCATGCTCGGGCGGCTCGAGAAGCTGTTCGGCGAGAAGGTGGCCGAGCTCAGGTAGCCGGCTCGCCCGCGCCCGCGTGCTCGGCGGCCCGCACGAGGGCGCCGAGCTTCGCCTCCGCGTCGCCGCGGTCGCTCTGGTGCTTGAGCAGGACGCCGAGCGTGTCGCGCGCGATCTCCGGCGTCACCGCGCGCTTGCCGAGCAGGAGCAGCGCGCGGGTCCAGTCGATCGTCTCGCTGATCGCGGGAGACTTCCGCAGATCCATGGCCCGCAGGGCGCCGACGAACGCCACGATCTGCGCCGCGAGGCGGGGCTCGATCCCCGGGAGGGCGACCTTCAGGATGGCGACCTCGCGCGACGGCGGCGGGTAGTCCAGGAACGCGTGCAGGCACCGGCGGCGCAGCGCCTCGGTCATCTCGCGCGTCGCGTTCGTCGTCAGCAGGACGAGCGGCGGGCGCGCGGCGCGGATCGTGCCGAGCTCGGGGATCGTGACCTGCATGTCGGAGAGCACCTCGAGGAGGAACGCCTCGAACTCAGGGTCCGCACGATCGACCTCGTCGATGAGCAGGACGACCGGCGCGGCGCTCCGGAGCGCCGCGAGGAGCGGGCGCGCGATCAGGAAGTGCTCGCTGAAGAACGAGGCCTCGCTGCCCGCGATCGCGCGCGCAGCCGCGGCGAGGCTCGCCGCGCCGGCGATCTCCTTCGCGACGGCGTCGCGCAGCAGCTGCGTGTAGAGCATCTGCTTCGCGTAGTCCCACTCGTAGAGCGCCTTCGCCTCGTCGAGGCCCTCGTAGCACTGGAGCCGGATGAGCCCTCGGCCGAGCGCCTCGGCGGCGGCGCGGGCGAGATCGGTCTTGCCGACGCCCGCCGGCCCCTCGAGCAGGAGCGGCCGATCCATCCGGAGGGCGAGCCAGAGCGCGAGCGAGGTCGACGGATCGGAGATGTAGCGGGCCGCCGAGAGGCGGGCATCGAGCTCGGCCGCCGTGGCCGGGGTGTCGTCGCGGGCGCCCCGATCGTCGAGCGCGCCGCCGTCGTGATCCGGAGGAGGCGTCACGGCGGGACGGTAGCACACCGCGCGCGGGCTATCGGGCGGCGCGGCGCGGCGTGGCGCGCCAGAGCCCGCTAGCCGCGCGGCTCGGCGAGGATCTCGGCGGCCAGGAGATCGAGGCGCGGCGCCGCGCGATCGGGGCACGGGAGATCGGCCTCGCCGCGGAGCGGGCACAGCTCGCAGCGGCGTCCATCCATGATGAGGCCCGCCCGCATGCCCGCCGCGCGTGCGGCCGCCACGTCGCTCGGCGCGTCGCCGATCATCCAGCTCGCCGCGGCGTCGAGATCGAGATCGCGCGCGAGCGCGGTGAGCATGCCCGGCTTCGGCTTCCTGCAATCGCACGGGCCGATGAGCGCCGGATCGCCGCCCGGCCCGCCCTCGGGGTGGTGCGGGCACACCGCGAGCGCCGCGATCGCGACGCCGGCCTCGCGGAGCCGATCGACGAGCGCGCGGTTCGTGCGCTCGATCGCCCCCCACGGGACCTGGCCCTTCGCCGCGCCGGGCTGGTTGGTCGCGATCGCCAGCAGGAACCCGGCACCCGCGAGGCGCCGCAGCCCCTCGAGTACGCCGGGGAGGAGGCGGATCTGATCCGGATGAAACGCCGTCACGACGACGCCGAGCTCGGGATCGCGCACCACGTCGATGAGCGTGCCGTCGCGGTCGAGCAGGATCCCGCGCCTCGCCATGCGGCGCTCAGCTCTCGGCCACGAGCTGGAGGAGCCGCTCGCAGATGAGGTGGTGGTAAACCTCGTGGAAGCCCTCCACGTGCGGCGTCGACGTGTAGCCCGCCCGCGTCCTCGGCACGATCACGCTGGCGTCGGCCATCTGGCGCAGGGCGCCGCCGTCGTAGCCGACGAGCGCGACCACCTTGGCCCCCGCCTTCTTCGCGAAATCCGCGGCGGCGACGAGGTTCTGCGACCACGGGCCGGCGCGATCGGCGCCCGAGCCGCCGTGCACGCTCAGGCACACGAGCACGTCGCCCGCGACCACGCGGCCGTCGAGCTGCTCGAGGAAGATCCGGTTGAAGCCGACGTCGTTGGTGAGGGCGCTGAGGAGCGCCGCGTTGTCGCAGAGCGAGGTGCACTTGAAGCGCCGCTTGCCGTCGACCCACGTGAACTTGGCGATGTCGCAGGCGAGGTGGCTCGCGTTGGCCGCCGAGCCGCCGTTGCCGCACGTGTAGATGGTGCGATCGCTCCTGTACGCATCGAAGAGGATCTCGATGACGCGAGCCATGTCGTCGGGGCTCGTCGCGAGGGCGATCTCGGACGTCTCGCGGAGGTACTTTTCGACGAAGTCGTGCGTGCTCTGAGGCATGGCCGATCTATAGCCAGAGTCCCGCTGAAATGCCCAGCAGGAGGGGGCGCGCCGGCGCGCCCGCTCACGATCGGTGCAGGTTCGCGACGATGCGCGCGCCGTCGAGATCGAAGCGGAAGCGCAGGACGCGCAGGCCCTTCGCGGCGAGCGCCTCCAGCACCCGGCGCCGCTCCGCCGGCCGGACGTAGAACATGAAGAAGCCGCCGCCGCCGGCGCCCATCAGCTTGCCGCCGAGCGCCCCCGCGCCTCGAGCGATCTCGTAAATCTCGTCGAGGACCTCGTCGGTCATCTTGGACGCGAGCTTACGCTTCTGGGTCCAGTGAGCGTGCAGGAGCTCGCCGTAGTCGTCGAGCCTGCCCGTGACGAGGATGCGGTGCACGTCGCGGCCGATCTCCTTGATGCGGTGCATCCGCTCGACCACCTCGGGCTCCAGGTCTTGCAGCCGCCGGCCCTGCTCCGAGAGCACGATCCTGGCCGGCCTTTCGACGCCGCTCCACACGATGAGCAGGTTGCTCTCGAGCTCGTCCAGCACCTCGTCGCGGACTGGGACGGGCTCGACGTGCACCGAGCCGTCCGGAGAGAACGTGAACGCCGTGACGTTGCCGTAAGCGGCGATGTACTGGTCCTGCTTGCCGATCGGCTCTCCGAGGCGCTCGATCTCGATGGAGCAGGCCTCGCGGGCGAGCTGCTCGGACGACACGAAGTCGCGCTTGTACGCGTGCAGGGCGTTGAGGAGGGCGACCGTGAACGAGCTCGACGAGCCGAGGCCCGAGTTCGCGGGGAGATCCGCGACGCTCGTGAGCTCGATCGAGTGCTCGATTCCCAGCATCCGGAGCGCTTCCCGGAAGATCGGGTGCTCGATCGCGTCGACCGAGGGGACGATCTCGGTCTTGGAGTACGCGAGGCGGATGTCCCGGTGGAAGCGCTTGTTGGCCGTCACGTAGATGTACTTGTCGATGGCGGCCGACACGAGGTAGCCGCCGAAGCGGCCGGAGTACGCAGGCAGATCGGTCCCGCCGCCGCCGAGCGAGAAGCGGACCGGAGCGCGAGAGACGATCATCCCCGCGCCTCCGTCGCGGCCGCGGTCGCGAGCGCGGCCTCGAGATCGCGGAGGCCCTGCTCCGAGCCGATCTCGTAGAAGCGCGCCGCGACCGCGAGGGCCCGGAGGCGGCCGCGCGCCGCGAGGTCGCGATGCACCACCTCGAAGCCGAGCGGCGCGTCGGCTGGCAGCGCCTCGACGACCTCGCGGCGGAGCGCGGTCGCGCCGTAATCGATGTGGTCGAGCGCAGGGTCCGACGGCGCGCCCGCGCGCCGCTTCTCGTAACGCACCACCAGATCGCCCGATATCGCGGCGTTCGACGCGTCGAACCGACCCTCGTTCCGGTACACGGCCATCGTGCCGAGCGCGCCGGGGTGTGTGCAGAGGTCCCGGAGCGGGGCCAGGTAGTCGAAAGGGAGGTAGGAGTCGCCGTAGGTCATGAGGAACACAGGAGCCAGCTGGGGCAGCGCGCGGCGCAGCGCGCCGGCCGTGCCCAGGAGATCGGGGCCGTCGTCGGCATAATGGAGCGGCAGACCCGCGAACCGGTCGCCCATCGCCTGTCGGATGGCGTCGCCGAGGTGACCCACGCAGAGGACCACCTCGGCGAAGCCCGCCGCGGCGAGCCGCTCGAGGAGCCACGCCCCGAACGGCCGACCGGCCACGGGCAGCAGGAATTTCGGGGTGCGCTCTGTCCGGGGGCGCATCCGGGTGCCGAGCCCGCCGGCGAGGATCACGGCTTGAGGGGGTGAGACGTCGGCGCGCACGGGCAGGACCTACCACAGACGACGGCTGTCTTCGGGGCGTCTCCAGCGCTCCCCGCAGGCGGCTCGGAGAAAACATCGCCACAAACTGTACGGCCGTTCAGGCGGCGGTTACGGTGCGCGCCATGACCAACAAGGACCTCGCTCCGCATCTTCTCCGGACGCTGGTTGCCCTCCAGAGCGAGGGCAAGACGGTGACCCTCGACACATTGACCACGGCCCTTCAGGTGCGCCGGACCGACGTCCGCCGGGCGATCACCGCCCTGCACCGCGAGGGGTATCTCGACGTCCTTCACATGCGGCTGACGCTCCGCGGGCTCGCCCTCGGCGCGGCCTTTGCGGCGTCGCAGCTTCGCCCGTTGCGCCGCGCGTCGCTCCGCGCTGTCAAGGCTGCTTGAGCACACCCGCAGGGCCGCCCCCCTGGCGTGGCCGCGAGCGGCGAGTCGACCTCTGCCCGAGCGCGAGGGTCATGTGTGCGGACGGAGGGGCCCGACATGATCTGTCGATGCGTTTCAGAACTTGCCAGCAATTCATTTGATAAAACGGCAAATTCACAGCGGACGCGCGCGGCCCCAGCGAGGGATCCGGCGCCCGGTCGCGAGCGCCGACCGGCGCAGGAACGCCTGGTTTCTCCGGCCTGTGCGGGCCACTGTGCGTGGAAGACGTTGACATTCCGGGGGATTCATGAGACGGCGGCTGCGTGATATCCGATGTCGAGATCGAGAATGAGATTCGTGCTTCCGTGGCCGAGTTCCTGGAGGGCATGAGAGCGCTGGTCCGTAAGGACGTTCTCCGGGCCGCTGCGCAGTACCTGCAAGTCGACATCAGCGTCGCAGGGATATCGACCGGGCCGGCCGCGACTCCCGCCAAGCCGGTCCGCAAGGCCGAGCGCGCTCCGGCGCCGAGCCGCCCGGCCGCACCTCCGCGCAGCGCCCCGTCGCCCAAGACGCCGACGCGCGCTGCGCCGCGCAAGAAGGCAGCCGCGCCGCGGACGACCGGTGGTGGCGCGCGTCCGGCCGCCGCTCCGCCGAAGGCGCGCGCCGCGCGCACCCCGGCGCCCGCCGTCGCGGCCCCCGTGAAAGCCGCCGAACAGGCCGCTCCGGCGAGCCCGGTGAGCTTGCCGTCCGGGAGCTCCGGGGACGAGATCGCCGAGGCGCTGCTCGCCCATGTGGAGATCGAGCCTGGGCAAGGGATCGACGACCTTGCGTTGGCGATGGGAACCCCTGCAGCGGAGCTCCAAGAGCCGCTCAAGAAGCTCCTCGCGGAGAACAAGATCACCGAGGAGCTGCGTCAAGGCCAGACGTCGTACTACCCGGCCTGAGCGACATCGATGGGCCGGCCAGCCAGGCACGAGCGTTGCTTGGATCCGGCCGCACGTTGCCTGGATCCGGCCGCGCATTCGTTGGAGCCGACCGTAGACCGTCCGGTCGGCGCGGGCACGGGCCAGGCGACGCCGTGCGCGATGCAGACGACGGACCGACCGAGCCCTGCTGGCGCTGACCGGCCGGAGCCCGGCGTTTTCCGCGTCACAGCTGGCGAACCCGGCGATGCCGTCGCCGCGTACTCGACGCGGACCCAGGGCCCCGGTACCCTGCCGGTCCAGGCGCTTTCCGGATGACTCCCGCGCACGAACAGATTCTCAACGTCCTGCTCGGCTATCTCTCGGCGATGAACGCAGAGGGAGTCCTGCTCCGGGCCATGCGGGAGGCGGAGATCCAGCCCGAGGAGTTCTCGCTCGAGGACCTCCCCGACATCCTTCCGAGCATCGAGCGCCGAGCCCGTCTCTATGTCGATCCGACGCGGCTCGGTCGGCTCAGGTCGGAAATTTCGGCGATTGGCGGCGATCGGCCTTCTCGGCGCTCGAAGGTCATGGCCATCAACGTCGAGGCCGACATCAGCGAGGCGCGCCTGAGCGCGAAGGCCGTTTGCGATGCGGCCGGCGCAAAGAGCTTCACGTCGCACAAGGTCGCGACCATCGTCAGCGAGCTCGCGCGAAATATCGTCCACTATACCCCTGGAGGGACGATCGAGCTCGCGGTGCAGCGCGACAGCCCGGTCCGCTTCCTCATCGTCGCCGTGGATGAGGGCGCAGGCATCCAGAACCTGCAGGAGATCCTCGCCGGGCGCTACAAGAGCAAGACCGGTATGGGGCGCGGCATCATCGGGGTCAAGCGGCTGGCCGATCGCTTTCATATCGACTCGGGGCCGAAGGGCACGCGGGTGGAGATCGAGGTCCACCTGTGAAGCTCTCCGTGGAGTACGCGATCCTCCCCAAGGACGGAGAGCTCGTGAGCGGCGACGCCGCGTTCGTGCGGGCCGGGGAGGACGGCGTCCTCTTCGCGGTCATCGACGCCCTCGGCCACGGCGAGCACGCGGCGGCCGCGGCGAACGTCGCGCTCAAGGCGCTCGCCGACGCGCCGAGCGGCGAGGACGTCCGCGCCCTCGTCGATCGTCTCCACGTGCGGCTCCGCGGCACCCGCGGCGCCGCCGGCATGATCTGTCGCTTCCGGGAGGGGCGGCTCCAGGGCTGCGGCATCGGCAACGTCGAGCTGATGTCGCACGGCACGCGCGTCCAGTGGCTCCAGAGCCCGGGCATCCTCGGCGCATCGCTCAGCAAGGTCCGGATCTTCGATGCGCAGCTCGCGCGGGGCGACCGTCTCGTCGTGTTCACCGACGGGGTCTCCCCTCGCTTCGATCTATCGCTGTTTCGTGGAATGAAGGCCGCGGATGCCTGCCGCGCCCTCATGAGCCGACACCGGCGCTCGCACGATGACTCAACGGTCTTGATCGCCGACATCGAACCTTAGGATGACCATGGAGCTCAAGCGCCTTCCGATCATCAACCTGTGGGACCGGATCCTGGTGCCCATCCAGGGGGACGTGACCGATGACCTCGCGGAGCAGCTGAACACCGAGGTGCTGCGGGCCATCCACGAGAGCGGCGCGAAGGGGCTGGTCATCGATCTCACGGCCGTCTGGATCATGGATAGCCACCTGTGCGCGGTGCTCTCGAACCTTGCCTCCGCCGCGCGGCTCATGGGCACACCGACCATCCTGTCCGGGCTGAGCCCCGAGATAGCGATGACGCTCCAGGCCATGGGGGTCGAGCTCGAGGCCGTGAAGACGGCGCTGACGCTCGAGCAGGCGCTCACGATGCTCGGGCTCGAGGTGCGCAGGGCCGAGGCGCGCGACGAGGACGACGACGAGGACGACGACGACCTGTTCGACGACGAGGACGAGGACGACGAGGACGACGACGGGTGGGAGGCGGACGACCGCGGCGACGCCCGCCGATCGCCGACGAACGGGCGGTCACCTCGGCCCACGACGAGCCTCGATCGGCGGCAGAGCGGGAAGAGCCGGCTCAGGCGCCGCTGAGGCCGAGCGTGCGCGTCTACGTCTACGACGCCATCGACACGCCGAACGCGCCCGCCTGACGGCAGGGTGACGGTGATTGTCCGGGTGGGCAACGCCGTGGGTCCCTGGTATGCCTCACGACCGCTCTCCGGGCGATCACCATGGACAAGCTGGATTGCCTCGCCGCCCCGCCGCCCAAGCAGCGGGGGATCTTCTGCAACCGGACGCTGAATCTCCGTTCGATCAAGGCGATCGGATACGACATGGATTACACGCTGATCCACTACCGGGTGGAGGCGTGGGAGCGTCGGGCCTATGAGCACCTCCGGCACCTCCTGGAGAGCGAGGGCTGGCCGGTCGGGGACCTGACGTTCGAGCCGGACCTCGTGATCCGAGGGCTCATCCTGGACACCGAGCTCGGCAATCTGCTCAAGGTGAATCGGTTCGGCTACGTGAAGCGGGCCTACCATGGCACGAAGCCGATCGACTTCGAGACACAGCGCGCGACGTACGCGCGGACGATCGTCGACCTCGCGGACGGGCGCTACGTCTTCCTGAACACGCTCTTCTCGCTCTCGGAGGGGTGCATGTACGCGAAGCTGGTCGATCTGCTCGATCAGCGCCGGCTGCCCGAGGTGCTCGGCTACAGCGATCTCTATCGCCGTGTGAAGGATCGCCTCGACGCGACGCACATGGAGGGGCAGCTGAAGGCCGAGATCATCGGCGATCCGGACCGGTTCGTGCTGCTCGATCCGGAGATCCCGCTCACGCTGCTCGACCAGAGGGAGGCGGGCAAGAAGCTCGTCCTGATCACGAACTCGGAGTGGGTCTACACGCGCGCGATGATGAGCTACGCGTTCGACCGCTTCCTGCCGGGCGGCATGACGTGGCGCGACCTGTTCGACGTGGTCATCGTCTCCGCGCGAAAGCCGGAGTTCTTCTCGAGCCGCAGCCCGCTCTTCGAGGTGGTCACGGAGGACGGCCTCCTGCGCCCGGCCGGCCGGCTGCGCGTGGGCGGGCACTACCTGGGCGGCAACGCGGGGCTCGTCGAGCACCACCTGGGGCTGTCCGGCGACGAGATCCTCTACATCGGCGATCACATCTATGGAGATGTGCATGTGTCGAAGAGCGCCTTGCGGTGGCGCACGGCGCTCATCATCCGGGAGCTCGAGGACGAGATCGTCGCGATCGAGGAGGCGCGCGGGGCCGAGGCGCGCCTCGATCTCTGGATGCGGGAGAAGGAGGACGCCGAGCGCGTCTATGCCAGGCTGCGCCTGGAGCTCCAGCGGATGCGCGCCGGCTACGGGCCGGTCTCCGGGGCGACGGAGGGCGAGATCCAGGTGAAGATGAACGAGCTCAAGGCGAGCCTCGCGGCGCTCGACGCGCGGATCGCGCCGCTCGCGAAGGCGTCGGCCGAGACGTTGAACCCGAGGTGGGGGCTGCTCCTCCGCACGGGCAACGACAAGAGCCACCTGGCCCGGCAGATCGAGCGTTCGGCGGACATCTACACGTCCCGCGTCTCCAACTTTCTCCTGGCGACGCCTCACGTGCTGCTCCGCTCGCACCGCGGGAGCCTGCCGCACGATCCCATGGGCGCACCGCCGGGCGCCGAGCGGCAGAACGGAGAGCCCGCCCCGGTCGACGACGCGACGCCCGTGGGCATGTAGGCGGCGCCGGCGCCGGCGCCGGCTTGCCGCGCGGCGGCGGCCTCAGGCCGCGAGCCGCTGCGCGGCGCTGTCGAGGATGTCGAGGCACCCCGACAGGCTGTCGCAGAAGAGCAGCTCTCGCCGGAGGGCCGACGCGCCGGGGAGGCCGCGGAGGTAGCCGGTCAGGTGGCGTCGCGTCACGCGCACGCCGTGCGGCTCGCCGCGCGCCTCGGTGTTCGCGATGAGGTGCGCGCGGCACAGGGCGAGCCGCTCCTCGGCCGTCGGCGGCGGGAGGTGCACGCCATCGTCGAGGAGGGCCCGGGCCTCGCGGAAGATCCAGGGGTGGTCGATGGCGGCGCGGCCGACCATCACGCCGGCGCAGCCCGTCTCGCGGAGGGCGCGGGCCGCGTCGTCGGCGGTCTTGATGTCGCCGTTCACCACGACGGGGATGGACACGACCTCGCGCGCCCGGGCGGCCCAGCCCCAGTCGGCGGCGCCGCTGTGCCCCATCTGGGCCGTGCGGCAGTGGATCGTGAGCGCGGCGACGCCGGCGTCCTCGAGGCGGCGCGCGAGGTCGACGATCGGCATATGGGACTCCGGTCCCCAGCCGATGCGCGTCTTCACGGTGACCGGGAGCGCGACAGAGCGCGTCACGAGGCGGGCCATCGCCACCATCGCCTCCGGATCGCGGAGCCAGCCCGCGCCCGCGCCTCGACCGGCGATCTTCGGCACCCAGCAGCCGCAGTTGATATCGAGGAACGCCGGCCCGGCCTGCTCGGCGACGCGCGCGGCCTCGGCGAGGCGCTCCGGGTTGGCGCCGTAGATCTGGATCGCCGTCGGCTGATCGCCGTCGGCCAGGGCGAGCTTGCGCCGCGCGGTCTTGCACCCGCGCAGCAGCCCCTCGACGTTGACGAACTCCGTCACGCACAGCTCGGCGCCGAGCTCCCGGCCGATGCGGCGGAACACGGCGTCCGTCACGTCCTCCATGGGCGCGAGGACGACGGGGCGGCTTGCGAACAGCCGGCGAAAGCTTTCGGGCGAGAGCGGCACGGTGGCGAGCTTTCAAGCATGGATCCGGCCGGTTGACCAGGGCGACCGCCTCGGCACGAGGCGCAAGGGCCCGCTGAGCTCGAGCCCGCGGCGTCGAGGCGCGAGCGGCGTCGCGGCTGCCCAGGGCCGCGGGCCGGCGGCCGAGGCGAGAGCGAGACCCCAGGCGCCCCGGTCACCTCTCCGCGCTTCGGCGTCCCGTCACGCCGCTCCCCCGAGGCGCTGACAGGATTCATGACCTCGCGGGCTTGTGTGCGCAGGGTGGACGAACACGGCATGTGGGGCAGCGAACGGTCATGTTGGTACGAGATCCGGGGTGGGAGACGGCGGGCACCGCAGCCCGGCGTCGTGGCCGAGGAAACCAGCCGCGCGAGAAGCCAACAACGCTCGCTTGACGTTCGGCGTGGCTCTGGCGACCCTCGAGATTGCCATGAAGCGTGCGCTGCTCCGAGAGGCTCTCCGCGCTGAGCGATCGGCCGCGGCGCGCATGCTCAGAGAGCGCGAGACTCGCGCGCTCGGCACGCGGCGCAGCGCAACGGGCGCCCACGACACCGAGAGCGTCCGCCGCGCGGTCCGCCGCGCTTTCCGGGTCGCGCTCTGGATATGGCCCGCGTTCACGCTTGTCGACATGTTCATGGCGACCGTGCTGTACCCCGCGGCGCCGGTGTGGCGCTGCATCGTCCTGCGCGTCGTCGAGCAGGCGCTCTCCCTGGCCGTGTACCGGCTCTCGGGGCGCCCGACGCTCTCGGGGCGCGTCGTGCTCCTCGGGTACGAGGCCGCGTTCCTCACCGCCGCGATCTTCATCTCGCTGATGGCGCTCGATTTCGGCGGCCTGACGAGCGCGTACATGCACGGGCTCTCCATCGTCGTGCTGCTCCGCACGGCGCTCGTCCCCGCGCCGTTCAGCAAGGCGCTCCTCGCCTCCGCGCCGATGTTCCTCGCCTTCCCGGCGACGATGGGCATCGCCGCGATCTTCTCCCCGTCGATCCAGGCGGCGTGGCTCGATCCGACGACGCTGCTCACGGCCGCGAGCCATTACATCTTCGTCCCCGCCTCGGGGGTGATCGGGGCGCTGTCGAGCCACGTCGTGTGGGCCGCGCAGCAGCAGGTCTATCAGGCGCGCAAGCTGGGGAGGTACCGGCTCGAGGCGCCGATCGGCAAAGGGGGGATGAGCGAGGTCTGGCTCGCGTGGGACGAGACGCTCCACCGCGACGTCGCCCTCAAGCTCCTGAGGACGCGAGACGCGCCGGACCCCGCGGTGCCGAAGCGCTTCGAGCAGGAGGCGCACGCGGCGAGCAAGCTCAGCGATCCGCACACCATCCGGATCTTCGATTTCGGAGCGAGCGACGACGGCATCTACTACATCGCCATGGAGCACCTGCGCGGGGCCGATCTCGCCGCGATCGTGCGCAGCTACGGCCCCATGCCCGTGGCGCGCGCCCTGCGCTTCGCCTTGCAGGCCTGCCGCTCGCTCATCGAGGCGCACGAGGCAGGGATCATCCACCGGGACATCAAGCCGCAGAACCTCTTCGTCACCCGCGTGGGCGACGATCACGACTTCCTCAAGCTGCTCGACTTCGGGGTCGCGCGGATGGTCGAGGGCGGCCGGGACGCCGAGCTCACGAACAGCGGTATGCTCTGCGGGACGCCGGCCTATATGGCGCCGGAGGTGTGTCGCGGTGATCGGGCGGACGCGCGCAGCGACATCTACTCGCTCGGGGGCACGCTCTACTTCCTGCTCACCGGGGAGCTGCCGTTCGAGGGCTCGTCGTCGGGGCAGCTCTTCGTCGCGCACATGACGAAGGCCCCCCACGCGCCGTCGGTGCGGCGCGGCCCGACCGTCCCTCGCGCGGTCGATCGCCTCGTCCTGCGGTGCCTCGCCAAGGACCCGCGCCACCGTTTCCAGAGCGCGCGCGCGCTGTTCGATGCGCTGCTCCCGCTGCTCGACGAGTCTGCCTGGACGGCGGCCGACGCGGAGCGCTTCTGGGTGACCGAGCGCGCGGAGAAGCTCGGCCGCCCGGAAGCGCCGCTCGAGCGCCCCACGACGGCGCGCGGGGGCTCGACGCGGACCGCCTCCGCCCGATAGAGCCAGCGCGCCGTCGCGCCGCGCCGGCGACCGCGCGGTATCGACGCTGCACGGTAGAAGCGCATCGAAGCGGCGCGGAAACGCACGAGAAGCTGCGCTTTCGGATCATTCAATGTAGGAGATGAGGATCGATGTCGAGCGTGGGTTGAACGTGCCTCGGCCGCTCCGATTCGCCATGGTTCATGGCGGCAGCGCCCCGATCTCGGTGAGGAGGAGCGATGTCGACTTTGACTACCTCACCTGCATGGGGGTCATGTGGTGGTGCTGCATGAGGCCCCGCTTCCTCCTACGCTGCGCCCCGAGCCTCGCCGAGGCCGACGCCTGAGCCCGGAGTACCCCGGACCGCTCGCAGACCCGTGCGGGCGATCCGGGGGCACCGTGGTGGCGGTCGAGGCTCCGTCCGCGGCCGCGTGAGGGAGCTTCGACCCGTCAGGGGGCCCGTCGCTTCATCGCCCGCTCATGACCCCTTGCCGGCGCCTCGCCATGGCGAGGACCGAGCCGCGGCGGCGCCGCAGGGGGCGCGGAGCGAGCGTCAGCAGGGCTCCCCGTCATGCGGGTAGCCGTGATGGCGAGCGCGGCACGCTACCAGCCGCAGCCGCCCCAGCCGCCGCAGCCGCCGCCCCAGCCGCCCCAGCCGCCGCCCCAGCCCCAGGGCCGGCCCCAGCCGCCCCAGCCGCCCCAGCCGCCCCAGCCCCAGGGCCGGCCCCAGCCGCCCCAGCCCCAGGGCCGGCCCCAGCCGCCCCAGCCGCCGCCCCAACCCCAGGGCCGGCCCCAGCCGCCCCAGCCGCCGCCCCACCAGCGCGCCGCATCGGGCTTCTCGCTCGTCGAGCCGGGGTCCGCGGCGCCGACATCGGGCGCGCCGGGGGCCGGCGCGCTGGCGCTTGCTGCGCTGGGGTCCGTCGCTCTCTCGTCCATCGCCGGATTCGCGCTCGACTCCTGATCAGCGGAATCCGTCTCGGCCTGGAACGCCTGCTTCGCCTCGTCGGTCTCGCTCATCACGTCGTCGGTGGGCGCGTCCGACGTCGCCGCCTCGGCCATGCAACCTGCCGCAGAGAGGGCCGTCGAGAGGGCGATGAGCGATGCGAACTTCGTCAATTGGCTCATGTTCCCGTTCTCCTGTGCACATCAATCCATGTCGAATGGAGTCATCGCCCGTCATGGCGACGAGCGTTGACACGCGGGGACCTGAGATCCCCCGCCGCACGATCATGTGTGGTGTCCGGGAGGTGATGTCGATTACCCCATAAAGGACACCTGAGACACCATGGACGCTTTCTGCGAGGTCGGCGGCGCGCGGAGAGGGCAGCATCGCGCGCTCCTTCCGCGAGGGCGCGAGGCGCGGCCGCGCGGCGTTCACCGGCCCCCGCGCCCTCCGGTGGGGCCGCGCGCTCTGCGCTGATCCCGCGCGCCGGGCGCAGCGTCATCGCTCTCGCTGGCCAGCGCGGAGGAGCGCAGGCGCGCCGGACTGCGATGCTGGCGAGGACCGGCCCCGGGAGGGCCTGTCCTCATGAGGCTGCGATGGTGGTGCCTGGAAAGTGAACAGCTCGATCAACGGAGATGGAGCGGATGGCGCGGAGCACCCAGGCGCTTGCCGCGAGGGATCGCCGCGCGGCAGGCGCAGCGCGCGGCGAACGCGGCTTCATCAAGGCTCGCGCGACCGTGTCGTCCGCCCGGATCTCCAGCGTGAAGGCGATGAGGAGATTTCCGCAACTGCGCCTTCGGAGCACATGCGCTCGCGGTTCGCACCGGAGAGGGTCAGGCCCATCGTCGAACCAGCCGACGGCGCGCCACGTCCCGTCCTGGTCGATAGTCGGGTGCGAAGACCGGTGGATTCGAGCGAAAGAAACGCGGTGGACTGGACGACGTGGGAGCAACGCGCAGGAGCGGCCCGCGAAGGGGCCTTGTGTCCACGCGTCGATGGCTGCGAAGGGAAGGGGCGCGAAGAGCGCGAGCGCGCCGTCGATGCGCGAGGCGAGCTCCGTGGAGGGGCTCGCCCGAGGCCGCCTGGAGGGAGCGCTCAGCCCGCGAGCTTCGCGCGGACCGCGTCGCCCATCCCCTGGGTCGACAGCTTGCCGCCGAGGTCCGCCGTCCGTGCGCCGCCGGCGATGGCCTGCGCCACCGCGCGCTCGAGCACGGCCGCCTCCTTGTCGAGCCGAAGCGAGTGCCGGAGCAGCATCGCGGCGCTCAGGATCGTCCCGATCGGGTTGGCGATCCCCTTGCCGGCGATGTCGGGCGCAGAGCCGTGGATCGGCTCGTAGACACCGCGCGTCCCATCGCCCAGCGACGCGCTCGGACAGAGCCCAAGCGAGCCGGCGAGCACGGCAGCCTCGTCGGTCAGGATGTCGCCGAACATGTTCTCGGTGACGATGACGTCGAACGCCGCGGCCGAGGTGATGAGCCGCATCGCGCACGAGTCGACGAGCTGGTGCTCGATGCGGATCTCCGGGTGGCGGGCGGCGACCTCGGTCGCCACCGTGCGCCAGAGCCGCGACGACTCGAGGACGTTCGCCTTGTCGACGGACGTGACGAGGCGCCTGCGCGACGACGCGAGGCGGAACGCGAGCTCGACGACGCGCTGGATCTCCTCGTCCGTGTACTCGAGCGTGTCGACAGCGCGCCGGCGCCCGTTCACCTCCTCGCGGATGCGCGGCTTGCCGAAGTAGAGCCCGCCCGTCAGCTCACGGACGACCAGGATATCGACGTCCGCGAGCCGCTCGGCCTTGAGGGGAGAGGCCTGGATGAGCTCCGGGAACAGGCGGATCGGCCGCAGGTTGGCGTACAGGCCGAGCCCCTGACGCAGGGCGAGCAGCCCCTGCTCGGGGCGGACGCTCGCGCTCGGGTTGTCCCACTTGGGGCCGCCGACGGCGCCGAGCAGGACGGCATCCGCCGCGCGGCACGCGTCGAGCGTCTCCTGCGTCAGCGCCGTGCCGGTCGCGTCGATCGCGCACCCGCCGATGAGGTGCTCCGAGTAGCTGAAGCTGTGGCCGAACTGGGCGGCGACAGCGTCGAGTGTGGCGCGGGTTTCGGCGACAACTTCGACGCCGATGCCGTCGCCGGGCAAAAGAACGATATTGGCCTTCATGCGACCTCGCTGGCAGGCAACGTGGATGTGAACTGCTGCGGCTCTCTCGCTGCGAGCGTGAGCCCATACTCGATCCCGTCCGCGAGCGCATGCCAGGACGCATCGATGATGTTGGTCGACGCGCCGACGGTGCTCCACTCGCGGTGCGCGTCGCGGCTGTTGATGAGCACGCGCGTCGTCGCCGAGGTGCCGTCGCGTCCGTCGAGGATGCGCACCTTGTAGTCGACGAGCTGGATGTCACGCACGGCCGGGAACACGGGCGCGAGCGCCTTGCGGAGCGCGCCATCGAGCGCGTTCACGGGGCCGGATCCCTCGGCCGCCGTGATCACCACCTCGTCGTCGACCGCGATCTTGATCATCGCCTCGGCGAAGGTGCCGACGCCCTCGCGCTGGCCCGCGATGACCTTGAAGTCGAGCAGCCGGAACGGCGGCTTGTAGCCCGGCGAGCTCCGGCGGAGCAGGAGCGCGACGGACGCTTCGGCCGCCTCGAACGACGAGCCGCGCGCCTCGCGCTCCTTGATCTGCTCCAGCACCTCGACCTCGGCGCCCGTCGGCACATCGAGCCCGAACTCCTCGGCCTTGCTGAGGAGGTTGCCGCGGCCCGACAGCTCGCTGACCACGGTCCGCATCGCGTTGCCCACGAGCGCGGGATCGATGTGCTGGTAAGACGCAGGCTCGCGCCGCATCGCCGCGACGTGAACGCCGCCCTTGTGCGCGAAGGCGCTCCGCCCGACGTAGGCCATGTGATCGTCGGGGGAGAGGTTCGCCACCTCGGCGACGTAGTGCGAGAGCTCGGTGATCCCGCGGAGCGCCCCGTCCGGGAGCGCCCGGAGGCCGAGCTTGAGCTCCAGGTTCGGGATGATCGCGCAGAGGTTCGCGTTCCCGCAGCGCTCACCGTAGCCGTTGATCGTCCCCTGGACGTGGCGGGCGCCCCCGCGCACGGCGGCGATCGAGTTGGCGACCGCGCACTCGCCGTCGTTGTGGGCATGGATCCCGAGCGGGTGGCCCAGCGCCGCCTTCATCTCGGCCACCACCGCCTCGATCTGCCAGGGCATCGAGCCGCCGTTCGTGTCGCAGAGCGTGACCACCTCCGCCCCGCCGCGCACGGCGGCGCGGAGCGTCTCGGTCGCGTACGACCTGTCGAGCGCGAACCCATCGAAGAAGTGCTCGGCGTCGTAGATCACGCGGCGGCCGTGCGCGCGCAGGAAGGCGATGGTCTCCTCGATCATCCGGAGGTTCTCGTCGAGCGTCGTGCGCAGCACCGCCGTCACGTGCTGGACCGAGCTCTTGCCGAAGATCGTGCAGACGCTCGTCCCGGCGGCGAGGAGCGCGCGGAGCCCGGGGTCGTCCTCGGGGGCCAGCGAGGCCCGGCGCGTCGAGCCGAACGCGGCGATCTTCGCGTGCTTCCACTCGATGTCCTTCGCCCGCTCGAAGAACTGCGCGTCCTTCGGGTTCGAGCCAGGCCACCCGCCCTCGATGAAGGCCAGGCCGAACGCGTCGAGGTGGCGCGCGATATGCAGCTTGTCCTCGCACGCGAGCGAGATGCCCTCGCGCTGGGTGCCGTCCCGTAGCGTTGTGTCGTAGACGTCGACGCGGTCCGCGGGGCGGGCGCCCTGCTCCGCGCCGTTATGAGGCGGATTCATAAGATTCGACTTCCTTCGTGCAGCGAGATCGGGTCGCCGAGCTCGTCGCCCCTCGGGGGGCCTCCTGCGCTCGGCGCACGGCCCTACCTCGCGGTCTCGACGGCGGCGCCGTGGCCGCTCTGGTTGCTCTCTGACGCCCCCGCGTCGTCCTTGGGCTCGACGCCGTAGGTCGCGAGGAGCCGGTTCAGGGCGGTGAGGTATGCCTTCGCGCTGGCCACCAGGATGTCGGTGTCAGCGCCGTGGCCGTGGAAGACCCGCGCCGCGGCGTCGTGCTGCGGGTGCCGCTTGTTCGACGTCGCGTCCGCCCGGACGCGGACGCTCACCTCGCCGAGCGCGTCGATGCCCTCGGTCACCGCGTGCACCGAGAACTCGAGGAGGCTGCTCGGCACGCGGACGATCTCGTCGATCGCCCGGTAGGCGGCGTCCACCGGCCCGGTGCCGATCGCGGCGCGGACGTGCAGCGCCCCGTCCGGCCCGCGCAGGCGGACCGTGGCGGTGGGCATGCCGGTGGTCCCGCAGGCGACCTGGAGCGCGTCGAGCGTGTAGAGATCGTCGGCCTGCGCCCGCGTGGTCGAGACGATCGCCTCGATGTCGGGATCGGTGACGTGCTTCTTCTTGTCCGCGAGCGCCTTGAAGCTGGCGAACGCCGCCGCGAGCTGGGCCTCGTCGAGGTGGTAGCCGAGCTCCTCCAGCCGGTTGCGGAGCGCGTGCCTGCCCGAGTGCTTGCCGAGGACGAGCCGGGTCTGCGTCACCCCGACCATCTCCGGCCGCATGATCTCGTACGTCTCCTGGTGCTTCAGCATCCCGTCCTGGTGGATGCCGGACTCGTGCGCGAAGGCGTTGGCGCCGACGATCGCCTTGTTCGGCTGGACGTTGAAGCCGGTCGCCGCGCTGACGAGGCGGCTCACGGTGGCGATCTGGGTCGTGTCGATCCCGGTGCGCAGCCCGAAGACGGCCCGGCGCGTCGCGAGCGCCATGACGATCTCCTCGAGCGCGGTGTTGCCGGCGCGCTCGCCGATGCCGTTGATGGTCACCTCGGCCTGGCGCGCGCCCGCGCGGATGCCCTCCAGCGCGTTGGCCGTCGCGAGCCCGAGGTCGTTGTGGCAGTGGACCGAGACGATGGCGCGGTCGATCCCCGCCACGTTCTTGCGGATCCCGGCGATGAGCGCGCCGAACTCGCTCGGGATGGTGTACCCGACCGTGTCCGGGATGTTGAGCGTGGTGGCCCCGGCGGCGATCGCGGCCTCGAGCACCTGGTAGAGGAACTCCGGCTCGCTCCGGCCGGCGTCCTCGGGGCTGAACTCCACGTCGGCGCACAGGTCGCGCGCGTACGCGACCATGGCCCGCACGCGGTCGAGCACCTCGGTCCGGGTCATCCGGAGCTTGTGCTTGAGGTGGATGTCGCTCGTGGCGAGGAAGGTGTGGATCCGCGGGTGCGCGGCCCGAGCGACGCCCTCCCACGCCTTGTCGATGTCGACCTTGGTGGCGCGGGCGAGGGCGCAGATGATCGGCGGGGTCGCGGCCGGGCGGCCGGGGACCGCGGCCGCGCCCACGCGCTCGGCGATCGTCTGGACGGCGAGCAGATCGTCGGGGGAGGCGGCGGGGAAGCCCGTCTCGATGACGTCGACGCCGAGCTTCGCCAGCGCGAGCGCGATCTCGAGCTTCTCCGACGACGTCATCGTCGCGCCCGGCGACTGCTCGCCGTCGCGCAGCGTCGTGTCGAAGATGCGGACGTAATCGGACGGGGGCATCGCTTGATTGGCAATCATCTCAGGCATGGTGTTCTCCGCCGCCTCCCACGAGTGGAGAGGCTCAGTCGCCGGGCTTGATGGTGACGGGATCGATGAACGGCATCATCTTGCGCAGGTTGGCGCCCACGATCTCGAGCCGCTGCTCCCGCTCCTTCGCCCGCGTCGCCTCGAACTTCGGCCGGCCCGCCTCGTTCTCCGCGATCCACTTGCGCGCGAACTCGCCGCTCTGGATCTCGCCGAGGATGCGCTTCATCTCCTCGCGCGTCTTGTCGGTGATGACCCGCGGGCCCGACACGTAGTCGCCGTGCTCGGCGGTGTCGCTGATCGAGTACCGCATGTAGTTGAGGCCGCCGCGGTACATGAGGTCGACGATGAGCTTGAGCTCGTGCAGACACTCGAAGTACGCGATCTCCGGCTGGTAGCCGGCGTTGACGAGCGTCTCGAACCCTGCCTTCACGAGCTCGCTCGCGCCGCCGCAGAGCACCGCCTGCTCGCCGAAGAGGTCGGTCTCGGTCTCCTCCGCGAACGTCGTGAGGAGCACCCCGGCGCGCGACGCGCCGATGCCCTTCGCGTAGGCCAGGGCCTGGGCCTCCGCCTTGCCGCTCGCGTCCTGGTGGACGGCGAGGAGGGCCGGGACGCCGCCGCCGGCCTCGAACGTCTCGCGCACCCGGTGGCCAGGGCCCTTCGGGGCGATCATCGACACGTCGACCGACGGGGGGGGCGTGATCGTGTTGAAGCGGATGTTGAACCCGTGCGCGAACATGAGCGTCTTGCCCGGGCCGAGGTGCGGCGCGATCTGCTCGTTGTAGATGCGCGCCTGCGACGTGTCGGGGGCGAGGATCATGATGACGTCGGCGGCCTTCGCGGCCTCGGACACCGTGGCCACCTGCAGCCCCGCGGCCTGCGCCTTGGGCCGGCTCTTGCTGCCCTCGGGCAGGGCGACGATCACCGTGACGCCGCTGTCGCGCAGGTTCAGCGCGTGCGCGTGCCCCTGGGAGCCATAGCCCACGATCGCGACCTTCTTGCTCTGGATGAGCGAAAGATCCGCGTCGTTATCGTAAAAAATCTTAGCCATCTCTCTCTCCTTACAACCGGGACCCGCACCTCGCGGCTCCCGTCCTTCACGTCATTCACGTCTGGCGCGCGCTATTTACACCGTCTTGCGCCGTCAGGAGGCGCCGTTCTCGGCCGTGCGCACGGGGATGGAGTCGAACCTGGCCTCGGCCTCCTCGGCGCCGCGGGTCATCACGATCATCCCTGTCCGCACCATCTCGATGATCCCGAAGGGGCGGAGCACCTCGAGCAGGCCCTCGATCTTGTCGCCGGTCCCGGTGATCTCGATGGTCAGCGCCTCGGGGGCGACGTCGACGGTGCGCGCGCGGAACACCTCGCAGAGCTGGAGCACCTGCGCCCGGCTCGTCGCGTCCGCCTTCACCTTGATGAGCGCGAGGTCGCGCGCGACGGAGGCGGTGTGGGTGACGTCCCGGACCCAGAGGGTGTTGACCAGCTTGTAGAGGTTCGCCTCCAGGCGCCGCGCCCCGTCCTCGTCCGCCTCGAGGACCAGGGTCAGGCGCGAGATCCCGGCGATGTGGGTGCGCCCGACGCTCAGCGACTCGATGTTGTAGGCGCGCCGCCGGAAGAGGGACGCGACGCGGTTGAGCACGCCGGGGCGGTCTTCGACGTAGGCGATGAACGTGCGCAGGATGGGTCGATCCATGGATGCCTCTTGAAAGTCCCTCTTGTCTATGGTGCGCGCGGCTCCAGCCGCGGCGCGCTCGGGCGCGCCCCGCCCGTCCGACGGGCGCACGCTCACGCTGGAGCGCGCGCCCTGGGCGCGTGGGTCTACGGGCGCGTTCACGGATCCTCCCCGGTCTCCACGATGGGGCTCGGGCGCCGGATCATGTCGTTCAGGTCGGCGCCGGCGGGGACCATCGGATAGACGCTATCCTCCTGCTCGACGCGGAAGTCGACCACCACGGTGCCCGGCGTGGCGCGGGCGCGCTCCACGGCGCCGGCGATCTCCTCACGCTTCGTGACGCGGATGCCCGTCAGCCCGTGGGCCTCGGCGAGCTTCACGAAATCCGGGCTGCGCATCGGGGTGGCCGAGTAGCGCCGGTTGTAGAAGAACTCCTGCCACTGCCGCACCATGCCGAGGTAGCCGTTGTTGATGACGGCCACGTGGACCTTGAGCCCCTCCTGCGCGCAGGTCGAGAGCTCGCACGCGGTCATCTGGAAGCCGCCGTCGCCCACGACCACCCAGATCTCGTCCTCCGGCTTCGCGAAGCGCGCGCCGATCGCCGCCGGCAGGGCGAAGCCCATCGTGCCGAGGCCGCCGGAGGTGACGAGCTTCCGCGGGTGATCGTGCTTGTAGTACTGCGCTTCCCACATCTGGTGCTGGCCGACGTCGGTTACCACAAGCGCCTTGCCGTCGGTGAGCCGCCAGAGGTCGTGCATCACGTGCGCGGCGTACAATTTATCGTTGTACGGCAATTGTTGAATGTCACGGACCGCCGAGTCGCCCTTCAGCAGGTTGATGCGCTCGACCCACGGGCCCCGGTTGCGCTGCTTGCACCCGGGGATGAGCGACAGGAGCGTGTCCCGGACGTCGCCGATGAGGCCCACGTCGACCTTGACATTCTTGTTGATCTCGGACCGGTCGATCTCGACGTGGATCTTCTTCGCCTTCACGGCGTAGGTCTTGAGGTTGCCGGTCACGCGGTCGTCGAAGCGCATCCCGAGCGCGATGAGGAGGTCGGCCTCCTGGATGGCGTTGTTCACCCACGCCTCGCCGTGCATGCCCATCATGCCGAGGCTGAGCGGGTGCGTCGCCGGGAAGCCCCCGAGGCCGAGCAGCGTGGAGGCGACGGGGATCCCCGTCTTCTCCACGAAGGAGAGGAGCTCGCGCGTCGCCTCCGCCCTGACGATGCCCTGACCAGCCAGGATGAGCGGCCGCTCGGCCTCGTCGATGAGGTCGATCGCCTTCTCGATGTCCGTCTGGACGGCGTGCTGCGAGGGGCGGTAGCCGGGCAGCCGGACCTCGCCCTTCGGCGGCTCGAAATCGATCGACGCCTGCTGGGCGTCCTTGGTGATGTCCACGAGCACGGGGCCCGGGCGGCCCGAGCGCGCGATGTAGAACGCCTCGCGGAGGGTAGGAGCGATGTCCTGGACGTCGGTCACCAGGTAGTTGTGCTTGGTGATGGGCAGGGTGACGCCCGTGATGTCCGTCTCCTGGAAGGCGTCGGTCCCGAGCAGCTTGGACGAGACCTGCCCGGTGATACAGACGATGGGCGAGGAGTCGAGCATCGCAGTCGCGATCCCGGTGACGAGGTTCGTCGCGCCCGGCCCCGAGGTGGCGACGCAAACGCCGACCTTGCCCGAGGCGCGGGCGTACCCGTCTGCCATGTGCGACGCGCCCTGCTCGTGCCGGACGAGCACATGGCGGATCGGGTAGCCGAGGATCGTGTCATAGGCGGGCATGATTGCGCCGCCCGGATAGCCAAAGACCACGTCCACGCCTTCGCGGACGAGGACTTCCCAGATAATCTGTGCACCGGTTCGTTTCATAATTCCCGACTCCATCGAGTCACGCGGGTGAAGGTGGGGCCCATGGGGGCGCCTTGGCCGCGGGGTTCTGCCGTTTCTCAGAGGCTCAGCTACTTAGGCGATCGCGCGCTGCAGATCCTCCCGAGGGCCGCCGCCGCTGCTCTCCTCGCGGCGGAGCGCGTCGAGCACCCTGCGCGCGTCGTCGAGCGACACGACGCGCGAGCTGCTCGGTGCGCTCGCCGGCTTGGCGCGCTGGTCCACGTTGGAGCGAGCGGAGGGCGGGTCAGCATGGAACTCGAACGAGGCCTCCGCGGCGTCGCCGTGCGGGCGCGCGCCCTTGAGGTGCGTCGAGGAGCGCTGGGGCGCGCGGACGGCGCCCCCGCTGGCTCGGGCGCGGATCTCGTCGACGAGCGCCTCGAACTCCTCTCGCACGGCGCTCGACGCGACGGGCCCCCCACATCCCGCTGCGACGAGCTCTGCGAGCTCCGCGATGCGCTGGTCGACGGCCTCGATAGAGGCGTCCTCCCGATTCTTCCTCGAATGTTCCTTGCTCACCTGATCCTCCTTCGACGACGGCTGCTCTCCGTGAACCCTCAGGCCGAAAAAACGAAAGCCCCCGGACCATCTCGGTGCGGGGGCCAATCTCCATGCTGTTTCAGCTCAGAGCGGCGGCCCGCAACCGTTCCCGACGCGAATCAGCCCGACGACGTCAACTAGGCTGAAGAGCGCAGGAATGGCTAGGCCCGCTAGGAGCCCGACGGACACGCCGCCTTCGACGACGACGAACGAACGCGTCGTCGAGGACGCCAACGAAGCGTGGTGCACAACCTTCTCAGCGGGGGTCCCGTCGCCGGAGGCGTGGGCGCTGGTGGTGCACATCGGCTTCTGCATGGCGTAGATGCTTCTACCCTACAGAGCTGCTGCGTCGCGTCAAGTTGTTTCTTTACAGAACGCTTGTTTCTGCGGCATTTCGTGCAGTTTTTTGTTCGAGCACGCGCACGTGAACCGCGTGATGTTCGGCACGAACCGGCGATGTCCGGGAGCTCGGGCGGCGATGTCTCGAACGGCGATGCACCGCGCTCGATGTGCACGAATGCGTCGCTCGAGCGCGACTCGTTCGCGACGCCGGGCGAGTCGAGCGAGGCGCGCCGAGCGCGTCGCGTGGAGCGCGCGGAGGCGAGGGCGCGGCCAGGATGCCGCGGCGCCGGGGGAGAGGTGCGCAAACACCGGACGTCGGATCATGCGCGCCCGAGGTGCAGACTGCTGTCTTGAACCGACTGCCGCCAGATCGCGCGACACACCCATGAACCTGGCATGCAAGCGCATCGCGTCGCGCAGGCGCGCCCTGCCGATCGACCGGTCTCGCCCTGTGGTCTGCAGCGCCGCCGCGTGGCCTCTCTCGGCACGGTCGGGCTCCTCGTGTTGAGCGGCGCCTCGACCGGCGCCGCCGCGGCCCGCGCCGATCCTGCGCATCCAGCGGATCCCATGGCGCTCGCGGGCGCACAGCCCGCGCGGCCGTCGCTGCCGCCCGCGCCGCCTGCACAGCCACCTGCTGCGCCGGAGCGGCCCGCCGCAGCGGCGCCCCGGACGCAACCGAGGGCGGCCGCCAACTTCAGCACGTTCCTCGAGCTCCGGAACGATTACTCGCAAAGCAAGACCAGCTTCTTCAACGCGGCGGTGCTCCGGGGGGACTACGCCTTCACCAGGACGTTCTCGCTGCGCGCAGATCTGCCGCTCGCGTACGCGGGTGACATCGAGGGCCAGCGCGACGTGGGGCTCGGCGACATCCTGATCCGGCCGCTCGTCCGCGTGGTCGGCACGCCGCGGTTCGCGCTGGTCCTCGGCACGGATCTCGTCCTCGACTCGGCGACGAAGCGCGCGCTCGGTTCGGGAAAGAACCAGGTGGCGCCCCTCGTCCAGGCGTACGTCCGCGTGGCGCGGCCCGCGCGGCTCGGGGCCCAGCTGCAGCACTCTGTGTCGTTCGGCGGCGACCCGGGGCGGAACGCCATCCAGAAGTCGACGATAAGGGAATTCGCCATCATCGAGCTGCCGCGCGGGTTCTGGGTGAGCCCGGACCAGGCGTTCTCGATCGACCACCGCGGCGCGCACCGCGTCGTGTCGACGAGCGTGCTGGAGGTCGGCGCAGAGCTCAGCGAACGGGTGCAGGTATACCTCGATCCCGGCATCCAGGTCGACGACCGGGGGGCGGTCGACTGGCTGGTGACGGGGGCGGTGCGCTGGGCCTTCCCGCAGCGAGCGCGGGAGCGCGCGGTCGCCGCCACGCCGATGCAGCGCGCGGGCGCGGGGCAGGCTGCGGGCGCTGGGCAGGCAGGGGGCGCGGCGCAGGCCGCGGAGGAGTAGGCGGCCAGCGCCCCCGGCGCCCAGGAGGACGCTCGGCGAGGGCCGCGCGCGTCTCGCGCCCGGGATGGGGCGGGGGCGATCGACGGACCCGGGGTGACGGACCCTTGACCTGGGTGGTCGTCCCGAGCCTGATCCTCGGTCGCACGCATGCTTTCACGAGATCCGCTGCTCCTGCTCTCCGCGACCCGGCTCGCTGCGCTGATCCGCGAACGAGCCGTGACGTCGGCCGAGGTCGTGGAGGCCCATATCCGGCACATCGAGCGCGTGAACCCGACGCTCAACGCGATGGTGGCGGACCGGTTCGAGGCCGCCCGCGCCGAGGCGCGCGCGGTCGACGCGCTCCTCGATCAGGGCGGGGCCGCGGGCGCGCCGCCGTTCCTCGGCGTCCCGTGCTCCATCAAGGAGAGCTTCGCCGTCGCCGGCATGCCGAACTCCGCGGGGCTCGTCGCCCGCGCCGAGGTGCGCGCGGAGGAGGACGCCGTGACGGTCACGCGCCTGCGCGCCGCAGGCTTCATCCCGCTCGGCGTCACCAACGTGTCGGAGCTCTGCATGTGGATGGAGACGAACAACCGGCTCTACGGCCGGACGAACAACCCTTACGACCCGGCGCGCACCGCGGGCGGCAGCTCGGGCGGCGAGGCCGCGGTGATCGGCGCGGGCGGCGCGCCGGTCGGCCTCGGCTCGGACATCGGCGGATCCATCCGCATGCCCGCGTTCTTCAACGGCGTCTTCGGCCACAAGCCGACCGGCGGGCTCGTGCCGACCACGGGCCAGTTCCCGCTGCCGGGCGAGCGGGGGCTCCGCTTCATGACGACGGGCCCGATCGCGCGGCGCGCCGAGGATCTCATGCCGGTGCTCCGCATCCTCGCCGGCCCCGACGCGCGCGATCCGGGCTGTGCGCCGCTGCCGCTCGGCGATCCGGCCTCGGTCGATCTCGGCGCGCTGACGGTGCTCTCCGTCGAGCACGACGGCGTGCGCCGGGTGAGCGCCGATCTCGTGGCCGCGCAGCGGAAGGCTGCGGAGGCGCTCGCCGCCTGCGGGGCGACGGTGGTCGAGGCGAGGATCGACCTCCTCGCGCGGGCGCTCGACATCTGGACGGCGATGGTGGGCACGTCCGGGGGCGTCACGTTCCGGGCGTTGCTCGGTGGCGGCCGCCCGGTCAGCCTGCCGCGTGAGCTCGCCCGCTGGTCGGTCCGCCGCTCGACGCACACGTTGCCCGCGCTGGGGCTCGCGTTGCTGGAGGACGTCGGCGGGCTGCTGCCGGCGCGCGTCGAGCGCGCCCTGGAGCTCGGCAAGGCGCTGCGCGCGGAGCTCGTGTCGCGCATCGGCGAGCAGGGCGTGATGCTCTACCCGTCCTATCCGAGCCCCGCGCCGCGGCACTACGCGCCGCTGCTGCCGCCCTTCCAGTGGACATACACCGCGGTGCTCAACGTCATGGAGATGCCGGCGACGCAGGTGCCGCTGGGCCTCAACGGCGAGGGGCTGCCGCTCGGCGTCCAGGTGGCGGCGATCCACGGCAACGATCACGTGACGATCGCCGTGGCGGAGCACCTGGAGCGCTCGTTCGGCGGCTGGGTGCCGCCGTCTCTCTCGTGGTGCCGGCGCTGACCGTTCCCGCCCGCGGTCGTGGTATCAAGGCTGCCCCCCATGACCAGCGACCGCGCGTACGACGTGATCGTCTTCGGAGCGACCGGCTTCACCGGTCGCCTCGTCGCCGAGTATCTCGCCACCAAGGGCAAGGACGCCTCCGCCCGTGGCGCAGAAGAGCGGCCCATCCGCTGGGCGATCGCTGGCCGGAACGCGGGGCGCCTCGCCGAGGTGAAGGCGGCGATGGAGGCGATCGATCCGGCGTGCTCCTCGCTGGGCGTCATCGAGGCGGCGTCGGACGACGCGGCGTCGCTCGAGCGCATGGCTCGCCAGGCGCGCGTCGTCATCACGACGGTCGGTCCTTACACGGCGCTCGGCGAGCCGCTCGTCGAGGCGTGCATCCGCGCGGGCACCGACTACGCGGATCTCACCGGAGAGCCTGGGTTCGTCGACCGCCTCATCGAGCGCCACCACGAGGCTGCCCGCGCGCGGGGCGTGCGGATCGTCAACTGCTGCGGCTTCGACAGCATCCCGCACGACCTCGGGGTGCTCTTCACGGTGACGAAGCTCCCCGCGGGCGAGCCGATCGTGGTGGAGGGCATCGTGCGCGCGCACGGCAGCTTCTCCGGCGGCACCTGGCAGTCGCTGCTCGAGATCATGGCGCACGCCGGCCCCAGGAAGGGCGCCGCGCGCGGCGAGGGCGCGCACGGGGCGCGCAGGGTGCGGGGGCTCAAGGCGCGCATCCGCTACGAGAAGGGGCTGCGCGCATGGCTCTGTCCGATGCCCAGCATCGATCCGCTCGTCGTGCTCCGGAGCGCGCGGGAGCTCGACGCCTACGGCCCCGACTTCCAGTACAGCCACAACGTGCAGGTCAAGTCCGGGCTGCAGCTCGTGATGGGGATCGCCGGCTTCGGCGCGGTCACGGCGCTGGCCAAGGTGGGACCGACGCGGGAGCTGCTCCGCAAGGTGCGGAGTCCGGGGGAGGGGCCGAGCGCGGAGGAGCGGGCGCGCAGCTGGTTCCAGGTGACCTTCCAGGGGAAGAGCGCGTCGCGCAAGGTGGTGACGCGGGTGAGCGGCGGCGATCCGGGGTACTCGGAGACGGCCAAGATGGTGGCGGAGTCGGCGCTTTGCATGGCGTTCGACCGCGAGCGGCTGCCGGCGCGCGCCGGGGTCATCACGCCGGCCGTCGCGATGGGGGAGCGGCTCATCGAGCGGCTTCAGGCGGCGGGGATCCGGTTCGAGCTGCTGGAGGGGTGAGCTGCAGCGGCTGACGGCCGGCGCGGTTTGGTACAATCGCCCCGTGGACCGCGAGGCGTGGATCTTCGGTTACGGCTCGTTGATCTGGCGGCCTGCCTTCCGCTTCGAGCAGATGGTGCCCGGGTACATCACGGGGTGGGCCCGCCGCTTCTGGCAGGGGTCCACAGACCATCGGGGCGTCCCCGGGGCGCCCGGGCGGGTGGTCACGCTCATCCCGTCGCCTGGCGCCCTCTGCTGGGGGATGGCCTATCGCGTTGGCGAGGCCGAGCTCGGCGAGGTGCTCCGCGCGCTGGACCACCGCGAGAAGGGCGGATATGCGCGCCACGACGTGCCGCTCCACCTCGTGGACGGGGCGGCGGTGCGGGCGGAGATCACGGCCCGGTCGGCCATCGTGTACCTGGCCACGCCGGATAACCCCGATTACCTGGGCGCTGCGCCGCTCCCCGAGATCGCCGCGCAGGTGCTCGCGTCGCACGGCCCGAGCGGCTCGAACGTCGAGTACGTCCTGCGGCTCGCCGACGCGCTCGTGGCGATGGGCGCCCACGACGAGCACGTGACCGAGCTAGCGGCCCTCGTCGGCCACCGAGCTCCCCGTCCGGTCGACCCGAGGACCACCGTCGGCCCCTCGTGTGGCGGTCGCGCGGCGGGGGCTGCGGACGGGCCGTCGACCGAGCTCGGCGCCCGGTCGACCTCTAGTTGACCTCGCTGCTCCCGTTCCCGCCGGCGTGATCCGCGACCCCGTTGGTCCCGTCCGCGCCGGCTGCCGGCGGCGTCGACCCGCCCTCCTCGGCCTCGGCCGCTTCCGCCGCGAAGGCCTCGACGGCGACGACCCGCTCGTCCTGGCCGACGTGCATGATCCGCACGCCCTGCGCGTTGCGCCCCGTCTCGCGGATCTCGCTCGTCTTGGTGCGGATCATCTGCCCGCGATCGGTCACGATCAGCACCTCGTCGCTCGGGCTCACCATGGCGACGCCGACGACCGGCCCGTTCCGCTCGCTCGCGTCGATCAGGATCACGCCCTTGCCGCCGCGGCTCTGGAGCCGGAACTCCTCGAGCGGCGTCTGCTTGCCGTACCCGCGCTCGCAGACCGCGAGCACCCGGTCGCGCCCGTCGCCGCTCACGCCGAGGCCCACCACCACGTCGCCCTCGTCGAGCTCGATGCCCTTCACGCCCATCGTCGCGCGGCCCGTCGGGCGCACCTGGTCCTCGGGGAAGCGGATGCTCATCCCGCTCCGCGTCGCGATCACGAGCTCGCGCTTGCCGTCGGTGAGCGCCGCCGTGAAGAGCTGATCGCCCTCCTCGATCCGCACGCCGATGATCCCCTTGTCCCGGTAGTTCTCGTACTCGTTGAGCGCCGTCTTCTTGATCTGCCCGCGGCGGGTCAGCGTCACCACGAACGTCTCGCCGTCGAAGCTCGGCACCGGCGTGATCGCCGCGACCTTCTCCCCCGGCTCCATCCCGACGAAGTTCACGATCGCCCGGCCCTTCGCGTTCCGAGGCGCCTGCGGGATCTCGTAGACCTTCTTGACGAAGACCTTGCCCTTGTCGCTGAAGAAGAAGACGTACGAGTGCGTCGACGCCACGAAGAGCTGGCTCACCCAGTCCTCCTCGCGCGCCTCCATCCCCACCATCCCCTTGCCGCCGCGGCGCTGCGCCCGGTACGTCGACGTCGGCGTCCGCTTCAGGTAGCCGGCGTGCGAGATGGTCACGACCATGTCCTCTTCCTGGATCAGGTCCTCCATCTGGATCTCGGCCTCGGCCGGCACGATCTCGGTCCGCCGCTTGTCGCCGAAGCGCGCCTTGATCTCCTCGAGCTCCATCACGATCACGTTCATGAGCAGCCCCATGTCGGCCAGGATCGCCCGGAGCCGCTCGATGGTCTGCGACAGCTCGCCGTACTCCTTCGCGAGCTTCTCCCGCTCGAGGCCGGTCAGGCGCGACAGCCGCATCTCGAGGATCGCCTTGGCCTGCCGCTCCGACAGGAAGTAGTCGCCGCGCGTGTCGGCCTCGGCGCACTCGGGCTCCGGCCGGCCGGCGCGCCGGAGGAACTCGCCGAGCCCCCGGAGGGGCAGCTTCTGCAGGTTCTCCCGCGCGTCGTCCGGATCGCTCGACGCGCGGATCGTCGCGACGATGCGATCGATGTCGCTCGTCGCCATCCCGAGCCCCTCGACGAGCTCGCGCTGCGACTCGGCCTGCCGGAGCTCGAACCGACAGCGCCGCGTCACGACCTCGCGCCGGTGCTCGATGAAGTGCGAGAGCGTGTCCTTCAGGCTCAGCACCGCGGGGCGGCCGTTCGCGATCGACAGGTTGATGACGCCGAACGTCGCCTGGAGATCCGTCAGCCGGTAGAGCTGGTTCAGGACCACCTGCGGGAAGATGTCCTTCTTCAGCTCGACGACGATCCGCATCCCCTCGCGATCGCTCTCGTCGCGCACCTCGCTGATCCCCTCGATGCGCTTCTCCTTCATGCACTCGGCGATCTTCGCGACCAGCCGGGCCTTGTTCACCTGGTAGGGGATCTCGGTGAAGACGAGCTGCTCGCGGTCGCCCTTCATCGTCTTCTCGACCTGGCTGCGCCCGCGCATCGTGATCGAGCCGCGGCCGGTCGTGTACGCCTGCACGATGCCGCTCTTGCCGTAGATGAGGCCGCCGGTCGGGAAATCGGGGCCCGGGACGAGGTGGAGCAGCTCCTCCAGGGTGACGTCGGGGTTGCGGATGATCGCGATCGTCGCGTCGATGATCTCGCCGAGGTTGTGCGGCGGGATGTTCGTCGCCATGCCGACGGCGATGCCGCCGGAGCCGTTCACCAGGAGCTGCGGGAACTTCGCCGGCAGGACGCTCGGCTCGAGCTCCGAGTCGTCGTAGTTCGGGACGAAGTCGACGGTGTCCTTGTCGAGATCGGCGAGCAGCTCGACGGCCATGCGCGACAGGCGCGACTCCGTGTACCGCATGGCGGCGGGCGAGTCGCCGTCGACCGAGCCGTAGTTGCCCTGCCCGTCGATGAGCGGGTAGCGCAGGCTGAAGGTCTGCCCCATCCGGACGAGCGCGTCGTAGACCGCGAGATCGCCGTGCGGGTGGTACTTGCCGAGCACGTCTCCGACGACGCGCGCGCACTTCTTGTGCGCGCCGGTGGGGCCGATCTTCTGCTCGTTCATCGAGTAGAGGATCCGGCGGTGCACCGGCTTCAGGCCGTCGCGCACGTCCGGGATCGCGCGGCCGATGATCACGCTCATCGCGTAGTCGAGGTAGCTCGTCCGGAGCTCGTCCTGGATGCTGACCGGAACCTTCTGCTGGATGTTCGACGTCTCTTCCATGGGGGACCTGCACCCGAGGCGCGGGGGGCGGGCGCGGCGCGCGCTCGGCCCCCGTCGTAGAGGCCCATCCCAGCGCGGATCGAGCGTCGAGCGGAGCGGCAGAAGCGGCCCTGGCCTCGATCGACGAGCGACGAGGTGGAGCCCGGCCTTCGCCGCGCGCCCTATGACCCACGCTGTTCAGGGGATGCGACGGATGCGTTCAGGTACTCCAAGGGGCAGGCTGGCGCAAAGGGTTTGCCGGCCTCAGAGGGCGTTCCTCCCCGCGCGCGGCGGGCGCGGATCGCGGCCTGCCGCCGGCTCCTCTGCGGACGCCGCGAGGCGCTGCCGAGGGCGCATCAGGGGCGCCGGACAGCGCGGTGGGAGCGCAGGAGCGTCCTGGGCGGGGGCGCTGGACAGCGCGGCGGGAGCTTGAGGCGGCGCAACGGGGGCGCCGGAAGGGTCAGGGCTCGAAGCGGGTGGGCGGGGCGCAGTTCCGGACGACGATTTCTACGTCCTTCTCCGCCACGATCGATCCGGCGCTGTCCGGGGCGTCGGGGTCGGGGCCGGGGCACTCCCACGTCCAGATCGGGTCGGCCTTGTCGCCGTTGGGGAGCAGCATGTCGGGGTTCCCGGAGGTCTCGCCACCTTCGGGCGTGAGCTCGTCGGCGAACTCCCCCCCGTAGCCGTCGATCCTGACCGTGTACTTGTGCCCCTCGACGACGGAGGTGAACGACACGCTCCACGCACAGGAGATCGGCGGCGACGAGGCGAGGGGGGACGGCCCGCCCTCCGCGCTGTTGTCGGTGAGCGTGGCGACGTAGCTGCGGATGGCCTCCGGCTCGTCCGAGCCCGAGCACTGGACGTCGCCAAGGAAGGCGAGCGGGTCGATGGTCACCGACGTCCCGAGCTGCAGGTCGTCGTCGCTGTTGGACCCGTCGGCGCAGGCCGTGAGCGCGAGCACGGCGAGCGCCAGGGCGCACCGGACGGCCCGGGGTCGCGGGGAGCGCCCGCGCGCGCGATCCGCTGCGAACAAGGTTCCGAAACCAGCTCGAGCTCGGCCCATCGGCAGGGGGCACTAGTCCAAGCCGGGGAACGGCGCCACATGAAACGCGGCCCCGCTGCGCGGGCGCCGCGCCCGGCGCGGCGCGCGGCCGAGCGAGGCCGGCGGGAGGAGGCGCCGGGGACGACGGCGCTCGCGGGCGAGCTGCCCGATGCGCCGCCCGCGCGAGGCGGCGCCGCGGCTGCGCCTGGACGCCGGGGGCCTGGCCGCTGCAAGGCTTGAAATGAGCTCGCGGAAGCAGCGGGCGCCCTCTACGGGAATCGACCCCGCAACGCCTCTTCACGTCGAATCTCGATGACGAGAGGCCGATTCATCCGGAGCAGCGCGACCGTGGCGCGGCCTGTCGGTGTTTTTCCGGCGATCAACAGATCACTCGTGACGTCGAAGTGGTCTTCCCAGCGACCCCAGCGAGGGTGGAAGAGGCTCGCGTGGTCGCCCGTGGTCGGATCCTCTCCATGGGTCCGCGCTCCCTTGCGCAGGGAGCACGACACACAGGCGAGCGCCAGGTTCTCCGGGGTGGTCAGGCCACCTGCGTGCCGCGGCTGGATGTGATCGACATGGAACGCGGCCTCCTGGCTGACCTGGGAGAGCCGGCAATACTCGCATCGATCGGCGGCACGCTTGCGGACGCGACGCTGGAGCGCCGCGGGCACGCTGTCGCGGCTCATCGCGTCAGCGCAGGCTCCTTCCGCGATGCGCGGAGGCGCAGCAAGCTGAGCAGCTCGGCGAGATCGACGAGCCCCTCGGCTTCGATGGCCTCATCCGCCGACAGCTTCTCCCCGCGGTCCTGCTTGTCCAGGAGCGCCTGCAGCCTGCGATCGACCCCCGCCGGGAGGCGGAGCTGCGCGAGATCGGAAGGGAGCTCCACATCAACGTGGACTGTTGCCGGCGTAGCCATGGTCGAACTCCTCCCTGAACCTAGCAGGTTGGTGCGGGGTGGGCGATCAGCCTGAGAGCGGTCCGAGGGACCTTCCTGCAGCGGTATCAGGGCCCGCCGGAGCCGCCGTTGCCACCGCCGCCCGCGCTGCCGCCGCCGGAGCCGCCGCTGCCACCGTTGCCCGCGCCGTCAGAGCCACCGTTGCCGGCGCTGTCGCCGCCGGAGCCGCCGCTGCCCGCACTGCCAGAGCCGCCGCTGCCCGCACTGCCAGAGCCGCCGCTGCCCGCACTGCCAGAGCCCCCGCTGCCGATGCCGGCGCCGCCGCCGTTCGGGGCGGCCACGAACGCGCAGGCCTCGAGCGCCTCCGCCTGCGCGGTGATCACCACGCAGGGGCTGATCGCGCGGTCGATCCCCTCGGCGAGCGGCGCCGCGGAGCACTCCGCCATGGAGGCGACCTTCGCGCTGGCGCAGGCGCGCGCCTCGCCGACGGCGGCGACGCAGGCATCGACCTGGGCGGTCGTCGGCTCTGCAGCGGCCGGGCCGCCGCCGGCGCCGCTCTCGATGCCGTGCAGGCACTGGTCCCAGTAGAACTCGACGCAGGTGTTCACCCGCTCTTCGGCGTCCCCAGAGCCGATCCACTCCGGGCACACGGCGGCCGCCTCGCACCGGGCACGCTCGATGCGCCGGCAGGCGTCGACGCCCACAGCGTCGTTGCCGCAGCTCGGCGCTGTGATGACGGTCACGGCGCCGAGGCCGAGCAACGCGGCCGCGGCCCAGGGCGCGGAGCTCCGCCTCGCGGCGGAGAGGACGGCGAGCGCAGACGAACCCACCCGGCGGAGCTACCACGCGGCCGCCGGAGGCGTCGAGTTTTCAGGCACACCAGCTGCCCACCCCACCTCGGGGGCGCGAACGGCGACCGGACAGGGCCCGGTCCGATCTATGCTCCAAGGGCCGCGATCACCCCATGGATCCGCCGAGCCTCGCGCAGCTCCGACCCGACACGCCTTTCCATGGGCGGTACCGCGTCGTGCGCCCCATCAAGACGGGCGGGATGGGAGCGGTGTACGAGGTCGTGGACGAGGTCACGGACCGCCGCCGAGCGCTCAAGGTGATGCTCCCCGGATCCATCCAGGACCCGGCCCAGCGCGCCCGGTTCGCCCAGGAAGCCAGGATCACGGGCGCGATCGAGAGCGATCACATCGTCCACATCTCCGATGCCGGCATCGACGCCGACTCGGGGATGCCCTTCCTCGTCATGGACCTGCTCCAGGGCGAGGAGCTCGCGAGCCTGTCCGCGCGCCGCGGCCCGCTGCCGCCGGCCGAGGTGGTCCTCTACCTGGGCCAGGTCGCGCGCGCGCTCGACAAGATGCACGCGGCCGCCATCGTCCACCGGGATCTCAAGCCGGCGAACCTCTTCCTGACGAGGCGGGACGACGGCTCCCCTTGCGTGAAGGTCCTGGATTTCGGGCTGGCGAAGGTCGTGGCGCACCGCAGCGTGGCGGACCGCACGGCGATGGTCGGGACGCCCCTCTACATGGCGCCCGAGCAGATCCGCGGCGACGTCGCCGTCGGGCCGAAGACCGATATCCATGCGCTCGCGCACGTCGCCTTCGCGCTGCTCGTGGGCAGCCCGTACTGGCTGACCGAGGCCAACGTCCTGCCGTCGGTCTACGCGCTCCTCCAGCGGATGGTGGCGGGGCTGCCCGAGCCGCCGAGCGTCCGCGCCGCGCGGCGCCGCAGCAGCATCCGGCTGCCGCCCGCCTTCGACGCGTGGTTCCAGCAGGCGACCGCGATCGACCCGAAGGACCGCTTCGAGCGCGCGACGGCGGCCGTCACGCTGATGGCGGAGGCGCTCGGCGCGCCCGCCCCGTCGACCCCGCCCCCGGCGCCCGATCGGCCCACGAACCCGCCGCCGTCGTCCCGCCGCGGGGTCGAGAGCCGCGGGGGCGAGACGGACGACCGGCGCGCCAGCTCGCCGTCGGACCCGGGGCCCAAGCCCCCGGAGCCTGGGCCCAAGGCCGGCGAGTCACGCCACCGCGACGAGGACCTCGCCGCGGTCGTCCACGAGGAGCGGCTCCGGGCTTTCCTGAAGAAAGAGGTGCAGCGCGCCAAGGAGCAGCGGACGAGGAGGCTCTCGCTGCTGCTGCTCAGCGTGGAGGGGCTCCAGGGCGTCGAGGAGACGCAGGGGCGCGCGGGGGTCGATCGCATCCTCGGCGACCTCGCGCGCATCGTCAGGATCTATGTGCCGGAAGGCGGGCTGCTGGGGCGCTACCGCCGCGACACCCTCGCGATCGTCTGCCCCGGGATCGGCCGGACCCGGTCGTCCGCGTTCGCGAAGGTGCTCGGCGAGAAGGTGCGCCAGCACCGCTTCCGGCGCGCAGCCACGACGCCCTTCCGGATGACCCTCCGCATCGGCGTCGCGCACCTCGAGGAGGGGGACGCGACGGGGCACGAGCTGCTCGAGCGCGCGGCGCGGGGGCTGCCCGAGCGGGGGGAGTGAGCTGAACGAGGGAGCCGGCTCCCGGCGGCTGGATGGCCTCGAGCTCCCCTGGCGCGGGGCGCGGTCGCCTCGCCCTCGATTTCTTGAAAGTTTCTCGTGATGGGGGGATCCTCGCGGCCATGGCCTCTGCCATGATCCTGGCCGCGGGGCTCGGGACCCGGCTCCGCCCGCTCACGGACGAGATGCCGAAGCCGCTCCTGTGGCTCGGCGATCGGCCGCTCATCGCGCACATCGCCGAGCGGCTCGCCGCGGGCGGCGTCCAGCGCGCCGTGGTGAACAAGTCCCACCTCGCGGAGCGCTTCTCGCGCGACCTGCTCGCGGCGTTCCCGGTGCCCGTCGAGGTCCTGCACGAGCCGGAGCCGCTAGGCACCGCCGGGGGCCTCGCGAACGCGGCGGGCGCGCTCGGCGAGGGCGATGTGGTCATCTGGAACGGCGACGTCCTGATCGACCTCGACGTGGCGGCGCTCTCGGCGGCGCACGCGGCGCGCGGCGCGGGCGCGACGCTCGCTGTCGCGCCGCGGCCGGCCGGGGAGGGGACGGTGGGCGTCGGGGCGCGGGGCGAGGTGGTGCGGCTGCGCGGCGAGCGCTTCGGCGAGGAGATCGCGGGCGGCGACTTCGTGTGCGTCCACGTGATCGGCGAGGCGCTCCGGCGAAGGCTGCCGCCGCGCGGGTGCATGGTGGGCGACGTGTACCTGCCTTGGCTGCGCGAGGGGCGCTCGCTCGCGACGTTCGCGGCGCCCGCCGTGTGGCACGACATCGGCGCGCCGGCCGCCTACCTCGCGGCGAACGCGCGCTGGCTCTCGCAGCGCGGCCAGCGGAGCTACGTCGGCCCGGGGGCGTCCGTCGCGGAGGGCGTGGATGTGGCGGGCAGCGTGGTCGGCGCGGGGGCGCGGGTCGAGGGGGCCGGCGCGCTGCGCGGGTGCGTGGTGTGGCCGGGCGCGCTGGCCCGAGCGCCGCTCGAGCGGGCGGTGGTGACGGCGAAGGGGACGGTCGCGCGCGCGGCGGCGTGACCGCCGCGCGCGGCTCACTTCCCGAGGTCGGCGAGCGCGGCCTTCGCGGCGTTGTGCCCCGCCGCGCCGATGACCGACCCGGCCGGGTGCGTCCCCGCGCTGCACGAGTAAAGCCCGGCGAGCCCGAACCGGTAGGGCACGCGATCGGCGAAGCCGAAGCTGTTGTCGATGTGGTGGATGTGCCCCTTCGTGATCCCGAAGTGCCGCTCGATGTCCGGCGGCGCCAGCGTGAACGTCTCCAGCACGAGGTCGCTCATCCCAGGCGCGAAGCGATCGCAGATCGCGAGGAGGTGCTTCACGTAGCGCGGCGCGGCCTGGTCCCACGTCTCGCCGCTCGCGAGCGCGTAGGGCACCCACTGCACGAAGAGCGCCGCGTTGTGGTGGCCCTCCGCGTCGCGCAGGCTCGGGTCGATCGGCGTGTGGAAGTACCACTCGATCGCGGGGAACTCCGGGAGGCGCCCGCTCATCGCGTCGCGGTGGGCCTGCCGCAGCGTGTCCATCACGACGTCCTCGTCCGGCAGGAGGTGGATGGTCGGCCCGAACTGCCCGCGGTCCTCCGGGAGGCACGTGAACGTGGGCAGTCCGGTCAGCGCCATGTTGACCTTGAGCGTCGAGCCGTCCTTCGCGAGCGCGCCGAGCCGCGCCGAGAGCGAGGCCCCGATCGCCGCCTCGCCGGCGAGCGCGCGGGTGCGGTACGGATCGGCGTTCGAGACGACCACCTTCGCGGCGATGCGCGCGCCGTCCTCGAGGAGCACGCCGGAGACGGCGCCCCCGGACGACTCGATCTGCGCGACGCGGGCGCCGGTGACGATCGTCGCGCCCTCGGCCCTCGCCTTCTCGGCGAAGAGGCGGGAGATCGTGCCCATTCCGCCCTCGACGATCATCCAGGTCCCGTCGGCGCCGGGGAGGCGGCACATGTTGTGGATGAGGAAGTTCATGCCGGTGCCGGGCGACTCGAAGCCGCCCGCGAGCCCCGAGAAGGCGTCGGTCACGGCGTACATCGCCTGGAGGAGGTCGCTCTTCCAGCCGAACCGCGCGAGGTAGTCGGAGATCGTGCCCCGGCAGAGCGCCACGAACGTCTGCCGGAGGGCGGGCCGCACGTAGCGCTCCGCCGTCTCCTCGATGGAGAGCGGCTCCTCGAGCCACGTCGGGGCGATGTCGTCCCGGAGCGCGGCGAGCTCGGCCTGGAGCGCGCTGTTCGCGTCCCAGTCCGCCTGGGAGAAGAACTCCAGGAACTGCCGCTTCATCGCGGCCTGATCCGAGCCGAAGAGCAGGTAGCGCCGGTCCGTGGTCGGGAGGAAATAGTGCGGATCGCGCCGCCGCAGGGGGAGGGTGACGCCGACCTCGCGGAGCAGCTCGGGGGGGGCGAGCCCGAGCAGGTAGGCGCCGCTAGAGACGCCGAGGCCCGGCGCGTTCCGGAAGGGGTGCTCGGTCTTCACCGCGCCGCCGACCGCGTCTTTCTCCTCGAGCACCACCACGTCGAGCCCGCGGCGGGCGAGGAGGACCGCGGCGACGAGACCGTTGTGGCCGGCGCCGACGATGACCACATCGGCGCGGGCCGGAGCTTCACTGGGTTTCACTGGGCACCTCCAAGCGCTGTGCGCGTCCTCTGCCGCGGCCGGCGCGCCGGCGTTCGGGCCGTGGCGCACGAGGTGTTGCACGGATGGTGCGGCGAGGAGAGTCCTTTTCGCGCGCGGTAGCCGGGGGGATGCGCAGCGCCGGCCCCGAGGCCGCCCGCACGGCGACCCTTTCCAGCCTGTCCTCTCCACGGCGCAGGCGCGCGCGTCGCTCCGGCCCGCTCCGTCCTGCCCTGGTCGGGCTCACCCGCCGGCGGTCGTCGTGGGCGCCGTCGGCGCGCGCCACGCGGCGGCGACGTCCTCGGCGATGGCGCGCACGGTCAGGGGCGCCGAGCCCTCGGCCTTGTTGTTCACGAGCGTGAAGCTCTCGATGCGCAGCGCCGCGGCCTCGCACAGGATCCGCGCGACCTCCGCGCGCATCTCGGGATCCGGCTCGACCACCCGGTTGAACGGGTGGAACCGGCGCTTCTCCGCCTCGTAGCGGCGGCCGGGCTTGAGCGAGAGCCGGACGACCGCGAACGGGGCGTTCGAGACGGGCACGACCTCCGCCTGGGCCCCGGGAGACGGCATGTTGCGCCAGTAGCTGTAGGCGTGGGCGACGCCGCGGGCGCCGAGGATCTCCCGGTACTCGCCGGTGAAATAGGCGCGCTCCCTGAGCTCGACCGCGTACGAGAGCTCGCGCGGCAGCGCGCCGAGGAACGCGTCGAGCCGCTCGAAGAACGCGCGAGGCGGGAGCCGGTGGGGCGGGCCGACCGGCGGCAGCTCGAGCAGCACCGGCCCCGCGTGCGCCCGGAAGACCGTGAGCAGCGGCGCGGCGACGCGCGAGAGGAAGAGCGGCACCGAGAGGAAATCCGGGTTCGGCTCGAGGCGAGCGGGGCCCGCGCTGCGCCCCTCGTCCTCGCCCGGCGGGGTCTGCGATCGCTCCAGCGTCTGGGACACGACCGCGTGCAGCGCCTTCGATACGCAGCGGAAGCCGTCCGGCAGCTGCGCTCCGTAGCGGCGGAAATCGCTGTCGGGGACGGGGGCGTAGAAGCTGCGGTCGATCCCGACCGTCGTGAGCAGCGGGTGCCGGGCGTACTCGGCGAGGCCATCGCGCGCGAGCTCCTCCGTGCTGTGCCGCGCGGCGTACACGAGGCCCTGCCAGCCGGGGAAGCTCCACGAGCTCGTGCCGAGGTGGAGCCCCGGCGGTAGCCGCGCCGCCAGGCGGGCGGCGTCGTCGTAGACCGCCGCCATCGCGTCGCGCTCGCGCGCCGCCTCGACAGCGGCGGGCTCCGGCGCTGGACCGAACAGCGAGAGCTGCGATGGGTCGGCGCCGCGGCGCCCAGGGGAGCGGCTCACCCGGTCGAGTCTACTGCTTCCGGCGCGCTCCGCGACATCGGCCACGCGGGCGGGGAGGGCCGCTGCGCTGGCCAGCGCGGCAGGGGGACGGGCGGCGCGCCGGGCGCGGAGCGGCAGCGCCGGCCTGCGCCGGTGGCGCATGCGCTTCCGAGGGGAGCATCCGGGCGGCCGTGGGGTACAAGCACGTGGCGTGCTGCGCCGCTTCGCCCTCGTCCTGCGCGTCCTGGTCTCGACGGCCGGGAAGGACGCCTTCGCGCGCGCCATGCCGCTGTACATGGGCATGGGCCTCGTCGCGGCGGTCGTGTTCGGCGGCAACGGGATGCACCCGTCGCAGCTCACGGGCCTCGCGGGCGAGTCGCCCCTGTTCCGGGTCGCGCTGTGGGGAGCGTGGTTGCTCGTCGGGACGCCGGCGGCGCGCGCGCTGCTCGGGGCTCCGGCGACGTTCTTTCTCCGCGCGCTGCCGGTCCCGCGCCGCGAGCTGCTCTCGGCTCATGCGCTGCTCCTCGCCGTCGCGGAGCTCCCGTGGGTGGCGCTCTGGGCGGTCGGCGCCGGCGCGCTCGCCGGCTGCGCCGCTTGCGCCGCGGCGCTGGCGGCGCGCTGCATGCTCCTGGCCCGGCCGCGCGGGGCGCGCGAGCTCTCGGCTCTCGCGCTGCTCGCGGGCGCCATCGCGCTCGGGGCCCCGGCGTCGGTCCTGCTTGCGTGCGCCGCGCCGGCGCTCGCCGTCGGGCTGCGCGCGGCCGTCGTCCGCGCGCCGGAGGTCGCTGCCGGCCGCGAGCGCTCGATGATCCCATCGGCGGCGCCCGCGCTCGTCGCGCTCTCGTTCGCCTACCTGGCGGCGCTCCTCCGCGGCCACCGCGCGGTGCTCGTGCGGGGCCTCGCGCTCGCCGCGATCGGCGCGCTCGCCGCGGCGGCCTGGGCCCGGAACAGCGGGCGGCTCGGGGGTGAGCCGCTCGCGGCGGCGTCGCTCGTCGCGTTCGCGCCGGTCGCGCTCTGCGCGGGCGCTGGCCTCTCCGGTCCGGTCCTGCGCGAGGAGCGGCGGCTCGCGTGGCTCCTCGACGCGTGCGGCACGGCGGCCGGGCTCCGCGCGGGCGCCGTCGCCGCGGCGGTGGCCGCGCCGCTCGCGGCGCTCGCGCTTGGGCACGGCGCGGTGGTCGGCGCGCTCACCGGCGCGGCGCCGTCGCTGGCGCTGCGCCTGGTCGGCGGCGCGGGGCTCGCGGGGCTGCTCCTCGCCGCGATCGCGCTCGGCTGCGTCCGGTGGTCCGTTCGGCAAGACGGCCGCGACAGCAGCCGGGTGCTGCTCTCGGTGCTCGCCGCGATCGCGGCGTCGATCGCGGCCGCGTGGACGCTGGGCGAGCTCGCGCTCGCGGCCTTCGCCCCGGCGGCCGCGCTGCTCGCGGGGCCCGTCGGGGCGCGCTGGATCTCCCCGCGCCGCGGGCGCGGCGCGGCGGCAGGAGAGGGGAGGGCGCTGTGACGCTGGAGGCGACGGGGATCCACAAGCGGCTCTCGGGCAGGGACGTGCTCTCGGGCGTCGACCTCCGCTGCGGACCTTCGGAGGTGGCGGTCGTGATGGGCGAGAACGGCGCCGGCAAATCGACCTTGCTGCGCGTCGTCGTCGGGTTGCTGGAGCCCGATCGCGGCGCCGTGACGCTCTCGGGGGAGGCCGTCCACGGCGCCGCGGCCTCGGCGCGGCGCCGGCTCGGCTACGCGCCCGACGCGACCGAGGCGCTGCCCGATCTCCAGGTCGCGGAGCTCTGCGCCCTCGTGCGCGCGCTCAAGCTGGCGCCGCCGCTCGACGGTGTGTGGCGCGCGTGGATCGAGCGGCTCGGCGCGGCCGCCTTCTACCGGCAGCGGCTCTCCGGGCTGTCGTTCGGTCAGCGCAAGCGCGCGCTCCTGCTCGCGGCGCTGGTGGGCGATCCTTGGCTGCTCGTGATCGACGAGCCGACCAATGGGCTGGACGCCGAGGGGGCGGGCACGGTGCTGGAGCTCATCGAGCAGCGCCGCGCGGAGGGGAAGGCGACGCTCCTCACGACGAACGACACGGCCTTCGCGGCGGCGATCGGGGGGCACGTGCGCCGGCTGAACGGAGGGCGGCTCAGCGAGGAGTAGGGGGCGGGCGCCTCGGCCCGCGGGGCGACGCGCCCCCGGACGCCGCCTACGGGCTGGGCTGCCCCTCGCCGCGGTCCGAAGGGCGCGGCAGCAGCAGCAGCACCCGCGTCTCGCGCTGCTCGCGCCCTTCGAGGTCGAGCGGCGTGGGGACGAGGTACCGCGCGAGCTCCTCGATCGCCTCGGAGGGGCAATAGGCGCGGCCGGGATCGCCGACGAGCACCGCGGTGGCGCCCGCGGCCTTTTGGCGCAGCCACGGGAGCACGCGGTCGACCATCGCGCGCTCGTAGCAGACGTCGCCCGCCACGATCACGTCCCACGCGGTCGTCGCGGCGCTCGCCGTGAGATCCTCGGTGATCACGTCGACGGTGACGCCGTTCAGGGCCGCGTTCAGCCGGAGCGCCGCCGCGGCGAACGGATCGATGTCGGCGGCGCTCACGCGCCCCGCACCGGCGAGCGCCGCGGCGATCGCGACGACGCCGCCGCCGGAGGCGAGGTCGAGGACGCGCTTGCCGGCGACCGTCGCGGGATGATCGAGGAGGTACCGCGCGAGCGCCTGCCCGCCTGCCCACGAGAACGCCCAGTACGGCGGCGGCACGCCCGCGCGCGCGAGCGCCGCCTCGGTCGCGTGCCAGAGCGGCGTGACCTCGGTCGCCAGGTGGAGCCTGACCTCGGGGACGAACGGCGGACAGGCGACGGCCGTCTCGCGCGCGACGAACGCAGCGGCGCGCTCGGCGGCGGAGGCGGCCTCCGCGTCGGCGTCGCGCTGCGGCGCGGGCGCGTGCTCCCTGGTCACGGCGGCGCTACCGCTTCGCGACGCGCGCTTCCGCGGCGCGCAGCGTCGTCGCGAGCAGCGAGGCGATCGTCATGGGGCCGACGCCGCCGGGCACCGGCGTGATCCAGGCGGCCCGCTCCCTGGCGGCGTCGAAATCGACGTCGCCCACCAGCTTGCCCGCGTCGTCGCGGTTCATGCCGACGTCGATCACCGTGGCCCCTTCCTTGATCCAGTCGCCGCCGATGAGCTTCGCCTTGCCCGCCGCGGCCACGAGGACGTCGGCCTCGCGGCAGAGCGCCTTCAGATCGCGCGTGCGCGTGTGGGCGATCGCGACCGTCGCGTGCCGCGCGAGCAGCAGCTGCGCCATCGGCCTGCCGACGAGGTTGCTCCGCCCGACCACCACCGCGCGGGCGCCGGCGAGCTCGACGCCCGCCTCCGCGAGCAGGCGCATGCAGCCGACCGGCGTGCACGGCGCGATGGCGCCCGGGCGGCCCATCGCGAGCAGCCCTGCGTTCATCGGGTGGAGGCCGTCGACGTCCTTCGCGGGGTCGATGGCGTCGAGCACGGCGTGCGCGCGGATGTGCGCCGGCAGCGGCAGCTGGACGAGGATCCCGTCGACGGTGTCGTCCGCGTCGAGCTCCGCGACGCACGCGAGCAGCTCGGCCTCGGTCGTCGCGGCAGGGAGCGTGCGGAGCCGGCCTCGAATGCCGACCTCGTTCGACATCCTCTCCTTGCTCCGCGTATGGGTCACGCTGGCCGGGTCCTCACCGACGAGCACCACCTCGAGGCCGGGGGGCCGACCGTGGGCGGCCGCGAAGCGCGCCGCCCCCTCCCGCACCTCGTCGCGGACCTTCTGCGCGATCGCCTTGCCGTCCAGGATCTTCGCCGCCATCGCCGCGGAGCTTAGTCCACCCGCGGCCGCCGCGGGGGCGCTGCCGGCAGCGGCCTGTGGCCCGATCGTGAGGATGGCCGGCTCACCGCCTCACGTCACGCCATCTTCGGGTTGACCCGTACCTCCAGCGTCTCTAGCCATGATCTGTGGACGCGCTGCACACCGATCTGTACCAGCTGACCATGGCGGCGGGCTATTTCCACCGCGGCATGGCCTCGCGCGTCGCGACGTGCGAGCTCTTCGTGCGGCGGCTTCCGCCGCACCGGCGCTTCCTCGTCGCGATGGGCCTCGCGCGGGTCGTGCGCTACCTTGAGGAGCTCCGCTTCACCGAAGAGCAGATCGCCTATCTGAGCGCGCTGCCCGCCCTCGCGGACGCGATGACGCCGGCGTTCTGCAGCTACCTGCGGGACTTTCGCTTCCACGGCGACGTCTGGGCCATCCCCGAGGGGACGGTGTTCTTCGCGAACGAGCCGGTCCTGCGCGTCACGGCGCCGCTCATCGAGGCGCAGCTCATCGAGACGTTCGCCCTGTCCGCCATCAACCACGCCACCGCGATCGCGTCGAAGGCCGCGCGGATCGTCCTGGCCGCCGGCGACGCCGGGGTCATCGAGTTCGGCACCCGGAGGGCCCACCCGGAGGCGGCGATCGACGCGGCGCGCGCCGCGTACGCGGTCGGCTGCGTCGGCACCTCCAACGTCGAGGCCGGGATGCGCTTCGGCATCCCGGTGCTCGGGACGGCCGCGCACATGTGGACCATGGCCCACCCGACGGAGCAGGCCGCGTTCGAGGCCTACGTCGCCGTCTTCCCGAGCGCGGCGATCCTGCTCATCGACACCTACGACACGCTCGTCGGCGCGGCGCGCGCCGCGGCGATCGCGCGCGACAAGCTGAAGGGGGTCCGGCTCGACTCCGGCGACCTCGGCGCGCTCAGCGTGGCCGTGCGCAGGATCCTGGATGACGCAGGCTGCACGTCGGCGAAGATCGTCGCCTCGGGTGATCTGAACGAGCACCGCATCGCCGAGCTCCGTCGCGCCGGGGCGCCCATCGACCTCTACGGCGTCGGGACGGATCTCGTGACGTCGATCGACGCTCCGGCGCTGGGCGGCGTCTACAAGCTCGTGGAGATCGGCGACGTCGAGCGGGCCGCCGGCGGAGAGCGCACGCCCATCGCGAAGTTCTCGGAAGGGAAGGCGACGCTGCCGGGCGCGCACCAGGTGCACCGCTTCCGCGATCGCTCGGGGAAGCTGGCTCGCGACGTGATCGCGCTCGAGGGCGAGCCGATGAGCCCCGACGCAGAGCCGCTGCTCGCGCCCGTGATGGCGCGCGGCGCCCGGGTCGCGCCGCGCGAGGGGCTCGACGCCGTCCGGCTGCGCGCGCGCGCGCAGCTCGCCGGGCTCCCGGAGGCGCTCCTCTCCATCGACGACGAGCCCGAGCCGGGCGCGCCCTTCGCGGCCGAGGTGTCGCCGCGGCTCGGCGCGCTCGTGGAGGCGGTGCGCGCCCGCGTCGTCTCCGGCGCAGGACACCCGTAGCGAGCGAGACCCCTGGCGTGCGCGGCCGCGGCCGCGCGCTCCCCCCACGACAGGAGACGAGCACATGGCGAGCGGTAAATGGACGCGGCAATCATCGCCCCCGAGGGTGTTCGTGGACGTCGACGTCCAGCGGGACTTCTGCGAGGAGACCGGCGCGCTTTACGTGCAGGGCTCGCCGAACGCGCTGTTCCGGAGGCTCACCGAGCACGCCGTCGCGCACGGGATCCCCATCGTCGGCTCGGTCGACTCGCACGCGTGGGACGCGTGGGAGTTCGCGTCGAACGACACGCCGGCCCCCGAGGGCGGCAAGCCGGGCTTCCCTGACCACTGCGTGAAGGGGACGCCGGGCTGGCTGAAGGTCGAGGGGACGCTGCCGCCGCGCTTCCGCTTCCTCCCGAACGTGGAGCGCGCGCCCATCGACGCGGCGGTGCGCGAGCTCGCGGCGGGCCGGAGCCACGCGGTCTACTTCGAGAAGGAGGTCTACAGCCTCTTCGCGAACCCGCTCGCCGAGGCGTTCCTGCGCGACCTCGCCGCGGCGCTCGGCGACGCGCCGGAGCTCGTCGTCTACGGCGTGGCGACCGACTACTGCGTCCGCGCCGCCGCCCTCGGCCTCGCCCAGCGCGGCTACCGCACGGCGCTCCTGACCGACGCCGTCGCCGGCATCACCGAGGCCGGGGTCGCCGCCGCGCTCGCCGAGATGCAGGCCGCAGGCGTCACGCTCACGACGTCGTCGGCGCTCCTCTTTTAGGTAGGATCCAGCGGATCGCGCGGCGAGCCCGGCGGGCGGCGCGGCCGCGCGCCCGCCGCGATCGCGTCAGCGGCCTTCCGGCGAGCCGGTCGCGTCCGGGATGCTCGGCTCTCCCTGGGCGCGCAGGGACCCGCAGAGGTCCACGAGCGGCTGCGGCTTGTCGAAGTGCCACCCCTGCGCGTAGTGGATGCCCATCGACGTGAGCAGCTCGGCGATCTCCTGGTTCTCCACCTGCTCGGCGACCGTCTTGATGCCGAGCGTGTCGCCGATGCGGTGCACCGACTCCACGATCGCGCGGTGGAGCGAGTTGTCCTTCAGATCGCGCACGAACATGCCGTCGATCTTGACGTAGTCGACAGGCAGGCTCTCCAGGTAGCCGTACGACGCGTGCCCGCTGCCGAAGTCGTCGATCGCGAACCGGCACCCCATGGCGCCGAGCTCCTGCATGAACCACAGCACCTCGCCGAGGTTGGCGAGCGCCGCCGTCTCGGTGATCTCGAAGCAGATCTTGCTCGGCGGCACCTGCGCCCGGTGCAGCTGCTCGACGAGGAAGTCGAGCAGGCCCTCGCGCAGCAGCGACACGCCCGACAGGTTGATCGAGCACGTGTCGAGGCGCCTCAGCGCGTGCTGCGGCAGCGCGCCGATGAGCCGGAACGCCTGGCGCGCGACGTAGCGATCGATCACGTGGATCAGGCCGCTCTGCTCCGCCGCCTGGATGATGCCGACCGGCGAGTAGAACCGGCCGTCCTCGCCGAGCTGCCGCACGAGCACCTCGAAGTGCGCGCCGCGGGGGGTGTGCGCCGCGCCCGGCTTGATGAGCGGGTGGATGCCCTGCGAGTAGAGCCGGAGCCGCCCCTCGGCGAGGTGGCGCTGCAGGCTCGCGACCCACTGCATCGAGCGCCGGCTCGTCGTCATCTGCTGGTCGTCGAGGTAGACCTGCAGCCTCCCGCGCCCGTTCTCCTTCGCGATCCGGCACGCGTGATCGGCGGCGCCGAGCACGTCGACCGCGCGCTCGAAGTGCGGGGTCAGCACCACGAGCCCGATGCTCGCGCCGATCGAGAACGTCTTCTCCGCCCACCCGAACCGGAACTCGAGCAGGCAGATCTGCAGATCGCGCGCGATCCGCTCCGCTTCCCGCTCGTTCTTGTCCGCGAGCAAGAGGACGAACTCGTCGCCGCCGATCCGCCCGGCCGCGTCCTTCGGGCCGACGATCTCGTGCACGCGCGTCGCGACCCACTGGAGCAGATCGTCGCCCGCCTCGTGCCCGCAGGTGGCGTTCACGAGCCGGAAGCGATCCAGGTCGATGTAGCAGAGCGCGTACGGCGTGTTGTTCGCCCTGCAGTCGTTCAGCGCCTCCTCGATGCGATCGATGATCGCGTACCGATCGAGGAGCCGCGTCAGCGCGTCGTAGCGGGGCTTGGCCGGGTGGATCGGCAACGGCCCCGGCGCGCCGAGCTCGCGGAAGAGGATGATCTGTCCGGGCGGGGGCGGCGGCGGCCTCGAGTCGCGCTGGCTCTCGCGCGTGGGGCGCCCCGCGAGCGCGCCGATCGTGTGGAGCACGGGGATGACGGAGCCGTCGCGGCGCTCGAGCAGCGCGGTGTACCGCGCGGACGTCGGTCTACCTGCCGCGGCGGCGTCCGGCGCGGCGAGCGGCGCGCCCGGCGTGCGCAGCGCGCCCTCGTCGATGATCACCGGCGCGAGCGGCGCCACCGGCTCGCGCCGCGGCGTGAGCGCGGGCGGCGGAGCGGCCTTCGCCGGCGCGCCCTCGTCGAACAGCTCGGTCATCTCTCCGACGTCGATGTCCGGATCTCCGCTCGTCGTCCCCGCCGCCGGGATCAGCCGCAGCACGCGATCGAGCAGCGCGCCGCGCGCCTCGACGATCGACCAGCCGGTCAGCCGCTCCGCTGCGCCGTTGACGCGCACCACGCGCTGCTCGGCGTCGACTTCGATCACGCCGACGTCGAGCTCGGACAACCACGCCACGAGCTGCTTGTCCGGCGAGCCGCGGTGCACGTCCGAGCGATCGAACGCGGCGTGCAGGCTCGACTCCGGCCGGTCATCGATCTTTGCCACCACCCAGTTATGGTAGTTGCATTCCCGGAGAAGCGGACTTCTTAAGCGCCGACGGCGAGGAAACTCGACGGTCGCAGACCCCCCTTCGAGGTAGGCTGGGGTCGTGGTGGTCACGAGGCGAGCAGGCGCTCCGGGCAGACGTGGGTGCCGACGCAGGTTGCACGTTCCTCCGGCGCCCGCCGCGCTCGACCTCCAGGACGATGAGGTCAGATTTAACGCTATGCGTTATGACGCTGGGTCGAGATCAGGCAGCGGCGAGGCGTGCCGGTCGCTCCAGGGAGGGGGGTGAGGCGGCCATGGGGATCGTCCTGTTCGGGCTCACCGGCGGCCTGGGATCCGGCAAGAGCACGGTGGCGGCTCACTTTCGCGCGCGGGGGCTTCCGGTCATCGACGCCGACGCGCTCGCCCGCGAGGTGGTGGCGAAGGGAACCGAGGGGCTCGACGAGGTGGTGCGCACCCTGGGCCCGGAGGTGGTCTCGCCGGACGGCTCGCTCGATCGCGCGCGCGTCGCCGCTGTGGTGTTCGCCGACCCGGACAAGCGGCGCCAGCTGAACGCGGTCGTGCACCCGCGCATCACCGCGCTCACGCTGGAGCGCGCCGCCGAGCTCCAGGCGCAGGGCGAGCCGCTGGCCTGCTACGAGGCGGCGCTCCTCGTCGAGAACGGGGTCGCCGACGCGTTTCGCCCGCTCGTCGTGGTCGCTGTGCCCGAGGCGGTCCAGATCGCCCGCGCGATGGCGCGGGACGGCGCGACCGAACACCAGGTACGGGCCCGGCTCGCCGCGCAGCTCCCGCTCGCCCGCAAGGTCGCGGTGGCCGACTACGTCATCGAGAACTCCGGCGATCGCGCCGCGACCGAGCGGCAAGCCGACGAGGTGCTCGCCTCGATCCGGGCGAAGCTCGGTGTCGGTCCCAGCGCCGCGCGCCAGGGATCGGGCCAGGATCCCTGATCGGCATCCGCTGGACCACTGACTTGATGCGCAGTGCCCGGCGTGGAAACCTCGCGACCGGCCGATGACGTCGTTCAAGTCGAAGCTCGCGCGGCTCGGGCCGCTCCCGGCGGAGCGGCGCGGCGCTGCGCCGCTCGCCCCCGCGCCGGCGTCGCGCGACCGCGAGCCCGCTGTGGACGGCGCCGGCCCCTCCGATGCTCCTCCCGCACCGCCGCCCGCGGCGCCGGCTCTGAGCGACGCGGCGCCGGCCGCGGTGGTTGCGTCTCCCTCCACGGGCGTCGCTCGACCGTCGCTCGACGATCTGCGCGAGCGCATCTCCCGCATCGTCGCCCGGGGCGCGCCGCCGACCCCCAGGGCCGATCCCGCGCGCGGCGAGCTCCCCTTCCATGTCGAGCAGACGCCCGGGGGGCCTCTCTACGCGAGCCGCACCCGCTCGCTCGCGGCGGCCCGCGTCGGCCGCGCGCCGCTCGTCGCCGCGCGCGACGCCGACCCGGCCATGCTCGCGCTCCTGTCGCTCGACCCGGCGCTCGCCGGCTGCGACGTGCGGCGGGCGCTGTTCCTCGACACGGAGACCACGGGCCTTGCAGGCGGCACGGGCACCGTGCCGTTCCTGATCGGCCTCGCCTGGTTCGACCCCGGGGCGGACAGCGCGGGGCCGCTCGGCGAGCCCTCGTCCGACGGCTTCGTCATGGAGCAGCTCCTCCTGCGCCGCCTCGGCGAGGAGGAGCCCATCCTGCGCCGCCTCGCCGAGCGCCTCGCCGGCGCCTCGATGATCGTCACGTACAACGGCAAGGCGTTCGACATGCCGCTCCTGCGCGCGCGCTACGTGATGAACCGCCTTCCGCCGCCGCCGGAGCTGCCGCACCTCGATCTCGTCCACGTCGCGCGCCGCATCCACAAGGCCCGCCTGAAGAGCCGCACCCTCATCGCCCTCGAGCACGACGTGCTCGGCCGGGTGCGCGTCGGGGACGTGCCCGGCGGCGAGATCGTCGCGTGCTACGCCCACTTCCTGCGCACCGGCGACGAGGAGGCGCTGCTCGGCGTCGTCGAGCACAACGCCGCCGACGTCCTCGCGATGGTCGCGCTGGTCGGCCTCTACGGCGAGCCGCTCGGCAGCCTCGCCGCCGGCGATCTCGCCGGGGCGGCCGCGACGCTGCGGCGGGCGGGCGCGCTCGATCGCGCGGCCGAGCTCGCGGACGCGGCCGTCGAGCGCGGCGGCGGCGCGGTCGCGCGGCGCGCGCGCGGCGACATCGCGAAGGCGCGCGGGGACAAGGCGCGGGCGCTCGCGGACTACGAGGCGCTCGCCGCCGAGATCGACGACCCCTCGGTGCGCCTCGAGCTCGCGAAGCTCTACGAGCACCACGTGCGCGCCTTCTCCCGCGCCCTCGAGCTGGCCGACCAGGGCACCGCGGAGCCCGAGCCCGCGCAGGCCCGCCGCCGAGCCCGCCTGCAGCGCAAGGTCGATCGCAGCGCCGCCGTGCTCGCGCTGCCGTTCGGGCAAGCCGCCGGCGCGGGCGCGGGCGCGGGCGACGGCGCTGCGGCGCGCCCAGGCTCCGAGCCAGCGGCGCCGCGGCGCGAGGGCGAGGAGTGAGCGGGCATCCACTGCGTCCTCTCACCCGCAACCTCGCCGCGCGCCGCGTCTCGTTCGGGCGTCCAGGCGAGCCGAGCGAGAAATCCATCGGTCTGGCTTCTCGCCAGCTCGCGCGTGGGCTAGGGTGGGGGCGATGATTACCGTCGGCTGCGCCGGTTTTCCCGTCCCAGCGACGCGCTATTTCCGCGAGTTCATGTTCGTGGAGGTGCAGGAGACCCATGTGTCCCTCCCGGGACCTGGAACGATCCGGCGCTGGCGGCGCGAAGCTCCGGGCGGCTTTCGTTTCGCCCTGCTCGGTCCGCGCGAGATCGGGCAGGAGGGGTTTCGGGACGGCAAGGTGATCGAGACGGCGCTCAAGAGCATCGAGGCGGTCGCGGACGAGCTCGAGGCGAAGCTCGCCGTCTTCGTCGGCCCCCCGGAGTTCACGCCGACGCGCGCGAACAAGGCCATCCTGCGCGACTTCCTCGTCAACGTGAAGAAGCGCTTCGAGCGCGTCGTCTTCGAGCCTCCGCCGGGGTGGGATCCGGACGAGTGCGACGAGCTCACCCAGGAGGTCGGCGCGCTCGCCGCGCGCGATCCGCTGAACGCGGGCCTCTCGCGGCTGAAGGTGGCCTACTACCGCCTGCACGGTCCCGCGGGGCACAAGTCGCGCTACGAGGATCCGGCGATCGAGCGGCTCGCGGAGATCGCGCGCGGCGCGAAGCACGACGACGCGACGTACGTGTTCACGAACGTCGACATGTTCGCCGACGCGAAGCGCTTCAAAAAGGCCATGAAGCTCTAGAGCTGCGGTCACCCGCTTCGGAGACGGGCCCATCTCGACGTTTTCGGTGCTCAGCGTACGTGAGTACGCTTCCGCGCCGAAAACGCCGATCTGGGCCCGTCTCCTGTGCGGGTGACCGCAGCTCTCTGGTCGCTCCGTCGCTCCAGCGTCCGCCGCGCCGCGCGCGCGGCGTCGGCGAGTACGACGCGAATGCGCGCGCAGCTCAGGCTTCGCCGCGCCGGAGCCGCCAGCGCTTCGGCCGCGTGAACAGCGCCATCGCGGCGCTCGCGGCCGCGGCGACGTACCACGGGATGTCGTTCACGGTTCCGTAGACGGTCTGCCCGTGCATGAACCGGGCTTCGCCGAGGAGCGACTGCTCCTTGAACGTGTCGCTGTGCGTGACGACCCGCCCGACCGGGTCGACGATCGCGGAGACGCCGCTGTTCGTGGCGCGCACGAGGTAGCGGCGGTGCTCGATCGAGCGCATCTTCGCGAGCGCGAGGTGGATCCACGGCTCCGTCGAGTCGCCGAACCAGGCGTCGTTCGTGAGGTTGACGAGGAGGTCGGGATCGCCCTGGGCGACCAGCTTGTTCACGAAGTGGGGCAGGATGTCCTCGTAGCAGATCATCGTCGCGAGCCTGTGGCCTTCCCACTCGAGCGGAGCGAACGACGTGCCGGAGCTGAAGCGGCCCGAGTTCGGCGACAGCTTGTAGAGGTACGGGACCATCTCGCCGAACGGGAGGTACTCGCCGAACGCGAGCAGGTACTGCTTGTCGTACCGACCGAGGATCTCGCCGTCCTTGCCGGCCATGAGCGCCGTGTTGAAGCTCACGCCGCGCTCGTTCCGGTCGGCCGCCTGCCGGTGGATGACCGTGCCGACCACCGTCGGGACGCCGAGGCGGCGCGTGAGCGACCGCTGGACCTCTCTCTGGTAGGCCGACTCGCGGAAGGCTTGCGGCACGCCTGCCTCGCTCCACACGACGAGCTCCGCGCCCTGCTGCGCGAGCTCCCGGGTCCGGCTCACGTGGATCTTGAGCGCGTTCCCACGGTCGAAGAGCGCGAGGTTCGGCTGGACGATCCCGATCTTGATCGGCTCGGCCGCGGCGGCGGCCGCGTCCACGGCGCGGATCCGGAGGACGCCATACACGGCGGCGAGGGCGGGGGCGGCGATCCCCACGGCGAGGACCGCGCGGTTCAGCGGGCGGCCGCGCCGCGGCGGGACGGCGTCGCCCGGCGCGGGGCTCGGGGGCGCGCGATCCAGCCGGTGCATCACGAGCTCGGCGATCGCGAGGTTCGCGGCGACCAGCACCAGGCCGACGAGGTAGGGGCCGCCGAGATCCGCGACCTGGCCCATCACCGGCGCGTTGTGAACCGAGGCGCCGTAGTACCAGGGGAAGAGCAGCGGGTAGACGAGCTCGCTCGCCACGAACGCGAGCGCGAAGGCCACCGAGCCAGGCCATCCGCGCGCCTCGGCCCGCCCGTAGAGCCAGCCGCACAGGGCGATCCTCCCGGCCTGATAGCCGCAGAGGATGGCCATGAAGAGCGCGCAGAGGACCGTGGGGAATCCGCTGAACACCCGCAGCATCTCGAGCAGCCAGTAGAAGCCGGTCATCGTCATGACGAAGCCGGCGATCCAGCCGAGCAGCGCCGCGCGCCCGGGCGTCTGTCCGCGCAGCGCGACGATCAGCGGGACGAGGCCGAAGAACGAGATCGGCCAGAGATCCACCCCAGGAAACCCGAGGAAGTAGAAGAGCCCGCTGAGCGCCGCGAGCGCATAGGCGAGGCGGGCGGGCAGCGCGCGGGCGGCGCTCCCCGCGCTCGCCGGGGGGGCGCCCCCGCTGCGCGGCGCGTCCGGCAGCGGGAGGCTGGCGGTCTCTCCACCCCCGGCGTCTGCGACGGCAGCCTCGCTCTCTTGCTGGTGCGCGGTCGTCATCGGGAGCGCCCGAGGAAGGGAAGGCAGCGCGCCGTCGTGACGGCGGCGCGGTGGAACCTGGAAGGGCCGAGCATGGCGGCCCCCGTATTGAAGGGACGCTGCCCCTCCGTCAACCCGCTCGGCGCGAGCCTGGCAACCCGCTCGGCGCGAGCCTGGCGACCCGCTCGCCGCGAGCCTGGCGACCCGCTCGGCGCGAGCCTGGCAACCCGCACCGCAAACGAGCGCTCCGAGCGGACGATCCCGGCGCTGGGCGCGCCCGCGCAGCCTGGCCAGGCGGTGGAAGTTCGCGCAGAACGTGCCTGAACCCCCGCGATCGCGACTACTATGCGCACGCAGAGCCCATGTCGAAAATCCTTCACATCGAGGACGACCCCGCGAACCGCCTGCTCGTCCGCAAGCTGCTCCAGAACGCGGGCTACGAGGTCCTAGAGGCCGCCGACGGGCTCGAAGGGGTACGTCTCGCCTGTACGCAGCACCCCGACCTCGTCCTCGTCGACCTGAACATCCCGGGCCTCGATGGATTCGAGGTCACCCTGCGCCTGCGCGGCGAGGCGTCGCTCGCCGGCGTCCCCATCGTGGCGATCACCGCCGAGGGCGACAGGGACACGAGCCTCGCCGTCGGCTGTGACGGCTTCCTCCAGAAGCCGATCGACGCGCGCTCCTTCCCGTCGATCATCGCCCGGTACCTCAGCGGCGCGCGCGAGGAGCTCCCCGCGTCCCAGGGGCCGCTCCGGCTGCGCGAGCAGAGCCAGCGCATCGTCGCCCACCTGGAGCAGAAGGTGGCCGAGCTCTCGCGCGCCAACGCCCGGCTCCGCGAGCTCGACGCCGCGCGCACCGAGTTCTACCGCAACATCTCCCACGAGCTCGCGACCCCGATGACCCCGATCGTCGGGTACGTGAAGCTGCTCGCCGACGAGGAGCTGGGTCCGCTCAACAAGGCGCAGAAGAAGGCGCTCCTCGCGATGGAGGACTGCGTCCGCAGGCTCCGCTCGCTCATCGACAACCTCCTCGACGTCACCGGCATCGAGACGGGCCGGATGCGCTTCATGCACTCCGAGTACGACTTCCTCGACACCACGCGGCGCGCCCTCGCCCAGGTCGCCGACCGCTTCGCCGAGGGGAAGGTCCAGCTGGTCGAGGATCTTCCGCGCGGCCCGCTCCCCGCGTGGGGCGACGCGGGCCGCCTGCAGCGGGCGATGATCCAGCTGTTCGAGAACGCGGCGAAGTTCACGCCGGCCGGCGGCACCGCGGGCGTGCGGGTCACCGTGCTCCAGTCGGGGCACTACGAGCTCTGCGTCGCCGACACCGGGCCCGGGGTCAAGGCGGACCGCCAGTCGCGCATCTTCGAGCCGTTCTACCAGGTCGACGGCTCGGCCACGCGCGCCTACGGCGGCGTCGGCGTCGGGCTCGCGATCGCGCGGCGCACCGCCCGGGGGCTCGGCGGCGACGTGCGCGTCGCGTCTCCCAGCAACGAGATCATCGAGGGGGAGACGCTGACCGGGGCCGCGTTCTACCTGACGGTCGCCCGGCGAGCGCCCTTCCAGGACGATGGCAGCTCCCCCGGCCGGCTCGGCCCGCCCTCGTCTCCGCCCACCGATCCCTCGTCGTCCATCTGATGCACCCGGCCGCTCGCGCCATCTACCTCGACTGGAACGCCACGACGCCGCCGCACCCCGAGGTCCTGGCGGCGATGCAGGCCGCGGCCGAGGTGGCCTGGGCCAACCCCGCGAGCGTCCACGGACCCGGGCGTCGGGCGCGCGCGTTCATCGAGCAGGCGCGCGAGGCGGTCGCCCGGCTGACGGGCTTCGACGCGCGCGACGTGGTCCTCACCTCGGGCGGCACCGAGGCCAACAACCTCGCGCTCTGCCACGCGTTCGACGAGCGATCCGGGGCGCTCGTCGTCTCGCGGATCGAGCACCCGTCGGTGACCCGCGCCGCCGAGGCGCTCGCCGGCCGCGGCGTGCACGTCGCGTGGATCGATCCCGAGCCGTCCGGCCGGGTCGCGCCGGAGGCGATCGCTGCCGCCGTGGATCGAGCGGCGGCCGTCGCGCCCGTGCGCCTCGTGAGCCTCCAGGCGGTGAACCACGAGACGGGGGTCATCCAGCCGATCGCCGAGGCAGCGGCGATCGTCCACGCCCGCGGGGCGCGCCTCCATGTGGACGCCGTCCAGGCCGTGGGACGCCTCCCGCCGGAGGCGTGGGCCGGGGCGGATCTCGCGTCGGTCGCGGCCCACAAGCTCCGCGGGCCGAAGGGCATCGGCGCCCTCGCCGTCCGGCCGGGCATCCGGCTCCGCCCCGTCCTGCTCGGAGGCGCCCAGGAGCGCGGGCTGCGGCCCGGGACGCAGGACCCGCTCGCGGCGGCCGGCTTCGCCGTCGCCGCGCGGCGCGCGATCGGCGGTCCTGCCCGCTACGCAGCGCTCGCCCCGCTCCGCGATCGCCTCGAGGCCGAGCTCGTCGAGATCGGGCGCGCGGCGGGCGCCGCGCCGATCCGCAACGGGGACGGCGACCGCGCCCCCCACGTCACGAACCTCTCCTGGCCCGGCTGGCGCGGCGACGAGCTGTGCGCCGCGCTCGACCTCGAGGGCGTCGCCGTGTCCAGCGGCGCGGCCTGCAGCGCCGGGACCGCCGAGCCCTCCCCGGTCCTCACGGCGATGCTCGGGCCAGAGCGCGCGGCGTCCGCCGTGCGCTTCTCGATCGGCGAGGACACGACCGAGGCCGAGCTCGTCGAAGCCACGCGCCGCGTGGCCCGCGTGCTCTCCCGCCTGCGATCGCTTCGAGCCGGAAGCTGAGCCGATCCCGTCGCTTACCGGGAACCCGTCGATTCTTGAACCATCCCTCGAGCCATTCCGGATTAGCGCGCAGAAAAGGGTGAGTCCACAGGGGTATCTCTTCGTAGCGATTGAGCTTTTTGAGGGGGCTGTGGATTCTTTAGGTCGATCCATTGAATGGATCGAATCGGTCGTTTTGCTGTGAGCCTGTTCAGCGTTCGACGAGGTGCTCGATTCTGCTTCAGGTTTCGTTTGTATCTGTTCGAATTTGTTGTCAATTTTGTTGATGTAAGGGGTCACCCTGCGGCGCTGCCCGACGAGCTCGCGGCGCGCGATCACGCTGGCTCCGGATGCATTGATCGAGGGGCGTCCTGGTCAGCGCTCGGGTGACCTCGCGCTCGACGTGCGGCGCTGCCAGGCGACGTCACGGCGCGCGAGCGCCCGGGTCACCATCACCTGGAGGCGCCTCGCGAGAGGCCGAGCTTGCTGTCCGATTACGCGTTACGCGCTCGATGCGCGGCGCTGCCGGACGACTTCGTAGAGCGCGATCGCCCCTGCGACCGAGGCGTTCAGCGAGGCGATGGGGCCGGTCATGGGGAGCCGGGCGACGTGCTGGCAGACGCGGCGGACCGAGCGGCGCGTGCCCTTGTCCTCGGCGCCGATGACGATCGCGACAGGGCCGGTCAGGGGCAGCTCGCCGAGCTCCACCGGACCTTGGGCGTCGAGCGCTATCGCGGCGACGCCTCGGGCGGCGAGCGCCTCCAGGGCGTCGGGCAAGGAGGGGACGCGGCACAGCCTCGCGTGCTCGATCGCGCCCGCGGACGCCCGGAAGGTCGCCGGGGTGAGCGGCGCCGAGCTGTGCTCGGGCCACAGGATGGCCCGGGCGCCCAGGGCGACGGCGCTGCGGATCACAGCGCCGAAGTTCTGCGGGTCCATGACGCCGTCGAGCGCCACCGTGATCGTGCCGGCGCCGGGCTGGCCCTCCTCGACGACCGGGATCTCGTCGACACCGACGATCCGCAGCTCGGGCGCCGAGGCCACGGCCCCCTGGTGGCGGCCTCCGGCGCTGCGGCGATCGAGCTCGTTGCGGGGCGCGCGCTCGGTCGGGATGCCCTGACCCTCCGCGAGGCGCGCGAGCGCGTCGAGCTTCGGGCCGCCGTCGCGCTGGACGAGGACCCACCCGACCCGCGCGCCGTGCGCGCGGATCGCCTCACGAACCGGCTGGAGACCGTAAACGAGGCGGCTCACGTCAGCGCGGGGGGTGGAGCGTGTGCGCGATCTCCTGGACGATCGAGCGCGCCGTGGCGAGCGGATCGGCCGCGTCGCGGATCGGCCGGCCGACCACGAGGAGATCTGCGCCGGCCGAGATCGCGGCCGAGGGGGTGGCGATGCGCTTCTGATCATCGCCTTGCGCGCCGCCTGCGCCTGGGCCGAGGCGGATGCCCGGCGTCACGATGAGCTCGCCCCGCCCGAGCGCCTCCCGCAGCGCGGGCACCTCGTGCGGCGAGGCGACGAACCCGTGGATGCCGGCGCCGCGCGCGAGCTGCGCCAGCCGGACCACGTGCTCGGACGCGCTGCCCTGCACGCCCTGCGCGGTGAGATCGTCGTCGTCGAGCGACGTGAGCACGGTGACGGCGAGCAGGATCATGTCCTGAGAGCGCGCCGCCTCGAGGGCCGCGCGCCTCAGCATCTCGGCGCCGCCGGCCGCATGCACCGTCAGGTACCGGACCCCGAGCGCGGCGGCGCCCGCCACCGCTCGCGCCACCGTCTCGGGGATGTCGTGCAGCTTCAGATCGAGGAAGACGTCGAGCCCGAGCGACTTGCCGAACTCGACCGCCCTCGGCCCCTCGCGGACGAACAGCTCCAGACCGACCTTGAGCACGCCGATGGAGGGGGCGATGCGGGTCGCCGCCGCCCTGGCGTCGTCGAGGTTCGCGTAGTCGAGCGGGAAGACGAGCCTGCGGCGCGCCTCGTCGAGCGAACCGCTGCCGAGGCTCGTTCTCTGCCTGACGGAGCTGAAGTTGACCATGCGGGGACCCCGTTCCGCGTCAGAGGCAGCTGCAGAGCGGATCGCCAGGGGCACAGTTGCAGGGCGCCTTGGTGCCGCCGCCGCTCGCCGGCGCGCCGCCCGCGGCCGGGCGTCCGCCGCCGCCGCGGCGCAGCTGCTCCTGCTTCTGCTGCTCGGCCTCGAGCTGCTTCTGCAGGGCGAGGCGCGTGGCCTCGTCCTTGGCGGTCGCGAGCTGATCGCGCAGCCCGGCCATCTTGCCTTCGGACTCCTTGAACTGCGCCTCGAGGCGCTTGTTCGCCTCCTCGAGCTCGCGGGCCCTCGCGGCCTCGGCCTGGATGCGCGCCTCGTTCTTCTGCGCCGAGTCGACGGCGACGACCGTGACGATGCCGATCACCAGCACGCTCGCGATGGCCCCGCCGATGAGGAGCTTGCGCAGCTTCTTCTTCCCTTCGTCCTGCTGCAGCGCAGCGAGCGAGCGCTCGTGGTGCTGCTGCGCGGCCATCGCCTCGAGCCGCGCCTTCTGCTCGGCCTCGACGCGCGCCTTCTCGATCTCGGCCTGCCGGATCGCCTCGAGCCGCGCCGCCTCCTCGCGGGACCGGCGCTCCTCGTTGCGGCGGCGCTCCTCCTCGGTGCGGATGCGATGCTCCTCGGCATCGCGCGCGGCGCGCTCCGCCTCGACGCGCGCCTTCTCGGCGGCGGCGGCGGCGGCGGCCTTCTGGGCCTCTTCGCTCTTGATGCGATCCTCCTCGAGGTTCATCAGCTCCTTGAGCGAGAACAGGACCGAGCTTTCCTTCTGTTCCGACATGACCTCGTGGCTCCTTCGATCGAGCGCGTGCGGTTTGGCTACCAAGGGGCGGTGCGGGGACCTGCAGGTCGCCCTCGGAGGGCCACCGAGCAGGACGATTCTGACCCGCAGAGCGGCTTTGACGCAATTATTCGCGAACGCCACGACCCTCGTGATGTCGAGGCGCCGCGGAGCCGCCAGCCAGAGTATCGCCGTGGTGCACCGCAGGTACCAGCGGAAATCGCTGCGCTCCGTCCCTTCCACCTCACCTCCACGTCTTCACGTAGGTCACGTCGGCCACGTCGGGCGCCCTCGGTCCTCCTTGGCTCACCTCCGCTTCCCCCCGGTCGTTCACCGCGCGCCTGCGCCGCCAGACGAACTGGTCCGTCGTGGAGGGCGCCCGGGGCATCACGGAAGAGGGGGCCGCCCGACGGAGAGCACCGTCGCTGACGACGGCCCCGTTGGATTCTCGGTGGCTCTCCGGTAGCGTCGCGCGCCCATGGCGAAGCTCATCAAGGCGCACATCACCGGTACGGTCTGGAAGATCGAGGTCAAGCCGGGCGACGAGGTCGAAGAGGGGACCGTCGTCGTCATCCTCGAGTCCATGAAGATGGAGATGCCCGTCGAGGCCGAGGAAGAGGGGACGGTCGAGGAGATCCTCATCACCGAGGGGGCAGCCGTCACGGAAGGCGCCCCGCTGGTCAGGCTGGCCTGATCGGCTGTCAGGGCGGGCGGGGGCCCGACCGTCCACGGACGTACATCGCGCTCACGCCCGGGTCATTCGCTCGGCGCGTGAGTGCGGTCGCGTGGCGGCGCTCCCTCGCAGGACGCGCGCCGCGCCGCTCACTCGCGCCAGAAGAACTTCCAGGGGTTGTGCTTGAGGTCTCGCGCGAGCTCCTGCAGGTCGTCGAACAGCTGCTCATCCATCACGAGCGCGCCGACCGTCCCCTTGCCGCGCTTGACGTGGGCGAGGACCTCCTGGGCGTCGGCGGTCGCAGCCCTCGCCCTGCCCGCGATCTCGGCGATGTCGTCGAGCGTCTTCCTGATCTTGACCTGCTCCGTCTCCCCGCCGACCGTGGTCGAGAGCCGGCGCGCGTTCGCCAGCGTCTCGCGCGCGTCCGCCATGAGCGGCGGCAGATCGCGCGCGGCCGTCCCCGTCAGCTGATCGGTGTTCGCGAGGATGCGGTCGATCTGCGGGTTGTTCACGTACCGCTGCCGCGCGTCCTTCACGAGATCGGTGCCGTCGACGCTCATCTGCTCGACGTTCTCGGCGATGCGATCGAGCCGATCCTGGTTCCTGTGCATGAAGTCGCCGGTGCCCTTCAGCGTCTTCCGGAGCCCGTCGAACGCCTCCCCGACCTCTTCGCGGTGCTCGCGCATCGCGGAGACCGTCGCGTGCAGGAGCTCGTAGCCCTCGGCGAGGAGCATGTCGAGGCGCGGCGGATCGAGCCCCCGGACGACGGCGTTCGGCGGGATCACGGGCCGATCGGTCGAGCCGGGCTCGATCGCGAGGAACTGCTCGCCGAGCACGCCCTGCGTGGTGACGTAGAACGTGGCGTTGTCGTGGATGCTCTGCTGGTAGCGTTCCTCGAGGCGCAGCTGGATCCGCACGAGCGGCTCGCGCTTGCCGTCCTTGCCGAGCTTGCCGCCGCTGAAGTGGATCTCGCTCAGCTTGCCGACCTCCACGCCCGCGATCTTCACCGGCGCCCCGGTCTGGAGGCCGCCCGGGTTGTCGAACTCGACGTAGATCGAGTACTTCGGCTGGAAGTTGACCCCGCCCATCACGAGGATGAACGTGGCGAGGAGCCCGAGCGCCGTCAGGATGAGGATCCCGACCTTGACCTCGATCGATCGCGGGCTTGCCATGAGTTCGTTATCTTCTCCGATCTGGCGGCGGCCGGGTGAGGGAAATAGGCCAAGATCCGCCTGCCGCGGCGCGATATTCGAGCGGGCGGCGTGACGCTTCGCGCAGCCATTGCTTTGACGCAACCGCGCTTCTCGCTTCTTCCCGCCTCTTCCCAGATTGCCAGGCCCCGATGATTTCGTTCCGGAATGTCAGGAAATCCTTTGGCCCCAAAGATGTCCTCAAGGACGTCTCGTTCGACGTCGAGGACGGCGAGGTGTTCTTCATCATCGGGCAGTCGGGGGTCGGGAAGAGCGTGCTCATCAAGCACCTCGTGGGGTTGCTCTATCCGGACGGCGGGGAGATCTGGCTGGACGGAGAGGAGGTGAGCCGCTTCGACGAAGCCCGGATGTACCCGGTGAGGATGAAGTGCGCGATGGTGTTCCAGCACTCGACGCTGTTCGACTCGATGACGTGCGCCGAGAACGTTGCGCTCCCGCTCCGCAAGCACAAGGGGCTCAGGCCGAAGGAGGCGCTCGCGGAGGCGCGGCGGCGGCTCGAGCAGGTGCATATGCGCGAGTTCGGGGACCGCTTCCCGCCGGAGCTCGGCGACGGGATGCGCAAGCGCGTCGCCATCGCCCGCGCGCTCACGCTCGACCCGCGCTACGTGCTCTTCGACGAGCCGACCACCAGCCTCGACCCGGTGAGCGCGCGGCGCGTCGACAAGCTGATCCGCGAGCTCAGCGACACCCTCGGCGTGACGAGCATCGTCGTGAGCCACGACCTCGTCAGCATCTTCACGATCGCCGACCGCATCGTCATGCTCTATCAGGGCCTCGTCCGCCTGCTCGGGGATCGCGCGGCATTCCAGGGCTCGCCGGATGCGGTCGTGCAGCAGTTCATCACCGGCAGCGCCGAGGGGCCGATCGAGTGAGGCGCCGGCGCGGCGCGGCGGGGCCGCCCGCCTAGCGGAAGATCAGGAAAGCGGCCGCCGAGATCAGCATGTTGAGCACGATGACCGCGAGCGAGGAGTTCACGACCGCGCGCGTCGTCGCCCAGCCCACGCCCTCGCTGCCGCCGAAGGTCGACAGGCCGGAGTGGCCGGAGACCACCGGGATCGCGGCGCCGTAGGCCACGCACTTCGCGAGGCCGGTCGCGAGATCACCCGCGTCGACGAGGCTGACGTTCATGAACGTCTCGGGGCTGACGTCGAACATGCTGTACGCGGTGATCATCCCGGTGGTGAAGGAGACCGCGGCGCTCCAGACGATGAGGCACGTGGTCATGAGGACGCTCGCGATGAACCGCGGCTTGATGAGGTAGTCGATCGGATCGGCCGCGCACATGCGGAGCGCGTCGACCTGCTCGGTCACCACCATCGAGCCGATCTCGGCGGCGATGCCCGCGCCGACCCGCGTGGCGAGCATCAGCGCGGCGATCGAGGCGGCGAGATCGCGGACGAGCAGCTCGAGGTACGTCGCGCCGAGCATGGTCAGATCCGGGATGACCCGCTTCGCCTGCTGGCCGGCCTGGAAGACCATGATCATCCCGATGAAGCCCATCACGACCGTCAGGAAGAACAGCGACTTGTTGCCGATCTCGTACATCTGGAGGAGCACCGCGCCCGGCTCGCGGCGCCCCTTCGCGCAGTAGTAAAGCGTCCTCACGAATACCGAGTAGAGCTCGTGCGCCGACCGGAAGAGGGACAGCGCGGCGGCGCCGAGCGCGGCGACGCCGGACGCCTCCGGCGCGAGATCCCTGAGCTCGCTCGAGGGCGGGCCGGCGCTCGGGCGATCGGGGGAGCTCTTGTCCGGGGAGGGCATGCGCGGCGCCGCCGATCAGTCGAGCGTGAACGAGACGAAGTAGTCGAGGATGAAGATGCCGGCGGCCGAGGCGACGACGGTCGCGTTGACCGCGCGGCCGACGCCGGGCGCGCCGCCGGTCACGCCGAGGCCGTACTGGCAGCTCGAGAGCGCGAGGACGACGCCGAAGACGACGCTCTTGACGAGGCCGCTCGTGACGTCGCCGATGTCGAGCAGCCCGCTCGTGAGGCCGTTGTAGAAGACGGCCGGCGCGACGCCGAGGAGGAGGTCGCCGGTCAGCGCGGCGCCGAGCAGGGCGAGCGCGTCGGCGAAGATCACCGAGAGGAGCAGCGTCAGCACCATCGCGAGGAAGCGCGGGGCGATGAGGAAGCTCACCGGGTCGATCGCGAGGACGCGGAGGGCGTCGATCTGCTCGGTGACGACCATGGTGCCGAGCTCGGCGGTGTTGTTGGCGCCGACGCGGCCGTTGATCATGAGCGCCGTGAGCAGCGGGGCGATCTCGCGGAGCGTGCCGAAGCCGGCGCCCCAGCCGAGCAGGCCGTGCGCGCCGAAGCGCTCGACCAGCGGCGCCGCCTGGATGACCATGATCGCGCCGGTGAAGAGGGCGGTCACGATGACGATGGGCATCGACTTGACGCCCATCCTGTAGAGGTTGCGCATGAACTCGGCGCCATCGACGCGGAGCGTGGCCACGCGCGCCGCGATCTTGCCCGCGAGCACGGCCATGCCGCCCACGGTGGCGGCGATCTGGAGGAACGAGCCGCCGAGCTGGTGGACGCCGGAGGGCTCCTGCGCGAGCGGCGCGCGCGGCCGCTTCACGGGTGGCGCGGGAGGCGCGCCGGACGAGGCGAGCGCGCCGCCGCCGTGAGCGCGCGCGGCGGTGCCTGGGCCAGCAGGAGACGTCATGGGAGACCGGAGCTTAGCCCAAGGCCCCCGGGGAGCGCGGCGCGATCTGGCGCCCCGGGAGGCCGACGCCCGAGAGGTCGAGACCGCTACCCAAACAGGAGATCGTCCTCTACCTGAAATGTGCCCGCCTCACCCCGAGGCCGTCTCGTGCGATGGCGAACGCGCGCTCCTGCGCGCAATGCCGGCGCGCCTCGCCGGAGGAGCGCGCCGGCCCGGAGGCGGGCTGTCGGCGACGATGTCCGATCCCTGGTGGAGCGAGCCTGGTGAAGAGCAGAGAAGCAGATGCGATGTCCCCTCATGAGGGCGCGGGCGCGTCGACGGGCGAGATCCGGGCTGGCCTCCTCGACGACGGCCGGACGTTCGCCGTCCTCTCGGCGGCGACGTTCGCGCTGAAGGCGATCTTCGTGAAGCTCGCCTACGCGGCGCACCCCGTCGACGCGGTGACGCTGCTCGCGCTGCGGATGGGCATCGCGCTGCCGTTCTTCCTGTGGCTCGCCCGGAGGGAGCACGGCGCCGCCGAAGGGCCCCTGACGCCCCGCCTCTGGGGAGGTGTGCTGATCGTCGGGTTCGTCGGATATTACCTCTCCAGCCTGTTCGACTTCATCGGGCTCACGTACATCAGCACCGGCCTCGAGCGGCTGATCCTGTTCGTGTATCCGACGCTGGTCCTCCTGATCGGCGCGGCGTGGCTGAAGCAGCCGGTGCGCGGGAAGGCCTGGGGAGCGCTCGCCGTGTGTTACCTCGGGCTCGCGGCGGCGGTCTGGCACGATCTCGAGCAAACCGGAGACGTGCGGGCCGTCGCCGTCGGCGGAGCGTGGGTGTTCGCGAGCTCGGTGACCTACGCGCTCTACTACATCGGCGTCGGCAAGCTCGCCTCCAGGGTCGGCTCGACGCGCCTCGCCGCCTACTGCGGGGCGGCCTCGTGCGTGATGGTGCTCGCGCACTACGCGGTGACGGGGAGCCCGGCCAGGCTGGGCGAGCTCCCGGCGTCGGTGTGGGGGTACGCGGCGGCGATGGCGACGATCAGCACGGTGCTCCCCATCGTGCTGCTCGCCGCCGCCATCCGGCGGCTCGGCGCGGGCCGCGCGGCGACGTTCTCGACGCTCGGCCCGGTGCTCACGATCGCGTTCTCCTGGGTCATCCTGGGCGAGCCGGCCACGTGGCAGCAGGTCGCCGGGCTCGCGCTGGTCGTGGGCGGAGTGACCTGGCTCGGCAAGTCGAAGTGAACCTGCACCCCGCTCGGGAGCGCCGGGGCCGCGGGGCGCGGCGCATGCCCGCCGCGAGGTCAGGCGTCGTGCACCGCGGGGCGAGGCCCTGGTGAGCCGCCGCCGAAGAGCTCGCTCCGGACGCGATCGCGCTCGCGTTCGAGCTGCTCGGACGTCGCGCCCAGCCGCACGAGGAGGCGCTCGGTCATCGAGAACGCGACCTCCGCCTCGCCTGTCACCACGACGTCCGCGCCCGCCTTCTTCAGCGCGGTCACCTCGCGCAGGTAGAAGGCGCGGGCGAGGACGAACAGCCGCGGGTTCACGCCCTTCGCCTGCTCGATGACGCCGTCCCCGGGCGCGCCCGCCGCCGTGAACAGCAGGCTGTCCGCCGTCCCGACCCCGGCCCGCTCGAGGATCTCCCGCTGCGTGGCGTCGCCGTAGATCGCGCGGATGCCCTGGTCCTGCAGCTGCTTCACCGTGTCGAGGTTCAGCTCGACGACGGTCGGCGCGATGCCGTTCTCACGGAGCAGCCGCGTCAGCGTCTTCCCGACAGGGCCGTAGCCCACCACGACGGTGCGGTGGGCGTGCTCGTCCGCCGGAGCGGCCTCGGCTGCCGCCTCGCGCCGCAGGAAGAGCGCGGACGTCCATCGCGCGAGGCGATCCCGGAGGCCGAAGAGCACCGGGTTCAGCGTGATCGACACGATGGCGGCGGCGACGAGCGCCTGCTCGGCCTCGACCGGGAGGACGCCGAGCTTCTTGCCGAGCGCCGCGAGGATGAACGAGAACTCCCCGATCTGCGCGAGCGAGAGGGCCACGGCGAAGCCGGTCTGGAGGGGGCGGCGGAGCAGCGTCGTCACCGCGAGCGCGGCGAGCGGCTTGCCGATCAGCACCACCGCGAGCGTCCCCGCGGCCAGCTGCCAGCCCACGGCGAGCTGCGCCGGGTCGAGGTGCATCCCCACCGAGACGAAGAACAGCACGGCGAACGCGTCGCGCATCGGGAGCGCCTCCGACGCGGCGCGCGAGCTGAAGTCGGACTGGCCGACGACCAGGCCGCCGAGGAAGGCGCCGAGCGCCATCGACGATCCGAAGAGGATGGCCGAGCCCACGGCGACGCCGAGCGCGACGACGAGCACCGTCAGCGTGAAGAGCTCCCGCGAGCCGGTCTTCGCCACGTACCCGAGCAGCGCGGGGATGACGCGCTGTCCGACGATGAAGATGAACGCCACGAGCCCGGCGAGCTTCAGGACCGCGATCCCCACGGACACGGCGACGCCCGCCGCGCCCGCGCCCGCGGCTTCGCCCATCACGGCGGGGAGCAGCACGAGCACCAGCACGGTGAAGACGTCCTCGAGCACGAGCCAGCCGATGGCGAGGTGGCCAGCGGGGGTGTGCAGAACGTCGTTGTCGCTGAGGACCCGCGTGAGCACGACGGTGCTCGCCACCGAGATGGCGACGCCGAACACGACCGCCGCGCCCCACGTCCAGCCCGCGGCGCGGCCGACCATGGCGCCGAGCGCCGTGGCGACCGCGATCTGGATGAGGGCGCCTGGCACGGCGACCTTGCGCACGGCGAGGAGCTCGCGGACGTGGAACTGCAGGCCGACCCCGAACATCAGCAGGATGACCCCGATCTCCGCGAGCTGGTCCGCGAGCCGCTTGTCCGCCACGAACCCCGGGGTGAAGGGGCCGACGAGGAGGCCGGCCAGCAGGTAGCCCACGATGGGAGAGAGCCTCAGGCGCTGGGTGACGAAGCCGAGCGCCAGGGCTGCGGTGAGCCCGCCCGTGATCGTGAGGATGAGGTCGAGTTCGTGCGGCATGTCCGGGTCTAGCGCTTTCCGTCGCCGGCCGCCGCATCGCGGTGCGGCGCCGCCGGCGATCGCGAGCGCGGTCCGGACCGCTCGCCTCTGCTTACATATTCACTTATTACACGCCCACGACGCCGATGGCCTCGTACGCCTCGATGATGTGCGGCTCCTCCCTGGCCTTGGCGACCCACGCCTGCATCGCGGGCAGCCCGAGGATCGACGCCACGTAGCGCCGGGAGACGGCGTCGAGCTCGACGCCGTACGTGTCGAACCGCGTCGCGACCGGCGCGTACATGGCGTCCGCCACGCTGAAGCGCCCGAACAGGAACTCGCCTCCCTGGCCGAAGCGCGATCGGCAGTCGTTCCATATCACCTGGACGCGCGCGATGTCCTCCGACGCCGCCTCGGTGAGCGCCACGCCCTGGATCTTCCGCCGCACGTTCATCGGCAGCGCGGTGCGGAGCGCGGTGAAGCTGCTCGCCATCTCGGCGCTCACCGATCGCGCGACGGCGCGCGCGTCGCGCGCCTCCGGCCAGAGCTTCGCCGCGGGGAAGATCTCCGCCGCATACTCGGCGATCGCGAGCGACTCCCAGATCGTGAGCGCCCCGTGCTGCAAGGCCGGCACCTTGCCCGACGGAGAGTAACGCTGGATCTCGAGCGTGCGCGTGCCGGGCGCCCGGAGGGGGATCACCACCTCTTCGAAATCGGCGCCAGCCTGCTTCAGGGCGAGCCAGGCCCGGAGCGACCACGAGGAATAGGTCCTGTTCCCGATATAGAGGGTGAGCTCAGCCATCCGCGGAGTCTACCACCGCGGTCGACACGCGCGGCGGCGGCCGCGTCGACGGCGCGCTCACCGCGCTCGTCGCGCCAGCTCGCCCCCGAACACCTCGCTCGCCAGCGCCTCCACCGCCATGCGGACCGCCTCGTCGCTCGTGTGGCGCACCCGGAAGCCCAGCGCCGCCAGCTTGCCAGGATCCATCCGCGATCGCGGCACGTCCCCAGGCCACCCGCGCTCGCCTCCCTGATACCGGATCACCGCGTCCGGATAGGGCGACGCCGCCACGCACAGCTCCGCGATGCGCGAGACGCTCGTCGTGTCCTCGGGCGCGAGGTTGTAGATGTTGAGCCGCTCCCTGGCCTGATCGAAGCCGAACAGGATCCCCTCCGCGCAGTCCCGGACATCGAGGTACGGCTTCGACTGGCGCCCATCGCCGAGCACCTCGAGCTCCGTCCGCCGATCGCGCAGCTTCTTCAGGAAATCGAGCGCCGCGCCGTGCGTCCCGCGCGGCCCGACGACGTTGCCGAAGCGGTAGATCCACGCCGTGAGGCCGAAGCACTCGACATAGGCGCTGATGAGCGCCTCGCCCGCGAGCTTGCTCGCGCCGTAGAGCGAGATGGGCAAGGCGCCGAGATCGCCCTCCGCGCACCGACGCGCGGTGTCGCCGTAGACCGTCCCGGAGGACGAGAAGATCAGCCGGCCGACGGCCGTCCGCCGCATCGCCTCGAGCACGTTGTACGTAGCGATGGTGCCCTGATCGAGGTCGAGCCGCGTCCGCGCGAGCCCCCAGCGCGCCTCGGGGTTCGCCGCGAGGTGCACGACGAGGTCGTGGCCCGCCATGGCCTCGGTGAGCCGCTCCAGATCGAGGGCGTCGGCCTCGACGAGCGCCGCGCGCCCGGAGGCGAGGTGCGGCGCCACGAACGCGCGGCGCCCGACAGAGAGGTTGTCGTAGATCGTCACGGGGCCGCGCTCGACCAGGCGATCGGTAAGGTGGCTCCCGATGAACCCGGCGCCGCCGACGACGAACGACCTGAGCTCCTTCATCACGCGTCTCCCGCGGCTCCCGCGATCCCCGAGGCCAGGCGCTCGATCCGCGCCGCGAACTGGAGGCGATCCTGGGTCACGAGGCGGAACGGCAGATCGTGGATCCGGAGCGGCCACTCGAGGCCGGTGATGCGACCGCCCGCGCCGCGCACGAGATCGACGAGCCCGCCCGGCGTGAAATACGTGCCCCGCACCTCGACGCCGGGCGCGGCGTTCCCGGCGAGATCCATCCAGAGCAGCACGCGCTCCGAGACCGGGCCGAACCGGAAGTGATCCTTGAGCGCGACGACGCGGGACGTGACCCGCAGCGCATCGGCGAGCAGCGCGCCGGGGCGCGCGGCGTGGTGCAGCACGTCGGAGAGGAGCACCGCCTCGAACGCCGCGTCGGGGAAGGGGAGGCGCTCGCCGTCATAGCCGATGACCGGCAGCGCCGCCCCGGGACGCGCCTTCACGTCCACGCCGACGACGCGGGGCGCCCCGACCAGGCGCGCGACCTCCAGCGCGACCGTGCCGTCGCCCGCGCCCACGTCGAGCAGCGACGCCGCAGGGCCCACCTGCGCGGCCAGCGCCCGCGCGACGCGGGCCACGCGCGGCACGTGGACCAGGCGATGGTGCAAGGAGAACAAGGCGCGCTCTAGGACCGTCATCGTGCATCCGAGCCCCGGCGCCGCCCGCGCCGGAGAGCCGCGCCACGCTAGTCGAGCGCCCGAGGACCGGCAACGCCCGGGGCCGGACACGCGCCGCTGGAGGCCGAGGCGGCCTCGTGAGCGCGACGAGCTCGGACGCCGCGGCATGGCAGGACAGCGACGACATCGCGAGATAACGACATCTCTCGAGGGGGCTTCTCAGGGCGCCCTGGGCTTCGTGGACACCGCTCCGCCGCGCGTGGCAGGGCCGCACAGCGCGGTCCTCGTTACGCCCCACCCGAATGGGCGGCTGCTCCGAAACAACCACTCTTCCATGCTCTGCGACAATGACGGTCCGTGGCGCGCGCCTCTCGCCGTTCTCGCGCCGCTCACGCTTGACCGATTCGCGTCATCGAACATAGCTGATCGATGATCGGAGCGCGCGGAAAGGGGCTTGTGAGGTGCGGTGGTTGCCGGCTCGTTCTGGCATCTCTCTGGTTCGCCATTTCAGGGTGCAGCGGAGAGACTGGAGACAAGGAGGCGGGCCACGACACTGCCCCTCCAGACGACTCGGAGCCAGGCGAAGCGACGTTCGCGCCGGCGGAGGCCACGGAGCTCTGGTTCGTGGAGTTCGAGCGAGCGCCGGCCGCGAGGGACAGCGGGGGCGACCGCGTCAAGCGCCTTGCCGAGGAGGAGCGGGAGCTCTTCCGGCGAGCCGCCGCGGCCCGCGGGCTCCGGTACAAACAACGATTCTCGTTCGAGGAGCTCTGGAACGGCCTCTCCGTCCGGGTCGCGCAGGAGAGCTCTGCCGCGCTCGCGGACATGCCCGGGGTCAAGGCCGTCTACCCCGTGGTGCCGGTGGAGCTCGACACCACGCGCGCGGCGCCGACGGTCGACCCGGACCTCGCCGTCGCAGGCGAGATGTCGGGCGCGGACGTCGTGCGCCGAGAGCTCGGCGTGACCGGCGAGGGCATCCGCGTCGGCGTGATCGACAGCGGCATCGACTACAATCACCCCGATCTCGGAGGCTGCTTCGGCCCGGGCTGCCGCGTGGCGTTTGGCTACGATTTCGTCGGCGACGATTTCGTCGCCGGCGACCCGAGCAAGCCGCCCGTGCCCGACGGACAGCCCGACGATTGCCTGGGCCATGGCACGCACGTCGCCGGCATCATCGGGGCGAACGGGGTCGTGCAGGGCGTGGCCCCGGACGTGACCTTCGGCGCTTACCGCGTGTTCGGCTGCCGCGGCGGCTCTCGCGCGGACATCATCCTCAAGGCGATGGAGCGGGCAGCCAGCGACGGCATGCACGTCATCAACATCAGCATCGGAACGCCGTTCCAGTGGCCTGACTACCCGACGGCGGCGGCGGCGAGCGCGCTCGTCGGGCGCGGCGTCGTGGTCGTCGCGTCGATCGGCAACAGCGGCGAAAAGGGGCTCTGGGCCGCCGGCGCGCCCGGCGTGGGAGAGGCGGTCATCGGCACCGCGTCCGTCGACAGCTCCCGCGTCACCACCCTGTCGTTCACCGTCTCGCCGGGCGACGCCGTGATCGGCTACGCTCGCGCCGCCGGGAGCCCGCCCGCGCCGCTCTCGGGCAGCGCCGCCCTCGCGCGCACGGGGACGATCACCAGCGCGCGCGACGCGTGCGCCGCTCTCCCCGCCGGCAGCCTCGCGGGCCAGATCGCGCTCGTCCGGCGCGGCGGCTGCTCGTTCCACCTGAAGGCCGCGCGCGCGCAGGCCGCGGGCGCCGTCGGCGTCGTGCTCTACAACGACCGGGCCGGGGCGATGAGCCCGTCCGTGGAGGGCGACGACCCGATCACCATCCCGGTCGTGGGGATCGCGCAGGCGGACGGCGAGCTCCTCAACGCGCGCCTCGACGCGGGATCCGTGACCCAGAGCTGGACCCATCGGGCCGTGGCCGCGCGGAACGGCACCGCGGGCCTCGTCTCCCGCTTCAGCTCGTACGGCCTGAGCGCGGCGCTGTCCTTCAAGCCCGATCTCGCGGCGCCCGGGGGCACGATCTACTCGACGGTGCCGATCGAGCAAGGCTCGTACGACACGCTCAGCGGGACGTCGATGGCGGCGCCGCACGTGGCCGGGGCCGTCGCGCTCCTGCTCGCCGCGCGCCCGGAGCTGTCCGCGGCGCGCGTGCGCGACGTCCTGCAGAACACCGCGGTCCCCGCGCCGTGGAGCGGAGATCTGGGCGCCGGCGTGCCGGAGAGCGCGCATCGGCAGGGCGCAGGGGTGATCCGCGTCGACCGGGCGATCCGCGCGACCACCATGATCATCCCTGGAAAGCTCTCGCTGGGAGAGAGCGAGGCCGGCCCCGCCGCGCGCACGCTGACGCTCGAGAACTCGAGCGGGCACGACGTCACTTATGACCTGTCGCACGTGCCCGCGGCGTGCGCGACCGCGGGCGACCACTGGGCGCCGGCGAGCGCCACGACCGGCGCTGCGCGCGTCGATTTCAGCGCCGCGAGCGTCACGGTGCCCGCCGCCGGGAGCGCGACCGTCTCCGTCACGGTCACGGCGAGCGACGCGCTCGCGGAAGGCGGCCTGTTCGGCGGCTACCTCGTGTTCACGCCGCGGGGCGGCGCGGCCGACGGCCTGCTGCGGGTGCCGTATGCGGGCTTCAAGGGCGATTATCAGAGCCTGCCCGTCCTCAAGCCGTCGGGTCTCGGGGCTCCGTGGCTCGGCAAGCTGAGCGGGGCGCGCCTGACCCAGCAGCCGCGCGGCGCGGCCTACACGCTGCAGTCGGACGACGTGCCGTATGTGGTCGTCCACCTCGATCACGGCGCGGAGCGCCTGACGCTGGACATCGTCGACGCCGCCACGGCGAAGCCGTGGGGGCGCGCGCTGATGCTGTCCCACGTCGGTCAGAGCGCTTCCGCGACGTCGGTCACGCGGTACGGATGGAAGGGCACGACGACGCTCGACGGGAGGCTGACCGTCGTGCCGGACGGGGATTACCTGATCAAGCTCCGCGCGCTCCGTGCGCTCGGCGATCCGGACAACGAGGCGCACTGGGAGACGTGGACGTCGCCTGTCGTCACCCTCGATCGGCCGTGACGGGTCCGCTCATGGCGCCTTGTAGACGAGCACCGGCCAGAGCCGGCGCGCGACGCGCACGAGGTCGCGTTGCGCCCGCATGACCACGCCGATGTCCTTGTAGGCCGAGGGCGCCTCCTCGCGCAGCCGGTCCGCGAGGCGGTGATCGAACCACACGCCCTCGGCCTCTCGCAGCAGCTGCCGCGCGCCGATGCGGCGGCGCGCCTCGCCCCGCGGCAGCGCGCGCCCGGCGCCGTGCGCCGACGAGCCGAGCGCCTCGGGGTGGCCGCGCCCCTCGACGTGGAAGCTCGGGCTCCCCATCGACCCGGGCACGACGCCGAGCTCCCCCTCGCGGAGCCCCATGGCGCCCTTGCGGTGCACCCACAGCGCGCGTCCGCCGTGCTCCTCGCGCCGGACGTGGTTGTGATCGACCTCGACGCGCGACGACGCGTCGGCGTCGACGCCGAACAGCTCGGCGAAGAGCGAGAGGGCCTCGGTGACCATCCGCGCGCGGCTCGCCCGCGCGTACCTTGCGGCCCAGGCGGCGTCATCGAGGTACGCGCGCCCGGCTTCGCTGTCGGCGTCGAGGAAGCGGACGCCCGACGCGTCGCGCGCCGCGAGCGCCTCGTGGTGCTGCCGGATCGCGGGGCCCATGGCGCGCGAGCCGCTATGGAGGAGCAGCCACAGCGCGCCCTCCTCGTCGCGTTGCACCTCCAGGAAATGGTTGCCCCGGCCGAGCGTGCCCAGCTCCATCCGGCCCTCGCGGTGCTTCATCGCCTCGAGGCGAGGCGCGGCGAGCCGCGCCTCGGCGAGATCGCCGGGCAGCGGCGGGGCGCCGGCGGCGGGGCGCAACAGGTGCGGGACGCGGCGGCACAGCGCGGAGAGGAGCTGCGCCGCGCGATCGCGATCCGCGAGCAGATCGGCGTCCGCGCGGAGCCGCAGCGCGACCATGCCGCAGCCGATGTCGCCGCCGACCGCCGCCGGCAGGAGGCGGCGGGTCGTGGCGGTCACCGTGCCGACGCACACGTCGTCGGCCACGTGCGCGTCCGGCATGACCGCGATGTGCGCGACGTCTTCGGTGCGCGCGAGCCGCGAGAGCGACGCGCTGAGCGCCGCGCTCGCGCCCTCCGGGAGCCACGCGGAGATGCGCGCGCTCACGGCTCTCCCTCCGGCGGCAGCACCTGAAACGCGAGCGTCGGCGCGCGCTTGCGGGTGATCGCCCCTGCGACCTCCGAGCGCACGTAGCCCGCCACCTTCTCCAGCCGCGCCGCCGCCAGCTCCGGCGGCGTGCCAGGCCTGACCTGCACGACCACCGCGAGCCGGCTGGCGTCCGGCGCCGGCTCCACCCCCATCACCCAGACGCCCTGGAGGACGTCGTCGCGGAGCGCGGCGAGCGCGTCGCTCACCGCCTCCTGCACCTGACGGCAGAGCTGGCGCTCCTTGCGCTGCGCGTTCCGCGCCGCCGTCCCACCGAACAACGAACCTGCATCCACGACGGAGCGCGCGCTTTCGCGGCTCCGCGATCGATCTTTGCCCATGCCATGCTCCCGAGGGCGCGGCGACGCACCTACGCGTCGGCCGCGCGGTTCCAGCGACACGCGAGATGAGCTCGGGGATGTGAGCCTCGCCGGCGCGCTCAGCGGCGCGTCAGGCCGAGGCTCGTCGATGCAATGGGGTGCATGGCGGGCCTCCTTCGCCGCGTAGGGTGCACGAGCGAGGGCCGAGGCGCAAGGCGCGCCCCGGCTGCGCTCCCGGCGGGGTGATCGCCGGTGATCGCGCTAGATGGCCTGCTGGCGATGATGCGCCGGCGCCGCGCACTGGTACTTGGCGACCCTGGCGACGACGCGGAGCATCCGGCGCATGACGAGCCTCCCGAGCGGCGCCGTCAGCGCGTCCAGGAGGAACAGCCGCCGCCTCGTCCGCGTGTCGGTCGCGCGGACGCGCGCCTCGTACGCGAGCAGCGTCCGGCGCTGTCCGTAGGGCATCACGACGAAGCCCGCCGCCGCCTTGAAGTGACCGGCGCAGTCGAACGACTTGAACTCGGCGGCGGTCCGCCTCGTGAACATGCTCTCCACGTTGAACAGGCGCGCGATCGAGCCGATGACGATCTCGGATCCCTCCTTTTCGGCGAGCTTGGACTGGCCGTAATCCTCGATGTTCTGGAGCGACATCCGCGCGCGCGCCGGGAGCGGCGCGAGGCGGAGCCTGCGCCGGGCGCGCCGCACGGCGGCCAGGCGGAGCGCGAAGACCGCGCGCAAGAGGAGAGAGCGGCTCCTCGCGAAATCCACCCTCTTCAGCGTGGCGTACGTCACCTCCGGTGGCGCCATCACCACGATCGCGTGGTTCATGACGATATCGGCTTCCGGCAGGATATGCTCGAGCAGCGTGGGGCTGGCGCCGGAGCGCTGCGGGCACCCGTGCGAGGCATCCGTGGCTTGCTCTCCGCCCTGTCGGCTCTCACCCTGTTCCGTCGAGATGGTCTGCATGGCGAACTACCCCCTGCGGGTGTTCATTGGGCAGTCTCGACGGAACGCCAGCAGGGGACTCCTGCCCTTCGACTCAGCCTTTCGCGCGCCGGGAGGCCTCCGTCATGCGGTGGGCGATGCGGAACGCCATCTCGAGGGACTGGCGGTAGTTCAGCCTCGGGTCGCACAGGCTCGCGTAGCGCTGGTCGAGATCGGACTCCGTGAGCCCGGCCCCGACGCACTCGGTGACATCGTCGCCCGTGAGCTCGAAGTGGACGCCGCCGAGGTGGGATCCCATGGACTCGTGCACCTCGAAGCTCCCCTCGATCTCGGTGAGGATATCCTCGAAATTCCGTGTCTTGATCCCGCCGGACGTCGTCAGTGTATTGCCGTGCATCGGGTCGGACATCCAGAGCACCTTGCGCCCGGCGGACCGCACCGCCTCGATGAGCGGCGGGAGCCCGTCGCGCACGCGGCCCGCGCCCATGCGCACGATGAGCACGATCTTGCCCGGCTCGTCCGCCGGGTTGAGCCTGTCGAGGAGGCGAATCACGTCGTCCCGGAGCGTCTTCGGGCCGAGCTTGATGCCCAGCGGGTTCTCCACGCCGCTGAAGAACTCGACGTGCGCGCCGTCCGGCTGCCGCGTGCGCTCGCCGATCCAGGGCAGGTGGGTCGTCAGGTCGTAGAAGCCGGGCCGGCGCGCGACCTTCCGCGTCTGCGCGGACTCGTAGTGCAGGTTGAGCCCCTCATGGCTCGTGAAGAACTCGACCCGCGAGAGCTCCCCGACCGGCACCTCCGCGAGCGCCTCCATGAACCGAAGGGCCTCCCCGACCTGCTCCGTCATCCGCTGGTATCGCTCGCGCAGCTCGCCGGGCAGATCCGCCCGCTCGAGGAAGCTCAGGTCCCAGTACTCCGGGTGGTGCAGATCGGCGAAGCCACCCTCCGACAGGGAACGGATGAAATTCAGGGTGATCGCCGCGTGCTGATATCCCGCGATCATCAGGTTCGGATCGGGGCGCCGGGCGGAGGCGTCGAAGGGAGCACGATTGATGAGATCCCCGAAATAGCTGGGCAAGCTCACGCCATCGCGCGTCTCGACCGGGCTGGAGCGCGGCTTGGCGTACTGCCCGGCAAAGCGCCCGAGGCGCACCACCGGCCGGCGGGCGCCGTGCACCAGCACGAGCGACATCTGGAGCAGGATCTTCAGCTTGTTCGTGACGATGTTCGGGCGGCAGTCGTCGAGCGTCTCCGCGCAGTCTCCCCCCTGGAGCACGAACCGGCGGCCGAGCTGCGCTTCGGCCAGATAGCCTTTGAGTCGCTCGACCTCCCACGAGGTCACGAGCGGCGGTAACGCCCGGAGCTTCTCGACGGCCGCCTGGACGGCCTCGGGCTCGTCATACGGGAGGGGCGCAGCGTTGAAACGTTCACGCCATGAATCCGGCGACCAGGGTTGAGCAGGAACGTACATGAGTTGAGCCCTACTATGTCAAGGCTCCCACCTGCGCAACCCTCGGTCAACGTCATCGATTCGAGCGTGAGGCGATGGGCTCGCGGGCGCGGTCATCGGCTCACCGACGCTGTCGTCGGCTCGCAGGCGCGGTCATCGGCTCGCAGGCGCGGTCATCGGCTCGCAGGCGCGTCCGCCGCCCGGGGCGATGGCCCGGTGCGCGCCTCGATCGCCTGGATCGCCGCCTTGATCTCTCCCGCGATCGAGGCGCACGCCGCCGTGCAGCGGCTCATGCCCAGAAAGCCGCACCCCTTGCCCTTGCTGGTGATGAGCGGCGCGAGGACATCGATGGCGCGCCGATCGCCGTCGGTCGTCGCGCGCGCCAGCAAGGCCTGCCTCGCCTTGCAGGAGGGCGCGACCCGGAGCTCGTTGGCGATGCGCAGCGCGGGCGTCGCTCGCCCCAGGACCGCGGCCTCCGCGAGCCGCTTCGCGGCGCGCTCCTTCAGCGCGGAGCTGCCCACCGCGAGCTCGTAGAGCAGATCCGGCCCGGAGCTCCCCATGCCGCTCGCCATCAGATCGAGCGCGGCCGAGGCCACCTCGGGCGGTCCGCCGGCGGCGCTCGAGACGATGCGCTCCACGTCGTCGTCGGCCGCCGCCCCCGGATCGAGCTCCAGCAGCCGCTTCGCCGCGGTGAGCGCGGCGGCGTGGTAAGGCGGCGGGAGCGCGTGGCGCAGCATCAGCGCGCGGAAGATCGCCGGATCCTTCGGGTAGCGCGAGGCGAGCGCCTCGAGCGCGAGCACGCCGCCCGCGGTCGCCGTCGCGAGCTCGTCGGCGGGGACGGCATCGGAGGGTTTCGGCGCGACCGGACGCCGGAGGCCGGAGCTCGACGGCGTCGCGCGCTCGGCGAGCGAGGCCGCCTCGAGCCGGGAGAGGGAGTCGCCGTCGCGCAGCAGCGCCGCGGCGATCACGACGGCCACGAGGGCAGCCGCGCCCGTGACAAGCCACAGCGCAGCGGGCGGCGTCCGCGCCAGCAGGGAGGGGCGCGAGCCCGAGGCGTTGCCGCCTGCGCCGAGCACGGTGGTTGTTCCCGCCTGTGCGCCCGGTCTGTCAGGGGTGCTGGCCTGGCTGGCGCCCGTCCCAGATGCCTGCGCTGGCATGGCCCGCTCCCCTAACACACGCCCGGACGGCGGCCCATGGCTCACGTCCGGTGGCCCGGCCGCGGGCTCATCGCCGCTGGCCTCGCCACTGGAACAGGGCGGCGGCGCCCGCGGCGAGCACGCTGATGAGGAAGAGCAACGCGTCCCAGACCGGCCACGCGATGCCGATGGCGCGCTGCAGGAACACGGCCTCGACGAGCCGCACGAGCAGCGACGCGGACCCGTAGGCCACGAGGGCGAGCACGACGGGCGTCGTGAGCCGCGGCGCGAGCGCGCTCATCCGGGCGTCGTCCCGCCAGACGCGGCGAAAGATATAGAAGCCGCCGAGCAGCCCGACGCCGAACAGGGCGCACAGGATCCCGAGCGTGAGCAAGGTGGCTCCCTGGCCCGACATCGCGGCGGCGTCGCCGCGCGCCGCGCGCGCGAAGCCGGCGAGGCAGCTGACGAGGCCCGCGCCGAGCCACCCCAGGCCGAGGCTCACCACGAGGAAGACCATCTGCCGCGTCAGGTACGCCTCGGACGACGCGGAGCCGGGCAGGCCGAACGCGTGCGAGAGCGCGTAAGGCCGCCCGAGCACGACGGACGCGCGCGCGAGCGACGCGCGAGCGCTGGGCGGCCCGGGCGCGGCCGCTTCCTCGTAGGGCGCGAGCTCGCCGGCGAGCTCGCCCATCGAGGCGTGGCGGCCCTCTCGCTGCTTCGCCATGGCGCGCTGGACGATGACCTCCAGGCCCGGCGGGATCTCCGGGTTCAGCGACCGCGGCGGCGGCGGCTCCTCCGTCATGACGGCGAGGAGCACCGCCGTCGGGTCGCTGCGCTCGAAGGGGCGCTGGCCCGTGAGCGCGTGGTAGAGGACCGCCCCCACGGAGTAGATGTCGGCTCGAGGGTCGATATCTTCCCCCTTCGCCTGCTCCGGGGCCATGTACGCCGGCGTTCCGAGCACCATGCCCGTCCTCGTGAGCGTGGACGGCGCGGAGGTCTTCGAGATGCCGAAATCGAGGACCTTCACCGTCGGGCACGCAGGGTCGCCCGTGAGGAAGATGTTCTCCGGCTTGATGTCCCGGTGCACGATGCCCGCGGCGTGCGCGGCCGCGATGCCTTCGCATACCTCGCGCGCGATCCGCACCGCGGCGCCGGCCGGCAGCCGCCCTCCCGACCCTGCGAGGAGCTCGTCGAGGCCCTTGCCCTCCAGGTACTCGGCGATGATGCACGGCCGGCCGTCGCTCAGCCGGTTCACGTCGAAGATCTCGACGACGTGCGGGCTCCGGATCGACGCCGCGGCCTCGGCCTCGCGCTGGAACCGCGCGAGGACGGTGGGCTGCTGGGCGAGCTCGGGGTGGAGCGTCTTCAGCGCGAACCGCTTGCCCGGGATGCGGGTGTGGTGCGTCTCGTAGACGCGGCCCATGCCGCCTTCGCCGAGCATGCGGATGACGTGGTACGCGCCCGCCACCGTGGTGCCGACGAGCGGGTCCGCCTCCGCCGGCTGCCCGCCGGCCGCGCTGTCCGGGGGGCCCGCCGCGCTCCCCGCAGGAGGAGCGGGTGGACGGACCGTGTCGGCGGTCGCGTCGTGCGCCGCCGCCGCTGCCAGCCCTTTGGGGAGGGCAGCGGGGCGGACCGTCTCGGCGGCCAGCTCGTGAGCCGCTGCGCCCGCCGCGGGCGGAGGGGGAGGCGGAGGGCGAACCGTCTCCGCGGTCGTGGAGGTGGCGGCAGCGGCGGCTGCCGCGGCCTGCGCTCCGCGCACGGCGGCAAGCGCGGCCTGCCGCTCCGTGTCGCTCATGACGCGGGTGGGTCCGTCGCCCTCCTCGGCTCCCGTGGAGGGCGCGCGGGACGATGGCACGGCAGGAGTGCCCGAGCGACCGGGCGAAAAGCTCGAATCCGACACGCTCAGGGCCTCGCTCCCATGGATCCGGGTCGACCCTCACCAGAGGTGGGGATCGACGATTCGTCGCCAACGCGCGGGCGAACACCGCGAGGCGACGCTACCACGGATCGCGGCGCGCGAGGGCGCCGACCTGCGGAACCGTGAGCGGCTCGTGATTTCGAGGTGTTCGCGCGGCCGGACTGGCAAGTGTCGCGCGGTGCGTAACGGGTGGTCGCCCCGTCAGCTCGCGGGCTGCTCGACCTGGACGGGCTTCTGCTTGGCAGCCTTGCGCTGCTCCGCATCGAGCAGGCCGATCCGCGCCTTCTGGCAGCGCTTCAGGCGCTTCTTCTTGAGCGGGGTGGCGAGCCATTCGTGACGCAGACGGACATTCCACTTCGGAGTATTGGCCATGATCGTAGGACTTTCTCTGCGAGGGCGGCGGAGACTACACAAACGTGCCGGGGCGTCAAGCTGCCAGTGGGGTCGCCCGCTTCGTATTTTTCGCTCTCGTCTTGCTTCTTGCTGTCGCGTGGTCGCGTGGTCGCGTGTTGCGTTGTCGTGTGCGGCGCCGTGTGCGCTGCGTTCTGTCCCTATCGTCCCTGCGTTTGTGGCGCTGGCCCGCTGGCACTTACCACAGCGCTGGCGGGGTGGTCCTGGCAATCGCGGAGCGCTCGGCGATCCGCTGCTGGAGGCGGCGCCAGAGCGCGCGTGCAGCGGGCGCGGGGACGGCAGGGAACGCGCGCACGGTGTGGAGCATCGTTGCGGCGCTCGTGTGGACGGGGCGCTCCGACGCGGTGAGGGCGCACAGGGCGCTGCGGCGCTCGGCCGACTGACGCGCGACCGCGGCGCGGAAGTCCTCGCGGGCGAGGCGCAGGCGGGAGCGGACCGTGTTCTCGTTGAGCGAAAGCTCGCCGGCGATGTCGGCCACCGCGACACCGAGGAGATCGTACATGACGAGGATCACGCGCCGCTCGGGCGCGACCTTCAGCAGCAGCGCCGTCACGATCTCGGCGCGGTCCGCGCTCGCGAGCGACTGCTCCGGCGTCGGCGCGGGGGCGCGCCCGTCGAACGGCCAGGACACGCCGGCCCCGGAGGGGATCTCGCGGCGCCGGTGAGCGCGCGCGTGGTAGTGGCTCGCCTTTCTCCATGCGATGCCGAACAGCCACCGATGCAGCGCCGCCTCGGGCGTGATGCGAAGGGGCGGCGGCCCTGACGCGGAGAGGCCGCCCGCAGGGGCCGCGTGGAAACGCCATGGCTCGTAGCTGGCCAGGCCCCGATAGGCCGCGAGGAAGACCTCCTGGAGCATGTCGTCCAGATCGTTCACCGAGACGCCCAGCCAGCGGAGCGCGTGATGAAGGAACGGCAAGCCCACGGCATAGACCGTCTCGAACGACGGGCGCGCCGGCGCGGACGGCGGCGCGGACGGCGAGGAACGCGGCGGCGTCATCCGGACCCTCGCGGCGCCGGGAGCTCCGCGCCGGCGCAGGTGGGGTAGGGGCGCGGCGCAGGCCGGCCGGCCGGCAGATCGGACGCCGGCGGCGGCCGGAGCCAGCGCTCGACCGGCTCGAGCTCGACCAGCATGTCCAGGGAGGTCCGGAGAGAGAGGCGGAAGTCGTCGTCCTCGGCGGCCCGGGCGCTGTGGAACGCGACATAGAACAGCACGGTGCCCAGCTGCATCGCCCGCGGATCTCCCCGGCGTTGCAGGAAGCGATCGGCGAGATCGCACAGGGCGTGAAACAGGCGGCCTCCCGGGCGACAGCTCTCGGGACCGCACACATCGAGGGTGGCGCACCGGCGGGCGCGCCGGGCTGCTTTGTGCATGGAAGGCGCGCGCGTCTTCGTCACGCGCGCCTTCGGACTGCTCCGATTCGGCATGATTCGGTCCCCCGTAAGGTTGAGATCGCGATGGATGCCACGTGCATCCACCGCATGAATTACGGAGACCGCCTGGGGATGATTTCGTCCTGTGCCCTCTCGCCTGCGCGCCGGCGGATGTGCGGCGGCGCCGGGGCCGGCCGGTGTCGGCCCCGCGAGATCGTCAATCCGGCACGGGCGTGAGCTGCACCTGGAGGTGGATCGGCGGGGCGCCGCTCCTGGCCTCGACCAGGCGGTCCCAGGCGAAGTAGCCGACCTTCTCCACGGTGATCCGGTGCGCGCCGGGCGGCAGCGCGACGCCGTGGGCGGCGACGTAGGCGAGCGCGCCGATGTACTGGTCGTCGATGGTGACCGACGCGTCGGGCACGTTCCCCTTCACCCGCAGCGAGACCGTCGCCGGAGTCCGAGCGACGCACGCCGACAGCCCGAGCATCAGGAGCGCCGCCGTGGCGCGCGTCCGCTTCGCGCTCGCGCTGGCCATCGTCACTCCCACTCGATCGTCGAGGGCGGCTTCGAGGACACGTCGAGCACCACGCGGTTCACGCCGCGCACCTCGTTGATGATGCGCGAGCTCACCCGGGCGATGAGGTCGTAGGGCAGCCGCGCCCAGTCGGCCGTCATGCCGTCGGTCGAGTGCACGGCGCGGAGCGCGATCGCCTCGTCGTAGGTGCGCTCGTCGCCCATCACGCCCACGGAGCGCACCGGGAGGAGCACGCAGAAGCTCTGCCAGAGCGACTCGTAGAGCCCGGCGGCGCGGATCTCCTGGTCGAAGATGGCGTCGGCCGCTTTGAGCACGCGCAGCTTCTCCGGCGTCACCTCGCCGAGGCAGCGCACCGCGAGCCCCGGGCCGGGGAACGGCTGGCGGTACAGGATGTCCCGCGGCATGCCCATCGCCTCGCCGGCGGCCCGCACCTCGTCCTTGAAGAGCTCCCGCAGGGGCTCGATCAGGCCGAGGTTCATCCGCTCGGGCAGGCCGCCGACGTTGTGGTGGCTCTTGATGACGGCGCTCGGACCCTTGAACGAGACGCTCTCGATCACGTCGGGGTAGAGCGTGCCCTGCACGAGCCACTTCGCGCCCTGGACCCGCTTCGCCTCCTCCTCGAACACCTCGATGAACAGGCGGCCGATCACCTTGCGCTTCTGCTCCGGATCCACGACGCCGCGCAGCCCCTCGAGGAACCGCGCCGACGCGTCGACGGCGTCGAGGTTCATGTGGAAGTGGCCGCGGAAGGTCCGCTCGACGCTCTCCGCCTCGCCCTCGCGCAGCAGGCCGTTGTCGACGAAGATGCACGTCAGCCGGTCGCCCAGGGCGCGCTGACAGAGCACGGCGGCGACCGAGGAGTCGACCCCGCCCGAGAGGCCCAGGATGACGCGGTCGCTCGGCCCGGCCTTCTCTCGGACCGCGGCGATCGCCTCCTCCACGAACGACGCGGGCGTCCAGGTCGGCGAGAGGCCGGCGACGTCGAACAGGAAGGACTGGAGGATCTCCTTGCCGCGCGGCGTGTGGACGACCTCGGGGTGGAACTGGAGGCCGTAGAGCTTGTCGCGCTCGCGGGCGACGGCGCAGAGCGGGCTGCCGGTCGTGGTGCCGAGCGACACGAACCCCTCCGGCATCGCGGTGAGCCGATCGCCGTGGCTCATCCAGACGTCGAGGGAGTCGCCCTCGGCGAAGCGCGAGAAGATGCCCGTCGGGCGCTCGACGCGCACCGCCGCGGGGCCGTACTCGCCCCCCGTGTGCGCGCGCTCGACCTTGCCGCCGAGGTGATACGCCATGAGCTGGAGCCCGTAGCAGATGCCCAGCGTCGGGACGCCGAGCTCCAGCACCTCCCGGGAACAGCGGGGAGCGTTGTCTCCGTACACGCTGGCGGGGCCGCCCGAGAGGATGAGCGCCCGCGGCGCGAGCCGGCGCAGCTCGGCGATGGGCACGTCGAAGCGGTGGATCTCGCAGTAGACGCCAGACTCGCGCACGCGCCGGGCGATGAGCTGCGTGTACTGAGAGCCGAAATCGAGGATGACGACGAAGTCCCGCCGGGGTGAGAGCATGGCTGCCGCTAGCATGGCGGGGCTGGATCCGCCAGAGTCGCGCGGCCGAGGCGCTCGCCGCACGCCCGCTCGCGGCGCCCTGCGCTACGGCTGCGTGGGCGGCGGCGGCGTGGTGGGCGGCGGCTGCGTGGACGCGGGCGGCGCGCCCGGCGACGGGGCGAGCAGCGGCGCGCCCGGCGTCGCATCCGGCTCGTCGGGCGGCGCGGCGGGCGCGTCGCCGACGCCGCCGTCATACGCGCGCGGGCGCTCGTACTCGGGCGGCGGACCGGGCGGGAGCGGCTTCGGCGCGGCGGAGGAGCACGCCGCGGCGAGGTGCGCGGCGAGGATCGCGGCGAGCGCGGCGATCGGCGAGGCGTGGCGGGCGCGTGTCATAGCTCCACTCCGCTCCCCCCGCTGTTCGCGGGAGGAGCACGATACGGTGGTATTTCGGGAGGGCCGGCCGGATCGGGCGGCACCTGGAGCCCCTCCGGATCGGCGAAAGGCGAGGAGGGGACGGAGGGGGCCGCCGGCGGCGCGTCGAGCGGCGCCCCCAGCGCGCCCGGCGCCGCGAGGGGGATGCCCGTGCTCGCCGTGGCGGGCGCGTCTGCGCCTGCGTCCGAGCCGCGGCACGCCGGCGCGATCACGGCGACGAGCGCCCCCGCGAGGAGCGCCGCGCCGCGCCGCGCGCTGCCTGCCCGCGGCGCGCGGCCGGCGTCTCGGGATCCGGGTGCGAAGGACGCCTGGCTCGAGCTTCGGAGATCGCCGGACACGGCGGGTACGCTAGCATGGACGCGCAGGAGAACGGTTGGCCCGCGCAGGGAGGCGAGCTAGGTTCCCGCTGTGGAACAGAGCAACATCGATCTAGAGGGCACGCTTCGCGCGCTCTGCCAGCGCGCCCGGACGGCTGCCCGGGCCCTCGCCCCGCTGGACCGGGCCCAGAAGGACCGCGCGCTGCGCGCGATCGCCGAGCGGCTGCGCGCCGAGGCCGGCGAGGGCAAGCGCTCCGCGGTGCTGGCCGCGAACGCCGAGGACGTGGCCGCGGCGCGCGCCGCCGGCGTCTCCGAGGCGCTCGTCGACCGGCTCGTGCTCGACGAGGCGCGGCTCGCGGCGATCGCCGGCGCGGTGCTCGAGGTCGCCTCCGCCAGCGATCCGGTCGGGCAGGTCGTCGGGATGGAACGGCGGCCGAACGGGCTCCTCGTCGGGCAGGTGCGCGTCCCGCTCGGCGTGATCGCGATGATCTACGAGTCGCGCCCCAACGTGACGGTCGACGCCGCGGTGCTCTGCCTGAAGAGCGGCAACGCCGCGGTCCTCCGCGGCGGCAAGGAGGCGGCTCGCTCGAACGCGGCCCTCGGCGAGCTGATCTCGGACGCGCTGCGCTCGGTCGGCCTGCCAGCCGACGCCGTGCAGATGGTCCCCTCGCTCGACCGCGAGGCCACGCGGATCCTGCTCGGCCTGACCGGCATGATCGATCTGGCCATCCCGCGCGGCGGCGAGGGCCTCATCCGGTTCGTGGCCGAGAACGCGCGCGTCCCGGTGATCCAGCACTACAAGGGCGTGAACCACCTCTTCGCCGACGCCGGCTGCGACGTCGAGATGGCCTACCGCCTCGTCGAGAACGGCAAGCTCCAGCGCCCCGGCGTCTGCAACGCGCTGGAGTGCCTGCTCGTCCACGAGGGCGTCGCGGCGCCGCTGCTCGGGCGCGTGGCCGCACTCTCGGAGCGCGGGCTCGAGCTGCGCGGCGACGCCGCCACCTGCGCGCTCGTGCCGTCGGCGCGCAAGGCCGCGGAGGACGACTACGGGCGGGAGTTCCTCGCGCCCATCCTCGCGGTGCGGGTGGTGAGGTCGCTCGACGAGGCGATCGAGCACATCGGCCGCTACGGCTCGATGCACACCGAGGTCATCTGCACGCCCCGCTACGATCACGCGCAGCGGTTCCTGCGCGAGGTCGACGCGAGCTGCGTGCTCGTGAACGCGTCGTCCCGGTTCAACGATGGCGGCGAGCTAGGCCTCGGCGCGGAGATCGGCATCTCCACGACGAAGCTCCACGCCTACGGCCCGATGGGGCTGGCGAGCCTGACGACGCTCAAGTGGATCGCGTACGGCGAGGGCCAGACCCGCTGACGCGGGCGAGACGAGGGGCGCCGGTCATCGACCGGGCGCAAGAAAGCGAGAGAACGTTGGCGAGCAAGAAGGACGCAGGCGAGGGGAGCAGCAAGCCGCGGGCGAAGTCGGGGTCGAAGGCGGGCGAGGGCGCGGAGCCCCGCGCGCCGGCGCGGAAGAAGGCGACCACCGCCAAGGCGGGCGCGGCCGGCCGGGCGTCGTCCGCGGCCAAGCCGAAGCGGCCGGCGTCTCCCCGGATCCGCGCCTCCCACGCGGGCGTCGGCGAGGCCGGCGCGAAGAAGAAGGTGGTCCGCGCGCGCCGCGCGGGCGGCGAGGCGGAGCCGCTGGAGCGCGCGGAGCGGCCGATCCCCGCGGATCGGCCGGCTTCGAGGGCGCGGCGTCCGGCGCGCGACGACGGCGACGCGCCGGCCCCGCGGGTCGCGCGCGGCGGCGGCGAGGGCGGCGCGAAGGCGGTGCTGCCGCTCGCGGCGCGGTCGCCCGCGCGCGCCAAGTCGCCGCTCACCGGCCCGAAGCGCGCCGGCTCGCGCAGGAGCACGCCGCCGCCCGTCCCCGAGCCGTCGGCACCCGCGCGCGAGCTCGCGCTGACGCTGGCCGCGGCGGGGCTCGACAAGAAGGCGATCGGCGTCGAGATCCTGGAGGTCGTGGGGCGCGTCGACTACGCGGACTACCTCGTGATCATGACCGGCCGCTCCGACCGGCACGTCCACGCGATCGCGACGGGGCTGGAGGAGGCGGTGCGCAAGCAGAAGCTCGCGCCGCTCTCGATGGAGGGCCTCGCCGCGGCGACCTGGGTGCTCATCGATTTCGGCGACGTGGTGGTGCACGTGTTCCAGGAGGAGACGCGCCGCCTCTACGACATCGAGGGGCTCTGGATCGACGCGGGGCGCGTCCCGGTCCCGGAAGAGAGCCTGCCGCCGGGGGCGCAGCCCGCCCCGCGGTTCGATCCGAGCTGAGCGCGCCGTGCGACTCGTCGTCGCCGCCGTCGGGCGCGTGAAGGACAAGCCGCTGCGCGCGGCGATGGACGAGTACCTCGGCCGCATCCGCCGCTACGTGGCGTGCGACGAGATCGAGATCCAGGACGGCCCGCCGGCGAAGGTCGGGCCGCTCCTTGCGCGCGCGTCGGCGGGGGCGAGCGTCATCGCCATGGAGGTGGGCGGCAAGGCGCTCGGCAGCGAGGCGTTCGCGGCCGGCGTCGAGCGCTGGGGCTCGCGCGGCAAGGGCGTTGTCACGTTCCTGATCGGGGGCGCGGACGGGCTGCCGCCCGACGTGTCCGCAGCGGCGGACGACCGATGGAGCCTTTCGCCGCTCACGTTCCCGCACCGCCTCGCGCGGCTCGTGCTGATCGAGCAGCTCTACCGCGCGATGACCCTGCTGCGCGGCGAGCCCTACGCCCACTGAGGCGGAGCGCCGGTCACTCCTTGGGCCAGTCGGGGCACGCGAGCTCCATCGGTCCGTTGAACCAGCTCGCATAGGCCGCCTCGCCGGCCCTGTTGTACCTGCCGAGGTGCTGCTCGAAGTACTCGCCCCAGTGGGGCTTCCGGCCGTCGGCGTCGGTGAACCCGTACTCCCTCGCGAGATCCCACGAGCTGAACACGCGGCCGGACTTCGCCGCGACGCGCGGATCGGCGGCGAGCGCCGCGACGGCGCGGCCCACGTAAAACGGCGTCTCCGATTCGATGAAGTGCGGCTCCTTCTCGGCGGCGTCTCGCCAGTTCGCCTCCGTGACGCCGAAGTGGTCGAGCATGGCCTCCGAGCGCAGGAACCCGGGCGTCACCGCGAGCGCCGTCACGGCGGGGTGGCGGCGCAGCTCCCAGGCCATGGCGAAGGCCAGGCGGATGACCGACATCTTCGCCAGATCGTAGAAGAGGTTGCCGCGGTAACCGAAGTGGTCGCCGTCGGTGATCTCGACGATGAGGCCGCGATCGCGCTCGAGCATGAGCGGCACCGCGTGGCGGCTCGTGATGATGTGCGAGGTGACGGCCCGCTCGAGCAGGATCCTCCCGCTGGGCAGGGAGAGCTTCCAGAACGGCTGGCCGAACTCGGTGAGCTCATCGCCGCCCCACACGTCGTTGACCAGGACGTCGAGCCTCCCTTGCTCCTGCCGGATCCGGGCGCAGAGCGCCTCGACCTGCTCCTCGACGGTGTGGTCGACCTGCGCGGCGACGCCGCGCCCTCCCGCCGCGGCCACGAGCTCGGCGGTCTCCTCGATGGTCTCGGGGCGCTGGCCGGTGGCGGGCCGGCCGCGGACGCTGCGCCCTGTGCAATAGACCGTGGCGCCGGCCTCGCCGAGCGAGCGTGCGATGGCGCGCCCCGCGCCGCGCGTGGCTCCGGCGACGAGGGCGACCTGTCCTTCGAGCGGTCTCATACGATGTCTCCTCCTTGGCGACCGGCGTCGCCGCGGACGCGCGCGGGCTCCTGCGGCGCGCGCCCTTGCATTCCGGCCTGTTCCGGTCGTCCCGCGACGCTACGGGAGAATTCCTGACGTCTCCTGTCATGAATTGCGCGTAGCCTCTCGGGCGGGTCATTTCGGGGTCGGGAGCCACGGACGGTCATGCGCGCGGATCGGCTGCTCAGCTTGATGTTGCTCTTGCAGCGGGCGAAGAGCCGGCAGCTGACGGCCGAGGACCTGGCGCGCCGCCTGGAGGTCTCGGCGCGGACGATCTACAGGGACCTCGACGCGCTGTCGTCCGCGGGCGTGCCCGTCTATGCGCAGCGCGGCCCGAGCGGCGGGATCGCGCTGGCGGAGGGGTGGCAGACGACGCTGACCGGGCTGACGCAGCCCGAGGTGCAGGCGCTCGCCGCGGTCGCCGCGCCCGGAGCGCTGGCCGACATCGGGCTCTCGGCGGCGCTGGAGAGCGGGCTGATCAAGCTGTCGGCGGCGCTGCCGGCCGTGCATCGGTCGCTGGCCGAGCACGCGCGGCAGCGGCTCCACGTGGACGCGTCGGGGTGGTTCCAGGGCAGGGAGGTGGTGCCGCACCTCGACGTCCTGCGGGAGGGGGTCTGGCAGGATCGCAAGGTGTGGCTCGCGTACCGGGATTTCGACGGCGAGGCGAGCGAGCGGGTGGTGGAGCCGTACGGGCTCGTGATCAAGGCCGACCGCTGGTACCTCGTCGCCGGCACCGAGCGGGGGCCGAGCATCTTCCGGGGAGCGCGGGTGGCGGGGGCGCGGCTCCTCGAAGCCGCGTTTGCGCGGCCGGAGGGGTTCGACCTGGCGGCGTGCTGGAAGGCCTTGAGCGGGCGGTTCGCGGAGCGCAGGGCGAGCTACGTGGTGACGTTGCGCGTGACCGGGGAGGGGGAAGAGGCGCTCCGGCGGGTCCGGCCCGGCGGCGAGCACGAGCGGTGGGGGCGCGGGAAGCGCGGGCGCGACGGGACGAGCGCCGTGACGGTCGACTTCGAGCGGGAGTCGATCGCGATCTCGCAGATCGTCGGGCTGGGCAGGTGCGTCGAGGTGGTCGAGCCGGCGGCGCTGCGGGCGCGGCTCCGGGAGATCGCGAAGGATCTACGAGCGGTTTACGGGGCGCGCGGCGCGGCGGCGCCTCAGCGCGCGGGCAGGAAGAGGTGATCCGACACCGGAGGGATCGCGAACGTGCCCAGGCTCATTCCGCGTCGGGACACGAATACCCGATCTCCCAGTCCTGCACCTGGACTCCGCCCGCGCCGTCGCTCGTCGGATTCAGCGTCACCTGGAGCTCGAGGTAATCCGCTTGCGCTCCCGGCAGCGCGCCGAGATCGACGGCGCACGGCGGCGTCGAGGTGCCGTCGCACACCTGGGTATCGGCCGGCGTGGCGTGGGCGGTTGCGGCGAGCGTGACGGCCGCTGCGCCGAGATCGGCGGTGTCGTCCGCCGATCGCACGAAGAACTCGACGCTCGAGTCGCCCGGGGTGGTCGTCCTGTAGGTGAGGTATTCCCACCGGGCCTTGGTCCCCGGCGGGCAGACGCCGTGGTAGCGCTCCCACGCCGTGGTGATGGGCGAGAGGGTCTCGGCCGCGCACGGGACGGTCGCCCGGATCTTGCCGCCGGGGTTCTCGCGGAGGGCGGAGCAGGTCTGCGGGCAGAGCCTGGCGGTCGTGTGCGTCGCGTCGGTGAAGTACCAGCCCGTGCCGCAGCTGCCGAGACCGGCCCGGGGCGTGAGCGTCGTCTCCACGCCGGCGGCGTTCTCGTAAACGACGGACACCGAGGCGGGATCCGAGGCGCCCGCGCTGGCGACCGCGACGTCGCAGGACCGCGCCTCTCCGCGGATCGAGACGAGCGCATCGAGGACGCTCGCTTGCAACGTCGGGCCAGCGATGAGGTTGTACGCCTGACCTCCGCCTTGATCCGCGATGAGGTTGATGAGCGTCGTATTCGAGTTGCCGAAGCCCACCGCGTGCACGCGAACGCCGTGGTTCACGAAGGCGTTTCGCGCCAGGTTTCCGATGGCGTTGGGCACGGTGTTGCAGCTCGACGGGACGCCGTCGGTGATGAACACGACCGCGACCGCCTCCTCGGGGTGGGCGTTCTTGTAGTTGATCGCCCAGGTCGTGGCGCCGTCCAGCGCCGGGTACATCGGCGTTTCGCCGGTGGGCGTCGGGAAGCTGCTGAAGGCCTGCATGAGCTTGATCTCTTGCTGGTCCCCCATCGCCCCAGACTCCTCCATCAGCCTGTCGGCCGCGGCGCCGTTGAACGGGACGAGCGGCAGCGCACAGCCGCCGCCGCCGGCGGGCGGACAGGAGGGCGTCTCGTTGCACGGGCCCGGGTTGTCGAGCGGCCAGAACCGGAACGCGACGCCGAGCCCCGCCGACGCCGGATCCTGGAAGAATGCCTTGAGGGCGTTCGTGGCCGGAATCCATCGATCGTTGATCGTGTCGTCAAACGATGAGCTCAGATTCCGCCGCATCGAGGTGGATCGATCGAGCGCCACGAACATCGTGACCGGCCTCGACTGCGTGGCGCTGGCCGTGGCGGTGCAGGCGGGCGACCCACACTCTCCCGATTGATAGACGCTCCCGTTGTTGCCGCACTGGCACTCGGCGATCTGCCCCGCGCCCGGCGGGTTGACGATGAGCTCCATGCCGTCGGTGACGCCGGTGCAGCCCGTCACGCTGATGCACTCGCCCGGCTCGATCGGCTACGCCGTCGTGCAGGCGAGGGTGCCGCCGCTCGGGCTGCAGACGTCGAGGATCCGGCTCGGAGCCGAGGAGGGGAGCTGGCCCGCGCCAGCAGCATAGCGGTGGATGGCGATGCCCGCGGGCGCCTGGGTGGTGCCGCGGTTGCAGACGGGGATCGTCCCGCCACAGGGCACGCCGATCGTCAGGTCCGGGAGGGAGCATGCGGGGTTCGTCTCACCCGGCAGGTAGGCATTGCAGCTGCCCTGCTCCGGGCAGGTCTCGCCGCAGACGCTCTCCACGAGGTCGACGCAGCTCTGTGTCCAGGCGCCGCCCGGCGCGCAGCAGCTCGGCGAGACATCGCAGATCTGCGACACGCACGCGTTGCAGCCCGCGTTCAACCGCTCGCCGGTGTAACACTTGTCGTGCGCGCATCCCGGATCGGTCTCGCAGCTGGAGCCGCACAACGACCCGGCCAGGGCGACGCAGCTCGCGTCCCATTGCGGGGTGGTCGCGCTGCACGTCTTGGGGGCGCACTCGGTGGCGACATAACCCGCGCAGGTCGCGCTCCAGACCCCCGTGCAGCGGCCGCCTGACAGGATGGTTCCCGGGGGACATGCGCCGCTGGGCGCGGTGCAGCGGCCTGGGAAGACGCAGGTGCTGCCCGTGCCGATGATCGCAGTGCACTGCGCCGTCGTGCTGCACGTGATGTCGCAGCAGCGCGGATGGTTCGCGCAGATGGTCGCGATGCACGCGTCGCCGCAGGTCGTCGTCATATTGGTCGCGGCGCCGGGAGCCGCCACGCAGGCGTCGTGCGCGCAATCGCCCGGCACGGCCGTCGGCGTGCAGCAGTTCGGGTTGGCGTCGCAGACCTTCGTGACGCAGCCGCTGCACGTCGACAGCAGCGAGGAGCCCGTCGCGCATGGATCGTGGGCGCACGCGCCCTGCGCGGGGTTGTCGCAGTGCTGGTCGAACTGGCAGTCCTCGCCGGTCGTGCACGGCTCCTGCGTGCCCTGCGCTGCGATGGACTCCGGCAGCTCGTCGAGATCGCCGACCGACCAGGCATAGGTCGCGCCGGTGCCCTCGAGGTCGACGGGGCTCCCGCCCGGCGGCCCCTCGAACGATTCGCCGCCGCAGGGCGCGCACGGGCCGCCGCAATCGACGCCGTTCTCGCTGCCGTTCTGGATCCCGTCGTCGCACGTGACGTAGCAGACGTCGAGCTTCGGCCGGCTCGCGATCTCCGGCCGCTCGCTGCTCTTGAACTCGCTCCTCACGACCGGATCTTCCTCGATGAGGACGCCGTGGTTCTCGGCCTCGCCGCTCACCCACGCGCGCGCCAGCGCCGTGAGGTCGGAGGAGCGGACACCGGCCGCCCCGCCGCCGGTGAACGACGCGACGATCGCTGGATCGAACGACTCTCCGAAGCTCCCCCAGGTCGCGGTGGACTCCGCCCAGGCGCTCGTGACGCGGTGGATGCGGACCGTGCTGGTGTCCGTCTTGTAGATCTGCGAGAGCGACAGGTTCGCCGACACGACCTCGGCGTTCGATGGGAGGCCGGAGAGGTCGAACGGAGCAGGCTGCGCCGGATCCCGCCGCTCGCGCTCGTCCCCGAGCTGAGCGCCACGTTCGCGCCGTCGTTCCAGGTCGGCGCGTTCTGCCAGAGCACGACATCGTCCACGCCCGCTGGTCCGGCGCCGCGCTGGACGGTGGTGCACACCTGTCCTTCGGTCGATAGTGCCTGCGCGGCGCGCGCCGCGCTCTCGCCGCCGCCGTCGCCCGCGCCGCCGGGATCGGCGCCACACGAGGCCGCGAGGGCGCTCGCCACGCCCGCGCACAGGGCGCTGAGTAGTTTCATCTTATCTCTCATACAAAGGTTCTCCATGACAGACGTTGTGGTTCGCCGCGCAAGGCTTCGCCGCGCGCAAGGCCAGAGTCGTGTAGCCCCACGGTCATGAGCGCTGGGAACGAGGCGAGGTGCGGCGTGAGTCGCTGCAAAAGCCCAAGACAAATATCCATCCATGGTCTGCCGCTCACGCATGCATGTCAAGACGTGAAGACGATGATTCCGTGGTTCGGACATGGGATGCCGGCACCCGGCAGCTCGTTCATCGTTGAATTGTTTGCGTGGTCCGCAACGACTGCATCACATCCGCATCACCCGCAAAATTTTGCAAATTGCACTGTTTGCGCGGTCTGCATCGCATCTGCATCGCTTGCAACATTTTGCGAGGTCGTCATCAAGACGACGGCGGATGAGCCGTGTGCGAGTCTGACCGGCCGAACAATCGCCGACCGGAAGGTCGGTTGTCCTTTGATCAAGCAGGTTCACGGCTTGACCGCCCGCCAGGAACTGTATGGAACCTGGAGGGCGACACGCGGAGACACGAGCTGTGGGGGGCGCTGCCGCCCCCGGTGCGCGCGAGAGGGCAGGTCGCAAAGAGTGCCGTCGGCCAGGCCAGGGCGGTTACGTTAAGAGTCAATTCCAGGGGCTCAGGTCAGGCCGAGCCGTACGAACCCGCGAGGACTGTGGTACCTGCTCCTCGATCGCGTCGGGCGAGGCGGCCTCGCGAACGTGTGGCGCGCTCGCGACGACGAGCAGGGCCACGTCGTCGCGATCAAGGCGCTGCACTCGAGCCTCGCGGAGGACGCGATCCGGCGCGAGCGCTTCCTCCGGGGGGCCCAGCGCATGGCGGGGCTCGATCACCACGGCGTCGTGCGGGTGATCGAGCCGCACGGCGAGGACGGCGGCTTCCACTTCTTCGTCATGGAGTTCGTCGACGTCGGCTTCCGCTGCGTCCGCGGCTGGCAGCAAGCCCAGGCCGCGAAGTCGCTGCCCGTGCCGCCGGGGCGGTGACGGGCGGCGAGCCGATCGATGGGGGCGTCGGCGAGCTCTGGTATTACAGCCGTATTGGGTCCGAGGCGGCTGTAGTGCTCAAGACCCCTCGACAAGATCTCGCAGCTGAGTCAGCTCCTGATCCACCCATCCTCTCTGCTCGTCGAAAGCCGCCTCGGAGCACCCCGGCGGCCTCTGTAGGGTGAAGAGGAGCAGGCTCCCGGGGCCGTGTCGCACGATGCGCATGGGCATCCGCAGCTCTCCGCTGCCTGGATCAACGCAGTGCCAGACGACGCCCGCGGACGGATCTGCCTCGTAGCGGAAGCGCACCTCTCCCTGGGGGGAGCTCACGATCCAGCGCTCCCCGTCCTGTCGCATTCCCTGGCAGAAGCGGGTGCCCCAGCGGGGCAGGAGGCGGATGTCCGCGGCCAGACGGAACGCCGTGTCCAGGGGAGCGCGCGTCAGGGCGAGGGCTGTATATCGCGTGTCCCCGGGCTCGTGGCCTGGAAAGTAGCTCACCTCCAGGCGCTCCAGCAGCGCACGCATGCGGGGAAACAAGGCGGCTCCGTGAGGCGAGCCGCAGTGGGCGGCCAGCGCCTCCCCGTCCTGATAGCGGTCCAGGACCACATAGCGCCCGGGCGCGCCGTCCCTGAACAGGTCGTAGCTGAGCGTGCCCCGCTCATGGGCCCGGACCGCAGCCGCGTGGGTCCTGAAGATCGCCTCGAACTCCGCCTCGGAACCCGTCTTGGCCTGCGCGCGCTTGATGCCACCGATCATGAGTCCTCCTTCCGACCTCGTGGAAGTTACGCGTCGGCGGGCCGGCCGACTTGGAGGATCTTGCGCTCGGTCGGTGGCTGCCCTCGGAGGCGCCGGACGGCCGACGGGCTGCACCCGATCTCCGGGCGAAGCCCATCGGTGAAATGGCTGCTCCAAAGGCCCCAAGGGCCGCCGAGGTGGCAGCCAGCTCGCCTCGACGGGTCGCTGCGGCTCAGTCGTCGGGCGGGCCATCGCCGAAGCCGGGCGGACCACCGCCGAAGCCGGGCGGACCACCGCCGAAGCCGGGCGGGCCACCGCCGGCGCCGGGCGGGACCGGGCCGTCGGCGTCGCCACAGAGCGTCTCCTCCAGCGACGAGCGGATCACGAGCACCTTCCACGCGAGCAGCGCGCCGTCGGGCTGGAGCGCGGTCGAGAGCAGGGCCCCGTCACCCGCGTAGATGCTATCTGCCGAGTTGCTCGTGTCCGGCTGCCCGAACTCCTTGTAGTCCGCGTGCTCGGCGAAGAGCTGCGCGGTCAGATCCTCGGGGAAGAAGAGCTGGGACGTGACGTACTCCTGACCTCCGACGCGCAGGGTGAAGTGGATGTGGACGGCGCGCCCCTGGTACCACCCCGGATAGCAGGTGTTGAAGTCGACCCGGCCGTCGGCGCCGGTCGTCTGTACGCCGCGGAAGTAACGGTGCGACTCCGCGTCGGCGTCATCGAACGTGCACATGTCCACCGCGTCATTGCCAGAGTACAGGCCTGCATTGCGGGTGTGCCAGATATCGACGGAAGCGCCCTCGACAGGCTCGCAGGACTCGTCGACGACGAGGAGCGCGAGCCGGACGGGCAGGCCCGGGTACCCCTCGCTGATGTCCCTTCGCTCGATGGTCTCGGCATAACACGGGCCAAGCATGAGCGCGCAGGTCATGGCGCACGTGGCGCCGACACCGTCCTTGAAGGGATCGGGGTAATCGCCGGACATCGACGCCGTGCCGCCGCTGGCCCAGCCGCCGGCGCTCGCGGTGCCCCCCGTACCCCCAGCGCCGCCGGCGCCTCCTGCGCCGCCGCTGCCGGCGCTCGCGCTCGTATCGTCGCAGCTGGCGAGGCCAGCGAGGGGCACCGCCGACAAGGCGAGGCCGAGGCCATGAAGAACATCGCGCCGCGTGAGGGCACGTGGCGCTTTTCTCTGCTTCATCTCGTCTCTCATCTCTTCCTCCTGGAACATCCGACGTCTCGTGGCGGTCAGCGCCGCCGCTGAGCGAAGAACGCCTGGTGGCCCCTGGCCGCCCGGCGCGCGTCACTCCGCGGTGGCGCCCGCCTCGATCCAGGCGCGGATTGTCTGGATCTCCTCGTCCGTGGGCTTCACGCCGGCGGGGGGCATCGCCGTGCCGCACTCGGTGCATTCGATGTCGCTGAAGTCTCCGGTCAGCTTGCGGATCAACCAGCTCGTGCTGGGGGAGCCCGGATCGACCAGCGGCAATTCGACCTCAGTGGCCGTCACCCCGACCAGGGCTTCGCGCACCTTCGAGGCGGCCACACCGCTGAGCACCAGCCCCTGGGAAGCAGCCACCGCGCCGTGGCAGCCGGTGCAGTACGCGTTCAGGATGGGCGCCACCTTCTCCGAGAACACGCCCGTTTCCGTGGTCGTCGGGCCGCTGGACGGCGGCGCCGCGTGACCGAGCGCATGCATCTCCTCGCACTGGGCGAGCATCTCGGTCTTGTAACTCGCGTCGTCCTCGCCGATGCCCTTCGCGACCCGATAGCGCTCCCACATGTCGTCGATCCAGCCATGCAGCCGCCAGAAGGACACCAGGACGACATTGACGTTGTTGTTGACCAGGTTGTACGGCGAGCCTGGCACGGCCCACTGTGAGTGCAGCCCGCCGTGGATGCTGCCCGAAGGACGGCCGGAATCGTCCGATCCGCCACCGCTCCCACCCGATCCGCCACCACCTCCACTCGTTCCGTCGCCGCCGCCCGATCCGCCGCTCCCGCCCGTTCCACCGTCGCTCCCGCCCGGTCCGCCGTCGCTCCCGCCCGGTCCACCGCCAAAGCCGGGAGGACCCCCCGGCGGGAACTCGCCGGGCGGGAGCCCGCCGGGCGGGAACCCGCCGTCTCCCAGCTGGATCCATTTTCCGAAGTCGTCCTCGCTCTCGAACAGATCGAGGTTGTTCTCGATGTCCTGCAGGAGCGCGATCGTTGCCAGCTGGTCCTCGCTCCAGCGGATGTCGACCCACGGCAACGGGTTCTCGGGATCGTCCTGGGTCAGCGGCACCTCCTTGAAGCCGCTGATGAGGGCGGCGTGCTCGGGGAACGCTTCCTTGAATCCACGGATCATGTGGCGATGCATCACGAGGAACGCATAGCCGTCGCCGGGCTCGCCTTCCTGGATCTCGGCGCGCCACAAGCCACGCGCTTCCATGACCTCGGCGCCCTCGCAAACGCCTCCTCCTGGGGGGCTCTGCATGCAGCCCAGATCCCAGCGCCGGATGTTGTGCCAGTCGCCGTGCTCCTGGACCCAGTTCTGCTCCTCGAGCCAGTCGACCATCTCCTGAGGCAACTGCAGGTCGTACTGGTCGTCCGAGGGATCGTCCGGGTCGCCCTCGCTCGTGGTGATCCGGATGGGCTCCCCGGTCATCGTCGCGTCGCGCGGATCTAGATCGTAGGGTGTGCCGCATAGGGCATGCTCTCCGGTGTGTGTGCCCGTGTCGGCCTGCGCATCATCGGTCGTCTTCGTGCACGACGCCGGGACGAGGACGAGCAAGAGCGCGATGGGCGAGAGCCCTCTGGCGCTCCCGCTGCCCCGGCCCGAGGAGGCGGAGTCCGTTCCCACGTCTCTCAACATGAGTCGCTCCGAGCGGCCGAGAGGCGCGGCCTGGGCTGGAAGCCCTGCCGCCGATCGCAGAAATCGAGCGTGAACCATGTCAGTTCTCCTTGGCGCCTTCTTTGCTCGGCCGGCGACGCCGGTGATCGAGAGGAGGAAGGCCGCTCTCCTCACGAAGGCGTTCCACGTCCGCCCGGCCCGCCCGCGACGATGGCCGCACGCCATGTGGGCGTCGTTGCTGGACTGTGTCGGAGTGTTTCAGGCGGGCTCGCCCCGCCCCGCCCGGGGCTATCTTCGGATCTCGAATGGATACCCTGGAGCCTCCGATCCGCGCCCTCCTCGTCGAGGACGACGAGCGCCTCGCCCGCTTCACCTGCGAGTACCTGGAGGAGCACGGCGTCTCCATCACCCACGCCGCCGACGGCGAGGCCGGGCTGCGCGAGGGCCGGCGCGGCGGCCACGACGTGATCATCCTCGACCTCCTGCTCCCGCGCCGGAGCGGCCTCGACGTCTGCCAGGCCCTGCGCGAGGGCTCCGACGTGCCGGTCCTCATGGTGACAGCCCGGGCCGAAGAGGCCGATCGCGTCCTCGGCCTGGAGATGGGCGCGGACGATTACCTCATCAAGCCTTTCTCCTCGCGCGAGCTGCTCGCGCGTATCCGCGCCATGGTCCGCCGCGCCCGCGGCCAGGTCACCTCGGGGCCGCGGGTGCTGCGCGTGGGCCCTCTGGTGCTCCACACCGGCAGCTTGCGGGCCACCCTGGGCGGCAGGGAGCTCGCGCTCACCGCCTACGAGTTCACCCTGCTCCGCGTGCTGGCCGAGCGCCGGGGCCGGGTGCTCACCCGCGAGCAGCTGCTCGATCTGGCCAAGGGCGCCGCGGAGGAGGCCTTCGATCGCTCCATCGATGTCCGCATCTCGCGCCTCCGGCAGAAGCTCGAGACTGACCCGAAGCGACCGCGGCTGCTCAAGACCGTGCGCGGCGCCGGCTACGTGCTCGCCGACGACGAGGTGGACCCGTGAGCCGCATCGGCCGCGCGCTGCGCCGCTTTCTGGTCCGGGTCTATCTCCACGGTCTGCTCCTCATCCTCCTCGCCGGCGCCTCGGTCTTCCTGGTGCTGGAGCTGATGGCGCGCCCCGCCATGGACCAGCGGCTTTACGGGATGGTCACCTGGGTGGTGGACCAGGCGGCCCTCTCCGCCGGCGATCCGGCGCGCCTCGAGCGCGAGATCGCCGCCGTCCGGGACCGCCTGGACATCCAGCTGTCCCTCTACGACACGCGCGGCGCGCTGATCGCGACCAACGTCCATCCCCCGTTGCCACCGCTCCCCGCCGAGGAGGCGGCGCGCCTCGAGCCCGGCGTCACCTTGCCTATCGAGCCCCTGCACAGGCACGCTGTCGCCTTCGTCGTCGGCGGCCGCCGCGTCGGCCACGCGATCACCGGAGGCGCTGCGCCCGCCCCGAGCCTCACGCCCGCGGTGGTCGCCTTCCTCGCGGTCCTGCTGGTGTTCGCGGTCGGATCCATCCCGCTCGCGCGATCCGTGGCGCGCCCCATCGAGCGCCTGCGCGCGGTGGCTCAGGCCTTCGGCGCGGGCCGGCTCGAGGAGCGCTCGGCCATCGCGCGGCAGGACGAGATCGGCGATCTCGCCCGCTCCTTCGACGAGATGGCCGATCGCCTGGTCGTCCTGCGCCGCGCCGAGAAGGAGCTGCTCGCCAACGTCTCTCACGAGCTCCGCACGCCCCTCTCGCGGATCCGGGTGGTGCTGGATCTCGCGAGCGAGGGCGATCCCGAGCGCGTCCGCGGCTACCTCGGCGAGATCGCGGAGGATCTGGGCGAGCTCGAGCGGCTGGTCGGCGACGTGCTCACCGCCGCGCGGCTGGATCTCGCGATCGCTCCGGGCGGCCTCCCGCGCCTCGAGCGCGCGCCGATGGATTTCGGCGCGCTCGTCGAGGGCGCGGCGACCCGCTTTCGCGCGCGCTCCCCCGAGCGACAGCTCGCCCTCGTGGTGGATCTCGACAGGCCCGCGTGGCTCACGGCCGATCGATCCCTGCTGCGGCGGGCGATCGACAACCTCCTCGACAACGCGCAGAAGTACTCGGATCCCGACGCGCCCGTGCGGCTTTACGCACGTGTCGAGGGCGGCGCCGCGGTGATCGAGGTGGAGGATCGCGGCGCCGGCATCCCCGAGGAGGATCGGCCCAACCTCTTCCGCCCCTTCTTCCGGGGCGACCGGAGCCGCACCCGCGCGACCGGCGGCGTCGGCCTCGGCCTGGTGCTGGCGCGCCGGATCGTGGAGGCGCACGGCGGCCGGCTGGAGATCGAGAGCCGGGTGGGCGAGGGGACGACGGCGCGGATCGCGCTGCCGGCGGAGGCGGGGGAGGCGGCGTGAGTCATGCGCACGGCAGGGGGCCTCGGTGCTCGTGCAACGCTCGCGGCCGCATGCCCGCTGCATCGATGTTAAGCAACGGTTAGCGGGCGCCTCCGCCCAGCGCGCGAATGTTACGCTTCGGTGACGATGGCAGTGGAGAGGTGCGCAGCGTCGATCGTGTACATCGAGGACGACGAGAAGCTCGCGCGGCTCACGGCGCGGTACCTCGAATCGCACAACATGCGCGTCACCGTCGCGGCCGAGCCCCGCGAGGGCATCGCCTGCGTCCTGCGCGAGCGCCCCGACGTCATCCTCCTCGATCTCATGCTCCCCGAGATCGACGGCTTCGAGGTCTGCCAGAAGCTCCGCGCCCGCGTCGATACGCCGATCATCATGGTGACGGCGCGCGGCGAGGAGACGGATCGCGTGCTGGGCCTCGAAGGCGGCGCGGACGACTACATCGCCAAGCCGTTCTCGGCGCGGGAGCTCCTGGCGCGCATCCGGGCGCAGGCGCGGCGCGCCCGCGGGCTCGCGGGCCCCACCTCGGAGCGCCGCCTCGTCACCGGCTCGCTCGCCATCGATCCGGCCGCGCGGCGGGCGATCTTCGACGGCGCCGAGCTGTCGCTCACGACCTACGAGTTCGATCTGCTCTACACGCTGGCCGGGCGCGCAGGGCGCGTGCTCACGCGCGAGCAGCTCGTCGATCTCGTACGGGGCAGCGCCGACGAGGCGTTCGATCGGTCGATCGACGTGCACATCTCCCACTTGCGCAGGAAGCTCGGCGACGATCCGAGGAGCCCCCGGATCATCAAGACCGTCCGCGGCATCGGCTACGTCTTCGCTGACGACGCGTGAAGCATGGCGATCCGGGATCTCCTGCGCGGGCGGCTGGCGCTCCGCATCTACCTCGTGGGGCTCGCGCAGATCGCGGTCGTCGTGGCCGGCTTCATCGCCGTCATGGAGCTGAACCGGCGGACCGGCCAGAGCCCCGGCAGGCAACAGCTCCGATTCATCGCCAGCGTCATCGCCCGCTCGATCGACGATCCGCACGATCCGCACGATCCGCACGATCCGCGCGCGCTCGAGGGCGTACTCGCGAGCGCGCGCGAAGAGCTGGGCGCCACGATCACCGTGATCGATCCGGACGGCGCGGTCCGCGCGAGCGGCGCCCCCGCGGGGGCGCTGCGCTGCGCCCCGACGGGCTCAGCCTGGCCGCCGGACTCCGAGACACCGCGCTGCTATACGTCTCCGGTACGCTTTCCGGACGGCCGGGACGGGCTGGTCGAGCTGATGGCCCCGCCGCCGCCGCCGCCGTTCAGCGGGCTGCGCGTGATCGCCTTCGTCCTCGTCGTGGTCGGCGTCTCGTCGTGGCTCCTGGCGCGCACGCTCACGCGCCCGCTGCGCCAGCTGTCGGCTGCCGCGCGCGCCTTCGGCGGCGGCAACCTGAAGGCCCGCGCCGTCCTCCCGAGCCGGGACGAGCTTGGCGAGGTGTCCCGCGCCTTCGACGAGATGGCCGATCGCGTGACCGCGCTGTTGCGGGCCGAGAGGGAGCTGCTCGCCAACGTCTCGCACGAGCTGCGCACGCCCCTGTCGCGCATCCGGATGGCACTCGCGCTCATCTCCGAGGCGGAGGGAGACGTCGCCGTGGCGCGGGAGCTGCTCGCCGACGTCGGCGGCGACCTCGACGAGCTCGAGCGGCTCATCACCGACGTCCTCACCGCCGCGCGGCTCGACCTCGAGGACGCCGCCTCGCCAGGCGGCATCCCCCCGCTCCGGCGCGAGCACGTGGACGTCGCCGGTCTGCTCGCGCACGCGGCGTCGCGCTTTTGCGCGGCGCATCCGAAGCGGACGCTGCGGATCGACGTGCCCGAGGATCTGCCCTCGATCGACGCCGACGCCGTGCTCCTCCGGCGCGTCATCGACAATCTGCTGGAGAACGCCCACAAGTACACGGAGCGGACCTCCGCCGCGATCGAGCTCGTCGCGCGCGGTGGGAGCGAGGTCACGATCGAGGTGATCGACGAAGGCGTCGGCATCGCCGCCGCGGACCTTCCGCGCGTATTTCGACCGTTCTTTCGCGCCGACAGGAGCCGCACCCGCACGACTGGAGGCCTGGGGCTCGGCCTTACGTTGGCGAAGCGCATCGTCGACGCCCACGGGGGCCAGATCGAGCTCGTGAGCGCCCCGAACAAGGGGACGCGCGCGCGCGTGCGGCTCCCGATCGCGCGCGCGCCGGCGGCTGGTCGCGACGACGGTCGCGTCGAGCCCTGAGGAGAGCCGAGCGTGGTCGAAGGCCTCCGCCTGTGCCGCGGCCGCCGGTCACCTTCGATGCCCGCGCATGATCGCGGCAAAGGCTAGAGCGACAAACGGATTGAAAAGGCGAAGAAGGCGCGAGAATTCAACGCAAAGGCGCAAAGGCGCAAAGAGAAGATCTCTTTTTTGCGCCTTTGCGCCTTTGCGTTGATCTCGCGGCTTCCAAGCCGATCGGTGCTCTAGGTGTTTCGAGGAAGCCACCGCCCCCGGCGGTCGCGGGATAACGACGTTCCAGGCCCGAGCCGGCGGGCCTCGCATGGCGTCACTGGGCCGCCCCGGGCACGCAGAGGCCCATCATGCAGCTGTTGCCGGCCGCGCAGTCCTGCGCTCCGGCGCACGGGAACGAGCATCGTTGCGCGGTCAGGTTGCACCTGTGCGTCCCGCAGCTCGAGTCGGACTGACACGGCAACGCCAGAGGGTTTGTCGTGATTCCGGCCGCGGTCGCCGTCGTCGTGGGCGCCGCGGTGGTCCCCTGTTGCGGGTAGGCTTGCTGCGGATACCCCTGCTGCGGGTATGCTTGCTGCGGATACCCTTGCTGCGGATACCCTTGCTGCGGGTATGCCTGCGTGGTTCCCTGCTGGGGATATCCTCCCTGCGCCGTGGACGGGTCCTGCGCCGGAGGCTCGCTGGAGCACGCGGTGATCGAGATCGGCGTGGTGAAGAGTGCGAGGGCGAACAGCGACGAGACTTTCTTTTCCATAGAGCTGTATCCCCGAGCCTGCGGGATCTCTGTTCTGGAGGTGTGAACGGATTGTGAGCGATTGTGTTGCTCGCCTCGAGGCGAGCACGGCGCCCCGGCCCCCGCGTTGGCAGGCCTCGGTCAGGGCGCTCCGGTCACCGCGCGGGCCGCGGCGTAGGTGAGGGCAGCGAGCAGCGCCGAGGCCGGGATGGTGAAGATCCAGGCCCAGACGATGCGGCCAGCCACGCCCCAGCGCACAGCCGACAGCCGGCCGCTCACGGCGCCGACGCCGACGATCGCGCCGGTGATCGTGTGCGTGGTGCTCACCGGGACCCCCAGCGCGGTCGCGCTGAAGAGCGTGGCCGCGCCCGCGGTCTCCGCGGCGAAGCCGCCCACGGGCCTGAGCTTCGTGATCTTCATCCCCATGGTCTTCACGATCCGCCACCCGCCCGACAGCGTGCCCAGGCCCATGGCGGCGTGGCAGACCAGCACCACCCAGAGCATGGGCCGCATCTTCGCGCCGCCCTCCTGGACGCCGGTCGAGACGAGCAGCGCGGTGATGATGCCCATGGTCTTCTGCGCGTCGTTGCCGCCGTGCCCGAGCGAATAGGCCGCTGCCGAGAGCAGCTGCAGACGCCGGAACCGCATGTCCACCGTGCCGGGCGTCGAGCGCCGCCCGAGCCGCCGGATGGCGTGCATGAGCACGAACCCGAGCGCGGAGCCCACGAGCGGCGAGACGACGATGAACGCCGCGGTCGTCCCGAAGATCTTCGCGTCGAGCACAGAGACGCGGCCGGCGTTGAGCACGGCCGCGCCCGCGAAGCCGCCCATGAGCGCGTGCGAGGACGACGAGGGCAGGCCCCACCACCAGGTGAGCAGGTTCCAGAGGATCGCGCCGGCGAGCGCCGCGAGGATCACGTTGGGGGTGATGAAGGCCGGCTCGACGCCCTTGGCGATGTTGCGGGCGACCGTCGGCTCGAACAGGGCGAACGCGATGAAGTTGAAGAGCGCGGCCCAGACCACCGCGCTCCGCGGGGAGAGCACCCGCGTGGAGACCACGGTGGCGATGGAGTTGGCGGCGTCGTGGAAGCCGTTGATAAAGTCGAAGGCCAACGCGACGACGATGATGGCGATGACGTAGGTCGTCATGCGTGCTCGAGCACCACGCCCTCGATGACGTTGGCGACGTCCTCGCACCGGTCCGTGGCGTTCTCGAGCTGATCGTAGATGTCACGCCACTTCATCACGAGCAGCGGGTCGCTGCCCTGCTTGAAGAGCGCCGCCAGGGCCACACGGTAGTGCGCGTCGGCGGCGTTCTCGTGGCGGTTGATCTCGACGCAGAACTCGAGCAGCCGGGCGCGGTTCTTCACGTCGCGGAGCGAGCTGGTCGCCGCGCTCATGGTGAAGCACGCGGCCACCACCGACTCCGCGAGGAGGCGCGCCTCCGGTATCGCGCTCCGGATCTCGAAGAGGACGATACGCTCGCTGGCAGCCTCGATGCAATCGAGCACGTCGTCGAGCCGGGTGATCAGCGCGTGGATCTCCTCCCGATCGAGGGGGGTGATCCAGGTCTTGTGCAGCGCAGCCAGGCAGCTGTGCGTGATCCGGTCCCCCTCGTGCTCGATCTCCTTGATCCTCTTGGCGATGGCCGGGGCGTCCTCCAGCCGGTCGAGCATTTCCAGGAGGAGCTTGCTCGCCGTGGCGCTCTTCTGCGCGTGCTCGGCGAGGGCGTCGAAGAAGAAGGCGTCCTGGATTAATCCCATGCCGAGTTGATAATCCGCCATCCCGGGGCGCGTCAACGCGCGCAAACGAACCAAAACACCTCGTTAACAAATGAAAACAATGGGAGTCGACTCCTCCTCTTGCGAGTTCCATCGTCGGTTGTTTTACGATCAAGCGCGTTGAGCGCGCGCCGCTCTTCGGAGGGGTGGGCGCGGCGGGTGAGCCGCCGATCATCCACCCTTCATCTTCATCGTCGCGCAGCGCCGCCCGGCGCCGCGGGGAGGTGGCCGCCGACGGCGCGGCGCAGCTCGGTGAGCGCCGTGCGATGGCGGCGCAGGAGCTCGAGGAGCTTGATCTCCATCTCCAGGCGCTGTTCGTCGGTGGAGAGGGCGTCCACGGCGGGGAGGGCCCGGTCCTCGAGGGCGCGCCGGGCCGCCGTGGACGCGCGCTCGGCGACGGGGAGCGCCCGGGCGCGGAGCTCGGTGACCAGCGTCGCGGCGGCCTCGACCTCCCGGAGGCGCGCGCGCACCTCGCGCGCCACCAGCCTCACCTGGGCGGCGAGGCCGCTCCGCGCCGCGCGGGTCGCCGTCTCGGCGGCGAGGGTAGCCGAGCGGTTGGAGTTGAAGATGGGCAGCTCGATGCCGGCCTCGAACGTCCAGCCCAGCCCGCGCTCGGTGCCAGGCGAGAACTCGTAGCCGAGCTCCAGGAACGAGAACCAGGGCCAGCGCTTGCGGCGCTCGATGAACGCCTGCGCGTCGGCGGCGTCGATCTGCGCGGCCGCGGCGGCGACCTCGAGGCGGTTTCTGAGCGCCGTCTCGATCAGCGCGTCCTCCGAGGGGAGCGCGGGGGGCGGCCACGCGGCCAGCGGATCGCCGACGAGGCGCACGGGCGCGGCGGGGTCGAGCCCGACGCGCTCCAGGAGCTCGCCGCGCGCGGCGCGCAGGCGCGCGCGGTGGTCCACGCTATCCTGCTCCGCCTCGATCGCGGACAGCTCCGCCTTGGCCTCGTCGAGCGCCGTGGCCGCGGCAGCCTGGACCCGGGTCCTGGCGTTCGCGGCGATGGCCCGGCGCGCCGCGACGAGGGCGTCCGCGGCCGCGATCTCCGCCTCGATCAGGACCGCGTCGTCGAAGAGCCAGCGGATGTCCGCCTCGACGGCGAGCGCCTCGGCGTGGGCCTCCGCGCGCGCGGCGGCCTCCTCGGCGCGCGCCGCGGCGACCTCGGCGTCGATCTCGCCCGGGCGCGCGGGGCGGAAGCGGACCCCGGCAGCCAGCCGTGGCTCGCCGGCGAGGACTTCGTCGAGGCGCAGCTGCGAGACGCGGAGCTCCGGGTTCTCGTGGTGGCTCTCCGGCGAGGCTGCGGCTGCGGCTGCGTCCGCGCGGGCGGTGAGCTCGGCGAGGCGCGGGTTGTTGTCCCTGGCCATGGCCGCCGCCTGGTCCACGGTCAGCGTGGCGGGCGCCGCGCTCCGCCCCCCCGCGCGCGCGCGGGGGTGGAGCGTGGGGCCTCCTCGCGGCGCGGGGTGAGCGCCACCGCGCGCGTGGTCCTGGCGGTAGAGGGCGACGGCGCGCTCGACGCCGGGCGCGCTGCTCGGCGCGTAGCAGCCCGCGAGCGCGAGGCCCAGCGCGGCGAGGAGGACGCGCTCGACCCTCAGCGGTCCCACGAGATCTCCTGGAACGACGGCACGCCGCTGCCGGCGTCGAACACGACCATCAGCTTGCCCGCGGACAGCGAGGGGGCGATCCCTTCGGGCTTCAGCCCAGGGAAGCGCTGCACGAGGCGCGGGGCGAGGGTGCCGGGCTGCGGGCCGTCGACCCGAAAGAGCGCGCCCGCGTCGCCGTCCGCCGTGGAGGGCGTCGACGTGAGGGCGAGCGAGCCGTCGGGCAAGAACAGGAGATCGGAGATGCCGCCCGGCGTGGGCCGGCCCGCGAGATCCACGTCGACGCGCGCGCGTGCCCAGAGCGAGAGGCCGGAGTCCTCGAGGAGCTTCGGGTCGACCGGGGGCTCGCTCCCTTTGCCCTTGCCAGCGTTGCCCGTCGCGGGCCGCCGTTCCGGGAAGAGCGCGCCCGGCGACGCGATCCGCCAGATCATCGCGTTGCCCTGCGCGTCGAGCGGGGCCTTCAGCCCGAGGTAGAGCGAGCCCTGGTGGAAGGCGATGCCCTCGATGTCGAGCTCGCGCGTGCCGCGCGGGAGCCCGAGCGCCGCGGCGCGCTCGGCGCTCGCGTCGAGCATCTCGGCGAGGTGGACCTCGCCGTCCACGCGGAAGCCCTGCCCGTCGCTGCGCAGGCGGAGGAGCGCCGTGCGGCCCGGCTTGCGCCGCCCCTTCTTGTTGTAGCTCTGCGAGGAGAGGAGGTAGATCTCGCCCGCGTCGCCGGCGGCGATCCCCTCGACGTCGACGAGCTCGTCGACGCCCTGCACCACGACAGGCTCCGGGTCGACGGTGCCGGTCGCGGACATCGCGAAGAGCCACGGCGCGCCCTCGTCGTCCTTGCCGTCATGGCCCGTGTCGTCGCTGATGATCAGGTAGCGCCCCTCGGCGGGGCGAACCAGGAGCCCCGAGGGCTCGAACCGCGATCGCTGCGAGAGCGCCGGCGGCACCCGCATGGCGAGCGCGCGCACCGCCGCGGCGGGCGACGGTGGGGCGGCGCTGAGCGCGGCGTGGCCGGGCTTGAACACCACGTCGAACGCCTGGCCAGCGGGGACGTCCACGGGGTAGTCGAGCGCGATGGTGACCTCGCGGCCCCACATGGGCTGCCGCGGCGACGTCCAGCAGCGCATGGGCAGCTCGGCGACGAGCGGGCCCAGCGCGGCGATCTTGCCGGGGAGCGGCTCGCCGCGCTGGCCGCGGACCCAGAGCCGGGCGGCGTCCCCCTCGGCGAGGCCGAGGGCGGAGCGCTCCGGGACGCAGGCGACCACGCTGCCGCGCGGGCTCACCACGCGCACCACCGGCTCGCCGGGCGCGGCCACGTCGCCGACCTGCTTGTCGATGCCGGCGACGCGCCCGCCGCTCGTGGCGCGGAGCGCGTAGCCCGCCCGGCGCTGCTCGAGCACCTCGACGTTGCGCCGGGCGACGAGCAGGTCGGCCTCCAGCTTGGCCGCGGCCGCGGGCGGCTGCCCCTCCGCCTCCTGCCGGCGCTGCTCGGCGACCTGGATCTGCCGGGAGAGGAGGCCGAGCGTGCGGGGCTTCTCCGCGGCGAGGGCCGCGGCGCCGGCTTGCTGCACGGTGAGCTTGGAGAGGTCGTCGACGACCGCCAGCCGGTCCTCGACGAGCTGCTTGACCCTGGCGACCTCGTCGCCGAGCACCTTGGCCTCTGCGCTCGCCTGGAGCTGCTCCTCGCGCTGCCGCGCCAGATCGCGCTGACGCTCCTCGACGGTCAGGTCGAGCTCGTGGGCGAGGAGGGTCTGCTCGGCCCGCGCTTCGGCCTCGATCTGCGCCACCTCCGCCTGGGCGACGGCGATCTCGGCGTCGATCGCGGAGGTGTCCAGCGTGGCCACGATCTGCCCCGGGGCCACCTCGTCGTTGAGGCCGACGTGGATCGACGCCACCCGCGCGATCTCGGTGGGGGCGAGCGCCTGGAGCACCGGCTGCTCGAAGCCGACGATGGGCCCGCGATCGTCGCCGCCGAAATGGAGGTACGAGGTGACGCCGAGGGTGGCGACCAGGCAGATCCAGGGGGCGGCGTCCTGGAGCGCCGCGCGGAGTCGGTGGGTGATCATCATGGAAGGATCCTCGCGCGCTGAACAGCGCAATGAATCAACGGCACTTGTCCACTGCCCTCGAAGCTCGTTCTGGGTCTCTGGCTCCACGCGGTGCGCAAGGAAGCAGCCGGCAGGGGCCGGCGGTAGCGTGGGTATCCGAGGCCCCTGATTCAGAGATCCAGGGTCGGCTCCTGCAGCATCAGGGCGACGTCGCGCATCCCCGGGAGGGCTTGAAGGCTGGTGACGAGCGGGGTGCGGAGCTCGGGGGTGAGGACGCTGATCTGGTAGGCGTGCTCCATGAGCGTCCCCTGCGCGGCCTCGCGGAGCGTCACCAGGGAGAACGTGCGGCAGTGCGCGCGGAGGATCCTGGCGATCGCCTCCTCGACCCCCTGTTCCGGCGGCGCGACGAAGCGGAGGAGGCCATCCGGCTGACGGCGCGCGCCGTAGCCCGTGACGTGGAGGAGCACGGCCCCGCCCCCGAAGATCAGCGTCCCCGCGATGGCGGCGCCGTAGGCCTGGAGGCCGCTCGCCATCCCCACGCCGAGCGCCGCGAAGACGAAGATGATGTCGCGCGGATCGCGCATGGTGGTGCGGAAGCGGACCGCGCTCAGGCCGCCCGCGACGCCGACGCCCGCGGCGACGTTGGCGCCGACGGCGAGCATCAGCATGCACGTGATGATGCTGCCCATGGCCATCCCATGCACGGTGGTCCGCGCGTACGACAGGCCGCGAAAGGTGGCCATGTACACGGCGGCGATCACCTGGCCGAGCCCGAAGGCGAGCAGGAGGGCGACCACGGCCCTGCGCCACTCGAAGGCGCTCCCGGTGATGACAGGCTCGAACAGCTCGTTCATATGGCCCTTCCGCGCGGCGCTCGCCGGTCAGCGATCCCTGTGCGTCACTGCCCGAGGAACGTGGTCACGTCCTCGTGGCGCGTGCTGGCGTGGGCGATCAGCTCGTCCAGGGCCTCGTTGAACGAGGCCTCCGATTCCACGAAGGTGTGTTTCTCGATCTCGCCCTCCGGGCCGACGACGTACGGTGCGATCAGCGCGTGCGCCTCGCGGAAGCGCTGCTCGGCGGCGGCCGGCTCGTAATCGACCTGCACGGTCTGGGCGAGGTCGTCCCGGTACGTCTCGGCGTAGACCGGATCGTCGAGGAGGAAGCGGATCAGCGGCCATTCGTCGGTCAACTCGTCCAGCGAGAGGGACAGCCCCTGGCCGAATCCCCCGCTCGTCGCGAACGCGAAGCTGTGATCCCAGGGGATCCACCGGAACTGGCCGTCCCTGTCTTCGTCCGCGTACAGGAAGTAGTTGTGCGCCATGCGGCCGTACTGGTCCCAGTCCTCGATCACGGTGTTGACGGCGAGCCAGCGCAGGAAGCCCTCGACGTCGAGGTGAGCCTCCAGCCCGGCGCGCCACGCCGCGGCGTCGGTCCGGTCCGCGTGCAACGCGTCGAAGAGCGCCTGCGCGTCCGAGAAGTCGGCCTCGTCCTCGTTGTTCTCCTTGCCGAGGGTGTCCGGATCCCACGTAGCCCAGGTCGCGCCGGCGCCGTCGGGCTTGTAGACGTTGCCCTCGTCGTTGTCGAACTGGGTCTTCAGGAACACCTTGTCCGAGGGGAGCTCGATCCCGGTGTACAGCCCGAAGTACGTGGGCCCCTCTCCGTGGTCGATGAAGACGCGGTAGAAGGCGGTCGCCGGCGACGGGACGCCCGCTCTGGCGAAGATCTCGGTCGCGATCTTCTCGCGCACGAGCGATGGATCCCCCGTGCCGTTGGCCAGGCTCAGGTTCTTGAAGCCGTAGAACCGCTGGTCCTTGATCTCCGGGTAATCGTCCTCGAACTTATCGAACGACAGGCGGAGCGGGAGCTTCAAGCTGCCCTGCGACCAGGACATGGCCAGGCTGGAGTTGCCCTTGAAGCGGATGCCGACGTGATGCCACTCCCGGTCCTCGGTCGCGACGTCGCACTCGACGTAGATGGGCGTGTCGTCGATCAGATCGATGCTGCCGCCATCCGGCCCTCCCGGCCCTCCCGCCCCACCACTCGGCTCACAGAACAGGCTGCCGTCGCTGTACTCGGCGCATGTCCCCGCGAGCTCGTTCCCTGCGAATTGCGCGGCGCAGGCGTCGCCGAGCGTGAGCCCGGTGCACGCGTCGAAGAGCTCCTGCGGCGGCGCGCCGGGGCCGCCCGGGGCGCTGCCGCCCTCGCCGCCCGGCCCGCCCGGGACGCCGAGGCCGCCCTCGCCGAAGGCGCCCACCTGGGCGGTCATGTCGTCGAGCATGGCCTGCCAGTTCTCCCGCGTGATGGTGATATCGAGGCGGGGCACGCGGTCCTGCGGAAACGCAGCATCGTAGTCGGGGTCCTCCTTGGCGTCGTTTTCCCCGCCGCCCGAGCCCGCTCCCCCTGCGCCTCCACTTCCCATCCCCGTGCTGGCGGTCGCCCCCGTGGTTCCGTCGGAGTCAGGGGCCGAGTCGCCGCAGCCCTGAAGCGCCGCGGTGGCCAGCACAACGGCCGTCGCCGTGGTCGTAAGGAATCTAATCTCCATCGATTCACTCCCGTGCTCGCGTGGTCGATGGAGATCCTGTGACGAAATTGTGTTACGCGAACGAAGGAATTATTTCGAACTGTGAAGACGCCGACTGCGCCGGCCCGGCGAGCCCGCCTGTCGCCCGCTCACTCCGGGAAGAACGTCTCGACCGTGACCGCCGGCGTCCCGTCCTCGCGGACCCCGCCGAGCACCGCGAGCGTCCCGTTCGGCGCGGGCACCACGGCGGCGCCGCGCCGCGGTTCCCGCAGCGGCCGCTCCTCGACCTGGGCCGCCGCGACGTCGACGATGAAGCTCCGCGTCAGCCCGGCCTCGCCGGCCTCGGAGCCCACCGCGAGGATGCGGCCGCCGGGCAGCGCGAACGCGGCGACGCCCCCGAGGGCCGCGGTCAGCGCGGCGCCCTCGACCTCCACCGCCGCGCAGGTCGCGGCGCACCCCGGCGCGAGCCGCCGCGTCGGCGCCGCGGCGCCGCCCTGGACCCCGCCGACGAGCGCGATCTCCCCGGGACCGGTCACCGCGGCGCCCGCCCCCTCGGACGGGTCCGGGGGAAACGGCCTCGGCGAGAACGCGGTGGCGCCGTCGCCGAGCACCTCCAGCCCCGCGCCGTCCGCGCTCCCGCCGGCGACGACCAGGCCCAGCCCCTCCACCCACACGGCCGCGGCGCCGGCCCGCGCATGGCGGAGCTTCGCCACCGAGAGCGCCCCGTCCGCGCCGACGACGAGCACCTTGTCCGAGGGCTCGCCCGGCGCCCCCGTGGCCGCGCCCGAGCGCGTCGCGCCGACGACGAACGAGCGCCCGTCCGAGGCCTCGATCGTCCGGCCGCCCGCCACCTCCGCGAACGAGCCGAGCCCCTCGGGCAGCGACGCCTCGGCGCTCTGCCCCCCCGCGAGGTCGGTCCAGGTCGCGCCCTCGTCGTCCAGCGTGAGCAGCAGGTCTCCCCGGACGACGAGCGACCGCGCCGCCCGCGGGAGCGCGCCGCTGGAGGCGCTCCCGCCCCACACAGCGAGATCGTACCCGTCGAGCCGGGCCGGGTCCACGTCGCCCGCCGCGGCGCCCCCGGCCGCGGCCCCGCCGGTGAGGACCAGGTACCGCTCCGCGAGCGCCGCCCCGGGCGCGCCGACGCGCGACGCCGCGAGCTCGCCCGGCGGCCGCGCCCACCGGCCGGTCCGCTGGGCGAAGAGCGGCAGCACGTCGCCCGTCAGCGCGGCGAGGTAGATGCCCGCCGCGGAGCGGCCTCGCACCACCGTCGCGCCGCCCGCGTCGAGGCCGCGCACCTCGAACGTGTACGCCCGCTGCGCCGGGATCTCGCCGAAATCGAGCTCGCCGCCCGGCGCCGCCGCCGCCGACACGGTGACGTCCCCCTCGGCCGCCGTCGCGGTCACCTCGATCCGGGCGACGGGCGGATCTTCCTGGAAGGCGGTCGCCTCGTGCCCCGGCACGACCTCGACCGTGAGCGTCCACGGCTCGGACGCGCAGCCCAGGAGCGACAGGCCGAGCGCGGGCAGGACACGGCCTAGGGGCGGGATCTTCATGAGGGCCGAGTCATAGCGCCTCGGGCGCGCGAAAGCCCAGCGGAGGTGGGCCGATCGCGCCGCGCGCCGATCTCCACCACCCGCTACAGGTCGACCTGCACGCCGATCTCCACAACCCGCTCCGGCGGCAGCCTGAAGTAGTCGGGCACGGCGCCGGCGTTCCGCGCCATCACCGCGAAGATCGTCTCCGTGATCCTGCCCATCCGGCCCCTGTCGGTGGCGAGGATCGTCTCGCGGCCCAGGTAATACGCCACGTCCGCGAAATCGATGGGCAGTCCATGCGTGGCCGCGGCGCGCCGCAAGAGCGCCGGCACGTCGGTCGACTGCATGAAGCCCGAGCGGATGACGACCTGGTGAACCCCCTTGTCGAGGCTCGTCACGTCGAGACGCTCCCTGTCGGCGACCCGCGGGACGTGCTCCGTCACCACCGTCAAGATCACCACCGTCTCGTGGAGCACCTTGTTGTGCTTGAGGTGGTGCGTCAGCGCATAAGGCGTCTTGCCTGCGCGCGAGCTCAGGAACACCGCCGTGCCGGGGACCCGCGCGCGGCACTTCGCGTCGAGCTCGCGCACGAAGGCGTCGACAGAGGGGGCCGCCCGCGTGAAGCGCTCGGCCAGGATCGCGCGGCCTCGCTTCCAGATCACCATCATGATGAACAGGACCGCGGCGATGACCGCCGGCACGTACCCGCCGTCGAGGAACTTGATCAGGTTGGCCCCGAAGAACGGCAGATCGAAGGAGAGGAACAGGATCAGCAGCGGTAGCGCCTTCGCGAGCGGGGCTTGCCACGTGTGGCGCATCACGACGAAGAAGACGATCGACGTGATCCCCATCGTGCCGGTCACCGCGATGCCGTACGCCGCGGCCAGCCGGCTCGACTGCTGGAAGATCAGCACGAGCGCGAGGCACCCGGCCGCGAGGGCCCAGTTCGTCAGGGGGATGTAGATCTGCCCCGCGGCCTCGCTCGATGTGTGGCGCACCTGGGTCCTCGGCAGGTACCCGAGCTGGATCGCCTGGTGCGTGAGCGAGTAGGCGCCCGAGATCAGCGCCTGCGACGCGATCACGGTGGCCATGGCGGCGAGCGCGACCAGCGCGTAGGTGAGGGGGCCCTTCGGCACCATCGCGAAGAACGGGTTCGCGGCGGCCTCGGGCGCTCGCAGCAGGAGCGCGCCCTGGCCGAAGTAGTTGAGAACGAGCGCCGGGAGCGCGAGCGCGTACCAGGCGAGCCGGATCGGGCCGCGCCCGAAGTGCCCCATGTCCGCGTAGAGCGCCTCGCCCCCCGTGATGACGAGGACGACCGACCCGAGGATCGCGACCCCGTGGAGGCCGTGGGCGACGAAGAAGCGCGCCGCGTGCACGGGGCTCAGCGCGGCGAGCACCGCCGGGTTCCTGGCGATGAACACGAGCCCGAGCGCGGCGAGCGCTGTGAACCAGACGACCATGATGGGGCCGAAGACCTTGCCGACGCGCGCCGTCCCCCAGCGCTGCACGCTGAAGAGGCCGACGAGGATCGCGCAGGTGAGCGGCACGACGAACGGCTTGAGCGCGGTCGTCGCCACCTCGAGGCCCTCCATGGCGCTCAGCACCGAGATGGCGGGCGTGATCACGCCGTCGCCGTAGAGGAGCGCGGCGCCGAGCACCACGAGCCCGGCGAGCCAGCCGACGCCCTGCGTCCCGCTGGCGCGCAGCCGCTCCGGCACCAGCGCGAGCAGGGCGAGGATGCCGCCCTCGCCGTCGTTGTCGGCCCGGGTGATGAAGGTGACGTACTTGACCGTGACGACCATCATCAGCGACCAGAAGAGGAGCGAGAGCAGCCCGAGGACGTTGTCGGGCGTCGGCGGGACGCCGTGCGTCGCGCTCACGCACTCCTTGAGCGCGTAGAGCGGGCTCGTGCCGATGTCGCCGAAGACGACCCCGAGCGCGGCCAGGGCGAGCGCGGCCGCGCCGCCGTGGTGGCCGTGCGCCCCGGCCGTGGCCGCATCCGGTCGAGCTGCGCCGCCCTGCGGCGAGCCGTCGCGCGGCGCTGCTGGATCCGTCGCGCCGCGGAGAGCAGGCCGAGCGCCCGCAGGGCGCGACGCGGTGTCGGGGTGGTCCATGGGGCGGAGTCATAGCGCGTCGGCGGCGCTCCGATGGATCGAATCCTCCGCGGAGGCTCGCGGGGGCCATGCCCACGATGCATTGAGGAGAAGCCCTCGTCGCGAGGCCGGAACCGTCATCGTGGTTGAAACGGTCATCACGAGCTGCGCCCCGCGCGTCGCGCGGGAGGCTCGGATGGAGATCGAGGAGCAACCCGGGCGAAGGCGCGGTATCCCTGAGGGATCGTCAATGGTTACGCGGACGCCGGCGATTGTAGGGGTGGGCCATCTCCAGGAGCAGTTCGCGTCCAATTCCCAAAGTCGGAATGTCCCTGTACTATCCGCGGCGCTGGGGAAAGCTTCGCGGATCCGGAGGGACCAGGCGTGGATCACAGCACGGACGAGCTCCTACGATGTCGCGAGGCGATCGACTCCGCACTCGGCGACCAGGCTGCAAGGAGGCGGCTCATCCGCGAGATCGCCCGCCGCTTCGACGTCGACTTCGACGTTCCGCTCAAGCACGACCGCTGCCTCGGCCTGCTCATCCTGCTTGGGGCCACCGACCTCCCCGACGACGACGATCCGGACCAACTCCTCGGCTTCATCACGGCCGGCATCTGCCGGATCGTTCGGGCCGACATCGGGTACCGGTACCTCGAAGCGCTCGAAGCGATCGCCGATTCGCAGTTCGGCGCCGAGCGGCTTCGGCAGCAGATCGAGGAGGCGCCGGGCGCCGACGGGGTCGAGCTCGCGCGCTACGCCCTCGCCCGCTGGCTCGATGCCAAGGCGAAGATCGACTATCGCCTAGGCGACTTCTCCACCGCACGGCTGGGCTTCGAGAGCGCCATCGCCGAAGCGAGGAAGAGCCACCACACGAGCTGCTTGCCCGACCTCCGCAGCAACAAGATCCGCGCCGCATTCGAGGAGCAGCGGGCGGCGCGTGCGTCGTTCGCCGAGGCACGCGTCGACTACGCGCCGCTCGTCGCGCAGTACGCAGAGCTCGAAGTGGAGGTCCGTGTCGAGGCCCGCGCGCTCGGGCTGCCCGAGCTGGAGCGATGCCCGGACGACCTTCGCGATCGATCCGTCGAGGCGCGCGAGCTGCTCCGGGGCCTTTCCAACGTGCTCCACAACAGCGCAATCGCGCTCGACAGCGCCAAGGACACCGAGGCATCGCTCGCGAAATCGGAGCTCTCCGAGCGCCTCTGTCATGCCCTGCGCGATGACTACCGGCGCGCGCAGGTGCTCGTGCACCAGGGCCGGCTCCTGTTCGACCGCGGTAAGCTCGCCTCGAAGGAAGACCGACACGACGTTGCGCAGCGCGACTTCGCGCACGCGCGGCGCCGCTTCGAAGAGGTTTCCCGGCTGGGCTGGGGGCGGGGGCGGCGGATCGCCGCCCAGCACCTCGCGCGCATCACCGGCGAAGGCACCGGAGACGACGCGGTGTCGAAGGCTGTCGACGCCTACCGCGCGCTCTTCGCCGAGTTCGCGCGCGAACGGGCGCGCCCTGGCGCAGAGATCGGCGACGATCTGCCGTTCGAGGCGACGACGATCGACCATTTCGAGCAGCTGATACGGCAGCACGAGGGGCGGCTCGGCAAGCAGTACAGCGAGCTCCGGCGCAGCGCGAGGCGCGAGCGGCTGCACTCCATCCGGACCGTCCGGCGGATCGTTAAGGTCGCGCAGTACAAGCGCGACTACGCGAGGCACGTCGTCACCGCCCTCCGCGCCGAGACCGCGCTGCGCCTCGCGCGCGCCGCGAAGGTGAGCGACGCTCGCGTGCGAGAGAAGATCGACGACAGCGTGCTGCTCCTCGCCGAAGAGGCGACCGGGCGCGAGTTGCTCGACGCGCTTGCCGCGAGCATGGGCGCACGGCGCGACCCGTACGAAGAAATCCCCGAGAGCGACGTGGATAGTGGTGCTCCGGCGAGCGGATCGCCGGCACCGGCGAGCGGATCGCCGGCACCCCCGAGCGACGCCCCCCTGTCGAGCGGATCCCGGGCAGAGCCTGAGGACGGCACCGATCTGGAACTCCGCCGCGAGCGCCGGAACATGGCCTTCTCGAAGGACGCCGTGCAGGCGCTGGTGCGCCAGTACGCGGCGTTCGAGCAGGCCGCGCTGCGCGCGCCCGTCGCCACCGTCAGCGTGAACGCCGAGATCGCGCATGCGATCCGGATGTTCACCGCCGAGGACGACCGGCGTGTCCTCGTTCGCTATTTCTATGAGAACGGCAGCGAGGGCCGGCGGCTTCGCGCCTTCGTCTCACGCCGGGGGGAGAGCCAGATCCTCGGCAAGCCGCTCGATATCGGACCGGTCCTCGAGCACGCGAAGGCCTGGGCGTTGTTCAAGGCGCCACCCCTCGAGCTGGCCGAGCTGATGTTCTCCCGCCTGATCGAGCCGGTGTCGCGCTGCGTGGGGCCCCTGGATGCCAGTACCCGGCTGGTCCTCGTGCCGGCCGACGAGCTGCTCAGCCTCCCCCTCCACGTCGCGCTCGGCGAGCAAACGGGCCGCTTGCCGCTCGCCGCGGCGACTCAGCTCTGCTTTTCCGTGAGCGCGGTGGCCCATGTCGATCGGGACCGCCACCGCTTTGGCCGCTTCCGGGTGGCCGCCATGGACGACCTCTGCGCGCTCGTCCACGCCGACCAGGCGGCCAAAGGGCGTGAGCTCATCGGCCTGCGGTGGCCGGCCGATCGGTTCCATGTCTTCGGGAACGCGCCGGTTGGACTGAAGCGCGAGGCCTATACGGCGCTCTCCGGCGACGCGCACGAGGCGCTGCAGCAGATCGCCGAGCTCCGTCCGGAGCTCGTCGTGTTCTCGGGCCATGGCGAGTTCGACGACGCGCACGCCGACATCGGTCCCGTGCTCGTCCTCGGCGATCTCCGGCTGACGCAGTTCGATGTCGCCCAGAAGGTGAGCTTGCCGCGCAACAAACTGACGCTGCTCGGCGCCTGCGTCACCGGTCGCGGGGCTAGCCTTGATGGCGGCGAGATCGGCGGCTTCCTGCGCGCGTTGATGGCCGCCGGCAGCGGTGCGATCGGCCTGACCCACTGGAACGTGCGAAACATCGAGGTCGAGCGCACCATCCATGCCCTCTTCCAGGGCGCGGCGTGGGCGCGCGACACGCGGAAGGTCTTCGACATGGTCGAGCACCTGCGCCGCACCTACGCCAAGCGCTGTGCGAAGTGGGAGCTCGTCAGCGACGCCATCGAGGCCTGCCCACTCGCGCTCTATCTTTGAGGCGCCGGAGCGGATGACCTTATACCCCCGAGGGATCGCTGCCATGACCCGACGCATCGCGAGATTCGAGCCCGCCCTCTTCCACGCGCAAGGCGTCGAGCCCGGCTGGATGGCCGGGCGCGGCAGCGTGCTGGAGAACCCCCGCCTGGGTGTCTACCTCGTGCGGGTCGCCTTGATGGACGGCGAGCGGATTCTCTATGATCAGGTCCTGCGCGCCGAGCGGGGCGGCGGGGTCTTCGTGCCGATCGACGAGCGGGGCCGCGTGGGCCTGCAGCCGGTGTGGCGCCCGCAGGCGCGCGAGCCTGAGCGATACACGGCGTCCCTTCCGGACGTCGACCTGGCCGGCCTCGGGCGCATTTCGTACGAGGTGCCGCGTGGTTTCAGCGAGCGGGGCGAGCCCTCCGAGCGCGCGGCCGCGCGAGAGGCGGCGGAGGAGACCCGAGGCCGCGTTGTCGAGGTCCAGGCGCTCGGCCCGATCTGCGACAACACGGCGTTCAGCCCGCACCTGTCTGTGGCCACGTGGGGGAGCATGGATCTCTCGGACGCCGCCGGTGTCGATGAGCCGTCCGAGGGCATCCTGGGGCGGATCGCCTTCTTCTCGCGGCGCGAGCTTCTGGCGCTTCAGCGCGAGGGCAAGCTCTACGACGGGCTCACGCTGGCGGCGCTCGCGCTGCTCTGGATGCAGCGGCCCGACATGCTCGACGGCACCGGACGATGAGCGCGAGGCGGAGCGCGGCGGCTGTACTGACGCTCGCGGCGGGGCTTGCAGCAGTCCGTCCGGCGGCGGGCGACGGCGGCCCGGTGCTCACGATCGCCGAGGCGCCAGGCAACGAGATCGCTGTCACGCAGCTGTCCGCCGGCCTCGAGAGGACGCTCCACATCGAGGAGACCGGCGGCGCCGAGGTGCCGTCGCTCCGGGTCGATGCGCGACTCACGGGCCCCGACGGCAGCGCCGTCCCCGTCGTGTGCGCGATCGCCGGGCGCGATTGCAAGGACGGCGTGCGCCTCGATAGGTACGGCTCGGCCGACGTGGTGCTCAGCGCCACGCTCGGCCTGGTCGGGGTCCACTCCGGCGCGCTGGTGCTGGTGCACGCGAAGCGCGAGCCTAGACCGCTGCAGATCACGCGCGCCCTCGGCCCAACCCCATGGGACGTGAGCGCGCCCGCGGTCGTCGCCGGAGAGGACGGGGGCGCGACCATCCGGCTTCTCGTCCGCGACAAGAGGGTCCTGCCCCCGTCGACGCCGACACCCCGGCTCGTCGGGGTGCGCTGCAAGGCCGGAGATGCGGCGGAAGCCGACCCGGGTGGCGTGACGCTCGACTCTCCGCCGATCGCGACCGCGCCCGAGGGCACCAGCACGCCGACGCTCAAGGTCAACGGGCTGCCATCCGCAGGAGCGTGCGAGGTCGACCTCGTGCTCGCGGTCGACGGCGCTGAGCCAGCCCAGAAGACGGTGAAGGTGCTGCTCCGCCGCAGCCCCTGGCGTGGAGTCGCGCTCGTCGCGCTAGGCGTGGCGATCTCGTACCTGCTTCGCCGCCATTTCGTGGTCTCCCGCCCATCGCGCTCGATTAGGCGCCGCGCGATGCTCGCGCTGCGCCGCCTCGAGGCGACCCGCGCGTCGGCGGCGCCGTTCAAAGCGGACGAGGGCGCGGTGATCGAGCAGATCTACCGCGAGATCCGACGGATCTCTGCGCGCCGTTACGCCGGCCTCTCCGCGCCGGCTGAAGCCGAGATCGAGGCGATCGAGAAGAAGGTCGAGCTCTTCGTGGACCCGTGGCTGCGTATGCGCCGCCGCGCGGAGGCGGTTGCCGGGCTCGACGCAACAGCGGCGGAGCCCATCGATCGGGCCATCGCCGACGCGGCCAAGGCACTCTGCGATCCGGGGGCGGCGTCCGCCAAGCTGGACACCTGTGCGAGCGAGCTCGCCAGCGCGGAACCCGGGCTCGCGAAGGCGATCGATACGCATCTGCGCAAGCCGCTCAGCACGATCGAGAACGAGCTCGCCGAGCAGCCTGCGGAGCTCCGACGGGTGCTCACCCCGAAGCTCCGCGAAGCGAAGCAGGCGCTCGATGCAGGCGCGCCGTGGCGAGCGCGGCCGCTCATCGACGAAGTGCAGCGCGACTACGCGCGCTCGCTGGCGCGGACCCTCGAAGCCTCGCTCCCCGAAACGAGGCCCGCCGGGTTCAAGGACGAGGCATGGAAAGAGGTGAGCGCGCGGACGATCCGGCTCCTCAGGGCCGTCGCCGAGGAGACCGAAGGCGCGCGCGCGCTGGAGCGCTACCGGTCGACGCACCTCGACTACCTGCGCCAGCTCGTCGGCGCCCTCGCGGTGAAGGCGGAGACGTACAAGGCTGCAGCCGAGAAATACAGCGCGAAGCAGGTCGACGTCACGACCTTCACTACCGCAAAGAATGACGCCGCGAAGGCGCTGGACGAGATGAGCCTCGGCCGCGCAGTGAGGAAGTATGCGGACGCCGTCTCCGCAGGCGAGGACCTCGACAAGGCGATCGCAGCGATCACAGGGACGCAGCTCGGCTCGCCGGGGCAGATCCCCCAGAAGCCCGCGCCCCCCGGTCCGGCGAGCGCGATGGAGCCGGTCACGCTGTACGGGTCCGGAGAGGCGCCTTTCTTCCCCGAGCTTGCCGATTTCGACCGCTCCACAGAGCTGACCGAGGCCGGCGTGGCGCTGGTGCTCGTGGCCATTGCGATCGTCTCCGGCGTCCACGCGCTGAAGCTCCAGGGGCCGACGTGGGGGACGGGCATCGACCAGCTCGAGGCCCTGCTGTGGGGGCTCGGCCTCCATCAGGTCTCGGGCGCGGTCTTCGGCGGCATCTCGGCGCTGCGCAGGCAGCTCGGCGAGTGAGGAGGCAGGGGGGTGGCGACACGGTACCGGCGTATCGATCTCGAGCTGCAGGTGCGGCGCTCACCGGACGGCAGCGCCGCGATCCTTGGGACGGGCGCGGATGCGGAGGGCCGGCTGCCGATCGCGGACCTGGACCGGGGCGACTGGGCCTCCGTGCTCGTGCTCCTCGGCGAGATCGGCTTCCGGCGTCGCCTCGCGGCGTGGAGAGAGCGCTGCGCGACCGCCGCGACCGACCCGTCGGTGCGGGTCGTGCCGCGCCTCGCCCTCCTTCTCGACGACGCGCAGCTCGCCGCGGTGCCGTGGGAGACGCTGCTCGAGGGGCTGCTCGAGGTCGGCGAGTGCATAGCGCGGGTATCGCCCGTGCTCCCTCGCGCGCGCAGCATCCCGCTCGCGCTCCCGCTGCGCCTGCTCCACGTGGATCCGGAGGAGGCGCGTCCGCTCGACGCTGCGGTTCGCGCCGCCTTCGACATGCGGGAGCGCGAAGGCCTCGACAGCGTCGTACGCACCGATGCGCGGCCCGTGCGTGAGCTGGAGAGCCTTCGCGGCGACTGGCCCACGGCCGACGTCGTGTATTTCGAGCGCACCGCGTGGCCCTTGGACGACAAGGAGTCGCTCCTCTCCACCGCCGACCCCGAGCGCCCGCATACGCTCGGCTGGCTTGCCCGTCTGACCGAACGCTGGCAAACCCGCCTCTTGGTGCTGCGCGACCCGGGCCTCTGGCCGTGGGATTGGCCGCACCGGGGTGGACGCAGCCACCTCTCCGAGCTCGCTACCGCGCTCGTGGGGCGGGGAGGCCCGGCCGTGCTCGTCGTACCCTGGTGGGAGGACGATAGCCGGGTCACCGAAGCCGTCGCGGCGCTCTTCCGCGACGAGCCGCTCGACGCGACACACGCCCGCAATCGGGGATGGTGGGGCCGCCGCAGCGCGCTGCATGTCGGCGCCGGGCGAGAAGAGGGGCTGCGGATCTCGCGGCTCGGCGCGATCCAGGATCATCTCAAGCTCGCAAGCGCGGTGCGGCGGCGCCGCGATGAAGACGCGTTCGAGAGCTTCGAGGAGGTGATCGACGAGGACGAGGCAGCCGCTCCGGGTGTCGATGACGAGCTGTACGAGCTGGCGCTGGGGCCGCCGCCCGACGCGCTCGACGAAGCCCTCTCGGAAGTCGTGACGCGCGCCGAGAGGTTCGAGCCGGAGCGGCCCGAGCAGCTCGTTTCGTTCGGGAAGAGCCTTGCCAAGCTCCGCGACCAGGTGCAGCCCGGCGCGCGCCGCGCCGCTCTGGAAGGTATGGCTCCGGAGACCTTGGATCCCCGCCGCACGTCCGGTGAGGAGCGCCGCTATACGAGCGCCTCCCTCCACGAGGCGGGCGACGACGGCGCGCTCGTCTTCGTGGATCCGCGAGACGGCCGCCTCCGTGCGGGCCGCGTCTACCACCTGGAGGTGCAGATCGGACCGGGGAGGCGGCCCGTGCCCGTCGTCGGCGCGCTCGATCTCCTCGACGAGGTCATCAAGCTGAGCCCGGAGGAGCACGGCGCCTGGCTGGAGGTCGCGGTGACCGGGCTCGATTTCGACGTGATCGGCGATCCGGTGCAGGAGCTCTGGCTGCCGCGGAAGGGGTCGAGCGAGCCGCTCTATTTCGCCGTGCGCCCGCGCGCACCCGGAGCCGCTCGGCTGCGCGTGTGCCTGTATTTCCGCAACGCCGTCGTGCAGTCGCTCCGCCTCGCCGCGCTGGTCCTCGCCGAGGGCGAGCCCGACGTGGCGCCTCAACTCCGCAGGCGCGCGCTCGCCGCCGCGGTCGACGCGCAGCCCGACGACGAGCGGCTCCGCGACGCGGGCTACCTGCTCCGTGCCGAGTACGGGGGCGTCACCGGGTTCGAAGCCATTCGCAGGCGGCCGAAGCGTGCGCTCAGCATCGTCGCCAACGACTGGGAGGGCCGGTACGTCCTCTCGGTGAAGAGCGCCGGCCGCTTCGACGTCCGGATCGACGAGAACCTGCCCGACTACGTGACGAACGTCCGCAGCACGATCGACGACTTGTCGACGATCTGCCTCAATCCCGACGACCTCGACGCGCCCCCCGCGTACCGCTTTGGCGAGGAAAACCGCGGGAGCGAGGCCGATCTGCGCGACGCCCTCCAGAGGCTCGCGCAGTACGGCTTCCAGATCTTCGCAGCCCTCGTTCCAAGCCACGATCGCGAGCGGATCGCGCGCCTGCTCGACGGCTCCGGACGCACCATCGAGGCCGCGCACGTGGTCCGCGACAAGGTCGTGCCATGGGCGGTCGTCTACGATCGCGAGTTCGACCCGGAGCGAGGGGAGCCGACGGTGTGCCTCGCTCCGCTCCAGGGCCGGCCTCGCCCCGAGCGCTGCAGCGACGCTCCGTCCTGCGTCCTGCGACGCGCCGGCGCCCCCGACGCCCGGACCGTCGTGTGCCCGCTGCATTTCTGGGGTTTCCAGCACCGGATCGAGCTGCCCCAGCGGCAGACGCAGGCGATGGACGGCATCATCGGACAGGACGGCCCGCCGGCGAGAAATGGAGTGTCGGGCGGGCGCCCAGCGAGCGTGTTCGTCGGACGCAACGCGAGCTTGCCGCTTGCGGAGCGGCACCTCGCCACGCTCAAGCAGGCCGAGCCGAGCGTCGCGCGCGTGGACAGCCGTGACGAGCGCAACCCGATCCTCGATTGCCTCCAGAATCCGCTGCTCGACGTCATCTATTTTTACTGCCACGCGCGGCGCGAGGGCCCGAAGGGAAGCTTCGATCCTGCGCTGCTGGTCCAGGCGATCGGCCGAAGCGAGGGCACCATCACGGCGAGGGCGCTATCGAGCGGGATGCGCTGGGAGAACGCGCCGCTCGTGTTCCTCAACGCCTGCAGCACCGGCGGTTTTTCGCCCAAAGCGCTCAGCCCGTTCCTCCAGGCGCTCGTGGACGATCGCGGCGCGGGCGGTGTCATCACGACCGAAGTGAAGGTCTGGGAGCCGCTCGCCGCGGAGTTCGGCGAGCTCTTTCTCGCGTCATTCCTCCGCGGCGAGACCGCGGCCGACGCGCTGCTGGAGGCGCGCTGGGCCTTGCTGCACCGGCATAATCCCCTCGGGCTCGTCTACACGCTCTACGCCTCCGCCGACCTCCAGCTGCCTCCTGTACCCAGCGTCGCGGGTGGGAACGGGTCCGGTGCGAACGGGTGAGGTCGAACGCTCCGGGCCACAGCGCCATGGCTCGAACGTATGGCATCGCTCCGAAGGCCGAAGCCGAAGCCTATCTGCAGCACCCGACGCGCGGCCCGAGGTTGCTTGAGTGGGCTCGCCTCATAAACCAGGTCGAGGGGCGTTCGCTGTACGACATCTGCGATAGTCCCGAGGACATGAAGTCTCGCTCGTCGATGACCCTGTTCGCACGCGCCGCTGCCAACGAGGGTGCGCTCGTTGCGGCGCTCGACAAGTATTGCGGTGCCGAGCCTGATCCGCAGACGCTCGCGCGGTTCACGCAGCGTTGGCCGTCGTCGGCCTGCAGCTTCGTGCCACGAAGGCGGGCGGCGTTGCGATCGCCCTGTCGACCCTCAGTCACATTCGTACTTCCACATGCAGAAGCCCTGTTCGTCCGAGAGGCCAGGTCCGTGGAACATGTGCCAGCACTCCATGCCACTCGGGCACGTTGTGTTCTCGTCGCAGGGCAGCTCGCAGATCGAGTTGCACACCGGCGTTGCGGTTCCGCTCGGCGGCCGCGGGCAGTCCTCCGCCGTTTCGCACTCGTAATTGCATTGCGCCGCCACATCGCACCACGTCGATCCATCGTCTTGTCGCTCGGCCACGTACGCCACCCTGCACCTGCGTTCTTCTCCGCTCGGCTCGGGATCCGGACAGACGTGGGGGAGGGCGAAGTTGCCCTCGTCCCCGGAGGAGACGCAGGCAGCCCACGGCCCTTCGGTGGCGCCTTCGACGGAGGTCGCCAGGTGGACTTCCACGATCGGATCGACATGGCGGTCGCCGCACGCCGCCTGCGCGGACGCGAAGGCCGCCGACAAGCCCAGAGCCCAGAGCTTCGTAGCCGTGATCTTCATTGGATCCTCCACGCCGCGCGCCGACGCGCCCGGCGTCCAGATGGTCTGCGCTGAGGTCACGGCAGCTGCCCGTTTCGGCTCATGGCAGCGCGAGCTCCACCCCGAGAGACGCGCCCAGGAACGGGCGACCCCACGTGTCGGTCGCGCGGCCTGCGGCGTCGATCGCGATGCGCGGCGCCGCGATCCCGGCGAGCAGGTGCTCGCTGATCCGCAGGTGAGGAGTCGGCGCGAACGAGAGCCCTGCGCGCAGGTACGCCGCGACCGCGTACGCGTCCTCCGACCTGCCGGCGTACCTGGGCGAGCGGCCTTCGCCCTCGACGTGCAGCCAGGCGGCGGCGAGCCCTGCGCCGGCCGATGGCAGCCACGCGGCGTCGGTGGGGCCGAGCGGGACGCGCACCCCCAGGGCAGCGAGCGCCACGCGCGTGCGCCGTGTGCCCTCTTTGCCCTCGCGGCTCGCGCTGGTGAGCGGGATCTGGACGAAGGTGGAGAGCCCCAGCCGCGCTCCCATCATCACATAGCCCGATACGTCGAGCATCGGGGTCGCGGGCAGGCCGCCTGCGCTCCACAGCAGCGCGGGCGCCGCCCCGACTCCGAACGTCGCCGGTGCTCGTGGGGGTGCGACCGGCGTGGATGGCGGAGGAGGGCGCGCCTGGGAGGCGCCGTCGGCTCGCGGGAGGGGGGCGGCGACGGGCGCGGGCCTGGCCGGCGGCGGCTCTCGCGCGTCGACGACGGCGGGGGCCGCCGGATCGGCTTCAACCTCGCCCCGCGATGGCGACGGAGAGCGCACCTCCAGGAGGCTCGCGCGCAGGAGCTCCACCGCGCGGATCGCGATCGTGGCGGGATCGTCGGCCATCACGGTGCGCTGGACCGACTTGCCCGTCGCACCCTGGTCGATCGAGACCTCGACGCCGCCTGGCACCTCCGCCACGCGGAGCGCCACCGCCGCTCCGGCCTCGCGCGCGCTCGTCTCGAGGGGTCCGTGGGAGGGCGCATCGGCGCCTCGCACCCGCACGACCTCCACCGTGAATCCGAGCGTCGCGAGCTCGGCGTAGACGCGCGCCATGATGGGGTCCGAGCGGCGATCGGCGATCAGGACGACCTTCGGGCGCGGCGGCTCCGGCGGCGGCTCGGGCGGCGCCGCGCGCGCTTCGGGGGCGACGAGGAGGCAGAGCCCGAGCGCCCAGGCTCCGCCGTGCGCCGCGCGAGCCGGTTTTCGAGGCGGCACTCACTCCCCCTCGAGGAGATCCCTGGCGTGCGCGGCGTGCGGCCCCGCCGGATACAGCGCCAGGTAGCGGCGCGCGGCCTCGCGGGCCTCGCCGGCCGACCCCATCGACTCCCGGCATTCGATGACCCTTCCGAGCGCCTCCTGCGCAAAGGAGCCGCCCGGCTGCTCCTCGAGGTACACGAGGAACCAGCGCTCGGCCTCGGCGTACGATCGCCGCTGGTCGAACGCCATCCGGCCGAGGTGGAAGGCGGCCTTCGCCGCCTCGCCGGAGCCCGCGAACCGGCGCCGCGCCGCGGTGAGCGCCGCCGCGGCGCGATCCGGCTTCCCGGAGAAGCGGGCGACGTCCGCGAGCATCAGCAGATCCGCCGCGCTCGCGCGGGCGACGAGCCCGTCGAAGCCCTCGGCCTCGGCCGCGGTCATGGCCTCTCGGTACCTGTCGCCCGCCACGAGATCGCGCCAGCTCGGCGGGCGCGGGGAGGCGTCCGCGGCCTTCGCGATCCTCGCTCGTTCGCTGGTGCCGGTGGCCGCGGGGGCCGGCTCGGAGGCCGCCTGATCGATGCGCGTGGAAGACGGCGGAGGCCGGGCGGCGGCGGGCAGCTCCCCGCGCGTGAGCTCGAAGCGCTGCTCCTTGCAGAAGACATCGAGCGTCTCTCCCGCAGCGACGGTGCGCCGCCCCCCCACGAGCGGCCCCGACACGGCGACCGATCCTTCCCGCAGCACCAGCTTGAGCTCCTCGCTCACCGGGGACCAGCTCAGCTCGAAGCGCGTGCCGGTGACCAGCACGTCGAACGGGCCGACGTCGAAGTTCCAGGCGCTCGTCGCGGTGTGGGTCACCGTCGCCGTGAGCCGGCCGCCTTCCAGCAGCACGCGCGCGCCACGCGCGTCGGCGGCCACCACGCGCGCCCGGGCGTTCGCGTCCAGCGCCAGGGACGTGCCGTCCGAGAAGGCGACCGCCAGAGGAGCGTCCGCGCCGGCGGCGATCCACGCCCCGACCTGGCCTTGCGCCGAGCCGACCGCGAACGAGAGCGACCGCGACGAGGGGAGCAGGACGAGGAGCAGCGCGGCGCAAGCTCCTGCCAGCGCCACGAGGGCCGCCGGCGCGATCCACCGAGCACGCGCGGGGCCGAGGCGGGCAGCCCCGGGACGGGAGGAGCCGCCGGCCGCGACCTCCAGGAACCGCCGGCGCGCACCATCGAGACCCTGCGCCGCGAGCTCCTCATCCTGGGCCCGGCGGAGCTCACGAAGACGATCGAGCGACGGATGATCGCTCATGGCGTGCCTCCCTTCAGCCACTCCTCGAGGGCGGGTTGGTCCCGCGCCGCCTCGAGGAAGTGGACCTCGGCGCGGGCCAGCCTTCGCTTGATGGTTGCGAGCGAGACGCCGCAGGCGCCGGCGACCTCCTGGAGATCCATCCCCTCGATGCGCCGCAGCGCGAACGCGATGCGCTCGTCGGCCGGGAGCCGCTCCAGCGCGCGATAGGTCGCGCGCAGCGCCTCGTGGACTTCACCTTGGTACGGGGGCTCCACGAGGTGTGGGAGCTCGTCGGGGGCGAAGAAGAGGAGCCATTTCCGGCGCGCGCGCCGCTGGATGCAGGTCCGCGCCGTGAACACGGCGACCGAGGTGATCCACGCCTTCAACGCTGCCGGATCGCGCAGGGTGTCGAGGGAGGACAGCGCGCGGACGAAGGCGTCGTGATGAGCGTCGGAGAGGTCGCGGCTGCCGCCGAGCAGCCGGCCGAGGACGCGGAGCACGTGCCCGGAGAAGCGCTCGTGGAAGGCGGAGAGCGCGGCGGGATGCCTCGCGCGGAGGCCCTCCACGAGCGCCTCGTCGCTCGCGTACGCGACCACGCCGAGCCGTCGCGGGGGGGCGAGAGCGCCGGCGCGCATCACCATGGTCGTGGGGCTCCGCTGGGAATGACCGAACGCCTCCTGCCGCTCGTGATCCGATCGGCCCCCTTGAGTCACGGCAGCGTGGCGGGACGGCTCACCGCGGACGAAGCCCGCGGGAACAGGGCGGGCAGCGCGCGCCCGGCGCCGGCCGAGAACTTTCCCCGCGCGCGCCGCGCATGCGAGGCTGCCCGGCCCCGCCGAAGCGCGCGCTCGCCCGAGAGCGCTCGCAGCGACCGGACCCGTCCGGAAGATGTAGGATAAAGTAGCACACGAAAGTTGTTGGCCGCCGGCGGGGCAGGGTAGACGGGGTGAGGAGGACGCATGAGGCGCAGCAAGGGCGAGAGCATGGACACCGGGGCGGTGCGGAACCTCGAGGAGATCCAGGAAGAGGATCCCGGGGCTCGCCCGTCGCGCGCGGGCGCGCTGGTGCTGGCCTCGCTCGGCGGGGCGTGCATCGTCTTCGCGGCGGTGGCGCTCCTGCGCGCCCCGCACCGCGAGCGGCCGGTCAACGCCGATCCGCTCGGCGATCTGGTCGCGCGCGCCCACCCGGCCGGCGTGAAGCCGGCCCCGCGCCCCGCCACGATCGGGGAGGACGTGACCTTCCCCGCGGTCCTCTCGGACGCGGAGCACCCGACGACAGCGCTCGAGGCGGTGCGCGATCCGCGGGCGGCCAAGGCGGCCACCTCCGCCGAGGCGCTCGCTGCCGCGCCCGCCCCGCCGCTTGCCGCGGACCGGCTGCCCGTGGTCCCGCTGCCGGCGCAGCACGTGCTCGGGCCCTCCGGAGGCGAGGTCGCCCCGAACGACACGCTCACGGCGATGGCCCGCCACGTGTCGCGCGAGGAGGGGCCCGAGACCGAGCGGGGAGGGCCTGGCGCCTACCAGCTCCAGGTGAGCTCGTTCAAGGACCCCACCGACGCGGAGAACTTCGCGGCGGCCCTGCGCCGGCGCGGGCACAAGGCGTACGTCGAGCCGGCGTACGTGAAGGGCCGCGGCCTCTGGCACCGGGTGCGCGTGGGCCCCTTCAAGTACAAGCGCTCGGCCGTGATCTACCGGCAGGAGTTCGAGGCCAAGGAGCGCCTCGTGACGTTCATCGTCGACCCGCCCAAGACCACGGTGAAAGTGGCTGACAGCCCCGGTGACGACGCGTAAACCAGGAGCTCTGGAGAGCCCTCATCCGATGTCTGCACGAACGGCGCGGCGCGTGCTGTCGCCGCCCGCGATGACGTTCCTCGTCGCGAGCCTTGGAGCGCTGTGCGGGTGCAACGCGCTCTCGGGGCTGGACGAGCTCGGGTTCGACGGCGCAGGGGCCTCCGGCGGCTCAGGGGGAGTCGGTGGTTCCAGTGGAGTCGGTGGCTCCGGCGGAGTCGGCGGCTCAGGGGGGCTGGGTGGCTCCGGCGGGTCGGGCGGCTCCGGCGGCGGGTGCCCGATCGGCGTGTGCGCCCCCTTCGTCCTGGCCGAGGGCCAGAACCGGCCGGTCAGCATCGCCGTGGACGCGACGCAGGTCTACTGCGTGAACCGCGGCACCCCGGAGGCGAAGGACGGCTCCGTGTTCAGGGCGCCGCTCGACGGCAGCAGCACCACGCCTCCGCCGCTCCAGGACGGGCTCGACGAGCCGGTCAGGATCGCCGTCGACGCGAGCTGGGTCTACTGGACGAACTACGCGGGGAACAGGCCTGACGAGGGCACCATCATGAAGGTGTCGCTCGACGGCAGCGAGAAGCCGGACCCGGTCGTCACCGGGCGGCAAGGCCCCGTGGGCCTCGCGGTCTCCGGCGGCGACGTCTACTGGACGAACCGCGGGACCAACCACGTCCAGGCGCTGCTGATCCAGACGCCCGGCGTGATCCATGTCTGGGAAGGCGCGAACGACCCGACCGGCGTCGCGGTGAAAGGCCAGAGCATCTACTGGGCGACCGCGGGAGACGACGCGATCCGGGCCTGGTCGTTCGTCGACGAGACGTACCGAGACGTGGCCACGGAGCAGGACAACCCGAGGGCCATCGCGGTCGACGACAGCTCGGTCTACTGGACGACCAGCGACGGCGGCACCGTCATGAAGGCGCCGCTCGGCGGCGGCGATCCGGTCGAGCTCGCGTCCGGCAGGACCACCCCGGGTTCCTCGCCGTGGACCGCGACCACGTTTACTGGACGAACGCCGGCGCCGAGGGCTCGGCGAACGGCTCGGTGATGAGGGTGCCCATCGCGGGCGGCGAGGCCGAGGTGCTCGCCTCGGAGCAGGACGGTCCGAGCGGCATCGCGGTCGACGACAGCTACGTGTACTGGGCGAACCAGGGGGCCGGCACGGTGGTGAAGCTGCGCAAGTGACCGCCTTCGCCCCGCCGCGTCAGCCCAGCGGCCGGGCGCCGCCGCTGCTACCGGCGCGCCGCCCCCGGCAGCGCCGCGGCCGGCGTGAGCGCGCAGGACAGCACCCCCTTGGCCCCGGCGAGCTGCCCGGCGAGCTCGGACAGCTCCTGTCCGCGGCCCTTCAGCACCATCACCTGGAGCAGCCGGGCCGCGTCGAGGCGGACCAGCAGGCTGGAGACCACCAAACCCGCGCGCCGCTCCTCCAGCTCGGAGATCCGCAGCACGAGCTCGCGCACCTCGGGCTCGTAGACGAGCGTCAGCGTGGCCGCCACCTCGGCCCCCTCGTCCAGGGCGGCGCGCGTCAGGTCGGCGCGGACCAGATCCCGCAGCGCCTCCGAGCGGTTCTCGTAGCCCTGCGCGGTGATGCGCCGATCGAAGTCGGCCAGCAGCGCGCGATCCATCGCCACGCCGAAGCGGACCAGGTCGCTCATCGCTCGTCCCCCGTTCAGCTCTTGCGCCGCTCGAGGTGCCGCCTCGCGGCGTCCTTCACCGGCGACGTCACGTTCTTGCTCTTCGCGATGCCCCGGAGATCGGACTCGCGCAGGTGCTGGACCAGCCGCGTCGCGACGAGCACCGGCGTCCTCGGGTTCTCCACGAGGTTCCGCTTCACCGTGTAGCTCTTCAGCCACTCGGGCGTCGTCGAGATGATCCGCAGCACCTCGTCCGAGATGTTCCGGTTGCGGCTGATGAGGACGACCTCCTCCTCCTGCATCTGCGGGCTGCGCACGGCGGCGCTGGCCACGAGGCGGTTCGAGTCGCGCACGAGCAGCATGCGCTCCTCGCGCGAGCCGAGCATCGCCCGCCGGATCCGCTGCGACATGGTCATGTCGGCGAGCCGCTTGTAGAGCGGGACGTACTGCTCCTTGATCTCCTCCTTGCCCTCCTCGTCCTCGACGTGGGTGTCGACCGGCTCGTCCGCCGCGAGCGCCTCCGCGAGCGCCTGCGTCTCGCTGAACAGCACGTCGTCCGGCGTGGGCTCGGGCGACGGCTCCGCGATGAGCTCGTCCTTGATCGCGACGCTGACCTCGCGCCACGCCGGGATGCCCGTGAGCTCGACCCCGTTGCGGGAGGCGAGATCGACGAGGCGGTCGGCGGTCGACATCCGCGTGTTCTTGTTGAGGTAGAGCTTCTCGATGACGCGCGGGTTCTTGAGCAGCCGCTCCTCGTTGACGGCGATGAGCTCCGTCACCGCCTCGCCCCCGGTCCGCGCGAGCTCCTCGAGCGTCTCCGCGGCGATGCCCGGCATCGCGCAGAGCCTCTCGACGACGGGGAGGCGGTCTGCGTATGCGCGGGCCAGCCGATCGATGACCGGCGGCTGCAGATCCGCGCCGAGCGCGCCCTGGAGCAGCGGCTCGGGGAGCGCCGCCAGCGTCTTCTCCGCGGTCTCGCGGGCCGGCTCGTCCTCGCGCGAGGCGAGCAGCACGAGCACCGTCACGACATCGCCCGGCTTGAGCCCGGGGGCGATGCCGCGCGCCGCCATCTCCCTGAGCTTCTGCGGCGCGCTCGGCTGCACCAGCTTCTGCGCGGGCGCCGAGAGGGCGCCGACGTCGATCGGCGCGGTCATCGAGGCGCCCTCGCCGGCGCGGCCCCATGTGGCGCCAGCGGCTCGATCGGAGCAAGCAGAGCTGGCAGAGCGAGCGGAGCAACGGGCATACGGTCCTCCCGGCGGGCATTGCTGCCCTGCGATCTGCGGATTATCCTGAGGCCGCTGTGTGCCTGAAAGGCGCGGCGATCGTCAACGGAGAACGAACGGCGCGGGCCCTGCGCGCCGCCTGCCGGAATGAAGCCCGAGGTCCCGGGGGGCAGGGGACCGGCAGGTCCGTCACACCGAGCACACCGAGCACACCGAGCACACCGAAGAGGAGCGCGACATGGGGATTTTCGATTTCGTGAAGAGCGGCGTCCGCGAGATGATGATCGCGCGCCCGGACGCGGCGAAGCATCTCATCGTCTACAAGCACCCGGATCAGAACGTCCCCTTCTGGTCGCAGCTGACGGTCGACAGCGATGAGTGTGCCCTCTTCTTCAAGGACGGCAGGTACATGGGTTACCTGCCCACAGGGCGCCACACCCTCCAGACCCAGAACATCCCGTTCCTGAACAACCTCGTCAACAAGTTCACGGGCGGGGACGTCTTCATCGCCGAGATCTTCTTCGTCAAGACGCAGCCGGTCCGCGGCGTGCCGTTCGGCGGGCCGCTGGAGTCGATGGAGGACCCCGTCCTCTTCGAGTTCGTGACGCCGCGCATCTTCGGCGAGTTCTCGCTGGTCGTGGTCGATCCGGTGCGGTTCGTCGTCGGGTACCACGGGCAGTGCGGCGGCAGCGGCGACAACGACGTCGTCCTGAGCTGGATCAAGGGCAAGTTCTTCATGAGCGTGAAGACCGTGATCGGCCAGGTCTGCGCGCAGCAGCAGAAGAGCCTGCTCAACCTCGGCGGCATGAGCATCGAGCTCGGCGCCCGCATCGTGCAGTCCGCGCCGAACCTCGAGGAGATCGGCTGCAAGATCCTCGAGATCGGCAACTTCAACATCAACTTCTCGGCCGAGGAGCAGAAGCTCCTCCGCGAGGCGAACAAGGCGCGCGGCGATGCGCGCCGCGGCGTCGGCATCGCGCAGGACACCGCCCGCGCGAAGCAGTTCGAGCTCGACCAGCGGTTCCAGCAGGACGCTCGGTACGTGCAGCAGCTGGCGGGCAACTGGCAGAACTACGCCGCCGGCCAGGCCATGATGGGCGCCGGCCAGGGGATGGCGCAGGGCGGCGACGGCAGCGGCGTCGCGGGGCTGGGCGCCCAGGTGGCGATCGGCGCCGGCCTGGCGCAGGCGATGAACCCCGCGCTCGCGGCGCAGGGCCAGCCGCAGTTCGTGCCGCCGCACATGCAGCAGCCGGGTGCGCCGCAGGGCTACCCGGGTGCGCCGCAGGGTTACCCGGGCGCGCCGCAGGGCTATCCGGGCGCGCCGCAGGGCTATCCGGGCGCGCCGCAGGCTGCCCCCGCCGCAGCGCCGTCGATCGAGCAGCGCCTGGAGCGCCTCGGGGAGCTCAAGAGCAAGGGCCTCATCACCGACGAGGAGTTCCAGGCCCGCAAGGCGAAGATTCTGGAAGAGATCTGAGTCCTTCCAGGCGCGCTGTCCGCCGCGCGCGGCGACCCTCGGGGGGGCGCTCCACGGCGGTCGCCAAACTGGCGCCATCTGATCCGAACCACTGAGCGCGCTTTCGGCTAGACTCGATGGGGTGCCAGTGACGCTCCGCATGGCCGGGGATGCTCAGCCCGAGATGACCGCCGGCGAGTCCGAGGCTGCCGAGCTGTTCCATCGGGAAGACATCCCGCGGCCGCACGGAGACGAGCCATTTGCCCAGCCTCCGGCGCGCAGCGATGTGCCGCCAGCCCGAAGCGATCTGCCTCCGGCGCGCAGCGATGTGCCGCCAGCCCGAAGCGACGCGCCGCTGCGCAGCGATGTGCCGCCCCGCAGCGACGTGCCGTTCCGCAGCGACGCGCCGCCCCGCAGCGATGTGCCGTTCCGCAGCGACGTGCCGCCGCGCGCGGATACGCTGCCAGCGCCCGTCGACGCGCGCCCGGCGATCCCGCCGCTGCCGGCGCGCTTCGATGGGCCGGCGCGCCGGGGGAGGGCGAAGCAGACCCCGCGCGCGCGCCGCTGCCCGACCTGCAAGCAGACCTTCTCCGGCGACTCCCGCTTCTGCCCGTTCGACGGCGACCCGCTCGCCGACGCGCCCGACTGGAATCCGTCGGCCGATCCGATGCTCGGGCGCACCATCGACGGCCGCTACGAGGTGCAGGCGGTCGTGGGTGAAGGGGGGATGGGGACGGTGTACGAGGTGCGCCACAAGTCGCTCGGCCGCCTCTTCGCCCTCAAGGTGCTCCGGCACGACATCGCGCAGGACGCGGAGCTCGTCGCCCGCTTCATCCAGGAGGCCAAGGCGGCCGCGGCGATCGGCCACCCCAACATCGTCGCGGTGAGCGACTTCGGCGCGATCGAGGTCGAGACGGGGCAGGCAGAGCTGCCGTTCTTCGTCATGGAGTTCCTCTCCGGGACCTCCCTCGCGTCGCTGCTGCGCACCGAGAAGACGCTGCCGGCCGACAGGGTCGGGCAGATCATGCTCCAGTGCGCCGCGGCGCTCGGGGCTGCGCACGCCGCGGGCGTCATCCACCGCGACCTGAAGCCCGACAACGTGTACCTCGTCCGCAACGGCGATCAGGAGTTCGTCAAGCTGCTCGATTTCGGCGTGGCGAAGGTGACCGGCGGCAAGCGGCTCACGCGCATCGGCATGGTGTTCGGGACGCCGCACTACATGAGCCCGGAGCAGGCGGAGGGGAAGCGCATCGACGCCCGCGCCGACATCTATGCGCTCGGCGTCCTCATGTACGAGTGCTTCGCGGGGCGCGTCCCCTTCGAGGCGGACACGTACATGGGCGTGCTGACCAAGCACATGTACATGTCGCCCGAGCCGCTCGAGCAGGTGATGCCCGACGCCACCACGCTGGGCGCGTTCGGCCCGATCGTCATGCGATGCCTCGCGAAGAACCCCGAGGAGCGCTTCTCCTCGATGGCCGACCTCGTCGAGGCCATCGAGCTCGCCCTCGATCCGCCGGGCCGCGGGGTCTCCGTCGCGCCCCCGGGCGAGCTGCCTCGCCACGAGTCGATCCGGCCGCGCGCGCACGAGTCGATCCGGCCGCGCGCGCACGAGTCGATCCGGCCGCGCGCGCACGAGGAGATGCTCGCCCCGGTGCAGGCGCCCGCGGAGCCGCCCGAGCCGCTCTCGATGGCCGCGCGCGTGGCGATCGCGCTCGCGGCGGTCCTCGTGCCCATCGTCATCGCCCTCGGCGTCCGCGCCTTGCGCGCCTCGGCGCCCGAGGCGGCGGCCGAGGAGCCGCCCGAGGCCGCCTCCGCCGGCGCTCCCGGCGCCCTCCCGGCGGAGACGGCGCCTGCCAGGGTGATCGACGAGCCGCCCGCGGTCGCGACCGCGGCAGCGACGGCGGCGCCCGCGCCGCTCGCGCAGGAGCCGCCCCGCACCCAGGGCACAGCCGTCCCGATCCCGGCGAAGCCGACCGCGGCGACGGGCCGTCCGGCGGCGACCACGGCGCCCACGGCCTCCATGGTAAGGCCGCAAGCAACCGGCGATATCGTCGATCCCTGGAAGCGCTGATCGCCCGATCGGCGCGCGACGAAACCTGGCCTTCCCCGCCGTCCTGTGTGCACGATGGACGACGTCGAGCACCGGGCCCGCGGCCGCGGGACAAGCGATCGACGGCAGCGGCGACGCTCAGGGCGGGGCGCTTGACAGCGTCCGTTCTGGCTCGCCATCCTTCGCGAGGCGGAAACCTCTAGTGGCCAAGCAACAGCTCCTCCTGGTCGACGCGGATCCGCGCAGCGTTCGGGTCCTCGAGGTCAGCCTGAAAAAGGCCGGTTACAGCGTGACCACCGCGAAGGACGGAGCGGACGCTCTCGCGAAGCTCGAGGTCTCCACGCCGGACCTCGTCCTCAGCGACACGCGCCTCCCCAACGTGGACGGATATGCCCTCGTCCGCAAGATGAAGGAGCACGCCGACTGGGCCTCGATCCCGGTCGTCTTCCTCACGAGCCAGCGGTCCATCGAGGACAAGATCCGCGGGCTGGAGCTCGGCGTCGAGGACTACCTCACCAAGCCGATCTTCGTGCGCGAGCTCATCGCGCGCGTGACGCTGCTCCTCGCGCGGCGGACGCGCGAGGGGATCACGACGCGCCACTTCTCGACGACGGGGCGGACCAGGTTCTCCGGGTCGATCCTCGACATGAACGTCGTGGATCTTCTGCAGACGTTCGAGGTGAGCCGGAAGAGCGGGATCGTCCACCTGTCGCACGCGGACAACGAGGCGCAGGTCTACTTCCGCGAGGGCAAGGTCGTCGACGCGACGCTCGGCCGGCTCTGCGGCGAGGAGGCCGTCTACCGCGCGCTGCTGTGGAACGAGGGGACGTTCGAGGTCGAGTTCTGCAAGGTCGACAACCCCGACGGGATCGAGACGTCGACGCAGGGCCTCCTCATGGAGGGGATGCGCCGCGTCGACGAGTGGGGCCGGCTCCTCGAGGCGCTGCCGTCGCTCGCGACCGTCTTCGAGGTCGACAGCGAAGAGCTCCTGGAGCGGCTGAACGAGATCCCCGACGAGCTGAACGGGATCCTGCGCCTGTTCGACGGCAAGCGCACGCTGATGCAGGTGGTCGACGCGTCCCCGTTCGAGGACCTCTCGACGCTCTCGACCATCTCGAAGCTCTACTTCGAGGGGCTGCTGGTGCCCGCGGCGGCGCTCCCGCCCGACGACGTGGTGCCGAGCGAGCCGGAGACGGCGTTCCACGACGAGTTCTCGCCGCTCTCGTCGCCGTCGAGCGCGCGGCGCTCCAACTACCCCGACGGGAGCCCGGGGAACGCCGGCTCGGACGACCTCGAGGACGCCGCCGTGGTCCCGGCGCCGCTCTCGAATCGGGTCTCCCCGGCGGTGCTCCCGCGCTCCCGGCCCGGTCACGAGCTGCACTCGCCGGCGGGGGACCCGGACGCGGAGGCCCCCGGGCGCCCCGTGACGACCCGCAGCGCGGTGCACGGGCCAGGGGCGGTCGGCCGAGCGGCCAGCGCGAGCGCCGCCGTGGCGCGGTCCGCGCCGGAGGGCGCGCGTGCGCCGTCGGAGCCGCCGCGGAGCGCCGTGTCGGCCGCGACGGCGCGCTCCGGCGCGGCGGGGGGCCGAGCGCCGTCGGAGCCGCCGCGGAGCACCGTGTCGGCCGCGGCGGCGCGCGCCGGTGCGACAGCGGGCCGAGCGCCGTCGGAGCCGCCGCGGAACGCCGTGGTGCGCCCCGGGGCCGCGGGTGGCCGAGCGCCGTCGGAGCCGCCGCAGAACGCCGTGGTGCGCCCCGGTGCGGCGGGTGGCCGAGCGCCGTCGGAGCCGCCGCGGACCGCCGTGGCGCACCCCGGTGCGGCGGGTGGCCGAGCGCCGTCGGAGCCGCCGCGGACCGCCGTGGCGCACCCCGGTGCGGCGGGTGGCCGAGCGCCGTCGGAGCCGCCGCGGAACGCCGCATCGGGTGCCGAGGCCGCGCGGGTTACGCGGTCGCGCGCGGAGATCGATCTCGACAAGGACACCACGCTCGCGAGCAGCGATGAGGCCCCGCTCACGCGACCGCTCGTGACGCCGCGCAGCTTCGCGCAGAAGCAGCGCTCCACGAGGAGCGACAGGCCCGTTGCCGCGGCCGCTCCCGCCGAGCAGCGCGTTCGCTCTACGCCCCCCGCGGCGCCCGAGGCGCCCGCAGCGGCGCAGCCCGAGCCCGCGGCGCCGGCCGCGCCTGCGGCAGCGCCGCCCGCGCCTGCGGCGGCGGCAGGCGTTGCGCCGCCCGCCGGCGAGGAGCGCGCCGCGGCGGCCTCGACGAGCCCCACGCTGCGCCCCCGCCCGCCGAGCGATGCGCCGCCGCCCGTCGCCGTCCCGCGCGGGGCGGAGCGGGCGCAGGCGCTGCAGCCCATCGAAGCGAAGGCCGCGGAGGCGCGCCCGATCGCGGTGCCTCCGCCGCTGCCGAACGCCGCGCCGGCCGGCGCCGCCCCGGCGGCGAGCCTCGCGGCGGCGCAGGACGACGCGCCCCCGGGCGATCCCGGGCCGATCAGCGAGAGCGAGCGCTTCTTCCTCGGCGGCGGGGCCGTCGCGCCGGAGGGGATGGCGGCGCAGGACCATCGCTCGGCCGAGGACGCCGATACGACCGCCGGCGCCGTCGAGGCCACGCTCTTCGGGCCCCGCCACGAAGAGCGCCGGGGCCGCATCGCGCGGATCGTCGCCGGCCTGGCCACGGCGCTCGCGCTCGGGGCCGCCGGCGTGTGGCTGGTCGGCCAGACGGGGCGCCCCGTGCCAGCGGCGCCGGTCCATGCGCCCTCGCCCGAGGAGGTGCTGGTCGGGCAGCGCTCCGCGGCCGCGACCGCGGCGGCTCCGGCCGCGCCGGAGCCGGAGGGAGAGCCGGCCACCGCTTCGGCGGCGGGGCTCTCCACGACGACCCCTACGACCCCTGCCGACATTCCGGCGGGCCAGCCGGCCGCGCCAGCCTCGGCGAGCGCGCGGGCGAAACCCATCGCGCCGGTCGGAGCGCCTTCCGAGCACGCGCCGGCCGCCCACGCGGCGCCGCCGAGCGCGGCGGCGACCGCGAGCCAGGCCGCCGCACCGGCGCGGGAGCCGGAGCGCACGGCTGCTCCGCTCGCGTCCGCGCCGGCCGCGTCCGCGCCTGCCGCGCCGGACGAGGAAGGCGGGCCGCTCTCGGCGCGCGTGATGCGCGCCCTGGAGTCGGGGCAGACCGGCAAGGCGGTGCAGCTCGCGCAGCAGCTCACGGCCGCCTCCCCGGGGAGCGCCGCGGCGTGGCACCTGCGCGGCGCTGCAGAGCAGGCAGCCGGGCGCGGTGGGCGGGCCTCGTTCCGCAAGTGCGCCGAGCTCTCCTCGCCCGAGTCCTCGCTCGGCGCCGAGTGCCGCGCGCTCGCCGGCATGCAGTGAGCGCGCGGCCCGCGCTCAGCGCGACCGCGACCTGAGCCGGGGATCGAGGGCCAGGGCCGCGAGATCGAGCGCCACGGTGGCGAGCACGATCGTGGCCGCGGAGAAGAGCACCGTCCCGACGATGAGCGGGCCGTCCCGGTTCTGGAGCGCCTCGACCGCCATGCTCCCGACGCCGGGCCAGCGGAAGAGCTTCTCCGTGACGATCGCGCCGCCCGCCAGCGCCCCGAGATCGAGCGCGGCGAGCGTGGCGAGCGGCAAGAGCGCGTTGCGCAGCGCATGGACGACGAGCGCGCGCAGGCGAGAGGCGCCCTTGGCCCGCGCGGTGCGGATGAAGTCCTGGCGGAGCAGCGTCCGGAGCTCCTCGCGGACGATGCGCGCGTAGAGGGCGCTGCCGAACACGCCGAGGGTCAGCGCCGGCAGGATGAGGGAGCGCAGGTGATCGGCCGCCGTGGCGCCGTACCCGTCGTAGGGCAAGAGCCGGAGCTTGTAGGCGAGCACGTACTGGAGGGCGGGGCCGATCACGAAGGTCGGCGCGCTGGCGCCGAGCAGCGTGGCGCCGAGCGCCGCGTCCTCCCAGGCCGTCCCGCGGCGGGCCGCCGCGACGATCCCGAGCGAGAGGCCGAGCAGGAGCTGCACCAGCAGGGCGGCCAGCGCGAGCTCGACGGATCGCGGCACCTTCGCCTCGAGCAGATCCACGACCGGCTTGCGGTAATGGAAGCTGTACCCGAGGTCGACGTGCAGGCCGAGCGGACCCGCCGCGCAGCTGCGGTGCTCCGGATCGGCGCGCGCGCCCGCGTCGGGGCCAGCGGCGCTGCCGTCGCCGCCCCGCGCGGGGCCGAGGTGGACGAGCCGCCGTACGAACCGCGCGAACTGCACGGGGACCGGGCGATCCAGCCCGTGGATGGCCCGCGCGCGCTCGAGGTCCGCCGCCGAGGCCTGCGGCCCGACGAGCATCCGCGCGGCGTCTCCCGGCAGGAGGTACGCTATCCCGAACGAGACGGCGGTGACCCCGGCGATGACGATCGCGGCCCAGCCGAGGCGCCGGAGCAGGCGCGCGAGCGCGGAGCCCACCGCGGAGGCGCGGCCCGGGCGGGGCGTGGAGGCGCGGCGCGCGCGCGTGGTGCTCATCGGGGAAGGGCCGCGCGCGCGAGCAACGCGCGGAGGGGCGTCGCGGTTCGTGGCGCGGCGGCGCGCGGCCCTCCGCCGGCGGCGGGCCGCGCGGACGGGTCGAGCCAGACCTCGTGGAGGCGGGACGTGAGCGCGGCGGCGCCCTCGTGGCCGCGCACGTAGGGGTGCCAGAGCTCCAGCTGCCGCGCCGTGTACGTGGGCACCCACGGCGCGCGATCGCGGACGATGCGCTCGGCGCGGTCGTAGAGCGCGAGGCGCCGCGCGCGATCCTGCTCGGCATGGGCGGCGTCGAGCGTGCGATCGAGCTCCTCGTCGCTGAAGAAGGCGTAGTTCTGCGAGCCCTCGTCGCGGATGGCGCGCGTGGAGAGCGTCGGCTCGAAGACGCTCGCCGGGTCGGGGAAATCGGCCTGCCACCCGACCCAGCCCATGGGGACGGCGCGGCGCCGCGAGGCCTCGGCGAGGTAGGTCGCCCAGCTGACGAGCCGCAGGCGGACGCGGAGGCCGATCCTGGCGAGTTGTTGCTGGACGATCTCGCCGATCGCCTGCTCCAGCGTGTCCGGGACCGCGATGTAGTCGATGACGCCCGGGTAGCCGCCCCTCCCGGTCGCCGGATCGAACGGGTAACCGGCCGCGGCCATCTGCTCGAGCGCGCGCGAGAGGTCGTGCTGCCGCATCGGCGCGTCGCGCAGCGGGCCCGGGATCGACGGCGGCAGCACCCGGTCGAGCGCGAGCAGATCGGGGCGCACCTTCTCCAGCACGGTGGGGTCGAGGGCGAACGCGACCGCGCGCCGGACGGCGAGCCGGTCGAACGGCGCGAGCTCGGTGTTGAGGAAGACGGCGTTGGTCCTGTTGCGGGTCACCCAGCGCCTGTGCCCCTCCCACCCGGGCGCGGCGCGGTAGGCCGCCGCGTCGATCGCGGTCAGATCGCGCAGGGTGTCGAGCTCGCCCTCCTCGAACTTGTAGCGCTGGGTCGTCGCGCGCACGCCCGTCTGCCACTCGATGGCGTCGAGGTACGGCAGGCCCGGGCGGAAGTACCCCTCGTGGCGGGCGAGCCCGATGCTGCCGTCCTGGTCCCACCGCGCGACGCGGAACGGGCCGGCGCCGCACGGCGGCGGCGGGCTCGCCGCGTCGACCACGGCCCCGGACGAGGGGCACACCGGCGCCATGAACGCGAGCGTCATGAGGGGCAGGAACGTCGCGTCCGGCGCGCGCAGATCGATCGCCACGGCATGGTCGCCGAGCACCCGCACGCCGGCGAGGTGCGGCGCCGCGCCCGCGCGGTACGCGGCGAAGCCCTCGATCATGTCGTACTGGCTCGCGCCCGGGCTCGGCGTCCTCGGGTGGAGCGTCCGCTCGATCGAGCGCTTCACGTCGGCGGCGCGGAGCTCCGCGCCGTCGTGGAACCGCACGCCCTCGCGCAGCGTGAAGACGTACGTCCGCCCCCCGCGCTCCACCTCGATCGCGCGCGCGAGATCGGGCGTGATGCGGCCGCCCTGGTCCCACGCGACGAGGCGGGCGAAGACGAGCTCCGCGACGGTGCTCGAGAGCTCGTCGTACGCGATCGCCGGATCGAGCGCGCGCGCGTTCACCGTGGTCGCGAGGCGCAGCGTCCCGCCGCGCACGGGCGCGCCGGACGCCGGCTCGCCGCCGAGGGGCGCGCGGACGCCGCCCGCCGAGCCGCCCGAGAGCAGGAGCAGCGCAGCGCCCGCGACGAGCAGATCGACCGGCAGACGACGGCCGCGCGGGAGCGCCGCGCCGGCCGGATCGAGCGCGTCGCGGAGCCCCTCGCTCGCGCGGTGGAAGCCGAGCACGGCGAGCACGATGGCGAAGCCCGGCGCGGCCACAAGGAGCGGCCTTACCCCGAGGTACGGCTCGGCCTCGTGCAGCATGCGGCCCCAGGTCGCGGTCGGCGGCTGCGCGCCGACGCCCAGGTAGCCGAGGGCGGCCTCCGCGAGGATCATCTGCCCGGCGCTGATCGTCGCGAGCGCGAGCAGCGTCCCGCCGACGTTCGGCAGGACGTGCCGGCGGACGACGTGCAGCGGCCCCGCGCCGAGCGCGCGCGCGGAGGCCACGAAATCGCGCTGCGCGAGCTCCGCCGTCTTGGCCCGGACCACCCGCGCCGCGCCGGTCCACCCCGTGAGGCCGAGCACGAGCAGGATCGTCCCCACGTCCGCGCGCCCCACGGCGACGCCGATCGCGGTCACGAACAGGAGGTACGGCAGGGCGAGGATCACGTCGACGAGCCGCATGAGCGCGCCGTCGAGCGCGTCCGCCCGCGTGCCGGCGGCCATGCCGGCCGTGACGCCGACGAGCGCGCCGAGCCCCGTGGCGAGGGCGGTCGACGAGAGCGCGATGGCGAGGGAGAGCCGCGCGCCGTGCGCGAGGCGCGCCAGCAGGTCGCGGAAGAGCGGGTCCGTCCCGAGCCAGTGGGCGGCCGACGGCCCGGGCGGCGCTCCGGAGGCGTCGCGGGCCAGGGTGAAGTCGCTCGCGTTCGGGTCGTGGGCGATGACGGCCGGCCCCACCGCGGCGAACAGCGAGAGCAGCGCGACGATCCCGAGGCCGAGCAGCGCCGAGCGGTCCCCGAGGAACCGCCGCGCCGCGTCCTCGCCGAGGACGGCGCGCCCCGCGCGCTCGGCCGCTCGCGCCGCGCCGCGCGAAAGCCGAGCCCAGCGCGCCGCCGCCGTCACCGCTTCCCTTCGAGGAACTGCGTCACGAGCGCGACGAACTCCCCCGGGCGCTCCTCGTGGGGCGAGTGTCCGGCGTCCATGATCTCGAGCATCGCGCCGGAGATCTCCCGGGCGAGCCGCTGCGCGCTCGCCGCCGGGAAGATGCGGTCGTCGCGCCCCCACACGACGAGGGTCGGCGCCGTGATCCGGGTGAGGCGCGCGACGACGGGGCGCGCGTCGAGCACCGCGCGCATCACCGCGTGGGCGCTCTCGCGCGCCGAGGGGGCGTTGAAGAGATCGTAGTGCCGATCGACGCGCGATAGCGGCACGGCCGCGTCCGCCCGGAACACATCGTCGCGGAAGTACGACCGGAACGTGCCGCGGCCGTGGAGCTGCTTGAAGACGATGCCGCCGACGATCGGCAGGAGCGGGAGCTTCATCTTGAAGCTCATCGGGAACGGGTAACAGAGCGCGTCCTCGAGGACGAGCCGCTGCACGAGCTCCGGGTGGTTGGCGGCCAGCGTGATCGCGACGGCGGCGCCCATCGCGTGGCCGACGAGGTGCGCGCGGCCGACGCCGAAGGCGGCGATGAGGTCGGCCACGGCCTCGGCGAACGTCTCGATGCCGTAAGCGTACCGCGCCGGGCTCGGCTTCTCGCTCTCGCCGAAGCCCGGGAGGTCCGGGGCGATGACGTGGAACCGCTGGGCCAGCGTGTCGATCACGTCATCGAACTCCAGGTGGCTGACGAGGAAGCTGTGGATCAGGAGCAGCGCCGGGCCGTTGCCCGCGCCGGCGACCAGGACCCGCATCCTGACACCCCGGGCGGTGACATCCCTGATGACGCGTTCGACGGGTCGGGGGGCGGCGGGCGAGGCCGAGCTCCGACCCTCGCTGGCGAGGGTCTTGGCCATGATGGCGGCGAGACTATCAGCCCTTTTGTCTGAAATGACCGATGTGTGTCAGGGTGCGGGGCATGCCGCTGCACGAGCCCCGCTGGGTGTCGGACGCCCCCTTGCTCGCACCCATTGCACCGAGCGTCGCTTTTTTCCCACCCCGACCGCCGACCTGCGCCGTGCCGGGCGGGCCGACGCGTCGTTCCGACGGACGAAAAATGTCCGAGGCATGTCAAGAACCCCGGCAAAGCACCGCGTCTCGCGACAGCCACACAATAATCGTAGTCGCGTCAATTGACTGTATTCCATTCAGTGGAATAGAGTCGCCCGCGTCGGTTGGGTAGGGCCTCCGGCAATCGATGGGAGGACCGGTGCAGAGGATCCCCGAGGAGGTGCTTGATCGCATCGAGCGGGAGCACGCCCAGGGGATCACTTCGAGCGATATCCTCGAGCTGTTCGCGGCTCATGGCATCAAGTTCAGCGAGGCGACGCTCCGGAAGTATGTGCAGCTCGGCTTGCTCCCGCGCAGCGTGCGCGTGGGGCGCAAGGGCAAGCACCAGGGCTCGCAGGGGATGTATCCGGCCACGGTAGTCCGCCAGGTTCAGCGCATCAAAGAGATGATGGCCCAGGACTACACCATCGAAGAGATCCAGCGTGAATTCCTGTTCGTGAGAGGTGATATCGAGGAGCTCGAGCGCACGATGGCCAAGGTCTTCAATGCGCTCAGGGATGCCGCCAAAGAGAGGCGGAGCGAGACGAGCGGCAGGGCGATAGCCCAGGACCTCGCGAGCGCAGAGTCGCTCGCGCGGGAGCTCGTCGCCAAGCTGGCGTTGATAGAAGAGCGCTTGATGGCGCAGGCGCGGCTCACGAAACAGGCGGCTTCCTCTTGAGGGGCCGAGTCGCGGGGCTTTCGTCGTCGTGAAGTAGATGGGGCCGCGGGCGCGGCCCCGCCTGGGTTTGATGCGATCGACGGGACGGGCATCGGCTCGTTTCGTCGCAATTTTTTAGGGACGGCATCCGGCTTTACGTCGGGCTTAAGGAGCGGATCCCTCTGCGCTCGAGCTGGGACTCGGACGTACGGGGAGAGACGCGCGCGCTTGAGAGCGGAGACGCTACCAAACGGAGGCAGCGCATGGCGACGGTGTCTGACAGCGAGCTCGAGATCTTCAGCCTGGACGGTGCGGATGCGGCGGAGGGCGATCGCGACCCCGGGGGCTCGACGGAGCCCGTCGTGGAGGGCGCGCTCGCGCTCCAGGCGGACCCCGCGGAGTCGGGGAACGCCATCACGCGCGAGCAGCGCAGGTCGCGGCGGAAGCGCGAGATCCGGGCGCGGACGATCAGCGTCAAGCGCATGACCAAGCGCGAGCTCGAGATCGGCCGGATGCTCTACCCCGAGACCGATTACTACAAGCCGCGGGCCCGCGCCGAGTGCGTCGACGGCCCGAGGCCGTGCCCGTACGTCTCGTGCCAGCACCACCTCTATCTCGACGTCTCCGCCAGGACGGGCGCCATCAAGCTGAACTTCCCCGATCTCGAGGTCTGGGACATGAACGAGACGTGCGCGCTCGACGTCGCGGATCGCGGCGGCACGACGCTCGAGGACGTGGGGGCGATCATGAACCTGACCCGCGAGCGGATCCGCCAGGTCGAGGTCAAGGCGCTCGCGAAGCTAGAGGCGCTGAAGGACATGATGGCGCTGCGCGATTACGTCGATGAGGGTCCGGTCGGCAAGCGCCGGCTCCCCGTGCTGACCCAGCCGGACGACGACGACGAGGACGAGGTCGACGAGGACGGGGACGAGGAAGAGGCCACGAGCGCGGACGGTGACGCCGAGGACGAGGGCCTCGAGGCGACCCGCGCCGGGCGGACGGCCGAGCTCGAGGACGCCGGCGACTTCGACGGCGGGGAGTGATCAGTCGGGCCGGGCCTCGACGGTCACGATCGCGTCCGCGCCGAGCGCGCCCGCCAGGAAGGCGCGCCACGCGGCCAGCGTGATTTTCGCGGCGGCCGCGCGGGAGGGGCGGCCGTTGAACACCTGGATGAGCCTGCGCCTGGGCTCCGCGAGCGCGTCGCGCTCCCGCCGGGCGAGGTGTGCGTCGGCGCGGCCGAGATCGGCGTCGGTCACCCGCTGCGCCAGACCGGCCAGGAGCTCCTTCACGCGGGCCGAGGCCTCGCTCAGCTCGCCGGCCTCTGCCCTGATCTCGACGGCGAGCGCCGCGGCGCGTGTCCCGCCGAGGACGCGCGCGCTCGCGCGGGCCGCGAGCGGCCGCTTCGCCGGCGCCGCGCTGGCCGGAGCCGGGGACGCCGTGCTCGCCGCAGGAGAGAGCGCGGCCGCGAGCAGGCCGCCTTCGCCGTTGAGGGCGGAGACCGTGAGCTCGGCGAGCTCGCGCGCCGTGGGAGCGGCCTCGCGCGCCGCAGGGAGCCGCGCGCCGACGACGGCCTGCGAGAGGGCCGCCGCGGCCGGCAGGCGGGCGTCGTGGTGACCGAGCCGGGGCACCACCGCGCCGTCCGGTGAGCCGCACCCGCGCGCGGTGAGCCGCGGCGCGAGCCAGCGCTCGGCGGCCTCCGCCGCGGCGGCCGCCTGGGAAGCGTCGGCGTTCGCGAGGACCGCGAGCCGGAGCGGGCCGGTCGCGAGCGCCTGCCAGCGGAGCTGCACGGTCTCGAGCGCGCCGCTCGCCACCCGGTCCCAGACGCCGAACGGCTCGATCCAGGACGGGTGGTCGGGCGCGATCGCGGAGGCGAAGGCCTCGAGCGCCGCGGCGCGCCCTCCGGAGAGGTGCTCCAGGTGCTGGAGCGCCGCGGCGCGCGCCAGCGTCAGCGCCTCGGGGCCCGGCGTGGTGGCCGCGACCGTGCGCGCGGCGGCGTTCGCCACGCGGCGCCCGAGCTCGGCCGGGGTCTCGCGCTCGTCGCGGAACGGCGCGTGCGCGATCACGCCGACGGCATCCGCCGTGACCCACGGCTCGATCGTGACGTCGAGCTCGCGCCGCCGGGTCTGCACGGCGGCGAGCGCGGCGAGCGCCGTCGCGCCGGCGTCGTACAGCCCTTCCTCGGCGACGCCGCACGGGCTCGCGAGCAGGACCCAGACCTCGCCTTGCCCGCGCTCGACCAGCGCCCGCCGCTCCAGGGCGGGCTGGGCTCCCGGCGCGAGCGCGCGCGAGAGCTCGGCCTCGAAGCGCCGCGCGCCGGCCTCGCCCGGCGCCGCGGGCTTCGGCGGGTCGGCGCTCGGAGGGAGGCCGAGCGCCGTCGCCCACCGCTCCGGCGGCGCGCCCGGGGCGCTCCCGGAGAGCGCCCACCACGAGGCGCGCGCGCCGGCGTCGCGGGGGTCCTGCGCGGTGAGGACCTGCCGCGTGGCGACGGCGGGGCTCGGCGGCGCCGAGAGGCCGCGGCGGATCTCCTGCCGCGCCACCGCCGCCGCGAGCGCCGCCGAGGCCTCGACGGCCGGGGCCGTGGGCAGATCGGCGGCCTCGATGGTCACGCTCACGCAGCCGCCGCGCGGGCGGGCGACCCCGAGCACCTCGACGGCGCGGAACGGGGAGGGGAGCGCCGAGAGGCGCGCCCGGAGCGGGGACCCAGGCGCGCCGAGCCGCTCCGCCGCGGCGACGGCCGCCTGGGGGCTCGCGACACGCGCGGCCACGGTGACGCGGGCGGCCCGCCGCCCGAGCTGGTTCGTCGTGTACACGCCGACCGTGTCCGCCGCCGGCCAGGGGTCCGCGGGCGGGCTGCCCGCCGGCCAGGCGTCGATGCTTTCCGCGGCACGGGCCGCCTCCTCGCAGAACGCGGCGGGGCCGACGGCGGCGATCGAGGTGCGCCCGGCGTGCAGCGCCGCGGCGCGCCACCCTTCGAGCTCCCGCGCGCCTGCGGGCGTCGCCAGGTCGACCACGGGCTCCGCGCCCGCGAGGCCCAGCTGGCCGGTGCACGCCGCGATCGGCGAGAGCTCCGGCGCGTCGAGCGGGCTGGATCGGAGCGCCTGCGTCCGCTCCGCGGCCCGGGCGACCTCCGGGCTGCCGGCCGCGATGGGCTGCGCGAACGCCGCCGACAGCGCGCGCAGGAACGGCGCCACGCGCGCCGCGTCCCTGACGAGCAGGCGCACGCGGAAGGCGCTGCGGTCGATGCGCGCGTCCACGTCGAAGCCGGCCGCGAGCAGGCGCGCCTCGACCACGCTGGCGAGCGCCGTGGTCGCGACCGAGCCGAGATCGGTCGCGACCGAGACGACGAGCGCGGGCGCGGGATCGCCGTCGCGCGAGACGAGCGTGAGCCGCGGCCGGGCGTCGAGGTTGCGCACCTCGATGCGCCCGACGCTTCCCTCGGGCGTCGAGGCGAGCGCGTGCCCCGGCGCCGGCGGGCCGCCGGGCGGCGCGCCGCCGCAGGCCGCGAGCAGGACGAGCGGCGAGAGGAGCGCGGGCCTCAGGGAGCGCATGCGTCGTCGGAAGGCGGCGGCGCGCCCTCCAGCTGGAAATCGGCCGCGCAACGCGGGGCGATCTTGAAGCCGTAGAAGTAGGTGAGCACGCCGGTGACGGACCGGAAGGAGGCGCCGTCCGCGAGGGGCGGCCCCTCGCGCTCGAGGTCGTAGAGCTCGTTCGAGAGGCGCGGGACCTCGGCGGGGGGCACGCCGGCCCCGACGTCGATCGACGCCGCGTAGCGGCCGTCGCGGCTCGAGGGGTCGCCGGCGATGCTGACGCCCTCGACCCGCACGAGCATGCCGATGTACGGGCGCGCCGACGCGTAGCCTCTCAGGTGGGCGAGCGGCACGTGGATCGGAACGGCGGGGTGGTCCTCGAAGCGGAAGCTCAAGGTCCCGCCGATCTCGGGCAGGGTGCGGCAGCCGCCGAAGCGGCCGGCGGAGGGGCCGAGGAACTCGGTGATCTCGCCGAGCACGTCGATGACGTCGCCGGGGATGAGCCGCAGGTCCGGGGGGCTGAACGCGGGCTGGAAGACCGTCATCCCCGAGTAGGGGACCGGCTCGTCGGCGCTGTCTTGCACGTAGTAGTTGCCGCGCGCGCCCTCGCCGGTCTCGTCGAAGCGGTCGATGGCGACGACCGTGGCGCCGGTGACGTGCGCGCGGCGAGCGGGCGGTACGGCGCAGCGCCGGCTCTCTTCGTCCTCCGGGGCGAGCCACCCGGCGTCACCGACGATCTCGGCGATGCGAGCGCCGCCGCCGCGCTCGTCGGCGAGGGGGATCGCGGTGGCGTCTCCGTCGCCGCCGCCGCACGCGCCGAGCAGCGGGGCGGCGGCCGCGATGAGCGGGAGCGCGGAGCAGGTGCGGGGCGGTCGAGCCATCCACTCCGGCTCATACCACAGGGCCGACGGCCGCCGAGCCCCCTTCGGGGGAGGGAAACGTCACGCCGCGAGGCTGACGCTGGACAGCATCGCCTCCAGGCGGCTCTGGATCTTGTGGCGCTTCGAGTACACCGTCTTCACGCTGATCCCCATCCGCTCCGCGATCTGCTCCGGGGGCAGGCCCTCGGCGAAGTAGAGCGCGACGAACTCGCGGTCCTTGTTGGAGAAGGCGTGGAGCACCTGCCCCACGAGCGCGGCGCGCTCGCGGCGCTCGGCCTGCTCCTGCGGCGAGGGGCGCTCGCAGGGGAGCTCGACCGCCGCGTCGTCGAGCGGGGCACAGCGCGGCGCGCGCCTCCTCGAGCGCAGATGGTCGTACGCGCAGTGGACGGCGAGCGTGCCGATCCAGGAGCTCAGCCGCGTTCCGCGGCCCGCGTCGAAGCTCCTCAGCTTGCGCATGTCGTTCGAGAGCAGTTGCACGAGCAGCGTAGCGTGGATGTCGCGGATGTCGTCCTGCGCGACCACAGCAGAGAAGCGGGCGATCACGCCGCTGATGCAGCGGTGGACGAGCCGATCGTAGCGGGCGTGGAAGGCGCGCCAGGCGCGCTCGTCCCCCGCGATCATCGCCTCCACCAGCGCACCTTCGGCGAGCTCGCCGAGGTTTTCCGAGCGTCCGTTGTCGCAGAGAAGCAAGTCGTTGGGCATGCCTGGCGCCTGTGCACCCGACGTGCCAGCGAGGACCGACGCGCGGAGGGGTCGCGTCGCTGCGCGGCGTCCTCGCCCGGCGGCGGCCCCCGTCGCGCGATCTTCCGCGACTCGCCGGCGCGGCCCGCGATCTCGGGCGCCGCGGAGATCGGGCGACGAGCGCGCGCCGCAGGCGTCATCGCAGCGGCGGCGGGTCGTCGCGGACCTGCGCGTGCGCGAGGCGCTGTTAACGCGGGTTCACGTGCCCGGCGCCGTTCTGGAGACCCCGCGCGCATCGGCTCGGCGCGCGGGCCTGTTTCGGGTTATGGACGGATCGTGCTCTCCGGTCGTGCCCTGGCCCTCGCGGTCCTTGCGTGGTCGCTCCTCAAGGTCGCGGTGCGCCGTCTCTTCGACGACGGTCCGAGCGGGCTTGCGCTCTTCCGCGAGAACTACGACGCCGACGGCCTGCCGCCGCTCTCGCCCGCCGAGCGCGCGGCCCTGCCCCGCTTCTCCCGCTGCATCGCGTGCGGGCGCTGCGATCTCGGGGAGGCCGAGCGCATCGCGGCCTCCAAGGGGGCCTACCGCGGCCTCATGACCGTGGTGCTCGCGTCGTCGCGGAGCATGCCGGACTTCGACGCCGCGGCGCTCGCGCTCGCGCACGTGCCGGAGGAGGTGCTCGCCGAGAAGGAGAGGATCTGCCCGACCGGCGTGCCGTTCCGCGAGCTGGCCGGGTTCGTGCGGGCCAAGGCCAGGGCCCAGGCGGCGCCGTCCGCTGACGGGGCAGGGAGCGGCGAGCCCTCGGCCCTGGCCCTGGTCGCCGCGGTGACCTCGCCCGCGGCCGACCTCGACCCCTCGTCGGCCGATCGCGCCGCGCCCGAGGCGACGTGATGATGCCGGGTGGACGCCGCGGCGTGGCGAGGACGCTCGCCTTCCTCCTCCTCTTTTTCACCCCCGCCTGCTCCGCTCACCAGCCTGCAGCGCCCCGCACGGGAGCCGACGCTCCGATGGCGCTCGGCGTCGCGCCGAGCACCCCGCCGGCGCCCCGGCGCCACCAGGCCGAGGGCGACGAGGCGGACGACGGCGACGGCATCTCCACGCCGATGGCGCCCCACAGCGCGCGGAGCGCGGCGAAAGGGACACCGATCCAGCGCGGGCGCGCCACCTACTACGCCGACAAGTTCAACGGCCGCCGCACCGCGAGCGGCGAGCGCTACAACCCGCGCGCGCTCACGGCCGCGCACCGGACGCTGCCCTTCGGCGCCCTGGTCGACGTGGTCCGCCGGGACGGCCGCCGCGTGCGCGTTCGGATCAACGACCGCGGCCCGTTCAAGCGCGGCAGGATCATCGACCTGTCGCGCAAGGCCGCCGAGCGGATCGGGCTCATCGAGGACGGCATCACCCAGGTGACGCTCGAGCTCATCTGGAAACCGGCCCGGGGGCCGCGCTGACGCGCGCCGCGGCCCCTACTGCGCGCGCCGCGGCCCCTACTGGACGAGGCTGAGCCGCGGGGCCGCGGCGAAGGCCGCGAGGTGGCCGCTCTCCTCGGCGACGTAGACGTCGCACCGCTCGTCCACCCGCAGGAGATCCGGGATGAGGTCCGTCGGCACCTTGCCGAGCAGCGCGCCGTCGCGCGGCCGGACGACGTGCACCTCGCTCTGCGGCACGAACAGCGCGCCCGAGCGGAGCACCGGCTCGAGGCGCCGCGGCCTGTCGCCCTCGACGCCGCCCGCGATGACGTGCCGGTACCGGACCGCGCCGTCGTGCGCGCCGACACCGACGATCTCGCCTGCCTCGCTGTTCACGACGACCACATCGTCCACCATGAGGCACGAGGCCGTCGCCGCGCACGCGGTCAGGTCGAAGCGCGTCGCCCCGGTGCGACGATCGATCCCCACGAGACCCGTGCCGCGCCGCCCGTGGGTCACCACGCACACCGTCTCGGGCCCGAGCAGCGGCGCGCCGACCGGCGCCACGTGCTTCGGCAGATCGACCGTCCACCGCGCCTCGCCGGACCACGGGTCGAGGTGGTGCAGCCGCGCCCCGCCGCGGCCGACGAAGGCGCCGTCGCCGGCCAGCGCGAAGAGCGCGTCGTGATCGACCGCCACCGGCGACGCGAACGGGAGCCGGTCGCAGAAGCGCCACACGACCTCGCCGCTCAGCACGTCGAGCGCCGCGAGGGCCGGCTCGCCGCTGCCCACGAGGACGAGCTTGCCCGCGCGGCGGAGCCGGAAGTTCTCGCCGCGCCGCGCCGCGTAGCGCCAGCGCACCTCGCCGGAGTAGAGGTCCACGGCCGCGAGGTGGCGCGTCCCCTCGCTCACGATGAGCATCCGCGGCAGCCCGGGGGCGCTCACCACCGCGCCCGAGGCGTTCGCGCCGACGCGCGGCGAGAGCCGCGTCGACCAGGCGACCTCGCCGCTCGCCAGATCGTGCAGCTGCAGCGTGCCGTCGGGCAGGAGCCTCCCGAGGCCGACCGGCGTCATCACCGAGACCGCGCGGGGCGCAGGCTTGCGCCACAGGCACTCGCCGGTGCGCCGATCGATGCACGTCAGCTCGCGCGTCGAGCCCACCACGAGCACGTCGCCGCACAGGAAGGTGGCGCGGAGGTCGAGCGACGGGATCGCCGCGATCCACCGGGCCGTGAAGCGCAGGCGCGTCCGCCCGAACGTGTCCTCGGCCGCGGCCTGCGGGCGCGCCGCCGCCGCGAAGGCGCGGTACGTCTCCGGGGCCACGTTGATCTTCGCGTCGTTGCGCGTGAGCTCGCGGAGCCGCTCGGCGAGCTCGCGGACGCGCGCCCGGAACTCGAACAGGCGCAGGTTCGACGTCTGCCCGCGATCGCGGCGCACCAGGCTGCGCGCGAGCGCCCGCCCGAACGCGACCACGCCCTGGGCGAGCGCCGCCACGTCGACGGCCGGGAAGGTCCAGGTCTGCGCCCGCTCCTCGGCGGCCGCGAACGAGGGTGCGCGGCCAGGGCCGGGCGCGCGGGGATCGGCGGAGGGTACGCGGCCCACGCGGGGCACGCCGAGCGTGAGCGACAGCGCCCCCTCGCTGTGCAGCCGGACGCCGAGGATCGCGCCGCCGACGGTCAGCCGCCGGTGGTAGGGCTGGCGCCGCGCCCACGCGTCGAGCGACTCGAGCGACAGCGACGCGAGCTGCTCGGCGAACGGGAAGACGAAGACGTCGGGCAGCTCCCGCGCCTCCTCGCCCACGAGCACGCGGATCTTGCCCCGGAAGAGGAGCGAGAACAGGTCGGCCCGGAGCACGGCCGGCTGCGTGAGCGCAGCGCCCTGCGACGTGCGCAGGAGCGCCTCGGCCGCGATGGCGATCGGGATCTCGCCGGTCGGCTCGACGCCCACGATCGCCGGCTCTCCTCCCGCCTCGTCGGGCGAGAACGGCAGGGAGGCGGCGAGGCACCGCCGGGCGGCCGAGAGCCGTTGCTCGCCGAGCCCGCCGAGCCCGCCGAGATCCGCGTCGTTGTCGGCGAAGGCGGCGTCGCGGCGCGCGCCCGGGCCCCTGCGCGAGGCGAACCGGTCGATGGCCGCGAGGAGGCGCGCGCAGAGCGCTTCGCCGTCGAAGCGCCGCTCGTGCAGGGCGACCTCGGGCACGTCTCCGCCCTGGAAGACGGTGACGAGGAGGTCGCGGCCCACGCGCTCCAGCCCGAGCTCCCAGGGGTCGGGCTCGAGGCACAGGCGCACGACGGCGCGCGCGCGGCGTCCGGAGGCGAGCTCCCCCGCGGCCTCGGCGAGCTCGCAGAGCAGCGGCAGCGCCTCGGCCTCGGCGCGTAGCGGCAGCGCCGCTCCATCGAGCGGAGGAGACGCGTTGCGCGCCCCCTCCAGGACGAAGTCGAGCACATCGTGCAGCGACGTGCGCTCGGGCTCCGGTGAGCATCGGGTGTTGTCGGCGACAAGTGACAGTCCGGGCATCCGCCGACGGATGCTAGGCAGCGCGCGGCCTGATCCTAAGTTTTGTGCGCGGATCGCCGCGGAGTGGACAAGCACGTGCCACCTGGCTAGACGGCGCCAGCGCCGGGCGCGCCGGGCGCGCCGCGGCCCCAGGCGCCCTGCGACGAGGCGACGATGAGGAGGCGTCGATGGGTCGATGACGGCCTGATGACGGCGGCGCGCGCCGCGCAGGTTGTTTGGCAATCGAACCGGACGTGCGACACTGCGCGCCCCGAGCGCCATGCCTCCTGATAGACCGCCCCATTTCTCGATGCTCCGATCGTTCGCGCTCGCCGACTTCGTCACGCTGGCGAACGCGGCGAGCGGCACGCTGAGCATCCTGCTTTGCCTGAACTATGTGGCCGAGCGCGAGCGCATGTACATCTGGGTGGCCTTCGGGCTCCTGCCGTTCGCGCTGGCGTGCGACATCCTCGACGGCACGATCGCGCGCTGGCGTCGCAAGCACTCGCCGCTCGGGGCCGATCTCGACTCGCTCGCCGACGTGGTCTCGTTCGGCGTCGCGCCCGCGGTGCTCGGCTTCGCGCTCGGCCTGCGCGGGCTGTGGGACGCCGCCTCCCTCGTGTACTTCGTCGCCTGCGGGATCAGCCGCCTCGCGCGGTACAACGTGACGGCCGCCGAGCTGTCGGACGAGCGGGGAAAGGTGCGTTACTACGAGGGGACGCCGATCCCCACGAGCTTGCTCATCGTGCTGCTCTTCGGGGTGCTCTTCGCCAAGGAGCGCGTGCACGAGCAGCTCTGGCTCGGGTCCATCGCGATCGGCCCCTGGGTGTTCCACCCGCTCAGCCTGGTCTATGCCGTGAGCGGCAGCGCCATGGTCAGCGGCACGTTGAGGATACCGAAGCCGTAGCGGGGAGGGGCGGGCGCGCGCCGACGCGCGCCGGGGAGGGGCGAGTACGCGCCGACGCGCGCCGGGGAGGGGCGGGCGCGCGCCGACGCGCGCCGGGGAGGGGCGGGTACGCGCCGACGCGCGCCGGCCTCGCTCGGGTTCGTCACGCCACACGACTTGCCTCTCCCTGGGCGCCCAGGCAGGCTCCGGTCATGGGCCAGCCCGCCGAGAAGCAGCCCCGCGCCACGTACGCCGACCTCGAAGCCGTCCCGTCGAACAAGGTGGCGGAGCTCGTCCGCGGCACCCTGCACGTGTTCCCCCGGCCGGCGCCGCGACATGCGCGAGCCGCGTCCAGGCTTGGAGGGAAGCTGTCCGGCCCCTTCGACCTGGGCGAAGGCGGGCCCGGCGGTTGGACCATCCTGGTCGAGCCTGAGCTGCACTTCCCCGACCCGCACACGGCTGGTGAGTTCGACGCGCTCGTGCCCGACCTCGCCGGATGGCGGATCGAGCGCATGCCCGAGCTGCCCGAGACGGCCTTCTTCCCGCTCGCTCCCGACTGGATCTGCGAGGTCCTGAGCCCGTCGACCGAGGACGTCGATCGCACGGAGAAGATGCCCCTCTATGCGCGCGAAGGCGTGCTCCACGCGTGGCTCGTCGATCCGATCCGGCGCACCCTCGAGGTCTTTTCGCTCGCGGCGGGCGGGGGCTGGGAGCCCGGCCCCGTCCACCGCGACGCGGCGCGGGTCCGGGCCGTGCCCTTCGAGGCCATCGAGATCGATCTCTCGGTGCTCTGGGCGAAGTAGCAGAGGCAAGCCCCCGGTCCGGCGGGCCGCGCACGGTCGCTCTCGATCACGGGCACCCGGCGGCGATAGACTGCCCGGATGCGGCCCTGCAGGAGCTGTGGTGCCTCGCTGGAGGCAAGTCATGATGGGATCGCATGCCCGCGCTGCGGCGCTGATGCCCCCGGCGTCGCAGGCGCGGCTGCACCGCAGGGCGCGCCCGCGCCCGCGCCGGGGCCGTCCCGGGCGACGAAGGTGCTCCTCGCCGTGGCGATGGCTGCGGTCGGGATCGGCTTCGCGGTGATGTTCTTCGCGCGCGTCGAGCCGCCGCAGGAGCCCGCGCCGCGCGCGCGCCCACTCTCCACGCAGCTCGACGCCCTCTGCTTCGTGGACGCGAACGGCGACGACGCGCCCGACCCGGTGCTGTGGCAGGACGGCAAGACCCGCGGGCGCGTGGTGGCCATCGACGGGCGGAGCGGGCAGGGGATCTGGGCCTCGCGGGAGATCGAGGAGCCGGATGCGCTCGCCTGCCCGGACCCGAACATGGTGCTCGCGGGCGGGGGCGACGCCGCGCTGCGCGCGCTCGACGCCCGCACCGGCAAGGAGCGGTGGGTGGCGAACCTCCCCGGGGTCCCCGACGAGATCGCAGGGGGCAACGGCTGCGCGACGGTGGTGATGAAGGACGGCACGGCCACCGGGATCAAGCTCGAAGGGGGCGCGGCGGCCGACTGCCCGACGGCGCCGCAGCCGTCGGCGATCACGGGGCAGTTCTGGGAGCGCAAGAAGAACCCCCAGGTGGTCCAGGCCGGCGGCGTGGAGGTCGTGCTCACCGTGCCGACCGAGGGCCCGCCGCGGCTCACGGCCGAGGGGCGGCGCGGCAGCGAGTCGCTCTGGAAGAAGGAGCTCGCCGCCCGCGCGCCGCTCTCCGGCGGGCGGCCCGACCTGTTCCTCGTCGCGAGCGGCGGCGCCGCCGTCGTCGTCGGCGTCGACGTGGTGAACGGCACCGAGCCGCGGATCATCGCCCTCGATCCGGTGTCCGGGGCCGTGCGGTACGAGCGCGCCGCGGCCTACCTCGGCGACCGGCTCACGGCGGCGAAGGCGTCGGGCCCCTACGTCTACGTCGTCAGCGGCGCCGCGGTGAGCGGCGCTGCGCTGCGCGCGATCGACCCGGCGACCGGCGAGACCGCGTGGCGCGCGACCACGCCGCCGTCGCCGTGAGCCGGTCGCCGAGCCGGTCGCCGAGCCGGTCGCCGAGCCGGTCGTCGACGTGGCCCGCGGCGCGCCCTCAGCAGAGGCAGCCCACGAATGTGCCCGAGAACAGCGGTCGCTCCATCACGGCGGCGCCGCACGTCGGGCACGTCTCGCCGAGCTTGAGCTCCCGGGGCTGCGGCGCCGGCTTCGCCGGCTGCGCGGAAGGGGACGGTCCCGCGACGGCGAGCGGCTGGAACTCCACGATCGACACGCGCGAGAACCCCTGCCTCGGCGTGGCGCTGCGCTGCGGCGACGCGAGGAGATCCTGCTTGTTGCGGACCGGCAGGATGGGACGCGACATGTTGATGTAGGCGAGCTCGATCGTGTAGAGCGCCGGATCGAGCATGCGCGGATCCTCTGGCTGCACGATCCCGTGCTGGAACGCCTCGATCAGCATGTCGACGTCCGTCCTCGCGTTGCGGTTGCGCGCGGCGTCGACCAGGAAGAGGCCATTGCCGTAGTAGGCGGCGTTGAGCCAGAAGCCGGTGCCCGCGGTGTGATAGCCGCCGGTCGCCCACTTGTACCCGCGCAGCGAGCGCACGTGTGTCGTCAGCGCGTTCGCGAGCGCGTACGACGTCATGCCGAGGGGCAAGAGGCTCACGAGCGCCGCCGGGTGGAAGTTCAGGCAATCGCTGCAACAGACAGGCACCGTCGACGCGAGCGCCTGCGCCGGATCGATGCAGACCTGGACTTCCGATTCGCTGCGATAGCAGCCGGTAAAACACGAATGCCGCTCGACGGCGGCCAGGAGCGCGGCGGGAAGTGCCATGCGGGGAACTATACCGTCCACGAGGGCGCATGGCTGCCACCAGGCGCAGCGGCGCAGCCGCTGTCCGAGGCGTGCGCCCCGCGGCGAGCCCAGGTGTTCGCGACGTTCGCGCACGTGACCGCGCGTCCGCGTGGTCACGTTTCGCATCTCGCATCTCGCCTGCTCGCATGATTGCGAGCAGACGAGCGCAATTGCGTCCTTCGTGCGCCTGTCACAGGATCGCTGCGTGCTGATCGCCGTCCACCCTGAGCGCTTGCTCCGCTGTCGGTGCGTCCTCGATGGAGATCGCGCGGAGCGGCGCGGGCTGCTGTCCAGCGCGGGCGCCTCCGCCTCGTGTCCATCGGAGTGCCGCGCGGACGCACAGGCGGCGTGACGCGGCGGGAGCGTTCGCTGCTCATTGCGCTCGCCGGCGCGCTCTCGGCGCTGCTCCCGGCGCTCGCGCTCTCGGGGTTCACGGTCGACGATGCCCTGATCACGGCGCGTTATGCGCACCACCTCGCTCGGGGGCTGGGCTACCGCTTCAACGCGGCCGGGCCGGTGACCGACGGCGTGACGCCGCTCGGGTGGGCGTTCGTGCTGGCGCCGTTCGCGGCCGGCGGGCCGCTCGCCGCGCTCGCGGCCGCGAAGGCGCTCGGCGCCCTCGCGTGGACGCTCGCCGCCGGCGTCCTGGCGCTCGCGGTCGATCGGGCGTCCGCCCGGCCCGCGCGCTTCGCGGCGCTCGCGCTCGTGCCAGCGTCGGCGCCGCTCGCCGCCTGGAGCGTGGCGGGCATGGAGACGGGCGTCGTCGCGGCGCTCGGGGCGCTCGCCGTCGCGCTGCCAGCGCTCGGCGGCGCGCTCGCCGGCGCGGCCTGCGCCGGGGCGGCGGCGGCCCTCCGGCCGGAGCTCCTGCCGTTCGCGCTCATCGTCGCGCTCTCGGCCCAGGCGGCGCCGCGCCGCGACGCCGCAGGGGACGCGCCGCCGCGGCCCGCGTGGGCCCGAGCGCTCGCCGCGCTCGCGCTCGCGGGCCTCCCCTTCGTCGCCGTGGCCGTGGCGCGCCTCTCCATCTTCGGGCGGGCCGCGCCGCTCTCTGCGCTGGCGAAGGCGCCGGACGCGGCGCTCGGGGCCCGGTACGCGCTCGCGTGCTTCCTCCTGACCGGGCCGGTGGCGCTGATCGCGCCGGCCGCGTGGCGCGCGCTCCCCGCGTGGCCGCGCGGGCTGCTCGCGGCGGTCGCGGCGCACTTCCTCGCGGTCGCGGCGGCGGGCGGCGACTGGATGCCGCTCTCGCGGCTCGTCGTCCCGGCGCTGCCCGCCGTGGTGCTTGCGGCGGCCCACGTCGCCTCGGTGGCCGACGCGCGCGCCACGGCGCTCCGGCTCGCGCTCGCGCTCGCGGGGGAGCTCTTCGTGATGGTCCGGGTCGGGCCGACCGCCGCGCGGGTGGGCAGCGACCGGCTGCGCGTCGTCGAGGAGCTCCGCGGCGCGCTCGCCGGGGCGGAGGTCGTCGCGGCGCTCGACATCGGCTGGCTCGGGGCGGCGACGGGCGCGACCCTCGTCGATCTCGCGGGGGTCACCGATCCGGCGATCGCGGCGCTGCCCGGCGGGCACACCACGAAGCGGATCCCCGGGGCGCTGCTGGACGCGCGCCGGGTGGACGCGCTGGTGCTGCTGCTCGCCGAGGGCGAGGCGCCCGCGTCGCCGTGGACCGCATCGCGGTTCGCGCGCGGCGTGGAGCAGCGCGTCGCGCGCCTGCCCGGCGCTGGCGACGCGTTCGCTCCGGTGGCGGTGAGCGGCGTCCCGCACCTCCGCTACGTGGTGCTGCGGCGGCGCGCAGGCGACGCGGATGCAGGCGAAGCGCCCCCTGACACGGGCGCGCAGCGCGACAGGTAGGTGAGTCGGCGAGGCGCGCCGGTGCGCCAGCGTGTGCGCCGCGCCGACGCGAGCGCCTGCGCCGCGACATGCGTCCCCGCGCGGTGATCGGCCGCGGTGAGCCGGCACGCACGGCGCGCGGCGTCGAGCGAGGTGACAGTGGACGGACGGCGCGCGCCGCTGGCACGCTGTGCAATAGCGGCAGAGCGCCCGCCAGGAGCGCGTCAGCTCGATGCAGGCAGGAGAGGTCGTCGACGACCGGTTCGAGATCGAGGAGCACGCCGCCTCGGGCGCGACGGCGCGCGTGTACCGCGCGCGCGACCTCCGGTCCGGCGAGCTCGTCGCGCTCAAGCTCCTCCAGACAGCCGCCACGGCGTCGCTGAGCGCCCTCGCGCGCGAGCACCTCGCCCTCGCGACGCTCGCGATCCCCGGCGTCGCCCGTTACGTCGCGCACGGAGCGACGGGCGGGGGCCGGCTCTACCTCGCGATGGAGTGGCTCGACGGCGAGACCCTCTCGGAGCGGCTCGATCGCGGCCCGCTCACGCTCGCCGAGGCCTCCACGCTCGCCGCGCGCATCGCCGAGACGCTCGCCGCCGTCCACCAGCTGGGGTTCGTGCACTGCGACGTGAAGCCGGACAACCTCATCCTCGAGGGCGGCGACCTCCAGCGCGTCCGCCTCATCGACTTCGGCGTCTCGCGCTTCTCCGGGGATGAAGAGGAGTTCCCGACGCTCGGCGACATCCGCGGCACGCCCCAGTACATGGCCCCGGAGCAGGCCCGCGGCGAGCCGCAGATCGACGCGCGCGCCGACGTGTTCGCGCTCGGCAGCGTGCTCTTCGAGTGCGTCACCGGGCGCGCCGCGTTCGGCGGCAGCGACCCGCTCTCGGTGCTCATGAAGGTCCTCCTCGAGGAGCCGCCGCGGCTCAGGGAGCTCCGCGACGACGTCCCGGCCTGGCTCGACCGGCTCGTCGCGCGGATGCTGTCGAAGGCGCGGGAGTCCCGGCCGCGCGACGCGGGCGTCGTCGCGGCGGCGCTCGCCGCGGAGGCGCTGGATCCGCGCCTCGACGCGGGCCCGCCGTCGCTGCAGCCCCCGTCGTCCCACCCGCCGGCGCAGCGCGGCCGCGAGATCACGACCAGCGAGCGGAAGGTCATGTGCCTCCTCCTCGCCCGGGAGGGCCAGGCCGACGCGGCGGCGACGCTCTCCGACGTCGAGGACGAGGCGAGGGCGCGGGCGATCCGCGAGATCGTCGAGCGCCACCGCGGCCGGATCGAGCTCCTGGAGGCGCGGTGGCTGCTCGTGACGCTCTCGGGCTCGGCCGCGCCCACGGACCTCGCGGCGCAGGCGGCCCGCTGCGCCCTCTCGCTCAGGGAGCTGCTCGGCGGCGCCCGCCTCTCGCTCGTCACCGGCCGCGCCGAGGTCGCGGCGCGGCTGCCGGTCGGCGCCGTGATCGATCGCCTCGTGCAGCTCGTCCAGGGCAGCCGCGAGCCCCTCCATCCGGCGGCGATCCGCATCGACGACACGACGGCGGGCCTGCTCGGCGCGCGGTTCGACGCCACCCGGGACGCGTCGGGGTGCTGGCTCCACGGCGCGCGCGAGGAGCCCGAGACGCAGCCCTCGCTCCTCGGCCGGCCGGCGCCCTACGTCGGGCGCGAGCGCGAGCTCGGGCTCATCGAGGCCGAGATCGACGCCTGCGTCCGCGGGGCGGCGCCGGGCGCGGTGCTGGTGACGGGCGCGGTGGGGTCGGGCAAATCGCGCCTTTGTTACGAGCTCGTCCGCGCGCTCGGGTCGCGCGCCGAGCCCCTCGCGGTGTGGCTCGGCCAGGCGGATCCGATGAGCGCGGGCTCCGCCTTCGGCCTGCTCCAGCGCGCGCTCCGCCGCGGGCTCGGCCTGCGCGACGGCGAGCCGCTCGAGTCGAAGCGGCGCAAGATCCGCGCGCGCGTCGAGCGCCGCTGCGGCGCCGCGGCGGCCGCGCGCATCGCACCCTTCCTCGGCGAGCTCGCGGGCGCGCCGTTCCCGGACGACGACGACGTGCAGCTCAGGGCGGCGCGGCGGCGCCCCCTCCTGATGAGCGACCAGCTGCGCCTCGCGTGGGAGGATTTCCTCGACGCCGAGTGCGCCGCCCAGCCGGTGCTCCTCGTGCTCGACGACCTGCACTGGGGCGATCTGCCGACCGTGACGCTGGTCGAGGCCGCGCTGCGCAACCTCAAGGGCAGGCGGTTCGCGGTGCTCGCGCTGGCGCGGCCCGGCGTGCACGAGCTCTTCCCGGGGCTCTGGGGGCCTCACCTCGTCCGGGAGGTCCGCCTCTCGCCGCTCGCGCCCTCGGGCGGCGAGCAGCTCGTGCGGGAGGCGCTCGGCGCCCGGGCGAGCGCGGAGCTCGTGAGGACGCTCGTCGAGCGCGCCGACGGCAACGTGTTCTATCTGGAGGAGCAGATCCGCGCCGCCGCCCGCGGCCGGACCGCGGCGCCGCCGGAGACGGTGCTCGCGATGGTGCAGGCCGGGCTCGACGCGCTCGACCCGGAGGCGCGCCGCGTGCTGCGCGCCGCGAGCGTCTTCGGCGAGGCGTTCTCCGAGGCGGGGGTCGCCGCGCTCGTGGGCCGGGCGGAGGTCGCGCGCGAGCTCGACGAGCTCGTGCGGCACGAGGCGATCGTGCGGATCGGGCCGCGGAGCGCGGCCGGCGACGCCGCGCTGCGGTTCCGCCACGCGCTCATCCGCGAGGCCGCCTATAGCATGCTGACCGAGGGCGACCGGCGGCTCGGCCACGCGCTCGCGGGCGGCTTCCTCGCGCAGCGCGGCGAGGCCGATCCCATGGCGCTCGCCGAGCACTTCGAGCGCGGCGGCGAGCCCGCGCGCGCGGCCACGGCGTACCTCGCGGCCGCGCGGCAGGCGCTCCGGGGCAACGACCTCGGCGCGGTGCTGGCGCGCGCCGCGCGCGGCATCGCGTGTGATCCGGCGCCCGCCACCGTGGGCGAGCTCCGCCTGCTCGAGAGCCAGGCGCATTTCTGGCGCGGCGATCTCGCGCTCGCCGAGGAGCGCGCCGCGGTCTCCGCGGAGCACCTCGCGGAGGGCTCCGCCGCCTGGTTCGCCGCGCTGACCCGGATCATCATCGCCGCGGGCGCCACGGGCAGCCTCGAGCGCGTCGAGCGCTGGGCCGCCGTCGCGCGCGAGACGCCTGCGCCCCTCGAGGACGGGAGCTCCGCGAAGAGCGTGTGCCTGAGCTCCGCCGCGCTCATGCTGATCTTCGGCGGCCGCTACGCGCTGGCCGACGCGCTGATCGAGGGCGCGGAGCGCGCGATCGAGGGCGCCCCGGCGCCGGATCTCGAGGCCGTGGCGAACCTCCACGAGGCGCGCGCCATCCGCGCGCACACGGGCGGCGACCCCGGCGCGAGCCTCGCGGGCATCGAGGCGGCGCTCGCCGCGTTCGAGCAGGCCGGCGACGTGCGGCGGGCGTGCATGGCGCGGATGAACCTCGGCTACTCCTACGGCCAGGTGGGTCAGCTCGAGGAGGCCGAGGCGGCGCTGCGGCTGGCGCTCGCCGAGTCGGAGCGGATGGAGCTGCGCGGCACCACGGCGTACGTCCTCCAGAACCTCGGCCTGGTGCTCGCCCACCGAGGCCGGCTCGACGAGGCGAGGTCGGTCGAGGAGACAGCGTGCGCGATGCTGGAGCGCCACGGCGACGTGCGCATGGAGGGCTGCGCGCGCGTCTACCTCGCGAGCATCCTGCTCCTCGCGGGCGATCCCGAGGCGGCGGCGCGCGAGGCGCGGGCCGCGGACGCGATCCTCGAGCGGGCCCCGCCGATGCGCGCCTACGCCGTCGCGGTGCTCGGGCGCGCGCTGCTCCACCTCGGCAGCCCCGGCGACGCGCTCGCCGCCGCCGAGCGTGCGCGCGCGCTGCTCGACGAGGTGGGCGTGGAGGAGGGCGAGTCGGTGGTGCGCCTGGTCTACGCCGAGGCGCTGTCGGTCTGCGGGCGTGGCGCCGAGGCCGCGCGCGCGATCGCCGAGGCGCGCGCTCGCCTGCTCGCGCGCGCCGGGAAGATCAGCGACCGCGCGTTCCGGGCGCACTTCCTGGAGCGGGCGGCGGACAACGCGCGCACGCTCGAGCTCGCGCGCGCGTGGCTGGGCGAGGCGGCGGAGTAGCCGAGCGCGCTCGTCGCCGCTGGCGAGCGGGTGGTGCGACACCCCCGCTCGCGGACGCATGCGCGCGAGCGGTTACGCGGTGCGGCTGGCGGCGACGTGGCCACATCCCAGGAAACGGCAAACCGGCCGCTGTCGATGCAATGCCATCGACCCTGGGCCGCTCGAGCTAGGCTCGGCGCGCCTGCGCGGAGCTCGATCTCGCGATGCGACAGCTGTCTCTCTTCGAAGGCCGCGCACTCCCGGTGGAGCCGGTCCCGGTCGACGGCGCCGCGGCGCTCTCGCCCGGCGAGGATGCGCATGCAGGGCAGCTCGACCTGTTCGCGCAGCGCACGCTGCGGCTATCGCTCGCGTCCGAGGCGATCGCCGCGGGGGAGCTGCGCGAGGCGCGGCGGCTGTTCGCGGAGCTCGTGGCGATCCATCCGGCGGACGCCGACCTCCGCCGCCAGTCAGAGCGGGTCGCCGCGCTGGAGCGGAAGCTCGCGCGGGCGCGGGGCTCCGCCGCGCCGGCGGCTGCGTTGCTCGGGATCGCGCGCGGCCTCGATCCCGCGAGCGGCGTGTTCGCGTCGCTGCACAGCGTGCTCCTGCGCCGTGTGGCAGAGGCGCTCCGCGAGGCCGAGGGCGACGACGGGCGGCTCGAGGGGCAGCCTCCCGGGTACTACTGGCTCGCTACGGGCGACGCGGCCGAGGCGCGCGCCTCGCTGTCGAGCGCGGCGCAGGTGCGGCGGAGCGCGCGCACGCTGTTCCTGCTCGCGGACGCTGCGACGGCGCTCGGGGAGCCCGCGGCGCGGCGATACTACCTGGAGGCGCTCCTCCGCGATCCATTCGACGCGGCGCTCGCGTCGGCGCGCGACGAGGCCGTGCGCGGCTTGCCCGACGTGGCGCGCTACGAGCTCGAGATCGAGGAGGAGCCGGCCGCGTGGTCGGCGCCCGTGGGGATCGTGACGGGGGTGCTGCCGCCGCCGGTGGGGATCGCGCTGGACGAGGTGGGCCTCGCGGAGCGCGTCGCGTCCGGGGGAGCCGTCGACGAGCGCCCGCGAGCGGCCGGGCAGGCCGAGGCGCTCTCGAGGGCGCGCCGCTTCGTTGCGGCGCTCGCGGAGGCGTCGTCGCGCGAGGCGCGCCGCTCCGGGGAGGCGGTGATCGAGGCGCGGCGCGCGATGAAGCGGCTCGCGCCGGCGCTGTTCGCCGCGTACATGACGCGCGGCGGAGGTGCGCTGCACGGCGGGTAGGGCGCGCTGCCGGTGGGTAGGGCGCGCTGCTGGTGCGTAGGGCAACCGCGCCGTCGTTCGACGAGCGGCATGGCGTCCCGGCGAAGGGCGGTCGGCCAGGTCGTTTACACTGAACGGCGGCGATGAGGAGCCGCCCTTTCATCACGCTGCGCCTCCCCAGGGTCGTGCATCCGGGCGAGGCGTTCGACGTCGGGCTCTCGCTCGAAAGCGCCGCGAAGACGCCCATCAACTTCGTCCGCGTGGCCCTGCGGCACACGCACGAGCAGATGGTTCCGGGCGAGGGGACCTTCGAGGTTCGCGACCTGCTCCTCCTCAGCGAGGAGGTGGCCGGGGAGGGGCGGCTCGGCGAGGGGATACACCGCTACCGGGTCTCGTTCGCGCTGCCTGGTGATCTCCCGCCGACCTTCGCCGGCGCCTTCCAGGCGTGCCGGTGCGAGGTCCGCGCGCACGTCTCCATTCCATGGTGGCTCGACGCGCGGGAGAGCCAGGAGGTCCTCGTCCGGCCCAGGTCTGCGCAGCGGCCGGAAGACGGGCCGTTCATCGACGCGAGCCACCGCGGGCGCGGCGCCTTCGTCGAGGTGTCGCTGCCGGGCCGGACCCTCACCCCGGGCGCGATCCTGACCGGGGCCGTCGCCTTCGGTGGTCTCCCGGGGCGCTACCCCTTCGGGCTCCGCGTCGCGCTGGTCGGCAATGGGGTGGAGCAGGTGAACGCGCGCAGCGGTTCGTACGAGAGCTGCCCGAACGTGTTCTTTCAAGATGTCACAGGGATCGCCGAGGGCACGGAGGTGCCTTTCCGCATCTCCTTGCCGAGCGATCTCGCGCCGTCCTTCAGCCTCCGCGAGGTTGCCCTGGAGTACGCGCTGGAGGTGACGATCGAGCACCTGGCGGGCGGGGAGCTGGTGCGACACCGCGTGCCGGTGATCGTCGGCCTGTTCGAGCCGCGGACCGGGCGCGATGGCAAGCGGCCCCGGGTCGGCGCGGATCGCTGGCGCGCGGTCTGGGCGCGCGCGGGGAAGCGGGTGGGGCTCTCGCTGGAGCGGGGGCTGCGGCTCCGCGGCGTGCGCGCGGGCTGCACCGTCGAGGTGACCTCTGCCGTGAAGGGGTTGAGGCCCGGCCTTGGCGCGACGGTGCGGTTCGCGGAGCCCTGGGGGTTGCGCCTCGACGTCCAGTGGCGGCGCGTGCTGGAGCTCGATGGGCTGGAGACGGGGGAGGAGGGGTTCGATCGGCGCTTCCGGGTGGTGGGACGGGAGGAGGCGCAGGTGCTGGCCGCGCTCGGGCCTGCGCTCCGGCGTGCGCTGCGTGGTTTCCATCGGGCCGACGTGGACGACAGGGAGGCGTGGGTGTGGAGCGCCGCGGAGGCGTCGGACGAGCAGGCGCTCGACGCGTTCCTGGCGCAGGTCAACGCGCTCGCGCAGGCGCTCGCGGAGGCCGGCGCGGCGCTGCCGCCGCCTGCGGCGATGGCGGCGTGGCTGCCCGCGTGGCGCCGCTTCGCGGAGGAGAGCGACGGGGCGCTCCGGGCCGGTTCGATGCGGCTCTCGGGGACGCTCGAAGGGGCGCGTTTCGAGCTGGAGACGCTGTTCAAGGGGGCCGTTCCGGCGAGGACACGGGTCTCGTTGCGGCTGGATCCGCCGATCGAGGGCGCGGCCAGGCCGAGGAACGCGGCGGAGCAGGCGATCGCAGCGGCGATCCTGGAGCAGGCGGCGCGCGTCGGGGGCGTTGCGGATGCGGAGGAGGGGGTCGCGGTGGCGCCGGGCGCGATCGCGGTGGTGATCGGGGCGCCGCTCGCGGATCCGGCGGCGGCGCGGGAGGTGCTGCGGCCCATGCTGGCGCTCGCGCGGCAGATGCGGGGGGAGGGGCGGGGCGGGCCGTATCGGTGAGGGGGAGCGAGGGCGGGGACGAGATATGGCCGGGGGCTGGTCGGCAGGGCGGGGCGGCATGTCGGATATGGCCCCGGGTCTGGTCGGCAGGGCGGGCAGGCATGTCGCGATATGGGCGGGCGGCTGGTCGGCGGCGCAGGTGTGCATGTCGCGATATGGGCGGGCGGCTGGTCGGCAGGGCAGGTGGTCATGTCGCGACATCGGCGGCGGCTTGCCGGCAGGGCGGGCAGGCATGTCGCGATATGGCTCGGGGTGTGCGTGCGCCCGGCAAAGGGCCTGCGGAGCTACTCGGCGCGCCCTCGGAGCGCCTCGACGGCACGCCGGATGCCGAGGGTCACGTCGGTCCACGCTTCGTCCCGGTTCTGCCAGAGAGTGACCGGTCTGGCATCCTTGGGTAGCACTTGGAGCCTGGCAAAGGGCGCGCTGTGCCAGTCGGTCGGCCGAAGGAGGACCGGGATGACGCGGGCCTGGCCGGCGTCGTGACGTTCGAGGGCGCGCGTCATCTCGCTGTCGAAGCAGTAATCGGAGGCAAGGAAGTCGGCGCTGACGAGGAGGAGGATCACCTCGGCCTCGCCGAGGTTCTTGTCGATCTGGCTAGCCCGCGCGTCTCCGGCAGCGATGCGGCGGTCATGCCAACTCTGGAGGAGGCCCTCGCGTTCGAGGAGGGCGAGGTGGATCTCCAACTCGTCACGGAGCGCCTCGTCCTTGTGGGAATAGCTGAAGAAGAGGCGGATGGTCTGCTTCGTCGGAAGGCCTTGACCAAGAAGTGTCGGAGCCATGGCATAGAGATGCCAAAGGTTGCCGTGTGCGTCGCCTGCGCAGACAAGCTGTTGCGATACCGCCACGCTCACGAATGGGCATGATTCCATGCACCGTATCTAGGCATTCCTCTGTCGACGTTTCCCACACCTTGAGCGTCTTGTCGTAGGAGGCTGAGACGGTGCGCTGGCCATCCGGGCTGAACGCGCAGGCAGCGACGTGATAGGCGTGGCCCTCGAGGGTGGAGAGGAGCTGCCCGGTCGCAAGGTCCCACACCTTGAGCGTGTGGTTCAAGGAGGTCGAGATCATGCGCTGGCCATCCGGGCTGATCGCGTAGGGACTGATGCGATCGGAGCGGCCTTCGAGGGTGGAGAGGAGCTGTCCGGTCGCAAGGTCCCACACCTTGAGCGTTCTGTCGTCGGAGGCCGAGACGATGCGCTGGCCGTCGGGGCTGATCGAACAGGCCGTGACGTTACCGGAGTGGCCCGGCAGCGTGCGCTCCGCTCCAGTCCACATTCGTATCGGATGCCGCAGCCGCATCTTCGGCAAGCCGCGCGGGAACTGCAGCGTCCGCGCGATTCGCTCCGCCTTCCATCCGGCCGAGCGCAGCCGGTTGTAGACCAGCGCTGACAGCGCCCCCGGCGCATCACGGAGCCAGTGCGACTCGGCCTGCACCGCCCTGTGGAGCAGGTCGAGCTCGCCATCCCCGAGCTCCTTCGCGCCGAGGCGCAGCGCGTCCTCGAGCGCCGCAGGTCCCTCGTCGCAGCAGAGCGCCTCCAGGAGCCCGAGATCCCGGCACATCCCCCGCGCCTTCTCCCGCTCGTCCACCGCGAGCGCGTGTGCGATCGCGTGGCGCGCAGCATACCTCTTCCGGAAATCGCTCTCGCCCTCTTCCACCGGCCACCGCGCCGTCGTCTCCAGCAGCCGCCGGTGCAGCTCGGCCATGCGTTTCGGCCCGAGCTTCTCCGCGACGAACGCGCGAAACGCCTCGTGGTACGGCCGGTACGCCCGCGCGCCGCGCCACGACGCCGGCTCCTCCAGGAGCAGCGTCCGCGCGGCGCGAAGGAAGTCCTCGCCGGTCTCCACCTCGTTCCAGCCCCCCGCTGCGTCGATCTCCTCGATCGGCAGCGCCTCGCGCGCTGCGCACACCAGCCCGAGACCGCTCGCGACCAGCCCGAACTGCTCGCGCGGCAGGCTCCGCAGCTGCTGCCAGATCTGCTCCAAGAACCCGCTCAGTCCGCGAGGCAGGCGCTCCACGCGCCTCTGCTCGACCGGCTGTTCCTCAAGCCATTCCCGCAGCTTCACCGCATAGAGCAGGTTTCCCTCCGCCCGCGCGACCGCCTCCTCTACAAGCCTCGGGTACAAGCCTCGGGCCGAGCCGCGGCGTGAACCGCGGCGCCTGATCGCTCCAGAACGCGCGGCAGGCCTGCTCGTTCGAGCCTGCCCACGCGGGCGCGTCGAGGTCGATGCGCCGCAGTTTGCCGCGGCTCTGCAGCCAGCCGAGGTGCGGGTACTGCGGGCGCGAGGCGCAGAGCGCGTGCACGCGCGGCGGCAGCGCGTATGGCAGGAAGCTCGGCAGCGGGTTCTGCCCGGCGCCGTCGCTCCGCGCCTCGTCGAGGCCGTCCACGACGAGCACCAGGCGCTCTCCGCGGGGGACGAGCTCGTGCTTGGAGACCTTCGCCAGGAGCTCGATCAGCCGGCTCTCTGGCCGCGCCTCGGGGTCCTTCTGTGCCGGGTAGAGCGCCTCGATCTGCGCCGAGAGGGAGCGCACGACCGCCTCGGGGCGATCCCAGTCCATCACGTCGCGCCGCAGGAAGTGGTGCGGCGCCCTGTGGCCGCGCTGCTCTTCTACGTCGAGCCACCGCGAGAGGATCGCGCTCTTGCCCATGCCGGGCCCGCCGGTGACGAGCACCCAGCGGCCCGACGCGCCCGCACTATCGATGTGGCGATCGATGGCCGCGAGCACGTCCTCTCGACCGAAGAACTGCTCGTGGCGGCTGCGCTCGATGCCGAAGTCGATGAGGTCTCTCGCCACCGCGGAAGTCTAACAGACGACCTCCTCGTTGGCGCGAGCGGCAGAGCGTCTCCGCGTCCCCCCTTCGATCCGCTGCAGCGCCGGTCCCAGCGATCCGAACGTCAAACCCGGCGCGAGGAGAAGCGACGGTAGCCGCAGCATTGAGCCTGCTGCCTCATCGCCGGCTCCACGTGCTAGAAAGATCACCCTATCCGCTCGTGCCGGAGGAGCACCCTGGATGAACACGGTTCGCAAGCTGTACGAGAGCGACGAGCAAGGCACAGTGCGCGTTGACCTGGAGGTCGGCGCACCTCACCGTCGAGTCGAGGTCGTGCTCGTCTGGCAGGAGATCGATGCCCCCCAAATCCCGCCGGAGGCGCTGGAGAAGAAGCGGGCCGAGCTCGAGGCGCTGGCCGGCGCCTTGTCCGATGATCCCATCGCGCGTCCCGTACAGCCGCTCCTCGAGACCCGGCTGCCGATCGAATGAAGTACCTCCTCGACAGCAACACCTGCATCCGATTCCTCAACCAACGGTCGCAGGTGCTCATCGATCGCCTGACCGAGACACCCGATGAAGACATCTGCGTGTGCAGCGTCGTCAAGGCGGAGATGTTCTACGGGTCGGAGCGAAGCGCGCGGCGCGAACGGAACCTCGCCGTTCAGCGCACCTTCTTCGCTCGCTACAGATCGCTCTCGTTCGACGACTTGGCCGCAGAGAGGTACGCCGTGATTCGAGCTGATCTCGAGGGACGCGGACAGGCCATCGGAGCCAACGACCTGCTCATCGCCGCGATCGCGCTCGCAAACGATCTCACGTTGGTGACGCACAACATCTCCGAGTTCTCCCGCGTTACGAAGCTCCGTCTGGAGGACTGGGAGACGACCTGAGCTAACCCGTCACCCGGCTGGCGCGGTCGCCTCGATCGGCAGCGCTTGGCGCGCCGCGCAGCGCACCCCGAGCTCGCTCACGCTTTGTCCGCTCCCCGCCACGGGCGCAGATCGCCACGGCGACCGTCGCACCGACGAACACGATCTGCATCAGCGTTCGCGGCACCAGCGGCGTCACCGGGGTGCCGCCCAGCGTGAGCCCCGCGCGCGCCGCATGGACGTTCGCAGGGAACATCGCCACGAGCAGCACCGTCAGCCCCGCGGCCGCCCACGGCGCGAGCCGCGGCACCAGGAGCGCCGCCGCGCCTGCGATCTCAAGGACCCCCGTCGCGGCCACGAGGACCTCGGGGTAGGGCAGCGCCGGCGGCACCATCGCCACGAGCTCTGCGCGCCGGCTCCCGAAGTGGGCCGATCCGGTCAGCAGGAACATCGCCGCGAGGGCGTACCGCAAGCAGGTCACCCAGCTCCCGAGGTGCCTGACGCCGAGGCGCCCGAGGACAACGAACAGCGCGAACGAGATCGAGAGGACGAGGAGAGGAGCCGTGCCATCCGTTGCTCGGGCGACAGCCCCGCCATCCGCTGCTCGGGCGTGTAAGCCGACAACACCCGCTCGGGCGGGAGGGTGGCCAGGAGCGTGAGGATCTCCTCTTCTAAGCCCTCCAAGTCTTTGACTTTCACGGCGATCTCCTCGGATCCAAGCTGCCGCACGAGCCATCGTCGAGCCTGTGCGGTCCGGGCCTCGCCGAACCCGAACAAGCGTAGCAGATCGTCGTCCTCTGCCTCTGCGGCCGCGTCGATCTCGAAGACGCGCAGCGCGCAGGCGCCGCCTCTGAGCTGACAGTAAGCGCTGCGAACCTCCGGCGCGCGCCGCTCGTAGACGAGCCACCCGTGTCCGCGCGATCACGCCCCGCTGGACAACTATCGCCGTCCAGGATTCTCTCACCCCGGATGACACCTCGCCGGTTCAAGCGCGGCAGCCCCGCGCGCGCCGTGGCTTACGTCCGCATCTCCACGGACGCCGCGTGCGCCTCGGCTCCAGAGCAGCGCCAGGCGATCGAGGCCTGGGCCAGCCGGGAAGGCGTCGAGATCGCCGCCTGGCACGAGGATCGCGGGGAGGACATCGGCGACCGGCCCGGCTTCGCGGCGGCGCTCGACGCGGTCACCCTCGCCGGCGCCGGCCTGTTCGCGGTCGCGAGCGAGGACCGCGCCAGCATCGCTGGGGTCAGCGGCCCGTACCGGTCCGCCGCGGGCGAGCGCGGCGCGCGCCTCGTGACCGCCGACGGGAGCGGGATGCCGGACGGGACGCACCGCTGCCCGATCTGCGGCGATCCCTTGGACATGTGGCCACGCCACCCGCGCGCGGTGTGCGGGCTTTGCAAGCACGAGGCCACGGACGAGGCCGGGCGACCTCTCGAGTTCTTCAACACGTCGTTCGACGGTGGCTTCAGGGCGCGCTACGCGGATACCGGCGAGCCTCGGGACAGCCACGCATGCGTCATCCGGAGCGTGCGGTGCCGCGCCGACGAGGCCCGGTTCGGCGGGATCGTGATCGAGGCGATCGGCGAGACGGCGTAGGAGATCAACCGAGCCCTCAGCGCGCCTTGGCGACGCGGAGCGCCTCGACCGCGCGCCGGATGCCCTTGGCCACCTCGGTCCAGGCTTCGTCCTGGTTTTGCCAGGACGTGACCGGCTTGCCATCGGCCGGGAGCGCCTTGAGCCGGGCGAAGGGGGCGCCGTGCCAGTCGGTCTGCCGGAGGAGGACCGGAATGACGCGGGCCTGACCGGCGTCGTGCCGCTCGAGGGCGCGCTTCATCTCCCTGTCAAAGCAGTAATCGGAGGCGAGGAAATCGGCGCTCACGAGGAGCAGGATCACGTCCGCGTCTTCGATGTTCCTGTCGATCTGGCCAGCCCAGTCATCGCCGGCCGCGATACGGCGGTCGTGCCAGCCCCGGACCAGGCCGTCGCGCTCGAGGAGGGCGAGGTGCTTCTCCAGGTCGTTGCGGAGCCCCTCGTCCTCGTGGGAATAGCTGAAGAAGAGGCGGACTCGGTTGGTCGTCGAGACGCTCTCCCTGGCCGTCGAGGCGTGGAGCGCAGGCGACACGGGCAGCAGCGGCTCGTCGTCCGGGATGCGCAGGCCAGGCACCAGCGCGTCGAGCTCGCCCGGCTCGAAGCGGCAGAGGTTCGCGGCGTGCCAGAAGCCTCCCGCGACGTTGCCGCCGAGCTTGTAGCGGCCGTCGGGCCTGAAGGCGACCCAGCCCTCGGGGAGCTTGAGGAGCACGGCGCGGCAAGCGCCGGTCAGCACGTCCCAGAAGCGGACGGTGCCGTCGGTGGAGCTGGAGAGCAGCGTCTCGCCATCCGGCATGAAGGCCACGTTCACGATCTCGCCGGTGTGCCCCTGGAGGACGCGCGCCATCTCGCCGGCGGACACGCGCCAGAGGAGAACGCTGCCGTCGTCGGACCCCGATGCGAGCCAGGTACCGTCGGGGCCGAAAGCCAGGCTCATCACCGGGCCGGCGTGGCCGCGCAGCACGCGTGGCTCACCGCCCTCGGCGAGGGGCCAGAGCCGCACGGTCGTGTCGTCCGATGCCGAGGCCAGCGTCGATCCATCAGGGCTGAACGCCACGCTCTGCACGACGTGGCCATGACCTTCCAGCACGCGCACCGCTCCTTCGCCGTCCACCTTCCACAGCCGGATGGTTCGATCGACCGATCCTGAGGCCAGCGTCGATCCATCAGGGCTGAACGCCACGCTGCTGATTGCATCGTCGTGGCCTTCCAGCACGCGAAGCGGCTCCGCTGTCTCGGCGTGCCAGAGTCGCACTGTCCTGTCGAGCGAGCCTGACGCGATCACGGCACCGTCATGGCGGAAGGCGAACTCCGTGATGTCATGATAATGCCCGCTCAACACGCGCGCCGTGCGGTCTGCGCCGAGCCTCCGGAGCCAGACCGTGTGGTCGCGCTGTGCGAACGCCAGCGTCGTGCCGTCAGGGCTGAAGGCCAGCTTCGCGGAGGAGATGCCGCTATCCATGAGCGGCGGCAGCGCGGTCCACGTCGACATCCGCCAGAGATGAGCGCCAAAGTCCTCGGAGGCGAGCGCGAGCGTCGCGCCATCGCTGCTCAACGCCATCGCCATGGACACGTTCGGCTGTCCTTCCAGCACGCGCAAGGCGCCGCCGGTCGTCACGTGCCACAGCCGCACCGCGCTGTCCTTCGAGCCAGAGACGAGCGTCGCGCCGTCAGGACTGAACGCGACGCTCGTCACGCCACCCGAGTGGCCCTCGAGCGCGTGTAACGCGACGCCCGATCGATTCCACAGCTGCACGGTCCCGTCGCTCGATCCAGAGGCGAGCGTCGCGCCGTCGGGGCTGAACGCGACGCTCCTCACATGTCGCGCGTGGCCCTTCAGCATGTGCAGCACCTCGGCCGTCGATACGCGCCAGAGGCCGATGTCGTAGTCCAGGGAGCCGGAGGCCAGCCTTTCGCCGTCGGGGCTGAACGCGACGCTGAGCACGCCAGCCCGGTGGCCGCTCAAGATGCGGAGCGTCTCGCCCGTCGCGACCTTCCAGAGCCGGATGATGGTGTCGTGGGCTCCGGAGGCCAGCGTCTCGCCGTCAGGGCTGAACTTGACGGCCATCACTCCATCCAGATGGCCGAGGAGCACGGCGATCTGCTGGAAGGTGGCCACCTGCCAGAGCCGGACGGTGCGGTCGGAAGAGCCGGAGGCCAGCGTCTCGCCATCAGGGCTGAACGCCACGCTGTTCACGTGTCGAGAGTGCCCCTTGAGCACGCAGAGCACGTTGCCAGTCGACACGTCCCACAGCCGGACGGTGCAATCGGCCGAGCTGGACGCGAGCGTATCCCCGTCAGGGCTGAAGGCGACGCTCGTGACCCTGTCGGTATGGCCGTCCAGCCTGCGCAGCGCGCTCCCGGTCGCCATGTCCCACACCACGATCCCGTGGGAGTGACCCGATGCGAGCAGGGTCCCATCGGGGCTGATCGCCACGGCGTTGCACCGGCTCCCTTGCACCCAGGCGGGCTCGAACCTCGCCGCCTCCGGCATCGCCGCGCCGAACGTGTCGCACCCGTCGAAGCGCGCCCCCCGCGCCCCCACGAGCTTCGCCCCGCGCAGCCTCGTCGAGGCGAGCGTCGCCCCCGTCAGATCCGCGCCCACAAGGCGCCCCCGGATCGCCGTCGCCCCCGTCAGATCCGCCCCGGTGAGGTTCGCGCCGGTGAGGTCCGCGCCGTCGAGCAGCGCCTTCGCCATCAGCGCACCGCTCAGGTTCGCCCTTACGAGCTTGGCTTCCCGTAGATCTGCCCCCCGCAAGTCGCACCCGCTGAGGTCCTTCCCCGAGAGGTCCTGCCCCCGCAGGTCCGCCCCCGCGAGGTTCATCCGCTCGCTCACCCCGAGCCCCATCCGCCCGTCGATCCGCAGCGCGTTCGCCGCCGCCACCGTCCCCCACGCCCCGCCGAGCGCCGCGCGTACCCACGCCTCCGCCGCCTTCCGGCCCGCGAGCGCCCCGAAGAAATCGGCCATGAGGTCGCTCAGCTCGCGCTGCTCGAGCGCCGCCGCCTGCCCGGCGCGCTGCACCTCCTCGGCCGCCTCCCGCGCCACGAGCCACTCGAGCACCGACTGGTGGATGAACCGGAAGTTCTCCTGGTCGTCCCACACGAGCAGCGTCCCCGATCCGATCTGGTGCGCCGTCACCCCGACATCGAGCTCGTGCCGTCCGAGCGCCTGCAGCGCCGCGATGAGCTCCGCCGGCAGCTCGCGCACGTTCACGCTCTGCTCCGTCCGCTGCCACAGCCGGGTCGCGAGCTCCGTCACCGCCCGCCACCGCTGCGCCACCGACAGCCCCGGCTGCGCGCCTTTCGGGTGCGCGCGCTCGTACTCCCAGACGAGCCACCGATCCAGGAGCAGCCTGTAGAGCCCCGCCGAGGTGATCTCGCCGTCGCCCGACTTCGCCTGCCGCAGCTGCGCCTCCTCGATCTCGGCGATGAACCCCAGCATCCGAGGGTTCGCCGACAGGCCGAGCAGATCCTTCACGTCCGCGAGCAACCGCATGCGCGCGTCGGCCGCCTCCTCGCCGCCGAGCCGGTTGAGGAGGAACCTGCGGATCTGCGCCTCGGTGAACGGCAAGAGCCGCGCGAGCCGGTAGCCGGGCAAGAGCGCGGCCTTCTCCGCGAGCGCGGACCGCACCTGCTGCTCCGAGATGAAGTGCTGGCTCCGGCTCGTGACCACCACCTTCGCCGCCTTGCCCTGCGCCGCCTGGATCAGCGTGTCGAAGTGCTCGACCGCGCGGTCGTACGTCACGCGGAAGGCGAGCTCGTCGAAGCCGTCGAACAGGAGGGCGATCCGCCCCTCGGCCAGCATGTGCCGGAACGCGGGCAGATCGATCTTGCCGAGCCCCGCGAGCGCCAGGTGCTGCGCGATGAGCGCGTTCAGGTCGCGCGCCTTCTCCAGCGCGCGCATCTCGATGAGCACCGGCGTCAGCGGGCCGCCCGCCCTGCCCATTCGCCGCGCGAGCTCGTGCAGGAGGAACGTCTTGCCCGTGCCGAAGTCGCCGAGCACCAGCACGAACCGGCTGTGCTCCGAGTCGAGCAGCTCCGCGACGGCGTCGAGCGCGCGCTCGCGCGCCACCTCCTCCTGGCCCGTCGTGAGCGCGACGCGCTGGTCGACGTAGAGATCCGGCGGATACGTGGGGTCTCGCTCGAGGCTCGCGTTCTGCCACGCAAGGTAGCCGCGGAAGTCGATGAGCCCCTGGTACTCGAGGAACCGCACGAGGCGCACGCGCCGCGCGCTCGCGTAACGCACGAGCTCCTCCGGCGCTGGCTCGCCGCCGTAGACCAGCGTGGACACGAGGCCCGGATCCTCGCGCCGGTACGAGGCGTCGATGCTCTCGATGAACGCGGAGACCGCCTCGGTCGAGATGCCGCTCTCGAGCGCCGCGAGCGGCGCGATCCGGACGATGCCGCCCTCGTTGACCGAGACGCGAAGGTAGACGCCGAAGGGGAGGGGCGCGTCGAACCACTCGATCTTGACGCCCTCGGGCTCGCGCAGCCTGCACACGCGCTCGACCCGCGAGAGGAAATCGTCGCTGCGCCCTTCCCCCGGCAGGAGGATGTCGTCGCCGTGCGGATCCGCGTGGCCGCCCCGCGCCCGCGCCGGGAAGCGGCGCAGCCTCGGGCCTCGGCCGGCGTGCTCGGCGCGCGCAGGCGCGAGATAGCGCCTCAGAAAGGCGACGAGGAACTCCGCCGAGGCGCGGCACGCGAACGCGCGGGAGCTGTCGTCCTTGTCGTTGTCGGCGTGATCCGAGACCGCCTTCGCGATGATCGACCGCCTCCCGAGGCGCTCCGCGACGTGGCCGATCGCCGCGGCCTCCACCTCGACGCCGAGCACCTTCCGCCCGATCGGCTTCAGCCGCTCGAACAGCCCCGCGTCCTCCTGCACCGCCTTGCCCGTGGCGATCGGGCCGATGTGCACGCGGAACGGCCGGGCCGGCGGCGGGCCGTCCGGGTGGAGCAGGCGATCCCGGCGGACCTGCGCCACGCCCGCCTCCGTGAGCTCGAGGCCGGCGTCGCCGATGCGGAGCACGCCCGCCGCCTCCAGCTCGCCGATGCGCTCGGTCCAGCCCGGGCAACGCGCTGCGCGCTCCGGCCGCGAGACGGGCGGCGGTCCCCCCTCCACCTGGCTCTCGTAGAGCGCGTGCCGGAGCCACCACGCCTGCGACGGCCTCGACGGCGGGCGCTCGGCCGCGAACGCCGCCTGCCGCTCGAACTCGCGCGCGAAGAGCGCGGCATCCATGTTCCAGGTGCGCTCGAGGTTGTACGTCTCGATGCCGTGGAAGAACGCGCCTTCGCCGCCGCCTTGGGCGACGCGCTTGCCCTCGTCGTAGCTGTAGACCCGGTCGGCGACGATGACGTCGCCGAGCGACACCTCGCCGCGCTTGCCGGCGCAGATGCCGCACATCGCGAGGCACCCCGGATCGAGCTCCTCGATGAGCCTCTGCGCCCTCGCCGCCGCAGCGCTCTCGCCCATCCGCCCCGACCACGCCGCGGCGACGCGGAGCGGCTCGCCGCGGTCGTTCGGGAGGTCGCGGACGAAGTACGGGAACCCGCCCGGATCCCGCGCCTCCCGCCAGCCGTCTCGACCGCCCGCGCCGAGGGCGAGCACCGCCTCCAGCTCGTCCTGCAGCGCGGTGACGATCAGCGCGTCGACGCGCCCTGTAACGATGTCCGCTGGCACGGGTCCACTCTAACAACAAGCGCTCACGTTCCGGGCTCGGGCCAGGTCGAGACCTGGCCGAGCGCGCGTGGCCAGGCTGTGACCGGGTCCAGATCCAGCCGAGCGCTCGTCGCCAGGCGCGGAGCTAGGCCCAGATCTGGTGGCCCCCTCGTTTTCAGGTCCCGGTCCAGGTCGAGACCTGGCAAGGCGCTCGTCGCCAGGCGCGGAGCTAGGCCCAGATCTGGTGGCCCCCTCGTTTTCAGGTCCCGGTCCAGGTCGAGACCTGGCAAGGCGCTCGTCGCCAGGCGCGGAGCTAGGCCCAGATCTGGTGGCCCCCTCGTTTTCAGGTCCCGGTCCAGGTCGAGACCTGGCAAGGCGCTCGTCGCCAGGCGCGGAGCTAGGCCCAGATCTGGCGATCCGCTCGTTTTCAAGGTCCGGTCCAGGTCGAGACCTGTCCGAGCGCTCGTCGCCAGGCGCTGAGCTGGGCCCGCGCCTGTCGGCCCCCTCGTTTGCGGGCGTGGTCCAGGTCGAGACCCGGCCGACTTCGTCCGCCCCCGTTCAGGCGCTCATGTCGCCTCCGCGCACGAGCGCGGTCAGCGCCTTCACGATCTCCAGGATCGCCTCGACGCGCTGTCGGATGCAATCGCGCACGGCGCGATCCGGTTGCCACGAGATCCTGTTGAAGATCGCGTCGCGGGCGTTGACGTCCTTCTGGAGCGCCTGCGCCACCAGCGATCGCGCGAGGTCCTTGTCGCATTGCTCGGCTGCCTTGATGACGGTCTCCGTGTTCTCCTTCAACAGGAACACGTGGAGCCGCTCCGGAGCGTCGCACCTGCACGCACCACCGCCGCGTCGTCGGCGCTCTCCGTGATGCCCTCATGCTTGAGCTGGTGGCGTATGGCGTCGTTGTCGACGAGCGCAAAGACCTGCTGGCCCTTCGCGCTCAAACGGCGGATGTCTTTCCGGCAGCTCCGCAGCAGGTTCTGCACGCCCTTCATCGGCCGGCCGTCGAGCGTTCTCCGGAGCGCGAAGCGGTCTTCCCCGGCGTCGTCGGCCACGCACGCGACGACGAGGTTGTGCAGGCCGAACTCCTTCTCCGGGCCTCGCTGATCTTCGTACAGGATCACCGCGAGCGGGGTCACGCCCCCTCCCGCCGCGTCAGGACCGAGGCGGCGTGGCCGGCTCCCCGCACGTCGCCGAGCCCGCGGTAGTCCGTGAGCCAGTCCCGCAGCGCCTCGGGGTCGGGTCGCACCAGCCTCGTGGCGCGGCGCTCATCGAGCTCGCAGAGGACGACCGAGCGGGCCGGGTCGGAGAGGCCGTCGAGCAGCCGGTCGGAGTGCGTCGCGAGCAGCACCGGACGCTCCTTCGCCATGGCCTCGAAGAACCCGAGCACGCGCTGGAGCAGCTCGGGGTGCAGGTGGGTCTCGGGCTCGTCGAAGGCGATGAGGCGCTTCTTCGTGTTCAGCCGGTAGAGGGCCACGAACGCGAGGTACGCGAGCGTGCCGTCGGAGATCGCGAACGAAGGGATCTGCTCGTCGAGGCCGGCGTACTTGAGCCGCAGGGCGATCGAACCGCCGCCTGGATCGGCGCGCACGTTGACGGACTCGACATCGGGACCGAGGCCCAGACGGACGTAGTCCATCGTCTCGCGCCAGTGTGCCTCGGAGAGATCGTTCTTGAGCGCGCTCCATGCGTTCGGGAGGTTGGCCCCGAAACGCGAGAGCGCCTCCGCCGGCTCGATCGTCGCCGCGCCGCGCAAGGGCGAAGGCTGGCCGCGCGAGCGCTGCACCCAGCGCGCCGTGGTGTCGAAGGGAACGTGGACGTCGATCGCGCGGAGCACGGCGAGCGCTTCACGCACGAGCCAATGCGGTGGGAACTCGCCGAAGGAAGAGAGCGCAAGCCGCCTGGGATCGATGGGTCTTTCGATAGGTGGAGTTTCTGTCTCGTCGATCAGAAACCTGAAGGAGCTACTCCTGGAGAGCCCTCCCTCGCGCGAGATGATGCCGATACGTTGTTCGACGACAGCGCCGCTCTCATCGAGCTCACCGCGGACCCAATCAAGGCGCTCGCGCAGGATGGCTCCGGTCCTGTCGAGCGCGAACGAGTACTCGTACGTGGTGTAGGAGTCAGCGTCGGGCGCGAAGACCAGGCCGAGCTCCAGGTGCTCGGCGCCGACGCGGAGCAGGCCCCCGAGACCGCCGTGGATCTTGTTCAGATCCTCGAAGAAGCTCTCGCTGGCCGCGCGCTGTAGCAGCTCGCATGCCTCGATCAGGCTGCTCTTGCCGCTGCCGTTGTCCCCGATGAGGACGGTGAGACCGTCTAGCTGGAGCCGCACATCGGCGAGCGAGCGCAGCCCCCTTACGTGAATCTCCGTGATGCGGTTGTCTGGCATGACGATCGCTACCGACCCCCGCGGCGCGGTCCGCGGCGCCCTCGTAAGTACCCCAAGCGTGTTGGCACGGCGTACCTTTTGTCCTTGCCGGTCCGTCCGTCGGTGGCGCATGCGCAGCACCAGCGAAGGCCAGCGCGCTGCTTGCGGTCACCCGGCCGGCTCCACTGCCGATGACCTCGCGCGCGACCCATAGCCCTTCCGGCGAAGTCCTGGCCGGCCCCCGGCCTGATCCCCCGCCGCGCGCCGCCCGCCGCGCCGGCCTTCGTTTTTCCTTGGACGACCGCCCTCCCGGAAGGCTTTCATCCGGCCCATGGCGAGGCTCGTCGAGGCGCTGAACCGGTTCTTCGGGCGGGTCGAGATCCTCGCGCTCGGCCTCGAGAACGAGCGCAGCGCCGCCGAGGTCGCGCTCGCGAAGGGCATGCCCCTCGAGGCCCGCGAGCACGCCCGCACCATCCTGTCCGTGCTGCCCGACTCGGCCGTCGGGCTCGCGCTCTGGGCCGACGCCGCGGAGGACGCGTGGCTCGACCAGGAGGTCGTCGCCGCGCTCACGGATCTCGCGAAGCGCGTCCCCTGGCGCGCCGACGTGTGGCTCCGCCTCGGGCGCGCGGGGCAGCGCGTCGGCTGGGACGGCGCGCGCGACGCGATCGAGCGGGCCACGTCGGCGCCGGAGGAGCGCGACGCGGCGCGCCTCGCGCTGCTCGATCTCTCGGACCTCGACCTCGCCGCGGGCGACCCGGCCCGCGCGCAGCGCTGGCTCGACCGCATCCCGGCGCCGCTCACGACCGTGCCCGACCGCGACGTGGCCCTCCGCCGCGCGGAGTGCGCGCTCGCTTACGGCGATCTCGACGGCGCGCGCGCCGCCGCGGAGATCCTCGGCGAGCCCACCGCGATCGAGGGGCGCGCCGCCCTCGTGCTCGCCCGGCTCGCGCTGGCCGAGGCGAGCGCCGCGGCGGCCTCCTCCGCGGCGGGCTCCTCCGCGGCCCTGCCGCCCGCCGTGGTGGGGCGGGCGCTCGACCTCGGGCTGCGGGCGCTCGTGCTCGATGTCCCCGGCGCTGCGGAGCTCTGCGCCGCCCTGGTCGCCGCCTCCCGCGACGTGCTCGTCGTCGACCGCGTGCGCCGCGTCGTCCGCGCCGCCGGCGCGCTCGACGAGCCGACCTGGGCCGCCGCGTTCGCCTTCGCCGAGGGGCGGCGCGACGACGCGCGGCAGGCGCTCGCGCGCGGCCTCTCCGCGGGCGACCGCGCCGCCGCGGCGGCGCTGCTCCGCATGGCCGTCGAGACGCGCGACCTCGGCGCGCTCGACGCGCTCGCCGCGCGCGGCAAGGCCAAGGACGACGACGAGGAGCCGCGCGGAGCGGCCGCGCCCCCGCTCCCGCCCGACCTCGTCCGGCTCCGCGACGCCGCCGCGATGGCGTCCGCGGGGCAGGGGAGCGGCGCGCTCGACGCGCTCGACGCGGTGACCGGCGAGGGCGCGGCGTGGGCCGACGACATGCGCCGCGCGATCGCGCAGGCGTGGGTGCCCCCCGCGGACGGCCCCGCCGGGGCCCGCGCCGCCGCCGCGTGGAGCGACGTGCTGCGCGAGCTCGCGCGCACGGCCAAGCTCCTCGACCGGCTCGACCTGCTCGCGGCGATCGAGGCCCTCGCGGTGGAGCGGGAGCGGCCGCTCCGCGCGGCCGTGGTGGGCGAGTTCAACGCGGGCAAGAGCACGTTCCTGAACGCGCTGCTCGGCGAGGACGTGGCGCCGACCGGCGTCCTGCCGACGACCGCGACGCTCCACTGGGTCGCCTGGGCGCCCGATCCGTTCGCGCGCATCGTCGTGCGCGGCGGGCAGGACCGCGTCGTGCCGCACGCGGCGCTGAAGGACACGCTGCGCGCGCTCGCGGCGGCCGGGGACAAGGTCGCGCGGGTGTTCATCTACGCGCCCATCGAGCGGCTCAAGCGCGTCGAGATCCTCGACACGCCCGGCTTCAACGCGCCCGACCCCGATCACATCGCCGAGGCGCGGCGGGCGTTCGACGAGGCCCACGTCGCCATCTGGCTGCTCGACGCGCCCCAGGCGATGAAGGAGTCGGAGCGGCGGGTGCTCTCCGAGATCAGCGCGCTCGGGGTGCCCGTGCAGATCCTCGCGAACAAGGCCGACCGGCTCAAGCCGGACGCCCTGGAGACGGTGCTCGCGCACGTGCGCGACAGCCTCGCGGCGAGCGCCATCGCCTCGCTGACGCCGCCGATCGCGTTCTCTGCGCGGCTCTCGCTGAAGGGGCGCCTCGGCGACGAGGCGGCGCTCGCCGCGTCGGGGTGGGCCGAGGTCGAGGCGCTCTTCGCCGAGCAGATCGTCGACGCGAGCGACGCGCTCCGCGAGCGCGCGCTCCGCCGCAAGGCGGGCCGCATCGCGGCCGAGCTCGCCCAGACGGCGTCGGCGCGCGCGGCCGAGGACCGCGAGGCCGGGCGGAGGGCGCGCGCCGAGGCCGACCGGCTCCGCGCGAGCGCGGCGTACCTGCGCCGCGAGCGGCGCGCGCTCGCCGCGGCGATCGACAAGGCGCTCGAGCCGGCGCGCCGGGAGCTCGCGTCCGACCTGCGCCCGATCGCGGCGCTGCCCGAGGAGCGCAAGCGCACGGACGCGAGCGTCCGCGCCTACGTGCAGGAGCGGCTCGTGGCGCGGCTGAGCTGGCCGCTCTCCGCCGAGATCGCGAGGGCGGCGCGGGCCGGCGCGGAGCCGGCGGCGCGCGGCGTGCGCGGCGCGAGCGGCGCCGACGAAGGGGGCGCCGCGCCGTCGCCGCGGGCGGCGGCCCACGTGCGCGCCGTCCTGATGGGCATGGTGGCGGTGCACGACGCGCCCGACGAGCTCGCGGCGCGCCCGATCGAGGGCGTCGTCGAGGCCGCGATCGACGCGTTCGCGATGGCGCTGTCGGCGGAGGCGGAGGCGCCGGTCCCGCCGCCGGCGTCCGCGGCGGTCGAGCTGCGCGCGCAGGCGCTCCGGGCCGCCTTCGAGGCGCGCGTGACGCCGGCCAGCGCCTGAGGGGCGAGGCGCCCGCGGCTCGGGAAGAACGGCCGCCTTCGAGGCGCCCGTCAGCGCCGGGCGCGCGAGGCGTCAGCGGCTCAGGAAGAAGGCGAGCACCCCGAGCGCCAGCCCGATCACCAGCGCCAGCGGCACCACGAGCTTGACCATCCACAGGTCCGTCGGGCGCGCGGGCGGGCGGCGGTCGCGCCGGACCGGCGCCGGCGCGATCTCGATGACGCTCTCGGCCGAGGACCGCGAGGGCGGCCGCGGCGGCGCGGCGGCGGTCGCGCCGGCGCCTCGCGGCGCGTCCGGCCGGGGGGACGGCGCGCGGGCGCCCGCGGCGGGGAAGAGCGGCCCGAAGTCCTTGCGATCGTGGATCACGACGTCGCTCGCCGGCGGATCGCTCGTCGGCGCGACGAGCCGCCGCACCGCCGGGAGCGTGCGCGAGAAGTCGTCCGACGTCGGTCCAGCCGGCGCCTCGCGCGGGAGGGCGACGCCAGGGAGCGTCGCGGCGAGCGACAGGATCGCGCTCGACGGCGGCCCTTCCGTCAGCGGCGCCTCGCGGAACACGGATTTCGCCAGCGCCTCGCCCCGCTGCGCCGGCGGCGGCATGTCGCCCTCGCGCATCGGCGGCGCGGCCGTCATGGAGCTCCGGAGCGACGGCGGCATCGCCACCTCGAGGGTCGGAGCGTCCTCGGGCGCGCTCGTCCGGGCGGCTGGGAGCAGCGCGTCCGACAGGTGGGGGAGGAGCCGCTCGAGCTCGTCGCGCAGCTCGGCCGCGCTCTGCTGGCGCTGGTTGGGCCACTTCGCGAGCGCGGTGAGGATGATCGCCTCGAGGGCAGGGTGGATCTGCGGCAGGAACTGGCTCGGCGCGGGCGGCGGCTTCCGGAGGTGATCCATCGCCACCTCCCACGCGGCGGCCGTCGGCGGGAAGGGGAGCCGGCCCGTGACGAGCAGGAACAGGAGCACCCCGCACGCGTACACGTCGCTGCGCCCGTCGATGACGTCGCCGCGGCACTGCTCCGGGGACATGTACGCGGGCGTGCCGACGACCACGCCGACCGTGGTGACCGAGCCCCAGACGCTGATGGGCGCGCTGTTCGGCCCGTCGTCGCCGGACCGGCCGTTCCTCTCGACCATCTTCGCGATCCCGAAGTCGAGCACCTTCACGCGCTCGACCGCCGGATCCGCCGGATCCCGCACGACCATCACGTTCTCGGGCTTGAGATCGCGGTGCACGATGCCGCGCGCGTGGGCCGCGGCGAGGGCGTCGGTGATGCCGATCAGGAACCGCGCGGCGCGGGCCTCGGAGAAGCGGCGCTCGGCGAGCAGGACCTCGAACAGGTCCTGCCCGGCGACGAGCTCCATCACGATGTACGGCAGGTGCCCTTCCACGCCGGAGTCGAGGATCTGCACCGTGTTCGGGTGGTGGAGGCGCGACGCCGCCTTCGCCTCCCGGTAGAAGCGGGTGACGAACGTCTCGTCGCCGAGCAGCTGCGGGTGCATGATCTTGATGGCGACGTCGCGCGGCTCCGCGTCCTGCTCGCCGCGGTAGACCGCCGCCATCGCGCCCTCGCCGATGAACCCGGTGACGCGGAAGCGCCCTGCGATCGTCTTGCCGATGAGTTGCGGGCCGGCGCTCATGGGCGAGACTTCACCATAAAGTCCACGGAAAGAGCTACCACGGCCTTCGCGATCTACGGCTTCGCCGGCGCGGGGCGGGGCTCGCCCTTCGCCCCGAGGATCGCCTCCAGGACCGGCCGCGACCCCTGCACGGCGGTGCGCTGCGAGTAGAAATGGAGCCCGCGCAGGCCGCCGAGCTCCTCGCCGCCGCCGGCGCGGCCCGGGCCGCCGTGGATCGTCTGAGGGAGGACGGTGCCCGGGCCTGGCGCCTGATCGGCGATCTTCTCGCTGCCGAGCAGGACGCGGCCGTGGTACGGCGCGACGCCGAGCAGCACCTCCGCCGCGAAGGCGCGGTCGTCGCTGTAGACGGAGCAGACGAGGCTCCCGCGGCCCCGGCGCAGCAGCGCCACGGCGTGCGCCGCGCCGCCGTCGTACGGGAAGAGCGTGGCGACGGGGCCGAAGACCTCGTGCTCGTGCGCGGCGGGCGCGCCGTCGGGGTCGCTCGCGACGAGCAGCGTCGGCGGCACGAAGTACCCCTTGCCCGGGGGCACCCCGATCGCCTCGAAGGGCCCGGCGCCGCCGAGCGCCACCGCGGCATCCGCGGCCAGGCGCTCGATGCCCGCGCGCACGCCGCGGAGCTGATCGGCCGTGGTCAGCGGACCGACCGTGACGCCGTCCTGCGTGGGATCGCCGACCCGCGCGTCGCGGAGGCGGTCGACGAGGTCGTCGCGCACGGCGTCGACGACGGCCGCGGGCGCGAAGATGCGGCGGATCGCCGTGCACTTCTGGCCGGCCTTCTGGGTGATGTCGCGCGCGACGTCGCGCAGGAACATCGCGTACGTCTCGGAGCCGGGGGCGGCGTCGGGGCCGAGGACGGCGCCGTTCAGGCTGTCGGCCTCGACGTTCACGCGGACGCCCTCCCGCGCGAGGCCCGGCATGAGCCGGAGCGCGGCGCCGGTGGCGCTCGATCCGGTGAAGGCGAGGACGTCCTCGCCGCCGAGGTGCGCGAGGAGATCGCCCGGCGGGCCGGCGACGAAGGAGAGCGCGCCGCGCGGCAGCGGGGCGCGCTCGGTGAAGATCTTCATCAGCCGGAGCGCGACGAGCGCGGTGCTGGTCGCGGGCTTCGTGATGACGGGCATGCCCGCGAGGAGCGCGCAGGCGGCCTTCTCCGCGAGCCCCCACGCGGGGAAGTTGAAGGCGTTGATGTGCACCGCGACGCCGGGGCGCGGGACGAGGATGTGCTGGCCGAAGAAGCGCGGCGAGCGCCCGAGCTGCACGCCGTCGCCGTCCGTGAGCAGCCGCGCGTCGCCGAGCTGGGCGCCGAGGTCGGCGTAGTAGGCGAGCGTGCCGATCGCGCCGTCGACGTCGAACTTGGCGTCGCTGCGCGTGTTGCCGCCGTTGCGGATGGCGACGTCGATGAGCGCGTCGCGCTCGGCGTGCGCGGCGCGCGACATGGCGCGGAGCAGCTCGCCGCGCTCCGCGAACGTGAGCGCGCGGAGCGCGGGTCCGCCCTCGGCGCGCGCGAACACCGCCGCGGCCGCGAGGTCGAGGCCGTCCGTGCTCGTCTCGGCGAGCGGCTCCTCGGTCGCGGGGTTGACGAGCACGTGCTGCGCGCCCTGGCCGGCGCGCCACTGACCTTGGACGTAGCTCTCGAGCCGCTCCATCGGGCGCGTAGCCTACTCGCGCGGTCGCTCGGCACAACCCCCGCGCCGGGCGGCGCGCGGCGTTGCGGTCGCGCTCGGCGCGCGCCGGGTCGCGGCCGCGCGCGGCGTTGCGGTCGCGCTCGGTGCGCGCCGCGTTGCGGCCGCGCTCGGCGCGCGCACGTCCTGCGCGCACCTCATTTGCACGAGGCGGACGAGAGCAGCGCCGTGATCTTCGCCTTCACCACCTCGAACTCCTTCACCGCGAGATCGAGCTCGGCCTCGCGCTGCCTGCGGCCGGACTCGACCAGATCGAAGCTCGTCGCGGTGCCGGCCTCGAACGCGACCTGCGTGAGGCGCGCGGTCTCGCGCGCGAGGTCGCGCGACTGCTCGGCGACCGCGCGCGCCTGCTCGGCGACGGCGACGCCCCGGACCGCCTGCGTCGTCTCGAGCCCCGCGGTGCGCTCCACCGCCCCGAGGCGAACCCGCTGCTGCTCGACCACGGCCCGGTTGATCTCGAGATCGCCGTAGCGCGCCCCGCCGTCCCAGAGGGGGACGGTGAGCACGGCGCCGATGGACCACCCCCAGGACCGCGCCCGGCGGGTGGACTCGTCCCCGAGCGAGGTCTGAGCGCTCAGCGTGCTCGACAGATCGACGTACGGGGCGAACGCGAGCTTCGCGTCGGTGAGGTTGCGCTCCGCGATCTCGAGCTCGGCCCGGGCGGCGCGGACGTCGGCGCGCTGATCCGAGCGCGCCTCGGCGCACTGCGACTGCACCTCCGCCGCGATCGCGTTCAGCGAGAAGCCCTGCGGGACGCCGACCTCGCCGCGCTCGCCCAGCACGGCCCCGAGCGCCTCCCGCGCCTTGCGCAGCGCCTCGTCGCCGGACACGAGCGTCGCGCGGGCGAGCGCGACGTCCTGCTCCGCGCGGACGACATCGAGCTTCGTGCCGGTGCCGAGCCGCTCGCGCCGCCGGGTCAGCTCGAGCCGCTCGAGCGCGCTGCGCAGGCCGACCCGGTTGATCTCGCTGACCCGCTCGGCCGTGACGATCGAGACGACGGCGTCCGCCGCGGCGCCGACGGTGATGCGGCGTCGATCCTCCAGGCTCAGCCTGGCGACGTCCACCGAGCGCCTGGCGGTGCCGATGCCGTACCAGGCGCGCGGGGCGAGGATGGGCTGGCGGAGCGTGAGCGACGCCCTCAAGGTCGTCGGCGCATCCTCGACATCCTGGAACGCTCCCGTCGGCTCCCCAGGGGCGGGAGCGAGGCCCGGCGGGAGCCTCACGGCGCCGCCGCCCGCCAGCTCGTGATTCACCTCACCGCGCGCGTCGAGGCTCGGGAGCGCCGCGGCGAGCGCCCGCCGCGCGACCCCCTCGGCGCGGGCGACCTCCTGCACGGCGATGGCGAAGTCGACCGACCGCTGCTCGATCATCGCGCGCGCGTCGTTCCAGCTCGCCAGCGTGCGCGCCGGCGGGGGGAGCGGCGCGAGCGCCGGGTCGTTCACCTCGATGCGCTGCGGCATCGCCGCCGGCGCGGCGGCCGCCGTCGGGGGCGCCGTCGCTGCGGCTGCTGCGGGCGCCTGCTGGCCCGGTCGCGCCTGAGCCTGCTGGCCCGGTCGGCCCTGGGGAGGCGCCGGCTGCGCGAGGGCGACGCCTTGGCACAGGGCGAGGACGGCGAGGTGGCTGACAGCGACCATGCGGAGCCGGCGATGGAGCATGCGCGACTCGATGCGCCGGACAGGGCGCGACGACAAGCCCGAAGCGGGCAGGGGCGGGCTCCCGCCCTGTGCGCGTGTGCGAAACCGTGGGCGCGGCGAGCCCCCGCCGTGGGTCACGGTCGTGGCGACGAAACGCGGATGCGCCACTATTCTGGACCACCGATGCCAAGCCGGTTGCCCCCGATCGACATCTGCCTCGGCTGCGGTACGCGGCGGCGATGCGGCCCCGCGGACCCCTGCGCTCGTTGCGGCGAGCCGCCTCACCGCGCCGTGTGGCGGCGGTCCGAGCCGCGGGGCGCGTCGCCGAAGATCGAGCTGTTCCTCAGCGCGATCACGAGCGGGCTGCTGCTCGCGTACACGGCGCTCTACGGGTTGCTCCTCTCGGGCCTGGCCGGGGCCGCGGACGACTCCCTGCCGGCCGCGGCGCTGTTCGCGGCGAGCGTCCTGCTCGGCGCGAGGCTCGCGCGGTGGATCGTGCGGTCGCTGTTCGATCTCTGGGGCACGACGTGGGCCTACTGCACGGCCGACGGCGCCCGCCGGGGGACCGTGCGCACGCTCCTCGGGTGGTACGGCGCCGGCGAGGGCGTGAGCCTGACGGGGTTCCACCCGACGAGCGCGGGCTCGACGCTCTTCTGTTCCTCGGATGCGATCGAGGCGGGGCTCCCCGTCGTCGCCGCGAACCTCTCGCGCATCGCGGGGGCCAAGGGCGGCGACGCGTTCTCGCCGTTCGAGGTGCTGATGCTCAGCGCCTTCACCGGCCTCGTCGCGCGCGGCGAGGCGACCATCAGCAGGGCCACGGCGGTGCGCTGGCGGAAGGGCTGGCTCGGCGCCCCGCGGCGCGGCGCGCCCATGCCGATGTTCACGATCGAGCGCTGCGGCGATCGCGAGGAGGGCAGCGCGATCGAGCGCGAGATCCTGTCGGCGCTGCAAGCGAAGGCGGACGGCCTCGCGCTCCTCGCGGAGCCCACGCCGCCGGGGGGCTACCGCGACGCCGCGTGGCGGCCGCCGCCCGCGCGGCTCTGCATCGAGGAGGTGCTGTGCCCCCGCGCGCTCGCGCTGGCGGCGAGGGCGCTCCGGAAGGAGCCCCGCGGCGGCGCTCCGGTCGCGGTCGCCGCGGCGCTCGACGAGTTCGGCAAGCGCGACCCCGCCCGGATGAGCCACCTCCGCGTGCTGCTCGCGGAGCAGCACCGCCGCACGTTGTCAGCGTGATCGGCGCGTGAGCGGCGGCGCGGCGCTCAGTGCCAGACGCCGATGCCGGCGCTCACGCTGTCGTAGCGAGGCGCGAAATCCATGGACGCCTGCAGCGTCAAGGCGGTGTCGGGGACCAGGCCCCAGAAGGTCGTCGACAGCACGCGGACGTCCGCGCCGAACGTGAAGTGCTGCCGGCCGACACGCCCGCTCCCCAGGCGCCCGAAGCGGTTCGGCTCGTAGTAGCTGCCGAACCGCGTGTGCACGCGGCCCGGGATCGGCTCCGTCTCGATCCCGAACCGCGGCGAGAAGCTCACGTGCGCGCCCGAGGTGCCCACCGCCGACGGGCCGTGCTCGCTCCCGGGCTGCTTCTGCGCCAGGAAGCGCTCCAGGCTCACCCCGTTCGACACAGGGCCCGTGACGAGGAGCTCCGCCGTGATGAGCAGGTGCTCGCGCGGCCAGTTCCAGTAGCGGGCGCGCCGCTCCGCCTCGAGGACGGCCGGCCCCGCGGCGAGCTCGCGCTCGTCGGCGGCGCGCTCGCGCGCCCGTTCCATCGTGAAGACGCGCTCGCGCCGCGCGCGCTCCTCCGGGTCGTGGATGGCGCCGAGCTCGCGCTCCCTCCGCTCCTCCCGCGCGGCCTGCCTGCGCGCGACGGCCTCGCGGAGCTCCCGCTCCTGCACGTGCGGATCGATCCACGCCGGGTTGAGCGGGCGCGGTCCGACCTGCACGGCGAGCCCGACCTCGAGCTCCCAGGGGAGGACGACCTCGTTCGGCAGGATCAGCCCGCCGGCGCGGCGGACCTTCCCGTCCATCACCACGCCCTCGCCGAGCAAGCCGCCGCCGTTCACCGGGAAGCGGAACGTGGCGCCGAGGCGGTAGGAGGCCCAGTCGGGGCGCACGAGCACCCCGAGCTCCGGGGAGATGCCCGCGATCGTCAGGTCGGTCTGCTCGGCGCCGAGGTTGAGCGTCACCGCGCGCGCGCCGGCGCCCAGCACGAGCGCGTCGCCGAGGAGGCGGACGCCGCCGAGGAAATGGTACTTGCCGATCACGACCGTGGTCTCGGCGCCGGCCTCGTCCGTCAGGGAGTACCGCTGCAGCTCGGCGTTGACCCCGACGCCGAAGTCGCCCGCCTGGAGCTGGCCGCCGAGGGTCAGGTACACGAAATTCGAGTAATCGAGATCGATGTCGCCGCTGTTGTCGAAGTCGTTGTTCTCGAAGAGCTCGATGGGCAGCGAGATCGACGCGGCCACGTCCCACTCGAACCAGCGCATGCTGAACGGCTCGCGGAGCGCGGGCGCCGCGGCGTTGGCGACCATGCCGGCGATCCCCTCGGCGTAGCCGGCGTAAGCGCCGGCGATCCCGGTCACGCGCAGCGGCGCCAGGATGGGCCCCTGGAAGAGGTCGATGGTGTAGGCGTTGTCCTGGAGCGGCTGAGCCAGCGCGGCCCCGGGGAGGCCCAGGAGGAGGGCCAGCGCGGAGAGCGCCGCAGCGGATCGGCGGGCGATGATGCGGAGCGCCGCGGTCATGTCGGTCACCTCGCGCTGCTCCCGTCCAACAGCATCTCGTCGCGCCCGCGGCGAGGTGATAGCACTGGCCCGCAAGGAAGGGACCGCAGAAGCGGAGCCCGACCGGCGGCGGCCGCGCACCCCTGCCCGCCCGAGGAATCGCAGCTCTCATGCCCGCTCAAGCTCCCGCGCCCATCGCTCCCGCCCCGGCCGTGCCAGGGACCGAGGCGCGAGCGCGCCCTCCTGGAGCGCGGCGCCGCCCTGGCGGGCCCCGCGCCCGTGGCCGGCGCATCGCCCTGGTCGCGTACTACAGCTTCGCCGCGCTCATCATCACCTCGTGCACCCTCCAGCTGATCCGGCAGGTCTTCTTTCTGTCGGCCGCGCCGTCGCCCTACGCGAGCTGCGAGGAGGGCCTCCTGGCGCTCGTCCGGGCCGTCGAGCGCGCCCGGGAGGCCGCCCCAGGGACCGACGGGGAGGACGCCGCCCTCGCCCGGTTCAGGAGCACGCTCGCTCCGGCGTGGACTTACCGGGACGGAGTCGCCGCTTCGTGCCGGGGCTCTGAGGACAACGAGCGCGCTCTCGACGCCATCGAGCGGCTCCGCTATGCGGAGGAGCACGCAGCGCGGCGCGAGGCAGGCGATCTGGCTCCGCTGCGGCGGCGGGTCCGGGCGATCGTCGATGGCCAGCTTGGGCCCGCGTCCCCGAGATAATACCCCGACGCGGCGATCACGCAGGACGATATGACCGACATGACCGTTCCTTCTCCCCCTGCCGCAGTGGCGGGTGAAGCGCAGACCGGCGACAAGCCCCAGCCGCCGCCTACCTTCGATGTGCTGCCCCTGTCGTCCGAGCTGCGCGAGACCCTCGCGGAGATTGGCTACGTCCACCCGACGCCGGTGCAGCTCGCCGTCTGGGAGCCGGTGACGCGCGGGCGCGACGCCGTCGTGCAGGCGCGCACCGGCACCGGCAAGACGGCGGCGTTCGGGCTCCCGATCGTCGATCACGCCGTGAAGCGCTCGCTCGCTCAGGCGCAGGTGCTCGCGCTGTGCCCGACGCGGGAGCTCGCGCTCCAGGTCTCGGCGGAGGTCGAGCGCCTCGGCAAGCGCAAGGGCATCAAGGTGGTCGCCGTGTACGGCGGCGCGCCGATGCAGCGGCAGATCGACGCGCTCGCCGCGGGCGCGCAGGTCATCGTCGGCACGCCGGGCCGCGTGCTCGACCACCTGCGCCGCGGGACCATCGTCGCCAAGCACATCCGGCTGCTCGTGCTCGACGAGTGCGACGAGATGCTCTCGATGGGCTTCGAGCGCGAGCTCACCGCGATCCTCGCCGAGCTGCCGCCGGAGCGGCAGACGCTCCTGTTCTCGGCGACGCTCCCGCCCGACATCGAGCGCATCGCGCGCAGCAAGCTGCGGTCGCCCGAGTTCATCACCCTCTCGGGCGACGCCGTCGGCGCGCTCCAGATCCAGCACTACGTCTACCTGATCACGGGCGACAAGCTGACCTCCCTCGTCCGCATCATCGAGGTCGAGAACCCCGAGAACGCGGTCATCTTCTGCAACACCAAGGACGAGACCGAGGCGGTCGCCGGGGCGCTGAAGCGCCAGGGCTACGACGCCGACTGGCTGAACGGCGATCTGCCGCAGTCCGATCGCGAGAAGGTGATGAGCGCGACGCGAGAGGGGCGCCTGCGCTTCCTCGTCGCCACCGACGTGGCCGCGCGCGGCATCGACATCTCGCACCTCACGCACGTCATCAACTACGACTTCCCGCAGGACGCCGAGGCGTACGTGCACCGCACCGGCCGCACCGGCCGCGCGGGCCGCACCGGCACCGCGATCGCGCTGATCACGCCGCAGGACGTCGGGCCGCTCTACATCCTCCGGCTGACGTACAAGATCCGCCCGCTCGAGAAGCAGCTCCCCTCGGAGGGGGAGCTCAAGACGCGCGCCGAGGCCGATCTCGTCGCGATGCTCGCGGAGGCGTTCCTGTCGAAGGGCACGCACCGCGACGATCTCTCGCTCGCGCGCCGGCTGCTCACGCACGACCAGGCCGAGGCGATCGTGGCGGGCCTCCTGCGCGATCACCTCGGCGCGCGGCCGACGGCGCAAGAGGAGGCGAGCGCCGCGCGGCGCGCCCAGCAGCCGCAGCGCGCGGCGGCGCGCGACAGCGAGGGGCGCGGCACGGATCCGTCGACCAAGCCCGAGCCGGCGGCGCGCGGGCGGGCCGCGCGGGACGCGACTCCCCGCGCGGCCGACTCGGCCGAGCCGCGCTCGCCCGAGACAGAGCGCAGCGAGCTCGCGCGCGAGGGCGAGCGGGACCGGGGGCGGGAGCGCGATCGGCGATCGCTGCGCCTCCGCCGGGACGAGGGGCGGCGAGGCCCTCGCGGCGCGGACGCGCCCGGGGGGGAAGAGCCCCGCCGGCCCGAGGGGGCGCGGACGCGGGACGACGGCCCCGTCTCGGTCGAGCCGCTCACGCGGCCGGAGCCGCTGATGCGGATCGAGCCGCCGCGAGGCGAGGGCGGGTCGGGCCGCGGCCCGGAGCGCCTGCGCGAACGGCCCGCAGCGACGCTGCTGTCGGCGCGCCGCGGCGCTGGCGCTCCTGGCACCGCCGGCGCTCCTGGCACCGCCGGCGCTCCTGGCGCCGCTGGCGCCGCGCCGGGCAGGCCTCACGGCGGCACGGCGGGACAGCCGTTCTCGCGTCACGCCGACTTCACCATGTGGCAGCCGCCCGAAGAGGAGGGCGACGACGAGCCGATCCTCGGCGAGCCTCCGTCGCCGGCGCCCGGCTCGCCTGTGTCGCGCGGCGGCGATCGAGAGCGCGCGAGCGGCGCCGTGCCGTCGGCCCCCGGCGAGGCCGCGGTCGAGATCGAGAGCGGCGAGGCCGGCGAAGCGCCGCGCGCCGAGCCCGCGCGCGACGAGGCGGACGGAGAGTTCGTCGAGGTCTTCATCAACCTCGGCCGCCGCGACGGCGCGCGCGCGGCGGATTTCCAGCGCGCGCTCATCGAGCGGGGCGGGATGGCCAAGGGGGACATCCGGCGCATCCGGGTGCGCGAGCGCAACGCGTTCGTCAGCGTCCCGAAGGCCGAGCTCGCGCGGGTCGTGGCCACGCTGAACGGCGCGACGATCGCGGGCAAGGAGGCGCGCGCGGAGCAGGCTCGTGAGCGCACGTCAAGCGCCGAAGAGGTGGCGGAGGACGCCTGAGCGCGGGTCGCGCGAGTCGCGCGGATCGTCGCAAAAGCGTCTGTCCGCCGCCACATGGCGGCGGAGCGGGCTCCACGCGGCGTTTCGCGCGGTTCCGCGCGCGCACGACACCGCCCGCCGGCGCACGTCGATGGTACGCAGGTGAGGGCTTGCGTGCGACGTCGTCCAGGCGTCGCCTCTCGGCGCGCAACGCGCTAGCCAAGCTCGCCCACTGGTCGTATCACGGAAGGGATGGGGCGCAGTGGAGCGGAGGACATCGACCGGCTTCGACGGGACATCGATCGAGCGCTTGCTGACAAGCTCGACGCGGACAGGGTTCTCCCGCTGCTCGCGCGCCTAGCCCGCGCGACGTCGCCCGGGAGCGAGCCGTGGCTCTACGCGCACCGCCACCTCGCGGAGATGGGCGTGGAGCACGATCCGTGGCGCGCCGCGCTCTTCGCGCGCCGCGTGCTGCAGTTCCACGAGGAGGACGACGGCGCCTGGGCTGTGCTCGGCCTGGCGCAGTCGCTGCTCGGCAACTACCGCTACGCCGCGCGCGCCTACGAGCGCGCGCTGGCCATCGTGCCCGAGAACCCGTGGTACGCGCACAACCTGGGGCACCTCTACGACGTCGCGCTGAACCGCCCGCACGACGCCTTGCCGCTCCTGGCGCAGGCCACCGAGGCGCAGACAGGCGAGGCCGACATCGCCGCGAGCTACGCGCACGCGCTCGCCCGATGCGGCAAGCTGGTGCTCGCCAAGAAGATCTTGAAGCGCGCCATCCGTCACGGGGCGACCGCGGATCAGATGGCGCTGTGGCGCTGGCTCGACGCGGGCGCTCCGACCACGGGCGAGAGCGGCCCAGACCCTCAGCGCCCGGCCGACTCGAAGCGCAAGGCCAAGCGACGGCGCGCTCGCGAGCGTCAGAGCCTCGGCGATTGAGTTCGATCGTCCCGCGCGTGGCTCCGATCACGCGATCCGCGCTGGTGAACAGCCCGCGTCGCATGGGGGGAACCTCACGTGAGCTCCGGCCCTCTCCATCCGCACATCCGAGGAGCGGAAGCAGAAGGTGCGCGCCGACCGAGCTCGGCTGCGCTGCGGCGCGGCATAGGCTGCTGCTGGCGTGGTCGATCGTGACGCGGGGCACGGGCGCAGTTGTGCGGACACGGGCTACCTCGGCTGGGCGACGGTGGATGCCGTCGCCATAAGCGACACGCATGGCCGACGCGAAGCTTGACGGTGGGTTGCCCGGTTGGCGATAAGCTGTGTTTCTCGACTGGTGCTGGACACGGTCCCCGCTCGGGACAGGGCACCCTGCGAGGAGAAGAAATGAGCGTCACGAGCGTGCAAAGGACGGACAGGACGGCGAAGAGCCACGCGCTCTCCGCGGCCGTCTCGTTTGGCCCGCGCGGCTCATCCTCCCGGCACGCGCATGTGGAGCGATCCTGCAAGGGGATCCGCGGCGCCGCGCACCGGAGGGACGCGCTGCCTAGCGCCACGCACGGCGCGCGCGGGCTTACGACGGGGAGTTCGCGATGAGCGAAGAAGCTCTGCGGCAAGAGATTGCGAGGCTCACGGAGCGCATCGCGACGCTCGAGCAGCAGATCGAGGGGCACGAGCGCGCGGCGAAGGAGCAGGCCGCGCAGCTCGACCGGGCGACGCGCGAGGCGCGCGAGCGCGGCGAGCAGCTGGCCCGATCGGACGAGGAGCTGCGGCGACAGGCTGGCATCTTCAAGCTCGTGCTCGACAGCATGGCGGACGGCGTCGCCGTCGTTGACGACAGGGGCGAGCTCCTGATGCGCAACCCGGCCGCGGAGCACATGCTCGGCCGCGCGCCGCTCGACCTCACCTCGGGGGACGACGTGGGGCCCGGCGACGCCACGCTGTTCTTCCCCGATCGCGCGACCCCCTGGCCGATGTCCGAGCACCCGCTGTCGCGCGCGCTGCGCGGCGAGACGGTCGATCAGGTCGAGCTCTTCGCGAGGAAGTCCGCCGACCAGGACGGGCGGGTCGCCCGCCGCTCCAACGGCATGGCGGGCGGCGCGATGCCGACCCTCGCGCCCACCGCGGGGCCGCAGGGGGACGATGTCGAGCCGCGGTCGGTCCGCGTGCCTTCGCTGTTCACCGAGCCGCGCATCGAGCACGGACCGGTGTCCGGCCTGTTCCTGACGGTCAGCGCCAGCCCGATGCGGGGCAAGGACGGGTCGATCTCCGGGGCCGTCGCCGTGTTCCGCGACGCGACCGAGAAGAAGCGCCTCATCGAGGATCTCGAGGCGAAGAACCGCGATCTCGTGGAGAGCGAGAGCGCCAAGGGCGAGCTCGTCGAGCGGCTCCGTTACGCGATCGACGAGATCTCGACGCCCATCCTCGAGCTGTGGGACGACGTCCTGGCGCTGCCGATCATCGGCGTCGTCGACTCGCGCAGGAGCGCCCAGATCATGGAGCGGCTGCTCGACGAGATCGTCCGCCGCCAGTCGCGCTACGTCATCATCGACGTGACGGGCGTCGAGGTGATCGACACGCGGACGGCCGACCATTTCATGAAGCTGATGAAGGCGGTCGAGCTGCTCGGCGCGCGGTGCCGGATCACCGGCGTCAGGCCCGCCGTCGCGCAGACGATGGTCGAGCTCGGCATCAACCTCGGCACCGTGCGCGCAGCGCGCAACCTCAAGCATGCGCTGCGCGAGAGCATGGCGCTCGCCGGCCAGAAGCCGACGCCCGCGTCCCTCATGGGGGCCCGCCGCGGCGCGGCCAAAGACAACGAGAAGCAGACAGGACAGCCGTTCACCCCTGGCGGCCCACGGGCCGCCTTCGATCCGTCGGGCAGCGGTGCAATGACCACGACACAGCTGCAGCTCAGCGCGAGGAAGGAGACGTCCACTTGATGCAAGCGGGTAGGGTCCCCATCGTGGGCCTCTTCGGGAACTTAATCGTCTCGGTGCAGGGCGGGCTCACCGACGGCCAGGTGGAGCAGCTGCGCGACGATGTGACCGGGTCGATCGAAGCGCGATCGCCCCGTGGCCTCATCGTCGACCTCTCCGGTGTCGAGATTCTCGATAGCTATCTCACCCGCGCCATCCGTGACATCGCGCTCACGGCCCGGCTGATGGGCGTCCGGACGGCGGTGTGCGGCTTGCGCCCCGCGGTCGCGATCGCGCTCGTGGAGATGGATCTCGAGATCCCTGGCGTGGTGACGGCGCTCAACCTGGAGCGCGCCGTCGAGATGCTCGCGCCGTCCGCGGAGGACGACATGATGCCGCCGGAGCTCACGAACGAGGTGTCGCATGAAGATCCCTCCTCGTGACGGACCGCCCTCCAGCGGCGGCGCCACGGGGCCGCCGTCGAGCCGGTCCAGCGGACCGGTGTCGACGCGCATGCCGGGTACGCCGCAGTCGGCGCGAGGCCCCGTGCCGTCGTCTCCGCAGATCGTCGGCCGCTCGATCACCGATCAGATCGAGACGGTGCTGGCGCAGTTCCTCTCGCCTGCGGTGAGGAAGAGCGTCATCGACTGCGGGATCCGGCAGGCGAAGGTCGATCCGATGGTCGCGCGCGAGGGTGATCTCCGGCGCCTCCTCGTCGAGGTGAAGCGCGGGGTGAAGCTGTTCGTCCGCGACCAGGCGCAGCTCGATCGGTGTATCTCCGAGCTCGGCGAGCTCGACCACGCCGCCCCTGCGCCGCGCGAGATCACCATCGATGTGCGCAACGAGGAGGACGTGCTGCGCGCGCGGTCAGCCGGCCGCGAGCTCTGCATCGAGCACCTCGTCAGCGATGTCCTGCAGACGAAGATCGTCACCGCGATCTCGGAGCTCGGGCGCAACATCGTCAGGTACGCGGGCAGCGGACAGGTCGTCGTCCGCTCGCTCACCTCGCCGATGCGTGCGATCGAGATCGTCGCGCAGGACAACGGGCCCGGGATCACGAACCTGCCGGAGATCCTGAGCGGCAAGTACCGCTCGCGTCACGGTATGGGCGCGGGCCTCCGCGGTACGAAGGCGCTGATGGATGCGTTCGATGTCAAGACGGCGCCCGGCGCGGGGACGACCGTGACGGTCAGGAAGTACCTCGGATGACGGTCGCTATCGGGACCGCGTGCTGCGTCGCCGCCGGCGAGGAGATCGCCGGCGACGAGGTGGTGGTGGTCCGACAGTCCCCCTGGGTGCTGATCGGCCTCGCCGACGGGCTCGGTCACGGTCCCCACGCCGCGCAGGCGGCCTCCGCGTTCTGCCGGTACGTCGAGGAGCACGCGTCGATGCCGATCGAGGATCTCTTGACCGGGGCAGGGGAGCAGCTCGCGTCGACGCGAGGGGCCGCGGCTGCGCTCCTGCGCATCGACGAGAGCGTGGGCGAGCTCGAGTTCTCGGGCGTCGGCAACATCGCGATGAAGGCGATCACGCGGACGGCCATGCCGAGCTTCTGCTCGGCGGGGATCCTCGGGCGGCGCGTGCGGCGGCTCCGCAGCTTTCGCTTCCCCATCTCGCCCGGCGACGTCGTCCTGCTTCACTCCGACGGGATCTCCAGCGGCTTCGATCTCGGCGCGTTCCGCGACCTCGATCCCGAGGAGATGGCGCGCCGGATCGTCGACGTCCACAAGAAGTCGTTCGACGACGCGACGTGCGTCGTCGCCGTGGTCCGCGACAGGGGCGCGGCGTGACGCAGAGGTCCCCGCCCGCGTTCAGCATCCCCGTCACGCGCGAGGAGGATCGCTTCGCCTGCGCGGCCGAGGGCGCGCACATCGCGCGCTGGGCAGGGCTCTCGGAGCGCGCCCAGCACGAGCTCGCGATCGCGATCGCCGAGCTCGTGTCGAACGCGGTGCGCCACGGCGGCGGCGGGAGCATCAGCATCCGCGCGCTCCGCGATGACACGCAGACGGGCGGCGGTCGGTGGGGCGTCGAGGTGATCGTGCGCGACTCCGGCCCAGGCCTGGACCCGAAGCTGGCGCTGCTCGAGGAGGTAGGGCCGAAGAGCGATCGCGGCCCGTCCTCGTCGAGCTCTGCGCGGCTGACGCCGAGGATGCCCGGTCAGGGGCTCGGCGTCGGGCTCGGGGCCGTGCATCGGCTGATGAGCTCGGTCATCATCCGCTCGTCACCCGGCATCAGCACCGAGATCATCGCCGTCAAGTGGAAGTAAGCGGCGGCCCGCGCGCCCACGCGGCACGGCGGCCGTGGCGAGGAGCGCCCTCGCCCGCTCAGTTGAGCTCTTTCTCGGTCCGCTCGTTCTGCTCGGCTTCGAGGAACGTCGCGGTGATCTCGCGCTCGAGCGCCAGGTTGATCTCGCGCTCCAGCGCCTCGATGCTGCCCGCGAGGCGGGCGACGTTGAGGGCGTAGACGAAGACCCGCGCGCACGGATGGACATCGGCGCTGCCGCGGAGGCCCCGCTCCCGCTCGTCGGCGTTGAGGCCGTCCAGGAGGACCAGCGCGCGGGGATCGACGCCCTCGGCCACGAGCTCCATCCCGGGCACGTCGGAGATGTAGAGCTCCGCCCCCTCGACGTAGCGCCGGAGCACGGGGTTGAGCGCGGCGACCGTCTTCTGCGCCAGCGTCACGAAGCCGTCGCGGCTCGGCGCCCAGGGGGGCATGCCGAGCTCGACGTCGAGCTCGCGGGAGCGCAGGAAGGCCTGCGTCGCGCCGCGGACGTCGCCCCGCTCGTCGCGGATGAGGCCGAGGTAGTAGTGGGCCTCGGCGTGCCGCGGGTCCTTGAGCGCCGCCTCCTCGATGAGCGCGGCGGCCTTGTCAGCCTGGCCGATCTCGTAGAACGCGCGGCCGACGAGGAAGGTGTGGTTCGGGTTGTCGTAGGGGCCCTCGGGGATCTTCGCCGCGACCTGGGCCGCCTCGTCGAGATCGCCCTTGCCGAGGAGCGCGTCGAACTTCAGGAGGAGCGCGTCGATGATCTCCTCGTCGACCTCGGCCAGATCCAGCGCCTGGTCGCACATCTCGATCGCCTGATCGAAATCGCCGAGCGGATGGATGTACACCTCGGCGGCGTTGAGCATCGCCTCCAAGTAGGTGTCATCGAGGGCGATCGCCTGGCGGTACGCCTCGATGGCCTCCTCGCCCTCGCCCTCGAGGGCCGCGACGAAGCCGAGCAGGTTGTGAGCCTCCGGCGAGTTCGGATCTAGCTCGAGCGCCCGCCGGGCCGACGCCTCTGCTCCGCGCGTGTCCCCGCGCTGGACGAGATCCCACCCGCGGTCGAGGTGCGCCGAGAACTGGTCCATGGCGGCTCCACAAGTGTGCGAAGGGGAGCCCCGAGTCAAGAGGGAGCCCTGTCAAAGCGACCGTTCAAGCTGTTGCGAGCACGACCCGCCCGGATTTCCAGCGACCGGCGGAGGCAGGGCGGCGGGCGGGCAGGCCCGCTGGCGGGCCCAGGCGAGGCGCGGCGCGGCTCCGACGCGCGCTCGTCCTCATGCGTCGCGGAGAGCCCGGTCCGGCGTCCTCATGCGTCGCGGAGAGCCCGGTCCGGCCGGTCCACGCGCGGCCCGCTCGAGGTGGAGCGCACCGTGTTGCTGCGTCCTCGTCCGCGCGGCCGATCGGCGCGCGGCCCGCTCACTCGTGGATGGACACGAGCGTGCCGCGGTTCTCCGGCGTGGCCCAGACACCGTGCCAGCCGCGCGGGAGCCTGGGCTCGCTCCAGAAGAACACCTTCTTCGCGTCGAGCGGCGAGAGGTTCACGCAGCCGTGGCTCATCTCCCGGCCGAAGTTTCCGTGCCAGAAGGCGCCGTGGAGGGCGTACGAGCCGTCGTAATACGCGACGAACGGCACGTCCTCGATGCTGTAGGGCAGATCGCCCGCGACCGTGCCGTCGCCGTCCATCGTGGTCGCGATGTGCTTCTCGCGGATGCGGAACACCCCCGTGTGCGTGGGGTGATCCTTCTTCTTGTCCTTCGAGCGCCTCCCCGGCGAGATGAGCGCCGCGAAGACGGGCTTGTCGCCCTCGACCGCGACCAGCGTCTTGCGCGACAGGTTCACGTCGATCCACTTCTCGCCCGGCGCGAGATCCGGCGGCGGGGTGCCGAGATCGGTGTACGTCCCGTCGGCGCCCTTCATCCACCAGCCCTCGGTGGTCTTCCGGTAGACCGTCGACTTGTGGGTGTGGGACTCGCCCGTGAGGCCGAACGCCGCGAAGCGCTCGAGCGAGCCGGCCACGGTGACGGACTTCTTCTCGGCGTCGAACTGGTACTTGCTCGCCGACTTCGCGAGGATGAAGCCGACCGACTTCGCGCCCTCGGGGAAGTCGATGCCCTGCGAGGCCGGCGGCTTGATGATGTACATGCGGTCGCTCGGCGCGACGAGGCCCGCGGTCGTCTTGTACCAGCTGCGGCCGTTCCAGCCGAAGGTCTTGTCGACCGCGACGAAGAAGCCCTTGACCATCCGCTTCGCGACCGTCGAGTCGGCGTCCTTGTCGAGATCGGCGAGCGTGACGCTGCGCGGCCTGCCCTTGTCGTCGACGTTCTCCCACCAGGGCTTCTCGGGCTCCTCCTCGACGGGCGCCGGCGCGATGCCGAGCGACGCGGCCTCGGCGACGGCCGCCGCCTTGTCCTCGACTGCTGCCGGATCCGCCGCGATCGCGGCCACCGGCGCGGGGTTCGCGGCGGCCTCTGCGCGGGCGGCGGCCGCCGCGGCGACCTCCTTCTCGGTCTCCTCGTAGAGCGCCTCGGCGCGCTGCTTCTCCTCTTCCTTCCGCTTGCGCTTCGCGGACTCGAGGTACGGCTCGTAGCGCATCATCTCGTCCTTCGACGGGACGGAGCGGTAGAGGGGCGTGCCGTGCGTCGTGTTGAAGGCGTACTTGTACGGGAGGACGTCGTCGAGGTTCGGCGGCGTGATGCCGAGGCGGACCTGCGGGTTCGACAGGTCCGTCGTGGCCGACCTCCCGCAGACGTAGCCGCCGTCGAGGAGGCGGTACCATCCCTTGGCGCAGCTACCGCCCTTGATGGGCTTCGGATCGACCGGCACCTTGCCGCCGAGCCGGATGTAGCCGAGCCGCTGCTTGGAGAACTCCATCGTCGGATAGACCGCCGCCTGCGGCACGATCGAGCCGAGAAGCGGCCCCGTGTACGGCTTGTCGGGCGCGGGGGGCTCCGGGGCCTCGGAGGGCGCGGCGGCCGGGGCCTCCCTGGGCGCCTCGGCGGACGCGGCGGCGCGCGCGGAGGACGTCGGCGTGGGGCGGGGGAGGGACGAGGTCCGCTCGGGCGGCGAGTTGCCTTCGGTGGAGGGGCCAGGAGGGGCCTCGCCCTGGCATCCGCTCGCCCACGCCGCGGTGCCGGCGAAGGCCGCCGCGGCGACGAACCCGAGCACGCTGGACACGAGCGAGGTGCGCACGCCGCCGCCCCCGGCGCGTTCGGCGCCCGGCGCCGGTTGCGGGTTCCGCAGGTCGTCGGTGCGGACATTGCCGCTGCCGTGCGATCGAGCGGGGTCCTTCTGCCCGCGGGGGCGGGGCGCCTGAGAGCGGTTCATCGCATCCACAGCGTTGGGCGAGGACCGGCCTTCCCGATCCTCGCGGTCTGATGATCGACCCGTAGGGTCGGGTCGGCTCGGCGGTCTTAGTACCTGGTCACTCACGTGTCGATCCACTTCTCTGCGGAGCGCGCGCCCCTCGAGCTGGCGATGGCGGGCGCCGGGGCAGGCGGCATCGCATGACCATCGCCCGAGCGAACGACGTGCCACGGAGCCGCGACGCGCGGTGAGGGCGCGCTCCGGGGCTCGGATGCCGTTCGGACGGCTGCTGCTAGGGTACCGCCGTGGCGGAACGGACCCCGGGGCGTGGCTTGAACAACACGACGGAGGCCCAGCGCGTGGGCCGTGGCACCGCGGCGGTTCCGCTCGTTCGCGCCGCATCCAGGCGCGCGCTCGTCACCGCGGCCGCCGTCGCGGCGCTCCTGCACCTGCCCCTGCTCCCGACCCCGCTGTTCGCGTGGCTCGACGCGATGTTCGCGCTCCGGGGCGAGCTGGCCGACTACGACGCCGGCGAGACGATCGTGCCGATCGATCTGGATCTCCTCGCGGACGACCCCAGCGCGGTGGCGGCGGCGCCCTCCGCGAGCGGCGGTGAGGGGGCGCCTTCCGGGGCGGGCGCCGCCGCGCCCGCGACGCCGTCGCCCGCGACGCCGCCCACGGCGTCGGCGAGCGCCTCGCCGGAGGCGCCGGACGCGGGCGCGCCCGAACGGCCGCGCCGGAAGCCGCCTGGCGACGCAGGCCCGGACGCGTCGGGCGACGGGGGCACGGAGAACGACGGCGATCACCCGAACCTGCGGACCCCGCTGAGCGCCGCGGGCGCGCCGGGCAAGCTCGCGTCGAAGGACCCGAACGTCCAGGTGCTCATCGCCGGCGACCGGCTCCGCAGCCACGAGCTCGGCGCGTGGTTCGGCCGGATCCTGACGACCATCCCCCAGTGGCAGTCCTTCTTCAGCGACACCGCCGTCGACCCGATCCGGGACATCGACCACCTCCTCATCGCCGGGCCGCAGCTCCGCGACTCCAGCAAGGTCGTCGCGGTCATGGACTACCGGGCGCCCGAGGAGACCATGCGCGCGGCGGTCGACGTCATCGTGCAGCGATCGAACGGCTCGTGGATCGAAGACGCCCCCGTCCCCGCCGCCCGGGCCACCGCCGACCGCAGCAAGCGCATCTTCGCGATGGTCCCGGACCGGCGCCTGCTCGTGGTCCTTCCCGCTGCTGAAGAAGATCAGCTGTACAAGTTGAAGTCCATGAAAGGATTCAACAAATCTTCGGCGGCAGGCATCGTCATCTCGATGCTCACGCCCGCGAACGCCTTCCGCGGGGTCCAGGCGATCCCGCGCAGCCTCGCGTGGATGCGGCTCACCGTCACGCCGACCAAGGATGGGGGCGCGGACCTCGCCCTCACGGCGGGCGATGAATCCGCTGAAGATGCGCTGGTTCACGCGCAGGAGCTCACGAAGACCTTGAACGCGATCCGGACCATCGACCTGGGGATCACGAGGATCGATGTGGTGGATGAGATCGCCTTCAACACCGACGGGAAGGTCATCTGGTCGAAGCTCCACGTCACGAACCGGCAGCTCAAGCTGATCATGGGGTTCGTGGAGAAGGCGCTTCTGGAGCAGGGCGGCGCGCGGAAGCCGTAGCGCGCCGGGGCGAAGGCGGCCGCGCCGGGGCGGAGTGCCGCCCGGGCCGCGCGGAACACTAGCCAAAGCGGCGGCGTTCAGTTAATCCGACCAGCCCGCGCCGATGACGCCCGAACACTCTCCGTACGCCGTGCTCGATGAGCTTGCCGGACACCCCCGCGGCGACGACCTCGCGCGGGTCGTCCACACCGCGGCCTTTGCCGCCGCGGATGAGCGGCGAACGACCCTGGAGGGCGGCCTCGCGGAGCTCGTCGACCGGGCGGGACTGTCGGTCGCCGACGCGGAGACCCGGTTCGGCAACGTGGTCCGGGCGCTCGAGCGCGGCACGAGCGAGGGCGCGGGGAGCGCGACCCGGGTGCTCCTGGCCACGCTGCTCGCGCGCGGGGTCGCTCTCTCACCGCCCGACGGGCCGGAGGCGGAGGGCCGCGTCGCCGAGGCGCTCGTCTGGCTGGCGACGTACACCTCCGTCGACGCGCTGACCGCGCTGGACGCCGCGCTGGGCGAGCGCGCCGCGGGCCTCTGGCGGTCGATCGCCGCGCTGGTGCGGCGCGCCGACCAGGGCGCGCTGCCGCAGCTCGGCCGGGCGGGCGCGATCATCGCCGCGGCGGCGGTGCGGGGGAGCACCTCGCCCGACGCGCGCGCCGAGGCCGCGGCGCTGGTGGACGACGTGCGCGATCCGATCGTGCGCTCGCTGCTGCGCGACGCGCTCTCGCCCGGCAGGCGACCGAGCCGCGCGCCGAGCGCCAGCGGGGCCGCGCAGGAGGGCGCCGGGGCCGCCGGGGACGAGAGGTGGGCGCCGGAGCGCGACGGCGGGGCGACGGCGCGGCTCGCGGGCGAGCTGTCACCGCCGCCGCGCGGGCCGGTGGCGCTCGTGCTGCTGGCGGCGACGGGGATCTTGCTCGTGATGCACGTCCTCCGGCTCGCCGGGCGGTTCCTTCTGCGGTACCGCCGGCCCGCCGAGCTGGAGGTCGGCCCGAAGGGCGTGACCGTCCGGAGCCGGACAGAGCTGTTCGGCCGGACGCTGCGGGAGCGGGAGACGTACATCCCGGTCGAGGCGCTCCTCCGGGCGACGCGCGAGGTGCGCTACCCGCGGCTCGCCCTCTACGCAGGGCTCGTCGCGCTGGGGTTGGGGACGTACCTGGGCGTGTCGCTGCTCGTCGACGGCGCGCGCGCGGGCTCCCCGGAGCTGCTCGGCATGGGCGCGCTCGTCTTCGCCTTCGGCGCGGCGCTCGACTTCGGGCTGTCGCACCTGGAGACGGCGACGCGCGGCCGCTGCCGCGTGGTGCTCGTCCCGCGGAAGGGCCCGGGGGTCGCGCTCGCGGGGATCGAGCGCGACGCTGCGGACCTCGCGCTGGGCAAGCTGCCGCGCGCCTGAAACTTGGCCGGATCGCGCCGCCTCCGCTAGGCCGATCGGGCGAGGTGATGGCGATGCGCACGAAGACCGAAGCGATGGCGGGGCTCAGGCGGATGCTGCACGACATGCTGACCGCGCAGGAGGGCGGGGAGAGCGCTCCCCGCCTGGCGCGGGTGAAGGGCTGCGTCGACGGCGCGATGCGCGCGCTGCTCGACAGCGGGCAGGCGACCCGGAAAGAGCTCCTCGATCTCGTGGCCGCGGAGCGCGCGCGCGTGAGCGGCCCGGCGACGGCGGAGATCGGCGCGGCGTCGCTGGTCGCCTGACGGCGCGTCGGCGCCGATCACTGCTGCGGGCAGCTCGTGTTGCCGGCGAAATCCCAGCAGGCGCCGCTCACCCCGGCCGCGCCGTCGCTCCCGGGGGAGCCACCGAGCCCGGCGGAGCCGCCGTTGCCAGCCGTGCCTCCGGTGAACGGCACCTCGGCGGCCGCGGGGCTGGGCGTGACCTTGTAGGCGATGCCCACCGCGTGGCCGCCTCGGCCGCCGCCGCCAGGGCCGCCATCGCCGCCCGCACCGCCCTTGCCGCCCATGCAACCCGCGAGCGAGCCGGCGCCGGCGACGCGACTGCCCCCTTTGCCCCCCATGCCGCCCGAGCCACCGGGGCTTCCACCCCCGCCCTCGCCTCCATTGCCCGCCTTGCCGACGGCGATCGTCACATCGGTCAGCGCCAGCTTGGTCCCCAGGCTGAGGATCCCGACGCTCGACCCGCCGGCCTTGCCACCGCCGCCTCCCGTTCCACCGCAGCCGCCGGCCCCGCCGCCGCCGCCGCTTGCGCCCGCGCCGTCGATGTAGCCACCTCCGCTGGCCATGCAGAAGCGTCCTGCTTTCGCGCCACCGCCGCCGCCGCCGCCTTGACCGCGCGTCCCGCTGACGCCTGCGCCGCCGTCGCCTCCGGTGACGCCGACCAGCGTCAGCGTGGTGCGGTCGCCAGCTGCGCCAGCGCTGCCGGAGGCGCCCCTCGCGCCGCTCGCGCCGTCCCTGCACTCGGTCGTCTCTCCCGTACCCCCCGTCTGTCCGTGTCCGGTGCCGCCGAGGCCGAGCTCGGTCGGGGAGACCGCCGGAGGCGTGCCGTCGCCACCGGTCTGTCCGCGCCCCTCATCCACCGCGGGCTGTCCTCCCAGGCCGCCGACGCCGCCGCTCGTTTCGCCGTCCTCGCACGTCGTCACGCCGGGCTGGCCGCTGTAGACCGCCACGAGGCACGCGCTCGAGACGTCCTCCAGCGCGTTCGCGCCGTCCTGCGCGACCGCCGGCGTCTCGCCGTTCGCGCCGTTCATCCCGTTGCCTGCGATGACGTCGACGTGATCGAGCTGCGCGTCGATGTCCGCGACCGCCACGCCGATCGACGACCCGCCCGTAGCCGTCGCGTTGGCCGCGCTGATCGTGAAGCTCCGCACCCGTGTTCCGCCCGCGTCCTCGGTCAGCGTGAGCGCCACCTTGTTCGCGGGCCCTCCAATGGTGCTTCGCGCCGCCGGGCTCCACGTCCAGCCGGCGTTGCAGTCGAAGCCGCCGATCACCTCGATGGCCGCATTGACCGTGACGCTCTCCTCGAACACGCCGCTCGAGCACACGAGCACCCGCTTGCCGTTCGCGCTCGCGATCGCCTCCGAGAGCGACGCGTACGGCCTCGCCTTCGTCCCGTCTCCTCCGGACGCCGCGCCCGCGCTCGCGAACACCGCGCACCGGTCCACCACCGTGCTCGCGTCCTGGGTCGGGTCCGGCTCGCACGTGGGGCCAGGGTCGTTGCCGCCGCCCGTCGGCTCGGGGGGGCAGTACCTCGAGTCTTCCTTGCAATCCTCGGCGTAGGACAGCGGCCAGCACCCGGCGAGGTGCAGCGCCGCGACGGCCGACGCGGCGGGGAGCAGCCACAGAGAGAACGGGACGCCGATCCGCCGCCGCGCGGCGCGCCGCGCGGGCGCGCCGGCCTGGTCCTGCGCTCCACCGGATGGCGCAGATGCGTTGCTCACCGCGTTGCTGCTCGTTCGTTCCGTCGCTCTCATCGTCCCAAGCCTTTCCTGTGACGCTTCGCTCTGCCTGCAGATCCTCGCAGAAGGCGCACCCGCGCCCTGGCCGCGCCGACCCAGGAGCATACCCAGTCGGCGGATCGCCTGCTCAACGGCGATCCGTCGGCCGAGCGCTCCAGGGGGACGCCGCACGCGGCGATCCGGTCATCTCACGGCCCAGGCGCTCGCGCCCCGGCGCGCGCTTCAGGGAGCGACGAGCGCCACGTCTCCCTTCGTGGTCTGTCCGCCGACGCGCCACCAGTTCGCGATGAGCAGCCGCCCGTCCACCTCCACGATCCGCGAGAAGGCGCCCGCGAAGCCCTCCTGCTCGATCGCCCGGATGAGCCAGCTGTGGCCGTCGCCGCTCTTCGTCCCGATCGCGAGCCGCAGGGTCCCGCTCGTCGCGTCCTGGTAGCTGATGCGCACCTCCCCGGCCGCCGTCACGAACACGTTCGCGTCGTCGCCGATGAGGTGCTGCCCGTCCTCGAAGGGGGCGCCCTCGATCCCGAGCCCGTCGTCCGCCACCTCGGAGGGCTCGACCTCCGTGCCTCCCTTCACCCGCGCGTACCGCAGCCCCTCCGAGCGGCCGTCCGCGTAGGCGAGGTGCCAGTCGCCAGCGCGATCGATGAACAGCGACGTCCCCATGCCCACGTCGCCCGTGTCCGTCCCGTCCGGCGCCGCGCCGTCCACGATGCGGGTCTCCCACGCGCCCATCGACTTCGACGCGATCACCACGTCGCCGTGGATGCGATCGTAGAACGCCAGGCCGAACCCGCCCGCATCGTCGGGCGCCATCGCGATGTAGTCGCCGATCGCCTCGGGGTACGTCTCGAGCCGGTTGCCGTCGGAGATCGCGGCGCACGCCGGCGAGCCGCCGTCGTCGATGCACGCCTGCCCGGAGGCGCACCCCGGCTCGCAGTCGCCGGCCGCGCGCGGTGTCGCGCAGCGCCCCGTGCTCCGGATGCACTTCGCCCCGGCGCCGCAGAGGAACGCGCGGCACGGCGTCGCCTCGTCCTTCGCCACGTCCTCGAACCGCCACGCGCCCTCCCCGGGCGAGGCGCTCTCGCCGGTCGCGATCCGGACGCTCGACGTGACCGAGCCGCCCTCGCCGGGCTCCATCGCGAGGTAGGCGATGACGGGCAACTCCTTCACGAAGAGCAGCTTCGCGTAGCGGCCGATATCGCTGCTCGGCGCCTGCTGCACGAAGCTCACCGCCCACGTGTCTCCCTGCCGCTGCGCGAACTTGAGCGCGCGGTTCGTGCGGTCGTAGTAGGCCACCGCCGGGTTTCCGTCCGGCCCGACCGCGATGGACGTCCAGAGGCCGACGTCGTCGCCGGGCTCGGTCTGGCCCCCGCGAAACCCGCTCACGTCGAACCTGGCCGGGTCGACCGGGGGCTCCGCGGGCACCCCGTCGATCGCTTCCCACGCGACCGCCTCGCCGTCCCACGTGCCGACCACGAGGTCGCCCCAAGCGAACGCGTTGCGCCAGTCGGCCTCCGCGTAGCCGGCGACCCAGACCGTGCGCTTGTCGGCGGCGACCGCGACCGAGGTGTACGCGCCGATGAGCCCGTGCTCCAGCGTCGTGCAGTCGGGCGCGACGCACCCCTGTTCCACCTCCTCCGGCTCTTCGCTGCACGAGCATCCGGCGTGCGAGCCGAGGAGCGCGACGACGGCGGCCCCGGCCAGCGCGCCCTTCACGCCGCGCGCGCCGCGCCGCGCAGGGCGCCGAGGCGACGAGCCCCGGTCGCCGCGCCGCGCGAGCCGCAAGGCCGCCGCCGCGACGACGAGGCCGAGCCAGCGGACGCCCGACGGCGCCTCGCCGGCGCCGCCAGCCATGACGCATCCGCAGCCCGCCGCCGGGTCGACGGGGACCCGGCCGCGGAGGATCGCCTGCCGCGCCGTGCCGAGGTTCCCCTCCTCGTCCACGGCCTCGACCTCGATCTCGACGGCGTCGCCCACCTCCACCGACGTCGTCTCCGCCGCCGTCGACCAGGGCGACCACGCGCCGTCATCGAGCCGCACGCGCACCTTCGCGCGCGCGGCGTCCGAGACCCGATCGCTCACCTCGATCGGCACCCGGCCGTCCACCGCGGCGCCGACGGAGATGACCGGCGGATCGACGTCGACCACCATCTCGACGGTCGCCGGCGTGGGATCGAGCGACAGGGGAGCGCCCGCGATCCGCGATCGCACCGAGATCACGTGACGCCCCTGGAGCCGCAGCCAGTCGTCGTGCAGGTCGACGACGCGCTCGCGCCTGAACGGGCGCCACACGCCGCTGTCGATCCGGTACGAGTACTCGACGGTCCGCGTGCCGTCGTCGAGCGGCGAGCTCATGACGAGACGCGCCGTCGGCCCGTTGTCGCGGGTCATCGTGGGCAGGCGGAGCCCCTCGGCGCGCACCTCCTTGCGGCTCAGCTCGGCCTGCGTGTCGCTCCTCGGCGAGCGCTGCTGCGCCGTCGTTCCGAACGCCGCGAAGATGCCGAGGTAGTTGTCCTGCCCCTTCGTGAGCTTCCTCAGGCCGGGGGAGCCCGCGCCCTCGGCCGACTCCGGGATGACCAGCGAGAGCCCGAGCGCCGAGAGCGGCCCGTCGAGATCGATCGCCGGGATGCCGCCGCCGATCAGCTGCCCGAGCTGACCGCTGAGGAGGCCGCCCAGCGCCTCCGCGATGTTCTCGGGGTTCTCCCGGAGCAGCCCGTTGTTCGTCACCTCGCCGTTCTCGACCCTGAGCGCCTCGATCACCGGCGTGAGACCCTCGGGGGTGACCGAGAGGTTCATGGGCACGTCCACATCGAACGTCGCCGTCATGAACCGGATGAACCTGTCGAGCGACCAGATGTAGAAATCGAAGCTCGCCCGGTCCAGCCGGATGCGGATCAGCGGGTCGTCACTTCCGTTCGTGCCATCACCGAAGGTGACCCGAGGCGGCGCCTGCGGGCGGATGACGACAGCGACCTGCTGCGACTCGCGCTGCAGCGCGAGATCCTTTGCGGAAGGGGTCAGCAGCCCCAGCGTGCCAGAGTTGAGGAGAGGCACCGTCTCCGTGGAGATGCCGAGACAGAGCAGGCCGCTGTTGTAGAGACCGTTCATGGCATAATTCACGAAGCGCTCGGAGATCGCGAGACCGACGTGAGGGCCGGGAAGGTCGGCTGGCCAGTCGGAGAGGGTGTTGGCGACGAGCTCATCGGGAATCGGGATGCCCGCCGGGAGCGCCATGTTCGACAGCGGCACACATTTCGATGTCGGCACCGGCTCGGCGCCGCCATAGAGGCCAAGGGTGAGCCCGTCGCCGACCGGGTTGAGGTCGCCCCACGCGAGATCGGAGCCGTCGTCCCGCTCGCTCATGCCGCCGCCGGCGAGCAGGAGGTCGAACCCGCCCTGCGTGCCGGGGGAGATGCTCGCGAGCAGCCGGCCGAGATCGATGTGGCCCTCGACCCCGAGCAGGATCGAGGCGCACTCGTCGTTCGCGTGCGTGCCGTAGCGGCAGACGCCGCCGATGTCGTTCGTGCCGTCGGGGCAGGCCTGGTCCTGCGTCGGATCCGCCTTCAGACAGAGCTGCTGGTCGAGCTGGGCCTTCAGCGTTTCAGAGAGCGAGCCGGTCAGGAGGGGGAGGACGATGGGGCGCAGAAAATCGAGGATGTCGCCGGCGATGGAGTCGCCGCAGTTGAGCCGCAGCCTCGACTCGAGCTGATCCTTGCCGATGTCGAGCCGGACGATCTTGACGCGCGAGTAGCCCTGCCGCGAGTGCTGCGGATTGACGTCGATCTCGACGGAGAGCTCGACGTCGAGGTTGATGTTCGTGAAGGTCTGGTCGTCGGGTGGGCACGCGTCGTTGCCGTTGAGGGTCGCGATGACCGTGCTGTCCGTGATGAGCAGGTTGACCAGGATCGGGAGGTTCTGCAGGCGCACGGGCAGAGATCCCCGGATTCGCAGGTTATGCGGCGTCCTCGGCTCGATCTGGAGCGCTGCACTCCCCACGTCGATCTCCGCCGTGCACCTGGGCGGGCTCGCGTTCGGGTCGGCTCCGCCGGGACAGACCGTGTAGCCGGTCCCAGAAGACCTGGGGATGGAGAACGTGATCACGCCGCCGTCCCCACCCCCGAGCAGCGCGCGCCCGAGGACACCCAGGTTCTGCTCGAGGAACTCGACGCCCGACTGCGTGAGCCGCGCCGCGCCGGCGTTCTCGATGCGATCCGCGGGCTTGAAGCCGGCGGGGAGGGGGGTCATTCCACAGCCGGCGCACCCGCCGCCCGAAGCGGCGCATCCGGCGATGATGAGGAGAGCAAGGATGGCGGAGAAATGCTTGATGAGGCGGGGCATAAGGAACCCTCCGGGGGAGCGCGACCCGCAGCGCCGCGCCCGCTGGACGCGGGCTTCAGGACGCCACGACAGATCGTACGCTCCCCGGAGAGCCCCCCGCAAGCGCTACTGCGGACAGAGACCGGTAATCTTGACCGCGCTCGCGGCATACTCGCCGCCAAGCGCATAGGCGTCGGCGCAGTCGTCCGTCGCGGCCGAGTTCGTCGCGCTGCACCAGTCGCCCTTCAGCACGATCTTGCCGCTCTCGTCGCGCTTGCACGTATTCGGGGTCTCACCGGTGCCGTACTCTCCGATATCGCCCGAGAGCACGACACAGAGGCTCTGCTCGATCCCGGGGATGATCACCCGATCGACCTCTTCCAGCGTGATGAACGCGGTGAGCTTGCCGCCGTTGATGAACGCAGGGGGATCGCCGTCCGGGCCGGGGAGGCAGGCCTCCGTCGGGTCGAGCCCCTCGCGGTTGTACCGTCCGATGCAGTTGTTGTCCGCCGACACCTTCGCGTCGGTGAGCTGCACCTCGTGCATGGGCAGGACGATCGGCTCGGCGGCCGCGTCTCCCGCGCCCGTGTCCAGGAAGATCGGGACGTTCAGGATGTCGGCCGCGCCGCTCCAGGCGCCGTCGGTCAGCGGGGCGTCGAGCTCCTTCGGCGCGATCTCGAACTCGCCTGCAGACATGTTGGCGAAGCAGTAGCCCGCGAGCGGGTCGCTCGTGGGCATCGCGCCGCCGGTGCGCAGCTTGCCGGTCGCCGTGTCGAATTCGAGCAACCAGGAAAAGGTCCCGGTGCCATTCAAGTTGCACACGGGCAGATTCATCGTCAGGCCCTCGGCGACGAGGCGGGCGATATAGCCGACCGCGAGCACGTCGGGCTTCGTGACCGTCAGCTGCGCCATCCGCAGACCGAACTTGGTCGCGCCCTGATTGTCGTGGACGGCAATGCAATCGGAAGCGACAGCCGTGCAGACCGGGTTCTTCGGCGTACAGTCGCCAGGAGCCCCGCCGCCGGTCCCCCCTGCTGAGCTCGAGCTCGTCTCGCCGGCGTCATCGCCCCCGCACCCCGCCCCCGCCGCCGAGCCCATCAATGCGGACACACCTAGTACGCAAAACCACTTCAAAAACCGCATCTCTTGCCTCCTTCGGTGTTGCAAGGTGCGGAGTATAGGCGGCGGAAATGCGATGACCACGCGGTCGGGGTGACGCCGCACCGCGTCGCTATCGCCACATTCACGTCACGCCCCGATGAGCGCGACGCCCTGCGGAGCTCGGCGCGACGCCTAGCGGCGCTCGTAGCGGTCGCCGAGCCGGGCGCCGACGGGGAGCGCGCGCAGCAGGCGAATCATGGTCCACACCGTGCCAGCCAGCTTGCGCAGCTTCGAGGTGCCGACCCGCTCGTTGTACTCGATGGGCATCTCCACCACGCGATAGCCGCACTTCGCGGGGAAGAGCAGCGTGTCGATGGGCAACGCGTCGCCCTCACCGTCGAAATCGAACGCGCGAATCACCGAGCAGCGGTAGGCGCGCATTCCGCTATGGACGTCCGACGTCGGGATGCCGTGCATCGCGTGTGTCATGGCGGCAAAGGCACGGTTGGCGATGTAGTTCGGGACCGGCATGGCCGCCGGCCTCGTGCGGGTGCGCGCGCAGTTCACCACGTCGGCGCCCTCCTCCTCGACGAGGCGCCTGAGCACGGGGATGTTCTCGGCCGGATAGGTGAAGTCGCAATCGAGGTAGATGAGGAGATCGCTCCGGGCGGCGGCGCTGTACATGAGGAGCTCCATGGCCGGCCCGTGGCCGCGGGGCGGCACCTGCCGGAGCACGCGCGCCCCGAGGCCGGCCGCGATCTCGGGGGTCCTGTCCCGAGTGGAGCTGTCGACGCAGAGGATCTCCGCGTCGGGCGCGGCCTTCCTGATCTCGCCGATCATGGCGCCGACGCTCTCCTCTTCATCCATGGTCAGCATGCCGACGGTGAGCCGCATCCGGCGCGGGCGCGGCGGCTTCCGGGCGACGATCACGTGCTGGAACGCGAGGAGGCCGGGCGCGCGGTCGGCGACAACGTCCTCCAGCGGGCGGACGAGCGCGTGATACGCCTTGTAGGGGAGCGAGCTGGCGAGATCGGTGGGGTCGTCGCCCGCGCCGAGGCCGCGGAGGATGAGCCCCTTGGCGCCGCGGACGAGCATCGGGTTCTGCTCGACGCGGAGCACCTCGAGCCCGGCGCGCTCGATGAGCCGGACCGCCGACGCGCGGGTGAAGAAGCGGAGGTGCGTGTCGTCCAGGATGCCGCTCGGCTCGTAGTCGAACCGGCCGGCGAGCAGGCCGAGGCGCACCGGCCAGGCCGCGACGTTGGGGAGCGAGACGATGACGTGGCCGTCCTCCTCGAGGTGGGGCAGGAAGCGGCAGAGCACGGCGAGCGGGTCGGCGGTGTGCTCGAGGACGTCGGCGAACAGGAGCAGGTCGAAGCGCCGGTCGCCGAGCGCCTCGCGCACGGCGGCGTCGCTCGTGATGTCGGCGGCGAGGACCTCGTCGAGCGCCGCGCCGGCGCGCGCGAGCGAGCCGGGCGCGATCTCGATCCCGGTCACGCGCGCGCCGGTGCGCTTGACGGCCGCGCCGTTGAGCCCGATCCCGCAGCCGACGTCGAGCGCCGTCCGAGGCCGGCCGGCGGCGGCGACGAGGGCCCGGTTCACCTCTTCGACCGCGTACTTGCGCCCGGCGAGGGCCTCCGGCGCGGCGCGGGGCGGCGAGCGCCGACCCGGGGCGTCTCCGTGATCCAGAGGGCGCGGCCCGCGATCTTCTCCGTCGTCCCCGTCGTCCCCGTTTGCTCGCGCGTGGCCGGGCTCGGCGTTCACGCGCGGCTACTTAGCACGCTTCTCCCAGGCGGCGTTGAATTCGCGGATCGTCTCCTCGGTCTTCGGGTTGTGGAGCATCTTCCGCAAGATGGCGGGAGGCACGGTCACGATGTGCGCGCCGGCGTCGAGCGCCTCGTTCACGTCCATGAGGTGGCGGATCGAGCCGACGATGATCTCGGCGCCCAGCCGCTCGCGATCGAGCCTCGCGCGCGTGCGCTCGATGACCGGGGTCGCGGCGTAGCCCATGTCGCGGATGCGCCCGCTGAAGATCGAGACGTACGCGCCGCCGGCGAGCGCCGCGAGGTACGCCTGGTTGAAGCTCATCACGCACGTGACGTTGGTGCGCACGCCGCGCTTCGCGAGGGCGTGCGTCACCTTGAGGCCGACGTCGCCGAACGGGACCTTGATGCAGATCCGCTCGGGCGCCCACGCGTGATAGCCGCGGGCCTCGTCGAGCATCGCCGCCTCGTCCTCGCTCGTCAGCTCGACCGACACCGGCCCCGCCGACGCCGCGAGCACCTCGCGGATGCGCCGCTCGAGATCGACGCAGCCCGCGTCGCGCGAGAGGATGAGCGGGTTCGTTGTCACGCCGGCGAGCACGCCCCAGGAGAAGAGCTCCTTGATCTCGTCCGGGTTCGAGCTGTCGAGGAAGAACATGGATCGCTCCAGCGGGCTCGCGCGAGCCCCGGCGCGGTCTAGGCCAGTTCGATGCAATAGAGAAGGGGAGAAGGGCAGACGGCGACACCGTCCACGCTGCGCGGCTCGCCGCGCCGCCCTGCAGTGACGCTCGCGGTGCGGCCGGTGTGAACGACGTTGCAAAGACGGGGAGTCCGCGCTTCAGTTCTGGTTGTCGGAGATGTCTCTCCGACGGAACGTTTTTCAACGGCAATGCGTCGATGAGCAGCGGACGATCGTCGAGGGATCCGGTGGCGCACAGCCCGCTGCTCGCGGCTTGCTCGCCGGCGGGGCTCTACGTCGCCGCGCCCGGCGGCCAGCTCGTCGACTGCAACGAGGTGCTCGCCCGGCTGCTCGGCTATGGCTCGCGGGAGGAGGCGCTCGCGGCGGCCGATCTCCTCCTCGGCGGGGGCGCGGCGGGCGCGACGCCGACGTCGGCCGGCGTGGTCGACGGCTTCCTCACGCGCCGCGATGGGTCGGCGGTCCGGGTGATGAGGACCGAGACCGTCGCGGAAGCGCGCGGCGAGCGGCTCGTGGTCGGGGCCATCGTCGACGTCTCCTCCGCGCGCTGCACCGAAGATCGCCGGCGCGAGCTCTCGGAGGAGCTCGGCCAGGCGCAGAAGATGGAAGCGGTGGGGCGGCTCGCGGGCGGGATCGCCCACGACTACAACAACCTGCTCGCGATCATCCTGAACTACACGAGCCTGGTGATCGAGGAGCTCGACGAGCAGAGCCCGGTGCAGAAGGATCTCGCCGAGATCAAGCGCGCCGCGCAGCGGGCCGCGTCGCTGACGCGGCAGCTGCTCACGGTGAGCCGGCGGGGGCTCGCGCAGCCGGTCGTGCTGGATCTGCGGGACGTCGTGCGCGGCATGGATGGCGCGCTCCGCGCCGCCGTTGGCGGCAGCATCGATCTCGCGATCGCGCTCGGCCCGTCGGCCTGCCGGGTGCTGGCGGACGCAGGGCAGCTCGAGCAGGTGGTGATGAACCTCGCGCTGAACGCGCGCGACGCGATGCAAGGCGGCGGCCGGCTGTCGATCGAGACGCGCGCGGTCCGCGTCGGCGCCGCGGGGAGCCTGCACGACGCGCACCCGGCGGTCCCGCCTGGCCGGTACGCGCGCCTCGTCGTGAGCGACACCGGCAGCGGGATGTGCGACGACGTGCGGACGCGCGCCTTCGAGCCGTTCTTCACGACGAAGCCGAGGGGGAAGGGGACCGGCCTCGGGCTCGCCACCGTGTACGGGATCGTCAAGCAGTGGCACGGCCACATCGAGCTCGCCTCCCAGCCAGGACAGGGCACGCGCGTCGAGATCTACCTGCCGCTCTCCGCGCGCGGGGCGTCCTCGCGGCGCGCGCGCGCCGCGCACCAGCGCCGCGCCGCGCCGCGCCCGGGCGAGGGCGGGACGGTGCTCGTCACCGACGATGAGGACGCGGTGGTCACGCTCGCGAGCCGGATCCTGGGGCAGCACGGCTACACGACGCTGACGGCGCGCGGGCCGCGCGAGGCGCTGCGCGTCTGCGAGGCGCAGCGCGGGCGCGTCGACCTCCTGCTCACCGACGTGCTGATGCCCGAGATGTCCGGAGGCGAGCTCGCCGCTCGCCTCGTGAAGCTCAGGCCGGACATGAAGGTGCTCTTCATGTCCGGCTACACGGGCGACGCCCTCGACGGCCCGTTCGCCGTCCGGCCAGGCGCCGCGGTGCTCGGGAAGCCCTTCACGGCCGAGTCGCTCCTCCGCGCCGTCCGCAGGGCGCTCGAGGGGGCCGCGTAGGCGGGACGCGCAGGCCGTGCCTACGGCGCCTCACCTCGCTTGATGCCGTACGCGCGGATCTTCTTGTGGAGGTTCGTGCGCTCGACCCCGAGCAGCACGGCCGCGCGCGAGATGTTCCAGTCGAGGCTGGCCAGCACCTCGACGATGTAGCGGCGCTCGGCCCGATCGCGGAACTCGCGGAGCGTGAGGCGAGGGCGCTCCGGCTCGTGGCGGGCCGCGCCCGCGGGCGGCTCGGCCGCGCCGGGGGGCGCCGCCGGGCCGTCTCCGGCGGCCCCCTGCGCGTCGTCCTCGAACGGGTTCTCGTGTGGATCCTCCGGGAGATCGGCGATCGTGACGACGTCGCCCGAGAGGATCGCGGCGCGCTCGATCACGTTCTTGAGCTCGCGGACGTTGCCCGGCCAGCTCCGGCGCTCGAGCGCGGCGTAGACCATGGGATCGATGCCCTTCTGCTTGAGGCCGTTCTCGTTGCAGAACGCCGCCATGAACGCGTCGGCGAGCGCGCGCAGGTCGTCCATGCGGTCGCGCAGCGCCGGGCTCTTGATGGGGAACACGGCGAGGCGGAAGAAGAGATCCTCGCGGAAGCGCAGCGCGGCGACCTCGCGCGAGAGGTCCTTGTTTGTCGCGGCGAGCACGCGGACGTCGACGTGCCGGCTGTGCTCGCTGCCGACGCGGCAGATCTCGCCCGACTGCAGCGCGCGCAGCACCTTGGCCTGGGCGGCGAGGTCCATGTCGCCGATCTCGTCGAGGAACAGCGTGCCGCCGTGGGCCTGCTCGAAGAAGCCCCGCTTCGGTCCGCTCGCCCCGGTGAACGCGCCGCGCTCGTGGCCGAAGAGCTCGCTCTCGATGAGCTCGCGCGGGATCGCGGCGCAGTTGACCCGGACGAAGGGGCCCCGCGCCCTCGGCGACAGCCGGTGGATGGCGCGGCTGATGAGCTCCTTGCCCGTGCCGCTCTCGCCCGTGATGAGCACGCTCGCCTTCGTGGGCGCGACGCGATCGATCTCCTTGAACAGCCGCTGCATCGCCGCGCTCTGGCCGATCATCTCGTAGCGCGCCTGCACCTGCGCCTTGAGGTCCTCGACCTCCCGAGCGAGCCGCGAGTTCTGCAGCGCGTTCTTCACGCCGACGAGGACGCGCTCGCGGTTCAGCGGCTTCTCGAAGAAGTCGCTGGCGCCGAGCTTGATGGCCTTCACGGCGTCGTTGACGGTCGCGTGGCCGCTGATCACGATCACCGGCAGCTCGCGGGTGGCGTCGTCCTGGCGCACGCGCTGGAGGAGATCGAGGCCGTTCATGCCAGGCAGGAGCAGGTCGACCAGGGCGAGGTCGACGGGGCTGTCGCCGTGCGCGAGCAGCTCCAGCGCCGCCTCGGCGCTCGGCGCCTCCGCGACCTGGTAGCCCTCGCCCTGCAGCACCAGGGCGAGGGTGCGGCGGATGTTGCGCTCGTCGTCCACCACGAGCACGGTGGGCGCGGCGGCGCCTCCGGGCGGGGCGGCGGGCGGCGGAGAGGAAGCGGGCATGGGTCGACCATACCCCAGCTCAGCCGTGCGCCACGACGCGGGGAGCGAGGGAGCACAGGCCCGGCCCCGCGGCGGAAGCCCTGGCGCGCCGGCGCCGGATTGGGTACGAGGCCTGCTCGATGAGACCCTCCGCCGCTGTCCTCGCCCTCGCCGGGTGCCTCGCTGCCCTCGGCGGGCTCGTGGGCTGCGATTTCGAGCTCAACGACGGCCGCACCGCGACCCTCACGTACACCGAGGACGCGCGCGCCGCGTACAACGAGGCGATGGCCGCCTTCCAGGCCAAGGACTGGGAGGACGCGCGCGCCCTCTTCGGCGAGGTGAAGCGGCTCTTCGCTTACAGCCGCTACGCCCGGCTCGCCGATCTCAGGATCGCGGATCTCGATTTCGAGCAGGGAAAGTACCCGGAGGCGATCTCGGAGTACCGCGCGTTCATCCAGGAGCACCGGACGGACCGGAACGTCGAGTACGCGAAGTACCGGATGGCGAAGGCGCTCTACCTGGACATCGACGACACGGTGTTCCTGCCGCCGGCCGAGGAGCGCGATCAGGCGACCACGCTCGAGGCCTACAAGGAGATCCGGACGTTCCTCCGGCAGTACCCGCGCAGCCGGTACCGCGAGGACGCGGCCTACATGCTCGAGGTCGTGACGGGGCGGCTCGTGCGCCACGAGCTCTACGTCGCGCGCTACTACCTCAAGGAAGACGCGTTCGACGCGGCCCTCGCGCGGATCGACTACGCGCTGCGGACCTTCCCGGGCTCCGGGCTCGATCCGGAGGCGCTCGTCCTCAAGGGCGAGACGCTCCTCAAGATGAAGAAGTCCGACGAGGCGCGCGCCGTGTTCGAGTCGGTCATCCGGGACTGGGGCGGCCCGTTCGCCGTGACCGCGCGCCGGTTCCTCGACGAGATGGGCGCCGGCCGGCCGCGTGGCGCGCCTGCCAAGAAGGCGGCGTCGGGCCGCGCCCCCGCGGGGCCGCAGCTGTGACGCAGGCTGTCGGGCGGCCGTCCTCCGGCGCGCGCTACGTGCTGGAGCAGGCCGACGCCGGAGATACGCCAGGGGAGTTCGTGTACCGGGGCCTCGTGCGGCTCCCGGCCGCGGACGTCCCGGTCGAGGTGCGGGTCGCCGAGGCGACCGGCGCGGCCACGGCGACGGTGGACGCCGCGGCCGTCCCGCACGGCGGACCGTCTCCCGAGGAGCTCTCCAAGACGGCGGCGGCCCTCGTTCGGAGCGCGACCAAGTCAGCGGACGCCCATGCGCGGCGGCTGCCGCGGAAGATCGTCCGCTGGCGCGGCTAGGCGACGGCGGCGCGGAGCCCGCGCTGCGGTCCGGGCGCCTGGCGCCTCGGGCGATCGGCGCGCCCAGGGCCGTCGTCTCCCGGCCGGGAGCCATGCTAAAAGCGTCCCACCATGTCCGAGAAAGTACCGATGACGCCCGAGGGGCAAGCGCGGCTCCGCGAAGAGATGCGACGGCTGAAAGAGATCGACCTGCCGCAGGTCGTCAAGGACATCGGCACGGCCCGGGAGCACGGCGATCTCTCCGAGAACGCCGAGTACCACGCCGCCAAGGAGCGGCAGGGCATGATCGTCGCCCGCATCAGCTACCTCGAGCAGACGCTCTCGCGCGCCGAGGTGATCGATCCGTCGAAGCTGAGCGGCAGCAAGGTCCAGTTCGGCGCCAAGGTCAAGCTCGCGAACGTGGACACGGACGAGGAGCAGAGCTTCCAGATCGTCGGGCCCGAGGAGGCCGATCTCAAGGTCGGGCGCATCTCCATCGCGTCGCCGCTCGCGCGCGCGCTGCTCGGCCATGAGGTCGGCGAGGAGGTCCGCGTGAACATGCCGGCCGGGCCGCGCACGTACGAGATCCTCGAAGTCTCCTTCGCATGACCGAGCGCAACGGGGCCGCTCCGATGCGCCCGCGGGGCCATGGGGGCGCCGGCCGGCCTCCCGGGGGGCCCGTGCCCTCCGGGCGGCCCCTGCTGGGGAGCCGGCCTGACACGACGGCCGCCGGGGAGGGCGTCGTTCCGGGGCCTGCCGGCCACCGGGCCCCGGCGGCGCCGCGCCCGCAGACCGGGCCGGCGCGCCCGTCCACGCCGGCGCCCGCGCCGAGCCGCGCCACGTTCCCGAGCGGGAACTCCGACGCGCCTCCGCGGAAGCTGGAGACGGAGATCGGGTGGCGCATGGCGGACGCCTACCTCGCGATCGCGGCGCTCGCGCTCGCCGAGCTCCTGGTCGTCGGCGCGTGGCGGTGGCGAGAGCTCCTCGGGCCCTACGAGCTCGGCCGCGCCCTGCGCGACCTCCTGCCGCTCGCGCTCTCGGCCGCGGCGCCGTGCGCCGCCGTCCTCGGGGCGGTGCTCGAGATCGTCATGCGCGCCGAGCGCAAGGCGTTCCGCGCCGCGGCAGCGCTGATCGCGGGCGCGTTCGGCGGCGCGGTGGCCTTCGGGGTCTCGACGGGGCGCATGCTCGAGGGCGGCCGGCGCGCGCCCTTCATCGCGGCGCTCGCGCTCCTCGCCGCCGCGGCGACGTTCGCCGCGGCGCCGCGCGCCGCGCGCGCCTTGAAGCGGGCGCGCGCCGCGGCCGCCGGCAGGTGGCTCCTCCTCGCGGCGATCTGCGCGATCGTGCTGCTCGAGGTCGCGAACGTGCGCGTCTTGCCGCGCCTCTACGCCGCCTTCCACCTGGGGCTCGCGGCGCTCACGCTCGCGGCGGCGACCTTCGCGACGCCGGCGCTGCCTGCGCGCGCGGCCCGCCTGGAGGACGCGCACGGGCGGCGCTCGCCCAGGCTGGTGCGCGCGGCGCTCGCGCTCGTCCTCTTCGCGTTCGGCGCCGCGCTAGCGCCCGGCGCGGCGGACAGGCTCGCGCTGGCGGACAACATCCGGCTGATCTACGCGACGCACAGCCCGCTGCTCGGCCACGTGGTCGAGCTCGCCGCCGTGCTGTCGCCGCCCGAGGCGCTCGACGCCGCGCCGCTCGACGAGCGCGCGAGCGGGCACGCCATCGATCTGCGGGGGCGCGACATCGTGCTGATCAGCATCGACGCCCTGCGCGCCGACCACGTGGGGGCGTACGGCTACGACAGGAAGATCACCCCGAACCTCGATCGCCTCGCGGCCGAGGGCGTGCGGTTCGACGCGGCGTACACGCCGACGCCGCACACGTCGTACGCCGTGTCGTCGCTCATGACGGGCAAGTACATCCGCCCGCTCGTGCTGCAAGGGCTCGGGGAGGACTCCGAGACCTTCGCGCAGCACCTCCGCCGCTACGGCTACAAGACGGCGGGCTTCTACCCGCCGGCGGTGTTCTTCATCGACGGCGAGCGCTTCGGCGCGCTGCGCGACCGGGCGCTCGATTTCGAGTACCGGAAGGTCGAGTTCGCGAGCGTCCAGCTCCGTCTGGAGCAGGTGCGGAGCTACCTCGGCGGGCTCGGGCCGGAGCAGCGCGCGTTCATGTGGGTGCACCTCTTCGAGCCGCACGAGCCGTACGAGGCGCACCCGGAGCACCCGCTCGGCGACCGCGACATCGACCGCTACGACGCGGAGATCGCCGTGGCGGACGCGGGGGTGGGGGCGATCGTGGACGAGGTCCGCAAGGGGCGCCCGGACGCCGTCGTGATCGTCACGGCCGATCACGGCGAGGAGTTCGGCGAGCACGGCGGTCGCTACCACGGCACGACCGTGTACGAGGAGCAGGCGCGCGTGCCGCTCGTGGTGAGCGCGCCCGGCCTGCTCTCGCCGCGCGTGGTCCGGGCGCCGGTGCAGCTCGTCGATCTCCTGCCGACGGTGCTCGCGGGGCTCGGCATCCCGAGGCCGGCGCGCGTGCGCGGCGCCGACCTCGGGCCGCTGCTCGCCTCCGGCGACGAGGCGGCGGAGCAGGGCAAGGCGGCCCCGCCGGGCGGGCCGCCCTCGCTCCCGGGCTTCGCCTTCGCCGAGACGGACGCGCAGACGCTGCTCGCCAAGGGCACGCTGCGGCTCGTCTGCGCGCGCAAGATCGGCGCGTGCGCGCTCTACGACGTGGCGACCGATCCGCGCCAGCTGGAGGACATCTCCGCGCTGCGCCCGGCGGAGCTCGGCGCGATGCGGTCGGAGCTGCGCGCGATCGAGGCGTCGCACGGGCGCTACGAGGTCCGCGGCCTCCGGCAGGAGGGCAAGGGATGGCCCGACGCGCTCCGCCGCGGCATCGCGGGCGACGCCGACGCGGTCGTGGAGGTCGCGGCGCTGCTCGACGACGCGGACGTCGCCATCCGGCGCAAGGCGGGCGAGGTGCTGTTCGATCTGCGCCGCTCCGAGGCGGCGCCCTCGCTGCGCCTCGCGCTCGTGCGCGACGAGGACGACGAGGTGCGGCGCTGGGCGGCGCTGACCCTCACGCGGCTCGGCGAGGGCGCGCCGCTCACCCGCGATCTCGTCGTCGATCGCGATCGCAAGTGGCGGCGCCTCGCGGCGCTCGCGCTGGCGGAGTCGGGCGATCGCCGCGGCGACGATGTCCTCGTGGCGTGGCTGCGGCAGGTGGTCCGCGGCCCCGAGCAGGACGGCGGCGCCGACGCGGGCGAGGTGACCTCGTTCGAGCGGGCGCGCGAGATCGTGGACGCGCTCGCCAAGATCCGGGTGAAGGCGGCGCTGCCGCCGCTCATCGCGGCGCTCGGCGACGTGCGGCTCCGCCCGTACGCCGCGGCCGCGCTCGCGGCGATCGGCGAGGACGCCGCGCGGCCGGCGCTCGCGGAGCGGCTGAGTCAGGAGCCGTACCAGACCGCGCGGGTCGCGATCGCCGAGGCCCTCGTGAAGCTCGGCGCCGGCCCCGAGCTCCGGGCGCCGCTCCTGCGCATGCTCGGCACGCCCGATCCGCTTCCGGGGGGGCTCGGGCTCGCGCTCCGGGCCGACATCCTCGACCTGCTCGGCGGGCCGCGCGAGCGCGATCTCGGCCGCCTGCGCCGCTTCGCGAAGAGCGGGGTGGGCCTCGGCGTCGTGATCCCGAAGGCCGGCAACGGCAAGGGCGTGCGCGTCATTTGCCGCGCGCGGACCGACGACGGCCGCCCCGGCGAGGTGCGGTTCGGCAGGCCCACGCGCGGCTGGCGCCCGCCGAAGCGGGACGGCGCGTCGCTCGTCCCGGCCAGCGCGCCGGAGCTCGACGCGGAGCGCGCGGTCACGCTCGCGATCCCGCCGGGGAGCGAGCCGACCGAGGCGTTCGCGACGCTGCCGCCCGCGGCGGGCGCGCAGGCCGGCAATTACGGCGATTTCGTGGTGTACGCGACCCAGAACGTCGAGGTGTCCGCGTGCGCGGTCGTCCCGCTCGCCGACGAGATCCCGCCCCCGCCGCCTGCGCCCTGGTCGCCCGACGAGGCCGGGGCGCCGGCGCGCTCGGGCGACGAAGCACCCGCCGCTCACCGGCCAGATTGACGCCGCAGGCCGCGAGACTAGAGTCCGCCGCGTGTCGGACAAGGACCGAGAGCAGGCCGAAGAGAAATCCGCGCAGAGCGATGGCGATGTCGCTGCCACGCGGAGCGATGGCGACGAGGACGGGGCCGCGGAGGCGGCCCCGGCGAGGCCGCCGCGCGGCGCTCCGGTGAAGGACGCCGGCGGCGATGGCGACGACGAGGCCGCGCAGCGCGTGGCCGACGCGCTCGGCGTCGGCGAGGCGGAAGATGCCACCGCGCCGGAGGCGGCGGGCGAGGCGGCGGGCGAGGAGGCGGTCGAGGTAGCGCCGAACCGCGCGGCCCGCCGCCGCGACGAGGCCACCGCGCGCCGCCGCAAGAAGAAGGCGACCGGCGAGGAGCTGCCCAAGGACAAGAACGCCCGCGCGAAGGAGCTGCTCGCTCGCCGCAGGGAGCAGGCCGAGGGGCGCCGCCCCGTCCAGCTGCTGCCGGGCGAGATGGTCGAGGACGCGCTCAGCCGGATGACCAGCGGCGCTGGCCGGTGGATCAAGACGAATTTCCACATCGTCCAGTGGGGCGTGGTGGCGGCGATCGTCGCGACCGGCGGCGCCCTGTTCTACCTGTCGCGGGCCGAGAAGAAGGACGCCGCGTCCACGTCGGCGCTCGTCGCGGCCGTCGCCGCGGATCGGGGCAGGGTGCTCGCCGAGGACACGCGCACCGACGAGGAGAAGGAGCTCGACGTCACGAGGACCTTCAAGACCGCGGACGAGCGGTCGGCCACCGCGCTCGCCGAGTACAACAAGGTCATCGACGAGCACGCCGGCACCGGGGCGGCGACCCTGGCGAAGCTCGGGCAGGCCGGGGTGCTGCTCGACAAGAAGGACTACGCTCACGCGCTGGACGCGTACAGCGTCGTGGTCTCGTCGCCGCTGGCCGGGGCCGATCCCGACGTGAAGGGGCGCGCCATCGAGGGCATCGCCTTCGCCCGGGAGGGCAAGGGTGATCTCGACGGCGCGCTCGCGTCGTTCAAGGAGCTCGAGGCGATCGACATGAAGGGCTACAAGGAGCTCGCGCTGTACCACCAGGCGCGGCTCTACCTGGCCAAGGGCGACACCGACAAGGCGAAGGAGCTGCTCAAGAGCGCGCACGAGAAGCTCCAGGCGCCGTCGACGGAGGGCCGCCCGTTCCAGTTCCTCGAGGCGGTCGTCGAGGAGATGCTGCGCAAGATCGATCCGGCCGCCGTGCCGCCTCGCGCCGCGTTCGGCGGTCCGAAGGGCCAGTCGATGACGCCGGAGGAGATCGAGCAGCTGCTCCGCCGGGCGCGTGAGAACGCGGAGAAGAAGGCGGGCGATGCGCCGCACTAGCCGCGCAGCGGGCGTCGCGCTCGTCTGGCTGGGGCTCGCGCCGCTCAGCGGCTGCGGCAACCTGGGCGTCGCTGCGGCGCCCGATGCGCCGCTCTGGCTGCACCATCCAGGCGGCGCGCTCGGCATCACCATGCGCCGCGAGATCACCGCCGAGACGCGCAAGGTCGGCGAGGCCTACGAGCGCGGCCGCCCCGAGATCGACGTGGCGCACCGGCGCGTCTTCGTCGGATCGAGCGATCACGGCCTGTACGCGGTGCGCGCGGACACGAGCGACGTCCTGTGGCGCTTCGAGACGCTCGGCCCGGTGCAGTGCGAGCCGCTCTACGACGCCGCGTCGGACACGGTCTATTTCGGCTCGGACGACGGCGCGCTCTACAAGGTGCGCGCGTCGGACGGCACGCTGCTCTACCGCTTCATGACCAACGCGAAGGTCGCGCGGCGGCCGGTGCTGCGCGACGGCGTGCTCTACGTGACGAACGCGAACGACACGCTGATCGCGCTCGACGCGGCGACGGGGGCGATGCGCTGGCACCAGCACAGGACGCCGGCGGGCGGGATGGAGATCGCCGGGTACGCGGGGCCGGCGCTCGGCCGGGACAAGGTCTACACCGCGTTCTCGGACGGGGTCGTGATGGCCTACGACCTCAAGGACGGGTCCGAGCAGTGGGCGCTCGTCGACCTGGCCGCCGAGGCCGAGCAGAGCGCGGGCGGCCAGACGCCGAAGTACCTCGACACGGACACCACGCCGGTCCTCGGGAAGATCGCCTCGGGCGATGTGGTCTTCGTGGCGGGTTACGCGGGCGGGGTCTTCGCGCTCGACGCCGAGAACGGGACCCGGGCCTGGGTGAACGAGGCGGCGGTCGGCGTGACCGAGCTTCTCCTGTGGGAGCAGCCTGCGCACCAGCCTCGGAGCGGAGGCGGTCCGAGCGTGCCCGCGCGGAAGGTGCTGCTCGCGTCCTCCGGCATGACCGGCCTGTGGGCGCTCGATCCGGAGGATGGCCGCACGATCTGGCGCCGGGACCTGCCTGACGGCGGCATCTCGGCCCCCGTGCCGTTCTCGGGGGCGCTGCTGGTGACGACCACGCGCTACGGGATCTTCCTGTTCTCTCCGCTGGACGGGGCCGTGATCGACGGCATCGAGACCGGCGGCGGGATCGCGATGACGCCGGCGGCCTACGGCCGGCGCGCGTTCGTCCTGACGAACGGCGGCTCGCTGCTGAGCCTGGACGTCGAGACGCCCCCGGTTCCGAAGGGCTGAACACACGCACAGGCTGAAGCGCGGCGGCTTGATGCCGGCGGGCCGAGGGGCGCGTAGGGCGTTGCTGCCGACGCCTTGAGGCGTGCTTCGGGGGGACGCTGGACGGGGGCCTCCGGCCAGGTCTCGTGGCGGGCAGCACCGGCGGGGCGGCGGCCGTGGGCGAGGCCGACCCAGGTTGCCGTCCGTGGGCGAGGCCGACCCAGGTTGCCGTCCGTGGGCGAGGCCGACCGGGGTTGCGGCAACGGCGAGGCGACCGACCCAGGTTGCGGCAACGGCGGCGACCGGTGCGCCGGACCCAGGTTGCCGTGGGCGAAGCCGACCGGGGTTGCGGCAACGGCGGCGACCGCCGCGGGATGCGGCCCGATCGGCCCCAGATGCATGAATTTGCTCGTGAAATCGAGCCGAGCTCCCCTGCCCGCCGCACCGGCCTTGGATCGCATAAGAAACATTATGTAAACTCGCGCGCCCGGGCGGGGTTCCAGGCCCCACGGCTGGTCCGAGCGCAGCCAGGCGAACCCTGGTCGAGTCGTCCGCGCGCTTCTGCAACCGCGCGCCTTCGCCCGGGCGCCCGCCGGCTCACGACGGCCCCGAGCGAACGGCTCACCCCGCCGGGTTCAGCTCTCGCCGCGCTCGTCGCCCGCGTCGCCCTCGTCCAGCGCTTCGGGGCGTTGCGGCGGGATGGCCGCCCACAGGATGACCTCGCCGGCTCGGGTCAGCGGGCTCCCGGAGTCCTCCTGCTCGCTCCACCACGTCCGGACCTTCGCCGGCGCGCCGTCGCCGAGCCGCTCGAAGCCCATCTTCTCGCAGAAAGCGCGCGTCCAGCTCGCCTTCTCCCTGGAGCGCACCACGACCTGCTCCAGGCCGAGCTCGCGCGCCCGCTCCTGGAGCTCCGCGAACAGCCGCGTGCCGACGCCGCATCGCTGGTGGTCCGGGTGCACCGAGAGCTCCTCCAGGACTGCGACCCCAGGCGCCTCGTCGCGCCACGCCAGGTAGCCGGCTACCTCGTCGTCCGCCTCTGCCACGCGCACGTCGTGCCGCCGCGTCAGCGCGGCGAGATCGGCGAGCGTCCGCGCCTCGACCTCCGCCACCCCAGGGCCAGCCTCGCGGTGCATCGCCGCACAGGCCTGCTCCAGCGCCACGAGCGCCGGCAGCTGGGCCTCTTGCAGTCCTGTCACGCGGATCCGCTTCGGGGCCGTCCGTTCGTCATGCATCCCCCGAGGCTACCGCCGATGCGCGGGATGCCCCACTTCTTGCCGAACGTGCACGCGCGGCGCCGCGGCAGCTCAGCTGCGCAGCTGGAGCAGCCGCGCGATCGTCTCGCCGTCCCCGGGGCTCAACGGGACGAGGATCCCGAGCGCTGCGCCCCGCGGCGGAGCGTTCCTTCCGTCCATCGGGACGAGCCGGAGCTCCCCGGCGCTCGAGATGCCGATCACCGCGATCCGCAGCGCCGGCAGCGGCTCGATCTGCGACGCGGGCAGCCGCGGCGGCGGCGCCTGCCATTCCCCTTCGTACGGCGGATCGCTCCACGACGAGTCCTCCGACGAGCCTCCACGATCGTCCATGGGAGCTCCCTGCGACCAGGACGCCGCCTCCTCCGCGCCCCGGCCCTGCACCGCGTCCGAGGGCTCCCCGTCTCCCTGCTGATCCGCAGACGCGATGCCAGCGTCGGCTTCATCCGGCTCCGCCTCGGTCCAGTCGGCGCGGTCATCGGACGCGGGGCCCGCCTCCGGTGCGGCAGCGGGCGCCTTGCCGTCGCCCGCCAGCTGCTCCAGGGCGAGCATCGGCGTCTCCTCGTCCAGGTCCTCGATCCGGAGCTCCATCAGCACCCGCTGCTCCTGCGGGGTCAGGGGGCGGCGCGCGGTGCCCTCCTCGTCCGTGCTCGGCCAGAGCCCCGGGCGCCGCTCGGTCGCCTCCTGCGAAGAGCCCGCGCCGAGCGGGACCGCCGGCCGCCGCGCCAGCGCCGCGGCCATGGCCGTCGGCGTCGGCACCGTGGCGCGCTGATCGGCCGGCGGATCCGCGTCGGCCGGCTGCTCCCCGCTGTCACTCTCGCGTGCCGCTTCCGACGCGCCCTGCCCTGGCTCCTGGCCAGCGAACGCGCTCGCGGCCGGGAGCTTGACCACCGGGACCTCCTCGGTCACCGCGGTCGTCGACGACACCCTCCCGTGGGGCGACGCCGCGAAGCCGGTGATCGCACGCGCGTTCGCCGGGACAGCGCGGCCCGGCGATCCGACCGTCGAGGCAGCCGCACCCGGCGGGGCGCCGGTCTTCGTCGCCGCGCCGGGGCGCGCCGGGAGCCCTGGCGCGTGGCTGGGCGTGCGGGCCGCGGGCGACAGCTGCGTCGGGGTCACCTCGCGCAGCGCCGCTGCGCTCACCGGCGCAGGGGCGCGCCCCGGCACCACCGACGCCGGCCGGCCCAGCCCCGCCGCGGGCCTGGGCACGGCTCCGTCGCGGAACGTCGCCACCGCCGAGGTGAGCGGCCCTGTCGGCGCGTCGCCGGCAGGCGCGCGGACCGAAGGCGCCCGCATCGCGGCGGGCGGCGCGCTCGTGCCCGCGCCGCCGCGCTCGGCTCGCCCTGCCTCCGCGCCCGGCGGACGCGACGGTCTCGCCGGTGCCCCCGGCGCGCTCGGCCTGGGCGGCGGCGCGCTCGCCGTTGCGGGAGGAGCGCCGGACCCCTGGGGCGGCGCGCTCAAGGCCGCGTTCGGCGGCGCGCTCGCGGTCGGGGGCTGCGAGGCCGTGGCCGTGTCCGCCTCGAGCGCCGCGATCTTCTGCGCCACCTCCGCGGCGGCCTTGAAGAGCTCGAGGGCGCGCAGGTCGGCGTTGGCATCCGAGGCCTGCTCCGCGGCGCGGCGCAGCCATTTCAGGGCCTCGTCACGCTCCCCGCGCCCCCACAGCGCGGTCGCGGTCGACAGCGCCCAGTGCACGTCTTCGTTGTCTTCGTCGTGCGGCGGCGGGATCGGGCGCAAATTGGCTTCCATGAGGCCTCGTCGAGCAGGTCGCTCACCGTGTATCACGACTCCAGCGCCCGCGTCTTCAACGCGAGCTGGCGCACTTTTCGCACCTTTACGCGCACTTTTACACGCGTCTTTACACGCAACGAATCATTCCCTTTCGCGGCGCTCGGTTCCCATCGGTTCGCATCCGTTCCCGTCGCTTCGCATCGCTTCGCATCCGTTCCGATCTCCTCGCGCGTCACATCGATCGCCCTGGCCGCGCTCGCTGCGCTCTCTCTTCGGGCCGCGCTCGCCTACCCTCCGCTGCGATGCGTCCATCCGAGGCGCCTTCGCCCCCGAGCTTGAGGTCCGTATACGCTTCGTGGCACCCTGGCTTTGCGGGACCTCCTTCGTGACGTGCAGGCGCGATGGCGCTGCGTCGCTCCGGCAGACGTCGAGGCTACGGGCCTCCACGAACGTAACGGCGGCACTCGATCCCTACCCCTCCAAACTCCGCCTCCCCATCCAGTAGGACGACCACCGCGTGCAGATCCTGTCGGACCTCAAGCCTGGAGACACGCTGGGCCGCTACGAGCTCCTCATGCCGGTCGCCCGCGGAGGGATGGCGGCCGTCTGGGCGGCGCGCCTCGTGGGATCCCGCGGCTTCCAGAAGATCGTCGCCATCAAGACGATGCTGCCGGAGTTCGGCGACGACCCCGCCTTCGAGGCGATGTTCCTCGACGAGGCGCGCCTCGCGTCCCGCATCCGGCACCCCCACGCGGTCGAGATCGTCGAGCTCGGCGACGAGAACGGCGTGCTCTACATCGTGATGGAGTGGGTCGACGGCGACACGATCGCCACGCTGAACAAGCAGGTGAAATCGACCGGGGGCGTCGGCGTCCCCCTGCCGATCCTCCTGCGCATCGCCTCGAGCATCTGCGCCGGCCTGCACGCCGCGCACGAGCTGCGCGACGACGAGGGCAGGCTCGTCGACCTCGTGCACCGCGACATCTCGCCGCAGAACGTGATGGTGTCGTTCGACGGCATCGTGAAGATCGTCGACTTCGGCGTCGCCAAGGCCACGGGCCGCCTGCACGAGACGCACGTCGCCGGCCAGCTCAAGGGCAAGATCCCGTACCTCTCGCCGGAGCAGCTCACGTCGGGCAAGGTCGATCGGCGCGCCGACATCTTCTCGCTCGGGGTCCTCCTCTACACGACCCTCAGCGGCTATCACCCGTTCCGCGGCAAGACGGACGCGAAGACGATGGAGAACATCATTCGCTTCGCCCCCGTCCCCATCCGCGAGCTCGTGCCGGACGTCCCCTTCGATCTCGCGCTGGCGATCGAGCGCGCGCTGGCCAAGGATCCGGCGGACCGCTGGAGCGACTGCGCGTCGTTCCAGCGAACGCTCGACCAGATCGCGATCTCTCTCGGCGCCGCGGTCACGGAGGGCGACGTCGGCCGCTTCGTCCGCGAGACGCTCGGGGACGCCGTGGCCGAGCGCCGGAAGAAGCTCGCGACGGCGATCCAGCTCGCGGACAGCCGCTTGTCGTCGCGCGGGGAGCCCCGCTCCACGTCCGGGCGGCGAGGCGAGCCGCGCAGCAGCAAGCGGCCGCCCGCCGGGAACACGCCGCTCCCCGCCACGTTCGCCGGCATCCTCCCCGTCTCTCTCGACGAGCCGCCGCCCAAGTCCTCCTTCCCGCCGCCACCGTCCAGCCGCAAGCTGCCGGTCAAGTCCGCGCCTCCGGCCCTGATGACGCCGGCGCCCCGCCGACGGCGGCGGTGGCCCCGCCGCGTCTTCCTGGCCTTGGTCGTGGTGCTGCTGCTCGTCTCGGGGGCGGCGCTCGCCGCCCGCGCGGGCCTCCTGCCCGTGCCCGGCGAGGTCCACGACGCCCTTCGCGACGTGCGCGCGCTCCTGCGCGGCGCGCGCGAGGTGCTCCGCGGCGTCCTCGAGCGGCTGAGCGCGCTATTGGCCGATTAGCGCCGATTAGCGCCGATTAACGCCGACCAGCTTCGCGCGGCCGCGCGGCCGTCACTTGATGCCGGCGGACGGCTCCGGCAGGCAGACGCCGAGCGTGCAGAGCAGCAGGTTGACGTCGCCCGCCGCGCAGTACACCTGCCGCGCGCAGTAGTCGTCGTAACCGCAGAGCTGATGGCAGGACGCCTCGTTCCCGAGCTCCCCGGTGAACGTCATGCACGACCAGCCGCTCGACAGCCAGAGCCCCTCGGGCCGCTTCGCGTCGAAGAGGCACGCGTCGGCGCGCGTCTCCGGGTCGAACACCTCCGCGGTGCAGGCGTCGCCTCCGGACAGCTTGCTCCGCGCGGCGGACATCGTGTTGAGCAGGTAGGTCACGTCGCACGCCTGATCCGAGGCGGAGTCCCGCGCGATCCGGGCGCGTAGCTCGTCCTTCCTCGCCGCGTAGGACCGCACCGCGCGGATCGCGCTCGTGACCTGGTTGTTGCCGCCGTCGGGCTTCGTCCCTTCGGCGAGCGCCGCCAGCACCTTCTCGACCAGCTGCTCCGCCTCCGGATCGGCGCCCGCGGAGCCGTCCTTCGCGTAGCCGAGCCGGATGTACGAGGGCGGCGTGCGCGGCGTGCACGGCTTCGCGTGCGCCCAGAGCTCCTCGCTCACGATGGGCGGCCGCTTCGTGAACGGCTGCTTGCAGGCGCCCACCGATCCGGGAGGCAGCGAGCCGGAGGCCCGCGGCGTCGGCTGCCCAGGACCTTCGTTGACGTACTCGGTCGACGCGCAACCCGCGGCGCCCGCGGCGGCGGACAGCGCGAGCAGACAGCCCACCGAGAGAGCTGCGGCGCAGCGATGCGGAGCGTTTCCCACGGCCGCACGGTAGCAGAGCCGGCGCGCGAGCAGAAATTCTCGCACGGCGGCGCCCTTCGACCGGCGGCCACCTCGCGGTGCGTCCTGCCGTCCCGCCGCCCATGCCCCGCCGAGCGCCTCCGCCGGAGGCGCCCGCGGCCGGGAGGAGGACCCCTCCCGGCGCGCGGCATCCCCGCGGCGGCCTCCGCCGCCGGGCCGCTCGGGGCCTTACAGCCCGAGGCTCGACTGCTCGATCAGGTCGTCGACCACGGCGTGGAAGCTCTTCGTCCGGGCGTAGACCGCGAGCTGGCGATCCGCGCTCGTCCCGTCGCGGAGGATCGCCCGGATCCGCTCGAGCTCGCCCTGCGACCCGAAGATCTCCGCCGACTCTCGCACGAACTCGAGGAGCTCGCCGACGAGGTGGCGGACGGGGACCTGCTCCTGCTTCCCGAAGTCGATGAGCTGCCCGTCGAGGCCGTAGCGCACGGCGCGCCACTTGTTCTCCTCGATGAGCTCCTGCCGGTACTCGCGGAACCCGAGGTTGCGCCGGTAGAGGAGGTAGAGCTTGCCCATGACCGCCTGGACGAGCGCGGCCAGCGCCACGGTGTCGTCGAGGCGCGTGGTCATGTCGCAGATCCTGACCTCGACCGTGTCGAAGAACGGGTGCGTGCGGACGTCCCACCAGATCTTCTTCGCGTTGTCGATGCAGCCCGTCTTCACGAGCAGGTCGACGAAGCGCTGGAAGTGGCCGTACGACTCGAAGGGCCCCGGGATCCCGGTGCGCGGGAAGCGCTTGAAGATCTCGCTGCGCGTGCTCTTCAGCCCCGAGGGGCGGCCGAGCCAGAACGGCGAGCTCGTGGAGAGCGCGAGGATGTGCGGCAGGAAGTAGCGGACCTGGTTCGCGAGGGCCATCGCCACCTCGCGGTCCTTGACGCCGACGTGGACGTGCAGCCCGAAGATGAGGTTGGCGCGGGCGACGTCCTGCAGGTCCTCGACGATGCACCGGTAGCGCTCGCCGTCCGTGATGTCCTGCTTCTTCCAGTCGCTGAACGGGTGCGTCCCGGCCGCGACGATCCGCATCCCCCCTCGCCGCGCGAGCGTGTTCAGGCTGCCGCGCAGCTCGGTGAGCTCTCCCCTCGCCTGCCGGATGTCGCGGCAGACGCCGGTGCCCGTCTCCACGACCGACTGGTGCATCTCGGGGCGGGCCCGGCCGCGCAGCAGCTCGTGGCCCGGCCCCCCCTCGAGCAGCTGGCTCACGTACGACCGCAGCTCGCGCGTCTCCGCGTCGACGATCTGGAACTCCTCCTCGATGCCCAGCGTGAACTGGCCGTCGAGGAGCCCCTCGACGTCGGTCATGACGTGGCCCCGAGCCGAACTTTGCCCACGGAGGGCCGGACGAGCCTCGACCACGCGTAGCCGTCCCGCGTCCGCCGGTCGCCCCGCGAGCACTCCACGGCGAACGCGACCATCCAGTCGACGGCGATGTTGAAGTACCGCTCCCGCAGGTGCTCGATGTGCATGTCCGGCGCCGGGTTCGTGAAATCGATCGCGTACGGGACGCCGTCGCGGATCGCGAACTCGATCGAGTTCATGTCGTAGCCGAGCGCCTTGTTGATCTTGATCGCGTCCTCGATGACGCGGTCGTGCAGCGCCTTCGGGAGCCACCGCTCGCTGTCGTGCTGCACGTAGCAGCCGCGGAGCCCCGTGGGGCCGATCGCCCTGGGGTCGTACTGGATCGGGAGGACGCGATCCTTGCCGACGCAGATGCAGCGGACGTAGTCGTCGAAGTCGATGAACTCCTGCAGGGTCATGACGTTCTGCCCCGAGGCGTTGTAGGCGGCGAGCAGCTCCTCCTGGCTCCGCACCACCGACACGTCCTTCCACCCGCCGCCGTCCGCGGGCTTGAGGATGGCCGGGAAGCGCACGTAGTCGACGATCGCCTCCCAGTTGAGCGGATACTCGAGGTTGCGGAGGCTGCGCTCCTTGACGATCGCCGGGATGTAGTCGCGCTGGGGCAGCATGACGGTGCGCGGCGTCGCGATGCCGATCTGCGACGCCAGCGAGTAGCCGAAGAACTTGTCGTCCGCGCTCCACCAGAACGGGTCGTTGATCACGAACGCCCCGCCGAGCGCGGCGGCCTTCAGGTAGAAGCGGTAGTGCTTCACCTCCTGGCTGATCCGGTCGATGAGCACCCGGTACGGGCTCTCGAACCGCTCGGGCGTCCCGCCGAGCTTCGCGATCTCCGCCCGGACGCCGGGCACCTTGTTGCACCTCTCGAGGAACGCCTGAGGGAACGACTGTTCCCAGCCGACGAGGATGCCGATCTTCTCCGCCATACGTTGCTTGCTCCTCCCACTACGCCTACGCGCGGCTGGCGCCGCTGACGCACAGCGTAGCGCGGACACACGGGAATTTTGCGCCATAAGTGTATCGATGAATCAGGTTGTCACACGGTTCAGCAGCTCTGTTCGCACGTCCGTTCGGCGTTCGTGACGGCGCTTGCCATCGCAGCAAACGAGCGACGCGAGGCCTGGACGCGGATCGCGAGCGTGGCGACGGGCGCGCGGCAGGCGCGCGGCGCGTGGCGAAAGCCACGGAGATCCCGGAGCAGACGCGGGCTCGATCAGCCAGGGACGGAGGCCGCGAGAAATAAATCTTGACGGACTCCGTTCGGCGAGTACAGTCGCGCACCTCTCCGACGGGGCGGGTAGCTCAGCGGCAGAGCGTCGGCCTTACAAGCCGATGGTCGCAGGTTCGACCCCTGTCCCGCCCACTTCCTGGGTCTAGGGGCCTGGGTGATCTGTAGTGATGTCAGTCTGGGGTGGTAGTTAAGTTGGTTATAACGCCGGCCTGTCACGCCGGAGGCCGCGGGTTCGAGTCCCGTCCACCCCGCCAGCTTTCTTCCCTATCATCTGAGCCGATGCTCGCCTGAGCCTCCCTCGGTTGGCTTGCATCGCTCGGTGCAGGCCAGGCGAGGAGGTCTGGCTCGTGGCGAGCTTGCTCATGGGAAGGAAAGCCGAGCAGGCTCGGCGCTCGCTGAGCGATCGGTTCGCTGACGTCTGGGGTGGTAGTTAAGTTGGTTATAACGCCGGCCTGTCACGCCGGAGGCCGCGGGTTCGAGTCCCGTCCACCCCGCCAACGCTTCTTGAATCTCCGCCGCGCCGCCGTCCGCGGTCGCCCGCCGCTCCTGGCGGGACCGGGCGCTTCTGGCGCGCGTGGCGTGCAAGGCGCTGCGCCTCAGTCGTCCCGCCGCGAGAGCGTGAGCAGCGCCTTGACCTTCGAGTACGAGATGTAGGGGTTGTCCTCGCTGCCCCCGAGATCGTCGTCGTCCTCGCCCGCGCCCTGGGCCCGCACCGGGATCCAGAGATAATCCGGGTGGAGCTCCTTGCCGTTGATCCCGTTCACGATCGAGGGGTTCTTGATCCACTCGCCGCCCAGGATGTTGAGGTTGTCGTCGAGCTCGAGCACATAGTGCAGCTCCGACACGGAGAGCGGGACGGTTCGCTGCTCGGGCGGCGTGAGCAGCGTCTCGCCGGTGACCGAATCGGAGATCATCCAGAAGCGCGCGGCGACGCGGACGAAGCGCGTCGCGCTCGGGTTGAACCGGTAATTGTAGCAGTCGGCGCCCATGTACGCGCCGCCGCACAGGAGCCGCGCGGCCTGCTGGGCGTCCACCTCCTCGATGACATCGATCGAGAACTGCTTGACGGGGAAGCTCCACACCTCGACGTCCCAGGTGTGGTCGACGATGAACATGAGCTTCTGTCGCTCTGTCGAGTCGCCGTGGAGCGGCTTTGCTCCGACCGCGAGCAGCCCGGTCATGGCCACGTGCATCGTGGCCGGGTTGAGGTCGCGGCAGGCGGGGTCGATGGGCCTGCCGTAGACGTCGCGCATCGTCCGATCCGCCCGCGTCTCGCAGCGGCGCCCCGAGAAGGTCACCGAGTCGCTGAAGTAGAGCTCGCTCATGAGCGCCTCGATGTCCGCCATGCGGAACAGGACGCAGCCGGTCTCCGCCGCGGCGCACTCGGTCACGGTCGAGCCGGAGAGCTTCACCCGCACGTCGCGGCGCGGCCCGGCCCCCTCGGCGGCGACATAGGCCGACCACCCGTTGCAATGCCCCCACCAGTACTCCGGATAGACACCCTGGTAGAGCCCGTGATGCTGTAGCTCCCAGCGCGTGACCGGGCCGGCCACGACCACCGCCGGCTGGATATAGGGAGGATTGCGCAGGTACGGAGGCCGCCTGAGGTCGTCCATGCTCCACGCGGCGATGCCCCCGAGCCTCTCCATCTGCCCCGGATGGAAGAGGACATCGTATTTCTCGGCGGGAGAGAGGTTGTCCGGGTCGGACGTCCGATCGGAGTAGTTCTTGTTGGCCGAGTTCCAGCGATCGGCGATCCCGTTCTGCCGCTGCGGCCACCAGTTCGAGGCGAACGCGGTCGACTGCGCCTCGCCTTCCCGGAGCGTCGAGTTGAGCTGGAGCAGGGAGCCCCGGAGGTCGGGGTGCAGCTGCGAGGGCAGGTTGGCGCCGTCGATCGCCTCACGACCGCCGGTTCGAGGGATGAGGAGCTGGTGCGCGCCGCCGAGGATCTGGCCGGTCTCGGGCGAGAAGCCGAGCACATAGGGCAACTCTCCGCCTTCCGTGAAGCGGAAGGTCGAGACGTTCAGGCTGCTCTCCGCGACGGCGACGCTCTCTCCCGGCGTCGGGTCGAGCTCCGCACAGCCCTGCACCAGAAGCACCGAGCTCACGACGCTCGCCCATCTCCACGTCTTCATCGCCGAATCCCCCCGGAGACCGACGCCCGCCGATCTCTGGCGCGTGCTCTGCAGAGGGCGCGCCACCGGGCCCGGCGTTAAAGAGCGCAGCCATTGCACGGCGCGGCAGCCGGATCATTTCACCGTGCGCCGATGCGCCAGAGCACGACCTTCACGGTGTCGATGAGGATGGAGATATCGAACCAGAGCGAGAAGCTCTTCATATAGTAGAGATCATACTGGAGCTTCTCCAGCGCGTCCTCGGCGGACGCGCCGTAACGGCAGCGCACCTGTGCGTGTCCCGTCACTCCCGGCTTCACGAAGAGCCGCTGCCGGAAGAAGGGGATTTGCTTCTCCAGCGCGTCGATGAACTCGGGGCGCTCGGGCCGCGGCCCCACCATGCTCATCTCGCCGACCAGCACGTTCCAGAGCTGCGGCAGCTCGTCGAGCCGCGTCTTCCGGATGAACCGCCCGACGCGGGTGACGCGCGGATCGTTCTCGGTGGCCCACGCCGCCCCGTCCTTCTCGGCGTCGGTCCTCATCGAGCGGAACTTGTGGATCCTGAACGGCTTCCCGAGAGCGCCTGTCCGGATCTGCGAATAGAGCGCCGGCCCCCTGGAGTCGAGCTTCACCAGGGCGGCCGTGAGCGCCATCAGCGGCAGCGCGAGGACGAGCCCGACGGTCGCGCACACGACGTCGAAGATCCGCTTCGCCAAAAGCGTCCGCCGCCGCACGCTGAACCCGTGAGAGAAGATGATCTGGCTCGGCTTCAGCTCGCGCACGCAGATCTTGCCGGTCACCCGCTCGTAGAAATCCATGCCCTCCTCGATCTCGACGCCGCGGAGCTTCAGATCGAGCAGATCTTCCAGCGGGAAGGCGGCGCGGCGCTCGGACGTCGCCACGATCACCGCCCCGACGCCGCGCTGCTCGACGAGGCGCCGGAGGTCTCGGTACCTCCCCGCGATCTCGGCCTCGTCGATCGGCTCCTCGTCGCGGACGAGCCGGCCGGCGAGGCGCAGCCCGAGGACCTGTCCATCCTTCCGGATGAGGGCCGCGCACGAGCGGGCGAGCTCGCCCGAGCCCAGCACGACCGCGAGCTTCGAGAAGCTCTCGCTCCTCATCACCCGATCACACGCCGCGCGCCACGCGGGGAGCACGAGCGCCGCCGCCCCGAGCGACGTCAGGATCACCCGATCGCTGATCTGCGCGTCCGGCACGAGCCAGAACGCGAGCCACAGCACCGCCGCCGCCAGGCCGAGCGCCCGGAACGTCGTCAGGACCAGCGCCCGTGCCCTGGGAGGCTCGGGCCCGTACAGGCCGTGATAATAGAGCGACGCCAGCGCCACCAACGAGATGCTCGCCGTCCGTCCGAAGCGCTCCCCATCGAGCGTGTGCTCCCAGCCCACGAGCACGCCCGGCGCGCAGCACACCAGGAGCGAGACCAGGCTGGCCTCGACAAACCACACCATGGCCCGGCGCGGCGACCGGAACAGCTCCAGCATCGTCCCTCCACTCGTCGGCCCCGGGCGGCCGCACACCACGGCGCGTCGCCTCTGACAGGGCACATACGGTTGTAGTTGAACCTACATTAGAGCAGACCGGGGCAGATCGCCAGATGCCTCCGACGAATCTCATTTCATGACGGCGGACTGAGCCGCCGCGCGCGGGGCCGGGCCCGGCGAAATTGGCGATTTCGCGGCCGGATTGCGACGATGACGTGCGCGCTGTCGTGGGGAGTCGCGGCACGAGTAACGCCGTCGACGGATTGCATACGTCGAGTCCTTAGCGTCATGTGGACCGAGGCGGAGCCGCTGCGCGCCACGTCAGGGGGGCGCCGCTCGGTGCGCTGTAGTCTCGGCGGCTCTCCGGCGGCTGAGCCGTCGCGCGGGTGGGCGCGCCGCTCCCGGCCGGCAGAGCGATTGGCGTGTCGAGGGGGGTTATCGCGTGTCGCGCATCGCGCGCGGGCCGGCTTGCGCGGCGCGCGTGGGCGGGGTCTCGCCGGAGGCGTCTGGGGTCTCGCCGGCGGCGTCGCCGCCATCGTCGAGCTCGCGGCCTGGCTCGGGCGCCTGCCAGCGGCCCGAGGGCATCCCCTGGATCATCGCGCTGCGGCGCTCGTCATCCCATGCGCCGTCGGGATCGCGGCGGAGCGTCCGGTGTCGATCCGTCGACAGCGTCCCCGAGATCCCGGCGCTGACGATGCTCCTCAGCGAGCCGCCGGCCTCGCCTGCGCTCGGCGCCGGATCGAGCGCGGCGCGCATGTACTCGAGATCGACGCCGCCGCTCAGCGCGATCCCGCGCCAGAGGGGATAGGAGATCTGCGCGCCGGCGAGCGCCGTGGTCGTGGACAGCGACCCTTCCCTGGAGGGCGCCGGCGCGCCGGGGGTGAGGTGGAGCGGCGGATTGGCGGCGACGGGGGCGCTGCCGGTCGAGAAGCGGGCGACGCCGGTGACGATGAGGTCGCGGGTCGCGCCGCCCCGGGCGGGCCGAAAGCTCGCTTCGAGGGACGCCTCGTGCTCGTGCCCGAATCCGATCCTCGGCCCGAGCGACGTGTAGGCATAGGCGTAGCCTGCTGTCAGCCGATAGCGCTGCTCGACATAGGTGAGCCCGATCCGCGCCGCCGGCGCGATCACCGCGTCGCGCGACGACAGCACGGGCGGCGGGCTCGCGACGGTCACGCCGCCGGCGACGCGCGTCGAGACGTTCCGCGTGAGCTCGTGGGACTCGGAGAGGAGCGCGGCGCCGGCGTGGACGCGGGCCGCGCCGCGCGTGAGATCGGTGTCGAGCAGCGCGTGACGGTACTGGGTGACCTCGTACCGGAGCTCGGGTGTCAGCGTGTCCAGCGCGCCGAGGTCGAACGAGGTGCTCACCTCGGCGCGCCCCGTGTGCGCGTCGATCCCGACCGCGGCAGGGTCGTCGGCCGAGAGCGCGCCCGCCTGCTCGTAGCCGGCGCCGAGGCGCACCGACGACCGCCGCGACGCCGTGATGGAGAGGGCCGGCCCGGCGGAGAGCGTGTATTGCAGGCGATCGCCGGACAGGAAGGGATCGCGCGCGGCGAGCGCGTCGTCGGCGCGCACGCCGAGGCGGGTCGCGAGGTAGCCGGCCGCGGCCATGGAGAGGTCCGCGAGCGGCGAGAGCGTCCAGCCCGCTCCCCCGCCGAGCCGCGCCGAGGCGCTGTCGGAGGGCGTGAGTCGAGCCGAGTCGAGCGAGACCTGAAATACCCGCTCGTAGCTCCCATCGACGCTCAGTCCATAACGCGACACCTCGCCCCGGAGAGAGCCCTCGAGCGAGCCCACGACGCCAGCCATCAGCGCTCCCGAGCCCACGTCCCCGACGTTCGACGCCACGCTCTGCTCCACCGCCGCCCGTGCCGTCACGTCGGAGTCCCACATCGGCAAGACGAACGAGAACACGCGCCCCCTCGCTGTCGAGCGGCAAGCCCCGCGGCACGGAGCGACCCGAATCGGCCGCCCTCCCCTCCCCGGCAGCACGCCCGGCGCCCGGAGCGTCCCACGTTCGATGATGTTTGCAACATTACAAATCTGGCCTCGGCATGCGCATGTCACGGGAGCGCGGCGCGCCGGGCTTGCGCGGCGCTGCCAGGGACGCTCCGGAGAGCGGGCCAGGTCGTGCGAGGCGCGCGCTCGCGGTGTGGACGTGCGCCGACAGGGCAGGACGTACCTCGGAGTCCATCGCTGCCCCGCTGAGGGCGGACCCATGGAGTGTAACAAATGTTACACCATGAAGCCTGGCGTGAACGTGGGCATGAAGGAGGCGGGCTGGCCGAGGCAGCCGCGCGTCCTCTGGGTGACGCGCATCTTTCCGAACCGGGTTGAGCCGCTGTCGTGCGCATTCCAGCGGCAGCAGCTCGCGGCGCTGTCACGCCGCTGTGCGGTGGAGGTGCTCGCGGCGATCCCGTACCACCCGGGCGTATCGCTCCTGGGCGAGCGCACGCGTCCGGGCCGGCTGGTGGCGGTGCCTGCGCGCGACGAGATCGATGGCGTCCCGGTGGTCCACGCGCGCGCGCCGTACCTCCCGGGGGCGGGTCGGGTGCTGGCGCCCGTGAACGCGCCGCTCTACCTGGCGGGGCTCCTGCCGTACGTCCCGCGGCTGCGGGGGCGGTTCGATGTCGTGCTGGGGGCGTGGCTCTACCCCGACGCCTGCGCCGCGGCGCTGCTCGCCCGGATGCTCGGCCTCCCTTACGCTGTGAAGGCCCACGGCACGGACGTGAACGTCGTGGCGCGCTGGCGCTCGGTGCGGCCGCTCGTCGGCAGCGCGCTCCGGTCCGCCGCCTGCGCGATCGGCGTGAGCCGGCCGATGGTCGAGGCGCTCGTGGCGCTCGGCGCGCCGAAGGAACGCGCGGTCCTCGTCCGCAACGGGGTCGACCGCGCGCTCTTCCGCCCTGCCGACCGGCGCGCGGCCCGGCGCGAGCTCGGGCTCCCGGCGCACGGGCGCATCGTCACCTTCGTCGGGCACGTCAGCCGGGAGAAAGGGATCCACGAGCTGCTGCGCGCGTTCGAGGCGCTCGGCAGCGACGGCAGCGAGCCTGTCCATCTCGTGATCGTCGGCGACGGCCCGGAGCGGGCTGCGGTCGAGCAGGCCGCCGCGCGGCGCGATCGCGAGCGCGCGCCGGCCGATCTGCGCGAGGGGCGCGGCCGGATCATCGCCGTCGGGGCGCGGCCGCTCTCCGCGGTTGCCCGCCACATGGCCGCGACGGATCTGCTGGTGCTTCCGAGCTGGGCGGAGGGAACCCCGAACGTGGTGCTCGAGGCGCTCGCGGCCGCGCGTCCTGTGGTGGCCACGCGCGTCGGGGGCATCCCGGACGTGGTGACGCCGGGGCGCACCGGCTTGCTCGTCCCGCCGCGCGATGCGGGGGCGCTCGGCCGGGCGCTCCGCGAGGCGCTCGCGCGCGCCTGGGACGAGGACGCGTTCGCCGAGGCGGCGCCGCCGTCGTGGGAGGAGAGCGCCGAGGCGCTGCGGCGGCTGCTCGCGCGGGCGGCGTTCGGGGACGACGGGCGGGCTGCCGCGTAGCTCTACTCCGGGAAGTTGCCCCGGATCAGCAGAAAAACCGCCAAGTCGCCAAGCCGCCAAGGGAAGAGGGGAAAGGGGGCCGTCCGGGCATCCCCCCTATTCCCCGGTTTTGTTGGCGCCCTTGGCGGCTTGGCGGTTCGCTTCCCCGGCCGACTTCCCGCAGTAGAGCCAAGGGCGGATCACCACGAGATCGACCAGGTGCACCGCGGCGCGCCGCGGTGCCTGCAGGACGTATGCTCGACCGAGCTGCGCCGGCTGCCGAGGAGCGCGAGGCCCGCCTCGACCCAGCCCGAGATACCATGGCTGCACATGTAGAGCGGCAGACCGCCGCCCGAGAGGGTGGCCCTCCCCGCGGCGTCGCTGATGGCCGTCGCGCTGAAGTCGCCGTACCTGAAATAGGTCTTGTACACTAGGCCGAAGCGCTTGAAGAGTACCGACGGCGAGCCCACCGCCGCCATCGTCTTGTAGGTCGTCGTCAGGTCCTTCCGGGCGATCTCCGCGCCGAAGAAGCGCATCTTCTCCATCCTGCCGCCGAAGAGCCCATGCAGGAGCGCGCAGTCGATCTCGAGGAGCGGCGCCATGTCGTGCCAGGCCAGCGGCATCGGCGGATCGTCGAGGTAGCGGGCCGCCTGCGGCGAGAGCTGGCGGCTCAGATCCGCCACGACCCGCTCGCCATAGCTCTGCCTCAGGGCCTCGGCGCGGGAGCTGATCAGGGTGCCCTTCACGAGGTTCCCCTCGCGGAGGATCCGAGGATCGCCAAGGAACTGGGAGGAGTCTGGCGTCGGCATACTGCAGAGCGCTCCTATCTTCGCCGAGTATAGCGACAGATCCGCGCGGAGGTGTGGCGGATTCGCGTCATGTGCCCTCGGTCCGCCGTGCGCGTGTCCTCCGAGGTTCCGAGGTGTCCGCGCCTTCCGGGGCCGCGGAGGGGCGCGGAGGCGAGGGCTCACCCCGCTCGATATTTCGATTGCGCTCGCTATTTCTACGCCGCTCTACGCCGCTCTACGTCGCCGCCGTCCTGCCCCACGATGCGCGAGCGCCACCTCATCCGCGATGGCGTCTCCTTCTCAGATGAATGGTATGCGACATTACCACCGGCGCGACGTGCGCGGCGCCGTCCTCCGCCGCTCGATCACAGGGATGATGCGCGCGTCTCGGCCCGAGGGCTGATGAGGTCGCAGCGCGCGGGCCGCTCGGCGGCGCCGTCGATGTTGGCCATGTGACACGGACGCGCACTGCTCCTTCCTTGGCGACGCGCGGCGCGCACGCAGATACTCGGCACGACGCGTGCTGTTCAGCGTGGGTCAACGCTGGCCGGCGCGGCTGTTCGCGCCCAGCGATACCGAGAACCAGCATGCGACCGATTCACCACATCCTCACCGCCGCGGTGCTCTCTCTGGGCCTTGTCGGGGCGCAGGGGCGCGCCGCCGCGCAGCCTGTCGCCGGTCACCCGCGACTCTGGCTCACGAACGAACACCTCCCCAGGCTGCGCGGGTGGGCCGCGGACGGCCGAAACCGCGTGTACACGGAAGCCATGGTGCCCGCGCTTCGGGGCGCGATCGCAGCTTACGAAGGCCGGTTCTATCCGAATGGCCGGCCGAACCCGACGTGGCCGGACGGCGGCACGAACGCCTACGAGCAGTATCCGACCGAGGCGTATGCCGAGTTTTTCGCGTTCATGTCGCTCATCGATCCCGACGCAGCGGCCCGCCCCACCCACGCTGTCAGGGCGCGCAACCTCCTGATGCATGCCATCGAGGAGGCGAGCAAGGGCAGGGCCGACGGCGAGCCCTTCCGCCGCCCGGGGTTCGCGACCGGCGACCGCTCGCGCTGGTGGGGTGAAGGCTTCCCGCTGACGGTCGACTGGATCTACGGCGCGACCGACAGCGGCGGCCGTCCGGTGCTCTCCGCCGGAGACAAGGCCAAGATACGGCAGGTCTTTCTCAGGTGGATTGACGACAACCTCCACGCCTCGACGGCGGGCAACGAGCACCCCCACCCGGTCGGCGTCATGAACGATCCGGCGCTCCTCCGCGATCCGCTCCAGCTCAGGTGGGCTGCGAACAACTACTATCTCGGCCATCTGCGCAACGTCACGCTGATGTCGCTCTCGATGGACGACGCGGACGACCCTCCGCTCGATCCCAGCGCGCCGGCGGGGGCGCTCGGCAACACGCTGCGCAGCTACCGCGCGGACGCGACCGGGGCGTGGCTCTACCAGGCCTTCGCCGTCTTCGAGGCCTCCGAGACCGCGGCCAAGCAGCTCGGGGTCCCGTCCGACGGGCTCGGCGTGGCCAGCGGCGGCATGCCCGTGGAGGGCTTCCTCTACGGCAGCGGCGGCGTCGCGACCCTCCACCAGGCGCTGCTCGGGCTCTATACGGCCGGCTACGGCGCCCAGGCCCAGTCAGGACCTCAGATCGGGCTGCTGCGCAGCGGAACCTGGGACCGCTTCACGGACGGGTTCCTGCACTCGATTGCGCCGGGCCCGATCACCTACCCGTCGAGGAGCGACCTCGGGCCGGTCTACGAGGTGGCGAACTACGGCGACACGCTGCAGAGCTGGGTCGAGCCGCGCTTCGCGGAGCTGTTCGGCTCGCTGGGCGTCTACGACCAGCTCACGGGCAACACGGCGCGCTTGCAGAGGTCGCGCTGGATCGTGGCCAACACGATCGCGGGCGGCGCGCCCGAGCTCTACGCGCGCACGTCCAAGATCTGGGGATCGCCCGCCCCGAGCCGGGCGATCCTGAGCTTCATGCTCTTCGATCCGGCCGCGCCGCTCCCGCCGGATCCCCGCCCGGCGATGCCCACCGTCTTCTTCGAGCGAGCGCAGGGGCGCGGCTCCCTCCGCGCGCGCTCGGACTGGACGGCGGGCGCGACGTGGTTCACCTGGCGGTGCGGCTGGGTCACCATCAACCACCAGATCGGCGATTGCAATCAGATCGAGCTCTACCGGAAGGGAGAGTGGCTGACGAAGGAGCACACGAGTTACTCGAACAACCTGATCGGGGCCACGACCGATTACCACAACACCCTCTCGCTGCAGAACGACAAGCCGTCGAACATTCGCTGGTTCGAGAAGGAGATCGTCGCGCGAGGCGGCCAGTGGCGCGAGGGGCGCGCCGCCGGCGATCCGATCACGCGCATGACCCGGGGCGCCGGCTACGTGTTCGCCGAGGGGATAGCGACGGATCTGTACAACACCCGCGAGAACGTCTGGACGCCGACGGACGCCGCCCGCGACATGGTCCATGCGAGCCGGTCGGTCGTCTGGCTGCAGCCGGATCACGTGGTCCTCTACGACCGCGCGACGTCGCGCACCGCCGGCCGGTTCAAGCGGTTCAACCTGATGACCACCTCGGCGCCGCGGATCGCCGGCCGGACGGCCAGCTCCGTGACCCCGCGGGGGCAGACGCTGTTCATCCAGAGCCTCTTGCCGCGGAACGCCCGCATGACGGCCGTGCCGATCGAGAACGTCGACAAGCCGGCGGCCATGGAGCCGACGACCCACCGCCTCGTCGTGGAGGATCCGACCGCTCCGACGGACGTCCGCTTCCTGCACGTGCTCCAAGGGGCGGACGCGGGCGCGGCGGTGGATACGGCGACGCGGATCGACAGCGCGCAGGGCTCCGGCTTCGACGGCGCGCTCGTGGCAGGCACGGTCGTCCTCTTCCGCTCGGATCTGCGCTCGGACCCGCAGCCGAGCTCGGCGCCGCTGTCCTATCAGGTGCCTTGCGCGACGCGCAGGCATGTGATCACCGGCCTCCTGCCGAAGACCGGCTACGACGTGGCCGTCGTCTCCCGGGAGCCGGAGCTCGCGATGCGCATCACGCCGGGCGGGCGCACCACGACGGACGACGCGGGCGTGCTCTCGTTCGACACGCCGTAGCGCGCAACGCGCCGCGGCCGCGCGGACGGCGCCGGGGCGATGAACAGCCCGGCGCCCCCTTCAGGGCTTCGGGGCGAAGGCCCGGTCGAGCTCCTCCTTTCCGAACACCGGCGCCCAGGGCAGGAGCTCGTACTGCGCCAGCCCCTTCTCCGTGAAAGGATCGCCGTCCCGGATCCGATCCAGCGTCGCCCCGGCCGCCTCGTCGGGCACCCGGAGCAGGAGCGCCCCGCCGTAGCGGGGATCGAGCGGCCCTGACACGAGCACGAGTCCCTGCTCGATGAGCCCCTTCAGATAGGCGCGGTGGGCGTCGACGGCCGGGAGCACCTCGTCGAGCGGTCGCCTGTAACGAATGATCGCAATCGCGTACATGATGTCGTGAGTCCTCGCGCCGCAATCTACCAGAGCACAGCGCGCCCGGTCGGAGAGTCTGTTCGCGCCAGGGCGCTCTCCGGCCGAGCTTCCGGCGGCAATCGCGCGGTCCCCCTTTCCCTTCGCGCTTCCGTCTGGCAGTGTGCGCGCCCTCCGCTGGAGACACCTGTATGGCGAGACCCCCGAAAGCAGCACCTGCTCCCGTTCTCCCGTCCTCGCCGGCCGCCGCGCTCGCTGCGTACGGCCGCGTTGAGCCGAAGCTCCTCGAGCTCGGCCCCGACGATCTCGTGACCGTCTACGTCGAGGTCCCCAGGGCCGTGAGCTCCGTGCTCTCCGCCCTGCCCCACCTGCGCGAGCTCCGCGACGAGATCGTCCGGGATCTCCCGAACCATCCGATCGCGATGCTGGACGAGCTCGAGGACTACGCCCTCGCGGCCTGGTACGCCGATCTCCTCTACAGCACGCCCGCGAGCGAGCTCGATGCGAAGAAGCTCACCGAAGATGCCAGCACGCTGCGCGAGGGGCTCCTCGTCGCCGCCGAGGCGCTCGGTCACAGGAACCTGCTCGACAAGCAGCGCGTCGCCGACATCCGCAAGGGCAAGGGGCACGCGGATCTCGCGAGCGATCTCATCGCCCTGGCCGAGCTCTTCCGCGGCTCCTGGGACAAGGTCCGCGCCAAGACGGCGGTCGAGGACGAGGAGCTCGAGCGCGCCGCGGATCTCGGCGTGCGCCTCCTCGCCGCGCTCGCCGCGAAGCCCGGCAAGGGCTCGTCCGCGGCGCCGAAGATCACCGACGCCGCCGATCGCCGCGCCCGCGCGATCTCGCTGGTCGCGAAGGCGTACGAGGAGTGCCGCCGCGCCGTCGCGTACCTGCGCTGGCACGAGGGCGGCGACGGCGACCTCGCCCCGTCGCTGCTGCAGAAGCCGCGCGGCCGACGCCCGAACGCCGAGAAGGCCGCGGCGGCCGCGAGCAGCGCCTCGTCCGAGGCGCCGGCCAAGGCGCCCGACGAGGAGGCGTCCGCGGCAGAGGGCGGCGAGCTCTCGTCCCCCGAGCCGGCGAACGACGCCGCGCCGGTCGTGAGCGCCTGATCGTCCGCGCCTCGCGGACTCGAAGCGAGCGCGCAGCAGGGATGAGGCGCGGGCAGCGCGGAGGCTCCTCTGGGCCTCCGGCCGCTCCGCGCCCTCCCCTGCGTCGACGCGCCTCGATGACCTCGATCTGCCGGCCTCGAGCTCCGGCTACCGGCTCCGGCTCGACTCCTCGATGAGCTCGACCTTGTAGCCGTCCGGATCCTCGACGAACGCGATCACGGTCGTGCCGTGCTTCATCGGGCCCGGCTCGCGCGTGATCTTCCCGCCCGCCGCCCGGATGCGGTCGCAGGCCCCGCGGATGTCGTCGACCCCGAGCGCGACGTGCCCGTACGCCGTGCCGAGCTCGTACTTGTCCACGCCCCAGTTGTACGTGAGCTCGAGCTCGGCGTGCTCGGGGTTCTTCCCGTAGCCGAGGAAGCAGAGCGTGAACTTGCCCTCCGGGTAGTCCTGCCGCGACAGGAGCTGCATCCCGAGCACGTCCCTGTAGAAGCCGATCGAGCGCTCGAGATCGCCGACCCGAAGCATCGTGTGCAAGATCCTCATGCCGATTCCCGTCTCCTTCTCCGGCCCTGGCGCCAGCGCGGCGCTCAGCCGTAACGCACCGAGATGAGCTCCATCTCCGCCTCGCCCGCCGGGCGGCGCACCGTGATCACGTCCCCCGCGCGCTTGCCGAGGAGCGATCGACCGACCGGAGAGCGCCAGCTGATGCGCCCTGCCGCGCTGTCGATCTCGTCCTCGCCCACGATCTGGTACGTGCGGCGCGCGCCGTCCTCGTCCTCGATCTCGACCGTCGCGCCGAAGAAGACCTTGTCGCCGCGCTGCTCGGACGGATCGACCACGACGGCCTTCTCCAGCCGCTTGGTCAGGTAGTGCATCCGCCGGTCGATCTCGCGCAGCTTCTTCTTGCCGTAGATGTACTCGGCGTTCTCGGAGCGGTCGCCCTGCGCCGCCGCGTCGGCGACCTCCTGGACGATGCGAGGCCGCTCCACGGAGCGGAGCCGCGCGAGCTCTTCGGACAGCCTCCTGGCCCCGCTGGGCGTGATGTAAGCCGGGTCGGACATGGTCGAGCGCGAGCGAGCCTACGCCGCGCCGCTCGCCAGTTCAACGCCATGAATCCCGGCGCGGAAGCCCCGCCGAGGACCCGCCTCGGATGCCCCGATCTTCACGGATCTCCACGAGATTCTCCACATGTTGCGGACGGTTGTTGACGCGCCGCGGCGACATGCTAGGCGAATGCAGAACTGTGCCGCAGCTGCGCGGAAGACCGGGAAGGGAACCGGCTGCCAGCGCCTCCCTGCCGCGGCAACGAGGAGGTCTCCCATGTCGAACGCTCAAACCCAACAGAACCGTTACAAGGCCGACCTCCGCGAGATCCGCTTCCTCCTCTTCGAGCAATTCCGCCTGGACGAGCTGCTCGGCAGCGCGCCCTACGACGCGTGGGGACGCGACGAGGTCGGGATGGTCGTCGACGAGGCGTACAAGTTCGCGTGCGATGTCTTCGGCCCGCTCAACGCGGTCGGCGATCGGGTCGGCTGTCGCATCGAGGGGGGGCAGGTCAAGACCCCGCCGGGGTTCAAGGAGGCGTGGGACAAGCTGTATGAGGCCGGGTGGAAGTCGGTCTCGGTCTCGCCCACCTACGACGGCCAGGGCGGTCCCTTCACGCTCTACACGGTGGTGGAGGAGTTCCTCTGCGGCGCCAACGCGGCGCTCAACATGTACCCCGGGCTGACGTACGGCGCGGCCGAGGTGATCGAGCACTTCGGGACGCCGAGGCAGCGCGACCTCTTCTTGAAGCGGATGTACGGCGGGCAGTGGAGCGGGACGATGTGCCTGACCGAGCCCCAGGCCGGGTCGGACGTCGGCTCGTCGCGGACGAGCGCGGTGAAGCAGAAGGACGGCAAGTACCTCATCCGCGGCACGAAGATCTTCATCTCCGGCGGCGATCAGGACCTCACCGAGAACGTCGTGCACCTCGTGCTCGCCCGCGTCGAGGGTGCGCCCCCCGGCACGAAGGGGCTCAGCCTCTTCGTCGTGCCCAAGATCCGGGTGAACGACGACGGCTCGCTCGGCGGGTCGAACGACGTCGTCGTCGGCAACATCGAGCACAAGATGGGCATCAACGGGTCGTCGACGTGCGTGCTCAACTTCGGCGAGAGCGACGCGTGCCTCGGGGAGCTCGTCGGCACCGTCGAGCACCAGGGCATGCCGCAGATGTTCCGGATGATGAATGGCGCGCGCATCTCCGTGGGCCTGCAGGGCGTGTCGGTCGCGTCCTCGGCGTACCTGAACGCGCTCGAGTACGCGAAGGATCGCAAGCAGGGCTCGTCGATCCTCCAGTGGAAGGACGCGACCGCGCCGCGCGTGCCGGTCATCGATCACCCGGACGTGCGGCGGATGCTGCTCGACATGAAGAGCCGCGTGGAGGGCATCCGCGCGCTCATCATCAAGCTCGCGCGCCACCAGGACGCGGTCGCCGTCTACCAGGGCAAGGACGACCGCGCGGCCGCCTACAACCAGGGCCAGGTCGACCTGCTCGTGCCGCTCGTGAAGGCCTACTCGTCCGACCAGGCGTTCCGCGTCTGCGAGACGGCGATCCAGACCTTCGGCGGCGCCGGGTACACGAAGGATTACCCGGTCGAGCAGTACTGCCGCGACGCGAAGGTCTTCTCGATCTACGAGGGCACGAACCACATCCAGGCGATGGACCTGGTCGGGCGGAAGCTCGGCCAGGGCGGCGGGGTCAACCTGCAGGCCTTCCTGAACGACGTGGCCGAGTTCGTGAAGGCCAACGAGAAGCACCCCGTCCTCGCCGCGAGCATCAAGGAGCTCCGCGAGGCGCACGAGGCCGTCGCCGGCACCGCGATGCGGCTGCTCTCGTGGTTCCAGATGGGCAAGATGCCGATGGTGCCGCTCGCGGCGAACCGCTTCCTCGAGATGATGAGCGAGCTCGCGATCGGCTGGCTCCTGCTCGACGGCGCGGTCATCGCGCTCAAGGCGATGGAGGGCCTCCCGGCCGGCGACGCCGGCGCGAAGGACCGCGCCTTCTACGAGGGCAAGAAGCACGCGGCCCTCTACTTCGCGGCCAACGTGCTGCCGCACGCGAAGTTCTCCGCCGAGATCCTCGGGCGCGAGGACTCGTCCGCGCTCGACATCCCGGCCGACGCGTTCGCGACCGTCTGACCCCCCTCCCCGCGCCGGCCCCGCCTCCGGGCGGGGGCCCGGCCGCGCGGCGCGGGCTCACTCGGGGACGGTGAGCCGCTCCGCCAGGTCCCGGACGGGCACGGGCATCGTCGGGTCGCGCGAGACGGCCATGATCTCGGCGCGGAGCGCGCGGACCTCCGTCAACCGGAGCCACGAGAGCGCGAGCCGCGTCATGCTCGGCAGGCCTCTCGCGAGCACCGCGCGGACGACGTCGGCCGCGGGGAACGAGAAGGCCACCTCCTCGGGGGGCAGGCCCGCGGCCGTCGCCGCCGCCTCGATGCTCGCGTCGAAGTCGTCCCGCTTCGTTTCCAGCACCTCGAAGAAGGCCCGCCCGCGCTCCGCCGCGATGACCTGAGCCGCCCCTCCGCCTTCGGGCGCGAAGATCCAGGCGCCCGAGCCGTCCAGCCCCACCCGGGCGCCGGACTCCAGCGTGACGAGCGGCAGGAAGCGACCGCCTTCGATCGGCTCGCCGCCGCCGGCCTCGATCAGCTCGCGCACGAGGTCCCTCAGGTTCGCGCTCATGGGCGGATGTTCGCACGGAATACCCGGCGATGGGCAACTGGGCCGACGCGCCCTGCGCCGGCAGGCGCGGGGCGGCTGCGCGCTCACGCGCTCGCCACCCGGGCGGCCCCTCCCTCTCCGGGGACGCCCCCGGCGAGCGCGTACGTGACGGGGCAGGCGCGGCGATCGCGCCTGGCGGCGCGCGCAGGTCGCTTTGCTTGGAAAACGCGCAGGGCTGACCGGAATAAGGACGGGGCAGGCGTGGCGATCGCGACTGGCGTCACGCGCAGGTCGCTTTGCTTGGAAAACGCGCAGGGCTGACCGGAATAAGAATAGTATGAGGATTCGATTCAAGGTTGATGCACGGGTGTTGGGGCTCATTCCGGTCGCGATGGCGCTGAGCGGCTGCTTCGAGGAGCCAGCAGATATCATCGGGATCGGGAACATCGAAGACGAGGTGTCCGACGAGGCCTGCACTGCGAGCAAGCACGAGACGGTCCCCTCGGGCTGCGGGGTGTGGGTCTCGAGCTCCCTTGGGCACGACAGCAACGCGGGGACCTCGACGGCGCCCCTGAAGACGATCTCGAAGGCGCTCCAGCTCTCCCCGGACAGGGGAAGGCGCATCTATATATGCGCCCAGACGTTCGATGAGGCGGTGATCGTGCCGGGAGGACACGCGCTGTTCGGCGGGCTCGACTGCGACGACGGCTGGCGCTGGACAGGCGACAAGCAGAAGACCACCCTCACCGCTCCCGAAGGCGAAACGCCGCTCTCGTTCGACAACGGCGAAGGCGTGGCGGTGATCGAGGATCTCCACGTGATCGCGCGCTCGATCCCGGCGACCCACACCGAGCTGGCAGGCAGATCGGCGATCGCCGCGAACAGCTCCGGGGTCCCTGTCGATTTCACGCGGTGCATCCTCGAGGCGGGCGACGGGGCGCCGGGGGCGAGCGACGGGGCGTTCGTGGACGGCGCTGCCGCGAAGGGGATGATCGGCAACTTCGGCAACGCCGCGTGCTCGGCCGCGACGGTCTCCGGCGGACTCCCCGTGAACAACAGCTGCGGGACGCCCGACGATCGGTCGGACGACTCGCGCGGCGGCACGGGAGGGACGGGTGGCTTGGCGTCCGGGGGTGATGGAACCAACGGGGTTCCGACTACTGTGATGAACGGCGGCAAGGGCGAGACCAGCACCCGGCGCTGCACCGCGGGGCAGGATGGCGCGGACGGGGTCGACGGGAGTCCGGGCGCCGGTGCGACGGGCTTCGGCGATCTGTTCCTGGATGGGTATACCGGTCCGCTCGCCGGCGACGGGGCGCCGGGCAGGCGGGGCCAGGGCGGCGGAGGAGGCGGCGGCGCGAAGGGCGGCACCGGCGCGCAGATGTGTCCATTCGAGGCCTCTGCGGCCGGCGCCGGCGGCGGCGCCGGGGGCGCAGGCGGGTGCGGGGGGCTCGGCGGCCGCGGCGGAGGCGCCGGCGGGGTGAGCATCGCCCTCTTCGTGGGGAGCGCGGTCGTCGACTTGAACGACGTGGTCCTGAAGACCGGCCGCGGCGGCAATGGCGGCGCTGGGGGCGAGGGCCAGGCGGGCGGCGAGGGCGGCGACCACGGGGCAGCCGGGTCCCGAGGCGAGGCTACGGGGCTGAACGCCGCCTGCCCCGGCGGTCGGGGTGGCCGGGGCGGTCATGGCGGCCGGGGCGGCGGCGGGCTCGGCGGCCACTCGATCGCCGTCGCGTACGCGGGCTTCAAGCCTTCGCTCACGAACACGACCATCGAGGTCGGTGAGGCCGGGATCGGAGGGCGCGGGGCCAGCCAGGCGTATGACGGCGCCGACGGCGTGGCGGCGGAGATCTACGATATCGAGCAGCAATTCAGGCAGTAACGCGGCGTGAGGCCCGCGCTAACCGGGCGCCGCCGGCGCGGGCCAACTCCGATCCTCCTGCATGCAGCGGAGCTGCGTCACGCGCCTTCCCTCCGCGGTGGTCACCACGATCTCCCGAACGGGCGTGTCGCGCCGCGCGCGTCGGCTCAGCTTCTCGACCACCAGGAAGCCCTCCCGCGCGCCCGCGAGGCGGAGGAACTCGTCGAACAGCGCGATGTGCGCGCCGCGCGCGCCATCGTCGGCGGTCGCGATGCGCCGCTGGGTGGCGACGCCGATCGCCAGCGCGCCGCCGCGGGCCCGCACGACCATCGCAGGATCGAGCCCGCGCTGGCTCTCGTCAGGCACGGTCCAGATCTCCGCGACCCCCGCCTCTGCGAGGCGCCGCTTCATGTAGTAGAAGGCAGACTGGAGCGTGTTGTTCCGGTACGGGATCGCCTTCGACTCCATCGGATCGACGTGGTTCCGCCAGAACGCGATCAGCGCGCGCGCCCAGCGCCCGCCGTCGAGCCGGCGATCCTCGAACGGCCAGTCCTCTGCCATCGCCTGCGCGCACACGCCGAGCAGCGCCTGCTCGTCGATCCCGCGCGTCGCCAGGCAGGGCGCGCAGTGCATGTAGGCCGTGCCCCGCTCGAGCAGCGCGCCGCACATCGAGCAGACGTCGTTGCCGTAGCCGGGGCCCATGTACCGGAGCCAGCTGGCGCTGAGCTCCTTGTGCGCCGCGCGGCGCTCCTCGTTCCGCTCGATCTCCCGCAATCCGTCCCGGAGGGCCTTCAAGGCCGCGCGTCGCTCGTCATCTCGCTGCTTCATCCGCTGCCCTCCAGCGTGAGCCCGTCCGCGCCGGCTCGGGCAATGTAACGCCCGAGCCTCCGCCACGCTTCGCAAGGAGGAGGGATCCGCCCGTGCGCGATCCTTCACACCAGCCCGGCGAGCGCGCCGCGTGGGTTATTGACACTGACTTTCATTTACGGCTACGGTTCCGGGCGACGACATGTCACGATTTGCCCTGTTTCTCACGCTCCCGCTGGTCTTCAACATGGGTTGCGGTTCGGAGCCCGCCCCCGACGATCCTCTGGCTGGCATCGAGCTGATCAGCGATGACCTCACCGACATTCCGCTGCACGACGCTTCTGCGGAGCAGGTGGCTCGGTTCAAGGACGGCGACGCGCTCTTCGATTTCGTCTTTCGCGAGCGCGACGGCCTCGGGCCGCTCTACATCCGCGCGGCGTGCGCCGGCTGCCACGACGGCGCCTCGCGCGGCCCGGGCGCGGTCCAGAAGATGGCGCTCGTCGAGGACGACGGCGTGACGCCGGCGGCAGATCAGGGGGGGCTCCCCTACGGCCACACGTTGCGGCCCTACGCCGTCGGGGGGGCGACGACGCTCTCGGAGCCCGAGACCGAGGCGACGATCAAGGTCTCGAAGCGCCTCGGCCCGCCGGTGTTCGGGCGCGGCTACATGGAGGCGGTCGACGACGCCGAGATCGAGCGGGTCGCGGCCGAGCAGGCCGCGCGCGGCGACGCCATCCGCGGGCGCATCAACCGCGTGGTGTTCCACTCGAAGAAGAGCGGGGACGAGTCGTTCAGCGCCTTCGTCGAGGGCGACGAGAACCTCATCGGCCGCTTCGGGTTCAAGGCGCGCGTCGCCACGCTCGACGACTTCACGGCCGACGCGTACCAGGGCGACATGGGCATCACCTCGCCGCTCCGGCCGGACGAGCTGCCGAACCCCGACGGGCTCACGGACGACGCCAAGCTGGGCGAGGACGTGGTCCTCGACACGGTGAACGCCGTCGCCGACTACATGCGCTTGCTCGAGATCCCGAGGCGCGCGCCCGCCGACGCGCGCGGCCAGGCGCTCTTCGTCGAGGCCGACTGCGCCGCCTGCCACGTCCCCTCGCTGAGGACGCGCGCCGACTACCCGATCGCGCAGCTCGCGGACATCGACGCTCCCGTCTACACGGATTTCCTCCTGCACGACCTCGGCCCCGATCTCGCCGATGGGCTGGCCGACGAGTCGGCCAGCTCCGTCGCCTGGCGGACGGCGCCGCTCATCGGCGTGCGCCACAGCACCGCGTACCTCCACGACGGCCGCGCCAGGACCATCGAGCAGGCCATCTTGCTCCATGACGGCCCCGGCTCGGAGGCCGCGGCTTCGATCGCCGCGTTCCGCGCGCTCTCCTACGAGGATCGCGGGGCGCTCATCGACTTCGTGCGCTCGCTCTGATCGACGTCCACCGCGACGCACACGCACCAATCCGCATCGCGCGCTCGCCCCGCGCGAGCGGTGACAAGGAGCTCGAACATCATGCACATCCCCGCCCGCTTGCGGTCCGGTCTGGCCATCGCCGCCGCCGCCCTCTCGCTTCCTGCGTGTGGAAGCGACAACGAGACGCTGCTCACCGACGCGGAGTACGAGCAGCAGGCCGTGTCCGACGTGAAGACCTTCATCCAGGGCAACATCGACCAGTTCGCCGCCGCCACGGCCGCGCTTCAGGCGGCCGCGCCCGCGCCAGATGCCGACGGGTGGAGCGCGACGAGCGACAAGGAGGCCGTCGATGCCATGAAGGCCGAGTGGAAGAAGGCACGGCAAGCCTACGAGAGCATCGAAGGAGCCATCGCGGTCGTCTTTCCGGATCTCGACTACTCGACGGACGCCCGCTACGACGCGTTCATCGAGGTCCAGGCCGACGACGACCTCTTCGACGGTGAGGGGGTGACCGGCGTGCACGCCATCGAGCGCATCCTCTGGGCCGACGCGATCCCGGAGCCCGTCCTCGCCTTCGAGTCGGAGCTCGACAACTACAGCGAGGCCGCCTTCCCTGCCACCGAGGCCGAGGCCGCCTCGTTCAAGGACGAGCTCTGCGCGCGCCTCGCGGCCGACGCGGCGAAGATGCAATCGGATTTCCGCTCGCTCGCGCTCGACGCGCCGTCCGCCTACCGCGGGGTCATCGCCTCGATCGCGGAGCAGGTGGAGAAGACCAGCAAGGCGGCGACCGGAGAGGAGGAGTCGCGCTACGCCCAGTACACGCTCGCCGACATGCGCGCGAACATCGCGGCCGGCGTGGCGACCTACGAGGCCTTCCAGCCGTGGATCCTGACCAAGGGCGCCGAAGGCGCGGAGGTCGACAAGGCGGTGCTCGACGGCTTCGAGCGGCTGTCGAGCGCGTACGACGCGATCGAAGGCGACGCGCTGCCGCCGCTTCCGGAGGGGTGGAGCGAGGCGGAGCCGACCGACGAGCAGCTCGCGACGCCGTTCGGGAAGCTGTTCTCGCTCGTGGAGCACGAGAGCGACGACGCGACCCCGGGCACGCTCGCCAGCGACATGACGAGGTCCGCCGATCTGCTCCGGCTCAAGACGCTCCCGTAGAGCAGGGCGCATCGTCGTGCGCTGCGGGCTCATCCCCGTCGTTCGGCTCGTCGAGGCCTACTTTCGCGCGCCTCACTCGCTTGCCTGGCGGCTGAGCCCGGTTCACACGAGCCTGCATCCCGCTCTGGCGCGGCGCTGTCAGCCGCGTCAGCCGCCGGCGTTCCACCGCACGAGCACGCACGTGACGTTGTCGGGGCCGCCGTGCTGGTTGGCGCGGTCGATGAGGGACCGCGCCGTCGCGGCGAGGTCGCTCTCCTGCGCGAGCAGCTCGGCGATCTCCGGCTCGGAGACCGGGCCGGAGAGCCCGTCGGAGCAGATCAGCAGGAGATCTCCGGCCTCGGGCCGCTCGACGCGCGTGGCCACGTCGACGGTCTTCCCCATCCCGAGCGCGCGCGTCACGACGTTGCGGGCGAGCAGCGGATCCACATCGTCAGGCAGCTGCTCGCCGCTGTTCAGGTGCTCGTTCCAGAGCGAGTGATCCTCGGTCAGCCGCTCTAGCCTGTGCTTTCGGTAGCGGTAGACGCGGCTGTCGCCGACGTGCGCGATGCACGCCGAGCTCCCGTCGACGTAGACGCCCGCGAACGTCGTCCCCATGCCGTAGCAGAGCGGGTCGCGCTGCCCGACCTCGAAGATGCGCTCGTTGGCGCGCCAGATGGACGAGACCAGGCGCAGCTCGAGGGGCGTCACCTCCTCGTCGTACCCCGTCGGCTGGGTGATCTCGCCCTCGCCGTCCTTGCAGTACGAGCGCACGATGTCGACCGCCATCCGCGACGCGACCTCCCCACCGGCGGCGCCGCCGATGCCGTCCGCGACGACGAAGAGGCCGAGATCCAGATCGACCGCGAAGCTGTCCTCGTTGTGCTCGCGCTGGTGGCCAACGTCGCTGTCACCGGCGGCTTCGATATGGAGCGGGGGGTTCACAGAGCTTCCTCGTCAGCGGGACGCGTGTCGATGCCCGGAGCATCCAGCGGCGGGACGCCTCGCGCAAGTCAGGAAGGCGCTCAATTCGGGCGAAGAGCGCCGGCCTGCTTGGGCACGGGCGTCATCCGCGTCACGCGGGTCACGTGCGCAGCGCAGCGGTCGCGGGCGACTGGAGCGCCGGATGGGCGCCCTGCGGCTCGCTGCGCTGCCCGGCAGGGGGCGGTACGCTGGCCGCGAGGGCCTCGAAGCGGCCGTTCTTCCAGGTCACGAGGCCTCCCGAGAGGCGCGCGGCGCTGCCCGCCCCCGGCTCGGATCTCAGCCAGACCAGGGGGCGCGCGGCGAAGACCGGCTTCGTGCAGGCCACGTCCTCGAAGGCGGCGGACCATGAGCCGGTGTTGCCGAAGAACAGCCCGCCCTCCCAGGTGCCCTCGGGCGTGTGCGTGTGACCGAAGACGACCGCTCTGGCGCGATGGGCGCGGGCGACCTGGCGCGCGGCGCGACTGACGCGCTGCCACGTCGCGTCGAGCGGGAGCTTCGGCACGAGGCGCTCATAGACGATGAGCGCCGCCGGCGCGACGAGCGCCGCCGGCGCGAACCAGAGCGGGGCGAGCAGCAGCCACACGAGCGCCACCGCGACCGCGAGCAGCCCCAGCGCGGCCCGGTCGAGCCACAGCTCGCGCGCGACGAGCCCCAGCCGATCCTCGGCCGGGGGCGCGAACAGGCGGGCGTGACGGGCCACGGCGCGGAGCGGGGCGCCCGTCTCCTGCGCCGCGGCGGCGAGGCTCTCGCGCAGGCGAGCGCGCCGCTCCGGCTCGCGCCGGCGCACGAGCTCGACGAGCGTGCGGAGCGCGCCGAGGGCCCACGCCCCCGCGAGCGAGCGGCGGGAGAACATGTAGTAACGCGCCCAGTGCGCGAGGTACCCGAACGCGGACAGCATGAACGAGGAGTCCACGTGCGGGTTGAAGTAGCCCATCCGCGACACGAGCAGCCGGCACACGAGCGAGCCCATGGTGGGCTGGATCTCGCCCGGTTTCCGCCCGAACGGGACCATGGGGTACCGGTAGCTGCAATAGGCGTCGTACTGGTTGCCGTGCTCCACGATGATGCCGTCGGGCGTCTTGTGGAACCACGCGCGAAACACGACGCGCGCGCCCAGCGCCGCGCGCGCGTGCGGGGCGCCGGAGAGCGACGCGTCGCCCAGCGCCGCGAGCGCCGCCTCGACGACGCGGGCCCGGACCAGGTCGCGCACCTCGGGCAACGTGAGCTGGACGTCGTGGTTGCCGGAGATGAACACGACGGTGTGCCCGTCCGCGACGACGCGGCCGAGCGCCTCGATGAACACCGGGTGATCTGCGAGGATCGCCGCCATCGCAGGGACCGCGTGCTCGGCGCTGCGGGGGAGATCGTGAAAGACGCTCTGCTGATCGATCACGCGCGGCGCATCGAAGTCGAACACGTCGCCGTTGAGCACGAGCGTGAGCTCATCGCGCCCGGCGCCGCGCGCCGTGCCCTGCCTCATCTCGTCCCGGAGCGCGTCCAGCATCGCCGCGACCTCGCTGTCGGGGGAGTAAGGAGCCTGGCGGTAGCGCATCCACAGGCCGTCACCCGGCTCGAGCTCGCAAAGATGGATATCTGAGATCGCCACCGTATGGAGCATTCGATAAGGTGACACACGCGCCCGTCCATGGCCGTCAGGGAACGGTCACGGCCGGGGGTCGGGTGATGGCGGAGGCGCATGCGGGCGCGGCGCAGCATGACGTGCCGCGACGCTGCGATCGCCCTGGACTGCGAGGTATCGGCGCCTGCGCGTCTGGGCGGCTGTCGGGATTTGTGGTGTCTTGGGCGTTGTGTCGCTCGTTGTCGTGGTCGTGGTCGTTGCACCACACCGCCGCCCGCCGCCGCTTGCCCGCTAGGGCTTTCCCTTGCGCTTGACGATCACGAACTGCACGCGGCGGTTCTTCTGGCGCCCTGTCTTGACGCGGTTGTCCCCGAGCGGCTGCTCGAAGCCGTAGCCCTTGGCGACGAGCTTCTCCCGGGGCACCCCGGCGGCCACGAGCCACGAGAGGACCGCGTCCGCGCGCTGCTGCGACAGGCGGAGGTTGTACTCCTCGGTCCCGTTGTCGTCGGTGTGGCCTTGCACCTCGATGAGCTCGATGTCCGGGCTCTGCTGGATGGCGTCGCGCACCTCGTACAGGATCTCGTCGGAGATGGGATCGACCGTCTCCGCGCGCGTCTTGCCGTAGACGACGAACTGCACCGGCTTGGACGTCTTGATCTCGTCGGCGTTGACGCGAACGAACCTGGGGCAGCCGTTCTGTCGTGGATCGGGGTCGGAGGGCCCCCGCTCGTTCGGACAGGCGTCCGCGGCGCCGCGGACGCCGTCTCCATCCGGATCGTCGGGGCAGCCGTTCTGCTTCGGGTCCCGGTTCGCCGGTCCCTTGACCTTGGGGCAGGCGTCCGAGGCGTCGGCGATGCCGTCGCCGTCCGCGTCGCCAGGGCAGCCGACCTTCTTCGGGTCGTCGCTCGCCCCGCCGCGCACGGTGGGGCAGGCGTCGATGCCGTCGTGAAAGCCATCGTCGTCCGAGTCTTCGGGGCAGCCGTTCTGCGTGGCGTCGGCGCTGCGGGCGCCCGGGGTGGTCGGGCACGCGTCGTCGATGTCGAGCACCGTGTCCCCGTCGCGATCCGCCGGAGGACATCCGTCCTTCGCGCGATCGGGCGACGGATCGCCCTTCACGTCGGGGCAGGCGTCGATGTCGTCGTTGATGCCGTCGTCGTCCTTGTCGCCCGCGACGGCGGCGGTCTGAGCGCGCTCCGGGGCCGGCTTCGGGAGCGGCGTCCAGCCGACCATGCCGACCGCGCGGACCGGCGGTGTGCCGATGGCGTTCGTCAGGCCCGGCCCGACCGCGGCGCCGAACGTGAGGCCGTCGAGGACGCGCAGCTTGGCGCCGAAGAGCAGCTCGGCGTTGACGCTCGCCTGGTCGCGCTGCACCGGCGTGCTCGAGAGCAGGAGCTCCTCGCCGAGCGGCGCCCCGCCGTACGCCTCGGCGCCGAGCTGGAGGAGATCGCCGCCGATCAGGAGCCCCGCGGCGCCGCCGAACGTGAGCCGCTGCGGCCGGTTGGGGCCGCCGCCGAGCTCGACGCCGCCGCTCGCGCTCCAGAGGAAGCCGAGCGACGACTCCGCCGAGCCGACGCGCCCGCCGAGGCTCGCGTGGACGGCGCCGCGGGCCTCCGCGTCGCCGGTGTACTGCGCCGGCGAGCCGGTGGGCGCGAACAGGTAGCCGCCGATGCCGAGCTGGAACGGGCCTGCGTCTTTCCCGAGCACGCGGAGGCGCGCGCCGAAGCGGAGGTCGCCGAGCTCGGGGGCCGTCAGCTCGGTGAACACGACGCCGGGGATGCCTGGATCGTCGCCCCCTTGCGCGACGGCGAGGGGGGCGTCGATCGAGAGCAGCAGGCGATCCCACAGCGCGAGCGAGGCGTCGAGGCGGAGGAACGTCTGCGAGGAGACGAGGTCGACGGGGGTGTCGCCGCTGGTGTGGATGGGGCGGTGGGCGTAATCGAGCATCACGTACGCGCGCGGCGCGAGGTGGCCGGGAGCGGCCGGAGAGGGCACGCCGAAGAAGGCGTCTCCAGCGGGCGCCGGCTCGAACCGGTCGAGGGAGAACCCGCCGGTGGATTGACCGCGCGAGGCGCCGGCGAGCGTCATGAGGACGGCCGTGGACGCGACCGCTGCGACGGAGGAAGGCCTCATCGGCCGGGCACGATAGCGGGGGCGCGTGGCGGGGGGCAACATCCGCTTTCCCTGGCCGCGGCGATCCCGGGCGAGGTCCAGGTGGCGGTCAGCGCCCGCGCTCTCGCCGCGTTTGACTTTGCCACTGGGGTGGCCACGGGACGACGGTGCGCAGAGCGCGCGCGACGTGCCAGGGACGATCAACGGCTATGGGATGGCCGCGCGCGGCGCCTCACGGACAGTCACCGAAGGCGCTGTTGGGTACGACGCTGCGCGTGATATCCGCCGTGACGGTGGGGATGTCCTGCGTCCAGACGTGATCCGTGGGAGCCGCGTCGCAAGTCCCATTCTGGGAAAGGTCCACGTACCAGTGCATCTTGTACGCTTTGTCGCCGGGTATCTGTCCCGTCACGGTGAACGTGCCGTCGGCCTCGATCGCGTCCGAAGCGCTCAGGGCCGGCGCGGCTTCGCCGGCGGCGACGACGGCCACGTAGACCATGTCACCAGCGGTGTAGGCGGGAACGTAACCGGTGCCGCGGAGGGTGAAGTTGAAGCTCTCGCCCGATGTGCCGCCCGCGCCGCCTTCGCCGCCCGCTCCCGCTCCGCCCACTCCCGCGCCGCCTTCGCCGCCCGTTCCTGAGCCGCCGGCGCCACCTGTTCCCGTGCCGCCGGCGCCGCCTGTCTCCGCACCGCCAGAGCCGCCTGTTCCCGCGCCGCCTTCGCCGCCCGTTCCCGCGCTGCTCGTGCCGCCCTCACCCGCGGTGGTGGTCGTCGTCGAGCTCGAGGTCGTCGCCTCCCCCATGCCGTCATCACCGCCGCACCCCGCGCCCGTGCCGGCGATGACGAATGCGCCCATCGCCATCCATACCGCGATCCACCGAGATGCCTGCATGAGGGTCCTCCTTGAAGCTCCGTAGTTAGCGGGGCGCATCTTCGTGCGCTGCGGGCTCATCCGCCTCGTTCGGCGCGCTGCGGCGTACTTTCGTACGCCTCATTCGCCTGCCTGGCGGCTGAGCCCGTATCACACGGATCTGCACCTCGCTATCCAAGATTGACGGTATCGGACGGCTGCGTCGACGAGGAGCCGTCGCGCTCGCCGGGCGTATATCTCAGCTGATCGCCAGAGCCCAGTTTCCGCGGCGTGGAATCACGCCGCCCGCCGTGGCTGCCGCCGGCCTCCCCGCCGGAGCACGGCGGCGAGGATCAGCAGCATCCCCCATGCCTCCCGGGGCATCGGCGCGCGTCCCATGCGGCAGTCGCAGCCACCTTGGAAATCGGGCGACGTCCCGCCGCCGCTCGTCGCCGTCGTCGCCACGGCCTCCCCGCCGGCGCCGCCCATGCCGCCGGCGCCGCCCGCTCCGCCGGCTCCGCCGCCGCCGCCGCTGGTCGGATCCGGCGTCTCGCAGGCATCACCCACGCCGTCCTTGTCCGTGTCGGTCTGTTCGGGGTTCGCCACGGTCGGGCAGTTGTCGGTCTCCGTCACCTCACCGTCTCCGTCGGGATCGCAGGCGTCGCCGAGATCATCGCCGTTCGTGTCTTCCTGCCCGGCGTTCGGGAGGAGCGGGCAATTGTCGCAGACGTCGCCGTGGCGGTCGCCGTCGGCGTCTTCCTGCTGGGGATTCACGATCAGCGGGCAATTGTCGTCATCATTCGCTATCGAGTCGCCGTCGGCGTCATCATCGCAGGGATCGCCGAGGCCGTCGCTGTCGAGGTCGGACTGCGGCTCGCCGGGCGCAGGCGGCGGGTTCGCCGCGAAATCGCAGTTGTCGTCGTCGTTGATCACCCCGTCAGCGTCCGGATCGCCGTCAGGATCGCACGCGTCCCCGATGCCGTCGCGGTCGGCGTCCTGCTGCCCGGCGTTCGGCACGCTCGGGCAGTTGTCGTCGACGTCGAGCTTGCCGTCGTTGTCCGAGTCGCCGTCGCACACGTCGCCCTTGCCGTCGCCATCGGTGTCGACCTGCGGCTCGCCCGGCGCAGGCGGCGGGTTCTGCATGAGGCGGCAGTTGTCGTCGCCGTCGAGCACGCCATCGTCGTCCGAGTCGGTGTCCCGGTAGTCCGGGGTCCCATCGCCGTCTGTGTCGATTGCCGGCGTGTTCAGCAGAGCATCCCCGGCCTCTTCGGAGTCGAGCACCCCGTCCCCGTCGCTGTCCGGGTCCACGGCGTCGATGAACGCGTCATCGTCGGTGTTGTTGACCGGATCGCCAGGATTGTCGCGGTTCAGCACCTCCTCGAAGTCCCCGATGGTGTCACCGTCGGAGTCGACGCTGGTCGGGTCGGTCCGGAGCGCCGCCTCCTCTGCATCCGTGAGGAGGTCGTTGTCGTCGTCGTCGTCGCAGACGTCCCCGGCGTCATCGCCGTCGCCCTGGGCACTGTCGGTGTTGACCTGGTTGGTGTTGATGTCGTACTGGCAATTGTCGTCGACGTCGAGGACGCGGTCGTTGTCGTCGTCATCGTCGCACTCGTCGCCAAGCGCGTCTTCGGGCCCGTTCTTCCGGTTGTTCTCCTGCCCCGGGTTCGGGGTGGTGATGCAGTTGTCGGTGGCGTCGGGCACGCCGTCGGCGTCGTCGTCGGTGTCGCACGCGTCGCCCAGCGCGTCGCCACCGGCGAGGTTCTGGTCGGTGTTGATCTGCGTGCTGTTCGGTGCGAACTGGCAGTTGTCGGTGGCGTCGGGCACGCCGTCGGCGTCGTCGTCGGTGTCGCACGCGTCGCCCAGCGCGTCGCCGCCGGGCAGGTGCAGATCGGTGTTGGCCTGCGCGCTGTTCGGCGTCGTGACGCAATTGTCGTTCACGTCGGGTACGCCGTCGGCGTCGTCGTCGTCATCGCACGCGTCGCCGAACCCGTCGCCGTCGGTCAGGTCCTCGTCCGTGTTCGTCTGATCGAGGTTGCGCTGGAGCGGACAGTTGTCGGTGGCGTCGGGCACGCCGTCGGCGTCGTCGTCGGTGTCGCACGCGTCGCCCAGCGCGTCGCCGCCGGGCAGGTTCCGGTCCGTGTTGCGCTGGCTCGTGTTCGGCTCGGTCGGGCAGTTGTCGGCGGTGTCGGGCACGCCGTCGGCGTCGTCGTCGTCATCGCACGCGTCGCCCTGCGTGTCGCCGGTGGCTGCGTCGGTGTTCGTCTGGCTCGCGTTCGCCGTGGTCGGGCAGTTGTCGCACGCGTCGCCTATCCGGTCGCCATCGCTGTCGCCCTGGTTGTTCGTGTCGTGCGGCCCGTTCGGTGTCGCGGGGCAATTGTCGCAGACGTTGCCGACCCCATCGTGGTCATCGTCGAGCTGGCCGGCGTTGGCGATGCTGGCGCAGTTGTCGCACGCGTTGCCGAGGCCGTCGCCGTCGCTGTCGATCTGATCCGTGTTGGCGACCTCAGGGCAATTGTCGCAAGCGTTGCCGACATTGTCCCCGTCGCCATCGGCCTGGTTCGCGGTGATGAGGCGCGGGCAGTTGTCGCACGCGTCGCCGAAGCCATCGCCGTCCGTGTCGACCTGGGTCAGGGTTGCCACGTACGGGCAGAGATCGCACGCGTTTCCGAAGGCGTCGCCGTCCTCGTTTTGCTGATCGTTCGAGCGGCCCAGGCAGTTGTCGCACGCGTCGCCCGTCCCGTCACGGTCGTCGTCAACCTGGTCGTCGTTGCGCGCGCCAGGGCAGTTGTCGCACGCGTCGCCGACCGTATCGCCGTCCCTGTTCGCCTGGTCCGCGTTCGCGCGGTCTCGGCAGTTGTCGCACGCGTCGCCGACCCCGTCGTGGTCCACGTCTTCCTGGCCGCTGTTGGGCGTGTCCGGGCAGTTGTCGCACGCGTCGCCGACCCCGTCGCGATCGCCGTCAGCCTGGTTCGTCGTCGCCGTGTCCGGGCAGTTGTCGCACGCGTCGCCGATCCCGTCATGATCCCTGTCAACCTGGCTGTTATTGGCCGCGTCCGGGCAGTTGTCGCAGACGTCGCCGAAGAGGTCGCCGTCAGGGTTGTGCTGATCGGTGTTCGGTGCGTTTGCGCAGTTGTCGCAGTCGTCCCCGATGCCATCGTTGTCCCTGTCCCGCTGATCGTTGTTGAATGCAGTGGGGCAGTTGTCGCAGGCGTCGCCGTAGTTGTCGCTATCGGCGTTGCGCTGGTCGCCGTTCGAGACGTTGAGACAGTTATCGTTGAAGTCGCTGTCGCCATCCGCGTCGTTATCGGTCTCGCAGATGTTCCCCCGCCCGTCGCGATCGCTGTCGAGCTGATCCTCGTTGCGATCTCCATCGCAGTTGTCGCAGACATCCGGGACGCCGTCGCCGTCGCCGTCGAAGTTTGGATCCGCAGCCATGGGCGTGGGAATGGTCGGACACTTGTCTGCGGTGTCCGCTAGCCCGTCGTTGTCGTCGTCAAGATCCGCGTCATCCGGGATGCCGTCGTTGTCGTCGTCGTCGTCGCAAGCGTCGCCCTGACCGTCGCCATCGCCGTCGTACTGGCTCCGGTTGCTGACCCCAGGGCAGTTGTCGACGGCGTTCGCGACCTCGTCGTTGTCCGTGTCCCACAGCGTCGCGCTCGCCGGCCGGGGCGCGAGCGCCACGAGCGCGAGCAGGCCCGCGAGCAGCGGCAAGATCCCGCGTCGCGCGGCGCCGGCGTGCGCGAGGTGGCGGGACATCCAGGGCAAGGCGGGGAAAGTCATCGCGGCTCCTCCAGACAGATCGCGCCGTACGCGACAGCGCCCCCGTAAGCCTACCCAGTTTCGCCCTCCTCCTGGGGAGGTTTTCCTCGGCCGCGCGCTCGAGGGAGCGGCGATCGCCCGCCGCCGCGTCCCCTGTCGGACGCCACGTCGGAGGAGCCGCGCCGCTCTGGCGACGCGCACGCGCCGCCTCGCTGTTCGGCTGCGGGCCGCCTTCTGTTAGGATGGCCCAGATCCGCCCCCTCACGTCGCGCGCGCCGCGCCGACCACGGAACGACCCTTGCGAAACCACCGCGTGCTGCGACTCGGCTTCAGGCTGCGAACGGCTGCGCTGCTCTCTGCGTGCGCCATTCTCCCCCAGGTCCTTGGCTGCTCCGACGAGGGCGCGTCGCGCCGCTCCCCACCGCCCGGCGCCGCGTCACCTCAGGCTGCGCCGCCCGGAGCGCGCGCCCGCATCGCCGCGATCCGCGCGCGCTTCGCCGACGCCATCGCCTCGAGCCCCGTCAAGATCGTCGCGCCGACCCCGGCCGGCGCCCTGCGCGCGGCAGCCCCGGAGGGGGCCGCGGCGTCCGTCGAGCTCCCGGCGCGCGCCGCCGGTCCGGTGCGCCTCGCCGATGGCGCGTCTCGAGTCTCGATCGCCTTCTCCCTCGTCGACGCCGCCGACGTGCCGGCGGCGGTCGACAGCGGCCTCGTCCTCTACGCAGGCGCGCTGCGCGCCGACGGCGGCGCACGCGACGTCCTCCACCGCGTCCTCCCGAACGGCACCGAGGACTTCGTCGTCTTCGAGCAGGAGCCAGCGCGCAAGGAGCTCCGCTACCGGGTCGATGTCACCGCCGCCGCGGGCCTCCGCCTCGTGGAGCGTACGCTCGAGTTCCTCGACGCCGGCGGCTCGCCCCGCCTGCGCGTCGCGCCCCCGTACCTCGTCGACGCGACCGGCGCGCGCGTTCCGGCCTCGCTCTCCGTCGAGGGCTGCGCCGTCGACACGAGCCCTCGCGCCCCGTGGGGCCGGCCGGTCACCCCGCCGGGCGCGCCGGCGTGCACGGTGATCGTCGGATGGCAGCCCGCCGGCGTTCAGTACCCGGCGCTCCTCGACCCGCAGTGGATCGCCACGACGAACCAGATGATCACGCCGCGCGCCCGTCACACCGCCACGGTGATCGACCCGGCGAACCCTGCGAGCCCCGTGCTCTTCGCGGGAGGGTTCGACGCGTCCGGGGGCGCGCTGGCGACGGCGGAGCTGTACTTTCCGCTCGACCGCACGTTCGCGAGCACCGACGCGATGGACGTCGCGCGCGGCGCCCACACCGCCACGGCGGTCACGAAGCTCGCCCCGGCGGCGCCGTCGGATCCTGCGCCTCCGCCGCCGGCGGTCGTCGTCGTGGGCGGCAGCAGCCAGCGCACGAGCGGCACGCCGGTCGCTGCCATCGAGGTCTACAACCCGGCCACCGGCCAGTTCATCAGGGACGCGGGGGCCTCGCTGGGCCGGTTCAACCACTCGGCCACCCTCCTCGTTCCTGGCGAGGTCCTGGTCGCGGGCGGCCTCGCGGATCCGCTCAACCAGCCCACGAGCACCGCTTCCCTCTACACGTTCAGCTCCTTCGGACCGAACGGCGGAGCGCCCGTCACGAGCACGCTCGCCGCCGTGGGCAGCATGGCGACCTCGCGCCACGCCCACACGGCGGTCCGCCTGAAGAAGGGGAATGTGCTCGTCGCTGGCGGCTTCGTCCTCTCGGGCGCCGCGCTCACCTCGGCCGAGATCTTCCACGAGGACGAGGGCGTCTTCCGGCCGATCTCCGTCCTCTCGCCCTCCGCGACCCCGATGACGGCGCAGATGAGCGCCCTCCGCGGCTTCCACACGGCGACGCTCATCGACCGTACGGAGGCGCTGGGCGGTCAGACGGCGACGTCGCTCGATTCAGGCGAGGTGATCCTCGTCGGAGGCACCACCCGCGTCTCTGGAGGCGCCTACGTCCGCACCATCGACATCTACCACGACGGCGTGACCGATCCGACGAAGCGGGGCTTCGAGCTGCAGCCGACGCCGATCTCCATGGCGAACGCGCGCGCCAACCACACGGCGAGCCTGCTGCCGACGGGCGACGTCCTCATCGCCGGCGGGTTCGACGGCACGACCTCGCTCTCGAGCGCCGCCATCTATGATCCGCTGACCAGGAAGTTCAGCCCCCTCAGCCTGCCGGCCGGTTCGCTTGCGCAGGAGGCTCGTCGTGAGCACGTCGCCGTCGTCGTCAACGCCGGCACGGACCGCGTCGCAGGCCGGGCGGTGCTCGTCGCGGGCGGCATCGGGGCGACCAGCACGCAGCCGCTCGCCAGCGCGCAGCTGCTCATCAAGGCGAACGGCGAGGCGTGCGCGCACGATCAGGAGTGTGCATCAGGGCATTGCTCCGATACGGAGAACGTCTGCTGCAACGAGGCGTGCGATCAGGAGTGCTTCTCGTGCACGGCGTCGGGCAAGGGGACGGGCAGCGATGGCACCTGTGGTCCTGCGAAGCTCGACACGGAGCTCCCGATCGTCTGCGTCAACCAGATCGAAGTGCACAACCGCTGCGATGGCCTGGGGCACGCGCTGGCTCATGAATCCACCAAGGACTGCAAGCCGGGCCGCTGCGGCAGCAACAACAGGTGCATTCTCTATTGCCTCGACGACTGCGGTTGTGACGAGAGCGGTTGGTGCGACGTCGGCGTCGGCGATCCGAACGCTTGCGGCGAGGCCGGCGGCGCCGGAGGTGCGTCCTCCGGGACGGGTGGTGGCGGCGCGGGTGCAGGTGGCGCAGGCGGCGCGTCCGCTGGGTCGGGCGGCGCGGGCGCGGGCGGCGAATCGGCTGGATCGGGTGGCGCTGGTGCAGGCGGCGCATCTGCTGGAGGCGGCGGAGGTGCAGGGGGCGGAGGGGGCGCATCCGCTGGGTCGGGTGGCGCTGGTGCAGTCGGCGCATCCGCCGGGTCGGGTGGCGCGGGCGCAGGGGGCGCGTCCGCCGGATCGGGCGGCGCTGGTGCAGTCGGCGCGTCCGCTGGATCGGGCGGCGCGGGTGCAGGCGGCGCGTCCGCAGGATCCGGTGGCGCACCGCCCGGGTCGGGTCTGTGCCTCGATCGACTCGCCAACGGCGCCGAGTGCGCTCGCGATCGCCAGTGCATCTCGGGCCACTGCGTCGACGGGTTCTGCTGCGATTTCGCGTGCGATGGCCAGTGTCAGGCATGCGACGTGGTGAACAACGTCGGCAGGTGCACGAACGTCGGGACGCCTGTCGACCACGAATCGCCGCACCCCAACGAGGGCGGCACCTTCCAGCGCGAGGCGTGCCCCGGTGACGGCGCGTGCGCCGGCTACTGCGGCGGCGCCACCGATGCCAAGTGCATGTTCCCTGTGGAGGGGGCGGTCGCGAGGACCTTCACGTGCTCCTGCCCGGACGAGGGCTGCATCGTGGGTCCCGCGACGCTCACGCGCTTCTTCTGCGCTGGAGACGGCGGCGAGAACGAGCCGGTGGTCGAGCGCTGCGGCGGGTTCAAGTGCGCGGACGAGACCGCCTGCAAGACATCCTGCGCCTCCGACGACGACTGCATCCAGGACTTCGTCTGCCTCGACGGCGTCTGCGCCGACCTCGAGGAGATCGGACCGAGCTGCGACGGCGCGCACACGCTCCGGTCCCCGGGCGCTGACACGGACTGCACCCCGTACACCTGCCCGCCGGGCGGCAGCGCCTGCGCCTCACCGTGCAGATCGGTGGCCGACTGCGTCGATGGCATGGTGTGCAACCTCGCGAACCAGTGCGTCCCGCAGATCGATCCGTCGGAGGTCCCGTCCTGCTCCTGCAGCGTCGTCGGCGCCCCCGCCGAGCGCAATGCCGCGCGCCTCTCCGTCCTCCTCGGCGTCGCCGCAGCGCTGGCCGGGCTTCGCCGCCGGCGGACCTCCCATCGCTAGGTTGCCAAGGGCAGACGAGGCGCGCCCACACATCGGTGCCGCGCCTCGTCAGGTACGAGCAGCGCCGAGCGGGATCGGGAGCACGCGACGCGGAGCGGCGCCTCGCGACCGCGCACGGCGCACCGGCTCGGGTCTCGTCAGAACTGGTAACGCAGGCTCGCCCCAGGCGAGATCATCAGGACGAAATCGCCCATGAGCGACTCCGGCTCGTACGTGCCGATCCCGTCGCTCGCCGCCGCCAGCTCGATCGTCCTGTCCCACTTCGGCTTGCTGAGGCCGATCAGGAGAAGCAGCTTCACGCCACCGGCCACCTCCCACCGCTCTCCGAGCCGCAGGCCGAGCCGCACCTCAGGATCCGCGTAGAAGTAGGTCGCCGAGGCGAAGTCGACCACCGGGAACGTGTTGAACGACTCCCCGCCGGTCGTCCTGAACCTGCCGGTCCGCTCGTCGCGGACCTCGCCCACGAGCACCCCCGCGCCCAGCCGGAGCAGCGCCGGGAAGCGCTCGCCGAAGTGGTATCCGAACGTCGCGCCGGCCAGGAAGCCGCCCAGGCGGAGCGTGTCGCTCGCCGTGCCGTCGAGCGGATCCCGGTAGCCGACCGGCCTGAGCGCCGCCGAGCGCTCGTCGAGCTGCTGCGCCGCGAACAGGCCGCCGAGCTCGATCCCGACGCCGATCCCCGAGCCGAGCTCGTAGCCCCCGTGGATCATGCCGAGCCCGCCGAGGCCGAGCGAGCTGGAGCAGCCCGAGTCGCAGCCGTCCGTGATCTCGCCGCCCAGCGTCGGCGCCAGCAGGAACGAGGCGCTCACGTCGAGCGTGATCTTCGGCGGCTTGCGCCAGATGTCCGCGTCCTCGTCGCGCTCGAGCCCCATGTCGAGGCTCTGGCGCTGGCCCTTCTGCAGCGTCACCGTGCGCGTCCCGGTGACGAACCCGTCGGCCTTCACCTCGACCCGGTGCGTGCCGACCTTGAGCCGGCCGAGCCAGACGCCGTTGCCCACGTTGACCGAGTTGATCCACACGCTCGCGCCGGGCGGCGTGGGGTCGACCCGCAGCGAGGCGTCGAGATCCTCGGCGAGCAGCGACAGCGTCGTGAGCTCCTGCGGCTTCACCGGCGCCGCGGTCGGCTGCGTCCCGAGCTTCCCCGCGCCGCGCAGCGCCACCATGTGATCGCCGACCGACAGCGCGCCGATCCACGGGGTCTGCCCCACGACCACGTTGTCCACGAGCACGTCGACCGTCTTGCCGGCGCGCTCCACCACGCGCAGCCGGCCGGAGCGGGTCAGCCTGCGGAGCTTCGCGTTGACCGTGACGGTCTGCCCGCCGGCGACGTCGACGCGCGTCTCCACCGGCTCGTAGCCTTCCTTGAAGACGCGGAGGACGTGCGCGCCCGCCGCCACGCGGATCGGCTTGACGGGCGGGTACTGCCCGCGCTCCTCGCCGCTCACCACGATGGACGCCCCGGGCTCCGCGTTCGTGATGTCGAGCGTCCCCACGAGCGCCCGCAGCTCGGCGATCTCCCGCTGCGCGGCAGCGCGCTCGGCGGTCGACATGGTGAAATCGCGGAGGAAGGTCTCGAACATCTCGAGCGCCTCGTCGTAGCGCTGGAGCTTGCGCAGCGCGATCGCGGCGTTGTTCGTGGCCACGCGCGTCGGGAAGAGCTTGCGCGAGAGGAGGAACTCAGCGAGCGCAGGGCCCCAGGCCTCCTCGCGCAGCAGCGTGAGCCCCTTCTCGAAGTGGAGCCGCGCCACCTGCCGGTCCGTCTCGGAGACGGGCGCCTCCTCGGCCGGCACCGCAGCGCCCGTGGCGGGCGCGGCGCCCTCCCTGGCCGGCGCGCCGGCTTCAGCGGCGGGCGCGGCGCCCTCCTTGACCGGCGTGGCGGGCTCCTTGGCCGGCGGCGCCGGCTGCGCGAGCGCCGGTCCGGCGGCGACCGCGGCCGCGATCGCGGCCGAGAGCGCGCGCAGCCGCGGCGCCGCGCGGGCACGCCGCGCGAGGGAGAGAGGACGAGAGCCGCCGCGCCGCGTACGCAGATCCATTCGATCGAGCACCGTACTCAGCCTGTCGTTCCGCTGCTACTTTCCGAACTCGTCGGTGTTGTCGATGATCCCCTTGGGGGTCGTGGGCCCGGGCGGAGGCGCTGGCGACGCGGCCGAGGCGCTCTTCGCCGATGCCGCAGGACCGCCCTTCCCCGACGTCGGCGTGAGCTCGACCTTCGGCGGCAACGCGCCGGTGTCGGTCACCACGACGTCGGCCATGGCCTCGCCTCCACCCTTCTTGAAGACGCGCACCCTGTGCACGCTCCCGGGCGGCCCGGTGATATCGAGGATCCCGTTGCGCGTCGTCACGCGCTTGCCCTCGACCTCGACCGAGGCGTCGGCGGGCAGGATGACGACCTGAACGCGCTTCGGCTGCGGCTCGACCGCCGCCGCGACCACCTCCGGCGTCGTCGGCGTCGCGGCCGGCGTCGGCGTCGGGGCTGTCGATGTCAGCGTGGCCGCCGCAGGCGGGAGCGTCTCGACGGTCGCCTTCGTCTCCGGCTGCACGATCGGCTCCGCCGAGGGCCGGCTGATGAAGTACACGCCGGCCGCGATGACCGCGGCGGCGAGCGTGGCGCCGGCCACCACCGGCACCCGCGGCACGCCGGGCTGCGTGCCGCGGTGCGACTGCGTGAGCGCCCCCGTCGTCGCGGCGCCAGCGTGGTTGGTGGCCGGAATGATCGCCGCCGGCGGCCCGCTCTGGAGCGGGGGCGGCGCGAACGACGAGTAGCCTCCGCGGTGCTCCTGCGGGACCGCGGGATACCCGCCGCTCTGGTTCGCCGGCGCGGTCGCGGCGTACGCGCCGCCCTGATTCGCGGGCGAGATCGCGGGGTACCCGCCGCTCTGGTTTGCCGGCGAGGCCGCTGCATACGCGCCGCCCTGGTTCGTGGCCGGCGCGTTCGCCGCGAGCCGCGGCGCGGACTGCCGGTGCACGGCCTCCGGCAGCGGCACGAGCATGCTCTCGTGGATGCCCCAGCCGTACGGGAGGAGCGGCCGGATGGCGCCGAACATCTCCTGCGCGCTCTGGTAGCGCTGCCCGGGGGCCTGGAGGAGGCATCGGTGCACGATCGCCGCGATCTCGGGCGCCACCCACGGGGCGAAGTCCTGCACCTGCGGCGGAGGATCCGAGCAGATCGCGATGATCAGCTCACCGAGCGCGGTGATGTGATGGTACGGCGTCCGCCCGGTCAGCAGCTGGTAGAGCACGGCGCCGAGCGACCAGATGTCGGTGCGGTGGTCGATCTCCTTCTGGCCGCGCGCCTGCTCGGGCGACATGTAGAGCGGCGAGCCGATCAGGTTCCCGGTGCGCGTCAGATCGGCGCTCTCGGTCTCGTTCGCCCGGTCCATCTTCACCTTGGCGATCCCGAAATCGAGCAGCTTGACGAGGATCTCGCCGGCGTCGCGGCGCGCGAGGAACAGGTTGTGCGGCTTGATGTCGCGGTGGACGACGCTCGCCTCGTGCGCCTTCTGGAGCCCGATGCACGACTGCGCGACGATGCGCAGCGCGAGGTCGGGCGCGAGCGGTCCGACGCGCTTGATGAGCTCGTGGACATCCTCGCCCGCGAGGAACTCCATCGCGAGGAACGGCAGGTTCGAGCCACGATCGACGCCGGCGTCGAGCACCTGCGTGATGTGCTGTGTGTCGATCGCGCCTGCCGCGCGCGCCTCGCGCTGGAAGCGGCTCACGACCTTCGGGTCGCGGGTGAGATCGGCCGAGCTGATCACCTTCACGGCGCAGCGCCGGCCGGTCCCCGTGTGCTCGGCCTCGTAAACCGAGCCCATGGCGCCCTCGCCGAGGAGCTTGCGTATCTGATATTTGCCGTCGATGATCGTGCCGATCACAGCGTTAGGGCCACTCTAAGGGATTGCGCACGGCGTAGCAACGCCCGTGAAGGCGGCGCACGCCGCCGGCGCGGCCTCGCTGCATTCGGCTGCAATTTCGCGGACCGCGCCGCGCTCCCGCGGCGCAGCGCGTCTCACACCGGCCATCCATCCTCCCGCCACGCCGCCATCCCGCGCGAGCCGCGGGGGCACGGCCGTGTGGCGCCGTCCCCCCTGCGTCCGCGACCCGCGCTGGCGGCGACGACCTCACCTCACATGGGTCGCCCCCGCCGGCGCGGGCCCAGCCTCTGCCGTTGCAGCCGTTCGAGCGCTGCCGTCACGTCCCCGCCGTCCGCTGGCCGCCGGGGTCGGCGCTAGCAGCCGAGGCCCGAGGCCCTGTCGCTACCAGCCGAACCCGTTGTTGTTGCCGCAGGCCCCCGAGAACCCGGCGCCGCCCCAGGGGTTCCCCGCGAACCCAGCGCCGCCGCAGGGGCTCCCCGCGAACCCGGCGCCGCCCCAGGGGTTCCCCGCGAACCCAGCGCCGCCGCAGGGGCTCCCCGCGAACCCGGCGTTGTTGCCGCAGGGGCCCGGCCACCCGCCGCCGCAGGGGCCGGCCGAGAACCCGCCGTTGAGCGGCCCACCGATGCCCGCCGGATTGCAGGGGTTGTGGGGCGGCCGGTTGCAGCAGCAGGGGGGACCGAAGTTGTTGCACGGGAAGCAGTCGGGAACGAACGCGGTGTTGAAGGTGGTGCAACTCGAGATGAGCGCCGCAGGCACGCCGAAGCCGCCGAAGCCACCGAAGCCACCACCGAACGGCACGCCGCCGAACGGCACGCCACCGACGCCCGGCACGCCGCCGACGCCCGGCACACCACCCGGCCCGCCCACGGGCCCCTGGCCAACAGGCCCCTGGCCCACGGGCCCCTGGCCGACAGGCCCCTGGCCGACAGGCCCCTGCCCCAGCTGGCCGACCGGCGCCTGCAGGCCGGGGCTCACCGGTTCCTGCCCGCCGACAGGCCCCTGGCCGAGGTCCATGGGGCCCTGCGCGCCGATCGGCCCGCCTTTGCCACCGTACGGCCCCTGATACCCGCCCCTCGCCGACGCGCCAGCCTCGAGCGCCGCGGTCGTCGAATCGACCTGCTCGACCTCGTCGATGCCGGCCTCGTCGCGATCCGCGTCGCTCACCGCATCAACGGCGCACCCCGTGCCCAGCGCCGCCATCACCACCGCGAGCCCCAGCACCTTGCCATGAATCGAGAGCATGTGTCGTCCTCCTCAATATCCCGTGATGGCCGGAAGGTCCGAGCCACCTTGGGCTCATCGAAGAGCAGGGTGTGTGCCTCAGCCCTCGTGTGCAGACACTGCCGCTGCGAGCTCGTGTCACTGGCCTTGCCGCATCCGCAAAAAGGCATTCTCTGGATCGACGCCGGCCTTGGTTTTCCGGGTTCTCAACGCGGAGACCGGCGGGACGGCCCCCGATGGGAGGGCGTATCGCCCGCGGCCCGCGCGCCGCATGCTGGAGATGGCGAACTCAACGCCTCGGCGGCAGGCGCCGAGCGCCACGCGCAGCGCCGCTCTCGCGGGCTTTCGAGCAGAGCACCTGCGCTCCCGCACGCACCGCGGCCGTCGTGAACGAGAGCCGCCGAGCCCCGCGCGAGGCCCGCTGACGACGGCGCGCGGCGCCTCCCCGCCGCCCGTCTGACCGGGCCGCAACCTGCGCACGAGGTCGGACCCTCTGCGCCTGACGTGCTCAGGCTGCGCCGTTTGTGCATCAACAGAGGCACGACACGAATCGATCGCCTCGGGCCGTAATCTTCTGCCTCCGCCACCGTAACTTCGCGGCGGGCGCTCGAAACGAGCCGCGTCAGCGAGATCCTGCGCCTGTAGACCACCCGATGCGCGCACGTGGGATCATGTGGTCAAATCTATGTGGGTGGCTCCAGCCGCTCATCGTACGCACGTCGTGTGCGCACCCGGCGGCCCAACCACGGCCGGCGAACTGAAGGACTTTTCTCCGGAGGGCGCGTGCGCATATCGAGCGAGACGGAAGGGCCCGGCGCACGCCGCGGGCCGCGGGCCGCGGGCCGCTCGCCATGATGGGTTCCAGGAGGCCTGATCGCCGCCCCCTCTTCGTGATGTCCTTATCTCTGCGCGCCGCTGGCGCCCCGGTGGTCGACGCCCTCGCCCCGCTCGGCGCCGTCCGGTGGCGCGATGTCCTTGCAGCAGCGGAATCCAAGGTGGTAGTTCGCGTGGCTGCCCTTGCTCATGAGGCGCGTCGCGTGCCAGTCGGGGGCGCGAAAGCGGCAGTCGTCGGCGTGGACCTCCATCGACGAGAACGCGAACCAGCTGCCCTTCATCTCGGTGAAGCCCCGATCGCCGTAGCGCGCGAGCTCCTCGGGCAGGATGGGCAGGCTCATGTGCTCGGCGACGTTGCCGTGCAGATCGAAGACACCGAGGCTGCTCCGGCACGCGGGGAACGCGCCGGCCGGATACGTGTTGGAGCCGCAGCGGTCCCACCCGCCGCCTGGACAGCCCGGCGTGCGGTAGCTCCCCGTCCCGCAGAGCGCGTGGTTCTTTGCGGGGCCGTAGCTCCACACCTTCTCGCGCAGGAGGTTGTGGTGCCAGCTCGCCTCGTTCCGGGGCCGCGCCCACTCGTACTCGACGTCCGGATCCCGGAGGGCGCCGGCGCACGCCCCCTCCCACTCGTGCGCATCGCAGATCCGTTTCCCGACCGCCCTGCACAGGAGCGCCGCCTCGCGCGCCCGGACGTGCACGACGGGGTACTCGCAGGGCACGTTCGGGAACTCGAGCTGATCGATGCACACGGGGGCGTCCGCCGCGGTCTGACCGCGCGTGGGATCGAAGAGCGGCACCATCCCCGGCGCGCCGCAGGCCGGCTCGCGCGCCGGCTCGACGCCCGAGAGCGCTCGAATGCGGCGGCACTCCGATCGCGACATCGGGTGGCGCGTCAGCGCGGGGTTGCCCTGGCCGAGCACCGTCGACGCCGCGAAGATCGCCTCGACCTGCCGCATCGCCTCGTCGGGGAGCGCGAGCTCGCGCCGCATCCGCGCGAACAGCCGGAGGCGCTGCTCTTCCAGCGTGCCGGGCTCGTCGTCCTCGTCATCCGCCGTGAGCGTCACGCGCTCCGGTGGCGCTGTCGGCGCGCCCTCCGGCAGCGCGCTCGCCGCGCTCGCCACGAGCGGCGCCGCGCTGCGCGCCGCCGTCGCGGGCGCCCCGCTCCACACGGCCACGGCCGCGCTGGTCCACACGGCCGCTCCCGCGCCGGCAGCGCCCGCAACGACGAGGGCCGCGGCTCTGCCGCGCCGGCGCGCAGGGGCCGCGCGCGCGCCGGTCGAGAGCGCCGGCAGCGGGTCGCTCGACGCGGGTGATCGCGGGGTGCAGGGCGGCTCTATCGGCGTCTCGGTGCAGGACATCGGCGCGCGAGCTCGCGCTTACTGCTACGAGCATCCATCGATTCCGGCAACTTTCAGGGCGCTCGCCGACCGAGCCGCTCCTTGACGGTCCTGCCCGGGGCACGTCAAATGAGGCATGGCGCGAAGGGCGGCCCTCCGAGTCCTCTACCTGGCGCTCCTGCCGGTGCTCGTCCTGCTCGCGCTGGTCGTCGCCCCAGTGCTCGTCGTCTCGAGCGTCGCGAGCCAAGGCCGCGTGTGGCGGCCGGAGACATGGAAGAAGATCTCCTACGGGAGCCGCTACTTCCGCTCGTCGTTCCGGGGGAGGCTCGGCGAGGTCGTCGACGTCATCGACGTCGTCCGCGATCGCCTGATCCTGATGTTCGTCGTCCTCGCCGCGGCCTGCGGCGCCGGCGGGCTCGCCGTGTACCTGCTCGATATCGGGGTGCCCGCCTGGCTCTCCGCGTGGCTGGATGGGTCGTTCCTCTCCTTCCTCGCGTCCTTGTTCCCCGCGGGCGGCCGGCTCTCCTTCGGGGGCGGGGCCGCGCTCGTCCTGGCCGGGTGCACGGCGCTCGCGGCGCTCGCGCTCGGGCTCTCGCTCTATGCGTGGCTCGCGTCTGCCCTGGGCGAGGCGACCCGCGTGATCCTGCGGTATGGCGGCGCGGCGACGCTCTTCCCCGATCCCGGCGACGCGATCCCCGGCGGGCGGCTCGTCCTCTGCCAGATCTCCGATCTCCACATCACGGCGGGCGGCCGCGAGCCGTACGAGATCGAGGAGGGCTCTGCCGCGTGGCCGGAAGGGGCCCCTCGCCCCGACACCGCCGAGCTGACAGGCCGCCTCCGGCGGCTCGTGGCGGAGATCGCCGCCATGAAGCCGCCGCTCGTCGCGCTGACGGGCGACATGACCGATCTCGGGGAAGAGGCGCAGTGGGACGAGCTCGAGGCGGCGCTCTCCGGCATACCGGCCTCCTCGCAGGTGCTCATGGTGCCTGGCAACCACGATGTCGCCATCAACGTCGGCACGGCGCCGGACCCGTACCTCACGAAGCGGGCGGAGCGCGAGCAGCGCTTCATCGAGGTGCTCACCCGCGTGGAGCGCGGCCCCTTCCAGCCTCCCCTTCATGTCCCCGCCCGCAAGCGCGCGCGGCGGCGGCTGCGCGCGATCGCCGGCCTGTATCCGAGGCGGCTCGATCTCGAGGGGGGTATCCGGATCTTCGGCCTCAACTCCAACCGTTACCGCTCGCGGTTCGTGGGGTCGAACGCGATCGGGCAGATCGGCGGCGCGCAGCTCCGCCGACTCGCCCGCGCGCTGAGGCGGGGGTCCGGGCCCGTCATCGTGCTCCTGCACCACCACGTGGCGCGCCTCGCGGGGCCGATCTCGCTCAACGACACGTTCATGATCGCGATGGATGGCCCGCGCCTCCTCGAGATGCTCGCGGCGTATCAGCAGAAGAACCCGAAGAAGAACAGCGCGCTCGTGCTCCACGGGCACAAGCACCTCGCGTTCTTCGGCCACTACCGCTCGAAGAGCGGCGGCCGCGTCAGCGTGTACGCGCACCCCTCGTCCACGCTCGGGCACGAGACCGATGGCTATCTCGATGGCGTCGCCAGGTTCGCGGCGATCCGCCTGACGGAAGACGGCATCTGGCGCGTCGAGACGCACCCGCTCCGCCCTGCACGCTCTGCCGTGCCCGCGCCGCCGGCCCCAGCCGAGGCGGCCGTGTCGTGAGATGAGCGACACGACTGCTCAGTAAAGTCAGCGCCGATTCTCCGATGAAGCGGAGGGCGGCATGCCGGGCCCGTCGCGCCGGCGCCGCCGGACACAGCCGAGTCCGCGGTGAGACAGAAATCTACATTGCACGATATGCAGGGTCGCTGCGGCGTCTGGCCGCAATGCATCATTTCTGGTCCGTGCGTCGTACGGCTGCCACATCGGTCAGCTATGCTTCCCGGATGGCGGGCACCGGGAGCGAGCTTCACGGCCGTGTCTGCTCCGGGTGCCTCACGCAGAATCGACGGCTTTGGCGCCGGCGACACGCGCCGGGCCGCGCTTCATGGAGGGTTCGACTTATGAGATTGCCCACGATGGCCATTGTGTTGCTGACAGTGGGTGCGATCGGCGTTGGATGTGGGGGCAATGGCGCCACCGACGGCGACGGGAGCTCGCAGAGCGGCTCGGGGAGCGGGGGCTCTGGCCAAGGGAGCTCCCAGAGCACGACCGGCGATTTCGGGTCGGGCGGTCCGGGCGCAAGCGGCTCCTCGGGGCAAGGCGGCTCCTCGAGCAACGGCAGCTCCTCGGGCCAAGGTGGGGCGTGCGCCACCCAGTCGGCCAGCGCCGACCTCCAGCCCGTGTACCTGGCCTTCGCGTTCGACGTGTCCGGCAGCATGGGCATGGGCGACGAGCCCTGGTACGACAGGGAGCTCAAGTGGGAGCCCGTCGTCGCGGCGACGAAGCAGTTCTTCAATGATCCCCTCTCCGAGGGCATCAACGCGTCGCTCAGGTTCTTTCCGAGCGAGGACGAGGACCGCGACGAGAAGTGCTCGGCAGAGACCTACGAGACACCGGAGGTCCCGATGACGGCGCTGCCCTCTGCGCGCTTCGCCGAGGCGATCGACGCCGTCACGCCGGCGCCCGGCGCCGACTGGCGCGGCGGCACGCCCACGTTGTTCGTCATGCAGGGGACGATCTCGTTCGTCGAGGCCCAGCGGCAGGCCACGCCTGGCAGGTACGCCATCGTCCTCGTCACGGACGGCTATCCTGCGGGCTGCGGCGATCGGGCCAACAGGATCCAGCCCGTGGCGGACGCGGCGGCCGGCGCGCTCGGGGACGGCGTCCCGACGTACGTCATCGGGGTCGACAACCCGCCGGTCGAGGGCGCGCCCCACGACCTCGACAATCTGCACGACATCGCCGACGCGGGCGGGACGGGGCAAGCCTACCTGATCGACACGGGCAATCCCGGGGCGACCTCGGCCGCATTCAAGGCGGCGATCGACGCGATCCGCGGCGCGTCGGTCTCCTGCACGGTCGAGATCCCGCCCGCTCCCGACGGGCGGACCTTCGACGCGCAGCGGGTCCGCGTGACGTACCAGAGCGGCGGAGGTAACCCGACGGCGCTCGCTTACGACCAGGAGTGCGCCAGCGAGAACGCCTGGCGTTACGACAGCGCCGCGAACCCGAGCCAGATCGTGCTCTGCGACAGCACGTGCGCCACGATCCAGGCGGACCCCGAAGCGGCCCTGGGGGTCGACTTCACCTGCGAAGACGTGATCGAGATACCGCAGTGAAACACGGACGACACCGAGCACACCTGCGCTCGGCGTCGTCCGTCTCGGTGGTTCTTGACACCCTGCGACATTCCCGCCCACGATGCCTGGGTGACACATCGCCCGCCGAAGTCGCCTGAGGCCTTCGCTGTCCCGCGCCCGGCTGCCCGCCCGCCCGCCGTCCTCACCGTTGCGCTGTCGCTGCTGGCCGGCGCGTGCCAGGGCTCATCGACGAGCACGAGCCCGCCCTCGGACAAGACCGCCGGCCCCAGCGCCGCGGCGCCGGCGAGCGCTGCGCCCGCGGCGCCGGCCGCTGCATACAAGGTCGGCATGGTGCTGGTCGGCCCTTACAACGACAAAGGGTGGAACCAGGCGCATTACGACGGGATCCGGTCGGTCCTCGCCAAGATGCCGGACGTCGGCTTCGAGTATGTGGACAAGGTGAACCCGTCCGATCGCCCGAACGTGAAGGGGTCCCAGGTCGCGGACGATCTCATCTCCCGGGGCGCGCGGTTCGTCGTCTACAACTCCGACGATTACAAGGACGACGCCCTCGAGACCGCGCGCAAGCACCCGGAGGTCACGGTCATCCACGTCTCCGGCGATTACGCCTGGAAGGAGGGCAAGAACCACAAGCCCCAGCCCAACCTGGGCAACTTCATGGGGCGTATCGAGACGGCCCAGCACATCGCCGGGTGCGCCGCGGCGCTCGGCACGGAGACGGGCAAGATCGGGGTTGTCGGCCCGCTCGTGAACGACGAGACCCGCCGGCTGGTCACCGCGGCGTACCTCGGCGCGCGGTACTGCTGGGAGAAGTACCAGAAGAAGAAGCCGGAGGATCTCACGTTCAAGGTCACGTGGATCGGCTTCTGGTTCAACATCCCGGGCGTCACCCTCGACCCCACCAAGGTGGCTGACGACTTCATCGGCGGCGGCTTCGACGTGCTGATGACCGGGCTCGACACGCCCGAGGCCGCGCTGCAGGCCAAGAAGGCGAGCGGCGCTGGCAAGAAGGTCAAGTACGTCCATTACGATCACAAGGCCGGCTGCGACCTGGCGCCGGAGATCTGCCTCGGCGTCGCGTACTACAACTGGGCGCCGCTCTACCGCGACACGATCGAGAAGGCGCGCGCGGGCAAGTACGCGAGCGAGTTCGTCTGGCAAGGGCCGGACTTCCGCGACCTGAACGGCGATTCGTCGGTCGTCGGCTTCGGGCCCGGCGCGGCGCTGGGAGAGGCGCAGGCGCCGCTCGGCGCGTTCGTCATCGAGCTCGCCAACGGGCTCGACCTCTTCAAGGGGCCGCTCAAGTTCCAGGACGGGACCGAGTTCCTGAAGGACGGCGAGGCCGCGACGCCCCAGCAGATCTGGTATCTGCCGCAGCTGGTCCGAGGGATCACCGGGCCGAGCAAGTAGCCGCCTCGGGGCGGTGATCCATGCGGATCGAGATCGAGCGCGTCGCGAAGCGGTTCGGCCCGGTCAAGGCCAACGACGGCGTGTCGCTGACGATCCAGGCCGGCGCCGTCCACGGGCTGCTCGGCGAGAACGGCGCCGGCAAGAGCACGCTCCTCCGGATCCTGGGCGGGCTCGTCCGCCCGGACGCGGGCCGATTGCTCTTCGATGGCCGCCCGGTGGCGCTCGCGAGCCCGGCGGACGCGCTCGCCGCCGGCGTCGGCGTGCTCCACCAGGAGCCGCTCGATTTCCCGCCGCTCACCGTCCTGGAGAGCTACCTCGTCGCCCGGCCCCGCGCGGCCGGCGCGGGCGGCGGTGCGCGCTCGCTGCTTCCGGGCCACGGCCGGGCCGCGGGCGTCTTCCTCCCCCGGCGCGCGGCGCGAGAGGAGCTCCTCGCGCTCGCGGCGCGCTTCGGCTTCTCCGTCGACCCGGACGAGCACGTCGCCCGGCTCACGCTCGGGGAGCGCCAGCAGATCGAGCTCTTGCGGCTCCTCTCGCTGGGCGTCCGAGCGCTGCTCCTGGACGAGCCCACGACGGGGATCTCCGGGGCGCAGCAGGAAGCCCTGTTCTCCGCGCTGCGGCGGCTCAAGGCGGACGGCAAGGCGATCGTCCTCGTGTCGCACAAGCTCTCGGACGTCGAGGCGCTCTGCGATCGCGTGACGGTGCTGCGGCACGGCAAGGTGGCGGGAGAGGCGGAGATGCCGGCCGGGGCCGATCGCCTCGTCGCGCTGATGTTCGGCGAGGCGCTCGCGTCTCAGGAGCGATCCCTCGAGGCGGGCGGCGGCGCGGCGCTCGCGCCGCTGGAGCGCCTCCCCGAGCCGAGCGGGGGCGACGCGCTCGCCCTCGAGGGCGTGGCGTTCGGCGATCACCGGCTCAACGTGCACATCGCCCACCTCGCCGTCCGCCGCGGCGAGGTGCTCGGGCTCGCGGGCCTCGAGGGGAGCGGCCAGCGCCTCCTGCTGCGCGCCTGCGCGGGGCTGCTCCGGGCGCGGCGGGGGCGCGTCGTCGTGGGCGGGGCCGACCTGACCGGCCGCCCCTACCCGGCCTTCCTGCGCGCCGGCGTGGGCTACCTGCCCGCCGATCGCCGCCGCGAGGGCCTCATCGCGGGCCTCTCCATCGAGGAGCACGTCGCGCTGCGCGCGCCGCGGCCCGGGCTCTTCCTGCGTCCGCGGGAGATCCGGCGCGCCGCCGAGCGGGCGATCGAGGCGCTCCGGATCCGGGGCCGGCCCGACACGCCCGTCGAGCGGCTCTCCGGCGGCAACCAGCAGCGCACCCAGCTCGCGCTCCTCCCCGCGGATCTCGCGCTGCTCCTCCTGGAGCAGCCGACCCGGGGGCTCGACATCGCGTCGGCGCGCTGGGTCTGGGAGCAGCTCCTCGCGCGGTGCCGTGCCGGCGCGGCGCTCCTGTTCGCGTCGTCCGACCTCGACGAGCTGATGCGCTACAGCGACCGTGTCCTCGTGTTCAGCGGCGGGCGCGTCTCGCCGCCCGTCGGCGCCGCCGACCTCACCCTGGACCGGCTCGGGCGGATGATCGGCGGCGAGCTCGACGACGCCGCCCTGCCCTCGGCGCTCGCTGCACCTGCGCCGCCGCCGGCGCCCGCGGGGTCCGACCGATGAGCTCCGATCCGGCCGCTCGACGATCGGTGCCCGCCGCGCGCCGCGGGGCCGTCTCCCTCCTCCTCCGCCTCGCGCCGCTCGCCCTGGCGTTCGCGCTCGTGGCGGGCCTCTGCGCGCTCCTCGGCGCCTCGCCGGCGGCGGTGGCCGCGGGCCTGTGGCAGGGTGCGTTCGGCTCCACGGACCGCGCCGCGCGGGTGCTCGCCACGCTGGCGCCGCTGCTCCTCTGCGGGAGCGGCCTGCTCTTCACGTTCCGCGCCGGCCTGTACCACCTCGGCGTCGAGGGTCAGCTCGTCCTCGGCGCCGTCTGCGCCACGGGCGCGGCGCGCGCCCTGTGGCCGCACCTCCCGGCGGGGGCCGTTGTCGCGCTCTGCGTCGGCGCAGGCGCGCTCGGCGGGGTGCTCTGGGGCGCCCTCACGGGCGCGCTGCACACGCGCGTCCGGGTGAGCGAGATCTTCGCCGGCCTCGGCATGAACTTCGTGGCCCAGGGGCTGGTCCTGTACCTCGTCTTCGGCCCGTGGAAGCGCCCTGGCGTCGCATCCATGGCCGGCACCGAGCCGCTCGACGGCGCGCTCTGGCTCTCCACGCTGGGCGGCACCGATCTGAGCCCCGTCGCGCTCCTGCTCGGGGTCCTCTCGCTCCTCGGGACCGCCGTCGTGCTCGGGCGGACCCACCTCGGGCTCCGGCTGCGGGCGGTGGGGCTGAGCCCGCCGGCCGCGGAGGTGCTCGGCGTGCTCGCGGCGCGGCAGGTGCTGCTCGCGTTCGCGGTCTCCGGCGCGCTCGCCGGCGTCGCCGGCGCGCTGCAGGTGCTCGGCACGTTCCACCGGCTCATCCCGAGCGTCTCGAGCAGCCTCGGCTTCCTCTCGCTGCTCGTTGTGATGCTCGCCGGCCGGCGCGCCGCGCTCGTCGCGCCGATCGCCCTGTTCTTCAGCGCGCTCAACGTCGGCAGCCTGGAGCTCCCGATGACCCTCGGGCTGGAGTCCTCGCTGGCGGGTGTGCTCCAGGGCGCGCTCGTCCTGTTCGCGCTCCTGTCCCCCAGGGCGGCGCGCGGCGGCGGCCGCTCGGAGGTGGCCTGATGGGACGAGGCCCGAAGGGACGAGGCCGATGGGGGCAGGCGTGATGGAACGACGCCTCGGATGGGAGGAGCAGCCCTCATGAGCGACGGCGGCGCCGAGTTCCTCTCGCTGCTCGCGACCGCGCTCGCGGCGTCGACGCCGCTCGTCTATGCGGCGGTCGGCGAGACGCTGACCGAGCGGGCCGGGGTCATCAACCTCTCGGCCGAGGGCGCGATGATGCTCTCGGCGATGGTCGGCTTCGCGGCCGCCCTGTCGACCGGGAGCGTCCTCGCCGGCTTCGCCGCCGCGGCCGCGACCGGAGCGCTCGTCGCGCTCGTCGTGGCGATCGGCGGGATCTACCTCGGCCGCTCCCAGATCGCGGTCGGCTTCGTCCTGGCGATGCTCTGCGCCGATCTCTCGTCGGTGCTCGGCGGCCCGTACGTGCGCGTCCCTGGCCCGACGGTGCCGGCGGCGTCGATCCCGGTGCTGCGGGACGTGCCGCTCGTGGGGCCGCTGCTGTTCCAGAGCGATCCCTTGGTGTACGGCAGCTACGTCCTCGTCGCCGGCGCGTGGCTCTTCCTTTACCGCACGCGCGCGGGGCTCCTCCTCCGCGCGGTGGGCGAGCAGCCGGCGGCGGCGCACGCGCGCGGGGCGCATGTGACGCGGGTGCGCACGGCGGCGACGCTCGCGGGCGGGGCGCTCGTGGGCATCGCCGGCGCGGCGTACTCGCTCGATTTCAAGGCCGGCTGGAGCCACCGCCACACGGCGGGTTACGGCTGGATCGCGCTGGCGATCGTGATCTTCGGCGGCTTCCATCCGGTGCGGGCGGCGCTCGGCGCGTACCTCTTCGGGGTGCTCTCGTCGGCGGCGAGCCTCGGCCAGAGCGCGCTCCCCTCGGTGCCGACGCAGGTCTTCAGCGTGGCGCCGTTCGCGCTGATGATCGCGGTCCTCGGGCTCACCTCGAGCGGGCTCCTGGAGCGCGCCTCCGCGCTGCTGCCCAGCGCCGCGCGCCGCCCGCTCCTGCGCGCGTTCGACGCGACGCCTCCCGCGGCGCTCGGGAAGCCTTACCCGGCGGACGACGGGGCGGAGGAGCGGCCGCGCGGCGTGGATCGGAGCGCCGAGGAGCGGCTGCGTGGTGTGGGTGATGGGGCGGAGGAGCCCCCGCGCGGAATGGATCAGCGGGCGAGATAACAGACCTCGAGCCAGGGGCGGTCGCTCTGGAGCGGGTGATCGCTCGAGCGGTACGACGTGCGCCCGTCCGGACCTTCCTCGACGAGGAAGCCGTAGTTCGGGGTCGTGCCGTCGACCCACGCCTGGACGAGCCCGGTCAGATCGGCGCTCATGGCATAGGGGCCGACATAGGTGAGCTCCGCCGCGGCGGCCTTGTCGTAGCTCGCGGCGAAATCCTGCCAGGTCACTGTGTCTTCGCGCCACGGCGCGGTGATCCGGTGAGCGCGGACGGTCTGGTCGCTCGATCCGAAGGCGACGACGCCGAACTCTGCCGACGTGACGGTGGCCCCGGCGGGGATGCCGTCGAGCCCGAACCGGTAGAGCGCCTGCTTGCGCGCGCCGCGGGTGTCGCCAGAGTAGTTGTAAGGGATGTGGCCGTCGCTGTAGCGGGGGAAGGCTTCCCAGATATCGGCGTCCTCGACCGCGCCGAAGACGCCTCGCTGCAGGGTGACGCACACGTCTTTGCACGCGTCTCCGAGGCCGTCAGCATCGCTGTCGAGCTGATCTGGATTCGCGGCAGCGGGGCAATTGTCGCAGGCGTCGCCGATCCCGTCGAGGTCGCTGTCGGTCTGGTCCCAGTTGGCGACGCTGGCGCAGTTGTCGATCGCATCGCAGAACGAATCGCCGTCGCTATCGCCGAGCGGACAAGGATCGCAGGCGTCGCCGATCCCGTCTCCGTCCGCGTCGGCCTGGTCCGGGTTGTCGCGGTTGGCGCAGTTGTCGCAACCCGCGCCCAGGCCCGGCGCGATGTCGTCGCCGTCGTCGCTCGAGAGCGACGACAGCCCGATCTCGTAGCCGTCGCAGACGTCGCGATCCGCGCAGGGGATCGGGCCGGAGACCGCATCGTAGAGGCAGAGGAGCGACGCGCCTTCGGTCGCCTCGACGTACACGCGGGCGAAGCCGACGGCCGTCGACCCGCCGTCGACGACATCGACCTGGAGATCATTGCATGCTGCGGGATTGTAGAGGGCGAGGACGTCGGGCTCGGTGAACGTCCTCTGGAGCGTCGCCGTATTGCAATCGCAGCCGTTGGTGCTCGCGACCGTGTCGAGGTGGACCCCATTCAGGTACAGCGAGAACGCGCCGGCGCCGCAATCGGCGTGGTTGATGGTGAACGTGATCGCGGTCGGTGCTCCCAAGGCCGTCCCGGAAATCCCTGCGAGCACGAGGAGCGAGAAGCAAGCGCTAGCAGCGCTCGTATGGAAGTATCGCATGATTCTTCTTATATTCTTAGTTTAGACAACATACAACAACCCTGAGAGGTTTTTGGTTGGCTGGTGCGCGTGCATCTGTTGCATGGCTCCTTGGCGCCGTCGCACGCAGTGAACGGCGGGATACGCGACGCGCAGTGAACGGCGGGATACGCGACGCGCAGTGAACGGCGGGATACGCGACGCGCAGTGAACAGCGGGGTACACGGCGCGCAGTGAACAGCGGGGTACACGGCGCGCAGTGAACAGCGGGGTACACGGCGCGCAGTGAACGGTAGGGCACGCCGCACAGATCGCTCCGCTGCTCGAGGCGCTCGGGCTCGTCGACGTAGTAGGCCAGGCTGTCCGGGTCGTGCCCAAGGGGCATCTCTATCGAACTGGGCGGGCGGGGCCAACCATCCGCGCTGTGAGCGGGCCGAAAGCGCCGCGAGCGAGGAGTTACCGCTGGTGCGCTCGCTCCCGGACGACCGTACGGCGTCGCCAGAGCTCAGGAGGGGAAGTCTTGGTCCAAACGAGCGATCAGGTCTATCCGATCGATCCTTTGCCATGCGCTGCGCGCAACCTCGACATGCTGGCGCTGGGTGACAGCGTCGGGCGCGATGGTGGCAAGACGGTGATGGGTCCGGCCGATGGAGCAGGGCTCCGGGATGCGCTGGTACAGCGCGAGGGCTTCTTCGTAGCGAGCACGGGCTGCGCTTGTATCGCTGTGGGCTTGCGCGATCTCTCCGAGGCGCCTGATGCAGTCGGCTTCGCCGCGCACAGACCCCACCTGCCGGTAGAGCGGCAGCGCTTCTTGGTAGCGCGCCCTCGCCTCGTCGTACTGCGAGCGCTCCAGCGCGATGTCTCCAAGACTCTTGATGCAATTGGCCTCGCCGTGCACAGACCCCAGCTGCCGGTAGAGCGGCAGGGCTTCCTGGTAGCGCGCCCTCGCCTCGTCGTGCTGCGAACGTTCCAGCGCGATGTCTCCAACGCTCTTGATACAGTTGGCCTCACCGCGCACCGACCCCACCTGCCGATAGAGAGGCAGCACTTCCTGGTAGCGCGCCCTCGCCTCGTCGTGCTGCGAACGTTCCAGCGCGATGTCTCCAACGCTCTTGATACAGTCGGCCTCACCGAGCACAGACCCCACCTGCCGATAGAGAGGCAGGGCTTCCTGGTAGCGCGCCCTCGCCTCATCGTGCATCGAACGCTCCCGCGCGACGTGTCCAAGGCTCTGGATGCAGTTGGCCTCCCCGAGCACAGCCCCAACCTGCCGGTAGAGCCATAGCGCTTCCTGGTAGCGCGCTCTCGCCTCGTCGTGCTGCGAACGTTTCAACGCGATGTCTCCAAGGCTCTTGATGCAGTTGGCCTCACCGCGCACATCCCCCACCTGCCGGTAGAGCGGCAGCACTTCTTGGTAGCGCGTCCTCGCCTCGTCGTGCTGCGCACGCAAGAGCGCGAGGTTTCCAAGGCGTTTGATGCAGTCGGCCTCACCGAGCACATCCCCCACCTGCCGGTAGAGCGGCAGGGCTTGCTGGTAGCGCGCCCTCGCCTCGTCGTGCTGCGAACGCCTCAGCGCGATGTCTCCGAGGCTCTTGATGCAGTCGGCCTCACCGAGCACATCCCCCACCTGCCGGTAGAGCGGCAGGGCTTGCTGGTAGCGCGCCCTCGCCTCGTCGTGCTGCGAACGCCTCAGCGCGATGTCTCCGAGGCTCTTGATGCAGTCGGCCTCACCGAACACATCCCCCACCTGCCGGTAGAGCGGCAGGGCTTGCTGGTAGCGCGCTCTCGCCTCGTCGTGCTGAGAGCGCGAGAGCGCGACGTCTCCAAGGCTCTGGGCGCACAGCGCCTCTCGCCGTCCGTCCCCGGTGCGCTGCGCCACCTCCAGCGCCCGACCAAGGGGCAATGAAGCCGAATGCCCGGAAAAACGCGCGAAGTTGGTCAACGCCGTCGCCGCGTCGATCCATCGCCCCGCTTCGACCTCCGTGAGCCCGCGTCGGATCACCGAATCCAGGTTCGCTGTCTCCGGCGCGAGCCGCGCCGCCGCCTCTGTGCCGCCGCGACTCCCCGGCACTGGCCCGAGCGTGCACGTGAGGTCCCCATAGTGATCCATCGCCCGCCCCAGGTCCTCCACGATCGGCGGGTACTCCGCTGCCACGTATTCGCGCACCGGCGAGAGCATCTTGAACCGGCCGCCCTCGAAGTAGGCCAGCCCCACCTGCGCCAGCGCGCGCGCCGCCGCCGGCCCCATTCCCGGCAGGAGCACCGCGAGATCCCGCTGCGCGATTCCGTCCGGCAGCACCGCCAGCACCGAGAGCAGCCGACGCGCGCCGGTTGTCATCCGCGGCGAGCCGATCGAGAGCTCCAGCGACGCCTTCCAGCTCCGGAGCCGATCGCGCGCGCCGCCGTCGCGCTCCAGCACCGCCGTGCGGCGCGCCTCCCACTCGTCCTTCAGGTTGATGAGGTCGTTTCCGTGCGTCGCGTGCGCGAGCAACGCGATCGCCAGCGGAATACCCTCCATCAGGGAAAGCAGCGCCGAGAGCGCCGGCTTGCTCCGGTGCTCCTCGCCCGCGATGGCGCAGAACACTGCCTCCGCCTCGGCATGTCGCAGCGCTCGGAGATCAATCGGCGAATTCCAGGTCACCCTCCCCGGCCGGCCCGCGCCGCGCACCGACGCCACGAGCGACAGGCCCGGCACGGCCGCGAGCTCCGCGAGCAGCGCCTCGGTCCCGGGCTGGTCGTCGCCATCCCAGGGCGTCTCCAGATTGTCCAGCACGAGCACGGCCGGGCCTGCTGCGAGGAACGACATCGCCCGCTGCCACAGATCCGGCCCGGAGGCGACGCGCAGCGCGCCGGCCAGCGCGACGGCTGCAGACTCGGCATCTGGCGCAGCGTCGAGCCGCGCGAAGAAGCGCCGCTCCCCGAAGCGAGCCACCACCTCCGGGCGGTGCAGGACCGCCAGGCTGACCGTGCTCTTGCCGACGCCCGCAGCGCCGAGGAGCAGCACGCGTCCCGGCGGTTCGCGCACCAGCGCCGCGACGATGGCCTCCACCTCCAGACCCCGGCCGATGCACAGCTCCGCCGGTGGCAGCCCCGCGGCCAGGGCGCTCCGTCCTCCCGGAGCCGCCCGCCGGCTCATCACGCCCTCGACCACGGCGCGCAAGCCACGCACCACCTCGGTCCACGCCTCGCCCCGAACCGGCCAGCCCTCGACAGGCCGCCCGCCCTCGGGGAGCGGAGCAAGCTTGCCGAACTCGGTCCAACCCCAGTCGCAAGGTCGGACAGGCACGGGCACGACCACCACCTCGCCTGCGGCGCGCCGGGCGAGAGCGCGCGCTGCCTCCTCATCGAAGTGACGATCGGAGGCGAGGAAAGCGGGACTCACCAGCAGCACCACCACCTCAGCCGCCTCGATCTGCGCGCGCGCTTCCGCCGCCGGTTCTCCCCCTGCGGCGATCCGGTCGTCGTGCCAGACCTCGATCAACCCGCTGCGCTCGATGGGCCTCAGGTGGACCTCGACCTCGGCACGCAACGCGGCGTCCTCCGGGGCAGACGAGATGAAGAGACGAACCGGCTTCGGCATGCGCGCACAGAGCTGCAGTTTGCTCCGGCGAGTTTACAGACCTCTCCCTGGGCTGGATAGCCCAGGACGCCCGCCCGATTGCATGGACGGCCGGATGCCAGCGGGCAGGTACAGTCCACCGGCTCCGCTCGCCGCGCGGAAGCGGCAGAAGTAATCGTTGGTCGATGCACGACGAGGCATGCCTGCCGGCCAAGCCCCCCGCCGCGCTGCTCCTCGCCACCGCCCTGACGCTCGCGCCGAGCACGACTCTCACGCGTTCGCGTCGAGCACCCTCGCGCGCATCGACGTGGCGGAGGCCGGCGCGACGGCCGTGCCGCTGTCGCTCCCCTCGACCAAGCCGATCACGGACGCCTCGCTCGCGACCGCCGATGGCTCGCTTTGGATCCTGCTCGGTGAGGGCGACGGGGTGGAGCTGTTCCACCGGAAAAAGGGAGGGTGTCTATACGCGCGCGACGTTCCCCAAGGGCCAGGGGCTCTCGCCCACGGGGATGGCCGCTGCGAGCGCCGACGTGGTGTACCTCGCGGGCTCGACGTCCAATGTGCGCTCCGTGATCCTGTCGTCTCGTCCAGGCAAGCTCTCCTTTCCCTCGGAGGCGCAGGGCGCGGGAGGTCCCGACGCGGGCGCCCCGACGGCGCCGGACGGCGGGGCGCAGGACGCCGGTAACGGCTCAGCTGATCCCCATGGGCGCGCCACCCTCGGCGACGAACCGATCGGCGATGTCCACGAGGAGCGCGTCGGTGGCGGGCTTGCTCTTCACGGTGACCTGCGTCTCATCCGGCAGGAGCACGAACGAGCCGACCACCTTGCCGTCGAGCCGCACCTCGTGGCTCCCGCCGGGCGGAGCAGGGGCAACCTCGTAGACCTTGCCGTCGCGTGCCTTGATCTTCATGACCTAGCGGTAGCACGCAGGAGCGTCGAGCGCGTTCTCCCGCGCGGCAGCCCCCGGCCCGCCGCCTCGGGCAAGAGCCCCTCCACCGCGGGCGGATTGCGCGGTAGGATGCGGCTGCGCGCCGAGCGCGAGGAGTGTTCACCGTGCCGAGATCCGACGATCGCTGATGCTGACGCCAGAGCCTGGCCAGCCCCCCGAAGCCGGCGGCGGCGGATGGATCGTCCTCGGCGTCCTGAACGAGATCCTCCTCAAGCTCGCCAACCAGCCGGACCTGCGGTCGCTGTGGGAAGAGGTCTGCGCGAGCGCGCGCTGGATCGTCCCGTCCCAGCGGCTCTGCGTCGTGCTCGCCAACGACGGCGGCGGCGCCAGGATCGCGGCGAGGTACCAGCGCGGCACCTTCGAGTACGGGGCGCCCGAGGGCGGCGGCGTCGTCGTGGACGCCTGGATGGTAGCGGCGCTGGAGGCGCAGCGCCCCGCGTGGTTCAGGGGGCCGTGGGACGAGGCGCGCGAGGCGGATCGCGCGCGCGCGTGGCTCCTCGCGGACGAACCCGACGTCGTCTTCCACGTGCCGATCCAGGTCTACAAGAAGACCATCGGCACGATGCTCTTCGCCCTGGAAGACCAGCGCCAGATCGACCGGAAGGCGCTGGCGAGCGCGACCACGTACGCGCTGTACGTCGGGGCCACGTACACGACGCTCAAGAACTCGCTCGACCTCGCCGCCGCGAGCGCGCAGCTGCGCGAGCAGAACGACGAGCTCGAGCGGGTCCAGATCGAGCTGCGCCTGCAGCTCGACCGGGTCCGCGCGGCGCACGAGGCGATGCTCGAGATGTCGACGCCGATCATCCAGGTGTGGGACGGCGTGCTCACGCTGCCCGTGATCGGCACGATCGACAGCGCGAGGGCGGCCCGCATGATGGAAGAGGTGCTCGACGCGGTGGTCCGGCACGGCGCCCGCTTCATGATCGTGGACCTCACCGGCGCGCAGGCGGCGGACACCTCGACCATCGATCACCTGCTGCGGATCTTCGCGGCGACGAGGCTGCTCGGCAGCCGGTGCATCGTCTCCGGCGTCCCGACGGCGATGGTCGGGCGCATCCTGGAGTCCGGCGGCAGCCTCGACGGGATCCCGGTGTTCAGCACGCTGAAGAGCGCGCTCGAGCACGCGGTGGGCGCGCTGCGGCAGCAGGCGCAGCCGGCGCGCCGGTAGCCGCCGCAGCCGGAGGAGCGCCCGGACCGGAGCGGTGTCGACCGCGCCGCGCGCCGCGCGCCGCCCGCTGTGATACGCCCGCGGTCCCACACAGGAGCGTGACGGATGAAGCTCGCGATGATCGGACTCGGCAGGATGGGCGCCAACATGGCGCGCCGGCTCATGCGCGGCGGCCACGAGGTCGTCGCGTTCGATCTGAACCAGGACAGCGTGAAGCGGCTCGGCGAGGAGGGCGCGGCGACGGCCTCCTCCCTCGGCGACGCGGTGGCGCAGCTCGAGTCGCCGCGCGTGGTCTGGGTCATGCTGCCCGCGGGCGCGCCCACCGAGCGCGTCGTCGGAGAGCTCGGCGAGCAGCTCGGCGAGGGCGACGTGATCATCGACGGGGGCAACACCTACTTCAAGGACGACGTCCGCCGCGCCAGGGCGCTCGCCCCGAAGGGCATCCGCTACGTCGACGTGGGGACGAGCGGCGGCGTGTGGGGGATCGACCGCGGCTACTGCCTCATGGTGGGCGGCGCCCCCGAGGCGTTCGCCTTGGTGCAGCCGATCCTGCGGACGCTCGCGCCGGGGCCGGGGGACATCCCGCGCACGCCGGGCAGGCAGGAGGCCCAGGGCGGCGCGCAGAGCACGTCGGAGGACGGCTACCTGCACTGCGGCCCAGTCGGCGCCGGGCACTTCGTGAAGATGGTCCACAACGGCATCGAGTACGGCCTCATGCAGGCCTACGCGGAGGGGTTCGACATCCTCAAGAACGCCGCCACGGAGCGCCTGCCCGAGGAGCACCGGTACGCGTTCGACCTCGGCGAGATCGCCGAGGTCTGGCGGCGGGGCAGCGTGGTGGGTTCGTGGCTGCTCGACCTCACCGCGATCGCCCTCGCCGAGAGCCCGGAGCTCGCCGGGTACAGCGGGTTCGTGCAGGACTCCGGCGAGGGCCGCTGGACCGTGATGGCGGCGATCGAGGAGGCCGTCCCCGCCGAGGTGCTGTCCTCCGCGCTCTACGCGCGCTTCCGCTCACGCCACGATCACACCTTCGCCGAGAAGGTCCTCTCCGCGATGCGGCACAAGTTCGGCGGGCACCTGGAGCGCCCCACGGGGGGCTGAGGCGAGATTGACGGCCAGAACCGACCTCTGGCAGCGTTGCCGTCATGGCCCGCACCGCCCCTGTCCCGAACATTCCGGCGATTCCTGGCATGAACCCGGGAGTATTTATCATGGGAGGAGGCGCCGTCGTCGGTGGGCGCGGCGGAGCCTCAGGCGGTAGAAAGGCGCGAGGACAGGGGGCCAGCGGCAAGAACGGCGGTGACAAGGCGAAGGGCGGTGGAAAAAACGCCTGCGGCGCAGGTAAAGACGGCGGCGGTTGCCCGAACCACCATGGGGGCCGCGGAAGCGGAAAGATCGCCCAGGGCGATCCGGTCGATGTGGTCACCGGCCGCGTGTTCACCGTCCCTGAGACGGATGTCGACATCCCGGGTCCCCTTCCTCTCCAGATCGTTCGGTCGTACGGCAGCCAGGCGCGTGGGCGGGACGTCGGGCTCGGCTTCGGATGGACCCACAGCCTCGCATGGGTGATCGAGCTTCGCCGGCGGACCACCATCGTCGTCACGGCCGACGGCAACGAGGAGGAATTCGGACTCGTTCCGCGGGACGCTGGCGTCCTCGGCCCGCATGGCTGGGTCCTCCACAAGGAGGGCGACGGCTTTCCCCTCGATTTTCCGGACGGAGATCGACTGCTGTTCGAGCCGGATCCGGGCGACCGCACGCAGCATCGCTTCCGCCTCGCCGCGCAGGTAGATGCATTCAACAACAGAATCGCCCTCACCTATAGTGAAGGTCGCCTGGCCCAGGTCACCGACAGCGTGGGGCGCGTACTACGGATTCGACCAGCGTCCGCGGGACGTATCGGTCAGATCGAGTTCGTGAGCCGCGTGTCCACGGGGCGTTCGCTCGTCTTCGCGCGCTACCAGCACGACCAAGCAGGCGATCTCGTCGCAGTGACCGATGCGGATGGAAACACCACGAAGTACGGCTACGACGACGAGCACCGGCTCGTCTGGCAGCAGAGGCCGACCGGGCTGACGTTCCATTACCGATACGATCCCGCCGGACGATGCGTCGAGACATGGGCAGACTACCCCGGCGCGGTCGACCCGTGCCTCGCCGCTTCTGTCCCGGCGCTTCTGTCGGATGGCAAGACGCCGGCGAAGGGAATGCACCACGTTCGACTCGACTTCTATCCCGATGGCTACTCGGAGGCCACCGACTCGGTCACATTTCACCGTTACTTCGGCAATGAGCACGGGAAGGTCGACAAGGCCATCACAGCCGGAAGCGTGTATACGCGCACGTATGACGAGCGGGGCCACCTGCGCTCGTTCACCGATCCACTCGGAGCGACGACCTGCTGGACGCGCGATATCTTCGGGAACGAGACACGAATCGTGGACCCGCTCGGGAACGTGACGGTGATCGAGCGGCTGCGGAACGGCGATATCCGCAAGATCATCGATCCGGAAGGCGGCATGACGGAGGTTGGGTACGCCGAGCGAGCGATCTTCTGGACCGATCCGGTCGGCGCGACCTTCGAGGTCCACTTCGACGCTCGCGGCCTCATGGAAGCGACCGTGGCTCCGACGGGGCATCAGACGCGTTACCGTCACGATGAACACGGCAATCTCGTCGAGGTGCTCCGCGCCTCCGGCACGCGCTGGACGGCCGCGTACGACGAGCTCGGGAGGCGGACGGCGGAGCGCGACGAGATCGGAAGCGTGACCGAGTTCTCCTACAGCAACAAGGGGCTGCTCCTCGCGGTGCACGAACCGAATGGCGCTGTCACGCGTTACGACTACGATGGAGACGAGAACCTTATCTGCGTGACAGATGTCGACGGCCGGACGACCCGCCTCGTGCGCGGAGGCACCGGCTCGCTGGCGGACGCCATCCTGCCGGACGGGAGCGTCATTCAGCTCCGGTACGACCGCGAGGAGCGCCTCGTCGAGATCCGCAATGCGAACAGGGAGGTGTACTCGATCGAGGTCGGCGCTCTCGGCCTCCCGATCGCGGAGAGGACGTTCGATGGTCGGGAGATTCGCTATCAACGCGACGCGCTCGGGCGCGTCCTCCTGATCCGTCGTGGAAGCGAAACAACAGAGCTCCAGCGCGACCTCGCCGGACGCGTGGTGAAGAAAATCTACGACGACGGAGCCGAGGAGCACTTCTCATACAACGGCCGTGGCGAGGTGATCCTGGCGGAGGGGAGCGGCTGTACGGTCGAGCTGCGACGCAACGCGGTCGGATGGGTGATCGGGGAGAAGCAGGTCGTGGACGGCGAGGCGTTTCAGGTCGAGGTGACCTGCGATCGGGTCGGGACTGCACTTCGGAGGGCGACGTCCCGAGGTCATACGGTAGAGTGGGCCTTTGATGAGGCCGGGCGCTGTACGCGCACGCGGCTCGACGGCCGCGACGAGATCTTTTCGCGCCACGACGAACGGGGACTCACGGTCGAGACCCACCTGCCGGGCGGAGGCCGCATCGACGCGCGGTACGACGCGATCGGCAGGCTCGTTGCACGGCGGGTGTGGTCCTCATCCAGCTCGCCCGCGTTGCGTCCAGGCGAGCCGGAGTGGATGGGGCCCCGTATGCCCAACGTGACCGTGGATCAGGCGTTTCAATATACCTCGGCGGGGCATCTGGCAGCCGCGTGGGATGCGCACTTCGGACACAAGCGATTCGAACACGATGCGCTCGGCCAGCTGCTGGCCGTGATCCCCGAGGAAGCGCGCGATGGGCTCGCGGCCAGGTGGCCCCATGCTGTCGAGCGCTTCCGCTATGATGCCGCCGGAAACCTCCATGAGCACGGCGAAGGGGCGGAGGTGCGCCGCTACGAGAGCGGGGGCCGGCTGGAGACCAAGGGCTCCACCCGCTTCCTCTATGACGCGCAGGGCCGGCTGATCGAGAAAAGGGCGCGAGACGCCGCCGGGGACGACCACGTGACACGTTATGCTTGGTCGGCGAGCGGAATGCTCTCGAAGATCGAGGGGCCAGAGGGGATGACGGTTGAGTTCATGTACGACGCGTTTGCGCGGAGGGTGAAGAAGACCGTGCGGCAGAAGGGAGAGAGCGGTGATGTGCGCCTCCTGCGCACGACGCGCTTCTGCTGGGACGCGATGACCCTCGCCCACGAGATCGCGGGGATCCCCGGCGGGGAGATCGAGGAGCGCACCTACTGCTTCGATGAGAGCGGGGCTCCCTGGGCTCACCGCGACACGAGGCATACTGGGGAGGGGTCGGTAGCGGGGCCATGGCTCTTCTATTTGAACGAAGCCATGACGGGCTATCCGGAGCGCCTCGTCGATGGGAAAGGTGAGGTCGCGGGCGAGCTGCTCCGCACGGCATGGGGGAAGGTGACGTCCAAAGCCGGATGCAGCGCGCCGACACAGGTTCGCTTCCTGGGGCAGTACGAGGACGTGGAGACGGGGCTCTTCTACAACAGGCACCGTTACTACGATCCAGATCTCGGGAGGTACATCTCGCCCGATCCCGCAGAGATCGACGGCGAGCTGAACGCCTACTGGTACGCGCGCAACCAGCCGTGGACGATCGTCGATCCCGATGGGCTCATCTATTCCCGCATCCTCGACAAGGACGGCAATATCCTTACGTACGTGGATGAAGACCAAAGTACGAAGCCGTATGTGGGGAGGAACCCGAGCGAGGGCGGCAGGGTCACGCCCGCCGGTCACATCAGCGACAAGCCGTGCGCGGAGGCGCAGGTCTTGACGGTCATGGGGGAGAACATTCGAAGAGACGTGATGAAAGAGCAGAAGAAGGTGCGCGTTCAGGATCGCATGACCCCCGAGCAGGTCGACGCCGAGGTGAACCGACGCATCAAAAAGAAGTTCCAGGACGAAGGCCTCTCGATCGAGACGTACGACAGCGCGAAGATGCGGAAGCGGGTCGACCCGTGCGAGAGATGCGGAGCGATGTTCGAAAGGCTCGGCATTCAAGAGCACGTCGTCGGGATGAAGGGCAAGAAAGGTCAATACGGAGTCTACCGGGCCTAGAACACCTAGAACAGGAGACGAGAGTCCCCCACCGAGGTGCGAATGCATCGTGAGGAAAAGGAAAGATCGCCCGAGGCCGTCTCTTGGACCGAGGGGGAAGAGCGCGCCCGTGAAGCGATCGAGCGATGGCGCGCTGCTCCGGGCTCCGCGTGCCTGCTGCACGGCCCTCCTGGAGCCGGCAAGACGGCGCTGTGTACACGGCTGGTCGCCGAGGCGGGCGAGCGTGACGGGGTATGCGCCGCAGCGGTGCAGGTAGGACGAGCGAGCCGCCTCATCTCCGAGCATGAGATCCTCGCATCGCTCCTCGATCAGCTCGGCGAAGACGTGCTGCACCCTCCGCGGGATGCACTAAAGCTGCGCTCCGATCTCCGGAACAGGCTGGCGAATGGCCAGGATGAGGACGAGCCCGAAGTACTCCTCGTGCTCGACGGTCTCGAGGAATGCGTCGACTGGCCTCGCGACGCCTGGAAATCGACGCTTCGAGAGCTCGGAAAGCGCGTTCGGTGCATCGTCTCCGTCACCGGCGGCGAGGGTGAGGCGCACGCCTGGAGGGAGCGCCTCGGGTGGATGGACTGTGATGCGCGTCTCGTCGAGGTTGCGCCACCTTCCCCCGCGGCAGCGGAGAGGCGAGGCATGCCGAGCTGGGCAGCAGCAGGGGGCCACGGCGGGCCGGAGGCGCTCGCCGCGCAAGTCGAGCGTGAGCTCCGACTCCTCCAGGACGGAGATGTCGCGCTGGAGATGCTCTCCGTGCTGGCCCGCGCGCTCGCGCCGCTCGATGCAGAGGATGTCGCGGAGCTCCTGGAGATCGAGGTCCGTGCCGTGCGCGGTCGCCTGCTCGTGTACGGATCGATCCTCGATCGGATCTTGCGCCGGGATGGGCCGGCGCGCGCGGTGCGATTCCAGCACGAGGCGCTGCGGGTCGCGTGGGAGCAGAGGAACGCCGGTCGGGAGGAGGCGATCGAGGCGCGTTACCGCGGCGCGATCGCGCGATGGACGGCGGAGCCCGCCGGCCGCCGGCCAGCCTACTTCCGCCGCTATGCGAGCGCACACCTCGCGCTCGGCGGCGCTCCCATCGCTTCGATGCTCGCGTTTGCCGAGCCGGGTTGGGTAGCGGGTAACTCTGCCGAGGCGCTCGCGTATGCCCTCACAGATCTCCGCCGCCTGCGCGATCGAATAGGAGAAGAGGTGGAGCGTTGCAGGAGCCTGCCTCCCCCCCTCGCCGCAGCGCTCGTCCGCTGCGCGGCAGCGCAGGGCGCGGCGGCGACGCTGGGAAATGCGGAGCCGTGGGAGAGTGCCGACGCAGATTTCGCGACTCCACTGCTCGATGCGGACGCGGCGCGCGCGTTGGCATTGCTTGCCCTCGCTGCGGAGGTCTCACCGTCCGCCCAAGCCGGGGTCTGCGAGCGAGCGCTCGAGATCGCCGATCGCACGGGCGCGCGGTGGTCGAGCGCCTCGGCGCTGATCGCCATGGCCGAGGCCGCGGAGGGCGAGAGGCGCACCCGGTATGCGCGCGCCGCGCTGGAAGCTGCGCGCCAGTCGGACGGGGAAGATGCGCCCCGGGCGCTCGTCGTGGCGGCGGGCCTGCTCCCCGAAGAGGAAGCCCAGGAGGTCGCCGCAGAAGCCATCGCGCGCGCGGGAGGAGCGCCGCCCGCGATCGTGCCTGAGCCTGGCGTCAGCGAGGCTTCCGCCGTCGCGCTGGAGCGAGCTTCGCGTTCCCTGCCAGCGCCCCAGCGAGTTCGCGTCCTCGCCCGGTTGCTCGCGGACCTGCCGAAAGAGGCGAAGGTTCACGCTGTCCAGGAGATCGAACGGCTCTGGACGCCTTGGTGCTTCGAGAGCGAGAAGGAGGCCGAGGCGGTGGCGCCTTATCTGTCCGACGCTCTCCTGGAGAGGGCGCTCGAGGAGGTCCCGGTCTGGCCGGTGCACGCTCTCGGGGCGAGGCTAATCTCGCTCGGGCGAGAGGCCGACGCTCGCGCGCTCGTGCTGCGATGGGCGGCGAGCAGCGCAAGGTACCGGGCGGACGCGCTGCTTCGCCTCGGCGAGAGGCTCCCTCCGGGGCGGCGGCCGGTGGAGGAGGTCCAGGCCCTCTTCGAGGAGCTCGCCCCGGAGGAGCGATGCAATTTGATCAAAGAGCACCCTTCCGCTTCGGTCGCGCTCCTGGGGGCGGAAGCGGCTTTACGTATCGCAGGGGACTGCGTCGAGTCCTCCGGGAGCTACGTTCGGGCCGTCGCACTGGCACGGCTTGTAAAGGCGCTTCCTGAAGCGATGCGCGCCGAGGCGGCCCGACGTGCGGTGCTCGCCTTCGAGGCAGCAGGCGCAGACGCCGACGTGCTCGGCGAGCTCTGCGAGGCTGCGCCGTGGATGAGCCCTGCCGAGGCGGCACGGCTGCTCTCGACGAGCCTGTTCGACGCCTCGGGGATTCCGTCGCTGGCCGGCGTCTTCCAGGGATGGGCAAGCGTGGCGCAGCTCGCGCGCGTCTTTCGCCAGGCCGGAGGGGAGGAGGCCGTGCTTGCGGCCGCCGATGAGGTGGCGTTCGCGGGGCGGTGGCTGCGCAGCGTGGAGTGACCCGTCCTCCCCCGCTTTCTCATGCTCATGCAAGACGCCTGGTCAGGAGCGCCACACGCCGCGCCGAAGAACGATGAAGCGCTGGCGAGGTCGAGTCGCGATCCTAGCGCCCCGAGGCGAGGAGCGCCTCGGCGAGGAGCATCGCGTCGACCGGCCAGAGCTCGGGCGGACGCCGGTGCTTCGCCCCTGCCTCGGGGAGCGGGCGACAGCTGAGCACGAGGCGGCGGAAGCGGTCAGGGACAGCGTCCCGGCCGTGCGCCGCGCCGAGCAGCGCGCCGGCGATCGCGGCGTTCGTGTCGGTGTCGCCGCCGGCCATCACCGTGTCGATGAGGCCCCGCTCGAGCGAGGGCGCGTGGAGGAGCTGGTAGAAGGCGTTCTGCAGGGCGATGAGGACCCAGCCGGCCTGGTGCGAGAAGCTCCGGGGCGGCGCGCTGCGCGCGGCCGTGAGCGCGGCGACGACCGCGCGTTCGCCGCTCCGCTCCGCCTCGTCGAGGGCGGCCGCGAAGGCACCCTCGACGCCGGCGCCGCCCACCGCCGCCGCGATGGCCGCGACGAAGGCGGCGGAGGCGGCGCAGCAGACCGGGTGGGGGTGCGTGAGCGCGCTGTCGTCGCGCGCCCAGGCCGCGGCCTCCCGCGGGCGGCCAGCGCCGAGGACGCCGAGGGGCGCCGCGCGCATCACCGAGCCGTTCGCCTCGCTCGTCAGGCTCGCGGCGGCGCGGGCGCGCTCGCGCCGCGCGCCGGGCAGCGGCGCGCCCGCGGCGGCCCTGAGCGCGGCCGCCGTGGTGTTGCCGATGTCGAACGGGCTTGAGCCGTACCAGTGCACGTAGGCGTCGAGCGCGGCCTCCGCGACGAAGCCGCGCTTGCGGACGATCGAGCGCGCGAGCATGAGCGCCATCTCGGAGTCGTCGGTCGGCTGCCCGGCCAGCGTGCCCCACGTGCCGCCGTCGGCGAGGTCGCGGACGCCGTCCGGGTAGAGCGGCGCGATCGCCTCCGCCGTGCGGAACTCGACGAGCGCGCCGAGCGCGTCGCCCGCGAGCTGGCCGAGCAGGCAGCCCTGCGCGCGTGAGAGCGTGCCAGCGCCCTCGACGAGCAGGCTGTGCGAGGGGCGCAGCAGCCCGTACGTGCCCTGCGGCGGCGGGATGCGGCCGTGGATGACGGCGTTCCACGGGCGGCGCGCGAGCTCGCGCACGACCGCGGGGGCGCCGCCGAAGAGGCGGCAGACCTCGCCGTCGCCCTGCGCGGTGTAGGTGATGGGCGCGCCGTCGTCGTCGACGAGCTCGCCGCCCGCGGCGCGCACGAGCGCGTGCCCGGCGGCATAGTCCCAGCTGCGGGGCCGGCTGAGCGAGACCGCGGCGACGCCCTCGCCGGCCGCGGCCAGGGCGAGCCGGTAGGCGAGGCTCGGGAGGGCGAGGAACCGCGCGGGGGCGACGCAGCGGGCGTTGCGGGCGGGGAGGTAATCCGCCGACTGCGAGAGCAGCACGACGGCGTAGCGATCGAGCGCGCCGCCGGAGAGCGACGACGAGACGGCGGCGCCGTTGCGCCGGATCGGCCCGGCGCCCTCGGCCCAGGCGATGAGATCGCCGTCGTCGTCGGGATAGGCGTACGCGAAGACGACGCCGAGCACCGGGGTGCCCTCGCGGAGGAGGCCGATGGAGACCGAGGCGCCGCGGTAGCCGTGCAGGAAGGACGCGGTGCCGTCGTGCGGATCGACGACCCAGCGGTGCGACGGGTCCACGCCGTTCAGGGCGCCGGTCTCCTCTCCGAGGAACGCGTAGGGGGTGGCCCCGGTGAGCGCGTCGCGCAGCAGGAGCTCGACCTCCACGTCGACGTCGGCGCTCGTCCCGGCGCCGCGTGGGCCGCCCGGGCGGTGGAACTCGGCGCGGAGGAGCGTGCCAGCGCGTCGCGCCGCATCGACGGCCAGCGTGAGCTCAGCGTCGTAGCCCATGCCGTTCCCCTGGTTCCACGCGAGGCACCCTACCCCAGGTCGGCGCGCTGGCGGTGGCCGGCGTCGAGATCGCCGGGGGGAGGCGCGGCGCCGTAGCCGCGCACATCGGCGACGGCCGCGTCGACCTGCGCGACGATGGTGCGGGCGTGGTCGAGGAACGCCGCGCCGGCCGGCAGGAGCCGCATGCCGCGCGCGGTGCGCTCGAACAGCCGCGCGCCGAGCTCGTCCTCCAGGCCGCGGATCTGCCGGCTGAGGGGCGGCTGCGCGATGTGGAGCCGGCGAGCGGCGCGGCCGACGTGGCCCTCCTCGGCGACGGCGATGAAGTAACGGATCTGCGAGAGGCTCACGCGGCCGATTCTAGCCCGAACCCCGCGCGCGGGGAGCCGCGCGCGAGGACCCGAGATCAAAACGGTATTGGATGGCCGCTCGCTGCGCGCGCATACGCCTCGCATGAACGTGGAACTCCTCAGGCCTCACGCGTGCGAGGCGATGCGGCGCGCAGGGCGCGCGGCGGCGGCGACGCTCTCGGCCGTCGGGGCGCGGCTCCAGCCCTTCGTGACGACGGCGGACATCGATCAGTGGGTGCGCGAGGACACAGCGCGGCGCGGCGGCCGCCCCAGTCAGCTCGGCTACAAGGGCTTCCCTGCGGCCGTGTGCACGAGCCGGAACCACGTCGTATGCCACGGGATCCCGAGGCGCGACGAGGTGCTCCTGCCGGGCGACATCGTCAACGTCGACGTGACCACGGAGCTCGGCGGTTACCACGGCGACACCTCCGCGACGTTCTTCATCGGGGACCCGAGCCCCGAGGCGCTGCACGTGGTGGACGTCGCCAGGCGCTGCCGGGACGCGGGCATCGCGGTCGTGCGCGACGGGGCGCGGCTCGGCGATATCGGCGCGGCCATCGAGGAGATCGCGCGGGCGGAGGGGTGCGGCGTGGTCCGCGAGGTCGGCGGGCACGGCATCGGGCGGAGGATGCACCTGCCGCCGCACGTCGCGCACACCGGGGTGCGTGGGGCGGGCATGCGGCTCCGCGCCGGGATGGCCATCACGATCGAGCCGATGGTCAACCTGGGCTCGCACCGCATCCGCACGCTCGACGACGGGTGGACCATGGTCACGGAGGACGGCAGCCTCTCGGCGCAGTTCGAGCACACCGTGCTCGTCACGCGGGACGGCTGCGAGATCCTGACGCTCTCCTGACGCTCCGAGCGCCGCGCTGAGGCCTGCGCCCGCGCGCTCGCAGGCCGAGGATCCTGGGAAATGCTAGGATGATGGCCCATGCGGCAGGCGCTCGAGCACGGCTACGCGTTCGATCCCGACGACCCGCGCGCGCCTTCCGAGGCGACGTGGGAGCGCATGACCGACGAGGAGCGCGCGCGGGTCGTGGACATGCTTCCGTCCGAGTTCGAGCTCGAGCCGCCCGAGGGCGATCCGCACCGCGTGGCCGCGGCGCAGGTGATCGCGACGCTCGACGCCTATTTCCGCCGGAGCGGGCGGAGGATCTACCTGTCCTCGAACCTCGCGGTGTTCTACCCGGACGAGCCTGCCTTCGCGCCGGATCTGCTCGCCGTCCTCGACGTGGAGCCTGGCGAAAGGATGAAATGGGTCGTCGGCGCGGAGCGCAAGGGGCTCGATCTGGTCCTGGAGGTGGCCTACGCGGGCAACCTGACGAAGGATTTCGAGACCAACGTCGAGCGTTACGCCCGGCTCGGCATCTCCGAGTACTTCATCTTCGACCGGCGCCGGCTGAGCCTCCGCGGGTACAGGCTCCCGCCGGCCGACACGGCGCGCAGGGCGCGGAGCTACCAGCCCGTCCTGCCCCAGGCAGGCCGGTTCGCGTCGCAGGTGCTCGGGCTGGAGCTCGCGGTGGAGGGCTCGAAGCTGCGCTTCTTCAGCGGGACGGCGAAGCTGGAGGAGGCGGATGAGCTGATCGCGCGGCTCGGCGTGATGCTGGACGACGTGCTCACGCGCAAGGACGAGGCGGAGCTGCGCGCCGCGGACGAGGCCAGCCGCGCCGAGGAGGCGGAGCTTCGCGCCGAGGCGGAGGCCAGGCGCGCCGAGGCGGAGGCCAGGCGCGCCGAGGTGGAGGCCAGGCGCGCCGAGGCGGAAGCCAGGCGCGCCGAGGTGGAGGCCAGGCGCGCGTCGGACCTGGAGCGTCAGCTCGCCGAGGCGCGGGCCGAGATCGAGCGCCTCCGCCGCAACTGACAGCGCTCGCGCCGCGGCGTCACACCCCCTTGGTCACCCAGGCCCAGACGAACTCGCACTCCATCGGCGACGCGCCGCTCTCGTCCGTCACCGTGACGGCGACTGTCACGTCCCCCTTCGGCTGGTCCAGGAAGGACTGGCGTTGCTCTGGCGTGAGGGTCGCGACCGCGCGAAGGCCGCCTCGGGCGCGGCGCGTGTAGTCGATCTTCATGCTGCGCAGGAGCGGCAGCTTGTCTTCGGGCAGGTTGACGGCGACGACGAAGCCGGTCGCCGTCTCGGCCAGGAGCCCCGCCGCGGCGGCGTGCACCCCGCCGATGTGGTTGCGCACCCTTCCCCCGTTGGCGAGCCGCAGCGCCACCCGATCCGAGCTCACCTCGTCGAACTGGACCCCGGCGGTCCCGGTGAACGGCACCATGCGCTGGAACAGCACGCTCTGCGCGCGCGTGCGAAGGAAGGACGGAAGCGCCTGGAGCGGCGCGAGCGAGCGGGCGATGAAGTTCAGCTGGGACATAGACCCTCCGGAGGCGAGCTTAGCGCATGCCGGCCCGGCGCCTCATCAGGCCGTGAGCGGCGCGGCCCTCACGTCAGCGCCGCCGCCTCTGTGGCTTGTTCACCGCGACCGCGGCCTCTTCCTCGGCCTGCTCCGCCGCGGAGCGCGCGGTGTCCGTCTCGACGCGCAGCTTGCCCCGACGGTCCCCCTCCTCCGCCGCGCCGATGCGCTGGCGTGGGGCCGCCGCAGGGCGCCAGTCCTTCCCGATCGCCCTCGCCATGGCCACCTCGTGCCTGCGGCGATGCTGCTCGTGCCACCACCGCATCTGCTCGGCCTCCTCCGCCCAGTCGTCCTCGTGCGCGGTGAACGCGACGAGCGCGTGGATGCCGAGGCCGATGGCCCAGAGCAGCGGGACGATCGACACCCAGAACGCGACGCCGAGCAGGAAGCCGAGCGTGAGGAGCACCGCGTTGACGATGAGGTAAACGCCGAGGTGCCGGTAGAAATCGCGGCGCTTGCGCCGGAGCCACGCCGCGCGCTCGGCGGCGGTCGCCGCGCTCGACCTCCGCTCCACGTCGTCGCGCTCGCGCGCGCGGAGCGCGCGGCTCGCCTCGCGCAGCGCCTCGGGGGCCACGCCCACCTCCTCGGCCGCGGCGAGCAGGTCGTCGAAGCCGAGGCGCGCGTCGCCCCGCGGGGCGCGCGCATCGCCTCCGTCGGCGGCGGCCTGGCGCTCGATCGCCTGCGCGAGGACGTCGCGGACCTCCTCGGTCGAGAACCGCTGCGCCGCGGTCTCGCCGCCGCGAGGCGCCTCGCTCCCCTTCGCGCCGGGCGCCTGCGCGGGCGGCGCGGACGTCGCCGACGTCGCGGCCGCGGGCGCGGCGGGCGCCTCACCCCTGCCGGCCGCCTCGAGGGCGCGCAGGAGCTCGTCCATCGACGCGAACCGATCGTCGGGGCGCTTCGACAGCGCGCGCAGCACGACCGCGCTCACCGCGGGCGGGACGGCGGCGGCGTCGAGCAGGGCGCGGTCGGCCTCGTCGGTGAGGATCGACGCGACGACGGCGAGCACGTCGCCGGCGCCGCGCCAGGGCAGCCTGCCGGTGAGGAGCTCGAAGGCGAGCACGCCCCACGCGAACTGGTCCGCGCGCCCGTCGAGCTCGGCGCCGCGGATCTGCTCCGGGGCCATGTAGACCGGCGTTCCGAGCTTGACGCCGAGCGCGGTCAGCGTCGGCAGCGCGGGGGCCTCGGTGGACGCGCTCGGATCGGCGTTTCCGGCGGCGCGGCGCGCGATGCCGAAGTCGAGCACCTTGATCACCCCGTCGTCCCGGACCATCACGTTCTCCGGCTTGATGTCCCGGTGGACGAGCCCCCGCCGGTGCGCCGTAGCGAGCGCGCGGGCGACGTCGGCGAGCCAGGCGACCCGCGTCGAGGCCGGCGCGTCGGCGCCGTCGATGGCGCTGCGCAGGGTGCGGCCCGGGACGAGCTCCATCACGATGAACGGCGTCCCATCGAGCTCACCCACGTCGAAGATCGAGACGGCGTTCGGGTGGTCGAGCGCCGCGGCGGCGCGCGCCTCGCGGAGCAGGCGCGCGCCGGCGTCCTCGTCCACGGCGCCGCCCGCGATCACCTTGACCGCGACGCGCCGCCCGAGCCGCGCGTCGTGCGCCCGGTAGACGCAGCCCATCCCCCCCTGCCCGATGGCGGCCTCGATCGTGTACCGCTCGAACGAATCGCCCGGCTTCAGCATTGCCGGCGGGGAGCCTAATGGATCCGCGCGGGCTTGGACAGGCGGCCCTTGGCCGGGAGCGGCGCGTGTGGAGGTCGATCCGCGGCCGCGGGACGCCCCGTTGGCCGCGGAGGGCCCGGGGGCGAGGCGTCAACTCCACGGATCGCGGCGCCGCGGCTTGTGTAAGGTGGCGCCATGTCATCGCATCGAACGATGCTGCTCGGCGTCGCGGTCGGGGCAGCGGGCGGTCTCACGGCGAACGCCGTCGCGGCAGGGCACCCGACGCTCACCTGGATCGTCGATCACATCACCTACCCGGTGGGCCAGATCTTCCTGCGCCTGCTGTTCATGCTCGTGCTCCCGATCTTGTTCTCGGCGCTCGTCATGGGCGTCTGCGAGCTCGATCTGAAGCACGTCGGCCGGCTCGGCCTGCGGACGCTGGGCTACACGGCCGTCGTCTCGAGCATCGCGGTGCTGATCGGCCTCGTCTTGGTGAACCTGATCCGCCCGGGGGACGGCCTTCCCGAGGCGGTCCGGAACCTCGCGCACGGCGGGGGGATCAAGGCGGCGACCGCGCCGGTCGACACCTCGCCGGTGGGGATGATCATCGCGATGGTGCCGGACAACATCTTCAAGGCGGCGGCAGGGGGCGACGTGCTCGCGGTGATCACGTTCTCGCTGCTCTTCGGCATCGGCCTGTCGCTCACCCAGACCGACGCGGCGGCGCGGCTCCGCGAGTGCATCCAGGGGCTGCTCGACGTCTCGATGCGGCTCATCGAGGGGGTGCTCCGGTTCGCGGCGATCGGCGTGGGAGCGCTGCTCTTCACGATCACGTCCCGCATGGGCATCGGCATCATGCAGCAGCTGGCGGCGTACGTGCTCACGGTGCTGCTCGGCCTCGGCCTGCACATGTTCGTGGTCTACTCGCTCTCGGTCCGTTTCCTTGGCGGGATGTCGCCGGTCGCGTTCTTTCGTGGGAGCCGGACGGCGATCGTGACGGCGTTCTCGACCGCCTCGTCGAACGCTACGCTGCCTACCGCGCTGAAGGTGGCCGAGGAGGAGCTCAAGCTGCCGCCGTCCATCGCGCGCTTCGTGCTGACCGCCGGCGCCGCGATGAACCAGAACGGGACGGCGCTGTTCGAGGGGGTGACGGTGCTCTTCCTGGCGCAGGTATACGGCGTCTCGCTGACCTTCGGGCAGCAGGCGACCGTGATGCTCATCTCGGTGCTCGGTGGGATCGGCACGGCGGGCATCCCTGCCGGCTCGCTGCCCGTCATCGCGATGATCCTGGGGATGCTCGGCATCCCGCCCGAGGGGCTCGGCCTGGTCCTCGGGGTGGATCGGTTCCTCGACATGTGCCGGACCGTGATCAACGTGGTGGGGGACCTGGCAGCAGCGGTGTTCGTGTCGCGGGATCAGCACCCGAAGCCGCAGGAATCAGCGGGCGCGTGACCGGACGGGGCGAGCCCCCACACGCGGCGCCTCGCAGCGGAGGCGTCGCGCCCCGCAGATCAGGAGCGCCCGCTACCGACCATCGGAGTTGAGCCGCTGGCCAACGTTCCTTGGTTCAGGCCGCCATCCTCATGCCGGGCATCATCATGCCCATCATGTTCGGCATCATCATCGCGGGCATCATCATGCCCGTCATGTTCGGCATCATGCCCATCATGTTCGGCATCATGCCCATCATGTGCGGCATCATGCCGCCCATCATGTTTGGCATCATGCCCATCATGTTCGGCATCATGCCACCCATCATGTTTGGCATCATGCCCATCATGTTCGGCATCATGCCACCCATCATGTTCGGCATCATGCCCATCATGTTTGGCATCATGCCCATCATGTTCGGCATCATGCCCATCATGTTCGGCATCATGCCCATCATCGGCATCATCGGCATCGCGCTCATCGGCATGTTCATCATGGCTCTCCCCTCGGTCAGTCGTTGCGGGAAGTGGCGTAACTCCCTGAGCGGATCGGAGCAATATTGAAGACTTGGAGCGCCGTGCTTTCCTCCACGGGAGCGGACAGGGCTCCGGACGGAGCGGATGGACGGCCGAACCAAACAGAGGAACATCCACGATAACGGCAGCCATCGCTGCCGCCCTGGCCGAACAGGGCCCGTGAAGCGGGCGCGCTCAGGAGGGGAGTCTCGGAGAACAGGCGCCGGAAGGCCGTTCCATGGCGGTCGAGGTGCGTGTGGGAACGAGGAGCCAGGCGCAGCCGCTGCGCGCAGGGACGCCGGATGGACGGTGCCGACCTCCGTCACTCGATCGTGAACGCCGCTCCTGTCACGGGATCGCGCAGCAAGATCGGCACGTCCTCGCCGGCGCCCCTCAAGCGCGCTCGCGCCTCCTCGATCGCCTCGTCCACGGCTGCCTCCGCTGCCTCCCGTGCGGCCTCCCCTGCCCCCTCGCCGCCCGCGCCGAGCTGGGCCGCCCGCTGGTCCTCCTCGGCCCGCTGCGCCCGCTCGCGGTTCGCCTCGGTATCGAGGGCGTCGCTCGTCTCGCCGACGGGCACCACCTTCACGAGGAAGTCACCCACCCGCAGGCTCATCGGATCCGGCTTCTTCAGGTCGCTCACGGCGTCTGTCCTCCCGCCACGCATGAGCTTGCCGTAAATCCGGCCGATCCACCACCCCGGCCGCCGCGCCGATCGCGAGCCACGCGCGCGTGACCTTCAGGAGAACGACCGGTGCTCCGGCCGGTAACGAGCGCTCGCCGTCGTCGTGGCGTAGGAAGAACGGTAGTCCGTCGCGAGCCACACCAGGCCGACGGCCACGCCCGACACGAGATAGAAGCTCCTCGCCGCGGGCTCCTCATCGAAGCCGAACAGCCAAGGCGCCGCGACGAGGAGCACGGCGACCGTGGCCTCGATCGCTCCGTGGACAGGGAACGGGATGAGCTTCGCGGCGCCCAGCGGGAACGCGGTGAGCAGCGTCATCGCGAGGTGCGCGGCGCCGAGGACGTAGCAGAGCGTCTCGGGGAGCCCGCCGAAGCCGAACAGCGAAGGGGCCAGCAGGAACAGGGCCGCAACCGCATAGTCCACAAACCCATGAGCTCGAGGCGACAGCATCTTCATGACCGACTCCTTGCAAAATCGATGTCCGGATTGAGTGCCTTTGTCGGCCCGGAAATTTGCAAGGGGTATGCCGTCGAGAGGCTCGCGGAGAGAGGTTATCCTCCGCGGCGACCACGGCGGCCATTCGATCATCCATCGGCCAGGAAAAAAAGAACAGCGGGCGTGCGCCTGGAGGCGCCGGCCGCTTCGACAGCCCGACCCGAGCCACGTTTCCGCCCGGAGGGCCTCAGCCATGCTCGCTGTTCGTGTGGCAGATTGCCCCGCCGTGCGTCACTTCGCGGCGGAGATCAGGAGCTCGGGATCGACGCGTGTCTCGAAGAGATTCATGCGCCAGTCGAGGTGAGGCCCGTTCGTGCGGCCGGTCATCCCGACGGTCCCGATGACCTGACCCTGCTTGACCTCGTCGTTCACCTTCGCCGCGAAGCCGTGCAGATGGATGAACGTGGAGGTCAGTCCCTGCCCGTGATCGATGATCATGGTGTGACCGCTCAGCGGGAGGTCCTTCTCGACGAGCACTACCTTGCCACAGGCAGGCGCGCGCACCGGGGTCCCGACGGGCACCGCGATGTCCACGCCCCAGTGGATACCTCCGTCCGTGCCGTTGAGCAGGCGCGGCTGGCCGTACCGCGAGGTGATGGGGCCCTTCGACGGCCAGATGAAGCCGTTCTTGTAGCAGTTCCTCTTCGTGTACTTGTTCCGGATCGCGTCGAGCTTCTTCTCGGCCTGCGTGAGCTTCACGCGCGTCGCCATGTCGAGCTTGACCATGTTCTCCGGCAGGTGGTCGACCTTGTCGACCTCGAACTTGCGAGGCTCCACGTCGAAGAGCTTCTCCAGCACCTGCCCGTCGTCGAACGTGATGGTCAGCTTCTCCTGCGCTGGCGCGTTGCGCGAGAAGGCGATCAGGAACTCCCCCTCGTCGCTGACGGTCACGCGGTGGCCGGGGAACGCCATGCGGCGCAGCTTGCCGTTCAGCTTGGCGCGCAGGAGCCCTCCCTGGACGGCACGCCCTTCCACCGCGAGGCGGCTGTCGTCGGCCGCGGGGGGCCCGGCGTCGGCCGCGGGGGGCCCGGCGTCGGCCGGCGCCGCGCTCGCCGCGGCATCGGCGGTGTCGGCCGCCGCGGGGGCGGCGCTGGCGTCGGGCGCCTCGGCCGGCGCGCTGCTCGCGGAAGCAGGCGGGGCGGCGGAGGCAATCGGCGCCGGATCGGCGGAGGCTTGGGCGCCCGTGGTGGACGAGCTCGAAGAAGGAGCACCGCGATCGCAGGCAGCGATCGTGAGCAGGCTTACAACGATGACGGGGACGCGCATGGCGGCGATCGTGCCAGAGTTTCCGCGCATCGACGAGATAATGTCGATGCGCGTCATGCAGGCATGTACCGGTCGCAAACGACCCGTGCGCCTTGCAGACGACGTGCGCGCCTCGGCGCGGCACCCTCACCCTCGTTGGCGCGTGACGAGCGCCACGAGCACCGGGCCGCGACGCCGCGCGCATCAGACGATGCGCGGCGGGATGGATCGAGCGCGGCGGGCAGCGCGGTGAGGATCAGTTCTCGAAGCGAGGGGTGTCGTGCCGCGGCTGCGGCCGCGCCGGGGGCTGCGCCTGCGCGGAAGGCTGCGCCTGCGGCCGAGCTTGCCCCTGCGGGTGTGGGCGGCCCTGTCCCTGCGGACGAGCTTGCCCCTGGGGCCGAGCTTGCCCCTGCGGGTGCGGGCGGCCCTGTCCCTGCGGCCGAGCTTGCCCCTGTGGGCGGCCCTGCCCCTGGGGCCGAGCTTGCCCCTGCGGGTGTGGACGGCCCTGTCCCTGGGGCCGGCCCTGCGCCTGCGGCCGAGCTTGCCCGTGCGATTGCGATGCGGGCCTGGGATCGATCTGGAAGACCGGAACCCCGGGGTCCGCGAGGAGCGGGAGGCGCTTCTGGATGAGGCGCTCGATGTCGGCGAGATAGGCGCGCTCCTCGCTGTCGCAGAAGGAGAGCGCCACCCCGGACGCCCCGGCGCGCGCCGTGCGGCCGATGCGGTGCACGTAGCTCTCCGGGATGTTCGGGAGGTCGTAGTTGATCACGTGCGAGATGTCGTCGATGTCGATGCCGCGCGCCGCGATGTCGGTCGCGACGAGCACGCTCGTCGTCCCCTGCTTGAAGCTCGCGAGCGCCCGCTCGCGCGCGCCCTGGGACTTGTTCCCGTGGATGGCGACCGCCTCGATGCGCGCACGGCTGAGCTGCTGGACCACGCGGTTGGCGCCGTGCTTGGTGCGGGTGAACACGATGGCCCGGCGGAGCGCGGGATCCTTGAGCACGTGCTCCAGCATCGCGCGCTTGTCGCCGCGCTCGACGAAGACCACCCGCTGGTCGATGTTCTCGGCCGTCGTGGCGATCCGCGCGACCTCGACGCGCACCGGGCTGCGCAGGATGCTGTTCGCGAGCTTCAGGATGTCCGGCGGCATCGTGGCCGAGAACAGGAGCGTCTGCCGGCGCTCGGGCAGCATCGCGAGCACGCGCCGGATGTCGTGGATGAACCCCATGTCCAGCATCCGATCGGCCTCGTCGAGGACGAGCGTATCGAGCCGACCGAACGGGGCGATGCCCTGCGAGCAGAGATCGAGCAGCCGGCCCGGCGTCGCCACGAGCACGTCGACGCCGCGGCGCAGCGCCTCCATCTGGGGGCGCTGCCCCACCCCGCCGAAGACGACCGCGGTCCGCAGGCCGAGGTTCTTGCCGTACGTGGTGAAGCTCTCGGCGACCTGCGCCGCGAGCTCGCGCGTCGGGGTGAGCACGAGCACGCGGAGCCCGCCCTGCTTCGGCCCGCCGCTCTGCGCGAGGCGCTGCAGGATCGGCAGCGCGAACGCGGCGGTCTTGCCCGTGCCGGTCTGCGCGCAGCCGAGGAGGTCGTTGCCCTCGAGAATGGGCGGGATGGCCTGCTGCTGGATGGGCGTCGGGGCGCTGTACCCCTCGGCCTCGATGGCGCGGAGCAGCGGTTCGATGAGCTTGAGATCGGCAAATTGCATGGACATCGGGCTGGAGGACAGCCCCTCCTGAGCAAGGACGGAAGGTACGCCGCGGCACCGCGCCCTCCTTGTGGAGAGGGTTCGATCACGGAGAGCTGCCGCCTCGCGCCCCCTGAGCGGAGGCTGCGAGGACCAATGACAGCGACCGAGCACCGCGACCCGTGCCAGGTCAGTCCGAGGCCGCGACTCTAGTACGGCGTGGTGAGGAAGTCGAGCAGCGACCGCGAGCCAACAGCGAGCCGTCACGCGTTGCTCACGTCGCTCGTTGTTCGGCTTCGGGTTCCGGCTTTGCCTTGGCCGCTTCTCGCTTCGCGCTTCCCGCTGCGGTTACCTGCTACGACGCCGCCCGAGCCGCGATCGCATCGCTCCGCTCGCGGTGCGCGGAGCGGGCTCCGCGCGCGCGGCGCACCGTGCTAGACCGTCGCCCGAGCGGAGGGCCTGCTTCTCGTGCGCTCGCGCTCGTGGTTCGCGTCGCATCCGCCCGCGACTTCCAGCGTCTTCCCGCTCCTTCGAAGCAGTGCAGCACGCCATGGCCGAAACCGCCGAAGCCTCGAAAACGCCGGCTCGGGTCGGGCACTCCGCTCCGGAGCGCCCCGGCCTTCGGTTGCCCCGATCCCGTCTGCGGCGCTGGGCGCTCGGTGCCGTCGCCATCCCGGTGCTCTCCGGCGCCGGCCTGTGGATCGCGGTGCACCGCATTCCATGGATGGGCCCGCTCGTCGCGAACGGGCTGCGCTCGGTGATCGGGGCCGAGAACGTGACAGCGCTCGAGGAGACGGCGTACGCCCTGGAGGATCGCGTCCAGCGGTTCTGGCGCAAGGACGAGCCGCCGAAGACGTACTGGGAGGTGCCCGAGCAACCGGTTCCTGCCACGACGGCGTCACCGCCTCCGGCGGCGACGCCGGGCTCGGCGGCGGGGGGCGCCGGCCCGGCGGCGTTCCGGCCGACGGACGTCGGCCCCGCGCACGCGGCCTGGTCGGCCCCCGGCGACGGGCGGTGGGTGCCCATCGCGGATCGCGTCCATCCGAGCGACGCGCCGCGCCTCTACAAGACGCTGCTCCACCCGGATCCGAACCGCTCCTGGGCGGAGCTGTTCATCGTGGCGGTGGATCTCGCGAGGGTCGATGTGCACCTCATGGCCGGCTCCCGCGAGCCGGCGGCGACGACCGAGGAGGGCAAGCCCTACGAGCGGCCCGCGAAGATCCCGGAGGCGGACCACGAGCGGCTGCTCGCGGCGTTCAACGGCGGCTTCATGACCGAGCACGGCCAGTGGGGGATGCGGGTCGACGGCGTGACGCTTGTGCGCCCCCGGGACCAGGGCTGCACGCTCGCGCGGCGCCGCGACGGGCGGATGCAGATCGCGCCGTGGACCAGGCTTTCGACGGAGGAGAGCGACATGCAGTGGTGGCGGCAGACGCCGAGCTGCATGGTCGACGAGGGCGAGCTGCACCCGCTGCTCCGCGCGCCGCAGGTCCGCAACTGGGGCGCCACGCTGGACGGCAACACGGTGATCCGCCGCTCCGCGGTGGGGCTCGACCGCGACGGCAAGGTCCTCTACGTCGGGATCAGCAATCACACGACGGCGCCCGCCATCGCGCTCGGGATGCAGCACGCCGGCGCCTCGACGGTGGCGCAGCTCGACGTGAACTGGTCGTACCCGAAGTTCCTTCTCTACGAGCCCGGTGAGGGCGGCGCCCTCGCGCCGGTCGCGCTGGCGAGCGGCTTCGAGTTCTCAGAAGACGAGTACATCCGCAAGCGCTCCCTGCGCGATTTCTTCTACCTGACCCGCAAGACCCCGGCGCCCTCGACCGCCACCCCGTGACGCCTCGCTGCGGCCGGCGGTCCCCTCCGGACCGGGCCGCGCGCCCACGCGTGTAGGCTCGGATCGAGCCGCCGTCGAAGGCTTGCGGACGCCTGCCAGCCCGACCGCTGCGCGCGGCGCGGCGGCTGCCGGCGCCGGTCGGTCCTCGCCGTGCGGCCTCGTGCGGCTCCTGCGGCGCGGTCGGCCCTCACGGCGTGAACGTGAACGTGTCGTCCAGGCGAGCCCGTTGAATCGCCTTGCACCGAGCGGACGCGTTTTGCCACACGAGCGCGCCCGTTGAACCGCATTGCATCGAGCGAGCACATTTTGTCACAGGACTGCGACTCTCATGCATCGCAGCGCATTGCGGTCAGCTCACCTCAATTTCCAGCCAGATTTCATCGAGTTTGCTGGTATCCGCGATTGACAGCGCGAGGGCGCTCGATAGGTAAACGACACCCCACGGCGGAACACCATGCGTTTTTATGCAGACCTCCATGTGCACTCGAAGTACTCCCGCGCGACGAGCAGCGATTGCGACCTCGCGCATCTGAGCTACTGGGCTCAGCGCAAGGGCATCACGGTGCTGGGCACGGGGGACTTCACCCATCCAGCGTGGATGGCCGAGCTCCGCGAGCACCTCGTGCCCGCCGAGCCCGGGCTCTTCCGCCTGCGGGACGATCTCGGCCGCGCGGTCTCGGAGCGGCTCCCCGGGGCGTGCCGCGGAGCGACGCGCTTCGTCCTCTCGGTGGAGATCTCGACGATCTACAAGAAGGGAGATCGGACGCGGAAGATCCATCACCTCCTCTACGCGCCAAGCTTCGACGCGGCGGAGCGCATCGCCCGCGCGCTCGCCAAGATCGGCAACCTGACCGCCGACGGGCGGCCCATCCTGGGGCTCGATTCGCGCCACCTGCTCGAGATCGTGCTGGAGTCCGACGAGGGCTCCTACCTCGTACCGGCGCACATCTGGACTCCCTGGTTCTCGGTGCTGGGCTCCAAGGCGGGCTTCGACGCGGTCGAGGAGTGTTATGGCGATCTCGCGCCGCACATCTTCGCGCTCGAGACCGGGCTCTCGTCCGATCCTGCGATGAACTGGCGGATCTCCGGGCTCGATCGGTACCGGCTCGTCTCGAGCTCGGACGCCCACTCGCCCGCGAAGCTCGGGCGCGAGGCCACGGCCTTCGACGCCCCGCTCGACTACTTCGCGATCCGGCGCGCCCTGGAGACCGGTCAGGGCTTCGGGGGCACGGTGGAGTTCTTCCCGGAAGAGGGCAAATACCACCTCGACGGCCACCGCAAGTGCAATGTCGTGCTCTCGCCGGCGGAGACGCGGGCGCTCTCCCTCGCCTGCCCCGTGTGCGGGCACCCCGTCACGGTGGGCGTGCTGCACCGGGTCGAGGAGCTGGCCGATCGCGACGAGGGCGTGCGCCCCGAGGGCGCGAGCGAGTTTCGCAACCTGGTGCCGCTGCCCGAGGTGCTGGCCGAGCTCCACGGCGTCGGCGCCTCCAGCAAGGTCGTGCAGCGGAGCTACGACGGGGTGCTGTCGCGCATCGGCCCCGAGCTGTTCCTCCTCGGCGACGCCCCGCTCGACGAGATCGAGCGCGCCGGCACGCCCCTGCTCGCCGAGGCGATCGCGCGGATGCGCGAAGGGCGCGTGATCCGCGACGCGGGCTACGACGGCGAGTACGGCGCGATCCGGGTCTTCCAGCAGGAGGAGCTCGCGCAGCGCCGCGGCGGCGGGCTCCTCTTCCAGCCGGAGGCCGCGCCATCGCGGCCGCCTCCCTCGGGGGCGCGCCCTCCCGCGGCGTCACGCCCCCCTCCGCGCCGCGGCCGCGCCGACGCGGAGCCTCGCCCGGCGCCGGCCGGCGAGCTGCCCCGCGGCGCGCCGCCTGCGCTGGGCGGCGCGGCGCCGCTCGACGCGCTCGACCCGGAGCAGCGGGCCGCGGCGGAGATCACGGACGGCGCGCTGCTCCTCCTCGCGGGGCCAGGCACGGGCAAGACCCGCACGCTCACGCACCGGATCGCGCACCTCGTCCTCGATCTCGGGGTCCCGCCGGAGCAGTGCCTCGCGATCACCTTCACCCGCCGCGCCGCCGACGAGCTGCGGGAGCGGCTCGGCGCGCTGCTCGGCGAGGCCGGCGGCCGCGTGCCCGCCATGACCTTCCACGCGCTCGGCCTCTCCCTGCTCCGCGAGCACGCGCAGGGCGCGGGGGCCGCGCCGCCCGCGATCGCCGGCGAGCGCGAGCGGACGGCGCTGCTCGCCGCGGCGCTCGGCGTCCCGGACCGGCGGGCGGCCAGGTTGCTCGCCGACATCGCCGCGCTGAAACGGCGTTACCCGCGTCACGCCGACGCGCGCGGGGCGCTGGCCGCCGGCGAGATCGACCACCACGTCGATCGCGCGTGGAAGGTGTACGAGGACGAGCTCGCCGCGCGCGGGCTCCTCGACCTCGACGACCTGATCGGCCACGCCGTCCTGCTCCTGGAGGAGCAGAGCGGAGCGCTCGCCGTGGCGCGCGAGCGCGCCCGGTATCTCTCCATCGACGAGTACCAGGACATCGACGAGCGCCAGTACCGGCTGGTGCGCACGCTCGTCGCTCCCGGCGGGAACGTCTGCGCCATCGGCGATCCCGATCAGGCGATCTACGGGTTCCGCGGCGCGGACGTGGGCTTCTTCTTCCGTTTCCAGCAAGATTTCCCGGCGGCGCACGTTGTGCGCTTGAAGCGGAACTACCGCTCGTCGCGCCCCATCGTCGAGGCGGCGCTCCAGGTGATCGCGCCCTCACCGACGCTCGGCGCGCGGGAGCTCCTGCCGAGCGCGGGCGGCGTGGAGCTCGTGGCGGTCCACGAGTCGCCGACGGAAGCCGCCGAAGCCGAGCGCGTGGTCCACACGATCGAGCGGATGCTCGGCGGGTCCACGTTCTTCTCGATGGATAGCGGGCGGGTGGGTGATCCTGCCGGGAGCGGCGAGTATTCCTTCTCGGATTTCGCGGTCCTCTACCGGACCGAGGCGCAGTCCGAGCGGCTCCGGGAGGCGTTCGCCCGCTCGGGGATGCCGTTCCAGCGGCGGTCGGATCGCCGCCTCGCCGAGCGCGCGGGCTCGGAGGCGCTTGCGCGGGCAGTCGCCGGCGCCCCGCCGGGGCCGCTGGCGGCGCGCCTCAAGGCGGCCGCGGCGCGCCTCCGCGAGGAGGTCGCGCAGCCCGGGCTCGACGGCGCTCCACCCGCCGCGGGCGCGGCCGAGGAGGGCGCGGTGGTCCTCGGCGAGGCCGACGTCGACGCGGCGCTGGAGCTGCACCTCGCGCTCGCGGAGCGCTGCGGCGGCGATCTCGATCGCTTCTTGATCGAGCTCGCGGTGTGCGCCGAGATCGACGCGTGGGATCCGCGGGCCGACCGCATCTCGCTGCTGACGCTCCACGCGGCCAAGGGGCTCGAGTTCCGGGTGGTCTTCCTCGTGGGGTGCGAGGACGGCCTGCTCCCGCTCCGCTTCCCCGGCAGGGACGAGACGGACGTCGCCGAGGAGCGCCGGCTCTTTTATGTGGGCATGACGCGGGCGCGAGAGCGGTTGTTCCTCACCCGCGCCATGCAACGCGCGCGGCACGGCAAGGTGGTTGAGACCGAGGTATCGCCGTTCGTGCGCGAGGTGGAGGAGCGGCTGCTCCTGCGGGTCGGCCCGTCGCCCGAGGCGCAGAGGGGATCACGCGCCGGGGCCGATCGTCAGATGAAGCTATTTTAACGCGGGGCGCCGCCGAGCCGCTTCTGGGCCGCGCATGCCGCCTTGTCCTGCGTCCGCATGCACTGATCTGCGTAGAAGGTCCGAGCCCGCTCCTTGTCCTTGCGCTCCAGGAGCGGGCCGAACGCTTCACACGCCCTCTTCTCGCCCCACTGCGTACAGGCCTTCTCGTAGAGCGAGTAGGCCCGCTCCGGATCGGCGGTCACGCCGTCGCCGCGCTGCCAGATCTCCGCGGCCCGCAGGCAGCCGCCCGTGCCACACACCTTCTCATAGAGCGCCGCCGCGCGCGCCATGTCCTTCGGAATGCCGTTCCCCTTCTCGTACATCCCGGCGAGGCTCAAGCACGCCTCGGCCCCGAACCCCTTCTCCGGACAGCCCTTCTCGAAGAACGCATACGCCTTCGCGACGTCCTTCGGAACACCGTCGCCCTGCGCGTAGACCGCGCCGGCGGCGTTGCAGGCGCGCATGTCCCCCAGGCTGCAACCTCTGCCGTATGCCACGATCGCCTTCACCCCGTCCTTCGGCGCGCCCTGCCCCTTGCGCAGGATGTCCCCGAGATCGACGCAGTCCTCGGACTGGCCGCCCTCGCACGCGCGCTGGAGCACGCCCACGGCGACCCCGACGTCCTTCGCCGCGAGCTTCCCCTCGACCAGCATCTTGCCCAGCGCGCTGCAGCTCGGCCCGTGCCCGAGATCACAGCCGCGCCGGAGGAACGCGACGGCGCGCGTCGGGTCCTTCGGGAGGACCGCCTGCGGGCCTTCGCTGAGGTACCACTCGGCCACGCTGAAGCACGCCCAGCCGTCGCCCATCTCGCACGCCTTGTCGGCGAACTCTCGCACCTTGGCCCGCCCCGCGGCGTCCGGGGGGACCTTGGCGCTCTTCATGTCCCGCAGGAGCTGCTTCGCCCTCGCATAGCAGGCCTGCGTGACGCCGGCGCCGCACGCCTTCTCGAACAGCTCCGCCGCCCTCGCGTCATCGCGCGGAAAATCCTTGCCGCCCAGGTGCTGAATCCCGAGGTGATAGCAGCTGCCGACATCGCCCTTCCCGCACTCCGCCGCGCAGGCTCTGGCGTCGGTGGGCTCGCACAGGTGCGCTGGCGCGAGCGCAGGCGGGGAGCACTTCGCTCCGCTCAGCACCGTCCCGAGCGGGCACGGGCTCGACAGCTTCGGGAACTCGTCTTCTGCCTGCTTCACCGGAGCCTCGGCCGCCGCCGCCTTCTTCGTGAGCAGCGGGACGAGCTCCAGGCGCAGCGGCGCATGGCAGCGCTCCGTCGGCGCCTGCGCGTCGGACTTCGCGGCCCGGCAGGCGTCGAGCTCCCCTTCCTTGCTCGTTGTGCCACCCTGGCTCGCCGCCGCGGCCGCCCCGACCGCCGTGAAGACCTGATCCACCGTTCGCGCCGTGCCCCGGCTGCCCGGCGCCATCGCGAAGGCCCCGAGGAGCGCGGCGCGCACGAAGTGCGTGGCGCCATCGCAGCTGCCCGAGAGATCCTGCGCGGAGGAGGAGGCCACCGTGGTCGCCATCTTCCCCGTCGGCACGAGCGCCACGTCGATCGCGGCCGAGCCGCCGCCCTCGATCGCGGTGCTCAGCGCCGGGGCCCCGAAGGGCACGTTCGCCTGCATCTCCGCAGGGTTTGTTAATTGTATTACTTTTTCTGCCCGGGTCACGCCAGCGAAGGAGTAGCTCCCTGGGAGCTTGCACTGCGCGAGCAGCTTCAGCGTCGTGCAGTCGTAGGAGACGACGGCGATGCCGTCTTTCATCGCGAGCCCGAGATCGGAGCGGCGTGTCGTGAGCCAGTCGACGATGAGCGGCTCGGCGTGGCCGATGGCAGGACACCCGCCGCTGGTCGTGGTCGCGGTGCTCTCCGGCGAGACAGTGGGCCGGGGAGGATGCACGACCACCTCGGGTTCCAGGCCCGGTCCACAGGCCATCGCTCCGAGCGAGAGCCCAACCACGCACAAATCGAACGCGCGCTTCATCGGGGCGACAGAACCATGAGCCATGGGGTCCGGTCAATACGGCGAGCGCGACCGCACGCGGCATACGCCCGGCCGCGCGGACCCGGGCTATGCTCGGCGCGCCCCCGCGTCCGGAGCCGCCATGAGCACGTCCAGGTCCCAGGAGAGACTGCAAGAGAGCCTGAACCTGGTGACTACGCTGCTCGAAAAGCAACGCGTCATCGAGACGCTGACGCACAAGCAGGAGAGCAAGAACAAAGAGCTCGTCGAGGCGCTGGTCCACCGGCAAAATCTCGCCCTGCTGCAGAGGAAGCTCAGGGATCTGCACCCGGCGGACCTCGCCCACATCATCGAGGTGCTCCCGCAGGCGGACCGCCTTGTGGTGTGGGCTGAGCTCGAGCCCTACCGCGCCGCACAGGTGCTGCTCGAGTCCTCGTGGTCGGTCCGCGACTGGCTCGTCGCGGAGACGGAGCGCCCTCGCCTCGTCGCGCTGCTCGGCCAGCTCGATCCGGACGATCTGGCGTACATCAGCGAGTCGGTCGATCCGGAGATCGTGGCGGAGGTGTACCAGTCGCTCGACGCGCGCGAGCAGTCGCTCTTCCAGTCGACGATCGCGTACCCGGACGGCTCGGTGGGCCACCTGATGAGCCCGGAGCTCGTCTCGGTGCGCGACGGCCGGGACCTCGGCGGCGCGCTGGAGGACGTGCGCCGGCGGGGCGAGCTGCCGCCGCACACCGAGGCGCTGTTCGTCGTCGACGCGCGCAACGTGCTCCGCGGCGCGCTCTCGCTCAAGGACCTGCTGCTCCGCGAGCCGAGCGCGCAGGTGAGCGCGATCATGTCCACGGACGTGGTGAGCTTCACGCCCCAGGAGCGCGCGAGCGACGCGGCCAGGGCGTTCGAGCGTTACGACCTCATCGCCGCGCCGGTGGTGGACGAGCGGGGCAAGCTCGTCGGCCGGTTGACGGTGGATGTGGTGATGGACTTCCTGCGGCGGCAGGCCCAGAGCGAGGCGCTCTTGCGCGCGGGCCTCGCGGGAGAGGAGGACTATTTCGCGCCCGCGTGGACGAGCGCGAAGAACCGCTGGCTCTGGCTCTTCGTCAACCTGCTCACGGCATTCCTGGCCTCGCGGGTCATCGGCCTCTTCGAGAGCACCATTCAGGATCTCGTGGCGCTGGCAGCGCTGATGCCCATCGTGGCGAGCGTCGGCGGCAACACGGGCAATCAGACGGTGGCGCTCGTGATCCGCGGCCTCGCGCTCGACCGGCTCACGCGGGCGAACACGGGACACCTCCTGAAGAAAGAGCTCTTCGTCGGCCTGATGAACGGCGCGGTCTGGGGCACGGTCGTGGGGCTCGCCGCCGCCGCCCTCTACGGAAGCGTCCCGCTCGGCCTGGTGATGGCCGCGGCCATCCAGCTGAACCTCGTGGTGGCGGCGATGGTCGGGTGCGCGGTGCCGCTCGTGCTCCAGCGCCTGGGCCGCGATCCGGCCCAGGGGTCGAGCGTCCTGCTCACGTTCACCACGGACAGCATGGGCTTCTTCATCTTCCTTGGGCTCGCCAGGGCGTTCCTCGTCTGAGCCTGCCCGCCCGCGGCGCGCTCGCGCTACGATCTTGCGATGGACACCGCCCCCGCCCCGCAACGGCCGCTCGTCGCGATCCGGTATTGCCCCAAGTGCCGCTGGCTCACGCGCGCATCCTGGCTCGCTCAGGAGCTGCTGATCACCTTCCCTGACGAGATCGACGTGCTCCTGTCGCCGGGCGCGAGCGGCATCTTCGACATCACGCTCGACGGCGCGCTGCTCTTCTCGCGCGCCGTCGAAGGGCGCTTCCCCGAGCCCAAGGAGCTCAAGCAGGCGATCCGCGACCGCGTCGCCCCCGAGCGCCCTCTCGGCCACTCCGATCGATGAGAGGTGCCCGGCCTCTACAGCGGTTTCCGCCCCCCTCTGCACCATGCAGAGCGGCGGTCTCCCGCACAGGAGACGGGCCCAGATCGGCGTTTTCGGCGCGCAAGCGCACTCCGGTGCGCTGAGCACCGAAAACGTCGAGGTGGGCCCGTATCCGAAGCGGGTGACCGTCGCTCTAGATGTCGAAGTCGAGGATGCTGTCGAGCTCGGAGCCGCCGACGGCGGGGGTGCCATGGGGCGGCGACGCGACGCGCAGCCTCGGGGCCTCGATCGCGACGCGCTGGCCGCCGGCGACGCTCTTCGTGAGGAACACCGAGCCGCCGACCACGCTCCCCTGCCCCAGCACCGTCTTGCCGCCGAGGACCGTGGCGTTCGCGTAGATGGTGACGTTGTCCTCCACCGTGGGGTGGCGCTTCAGGCCGCGCGCGCCCCGCGAGTGCTGGGGCAAGGAGAGGGCGCCGAGCGTCACGCCCTGGTAGAGCTTGACGTGCTCGCCGATGTCGGTCGTCTCGCCGATCACGACGCCGGTGGCATGATCGATGAAGAAGCTGTCACCGATGTTGGCGCCTGGATGGATGTCGGCGCCCGTCCTCGTGTGCGCCCACTCGCTCATGATCCGGGGCATGAGCGGCACGCCGAGCTGATAGAGCTCGTGCGCGACCCGGTGCACCGTCACGGCGAGGAGGCCCGGATAGGCCAGGATGACCTCGTCCATCGAGGCCGCCGCCGGATCACCGTCGTAGGCCGCCTGCACGTCGAGCAGGAGGCGCCGCCGGACCTCCGGCAGCCGGGCGATGAACATCCGCGCCACGTCGCGCCCCCGCTGCCGGCACCTCGGGACGTCGAGGCGGCCCGCGTCGACGGTCTCGTCCTGGAAGCACAGACAGCGCTCGATCTGCCGCTCCAGCTTGTCCCGCAGCGTCGAGACCAGGGTGCCCACGTGGTAGAGCAGATCCTCGTCCGACAGGTCCTGCCGCCCGTGATAGCCCGGGTAGAAGATCTGGAGCAGGAGATCGATGATCTCGGTGATCTCCTGGCGCGACGGGGTGAAGCGCTTGTTGATGTGATGCCCGCGCGCATCCGCCCGGTAGCTCGCGATCAGCGCGTCGACGATGCCGTGCAGGTCGGCCGACGCCTCGGAGGGGGCAGCATCACATTTCTTGCTCACGTCGACCTCACGAGGCCTTCATGGCCTCGACCTCGGAGAACATGCCTTCGAAGAGCGGCCCCGAGAGGTACCGCTCTCCGGCGTCCGGGAGGATGACCACGATGGTCTTTCCTTCCCACTTGGGATCCTTCGCGAGCCGGCCCGCCGCGACCATGGCCGCGCCGCAGGAGACGCCGCAGAGGATGCCCTCCTCGGACGCGAGGCGCCGGGACATGGCGATGGACTCCTCGTTCGAGACCGTCTCGACCTGGTCCACGAAGGAGATGTCGAGGTTCTTGGGGACGAAGCCGGCGCCGATGCCCTGGATCTTGTGCGGGGACGGGGTGAGCGGCTGGCCGGCCAGCGTCTGCGAGATGACCGGCGAGTGGACCGGCTCCACGGCGACGGAGTGGAGGGCGCGGCCGCGGCCGCGCTCGAAGTAGCGGCTGACGCCGGTGATCGTGCCGCCGGTGCCCACGCCCGAGACGAGGACGTCGACGTTGCCGCCGGTGTCGTCCCAGATCTCGGGGCCGGTGGTGGTCTCGTGGATCGCGGGGTTCGCCGGGTTCTCGAACTGCCGCATCAGCACGTACCGGCCAGGGTCGGAGGCGGCCAGCTCCTCGGCCTTGGCGATCGCGCCGTTCATCCCCTTGGGGCCCGGCGTCAGCAAGAGCTTGGCCCCGAGGGCGACGAGCACCTTGCGCCGCTCCATGCTCATCGTCTCGGGCATGCTGAGCACGCACTCGAGCCCCCTCGAGGCGGCGGCGAAGGCCAGCGCGATGCCGGTGTTGCCGCTGGTCGCCTCGACGATCGCCTTGCCTGGGCCGAGCACGCCCCGCTGCTCGGCGTCCCAGACCATGGCCGCGCCGATGCGGCACTTGACCGAGTACGCCGGGTTGCGGCCCTCGATCTTCGCCAGCACGGTCGCGCGCGCGCCGTCGATCACGCGGCGGATGCGCACGAGCGGCGTGCGGCCGATGCTCTGGGTGTTGTCGTCGTAGACGCGGGGGAAGCTGGTCATGGGGGCCCGTGCGGGTGAGTGGGGAGGAAAGAGGAGATCCAGAGGCGCCCCTCGCTGTCAAGGTCCACGTGCGCCGCGCCTCGGTCGCGCCGTATTTCCAGAGCGCAGCGCAGCGTCCGTCCGTCGCTGACGTCGGGGCGGCACCTGTCGCGCCAGATCGCCCGCCGGGCGCGCGCCGCGCTCAGCGCGCCCTCCCGGTGAACCGTTGGACGTGCAACGGTCGACGTGCAGGGACCGGCGAGACACCCCGGCGCATGGAGGTCAGTCCGGCCATGAGCGATCGTGCGGTGGATGGCGCGAAGTCGATTACGCGCTCCGCGCGAAGCGCGGGAGCCATCCAGATCATCCTCGGAGGGCGGACTGGCCTGCTTCGGCACGGCCTCGACCCCACCGCGCCGGCGCTCGGGCGTCCCGAGTTCCCATGAGGCACAGGCGATGACGCAGCGCGACCAAGGCGGCGGTGTATAGTGGCCAATTCATGAGAGATTTTGCCGGAACGCGTCATTTCTGATCTGCTGGCGCTTGATAATTCACGTCGTACCACGCCGTGCCACGTTGGAGCACGGACGGCTGACAGGTGCTCACGAGCGCTCACGAATCGTGGGGCCACGTGCGCGAGCGAGCGGGCAAGGTGCTTCCCTGGGCGCTTCCCTGGGCAATCGATGAACCACCATGGGACTACGTCGGACCAGGTCCACTTCCTTGACGCATGCGCATGCGAACCTATCATGAAGAATTTTAGCTCTTGCCATAAGTGGCATAGGCCTCGCATCATCGCTGACATGTTCCCCGCTGAGCCCCCTTGCGCGGAGGTCCAACTGCCGCATGACGATGACGAGCCCACTTTAATTTTCCGTCGTCCGCCGGCGTCGATTGGGGGCATGGCGATGCCGTTCGAATCGCCGGCTCCGGTCATGGCATCTCCGACGCGGCGTTCCACGTCGCGCCTGATCGCCTTGAGCGCGGGTGCCGGTCTGGGCTTCGCGGCGGTGGTGGGCGCGCTCGTCTCGATGCAGCTCGGCGCGGCGGGCTTCGATCTCCGCGCGGGCTCGGCGCTCCAGCCTGCCGCGGCCGCCGCGGCCGTCTTGCGATCAACGGGGGTGGCGGCGCGGGTCGAGGCGAAGGCCGAAACGGCCGCGCCGCTCCAGGCGACGCCAGCAACGGCGGCGCCGGCCCTCGCTGCCGCCGATCGTGCCGACGCGACGCTCGATCGAACCGCGGTGATCCCCATCCCAGACGGGATCATCACCATCCCCGCGGGCTTCGCGTCGGCAGATGGGGCGTACGATCTGGTGATCCACTTCCACGGGGTCAACGACGTTGTGCAGGCGGGGTTCGATCGCGCCCGGCTCAACGCGGTTGTGATGATCGTCAATCTGGGTATCAGCTCCGGGGCGTACGAGACCCAGTTCTCGATCCGCTCCTATCTGCCGGCGTTGATGGCGAAGGCGCAGGTGGCGCTCGAGGCGCGCGGGCTGCGCGGCGCCCGTCTCCGGCGCGTCGCCCTCTCGGCGTTCAGCGCCGGGTACGGCGCGGTTCGCGGGCTCCTGAACCAGCCGGGGTTCACCGACAAGGTGGACGCCGTGCTTCTCCTGGATGGCATTCACACCGGCTACATGCCGCTCGACCACAGCCTGGACATGGAGCGCCTCAAGCCGTTCAGCCGCTTCGCCGAGCTGGCGGCCGAGGGCAAGAAGCTGATGTCGATCACCCATTCGGAGATCACCCCGAACGGCGATTACGCCGGCACCCACGAGAGCACGGACGCCCTCCTCAAGCTCACGGGCGCGCAGCGCACCCCGGGCCCGGGCGCGGACGAGCAGGCGATCTACGACCTGACCGGGGAGGCGAGCGAGGCGAAGCTCCGGTTCGCCCCCCTCTCCGAGGCGCACAGGGGCGCGTTCCACGTCCGCGGCTATCCGGGCACCCAGAAGCCAGATCACGTGAGGCACCTCACCCGCATGGCGGAGACCGCCCTGCCTGATCTGGTGCGTTACTGGAGCGAGCCGCCCGCGCAATGAGGGGTGGCGTGTCGGGGGCGCGCGAGCTGTCGGTACGGAGACGCGTATTACGGAGACCGGGGCGTCTTCATTTGAGAATTCGTCACGGGGCGGCCTTGGGCATATAGATTACGAGTGCTGGTGAGAAAGGCGGCCACCGGATCTCGTTGAGCTGCGATTGACCCTGGCTCCAGCGATCGTCCTCTGCTACCGCGCTGCGCGATGGGTCAACCGGACCTGTTCGCCAAACGAACGTTCGCCGAAGAGACGGAGCGCCTCACTGGAGGCGCCATCACCTGGCAGGACCCACCGGAGATCCGGCTCGAGAAGGTGCAGTGCGATGGCCTGCTCCTGATCCACCGCCCGGCTCTCCTGGTGGAGCTGACAGCGCCTTGGCCCGAGGCGCGTGGTCACGAGGAGGTGATGGTCGAGCTGAAGCTCGCCGGGGATCACGTGGATCGGAAGGCGATAGAGCGAGCCCTCTTGCGGCGGCAGGCGAGGCAGTTGCAGCGGGTCGAGCAGGAGGAGGAGGCGCCGCCCTGGGTGGGCCACGAGCCGCTCTGGCTGGTCGCTCCGCACGTGCCGGAGTGGCTGCAACGGGTGTACGCGCCCACGCGGTTCGCGCCCGGCTGCTACCGCGTGGAGCCGCTCGGGCACTGGGTGCTGTGGGTCGCGGCGAACGAGCTCCCCCTCCGTGACGAGCTGATCGCTTTCCTGGTCGCCCGTTCCGGGCGAGCCCTCGACGAGTTCGGCCGGTGGGTAGCCGGACGTCGGCCCATCGAGTGGGTGCTGGCCATGCTAGAGTACCTGGCGATGTCAGCGACGACCCGAGAGGAGCTCCTGTGGAGGTTCGGCAAGGCCGAGGACCCGGAGGTGGAGGCCCGGCGGCAGCGCATCCTCGAGGTGCTTCTCGAAGCGAGCCCACAGGTCCAGGAGCGGCTCGTCGAGAGGGGCATCGGCAAGGGACGTCTGGCCGAGGCCCGCGCCGCCTTGCGACGTGTGATCGCTCGCCGGCAACTCGCGCTGAGCCCGCTGGACGACGCTCGCATCGAGGCGTGCGTCGAGCTGGCGACCCTGGAGCGGTGGCACGACCAGGCCATCACCGCGACGAGCGCCTCCGAGGCGCTGCAGTAGCTCGGTCCGGCACCGGGCGTACCCCTGTCGCTCGCCCCTTACGGCAGCGCTTGACCCGTCCACGCTGTCCGGAACGACCATCCAACGATCACAGCGGCGATAACGCGTATCACCATCGTCGCCGCGCGCGTTCTATCGCCGATTTCCCCGAGTCCGTCCTTCCTTGATCTAAAGCCACTGCTGCGGTCCTGCGCACCTGTTCATTTCAGACGCCGTGGCAGGCGTGGAAACTCGGATGTTGCGCGGGAGCCTGTGCACCCGGGATCCGAGGAGCTTCCGCTGCGCAGAGCTGCGGTTGGCCCGCCAGGGGTGAGGATGCGTGCGTGGCAGATCGCCGCAGGCTGGGGCGCGCGTGCCGAGCTCAGCCGGCTGCGCCACGGCCTGGGAGCGGGAAATCACCGGCAGACGAAGATGCCATTGCGGTATCGGAATTGCTTTTTCCACAAAAAGAGACGGTGGCATCATGATAGCCGGACAAAGGAAAGCGCAGGGCACCGCGCGGCGGACTCAAGCGGTGCGACCAGCAACCCTCATCGCCCGCCGCAAACGCGGCGGAACGGCGGCCGACGTGGACATCCAGCGCTCGTCCGCGGCGACGGGAGAGGCGGACGCGACCGCGGCGATCCCGCGCCCGACGCTGACCTACGCGGATGCGCTCGAAGGCGCCCGGAAGGGGCCGTTCCCGGGAGAGATCGAGCCCCAGCTCGCGACGCTCGTCACCGAGCCACCCCCGGGCGAGGGGTGGCTCTACGAGGTCAAGCTCGATGGCTATCGCATGCTCGCGAAGCTCAGCGGGGGTCGCGTGACGCTCCTGACCCGCCGCGGCCAGGACTGGACCGAGCGGTTCGCGGGCGTGCGCGACGACCTCGCCCAGCTGCCTGCGCGGGAGGCCGTGCTGGACGGCGAGATCGTCGTTGTGAGGCCGGACGGCGTGACCGACTTCCAGGCCCTCCAGAATGCGCTCAGCGACGGGAATGGCAGCCGCGAGGGGCGCCTGATGTACTTCGCCTTCGACCTGCTCTACCTCGACGGCCGCGATCTCCGCGGGTGTACACAGCTCACCCGCAAGCGGGCGCTCAAGGCGCTGCTCGCGGAAGCGCCCGAGGAAGGGACGCTCCGCTACACAGAGCACGTCGCGGAGGACGGCCTGGCCGTCGTCCAGCACGCGTGCGAGCTCGGGATCGAGGGCGTCATCGCGAAGCGCCCGGAGGCTCCCTACCGAAGCGGGCGCGGCGACAGCTGGCTCAAGGTGAAGTGCGGCCGGCGCCAGGAGTTCGTGATCGTCGGATTCACCGAGCCGTCCGGCGCCCGGAAAGGGCTGGGGGCGATCCTCGTCGGCGTGAACCGATCAGGCAAGCTCGCCTACGCCGGCAAGGTCGGCACGGGCTTCACGAGCAAGACGCTGACGACCCTGCGCGGCCGCCTCGAGTCGATCGTACGCTCCACGCCGGCGTGTTCAGGGGCGCCGCGCATGCGGGGCGCGCGCTGGGTCGAGCCCAGGCTCGTCGCGGAGGTCCGCTTTTCCGCGTGGACGCGCGACGGACGGCTGCGACACCCCTCCTTCGAAGGGCTCCGCGAGGACCGCACCCCGGAGTCGGTCACCGTCGAGCGCGAACAGCCGCCGCCGCGATCGCCGCCCGGCGAGGCGGCGGGCGCGACGCCGAGCCGAGCCGCGGATGCGGCGCCAACCAGAGCGACCGGCGCGGCGCCGAGGAGGACCGCGAGCACGACGGGGGGCAAGGCCGCGCGCGGGGGCCGGAGCAGCGGCGCAGGGCGGGTCGATCTCGCCGGGGTGCCGCTGACCAACCCCGACAAGGTGCTCTATCCCGCGCAGGGGATCACGAAGCTCGCTCTGGCCCGGTATTACGAACAGATCGCCGAGCACATGCTGCCCCACGCCGAGAAGCGGCTGCTCACGCTGGTCCGCTGCCCAGCGGGCCAGGGCAAGCCATGCTTCTTTCAAAGGCACGAGGCCGAGGGGCTGTCCGAGGCGATCCAGCGGATGGCCGTCGAGGAGGACGACGGCGAGCGCACCTATCTCTATATCGAAACCGCCGAAGGGCTCGTGTCGCTGGTCCAGATGGGGGCGCTCGAGGTGCACCTCTGGGGGAGCCGCGTGGACCGGATCGAGCAGCCCGACAGGATGGTGTTCGACCTCGATCCAGCGCCGGATCTCCCGTGGGAGCGCGTGGCGGACGCCGCGAGGACGGCCCGGCGCCTCCTTTCGTCGCTGGACCTGCAGAGCTTCGTCAAGACGACCGGCGGCAAAGGCCTCCACGTCGTGGTCCCGATAGCGCCGCGCAGGGGCTGGGACGAGGTGAAGGCGTTCACGAAGGCCGTGGCCGACGCGCTCGTGCGCCTCGATCCGGCGAGGTACACCGCGACGATGTCGAAGGCGAAGCGCACCGGCAAGGTCTTCGTCGACTACCTGCGGAACGGGCGCGGCGCCACCGCGGTGGCGCCCTACTCGACGCGGGCGCGCCCCGGCGCGGCCGTCGCGACCCCGCTCGCGTGGGACGAGCTCGACGCGCCGCTCGATCCCGCCTCGTTCACCATCGAGACCGTGCCGCAGCGCCTCGCCACGATCCGCGACCCGTGGGCGGAGCTCACGAGCGTGCGCCAGTCGATCACCAGCGCGATGCTGAAACAGATCGGGCTCTGATCCTCTTCCCGATTCCCGACGCCCCCGACAAACTCAGGACCCGGTGAGCTCACCGAAGAAGAACGACACCAGCGATACCGGGAATGGTTTTCACTGACGTTCCGTTCAGCATGGTCGTAATCACGCAGAAAGGCGGCGCGCGCTTGGTTGACGGCGTTGCGCGCGCGCTGCATCGTCCACTGGGTCGGCCATGGCTAAGGATCGGGACTCCAGCGCGCTGGCGGAAATTGCAGAGCGACTCCACCAGTACGACGGTGAGCCGCTGCGGGTCCAGTTCCTGGCGCGCGGCATCGACGCGCTCACCCAGGTCGCGGAGCGGCTCGATCAGAGCGAGCTTGGCGAGGTGGTCGCGTCGCCAAGCAACGCGGATGCCCTGGTGACGGCGCTGACGCAGCCGAGCGCCGTCGGCCTCTTTTCCGCTGCGGATCCGCTCATGCCGGCCCGCCTCCGCGGCCTGCAGGCGAGGGACACGCTCCTCGCGGCCGAAGGGGGCACGCTCACCGCCGACGAGGTCGGCGAGGGGCTGCACCTCTCGCCCCAGGCGATCGAAGCGCGGCGCGCCGCCGGAAGGCTGCTGGCCGTCAGCATCGGCGGTCGTGGCCACCTCTACCCCGCATGGCAGTTCGCGGACGAGGGCCTGCTGCCGGGAATGGAGGAGATCCTGGCCCTCCTCGACGAGCACCCCCCGCTGGCGAAGATCCGTTTCTTCCTCTCTGGCAACCTCCGGCTCGACGGCGAGCGGCCGCTCGACTGGCTCCGCCGCGGCGAGCTGGACCCCGTGCGGCTCGCCGCGCGCACCTTCGGTGAGCAAGGCGCGGCCTGAGAACGCGCCGCGATGACGAGGGCGTCGCGCTCGCCAGGGATCCGGGCGAATGCGCTCCGCGCAAAGAACGCCGGACACGCGGGTTCGGAGCACGTGCTGGACGTCGAGCGCGTCGACCGTCCTGTCGCTCGTCCGTGCGGAACAGAGTCGCCATGAAGACAACGCTCGAGGCCCATCCGGACCCGCCCCTCGACCTCGCGGCGTCGCCGCTCCCCATCGCGATCTTCCGGAGGAGCTGGTTCCGGATCCACTGGCTCACGCGCGATCCGATGCACTTCGGTCGCTCGGGCGACAACCGCTTCGACGCGCCGGACGGCGAGTTCGGCGTGCTGTACGCCGGCAAGGACGCGCGCTGCGCGTTCATCGAGGTGTTCGGCCACGCGACCGGCGTGCGCTTCGTGGAGCAGAGCGAGCTCGCCGCGCGGGGGCTCGCGCGCATCGCGCCGCGGCGGCCGCTGCGGCTCGTGAACCTCACGGGAGCGGGGCTCGCGCGCCTCGGGGCCGACGCCCGCCTCACGTCGGGGGAGTCCTATCGGGCCGCCAACCGCTGGGCGCGCGCGATCCATGACCACCCGAGGCGACCCGACGGCATCGCGTACGCCGCGCGCCACGATCCGACCCGCATCTGCGCCGCCCTCTTCGAGCGCGTCAGCGCGGAGCTCGAGGTGACCCGGCTCGGCTCCCTCGTGGATCCGGCGAACGCCGCGCTCCTCGCCAGGCTCCTTGATACCTACAAGTTCGGGCTCGTCTGAGCCTCGACGAGCGGGCGGCGCGGCGGCTTACGGCGCTCCGCCGAGCGCGATGGTGGAGCAGGGCGCGCGTGCGGGCTCCGCGCGCGCGCGCCGGCACAACCGGTGCTTCTCCTGGAAGCAGGCGCGCCGCCGCGGCGCCGCGATGGGCGGAGATCGCGGGACGCACGGCCGAGAGGCGGGGGTCCGATGAAAATCAAGAATCTGCGGCTGGAAACAGGCTATCTCGTGGAGCCCATCCCGCTCCAGAAGGGGATTGCGGTTCATCAGATCCAGATCACCACGGTGGGCGGACAGGGCTCGCCTCGGGTCTGTATCTCGCTCGATCCCAACCGCTGCACGGTGGACAGCTTCGGCGAGGCCAAGGCGTGCACGCGGGTGGCGCCGGTCCAGATCGAGGCGGACGTGGAGCTCCTCGAGGAGTGCGACGACAAACAGCTGCTCGCCCTCAAGTTCGAGGGGGGCAACGGGCCAGCGGTCCGGCTCGCGCTCCTGCCCCTGTGCGGCACAGGCAAGGAGGCCATCGTCGCGCGGCTCCTGATCTTCGGGGACACCGGGGAGATCATGGCCATCGTGCCGATGCAAGGGTCGTCGGCCGGCTGCCTGACGGCGTGAGCGAGCCCGGCGCGGCACCGCCGCGCCAGGCTCGCCGGGCGCCCTGCCGACCTCAGGGGCCGGGACAGGGCCGGAACATGAGGCCGTACTCGATGCGGACCTGGACGTCGGTCGTGTCGTTGGTCAACACCCCGGAGCTCGACGGCGCAAGCCGGTTCGTGACATAGAGGCTCGTCTTGATGTTGAGCGGCCGCACGGTGCCGCACTCGGACCAGACCGAGGTCGTGAAGGTGTCCGTGCGCGAGAAGTTGTTCGTGAACGGTCCGATCATGCTCCAGGTGAGCGGCCCCGAGGTGAGCGGCGACCCCGAGAAGTAATACGATGTCTCGTGGAGCCCCTGGACGCCTGCCTCCAGGTCGGCGAACCCCCGGTACGTGGCGTCGAAGACCGCGACTTGCCACCCCGGATCGAACCGCAGATCCACGGCCAGCTGGCAGAAAGCGCGGTTCGCGGCGCGGCCGATGCCCGGGCCGGTGTGCGCCTCGAACTGGTCGAAGATGACGGTCAAGGCCTTTTGATCAGGCGAGATCACCCCCGCAGCGGAGCCGACAGGGCAGCCGCTGCCAGCATAGGTGAAGTTCGCGATCCGCGTATTCTGCGCCAGCGCAGGAAAAGCGAAGAAAAACGCCGAACAAAAGCCGAACGCCCATCGCAGGAACATCGTCCCCCCCTTTCGCCGTCAGGCGACATCACATCGCCGTGCGTCGTCGCCGGCGCGCGCGCGTCACCGCTGTCGCACGCCGGCCGACATGTCGTGACGAGCATGCGATGGCGGCGCGCTCCGCGCAACCCGCGCGGCGCCCCCTCGCCCGGCGCGGCGCCGCAGACTGGCCGGAATCCATCGAATGATGTGAGGCCTGTGGGGCTCACGGACATTCGACCAGAGCCGGACTGCAGGCGAAGCAGACGAAACGAAGGAGAGGCCTGTCACGGAGGCTCGTGGCCCCGGCGCGCCTTCGGAACTCGCGCCGTCGCGCCCTCGCTGAAGAATCCCGAGCATCCAGGCTGCCGCTTCACGACGGCGCGGCGGCGGGGGACGGCCCTCCTCGCATTGCGCCGGCGGAGGGCGGCCCCGGGAGCGGCGGCGCGGCGACGCGGAACACCGGGACGAGATTCACGCGCTCGTCCCAGGATGGATGACGCTTGTAGAAGAAATCGAGACGAGCCTTTGCGTCCTTCGCAAACGCAGGATCGCGCAGGCGCGCATCGAACTCGCTGCGCAGCGCCGGATCCGCGGCGAGCATGCGGCGCGCCTCCTCCTCGGCGACGTAGGCCTCCATGTACTCCTTGCGCTCGAAGGAGGCGTTGAAGAAGCCCCAGGCGACGAGGGAGTCGGGCGCGAGCGGCTCGAGGAGGTGCAGGACGACCGGCGCCCGCGGCTGCGCGATGGGAACGAACAGGGAGCCGGCCGGAAGATCCTGCCGCTCCGGCCGGAAGGCGCCCTGGAGCTCCACGGGCGTCCGACCCTCGAAGGACCGCTCGAACGTCACCGTGTCGGCCCGGAACGCCTCGACGGCGAAGCCGGGGCGAGCCGCGGGGAGGACCTGGTAACGCACGCCGTGCAGGCGCAGCTTGTCGGCCACCCAGGCCGCGTACGCCGCCGGGATGACATAGCCGGCTTCGGGCGCGGTGACCGTCAGGTCCGGCTGGATGCGGTCGAACAGCGGCACGCGCCAGACTTCCGGGCGAGACTCGTCGTAACGGGTCCACGTGCCGCCCGAGATCTCCGAGGCGCGCTTCTCGTAAGCGAAGCCGCGGAACGGGAAGATGCGCGAGACCGGCCCCGCGCGGTGCGTGAGGGCGAACGGGGCGCCGGCGAGGCGCGCGCTCGCGGCGTCCGCGCGCTCGGCCGCGGCCTGGAGCGCGCCCGCGCCGGAACCGGAGGAGACGCGCTCGAAGAGCGCGGCGAGGAGGTCGTGGACCGCGCGCACGCGCTCGGCGTGGGTGGCCCAGCTGTGCGTCTCGACGAGCACGCCGATGCGGTTGCGGGCGGCGCTGTAGGACTGCGAGAAGCGCGGCGGCCCCGGCTCGGTGGAGATCCCCGACGAGGGATCGTCGTCCTCGCGGAAGGCCGGATAGAACGGGAGCGGCAGGTGACCGAGCGCCGTGAGGCGCGCCTGGAGCTCCCCCGAGAGGGCGCGCGCCACGGCGTCGAGCCCGCCGGGGTGAGGCACCGAGGGCTCCACGACCACCGCGATGTCGTGCTGGAACTTCGCGCCGTCGGTCGTGTGCAGGTCGACCTGGACCACCGGATCCCAGGCGTCGAGGAGCGCCAGCATCGCCCGCATCTCGGGCGCCTCGGCCTTCATGTAATCGCGGTTCAGGTTGAGGTTCTGCGCGGTGACACGGAAGCCCATTTCCTCGGGGCCGCGCTGGTTGGGCCGCTGGTTTCGACGGAACCGCTCGTGGCCGTCGACGTTGAACACCGGCACGAACACCGCCGTGGCCGCCGCGAGGGCGCCGGGCGCCATCGCGCCGTCGAGCAGCTCGCGGAGCGCCCAGAAGCCGCCGTCCTTGCCGTCGATCTCCCCGGCGTGGATGCCGCCCTGGAACAGGATCACCGGGCGCCGCTTCGCCCGCGCCGCCGCGGGGTCGAGCGTGCCGTCGTCGGAGGCGGCGATGGCGAGCATGGGCCTGCCCTCGGGCGTCGTGCCGAAACGGATGCAGCGGGCGCGGCCCGGATAGGCCTCCTCGAAGGCGCGGCATAGCCGCTCGACCTCGGCATAACGACCCGTGCGCCGGAAGCCGGTCCGCTCGGCCTCGGTCACGAGCGAGGGCGCGCCGGGGCGCGCAGACGGCGCTGGCCCGCCGCCGGCCGGCGCGCCGCGCGCCGGGGCCTGGCGGGGCGCGAGCAGCGCGGCCAGCGCGATCCCGAGGGCGGCGGTGTGATGAAGGAGCGCGGCGCGGGGGTGAGACATCGCGGGAGTCGAGCAAATTCCGTGGACAGCGGCAAGGCGTGCTCCCTCACGCCGGAGGGAGGTAAGCTGCGCCGAGGATGAGCGCGCTCCCTTCCCGCTCTCGCCGTGCGCTGGCCCTCGGGGCGGTGTTTCTCGGCGGTGCGCTGCTGACCCCGCTCGGCATTGCCTCCCTGCGCCGCGCCGAGGCGGAGCGGGTCGATGCGCAGGCCGGAGATCCAGCTGCGGCGACGTCCGGGTCCGCCGGCGCGGCGACGGCGCTCCCGGACGCAGGGGCGAGCCTGGAAGGCGGCGAGGCCCTCTCGCTGGCGGATGGCGGCGGGGCCGGCGTCGCGGATGGCGGCGGGGACGTGGTCGGCGCGCGGTTCGAGCTGCCCGAGTGGTCCGCCTCGTCCCGCGCGGCCACGTACGGAGGGCTCTCGGCGGACGCGTGCGACAGGGAGATGAGGCGCCGCGGGATCCCGCACGCCCCGGCGCGCGGCGCCCCGCTGGTCGACCGGCCGATCAGGATCACGGGCGCGTTGCACGGGGTCACCTTCCGCGGCGACGGCGTGGCGAAGCCCAGGTCGGCCTCCCCGTTCGACATCGCCGATTGCCGGCTGGCCCTCGCGCTCGACGAGCTCGCCGCCTTCCTCGCGACGCGCGGGATCGTCGAGGTGGTGCACTTCAGCATGCACCGGCCCGGTCCAGCGGGCGCTGTGTCGCCGACGAAAGCGCCCGCGAAGCCGCCGGCAGGCAAGAAGGCCCCGAAGGCCGCCGGCAAGGCGGCGAAGCCGGGTGAACACGCCGCGAAGAAGCCGGCGGCGGCGCCCGGGCGCCCCAACCAGCACGCCCTCGGGCTCGCCATCGACGTGGCTGCCTTCGTGAAGGCCGACGGGACTCGACTCGACGTGAAGGCCGACTGGCTCGGCGCCATCGGCGCGCCGCCGTGCGGTCCGGGGTCGGAGCCGACGGCGCCCAGCGCCCACGCGCTCGAGCTGAGGGAGCTGATCTGCGCCATTTCTACGAGCGGGCTGTTCAACGTCGTCCTCACGCCCAACGCGAACGAGGCGCACGCGAACCACTTCCATTTCGATATCAAGCGAGACGCACGCTACTTCCTGCTGGAGTGAGCGCGCGTCACGGCGCGGTGTCGCTCCGCTGCACGCGACGGTTCGAGACACCAGCTCCGCGCGCATGCCGGGCGCACCAGCTTCCCTGACATGGGGGGCATCATCGCTCAGCGAAAGAGGGCGACGAGCTCTGGACGGCTATGCACGTTCCGCTTGCGGTATATGTTTTCGACATGTTTGCCGACCGTGCGGGGGCTAACGGCGAGATGATCAGCGATCTGCTTGCAAGAGAGGCCTTTCTCGATGAGCAGTCTTGCGATCTCCTGCTCCCTGCCTGTCAGGCCTGCGAGATCGAGCGGCCTCGCAGGTGGATGCGCCGAGAACTCCTGCATCATGACGAGCTGCACGTCCTCGCCGACGAGATGCGACTCCTTCGCGAGGTGATGCGTCGATATTTTGACCTGAGCAGCGCCGTCCTTGTGTTGCAAGCACCAGACGCGTTGCCCTCGTGTTTCATCCAGTATCCGTTCCACGAACTGGAGGAGCACGCGGCGCCCGCCCTCCACGCTGGCAGCATGTGAAAACCGCATCACGAGCTCATGGAAGCGCTCGTTGGTCTCGACGATCGCGCGGTTCTTCGAGAGGCACATGAAGCCGATGGTCTGCTCCTCCACGATCTGGGCGAGAATAGACTGGGAGGCGACGAGCGGTACGCACAGGCGGTCGAGTGCCGCGTGAACGGCGGGCTGCAACTGCGCGAGCAGGTGATGGTGCTCGCGCGTGAACGTCTGGCCATCATCGAGGGCAAACGTCATGAAGCGATGCGCTCTCGTCCCGGCCTCCGTGGGCCGAGCTGAGACTTTGTAGCCAGCACCTTCTCCCAACCCAGCGGCGCGAAGCCGCTGAAGGAGCACCAGCTCCTCTCGAAAATGACCGGTGATCGCCTCTGTGTCGGAGATGAGCGTACCTGGCGACGCGGGCACGAGGGATGATAGCATACGTGTGAGGTGAGCGCGCGGCGTGGTCACCCATCCCTCGGACACCTCGGGTGGGAGCCGTATGAAATGACTCACGATCGAATTGGATTCCCGTCCGCTCATTGTTCCGACGGACCCGCAAACGATGGGAGCGCAGCGCGCGAGCGCGTCGAGCACGGCCTCCGGCGATCCCTGTGCGGGAACGCGCCGCAGTGCGCGAGCGGCGGTATCGATGCGCCTTCTTTCGCTGCCGGTTAGCACGCTCATGGATCCTCCTCGTATGTGGTACAGCACGTCGCGCTGCTCATCCAGCGAATCCTACCATGGATTCGCGTAGCTCTGGATACAACTGCGGTTATGATAAAGGAGCATCGTCGTCCATGACGGAAGTCATGGACTGAAAACCGTAATTCGAGGCCAGGGAGGAGAACGAGGATGGACTCCACCACGGCGCCGCTTCGCCGCGCCGGTCGGTCGTGCTCGATCGACTTGGATCTCCAGCTGGCCCGACGAACTCGGAAGCTGGGTCGAGTAAGGAGGCGGGCGCCAGCGCGAGCGAGCTCAGCGAGGAGAGGAGCAAGAACGCGCGGGAGAGTCAGGGGGGGTCACGTCGATTCGTAGATTTGCGTATGGCAGCGGCTTCCAGCGCTCTCCCATAATAGGCCAATCGATGGGAGGCTATCTGCGCTGGATGCGCTGATTGGAGCGACTGCTGGCCGGGAGCTCCCTCGGGACAGGAGACAGCCATGTGCCACAGCTCAACCAACGTGTTCTTTCTGTTCACCGTGATGACTGGCCTCAGCCTCGGTGCCGGCGGCTGCGTGGCCTACAGTGGTAACGAAGACCTCTCCGGGGTAGAGGAGTCGCCAGAAACGCTGGCGGACGCCGACGAGGCCGCGTCGGCTTACACGTCGAGCACGGACTGCACAGTCAGCGGAGGAGGTACGTGGGGCGCTATTCTCAGGACGTGTGTGTCAATTTCCGCCAGCGGGACCGGAACCTTCACCATTAGCAAAGCGGACGGCTCGAACTTCAGCACGGCAGGCACGATGTACCTCAAGGTTGGCACGTACGAGCCCTGGGGGGTGGACCATGCAAGCAAGACAATCAGCGGTGGCGGCATCATCCACGGATTCAGCTTTTCCGAGCTCTTCGGCCAGTGGCCGGGGTACCCGAAAGAGTACTACGCTCGATGGGAGTCTCAGCCCGGCGGGTACGCCTGGGTAGGTCCCATCACGATATACCACTAACGGCCTGTAGATGTCGCTCGAAGGTAAATGTATTCGTATTCGGCGAGGACGCACGCGGCTCGCCACGATCTCGACGAGCGCAACAAGGTCTCCAAACGCTCGTGATAGCTCCTGATCTCTTTGGTGGGTGATCAGGGACACAGACTCTGGCCGCGCACCAATGCGTGGCGGACGGTCAGTGTATCAGGCGCCCCACTGCTCCGCTGACCCAGGATGGGAAGGCGACAAGGGAGTGGGACGGCGGCAGGGACATGCCGGGCCAGGGCAGAGGCAGGGGCGGCGGCCCTCCGGGGACCCCGCGAGTGCGCCCAGGATCACGTACGCCGGCGCTGCAAAACCCACACTGGACGCGAAGCTCGCTTCGCGGCGCCCCCTCCCCCGAGCTTCCCATCTCATCCGTGCAATCTGGACAGATGCGGCACTTCGTGCGAACTCTTGATGAAGAACATGTCGGTCACGTGTCGCAGCCATGTTCGCGTGCTTTCTGCTGGCGAGGTCCACTGGCAAGAGTGGAGCCCCTCCCGGAACGGCGGCGAGGGCCAGCGTCCCGTGGTCCTGGTGCACGGCCTGTCCGATAGCTGTAGGACCTGGAACCGCCTCGCCCCCGCGCTCGCTGCGGCAGGGCGCCGGGTCGTCGCGCTCGACCTGCCCGGCCATGGCGACTCGGCCCGGCCCGACGCTCCCTATACGGTCGCGTGGTATGCGGGCGTGGTCGCTGAATGGATCCGCGCCCTCCGGCTCGGCGATTTCGATCTGGTGGGGCACTCGTTCGGCGGCAGCATTGCAATGTGCGTGGCCACCGAGCGGCCAGGGCGCATCCACCGCGTCGGGCTGGTCGCCGCGGGCGGCATCGGGACCGAGGTCGCGCTGCCGCTGCGCCTCGCCGCGGTGACCGGGCTGATCGAGATGGCCGCGCCGGTGCTCATGGGCGTCGGCACGCACGCGGGGGTGCTGGTGCTCGGCGGCGATTTCAACGCGGAAGAGCGCAGGCACCTCGCCCGGATGAACGCGCGCCCGGGCACGGCGCGCGCCCTGTCGCGCACGCTCCGCCACGCGATCGACCTGCGCGGCCAGCGCCTTCACCTCATGGACATCGCTCATCGGCTCCCGGAGATACCGCCGCTCGCCGTCTACTGGGGCGAGCGCGACCAGGTGATCCCGGCGCGCCACGCGGCAGACATCGATCGCTATCTCGAGGGCGTGGCCGTGCGGCGCTTCGCGAAGGCGGGGCACTACCCGCACCGGGAAGCGGTGAGCGAGCTCGCCCCCGATCTCCTCCGCTTCCTCGACGAGCCGCGGCCTGCCGCGCGCCTGCGCGCCGGGGCGCGCGCGCCGCGGGCGTCCGCAGCCGGGGCGCGCGCCCCGCAGGCCAGCCCCCGGTGGCAGCCCTGGCCGGACGCCGCGGTCAGGCGCTGGGCGCGGAGCTCGCGCTCACCGCTGGTCCGGCAGACACCGCAGCAGGACACCGGCGACTCGGCATCTCCCGCCGACCTCGGGAGCCGCCCGCCGCCCGTTCCGTGTTAGCCAAGAGTCGCGCCGCGTTCTCCGACATCCGAACGTCGTGGTCGTGGTCGTGGTCGTGGTCGTGAACGCGGTCGTGGTCGTGAACGTGGTCGTGGTCGTGAACGCGGTCGTGGTCGTGGTCGTTCACGGCTTACCGTTGACGACCACGACCACGACCACGACCGCGACCACGTTCACGTTCACGTTGGTGACTGATGGGGGGGGAGCGGGCGTTAGGCCGCGCGCCCCCTTCCCTGTTGACGCCGCGCCCCCCGGTGCGGTTCTCTCGGGCGCCGGTGCAACTCGAATGTGAGACCTGCGGCGCCTCGCTGCGCGTCGAAGCGGACCAGCGGACCGCGGTGTGCCCCTACTGCGCCTCGCCGTCGGTCGTGGAGCGGCCGCCCTCGAACGATCGGCCGTCGCCGCACTTCGTCCTCGGGTTCACAACGACCCGGGAGAACGCGCAGGGCGCGGTCAAGGCGTGGCTGGGGAAGCGGAGCCTCTTCGCGCAGTCCAGCGTCAAGACGGCGACGGTCGACTCGATCCGCGGCGTCTACACGCCCGCCTACCTGTACTCCGCGATGGCGCAGACGCGCTACGCGGCGCAGATCGGCGAGGACTACCAGGAAACCGAGACGTACACGACGACCGACGACAAGGGAAACAGCGTCACCCGGACGCGCGTCGTCACCAGGACCGAGCACCGGCACCTCGAAGGCCAGCACGCGACCTACGTCATGGACGTGCTCGTCGTCGCGTCTCGCGCCGTCCCGAACGCCGAGCTCGAGGCGATCGAGCCGTTCGACCTCCGCACGATGCGGCGCTACACGCCCGCGGTGCTCAGCGGCTGGATCGCCGAGGAGCCGACGATGACCCAGGCCGAGTGCTACGGCCTCGCGCGGCGGGAGGCGCTGGAGAAGATCGGCCGCGACCTCTCGGGCTTCATGCCCGGGGACAGCTACCACGGCCTGACGCACGAGACGCGCCTCGACCGCGAGACGCTCGAGCTGCTCTATGTGCCCCTCTGGGTGCTCGCCGTCCGGCACGACCCGCAGAAGCCGCCCTTCCGGGTCCTCATCAACGGCCAGACCGGCGCGATCCACGGCAAGGCCCCCCTCTCCTGGATCAAGATCGCCCTCGCCGTCGTGCTCGTGCTCGCGCTGATCGCGGCGCCGTTCGTCCTCGCCGCGGCGCGCGACCGGGGCCGCGATCCCGCGGAACGGCGCGGCGCCGCGCGGCCGCCCGCCCCCGCCGCCGCCCCCGCGCCGACCGAGGGCGTCCGCCCCGGCGGGGGCAGGCCTGCACCGACCGGAGGGACCCGATGAGCGTGAGCATGGACGTCGCCTCGGCCACCACGAGCGCCACGGGGCCGTGCTGCGCGCGCTGCCAGGGGCCGCTGGAGCCGGGAGACCTGCGCTGCGCCGTCTGCGGCCTCGCCGCGCCGCAGGGCCGCGCCCCGGCCCCGCAGGCGGTGCAGGTGCTGCGGTGCACCGAGTGCGGCGCCGCGGTCTCGTACTCGGCCGAGGCCCAGGCGCCGAAGTGCCGCTTCTGCGGCGCCGTCACGCGGATCGAGCAGCCCGTCGACCCGATCGATCAGGCCGACTGGCTTCTCCCGTTCGGGGTGCCCCCCGATCAGGCCGATCAGGCGCTGCGCCAGTGGATGTCGACGCTCGGCTTCTTCCGGCCGTCGGATCTCTCGCGCGCGGCGACCGTCGAGGGGCTGCGCCCGATCTGGTGGGCGGGCTGGCTCGTCAGCGCGGACGCCGTGGTGAGCTGGACGGCGGACTCGAACGCGGGCGCCCACCGGAGCAGCTGGGCCCCGCACGCCGGACAGACGCAGCTGCCGTTCCGCAACCTGCTCCTGTCCGCCTCGCGCGGGCTCTCGCTCGACGAGGCCCGGGAGCTCGCGCCGTATTTCCGGCTCGACCTGGCGGTGCCCGCCGCGCACCGGACACAGCAGCAGCTCGGCCCGCCCGACGCGGTGCTGGAGCAGTTCGACGCGCAGCGCTCGGCGGCGCGGAAGATCGTCAGCGAGCGGATCGCCGCCAGCGCGGAGGACGCCCTGAAGCGAGGCGTCATCCCGGGGTCCACGTTCCGCAACGTGCACGTGGCGGTGCTCCTGCACGCGCTCGAGACCCGCCGGCTGGCGCTGCCGTCGTACGTGCTCGCCTACCGCTACAAGGGGCGCAGCTACCGCGCCGTCGTCCACGGCCAGGACGCGAGCCACGTCACAGGCACGGCGCCGATCGCGTGGGGCAAGGTGGCGCTGGTGGTCGCCGGCGCGCTCGCGCTCGTCGTGCTCGTGATCGGGGCGCTCGTGCTCGCCCGCGCAGCGTAGCTTCGCCCGCCGCCCGGTCCCCCTCCCCCAAGCCCGGCGCCGCGCGGGCGCGGCGGGCCGCGCCTGCCGCTGTGGCGGAATGCCTCTAGCGCACGCTCGGTGCGGCACAGCAGAGCCATGGTCCGCTCCCTCCACAGCGCGCTCCGGCCATGGTCCGGATCTCGCACTGACGCCGGAGCTCAATGGAGGAAACCATGGAGACTGGATCGAGGGAGAAGCTGCTGGAGATCCTCAAGAAGTTTCGGACTGCCATGCTCGTCACGCAAGCCAGCCAAGGGGCGCTGCGGGCGCGCCCGATGGCGCTCATGAAGGTCGACAGCGAGACCGGGGACGTCTGGTTCATGACGAGCATCGACTCGAGCAAGGTCGATGAGATCGAGTCCCACCCGGAGGTGAACGTGACCCTCCAGGAGGGGCGCCGCTTCCTGTCGCTGTCGGGCAGCGCCTCGATCGTGCGGAGTCGGACGAAGATCGAGGCGCTGTGGTCGGAGGAGGCCAAGGTCTTCTTCCCGCAGGGCAAGGACGATCCCTCCCTCGCGCTCATCCACGTGAGCCCGCGCGAGGGCGAGTACTGGGACAACGAGGGCGCGGCCGGGCTCAGGTTCCTCGTCGAGGCGGTCAAGGCGTACGTCACCGGGACGACCCCGAAGACCGACGCCGCCCAGCACGGCGCGGTGCCGCTGAACGGCGGGCAACCCGGCAACGCCAGGGTGTCCGCGCGGTAGCGATCCACGCCGTCGCGCAGCGGATCGATGCGCCGATCCGCGGCGCGGCGCGCCGGCTCGCCGGCGCCGTGGATCGGGCGGGACGGAGCGTGGCGCATCCCTTGCTCCTCTCGGGACTGCGCAGCGCTCCGCTCCACCGGAGCGGAGGTGACGCGAGAACCCGTCAGCAGCGAGGTTGGGCATGGGGATCTTCACGATGTCTCGTCGAGCTCAGATGGTCGTGGTCGCGGCGGCGGCGGTCGTCGTCATCGTGGGGCTGCGCTACGCGGAGCCGTTCCTCGTGCCGGTGCTGTTCGGCGTCGCGCTCGCGGCGATCTCGTCGCCCATCGCGACCTGGGTGACCCGCCGCGGGCTGCCCGCGGCCCTCGGGGCGCTGGCCGCGCTCGTGGTCGACCTGGCGATCCTGGTCTTCGTCGGGGCGGTCGTCACCATCGCCGGGGTGGAGCTGGAGGAGAAGGTGCCGGCCTACCTGGTCCGGATGTCCTCGATGACCGGCGCGCTCGCCATGACGCTCACGGAGCGCGGCTTCCCGGTGAACCCGGAGTTCCTGTCGCGCACGCTGCACACGGCGTCCCTGGTCCCCCTCCTCGGCGGGGCCGCGGTCACGGTCGCCAGCGCGGCGTCGAGCCTGGGGGTGGTGCTCCTCGTCGTGTTCTTCGCGCTCTGCGAGGGCGCCGGCGCGGGCGCGAAGGTGCGGCGGCTGCTCTCGACCCCTGCGCGCGGGCTCGAGCACGTCGATCGCATCGTGCGGGAGGTGAAGAAGTATCTCGTGGTGAAGACGCTGACGAGCCTGCTCGTCGCCGTCCTCGCCTATGTGCTCCTGGTCCTCCTCGGCGTGGACCTGGCGCTCCTCCTGGCGTCGAGCCTGTTCGTCCTGCACTTCATCCCCAACATCGGCGCCGCGGTCGCGACGATCCCGGCCGTGCTCGCCGCGCTCGCCAGCCAGGGTCCCGGCACCGCGGCCCTCGTGGCGGTCGGGTACCTGCTGATCAACCTGCTGGTGGGCAACGTGCTCGAGCCGCGTGTGCTGGGGCGGACCCTGGGCCTGTCGCCGCTCGCCGTCCTGATAGGCATGCTCTTCTGGGGCTGGCTCTGGGGGCCGGCGGGAGCGTTGCTGTCGGTGCCCATCATGATGGTCGCGAAGATCACGCTGGAGAACGTGGAGGGACTGTCGTGGGTCGCGCGCATCATGGAGCCCGCGCCCGAGGCGCCAGAAACGGCGCCTGTCAGCGGCGAGCCGGCGCCAAGCTCACTGCTGCGGCCGAGCGTCGCGGGGGCGCGGAGATCCGGGTAGCGATAGGCGACCTCGTGCACCAGGTCTTCTCTCGAAGATCTGCCCATGTCCACGAGCGCCATGACGAGCACGAAGCCGCATCCGCGATCGGAGGGCGAGCAGGCGCTGCCCGCGAGCGCCGACTTCCGCGCTATTTTCGAGGGGATCCCGGGAAACTATGTCGTGCTCCGTCCGGACTTCACCATCATCGCCGCGAGCGATGCCTTTCTCCGGGCCGCGAACACCCGGCGTGAGGAGCTCCTGGGTCGCAACGCCTTCGATGCCTTCCCGGACAATCCGGACGATCTGCAGGCGACCGGTACGAGGAACCTGCGCGCCTCGTTCGAGCGTGTGATCCAGACGGGCGCCCCGGACAGCATGGCCGTGCAGAAATACGATATCCCGCGCCCCGAAGCGGAGGGAGGCGGCTTCGAGGAACGGTACTGGAGCCCCTTGAACTCGCCCCTCCTGGGTCCGGACGGCAAGGTCGCGTACATCATCCACCGCGTCGAGGACGTGACCGAGTTCGTCCGGCTGAAGCAGCGCGGGATCGAGCAGGCACGGCGCACGGAGGAGCTCAAGACGCGGGCGGAGCGGGTCGAGGCCGAGGTCTTCCTACGGGCACAGGAAATCCAGCGCGCGAACGAGCAGCTCCGCGTGGCGAACGAGCAGCTCAGCCGGCTCGACGAGCTCAAGACCAGGTTCTTCTCGAACGTGAGCCACGAGTTCCGGACGCCGCTCACGCTCATGCTCTGCCCGATCGACGAGCTCCTGACCGGCGCGCCCGGCAGCCTCACCGGCAGGCAACGCGAGCTCGTCGAGCTCGCGCGCCGCAATGCGCGGCGGCTCCTCAAGCTCGTGAACAGCCTGCTCGACTTCGCCCGGATCGAGACGGCCCGCATGCAAATGGTCTACGAAGCGCTCGACCTCTCGGCGCTGACCGCGGAGGTGGCGAACGCGTTCCGCGCGACCATGCAGCGGGCGGGGCTCCGGCTCGTGGTGGACTGCCCGCCGCTTCCGGAGCGCATCTACGTCGATCGCGAGATGTGGGAGAAGATCGTCCTCAACCTGGTCTCGAACGCGTTCAAGTTCACGTTCGAGGGCGAGATCGCGGTCTCGCTCCGGTGGGGCGGCGACCACGTGCTCCTCGAGGTCCGCGATACGGGGACGGGGATCCCCGCCGACGAGCTCCCCCGGATCTTCGAGCGCTTCCACCGGATCCAGGGGGCGCCCGGGCGGAGCCACGAGGGCTCCGGCATCGGCCTCGCGCTCGTGCGGGAGCTGGTCCGGTTCCACATGGGCGACGTCCACGCGACGAGCGAGGTCGGCCGGGGCAGCACGTTCACCGTCCGCATCCCCGCCGGATCCGCGCACGTGCCTGCGGAGCGCACCGGCGTGGAGCGGGAGCTCGGCGTGACGGCGGTGACGGTCCAGGCGTTCGTCGAGGAAGCGTCGCAGTGGGACGCCGAGGCCGCGCCGTCGGCGGAGCTGCCGCTGGGGTCACCGGCAAGCGCAGGACACGCGCGCCCGGCGGAGGGCCCCGCCGGCCACGTCCTGCTCGTCGAGGACAACCCCGACATGCGGAGCTACCTCCGGGACGTCCTCGCGATGCGGTGGACCGTGGAGGCCGTCGAGAACGGCGAGGCGGCGCTCTGCGCCGCGCGGGCGCGCGTGCCCGATCTCGTTCTCAGCGACGTCATGATGCCCGGGATCGACGGGTTCGGCCTCCTCGAGGCGCTGCGCGCCGATCCGAGGACGAGGCTCGTCCCCGTGGTGCTGCTCTCGGCCCGATCCGGGGAAGCGTCGCGCGTGCACGGCGCCGAGGCGGGCGCGGATGATTACCTCGTCAAGCCGTTCTCGGTCCGCGAGCTGCTCGCGCGCGTCGGCGGGCGCATCGAGATCGCGAGGCTCCGCCGCCAGGTCGAGGATGCGCTGGCCAACGCGGATCGCCGGAAGGACGAGTTCCTGGCCATGCTCGCGCACGAGCTGCGCAACCCCATGGCGCCGATCTGCGTGGCCGTGGAGCTCATCCGGCGGAGGAGCCCCGGCGGGCCGCCGGACCCGCACGTCGAGGTGATCGCGCGGCAAACGAAGACCTTGATGCGCCTCGTGGACGATCTGCTCGACGTGTCGCGCATCACCCGGAGGAAGATCGAGCTCCGCAAGGATCGGATCGACGTCAAGGCCGCCGTGGCGCGCGCCGTGGAGTCGACGCGCGAGCAGATCGAGGCGCGGCGGCACCAGCTCCGGGTCGCGCTGCCGAGGGCCGCCGTCCACGTCCTCGCGGACCCAGTCCGCCTCGAGCAGATCCTCGTCAACCTGCTCACCAACGCGTGCAAGTACACGGATCTCGGGGGCCACATCGGGGTGACGGTCGAGCAGCGCGGGGACCAGGTGGAGCTGCGCGTCCGCGACGACGGGATCGGGATCGCCAGGGAGGTGCTGCCCCAGGTCTTCGAGCTGTTCCATCAGGCGGATCGCAGCCTCGATCGGGCGCCCGGCGGCCTCGGGATCGGGCTGACCATCGTCCGCGATCTGGTCGCCCTCCACGGCGGGACCATCGAAGCGACGAGCCCGGGGCTCGGGCAAGGCAGCGAGTTCATCGTGCGCCTGCCCGTCGCGGCGGACGAGCGCGCGCCCGCGGCGGCGGACGAGCGCCTCCCCGCGGCGGCCGTCGGGACGGCGTCCGCGCCCTCGAAGAACGCAGAGCAGCCGTCTCCGGCGGCCAGGAAGCTCCGTGTCCTCATCGTCGAGGACAACGTGGACGCGGCGAGCACCCTCGCCGACGCCTTGCTGGCCCTCGGGCAAGAGGTGTGGATCGCCGGCGACGGCCCGCGCGCGCTGAGGGCCGCGGCGGAGCATCGGCCCGATCTCGTGCTCCTCGACATCGGGCTCCCCGGGATGGACGGCTACGAGGTGGCGCGCCGCCTGCGGGAGGCCGGGCTGTGCTCGGGCGCGCTCGTCGCGCTCACGGGGTATGGGCAGGCGTCGGACCGCCGCCGCGCCGAGGCGGCAGGGTTCGACGCCCACTTCGTCAAGCCGATGTCGCTGGACGCGCTCGCCGGGGTCGTCGACGCTGCCGCGGCGCCCGGAGCCCGTCAGGGCGCCGCGGACGGCGCCGGCGCGAGCCCGAAGACGCGCTCGTGACGGGCGCTCACGTGGCACCCCATGCAGGAGGCGACACGGCCGGCGGAGGTCACCTCGCCCGCGGGCGTGACCGTGCCGTAGACCCAGCCCGCGTCGGTGCCGGGGGTGTCCGGCGCGACTTTGAGCACCACGTAGGCGCCGGCGAGGCGCGACGCGCGGTAGACGCGATCGCCGTCGCGCAGGATGGGATCGAAATGATCCGTGGCGTCCGGCGGGGTGGCGCCGGCGCCCGGGAGGGCGGCCGCCGCGCCGTCCTCCACCAGCTCGGGGACATAGCTCTCCTTGATCAGGACCTGCCCCACCGGCTGGGCGACGGGCGCCTGCGCGTCGACGAGCGGATAGCGATCGCGGTGCTTGGCGAACACCGAGTAGAGCTTGCGGGCGTGGCCGCCGTCCTCGGCGGCGCTCATGCGGACGCGGCCGGGCAGCGGCATCCGGCAGAGCCAGGGCGCCCAGCGGAGCTCGTCGTCGACGCGCCCCCACGGCTTGTAGTCGCGAAAGGCGGCGGCGATGAGCGGGGCGAGGCGGGGGTCGAGCTCGGCCTCGGCGGTGCCGGTCTCGGGCGGTGAGCCCGGCGCATCTGCCGAGGAGGAGGAGACGGGGGCCGGAGGGGGCGTTGCGCTCCCGGCGTTGTCCGGGGTGATGGGCTCGTCCAGGGTGTTGCTGCACCCGGGCGCGAGCGCGAGGATCAGGAGCAGGGTGAGGCGCATGGAGCGGATCGTACGATCGGAGCGCCGGAAAGGTCTGCCGGGCAGCACGGTTGCGCGCGACGCGCGATCGCCGGGGGTGCTGGCGTTCGCGCACGTCGCGGCGCGGCCCGCCGGCGGCCGAGGTCACGGCGCGGACGGAGCAGGCCCGGCCGGCGGCGGCGCGGCGCGGGTCGGCTGGCAACGGGGACAGAAGTAGGTCGACCGCATCATCATCCCCTGTCGGCGCATCTGGACCGCGGCGCCGCAGTCGTAGCAGGCGTACCCCTCGCGGCCGTACACGCTGACCGGCCTCCTGCGGTCTCCGCCGGCGCGCGTCGTGCGTGTGGTCATATAATGTGCGGTCGGACCACGGTACGCGCTGGCGGCGTCCCGCGGCTCGACATTGCTTTGCAGGAGGCTGCGGCCGACGTCGAGCATCGCGGAGAGCTCCTCGTCGGAGTACGCCCGGACCGGGGCGAAGGGGTCGAGCCGCGTCCGGAAGAGGAGCTCGCTCTTGTAGATGTTGCCGATGCCGGCGACCACGCGCTGGTCCATGACGGCGATGCCGAGGGGCACCTCGTCGAGGGCGCGCAGGCGGCGGAGCGCCTCGGCGGCATCGAAGGCGTCGCCGAGCAGATCCGGGCCTAGGCCGCCGAGGAGGCGATCACCGCGCAGGGCGCTCGCGCGGAGCAGGCGCGCGACGGGCGCGCGGAAGCAGACGGCGATGTAGCCCTGGACCGCGAGGATGGCCGACGCCGTCGCCTCGGACCGCTTCCAGCGCTCGCCCTCGCGGTAGAGGTGCCAGACCCCGCTCATGCGCAGGTGGGTGTGGAGGACGGTCCCCTCGTCGAAGAAGATCAGGAGGTTCTTGCCGCGCGCCTCCACGCGCTCGATGCGACGGCCGACGAGCCAACGACACGGCTGGTCGCTCCGGGGCAGCTCGAGCGCGACGACGCGCGCGCCGGTGAGCGCGGGGCCGAGGGCGGCGGCGATGCGGAAGAGGGTGTCGCCTTCAGGCATGAGCGGTGTTTTGAAGCTCTGGTACGGACCGGCCGGATCGCAAGGGGCACGAGCGGAAGAGTCAGGCCCTCACCGCATCGCCAGCCTCGCTTCGCGCTCGCCTGGACAGGTATGCTCGCATCCTCGAATCGCGGCGGTTCAGCGTCGCGCCCCTGGAGAGAGCCCCTCGATGCCTCACCCGACCTGGTGCCCCGTCGTCCTGCTGGCAGCGTCGCTCTGCGCGTGCGCCGCGCCTGCTCCCCCGCGCGCCCCGACCGAGCGTCCGATCGCCGTGACCGTGGCGCCCGCGGCGCCGCCCGTCGCTCCAGAGGCCCCGCCCGACGCGGCCTCGCCGCCGGAGGTCGAGATCCGAGGCCACCAGGTCCTCCTGGACGGCCGGCTCGTCGGCGACGCGAAGAGCATCGCCGAGCTCGGCCAGCTGACCAAGGTCGATGAGCTCTTCGAGCAGCTCCAGGCGCGGCGCGCCCGCGAGAGCGACCGCGGCGCGCCCGCGCAGGGCGAGATCGCCGTCGCCGCGGACGAATCGGTCGCCTGGATCGTCGTCGAGAGCGTCTCCCGCACGGCGGCCTTCGCGGGCTACCCCGTGGCGCTGCTTCGCACCGGCCCGGGCGGGCTCCGTTTCCGCACGCCCGTGCCCGGATCTCCCGGTGAGGACGCCTCGGAGCCGCCGTGGCTCGAGATCGCCGTCGATGTCCGCGAACGCGACGTGGAGGTGAGCCTCTTCGAGCTGACCGTCTCCCCGCCGAGCGCCTCGGAGGGCGGCGGGTTCGTCCGGACGCTCGTGAAGCGCGAGGCGGTGGGCCCGCAGCGGGAACGCGCCTCCGCCGCGCTCTCGGAGCTCGCAGAAGCCGCGTGCGCGAAGGCGCCGCGGACTTGCCTCGACCGCATCGGCCTGCGCGCCGTGCCATTAGCGAGCCTCGCCGACGTCAAGGAGGTCCTGTCGACCACGCTCAGCCGCGCGCGGCAATGGAAGGGGCGACAGCCGGCCTCGACGCCGGAGATCCTCATGCTCCGAGCCCTCCCCCGCGAAGGCAAGTTCACCGGGCCGCCAGGGGCGCCGCCCTCGTTTCGCGCGCTATCGATGGAGGTCTCGGGCCGGCTGGCCCCCGAGGAGATCCGGAGCGTCGTGCGCGCCCGGTTCGGTGAGCTGCGCAAATGCTACGAAGCCGGGCTGCGCCGTGATCCCAACCTCGCCGGCCGGATCTCGGTGCGCTTCGTCATCGGCAGGGACGGCAAGGTGACCGCGGTCGCCGAGGGCGATCTGCCGAACAGCCCCGCGCCGTCGCCCGCGAGCGCGCCCATGCCGGATCGCGCGGTCGTGAGCTGCGTGCTGCGCGAGTTCGAGAAGTTCACGTTTCCGGCGCCCGAGGGCGGCGTCGTCACCGTGGTGTATCCCATCATGTTCTCGCCGAGCTCGTGACGCCGGCGCGGTAGCGCGAGCGGCCGTCTCGCGCTGCGCGGACGGCTCCGCCGTGCTCAGGCCTGTCGATCGACGCGCGCGCGCGGGGTGATCGCATACCCCTTCCGCGCCAGCGCGTGGCGGAACCCGGCTTGCAGGTCCCGGTGCGTCGCCAGCTTGCCGAACTCGATGCCGAGCTCGATCACGGTGCGGGCGATGCTGGGCGAGGCGCCGACGACGCTGCACTCGGCCCCGAGCAGCCCCGCGGCGCGCGTGGCCTGGAGCAGGTGGTTGGCCACCGCGCTGTCGACCGACGTGACGCCGGTGATATCGATGATGACGAACTCGGCGTGGTGCCGCTCGACCGCGGCGACGAGCGACTCCACGAGCTGAGCGCCGCGCGAGCTGTCCATCTGGCCGACGAGCGGGACGACGAGGATGCCCGGGTGGACGGGGATGCTCGGCGTCGAGAGCTCCTGGATGAGCTCGAGCAGCCGCCGCTGCGTCTCCAGGAGGATCGACTCCTGGAGCTTCGCGTCCTCGATCTTCTTGCGCTCGGTGATGTCCTCGATGAGCCCGAGGAGATAACGGCCCTTGCCCTTGGCGCCCTCCATGGGGATCCACCGGGCGTGGCCGATGCGGTCCCCGAGGAGCTTCGACGGGATGCGGATCTCCGGCACCTCGACCGGCACGCCCCCCGCGAGCACGGCGCGGCTCTCGGCGTCGATCTTCGCGGCCAGCGCCTGCGGCAAATAGTCGACGAGGCGCTTGCCGATCAGCTCTCCCGGCGCGTGCCCGTGGAACTCCTCGAACCTCCTGTTCACCCGCACGTAGCGGAGATCCGCGGCGTCCTTGACGAAGAGCAGGAGCGGGAGGTGCTCGATGATGCCGTCGAGGAGGACGCGCGTGCTGTCGAGCGACGCTTCGGTCGCCCTGCGCTCTGTGACATCGTCGTAGACCACGGCGACGCACTGATCTCCGACGGGGAACGTCCACGTCGTCATGACGCGCGTGCCCACTTCCTGGGGGAGGACCAGCTCGCTCTCGTCGGTCCCGCCGCTGCGGATCAGCTCCGCCAGGCGCTGAGGAATGCCGAGCTGCCGAAGGCTGGGGACGCTCTCGTCCATGGTCCGGCCGAGCATCGCCGCGGTGGGCCTGCTGGCGATCCGCTCGGCAGCACGGTTCATGTAGACGTACCGGAGCGACCGGTCGTCCGCCGGGGCCTCGAGGGAGAGGAAGGTGCAGCCGAGGTGCATCGCCTCGACCACCTGCGCGCACCGGCGCTGGTGCTCCCGGACGCGGCGCTCGCCCTCGTCGACGAGGCGGAGCAGCGCGCCGCGGCCGCCGCCGATCGTGCAGGCGAGCCCGCGAAGCACCCACCGCGGCGCGCCGGGGCCCTGGTCCGGGAGGTCGATGTCGGCTCGATCGACCTCGCCCGAAAGCAGCGCCTGGATCCGGGCGACGTCGGCGGCCGCGGGCGCCAGCGACAGCAGCACGCGATCGCCCTCCGGCGACAGCGGCAGGCTCGGCGCCCCGAGCCCCGCCAGGAGGAGATCGAGCTGCTCGTTCTTGCACAGGACAGCGCCCTGCGCGTCGATGACGAGCGCGGGGTCGTCCAGGGCCTCGATCAGGAGGCGCGGATCGATGCGGAGAGTCTCTGCTCTGTCTTCGGCTGTCGTGTGCACGCACCCACCCCGTGAGCCCGATGCGAGGCCGAGCGCGGCTCTCGCTGCTGAACGGTCATAACCGGCGCATCATCGCTCCGTTCCCGCGCTTCTGCACCCTCCGGTGCGCCGCATTCGCCGAAAAAGGGAGATGGCGGCGCGCCGGAGGCGCTCTCCGGCGCCGCAGCGAGCTCGACCGTCGCTGGGGCCGCCCCGTCAGCTCGCGGTCACGCCGGCGCGGTTCTCCTGCGGCGGCTGCGGCGCCATGCGCCGGATACAGTAGCTCAGGGCTGCTCGCAGATCGCGCTGCGTCGCGATCGTCGAGAGATCGAGCCCCAGCGCGACCATCGTCTGCGCGACGTTCGGCTTGATGCCGGCCACGATGCCTTCGGCGCCGAGCAGGCGGATCGCCGCCACGAGCTCGATGAGATGGCTCGCCACCTTCGTGTCCACCACTTCGACCCCGGTCAGATCGAGGATCGCGAATTGGGCTTGTTTTTCCGTGATGCGCGCGAGCAGCGAGTCCATCATCTCGGCCGTCCGCACGCTGTCGACCACGCCGATCATGGGGAGCGTCAGCACCCCATTCCACACCTCGATGATCGGCGTGGAGAGGTTGCGAATCACCTCCTGCTGCTTCTCTATCTGGGTGATCCTGGCCCGCAGCTCGTCCTGCGCGCGCCTCACCGTGGTGACGTCGAGCGAGAACCCGAGCACCGAGTCGACCTCGCCGCGCCTGTTGAGCACGGGGACGACCCAGCTCTCCCAATGGACGCCGTGCGCCGTGTTGTGGTCATGGGCGATCGCGCCGGCGAGCGCTCCCCGCAAGATGATGCGGTCTTTCTCGGGATAGAGCTCGAGCAGGTTCTTCCCGAGGAGCTCGCCCCTCGCGAGCCCGGCGGCATCGAGCCCCTTGCCGTCGTGGTAGATGACGGTCCCCTCGGTGTCGATCGCCCAGATGACGACCTGGAGGTTGTCTGCCAGACCGTCGAGGAGCCGCTCCTTGAGGCTCGGCTCGGCCGGGCTGCTCTCGCGGTCGGCGTCGGCCTGCCGCAACGACCCGTGGATCGTGCCCCCTTCGGACGCCCGGCTCGCGTTGCACGTCAGGCGCCGGTAAGCGCCCTGGGCGTCCATCAGCCGCACATCGACCTGCACCGGCTCTGTCTGCTCGTTCAGCCTGGTCCACGCAGCGGCGAAGTTGGATCGATCGTCCGCATGGACGAGCGCCGCGAGCGAACTCCCATCCTGTACCCGAGCCCCCAGCGCCTGACGGAGCGAGCCGCTCGCATGCAGCATTCTCCCATCGACGTCCGCGATGAAGAGCATCTCTGGGCAGGACGCGAAAAATGTATGAAGCAGCGCCGAAGTGGCGTCCTTTTCGTTCGCCATAGACTCCCTCCCCTACGTCCCCCCTAGACACGATGGCTTGTATCAGAAGCGCACCGAGGTTGGAAGCCGCGCTCGCGACTTGATGCCGTGCTGGTGCGATGGGTAACCGATGGCCTCGAGGTTCACCGCCGGCGCCAGCGGATCGGTTGTCGCGCCCTTGCTCGGTGAGCCCGTACCGTAAGATTTTTCCTGGTCAGGCCAAGGTCACGGAGCCTGCCCGGAGCCGCCGTGCGACCAGGGTGCGGCCGCGGAAGAGCGGGGGCGGCAGCGGGATGGTCGGCGGACAGGGCATGCAAGCGTGGTATTGCGCCGCAAATGCCTTGGAGAAGTTCGACGCGGAGGAATACCCGGACGAGAGCGCCACATCCATGATGCTGCGGTCCGGCTCGTACGCGAGCCGCAGCGCCGACTGCTCGAGCCGCCTCCGGGTGATGAACCGCCCGATCGGCTCGCCGACCGCCGCGTGGAACACCCGGTGGAAGTGGAACTCGCTGAGGCGCGCCGCGCGCGCGACGTCTGCGACCGTGATGGGCCTCTCGAGGTTCGCGGCGATGAAGCGGAGCGCGCGCTCGATCTCGGGCCGGTGGGCGGACTCCGTCACGACGACCTCCGCGAGGCGGCAATCGCGGCCGCGAGCGGCGTGCCCGGAGCGCGTGGGCCTTCGAATCGCATGCCCGCATTCTAGAACGGCTCCGGCCGGAGAGGCGCTCTCCGGCGGTCCGAGGGCGGGCACGCGGCGGTCGACGCTCCAGCGAGCGAAGACGGCGGCGTTCGCTTCAGAGGTCGCCTCGAGATGCGGCTGGCTGGTAGGGTTGCGTCGCCATGGATGTCGTCTCCCCCAGCCCGCTCCGGGGCCAACCCGAGCTTCGCTGCCGATGAACCCCACCCTCGATCTTCTCGACCTCAATGTATCCTACGCTTACACGAGCGCTGTCCGGCTGCTCAGCATGGACAGGGTAACGCCCTTCTGGCCCGATCTCGGGCTCCGCATCGACGACGTCGAGCCGGTGAAGACGGCCGCGCGCCGCTGCGTCCGGGCGGAGATCGCGATCGAGGCGCTGGACGACGAGGAGCGGGACTACGAGGGCATGATCGCGGTGCACATCGCGGCGTTCCTCGCCGAGGTGGAGCGCTCCCAGGGCACGGCGGCTGCGGCGCAGATCCGCGCGTGGGTCGAGGAGCGCTACTTCGTCCTCGACCGGCTGCCGGACTGGCGGACCATGTGGCAGGTGCTCGTCGTGTGGCTATCGCGCCGCAAGGAGCACCGCGTCGCGCGCTTCGGCCTGCCGCTCGACAAGATCGCCAAGCTCCTCCAGATCGCCCGAGCCTGGGCGGAGACCGAGGACGCGCTGGAGCGGCGCATCGACGAGGCGGAAGCGCTCCCGCTGGAAGGATGGGACGCCGAGGCCTACGCGGCGTACCGCGGCGACGACTCCGACCTGAGCCCCCTCACCGCGCTGTCGCAGCACCTGTGCGCGCTCGAGTTCGAGCGCACCTGGGGGGCGATCCGGCGGCTGCTCGGCCCGGCGGAGATGGACGCGCTCGACCGCTGGGGTCAGGCCGAGGTGCTGGCCCACATGGAAACGATCTCGCCCCACTCGGCGCGGATCCCGCCAGAGAGCCGCAGCCTGTCGTGAGCGCGACGCTCGCCGCAGGAGCGCCTCCGTCCCGTGCGCCGGGCCGTGCGTTTTCCAAACAGACCCGAAGAGCTCCCCGCAATTCTGGGTATGAGCACCCACGTTCCTCCCGCCGCTGACGCTTCCCGCACCGCTACCTGGAATTCCGTCCACACCGCAGCGATCGAGACCCTCCCGCGCTCGCTCCGGCTCCTGGGGGTCGCCGCGCCCGACGTGGAGGACCTGGTCCAGGACGTCCTCCTTGCGGCGTACGAGAGCCTGGATCGGTTCGATCCCGATTACCCGGCCTCCGCCTCGTCGTCGCCTCCGCGCGAGGCGGACGCGGCCGGCGATCCGCCGCAGCGGGATGGCCGGCGCCCGCGCGGCAGCGCGGAAGCCCGATGGCTCTTCGGGATCGCGTGGCGGAAGGTCAGCAAGCACCTGGAACGCGCCTACCGCCGCCGCGAGGTGCCGGACGGCTTGCACCCCGCGCCGCGCGGCCAGGCGGTCGATCCCGCGCCGAGCAGCGAGCAGCGCGTCGTGGAGCGAGAGCGGCTGGAGCTCGCGATCGACGTGCTGAGCACGATCGCCCCCGAGCGGCGGGTCCTGCTCGTCCTGCACGAGGCCTGCGAGGTGCCGATCGTCGAGATCGCGCGCGAGCTCGGCATCAACTACAACACCGCCGCCAACCGGCTGCGCCTGGCCCGTGAGGACTACCGCGCCGCCGTCGCGCGGCTCCGCCCGGACCAGCGGGAGGCGCTGCGCGCGTGCTGGCTCCCGTTCCCGCTGGCGTCGGAGTTCCTGGCGCGCGACGGCGGCGCGAGCGCCACGGAGCGGGCGGCACCGCCGCCGGCCCCCGCTCCGCCTGCGGCCCCCGCGCCGCCGCCGCCTGCTCCGCCTGCGGCATCCGCACCGCCGGCACCGCCGCCGGCAGTGCCTGGGCCACCGGCTCCGCCCGGACCGCCGGCACCGCCGCCGCGTTCGCCTGTCACCTCGACGCTGCCACGGGGACCTGGCCGGATCGCCCTCGTCCTCGGGTCGGCTGCGGCGGGCGTCGCCGGAACGGTCGCCGTGCTGCTCGCCCTCGCGCGGCCGCCGGCCCTCTGGGCTCGCCGCTTCGGGCCGGTGCTGCCCGAGCTGCTTCCCGCGCGCACCGCCTGCCTTGCAGCGACGCCGCAGCAGGAGGCGCCGGAGCCGGTGCCCGTCGCCCCCGCGCCCGAGGCGCCCCACCGCCCGTGCCCTGCTGCTCCGCGGGCGGCGCCACGGGCCATCGAGGCCAGCGAGCGCGATGACTCGCTCGCGGAGGAGCTGCGGCTGCTCACCGCGGCGCGAGAGCGCCTCACCGCCGGTGATGCGACCGGGGCGCTCCGGCAGATCGCGGTGCACGAGCAGCGGTTCCCCGGGGGGCAGCTGAAGAACGTGCGGGAGCGGCTTCGCACGGTCGCCCTGGCGCGCCTCGCCGCGCCGAAGCAGGGCGCGCCGGGGAGCGAGCCGTCGCGATGAGCGGGCGCTGCGCCAGACCGAGGCTCGGCGAGCGCCTGGCCCGGTGCGGCATCGGTCCGCGCGGGGGCGCGAGGTGGCTGGCGCGCGCCGTCGCCGCGGCCACGGTCCTGCCGAGCGTCGCCGCGGCACGCGCGGCGCCGGATCTGCCGCAGGCTGCGATGCGGCTGGAGGTCGTGCGGGGCCCCGGCGCCGAGGGCTGCGCCGACGAGGCGCTCCTGCGCGCGGAGGTGGCGCGCGGGCTCGGCGGCGATCCGTTCGAGGACGACGCGCCGCGGGTGCTCACGGTCCTCATCGCGCAGGAGGGGCCGGAGCTCACGGCCTGGATGGCACTGCGCGAGAGCGAGGGCGCGGGCGAGACGAGCTGGGCCGAGGGGTTCAGCACCCGGCGCGGCTGCGCGGAGCTGATCTCCGGCGTGGCCCTCGCGATCGTGGCGCAGATCCTGACCGCGCCGGAGCGGGCGTCACCGCCCTCCGAGCGGCCGCCGTCGCCCGAGCCGTCGCCGCCGCATTCACCGCCGGTTCCGCAGGCGCACCGGGCCGAGGCGCCACCGCTGCCGGAAGCGACGCCAGCGCCGAAAGAACGCTGGCGGCTGGAGGCGGGGCTCGGGGCGACGCTCGGCCTGGGGATCACGCCGGGGGCCGCGGCTGGCATGACCCTATCCATCGGCGTTCGCCGGCCCGACTGGTCGGTCGCCGTGGAAGGTCGGGGGCTCGTGTCCCTGGCGCAGGAGGTGAAAGAGATGACCATCAGCACCAGGGCCTTCACGGCGGCTGGTGTGGGCTGCCTGCACGGCCATCACCTTTTCGGCTGCGGGGTCGCGACCGCCGGCTTCGTCCGGTTCGTGCCCCGGCATCCGTGGGACATGACGGTACGTGACGACCGTCTGTTCAGCGTTGGAGCGCGGCTTGGTAGCGCCTGGGCCTTCTCGGACAGGTGGAGCGCGCATGGATACGCCGAGGCCAGCGCAATCGTGGCGGACGCGGTGCTCCGGCGCCAAGGCGGGCATCGGGAGATCGCTGGATCCATCCGATGGTCCTCGCCTCCGGTCGCCGCGGCGCTCGGACTCGGTGTCACGGCGACGTACTGAAAGACCTCGTGGAGCCCGGCTCTCCTCGCCAACGACGTGAGAAATTTCAGAAGGAAACCACAATGCTCGGTGCCATCGATTCTCTCGTGAAATCTGCCCGTTGTGAACGCGTGCCAGCTCTACGTATCTTGTCCGGCATGCGAACCTTTATCCCCCTGCTCGTAGGATCCCTCTTCTTGCCTGGCTGTTCCGGAGAAGATCCGACCGTCTACGGTCCCTGTCAGCCGCAGGAATATGGCCTCCCAGGTTGCCCGTGGCCCGAGGAAGGCGGCGGTGGGGCCGGCGGCGAAGGTGGGGGCGGCGGCGGAACCGGCGGAGCCGGCGGGGCCGGCGGTGGCGACGAGACGGCCTGCGCCGGCGATTGCGTGCCACCGGCGCCGCTCGGCTGGTTCGGCCCGGCGCTCCTCTGGTTCGGCCCGCGCGACCAGGTGCCGGACTGCCCCGCTGCCGCGCCGAACATCGGCTACGAGGGGTTCGCCGATCTCGCGCCTGCACCCCTCGCCTGCGCGGCCTGCTTGTGCGATCCACCTGCCGCGGCCACCGCCTCGTGCCAGCTTCCGCTGGGTTGGTCGGCGAATGCTTCTTCGGCGTGTCCCGGCGACCCCGGCGGCGTCAGGACCCCCTTCGCGGCGCCCGACGGCTGGGACGGCGCCTGCACCGCCGCGAACGCGATCCCCGCCGGCCAGGACTGCGGCGGGAAGCCGTGCGTGCAGTCGGTCTCCATCGAGGCGCCGATCGTGACAGCGACCGGCGCGTGCACGCCCAGGGTGGACGACCCGCCGCCGCCGGCGCTCCGCGATCCGTGGCAGACCCGGGCGCTCGCCTGCGTGCCCGGCGCCTACACGGAGTGCCTGGGCGACCGGAGCACCTGCATGCCCTCGCCCGAGCAGCCCGGGGTCCCGCCGCCCGGCGGCTTCCTGACGTGCATCTTCCACGAGGGCGACGTGACGTGCGAGGAGCCGTACCTCGACCGGCACGTCTTCTACGGCGGCGCCGAGGACACGCGCGGCTGCTCCGAGTGCGGCTGCGGGGAGCCGGAGGGCGCGTCGTGCACCATCAAGGCCTCCGTCTACAGCGACGGCGCATGCGGGAAGCTGCTCGCGTCGAACGTCGTGAGCTCGACGACGCCGTTCTGCGGGGTCACGCCGCCCGGCGTCGCCCTCGGCAGCAAGTCGGCGGAGGTCGTGGCCGTGGACCCCGGCGGCTGCGCCCCGAGCGGCGGCGAGCCCACCGGCGAGCTGCTGCCGGCCGAACCGTCGACGTTCTGCTGCCAGGCATAGGGCCGCGAGGAGAACAGGCGATCATCGCCCCGCGCTCGGCAGCAGCTCCACCCGATCTGCGCGCTCTCCGCGCTCCTCGTCACGGAGGGCGACGACCAGGGGGTGTGCGAGCGGCCACGAGCCGACCGTCGGCCGACCGCCTCACGTCCCAGAACGCCATCATCGACCCGGGGAGCGTGCCGCATTCCTCGGCCCGAAGCCGCCACATGGCCGCGTAGGCCCGGACGTCCGAGAGGCGGGCGGCTGCGCGCCAGGGAATGGGTGCGCTGCCAACGAGCGTTTGCGGCGTGAGCCGCACGAATTGTTCGGCGTGCCCACGTATTCCCTGGAAGCGAAGCGAGATCGCCCGCGACCGGCCGCGCCAGTCATCGCTTGCACGCGACGTCCCGGACATCACGCGCGTACGTGGGTGACCTCGCTCGCAACGCCCGGCCGCGTCATGCGCACGGATTCATCGAAGAACGACGGCCTTCCCTGTATCATCCTGCCTCCTGTTATAGGCAAACGCGAGCCACCACCAGATGCCCTTGGAGCAAGAGCCTATGACCGCAGCACGTCGTCGTTCGAGGACAATCCGTCCCAGCCTCGCCCAAATCATCTCCGCGACGGTACTATCCCAGGCCGGATGCACGATCTTCGACGAAAAACCAACACAGACGTGCATGGATCCATCCCCCGAGTGCCAAGCGCTGTGTGCATCAGAAGACCGACGCCCTCAGCTGATCAACTGCATGAGGACGACACCGCTGCAGAACCAATTCGTGAACACGATAAACGCGAAGACATGCAATCAATGGCGCGAAGAACTGCAGCCCATCAGTGGTCCCGCTCTGAAGATTACCCCTGAAATGATTGGAATAACGCCGATCAAGAAGGATCCCTGCTACTACTAGCCAATGCCGCCCTAGAGACCCATTCACGGATCCATCTCCGCCATTCAAATAACGCTCAATAGACGATCGAGATCGCCGCGCCCCTGAGCTTGGACACATGGAAACATCGCCGAAGCCGATGACATGGATTGCATTGGGATCCATCTCGGCCGCCGCCTTGGTAGCATACAATCTGGGAATGAGATCGGTAGCGAACGACAGCCGGTCTCAATCGCACCAGGACGCCGGCAGCGAGGGCGATCCCGATCTTCGGTCAACTGTGAGCGCCACCCAGAAAAGGTTGGCCAGCTGCGAGAAGGCCCTCCAGCGTCGCGGTCCACATCTTCAGAAGAGGGAGAAAAAGCTCTACGCCAACGAAGGCAATCCCACACCTCCACCTGAGCCAGAGCTTCCGAAGCAATGCATCATCGCGATGCAAGCGAAGGAGCAGAATATGGTGGCCGCGAACTGTGAGGACTTCAGAAGACATTTTGATGCGTACAAGGCCATCCTGGGCAGCAATGCGATTGACTGCGAAACCGTGCTGAGTATTCGAGACCTTGCTCGGATGCAATACCAGCTTTGCATTCTCATTATAAAGGTCGACGAGGAACTTCGCGAACAATATGCGACAAGCGGCCCCATCGCCATCGACGCGGTGGAGGATGCCTACGCAACCAAGAGCAAACACGGCGACATCGACGACATTGATGAGCTTGTGAAGAACCCAGAGTGCATAGCCCGCATGCAGACCAAGTGACTCGAACATGCTTCACGAGGCCGTTCATCTCGCGGGAGCCATCGACCCGCTGTTAAAACGGGCCAGGACCGCCGTTCTCGCGCATGCACCAGGACTTCAACCTGCAACGTTCGACACATGGGAACATCACCGAAGCCGATAACATGGATTGGATTTGGGACCATCGCGGTCGCGGTGCTGGCGGCGGCATTCCATTTAGGAAGAATCTCGGCAGAGAGCGACAAAAAGCCTCAAGCACGCCATGATGCCGCGAGCAAGAGCGACTCCTATCTTCAGGCGACCCTGAGCGTCGCCCGGAAGCGGTTGGCCAGCTGCGAAAATTCGCTCCAGCATCGCGATCCACAACTTCAGAAGAGAGAGAGGATGCTCCGCGGCAACGAAGACGAATCCGCTCCTTCACCCGAACCAGAGCTTTCGGAGCAATGCGTCATTAGGTCGCTGGCGAAAGAACTGCATGGGATGGCAACGAACTGTAGGAACTTCAAACGGCAATTCAGCGCATACGAGGAAATACTGGGAAGCAGCACGATCGACTGCGAGACCATCTTGAGCATTCGAGATCTGGCCCAGGCGCAATACTCCAAATGTATCGCCGTTGCAAGATCCTTCGAGGACGCGTCGCAGCCAGATGTCACGAGCAGCATTCTCGGCCTCGATGCGATGGAAAGCGCCTATATGTTCAGTAGCGAATTCGGAGACGTTGATGTCGACGAGCTGGTGAAGAACCCTGAGTGTATAGCCCGCATGCGGACCGAATGAATCGTGCCAATTCCGCACCGCCGTTCATCTCGCGGGAGCCATCGGCCCGCCGTTCGAGCACGCCATGGCAGCTGTTCGTGCGCGCGCTGTCAGGGCTTGGAGTGTTCTCCCTTGCCGCTTTGACATCAGCGCAAGAGCAACGGTCCCCAGAGAAATTCCACTGGGACGGCCTCTACCTCAGCGGCATTGTTCAGACAAAGCTCCCCCATCTTGCGAGAATCGGAGCCACATATGACGGCGGAACAGCTCCGGGGGCGGTCCATACCGTCATGGTGAGCTTCGGGCAGACCGCGAGTCCCACCCAGGAGCTCAACATCGGGTACTTCATCGGCGTTGGAGTGGGCAAGGAGAACATGTCGACGATAGAAGACAAGAAGCTGGGGATCCACGCTACGTACGAGGCCGGACCGTTCCGGGCGAGCGCGGCCACGAGCTTTCAACTCTACCAAGTGATCGGCGCCGTTCTTCCCATGTTCACCACGACCTTGAGGCCGCAGGGGACGCTTGTCCGGACCACGCACGTCGATCTGTTCCTCGGCGGAGACGTCTATTCCCGTAACCTGAACGTTCAGCTCGGCTTCACGTGCGGATTACGGTTCAGGGACATAAGAATCTTCGATCGGAGCATGGATGGACTCCTGTCGATCACGGAAATGAACGCTTGGACCAGCGTTCCACCGCATGGAACCCTCTGGATGGCCTACGTCGAATCGCGCCTCGGGATCGTCGTCGATCTGGAGCCCGACGAGGGAGACAAGGAAGAAAAGCGCGACCGGATCCGTGAGTATGGGCAGCTCTGATCAGTCGCGCCTGGGACGCCGCTCGCCTTGTCGCTCGCGCTCAGGCCGGTTGCGGAGCGATGCTCAGGGCGTCTCTCCCCTCGCGTCGTCCGCGATCGCCTCCGGCTCCTCCTCCAGGGCCTCCTCGACGGCTTGCGCCGAGGACGCCCGCGAGAGCAGGCGCGGCGTGACCGACTCGAAATCGTCGCCGTGGAAGTAATACCCCACCTTCCGGAGCGCCGGGTGCCGACGCAGGAGCAGCGTCCACAGCCGATCTCTCGCGTCCTCGGCCGCGTTCTTCTCCTTCTTCTTGACCTCCACCCGGGCTCCTGCCGGGGTCAGGTTCTCGAGCAGCCACTCGCTCGTCCGCCGGAGCTTCTCGATCTCCTCCCTCGTGAACGGGTGGAGCCCCTTGAGCTCGCCCGCGTGCTGCGTGAACAGCGCCGCGAGCTCCATGCCGTCCCGCGCCATATCGTATTTCCCCGAGCCGGCCCGGATCTGCGCGACACGCTCCCTGTCGAGGAGGCCGCGCCGGGCGAAGAGCTCTGCCTGCGTCAGGAGATCTTCGCGCGGCCCGCCGATCTCCTTCAACGCCTTCTCGATCTCCTTCGGGCCCGCCGCCCGGGGCAGCGCCTCGCGCACGGCGAACAGGAGCGCCCGCGCGAGGTCCGGCAGCTCCAGGAGCTCGTCGACCGCGATCCTGGGCAGGTGCTCGCGCACGGCCTTCACCTGCTCCTTCGTGCCGAGCACCGCCGCGACACCGCGCTTCACGTTGACCAGCACGAGGCGCGGATCGGCGCGGCACGCCTGCACGTCGTCGGGCGGGAGCCCCGCCCCGATCGGCAGGTAGTGCCTGTACAGGGCCTGGTAGCTCCGGGCCCCCTCCTCTCCCCTGGCCTTCGCCGGGGACTTCTCGGGTTGAACTTTGGGTTTCGCCATGGTCGCCGAAGCTACCAGGCTCAGCCAAGAGCCTGGAAGCCCTCCGGCGCTGGACCTCCAGGCACGAAATCAGGCACCCCTGCCTGCGCCGGAAGGCACGCGACCGCCGGAAGAGGCAGGTTTGTATCTCAGACCACACCATGCCCCTTCTCTCGCAGCCCATCGTGGGTGCCAGCTCACACCAAAGCCCGACAGAACAGCCTGATCTGCCTGATTTTTTGCTTCCGGCCGCGCTCCCGGAGCAACGGCTGTATACTGCCTTACTCCTGGATGCTGCCTTGCAAGCCCTGCTTCACGGCGCCCGGCCTCCGGGGGGCCCCCCCGCCGGGACGATGAGTCCGCCTGGTCACGCGGCGTCGCAGGAGCAGGCGCCGAGGTCACCCGGTGAGGCGCGCCTACGTGGTCGCCCTAGGCGCGCGCCGCCGGCCGGAAACGGGCGAGCAAGGAAAGGGGCACCTCGGGCAGCGGCGGAGGCACGGGCTCGCCGAGGGCCAGGAGATTCAGCGTCTCCTCGGTGAAGTGCCCCGCGAACTGGCGCCGCCGCGCGGTCAGCCACGCTGCGACGGAGGCGGCGCTCTCTTCGCGCGCCGCCTGGATGTCGGCGATCTCGTCGGCGTCGAGCGGCGCCGTGGCGATGAAGTCCTGGACCGTCTTGAGGACCTCGCGGAACCGCGCGAGCTCGGTCTGGATGCCCTCCGCGACGAGCGCAGCCCACGTGACCTGATAGGCGGGTACCGGCACCTCGCGGAGATGCTCGATGCACCGGACGCACGCCTTGGCGCGCCACGTCCGGCTCGGGCGCTCGATGGGCGCGCCGAGGTAGTCCTCGAGCTCCTCGCGGTCGTCGGCATCGGCCACCCTCGCGGCGGCCGAGAGCGCCCGCGGTTGCCACCGGTTCGCGAACCGATCGAGCTCGGACACGAGCTCGGGCAGGTCGGGGTCGCGCGGGGGCCGCAGGGCGCGCCATCGACGCCACTCCCCGAACGAGCGCTCTCCCCTCACGACGCTCGCGCAGTAGACGCCTTCGGCGTGAATCTCCGGCGTGTAGTCCGCGAGGAGCGCGCGCGTCTGGATCTCCGGAAGACGCACGACGTAAAGGAACGCGCAGACGCGCGTGAGCTGCTCGCGCGCCGACAGGCTGAGCGCGGGCAATTCGAGGTCGCAAAGCGGGGTGCTCGGCGCGGGCAGAGAGGCCATGATCCCGAAAAGATACATTGGACTCTCCCGGTCGCAACAGCGCGTCCGTGCTCGCCTCGCGCGTGGTTCGGCTCGTTCCGCTCGTTCCGCCCGTCAGCGGCGCACAAGCGCCTCGCTCCCCGCCAGCGTGCCGCCCAGGGTCCCCCATCGCCCCGCGAGCTGTCGGCCCGCGATCGCGTAGCTGACCACCCCGACCTGCTGGCTCGGCGACCAGCCCACGACGAGCTGATCGCCCGAGCGGATGCCTACCCCCTTGAGCGCGCCGGTGCTCAGCGCCCACGTGACGGCGTATGTCTCGCCCGTGGGCACGATGACGACCGTGCCCTTGCGAGCGCCGTCGACGATCCGGTAGCTGCCGACCAGCCCTTCAGGGCCCTCCAGCTCCTCGGCCATCACCTGGCCGGGCCGGTCCGTGGCGATCCACTGCCCGTGGAGGCGGCCGCCGTCGATGCGGTAGGCGGCCGCGCCGTAGGGCCCGCCGCTCGCCCATCCCACGGCGAGCGTCTGCCCCTGCACGAACGCGATCCCCTCGTAGCCCGCGCCCTTCGTGATGATCCAGGCGATGCGGTAGGTGTCGCCGCTCCGGGAGAGGAGGACGTTGCCCGTGTAGCTGCCCTGCCCTCCCGGGTTGCGCGACGACACGATGTCGTAGGTGCCGGCCAGATCGACGTCGCTGCTCGCCGCGGCGCTCGATGGCCTGGCCGGCGGCGTCGGCGCCCCACCCGTGGGCGCGTCGCCCCCGCCGTACACCGGCGCCGGCGGCGCGCCGGCGGCGCGGTCCGCCGCGCGGAGCCGCTGGAAGGCCAGGAAGCCGCCGAAGGCGAGCGCGGCGACGGCGACAAGCCCGCCGCCGGCGATCGCGAGCAGCAAGCCCCAGGGCGCCCTGCGCGGGGGCAACGCCGGCACCGGGACGAGCGTGCCGCCGGTCATGCCGCCGACGTCGGTGCGGGAGACCCCCGGCTGGGTCGGCGCGGTGATCGGCCCGGAATGGCCGGAATAGACCGGGGGTGTGGGCATGGAGGGCACGGCCTGCAGCGGCGCGGACCTGTGGGCGGCCGCGGCGAGCACGGGATCGAGCGCCGCCATGGCCTGCGCCGCGTCGGCGAAGCGAGCGCGGACGTCGCGGGCGAGGCACCGGGCGAACCAGGCGTCGAAGCCGGGGGGGATCAGGTGCGCGCAGCCGAGCTGCGCGGCGCGGGCGGACGGCGGATCCAGCGGGCCGAACAGCACCTCGCGCATGAGCGACATGACCGAGGCGCTCGGCCCACGGCTCGGCTCGATCCAGTAGACGCGCGCGGTGAGCAGGTAGAACGCGAGCAGCCCGAGCGCCCAGACGTCCGACGCCGGGACGACCTGCGCGGCGAGCTCGGTCTGCTCGGGCGCCATCCAGAGCGGCGTCCCGACCGACGCGGTGACCGACGTCGTCGCCCGCGCCTCGGCCACGATCTTCGCGACGCCGAAGTCGAGCACCTTCACCTTGAAGCGGACGTTCTGCTGCCGCGGCCGCGCGATGAAGATGTTCTCGGGCTTGAGATCGCGGTGGACGACGCCCGCGCGGTGCGCCGCGCCGAGCGCGTGGCACAGCTGCCCCATCAGCTCGCGCACCTCGTCGGGCGGCAGCGCGCCGCGCTGCGCCATCACGGCCGAAAGGTCGGCCCCGTCGAGCAGCTCCATCGCCAGCCAGGGCGTCTGCGTCGCGGGATCGACCCCCGCGGCGACGACCTCGACGACGTGATCGCTGTCGATCCGCGCCCCTACCCTCGCCTCCTGCTCGAAGCGCTCGCGGAAGCGCGGGTCCTGCGCGAGCTGCGCGTGCATCAGCTTCACCGCGCGCGGCTTGCCCGTCGAGAGCTGCTCGGCGACGAACACGGCGCCCATGCCCCCCTGGCTCAGGGGGCGGACGACGCGGAAATCGCCCCCGAGGACGGTGCCGGGAGCGAGCGGTGCGGCTGTCGTGGGGTCGGCCATGGCGAACGGGAACCCTCCGGGCAACGTCGGGTGACGCGTGACACGCGACCCGCTCCGGCAGCGTACCCAAAGACGCGCGATCCAGGGGCTCCGCAGAGCGCCGGCGCGGCAGCGCGCGCCATCGCCGGCGTCGGGCCTCCCCCCGGGCGCGGCGCGGGCGGCGCTCAGCCCCCGCCGCCCTCGATCCGCACGAGGATCTGGTTCGTCGCGCTCAGGCGGACAGGATAGGTCTTGAGCCCCTCCCCGCCGCTCAGGGCCTCTCCCGTCTCCAGGTTGAACTTCTGGGCGTGCAGCGGGCAGATGAGCGTACAGCCGCCGAGCAGCCCGTCGACCAGCGGGCCGCCGCGGTGCGGGCAGCTCGCCTGCGTGGCGAATACGCGGCCTTCGCGCGTGACGAACACGGCGATGCGCTCCGATCCGATCTCGAACGCGCGCCCCTCGCCCGGCGGGATCGCCGAGAGGGGCCCCAGGGTGATCTCCATCTCTCGCCCCCTCACTGCACGATCGGCAGGACCGATCGGAACTGGTTCGGCGTCGCCGGGGCATACGCCTCTCTCCACGGATCGCGGTACGCCTCGACCGTCTTCCGCATCTCCTCGTCGAGGCGCGCGGCGATTCCCTCGCTGTCGTCCACGACCACCGCGCGGATCTTCTGGATGCCAATGCGCTCCACGAAGCCGTATGTCCGCTCCAGGTACCTGGCGTTCTCGCGGTAATACTGGATGAAGCGGCCCATGAGCCGGAGCACGTCCTCGTGCGCGTCGACAACGCAGAGCACGTCGCCCTTGCGTACGTGGGCGCCGGCCGCGCCGCCCACGTAGATCTCCCACTTGCCGCCCTCCACCGCGACGGCCCCGACGTCCTTCACCATCGCCTCGGAGCAGTTGCGCGGGCAGCCCGCCGTCGCGAGCTTCAGCTTGGCCGGCGTGTCCATGCCGTGGAAGCGCTCTTCTATCTTCACCGCGAGCGCGATGCTGTCGCCGAGCCCATACCGGCAGAAGTCGCTCCCCACGCAGCTCTTGCACGTCCGGTACGACTTCCCGTAAGCGAACCCCGAGGGCATGTCGAGGTCGCGCCACACCGCCGGCAGGTCCTCCTTCTTCACGCCGAGCAGGTCGATGCGCTGGCCGCCGGTGAGCTTCACGAGCGGCACGCGGTACTTGTCGACGACGTCCGCGATCCGCCGGAGCTGCGCGGCCGACGTGACGCCCCCCGCGATCTGCGGGATCACGCTGAAGGTGCCGTCCTTCTGGATGTTGGCGTGAACGCGGTCGTTGATGAAGCGGGCGTCGCGCTCGTCGTCGTATTCGTGGTGCCATAACGTGCGGAGCAGCGACGCGAGCCCCGGCTTGCTCCCCGGATCCTCGCTCCCGCCGGCGAGCTCGCGGAACACGGCGGACACCGACCGGAGCCCGCGCTCGCGGATCGCCTGGACCAGCTCGGGCTTGCTCAGCGGGACGCCAGGCACGTAGTAGCTGGCCGCGGGGTCCTGCTCCGCCGCGCCCCCGCACGCCCACGCCACGACCTCCGAGACGAGCTGCTTGCAGGCGCCGCAGCCCATGCCCGCGCGCGTCGCGTCCATGACGGTCCGGAGGGTCCGCTTGCCGGAGCGCACACACGCGACGAGGCCCTCCTTGGTGACGCCGTTGCAGTTGCAGACCTGCATCCCCTGCGGCATCTCCTCGATCGTCGCCTGCGGCGAGGGCGCGCCGATGTCGAACAGCAGCGACAGCCGCTCTTCCGGGAGCGGCGTGCTCTTGTCGAACGCCTGCATCAGGTACGCGGCCTTGCTGACGTCGCCGAGGAGGATGCCGCCGAGCAGCCTGCCGTCGCGGATGATGAGCTTCTTGTACGTGCCCTTCTTCGGCTCGAGGAACTGCACGATCTCGTCGCGGTCGTCGGCAGGCTCGGTGATGCCCATCGAGGCGAGCTGGATGCCCATGACCTTCAGCTTCGTGGAGACCTTCGAGCCGGCGTAGGAGGCCTTCTCGTTGCGCTTCGTGATGTGGTCGGCCAGCACCTTGCCCTGCTCCCAGAGCGGCGCCACGAGCCCGTAGACCTGCCCCCGGTGCTGCGCGCACTCGCCGACGGCGTAGATCCTCGGGTCGTCGGGCGAGCGCATGTGGTTGTCCACCACGATCCCGCGCTCGACGGTCAGGCCGGCGCGCAGGGCGATCTCCACGTTCGGCCGGATGCCCGCGGAGATCACCACGAGATCGCAGGCGAGGGTCTCGTCGTCGGCGAAGCGGAGCCCCGTCACGCGGTCCTCTCCGAGCACCTCCTTCGTGCTCTTGTTGAGGTGCACCGTCACGCCGAGCTGCTCCAGCGTGGTCCTCAGGATGCCGCCCGCCGTGGCGTCGAGCTGCTGCCCCATCAGGTGACCGCTGATGTGGACGACGTGGACGTCGAGCCCGAAGTTCTGCAGCCCGCGCGCGGCCTCGAGCCCGAGTAGCCCGCCGCCGATGACCGCGGCGCTCCGCTTGCCCCGCGCGTACTGGGCGATCTTGTGGCAGTCGTCCAGGCTGCGGAACACGAACACACCGGGCTTCTCCCTGCCGCCCTCCAGCCGCACCCCCTGGATCGGCGGGATGTACGGTGAGCTGCCCGTCGCGATGATCAGGTTGTCATAGGGCGCAACGACCCCGTGATCGCCGGTCACCTGGCGCGAGTGCCGGTGGATGGCCCGCGCCCGCACGCCCGCGTGGAGCTGGACGCCGTTCTCCCGGTACCAGGCCAGGGGGTTCAAGAAGATCTCGCTCGGGTCCTGGGAGCCGTTCAGCACCTCCGAGAGCAGGATGCGGTTGTAATTGCCATAGGGCTCGTCGCCGAAGATGGTGATCTCGAACTGATCGGCGCCGCCCCGCGCGAGGATCTCCTCGACGGTGCGGACGCCGGCCATCCCGTTGCCTATCAACACGAGCTTTCGCTTCTTCTGCATGGCTCAGATCTCCGCCAGGCCGATGTCGATCGTCGCGAGCCCGCGCGCGCCTTCGGGCGCGCCCACGCACAGCTCGATCACGCTCTCCGGGTGGATGTCCTCCACGATCACGAGGGGCACGTGGATCGCCGCCTTGGCGCCGATCGGGAAATAGCGCATCGGGTGCCCGTCGCGCTTGAGGAGCAGGTAGATGAGCTCCGACGTGGAGTTGCCCGCGCGCAGGTAGATGAGCTGAGCGCGCTTGTCCCGCGGGACGGTGTACCCGACCGCAGGACGAAGGGGCACCGGCTGCTCCAGGCCCTGCCCCTCGAACGAGTAGACACCCTGTATGAACCTCGGTGTTTCCAATGTGGCCTCCCGGGCGGATCATCGGACCATCGGACGGGGGCGCGCCGTACGCGGCCCGGCGCGCGCCGCGGCGCTCTGGCGCCGCACCACGGTCATACAGCGAGGACAGTTTCGAGGGTTCGTTGCCCGGCGGCGCGATCCCGTGTAGGTCGAGTTTCCAAGGTGTTTCGATCGTCACTGTCCTCTTCGCCCCGCCCGGCCGGCGCCGCTGAGCTCGTCGTGGTCGGGGCCGGCTCGGCGGGCGCCGTGATCGCGGCGCGCGTCACGGAGCGCGCGGATCGCGAGGTCCTGCTGCTCGAGGCTGGCCCGGACTACCCGGACCCGGAGCGCCTGCCCGCCGATCTGCGGGACGGCACCCGCAACTCGTGGCTCGCGCACGACTGGGGCTATCGCCACCGGCCGACGCCCGGGCAGATCATGTTCCTCTTCCCGCGCGGCAAGGTGGTCGGCGGCTCGTCGGCCGTGAACACGTGCATCGCCGTCCGCGGCCAGCCGTACGACTACGACGAGTGGGCGGCGCTCGGCCTGCCCGAGTGGGGCTTCGACGCCTGCCTGCCCTATTTCAAGCGCCTCGAGGACGATCTCGACTTCGGCGAGCCCTGGCACGGCAAGGGCGGCCCGGTGCCGATCCGCCGCGCCCGGCGCGAGGAGCTCGTGCCGTGGCAGGCCGCGTTCGTCGACGGGTGCAGGGCGCTCGGCCACCCCGAGTGCGCGGACACCAACGATCCGCGCGCGCCCGGCGGCGTCGGGCCGCACGCGATGAACAAGATCGACGGACAGCGCATGAGCGCGGCGCGCTGCTACCTGACCGCCGAGGTGCGCCGGCGCGAGAACCTGCGGCTACGGCCGCGCACGACGGTGCGGCGGGTGCTCGTGCGGAACCGCCGCGTCGAGGGGGTCGAGATCGAGACCGACGGGCGCGTCGAGGTCGTCGCGACGCGGAAGGTGGTGCTGAGCGCCGGCGCGATCGCGACGCCGGGGATCCTCCTGCGCAGCGGGATCGGGCCGCGGGCCGAGCTCGCGCGCCTCGGGGTCGCGCTCGTGTCCGACGTGCCTGCCGTGGGGGCGCGGCTGCTCGATCACCCGGGGGCCGCCATCGGCCTGTGGCCGCGCCGCCGCGGCCTGATCGACGTCCTGCGCCAGCCGCTCGTCCAGACGATGCTCCGCTACACGTCGCGCGGCAGCCAGTACCCGAACGACGTGATGCTCCAGCCGGGCTCGTTCTTCCCGCTGCACCCGCGCCTCACGATACCGGCGTTCGCGATCGCGTGCTGCATCGGCAAGCCGCGCGGCGTCGGCCGCATCGAGCACCTGAGCGCCGATCCGCACGCGCGGCCCCGCATCGTCTCGAACCTGCTCGTCGACCGCGACGACCTGTCGCGCGCGGTCGACGCGCTGGAGCTCGCGTACGAGATCGCCCGCACCGCGCCGATGCGCGAGCTCGGCTGGTTCGTCTGGCCGATGGAGCGCACGCTGAGGCGGCGCGAGGCGCTGGAGCGGTGGATCTACCGGAGCTGCGGCTCGGGCTACCACCCGTGCGGGACGGCCCCGATGGGGCCCGAGGGGGACCTCGCAGCGGCGGTCGATGGGCGCGGGAGGGTCCGCGGCGTCGAGGGCCTTGTCGTCGCGGACGCGAGCATCATGCCGACCATCCCGAGCGTGAACACGAACCTGACAGCGCTGATGATCGGCGAGCGCTTCGGCGAGTGGCTCCGCGACGGCGCGGTGTAGCCACCGCCGCCCGGGGGCGAGAGACCCCCTCGCCGGCCGCGGGAGCCAAGATCTGAGCTCGCTCGCTACGTCGTGAGGCCGAGAGTCGCACGGCGCCGAGCCCGACCGCTGTCAACAGCGTGGCCTCGATCAGCTTGAACGCCGCGATCGAGCGGAGCACGAGGTGGCCTCCAGGGCGGGCAGCAGGGCCACGGACCATTCATCGTCCTCCTGACTAACTTTGCGCGGACCGAGCGCTATGCCGGCGTCATTCGCCGGAGCGTCGCGGTCTGATGCTCGGTTCACCGGGGCCGACAGTGAGGACGATGATCGCCAAGAGTTTGCGCGCGCTCAGGCTGCTCCTGGCTGTCAGCCTGCTTGCCATTGCCGTCATGGCCCTGCAGCACCTGGTCCGCCCTACGGTGGCGGCCGAGGTCGTCGCGAGCCTCCGCCTCGTGCCCGGCCGACGGGTCGCGCTTGCCGCCCTCGTCACGGCCGTGAACTACGCGGTCTTCAGCGGATACGAATGGCTGGCGGTCCGCTATGCAGGGGAGCGGCTCTCCTTCAGGCGGGCGGCGTTCGCTTCCTTCGTCGCGTATGGGATCAGCCAGAGCCTGGGCATGTCGCCCTTGACCGGCGGTGCGGTGCGATGGCGCCTTTACTCCGGCTGGGGAGTCTCGCCACGTGCGGTGGCCAGGATTGTCGCCTTCAACCTCCTGTCCTACTGGATGGGCATGGCCGTTCTGGCGGGGCTGCTGTCTCTGGCTGTGCCCGTCACTGGGTTCCCGGTGGCCTCGGTGTGGCAGCGGCTCATCGGGGGAGTCCTCCTCGTGCTCGTCGCCGTCTACGTGGGGCTCTGCGCGCGAGGACGCCCGCTGCGCCTGCGGAGCCTCACGCTAGCGCCGCCCGCGCCCCGGTTCGCCCTGGCCGGGATCGCGTTCGGTGTCATCGACTGGGCCCTGGCCGGCTCGGTCCTCGCCGCGATGGCCGGCGATGTGCTTCCCATCTCGATTCCGCGCATCCTCACTGCCTTTCTGCTCGCGCAGCTCGCGGGCATCGCGAGCCAGGTGCCAGGGGGCATCGGCGTCTTCGAATCAATCTCGCTCCTGCTCCTCACGCGTTCAGGCGCTGCGTCCGCCCCCGCCCTCGCGGGGCGGCTGATCGCCTACCGTGCTCTTTACTACCTCGTGCCGCTCGCCCTCGCGCTGCTCGCGTGGCTCCTGCGCGAGCTGCAGGAGCGCGGCCGCGCTCTCTCCAGGATGGCCGTCGCCGGCCTGCAGGTCTTGTGGGACTTCTCCCCGTCGATCGCCGCGGCAGGCACGTTCCTCGCGGGAGCGGCGCTCGTCCTGACGAACGCCTATCCCGGCGGCGCCGCCTTCGGCCGGCTCAGCCACTTCGTCCCCGACACCCTTCTCGAGCTCTCGCGCCTGCTCGGGAGCGTCGCGGGAGCGGCGCTCCTGTTCCTCGCTCGTGGCATCCAGCGCCGGCTGGCCGGGGCCTTCCATTCGACCGTCGTCCTGCTCGTCGTGGCGACCCTCCTGGGCGCCGCCCGGGGACACCCGCCCTGGCACGCGGCCGGCGTAGCCGGTCTGCTCGCCCTCTTCGTGACCTTGCGGGCCCGCTTCTACCGGCGGTCGTCGCTGTTCGATGACGCCTTCTCCCCGGCCTGGAGCGCGGCGATCTCGCTGGTGATCATCGGCGGTGTGAGCCTCACCGTCTTCTCTCGGCGTCACGTCGCCTACTCGGCACAAACACTCTGGCAGTTCCTGACCGCCAGCGACGCCCCCCGGGCGCTCAGGGCCTCGGTGGCCGCTCTGGCGACGGCGATGCTCCTCGCCTGGGCGAAGCTCATGCGACCACCTCCCGTCCGGGCGCGCGCGGCGAGCCCGAGCGAACTCGCGCGCGCCGAGCGGCTCGTCGGCGCCGCTCGAGATACCCTCGCCTGCCTGGCGCGCCTCGGGGACAAGTCGCTTCTCTTCAGCGAGAGCGGCAAGTCCTTCTTGATGTTCGGCGTCCAGCGGCGCAGCTGGATCTGCCTCGGCGATCCGATCGGGCCCGGCGACGAGGCGGCAGAGCTCCTCCGGCGCTTCCGGGAGCTCTGCGACGAGTACGACGGCTGGCCGGTCTTCTACCAGGTCCGACCAGAATGGCTCTTCCGCTACGTTGATCTCGGCCTTCGCCTCGTCAAGATCGGGGAGACGGCGCGGGTGGATCTCGGCGCCTTCTCGCTGGAGGGTCATGAACGCAAAGCGCTCCGCCAGATCCAGCGCAAGTTCGATCGCCCGCCTTACCGGTTCGAGCTGGTCGCCCCGGCGAACGTCGCGCCGATCCTCCCCGCGCTGAAGGTGATCTCCGATCTATGGCTCCGCGCCAAGGAAACGCGCGAGAAGCGCTTCTCGAACGGCTATTTCAGCCCGAGCTATCTCGAGCGCTCACCCATCGCGCTCCTCCGCGACGAGAGCCACATCCTCGCCTTCTGCAATGTCCTGATGGTCGTCGAGGAGCTGTCCATCGACCTGATGAGACACCGGCCCGATTCGCCCCGCGGGGCGATGGATTATATGCTTCTACAGCTGCTGCTTTGGGGGCAGCGGGAAGGCTACCGCTGGTTCGACTTTGGAGTCGCGCCCCTGTCCGGCTTCGAGCAGCACCGGGGCGCGCCCGCGTGGACCCGCATCGCGCACATCATGTTCGAGACCGAGAGGCCCTATCACTTCAAGGGACTGCGAGCGTACAAGGAAAAATTTGGACCTGTCTGGTCTCCCCGCTATCTCGCCTATCCGCCGGGGCTGAATCTCCCTCAGGTGATCTCGGACCTCATCGTGCTCCAGTCCGGGGGCATCAAGGGGGTGCTAGGCCGCTGAGCCGCTTCGAGCGCCCCCTGCTCCGAGACTTTGTCGTGGCGGCGCTGGGGGAGAGCTGAGCGCGGAAGCGGGCCGCCCGTTCGGCCGGGTCAAGGTGTCACTGGATCGCCTCCAGCGCGTGCAATTTGTGTTCGGGGCTCACCTCGGCGGGTTCGCCCGTCAGCTCGATCTCCGCCCAGTGCACCTTGCCGGTAAAGCGGTTGTCCCCGCTACCTGCGAAGTCGGGGCACAACGGGCCGCCAGTCTTCTTGCCGACCATCAGGAAGGCGTCCACGTTGAAGATGATCGGATTGGTCTCGACGATATGGCCAGGCTCATTCTCGCGTGTCTCGTCGAGCGGGTCCTCACCGATGTCCGGGGATGCGACGAGCCCGAGGTCGTCGAACTCGTAGACGACCCCGGGCTCCTTGGTTTCTCGGACGAGGAGCTTCACCGTGCCGCCCAGGCCCATGAGGTCGCCGCCTGTGTAGGTGAATTCCATGCGGACCTCGTAGGATTTGGCCCTCTGCGGCAGCGGATCTCGGGCTTGGGCGTAGTACCGCTTGAGCCCGAGGTAGTTGTAGACGTAGGTGAGCTTTCCGTTTTTGACATAGAGGCCAAAGCCGCCGAAGTCGTTGCCCCGGGCGAGGATCGCGCCGTTCGCCTCTTTCTCGGTCGTGATCTCTGCCGTGATCCTGAATGAGCGGTTGAAGTTGTTGATCACGCACGGGTCAGAGACGAAGCTGCCATCGACGTACCTCTGCTTCGCGCCGACCGGAGGGGGCGGCTGCTCTAGGCGCTCTGTCTTTTCGTCGTTGAGGGGAAATACGTTGTATCGGGCAGCGGTGATCTCAAAGAGGTTCTTCAGCTGCGCCAGCCTTTCGGGCTCCTTGTCGGCGAGGTTGACGGCCTGGGTCCAGTCCACCGCATACGGCGGCTTCTTCCCGTCCGGAGACGGCCATGGGTACGTGTAGTAGAGCTCCCACTTGTCCCCTTCGTAGTTCGGATTGGATTGCCAGTCCCAGGGCTTCGAGTGGAGGGTGACGGCGGTCCAGCCTTCATGGTAGATGCCACGGTTGCCAAACATCTCGAAGTACTGGGTCGTGCGGAACTCGGGCGCATCCTGGTCCGTGAACGTCCGGAGGAAGCTCGTCCCCTCGATGGGCATCTGCAGCACGCCGTCGACGCTCAACGGCTCCGGCAATCCGGCCGCTTCGAGGATCGTCGGGAGCACATCGATCACGTAAGTGAACTGGTGTCGCAGCCCGGTGCCCCGGTCGACGTGGCCTGGCCAATGGACGATCATGCCGTTGCGCGTGCCGCCGAAGTAGCTCGCGACTTGCTTGGTCCACTGATACGGCGTGCACATGGCCTGGGCCCAGCCGATGGCATAGTGGTTGTACGCTTCCTTGGTGCCGAAGCGGTCGATGTTCTCCTTGATGATGTTCTCCTGCTCCTCGGGCGGCATCTGGATGTTGTTGAAGCCGATCATCTCGTTGAAGGTGCCGACAAATGTGCCTTCGGCGGAAGCGCCGTTGTCGCCGAGGATGTAGATGATCAGCGTGTTATCCATGATGCCGAGGTCTCTGAGCGTGTCGATCACCCTGCCGACCTCGTAGTCGGTCTGCTCGAGGAAGGAGGCGTAGAGCTCCATCTCGCGGCGCAGGGGACGCTTCATGTCGTCCGACACCTCCGCCCAAGGCGGAATGTATTGGTTGCGGTCCGTCAGCTCCGCGTCCGGTGGAATGACGCCGAGCGATCGTTGGGTTTGCCAGATCCGCATGCGCAGCTCGTCCCAGCCGAAGTCGAATTGCCCGTTGTACTTATCGAGCCAGTCATCCGGGATCTGGTGGGGCGCGTGGGTCGCGCCGGGGGCGAAATAGATGAAGAATGGCTTGTCCGGCGCCATGGCCTTCTGCTGCTCGATCCACTTGATGGTCTGGTTTGCCAGATCCGTGGTCAGGTGGTAGTCCCCGTCGTGAGGCGTTTCGATGTAGGTCGTTCCATCGTAGAGGGTGGGATAGAACTGGTTGGTCTCGCCGGCCACGAAGCCATAGAACTTCTCGAAGCCCATGTAGATGGGCCAGTGGTCGAAGGGCCCCGATGGGCCGGTTTCCCAGACGGGCACCTCGTGGCACTTGCCGAAGTGAGCCGTCGAGTAGCCGTTGTACCTGAGGATCTTGGCGATCGAGGCGGCGGTGTTGGGGATCATCGAGGAGTAGCCAGGCGCGCCTGTATAGAGCTCGGTGATACAGCCCATGCCGACGGAATGGGGGTTGCGGCCGGTCAGCAAGGCGGCGCGCGTGGGGCTGCACAGGGCAGTCGTGTGGAAGCGGGTGAATTTGAGGCCGTTTTCGGCGAGCCGCGTGGCTGTCGGGGTGCGAATGAGCCCCCCGAAGGGCTCTGCGGCGCCGAAGCCGACATCGTCGATCAGGATGAGGAGCACGTTGGGGGCGTTCGGGGGCGGTCTGATCGGCTCGATGGGAGGGAAGACGGAAGCCGGGTCCGCGGCGTTGTACATCACCGGGCCGACATAGGGCCGGTCCGGGATCGGCAGGATCTCGCGCTTGGGAAGGTCTCGATCTAACGGCATGGGTGACTCCTGTCATGGATGGCGTAGCGTCCATCCGCCGTCACCCTCCGTCGCTTCAGGCGAATTCTCAACCGCGAAGGATGCGTCCGCCTGCTTATCTTGCCGTTCGTGGACAGCCCGCTGCCGTTTCTGGACAGGCGAGCGGTCACGAGGCCCCTGGCGACAGGGAATCTCGCTCCTCGCCCAATTGCGTTCGCGAGAATCGCCCATGGCCGGCGGCCGCCCCGCTTGCGCCTGCGAGCGTTGGCACGTCGGCCTCACGCGGCCAGCGGCGGCCGTGCGAGGATGGGCGGCGTGACCATATCGCCGCAGAAGCCGCGCAAGGATCCGCGCCAGGAGCGCTCGCGCAGCACGGTCGACGCCATCCTCGAGGCCGCCGGTCAGCTGATCGAGCGCGAAGAGGAGGCGAAGCAGAGCCGTGTATCGACCACGCACATCGCCGAGCGCGCCGGCGTCAGCGTGGGCTCGCTGTATCAGTACTTCCCCAACCGCGAGGCGCTGGTCGCGGCGCTCCTGCGCCGCTTCGTGCAGAAACGCTTCGCCGAGATCCGCCGGGTGCTCGACGAGGTCGAGCCGCTCCCGCTGGAGGCGGCGTTGCACCGGCTGGCCGGCCGGCTGATCGAGCTCGAGCTGGCCCACGCGCGCGTGATGAGGGCGCTCATGAAGTGGTTCGTGCGGGTGGGCGACTTCGATCTGATCGCCGACGCCGACCGCGAGGCCGAGGCCGCGCTGGCCGAGCTCCTGGTGCGCATCCGGCCCAAGACCCGCGCGGTGGATCCGCAGCTCGGCGGCTTCTTCCTGTTCCACGCAATGCGAAACACCTTGGGCATGGCGGCCTTCCGCGAGGGCGACATGCTGCGCGCGCCGGCCGCGCAGGCCGAGCTCACCCGGCTTTTGTACGGGTATTTACGGCCCGACTGACGGCCGCGGGCGCGGCGCCGGGAATGCGAATGGGCGGCGCCGGTCGCGCTGCCTAGATCGAGGCGCATGCGTTCCTTCGAATGGGTCACGCGCGCCGAGCCGCACCGCGCCCGCCGGCGCCGCATCTTGCGCGAGCACCCCGAGATCCGCGCGCTGTTCGGCTACGACCGGCGCACCATCGCGGTCACGCTGGCGGTGGTGCTCGCGCAGCTCGCCGTCGCCTGGTCGCTCGGCGTGTTCGCCGCACCCTGGTGGGTGGTCACGCTGGCGGCGGCGACGTTCGGCGCGGTGCTCTCGCACTGGTGCGCGATGGCCATCCACGAAGCGGCGCACGATCTGGCCGCTCGCCGCGCGCGCTCGAACAAGCTGCTGGCGCTGATCGCCAACCTGCCGATGGTGCTGCCGGCGGCGATGAGCTTCCGCCGTTACCACCTCGCGCACCACGCGCTGCTCGGTGTGGCCGGCGAGGACACCGATCTGCCTCGTTCGCTCGAGGTGCGGCTGATCGGCGCCGGCCGCGTGCGCAAGTTCCTGTGGCTGTTCTTCTACTTCGTGGCCTACCTGGGCCGCGCCGCGCGCTTCGCCAAGCTGCCGAACCGCGACGAGTGGATCAACCTGGCCATCCAGCTGCCCGCCGCGTGGCTCTCGTGGCGCCTGCTCGGCGCGCCCGGCTTCGCCTACTTGCTGCTGTCGACCTTGATCGGCCACAGCCTGCACCCGGTGGCCGCCCACTTCGTGCACGAGCACTACGTGTACGCGCCCGACCAGGAGACCTACAGCTACTACGGGCCGCTCAACCACGTGACGTTCAACGTGGGTTACCACGTCGAGCACCACGACTTCATGAACGTGCCCGGCTGGCGCCTGCCCGCGCTGCACCGCATCGCGAAGCGCCACTACGACACGCTGGTCTCGCACCGCTCGTGGACCTGGGTGCTCTGGCACTTCATCACGGACCCAGCCCTGGGCCCGCACGCCCGCATCGTGCGCTCCCGCGCCGTCCATGATGGCGCCGTGAGGCGGTCGATCCAGGCTGGCGCCAGCGATGGATGAGCGCGGGAAGGCCGATTAGCAGATCATCCCCTGGCCGCGCATCTCGGCGAGATCCTCGTCGCTCGGCCGGCGGTGCCGCCCGAGGAGCAGGTCGCCGAGCCAGAGGAGGTTGTAATTGCAGTGCATGTACTGGTGGTGCAGGTAGTGGTGGCGGGAGATGAAGCGCACGTAGCGCGTGTCGAGCAGCCACCGCATCGGCCGGGACGCGCGGGCCATGGCCTCGGCCCGCGGCATGTGCAGGTACGGGTGGAGGACGAGCGAGGACAGCGGATAGGCCACGAGCGGTAGCAAGGCGCCGGCGACCACCGCCGCCGGGAGGAAGAGCGCGTACAGCGCGAAGAACGGCAGCACGGGGGCGGCGAACGCGAGGATCCCCAGGCCGGCCAGCGAGACGCCGTATTGCTCGCGGATCATCCGCCGGTCGCCCTGGGTCTCGACGATCCAGCGATCCAGCCGCTCCTGCTCCTCGCGGCTCTCGAACTGCCGCACCTCGGCCAGCGCGGCTCGTCGTGCGACCCGGAGGACCTCCACCACGCGGGGCTCTGGGAGGACCTCGCGGCCGTGCTGAGCGGCGACCCGATCGTCGCGCGCCACGACCGGATCTTCGTCGTCGGCTTCTCGATGGGCGGACACGTGGCGCTCCACCTCGCCGCGGCGGGGCACCCGCGGCTCGCGGCCGTGGCCTCGATCTGCTCGCCCCTCTACCTCGATCGCGCGGTGAGCCACATGGATCGCCCCGAGAGCGTCGTGTACCGGCGCCACGTCCTCGGGGGGCTGAAGCGGATGTACCGGGAGATCGCGCGGCGGCGACAGGTGCCCGTCTCGCCGTCGGCCGTGGATCGGGCGGCGACGCTGCGCGAGTGGGACCGCCTGACGGTGGTCCGCCGCTTCGGTTTCCGCGATCCCACGGCCTATTACGAGGCCCAGGGCGCAGGGAGGATCCTTGGCTCGCTGGTCACCCCGGCGCTGCTCCTGTACTCGCGCCAGGATCCGATGGTGCCCCCGGCGACCCTCGCCGGCCTGGGAGCGCACGGGGGGCTCTCGTCGCCCGCCCGCGTCGTCTGGATGGACGGCGGCGGCCATATCGCGCTTCCCCGCAGGCTCGATCTCGGCCTCGACCCGGCCGTACCCCGGACCCCGTACGAGCAGATCGCCGCCTGGCTGAGCCGCCACCAGGCCCCCGGGGGCGCGTCATGAGCGCTCCAATCATCACCATGGCCATGACACGCCTCGCTTCGCTCGAGACGCAGACGACGGAGATGACGGAGCTCACGATGAAGACCGATGATGCGTTTCCCCGCACCGCGCCCGCGGCGACCGACAAGGCCCCTGCCACCACCGCGCTCTCGGCCGAGGATGCCCGGCGGCTGATGGCGGGGATCAAGGCGATCCGCGCCGGCGCCTCGGCCCGGACGGGCGCGGAGGATCTCCGCCATATCAAGCGCCTGTCCCTGCTGGGCCGCGCCTTCTCCGCCCTCGGGTACGCGACGTCGGCGCTCGGGCCCAACCCGATCTCGATGATCCTCATCGCCCTTGGCCGGTTCGCCAGGTGGGTCGTTGTCGCGCATCCGGTCCTCCACAAGGCGTATGACGGCGTCGCCGGCGGCGACCCCGCCTGGAACAGCCGCACGTTCGCGCGGGGCCGGCGCAGCCTGTGGGACTGGTTCGACTGGCTGGACGCCGACGCGTGGCAGGCGCAGCACAACGTCTCTCACCACTGCTACACCGGCGACGAGCGGGACCCCGACCGCGTCGCCGTCAACATGGCGTGGCTGAAGAGCAAGCCGAAGGTCGTCCGCGCGCTCGCGCTGTTCTTGACGGCGTGCACGTGGAAGTGGCTCTACTATGGCCCTGCCACCCGGAGCGCCCTGCGCAAGCGACGCGAGCGCGCGGCCGAGGCCTCGACGGAGGGGCGTGATCGCGCGGCCTGGTCGCCCAGCGTGCTGCTCGACCGCGAGATGCTGCTCCGCTCGTACCTGCCGTATGCCCTCGTGCACTTCGTCCTCCTGCCGCTCGCGTTCCTGCCGCTCGGCCGCGGGGCAGCGCTCGGCGTGCTCGTCAACAGCGTGGCGGCGGAGCTCCTGTCGAACCTGCACAGCTTCGCGGTGATCGCGCCGACCCACACCGGCCTGGATATCCCCATCTTCGAGGGCGCCGCGCGCAGCCGTGAAGAGTACTACGTCCGGCAGATCGTCGGCTCGGTGAACTACGAGAGCCCCAGCAGCGCCGCCGACTTCCTGCGCGGCTACATGGGGTATCAGATCGAGCATCACCTCTGGCCGGACCTGCCGCTCCGGCAATACCCCGAGGTCGCGAGGGAGGTCGAGGCGCTGTGCCGGGAGGTCGGGCTCCCGTACCGCAGGGACTCGGTCTGGAGGCGGATGACGGAGATGGTCCGCGCGGTGATCAGCGACGAGGAGGTGCATGCCGCGCGCGTCGCGATCTCCGACGCCGGCGCGCGCCGCGCCGGGCGGAAGGACGGCGGCGGCCTTGAGCTCGCTGCCTTGCACGGATAGGCTCCGAGGCGCATCGATCGCGGGCTCGCGCGGACGTCACGAGCGTCACGGACGTCGGATTCAGGAACAGGGAGAGAGGGAGTCATGACGACGAATCAGGAACGACAGCTGGTGGTGACGTGGCAAGATCCTGCGCCGGCCGTGGAGAGGGTGAGATCGATGTCCGGCCTCGCCTACCTCACGGCCATGATGAACGGCGAGCTGCCGATGGCGCCCATCGCGAGCCTCCTCGGGCTGCGGGTCGCGACGGTGGAGGCCGGCCGGATCGTCATCACCGGATCTCCCGGCGAGCAGCACCACAATCCTATCGCGATGGTCCACGGCGGCTATCTGAGCACGATGCTCGACTCCGCGATGGGCTGCGCCGTGCACGCGTCCCTGGAGGCGGGGGTCGGCTACTCGACCGTCTCGCTCCAGGTCAGCTTCGTGAAGGCCCCGCGCGCCGGCGGGCCCGAGCTCATCGCCGAGGGCCGCGTCGTGCACCTCGGCAAGCGCCACGCCACCGCCGACGGGACGCTGCGCGACGCCGACGGCACCCTCTACGCGCACGCCACCACGACGTGCCTGATCCTGCGGTGAGCGCCGCACGCGATGCCCGCAGCGCACGAAGGCGGGAGAGACAGAGACACTGGGAGACAGATATACAGAGAGACAGATATACAGGGAGACGGGGAGACGGGGAGACAGAGATATAGAGATACAGAGAGACGGAGAGCGTGGCGGATCGCGGGGCATGCCCCTGCCAGCGCTCCTCGTCTGCGACGTCTTCCCGGGACGCGGGACTCGGCGCCTCTTCGCCAGGAAGCGGAGTCCCAGGGGCGCCGAGGAATCCGAGCGAATCGCAGAGAGTCGCTGTGCGCTCCTTGCTCTCTGTGCTCACTGCACCTCCCCGGCCGGATGCCGGGGGCTCGAGCGACGGGGGCGAATCGCATGTCCCGGAGGAGGCCCGTGGCTTGCTCTCTCCAGCGCAGGTGCGGTCGATGGCACCGGGAGGGGCGCATGTGGACTTCGAAGACGGGGAGAACCAGCGGTAGGTCAACAAGGGGGAAAGGCGTCGTCCAAGGGCTCGCCGGGTTTCTCGGGATCGGCCTCTGTCTCGGCGTCTCCAGCGCTTCCGCCGCTGGCACGACCCAGGCCGTCTCGCCTCAGGCCCCGGCGCAGGGTCGTGCCGCGCCGCCGCAGGGTCGCGCCGCGCCGCCGCAGCGGGCCGCGACCATCACGCAGCGCGCCCCGCAGCAGGCCGCGACCGTCACGCAGCGCGCCCCGCAGCGGGCCGCGAGCGCCACCTACGTCGCGAACCCGCGGAGGGCGCGCTGGATCATCGCGGGCGCGTCGACCCTGGGCGGCTTCTGGGCCGCGTCGGCCGTCCGCGGTGGCGCTCTCTCCCTCGGACAGCCGGAGGTGCGGATCCGGCTGGTGCCGCAGTGCTCCCAGGGCGCCTGCTTCCTCGTCCGGCGCCTCGAACGCACCTCGGCCAACCCCGCCTCGCTGCTGATCCCCCTCGCGGGTCCGTGGATCCACCTCGGCACGGGGCGGCCGACGGCGGCCAGCGCGGTCGGCCTCTCCCTCCTCGGCGCAGGGCAAGCCGTCGGCCTGGGGATGCTGCTCGGCGGCGTCGCCATGCCTCGGCAGCTGCGCGTGCCGCTGCAGCGCGGCCAGGTCCTCCAGGTGGGCGCAGCCCCGCTCGTCACCCCCGGCGGGCTCGGGCTCTCGATCAGCGGATCGATGTAGGCCCGGCCGTCACCGGGCGAGACCCAGGATCGCCCCCACGCGCAGCCGCTCCTCGGGCGTGAACGAGCGCTCGAGGAGCGCCTCCTCGGCGGAGCGCCGCGCGTCGGGATCGGCCACCGTCGCCTCGATGTCGGCGCGCGCGCCGGCGAAGGCGTCGAGGCGCTGCCGCCAGGCCGCCCGCTGCCGATCGAGCTCCGCGAGCCGGTCCGCGGCCTCGGGGCCCACCGTCGCGACCCGGTGCGCGTGCATCTCCTCGTCCGAGGCGCCCGCGTCCCGGAGCGCCTGCTCATCGGCCTGCTGCGCGAGCGGGCGCGTCGCCGCCTCGCGCGCCTCGCGGACGGGCTCCGGGAGCGCCGCCTCGACGTCGGCGATCCGCGCGTCGCGCTCCTCCGGCGAGAGGGCCTCGTCCGCGAGGATGCGGGACTCCTCGATCGCCGCCTCGATCTCCCGCTCCTCGTCGCCGAACAGCCGCTCCGCGGCCTCCTCGCCGAACCATGCGCGCCGGATCTCGCGCAGCGCGGCGAGGCGCGCCGCCGGATCGGCCTCCTGCTCCACGCGCGCGCCGGCGGCCGCCTCGCGGTAGCCGAGGTACCGGTCGAGGAGCGCGATCGCCTGCTCCGCGGCGCGCCCCGCGGCCCGCTCCCGGATCGCCGCGACGATGCGGCCCCTGATCGCCTGCGCCGGCTCCTCGCCGGTGGCGCTGAGGAAGTAGTCGAACAGCCCGAGCAGCTCCGGGCCGACGACCAGATCGCCGCGCTCGTCGACGGTCACCGCGCCGTCGACGTCGGTGCCGCGGAGCGAGGGCGGCGCGGCGTTCGTCGGCGGGCGCGGCGCCGCGGAGGGCCGCGAGACCGACAGCGCCTGCCGGAGGCGCGTGGGAGACGGCGCCACCGAGAGCGCGGGCAGCGTCTCCTTCCGACCGACGCGCGCGGCCCCGTTCGACCGGCCGGAGGGCGCGGCCTGCCGGTGCCGCTCCCCCGAGACGAGGCGCCCCACGCCGATCGTCGCGACGAGCGCCATGGCCACGAGTAGAGCTGTCCTGCGACGACGCACCACGAAGGGCCCCCAGGAGGCTAGAGACCGATGCCCTTCAGCCGGCTCGCGTGCGACCGGAACACGGACTTCGGGTTCGGCCCAGACAGGTTGATAAACCCGAAGAGCTGATTGACCTCGTCGAGGTGGTTCATCCCATAGTCGTCCCGGAGCACCACCCCGAAATGGGAGCTGCACCTGCCCACCATCCCGTCGTTCGACTCCGAATACAGCTTGGAGATGAGCCCGAGCGTCAGGTCGGTCGGGTCGATGAGGCTCGTGACGATCGATGTCCCCGACCACGAGAAGAAGCGCACGCCGCCCTCCTCGGCGGGGCCCTGCCCGCACCGGCCGTCGGGCAGCCCGGCCGGGTAACGCGCGTTGAACTCGCGCATCCCGGCCGCGGAGAGCGACCTGACGGCGGCGATCGAGTCCTGGGGCGCCGTGTGCCCGCTGAGCAGGCTGAGCACCGCGCCGACGCTGTTGGCGAGGAACGAGAGCGCCCCCTCCGCGAACCCGCCCTCCCGCAGGTTCTCCTGGAGGAAACTGGCGAGCTCGGCCCCCTGATGCGGAGACCCGATGGTGGTCACCGAGGCAATGAGATCCGGCCGCACCGCGGCGACATACCGGGCGTCGAGCCCGCCATGGCTGTGCCCGACCAGGTTGACCTTCCCGCTCCCGGTGCGCGCGACGATATCCTCGACCTGCGCGAGCAGCGCCTCCCCCCGCGCCTCGGTGCTGTCGAACTGGGGCACCTCGGTGGCATACACCTCCGATCCGCCGGCGCGCAGCGCCGCCGCGATCCCACCGAAGTAGTCGATCACCCCGAACATCGCCTTGAAGCCGGCCATTCCGTGACAGAGCACGATCGGATACCGCGTCTGTGCATAGCTCTTCATCGCCAGCGCGCCCTCGCCGACCTCGCCGACCTCGTCGCGCTCGGCGTCCGCCGGCTCGTCCATCGACGCGACGCATCCTTGCGAGAGCAGCACCACGACGGCTCCCGCCGTGCACCGCAATGCGTCAATCCACATTCGGCGCCCGGCCCATCGTTTTCTCTCGACTCTCTCCTGATTTCGAGCGGGTGTGACGGCGGTGGGGAGTGCAGCGCGCGTGCTGGAGGAATGAGCTCGTCTGATCACCTGTCACCTCTGATAGAGTATTTTTTTAATTCGAATCAAGCAGAACTCACAGGCTCTCAGCGCAACAAGCACCTCGCGTACCCTGGACAATCGGCAGGCCGGTGTCCTCCCCTCCACAGGTCACGTCGGTCCAGGCGGCGCGACAGGGCATCAGCGCAGGGGCGCCCAACCCCCCATGTCGCGGCGAGGGCCGGGGACACGCGGGCGGACGAGGCGGAGGGCGCGAGCCCTCGGGGCGGCTAGGTCGCCGTCGCGCCGAGCGCGCCGAGGACGATGCGCGCGTTCTCGGGCACCGCCGTCAGGAACCGCTCGCGCCGCCGCGGGTCCGCGATCCGCCGCGCCCGCGCGAGCAGGAGCTCCCTGGCCTCCGAGAGCACGGCGGACGCCTCGCCGTGGGCGCCGGACGCCGCGAGCGCCTCGGCGTAGGCGAGCCGCACGAGCGACTCCCCTTCTTCCAGGGATCCGAGCGCCGCGAGCTCGCCGAACGCCGCCCGCGCCGCGCCGAGCGCCGCCGCGACCTCGCCCGCGGCGAGCAGCGCCCGCGCGCGCACCGCCACGGCGGCCGCGCGCAGCCGGGGGGCCACGTGCAGCGCCGCCTCGGCCGCGCGCGCCTCCCGCTCGGCGGTCGCGGCGTCGCCGGAGAGGAGCGCTATCTTCGCGAGGTAGGTCCGCGCCACGCCCTCCATGCGGAGGTCGCCGCGCCGCTGGAACGCCTCCACCGCACGCCGCTCGACGAGCAGCGCCTCGTCGAGCTTGCCGAGCAGCCCGAGCGCGTGGCCGAGGTTGTGCAGCGCCACCGTCTCGAGCTCGCGCAGCCCCATCCGGTCGGCGGCCTCCAGGGCGGCGCGCAGGACGGACTCGGCCGCCCCGAGCTCGCCGAGCTCGGCGTAGATGAAGCCGAGGTTCGCGCCGATCACGCACGCGCTGCGCCTGTCCCCGGCCTGCTCGAAGGCCGCGAGCGCCGCCTCCAGGCCATCGAGGCACGCCTCGGGATCGCCGCCGGCCGAGGCGCGGATCGCCCGGAGCTGCTGCGCGATCGCGACGAGCTCGGCGTCCGGCGGCGGAGGCGCGCGGAGGTCCTCGTCGATGCGCGCGAGCAGCGCGTCGGCCTCGGCGTAACGGCCGCCGAAGACGAGCTGCGCGCCGCACTCGCAGAAGCACGCGATCCGGGCGCGGCGCAGCGCGGCCGCGCTGGAGGACAGCGCCCCGGACGCGGCGGACGGCGGCCCCGCGGGCGCGGCGGAGGTCGGCGCCGGAGGCGCGCAGGACGGCGGCGCCGCGGACATCCCCTCGGCCACGGCGGCCCACCGCGCCACGCGGTCGACCGCGCCGAGCTTCCCGGCCGCGGCGGCGATCTGGGTGACCGCCCGGAACCACCCGGCGCAGCCGGTGGGGAGCAGCTCGGCCGCGGACGCGCCCAGCTCCTCGGCCGCCGCGAGGTCGCCCGTCCAGACGCTGGCCTCGGCCGCGACCAGCCGGAGCGCGCCGAGATCCTCGCCCTCGGCGCCGCACGCCTCGCCGCACGCGGCGCGCTCGATCGCGGCGCGCAGGTCGTTCGCCTCGAGCGACTGCTCGGCCGCGCGGCGGTACCAGCGCACCGCGCGGCCGGGCTCTCCGCCGCGGCGGAAGTGCTCCGCCACGCCCCCCGGATCGGCGGAGGCGCTCCGCTCGAGCCACGCGCCCGCGAGCCGGTGTCCGAGGGCGCGATCGCGCTCGGTCAGCATGGCGTACGCGGCCTCGCGGACGAGCGTGTGGCGGAAGACGTAGTCGACGGCGTCGGCGAGGCCCGCCGACGCCGAGGCCGGCGCGACGAGCTCGCGGTCGGCGAGCGCCGTCAGCCAGGCCTCCACGTCGGCGAGGCGCTCCTCGCCGCCGAGCAGCGCCGCGACGCCGCGCTTCGAGAAGCGATCGCCGAAGATGCTGGCCGCCCGGAGCACGCGCTTGCCCTCGTTGCCCTCGGCGTCGAGCCGCGCCTCCACCGTGCCGAGCACCGAGTCGGGCAGGAGCTCCTCCTTGCCGCTCGCGACCGCGCGGATGAGCTCTTCCAGGTAGAACGGGTTGCCGCCGGCGCGCTCGACGAGGTGCGCCACCACGCCCTCGGGCACGGGCTCGCCGAGCGCGGCGCGCACGAGCTCCGCGCTCGCGCGGCGAGGCAGCGGGCCGAGCTTGATCGTCTGCACCTCGCGCTCGGCCCACAGGCTCGGGAACTGCCGGTGGACGTCCGGGCGCGCGAGCGCGAGCAGCATGAGCGGGAGCTCGCGGAGGTTCCGCAGCGTCGCGTCGAGCAGGCGCACGGTGGCGGCGTCGCCCCAGTGCAGGTCCTCGAGCGCGAGGAGCACGGGGCGCGCGGCGCACTCGGCGGCGAGCCAGTCCTCCCAGGCGGCCCCCACGCCGTCGCTCATGCCGGTGGCGCTCTGGCGCGCCGCCCGCACCATGCGTGCGTGCTCCGGCGACGGCGCGCCGGTGATCTCGCCGAGGAACGCCGCCGCGCGATCGAGCGCCGGGCCGCCCAGGTGACGCCCGAGCCGCTGCTTCAGCTTGCGCTGCCGCGCCCACGCCGGGTCGCGCGCGCGGAGGCCGGCGGCCCGGCAGAGCACGTCCGCGATCATGCCGAACGGCGAGCCGGGAGAGCCCGAGTCGGCGCGGCCCCAGAGGATCTCGATCGGCTCGTCCCGCTGCCGCAGGGTGGCGAAGAGCTCCAGGCGGAGCCGGGACTTGCCGGCGCCGGGCGGCCCGAGGACGAGCACCGCGCTCGCGAGCGCCTCGGAGATGCAGCCGGCGAGCACGCCGTGGAGCATCGAGAGCTCGCGGGCGCGGCCGACGCACGGGGTGCGCTTCCCGAGCAGAGCGGGGGCGAGCTCGTCCACGGCGCGCTCGCCGTGAAGGACGAGCGGCCCGCTCCGCGCCGAAGGGGCGGCGTGCGCGACGACGAAGCGCGGGCCGAGCATGTCGGCGGTCGCGCGGTCGATGCGCACCGCGCGCACCTCACGTTGATCGAGCGCCGCGCGGAGCTCGGCGAGGCCGCGGTCGATGACGTCGCCCTCGGCGAGGCCCGCGGAGATGACGCCCCGCCCCGTGATGACGCAGAGCGGTGCGCCCGGGAGCTCGGCGCGGAGGGCGAGCGCGCACTGGGCGGCGCGCTCGGCGCGATCCACGGCGCTGCCGTGGCCGGACATCATGACGAGCTCCACGCCCGGGACGAGCTGCGTGAGCCTGCCGCCGTGGAGCTCGACGAGCGAGCGGATCTCCGCGGCCCGCGCGCTCGTCGTGGGCGGCTGCGACCTGCTCGATCCGGGAGGCGGCTGCGACCTGCAAGAGGCGGGCGGCGGCTGCGACCTGCAAGAGGCGGGCGGCAGCTGCGACCTGCGCGAGCCGGGCGGCGGCTCGCCAGGGGCCTCCTGGGCCGGCTGCGGCGCCCGGGCTGCGCCGTGGCCGGGCTCGCCGAGGAAGACGAGGCTCACCACGCGCTGCTCGCCCAGGGTGAGGGCGGCGCGGTCGCGCGGGGCGAGGCCGTGGGCCGGCGCGTCCAGCGGCGCGCCGCCCGAGAGCGTCGGCGCGTCGGGCGGCGCGGTCCACCCGCCCCCCATCGCGGCGATCCGGTCGAGCTCGGCCGCGACCTCGGCGCCGTCGCGCGGGCGGTCGCCGGGCTGCCTGGAGAGCATGCGCGCGACGAGCTCGTCGAGCGGCGCAGGCGCGTCCGCGCGCACGTCGCGGAGGCGGGGCGGATCCATCAGCAGCACCCTGCTGAGCGCGGCCATCGGGCTCGCGCCCGCGAAGGCGGGGCGGCCGGCGAGGCACTCGAAGAGGACGCACCCGAGGGAGAACACGTCGCCGCGCGGGTCGGGCGCGCTGTGCGCCTCGACCTGCTCCGGGGCCATGTACCCCGGCGTGCCGAGGACGCCGCCGGTGGCGGTGACGCGCCCGGCGTCGCTGCTGGGCCGCGCGATGCCGAAATCGACGAGCTTGACCCGCCCGGCGTCCCCGCCCGGGAGGAAGAGGTTGCTCGGCTTGATGTCGCGGTGGACGATGCCGCGCGCGTGCGCGAACGCCAGGGCGTCGGCGGCCCGGCGCACGAGCAAGAGCCCCTCGCCCGCCGGCAGGACGCGGCGCGCGAGGCGCGCGGCGAGGTCCTCGCCGTCGAGCCACTCCATGGCGAGGTAGCGATCGCCTTCCGGGGTGCTGCCGTGCGCGACGTAGCGCACGATGCCCGGGTGGACGAGCGCGGCGAGGAGGGCGGCCTCCCGCTCGAACCGCTCGATCTGGATCTCGTTCCTCAGGCGGACGATCTTGAGGGCGACCGCCGCGCCGCCGAGGCGGTCGTATGCCTTGTAGACGGTGCCCATCCCTCCGGAGGCGGCCTCGCCCTCGACGGCGAAGCGCCCCGCGATGATCTCCGCGTGGCCCACGTCAGTCGTCCATGAGGAACACGGTGACGGAGCCGGGGTTCGGCGTCTTCTCGACGATGAGCTTGCCCGAGCTGCTGCGGATCTTGCCGCGGCAGTTCGGGAAGCTCCCGTCGCTGTTCGGCGCGTCGCACAGGCTGCCGCACGAGCCGGCGACCTGGATCGCACACGTCTCGAGCGACGGCCCGCAGGAGCGCACGAGCGACGAAGGCTCGGGGGGGAGGCACGCGTGGTAGCGGCGCTGCGGCGCGAAGATGTTGCCGTAGTAGGTGGCCTCGCGCCTCGGGTAGGCCGCGCGCTCGCCCTTGTCGGCCCGGAGCTCCTTGCGATCCCCGCGGACGGAGATGCTCACCCTGTGCCCGAGATAGTTGACGCGGGCGAGGACGCAGCCGCTGACCCAGGACCGGCAAGCTTCGTCGCAGGCGCCGCCCTCCTCGCCCCAGCTCGCCGCGAGCCCGAGCTCCCCCGGGAAGGAGAACTCGTCGTCGCCGACGGCGACGGTGAAGCCTTCGCCCGCGGGGAGCGCGCAGCCCGCGACGTACTTCAGCAGGGTGCGCGCGGCCGGGTCACGGAGCGCCTCGGCCGTGAGCGGGTGGCCGGAGAGCGCCTCGGCCGTGAGCGCGTTCGAGATCAGCGCCTTCGACGTCAGCGCGTTCGACGTCAGCGCGTTCGACGTCAACGCGTTCGACGTCAGCGCGTTCGCCGTCTGAGCGGCCTGGGACGCGGCGTCCCCGGCGTCCTCGGCCGGAGCGTCCGGATCGAGCGCCACCGCGCACGCGCTCGCGAAGAGCGCCGCGATGGCCAGGAGGAGTGCAGCTAGCTTCCGCGAATGCTCCATGGATAACGCCCCCCTGGGATGCCCATGAGCGCATGGCCCACGAGCTCCCGAAACGACCGGCGCCGAGGCGCGGGCCAAGGGGTGCGCGCGTCGAACGCCGGTGCGTGATCTTGTTCAGATGCACGAGCCGCGAAGAAGCCCACGAGTCGGAGCGGCCGATGGGGCCATCTCCGCTACAGCGACAAATGGAAAGATGTCACTGATACCCCGCCGGGCAAAGACCGACGCGCACGCAAGGGTCGCTTTTTTTGTGTCGAGGTGCGATCGCTCTGTTGGCGCTGTCGGCGCGAGACTCCCGCTCTGTCCAAGGCATCATGGACAGCGATGCTGGCACCGGGGACGGAGGAGCGATGGGGCGAGGTCGAAGTGCGATTGACGGCGACACGATGGCCTGTCGCTGACAGCCAACCTTCCGGCCGGGAGGCGCCCCGAAAGGCGCTCGGCGGGCCCGATCCATCCGAGCGGACGACGGCCTGGGCCTGCGCCTCCCGGGCCCCCGCGGTCGGCTTCCTGAGCTCCCTCGACGGACCTGCGGGCCGCCGGGGCGGCCGGCAGGAGGCGCCGAGGCCGGCCGAGCGCCGAGCCGACCGGTGCGTCGCGCCCCACGGCCGTCCGCAGCGGTCGCTCGACGGAGGGCATGCGCGAGGCCCGGCGTGGGCGTGGATCGGCGTGAGACGTGGGACGTGTGACGTGTGAAAGGACGGCGGCTGACCGGGCTGCTCGGCGCGGTGCGTCGGCGCGCACTTGACGCCGCTGCGTGTCGAGCATTACATGCCCCGGACCATGAAGGGCCATGCGCGCAATCTGATGACCGAGCGCGTGATCGCTTTGGAGCACGGCACGCCGGTCCTCGACATGTTGCAGCTGTTCGCCAACCATCGCCTGAGCGGCGCGCCGGTCATCGACGAGGGGCACCGCATCATCGGGTTCGTCAGCGAGACGGATCTCCTGGGCGTGCTCCTGCGCAAGGAGTACGCAGGCATGACGGCTGCAGACGTGATGAGCACCCCGCCCATCTGCGTGGACGAGTTCATGCCCACGGACGAGGTGATGACCCTGCTGCGCGCGAACCGGATCCACCACCTGCCGGTGGTGCGCGAGGGGCGCCTCGTCGGGATCATCACCCCGCAGGACATCCTGCGCTATTTCGTGGAGTGCGTGATGCCGCTCCCGCCGACCACCGCCTGACGTCGCGCGCCCGCCGGCGCGAGGCGGCGCGAGGCGCGAGGGGGACCGAGGACACCTCCCTCCCCGCGCGGCGCCCGACGCTGACGCGGCGGTGGGTCAATGTAGACGAGAGGTCACGAACCACTCCGGGGAGATGTACCCGTCGGGGCTCGAGATGGGGATCGTGCAGGTCTCGTCGAGCGCGGTATAGGACTCGATCCGCGTCTCCGTGTCGAGGTATCCGACCGCCGATGCGGTGTTGCACGCATCGTACCCAGGCGGCGCGCCGCCCCCATCGTCGAAGCGCGCGCACTCGGCGTGGGAGAGCACCGCGTAGTGCAGGTGCGAGTTGCCCGGATCGCAGGGGAAGCTGTCCTCCGCCGGGCACTCCGTCCACTTGGCGTCGCAATAGAGGTTGTGTTGCCTCGGGATGTCGTCCCAATAGGCGATCTTCCCGAGCGGCGTGTCGGTGCCGACGTCCTGTCCCACGAGGGCCATCGCCAGCTCATCCACGTCGAGGTGCCCGTAGAAGGAGCAGAACCGCTTCTCCTCGCCGTTCTCCTTGAAGCGGTGCTCGACGAGCGCGATGCCGAGGTACTGCGAGCAGTTGATGCCCGCCCGGAGGAGCTTGCCAGGGGCGATCGGGAAGACGTAGGTGCCCTCCGTCCGGCCGCTCGCCTTGCCGATGTCCTCGCCGAGGTGCCGGCCGTCATTCCAGTCCGGCTTGTGGCCTATGTTCTGGATCATCTTGTGGTCGGGAAAGGGGAACTGGAGGGTGCCTGTGGGCGCGATGCACGCGTCGTTCACCCTCTCGTTGATCATGCACCCCATGGGGCAGTAGGTCGCGTGATCGAAGCGGTAGACCCGCGTCCTCTCCCGCCCGTTCCGGCCGTCGCCTTCGCGCCCCTCGCACGGCACCCAGCGCGTCGCGGCGCCGTCCTCGCGCTCGCAATACGCCTTGCAGGTGTAGAGCATCCACGGGTCCCCCGCGGCGTGCAGGCCGGGGTTGTGGCCGCAGTAGGCAGGGTCGTTCAGGAGGACGTCATCGCTGTTGTTGCACAGGATCGCCTCCGGGTCGGAGGTGATGTCGCTGCACGTGTTGCCGAAGAACTCCGCGATCGACCTGCAGAACGAGCTCTGGGTCCCGTACGGATCCGGGCCGCAGATCCCGCACGCCGTGCCGCACGAGATCCCCGTGGCGTGCCAGCCGTCGGGGCGGTAGAGCTGCCGATCGCGGCACTCGAACACCTGCCCGCCGCGGCCGCAGACGCTCGCGCCCCGCCGCCGCGACGTCACAGGGACCTCGTTCCCCTGGTAATCGACGATCGCGTCGCAGCGCGACGACGGGCTCGCCTCGGGCGCCGGATCCGGGATCCCGAACGGCTCCTGATCCGACGTGGCATCACACACGTCGTGGTGGGTCTTGGCGCCGCGCGGAAGGCACGCCGCGGAGCACTCCTCGTACGGCACCGGACGGCCCACGACGGCCTTTGTGGACTCCTCGGACGGCGGACAGTACGTCCAACCATCGTAGGCGCACTGGTACAAGGTCCCGACGCGACCGGTGACCCCGTGTTGCCCGCAGAACAGATGGCGGCAGTAGCGGTTGCCGTCCGGCCCCGCGGCGGTGTACACCGCGTCGGGGACCGCGGGGCACCCCTCGTCGCAGCGGTCCCAGTCGCGGATCGTCCTGGCGCCGTCCTGGGGCTGCGCGCCGGTGACCTCGTGGTAGTGCATGCCCGGCAGCTCCCGCACGGGCTTGCACTCGCCGCTGCCGCCGAGCGCGGAGCAGTCGCGATAAGGCACAGGGCGGGCGCCCGGCCCGGGGCAGGCGAAGAGCTGCGTCGCCTTTCCCTTGATGCGGATCAAGGGCTCGCCAAAGCTCCGCGCCAGGTCGTTGTTCCAGGGGCTACGAAAGATCTGATCACCGCAGAAGGTCTGGCCTCGCTCGACCGACTTCCATTTCCCGTCCTTGTCCTGGAACTGCTCCGGGCAGCGGCCGAACTCCGCGCCCTCGTCCTCCGGCTTGCCTGGCTCGCAGGGGCGATTGAGGTCGAGCCACCCCGCTTCTCCGCAGATCCATTCGCTGCGGTTGCCGTGCCCGAGGCCGCAGATCGTCTCGCCGCACGCGGTCGTGGTCACCTCGTTGTCGAAGCTGTCCTGCACCCCGCGGCAGGCGCTGCAGGTGCCTGCGCCCTGCGCGCACGAGAGCCCCAGGCTCTGCCACCCGTCCGCGGTGCACACCATCTTCACCCCCTCGCTGCCAGCGCCGGTCGGGAAACACACGCGTTGCCCGCAGGTGCGCGGGATGTGCTCGCCGCCGGCCACGGGCGGGACCTCGCACGGGCACTCGCTGGTCGCGGCTTCGGTGCACGCCCCGCGCCGGCAGCCCCCCTCGCAGATCGTCCACTCGAGCGGGATCTGCCCCGCGCCCGCGCACTGGTACAGGGCCGCGGGCTCGCCGTTCACGACGTCCGCGCCGCAGAAGGTTCCTGCGCCAGGACAGGAGAGATCACCGCACCTGTTCCCCGGGAAGCTGCGCCAGTTGTCGTTCGCGCCGAGGTCGACGCAGTGATAGGCGATGAGGTCGCGCCCGCACACGAAGCTGTCACACCGGGTGTCCTCGATCGGGATCGCCTCGCCGTTGTAATAAAAGCCGCCGCTGCACGCGCACGCGTCGTCGTTCGCCTGCGCGCCCAGGGGCGGCGCCGCGACGGCGGGCGGGGGCGGCTCCCTGCCGCAGCCCATGCCGGCCACCACCCCGGCGGCGAGCAGCACGGCGAGCGTCCCGAGGAGGCGCACCGCCGGCACGCGCCGGAGGTGGCTCGGGACAGGGCTTCGGTGCGACGGATTGCGCTCGACGCGATCGTGCATGCGCTGCATCTCCCGGCTGCTCTCCAGCTCACTTCGCGATCTTGCGGACGTCCCCCGCCCGGGTCGCCCAGTAGACGAACGCCTCGTCGACGGCGATCGCGATCGCGTCGCGCTGGCCGACGGCGAGCGTCGTCACGGCGCCTCCGGCCTTCGGGACCTTGCGGATCGAGCCGACGCGGTTGGCCCAGTAGACGGCGCCGCCGTCGCCGGGATCGACGGCGATCCCGGCGGGGTTCGGCTGGTCGTCGGCGAGCACCGTGAGGTCGGCGCCGTCCTTGGCGAGCCGGAACACGAACCCGTTCGGGCTGCTCCAGAAGAGGTGTCCGGCGTCGACGGCGAGGGTGTGAGGCGTGAGGTTCGTCGTGTCCACCACCTGTCCGGACGCGATCTGGCGCCGCTCGGTGCCGTCCTTGCGGAGCTTCACGACGGTGCCGTCGGTCCGGGACCAGTAGAGGTGCTCCGCGTCGCTCGCGAGGGCGCCCCCGGGCTCGGAGAACACGCCGGTGATCTCCTGCGCGCGCTGTCCGCTCGTGAGGGCGTCGACGCGGTAGATCCCGCCCTGGGAGAGCGAGGTGAACCAGACCTCGCTGCCGTCGGTGACGACGGCCCAGGGGTCGGGGATCGCGGTGGTGAGGGGGATCGCGGCGCCGCCGGACAAGGGGTACCGGACCACGCCGGATGAGCCGGTGACGACGGCGTCGGCGCCGAGGAGCGCGATGCCCTCGAAGCGGTCGGCGCTGCAGCCCACGACCCCGGGAGGAGCCCCGTTGGCGAGGCACGTCGCGCCGCCGGAGACCTTGTCGATGCGGACGGCGATGCCGCCGGCGTGCTGGAAGCCGACCAGGTAAAGGGCGCTGTTGTCGAGGACGAGGGCCGAAGGCACCGCGAGGCCCGAGGCGAGCGAGGTGGCGCCCGGGGCGCACCCTCCGGCGCCGCAGAGGCCGCCCGCGCAGTCGTTGCCGCAGGCGCCGCAGTTGAACGGGTCCGAGGCGAGCGCGACCTCGCAGCCGTTCGCAGGCTCGCCGTCGCAATCGGCGTACCCGGCGTCGCACGCGGCTTCGCAGGCGCCCGCGACGCAGCTGGCGGCGGCGTGGAGCGCGCTGCAGGTGTTGCCGCAGGCCCCGCAGTTGTCCGCGTCGCCTTCGACGTCTGCCTCGCAGCCGTTCGCAGGCTCGCCGTCGCAGTCGGCGTGGCCGAGGTCGCACGCGAGCGAGCACCTGCCGGCCGCGCACGAGGGCGTCGCGTGCTGGTCGCCGCAGACGTTGCCGCAGACTCCGCAGTTGTCCACGTCGCTCGACGTGTCCCCGCAGTCGTCGCCGCCGCCCCCCGCGCCGTCGCTGTCGAGGCAGAGGCCGAACGCGCGGATCGAGCCGGTGAACGCCTCGCAGCGGGCATGGACGCCGGACATCGCGGCCAGATCGCACTCGAGCGCGAGCTCGGGATCGAGCGTCGCGCAGCACGTATCGAGCAGCGCCTCGCACGGGGCCGCGCTGAACGGCTCGTCCGGGGCGAGCCTCGGACAGCGGCCCGCGTCCGCTGCGCCGCCGAGGTAGTCGAGGCACCGCGCCGCGTCGGACTCCCCCGCGAGGGCGGCGCAGCGCTCGCGCGCCCCCTCGGGGAGCGAGGGACAGCACCGCTCCGACAGATAACCGCAGCTCTCGGCCGCGGGGTCGACGTCGGCGCAAAAGCCGTTGTCCTTGGCGTCGCTCTCCAGGAACCGGTGACACAGCTGCTCGTTGCCCCGGAATCCGGTCGCGTGGCACGCTTCTCTGAGCTGCGCCGGCAGCGCCGCGCAGCACGCGTCGAGCAGGCCGGCGCAGCTCGGGCCATAAGGGACCACCGGCGCGCCGCCCTCGCCGGGCCCTCCTGTGCAGAGGTCGACCGCGTTGGCGCTCGCGAGGAAATCGTCGCACGCGGCGTCGTTCTCCTGGCTCGCTGCGGCGTGGCAGCCCGCGACGAGCTCTTCGGGGAGCGCGGGGCAGCACGCTTCGTCGAGGTGTTCGCACCCTCGTCGAGACCCGCTCGCCACGGGGGCACACGCGCCGAACGCGGTGCCATCCGCGTTGCACTGCTGCGCGCCGAGCGACCCATCGGCGAGGAAACAGGCGGACAGGGCGCCTGGCGAACAGATGGCGTCGTCACCGCAATCGGCGCCGAACAAGGCGAGCGCGAGGAGGAGAGCGGGGCGGAGGCGTGAGTCGTTGCGACGCATGAGGGTCGAGAATAACGCTAAAGTGCCCCGGAATGAGGTGTCAAATGGAGTTCCCAGCCGACGCACGCCTGAAACCGACGATCAAAACCGGGCATTGGCGCGGCTCTCTCGGCCGATTCCCGGTCGGGCCGGCGACGCGCCGCGCTCACGACATCGGCTGAATCGGCGGGCGCCGGCTGAAGCATCCCCTCGACTTTCTCGTGAAGTTCACAGGGAGGTGCGGAGACGGGGAGTGAAATACCACCCATCTCCCCGCTTCCCCGTCTCCCTGTTCAATTTGCGGCTCGGGCGCCCTCCGCCCCCTACCGCCGGTCGAACTGGTACCGCGCCCGCTCGGCGCCCTCGATCTCCACGACGATGCGCTTCGGGCCGAGCCGCACGACCGCGTGCGCCGCGGCGGGGCGGCCCGGCGCGTCGTCGTCGAGGTTCTCGATCAGGCTCTGGAGCGTCACGTACGGGATGCCCCGGATCACGTCGAGGTGGTTCCAGTGCAGGTGACCGTTGAAGACGGCGAGCACGCCGTGCTCCTCGAAGATCTTCCGCATCGCGCGCCGCTCGCGCACGAGGCAGATGTGCGGGCTCCCCTCGAACCAGCGGTTGCCCCGGAGATCCTGATCGGCCGCGCTGTGGTGCATCAGCACGATCTTGGGCAGCGAGGACGCCGCGAGGTCCTCTCCGAGCCAGGCGAGCTGCTCTGGCCCGAGCGAGATGTCGTGATCCTTGCGCTCGCGCGTGTGGAGGACCGTGAAATGGAAGCCGCCGCGGTCGAAGGCGTAGTGGAGCCGCGTCGCCTCGGGTCTGCCCCAGGCCGACAGCAGCTCGGCCTCGCTCAGGTGGACCACGTCGTGGTTGCCGGCGACGTGGAAGAGCTCGGCCTTCAGGCCGCCGAGCGCGGCCATGCAGGCGCCGTAGCGCTCCCGATCGGCCTCGGGCCCCTCATCCTCGATGTCGTCGCCCAGGTTCACGACGAGATCGGGCCGCGTGACCTCGTTCATCCGCCTCACGAAGGCGCGGGTCAGCGCGGGCGCCTCGCCCGTGAGCTTGCGCAGCTTGCCCCCGAACGATGCCTCCGGGCCGAAGTGCAGGTCCGAGACGAGCGCGACGACGAGCTCCATGCGCGCCTCGCCGCTCAGCCCGACTTGGCGCCGGGCTCCGGCGCCGCCTTGGAGCCGCCCAGGCACGCGGGAGAGCGGAAGTCCGCGCCCCCCTGCCGCTCCCACTCGTCCGGTGTCATCGCGCGGATCGTCAGGGCGTGCAGCCCGGCGCGGAACTCCTCGCGCACCACGTCGTTGACGCGGCGGTGGCGATCGAGCGGGCTCAGGCCCCGGAATGCCTCGCTCACCACGAGCACCTTGAAGTGGGTCTCCGAGCCCACCGGCACGCTGTGCATGCGGCTCTCGTTCTCCACCTCGATGTGCACGGGCTCGAGCGCGCGAACGAGCTTGCCGTGGATCGACTCCTGCTTCGTCCCTGTCGTCATGGCCGCGCGAAGCTTACCCTCCGCCGCGCCGCCGGTCACCCGTGCGACGCGGCCGCTCGCCGACAAAGGGATCGCCAGGCGCCCCGCCAACGGATGAGCCGCACGGCGCGCCCCGGCCGAGCGTCACTTCGCCTGGGGATCGGCGCGCGGCAGACCTCGCTCATCGAACAGGAGAGCGATGTCGACGTGGAACTGCGCCCTGCGAGAGGACGGCGGCGCCTGATGGGAGCTCGGCGGCGCTTGATGGGAGCTCGGCGGCGCGCGGTGGGAGCTCGGCGGCGCGCGGTGGGAGCTCGGCGGCGCGCGATGGGAGCTCGGCGACGGCGCGGAGTGACCGCGGTGCGCCTCACCGTTCTGCGAGCCCATCGCGAGCACATCGCGCTGCGGGGATGCCGCGCCTGGCTGCGGGCCGATGTTCTCCTCCCACGGCTGCAGGTCGCGCTGCTCCCACGGCTGCAGGTCGCGCTGCTCCCACGGCTGCAGGTCGCGCTGCTCCCACGGCTGCGCGGCAGGCGACGGAGGCACCTGCCGCGGAAGCGCATGCGCCGCCGGCGTATCCCGGCGTGGAGCCACCCCGGCCTGCTGCCGCGAGCTCGGAACGGCCTGTTGCGACAGCGGCGCGGACGTCTCCCGCCGTGCAGACGCCGCGGCCGGCGCCTCCCGACGCGCGTACGCCCCGGCCTGCTGCGAGCCCACCACCGGTGTATCCCGCCGCGCGTAGGCCTCGGCCGGATGCGAGCCTGCCAGCGGCGTATCCCGCCGCACGTAGGCTCCAGCCGCCGGCGATGCCTGCGGCGCATCCCTCCGCGCGTGGGTGCCCCCCCTCGCGGAGGGCGGCGCCGACGCGTCCCTGCGCGCAACCACCGGGCCGGCGGCCGGCGGCGGCGGGAGCGGCGTCGGAGCGGGCAGCTCACGGCGCGCGCGCGACGAGGGCGGCCCCACCATGACCCCCAGGCGCTCCGAGCGCGGCACGGGCGCCTCGCGCGCGCGGTACGCGGCCTCCCCCGGCGCCTCCGCGCGTGAGCGCTCCGGCCGCTGCGCAGCCACGGCAGCCGCCACGCGCTCGCGGTACGCGAGCTCCTGCGCGCCTGCGCTGCGCGGCTCCTGCGCGCCCGCGCTGCGCGGCCCGGAGCGCGGCAGCGGCGTCGCCTCGGGGTCGCGCCGCGACGACGGGGCCGCCTTCATCACCCCGATGGTCATGCGCTCCGAGCGCGGCACCGACGCGCCCTCGTCCGCAGGCATCATCGAGTAGCGACCGGGCGTCTGCTGCCGCGAGCGCTGCTTGCGGCTCTCGCGCGCCGCCGTGGCCAGCATCGCCCCGAGCTCGTCCTCCACCATCGCCTCGTCGACCCGCACGAGCGTGCTGACCACGTCGCGCGCGATCTCCTCGAACGCCTCGGGAGCGAGCGCGTAAGTCGACGACGTGACCACGATGACCACCGGACGACGCTCTTCCGCGAGCGCGGCGGCCATCGATACCGGGCACGCTTTGATGATGATCCCCACATCCATCGCCGCCGTCTGGCAGCGCTGGAGCAACGCCTGATCGCCGCCGATGAGGAGGGCCGTCGGGATCTGGGCGCGAAGCGTGGCGTCGGAGATTCGCGGCATCGGTCCAGGGATCCTAACCCCCCTGCCGCACGCAGAGGTCAGGAAAATCCTGTCATCGGACATTCCACGTCATGTCTGGACAACGAGCTCAGCCGATGTGGGGTATTGCGCGCCGCCGGATCACATCACGGATGCGTAGGTGCCGTGGGCAACTCGGTGAGATGGCACGCGGCCCAGTGCCCGGGGCGACGCTCCTCCAGCGGAGGGGCCTCGGCGCTGCACCGGTCCATCGTATAGGGACAGCGTGTGTGGAAATGGCACCCCGACGGCGGGTTCAGCGGACTGGGCACTTCGCCGACGAGGGGCAGCCGGCGGCGTGTGCGCTCCACGTCGGGATCCGGGATCGGGATCGCCGAAAGCAGGGTCTGCGTGTACGGATGTTGCGGTGAACGGAAGAGCTCGTCTGGACGAGCGCGCTCGACGATCCGGCCGAGGTACATCACCGCGATCTCGCTTGACAGGTGGCGGACCACGGCGAGGTCGTGCGCGACGAACACGTACGTGAGCGAGAGCTCGCGCTGGAGCGACGCGAGCAGGTTGACGATCTGGGCCTGGATGCTCACGTCGAGCGCGCTGACCGGCTCGTCCGCGATCACGAGCTTCGGCTTCAGGGCGAGCGCGCGGGCGATGCCGATCCTCTGCCGCTGGCCGCCGGAGAACTCGTGCGGATAACGCCGCATGTACGAGGGCGATAGCCCGACGAGCTCCATGAGGCGCGCCACCTCGCGGAGCGCCTCGTCGCGCGACGAGACGAGGCCGTGGGTGGAGAGCGGCTCGGCGATGAGGTCGTGGACCGTCATGCGCGGGTTCAGGCTCGCGTACGGGTCCTGGAAGATCATCTGCATCTCGCGGCGCGCCTTCCGCAGGGCGCGCGGATCGAGCGTCAGGATCTCCCGGCCGTCGATCTTCACGCTCCCCGACGTGGGCGGGACGAGGCGGAGGATGCCCCGGCCGGTCGTCGACTTGCCGCAGCCGGACTCGCCGACGAGCCCGAGCGTCGCGCCCCGCTCCACGTCGAACGAGACGCCGTCGACCGCGCGCACCGTGCCGACCTGCCGCTGGAGCAGGCCGCGGCGCACCGGGAAGTGGACCTTGAGATCGCGCACCGAGAGCAGCGGCGGGGGTGTTGCGGCGGTGGTCATGGCGCTCGTCCTGCGACGTCCTCGACGTGGCACCGCACGACGTGCAGCGCCTTCCTGTTGCCCTCGCCCGAGACGACGCGCGGCGGCGGCGCCTCCTCCCGGCACGCCGCGATCGCGTGCGCGCAGCGCGGGTGGAACGGGCAGCCCGGCGGCAGGCGCGCGAGCGAGGGCGGCATCCCGGGGATGGGCACGAGGTCCGCGCCGCGCGCGTCGTCGAGCCGCGGGATCGAGCGCGACAGGCCGATCGTGTACGGGTGCCGGGCCGCGTGGAAGATGGCGCCGACGGGGCCCTCCTCGACGATGCGCCCGGCGTACATGACCGCGACGCGATCGGCCATCTTCGCCACGACGCCGAGGTCGTGCGTGATGAGGAGGACGGCCGCGCCGAGCGCCTCCTTCCGCTCGCCGATCAGGTCCAGGATCTGCGCCTGGATCGTGACGTCGAGCGCCGTCGTCGGCTCGTCGGCGATCAGCAGATCCGGGTCGCACAGCAGCGCCATCGCGATCATCACGCGCTGCCGCATCCCGCCCGAGAGCTGGTGCGGGTAGTCGTCGATCCGCGACGCCGCCGCGGGGATCCCGACCGCCTGCAGCATCTCGACGCTGCGCCGGCGCGCCTCGGCGCGGCCCATGCCGCGGTGGAGCTCCAGCACCTCGATGAGCTGCTCGCTCACCCGGAGATAGGGGTTCAGCGACGTCATCGGGTCCTGGAAGATCATCGCGATCCGGTCGCCGCGGACGCGCTCCATCCGCGCCTCGCTCGCCTCCACGAGGTCCTCGACGACGCCGCCCTCGGACTCGAGCAGGATCTGGCCGCCGACGATCCTGCCCGGCGGGTCGGGGATGAGCCGCAGGAGCGAGAGGCTTGTCACGCTCTTGCCCGAGCCGGACTCGCCGACGATGCCGAGGACCTCGCCGCGATCGAGGCTGAAGGAGATGCCATCGACCGCGCGGACCACCCCCTCCTCGGTGAAGAAGTGGGTCTTCAGGTTCTTGACCTCGATCAGCATGGCAGCATGGTCCGTGCCGGCGCGCGTCCCGGGAGGGGCGCGCCGCCCTTTCAGTCCTTTCGGATGCGAGGATCCAGGGCGTCGCGGAGCCCGTCACCGAGGAAATTGAAGCAGATCAGCGTGAGCGCGAGCATCAGCGCCGGGAAGATGAGCTGCCAGGGGAAGAGGTCCATCGCGTCGGCGCCCGTGGACGCGAGCAGGCCCCAGCTCGACAGCGGCTCCTGCGTGCCGAGGCCGAGGAAGCTGAGGAACGCCTCGGTCATCATCACCTCGGGGATGGTGAGCGTCGTGTAGACGATGATCGGGCCGACCGCGTTCGGAACGAGGTGCCGGAAGATCAGCGCGGCGTGCCCGACGCCGATCGAGCGCGCCGACTCGATGAACGGCTGGCCGCGCAGCGCGATGACCTGGCCGCGGACGATGCGGGCCATCGTGAGCCAGGAGATGCCGCCGAGGGCCGCGAAGACGACGACGATCTGGAAGACGGGGAAGTAGCTCGGGTCCGACGGCTCCTTCACGAAGAGGCCGAGCGCGACCTTCCAGGCGCGGTAGAGGACCGTCTGGTCGTTCGCGAAGAAGACCATGAGCAGGATGACGAGGATCAGGAACGGGAACGTGTAGAGCACGTCCACGATGCGCATCATGATCGCGTCGACCTTGCCGCCGAAGTAGCCGGCTACCCCGCCCCAGCTCACGCCGATGACGAAGCTCACGAGCGTCGCCACGATGCCGACCGCGAACGAGATGCGCCCGCCGAAGAAGACGCGGGCCATCAGGTCGCGGCCGAAGTAGTCGGTGCCCATCCAGTGGGCGAGCGACGGGGGCTGCGCGCCGAGCTTGAGATCCGCCTTGTCGTACCGGTAGCTCGACAGCTCGGGGACGAGGATGCAGGCGAGGATCATCGCGATGAGCACGACGCCGCAGGCGACCGCGGCGCGGTTCTTCCGGAGCCTCCGCCACGCGTCGCGACCGAGGCTCGAGCCCTGCTCCAGCGCGTCGAGCCGCAGCGGGCCGGCAGGGCTTGGCGCCGCGCCGCCCGCGCCGCCGGGGACAGCGGGCGGATCGCCGGGGGCGGCGGGCTGCGGGAGGGCGGCGTGGAGCATGGTCAGCGCAGCTCCACGCGCGGGTCGATGAAGGCGTATGCCACGTCGACGATCGCGTTGAAGAGCATGAGCAGGAAGCCGTAAACGAGCATGACCCCCATCACGAGGTTGTAGTCGCGGTTCGTGGCCGCCTCGACGAAATAGCGGCCCATGCCGGGGATGTTGAAGATCTTCTCCACGACGAGGGAGCCGACGAGCAGGCCGCTGAAGCCGGGGCCGAGGAAGCTCACGACCGGGAGCAGCCCGCCCCGGAGCGCGTGCTTCAGGACGACCTTGCGCTCGGAGAGCCCCTTGGCGCGCGCGGTGCGGATGAAATCCGAGCGGATCACCTCGAGCATCCCGCCGCGCGTCAGCCGGGCGATGTAGGCCGCGACCGGGAGCCCGGCGCAGATGACCGGCAGCACCATGTGCCGCCACGTCTCCCAGCGCGCCACAGGGAACCAGTAGAGCTTGAGCGAGAAGACGAGCATGAGCAGCGGGGCCAGCACGTACCGCGGCACGCTGAGGCCGACCATGGCGACCCCCATGGCCGCCGTGTCCTTCCAGGTGTTCTGGCGGATCGCGCCGACGATGCCGAGCGGGATGCCCATCGCGAGCGCGAAGAGCATCGCCCAGAAGCCGAGCTGCATCGATACGGGCAGGCTGAGGGCGATGATCTCGTTGACGGTGCGGTTCGGGTACTTGAACGTCGGGCCCAGATCGCCTCTGGTGACGAGCGCAAGCAGCCAGTCGCCATACTGCTTCAGCACCGGATCGTTCAGGTGGTACTTGGCGTCGAGCTGCCGCTGGACCTCGACGGGCACGGCCCGCTCCTGGTCGAACGGGCCGCCCGGAACGATGCGCACCAGGATGAACACGAGGGTGGCGACGAGGAAGAGCGTGGGAATGATGGAGAGCAGCCGCTTGATGGCGTAGGTGCTCACGGCGCGCCGCCTCCCGGCCGTCGAGCCGCGCCGTTCACCTCGTCATCCCGCCGCCTTCCGTGGATCCCGAGCGATGTCACGAGGTGCCTCCGTGCTGCCTTCCTTCAGCGCGGCGACCGCCGCGAGGGCGCGCCGCGCCTTCCCGCATATCACGGAACCGCCGGTCGACCGCGGCGTTTCGCGCGGCGCGACGTGACGTGTGGAGCGCCGCGGCCGAGGCGGCCTGCGCGCTGTGCCCGGCGTTCACCCGCGCCAGATCACGGCTACCCCTTGAGCTTGCCCTCGTCGCGGAGCTTCACGAGCTCCGCGTAGCCGCCTTCGAGGACGCCGCCGACGAACACCATGGGGAACGTCGGAAAGCCGGCCCAGAGCTTGATGGCGAGCCGCTCCTTCCACCTGGAGAGGTAACTGCCGTACTCCAAATAGGTATATTTCACGCCCTCTCCGTCGAGCAGCTGGCGCGCCTTCTTCACGAAGGGATTCTGGGCCATCCCGACGACGACCACCCGGTCGCGGCTCACCGTCGCCGCGACCTCGTCGATGATGGACCGATGAAAGCCGGCGAGCTGCGATTTCACCGTGTCCGAGACATTCTCGGGAGCAAGCGTGGGACGTTCGGCCATGGAATGAGCACCTCCGCGCCGGCAGCGTACCGGCCCGAAGACGACACGGTCAACGGCCGGATCGCCTAGACACGGCTCGAGTACAGCGCAGGTCTGCACGCCTGAGAGAGGACCCTGGAGACACGGAGCGCCCGCAGCGGGGCTGCACTCCCCAGCTCCTCCGCGCCTCGGATCGAACTTCCGCGCGACGGTTCCGTCCGCTACGGGATGAGCAGCACCTTCCCCGTCGTCGCCCGCCCGGCGAGCGCGCGGTGCGCATCCGCCGCCTCGGCGAGGGGGTATGTGGCGCCGATCGAGATCGCGAGCTCGCCGCGCGCGATCGCGCCGAGCACGTCGGTGGCGCGCTCGAGCAGCTCCTCGCGCGTCGCTGTGTAGTGGCCGAGGCTCGGCCGCGTGAGGTAGAGCGACCCCTTCTGGTTCAGGATCTGCGGGTCGAACGAGGCCACAGGCCCGCTCGACTGGCCGAAGAGCACCATCGTGCCGCGCGGGCGGAGCGCGCCCAGGCCCTTCGCGAACGTGTCGCTCCCGACGCCGTCGTAGACGACGTGCACGCCGGCGCCGCCCGTCAGCCGGCGCGCCTCGGCCTCGAAATCGGCCTTCGTGTACAGGATCACCTCGTCGGCGCCCGCGTCTCGCGCGAGGCGCGCCTTCTCCTCGGTCGAGACGGTGCCGATCACGCGCGCGCCGAGCCGCTTCGCCATCTGGCACAGGAGGAGGCCGACCCCGCCCGCGGCCGCGTGGATGAGGCACGTGTGGCCGGGGCCGAGCGGGAACGTGGAGCGCACGAGGTACTGCGCCGTGATGCCCTGGAGCATCGCGGCCGCGGCGCGCCTCGCGCCGACGCCCGCGGGCACGGGGACGAGCTTCGCCGCCGGGATCCGGACGTGCGTCGCGTACGAGCCGGGGCCGCCGGTCCACGCGACCTCGTCCCCTACCCTCACCTCGGTGACGGACGGCCCCACCGCCTCGACGCGCCCCGCGCCCTCGAGGCCGAGCGGGATGGGCGGCTCCAGCTTGTACTGGCCGCTCCGCTGGTAGATGTCGATGAAGTTCACCCCCGCGGCCTCGACGCGGACCACGGCTTCCCCCGGGCCCGGCGTGGGCGTCGGGAGCTCCTCCAGCGTCATCACCTCGGGGCCGCCAGCGGCTTTCGGTCGGATCGCGAGCATGCTGCCCATGTTGTCGAGCCGCGCTGGGCCGTCAAGCGACCGGCGCGATCATCGACGCGCATCGAAGCCGACGCGCATCGAACCCATTGATGTCCCGCGCACGCCGTGGATGATGCCCCCATGGCCCTCCATCCTTCCGAGTCGCTCTCCGCGAGCAACGCCTCTCCCGCCTCGCCGTCCTCCGCGCCCCCGCCTGTGACCGCCGCCTCGGCTGGCCTGGGCCGAGCAGACGCGACGGCCGCGCCGTTTCCCGCGGACTTCCTGTGGGGCACGGCCACCGCGGCCTACCAGATCGAAGGCGCCGCGAGCGAGGACGGCCGGACGCCCTCCGTGTGGGACGTCTTCTCGAAGACCCCCGGGAAGGTCTTCGAAGGGCACACAGGAGACGTCGCGTGCGACCACTACCACCGCTACAAGGAGGATGTCGGGCTCCTCTCGGAGCTCGGGGTCAAGAGCTACCGCTTCAGCGTCTCGTGGACGCGGATCCTCCCGGACGGCACGGGCAAGGTCAACCCGAAGGGGCTCGACTTCTACGATCGCCTCGTCGACGAGCTCCTCCGCGCCGGCATCGTGCCCATGTGCACGCTGTTCCACTGGGACTTCCCCCAGGCGCTCCAGGATCGCGGCGGGTTCCTCCAGCGCGACGTCGCCGACTGGTTCGCGGACTACACGACCGTCGTCGCCCGGCGGCTCGGCGATCGCGTGCCCTGGTGGGTGACGCAGAACGAGCCGCAGGCGTTCATCGGCAACGCGCTCCTCAACGGCGTCTTCGCCCCCGGGCTCAAGCTCCCCTACCGGGAGTACCTGACCGCCGCCCACAACCAGATGCGGGCGCACGGCAAGCAGGTCGACGCCCTGCGCGCCGCGACCAAGGCCGCGAAGATCGGCTACGTGCTCGCGACCCAGGTGCAGCGCCCGGCGACCGAGGATCCGGGAGACATCGAGGCGGCGCGCGAGGCGATCTTCTCGGTCTACGACAGGAACCCGTGGAACAACGCCTGGTGGATCTGTCCGGTGCTCGAGGGGCGGTATCCGGAGAGCGGCCTCCGGCTCTTCGGCGACGACATGCCCGAGTTCCCCGCCAGCGACTTCGACCAGATCAAGCGGCCGATCGACTACCTCGGGCTCAACATGTACTCGGCGGGCACGTGGCGGCAGGGCAAGGACGGCAGGCCGGAGCGCGTCGTCTCCCCGCCGGGCTACCCGCGCGGGACGCTCGACTGGCTGCAGATCGTCCCCAGCACGCTCTACTGGGGATCGAGGTACTTCTGGGAGCGGTACAAGCTGCCCATCGGGATCACCGAGCACGGCCTGGCGACGCGGGACCAGGTCTTCCTCGACGGCAAGGTGCACGACCCGAAGCGCATCGACGTCATGCACCGGTACCTGCTCGGCCTGGCGCGGGCCGTCCAGGAGGGCGTTCCGGTCGTCGGGTACTGGGCGTGGTCGCTGCTCGACAACTTCGAGTGGGCCGAGGGCTATAAAGATCGCTTCGGGCTCGTCTACGTCGATTACGCGACGCAGCGGCGGATCCCGAAGGACTCGTTCTCCTGGTACCGAGAGGTCATCGCGAGCGGCGGACGCTCGCTCCTCGGGCCGACCGCCGTCGCGTGGGACAACGTGACCGGCTGATCCCGGCGGCCCGCGGCCCGGCTCCATCCCGGGCCGCGCGGCCCGCCGCCGCGCTGCGCCGCGGCCCGTCGCGCCTCCGGCCCAAAGCGCGTCCCGAGGGCGCACCGGCGTCGATATCTGGCTTTCCCGGGCGCATCATCCGTGCCCTCCTTGCACGATGATATCGTCGCGGCGAGGGAGGCAGGGATGAACAGAACCGCGTCTTATTTGAGGCATCTTTCTCTCGCGGCTGTGCTGGCCACGCTCGGATGCAGCATCAGGGTCAGCGTCGACGATGGGGAAGAGACGTCTGGGAGCGGCCCGGAGACAGGGGAAGGCGGCGCCAGCAGCAGCATCAGCGCGAGCAGCAGCATCAGCGCCAGCAGCAGCAGCGCCAGCGTCGGGGTCGGCGGCAGCGCTCCCGCGTGCGAGGCGGGCTGCCTGGCGCTCGATTTCGCCCGCCAGTTCGACAACGTCGAGCCGTACGCCCTCGCGGTCGACGCTGACGGCAACATCCTTGTGACGGGGGGCTTCGATGGCACCGTCGACTTCGGGGGCGGTCCTCTCGTTGGCACGGGCAACATCGACGCGTTCGTCCTCAAGCTCGATCCGCTCGGCAACCACCTCTGGAGCCGGCGGTTCGGCGATCTCTCCTCGGTGATCGAGACCCAGGTCGGGTTGGCCATCGCGGCCGACGCGTCGGGGAATATCGCGGTCGGGGGCCGATTCGGCGGAACGACGGATCTCGGCGGCGGCCCCGTGACGAATGAGGGGGGATCGAGCGGCTTCGTCGTCGTGCTCGACGCCTCAGGACAGCACGTCTGGAGCAAGCACTTCGGAGAGGTGTCCGTGGCGGTCCGCAGCGTCGGCTTCCATCCGGCGGGCGGCGTCGTCGTCGCCGGTGACTACTGGCGAACCATGGATCTCGGCGGCGGGCCCTTGCCCGACGCGACACTGACGCTGAGCGCCTTCGTCGCCAGGCTCGATGCATCGGGCGGCCACCTCTGGAGCAAGGGCTTCGGCGAGCCGGGAGGCGCAAGCGCCGAGACCCTCGCCCTGGACGCGGCGGGGAATGTCGCCGTCGGGGGGAGCTTCCAGGACTCCATCGACTTCGGCGGCGGCCCGCTCCATGTCGCAGGGCCCTCGGGGGAGTACGGGCCGTCCGACATCTTCGTCGCCTCGCTCGATCCAGACGGCGAGCACCGATGGAGCCAGAGGCTCGGCGGCATCGATGGTGACGATCACCTCGCAACGGTCCTGGACGGGGCAGGCGGCGTGGTCACGCTCGGCTCCTTCTTCACGACGTTCTCGGCCGGCGACGCCACGCTGACGGGCGACGGGAACAGCGTGTCCCTCACCAGGCTCACCGCCGGCGGCTCCGCGCTGTTCGCCAGGACCTCCGCGAGAGCGCAAGCGCTCGCCGCCGACGCCGCCGGCAACACCTGGCTCACCGGCACCTTCCTCGAGGGAACGGACCTCGGTTGCGGTACGATGCCCACGAATTTCTTGGGCATCTTCGTCGCTGGGCTCGACCCGCGCGGCGAGGACTTCTGCAACGTCGCGTTCGAACCGTCCGAGTACGGAGGACTGTCCCAGATTGCCGTCGGCCCGAACGGAGCCCTGGTCGCCGTCGGGAAGCTCAAGGGTACGATCGATTTCGGCGCCGGACCGATCTCGAGCCCCGAAGCGACGGAATCGATGATCGTCGTGAAGCTCACCCGGTGATCACGCCCGGCTCGGCGCCGGGGATATGGTCCCTTCTCCATGGACAGCCGCGCGGCCCGTCAGGCGGCGCGTCGAGAAGGAACGCAGCGCGCCCCGACAGGCCAGGTCGCGCTGCATTCCATGGTCAGCCGGGTTTGCGGCCGATCGCGACGTTCGCCGTCACCGGGACACGCACGGCGCCGCCTGGTTCGGCGAAGGGCTCGATGACGGCGCGCAGCGGGCCGCGTAGCCGAGCGCGCCCATCGCCGTCCAGCGCGACGTAGAGGGGCATGAAGCGCAGGATCTCGTCGAGATCCGCCATGAGCTGGTCCACCGAAGCTCCGCCCCATGCGCCCTCGACCGCGTGCACGGCGACCTCGCCGCACCCGGCCCCGAGCATCTCGGCCTTCAGGCCCTCCGGCGAGCACAGCACCGTCATGCCCTGGGGCGGCGGGTGGATCGGCGCGTCCGGGAAGGTGCGGCGATAGGCCTGCAGGAAGAGCGGCCCCGGGCCTGCCCCCTCCGGGCTCGACCAGGTCGCCACGATGATCCGGCCCCCGGGCCGGGTCGCGCGGACGAGCTCGGCCATGCCGCGGCGCCAGTCGGGAAACATCATGACGCCGAAGACGGAGCAGCTCACGTCGAAGGTCCCGTCCTCGACCTCCAGCGCCTGCCCGTCCATCACCCGCGCCTCGCTGCCTGCGAAGGGCTGCAATCGCTCGCGCAGGCGCGCCGCCATGCCGCGCGAGATGTCTGTCGCGAGCACGCGCGCGCCCGCCTCGGCCGCGGCCAAGGTCAGGGCGCCCGTCCCTGCGGCGACGTCGAGCACGCGCACGCCGTGCCCGATCCCGCCCGCAAGCGACAGCGCCGCACGCGCGAAGCCCGCCGTCAGCGGCTCGGCCCAGCGCTCGTAGCTGGCCGCCAGGGCGGTCCAGCGCGCTTCATCGCTGAAGTTGAGTGGTTCAACGCGGTTGGTCATCGGCCAATCCTCTTGTCATCGATCATGGGAGACGAGCCTGTCACCGCCCGAGGAGCGCGTCACTGGCGGCGCTTTCGGTGGATCTGGCCTCTTTTTCGATCGCCGCACCTCCCCCGCGGCCAGGCCACGGCGAGGGCGGCGCGCTCCGCAGGATTGTCGCTGGCTCCCTTTCGTGCTCCCCTGGTGATCGCGGAGGAGCCCCGTGACATCGGTCGCTCCCTCGCCGGTGCGACGCGCAGCTCGGGGGCCTCCCCCACGCTCCGCCGACCGCCGGCCCGTCAACGCAGTCGTGTGGAGGCTCCCATGTCGATCGCTGGTCCCCTCTTAGGAATCGTGATCACCCTCGTCGTGCTGGGCGTCATGGCCGTGGTGTTCGTCACCGTCTTTCTGCCCATGATGAAGAACGCGAACAAGATGCTCGCGGGCGCGAACGAGATGATCCAGGCGCAGACGGCGGCGGCCAACCTCCGCATGACGGGCCTGCCCGCGCAGGCCCGCGTGCTCATCGTCCAGCCCACCGGCACGATGATCAACTACCAGCCGCAGTGCCGTGTCGACCTCGAGGTGTATCGCCCGAACGCGCCCCCGTACCGCGCGGCCATCCTCGCGGTCATCCATCAGATGGCGATCCCGCGCGTGCAGCCGGGCCTGGTCGTGCCGGTCAAGATCGACGCCGCCAACCCCAACAACATCGCGCTCGACGTCTGAATCCGCGTGGCGGGGGAATCGGGCTCAGGCCTGCGGGAGGGCGCGGCGCGAGCCCGGATGCCTCACAGGGGGATGTCGACGGGCACGAAGCAGGAGATGTTGGTCTCGATGCGGAAGTTCGATCCGTCGGTGTGGCGCTCCGCGTGGAAGATGTCCATCGCGTAGCTGTTGCCCGGGAAGATGCCGAGATCCTGGGCCTGAGCATCGAAGTCGATGACGCTCTCCGCGGGCCCGTGCATGCTGCCGAGGTCGAGCGCGAGCTTGCCGTTGATGAAGATCCAGATGTCGTCGTCGCCCCGGAAGGTGAACTTCTGACCGGCGACGTATCCGAACATCAGGTGGATCTCGGTGGTGAAGAGGAAGTTCTGTCTCTTGCCGTTGTTGGGCGGGGTGATCCCGAACCCCTCCTCCGGCGCCAGCGGGAAGAAATCCGCGCTGTCGAACACGTACTGCCCCGATCCGGGCGGCGACTCGTCGAGCGCGAGCTCCTTGGGGAACGTCATGTTCACGCCCGGCACGTCCCGGTACCACTGGTTGAAGCTCTCCTCGCTCGTGATGGTCTTCTGGTTGCCGACCCCATCCCTGCAGCCGAGCGGGGCCGGCAGCTGCGCGAAGCAGCCTATCGAGTCGCGGAACACCGGCTTCCGATCGCCGTCGAGCATCGGCTCGATGAGCTGGCGACGGGGTTCGTCGCCCCTGAAGCTGGCCATCTCGAAGTCGGGGTGCGTCTCCTTGAAGTCGCGATAGGTGACGTCGAGGACGCTCTTGCAATCGCCACCGCCGCCGCCACCGCCGCCGGTGGTCACGTTGCCCCCCGTGATGGTCCCGAAGTCGTCGCCGGTCGAGCTGCTAACGCCGCTCGTCGGCGTCCCGCTGCTGCTCGCGGGCGTCCCGCTGCTGCCGCCGGATCCGGAGGTGGGGCCGCTGCTCTCGTCGGGCGCCGAAGAGCACGCCAGGGCTGCGGCTGCGAACGTCAGAAGAAAGAAAGAACGAGGGTACATGGTGCACTCCTAGGGAGCAGTAGCACAACCACATTTCGCGGCTTTTGTCAACCACGTCTCATGGCGATCGCGTGGTGAAGCGTTGCGGCAAGCGCTGCGGCAAGCTCGTGGAACATGCCTTGTTCGATGGAACAGGCGGTGGCCATGGCTCTTCCACGCACGTCCCGCGCCTCCCGCGCTTTTCGTGCTTCCCGCGCCTCCCGCGCTTGCCTTCCCCGGTTTCGCACGTATCGAATCCTGCCGCCTCCCTGGGCGGGCGCACGCTCAGACGAGGCGGTGTCCCCCGTCGACGCGCAGCACCTCGCCGGTGGTGAACCCGTTCCCCATGAGGAAGAGCGCGGCGTGGGCGATGTCCGCGGGCGCGCCGACACGGCCGACGGGGAGGCGGCGCGCGTGCTGCTCGAAGCGCTCCTGCTTGGCGCCGCCCGCGAGGGAGTCCCAGACCGGCGTGTCGACCCAGCCCGGCGACAGCGCGTTCACGCGCACCGGCGCGAGCTCCACGGCCAGGGCGCGCGCGAGCGCCATGAGCGCCCCGTTCACCGCGGCCACGACCGCCCCGCTGGGCCCCGGCCGCTCCGCCGCGATCCCGGCCGTGAACGTGAGCGAGCCGCCCGGCTCGATCCGCGCGTGCTTGGCGACGTGGAGGGCCGCCACGAGCTTCGCGTCGATCACGCGGCGCGCCGCGGCGATGTCCAGCGCGCGAATCGGCTGATAATGCCCCTCCACCGCCGTCACCACCACATGGCGCGCCGGCGGATGCTCGTCGAACAGACTCTGCATCTCGGCCTCCTGCGTCGCGTCGGCCGCGAAGGTGCGCACCCGGCGTGGCTCGCCGAGCTCGGCCGCGGCGCGCGCGAGGCGCTCGCGCGAGCGGCTCACGAGCGTCAGCGACGCGCCGCGCTCGAGGCAGGCCCTGGCCACGCCGAGGCCGATGCCCGACGAGCCGCCGATGACGACCACATGCTGATCTTCAAGGTTCATGAGGGAGGGGTAGCGCGCGCGCCTGCGGCGAACCATGGGATGCTGTGGCATGCTCCATCCCATGAGCGGGATGATCTCCCTCGAGGACATGCGGCTCTTCGCGGCCGTCGCTCACCACCTGAGCTTCGTGGAGGCCGCGCGGCGCACGGGGGTGCCCACGAGCACCGTGAGCCGCCGGGTAGCGCAGCTGGAGGAGGCGCTCGGGGTGCGGCTGCTCCAGCGCACCTCCCGCCGCGTCGGCCTCACCGGCGAGGGCGCGCGGCTGATCGAGCGCGCCGGGCCCCTGCTCGACGAGCTCGGCTCGGTGCTCGACAGGGCCGCGGATCGAGAGGACGAGCCCGCGGGCAGGCTCCGGGTGACGGCGCCCGTGATGACGGGCGCGCAGCGGATCGCGCCGGCGCTTTTCTCCTTCGCCGCCCGGCACCCGCGCCTGTCGCTGGAGCTCACGCTCACGAACGCGGTCGTCCCCCTTGTCGAGGAGGGCATCGACCTCGCCTTCCGCGCCGGGCCCGTTCAGGACGCCGACCTCGTGGCGCGGCGGATGTGGTCGCTCCCGTACGCGCTGGCCGCGTCGCCGCGCCTCGTGCAGGACGCGCTCGAGGGCCGTTCGCGGCTCGCGCGCGCGTCGCTCGGGTCCGTGCCCGCGGTCCTGAGCCACCCGGGCGCCGCATGGCGCCTTCGCCGGCGGGACGGCTCCATCGAGGAGGTCCGGCCGCGCGCGAAGCTCTGCGTGAACGACCCGCGGGTGGCGATCACGGCCGCGGCGCAGGGCCTCGGCGTGGTCTGCGCCCCCCGCGAGGTGATCGAGCAGCAGGGCAAGGCGCTCGTCGAGCTCACGGTCACGGGGCGCACGATCGAGCCCCGCGAGCTCTTCGCTGTGTACCCGTCACGGCGGTTGCTCTCCACGCGGGTGCGGCTGGCGATCGACTGGGTGATGAAGCACCGCTGACCGCCCCGGCGCGCGGCGCTGCCGCGATCAGGGCACCTGGAGCTCGATCCGCTGCCAGTCGGCCGCGACCTCGATCTCGACGCCCCCGTCGATCGCTCGGTGCGACCTGGCCCCGACAACGGAGCGCGGCGCCGGCACGCCGTGGACGCGGATCACCTCCACCTCGCGCGCCAGCGGCAGATCGCCCGTCGCGCTGCGCTCGAGCGCGAACGTGGCGCCGTCGAGGCCGCCCTCGATCCGCGTGACGCGCGACGCGCCGTGGCCGTCGCCCTCGTCCTCGACCAGGCGGCCGCTCACGCGCTCCGCCGCGTGGACGTGCCACGTGATCTCCTCCCAGCTGGCGCTCGTCGTGTGCATCCGAGGCGCGGTGAGCGCCACCGCGCCTCCGGCGCGCAGCCACACGGGGACCACGCCGAGCGGCGCATCGGCGATCACGTGGCGCCCGCCCCGATCCACGCTCCCCGCGCGCTCCAGGTTCGCGAAATCCATCCATGCGCCGGCGGGCAGGTACGCCAGCCGCTTCGACTGCCCTGGCCGCACCACGGGCGCCACGAGCAGATCGCCGCCGAACAGGAGCTGATCGGAGGCGTGGAGCGCCTCGGGGTCGTCCGGCGCCGCGAAGGACAGCGGCCGCAGGATGGGTATCCCCGTCTCCGCCGCCTCGTGCATGAGCGTGTACAGGGTCGGCAGGAGCCGGTAGCGCCGCTCGAGCGCCGCGCGCGCGAGGCCGAGGTACGGCTCGCCGAAGCGCCAGGGCTCCTGCGCCGGCCTGCCCCTCGCCGCGTGGTTGCGCATCAGCGGATAGAACAGCCCCGCCTGCATCCAGCGCACGAGCAGCTCGCCGTTCGCGCGCCCCGTGAAGCCCGGGATGTCCGCGCCCACGAACGGCACGCCCGAGAGGCCGAGGCCGATCAGCATCGGGATGGACGCCTCCAGGTGCGTGAAGTTGCTGGCGAAGTCGCCCGTCCACACAGCGGCGTAGCGCTGGATGCCGGCGAAGGCGGCGCGCGTCAGCACGAAGGGGCGCCGCTCCGGCGCGTGGCGCGCGAGGCCCTCGTGGGCGGCCCGCGACATGCCGAGTCCATAGACGTTGTGGACCTCGAGGTGGCGCCGGGCGCCGTGGCGCGCGTCGTCGGGGAGCGTGCTGCCCTCGATGGGTCCGAGGCCCGCGGTGCGCCCGCCGCTCGGCGCCGGCAGGCCCCTGTCGGGGCGGACGGAGAAGCACGCAGGCTCGTTCATGTCGTTCCAGATGCCGGCGATGCCCGCGTCGACGAAGGGCTTTTGCAGATCGCCCCACCAGCGCTGCACCTCCTCGCGCGTGAGATCCGGGAAGACCGCCGGGTCGGGCCAGACCTCTCCCACGAGGGGGCCGCCGCGAGGCAGCCGGACGAGGTAGTCTCGCGCTCTCGCCTCCTCGTAGACGGCATATCCCTCGTCGGCCTTGATCCCCGGGTCGACGATCGTCACCAGCCTGACGCCCTCGGCCGCGAGCTCGCGCGCGAGCCGCGCCGGGTCGGGGAAGCGCGAGCGGTCCCAGGTCCAGACCCGATAAGCATCCATGTAATCGATATCGAGGTGGACAACGTCGAGCGGGAGGCCGCGCGATCGGTAGCCGCGGACGACGCCGCGCACGTCGTCCTCGGTCTCGTAGCCCCAGCGCGACTGGTGCGCCCCGAGGCTCCAGAGGGGCGGCATGGCCGGGCGCCCGGTGAGCGCGGCGTAGCGCCGCAGGACGTCGGCCGGGTGCGGGCCGGCCAGGAGGTAGACATCGAGCTCGGGGCCGCGCGACTCCCATTCGATGCGGGTCGGGTCGTCGAGGGCGATATCGACCTCCGAGCGCCACGGCTCGTCGAGGAAGAGGCCCCAGGCCACGCCGCCGCGCAGGGCGATGAAGAAGGGAATGGAGGCGTAGAGCGGGTCGGACTCCACGTGCGGCGGGAAAGCATCGGTGTTCCAGAAGGTGAATCGCAGGCCGCGCTTGTCGAGCGGGCCGACCTTCTCGCCGAACCCCAGGTAGGCCTCGCCGGGCGGCGCCGCGAGCGAGATCCGGGAGCGGAGCTCGTCCACGGGGAACGCCGGCCGCACCTCTCCGGAGACCCCCTCGCACCGCGCCTGAATGCGGCCCTGTCCGTCTCCGAAGGTCCATGTGCCCGAGGCGAGCGATACCTCGAGAGAGGCGCCGTCGGCGCGCACGTGGAGCGCGTCGCCTTCGCGGCGGGCGGAGAGCGGCAACGCGCCTTCGGCCACCACAGCGAAGGAGCGCTTGGGAGGCAGCTCGGGGTGCGTGAAGCTCGTCGCGGCGGACGAGGGGGCGTGGCGCACACGCAGGACGCCGGGGCCTGGACAGCGGATCTCGATCGCGGCGCGGGCGCCGGAGAGGAGCACGTGAGTCGCGCCGATCGAGGCGTCGGTGAGGTGCATGGCGCGAATCTACCCGGGCCTGGCCGTCCTCGCCACGATCGCCCGTGAACCGACGAGATGCCGTCTCGGTGGGTCCTTCCCTTGTTGACCTGGCCCCCGCCGAAGCAGGCGAATCGGCTGGCGCCGCGAAGGGCGTCCCGGGTCTGGATCCTGTCATTTCGACGCGCGCCGCCCGCAGGCTACGCCGAGTTACGCGCGCTTCTGCGGTCGCGCGGCCTTGACGGCGCCCGCCCGCGCCGTACTCCTCGACGACATGAGCAAGCCGCCCGTCCTGCTGGTGCACGGCATCTGGGATTCGGCGGCGCGCATCGACTGCCTGCGCGCCGGGCTCGCGGCCCGAGGCGTCGACCGCGCCCGCGCCTTCGATCTGGTCCCCAACGACGGCCGTGCGTCCATCGAGCGCCTCGCCGCCCAGCTCGACGCCGCCGTGGAGTCCACGCTCGCCGGGGCACCCGGCGGCGCGGTGGACGTGGTCGGCTTCAGCATGGGCGCCCTGGTGAGCCGTTATTACATCCAGCGCGGCCGCGGCCGCGCGCGCGTCCGGCGCTTCGTCTCCATCTCGGGCCCGCACCGCGGCACGCTCAACGCCATGTGGCTGCCCCACGAGGGCGTGCAGCAGATGCGCCCGGGCAGCCCTCTCCTGCGCGACCTCGCCGCGGACCCGGATCCCTGGGGCCCGGTCGAGGTGCACGTGCTCTACACGCCTTTCGACGTGATGATCGTCCCCGCCCGCTCCAGCGAGCTCCCCGGCGCCCGCACCACGCGCGTCGTGCCGGTCGCGCTGCACCGGTGGATGCTCTCGGACCGGCGGGTGCTCGACTCGGTGGCGGAGCTGCTGGAGCGCTGAGCGCCCGGCCCGCCGCTACTTCAAGGGCGGCGCTGCGGGATCGCTCACTGCCCCCCGCCCAGCCGCCCCGGCGGCGGCAGCTCCAGCACCGGCGGCGGCTCTCCGGCCGGCCCCTTCTGCCAGTCCGGGTCGATCCAGAGCCATTTGATGAGCTGCGTGTTCCGCGCGTTGGGGATGTACCCCCTCACCCACGGCTTCACCAGGGTCGGCTTCTCCTCGAAGTAGAGCGGTATCCTGCACATCCCGTCGAGCGCCCGCCGCTCGGCCGCCCGGAAGCGCCGGATGCTCTCCCCGAGATCGGCCGTCGCGGCCGCCTCGGCGACCGCCTTGTCGAACTCCGCGTCCGCCCAGCCGCTCCGGTTCTGCGGGCTCTGCGACAGGAACGTCCCGAGCCACGTCTGCGGATGGTTGTAGTCGGCCAGCCAGCCCAGCCGGATCACCTGGAAGTTGCCGTCGCGGAGGTCCTTGAGCATCACCCGCCACTCCTCGCTCCGCAGCGCCGCGGAGACCCCGAGGTGGCGCTTCCACATGTCCTGGATGGCCACGGCGACCTGCGCGTGCCCCTCCCCCGTGTTGTAGAGGATCTCGAGCGGCGGAAACCCCTTCGCCCGCAGCTCGTCTCCCTCGCGGACGACCTCGTACCCCGCCTCCGCGAGCAGCGCGCGGGCGCGTGCCGGATCGTGGCCGACCTCGGGGCTCGAGAACGGATCCGCGCCGCGCGCCCTGTCCTCCGCCGCCTGCTCGGCATAGCCGGATCCGGTGATGTCGGGCACGTAGTGGGTCGCCGGCTTCCCGAGCCGCGTGATCTTCTCGACGAGCTCCCGCTTGTCGATCGCGAGGTTCAGCGCCCACCGGACGCGCGGATCGTCGACCGGCGGCTTCCTCGTGTTGAGCTCGTAATACACCGTGGAGAGGAACTCGGTGCGCCGGAGATCCTTCTTCCCGGACAGCCAGCCGAGGTGGTCATAAGGGAGCTCGCAGTTGTCTCCCAGGTAGTCGATGTCCCCCGCCTTGTAGAGCTGCAGGGTGGCGTTGTACTGGGCGATCTCCATCCAGACGATCCGGTGGATCCGGAGCGCGTCATGGCCCCAGTACGCCGGGTTCCGGTCCATCGTGATCTCGTACCGGAACTTCCACTCGTCGAGCCGATAAGGCCCGTTGACCACGATGTTCTCGGGGCGAAACCAGAGCTCCGGCTCGCCGCGCGCCTCGAACGGCTCGACGACGTCGCGGCGCACCGGGAACAGGGTGACGAAGCTCGTGAGATCGGTGAAGTACGGGGTCGGCTTCTCGAGCTCGACGTCGAGGGTCAGGTCGTCGCGGGCCCGCACGCCGACGGCGGCGTCGTCCTCCACGAGCGACGACGAGGCGACGAAGCCGGTCGCCCCGCCGGAGCCGGAAGGAGGCGCGTCGTGCCGAGGCGCGGCGGGGTCGTACGTGGGGAGATCCGCGTGGGGCGCAACCAGCGCGTAGGCGGCGGCGTCCACGGGGGCGAGCAGGCAGCCCGGCAGGAAGCCGCGGCCCGCTGGCCCCTCGATCTCGAACCAGCGGTCGGCCGCGCCGTTGCAAGCGACCGGCGGACCGGCCGCGAGGAGGGCGACCTCGGCGCCCCGCCACCCGCCCCCAGGGGTGGCGTCGCGCGGCGCGGGCGGCGGGGCCGCGCCGGCCGCGTCGAACGAGAGCCGCTCGCCGGCGCCGGTCGCCTCGTCGGGCTCGGCGTACGTCACCGAGGTCACGCCGGGAGGCGGCGCCGCGAGGGGCGCCACCGCCGACGTCACCCGGGCGGGCGACTGGCCGAGCACGACGACGAACGCGCCCCGCGGCAACGACAGCGCGGGCGGCGCGTCGGGCCGAGGCGCGCGGCGCAGCGTTGCGTCCTCGCGCAGCGCCTTCAGCTTGCCCAGGTTGAACAGCTCGCCGTTCTTGAGGACGTGCAGGTTCGTCGCGGCGAGCGAGGCCGTGGAGGGCCGCAGCACCCGCTTCCACGCGTACTCGAAGTCGTGCGCCGTCACCGGCTTGCCGTCGGACCAGCGCGCCTCCGGCCGCAGGTGGAACCGGAAGAACCGGTTGTCGTCGCTGCGCTCCCAGCGCGCCGCGACCCCCTGCGCCGCGTGGAGATCGCCGGGCGCGTAGCTGGTCAGCCCCTCGAACATCTGGTGGAGCAGCGTCATGCTCACGGTGTCGGCGGCCTTGCCGGGATCGAGGTACTCGGGCTCGTCGGCGTTGTTGACGTAGAAGGTCCTGACGTCCTTGCCGACGCGCGCCGTCGTCCCGACGTAGCCCTCGGCCTCGCCCGCGCAGGCCGCGAGCGGGCACGAGAGGGCTGCGAGCAGCAGCGCGCCGCAGCGGCGCGAGGGCACAAGGGAGAGATCCGCGGCCCTAATCGGCGAACCCCTTCGGGTTCTGCTCCTGCCAGCGCCAGCTGTCGCGGCACATGGTCTCGAGATCGCGCTCCGCGCGCCAGCCGAGGAGCTCCACCGCGCGCGCCGGATCCGCGTACACCGAGGCGACGTCGCCGGGGCGGCGCGCCACGATCTCGTGGGCGACGCGCCTCCCGCTGACCTTCTCGAACGCGGCGACCATCTCCAGCACGGAGTGTCCCCGCCCGGTGCCGAGGTTGACGGTGAAGCTGTCGCCGACGGTGAAGATGCGGTTCAGCGCGGCGAGGTGCCCGAGCGCGAGGTCGACCACGTGGATGTAGTCGCGCACGCCGGTGCCGTCCGGCGTCGGCCAGTCGCCCCCGAACACCCGGAGCTTGTCGCGCCGCCCCACGAGGACCTGGGTGATGAACGGCGTCAGGTTGTTCGGGATCCCGTTCGGATCCTCCCCGATGAGCCCGCTCTCGTGGGCGCCCACGGGGTTGAAGTAGCGCAGCGATCCGAGCGACCAGCCCCCGGTGGCCGCCACGTCGCGCAGGATCTGCTCCACCATGAACTTGGACTGCCCGTAGGGGTTGGTCGGCCCGAGCCGGCTCCCCTCGTCGAGCGGCACGCGCTCGGGATCGCCGTACACGGTGGCGGACGAGCTGAACACCAGCTTCCGCGCGCCCCGCGCGTCGAGCGCCTTGAGCAGGCACACGGTCCCCGCGACGTTGTTCTCGTAGTAGGAGAGCGGCTTCTCGACCGACTCGCCGACGGCCTTCAGCCCCGCGAAGTGGATCGTCGCGTCGATCGGGTGCTCGGCGAGCAGCCGGTCCAGGAGCGCCGCGTCGCGGATGTCGCCCTGGATGAATGTCACCGGCTTCCCGGCGATCCGCTCCACCCGCTCCACCGCCGCCTTGCGGCTGTTGCAGAGGTTGTCGAGGATCACCACCCGGTAGCCCGCGTGGAGGAGCTCCACGCAGGTGTGCGAGCCGATGTAGCCCGCGCCTCCGGTGACCAGGATCGTCTTGCTCATGTCGTTCTCCCGAGAGGGTCTGTACCGCGCTCGCGTCGATGAGGCCACGGCACAGGCCGCCGCGTCAACGGGGACCTCGGGGCGCGGCCGGCCCGGCGCCGCAGTCACGTCAGGCCACGTCAGTCCACGTCAGCCATGTCAGGGCGCGCCGAGCCGCCCCGGCGTCGGGAACTCGAGCTCCGGAGACGCGGTCTCGTTCGACGGGTTGTCGCGCCAGCTCGGGTCGTTCCACAGCCACTTGACGAGCTGAAGGCCGCGCGAGTTGCCCTTGAACCCCTTGACCCACGGCTTCACCAGCGTCGACTTCGTGTAGAAGTAGAGAGGCAGCTTGGGCATGCCGTCGAGGGCCCGCTTCTCCGCCTTGCGGAACGCGCGGATGCTCTCCTTCGGATCGGCCGTCGCCGCGGCGGCGCGCATCAGATCGTCGAACTCCTGGTCGGCCCATCCGGTCCGGTTCTGCGGGCTGTACGAGAGCAGCGTGCCGAGCCACGTCGCCGGGTGGTTGTACTCGCCGATCCAGCCGAACCGCACGACCTGGTAGTGACCGTCGCGCACGTTCTTGAGCATCACCTTCCACTCCTCGTTCCGCAGCGTGACCGAGATGCCGAGGTGACGCTTCCACATGTCCTGGACCGCGACAGCGATCTGCTTGTGGCCCTCGCTCGTGTTGTAGAGGAGCTCGAGCGCCGGGAAGTTCTTCGCCCGGTACCCGTCGCCCTCCCGGACGACCTCGTACCCCGCCTCGGCGAGCATCGCGCGGGCGCGCTCGGGGTTGAACGAGACGTCCGGCGACGAGAACGGATCGACCCCGAGCTTCCTGTCCTCGGCGACCGCCTCGTCATAGCCCGATCCTGTGTAGTCCGGGACGTAGTGCGTGGCCGGCCTCTGCCCCGCCCGCGTGACCTTCTCGACGATCTGCCGCTTGTCGACCGCGAGGTTGAGCGCCCAGCGGACGCGGGCGTCGTCGACCGGCGGCTTCTTCGTGTTGAACTCGAACCAGTAGATGGAGAGGTACGGGTACCGCTGGAAATCCCGCTTGGTCGACAGCCAGTCCATGTGCTCGGCGGGCAGCGAGGTGTTGTCGCCCAGGTAGTCGAGATCCCCCGCCTTGTAGATGTTCATCGTGGCGTTGTAGAGCTCCACCTCCAGCCACACGACGCGGTGGATCTTCAGCTTGTCGTGGTTCCAGTACATCGGATTCCGCTTCATCGTGATCTCGTAACGGAACTTCCACTCATCGAGCGTGTAAGGGCCGTTGACCACGATGTTCTCGGGGCGGAACCAGAGCTCGGGCTCGCCGCGCTTCTCGAACGCCTCGATCACGTCCTTCCGCACGGGGAAGAGCGTCACGTAGCTCGTGAGATCGGTGAAGTAGGGCGTGGGCTGCTCCAGCTGCACGTCGAGCGTCAGGTCGTCCGTTGCCCGGACGCCGACAGCGCCGTCGTCCTCGGCGAGCAGCGCGTCGGGCACGAAGCCCACGGGGGGGTCGCCCTGCGCGGCGCTGCCGGGGGACGGCGCCGCGGGTTCGTACGTGGGGAGGCTCGTGTGCGGCGTGACGACGGCGTACGCCTCCGATCGGGGCGCGCCGCCCGCGCTCTCCTTGCCCGGGTTGCCGTTGCCCGCGGGGGGGACGAGCGCGCAGCCCGGGAGGAAGCCGCGCGCGCCGCCCCGCTCGATCTCGAACCACCGGTCGGCGGCGCCGTTGCACTTGCACGGCGGGCCCACGCGGACGATGTCGACGACGGCGCCCTGCCAGCCGCCGCCGGGCGCCGAGCCGAGCGGCGCCGCGGCGCCAGCGGCCGCGTCGCCTCCTGTCGCGCCGCCCCCTGCTGCGCCGAACGAGAGCCGATCGCCTGCGCCGCCCTTCGCGTCGCCCTTCGCGAACGTCACGGCGGCGGAGCCCTCCGGCAGCGCCGCGAGGGGCGCGATCGCGGTGTCCACCTGGATCGGCGAGCGCGCCAGCACCACGACGAACGCCCCCTTCGGCAGATCGAGCGCGGACGGCGCGTCGGGCCGGGGGGCCGCGCGGAGCGGCGCGGCCTCCCGCAGCGCCTTGAGCTTCCCGAGGCTGAACAGCTCGCCGTTCTTCAGGACGTAGAGGTTCGTCGCGGCGAGCGAGGCCGTGGAGGGGCGCAGCACCCGCTTCCACGCGTACTCGAAGTCGTGCGCCGTCACCGGCTTGCCGTCGGACCAGCGCGCCTCCGGCCGCAGGTGGAACCGGAAGAGCCGGTTATCGTCGCTCTGCTCCCAGTGGGTCGCGACCCCCTGCACCGGGCGGAGGTCGCCGGCGCCGTAGGTCGTCAGCCCCTCGAACATCTGCTGCACGAGCGTGGAGCTCGCCGAGTCGTTGGATTTTCCTGGATCCAGGTACTCGGGCTCGCTGCCGTTGTTGATGTAGAGCGTCTCTGTGTCCTTGCCGACGCGCGCGGTCGTCCCGGCATACCCGCCTTCGCCCTCGCTGCACGCCGAGAGCGCGAGGATCGCGAGCCCGATCGCCGCGGAGGCGCCGCGCGCCCCGCAACCGGCGCTCCCGCCGCCCCCCGCGCCGCCGGCACCTCGTCGCTCCGGAGCCCGTCGCATATCGCGCGCGTAGCACGGCGCTCCGGGGGCAGGAAGACAGGGGTTACCCGGACCGGGCGCCGTACAGGAGATGGGGCTCCGCGGCACCTGTCCCTGACGGCACGGGCGATCGACGACAGCAAGGAAAGTCGACGACCGGTGTGCGATCACCGGCGCCAGAGCGCCTGCAAATCGAACGAGAGCTGGCGATGGTGCTTGATGGCCAGCAGATGGATCCGCTCACCGCTGAGCGCGTAGAGCAACAGGTACTCACCAGCGATGTACTCCCGCAGCGACGAGTCGGAGCCGAGGCGGCGCTTCAGCGCCAGGATCCGCGCCTCGACCTCCGCGGACTGTGGCGCACGCGCAAGGAAGTCGAATCCGAGCAGGGGCGAGACTTCCAGGCTCGGGATCACGTCCTTGAAGACGAGATCCAGAAGATCGCCGAAAGCGGAAGAGAGCCCTGCCTCCTCCAGAAACCGCCGGATCTCGTCCAGGTTCCGCTCGAAGTTCTCGGTGACCCGAACGGTGGCGCGGCGGCTCATCGGCCGTACTTGGCGCGGAGCTCCTCCACACTCATCGTGCGCCCGGCCTCGATATCGTCGAGGCCCCGATCCACCTCCTCCAGGAGCGTGAGGTGAATGTGCTCGCGTTCGAGGCGGTGATAGTGGTCCAGCCTGCGTGCATCGACGAGGGCGATGTAACCCTCCCCGTTCAGCGTGAGGATCTTCTCGTGACCCGCGCGAACCTCGTCTGCGAGCTCCGTGAGCCGGGCCTCCGCCTGGCTCAACGGAACGATGTCCTCGGGAGAAATCGCCATGCGGTGCCTCCGTCGCGTCGAGGTGCAACGATCTGGTAACGGATCCTTGGGGACATCGCAACCTGGCGGGGTGCAGCGGCCGACCTCCTCCGCCCGCGAGACGCTCGCGGCCATTCCGAGGTCTTCGTGTAAGGTCGCGCGCGCGCCATGTTGCACGATCGCGTGTCCTCCTCGCCGCGCGCTCTCCCGCTCTGCTCCGCGGTGCTCCTCGCGCTGCTCGCCGCCGGCTGCGGGGGCGCGGCCTCCCCGGCCGCCACGCCGCCGCAGGCCGCCCAGTGCGACCCTGCGCACCTCGACGCGTGCGAGCGCGCCCTCGCCTCGGCCCTCGCAGAGGGCCGGCCCCCGCGCGAGCTCGCCCTCGGCTACATCGCGGCCCGCGCCTCCCGCGACGCCGACGACCCGTGGGCGCTCTTGCTCCGCGACCTCGACCGGCGCGGCGGGACCGGCCCCCGCGCCGCGGTCATCGTCGAGGCGGGCGCGGAGCCCTCCGCCTCGGCGCGAGCGCCCGCGGCCGCGGCGAAATGGCTCCGTTCCGCGCCGCTGCCGCCCCCCGGAGGCCTCGGCGCCGACGCGCTGCTCCTCGCGCTCGGCGAGGCCCTCGGGTACGAGCACCTCGTCCACGCGCGCGCTCGCCACGGCGCGGCCGAGCTCTTTCCGGCCGATCCGCTCGCGCCGTTCATGGCCGGCCTCGCGCCGATCGCGCGCGGCGACGCGTCGCTCTCGCGGGTCGCGGACGACATCGCGCTCGCCGCGCTCGTCCGCCGCGCCTTCGGCGCAGCAGGCCGCTTCCGCTACATCGAGGCCGCCGCCGCGGCCGACGCCCTCGCGGCCGCGGTGAAGGGGCGCGACCCGAACGACGAGCCGGTCCTGCGCGGCCGCTACGCGCTGCAGCTGCTCGCGACCGCCGGGGTCGCGCTCGAGGAGGCCGAGGACGACGCTCCCTTCGCGGCCTCGGCCCCCCGGCTGGACCCGCCGCCCGCGCCGGGCGACACGCCTTACGGCGACCTCCTCCGCGTGCGCACGGCCCGCGACGGCCGCGCCGCGTGGCGCGCCCGCGGCGCGGCCGTGCTGCGGGCCGTCCCCGCGGACCGCCGCGACGCGCTCGACGACCTGCTCGGCAAGGCGCCCGGCTGCGGCCGGGACCTCGCGCCCCCCATGGAAGGCCCGCGCGACCTCGTGTTCGCCGCGGCGCTCGCCGGCGCCCTCGCCCCGGGCGACCCTGCCGCCGCGCCCGCCGCGCCCGCCGCGCCCGGGAGCTCTGCTGCGCCCGCGAGCACCGCGGCGGCGCCGGGACGACGGCTCCCGCTCGACGCGTGGCTGCCGCGCTACGAGGCGCTCGTCCGCGCCGTGGACCAGACGAGCACCGCGTGGGCCTACGCGCCCAGCCTGCTCCACGAGCGCGGCCCCGCGCCCGCCGCAGGCCAGGCGGGCAGCGCCGTCCACCGCCGCGCCACCGAGCTGGGCCTCGCGCACCTCGCTGCGCTGCGCGCCCTCGCGGAGGCCGAGCCGCGCCGCTACCGCGCGCTCGCGCTGATCCCCCTCGCCTACAGCCCCGGGGTGCTCGCCGACGAGCCCCTCCGCGACGCCATCGTCGATCTCACGCAGGTCGCCGTGCAGCGCCGCATGGCCGAGGCGCACGACCCGGAGGCCGTCCTCGGCGCGGCGCTCGCCGGCGTCTTCGCGGGCATGGCGTACCCGCCCGAGGTGCAGCCCCCGCACTTCCTCGCGCTGCAGGGCGCGCTCACCGCCAAGCTCCGCGGCGAGCTCACCGAGCAGGCCGGCTGGGGCGTCGCCGGCCTCTACGCCGCCGACGCGCTGTACCGGCTCGCTTCCGGTCAGGCGCCGGATCTCGCGTTCTCGTCTACGCAGATCGAGCGCGCGCTCGCGCCCGCCCCGGCGCTGCCCTACCCGGGCCTCGCGGCGCTCGCCGCGAGCCTCTCCCGCTACGCCGCGCTCGGCGCAGCCGGCGGGCTGGATCCGCAGGCGACCGACGTAGCCAGGCTCCCCCCGGAGCGCCGGCAGGCGCGCGACGCGCTCCGGCGCGCCGTCGCGGGGCTCGCGGCGCCCGTTGCCGACGCCGGCGCCGGCGCGGCCGACGCCGCGGAGGCGCCGCCGCCCGAGCTCGTCGAGGACGTCACCGCGCTGGCCGACGGCGTCCTCGCCGTGCTCCTCACCGAGCGCTCGCGCAAGCCGCCGCCGGCCGGGGCCGCCTGCGCCGCCGGGCGCGGGCCGAGCCCCGAGGCCCGCCGCGCCCTCGCGCGGCTCGGCGACGTCCGCCGGCGGATCCTGCTCGCGCCGCGGTACAGGCAGGGCGACGGCCCGTGGGCGCGCCGGGCGCGGCTCCTCGTGACGCTCCTCTCCGACGCCATCGATCTCCTCTCGGCGCCGCCGCGCGCGCAGCGCGCCGCCGGCGCGGCGGAGCGCGTCGCTCCGCCGCGCTTCACCCTCCCGACCCCGGACGCCGAGGCCGCCGTCGCCGCGGGCCTCTCCGGCTGGGTCGACCGCGATCTCGCCGACGCGCTCACCGGCGGCTACGCGCTCGCCCGCGCGCTCCTCGAGTCGCCCACCGCGGAGCGCTTCGCCGAGCGGAGCGGCGCCCCGCTCGGACGGGTGCTCCGCGGGCTCTCCGCGGCGTTCCGCGACGATCCGGCGCGGCGCGGCGGCGCCGGACGAGGCCTCGCCGGCGGCGCGCTGCTCGACGCGCTCGCGTCGCTCCCCGCCGCGCGCGACGGCGGCGACCTCAGGGGCCTGTTCGTCGGCTACGCCCGCGCGTTCTCGGCCCTCGGGCTGCGCGACCAGTCCGACCTCGCGCTGCTCGCCTCGCTCCTCGGCGCCGCCGTGCTGGGCGGGCCGCCGTCGCCGGACGCCATCGCGCTCGCGAACGACAGCGGCAGCCGGGTCGCCTGGGCGCTCTCGTACCTCGGCGAGATCGCGAAGGCCCGCGCCGGCGTTGCCCCGGATCCGTCAACCTATGCGAGCGCCATGAGCAAGGCGTCGGACGACGCCTGCCAGGCGGCCGACACGGGCGACGTGCTCGCCCTCGTCGGCGCCGTGCGCGACTTCGCCGGCGGCCGGCGCGCCGAGGCGCGCGACGCCCTCGACAGCGTCCTCGCCGCCGCCGACGCCCGCGGCCTGCGCGTGCCGCGCATGACCTACCGCTACGAGGAGAAGACCGCGACCCGCGTCTTCTCGCTCAGCTTCGACGTCTCGTACGGCGCCGGGCTCCTCGAAGGGGCGAACAGCTTCCAGCTCGGCCTCGGCCTCCGCACCCGCGGCGAGCCCGAGGGCTCCCTCACCGCGGCGCTCGCGCCCGAGGGCTCGCCCCGGAGCGACGAGGACGCGGCACGCGCCTACGTCAGCGCCGCGGCGCTCGCGGCCGCCTACCACTTCCTCGAGGGCGACGCCGAGCGCGGCACCGCCGCGGCGCGCCGGGCGATCGCCGCGCTCTCGTTCGGCCTCCGGTTCGGGCGGCGGGGACTGCGCCCGGACCAGCCGCTCGCCTGGGGCCGGGACGCCCGCGCGCTGCTCGCGATCGACGCCCAGCTCGCGGCCGAGGCCGGTCACCCCTTCCTCGCGGGCGATCTCTGGACGCTCGTCCGCGGCCTCCTGCCGCCGGACGCGGACGACGCCGCGGTCGCGGCGCTCCTCGCTCCGCTCCCGACCGGCCTCGCCGCGGTCCCTGGGCTCGACCCGCTCGTCGCGAGGACCGCGCGCTCGCTCGCCGCGGTCGCCAGACCGCTCGCGTGCACCGAGGCCAGGGTCGAGCTCGGCGGCTACGAGGAGCCCGCCTGCGACGCCTACCCGCTCGCGCTCTCGCTGCGCATCGCCGACGTCCTCGGCAAGCTGCCGCACCTCCGACGCTCGGGCAGCGCGGCCGCGTGCCCTGCCCTGCGCAGCCTCGACGGCTTCCTCACGGCGGCGGAGCGGGGGACGTACGACCCCGACGCGTTCACGGCGGCCGTGGAGGCGCTGCGGCAGAGCGGCCGGCTCTACGACGCCGGCGTCATGCTGGCGCGGCAGCGCCGCGAGGGGCACTGCGGCCCCGTCGTGCTCGCCGCCGCGCGCGCGCTCGGCCGCGCTCCCTCGCTCGGCCCCGCGCTGCGCGCGGATCTGCTCAGCGTCGCGGTGCGCTGCGCGGCCGCGGCGCTCGACGCGAGCGTCGTCGACGACCTGATGGCGCTCGACGGCGAGACGCGCGCCCTCCCCGATCTCGGCCGCAACCTGAAGGTCGTGCTCTTCGCGACGGAGCTCGCCGTGCGCGAGCAGCGCTGGGACGTCCTCTCGCGGCTCTCGAAGCAGCCCGACTTCGTCGGCCGCTTCCGCGGTGAGAGCGAGAGCGCCGCGACGACGGCGCGCCTCATCGAGGCCGCCGCGGCCGTGCTCTCTGGCGAGCCTGCGCCGCGCGACGCCCCCGGAGACGGCGCGCGCGACGCGCCGTGCGGCGAGCCTCTCGCCGGCGATCGCGCCGCGCAGTGCGCCGAGATCCAGCGCCTGCGCCCTGGCGCGCTGCCCGAGCCGCAGCGCCGGCAGGCCGCGCTGGAGGCGCTTACCAACCTGCTCGCCGCCGCGCGCGGACAGGCTCGCTAGCCTGCCGGCTGCCCGGCGCCGGGGTCATTCCGGCGGAGGTGAGGGCTCTTGGACCGCCAAGACGCCACTGGACGCCATGATTCTTGTGTTGTTCTTGGCGTCTGATGGCGCCTTGGCGGTTCCATCATGGCGGCAGGGCCGGGAGCTCCTTCACCCCCGGCGCCGCGCGCCTACTTCACGCTGGCGGGCTTCGTCTCGGCCGGCTTCGTGTCCGCGGGCTTCGCAGCGGCCGGCTTCGTGTCCCCGGGCTTCGCAGCGGCGGGCGCGGCGGCGGCAGGCGCGGCGGCGGCGGGCTGCGCAGCGGCCGGCGGCGCGGCGGCGGGCGCCGGTGCGGCAGGCGCAGCGGCGGGCTTCGCCTCCGCCGGCTTGGCGGCGGCCTTCGGGTCCACCGGCTTCGCGTCGGAGGCCTTCGCGGCGCCCTTGGGCGCGGTCGCGGGCACGCCGGCCGGCTTGAGGCCCTTGGTGGCGGCCGCGGCGCAGGCGAGCTCGACGCCGGTGTCCTTGCCGTCGAGCCGCATGATCTTGATCTCGACGCGGCGATTCTTCTCCTTCGCCTCCTCGGTCTCGCCCGGATCGGTCGCGCAGTGCGCCCCGTAGCCGGCGGCCCGCACGCGGTTCTTCTCGACCCCGAGCGCGGTGAGCGCCTTCACCACCGCCTCGGCGCGCTTCTTCGTGAGCGTCACGGCGGCGGCGTCGTTGGCGAGCTTCTCGGAGTAGGCCGCGACCTCGACGAACTGGATCTGCGGATGGTCCTTGAGGACCTGCGCGATGTTCGCGAGGAGTCCCTGCGAGGCGGGCTCGATATCGGGCTTGCCGGCGACGAAGGCGATCTTCTCGTTGAGCTTCACCTCGTTGCCGAGCACGGCGACAGGCGGGACGTCAGGACAACCGTCGTCGTCCTTGTAGCCGTTCTTGACCTCGGCCTCGGTCGGGCACTTGTCGGCGTCGGCAACGAAGCCGTCTCCGTCCGGGTCGGTCGACTTGCAGCCGTCCTTGGCGTCGGGCGGCAGGCCGTCTTCCTTCTCGGCGACGCACTTGTCGGTGCCATCGTCGAGCACCCCATCCGCGTCCGCGTCAGGGGGCGGCGCAGGTGGCGCAGGCGGCGGCGGCGCGGGCGGCGGTGCCGGCGCCTTCGCGGTCTGCTGCTGGGGCTCGACCGCGCAGCCGGCGTTCGCCGCGAGCAGCGACACTGCGAATGCCATTCCAAGCCATCTCGTCGTTCGCATCTCCTGGGCTCCTCTCCTTGGCGTCGTTGATGGCGCCGAGCGCCAGCGTGTTTAGACGACTACGCCGGAAACTGCGAGATGGATTCGTACGGCGGCGCGCGCCGCTCCCCCTCGAGAGCGCGTCGGCCCCCGCTCCGGAGGCGACGGCGCGCCGTCGCGATCGGCGCGATCTCGGCGCGTCGTTTGCCCCTCGGCGCGAGCGGCTAGAGCTTCCCCGACGGGAGATCCATCTCGTCGAGCCCGCCGCCCGCCTTCGATTTCGGCGCTGCTTTCCTCGACTTGAGCATCTGTTCCTTGAGCATCTGCTCCGCGGGCACCGACGAGGTGGGCTTCTGTGCGGGCGGCGGCGCCACCTTCGGGCGCGGCTTCGGCGCGGGGCGCGAGTTGCTCTCGTCCTTCTTGTCGAGCTTCTCGGTGACGGGCCCCGGCGCCGGGGCCTTCTCCGTCGGCGCGCGGAGCGCCTCGAGCGCGCGCTCGCGCGCCGCGGCGACCTCCGGCGCGTCGCCGCCCGCCGGGTCGAGCCGATCTGCCTCGTCGAGCTGGTCCAGGCACCGGCGGAAGGCCGCCTCGTCGCAGGCGCGCAGCGCCTCGGCCCGGAGCGACCTCGCGCGCTCCAGCGCGTCGAGCGGCGAAGGCGGCGCGATCGGCGCCGGAGGCCCGTCGGGCGGCGCGCTCGGCTGCGGCTCGGGCAGCGGCGCGATCATCGGCGCTTCGCTCGTCGACCGGAGGAGCCGGGCGATGAGGATCGCGAGGATGGCCAGCGCCGCGACCGCGGCGAGCTCCGCCATCCATCGCTCCCGCATCCATCGCCGCATCCGCGACACGCGCTGCCGCACCCGGGCGGCGGGCACCTGCTCCTCGGCGGCGATGCTCTCGAGCTTCTCGCCTTCGCCTTCGCGGGCCATCCACGACAGCGTCTGCCGGGCGTCGCGGCTCGCGGAGGCCTGCTCTTCCGCCCAGCGCGCCAGCTCCCGCGCCTCGATGGGCGGCGGGCTGACCGGCAGATCGGGCAGCTCCGTCGCTGCCTCGCGCGCCGAGCGCCTGTGATGGTCGGCCACCTTGTGGCGCGCGATCCCGAGCAGCCAGCGCCGGAGCTCCGTCGGGTCGACCGGGCGCCCCGGCGAAGCGAGCGCGTCGCAGAGGACGGTCTGCACCACGTCGTCGACCTCGCCGCTCGGGACCCGCCGCCGCACGAAATCCTCGAGGGCTCGGCGGAGCGCCGGCTCTGCCAGGGGGTTCGTCGCGGGGGTGCGGTCCTCGGTGGTCATCGGCGTGCTCATCGACCCTGCATCGCGCCGCGGCCCCGGAGTGTGACGCGCCCGATCGAGAATACTGCAGGCCCCGGCCGGGCGTCACACTCTCCGGCGCGGCGCCGACGGTCGGGCATGCTCCTCAGGCCCCCTCTCGTCCTCGCCGCGGCGCTGGTCGCCGCTTCCCTCACCCACACGGTCCCCTCCCTGACCGCAGGCTCGGGCGGTGCCCCTCGTGCGGCGCCGTCCGAGCGAACGCCGCCCGCCACGGCCGCGCGGCGCGCTCCGAGGGCCGCTGCCTCGCCGCCGGTCACCGAGATCCGGATCGACAAGAGCGAGCACACGCTCGATCTCGTCGCGGGCGGCAAGATCGTCCGGTCCTACCGGGTCGCCCTCGGGCCTGGCGGGCCGGGGCCGAAGCGCTACGAGGGCGACAAGCGCACCCCCGTCGGCACGTACCGCGTCGCGGGCCGCATCGACGGCCTGTTCCATCGGTTCCTGATCGTCAGCTACCCGAACGAGGAAGACCGCGCGCGCTTCGCCGAGCTCAAGCGGCGCGGCGAGGTCCCGCCGGGCCGCGGCGTCGGGCACAGCATCGGCATCCATGGCGTCGGCAGCGCGCAGCTCGCGGGCGTGCACAAGGAGAGCGACTGGACGCTCGGCTGCATCGCCCTCGACGACGACGAGATTGACGAGATCGCGCGACGAACGCCGGACGGCGCCAAGATCGTGATCACCGACTGAACGGGCGGTGCTAGGGTAGCCGGTCAAATCGACGGGCTGTCCGTCGAGGATGAGAGCGCGACGGCCAGGCCGGCGCCGCCCTCGCGCCTGCCCTGGAGATCGTGCATGTCTCGCCGTTACTGGCTGATGAAGAGCGAGCCTCAGAAATATTCGTTCGCGCAGCTCGTGCGCGACGGCCAGACGATCTGGGACGGCGTCCGGAACTTCGAGGCCCGCAACAACATGCGGGGCATGAAGCAGGGGGATCTCGTGCTCTTCTATCACTCGAGCGAGGGCAAGGCGGTCGCGGGCGTGGCGCGCGTCAAGCGCGAAGCGTACCCGGATCCGACGGCCGACGCCGACGAGGACTGGAGCGTGGTGGACATCGAGCCGGTCGCGCCGCTCAAGGTGCAGGTCAGCCTCGACACGATCCGCGGCGACGAGTCGCTGGCCGAGATCTCGCTCCTGAAGCGGTCGCGGCTCAGCGTGGTGCCCGTCTCGAAGGAGCACTTCGATCGGGTGCTGAAGCTGGGCAAGACCAAGATCGCTTGACGCGCGGACCCGGGGAAACGAGTAATCCCGGCGTGAACCTCCGCCCCGGAGCCCGACCCCTCGCCGTCTTCTTCCTCGGCAGCATCCTCGCCAGCGCCGCGTGCGGCGGCCCGCCCACGCCGTCCCCGATCGAGGGAGAGCCGATCTGCCCCGATTTCGAGGTCGGCGCCTCGCGCGCCCACATGCGCGGGAGCCTTCGCTTCCCGGTCACGCTGACGGTGCGCGAGGGCAAGGAGCCGATCACCCGGACGACGCTCACCGGGCGCCGGTCCAAGGACGATCCGCCGAGCCGCATCCTCCTCTCCGACCAGGACGCTGAGTACGAGATCGAGTGGGCCCAGTGCGAGAACGAGCGCGCGCCTCGGACGCACGTGGTGGGGCGCGAGGCGAAGCACCAGGCGGAGTACGCGTGCGGCCACGCGACCGTGTACAAGACCGACAAGCTGGTCACCCGGAAGGGCGACGCCGCGTCGCGCACGGTCCACTTCGCGGCGCCCCCGAAGGTGGAGTGCTGGGAGAGCGAGCTCCCCCCGACGCCCCCTCCGCCCGCGCCCCCGGCGGTGCCCGAGGAGACGCCGCCGGACGCGGGCACCGACGCCGACGCCGACGCGGGCGCCGCGCCGGTGGATGCCGGCGCCACGCCGGCCGACGCGGGCACCAAGGCGACGGACGCCGGCGCGCCCCGCGACGGGGGCGCAGGCGGCGTCGCGAAGCCTCGCCGCGCGGGGGCCGCGGATGCCGGCACGACCCCGCCCGGCCCCTAGGGGCTCATCGCGCTCCCGAGGCGAGACAAGCCTCGATCCATCGCCGGCCGGGTTGCGCACGTAGCGGCATTCCGATGTCCGCCGAGAGCAGTTGAGAGCATCCCCGCATAGGCGTTGACCAAGCGCGTTCGGTCACGCTCAGGGCACGAAGCCCGGCCCCCCATTCACCCCATCATCGGTCACCAACGTAGACGTTTACGTAGTCGTAGTCGTGGTCGTGGTCGTGGTCGTGGTCGTCGACGGTAGGCCGTGAACGACCACGACCACGACCACGATCACGTAAACGACCACGTGAACGACCACGACCACGACCACGTAAACGACCACGTAAACGTTCGAATGTAGGAGAACGCGGCGCGAAGCTTGGTGAACGCCTATGGGAGCGTCCCCGAGGGGCGCGCCCATGAGCACGTAGGACCTGCCCAGCTCGGCCGCCCGGAGGTTCGGCCACGAGCTCCCGGTAGTGCCGCTTTTTCGCCCCCGAAATGCGGGCGATCTCGGCCGCCGGCACCTCGGGACCGATCAGGCAGCGCACGAGATCGTCGTTGCGCATCCCGAACACCGCATCATGGTCAGCGTGGTCGTCGGAGCCCCCCGCGGCCCCGCGCGCCTCGCGCCTCGCGCCAGGCGATGAAAAGGAGCTCGCTGGAGTCGACCAGCTCCCCGTCCAGATCCCAGAGAACGGCCTTCGGATGCGATGGTGACATGAACGAGCGCAGGCAACCGTCGGTCGCGCCGCCCCCATTTCTTGCTATCGCTGCCCCGCGCGCCTCCGCCGCCGCCTGGACCTCGGCCGCGCGCCGTCGCTGCGCCGCACGCGACCGCTGTCCTCCGGGGATCCCGTTCCCTAAGAACGTGGTCCACCGGCGTTTCCAACGCCCCTTCCAACCTCCCTTTCCGCCCCGGATTCACACACCGTCTCATGTCCGCTCCGCACATGCCACCGCCTCCGGCGCCCCGCCCGTCTCCTTCACCTGAGAGCTCCCGTGAAGCTTCCGGCGAGAGCCCTCCCCGCCTCCCGCCGCCCTCGTCGCGCGGAGGCGGGCTCGCGTCGCGCCTCGCCGAGCTCCAGGTGAAGCGGCCGGCGCTGCCGCTGCTCGTGACCGGGATCCTCACCGTCATCGCCGTCTTCCTGGCGACGCGGCTCCATGTGCTGACGGGGTTCGAGTCGCTGCTGCCGGCGTCGCGGCCCAGCGTGCAGGAGCTCGACCGGGTCGCGGCGAAGACGGCCGGCGTGTCCACGCTCTTCGTCGTGCTCCAGGGCGGCGAGGGCACCCCCACGGCCGCGCTCCAGCGGGCCGCGGACGCGCTCGTCCCGGAGATCGAGAAGATCGGCCCCCCGTGGGTCGGCAGCGTCGAGGACGGGGTGCACGAGGCGTACCGCTTCCTCTCGCCGCGCGCCGGGCTCTACGTCGAGCGCGACAGGCTCACCAAGCTCCGGGACGACATCGAGGCGCGCTACACCTACGAGGTCAGCAAGGCGACGGGCGCGCTGCTCGACGACGAGCCGCCCCCCGAGATCAACGCCAGCTCGATCGAGCAGAGCCTCGGCCTCCAGGGGGTCGACACGGGGCGCTACCCCGACGGCTACTACCAGTCGAAGGACGGCAAGACCGTCGTCGTCGCCATCCGCTCGAAGGTGATGGCCAGCGATTTCGCCGCCGGCTCCGAGGCGATCCGGCGCGTGAGCGAGGTCGTCGAGCGCGTGCGCCCCGCCTCGTTCGACCCGGGGATCACCCACGGCCTCGCCGGCGATCTGCAGACCGGGATCGCCGAGTACGCGGCGATCAACGAGGACCTGACCGACGTCGGCGTCTCGGGCGCGGTCCTCATCGCCGCCGTCGTGTTCCTCTACTACCTGCGCCTGCGCACGCTCGTCGCCATGCTGATCACGATCGGCATCGGCGTCGCCTGGACGTTCGGCGCCACCCAGCTCGCGCTCGGCCACCTCAACATGGCGACCGGGTTCCTCTTCTCGATCGTCGCCGGCAACGGCATCAACTTCGGGATCATCTACATGGCGCGCTACCTCGAGGCGCGCCGCGGCGGCGCGAGCCTGCTCGAGGGCGTGCGCGTCGCCCACCGCGAGACCTGGCTGCCCACGCTCACGGCCGGCTGCGCGGCCGCGGCCGCCTACGGCTCGCTGCTCGTCACCGAGTTCCGCGGGTTCCACGACTTTGGCCTCATCGGCAGCGCCGGCATGGTGCTCTGCTGGATCGCCACGTTCGTCGCGCTGCCGAGCATCCTCGCGGTGATGGACCGGATCGTCCCCCTCGAGCAGGAGTCGCCGGGCCTCCTCGGCAGGCTGCGGCGGCGCGCCCAGGGCGGCGTCGCGTTCGGCGCGCCGTTCGCGCGGCTCGCGTCGCGGAGCCCGGTCACGCTCACGCTCGCGGGCCTCGCGCTCGCCGCGGCCGGCCTCGTCGCCACGGTGAGCTACGTGCGCGCCGATCCGATGGAGTACAACCTCCAGAACCTCCGCAACGACGAGGGGGCCCGCGCGGCGCAGATCCGCCTGAGCTCGCTCGCGGAGGAGATCACCGGCTATGTCGGCACCGACGGCATGGCGATCCTCGTGGACCGGCCCGAGCAGGTCGAGCCGCTCCGCGCCGCGCTCTACGCGAGGCGCGACGCGGCGCCCGAGGGCGCGAAGCCGTTCAAGGAGATCTACGCGCTCCAGGATCTGGTCCCGCGGGATCAGGAGGCGAAGATCCCGCTGCTCCAGGAGATCAAGGATCGCGTCCTCAGGGCGCGGAAGCGCGGCCTCGTGGGCGACGAGGACTGGCGCCGCATCCAGGCGGTCATCCCGCCGGACGATCTCGCGCCGTTCGGGATCGGCGATCTGCCGGCTGGCGTTGCGCGCGCCTTCACCGAGACCGACGGGACGCGCGGGCGCATCGTGTACATCAGCCCGATCACGCCCGAGAGCGTGCACGACGCGCACTACCTCTTCCGGTGGGCGGACGCGTACCGCGAGACGCGGCTCCCCGACGGCAGCGTCGTGCGCGGCTCGGGGCGCGCGGTCATCTACGCGGACATGTGGGCGGCGGTCATCGACGACGTGCCGCCGGCGGTGCTGTTCTCGCTGGCCGCGACGGTCCTCGTCGTGCTCGTCGCCTTCCGCGGCGGCCGCCCGGCGTTCGCGGTGCTCGGCGCGCTGCTCGTCGGCGCCTCGTGGATGGCGGGGTTGCTCGTGCTGATGAACGTGAAGCTCAACTTCTTGAACTTCATCGCCTTGCCGCTGACGTTCGGCATCGGCGTCGACTACGCCGTGAACATCGTGCAGCGGTACGCGCGGGAGGGCGCCGGCGGCGCGCTGACCGCGGTGCGCGAGACGGGCGGCGCGGTGATCCTCTGCAGCCTCACGACGACGCTGGGCTACCTCGCCCTGGTCCGCTCGCAGAACTACGCGGTGAGGAGCCTGGGCATCTCCGCGGTCATCGGCGAGCTCGCGTGCCTCTTCGCGGCCGTGCTGATCTTGCCGGCGGCGCTCGTCTGGCGCGACCGGCGGCGCCCGAAGGGCGAGGAGGCTTTCCTCGCCGTCGGCCGTCCGACGACCTGAGGGCGCGCGGCGGCTGTATCAGGCAGCTCACTCGATCCGTTGAAGACCCCCCGGCGGCGGGCCCCTCGCGCTCACTCGATCCGTTGGAGACCCCCGGCGGCGGGCCCCTCGCGCTCACTCGATCCGTTGGAGACCCCCGGCGGCGGGCCCCTCGCGCTCACTCGATCCGTTGGAGACCCCCCGGCGGCGGGCCCCTCGCGCTCACTCGATCCGTTGGAGACCCCCGGCGGCAGGCCCCTCGTGCTCACTCGATCCGTTGGAGACCCCCGGCGGCGGGCCCCTCGCGCTCACTCGATCCGTTGAAGCCCCCGACGGCGGGCCCCTCCCAACGGTTGCGATCCGTTGAAGATCCCCCGGCGGGGGGCTCCACCTCGGCCCCGTCCGCTCGGCCGAGGCCGCAGTGCATCACACCGAGCGGCGGCGCTTCGCGAAGTGCTCCTTGACGGCGAGGACCTCGTTCGCGGTGAGGGCCGCGACCGACGGGACGACCTTCTCAGGCTCCTGGCCCGACGCCACGCCGAACTCCCGGGGCCACTCGAGGAACGTCTTGCCCGGCTCGGTCGTGATCCGGCGAAGCCGGTACGTCGCGATGTACCCCTCGATGCCCAGGACCTGTCCGAGCAGCCGGTACGTGACGGAGTGCTCGGTCTCGGATCGCGCGACCACCTCCTCCACGGCCTTGTCTCCCGACGGGTGGAGCGTGAACTCGAAGCGCGACGGGATCTTCTCCGCCGAGCCGCCGTCCACGTAACCGTAGTCCTTGACGCCGTCACCGAAGACGATCGGCAGGAGCGCGACGACATCGCGGAGCTCTCTCCACGCCTCCTCGATGGGCACGTCGAGCACCGCTGAATCGTAGACGTGATATCGGGCTGCGAGCATCGGTGGTCCTCCCCGCGGTGTCGCACGAGCGCGACGTCCTCCCGCGCAGCGGCCGATGCTACCAGATCGTCCCGCGCCGCCGCGACCGCGCGCCCGCCGCGGCGGCGCGCGGAGATCCGCGCCGTGCAGGTACCCCAAGACGTGAGTCGTCTCCAGCAGCCGCCCGAGCCCGCGGAGCGCGTTCGCGAGCATGGCCGCAATCTTTGGTCGGTCGCGCCAGCTCTACGACCGCTCGAGCTTGCACGCATGCTGCTGCGTCATTTAGAGGATGGAATCGATGAAAGCGCACGACACCTCCACCGCTCGTCCCATCACGCTCTACGGCTTCGGCAAGGTGCCCGGCGTGGTGATCGGCCTCACGCGAGACCTCCGCATCCTCTGGGCGCTCGAGGAGCTCGGCCTTCCGTACGAGGTGCACGGCCTCGATCAGCCGAAGGGCGAGCTGAACGAGGAGCATTTCGCGCGGATCAGCCCGTTCAACCAGGTGCCGGTGATCGAGGACGACGGCTTCGTGATCGCGGAGAGCGGCGCGATCCTCCTCTACCTTGCGGAGCGCGCGGGTGAGCTATCCGACCTCCGGAAGCGCGCGGAGGTCACGCGCTGGACGTTCGCGGCCCTCACCACGGTCGAGCCGCCGATCGCACAGATCGTACTGCTCGATCTGAAGGCCAAGTTCGGAAAGACGGCCGGCGCCGACCTCCGACCGGAGCTCTGCGCGTGGGCGCAGCGCTGCCTCGGTGCCCTCGACCGCCGGCTCGACGGCAAGCAATTTGTCACCGGCGACGACTTCACCGTTGCCGACATCGCGATGACTACTGTCCTCCGCCAGGCGTGGCGCGCGGATCTCCTCGGCGACCATCCGCACGTCCGGCGCTACCGCGAGCTCTGCGAAGCGCGTCCGGCCTGGGCCCGCGCGCTCGCCAACTACGAGCAGCGCCTCGGCGTGGCCGCGGGCGCCGCCAGGACGATGTCGGCTTGACGGACGTGCGCCGATTTTGCCCCAGCGGGCGCCGGCTACCCTCCTGGCTTGCCGGAGAGCGGCATCTTCGTCGCGCGCCCGGCAGCCCCCGGCGGCGCGCCCTCACAACGGCGCGCGGAGATCCGCGCAGCAGCGGACGCCGGTCGAGTAGTCGAAATAGGTGAAGTCGTGCGACGCGACGCGCGCCATGCACCCCTCCCGGGTCGCGCGCGCATAGAACCCGCCGACGAACGTCCCCTCCGGATCGTCGATCCACTCGTCGAGGTTGCCGACCATGTCGGCGACCGCGTCGTCCTCCCACGCGCTCGCGCACGTCGCGGTCTCGCCCGTCCGCCGCAGGAGCGGCGCCCCGGCGACGCGCACCAGGTTGAGCCGCGGATCGCTGTGCCCGAGCGTCACGTCGCGGTGGAGCACGCCGGCCGGGTGAGCCTCGCGGAACACGTTGCACCGCCCGTCCGCGTAGGTCGGTCCGTACGGGAACTGCTCGTCCCGCTCGCCGCGGCACGCCGTCCGCCACTCCTCGAGCGAGCAGAGCCGCTTGCCCGCGTTCCGGCACGCGAGCTCCGCCTGCGCGCCGGTCGTGTAGCCCTGCGGGAGCACGCCCCTGCGCGACACCGCGCGCGGCTCGAACTCGCGCTGCTTCTGCCAGCCGGGCAGGAGCGGCAGATCCATGCGGCGCGCCTCGTCGTCCCCGAGCTGCAGCCGCATCTTCGACCACACGCGCTCGACGGACGCGGCCGCCTGGCGCGACGGAGGATAGAACGCGGAGATCTCGAGCCCGGTCTCCTTGTCGAGCAGCACCGCCTCGTAGCGATCGACGCAGAACCGGCGCGCGACCCGCACCATCTCCGGCGGACAGCGCGGCTCCGCCGGCGGCGCGAGCGCCCTCGGCCCCGGAGGCGCCCCCAAGAGCGGCGGCGCCACGTCCGGCGCCCCGGCCCCGGCGTCCGCCGCGCTGGTTCCCGTGTCCGCCGCGCTCGGCCCTGCGTCCGCCCCGCCGCGCTCTCGCTCCGAGCGGCAGCCCGCGAGCCCCGTCCACGCGAGCGCCGCTGCGCTGACATAGGCGAGCGCCGCTACCGCGAGGAGGCGGCCGCCGCGGGGCCGCGCGGGGCGCTCGGCGGATCGCGCCGGCATCGGCTCAGCGGATCGCGCCGGCATCGGCTCAGCGGATCGCGCCGGCATACGGGTCGATGGATGCGGGCTCGCGGCAGAAGAAGCGGCGGAGCACGAGGTAGTGATGGATCGGCAGCAGCCGCGTCTCCTCCTTCATCGACAGCCCCATCCGGCTGATCTCGGCGCCCGGGAACGGCGTCTTCGGATAGCAGCGGACGATCCCGGAGAGCGCCTCGTACTCGTCGAGCAGCCCGAGCACGTGCCCCACCTCGTGGGCCAGCACGGGCAGCGACCAGCCGGCCCGCATCGCGCTGAAGTACGGCGTCCTGCCGCACGTCGGCGAGAGCGGCACCGCGAGATCGACCCGGAGCCCCCGCGCGCGCGCCTCGTCCGCGAGCACGAAGTCGAAGTCGTAGCGCACCGGCAGCCCGAAGGCGCGCGCGTCGCGGTTCCAGTACCCCTCGGCCTCGTCCGACCAGCGCGCGAGCAGCGCGCGGATCGCGGCCGGCGTCGCCCTCGCCGTGAACACGCCGGACCCCGGGCAAGCGTCCGTCGATCCCGAGCGCGCGTACGGCGTCCCGCGGCACGCGATCGCGCCCCCGAGCCGGGCGGCCAGCCCGCAGTCGGGCAGCTCGAGCCAGCCCGCGCCCTCCGGCGGATCGACCGCGATGCGCACGTCGACCTCCCAGGCGCCGCCGCGCCGCCGCACGAGGTAGCTCATCGGACCGAAGAAGAGGCCGTAGTGCGGCATCACCCCGGCGATCCGCCGCTCCCCCTCCGGCACGTCGCCGCGCGCTCCGGAAAAGACGCGGCGTGGCGCCGGCTGGCACAGGTACGCGTCCTTCGCGATCGCGTCGGCCAGGATGTCCCGGAACGTCGCTTCCCGCCCCTCGAGGATCGCGCCGCTCAGCGCCTCGAGCTCGGCGGCGATCGCCTCGACCGGGAGCTCGCGCCCGGAGGCCGCATCACCCGCCGCGCTGACCGGCGTGCCGGCCCCCCCACGCGGAGCCCCTCCACTCGGGGCCCCCCCGCAGCCGGCCGCCCCCAGCGAGAGCGCCGCGAGCACCGGGAGCGCCCCGCGACGCGGGTGGACGAGGACCCGCCACGGCGCCGGCGCGCCGCGCTGGACGCTTTGTCTTGCGCCTGCCGTCCGAAGCGAGTTACGTCGTGCATGGAACGCTGCACGCTGGCCGCGCGCCCCAGCCACCGAGGCTACGCCGCCGGACGCCGTGCACGCAGGGGGGGCTCGCGTGGGCGTGGAGGTCAACCCCGCTCACTTACGGGGAGTTGAATGAAGAATCAACGCGTCCGGAGTGAAACCGTGGAACCGGTCGGGCGTAGTGACGCGTAGCCGATGGGCTCAGCGCGGTCGAGAGGCCGGCGAGACCCGACGGGCTCCAGCGTGCGGGCGCGCCATTCTGGCGAGGCGCGCGGTGGGCTCGGTGATCGCGACGAAGACGAGCGTGGAGGATCAGATGACGATCGACATGGGCAAGACGTTGGCGTTGACGGCGGTGTCGGGCATGGTGGCGGGCCTCGCGGGCTGCGCCTCGTCGCCTCCGCCCGCGCCTGAGACGAGCGGCGCCGCCCCCGCGGCCGAGCCGGCGGCGACCGAAGCGCCTGCGGCCGCCGCCAAGGAGTGCTGTGCCGGCAAGAACGAGTGCAAGGGCAAGGGCGGCTGCAAGGGCGCCGGCCACGAGTGCTCGGGCAAGAACGAGTGCAAGGGCAAGGGCGGCTGCAAGCCGGCCGACTGCTCGTCGTAAGTTCGGCGCGCCCGGCCCGGCCCGGCGGAGTCCGGCGGATCCACGAGGATCCGCCGGACCCGCTGGGGCCGTCGGGCCGATCTGCGCGGATCCGCCAGAGCCGTCGCGCCGATCCACGCGGATCCGCTGGGCCGTGAGGCGCCGCGGCGCATCCCTCCACCCCTGAGCAAGGCTCGCGGTGAACCATGGTGAACCTCGAACGGATGCGGCTGGGACTCCCCGACCTCGGCGTCGGCGTCGGGCTGCGCATCCCGCACTACCGCCACATCTTCGAGCACCAGCCCCGGGTCGACTGGTTCGAGATCATCAGCGAGAACTTCATGGTGGACGGCGGCATGCCGGTCGCCAACCTCGAGCGCTTCCTCTCGAGCTACCGCCTCGTCCAGCACGGCGTCTCGCTGTCGATCGGCAGCACGGATCCGCTCGATTTCGACTACCTGCGCCGGCTGAAGGCGCTGCTGGCCAAGGTGGGCTCGCCCTGGGTGAGCGATCACCTGTGCTGGACGGGCGCGCACGGGATCAACCTGCACGATCTGCTCCCGTTGCCGTACACCGACGAGGCCGTGCGGCACGTCGCGGCGCGGGCGCGGGTGGTGCAGGACTTCCTCGAGGTCCGGCTCGCGCTCGAGAACGTGTCGAGCTACCTGACCTTCACGGCGAGCCGGATGAGCGAGTGGGAGTTCCTCTCGGCGGTCGCGGAGGAGGCCGACTGCGGCATCCTGCTCGACGTCAACAACGTCTACGTCTCCTCGTACAACCACGGCTTCGATCCGGAGGCCTACATCGACGGCGTGCCGCACCACCGGATCGTGCAGTTCCACCTCGCCGGCCACACGCACCAGGGCGCGTACATCCTCGACACCCACAGCGATCACGTGGTCGACGCCGTGTGGGCGCTCTACCGGCGCGCGGTCGCCCGCACCGGCGACGTCTCGACGCTGATCGAGTGGGACGACGACATCCCCTCGTTCGAGGTCCTCGCCGCCGAGGCCGAGAAGGCGCGGGCGATCCGGGAGGAGGTGGCGCGTGCGCGCGCCGCCTGAGCCCGCGCCCCCGGCCGGCCTCGCCGCCCTGACGCGGCAGCTCACCCGCATGTTCACGGCCGGCGCGCCGCTCGCGGACGACGCCGAGCTCGCCGGCCTGTGCCGCGAGCACGTCGCCGGGAGCGAGCGGCTCACGCCCGCCGAGCAGGCCGACATCTACCGGCGGCAGTTCTGGCTGCGGCACAGGGACGCGCTCCGCGAGGACTACCCCGCGCTGGCGCACGTCCTCGGCGACGACGGCTTCGACGCGTTCGCGAGGGCCTACCTCGCGGCGCACCCGCCCGCGAGCTTCACGCTGCGCGACCTCGGGCGAGACGTCGCCGGTTTCGCGGGCGCCCACGAGGGGTTCCCCCCTGCCCTGCGGGATCTCGCGCGCGACGTGGCGCGGTACGAGCACGCCCTCGTCGATCTGTTCGACGGCGCCTCGCCCCCTCCGCTCGATCCGGCGAAGGTGACGAACATGCCGGCGGACGGCTGGTCCACCGCGAGGATCGTCCTGCACCCGCTGCTCGCGCTGGTGCGGCTCGGCCATCCGGCGCACGTCCTCCGGAGCGAGCTCAAGCAGGGCCTGTCGCCCGCGCTGCCCGCGCCCCGCCCCGTCCACCTGGCCGTGTTCCGCGGCGCCGACCTCACGATCCGCTTCGAGGAGCTCGATCCTCAGGCGTTCGCGCTCCTCGAGGCGCTCGGGCGGGGCGTGCCGCTCGTCCCGGCGTGTGAGGAGGTGGCGAGCAGAGCTCAGGAGCCGGCCGGCACCGAGGCGCAGGGCGCCGGAGAGGGGGCGGGCGCGGCGCTGGCCGAGCGCGTGGGCGCGTGGTTCCAGCGATGGACGAGCTGGGGGCTCATCGTCGACGTCGTGCCGGGCGCGCGCGCTGAAGGCGGCTAAGATGGCGCGGTGACCACCATCGTCCAGCGCACGCTCGAGATCCGCACGAACGGCCGGGGTTTCGTCGATATCACGCGCGAGGTCGCGCGCGTCGTCGCCGGCGCGGGCGTCGACGTCGGGCTCTGCGCCGTGTTCCTGCAGCACACGTCGGCGAGCCTCATCATCCAGGAAAACGCTGATCCGGCCGTCCTCCGCGACCTGGAGCGCTGGATGTCGCGCCTGGCCCCGGAGGGCCGCGACTACGAGCACGACGACGAGGGCCCCGACGACATGCCGGGCCACCTGAGGAGCGCCATCACCCGCTCCAGCGAGGTGATCCCGATCTCCGGCGGCCGCCTCGCCCTCGGGACCTGGCAAGCGCTGTATGTCTGGGAGCACCGTAGTTCTCCCCACGGGCGCCGCGTGGTAGTGACCGTGACCGGCACCACAGCCGGGGGTTGAGTGGTATACTTTGCGGCGTTCGCATACGGACGAGCAGTGGACGAGTGCTGGATGAGCGCTGCATGAGCACTGGATGAGCTCGGCGCCCCTCGGGGCTGCTTGCCCGCCGCGTGAGGCAGGGCCTGCTCGGTCGCCGGCGCGCCACGCGATCCCCTCACCTTTCAGCGGAATCAGCGGGAAGAGAGCGATGAGCCTTCAGACGACGTTCATGGGAATCTTCGACACTGCCCGGATCTGCTTTCCGACCGTGGTGGACGCGATGATCGGGCGTGTGACCCTCGAGCGCTGCGATGAGCGGCTGGACTGGTGGGCGCGCAAGGTGCTCGAGGACGCGGACGTGGATCTGGTGGTGCGCGGGCGCGAGAACGCCTCGGGCGCGCGGCCGTTCGTTGTGATGTCGAACCACCAGAGCCTCTTCGACATCCCGGTGGTGTTCCGGGCGATCCCCGGGCGGCTCCGGATGATCGCCAAGAAGGAGCTGTTCAACGTGCCGATCTTCGGCCAGGCGATGAAGGCGGCCGGGTTCATCCGGATCAACCGGAGCGATCACGTGCAGGCCAGCGCGAGCCTGCAGGTCGGCGCGTCCATGCTGCAGGACGGGACCCGGGTCTGGATCGCGCCGGAGGGGACGCGGAGCAAGACCGGCGCGCTCCTCCCGTTCAAGAGCGGCGGCTTCCGGATGGCGATCGAGACCAACACGCCCATCCTCCCGGTGGCGATCGACGGCACGCGGCACGTGCTCCGGGCGAAGGATTTCGTGGTCCAGGAGCACCACCGGGTGGTGGTCACGATCATGCCGCCGATCGATCCGGCGCCCTACGGCGCCGGGGGCCGCAACCGGTTGATGCGGGACGTGAGGGCGGCGATCGCGGGGGCGCTCGGCCACGATCCCGGGCTGATCCACCGCGGCGCGGGCGTCGCGACGTCGCCGGCGTAGGGCGCCGGCCGGTCAGCTCGGAGTCACTCCGCCCGCCGCTCCGACACCTGCTCGCCCCGCTGGGCCGCGCTCTCCGGGGCCTCTGTCCGGGAGCGGTGCTCCTCCGGCGGAGACGGCCGGAGCGCCCAGGGGCTGCGCAGCGGCGCCGCTGCGCCTTCTTCCCCGCCGGCCGGAAGGTGCTCCGCCGTGAGCCAGCCCCAGAAGGCCTCGGCCCAGCGCGCGCCGCCCACCTCGTTCGGGTGGATCTTGTCCTTCTGGCGCGGGAGGGGGCCCGGCACGAGCGCGTCGGAGTCGAAGAAGCGGCACGGGGCCGAGTTCGTCCGGATCACGTCGATGATGCCGGTGTCCTTGCGCCAGAGCGGCGGCGAGACCCACACGCACGGGCGGCCGCCGATCGCCTTGACGATGCGGCGGATCGCGCCGGCGTGGGCCGGCGGGTTGACGTTCTCCACCTCGTTGGCGCCGAGGCTGATGATCACGAGGTCCGGCTGGTAGTTCGCGACCAGGAGCTCCATCCTCGAGGCCCACGTCACCGTGTACGAGCTGGTCTCCGCCTTCACCGCGTAGCGCACGCGGTGCTCCTGCATCCGCGGGCGGAGCGCCTGCGCGAAGCCCGCCACCGCGAACGAGTCGCCGACGTGGAGGACCGCCGTGTTGGGCGGGACCTCGAACGCGGGCGGCGCTGCGGCCGGCGGCGCGGCAGCGGCCTCGACCGGCGCGGAGGCCGCGGGCGGGCGGGCGGCGGCGGGCGTGGCGGCCTTGGACGGCGGCGCGGGCGCCGCCGCGGCCCCGGGGGACGGCGCGGGCGCCGGTGCGGCCCCGCACGCGATGCCCGCCGCGGCAACCCCGGCGAGCGCCCATCTACTGACCCGGATCTCCCTGCCCATGCTCGCTCCCGACGCCGCTTCCGCGCGGCCAGAGAGGGGCACGGCGCGCCCCGATGGGCACGCGCGCGCGGCTGCGCGGAAGATCGCGGCGCACTCTACGGCCGGCCGCGTCCGCACGGCAATCATTGAGCGAACGGCCCGCACGGCTTATTACATGCGCATGAGCTTCCGTCTGTTTGGAGTCTCGGTCGACGTCCAGCTCGGGTTCTGGCTCTCCGCCGCCCTGCTCGGGTACGGAATCCTGGCCAGGCAGCAGTACCAGACGTTCCTCGTCTGGATCCTGGTCGTCTTCCTGTCGGTCCTGATGCACGAGTTCGGGCACGCGCTCGCCATCAAGCGGCACCGGATCGAGCCGGAGATCACGCTGCATTTCATGGGCGGGACCACGACATGGCGCTCGCTCCTGCCCGTCGGGCGGCTCCAGCACGTGCTGATCAGCCTGGCAGGCCCCTTCGCCGGCTTCCTCGTCGCCGGGCTCCTGCACCTCGTGCTCAGCTACACCCCGGCGCTCTACGCCCTCCCGGCCATGCTGCTGAGCGGGATGGAAATGCTCATCACGGTCAACGTGTGGTGGGGCCTCCTCAACCTGATCCCCGTGCTCCCGTTCGACGGCGGCCACGTCCTCGAGCACGCGCTCGGCCCGAAGCGGGCCCGGTTGACGGCGGCCATCTCGGGCGTCGCCGCCGTGCTCCTCGCCATCCTCTTCCTGAGGGCGGGGTTCTTCTTCTTCTCCTTCATCCTCGTCATGTCCGCGTTCCAGAGCCTTCAGCGGTTCCGCGCCGAGCCGGCGGCGCCGTCGCCCTCCATGAACCGCCGGCGCGCGGAGTTCCAGGAGGAGCCGATGCCGCCCGAGACGGCCGTCCTGCTCCAGCGGGCGCGCCGGGCCGTGGAGGACGAGCGGACGGGCGAGGCGATGGCGCTCGCCGCCGAGGTGCTCGCGCAGTCGCCGGCGCCGCCGAGGCGCGCGCTCCGGGAGGCGCACGAGCTCGTCGGTTGGTCGCACCTGCTCCTCGGCGACGCGAAGCGCGCGGGGGAAGCGGTCGCGCAGGCGCGCAAGCACGGCGAGCCGGACCCGGCGCTGGTCGGCGCGGTGCACCTCGCGCTCGGGGACCTGAAGCAGGCGCGGAAGGCGCTCGAGGCGGCCCGGGAGGCCGGCGACGACCGGAAGGAGGTCGCGGGCCCGCTGATCCGGGTGCTCGTGGAGCAGGGCGAGGTGGCGCGGGCCGCGGCCGTGGCGCTGGACATCGTGGAGCAGCTCTCGGAGGACGACGCGCGGCGGATGGCGGAGATCGCGTTCGAGCGCGGCGCGTTCGACTGGTCGGCGCGGCTCTACGAGGCGATCTTCCGCCGCGTGGGCCTCGGCGAGGACGCGTACGGCGCGGCGCGCGCGAGCGCCAAGGACGGGAACCTCGAGCGGGCGATCGAGCTGCTCCGGCGCGCGGTGGAGGCCGGGTTCTCGGATCGGGCGCGGGCGTGGTCCGACTCGGCGCTCGAGGCGCTCCGGGGCTCGGCGCTCGAGGCGGTGCTGCCGCGCCCGTGACCGGCTAGGCTCCGCCGCGTGCGCATCCCGGTGCCTTTCCTTCGCGTGGGGCCGATCGAGGTCCCTCCCCCCGCCTACCAGTCCGAGGGAGCCGTCGGGCTCGATCTCTGCGCGGCCATCGAGGCGCCGGTGACGCTCGCGCCCGGGGAGCGGAAGCTCGTGCCCACGGGCTACGCGGTCGCCCTCCCCGACGGCCACGAGGGGCAGGTGCGGCCGCGCTCGGGGCTCGCGCTGCACCACGGCGTCACCGTGCTGAACAGCCCCGGGACGATCGATCCGGACTACCGCGGGGAGATCAAGGTCGTCCTGATCAACCTGGGCTCGGCGCCGTTCACGGTGCACCGCGGCGACCGGATCGCCCAGCTCGTGATCTGCCCGGTCGCCCTCGCCGACGTGGTCCTGGTCCCCGCGCTCGCGCCGACGGCGCGCGGCGCGGGCGGCTACGGATCGACGGGCGTGCGGCGCGAGGAGCCCTAGCTCCGCCGGCGAGGGATCCGGAGAGAGATTTCAACGCAAAGGCGCAAAGCCGCAAAGTCGCAAAAAAGAGCAGATTTTATGCAGGTTTGCGCCTTTGCGACTTTGCGCCTTTGCGTTGAAATCTCGCTTTGCTCGCGAGGGGTCACAGAGCTCACGGCGTCCTGAGCTCGTCGATCAGGAAGCTCCACACAGCGGCGACGCGGGGGACGTCGCGCAGGGCGCGGTGGCCGACGAGCCAGAGATCGTCCGTGGGCCACTCCGCCGCGCTCGCCTCGAGCGCGCTCGCGAACCGGAGCGGCGCGAGGGCGTGCACCTGCAGGTACGGCTCGGGGACCAGCAGGGCGCCGAGCCCGATCTCCGCCGCGGTGAGCTGCGAGACGAAGAAGCTCGTGCGCAGGGCGATCTCCGCCCCGGGGGCGTGGCGCGCGAGCCAGCGCGCCGCCGGGAAGCTGGTGAGGTCGCGATCCCAGGCGATCCACGGCACGGCGTCCCACGCCGCCACGGGCCCGGCGTCCTTCACGAGCTGCTCCGAGGCGGCGGCGATCCAGCGGGCCGACGCGAGCTTCGTCACGACGAGGTCGGCGCCCTCCGGCCGGATCGAGCGGAGGGCGAGGTCCGCCTCGTGCCGGGTGAGATCGAGCACCCGGACGGACGCGTCGAGCTCGATGCGGATCCTGGGGTGGAGCGCGCGGAGGCGCGGGAGCCTCCGGGTCACGAACGAGTCGGCGAAGCCCGGCGCGACGCTGAGGCGGACGACGCCCTCGGCGTCGGCCTCGGCGCCCGAGGCGTCGCGCGCGAGGCGCCGGTGCGCGGCCTCCATCGCCTCGGCGGCGGGCAGGACGAGCTCGGCGACGCGCGTGGGGACGAGGCCGTCGCGGGTGCGGTCGAAGAGGCGCGCTCCGAGCGACGCCTCGAGCGCCGTCAAGCGGCGGCTGACGGTGGACGTGTCGAGGCCGAGGCGCGCGCCCGCCTGGCCCAGGCTCCCGTGCCGGTGGACGGCGAGGAAGACGCGGACGTCGTCCCATCGCGTGTCGCCCAGATCCTGCGGCTTCGCGGGCATGGGCTGCGCTAGCGGTCCGACGAGAACAGCCGGAACACCGCGATCCCGATGCCCAGGACCACGAGGCCCACCGCGACGTGGAAGAGCCCGATCGGGCCCACGCCGATGCGCTGGCCGTCGAAGAGCAGCGACGCGGCCGCGAGGTCGAGGAGGGTGATGACGACGCCCGCGCCGGCGAGCCGCACAGGCAACGCGAACATCGCCATGAGCTCCGCGGTGCTCGGGCTGGGCCGCGCGGGCGCGCGCTCCATCATCGGGGGCGGCATCCTCGACGGCGAATAGGAAGGCCTCGCGAAGGGCGAGGGTGCGGGCGGAGACCAGTCGAGCGCGAGCGGCACCACCGGCTCGGTGGGGAGGCTGTGCGGCGGCAAGCGGCCGCCGCCGCGCTCCGGCAGGTGGAGCTCCCGGGCCGCCTCCGTGAACGCCGCCGGCGCCGCGAGGCCGGTGCTCTGGAGGAGATCCTGCGACCGCGTCGATCCCGGCGACGAGGGCGACGCGGGCAGCACCGAGGAGCGGGCGCGGGCGGCGGGCGGCGCGTGGTTCCGGCTGGGCACCGCGATCGGCGGAGCGCTCCGCGGCAGCCCGAGCGCCTGCTCGACGTCGTCCCAGAACGCCCCGATGTCCCGGAAGCGCTCGCGCGGGTCCACCGCCAGCGCCCGCCGGAAGGCGGCCTCCAGCGCGTCGGGCACGAAGATGCCCTCGCTCCTCGGCGTGGGGCGGCGCTTCTCGTCGAGCACCGTGCCCATCATCGCTACGTGATCCCCGCCGATGATCTCGCGGCCGGCGAGCGCCTCGACGACCGTCACGGCGAGCCCCCAGATGTCGGTCCAGGGGCCCGTCTTGCCGAAGCGCTTCGGCGCCCACTGCTCGGGCGCCCCGTAGGCCGGCGTGAACGCCGTCGAGAGGCCGCCCGACGTGGTGGCGGTCTGGCCGGCCATGACCGTCGCGGCGTCGCGGGCGCGGGCGATCCCGAAGTCGAGGATCTTGACGACCTCCGCGCCGTGGATCTGGGCGAGGAAGATGTTCGCCGGCTTGAGATCGCGGTGCACGACGCACGTGGGGCCGCTCGGCCCGGGGAAGTGGTGCGCCGCCTCGAGCGCCCGCGCGACGGGCGCGAGCAGCCGGATCACCTCCGCCGGCGAGAGCTGCGGCGCTCCGATCGCCGCGCGGGAGGCGATGTGGCTCGCGAGCGTGCGGCCCTCGAGCCACTCCAGCGCGATGAACGGCACGAAGGCGCCGGTCGCGGCCGAGATCACGTCGTGGTGCAGCGGCCTGACGACGGCGGGGATCGCGGCCGACAGGCGGAACAGCAGTTCCGCTTCCTCACGAAATTTTTCAAGAAACTGCACGCGCAGCTGCTCGGGCAGCGTCGCCGGGACCTTGAGGCATTTCAGCGCGACCGGCGCTCGAAAAGCCTCGTGGTACGCCCGATAGACGACGCCGAACCCACCTTCGGCGACGACCCGCTCTACCTTGAACGCCCCCTGGGTCGTGCCGACGATCCCGAACACATCATCGGCCATCCGCCGAGGGTACACGAGCTCGACGAGGCTTCGAAAGGGCGCGGATGAACGGATGATGCACGGACCGTGCTCGCACCCCAGCCCACCCGGCGGGTCCCGAGGAGCGCCCCCCGCCCCGGGGGGCCCGCCCCCTCGAGGCCACGGACCATCCGCCCAGACCACACTCGGTGGTCCGTTTTACGCCGCATCGCGCTAGGCTGGCCGCCATGCCGCCCCGCCGTCGTGAGGTCGATCGACCTCTTCGCAAAGAAGTTCGCCTGCTTGGACGCCTGCTCGGGGAAGTGTTGATCGAGCAGGAGGGAGAAGAGCTCTTCGCCATCGAAGAGCGCATTCGCACGCTGGCCATCCGTCGGCGCCGCGGCCCCAGCGACGGCCGCGCGCACGCGGCCGCGGAGCTCAGCAAGCTGCTCGCAGAGCTGCCCCACGATCGCCTCGAGCCCGTCATCCGCGCGTTCACCGTCTACTTCCGGCTCGTGAACCTCGCGGAGCAGCACCACCGCATCCGCCGCGCGCGCGCGTACGCGACGGATCCCGGCGCGCGGCCGCAGCGCGGCTCGATCGAGGCCGCGATGCACACGCTCAAGAAGGCCGGCGTGCCCGCGGAGCGCGTGCGCGCCGCGCTCAGGACGCTCGACGTGACGCTCACGCTCACCGCGCACCCGACCGAGGCCGCGCGGCGCACGGTGCTCGAGAAGCTCTACCGCATCGCGAAGAACCTCGAGGAGCGCGACCGCTGCCAGCTGACGCCCGACGAGTCGGCGCGCAAGCTCGCCGAGATCCGCGAGGAGATCACCGCGCTCTGGCAGACCGACGAGGTGCGCCGCGATCGCCCCACCGTCGGCGACGAGGTGAAGAACGTCGCCTGGTACATTGAGGAGATCCTCTGGGATCTGATCCCCGATCTGCCCACCGTGATCGGGCGCGCGTTCGAGGCCGCCTACGGCGAGCCGCTCGACGCGGAGATCGCGCCGCTCCGGATCCACTCGTGGGTCGGCGCCGACATGGACGGCAACCCGCTCGTCGTGCCCGCCGTGCTCGAGGACGCGCTGTTCGCCTACCGCATCCGCGGGCTGCGCCGGCTCATCCGGGCGGTGCGCGACCTCGGCGGCGCGCTGTCGCAGTCGGTCCGGCACGTCACGCCGCCGCCCTGGCTGCTCGCCTCGATCGAGGAGGACGCCGCCGCGATGCCCGAGGTGGCCGCGCACTTCGGCCCGCGCACCGAGGGCGAGCCGTGGCGCCGCAAGCTGCACTTCATCGAGGCGCGCCTCACCGCCACGCTCGAGCACGCGGAGCACGGCCGCGCCGAGGCGCGCGCGCGCTCCGGGCAGGGCCCCGCGCGCGAGGGGCGCGCGTTCGTGCGGCCCGAGGAGCCGACGGTCGGGGCCCCCTACCGCGAGCCCGCGGAGCTCGAGCGCGACCTGACGGTCGTCGCCGACAGCCTGCGCGCCGCGCGCTGCGCGAGCTCGGGCGAGCGGCGCGCGCGGGCGCTGCTCACGCAGGTGCACGCGCTCGGGTTCGCGCTCGCGGAGCTCGAGATGCGCGCGCCGGCCGAGGACGCGCGCGCCGCGGCGGCCAGCGTCGCGGAGGGCCGCGTCGAGCCGGCGCAGATGACGCCCGAGGCGCGCCGCGTGTTCGAGGCGCTGCAGCGCATCGCCGCGGCGCAGCGCGACGGCGGCGAGTCGTCCTGCCGCACGCTCGTGCTGTCGATGACCCACAGCGAGGACGACGTCCTCGCGGCCCTCGCGTGCGCGAAGGCCGCCGGGCTGTGGGACGAGGCGCGCTCGTGCGCGCGGATCGACGTCGTCCCGCTGTTCGAGTCGCTCGCCGCGCTGAACGACAGCGCGAGGATCCTGCGGGCGCTGCTCGCGCACCCGGAGTACCGGCCGCACGTCCTCGCGCGCGGCGTGCAGGAGGTGATGATCGGCTACAGCGACTCGGGCAAGGAGGTCGGCCTGCTCGCGGCGAGCGCGGCGCTCCGGCGCGTGCAGGAGACGCTGCCGAAGATCGCCGCGGAGGCGGAGCTGCCGCTCCGCGTCTTCCACGGCCGCGGCGAGTCGGTGGCGCGCGGCGGCGGACCGGCGCACCAGGCGCTGCTCGCCCTGCCGGCCGGCAGCGTCGGCGGCCGCTACAAGGCGACCGAGCAGGGAGAGGCGCTCGACCACAAGTACGCCCGCCCCGAGCTCGCGATGCGCACGCTGGAGATCATGCTGAGCGGCGTCCTCCTGCACACGCTGGGCGCGCAGCCGCGGCCGCCCACCGCGTCCGAGCTGCGCTACGCCGCGGCGTTCGACGAGCTCGCCGAGACGGGCCGGCGCGCCTACCGCGGGCTCGTCTGGGAGGAGCCCAAGTTCGTGGAGTTCTTCACGGCCGTGACCCCGATCGACGAGATCGCGCGCCTGCCGCTCGGCTCGCGCCCGAGCAAGCGGCGCGCGGGCGGCCTGGAGTCGCTGCGCGCGATCCCGTGGGTCTTCGCGTGGACGCAGAACCGGGCCATCCTCCCCGGGTGGTACGGCGTCGGCAGCGGCCTGGAGGCGATGGGGCAGCGCCCCGAGGGCGCGGAGCTGCTGAAGGAGATGATGGCGTCGTGGCCGTTCTTCCGGGCGGTCATCGACAACGTCGAGATGGTGCTCGCGAAGGCCGACATGACGATCTTCGCGGGCTACGCGGAGCTCGCGCCGGCCGCCGCGCGCAAGGCGGTCGCGCCGCGGATCATCGCGGAGTACAAGCGGACGCGGTCGTGGCTCAAGCGGCTCACGGGCAACCGGCGGCTGCTCGAGGGCAACCCGACGCTCCAGCGCTCCATCTCGCTGCGCAATCCTTACGTCGACCCCCTTTCATTCCTGCAAGTCGAGCTCCTGCGGGCGAGCCGCGGTGGGGACTCGGGGCGCGATCGCTCGCTCCTGCTCACGCTGAACGGCATCGCCGCCGGCATGCGCAACACGGGGTGAACGGCGCACGCGCGGAGCGCCACGCGGCGCGGCGCGCTCGCTCGACGCCGCGCGGCGCCGTCGTCCAACGCCGGGCGTCGTCCAACAACACGTTCGAACGTGTGACAATCGCTCAGCCAACCTCGTCGTCGCGTGGTAGAAGGCCGGCGCCATGACCAGCATCGTCGAGTTCGGACGTCCCGACACCCTCCCGGCATCGGACAAGCGCCTGCTGCTCGTCTTCGACGGCGGCAACGCCCCTGGCTACTCCTCGGTCGCCGTCGCGCTGACGGAAGAGGCGGCGCGGCGAGGCTACGAGGTGTGGGCCGCGACCGAGGGCTTCCGCTCCCTGACCGCGGACGCGCGCGCCCAGCCCCAGTTCGAGCGCCTCATCATGAGCCGCCGCCAGCGCTACGACCTGCTCGCGCAGGGCATCCCCGCGCGCTCGATGGGGCGGCGCGTGCTCGACGCGGGCAGCGATTTCCGCAGCGAGCGCTACTCCGGCTTCCTCGATCGCGAGAAGCGCAAGCAGGCGGCCGCGACCTTCAAGGCGCAGGGGTTCACGCACCTCATCTGCGTCGGCGGCAACGGCACGTTCGAGGGCATCAAGGCGTGGCTCGACGAGTTCGAGGTGCGCCCGCAGGCCGGCTTCGTGAACGTCTCCATCGACAACGATCTGGAGGGCGATCGCGCGATCGGCTTCCTGTCCGGCGTGGAGACGGGCGCGACCATCGCGCGCGGGCTCTACGAGGACGCCTACACGCACAAGCGCATCTACATCCTCGAGATGATGGGCAACCGCAGCGGGCGGCACGCGCTGCACTGCGCGGTGGCTGCGCGGGCGCACCTCATCGTGCTCCCCTTCTTCCGCTTCCCCCAGGACGTGCTGAGCGAGCTCGCCGACGGCCTCAAGCGCGCCGACTACGCGCTCGTGATCGTCGCCGAGGGCTACGAGGCCGAGCGCCGCCGCAAGGAGCACCCCGGCGTGTCGGCGAGCGACTACCTGAAGATGCAGCTCGAGGGCGCGGGCCTCCGCGACTCGTCGGACAAGCGCGTGATCGCGGAGCCTTTCAGCCGGTACATCCGCGGCATCCGCCCCGCCTTCCTCGACGTCTCGGCCGCCTTCCTCAAGGGGTCGCTGCTGCTCGCGGCCTTCGACGAGGGGCGCACCGAGGTGATGCCGTACGTGCTCGCCGCGAACGACGTCGGCGTGCTCGATTTCGCCTCCATACGTCGCGAGGACGGCGTGGAGCGGGCGTTCCTGCCGCTGCTCGACCGGCTCGACCTGAGCCGCTTCAAGACCTGGATCCTCGACCACTTCATCAGCCTCGGGGCGGCCCGACCGAGCCGCGCTCCGTCGCACGTCGGATGAGCTCCGCGCCCGCGCGGGCCGGGTGAGCCCCGCGCCGGCCGGGTGGACCACGCGCCGGATCGACGCGACGCCCTCGCAGCCTCACGCGACCGCTCGGGTCAGCGCGCCCGCGAGGTGCTCGCGCGCCCAGTCCTCGAACCGCCGCCACCCGACCTCCGGGTAGGCGGCGTGGAGCGCCCCGAGGTCCACGCCGTGGCCGACGCGCGTGAGCCAGCGGAGCATGGCCGTGAGGTCCTCGCTGCGCGCGCGCACCTCGGCGAGCGGCACCTCGGCGTAGCGGATCTCGCGGCCGGCCACGCGGGACAGCGCCGAGACGGCCTCGGCGCCGGTGAGCTCGTCGGACGCGAGCTCGATCCGGCGCCCGAGGAAATCGCCCCGGCGCTCGAGCACGAGCGCCGCGAACCGCCCCACATCGTCCGCCGCGATCTGCTGCAGCGGGCAGCCCGCCGGGAGCGGGGCCGCGTACACGCCGCGCCGGAGGCCGAGGAGCGCCGCGGGCGCGAGCAGGCTCTCCATCAGGCAGACCGGGGCGAGGATCGTGCAGGGCACGCCGAGCGCGGTGATGTACCGCTCGACGGTCGCCTTGCTCTCGAAGTGGGGGACGCCCGTGCCCCGGTCGGCGCTCGCGACCGACGTGTAGACGAGGTGCGCGCCGCCCGCCGCCCTCGCGGCCTCGGCGGCGGCGAGGCCGAGCCGCAGCTCCGCCTCGGCGGCCGCGAGCCCGCCCTCGAGCGGCGAGCCCATGGCGAAGACCGCGTCGACGCCGGCCGCCGCGCGCGCGATCGAGCGGGGCTCGTCTGCGCTGCCCTGAACGATCTCGACGCCGAGCTCGATGAGCCGCGCCGCGGTCGGATCGCCAGGCCTGGCGTAGGACGCGCGCACGCGGTGCCCGCGGGCGAGCAGCGCCCGCGCGACCGCCCCTCCCGGCGCTCCCGTCGCCCCCATCACGAGCGCCCGCATGGTCGCGCTATGGAGATCGGCGGCGCGCTTCGGAAGTCCCAGGGCGCGCCGCGAGCGCCGCCGCCTGGCGCGCGAGCGAGGCGCCGGCTCGCCTGCGTGGCGCCACGCCGCGCGGCGCGGCGCCGCGCTCGCCTGCGCGGTCAGGGCTGGCCGCTGATGACGTTCGCGACGGTGTAGGCGACCGCGGCGAGGGCGGCCGAGGCGGGGATCGTGAAGATCCAGGCCCAGACGATGCGCCCGGCGACGCCCCAGCGGACCGCGGAGAGGCGCCCGCTCGTGGCGCCGACCCCGACGATCGCGCCCGTGATCGTGTGGGTCGTGCTCACGGGGATGCCGAGCGCGGTGGCGCTGAACAGCGTCGCCGCGCCGGCCGTCTCGGCCGCGAAGCCGCCCACCGGCTTCAGCTTCGTGATCTTCATCCCCATGGTCTTCACGATGCGCCAGCCGCCGGAGAGCGTGCCGAGGCCCATGGCCGCGTGGCAGACGAGCACGACCCAGAGCATCGGCTTCGGGTCCTTGCCGCCCTCCTGGAGGCCCGCGGAGATGAGGAGCGCCGTGATGATGCCCATCGTCTTCTGGGCGTCGTTGCCGCCGTGCCCGAGCGAGTAGGCGGCGGCGGAGAGCAGCTGTAGCCGCCGGAACCGGGAGCTCACTTTGCCGGCGGTCCAGCCCCGCGCGAGCCGCCGGATGGCGTGCATGAGCGAGAACCCGATGACAGCGCCCAGCAGGGGCGACACCAGGATGAACGCCGCGGTCTTGCCGAAGACCGTCGCGTCGAGCACCGACAGCCGCCCCGCGCTCTTCACCGCAGCCCCGGCGAACGCGCCCATGAGCGCGTGCGACGACGACGACGGCAGCCCCCACCACCACGTGAGCAGGTTCCAGATGATCGCGCCGAGCAGGCCGCCGAGGATGACGTTCGGCGTGATGAACCCCGGCTCGACGCCCTTCGCGATGTTCCGCGCCACCGTGGGCTCGAACAGCGCGAACGCGATGAAGTTGAAGGCGGCTGCCCAGAGCACCGCGGTGCGCGGCGACAGGACGCGCGTCGAGACGACCGTGGCGATCGAGTTCGCGGCGTCGTGAAAGCCGTTGATGTAATCAAACACCAGCGCGATGATGAGGATGGCGAGGATGTAGGTCGTCATGCGTGCTCGAGCACGATGCCCTCGATGATGTTCGCGACGTCCTCGCAGCGGTCGGTCGCGTGCTCCAAGAGGTCATAGATGTCGCGCCACTTCATCACGAGGAGCGGGTCGTTCCCCTTCTTGAAGAGCGCCGCCAACCCGTTGCGGTAGTGCCTATCCGCTGCGTTCTCGATCTTGTTGATCTCGACGCAGAGCTCGAGGAGGGTCGGCTGTTTCTTCAGATCCCTGAGGGACTGGATGGCGGAGCTCATGACGGTGCACGCGTCGACGACATCCTGCGCGAGCAGCCGCGCGTCCGGCAGGGCGCTCGTGATCTCGAAGAGCACGAGCCTCACGCTCGCCGCCTCGATGCAGTCGAGCACGTCGTCGAGGCGGGTGATGAGCGCGTGGATCTCCTCGCGATCGAGCGGCGTGATCCACGTCTGGTGGAGGGCGGCCAGACACTCGTGGGTGATCTTGTCGGCCTCGTCCTCGAGGTCGGAGATCCGCTGCACCAGGGCCGGGGCTTCGTCGAGCCTGTCGAGCATCTCCAGGAGGAGCTCGCTCGCTGCGACGCTCTGCCGTGCGTGGTTGGCCAGCGCGTCGAAGAAGACTGCGTCACGGGTTAATCCCATGGGGCCGGGCGTTTACCCGTCTCCCCGCATCACGTCAACGAGTCGTCATGGGACGGACAAAACCAGGTAACCTAAGGATCTTCGCCCACGTCGCGCGCGGCGTGGGTCCGGCACGCGGGTGACATGGGTATAAGAAGCAAGCTCATCGCGTTCGCGGTGGGGATCGCGATCCTCGCGGCGTTGGTGTTCGACGGCTATGTCCTGAAGACGCTCGGAGCAGAGCTCTCGGCGCAGACGGAGGCCAACCTGGCGACGCGGACGGCGCTCGTCACCGAGGTCGCCGCGAGGTCGGGCGATCTCGCGGCCGAGGCGCCCGCCCTCGCGACGGCGCTGTCGAAGGTCGCCGGAGCGCGCGTCACGTTGATCGATCCGCAGGGCACGGTGCGGGGCGACTCGTCGGTCGCGCCGGAGGGGCTCGGCCAGCTCGATACGCACGCGACGCGCGACGAGGTCGCCGAGGCGCGGCACGTGGGCACGGGGCACAGCGAGCGCGTGAGCAAGACGACGCGGATGCGGATGCTCTACGCCGCGCAGCGGCTCGATCGCCCGGACGGGCCGTGGGTCGTGCGGGTCGCGTTCGAGCCGGTTGCGATCGATCGCAGCCTGTCCGCCGCCCGCACGCGCGTGGTGGAGGGCACGATCCTGGCCCTGGCGCTCGCCGTCGCCGCGGCGCTCGCCGGGGCGCGCGCCCTCTCCGGGCGGCTCGTCTACCTGACGGGCGTCGCGCGGGAGATGCGGGCCGACCTGGGCCGGCGCGCGCGCATGCAGGGGCGCGACGAGATCGCCACGCTCGGCGGCGCGCTCGACGACCTCGCCGAGAGCCTGGAGCTGTCGCGGCGCGAGCTCGGGGGCGAGGGCGAGCGCTTCGGCGCGGTGCTCGAGTCGATGCGCGAGGGCGTGCTCGTCACGGACGAGAAGGGGGACATCACGCTGGTCAACCCGGCGCTCTCGCAGCTGCTCGGCATCCGCAGGGACCCGGTCGGCCGCCCGCCGCTCGAGGTGCTGCGCTCGTCGAGCCTGCACGAGCTCCTCGAGGAGGTCGCGCTCGCGCGCGCGGCGGCGACGCGCGAGATCGAGATTGCGCCCGCGGCGCCAGGCGCGGCCGGGCCTCCTGGGCGCAGGATCCTGCTCGTGAACGCCGCGCCGCTCGCGCTGCCGGCGCAGAGCCGCGGGGCGGCGGGGGTCGTCGCCGTCTTCTTCGACGTGACGGAGCTGCGGCGCATCGAGGGCCTGCAGCGCAACTTCATCGCCAACGCGTCGCACGAGCTTCGCACGCCGGTCGCGTCGATCCGCGCGAGCAGCGAGACGCTGCTCGGCGGCGCGCTCGACGACCCGGAGGCCGCGCGCGATTTCGTCGAGGTGATCGAGCGGAACGCGACCCGGCTGCACCGGCTGGTGGACGATCTGCTCGACCTGTCGCGCATCGAGGGCGGCGAGCGGCCGCTCTCGCCGGGCACGCTCGACCTCTCGGTGCAGGCGGAGGCGGCGGTGGCGCTCCTGCGCGGGCGCGCCATGGAGAGGGACACCGACGTGAAGATCGACGTGGCGCAGGGCACGCTGGTCGCGGCGGATCCACGCGCGCTCGACCAGATCTTGACCAACCTCGTCGACAACGCGATCCACCACACGCCGAACGGCTCGCACGTGGTGGTGCGCGCGCGGGCCGCGAACGGGCGCGTCGTCCTGGAGGTCGAGGACGACGGTCCGGGCATCCCCCCGGTGCACCAGGCCCGCGTCTTCGATCGGTTCTACCGGGTGGATCCGGGCCGCTCTCGCGCGTCGGGCGGCACCGGGCTCGGCCTGTCCATCGCGAAGCACCTCGTCGAGGCGATGAGCGGCGACATCACGGTGACCACCGGCGCGGCCGGCGGGGCGCTCTTCCGGATCACGCTGCCCAGCGCGTCAGCTGGCGCCGCCCAGAAGAAGTAGGCCGGCGGCGGCGCTGGAGCCGGCCTCGCCGAGGCGGGGCGGGAGCTACGGCGCGCAGGCGGTGCGGCAGGAGTCGAACGAGCTCTGGCACGCCGCCGGATCGGCGAGCGCGGGCAGGCCGCCGTCCGCGGGGAACTTCGGCGTGAGGCAGGTCTGGAGGATCGACTGGCACTTCGCGGCGCACGCCGCGAGCTTGGCCGAGAGCGCCCCCGCGTCGGCCGTGGTGGCGGCGCCGCCGTCCGTCGGCGCGCCCGCGTCCTTCGGCGCGCCCGCGTCAGGCTTCGGGGCCGCCGGGGCGGCAGGGGTCGGGGCGGCCGTCGTGGTCGCTGGAGGCGCGGCCGGGGTCGGCGTCGCGGCCGGCGCGGTCCCGGTCGCTGCGGGCGGCGGCGCCGTCGCGGTCGGCGCCGTGACGGCGCCTGGCGCCGGGGTGACCTCCTCCGGCTCGTCGCTGGACTTGCACGCCGCGATCAGCAGCGCTGGCGAGGCGATCATCACGGCGAAGGCGGCGAGGAGCTTGTGAGCGCGCATGGGAGCTTCATGCTGCGCCTCCGCCGGGAACGCAACCCTTGCGCGCTCGGCCCGCGAGGCGCCGCAGCGAGGCGTGGCTCGCGAGGCGCCGTCCCGCGAGGCGCCGTGGCGAGGCGTGGCTCGCCGCGGCGCCGTGACGAAGCGTGGCCCGCGAGGCGAGGCCTCGCGCGGGCAGGCAGCGAGGTCTCCGGCGGGAGGCTCGCTCTCGGCAGGAGGGCTATTCCGTCCTGAAGATCACGTGGAAGCCATAGCGGGTCTCCACGACGTCGCTGAGCTGCTGGATGTCGAGCTCGAACGCCGCGTCGGCGAAGGGCGGCAGGACGTCGGCGCGCTCCACGGTGCCGAGCGAGCCGCCGCGCGACGCTGCGCCGGCCTCGTCGCTGTACTGCGCCACCACCTCGCCGAAGTCGGCGCCCCCACGGATCTTGTCGCGCGCCTCCATCGCGCGCAGGCACGCCTCCTCGCGTGTGCGCGCCGTGCCCTCGGCGCGATCGGCGCCGGCATAGCGGACGAGGATGTGCTTCACGCCGATCCGCGGCGGCTCGCCGGGGCGGGCTTGCCGCGGCGCGCTGGCGGCTGCGAGGCACGCTGCGGCGCTCGAGGCGCTCTCCTCGGCACGGGCGGCGCTGTCCGGAGCGGCGTGCGGCGCCGCCTGAGGGGCGCTGCACGCGGCGGCGAGCGCCGCGCCGAGGAAGGTGAGGAAGGCGAGAGGAGCGGATCGCTCGAGCTGGCGCATCGCGCCGCGAAGCATAGCCAGGCGTTCACGAGATCGGAACATTTGGATGGGGCGATCGCGGCGGTGGCGACGGGGCGTGGCGGCCCGGTGACGCGCACGGCGTCAGGCGCGGATCCCCCCCGAGCAACCTGCGAAAGGCGGCGTGCCGCCGGGTCGGCCGGCGTCCCCGGTGCACGTCGGCTGCGTCCATGATGCACGGGGTTTGCATCGCGCGTCGCATCGCTGGTAAGAAGGCAGCATGCAGCGCCTCCTCCTCTCGGCGGCCCTGGGTGCCGCGCTCATCGCCGGTTGCAGCACCGCTTTCCGAGACAAACGCACGCCTTCCGGCGAGTTCTGCAGCGACATGCACGTCGTGCCGGCGGGCCAGCTGCCCGATCGCGAATACCATCGCCTTCAGCCGATCGCGAGCGATCCGACGGCCCGCACGGAGGCGGAGCGCCTCGAGTCGCTCCGCAAGGCCGCGTGCGGCGTCGGCGGCGACGCGGTCATCGAGGCGGTCAACGAGGAGATCCGCACCGAGGACGGCCGCTATGCCAGCGTCGCGAGCGGGACGGCCGTGATCTGGGTCCGCCGCACCGAGGGAGAGGCGAAGCCGTTGACGTTGCATCCGGCGACGCCGCCCGCCGACTCGGCCGCGCCTGCCGAGCCGGAGGCGCCGCCGGCAGAGCAGCCTGCTGCTCCTCCTGCTGCGTCCGACGAGCCGTACGATGACTCGCCCGCGCCTGCGACCTCGGCCAAGCCGGGCAAGCCGGGGGCGAAGCCCCTGTCGTCCACCCCGCCGTCGTCGGCCAAGCCGGCCTCCTCTGCCGCGCCGCCGACGCCCGCCCCGCCGTCGTCGGCCAAGCCCGCCACGTCATCGGCGCCCGTGAAGCCCGCGCCGAAGAAGTAAGCGCACCAGAAGACGTCAGCGCCGCGCGCGGTCTCCTACCTGACGTCCAGCTCCCCTCTCCTCCCCGAGGCGCTCGCGATCGAGCGACGCCTGCTCTTCTCGCATGCGCGCTCGACCCGCCATCGAGCCCCCTTCCATCAATCTCCTCGGGCCGGGCCCCAGATCGGCGCCCTCCTAGCGACTCCCCCCGCCTCCAGGAGCAGGCGGCTGGCTCGACGAGGACGGCGCGGGCGCTGGTGCCGGCGCAGGGGTACCCGATCGCGGCAGCACGCCCGTATTGCTCGGAAGACCGCCCGCGTTGCCGCGGTTCGGCAGCGGCGCCGCACCGCCGGGCGCCCCGCCTGCTGGCGGAAGAGCGGATCCGCCGCTCGGCAGCACGTTCGACTTGAGGACCCCCTGCCCCGGCAGCGTGCCCTGATTCGGCAGCGTGCCCTGGGTCTTCTGCGGCAGCACCCCGCCGGACGGCAGGAGCTGCTCGCCCCCCTCGGGCGCTCCGGTGAGCGGCTTCGCCCCCGCGGCGCCGTAGCGCAGGATGCGGAAGACGACGCGCCGGTTCTTCGACGTCATGAACTGGCAATCGGGCGACAGCTGATCGTCGTGCCCCTGGCAGCCGGTGTCGTCGTAGATCGGCTGCGTGTGCCCGTAGCCGACCGCCTGGAGCCGCGAGGGATCGACGCCCTTCGCGATCAGGTACGCCATGACGCTCGCCACGCGGCGCTGGGACAGGGCCATGTTGTACAGGTCGGTCGCGCGCACGTCGGTGTGGCCCTCGATCCGCACCTCGCGGATGTCGGGGTTGTCGATCAGCACCTGCGCGACCGCTTCGAGGGTCGAGTTCGAGTCCTCGAGGATGATGTCCTTGTCGGTCGCGAAGTGGACCTGCTCGGTGATCACGATCTCGTCGCCCCGGATGAAGGCGAGCGGACAGCCGTCCTTCCCGTGCGGACCGGCGGGCTTGTCGGGGCACTTGTCGTCGCGATCGAAGATGCCGTCGCCGTCGGTGTCCAGGTCCGGACAGCCGAAGTTCTCGGGGCTCCCGGGCACGTCGGGGCAGCGGTCCGCGGCGCCGATGAGGCCGTCGCGATCCGGATCGTCGTTGTCGCGCTGCTGCAGGCGGTTGATCTCCTCCTGCTCCTGGGACGTCTTCGGCTGCCACGTGATGACGTTGAAGAAGCGGATGGAGGGCGCGCCGAAGCCGCACGCCGCGCCGAAGCTCCCGCCGAAGGTGATCGTGATGCCGTGCTTGGTCTGCCAGCGCAGCCCGAGGAGCGCCTCCGCGGGGATCTGCCCCGGGTCGTCGGGGTAGCTCGTGAGCGAGGGGTAGCCGTACACCTCGCCGATGACCGACAGGCCCCAGCTCTGAACGACGTACTGCTCGGCCGCCACGCCGAACTGCGCCATGTCGCCGACGCGCACGCCCGCGAACTGGTTGTCGGGCCGCAGCCAGATGCCAGCGTTCGCGGCGAGGAGCAGCCCGAAGTTGAACCGGTAGTCGCCGATGAGCGTCGCGCCGCCGCTCAGCGCGCCGTCGCTGGTGAACGCGTTCTGGTCGCCCGTGGGGAAGTTGAGGTTGCCCGCGATGGCCATCCCGAACCCCTCCTTGACCTGCTCCTTCCGGTTCAGGTACGGGAGCGAGATCTTCGTGGACAGGCGGAGATCGCCGACCGAGGAGCTCTTGACCGACCCCTCGGTGCCGAAGCGGCGGAGGTTGCCGCCCTCCTGGAAGAGGACGAGCGGCATGGTCATCGTGACGTCGAACACGTCGAAGAAGCCGATGCCCGCGAGCAAGGCGAGCTCGAGCCGCCCGGAGATGGCGTCGACGGCCTGCCTCGTGTCGTCGCCCGCGACGAGCAGCACGAGCGGGTCGGCCGCGATGTCGCTGTAGAGGCCGACGGTCGGCGAGAGGTTCCCGATGACCTCCGACTTCTGGACCATCACGAGATCGCGCGGGGCCGCAGCCGGGCGGAAGACCTGGGCATCGAAGCGCCCCTCCTCGGCGAGCGCGGGGCCCCCGGCGAGGAGCGCCGACAGCGCGAGGAGCGGGGCGAGGAGCGGACGCGTTCTCACGAGGCACCTCCGCTGCGCCGGCGGCGCTTTCGCTCGAGCAGCGCCAGCGCCGCGAGGGCGACGAGCCCGGCGGCCCTCGGGTCGGCGCCCTTCTGGCCGACGACCGAGACGCTGCAGATCTCGGCGAGGGTGCCGCCGCATGCGACGTTGTCGGGCATCGGGCCGAGCGCGCACTCCTTGGCGTCCGCCTCGTCGGTCCAGCGGCAGTGCTCGTTGCCGAGGCAGTCCAGGTTCGACTTGCAGGAGACGTCGCAGGTGTTCGTCGCGAGGTCGCAGGTGTTGCCGCACGGACACTGCGTGTCGGCGTAGCACTCGACGCACTTCTCGCCGTCGCAGTGCGGCGTATCCTCGGCGCAGGTCGCCATGCACCCCGGGTCGCACTCGTGGGTCTCGCGGTTGCAGGTCGTGCCGGCGCACTGCTCGTCCGACGTGCAGCGCACGCAGACCGCGAGCTCCGAAAAGTCGCCGAGGCAGAACGGCGTGTCGCCGCCGCAGCTCTCGCAGCGCGGCCCGCAGCGCCGATCCTTGACGCACTCCTTGCACTCGCCGCTCAGGCAGTACTGCCCGTCGGCGCAATCCATGTCGTTGCGGCACGCGGCGCACGCCGTCCCGACGGGCCCGGGGAGGCAGAACGGCACCGGGGGCGACTGCGGGTCGTTCGGGTCCTCGGGGTGCATGCAGTCGACGCAGCCCTCGCCGCAGCAGTTCGGCTGCGCGTTGCTCGGGATCTCGTCGACGCAGTGGCCCGTCGGGGTGTGGCACTTCTTGCCGTCGGGGCACTCGTCGTCGACGAGGCACTCGACGCACATCGCGACGCCGCCCGGCTCGACCGCGGCGCAGTTCATCTGGGCGCCGCTGATGCCGTTCGGACAGCAGTTGCAGGAGTTGCCGGCGCACCGATCGGCCGTGTCGCACGGGACGCAGGAGTGCTCGACGCAGATCTCGCCCCGCGGGCAGTCCGGGTCGATGTTGCACTCGTACTCCTCCTTGCACTCGTGCGACTCGGGGTCGCAGACGAAGCCGTCGCGGCAGTCCTCGCTGGTGCGGCACTCGGCGCACGCGCGGCTGCCGTTGAGATCGATGCAGAACGGCGTGTCGTTCAGGCAGCGCGAGCACGACTCGCCGCAGTGGAGCGCCGTGTCGCACGGGGCACAGAGGGCGGCCTCGTTGCAGTAGTAGCTCCCAGGACAGCCGTTGTTGTTGGGCAGGCCGACGAACCTGCGCTCGCACTGCTGGCACTGGTCCAGATCCGGGAACGACGGCGAGCCGGCCAGCGTCTGGAAGAACTGCGTCGGCCGGAAGACAGTGAAGCCGTTCTCGTTCAGCTTCACGGGATCCACTTCAGCAGCGCGGTGGAAGTCCTCGAACTCCCCGACGAAATAGGACATCTCGAGCGCTGCGTGCTCGGCGATCTCCGCGTAGTTGATCTCGAGCGGGTACAGGCCTGGCTTGTCGAAGGTGACGGTGTTCGTGAGGCGCCAGACCGGCAGGCCGAGCTCCGCCGGCTGGAGAAGGACCACCTTCTCGCTCGTGACGGCATCGTAAAACGCGAGGCTCACGGCATCGTCGGCGTACAGGCCGAAATGGACCGGCTTGCGGACGAGCTCCTCCGTGACGGCCAGGAACCCGCGAATCCGGGAGCCATAGACGATTTTCGTACGGTCAGGGCGATCGTCCCACGGGAAGCTGCAGCCGCCGATCCCGCAATCCGGCGACATCGGCCTGAAGTCGCCGAAACTCCGCGGGGCGTCCTCGTCGCCGGGGTCCTCGTCGGCGGCGTTGTTGTTGCTCAGATCAAGGAGCGTTCGAATGGTGTACTCGAGGCGATCTTCCTTGTGATCGTCGATGAGTTTATTGGTTCCTCCTATGAAGTCGTTCATAAAGAGGTTTGCCGGCGTCTCTTGCGGCCCGCTCGGGATGACCGACGCGGCGCAGAGCCCGGTGCCCTCGACCTCCGGCAGCTCTTCAAGAGCGGGCGCCGAAACGACGACCGGCTGCGGCGTCGGCTTCTCCACCTGCGCATGCACGGGCAACGGCAACAGCGCACACAGGGCGGCCGTGGCCAGCTCGACGCATCGAATGCGCATGACTCGCTCGCGGGTCCGCTGCGCTGCCCGCGGGTCCTCAGCACCCGAAGTCGAAAGCACGTTTCACAGGCTAGCCGCTGCGCGCAGCGTTCTGCAAGAAGAAGGCGGCAAAACGCCCGCTCCTGATGTAGGGGACGGTCCTCTACCACCCGATGCTCCGACGTCCCCTGCGTGTGGGACGGCCGGCGAACCGCGCGGGCGATCGACCGCGCCGCGGTGGGCGGCATGAGCCACTGTGACAAGAACGCCACGAAATCGACCTCTCGCGCGGCGTCGGGGGGGGCCGCCCGTGCTGGATGACGCACCCATGGCGTTCTGATCGTCGTGGCGCGGTGCGGCGAGCAGTCCGGCGGCAACGGCCGTGGCGCGCCCGTACGCCAGGACCAACAGCCCGCTCGCGATCAAGGGCGGCGCGGCGTAAAGGATAGCGTCCATGATCATGACCTCGGGCCTCGCCATCGTCACAGGCGCCTCGTCCGGCATCGGCGCGGAGATCGCACGGCAGCTCTCGGCGCGCGGGCAGCCGGTGCTCGCCATCGGCCGGCGGGCGCACCGGCTGGAGGAGCTCTCCGCGCAGGCGGGCGCCGCCGGGCACGCGCCCATCCACCCGCTCGAGCTCGACGTCACCACCGAGGGCGCAGCCCTCCGCGTGCGGGATCGGGCGCGCGAGCTGGGCGGCGCGACCTGGCTGGTCAACAACGCGGGAACGACGCGGCTCGGGCCCTTTCTGGAGGGCGACCCGGCGGCGCTGGCGATGCTGGTGCGACTCAACTGCGAGAGCGTCGTCGCGCTCTGCGCGGCGATCGTCCCCGACCTGGTGGCCCGCGGCGGAGGGCGCGTGCTCAACGTCGCGTCGCTCGCCGCGTTCCAACCGACCCCGGGACATGCGGTGTATGGAGCGACCAAGGCGTTCGTGCTTTCGCTCTCGGAGAGCCTGGCCGTGGAGCTCGAGGGAACCGGCGTCACGGTGACAGCGCTGTGCCCAGGGCCGGTGACCACGGAGATCTTCGACGTAGGCGCGCCCGGCGTGCCGCGCAGAAAGCTGCCTTTCGAGCTCACGGCCGAGGGCTGCGCGACCTACGGCATCGCGGCGGCGGATCGTGGCGATGTGGTCGCCGTCCCGACCGCGTTGAGCAAGGCCACGGCCCAGCTCTCGCGCGTCCTCCCTCGCGCGGCGCTACGCCGGCTCTCGGCACGGATAGGGCTCTCGGTCCTCGGCTATGGCGCTCGGGCGCGAGGCGTCCGAGGCTAGGACGAGCGCCCGGCTCGTCCCGGCGACGATCGAAACCAGGCTCCTGCGCGCCGCGTCAGTGTGATACCCTCCGCGCTAGCGTCGGGAACCTCACCTTGCGACTTCCGGGCGCGCACGAGCCCATGCAACGACAAGCACGACCTTACGCGCTCGCTTCCCTCCTTGGTCTGGGCCTGTGCGCCAGCGGGTGCGCGCAGCTCCTCGGTCTCGACGAGTTCTCCGACCAGGCGCCGGGCGGCACGGGTGCCGGCGGTCTGGGGGGTGCTGACCCCATGGGCGCCGGCGGTGCGGGAGGCGCTGAGGAGGAGGCGCCCACGTGCACGCCGGACGTGTCGGAGGTGTGCTACGCCGGCCCACTGGGCACCAGGAACAGGGGCGCCTGCCGGGAAGGAATGCGCACCTGCGGCGCCGACAGGACCTGGGGCGCCTGTGAGGGCGAGGTGGTCCCCGCGGTGGAGCGCTGCGATGCCGCGGACGACGAGAACTGCGATGGATTCCAATGCATTGTCTGGGCGACCGGGTTCGAGCAAAATGGCGACGCCTGGCCTTTGGCCGTCGAGAGTGACGCTGAGGGAAACGTGTTCGTCAGCGCAAGTTTTTCAGGGACGATCAAGATCGCAGGGGAATCCTTCTCCTCTGCCAGCGGGTCGAGCGATGCGCTGATCCTCAAGCTGAGTCCGACCGGCATCCCTCTCTGGGCGAAGAAGTTCGGCGATTTCGGCGTGGACAGTGTCACGGACCTTGCCATCGACTCCAAGGGAAACCCAGTTCTGATCGGCGAGAGCCCTCAGGGGGGAGTCGACTTCGGCGGTGGACCGCTTCCGGAGGGTCCGTTCATCATCCGACTTGGCGCATCGGGCAAGCATGTCTGGAGCAAAGGCCTGGGAGGCCGCGGCACACTCACCGGAATCGCCATCGACTCGAGCGACGACATCATCGTCACGGGGAGATTCAGCCTGCCCATCGATCTCGGCGAGGGCCCGATCACGCCCGATGGCGAGGACATCCTCGTGGCGAAGCTCGACGGTGCCAACGGGCGCGTGAGCGGCCCGGGCTACTGGGTGCGCACGTTCAATGGCTCGTCATGGTATGAAGCTGCCACTGCGGTTGCGGTCGATAGCTCGAAGAACATCTTCTTTCTCGGCTGGTCGGATGAGACGATCAATTTCGGCACTGACACTGTGCCGCTCCGAGTCCATGGCACCCAATTTGTCGTCAAGCTGACGCCGGCCGGGAAGGCCGTGTGGGCCAGAGCGCTCAACGGACCTGGATCAGGCTACGCGCAGCCGATGGGCATCACGGTGGATCTGTCAAGCCGTCCTGTGATAGTGGGCTCGTTCTCTCAGAAGATGCAACTTGGCGAGCACACCGTAACCGGAGGAGCCGGAACCGACCGCAACGTCTTCGTGGTGCAGCTCGAGGCGACCGGGATGCCCCGATGGTTGCGCGGGTTCGGAGAGGCTGCCAGCGAACAGTACGCGTATGGAGTCACTCGGGATCCTTCTGGAAATCTCGTTGTTGGCGGCATTGCGGCGGGGGAGATCGACTTCGGCAGCGGCCCATTGAAAGCACAGGGACTTCACAACGCCTTCGTCGCCAAGTTCACGCCCGATGCAGAGCTCCTATGGAATCACCTCACGGAGAACACGGGCGAAGACATCCTGCGCGCGGTCGCCACCTCACCGGACGGCGAGACGCTCATCGCGGGCACGACGACCGCTCCGCACGCCGACTTCGGCACGGGACCGCTGCCCGGCACCGGCGACGGGAATCGGACGCGCCTCGTCATCGCGAAGCTGGGCCGGTGATGTTGCTCCGGCAGCAGGCAGGGCTCGGTGCCTCGCGCGGCAGCGACTGGAACGCTTCGCGCAGCTCGCGCAGGTAGGTCGTCGCGAAACGCCCCACCGTGGCGCGTACGCCGCTGTGCTTGCCGCCCCGCAAGCCAAGTCATCGCCTCTTCACGGGAACATCTCGCCCCGCCGGAGCCCGCCGGATGTGGCACCCACGTTGCTTCGCTCGTCGAGCACCCCGACACGGGGCCGGAGGTCATTCGATGAGCAAGATTCTGCGTGGGATCGCGGCAGGCTACGGCGCGAAGAAGCTCGGCGGCGGGTGCTTCAGCACCATCCTCATTTTCGTCCTGCTCTGGTGGGTGCTCGGCCACTTCGGCGTCTTCCGCTGAGCGCCGCCCGCGCGCCGCTCAGCGCGCCCGCCCCTTCTTCCGCTGCGCCTTGCGGGCGAAGAACGCCCTCCGAGCGTCCGACGACTTCGCGCTCTGCCGCTTCTTCACCTTCGGCGGGAGCTTCGCGAGCGGGACTTCGCCCACGACGTCGCTCGCGCCGCGCGGCCCGCCGAGGAGGCCGCGCTGCGTGAGCGACGCGCGCTGGTACGTGATGAGCTCGCCCGCCTTCTCGAACGAGTCCTCGCGCACGCAGACAAGGCCCGCCCGCACGAGCCCGCCGAGGAGGTGCTCGAAGTCGCGCCGCTCGAGCGAGCCGTCGGCGAACGCCTCGCGGTAGAGCCGGCCTGTCGGCTGCTCGCTCTCGCGAAGCGCCGCCATGATCTTCGCGATCGCCTGCGCCTCGTCGCGGCTCGGCGCCCGGAACTCCCGCGCGGCGCAGGCGGCCGGCGCGCAGACGTCGCACAGGCCGCAGGGCTCGCCCGTGTCCTCTTGGTCGCCGAAATGGCGGACCAGGTGGAGCATCCGGCAGCCGTGGCCCTCGGTGAACCGCGCCATCTGCACGAGCTCGGCGAGCTTGTGGCGCCGCTGCGCCTCGTAAGGCCCGCGCCAACCCGGCTCGCCCAGGGCGACGCCCCCGTCCGGATCCACGCGCGCGCCGCCGTGGATCCAGAGCTTCTCGAGGGCCTTGTCCGCCACCTCGGGATCCATGCCGAGATCACCCAGGATCGCCTCCTTCGGGCGGGGCTCGTCCGACAGGACCTCTTCGATCCGCTGGAGCACCGCCGGATCAGGGTAGTCGCGCTCGTGGAAGAACTCGTGCATTCGCCGGTCGACATACGAGTGCATCAGCACGGCGCGCGAGGGGAGCCCGTCGCGGCCGGCGCGGCCGATCTCCTGGTAATAGCCCTCGACGCTCCCGGGCAGCCCGGCGTGGACGACCGTGCGGACATCGGGCTTGTCGATGCCCATGCCGAAGGCGATCGTGGCGACGATGATCTCGGTGCTGCCGTCCAGAAAGGCCGCCTGGATCCGGTCCCGCACCGGGGCGGCGAGACCCGCGTGGTAGGCCTCGGCCGGGAGATCCTCCGAGAGGCCGGCGGCCAGCGCCTCGGCCTCCTTCCGCGTCGGCGCATAGACGATGGCCGGCGTCCGGCCCTCCTGGCCGAGCAGCGCGCGCACCCGGTTCAGGCGCTCTCCCGGGCTGACCTCGAGGATCTCGATACCCAGGTTGCTCCGCCTGAAGCCGTGGATGAACCGCGCCGCGGACGTGAGGCCGAGCTGCTCGACGATGTCGTCCTGCACGACCGGCGTGGCGGTGGCGGTCAGCGCGATGACAGGCGCCGGACGGAGCGCCGGGAGCCGCTGACCCAGCATCCGGTAATCAGGGCGAAAGTCGTGGCCCCATTTCGAGATGCAATGGGCCTCGTCGACGGCGACCAGCACGGGCTTCCGGCGGGCGAGCATCTCGGGGAACCCGGGCACGCGGAGCCGCTCGGGGGCGATGAAGAGGAAATCGAGCGCGCCATCGAGGTAATCGATGCAGGCCTGCCGCGACTCGGCCCGGCTCCGGCCGGAGTGGATCCGCTCGGCGGCGAAGCCGCACGCGCGGAGCTTCGAGGCCTGATCCTCCATGAGCGCGATGAGCGGGCTCACGACGAGCGTCGTGCCGCCTCGGGCGATGCCGGGGAGCTGGTAACAGAGCGATTTGCCGGCGCCCGTGGGCATGACGAGCAGCACGTCGCTCCCCGCGGCCGCCGTCCGGCAGACGGCCTCCTGGTAGGGGCGGAAGGCGCTGAAGCCGAAGCATTGGTGGAGCAGCTCGACGAGGTCCTCCGGCCGGCGCGCTGGCGACGAGGCGACCGCCGGCGAGGACGCGGCGCCCACCCCACGCGCCGGGGAGGACCCGACGGCCGCCGCGCGCGCGGGCGACGGCGCTACCGCGGCGGGGCGCGCCGGCGGCGACGTCGCTGCCACAGGTCGCGCGGGCGACGGCGCTACCGCCGCGGGGCGCGCCGGCGGCGACGTCGTTGCCACAGGTCGCGCGGGTGACGGCGCTACTGCCGCAGATCGCGCGGGCGACGGCGCTACCGCCGCAGGGCGCGCCGTCGCCCCGGCCGCCGCAGGTCGCGCTGGCGACGGCGCCGCCGCCGCACGCGACCGCGCCTGCGCCCGAGCCGGCGCCGGTGCTGCAGCCGCCGCGACCGCCTGCAGCGCGCCAGGCGATGCATCGCCCGGCCCGACCCCTGCGCTGCTGCCCGGAGCACGGCGAGGCGTCGCCTCGCGGCCTCGGCCGGTCCCCGGGGCAGCGGCCGCGGCGCCGCCCCTCTTCTCGCGCGACCGCGCCTCGCCGCGCTCCTGGAACGGCGACGCCCCGACCTCCGGGGAAAGCGCGCCGTCCCCTGCTGCGCGCCGTCCCCCGCTCACCTCCGCGACCACGTGGCGCACGTACGACTCGATGTCCGCCATGAACGACGGCAGATCGCCCTTGCCCCGCGCCATGCGGGCGAGCTTCGCCTCCCAGGCGCCCGTCATCGCGGGGCTCTTCACGTCCGCGTGGACGACCTCGATCAGCCCGACGCCCTTGTCGGTCGCGTGCAGCAGCTTGCCCTTGCGCACGATGTACTCGCGCCGGAGGAGCGTCTCGATGATCGCGGCCCGCGTGGCCGGCGTGCCGAGGCCCGAGTCCTTCATCGCCTCGGAGAGCTCCTTCTCTTCGAGGCTGCTGCCCGCGGTCTCCATGGCGGTGAGCAGCGTGGCCTCGGTGAAGCGCGGCGGCGGGCGCGTCTTCTTGGCCTGCGCCTCCGCGTCCAGCACGAGCTGCACCTGCCCTTTCGCGAGCCCAGGCGGGAGCCGCTGATCCGCGGTCTCGCGCTCGCCCTCGCCCGCTCCCCCGTCGCGCGCGTCGGGCCCATCACCGTCCGATTCCGCCTTCTTGCTGGGCCTCGCAGGCGGCTTGCCGAAGCCGATGTCGAGCACCTTCCACCCGACCTTCTCCACGACGCTGCCCGCGCTGTGGTAGCGGTCCACGATCGGCTCGCCGCCGCGCGCGCCCGCGCCGCCGCGCGTGGTGATCGCCGTGATGACGGTGGTGATCGAGGTGACGTGATCCTCGTGCCACGCCGAGAGGAGGCGCCGGCAGATGAGATCGAAGATCTTCTGCTCATCGGTCGAGAGCTCCGCGCGCGAGGAACGAGCCCCCGTGGGGATGATGGCGTGGTGATCCCCGACCTTGCCGTCGTCGACGAAGCGCTTGCCGAGCGGCCGAGCCCCTGTCCCCGGGGCGAGCATCCCCCGAAACGAGCCCTCGATCGCCTGCACCACCGCGCCGAGCGTGGCCGCGACATCCGTCGAGAGGTGCCGGCTGTCGGTGCGCGGATAGCTGATGAGCTTCCTGCGCTCGTACAGCGCCTGGGCCACCTCCAGCGTCTTCTGCGCAGAGAAGCCGTAAAGGCGGTTGGCGTGCCGCTGGAGCTCGGTCAGGTCGTAGAGCAGCGGCGGCGGGAGGCGGCGAGACTCCGATCGGACCGCCTCGATGCGCGCCTCGCCGCGCCGGGCCCGCTCGATGATGCGCCGCGCCTCCTCGCCGTCCGGCGGCAGGCGCCTCCGCGACGGCGCGGTCTCGGGCCGCTCGCCGGCGTTCGGCGGCCCGCCGGCGGCCGGCGGCTCGCCGGGGAGCGGTTTGTCGTTGAAATACGTGCCCTTGTAGGACTCGTCGGCCGCGCCCGAGCCGTCCTCCCGGAGCGGGCAGAAGGTCGCGACGACCTCGAGGTACGGTTCGGGGACGAACCGCCGGATCGCGAGCTCGCGCTCGACGACCATGGACAGCGTCGGCGTCTGCACACGGCCGACCGAGAGATCCTGGTCGAAGACCAGGCTGTAGGCGCGCGAGAGGTTCATGCCGACGAGCCAGTCGGCCCGGCTACGCCCGCGCGCCGCGTCGGCGAGGCCGTCGTAGCCGCGCGCGTCCCGCAGCCGCCGGAGCCCGTCCCGGATGGCGTCGGGCGTGAGGGACGAGATCCAGAGCCGCTCGACCGGCTTCTTGCACCCGGCCGCCTCGTAGAGGTATCGGAAGATGAGCTCGCCCTCTCGGCCGGCGTCCGTGGCGCAGACGACGCGCTCGACGTCGCGCCGGCCCAGGACCTTCCGGACGATCTCGAACTGGGCCCGCGTCCCGGGGAGGACGACGAGCGGGAACTGGCCGGGAAGCATCGGGAGGAGGTCGAGGCGCCAGCGCTTCCAGGCGGGGTCGATCTGGTGCGGCTCGGCGATGGCGACGAGGTGCCCGATCGCCCACGTGACGACGTAGCCGCCGCCCTCGAGGAAGCCCTCGGCGCGCTTCGAGGCCCCGAGCACCGCGGCGATGTCGCGGGCGACGGCGGGCTTCTCTGCGACCACGGCGATCATGCGGCGACCATGCGAAACAGGCGAAACATGCGAGGACTGCGAGCGGCGGGCGTCGCCCGCGCCTCGCGCAGGTGCGTTGATAGCGCGAGCCGCGGGCGGGCGGTATGGGGAAGCGAGCGGGCAGCGAGGCCCGCGCCCGCCCGGCGCCTTGACACGCTGGCGCCGAGCGGGTTCACGTAGTGTCTGGACGCTCGCCGCCGCGCGAGGGCGCGCGACGGCTCAGGGAGAGGGGCATCGAGATGCGAGACCTGAAGGGGATCGTCGAGGTGGAGCTGCTCGTCGAGGAGGGCGGCGGGCTCACGCCGACGCGGGAGTTTGTCCATCGAGAGACGACCTATGTCGAGGGGCGGTCGGGCCAGCGCTATGCGCTGCGCGTGCGGAACCTGACCGGCGCGCGCGTCGAGGTGGTGCCCACGGTCGACGGCCTCGACGTGCAGAGCGGCAAGGACGCGTCGTTCGACGCCCGCGGCCTGGTGATCAGGGCGCACGAGTCGTTCGATTTCACCGGGTTCCGCATCAGCCACACCGAGGTCGCGACGTTCCGATTCGGGAGCATCGAGCAGTCGTACGCCGCGCAGATCGGCAAGCCCCGCAACGTGGGTGTCATCGGCCTGGCGGTGTTCGAGGAATTCGCGCCCCCGCCGCCGCCACCACCGCCGCCCTTCACGCCACCCCCGCCGGCGTTCGGCGGGCCGCAGGGCGGCGGACTGCCGCCGCCGGCTCCGGGGTTTGGACCGCCCGCGCCCGCGCCTGCTGCTCCGCCGCCAGCCCCCGCGCCGGGCGCCGCGCCGGCCCCCGCGGCGCCGAAGGGACTCGGCACGACCTTCGGCGAGCGGCGCGAGTCGCGCATCACGTCGACGCAGTTCACCCGGGCGACACCCAAGCCCGCCGCCGTGCTGGTGATCCGCTACGAGCAGCGGGACGGGCTGAGGGCGCTCGGCATCGACGTGGACGGGCTGCACCAGCGCGAGACCGCCAGCCCCTTCCCCGCCGAGACCGGCTTCGCCAAGCCGCCGCCCGGCTGGAAGGGCTGAGCGCCGGCGGAGCTCGCGGCAGACGGCTGCCGGTCAACACGCGGTTGACACGGGAGCCGTCCTTGCTGTCAAGCACGTCAACCCGTGGTTGACGTCGCGGCGCCACGACGCGCCGCGATGAGGACGTCCACGCCACGAGCGCTGCGCAGCCCCCAGCCACACACGTGAGCCGTCGGCAGGCGGGTCCGGGCAAATGGCATTGTCGTTGCTGGTCTCGCGGCGCGCGAAGGAGGCGCGGCGCCGGCCTGGTTCGGCGGCCGCCACCTCACGCGCTACCCGGACTGCGCGACGGGCTGGGCTCGAGTCGCCTCGTGCGTGCATCCAGCGCAACGACGGTGAGCCGCGCCATGCGCCGTTGTCGCCCGCGGGAGCGCGGCGCCTTCAGCGCCCACGCGAGTTCTCTCGATTCGAAAGGAATCATCTCATGAAGGCCGCCGTCCTCTCGTTCGTCCTCCTCGGTTGCACGGGTTGCACGTTCCTGGGGGGTTGCTCCCGCGCAGCGAGCTCGCCTGGCCCAGGCGATGAAGCGGCCGGACAGGGCGGCGCCGGAGGTAACACTCCGGGCGCGGGCGGCCACGGCGGAGGAACTGCAGGCGCCCAGACCGGAGCCGGCGGCGCGCCGGGAGGCGGCGCGGATGCCGGCGGCTCCGCCACCACCGGCTCCGCGGGCGGCGCCGGCGGCTTCGTCGCCACCGCCGGCTCGGCGGGCGGCGCCGGCGGCTTCGTCGCCACCACCGGCTCGTCGGGCGGCGCCGGCGGCTCGGGGCCCGTCGATGGCGTGGGTACGATCCTCAAGGTGACGAACCTCGACGCCGACGGCCCGGGATCGTTGCGCGAGGCGATCGAGACGCGGGGGCCGCGCACGATCGTGTTCGAGGTCGGCGGGATCATCGACCTCGACAAGACGCGCCTCGACATCACCGAGCCGTTCGTCAGGATCGCCGGCCAGACGGCGCCCTCGCCGGGCGTCACGCTGATCCGCGGCGGGATGAAGATCCGCACGCACGACGTGCGAATCCAGCACCTCCGCTTCCGGATGGGCGACGCCGGGGCTGCGCCGGCGTCGGGGTTCGAGCCCGACGTCACGACGGACGGCGCCTCGGCGTACAACATCGTGATCGACCATTGCTCCGTGGCGTGGGGCGTCGACGAGAACCTGTCCGTCTCGGGCCCCCGCTTCGACGGTCCCGACGGCACCTCGCGCCGCGTCACCCTCAGCAACAACATCATCGCCGAAGGGCTCCTCGAATCCATCCACGAGAAGGGCTCTCATTCCATGGGCACCCTCGTGCACGACCACTGCACCGACGTCACCGTCGTCGGCAACCTCTACGCCAACAACAACGAACGAAACCCCTGGTACAAGGGGTTCGCGACCGGGGCGATCGTGAACAACGTCGTCTACAACCCCGGCAAATGGGCGATGCGCCTCGGCCCCGTCCTCAAGGAGTGGGAGAGCTCGGGCGTCACGCCGGAGCCGCCGAGGGTCAGCATCGTCGGCAACTACATGCGGCACGGCGCCAACACCTTGCCGGGCCTCCCCATGATCGGCACCAACTCGCTGGGATCGGCCTACCTCGAGGACAACATCGCCGTGGACGCCCTCGGCAGAGCGGCGCCCATCGCCTCCCCGGACATCATCGTCCTCGCCGAGAAGCCCGCGTGGCCCGACGGCCTCGTGGCGCTCCCCGCAGCGTCGGTCCTCGACGCGGTGCTCGCGCACGCAGGCGCGAGGCCCAGAGACCGCGACGAGGTCGATCTGCGCATCGTCGAGGACGTCCTGTCCGGCGACGGAATGTTCGTGAACAGCCAAGACGAGGTTGGGGGCTACCCGACGGCAGCGCCGGCTTCGCGACCGCTCGACGCGCCGACCGAGGACATCGAGGGCTGGCTCGATCGCCTCGCCGACGAGCTCGAATAGCAACCGTCGCCCGCGCCGTCGCCGAGCCCCGCAGCTCGTGGCCGCCGTTCGTGGCCGCTGTTCGTGGATGGAGCGCAGGCCCTGGCGCGGTGCTCGCGATGACGTCGCAAGGATTCAGCTTACAGGAGGCATCATGTTGAGAGCATCATCGATCTGTTCCGTCGTCGTGCTGGCGGCGCTATCGGGCTGTACGTCGAGCGACGAAGCCGGCAGCGGCAGCGGAGCGCCGGGCGCCGGCGATACCCCCGGGTACGGCGACGTCGGCGGTGGGGCCGGAGAGCCGGGCAGCGTGCCCGGAGACCTCGGCGCCGACGGCAGCGCCAGCAGCGCCGGCGGCGGCGTGGACTGCGGGCGGCAGAACTTCGACGTCGAGCGCAAGCCGGCCAGCATCCTGCTGGTCCTCGATCGCTCGGCGTCGATGCAGGACGATCCGAACGGAGACGAGGGCACGCCGTCGAAATGGGACATCGTCGTGCCCGCCTTGCAGGAGGTGATCGCGGCGACGAACGAGGCCGCCTCCTGGGGCCTGAAGGTGTTCCCGCAGGGCGACAGGACGGGTAGCTGCACCGAGGAGAGCTTCCCGCGCGACATCCTGATCCCGATCGCGGCAAGCAACGCCCCCACGGTGAGCCAGGCGATCTCGAGCACGACCCCCGAGGGCGACGGCACGCCGACCGGCGACGCCATCAACAAGGCGGTCGAGTACCTGCAAACGATCCAGAACGACGATCCGAAGTACATCCTGCTCGCGACCGACGGAGATCCGTCGTGCCCCAAGAGCGACTCGGACGAGCTCGCCGTGCAGGCAGTGACGGACGCGGCCGCCGCCGGCTTCCATACGTTCGTGGTCGGGATCGCGGCGCAGGCGAGCAAGATCAAGGCGCTCAACGGCCTCGCGGTCGCAGGCCTCGAGCCGCGCCAGGACCCGGATCCGGACGCGCCCAGGTTCTACCTCGCGGCAACGCAGGACCAGCTCGTGACATCGCTGCTGGCGATCACGGGAGAGGTCTCGACGTGCCTGTTCCCGCTCGGCGAGCCGCCGCCGAACCCGGACCACGTCGGGGTGTTCGTCGGGGAACAATCGATCATGCAAGACACAACAGGCACGGATGGATGGAATTACACGGGGCCAGACATGATGACGATCAAGCTGTACGGCGCTGCATGTGAGCAGGTGGCGAGCAGCGGCGCCGGCTCGGTCAAGGTCATCTTCGGCTGCAAGGACGACCCGATCTTCTGAGCTGGAGGGCGCAGCCTGCCGGGCGCTCCACTCGGCAGGCTCGCGACTCCGATCGCCGGGTCGCCCCCGCCCCATGCGCGCCCTCCCCCGGCGCTCCGCGGCGTGGAGCACCCGCACGTCAACCCGATCGTCAACCGGTGTCGACCGCCCGTTGACACGCCCACCCCAGCGCGCCTCCGCGCGATGCGCGATGTCCTGCCGCGCACCCTGGATCGCCGCTTGCATTCACCTCGACGAGCTCGACGCAGAAGCCAGCTGAGCGGCGCGAAGCGCGAGTTCCTGGTTGCCACCTCGACGGGTTGCGTCGAGGAGTCGACAGCGCCGTACAAGCGCTTCCGGGCCGCGGGTCGCCCATCATGATGCCGGAACGAGAGGTAACGAGATGAGATCTGGAATGAAGTCAGCTTTCACTTTGCTGTTCGTGCTCGGCGCCGTCGGAGCCATGCAGCTCGGCTGTTCAGACGACGCCGCGACGCCGGACGACGGCCAGGGAGGCAGCAGCTCGAGCAGCAGCAGCGCCGCCGCCAGCGGCGGGAGCACCAGCAGCACGGGCGTCGGCGGCGGAAGCAGCACCGCCGCGACCACGAGCAGCTCCAGCACGACGAGCGGCGCGACCACGAGCAGCTCCAGCACGACGAGCAGCTCCAGCACGACGAGCAGCGCGACCACGAGCAGCTCCAGCACCACGGCCGCGAGCACCACGAGCAGCGGCGCGGGTGGGGAGGAGCCCCTCGGCGACGAGCTCCCGATGGAGATCCCGACGCCCACGAACGGCAACGGCGAGATCAGGACGCAGACGACGGTGCTCAAGAACGCCGCCCACGGCGGGCAGGACGTCTACGACTTCAACAACCAGAAGATCGGCGTGAACAACACGGAGGACTGCGACGACGGCGAGGGCCAGAAGACCGTGTTCGAGGTCGAGGACGGCGTCACCGTGAAGAACCTCATCATCGCCGGCGGCCTCCCCGGCGGCAACGGCATCGTCTGCAAGGGCGACTGCACGCTCGATCACGTCTACTGGGAGGACGTCTGCGAGGACGCCGCGACCAACAGCGCCGACGGGGCGACGATGCGCATCAACAGCTCCATCGCGCTGCACTCGGCCGACAAGATCTTCCAGCACAACGCCAAGGGCGGCTCCACGACCATCGTCACGAACTCGTACATCGCCGACTTCGGGAAGCTCTGGCGCTCGTGCGGCGACTGCACCGCGAACGGCGGCCCGCGGCACCTGATCATCGACAACGTCAGGGTGGACCGCGTGAAGACGACGGTCGCGGGCGCGAACCAGAACTACGGCGACACGGTCACGATCACGAACCTGTACGTCAAGGGGGGCTACGACGCGGGCGACGACAAGCCGAAGATCTGCCAGGAGTACAAGGCCGTCACCGATCACATGGGCGAGTCCGAGAAGCTCCACGGCGGCGCGAGCCAGTGGGGCACCGCCACGTGCCGCGTGAGCAAGAGCGACGTGAAGAGCTGGTGATCGCGCGAGGGCGGCGCGCGCCGGCGTCGCTGTCCCTCGTTGCGACGCCTCCGGCGCCGACTGCCACGCTCCCTCCGGCGCGGACCGCCGCGCCAGCGACGACCACGCCGTCCCCCGACGATCCCCGCCCCCGACGATCCCCGCCCCCGACGATCCCCGCCCCCGACGATCCCCGCCCCTGATAACCCCTCGCGCAGCGCCGCTACGCGCCCGCGTCGAGCTTCCGGCGCAGGTTGTCGCGCGCGCTCGCCTCGAGGCGGGCGTGGAAGTACGGCGAGAGGAAGATCCGCTCCGCCGCGAGCAGCTTCTCGAAGAAGCGCCGCCGGCCTGCGGCGTAGAGCTCGGGCGGCACGGCGCTGTACTCCGCGGCGATCGCCCGGTCGTACGCGTCGAACACCGCCGCGTCGCTGCCCAGGATGGCCATGTCGCAATCGAGGAAGAGGGCCTCCTCGTCGCCGACGTCCGCCGGCCCGAGGGCCCCGTGGCGCGCCGTGAGCAGGATCAGCCGCTCGATGAAGCCCTCGTCGAGCCCCTCGCCGGGCAGCCAGCGCGCCACCGCCTCGCGCGCGAGCTCCGCGCTGCGCGCCTCGTTGTCGTGGCGGCCGGGCACGTACACGGCGTCGTGGAAGAGCGCGGCCAGGAACACCTCCCGCGGCCTCCGCCAGCCCACGTCGCGGGAGACCTCGCCGACCCGGCGGAGCACCTCGCTCACGTGCGCGAGGTCGTGGTACGCGCGCCCAGGCTCGCCGTAGGCCGCGCGCACCGCGCCCCACAGCGGCTCGGGCAGGATCAGGCCGTCCGGGGCCTCCGGCGGCGCATCCCCGCCGGCGCGCGCCTCGACCGCCGCGCCCGCTGCGCTCTCACCGTCCGGCCTCACGCGAGCACCAGATCCTCGGGGCGGAACAGCTCCCCGTCGTACGTGGCGACGCGGCCCTTCTCCGTGGCCTTCGCGTGGTTCTTCGCGAGGTTGGCGCGCCCCTGGATCTCGCGATCGGTCAGGAAACAGTCGACGTCGGCGACGCACAGCCCGGCCGAGATCGTCGGCGGCCGCTCGACGCGGCGGTAGCGGCGGCGGGCGAGCCGCTCCTGGAGCGCGCGCAGGAAGTCCACCGCCCACGCGCGCGTCGCGTTGGGCAGCGTGATCATGTACTCGTCGCCTCCGAACCGGTACGCGTGCCCGTGCGCGAAGACGTGCGCCTCGATGCTCTCCATGAACGGCGGGAGCACGTGGAGATCGACAGCGGTCTCGGTGTGCTGGACGTTGAACGCCTTGAAGTCGTCGATGTCGATGAACGCCACGGCGATCGAGGCGCCGCGCAGCGCGCAGCGCGCCCGGTAGTGCGCCAGATCGGGGAGGAAGAGCCCGGGCGCCTCGAGGATGTGGAACTTCTCGTCGTACTCGCGCGGCCGGAGCGGCGGCGCCTCCGGCGTCACGGCCTCGGCGTGCCGGATCGACATGTAGTCGGTGAGCTGCGGCACCTTGAGCGCGCGCGTGGCCGCGAACCAGGGCGCGGCCATCAGCTGCTCCAGCCCGTGGACCTCGCGCCGGAGGTGCCGGATCGTCTCGGCGTTCACGGCCTTCTGCAGCGGCTCCTCGATCGCCGTGGCGCTGTCGCGCCGGAGGTCGATCAGGATGCGCTTGAGCAGCGGGCCCTGCGTGTCGTGGATCTGCGCGTGCGGCGGGCGCAGCTCGAGCTGCCGCCCGAGGAGGCTCAGCTGTCCGATCAGCTCCGTCACCTCCGGCGGCTCGTAGCCGCGGAACTCCTGCCGGATCACGTCCGCCACGTCGCGGCGGAACGCGTCCGTGAAGCGGGTGACGCACTGGGACAGGATCTTGGCCTCGGACTGCGTGAACTCGAGCACGTCACGAGGATAACTCGGCGGCGGCGCGTCCAGCGCTCCGGGCGCACCGCGTGCTGGAAATCCGCCGAAAATTCGGAGATGCTGCCCCGTCCCCCTCCCGCGCGATCAATGCACGACCCCACCCGGACGATCACGACCCTCCGAAGCGACGCGGTCGAGCTCCCGGACCTGCGCATCCTCGTCACCCCGCAGAAGAGCCCGCCGATCGAGGCCACCCTCGGCGTCGCGCCGCTCGTGCTCGGCACGAGCGGCGAGTGCGACGTCATCATCCCCGACTCGCGCGTCTCGCGCCGTCACTGCCAGCTCCGGTTCTCGCCGCGCGGGGTCGTCCTCACCGACCTCGGCAGCAAGAACGGCACGTTCATCAACGACGTCCTGATCGTCGAGGGCTTCCTCACCCCGAGCGCCGTGGCCTCCCTGGGCGGCGTGCCCCTCACCGTGCGCGTCGGCGGCGCCCCGGTCGTCGTCCCGCTCTCCACGTCGGCCAGCTTCGGCGAGGCCCTCGGCAGCAGCGTCCCCATGCGCGCGCTCTTCGCCCGCCTCGAGCGCGCCGCGGCCACCTCGGAGACGATCCTGCTGCTCGGCGAGTCCGGCACCGGCAAGGAGGTCCTCGCCCGCGCCATCCACGAGGCGAGCCCGCGCAGCGGCGGCCCCTTCGTCGTGTTCGACTGCAGCGCCGTCGCCCCGAACCTCATCGAGGCCGAGCTCTTCGGCTACACGAAGGGCGCGTTCACGGGCGCCCAGAGCGCGCGCGCCGGCCTGCTCGAGGAGGCGAGCGGCGGCACGCTCTTCCTCGACGAGATCGGCGAGCTGCCGCTCGATCTCCAGCCGAAGCTCCTGCGCGCGCTCGAGGCCCGCCAGGTGCGGCGCATCGGCGCCGCCGCGTACACGTCCTTCGACGCCCGCGTCATCGCCGCCACGCACCGCGATCTCCAGGGCCGCGTCGCGTCGGGCTCGTTCCGCGAGGATCTCTACTACCGGCTCGCCGTCGTCGAGACCGTCGTGCCGCCGCTGCGCGAGCGCAAGGAGGACATCCCGCTGCTCGTCGAGCGCTTCCTCGCGGCGCAGGTGCCGCCGCGCTCGCTCGCCGACCTGCCGCCGAACGCGCTGGAGCTGCTCCGCGGGCACCACTGGCCGGGCAACGTGCGCGAGCTCCGCAACACCGTCGCGCGGCTCATGCTGTTCCCGCACCTCGCCGAGGAGGCGATCGTCAAGGTGGCGCCGCGGCCCGCCGACATGAGCGTCGGCCAGTTCGCCGCGCTGCCGCTCCGCGAGGCGCGCGACATGGTCGTCGAGCAGTTCGAGCGCACGTACATCGCGATGAAGCTCCGGGAGAGCGGCGGCAACGTGGCGCGGGCCGCCGCGTCGATGGGCGTCTCCCGGCAGCTCGTCCACCGGCTGATGGAGCGCTACGGGATCCGCAGCAAGGGCTGACGGGGCCGCGCGGCGCGGCGCTCAGAACGCGCCGCGGAGCGAGAGCCCGGGGCCGCCCGGCGAGAAGGAGAAGCCCGCGACCGGCGCGGCGGGCGCGACGGGATCGAGCTGGAAGTAGAGCACCGCGCCCAGGCCGGCCGCGAGGAACCCCACGCCCGCGGAGATGGCGCCGGCCTTCCACGTGAGATCGATCGCCTCGACGTCCTCCGCCGGGCATCTGGGCGCGCACCGCGTGCGGAGCTCGCTCCGGTCGAGGTGCCCCTTGACGCCGAGGACCGCGCCCACGCCGAGCCCCGCCGCGCCCACGCCGACGAGCACGAGCGGCCAGCGCTGCCGCACCCGCGGCGCGTCGGCGCCGGCCGCGGGGCGCGACGGCGCCGGCGCAGGGAAGCGCACCGCGATCGGCAGCGCCTTGTCGCCCGGCGGCACCGTGACCACGGTGACCACCCGCGTCCCCGCCGCGTCCTCGAAGGTCAGCGTATGGCGCCCGGGATCGAGCTCGACCGGGTCCTTCGGGAGCGCGTCGACGAGGGGCGCGCCGTCGAGGAGCACCCGGACCCGGCCCGGAGCGTGGCCGTCCGCGGACGTGGCCGACAGCGCGACGCTCGGCATGTCGCGCTCGACCTGCTCGCTCCAGCTCTGGCAGTCGCGGGCGAGCGTCGCCGGGCACGAGCTCACGCAGACGCGGAGCTCGGCGCGGGCGCGCAGCAGCGCCCTGTCGCGGAGGAGCTGCTGCGCTTGCTCGTACGAGGCCGCGCACGTCTCTCCCACGCCCTGAGCGCGGGCGCGTGAGCCCGCGAGGAGCGTGACGGCCGCGGCGAAGGCGGCGAGGAGGCGCCCTTTCATCGCGGCGCAGGCTACACGCATCCGTCGTTCACAGGCACTCTCGCTTGATCCGCCGGATGCCGTTGGCGTCCAGATAGTAGGGCGGCACGCAGCGCGACCGCGGCCGCGCGCTGCGCGCGGGGGACGCGGCGCGCACGCCCGCGGCGCGATCCGGCGCGGCGGCGCGCGCGGCCGGCTCCGGCGCCACGGCGGCGCTCGCGGAGGCCCCCGGCGCGGTCGCGGCCGGCGCCGGCGCCGGCGAGGCCGCCGATGCGTCGGGCGCTGCCGACAACGCCGCCGGCGCCTCCGCAAGGACCTCCGGCGCCCCGACGCTCACGGCAGGCGCCGCCACCGCCGGTGGCGAGGCGGCGGGCAGCGAGGACTCGCCGGCGCCGGCGCGCCCGTCCTGCGGCGCATCGGGCCCTGGACGCACGCTACAGCTCCTGCCGAGGGCCACGGCGAGCACCAGCGCGCTGGCCCCGAGCGCGAGCGTGGAGGCGCGGACGAGCTGCGCGCTCGCCAGCCGCGGCGGCGCCGCAGCGGCGACCGGCGTCGCGAGCGCCGACGCCGCGGGCCGCGCCATGTCCTCGACCGTCCTCGTCATGGTCGGAACCGTCACCGAGGTCCGCAGCGCGCGCCCGCGGCCGCCAGACGGCTGCGCGAGGCGCGCCTCGACGTCCCGCGGCGGCGCGTCGTCCACGGCGGCGGGTCTCGGCGCTGGCGGCGTCGGGGCCGCGCTCCGCTGCGACGTCTCGATCGCGGCGAGGCTCTTCGCCCGCGCCTCGAGGAGCGTCCCCGCCGTCGCCTCGACCCACGCCCCGACAGCGCGCGGGCTCGCCGGCGGCAGCGCCTCCTCCAGCGCAGCGGCCATCTCCAGCGCGGTCGCGTAACGCCGGGAGGGATCCCTGTCGAGGCCGCGGAGCACCACCTCGTCGAGCGCCTTCGGCACGTCGCCGTACACGCTCGGCGGCTGGACGACGCCCTCGAGGATCCGCCCGAAGATCTCCGCGTCGCACTCCCCCGTGAACAGCCGCCGTCCGGTGAGCACCTCCCAGAGGACCACGGAAGCGGCGTAGATGTCGGCGCGGCGGTTCAGGGGGGCTCCGCGCAGCTGCTCCGGCGCCATGTAGCTGAGCTTGCCCTTGAGCTGCCCGACGCGGCTCACCTGGCTCCGCACCGCCGCCCGCGCGATGCCGAAATCGAGCACGCGCGCGATGCCGTCCTCGCCGACGAGGATGTTCTGCGGCGACACGTCGCGGTGGACGATCTGGAGCGCGGCGCCCTCCTCGTCGGTCGCCTCGTGCGCCGCGTGCAGGCCCGCGAGGGCGCCGGCGATGATGGCCGAGCCGATCGGCTGCGGCACCTGGGCCCCTCGCCGGCCGGCCTCGCGCAGCAGGCTCGAGAGCGATTCGCCCGCGATGTACTCCATGACCACGAAGAGCTCGTCGTCGGCCTGCACGCTGTCGAGCGTGGTGACGACGTTCGGGTGGCGGATGCGGACAGCGAGCCGCGCCTCGTCGAGGAGCATCGACGAGAACTCGGGGTCCCTGGCGAACTGCGGGTGCAGGCGCTTGATCGCGACGGTGCGGGCAAAGCCATGCGCGCCCACGAGCCGCCCGAAATGGACGGAGGCCATCCCCCCGGAGGCGATCACGCCATGGAGCGTGTACCGATCGAGGGTCCGCCGCTCGCGCTCCTGAGCAGGTGCCATGGTGGCTCTGTTCTACAACATCTCGGCAGCGTTGCTGGACGGTAACCTGCGCGCCGCGCCGGCGTCAGGCGGCCAATGACGCCGGGCAGCGGAGAGCGCTCGACGCGGCAGATGGGTGTCTGACCGCCCCTGCCGAGGTGGGACCGGTGGAGATGCAACTGCGTGTGTCCACAGTGTCAACTCACGGTTGACATGGATCAGCCAGGCGGCGCGCGCGCCGGTAGGCGAGGCCGAGCGCGCCGCGCGGCAGGGGTGCGACGGCCTGCGGTTACAGGGGAACCTCGATCACGCTCTCGCAGGTGAAATCGACGCTCAGCTTCGCCACCACGTCCGCCTGGACCGTCGAGCAAGCGTCGACACAGAGCACGATCTGCGTCGGACTCGCGGGCTCGTCGTAGCGCCAGGCGCCCTCGGTCGAGCAGCTCTGGTCGTACACGAGCTCCGTCGCCGCGCTCGATCCGCTCGTGTAGAGCACGCGGACCTTCTCCTTGTCGAAGGTGCTCCCGTCCGGCGGGAGCGGGATCGCCATGGTGCACGAGACCGAGGCGCCGCGGATCCGGTCGACCGCCGCCTTGAAAGCGGCCGTGGTCTGCGAGGGATCGCCGGTGTCGATGAGCACGGCGCGCTCCGTGCCGCCGGCCGCGGCGATCTCGTGCAGGTCGTCGAGGGTGTCCGGCCTTCCCTCGATCGGCGGGTTTTCGACCCCGATGACGTAGGTCGGGACGCCCTCCGCCAGCGCCGCCCGAGCGTCGGCCACCACAGCGTCGATCGTGTCGGAGGCCTCGTCGCAGCCCTGCGGGTAGCCGTCCGTCACGAGCACGATCGCGTATTTCCCGGGGTTCTGCTGCCGCTGCGCCTCGATGAACGCGCTCGTGCCCCGCATCACCCACGCGGTCGGCGTGCCGCCGCGCCAGTCGTCCGAGCTCTCCGGCTCGATCGCGTCGATCGCCTCGGTGAAGGCCTCCGAGGGGAGCGGCGTCAGCGGCACGTCCGGCGTCGCGTAGATCTCGGCCGAACACTTGTCGTCGTCAGCGGGAAAGAACGAGAGCGAGGCCGTCAGCCCTTCGGCCCCGGGATCCGAGAAGAACTGCTTGGTCGCAGCGACGACAGGATCCCACTTGAGCGACTTGTCGTGCCAGTCCTTGTCGCCCTTGCCCATGCTGCCCGAGACGTCGAACGCGAACGCCAGGTACACGGGCTGGAGCGATGCCGCCGCCGTCTGGGTGGCGCACGCTCCGCCTCCACCCGTGGGGCCGGCGCCTCCCACGCCGCTCGATCCGGGCCCGATCTCGCCGCCGATGTCCAGCGAGCCCCCCTCGCCGGAGCCGGAGCCGACGCTTCCTCCGGAGCTCGCCCCCTCAGCTTCTCCCCCGTCGCTCGGGCTGCTGCTGCATCCGAGCCCGACCGCAGCCACGGTCAGCACCGCCATGGCAACCATAAGCAATCTCATGCCTCGACTCCTTGCACCACCGCGCGCCGGCACCACGTCGCCGGCATCAAGCCACCTGGATTGCGCGTGGTCCCAGGCATCGGGTCGACAAAGCACACGGGGTGCCAGCGCGACGGGGCGCGGGGGCGCTCACTTCACGGGCGCAACGTAGGAGATGAGCACGCCCATGTTCTTGATGAACGACTCCACAGAGATGCCCGTCGGCGACTCCTCGGCCGGGTACGTCGCCGGCGCCTTGGCCGGGTCGTAGGGCGAGGTATCGTTGCGATCGCCCACGTGCGTCGTGGCGTAGGTGTCCTCCACGAACGGCTCGGCGTCGCCAGGGCCTTTGTAAGGATTCGTGATCATCGTGATCTTGGTCGGCCAGTAGCCCTCCGCGTTGAGCTCGCCGACGAGCCGCTGCGCGTCCTCCGCCGTCACCGGCGCGGTCGTCATCGCGGCGCCGGCGTACAGGTCCTCGAGCTTCACCTCGCGCAGCGAGAAGTACCGCGGCAGCGCCGCCGGCCCCGTGATCTTGAGGGGCGAGCCCGCCGTCAGCGCCTCGGGCGACATCGCCGCGAGCTCCTCGTAGCGGGCGCGCATGGCGTCCACGTCGAGCTTGCGGGCCTGCCCGTAGTGGCCGATGGGCTTGGCAGGGTCCTTGTCGAAGTAATACTCGCCGTTGACGACGTTCGAGCCGCGCCGGTGGACGTAGAGCGGAATGTCGGTCCCGATCTCGATGTACGTGGGATGCGTCCGGTCGGGGAAGATCTCCAGCAGCTCCGAGGGCAGCTTGACCTTGTCCAGCCAGTCCAGCGCCTCGGGCACGCGGGCGATGTACTTCTCGTCCCCGGTCATGTTGTAGAAATTGAGGAGCTGCTGGATGTTGTTGGCCGTCGTGTGTGTGGTCAGCGCCTCCGGCTCGTAGGTGCGCGCCCCGGCCGGCTTGCCGTCCTGCGTGAATTGAAGGCCCCACGCGGGCTGCGGCGCGGGCTGCTGCAACACGACGAAATTGTCCATGGCGCGCTCGATGTTCCCGAGCAGCTGCGACTCGCCCAGCGCGAGGTGGCACATGATCAGGAACTTGATGTTCTCTCCGGCCACGTCGTCGTTGAAGGTGATGTGGCTCGTGTAGTCGGGCTCGCCGCCCTTGCCCATCAGCGGGAAGCGCTGCGGCCAGCCGCCCCCCTCGTACTGGCTCTCGGTGACGAAGCCGATCGCCTTGTAGAGGGGCCCGCGGAACCGCTCGTCCTTCTTCTCGAGGTACATGCGCAGGAGCAGCTGCGAGGCCACGGCGGTGCCCGCGTCGTCGAACGTCGCGTTGCCGTAGTAATGCTGGAACTCCTCGAGCCGCCAGCCGTTCTTGCCGATGGTGTCGTACCAGTCCTTGAGCGACTCCTCGCCCGCGAAGTCATAGATGTAGTTCCAGCCGCCGGCCTCGTGCTGGGCCTCGATCAGGGCGAGCGCGACCTGCTCGGCGGCCTTGTAGTAGAGCTCGTCGCCGGTGGCGTGGTAGGCGTCCAGGTAGAGGTGCCCCATCGACGGCGTGCCGGGCGGCTGCACCCACAGCATGGTGCGCTTCGCCTCCATCTCGCCCCAGCTCCTCGAGAGATCCGGGAGGTAGCTCCACACGTAACCGCCGTTGTACGCGACCTCCTCGCTCATGAAGGTGGCCGCGCGCTTCATCGCCTCGACGTACGGGACCATCTCGGGCGGCACTTCCTGGCCGGGACCAGGCCCCGGCTCGCTGTCCCCCCCACAGGCGGCCAGCGCGAAGGGCAAGAGGATCGACATCGCGAACGTTCTGCGTTTCATAGGCTCCTCAATCGCACAGGGCCGCTGCGTCGGTCGCAGGGCCCGTCGAAAAGACATGATGATCTTGGTGAACTGGAGTGGCTGACCGGATCCCCGCGCTCAGGGCATGTACTCTTCGCGCGCGGGGGTAAACACGTCGAGCACGACGGACGGCTCGAACGCCCAGGCCTGGTGCTCGACGCCCCCGCGGACCACGAAGCTGTCCCCGGCCCGCGCCTCGAACTCCTCGTCTCCGCACGAGAACTTGAGGTGTCCGGAGATGACATAGACGAGCTGATCGTGGGGGTGGCTGTGGCGCGCTCCGGCCCAGCCGACCTCCATGTGGTGCTCGACGAGCATCATGTTGGGGTTGTGGGCCAGCACCCGGCGCCTGAGCCCCGGCTCGGGCGTGAAGAACTCCACCGCATCGCCCGACACGCGAGCCAGGCTCGGGACATCGCTTCTCTTCAGATGACTCATGCTTCCTCCAGCGCCTCGCGGCAGCCCCGCTCAGGCGCGCTTCTCGATCCCGGCCCGCGCGGACCGGACCACGGACAGGAACTCCCGCGCGCGCTCCGTGAGGACCTCGTCGCGGCCGGCCTCGAGCGCGGCGGCGTCGACGAGCTCGCCGCCGACGCCGAGCGCCACGGCGCCGGCCTCGATGAACTCGCGCGCGGTCGCGAGGTTGACCCCGCCGGTCGGCAGCAGCTTCACGTGCGGGAGCGGTCCGCGCAGCGCGCGCAGGTACTTCGCGCCGCCCATCGCCGAGCACGGGAACACCTTCACCGCGTCGGCGCCGGCGCTCCACGCGGCGATCACCTCGGTCGGGGTGAGCGCCCCGGGGAAGACCGCCTTCCCGAGCTCGCGGGCCGCATGGATGACCTCGAGGTTGAGCCCCGGGCTCACGATGAACTGCGCGCCGGCCTCGATGCACCCGCGGGCTGCGTCCGCGGTGAGCACCGTGCCCGCGCCGACCAGGACGCGGCTCCCCATTTGCGAGGTGATCTCGTGCATGACGGCGAGGGCGTCCGGGACCGTCATCGTGATCTCGAGGACCTCGATCCCTCCGGCGCACAGCGCGCGACCGGCCCGCACGGCGAGCGCGCCGCTCGACGCGCGCACCACGGGGACGACGCCGATCTCCTCGATGCGGCGGACGACGTGCTCTCGGTCCATCGCATGGTTCATCGCGTGATTCATCGCGTGATTCATCGCTCGATCCTCGCGCTGGCCCCGCTCATCGCCCGCCGCACCTCGGCGAGCGACGCCATCGACGTGTCGCCCGGCGTCGACATCGCGAGCGCCCCGTGCGCGACGCCGCACCGGAGCGCCCACTCCGGGCTCTGCTCCGAGAGGAGCCCGTAGATGATCCCCGAGGCGAACGAGTCGCCGCCTCCGACGCGGTCGAGGATCTCGATGTCTCGCTGGGCGACCTCGTAGAACTCGCCCTTGCAGTACAGGATGCCGCCCCAGCCGTTGACGCTCGCGCTCCTGGCCGTCCTGAGGCTCGTGGCCACGACCGAGATGTTGGGGTACGCCGCGACGACATCCGAGATCATCCGGCGGAACCCGGCCGTGTCGAGATCGCGATAGCCCTCATCGACGCCGGGCACCTCGAAGCCGAGCGCCGCGACGAAGTCCTCTTCGTTGCCGAACAGGCAGTCGACGTAGGGCATGAGGGCCCGATTGACCTCGCGCGCCCGCTTCTGACCGCCGAAGTTCTTCCAGAGCGAGGGCCGGTAGTTGAGATCGTAGGAGATCCGCACGTCGTGCTCGCGCGCGACCTCCATGGCCTCGCGCGCGACGCCGGCGGTGGTCTCCGAGAGCGCGCAGAAGATGCCGCCCGTGTGGAACCAGCGGGCGCCGCGCTCGCCGAAGAGGGCCTTCCACGGGAGGTCGCCGGCCTTCAGCCTGGAGGCCGCGCTGTGGCCGCGATCCGAGCACCCCACGGCGGCGCGCGGCCCGAACCCGCGCTCCGTGAAGTTGAGGCCGTTGCGCGCCTCGCGGCCAACGCCGTCGTAATCGACCCAGCGCACGGGGTAGGTGTCGACCCCGCCCTGCAGCATCAGATCCTCGATCAGCCGCCCGATCGGGTTGTCCGCGAGCGCCGTGACGATGGCCGTCCGCAGCCCGAAGCAGCGCCTCAGCCCCCGCGCCACGTTGTACTCTCCCCCGCCCTCGCCGAGCTCGAACGTCCGCGCGGTGTGGATCCGCCGCTCTCCCGGGTCGAGGCGCAGCATCACCTCCCCGAGGCTCACCTGGTCCCACGCACAGCTCTTTGCACTTCGGATCTTCATCTTCACGCTCCTCAACGGCTCATCCACCCGCCGTCCACGACCAGCACGTGGCCGTGGACGTACCTGCTCGCCTCCGAGCACAGGAACAGCGCCGCTCCCGCGATGTCGCTCGGCTCCCCCCAGCGCCCCGCCGGGATACGATCGAGGATCTGCCGGCTGCGCGCCTCGTCGGACCTGAGCGCCGCCGTGTTGTCCGTCGTGATGTAGCCCGGGGCGATCGCGTTCACGTTGACGCCCCTCCCGGCCCACTCGTTCGCGAGCGCCTTGGTCAGCTGCGCGATCCCGCCCTTGGACGCCGCGTAGGCCGGCACCAGGATCCCGCCCTGGAACGAGAGCAGCGACGCGATGTTGACGATCCTGCCCGACCCTTGCTCCAGCATCTGCTTCCCGGCGAGCTGCGAGAGACGGAACGCGGACGTCAGGTTGACCTCGATCAGGAGGTCCCAGTCCTCCTCGGAGTACTCGACAGCCGGGGACCTCCGGATGAGACCTGCGTTGTTCACGAGGATGTCAATGCGCCCGAGCTCGGCCTTCGTCCTCCGGACGAGCTCCGCGTGCGCGGCGCGATCCGCGAGATCCGCGGCCATGCCGGTGGCGCGCCGCCCGAGATTTCGCACCGCCGCCATGGTGGCCTCGCCCGGCTCGTCCTTGCCGTGACAGGCGATGTCCGCGCCCGCCGCCGCGAGCGCCGTCGCGATCGCGGCGCCGATCCCCGTGGCCGAGCCCGTCACGAGCGCGACCTTGCCGTCCAAACGAAACGGATCGTTCGTCATTGTCTTATCCCTGCTTCAACCGCGCGGCCTCGAGCCGCGGCACGAGCGCGTGAATGATGGCGAGCGCGAGCACGTAGGCGGACGCCGCCATGATGAACAGCGTCGAGTAGCTCCCGGTGAGCTGGAGGACGCGGCCCGCGATCTGCGCGATGAGCATCCCGCCGATGGCCCCGGCCATGCCCCCGAACCCGACGGCCGACCCCACCGCTTGCGACGGGAACATGTCCGTTGTGAGCGTGAACAGGTTCGCCGAGAAGCCCTGGTGCGCGGCCGTGGCGAGGCCCAGGAGCAGCACGGCGACCCACAGCGAGTCGGTTCGCGTCGCGAGGAAGACGGGCGCCACGCCGAGCGCGCAGGCGAGCATCGCTGTCTTGCGCGCCGCGTTCGCCGTCCAGCCGCGGCGCATCAGCATCGAGGAGAACCAGCCGCCGGCGATGCTGCCCACGTCGGAGAGCAGGTAGATCGTGACGAGCGGCGGGCCGATCTGGAGGAGGTTCAATCCATGCTTGCGGTTCAGGAAGTCGGGGACCCAGAACAGGTAAAGCCACCAGAACGGATCGGTCATGAACTTGCCGATCGCGAACGCCCACGTCTGGCGGTGCGGGATCAGGCTGAGCCAGCCGACCTTGCCGGGCGCCGGCGACGGCTCGCTCGTGATGTAGGCGCGCTCCTCCGGCGTGACGCGCGGGTTCTCCGCGAGGGGGCGATACAGGATCATCCAGGCGACGATCCACAGCGCGCCGATCGCGCCGGTCAGCGCGAACGCCGCGCGCCACCCCCAGGCCACCGCGATCCACGGGACGGCGAGGGGGCACACGATCGCGCCGATGTTCGTGCCGGAGTTGAACAGGCCGGTCGCGAGCGCGCGCTCCTTCTTCGGGAACCACTCCGCGATCGTCTTGAGGGCGCCCGGGAACATGCCCGCCTCGCCGATGCCGAGGGCGAACCGCGCCGCGGAGAGCCCCCCGGCGCTGCCGACGAGCGCGTGCGCCGCCGCCGCGAGGCTCCAGAACCCGACGGCGAACGAGAACCCGCGCCGCGTCCCGATGCGATCCATGAGGCGGCCCATCGTCAGCATCCCGATGGCGTAAGCGGCCTGGAACGACGTGACGATGTTGCCGTAATCGATATCGTTGTAGCCGAGGTCCTTCTGCAGCGTCGTCTTGAGGACGCCGAGGACCTGTCGATCGACGTAGTTGATCGTCGCGGCCGTGAACAAGAGGGCGCAGATCACCCACCGATAACGCCCGATGCCGGCCGAGCGCGGCGCGGCGCCGGCGCCCGCGTCGCGCGGCACCTCCGCGGGCGCGTCGGCGATGGCCGTCGTGGACTCCGTGTTCATCACCATGAAGCTATCCTCCTGAGTTCGAGCCGCCTGACGCTGGCCCGCTCCCCTGCTCGCTACTTGAGGCTCGCCTCGAGCCCGGAGCCGCGCTGGGCGAACTCCGGCTGGACGTTGACCACCCCGAACACCCGATCTTCGCGCTCGCGGTGCGCGGCCATGAGCCAGACGAAGTTGATGGAGTGCCCCGGCGCGGCGACGTTCGGGTGATACCCCGCCGGCATCAGCACGGCGTCGCCGTCCCGCACCACCGTGACGACCTCGGGCGCCTCGGGAGCCGTGTACACGAGCTGCACGCCGAACGCCGGCGGCGGCATATCGAAATAGACGTACATCTCCTCGAGCAGGTCCGTGTGCTCGTGCGGGGGCCAGCTGGTCCAGTGCCCCGGCGCGGAGCGCGTGAAGCCCGCGACGATGCGGCCGGCCTGCACGTTCTTGCCGAGCAGGATGCTGAGCTCGCGCGTCGTGGCGTCGCCGCCCGCCTTGAACTTGAGCGACGGGTTCTGCTCGACGTCCTTGTAGCGGACGACCTGGAGGGGATAGTCACCCTCCACCTCGGCGCCGCACTCGACGAGATCGACCGCCGAGCTCGTGCGCACCTCGACGGCCGAGCCGCGAGGCACGTAGAGGGCGTCGTACCGCCCGAGCGCGATCACCTCCACGCCGTTCACCTTCACGGCGCACTCGCCGGCCATGCAGAGGAGCCCTACCTCGCGTCCGGAGGTCTCGAAGCGCGCCTCCGGCGTGGTCCCGTCGAGCAGGATCCGACCGTAATGGAGGCGCTTCATGGGGCTGTTTGCCGGGGTCACGGAGAGCTTTCGCCCCCTGTGCGACGCCGTCGCGCGGACCACGACCTGCCCAGCGTTCACTGGCTTCATGGACAAAACCCTTTCCTCGATTCGTTAACTGGATTTACGAATGGACGCGGTGAATCCCCGGAGCCCCGCGGCTGCGTCAGAACGCCGGGCTGGCCTTGATGTTCCACTCGACGTTCAGGCCGATGAAATGCTCCCAGGTGCGCTGGCTGAAGACGTCGTCCTGCGGATAGAGCGCCTTCGCGCCGTCGTCGCGCCGGGTCACGAGCCAGATGAACCGGAATTGAGGGCGCTTGAAATCACCCTTGCCCGCCGCGTTCAGGAACGGCACGAGCCCGAGGCGCACGAGGCTGGCGCTGTGGTGGCTCGCCGCCGGGTGCGCGCCCGCCGCTGCGGGGTCGGCCGGCGGCGGGACCCTCCCCCGCCGCTGCGCCTGATACGAGGCCTCGACGGCGACGCCTCCCCAGTCGCGCAGGTAGAGGTGCGGCCGCACGAGCAAGATGCCCTCGTCGAGGTCGGCGAAGTCGAACGGCTCGCTGGCGTTGCGGAAGGAGCGCACGTATCCCGCGGCCATCAGGCCGAGCGGCCCCGTCTCGTAGTTGCCGCTCAAGGTGAAGAGGAGCTCGTGCGCGCCGGTCGCGGTGCCGTCCGGCGCGGGCTGGGTGGGCGCGCCGAACTCGCCGTAGGCCGCGAGGTCGCCCGCGTAGCGCAGGAACAGGTGCAGGTGCCCGTTGTTCACGCCGGTGAACGGGCTGATCTGCGCGCCGACGACGTACCCGGAGTCGCGCGGCAGGCGCTCGACGACGCCGGCCTCCGCCGTCTCGCGCGTGCCCGACGGCAGCTGGTGCAGCTCGCCATACAGGACGCCCTTGACGCCGCCCTTCTCCCCGACCGGGACGGTGTGGCTCGCCTTGACGCTCGAGATGAGCCGCTGGCGATCGAGGAGGTTGACGTTCGCCGCGCCAGGCTGGTTGAGCGCCGGCGGGCGCTCCACCGTCTGGAGGTAATAGGGCGAGAGCGGCCGGTTGACGCCTGCGTGCGCCGCGAAGTACGTGCGCTTCGAGGGCAGGTCGTACCGGACGCCTCCGCCCAGCGTGTTCAGCCAGTCGAGCGGCCAGAAATCGAGGAGCTCGGCGTTGTCACCGCGGTAGAGGCGCGAGCCGACCCACACGGACAGGCCCTTGACGCCGAGGTCTCGCTCCTCGACGAAGGCGTTGCGCACCGACATGTTGATGTTCCACGGCCGCGCGTTGTTGTAGTGGAGGACGGGGGCGTCCACGACCAGGCGGACGGCGACGCGCGTTGTGGCGCCTGTGGACTCCCAGTGATCCTGCCGCTCCAGGTCCATCTGGATGTACGTGGACTCGTCGAGGCGCGAGCCTCTCAAGACGATATCGGCGTCCCGCCCCGGCCCCATCTCGGCGTCCGTGGCCGCGACGACGCGGCCGACGCCGCCGAAGAAGAAGCCGCTCTCCGGCACCGGCGCAGGACTGGGAGTCGGAGGGGGCGGCGGCTGCCCGTTCACGGCCGCTGGAGGCGCCTCGGGCGCCGGAGCCGGAGTCGTCGTCGGCTGCCCGTTCACGACCGCTGGAGACACCCAGAGCGCCGCGCCGAGAAGGGCGGAGACTGCGCCGCGTCGCGGAGCGCGGCGGGCATCGTGCTCAGGGTCGCAAGAGAGATGGATGATGGGATTCAAGGTGCGCCGATCTCGTGGTGTTTTGGAGCGGCAGCAGCGCAAGCAGCGGGTTGTCGTCAGGGCGAAAGGGCCCCGACGAGCACGCCTGGCGTGGCTCGCTCATCGATTGGAATGCTCGCAGCGCTCGCGCTCAGGCGCGCTCGCCCGCGTCCGTCAACGTTCACAACCTTCGTCAACGTTCGTCAACGTTCGTCAACGTTCAAAGCAAGCGATGGGCCAGAGACGACCGGCGCGGTCGCAGCGCCACGATCCAGGCGTCCTCGCCGCGGCCAGAGTGCGAATCCGGATTCAAATGGGCAACCGCCGTGGAGAGCCCGTAAACCTCGGGTTGACACGGTTGACGCGACCGACAGCGGCGGTCGACGCGCGGCGCTCGCGCGAGCAGGGGGCCCCTCACCCTGCCGGAATGATGGAACCGCCAAGTCGCCATAAGACGCCAAGATTTCGTGGTTTTCTTGGCGTCCTTGGCGCGCTTGGCGGTTCAAAAGCCCCCGCGTTCGGCCAAAGTACCCCGCCACCCGGGCGCGGACGTCGTCTCCGGGCGGATCGCGCCGTCGCGAGCGGAGGCTGTCAACCCGACGTTGACCGCGTGGACATCGGCTGTTGCGGGCACCGCGCGCAGGGCGGGGCCGCGCAGCGGGAGCGGCGAGGCGCGTCCGCCACGGTCGTGGTCGTCGAGCCTCCGGATCACGCGTGCGGGCCGCGCGCTGGCTGGCGCGAGCAGCTGGGGGCGGCGCGGGAGGTCAACGTCTTGCGTTGCCATGGCCTTCGCGGTAAGGGGGCGGCAATGAGTGGTCCCGAACTCGGCCGCCTCATCGACGAGGTCGATCGCACGGTGGACGTCCAGTTCGCCGCAGCCGGCGATCTCGATGAGCTGAACCGCCTGTATGCCAGCCTGCTCGGGCGCCGTGGGTCGCTCAATGCGCTGATGAAGCAGCTGCCCGGCGCGGCGCCCGAGGAGCGCAAGACGCTCGGCCAGCGCCTCAACGCCGTCAAGGGCCGCGTGGAGCGCGCCCGCGAGGAGGCGACGGCGAGGATCAAGCGCGCCGCGCGCGATCGCGAGCTCTCCGCGCCGCCCCTCGATATCACCCTGCCCGGCCGCTGGCGCGCGCCCGGGCGGCCGCACCCGATCATGCGGACCCTCGACGAGATCGTCGATATCTTCGTCCGGCTCGGGTTCGACGTGGCCGAAGGGCCGCAGATCGAGCTCGCGCGCTACAACTTCGATCTCCTCGGGTTCCCGGCGGATCACCCGGCCATGGACATGCACGACACGTTCTACATGGCCGGCGATCCTGGCCAGAACGTGCTCCTCCGGACGCACACGAGCCCGGTCCAGGTGCGCGAGATGCTCTCCCACCCTCCGCCGGTGATGATCGTCGCGCCCGGGGTCGTGTATCGCCGCGACGACGACGCGAGCCACAGCCCCATGTTCGTGCAGATCGAGGGGCTCGTGGTCGATCGCGACGTGTCCCTCGCCGATCTGAAGGGCCTGCTCGAGGTCTACAGCCGCCGGATGTTCGGCGAGGCCACGAGGACGCGCTTCCGGCCGAGCTACTTCCCCTTCACCGAGCCCAGCGCCGAGCTCGACGTGTCCTGCCTCGTCTGTTTCGGCGAGAACCGCGCCTGTCCGCAGTGCAAGGGGACCGGCTGGCTGGAGGTCCTCGGGTGCGGCATGGTCCACCCGACGGTGCTCCGGAACGTCGGGATCGACCCGGAGGAGTACACGGGGCTGGCGTTCGGCATCGGCGTGGATCGCACGGCCAACATGAAGTTCGCCGTCGACGATATCCGCGCCTTCTACGAGAACGACATCCGCTTCCTCGGAAGCCTCTAGGCCACTGCCCCTCGCCCGCAGCCCCGATTCCCCATGTTGATATCCTACAAGTGGCTTCAAGAGATCCTCGGCGCCGATCCCGGCGTCGACGCGGTGACCTCGGCGCTCGGCCGCGGCGGGCTCGAGGTCGACCGCGTGACGCACGTCGGCGCCGCGCTGCGCTCGGTGGTCCTCGCGAGCGTCGTCGCGACGCGGCCGCACCCGGCCGGCAAGAAGGGCCTCACGGTGGTCCGCGTGGACGCGGGCGGAGGCGGAGAGGGCGTGGAGGTCGCGTGCGGCGCGCCGGTCATCCCGCAGGCTCCGGCGCTCGTCTGTTATGCGCCCGTCGGGGCGCAGGTGCTCGACCGCAACGGCGCGCTCGTGACGTTGACCGAGAAGGCCGTCGCCGGCTTCTCCTCGCCCGGCATGCTCTGCGCCGAGGACGAGCTCGGGCTCGGGTCGAGCCACGAGGGGCTCCTGACCGTGGAGGGCGGGCGTCCGGGGCAATCGCTGCTCGACTGGGAGCCTCGCCTCGAGGACTGGATCATCGAGCTCAGCGTCACCCCGAACCGGCCCGACGCGCTGGGGCACCTGGGCGTGGCGCGGGACGTGGCCGCGGTGCTCGGCCTACCGTTCCGGCCGCCGGCCGTCGCTGCGCCGCGGGCGAACGGCGCCGCGGCGAGCGCCGCCGTGGAGGTGCGCGACGGGGACCGCTGCCCCCGGTATGACGGTCAGGTGATCGAGGGGGTCGGCGTGGGCCCCTCGCCGCTCTGGGCGCGGGTGCGGCTCGGCCGCCTCGGCGTGCGGCCGATCAGCAACATCGTCGACGCGACCAACCTGGTGATGCTCGAGCGGGGGCAGCCGCTCCACGCGTTCGATCTGGACACGCTGCGCCTGCCGATCGAGATCCGGCGGGCTCAGCCGCGCGAGACGTTCGTCGCGCTCGACGGGCAGAAGCTGTCCCTCGACGAGGACGACCTTGTCATCGCCGACGCGGACCGCGTGGTGGCCCTGGCGGGCGTCATCGGCGGCGCGGACAGCGGCGTCACCGCGACGACGCGGCGGGTGTTCCTGGAGTCGGCGTACTTCGAGCCGCGCGGGATCCGCAGGTCGGCGCGCCGGTACGGCTTCCACACGGAGGCGTCGCACCGCTTCGAGCGCGAGGTGGATCTCTCGGGGGTCCCCCTGTCGCGTGACCGCGGGAGCGCGCTCATCTGCGAGCTCGCGGGCGGCGAGGCGGCGGGCGAGCCGATCGACGCGTACGTGGCGCCGCGCGCGCCGCGCCGCCTGACGCTGCGGCTCCCGCGGTACCAGCGGATCATCGGGGCCGAGGCCCCGGCGCGGGCGCGCGAGATCCTGGAGACGCTGGGGCTCTCGGTGCTGGAGCAGAAGGCGGATCGGCTCCTCGTCGAGGTGCCGGAGCACCGGCCCGACATCGCGGAGGAGATCGATCTCATCGAGGAGGTCGCGCGCATCGCTGGTTACGACCAGATCCCGAGCCGGCTGCCGCGCGTGGGGGCCGCGCCGGCGGGCGCCCGCGGCGATTACCGGCTGCGGCGCAGGGTGCGGCAGATCTGCACGGGGATCGGGCTGCACGAGGCGGTGACGTACTCGTTCCTGTCGCCCCAGGAGCTGAAGGCGGCGCGCTACGACGACGGGTCGCTCCTGCGGCTGCTCAACCCGCTCTCCGAGGAGAAGTCGGTGATGCGGCCGTCGCTGGTCCCTGGGCTGCTCACGGTGGTGCAGCGCTCGCAGCGGTACAACGTGCCGCGGGTGCGGCTCTTCGAGGTGAGCCAGGTGTTCCTGCCGTGGCAGGGCGAGGCGGGCGGCGCGAGCCAGCTGGCGCGGGTCGAGCGGCCGCCGGTGAACGAGCCGACGCGGCTCACGATCTTCCTGGCGGGTCCGCGCGACAGCTACCTGACGCGGCCCGAGGACGTCGATTTCTACGACGGCAAGGGCGCGGTCGAGGCGGTGGTCGCGGAGCTCGCGGGCAGCGTGACGCCGGCGTTCGACCTCTCGGGCGAGGCGCCGCCGTGGGCGCACCCGAAGAAGGGCGCCCGCGTCCTGCTCGAAGGCCGCGAGATCGGGTACGTGGCGGAGCTGCACCCGGACGTCCGCGAGGCGCTGGAGATCACGAGCGGGGCCGTCGTGGCGGAGCTGGATCTCGCGGCGGTGGTGGCCGCGTACCGCGCGCCGGTGGCCGCGAAGCCGAGCCGGTTCCCGGCGATGCGGCACGACGTGGCGCTGCTCTTGCCGCTCGACGTGCCGGCGGGAGAGGTGCTCGAGGTGCTGCGGACGACCGCGGGGGAGCGCTGCGAGAAGGTCGAGATGTTCGATCGGTACCGCGGCGAAGAGCTGCCGGCGGGGACCCACTCGCTGGGGTTCGCGCTGTGGTTCCGGTCGGCCGAGCGGACGCTGACGGACGACGAGGTCGACAAGTGGACGAAGGCCGCGGTGGACGCGGCGAAGGCGCGGTTCGGGGCGCAGCAGCGCTGAGGGGCGGCGGCGGGCGGGGGGCGCTGACGAGTAAGGGCTCTCAGCGGCTCGGCTGAGTCAGGCCAAGAGCGAAGCTCAGCGTCGGCACCTTGAGACGGCCGCCCACGTCCAGGTCCGGCCAGAGCTCGAAATCGCAGATCGTCACGCTCTCGGGCTCGTCGCTCGGCGTGGACGTGCATGCCATAGCGGCGTCGTCGCGCTCGTACAGCCGGCAGAAGGGTCCGGTCGGGAGCGGCTGCGCGAAGCCGAGGCGCTCCATCACCGGGTCGAGGTGCTTGTACACGTCGGCGCCCTCGTCGAAGAAGCTGCCCCGGCAGCGCTGCGGGAGCGTGTCGACCCGGAACTGGAGGAACTCTCCCCAGACCAGCATCTCGCGGAACGTCTCGGAGTGGACGTGGATCTGGCCCCCACGCGCGTGGCGCCTCACCACCCGCGCGTCGTCGCGCGCCCAGGGACGATGCGGAGGAGCAGGGCCTCGGTGGCAGATTCTAGTGACTGCATTCTCCCTTCTCGTTGCAAAGCCAGTAGGGTACACCTATACGGTAGGATGCCTTCCGCTTGGTGCTACGTCGCGGCAATCGCAGGCGTTTCAGGCGTGGAAGACCTGCCTGATCACATAAGGCCCGTTCTGTCAATGAGCTCGTACGGTCGGACTGCACGAGTCAGGAACGGCTCCGAGAATCTTGACTTTGCGAAACACCTTTGCCTGTTTTATCCGCTCGAGTGTATCTCCGACAGAGCTGACCGCGCCGCGCGCTATTGCCACATCGTGTAGATCACCGATTCCTCGCCGATCGGACCCACGTCGCCACAATGGTTCACGGCCTGGACCGTGACGCCGATCGCTCCGCAGGGGCTCGCGGTCGGTTGGAAGCCCGGGAGGACCCCGGTGGCGCCGCTGCCCGCGGTCTGCTTCTCGTTGATACCTGGCGCATAGGTGACGATGTAATAAGCCGGTTCGCCGGTGCTCGGGACTTCCCAGGTGATGAGCCCGTTCCCGAGCTTGCCGAAGAGGTCGGGCAAGCCACAAGCCGTGTGGGGAACCCCATTTTCGTCTGCGTAGTGCGGCTCTCCGAAGGCGTTGACCGGACCCGTGATCGTGACGGGAGCAATGGGACCGCAAGGCGACTCGCACGTGCCGTCCTGGCAGGTGTCGTTGGCGACGTTGCAAGCGTTCCCCGTGGCGCAACAAGGCCCTCCGTGCCCGCCGCAGCTGCGGCAACGGTTCGTGCTGCCCTCGTTCACGCAGACAGCGGTACCGGGACATAGCTCCGGCCCGTCGCAGCAGACCTTGTCTTGCCCACAGTCGCGACAGGTGCCGGCGTCACACCCGAGCGTGCTCCCGTTGCACCACTGACCGCTGACGCCGTTGCAGCAGGGCTGGTTCCGGCCACCGCAGCTCTGGCAGACCCCGTTCGCGCTGCAGTGTGCGGCCTGGGTGTCGTCGCAAGGATGAGACGGGTCCGGGCAACACACCTCGCCGAGCGCGCCGCACGAGTGGACGTGCACGGTCTTCGAGACCTCGTGGACCGCGCCGAGACCGTCGTAGGGCGGATCCCCCTGCGGGTTGACCTCCGGGCTGTTGTAGGTCGCGGCAGAGATCGTGAAGTCGTTGCCTTCGAGGACCCCCGTCGCCGAGAACTCGATCACGCAGTCGTAGAGGTCACGGTAGTAGGGGCCGGTCTCCTCGCACAGGCTGCGATCGAGCGTGACGGGGTGCGACGAATCGATCACGAGCTGCCCGTCGGGGACGTACTCCACCTCGATCGTGCCGTGTATCGTCTGACCGACCGCGATGCTGCTTCCGCTCTCCGGATGGGTAAACGTGATGACGGGCTCGGAGGGGCCGCTCGTGTAGCAGAGCAGCGGAGCCGTGGGCACGAAGGGCTGCCGGCTCCATACCTTTCCTGGATGCTCGGGATCCTCGAGCACCGACCACGCGGTCCAGCAGTAGCGTCCACGCGCCGCGAGTCGACCTTCGACTTCGACGTCGGACTCGCTGGTGAACACCCCTGGGACGGTTTCGTCCGCCGGGCCGTAGTCGCAGAAACTGAAGTAGCAGTTCGCCGGGACTTTGAGCCCGGTCGGCTCCCAGGGGTAGTTCCCGATCCGGAGGTCGTAACCGAGCACACGCGGGTCGGGCTCCCACGAGAACGTCACCGGTTGATCGTACGAGTCGCCTCCGATCGGCGACGGATCGCGGTTCTCCGTGTAGAAGAGCTGGACGCCCGGCTCGCGCTCCTGGAGACCGGCGAGCTTGTAGTAGAACCGACTCCCGACCAGCGTGCTTTCGTGGCCGTCGGTGGAGACGGCGGTGACGTCCCAGCAGTAACCCGTGGGGTTACGAATTCCGGGGATCACCACGGTCGTCGATGTGTCGCACGAGAAGCTTTGATTGCAGAGCTCATCGAGCGTCGTCGTATGTGCGATCGTGCCGTAGTCGCATCGGTCCGACTCGTCGATCGGGTAGAACCGAAGGCGGTGAAAGTGCGTACCCGGTGCGGCGTACCACGCTAGCTCGGGCTGCGGTCCGAAGTAATCGAAGTACGGGTAGGTCGGCGGACGGAGGTTCGTGGGAGCGTCGAGAGACCGCGTGCGGACGACCTGTGCGAAGCAGGGACCGACAGCCGGCTCGCCGAACATGTTCTCGGGTCCGATCGGCTGCACGTTGACCCAGTACTCGTGATCCGGTTGGAGATCTTCGAACTCCGCCGTGGAGTTTTGTGGAACGGGCTCATCGTCGACCGGGAGCTTGACCCGCTCGATGATCTCTTCTTGCGCCGCAGGATCGGGCTCGCACTTCGTGTCGTGCTCGCTCAGCTGGACCTTGAAGTGCCGGGCGCCCGAGATCTGCTCCGGGATGACCTCGTAGTGGCCGGGCGGCACGTCTTCCAGGAACCCGGTGTTGATCCTGCTTACCGCCGGACGATCGCCGGTCGTGAACCAGTGAACAGAGTCACATTTCCCCCAGGGCTCGCTCGAGTGGGGGCGGACTCGCCAATAGTAGGTCTGTCCAGGCTCGAGCGCGATGGTCAGCGTCCCCACGGTGTCCATGGGCGCGTTGGGATTGGGCGGACCACCGGGGATTTGAGTGCGCGGCAGCTGCGCGTTCGGCACGGTCCGCGAGATCAATGGCGTGTTCGGGGCGTCGATCGAGCTGTCGAACGAGCCCACGAGATCGATCTGGATGTCACTGTCGGCGGCGTACTCGGGGAGGCTCCACTGGATGTCGAGCCACGGGTTCACGTTCTTGGCGTCGCGCCGAGGCGTGAGGAACGGGTCGGCGCCCTCCCCGTACTTCTCCCAGACATTCACCGCGTGCCATGCGTCCCTGACGGTGTCCGTGAGCGCGCCGTCGCCGTGAAGCTGCTTCGACGCGGAGATGGTGGCGTTCGCCAGGTCGCGGAAGTCGCCGTCCGGGATGTAGAGGTGATCGCGCAAGGCCACGAACAGGATTTCGGTGGCGAGGTCGACGGCCTTCTTGGGGTCGGGATCGAGCGGCGGCACCGAACCGCCGCAGCCCTGCCCCGCGGTGGAACCGCCGCGGCTCAGCAAGTAGAACCAATAGTTCGAGACGCCCGCGTTGGTGTGCTCGTCGCAAGCGACACCGTCGAAGCACCAGTTCGGACCTTCGTAGATGTAAGGCTGTCCGGTGGCGGCCGGAGCATGCAGCCAACGCATGCAGTCGGTCTCGACGTCGCGCGGGCCTAGGCACCACAGGCTCGGTTCGTCATTTCGCACGGCGTATTCGGCGGCGCTCCCGAAGATGTCCGCCACGCTCTCGTTCAGCGAGAACGATTCGGGAGTCCGGAACGTGTACCCGAGGTGGTCCCAGACCCCGTGCATGAATTCGTGACAGACGAAGTCGATCATCGCTCCGCCGGAAAAGGTCGGATTGACCAGGATCGCCGGATGACGACTGTCGCTGCTCGACGCGTAGGCGCCGGCCCAATATTCGAGGTTCGGAACGAGGCGGAACTCCAGAGGCACCTTCCCCCGGCCGTCCATGCCCGACCATTGGGCGCCGCTGTGACCCAGGGGGCTCGGGCGATTCGCGAAATAGTTGATGCACGACTCGCCCGCCAGCTGGAGCTGCGCCGCCATGTAGGTATCGGGGTCCCAGCTCGGACCGCCTTGATCGCCGGGGAGCTTGACCACGTTCGGGAAGAGCTGCCCAGGGCAGAGCGTGAACTGCGGAGGACGACCGTCGGGGACACCAGAGATCGGCTCGCCGCCGCGAGAATCGAGCGTGAACACCCGCGGCCCGTTCGGCTGCATGTACTCGGTGACGTAGAACGTGGTGGGATCGAAGTCACCGTGCTGCTGCTGCACCGTGTTCAGGGTGACCGGCATCACCGAGGAGAGCGGCTCCGGCTTGACGAGCGTGTTCACGTCGATCGACTGGCAGACCTCTTGCTCGCCCTGGAGCGACTGCAGCACCACGCCGCTCGTCGCGTCGACGTCGACGTAGCGCCGGATGAAGGATTGCGAATCCTCGAGCGCGAAGCGGTACGCGAGCTTGAACGCCTTGGTCCCGTCGAACGTGGGGACGAGCGCGAGCTCGGCGGGCGCGCTGGTGGTGGGCACGTTGACTTCGGCCCGTGCGACGCTGAGCGCGGCGGCCTCGCTCACCACGGCGTTACCGGGCGGCGTCACGTCCGTCGCCGCGCGCCCCGTCACGTGGAGCACGCGGCCGGTCGTGCGATCGCGCTGCACCGAGTAGCCGTAGCCGGAGATCGAGACACCGTTGATCTTCTGTCGATAGAAGACCGACTCTGCGTTCGACGCGAAGCCGGTTTCCCGAACCGGCCCTTCGGGAGCGAAGCTGTCGATGCCGGGACGCAGCCCGAGCGCGGAGAGCCGCTCGCGGAAGAGCTCATCGGCCTGCCAGGAGATGGTTTCAGCGAACTCGAGCGCGGCGACCTTGTGGTTGCGCGGATCGTGGCGAAGCTCCGAGGTCTCGTAAGCCAGCACCGGGCCGTCCGCGGGTGACAGGCTCAGGAACGCGAGCCGCGCGGGCTCAGCGAGACACTCGTTCCCCGCAGTGAGCGGCGCGTCGTCGACGCGGAGCTCGTAGCGGCAGCCCGGCAAGAAGGGGTCATTGTCGTTGCTGAAGCGGACGCTCTTTCCGTCGCTGCCGACCGCCGTCACCTCGAGCGCCACGTCGTGCGTGCAACCCGCCTTGAGGACCTCTGCGGGGCAGCTCACCGACAGGATCTGGACCGCCGAGCGCGCTCGATCGAGTGACACCGGCTCGTTGAACGTGAAGGTGAAATCTTCCACCGGTTCGACGCGCTTGCCGGTGCCGAGCGCCTCCTCACGCTCGAAGAGCGCTCGAGTCACCCCCTGGTGCGCGACGATCTCGAGGTCGTGACCCGTGCACTCGGCGGAGCCCGCGTCACGAAATTCGCTGTGCCGGCAAGAGCTCCGGTCCCTGGGAGGAGCCTCCACGATCACGCCGGCGTCGACCGTGATGTTCTTCGCGAAGAAGGCGGCCACGTGCTTCTCTCCGTTCAGCGGGGCGAGCACGAGGTCGGCGTCAGGAGCGATCAGAGTCCCCTGGAATGGGCTCTCGAAATGCACCTCTCCCGCGCCCAGCACCCCGAGCGTCAGCTCGGCGGGCACGCTGGTCGAGGTCACGCTGCCGCGGAAGGCGAACGGCGCGTTCACGAAGATGCGGACCGGCCCCTTCCGCTCGTTGAGCACGAACGCGGAGCCGGGTTCGACGGCGTCGAGGGCGTCGAAATAGTAGTCGCCGCTCGAGAGCAGGAGCCGCGCCCCGGGCTGCAGGCTCAGGTGCCCATAACCGCCGGGGGCGAGCGGATGGCTCTGGTCCAGTTCCACCGTGACATTCGGCTGCGCCAGCGCGGGAAAATCGAATGTGATCGTGTGCTCTACCAGCGGCTCGAAGAGGTACGCCGAGATGCCGTCACCCACCGACGCGCTGCTCGAGACGGTGGAGCCCGCTCCCGTTCGCAGCATGCCCTGCAAGACGGAGCGATCCCCCACCGTGACGAGCGGTTTCGAGTACACGTCGGTGAAGGAGGCGTCGTTGCCGATGTGCGTCCAGGTAGCGCCCACGTTCGCGACGGGCGCGCGCACCGTCACTTGATCGCGAAGATCGAGCTCACCGTTCGCCACCACCGCATAAGCTGGGTAGCTCGTGGCCCGCGGCACGCGAATCGTCAGGTCCTCGCGGCAGCTCGAGGGATCGTCCTCCAGGGGATAGTCGCAGACACCGCTAACCCAATCGCACTCTCCCGCGTCGTGACAGCGACTGGCTGGAGCGCACGCGACGGGGTTCGAGCCCACGCAGGCGCCAGCGGAGCAAGCGTCCACCTGGGTGCAGGCGTTGCCGTCACTGCACGCGCTGCCGTTCGGTCGAGGCAGGTGACGGACACCGAGGAGCGGATCGCAGCTGTCGTCGGTGCAGGGGTTATTGTCGTCGATCACCGGGTTCGAGTCGCAGACGGTGCCGAACGTCAGCTGGTCGAGCAGGTACGCCTGAGTCGCGGTGGTCGGGACATTGATCGCGATCCGAAACTGGAGATCCGTGTAGTTGTTGTTCAGCTGCGCCTTCAAGGCGTTCGACAGCGTGAACTGAACGCGCTGAAACTGGCCAGGACCGCTGAGCGCCACGGTCCCGACCACCTGGCTGTAGATGCCGACCGAAGGGGCGTTGATGCTGAGCTGCGTGTCTCCGAGCCAGCCCGTGGATCCCGCAGGGATGCGCACGGAGTATCCGAACGAGTTCGGGGCGGCTTGCTCCTTATCGAGCACGCGGCTCTCCACCTGCATCCAGCCGCCCTTCGTCACCGAGAGCGACGAGCTGCCCTCGGTGTGAGTCGTGCTGAGCGCGAGCGTCGGCGTGCTGCCGCCCCATACGTGCCAATCCGACAGCGACTCGAAGCCGAGGGTGCGGATCATCGTGGCCGACAGCGCGCCGCTCTGGCTCTCGAGCGCCTCGCCGGTATCCGGGCGCGCACTCGAGCAACCTGCGAGCGCAAAGCCCGCAAAAACGCAGCACACGAACTTCAGAGGACGGAGAAATCCCTCCGCAATCGACATCACGAACCTCCCGAGAAAATCACCCTAACATGTGATGCCGCGAATTGGGGAATCGAAATCGAACTCCATTGCTTCCAGTAGGGTACAGCTATACGGTAGGATGCCTTCCGCCTGCCACGTCGCGGTAATCCCAGGCGTTTCAGGCGTGGAAGACCTACCTGATCGCAAGGCCCGTTCTGTCAATGAGCTCGTACAGTCGGACTGCACGAGCCCCTCTGTGCCAATATGTGGGAGACAGGCGTTCCCCTGAAAACCCAGGGTGAGCGGGCGGTGGGGTCCCCGCTCGCTTCCTCGCCGCGCCGTCGCGAGCCCCGCGCCGCGGCTACGGCAACTCGAGCTGCGTCTCGACGAACCTGCGCCGGGGCCCGCGACGAGGTGGCCTCGGGCACGAGCGTGGGCCACCGCGCGGCCGACGCGACGCTGGCCACCGCCGGCGCCCTCCCTTATGCTCGCGACGCCGCGACACAACGCCGGGAGGCTTCATGGTCCATCGTCGCCCCAACATCCTCGTCGTCATGACCGACGAAGAGCGTTATCCCCCGGTCTACGAGACCGACGCCATCCGAGAGTTCCGTCGGACCGAGCTCCCCGGCCAGCAAGAGATCCGCACCAGGAGCACCGAATTCCACCGCCACTACGCGGCGTCCACCGCCTGCTCTCCGAGCCGCGCCTCCCTCTTCACGGGCCACTACCCGACGCTCCACGGGGTGCGCGCCACCGACGGCGCCGCCAAATCGGCCTTCGATCCAGCCATGTTCTGGCTCGAACCGAACACCGTCCCCACCATGGGCAATTACTTCCGCAAGGCCGGGTACCGCACGTTCTACCGCGGCAAATGGCATATCTCCCACGCCGACCTCACGGCGCCCGACACGCGCTCGCCCCTAGCCTCGAGCGACGACCAAGGCGCGATCATCGAGTCGATCACCAGGCTCTATCAGGGCGCCGATCGCCTCGCGCCCTTCGGGTTTCAGGGGTGGATCGGCCCGGAGCCGCATGGCATGGCGCGGTCGAACTGCGGCCTCCTCCGCGACCCGCTGTACGGCGATCAAGTCGACGCCCTCTTCGGCGAGCTCGAGGCGAGCGCGGACGACGCGCCGTGGCTCCTGGTCGCGCCGTTCGTGAACCCCCACGATATCGTGCTCTTCGGCGCGCTCTGGCTCTCTTTTGGCTATCCCTTTCACGACGACACCGTGCCCGAGATCCCCGAGCCGCCCACCCAGGGCGAGCCCCTCCGCACGAAGCCGAGCTGTCAGGCGGATTACGTCGATAAGTATGGCAAGTTCATGGCGCCCCAGCCGCAGATACCGGCCTATCGACGATTCTATTATTACCTCCATAAGCTCGTCGATCGAGAGGTGCAGCGCGTCTTCCGGAGGCTGCAAGCGTCGCGCTTCCGCGACGACACCATCGTCGTCTACACGTCGGATCACGGCGACATGCTCGGGGCGCACGGGGGCATGCACCAGAAATGGCACAACGCCTACGATGAGTCCCTCCGCGTCCCCCTCTTGATCAGCGGGCCAGGCATCCCCGCGGACGCGCGCGTCGATCACCCGACGAGCCACGTCGATCTCCTGCCCACCCTCCTCGGGCTCGCCGGGATCGACGCCGAGGCGATCCGCGCGTCGCTCGCCAAAGACCACACGGAGGCGCAGCCGCTCGTGGGCAGGGACCTCTCGGGCGCCCTGCGCGGCGGCGCGCTGAAGGACGATCCGATCTACTTCATGACCGAGGACGAGGTCTCGGAGGGGCTCGATCAGACGACGCTCATCGGCCGGACGTACGAGGCCGTCCAAGAGCCCGCAAAGGTGGAGGCGGTCGTGGCGCGCCTCGACGCCGGCGACGGGCCGCGGCTCTGGAAATACGGGCGATCTTACACGCGATCGCTCATCGGCGACCCCACCGCGGAGAGCTCGGGGCGGGATCGATCCGAATATGAGCTGTACGACCTCGACGCCGATCCGCTGGAGACGAACAACCTGGCCCATCGGGGCAACGGTACGCGCGCATCCCGCGCCGCCGAGGAGCGCCTCGAGGCGGTCCTGTCCGGGCAGCGCGCGGAGAAGGCGCTGCATCCGAAGCACCGATGATGCCCCGGAACCTTCTCGCCCCGCGCATGTCATGAGCGCTATCCAAGGAGGTCTTCGTCATGGCTGAAGCTTTCCGCATGGGCGGCTGGGGCATGGTTCCCACGCTCGTCTTCGGGCTCCTGCTCCTCGCCGCGTCGATCCGTTATGCCGTCTCGCCCGAGCGGCGCTTCGTACCCCTCCAGGTGAGCCTCGGTATCCTGACGCTGGTGGCCGGCGGGCTCGGGTTCGTCAGCGGCACCATCAAATCGCTCACGTACATCGGCGCGGTGGACCCCGACGCGCGCTGGATCTGGCTCGTCGGCATCGGCGAGTCGCTCAACAACATCGGGCTCGCGCTCGCGCTCCTCGTCCTCTCGTCCATCGCCGCCACCGTGGGGGCTTACCGCTTCTCGCAGATGGAGCCTGCCCGCTGACGGGGAGGCGTCCTGCTGCGGTCTCCAGCCCATCCCGCCGCCGACGCCGCGCCGACGCCGCGCTCGTCCGCCGTCGGCCAGCAGCCTCAGGGGGCCGGGCGCCCGGCCGCCGCGAGCGTGACGCGCCGCTCGATCCCCAGGAACAGCAGCGGCAGCGCCACCGTGAACACGATCGACAGCCCCGCGACGACCGGCATGCCGTCGAGGCGGTGGTCCGGCAGCTCGTGGAGCAGCCTGGCCGACGAGAACGCGGCGAGCGCGGACGCCATGTGCTGCACGGCCGACTGCATCGAGGTGAAGCGCGCTCGCTCGGCGGGGCGCGGCACCTTCGACGTCAGCGTGTTGTGCGAGACGTTGCGGAACGTCATGCCCAGCATGAAGACGATGAAGATGGCGAGCACCGGCAGCCCCGGCGTATACGAGACGAACCCCGCGTACAGGACGCTCACGAGCACCACCGCCCCCACCGAGCCCGTCTGGAACGCGCCGAAGCGGTCCACCAACGGGCCCACGGCGCGCATCGCGAAGAAGCTCACAAGGCCCCCCACGAAGTAGAGCAGCCCGAGCCGCTCGCGCGGATACCCGAGGTTGTACTGCACGTACGCAGAGATGTTGGGGATCACCAGGAACGACGCCACCGTCAGGATCGCCGTCGTCGCATACGAGAGCAGCACGATCGGCCGGCCGAGGAGCGCGCCGAGATCGCCGAGCGAGCTGCCGGACGGCCGCGCGTCGGTCAGGTGATCCCGCATCGACGGCAGGAGGAAGATCGCGAGCCCGGCGACGAGCAGCCCGAGCGCCGCGACCGCGAAGAACGGCAGCGGAAAGCCCCCGCGACGCGCGAGCTCCAGCCCGGCGGGGACGCCGAGCACCGAGGCGACCGAGAACGAGGCCATCACGACGCCCATCGCCTTGCCGCGCCGCTCGGGCGGGATGACGTCGGCGACGATCGAGAACGAGACGGATGTCGCGGGCCCGCCGAACGCCCCCGCGAGCACGCGCGCCGCCATGAGGCTCGGGAGCCCCGTCGCGAAGCCCCCGGCCGCCGTGCCGGCGACGAGGCCGAGCATCGCCACGGCGAGCGCGCTGCGGCGGTCGAAGCGGTCGAGGAAGAACGCGCCGGCGAGGCCCGAGATCGCGGCCGCCGCCGTGTAGCTGCCGCCGATGAAGCCGATGCTGGACATCGGGATGCCGAGGGCGACCGCGAAGTCGGGCCCGAGCGGCATCACCATCACGAAGTCGAGGATGTTGATGAACTGGACCGCTGCGACAAGGAAGATGATGCTCGATTCGGAGCGCTGTCTGGACACGAGGGTTGACTCTAGTCGACTCCGAGCGCGCCCGCCCCGCCTCGACGCGAAAAAGCGCCGCGACACGCCGCGCCCATGCCCTCGCGCGCACCCTCACCGCTCCCCTGCTCACCTCGGCTCGCGCGTCGCGCGGGTTGCTCCCGGCGCAACGCCACGTTGCGCGCTCGCACCGTTGTCCCTCCATGAGGTCCACCTTACGATGAGATGATGAGCCCCATGGATCGCCGCACCGCCCTCGGCGCCCTCGCCGCAACGCCCGTCGTCGCCGCGTGCGACCCCTCCCCGCCCTCGCCCGAGCGCACCGACGAAGCCGCGCTCGCCGCGGCGGACGTCGTCCGCGACGTGGCGCCGCTCGGGTTCCCCTGGGAGACGCTCGACCCCTTCCTGTTCTGCGTCCACCACGACGACGCGTATCCGGCCGGCAACGAGCGGATGGGGCCGGCCGCGTCGCTCGCGGGCCGCGCCATCGGGCGCGACTTCGCGGGCAAGGACGGCTGGCGCATGTACCACGGCGACGTGGTCCCCGGCTTCCCGCAGCACCCGCACCGCGGCTTCGAGACCGTGACGGTCGTGCGGCGCGGGCTCGTCGATCACGCGGACTCGCTCGGCGCGGCCGCGCGCTACGGCCGCGGCGATGTCCAGTGGCTCACGGCGGGGGGCGGCATCGTCCACGCGGAGATGTTCCCGCTCGTCGAGAAGGACGGGCCCAACCCGCTCGAGCTCTTCCAGATCTGGCTCAACCTGCCGCGCGCCGACAAGCTCGCCGAGCCGCACTTCGTGATGCTGTGGGGCGACACGATCCCCAGGCAGATCGCGCGCGACGCCGCGGGCAAGGCGACCGAGATCACGATCGTCGCCGGCCGCCTCGGCGAGCTCCGCCCGCCGGCCCCGCCGCCGAGGTCGTGGGCGGCGCGCGCGGCGTCCGACGTGGCGATCTGGACGCTCAAGATGGCCCCGGGCGCGCGGTTCACGCTGCCGGCCGCCTCCCCCGGCACGAACCGCGCGCTCTACTTCTTCCGCGGCGCCGAGCTGCGCGTCGGCGCCCGCCGCGTCCCCGCGGCCCACAGGATCACGCTCCGCGACGGCGCCGCCGCGCTGCTCGAGAACGGCCCCGACGAGGCCGAGCTCCTGCTCCTCCAGGGCCAGCCCATCGGCGAGCCCGTCGCGCAACACGGCCCCTTCGTGATGACCTCGATGGCGGAGGTCCAGCAGGCCTTCCTCGACTACCGGCGGACGGGCTTCGGCGGATGGCCGTGGCCGAGCGACGGCCCGGTCCACGGACGCGCGGAAGGCCGCTTCGCGCGCTACCCCGACGGCCGCATCGACAAGGCGGGCTGAGCCCCTCGCCACCGCGTGCCGGCGCGCCGATCCCTCACCTCGCGTCGAGCTCGGGCTCCTCGCTCCAGCAGTCGTTCGCGCTCGCCCGGTGTCGCGCGCGGTACTCCGAGGGGCTGACCCCCTCGGAGCGCCGGAACTGCTCGGCGAAGCGCGACGCCGAGTCGTAGCCGCAGGCCGTCGCGACCTCCAGCACGCCGTGGCGGCCCGAGCGCAGGAGCGCCTTGGCGAGATCGAGGCGCTCCTTCCACAGGAGGGCCCTGAACGAGACCCCCTTCGCGCCGAGCCGGCGGCGCAGCGTCGCGTCGCTCACCCCGAGCGCGCGCGCGACCTCCGGGGCCGCCCACGGGCGCGCCGGATCGCGGCGCACGAGCGCCCGCACCGCGAGCGTCGGATCGAGCGCCAGCGTCGACGAGGCGGCGCGCGCCTCGTCGAGCTGCTCCCTGTGCTGCAGGAGCAGGGTCAGGATGAGATCCTCCAGCCGGTGCTCGATGAGCAGCGCGTGCGCGCCGGGCAGGAGGAGCGTGTTCACGAGGTGGATCAGCGCCTGGATCGACGGCATCGCGGAGCGCAGCAGGTGCGGCCGGTCCGCCTCGAAGCCGCCGAGCCCCCGCTGGACGCAGAGCGTGGGATAGCGGCGCTGGAGCCGCTCGTCGACCTCGCTCAAGAGCTCGATCGTGAACGAGCGGTACGCGCCGCGCTCCGGATCGGGCTCGTTCACCAGCTCGAGGGGGATGCCCTGCGGCACGAGCAGTATCTGCCCCTCCCGGGCGACGAGGCGCGTGTTGCCGTCCGGGCCGTCGAGGAAGATCCGCTTCGCGCCGTCGAGGATGAGCACGACGAGCGGCCGGGAGAGCCGCTGTATCGTTATCCGCTCGCGCGTGCGGGTGAAGACGCCGAGCCATCGGGCCAGGCCGGCGCCGCTCGCCGAGGACGTGCGCTCCAGGCGGGAGATGGCCTCTCTGAGCGCGCCCCAGGCCTGGGCTTGGTCGGTGGGCTCGAGCAGTCGGGTGAGATGGGTCTTCATCGTCGCTCCTGATTGAAAAGGGCGCGTCTCTCGCCGCGGAGACACAGCGCGGGGCCGGCCTGGGCGGCGCAGCGTAACCGCGCCGCCCCTCGGCCCAAAGCGCTGCTCCGCCGGCTCACTTCACGTCGAGCAGGACGATCTCGCCGTCGTTGAAGAGCGGGACGAGCAGGCGATCTCTCGCGCGGTCCCAGCCGAGATCGGCGGGGCTCGGGAGATCCGCCGCGAGCGTGGAGACGCGCGGCGCCGCGTCCCCGGCGGGGTCGATCTCGAAGACGGCGCCCGCGTCCCAGCTCGACACGAGGAGCCGGCCGTCGTCGAGGCGCACGAGGCCGTCCAGCGTGCCTGCGGGCAGGGAGATCTCGCGCCGGAGCTGCCCCGAGGCGTCGAGCGCGTCGACCCGCGCTGCGCCGAGGTAAGCCACCCAGATCTCGCCTTCCGCGCACGCCACGCCGTTCGGGTGCGGCAGCGCGGGATCCGCGATCAACCGGGAGACCTCCCCGCCCGGATCGACCGAGACGAGCGCATCGGTGCCGATCGAGGCGAACGCGCCGTCCTCGATGGCCACGCCGGAGTCCGAGACCACGATCGACCCGTCGGGCATGGCCGCGACGTCGTTGAGCAAGCCCGCGCCGGCCACCTCGATGTCCTCGATCGGCGCGCCGTCGCTCGCGTCGAAGACGCGGATCGCGTCGATATCGGCCACATAGAGCCTGCCGCCCGCGATGGCCATGCCCTTCGGGGCGTTCAGCGTCACGCCCTCCGACGCGCCGTCGATCCATGTCAAATCGAGGACCTCGCCGTCCGGCGAGACGCGCGAGATGAACGCGCGATCGTCCTTCTCGACGGGTGAGCCGACGATGTTCGAGACCAGGTAAACGTCGCGCTCCTCGTCGTGGAGCACGGACTCGGGCGTGCTGAAGCCGCCGACGCGGCGGAGCTCCGGCGCGGCCGGGGCGTCGCTCTCGGCGCACGCCGGGAGGACGGCAGAGAGGCAGGCGAGGACCGCGGCGAGGCGTTTCGGTTGCGTTTTCATGGTGTGCACTCTCGTGTGAACGGGCCGGCAACGCGCCGGCTGGTGCGCCTACCCTGCGCCCGCTCGCCGCGCGGCGCGCGCCCGCGGCGCTCATTGGTACGCCCGAAACGCTCACGCGCCGCGGTTGGCGCGCGCCGCTGCCGGCCAAGGCGCAAGGCCCTCGCGCAGACCGCGGGGGGCCACTGCCGACCACGGCGCGTCTCGACCAGGGAAGAACCGATCGTTCAAGGCGCCTCCGTCGTTCCACCCGAGGGGAATCGAGACACGCGAGACAACGAATCTCACGTCCACGCCGCCTCATCGGTCACGCGCGGCGCACATGCATCGTCCGCGCTGAACGAGGCAGATTCGCGCTCTCCGCAGATCCGGTCGTGACGAATCATCATGGGTCCAGCTCGAACGGCACGTAACGACGCGCAACAACGCATAACTCCGCGCAACAACGCATAACTCCGCGCAAGGAGCGCGCTCGCCCTCTGCAGGGGCGAGGAACGTCTTGGTCGACATCCACGGCACCTGCCGGCGTACACGGGCGGCACGCCGTGAGTCGACAACGGACATCGAGCACTTGACAAGTGTTGCGCCCCCGACAATCATGCGTCCGCTGTGGCCCGGCCGACACGTGGTACCCCGTAATGCAGTGTCTTTCAGACCCAGATAGCGAGACGCCGCTGCCCGAGCAGGTCGCGGCGCTCCGCAGGCGCGTCGCGGAGCTCGAGCAGGCGCTGGCCGAGGCGCAGCGACCGGGCGCGGCGGCGAGCGAGGCGAGGCCAGCCGAGCAGGAGCACGGGCCCCTGGCCAGCTTCTTCGCGGCAGACGCCTCGGGGTACGCCGCGATGCTCGACGCGATCCCGGCGATGGTGTTCTTCAAGGCCCGGGACCACCGGTACCTCGCCGTCAACAAGGCCTATGCGCAGCACTATCGCCTCTCGAGCGACAGGATCGTCGGGAAGCGCGACGAGGAGATATTCGTCGACGAGGTCGCGCGCAGCTACCGCGAGAACGACGAGATCATCATGTCCGAGGGGATCCCGCGGCTCAACGTGGAGCTCCGGTGGAAGCTCGAGGACGGGAGCGACGGCTGGACGCTGGAGAACAACGTCCCGTTCCGCGACGCGAGCGGGCGTGTGATCGGGATGGTCGGGGTCGTGGTTGACATGACCGCACGAAAGAGGACGGAAGAGGCGCTGCGGAGCACCGAGGCCGATCTCCTCACCATCCAGTCGCGCCTCCTCGAGACGATCGCCGCGCTCTCGACGCCGGTCCTGCCCATCGATCACGGGGTCATCGTCGTGCCGCTCATCGGCCATCTCGACACGATGCGGGGCTCCCAGCTCATGGCGGCCCTCCTGCAAGGCGTGGAGCGCCACGACGCCGAGTTCGTGATCGTCGATCTCACCGGCGTCCCGATGATCGACAGCGCCGTCGCGCTCCACCTCCTGCGCGCGGTGCAGGCCGTGGGCCTGCTCGGCGCCGAGAGCGTCCTGGTGGGGATGTCGGCCAGCACCGCCGCGGCGCTCTCGAGCCTCGGCGAGACACTGGAGGGGATCGTCCTCCTGAGAGATCTCCGGGCCGGCGTGCGTTACGCGATGGCGCGGCGGAAGCAGTTGACCGGCATGCGGCCAATGGCGCCACCGTAGACGACAGGCGACGTCGAGCGGCGCCGAGAGACCTCTCCCCCTCCCCCCTCGCACCTTGTTCCACGCAGCGGGCGACCTCACGCCCTCTCGAAGCGCTCACGCACCGAGGTCTCGCTTGACCCTCCGGCGAGGCGTCGGTTAAATTCCGTTCAGCCTTTTAGCGCTGCATTCCCGGCTGATGTAGATGCGGTCGGTTCACCACTTTACCACACCTCAGGGAGCTCGACGCGCACGGTGTCCCCTGCGCGTCGAACGTCCAGGCCAGCGATGACGCCGCGTATCCGCCCGTTGCCCCTCGACCAGATCCGCCCCGCCACCACCGCCCTCCTCGTCATCGACATGCAGCGCGACTTCGTCGAGGAGGGCGCGCCCTGCGAGGCGCGCGGGGCGCTCGAGATCGTGCCGAGAATCAACGCGCTCGTCGCGTGGGCGAGAGGGCGTGATCTGCCCGTCGTCTTCACGCAGGAGATGCACAGGGCCGATCGGTGCGACTTCGGCATCGAGCTGGAGTTCGAGCCGCTGCACTGCATCGAGGGATCCCGCGGCGCGGAGATGGTCGATGGGCTGCGGATCGAGCCGCAGGATCATCGGATCTTCACCAAGCGGCGCTACGACTGTTTTCTGGGCACCGACCTCGACCTGCTGCTCCGGTGCAAGCGGGTGGAGAACCTCATCTGCTGCGGCGTGTGCACGAACATCTGCGTGCTCAGCACCGTGCTCACCGCGAGGAACCTGGATTACCGCGTGCTGCTCCCGGTCGACGCCGTGGCCGGGACCTCACGGGAGCTCCACGACGCCGCGATCCTCTGCATGAGCAACGCGTTCGCCTACGTCACCGAGAGCGCCTCGGTGATGCAGCTCTTCGGCTGACGGATGCCCGGCGACCGAGCGCCGCGGGCCCCGTCGCGACAGTGCGAGCGACCACCGCCGCGCTGGCTCGCGCTCGGCCGCCCCGTTCCCGCCCGGGTCCGTCTCGCGCTCGGCGCGGCGAGCTTCCTCGCCACCCTCGCGGCGTACGCCTGGCTCACGGGCCGCGACGGGGTGAACACCGCCCTCGCTCCCACGCTCGCGAGCATCGGGCGGGCGACGGCCGACGCGCTCGGCTCGGCGGAGCTCTGGCTGGACGTCCGCTACAGCTTCCTGCGGGTCACGGCCGGGTTCGTGGCCGCCGCGCTCCTCGCGGTGCCGCTCGGCGTGCTCGCCGGCGCGTTCCGATCGATCGCCGCGCTGATCGAGCCGCCGACCGAGTTCCTCCGCTACGTCCCCGTGCCGGCGCTGATCCCGCTCGTCATGATCGCTGCGGGCATCGGCGAGGGCGCGAAGGTCCTCCTCGTCTTCCTGGGGACCTTCTTCCAGCTGCTGCTCATGACCGCGGACGAGGTGCGGCGGGTCCCGGCGCCGCTGCTCCAGGTCAGCCAGAGCCTCGGAGCCACCCGGCGGGAGATCGTCTGGCGCGTGCTGGCCCCGGCCGCCCTCCCCGGCATCTGGAGCGCGCTGCGCATGTGCAACGGGTGGGCGTGGAGCTACGTCGTCGTCGCGGAGCTCGTGGCCGCCACCGAGGGCCTCGGCTTCCGCGTCCTCAGGTTCTATCGCTTCATCCAGACGCCCAGCATCTACGCGTACCTGGCGGTGCTGGGCGCGATTGGCCTTGGGCTCGACTGGGCGTTCGGCGCGGCGCACCGCCGGCTCTTCCGCTGGGCCAGGGGGCGCGACTCGTGACGCTCTCCGTGCGCGGCGTCAGCAAGGCGTACGCCGGTCGCCGCGGCGAGACCGGCGCCCTCTGCCCGCTCGACCTCGATGTCGGCGAGGGCGAGTTCGTGAGCCTCGTGGGCCCCTCCGGGTGCGGGAAATCGACGCTGCTGCACATCGTCGCGGGGCTCGAGCCGGCGACCACCGGGACCGTCACGCTCGGCGGCGAACGCGTCCTCGGCCCCGGCGCCGAGCTCGGCGTCGTGTTCCAGCAACAGACGCTCTTCCCGTGGCTCAGCGTGCTGGAGAACGTCCGCTTCCCGCTGACGCTGGCCCGCCACCGCGGCCGGGCGCGGCAGGCCGGCTCCGAGCGAGAGGCGGACCGCGTCGAGCGCCTGCTGCGCCTCGTCGATCTGTGGGACTTCCGCGACAGCGCGCCCGCGGAGCTGAGCGGCGGCATGCAGCAGCGCGCCGCGCTGGCGCGGGCGCTCGCCGCGCAGCCGGAGGTGCTGCTGATGGATGAGCCGTTCGGCGCCCTCGACGCCCAGACACGTGAGGAGATGCAGGGGCTCCTGCTCCATGTGATCCGACATCACCGGATCACGACGCTCTTCGTCACCCACGACGTGGATGAGGCCCTGATCCTGTCCGATCGCGTGCTGGTCTTCTCCGAGCGCCCCGGCCGCGTCGTGGCCACCTTCGACGTGCCGGTACCCCGGGCGGATCGCTCACCCGACCTCAAGCTCGACGAGGCGTTGCTGCGCCTCAAACGGGATATTCTCTCGCTCCTGCGGGGGAAGGCCCGCCCCGAGGAGCAGCGCCGCCGCTTGCTCCTCGGGCTCACGCATACGCCGAGGGGAGAGGATCCATGAACCGAAGGACCGTCGTGCTAGAGCTCGGGGCAGCGCTCGCCTGCCTCCTCCTGTCGCCAGGCTGCTCGAAGAAGGACGAGCCAGCGCGCGAGATGCCCGCCGCCGCCGCGCCGGGCGAGAAGCCCGGGGCCGCGGCGAACGCGCCGGTGAAGCTGACCGTGGGACACGACATGTGGATCGGCTATGCGGGCGTGTTCATCGCGAACGAGCTCGGGCTGTTCAAGCAGGCTGGCCTCGACGTCGAGCTCAAGCCGTTCTCGAACCCCGGGGACACGCTGCCGGCGCTGGCCGCGGGGAAGCTCGATATCGGCCTGACGACCCTGCAGAACCTGGCCGTGCTGAGCGGCAACGGCGACACGGACGTCGTGGGCATCGCGCTCATCGACAGCTCGAACGGCGCGGACGCGGTGGTGGCGAAGGAGGGGGTCGCGTCCATGGCCGATCTCAAGGGCAAGACGGTCGCGCTCACCCTCGGCGAGGTCAATCACATGCTGTTCCTCGCCGGCCTGAAGAAGTCCGGGCTCTCCACGGACGACGTGAAGGTCACGAGCATGAGCGCAGACGATGCCGGGGCCGCGTTCGTGGCGGGGAAGGTCGACGCCGCGGTCACCTGGGAGCCGTGGATCACCAAGGCGACCAAGGGCGGAGGTCGCGTGATCTTCTCGAGCGCCAGCGTCCCCGACACCATCATGGACGCGGTGGCCGTGCGCCGATCGCGGCTCGCCGAGTCCGGCGACGCCTGCTCGCGGTTCATCGGCGCCATCGATCAGGGGGTGCGCGTCCTGCGCGGCGAGCCCGACAAGGCCATTCCCATCATCGGAAAGTACTTGAACGCTCCGCCCGAGGACGTGAAGGGCATGCTGGCCGGCGACAAGATCTACGACCTGGCCGACAACAAGCAGCTCTTCGGCACGGCGGAGAAGGCCGGCCCCGTGTACGCCTCGATGAAGGCGGTGGTCGACTTCGCGGTCGAGTCCAAGCTCGTCAAGAAGGCGCCGGCGCCGGAGTCGCTGCTCGACCCGAGGCTCGTCCGATGAGCCGCGACGAGGAGCTCATGGCGCGCGCGCTGGAGCTCGCGCGCGGCGCGCAGCGCGCGGGCGAGCCGCCGTTCGGCGCCCTTTTGGCCGCCCCCGACGGCACCGTCGTGGCCGAGGCGACCGACGAGGTGAACGCCCAGCGCGACTTCACGTGGCACGCCGAGGTCGGCGCCGTACGCCGCGCGTGCGCGGCCGCCGGGCCGGACCTCACGGGCTACACGCTGTACACCACCGTGGAGCCCTGCCCGATGTGCTTCACCGCCGCCTGGCTCGCCCGGGTGAGCCGCGTCGTCTTCGGCTGCACGATGCAGGAGGTCACGGCGGCGACCGGCGGCGCGCAGCGCGAGCTGGCCGTCCCCGCGCGCTGGATGAACGAGAACTCCGGCGCGCCCGTCGACCTCGTCGGCGGCGTCCTCGCCGATCGGTGCCTCGCGCTCTTCAGCCCGTCGTGACGCGCTCGCCCGCGCCGACAGGACCGGCGATCCCGCGTTCAGGAAGCGCTTTCTGGAGAGCATCTCCGCCGACGCCCGCACGCTGACGCTCGCCCGCGCGCGGCTCAAGGAAGATGCCTCCTCGGCCCGGCACGTGCCCTCGTAAGGTTTCCGCGAGGGCGGACAGCATCGGTCCGGATTGAGTGTTGCTCAGGAAGCAGCCGCGCTGAATCGGTGCTCGATTCCGAGCAACGCGCGGGCAGAGCGCGCCGGAGAGACGCCGAGATCCGCGGTCGAGCAGCGACATGGAGGCAACGGCGTCGAGGCACGCAGGTTGCAGATTGCCGCGCGCCAGCACGGCCATCGATCTCACACCGGCGACATCGGCGCGCCCAACCCCTTTCCGGAGTCTTTCATGACTGACCGTATCGCTCGTCTCAAGGCCTCGCCCTCCGTGGCTGTCAAGGAGAAGCTCGATTACCCCGTCATCGACACGGACATCCACACCAACGATTACTCGCCGGCGCTGGAGGATTTCGTCGCCACGTACGGAGGCGCCAAGCTCGTCGACGACCTGCGCAAGGCGCTGAGCTCCCGCCGCCGCAACGCGGAGAACAGCAGCGGCAAGGACTGGTACAGCCAGACGCCCGAGGAGCGGCAGCACTACCGCACGGTCAGGTCGCCGTGGTGGGCGCGGGTGACGCGCAACACGCTGGACGTGGCCACGTACCACCTGCCGGAGCTGCTCGCCGAGCGCCTCGAGGAGCAAGGGTCCGATTACTCGGTCCTGTTCCCGAACAACACCCTCGCGCCGCTCGCCGTGAAGGACCCGGGCTCGCGGCAGGCGCTCCAGCGCGCGATCAACCATTACCACGCGGAGCTGTTTCGCAAGTACAGCGACCGCCTCACCCCGGTCGCCGGCATCCCGCTGAACACGCCCGAGGAGGGCATCGAAGAGCTGGAGTTCGCCGTCAAGAAGCTGGGGCTCAAGGCGATCAACATCGCCGGCGGCGTGCGCCGCCCCATCAAGGCGATCGCGGAGAAGTACCCGCCGGCGCACCACCCGGAGATCGCGAAGTACGCGACGTACATCGACTTCTACGGCATCGACAGCGAGTACAACTACGATCCTTTCTGGGCGAAGGTGGTCGAGCTCGGCGTGCCTGTCCTCACCCATTACGGGAGCCAGGGCTGGACGGGGCGCTCGTCGATCAGCAACTACATGAACAACCACGTCGGCCACTTCGCCGACGGCTCGGAGGCGTTCGCCAAGGCGCTGTTCTTCGGCGGCGTCACCCGCCGCTTCCCCGGGCTGCGCATCGGCATGCTCGAGGGCGGGGCGGACTGGGGCGCGCGGGTCTACATCCACCTGGTCGACCGCTTCCAGAAGCGCGGCCCGGAGGGCCTGAAGCACTACGACCCCGCGGCGACCGACCGCGCGCTCTTCACAGAGCTCTTCCGGCGCTACGGCGCGGATCTCGCAAAGCTCGCAAACGGGCGCTCCATCGAGGGCGAGCAGCTGATCGCCGACACGCTGGGGGCCGGGTACACGAGCGACGCCCGCCAGCCGGCGCCGGAGTACCGCAACGATTTCGAGGCCGCGGGCATCGAGAAGATCGAGGACATCCGCGACCGCTGGGTCAACAACTTCTTCTTCGGATCCGAGTCCGACGACCGCACCATCGCGTCCGCGTTCAACGCCAAGGCGAACCCGCTCGGCGTGAAGATCAACGCCATCTACTCCTCCGACGTCGGCCACTGGGACGTCCCCGACCTGACCGAGGCGCTCGCGGAGAGCTGGAAGCTCGTGGAGGAGGGCGTCCTCAGCGCCGAGGACTTCAAGGCCTATGTCTTCGAGAACCCGTACAAGCTCTATACGGAGGCCAACGCGAGCTTCTTCAAGGGCACGCGGGTCGAGGAGAAGCTGAAGCGCAAGGCGGGCGCCGGTGACGAGCGGCGCGGCCCGCAACCGGGCTCGAGGAGCGAGGGTCTACCCGGCAAGCCGGTCGAAATACGCGCGTAGCGCCGCAGCGTCGAGCCCTGCCCCGAGCGCGAACATCAGCGCGAGCCTCGCCTTGGGCCCCGAGAGCGCGCCCGCGGCGATCACCCCGAGGTCCCGGAGCCGCCGCCCGCCGCCGGGCGCGCCGTACGTCGGCGTGACCCGCCCGCCGGGGCAGCGCGAGCTGAGCACCACCGGCGTGCCGGCCTGCACCAGCGCGCCGATCGCCCCCTCCCAGCTCCCGCAGACGTTCCCCGCGCCCGAGCCCTCGATCACCACCCCGCGCGCCCCTGCCTCGAGGAGCGCGCGTAGGAGGAGATCGTCCATCCCGGACGCCATCTTCACGAGGTAGACCCGCGGCTCGGGCGGCGCGAGCGGCAGCGTCGGCGTCCTCGCGGGGCGCGCGTGGACGCGGACGCCCTCGCCGTCGACCCAGCCGAGCGGCCCCACGCCCGGCGAGGCGAACGTGCCAAGCGCGGTCGTGTGGGTCTTCATCACGCACCGCGCGGCGTGGATCTCGTCGTTCAGCGCGACGAGCACGCCGAGCCCCCGCGCCGACGGGTCGACCGCGATCCGCGCGGCCGAGACGAGGTTGAGCGGGCCGTCGGTCCCCGCGGTGCTCGCGTCCCGCATCGCCCCTGTGAGCACCACCGGGGTGTCCCCGTCGAGCAGCAGATCCAGCGCGAACGCCGTCTCCTCGAGCGTGTCCGTGCCGTGGGTGACGACGACGCCGGCCACCTCTGGATCGAGCTGAAGATCGCGCACGGCGACCGCGAGCGCCGCGATCCTGTCCGGGCCGAGGTTCCAGCTGCTCTCGAGGCAGAACTCGGTGACCGCGATCTCTGCGACGCGGCCGAGCGCGGGCACGTCGGCGACGAGCTCCTCCGCGCGGACGGCGGGCACGGCGGCGCCCGTCTTCGGGTCGACGCGGCTCGCGATGGTGCCGCCGGTGGTGACGAGGTGGACACGAGGCATGGCTGGTTGTTGGCGTGAAGCCGATCAGCGCATGTGCGCGAGCGGGAGCCCCGCGACGGGCGCGCGGAACGTGAGGAGGTGGGGCATCGCCAGCGACCCCATGTAGCACGTGCGGAGATCGGGGCCGCCGAACGCGATGCTCGTGGGCAGCTGCAGGGTGTTCCCCGCGCAGGCGCCGAGATCGGCCGGCTCGATGGTGCCGTTCCTCTGCTTCAGGGTCATCGCCTCGAGGACCGCAGGGCGCGGATCCTCGAAGACGGTCTGGTAGCTGCCGTCCGGGAAGATCACCGCGAGGCCGTTGCGACAGACGGCCGCCACCCAGATGTTGCCCTCGGCGTCGAAGGCGAAGCCATCCATGTACCCGCCGATGCCGAGGCTATCGGGCCCGAACTGCTCGGGATCGCCGAGGCTGCCGTCGTCGCGCACCGGGAACCGGAGGAGGCGGCCGGGGACGGTCTCGACGGCGTACAGGAACCGCTCGGCGGCGTCGAGGCGGACCTCGTTCGTCAAGCTGAGGCCGTCGGCCACGATGCGAGCGCCCTTCTCGTCGACGAGCACGATGTACCCATCGCGGATGCTGCCCACGACCGCCGTCCACCACGGGAGATGCCGTGTCGTGACGGAGATCCAGAGGCGATCCCGCGAGTCGATGAAGCAGAAGTTCACGGCGCCGAGGGGCTTGCCGTCGATGGAGTCGAGGAGGACCTCGGACCGGCCGTCGCGGTGGAGCTTGTGGATCTTGCCGCCGGACATGCTGGCGACGATGAGGTTGCCCTGCCGATCCATCGCCATGCCGTTCGGCTCGGGCACCTCGGGGCCGAGGGTCGCCTGCCTGCCATCCGGCTCGATGCGCGTCGCGATGCCGCGAGCATCCGAGGTCCAGAGCGTGCCGCCGGGCTCGGCGATCACGCACTCCGGCCGGACAAGGCCTTGACCGACGTACTCGATCCGAGACAGCTCGAGGGTGAAACCCCTGACAGATGACATCCAATGACCTCCCGGCACGGCGCCGCGCCGCGCCCGCTCGACGCGGGCGAGCATAACACCCCCCTCGACGATGGGGACATCTCGATCAGGCGCACCGCCCCGAGGCCGACAGGCTCGGGAGCGAGCATGTCGATCGCACCCGGGACGCAGGTGCCCGTCATGCCCGCATTGTTCAGGCGACGCGAGAGGCTGGCGCTCTCGAGCGTCACGCCGAGCCCCTTGAAGACGTAGTTCCCGGGGTATTTCAGGAGGATGACGGGGGTCGCGTTGCACGCCGCCGCGAGCACGGCGAGGTTCGAGCAGAGGTCCGCTCCATCCATGCTGTCCGAGATTCGCCGCGTCAGCATGTCGTCGACGCTCGGGCGCGTGATCGCCAGGTCGACGTTTTCTCGCGTCGCACCGAGCGCCGTGGCCAGTGACGTGTTGCACTGCGCAGAAGCCACCACGTTTCCTGTCGAGCTGAGGAGCTCCTTCCAGGCCGCGAGCTTCTGCTTGTCGGCACGGCTCATGTCGAACCGCTCGAGCCTCTGCAGGTCATCCTTCACGATGTCGACGACGCTCTTGCCGCGCATCGCCGCGTAGGTGTCCGGAGACGTCGGCTTCCCCGCCTCGAAGAGGCCCGTGAGGCTGCTGAAGGCCTGCGACGCGTTGACGCCCCTGAAGAGGGTCACGGCGGCCGAGTAGGAGATCGCCGCCTGAGGGTTTTCGTTCTGACCAGCCGTGTTCAAGAGCAACGGAGTGCCTTGCGGGCTGAGCTGTCGTGCGATGACGTGGTCCAGCGAGGGACCGGTCGGTTGGGCGTTGAACTTCGTATCCGCGTTGAAGCTGAACGGGTCGTCGCTGTTGGGGGTGACCGGGTGGCAAGTGAAGTACGACCCGTTCACCTGCGTGTGGGGATCGTTCCCCTGCCCCCGCTCCAGCTTCGCCGTCCACTCGTTCATCGCGCGGATCCCTCGGGGCATGAGGAGCTTGTCGGCGTGAGGCGCCAGGTGCTTGAGCGTCGTCGACTGGAGGTCCGCGGCGGTGAGCGGGCCGTGCGACTTCTTCGGGAACCACCGCGTCGTGATGCAGCCATAGGGCGTGAACATCACGATCAGCCGCTTCGGCGGCGTGGCCGGCTGCGCCATCACGGTGCGGTCGACGATCGACCCGAGGAACGGCGCCGCGACGCAAGCTCCGCCCAGCCCCCGGAGGAAAATTCTTCGGTTCATGCGCTTTGACATGGTCGTATTTTCCTGCCTCAATGGAGGAAACCGCCCGGCTGCCACTCGGAACGCCCTCGGATGCCCGAGCTTGCCACGGCTCCATGTCCCCCTAATCCCCGGGGATCCGTGATCGTATTTGGATTTCGCTCGCCGGGATCGACCGACGTCACGTCGAGCTGCGCGAGCGGCTCACGCAGCGCCGCGGATCCTCACGGCGCGCCGGCGCAGGCGCAGGGCAGCGAGCCCCCCGACGAGGACGAGCCATGCGGGTGTCCCCTGGATTCCGGGCCCCATCTGGCAATGCCAACCACCGATGGCGCCGCCTGGCGGGCCGCCACCAGCGCCGCTCTGTGCGCCGGTGTCACCGGCGCTCCCCCCTTCGCCGGTCCCGCTGATAGCGCCTGCGCTCGTGCTCGTGGTGCCGTCGCTACCGCCAGCACCGCTGGCATCGCCCCCGCTGCCGCCAGCACCGCTGACATCGCCCCCGCTGCCGCCAGCACCGCTGGTAGCGCCTCCGCTGCCGCCAGCACCGCTGGTAGCGCCTCCGCTGCCGCCAGCACCGCTGGTAGCGCCTCCGCTGCCGCCAGCACCGCTGGTAGCGTCGCCGCTGCCGCTCACGCCACCGCCGCTGCCGCTGGCGTCACCGCCAGCGCCGCTGGCAGCATCGCCACTGCCACCGCTGCCGCTCACGCCACCGCCGCTGCCGTCACCGCCAGCGCCGCTGGCAGCATCGCCACTGCCACCACTGGCGCTCACGCCAGCGCCGCTGCCGCCGGCACCGCTTGTAGCATCGCCGCTGCCGCCGCTGGCATCACCGCCGCTGCCGCCGGCGCCGCTTGTAGCATCGCCGCTGCCGCCGCTGCCGCCGCTGGCATCACCGCCGCTGCCGCCGGCGCCACCCTCTCCGCCTGCGCCCGGCAAGCATACGCCAGCCTGGCACACCCCTGTGCTCGGGCCCTGCCCAGGAACATAGAAGTGCACGAGGGGGGAAGGGTAGTACGCACTGCCGAGCGAGCCGCCCGCCATCAGAACGCGGCCATCATGCAGCCGCGCCACCGCGCCATGGGTGAGCGGGATGTTCACGGCTGGCCCCGGCGACCAGATGTCCCTCGCCGGATCGTAAAGTTCAACCGTATAATCGAGCGAATACGGGCCTTCCAGCTCACCCGCCACGAGCACCCTGCCGTCGGCAAGGAGCACCGTCGCATTGACATAATACCGCCGGGCGACCATCTCCGCCGCTGGCGCCCAGGTGTCGCTCTCCGGATCATAGAGCTCGGCTGTCGTGAGGGCTACGCCATCGTGGCTTCTCCCCACCACGAGCACCCTGCCATCCTGGAGCAGCGTGGCCGCATGCGACGTGCGTGCCTGGCTCATCGAAGCCACAGGCGTCCAGACGTCGGCCGCCGGGTCATACACCTCCGCGCTCGCCGATTGGTTGCCGCCGCCCGTGACGAGCACCCTGCCGTCCTGGAGCAGCGTCGCCCTGTGCTGGAATCGCCGCACATTCAGGGGCGCGACGAGGGTCCAGACGTTCGTGGTGGGGTCATACACCTCCGCGGATTCGTCGTTGCCGGCCGCGACGAGCACCCTGCCGTCCTGGAGCAGCGTCGCCGTGCCGATACTGTGCTTCCGGAGCATGGACGCGGCCTGCACCCATGCTCCCGTGGCCGGGTTGAACCGGTCCACGCGATCATCGCTGATCACGAGGACCGTGCCGTCATGCAGCAGCGTGGTGTGCACGATCGATCGCACCTGCGGAGCCCCCCCGATGAGCTGCCATTGGTCCATGCTCGGGTCGTAGCGCATCCACCTCCAGCGCACGGGGGAGCTGCTCTCCAGCCCGACCACCAGCACCGTGCCGTCCTCCAGCACCGCGGCGATGCCCGCGCTCTTCATCTCGTCCGGCATCCGCGCCGCGGTCTGCCAGGCATCCGGCGTCCCCGCGACATCGCAGCGCGCGCCGTCCGGCTTCTCGGGCGCGGGCCCCGAGCACCCGAGCGCAGCATCGCATGCGGGAGCCTCGTGACAGCCGTCCGGCGGCTGGCAGCTCGCCGGGCTCGCCGCGACGCAGGCGCCCGCCTCGCACGCGCTCGTCGCGGAGCACACCTCGGCGTCGTCGCACGGGGTGCCGTCGGGCGCAGGGGCGCCGCCGGCGCAGGTCCCCGCCTCGCAGACGCCCCCCTTGAGGCACGCGCCCGTGTCGTCGCAGGGCGTGCCCGAGATCGGCGTGCAGGCGCCGTCCTTCGTGGCGCCCGCCGAGGCCGCGCACGCGTCGCACGGACCGGCGCAGGCCGCATCGCAGCAGACCGAATCCGCGCAGAAGCCGCTCGCGCAGTCGCCGCCGGCCTGGCAGGCCGCGCCGAGCGGCGCGCGCTCGTGGAACAGCAGGGCGGAGCCCGTCGGCACCGGCACGCCGCCGGGCGAGCCGGACGCGACGAGCCCGCCGGCGATCAGGACGCTGCCGTCGTCGAGGCTCGTCGCCGTGTGATACCCGCGCGCCATCGTCTCCGGCGGCTCCACCTCGAGGGGTACCCAGAAAGCCTTCGCCGGATCATACAGCTCCAGCGCGGCGCTGAACTCGCTGTAGCGCCACTCGTTCAAGTAGGCGCCATTTTCGTCCTGGATTCCGCAGAGGTACGTCACCATGCCTCCTGTCAGGAGGACGCTTCCGCTGGGAAGCAGCGAGACGCCCAGGCCCATGTCGTAGTCCTCGGGCGGGTAGCATTCAGGATACGGGTAATAGAACGGGTCATGCCCCGGGATCGCCACCCAGAGGTTCTCCTCGGGGAGGTAAAGCTGCGAGGGGTGCATGTTCGCGAACGGATATCCGCCCACGAAGAGGACGTCGCCGCTGGCGAGCCGCGTCGCGGGGTACTGCATGGCCCCGCCGAGGTACCCGGAGGCCGGTGTCCAGGAATCGGTCTCTGGATCGTAGATGTTGCCGCGGCCGAAGCCCGCCGCGAGCACGCGGCCGTCGCGGAGCAACGTCGCGCTCGTGGCGGTCATGCCGCTCAGCGACCGGATGGGCGTCCAAGTGCCCGCGGCGTCATCATAGATGCTGCCCGCGAGGGCGCCCGACGCGCGGCCGAGCATCAACAGCTTGCCGCTCGGGAGGGTCACGGCGTGAGGCGTCGTGAGCGCCGGAGTCAGGGGCGCCGCCGCGCTCCACAGATCGAGCTCGGGAGAATAGACCTCGACATGCTCGCCGTCCGTCGAGAGGGCCAGCCCGCTCGGCAGGACGGCCGTCGCGGCGACGTCGCGGAGCGGGCTGCGAAGCGGCGCTGCGGGCGTCCACGTCTTGCTCGCCGGGCCGTAGACCTCGACCTCCCGGAGGAGCACGGTCCCGTCGCTGCCGTGACCCCCCGCCACGAGCACCCGGCCATCCTGGAGCAACGTGGCCGTATGCCCGCTGCGCGGGGTGATCATCGGGGGCAAGCGCTCCCAGGACGGCGTTCCATCGGCCCAGACCTGCCCCGAAGGCAACACCACCGCCGCGCAGGCCAGAGCAACGCCCAGGTACCAGCTCGTTCGCATTCAGTTTCTCCTTCGCCGCCCTCTGATGCCTCCCGGTCACTCGACGTTCAGCTCCTGGAACAACGTCGGGGCCAACGGTCGCAAGGACCCTTCACCTTCTTGAACTATGTTGACGAAGCATTCCGCGCGACCCGGCGGTGTGCCTTCCAGCGCGTCCAGGACCACGAGACGGATGCCGCGGGCCTCACGGGCACGGCGAGCGGGCCGCCGAAGCGGACCACGCGGCGGCCTGCCTCTCGCGCGGCGCCCCGGCGGCCCAGGCGCCCCTGCGCGCGCTCGGCATCAACCGACCGCTCGAGCTCGCCATGCTCCCAGCGCAGCATGCTGCGACGTCCATTCCCTCGAGCCACGATCTTTTTCCATGAGATGTTCTCCAACCCTCCCGATCATAGGTTTCAAACAAATTCTGGCAATTCGCAGCGATGACAGGCAATGGGTCACACCCGTGATTCAGCCGGAGTGCTCCCGTCCGGCCCATCGCTTTTTTGGCTCACGACGCGTGAAGCCCCCTTTTCGCCGTCGCCGTCTGTGCAATGGATCTGCGCGTCGATGCCGCTCGTCTTTCTGCCCGGCGATCTCCGCTTCTTCCTCTGGGACGACACGGCCGTGGATCAGCTCGCGGCCCGGTCGCTCGGCGCGACGACCCCGGCGGAGGCGGTCGTGGTCTCCGAGGCGGGCCGGGCCGTGAGGAAGACCGGAGAGGCCGCGGCGCTCCTCGACGGCCTGTCCGCGCTCGCCAGCATGGCCCAGGACGACCTCGGGCGAGCTCCGCCGTCCGTGGCCGCGTGGAGCCTGGCGAGCAAGCTCGCGCTCGATCTCGTGGTGCGCGAGCGGGTCGTGCCCCGCGTGGTGCCGGCCGGCGCCGCAGGGGGGCGCACGGAGGCCCGCTGGGCGGTGTCGCTCGCCGCCCCGGAGGACGCCGCGCGCGTCGCGGCGCTCGCCCGGGCCATGCCGCCGGCCGCACACGCGGTGCCGGCGGGCGCGCAGGCCGCGCACGCTCACGACGGCCGCGGGCGCTCCCGGGCGCACGCCGCCGCGGAGGTCTGGTCCGCCGAGGCCCTGCTGCGCGCCTTCCTGGACGCCGCGGCCGACGCGCTCGCGCGCGGCGGCGCCACCGATCGCCCGGCGCGCGCGCCGCGCCCCGCGCACGCCCCGTGGGAGCGTCGGCTGGTGCTCGCCCTGACGGGTCCGCAGCGCGCCTTCGCCGCGGAAGGGCTCGCCGAGCGCGCGCTCGTGGCCGATCTCGACGCATGGATCCGGCCCGCGCTCGGCGCCTGCGACGCGCTGCGCGCCTGCTTCCGGCTGGAGCTGCCCCAGGGCGACCGCGGCTTCGTGCTCCGCTTCCTGCTGCAGGCGACCGACGATCCCAGCCTGCTCGTGCCCGCCGCCGACGTGTGGAAGACCCAGGGGCGCACGCTGAAGGCGCTCGGGCGCGCCTTCTCCGACGCCGAGGAGGTCCTCCTCGGCGCGCTCGGCGCCGCGGCGCGGCTCTTCGCGCCGATCGCCCGGGCCCTCGGCGAGGCGCGGCCGGAGCGCGTGGACCTCGACCCCGCGGAGGCGTGGGCCTTCCTCGCGCAGGCCGCGCCGGCGCTGGGCGAGGCCGGGTTCGGCGTGGTCGTGCCGGGCGAGCTCCTGGCCTCGGGGCAGCGCCGCCTGCGCCTTCGCATGCGCGTCGGCGCGGCGCGCCGCACGGCCGGCGTCGTCGCGGGCAGCGCCGGGCTCGGCCTCGACGAGGCGCTCGATTTCGCGTGGGAGGCGGCGCTCGGCGACGAGGCGCTCTCCGCGCGCGAGCTCGCCGCCCTCGCGCGGCAGAAATCGCCGCTCGTCCGGCACCGCGGGGCCTGGGTGGCCGTGGTCCCCGAGGAGCTCGCCGAGATAGCGCGGCGCCTCGAGGCCGGCGGCGGTCGCATCTCGGCGCGCGAGGCGCTGGAGGGCGCGCTCGCCGGCGAGACCCACGTCGACGGCCTGGCCGTGCCTGTGGTCGCCGAGGGCGCGCTCGCGCGCGCGATGGAGCGGCTCCGCTCGGGCGCCCAGCGCGCCGCCGCGCCGCCCGCGGGGTTCGTGGGGACGCTGCGCCCGTACCAGGCGCGCGGCGTCGCCTGGCTGCAGACGATGGCGAGCCTCGGCCTGGGCGCCTGCCTCGCCGACGACATGGGCCTGGGCAAGACCGTCCAGCTGCTCGCGTTCCTTGTCGGCCGGCGGGCGGCGGCGCCCGAGGACACGCGCCCGACGCTGCTCGTCGCCCCGACGTCGGTCGTCGGCAACTGGGAGCGGGAGGCGGCGCGGTTCGCCCCTGCCCTGCCCCTCGTGCGGCACTACGGCGAGGGGCGCGCCCGCTCGGCCGAGGAGCTCGCGACGCGGGCCTCCGACGCGAGCGAGCGGCCCGCCCAGGGAAGCGACGGCGGCGCGCGCAGCGCGGGCGGCGGGCTCGTCCTGACCACGTACGGCCTGCTCCGCCGCGACGCCGCGGCGCTCGCCGGCGTCGACTGGGCGGCGGTCGTGCTGGACGAGGCGCAGAACATCAAGAACGCCTCGTCGCGCACCGCCCGCGCCGCGCGCGCGCTCCGCGCCCCGCATCGCGTCGCAATGACCGGAACGCCCGTCGAGAACCGCCTCGCCGAGCTCTGGTCGATCCTCGAGTTCGCGAACCCCGGACTGCTCGGCCCGCTCGAGGCGTTCCGGCGCGCCTACGCGGTGCCCATCGAGCGCTACGGCGACCGGAAGGCCGCAGAGCGGCTCCGGCGCGTCGCCGGATCGTTCTTGTTGCGACGCATCAAGAACGACCCCGCCGTGCTTCAGGACCTTCCGCCCAAGGACGAGGCCAGGGTCTTCTGCACGCTCACGCGCGAGCAGGTGACGCTCTACCAGGCGGCGCTCGACGAGGCGATGCGCCGCATCGAGGAGGCCGAGGGTATCGAGCGGCGCGGGCTCGTGCTCTCGCTGCTGACGGTGCTCAAGCAGATCTGCAACCACCCGGCGCAGTGCCTCAGGGAGGCGGGGCCGCTCGCGGGCCGGTCGGGCAAGCTCGCGCGGCTCACCGAGATGCTCGAGGAGGCGCTCGCGGCGGGCGATCGCGCGCTCGTGTTCACGCAGTTCCGCGAGATGGGCGACCGGCTCGTCCGGCACCTCGCGCCCTCGCTCGACACGGAGGTCCTCTTCCTGCACGGCGGCACGCCGAGGCTCGCGCGCGACGAGATGGTGCGGCGGTTCCAGGACGATCCGCGGGGGCCGCGCGTCTTCGTCCTCTCGCTGAAGGCCGGCGGCGCGGGGCTCAACCTGATGGCGGCGAGCCACGTGTTCCACTTCGATCGCTGGTGGAACCCCGCGGTCGAGGATCAGGCGACGGACCGCGCGCACCGGATCGGGCAGCGGCGCGCGGTGCAGGTCCACAAGCTCGTCTGCGCGGGCACCGTGGAGGAGAAGGTCGACCGGATGCTGGAGCAGAAGCGCGATCTGGCGGCGCAGGTGGTCGGCCAGGGCGAGGCGTGGATCACCGAGCTCGACGACGCGGCGCTGCGCGAGCTGTTCGCGCTGTCGAGGGACGCCGTGACCGGCGCGGGCGAGCTGGACGATCGCGAGGAGCCGGAGCCGGACCCTGCGAAGGAGCGCGGCGACGCGCTGGACGGGCGCGGCGTGCCGGAAGGCGAGCGCGGCGCTCACGAAGGCGGCCGCCCGCGCGCGCGGCAGGTGCGCCGGGCGGAGGGCGGGCGCACGGGCGCGAGGCGCCAGGTGGACCGACCGCGGGGAGGAGCGCCAACATGAGCCCGCCGCCGCGATGGGCGCCGTTCCACCGGGAGGCCGGGCCGAAGCCGCCGCCGCCGGCGCGAGGCATCCGGATGAAGCGGGCCGGCACGACCTGGTGGGGCAAGCGCTGGGTGGAGGCGCTGGAGCGGATGGCGCCGGACGACGCGGGCCGCCTCGCGCGCGGGCGCACGTACGCGCGCGCGGGCAGGACGCACGATCTCACGGTGAAGCCCGGCCTCGTGACCGCGCGCGTGACCGGCTCGCAGCCGAGGCCGTACAAGGTGATCCTCACGATCGCGCGGCTCGACGACGCCACCTGGGCGAAGGCGATCGCCGCCATGGCGAAGCAGGCGAGCTTCGCGGCGGCGCTCCTCGCGGGCCAGATGCCGGAGGAGATCGAGACCGCGTTCCAGAGCGCCGGGACGAGCTTGTTCCCGGAGCGGCCGGAGGACCTCACCACGGCGTGCTCGTGCCCCGACGCAGCGAACCCCTGCAAGCACGTCGCGGCGACGCACTACGTGCTCGGGGAGGCGTTCGACAAGGACCCCTTCCTGCTGTTCGAGCTGCGCGGGCGCACGCGCGAGCAGGCGATCGAGGCGATCCGCGCCGCGCGGGGCGCCCCTGCGCGCGCCAGGCGGGCGGGCGCCGGCAAAGGCGCCCCCTGCGCCGGTGAGACACCGGCGATCGCGACGGTGACGCCCGGCAAGATGGCGGCGAAGGACTACGACGCCTGGCGCGAGGCGCCGCCGGCGCTCGACGTGGCGCTGGACCCACCCGCGGCCCACGCGGCGCTCCTGTCGCAGCTCGGCGCGCCGCCAGGCTGGACCGAGGAGCGCTCTCCGGCGGATCTCTTCGGACCGCTCCTCCGGGCGGCGTCGGAGCGGGCGCGGGAGATCGCGATGGCGGAGGGCGCGCCACGGGCGCGAGGGCGCGGCTGAGGCGCGCGTCAGCAGTTCCGCGCGGCCGGGGCGCTCGCCCGGGTCGCCGCGGCGCGCACCGCCGCCTTCTCCGACTCGGAGAGCACGACGTTCAGCTCGAGCACGTCGCAATCGCCGCTCCGCTCCACGTTCACGCTCACCTGGTCCAGGTCGATCCGCTCGTACTTCGAGATCACCTGGAGCAGCTCCTGCTTGAGCCGCGGCAGGTAGTCCGGCTCGCCCGTCGGGCGCACGCGCTCGCGCGCCACGATGATCTGCAGACGCTCCTTCGCCACGCTGGCCGACTTCGGCTGCGACTTACGGAAATAGTCCATGATCGACATGGCAGAACTCCCTCAGACGGTCGCCGCCTGGCCGCCAAAAATCCGGCTGAAGAACCCCTTCTTGGCCGGCTCCAGGAAGCGGTGGGGGCGGTCCGCGCCAAGGAAGCGCTGGACCACGTCGAGGTAGGCCTGCGCCGCGTCGCTCGTCGGATCGAGGACCACGGGCGTCCCGGCGTTCGACGCCTGGAGCACCGCCGGCGACTCCGGGATCACGCCGAGCAGCGGGATGCCGAGGAGCTCCAGCACGTCCTGGTGCGCCAGCATCTCGCCCTTGGCGACGCGCGCCGGCGCGTACCGCGTGAGCAGGAGGTGCGTCTTCACCGCCTCCTCGCCGAGCTCCGCCCTGCGGGTCTTCGCGTCCAGGAGGCCGAGCACGCGATCCGAGTCCCGCACCGAGGAGACCTCGGGGTTCGTCACCACGATCGCCTCGTCGGCGAAATACATCGCCATCTGCGCGCCCCACTCGATCCCCGCCGGCGAGTCGCAGAAGATGTACTCGAAGCCGCCGCCCCGCAGCTCGTCGAGGATGCGCCCGATGCCGTCGAGCGTGAGGGCGTCCTTGTCCCGCGTCTGCGACGCGGGGAGCACGTAAAGCGAATCGAGCCTCTTGTCGCGGATCACCGCCTGACGGAGCGTCGCCTCTCCGCGGATCACGTTGACGAGATCGTAGACCACGCGCCGCTCGCACCCCATCACGAGATCGAGGTTGCGGAGCCCCACGTCGAAATCGATGGCGATCGTCTTGCAACCGACGGCCGCGAGGCCGGCCGCGAGGTTTGCGGTCGTGGTGGTCTTGCCGACTCCGCCTTTGCCCGAGGTGACGACGACTACCTTTGACACCAGAAACCTCCTTGAGATGGTTCGAGAGACGTGGCCTGTCCTACGGCCGAGCCCGCGCGGATGCCCGCCTCCCGGCGTTGAGGGGGCGGCGTCGACGTGGTGGGGGCTCGGCGCCCGCCCGATTCCATCGAGGCCGGGGACGCGCTCGACTGGGTACGTCATCGCGAACCGAACGAACAACTTTTTCGCGACGAAACTTGCAGCGTACCCCGGCCGGCGATCTGGATCCAAGTTACCTACATGTAGGTGCGCCTGGCGGTGGCGAGTGTGCGGCGCGCCGAGCGCGCGGCAATGCGACGAGCTGGACCACGTGGCGGCTCACTTCCTTGTTCATCACCTCAAGCACGATATCGTCGCAGATGAGCAGATCGACGATCGTGAGAGCGATTATCCGGCGTCGCGTGGGCTGGTTCGCAGGCGCGCCGAGAGAGCAAGCGCGGTTGCAGACGGGAGCGCTCGCGCGCATAAAATGAACCATGGGTCGATCACTTGGTTATCATTCTTACGGGACCATGCTGGCGACGGCGCTGGCATGGGTCGCCGGCTGCACGGGAGACGTAGGAGATCCCGACGCTGCCGGGACGGGCGGAGGCGGCGTCACGCTGCCCGATGGGACGGAGAGCGCGAGCCTCCTCCCAGCGCGCATCCGCCGGCTCACCAACGCCGAGTACGCCGCCTCGGCGCGCGCGCTGACAGGGACCACCACCAACCCGAGCGAGGGCTTCGCGCCGGATTCGCGGCAAGACGGCTTCACGGTCAACGACGCGCAGCGCGTCGATCCGGTGCTGGCGAAGCAGCTCGCCGCCGCGGCGGAGGCGCTCGCGGCCGAGGTGAAGGGCAAGGTCGCGGAGCTCGCCCCCTGCGCCGATCCGGGGACGCAGGCCGAGAGCTGCGCCAGGGCGTTCATCACGTCGTTCGGCGGGCGCGCCTACCGCCGCCCGCTCGACGCGGCGGAGGCCGACGCGCTGCTCGCTGTCTATCAGGTCGGCGCGAAGGGCGCGACCTACGCGGACGGCATCGAGCTCGTCGCGCGCGCGGTCCTGCAGTCGCCAGGCTTTCTCTACCTGACCGAGATCGGCGATGGATCCGGCGGAGATGCGCTGGCGCTGACTCCCCATGAGCTGGCGAGCTCCCTCTCCTACCTCATCACCGCTGGCCCGCCCGATGATGCGCTGATGGAGGCCGCGGTCGCCGGCGCGCTGTCGACCCCCGAGGGCCGGGAGGCCGAGGTGCGCCGGCTGCTCCAGACGTCGGCGGCGCGCGAGCGCATCGTGCGGGTCGTCCGCGAGTGGCTCGGCGTCGACCGGATCGCGATGACGGCGAAGGACTCGAACGTCTACGGCGACTTCGCCGGCGCCAGGGCCTCGATGGAGCGCGAGACGGAGGACTTCGTGACAGAGGTCCTGATGAACTCCACCGGGACGGTCGGCGAGCTCCTGGGCGCCGACTGGAGCGTCATCGATCAGCCGCTCAAGAGCGTGTACGGCGCCGCCAGCACGGGGCGCGTGTCGCTCTCCGATCGCCGGGGGATCCTCAACCAGGGCGCGTTCCTCTCCGTGTATGCGCACGCCACGGAGACCGCGCCCGTGCTGCGCGGGGTGACCGTCCTGCGCCGCGTCGCCTGCATCGACATCCCGTCGCCGACCGAGCTGAACATCAACGTCGTCCCGCCGGTGCCGGATCCGAGCAAGACGACGCGGCAGCGCTTCGAGATCCACTCCACCGACGCGGAGTGCAAGGGGTGCCACAACAGCATCGATCCGATCGGGTTCTCGTTCGAGCGGTTCGACGGCATGGGCAAGGTCCGCGAGAAGGACAACGGGACCGACGTCGATAGCGCGGTCAGCGTCGCGATCGGCGCCGATTTCGACGGTGCGTACGCCGACAGCAACGCCCTCGCGCAGGCCCTGTCCACGAGCCCGACGGTGCGCTCGTGCTTCGCCCGCAACGTGTTCCGCGCCTCGGTGGGCCGCAGCGGCAAGGCCGCCGCGGAGAGCGAGGAGTCGTTCTTGAAGGCATGGCAGGCCGTCCCTGAGGCAGAGCAGGGCAAGCTCGTCGAAACGCTGATCACCTACGTCAAGAGCAGTCTCTTCAGCCATCGGAGGCCCCAGTGATGCGCCGGTCGACCCGCCGTACGTTCCTTCGCGCCGTGGGGGCGAGCCTCGCGACGCTTCCCTTCGTCAACATGCTCGCGGACTCCGTCGCCCAGGCGGGCGGCGAGGAGCTGCCGCTCAAGTTCGTCGCCGTCTATCACCCCCACGGCATCGCCGCCGAGTACTGGGCCATGCGCGCGGGGGACACGGAGACGAGCTTCGACATCGCGTACGAGAACTGCTCTCTCCAGCCGTTCGATGACCCGGCGACCTACGGCCGGAGCTTCAAGGACAAGATCCTCGTCGTCGAGGGCATCGACCACCTGTCGAACGCCAACGGGCACGACTCGGCCGGCACGATGCTGACCGGCAGCCGCATCGACGGGAAGAAGCCGCTCAACCTCTCGCTCGACCAGTACCTCGCCGTGGAGAGGGGCCTCGGCGCGGACACGCGCATCACGAGCGTCGCGCTCGGGGTGGGCATGGACGGGACCGAGTCCGGGCAGACGCTGTCCTTCGGCGCGGGCGGCGCGCCGCTGCCGAAGATCATCCACCCGGTGGAGGCGTTCAACCTGCTGTTCGCGGGCCTCGTCGTGGGCGACGACCCCGAGGCCCAGGCCCGCGCGGCCCGGCAGCGCGAGCTCGGCCAGAGCGTCATCGACTTCGTGAAGGGCGACATCAACCGCCTGCGCACGCGCCTCGCGCCCGCCGAGCAGCAGAAGCTCGACCAGCACCTGACGTCGCTCCGCGAGCTGGAGAAGCAGTACGCTGCGCCTTCGGCCGGCGGGCCGTCGTGCGTCGTGCCGCCCCAGCCCGACGCGTCGAAGTTCCCGTCGGTGAAGCAGTACAACGGGGGCGAGCCCTACTTCGACGCCATCACCGACGCGCACGTCGACCTCCTGGCGCAGGCGCTCGCCTGCGGCGTCACGCGCTTCGCCACGCTGTTCATGAACGACCTGTCCTACGCGAACAACCCGCTCGGGCTGCCGACGGACAACCACGGATCGGTCGCGCACACGTACGACGCCTCGCCGGTCGGCAACGACGGCCGCCCCGGCGCTGGCAACCCTGAAACCTGGGTGCCGCTCGCGAGGTTCAACCGGTACAGCTACTCGAAGATCGCGCGCCTCATGCAGCGGCTCGACCAGCTCGGCGCCCTCGACAGCACGCTGATCTACGCGTCGAGCGACATGGGGAACCCCGCCCAGCACAGCAAGCGCAACGTGCCGACGCTGCTGGCGGGCGGGGCGAACGGGAAGTTCAGGATGGGCCGGCGCATCAAGCTCAAGGCGGACTGCCCTGCCGACGCGCCGTGGTGCGGCGAGAGCGACGCCACGTTCACGCCCGTCACGAACAGCCGGATCCTCGTGTCGATCGCCCAGGCGTTCGGCGTCGAGATCGAGTCGTTCGGCTCCCAGCCCGACCCGGCGCTCACCACGGGCGCGCTCAGCGAGCTCACGTAAGCATTCTCCACCTCCTTCCTCGACAGGCGGCGCGCTGGTCGAGGCGCGCCGTCGGCGCGAGGCGAGGTGTGTAATCGCGCTTTCATGGCGCCCGTGCGCGTGATGCCTTCAGCCGAGAGCTCCCACCTCGCCTTCACGCCACTCCTCATCGGCGATTTTCCGTGCCTATTGACAGTCACTTCGTCGACGTCGTATCTCAAAATTGCAAACATGGGTTTCAGGACGCCCACGACGTTGCAATGCGCCCGTCGAACCGACATGGTGCTCGTTTATCGCAGATGTCGGCTCCGCTGTACGGAGACCAGGACACTTGTGGGACTCGCGTCCCAGATCTCGGCATCGTGCTCGCCGGCCGCCGAGGAGGGAATGTCATGAAGATGACGGGACGATGCTGGATGACGGCCCTCGGGCTCATGCTGATGACGGCGGCGTGCGCGGCAGAGGACGCCCCCCAGTCGGACAAGCCGACCGAGGAGATCGCGCTGATCAAGCGGGACCGGACTCCGATCACCGAGTTCACGCCAACGCAGCTCGAGGATACTGTCGACCACCTCATCGGCGCGATCAACCAGAGCGGGCTCAAGCCGATCCAGATGGTGGTCCTGCTGAAGCACCTCTCCACCTTCTTCGAGCCGATCGCCACCGGCGCCAACCGAGCCATGGGCGAGCTCGAGGCCGTGGGGAACGTGCTCGGCCCCAGCACGCAGACGGAGACGGCCAGCGGCATGGAGTCGCAGGCGCTCCAGAATCAACAGATCGCGAACGCGATAGAGGACGGCGCCCAGGGCATCGGCGTATCGCCCTACGATTCCCTCAACGAGGCCTCCATCAATGAAGCCGCGGCGAAGGGGCTTCACGTGGTGACGTTCGACACCGACCTGAAGGACTCGGGGCGCACGCTCTACGTCGGCGCCATACAGAAGTCCGCCGGCAAGTTGGCGGCGGAGACCCTGGTAAAGATGCTACCGAAAGGGCCAGGCACGGTAGTGGTCCACGGCGACACGTCGACGCAGTGGTACGACGGGTCCCAGCGAACGTTCGGCGTCCTGGAGGCGCTCGGGGCGGCCGGCTACACGGTCCAGGTGGTCCAGGCTGTCTTCATCAACGGCCAGGAAGGCGTTGACGTCGATCAGATGAAGACCCAGATCCTGAACGCTGACCCGCCCGTCGTGGGCATGCTCGGCGTGTTCAACATCTCGTATCGCTGCGTGATGGCCGCAGAGGACGCCGGCAGGCCGGAGATCCCCATCGTCGCGTTCGACTTCGATCCGAAGACCGTCGAATACATGCAGAAGAAGCGCATCAAGGCCACGGTCGTCCAGCGTCAGTACTATGAGGGGTACCTCGTGCCCTACATTCTCTATGGCATCGAGCACATCGGCCTCGATGCGACGAAGGACATCCTCCGCCCGCTGATGACAGACGAGAACCAGATGCCCGACGAGCACCGGGTCAACCTCGGCGTCGACGTGGTCCCCGCGGACAAGGTCCAGGCCTACAACGACTTCCTCGACCAGATCGGCTCGATCCAGTAGCGGCGCCTTGGATGGCGGGATGGCGGCGGGCTCGCGGCGAGGTTCCGCCCCGGTGCCGCGGGGGCCGTGGGGTAGACTGGGCCCATGACCGTCATCCGCTTCTATCGCTCCGGCGACGCGCACGGGTTCTTCTCCAATTTCTCGCCCCACCCGGTCACGCTCAAAGGCAAGGTGTGGCCCACGAGCGAGCACTACTTCCAGGCCCAGAAGTTCCCCGGCACCGAGCACGAGGAGGCGATCCGCAATGCCTCCGGCCCCGGCGAGGCGGCCCGCATGGGCCGGCAGCGGAGCCGCCCGCTGCGCCCCGACTGGGAGCAGGTGAAGGACGACGTCATGCGCGAGGTGGTGCTGGCGAAGTTCACCCAGCACGAGGATCTCCGGCGCGCCCTGCTCGACACCGGGGACGCTGAGCTGGTCGAGCACACCGCGAACGACGCCTACTGGGCCGACGGCGGCGACGGGAGCGGGCGGAACATGCTGGGCATCATCCTGATGGAGGTCCGCGCGCAGCTGCGCCGCTGACGCGTCGAAGCGGTCCTCTCTCCTCGGACGGCCCGGGGTCGCGACGATGGCTGTCGCGCGACCCTGGCTCCGCGATCAGAACTGCGCCACGCCGAACTGCCGCGCGGAGACCGACCCGTCCGGCCCGCTCCCGGTCGGGTGGCTCTCGGCGATCCCGCTGATCGTGCCGGAGACCGCGCCGCTGCTCAGCGCGCCGCTCAGGTACACGGTGACCGCCTTGAACTCCGCGGGATCGACCTCGGTGACCTCGTACGAGCCCTGGAGCGCGGAGAGATCGATCTTGTAAAAGAAGCTGGCAGCGTCGACCCGCGGGACCCTGAGCGTGACCGCGAACGACTCGTCGAACGCGCCGTCCTCGGTCGAGAAGGCCAGCGGGACGTCGATCTGCAGGTGATCCGAGCAATCCAATGCGAGCGCCGGCTCGGCGCCGCTCGAATCGCCGCCCTCTGCCACCGTCGATCGCACGAAGCGCGCGGCGATGAGCTCGCCGACAGAGACGGTCGCCGTCGTGCTGCCGCCCTTCGCCCATGTGAGCGGGGCGGAGCGCTCTCCGGAGATCTCCGTGAGCGCCGCTCGCGCCGAGAAGCCCAGCGGGGAGACGTCGTCTGCGCCGATGTCCTCCTTCTCCTCGTCGCACCCGCCCTCCGCTCCGTGGACTCCGCCGATCTGGCCGCCCTGCGGCGCGCCGCCCGCGCCATCGACGCACCCGAAAGACCCGACGCTCGTCGCCACCGCGACCACCCAAGAAAGCCAACGCCGCTCGCGCATGTTCACGACCTCCTGCGGCGTACCTTGCGTTCGTCGCCGGCGCGACGCCAGGTCAGCTTCGCACATTCCATAGGGCAAACTGGCCTATACATGTGCGAATCTGCGGTACGTGGACCATGAATCCCTTGCAAAGGAGCTGATCCGCGCCCTGCGCGGTCGGCGCTCGCAGCTGGCCTTCAGCCGCCGGCTCGGCTTCCGCACCAACGTCGTTTACACGTGGGAGTCCGGCAGGCGCTGGCCGACCGCGGCCACCTTCCTCGTCGCCGCGCGGCGCGCGGGGGTCGACGTCGCGGGGGCGGTGCGGCGCTTCTTCCCGTCGCTGCCCGCGTGGCTCGCGCGCACCGATCCGGCGTCGGCCGAGGGCGTCGCGGCGCTCCTCTCGGAGATGCGCTCCATGTCGCCCATCGTCGACGTGGCGCGGCGCGCGGGCAGGAGCCGCTACGCGGTCGCGCGCTGGCTCTCGGGCGAGGCCGAGCCGCGGCTGCCGGACTTCCTGCGGATGGTCGAGGCGTGCTCGCTGCGCCTCCTCGATTTCGTGGCGCTCTTCGCCGACCCGGCGGCGCTCCCGGCGGCGAGCGCGGCGTGGCGCACGCTCGAGGCCCAGCGCCGCGCCGTTTACGAGGAGCCGCTGCTCCCCGCCGTCCTGCTCGCGCTGGAGCTGCCGGCCTACCGGGCGCTCCCGCGCCACGAGCCGGGGTGGATCGCGCGGCGGCTCGGGTTCCCCGTCGAGGACGAGGCGCGCTGCCTGGATCGGCTCGCGGAGGCCGGCCAGATCCGGAGGAGCCGCGGCCGGTGGATCGTCGCGCCGATCCGTACGGTGGACACGCGCCCGGATCCGGACGCGGAGCACCGGCTCAAGTGCTTCTGGGCCGGCGTCGGGCTGGCGCGGCTCACGCGCAAGGCCGAGGGGCGCTTCTCGTTCAACGTCTTCACGGTCTCCGCGGCCGATCTCGAGAAGCTCTCCGAGCTCCACGTGAGCTATTTCCAGAACATGCGCGCGGTGATCGCCGAGTCGCGGCCTCCCGAGCGCGTCGTCGCCGTGAACCTGCAGCTCTTCCCGCTCGACGGGGGCTGAGCCACCCGCGGGCGCCGCGACACCGCGCCGCCCCGCCGCCGCTCCAGGAAAGCCCGCGCCGCGCCAGCTTCCACCGAGCGGCCTGCGCGGCTCACACGATGGCGAACGCCCGGACCGGGAACGTGCCGAAGGCGCGGACCTTCACCGGGACGGCGAAGAGGCGGGCTCCGGCGGCGGGGAGCTGATCGAGCCCCGTCATGTGCTCGCAGATCGGGATGTCCGCTCCGAGCAGGAGCGAGTGGACTGGCCGCGCGGGATCGGCCGTGTCGTCGATATTGTAGGTGTCGACGCCCACGAACACGGCGCCTGCGCCGGCCAGGAGCAGCGCCGCGTCCCGCGTGAGGTACGGGTGTCCTTCGAAATAGCGGTCCGTGCGCCAGTGAGCGCTCCAGCCCGTGCGCACGAGGACGGCCTTCCCCGCGAGATCGAGCCCGTCGAAGGCGTCGGCGTCGATCGCCCGCCCGGACCGGCCCCGCGCCTCGACCACCACGCTCTCCAGATCGGCCAGCGATTCGAGCGGCAAGCCGGCGAGATCCTTGCCGTTCGCATAGCGATGAAACGGGCTGTCCACGTAGGTGCCCGTGTTTGCGACCATGTCGATTCGGCCGATGTGGAATTCGACGCCTTCCGCGTAAACGCCGCGGGACTGCTCGCGTGAGAGGAAATCGCAGACGACGGGCGCCGGCACGCCCTTGTACGTCGTCATGCCGTGCTCGACGGTGTGGCTCAGGTCGACGAAGGTTCGTGAGACGGGGGTGGTCACGGTCCGCTCCTCGGGAGGGGCTCCGCGCGGCGGAGCCTCCTGTGCGCCCGGTCGGGGCCCCGAGCCGCCGCCAGTTTCGCGGGAGGGCGCGAGGAGATCCAGAAATCGGGCGCGAGCCGGTCGAGTTGACATGTGCTCACATGCGCCGATAGAGTGCGAGCGCGGCGACACCTGGCCCGATGGTTCAGGGGGGCGAGCGTCGTGCCTGGGTGCCTCGGCGGGCGCGGGTCCGGGCGTCGTCGCTGGAGTGGTCACGGGAACGGAGCGTCGCGGGGGGGTCGAGATCGCCCGCGTGGAGAGGTGGATGTCTGGGATGAGTCGAACCATGCCGCGCCGCGCGTTCGTCCTGTCGGCGCTGCTGCTGTCCACCTGCGCCGCGGCGGGCTGTCGTTCGAAGAATGGCAGCGAGAACCCGTCCGCCGCGCCGGAGCGGGCGGCGACGCCGGGGGGGTCGGCGCAGGAGGCGGGGGCCGCCTCCGCGCAGCAGCCCCCGCCGAAGCGGGCCACGGTGGTCACGATCGCGAGGGAGCAGCAGGCCACCTGGGTGCGCAACTTCAACCCCCTGCTCCCCGAGGGGAGCGCGCGCTTCCCGACGGTCGCCGGCATCTACGAGCCGATGCTCGTCTACAACACGATGCGGAGCGAGTACACGCCGTGGCTCGCGACGAGCTACGCGTGGAGCGACGCGAACAAGAAGCTCACCTTCACGACCCGCTCCGGCGTCAAGTGGTCGGACGGACAGGCGTTCTCGGCGAGGGACGTCGCGTTCACGTTCGCGCTCATCAAGAAGCACGCGGCGCTCGATCTCGCGGGGGTGTGGCGGTTCCTCGGCTCCGTGACGGCGATCGACGACACCACCGTCGAGTTCGTACTGAGGCGTCCTTATGTGCCCGGGCTCAGCTACATCGGCCACCAGCCGATCGTGCCGGAGCACGTGTGGAAGGAAGTCGCGGACCCCGTCACGTTCGCGAACGAGACCCCCGTGGCGACAGGGCCCTTCACCGAGGTGAAGGTCTTTCAGAACCAGGTGTACGAGCTCGGCAAGAACCCGCGCTACTGGCAGGAGGGCAAGCCGGCGGTCGACGGGCTGCGCTTCCCGGCGTATCCGAGCAACGACCAGGTCACCCTGGCGCTCGTCAACGGGGAGATCGACTGGGCGGGCGCCTTCGTGCCGGACATCGAGCGGGTCTTCGTCGCAAAGGATCCGGCGAACCATCATTACTGGTTCCCGCTCGTCGGGGGGACCGCCACGCTCTACCCGAACGCCACGAAGAAGCCGTTCGACGACGTGCGCGTGCGCAAGGCCATCAGCATGGCGATCGATCGCGACCAGATCGTCAAGCTCGCGGCGGACAACTACACGCATGGCGCGGACGCGACGGGGCTGGACGACTCCTACGAGCGGTTTCGCAGCGAGAAGGCGGTGGAGGCGGGCGACTGGGTGAAGTTCGATCCGCAGCGGGCGAACCAGATCCTCGACGAGGCGGGCTATCCGAGGGGCGCGGACGGGATCCGGACGAGGCTCGGCAAGCCGATGCACTTCGACATCAACGTCGTCAGCGGCTGGTCCGACTGGGTCCGCGCGGTGCAGATCATCACGCAGAACCTGGAGAGCGTGGGCATCGCCGCGTCGATGAAGACGTATGACTTCAGCGCGTTTTACGCGGCGCTGCAGAAGGGCCTGTTCGATCTGTCGATGGGCTGGACCAGCGTCGAGCCAACACCCTACAATTTCTACCGCGATCTGATGAGCGCAGATCTCGTGAAGCCGCTCGGCGAGGTGGCGCCGCGCAACTGGCACCGTTTCGGCGCAAGGGAGGCCGACGTGCTGTTCCACGCGTTCGAGTCCGCGACGGACCCTGTCGATCAGAAGCGCATCCTGGACGGGCTGCAGATGATCTTCGTGCAGGCCGCGCCGGTGATCCCGCTCTTCAACAACCCGTCGTGGGGCGAGTACAGCACGAAGCGGTTCACCGGCTTCCCGACGATGGAGAACCCGTACGCGAAGCTGACGCCGAACAACCCTCCGGAGTACTTGCTCGTCCTGACCGAGCTCCGACCAAGGTGACGCGCCCTAGAGGCGCGTGACGACGAGCCCGTCGTTCTGCACGGAGATGCGGGCGGGCTTGCCGCGGTGCTCGTCGGGGATCTCGTCGGCCATGAGGTAGCGGCCGGCGATCGAGACGAACTCCGCCTCGAGGCTCATGCAGAAGATGCTCGCGTCCGCGTTGTTGTGGGCGCCGGCCATGGCGCGGCCGCGGAGCGGCGCATAGACATGGATGTTGTCGTTCGCGATGAGCTCCGCGCCCGAGCTGACCGGCGAGAGGACCACGAGGTCGCCGTGGGGCACGTAGATGACCTGCCCGCTGCGCACCGGCTGCCGCACGGTGAGCCCCGCCGGCGGCGGCTCCCCGGCCGCGTCCGGCGGCGGGGCGGCGTCCCTCGGGCGCCGGGCGGGCCCCGCCGCGCCGCGCTCCGCCGCGGCGCCCCCTGGCGCGCCGCGGTCCGGCGCGGGCCCTACCGCCACGGGGCCCGGCGTGGGGGTGCTCCCCTCGGCCGGCCCGGCCTGGCGGGACGAGCGCGTGAGCGGCGTCCGCAGCACGCCGAGGCCGGCGGCGACGGCCCGCTCGCGCTGGGCGTCCGTCGGGTTGCGCACGGCGATGGGCACGAGGTTGTGCTTCCTCAGCAGCCCGGCGAGGGCGCCGAGGTCGACGGGCTCGTCGCCGAGCTCCGCCAGGTCGAGCAGGATCGGCAGGTGCAGGAAGAAGTGCGGCATCTGCGAGATGTGGTCGGCGAGCTGACGCTCGACGGCCGAGACATTCGCCGTCTTCAGACAGAGCATCGTGATGGCAGGCATCGTGCCCTTGAGCGCAAACGCCTGCTGCTCCTGCCGCTTCTCCCCTCGCCTGCCCGACACCATCGCTGTCCTCGCTCGCAAAAAGGTGCTCCCGCGGCGGCACTGTAACCCGGATCCGGCGGCTCGCGCGGGAAAAACCGGTAGGCGCTCCGGGCCTCGCCGCGCGGGCGGCGCGTCGCTGCGTGCGGCCGGCGCGCCGCTGCTTGGCTGGCCGCCTCGCGCGGTGCTAACGGTGGTTTGGCCATGCCGACCGCGCGCCGCGCCTCCGTACTGCGGCTCGACCCCCTTCCCCCTCCCGCCTCGTCCATCGCCTCTCCCTTTCCCGCGTCCCCGCGCGCGACCCCCCGGCCGGTCGACGCGCTCGATGGCCACTTCGCGCTGGAGGTCCCGCGCGTGTTCTCCGAGGCGGAGCGCGCCGCGCTCGTCGCGGGGGTCCGCGCGGCCCGCTCCGAGTGGACTGCCGACTTCGGAGGCGAGCAGTTCTCGCTGGGGCGCGCCTTCTACACGCACCTGGAGACGGGGCGCTCGCGGCTCTATTTCGCCGACGCGGCGGCCTCGGATGCGCGCGTCGAGCGGCACCTCCCCGGGCTCCAGCGCAGGATGCGCGAGCTCGTCGCGGCGCTCACCGGCGGCCTCGCGCAGTCCCGGCGCGGGTTCTGCGGGCCAGGCGTCCACATCTTCCCTGCGGGGGAGAAGGTCGCGCGCGAGGGCGGCGTCGTCCACTTCGATACGGAGGGGCTCTCCGACTACCACCTTGCCCGCCGGCTCCGCGCGATCACCGTCGTCGTGATGCTGGAGCTCCCGGATGCGGACGGCGGGCTCAAGCTGTGGGATGTCCTCTACGACGGGCGAGACGATCCGGGCGACGAGGCGCTCTCCGCGCGGAGCCTCGTCGCCGGCTACAGCCCTGGCGGCGCGCTGGTCATCGACAGCTACCGCCTGCACCAGATACAGCCGTTCCCGGGCGACCGGGATCGCATCTCCGCGACGGTGCACGCGGCCGAGATCGACAACGGCCGCTGGGAGACGTGGTTTTAGCACTCCAGTCGTACTTACGGCGGCCGAACGGCACGGCATGCTCGCCTGAAGGCGCCATGCTCCGCAGGCTTGACCGGAGGGGGCTCCGTCCTCCGCTAGCTCAACCTGAAGGATGTCTGCGCGGGCTCAATCTCGGGGATCCATGCTCGGTGAGCCGCCCCCGAGACGTCGACCTCCGCCTCCGCGGCTTGAACTTGGCGCGCCGAGTCCTGCGGCCTCGACCTAGGCTCCGGCGCGCTTGCGTTCTCGCGCGCGTGCTCCTCAAATGCACGCATGACGAGCGACGGGGCGCGGGGACGCAGCCTGTCCTGCCCGGTGGAGGCCGAGGAGGTGGGAAGCACCCCGGCTCGGGTGCGCGATCCCGTCCTTGATGACCTCGAACGTGCCTACCTCGGCGGCAACCTCGTGGTTTTCGCTGGCCACGGCGTCTCGACTGCGGCAGGGCTTCCCTCGCGTGAGCGCCTCCTCGGACTGATCGTAGAGCGTGCGCGGGCGCGCGGTGCCGAGGGCGAGCTCTGTCGCGAGATTCAGACCCTCGCGGACCAGCGGCGCGTCATGGACGCGCTCACGGCGGTGAAGGACACCGTGAGCGCGAACGAGTTCTGCGCGACGATCGAACGGCACCTCGACGACCAAGGCTTTGAGGTCCCGGACATCGCCTCGGCGATCGCGGCACTCTCTCCCCGCGCCGTGCTCACGACGAGCCTCGACCTGCTCCTCGAGCGCGCTTTCCTCGGCCGCTGGCCCGCGCTCGCCCGCGCGACGGGCAACATCGCCCAGCGCCACCGCTTCATCTTGAAGCGCTTCGGCACGCTCATGGATCGCTCAACCTGGGTGCTGACGCGCGACGAGCACGACCGCGTGACGCATCACGACCCGCACCTTGTTCGTGCCTTCTCTGCGCTCTTCGCCTCCTGCCCGCTGCTGTTGGTTGGTTGCGACCCTGCCGCTGATTACTTCCAGGCGGTCCTCGGGTGGGTCCGGTTCCTGGCCAGCGAGCAGCCCCCGAACCACTTCGCCCTCGTCCACACGGGAGCTCTCACGCGCTACCTCCGCAATGAACTTGATCGGCTGGGCGTTCGGCCAATCGCGTACGAGGATCGCGACGGCACGCACGTAGAGGCCGTGCAAATACTCCGCAATCTGCGGGCGATGCGCGCAGGCGAAACACCCCTGGACCGGCGCGCGAGTCAACGGAATGTGTTCGAGCAGACGCTGAGCGTTGCGCAGCGGGTCCCTGGCGGAACGACCGTTCAAGAGCGAAGTCCCAGCCATCTCGCGACGATCGTGCCGGAAGCGCACCTCGAAGATGCGTCGCACATCGAGGAGTTCAACCCGGCTCCGGCGTCCATCTGCCCGTTCCCCGGTCTCGAGTTTTTCGACGAGGATCTCGCCGACCTGTTCTTCGGCCGCGACGCTGAGATCAACGAGGCGCTTCAACGCCTCGGCGAGACTGGTGACGCGCACCGCCGATGGCTCCAGATCGATGGCCCGAGCGGCGCCGGCAAATCCTCACTCGCACGCGCAGGACTCGTTCCCCGGGTCCGCCAAGGCGGCTGGATCGCTGGGTCTCCCCAGCGCTTCCGCACCGGCGTCTTCCGCCCGGGCCTCCAGCCGGTGCGAGCCCTCGCTACCGCTCTCCGCTACGCGCTCGAGGATCGCCTGCCGCCGGGTTTGCGCTCGGCAGACGCGCTCGCACTGGAACTCGACACATCTGACTTGGCGCTTACGCGCCTGCTCCGCAAGCATAGCGGCGATGAGGGCTTCCTGCTCGTCGTAGACCAGCTCGAGGAGGCCCTTACGCTCTCCGCACTCGAGGCGCGAGATCGTCTCGATCGCCTCCTTGCGCAGGCGCTCCTCGATCCAGGGGGACCGCTCTATCTTGTCACCACGATCCGGAGCGACTTCGAGGCGGCTCTGAGCGTCCTACCCGAGCTGTCGGCGCTGCTCAACGCCCACGCATCCCGCTACCACCTCCGCCCGATCAGCGCGCCAGGGCTGCGAGCGGCGATCGCCGGCCCTGCGCAGCACGTTGGCCTTCGCTGGGAGCGCGGTCTCGCCGAGCGACTGATCGAGGATGCCGCAGCGACAGACACAAGCCTGCCGCTCGTCGCTCACGTGCTCCACGCGCTCTGGACGAAGCGCGACGGCGACCTCTTGACGCATGCCACGTACGACGCGCTCGGCGGCCTCAGCGGCGCCCTGGCGCGGAGCGTGGCCCCGGTCATCGAACGTCTGGGCGCCGAGGGCAGCGAACGAGCGCGGCGGCTGCTCCTCCGCCTCGTGAAAATCGGTCGTGGCGCGGAGGACACGCGCCAGACCGCGAGCCGGGCTGAGGTGCTGGAGGCGGCCGGCAGCGACGAGTATGCGGAGCACTTGCTCCTGAGGCTCTCGGGCGGCCGAGAGCCGGGAACGGCGGACGGCGGCGCCGGCGCGTCGGTGCGGCTCGTGGTGGTGAGCCGGCGTGACGGCGAGGATAGGGTCGACCTGGTGCATGAGGCGCTCCTGAAGCGCTGGGCGACGCTGCGCCACTGGATCGAGGCGAGCCGCAAGGCGCTCGAACGGCGCGACGATCTCGAAGCAGCGGCAAAGGTGTGGGAGGCCGCGGGAGGCCATGAGGACGGTCTGCCGGGAGGCGCGCAGCTCGCGTACCTTCGCGAGGCCGAGGCGCCAGGCCCGCGAGCGCGACGGTTCCTCGAGTTGGCGACCGCGCTCGAGACGCGGCGTGCCGCAGAACGGGAGACCGCGCGGCTGCGCCTGGAAGAGGAGCGCAACGAGGCACAGCGCCAGCGCGAGAGTGCAGAGCGCCGCCTGGCTGATGCCATCGAGCTAGCAGACGAAGTGCATCTCGCAATCGAGCGAGATCTCAAATACATCGCTGGGACGGCTGCGATACGCAGAAAGCTGTTATCCCGGACGGCAGCGTTGCTGGACCGTGCTGGTGAGAGCTCGGATGCGCTACACAGCCGGATGGTCAACCATCGCCAACGAGGAGAGCTCGCCCTCACGCACGACGGCGATCTCACGCTCGCCAAAAAAGAGTACGACGCAGCACTCGCCATAAACTTACGACTCGTGGAGCTCGTTGGGAATAATGCCCAATACAAGAGCGAGCTGCCGATAGCTTACGGCAAACTTGGTGAGGTGGCGCACGTGGGAGGGGATCTCGCGCAGGCCCGAGGATGTTACGAGAAGTGTCTTGCGCTAATGATGGCGCTATTGACGGCCGAGCCCATCTCGGTCCGACCGCAGCGGGATGATCTTTCGATGGTTTACGCCAAGCTCGGCGCTCTGGAGCAGGAGTCAGGGGATCTCGAGGCTGCGAGAAACTACTTCGAAGACGCCCAGGAGCAGCTTGAAGCACTAACCGGAGCGGAACCCAAAAATGTCAATGCCTGGCGGGACCTGTCCCGCATCTTCCACATGCTCGGGGACGTAGCACATTTGGAAGGGGATTTCGCGTCGGCGCGAGAGTATCACGAGAGAGCGTTAGAGCTCGCGACAGCTCTTTCCAAGAGCGAATCGCAGAACTCGATCCTGCGGCGAGACTTGCTGGTGAGCCATAACAAGGTTGGCGATATGGCGCTGACACGAAGCGACCTCGCCCTGGCTCGTGACCATTACGAAAGGTCGCTCGAATTGACCAGATCGCTGTTAGAGTCGTACCCACAGAGCCTTGAGTGGCAATTCGATCTGGCACACGTATACATCCGAATGGCCAGTTGGGCTTCGCAAAGCAACGAAGCTACGACCCTTCGTCAGTACCGGGATGCCGGTGCATCAATCCTCGATCGCCTGGAGCGCTCGGGCCGCGTCCAGGGGCTCGCCGTGTTCTACGAGCTGCGCACCGCGCTCGATTTGCTGAAGATCTGACTGGCGCAGCGGGTAGATGGACGGTTCAGAATGCTCCCTCCTACTCCGGTTCACCTCCCGGAACGGAAGATCATCGCTATACACGATCTTTCGCAGATAATGAAACTTGGGATCCGTCAGATCGTCCGCTGTCAGCGCCCAGCCCTCGGATCACCCCGGTGCCGAGCGCCACGACGACCGGCACCGCCCGATGCGACACCGCGAGGCCGGCTCGGAAGGCCCAGGCCGCGGTGCCCGAGGGCGACCTCTCAGCGCCCAGCCGCACGGCGCGCCCGCAGCGCGTGGTCGATGCCGCTCTCGAGGGTGCTGCGGACGACGACGCCGTGGAGGCTCTCCTCGATGGCGGCGATGACCCGGGCCATCTGCGGCTGGACGCCGGTGAGCACCACCTCGGCGCCGAGCAGGCGCACGGCCTTGGCGATCTGGACCAGCCCCTGGGCGACCTCGTGCCCGGCGCCGGTGACGCCGGTGACGTCGAGGATCGCCGTGCGGGCCCCGCGCTGGACCACGCCGTCGAGGAGGGTCTCGAGCACCTGACGGGCGCGATCCTTGTCAAAGTCGCCGACGAGGGGCATGGCCAGCACGCCTTCGGCGATGGGGATGAGCGGCGTGGAGAGGGCGCGCAGCGCGGCCTCCCGCGTGCGCAGGATCTCCTCCTGCAGCCGCCGGTTCTCGTCCTCGGCCGCCTGGCGCTCGAAGAGTTCGAGCTGCTGCCGGGTCACGTCGCGGTGCGTCTCGATGACGTATTTCGCGCCGGCCTCGTCGGTGACGGGGAAGAAGAGCGTGTCAATCCACAGCTTGATGTCGTGGGCGCCCGGCAAGCCCACTCGGGATACATCAACGAGCTTCGGCTCCAGCTCGACGATCTCGCCCTGCGCCGCGCGCAGGAACCCCGCCGCGAATCCCCCCTCGATGGCCTGCTCGTCGTGGAGGATGTTGTGCAGCTTGGTCTCCGGCGTCGGCGGCTCGACCCCCGTGGCCGCGTAATGTAGCCGGTTGGCGCCGATGGACGCGCCGTCCGCGCGACGGACGACGATGCCGATGGGGAAGTGCTCGACTATCTGGCGATACGGGAGACGAAACGAGAGCCCCGGGTCGTCGCCCCCGCGCTCCCTTTCGAGATCGGCGACGCGCTGCCGGAGGCGGTCGTTCTCGCTCCGGAGCGCCGCGATCGTGTCCAGCTCGGTTTCCTCCATCACGCATCCACCTCGCTCAACCTACCAGACAACGACGGGCGACTCGCTGGCTTGGTGCCCGCCAGGGCAGAGCTCCCCCTCCAAGGTAGTGCTACACGAGCTTCCGCAGATAGTGAAATTTGGGATCCGTCAGATCGTCGGCCGTCAGCGCCCAGCCCTCATCCCGCGGGATCAGGTAGATGACATCCGATTTGACGCTGGCGAAGCTCACGTGACCGAGGTTCTGGAGGATGTGGCCAAACACGTCGCGGCGCCACAGGCGATCCTTGGGGATGTCGCAGACCGTGCGGAGCATCCGATCCGTGGGTGAGCCCTGGATCAACAGGAACGCCATCGTGAAGGTCAGGTAGCGCGGCTGGCCGCGGTACGGGTCCGGCGTCCCCGATGGCCCCTTGCGCGCGCCCTCCTCCGTGATCATGCCGCGGGACCACATGCCATAATCGTTGAGCGCCCGGGAGTCGTCGTCGAAGTAGTCCCAGCACCCCTTCTCGATGGCGTGCAGATTGGACAGCAGCGCCAGCTGCGCGCGGCGGTACTGGTACCACTTGTATTGCAGGCTCATCTTCTCGAACTGGACCTGGACGGCCTCGTGCAGCGTGCGCTGCAGCGTGCTCCCGGGGTCCATGCGCGCACACACCTCCATCGCGAAGATCGAGTGCTCCACGATCAGCCTCCGTATCCGCCCGAAGCCCGGTTCCACGAGCCGCTGCGGCTGAGGGCCGCGCCGAGGATCACGCCGGTGCCGAGCGCCACGACGACTGGCACCGTCCCGAAGCCGTCCGGGATCGGCGACACCCCGCTCGACGCGGTGCCGCTCGAGAACGGCGTCGCGCGCTGCGTCGGCACGTACGATTTGCCCGGCCTCGGCGCGCTCGGCTCGACCGGCGCCGGGCGAGGGGGCGGCCCCCACGGATAATCCATCCAGAACCAGCCGTGCGACGCGGCGCGGCCGCCGTAGTAGTAGGGAGGCCAATCCTCCGTCTCGTTCGCGGGCTTCGACTCCGCCGCGTCGGCGGCGAAGACGCTCGCGGCCATCAACGCGACGTCGAGGCGGCGCGACCGGAACGCAACGAAGTCGTCGTTGAGGTCGTCGGACTCGGTCGTGTCCCTCTCCGTGGGCACGATGACCAGCACATGGCGAACTCCCCTGTCCCAGAGCGCATCGGCGGACGGCAGCCTCGCGACATGCCGGTTGTCGAACTGCGCCGCGTCGTCCGAATAGGGCGAGAGCCGCTGCCGATCGAGGACGAACATCGTCGCGCGAGGGCCGGGAACCGAGCGGGCGAAGAGCGGCTGGTAGTACGCCGCCGCGGCGAGCGTCAGGTGCGCCTTGACGACGCCCCGCGGGTGCGGCCAGTTGTCGAACGTGAACACCGGGTCGAACGCCTCCGCCGCGCCGGCGGCAAAGGCGACCGACTCGGGGCCGTCGAGATCCACGATGACCGCGATGTCGCGGCGGAGGCCGCTGTCCGTCCGGGCGGCGAGGAGCAGCGACGCGAGCGCCTTGCCGCTCCGGTAGGCGCGGTCCATCGCAGGCGTGAAGATCGGCCGGAGCACGTCGCCGAGCGGCGTGATGGGCGCCGGATCCCCCTCGGCGACGAGCGTTGGCACGGCCGACGGCGACTCGAACAGCGCGGGCACGTAGTAGGCGCGTGCGCCCTCGTCCGCCGGCCTGAGGTCGGTGGACATCCTCGCGAGCGCGGCCCGGTCGAACGGCTTCTTCGACTCGCCGTCGAACGTCACGCTCTCCTGCGCGGCGCCGAAGCTCCAGCCGAATGTCCGCTGCATGTCGAGCGCCCGCTTCCTCTGCACCGCTGTCTCGTCGTCCGAGCACCCGTCGGCGGCCACGGCGATCGCGGCCGCCACCCCGACGAGCCCGACCGCGCCGAGCGCGGCCAGGATCGCGTTCCGCCGCGACGCGTCCTTCGGCGCGTCGGCCAGGCCCTTGTGCCACCAGCGCGCCCCGACGATCCCGGCCTTGTCGAGCACCTCGGCGCGCTCGAACGGCTCATCCATCTGGCTCACGCGGCGGCCTCCCCGGCGCCCTGCGGCGCGCGCTCGGCCGGCGCCGTTGGCGCGGGCGGCACGGCCCCTGCCGCCCTCGCGTGGTCTCGCCGGAGCGCCTCGATGAACTCCGGCGTGAACGTGCCGTCGATGCGCACCGAGTACCTGAAGTACGGGTCCGCCTCGACGCCGTGGTAATCGTGATCGTTGAACCAGTAAGCCCGGCCGGCGACAGCCGTCTTCCGCCGCGCCCGCTCATCCCACAGGAACAGGCGCTTGTTGCCCGCGGGACAGAGCGTGACGAAGTGGTCGGGCTCGCTGTCCGGCGCTCTCCCCTCCCCCGGCGCTCTCCCTTCCCCTGGCGGTCTCCCCTCCCCGTCGTGGTGCACCGTGCCGTGATCGTTGGCCTCGAGACCCATGATGTTGCAGCGCCCTATCGACGAGAACGGCAGGCGCTTCACGTAAGCGATCGTCCTCGGGAAGAACGATCGCGCCAGCCGGGTGAAGTCCTTGCCTTCACTCCGGCTCTTGTCGCTCCAATATCGGTTCGGGATGAGCTCGACATAGACCTTCCAGGGGAAGTACACCCCATGGCGGAACTTGAGCCACAGCATCTGCCGCCGGGAGAGCGGGATCTCGCGCTCCTCGCCGAACTCGAGCGCGGCGCGCGCGGAACGATCGATCGACGATGGGTCGTCCGAGAGGCGCTGGAACGTGGCGAACTCCTCGTCGGCGAGGCCGCGGATCACCTCGCCGTAGTCGGCGAACGCCTCGCCGAGGCGCGACGGCGGCATGATGCCCATCGTGCGGTGGCTGCCGCCGGTGTAATCGATCGGCACCTGCGTGAGCCCGAGGCAGATCTCCTCGTGGATCTCGTCGAGCGGGGCGAGGTCGAGGTACGGCTCGAGATCGATATAGGGTCGCGAGAAGATGCCCTGGATGCCGGAGTCACAAGGAGGTTCGACCATGGGTCCGCCGCCGGAGCCGGGGCGTCACCGCCCCGCAGGCCTACCCATATCACAAAGCGCCGTGCGCCCCGCAAACCCCGAAACCCGCCTGCGCATCGCGGCGGCGACGCGAGGCTCGGGCTTGTGAGGGCGCGGCGCGTTCTGTAGCGTGCGTCCCATGGATCTGTCCTACGTCATGGGGTTCGGGCTGGGCACCACGCTCGCTCTGCTCGCCCTGCTGCGCATCGGGCAGAGGGTCTTCTCACCGGCGCACACGGTCGCCCGCGATCTCACCGAGAGCAACGCCGCCCGCCGGCTGCTCACGGTGGGCCAGGTCCTCGCGGTGTTCCTCGTCGCCGCCAACGCCGTGAAGAACTGCCTCGAGGGCGAGAGCTTCGCGCGCGACCTCCTCTGGGTGAGCGCGTTCGCCGTCGTGGGCCTGCTCCTCGTGCTCGCGACCGGCCACCTCGGGATCCGCCTTCTGCTCAGGGCGCGGCTCCCGGCCGAGATCGAGCGCGGCAACGCGGCCGCGGGGCTCGCGGCGGGCGCGCACTACGTGGCGACCGGGCTCATCACCTCGCGCGCGATCGCGGGCAAGGATCTCGGCGATCTCGCGATCTCCCTCGGCTTCTTCCTCCTCGCGCAGATCACGCTGCACGTGTTCATCTCGCTCTTCCGGGCGCTCACCACGTACGATGACGCCGAGCAGATCCAGGGAGAGAACCTCGCCGCCGCGCTGAGCTACGCCGGCGCCTCGATCGCGGTGGCCATCATCATCGCGCGGGCGCTCGAGGGCGACTTCGAGGGTCTCTTCATCTCGCTGAAGGGCTATGGCGGCGTGCTGCTCTACCTGTTCGCCCTCTACCCTGTGCGGCAGCTCCTCGTGCAGAGCGTGCTGCTCGGCGCGCCGCTCGCGCTGCGCGGCGGCCGCCTCGACGCGGGCATCGCGGCCGACCGCAACGAGGGGCTCGGCGCGCTCGAGGCGGCGACCTACCTCGCGACCTCGATCGCCATCGCGCGCCTCCTATGACCTCCGCCGACCGCGCCTACGACGCCTTCGCCGCGAAGATCGTCGACACGGGCCTCATCACCGACCCCTGGTTCGACGGGGCCCCGCGCTTCCGCGAGGAGCCGGTGTTCGTCACCGCCGCCGAGCAGCGCGCCCTGTACCGCGCCGCCGAGGAGGTCGCGGCGGTCTACAACGAGCTTTGCCTGATCGTCGCGGACGAGCCGTCGCTGCTCGACGACTTCTTCTGTCTGACGCCCTGTCAGAAGGCGATGTGGCTCTCGTCACAACCGCTGTGGCACGGCATCGCGCGCGCCGACGTCTTCCTGACGGACGAGGGCCCGGCGATCGCCGAGCTGAACTGCGACACGCCGACGGGCGAGGCGGAGGCGGTCGTGCTGAGCGCGCTCGCGGCGCCGGATCACCCCGGCGCGCGCGATCCCAACGGCGAGCTCGGCGCCCGGTTCTGCGCGATGGTGGACGAGGTCGCCCGTGCGCTCCTCGGCGAGGCCGCGACGCGGCGCCTCGGCCTCGTTTATCCGACGGAGTTCACCGAGGACCTCTCGGTCATCCGCCTCTACCGGCGCTGGCTCACGGAGCGCGGGTATTCCGTGCTCCTCGGCTCGCCGTACAACCTCGGCCACGACGATCGCGGCCTGTCGCTCTTCGACGCCCCCTTCTCGGTCCTGCTGCGCCACTACAAGACGGATTGGTGGGGAGAGCGCGCGAGCGTGTGGACCGACGAGCAGATCCCCGACGCCGAGCCGCTCGCCGGCCCGCTCGGCGCCGTGCTGTCCGCCGCGGCCGACGGGCGCGCGGCGATCCTGAACCCGCTCGGCGCCGTGCTGCCGCAGAACAAGCGCTCGATGGCGTTCATGTGGGAGCACCTCCATCGCTTCTCGCCGCACGCGCAGTCGGTGATCCAGCGTCACGTCCCGGTGACGTCGCGGCTCGAGACGGTGCACCCCGAGCTGCTCCTCGCGCAGCGCGAGGAGTGGGTCCTGAAGAGCGATTACGGCGCCGAGGGAGAAGAGGTGATCCTCGGGCGCCACACCCCCGACGACGTCTGGCGCGCGTCCCTGGCCAAGGCCCGGGAGGGGCGGTGGATCGCGCAGCGCTACTTCGCCGCCCTGGAGAACGCGCGGCGCGAGTCGGTCAACTACGGCATCTATCTGATCGCCGGCGAGGCGTGCGGCATCTACGCGCGCGTCCAGGCCGGGATGACGGACGCGGCCGCGCTGAGCGCGCCGGCGCTGGTGCGGTAGGAGCGGACGCGCGCCCGCAGCGCGAGCGCGCCCGCGGGCGGCTACTGGGCGGGTCGGGCGGGGGCATCCATGCTGCGCACCGCGCGGAACGCGTCGGCGGTGGCCTGCGTGTTCTGCGTCGTCACGATCTGGAGCCGGTCCCCCGTGCGCCGCGCCACGTGCACCAGGATGCCCTGCATGTCGGGCACGGGCTGGCCATCCGGAGTGACGACGCCCGTCAGCTCCCATGCCCAGCGGACGACGGCGAGCTCCGGCGTGACGAAGCGTGTCTCGACACGCACGCTGGCGAGGCGGCTCTTTGCAAAGACGGTCTCGTGAATGCCGACGTGATTCGCACGGATCTCCTCCCGCCCATGCCACCACATCCCGAAGATGTTCACGAAATCGGCGTCCTCCGCTTGAAGCGCGGCGAACGCATCCATGTCGTGCCGGTTCCAGGCGTCGTTGAAGGCGGCGACGAGCTGCTCTCCCAGCGCCCGCTGCTCGCGTGCGTCGGGCGCCGCCGCCGCAATGGCCGGCGCTGGCGCCGCCGGCGCGACGGGCTGGGGCGTCGCGGGGGCGCACCCGAGGACAAGGAGCGGCAGCGCGACCATGGCGAGGGCTCTATGCATGGGACGCCACTTACTGCGAACCGGCGCGGGACGTCAACCGGCGCCGCGCTCGATCTGGCTGCGGGTCGACCCGCTGTCTCCGCGGGCAATAGAGCTGCCTCGATCACGTGGAACAGGCGTTGACCCGCTCGCACCGTCATCGAGGATCAGCGCTCGGCCGGATCGCATGTTGCCAGGACGACCGCGGATAGGTACGCTTGGGTGTCCGCTGGGTCCGCTGCGCACAATGCCCGGCGGCGCTGGAGGCGATGAACGGCGCTTGCGGTCACAGCATCCTGAAGGAGCTCGCGCTCGCTGCGCGCCGCCATATCAGCGTGACCTCATGATGCTTGAGGGCCAAGGTCGGATGTCCGGTATCACGGTCGCGTACCAGGATGTCTGAGTAACCCGCCCCAGGTTGACATTCCCATGACCAGGGCGCGACGGCCCGGCGACCCGACCCAGGTTGACGGATGAGGAGAGAGATGCATCGATTTGTCTTCAGGACGTGCGGATACGTGGCCACGATGTGCCTGCTCGCGCTCGTGGCTTGCGGTGACGACGGGGCCTCCGACGAGACGTCGACGTCGGGGAGCGGGGGCGCCGGCGCTTCAGGCTCGGCGGCCTCGACAGGCTCGAGCGGCACGGGCGGGTCAGGTGATGGAGGCGGGGGCGCCGGCGCGACGGGCTGTCCAGAGCTCGCTGGCCGCGTCCCCATGCCGGAGCTCGGTCCGTGGATGTATGGGCCTCATCCCGGACCGTGCGCCCAGACGGACACGGAGACGGACACGGGACTGGAGACGTCGATCGTCTACGAATACGACGGCCAGCATGTCATCGGAGCGGTCGAGACGCGGGGCAGCGATACCCACACACACACCTTCGACTATGAGAGTGGTCGGATGATCCGCATGACCCGGACCGGCGCGGCCGACACCCGCGTCCTCGAAATCGACTACGACGACGACGCGCAGGCGATCACCTTCGGCAACGACGATTACTTCGTCCGATACGATCACGATAACCTGGGGCGCCCCGCTCAGCTGACGTTCGACCGCTTCACGGATGATCTGCCGACCATCACGACGGAGATCGTCTACGATGGATGTCGTCTCGTCCGCCGGGAGCAGGGGGTGAGCCCGCTCGACGGCGCGCCCAGCCCATCGCTCCCGGCCTTCACCTACGTCTTCGACGGCGATCTGCTGGTCGAGCGCACCGGGGAGACGTTGCACACGGTTTACGACTACAGCTGCTGGTGATCAACCCGGCGGATTCGCCGGCGCGTGGCCGCCGAGCGCGCGAACGTCGTCGACCGTATCGACGTCGATCGCCCCGCCCGCCCAGTCGATCGCCGCGACATCCTCGGCGCGCAGAAGGCGGCCGGCGCCCTGGTCGCCCTGGAGGCGCGAGAGCGCGTCCCAGCGAGATCGATCGAACACCGCCGGCGCGCCCACGACGCCGCTGAACCGCGACGCGGCGATCGGCGCGCCCGCGAGCCAGGCCTGCCGCAGCGCGGTGAGGTGCTCGACCGTGAGCAGGGGCTGGTCCGCGAGCGCGATCAAGAGCGCGTCGGCCTTCGAGGCCTCCGCCCACCGGACCGCGGCGCGGACCGAGGAGGCGATGCCCTCGTCCCACCCATCGTTCGCGATGTGCGCGACCTCCAGATCGCCGAGCGCGCGCGCGACCGCGCCGGCGTTGGCGCCGAGCACGACCCCGACCGGTCCGGATCGGGCCTCGACGCACGTGGTCGCCACGCGCCGGACGAGCGGCGCTCCGTCGAGCTCGACGAGCTGCTTGGGGCGACCGAGGCGACGGGAGCCGCCGGCTGCGAGCACGACCAGCGCGACGCGCGCATGCAGAGGCCGGGCGCGGGCGCGGAGCTTTCCCCCCTGCGCCCGGCGCGCGACGGCCTGGAGCTCGCCCACGATCGAGAGCGCGATCTGCTCGGGCGTCTCGGCGCCGAGATCGAGCCCGATCGGCGCGTGGATCCGCGGATCGTCGCCGGGGTGGCCGATCTCCGCGAGCAGATCGCGCGTGCGGCGCGCGGGCCCGAGCACGCCGATGTAGCGGGCGCGCGACGCGAGGGCGACCGCGAGCGCGTCGCGATCCGGCGTGAGCTGATGGTGCATGATCACGACGTACGGCTCGGCCGCGGCGTCGATGAGCGCGCGGAGACGATCCGCCGCGCCGCCGGTCGAGACGACGCGATCCGCGGCGCGGAACCGGGACGCCTGCCGGATCGTGGGACCGGCGACCGTGACCCGGAACCCGACCGACGTCGCGAGCGCGACGATGGACACCGCGTCGTGACCGCCCCCGAGCACGAAGAGCTGCGGCGACGGCGCGATCTTCTCGACGAGCACGGTGATCCCGAGCCCGTCGAGCTCCACGACGCCGGCCGGCCCCCGCGCCGCGGCCTCGATCGCGGAGCGCGCGGCCGGATCGGTCACCGGGTGCGCGAGCGCGCACGGCGGACCGAACGCGAGGCGCGCGCCGACCCGGACCGCGCCGGCCGTCGAGCGGATCACCGTGACCAGCGTGCCGGTGGTCTCCTCGGCGAAGCAGGCCGCGGCGAACGCGAGCGCGTCGTGCGTCGCTCCGGCCGCGACGTGCTCGAGCAGGACATCGACGACGCCGTTGCAGCCGAGCCCCACGCCCCACGTCTCTCCGTCTTCGGTTGTCGAGTCGTAAGTGACCACCACGGCGCCATCGCGGCAGCGGTGCTCTCCGCGGAGCATCACGTCGCCCTCGAGGCAGCCGCCGCTCACGCACCCGGATACCCAGCGATCGCCGGCGACCAGCATCCGCGCGCCCGGACGCCGGTACGACGACCCCGACACCCGCACGACCGTCGCGAGGAGGAACGGCGACCTCTCTGCCACCAATGTCGCTGCTTCGCGCACGATCCGCTCAAGCTCGTTCATGCGCTCGGCATCATTCACCCTTCGTGAAGCTCCCGCCAGGGCGTTCGTCGTCGCTGGCGACGCTGGCGACGACAGCTCGCCCTCCACGCCGCTCGGCCGCTCGCGGTCGGGCGCGCAAGCATGATCGATGCGCCGGCGCGCCGCTGGCCGATGGTGAAGAAATGATAAGGACATGCGCAGTCGCTTGACGGCGCGTCAGCCCAAACGTATGGCCTGAATGGCCATGAAGCTCGATGTCAACGGCGTTGTTCGTGACGTGGATGCCAGTCCGGAGATGCCCCTGCTCTGGGTGCTCCGCGATCTGCTGGGATTGACCGGCACCAAATACGGCTGTGGCATGGCCCAGTGCGGCGCCTGCACGGTCCACATCGACGGCAAACCCGCGCGTTCGTGCGTCCTGCCGGTGTCGAGCGTCGGGACGCGCAAGGTGACGACGATCGAGGGACTGTCGCCCGACGGGTCGCACGTGGTGCAGCAGGCGTGGGCGCAGGCCGACGTCGTCCAGTGCGGGTACTGCCAGTCCGGGCAGATCATGACCGCGGTCGCCTTGCTCGAACAGAAGCCTGATCCGAGCGACGCCGACATCGACGCTGCGCTGTCCGGAAACGTGTGTCGCTGCGGGACGTACGTTCGTGTACGCGAGGCGGTGATCCTCGCGTCGAGGCTCAAGCGAGGTGGCAAGTGACCGTCTCCCGGCGTGACTTCTTGCAAGCGACAGCGGGCTCGGCGGCCGGGCTCCTGATCAGCTTCTACGTCCCGCAGGGGGTCCGCGCCGCGCCGAAGGCTGCGCAGCCGCCGCCGCTCTCGCCGAACGCGTTCGTTCGCGTCGGCACCGACGAGTCCGTGACGGTGGTTCTCGCGCACTCGGAGATGGGCCAGGGCATCTGGACCGGGCTCGCGATGCTGATCGCCGAGGAGCTCGAGTGCGACTGGTCGAAGGTGCGGTCGGAGCACGCGCCGGCGGCGCCGGTCTACGGCCATCCGGCGTTGCACTTCCAGATGACCGGGGGGTCGTCGACGACGAACGGCGAGTTCGAGCGGTATCGCACCGTCGGCGCGATGGCGAAGGACATGCTGCTGCGCGCGGCGGCCGCCAGGTGGAAGGTCTCGCCCGCGGCGTGCACCGCCACGAACGGCGTCGTCACCCACGGCAAGGACAAGCTGACCTACGGCCAGCTCGCCGAGGAGGCGATGAAGCTGGCCCCGCCGGCCAAGGTGAAGCTGAAGGACCCCAAGGACTGGAAGCTGATCGGCACCCTCGTGCGCCGCATCGACACGCCGGAGAAGGTCACGGGCAAGGCGCAGTTCGGGCTCGACGTGCACTTCCCCGGGCTCCGCACCGCCGTGGTGCTCCGCCCGCCGGCGTTCGGCGCCAAGCTCGTCAAGTTCGACGCCGCCGACGCCCTCAAGGTGCCCGGCGTCGAGAAGGTCGTCCCCACCGCGAACGGCGTCGCCGTCGTCGCCGCGCATTTCTGGGCCGCCAAGCTCGGGCGCGACGCGCTCCGCGCAGAGTGGGCGCAGCCCGAGGGCGGCGGGGTCGACAGCGCCAAGCTGCTCGCCGACTTCCACGCGCAGGCGCGGACGCCCGGCGTCGTCGCCGCCAGCGTCGGCAAGGTGGAAGACGCGCTCGCCGCCGCCAAATCGCGGCTCGAGGCGGAGTACGACGTGCCCTACCTCGCGCACGCGCCGATGGAGCCGCTCAACTGTACGGTCAAGATCGACGGCGATCGCTGCGAGATCTGGACCGGCACGCAGTTCCAGACCGGCGACCAGATGGCCGCGGCGAAGATCCTCGGCACGACGCCCGACAAGGTCCAGATCCACACGACGTTCCTCGGCGGCGGCTTCGGGCGGCGCGCCAGCCCCGCGGCAGATTTCGTGGGCGAGGCCGTGATCGTCGCGAAGGCCGCCGGCGTGCCGGTGAAGGTCGTGTGGACGCGCGAGGACGACATGCGCGGCGGCTTTTACCGCCCCGCCTTCGTCCACCGGATCCAGGTCGGCGTCGACGCGCGCGGCATGCCGGCGGCGTGGGATCAGGTGGTCGTGGGCCAGTCGATCGTCGCCGGCACGCCGCTCGAGTCGTTCGTCACGAAGAACGGCGTGGACCTCACCTCGGTGGAAGGGATCGCCGAGTCGCCCTATGTCGAGCGGACTCCCGCGCTCCGCGTGTCGCTGCACTCGCCGAGGACGCCGGTCACCGTGTTGTGGTGGCGCTCGGTCGGCAACACCCACACGGCCTTCGCGGTGGAGAGCATGGTCGACGAGCTGGCGCACGCCGCAGGGCAGGATCCGCTCGCGTACCGCCTCGAGCTGCTCAAGGACAAGCCGCGGCACGCGAACGCGCTGAAGGTCGCCGCCGAGAAGGCCGGCTGGGGCACCGCGCCCGCGCCGGGACGGGCGCGGGGGCTCGCGATGCACGAGTCGTTCGGCTCCATCATCGCCGAGGTCGCCGAGGTCTCGATCGAGAAGGGGCGCATCCGCGTCCACGCGGTCACCTGCAGCGTCGATTGCGGCACGGCGGTGAACCCGCTCGGCATCGAGGCGCAGATCCAGGGCAGCGTCGCTTTCGGCCTCACGGCTGCGCTCTACGGCAAGATCAACATCGCCGAGGGGAAGGTCCAGGAGAGCAACTTCCACGACTATCCCATGCTCCGGATGTTCGACATGCCGCGCATCGCCGTCCATCTCATCCCGAGCAAGGCCAAGATGGGCGGCATCGGGGAGCCTGCCACCGCGCCGATCGCGCCTGCCGTGGCGAACGCGGTGTTCGCGCTGACCAAGCAGCGGCTGCGCTCCCTTCCGTTTCGCCTCGCCTAGGAACTGACCATGATCCGATCCTCTCTTGTCCTCGCCTCTCTCCTCGCTGCGTGCGGGGGACAGACGCCCGGGGCCTCGCAGGCGCCCTCGCCGTCGCCGGTCAGCCGCGAGGCCGCCCTCGCTGCGTTCGAGACCGTGCGCGGCGTCCTCCAGCACCCTCGCTGCCAGAACTGTCACCCCGCCGGCGACGTGCCGCTCCAGGGCGACGAGGGCCGCCTGCACACGCAGTTCGTGCTCCGCGGCCCCACCGGCCACGGCATGCCAGGCGCGGAGTGCACGACGTGCCACGGGCCGACCAACCCGCCGAACAGCTTTGGCGTGCACGTGCCGCCGGGCGTCTCGAAGGGCTGGCACATGCCGCCGCCCGAGATGCCGATGGTGTTCGTCGGTGTCGCCCCGGGCGCCCTGTGCGAGCAGATCAAGGATCCGAAGCGCAATGGCGGCAAGGACATGGCGGCGTTGCGCGTCCACCTCGACGATCCCCTCGTGACCTGGGGCTGGAACCCTGGCGCCGGCCGCACGCCCATCCCGACGCCGCGCGCCGAGTTCGTCGCTGCATGGGAGACCTGGGCCCGCGCCGGCGCGCCCTGCCCGGGTGGATGATCGACGGTCACGCGCTTCGCCGTCGGGCAGCGCGTGCTCTATGATGCGGCCCATGGGGTCGTCTCCCGCCTCGGCATCGGGTCCGTGTCGGCGCGCCGGCGGCGCGTGGCCGGCTCTCCTTCAGCTTTTGGTGCTCGCGGCGCTCGTCGGATGCAGCGTCGAGGAGCGCCGCTTCGTCGGCGGGGGCGGCGGCGCTGGCGGGACAGGCGGCGCAGGTGCGGGCGAGACGAGCAGCGACGCCGCGTCAAGCAGCGACGCTGTGTCGAGCGCCGGTTCCGGCGGCAGCTGCACGGAGCCATCGGACTGCCCTACCCCGCCAGAGCCTTGCCAGGTCCCGGCGTGCGTCGCCGGAAGGTGCGGTTCGGCGCCGCTGCCAGAAGGGACCGAGATCGCGCCGAAGGCGGACGACTGCCAGCGCCTCCTCTGCGATGGGCGCGGCGCTCAGACCGCCGTCGCCGCCGATGAGCCGGAGGATGATCACAACCCGTGCACGTCGGACACCTGCGTCGGGACGACACCCAAGCACACGCCCCAGCCGGGGGCCTGCCCGGCGGGACGCTGCGACGACGCTGGCAACTGCGTGCCGGCGGCCGAGTGCTCGCGGGACGCCGAGTGCGGCACCTCGACGGAATGCATCCGATACACCTGCGATAATGGCCTCTGCGCGGCGCAGCCCGCGCCGGCGGGCGCCTTCTGCAACTCCCTGCAAGATCAGTGCGACGGCGCCGGCAGGTGCATCGACTGCGTGAACAGCGGCGGGTGCGGAGAATGCTGCGTCTGCTCCACAGCCGGCGTGTGCGTCCAGGCGTAAGTCGAACGCGGCGACGGAAGGCGAAGGCGGGCGGCGCCGCTACCGGCCGGCCGGGTCCTGGCAGTAGAACGCCTTCAGCTGCTCGTAGAGCTCCGGGTGCTTCGCCCTGAGCTTCCGAGGCTTCTCGAAGAAGGCCTCGGTGACGACGGCGAAGAACTCGGCCGGGTTCGTCGCGCCGTACGGGTCGATGACCGTGCGCTTGAGGGTCGCCTCGTCGCGGAGGAGGCGCTCGTACTCGCGGCCGAGGATGCGCGCCCACGCCGCGTACATCGAGCGCTCGGGCAGCTCGGGCGCGCCGTCGGCGGGGCCTTCCTCCTGGTCGAGCTGGTGCGCGAACTCGTGGAGCACGAGGTTGTGACCGTCGCTCATGTCCGCCGCGCCCGCGAGCACGCCGTCCCACGCGAGCACGACCGACCCCCGCGACCACGACTCTCCGAGCCGCGCGCGATCGCCCTCGACGACGACGCCCCCCTCCCGCACCTCCCGGCCGCGGGCCACGTAGGCGCTCGGGTAAACGAGGACGACCTCGAGCTCAGGGTAGTAGTCGGTCTCGCGGTGCAAGAGGAGCAGGCACGCCTGCGCCGCCACCGTGACCCGGATCTCGTCGGTGATCTCCAGCCCGCCGCACCCTTCGAACGGCTTCTCGTCCAGAAAGACCTGGATATGCCCGAGGAGCTCCTGCTGGTCCTCGGCCGGAAGGCGGCCGAAGCAGGGCACGTTCCGGTCGAGGATCTCGCGCCACGCGGGCGGAAAGGGCTCACGGCGGACGGCGTCGCGCCGCCGCTTCCTGAGGAAGGCCAGCATCGACGACCACCTTACCCGCTCGCGTGGCGCTGTCGGAAGAGCGGTGAGCGGCCCTCTCGGAGTGCCCGTACCGCAGCAGCGGATCACCACCGGCTGCTGCCATGGCAGCAACGAGGGGCCGCCGCGCAGCAGGCGTGCCGCCTGCGGCAGTTCGTCAGAGCCGGCTCTGCGCCTACGCCTACGCCTGCGCCGTCGCCTGCGCCGCGCCGGCCGCGCGTACGCCCGTCGCGGGCACGGCCTCCGGCGTCGATCCCGCCTGGGTCAAGCGCCGCTTCGCCTCGGCGACCACCTCGCTCGGCAGGGGGCCCTTCCTCGCGAACTCCAGGTTGTCGCGCAGGTGCTTCGGGTCCCGGGTCCCGACGATCGTGGTGCTGAGTCCCGGGTGCGACAGCGTGAAGCGCAGCGTGAACTCGATCCGGGTCAGGCCATCGAGCAGCTCGTCGAGCCTGGCTCGCTCCCACCGGTCCTGCATCGTGGTGCCCGGCAGCATGTAATTCGTGCGCTGCCAATCGGTGGGCGCGCCGCGCGCCACGCCGCCGCGGATGATCGTCCCGGCGCCGGCCTGGGCGGCCTTGCTGATCACCTCTTCGTGCTCGCGCTGCAGCGCGGAGTACGGGATCTGGAAGGCGTCGAAGACGCCGAGCTCGATCTGCTCGATCAGGTTGGGCAGCGTGCCCGAGACGCCGAGGAAGCGCACCTTCCCCTCGCTCTTGAGCTTCAGCGCCTCTTCCAGGGCGCCGTCCTGCTCGAACTCCTGTCGGGTGAGGCTCCGGTGAAACTGCACCAGATCGAGGTGGTCCGTCTTCAGCAGGCGCAAGCTGTTCTCCACGCCGTGCCGGATGTTCTGCGCCGTGTGCACGTGCTCGCCCTGGGCTCCGCCGACGACACACCCGCATTTCGAAGCCAGGAAGTACTCGTGCCTGCGGTGCGAAAGGAAGCGCCCGATCCGCTCCTCGCTGCGACCGTAATCGATGGAGGTGTCGATGAAGTTGATCCCGGAGTCCAGCACGTCGTTCAGGATGCGCTCCGCCTCCTGATCCGAGAGCTCAGGGCCCCGCGGGGCGCCTCGCAGCTCCATGGCGCCGAAACCGAGGGTGGTGACGCGGACGCCGGTGCGTCCGAGCAGGCGAGTGGGCAAATCGGTCATGGTCTTCCTCCGAGAGCGAACACGAGCTGGTCGCGGCGGCTGGCTGCGCCGCTGAGCGAGGGATGTTTGTATTACGCGCCACACACAAGACGCGTGATTCGCGGCAGCGCTGGGCGCCCCGCAATCTGCATCTGCAGAGTCTGCAAACCGTGAGCCAAGGGCGGGCCAGGCGGAACGCCGCTTGACGCCGCCGCCCCTCGCAGAAACCCTGGCTCCTCCTCCGTGACCCCGCGCCCCGCGACCCAGCCGGCCACGGTCTTCGCGCAGGCGCTCGGCATCGCGGTCGTGACCGCGTCGCAGCGCGACGGCATGGCGCCGCCCGAGGTGTGCGCGCGCGTCGGCGTCGACCCTGCGGTGCTCGGCCGCCCCGACGCGCGGGTGACGCACGACGAGCTCTGCCGCGCGTGGGCCGCGCTCTCGGCTGCGGACGAGTCGTTCGGCGTGCGCGCCGCGGTGCTCGTCGACGCCGCGCCGCAGTCGCTCGTCGAGTACACGTTCGCGAGCGCGGGCGACGTGCGCGGCGCGGTGCGGGCGTTCCTGCGCTTCCAGCGGCTCATCCACGACGCCGCCGCGCACACGTTCGAGGAGGGGCCGGCCCACGTGACGTTCCGCTTCGCGCTCGCGCCGGGCCACACGGCCCCGAGCGCTGTGTGGGACTACCTCGCGGCGACCACCGTCCTGCGCTTCCGGCGCGCCGCGACGCCCCCCCGCGAGCCCACGGTCGTCCGCCTCGTGCGCCCGCCGCCCGCGGACGACGCGCTCGCGCGCAGCGTCTTCCGCGCGCCCATCCGCTACGGCGAGCCGAGCGCCGAGGTCGAGTACCCGAGGGCGGTGCTCGACGCGCGGATGAGCACCACCGACCCGATGCTCTTCGCGCTCCTCGCCCAGCAGCTCGAGCGCGCGCTCGGCTTGCCCGGGGGCGAGCACCGCGTGCTCCCGCGCGCCGAGGAGGACGTGCTCGCGCGCGTGCGGCGCGAGCTGCGCACGGCGATCCCGCAGGGCGAGGCCACGCTCGACCGCGTCGCGCGCGCCGTCGGCCAGAGCGCGCGCAGCCTCCAGCGCCGCCTGTCCGAGCGCGGGACGAGCTTCCAGGCGATCGTCGACGACGCGCGGCGCGCGATGGCCGAGGAGCTCCTCGCGGCGCACCGCGCGACCGTGACCGAGGCGGCGTTCGCTGTCGGGTTCACGGACGTCGCCGCGTTCACGCGCGCGTTCAAGCGCTGGAACGGCGTGCCGCCCGGCGCGTGGTCCCGCCGCCGCTGATCTGCTCCGGCGTGGAAGCGGCGTCGAGCGGCGCCCGGCCGCGCCGGCCCCGAGCCACCGCGGCCGCCGACGTTCCCGCTCGGGACGCCCATGACGATGGACACGAGGGCGAATTTTTCCTGCCCCCCTACACAACGCTTCGGTAAGACCTTACACAGCCCGCCGTGGCGGCTGCCCGGCGCGAAGCGCCCCCATCGAGCGTCACGTCCTCGTGCTAGGATGCGCCCGCCCGCCAAGAAAGGTGCATGATGTGGCTCGATCGGGTCATCAAATCGCTTTTACCTCGTGAAGAGCACTTCTTCGACTTGCTCGAGCGGGGCGCCGACTGCGCGCTGCAGAGCGCCAACGTCCTCTCGGAGTGCTGCAGCGCCCGGAGCGCCAGCGAGAGGCAAGCCCTGGTCTCGCGCATCACCGACATCGAGCACGCCGCCGACGCGGTGATCCGCGACGTCTACGACGCTCTCAACAAGACGTTTGTCACGCCGCTCGATCGCTCCGACATCTACGCCCTCGCGACCGACCTCGAGAACGTCTCCGATCGCGTCCACTCCACGATGATGCGCGTCGTGGTCCACGCCATGGAGGATCTCCCGCCGGCGAGCCAGGAGCTCGCCGCCAAGATCCTGGAAGGGTGCAGCGAGATCCACAGCGCCGTCAAGCTGCTCCGGGGGATGAAGCGGGTGGCCGAGATCAACCGACATTGCAAGGCCATCGCCAAGCTCGAGCACGACGGCGATCAGATATTCCGCTCGGCGATCGTCGACCTCTTCAACACCGAGAAGGACGCTATCCACCTCATCAAGCACAAGGAGTTCCTCGAGGGGCTCGAAAACACGCTCGACGCCTGCGATGACGTCGCCAACGCGCTGGAGGCGCTGGTGATCAAGAACGCCTGAGGGGCGCGCCATGAACACTCTCCTCGTCACGCTGACCCTCGTGATCGTGGTCGCGCTCGTCTTCGATTACATCAACGGCTTCCACGACACGGCCAACGCCATTGCCACGGTGGTGAGCACCGGTGTCCTCCCCATCCGCACCGCCGTGATGCTCGCGGCGCTGTTCAACTTCGGGGGCGCGCTCACCGGCACGGCGGTGGCGAGCACCATCGGGAAAGGGCTCATCGTCCCTTCGGCGGTGACCCAGGTGGTCGTGCTCAGCGCCCTCGTGGGCGCGATCTTCTGGAACCTCTTCACCTGGTATTTCGGTATCCCGTCGTCGTCGTCTCACGCCCTCGTGGGCGGGCTCGTGGGCGCGGGCGCCGGGCGGGCGGGCACCGCGGCCGTGCAGGGCGCGGGGCTCTTGAAGGTGGTCAAGAGCCTGGTCATCAGCCCCCTCGTGGGCTTCGTGATCTCCTTCTTCGGGATGATCGCCATCTTCTGGATCGTCCGGCGCACCCGGCCGGCGGTGGTCAATCGGCGCTTCCGGACCCTGCAGATGCTCTCCGCGGGCTTCATGGCGCTCTCGCATGGGAGCAACGACGCCCAGAAGACGATGGGCATCATCACCATGTCGCTGGTCGCGTACGGCGTGATCCCTGCGGGTCACGGCGACTTCCACGTGCCGCTCTGGGTGGTCCTCGCCTGCGCGACGGCCATGGCCCTCGGCACGGCGGCGGGCGGGGTGCGGATCATCAAGACCATGGGCACCAAGATCATCGACCTCAAGCCGATTCATGGCTTCGCGGCCGAGACCAGCGCGGCGGCGACCATCTTGACCTCGTCGTTCCTCGGGATGCCGGTGTCGACGACGCACGTGATCACCGGCTGCATCATGGGCGCGGGCGCGAGCCAGCGGGTGAGCGCGGTGCGCTGGGGCGTGACCACGCGCATCCTCTGGGCCTGGGTGCTCACCATCCCGGTGAGCGCCGTGGTGGCGTGGGCCTGCTACCGCGGGCTCTCGTCGATCCTCGGCGGTTGAGCGTCGAGGCGCCGCGTCGCCCACTTCTGACACTGCTGACACTGCTGTTCGCTCTCCAAGGAGGCCCCTCCGTGCACCGTCGCCACGCGCTCTGGATCCTGATGCTCTGCCTGACTCCCCTGCTCGCCGCGTGCGGGCACCCCTGGAAGACCTCCCGTCAGGCCATGCCGAACCCGTTTTACGGCCAGGGGCGCTTCGGGGTCGTCCCGATCGCGTTCAACGCCCTCGAGGTCGGCAACAGCTCCGAGGCCGACTGGATGGCGGAGAAGGACGCCGAGCAGCGGCAGAGCTGGCAGGAGGACAAGTCGGCGATGAACGAGGCGTTCACCGAGGCGCTCGTCGAGAAGGCAGCGTCGGAGGACGCGATCGTCGTCAGGGCGAGGAGCGCCGCGGACGCGCCGTTCTTCATCCGCGCCAACGTGACGTTCTACGAGCCCGGCGTCTTCACCGGCGTCTTCAACATGGACACGCTCCTCAAGGCGACGGTGCAGCTCACCGATCCGGCAGGGCGCGTGTTCGACGAGTTCTTGATCGAGGCGAAGTCGCCGGCTTCGTTGCTCAACCCGTCGAGCGGAGGTCGCGCGCGGGACGCGGCGAGCCAGCTCGGCAAGCTGACGGCGATGTACATCAGCCATCGGGTCCGGGGCGAGGACTGAACGCTCGCGAGGCGCGCTCAGCGCGCGATCTGCGCGAGCGCCGCCTCGGCCGACGGCGCGGCGAGCCCTAGCTCCGTCGCCCCGTAGCGCGCGAGCGCCCGGCGGTCTGCAGGCGAGAGCGGCCGCGCGCGGAGCGCCTTCGCCGCCGCGGCGGCGCCCTCACCGCAGGACGCGGGCACGCTCGATCCGTAGCGCAGCGCCCGGTGCGTCCGGATCATCGCGAGCACGTCGAGCGACGCGCCCGCGTAGTGCGCCACCTGATCGAGCAGGAACGTCGCCACGGGCCGCGGCACGGGCACGCTGTCGAGCGCGTCGGTCAGGCGGAGCTCGTAGACCACACGCTGCTTCGACGGCAGGAACGTGGTCCGATCGAACGTCGCGTCGCACGCGAGGAAGATCTGCGACGTCGGCACCAGCACGCGGACGGACGGGGCCACGTCCCACGCGGCGATCGTGTGGTTCCACGTCGGCCAGAAGAGGCCGACCCCGCGGACGTCGAACCGGCGCGCGAGCCCGGCGAAGAGCGCCGAGAGCTCGTCGCACTCCGCCGTCGCCGAGGGCCCGGCCGACGACGCGAGCGGAGGGCTCTGCCTCCACGCGGCCCAGATGTGCCAGGCGGTCGGGTTGCGATCGGTGATGCTCCAGCGCAGCCGGAACGGACCGCCGTCGCGCGTCATCTCGAAGAGCGTCCGGACGCGCACGTAGTCGCGGACCCGCCCGGCGCTGCATTCGAGCCCGTGCTCGGCGCAGAAGCGCTCGGCGTCGGGGCGCCGCGCATCGGCGGCGCAGGCGTCGATGCGCTCGCCGAGGCGGGCGGCGAAGTCGCGCATCGGCAGCGCGTCCGGGAGCGCCTGGCCCTCGGTGGCGGCGCAGGTCTCGGCGCGCGCCCGGGCGGCGGGCGCGGTGAGCGCCGCGGCCAGCGCGAGCACGAGCAGGTGATGCGGTCCGAGGGGCGAGCGGCGGTTCGGCATACCCCTCCATCGCGCGGAGGCGGCAGCGTGTGACCGGCCGCCGTCACGGCCGGGCGCCCGCCCTCGGCGCGTGCTCCGCCGTCGCGGCGCCGCGGCGCACGCTGCCTGGCGGCACGCCGAACGCGCGTTTGAACGCCCTGCAGAACGCCGCCTCGGACCCGTAGCCGACGCGCCGCGCGACGTCCGAAAGCGGCTCCGACGTCTGCTGGAGGTGCGCGCGGGCGAGCTGCATCCGCGACTCGGCCAGGTAGTGCATCGCGGGCTCGCCGACCAGCTCGGTGAACCGCGCCGCGAACGCCGAGCGGGACATGCGCGCCTCGCGGGCGAGCGACACGAGGCACCACGGGCGCTCCGGCGAGCGGTGCATCGCGGACAGCGCGCGCCCCACGTGCTCGTCGCGCATGGCGGCGAGCCAGCCGCGGCCCGCTTCCGGCGACGAGCCGAGCCATGACCGGATCGCCTGGACGACGAGGACGTCGGCGAGCCGGGTCATGATCGTCTCCCCGCCCGGGCGGAGGGTGAGGGCCTCACGAGAGATGAGGCGCAGGGTGCTGTGGATCCAGCCGGTGTCCTCGTCGTCCCACGTGTCGATGTGCAAGACCCGCGGGAGCTGCGCGACGAGGCGCCGGGCGACGACGTGATCGAAGCGCATCGCGGCGTACGTGACGTGCGTGACCTCGCCGCCTCCGCCGTGGCGCATGATCTCGTATCGATCGCTGACCTGCTCGACGGGGATCTCGAACAGCGGCGCCGTGCGCGCGCGGGCGCTGCTGCGAAAGCGGTGCGGCGTACCGTGAGGGATCAGCGTGAGGCTTCCCTGCTGGAGGCGCATCGGCGGCGCCCCATCGACCTCGAGCCAGCAGTGCCCCGCGGTGATCACCTGGAGCGTCATCAACCCTTCCAGCGAGGGCACGTCGATGCCCCACGGCGCGGAGAGCTCGGCGCGACAGTAGAGGGTGCCCGTCAGCCGCAACAGGTGCAGCGGCTCTCCGAGCGGGTCCGTGGCGGGGGCGACGCTGCGAGCGCGCGACATGCGCGACAGCGTGCCCGAGCCTCGACCCTACGTCCATCGATCGTGGACGAACGGCAAAAGAACATGGACTCATGATGATTGATCGTCCATCCATGGCGCCGCACGTTGGATGCGTCATCCAGCAAGGAGCACCATGCCCCATCGTGCAAGCCCCCTCCTCGTCATCGGCTCGACAGGCACGACCGGTCGGCAGACCGCGTCCGGCGTCCCGACAGCGCCCATCGCGACGGGAACAGCAAACCCGCGGGCCCCTTGGCTCGTGGCGGCGACGCTGTTCGTCTCCGGCGTGGTGCTCCTCGGGATCGGCGGGGCGTCGCTCGTCGCGCCCGTCGCCTTCCATGCGAGCAGCGGGATCTCGCTCGGCGAGAGCCGCAGCGTGCTCAGCGAGGCACGGGCCGTAGGTGGCTCGCTCCTGGGCGTCGGCGCGGTGGTCCTGCTCGGCGCCTTCGTCTCGCGGCTGGCGTTCACCGCGAGCGTGCTCGGCGCGGTGATGTACGTCTCCTACGGCCTCTCCCGCCTCCTCAGCATGGCCGTGGACGGGTTGCCGGCGCAGGAGCTCGTGCTGGCGACCGTCGTGGAGCTGATTCTCGGCCTCCTATGTGTCGCGGCGCTCGTCGCGCATCGCCGACGCGCGGGCGCCCCCGCCCAGATTGAGGTGCACCGACCAGGTTGAGGTGACCCGACCCAGGTCAGGGCAACCTCAACCCGGATCGGGCAGCCGGCGCCGCTCAGCCGGGCGGAGCCGGCCACCCTCACTCGATGGTCGACGCCGTGACCATGATCGGCGTGTCGTCGTGGTTCGAGATCTGCGGATAGGTCGGGTACCACGACCCGCCGATGTTGTTGGTGATCACCGACCGGTCGATGACGATGTTTCCGGAGTGATCGTTGCTCACGAAGAAGATCGCGCTCCCGTGGGCGTTCACCTCGTTTCGCTCGATCCGGGTCCCGCAGAGCGTGAGCGTCATCGTGTCGCCGTCGTTGTAGATCGCCCCGCCGCTGCCGCCGCCCGGCGTCCCGGCCATCGCGGGGTTGCCGCCGTTGCCGAGCGCGCGGTTGTGGGAGAACAGGCTGTTGATGACCGTCCAGGAGACGCCGATGCTGCTGATGCCGCCGCCGTTCGCGCACTCGTTCCCGTAGCCCTCGGCGCCGCCGAAGGTGCTGTTCACCACGTAGAGCGGAAGGCCGTTGTACTGCATGAACGCCCGGATCCCCGCGCCGCCGAGATCGGGGCCGGTCGGATCACACGTGTTGTTGAAGAAGCGTGAGTTGACGACCTTCAGGCGCCCGCCCTGCGCGAAGATGGCTCCGCCGCCCTCGTCGTCATCGTTCGTCGAGTTGCCCCCGAAGAAGGTGAGGTTCTGGACCGTCAGGCGCGGGTGGTCCTGGTTGTCGCAGTTCGGCGTCGTCCAGACCTGCGCCTCGTCGCAGGTGTTCATGTAGAGGATCCGCCGCTTCCCGCCGCCGCTCAAGGTCACGAGCCCGCCGCCGTCGATCACGATCTCGGGGCCGGTATCGTTGAAGATCTTCGCCGTCTCCTCGAGCGTGATGGTGATCGGCTCCGGGCCGCAGTCGAATGTGATGATGCCGCCGGCCGCGACGGCGCTGACGACCGCCTCGGAGGTGCAGCTCTCGGGCGTCCCGTCGCCGATCACCGTCTTCGGTGACGAGGTGTCGACGGCCTGAGCCTCGTCCGGAACAGCGCAGCTCCCCTCCGGGTTGCCTGCCGCGGGGCCGCCGCCTTCGTGCGCAGGAAGCTCCGGCGTCGAGCCGCCCGAGCCCGGGCCGGCTCCCGCGGAGCTCGTCGCTCCGGCGCCACCCGCGCCCGTCCCCCCGTCACCCCCATGCTGGTCGTCCCCGCAAGCCGCAACCACGGTCGCCATCGACAAGCACAAGATCAGCCCCAGCGATCGCCGCATCACGCCCTCCTCGATCCAATAGTCGTTGCTCAGCGGCGTGGACACCTCTCGGGCCGGTCGCTCCTCGCGTGGCCAGTCGCCAGCATCATCGCAGGGTACCTCCGTCGTGCCGCGGTCCGCTCATCGATCCCACGGCGACCGAAGAGCCCATGGCACACCCGCGACACGGATGTCCCCCGAGATCAGCCGCCGCGCCCTGCGAGGTTGCGGGCACACACCAGGCACACACGTTGCAGTGAGCGCTCACCGGAGGGACGAGATGCAAAACATGGCGTGGATGGTCGCGACGCTCCTGGTGGTCGGCTGTGGCGGGGCGGACTTGCCCGAGGGCTGGGAGGATGCGGAGGCGATCGAGGGCCTCACCCAGAGCGAGTGCAAGGCAGGCGCGTACGACGACACGGTCCAGGAGGCGCTCGTGGCGACGCCCGAGCGCGGCGCTGTCCGCCTCGAGTACCGCGCCGCGCAGTTCCGATGCGACCAGGAGGTGGAAGGGTTCGTCCGGATCGCCGGCAGCAGGGTGGATGTGCTCGTGCAGCCCGTGGATATGGACCCCGGGGCCGTGGCCGGGTGCGACTGCCGCTATGACATCGGTATGGCCATCAAGGGCCTGAGCAAGGGGGCTTTGGGCGTCGAGCTGTACCGCCGCTGGGACAACATCAACGAGCCGAACGATCCGAAGAAGATCGGCTCCACCGAGGTGCAGATCCCCTGAGGACGGCCGCAGGCCGAGGCTGAAGCCGTGGAGCTCGGCCGCGCGGTAAGCGATGTCGACCGAACAGCAGGCGGAGGGATCGCTGCTCGCCTGGAAGACGCCCGTGATCCGCTCCTCGCTCGCGGACGAGCTCTGCTCGACAGGCGGTATGGGAGGGCCGCCGGGCTGCGGCATGGGTCCGCCTCCCGGCGGCTGATCCAGGCGAGCCCGACCTAACCCGCTTGCCCCCTCGGGAGCGGCCATGCAGACTGGCCCGCGCCATGATCGAGCTGAGCCATCAACAGATCGAGCGCTTCATCGCCGATGGATTCGTCCGGATCGACGCGGCGTTCCCGCGGGTCCTCGCCGACGAGGGCCGCGCCATCCTGTGGCGTGACACCGGGATGGATCCGCAGGATCCGAAGACCTGGACGAAGCCGGTCGTTCGACTCGGGATGTACGGCCAGCGACCGTTCGCTGACGCCGCGAACACGCCAGCGCTTCACTCCGCGTTCGATCAGCTTGTCGGCCGCGGGCGCTGGCAACCGCAGAAAGCGCTCGGCACCTGGCCCGTTCGCTTTCCGTCGCCCCATGATCCGGGAGATACGGGCTGGCACGTCGACGTGAGCTTCGGCACCGAGAACCCCGACTTCATGTCATGGCGCGCGAACGTTGTGTCGCGCGGCCGGGCGCTGCTCATGCTGTTCCTCTTCTCGGATGTCGGCGAATCCGACGCGCCGACGCGCATCCGGGCGGGGTCCCACCTGGACATCGCGAGGCAGCTCGCGCCGGCGGGCGAGCCGGGGCTGACGTTGCGTGAGCTGGCCGCGAACGGCTTCGCCGAGACGGCGCATCGACCGCAGGTGCTCGCGACCGGCGAGGCGGGAACGGTCTACCTGTGCCACCCGTTCCTGGTCCACGCAGCGCAGCCGCACCGCGGCACGCGCCCGCGCTTCATGGCCCAGCCGCCCCTGCTCCCGACCGAACCGCTGCGGCTCGATCGCGAAGACGGCGAGAGCTCTCCGGTCGAGCAAGCCATCCGCGCGGCGCTGCGCCGGGATCCGTGAGCATCGGACACGCCGCGACGCGCAGGCCGCGCGCGGCGAAGCACCGTCAGCCCGCGGCAGCGCGTGCCCCGCGCGCGCGCCGCACGCGGTCGACGGCGACGGCGACCACGATGATCGCGCCCGTCGCGATCTCCTGCACCCAGCTGGGCAACCCGAGGTGGACGCCGCCGGTCCGGATGACCGTGATGAGCAGCGCCCCGATCACGCTCCCCGCGACGCTCCCCTCGCCGCCCGAGAGCGGCGCGCCGCCGATGACCACCGCCGCGATGACCTCGAGCTCCAGGCCGATCGAGTCGGTCGGGTCGCCCACCGTCAGCGTCGCGAACTCCATCACCCCCGCGACGCCGGCGAGGAGGCTCGACAGCGTGTACACCGCGATCTTCACGCGCCCCGTGTCGATGCCGCACAGGCGCGCCGCAGCCTCGTTGCTGCCGACCGCGAACACGTGCCGCCCGAAGCGCGTGAACAGGAGCACGGCGAAGACCAGGATCGCCAGCCCCGCCGTCACCCACAGCCCCGGCGCGGCGAGGTCGGCCGACAGCAGCGCGTCGAGCCCGCGCGGATCCGCGTCGATCTTCTGCTCGGACGCGAGCCCCTTCGCGGCGCCGCGCAGCGCGCTCATCGTGCCCAGCGTCACGACGAAGGGCACCATCCGCGCCCGCCCCACGAGCGTCCCGACGAAGGCGCCCACGAGGCCCGCCGCCGCCGCGGCGACGAGCGCCGCCGGGAGCGCCGGCACCCCCGCGCGCAGGAGCTTCGCGAGGACGACCGTCGTGAACGCGACGAGCGAGCCGGTGGAGAGGTCGATCCCGCCGGTCGCGATGACGAGCGTCATGCCGACGGCGCAGATGCCGACCACCACCGTCTGCCGCGCCATCGTGAGCAGGTTCTGGCTGCGCAGGAACGTGTCGGGCGTCAGCGCCGCGAAGAGCGCGTAGACGAGCAGCAGCGCGACGAGCGGCCCCACCCACGGCGGACGCTTCTTCACGAGGATGCCTCCAGGAGGAGCGACGCCTCGGTCCACGACGACGCGGGCCGCGGCGGGTCGAGGGTCCCCCGGCGGAGGACCGCGATGCGATCGCAGGTCGTGACGAGCTCGTCGAGCTGGCTCGACACGAGCACGATCGCCTTGCCGGCGCGCGCGAGCTCGCGGAGCAGCGCGAGCACCTGCGCCTTGCTCGCCACGTCGATGCCGCGCGTCGGCTCGTCGACGAGCAGCACGTCGACGTCCTCGCGGAGCAGCCGCGCGATCTGGACCTTCTGCTGGTTGCCGCCCGAGAGCTCGCCGACGCGCTGCTCCGGCCCTCCTGCGCGGATCGCGAGCCTCTCGATCCAGCGCGCCCCCTCCGTGAGGAGCGACCTCGGCCTGGCGAAGCGCGGAGCGCGCGGCGAGAGCCAGACGTTCTCGGCGAGCGAGCGGCCGAGCATCAACCCTTCCCCGCCGCGATCCTCGCTCAGCAGGCCGACCCCGCGAGGAGCGCGCAGCGCGACCGTCCCGCCGCGCCTGGGATCGAGCCCCGCCAGGATGCGGAGGAGCTCCGTCCTCCCCGAGCCGACGAGGCCGGCGATGCCGAGGATCTCCCCCCGGCGCAGCGTCAGCGACGCGCGCTTCGGCCGCTTCACGCCGCAGACGCCCTCGGCCTCGAGCACCACCTCGCCGCCGTCCGGACGCGCCGCCTCGGACACCGCGCACGCGCGCGTGTCGGCGCTCGCGCGCGTGTCGGCGCCCGCGCGCGTGTCGTTAAGCGCGCGGCCCAGCATCTCGCGGACGATCTGGGCCGGCTCGGTCTCGCGCGGATCGCCCTCCCCCGCGACGCGGCCGTCGCGGAGCGCCGTGTAGCGATCGGCGTGCGCGCGCACGTCCGACAGGAAGTGGGTCACGAGCAGCACCGCGAGCCCGGCGTCTCGCAGGGCGCGGACGCGCTCGAACAGGCGCGCGGCGTCCGACTGCCCCAGGCTCGATGTCGGCTCATCGAGGACGAGGAGCCGCGCCGCGAGCCGCCCGTCCTCGCGGAGGCCGCCCTGCGCGAGCGCCCGCGCGATCTCGACGAGCTGCTGATCGGCGACGCCGAGCTCCCCGCCCCGCGCGTCGAGCGGCACGCGGCCCGGATCGGCGGTGACGAGCGCGATCGCCGCCCGCGCCACGGCGCGCGCGCGCGAGCGGTCCCGGATCCCGAGCCGCGCGCGCGCGAGCGGCTCGATCCCGAGCACCACGTTGTCGACGACCGTGAGGTGGGCGCAGAGCGTCCGCTCCTGCGGGACCAGGACGACGCCCGCGCGGCGCGCCTCCTCGGCCGACGCCGGCGCGTACCGCGCCCCCCCGAGCAGGATCGCGCCGGCGTCCGCGCGCTCCACGCCGAGCAGGACGCGCGCCAGCGTGCTCTTGCCCGCGCCGTTCTCGCCGAGCAGCGCGTGGATGCTCGCGGGCGCCACCCGCAGCGAGACGTCGCGCAGCACCGGGTTCGGGCCGAACGCCTTCGCGAGGCCCGTCACCTCGAGGAGGGGCGCGCGCTCTCCGCCCACGAGCCCCTCACTCCCCGAGCCACCTGGCGAGATCGGGTCTCACGATCTCCTGCACCGCCGGGTCGTCGAGGTCCTGCCTCGTGACGACGCGCGAGCCCGTGTCGATGCGCGCCTCGACCTTCTCTCCGTGGAGGTGCGCCACCATCGTCTTGATCGCGACGTACCCCATGTTGAACGGGTTCTGCACGACCAGCGCCTCGATGTCGCCCTCGCGCAGCGCGCCGAGGAGCTTCTCCGACGCGTCGAAGCCGACGAACTTCACCTTCCTCGCGACGTTCGTCTTGCGGAGCGCCTGCAGCATCCCGAAGGTCGTCGACTCGTTCGGCGTGAACACCCCGGCGACGGCCCCTTCCGCCGCCCTCTGCGCGAGCAGCAGGCTCTCGCTCTTGTGGAACGCCGACTCCGTGGTCGCGCCGCCATACTGGTTCTCGCTCGCGACCGTGACGCCGGGCATCGCGCGGACCGCGTCGAGGAACCCCTTCTCGCGGTGCTGCGTGCTCGCCGAGCCCTCCTGGTAACGGAGCACGACGATGTTGCCGTTCTCGCCGATCGCCTTGCCGAGGTGCTCTCCGGCGAGCCTGCCGGCCGCCTCGTTGTCGGTGGCGACGAAGCTCACGTGATCGTCGCTGGCGAGATCGGAGTCGAACACGACCACCGGGATCTTCGCCTGCGCCGCCGCCCGCACCGGCGCCCTCAGCGCCGTGGCGTCGAGCGGCGCGAGCACGATGCCGGACACGCCCTGCGCGACGAAGCTCGAGACGACATCGACCTGCGCCTTGAGGTCGTCCTCCCGGAGCGGCCCCTTCCACACGACATCGACGCCGAGCTCACGCGAGGCCTTCACCGCGCCTGCGTGAACGCTCTTCCAGAACTCGTGTGTCGTCCCCTTCGGCACGACGGCGATGCGGAGGCGCGCGCCGCCGGTCGCGCCCGGGCCTGCATCCGTCGACGTCGTCGCCGATGACGACGTCTTGGAGCACGCGGCGAGGACGGCAATCGCGAACGCGCACACGACGACATGGACGCTCATGGGCGCGAGAGGATAGTCGACGGATCGCGGCCACGCTCGCGCGGGCAAGCACGTCGTCCGCGCAGATCCGTCCGACAAGCACCATCCGAGTTCTCGGCTGCACCCGGCGCAGGCAAGCTCATCCCAGCGCGACGCTCGCGTGCAGCTCGTCATTCACCCGGGTCGAACCGGCGAGCGCGCGCGCAGGTCGACCCGGGTCGGACGGCGCCGCTCGGTCAGCCCGGCGGCGCGGCCTTCGGCTCAGAGGCCGAAGAGCTCCTGGAGAAACACGCCGCCTTTCCCGGCCCCTGCGTGCGTGAAGAACAGGCGCCCCGCCTCGAGGTCGCCCGCCTCCGCCACCCACTCGGCCGCGTGGGCGCGCAGCCGGGCAACCGCATGCGGCGGGAACGCGAACGGCGAGCGCGAGCGGTAGACGAACGTGGCGTCGTAATCGACGGGATAGCTGGTGACCGTGAGGTAAAACCACCCTTTCCGCTCGAACACGAACGGCGACTCGGTGTAACCGCTGTTGCGCATCGCCGTCTCCGGCCCGAGCGTGAGCGCCATGGCCGGCGAGCTCCAGCGGACGAGATCGAGCGACGTGCGGTAGGCGACGCCGCTCAGGGGCGACTCGATCGACGCGCAGCGCGTATAGTACACCACCCACAGATCGCCGAGCCGGGCGAGCATCGGATCGCGGGCGACGCAGAACTCCTCGAAGAGCGTCCCCCCCTCGCGGCCCCAGGTAAAGCCGTCGCGCGAGCGCGCGATCCGGAAGCCGGATCGGTCGGGGTCGTGCGTGCCCACATGAAAGATCATGACCAGGCTGCCGTCCCGGTCCTTGACCATGTGCGGGGCCCAGATCCAGCGCTCGTCAGAGAGGGCGTGAATCGAGAAGCGCTCCGGCGCCAGCGTGAGGCTCGGTGAGACGGACTCCATCCAGCGCACCGGTCCGGGTCCGGGCGCGGTAGCGAGGACGAACTCGCGCTCCATGTCAGGTCGATAAGGCTCGAGGTGAAAGATCCCGGTGAGGATCCAGCGGCCGTCGGCGAGCTGGACCATCGAGTGATCGTTCACATAGAACGGCCCCCCGGGGAGGCTCCCTGTGTCCAAGATCTTCACCGCGGGCCCCTGCGTGAGCCGAGGCGCAGGAGGTCCGGAGAAGAACCGCAGCGTGTACCCCCGCTCGCTCCAGGGCGCCTGGGAGTGTGTCGCGTCGATCTCGAGGACCGGGCGCCTGCCTGCGCTGCACTGTTCGGGGAGGAGGTCGATCCAGAGCGCGTCCTCGGCGAGCGACCGGACAGGGTTCGCCTGCATCTCGTGGAGCACGCCGACCTCCCGCCCGTCGAGCCTGACGCGCGCCGTCTGGGGGGCTTTTTCCGCGGAGTACGCGCGGAGCAGCAACAGGCCGCGCGCATCGGACGGGCATTCGACCTCGATCCGGGTGATCCCGCGCCCCTCGCTGGACCAGGATCGCCGCCGGAGCTCCAGCCGCTCGGCGTCGACGGCCGAATGCACCAGCCGCCGCCTCCCGGCCGCACGGACCTTCTGCTCACCGATCACCTGATGATCCGAGAATGCGTAAGCGAGGCCCAGAGAGCGCACCCGCAGCGGCGTGTAGGCGCCGGTCGGTCCGGCCTCGATGCCGAAGCGCAGACCGGAGCGGCTCACGATGGGATCGGCCACGTGCAGGCGGTACAGCGAATGGACGAACGTCGCGTTCCTCCATCCATCCTCGGGATCGATGACGAGGAAGCGGAGCAGCCCGCTGAAGGGGTTGCTGTGCGCGCCCAGGAAATAGAAGCCTCCATTGAAGTAGTCCTCGGTGCCGGTCCCCATCTGCAGCGGGTGCGACATTCCGTCGGTCCGGATCATCTCGTCCCCCTCGAGGTACGTCCGATCGTTCGGCCGGCCGCCGCTGATCTCCTCGAGAAGCGCGACGAGCTGGAGCGGCTCATCGCTCTCGAAGAGGGGCATCGTCGTCTCGCGCCCGGGGGCCATCTGATCGCGGAATTGCGCGATCAACCGCACACCTCGGCGGGCGGGCGCGAGGTCGACGGCCGCTTCGACCGCCGCGATCTCCTGCCCGGGCGCGGCCTCGAGCGAGAGCACCTCCCCTTCGGCCAGCGGGATCGGCAGACGCGTCGCGAGCCTGCCGGCCCCCGCGGCGTCGGGTGTCCACGCGGCGTGCAGCGCGCTCCGGAAGGTCGTCCAACCGCCGTCGGCGTCGGTGCCCGAGCTGGCGAGGCCGAAGAAGAACGACGCTGGCACGGGCGGCTGTCCGCCGATCCTCACCGAGAGGTCGTTCAAGCTCCCCGCCGGGATCCGGACGTCGACCCCTGATACGGTCGCGGGCCCTGTCGCCAGGACGAGCGGCGCGCTGGCGCTCAGGCTCTCCCGGCGGGACGGGGCAGGCAGGGTGGCTGTCCAGTCCTCCGTCATGAACCGCGAGAGCGCCTCGGGCGTCGGTCCCGACGCGGCCCCGGGGCCCTCGCGGTAGGTGACCTGGTAATAGATGGGAACGCCCCGGAAGCGGACCTTGGCCTCGCTCGACCAGGCGAAGGGGACGTAGCTTGTGTATGCGCCCGAGCTCGCGTCCACGTCGAGCACGAGAGGCGATTTCCAGGGGCCCCTACCCCCGAAGAAATCGCCGGGCGACCCGCGGAACGCCGTGTGTCCGTCGACCTCGATCCATATCTCCTGGTCCGGCCTCTCGAGCTCCGCGCGGGGGGCGGTCATCCAGATCCGCGCGATTCTCCCCTCCCCGCGGGCGTGGAACAGGACCTGGTGATCCCCCTCGAGCGCGACCCCCGGGCGATACCCATCGTCGTTGCCACCTGCGGGGTCATGCGTGGTCACGCTCCGAGTGATCCACCCCGGATGAAAGGAGAGGAGATCCTCCAGCACCGGCGTGATCGACGCGACGCCCGGCGCGATGGCGAGGGACGCGCCGAGGAGATGGCGGGCCGCGCTCGAGACGAGGCGATCCAGGAACGCGCCCGCGCCGCGCCCATTGAGGCTTCCGGTGTTCATGATCGAAACCTAATGGCGCGAACAACGCCAGGGGAGCGGGCTCGGCGAGGCACCTCCCTTGCACGGCCGCGAAGCGAGAGCGTGCGCGACGCACCGTTCGCACGCTCGAGGGGGTAATTCATGCGCACCCGCTGCGATCGACGCCCTGTCGAAGGCTTGCCCAGCATCGGGCCCCGCGCATGCGCGCGCGGGCTCCTGCTCGCGCTCCTCTCTCTATCGCCGCTCGCGGGCGCCGGCGACGCGCCGCGCTGCGCGCTCGCCGCTCCCCTGGAGCAACGGGACGCCCCGGGAATGTCCCCGAGATCGCGCATCCAGCTCGATCGCGCGGCATACGCCGAGCGGCTCCGCGCGATGTGGATTGGCGCGTGCATCGCCAACTGGACGGGGCTTCGCACGGAGGGCGTCCGCATCCAGCGCCCCTTCTTCACCGATGCTGACTGGGGAAAGCCCCTGGGGCGCGACGGGGCGCCGATCGACTTCGTCCTCCTCGACCCCTGCCCGGCCGACGATGACACCGACATCGAGTATGTCTATCTCCACCTCATGACCGAGGCGGGGACGCTCTTCCTCTCCCCCGAGCAAATCCGGGACGGATGGCGCGCGCACATCAACGATTTCATCTGGGTCTCCAACCGCAGGGCGCGCGATCTCCTCGAGCGCGGCGTGCTGCCCCCCGCGACGAGCGATCCAGCGCTCAATCCGGACGCGCTCCAGATCGACGCCCAGCTCACCACGGAGATCTTCGGCGCCCTCGCGCCCGGCATGCCGGGGCTGGCACTGCGGATCGCCGACCTCCCCATACGGACCACCGCGCGCGATCACGCCGCGCACGCCGCGCAGTTCCATGTTCTCCTCTTCTCGCTCGCGGCGACAGTCGATCTGGAGAAGCCGCGGCGACAGGAGATCGTGCGCATCGTCCGTGAGGCCAGGAGCTACCTGCCGGACGAGTCCAAGGCAGCCGATGTCATCGACTTCGTGCTGTCCGCCTATCTATCGACCAGCGATCGCGCCGACTGGGAGCGCGTCCGCGATGCCATTGCGGATCGCTACCAGGAGCGGGCCTCGGCGTACGGATTCGTCTATCGGGGGTACACGGAATCCGCGATCAACCTGGCGACCGCGACGCTGGCCCTCCTGTTCGGTGAGGGGAGCTTCCGGCGCACCGTACAGATCGGCACCCTGTCCGGCTGGGACTCCGACAACGGCACGGCGACCATGGGCTCGCTCGTCGCGCTCATCGGCGGGATGGACGAGCTGCGCCGCGCCTTCCCTGGCGCGCGCCTCTCCGACCGTTATCATATCCACCGCACGCGCCCCACCCTGCCGGACCGGCTTCCGCAGGATCCCGAGGCCGAGGACACCTTCACGGATGTGGCGAGGAGGATGGCCGCGCTTGTCGACCTCGCCGTGCAGGAGGGAGGCGGCCAGGTCGAGCCGACCCGGTGGGTCCTCCCTCGTCGCCCCCGCGACGGCACAGGAGCCAGCGCGCGCGCCACACCGGGCTCCGAGCCTCGGCCCCGCGCTCCTCGCTCGGCGAGATGAGCTGGCGCTCAAGGCGCCTCGGGCCAACCCGTCGTCGTGAACGTGCTGTTCACGGTCATGCTGTGGACGTTGCGAATCGTGCCGTCGATCAGCCGGAAGAAGTGCGCGTCGAGCAGCCCGGAGCGCTCGCCGCCGAAGAGCACGATGCCCACCGAGACGGAAGCCTCCACGTCCGCGAGGTAGCGCCGGTTGCCGATGGTGACGCCATCCGGGATCCCGACGGGACACGGAGCCGTCGCCTGGCCGCCCTCCAGGCGCTCGCAGCCCTCGCCGAACGGCGGCTTCACCGACTTGTCGCTGAAGACGTCGAAGTAGGCCTTGGCCGCGGCGAGCAGCTGTTCCCGCGTGCTGCGCTGTTCTTCAGGCAAGACGTCCCACGTCTGATCCTTCGAGTCGAGGTACCCCTGGGCGTCGAACAGCCAATCGCCATCCCGCGTGATGATGGCCTCGGCCTCCGTGATGCCGCCGGACTCGACCTTCAGCCTCAACCCCATGATCACGTCCACCCCGTCTTCCGGGAGCACGACCTCGGACATCGTTCCACATTGCTCGGTATCGACGAGGTACCGGTGCAGCTTGACCGGTCCAGCGGTCTTCCAGAGGCCCTCTCCGATCGGCACCTCCTCGGTATTCTCTGTGTACTTTGCGCTCGAGTTCTCTCCCAGCTCGCCGCAGCGCGATCGGGGCAATTCGCCACGTGGATGAATCTTTGGGTGTGGTCGATTTTCCAGCGGACGACCGGATCGCACGCGAGCTGCTCATAGCGACCAGCGCGTGCAGCGTCGCTGCACGATGAAGACCTCCACCGCAAAGAGCTACGGCGACATTTCTGACATCCCGATGAGGTCGCGACTCGACGCTGCGTCTTTTCAGACCGTATCCCGCGCAAAGATCAGCGTCATCGACTATACTCGTCGTCGATCCCGGGGCTCCGGCGAGGCATGCACTGGAAATTTCCGCCTCTGGAGACCTCACGTCGCTAACTAACTTCGTGCCCGCGGACCGTGCTGGCACGCGTTCGAGAAGGAGTCGGCTCATGAGATTGCCTAGGATAGCCATTGCATTGCCAATGGCGGCTTTGATCGGCGCGGGGTGCGGAGGGGCCAACGATGGCAGCGGGGACAGCGCTGGCTCGCAGAGCAGCACCGGCGCCGGCAACAGCTCCGGCTCCGGCTCCGGCTCCGGCACCAGCAGCAGCACCGGCACCGGCATCGACGACACCTTCGGCGGAAGCGGCGTGGGCTCGAGCGGGAGCTCCGGCACGACCGGCAGCAGCAGCGGGGGCTCGACGGGCGCGGGGGAGGCGTGCGCCACCCAGTCGTCCCAGGCCGGGTTTCAACAGGTGTACCTCGTGTTCGCGTTCGACGTATCGGCCAGCATGACAGCGAGCGACGTGGAGTGGCGCAGGAAGGACCTCAAGTGGGATCCCGTCGTGGCCGCGACGAAGCAGTTCTTCCTGGATCCCGCGTCCGAAGGCTTCAGGGCGTCGCTCACGTTCTTCCCGGGCTCGGCTCAGGCGACCCAGGCGTGCCAGGCCACCGGCTACTCGACGCCGAACGTACCGATGACGCCGCTTCCCTCCCCGGCGTTCGGCGCGGCGATCGATGTCATCGAGCCGGAGATCAGCGAAAGGCTCTCGTGGCGCACCAGCACGCCGACGGCATTCGCGGTCGAAGGCATCGTCGCTTACATCGAAGCGCAGCGCCAGCAGAACCCCGGGAAATATGCGATCGTGCTCGTGACCGACGGCTATCCGGAGGGATGCCGGCAAGGCGGCAACGCGCTCGCGGACGTCGTGAGCAACGTCGAGGCCGCACTCTCCAACAACATCTCGACCTTCGTGATCGGGGTCGACAGTCCGCAGGGGGAAGGCGCGCCGCCCAGCCTCACCAACCTGCACGAGATCGCGGCTGCGGGCGGCACGGGAGAGGCGTCGATGCTGAACACCGGCGACCCCGCGCAGACGGCGGCCGCGTTCAAGACCGCGATCGATAAGATCCGCGGCGCCGCCGTCTCGTGCACGATCCCGATCCCGCCGGCGCCCGACGGGAGGAGCTTCGACAAGCAAAAGGTCAACGTGACCTACACGAGCGCCGCGAGCAACACGCCGACGACGCTCACGTACGATCAGGCCTGCTCGGCCGCAGGCACATGGCGCTACGACGAGCCTGCGAACCCGACGGCGATCATCCTCTGCGACGATACCTGCGCCGTTGTCCAGGCCGACGTCGAGGTCTCCCTGGGCGTCGACTTCACCTGCGAGGACGTGCTCCAAGTGCCCCAGTGATCGCCGACGCTCGCTGGCCGACACGGCTCTTCGCGACGACGCGCCGGCCAGCTGATCGTCTCCCGGTGCGCAGCCGGCGAGTGGCTACGCCTCACTCGCCTGCCTGGCGCCCGAGCCCGTATCAAACGAATCTACCCCCCGCTCCAGGCCAGAGAGACGGACGCAGACCTGGAGAGAGCGCGCCGGCACCCGTGCGAGATGCAGGCGCGCCCGAGCTCCTTCGGTCGAGGGAGCTCGTCCAGCTCAGCGCGTCGGCTCCCCGTCAACCACCACGATCCAGGAAGTCCATCAGCCACTGCATGGCCGGCCGCATGGTGCCGTTCTCCTGCTGGAGGCCGGTGCCGTTCCTCCACGTCTTGCCGACGATGTAACCCCACAGGGTGATCCCCGGGATCTTGGGGTGATTCCAGAACATGGTGAACTGCTCCTCCATGATCTGCTTCTGCCTGCTGTCGTTCGTTTCACCGATGTCGTACTCGGTGATGTACACGGGCTTGCCGAGCTCGGCGAGCGAGTCGATGTACCCCTTGACCGTGTTGGTGTTGATCTTGAATGCGTCGTGCGCCTGCGCGCCGAGGGCGTCGACCGGGGCGCCCGCGTCGATCACCTTCTTCGCGATGTCCTTGAAGTGCCTGTGCTCGTTCTCGTACTCGATGTTGTTGTAGTCGTTGAGGATGAGCTTGGCGTTCGGGCAGAACTCGCGAGCCCACTTGAAGGCGTTGACGATCCAGTCCCAGCCGCTGGCGCCGTTGCCGCCGAGGCCGGCCGTGTACGAGGGCGTGGTGTGGGGCGGCGGCTCGTTGACGACGTCGATGTACTTCGTGTCCGGGTAGCGCTTGCAGAACTCCTCCATCCAGCTCCGCACGGCCTTCTTCTGCTCGTCCGGCGAGAGGCTCCCGACCCAGGAGGGTTGCTGGCTGCCCCACACGAAGACGTGGTGCTTGAAGATGATCTTGTTGTCCTGCGCGTACTTGTAGGTCCTGTCGAGCGAGCTCCAGTTCTTGTTCCCGCGGCTGCTCTCGACGGAGCCCCACTTGCCCTCGTTCTCGGGCGTGATCTGGTTCCAGTACTTCGCGAAGCCGTCGCGCACGGCGCCGCTCGTCGTGATGTTGCCGACGAACTTCCCCTCGGGCTCGGCTCCGCCGGCCCCCGTGGACGCGCTGGTGGACGCGCTGGTGGACGCGCTGGTCGAAGCGTCCCCGCCGCCGACCCCCGTGGTCGCGCCGCCGGAGGTGGCGCCGGTCGGCGCGGAGTCGCCCGAGCCGCTGCTGGTGGCAGGGCCGACGCCGGCCGTCGTGCCGGCGCCGGAGCTGCTGTTCGTGCTGTTGCTGGAGCTCGTGCTGACGCCGGCGCTGGTGCCGGTGCTCCCCGCTCCGCCCGAGCCGCCCACGCCGTCGTCAACCCCCTCGCCCCCATCCGCGCATCCAAAGAGGGTCGCCATTCCGAGCGCGATCCAGGCCGTGCTGCACAGCAATCGAGAAGAACGCTTCTTGTTCATGTTGGAGTTCCGCAAGTCGGACGATTGTCGTTGGTGAAGCTGGGAGCGGGAAAGCCGAGGGGCGGCGGCAAGAACGGCAGCGCCCACGCTCAGCGATACGCACGCCGTGCAACTCGCGACGGATGATTCCCGCCACGCCTGGAAGTGATCACGACACGCGCGCGAAGCCTGCTACATCTCAACTTCCCAGCTGAGAGGAAACGTGCATCGACAGCGCATGTTGCAATCATGAAGCAACTTTGCGCTTCGAGCGGCAGCCCAGCTCGTTATCCCTGGCTTGCCCGCTGACGGCCCGGTCCGTGAACACATCACGGAGCCGGTACGGTAGAGCGGTCTCAGCGGCGCCGGGGGACGGCCGTGCTCTTGCGCACAACGAGCTCGGTCTCGACCACGACCCGCGACCACGAGCGCTGGCCGCTCTCGATCTGCCCGAGCAGGACGTGGAGGCACCGGCGCCCCAGCTCGGAGAAGTCCTGGCGGACCGTGGTGAGCGGCGGCGTGAAGTAGGCCGCCTCCGGGATGTCGTCGAAGCCGACGATGCTGATGTCCCGCGGCGTCTCGCGCCCGCTCTCGTGGAGGAAGCGGAGGAGGCCGAGCGCCATCTGGTCGTTGGCCACGAACACGGCCGTCACGCCCGGCGTGCGCGTCAGCTGCGGGGCGAGCTCGTAGCCGGAGCGCGCGCTCCAGTCGCCCCGCAGGAGCGGCGGGATCTCGGCGCCGGCCGCCTGCAGCGCCGAGCGCCAGCCGTCGATGCGCTGGTCGGCCTCGAGCCAGTCGGTCGGGCCGGCGATGTGCCACACGGTCTTGTGGCCCAGATCGAGCAGGTGGCGGGTCGCGGACGCGGCGCCCTCGTGCTGGTCGACCGCGACCACCGGCACCGAGTCGTCCGGACCGCCCTCGACCGCGACCACCGGCACATCGGAGGTGACGTGCCGCAGCGCATCTACCGCCGACCGCTGCGGGGCGATCACGACGATGCCGTCGGCCCCCTGGTCGCGCAGCCGCTGCACGGCCTCCAGCACCGGCGCTCGGCTGAACGACTTCAAGCTGGCGATGCTCACGCCATAACCCGCGTCGTGCGCCGCCTCCTCGAGCCCCAGGAGCGTCGACGCCGGACCGTAGAGCGTCGTGTCGAAGCTGACCACACCGAGCGTCCGCGACCGGCCGGTGACGAGCGCCTGCGCCACCGAGCTCGGCCGGTAGTCGAGCTGCCGGATCGCATCCAGCACCCGCTCTCTCGTGTCGCGGCGCACGTGGGGGCTGTCGTGCAGGACCCGCGAGACCGTCTGATACGAGACGCCAGCGAGCTTGGCCACGTCGACCATGACCGCCGCCCGTCGCCCGCCGCCCCTTTTGACGCGGCGCTCCGGAAGAGATTTGTCAGCCATCGGCGCGAGAGGATAGTCGCGGACCGGTCGATTGGAACGGAGTTCTTCAGTGTGAGCGTTCACATACTGGTCGGAGTTCTTCATTTCACTCGGCTTTCGCGTCACTGGACGGGTGCGCGCCTGGGATCGTCGCCATCGGGATCGAGCGCGGCACCGACGCTGTTCGTCGTCGTAGAAGCCATTCCCGGTGGGCCCACGATCGATCCCGCAGATTTCACGCCGGCTCTCACATCTGGCCTATGCGAACGGCATGCCGGCCGCCGCCGGCAGGCGTGGCCCCGTCGATCAGCTCCACAGCCCGGCCCCTCCTCCCCTGCAGGGCGGGCTTCGGAGGAACGCCGCTGGCGCTCGTACTCAACCGGTTCAGAAATCGTTGGGACACCAGCCGATTCCAGTTGACACGAGAGATGTGAACGCTCACAATTCGGGGAACACCCTTAGGCATTGCGCCCGCTAGGTCGTCGTCGTACGTCTATGCAGCGGGGCATTCGTCATCGATGTCAGCGCGGGGAGAGGCGGCGGGTCTGACCTGCTGCGCCGTGCGCTCGCCTCACACGCCATGGCCAACCAGGGTCGGCCCGCGCGGCAGCGGCGGTTCGTGAAGGTGTTACGCGGTGCGGCGCCAGATCATCTAGCGCAGCCCCGGACGTCAGCAAGGCACTTTTTCACACAAGGGCGGACTCACAGGAGGGATCGTGTGAAATTATCTTCTTTATTGGCCACCGCCTTGGGGCGCGCGCCCCGCAAAGCGCCGAGGTGGCTCGATGGCCGAGGTCGCGCAGCAGGAGCCATGAAATCTTCCACTCACGATAGCGGCCCGAACGCCGCGTGTGATCGATGGAAGGTGGAAACATTCACTCACAGCGGGGCGGCCTCCCGGCTGCTGCGAGCGGCCGCGTGCACTTCGCTCCTCGTTGCAGGGTGCGTGGGTGATATCGGCGGCAACTCGAGCTCCTCGGGCGTCTCCTCGGGCGCCGGCGCGAACCCGACGGGCGGCGGCACGAGCTCCTCGGGCGGCGGAGACGCCGTGTGCAACCCGCGGCTCGAACGACGGGTCGTGCTGCTCGCCGACCTGCAGTTCATCAACGCCATCCGCGGTCTCCTGGGGGACGAGGCCATCGAGGCGGAGCAGGCGCCGGACGCGCGGACGAAGCCGTTTGCCAAGAAGGGCCTTGTCGTGGGGACCTCCCTTGTGCATACGCGGCTCGCGAGGGCTGCCTACGCGGCCGAGAGCATCTCGGGGCGCTTCGAGCAGGTGACGGGGTGCGCCGCCGACGGAGACGACGCCTGCGCCAAGACGTTCCTGACGAAGTTCGCGCAACGGGCGTTCCGCCGGCCCGTGGAGCAGGCGGAGCTCGACAACCTGTGGTCGGTCTATGCGCTCGGGAAGGAGACGAGCTACGAGCGGGGCGTCTCGCTCGCGCTCGAGGCGCTCATCGCGTCCCCCTCGTTCTCCTACCGCACCGAGCTCGGCGGCGACGCGGACGGCGACGTGGTGAAGCTCGCCGCGCACGAGGTCGCGAGCGAGCTCTCGTTCTTCTTGACGGACAGCCTGCCGGACGAGGAGCTCGCCGCCGCCGCCGACTCCGGGGCCCTGAACGATCCGGAGGAGCTGGCGCGCCAGGCCGAGCGCCTCCTCCAGAAGCCCGAGACGCGCAGCAGCCTGAACACCACGCTGATCGCGGCGTGGGGGCTCAGCAACCTCTTCGGCACGGTGAAGGATCCAGGGCTCTTCCCCGAGTACACCCCCGCGCTCCAGGCGAGCATGTTCCACGAGACCGAGCTGCTCGTGGACGACCTCCTGTGGAACCGCGGAGCGGACGTGTCGGAGCTGCTCACCACGAGGGAGACGTTCGTGAACGCCGTGCTCGCGAAGGTCTACGGCGTGGAGCACACGGGATCGAGCCCGGAGGAGTTCACCAAGGCCGAGCTGCCGGCCGACGAGCGCGCCGGGATCCTCACGCAGCCCGGCCTGCTCGCGGCGCTGGCCCGGACCGACAACACGAGCGTGGTGGCGCGAGGGCTCTTCGTGCGCGGCGCCCTGCTCTGCCTCGGGAAGATCCCGTCGCCCCCGGAGTCGCTCTCGGACGCGATCAAGGAGCTGCTCGAGGCCGACATGACCGAGCGCGAGCGCGCCGACGCGCGCGCCGCGAACTCCACCTGCGCCGCGTGTCACGCCCAGTTCGACGCGTTCGGCCTGCTGCTCGAGAACTACGATCCGATCGGCCGGTACCGCGACACCCTCGATGGGGAGCCGATCGACGCGCGCGTCAACCTGGGCAACATCGCCGAGGTCGCGGGGAGCTACACGAGCGCCGTCGAGTTCGCCGAGGCCGTCGCGCAGAACGACGGGTTCGCCGCCTGCATCACGCGGCACCTGCTGACCTACGGCACGGACGATGAGACGCTCGGGGTCCGCGACTGTCAGGTCGGACGCGTGATCAATGCGCTGCCAGAGGGCCAGCGGACGCTTGCCAACGTCGTGAAAGGCATCGTGACGTCGCCCGCGCTGACCGAGCGCGCCAAGGAGGAATGACCGTGGGCTACAACCTTTCTTATGGATGGTCTCGCCGCCGCTTCCTGCAAGGCATCGGCGCCGCCGCGGGTCTCGTCACGGTGCTCAAGGGCCTCGAGTCGGCCGCGGAGGGCGCGGCGCCCCCGAGGCGCCTGCTGATCGTGCAGCGCCCCGTGGGCACCGTGTACGAGAACTACTGGCCGCAAGGCAACGGGACCAACTTCACGCTCTCCCGCATCCTGACCCCGTTCGAGGCCATGAAGTCTCGGATGGTCGTGATGCGCGACCTGAAGCTGCCGCACGAGGGGTCCGTCGGCGGCGGCCACGAGCGCGGGACGGTGCTGATGTGCACGGGGACGCGGACCAAGCAGCTGTACCCGGGCAACGGCGGCGACGATCCGATGGCCGAGGCGCCGAGCATCGACCAGCTGCTCGTGAAGCAGTCGGCCGAGCTCCAGGGCACGCCCATCGCGTCGCTCCAGGTGTCCTGCGACAACCGCGCCGACACGCCCGAGGTGTCGACCCGCCACATGTCCTATTCGGGCGCGCGGGCGCCGATGACGCCCTACTACCAGCCGCAAGAGGTGTACCGGCGGGTGTTCGGCACGCTGATGCCTGGCGGCCCGACGAACGACAACCTGGATGCGCTGGCGCGGGCGCGCCTGCAGAAGAAGAGCGTGCTGGACTTCGCGATGAAGGACCTGAAGCGCCTTCAGAGCCTCGCGCCGAGCTCCCAGCGAGAGGCGCTGGAGGGGCACGCCGCCGCCATCCGCGAGGTGGAGGCGGAGTTCGACGCGGACCCGAGGGATCCCGCGACCTGCGGTATGCCCCAGGAGCCCGAGGTCATCCAGGTGAGCGGGCACATCGATCCCTACGGCGGCTCGCACGTCGTCTCGGAGCGCGACGACGTGAAGCACGCGCGCATCGGCGCGCTCCACTTCGCCGTGATCAAGGCCGCGTTCCGCTGCGACCTGACGCGCGTGGTCACGTTCCAGTGGTCCCCTGGCACGAACCACGTGAGCTTCGGCGAGCTGTGGCCCCCCAACTCCTCCATCTTCAAGGTGCACCACACAACGAGCCACGATCCCGATACGCCCGACACGCTCGAGTTCCTCACGCGGGTGGAAGAGTTCTACGCCGGCTACGTCGCCGGCTTCCTGAAGGAGCTCGCGGAGACCAAGGACGTGACCGGCGGGACGCTGCTCGACACCACGCTGGTCCCGTACATCACGGAGGTCGGCACGCGGCATCACAACTGGGACAAGATGGCGTGGGTGCTGTTCGGCGGCGAGGGAACCAAGCTGCGCGGCGGGCAGGTGTGGAACAACGGCAACCGCGGCGGCCGCTCCACCAACGACCTGTGGATGGCGATCGCGGCCTCCTTCGGGGCACCGGATCTCGTGATGGGGGACAAGGACCAGCGGACCTCGGCGATCGAGGGGCTGTTCGGGTGACCGTGGGCCTCGGAGATCGGATACGGTAGAGCCGAGCCGCGCGTAGACGCCGCCTGCGAGGGGTCGTGAGGTGAAGAGGACGAAGTCGATCTGCAACCTGCACGCCTTGAGCTTGGTGGCGCTCTGCGCCTGCAGCGAGGCACCGGACAGCCCCGCGGCGACGACCGACGGCGGCGGCACGTCGGCGAGCGGCACCTCTGCGTCTGGCGGCTCTGCCAGCGGCGGAGCAACAGGCAGCGGAGCTCCGGGCTCGGGCGGCGCAGGCGGCGCGGGCGGCGCAGCACAGAGCGGGTCCACCGGCACGGGCGCCGGGGGGAGCTTCGTGCCCGGCGGCACAGGAGGAGGCGGCCCCGCTTACGTGCTCGACTGCGGCGCGAACGGCGTGGCCATCGAGAGCGCGGGGCCGCCTGAAAACCGCGTCAACTACGTCATCGTGGGCGACGGCTACGACGCCACGACCGTGAACACCACGTACATCGAGCACATCGAGGAGGCGATGGCCAAGCGGTTCAGCAGCCCGATCGGCGAGCCGTACGGCAGGTATCGCAAGTTCGTCAACATCTGCGCCGTCAAGCTGGTGAGCCCCTCGAACGGCATCCCTGGAGCGCTCGGCTGCACGGGCGACGACGAGAGCCGCCTCGCAGAGTGCGACACCCGCAAGGCGGATCAGGCGCTCAAGGCGAACCTCCCCGAGGACTTCGAGGTCGACTGGCACGCCATCGTGTTGAACAACGATCGCTGGTGGAACACGGGCTCGGCCTGGATGCTCTGGTCCGGCAGGCATGAGGAGGCCGCCGGAGCTGCCCTGCACGAAGGTGGCCACGGCTTCCATCAGCTCGCCGACGAGTATTGCGCCAAGGCGACGGGCTCCGCGTGCGGCGCGAACACGTGCAGCGGCAGCGGCACGGAGTACGTCGAGGTGAACAGCACGGGCAACTGCGCGACGACGGCGGGCAAATGGGACAAGTGGCTGGAGTACGACGCCGTCGACGCCACGGGCGTGCAGGGCACGTTCATCGGCAGCCGCTACGTCGACGGCGGGCAGTACCGCCCGTCCTCGAACTCGATGATGAACAGCCTGTTCGGAGACAACAAGAACACGAGCTTCAATCCGGTCTCGCGCGAGAAGATGATCATGGACATCTGGATGCGCGTCAGGCCGATCGACTCCGCCGATCCGCCCGCAGGGGCCGTCACGGATCCGGAGACGCTCGCGCTCGACGTGATCGATCCCGACGTCATCAGCGTGGACTGGACGCTCGACGGCGAGGTGATCGCGACGGACGGCGGCCCCGTCTACAACGTCGCCGCGGCGGGCCTCGCTTCGGGCACCCACACCATCGTCGCCAAGGCCTACGACAACGCCGGCGACGAGCTGGTGCGCTACCGCAGCGGCGAGTGCCTCGACCCTCCTCCCTCGACCGATCCTCGTTACTACGATCCCTGCTGGGGTCGCGACAACTGGCCCCGCTCGCAAGAGACGGTGACGTGGACCGTGACGATCCCGTGAGGTCGGCGCGCAGGCGCGCGTCCGTCGCCGCGCTGCTGCTCCTCGGCGCCGCGCTCTACCTCGTGCATCGCTCCCGAGAGCCCGACGCTCGACGGCTACCTTCCTCGCGGCAGGAGGCGTCGCGAGAGGAGGCGCCGCGCGAGGCGACGTCGCGCCATGGGACGAACGAACCGCTGGCGTCGACCGGCAGCACCACGCTCGCCGCGGCGATCGACGACCTGCCCGTCATCGGGCCGAGCCCCGACGACCGACACGAAGGCCCCGCCCACCCCCACCCCATCACGCAGCGCCACGTCGAGATACAGCATGAGAACGGCCTGATCGGGCTGCTGAACGACGCGATGAGCGCGCGGAACGGCGCGCGCATGCGTGAGCTCGTGCACGAATATCGTCGCACGCATCCCGGCGACCCGAACCATCTCCAGGACGGCTACGAGATCATCGCAGACTGCCTCGCCGCGCCGGGCGAGTCGTCGAGAGCGGCGGCGGAGGGCTACTACGCCGAGCATCGCGCCTCGACCGTCAGGCGCTTCGTTCGCAGGATCTGCCTCGAAGGCAGCTGACCCGCGTCCCCCGAGGCATCAGCCAAGCTCCTTCGGTCACGCGCAGGTCACGCCCCCCTCCACCCCACCATCGTTCACCACGTGAACGTTCACGTCGGTCGTGGTCGTGGTCGTGGTCGTGGTCGTGGTCGTGGTCGTGGTCGTGGTCGTGGTCGTGGTCGTGGTCGTGGTCGTGGCCGTGGTCGTGGTCGTGGCCGTGGTCGTGCTCGCTCCAGCCAGCGGCCCATCCTCCCCTCCCCGTCCTAACCGCACGAGAGGAGAGTTGCAGCCTGGTTCATCCTCCGGGACCTTGGAAGCGTCGCGTTCCAGTAGATTATGATTGACAGCCACGTTGTGAACGTTCACATTTAACGCGGGGCACATCCTTAACTGGCTTCGCCCGGCCAACGGGTCGTCATGCTCAAGGGAACATTCGTCATCGGGATCGATTTCGGCACCGACTCCGTGCGCGCGGTCGTCGCGGACGCGCGGAACGGCGAGCTCGCGGGGGCCTCGGTCGCGCCCTACCCGCGCTGGGCGCAGGGCCTCTATTGCGACGCGCGCGCGCACCGGTTCCGCCAGCATCCGCTCGACTACCTGCATGCCATGGAGGCGTCCATCCGCGCGGCGCTGGACCAGGCGGGCAGGGACGTCGCCGCGCAGGTGCGCGGGATCGCGGTCGACACCACCGGATCCACGCCGGTCCTGGCCAACGCGAAGGGCAGACCTCTCTCGCTCTGCCCTGGCTTCGAGGAGGACCCGGACGCGATGTTCATCCTCTGGAAGGACCACACCGCGGTGGCCGAGGCGGCGCGGATCAACAGCGTCGCCCGGACCTGGGGCGGCGTGGACTACACGAAGTACGAAGGCGGCGTGTACTCGTCCGAGTGGTTCTGGGCCAAGGCGCTCCACGTCATCGAGACCAATCCGGCGGTCGCGCGCGCGGCGGTCACCGTCCTGGAGCACTGCGACTGGATCCCCGCCGTCCTGACCGGCACCGACGACCTCAGGCAGATCCGCCGGAGCCGCTGCGCCGCCGGGCACAAGGCGATGTGGCACCCGGAGTTCGACGGCTATCCCTCGAACGAGTTCCTGGCGAGGCTCAATCCGCGCCTGCCCGCCATCAAGGCCACCCTCGGCTCGCAGACCTGGACCGCGGACGTGCCCTTCGGGACGATCTCGCCCGGGTGGGCCGCGACGCTCGGTATCCCGGACAACGTCGTCGTCGCCGTCGGCGCCTTCGACGCGCACATGGGCGCGGTCGGCGGCAACATCCAGCCGAACCGCCTGCTCAAGGTCATGGGCACGAGCACGTGCGATATGCTCGTCATCCCGAAGACCGGCGCGCCGGAGGTCCTCGTCGCCGGGATCTGCGGCCAGGTCGACGGCTCGATCCTCCCGGGCGCGGTCGGCTACGAAGCAGGGCAGTCCGCGTTCGGCGACGTCTTCGCCTGGTTCAAGCAGCTCCTTAGCTGGCCGCTCCTCGCCATCCTCCCTGCCCTGCCCGGCGAGGGCCATTCGCTCCGGACGACGCTGGCCGACGTGACGCTCGCCGATGCGGCGATCGAGCGGATCATCCCCGAGCTGGAGCGGGCGGCCTCGGAGATCCCGCCGGCGCGGAGCTCCGTGCTGGCGCTCGACTGGCTGAACGGGCGCAGGACCCCGGACGCGGACCAGCGGCTCAAGGGCGCCATCGTCGGCCTCGATCTGGGCACGGACGCCCCGCGGATCTACCGCGCGCTCGTAGAGGGGATCGCGTTCGGATCGCGCGCCATCGTCGAGCGCTTCCGATCCGAGGGGCTCCGCATCGACGGCATCATCGGTGTCGGCGGCGTCGCGCGAAAGAGCCCCCTCACCATGCAGGTCCTCTCGGACGTGCTCGACATGACCGTCGAGGTCCGCGCCGGCGAGCAGCCGGTCGCGCTGGGCGCGGCGATGTTCGCCGCGACCGCCGCCGGCCTGCACGCCACGGTCGAGGACGCGCAGCGCGCGATGTCGTCTGGGACCGAGGCCCGGTATCTGCCGGATCCCGAGCGCGCCAGGCTCTATGACGCGCTGTACCGGGATTATGTCGCGCTGGGATCGTTCGTGGAGAGGGAGTTGACGCAATGAGCGGGATCGCGATGCAGGATCTTCGAGAAGGCTTCGAAGTGTGGTTCTTGACCGGCAGTCAAGACCTCTACGGTGAGGATGCGCTGAAGCAGGTCGCCGAACACGCGCGGGAGATCGCCGCGTCCCTCGACGCCTCGGGCAAGCTCCCGGTCAGGGTCGTCTGGAAGCCGACGCTCAAGAGCTCCGAGGCGATCCTCGCCGTCTGTCGCGAGGCCAACGCGTCGCCGCGGTGCGCCGGCGTGATCACGTGGATGCACACGTTCTCGCCCGCGAAGATGTGGATCGCGGGGCTCAAGCGCCTGGAGAAGCCGATCGCGCACCTGCACACGCAGTACGGCCGCGAGCTGCCCTGGGACAGCATCGATATGGACTTCATGAACCTGAACCAGTCGGCCCACGGGGACCGCGAGTTCGGGTACATCGGCGCTCGCCTGCGCATCGACCGGAGGGTCATCGTCGGCCACTGGACGGACGGCGACGTCCTCGCGAAGCTCGACATCTGGGCGCGCGCCGCCTGCGCCATCCTCGACGGGCGGCGGCTCAAGATCGCGCGCTTCGGCGGCATGAACATGAGAGAGGTGGCCGTCACCGGCGGCGACCGCGTCGAGGCGCAGGTCAAGTTCGGCTGGTCGGTGAACGGCTATGGCGTGGGCGATCTCGTGGGGCGCATCGCCGACGTCGACGAGCGCGAGGTCGATCGCCTCGTGGCGGAGTACGACGAGGCGTACACCATCGCCCCCGCCCTGAGGAGGGGCGGAGATCGCCACGGCGACCTGCGGTACGCGGCGCGGCAGGAAGCGGCGATGCGCTCCTTCCTGAAGGAGGGCGGCTTCGGCGGCTTCACCACCACCTTCGAGGATCTTCACGGGCTCAAGCAGCTCCCCGGCCTCGCGGTGCAGCGGCTCATGGCCGACGGCTACGGCTTCGGGGCGGAGGGCGACTGGAAGTCCTGCGGCCTGGTCCGCGCCCTGAAGGTCATGGCGACGGGCCTGCGCGGCGGCGTCTCCTTCATGGAGGACTACACGTATCACCTGGTCCCGGGGCAAGAGCGCGTCCTCGGCGCCCACATGCTGGAGATCTGTCCCTCGATCTCCTCCGGCAGGCCGTCGCTGGAGATCCACCCGCTCTCGATCGGCGGCAAGGGGGACCCGTGCCGGCTCGTCTTCGACGCCGGCGCCGGGCCCGCTGTGAACGTTGCCATGATCGACATGGGCGGCCGCATGCGGATCGTCGCCAACGAGCTCGAGTCGGTGCCGCCCGAGAGGGCGATGCCGAAGCTGCCCGTGGCGCGCGCGGTGTGGATCCCGAAGCCCGATTTCAGGCTCGCCTGCGAGGCGTGGATCCTGGCTGGAGGCGCCCATCACTGCGCCTACAGCCGCGCCGTGACGATGGCGCACGTGGAGGACTTCGCCTCCATCGCCGGCGTGGAGCTGGTCCGCATCGGCGAAGGGACCGAGATCCGCGCGCTCAAGAACGAGCTCCGCTGGAACGATCTCGCCTACCGGCTGGCGCACTGAGGCCATGACGTGAGCGCGATCTATCGAGAGCTGCGCGAGCGCGCCTTCACGGCGAACATGGAGATCCCGCGCCGGGGGCTCGCGATCTACACGTTCGGCAACGTCTCGGCGTTCGATCGCGACAGGGGCGTCCTGGCGATCAAGCCCAGCGGCGTCCCTTACGATCGGCTGTCGGCCGACGACATGGTCGTGGTCGATCTGGAGGGGAAGGTGGTGGAGGGACGCCTCCGCCCCTCCTCGGACACCAGGACGCATATCGTCCTCTACGCGAGCTTCCGCGGGCTGGGTGGCGTGGTGCACACGCACTCGACCTACGCGACCGGTTGGGCGCAGACAGGCATGCCGATTCCGATCTACGGTACGACGCACGCGGATCACCTGGCCGAGGACGTACCCTGCACCGAGGTGATGCGGCCGGACGCCGTGGAGGGCGACTACGAGACGGAGACGGGGAAGCAGATCATCGAGTGCTTCAGGGATCGTAACCCGCTTCACACACCCATGGTGCTGGTGGCGGGACACGGCCCGTTCGCGTGGGGAGAGGACGCCGAGAAGGCGGTGTACAATGCGGCGGTGCTCGAGGAGATCGCGAGGATGGCGTTCATCACCCGCACGATCCACCCGGGCGCCGCTCGCCTGCCCGACGCGCTCGTGCGCAAGCACTTCGACCGGAAGCACGGGAAAAAGGCGTACTACGGGCAGAAGTGACGCCGTACGTCGGGGGACGACGGCGAGGATGAGCGAGGTGCCTCATGGGACGAGGCGACGGACGAGAGGAGACGAGCTGCGCGATGAAGAGGCGAAACTTTGTCACCACGGGGATGATGGCGCTGGCAGGGCTGGCGCTGATCGTGGTCGGGCCGGGCTGTCAAAAGGAAAATAAGCAGATCACGCTCGGGTTCTCCCAGATCGGCGCGGAGAGCGAGTGGCGGACGGCGAACACCAAGTCGATCGAGGAGTCCGCCAAGGCGGCCGGGATCGACCTCAAGCTCTCCGACGCGCAGCAGAAGCAGGAGAACCAGATCAAGGCCATCCGGTCGTTCATCGCACAGAAGGTCGACGTCATCGCCTTCTCGCCCGTGGTCGAGACCGGCTGGGAGCCCGTCCTGCGCGAGGCCAAGGAGGCCAAGATCCCCGTCATCCTGACCGATCGCGCCGTGGATACGAAGGACGACACCCTCTGGGTCAGCTTCATGGGGTCGGACTTCGTCGAGGAGGGCCGCCGCGCGGCGAAGTGGCTGGTCGAGAAGACGAAGGACCAGAAGGACCCGATCAACATCGTCGAGCTGCAGGGCACCGTCGGCTCGGCCCCCGCGATCGATCGCAAGAAGGGGTTCGAGGAGATCATCAAGGACAAGCCCCAGTTCAAGATCCTCCGCTCCCAGACGGGCGACTTCACGCGCGCCAAGGGCAAGGAGGTCATGGAGGCGTTCCTCAAGGCGGAGGGCAAGAACATCAACGTCCTCTACGCCCACAACGACGACATGGCGATCGGCGCGATCCAGGCCATCGAGGAGGCGGGGCTCAAGCCCGGCAAGGACATCCTCATCATCTCGATCGACGCGGTGAAGGGCGCGTTCGAGGCGATGATGGCCGGCAAGCTGAACGTGACGGTCGAGTGCAGCCCCCTCCTCGGGCCGCAGCTGATGAGCGCTGTGAAGGACCTGGTGGCTGGCAAGCAGCTGCCGAAGCGCATCGTCACCGAGGAGGGCGTCTTCCCGATGGAGACCGCCGCCCAGGAGTTCCCGAAGCGCAAGTACTGAGCGCGTGACGGTGGCGACGCGGAGGCCGCCGGGGAGGACGTGAGCGATGCAGAGCGGAGCCGTGCCCGTGCTCGAGATGAAGCGGATCTCCAAGGGATTTCCTGGCGTACAGGCGCTCTCTTCCGTCGATTTTCGGATGCTGCCCGGGGAGGTGCACACCCTCATGGGGCAGAACGGCGCGGGCAAATCGACGCTGGTCAAGGTCCTGACCGGCGTCCACCCCCCGGATGATGGGCAGATCCTGCTCGAGGGCCGGGAGATCCGGCCCTCGAGCCCCCAGGACGCGCAGGCGCTCGGCATCAGCGCCGTGTTCCAGGAGGTGAACCTCTGCCCCAACCTCTCCGTGGCCGAGAACATCTTCCTCGGGCGCGAGGATGCGGGCGTGTTCGCGATCCGGTGGGGGGAGATGCGCCGGAAGGCGAGCGCCCTGCTCTCGGACCTCAACATCCACGTCGACGTCACCGCGCCGCTCTCGACCGTCTCCATCGCCGTGCAGCAGATCGTCGCGATCGCCCGCGCGCTCTGCGCCCGGGCGAAGATCCTCGTCCTCGACGAGCCGACCTCGAGCCTGGCCGAGGACGAGGTGAAGACGCTCTTCTCGGTCATCCAGCGCCTCAAGGCGCAGGGGATGGCGATCCTGTTCATCTCGCACTTCCTCGATCAGGTGTTCGAGATCTCCGACCGGATCACGGTCCTGAGGAACGGTCAGCTGGTCAGCGAGACTCCGGCCGCCGAGCTGACGCGCATGGAGCTCGTCACGCGGATGGTCGGGCGCGAGGTCGCGGAGGACGGCCCGACCCGGGCCGAGCGCGCGCGGGAGGCGACGTCGGCGAGCGGGCAAGCGCCCCTGTTGAGGGCGCGAGGGCTCGGCAAGAAGGGCTCGGTCAGCGACGTCGATCTCGATGTGCAGCGCGGCGAAGCGCTCGGCCTCGCGGGCCTCCTGGGCGCCGGGAAGACGGAGACGGTGCGGCTCCTGTTCGGGCTCGACGGGGCGGACCAGGGATCCATCGAGATCGACGGGGAGCCGGCGCGCATCGGCTCGCCGCTCGACGCGATCGCGCGCGGCCTCGGCTTCTGCCCCGAGGACCGGAAGGTCGAGGGGATCCTCGGCGACCTGTCGCTGCGCGAGAACATCATCGTCGCCCTCCAGGCCAAGCGCGGCATCTTCCGCAACCTGTCCCGGGACGAGCAGGACGACATCGCCCGCCGCTACATCCAGCGGCTCGGCATCGTGGCCGCCGACGCGGAGGTGCCCATCTCGAAGCTGAGCGGCGGCAACCAGCAGAAGGCGCTCCTGGCTCGCTGGCTGGTGACCGATCCGCGCATGCTCATCCTCGACGAGCCGACCCGCGGCATCGACGTGGCGGCCAAGGGCGAGATCATGGGCCAGGTCATGGAGCTCTGCGACCGGGGCATGGCGGTGGTGCTCGTCTCCTCGGAGATGGCCGAGGCGCTGCGCTACTCCGACCAGGTCGTCGTCCTGCGCGACCGGCGCAAGGTGGCGGAGCTCGCCACGGCCAAGACCGACGAGCAGGCGGTCTACCAGATCATCGCGGGAGGTCAGCCGTGAGCGCGGCCGCCGCCTCCCTGCGCCGGCTCGCCAGCGGGAACGCGTTCTGGCCGCTGGCGATGCTCGGATCCCTCCTGCTGTTCAACCTCGTCAGCAACCCGCAGTTCTTCGCGATCACGGTCAAGGACGGCCACCTCTACGGCAGCGTCATCGACATCCTGAACCGCGCATCGCCGCTCATGATCATCGCCATGGGGCTCACCCTGGTGATCGCCACCCGCGGCATCGACATCTCCGTCGGCGCGGTCGTGGCGATCTCCGGCGCGGTCGCGGCGGTGCTGATCGGCGGCGAGCTCTCGCCGAGCGGCGGGACCGGCATGGCGGACGCGACGCGTGTTCCGCTGCCGATCGTCGTCTGGAGCGCGCTGGGCGTGGCGCTGGCGCTCGGCATGTGGAACGGAGCGCTGGTGTCGCTCTTCGGCATGCAGCCGATCATCGCGACCCTGATCCTCCTCGTCACGGGGCGAGGCATCGCCCAGCTCATCACGGGCGGCCAGATCATCACGATCTACTACAGCCCGTATCACTTCATCGGGAACGGCTTCCTCCTGGGGATCCCGGTCTCGCTGTTCATCGTGGCGGCCGTGAGCGCCGTCGTCTGGCTGCTGACCCGCAAGACCGCGCTCGGCATGTTCATCGAGGCGATCGGCGTGAACCCGGTCGCCTCGCGGCTGGCCGGGATCCGCGCGCGCACGATCACCTTCGCCTGTTACGCCGTGTGCGGCCTGTGCGCCGGCATCGCTGGGCTCATCGTGAGCTCGAACGTCAAGAGCGCCGACGGGAACAACGCGGGCCTCCTCTTCGAGCTGGACGCCATCCTGGCCGTGGTCCTGGGCGGGACGTCGCTCTCCGGGGGCAAGTTCACGCTGGCGGGGAGCGTCATCGGCGCCCTGATCATCCAGACGCTCACCACCACCATCTACTCCGCCGGTGTGCCGCCGGAGGTCAACCTGGTGGTGAAGGCGCTCGTCGTCTTCCTGATCACCATCGTGCAATCGCAGAAGGTCAGGGATCTCATCGCAAAGCAACGGACGAGGAGGGTGGTCACACCATGATCGACACCGCCGCCGTGACCGGACGGAGCGGCACCATCGCCGCGACCGGAGGGAGCGGCACCACCACTGCGACCGGGCGCTCCGTCCGGATCGACCCGAGGCACCTGCCGCTCGCGGTCACCTGCAGCCTGTTCGTGCTCATGTTCTTGGCCGGGTCGTACCTGTTCAAGGGCTTCTTCTCGCTGCAGGTGTTCCTCAACTTCTTCATCGACAATGCGTTTCTCTTGATCAGCGCCATCGGGATGACCTTCGTCATCCTCTCCGGCGGGATCGACCTCTCGGTCGGCTCGGTCATCGCGCTGACAACGATGGTCTCGGCGTCGCTCGTCGAGAAGCACGGCTTGAGCCCTGCGGTGGTCATCCCGCTCGTGCTGGCGATGGGCTCGGGCATCGGCCTCGTCATGGGGGTCGTCATCCAGTACTTCAAGGTGCAGCCCTTCATCGTCACCCTGGCGGGCATGTTCCTTGCGCGCGGGCTCTGTTACCTCATCAGCATCGACTCCATCACGATCCACAACGGTTTCTACGTCGACGCCTCGTCGCACCGCATCCCGTTCCTGTTCGACACCTCGATCACCTGGAACGTGGTCATCGCGCTCGCGCTGTTCGCCGCGGCCATCTACATCGCCCACTACACGAGCTTCGGCCGCACGGTCTATGCGATCGGCGGCAGCGAACAATCCGCCCTGCTCATGGGCCTGCCGGTGCCGCGGACCAAGGTGCTCATCTATACCTGGAGCGGATTCTGCTCGGCGCTCGCGGGCGTCGCCTTCACGTTCTACATGGTGTCCGGCTACGCGCTGCACGCCGGCGGAATGGAGATGGACGCCATCGCCGCCGTCGTCATCGGAGGGACCCTGCTGACCGGCGGCCATGGTACGGTCGTCGGCACCCTGTTCGGTGTGCTCATCTACGGCACCATCCAGACCCTCATCATGTTCGAGGGCACGCTCAGCTCCTGGTGGACCAAGATCGTCATCGGCCTGCTCCTCCTGGTCGCCTGCCTGCTCCAGCGCATCTTCGAGCGACGCGCCCGTACGGCGTGACAAGAGGGGGATGAAGGGCGTTCCTTCCGCCAGGGTCCGTGTGGCGCCGATAGGCACTTTCGTGCCCGTTCATTGATCATTTCGGCAGCCCTCGGGAATTCAAGGGTCCACAACAAGGAACTGAGAGGTCATCGTGCGCTCTTATGCAGCAGGGATTATCACTTTCGTTGGATTGATCGCGATCGGGTGCGGCTCGGACGAGCCCAATCCCAGCCCGGCGGGATCGAGCACCTCGTCCGGGCCAACCTCGACAAGCTCCGCGGGTCAGGGCGGAGACGGCGGTGGAACGGGCGGCGACGGCGGCGGCGACGGCGGCTCCGGGGGCACGGGTGGCTCTCCGAACGCCGGCGGCGGTGGGGCGGGCGGCGACGGCGACGCGGCCTTCGAGGTGACGACCTACCAGAACCCCGTTCTACCCGGCGATCACCCGGACATGAACATCTACCGGGAAGGCGACGACTTCTACCTGGTCGGGTCGAACTTCCACATGATGCCCGCCTTCGAGATCCTGCACTCGACGGATCTCCTCCACTGGGAGCGCATGAACCGGGTGGTCCACTCCACCGCTCCCGCGCTGGAGGCGCAGCTCGGCCCGGGCCAGGGCACCTGGGGCGGCTTCATCGTCAAGGCCGGCGATGTGTACCGGGTCTATTACTCCATCGGGGCCACCCAGCATTTCTCCTCGGCGCCGAGCCTCGAGGGCCCGTGGTCGGAGCCCACCAAGGTCGACATCTTCCCCTACACGCCGCCCGGCAGCGAGACCTCGTACGAACGAGGGACCGGCTCCGACAATTCGGTGTTCGTCGATCCCGACAGCGGCAAGACGTACATGATCATCAAGAATGGTCTGTGCAAATGGGACGCGGAGCACCCCAACGACTTCGGCATCAACCTGGTCACGGAGATCGATCCCAAGACCGGGATGCTGCTGCCCGAGTCGAGCGTCGACATGAGCTTCGTCAACTGGGACCAGGCGACCGGCGGCTGCGGCGACTTCACCAATGCTGACTGGAGCAAGTGGGCCGAAGGGCCGACGATGGCCAAGCGCGGCGACTGGTACTACTACTTCGTCTCGACGCACACGGCCTGCGGCGGCCAGCTGCACGCCTGGGCGTCGAAGAAGCTTGTCGGCAGCACCCCCGAGGACTGGACGTGGCTCGGCTATGTCCTTACCGGCGAGGAGCCGTACGCCGGCGTCCAGCACATCACGTCGCCCATCGGGCTGGAGGACGGCTCGTGGTGGGCCTTTGCCCACTCGTACGACTGCAGCAACGTGGGCACCGACGACACCAAGACCTCGAAGAACGGCGACTGGCAGGGGCTTGGCCGCGAGGGGCTGCTGCTGGAGGTGACCTGGGTCGACAAAGAGGTGAACGGGAAGACGATCCCGGTCCCGCGATTCCCGACCAAGAAGGGCGATCTGTCCGCGCCCAAGCTGCCGCAGAGCGGCGTGCCCTTCCTGCTGCCCGTGAACGACGATTTCTCGTCGGCCACGATCAACTCCGCGTGGACCACCTACGGCGCGTCGGAGGACAAGTACTCGGTGGTGGATCGCCCGGGGTGGCTGCGGATCACGCCGGGGACCGGAGGGACCACGTGGGCCGTTCAGAAGGACACGCTGCACTCGAGCAGCATGGTCGCGAAGGTCGAGTTCACGCCCGCGGCCGACGGGGACGCGGCCGGCATCCGCGTGGGCAACGGCTACTGGCAGGACGAGCAGGTGCTTTCCTGCCCGACGTGGATGACCGACAGCGAGAAGTTCAGGCTCCCCGCCATCATGGACGTCTCGGTGGCGCGGGTCATGGAGGGCGAGGAAGACAGGATTCGCTTCTCCTTCCGGTCGCGCTCGGTGCAGGCCCCGGCCGAGGCGGGGGCCGCGTACAGCGAGCTCGCCGAGCCGGTCGTGGTGGGCGCGTCGGTCCCCGCACCCGCCGGGAAAGCGGTCTGGCTGAAGCTGGTCCGCTCCGAGCACAAGGCCACGGGCTGGTTCAGCACGGATGGAGTCGAATGGACCCAGGTAGGCGCCGAGATCGACATCTCCGCGCTCGACGGGTTCTATGCCATGGCTCACACCTGGATTGGCAACCAGGCCGGCATGTTCGCGACCAATAGCCGTGCCTACTTCGACCTGTTCACCTACCGTGACGGATTCACCCCGATCCCGGCGGCGGAGGCGGACCAGCAGTCCGGCGCCCAGGTCGTGTCGAGCACGTCGGCGGGATCGGTGCTCGGTGATCTGGAGAGCGGCGATTGGGCCATGTTCGGGAGCGTCGACCTCGGCAGCGGGGGTGTAAAGTCGAAGGCGATCGCGCTGGAGGCCTCGAGCGCCGGGGCCGGCGGCACCGTGGAGGTCTGGATCGATCCGCTGGCAGGCGGCTCGATGATCGGCACCTGCGCCCTCCCCGGTACCGACGGCTGGGAGAAGTGGAAGACGACGACGTGCAACGTGGCGCCCACGTCGGGCACGCACGAGGTCTACTTGAAGGTGAAGGGCGGCCAGGGCGAGCTCGTGCGCCTCGCATCGCTGCGTTTCGTGCCCACCAAGTGACCTGTCCACCACGGGCGGCCCGATGCCGTCGGCGGAGTCGTCGACGGCGGCCCCCTCCCCGGCCGGCCTGACGCCAGGGGCAGCGAGGGAGCTGCCCCTGGACCTGCACCTCCAAGACGTGTGGCATGACGCCAGGGGGCAGCGAGGGAGCTGCCCCTGGGCAAGAGCCCGCTCGTGGACCAGCGCGAGACGCGGGCGCGCGGGGGTATTGCCCAACCTGGGTCGGGCCCACGGCATTCTTGCCACACTGAGACACTCCGCGACGTCCGCGACGTTCGCGACGTTCGCGCACGGCTCGACAGCGCGCTGAGCTGCGCTCGTGGCGCGAGCGTCGGGCCGCAGGCCTGGCATACGGCTTGCGACCCTTGCGATCGCGAGCCGGGGCCGACACGATCGAGGCCGCTCGACCCACCATGACCAATCGCTTCGACAGTCTGATCGCGCGCCTGCGCAGCGCATGGAAGCGCACCAAGCAGCCCACCGCGCCGCGCGCTTACCGCTGCCAGTGCGAAAGGCCGGTGTTCTTCCGCAACAGCGAATGCCTGGCCTGCAAGACACCGCTCGGTTACGAGCCCGAGCGCGCCCAGGTCGTGCCGCTCAAGGTCGGCCCGACCGAGGGCGCCTGGCAGATCTGGGACGACACGGCGGACCCGCCGCGGCTCTACAGGCGCTGCGGCAACTTCGACCTGGCGTCGGGCTGCAACTGGCTGATCCCGGCGGGGGCGGAGGCGCCCGCGCTCTGCGCCGCGTGCCGGCTCAACCGCACCATTCCAGATCTCTCCGTCGCCGAACACCAGACGCAGTGGCGCCTGCTCGAGACGGCCAAGCGGCGGCTCGTGTCGCAGCTCCTGGCGCTGAACCTGCCGGTGAAGTCCAAGATCGGCGAGGACCCGGAGCGCGGCCTCTGCTTCGACTTCCTCGCCTCGCCGCCCGACGGGCCCAGGGTGATGACCGGCCACGCCGACGGCGTGATCACGCTGAACATCGAGGAGGCGGACGACGCCACGCGCGAGCGCACCCGCGCCGCGATGCGCGAGCCCTACCGCACGCTGCTCGGGCACTTCCGGCACGAGGTCGGCCATTATTACTGGGACCGCCTGGTGCGCGACACCGGGTGGCTGGCGCCGTTCAGGGAGCTGTTCGGCGACGAGCAGCAGGACTACGCCGCCGCGCTGAAGGCCAACTACGAGCAGGGACCGCCGGCCGACTGGCAGCAACGCTTCGTCAGCGCCTACGCCAGCATGCACCCGTGGGAAGACTGGGCCGAGACCTGGGCCCACTATCTCCATATGGTCGACACCGTCGATACGGCGCTCAGCTTCGGCATCGACGCCGACGAGGTGGAGCTCGACGTCGAGCCATGGGGCGCGGACGCGCTGTGGCGCCCGGACGACGGAGGGGCCGAGACCTTCCTGGGCTTCTTGAACGCCTGGGTAGAGCTGACGGCCGTGCTCAACGAGATGTCGCGCAGCATGGGCCAGCACGACTTCTACCCGTTCGTGCTGCCGCGCCCCGCCGTGGCGAAGCTGCAGTTCATCCACCTGGTGGTGAACGGGGCCTCGCCGGCGGAGGACTCACCGGCAGAGCGCTCGCCCGCGCCTACCGTCCGTACAGGCGCTGGAGCCGCTTCACGAACTCCGGCTTGAACACGCCGTCCACGCGGATCGAGTACCGGAAGAACGGGTCCGGCTCGACCCCGTGGTAATCCATGTCGTTGAACCAGTAGATGGGCGCGCGCACGACCGTGCGCTCCTCCCCCTCCCTGTCGCAGAGATAGAACCGCTTGTCGCCGCGCGGGTCGAACGAGATGGACTGCGCCGCGCCGATCGCGCTCCCCGGCTCGGTGTCCCGGTGCGCGGGCGCGTGATCGTTCGCCTCGAGGCCGAAGATCACGCACCGCCCGATCTCGACGAACGGCAGGCCCCGGATGAACTCGACCGTCCGGGGAAACACCGCTCTGGCCTCCGCCGAGAAGTCCTTGCCCGCGCCCGAGTGCTTGTCTTCCCAGCGGTCGTTCTCGAGGAGGTGATAGCAGACCTTCCAGGGAAAATAGACGCCGTAGCGGTACTTCAGGTACAGCATCTGCGCCCGCGTGAGCGGATGATCGGTCTCGTCTCCGAACGTGTACTCGCCCCGCCGTTCGGGATCGACGGCGGACGGGTCCTCGCCGAGCGCGATGAAATCGCAGAACTCGTCGCGCGAGAAGCCTTCGATGACCTCCCCGTAATCCACGTACGGGTCGTCGTGCACCCAGGGCGCGACCACGCCCATCCATTTCAGGCTGCCGCCCGTGTACGAGGGCTCGACGCGGCAGAGGCCGCGCACGATCTCGCGATCGAGCTCGGGGAAGCACGCCGTGTCGAGCAGCGGCGACAGGTCGATGTACGGGCGGCCCCACAGGCCGCAGAGCTTGCTCATGCCGTCCTCGCTCCGAGCGGTACCTGCGCGCGACCATGCCGTCAAACGTGTGGACGCCGTCCACGTCCGCGAACGGGCCGCCGATCCACGGCCGCGGTCGACCGCCGGACGGCATGGACGCGCAGCGCGGGCGGGCGATCGAGCGCTCGGGCGTGAAGCGCTCGGGACCGAACGCCGCGGGGCCTCCCAGGAGGATGGGCCGTGGCGCAGACATCGAGTTCGACTCTCGCCCGAATTGTTCAGTCCACCGACATGAACGTGACGTCTCGGATCGAGGCATAGGCGAGTATGCCTATACATCGAGTCAGCTGGCTTGGGTACGAAGTCGTGGCAGTCACCTGCATCGGGCGAACGCGGCTCCTTCGATGCACGGATGAACCGTCAACACAAGGCAACGCGAGTCTTTCGCCGCTTGAAACCTCGGCGCCAAGCGGACACTGGAGAAATAAAATGAGATCGACACGTCGTCACATCGCTACGAAACTGAGCGTTCTCGGTCTCCTGAGCATCGGCATCTGGGCCTGTGGTGAGGCGAACGACGGTGGTACGTCCTCGACCGGCGGAGGCGGCCCTGACGGGGCCACCGGCGGCGCGGGGGCCACGGTCACGGTCGGCACGGGCGATACGGGCACTGGCGGCGCCGCAAGCTCGGCAGCCGTGAGCACCTCGAGCAGCAGCAGCAGCAGCAGCAGCAGCAGCAGCGCGAGCACCGGGGAGGCCAGCAGCACGGCCGCCGGCGGAGAGACGGGCGTCACGAGCGGGGGCTCGGACCCGGGCGAATGCGTCAAGGGCCAGACCAAGGGAAATCAGGTCGCGGTCATCGGAGAATCGTTCATCGCCGCGACGCACGGCATCACGCAGCAGATCGAAAAGCAGGCCAAGGCCAACGGCTCCCTCGGCGCGAACGAGCGCTATATCGACAACTCGGTCAGCGGCACGACGTTGGCCAACGATCAAATTCCCAGCCAGTACCGCAAAGCCGCCGAGAACGGCATGATCAAGTACGTGCTGATGGATGGGGGCGGGAACGACTGCTTGTTGAGAGGGGACGGCGACGCAGCCCTCGCGGCGGCGGAGTCGCTGTTCGAGACCATGGAGAAGGACAACGTCGAAAAGGTCCTCTATTTCTTCTATCCAGACCCCATCGGAAACCAGTACGCGTCGCTCAAGACCTGCCTCGATGCGCTCCGGCCGAAGATGAAGGCGCTGTGCGACGGGCTCACGGCGCCGAAGTGCTACTGGTTGGACCTTCGTCCGACCTGGAACGGACACAACGAGTATACGCAAGACGGCATCCACCCCACCGCCGCCGGTAGCGTCGCCACCGGAGATGCGGTTTGGGAAGCGATGAAGACCAGCTGCGTCGCGCAGTGACGAGCGATCGACGTACGGGCGATCCCTCCAGGCCGCAGAGCCTGCTCATGCCGTCTTCGCGCGGAGCGCCGCGAGGTACCTCCGCGCGACCATGCCGTCGAAGGCGTGGACGCCGTCTTCCACCATGGCGTACGTCGAAGGGGCGTAGCCCGGCGCGCGGATCCCGCGCTGCTGGCGCTCGCAGATGGCGCGGTCTTCCCGGTTCACGGCGTCCCAGAAGGCGAACACGTCGCCCGGATCGAAGCCTGGCGTGAACGCCGCTGGGTGGAAGTGCGTGTCGGCGATCACGAGCGTCCGATCGGGCGCGCGCGGGGCGAGCCGGTACGTGAGCAGGTAGTCGGGCTGGAGGCTCGTGAGCAGGCCCGGAAAGAGCATGGCGTCGCGCACGCGCCGCCGCTCCGCCTCGGGGACGATGAGCGGCCGCGCGCCGGGCGTGGCGCCGACCGAGACCGTGTCGGCGCCGGGCGCGAGGTCCATGATGCCGCCTAGCCACGGGCCGCCCCGGCCCCAGGACACGGCGTCGTCGCACGGGGTCAGCCGCTCGAGCGCGGGGTGCACGCGCGGGAAATGGTGGGACTCCTGGAAGTTCTCCACACAGAGCTTCCAGTTCGCGGCGACCTCGTACTCCACCCGCCTGCCCCGCCGGAGCGAGCGCAGCCCGGGGCGCGAGAGCCACGGCGGCGCCTCGCCGATCGCGCTCTCGAGCGGCGGCGCGCCGGGGTCGAGCGTCACGAAGAGGAAGCCGAAGAGGGCGCCGGCGCGCGCCGGGAGGAGCCCGTGCGCGCCGCGGTCGAAGCCGGGCGGCGCGTGGGGCGCGGCGCGCAGCGCGCCGGAGAGCTCGTAGGTCCAGCCGTGGTACGGGCACTCGAGGTGCGAGAGGCGGCCGCACGGGCCGTCGAGCAGCGTCGCCGCCCGATGGCGGCAGACGTTGTGGAACGCGCGGATCTCCAGATCGGCGCCGCGGAGGACGACGATGCCCGCCGGCGTGAGGGGGGCGAGCAGCCACTCTCCGGGGCGGGCGATCTCGTCCTCGCGGCCGACGCAGAGCCAGGAGCGTCCGAAGATCTCGGCCTGCTCGAAGGCGAAGACGTCCTCGTCCCAGTACGCGCGCGCGGGCAGCGGCCGGGCGCTCTGGAGCGGCGCGAGCACCGCGTCGAGATCGGCAGGGGCGAGAGGGAGCTCCGGCAAGGCGGGCGATGCTACCAGAACGAGGGCGCGGATCGCGCCGCCCGGGAGCGGCTCAGGGGGGACGGCTGCGCGTCGATGCCGAAGGCCAGACGCGCGGCGCCGAGGTCGACGACGCAGATCTGGCCTTCAGCGTCGACGCGGGGCGGGCGCAGGTCGCCCTCGCACGTCTCGGTGATCCCGCGCGTGGCGACGCCGCTGACCGTCTCATTGCCTCCGCGGCGACGGGACAGATCATGGATTGCACCCGAAGATGCTGGCGTTGCCGCAGGAGTAATAACACTCATTGCAGTTCACGCACCGGTCGTAGTTGGCATACAGATTCCTCCCGTCCGGATGGGCGTCCATGCACGCGCGGAAGCAGGCGTCGTCGTCGTCCGCGCAGGTGACGACGCACCTGGTGAACCCGATGCAGTCGTCGTCGAGGATGCATGTGTCGAGCTCATCGGCGCAGCTCCCCGCGTTCGCGCACCCGATACACCCCTTCGAGTCGTCCCCGCACTCGTCGAGGTCGTCACAGGTGAGGGGGGCACTGCAGTCGGCAGTGTCCGTGCCCGCCTCGCAGAGCCCGGTGCCTCCGGGCTCGTCGCACTCGCCGTTGTCCGTGGTAGCGCACGGCTCGTCTACCGCGCAGTCCGCGACGTCCGTGCCCTCCGCGCAGAGCCCGGTGCCCTCGGGCTCATCGCAGGTGCCGTTGTTCGTCCGGGAGCAGGTCGTGGCCGCGCAGTCCACGACGTCCGTGCCCTCCGCGCAGAGCCCGGTGCCCTCGGGCTCATCACAGGTGCCGTCGCCGGTCGAGGGACAGGAAGAGAGGCAGTCGGCTCGATCGGTCCCAGCAGGGCATTTGCCGGTGCCCTGGGGCTCGTCGCAGATGCCGTCACCCGCGCTGGGACAGCGATCCGTGGAATCGAGACATTCCAGGAGGGCCTCCTCATGGACGTCGCAGGCCTCGGCCAGGTGATGACCGTCCACGCACCGGCCTTCCAGCCGGACACAGTCGATGTACGCCGTATACTCGTCCTGACAGCGCTCCTCGGACCGCTCGGCGATGGCGCCCTGCTCGGCCTCGCACAGGCCCTCTTGGTCGTCGGAGCAGCCCTCGCAGGCGCAGCGGGCCTCGCAGACCGTCCCGTGGACCGGCTCGGTCTTGCCGCCGTCGCCCCCCGAGCTGGCGCAGGCCGCGAATAGACCGGCGATCGCTGCTGTGATCATCACGTGTCGGACACGCATGGGGTCTCCTCCTCCTCTGGCTGAAACGAGAGGTCGTCCGCCGAGGCGCAGGGCGTCGACGCGACGCAGCAAGAGCGAGGTGACATCGCTGGCACGGAAAGCACCAGGGCACCCTTCACTTGCGCACACCGCGCTCGACCGCCTTTCTCTTTGGCTGTGACTGTAAAATTCAATTCCGAAGAAAACGGCTACCTATACCAGCTTCGATGGCGCCCGGTCAATCACATGGCGAGGCGACGCTCGGACCTGCAGCGGGCGGAGCAGCGGCCGCCACTGGGCTCGGGGCGATAGGGGCGGAACGACCGGAGCCTCGCGAAGCTCGGAGGTGCGCTCAGGCTCGCTGACGAGCTGAGGAGCAGCCGCCCGAAACCTCACGGACATCGGGAGGCGCGCTCTGGCTCGGGGAGGCGGTGAGGAGAGGAGAAAAGCGCAGGGTGGCAAGGAGGGCTCGTCAGAGGGGTGGAACGGGTAGAAGCGAGTGGAGATGAGGGCGTCGCGACCTCCAAAACGCGCTCCACAAGCGTGTAGCGGACGCGACAATCGCGCGCGATCGCCCGTCGAAAAGCTGCTGCGCTCGTCGTTGCCCCGGGGCGAGGATGAGCGTGGACGAGGTAGGATGGGGAGAGAGCGCGGGCGCCCTTCGCCCGAAAGCGCCGAGAGGGAGTAAAGAGGCGTTGGCATCCGCGCCGTTTCGACAGAAGATGCGTGCGCGCTTATCGCGCTGCGGCACCTCGCCTCCGACGGCCGGCGCCGCGTCACTGGACCCCTACCGGCTGGAGAGCAGCGGATGAAGATGCGATCTTTGGTGTGTCTCTTCGTTCTTGGCCTGATGACGACGACGGCGTGCGGCGATGACGAGTCGCCGGTCATCGGGACTGGGGGCGGCGGGGGTGCAGGCGGCGGCACGGGCGGCGAAGGCGCCACCTCGGCCAGCAGCACGACAGGAACCGGCGGCAACGATACAGGCGGCGGCGGTGCCGGCGGCACCGGCGGCAGCGACACGGGCGGCGGCGGTGCCGGCGGCACCGGCGGCAGCGACACGGGCAGCGGCGGTGCAGGCGGTACCGGCGGCGGCGACACGGGCGGCGGCGGTATGGGCGGGGCCACCACCTCGACCTCGGCCTCATCGAGCAGCGCCTCCACGACCTCGGCCTCGGTCACCACGGGCGCTGGCGGCGACGGCGGCGGCAGCGTCTCCTCGACCTCGGCCTCGGTCACCACGGGCGCTGGCGGCGACGGCGGCGGCAGCGTCTCCTCCACGACCTCGGTCAGCGCGGGCGCTGGCGGCGACGGCGGCGGCAGCGTTTCCTCCACGACCTCGGTCACCACGGGCGCTGGCGGCGGCGGCGTCACCTCCACGACCTCGGTCACCACGGGCGCTGGCGGCGACGGCGGCGGCGGCGTCACCTCCACGACCTCGGTCACCACAGGCGCCGGCGGCGCCGGCGGCGGCGGCGTCACCTCCACGACCTCGGTCACCACCTCGACGACCTCCGTCACCACCGGGGGCGGCGGCGGCGAGCCCGGCGCCGACGGCGCTGCCTGCGCCACCGACACCGAGTGCGCCAGCGGCTTCTGCCTCAATGAGACGGAGTTCGGGTTCCCTTCCGGGCACTGTACCGCCGAGTGCGAGGCGGATAGCGACTGTGCCGGCGGCGGCGTCTGCATCTACATCACCGCATCCCTCAACCTCTGCGTCGCCGAGTGCGAGACAGCGGCCGACTGCCGCGACGGCTACATGTGCGACGTCGACTCCACCTGCTGGCCGAACTGCACCAGCGACGCGCAGTGCCCGGAGGTGGGCACGTGCGACACGGAGTCGGGCGGCTGCTACCCCCCGCTCGAGACGAGCCCGGACGGCAGCGCTTGCACGCTCGATAGCGATTGCACCGGCGACTTCTGCATCACCGAGGCCCTGGACGGCTGGCCGGGCGGCGCCTGCTCGGGCGTCTGCAACACGGACAGCGACTGCAACGGCGGTGCCTGCGTCGAGAACACAAGCGGCTTCCGTTTCTGCGTCGCCGACTGCGCCACGTCCGCAGACTGCCGAAGCAGCTATTCGTGCCGGGGTGGCCTCTGCATTCCGGAATGCACCAGCGACGATGAGTGCACGGAGCCGGGCTTCACCTGCAGGGCGGAGGTGGGCAGCTGCGCGCCGCCGCCCGGCGAGGGTGCCGACGGCGCCCCTTGCACCACCGACGGCGACTGCGCCGGCGGCTACTGCTCCCCCGAGGAGGCCGGCTGGCCTGGCGGCTACTGCTGGGGCCTCTGTGACGACACGACCCCCTGCGCCGGCGGCGGGATCTGCACAGTGGACGGCTACTGCAACAGCGATTGCGCGACGTCGACCGACTGCCGCGACGGCTATGAGTGCACGGCGGACGGCTGCTTCCCGCAATGACTCGTCGACCCGGGGTGATCGCAGGCTGGTCCGCACGATGTGACGACGGACCCCTGCGGCTCCCCTGAAGCGATGAACCTCCGCGCCGCCATGAGGCGACGACGAGGCCTCTCCCACGAAGCGCGGCGCGGCTGCTCCATCACTGTGGCGCAGCCGGCGCGCGCGCTCTCTCCACCGCTCTACCTGTTTCCACGAGGCGCCGTTCGGTGCTCAGCTCAGCCCTGCCCGCGCGAGCGGCGCAGGCGCAGGCGCAGGCGCGCGAGCGCGACGAGCGCAAGCGCTGCCGCTGCTCCGGGGCCCTGGCCGGCGGTGGTCCGGCAGCCGCAGCCGCCGCTCCCGCCGGTGATCCCGGGCGCGACTCCGCCCGAGCTGGCCGCGGCCTCGGCGCTGCCCGTCGCCGCGGTGCTCCCGCTCGATCCGGTCGTGGCGCCCCTTCCCCCCTCGCCTGCGCCCCCGGCGCCGCCCGCCGCTGCCGTGCTCCCGCTCGATCCGGCCGTGGCGCCCCCTCCCGTGGCGCCCTCTCCCGTGGCGCCCCCTCCCCCTGCGGCCGCGCTCCCGGCGCTGCTCGCCGATGACGCGCTCGACGAGCCCTCCTCGCGGACCAGCGCGAGGTACGCCTCGGCGAAGCGCTCGCCGAGCAGCTGGTACGAGGCCGAGTCGAAGTGATACGCGTCGTCGGGGGCTCGCACGGTGAGGTCGTCGGTGTCGACCCACGCGACCCGCGGGTCCTCCTCGGCCACGGTCACCTGCGCCGCGCGCACGGCGTCGATGTTGGCCTCTTTGCCTGCGGCGATGGGCCCGCCGTTCGCGGGGTAAAGGTTGTCGCTGACCCTGCCGAGCACGACAGGGAGCCCGGGGACGCCGAGGTCCTCGCGGATCGCCCGGATGAAGCCGCGCAGCGTGTCGCCGTAGGTGAACGCGGCCGACCACCCCGCCTCGTTCTCGCCCTGCATCCAGACGAGCGCGGCGATCTCGTACGGTTGCCCCTCCGACTCGAGCCGCGCCAGGGCGCCGTCGAGGCGCGTCACCTCCTCGGGGTAACGGAGGGCGCGGTCGCCCTCGTAGGTCGCGGAGTCCAGCTTGCCGAGGAGCGCGTGGTAGAGCTGGGATTTGTAGAGGACTTCGGGGTCCGGCGCGAGGCCGCGACCCCAGTGATCGACGAGGTTGGTGCCCCCCTGCGCCATCTTCACGATCGCGATCCGGTGCTCCGGGTACGCCGCGGCCATGGCGCGGCCGAACGTGATCTCGGGCCCGTAGCGGCGGGCCTCGCCCTTCGGCTCGAGCGGCCCCCAGTCGGCGCTCGTCGCCTCGGCGTACGCCCCTCCCTCGCGCGCGTCCGGGTTGTAGTGGTCGTACCAGATGTCCGGCTGGCTCTGGAGCTCGACCGGGAGCTGGCGGCCCACGCCGTAGCCGACCATGTTCGACTGGCCCGCGAGGACGAACACCTTCACCGGCTGCGCGATCGCGGGAGCGGAGAGGGACAGCACGAAAGCCGCCAGGGCGATGCAAGACCGCTTCATGGCGCTGTCTATCCCCCGCGCGCGGTGGAACGTCAACACGGCGGGATCGCGATCGACCGGAGAGAGCGCGCCGCGCGCCGGCGCCGAGGTGATCGAGGAGCGAGCGCGGCGAGACCGCGACTCACGAGGATGGAAGCCTCGTTTGGCAGGCGCACGCCTGCCCTCCTCAGGACACGTGTCGGGCGTTTGTGTGCCTGACGGACGCGCGGTCTCGTCGAGCTCGCCTCGCGGTCACGCCCCTTCGGGCGTCGCCTGATAAGCCGCGCTCGACGGCGCGTAGACGCCGTTGGTCGCATACGAGTAGCGGTGCGGCCGGATGTGGTGCTCGGCGTGGCGCGCGCACCAGAGCGCTGCGCCGCCCGTCTCTTGCCGGTGCTTCACGCACTCCGGGCAGGGCGGCTCGATCTCGGGGACCCGGCCGGCGGTCGCGTGATCCTTCGGCCGGACGATCCACACGGGGCAGCGCGCGAGCCGGGAGACGCGCTCCGCGACCGAGCCGAGGAGCAGCCGTTCGAGCCCGCGGTAGCCGTGCGAGCCGACGACGACGAGGTCGGCGTCCAGGTCGGCGGCGAGCTGGGCGATGTTCTCGGCCGCATCGCCGCGGCGGAAGTGGACGACGACGCGCTTCAGCCGCCCGCCGTCGAGCTTGTTGCCCATGGCGCTCACGCGCTCGCTCGCGCGCTGCTGGAGCTGCTGGAGCGCCACGTCGGGCTTGGTGGCCACCACGGGCACCCGCGAGAGCCCGACGCCGACCCAGCTCTCGGGCTCGACGTAGACCGCGTGCACCTCGGCGTTCTCGCGACAGCAAGCGGACTCGAGCGCCTGATCAAGCGCGCGGTTGCTCGGCTCCGAGAAGTCGATCCCGACGACGACGATGAACCGATTCGTTGCGTTTGCGCTCGACATGACAGCCTCCTCAGCCTCCATGCGAGGCCCGACCAGCGGTCGCCTCGCTCTACCCATCTGCCCTTCTGCTCAATGTCCAGCAGTCCAGCACGCCGCGTGCCAGGCGTTCCGGGCGCCGGGGAGAAGGGTTTCGCACGCGCTCGATCCCTCGCGCGCGCTGGGCTCTTCCCGCGAGCCGGACGCTCCGCGCGAGCCGAGAGCGAGCTCCTCTCGCCGCGAGCGCTGCGGGCGGGCGCCCCGCGAGGCAGCCCGCGGCCGTTTGCGCCGCGGCGCAAACGGCGCGCGGAGGCGCAGACGTGACCGCGGCGTACCAGGGCCGCCGCCGCCCGCAGGCGATCTCGCGTGCGTGGCACGAACGGTGCTCATCCCACAGCACACCTCGAGCGAAGGACGCAGAGGCGAACGGGAGACGACGATGACAACCCTTGGACCCACCGGCGGAGAGCACCAGCTCCGGCACCACACGATCCGCAGCGCGCACATCGTTGGAGACGACGGCGAGGAATCGGTCGTGGCGACCGTCTACTGTCCGTTGCGGGAGCGGTCGACGACGGCGCGAGAGTGCGAGTCGTGCCGTCGCTTCCACGCGCTGCACTTCGACAAGAGCTCGCGCACGACGTCGGTCGTCTGCCATGCCAGCCACGCGGCGCCGGGCACGGCGGAAGCGGATCCGCTGCGCAGCGTGGGCGTGGACGTGCCCGTGAATCCGGAGGCGCCGCTCGCCGAGATCATGACCAAGGACGTCATCTGCATCCGATCGGAGGTCTCCCTCGACGACATCACGGCCCTGCTCGTCCGCCACGAGATCAGCGGGATGCCGGTCGTGGACGCGGCGGGCAGGCCGGTCGGCATGGTGTCGCGGGCCGACGTGCTCCGTGCAGGAGAGGAGCGCGGCGACACCGAGGAGTCGCGGCCGGTGACCTCGCGGTCGGACGAGGTCGCGCCGCTCGAGATGAGCCAGGGCTTCCATGTCTACGAGCCCGTCAGGGTCACCGCGCGTGACGTGATGACGCCCGTGGTGGTGCAGCTGCACGAGAGCGCCAGCATCCGGCAGGCCGCGTCGCTCATGGCCTACGAGGGCGTGCACCGGCTGCCGGTCGTCTCGGACGACGGCAAGGTCGTCGGCATCGTGTCGTCGCTCGACGTGCTGCGGTGGTTCGGGCGGTGCTGCGGGTACCTGATCCCGTCGGCGCGCAAGCGGGCCTGAGGAGATGGCTCGCCGATGAAGCGCACGCGCCGCACGCGCCGCACGCGCCGCACGCCCGCCGAGCGTCGCAGCGCGAACGCCGATCCCGGCGGTCCGCATCTTGCAAACCCGCCTCGTGGCCAATCGCGGCAAACCGAGCTCGATCGAAGGGCGCCGGTTCGATCAGCTCGACTAGATCATCGCGGACGTCCAGCGCCAGGGGAGGCCTTATGAGCTCTTCCACCATTCGCATCCAGGACTGCATGACCCGGAGCCCCCATTCGATCGGCGCCGATCAGAAGGTCGGCCTCGCCCGCGCGCTCATGCGCGGACATCGCATCCGGCACCTGCCGGTGCTGAGCGGCGGCCGGCTGGTCGGCATCCTCTCCGAGCGGGACATCTACTGGATAGAGACGCTCAAGGAGCAAGAGGGCGATGAGCTCGCCGTCAGCGAGGCCATGTCGCCGTGCCCCTACGCCGTCGCGCCGAGCGCGCCGCTCTCCGAGGTGGTCCGCGAGATGGCCGAGCACAAGTACGGATCGGCGGTGGTGCTGAACGGCGCGCAGGTCGTCGGCGTCTTCACGACGACCGACGCGCTCGCCGTGCTGGCCGCGCTGCTCACCGAGAGAGAGATCGCCTGACCCGAGGCTCGACCCGCGTGACGGCGCGGCCGGCCATCGCGCGCCCCGACGGCGAACGCGCTCCGTTCATCCCCCCCAAGAACACAGGAAGAAGGCACACGATGCAGCAGACGATCACGGACTGGCGATCGCGCTTCGGCGACAAGATCAAGACGGCCGAGGAGGCCATCCGCGCGATCCCCCCGGGGCGGCGCATCCTCGTCGGCTCGGGCGCCGCGGAGCCGACCGATCTCGTGAACGCCATGGTCCAGTCCGGCGACCACCTCGCCGGCAACGAGATCGTCCACCTGATGACCGAGGGCCCCGCGCCGTACGTCCGTCCCGGTCTCGAGCGGCGGTTCCGTCACACGGCGTTCTTCATCGGCCAGAACGTCCGGGACGCGATCCACGAGGGGCGAGCCGACTTCATGCCGGTATTCCTCTCCGATATCCCGAGCCTGATCCTCTCGCGCCGGGTGCGCATCGACGTGGCCCTCATCCAGGTGAGCCCCCCGGACGCCCACGGCTTCGTCAGCCTCGGCGTCTCCGTCGATATCGTCCGCGCCGCCGTCGACTCGGCGGATCTGGTCCTCGCCGAGGTCAACCCGCGGATGCCCCGCACCCACGGAGACTCGTTCTTGCACGTGGATCGGATAACCCACCTCGTCCCGGTGGACCGCGAGCTCCCCGAGCGCGCGATCGAGCCGCTCGACGACATCGACCGCGCCATCGGCCGCAACGTGGCGACGCTCGTGCCCGACGGCGCGACGCTCCAGACCGGCATCGGCAAGATCCCGAACGCCGTCCTCGCCGCGCTGGGAGGCAGGAGCGACCTCGGCGTGCACACCGAGATGCTCTCCGACGGCGTGATGGATCTCGTCCAGCGCGGCGTCATCACGAACCGCAGGAAGACCCTCCTGCCAGGGAAGCTCGTGACGTCGTTCCTCCTCGGGAGCCGCGCCCTCTACGACTGGGCGCACGACAACCCGGTCATCGAGATGCGCGGGTCCGCCTTCACCAACGATCCGCTGACGATCGCCAGGAACGACAGGATGGTCGCGATCAACGCGGCCCTCGCCGTCGATCTGACGGGCCAGGTCGCCGCCGACACGCTGATGGGCCGCTTCTTCTCCGGGATCGGGGGGCAGGTCGACTTCATCCGGGGCGCAGCGCGGAGCGCCGGCGGCAAGCCGATCATCGCGCTCCGGTCCACCGCGAAGGACGGCACGATCAGCCGGATCCAGCCGGCGTTCGAGCAGGGCGCCGGCATCGTGACGAGCCGCGGCGACGTGCACTACGTGGTGACGGAGCACGGCGTCGCCGATCTCTGGGGCCGGAACATCCGGGAGCGCGCGCTCGCGCTCATCGAGATCGCCCACCCCGATCACCGCGCCGACCTCCTCGCCGCGGCCAAGCAGCGCCGCTACGTGTTCGGCGATCATGTCATGTCGCGCGCGGATTGCCCCTGACGGGCGCCGGGCTCAGCCACGCATGACTCGCCGCGTCCAGACGGAGAGCGCCGCGCGAGCCGGTCGAGGTGGCCGCGGCGACCCGGCATCGCCGCGTGGAGCCCCGCACCGGGACCGCGCAGCGCGCGTGCCGCGCCCCACATGCCGGCGCCGGGGCGCGCCTCGCCGGGCTCGCGAGGTGCGCCTCCCGATCCTGCCATGATATAGAGCGCCTCGCCCGTCCATGAGCCCTCTTGATCACAACGATGTCGCCGTGAAGCCATCCGCCCTCGTGCCCTCGCTCGACGATCCGCTCGACGAGGGAGCCGGGGCGCCGGCCGCGCCTGCCTCGGCGTACGACGCGGCGCTGCGGGAGGCCGAGGAGCTCCGCAGGCGCCCCTATGTCTCCGCGGGCCCCGAGAACATCATCCGGCAGCACAGCAAAGGCCGGATGACGATCTGGGAGCGCATCCGGGTGCTCACGCCCGAGCCGCCGCGGGTCGTCTTCGAGAACTGGGGGCCCAACCTGGACGGCGCCTCGCTGGTCACCGCGATCCTGCGCATCGGCAGCCGCGACGTGGCGCTGTACGGCCACGATTTCACCGTCCGCGCCGGGTCCATGGACGCGACGAACGGCCGCAAGCTCGCGCGGCTGTTCCAGCTCGCGGGAGAGCGGGGGATCCCGCTCATCGGCCTCAACGACAGCGCCGGCGCCTACGTCCCCGCGGGCGTGGGCGGGCTCGACGGCTACGCCGAGGCGTTCGCGGCGCTGCGCAAGATCAGCGGCGTGGTCCCGAGCATCATGTGCATGTTCGGGTTCAACGCGGGCGGCGGCTCCTACTTGCCGCGGCAGGGCAGCTTCGTCATCCAGCCGGGCGGCACGTTCTTCGGCCTGACGGGGGCGGCGGTCGTCAAATCGGTCCTCGGCGAGGTGGTCTCACCCGACGACCTCGGCGGCCCGCGCGTCCACGGCGCCTCGGGGGTGGCCGATCTCACGGTGCCAGACGAGGTGGGCGCGCTGCGCACCACCGTCCGGCTGCTCGGTTACCTGCCGAGCAACAACCGCGAGAGCGCGCCTTTCCAGCGGACGAGCGATCCGGTGGGCCGGGAGACGACCGAGATCGACACGCTCCTCCGCAGGACGATCTCCTCGCCGACGGGATACAACACGCCGCTCGATATCAACATCATCATCCAGCGCATCTGCGATCACGGCGACTACTTCGAGGTGCAGCCGCAGCGCGCGCGCAACACGATCACCGCGTTCGGGCGGGTCGGCGGGCGCGTCGTCGGCTTCGTGGCGAACAACAGCGCGGTGGCGTCGGGCCAGATCGACGTGGCGGCCGCTTACAAGAACGCTCGCTTCATCCGCTTCTGCAACCTCTACAACATCCCGCTCCTCTTCATGGAGGACACCACGGGGTTCCTCCCGGGCAGGGAGCAAGAGGCGATGGGCATCGTGCAGGCCGGCCGGGCCATGCTCGACGCGATCATCGACGTGCGCACCCCGCGCATCCTGCTGCTCGTGCGCAACGCGTTCGGCGGCGCCTACGCCTCGTTCAACAACTACGCGACCGGCGCGGACGTCGTGCTCGCGCTCCCCACGACGCGCGTCGCGGTGATGGGCCCTGCCGGCAAGGAGTTCGTCTACAAGGACGAGCTCCGCAAGGTGCGCGCTCAGGCGAGCGCCAGGGAGAAGGCCGGCGTCAAGGAGCGGCTCGGCCGCGGCCTCGACGAGGCGAAGGCGAAGGCCGAGGCCCGCGACGAGGCCGCGGCGTGGCTGAAGGCGAGAGAGGCCGAGTTCAGCGCGCGGTACGAGCGGGAGCTCATGAACCCGCGCGAGGGGCTCAGCCTGGGATCCATCTCGCGGCTCGTGATGCCGCGCGAGCTCCGCTCGGTGATCGCAGAGAACCTCGAGTTCCTGCTGCGGCACTACCAGCCAGGGCCGTTCACCGGTGTTCAGCGGGAGTTCCATTGATCATGGATGGATTCGAGACCAGGCGAGGTTACGACCGCAACCCGAGGGTGGCGCGCGACCGCAGGCTCGGCCGCTCGGGCTCGGCGTGGGCGCGCTCCTTCGCCGCCGACGACGTGCGGCCGCTGATCGTCTGCCGGGGCCCGATCCGGAAAGAGGCGATGGATGTCTTCGCCCAGATGGGGATCGAGCATTACGGCATCCTCCTGTCGGAGAAGGACTCGATCGTCTACACGCACGCCCTGGCGCCGGAGCTGCGCTGCATCCACCCGGCGCACGTGCACCGGGTGAAGGACTATACCGGCGCCACCAAGGACGAGCGCGTCAAGCTGATGCAGGAGATCGTCGCGATCGCCCGGGCCGGCGGCTATACGCACGTGTTCGCTGGCTACGGCTTCATGGCCGAGGACGAGGAGTTCGTGCGCACGCTCGAGCAGGCGAGGCTCGTCTTCATCGGCCCGCGCTCGTCGGTGCAGCGCGCCGCCGGGCTCAAGGACGAGGCGAAGCGGACGGCGCTCGCGACCGCGGTCAGCGTGACGCCCGGCATCGACGACGCGACCCGGCGGATCGTGCTCCGCAAGTGGCCCGATCACGCGGCGCTGCGCGCGGCCGCGGCAGACCGCGGGCTGCTCGGCGAGGGCGCCGCGGGCGCGCGGCTCTCCGACGGGGTCCCGCTCGCGGAGGCGGCGGACGCGCTGCTCGCGGCGGCGTACGCGCGGCGCGTGGATCTCTACACGACCGACGAGCTCTGCGAGGAGCTCGAGCGGGGCGCGGCCGAGCTGCTCGCTCGCCACCCGGGGCGGCGGATCCGGCTCAAGGCCATCGGCGGCGGCGGCGGCAAGGGGCAGCGGCTCCTCGCCGGCGTCGCGCTCGACGCGGCGGCCCCCGAGGCCGCGGCGCGGGCGCGGGCGGCCGAGGTCCCCGCGCTGGCGCGGGAGGTCCTCGCGGAGGTGAAGGCCGCGGGCGTCGGCGACAACAAGAACATCCTGCTCGAGCTCAACGTCGAGGAGACGCGGCACAACGAGATCCAGCTGATCGGCAACGGCGCGTGGTGCGTCGCGCTGGGCGGGCGCGACTGCTCGCTGCAGATGCACGAGCAGAAGCTGCTCGAGGTCGCGATGACGCAGGAGGGGCTGCTCGAGGCGATCGAGCGGGCGCGCGCGGCCGGCGAGGCTCCGCTCGCCGCGTCGCTCGAGCGCGAGCTCGCGTCGCTCGCCCGGATGGAGGCCGAGGCCGAGCGGTTCGGGCAGGCGGTCGGGCTGAACTCGGCCTCGACGTTCGAGTGCATCGTCGAGGGGGATCATCACTACTTCATGGAGGTCAACACCCGCATCCAGGTCGAGCACCGGGTGTCGGAGCTCTGTTATGCCCTCCGCTTCGAGAACCCGGCCGATCCGGCCGACGCGTTCGAGGTGACCTCGCTCGTCGAGTGCATGGTCCTCCTCGCGCGCCACGGCGAGCGGCTGCCCCGGCCGATCCGCGTCCGGCGGGAAGGGTCCGCGGTGGAGGCGCGCCTCAACGCGACGAACGGCGCGCTGGAGCCCCACGCGGCCGGCATCATCGTGTCCTGGAGCGATCCGCACCCGCACGAGATCCGCGACGATCAGGGCATCTGCGTGAAGAACCCCGACACGGGGGTGTTCATGCATTACCGGGTCGCCGGCGCCTACGACAGCAACATCGCGCTCCTCGTGACCTACGGCGCCTCGCGCGAGGAGGCCTACCAGCGGATCTGCGAGATCCTGCGCACGACCACGCTGCGCGGCAGCGATCTCCACACGAACCTCCAGTTTCATTACGGGCTCGTGCACTGGTTCCTCGCGCGGAGCGTGTGGGCGAAGCCGACGACGCGCTTCGTGGTCCCGTACCTCACGCAGGTCGGCCTGCTCGCGGTGGAGCTCGGGGGGCTCGACTTCGACGCGATGTGGGCCGAGCTCGGCGCCCGTCACGAGCGCCGCCTCGCGGCGCGGGCCGGGGCCACGGACGCGACCGGCGGAGGAGCGTTGAAGAAGGTCTTCACGCTGAAGGACACGCTGGTGCGCCGCCCCGTGGAGAAGATCTGCGCGGAGCCGCACCTCCTGTCGGCGTGGCTCAGCCGGAACATGGGGTCGTTCGAGATCCGGTCTGGGCGGGTGCGCTGGCTCAAGAACCCGATCGAGGTGCTCGCGGACACGTACTGGCTGCTCAACATGACGCCGCAGCCGCAGGCGCCCGCGGCCCATGTGATCTGGGATCACGACCAGGAGGTGCTCTCGCGGGCGCTCGGCTTCTACCGGCGCGTCGGCGAGCGGATGGGCCAGGCGGGCGGCGCGCCTCCGTGGCCCGAGCTGCGAGCGCACCTGTCCCGGGATACCGCGCCTCACGGCCACGACGCCGAGCTCTGGCGGCGGGTTCGCGGCTCCCACCTCGGCTTCCAGGCGGGCCTGGAGCTCCTCGACGCGCTGGTCCTCGCGGGGGACGCCGCGCGCTTCTTCGAGCTCCGCGCGCGGGAGGACGGCACGGTCGCCATCCCCGAGCGCCTGCTCGATCGCGAGCTCTCGGCCCGCATGCGCAAGGTCCTCGCGCCGCCGCCCGCCATGCGGGCCAACGAGATCGTCGCGGTCACCGGCGGCATGTTTTACGCGCAGGAGGCGCCGGACCGGCCTCCGTTCGTGACCAAGGGCAGCCATTTCGCTGCCGGCGATCCGCTCTACGTGATCGAGGTCATGAAGATGTTCAACAAGGTGCTCGCGCCGTGCTCCGGCACCGTCGAGGAGGTGCTCATCGACGGCGGCGAGGGGACGATCGTGCAGAAGGGCCAGCCGCTCTTCCGCGTGAAGCCCGACGAGGTGCTCGTGGAGGAGGACTCGGCCGAGCGCGCGCGCCGCCGGCGCGAGGCGACGCTGCGGTACGTCGACGCGATCTTCGACGCCGAGAGCCCCTGAGGCCGCGCGCGGGCCGGGGCGCCGCGTTCTCATGAAATTCTCATGATCGCCTGAGGTCCGGTCCAGGTTCCGGGAAGACGTTGAGGGCCGAACCGAGCGAGGTCCTCATGAACGCAGCTCATTTTCATCTCATCATCAACCACCTCCCCATCGTCGGCTTCGCCATCGCGGCGGTGCTCCTGATCCTGGCGTTCTTCCATCCCGCCGAGCGCGGCGCCTTGCGGTCCGCGGTGCTCGTGCTGGTGCTCTCGGCCGCCGGCGCCGCCGCCGCTTACCTGAGCGGCGAGCCGGCCGAGAAGGTCGTCGAGCGCCTGCCGGGCACCTCCGAGCAGGCCATGGAGGTCCACGAGGAGCGGGCCGGCGTGGCGACCGCGCTCGCGGGCCTGACCGCGCTCGCGGGGATCGCGGCGCTGCTGCTCGCCGAGCGCCGCCGGACGGCGTCCGGCGCGCCGGCGGCGATCACGCTCGCCGGCGCGCCCGAGCGCAGGCGGACGGCGTCCAGCGCGCCGGTGGCGGTCACCCTCGTAGGCGCGATCCTGACCAGCGGCGCCATGGCCTGGACCGGCGCCGCGGGCGGCGAGATCCGGCACCCGGAGGCGCGCGGAGGCGCCCTGGCCGCCGAGCCTGGCCGAGGCCAGAGTGCACCGCCCGGCGAGGCGACGCCTGCCGCCGGCGCGGATCGAGGCGAGCGGGACGAGGACGACGACTGAGCCCCGCTCGAGCACGGCGGAGACCCATGCGCATCCTGGTCATCGAAGACGAGCGCAAGATCGCGGGCTTCCTGCGCCGCGGCCTCGCCGAGGAGGGGCACCAGGTGCACGTGGAGGAGGACCTCGCGGGCGCCCGGCGCGCGCTCGCCCAGGGCGACTACGACCTCCTCCTCGTCGACCGCGCCTTGCCCGACGGTGACGGCCTCGACCTCATCCGCGAGCTCCGCCGCGGCGGCGCCGCCACCCCGGCGATCTGCCTCACCGCGCGCGACCGCGTGGGCGAGCGCGTGGAGGGCCTCCACGGCGGCGCGGACGACTACCTCCCCAAGCCGTTCTCGTTCGAGGAGCTGCTGGCGCGCATCGCCGCCGTATCGCGCCGCGCCGGGCGCAGCGAGCGCATCGAGGTGGCCGACCTGCTGATCGATCTCGCGGCCCACCGGGTCGAGCGCGCCGGGCGGGAGATTTACCTCACGGCGAAGGAGTTCGCGCTGCTGCGCGCGCTCGCCGAGAGCGCCGGCCGGGTGCTCAGCCGCACCCGCCTGCTGGAGCGCGTCTGGGACGTGGGCCACGACCCTGGCACCAACGTCGTCGACGTGGCCGTCAGCGCGCTGCGGGCCAAGGTGGATCGCGGCTTCGCGCGCCCGCTGATCCACACGGTGCGGGGCGTCGGTTATGTCCTCGAGGAGCGGCCGCGGTGAGCCGCTCGCTGGCCGATTCGCTCGTCGCGGGCGCGGTCACCGTGGTGCTCGGCGCGCTCGCGGGCGTCGGCGTCGGCACCGCCGCGCTGCTGCACGAGGCCGAGGTGCGCTCGCTCGACCGGGCGCTGCTCGCAGCCGCCCACGAGCACGCCCACCCGGAGGCCTCCGGCGCGTGGGAGGTGGAGCACAGCCGCCCGCCGGCGTCGGTGTGGGTCTCGCGCCGGAGCGACCCGCGCGTCCCGCCGGATCTGGCGCGGGAAGCGCTCGCCGCGGAGCGCCCGACCGCGGGCGACGTCGGCGATCTCCGCCTCCTGGTCCTGCCGGCCGAGATCGAGGCCGAGCGCGACGGACACGGCGAGCACGTGCTCATCGCCGCCGCTGCCCCGCGCGTCACCCTCGCGCGGAGCGTCGGCCCCTTCGCCGCCATCTACGGCGCGCTCGCCGCCGCCGCCGCGCTGACCGCGGCGCTGCTGCTCCGGCGCACGGTGGGCCGCGCGCTCGCGCCGCTCGATCGCGCGTGCGCCGAGGCCGCGCGCGTGACCGCGCTCGCGGGCGGCGACCGCCTCACCGAGGCGGGCCCGGCGGAGCTCCGCGCCCTGCTCGCCGCCGTGAACGCGCTGCTCGACCGCCTGGACGGCGCGCACGGCGCCCAGGTCCGCTTCACCGCCGACGCGGCCCACGAGCTGCGCACCCCGGTGACGGCGATGCTCGGAGAGATCGAGGTGGCGCTGCGCCGGTCCCGCGGGGCCGACGAGTACCGCGAGGTGCTCGAGTCCGTGCGCGAGGAGGTGGAGCGCCTGCGGGGCCTCGTGGAGGGCTTGCTCGCGCTGGCCCGGGTCGACGCGGGCCAGGTCGAGCAGGGCCTCGAGCCGGCCGGCGCCGTCGCGCTGGCGGAAGAGGCCGCGGCCCGCGAGCGGCCGGGGCTGGTCCGCGCCGGCTGCGCCTTCGAGCTCGATGCGCAGGGTGACGCCGATCTGCGCGTGCACCCGGCGCTCGTGGAGGCGGCGCTCGCGAATCTCCTCCGCAACGCGGCCGCCTACGCCGCGGGCGCGCCGGTGACCCTGAGGGTCGTGCCCGAGCCCGACCGGGTGGTCTTCCAGGTCGACGATCGAGGCCCCGGCGTGCCGCCCGGCGAGCGCGACGCGGTGTTCGACCGCTTCACGCGTACCGGCGAGGGGCGGCGCCGCAACCGCGCCGGCCTCGGCCTCGGCCTGCCGCTCGCGCGCGAGGTGGCGCGCCGCCACGGCGGCGAGTGCTGGCTCGAGGCCGCGCCCGACGGCGGCTGCCGCGCGGTGCTCACGCTGCGCCGCCCCGCGTCAGGCCTCGGGGCGCCCGCGCCGCCGGAGATCGCGCCCGTGCCCTTCGGGCCAGGACCGCGGTCATAGCCTGCTCACGCCGCGGGAGGCCGGGGCACCGGCCCTGCAGCGGCACCGAGAGCCCGGCCCGCGTGCCGAGCTCCCGGACCAGCCGAAAGTGCTCGTCGTCGACGCACATCGTTCGCAGGGGCAGCTCCGGCATGAGGAGCGGCTCGCCCGTGCGGAGGACCGTGATCGACGCGTGGGAGAGGCCCTGGTCCTGGCACGGGAGGAGGCAGGTCCTCTCCGCGCCGCCCTGCTCGAGCACGATCCGGAGCAGCGTGCGCAGGAGCTCGTCGAGCACGATCTCACCGGAGATGGTCTGCGATGCCTTGGTCACGTCCGTCGATGAACGCCGCGACCTGCTTCATGACGTGAAAGAAGGCGACCCCGATCCCGAAGCGAGCCTTTCCATCGCGAGGACACACTCCACCTCGTCATAGGTAATGACCTGAGGGGGCGAAGCTCCACGTCGCTCGGGGCCATGGCTGCGGCTGCCGGCCCCATGAACTCCGCTCCAGGGTGGCCCGGTCAGGCGGGGCCATCCGGAAGGCGGGCCGCGGGAAAGCGGCGCGAAAATCGAACGGCTCGGGCTGCTACATGTAGGAGGCGATTGTACTCTTCGATGCCGGTGAGAAGGGCAACAATCTGGCCGACCCCCGCGGGTTGCGGTACCCTTATTGTCGAGGGGGCTCGCGCGATCGGATGACCGACGAACCCAGGGTCAAGGGGGTGGCGTTTCGCTCCGTCTATGCGAGCTTTGGCAAGCTGCGCGGCGAGCCTGTCCAGAAGCTCAGCCTCGATGCGATGAGTGAACCGCTGCGCGACGGCATCCGCTATGGCAGCCTCGTCTCCACCGGATGGTACCCGATCGCCTGGTACAAGGACCTGTTCCAGGCCATCCGGCGCGCCAGCGGCGAAGGCAAAGAGCTCATCCACCAGATTGGCCGCCAGTGCACCCACGACGACATGAGCGGCATCTACAAGGTCATCGCGAGCCTCATTTCCCCTTCCACCCTCTTCTCCCTCGGCCAGCGCGTCTTCTCCAACTACTACTCCGCCGGCCACGTCCGGGTCCTCGAATCCCGCCGCGGCTTCACCCGCGCTCTCTGGATCCACTGCCACGGCTTCGATGAGAACATGTGGACCGAAGTCATCGGCTCCTGCGAGCAGCTCCTCGTGATCGGCGGCGCCAACCATGTCCGCCTGCGCATCATCGCCGGCGGCGGCGACGACGACGATCACCTCGAGTTGACAGCACACTGGAGCTGAGGCTCCGCGGCGCGCGTCCGTGAAGCGATCGCGGCCACGCAGGGTCCCTGCAGGCAGCGCCCCATGAAACGACGCGTTCAAATGGTTTTGTCTGAAGGATCGGCAAGCCCGGCGGCATCCATGCGGCAGGAGACGATCTCGATGAAGCTAGCCCAGCCCGCGGCGGCCACCCGCGCGAGCACCCCTCGATTCCTGGCCTTCCTTCTCTCGACGGGCATGGCGCTCGCGGGGTGCACCACCGAGATCGCCGTCATCGGTCGCGACCTCGGCGCCACGACGTCGTCGTCGCCCGCCTCGTCCTCGTCCACCGCCGGCGGTGACGACCCCGGCATCCTCGATCCCGGCGCCGGCGGCGGCTCCGCCCAAGGCAGCGCCGGCGCTGGCGGAGACGAGCGTTGCGAGCCGAAGCTCGCCGGGCTGGTGCGCGACTTCAAGGCCTCCGGCTCTCCCGGCGGGCACCCCGACTTCGAGTCGTTCGTGGGCGACGGCCTGAAAGGGATCGTCAAGCCGGAGCTCGGCCCCGACGACAAGCCGGTCTATGCCCATGAGGGCGGCACCGAGCAGACGACCGGGCCCGAGGCGTTTTATCAATGGTATCACGACGACCCGACGGTCAACGTACGGATCCGGTACGACGTCCCTCTCGAGCTGAGCGACCGCGGCCTCGGAGAGTTCGCGGCGCCGCAGTTCTTCCCGATCGACGATCAGGGGTGGGGCAACGAGCAGCGGGAGCACAACTACGGCTTCACCTACGAGCTCCACATGACGTTCGAGTACCGGCCCGGCGGTGTCTTCGTGTTCGTCGGTGACGACGATCTCTGGGTGTTCATCAACAGGCGCCTCGCGATCGACCTGGGCGGGCTCCACGTCTCGACCCCGGCGCAGCTCGATCTCGACGCGAACGCCGCGGAGCTCGGCATCGAGCCCGGCAAGGAGTATCCGCTCGACTTCTTCTACGCGGAGCGCCGCGGCGGAGGGTCGAGCTTCACGATCATGACGTCGTTCAAGTTCACGAACTGCGCCCCGATCCTGAGGTAGCGCCGAGCGCGCTCACGTGCGCCTCGAGGCTCAGCCGCGCGAGCGGCCAGAGGCGCCATTGCTCGTCTCACGGCTTGACCTCGCGGCCGACCTTCCGGCAGACTCCCGCGCCTCGATCACCTATGCCGCACAAAGTCTGCGTCGCCGCGCCGTTCGCGCTGGCGTCTGCCTTGCTCCTCCATGCCGAGGCCGTCCGCGCGTCGGGCGCGCTGGAGATCACCGGCGCTCCCACGAGCGCCAACGGGCTGAACGCACGGGTGCTCGCGCGGGGACCCGAGGCCGCGTTCTTCAACCCGGCGCTCCTGCCGTACGCGGCGGCGACGACGCAAGCGGGCTTCTTCGTGCTCGTCACGCACGGCGACATCACCCTCGCCGCGCGCCCTCCGGGCGTCGACGTGCCCGAGTCGGTCTACGATGGCCAGATCCGGAATCCGGACGGCTCGACCTCTCGGCTCACCCACCGGCCCATGCCGCGGTCGAAGCTCCCGAGCCCGCGGGCTGACACGCGCGACCGGCAGACCAACACGTACGCGACCCTCGGGCTCGTGAGGCCGCTCTACGAGGACCGCCTCGTCCTGGGCTTCTACGCCCTGCTGCCGCTCAGGAGCTTCCAGGAGCAGCGGGCCTTCTTCGCCGACGAGCGCGCGCAGTACTTCTCGAATCGGCTGGAGTTCGAGCTGCTGGGAGATCGGTTGTCGGTCACCAGCCTGGCAGTGTCGATGGCCGGCCGGATCACCCGCTGGTTATCCGTGGGGGCGGGGGTCGACGTCACGATCGGCACCAGCGCGCGGACCGCCGTCCACGTGCCCGACGCGAGCGACCAGCGGACCGCCCTCATCAACCCCGACGTGGAGGTCGAGAGCGTCTTCGCTCCTTACTTCGCCTTCGCGACCAGCCCGACACCCTGGCTGCGCCTCTCGGCCACGCTCCACCTCGCCTCGGCGTCGGACACCGACGGTGAGAACAGGATCCGCTTCTGGAACACCACCTATCCGGAGGGCGAGAGCTCGGTCCCGCAGGCCTATCGCTTGACGCTCGGCCACCAGCCGACGCGCGTCAGCGTCGGGGCCTCGGTCACGGGCCCGCCGAGCGGAGACCGAGTGGGCGAGCGCGCCGCGCGCTCGAAGGGCCCGGCGCTGCCCTCCTGGGAGATCGGCGGGCACGCGCTCCTGACGCGGTGGTCGGAGTACCGCGATCGGCACGCCGAGGCCCCGCCCGACCTGTGGTCGAGCACGGTGTCCGTGGGGCTCGGCGGCGCGGTCGTGCTGGGGAGCCGCAGGCTCTCTGCCGACGTGGCCTTCACGCCGTCTCCGGTGCCGGACCAGACCGGCAGGACCAACTACGTCGACAACGCGCGCCTCGCGGTCGCCGCCTCGTTCGAGACGCCGGTGTCGCTCTTCGGCGCCGACTTCGGGGTGGGAGCGTTCCTGCACGGCCAGCTGCTCGTGCCGCGGGAGGTGTCGAAGAGCCCGTCCGCCAGGAACCCCGTGTTCGACGAGGTCCCCGACAACCTGGTCGACATCGTGAGCGGCGAGCCGCTCGACGGCATCGACGGGCTGCAGACGAACAACCCAGGTTATCCCGGCTTCTCCAGCGGCGGGTGGCTGGCCGGCGCCGGCTTCATGCTGCGGCTGCCCGAGTGAGCCACACAGCGAAGCCGGCGTCCTCTTGATGGATCGTGACCCGGCGGCGCTGGGTCACGCGGCGCGCCGCGACCGCCGGGAAGGGCTTTACTGGAAGAGCGTGTCGGCCCTTTCCTTGATCCAGGCGCAGTCCGCGCCATCTGGGGTGCGGACCATCACGAAGGTGCTGTTGCACTCCTCCGGATCGGGATACGTCCTCGAGGCGGCCATGGTCGCCTTGAGGCTCGCAGGATCCGTCTCGAGCACGCTCTGCTCCGACACGAACCCGAGTCGACCCTCGATGCGATCGGTCGCGACCGCAACGCCGTCGAGCTCGGTCCGCGCCCGCTCGGCCACGTACACCGACCCGTCGATGAGCCCCTGGAGCTGAACCGTCATCCCCGGGTGTCCATCCTCGTCCTGATCGACGACGCGAGCGTCCGCCGGATCCGTGGGCAGCTCGTCCTGCGTCGGGTCGTCGAGCGCCGCGCCGATCACCTCGTGGAGGGGCCCGAGCTTGTAGCGGAGCCCCCCTTCGCCCGCCGCGAACGTGCCCTCGCGGGTCACCGGCGCGAGCGCCCCGCGGAAGCTGTCCGGGATGACGGCGTGCACGATCGCGTCCGGGTCCTCGGTGTAATGGTCGCAATACGTGCCCTGCAAGGAAATGGCGTCTCCGCGCTGCTGCTGCGTGATGAGCATCACGCTGACGATGCGCGTCTGGAACGGCGGGAGCCCCTGCGCCTGCGTGAGCTGCGACCCGATGGCGCGGTACGCCCACGTGCCGGAGACATCCGTGACGTCCGGCGCCGCGGTCGGAGCGCAGCCCGGCGATTCCCCGCCCGCACCACCTCCCGTCCCCGCGGAGCCCGTGCTCGTCGTGGCGCCCGTCGTCGTGGCGCCCGTGTCGTCAGCAGGATCCGATCCACAACCCAGGAGGGGCAAGGCAAGCAATCCAACGAACAGGTTGTACCTCATTCAAAGCTCCATGCATCGCTGGCCCGCGCGTCGAGGCGGCCGTGAGGATGGCCGCTTTCGGTCGTCCATGGCCAGCTCGTCTGCGTTCGGACGACCGGCGCGGTTGTTAGCATGAGCGCGCGCGCTGGAGGTGCGCCGACGCGCCTGCTCCGCATTTTTCCGCCGCATCCCGATGCGCTCTTCGGTGGGGCCTGGGTCGGGTTTTCACTCGGCGCCGCCGGACGTCATGGCTCTCCGTCTTCAACTCTCTTTCCCGATTCCATTCTCCACTTCACGGATGTCTATCACACGATGAGGGTCGCGACCGACCGGGTGCGTGCGCGGCATGTGGACGGATCGGATCCGGATATTATATGATGAGCGTCGGCGTAGCCTCGCCGGCGCGAGAGGACGCCTGCGTGGTCCTGCGCCCATCTCGACTCGATTGCACCAGTACCACATCGGGGGACGACATGACGTACATCAGGAGACACACGGCGCTGCTGGCAATATCGGCCACGACCGGGATCATGGGCTGCATCACGACATCCGGATCGAGCGACGAAGCGACGGGGGCGAACGAGGAGATCGTCGAAGAAGCCTCGAGCGCCCTCACCCGGGCGCCCATCTACGTGGGGCCGAATGTCTTTGTCCGGCGTGTCTTTCTGCGCTTCACCCCCAACGCCGACGGCCCGGTGGCCATGGCCGTTCAGGTCGGCGCCATGGTCAGCCTCGTCTGCCACACGAGAGGCGATTATGTGAATGGTAACAACCTCTGGTACAAGCTCGACAATGGCTACTACGTCCCCGACGCGGCGGTATGGACGGGTACCAACTACCCCGTCGAAGCGCCCTGTGCAGACTAGAACAGCGTTCCCCAAGTTCGTTCCTGCTCCCCTCGCCTAGAGAAGACCATGGTGCCGTCGTCCACCGGGCCTAGCTTCATCGCGAGCAGATCGAGGACGTAGTTCTGACGGAAGTACCACGGCGCCTTCGATCCCTGCTTGGGCAGGTGGTCCGCCGAGCGCTGCACGTAGCCCGACGTCAGGCCGAGCAGCGGCCGAGGATCGGGGACGGATTCGTCATGGCGCGGCAAGCACTGCCGGTAGCCGCGGCGATCCATGTGGTTGAGCAGCCGGCAGACGTACGTCGAGGCCAGCTCCGCGCGGAGCGTCCACGAGGCGTTCGTGTAACCGAGGCAGAGCGCGAAGTTCGGGACGCCGCCCAGCATTAGCCCCTTGTAGATGAACGACCTGCCGGGATCGAGGACGTCGCCGTCGACGGCGATGCGGATGCCGCCGCAGAGCAGGAGCTCCAGGCCCGTCGCCGTCACGATGATGTCCGCCTGGAGCTCCTTGCCCGACTCGAGCAGGACGCCGTTCTTCGTGAAGGTCCGGATGCTGTCGGTGACCACGGAGGCGCGCCCCTCCTTCACCGCACGGAAGAGATCGGCGTCCGGCACGAGGCAGAGGCGCTGATCCCACGGATCGTAACGAGGGTTGAAGTGTGTATCGATGTCGAAGTCGGGCGGCAGATGCCTGGCGACGCCGCCGCGGAGCATCCGCCTGGCCAGCCGCGGCGCGCGCTGACAGATCTGGTAGATGAGCAGGCTGAGCGCGACGTTCTTCCAGCGGGCGACGCGGTGGGCCATCCGCTCCGGCAGGTGCTCGCGGATCGCGTTCGCTATCGGGTCTTCCGAGGGCAACGAGGCGATGTAGCTCGGTGAGCGCTGGAGCATCGTCACATGCGCTGCGTCGGCGGCCATCGCGGGCACAAGCGTCACGGCCGTGGCGCCGCTGCCGATGACGACGACGCGCTTGCCCCGGTAGTCGAGATCCTCCGGCCACTGCTGGGGGTGCACGAGCTGTCCCTGGAAGTCGTCGCGGCCGGGAAAGCTGGGCGTATACCCGCTCTCGTAGCGGTAGTAGCCGCTGCAGATATAAAGGAAGCTGCAGGAGTAGCGGACGAGCTCCTCGCCTGGGCCGACGTCCACCTCGACGGTCCACCGCGCGTGCTCCGAGGACCATGACGCGGATCGAACCCGGTGATTGAACCGGATGTGCCGGTCGATGCCGAGCTCCCGGGCCGTGTCGCGCACGTAGTCGCGGATCGACCGCCCGTCCGCGATCGCCTTGGCCTCCTTCCAGGGGCGGAAGGAATAGCCGAGCGTGAACATGTCCGAGTCCGAGCGGACTCCAGGGTAGCGGAAGAGGTCCCAGGTACCGCCGATCGCGCTGCGCCCCTCGAGGATCGCATACCGCTTGCCCGGGCAGCGCGTCTGGAGGTGGTAGCCGGCGCCGATGCCGGAGAGGCCGGCGCCTACGATCAGGACGTCGAAGTGCTCGGTGGACATGCTGGGTTCCGGGGGCGAGCGCCGTGGCGCTCCAGGACCCGAGCATAGCGTGGCGGTTCACGGCTGAGCTCGGCGCCACGAGCACATTTCGGGTGTGCCGCGCGGCGGCGGCGCGGCGGTGAGGAGGCGCGCCAGCGCGCAGGCGGGCGCTGGCGCGCGGTTGATCAGGCCGCCGGCACGCCGCTCGCGGCCGGCGTGGCCATCCCTGCCGCCTCACCTTCCGACGCGGGCTTAGCCGAGGCGGCGCCCGCCGGCCGCCGGGTGAAGAGCCCCGCGACGAACGCCACGAAGGCCGCGACGCCGACGATGAACAGGCTGTCTCCGACGAACCGCATCCAGCGCAGGGCCTCGAGGACCGGCTGCTGCAAGAACTCCGCGCTCCGCGCGTACCACAGCCCGCGCTCGACGCTGGCCCACGCCTGCGCGAGCCCGATCGGCAAGAGGCTCAGGAGGATCATGAGGCCGAGGCCGCCGTTCATCCCCCAGAACGCCACCCGGAGCCGCGCCTCGTTCCACACCGCATCGGGGCGCAGGCGGCGGAGCATCACCAGCACGAGGCCGAGGGACAACAGCCCGTAGACGCCGAAGAGGGCGGCGTGCGCGTGCACGGGCGTCGTGTTGAGTCCCTGCATGTAATAGAGGGCGATCGGCGGGTTGATGAGGAAGCCGAACACGCCCGCGCCCACGAAGTTCCAGAATGCAACGGCGACGAAGAACTGGATGGGCCAGCGATAGGCCTGCATCCAGCCGCTCCGGTGCTGCATCTGCCAGGTCTCGCGCGCCTCCATCCCCACGAGGACGAGCGGCACGACCTCCAGGGCGCTGAAGCTCGCGCCGACCGCCATCACCGAGACCGGCGTGCCGCTGAAGTAGAGGTGGTGGAAGGTGCCGGGGATGCCCGAGATGAGGAAGATGCAGGTCGACAGGATCGCCGCCCGCGCAGCGCTGTCCGGACGCACGAGGCCGAGCCGGGTGAACAGGAACGCGATCGCCGCGGTGGCGAACACCTCCATGAACCCCTCGACCCAGAGGTGGACGACCCACCAGCGCCAGTACTCCATGACCGACAGGTGGGTCTTCGCGCCGTAGAAGAGCCCCACGCCGTAGAACATCCCGATGGCGACGGTGGCGCCGGTGAAGAGCAGCACGATGTGCCGGCTCATGTCGCGCCGGGCGAGCGCGGGCCAGAGCGCGCGCAGCATCAGGAAGAGCCAGAGCGCCAGCCCGCCGAAGAGCGCAATTTGGAAGGCGCGGCCGAGGTCGACATACTCGTACCCCTGGTGCCCGAACCAGAACGAGGTCTCGAGCGCGAAGCGCTGCTTGATCGACAGCCACTCTCCGGCGAGCGAGCCGAAGACCACGAGGACGAGCGCCCCGAAGAGGACGTTCACGCCGAGCCGCTGCCCCCTCGGCTCACGCCCGCCCACCGCCGGCGCGAGGAACAGCCCCGTCGCGAGGAACGCGGTCGCGATCCAGAAGACGCCGAGCTGGACGTGCCATGTGCGCGTCACCGCGTACGGCAGGATCTCCCCGAGCGGCAGCCCGAAGACCTCGTTCCCCTCGACGGTGTAGTGCGCGGTCAGCACGCCGAGCGCGACCTGGAGCACGAGCAGCGCGACCACCACGACGCAGTACTTCCCGACGGCCCGCATCGACGGGGTGAGCACCCACCCCGCGAGCGGATCACGCGCCGGCGCAGGGTCGGACGGCTCCTCGCTACGGCGGAACGCGTGGTACCAGACGAGCGCGCCGATCCCGGCGAGCAGCAGGACGATGCTCACGATCGACCAGATCACGTTGGCGCTCGTGGGGACGTTGCCGACGAGCGGCTCGTGAGGCCAGTTGTTGGTGTAGCTGGCGCCGGTGCCAGGGCGCTCCGCGGCCGCGGCCCACGAGGTCCAGAAGAAGAACGCCGTCAGCTTGTCGCGCCGCCCGGCGTCGGGGACCGCGGCCGTGTGCAGCGCGTAGCTCTCGCGCAGGCCGGCGAGGCTCGGCTCGTCGCCGAAGAGCGCGCGGTAGTGCGCCGCGGTCTCCTCGATCGCCAGCGCGCGATCCTCGGAGACCGTGAGCGCGCCGGTCGCGGCGTCGTAGCCGTTGTGGCGCATCGTCCGCTGGAGCCGCGCCTTGAGCGCGGCCTGCGCCTCGTCCGGGAGCGACGCGAACGGCGCGCCGTGCTCTCGCTGGCTCCAGAGCGCGAGCTGCGACTCGGCCTCGCGATGGAGCCAGTCCGCCGACCAGTCCGGCGCCTGGTAAGCGCCATGCCCCCAGACGCTGCCGACCTGCTGTCCGCCGATGCTCTGATAGACCAGCTGCCCGTCCAGGATGTCGTCCTTCGTGAGCAGCACCCGGCCGGACGGCGTCTCCACCCGCTCTGGAATCGGCGGGGCCTTGCGGTACACCTCCCGGCCCGTGAAGCCGAGTATCAAGAAGCCAGCGGTGATGACGGCGGCGAGCGCCAGCCAGAGTCGTCGTAGGTTATGCATAGCGACCTCGTTGTTCGCGTGAGCCCCGGCGCGCCCGCGCCTCCGCGGCGCGACATCGGGAGCTCCGGCCGTGACGCCGGCCATGAAGCAGGCGGCGTGCCTCGCGCGTGCCCCCTTGTTTTCGCGGCGCGCGGCCATGCGCCGGAGGCGGTGGGGCGCACCGTTTGCACGAAGGCGCACCCGCGGCTCGACCTCCTCTGCCAGGCCGAGGCGCCAGGACGCGTCGCGCCGGACACCGCGGCGGCGCGCGCGGGCCGGCTCATCAACGCGCGCGAGCCCAGCGCCGAGCGGCTCGGCCTGGTCGCCGCCGCTCGCCGGCGGGCGGCGTCGCGGGCGCCGGGCGCGAGCCTGGGCCTACCGTCGCGCCGGGGCCTCCGGCTGGGGTATCCTCGGCCGCGCGCGCCGCTCCCCTACCCCGGCGCCGTCGCGGAGGCCCTCCCCATGTTCAAACGCATCGCGCACGTCTGTCTCAACGTGAGAGATCTGCAGCGCTCGGTCGACTTCTACGGCAAGCTCGGGTTCGCCACCAAGTTCAGCTTCACCCGCGAAGGCGCGCCGTTCGGCGCGTACCTCGAGATCGCCGACGGCAACTATGTGGAGATGTTCGAGGACCGGAACCTCGGCGAGGTGGTCAATACCGGGATCGCCCACTTCTGCCTCGAGACCGACGACATGGACGCCGTGATGGCGACGCTGAAGAGCCGCGGCGTCCCGTTCACCGAGAAGAAGCTCGGCTGCGACAACACGTACCAGATCTGGCTGGCGGACCCCGACGGCAACAAGTTCGAGGTGCACCAGTACACGCCGACCAGCACGCAGTACACCGGAGGGGTGATCGAGGCGGACTGGTAGCCGCCGGCCACAGGGCGGCAGCCGGGGTTGGATGGGGGGGCGCTCCCTCGCGTGCGCGTGGCGAGGAGCGAGGAGCGAGGAGATCGGCGGGCTCATCGGTCCAGAGGAGCGGTGGAGCGGTGGACAGAGGAGCAGTCGGATGGCAACCAGAGTCCATGGACAACCGAAGATCAGGCCGCTGCTGGGCCCGGCGTGGGGCGGCTCAGGTGCTCCTGGTTGGCGCCTGCGCGGGCGCGCTGTCCTCCTGCTCGCCCAAGCGAGCCGAGGTCACACCGCAGCCAGCGCCCACCGACAGGATCCTCACGGGCGCCGACGCGCTGGGCGACTGGACAACGGACGCGCCAGGCGTGAAGCGCAAGATCACCGTCGCCGACCTGCCCGCGCCCAACGAGGGCGAGTCGGTGACCAACAGTCCGAGCAAGGCAGATCGTCCAGCCGGTGTGTTCCCCAAAGTCCCGTCGGGATTCGCCGTCACCGAGCTCGCCACGGGTCTGGAGAAGCCGCGCGTCGTGCAGGTGGCGCCGAACGGCGACGTGTTCGTGGCCGAGAGCGCGGCGGACCGGGTGCAGGTGCTCCGGGACACGGACGGCGACGGCAAGGCCGACCTCCGCAGCGTCTACGCCGAGGACCTCAACCGCCCCTTCGGCATCGCCTTCTATCCGAGCGGCACCGAGGCGCCGACGCACGTCTACATCGCGAACACCGACAGCGTGGTGCGGTTCCCTTACAAGGCGGGCGACACGAGGGCCGGCGGCCCGGCCGAGGCGCTGGTCACCAACATCCCCTCGGGCAAGGAGGCCGTGGGCGGCGGCGGCCACTGGACCCGCGATATCGCCTTCAGCAAGGACAACCAGCGAATGTTCGTGTCCGTGGGCTCCCGCTCCAACGTCGATGACGACGACAGCGAGATCCGGCGCGCGTGCATCCTGGCCTTCACGCCCGACGGCAAGAACGAGGCGCTCCATGCGTCAGGCATCCGCAACCCGGTCGGTCTGGCCATCGAGCCGGCGACGGGCGCGCTCTGGACCAGCGTGAACGAGCGCGACGAGCTGGGCGACAACCTGGTCCCCGACTACGTGACGCGCGTGCAAGAGGGCGGCTTCTACGGCTGGCCTTGGTACTACCTCGGCGCGCACCAGGATCCGCGGCACGAGGGCAAGCACCCCGAGCTCCGGGACAAGGTCATCGTGCCGGACGTGCTGATCCAGTCGCACTCGGCCTCGCTCGACCTGTGCTTCTACACGGGCCAGCAGTTCCCTGCCGACTACCAGGGACACATCTTCGCGGCGGAGCACGGCTCGTGGAACCGCTCGCGGCGCACCGGATACAAGGTGATCCGCATCCCGGTCAAGGACGGCAAGGCGGCGGGGTATTACGAAGACTTCATGACAGGCTTCGTCACGAGCACCGGCGACGTGTGGGGTCGCCCGGTCGGCGTCGCGGTGGCCAAGGACGGGGCGCTGCTGGTGACCGACGACCAGAGCAACACCGTGTGGCGGGTGGCCTACGGCAAGTGAGACCAGGATGCGGTGCGGTCGGCGGGCACCTGCCAGGGTCAGAAATCGTGCCAGAGAAGCCGGTCTCGTGCACGACCCGCGCTGCCTCCGCAAGTGGTCACGCGGGCGACATCAGAATTGCGTGATGAATTTCCACGCCTCGGGGGCGTTCCAGCTCGTCGATTGCCCGGGGTCCTTCGGCTCCCAGCCGTGCGGGCCGTCGAACACGCAGTACTTGGTGGGGTGACCTGCGGAGCAGCCCTTGTACTCGGTACACGTGTGGGGCTGGCCAGCTGCCGGGAAGGTGGTCGCCGACGGCTCCTCCATGCAGCCGTTGACCTTCGCGAATTCGGCTTGTTTGACGCGACCGCTGGTCGGCATGGGGGGGCCGCTGCTGTCACCGCTGGCTTGCGACGCGTAGTAGGCGATCGGCTTGGTCAACGTCGCCGTGCAGGAGCCCGTGAGATCTGCCCCCGAAAAGAAGGCGACGCCTCGGAACACGTCCGCGCGGGTGCAGGCGAGAGCCAACGACATCGCTCCCCCGAAGCTGAAGCCGGTCGCGAAGATCCGAGTTTTGTCGATGCAGAGATCTCCCTCGAGCTCCTCCAGGATCGCGTCCGTCAGCTCCACGTCCGACTTGCTCCAGGAACCGGCGCCGTTCGCGGCGTCCGGCGCGACGAAGATGGTGGTAGCTCCAGTGTCGAGCGTCGCCATCGTGAAGTAGCTCCGGTTCGCCACCGACATGGCGGAGGAGCCGGACTCCGCGAAGGCGAACACGAGCCGATACGGCTTGTCCTTGTCGTAATCGCTCGGCACGCGAAGGATGTACTTGCGAGAGGCGCCGCCGAACGAGATGTCGATCGTGCCGTTTTGCAGAGTCTTCGCTTTGCCGCAGCCAGCGCTCTTGACCGCGTCCGTCCCTGTCGCGCCGCCTGCGCTGCCGTCGGCTTGACCGCCACCACCGCTCGCCCCCCCCATGCCCGCGCCACTCGCGCTGCCGCCCGCGCCGCCGCTGGCACCGTCGGAATCGGAGCCACCCGCGCCCGCGGAGCCGGGCTGGCCACCGCCCGAGGTGCTGCCCGCGCTCGCGGCGTTACCACCGGCGCCCGCCTGCGCTTGGCCGCCCGCGCCTGCGACCCCCGGTTCTTCCGAAGGAGCGGTGCTGCTCGACGAACAAGCAACACCCGAGAGTGAGAACAGGGCGAGGACCAGGGAGGAGCAACGGGCACTTGTCATCGGTAACTCCGTGCGCGCGAAGTGCGCGACTGGGACTCGATACTAGCTCATGGCCTCCCGACCAGCAATGGATTGTGGCGCGCCGGTTCAGTTATGAAGCGACAGCTCAAATTAGGCGCGTCACCATACCGGCCAGGGGGCGTCGCAGGGCTCGAGTCTGCACAATCGAAGTTGTTGTGCATCCCCTCCCCTTCATCGTGGAAGCGGCGACTCCGCGCTTGCCAGCGGCTCACAAACGAACGGGGACCGCCTGCCCGTCGTACGTCACGGTGGAATCGGGCGCGGGCGTGTCCGTCGTCGAGAAGCCGACCGCTTTGCCATCGGTGACGAGCACCACCTGGAACGTGCGCTTCGCCGGCATGCCCTCCCACGCGCCCTGGCGCGCCCCGATGGTCAACGCTCGCGCCGCGTCGTCCCAGGTCAGCTGGATGAGCGAGAATGCACCGCTCTCGTGATCGGTGCTCGTCCCCTGGTCCTCGTACAGCGTGAAAGTGCCGCCAGCGCCGCCATAGACCAGCAACGTGATGGGATCGGCCGCCTGCTGATCGACGTATTCCTGGGCCGGTCCGATGGGGACGATCGAGCCCGCGCGCGCGTAGACGGGGATGGCGTCGATGGGCGCGGGGGCGGCGGCGATCGTCGTGCCTCCCGCGTAACGCGTGCCCGTCCAGAAGTCGTACCAGGCCGGCGCCGCCTTCCCCCCCGGCGCCCCCGTCTGAACCTGCGGGGCCGCCGACCCCGTCACCGCCACCCGGCGCCCCGGCGCCGCCACCACCACCGCCGCCGCCGCCGCCTCCGCCGCCACTGCTGCTACTGCCACTGCTGAGGGCGCCGTCCGCGCCGCATCCCGCAGCCCCGGCGCCGAGGAGCAGGATGACCGCCGCCACCAGGCAGCGGGGGCGAACGCACCGTGCACGGAGCTCGTCACTCGAGCTGAAGTGCGTAAGAAATTTCATAAATACGTGGATTGTTTCACGTTTGGCAGCACCCAGCGAACGATGGATCCGGTTCAGACGCTCTGACGCGCCAGCCGATCGGCGCGTCAGAGGCCCTGAGCTCAAGCCCCCGCGGCCGCCCTCGTCGCCCTCCCCGGTGAGGTCGTGGGCCGAATGTGAACGTTCACAAATCGGATGTCAATTCCAAACGGCGCGCCAGCGACCAGCCACGCGCCGATGGCAGACAAGCCCCCTCCGGAGCATCGCGTCAAGAGAGGCGGGCACCGGGCACGCGTGCAGCCAGCGGCAAGCTGCACATCGGCAACCACAACGGCTGCGGGAAATCGCCACCGACGCAGCGGCCGTGGCCTGCCCGCCGCATCACTCTCACTCCGTCGAGTCTCCGCACGAACGCTGCGGCGCGCTGACGTACGCCTGACCGAGCTCGTTGAGCTCGCCGTCGTCGCCGAGCAGGCTCGCGTGCCGGACGTTGTCGGCGCGGCCCGAGAACCACGCGTACTTCGCGATCCGAGGCTCGTTCTCGAGGTACGCCAGCGCGTCGACGAGGAACTCCTTCTGCTCGGCGAGTGAGCCCGCGCTGTCGCACGCGAACTCCGTGAGCCAGAGGGGCTTGTCGAACCGCGACTTGTACGTCTCGACGTGGTTGATGAGCCACTGGGCCTGGTTGTCGCCTTCTCCCTTGCAGCCGGTGTAGATGTGGATGCCGATGTAATCGACCCGGCACCCGCTGCACGCGGCGAAGAAGTCGTCGAGGTACTTGAATGGATCGGTCTCCTGGCAATCGCCGCCGCAGAAGTTCACGGCCGGCGACACGAGCGCGAGGCCGCGGGCGTCGGCCACCGCTTCGACGTGCGGCCAGAGCGCCGCGGCCTCGGCCGCGGAAAGATCGGCCTGAGCCCCGAAGTTCGGCTCGTTGAACCCGAGCAGGAACCTCGCCCCCTCGGGGATCTCCGAGGCGATGCGGTCGGCGGCGGCGCTGTCGAGGTTGCCCCCGCCCCACACCATCGGTACGTACTCGACGCCGAGCGTCCTGTAATAGTCGGGCCGGACACCCTCGTCCGGCACATGGGTCCAGTTGTACCACCAGGACACCGCCGGCGAGAGGACATCCATGTCGGCCTTCGAGTGATAACCATACGCGAGGCCGCGCTTGCAGCCCGTCGGCTGGGCACCGCCGCTGCCGCTCGAGCCGCCCGCACCGCTGCTGTTCGCGCTGCCCGCGCCGGCGCCGCTCGAGCTTGAACCACCGCTCCCGCTCGAGCCGCCCCCGCCGGCGCCGCTCGAGCTTGCTACACCGCTCCCGCTCGCGCTGCCCACGCCGGCGCCGCTCGACCCGGACGACGCCTGTGTCTCGTCGTCGCTGCCAGAGCACGCCGGCACGCCGGCGAAGGACGCGAGCGCGGCGATGAAGATCCACCGCACCGGAAGCTGACGGAAATTGTGCATGGTGTTCCTCGTTTTCTTCATGGGGCTCACTCCGGCAGGCGCATCGAGAGCATGGCGTCGATCGCGCCGCGCGAGAGCCCGCCCGGCAGATCGGGGAGCATCTCGGCCGCGGCGGAGGGGATCCTCTCCGGGTGAATGACCGCGACCTGGATCGTGCGCTGCGCCTCATCGAGCAGGATCATGAAGTAGCGATCGCCGACGGGCCGGCGCCACGTCGGGCAGCCGTCCGAGGCCCCGCCGGCCTCGATGACGGGCCCCTCGTCGTAGGCCTTTTGCGCGCACGCATCCACGACCTCCACGTCCTCGGCGAACTCGTCGCGATCACAGCCGCTCCCGCAGACGCTGCCGCCGATGTGCCCCTCTTGGTACGAGCGGACACCGGTGCTCATGAACTCGCGGTTGCTGTACTCGTTGTTGTCCATCACGACCTCGAACACGTTGATCTCGCCGCAGCCGTCGCCGACCGTGCCCGTCTTCGAGTAGCAGTTGCAGAGCCCGTTCCACTTGCGGCCGCCGTCGCGGATGAGCTCGGACGCGACGAACGCGACCCACGGGCCGGGGTGGCCCTGCCCATCGCCGTCGCATTTCTCGACGCCCGCGTCGTCGAACGTCATCGACGCCAGGAAGACGACGAGCTTCGATCCCGCCCAGCCGAGGTGCATGACGCCCGGATCGTCGGGACAGTAATAGTCCTTGCCGTCACCGCACGCGAAGGGCCTGTCCTGCGTGAAGTAGGTGACGCAGTCCTTCTTCGTGAGATCGCCCGTGAAGTCGGCGGACGTGGCCTGCCCTTCCGTGACGAGCAGGTTGGAGCCAACGCCGTCCTTCGCGTCCCACGACGAGACCATCTGCCAGGACGCCGGGTCGCTGCCGGGCTGGTAGACGGCGAGCTGCTTCACGCGGATGGCCTTCATGATGAGGGTCATCTCTTCATCGAACGGGGCGAGCTTGTCGCTCGTCGCGTGATGCTCCGTCATGCAGCAGTGCCCGCCCCAGGTGTCGTCGCCGTCCTTGTAGTCGCACGCCGGGTCGCCCGGCTCGCGGTCGATGCGGCGGGGCCACCAGCCGGGCGCGCCGATGTTCGTGAACGTCATCGTCCCGCCGCGCGTCGGCGTGCTCGGCTCAGGGACGTGGGGGCCGAGACCTCCGCCGGCGCCCGTCGTGCCGGTGGACGGGCCTGCACCGGAGCCCGTCGTGCCGGCGGACGGGCCTGCGCCGGCGCCCGTTGGGCCGGTGGACGAACCTCCGCTCGCCTGGCCCCCCTGGCCGCCCTGTCCTCCGGCATCGCCTCCGTCACCGCAGGCGCACGCGAGGAGGACGAGGGCAGCCTGCACGAACAACGACGAGCGCTTCATGCCCGTGACTGTCTCCGGCGCGCGCGCGTTCCGTGATGGAAAACGGAGGGGCCGGCGCCGATAGGTCATCGAGAGGCCCACATGAGCGCCGTTCGGGCCCGACCTGAGCAGATCGAGCGAGATCGAGCCACGACCCATCCCGGAGCGAGGTCGCTATGACCGTCGAGGGCCCTCAAGGCCTCTGCCCTCGATCCGGCCGCTGAGCTCGGCGTTCCCCAGGTCGAGCTCGCGGAACCCGACGCTGCGCCGCGCGCGCCCTGATGAGCCTCGACCCTGGCGCCCTCGACGAGCTCGCGCTCGGACCTCGGCGCCGACGCGTTCAGACGCTCGTCGAACTCGCACGCTCGCACACAAGATTGATGAAAAAGAGATCGGCTCCAATCTCCTCTCGCAAACCGGCCCGACGGGCGGCGGCGACAGCAAAGTCGACTCCGATACATATCCCGCGAGAGGGGTTACCCGCTCCACCCTGCCCGGGCAATGCGGCCCGGGCGGCGAAGCCCATCGCCGGGCTCATCGGCAGCGCTGATTCGAGGACGTGCGATCGTCGGACTTTTACCTGCTAGAGTGCGCGCGGGAATATCGGTCTCGCAATCCACCCGGCTCGGGCAGTAGGGGGAAGCGAGGACGGAATTCTTGTGTTGTGATTTTTCTTGCTGAGCAGGAGGCCCATGAACCAGCATGTCCGATGCGCCCTTTCGGTGTTGCTTGCGGCGGTGTCGGTGAGCGTGCCAGTGCCGCTCCGGGCGGATGTGACCATCTCGGATGATGTATCGCCCGCGAGCGCGACGGACCCGTGGGACCTCGGCGATAGCCCTCTGCTTGTCGGCGGCACCATACGGGGGATGCCCCGCTCGGGGAGCGTGCGCGTCTCCAACAAAGGGAGGGTGCTCAGCCCCGGCGCCATCATCGGCGGGCCTTACGAGGGCTCCGGTACGGTCGAGGTGGTCGGGTACGGATCGCGGTGGACCAACAATGGCTCTCTCGCGATCGGCGCAGGCCACTTTGCCTGGGGCTCGCTCATCGTACGGACCGGCGCCAGGGTGATCACCGACGAGCTCCTGGTCAGCGGGCCGTACTTCCACGCCTACGGCGACGTGCTCGTCGAGGGGTACGACGCGACCCTGACGAGCCGAACCAACGCCTACATCGGTGACCTGTGGGGCGGCAGGCTCGAGATCCGGAAAGGAGCGAGCTTCTTCTCACACAACGTCTATTTCGGTGCCAGCGCCCTGCCGGACCCTTTCCTCCCGATCGAGGCGTTCGTCACAGGCTCCGCGACGAGGTGGGTGAGCACGGGGGAGTTCGTCGTCGGCGCGGGCAGGGCCGCGCAGCTGACCGTCTACCGGGGCGAGCTCTCCACCGTGAACGCGCAGGTCCTCGGCAACGGGCGCGAGAACAGCGTTGTCAGCGTGAGCGGCTGGGACGGCACCTGGACGAACGCGGGGCTGCTGTCGGTGGGGGGAGACCATGGAATCGGCGGGATCGTCCTCGGAGCGCTGGGGACCCTGGCCACAGAGGAGGCCGAGATCCGGTCGCGAGGCGGCGCGGCGTACATCTACGTGACCGACGTCTATGCATCGTGGATCAACAGCGGTGACGTCACGATCCTCGCGTCCATGGACTCGCCGGTCTATCCCGTGCTGCACATCGACGGGGGAGGGTCCGTCCGCATCGACGGCCTCCTCCGGCTCGCGCCGCTGCCCGGCGCTCCCGGCGGCCCGAGGTGGGCGGTGCGGCTCGCGGACGGCGAGCTCACCGCGGCAGAGATCGAGGTCCAGGCCAGCGACAACATCGATCTTTACCGGGGGCGCCTCGAGACCAGCAGCTTCACGGGCGATCTCGCGAACCCCGCGCTCGGCACGCTGGTCGTGGGCGAGGTGTACCCCTCGACGAGCGTCGCCGGGAGCTACAGCCAGGGCTCGTTCGCTGCGCTGAGCGTGACCGTCGCCGGGCCGAGCGCCGCGCCGCTCCTGTTCGTGGACGGGGACGCGAGCATCGACGGGGCGCTGGAGATCCACGCGGATGATGAGGCCATGCCCTTCCAGGCCGGCGACACCATCGCCGTGCTCGGCTGGAGCGGCGCCCTCCTGGGGACGTTCTCCGAGGTGACGATCGATGTGCCGCTCGCCCCCGGGCTCGCCTGGGACACCTCCGCGCTGTACACGACCGGCGAGATCGTCGTCGTGCCTGGTTGATCGCGGCGTGGCTGATCGCGGTCCGAGCTCGCGGGGACGACCTGCGGCGAGACGGAAATCTAGAAGCGCCCTCGGATACCGGCCGACAGAACTCCCACCGTGAACTCCGCCCCCACCCCGGGATCCCGCGGCGGCGGCGCGGCGGGAGCGGCGGAGCCAAGGCCCTTCGGCTCGTCGAACGCGAAGAGCCCGAACCCCACAGCGGCGGCCAGGAACGACACCCCGCCCGCGACGGCCGCCGCCGCGCCGAGGCTGCCGCGCGCGTCGACCGCGGCGTTGTAGCGATCCCGCTCCGACGGCGTGAGCGAGCCCGCATCCTTCCTGTCCCGCAGCTCGACCGCCTCGCTCTGGCTCGCGAGAGTGAGGCCCCCGAGCACGCCGGTCGCAACCGCGCCCGCCGCGCCCACGCCGAGCGCCGTCCACGCGGCGACTCGGCGGGAGGTCATGCGGAGATCGGCGTCGAGCGCCACCGCCTGCTCGCGCGTCACGCGGAGCTCCCGCCGGAAGAGCTCGTATCCGGGCAGCGAGACCTCGACGACATGAACCCCCGGCTCGATCGCGATCGCTCCGGCCGTCGGCGCCGTCCCCCTCACCTGCCCGTCCACCGCGATGCGCGCGCCGCCCGTGCCGGTCACCCGCAGCTGCGCCGGCTTCACCCGCAGCACGACGTGCCGCGGCATCAGCTCGCCGGCGACCGCGACGACCGTGAGCTCTTCGTCGTAGTGCCCCGTCGCCTGCACCCGCACGCGGTGCGGGCCAGGAGCGACAGGCGCCACGAGCGGCGCCGCGACGAACGGCTGGCCGTCCACCGACACCCGCGCCCCCTCGGCCGGCGACGACAGCAAGAGCCGCGTCCCGCCCGCGGCCGGCCTCGCGGCGGTCGCGGGGCCGCCGCTCTCTGCCGTCGAGCCCTCGCCGCCCGCAGGCGCCGCGCCCTCGCCGGCGATCCGCGCCTCCAGCGGCACGAGCGATCCGAGGGCCGTCACCGCCTCCTCGCGGCGCGTCGCCTTCGGATCCTGGCGCAGGTACTCGCGGTAGAGGGCGATCGCGCGGCGCAGCGCGTCCGGCGACGGCTCCGTGAGGTACTGCCGCCGGAACGCCTGCGCCGCCGAGAACAGGAGCGACGGGCTCGGCACGCGCTCGTGCGCCTCCAGGAACGCCTCCGCTGCGACCTGGTACTGGCCCGCCTCGTACGCCTGCGCGCCGGCGTTGAAGTAGTTCTCCGCCTGCGCGACCTGCTCGGGCGTCGGGCGCGCGTCCGCCCGGGCGGCGGCAGGCGCCACAGCGAGGCTCAGCGAGGCCCAGAGGAGCAACGGACGGAAGGGGCGAGCCGCCGCCCTCATTGCAGCACCGGCTTGCCGCGGAACACCTTCAGGAACGCGGAGCTCATCGCCACCGCGAGATCGTCGACGCCATCCCCGTCGACGTCGCCCGCGACCAGCGCGACGAAATCGCTGCCAGCCTCCGGCGGAGGGCCGGGAAAGGCGGTCTCGAGGCGGCGAAGCGCCCGCGCGCCGGCGTCGAGGTCGTAGAGCTCGAGCCGCCCGGGCCCGGCCACGGCGACCTCGAGCGCGACGTCGGCGTCGGCGTTGAGCAGCGCCACGGCGAGGCCCGCGCAGACCTTGTCGCCCTCGCAGGGCTCCGGGGCGACGAGCTCCGTCTCGTCGAAGCCCCCGCCGGCGCGGCCCCAGAGCGCGACGATCTCGCCGCTGTCCGCGCGCGCGAGGAGATCTTGCTGCCCGTCGCCGTCCAGATCCGCGACGAGGGGGCGCGGCGCGTACTTCGGCGGGTTCACGTCCTCGACGATGGCCTTGAACACGTGCGCCGTCTCCTGCCGAGCCGCCTCGACGAGCTTCTCGCCGTCGGCCGCATAGAGCGCGAGCTCGCCGTCGTTCAGCCACACGAGCTCGTCGCGGCGGTCGCCGTCGGTGTCGATCGGCGCGAGCACGCACGCGTCGCACGGCGGCGCCCCCTCGCCGGGCCGGCCGGACGCCTCGGCGCGCAGGTTGTCTCCCTCCGGCGAGACGGCGATCAGCCAGAGCTGCGTGCCTTCGGGCACGGGCCCCGGCCCGCCCTCGACGGCGAGCTCCGTGATCGCGGCAAGGCGCTGCTGGGGTTCGCCGTCGGCCCCGGCCGCGAACATGCCGCCCGCGACCGCGAGGAGCCTCACGGGCAGGATGGAGCTCGACGCGCCGCTACCAGGCGGCATGCCAGGACCAGGCGGCATGCCTCCCGGCGCTCCGGGAGGCGCGGCGAAGTAGAACGGCGCGCGGATGAGGCGATCGCGGCCCCCCTCGATGAGCGCGAGCCCGGAGCCGGAGCCCACAGGCGCGTCGGGCGGCCGCGGGAGGCCGCGCAGGGCGAAGAGCTGCACGCCCGTGGCCTCCTGGAGCACGCGGCCCGCGACGAGGCCGCTGGCGAGATCGAGGCGGCCGTGCCCGGCCGGCGCGGAGGGCGCGGCGAAGGCGTTGCCATAGGCAATGTCGAGCCGGGTCGAGGGCTGCGGAGACGACGGCCGCGCCTGCTGATCGAAGTAGGCGATGTCGTTCACCCGATCGCCGTCGAAGTCGCCGACGGCGACGTAGTGAGGCGGGCACTGCGTCGCGACGCGCTGCGTGTAGAACGTGCCGTCCGAGGCGCCGGTGTAGACCGTGATGTCGGGCAGCTGCGTCTCGGTGGCGACGATATCGAGGTGGCCGTCGGCGTTCACGTCGGCGGCGATCGCCTCGCACCCTCCGCCGATGGAGCCGCAGACCGGCGACTGGAACGGCGCGCCGGGGCGGCAGTCGAGCGGCACGAGCTCTGGTCCGGGGCGGTCCGCGTCGAAATCGCCGGCGACGAAGATCCGGTCCGGATCGGCGAGCGCGGCATCGAGCTCCGCGTCGTCGAGCGAGAGCGCGCCCGTGCGCTGATCGGGCGAGCCGGAGGACGGAAGGCTCGGGGTCGAATGGAAGCGCCCGTCGCCGAGGCCGTACGCGACGTGGATCTCGCCGAGATCGCCGTGGATGGCGTTCACGACGATGTCGAGGAAGCCGTCGCCGTTCTGATCGTGCACGGCGAGCGACGCGTTGACGTCGCGGATCCTCGCGCCGCCGCCGAGCTGCACCTCGGGCAGCGCCGCGAGCGCGTTCGAGCCCGCGGGGCCGCACACGGCGTAGATGCGGATCCGATCGTCGCCCCGCTTCGCCACGATCGCCTCGTCGCACGGCTCGGTGTCCGCGGCGGCGTCCCCGTCCAGATCGGCGGCGACCGCTGCCACGATGTCGCCGGGGGCCACGACGTCGCCGTCGAGCGTCTGCGGCGTCGCGGCCGGGTCCGACATGACGGCGAGACGGCCTGGGCCGGCGCTCGCCGGCGGCTCGCCGCTCGCACCGCCGCCGTTCGCGCCACCGGTCGCGGCGGCTGCTCCCAGGAAGATCAGCGCGGCGTCGCGGCCGCGCAGCCGCGCCGACAGGAGGCGCGCGGCCTCGCTGTCGAGGCGCGTGGTCGCGTAGAGCGTCGGCGCCATGGCCGCGCTCTCGGAGGCGGAGAACACGAAGAGGCCGTTCGCGGCGCCCCCCTGCGCAGCGACCACGTCCCCGCGCCCTGCGACGATGAGCTCGAGCTGACCGTCGCTCGTGAGATCGCGCAGGATCGGAGCGGGTGACGTCTCCTCGCTCGACGCCGCCCGGGCGATCGGGAGCGCCTGCTCCGCCTGCGCGCACAGGCCAGGGGCCTGGCTCGGGAGCGCCGTGATCGTGGTGCTCTCGAGCGTCGTGTGCACGAGCTCGTCGCAGCCGTCGGCGTTGATATCGCCGGCCGAGAGCTCCATCGCCGTGACCATGGTGCGCGCCGAGAGCTCCTCGAACACGCCCGTGGGCCGCCGGCAGACGCCGTCCGCGCCGCACCCGTAGCCGCCGGGGCACACGAACCCTTCGGCGCCCCCGCAGAGGTAGCGGCACTGGTGCGCGCTCCCGGGCGCGCCGCAGCCTTCCTGCCCGTCGCAGGCCTCGTCAGGCGCCTCGACGACGCGGTTGCCGCAGACGTCCTCCTCGAGCAGCGAGAGGTTCGCGCAGCCGGCCACCGCGATCGCCAGGACGACCGACACTCCGTGAGATGCCTTCATGGTCAGGGGGCTCCGCGGAAGCTGTCGAACGCCGGCTTCTCCAGATCGGTGTGGAGCTTGCGCGGACGGCTCGCCCGGACGCCCGACGACGCCGTGGTCGGCGCCGCGCTGGCTGCCCCGGCGGCCGGTGCGGGCGGCGCCGATCCATCCGCGGCTGCGCCCGGAGCCGCCTGGAGACCGGGCGCGGCGCCTGCGACGGGCGACGCGCCCGAAGGCTCCGCGGCGCCGGCCGGCGCGCCGGTGGCGCCCGCGCCGGCCAGCGGCGCACCGAGGGGGCCGACGGCGCTGGACGGAGCGCCGGTGACGTCTGCGGCGCCGGGCGGCGCGCCCGTGGCCGCGGTCGGGGCGGCGTCACGGATCGAGGCACCTTCGCCGCCGGGGCGGAGCCACGCGATCGCCCCGGCCATGGCGCCGCCGAGGACCAGCACGGCGAGCATCCCGGCGCGGCGGGCACGGGTCCTCGGCGCCTGGACGGCTTCCGGGAGCGGTGCGAACGCCGCCGTCGGGGCGGGCTCGGCGAGCGGGGCGAGCGCCGCCGTCCGGCCGACCTCGGTGGGCGCCACCGAGCCCGGCGGCATGGGCTGCGTGCGCCCCGGGGCAACGGCCCCGCTCCCGCCAGGGCTGCGCAGCGTTCCGGAGGAGCCGCCGTTCCCGGAGGCGCCGCTCCGGGACGCGCCGCCTCCGGCAGCGCCGCTGCCCTCCTCCGGATCGAGCGCGTCGACCACATCGGTCGCCGCCTCGGAGCTGACGTCCTGCGACCCGACGGACACCACGCGCGCGCTGCTCCGGGGCCGCGACGCGCCCCCGCCGTCGAGCCCCTCGAGGCCGAGCTTGCGCACCTGCTCGACGAACGCCTGGACCGCTGCGCCCGCCGACGGCGGGCGATCCTCGGCGCGCTTCGCCAGCATCGCCGTCACCGGGGCGTCGAGCTCGGGCGGGAGATCCGCGCAGATCTCTGACGCCCGCGGAGGCTCCTGGAGGAGGTGCATCATCATCACGTCCATCATCGACTCGCCCTGGAAGACGAGCGTTCCCGTGAGCACCTCATGGGCGATCACGCCGAGGGCGTAGATGTCCGAACGATGGTCGACGCCCTTGCCGCGGACCTGCTCGGGCGACATGTACGCGGGCGTTCCGACCGCGACCCCCGTGGCCGTCTTGTGGGCGAGCGCCTCGTCCGCGAGCTTCGCCACGCCGAAATCGAGCAGCTTGGGGAAGTAGCGGCCGCCCTTCTCGATCGCCACGAAGATGTTCTCGGGCTTCAGATCGCGGTGCGTGATCCCCGCCGCGTGCGCCGCGTCGAGCGCGTCGGCGATGCCCTCGAGGACGGGGACGGCGCGGCCCGGGGAGAGGCGCCCCTCGCGCCGGATCAGCGCGCCGAGCGTGAGCCCGTCGAGCAGCTCCATGACGAAGTAGTGCCGCCCGTCGACGACGCCGAACGAGAAGATGTCGATGATGTTGCGGTGCCGGATGCGGTTCACCGCGCGCGCCTCGCCGACGAAGCGCGAGACGACGGTCGGGTCGGACGCGAACCGCCGGTTCAGCACCTTGATCGCGACCCGCTTGCCGATGAGGGGTTGCTCTCCCGCGTAGACGTCGCCGAACGTGCCCGCGCCGAGCAGCCGCTCGACGCGGTACTCGCCTAGCATCGTGCCGGGCGGGAGCTGCGCGTCCTCCTCGGAGAAGGCCTCGTCCGGCAGCAGCGCGTCCCCGTGCTCCGGGCAGGTCGCGACATCCTCCGGATAGACCGAGCGACACGCGGGGCAGGTGGCCATCGACCGTCACGCCAGTCTAGGCGCCATCGCCAGCCATGAACAGCGCGGCGAGCGGGAGGAAGCGCGCCGCGCCGCAGGGTTTCCCGATGCAGCGTGGCCTGAGCGCATCGCCGCGGCGAGCTGCCCTACCGCGGCCCCGCGAGCCGCCGCATGTCGTCGAGCGCCGGCACGGGCTCATCCGCGATGGCCCACGCCTCGATCACCTGCCTCGCCAGCGCGCGCGCCTCGTCCACCTTGCCTCGTCGCGCGGCCCGGCGCGCGGCGCGCACCGTGGCGAGGCTCGCGCCGCCGAGGTGGCGCTCGCCCGCCGGAACGGCCTTCTCCAGCCGCTCGACGAGCTCCATCTCGCCCGTCCGCTCGAACACAGCGGCCATGGCGTCGGCCATCACCGCCGCGAACGGCCCCGGGTCCCGCAGCAGCGGCCGCCACGCCCTCGCCGCCCCGGCGTGGTCCGCCCGCGCGACCCACTCGGCGCCGTCGATGAACGCGTCGGTGCCCGGCAGGATGCCCCCCGAGAGCCTCGGCCGCAGCGCGCGGAGCCGCGCGAAGCACCGCCGCGACGCCGCCGCCGTGGCGTGGGCGCAGAGGGCCGCGATCCGCAGCGGGACGTCGATGTGGTGGGCGCCGTCGAGCGGCGTCGGCTCCGGATCGAGGAAGCGCTCCACCGCGCGATCGGCGACCTCGCCGGCCCGGCCCAGGATCAGGCCGATCTCCAGCGCGCGCCACGCGATCTCGAGCCGCTGGACGCGCACCCATCCGGCGTCCTCGGCGGAGGGGATCATCGCCCGCGTCGCCCGCGCGAGCGCGGCGCCGAAGCGGGCCTCGCTCGCCTCGACCCGGAGGAGCAGGAGCTCGCTCTCGACCCGCTGGCTCGGGTATCCGCCCGCGGCGAGCGCGAGCGCGATGCCGCGCGCCTCGCTGCGCGCTCCGATCGCGAGCAGCCGGCCGGCGAGGACGTCGGCCACGTAGGCGTCGAGCGGCGACAGCGCGTGAGCGCGCCGGGCGAACGCGAGCGCCCGCCCGGCGTCGTCGGGCAGAGGCTCCTCGAGCAGCCACGCATAGCCGTCCCAGGGCGCCCACGCCTGCATCGCGCGCAGCGCGCTCTCCGCGCTCGCCGTGCCCCGCGTGACGGTGGCGAGCTGCACCCAGGGCGCGCAGAACTCTCCGGTCGGGTTCTTCGGCTCGATCTGCACCGAGAGGAGCGAGAGCTCGGCGGCGCGGCCCGCATCGAACGGCTGGAGCAGGCACGACGCGGTCGAGGCCAGCGTCGACCGCCCCCACGACGACGGCTCCTGCTCGAACCGCCGCACGAGCTCCGCGGCGAGCGCCGGGTCGTCCACGCGATGGGCGAGCTGGTCGATGCGCGCCCGCGCCGCGAACGCGCCGGGCGAGGCCGCCTCGGCCGGCGGGAGCGCGATCGCCGGCGCGGGCAGGCCGAGGACGAAGGCGCACCGGTAGCGCTCTCCGGGCCCCATCTCCGCGAGCGCGCCGCCCTGCGCCTCGACCCGGGCGCACTCCTCCGCGAGCCCTCCGGCGTTGTGCACCATCGCCATCGAGAGATCGAGCAGGGCGAGGGCTCCGTCGACGTCCCCGGCCCGCGAGAACTCCGCGACCGAGGGGTCGAGGCGCGCCGCCCTGGGCAGGTGCCCTGCCTGCACCATCGGGGTCATGGCCTCGCGGACCGCCTCGAACAGCGCCCGTCCGGCGCCCTGCGCGCGGGTGATCTCCGCGCCGTCCGGTCCGTGCAGCCGCAGGGCGACCCGGAAGGCCGCGCCGTCGCGGACGACCTCGCCGTCGATGTGCGCCGCGGCGCGGCGGCGCGCTGCCTCCACCGAGCGCGCGCGGGCCTCCGGCGCCGCGTAGGGATCGACAGGGAACCGATCCACCGGCGGGTGCGGGAGCGAGAGCAGCTCGGCCGGCACCAGGGTGCGCGCCGGGCTGCCGCCGAGGAGGATCCGCGCTCGCTCGCACACGGTCGCCGCCGCGGCGGCGCCGAGCCAGCCCGAGGGCGCGTCGACGCCCGCGGCGTCGAGCACTGGGCAAGCGAGCACAGCGTCCGGCGCGTCGAGCGGCGAGCGCGGCGTGGTGCGGGGTGACGCCGCCTCCGGTGGTGCCCCGGGCGGCGCCTTGAGCGCCGCGGCGAGCGCGAAGGCGGCCAGCGCCGCGGCGGCGCCGCCGAGCCCGATCTGCCAGCGCGCCCGCCCGCCAGACCGAGGCGGCGTCGCAGGGACGGCTCCGGGTGCGATCGAGACGGCCCCGGGTGCGATCGGGATGGCTCCCGGAGCGATCGGGATGGCTCCCGGAGCGATCGGGATGGCTCCCGGAGCGATCGGGATGGCTCCGGGCGCGATCGGGATGGCTCCGGGTGCGACGGAGACGGTCCTGGTCGCGCCGTCGCGCCCCGCCATCGCGCCCTCGCGCTCCTCGATGGTCCTGGTCCCGCCATCGCCTCCCGCGTCAGCCACCGGCGCGCGCTCGCGCCCTTCGGCTGGCGCCTGCGGGGCGGACCAGGTCGCTTCGAGCGGAAGCGCCGCGCTGGGTTCGCCCAGCGCTCCGGCCAGCGCCTCCACCGCGGCGACCGCGCTCGCGAACCGCGCGGCAGGATCGACCGCCGTCGCTCGCGCGAACCACGCATCGATCCCGGGCGGCAGCGAGACGCCCCGGCGCGCGGCGCGCGCCGTCGCGGGCTCCACGGGGCCGGAAGACGCGGCCAGCGCGAAGGCGATCGGGTCCTGGCTGCGCGCCGCCTCGTCCTGCCAGTAAGCGCTCCCGACGAGCAGCGTGAAGGCGATCATCCCCAGCGCATGGATGTCGGCGGCCGGCGTGAGCTTGCCGCCGCGGAGCTGCTCCGGCGCCATGTAGACCGGCGTGCCCGCCGCGGCCGTCGACTCGAGGCCGGCGCCTGCGTCGAGGACCTTGGCGACGCCGAGATCGAGGATCTTGAGGCGGGGCGCCTCGTGCTCGCGCCGCTCCAGGAAGAGGTTGCTCGGCTTCAGGTCGCGATGGACGATCCCGAGGCGGTGCATCTTGTCGAGCCCGAGCGCCGCCTGCCCGAGCCAGCGGAGCGCGTCGGCGGGCGAGCAGCGCCCCTTGCGCGCGAGCCGCTGGGCCAGCGTCTCGCCCTCCAGGAGCTCCATCACGAGGAAGGGCGTCGACGTCTCCCGGTCGACCCCCGCGTCGACGACGTCGACGAGGAACGGGCTGTCGACCCGGCCCGCGACCCGCGCCTCCAGCGCGAACCGCCGCCGGAGATCGGCGCGCTCGATCGTGTGCGCGTGCATCACCTTGAGCGCGCGCCGGCGGTCGGTCTCGATGTCGACGGCCTCGTACACGGCGCCCATCGCGCCCGCGCCGAGGCGCCGCACGACGCGGTAGCGATCGGCGATGAGCGTCCCTCGGACCAAAGCGCCCGCACCTCCGGCCGAGACCGCGATCTAGCGCCGGAACTGCTCGGGGTCGATCCTGTATCGCTTCAGCCAGCGCTGGATCTGCATCCGGGCCTTGCCCATGGCGCGCGCCACCGCGGTGACGTTCCCCCGGTGCTCGACGAGCAGCGCCACGAGCTCCGCCCGGCGCGCGTCGCCCTCCCCACCCGCGTCGCCCTCTCCCTGCGCGTCGCTCTCGCCTTCGCCCTCCCCCTCGTCCCCGCTGTCGCCGCCGTCGCGGCCTGCCGCGCGCGCGACCTCGTCGGGCAGGTGCCGGGGCTCGATCGCGCCGTCCTGCGCCAGCACGGCCGCGGTCGTCACGCACTGCGCCAGCTCGCGCACGTTGGCGGGCCACCGGTACATCAGCATCGCGCGCGCCGCGTCCGGGTGGATCTGCACGCCCGCCGCGCGCTCCGGCGCAGCGCGCCCAAGGAGCTCCCCGAGGATCAGGCCCAGGTCCTCGCGGCGAGCGCGGAGCGGCGGCAGCTCGATGACGTACCCCGAGAGCCGCGCGAGCAGGTCGGCGCGGAACTCGCCCAGCGCAGCGAGGCGCTGGAGGGGGCGGTGCGTCGCCGCGAGCACGCGCAGGTCCACGCGGACGGGTCGCGTCGCGCCCACGGGGCGCACCTCCTGCTCCTGCAGCACGCGCAGCAGGGCGGCCTGCGCGGCCGCGGGCAGGTCGCCGATCTCGTCGAGGAAGAGCGTCCCGCGGTCGGCGCTGCGCACGAGCCCCGGGCGGTCCTCCGTGGCGCCTGAGAACGCGCCCTTCCGGTGCCCGAACAGCTCTGCTTCGACGAGCTCGCGGGGCAGCGCGCCGCAGTTGACGGCCACGAGATCGCCCGCCCGCCCCGAGAGCGCGTGGATCGCGCGCGCAATCACCTCCTTGCCCGTGCCGGTCTCCCCCTGGAGCAGGACCGGGATCGCGGAGCGCGCCACGACCGCGAGCTGCTCGAACGCGTCGAGCAGGGCAGGCAGGAGCGAGGCGAGGCCGGGCGCCGGCGCCGCGTCGGGCGCGCCCTCGAGGATCGCCGGAGCGCCGGGCGGGTGCGGCAGGGCGTCGCGAAAGACGAAGAAGGTGCGGCCGAGCTCGATGAGGTCGCCGTCCGCGAGCTGCGCGTGCTGGAGCGGGGCCCCGTTGACGAGGCTGCCGTTCTTCGAGCCGCTGTCCTCGACCACCCAGCGGCCGAGGAGCCGGACGATGCGCGCGTGCCTCGAGGAGAGCCACGGATCGTCGAGGCGGAGGTCGAGCCGCCGGATCGAGCCGTCCCGCGTGGGCTCGATCTTCCGGGCCGCGCCGCGCCCGATCGTCACCTCGTCCACCTCGTGGAGCGCGACGCGCGCCGGCGGCGCGAGCGGCCGGTGGCTCTCCAGGACCAGGAACAGGAACGGGCTGCTGCGCCCTCCGGCCGGGGCCCCCGGCCCCCTGCTCACGGAGAGGGTGCTGCTCTCGAGCCCGCCTGACACGGATCCTGGGTACAGAGCCCGACCGGCGCGGTCAATCCTCGCGCGCGACCCGCGCGGCGCGGATCAAGGCCCGGGGGGCGAGAGCTGCGCGAACGCGTCCTGACAGCGGATCAGGTCGCCGGCGAGATCGCACGGGTGGTTGAGGAACACGGTGATCACGTGGTTCCAGGGCGTCCGTCCCGAAGCGGCGGCGCAACCGTAGTAGCTCCCGTTGCGCTCTCCCTTGCAGACCCGGGCGAGATCGGGCCGGGGCGGCGCCGCGGGGCTGGAGAGGCAGGCGCCGGGCGGGTTCCCGAAGCAGCCGGCGTCCCTGCCGGCGCACAGCCTGTCGGTGAAGTGCGCCATCGGACGGGACCAGACGTTGCTGTAACAAGCGTGCTGGCCGTTCGAGAGCATCTCCCCCGGCGGACCCGGGTTCGCGGCCCCGAAGAGGTTTCCGTAGAACGCGCCTTCCCGGAACGTGAACACCTTGTTCTCGGGCGCGGGGTAGATCGCCGCCGCCCCGGCGGCGATCACGTCCGCCGTCGCGGGGGGAGCCTCCGCGGGATGGGGCGAGGCCACCATCACCGCGAACGACGACGGGCCGGGGACGCCCGGCTCAGGACAGGTGAAGCTCACCTCACGGGTGGTCCCAGAGCGCCCGTCCACGCTCAGGACCCCCTCGGCGACGAGGCCCGAGTACCACGGACGCGGCGCCATCGTCCGATGATCGCAGCCGTGGATGCCGTTGCACACGCGCACCATGAAATAGGGAGTGGAGGCGCTGGCGGGGCCGCCCGGCTTCAGCACGACCCGCGCCTTGGGCGTGCACGTGCCGACGTGGCGCCCGGCCCAGCCGCAGTCGCGAGCGGGATCCCCCGCGGCGGCGCCTGCGGCGCAGGGGGCATTGAGGCTCTTGATGGGCGGGTCGCCCGCGTCGCGGTACTCCGTCTCCACAGGCACGACCGGCAGGAGCGGAAAGAGCGCGCTGTCCTCGTCGCTGCGCGTGGAGAGGCGGACCTTCCTCCCGAGGGCGTTCGTGCGCGCGAGGACGCAGGCCGACACGACCTCCTGGCACGCCGCGCTCGGCGGGCGCTCGAACCAGTCCCCGTGAGGCGAGGCGGCCCCGCAGAGGCCGAGCTCGCCCTCCCACGCCGAGACGCGCCGGCCTGGATCGAGCGCGCAGGAGACGACGTACTTGAGCAGCGATCTCGCGTTGGCGTTCAACTGGGGAGACGCGAGGTCGTCCGCCAGCGAAGGGTCGCCGAGGGCGCTGGAGCGGAGCAGGTCGAGGAGGGGTCGGTCCTCCAGGAGCGCGCCGGCGGCGAGCGCCTGGGCCGGCAGGCTGTTCCGGGGCATCAGCGCTTCGAGCGCCTCGGAGACGAGCTCGGGCGGCGCGTCGCCGCCGGTCCAGTCGGCGCCGGGATCCCAGGAGGCGCAGCCGGCCACGCCCGCGGCGGCGCACAGCGAAGATAGCCAGACGATGCTCATGCGCGACGTGCAGGTGTTCATTGCGACCTCCATTTCATCGGCTTTCTCGGCTCGACGGTGAGCGCGCCGGAGAAGATGCCAGAACAACCCCGGTCACGGCAGTGCGAGTCGCAACCGCCGTGCCACCTGCCCCGCCCGGGGCGTCGGCCAACGAGCCCTGGACAGCGGCCTCGTAGCTTCGCTTCACGCGCCACTACGGCGTTCCACGAGATGGGGCCAGCGCGAGCCTCCGAGGGTCCAGTTCTACCTGTTGCACCTGTTGCACCTGTTGCGCTACCTGTTGCACCCGCTCTGTGGTGCCCTCACCCGCCGGGCGGCTACCGGCTCGAGCGCAGGCGTCACGTCGGCCCGACCTGGATCCCCCGGTCAGAAGCTAAACCAGGGTCCTTCGTGGACGTCCGCGGTCACAATTGCGGGCCGACGGTTTCTTTCGTGTAGCCCTCCTCCGCGCCGTCCGCAAGCTCGTCAGTCGTTCGCGATCCAATCGCTGAGGCAGCCTGCGCTGTCGGACGGTCCGTGCGACGTGATCTACGGCTTCACGTCGTGCGGCCGCATCGAGCGACGAGCAAGATTGGGAGAGCTCGGCGAAGTTCGCGAGCACCTGAGAGAAACCTGCTCATGGTCCAGGATCCGACCGGCAGAATAGATCACGTCTGGAGCGGTCAAGAGTCGACCACTTGGACCCCGTACTGCCCTTCAAATACGCGGCTCGCAGCGCACGTCACGGGCTTGAATCTGCAAAATTCCGCGAATGGCCCCTTGTCGTTAGTTCGTGGCGGAGCGGTCGCCGCCGACGAGGAGCGCGGCGTTCGGCACGGGATCGAACGCGTCAGCGGGCGAGGCGTCGAGTGATATCGGGGTGGCGCAGATCAGGAGCCTGAGGGGGAGGGGGCGGCCGGCGCGACGGCGCGCTGGAGGAGCTCGGCTGGACCGCAAGCCCACGAGCTCTGCGCGGGCGGGTGGCGGGCCTGGCGCGCTGAGCCTCGATCAGGTGCGCCTCGGTGCCGAGCGCGCTCCACGCGGCGGCGGTTCGACGGGCTCGCCAGCTCCCGACGAGCGCACGGCGACTTCGGCGCGGCCAGCGGCGGCGACTTGCGAGCAACGCTGCCGGGGTTCGCGGCGGCGCGCTCGACGGTGGCCCGTTACTCGGCTTTCCGTGAGGCTTCCGCCATCGAGGCCTTAAAGCTGGCGAACAGGTAGCGAATGGCGTTAATTGCCATCCAGAAGACAGTGCTAGCGAGCTTAACGTAGATGGGCCATAGCAACCTCGAATACCTGAAGTGCTTAGCCATCAGCTCAAGCGCATCACCAATTTCCTCGTCTACGAGGCGCTTCGGAACGAACAGCGTCACAAAACCGAACACCCAATTAACGTGCAACATAGCGCGCTGAGCTGCGATCGCATGCTCGTCCGGCAACGAAGAGGTCCATGGGTGTTGGTGCCACACGCTTGCCAAGGCGTCAAGTCGCGCAGTCCGACTGAGTTGCCTGTGAAACCTCTTTCGGTAGGCCATCCTCCGGCTGCGGTGCTTCATTCGGCTCGAAGTGGACAGTAGCAGGAGCGCAGTGAGAGCTAGGTGGCTCATCGCGTTACCTCCGCAAACAGAGCGAACACCGCTTCCCGTTGCATCGTGGCCGCGGTCGCCCCCAACGCGGTAAGCCGATAATACCGCCGTGGGCGTCCTCCTCGCTCTGGGAGAGGATCGCTCTGAAAACTCTCAACAAGCCCATCTCGCTCGAGCTCGCGAAGCGCTGGATAGACGCTACCTTGCCCGAGAAGGAGCTTACTATCGGTTTGTCGTTTTATTCGATCAATGAGGTCGAGCCCATAACCAGGACCTCGAACAAGAGCCTGGAGCAAAGCCGCCTTCGCGGTAACAGGCGTATCCATGAGCTTGTCTCTTCAGGGCTGCAGTATGAGGAGGTCGCAGCGACGGTCTCGATGTCATCGCGACCTCCTCTTGTCCGCCTTACTTACGACGTCCCTTCCAGGTACTCCGCATATCAGTAACTGCTAGACCGAGCACGAATCCTGACAGAAACACCGCCATAACGTCCATGATGCAACCTCTTTCCGCTGAGGACGGAGGGCTGCAGCTTCAGGGCGACTCGTGAAGCGCGCCAGCCTCCGTCACGCAGTCAAATAGCGCGCTAGGAAAGCCGTGCAATTTTTCTCGAATTTCGAGGTTGCAATATCAAATATTGACAAACGAGGGGCGCGGCGAAAGAATGGGGCTGCGACTCGTGAAGCGCGGCAGCGCTTTGCGACAGGGGCACCCACAGGTGCCCCTGTTTTTTGGCTAGAACGCCCGGCCTCTCCGCGATATCAGCGACGACTTCGCCAGGCGAGCTGCCCACGGGTAGCCCAAGCCTCGCGATGATGCGCGAGGACGTGACCGGACGGAGCCGCCGACCTTACCTCGCCGCTTGCCCACTGCCCTCGCTCCCGCCTACGCCGGCTCGTTGCTCGGCGCGAGGAAGCACTTGCCGGCCGCGGCGGGCGAGGCGTCGGGCCGGAGCGGGGTGGCGCGGAGCGGGCTCTTGATGGCGCGGAGGGCGCGGCGACGCGCTCGAGGAGCTCGGCCGGACCGCGAGCACAAGCGCCGTGCGCGGGCGCGCGGCGGGGGCGTGGAATGCCTGGTGCGCTCGGCCTCGACGAGGTGCGCCTCGCCGTCGAGCGCGCTCCGCGCGGCGGCCGCTCGACGGGCTCGCGACCCCCTGACGAGCGCGCGGCGAGCTCGGCGCGCCTTGAGGCGGCGGAGTAATCGGAACGGGTGCAGGTTTGCCGCGGAGCGTTCGCCGTGGACGAGGGGCGCGGCACGGGGTCGAGCGCGGCGGGCAAGGCGTCGAGCGGGAGCGGGTGCGTGCGCTTGAGGGCGCTGCCGCTCAGGGCCGCATGCGCGAAGCTCGGCCCGACGGCGAGCACAAGAGCCCTGCGTGGGCGCCGTGGCGTGCCTGGCGCGCTCGGCCTCGACCCGGTGCGCCTCGCCGTCGAGCGCGCTCCGCGCAGCGGCGGCTCGATCGTGTTGACGCCGAAGACCAGATCGGTCCACCGTTACCCGTGACGGCGGCTCAGGCTGGCGGAGGTCACACATGACGCGTTTTCGGGCCACAGACGTTTTTACGCCGAGCGAATTTCCCTCTCACACGTACGTCAAGCGTGCTGAGGAGCGGCTTGAGAAGCGGTTGCGTGAGGCACTCGAAACGCCAGGAGAAGTCGTTTCTGTCTCTGGTCCTTCCAAGTCAGGAAAAACCGTTTTAATCGAGCGCGTTGTCGGCCACGACAACCTGATTTCTATTACGGGCGCTGGGCTTTCAACGCCGGATGCACTCTGGGACCGCGTTCTGGACTGGATGGGAGCCCCGGCTACCACGTCCGAGTCTGTTGCTTGGCAGACATCAGGAGGGGTCAGCGGTGGTGGTGGAGGGGGTCTCTCTCTGCCAGGTGTGGCGGAAGGAAAGGTGACCGCGCAGGCAACCGCTGGGTTAGCTAGAACCTCGACGAGCACTAAAACCGCTAATCGAACGAACATGAGCCAAGTGATCGACGAGATCGCGAACAGCTCTTTCGTGTTACTTATTGACGACTTTCATTACATGAAGCGAGAGATTCAGACCGAGGTGGCGCAGCAGATCAAGGAAGCCGCAAGGCGAGGGGTCAAGATCTGCACCGCGTCTGTACCTCATCGCTCGGATGACGTCGTGAGGGCTAATCCTGAACTCAGGGGACGAGTTCGCATAATTGACCTAGAATACTGGACCCCGGCCGAGCTTGAGCAAATTGCAAAACTTGGATTCCCGAAGCTAAATTTGCAGATTCCAAGCCAGGCTGTGGCAAGATTCTCCGTAGAGTCATCTGGCTCTCCGCAGCTCATGCAGGCACTTTGCTTGCAGGCCTGCTTTGAGCTTAGGGTACGAGAGGCGCTGGACGAGCTCACCAGTCATGCTCTATCCGAGCATCAGATCGTTGCAATCTTTGAGGAGTCGTCAACGCGCGCCGACTATAGTTCGTTGCTGCGAAAATGCACACGGGACCAAAGACGCGAGGAGTCGAGAGGAAGGATTATGCTTTTTCAGATCGGACGCGCGGCGACGTGTACCGCTGCGTCCTCCTAGCCATTGCATCAAGTCCTCCGAAGCTTAGTTTTGATTATAATGAGATGTCTCGCCGCGTACAGAAAGTTTGCATCGGTGACTCGCCACAGCCTGCGAGCATCTATCAATCTCTTGAGCAGATCGCAAAAATTGCTGATGATATGTACCCAACTCAGCGAGTCATCGAGTGGGACGACAGCGATGATCTACTGGAGATTGTCGACCCTTATTTCCTGTATTACTTGCGTTGGTCGGGTAAACTCTCGAAGCTTGGGCAATCATAAAACTTGCTTTAATCCGCACAGGAACACGTAGTTGGACCCGTTTGTCTCGATCGGAGCGCCTACTATAATAGGCCCTTGCCCGTCGCGGTGTGTCGGGCGCTTCGCCGGGCGGGCGTAGCTTGGGATGGTGGGGAATGGGTGGCCTACTTGCCGTCTTCGTGCTGAGTCTGCGCTGCGATCTCGCGCAGGATGTCTGCCGAGGAATCGTGCATCGTAGAGCTCGCTCGGCTGGTACGGTGACCTCGCGCAGGTGAGGATCTACCCGCGCCTGCGGCGGAGCTTCTGCCGCTGGATGAAGTACCAGCGGACGATCTCGAACGCGGTGTCGTCGAACCATGGCGCACCGGGAGCCGCGCCAGCCAAGCGGCGCCTTGTCCTACCCGTCCGCCATCTGCGCCATGACGGAGATCTCCCGCAGGACCTCGCCCGGCGTGCGGCCTTCGTTGTGGGCGATGGCCTCGATGATCGGCTCGAGCGGCTGCGAGCACAGCCGCGGCCCCATGGCCATGCAGGCCCAAGTCCGTGGCTCCGCTGCAAATCAGGGCGCCGAGAGAGCTTGGGCTTGTCAGCGCCACATGGCTGGTCTCGAACACCTGGGGTGCTGCGGAGTACTCCTGGGTTGCCTACTTCAATGGAGATGGCAGAGTGGATATCGCCTCGGTGAACGGCAGCAGCATCTACATGAGGCTCTCCACCGGGAAGCGCGGCGTCCTCTTGCGCTTCGACGACCGCGAGCACATCAGCTCCAGCACGCGTCGGCTCGGCGAATGACGCGCAGCCAATCCGCCGCATACCGGGCCGTGGCGGTGAGCGCGGCTAGCGCGCCCGCGCGGCAGGCCATCGCGAGGTGGTGCCCGAGCGCGCCGGCGAGCGCGTTGGACGCGGCCGCGAACCAGTAGACGTCGCGCAGCGGCCGGGTCAGCGCGGGGGCGAGCCCGCGCGCCGAGAGGTAGCCTGCGAGCAACGTATCGTGGCGGCGCCGCGCCTCCGGCTCCCAGTACCCGAGGGCCTGGAGCCACGAGCTCACGTCCTCCAGCGGCGAGCCGAGCCGCGCGCGCGCCCAGTCGAGCAGCACCGGCTCCACGACGCCGTCGCGCCGGCGGACCATGACGTTGCCTGGGTGCACATCGCCGTGGATCACCGCGCGGCCGAGCGGCTGGAACGCGAGGAGCTGCCGGCGCATCGCGGGCAGCGCCGAGACGACCCGCCGCAGGGCGGGCAGCGTCCGGGCGAGCGCCGGGACGTCGCTGCGGGGAAGGCGCTCGGCCAGCGAGAGGGTATCCCGCGCCATGGCCAGGTTCTCGGCCTCGTAGTCCCACGCCGGCAGCGCGGCGCCCTGCGCCGTCTCCTCGTGGAGGCGCGCCAGCCGCTCGAGCACCCGGGCCGTGTGCCCGCTGTCGGCCCAGGGCCAGGCGTGCGCCGGCTCGATCCGCTCGAGGCAGAGCAGCCAGCGCCCGCGCCCGAGCCGTTCCGCGCCGAGCAGCTCGGGCGAGAAGCGCCGCCCGACGGACCTCGAGAGCCGCCGGTAGACGGCCGCCTCGCGCGCGGCCGTGCCGTGCACGAGCTTGGCCACGAGCGTGACCTGGCGAGCCCCCGCGCAGCCGCGCAGCCGCGCCGTGACGAGCGCGACCTCCGAGCAGAGCCCGCCGGGGAGCGGGCGTATCTCGACGGCCGAGTCGCAGACAGCATCGCCGTGGCGGGCGACCAGAAAGGCCGTCACCGCGGCGCGCTCCAGGGCATCTCGCGTCATCCGTCGCCTCCCGGCCCCACAATGCGCCGAGTCCAGCTCACGATCCACCCTGCGCCTCGGATCCGATCCATGCGCCCGGCCGCGCCGGAGCGACGCCCCCGGCCCGATGCGTCCGTTCGCGCTGGATCCTATCGCCTGAACGAGTATTCTCCCGTGCGGGTGTCGCGGCGGTGGAGCGCCGCGACAGGTCTTCATGGGACGGTCGGGCCGCCTTCCCCCCTCGCGCGACGTCGCTCGCGCCTCGGTGGTCCATTGCGTCGATCCCCCTCTCAGGAGCTTGCCCCCGGAACCTGGGCCCCTGCGCGCCGCATCGCCGAGCGCGTCCTCGGCCCGATCGAGCGCTTCCTGCACGTCGAGGCCGCCAGCGGGATCGTCCTGCTGATCGCGTCCGCCGTCGCCCTCGCTTGGGCGAACTCGCCGTGGGGCGACGCCTACGAGCACCTCTGGCACGTCCCGATCACGCTCAGCGCCGGCTCGCTGGCGTTCACGCAGCCCCTCCACTTCTGGATCAACGAAGGGCTGATGACGATCTTCTTCTTCGTCGTCGGCCTGGAGATCCGGCGGGAGATCCACGAGGGCGAGCTCTCGGACGTCAAGCGCGCGGCGCTGCCTGTCGCCGCGGCCGTGGGCGGCATGATCGCGCCCGCGCTCGTCTATCTGTCGCTCAACGCTTCGCCGGCCACGCGGCACGGCTGGGGCGTCCCCACGGCGACCGACATCGCCTTCGCGGTGGGCGTCCTGGCCTTGCTCGGCAAGCGCGTGCCCCCTGCCCTGCGCGTGCTCCTGCTCGCGCTCGCGATCATCGACGACATCGGCGCCATCATCGTCATCGCGCTGTTCTACTCGTCGGGCGTCGCGTGGGGCGGCCTGCTCGTCGCGGGCGGCGGGGTGCTCGCGGTGCTGCTGCTCCAGCGCTTCGGCGTCCGCTCGCCCGCCGCCTACGTGGCCCCAGGCGCCGTCGTCTGGTGGGGCATGCTCCGCGCCGGCGTCCATCCCACGATCGCCGGGGTCGTCATCGGGCTGCTGACGCCGGTGCGCTCCTGGTTCGGCAGCCACGGGTTCGTCGCCGCGGCGCGCGACGCGGTGGACAGGGTCGCCGCGCTCACCGAGCGCGACGGCCACCGCGCGGACGAGCTGCTCAAGCCCCTCGGGCGGATCCGGCAGGCCCAGCGCGAGGCGCTGCCGCCCGTGGTCTCGCTCCAGGCGGCGCTCCACCCGTGGGTCGCGTACGGCATCATGCCGCTGTTCGCCTTGGCCAACGCCGGCGTCCGCGTCGACGGCTCCTCGCTCGGACACGCGGCCTCGGGGACGATCCTGCTCGGGGTCACGCTCGGCCTGGTCGTCGGCAAGCCGCTCGGGGTCTTCCTCGCGAGCTTCGCGATGATCCGGCTCGGCGTCTGCGCCCTGCCGCGCGGCGTCGGCTGGCGCGGGATCGCGGTCGTGGGCTGCGTCGCGGGCATCGGCTTCACGATGGCGATCTTCATCGCGGGCCTCGCGTTCGGCGACGCCGCGATGCTCGCCGCGGCGAAGCTCGGCATCCTGCTCGCCTCGACCGTGGCGGCCGTGGTGGGCCTCCTCGTCGGCAGGCTCGCGCTGTCCGGGGCGCCGGCGCCCGGCGCGGCGCAGACGCTCGAGGAAGCCGAGACGTCGACGGAGCAGTAGCCGCCGCCCGCGATCGCCCGCGCCGCCGGCCTCAGCGAGCGCCGGCGTCGGCGGCGGCGCTGGCGTCCACCGGGGCGCCGGCGTCGGCGGGCGCGGTCTCCAGCGGCGCGCACGGCGTGGCTGAGACGACCGCCCCCCACCGCGCGCCCTCGCGGACGCGGACCCGATCCGATCCGAGGGCCGAAAGGGACCGGAGCGCCGCGAGGACCGCCGCGATCTCCCCGCCCGGCTTCTCCCCGGGGGTCGTGGGCACCTCGACGCACCCGTGGAGCGCGTCCACGTCGTCCACCCAGGCGAGCGCGGGCCGGGCCTCCTGGAGCCAGGACCACCCGTCTGCCGGCTCGGCGACGATCGGATCGCGCGGGATGGCGCGGTCCTGCACTACGACCTCTGCGCCGAGCTCCCGAGAGAGAGCGCGCCCGAGCAGGTCCGCCGCCGGGGCGCCGAGCGCGGGGCCGACGTGCACGACCTCCACGACGGCCGGCTCGTTCTCGGGGAACCGGAGCCGCCACGCGACGAGCGGCCCGGCCGCGTGCGGCCACGCGCCCGCGAGCGACCTGGTGAGCTCCTGTCGCAGGAGCACGAGATCGGGCTCCTTGGGCACCACGTCGATGGGCGTCGAGCTCGCCCTGATCGACGCCGCTACCTCTTCCAGCGTGCTCGCGTCGAGGACCGCGATCACGTCGACCTTCGGGGTGATACCCGCGACGGCGGCGATCTTGTCGCGCAGGTCGTGCTCGATCCGCTCCGCCTCGTCGGCTCGCCCGAGGGTCACAAGGCGCACGGCGACGCTGCCGTGGTCGACCGAGACGCTCGACCGCACCGTGCTCTCGGGCAGCGCGTCCAGCATGCGCAGGATCGACGTGCGGACGCGCACCTGCCACGACACCCGCGCGAGCGCCTCGCGGAGCGGCAAGTACACGGCCCCGAGGAGCACGAGCGGCATCAGCACGCGGAAGATCCACCCGTGTCGCAGCTCGAAGAAGACCTGCAGCGCGCGCGCCACGCGGCGGATCGCCCCCGGCTTCTGCTTTGCGAGCTCCGCGTGCTCGAGCTCCGCGGTGCTGACGGCGCTGTAACCGAGGACCAGGAAGCAGAGGATGGCGAACAGGAGGATGGCGCAGAGGTTCGCCGTGAAGAGGAGCGCGGCGCCGCTCGCGATGCTCTTCACCCGCGTGCCGATCCCGTAGCCGACCACGCAGAGCGGGGGCACGAGCGCGATGCCGATGGCCGTGCCCGCGGCCGTCGAGGTCGTGTCCGAGCCGGGCCGCGCGGTGCTGTAGGCAGCCGCGATCGCGCAGAAGATCGCGATGAGCAGATCGAGCGCCGTCGGCGAGGTGCGCGCGGCGATCTCCGAGGTCACCTCGTAGAACGGCAGCGTCAGCGTGAGGACCGCGGCGCTCGTCACGACCATGACGACGCTGAAGGCGACGCGCGTGAAGGAGCGCAGCGCCAGGAACGGCGAGCCGATCGCGAGGCCCATCCCGAGCTCGACGATGGGCCCCATGAGCGGCGAGATCAGCATCGCGCCGATGACGACCGCCCCGCTGCCGAGGACGAGCCCGAGCGAGGCGATGCCCATGGCGAGGAAGAGCTGGAGCCAGTAGCCCGCGGCCCCCCGGGCGCTCCGCTCCAGCATGCTCCGGACGAGGGCCTCGCGGGCCTCGGGCTCGATGCCGAGCGCGGCCGCGATGCGGTCCTGCAAGGCCGCCCCTGCGGGCCGCCCGGACGGCCTTTCTTCGGGCGGTTCACGGCCGGCATCTTGATCCATGGCGCGCCTTATAACGCGCCTCTCCGCCGCGCTCGCCCCGGGAAACGCGGGCCGCTCGTGGACGGCGTCGCGCCGCGAGCGGCGGCGGCTTCGGGCCGGGAAGAAAGGCATGATCGGGCGTGGCCCCCGGCGCGGATCAGGCGTGGATCCCGGAGTCGAGCCCCGCGCGGCCGGCGTGGCCAGCGTGGATCGAGCGCAGGAGACGCCGCACCGCGCCGGCGTCGGGCAGCCGGTAGGCGGCGCGGCTGCTCTCGTTGCCGACGTGGATGGTGTACGCGGACGGCGGCAGCGCCGCGAAGATGTCTTCGTCCGTGCGGTCGTCGCCGATCGCGATCACCGCCGCCTTCGCCGGGACGTCGTCCAGGATGAGCGGCACCACCCTGCCCTTGTGGACGACGCGCGGCCGGATCTCGACCACCTTCGCGCCGGCGAGGAGCTCCAGGGTATCCATGGGGAGGCGCTCCTCGAGGCGCGCGCGCATCTCGCGCACGTGCTGGCTCGCCAGCTCGGGCTCGGCCGTGCGGTAGTGCCACGCCAGGGTCACCGTCTTCTCCTCAATGAAGCTGCCCGGGGTGCGCCGGGTGAAGCCGTCGAGGATCGCCCGCGCCTCGCCCTTCCAGGCGGCGGCGTCCGGCTCGAGCGCGCCCCAGTCGCCGCTCGCCTTGGGCCGCGACCAGAAGCCGTGCTCGGCGTGCAGGTGGAGCGGCAGCGCGCCGAGCCAGCGCTCGAGGTCGGCGCGCCGGCGGCCGCTCACGACGTGCACGCGGTCGCGCTCGGACAGCGCCCCGAGCAGCGCGAGCAGGTCCTCGTCCGGCGCGGCGAGATCAGGCACCGGCGCGAACGGGACCAGCGTGCCGTCGTAGTCGAGGATCCACACGCGCTGGGGCGCGAGGCGCATGCGCTCGACGACGCCCTCGGGCATCCCTCGGCGCGACGGCGCGGCGGCCCCCGCGGGCTCCGGCGCCGCGGCGCGGTCGAGCTCGTCGAGGAACGCCTGCGCCCAGGCGTGGACGTCGTGCGTCGCCACGCGGCGGCGCAGCGCCGCCATCCGGCGCCGCTGCTCGGCGGGCGGCATGGCGATCGCCTGCTTCACGGCAGCGGCGACCGAGCCGATGTCGTAGGGGTTGACGGAGATCGCCTCCGCGAGCTCGGAGGAAGCGCCCGCGAACTCGCTCAGGATCAGGGCGCCGTCGTCGTCGCCCCGCGCGGCGACGTACTCCTTCGCGACGAGGTTCATGCCGTCGCGCAGCGGGGTCACGAGCATCACGTCGGCGGCGAGGTAGAGCGCGACCACCTGCTCGAACGGCAGCGAGCGGTGCATGTAGTGGATCGGCGTCGCGAACGTCGTACCGTACTGCCCGTTGATGCGGCCGACCATCTCGTGCACGACCCGCCGGAAGTCGGCGTATGCACCGGCCATCTCGCGCGTGGGCACGGCGAGCTGGAGGAAGCGGACCTGATCGCGCAGCTCCGGCTCGCGCTCGAGGAACCGCTCGATCGCGAGCAGGCGGCGCGGGATCCCCTTCGTGTAATCGAGCCGGTCGATCCCGAGCACGATCTTGCGGTCGCGCGCCTCGGCGCGGATGCGCGCCGCCTCCTCCCGCACGCCGGGGTGGCCCGCGAGCCGCTCGATCTCGGCGGCGTCGATGCTGATGGGGTGGACCCCCAGCGCGACCGTGCGCCCGTCGTGCTCGATCATCGCCTCGCCCGGGTCGACGCCGAGCACGTGCGCCGCCGACGCCGCGAAGTTCCTGCGGTAGGCGGCCGTGTGGAAGCCGATCAGGTCCGCGCCGAGCAGGCCCCGGACGATCTGCTCCCGCCACGGGAGGATGCGGAAGACCTCGGCGGACGGGAACGGGACGTGGAGGAAGAAGCCGATCCGGGCCCCGGGGAGGCGCCGCCGGAGGAGCGCCGGGAGGAGCAGGAGCTGGTAGTCGTGCACCCAGATCGCGTCGCCCGGCGTGTACTGCGCGGCGACGACGTCGGCGAAGCGCTCGTTGACGCGCTGGTAGGCCTCCCAGTCGAGCTCGGCGTCGAGGTTCACCTTGTCGAGCAGGTAATGGAGCAGGGGCCAGAGGACGCCGTTCGAGAAGCCGTCGTAGAAGCGGTGCTGCTCCGTGGCGCCGAGGTGCACGGGCACGGCGCGCATCCCGGCGAGCGCCACGTCGGCGTCCCTTCGCTGCTCCGGGGAGAGGCTCGCGACGCTGCCCGGCCAGCCTATCCAGATCGCGCAGTGCCGCTCGTGGGGGCCGCGCATGGCGGCGGCGAGGCCGCCCGAGGAGCGCGTGAGGCAGAGCGCGCCGCGGTCGACGCGCACGCTGATCGGGAGACGGTTGGAGACGATGAGCAGTCGGGCCATGGAACTCCCCTCCTCGACGGCGACGAGGCGCCGGGCGCGAGGCGCGGCACCTCCCTCGTCCGCCGGGCCCGAGGCGCGCCGGCGCAGGGACGAGCCGCGCGCCGCGTGGCGCGGTGCCGCGAGCCGTCGGAAACAAACAGGGCGCGACGCCCACCGCGGGATCGCCGCGGGCGAGCGGCCGAACGAATACTTTGAACTCAAAACATACCGCGCGGCGTCGCGCAAGCTGATCCGGCACGCCGGAGGGCGTCGCGCGTCGATTGATCCCCGACGTCGCGGCGCGTCGAGCGCCGATGGAGGGCAACGCGGGTTGTTGGACCGACAACGCGGGCAGGTCGAGCGCGAGCTGGAGGCCCCCCGCCCGCGCGCGCGGGGCGCTACGCGCGCACCTCTCGCTGAGAGCTCGAGCTCAGCAGCGCTGATGCCCCTGCCGAAATTATTTTGATCTCAAACAATGAGCAGGCTAGAAATTCTGTCATGAGCCTGTCCTTCTCCGGGCCGAAGGGGTGGATTGAGCAGCGCTGGATCGTGTATGCGCTGATGCGCGACAGCATCCAGCACCACCTCGAGGACGGGCGGCCGAGCGCGGAGTTCGCGACGATCCATGGCGCTGCCGGGGCGCTCGGCGGGCAACGCGTGGTGCTCCCTGCGCGAAGGCTCCACGACGAGCTCAGGCGCGCGCGGGCCGAGCTCGCGGGCCGCCCGATCGACGACCTGGCGATCAGCGGCCGGACCCGCTCGGTCCTCAGCCTGCGCTGGCCGCCGCCGGAGGAGATCGAGACGATGCTCGTCACGGACTGGGGGGACTCGGTGCCGCTGCTCGGCGCGCCATGCGGCGACAGCCTCGACGACGTCTTCGGCCACCTGCTCGATGGCCTCTTGCGCATCACGGAGGGGGCATCCGAGTCGGATCACGTCGAGATCATGGACCTGTAAGCGCAGCCTTGCCGGAGATCACTCCTTCGACAGATAAGCGATGATGAAGCACATCTCCTGATTCGTCCCTTCCCCCCAGGGCACGTCCTGCGGCGGGAGGGAGAACTGCCCCTCGCTGTCCACCGTGTTGTCCCATGTGCACTCGGTGACGAAGCGATCTCCAGACCCCCAGCGCATCGGCTCGTCGAACATGTAGAGCGCCTGGTGGTGGAACTCGAACTCGCCGCGCGCGGCGCACTCGCTCGCCCCGCCGTCCCGCTCGATCCAGGCCCGGTACGAGCGGCCGAGCACGTGCATGTGCGGCATGACGCCGTACACGAGCAGCGGCGGGCCCTCGTTCGGCGCGGCGCTCCGCTCGGTGTGCGACCCTTGCGAGCTTCGCGATGATCCGGCTCGGCGTCTGCGCCCTGCCGCGCGGCGTCGGCTGGCGCGGGATCGCGGTCGTGGGCTGCGTCGCGGGCATCGGCTTCACGATGGCGATCTTCATCGCGGGCCTCGCGTTCGGCGACGCCGCGATGCTCGCCGCGGCGAAGCTCGGCATCCTGCTCGCCTCGACCGTGGCGGCCGTGGTGGGCCTCCTCGTCGGCAGGCTCGCGCTGTCCGGGGCGCCCGCGCCCGGCGCGGCGCAGACGCTCGAGGAAGCCGAGACGTCGACGGAACAGTGACCAGCCCCTACGGCGCCCTCCGGACGAGCCGACGGGCCCTGTCCGGCGGGCGGCGGTTCAGCGGCCCCTCGGGAGCGGGCGCGCCGCGCTTCACCAGCGCGCCGCGGCCTGCTCCGCCGCCTGTCTGGCCTGCGCGACCGCCGGCGCGGCGATGCCGCGAAACCGCTCGACCACCGCCGCGGGCGCGGACTCGGGCGTCCCCGCCTGGAACGGCGGGTCGGGGGCGTACTCGATGGCGAGCTGCGCCAGCTGCGCGGCCTCCTCGCCCTGCAGCTTGGCGTCGATCCGGAGGCCGAAATCGATGCCTGACGTCACCCCGCCTCCCGTGATGCGGTTGCGGTCCTCGACATACCGCGCGTCGACGGGCTCGGCCCCCAGAAGGGGCAGCACCTCGCGAAAGGCCCAGTGCGTGGTCGCACGGTAGCCGCGGAGCAGCCCTGCCGCGCCGAGCACGAGCGACCCCGTGCAAACGCTCGTCACGTAGCTCGCCTGCTCCGCGCGCGCCGCGAGGAAATCGAGGACCTCACCGTCCTTCATCACGGCGATCGTGCCCTCGACGCCGCCTGGAACGAAGAGGAGCTCGAGCTCCTCGGGGCACGTGTCGAAGGTCGCCTTGGGAAGGAGGGTGATCCCCGTATCGGTCGTCACGGGGTCGAGCGTCTTCCACACGAGGTGGATCTGCGCATCCCTGAACGTACTGAACACGGCCTGAGGACCGATGAGGTCAAGCGCGGTGAAGCCCGGGTAAATCAGCATGGCGAACTGCTTCATCGGGGAGGTCTCTCCTCCAGGTGTCGTGGGCGATCGCCCGGGACCGGCGTCGTCTTGCGCGCACCCGCCGAGCGTTTGCAGGGCGGCGAGCGCGGCGCCCGCAGCGGCGAAATCCAAGATTTGTCGGCGTCTCATGCGGCCTGTGTACGCGCTGCCATGCGGCGCGACCATGCGACACGTTGTCCTGCGGCGCGGTGTCGCATGGGCGTGAACCCGCGGGGGGAGCAGGCGCGCTCAGTAGCCCCCGCGCGTGCTGGGCGTCGACCCGGGCGTCGCGCGGAGCGGCGCTGCGTGCCGAACGCACCTCGAGTCCGGCGAGGCTTCGGGTTGCGCCTGGCATGATAGCCATCCATCGACGGACCGCGTCGTCTCGTGGAGACCCACGTTCAGCTTCGCTTGACGCTCCGCGCGTCCCCTATCCATACTTGTAGCGACAAGCAGCCATACGGGACCGTCCTGGCTCTCCGGCATGACCGGGTGTCCCGGGCCTACGGAGTTCGAACAGGGCGCTTCGCTCACGCGACCGCGACGATCACGACGGATTGACCGTCGGCGGCAGAGGATCGGTGGGATGCGCCGACCGAGCAGCGCAGGCGCACGGCGTCCTTGCCTTTCGTGATCGCGCGGGCGCGCCGCCGCCGAGCCCGAGCAGCGCGCCGTGCTGCGCGCATTCCACAGCACAACGGAGGCATGGCGATGGAGGAGCGTCAGAGACAGCACGGCGGCACCGCGGAGCCGCCCGCCGGGCAAAGGATCGCCCCCGCACCGGAGCCCATCTCACAGAGGGCTGGACCGGAGGCTCGCGCGCGCGGAGGCGGGCCGGCGGAGCGAAGGAGCGAGCGGGCGCTCCTGTCGCCGTCCGAGGCGTGCGCGCCGCCGCCGTGCCCAGCGCCCGAAGAGACGCGGATCCCGCGACGGCTGAACCTGGTCTTCGAGGCGGCTGGCGCCCTGGGCATCGCGGAGGTCGGGGCCGTCGCCGCGCTCTCGGAGGCGCTCGTCAATGAGGAGAAATACAAGCACACGTACATTTCCTATCTTGCAGGGACGTCCGCTGGCGCCATCGTCGCCGCCCTCCTGGGCGCCGGTTATACGCACACAGAGATCGCAGATCTGTTCAGCATCGACACCGCAAAGCTCACGAGAACTTCCGGGCTCGCTCGCTTGCCGATCGTGGGCATGTACGCCGGCATGGCCTGGGGGCTCCTTACCCGGCTCGGATTCTTCCGGAGCGACTATTTCCTGCAGCTGCTCCGGGACGCGCTGCGAGCCAGAGGCGTCAGGACCTTCGGCGACCTGATCATGCCCGGATGTGAGAGGGAGAGAGATCCAGCGCGCAGGTACAGGGTCCACGTCGTTGCCTCCGACATCACACGCGGGCGCATGCTGGTGTTGCCCGATGACGTCAACGCCGAGCTGTACGGGGTCGAGCCGGACGACATGGACGTCGCTCAGGCCGTGCTGATGAGCTCGAGCATGCCCCTCTGGTCCCCCCCGGTCCGGGTCACGGGCGCGAACGGGGTCGAGAGCTACATCGTGGACGGCGCGCTGACCAGCGGCTTTCCCATCCACCTGTTCGACCTCGCAGCGCCGGAGACGGAGGACACGTTGACCCTCGGAGTACGGGTGAGCTCCGAGCGGTATCACGCGGTGAAATTCCCCTCGTTCTACCACCTGGCCAGAGCCGCGATATCCACGGCGTTCATGGCTCGCGACGTGAGCGAGATCGCGAAGCGAGTGGACAAGCTGAAATGGGCGAGGACAATCCAGATCAACACAGGCACTGCCGCCCCCTTCGAAAACCTGTCACCGCTGAGGAGGGAGAGCCTGTACAACGCCGGTTACCTCACCATGAAGCGAGCCGTTGACGGGAACGTCCTGGAGCGACGCGTCCCGGTCCGGGCTGCCGCAGCAGGGAGCGCGGGGCAGAGCGCATCGGGACCGAAGCAGACATGATCACCACGTGGCCCGGGGAGAGACCCATGGACGAGCAGCACATGGAGAAGGAAGAGCCGCGCGCGGTCGTATGCGCGGAAGGGCCCGAGCGGAGCGAGCGGGATCTCTTGTCCCGTCAGGAGCCGTGCGAGCCCGACGAGCCGGCGGGGGACACCGCGGAAGAGCAGTATCCTCCCAAGCGGTTGAACCTGGTCCTCGAAGGCGGCGGCCTCCGAGGGGTCGCGCTCGTCGGCGCGGTCGCTGCGCTCGCAGAGGCGCTCACCCAGAAGTACAAGGACACGTACATCTCGTACCTGGCAGGGACCTCGGCAGGCGCGCTCGTCGCCACCTTCCTGGGAGCCGGCTATACGCCCGCGGAGATCGCCAGCATCCTCCGTGGCCCTGAGTTCGCGAAGGTCGCGGACCCCGCCGGGCCGATCTGCATCCCGGTCGTGGGCAGGCCCATCGCGATGGCCTGGGGGGCCATCACGCAGCTGGGGATGCTCAAGGGCGACGCCCTCCTCTCGCTCTTCCGGGAGAAGCTCGACCAGAAGGGCATCAGGACCTTCCGCGACCTCATCATGCCCGGGTGCGAGAACGAACGAAACCCGGCCCGCAAGTACCGGGTACACCTCATCGCCTCCGACATCACGAGGGGCCGCATGCTCGTCCTCCCCGACGACATCAGCGCCAAGCTCTACGGGGTCGAGCCCGACGATCTGGAGGTGGCCCTCGCCATGCGGATGAGCATGAGCTTCCCCTTCGTGTTCAGGCCGGTCCAGCTCACGGGGCGCGACAAGGTGACGAGCTACATCGTGGATGGCGGGCTCTTGAGCAACTTCCCCGTACACCTGTTCGACACCGGCGCGCCGGCGCCGGACGAGACGCTCACGCTCGGCATTCGCGTCCTCCAGGCTCGGTATCACTCGATTCGCACTCCTTTCATCGCCGCCCGTGCGCTCTGGGCCCTCGGCTCCACGGTGCAGGAGGCGCGCGATGTCGGCGATACAGCAAAGCTGGTCGACAAGCTGAAGTGGGCGAGGGTGATCGAAGTCAACTCGGAAGCGGCGCCGATCTTCAAGATCAGCACGAATCCGCTCGCGCTGACGCCTGTCGAGAGAGAGCTCCTCTACAATGGGGGTTACTACGTCATGAAGCGAGCCCTCGGCGCCGACTTCCTGGAGCGCGGGCGCGCGGTGCACGCTGCCGCAGCCAGGGCCGCACGCGGAGCGCGAGGAACGCCGGGGGCGGCGGTGGTCCGTCCGCGGCACGGCGCGGGAGGGACCGAGGAGCCAGGAGGCCGATGAGCCTGCGGAACACCGCCCGTCCCCCCGCCGCACGACGGACCGCCGCCTGGGCTCACTCCTTCGATAGATAGGCGATCATGAAGCACATCTCCTGATTCGTCCCTTCCCCCCAGGGCACGTCCTGCGGCGGGAGGGAGAACTGCCCCTCGCTGTCCACCGTGTTGTCCCATGTGCACTCGGTGACGAAGCGATCTCCAGACCCCCAGCGCATCGGCTCGTCGAACATGTAGAGCGCCTGGTGGTGGAACTCGAACTCGCCGCGCGCGGCGCACTCGCTCGCCCCGCCGTCGCGCTCGATCCAGGCCCGGTAGGAGCGGCCGAGCACGTGCATGTGCGGCATGACGCCGTACACGAGCAGCGGCGGGCCCTCGTTCGGCGCGGCGCTCCGCTCGGTGTGCGACTCGGCGCCCGCGGGGATCGTGAAGGGGACCGGGCCGAACACATCCATGTAGACCTCGGCGCGAGGCGCCTCGCGCGAGAGCTCCAGGCGGTAGCCGGACCGATCGCGCGCGTCCGAGTTCCTGCGCCCGAAATAGTGCATCTGCATCACGAGCTGCTCGCCGGGCTCGACGCGGACCCCGGCGCCCTCCGGCAGCCGCGTCACCCCGACGCCGGGCGCCCAGCTGTGGAGCAGCTGCCAGTCGAGCTCGATGACCGGATCGCGGCACGGGAATGCGCGCGTCCCCGGCGGGACGCCGTAGCCGATGCCCGCGTCGCCGCCGAGATCCCGGTACACGGCCATGTGGTGCACCACGGCCGGATTGCCGACCTCCGCCTCGAACGCCGTGATCCAGGCCGGCTCGGAGAAGGGGTTGTCGATGATCGTGCAGAAGTACTCGTTGCCGTCGTCGTCGAGGGAGACGTCGTGGTCCTCGGGCATCTCGAGCGTGGCGTCGGGCGCATCGATGGTGTCCGCCCGGCCCCGCGGCGGCGGCGCATCGACCGGATCGCCGAGCGGAGCGCCGCCGCGCGCCCACGCCTCGAAGAGGAGGCGCTCCTCCTGGCTGAGGCTCATCCTCTCCGCGCCTTCGTAGCTGCGGCAGCTCGGGTCCAGCACCGGCGGCGGCATGTCCCCCGCGCTCACCCGCAGCGACATGAGCGCGGCCAGCCGCTGCGCCGTCGCCGCGTCCGTCAGCGCCACCCCGCCGACGCCCGCGCCGTCGTGGCAGGAGGCGCACGAGCGCTCCACGAGCGGCTGGATGTCCCGGAACCACGTCACCTCCGGCCCCGGCGACGCGGGCGCCTCCCCGTCGCCCCCACACCCCATCGCCCCCACCGCCCCGAGCACGAACACCACAACGCTCCGCGCCCTGCGCACAGCTTCGCCCCTCGTCATCCCACGCCTCCTGTCGTCGGCCGGCTCAGGAGCCGCATCTCCGCGAGAGCTCCTGTCAATCGACCGTTTGAAACACCTGTTTAATAGCCAGTCGGCGATGTGTCAAGGACCGAGCTCGACGACCGCGGCATCGACGTCGAGGACGGGGCGGCGCGTGTCGGCGCGCGTGCTGATACCGGCGCACATCCAGGACGGGGGGGCCGCGCCGCGCGCGCTCGGCTAGGATTGCCGCCATGCGCACCCCCCGCCCTCTCCTGCCGCTGGCGACGGCCCTGGTCCTCGGATCCTTGCAAGGTGCCGGCTGCTCCGGCGAGTCGCCCGCTGATGCGGGCGCGACCGCCGGCGGGTCGTCGGGCCCCGAGGGGCCGCGCTGCGAGCCTTCGGGCGGCGGGCCGCACTGGCTCCTCGAGGGCGAGACCGTGACGTTCCCCGTGACGTGCGCGACCGGCCTCGCGCTCCCCGACGGCGCGATCGAGGTCGGCCCGCTCCCCGACGGCGCCACCTACGACGCGGTCGCGCGCGAGGTGACGTTCTCACCCGGGCTCGACCAGGCCGCCGTCTACGAGATCGAGATCCGCGTCGCGCAGACGTCCGAGGTAGGGCGCGTCAAGATCGGCGTCGCCGACGACTGGGCCGATCCGGCGAACGTGCCTGTCGTCGATCCGGCCCGCTATCCCGAGGAGTACGGCCTGCCCGTGCTCTTCCTCTCACCGACCCCCGAGACGAAGGAGTACGCGCCGGCCACGGTCGTCTACCGCGGCCACACGTACGCCGCCGAGGCGGAGCTCCGCGGCGAGAGCTCGCTCGCGTATCCGAAGAACAGCTTCACCCTCAAGTTCCCCAAGGAAGACAAGTTCAACGAGCCCGACGAGGCCGGCGGGTTCACCGATCGCCGCAAGGTCGTGCTCGTCAGCACGTTCGACGACAACTCCTATGTCCGGCAGCGCCTTGCGTACGACCTCTGGAACCGCATCGATCCGGAGCACATCCAGATCAAGACGTACAGCGCGGTGGTGTACCTCGAGGGGCAGTACGTGGGGCTCTACACCGTCGCCGATCACGTCGACGGCTACCTGATGGAGGACCACGGGTATCCGCAGGACGGCAACCTCTACAAGGCGGTCAGCCACGACGCGAACTTCGCGCTGACCGCGCGCGACGAGCCGAAGGAGACGCTGCACGACGGCTTCGAGAAGAAAGAGGGGACGCCGCCGGAGGGCGAGCCGGACGCGTTCGCGGACCTGGAGGACCTCGTGAGCTTCGTCGCCACGTCCGAGAAGGACACGTTCGCCGCCGAGATCGGGTCGCGGATCGATCTGCGCGATTACGAGGACTGGTGGATCTTCGCCACGTTCATCATGGCCGACGACTCGGCCGGAAAGAACAGCTACCACTACCACGATCCGGCCGGAGGCGGCGTCTTCCGCTACGCGCCGTGGGACTTCAACGCGAGCTTCGGCCAGACGTGGGAGACGGAGCGCCAGCCGGCCTCGGATCGCGTCGAGTACTTCAACGTGAACCTCCTCTTCCAGCGCCTCCTGGAGGAGCCCTCGATCGGCGATCCGCTGCGCGCCCGGTACGGAGAGGTCCTGCGCGGCGCGCTCGACGACGCCGAGATCCAGGCGATCGTGGACGGCTACGTGGCGCGCATCGACGCGAGCGCGCGCCGGGACGAGTCGAGGTGGGGCGAGGCGTACCGGAGCTACGAGGGCTGGAGCTGGCGCGACGACTTCACGACGTACGAGGAGGAGATCGCGTACCTGAAGGCGTGGCTCTCGGAGCGGTGGCAGCACCAGGACGCGCTCTACTGAGCGCCGGCGGCGCGCCTCGGCCCGGGCTGCGAACGACGGGTGGCTGAGCCGCGAACCACGTTACCCGGAGCGCGCCCGGCGACCACGGAGGGCGCTCGCCCCGGCGCCTCGTGAGCCGATGCACACACACCGCGGGAGCACACTCCCGTCCCGGATGCATATTTCTCTCTTCGTCCGCGTCATGCGAGAGTGCGCGCGCATGCCTTCCACAGCGCCCTCTGCGATGCGCCTCGCTGTTTCGGAAGCGCTGCTGCTCGCGGTCGCGATGACCGCCAGCGCAGCGCGCGCGCAGCCCGCCGACGCGCCGCCGCCCGAGCCTCCGCCTGAGGGAGACGTGGGCGGGGCGTCCGTTCCTCGCGGCGGGGCCGGCGCGGTCGTCGTCCCCCAGCCGGGCACGGCCCAGCCGGCGCCGCCCACCGCCATCACCCCGCCGAAGCTGATCACGTACGCCCCGCCGGCGTATCCGGTCGAAGCCCAGCAGGCCGGCGTCGAGGGGAGCGTCATCCTCAAGCTCGACATCGACAAGACCGGGCGCGTCACCAAGGCCGAGGTCGCGACGCCGGGCGGGCACGGCTTCGACGAGGCCGCGCTCGCCGCCGCGCCCGGCCTCGTGTTCGAGCCGGCGCGGCGCCCGGACGGCACGCCGGCGCCGGCGCGCATCCTCTACCGGTACGCGTTCACGCTCACCCCCAAGCCCGCCGACACGAAGGCGCCGGCCCCGCCCGCCGACGTCGAGACGGTCGTCGGGACCGTCCTGTCGGCGAGCACCGGCGAGGGGCTCCCGGACATCTCGGTCAGCCTCCTCCGGCCCGACGGCGGCCGCGAGGAGGTGAAGACCGACCAGCGCGGCAAGTTCCGCTTCAAGAACCTCCCTCCCGGCAAGTACCGCGTCGAGGTCGCCGCCGCGGGGTTCGAGCCGTTCACGGCCGAGGAGGACATCGCGGAGGGCGAGGCGATCGAGGTGCGCTACCGCATCTCGCTCGCGGCGCCCAAGGACGGCGCGGCGCCGGGCATCGAGGTGACCGTGCAGGGCGAGCGCCCGCCGCGCGAGGTGACCCGGAGGACGCTCGAGCGCCGCGAGATCGACCGCATCCCCGGGACCGGCGGCGACGCGCTGCGCTCGCTGCAGAGCCTGCCCGGCGTCGCGCGCAGCGGGTTCGGGCTGCTCATCGTGCGCGGGTCCGCGCCGCAGGACACGCTCACGTTCATCGATCGCACCCCGGTGCCGATCATCTACCACTTCGGCGGCCTCTCCTCGGTCGTGCCGACCGAGATGCTCGAGAAGATCGACTTCTACCCGGGCAATTTCAGCGCCGTGTACGGCCGCGCCATGGGCGGCATCGTCGACGTCGGGCTCCGCTCGCCGAAGCAGGACGGCAAGTACCACGGCGTCGTCCAGCTCGATCTGATCGACGGGCGCGTGCTCCTCGAGGGGCCCGTCCCGTACCTCAAGGACTGGAAGTTCATCGCGGCGGGCCGGCGGAGCTGGGTCGACGCGTGGCTCGGGCCCGTGCTCAAGGAGGCGGGCTCCAGCGTGACGCAGGCGCCCGTCTACTACGACTACCAGTTCGTCCTCGAGGGCCGCCCCTCCCCCAGCGAGCGCGTGCGCGCGAGCTTCTACGGATCGGACGACGCCTTCAAGATCACCCTGGACAAGCCGCCGGAGGACGAGCCGGCGCTGACGGGCGACTTCGGGCTGCACACCGCCTTCCAGCGCCTCCAGCTCAGCTACGAGAACCGCCTGGGGAACCGTGACAGGATCCTCTGGTCGCTGGCCCTCGGCAGGGACGTCTTCGACTTCGGGGTCGCTCCCCTCGCCTTCAACATCACCACGGCCTCGCTCGACCTGCGGCTGGAGTACTCGCACCGGTTCGCCAGGTTCCTCACGATGAACGTCGGGACCGACCTCTCGAGCGGCGTCGCGACGGTCAACCTCCACGCGCCGACGAGGCTGCCTGCAGGCCACCCGTCGAACCAGCCGTTCTCGACGCTCCCCGCGCAGGACCAGTCGTTCGACGGCCCGTACTCCCGGCCGGCCGCCTACGCCGAGTTCGAGGTGGTCCCCTCGCCGCGCGCGCGGATCGTCCCCGGGGTGCGCGTCGACTACGCGCTCGACACGCACACGCTCGACGTGAGCCCGCGGATCAACGCGCGCTACGACATCCGGAGCGGCTTCCCGCGGACGACGGCGAAGGGCGGCGTGGGCCTCTACTACCAGGCGCCCCAGTTCCAGGAGAGCGTCGAGCCGTTCGGAACGCCGGATATCAAGTCGAACCGATCCATCCACTACGGCCTCGGGGTGGAGCAGGAGATCACGCCGCAGATCGACGTGACGTTGGATGGGTTCTACAAGCAGCTCGATCGGCAGGTCGTCTTCTCGGCGGAGAAGGACGGATATGCCAACGACGGCACCGGGTACGCGGTGGGCGGCGAGGTGCTCTTGAAGTACAAGCCGGACGACCGCTTCTTCGGCTGGGCGGCCTACACCCTCTCGCGGTCGGTGCGCACGGACGGCCCCGGCGAGGAGGAGCACCCCACGCCGTGGGACCAGACGCACGTGCTGACCGTGCTCGGGAACCTGCAGCTCGGCCGGGGCTGGGAGGTCGGCGCGCGCTTCCGCCTCGTGTCGGGCAACCTCCAGACACCCTATGTCTGCGATCCGGAGCAGAAGGGGTGTGATCCGAACCGGGTGAACGCGATCTACCATGCTTCCTCGGGCAAGTACTCGCCCTTCCCGCTCGGGGGCGACTACAGCGAGAGGATGCCGCTGTTCCATCAGCTCGACGTCCGCGTCGACAAGACGTGGCGATTCAAGAGGTGGCAGCTCGGGCTCTACCTGGACGTGCAAAACGTCTACAACTACCAGGCTGCGGAGGGCATCAGCTACAACTTCAACTACACGAAGCGGGAGTACGTGACGGGGCTCCCCTTCCTGCCCACGCTCGGGCTGCGAGGAGACTTCTGATGAAACGGACCCGACTGCCCGCTCGCCGCGCGCTGCTCGCCGCGCTCTCGACCCTGGCCCTCGGCATCCCCTGCTGCGCAGGGAGCGACCTGGCTCCGTCGTCCGAGGTGGAGGCGCTCCGCGTCCTGACCGTGACGGCGGACAAGCCGTACGCGGCGCCGGGCGAGCGCGTGACCTTTCGGATGACGTACGCCGACGCGCTGGGCGACCCCGACGGCAATCCGCGCAAGGTAGAGGTCGCGTGGATCGGGGGCTGCGTGAACCCGCCTGTCGGGGTGGATGAGCATCTCGGGTGCCTCCCGCAGTGGCTGGGCACCTACATCGCGGGGATGAGCCCGCAGCCGGGAGGAGCAGGCGGCGGCACCAACGACGGCGGCGGCGGTGGCGGCAGCGGCGGCATCGGTGACGGCGGCGACGGTGGTGGTGGCGGCACCAACGACGGCGGCAGCGGCGGTATCGGTGGTGGCGGCGGCAACGGCGGCCAGGAGGAGCCGACCTCTCTCTTCGAGCGGCAGGAGATCGAGCCAGGGCTGAGCGGCAAGCCCAACGCGGTCTCGTTCACGTGGGCGCTGCCGGACGACATCCTCAAGCGCAAGGACGCAGGGCGCACCGCGACCGGCACGAGGTACTCGTCGGCCTACGTGCTGTTCGCCTTGTGCGCCGGTAAGACGCGGCCTTCCCCGGCGCTGTCCGCGGCGCTGGCGGCGGTGCTGTCAGGCGCCGAGCCGGACGCGGCGCTGCTGGACGACCTGGCGGTTCCACTGGAGTGCGTCGACGAGGACGGGAAGGTGCTCGGTCCGGACAGCTTCGTCGTGGGCTACACGCAGGTGTATGTCTTCCAGGACCAGCGATCCAACACGAACCCGCCCCTCGACGGCTTCACGCTGAAGCTGGACGACAAGGAGGTCGCGCTCGGCGAGAGCGGCCTGCCCCTCGTGGAGCCGTGCGTCCGGCCGGAAGCGAAGGCCCAGGGATGCAGCCCGGCAGAGCCGGACGCCGACGACTGCACGAGCTACGATATCGACGTGATCGTGCCGCCGGGCGCCGCCGACGAGGACGTGGAGGCCACGGGGCTCGGCGGACCGCCGGCGCGCGAGGCGATCTGGGTCGACTACTACACGGACGGGGGCGAGTTCGACGGGGCGCGGCGCCTCGTGAGCGACGCGGTGACGGGACCCGGCGAGCGCCACGGGACCACCTGGACGCCGCCCTCGAAGCCGGGGCGCGTGTCGCTGTGGGCGGTCGTCCACGACAGCCGGGGCGGCTCGAGCGTGAAGCAGATGGAAGTCGAGGTGAAGGAGAAGAAGTAGTCATGCCGCCGCTCGATCTGCACGTCGCCCTGTTCGGCGCCTCCGGCGCAGGCAAGACGGTCCTCCTGGCGGCCTTCTACCGGGCGCAGACGCAGCCCTCGTTTCAGCAGGAGCACGCGTACAAGATCCAGGCGGTCAACAAGGCGCAGGGCAACCAGCTCCTCGGGCGCTTCTACCGCCTCGAAGAGGGCAGGTTCCCGGACGGCAGCACGCGCTTCGACGCGTACGAGTTCGACTTCTTCCCCAGGGACCTGCCGGACGCGGCGGTCCGCATCCACTGGTACGACTACCCCGGGCGCTGGTGGGAGGACGAGCCGATCGACGCGGAAGAGCGGGAGGCGATGCGCCAGGGCCTGCTCAAGCTCGGCATGAGCCACGTCGGGATCCTCCTTGCGGACGGCGCGAAGTACCGCAGCGAGGGGACCGGCTACATCCGGTGGCTCTTCGAGCACTTCGCCGACGAGTGCGACCGGCTGCGCCGGACCAGCGCCGCCGCGGGCGACGAGGTGAGCTTCCCGCGCGAGTGGATCCTCGCCCTCAGCAAGGCCGACCTATTCCCGCCGGAGTACAGCGCGAGCGACTTCGAGCGCGAGGTCTGCCGCGACGCCGACGATCAGCTCGCGAAGCTCTGCGCCGTGCTCCGCGCCGAGAGCGCGTTCGGCCACCGCTTCATGCTGCTCTCGTCGGTCGCCGCGCCGGTCGACGCCGACGCGCAGGTCGACCCGGGCACCTCGCTCGGCGTGCGCACGCTCGCCCCCGCGATCCTGGTGAGCACCGTCGAGGGCGCGGTCCGCGAGGCGCAGGCCACGAGGAAGGAGAGGTCGGCCGGAGAGACGTTCTTCCAGGGCCTGCGCGATCTTGTGACGTTCGTCGACTCGCTCGACGACTTCCTCCCGAAGCGATACCAGATCGTGAGCAAGATCCTGCGGTTCGTCTCGATCAAGGACTTCGCGACCACGCGGCTCGACAGGCTCCAGAAGACCCGCGAGGGCGCGATCCGGAGGGGCGACGCGTTCACGGCGGTCCTGACAGCGATGGCCGCGGCCCTGCGCAACGACGAGGGAGCGCGGGCCTACCACCAGAACCAGTAGGACAGCCATGCTCGCGCCCGCGCCAGCGCCCGTCGTCGAGACATCGCGCCTCCTCTGGAGGACGCGCGGCGAGCACTGGGACTACGAGTTCATCTGCGTGCCCGAGATCCCGGCGCTCCCCGCCTGGCTCACGACGCTCGAGGCCATGATCGGCGACGCCGACGCGAGCGCGGGAGAGCTCCGCTATGGCCTGCTCGAGATCGACGAGCCGGGGCCGAGAGGCTCTCTCGTGTTTCCCTACGTGGCGACGCGGTTCCTCGATCCAGCGCGGAAGGACTGGACCGGAAGGCGGGTCCAGCACTTCGCCGTGTGGTTCCCGCCGATCCCGGAGGAGGCGCTCGAGGCGCTGCCCGGGGCGATCCCCGCCGACTGGCACCTTCGCGTGCTCGCCGGCCTCGCTGGGACGTACGGCTCCGGCGAGGTCTTCGGGCTGCCCGAGGCGACGATCCGCGCGTCGAGGCGGGGTGATCGGGAGAGCCGGGCGGCGCGCGCGATGGCGATCGTGAAGCGCACGCCCCCGGTGGCGCTGCTCGAAGGCGAAGCCGCGCCGGCGCGGTGGAAGCGGTTGCCCACGCTAAAAAAAAAGCGCCTGGATCCTCCGGGCGCGGTGAGCCTGCAGGTGGCGGGAGCAGGCGATAACGGCAAGCGCCCGGGACTCGGCTGCTTCGCGGCCTGTCTGCTGGTGATCGTCGCCGTCGGTCGACTGATGGTCGGATGGGTGGGGGGTTGAGGCTGAGGTATCCCTCAAATTCTCCGGAAAATTCAATCGCTCATCGCGCACCTGCGCGGCTGTCCGCCAGCGCGCATGGTAGGGGCCGCTGCGGTGACATGCAAGCCATCCCTGGACGTGGCCACTCACGCCGGATGTCGGATGATCGTGGCTCGACGCGCCGGCGCCTACTATGCTCGCCCCGATCGCCGCGCCAAAGGCGGCGCGCCATCAACGCATGACGGAGATCCGCAGTGAATGACCATCCCGCATTGACACCTGGCCGTGCCGCCGTCGTGACCGGCGCCGCCAGCGGCATCGGCCTCGCGGCCGCCGAGCGCTTCGCGCGCATGGGCCTGAAGGTCTGTCTCGCCGACCTGGACGGACCGGCGCTGCACGAGGCCGCCGGGCGCGTCGCCGCCGCCGCGCCCGGCGGCAAGGCCGACGTGCGCGCGGTGCCGACCGACGTCGCCAGGCTCGAGGACGTGCAACGGTTGAAGGAGGTCGCCTACGACGCGTTCGGCGAGGTGGCGGTCCTGATGAACAACGCCGGAGTCGGCGGCGGCGGCAAGCCGTGGAAGGACATCGAGCGCTGGCGGCGGCTCATCGAGGTCAATCTGTGGGGCGTGATCCACGGCGTGCAGGCGTTCACCGAGGCGATGATCGCGCAGGGCACCCCCTGCGCCATCGTGAACACGGGCTCGAAGCAGGGCATCACCACCCCGCCCGGCGACGCTGCCTACAACGTCTCGAAGGCCGGCGTGAAGGTGCTGACAGAGCAGCTCGCCCACGAGCTGCGCAACGTGGCGGGCTGCAAGATCACCGCCCATCTCCTGATCCCGGGCTACACCTTCACCGGGATGACCGCGAGGGGCCCGGAGAAGCCCGCGGAGGCCTGGACCGCGGATCAGGTGGTCGATCTGATGATCGACGGCATGGCCCGCGGCGACTTCTATCTGCTCTGTCCCGACAACGCGGTGACGCGCGAGATGGACGAGCGCCGCGTGCAGTGGGCGGCGGACGACCTGATCCGGAACCGACCTGCGCTGTCGCGCTGGCATCCAGAGTACGCCGAGGCGTTCGCCGCCTTCATGGCGGGCGCGGCGAAGCCCTGACGGGGCAGGCTGCCCGGAGCGCGCGCCGCGCGCAGGTGAGGCGGGCTCGGCCCCGGGCAGCATAAAGATCCGTCGCTGTAACAGGAGAGCTGCACAGGTTGTTTTCAGCCGCCCGAATTGGATGTTTCACTTCGTGTGATGGTCGGGCCCCTCACAACACGACACCGCAGAGATCCTGGCGTGTCGCGCGGCTCCTCATGTTGATGCAGATCGTGCGACGGGGTCCTCGACGAACGGTCGCCCGCGGCCCAGTCTACCCGCCAGCTGTATGGTCTCGCTCCCTGCCCGCCCCCTTCAGACCCACTGGTGCAACGAGGGCACGGTAAAGATCTGGTGTCCCGCGCCGGCGCTGATGGTCACGTGTGTCACCGGGGTGCTGGTGGAGGCGGGCGCCGCGGCGATCGAGGAGGCGATGTTGCGGCGGGTCGCCGAGGAGGGCCGAGTGCTGGTCTTCAACGACTGGGAGGCGATGACCGATTACGAGCACGTGACGCGCACGCGGCTGACCGAGGCGACGGTTTCCGTCCTCCATGCGATCGAGGGAGGTCACTTTCTGCTCCAATCCAGGGTGGTCATCTTCGGGGTTCAGATCGCGAATACCGCCATCCGCAAGCTGACCGTCCATCCATCGCGCGCGGTGTTCGAGCGCGCGCTGGAGGACGCGCTCCGCCAGCGCGCGCCGGAGGGCACGGGGTAGTGCTTGGATCGGCCCGCACGGCTGGCGGGAAGCTACGATCCGGATGGATGCTTGTCAGTCAGCGTCCACGCGCTCCAGTGGGCGTAACGCGCGGAGGCGTGCACGCGCCGCCACCCGCGATCGGCGAGCGCCTGCGCCAGCACCTCGCGGAGCCAGGCGTGGGTGACCGCGAGCACGCTGCCGCGCTGGGCCGCGAGCTCGACCAACCACTCGGCCGCCTCGCCCGCGCGGCGCTGCACCGCAGCGGGCGGCGCCTCGCCGCGGAGCGCCCCGTAGGCCTTCCTGAGCCCGATCGCGAGCGCCCAGACCGCGAGCGGCGCCCGCGCGTCGCCGAACGGCGGCGCCGGCTGTTCCACCTCGCGCAGGAGCGCCGACGTGGCGATCTCGGCGCTGGGGACGAGCAGCTCGGCCGAGGCGCGGGCGCGCGGTAGATCGCTCGCGACCACCGCGCCCGCCTGCGTCGCCAGGCGCTGGAGCGCGGGCGGCGGAAGCTCCCCGGGCGCCAGGCCCGCGGCGTCGTAGGCGTCGCGCCAGCGCTGGAACCCGGCGGCGTCGATCCAGCCGGTGTGGACGTGCCCCGAGCGGCCGTGACGGACCAGGATGATGCGCGCGCTCAACGTCGGTCCTCGCGAGGTCCGTCCAGGGGAATCGCAGAGCCCCTCCTGGCTGTCAAGACGCGGACCGCCGAGCTCTCGCCGCGTGGAGCCCCGTCAGCCTCGGGCGTGTTTTTTGGCATCCCGACGGATTGGTAATAGGGTGTCTCGTCATTCCCAGCCCACAACAGAATTATCGATTCATTGAAAACCACGTTGCGCGGACCGTGCTCTCGGGAGACCCACGTGAACACCCAAATGACGAGTGGCGTGGTCGACGGCGGCGCCGATGCAGCCCTCGTGGATGTCGGAACGTGAACCCGCGTGTCCGATTCACCGCCGGAGAAGATTGATCATGAGCACTTGGAAGACGCCCAGCGCAACCCTCGTCGTCTCTCTCTCGCTGGCCGGAGTCGCTGCGCCGGCCACGAGCAACGCGCAGCCGGCGGAGCCGGCTCAGCAGGCTGCGCCGGGCGCGGCCGCGGCGCGGCCCGTGGAGGAGCCCCGTCCTGCGCCTCCTCCGCCGGTCGAGCAGAAGAAGGCCGATGACAAGCCTCTCGTGCGTGTCTACGGGATCGTCAAGCCCACGGTCGTCGTGGGGAACGGCCTCGAGTCCTTCGGCAACCCGAACTACACCGCCCCGACGGCCGCGGTGAACCCGCTGTTCCTCGCCGATCCAGACGCCGTCGGCCTCACCTTCCAGGCGCAGCAGACGCGCCTCGGCGTGGCCGTCGGGGAGGGCACGCCCGTGAAGGGGCAGGTCGAGGTCGATTTCGTCGATTTCGGCAAGTCCTCGCCGGCCCAGGGGACGAGCCTTCGCGTGCGTCAGGCGTTCCTGGAGTGGACTCCCGGCGACGGGCACAAGCTCACGCTCGGCCAGACCTGGGATCTGTTCTCGCCGCTGAACACGCACACGTACAACCTCGTGGGTGGGATGTTCCAGTCCGGAAACTCGGGCTTCGTGCGCCACCAGTTCATCTACCTGGCGAACCTCGGCAGCGTCGAGGTGGGCGCCGCGCTCGGCCTGGTCAGCCAGAACGTCACGGCCATCCTCAACAACGTCGAGTATTCGCGCACGCCGACCGTCGCGCTGCGCGCGAGCTATCGCGCCGAGAAGACCGCATGGGTGGGCGCCTCGGTGATCGGCACGCGGCTCGCCTTCGACGCGAACCTGCCGACCGAAGAGGGGCGGCTGGCGCTCGGCGGCAACCTGTTCGGCGAGATCACGGCCGGTTCGCTGAACGTGCGGGCCGAGGCGTACGGCGGGAAGAACCTCGCCAACCTGGGTCTCCTGACGCTCGGGCAGGGCTATCGCACGAACGACGTCGCCGAGGTGGGCGGCTGGGTGTCGGGGAAGGTCACGTTCCTGGACAAGCACTCTTTGCACCTCGTCGCCGGGACCGCGGTGGTGCTCAGCACCGACGAGATGCAGCTCGGCTACACGCCCGGAACCCCCGCGGCGGGCGGCGCGCCGGCCACCGCGCCCGCGCGCGTCGCCGCGAATGGTCCCGGCATCGAGCGCAACGTGACCCTGCGCGCGGGTTATGCGTTCGCGCCGATGAAGGGGCTCTCGATCGTGCTCGAGCCTTCCCTGTTGCTCACGCGCCACAAGCTCGATCCGGCGGCCGCAGCGCAGGAGGACGCCGACCGCACGGGCTGGGGCGTCGAGGCGGGCGGGCTCTACCAGTTCTGACGGCGCTGACGGCCCTCGCGAGGGAGCGCTCAACGTCGCCCGCTCCGCCGGCGCTCGCCCCGGCGCTGGGGCAAGGAGGGAGCGAAGATCTCCGCGAGAAAATCGACGAACACGCGCACCTTCGGCAAGAGGTGCCGGTTCTTCGGGTACAGCGCGTGGATTGGCCAGGTCGTCGTCGGAAACTCGTCGAGCACGGTCACGAGCGTCCCCTCGGCCAGCGCGTCCTTCGCGAGGAAGTCGAACATCGCGATGATCCCGCTCCCGGCGATCGCGAGGTGCCTCAGGACATCCACGTCGTTCGCGTGGAACGGCCCGGAGATGGGCACCTCGAGCACGGCGTCGCCGTCTCCGGTCAGGAAGCGGAACCCTGAGGGCCGTCCGTCGCGCAGGTACCCGACGCAGTCGTGGTGAGCGAGATCGGTCGGCGTCGCCGGCGCGCCGCGCCGCGCGATGTACGACGGCGCCGCGCAGTGGACGATGCGGCTCGCGCCGAGCCGGCGCGCGACGAGGCTCGAGTCGCCGAGCGGGCCGATGCGCACGAGCAGGTCGAGCCCCTCGGCCACGGGGTCGACGTGCTGATCGCGCAGCGTCAGGTTGACCCGCACGTCGGGGTAGCGCGCCGCGAAGCGCGGAAGGCCCGGCGCGATCACGCCCCGTCCGAGCGCCACCGGCGCGTCGACGCGCAGGAGCCCCACGGGCTTCTTGCTCGCGCGCGCGATCGCCTCGGTCGCCTCCCCGAGCTCCTCGACGATGCGGACGCAGCGCGCGTAGAAGGCCTGCCCGTCGTCCGTCAGGCGGAGCGACCGCGTCGTGCGCGCCAGCAGCGCCACGCCGAGCTCCTGCTCGAGGCGCATCACGCGCCGGCTCACCGCGGACGGCGTGACGCCGAGCCGGCGCGCGGCGCGCGAGAAGCTCCCGGTCTCGACGGTGGCGACGAGCAGCTCGATCGCGGCGAGCGAGATCATGATCTGTGCTGAAATAGCACAGGTGACGTTCCCTCGCGCGGACTACTGCGCCCGGAGGAACGGATCTACGGATGGGGTGTCCAGGGAGGACAGGAGGACACGCCATGAAGACTGTCATCATTCGGAAGAACGCTTCGGAGTCGGACGCATGGACGCTCGCCGAGCGCCCCGCGCCCAAGCCCGGTCCGGGGCAGGTGCTCGTGCGCGTCCGCGCCGCGTCGATCAACTACCGTGACCTCATGGTCGTGCGCGGCCGGTACGGCGGCGAGCGCAAGGAGGACCTCGTCCCGCTGGGCGACGCGGCGGGCGAGGTCGTCGCGCTCGGGGCCGGCGTGCGGCGCTGGAAGGAGGGCGATCGCGTGATCTCGACGTTCTTCCCGACGTGGGCTTCGGGGCCGTTCCGCGGGGAGTACCGCGCCACGACGCTCGGTGCGGGCGGGAACGACGGGGTGCTCGCGGAGCTGGTGGTGTTCGGGGAGGACGCGATCGTCCGCGCGCCGGCGCACCTCGGGTTCAACGAGGCGTCGACGCTGACGTGCGCTGGGGTGACTGCGTGGACGGCGCTCTTCGAGTCGGGGCCGCGGCCGGCGCCTGGGGCGACGGTGCTCGTGCAGGGGACCGGCGGGGTTTCGCTGTTCGCGGCGCAGCTCGCGCGCGCGGCGGGGCTGCGCGTGATCGCCACGTCGTCCAGCGCGGCGAAGATCGAGCGGCTGCGAGCGCTCGGCGTGACCGACGCGATCGACTACCGGAAACAGCCGGAGTGGCACGAGGAGGTGCTGCGGCTGACGGGGGGCGAAGGGGTGGACCGGGTGATCGAGGTGGGCGGCGCAGGGACGCTGCCGCAATCGCTGCAGGCGGTGAAGACGGGCGGGATCGTGAGCTTGATCGGGCTGCTGAGCGGGGTTGGGAGCCAGATCGATCCGATGCCGATCCTGTTCCGCGCGATCCGCGTCGAGGGGGCGGTGGTCGGGTCGAGGCAGTCGACCGTGGAGCTCGTGGCGGCGCTCGAGCTGCACGGGATCCGGCCGGTGGTTGATGAGGTCTTTCCGATCGAGCGGGCGAACGAGGCGCTCGCGAAGCTCGCTGCGGGGAGGCACTTCGGGAAGGTGGTGATCGGGATCGAGTGAGCGAAGCGGCGGCGGGGGGGCGGTCGGCGCGCAAGCGTGGTACTATCCTACGAGCACGTTCTGCTCGCGTATGGCGGCATAGCGAAACTCTTGGTCTTCCAGCAGACCGCAGCGTTCACAAGACAAATCGGTTGGGGCGCGCTCGGCAGTCAAGCGCTTCAGGCTGACGCACTGCGGTCCGGGCTCAGATCGATGCGCAGCTCCGCCATCAACGTGTCCAGCTCCGACCGGGGTACCCGCTCGATCAGGTAGGCGACAAGGTCCTCCTGTCGCGGCTGGCCAAAGACCATACGATAGACGGCGAGGGAGCTGCGCAGTCGCTGGATGCGCTCTCGATCATGGCTGAGCGGCAGCGCAGGGACGTGCCGTTCAATGCGCGCGGCGCCATCGAGGAAGATCCAGTACGGCACGATATGCGTCGCGTCTGCGGAGCGCCGCTCCAGGGCGCGCGCGAACATGGCCTCCCAGCGATCGCGGTCGCCGTCGTGAATCGCCGCTTCCCCGTGCGCCTCGGCGATGTTCTTGCGCACCGCGTGGCCCTTGTAGCGATGAACGCGGCCCTCACGCTGCTCGAAGTCGACCGGGTTCGACGGCACGTTCCAGTGAAGGACGGAGTGACAATATGTATGAAAGTCGAGCCCTTCCTGGCCTACAGATGTCGTCGTCAGCACAAATGGCCAAAACGGCGAGTTGAACGCTTTGCGCACGTGGTCAGCGCGCGTCACCAGGGACCCGTCATCCGAGCGCTCGTCCCCATACCGGAGAGCGAAATGCGTCCGTAGATTGCGGCTCACGCGCTTCACCGTGCGGCCGGCCTCGCTGCGCACAAGATCGTCGATGGCGACACGCGACGTCCGGAGCTCAATCGCCTGCACGATCTCGTCCGCTACCTCGTGAACGCGCTCGCCGATCGTCCCGGCGAGCAGGCCCAGGTGATCGCGGAGCACGTGCACGTACTCGTCGAGCACCGCCTGGAGACAGCCGTTGACGCAGTAGTCGAGGACCTGTCGCCAGTACGGCGTCGTATCATCGTCCCGCCTCATGCCGCGCAGGAGCGCCACCACCTCGGGCTGGTTGAACCGCGCGCGGAACGCCCACGCGGTGGTCCCCGCGCCATTGCGAAGGGCCGTCCGCCCCGCCTCGTCGAGAGCGGATTCGCCGCCCACGACATGGAGCATCGCCCGGAACATGGTGACCGCAGGCCCGCCGATGGCGAGATGCGCCAGGACATCTACAAGGTCGTCGGGCATCCGCCCGAGCGCTTTCTGCCCTTCCGCCGACGTCGCCGCGGCCACGCCGCCGAGCGCGACGGTCCGCGCCTCCTCGACATGCTCCGCCCAGCGGCCCCGTCCGGCGCGCTCCTCGCCCTCGACAGGCTCGTCAGCGTCCGCCGCGCCGGACCATGCCGCAGCGAGGTCCTCTTGCTGGAACCAGGCGACCGTCGTCGCCTCCCTGAGCTTGCGGTCGAGAAGCAACGGGGCGGCCCAGTACCAGCGCTCGTCCGCAGGGCCATCCGCCCGGGTGCGGGGCAGGTGCTTGTCCACGGCGAACTGGATCCGCTCCTTCGCCAGCTGAAGGATGTCTGTCGCGGGGATCGCGCCCAGGCTGCACGGCGCGTCGCCGCACGAGCGATCCCGGGCGAGCTCGACCGAAAGCTTCGCAGGATCGCACGCTTCGGCGAGGTAGAGGCTCGGGTAGAGCAACGCGAGCACGGCCATGCCGGTCAGGCGGCCATCGGCCTCCGCACCGAAGCGCAGCGACCCGCGCCGCCCCGCCCGGTACTCCGGCGTGTACTCCGCGCCCGGATCCTCACTGAACACCCGTCGTTCGACCTCGTAGCTCAGCATCGCCGCGATGGCCCGGGGGACTACCCGCCACGACGAAAAGACGAGCCGCTTCGTCAGCCGCGCCACGCCCGCATCCGCGAACGGCCCGCCGAGCGCGTAGTACGGCATCGCAGGCGGGATCCAGAGCAGGCGATGCGCGCCGGTCCCGAGGAGCTCGTCCACCAGCGCCCGCATCCGCGGGTTGCCTGGCTCGACTTCCTTATAGCCGTGCACCTTGTCCCAGGGCAGCGTGGCCGTCGGAGAGAGCGACAGGGCCCGGGCGACAGGCATCCTCTGGTCGCCCGCGTCGAGCGCCTTGCGCAGCTCGGTCTTGAGCTTGTAGCCCTCGTCCAGGAAGCTGAGCACATAAGGCGCGCTCTTCCAGTACTCGATGGCATCCTGCTGCCCGACCACCCGCGACACGGCCTGCACGGCGAGGTAGTCGAGCACGTCGCTCGAACGAAGCTCCAGCGGCGCTCCGGGCACCTCGACGAGCATCCCGTTCCGGTCCGGCGTCGAGGCGAGCCGCTCGGTCCGGACCATCACCCGGCGGAGCCGCTCCGTGAGCCGCCCGGTCGCTCTGCGGAGGCGCTCGGGCCCATCGGCCTGCGTCAGCCCGAGGACGGCGGACTGGTACGCTTCCATCTCGTCCTCGATCAGACGGGTGCCGCCCGTCTTCCCCTCGAGAAAACGGATGGTGCGCACGAAGTCGCGGTAGTGGTCGTCCTCGCCCTCCTCGTCGCTCAGCGTGTACATCTTGTAGGGGGTCGCCGACAGGAGCAGCACCCGGACCTTCGGGTACTCGAACACGGCGCGCGCGAGCACGCTCGCCTCATCCTCGTCGTCGTCGAGCAGATGGCTGAAGCGCTGGAACTCGTCGAGGATCACGATATCTGGCTCGAGCGCCTCGACGCAGCTCTCCGCCAGCACCGACCGGAGCGCGCCAACGAAGCGGCCGCGGGCGCGGCCGGTCTCCTGGTCGATCGTCCGGCTCGACGAGGAGAAGGCCTGGCACAGCGCGTCGAGCTGCGCGCGCAGATCGACCGCGCCTCCCTCCCTCTCCTGCGCCACGCGCTTGGAGAGCGCCTTTTCGAAGGCCTCCTGGGCGGCAACGTCGATCAAGGACCGGTCGAAGCTGTCGATCCGTTCACGGAAACGGTCGGCGCCGACGTGACCACGAAACACGTTGATCATCGCCTTGCCAGCGCCGAGATCCCACGCCTTGCGGAGCATCCAGTAGAGCAGCACCCGCTCCTGCGCCTGGCCCAGCCCGTCGCGTACGTCGAACGACGTCGCCGGCGTGAACGAGATGAAATTGACCCCGGTGCTCGTGCTCTTGAGCTTGCCCACCTCGAGAGGAAGCATGGTCAGGCGCGACGCCAGGGCCACGTGACCGTCTCCATCGAGCTTCAGCCGCTGGATGTTCTGCCTCGCGATGTCACCGTTCGAGCAGATGTACAGCACGTCGATGCGCGGCACCGTCGCGCGCAAGTGATCGATCGCGCGCGCGATCACGCCGCGAGCGACGAGCGTCTTGCCGAGGCCGACCTCGTCCGCCACGAGGAAACGGCCACTCCCGCCCTCTTTCTCATAGAGCCGCTCGAACACCCAATCGACCGTCCGCCGCTGGAAGTCCTTGAGTCCTGCCAGCACCGCATCGGCGACACGCGCCTCCTTGCCTCCGTTCATGATCGGCCTCCTCTGGAGCGCTGCGCCTCCCAGGCGGAGCGAACGGGCTCCCAGATGCGCCAGAGATCGGGCGGTAGCACGGCCGCGCCCTCCGGGGTGGTCCCGAGCTCCTGCACTGCGCGTTCGAACTCGCGCAGCCGCTCCGGCTCGTGATCGAGCGCCCGGAGAAGGGCCTCGAGCAGCGGCGTCCCCGAGCCCCCGCCGGACCAGCAGGATGTCGCCCCTTCCGTCGTGCCCTCCGCGTCGAGCAGCTCCTCGATGCCTTCCACCGGATCGAGCGCGAGGAGCATCCGGAGAAAGCGCATCACCTTGGCTGGATCATCGAGCATCGCCAGCAGGATGCGCGCATGCCGGTGCTCCGGCGCCCCGTCGAGCGGGGTGTTGACCACGAAGACGATCCGCTCTGTCCGCGCCCCCTCCTGAACCACGACATGGAAGGCGAAGAAGCTCGTCAGGGCCTGAAACGAGCACCGGGAGAAGGTGGTCGACGCGCCGGCGCTGGACAGCGACAGGCCCATCGCGCGATCCGGCGGGAGCGCGATCGGCCAGCAGCGCACCTCGGTGCCCGGCCCGAAGTCGAGCCGCACGCCCTCCGCGCGGAGGTGGACGCAGTAGCGCTCGGTGTCGTCACCCGGCGCGGGCTCGCGCTCGACCTTCGCCCGCCATGGAGCGCTCCCCAGCGCGAGGCGTAGGCCGCGTAGCCGACGGTCGAGCGCCGCGTCGACGGGGTCTTCGGGCGCAGCCTCCCCGGACGGCGTGAACGGCACGAGGAGCGCCCGCAGCGCAGCCGACCCGCCACCATCGCCGAGCGCAGCGTCAATGCCCACCTTGCCCTTCTTGCCCGTGAGCTCGACGAGGAGCTCTACGTTCTCGTGGAACGCCGCTCGCGTCGCGTTGGCGGATCCCGTCCATACGTGCGCGCTACGCCCCGCATCGGCGATATAGAGCTTGGCGTGAAGCCCGCGCGCGGCCGTGTCGGCGGTGATCGCCTCGCCAGCGTCACCATCCCCGCCGTCGTCACCGTCCTCACGCTCGCCCTCCGCTCCTTCATTGAGGATGTGCACCTCGTCGAAGCGCGCGAACGTCGCGGGGGAGACGCGGGCGAGCTCCTCCGTCCGCGAAACGAGCACGTGCCCGCTCCCGGTCGTGGTCAGCCGCCCGAGCGTCTCTGCGGCGACGAACGGCGAGATCACAAGCATCCGATCGATCCGTGTATCGAACGGCCACCGCGTCTTGTCGTCATGGCCGAGGGGCCAGAATTTGAGATCCTCGAACCCCTCCGGCTCCTCGAACGCGACGCGGCGCACCTCGTCGGCAAGGAGCGCGGTGTCCGTCACCACCCGTCCGGAGACGGGGCGCACCGCGAGGCCGGGGAGCGCCGCCAGGAAGTCCCCGAGCGGATGGTTCCGGGCGATCGCGTTGGTGCGGTCCTTGAGCTCGCCCTCCAGCGAGAGCATCGTGTCCCACGACCGATCGAAGGTGAGGTTACGGGAGTTGATCAGGACCCGATACCGCACGGGGCCGTCGGCCGAGGTGAAGCGCTGCACCCATACCTTGGGGTGGAACACCCCCTGTTCGCTTCGCGCGCGCACCTGGACGACGGACCCTTCCAGGTAGGCGAGGAGCTGGCGGTACTGCGCCGGGCGCGCGATACAACCCGCCTGGCAGAACACCACGAGCTTCTCGGCATGGGCGCGCACGGCCTGGAGCAGCGCCGTCGCCCCCAGCGGCTCGGCCTCGTCGGCCGCTGGATCCCCGCGGCGTGCGATCCTGTCGAAGAGCGAAAAGGACAGCGGCGCGACCAGCAATGCGATCAGGTCGAGCGAATAGGTCGTGGCGAGGGTCCGGTCGACGACATAACCGTCCGGCGGTCGCAGCGCCTCCAGGAGCACCCGGCGATTACCCGGCTCAAGCATCGTCCCCTCCCCGGCCCAGGGCCGCGTAGATGTCGGCCAGCAGCCGGCTCGCCGACGGCCACCGGTAAGTGAGGCGCGCCGTGCCCGACTCGCCCCCCCAGAGCTCCAGCGCGCGGGGGTTGGTGAGCCGCGCCCGGCCGCCCTTGAGTTGCTGCTCCCGCTGCCACACCAGCGCGCGCGCCGCCTTGTCGTCCGCCCCGCCGCCCGGCTTGTCCCACGGCGTGAGCTTGAGCCAGCCCTCGACGAACGCTTCTGTCGTCCGTGCCACACGGGCGTGCTGGCGGACCAGGCTCCAGAAGGCGGAGCGGTCCCAGGAGGCGACCGCCCCGCGCCGTCCGCGCATCTCTTCCGACCAGCCGGCGAGCTCGCCCCGGAACCGCTCCACGGCGTCGCCGTTCCCCGTCGATTTCGCGCGCTCCTCCGCGAGCATCACATTGTAGAGCCACGCCGCGCCTTGCATCGTCTCCGCGAGAAGCCGCGCGTGCGTGAGCGCCTCCTGCACCTCGCCGGAGAGCTCACCTAGCTGGGGGTGCATCCACGCGAAGTCGACCTCGGCGGCGCGACCGCGGCGCGCCAGGAAGGCGAGCAGCGAGCGCGGTGCGGAGAGCTGGATCCGGTCGACGAGATAGCGAGCCTCCTCGCGTCGCAGGGCGAATCCGGCTTTGCCTGGGAAGCCGTCGGGTGGCGCCGGGATGCTGGCGTGCCAGTTGCGGCGCACGCGCCCGTCGAGGCTCTCGCCGTCGTCGTCCCGCCCAGCGCGGTCGCGTACGGCGAAGAATCGGTCGAGGGAGCGGTGGTAGTCGTCCTGCGAACCGTCGAAGCTGCGTATGCCCCAGGCCGCGAGGCCGAGCCAGTAGACGTTGCTCGGAAGTCGTTTCAAGGTCTCACCGGCGAGGCCGCCGATCGTCCCTAACGGGTCATCCGACGCCTTCAGCACCTGGATGAGCTTCGTCTCGGCCTTGCGCGCCTTCGCCTCGATCTCGCGCGAGGGCGTCTCGCGGCCTTCGAGCTCGAGGTAGATCCAGGGAACGAAGAGGAAATACCGGGCCCGCGTCTGGATGACGCTGGTGCCCGGGAAGAACAGATCAGCGAAGGCGTCGCGGATGCTGCCGAGCCCGAGCTCGTCGCGCGTGTCGCTCTCCTTGAAGCGGTCGATCGCTTCGAGGACGCGCTGCCGCTCCCGATCCGAATGATCCAGCCAGGTGAACGTCGAGATCAACGCAAGCTCCTTTCCGGTCGGGCGCGCGTCACGCCCTCACGACCACCCCCGCATCCACCAGGTTAAGCCATTGCCTCTCGAGGGACGCCGCGAACCCCTGGTCCTCGATCGCCACCCCTGCCTCCAGGTTACGCGTCTGCCCGCGATCCGTGAAGTTCGCCGACGTGATGAGCGTGTACTCATGGTCGATCACGACACACTTCGCGTGCAGGCTGACCGCGCTCTGCCTGTCTGCCGTCCTCGGGTCGAAATAGACGACCGGCCTCGGATCGCCGAACGGCCACATCAGCCGGAAGAACAGCGCCACCACGGCCTGCCCCCGCGCCACATTCCCCTTGGCCGCCACGAGCGGCGCCGACACCAGGGGCCAGCTCTGCCCTGCGCCCCTTGCCGCCTGCTCCAGCCGCTTGGCGAGCTGATCCACGTCCACGAAAAGATCCGCCGTCACCCCATGGTCGACCATGCCCCGGTGCAGCGACGCGAAGAGCTCCGCGCCGTGGTCGATGGAATAGCCGGCGACGAGCACGTGCTGCCGCGCCCGCTCGAAGAGCTCGGGCAGGAGGACCCGCGTGTGGCGAGAATGGCTGACGCCCGGGTCGTCGCCCGTCCAGACCAGGGTGAGCCTGGCGGCCTTGCGATGCCGCCGCTCGGCGAGCACGACGTCGACGACCGCGTGAATGCCTTCCCGACCGAGCTTCAGATAAGGCCGCAACGCGTCGACGAGGTGCCCGAAGCCGTTGGCCCGCAGGCCCGTCTCGTTCATCGGCGCGCGCACGTCCCCCCGGTCGAGCGCGGCGACGAGGGCAAGGAGATCCTGCTCCGTGACCGCGGATAACCCCGCCCCCGTCACGGCCGGACCTTGAAGAAGGCGAGCTCGGGATCGTGCCCCATCGCTGGCACGACGAGCGCCCGGTCCAGGTAGCGGTTGAATCGCTCACACGCTGGCTCTGCGACGAACAGGCACCCATGGCAGGCGGCGCCCTCGAGGTGGCGCCCCGACTGGTCCCCGGGCGAATGATGCGCGCAGACCGGATCGTTCGAGCACAGCGAGGCCATGTCCCAGGCGCGACGGAGGTGCCGGCCGATGAAGCGACCTTGTTCGACGAGCCCTCCGAGCGTGCCCTCGGCGCCGCTCGTGCCGGTCATGATGAAGATCGCCGCCATCGGCAGGTCGTCGGTCGCCGGCGCACAGTAGATGCGCTCGGAGAGCGCGCTCGCCGAATAGCCGCACTGGAGCGAGATCGAGGACACGAGGAGGTGCGAGAGCGAGTGCAGAAGGTAGAACCTGGCCCCCGGAAACTTCGGCCCCCGGTTGTTTCCCTTGTACTCCTGCTTGTACCCTTCGGCGAGCTCCTCCTCGCGACGAATCACCGGGGGTCGGCTCTCCCATTTCCGAACCGCCTCTTCGTCCAGGCAGACCAGCACGCCCTCGCCGAAGATCTCTGCCGCCGGCAGCCAGGTCGGCGTCAGCCCGAGCGGCTGGAGGGTGCTCGTGTCCTCGGTTTCGCCCTGCAGGTTCATCTGCGTTGCCGACAGGCGCGTCAGGCCGATCTGGGCGCGCACCTGACGCACCTTCTTGGCGAGCACGATGCGGCTCACCTTCGGCGGCAACGGATGCCGCTTCGGGGACAGGCGACAGGCGAAGAAGTCCTCGTCCCGCGGCGGAAGCTGGCCATCCACCTCGTCCTTCGCCTCGAGGAAGACCTTGTACTCCGCGGTCCGGAGCTCGTCCCTCGCCGGAGACTTGCCCTTGCGGATCGTCTCCATCGCGGTCCACACCTGGTCGTCGTCGTAGTCGCGCAGCGCATTGCGCACGGAGGCCACGACCTTGCGCAGCAGCGCGAGCTCCTCGCGCTTGGCCTCTTGCACGACATTCCACACGTCCGCTTCGCTGACCTTGTTCAGGACCTCGCGCGCCTTGTCGGGGATCGACAGCGCGCTCATCCATTGCGAGAAGTAACCGCTGCTCGCCGTGCGGACGAGCAGGTTGAGCTTCTCCTCGCAGCCCTTCTCCTCGCGTCCCTCGACGCCGAGCCACGGCCTTTCCCCCCGGCACTGGGGCAGGATCTTGGGCTCGCGCGCCTCCGAGAGCTTTCGCTCCGCGCCGCAGACGCCGCAGCAGACGCGGATATGGGCGAAGTCGCCGGACGCGTCCTCCTTGAGATGGAGATCCAGCGATTCGCACCGCGTCTCCTGGGATGGGTGCACGAACCAGCTCCAGGGGAACTCGTCGAGGTGGCCGCGCTTGCACGTCGCCACGAACCGCACGGGGACGCAGAAGCCCTGCTGGGTGTTGGTGCAGCGGTGAACGTAGCGCCCCTTCTCACGCTCGAGGTTCCTCGACGGCCCGAGCGCGCGACAACGCTGGCAGAGGAACCACGACGGGAACTCGGCGACCTGGATACCGTTGTATTGCGACGGCGCGTCGTCGTCGCCCGCGGGGGGTAGCCGGAACGCGCGGTTGATGCTGAGCTCGATCCCGAGCTTCGAGCCGACCCTGGCGATGATGGCGTCGCGCAGGCGGGGCTCGTCGATGAAGCCTTGATCCTTGTGCCTGTCGTAGCGCCAGAAGTCGGTGCCGCCGATGAGCACGGCGTGGTCGAGCAGGTCGACCATCGCGCCCGGACCGAACGTCATCACGACCTGGCCCAGCCGGATCTTGCCCTCGGGGGGCTTGTGCCCGCCCTTCGCGGTCTTCTTCGCGATGGCCATCAGCTTTGCCTCCCCAGGCGTCGCCCGATGAGCCAGAGGTGCGCGGTCGACTCGACGTCCCGCAGCGACGTGGGCGCCGCGAAGCGGCCATCGGGCGTGTCGGGACCTGGGCGCTCCTCGTCGAGCGGCGTGTAGAGCAGCGGCTTGCCGCCGACCTTCTCCCGGTCGAACTTCGAGTACCGGCGCTGCTTTGGCTCCTCGGGGGTCGACCGCACCAGATCGGTCCAGGTGTCGAGCAGGTTGTGCCCGCGCATCCGGAGCTCTTCCTCGAGCTTCTTTTGCCCGTCCTGGTTCAGCTCGGGCTGGCCGCTCGCGCGCGCGGCGATCTGGTCGAGGACGGCGTTCGCCAGGTGCCGGTTTGCCGGCAGCGCCATGGCGCCCTTCGGCAGCGTCAGATCGCGGGAGGCGAAGCGGACCATCGCGACGAGCATGCCGACGAGGCCGCGGTCGAGGGCGGGACCCGAGAACGGCGTCACGCTCGTGGCCTCGACGAAGCGGTAGAAGCTCTCGTGGTAGGCGGCGAAGTGCTCGTAATGGGAGCGATCCCGCGGCTTGTGGAGGTTGTACACGGTCACCACGAGCCCCGGCCACCTGTCCTGGCGGCCGACGCGGCTCGACGCCTGGATGTACTCGGCCGTCGTCTTCGGCTGCCCCGCGACCACCATCAGGCCGAGTCGATCGATGTCGACGCCGACCGAGATCATGTTGCTCGCGAGCAGCACGTTGATCCGCTCGGGATCGCTCCAGGGCTTGTTGAGCCGATCCTTGGTGCGCTTCACCGCGTCGGTGTGCTCGCGGCTCGTCAGCTCGACCGGCTCGCCGATATCCCGGTTGGCGAACCAGAGGTGCTTGCCCGTCGCGTTCATCGGCCGCGCCTCTTCCGCCTGCGCGGCGCGGCCGAGCACCTCGTCCTCGACCAGCCGCCGCATCCCTCCGAGCTCCCGGAGGCTGTTGAAATAGCCGGCGAGCGTCATGTACGCGTCCGCCGTCTGCTGGGGCGACGACGACGGGTCGTAGGTCCTCATCGCCCCCGCGAGCAGCGTCCGGTACACGCGCAGGAGAATCGCCTTCATGCTGCGCCCCTGCGCGGCCACGCCGACGTATTTCCGGCCGGGGCTCTTCGTGTCGACGGTCGCGAAGTACGTCTCGGAGTCGTCGATGCCGGGCGGCGGGAACACGCTCACCGTGCTCGCCGGGCGACCGAAGAGCGCCTGGATCTGCGTATCGGCGCGGCGGACCGTGGCTGTCGCGGCCAGCACCTTGGGCCGCACGACGCCGGTGCTGGTCTGGCGCGAGCAGAGGGCGTCGACCGCCGTCTCGTAGAGGCCGACCATGGTGCCGAGGGGGCCCGAGATCAGGTGCAGCTCGTCCTGCACGATGAGCTCGGGAGGCGCGAGGCCGCCGGGGAGGTTCTTCGCCGTGCGCGGTGGCTTCCCGTCCATCGGGCCGTAGAAGCGCCGGCCGTCGCGCGCGCCGACCTTGCCGAACAGCATGCCGGCCTCGCCGCGCCAGGGCATCATCGCGAACTTGTCGACGGTGGCGATGAGGAAGCTCGGCAGCTCCCGGTAGACCTGCTCGTCGACGAAGACGACCGGGATGCCCTCGTCGTTGTTGGCGCGCGAGAACTCGCAGATCTCGCTGGTGCAGCCGACCCGCACCTCGTCGGGCGCGGTCTTCGAGGGCAGGAGCGTCAGGCTGCCCGCGCCGAGCTCCTTGCCGCACCACGGGCAGGTGGGCAGCGGGCACGGATTGCCGTTCGCGCCGAGCTTGAAGCCTGTGACGAGCTTCGACGCCTCGTCCAGGGTGTTGGCCGTGGCGCTGCGCCCGACCCAGAGGCCGACCGAGAAGCGCGTGTCGCCGAGCACCGCGGGCATCTTCCGGCGCTGGGATTCGAGCGCGCAGACGAGCGTCGCCGCGCGGCCGAGCTGGTCGAGCGTGAGCAGGCGCAGGGTATACCGGAGGAGCACGGTGACGCCGAGCCCGCCGTCGGGCAGCTTCGCCCGCCGCAGGCGGCGGAGGAGCAGGCAAAAGGCGATGACGCCGAGGTAGGCCTCCGTCTTGCCGCCGCCGGTCGGGAAGAAGATCAGCTCGACGCGCTCGCGATCGGGGTGCTCGCCGCTGGCCACGCCGTGGAGGTTCATCAGCAGGAACGCGAGCTGGAAGAGGCGCCATTCGGGGCGCTCGCCGCCCTGGTACCGAGAAGGGCTCCGGTGCCGTGCGGCCTCGGCCATCGCCTCGTTGGCCAGGCAGAACGCCTGGCGGATCTGCGCGTCGCTCTCGAGGAGCGCGATGCCCTCCTGGATCCGCCGCCGCGCGTCGTCGGCCTTCCGCATGAGCTCGTCGCGGGTCTCTGCGCGCCTGTCGCCCTCGAGCGCGACGCCTCGCTGCCGCTCGATCCACGCCCCGTAGGCCGCAGGCAGGCGCTGGAGCCGCTCGCGCACCACCTCGGCGCTGTCGAGCTTCGCGAGCTCGTCCATCGCGACGTTCACGTCGTCTTCCTCGTGCGCAACGACCCGCCGCACCTCGTATTCGGGGAGCCATGTGGTCTTCACGCGGGTGACCGGGGGTTTGGGGGCAAAGCCCGGCTCGCCGGGCGAGCCCCCATCGTTGACCAAGGGTTTGGGGGCAGAGCCCGGCTCGCCGGGCGAGCCCCCATCGTCCAATGAGCTCTGACCCGGGGGCACCACGACAGCGACGCCGTGACCGACCGCGTACTCGACGCGCTCACGGAACTGGAGATCGGCGACCTTCTGGTCCCACTGGTCGCTCTCCTCGTCGGAGAAGTTCGGCCGCGGGACGATGCCCTCGGTGCACTCGATCTCCATCTCGATCTGGAAGACCATCTGCTCGTCGCGCCGGCCCTTCTCGCCAGCGCCGCGCTGGTTCACGACGAAGAGCGCGAGCGCCTGCGTCCCCTCCCGGAGCCCGCGCGCGTGCTCGACGGCCTTGAGCTGGCCGTAGATCACGAGGCCCACCGTGTCCCGCAGGCGGATCCCGTTCTTGAGGATCTGCGGGTCCAGCGGGACGTCCGTGGAGATCGTCTGCCGCGGTGTTCGCTTCCAGACGCGCTGCCCTCGGCCGCGCCCTTCGGGCTTCAGGGTCTCGGGGTGATACTCGGCGAAGCGGACGGTGACCTTGACGTCGCGCGTCTCCCTGGGGACGAGCACGCTCATTCCGATGGACGCGGGCCAGAGATTGGGCCGCTTGTCCTCGGGCTCCTCCCCCTGAGTTTCCTCCTCGGGCTCGTCTGGGCCGGCGCCGAGGCTGTCGTCGGCGGTCGGGTCCTCGGGCTCACGTTCTTCTTCGGAGGCGAGGAAGCCGGTGAGGTAGTGGCGGGACGGCGGAAGCTCGAGGACCTCCTGCTCGACGATGCCCTCCTCGTCGAGCTGGTAGGGGCCGATCAGGTCGGCGTGCAGGGCGCGGACGAGGTGGTCGCGGGGGTTCGTGGGCGGGCTCCTCTTCGGCTGCGTCGACGTGCTGTCGCTCATTTGGCCTCCTCGGGCGGCGCGAGCCGCGCGCGTGAATGTTCCACCGCGGCGTGGAGCCTGCGGGCGAGCTCGTCACGGGGCGGCAGGACGGTGAGGTACTCCGCGACGTGGATGCCCGTCTTGCCCAGCTCCAGGAGCTCGATCTGCTCGCGGCGCTTGCCGGCACAGAGGATGATCCCGAGGGGTGTTTCCTCTCCGGGCTCGCGCTCGTGGCGGTCGAGCCAGCGCAGGTAGAGCTCCATCTGCCCCTTGTACTCGGCCTTGAACGCGCCGACCTTCAGGTCGACCGCCACGAGCCGCTGGAGCTTTCGATTGTAGAAGACGAGATCGATGTAAAAGTCGTCCCCGTCGATCTGGATCCGCTTCTGGCGGGCGACGAAGCAGAACCCGCTCCCGAGCTCCAGGATGAACGCCTCCAGCTCGCGCAGGATGGCGTCCTCGAGATCCTTCTCGAGGTAGCGGTCCTGAACGCCGAGAAAATCCAGGACGTAGGGGTCCTTCAGGAGCATCTCGGGGGTGACCTGGTCCTCGGCCCGCAACGCCGCGAGCTGGGCTTCGACGACGCCCTTGGGCGTGCGGGAGAGCGCGGTCCGCTCGTAGAGCATGCTGTCGATCTGCTGGCGGAGCGCGCGCACGCTCCACCGCTCGACGCGGCACATCTCGGCGTAGAACGCGCGCGCGAGGGGAGAACGCGCGCGCGAGGGGAGCCTCGAGCGGCAGCAGGAGGACGAAGTGGCTCCAGGTCAATTGTCGCGACAGCGCCGCGACAATCGGCTCCTCGGGGAAGGCCTCGGCGAACTGGACCATGCGCCGCAGCGTCTTCTCCGAGAACCCGCGGCCGTAGCGGCGCTGGAGCTGCTCCGCGAGCGCGGCGATCACCCTGTCGCCGTAGGCAGCGCGGGCGTACCGGAGCACCTCGGTCCGGATCCGCGCGCCGATGCGCCAGTAGAGCCGGGTGAGCACGGCGTTCACGGTCACCGCCGCCCGCTGGCGTGCCGCCTCGATCAGGCGGCTGATGTCTCCGACGAGCTTCGAGGGCGCCACGGAGGGCGCGGGCGGCGGCTTCGCGAGCGGGGCCGTCCTGGAAGCGCCCCGGCGAGGTCGTGCCGCGGCTCGCCGGATCACGGATCGCTCTCGTCCGCGAAGCCGGGCAACGTGGGCGCCGCCGGCTTGGCGCGCGGGGCACGGGGCTTCTTCGCTGGATCGGCGGGCTTCCTGGCGGCGGGCTTCCTGGCGCCCTTCGCGGGAGGCGCGGCGGCTGCGGCGGCTTGCTTCTCCTGCTCGGCGCGCTCGGCGTTGAGGACGAAGAGGCGGTCGATGACCTCGTCCTCGAAGGACTGCACGGCGGCGCGGTCGTCGTCGGTCTTCGGGCAGTACGGGGGGACGGCGATGTCGCTCCAGCCGTAGGCGGCGATGACGGCGCGGTCCATCTCCTCGTGGAGGGCGCGCAGTTCGAGGATGCGGGGGTCGTCGTTGCCGGGGTCCTTCAAGGCGTTGTAGGTCTTGGTGAGGCCCTGGTTGGTGTCGACCATGAAGCGGGCGCGGGTCTCGTAGAGCTTCTCGCCGATGGCTTCGAGTTCAGGGATGACGGTGCGGGGGTCGGGCTGCGGGAACGGGAAAGTCTCGAAGCAGTCGGAGGCGGCGTAGCGGAGGTCCGTTCTCATCGAGGACGATAAGAGGCGGGCCCAGAGCTCGTGAATGCGCGACTGGAGAAGCGCAAAGTGCGAACATCTATTCAGCGCAAAAAGACAAAGAACCTCACTAAACAACCTTCCCGTCGGCTGAAAAGAAAAGCACGAATGCTTTGTAACCCTCGATATAACCAGACAGCGCTCGATTGCCCCAATGGACGCAGCCATCTCTGGACGATCGCGACCATAGTACTGCCACCAATACGCCTTCATTCGGCGTGCATCAGTGTTGTCACCAAGCTGCTCACGGGAAGGCTTCACTCTTTCCCGCACAATTTGCAGCAAGTCAGGCCACCGCTCGGCTTCAGCGAGACTCATCGAACCGAAGTGAATCGCATATCGACAAAAGTTCTGCAGCGGATCAGAATTCACCTCTTCGCCGCCAATATAGGGGAACATCCGCTCAGAGTTTCTAAAATCCCTCTCAACCAAATGAGCTCGCTCTTCGATAGATATAAAGAAACCGGCTCCCCATGGATTAACACCGAGAAAGCTGACCCCGCGATTGGCAACAAGCCGTTCTGGATTCGGACGTTCTGGCCTCGGACGCAATGACGAGTCGACGATCGAGACCACCTTACCATCAAGGCGATAATTTCCCGAAACGATACGCTGCATGGCCCCAGTTGCGACATGGACTACCGAAACTGAAACAGTGGCATCCCCAGGCCATGACATCGTGCTGGTAGCTTCATATATCACATACCTATGAGCTAGTAGCCACTGCAAGGCAACGGTTCTGGTATCGCCTTGGGCGATCGTGTTGGTCGCGATCAGGCCAATAGTGCCGTTGAACCCGAGAAGTCCAGCACCACGCCGGAAGAAGTGCGCACAAAGGTCTGCACTTCCATGCGCCCCTTCGTGTAGCACCTGAAGCCACGGCAAGTATGCGGGTCCGTTGCTCCGTATGACCCCGTTCTTTCCCGCAAACGGCGGATTCCCCACAAACGCGTCCACCCAAGCCTGCCCGGTAACCTTGTTCCCATCCAGCGGGTCCGCCCTCCCCGGCGCAAACACCTCCGGAAACTCGACCATCCAATGAAACGGCACTTGCTCTCGCCGGATCTCCCCCTGCATCCCCCGCAGCTCCGCCAGGATCTCCCCCGCCGTCTCCCCCTCCCCCCGCTTCTCCGCCGCGAGCCACGCCGTCACCCGGTCCAGCCGCCGCGTCCGCTCCTTCTCCCGCTCCTTGTCGCTCTTCTGCCCGAAGAACGCCCCCACCACGAGATCCGCGACCAGCCGCACCCGGTCGAGCGCGTCCTCCGCATCGAACAGCAGCCGCTCCTTCTCCCGCTGCGCCGCGTACGTCCCCTCGCCTGCCAGCTCCAGGATCCTCTTCCGGATCCCGATCGCCTCGTCCAGCGCCTCTGACAGGAGCCCCGCCGACAGCTCCACCTGCGCCTGCGGCTTCCAGTGAAACGCCCGGATCTGCTCGAACCCCAGCCCCACCAGCGAGTCCCCGTGCCGAATCGCGTGGTCCACGAACGTGAAGGGCTCGTTCCTCGCCATCGTCACGAGCCACAGCGACAGCCGCGCGAGCTGCACCGCGTACGTGTTCTTGTCGACGCCGTACAGGCACCGCTGCGCCACAAGCCGCCGCGCATGGTTCACGACGTCCTCGTGCGCGCTGGCGATCACCTCCAGCCGCCCTTCCCGCGTCCAAGCCGCCACCACCCGATCGGCCAGGTACCGGCACGCCGCGACCAGGAACGCCCCCGACCCCACCGCCGGATCGCAGACGACCAGGTTCAGCAGCGTCTCCGAGCTCGGCGCCTCCCCCATCGCCTTGATCAGCGGCTCCAGCGTCCGCTCCACGATCGGCTCGGTCAGCGTGCGCGGCGTGTAGTGGCTGCTCGTCCGCCGCCGCTCCGGCCCCGGCTGGATCACCAGCGTCCCCGCGCCCGCCCGCTCCGGGGTACGCCCGCTCAAGGGCTCCATCGCCCCGAGCGCCTCCTCGGCCTTCTTCGCGCTCTTCACCGCCTCGGCGATCTTCGCCGCCACGTTCTTGTCGAACCCGAGCTCGTCCTGGAGCCACCGCTCCCGCTGGTTCGCCGGCGCCGCGAGCAGCGCGTCCGCCTCCACCCAGACCCGCGCCGCGCCCTTCTTGCTCCCGAGCCGGATCCGCACCGCGCCGCGCTCGATACGCTTCACCCCGAAGCCCATCAGCGCCTCGTACACGCTGCCGATCTGCTCCACGTCGAGCGCCTTGTACGAGAGCCGCTGGCCGCCCAGGTAGAGCAGCCGCTCCAGCACCGAGTACACGGTCAGGTCGTCGACGCTGGGCAGCTTCACGGCCGCGCGCGCCTCGGCCTGCGTGATCGGCGCGCTCCCCTCCGGCCCCCACCCCTCGAGGAACGGATAGGCGTTCGGCTCGAAGAGCTGCCCCCGCCGCGCCGGGATCACGAGCTCCCCGTGCGACACACCGAGATAGACCGCCCGGAACAGCCCTACGAGCCGCGGGTACGCCCCGAAGCGCCTGTGCATCGTGTCGGGGTACTTCCCGAAGTCGGCCTGGAGCGCGTCGAACAGCCCGAGCAGGCTGTAGCTCCGCGCGAACAGCGGCTGCTCGGCCGGCAGGAGCCCCCGGTCCTCGCAGTAGAGCAGGAACACGAGCCGCAGCAGCACCGTCAGCAGGCCCGCGTAGAGGTGGTCGTCCTCCCGCTCCAGCGCGTCCCGGAGCGCGCCCGTGCCGTCCCGCTCCTCGGCGGCGGCGAACCCCGCGAGCAGCGCCTCGAGCGCCTCGAAGACCTGCCGCGAGAGCTCGGTGGTGACGTCGGCGTTGCGCTTGCGGCTCTCGGCCAGGATGGCCGGGAGCGACTGCTCTGCCGCCACGCCGAACCAGCGCTGCCGCGAGAGCAGCATCACGAAGGCATCGAAGATCGGCCGCCCGCTCACGGACGCCATGTCGGCGGCGCGGAACGCGATCCACCCGCTCGACTCGCCGTGCGGCGCGTACACGAGCCGGATCTCGTGGCCGTTCGAGAGGAGCCCGATCGGCACGCGGCACTCCCGGAGCAGCCGCTCGAACTTCGCCTGCGCCGGGTACTCCCACGCGCCGGTGACCTGCTCGGGCTTGTCGAGCTGCTCGACCTCGGGCGGCACCTCCCAGACGAGCATCGCGTACGGCCGCCCCGCCTGCGCCGCGGGCGTGCTGTCCGCCGCGGCGGCCGCCTCCTCCCGGGGCTTGTTCCACCGGAGCGCGCGCGTCGGCCGGAGGAGCTGCTTGCCCTCCACGACGTAGAGCGAGAGCTCCTTCGGGAGCGCCTCGCCCGCGTCGAAGCGCTCGGCGTCGAGCTCGAGCACGGTCGAGAAGAGCCGCGCCAGATCCGGGACGTGCAGCCTCTTCTCGGCGTCCTCCTCGAGGCACTCGAGGAAGGCCAGGTGCGCCTCCCGCGGCAGCTTCTCCGCGCACTGGGCATCGACCAGCACGGGCACCGACACGACGAGCCCCTCCGAGGGCTGCGCCATGCCGATCCATTGCTCGTGGAATCGCTTGTCGGCGTCGCTCATGGCGTCTCTCGTCCCTACTAACTAGATGCTCGTCGTCGGCCAGAGGTACACGAGCCCGACCGGCGCGAGCCGCTTCAGGCTCACGCGGTAGAGCGCCTCGAGCTCCGCCGGCTCGTCCCGGATCTCGTCCTCGATGCGGCCCAGGCGCTTCCTCATGTCCTCTCGCTCGCTCTCGAGCTGCTCCCGCTGCGACTTCATCGTGTCGCCCTCGAGCTCGCCGAAGAGCGAGAGCTGGACGTTCAGCTGGCCCTCGATCTCGACGCGCTGGGCCCTCAAGATCTGCCGCAGATCCTCGGCTTCCTTGGCGCCGCGGGCCGAGAGGAGCTGCGCGGCCTCGTGCGCCCGTCCGTCGGCCTCGTCCTGCACGTGCCGCCAGAGCACGCCGAAGTCGGCGGCGGCCGTCCTCGCCAGGCGCCGGCGAAGGGGCTCCGGGACGGCCGGGAGGCCGCCCACGCGCGTGAGCAGCTCCTCGAGGTGGGCGACGGCCTGGCGATCCTCCTCGGTGCCCATGGGCTTCAGGTGATCGCCGTCGCCGCTCTCGCGGAAGGGCGCGGCGACGGCGATGAGCTCGTCGTGCAGGCGCGCGGCCCCGGGCCCGAACAGGGAGAGGCGACCGAAGGCGATGGCCCGCGGCTCGCCCGAGCGGTCGTCGGGCACGAGCGTCACGCGCGAGAGATCCTGGGCGCCAAAGCCCTGGGCCAGGAAGCGCGCCAGGATGCGCTGCACGAACGGGTGCTCGAGGTGCAGGTGGACGCGCTCCTCGCCCATCCGGTCGAGCGCCTTGAAGACCACGGGCTGCGGCGGAAGCTTGCGCCATTCCCACTCGGGCTCGTCCCTGCGGCGAGGGCGGCGCAGGCTGTCGAGGGTGCGGTCCCAGCTCGCCGGCAGAGGCGGCAGCGCGAACGCCTGCTGCCCCTCCACCTTCTCGGCGTGCGGCGCCAGGGGCGCGGCCCCCGCGAGCTCCAGGCCGACGTCGATGGCGTCGTGCAGGAGCTCCTCCCTGAAGTCCATCACCTTGCGGGATCGGCCGAGGATGCGGCGCGCCTCGTCGATCTCCTTCCTCAGCACGGCCGGGCCTTCGCGCTGGGTCTCGAGCTCGCGCCGGGTCGTCTCGGCCTGCTCGGGGAGCCGCTCGGCCTCGTCGAGGGCGGCCGCGGTGCTCCGATCGATGCCATGGCTGAACGCCCGCTCGATGCGCTCCATGACGACCTCGCCCAGGCTCCCGAGCTCGGTCTGGATCGTCTCGACCTTGCCCACGAGCTTCTCGAGCACCGCGTCCTCGGCGCGCTCCGGGTAGACGAAGTAGTGGCAGCGGACCTTGCTCGCGGGCTGGAGCGTGCGATCGATGCGGCCATTGCGCTGCTCCATGCGGGCCGGGTTCCACGGGACGTCGAAGTGGAAGAGATCGGCGCAGTGGTTCTGGAGGTTCAGGCCCTCGCGCGCGGCGTCGGTGGCGATGAGGACGCGCACGGCGTGCTCCCCCGGATCGCCGTTGAACGCCCGTTGCAGCTCCTCGCGCGCCTCGTCGCCCATGCCGCCGTGGAAGATGGCGATGCGCTCGTCGCCGCGGTCGGTGTCCTCGAAGGCGGCGCCGAGCGTCTTCTGGAGGTAGCGCATGGAGTCGCCGTACTCCGTGAAGATGATCACCCGCCGGTCGCCCCAGGCGCCGCTCCTGCGCTTGCCCCTGTCCGACGTGCCGACCCCTGGGCAGAGCTCCGCGCGGAGCCAGTGCAGGAGCGCCGCCACCTTGGCGTCGGGCCGATGGCGGTGCTGGCGAGAGAGGTCGAGCATGCGCTGGAGCAGCTGGCGGGCGCGCCCCTCGGGGGACGGGAGCGCGGTTGACGCCGAGGCGACCTCGGCCGCGTCCTCCTCGTCGCGCTGCTCGTCGTCGACGCCATACGCGTCGTCGTCCTCGGGCCGCCCGCGCCCGAGCAGCGGCGCAGGCGCTGGTGCGGCGCTCGCCATTCCTTCCAGATCGAGCTGGTCATCCAGCGTGGCGGTGCGCCCCGCCGAGCGGCGGGGATCGGCGCTCGGCGCCCCCTCGTCGACGCGCGCGGCGTGCGCGTTCAGCGTCCGGTGGAACGCTTCGATGCTCGAGAGGAGCCGCTTCTGGAGGTTGATGAAGACGAGCTGCCCACGGCCGCGCTTCGGCTTCATCGTCTCTGTGTACTCGGCCAGGAGGCACGAGAGCTCGAGTTCGGGCGTGCCGACGGGGACGAGCGCGATCTCCGCGGCGAGCTTCTCCCGCTGGCCGGCCTCGGCCTCGAAGCACCGCGCCCGGAAGCCGTCGCCCTCGCGCGTAAGGGCTATCCGGACGACGCTCCGGACGGGGAAATCGCTCTTGCCGAGCGCCTGGAGGTCGCGCTTGAGCCTGCGGACCATCACGGCGGAGAGCGCCTTCGACCCCGCCTGGATGGGGACGCCCCGCGTGAAGCGCTGGGGGTCGAGCATCGCCATGAGGGCGCTGAAGCTGTTCGAGTGACCGTTGTGCGGCGTCGCCGACAGGAAGAGACGGTTCTCGAACCGCGGGCCGAGCTCGTCGCGGATCAAGGTCGTGACGTGGGAGTCGACCGCGTACAGGCTCGCCGAGGCGGGCGCCGCGGTGTGGGCCTCATCGAGCACGAGCAGGCTCTTCTTCATGCGCGCGCCGAGGTGGGCGATGAGCGGCTCGCGGTACTCGGTGCGGCGGAGCGTCTGGTAAGAGACGATGAAGCGGTTGTGGGTGCTCCAGGTGTTGACGCCGAAGCCCCGCTCGCGGCGCCGGCGGGCGACGAGCTCGCGGCCCATGATCTCGAAGCGCTGGCCGAAGCGTTTTTCCATCTCGCCGCGCCACTGGAGGCAGAGGGAGGCCGGACAGACGACGAGGACGAAGTCCACGCGCTGCCGGAGCTGGAGCTCCTGCATGACGAGCCCGGCCTCGATGGTCTTGCCGAGGCCCACGTCGTCGGCGATGAACAGGTTCGCGCGCGGCAGCTCGAGGGCCTTCTTGAGGGGCGTGAGCTGGTGGTCGAGGAGCTTGATGCCAGCCCGGAACGGCGCCTGGAAGAGATCGGCGCGCGTGGCCGTGACGCTGCTCCACTTGAGGGAGTGGAAGTAGGCCGCGAAGCGGCGCGGGGGGTCGAGCGAGGCGACCGCGCCGAGCCCCTCGGCCTCGGGCTGCAGGACCTTCGCGCCGAGCTCGATCTCCCAGAGCACCGAGAGGCGGACGCCCTGCGCATCGTCGTCGAGGCAGACGAGGTCGACGCGGGTGGCCTCGCTCGGGGCTTCGGGCGTGATGACGTCCTCGACGAGGTACTGGCGCTGCCGGACGAGCGCGATGTCCCCCTTCACGGGCGTGAGGCGCGGGGTGACGTGGGCTCCGAAGAGGCCCGTCGGCGGGGCGGTCTTGCGATCGCCGAAGGCCTGGAGGAGCCGCTCTGCGAGCTCCTGGCGCGCGCGGCTGGAAGCGTCGAGGCCGTGGGCCTGGCAGGCAGCGCGGAGCTCGTCGCGGCCCATCCATTCGACCACGGCGCGCATGCGGACCTGCTCGGAGCGCGCCAGGGCGGCGACCAGCTCGGCCTTCGTGCCGCGCTGGGGCACGAAGACGCCGAAGTAGCGCGCGAGCTCGATCAAGCGCCCCCGTGACGGCAGCGACTCGAGGAGCGTGCGAACGGAGGGCGAGGGAGCGGAGGGCAAGGACACGGACATCGACATCGGGGTTCCACGCGCCGCGCAGAGCTGGCGGCCCACGGCAAGGTACGCCTCGGCAACGACACGGTGAAGATTGTTCAGCCGACGGTGCACCGGGTTGCGCGCGAGCGTCGCACGACCTGCTCCTGGCGCTCACCCTCGGCCTGGACCGGGAAAGAGCAAAGCGGCAGCACATCGCGCGGGCATCACGGCGGGCCCGGCGGGTGCTGCTGCGAGCGAAACGTGCGAGCCCCAACGGCCGGCCCGCGGGGGGCCCAGCGCAGGAGAATTCAGCGCCGCAATTCATCGAGGAAACGGCCGGCCACCGCGGCCGGCGAGCCCTTCTTCTCGTCCACGGCCGCGTTCATCTGGCGCATCTTCTGCGCGTCGATCGTCCCCGACAGCCCGCGCAGCGCCTCCAGCACCTCCGGGCGGGTGCGCGCGAGCCGATCGCTCACCAGCACGAGCGCGTCGTACGGCGGGATGGCCCGGCGATCGTCCTCCAGCAGCACCAGATCGTCGACGATGATCCGCCCGTCGGTCGAGAAGGCGGTGATCACGTCCACCTGCTCCGCTCGCAGCGCCTCGTAGAGCAGCGACGGATCCATGCTCCGCGCCTCGCGGAACGCGAGGCCGTACACGCGCTCGATGGCGCGCCACTCCGGCCGCTGGAAGATCTCGTAGTCGCCCCCCACCCGCAGCGATCGCGCGCGCGCCCCGAGATCGCTGATGCGCCGGATCCCCAGCCGCTCGGCCTCGGCCCGCCGCATGGCGAGCGCGTAGGTGTTCTCGAACCCGAGCGCGGCGGCCACGTGGACGTCGTACCGATCGAGCAGCTCCCTCTCCACCGTGGCCAGCACCGACGCGCGGTCCGCGCCCTCCGTGCTCCGTGCCAGGACGTTCGCCCAGAGGGTGCCCGAGTAGTCGACGTAGACGTCGATCTCGCCGCTCTTCAGCGCGTCGAACACCACCGTCGATCCGAGCGATCCCAGCGTCCGCGCCGGCACGCCGGCGACGCGCTCGATCCTCCCGGCGACGATGCCGGCGAGGATGTACTGCTCGGTGAAGGTCTTGGCGCCGACGGTGATGGACACCTGATCGCGCTCGAGGAGGGCGCGCACGACCGGGGTGGCCGCGAAGACCGCGAGCCCGGCGAAGCCGCCGAGACACAGCAGCACGAGGCGCCGGCTGCGGCGCGTGACGCCGGCGAGCAGGCCACGCACCAGGCCGTCCAGCACCAGCGCGAGCCCGGCCGAGGCCACACAGCCGATCAGCACGGCCGTGTAGTTGCGCGTCTGCAGCCCGCTGAAGATGTAGTCACCAAGGCTCGGCGCCCCGACCGGCGTGGAGAGCGTGGCGGTGCCCACCGTCAGCACCGCCGCCGTGCGCACGCCGGCCACGATCACCGGGAGCGCCAGCGGCAGCTCGACGCGGCGGAGCTGCTCGCGGGGCGTCATCCCCACGCCGCGCGCGGCCTCGATCACCGCCGGATCGAGGCCCGAGAGGCCGGCCGCCGTGTTCCTGAGGACCGGCAAGAGGCTGTAGAGGAAGAGGCCGATCAGCGCCGGCAGATAGCCGATGCTGCGCGCGCCCAGGGCCGCGAGCACGGGCACCATGAAGGCCAGGAGCGCCAGGCTCGGGATGGTCTGGACGACGCTCGCCACGCCCAGCACCGGCCCCTCCAGGCGGCGCGATCGCGTGACCAGCACGCCCAGCGGGACGCTCACGGCCACGCCCAGCGCCAGGGCGACCAGCGTGAGCCCGAGGTGGGCGGCGAGGTAGCGCGGGAGGAGGGCGAGCTGCTCCTTCACGAAGCGCCGCCTCCAGCGATCGTTCGCGCGGGCGCGCCCGCGATCAGCGACTCGACGGCGCGCGCCTGCTCGAGCGGGCCGCGCACCAGATCGGCCACGTAGTCGTCGGCCGGCGCGCGCGCCAGCTCGCGGCCGGGCGCGAGCTGCAGGAGGCGCCCGCCGCGCATGACGCCCACGCGATCGCCGAGGAGCAGCGCCTCGACGACGTCGTGCGTGACGAAGATCGCCGAGAACCCCAGGCTCCGGCGCACCCGCGCGAACGATCGCTGGAGGCGCTCGCGCGTGATCGGATCGAGCGCGCCGAACGGCTCGTCGAGCAGCAGCACGCCCGGCTCGGCCGCCAGCGCCCGCGCCACGGCCACGCGCTGCGCCTGGCCGCCGGAGAGCGCGTCGGGCCGCCGATCGCGGACCTCGGCTGGATCCAGCTCGACCAGCTCCAGCAGCGTGTCCACCCGACCACGGATGCGCCTCGGGTCCCAGCCGAGGAGCGCCGGCGTGATGCCCACGTTCTCGGCGACCGTCAGGTGCGGGAAGAGCCCGAGCCGCTGGAACACGTAGCCGATGCGGCGCCGGAGCGCGTGCGGCGGCACGGTGGTCACGTCCTCGCCCTCGACGCGGATGCGACCCGAGCTCGGCTCGATGAGCCGGTTCGTCATCTTCAGCGTCGTGGTCTTCCCCGATCCCGACCCGCCCAGCAGGACCACCAGCTCGCCCGGCTCGACGCGCAGGGAGACGCTGTCGACAGCGGCGATTCCATCGTACCGCTTGGTCACCTGATCGAGCTCGATCATCGCCGCCGAGAGCGTGGCTCCTCGCGTACGACCCGGAAGCTCGAAAAGACATGGGGATAGTCCCGGCGATACCAGTTGCGGAAGCTCGGCCGGAGGAACCCCTCGTCGGTCGCCCACGAGGCGCCGAAGACGACGTCGTGCTCCCCGTCGAAGAAATCCGCCGAGTACCCGGGGTACGTGCGGGCGTACGCGACGAAGCCGGGCAAGGGCGCGAAGGGCGTGGACGTCCACTCCCAGCCATTGCCCACCAGCTCCTCGACGCCGAACGCGCTGGCGCCGTCCGGGTGGCTGCCCGTCGGCACCGGCGACCATCCGCGAAAGCCGAAGTGGCCATGACGCGGCTCGCCCGGCGCGTGCCCCCACGGACGCGCGCGCACACCGCCGCTCGGCTCGCCGAACGCGGCGCGGCGCAGCTCGGCCTCGGTCGCCAGGCGCCCACCGCGCCAGACTGCATAGGCGCGCGCCTGCTCGCCCGAGACCTGCGCCGGCCAGCCCGACGCGACCTCGAAGGAGACCGGCCCGAAGATCGTCTTCACCGCCAGCCCGCCTCCGCGGCGCACGAACGTACGGGGCGTGAGCGCGGCCCGCGCGCCGTCTCCCATCGCCTCGAGGAAGGCCAGGTAATCGCCGTTCCGCACCGGCAACGAGTCGATGGTGAAGCCCGGGACATCGATCTCCGCGCGCCCGAACTCGTTGTCCCAGCCGAACGGGATCGCCTCGAAGTCCGCGCCGATCACCACGCGGCCCGCCGGGACGTGCCGGGGCTCGGCCGCGCGCCCCCCGCCGGCCACGAACGCGGGCGCGCCGTCGGGGCGCCGCGCGTCGCCGTGCTCCTGGAGCATGTACATCAGGGTCTCGTGGTGCATCCGCTCGTGCTCGATCACGAGCTGGAGGATCCGCCCTCGCGCGCCGAGCACATCGTCGGCGCGCGCCAGCACGTCGGGGATGCGCGCCCGCACGGCGCGGCGGACCTCGTCGCGGTACGCGATCACCTCGGCGATCGCCGGCCACGCGTCCCTCGACGCGGCGCGGGCGCCGTCTTCGTTGGCCGGATCGATCCCGCGCTCGAACAGCACGTCGAAATCGCTCCGCATGGGCCCGAGCCCGAGGACGCCTCGGCCGATCTGGTTCCACGCGAAGGCCGGGAGGTGCCCCAGGTAGAACGAGAAGGGGTGTCGCAGCGCGATGGGCCGACGCCCCATCGACGCCTCCGGGACGAGCGCGAACAGGTCGTCGCTGCGGCGCCACGCGGCGGCGAGGAGCGCCTCGAACGAGGCCTCCGTCACGCGTCGCTCCGCCGGAGCAGGGCCAGCGCGAAGAGCTGGTCGGGATCGGTGTGCCACGAAGACATCACGAGCCCTCCGGCCCGGGCCGAGGCCTGGAGCGAGTCGCGCGTGAACTTGCAGCTCACCTCGGTGCGGATCTCGGCGCCGCGCTCGAGATCGAGCCGCAGATCGAGCGCCGGGATCTGCACGCGCATCCGCCGCGTGGCCACGAGGCGCATCTCGATCCACGCCCGCGCCGCGTCGTAGAAGGCGCGGTGCGCGAACGCGTCGGGCGCGAAATTCGCCCCGAAGCGCCGGTTGATCACGCGGAGCGCGTTGCGGTTGAAGGCCGCCGTCACGCCCTCCGGATCGTCGTACGCGGCCTCCAGCCGGGCCGTGTCCTTGACCAGATCGGCGCCGACGAGGAGCGCGTCCGACGGCTCCATGACGCGCGCGACCTCGCGGAAGAATGCGCGCCGCTCGTCGGGGTAGAGGTTGCCGATGGTGCCCGCGAGGAAGAGCACGAGGCGCCCCCCGCCCCGGCCGAGCCGCGGCAGGTCGGTCGTGAAATCACCGATCACGCCGCGGAACGTGTACTCCGGGTAGTCGGTGCGGAGGCGGCTGATCGACGTCTCCAGGAAGAGCCCGTTCACGTCCAGCATCGTGCACGTCTCGCCGCCGCCCACCCACCGCCAGGCGTCGAGCAGGATGCGGATCTTGCGGCCCGCGCCGCTGCCCAGCTCGACGAGGCGCCGCGGCCGGACGGCGCGCAGGATGTCTCCGGCGCGCTGCTCGAGGATGCCGATCTCCGTGCGCGTCGGGTAGTAGACCGCGAGGTGGGTGATCTGCTCGAACAGCTCGCTCCCGAGATCGTCGTAGAAGTAGACGGGCGGGATCTCGGGCAGCGATCGTGTGAGGCTCTCGCGCAACCGAGCGCGCTCATCGGGTGAAGGGTACGCATCCTCCGTGAATGTGGAGCTCAACAGGACCTCCTTGAGGGAGCGCTGGGCAGCGCGTCCATTGGGAGGAGAGCGGCGGACGTCAAGCATCGATCCCCGGCGTGCCGCCGTGGACGATGCTCGGTGAAACCCGGGCAGCGCGGGCGTACTCAAGGGGTGTGCAGAAAACGGGGGCCGGGCAGGTAGAGCCAGTAGGGTACAGCTATACGGTACGATGCCTTCCGCTTGGTGCTACGTCGCGGCAATCCCAGGCGTTTCAGGCGTGGAAACCTGCCTGATCGCATAAGGCCCGTTCTCTCAATGAGCTCGTACAGTCGGACTGCACGAGTCAGGAACGGCTCCGAGAATCTTTACTTTGCGGAACGCGTTTGCTTGTCCTATCCGCTCGCTGAAAGCGAAGCGATCGACGCGGCCGTTCGGGGTGGCGCGCGGATCGAAGAGACCCTCGAAGGCGCGCGCGGTGCTCCTGTTCGCCAGGCTTACGAGCGCTCTCACCGAACGGCGCGCGCCTCCGCTTGGGCACAGGCGCGCGTCTTGCACGAGCTGGTCTATTTTGTCGTCACACAGGACACGTCGTCCGCCGGAGAAGTCCAGTCCCCCACCTTTGAATCTAGCTCTTGAGACGGATAGTACATCACGAAATTATAACACATCTCATCCAGCGTCCGGTCCCCGAATTCCACGGCACTGTTGCCCGGGTTGTCCCACGCGCAACGCGTCCTCACGGTGTCGCCGCCTCGAAGGATGGTATCGTTATCGTACCAGATCTGGTTGTCGAAGTTCCACGGATCGGCGAGCCCCAGGTTGCTCGGCTCGCTGCCGTCCGTGGGCACCGTGTTGCTCGACAGGTGCTTGCCGAGGATGTGCATGTGCGGCATAACACTGATTACCGAAAGCGCCCCCATATCCGGCGGGAACTGGTAATCGCAGCTCACGTCGAGCGAGCCGTGAGGCGGGATGTTGATGTCTTCTGTGCCGAACATGAAGATGCCGGCGTCGCTGGGGCGGAGCTCCGTCGTCGTGCAGACGTCGAAGCCGGTGCTGTCTTGCTGCCCGTCGAGGCCCTTGATGTTGCTGTAGTGCACCTGGATTGTGAAGTGTGCCGTGCCTTCCAGCGGGAAGCCCGCCTCTAGCGGCAGCTCCATGGCCTTGCCGCCGGGCGCCCAGACGGCCAAAAGAGCCCCCATGATGTCGCCCCCATTGCACGGCGTGGGCGTCGAGGGAGACGCCTCATCCGCCTTGAAGAGCAGGATATGGTGTACAATGGTGCTGTTGTCGATGTGGGGCACGACCCCGACGAGGTGTCGTTTCTGGCCGATCTCTACATCGACCCCATAACACATATACTGGTCCTGGACGCCCTTCGGCATGACGTAAGGCGCGGACGGCGCTAGCAGGACATCCGGTGTGCAGCTCAGGGTCGGAGGGTCGATGGTTCCGCCGCCGCCCGGGTCGACGCACGTGTCTTTACCGGCCGGCATGCCGGCGGCGATCCATTGATCGAAGATCGCGAGCTCCGCGGCGGTCAGGCGCTCGGTCGGGGGCGGAGGCATGGGGCGCGCGGTGTCGCGGGCGCGTGCGGCGACGAGCTCGTAGACCTTCTTGTTGGGATCGCTCACCGCGGGCGCGACCAGATCGCTCCGGTCGACCAGCGGGAACGGCGCGCCGAACTTCGGGGACGCCCCGTGACAGGTCTGGCACTTCGTGGAGAGGATCTTGTCGACGTCGCACGGCAGCGCTTCCGCGTTGCCGTTCTCCGGACCGGAGCCGGATGAGCCGCTGCTGCCCTTCTCGGCGTCGCTGCACGCGACAACCACGAGAGCGGATAGGAAGGACAGCGCCGAGAACAAATAACGACTACGATTCATGCGAGCTCCTCGGGGAAAAGTGCGACCTGAATCGGCGTTCGAGCGTATCGAGCGCTGTTCTGCAGCTTTTCGGAAGGGCGGTCGAAGACCGAGATTCCGAAAAACGCCGTCGAATTGGGTGGAAGAAGAACGCGCGCCGCGAGCTCCCGAGAACAGCGGGAGACTTGGCGCGTGAGAGCACCGGCGACCCAGGTCTACGGACGGGCCGGCGACCTGGCGTCGGTGCTCCTTCGGTGAGTGCCCGCCCGCTCTGAGATCGTTCAACGGTGCGCGTGTACCTCGAAGATGTCCTCGCCTGCCCTTGTGGCGGTCGGCGTCGGGTGATCGCGGACCTTCACGATCCCGAGGTGGTGACCGCTATCTTGGTCCACCTGGGGCTGCCGACCGAGGGGCCGGCCATGGCCCGAGCGCGCGACCCAGCGGGGTGCGAGGCGGCGTGACGCGAGCGCGAGGAAGGGGGGCGACGGGGAAGTGTGCCCGCCGGAGGCCACACGCCGCCAGCGCTGCGCCTGGAGCGGGCGAGCTGCCGCGGTCCGTGCATCGGCGGCGGAGCGCCGACGGGGGGCTCCGCAGCAGATCGCCCTTGGATGTCCTAGTACTACAGCCGTCCTTGCGGCCCATCTGCGGCTGTAGGCGGGCGGACGGACATGGATTTCTCGACGATTTTGATGCTTACAGCCGCACCTGGGACCAAGTACGGCTGTAGTACTAGAGGACCGATCAGGTTGATTTTGCGATAATTCCGGTCGCTTCGATGCAAGGCTCGACGGTCTCGTCGGGCCATGATCTCGTCCGCGTCCGGAGGTGCACGGATGGAACGATAGTTGCCGCCGGTGGAGCTGTCGCGGCAAGAGCAGGCGCTGATGAAGCGGCTGACGCGCGTGAGAGCACTGTTCGGCTTTCTCAGGCAGCACCGGCACGAGCTGTTCGATGAGACGTTCCAGGAGCAGCTGGAGGGCATGTACCGGACGACGGGGGCAGGCGAGGCGCCGCATCCACCGGCGCTGATGTGCATGGTCACGCTGCTCCAAGGCTACGTCGGCGCATCGGATGCCGAGGCCGTGGAGTTGTCCGTCGTCGACCTGCGCTGGCAGATGGTGCTCGGATGCCTGGGTGCGGCGACGCCGCCGTTCTCGCAGGGCGCGCTGCAGGCGTTCCGAGAGCGGATGGTCGCGCACGAGATGGACCGGGTGCTGCTGGAGCGGACCGTGGCGCTCGTTCGGTCCGGCGCGATGACGGAGGGCGAAAGGCGTGCGGTGTCGAAAGCGCTGCGGGTGGCCATCGATAGCCGCCCTTTAGCGGGGGCCGGGCGGGTTGAAGACACGATCAACCTGCTCGGCCATGCTGCACGCAGCATCGTCCGCGTCGTGTCGAAGATCACGGAGCGTCCGCCCGAGGAGATCTGCCGCAAGGCGGGCATCCCGCTGCTTCTGGCTCCCAGCATCAAGGCCGGGCTCGACCTCGACTGGAGCGACCCGAAACAGAAGGCAGCGGCGATTCAGATCCTGGAGCGGCAGGTCTCGTCGTTGCAGCAGTGGGTCGACCGCCATCTGGACGACGTCGTCGAGCAGCCGCTTCGCACCTATCTGGATGCGATCACACAGGTCCGAGACCAGGACCTGGAAACAGCCGAGGATGGGACCGTTCGCATCCGGCAAGGCGTTGCGCCTGACCGCCGTGTCTCCATCGAAGACGCCGAGATGCGCCACGGCCGCAAGAGCCGCTCGAAGCGGTTTGACGGCTACAAGGAGCACATCGCACGCGACCTTGACCTTCCCATCATTGTCGCCTGCGCGGTCACGCCCGCGAATCGGCCCGAAGAAGAGGGAGCCTCGCCGATCGCCAAGGACATTCAGCGTCAGCGGTTGCGCATCGTCGAACTCCACATCGATCGCGCCTACGTGAACAGTCCCGTCGTTGATGACGTGATCCGCGCGAAGGGCCGGGGGTTCTCGAAGCCTTGGGGGCAGCGGGCTCGCAGCCTCGCCTTGTTCAGCAAGCGCGACTTCAAGATTGACCTGCGTACCAAGACGATTACATGTCCAGCAGGGCAGGTCGAAGTGTTCGAACCGGGCGACACGGTCGAGTTCGATCCTGAAGAGTGCGGCGCGTGCCCTCTCCGATCCAAATGCACCCAAGCCGCGTCGGGACGAGGCCGAACCGTGTCCATCGCCGAGGACGAAGCGCTGCAGCGCAAGTTCCGGAAGCTACAGCAGACCGGGCCAGGACGCGCCGTGCTCCGGCAGCGCACGGCTGTGGAGCATGCGCTCGCCCATATCGCGGCGCGGAAAGGACACAGCGCGCGCTACATCGGCGCCAGGAGAAACCTATTCGACCTCCGGCGCGCAGCCACCATCCAGAATCTCGAGGCCGCCCAGCGGCTCATCCAGGAGGCGGCATAACCTATCGGAACTAGACGATCTTCAACATGTTTGTCGTCCTAGCGAAGCGCCTCCAGCCAGCCAAGCAATTCGTTGAAAGATGTGAGAAGCTTTGCGCCTCCCCGATTAGCGCTTCGAACTAGCCGCGCAAGTCGCCGGTCGAAGGTCACGAATGCGTCAGCGTAAACCGGAGGAGAAGTCGCATGGTCGATGTCGAAGAAATCTTGGGGTTGTGGCTTTCTGTTCGACTCCAGAGTGTCGTGAGCCATCAGGCGTGCGTGCTGGTCAAGTATCGGCATCCGCTTGCATATCTCGCGTATCCGTTCGGGACCGCCCGCGCCCTTAGCCGCCAGCACCTCGCTAATTCGCGACGCCGCCTTCTCCGGGCCGAGTATCGAAAATAGATGTTCCGCCCCTCCCTCGAGCAGGTAGCTCTTTATGAGCGCCACCCGTTCGTCGAGCAGTGCCCGAGCGAAGGCCTGTTGTTTGGGCAACTTCGGCCTGGTCCGCTGCCGAGCCCGCAGTGCCTCCATCTTATCTACGTAGCTTGCGCGGAATGCGGCATGCCGCTGCTTCCAGTCACCTTGCTCAGCGATGAACCGGACGCTTCGCATCCGCGGGTCGGAAGCCATGTCATCAGCGAGCTTTCTTAGCATGCTCAGCGTCCAACCCGCCGGGAAGCTCAGCGTACCTTCCCCGAGGTGTTCGGGAACGCTTGTAAAAACTTGCGTTCGCTCAAGCGGTCGTTCATCGCCTAGAAAGAACCACTCCGACGCGCTCCAGGCCTCAAGCTTTAATAGTATGGCAGGTGACCGGAAAGTAACACCGGACGACAGTTCGTCTAAGAGCGTGCAGTGACGCAGCTTCGTGGCGACGTCCTCGATTTCAATCGCTTCGGTGATGCTTGGGAACGCCAGCGGGAACAGTGCTTTGCCAGCCGCAACTGCCGCGAAACAGGCGTCCCGACACGCCGTCGCCGCGGCGGTCCTAGCATCTCGCAGTTCGATCCAGACGTTATTGTCCAGGTACGCCAGTTGGCGCTGTGCAATCCGCTCCGCGTAGACTTGCTCCGGGTCGTACATCCGCAGCGAGAGCGCGGGCAGCGTCGGTTCAGATAGTGGTTTCATAGTGAATCGTCAGTCCAACGATTTGCCGGTCTGCCGCGAAGCCCGCCAGCCAGGCGCTTTCGGTAGGGCATGATCGTACCACCGATCGCGAGCGTTCCTTTCTCGAAACGGCGGGCTTCGTCGGCAGCAGCGGCTTGTTCGGCGGCATCCTCCAGTCGTGGGCTGAGTCCAACGTCCTACGCAGCTTCTTTCCAGCCCGGCGGCATGCGCGGGGAGGCCGGGGGAGCTGTATGGGGCCATGGGCACGCACCCGTGCCGCTGCTGGCGGTCGGGTCGCGGGTCGTCAAGGGCGCGGCTTCAAATCGCTGCGCCTAGGGCACGCGCTCGGGGCCGTGGTCGTTCACCATCCAGCAGTTCGATGAGGACGAACTCGGCGCGGCCGCCGTCGAGCACAGGGCGCCGGAGCCGATCGGCGCAGTCTCTCGCCGCGGCGCGGGCGTCCGGTGGGGGGCCGCTCCAGGCCTAGCCGGCGTCGCGGTCCCCGGCACGAACTGGGGGCCGCCGTCCACCTGGGTACGCTCGGGGCCGTCGCAGATGTCGAGGCGAGCGTCGGCCAGCTCGGCGCAGTGGCTCTCCACCTGGCCGAGCGCCGGAGCGAGGCTGCCAAAGGGCGAGCGTGGCGCCGTCGCCCATCTGACCTAGTACAGAAGGGGCGCCGGCGACGAGGCGCGCGGGCGCGAGTTCGGCGCGGCCCCTCTCCGCCGCTGCGGTCACAGATGTTGAAGCGCACCCGGGGAAGCACGGTGCGGCCGCCATAGTCAAACGGAATAGTCGTGGCGCTGCGGATTTCCGGGCGAGAGCCGTTCGCCCACCAAATGGTTGACGAACACCTCCACCGCGTAGCCGCGTGTGCGCCCGGGACGGCTCGACCCTCGAGCCTTGCGATCTCCTCGTCGGATTTCTCTTGGACGCCCAGGCCACAACCAGAAAAATGGCGCGCGTACACACACCGCGTGTCGCGGCTTGGCCAAGGGCCTCCCACCATGTCGATGCGCTTCCACGGCAAGGTCAGCCTGATCTGCGCTTATATGCTCGTCATCGCTCCTGAGCCGGCGCTGGCACTCGAGTTCAGCGGCGGTGTCAGTGTCGGTGGGATCCAGGTTGGAACTGAGCCCAAGCTTGCCGTGAGCCCCTTCGTCGGCTGGCTCTGGCGCAGAGCGAGCGACTTCCGGATCGAAGTCCACAACGTGCTCAGCATCGTTCCAGGTGCAGGCGTCGGGGTTTACGATCGAACGGCGGTTACCCTTGGGTATGCCACGAAGACAGGCAACGTCAGTTTTGGCCCGTCGCTGTCGATCTACTTGATGCCGGTGTGCGGCGCCGTGATCTGTGACCGCGTGGTCGGCGTCGCTCCTGGTGGCCGCGCCCAGACCGACTGGTACTTCGCGGGGCGTTTGGGGGCGTCCACGAGCGTCAACCTGGACTGGGCTGGTGGGAGTAGCCGTGTCCTTCCTGGCGGCATGGTCCTGATGGTCACTGCCGGACCTATCTGGCGGTTCGGGGGAGAGTCAAGATGAAGAGAGGGGTCGTTCTTCTGGTTCTCGGTTTCACGGGGTGTAACTACGATCTGGGGGAGTGTTACGTCCGGGGTCATGGAACGGAAGGAGCTGGCGGGAGCATCATCACCCCTACAGGTGGCGTCGGGGGCTTCGGGTATGTCCCGCTAGAGCCGCAAAACCACACCGGGTACGACGAGGATCCGTGCGGCGGCTCAGAGCTCGCCGAGTGCACGGTTACGTGGAAGGCTGGCTCCACTCAGTGCAAGAACTGGGGTGAGGCCGGTGCCTGCACCTCGCTCTACCAGGGCCAACATGCGAGCCTGGACGAAGCCAAGGAGCGATGCGAATATGCCAATGGGGTGCACCTCGACTCGGGCGTGCAGTCGTGCGGCCCGTGCCGGTGGGTGACCGGCGCGCAGAATGACTGCTTGGAGCGCTGCAAGGATCTCTGTTACCAGATATGGGTGAATTGTCGCAACAATTGTCCCAAGGGGAATAAAAACTGCCTGTCTGAATGTACAAACGATCTCGCCGTTTGTAACCGCGACTGCGACAGAAAGTGCCGATGATCATGATCGAGTTAAAGTACAAGTTCGATGGAGATGTTCATCAGGACATCGTGGTGCGATTGTTCGATGTCAAACAGGTGCGCGGTGCAGACGATCCCGCACCTTGGGACATCAGCGTAACGATCGTGTGGGGAGACGAGGTCGCGTTCGATCGCCCGCTAGCCGGTGCGGATCCGCTCCACGCAGTGGAGCTGGCCGCTCAGTTCGCGTCCAAGTACATCCGCGGCCGAGCGGAGGATGCGGGCGGCACCCTTGAACCGCCGATCGCGCCCTGAGGACGATACTGAATATACTGATTGCTTGAGAGATCGCGACAGGCAGTCGTGATTGAACTAACGACAAAGCTAACTCCCGCTGACGGTAGCCTGCGGATCGTCACGATCCGAATCGGCGATGTTCGCAAACGCACGCAGGGACCGAGAACCCATGGTCTGCTGCTGTGGAAATACTCGGCTTCGCCAGGGTCGAAACTTCTCGACTTCGTGGGCGAGACTGGGCGGAGGCCGTTGAGTATGCGGCCAGGTTTGCCGCGATCCGCCTCGCCGACAAGGTGGAGGCAGAGGGCGGAGGAACGCTCGATCCTCCCTTCTCGCCTCGTCCGCGCTCGTCCGGATCGAGCGGGGGCACCTGCGGCATCGCCGACGATGAGGTCGACGAGGAAGATGCATGATCCGGGAGGATCCACCCCCCCGGCATCCCCGAGGAGGAGCCAGGGGCGCGCGAGATGGCCCGGGAGATCGATGCCACGTACCCTGGCTACCGGCCGATCCCGCCGGAGCTCGGGAACGAGGTGGTTCCGGACGTGGCGATGGACACGGTGTCGATGGGCAAGGCGACGATATACATGTGCCTCTTCTCGCCCAAGTGGACTTGGGTGGATCCGGTGTAGCCCTTCCCCTGGGCGTCCGCCGTCCGCGTGCCCGGCGAGGAGCTTGAGGCGAACTCGGCGGCGCCCCCTCCGCAGCGGCGCGGCTCCGCGGAGGTCGAGGCGCACGTTGGCCAGCAGCTTGCCGACAAAGTGGGGGATGCGTTGAGATCCTCGCCGTACTCCCCTGACGTGACTGCGGCTACTCGGGAAAGCGAAGCGTCTCGTGGCTCTCGCCGCTCTGCCCCATCGTCGTCGTGCCATCGTGGTTCCAGCTGGTTCCGCCCGTGCCCGGCGGTCCGATCTCAAAGGTGACGCCCTCGAGCGTGAGCTGGTCCTCGTCGAGGTAGGCGACGCCGATCGAGTCGCCGCCGCGCCCCGGGCCGCCGTAGCCGCCAGGCCCTCCCTGGCCGCCACGGCCACCCATGCAGGCCTGAAAGACGTCCAGCAGAGCGGCGCCCGGTGCGCCTCTGCCTCCTCCGCCGCCCTCCTGGGGCGGCCCGCCGTTGCCGCCCGTGCCGCCGTAACCCGTCGTGATCATGCTGTCGCGCACGGTCAAGGGGGCGTGAAGCGCGACGATGCCGATCGCCGGATGTGCATTCGCTCCCCCGCGGCCCCCTCGACAACCACAGCCGCCGGCCCCGCCCGAGCCTCCTCCTGCGCCGCCCTTGGAGGCCACGCCGCACATGGCAAGCCCGCCCCGACGACCACCGCCGCCGCCGCCTTGGCCCGGCGTGCCCCAACTCCGCTCGGCCCCTGTAGCGCCCTCCCATCCAGTCTCGGTGAGGCGCCCGATGCCCTCGCCGGGCGCGCCCTGTGTTCCCGGCGCCCCGGGGCCCCAGTCGGACCCGTCGTAGCAGCGGACATTGACCTTCATGCCGATCGCTCCGCGGCACCAGGGAAGTCTTGGAGCCACGTCCACCGCGAGACGAGTGCCACTCGTCTTTTCTTGGAGCCACGTCCACCGCGAGACGGGTGCCACTCGTCTTTTCTTGGAGCCACGTCCACCGCGAGACGGGTGCCACTCGTCTTTTCTTGGAGCCACGTCCACCGCGAGACGAGTGCCACTCGTCTTTTCTTGGAGGCACGTCCACCGGGAGACGAGTGCCACTCGTCTCCCGCGTGGAGGAGTCGGCTCACCCGGATGGGTTCACGGCGTGCTGCCCGCCCCGAGCGGTGGCGCCGGGACGGCTTCGGGCTTTGTGGCGGGGGCTCTTCGACGGGGCTTCGCGAGGTCGTCGACCATCTCGACGTACGGCGCCAGCAGGAACGCGGCCAGCGCCTCGCTCCCCGGGATCTCCGGGTCGGCGTGGCTCTCGATCTTCTGGATCAGGCTCCGCAGCGCATCCCGGGCGGCGCTCCACTGCGGCCGGCCGTCGGTCGGCCCGCCCTCCTTGGCGAGGACCACGGTCGTGAAGCCGTAGGCCTCGCCGAAGCGCGCGTGGGCGGCGACGAGCTGCCGGTAGTGCCGGGTCCCGCCGAACTGCTCGATCACCGCCTGCGCGCGCTCCTCCTCCAGCGTCTTCATCCGCTGCACCATCGCGGCCCACTGGACCCGGGGCCGGCGCGTGATGAAGCGAAGCCCCTCGGGCGCCGGAAAGAGCTGCCCGTACAGCCAGCGCGCATCGGACGGCGACGGCGTCTGCCCATCCTCGGAGAGCCCGGCGGCGCCCGCGTTCCACTGCTCGAGCGCGCGCCATCGGTCGTCGCTGTCGGTGTTCGCCGCGCTCCGCTCGGCCTCGCTCGTCACAGAGTGGCGCTGGGCGGCCTGCGCGCTCGCCCGCACGCCGCGGAAATCCTGAAGCTCTGTCGCGGCCGCGTCGAAGCGCTTCCACGGCCTGTCGATGTGCGGCGGCAGCGCCGCGATGGGCTCGATCCCCCTGGGCAGCGGCGCGTCGCCCTCCTTGCGCTTACCGCCCTTGGGCCGGAGCACCGCCGCGATGCGCGCGCTCATCTGATCTCGGAGACCGATCACGTCGTCCGCGACGAGCTCCTGGGGGAGGACCATGGTCGAAAACATCGGTGATTCACTCACGGGGGAAACCTCCTGTGATGTCTGATGGGCTCTGGCCTGCCGCCGCGGCGACACGCCGTGGTTTCGTTGCGGCGTGGCTGCACGGCAACCCACGTGCCGGCGCGAGATGCGTGAAGGTCTCGGCGAAACGCCTCAGACAGCGAGGAGCTGAGCGCAATGCCCTGTCATGATCCGCAACGGATTGCGCTGTTGCGCAACGCTCCCGTCGGCGCGTCACGACCGCTCGTGTGTGGGACTCGCGACGCACATGGTTCGCCGAACCGCATGAAGTCGCGTTTCACGTCGCCGGGCTCAACGCCGGTCGCTGTCCAGCCCGCTCTCCTCGGTCAGCTCCGCCTTCTGCGCGCGCGCCGGCGGCACCTCGAGCCCTGCCGCGCGCGCCAGCCCCATCACCCCCTCCACGGCCGCCGCGATGTACCCGAACGGGTTCGCCCCATCGACGGCCGTGATGTGCACCTCTCCCATCCGCTGCTGGAACGCGGCGGCGAGCGCCGGCATCTGCTGCGCGACCGTCAACCGGATGACCTCCGGCGACACGGTGTTCTCGATCTCCCGGAGCGCCCGCGCGCGGTCGAGCTCGATCTCCTGCGTGAGCCGCGCCTTCCTCGCCTCGATCTCGGCGATGGCGAGCTCGGCCTCGGCCACGAGCCGGCGCGCGCCCGCGATCGCCGCGCGCTGCCTGAGCAGGTCGATCTCGTGGGCGCTCGCGGCCATCTTCGCCGCGTGGCGCGCCGCCGCCGCCTCCGCCTCGAGCGTCGTCTTCTCGATCTCGGCCCTCAGCGTGAGCGCCGCGATCTGCTGCTCGTGGGCCAGCCGCGTCTCCTTCAGCCGCGCCTCGGCCGCGAGCTCCTCGAGCTTGCCCTGCTCGTTCGTCGCCTGTCGCTGCTGCTTGAGGCCGACGTCGGCCGCGAGCTTCCTGAGCTCGATCTCGCTGTCGAGCGTGATCTGCCGCTCCCGGGCCGCCCGCTCGGACACGAGCTTCGCCTCCGACACCCGCGCCTCGGAGGCGAGCTCCTCGAGCCGGGCCTTCTCGCTGGTCTCCTGGCGTCGCGTGCGCAGCTCGACCTCGGCGGAGAGCTTGGTCAGCTCGATCGCGCGCTGCGCCTCGGCCTCGCCCTGCCGGACCGCGCGCTCGGTGAGCAGCGACGCCTCCCTGGCCTTCCGCTCCTGCTCCTGGCGATAGTGCGCCTGCAGGTTGCCGAACACCGCCGGAGAGAGGATGCGGACGTCCTGGATCTCGATGGTATCGATGAGGACGCCCCACCCCTTGTCGGTGGCGTCCTCGGCGCTGCCGCGCCCGGAGACGACGGGCACGATCTCTCGTATCAGCTCGCTGGCGAGCCCTTCCTTCCGCCGCGTCAAGCATTCCTCGACGGAGAGGTTCGCGACCAGCCGGCGCACGGCGCCGGCAAACATGTCGACGAGCAGCGCCTCGAGCTTCTCCTGCGCGCGCTCCGGGAACGAGAAGTTCAGCATCCGGAACGCGATGAGCGGCTCCGCGATGCGGTAGACGGCGAGCCCCGTGACCTCCACGCCGACCTTTTCGAGGGTGACCTGGTCGGCCGTGAACTGGAGCTTCTGGACCGTGGTCGGCACGACGGCGACGCTGTCGCCCGGGAGCTTGAAGCACGAGGCGCCCTGACCGGAGGTGGGCCGGAGGCTGCCCCGCCGCATGTGAATCAGGTACTCGCTCGGCTTCGCGCTGATACGGCCCCACTTCTTGAGCTTCTCTGGATCTTCGGCCGGCTTGCCGGCGCGCCAGCCCTGATCGTACCGCCCGCGACCGGCCGCCCCGGTCCCGTGATCGTCCGCGTGGAGGATCGGCGCGGCGCCGCCCGGCACGCCGCCCTCGTGGATGATGACCCTGCGCTGCTCGATGTGCGTCATGACCTCTACCTCGCGAGAACGGCTTTCGCAGGAAGCGGGCCACGCAGGAGGCACGGCGAAGGAGGCGTTTCGGGGCCGCGCCGCGCGCCGCCGACCCGCGATAGGCGAGGCGCCGATCCGGAATGGAGCGCAGCGCCGGTCCAGGATGGAGCGCTGTCGCCCGGCCGCCCGGCCGCGGCGGTGGCCGCCTCCTCCTGCGGCGAGGCATCACGCCGATCTCGGCCACCCGCCACGATGGTCCGGCCCGCCGGGTAGCGGCGAACAGTCCGGCGATTTTCGTGCCCCGATCGGCGTCGCGCGCTTCGCGCGGCTGATCAACCGCCGCGTCACAACCAGGGAATTACCCGGCGGTGCTGTACGAGCTCACCATGAACCACGCGCGCCGACTCGGCGGGTTCCGTGCAGATCCAGAGGACGTTCTTCGCGGCGTCCGCCGGCGACTGCGCCGACGACATGTCGTCGAACCACGGACGCGACGCGTCGGTGTCCACGAGCCCGGGGCAGAGCGCGGCGATGGTGAGCCCGCGCTCTGTGGCCTCAGCCTGTCGCTGGCGCGCATAGATCTTCATCGAGGCGACCTGAGCGACCTTGGACGGGATATTGATCCACGCCGGCCAGTGGTGGAGCTCTGCTTCGCCGCGCTCGACCAGCTCGACGTACTCGTCCATGACGCGCTCGATGTCCTCGAGAGATCGCGTGGCGGGGTCGAAGCGGTGGTGCAGCCGCGAATCCAGCTTGCTCAGGGAGCCGAAGGAGCTCGCGACCACGAGGAACCGCCCGCCGTCGCGCAGCAGGTGCCCGAAGGCGCGGATCATCCGGTAGGTGCCGTGGTTGTTCGTGTCGATGAAGGTGCGGACCTGGACCGCCTGGGGCAGGTCCTTCCCGATGCGCGCGGCCGCGTTCGAGAGCACGATATCTATCCCGCCGTGACGGCGCGCCACCGTCTCGGCCAGGGCCTGGACGCTGGCGTCGTCGGTCACGTCCAGCCGGGCCAGGGACGGCTGCAGGCCTTGCTCGCGCAGGCGCGCCACGGCCGCCTCGCCGCGCTCCGGATCCCGGGCCCCCAGGTACACGGTGCTGCCCGGCGGCAACTCCTGGCACAGACGGGCCACCATCGCATAACCGAGGCCCTGGTTCGCGCCTGTAACGAGTGCGATTTTCGACATCGATCCCTCCTCACCCTCGCGCCGCGAAGACGTGGTGTTCGAGGAGTGTTACCCCAGCCTGGCTCGGGGCGCGACGATCGTCGTTCGGCGTGCTCGCGGGCTTGCCACGCGCCCTCCCGGGATTAGGAAACCGGAGATGAGCACGAAAAGAGACCAGCAGGCCGCCGATCCCAGGGCCGCGGGGCAAGCAGGCGAACAGCGGCCGTCGAACGTCCAGAAGGATCCGCGCGACTGGAAGACGGGCGACGAGCCGATGACGGGCGCGCAGGCGTCGTACCTGCACACGCTCGCGGAGCAGCAGGGCGAAGAGGTCCCCGACGACCTGACCAAGGCGGAGGCGTCCGAGAAGATCGACGAATTGCGGGACGCCGTGGGCGTCTCCGGCGGCGCGGAGGCGGCCGCCGGCGTCGAGAACACGCGCAAGGACCCCGAGCAGTGGAAGACGGGCGACGAGCCGATGACAGGCGCGCAGGCGTCGTATCTCCAGACGCTCTCCCAGGAGGCGGGCGTGGACTTCGAGGCGAACCTGACCAAGGCGGAGGCGTCGAAGCGCATCGACGAGCTGCAGGCGAGGACCGGGCGCGGGCAGAAGCTGCGGGAGTGACCGACAGGGCGCTTCAGCTCGCCGCCCCGGAGGCGTGGGGTCTCCGCTGAACGTCGCGCCCCGTTCGCCTTCTATTGCTGCGAGCGCTGATAGGTATTCCCGAAGCCGTCCTGCACCACGACGGCGAGCCCGTCCACCGCCTCCACCTCGAGCTTTTCGTCGATCACCCGCGTTCGAAAGGCCCAGCCGGCGGGGAGCGTCAACGTCTCGCCGAGCTTCGCGAGCGACGCCTCGTCCTGCTGCACCTCCTGCACGCTGTACGACTGCATGTCGTAGATCGCGCCCTCCGGATCGACGAGCTCGTAGACGGTCTTGCCCGCGTCGTAGCCCCACGTCGTGTCGCGCCGCACGGTGCGTGTCTCGTACGGCTTCGCCTTGCTCGAGGCCTCGGCGAGCGCGACGGTGAGCGTGCCCGTCTTGCGCATCTCGATGCCGCCGAGCGTGCGCACCTCCGGATCGAGCACCTTCGAGCCTTCGAAGCTGTCGATCATCCAGTGGCGCGGGCCGTTCATGACGACCACGTCCGCCATCGTCTCGGCCTTCACCTCGGCCTCATCGACCGCTACCCACGCCGCCTCGGGGCACTCGTTCAAGCCCTGCGTGTTGTACACGTCGATCCTCACCGATCTCGCGCCGAGATCCGCGTCGCCGAGCAGGATCTCGCAGTAACGGCTCCCCCGCAGGGCCTCCTGCGCGGGCACGGGCGTCTCGGTTTCGACGGGCGCCGTGCTGCCACAGCCGGCCGCAGCGAGAAGGAGCGAGAGGAAAAGGGGGAGCGACGACGGCTTGTTCATGGCGTGTACCTCGGGCAGAAGGCGATCGTGGAGAGCGCGGATCGCGCCCTCTTTCCCCTACTCCCGTAAATGGTCCCGCGGACCCGACACGGCCTCGGTCGATTTTTCCCCGCGCTCCCCCCCGTTGAGGTGGCCTGGATCTCCAGGGATGAGGAGAACATCGCCTCTCCGCGGCCCGGCGATGCCCCCTCTCGCCGCTCGCTCACTCTGGCAGCTCCGGCAGCTCGGATGAGCGCCTGTCATGGCGGCGCAACAGCGGCTGTCCGCGCCGCGGTCACCTGTCACGCCGCCGTACCACCTCGCCGGGAGAGGCGCGGGCGATCCGCCGCCGCCACGCCGCTCTCACGCGTGGCACGGCGCATGCTCCTTGTCGCGGGCACACAGCGCGGCGATCATGGCCGCTTGTGTCCATGACCGGCAAGCTCGCCGTTGCCGTCAACGAAGGCTCGAAACTCTCTGGACGAGGAGATCGCGATGAAGCGCTCTGCTGGTGCGCACGGGATGGTGATGGGCATCGGGCTCCTCATGGCGGCTTGCGGGCCGGCATCGGAGTCGGAGATCGAGGCCGAGCTCGACGGGCCCGGGCTCGAAGCGACGGTGATAAAGCCCGGATCGCAGGACCCCAACGGCACGCCGAAGCTCGCGTGGCACACCTGGAAGCTGGAGGTCGCCCGCTGGCTGCGGCACCCGCTGCTCCAGAACGGCGCCATCAACCCGGCGATCACCACCACCCCCGTCTTCTCCGACGCGGGCGGCGAGGAGGTCTTCAATCACACGTTCCGCTGCGCCGTCGCGAGCGGCACCGTCGTGACCTACGGCAACAAGCCCTACCAGGGACGGGGGATGGTGAGCGGCGCCTCCGTCTGGACGGAGAAGGGGCTCTCCGACGACGTGATCGACAACGTGCTGGAGTGCGTGATCGCGTTCGTCAACGACAAGAAGGATGGCGTCAAGATCCTGCTCACGGGATCCCACGTGAACGACGACGGCGGCGACCACGGCGGGTTCATCCACAGCGAGGCGGTCTGGTGCGCGAGCGTGGTCGCGGGCAACGTCGTCGTGGACGTCTACCCGACACGCTCGTTCCTGAGCGGGTGCGGGATCGACGCCAAGGCAGCGCTGGCTCAGCGGTACTGCTACCAGAAGAACACCTGCGGCCTCGTCTACAAGGATGTCCTCGAGTTCAACGCCGAGTGCCAGGCCGTGGGCGCGCCGGGGAGCGGGCAGTACGACTGCAACAGCAAGGCGTGCACGATGACATGGTTGGAGGACCCCGCGCCCGACTGGTGCGATCCCCTCCCCCCCGGCTACCCGCAATGAGCCGCAACGCTCCGCTGGCGCAGCTCACTCCTCAGCGCGCGGCCGTGCCAGGCCCCTCGCCCGCGAGCCGCCGCGCCTCGACGAGGCGCGCGCCCACGGTCCGGGCGCGCAGCGGGTTCGCCTGGATCGCCGCCTCCAGGGCCTCGGCTTCCCGCAGCGTGGCCTCTCTCCGGGCGGCCGCACCGGGCGCCGCCGCTGCGCGCAGGCGAAAGAGCCCACCCTGGGCCACGAGCGCCCGGTCGAAGCGCGGGTTCAGAGCGAGCGCCGCGCCTGCGTGCCGGAGCCCCTCGTCGATCTCGGCCGCGGCGTCCTGCCCGCGGCCCGCCCGCAGCGCGGCGCGGGCCTCGTGGATCTCGGCCAGCAGCGCGTAGATCCGCGGATCGGCGCGCGGCTCGCCGAGCAGCACGGGCCGGAGCGGGACGAGCGCCGCGTCGAGCGCCGCCGCCTCCGGACGGCCCCGCTGCGCGCTCCATCGGAAGGCGAGGAGCTCCGCCTCGGCGCGCTGCGCCCGGTCCGACACGTCCCAGGGCGCCTCGACGAGCCTGCGATCGAGCGTCTCGCGCGCGATCCGGAGCGCGGCCGCCGGATCCTCGCCCCGCGCGAGCCGGACGCGCGCCTCGAGCATCGCCAGCATCGCCCGCAGCGACTCCGGATACGCGGCCGCGCCCGGCGCCATCGCCCGCGCGCTCTCCTGGACGCGCGCGAGCGCCGGGCCAGGATCGGCCCCCGCGTCCAGCGCGTGCATCGCCAGCGCGTGATCCAGCCAGAGCCGCCAGTAGGGAGCCCCGGTCCAGGAAGGATCGCTCCGGCGCGTCGCCTCGATCACCGCGTGCACCCGCTGGACCGCCACCTCCGGAGAGCGGCCGGCGCGGACGAGGTGCTCGACCTCGTAGAAGCCGGCGGTCAGGCGCGACGTTCGCGCGCTGCCGAACCCTGGATCGAGCGCCAGGACCTGCTCGCAGCGATCCTCGGCGCGCTCGAAAGACCGTTTCGGATCGAGGCCGCGCAGGGACTCGTAGCGGCCGCGCTCGGCGTGGACGACGCAGAGCTCGTTGAGGGCCCAGGCGAGGTCCGGCTCGCGCTGGAGCGCGGCCTCGTAGCCCTGGACGGCGCGCTCGAGGGCCTCGCCCTGGTCGCGGCCGATCAGGTCCGCGTGGTAGGCCCGCGCGCGGAAGACCGAGGCGGCCACGTACCGCGCCATGGCGTCGTCCGGGCTCCTGGCGAGCGCGTCCTCGGCGCGCGCGGTCGCCTCGGCGAGGGCCGCCTCCGCGTCCTCGCCCTCCTGCATTCCGCTCGCGACCCACCAGGCGAAGCAGCTGTGGACCCAGGCCAGCTTCACGTACGCCTCCGCGCTCCGCGGGCTCGCCGCGAGCGCCCGACCGCAGGCCTCCCGCGCCCGCTCGAAGCTCGGTCGCATCGACGCGCCGTGCTTGCCGGCGGCGTTCATGGTCTGGGTCCAGAGCTCGCACGCGCCGGCGTGGACCGAGGGGTCGGACCGCCCGTGGTCGGCGGCGATCCGGTACGCCTCGGCGGCGCCGTCGAAATGGCCCTTCATCCGCTCGAAATCGAAGGCGGCGTCGTGGCGGTAGCGGCTCCCCATCGCGAAGAGCACGTCGCCCTCCAGCTTCTTCGCCGCGTAGAGCCACGGCGCCCCCGCGAACGCGGCCCGGGCCCTCTCCAGCGCGTCCTCGTGCCTGCCCTCGGCGAGCGCGAGCAGCCCCTCGGCGTACGCGGGCGCGTCGACGGCGCCCCCGAGCGCCGCGCGGAGGTGCAGGACCGCCGGCGCCTTGAGCTCGGCCTCCAGCGCGGCGACCCGGGCCTCGCGCTGCGCCGGGTTGCGGATGCGCCGGGCCTGCTCCAGGCCGCGGCGGTAGAGCTCGGAGAGCGCCGCGCCGGCGGCGTAGTCGAGCCCCGGCGATCGGTAACCCGCCTGCTCGGCCGCGCGGAGGTGCTCGATGGCGGCGGCCGGCTCCTGGAGCGCCAGCAGGCCGCGGCCGAGCGCGTACTCCCCGGGGCCGCGGCCGCTCTCGCCCGCCTGCGCCATCCGGGCCTCCACGGTCCTGAGGCGGGCGCGGACCACGTCGCGCTCGCGCTCGACGTCGTGGAGCGGCATCGCGTGGGCGCCGACGAGGAAGAGCTCCATCTCCTTCACGGTCTCGCCGAGCTCGCGCGCGAGCTCCGCCTGCTCCGCGGCGGCGCGCCGGCTCCGGACGGAGAGGCCGGCGACGACCAAGGCCGCGACGACCAGCGCGGCCACGCCAGCGACGGCCGCCCGGTGCCGCCGCGCAGCCCGGGCCAGGCGGCGGCCGAGGGAGGCGCGGCGCGCGAGCACCGGATCGCCGTCCAGGAAGCGCTGCAGGTCCTCGCCGAGCGCGCGCGCCGACTCGTAGCGGGCGCCGGGCTGCTTCTCGAGGCAGCGCATCACCACTGCCTCGAGATCCTGGGGGATGTCGCGGTCCAGGGTCCGGAGCGGCGTCGCGTCCGCCTCCAGCACCTGGCGGAGCACGTCCATCACGGTGCCCCCCGTGAACGGCGGGCGGCCCGCGAGCAGCGCGTAGAGCGTCGCGCCCAGGCCGTAGACGTCGGTCCGCCGATCGAGGGCGTGCACCCGACCCGCGGCCTGCTCGGGCGCCATGTACGCGGGGGTTCCGAGCAGGGCGCCTGTCAGGGTGGGCCCGCTCTCCCCCGCCTCGCGCGCGATGCCGAAGTCCATGAGGTAGGGGCGGTAGGCGCCGTCCGTGCCCCGCTCGAGCATGACGTTGCTCGGCTTCACGTCGCGGTGCACGAGGCCGAGCCGGTGCGCCTCGTGGAGCGCGGCGGCGATGGCCCGGGCCACGCGCGCCTTCTCCTCGAGGGTCAGGTCGCCGCGGGCGTCCTGGAGCGAGGGGCCGTCGATGCAGCGCATCACGAGGAAAGGCACGTGATCGGCGACGCCGGCCTCGTGGACCTCGCAGACGTTCTCGTGGCGGAGCCGCGCCTGGGAACGCGCCTCGCGCAGGAAGCTCCCGTCGATCTGCGCGCCCGCCGAGAGGAGCTTGATGGCGACGCGCCGGCCGAGCCGGAGGTCCCGCGCCCGGTAGACGACGCCCATGCCGCCGCGGCCGAGGAGGTGGAAGTCCTCGAAGCGAGCGTGGAGCGAAGGCGGTATCGGCGAGGGCGCGGCGGGCGTGGAGTCGCGCGCGGCGGCGGAGCGCCGGCTCTCCTCGCCGAGGCCAAGATCGGAGGTGGCGGCGGGCGCGGCGGGCGTGGCCTCCGACGCAGCGGGCGAAGCCTCGGGCGCAGCGGGCATCGCGCCGGGCGCGGCGGGCGCGGCAGCCATGGCCGGGCCGGTGAGGGTCGCGTCGTCGCGGCCGCGCCGCGGCCACTGCGGGGCGTCGACGCGGGGCTCGTCGCCGTCCACGGGCAGGATCATCGTGCCCGGAGGCCGTGGCGCTGGATCAGCCGGTGGACGAGCTGGCGGGAGACGCCCATCGCGTCGGCCGCGTGCGAGATGTTGCCCCCGTGCTGGCGGAGCTTCTCGGTGACGTAGGCGCGCTCCAGCTCCTCCAGCACGACCTCCCGCGCTTCGGGCAGCGGCAGCTCGAGGAGCCTGCGGAGGCGCGCGTCCCCGGGCCCTGCTGCCGCCGCGCCGGAGGGCGCCGCGCCCGACGAACCCGCGCCGGAGGGCGCCGCGCCCGAGGGATCGGGGCGCGTCGCTTCCGCGCTGGAGCTCCCCTGCGGCGCCGCCGGCGCAGCGCCGAGGATCTCGTGGAGCAGCTCGGGGAAGAGGACGAGCCGCGCGACGGTGTTCCGGAGCTCGCGCACGTTCCCCGGCCAGTCGTACGCCTCCAGCAGCGGGAGCGCGCCCGGCGGCAGGTCGGCGAGCGCGCGCGGCGGATCCCGCGCGACCAGGAAGCGCTCGACGAGGAGCGGGATGTCGTCCTTGCGCTCCCGGAGCGCGGGGACGTGGATGTCCACCACCGAGAGCCGGAAGTAGAGATCGGCCCGGAACGAGCCGTCCTGGGCCTTCGCGCGCAGGTTCCGGTGCGTGGCCGCCACGATCCGCGCGTCGAAGGGGAGCCACTCGTTCGATCCGATCCGCCGGATCTGCCGCCCCTCGATGGCGCGGAGGAGCTTCGGCTGGAGCTCGAGCGGGAGCTCGCCGATCTCGTCGATGAAGAGCGTGCCCCGGCTCGCCTGCTCGAGCAGACCCGGCCGCGCCGCCGCGGCGCCCGTGAACGCGCCCCGGGCGTGCCCGAAGAGCTCGCTCTCCACCAGGTTCGGCGCGATGGCGCCGCAGTCCACGACCACGAAGGGGCCGTCCTTGCGGCGGCTTTGCGCGTGGATCGCCCGCGCAAGCACCTCCTTGCCGGTGCCGGACTCGCCCAGCAGGAGCAAGGTCTCGTCGGTCGGGGCCGCGCGCTCCAGCCGGGCGAACAGCGCGCGCATGGGGAGGCTCCGCCCCGCGGCCTCGCCGAACGCGTCCGCGGCGGAGAGCGGCAAAACAGCCGCGGGGCCCGCAGCGCCGACGACGATCTCGGAGCCGCCGACCGTGGCGGGGATGCCCGGCGGGAGGAATGCCTCGCGGATCCGGACGTCGCGGATCAGCGTGCCATTCTTGCTGCCCAGATCGCGCAGGAGCACCCCCTGCTCCGTCAACCGGATCTCGCAGTGCCGGCGCGACGCGCGTGGATCCGCGAGGACCAGATCGCAGTCCGCGCCCGCGCCCACGAGGAGGGGGCGCAGATCGAGCGGCGCTGTGAGCGTGCGCCGGTCCGGGAGGGCGACGGTCACCGAGACGGCCGGGAGCCGGAGAGAGCGCCCCTGATCGAAGCTCGTGAGCGTGCAGGCCTCCCCGGAATCGTCGCCCATGATCGCCATGGTGCCCCTGGAGGGGGCCGCGTCAACCGGGAACCGGCGCGCCCGCGGGGCCGCAGCGGCGCCTGCAGCGCGCCGCCGGCGCGCCTGCAGGACCGCTGTCACGCCGCCGCGACAGCATCCGTCGCGCGCGCGCGACAGCTGTCCCGGCGGCGCGTCGGCGCGGGGCGCAGCGCTCGCCGAAGACGCGCGGATCAGCCTCGAAACGCGCCGATTCGCGCTGCACACCGATCCCGGCACATGCGTTGCGATGCGCCCCTCGAACGCGGCGAAACGCGGATCGAGGAGGACACGGACATGACGTCTCGACACAGCAGCACAGCCAACGTGGATCACCAGGGGATCGCCGGCGCGCGGCGCGGAGCGCGGCTCGGGCTCGTCGCGCTCGCCGCGCTGGCGAGCGCCGTCTCGGCGAGCCGCCCTGCGGCCGCGGTGAGCGCCGAGCCCGGGCTGCGCGAGATATCGCTCGACCCGAACGGCGCGACCTTCCGCGCCGAGGTGATCGGCGACGAGCACTTCGACTACCTCCGGATGGCGGACGGCACCGCCGTCGTGCTCAACGACCTCTCGGGCGACTACGAGGTCGCCGAGCTCGGATCGGACGCGCGCGGCGCCCTCAAGCTCGTCCCCTCCGGGGTGCTGGTCCGTGATCTCCGCGGGCACGGCGGCCCCGTGGATCCGGCGTTGCTCCAGCGCATCGACGACGAGGCGCTCGATACCCTCTGGGAGGCGGCGACCTCACGTTCGCGGGGCGCGCTCTCGTTCGCGGCGGCTCCGGCGGTGATCACCGGGATCCGGCGCCCCCTGCTGACCATCCTGCTGGAGTTCACCCAGGGGGGCGGGCTCGCCACGCCGGGCGCGTTCACCGGCAGCTTCGCCACCGACATCGCGTACTGGAAACAGACGATGTACGGGAGCCTCCCGGGCTCGGTGAACCATTACTACGCCGACATGTCGCGCGGGAAGTTCTCCTTCACCCGCGCGAAGGAGACCCAGGGCACCGCCAACGACGGCATCGTCCGGATCAAGCTCCCGTTCGCGCACCCCAACAGCAAGAAGGATTTCTCCCTCTTTCAGCTCTACCTGAAGGAGGCGCTGGTGATGGCGGATCCCTACGTCAACTTCGCCTCCTACGACACCAATGCAGACGGCAAGGTCCGCGGGGACGAGCTCAACGTGGTCTTCATCGTGGCCGGTTACGAGACCGCGAACACCAGCAAGACGCCATCCATCTGGGCCCATGCGAAGGGCTTCGAGGACCCGATCACCCTCGACGGGAAGGTCCTCTCCGGCTACGCCGCGCTCGGCGAACGGCAGGTCCACTCCGTCGGCGGCGTGCCCACCACGATGCCGGCCACGGTGGGTGTCATCGTCCACGAGCTCGGGCACGCGGCGGTCGGCCTCCCGGATCTCTACAAGGGCCCGACCCCGCTCGGGTCATGGTGCGTGATGGCGAGCGGGAGCTGGGGGAGCACGAGCGGCTCGCCCGCGGGCTCGATGCCCGTGGCGATGGGCGCCTGGAGCCGGATCCGGGCCGGATTCCTGGCGCCGACGGTGATCGAGCCCGGCGCCCCGCCGCAGGACATTGCCATCGTCCGGACGGCCGGCGCGGAGTTCCTCGGGCAGGGCGTCGAGCCGACGATTTACAAGATCGAGACCTCGGATCCGGACCAGTACTTCCTCATCGACAACCGCCAGAACGAGGGTTACGACCGCGGCCTGCAGCGCTGGTTCGACTTCGATGACGTCTCCGGCGGCGTGGCGATCTACCGCGTCGACGAGGCCAGGAAGGCCGGCGCCGGGAAGATCGCGGTCATGGCGAACAACCCGAGCTCACCGAGCTCCCTCGCCAATCTTTACAACGAGGAGGGGGGCCGGACCTTCACGCCGTTCACCGACCCGAGCAGCGACGACGCGGACGGGCAGTTCACAGGGCTCTCGGTGACGGACTTCAACGTTTCCGGGCCGATCATGCTCGCGCACGTGAGCTACGTCCCCTTCGCCTGCAACGCGATCACAGCGTCCGTGGCGGAGCACGAGATCCACGGCCGCGCCCACAAGCACATCGTGGACCTCGGGGACGACCAGATCTTCCTTGGATACCGCACGACGGGTGTGCAGCAGGCGCTCGGGTTCGACAAGGACGAGATCGTCACGCTCCACGTGGAGGCGCCCGGTCTGTGGAGCGTCGGGGAGTGCGACTGAGCGGCTTGGCCTCCTGCCCGCGGAGGCTCGTGACCGTCTCTATCAGCGCGCGGAGCTTCGGCTGCTCCTGCGTGCGCGCATTTTCTTCATGCTCGGGATGTTGCATCTTCCGTCGTGTGAGGGGCGCAGCGCCCCGGCCACGAAGAGGAGATCCCCATGGAAACGAGCAAGCACGAGCGGGTGTGGTTCATCACGGGCGCGTCGCGCGGCATCGGCGCGGAGATCGCAAAGGCGGCGCTCGCCGCCGGAGATCGGGTGGTCGCCACCGCGCGCGATCCCAAGAGCATCACGGACCGCTTCGGGCGGCCCGAGGCGCTCCTCCCCGTCGCGCTCGACGTGACGGACGAGGCGTCGGTCGCCGCCGCGGTCGAGGCGGCCGTCGCTCGGTTCGGCCGGATCGACGTCCTCGTGAACAACGCCGGTTACGGCGTCATGGGCGCGATCGAGGAGACCTCGGGGGACGAGGTCCGGCGCGTCTTCGAGACGAACGTGTTCGGCCTCCTCGCGGTGACGCGCGCCGCGCTCCCGCAGCTCCGGAAGCAGCGCGCCGGCCAGATCTTGAACATCTCGTCGCTCGGCGGCTACCGGTCGGGCGCCGGGTTCGGCGTTTACTGCTCGACGAAGTTCGCAATCGAGGGGATCTCGGAGGCGCTCCACACCGAGCTCGCGCCGCTCGGCATCGCGGTGACGGTCATCGAGCCGGGCTACTTCCGGACGGAGTTCCTGGAGGCGAAGTCCGTCGTCGAGATGGGAAACGTCATCGCCGATTATGCGGACACCGCGGGCAAGGTCCGGAGCCGCGCGAAGGAGGTCAGCCTCCAGCAGCCTGGCGACCCGGAGCGGCTCGCGCGCGTGGTCGTCGAGCTCTCCCGCGCGAAGAATCCCCCGCTCCGCCTCCCGCTCGGCAGCGACACCGTCGCTGCGATCGAGGCGAAGAACGCGTTCGTGGCGCAGGAGCTCGCCGCGTGGCGCGCCGTCGCGGAGTCGACGGACTTTCCCAAATGAAGCGAGGTTGACACCCCTGGAGGCACGAGCGAGCAGGGAGAGACGGGGGTCACGCGCCCGCCGCCTCCGGGTCGTTCACCATGGGCGCCTCGATCTCGGGCCATCCCGACATCGGGTCCGAGAAGTCGAAGAAGCGAAACTCGTACGGGCACGCCCAGATGCACCCTTCGACGACGAGCATCACGGCCGACGGTTCGAAGCGCATCTCCGCCCAGCAGAAGGCGATCCCGTCCTTCGCCTCGTCCGGCAGGTGGTCGCGGCGCCTCCCGGTATCGAGCTCCACCACGGTCTGGCCCTGGTAGTCCTCGCCGCACACCAGGTAGTCGTGGCCGTTCGGGTGCGCCTCGACGAACAGGAAAGGGAACCAGTCAAAGTTCCTCTGCACGACGGCGATGGGATCGGCAGAGGCGGTCCTGTAGACCTCGCCCTGGGCATAGTCCCAGGTGCCACGTCCCGTCGAGAAGCTCGACACCACGAGCCTGTACTTCCCCGTGGGGCTCGAGATCTCGCTGCGCGAGCCCTCCCGCTCGTTCTCCGGTCGGAAAAATGCCGCCTTGTCGGGCGCGCCTGCCGCTGATTCGTCCGTCATGTCTCCTCCGCGGCCAGGGGCCTCGTCCGGCTGTGCTGCTCCGAGTGGTACAGGTACGCGATCAATCCGTCTCCGCGCCAGCCGGAACGTGGAGTCTGGCCGGTGCGATGGCATCCGCCAGAACGTCGCAGCCGCACGCAGCGTCCACGTCCGGTGCGCCCCCCGGCGCTGTACCGGTCGCGCGACTGACACAGTGCTTTCGTGCGGAGCGCCCCCTGTGCCTTCACCGGCGAACACCGCCTCCTTACGCTCCGGGCCATCCCCGACCGGAGCGTTCTGCGATGACCGAGCTGCTGCCCCTCCTGACCTATTGCTTCGTGATGTCGAGCACCCCTGGGCCGAACAACATGATGCTCACCGCCTCGGGCGCCAACTTCGGCTACCGCCGATCGCTGCCGCATCTCCTGGGCATCGGCGTGGGCGGCGCGGTCCAGACCTTCGTCGCCTGCCTGGGCCTCGGCGCGCTGTTCGCCGCCTGCCCGGCGCTGCACGGCGTGCTGCGCGTGACCGGCGCGCTGTACCTGCTGGTGCTGGCGTGGAAGCTGACCGGCGGCGCCGCGGTCAAGGGCGCCGAGGTGCCGCGGCCGCTGTCGTTCGCGCAGGGGGCGCTGTTCCAGGCCGTCAACCCGAAGAGCTGGGTCAAGGCGATCACGGTGGCCTCGGTGTTCATGCCGCCAGGCATGGGCGTGGCGAGCGGCGCCCTGCTCGTGTCCGTCGTCAGCCTCGCCATCACCTTTCCGTGCACCTCGGCGTGGGCGCTGTTCGGCGTGGCCATCCGGCGATTTCTGACCGATGCGGGACGGCACCGGCTGTTCAATGGCATCATGGCCGGCGCGCTGGCGGTGCTGGCGCTCCTGTTCCTGCGTTGACCCATGTTCTCGCTCGACCGCGACTCCGCCGTTCCCCTGGCCGACCAGATCGAGGCGCGGCTGCGCGCGCTGATCGAGGGCGCGCAGCTGCCGCCCGGCGCGCGGCTGACGTCGATCCGCCAGCTGGCGGCGCAGCTCGGCGTGAGCCCCAACACCGTGGTGACGGCCTACGATCGGCTGGTGGCGGCCGGGCTTCTCGAGTCGCGCGGCACGGCCGGGTTCTTCGTGTGCGAGGCGGCCTCGGCCATGCCCAACGAGGCGTGGCTGGAGGCCGGCGAGGAGCAGGAGCCGGTGTGGCTGGCGCAGCAGTCCAACGACCAGCGCGCCGGCGTGCTGCTGGCCAGCAGCGGCGCGCTGCCGGCGAGCTGGCTGAGCGACGCCATCCCTGCGACGGTTCTCCAGCGCGCGCTCGCCCGCAACGACGCCGGCATGGCGGCGCGCTGTCCGCCGCAGGGGCTACCCGAGCTGCGGGAGCGCATCGCGATGCTGATGCGCTCGCAGGGCCTCGCGGCCGACGCGGGCCGCGTGCTCACGACCTGGGGCGGCACGCATGCGATCGACCTGATCTGCCGGGCCTACCTCCAGCCAGGCGACGCGGTGCTGGTGGAAAACCCGGGCTATTTCCTGTTGTTCGGCCGCCTGCGGCAGGCGGGCTACCGCCTCGTCCCGGTGGCGCGAACGCCGGACGGCGTGGATCCGGGGGCGCTGGAGGCTGCGTGCCGCGAGCACCGGCCCAAGCTCATGTTCCTCCAGAGCGTGCTGCACAACCCGACCGGCTGGGGCTCGAGCGCCGCCAACCTGCACCGCGTGCTGACGATCGCGCACCAGCACGGTGTCCTCATCGCCGAGGACGACGTGCACGGTCACTTCCACCCCGGGCATCCCACGCGGCTGGCGCAGCTCTCGGGGCTGGACGGGGTCATCTATTACTCCAGCTTCTGCAAGGCGCTGAGCCCGGCGCTGCGCCTCGGCTACATCGCGGCCGAGCCAGGGCGGCTGAAGCCCCTCTTGCGCGAGAAGATCTATTCGGTGCTGACGACCGGCGCGCTGAACGAGCTCGTGCTCCTGGAGGTGCTGTCGGCCGGCAGGTGGCGCAAGCACATCGATCGGCTGCAGCAGAAGCTCGGCGCGGCACGGAACGCAGCGGCGCGCCGGCTGAGCGAGGCCGGCGTGCTGCTGGACCACCCGGGTGAAGGCGGGCTGTTCCTCTGGGGCGCGGCGCCGCGCGGGGTGGACGTCGACGAGCTGGTGCAGGACGCGTACCTCAACAAGATCCTGCTGGCCCGCGGGGCGACGTTCATGGCGGATGGGGCGGGCGATCCGCATATCCGGTTCAATGTGGTGTTCAGCCAGCATGTGCGGGTGGCGGAGTACCTCGGGCCGCGGTTTGCGGCCGTGGCGAGCGCGCGAGGGGCGATGGAGAGGGCGGTGGTGGGGGTTTAGCGGGCATAGGCGTTGACCAAGCTCGGTCACCGAAGCCCGCCCCCATCGGACACCAACGTGAACGTGAGCGTTTACGTGAACGTGAGCGTTTACGTGAACGTGAGCGTTTACGTGAACGTGAGCGTTTACGTGAACGTGAGCGTTTACGTGAACGTGAGCGTTTACGTGAACGTGAGCGTTTACGTGAACGTTTACGTGGTCGTGGTCGTGGTCGTGGTCGTCAACGGTTGGCCGTGAACGACCACGACCACGACCACGACCACGATTACGATTACGACCACGTAAACGTTCGATGTAGGAGAACGCGGTGCGAAGCTTGGTTAACGCCTATGGCGCGTAGCGGGTGGAGAGGGTCCCCGCGAGCGGGGTACAGAGTCCACGCTCGGCATCGCGGAGCATACGAAGCGTCAAAGCGCTCGCTCGGCCAAGCGCGCCCCGTTCCAGCTTAGCGGCCATCTGATATGGTCTTCTGTTGCGCTCCATGGCGCGTCCCCAGCACGGGACCGCTGCCACTCCTCCAGCTCATGACGAGGTCCTACATGTCCACCATCGGTCGTCGCCATCATCGTGGTCTGGTCGCCTTCGTTTCCCTCGCCGCGCTCGCGGTCGCCGGCTGCGGTGCTGGGGCGGAGCCTGAACCCCTCGCCTCGGATGCGCTCGAGGAGGGGGCGCTGGAGGTGAACTCGGCGCCTTTGGCCCACCACCACGCCAAGAAGAAAAAGTGCCGCCGCCACGTCGGCGTCCACGCGGAGTGGTCGTCGGCGGCGCCGCTGCCGGTGGCGCGAGAGCGGCACATCGCCCTGCTCATGCCGGACGGCCAGGTGATGGTCGCCGGCGGCAGCGGCGATTACCCCTACCCCACGACGGTCGATTTCTACAATCCCGCCGCTGACACGTGGACGACCGGTGACACGCTGCCCTACCCCATGTCCCCCGTTGGCGCGGCGCTCCTCCAGGACGGCAGGGTGCTCTTCAGCCCGGGCGGGCTTGTCTACGATCCGAGCACGGGCACGACGGCGAGCGTCCCACTCACGCCCGGCGAGGCGGCCCGTGGTTGGGAGTTCGCCTATACGGCGCTCACCCTCCTGCCGGACGGGCGGGTGTTGCGCACGGGCGGCAGCGACGACGACAGGAGCCTCAAGGAGGCCGTGTTCTACGACCCCGCCACGAACACATGGTCCAGCGCAGGGTCGATGTCGGTGACCCGCTACCTTCATACGTCGACGCTGCTCCAGGACGGGCGCGTGCTCGTCGTCGGCGGCTACACGTTGAACGGCAACGAGATGCCCCAGGGCCGCACCAGCGTGGAGATCTACGATCCGGCCACGGGCGCCTGGGCGGCGGCGGCGCCGACGAACCTGCCCCGCATGCAGCACACGGCCACGCTGCTGCCGAGCGGGCGCGTGCTGGTGGTGGGCGGCGGCGGCAGGATCTACGGCGGCACCGAGGAGGAGATCGAGATCCTCGTCGACGCCGGCGAGACCGCCGAGATCTACGATCCCGCGAACGACACGTGGACGTTGACCGCGCCGCCGAACTTCCTCCACACGTGGGCATCCGCCGTCACGCCCATGTCCCACGGCCGCGTGATGGCCGTCGGCAGCGACGGCGCCGAGATCTACAAGGAGGCGAACGGCACATGGACCGAGATCGACGAGCCGATCCAGAGGGGCTTCCACACCGCGACGACCCTGCAAGACGGCTCGGTCCTCATCACGGGCGGGTATGACGCGACGTACTTCAGCAACCCGCCAACCCTCGCGAGCGTGGAACGGTACGGGGGCTGCAAGAAGAAGCATTGATGAAGCATTGACGCGCACGCGCCGCCGCGCGCTGCTCGCCTCGCGCGAGGAGCGAGGCGACCTGTCTCACGCCCCGCCCTCGCGCCCGTCGCGGCCATGCCAGCAGGAGACCTCCAGCCTGTCCCCCAGCGGGATCTCCACCGACCCGTAGCCGCTGCCCGCGCCGCGCACGTACTCCAGGTACGGCCGCAGGTCATCCGGCGCGATGTCGAGATCGTCCGCGACGATGAGCGCGCCCCTCCGCAACCGGGGCTCGAGCATCTGGAGCACCGGCAAATAAAGGTTCTTCCATCCGTCCAGCAGAACGAAGTCGATCGGCCCCTCCCCGTCCCGCAGCGTCACCAGCGCGTCTCCCTCGCGGATCTCGACGAGCTCCCCGAGCCCGCTCTCCTCGAGGTTGTGCCGCGCACGCCGCACCTTCTCCGGGTGCATCTCGCTGCCGATCACCCGCCCGCCGCCCCCGGCATCGCGGACGGCCGCGGCCAGGAACACCGTCGAGATCCCGAACGACGTGCCGAACTCCACCACGGTGCGCGCCCTCGTCGCGAAGGCGAGCAAGTGCAGTAGCCGCCCGACCTCGCGGGAAACCGGCAGATACGCGTCGGCGAGCATGTGGGCGAGCCTCTCGGGGTCGGGGCTCGGCCCGCGGCGCTCCAGGTCGCCGCGGACGCGGGCGATGATGCCCGGATCGCCGCTGTCGGCGTCCTGGAAGAGGCGGTCGAGGGTCCTTTGAACGCGCGGCGAATCCAGCGTGGTGCTCATGATGACAGGTCTCCTCCGGGCAGGCCCATGGCGACGGCTCCCCTGCCCTCGCGGCTGCCCTGTTCGACACCCAACCTGCGCCCGAACAGACATGACTTCCAGTGCATGTGCGGTAAGTTATTGCTGCGTCCCATGCACTCCATGGATCTGAACCTGCTCGTCGCGCTCGACGCGCTCCTCGAGGAAGAGAGCGTCCTCCTGGCCGCGAAGCGGATGCACCTCAGCCCCTCGGCCATGAGCCGCACGCTCGCGCGCGTCCGCGAGGCCGTGGGCGACCCGATCCTCGTGCGCGCCGGCCGGCGGCTCGTGCCCACGCCGCGCGCTGCGGAGCTGCGCCCGCGCGTGCGCGCGGTGGTCGCCTCGGCCAGCGCGGTCCTCCGCGAGCGCGGCGCGCTCGACGTCGCCGCGCTCACCCGCAGCTTCGCCGTCCGGACCGGCGACGGCATGGTCGGCCTCCTCGGCGCCCCGCTCCTCGACGCGCTGAGGGCCGAGGCCCCGGGCGTCACGGTCCGCTTCCTCCCCGAGGGCGACGAGGACGTCGCCGCGCTCCGGGAGGGCCGGATCGATCTCGACGTCGGCATCATCGGCGACATGGGCCCGGAGATCCGCGTGCAGGCGCTCGTCAAGGACCGCTTCGTGGGCGTTGTGCGCCGCGGCAGCCCGCTCGCGTCCGGCAAGGTGACGCTGCAGCGGTTCGTCGAGCACGCGCACCTCGGCGTCTCCAGGCTGGGCAAGACCTGGGGCCCCATCGACGAGGCCCTCAAGAAGAAAGGGCTCGCCCGGACCACCGCGGCCGTGGCGTCAGGCCACTACGCGGCGCTGTGCCTCCTCGCCAGCTCCGACCTCGTCGGCGCGTTCCCGTCGAAATGGCTCGCGCACGCCGCCCCGCGCTTCGATCTCGTCACGTTCCCGCTGCCCGTGACCACGCCGGCCATCACCATCTCGCAGGCGTGGCACCCCCGCTTCGACGCCGACCCCGCGCACCGGTGGCTGCGCGACCGGCTCCGCCGCGTGTGCCGGTCGCTGGCGGAGTTCAGGGCGTAGCCGCGCCCGACCCAGAAGCGCCGATTCGAGGCGTGTGAACGTCGATCATGTCGACCGCGTCGACCCCTGAGCGAGCAGCGCTGTGACGTGAAGGCGATCCCCTTCGACACATGAAAAGATGCTGGGATCACGCAACTTTTCTAGAAGAGCCGGATCGCAGTTGTCAGGGTGTCCTTTCACCCCGGGGCAGGCCCGGCAGTTGGGGCTTGACGCCTCCGAGCGGTTGGATTTCCTTCTCGCCGAGCAGCGTCATAACGTGGACGTCGCCAGCGATGTTCACGCCGAGCGCGTTCTCACAGGATGCGAGCTCGAACACGAGGACAGTGATGAACTTGCGAATGCTAACGTCTCCCGTCGCATCGGTATGGTTTGCGGTCACGGTGATCGCCTGCGCGCCCAGCAACCAGGGCACCCAGGTCGGCTCGCCCGGTCCGGCGAGCTCCGCGACTCCGGCCGACAGCGCCGCTCCGGCCACCACCGCGAGCCCGAGCGGCACGGCCCAGGCGCCCGCCCCGGCGGAGCCCGCGCCCCTCGGTCCGCCGCTCAAGCCCGCTGCCAAGGGAGCGTTCGCGACGGGTGAGTATCGCAACCTGTTCGCCGAGCTCGGACACAAGCCCGCCGAGATCGACGCCAAGATCGCGAAGGCCTACGAGCAGCTGTTCCACGGCGACCCCAAGGAGCAGGCCGTCCTGTTCCCGGCGGGGAAGAACGCGAACGGCCCCAAGGCGTACATCATGGACATCGGCAACAACGATGTCCGCTCCGAGGGGATGTCGTACGGCATGATGATCGCCGTGCAGGTCGATCGCAAAGACGACTTCGACGCCCTGTGGAACTGGGCCAAGTCCCACATGTACCATGCGGATCCGAAGCACCCCGGCTTCGGCTACTTCTCGTGGCAGATGCACCCGGACGGCACGGCCATGGATGAGAATCCCGCGCCGGACGCGGAGGAGTATTTCGCCACCGCGCTGCTGTTCGCGTCGAACCGCTGGGGGAACGGCAAGGGGATCTACGACTACAAGAAGGAAGCCTTCGCTATCCTCGACGCGATGAAGAACCGGAAGCCGATCACCGGGCCGGTCAACAAGGACAAGCGCAAGACGACGCTGCACTCGCTCTTCAACACCGAGCACAAGATGGTCCGGTTCACGCCCGACGCGGACAACTTCGCGAAGAACGGCGATCACACCGACCCGTCGTATCACCTGCCGGCGTTCTACGACCTCTGGGCGGCCTGGGGCCCCGAGGCGGATCGCGCGTTCTGGGCCGAGGCGGCCAAGGCGAGCCGCGATTACTTCGTCAAGACGACCCACCCGAAGACCGGGCTCGCTCCGGATTACGCCAACTTCGACGGCACCCCCAAGGGCGCCTCGTGGGACGCGGGGACCGCCAACTTCCGTCAGGACGCGTTCCGCACCGCGATCAACTGGTCGGTGGACGCGGCGTGGTGGGCGAAGGATCCGCGGCAGACCGAGCTGAGCGATCGCCTCCTCGCGTTCTTCGAGGCGCAGGGCCCCAAGTACAAGGGCAACTTCACCCTCGATGGCAAGCCCACCGTCGACTACGACTCGCTCGGGCTCGTGGCGGCGAACGCCGTCGCGGCGCTGGCCGCTACCCATCCGCGGGCCTGGCGCTTCGTCGAAGAGCTGTATCAGCGCGAGGCGCCCACCGGCAAGTGGCGGTACTACGACGGCATGCTGTACACGATGTCGCTGCTGCACCTGAGCGGGAAATTCCGCATCATCACGCCGCAGGAGCATGCCGCGGCGCCGGCTGCTGGGAAGGCGCCGGCCGCGGCGCCGGCTGCTGCTGCGAAGGCGCCTGCTGCCGCTGCTGCGAAGAAGTAGCTCGGCAGGCGTGGGGGCGCTCGGATCACTCCGGTGATCGCGGGCGCCCGACACCGACTCCCCTCGCAAGGCCTGTCCCGCCGGGAGGTAGCGCTCCCGGACCTTCACCACGCCGCGGCGGGGCCAGCCTGCGCCCCCCCGGATCACCGGGCGACGCCGCGGAGCTCCAGCTCGCCTCCCGGCGAGCGCGCCGCCAGCACCGTGATCGTCGCAGAGGCCGACGGCCCGAACAACTCGAACGCCGAGAGCCCGGGGACCTCGACCGCGGGCGCCGAGAGATCGGCCGGCCTCCGCCGCAAGGACGCATTGCCGTCTGCAGGCCGCTCCACCCACTCGATGAGCTCGCCGCGGACCTCGGGGAGCACGTACGGCCGGCCCGACTGCTCGATGCTCGCGGCCAGGGCGTCGCCGTCCGCAGGAGCGGTGATGTCCCCGATCCGCAGATCGAACTGCTCGAACTTGGGCTCCGGATGAAACGGCGCCCATTCGAGATAAGCCACCACCGTCTCCCCGGCGCCGAGCATCGGGAAGGACTGTTTGCCTTCCCGGGAGCGCCGGGTGGCGCGCCTCGTGCGCCGGTCATAGACCACGATGTCCGCGAGATCGCGCGCGTCCTCGTCGAAGCGGCCGTCGGGATCCTCGGAGAAATCAGCGAAGGCGACGTGCGTCGCCGAGATGTCCGGGAAACGCTGCTGGCCCGGGCCGGACGCGATCGGGACCGCCTCCTCCTGGCCGATCTCGTACAGGAAGACGTCCGTGTCGCCGCTCTCGTCCGCGGTCAACCAGCCTGTCAGCACCACGGCGTCTCCCTCCACGCGCGGCTCGCCCGCGTGGTCGAACGGGCCGCGGATCGTCTGCGTCTGGCCACCCCGGCGCACGCGCACCACGCGTGTTCCGCTGTCCGTCGCCTCCCAGACCACGACGTCGCCGGCGAGCGCAGGCCGGCGGGGCGTCTCGGCGGCCGGCGCGAGGAGGAGCTCTTCGCCCGTACCGAGATCACGCAGCCTCAGAGCGCCGCTCACGTCGCCGGCCTCGCGCGGCGCGACGTAGGCCAGCCAGCAGCCGTCGATCGCGTAGGGGGGAGCTCCGGGCGCCTGCGGGGCGCCTGTGTCGACGTCGGAGGCGAAGACGGCGACGCCGTCGGCCGCGGAGGCATCGCATGCAGCGGGCGAGGGCGGCGCGGCGGGGGCGCCACCTCCGCCGTCCGGCAGGGGCGCCGGCGATCCGTCGACGGCCGCAGGCGAGCAGCCCGCGACGAGCAGCGCTAGGGCGAACCGCCCGCTCCACCCACGGCGAGGGCTCGGTCCTCGAGGGTGGCAGGGGCGCGGGAGGATCGGAAAGACCGTTTGTCCTGCCGCGCGGCCTCGTCGGTGCTCTTCCTCGAGCCTCGATGTGTTCAGTGCTCCGGAACCGCTGCCCTTCATAAAGAGTCCTCCGATACTGCGTTTGCCTGCCTCTTTGTCAGCAGCGCCTCCACGAGGGGGTTCACCCCGCTTTCCCCTGCGATCCGGAGGGGGCGCGCATGCCGAGGCGCGCCATGCGCTTCTTCAGACCGTGGCGCGTGATGCCGAGGCGCTCGGCCGCGCGGCTGATGTTCCCGCCGGTCTCCGCGAGCGCGCGGCGGATCGGCTCGCGCTCGTCGTCCTCGGCCAGCGCGTGGCGCGCCTCGCCCGCGGGGCGCTCCGCGGCCGGCGGCGGAGCGGGGCTGGCCGGCGGTCGCGCCTCGCCCGCGGGGCGCTCCGCGGCGGGCGTCCGGCGCGCGCTCGCTCGCAGCGCGCTCGCCCGCAGCGCGCTCGCCCGCGGCGCGCTCGCCCGCACCCCCCGCGGGAGGTGCTCGAGGTCGACGCGGCGCACGCCCAGCGCGGCCAGGCGCTGGACCAGGTGCGCGAGCTCCCGCACGTTGCCGGGCCACGCGTAGGCGTCGAGCGCCGCGAGCGCGCGCGGCGCGATCTCGATGGGGGCGCCCGTCCGATCCAGGTACCCGGCGAGCAGCAGCGGCACGTCGCCCTCCCGATCGCGGAGCGGCGGCACGTGGATCTCGATCGCGTTCACCCGGAAGAGCAGGTCCTGCCGGAACGCTCGCTCGGCGACCGCCTGCGCGAGATCCCGGTTCGTGGCCGCGACGATCCGCGCGTCGAACGGCCGCTCGTCGTCGCTGCCCACCGGGCGATAGCGCCGTGACTCCAGCGCCCGCAGCAGCACCGCCTGGCGCGGGAGCGGCAGCTCCCCCAGCTCGTCGAGGAAGAGCGTGCCGCCCTCGGCCCGGGCGAGCAGGCCGGGGCGCGCGCGCTCGGCCCCCGTGAACGAGGCCCGCGCGTGGCCGAAGAGCTCCGCCTCGAAGAGCGTGTCGGGGACCGCGCCGCAGTTGACGGCGACGAGCTCGCGCGAACGGCGCGGGCCGAGATCGTGGAGCGCGCGGGCGAAGAGCTCCTTGCCCGTGCCGGTCTCGCCTATCAGGAGCACGGGCAGATCGCTGTCGATCGCCGCGTCGAGGCGCGCGAGCGCCCGGCGCAGCGCGGCGCTCTGGCCCAGGATGCCGGGGAAGCTCCTGCGCAGCGGGGCCGTGGGCACGACCGTTGTGTCGGCGTGCCGGAGATCGGGCGCGGGCTCCGCGAGCGAGGCGAGGCAGGCAGGCGCCGGGCCTTCGCGGCGCGGCTCCTCCGGCGCTCCGGGGCGGGCGAAGAGCCGCAGGAAGAGCCCCGCGAGCGACGCCCAGCGAGCGGCCTGCACCTCCGTGACGGCATCGAAGCACGCCGGGCGGAACCGGTGCTCGACCACGATGAGCGCGCGCGGAGGCCCGGGGAGCGCCGGACCCGGCGCGGCCGCGCTCGCCGCCGGGGCGCGCGCGCCCGTCGAGGCGGGGTCTGCGCCGCCGCGCACCACGAGCCGCGAGCCGCGGCCGCCCGGCGTCTCCACGTCGCGCTGGTAGTGGACGGGCGCGGCCTGGCTCAGCGCGAGCCGGGCCAGGTCGGGCGCGATACGCCGCGCCGCCTCGGCGATCTCCAGCCCGTCGAGATCGGCGCCCCAGGCCGCGACCACCCGCCCCTGCTCGTCGACCACGGCGAGCAGCGCGCGCTCGGCCCCCGACTGCTGCACGAGGGCGCGGGCGAGCCCGACCGCGGCCTCCGCGGCGCCGTCCGCCGTCCCCCTCGCGCCGTCGCCCGCGGCCGCCACCGATGCGAGCCACGCCCAGAGCGCGTCATCCTCCCCGCTCGCCGCCGTCATGCCTCCGCCAGCATACGCGCTGCCCGCCGCCGCCGGTGCGCCCGGCCGCGCCGAGCGGAGCACGTCGAGCGCCTGCGCCTCCACCTCCGCGAGCATCGCCGCGCGCGCCCGCCGCGCAGCCCGGATCGCCCCCCGCGCCGCCCGCCGCGGCTCCGCCGGCAGCTTCGTGAGGTACGCCTGCGCCTCCGCCACCTGGGCCCGCGCGTCCACGAGCGGATCGTTCGCCCGCACGCCCGGATCCAGCGCCGCGAGCGCCGCGAGCGCCGCGAGCGCCCGCCGCCCGTCGCCGTCGAGCAACGCAACGTTCGCCCGCGCGATGACCAGATCGGCCTGGATCGCCGCAGGGAGCGACGCCGCGAGCGCCCACGCCTCCTCGATGCAGCGCTCCGCCGCGCGCGCGTCGCCGCGGCGCACCTCGATGTCCGCGCGCGCCGACAGGCACCAGCCGCGCCCCGCCACCTGACCCAGCGACCGCGCGAGCCGCATCGCCTCGTCGAGCGCGCGGAAGGCGTCCTCGTAGCGCGACGCCTTCCCGAGCGCGATCCCCAGGTTCATCAGGCACGAGCGCATGCCGGCGCGATCCCCGAGGCTCCGCTTGACCGCGAGCGACGCCTCGAACGTCCGCACCGCGTCGTCCACCTGGCCGCGGTAGAGCGCCACGATGCCCGCGTTGTGGTGGAGCCGCGCCACCTCTTCCACGTCGTCCACGCGCTCGCCTTCCACATCGTCCACGCGCTCGCCCGCCGAGGGCAGCTTCGCCTGCGCGCCCGCGAGCCACGCCTCCGCCTCGCCCCAGTCGGCGCGCATCAGCGCCACGAGCCCCAGCGTCGACAGCGCGAACGCCTCGGCCGCCCCGCCGCCGAGCCGCCGCGCCGCCGCGAGCGCGGCGAGCGCCTGCTCCTTCGCCGCCGCCGCGTCTCCATCACGCGCGCGCCTCTCCGCGCGCCGCCGCAGCGCGAGCACGAGCACCCGCTCGTCCCCCTGCGCCGCCTCGTCGAGCCACGCGACGACCTGCGGGTGCGCCGCGCCCACGCCCGCGTCGCGCGTCAGCCGCTCGAGCCTGCACAGGAGCGCCGGGGTCCTCCGGTCCGCGTCCTCGCCGAGCGCGAGCAGCGCCTCGATCTCCTCCGACCGCAGCCCGGCCTCGCGCGCTCGCGCCGCGGCCCGCTCGTGGAGCTGCGCGCGGCGGGCGCTCGTGCACGGCGCCGCCGCCGCCGAGAGGAGCGCCGACGCAGGCGCGCCGGGGTCCGCGAGCAGCGCCGCGGCGACCTCCTCGGCGATCTCCGGCGTGGCGAGCGCCGCCGCGAGGTCCCTCGCCAGCGCGGGAGCGGACAGCGTGATGAGCGCGCCGGCCGCCGCCTCCCGCCTCGCGATGAGCGCGCCCGCCAGCAGCTCGCCGAGGGCTCGCTCGCCGGAGGCGCGCTGCTGCCCGCCGCCCCGCGCGTCCGCCCGCCCGCCGCGCCCGAACCCGAGAGAGCAGCGCGCCTCGGGCAGGGCGCCGCCCGCGATCGCGATCGCGGCGAGCGTCGCGCAGGCGTCGGCCGACAGCCCGCGCACGCGCTCGATCGCCGTGTCCTTCGTGAGCGGCACGCGGCCGAGCGACGCGAAGAGCCACCCCGGGTTCTTCCCCGACGCCACGGCGGCCTCTCGCACGCTCGCCTCGTCGTCCACGCCGAGCGCGCGGCACAGCGCGCCGAAGCTCGCGTCGCTGAGCGGCCCGAGCGCCACGCACGCCGCGCCCTCGGGCGCGCTCCGGGCCGTCGCGATCACCTCGATCGCCGCGCCGCCGGGCGCCGCCGGCCGGCACCGGTACGCGTCGAGCGCGGCGCGGAGCTCGGCCGGGGCCTGATCCAGGTCGTCCAGCAAGAGCAGGAGCGGAGGCCCGTCGCCGGGCGGCGTCACGAACGGCGGCGCCTGCTCGGCGCCCCGGAAGAACGCGATGAGCCGCAGCAGGAGCGGGTCGGCGTCGCGCGGGAACGCCACGTAGCGAGCGCTCCGCCCGCCGAGCAGCGCCCGCGTCACGAGCTCGCGGCCGAGGTGGCTCTTGCCGGCGCCGCTCGGCCCCGTGACATAGCGCACGCGCCCTGACCGTGACGGCGCCTGCTGCAGCGCCTCGAGCTCGCGCTCCCGCCCGATGGGCGCGGGCGGCGCCCCGACGGCGATGCCCGCCTCCGCGGCCGCGACGCCGAGCTGCCGGAGCACCTCGCGGGCCTCGGGGGGGCGGTCTCGCGGGTGCAGCGCGAGCAGCGCCTCGATCACCTCGGCCACGCTCGGCTGGACCCACGGTGCGGCGTCGCGCAGCGGGCGCCGCGCGCGAGAGGGCCCGGGCGGGCGGCCCGCGGCCGAGCACCACGCGAGCGCCCCCAGGCTGTAGAGGTCGGACGCGGGCGAGGGCGCGCCCCCGGCGAGCAGCTCGGGCGCGGCAAAGGCCGAGGTGAACGCGACGGCGCCGCCCGGCGCGCGCGCCCTCGAGACCGCCGCCCCGAGGTCGAGGAGCACGGCCTCGGCGCCGCCCCCGCCGAGGGGCCGCATCCGCACGTGCGCCGGCTTGAGATCGCTGTGCACGAACCCCGCGTCGTGCAGGGCGGCGAGCGTCCTCGCGACGCCGCCGAGCACGCCCGCGAGCCGCGCCGGGCGCTCTGCGGCCGGGCCCTCCTGCACCCACGCCGCGGCGTCGTCGCCGGCCACGTACTCCTCGACGAGGAAGGGCGCCCCCGTCCGCTCGTCGCGCCCGAGATCGTGCGCCCGCACCACGCCGGAGATGCGCAGGCGCGCGAGCAGCGCGAACTCGCCGAGCAGGGTGTCCTCGCGGAAGGCGCCCTGACGGAACACCTTCGCGACGAGCTCGCGCCCCCGCGCCTCGCGGTCGATCACGCGCCCCACGACGCCCTGCGCCCCCTGCCCGAGGATCTCGCCCGGCTCGTACCGAGGATGGGCCATGAAGGGCTCGCGCCGCGAGGCGTGCATGGCCGAGAGGTTACTCGCGCGCGGCGCTCGCCGTCGCTCCCGCCGCGATGCGGGCGAGCAAGGGCTGGCCGTACGCAGGCTCGCCGAGGATCGTGAGCGCGCGGCGGAGGCGCGGCTCGGCGAAGCGCCCGAGATCGTCGAAGTGGCGCTCGGCGTCGCCGGCGAGGGACGGGTCTGCGAGCCGCCGCGCCGCGCCGACGTCGGCCGACTCGATCTCGGGCGAGAGCACCTCGACGCGGAGCATCATCACGCGCACGACATCGGCAGGCGTGGGAGCGATGGTGATCGGGATCGAGGCGTCGGTCCACGTCTGAGGAGCGAGGTAGAGCACCCGGACGCCGGGCGTCCGGAACCACTGGCGCTTCCAGGTGTTCACCATGGCGACGGCCTCGTCGTGGTACAGGCCGGTCGCGTCGAGGGCGTCCATCATGCTCGCGCCGAGCGACTGGACGAACTCGTCGAGGGGCGGCGCTCCGTCGAGCGAGGGGGCGCGCTCGACGAGCGTGCCGCCCGTGGCGATGCCCTGGGGGTGCGCGACGAACGCCCCCGCCGAGGCGCCGACGTTGAGGACGAAGACGGCGCCGATCGCCTCGTCGAGGGTATTCTCGGCGGAGATCGCCCCGCCGGTGCCGGCCGTCACGCGGACGGGCAGGTCGAAGTTGCCGAGCCCTCGATAGAACAGGAAGCGCTCGTGCTGGGGCGTCTCCATCGCGCCGGGCACGCCTGCGACGCGGAGCGGGTTGGCGCCGACCTGGCGCGCGTGCGCCCACGTGAACCGATCGAGCGGCGCCTCGGGCAGAGGGATATCGCCGTCGCGCCCGAGGACCTCGATGTTACTCCACTGCAGGTAGCCGTTCGCGTTCGGGCCGTACGTCTCCGCGCACATCTGCGAGCTGAAGGGGAACTCGGGGTCGTACGCCGGGTCCGCGTAGGTCGTCACGCCAGCAACGGTGTTGGGCGCGATGATGGGCGGGGAAAACTCGCGGACGGCGGGGTACCACTGCGTGAAGATCCCTTTGCGGAACGTAATCTGGACGTGCGCGTTGAGCGGCTCCTCGGAGTAGAAGTAAGTGACCGGCGTCTCCATCTTCACGTTGACGCTCGTCGAGATCGAGCCATCGAGCGTGCCGGCTTCGAGCCGGTCGTAGACGAAGGCGGGGAGGTCCTCCTCTTCGTGGTGCAGCCCCGGTTGAAGCGAGCCGTCGGAGCCGACGACCACGGTGTCGGTGCCCCATTCGTGGACGATGAAGCCCTTGCCGGGGTACGCGAGATCCGGCGCCGGAGGCACGGCGGGCGCGGCCCGCTGGCCGGGAGAGGCGCCCTCGTGAGGCGCTGGACCGGGCGGATCGGCCGGCGCGTCGCCGGTCGAGCTGCCGCCGTCGGACGTTCCGGCGCACGCGGCGAGCAGGGTGGCGAGGAGAATGGGAAGCGTGAGGCGGTGGGATGTCGGTTCGGTTACCATGGTAAGGTCTCCTGCCAGCCCCTGAAGCAGCTCTCGGGCCACAGCGCCAAACCATTGAATCTCAAAGGATTTCTCGCATCGCAACGGGGCGGTTACCAGAGGACGTGGTAACCGGAACGGCGGGGTGACCAGGAGCTGGTAACCGCTTGGCGTGCGCCTCCGGCTCCTCCGTTCGAAGGCCGTGAGCGTCGACCGGCACATGAACGACGTCGGCCCACCCTGAGCCGTTCGCTCGGATGCTCCTGGACTTGGTCGCCGGCACGCCATCGAGCGCATAGACCTTGCAATGAGCCCGAGATGCGCGCTCGCGCGTCACGAGGTCGAAGATGCTGTTTCGGAAAAGGCTGAAAGGGTTGCATGTCGCGGTGCTCGCGACCGAGGGATTCGAGCAGGTCGAGCTGACGATCCCGACGAAGGCGCTCCGCGCCGAGGGGGCCCACGTCGAGGTGCTCTCGCTCCGACGCGGGAAGATCCGCGGCCTGAACCTGTACTGGCCCGGCCGTACGGTGCGCGTCGATCGGACGGTGGAGCAAGCGGCTCCGGCCGACTACGACGCCCTGCTCTTGCCGGGCGGCTTCATCAACCCCGACCTCCTCCGGCAGAGCCGAGCGGCGCGGGAGTTCGTCAGGGCCATCGACGAGGCGGGGAAGCCCATCGCCACGCTCTGCCACGGCCCGTGGGTGCTCGCGTCGGCGGGGCGCCTGAACGGGCGGCAGCTCACGTCATGGCCTGGCATTCGGGACGATCTCGTCCATGCCGGCGCCGTCTGGCGCGACGAGGCCGTCGTGCGCGACGGGAACTGGGTTTCGAGCCGCGGTCCGCACGATCTGGCCTCCTTCACGCGCGCGATGATCGAGCTCTTCGCGGAGCGCGATTCGGCAGCGCCGAAGGGAGCGGCATCACACGCGATCTCGGCCCCGCAGCAAAGCGCGCCTCCCCCGTGGGCCGTGGCCGGGATGGTGGCCCTGTCGAGGGCCTACACAGCGCGCCGGCTCCTCGGGGCGGCGGCGGTGCTCGGCGCCGGGATCCTCGCGCTCCGGCGGCTCGCCAGGCAGGCGTGACGACCCCGCGCCATGGCACCTCGACAGCTGCTTCCGGGCGCCCGCTTCCATCCGCGGTACGTGGGGCATTTTCCGACGTTGAATCAGGACGGCGTGAGCCTCCCTCGACGCGGGTTCGACCCAAACGTTCGGCGCGGATGTGGAGCGTCGCTCCGGCACGCCTGGCGGCGGCAGCAGCTCCGGCGCGCCCGGTGGTGGCAGCGGCTCCGGCACGCCCGACGGCTCCGGTACGCCCGGCGGCGATCGCTGACAGCGGCGATGGTGAGCACGAAACGCGATCGGGAACAGGCGAACGAACAGGCGATCTTCCTCGCCGGAGCGCAGGGTCTCTTTGATGTGATCGCCGGGATCTGACCGCTCGTCAACTACGTACGTTCGAGGCGGTCACTGGCCCGAAGAGCGAACGTTGGCTGGTGAAGACGACAGGTCTGTTGATCGCGGTCATCGGCACGACGCTCGTGATCTCCGCGCGGAGAAGCCGCATCCCGCCCGAGGTCGCCCTGCTCGGCGGAGGGGCCGCGGCAGAGCGCCCCTCTCCTCTTCGCGCGCGCACCGCCCTGGCACAATGGTGCTGGCCGGCCCGGCGGCGTATCGCCGCTCGCACCACCCATCCGCGTCTCGCCCAGCAAGATCCCGGCGATGCGTCATCTGTTCCCGTGTGGTGCGTCATCGCGTACAATCGATCCCACGATGAAATCTCCTGGCTTGTTCCGGTGGTTCGGATTGCTATTGGGCGCCGCAGCTGCTTGCGGCGGGGGCTCGAATCAGCCAATCGAGTCCGGGACAGGCGGTGCGGGCGGCAGCGAGCCCGATGGGTCCGGTGGAGCGAGCAGCGCGGGTGGAGCGGACGCCCAACCGGGCGCCGGCGGCGCGGGCGGCCAGGCCGAGGCCACCTGGCCGACCGGTTGCGCAGAGCAGCCGGCGTCCATCCGGACCGAGGGCACACCCGTCGAGCTCGCGTTCGAGCTCGTCCTCGGCGGTGAGCCGTTCCTGTTCGGCGAGCCGAACGTCGCGCCGGACGGCAGCACGGTCACGCCGCTCAACGTTCGCTTCTACGTCTCCCACGCGGCGCTGATCGGGGCGGACGGCGACCTCGTGCCCGTCGATATCGTCGGCCCGGACGGCGCCCCCACCCCTTACGGGGTCCACTTCTACAACGCAGAGGACCCGGGCTCGGCCGCGCTCCGGCTGCGCGCTCCGGCTGGCAGCTACGAAGGCGTCAGCTTCATCTGGGGCTTGCACCAGGCCTGCAACAGCTCCCGGCCCGAAACGAGCGTCGCGCCTCTGGCGGAAGCCTCCCAGATGACGTGGCCGCACACCGGCCACCTCTTCCTGCGCTACGAGGGCAACGTGGCTCCGCCGGACGAGGGGGATCCCGTCGATCCCGAGGGAGAGACGGCCACGGTTCCGCCGGCGGTCCACATGGGAGGCAACCTGGTCGAGGATCTCGCGCCCAGGGTCGAGGTACGAGGCGCGCTGTCCGTGCCCGCGAGCGGCTCGACGGGCAAGGTCGTCCGGCTCGTCATGGACGAGGTCTTCGCGGGCGCCACGGCGGACGTCGACATGACCGGGTTCGTCCCGCCGCCCGGGCCCGTGGGAGACGAGCTCTTCGCGGGTGAGCGCCTGCGGCGCGGCCTCCCCGATCGGACGGTGTTCACCTTCGGTCCGTGACGCCGAGTTCCAACGTTGGCGGGGCCATCGGCCTGGCGGCGCTGCTCCTCGCGGGCGGATGCGGCGACGACGGGCCGGCGGCCCCTGGACCTTTGCCGCCGCTCGTCACGGACGCCATCCCCGCCGGCTTTCCCGCGCGCACCGCGGCGGCCAGAGCGCCGGCCGAAAACGCGCTCACCGAGGCGAGGGCCCAGCTCGGCAAGAGGCTCTTCTTCGACAAGCGCCTCTCTCGCACCGGCGAGATCGCGTGCGCGAGCTGCCACCGTCAGGAGCACGCTTTCGCCGATCCGGTCCCCGTCTCTCAGGGGGTCGACGGCCGCCTGGGACAGCGGAACGCGCCCGCGCTGGTGAACCTCGCCTGGGGCGAGAGCTTCTTCTGGGATGGCCGCGCGGCCACCCTGGAAGAGCAGACCGGGAAGCCCATCGAGAACCCCGACGAGATGGATCTACCGCTCGCCGAGGCCGTCGCTCGTGTCGCCGGCGATGACGTCTATGTGAAGGCGTTCATGGATGCCTATGGCGGGCCTCCCGGCGAGGAGTCCTTGCGCAAGGCCCTCGCGAGCTTCGTACGTTCGATCGTCAGCGCCGACAGCCCTTACGACCGGCACCGGCGCGGGGACGACACGAGCTTCGGAGACGCCGAGCGCCGCGGCGAGGCCCTGTTCCTGACCGAGCGGGCTGGCTGCTTCCATTGCCACCCGGCCGGAATGCTCACCAACGAAGGCTTCTTCAACAACGGCACTTACCTCGAGGGCGGCGACGTCGGGCGGCAGAGGATCACCGGACGCACGGGAGACCTTGGCAAATTCAAGGTGCCCGGTCTGCGGAACATCGCGGCGAGCGCCCCCTATATGCACGACGGATCGCTGGCGACGCTGGAGGAGGTGGTCGACCATTACGATCGCGGGGGGCTGGGCCATTTTTCCACCGATCCGCAGATCGATGAGCTGGGGCTCTCTCCGGACGAGAAGGCCGATCTGGTGGCGTTCCTGCGGTCGCTGACTGATGCCGCCTTTCTGGACGATCCGCGGTACCGCCCGTGAGCGGCGAGCCAGGGGCGTGGTGCCATGTCCCCGAAGGCCACCGGAGTGATGGAACAGGATTGGAACAGGTCTTTGGGTCGGATGGGACGTGTGGGAAGGGTTGCGCCTTCCAGTAGGCGAGGCCAGATCGCCGCGGTCCCTATCCCCAGGGGGCCAGCACCGCCTTGCGGAGCGTGAGCGCACGGGCGAGCTGGCCCTCGAGGAGGCGCGCGACCAGATCCGTGGCGCGATAGTCGTAGTATGCCTGGTCTCCGACGACGCGGCGGAGCTCGGGCTCGAAGCGCGCAGGCGACACCGGGAAGCGCGCCCAGTTTCCCCGGAGCGCGTGCGCCTCGCGCCGCCGGCGAGGCGTGTTGCGCATCGCGTCCGTGCGGCGATTCGGACCATCATGCCAGACCCGCTTCGAGGCTTTCTTCAGCAGCCACCCGCTCGCTCGCTCTTCCGCATCGAGGACCTCTTCCGGGATCCGCGCGACGCGCGCGAGCCGGCCACGCAGGTCGACCACCTGCGCGAGCATCGCCTCGACGGCCTCGCCGCTGACGCGCCGACTCGCCGCGCGCGCACGGAACTCACGCGCGATCGCGTCGAGGCCGCGCGGCTCCGCCAGCGCGAGCCGCAGGAGCCACCGGTCCCAGTGGCAGAAGGCGACGCCGTCGATCTCGCGCCACGTCTCCGGGCCGTAGCGCACGCCATCATCGCGCGGAAGCTCCGCTGGATGCGGCAGGCGCCTGGCTCGACCAACGTCCCTTTTCACCATCCTCTCGGCTCGTCCTCCTACTTCCAGCGGTCGAAGAAGCCCCGGCGCCGCGACTGTCGCTTCCGCATCGCCTTGAACCTCTCCGTGAACGCTGCGTTCGTGCCGTCGCGGGCGGCGAGGTCGCGAAGGTCGATCGCCAGCTTCAGCGCCTCGTCGTAGGCGCTCTTGGCGACCAGGGCCTCCAGCTCGCTCCACGCGGCGTCGAGCCGCTTGGCGAGCGCGTCGAGCTGCTTCGTCCGGGCGGCCTCTGCGGCCTTGCGCGACCGCTCTGCTCGGAGCGCCTCGGCGCGCTCTCGCTTCTCGCGACGCTCCTCGGCCGCGGCACGCAGCTCCGCGACGGTCCGTGGAACCCTCGTTGTCTTCGCCTGCACCCGAGCACGGAACGCGCGGCGCAGCTCGGCGCCGAGCGCGAGTTCCGGCTCGTCCACCGCGCGCCGCAGCCATTGATCCTTGGTGCGCGCGGGGAGCGCGCCGACCCACGCGCGGAGGGCGTCGGCGTCGTCCGGCTCCGCGCCGCTCGGCTCCGCCGCGGCCGACAGGAGATCGCCGTCGAGGAGAAGGAAGCCGGCCATCGCCTCGAGCGGCGCGGAGAGCTCACGGAGACCCGGCGGCAGCGGCGGCTCCGTTTCGTCGTCCTCGACGTCGCCTGCCTCGACCGCGAGGAGCCAGGCGAGGTACGCGGCGCGCAGATCCCCGCGGAGGAGCTCGCTCCGCGCCGGCGCCAGCGACGCGAGCGTCACGTCGCTCGTGAAGTCGTCCTCGGGCTCCTCGGTCTCGCTCACCAGCTCGATCACGACGTGCTCGCCGGCCTTCGTCATGCGCGCTGCGCCGCCGGGGAAGTACGGGCGGAGCTGCTTCTCGTCGATGCGCGCCGCCGGCAGCCGGAACATCAGCCGCCGCGTACCCCAGTTGGCGAAGTAGAGGTGCGCGTCGAAGTAGCGCTCGAGGAGCTTCGCCGGGTCGGCTTTGAGGTTACCCCACTGGTACTCGTTCCAGAAGCGCGTGGGCGTGATGTCGGCGCGCGTCGAGATGGTCCTGAGCTCCGCCATCTGCTTCGGCGTGAGGGGACGATCGAGCGCGACGAACTCGTACCACTGGTATTCGCTCATGTGTGCCAGGTCTCTCAGCGAGGAGAGCCTCGATGTTGTGCGGCGTCAGGAACACGACCGAGCGCTCGCCGGTCGTGCTCACCTGTGCAGAGATAGTGAGCAACCTGGGTTTCGATGTTTGCGTTCATGAAGCCGTTTCAGGTCACTCCTACCCTACCGGCCAACGCGATGGGCACCAAAAATCGTCCGCATAGAGCGAGCGCGACGTGGAAATAGGAGGGTTGTAACGAGAAAATTAGTCGGCTTCTCGCAATGCTTTGTGAGCAGCGGGCGGGGTGGGCAGCTCACCCGGGCTTGGGCAGTAGACCCGTGCTGCGGCGCGTGCCCTCGAGGCCTGTCAGCGACCATGGCCCGGTGACAGCTGCGAATACGCCGCCGAGATGATGTCTGAAGGGCTCGGCGCGCGACATCTCCACGCGGACGCTCAGGGCAGCCATCGCGCGACGTCGACGATCTCCCGGGCCACCGCGGCGACGCCCTGCGGTCCAGCGACGCGGGCGAACAACGGCGCCAGGTGCCCGAGGTCGTCCTTCGTCCAGTCGTCGAGGAGATCGGACCGCGGCTTCCAGCCGAGCTCGTTCAGGAGTCTCTGGCAGAGGCGGCGTGCGTGCGGCTCGGTCATCCAGGCGGCCAGCGGGACCAGCGCGAAGAGCGCCTCGTCCTCGTCGCTCGGCTGCTCCAGAGCGCGCTCGACCAGATCGCGCGCAATCGCCGGCGCGTGGTCCGGCGAGGCCCCGGCGATCGCGACCAGGGCTGGCCAGTTGGCGCCGATGTCGCGTGACAGGTCGAGGACCGCATCGGCCCCGAGAGCCCGGGTCCACGCAGCGGCGTTCCGCTCGAAGAGCAGGCGCGCGCCGTCGCTCGCCCGCAGATCGCCCGACAGCTGGGCCCAGGCGGCCTCGCGGACCGCGGCGGGCAGGTGCGCGAGCAGGGCGGCTCGCGCCTCGATCCGGTCCGACGGCTGGGGCAGCGTGTCCACCAGCGCGAGCGCATCCTCCACGCGCCCCAGATCGCAGAGGCGCGCGGCGACGGCCTTCACCACCGGGAGGTGGAGGCCGGCCGCAGCCGCGCACGCCTGGACCAGCGCGGACGCGGCGCCGGCAGGTGCGTGCGGCGCGAGCGCGCAGAGGCTCCAGCACGCGTCCGGCGGAAGCGCGTCGCCCGCGAGCAGCGACAGCGCGAGCCCCAGCGCCTCCGACGCGCCCGCTTCCCGCTCCTCCGCAGGCAGGCCCGAAGCGAGGCGAGCGAGGACCAAGTGCCGCTCCGAGGGGGGCAGCGCCTGGGACCATGCCCAGAGCCCGCGCACCGCCCCGGGAGACCATTGTGCGGCGGCCTCCGAGAGCCGCGGCAGCTCGTCGCTCCTCGCGTCGGCCGGGACCTCGGCGAACGCCTCGCGACCGAGGTCGCACGCCTCGTCCTCGGGCAGCAGCGCCGCCACGGACACGCGCGCGAGCCGGCTCTCCCTGGTCCGCTCGCGAGCGAGCCGCGCCGCTGCCTCGCGCGCGGCGGTCACGCGCGCCTGCCCGTCGAGCGCCCACGCCACGGCGGCGAGCGCGCCCCCGCCGGCGTGCTCCTCGCTGGCGGCCTCGAGCGCCCAGCCGAGCACGACGGCGCGCTCGGCGTCGGGCAGCTCGCGCGCCAGCCGGATCAGGGCACCGGCGCGCTCCGCGGCGTCGGCGATCGGCCGTCCAGCATCCAGGATGTCCTCGCCCACGCGCGGCATCTCGATGTGTGCTCCGGCGGAGCCCTCGCCTCCCTCGGCCCCTTCCTCTTCCTCCTCGTCCTCCTGCGCGGCCTGCGCAGCCAGCACACGCCGCGTCTCCTCGAAGCCAAGGATCGTCCGCACCGAGCTCGTCACGAGCAGGCAGCGGACCCGCGCGGCCAGCGCCGCCAGGAGATCGCCTCCGGCCGCGGCATCGACCAGGAGGCTCGCCGCGCACGCCGCCGTCGCGTCCACGTCGGCGATGAACCCGGACGAGCCATCCGGGCGCGTCCTCCACACGTCGAGCCACGCGCTCGAGACCAGCTCGATCCGCTCTGCGAGGCTCGCGCCGACCCGCTCCAGGTGAGCGCGCCAGTTCCGGCATACGTAATCAGAGACCGTGCCCGAGGCGAACGCGCGCTTCCCGTGGTCGGCGAACCGGCGATCGACCGCCGCGCGCTGCTGCGGCGCAAGCCGCTCTTCAACAGCCTCCGCCCAGGCCGGGTGACGGAGCGCGAGGCCCGACTCTCCCGCGGCGACGATCGGTCCGCTCAGCTCGTTCCAGACTCCGTCGCTCACCGTCGAGATCGCGAAGAGCTCCTCCTCCTCGATCGGCGCGATCGCGCCTGCAAGCCAAGGCAAAACAGGGCGGCTCGCGCCGCCGGCGCAGAGATCGAGGACCCCCGGAGCCCCGGCGTGAGCGCTCGCGAGCGGCGGCGCCACAGCCGCGGGATCCCGCGAGAGGGCCTCGAGGAGCGCCTCCACGAGAAGCGGCTCCCCGCCGCTCACACGGGCGACATCGTAGCTCACGCTGGCCGGCGGATCGCCGAGCCTCCGCCCGACGGCCTCCGCCACCTCGTCGACTGCGATCGGCGGCAGCGCGACCACCTCGGTTTCCTCCCGGAGCCCTCCGAGCACCTCGATCGAGCGCGCCGACAGCACGGCGCGCACGCCGGGGCCGAGATCTCGCAGGAAGCGCTGCGCGGCATCGGCGCTCCACGCGACGGCCTCGTCGATCCCATCGAGGATCACGACGAGCGGCCTGGTTCCGGGCGGGCGGCCCTCCTCGAGCATGCTCACGAGGTCGCGCCGCGTCGCCTCGACCCCGTGCGGCCGTTCGCCGGTGCGCCGCGGCGACCTGAGGAACGGTGCCACGCGCGCATAAAGGAGGTTCAGCGCCGTATGCTCCAGCGCCGTACCGAACCGGCGGCTCACGGGGACGAACGCGATCTCGTGCCGGCCCGTGCGGGCCAGCTCCAGCGCCCACGGGCCCAGCAGCATCGACTTGCCGCGCCCGCTCGGCCCGAGCAGCACCACGCGCGCACCGCCATGCTCCAGCCACCCTTCGAGGGCCGCCACAGCGCCAGCGCGCGCCCTCCCGCCGAGGGGGGCGCTGCTGCAGCGCTCGACCTCGCGCCAGAAGGCGCGGACGCCACGCTCCGCCGCCGCCGGGCCTGCGGCCGGCGCATCCGGTGCTCGCGAAGGAGGGATCATGTGCCTGCGAAGGGCGGCGTGCTCGACGGAGCGGTCCTGAACGGCATGGAGCGTCCCTTGTGCCAGACATTGCCGTTCCACGCCTTGCCGTCCGAGCCGATGACACCGTTCTTCTTGCCAGTGCCCCCGTTGTTCGCCGGGTGAAGGCCGAGCTCACGCATGACCTGCGCGCAGAACTTGCACGGATCCATGAGCAGACCGTCCTTGTCTGTCTTGGTCGTCATCTTGCCCTCCTTCACCTGTTTCTGCATCTCCTTCCTGATCTCGGTGTCTTCGGCCGCCGGGTCTTTCAATGTCTTACCGTTCTTCTGGCGGTCTTGCCGGATGTCTTTCGCCAGGTTGTTCAGCGCCTCGATCTCGGCACACTGTCCGGCGCTCGATGGCTTCGGCCCCGCCACCTGGCCGTCGTCGAACTTCTTGTGGGCATTGTCGACCGCGGTCTGGAGCGCGGGGTCGAGCGGCCCCCCGAACGCGCTCGATCCGCGGTGCCTCTTGCCGCCGGCGGTCTCGATCTCGCTCGAGGCCTTGGCCATGAGCCCGTCCGGATCGATGAGCCGCGTCGGCTGGTTCTCCGCGTAGGCGAATCCATTGAGGCCGCCGAAGATCCCGATTGGATCCGCGCTGATATAGCGACCCACCTCGGGATCGTAATAGCGGTTGCGGTTGTAGCAGAGGCCGATCTCATCGTCCCAGTACTGCCCACGAAAGCGGATCGGCGTCGACACCGGTGCCAAGGCGCTGCGCGCGGGCTCGACCTTTCCCCAGGCGCTCCGCCGCAGCTCGCACGCGACGGCGCCGTCGGGGCCGACGAGCCGCTCCGGCGTACCGATCTCGTCGTTCAGGTAATGATACCATTCGCCCTCCCCGGCGCGCTGCGCCCACGGCGCGCCGGCCTCGAAGACGTACGTGCGTGCCTCTGCGGTGGGGGCAGCCGCGTCGCCGGTGACCTGCCGGATCTCGTGCACGAGCTCGGCGCCATCCCAGACGAACCTCGTCGTGCTCTCCGGCCGCAGCTCCCCGGTCGAGAGCCGACGGGAAATCCGCTTGGCGACGCGCCGGGCATCCGGATCGTACGAGAACTCGACGACGGTGCCGTCGGCGCGCTCGACCGACTGCAAGAGTCCACGCGCGTCCCAGGCATACCGGGTGACCTCGAGCGCTCCGGCGGAGGTCCTGGCCCGCGTCTCCTTGAGGCGCGCGTCGTCGTCCCAGAGGAGCTCGGTGTCTCCCTTCCTGAGCAAGCGATTTCCAGGACCGTACGAGCGATCCTTCTTGCCAGCGGCGACGTCGAACACGTTCCCGCAGGCGTCGTAGCGAAAGAGCTCCGCGCGCTCGTGCTCCGGGACGTTCGCCAGGATCTGGCTCGCAGGGTCGTACTCGAAGCGGCGCGTGCCGTACGCCTGGTCCCACGCCTCGACGAGCTCCGACGCAGGCGAGTATCGGTACGCCTGGTGCACCGTCACCGACGCCGGCGCCGGGCCCACCCATTCTGGTTCGTTCGGCCCGACGTGGACGCGGCTCGACGGCGAGCAGACGCGCCGCTCGACGAGGCGATCCATCACGTCCCACACGCTCTCGATCCGGCCGCCTCGCGGCAGGGCGCGGCAAACCTCACGCCCCGCGGCGTCGTACGCGATCCGGACCTCGTCTCTTCCGTCGAGGATCACCCTCTCGGCGAGCCCGCCGACGTTGCGAATCCACCTGGCGGAGTGACCGAGCGACGTGGTGCGTTCGACGACGTCACCCATGAGATCGAAGGTACGCCGGACGGTCGCGGCCTCGCCGCCCACGATCTGGGTCTCCGACACGACCCAGCCGACGGCGTTGCGCTCATAGGTGAACGAGCCGGCGGGGCTGTCAGCGGCGATCAGGTCGCCGCGGGCGTCGTAGGTGAACCTCTCGACGCTGCCGTCGTCGAAGGTGCGCGCGATGAGCTGCCCGGCGAGGTCGTACGTGTACTCCGTCCTCTCGCCCGCAGCGTTCTGGAAGGAGATGATCCGACCATTGTAATCGTACTTGGTTCGAGACACGCGCCCGTCGAACCCACGCTCGCTGGTCACCATCCCCGCGGTGTTGAGCTCGATCCTGTGGCGCTCCCCGAGCGCGTTCTGGATCTCGACAAGGCGCCCCTCACGGTTGTACCGGAACCGTGTGCTCTCTCCGTTCGGCTTGTGCACCTCGCAGAGCTTGTGGAAGCCGCCTCGCACGAACCGGGTCACCTGCTGGTTCGGCTGGAGGACCGCGGTGCAGTCCCCCATACCGTCGTATTCGTAGCGGGTCGTCCCGCCGTCGGGCCGGTAGACGCCGGTGAGGTTGCCGCGGTTGTCATAGGTGTACGACAGCACCGCGCCGCTCGTATCCCGGATCGAGCGGCACCGACCCCAGTAATCGTAGGCCAGCTGCGTCTTGCCCCCGAGCGCGTCGGTCTTCTCGACCATGTTCCCGAGATCGTCATAGAGGTACGTCGTGCGGCCGCCGTTGGGCGCCACCGTCTCGATGAGCCGCCCGCGCCCGTCCTGGCGCACCTGGAACACCGCCCCGAGGGGGTCGGTCCAGATGAGCCCGTCGGGCGTCCGCCCGATCTCGGTGACGCCGCCTGCCGGATCGATCGCTCGGCGGACATGCCCGTCGGGGTCGCGCTCGATCTTCGTCATTCGACCGAGCGGATCGGTGATGGAGAGCTCGCGGCCGAGGCGATCCCGCTGCCAGACGGTCATGGCGCCGACCGGATCGATGAACGTCCGGAGGTGCCCGTGCTCATCGTACGTCCGGCTGAACACGGCCCCGGCGCTCACGGCCTTGTCGAGCTTGCCGAAGCGGTTCCCGAAGTAGCGATGAACCGTGATGGAGTCCGCGACTTCGACGTATCCGTCCTCTCCGAACTCCAGCTTGCAGTGGTAGATGCCTCTGGCGACCGTCTTCCCGTCAGCCAGGTGCGTCGGGACGTCCTCCGCCAGGCTGCGGTCGGGCCCATCGTCGTAAGCGCCCCACGTCTCGACGCAGCGACGCCGATCGTCGTAGCGGAATGAGAACGTGAGCCCGGTGGCGCTCGTATGGGAGGTGAGGAGGTGTTCCTGGTACGTGTAGCGCGTCGTGTATCCGTCGGCGTCGGTCGCGGACGAGAGATCCCCGGCCGCGTCGTAGCTGTACTGCGCGAGAGGCACCCAGACACCGCGCTCCCGCGCGTTCTTGATCTCGAAGGCGCCGATGCGCCCGTCGGGCGTCCGCCGGACCCGGACGATCCGTCCGACGCTGTCGGTGATCTCGGCGAGCACGCCATCCCGGTACGAGAGCCTGATCTCGTTGTTGTATCGGTCCTTGATCGCGGTCAGCCGGTATCGCTTCCCCGTCGCTTCGGCGAACACGTACCAGCGGTCGTCGCCGGTATCGAGGACGAAGCCGCGCTCCTCCCGCGCGAGGACCCAGCCGTGGGGGCCCGCCGCGCCGGCGCCCACGGGCATCGCCTCGACATCGACCGGCCCATCGTCGGTCCAGACGCGGATGATGCGCTGCCGCACCTCGATCTCCCACGCCAGAGAGTGGCTCCACCCGAACCCCAGCCCGACGTCGCGCTCGAACGCCGCGGTGGTGTACGACCGCACGATCGACAGCGGCAGCGGTCCCGGAAGCTCGACGTCGACGGCGGGAACCGTGAACACCCGGCCCGTCACCACGTCGACCGGGTCGCCCTTCGCAGCCATTCCCGATTTCTTGCCGCCATGGTGGTTCGGGCAGCCGGCGCCGTCGCCGCCGGCGCTGCCACACGCGGACTTCCCGCCGCCGCTGGCGTCCTTGCCACCGTTGGATCCATTGCCGCCCTGTTTACCGCCAGAGCCGTTTCCTCCAGCGCCACCGCCCCCGCCACCGGCCCCGCCCCCTCCCATGATGAAGACCCCCGGGTTCATTCCAGGGATGGCGGGGATGTTCGGTACAGGCGCAGTGCGGGCCATGGTCGTCTCCCGGGTCTCGTGCGGTCTTGCTGCCGTGTGATCCACACGAGCCTACACCGCCTGGCCCCCGGATGCACCCACGTGAGCCGCGGGCGGGGTGGGCAGCTCACCCGGGCTTGGAGCGCCGCTCGATCGTGGACAACGCGGTCAGGCGCCGGCGGCGCTCGAGCCGAGGCGCGCGATCATGCGCGCGAATCCGATGCTCGTCCGAGCACGATGCTCGTATTGATGCCGCCAAAGCCGAACGAATTGCTCAGGGCGACGCCGATGTCCGCCGCTTCGCTGGCCCGACCGACCAGCCTGCAAGGAGTCTCGAGGGGGTCGTCCAGGTTGAAGTTGCCGTGCACGAAACCCGCTCGCATCTGCACGAGCGTGGCCACGGCTTCAACGACCCCCGCGGCCCAGAGGCAGTGACCCGTCACGACCTTCGTCGAGTTCACCGGGACCTCCGCGCAGCGCTCGCCGAGCACCTCCGCGATCGCCCGTAGCTCGACCTCGTCGCCCAGCGGCGTTCCGGTGCCGTGCGCGTTCACGTAGCTCACGTGGCTCGCGCCCGCACCTGCGTCGGCGAGCGCGCGGCGCATGGCGCCGACTTCGCCTTCAACGGACGGGCTCGAGCCGCTCTTGGCGTCGAGGACGATGCCGCCCCCGAGCACGCATCCGAGCGGCTCCGCACCCCTGGCACGAGCGGACGCCGCGCTTTCCAGCAACAGCGCGGCGCTCGCCTGGCCAGGGATGAAGCCCCCGTGGCGGCGATCGAACGGCCTGCAAGCTCGGTGCGGGGCGTCGAGGAAGAACTCGCCGCCGAGCGCGCCGATGCTGACGAGCGTCTGCATTTGAAAGAGCGACAGCTCGGCGAGCGCGCCGACGACGAGGCACGCATCGGCCTGGCCGCCGCAGACGAGGCGCGCGCCGTGAATGATCGCGACGTTTCCGGACGCCGACGCCCCGGCCACGCACATCCCCTCGCCGCGGATGTCGAACGCCTCGCTGACGCACCCAAGGACGTCGGTGTCAAGAATCCGGAGCGCCGCGCTCGGGCTCACGTAGGCGGGTTCTTGTCGGAAGGCCGGCAGCGCCTCCTGCTCGAATGCGTGCGTGAGGTTCTGCCCTCCGACGACGATGCCGATCCGTTCGCCGGAGAGCGCCGCGCCGGCCGGCCACAACGCCTCCGACGCCGCGAGGAGCGCGGCTTGTACGGCAAGAGGAGCTCGAGCGCCGAGCTTGCGGAGGCGCGGGTGAAGTTCGCCGGTCCGGCCTTGACCGCCGAACGCGACCTGAAGAACGGCCTCCGGCACCGGAGCCTCGATGTAGCCCGCGCGCGTCGAGATCGCGGGCGACGTGACCGTGAACGGCCGTGCCCCCTCGCGGAGCGCGCGCTCGAACGACGCGACCCCTGACCCAAAGGGGCCCACGATGCCCATGCCCGTGACAAGCACGCCTTTCATGCGAGCTCCGCTTCTCCTCGGGGCGTCGCCGTCAACCGCTGAGCTTGCGATACAGGACGTCGACGAGCCCGCCGATGTTCTTCGCCTCGGCGAGCTCGCTGCCCGGCACCTTGATCCGCAGCGCCGCCATGGCCCCCACGACGATCTCCGCGCGATCGACGGAGTTGGCCCCGAGCTCCGAGAGGCTCCTCTCCGGGCGCAGCAAGGTCGCATCCACCTCCGGAAGGACCATCACGATGTTTTCACGCACGATCGACAACACTTCATCACGCGTCATGACTCAACCTCCTCCTGGGCGCCCCTCATGCAGCGTCGCTGCATGAGCTTCATTTCCAACCGATGAGAGTTCAGCCGGCTGCCGGTCGGCTCCCCCCCGCGGCGAGCGGACCGACCGGGCTCGTGCCGGAACGAAAGCCTTGAGCCACGATGATGCCCGTGAGCACCGTGGTCACCAGCAACATCAGGAACACGTCGCGAAACCCATCGACCTGCGCCTGCAGCGGCGCTCGCAGCGGGCCCTCGCCCGAGGCCATGTCGACGTGCGACATGACACGCCACGACCAGAGCCCGGTGACCGTCGCGACGCCCACGGTCTGGCCCAAGAGCCGCGCCACCGACAAGAGCCCCGCCCCGATGCCCGTGCGCGCCGTCTGGATCGACGACATGATGGTCGCGCTGTTCGGTGTTTGGAAGAGCCCCACGCCGACCGCCAGGACAAGGAACTTCAGCGCATACTCGACCTTGCCTGTCTCTTGGGAGAGCGTGCTGATCGCGTAGAAGCCCACCGCCGTGAGCAGCAGTCCGCCGAGGATGAGGCGGCGCGCGCCGAAGCGATCGCTCAGACCTCCCGCGAGCGGGGCAACCACGGTGAGCGCGATCGGGGTCACGGCGAGGAGCAGCCCCGTGGTTCGAACGCTGAGGGCGAGCACGTTCTGCAGATAGAAGGGCATCAAAACCAGGGTCCCGCCGAGAGCGATCGAATTCAGCACCGCCCCCGCCAGGTTCGTGCTGAAGAGCGCGTTCCTGAAGATCCGCAGCTCGAGGAGGGGCGTCTTGACCTTGAGCTCGACGACGACAAAAGCGATGAACGAGCCCACGCTGACCGCCCAGAGCGCCGCCGCGCCCTCGGGACCCATCCCCGAACGCTCGCCCCCGGTGATCGCGATCACCAGGCTTGAGATCCCGAGAAAGAGCGCGGTGGCGCCCAGAAGATCGAACGACTCCTGCGCGGCCGGACGCGTCGCCGGAATATCGCGCAGAGCGCGCACCGCCGCGAACAGACCGATGGGGACGTTGATCAGGAAGATCCAATTCCAGCCCAGCGAGGAGACCAGAACTCCTCCGAGCCCCGGCCCCAGAATGAGCCCCAGGGAGACGGTCGCGCCCATCATGCCGAACGCCTTCCCGCGCTCGGCCGGCGCGACGAGCTCGGTCACCAAGGCGGGCCCGAGCGCCAGCAGGATGGCGCTTCCGACGCCCTGGACCGCGCGTCCCAGGAGCAGCCACCCGGCGTTCCAGGGGACCGCGCAGACCGCGGAGCCCGCGGTGAAAATAACGATACCAGCGATGTACAACCGCTTCTTGCCGAAGATGTCGCCGAGACGGCCCATCGCGAGCACGAGCCCGCTCGTGACGACCAGGTACGAGAGTACGATCCACTGCAGGACCACAAACGAGCCGTGCAAGGCTTCGCCGATCGAAGGGAGCGCAACGTTGACGATGCTGCTGTCGAGCATCGACATGAAGATGCATACCAGCACCACCACCATTGCCCGGCTCAGTCCGCCCTTGACAACTTGATCGTTTTTTGCGTTTTCCATGATCTCACCCAGCCAGATAAGCGGCGTCCGCGACCGAGTCAAGAAATACCGGTTTCAGAGCCGCGCCTCCTCCCGTTCATCGCGCTGCGCGCGCCGCATATGGTCTTCTGCGCCGCGCATCAACAGCACAGCGATGGAATCGACGTGTCGCGATCGCCAGCTCTCGTAAGGGGTGCCCTTGACCCATTCATTGAAAGCGGCCATCGCCGGCCCGCACTGCACCTGATAATCCGTCTTTTGCTGCGCGCTGCCCCGCAGCGCCAGGCGCGTCGAGTGCACGAAATACCAGCGGAATATGGCCGCCATTTTGGCCTTCGGGCTTCGCTCCATCTCCCGAAGACGCGCCGGGTTCGACCTTTCGAAGTAGCTCCGCGTTTCGTCCCATACCTCCGCGAAGCTCCGGCATAGATAACGCTCCTCGATCCGCCGACGGACCTGCGGGTCGATCTCGTCCAAAGACGAGTGGCGGCGATACAGCTCGTAGAGCTCATTGGCACGAGGCGCGAAGAGGAGGCCTCGACCGACCACCTGCACGCGAGCTCCCAGCTCGAACATATCGCCGGCGGGCGCGTAGGCGGTGTCGCCCAGGGCTACCCGTTGGAGCAGATCTTTGACCGCGTCGCTCGTCCCCGCCTCGACCGTGCACTGATTGATCGAGCCGGTGAGCACGAAGTCTGCCCCCATCAGGAAGGCGGCCGCGGCGGACTCGGGCGCCCCGATTCCCCCCGCCGCCCCGACGCGCACGCTCTTCGCGTAGCCTTGCGCCCTGCACACGCGATCGCGCAGTCGAAGAATGCATGGCAGGAGCACGATCAGGACACCTCGATCGGTGTGCCCGCCAGAGTCGGCCTCCACGCAGATGTCGCTCGCGACGGGCGCGCGCAGCGCGACCTCTGCCTCTTCTGCGCTGAGCCGCCCCGCGGCGCGCAGCCGCTCGACGACCGCCGGGGGAGCGGGGCGTAGGAACGACTCGGCGATCTCGGCGCGCGAGACCTTCGCGATGAGACGGCGGCGCACAGCCGGCTCGCCGTCAGCTCCCCAGCGCGCCCCTTTGAATCGATACCACACCACACCGTCGCTGATCTGCGTGAACGCGGCCGCCTCGACGTTGACCACGTTGGCCTTCAAGAGCAGCTCTACGGTGGCCATCTCCAGCCTGGGGTCATCCAGGTTCGCGAGGAGATTTGCGCCGAACGCCTGCGTCGGACCGAGCTCTCCCTGGATCCTGTCGAGCTCCCGCTCAATCTGCGCGAGCGGCATTCCCCCCGTCCCCAGGAAGCTCAAGAGGTTCGCTCGCCCCATGCGAATGACGAGATCACTCGAAGCGATGCCCTTGTACATCGCCCCTGCCACATAGGCGAGGTCGACCCCGTAATCCCTACGAAATTCAGCGCTCCCAAGCATCAGGCGCGGGCTCCAGTCTCGTCCGGCCGCGCGCGCGACGTCCCGCCGTGCACCGCCGCGTCGATACGCGCGATCGCTTCGCTGAGCATCTCCCGAGCGCCCGCGAACGGCGTCATGATCGGCACCACGGTCGCCTCCGCGTGGCCCGGCAGGATGTTCTTGACGAAGGTGGCCAAGGTCCCCGACGGGCTCAGATCGACGTACACGTGACGTTCCGGGTCCTCGAGCTTCTCTATCGTATCGGCAAAGCGCACCGGCGTCCGAATCACCTGCCAGATATGCCGGTGATCGAAGCGCGACACCGGGCCGGTGGTGGCGCAGGAAATCAAGGCGACCCGGGGCGGCGCTGGCGGGGAGGAGAGCTGCAGCGCTGGGCTGACACGCGCCAGCGGATCGAGCCACCGCGAGTGAAACCCGTACCGCACCGGCAAGCGGACCTGGAGGACGTTCCGCCCCCGCAGCTCTGCCTCGACCTGAGCAAGGGCAGCGAGCGACCCCGCGACGACGAAGTGTCGCTCGAAATTGACCGAAACGAGCTCGCATCCGGCGAAGAGCTTGGGCTCGTCGTGGAACAGGCGCACGTCGCCGATGACGGCCGTCATTCCGGCTTCCGAGCAGCGCTCGACCACGAGATCGGCTTGCCGGAGAACCGCCATGAACACGTCCTCGAACGGCGCCACGCCCGAGACCGCGGCCGCCGCGAACTCGCCCAGGCTGTAACCGATGAGCACGTCGGGCTCGATACCCCGCCCGAGGAGCGCCTGGGCGAGCGCGAACTCCACGAGGACGATGGCCGGGTGCGTCTCCGAAATATGGTCGAACGGGTCGGCCCTGCTCCTCGACCGATCGAACATGACCTCGATGAGCGAACGGCCCTTCACGCGCCGGAACAGCTCATCGCCGCGGAGGAGCCACGTCCGAAACGTCGAGTCTGCGTCGAAGAGCTCGCGCCCCATGTGATAGTGCTGCGAGCCTTGTCCGCCGAACATGAAAACGACGGGTCTGCCTCGGGCGTCCATGGGATCACCTCTCCGTGTGATTCTTTGCAAAGCTCACCGACAACGGATCTCGATCCGACCGACGGCGGCAGAGACGGGCCTGGAGCCCGCGCGACGTGAGCAAGGCGCGATCGTTCACTTCAAGATTCGCTTCAAGAGCGGCGTCAACACCGGCCGAGCAGCCACTTCGACCCACTCCGTCACCCCGCGCAACGCCATGTACCGGACGCTCTCGCTCCACCGAACGACCCCCGTGATCTGCTGCGTCAGCCCCGCGGCGATTCGGCCGTTCGCGTAAGGGAGAGCGCGAAGGTTCGACACCACGGGGATCTTCAGCCTCGCGAAGTGAAACGTCTCGACGAGCCTCCCGAACTCCGTCTTCGCCTCCTGCATGTAACGGGAGTGGAATGCGCCCCCGACCCGCAGGATGTGGTACACGGCCCCGGCCTCCTCGAACACCTTCTTCGCCGCCTCGATCTCCGCCTTCGGCCCAGCGATCGCGAACTGCGAGGGCGAGTTGAAATTGGCCACATCGATGTTCACGATGTCGTTCTTGATGAACAGTTCGCGGATGTCACTCTCTCCGAACCCGACCACCGCGGCCATTCCACCGCCCTTTGACGCGGCCATGAGCGCGCCGCGCTTCTTGACCAGGCGCAGCCCGTCCTCGAAGCTGAACGCGCCAGCCGCGAGGAGCGCGTTGTATTCGCCCAGCGAGTGCCCCGCGCAATAGTCAGCGGGACCCGATCCGTCGCGAACCTTCTTCATGTAGGAGAGGGCGTTCACGACGTAGATCGCGGGCTGCGTGTACTCGGTGTTGTCAAGCCTGCCGTCCCCGTCGCTCAGGCAGAGCTCTTCGATCGAGTAGCCAAGGACGTCGTTGGCGCGGGCGACGTACTCCGGGAACTCCGCGAAGAGCTCGCGGCCCATCCCACGCGACTGCGATCCTTGACCCGCAAAAATATAGGCCTTCATCAGGAGTACCTCGGTTCGGGGCGGTTCATCGGCCGGAGCGGCGTTCCCATGGAAACGTGCGAGCCTCGACGAAGTTGCGGATGTTCTCCTTCACGGTCGCCGAAGCACCGAGCCGCGCCGTCTCTTCAACAGCGGCCTGCTCCATCGCCGTGTCGATGATCCACATCTTCCGAAAAAAACCCTTGAGCTCGCTCACCGTGTCGGCAGTGATTCGATTCAGCCGTATGCGAATGACCCTCTCGAGCTCGTCCAGATCAGGGCCGAGGTAGTCGACGAGCTGCAGCCGGTGAGCCTCCTCAGCAGAGATGGACGCGGCGGTGAGCGTCATGCGAAACGCGGCCTGAAACCCGACGCGGCGAACCAGGTACGGGACGACGTTGGACGGAAGCAGCCCCCAGAGGGCCTCGGTCAAGGTGAAGGTGACCTTGGGAGTCGCGAGCACGAGATCGCTCGCGGCGACAAAGCCGACGCCGCCCGCCGTGACCGCCCCCGCGACGCGCGACACGACGACTCGACGGGAGGTCGCCAGCCGCTTGAGCGTGAGCATGTACTCTTCGGTCCTCTCCTGCATCGTCCGAAGGTCTACCTGATCGGCGAGCTTGGCCATCTCGTCGAAGTCCATACCGGAGCAGAAGATGTCCCCGTCGGCCTGGAGCACCACCATGCGGCAATCCGGAGCGGCCTCGGCCAGGTCGAGCGCCGCGTTCAACTCCCGGAGCAGAGCACGGTTGATGGCGTTTCTGTGCTCCGGTCGATGCAGCGTGATCCGCGCGGCGCCGCCGCTGTTCTCATAGCGCAGTGTCTCGAACGTCACGGCATTCACTCCTCAGTATCCGAATTCGAGCTCTACCCGAGCGCGGACCTCGGGCAATTTGAACGTGATCTCATGCATCTCGAGCTCGCGGCTCACGGCGCGAGGGAGCTCGTCGCGAAGCGCTTGCGTCATGGTCGCCTTCAGAAGCTTGAGCGACGTGACGGGCTTTGAAGCGAGATCCGCGGCGATGGTCAGGGCCTGCTGCAGCACGCGGTCGCGCTTGACGACCTGGAAGGGCACACCGCGGCGTCGCAGCTCCTCCCCGTGGAAGCCGTTGGCCGTCAGGAGCATCTCGTGCGCGAGCGCGGGCCCGAGCCGGTGCGGAAGGAGGCACGTCGCTCCGACGCCGGGCGTGAAGCCGTAGCGCATGAAGTTGGCGCTGTAGATCGACTCCTCGGCCAAGATCACGATGTCCGCGTACAAGCCGAAGACCAGCCCGCCACCGAGGGCGTGGCCCGCCATCGCGGCGATCGTCGGGATCGGGCAATCGAGCAGCGCCCGATAGAAATGACCGACGGCGAAGGTGTAGTTGCCCTCGATGAGCTCGAGCAGCTCGCTCCGGCTGCCGCCGCAGCAGAAATGCCGTTCCAGTCCCGACACGACGACGCAGCGCACCTCCGGATGCCGGGCGACCTCGGCCAGCTTGTTCGTCAACTCCTCGATGAGGGTGCGCGAGAACATGTTCTTGCTTGCACGATCGCACAGCATCAAATGCGCGATGTGATCGGAGCGAAATTCGAGCAAAACGATGGGCTCCACCTGCTTCTCCCTCCGCGTCCCTAGGGGTTACCGTGCTGGGCGACGAGGACGTGCGCGTTGGTGCCGCCGAATCCGAACGAGCTGACGCCCGCGATCCGCCGCGCCCCTGACGCCGGCCACGGCTCACACGCCGTGGGAACAGCGAACCGCCCGTCGGCCGAATCGAGGTGCGGGTTGAGCGTCCGCACGTGGAGATGCGGCGGGATCGTGCCGTGGTGAACCGCCAGCGCCGCCTTCATCAACCCCGCGATCCCGGCCGCGCCCTCGAGGTGCCCGATGTTCGTCTTCACCGATCCGATCCAGCACCGGGAATCCGGGGTTCGACGTCGGTCGAGGACCTTCCGCAGCGCGTTGAACTCGATGGGATCTCCGAGCGGCGTGCCGCTGCCGTGCGCCTCCACGAATCCGACGTCCGAAGGTGTCACGCCGGCGTCCTCGATCGCCTGCTCCACCACCGCCTGTTGCGCCGGGCCGTTCGGCGCGGTCAAACCGTTGCTGCGCCCGTCCTGGTTCACGGCCGAGCCGACCAACGTGGCGACGATGCGGTCATGGTCGCGGAGCGCGTCCGACAGACGTTTGAGGACCACCACCGCGCAGCCCTCGCCGCGCGCGAACCCGTCCGCCGCAGCATCAAAGGCCTTGCAGCGCCCGTCCGGCGCCAGCATTCCGGCCTGCGAGAGGGCGATGCTGACCTCCGGCGCGAGGATGAGGTTGGCGCCCCCCACGAGCGCGAGATCCGACTCCCCCATGCGCAAGCTTTGACACGCGAGGTGGGCCGCCACGAGCGACGAGGAGCACGCCGTATCGACCGTCAGGCTCGGGCCGCGCAGGTCGAAGAAGTACGAGAGTCGGTTGGCGGCAATGGCGAGAGATCCACCGGTTCCCGCGTACGGGCTGACGGAGAGCGCGTGCGTGAACAGGAGGCGTGCGTAATCGAAATTGCAGAGGCCGGCGAAGACCCCCGTTTTGCTGCCGGCCAGGCGCCGCGGCGACAGGCGCGCGGACTCCATGGCCTCCCATGCGACGGTCAAGAGAAAGCGTTGCTGAGGGTCCATCGCCTCGGCTTCGATCCCCGCGATCCCGAAGAAGTCCGCGTCGAACCCGGTGACCTTGGAAAGAAAACCTCCGCGCCGGGAAATCATCTTTCCGGGCGTCCCCGGTCGAGCGTCGTAGTAACGGGCAACATCCCAGCGCGAGCTCGGGATCTCCGACGTGCAGTCGCGGCCGGCGATCAGCGTTTCCCAGAACGCTCGCGGATTGTCGCTGCCGGGGAACCGGCACGCCATGCCGACGATGGCGATGGGCTCGTCCGATCCCACTGAGGTGCCGCGGCGCGCGGGGATCTTGGCGAGGGCAGGCGGCGCGTCGACGGGCGCCGGATGCTCGGTCGGCTTCACGAGGTACTCTGTCAGCAGGTAGTCAGTCATCTGCTTGACCGTCGGAAAGTCGAACGCGAGGGTCACCGGCAAGGTCTGGCCGATGTGAGCCGTGAGCATGTTGCGCAGCTCGACCGCCATGAGCGAATCCAGACCGAGCTCTTTCAGCGGCGTCGCGAGCGGCACCGCGCTCGACGTGGGCAACGACAGAACCTTGGCCACCTCCAGGCGCAGCGTGGACTCGATCTCCGACCTTTGTTCGGCGGGTGAGAGCGAAGCCAATCGCGCGATCGGCGACGATGCCGAAGAGGAAGGTGCCGCGCGGCGCGGCGGCGCCCCGGTCTGGACGATCAGCGAGCGCCACAACGGCGGCACCTCGTCGGCCGCCGCGGCTTGCGCCGGCACGGGCAGATCCAGCTTGAAGAGGCCGAGCTGGGGGTCGCTTCGAAGCCACGCGTCCTCCAGCAAGGCGAGGCCCTCCGCTGGGGTATGTGACCCGACACCGAGACGCGCCAAACGCACGCGATCCGGCTGGCCGAGCGACGCCGCCATCCCCGCCCCGAGCCAGGCCCCCCAGTTCAAGCTGAGGCCGCACAATCCTTGGGTTCGGCGGTGGTGCGCGAGGCCGTCCAGAAAGCTGTTGGCCGCGGCGTAGTTGCTCTGCCCGGCGGAGCCGAGCATCGCCGCCGCGGACGAGAACAGCACGAAAAATTCGAGCGGGAGGCCCCGCGTCGCTTCATGCAGATTCCACGCGCCCTGCACCTTCGGCGTGAAGACCTGCGCGAAGCGTCGTCCATTTTGCTGCATCAAGATCCCGTCTTCAAGGACACCCGCTGCGTGGATTACGCCCCGCAGCGACTCCCGTCCGAGCGACGACATCAGCGCTTCGACCTGCGCGCGGTCCGCGACGTCCGCCTGCGCCACCGTCACGCGCGCGCCCAGCTCACGCAGCTCTTCGACCTTGGCGAGCTGCGCGGGTGAGGGAGCCTTGCGCCCGACCAAGACGAGATGCGCGATCCCCTGTTTTTCAATCAACCAGCGCGCCACGAGCAGCCCGAGCCCGCCCAGTCCGCCGGTGATCAGCGCCGTCGCGTCGGGCCGCTTCGTCTCCAGGCCGGGCGCCCGAAGCACGATCTTTCCCACGTGGCGGGCCTGCGCCATGAAACGAAAGGCCGCCTGCGCCTGCCTCATTTCGAAGCTCGTCACGGGGAGCGGACGCAGCCGACCGCCGGCGAACCCGGCCAGGATCTGGGTCAACATCTCCTGGATCCGCGCCGGCCCGGCCTCGAGCAGATCGAACGCGCGGTACAGCACACCCGGATGCTTCGACGCAACGTCCGACACGCTCCGCACGTCGGTCTTGCCCATTTCCAGGAAGCGCCCGCCCGGTGAGAGCAACGAGAGGCTTTTGTCCACATGATCACCGGCGAGCGCGTTCAACACCACGTCGACGCCGCCGGGCCGCTTCGTCCGGCTCCACGCTTCGGCGTAGTCGAGCGACCGGGAGTCCGCGATCGCCTCGACGCCCATCGCCCGCAGCACCTCGTGCTTCGACGCGCTCGCGGTCGCCAGGACCTCCGCCCCCATCCACCGCGCGAGCTGCACGGCCGCCATCCCCACGCCTCCCGCAGCCGCGTGCACGAGGATGCGCTCGCCCGCTCTCAGGTCCGCGAGCTCGCGGAGCGCGTACCACGCGGTCAAGAACACGGTCGGTACCGACGCCGCCTGCTCCCACGTCCACTCGGGCGGGCGCCGGATCACCTGGCGCGCGTCCACCGTGACGTAGCGGCCGAAAGAACCCGGGACCAAGCCCATCACCGCGTCCCCCACGGCGACGTGCTGCACGCCCTCGCCCACCGCCGCCACCACGCCCGCGCAGTCGCCGCCCAGGAGGCCCGCGTCGCCCGGGTACATTCCAAGCGCATTGAGCACGTCCCGGAAGTTGAGCCCGGCGGCTCGGACTTCGATCTCCACTTCAGCCGGGCCCGGCGCTCGCCTCGAGGTCGGTACCCATCGCAGACTCTCGAGCAAACCTCGCTTCGAGCTCTCCAGCCGGCAGTTGGGCGTCTCCGGCGAGAATGTGTCGGGCTCGCGCGGCGCCTTCACCAGCCGAGCGACCCAGCGCTTGCCGCTGCGCAGCGCCACCTGGTTCTCCGCGTCGCCGCTCACGACCTCGCGCCACAGCCCTCCGGCGAGCTCGTCCACATCGATCAGGCGACACGACAGCTCGGGATGCTCCTGAAAGACCGCGCGCCCCAATCCCCACAGCGCCGACGACGCCATGTCCACGGCGTCCCCCGGCGCCACCGGTTGTGCGCCTTGCGTGACGCACAAGAGCCGCTTCACGCGCCCGCTTCGCACCAGCGCTTGCGTCAGCTCCAAAGCGCCCACGGCGCGACTCTCGGCGCGATCCGCCGGAGAGCCTTCCCCGCTCGCGCGCTCCCAAATCCGTACGACCCCTTCGAACGCGCCTCCCGCCTCGAGCTCGCGCTTCGCCTCCGGCCAGGTCGCGAATCGACTCTCCGCTCCCCTCGCGCACAGCTCACGCACGAGCGGCTCCGCGGGCTCTTCGTGGTCCGCCAGGATCAACCACCGGCCCTGCACCGGCGGGACCTGCGCCTGCGGCGCAGACTCCACCCATTCAAGCCTGTAAATCGCCTGCTCCGTTGTGCTCGTGGACGCCCGTTGCAGGGCGTGTGACGGCGCTTGCTTGCACTGGAGCCCGGCGACCTCGGCCACCACTCTCCCCTCGTCGTCGAGGATCTGCACGTCTCCCGTCACGACCTCGCGGCGCGGGTCGCTCGTCAAGCGCGCGTGCACCCAGCCGCGCTCCGCCGCGTCGGTCCGCTGCGCGTACCCCGCCGCCCCGAACGGCAGATACAGCCGATCCTCGGCGGCTCCCCGCATCACGATCGACGCCAGCACCTGCAGCGCTGTGTCGAGGAGAACCGGATGGATTCCGTACTCCTGCGCCTGCTTCGCGCACCCCGCCGGTAGCCGCACGCGCGCGAGCATCTCGCCGGGCGCGGCCCACAGCGCTTCCATCCCACGAAATGACTCGCCGAGCCCCAGCCCCTGCTGCTCGAACGCCGCGTATGCCGCGTCCACGTCCTGCGGTTCGGCGCACCGCGCCCGCAACCCGGCAACGTCCACCGGCGCCGCGCCTGCGCCGCCGAGCTCCGAGAGCACGCCCGAGACGTGCAGCGTCCACGCGCCGTCGCCGCTCGCCTTCCTGCTGTAGATCTTAACGCTTCGCCGGCCCTCGACCGGCTCCGCGACGACCACCTGCGCGTCTCGCCCCGCCGGATCATCCAGCACCAGCGGCGCAAGGACGAGCAGGTCATTGACCCGCACCTTGGCTCCCGTGACCTTCGCCCCGGCGGCCGACATCATCTCCAGGAGACCAGCCGCGGGGACGACCACCTTGCCGAGCACGCGATGGTCGGTGAGGTAGTGACCGTCACGCGGGCTGAGCCGGTTTTCGAACAACGCGCCCTCTCCGCCCAGAGCCACCTGCTCGCCGAGCAGCTCGTGCCCCGTTTCCTGGCCGCGGCGGCTTTGCGGCCTCGACTTGCTTTCGAACCAGTAGCGCGTCCTCTGAAATGTATAGGTCGGCAACCGCACGCGCCGGCGGGCATACGGCGCGTCCAATCGTTTCCAATCGACGCCCGCGCCACGCACAAACAGCTCGCCCAGGCTGCTCAGCATCGTCTCCCACTCGCCTCGCCCCTGGCACAGCGACGGCAGCCACGCGCACTCCGCCGCGTCTTCGATCCGCGCCGCCTCCGCGCCGGACCGCGCTGGATGCGGCCCGACCTCCAGAAACACGTCGATCCCCTTGGCGCGCAGCACCTCCACGCCTCGCTCGGCGGCGATGGCCTCTCCCACGGCGCGGCGCCAGGACTCTGCCCGCGCCGGCTCCAGCCTCGCCATGAGCCCGGCCTCGTGAGGTATGAAGAGGATCGATGGCGCCTTGAACGTCGCCTGCGCCGCCTTGTCGGAAGGCCCCGAGGTCGGCTCCGCCTGCGGCGACCGGCTCCGCTCGACGATGAGCTGCAATCCCCCTTCCATCGTGAGCACGTCCGCCGCGCACGCCGCCGCGTACTCGCCAGCGCCGTGGCCCATGACCGCGTCAGGCATGGCGCCCCACGACCGCCACAGCTCGCAGAGCGCGAACTGAAGCGCGAAGAGCGCCGGCAGCGTATCCTCGGCTCCGTCGAGCGCGGCGCCGCTCGCGCCTCCGCCGAGCATCACCCCGAGCAGGCTCCGGCCCGCGATCCGCTTCATCTCCGCGTCGCAGCGATCGAGCGCCTGCCGGAACACGGGCTCTGTTTCGTAGAGCGAACGGCCCATTCCCGCGTAATGCGCACCTCCATCGGCGAAGAAAAAACCGATCTTGGCCGGCTTGGACCGGTCGGCCCGACCGCGCGCGCACTCGGCCGCCGTCTCTCCTCGCGCGAACGCCTCGAGCCTCTCCTGGGCTTGCTGCTTCGTCCGGGCGACCACCGCCAGTCGCTCCGGGAGCCGGCTCCGCCCAGCGCCGGCGGTGTGCGCGATGTCTTCCAGCCGGTCTTCGGTCTCGGCGAGCTTTTGCGCGTACTTTCCGGCCAGCGCGCGGAGCGCCTCGGCGGTGTTCGCGCTCACCGGGATCACGTGGACCGGCCGCTCGACCTCCGGCTTCGCCGACGCCGGCCGCGAAGGTGCCTCCTCAAGCACGACGTGAGCGTTGGTCCCGCTCATGCCGAACGAGCTCACGCCCGCCCGACGCGGCTTCGCGCCGCGCGGCCAGGCGAGCTCGCTCGTCGGAATCACGAAGGGGGTCCCCTCGAGCGACATCCGCGGATTGAGCGCGCGCAGGTGCAAATGGGCGGGGATACACTCGTGATGAAGCGCCAGGACGCTCTTCATCAACCCGGCGACTCCGGCGGCCGCCTCGAGGTGTCCGATGTTCGTCTTCACCGAGCCGAGCGCGCAGCTCGAGCCATCCGCGCGGGCGGCGCCGAACACGCTGCTGAGGGCCTCGACCTCGATGGGGTCGCCGAGGGACGTGCCGGTGCCGTGTGCCTCGATGTAGCCGATGTCGGACGGGGACAGCTTCGCCTGGGCGAGCGCCCGCCTGAGCAGTTGCTGCTGCGCGAGCATGTTCGGCGCAGTGAGCGCGGTCGAGCTGCCGTCTTGGTTGACGGCCGACCCTCGAATCAAACCCCAGATGCAATCTCCATCCCGCAGCGCGTCCGATAGGCGCTTGAGCACGAGCACGCCGCACCCCTCACCGCGGACGAAGCCATTCGCGCGCGCGTCGAAGGTCTTGCAGCGCCCGTCGGGAGAGAGCGCCTTCAGCGGCACCAGGATGTCCATCGAACGCGGCGAGAGAATGAGGTTCACGCCGGCCGCCAGCGCCAGATCGCACTCTTGCGTTCGCAAGCTCTGACAGGCCAGGTGCGTGGCGACGAGCGACGACGAGCAGACGGTGTCGATCGCCACCGACGGTCCTTGGAAGCCGAAGACATACGACACGCGCCCGGCTGCGAAGCTGCTGGAGTTGCCCGTCCCGTTGTAAGCGTCCACGTCGGCCGGCGGCGCGGCGGTGAGGAGCTGGGCGTAGTCGGCGCTCGAAATGCCGACGAAGACTCCCGCGGGCGCACCGACGAGCCCGTCCGGGGCGTAGCCCGCATCCTCAAGCGCTTCCCAGGTCAGCTCGAGGAGCAGGCGCTGCTGCGGGTCGAGCTTCACGGCCTCGCGCGGCGCGATGTGGAAGAGCTCCGCGTCGAAGGCGTCGACCGAATCGAGGAGTCCCGCCCAGCGGACCTCCGGCGCCGCGCCCGCCGCCGCGTCGGGCCAGCGCGCGCGCGTCTCGCTGATCGCGTCGACGCGCCGGCTCAGGAGATCCCAGTACGAAGAGAGCGTGTTGACCCCTCCTGGATACCGGCAGGCCATGCCCACGATGGCGATCGGCTCCGACCGGATCCGGTCGAGCATCTCCAGCCCATGCTGCGCCTTCATGAGCGCGATCTGCGCTCGATCGAGCTGCGAGAGTCCAGTCCCTGTGCCCTGGGTCATTTGAGATATTCCTCGATCGCCGACAGCGTTTTTTCGAGGAGGGCGTTCTTCTCCTCGTGCGAGAGGCTCAAGATGGGCGCGACGCTCATCGGAGCCGCCGGGTGTACGAGCACGTCGACCGGAGCGTTCGTCTCGACGCGCGGGTCCCCGCTCGTCTCCGCCGCGAGCCGACCCGAGAGGTGCTCCGCCAGAGCGGTCACGTTGGAGTATGTCCAGATCAACGTGGCCGCGAGCTTCAGACCGAGACCGGTCTCGAGCCGATTGCGCAGCTCCAATCCCATGAGGGAATCGAGCCCCATGCCCCGGAAAGGCGCCGTCGGGTCGACCCTGGACGCATCCATCCGGAGGACAGTCCCCACCTGTTCTCGAAGGAAGCGCTCGACCAGCGCGCGGCGCTCCGAGGCGGACGCCTTGCTCAGCGACTGCTGCATCGACTTGGCCGTCTTGCTCAATCCCCGGAGCTGGCCGGCCGCTTGGACCAGCTCGGAGAACAGGGTCGAGGCGGCGACGTGCGGATGGCACTCGACCCACTGCCGCAAGTCGAGCGGTATGACGCCGAGCTGCACGCGGTCGCCGCCCAGCTCCTCGGCGAGGACGGCGATGCCCTCCTCGGGCGTCATACTTCGCATTCCCATGGTCGCCAGCCGCGCGCCTCGGTTGTCCTGAGCCGCCGCCAACCCGACCTCGGAGAACGCTCCCCAGTCGAGGCTCAACGCGGGGAGGCCGAGGGCGCGCCGATGATGAGCCAACGCGTCGAGGAATGCGTTGGCCGCGGCGTAATTGGCCTGTCCCGCGGCGCCGAGGAGCCCAGACGCCGAGGCGTAGAGGACGAAGAAATCGAGCGGTTGATCGCGCGTGAGCTCGTGCAGGTGCCACGCGCCCGCCACCTTGGGCGCGGTCACCTTCGCCAGTCGCTCGGCCGTCTGCCGCTCCAGGAGGGAGTCGTCGAGAACGCCCGCCGCGTGCACGACGCCGCGCAGCGGCGGCAGCTCCTTCGCGATTCGCTCCAGCACGCGCTCGACGTCGGAGCGCACCGAGACGTCCGCCGCCTCGACGACCACCTGGGCCCCGGAGGCCTTCATTCGCGCGACAGCCTCGATCTGCTCCGTGGTGTGCGCTCCGCGCCGACTCGTCAGCACCAGGTGGCGCGCCCCCTCGGACACCAACCACTCGGCCAGCGACAATCCGAGGCCGCCGAGCCCACCGACGACGAGGTACGTCGCGCCCTGGGCGATTCTCGTCGGGCCAAACGACGTCCCCGCGGACCGAAGCTTCGCCGCGGGCCCCACGCGCGCGACGAAGCGGCCCTCTGGACGAAGCGCGATCTCGTCCTCGCGATCGTCGACGAGCAGATGTCTCGCGAGCTCGTTCACCTCGTCCGGGAGCGGTCGCGGCGCCAGATCGAGCCGCGTGCAGGAGAGCTCCGGGTGCTCGGCTGCGATCGTTCGACCGAGCCCCCAGAGCAGCGCGGGGCCTGGCGAGCTCGGGGTCGATGGAGCCCCAACCTGGTGCACGCCGCGCGTGACGATCCAGAGCCGCGGCGCGTCTCGCAAGGAGAGGCGCGAGAGCGCCTGTACGGCGTGGAGCAGGCCCCCGCAGTCGCGCTGCCCGACGCGCGCCAGCGAGGCGACGGTGATCTCCTCGGGCGGCGGGCCGTCGAGGCTCCAGAGGTGCACGATGTCTCGACACGGCGAGGAGCCGAACAGATCTTCGAAGACCCGCGAGCCCTCCAGGGAGATCTCCGAAGCGCGTACGGACGTGGCCGGTACCCCCTCCGCCCGCAGCGCGTTCGCGAGAGCATCCCCGACGCCGCCCTCGTCCGCGAGGATCACGACCCGGCCCGACCTGCCCGAGGCCGTGCGCTCGCGCTCCGGCAACGGCGCCGGATGAAAGCGGTGCTCAAGGCGGCGGATCTCCTCACCCGCGACCGCGCCGCGCTCGAGCCGCTGGACGCGCAGCCCCCGCACGTCGACCAGCACGCCTCCGGACTCGTCCAGCAGAGACACGTCGCCCGTGAAGCTGCCCTTCGCCTCGTCGATCTCTCGGAGCCAAACGTGGCTCCATACGTTGCCCTCGAGCGGCCCCCGAACCCGCACGGACTTCACGCCTACCGGGACCATCGGCCCCGCCGTCGACGACCCCGACGCGGCCATCAACACCTGAAAGCAGCCGTCGAGGAAGTCGGGAGGGACGATGTAGCGCCTCGCGCCCGAGGTCCCCTCGCCCGCGAGCTGCATCTCGCCGAGCGCCTCCTTCTCTCCGACCCAGAGGCGCGCGATCCGTTGAAACGACGGCCCGTAAACGAGGCCTCGCTCCGAGAGCGCGCCGTAGTACTCGCCGCCGCTCACGGCCGTGCGGCAGCGCGCGCGCACCTCGCGAGGAGGCTCCGGCGCGACCTTCTCCGGCTCGCCGAGCCGCAGTTTCCCCCGCGCGTGCCGCACCCACGACGAGCTCGCGTCCTCCCAGCTCGAGATCTGAAAGCCCATCGACCCCGGTTCGTCTTCCACGCAGGCGAGCTGAACGACCTTCGCCTCCTCCAGGAGAACGAGCGCGACGTCGAGCGAGAGATCCTCCACCACGTGAGCTCTTCCACCGAAGAGCTCTTTCGCCGCCGCGAGGGCCATCTCCACAAAGCCCGCGCCTGGGAAGATGATCGCGTCTTCGACCCGATGATCCTTGAGGTACGGCAACGCCTCGAGGCCGATGGCGCTCTCCCATACCGCGATCTTCTTCGGCGTCGAGAGCTCGATGCGCTCCCCGAGCAGCGGGTGCCCTCCGCGCTGCGGCCGTCGCTCCTTCGGCTTCTCCAACCAGTAGCGATCGCGCTGGAACGCATAGGTCGGCACGGCCGTCCGCCTCGCGCCCGCAGCCGCGTAGACCTTCTCCCAATCGACCTCGACGCCGTGCACATGGAGCTGTGCGGCGGCGGCTCGAAAGCGCGAGGCGGCGTCCGCGTCGCGGTGGAGCGAACCGACGACGGCCTCGTGCCCCGCAAGCCCGAGCGGGGCAGCGAGGAGAGGATGAGCGCTCACCTCCAGGAGCACGGCGGCGTCGCGCTGCCCGAGCGCTTCGAGCGCCAGGTCCATCCGCACGGGCATACGCAGGTTGTCCGCCCAGTATCCGCCACCCAGCTCGGTGCCGATCGCCTGCTTGCCGAGCACCGTCGAGTAGAACGGCGTGCTCGCCTCGCGGGGCGCGAGATCGGCGAGCCCCTCACGGATAGCTCCCAGGATCGGGTCCATCTGCGGCGAGTGCGACGCATAGTCCACCGCGATGCGGCGGCAGAAGACGCTTCGACGCTCCAGCTCGACCAGCAGCGCCTCCAACCGGGAACGATCGCCCGCGACGACGGTCGACTCGCTCGTATTCACGACGGCCACCGACAGCCCTTCGTATGTGGCCAGGAGGGCTTCCACCTCCTTCATCGGGAGACCAACGCTGACCATCGCCCCGCTGCCGTCCAGTCGACTCAAGAGGCGGCTCCGAACGCTGACGACGCGCGCGCCCTCCTCCAGCGACAGCGCGCCGGCCACGACGGCCGCGGCGACCTCTCCCTGGCTGTGCCCGACGACGGCGGCCGGCTCCACGCCGCAGGACTGCCACAACCGCGAGAGCGCGACGGCGACCGCAAACAAGACCGGTTGGACGATGGCCACCTTCTCCAGCGCGCTCCGCTGCGCATCGTCGTCTTGCTCCAGCAGCTCCAGCACCGAGAAGCCTGCGTGCTGACGTATCGCGGCGTCGCACGCGGCCAGGGCCTCACGAAACACCGGCTCGTTCAGCAACGTCCGGCACATGCCCGGGTACTGGCTGCCTTGGCCGGGGAAGATGAAGACGGCCCGGTCTCGGCGCGCCGTCGCGCGGATCGCGTCGGACGGCAGATCCCCTCGCGCCAAGGCGCGGAGCGCCTCCTTGGCCGACGGTGCGTCCGCCACCGAGACCGCGACGCGCTCTCGGAAGGCGGTTCGCGTCGCCGCGAGGCTGTACGCGATATCCAGGAGCGAGCCGTCGTGGTCGTCCAGCCACGCCGCCAGGCGCCCCGCGTTGCTCCGCAGCGCCTCCTCCGTGTGACCCGACAACACCAGCGGGACCCGTGGCAAGCTCAGCTTCGGCGGCGCCGCGCTCGGCGTGGCCTCAGGCACCCCTTCCAGAATGATGTGCGCGTTCGTCCCCGAGAACCCGAACGAGGACACACCGATGCGCCGCGGGTGCTCCCTCTGTTCCCACGGTATCGCGGTGGTCGCCACCTTCACCGGAGAGCGATCCCAAGCGATGTTCGGGTTCGGACGGTCGTTGAAGTGCAACGACGGCGGCACGCGGCGATGCTGCAGCGCGAGCACCGCTTTGATCATCCCCGCGATGCCCGCGGCCCCTTCGGTGTGCCCGATGTTCGTTTTCACCGACGTGAGCAGCAGGGGGCGGTCCGGCGAGCGCCCCTCTCCATAGACGCTCGCCAGCGCGTCGACCTCGATCGGATCGCCCAAGATCGTCCCCGTCCCGTGGCACTCCACGACGTCGATCGTTGCCGGCTCGATCTGCGCTTGCTTGAGCGCCCGGCGCAGCATCTGCTCCTGAGCGACGCCGCTGGGAGCGGTGAACCCGTTCGACGTCCCGTCTTGATTGACGACGCTGCTCCGGATCACGGCGAGGATCGGATCACCGTCCCGCTGCGCGTCCTCCAGGCGCTTCAGCACCACCATCCCGCAGCCTTCACCCCGCACGTAACCGTCGGCGTCGGCGGAGAACGCATGGCACCGCCCCGTCTTGGAGAGGGCTGTCAGGCGAGAGAAATAGACGTAGCCCTCCGGGGCGAGCAGGAGACTCACCCCTCCGGCCAGCGCCATGTCGCATTCCCCCGCCCGGAGCGCCTGCACGGCCAGGTGCACGGCCACCAGGGAGGACGAGCATGCCGTGTCGACCGGCATGTTGGGGCCGTGCAGGCCGAGCCAGTACGAGAGTCGGCCCGCCATCGCGCTGTGGGTGGTGCCGAGGAGCGTGTACGGGTCAATCCGGTCCCTGTCACGGAGAGCGTCGATTTGGTACTCCGGCAGGGTCAAAATGCCGACGTAGACGCCTGTCGAGGAGCCGGCGACCCGCTTGGCGGTCATCCCTCCCCGCTCGAGCGCCTCCCACGCTGTCTCGAGGAGCAACCTCTCGCGCGGATCGATCGTCAGCGCCTCGCGCGGGCTGATCCCGAAGAAACCAGGATCGAACCGGTCCACTTCGCCGACGAAGCCGCCCACGCGGCAGTACGTGGTGCCGACCGTCCCCGGATTCGGGTCATAGACCGCGTCGACGTCCCACCGGTAACGCGGGATCTCGGTGATCGCGTCCCGTCCGTCATCCAGGAGCTGCCAGAACCCCTCCGGACTGTCGACGCCGCCGGGAAACCGGCAGGCCATGGAGACGATCGCGATGGCGCCGTGCGCCCCTGCCTCCAGCTGCGCTATTCGCGCCTGGAGCTTCGTGACGGCCGCCATCGCGCGGCGCAGCCGGATTGTTTGCTCGTCGCTCACGACCTATGCCCCCGCCGAAGAATCGGCGCCCAAGATGTCATCGAGCTGCGCGTCGATTTCCACGTTCGACGCCGCCGCGCCCCCCGCCTCGTCGATCAGGTCCTCGCCCTTCGTCTGCCGCGGCCGTGCGTCCCGGGCAGCTCGCCCCTCGGTCAGCTCCACGAGGAGCGCGTGAGCCTTCTGCTCCTGCATCCCCCGGAGCCGCTGGAGGAGCTGCACCGGCGTGAGCGTCGCCGGAGCCGCCGGCTGGCGCAGCAGTCCGAGGAGGTGCTCGGCGAGAGCAACGGGCGTCGCGTGTCTGTACAAGAGCGTCGACGGCAGCTCGCACCCCAACGCGTCGCTCAGCGAGCTGCGCAAGGACACCGCGCCGTACGAGTTCAAGCCGAGATCCGACCACGTCCGGGAGCGATCAAACGTCCAGTTGGTATTGAGCTGCTTGCGGAGGCGCGCCTCGATCGCCGCGATGAGGTGGTCGCGCCGGCGCGGCTCGGGCAGCCCGCCCAGCTCGGCGGCCAGCGCCCCGGAAGGCTCCGCCGCGCCCGGACGCGGCGCTCGGGTCGCTTGAGATTGGAGATCGCCGGGCCGGAAGATCCCGGCCTCGAGCGCCTGGAGCGGCTTCGACAAGAGCTCGACCACGCGCCGAAGGAAGTGGCAGGCAGTCATGCCGTTGATCGCGCGGTGATCGTGCGTGAACGTGACGTGCGCCGCCCACCCCACGGCCAATCGGCCATCGACGACGATCGGTCTCCGCGACAGCCGGTGCAGCGCCAGGAGCCCGACCTGCGGCACGTTGAGCAGCGGCGCCGCGAGGAGCACCCCCGCGTCCCCCGGGCATGAGACGGTGAATGTGCCTCCCATGCTCTCGCTCGGCGAAAGCGCGTTGGCGTGCGCCCTCTCCCCGAGGTCGCGGATCTTCTCCGCCAGCTCACGGAGCGAGAGCCCCGCGCAGTCGCTCATGACGGGAACCGCCAGCCCTTCGTCCAGGTGCACGGCGACAGCCATGTCGACCTGGTCGTAGATCACGAGCTCCTGTTTCGCTTCGTCGAATCGAGCGTTCGCCTCGGGCACCTCGCGGAACGCCGCGATCGCCGCCTGCACGAGGAACGGCACGTAGCCGATATCGAGGAGCTGCTGCAGGCGGAACAGCGCATCCAGCTGGGCCTCCTCGACGACCATCACCGTCGGGACGAGCTGCGCGCGCGACAGGTTCTGCGCGGCCGCCCGGCCGACGCCCTGGAGCCGCCGCCGCGCCCGGACGCCGACGCCGAGGTTTCCCTGCACACCAGCGCCGAGATTTCCCTGCGCGGCGGCCCGCACCACATCCGCGGTGATCGGGCCGGAGTGCTGTAGGGCCTCGAGCGAGACGCCGAGCTCCGCGGCCAACTTGCGGACGCTGGGCAGGACCTGGATCGCGCCGCCCGCGGGCCGCCGCGAGCTCGCCTTGGCGTTCGCCTGGAGGATGGCCTCGACGTCCTCGCCGGCTTCGCCGATGACGGCCAGCGGATCGCCCACCTGGATGGTTTCTCCTGTCAGGGCGACCACCTTGAGCACCTTGCCCGTCCTCGGTGAGGGCGCGTCGACCGTCGCCTTGGCGGTGACCACCTCGACGAGGGGATCGTCCTCCTGCACGTCGTCGCCTTCGGCGACGTGCCAGCGCACGACCTCTGCTTCGGCGATTCCTTCCCCGAGATCCGGCAATACGTAAACGAAACCCATATCAGATACCCGTCCTACGCCGCGAGCACTTGCTTGATAGCGTCAACGACCCGCGCCCAGTCGGGGCGGTGATAGTGTTCGACGCTGTAATAAGGGTACGGAGCGTCGTACCCGCTCACGCGCACCACTGGCGCGCGCAGGTCATACAGGGCTTCTTCCGCCGCGAGCGCCGCGATCTCGCTGGCCAGGCTGCACGACCTCGGCGACTCCTGCACGATCACCACGCGGCCGCTGGCCCTCACCGCGTCCAGGATGCCCGCTCTGTCGAGCGGCGAGAGCGTACGCACGTCGCAAATGTGCGCCGAGACTCCCTCCTCGCGGACGACATCCGCCGCCTGCACGGCGACGTCTATCATCGCCCCCCACGCGATCAGCGTGACGTCGCTCCCCTCACGCACCGTGCGCACCGACCCGAGCGGGACGATGTGCTCCGTCTCCGGCACCTCGCCCCGCGCGTGGCGGTAGAGCTTCTTCGGCTCGAGAAACACCACTGGGTCCTGCGCGCGGAGCGCCGCGGTCAGGAGCCCTTTCGCGTCCGCGGGCGTCGAGGGCATGACAACGACCAGGCCGGGTGTGTGGCAATAATAGGCCTCCGGCGAGTCGGAGTGCAGCTCGGGGGCCTTCACGCCGCCGCCGCACGGCATGCGGATCACCATCGGCATCGCCGCGGCGCCCCGCGTCCGCCACCGGTACCTGCTCACGTGGGTGAAGATCTGGTTCAGCGCCGGATAGCTGAAAGCGTCGAACTGGAGCTCGCAGACCGGCCGCCAGCCCGAGAGACACAACCCAACGGCCATCCCGACGATCCCCGCTTCGGAGATGGGCGCGTCCACGACGCGATCGGCGCCGAAGGTCTGCTGCAGATCGGCGGTCACGCGGAACACACCGCCGCTGCGCCCGATGTCCTGGCCGAGCAGCATCGCGCGCGGATTTCTGTGTAGCTCTTCTCGAAGAGCAAGGTTAATCGCGTCAGCGAATGCGAGTAGGGTCATCTACCGATCCTCACGGTGATCCGTAGCGGGTGCGCACGGCGCGGAGTCGCTCCATGTCGCTCCGCATGGCTGGAGTTTGCTCTTCGAGAACGTGCTGAAAGATCAGCTCTGGGTCGGCGGTCGGGAGCGCCTCCGCCTTGACGATGCCCGCGGCCACGGAGGCCAGCGCTTCCGATCGGTACAGGGCCGCCTGCTCGTCGCTGAGCAGCCCGCGCGCCCGAAGGTATGTCTCCATTTGCCCGAGGCACTCCTCGCGCCGCGCCTTTTCAGCCTCCACATCGTCGCGGTACGCGCTTGGATCGTCCGGGAACGCGTGGGCCTGCGCCCGATAGATCACACATTCGATGAAGACGGGCCCCCCCCCGTCGCGAGCCCGCTCGGCCCCCTGCCGGGTGGCTTCGTAGACCGCGAGCACGTCGTTCCCGTCGACGCGTACGCTTGGAATGCCGTAACCCACCGCCTTGTCCGCCAGGTACATCGCCCGAGTCTGGCGCGATACGGGGGTGCTGATCGCCCATTGATTGTTCGTGCACACGAGCAAGACAGGGGCCCGCGTCACCGCGGCGAAATTGGCTCCTTCGTGGAACTCGCCCTCCGACGTGGCGCCATCGCCGAAGAAGACCGCCGCGACCGTGTCGCGCCCTTGCAGCTTCTCGCCCCAAGCGAACCCCGCCGCGTGGGGGACGTGAGAGGCCACCGGAATGCAAATCGAGCCAACTCGCCACTCGTGGGGATTCCAGAACCCCTCGGGCTGACCGCGGCACCCCGCCAGGATCGCCTCGGGCGACATGCCCCGGAGCAGGCACAGCTTGTTCTCGCGGTACGACGGGAAAGCCCAGTCGGTGTCGCGCAGGGCCGCCATGACGCCCACGTGGATCGCCTCATGGCCCCACGAGATCGCCCAGGTGCCGATGCGACCGTGCCGGTGGTACACGAGCGCCCGCTCGTCGAGCACGCGGAGCGCGACCATCTGTCGATACATCATCAGCGCGTGCGAGTTGTCCGCCACGTCCGCGTGGGGGACATTCGACGCGTCGGGAGTGCCAAGGACGCGAAACAGCTCCGGCGAGTCACCGCGGCGGAGCGCCCATTCACATTTCATCTCTCATCCCCCATGCCCGAGGTCGCAAAAACGAGGTCTCCGTTGGCCCGATTCTTGACGTGTGCGCCCATCCCGTCGCGCTCTCGCGCCGCGCCGCTCCGGCCGGAAGCGGACGTCGCCAGCAGGTCCGCCTGAATGTGCTCAACCATCGGGCGCAGCGTCCGCTCCCCCATGATGCTGAAGTGGTTGCCCTCGATAACCCGGACGAGCAGGTTCGGAATGTAACGAGACCAGCCGTTGTCGGGCTTGGCGCCCAGCGCGTTAAAATCGGCGATCGTGTCTTCGTTGATGAACGCGTTCAGGTTGTCGATCACATCGTCGACCCCGTCGCTGGCCGCCCGCGGAATGCCCTCGTGCATCGTTACGTGGACCTGCCGCATCGTGTCCCTGGCGACCGATGCCTCGAGCGGTTGATTGGCCTTGTACAGGATGGTCCGCCCCGGAAACTCGCACGGGTCGTACACGATGTTCGCGATTCGCTCGGTGGCGAGGTTCTTCTTGAGCAGGCTCCGGAACGAGCCGTCTTCCGAGTTGGGCAGCGAGTGCTTGATGACGTTGTCGAGCGCCACCAGCTTCTCGCGCTCGTTCATCACATAGGTGTCCAACAGGTAGAGCGTGCCTACCTGCTCGCCGCTCGCCCGGAGCTGCTGCGCCATCTCGAAGGCGATCATCCCGCCGCGTGACCAACCGCCGAGATAGTAGGGGCCGCGCGGCTGAACCTCTCTCAGATGGCGGAGGTACACTGCCGCGAGTTCGGTGACGGTGCGGATCAGCGGCTCGCCGCTGTACAGGTTGTACGACTCGATGGCGTAGAGCGGCTGGCTCTTGTCGAGATAGGTAGAGAGTTTGATGTACGCCTCGGCCCCCGCCCCGCCGGGGTGGACGAGAAAGAGTGGCACCTTGTGCCCCGCCGTGTTGAAGCTCAAGATCGGCACGTAGCGCGCCCCAGCGGGTACACTCGCGGGCTGCACCACCCCGGTTCGCTTCAGAACGAGCCGCTTCCGCTCGGGGGCGGAAGGAGACTCGGGAGCGTGGCTCGCCGGATCCGCGGTCCGGACGGGCGGCTCCGCCGCCGCTGGTGGCTCCGCCGCCGCTGCGGGCGCGGGGCTCGCGATCGACTCCGACCCCCTCGAGACCGTCGAGTCAGCGGTCGACGCGGCCGCGCCCCCGATGATCGAGGTGAGGCGGTCGAGCACGTCGCCCACGCGCGTGACGTCGTAGAGCGCCGCGGCCGTCAGGCGAAGTCCAAAGACCTCGTTGACTCGCATCACGAACTGCATCGTCATGACCGAGTCGACGCCTAGGCTGGTGAGCTCGGCATCTCGATCGATCTTCGACTCGGGCAGCAGCAAGATGTCACTCAGAATGCGCACGCCCTTGGCGTAAACGTGCGACGCCGCGGGTTGCTCCGGACGCCCCGCGTCCTCGGCTCGATCGACCGAGCGCGGCGCTGACACCGGCGGCGCTGACACCGGCGGCGCTGACACCGGCGGCACTGACACCGGCGGCGCTGACGCCGGCGGCGCCGACATCACGTGAGGCGCCGTCGTGTGCTCGGTGGGCGGCGCGGTGCGATGGTCGAACCAGCAATGCTCGGTGGCGAAGGGGTAGAGCGGCGCGTCAAGCAAGCGGGCACGAGGCGCAACGCGCGCCCAGTCGACCTCAGCACCCTCGATGTAAAGCGCCCCGATCGAGCGCAAGACCGCTCGAAGCTCCTCGCCGTCGCCGCACTCTACGAGCCGGCGGTATGCGGTCTCGAAGGCGGCCGCCGCGTGCCGCTCCGGCTTGACGCGAGCGTTCGACGACAGGACCGACGGGGGCGCTTCCCCCCGTAGCACGGCGTCGAGCGCCGCGCGGAGCTCGTCGACGCTCTGCACGACAAACGCGTGCCGCGACGCCCAATGGGCGCGAGTCCTGTTCAACGTGAACGCCAAGTCGGCCAGCGAGACGTCGCCGGCCACCGCCAACCAATCGCGGAGCTCGGTCACGCGCGTGCTCCGCGCACGCTCGTTCCGGGCCGAAATGCCGATCAACACGTGGGACCGCGGACTACCCTCCGCCGGGACGTACCGGGGCGGCGCCTCCTCGAGCACCACGTGGGCGTACGTCCCTCCGAACCCGAATGAGCTGACCCCGGCTCGACGCGGCTCACCCGCCCGCGCGGGCCAGTGCCGCTTCTCGGCGGGGATGTAGATCGCGCTCCCCTCGAGGTTGATGTACGGATTGAGCTTCCGAAAACCGTGCAACGCGGGAATCGTCTCGTTCTGCATGGCCAGCACGGTCCGGATGACGCCGGTGATGCCGGCCGCCCCTTCGGTGTGACCCACCTGCGCCTTGGCCGATCCGACCGCGCAGAAGCCCGGTTCGGTCGTGTGCGCAGCGAACGCGGCCTTGATCGCGTTGATCTCGATGGGATCCCCGAGCGGAGTACCCGTGCCGTGCGCCTCGATGTAGCCGATGCGCGTGGGGTCGACCCCCGCGTTCTGCCACGCCTCGCGCATGACTTCGGTCTCCATCTTGGCGTTGGGCGCGGTCGGCGACGGCGTGTAGCCTCCGTGGTTCACCGCGGAGCCGGTGATGACGGCGTGGATCCGATCACCGTCCGCGATCGCGGCGGAGAGCGGCTTGAGCAAACACACGCCGACCGCTTCCCCGGGGACGTAGCCGTCCGCGCGCTCGTCGAAGGTGTGGCAACGCCCCGTCGGAGACAACGCGCCGATGCTGCAGAAATAGCGATAGTGCCAGGAGCTGAGCAGCAGGTTGACGCCCGCCACAAACGCGAGATCACATTTGCCCCGGCGCAGCGCGTCGCTGGCCATGTCGAGGGCGACGAGCGACGACGAGCACGCGGTATCAATGGTGAGGCTCGGCCCGCGCAGATCGAGGAAGAATGAAGGTCGGTTCGCGAGCATGGTCGCGGCGTTGCCGGTCCCGTCGTGAGGATCCACGACCTTGCCGACCCGGCCCATCTCCTGCGCGTAGTCGTAAAAGCAGCAGCCGACGAACACACCCGCTCGAGAGCCGCGTATCTTGACGCCGTAACCGGCGTTCTCGGCGGCGTGATAGAGCGTTTGCAACAGCAGGCGCTGCTGCGGGTCCATGAGCTCCGCCTCTCTTCGCGATATGCCGAAAAATTCCGCGTCGAACTCGGCGACGTCGCTCACGAACGAGCCCCACTTCGCGTAGGTCTTGTCCGCCTGTCGCGTGCCCGCCTCGAACCAGGGCCGGTAGTCCCAATGGTCGAGCGGCACCTCCCGCACCACATCCCGATCGAGCGCGGTGTTCCGCCAGAACGCCTCGAGACCCGGCGCCTCCGCCCAGCGCCCCGCCATCCCGATAATGGCGATGCGCTCGTCGGCTTGCCGGGGCGCGCTGCTCTGGACCGGCTTCGCGGCCGGCGTCGGCAGCGGAGAGGACTCAACGGCCACGCCGCAGAACGCGCGAAATTTCTCGCCGTATTCCTGCGCGAAGAAGGCGGTGAGGTCGCTCAAGTTCGGATACTCGAAGAACACCGTCGGATAGAGCTGAACGCCGACCTCCTTCTCGATGCTGGCTGCGAGACCGACGAGCTGATTCGAGTCGATCCCGAGATCCATGAAGTTGGTCTTCGGATCGAGGGGCCTTGACGAGCCGACCAACCCTTGCAATTTGCGAAGGACGTAGCCCTCGACGGGATCGGTCGAGTCCGAAGCGCGAGCCTCGACGCCGTGGCCGACCAGATGCGCCGGCGTGACGTCGCGCCTCGCCTGCTCCGCGGTCGCCGAGCTGTTCGTCGCTCGGATGCGTTTGCAGGTGAAGCCTCGAACGTCGACGAGCACGCTGCCGCTCGCGTCCACGAGCACCATGTCGATGATCGTGACCTCGTCGTTGGCCTTGACCAGCCGGGACACGCTGAAGCAGCGGGCGGGGACCGCGGCATACTGCGTGAGCGAGCCGATAAAAATCGGAATGAAGGGCTTGGAGCGCGCGCCCTCCGGCAGGAGGACCGCCGCGGAGAGGATCGCCCCATCCAGCAGCGCGGGATGGACGCTCTCGTAGTTCGTCTCGAAGGCGAGCGCGTCCGAGAGCGCGAGCTCGCCGATCGCTCGATCACCCGTCACGTGGACCTTGCGTACCGTGTGGAGCGAAGGGCCGTGCTCGATGCCGTCGCTCCGCCCGTAGAGATCGTGCCCCGGAACAACCGCCGACGCCGCGCGCAGCTCCGCCTCGAGCTCGATCGCCGGAGGCCGCCCCCCCGGGGCAGCCATGTACTCACCGTGAGCCGGGACGCGCGAGCCGCCTGCCCCGTCCGCGTGTGTGAAGAGCGCGCGGAACTTTGTTTGGCCCGCCTGCTCCTCGATCTCCACCGAGACGCGACATGGGACGCCGGCGCGCACCTTCATGGGTTCGACGAAGGTGACGCGTTGGAGCGCGCACGCACCGCCGGCGCGCCCGGTCCGCCTCCACGCGTCGAGCGCCAGGCTCACGTACGTGACACCGAGCAGGACCGGCTCGCGCTGCACGAGGTGATCGCGGACGTACGCGTCCCCGAGCGAGAACTGGCGCGAGAACGCGGCGTCCGTCGCCGAGGGGCGCTGCTCGCCGCGCAGCGTGACGATTCGTCGCATCGCATCGTCGCGCGACAGCTCGCCTCGCTCGACACTCTCGAAGATTTTCCGTAAAGCCGTGTCCATTTGCCCGCTCCCTCGCGTCAAAGTGCCTGCGCGGTCATTCGCGTCGCTTGTTCCGAGCTCAGCTCGCCCCGCTCGAGGCGGCTGAGAATGTCCCACAAATGGCGTTCGTCGTGCCTCGGCGCCGGGGTTGTGCCGTCCGCCCAGAAGCGCCGACGCCGAAACGCTTGAGCGGGGCGCTCTTGCCGTCGCGCCGGCACCGATCGAGGCGCCTCCTCCACGATCATGTGGCAGTTGGTGCCGCCGAAACCGAACGACGAGATCCCCGCCCGGCGCACTCCCTTGAGCGGGCGCCACTCCTGCGTGCCCCGGACCGGGTAGAACGGCGATTGCTCGAACTGGAATCGCGCGTGGGGCGCGTCGCAGTGGAGCGTCGCGGGGATTGTCCCGTGCTGGAGCGACAAGATCACCTTGATCAAGCTCGCGATCCCGGCGGCCCGCATCAGGTGCCCCACGCTGGATTTCACCGACCCGATGCCGCAGTACCGCTTCGCCTCGGTCTGCTTGGAGTACGCCTTGGAAGCGGCCTTGACCTCGATGGGATCGCCGAGCAGCGTCCCCGTGCCGTGCGCCTCGAGGTACGAAATTGTGTCAGCCGACACCGAGGCGTTGGCGAGCGCCAGCTCGATCACCGCCTCCTGCGCCGCCTGATTCGGCACGGTCAAGCCCATCGTGCGGCCGTCGTTATTGACCGCCGATCCCAGGATGACGCCGAGGATCCGGTCACCGTCCTTCACGGCCTGGTCGTATCGTTTGAGCAGAACGAGCCCCGCGCCCTCGCCGAGGACGAAGCCGTTCGCCTTCTCGTCGAAGACGCGGCAAACGCCGGTATCCGACAGGACGCTGGCGCGGCTGAACGATACGAACTGGCGGTCGTCCAGGAGGAGCCCGATGCCACCCGCAACAGCCATGTCCACGGACCCGTCGACCAGCGCCTTGCAGGCGTCGTGCACGGCGATCAGCGCCGAGGCGCAGGCGGCGTCGATGGTCTGGGCCGCGCCTTTGAGGTTGTAGAAGTCGGCGACCCGGGCCGCGACCATGTTCGAAATGGTGCTCACGACGGCCTTGGCGAGCTGCTTGTCGCTCAGGTTGCCCTCGACCAGGTTGATGTAGCTGCTCTGCGACGCGCCGAGGAGCACGGCGATGTTTCGCCCCTCGATCTCGCTGCGTGCATACCCCGCCCGGTCAAACAACTCCTGGGTCAGCTCGAGCACGATGCGCTGCTGGGGATCCATCACCACCGCGTCCTCGTCGGCGACGCCGAAGAACTCGTTGTCGAAGAGATCCACGCCTTCGATGAAGCCGCCCCACTTCGAGTAGGATCTGCCGGCGCGCTTATCGGGGCTAAACGATCGACCGACGTCCCAGCGATCGGGCGGCACCTCGGTGACCAGGCACTTTTCGCCCCGCAAGTTCTCCCAGAACGACTCCGGGCTCGGAGAACCCGGGAAGCGGCAGGCCATCCCGATCACGGCGATCCGGCGATCGGGCGCCCGCTCAGCGGGCACCGGCGCGGCGGCAGGCGACCGCGAAGGCGCGATCGGCTCCATGGACGGGGCCGGAGCTTCCGTCCGCACGCCGTTCGCCTTGGCGCTCGGCTCCCGGACGAAACCCTCGGCGACCAGCGCTTTCGCGAGCTGATGGACGGTCGGATTCTCGAGGATCATGCTGGGCGGCACTGGCAAGTGGACGTGCTGCTCGATCGCCGACAGGATCTTCATCATGAGGATCGAATCGACTCCCAGCGTGTCGAACGGCGCGTCGGGGTCGACGTCGGCAGCGTCGAGCCCGAGGGTCGCCACGCAGATCTGAGTCAACATGGCGACAGCGGCCTGCTCTCGTTGACCGGGATCGCCGCCCGTCCGCTGCGGCGGGGGCTCGTGCATCGCCGCGACAGGCCCGCGCTCGATCGCGCCCGCAGCGACCGTTGATACCTTGACGTCGTCGCCTTCCAGGCCGAGGTAACGAGAGACGGCGGCTACGCGCCCGCGCGCCACCGCGACACGCGGAACGCCCCGCGCGAGGATCGTCCGGAACGCGTCCATCCCCTCCCCCGTCTCGAGCGGCTCAAGACCGAACGCGTCTCGCAGCCGCTGCTCGATCTCGACGGTGACCTGCATACCGCCGTCCCGCCAGAGCGGCCAGTCGATGGCTACGGTGATCCCCGAGCATTCGCCTCTCTCGCGCTGCCCTTCGCGCCACGCCGCAAAGTGGCCGAGAAAGGCGTTGGCGGTCGCGTAGTCCACCTGGCCCACGTTGCCCTTCAGCGCCGCCAGCGACGAGAACGCGGCGAAGAAATCGAGATGATGGCGCGCGGTGGCTCGATGGAGGTGAACCGCGCCGAACACCTTCGGCGACATGACGCGTTCGAAGTCTGCGCGTGTCTTGTTGACGAGAAGCGAATCGTTGAGCACGCCGGCCGCGTGGATGATTCCTCGCAGCGCGCCGAGCTTGTCTTGAATCGCCGGGATCAACGCGTCGACCTCGTCCGCGCATGCGACGTCGCAGGAGAAGTACTCGACGGCCGCCGCGCCCGCGCGGCGCAGCGGCTCGAGCTTGGCTTCGATCATCGGATCGCGGGCGTGCCGCCCGACGAGCGCGAGGCGGGCTCCGAACTCCGACGCGAGCCAATGCGCGACGTGACGACCGACGCCGCCCATGCCGCCCGTGACGAGGTAGACACCACCGGCGACCGGCGCCGCCGCGACCGCCGACGTGCCGGCAGCGTCGGCCTCCAAGCGTCGCACACCCATAAAGCGCGATTGCCGGGGATCGACCCACCGCACGTGGCGCGGCGCGCCCTTGCTGAACAGATCTCGCGCGAGCACGTCGACGAGCACCGACGGCGCACGGCACGCCTCTCCGAGCCCAACAACCCGGAGGTCGTAGTCCGGCTTTTCCCGGACGACGCTCTCCGCAAAACCAGCCATCATCGCGTCGGCGCCGGCCAGCGGGTCATCCGTAAGGTACGCATGCAGGAGGCGAAGCTTCCTCGTCCCTGCCCGAGCCAAGGCGGCGACAAGATCGAACGTCGCGAGCGGGCCCGTCGCAATTCTGTCCTCCAGTGATTCCCCGGCCCCGCCGTGCTGCGCGCCGTGTAGGGACCAAAGGTTGAGCACGTGACTCACCGCGATGCCACCGGCCGCAAGAGCGCTCCACAGCCGCGCAAAGTCCTCCGGGCGGCTTGGGTCCACGCAGTATTCGGCCGGACCGAGCTGCGCGAACGGCGCGTCGGGGGTCACCGAGATGATCGGCATCCGGTGCTGCCTCTCGGAACACCAGGATTGGAGGGCACTCGAGAGACCAGCCCGCCCCTCGAGCACCAGCACGCCACGCGCAGCGGCCAGGTCGATCGGCATCTCCCCCGCGGGGCGGTCGCGCCAGTCGACCTCACACAACACGACGCGCGGGCTCGTCGGCGCCTGGATGGATTGCGTCTTGTTCGCATACTTGCGAACGGTGAGATTCTCGATGCTGACCCGCACCTGCCCATCGAGCGCGATCAGCTTGAGATCGACCTGACGCGACAGGCTGGGACCGGGGCCTTTGGATGGTTTGACATCCGCGACGACGTACAGTTCGGAGTCGACGGGCCCGTATACCTCCACGGCATCCATGCTGAACGGAACCGACGAACCTTCGCCCTCGTCCTGCGCGAACCCGATGAGACTTTGAAGCGCACCGTCGAGGAGACCGGCCATAACGAGCTCTCCGCCTCGCGAAGGGCGCGCCTCGATCTTCGCCACGAGCTTGGTACCCGCGCGCTGGACCCATTGCAGCGTTCGGAAGCTCGGGCCGTAGTCGATCCCGAGCCGCGCGAACTTCGCGTAGATCTCCGCGCCCTTCAAGACCGTGACCGCCTGCTCGAGGAGGGGCGCGAGGGCCACCGGGGGCGGGATCCGGGCGAGGTCCCTCTCCTCCCAGGAGCCGCGGCAATGAACGACGGTTCGCCCCGCTTCGTCTGTCGAGCTAAAGACGAACCGTCCGGGCTCTTCAAGCGACAAACGAAGTCGCGGCGCCGAGCCGCGGACCCGGCAGGCGTCGAGCCAGACGCACCCGAAGAGCCGGACGGCCCGCTTGCCGCCGCGTTCGAGCGCGGCGCGGATCAGCTCCAGATACTGCACCGCTGGAACGATCGACTGCCCGGCGATTCGATGATCGGCCAACGTCGGCTGCTCCTCGGAGAGCTCGAAGGTCTCGACCCCATGGCTCGGTTCTTCAACCGCCGCCGCGAACGAACCGCGGGAGAGGCCAGCGCCGTTCTCATACGCACCGTTCTCGCGCGCACCATTGTGATGCGCACCGTTCTCCTGGACCCGGGGGCTCACTCGATGCGACGGAGCCAGAGCCGGAGACGCCTTGCTCGCCGAGTCATTGGACGACACCTCGATCCAGCACCGGCGCCTCTGGAACGGATAACCGGGCAAGCTCAAAGGGCGGGAGCTTTCTCCCTCGTGCAGAATCGCCCAATCGACGTCCAGCCCTCTCGCGTAGAGCGCCCCGAGGACCGTCAGCTTGCGCGCGTAGGTCGCATCGTCTAGGCCGTCTCGCCGCCGGACCTGCTCGATTACGATGGTGAGCACCTCCGTGAAAAGGAGCGCGTCGGAGGCGCTCGTCTCCTTGGCGGAAGCGGGCCCAAAGACGACGCGCGGCCCCGCCTCGCCCCGACGAGCGGCCTCCAGCAATTGTTGGAGCTCGCTCACCGACGAAGCAATCAACGCGACACGATGGGCAAAATGCGCGCGGCGGCGGTTCAGCGTGTAGCTCAAAGCCTGAAGATCGATACGACCATCAGCCTCGGTCAAGGCCTCGGAGAGAGCCGCCAACCTCTGCCGGAGGGCGTCGGGCGTCCGCGCCGAGACCGCGAACAGGTAAGCCGGTTTGGGCGTGCTCGGGGCGATCGGCAATGCAGGCGGCTCGTCCACGATCAAGTGAGCATTGGTGCCGCTGAACCCGAACGAGCTGATCGCGGAGCGCCGGGGCGCGCCCTGCGGCGCCTCCCATGCGGCTACCTCGGTCTGAACCGTGAACGGCGTCTCCTCGAAGGCGATGTGCCGATTCGAACGCTCGTAATGGATCGATGGCACGAGGGTGCGGTGCTTCATGCACAGCAGCACCTTGATCAGGCTCACGACGCCGGCGGCGCCCGACGTGTGGCCGATGTTGCCTTTCACCGAGCCGAGCGCGCAGAAGCGCGACTTCTGCGTGAACGTGCGAAACGCCGCGCTGAGCGCCTCTACCTCGATCGGATCGCCGAGCTTGGTCCCCGTGCCGTGAGCCTCGACGTACTGGATGCTCTCCGGGTGAATCCCCGTCCTCTCATACAGCTCGACGAACAGCGCCTTCTGCGAGATCGAGCTCGGCGCCGTGATCCCGTTGGTCCTGCCGTCTTGATTCGTCAGCGACCCCCGAACGATCCCCCAGATCCTGTCTCCGTCAGCGATCGCGTCGCTCAAACGTTTCAGGACGACAACGCCGACCCCCTCGCTGGGAGCGATACCGTCGGCTCCGTCGTCGAACGGCGAGCACACCCCCCGGGGCGAGAGCATCCCGAGCTTGCTCATTCCGATGTACGACGACTCGGTCAGATAGCAGGTCACGCCGCCGGCGATCATCATATCGGTGTGCCGGTTCTTGAGCGACTCACACGCCAGATGAATGGCCACGAGAGACGATGAGCATGCCGTGTTGATGGTGAGCGCCGGGCCCTTGAGGTTCAGGAAGTACGACGGACGTGAGGCGAGCATCGACTCGGCGATGCCCGTTGTGCCGTGCTCGCTGGGGCTGGAGCCCGACCGGATGATCACCTCTTGGTAATCATTGTTCATGATTCCGGCGTAGACGCCCACACGCCTGCCGCGCACGTCGTCCGGCGTGTAGCCGGCGTCCTCGAGCGCCGACCAGCACTCCTCGAGAAAGAGGCGGTGCTGGGGATCGATCCAGCTCGCCTCGGCAGGCGAGATATTGAAGAAGAGCGGGTCGAACTTGTCGACGTCGTCCAGGAATCCCCCCCACTTGCTGTATGTTTTGCCCGGCGCCAGGCGATCCGGATCGAACCAGAGCTGCGGATCCCAGCGCTCGCGGGGCACCTCTCGCACCGAGTCGCGACCTTGGTAGAGATTGACCCAGAACTCGCGCGCATCGCGCGCGCCGGGTACACGGCAAGAGAGCCCGACGACGGCGATCGGTTCGTCCGGATCCGCGGCGCGGGCGGCCGGTGCTCGCGCCGGCGCTTCACGCCGCGCCTCTGGAGCCGCGCTCGGCGACGCTTCACGCCGCACCTCCGGAGCCGCGCTCGGCGGCGCTTCACACCGCACCTCCGGAGCCGCGCTCGGCGGCGCTTCACGCCGCGCCTCCGGAGCCGCGCTCGGCGGCGCTTCACGCCGCACTTCCGAGACCGCGCGATGCACGATCGGACGACTCCCGTTGCTTTCCTCTGGTGAGCGGTCGCCGGCGCGGGACGCCTCTGCGAAGATCTCCGCGACGTGCTCGGCGAGCTCGGCGATGCTGGGATAGCTGTAAAGAATACTCGCCGGCAGCTCGGTTCCCCACGCCTGATTGCAGCGCTTGACGATCTCGACGCCCAGGATCGAGTCGACCCCAATCTCTGCGAAGGCCGCCGCGTCCTTCAGGTCATTCGGCGAGACGAGCAGCCCTGCCGCCACGACCTCACGAAGCTCTCTACGGATTTCGGCCTGCGCGCGCGTCGGAGTCGGCGCGGTCCGGCGGGCCGCGCTCTCCGCCGGGGGCGCGTCCACGATGGGCGATGGCGCAGGGCCGGCGATGCCCACTGGCTTCAGGGAAATGCGCGACCCCCGAGGCGCTTCGACTCCAGGGCCGTCGACGTGCTCCGCCAGCGCGCGGATCGAGGGCAGGTCGTAAAGAGCCGTGCTCTTCAGCTCCACGCCGAATGCGCGGTTGACCTTCTTCACGACTTCGACCGCGAGGATCGAGTCGATCCCGAGCTCGGAGAACGATGCATCGGCGTCCAACTGCTCGGGGCTCAGCAGCAGTTCGTCGGCCACAATCTGCTTCAGGCGGCTGCTCGTGCTCACTTTCGCGCGCTCCAATCGATGTAGGTCACGGAGTTTCACTCCGAAATAGTCTTCAAACGAATCTTGTGGTGAGAATCACCATTGAGCGCGGACGTTGGCGCTTTGTCAGACGGCGCTCCGCGGGGGACCGTGAGCGCTTTGAGCGGGCGTCTGGATTGCTGCGCAGGCACGGCTGGCAACACCGCCGGCGGCGACGCGGACAGCTCGTCGAACCAATAACGAATCCGCTCGAAGGGGTAACCGGGAATCGAGATGCGGCGCACCGCCTCGCCCTCGTACAGGAGCTGCCAGTCGAGCTCCGCGCCGGCCACATAGGCATCGGCGATCGACGCGAGCGCAGGCCGGTCGCCCCGGCTCGCCGACGCGAGCGCCGATCTCGGGTCGCGCGATCCACCTCGGGCGTTCGACGCCGCGGCGTCCGCCTGCCCGCGAGAGGGCGCGGGCAAGTCGGGAGCGCTCCGGACCCGGTCGCGCTCCGCGACCAGGCGCTCTTCGAGCTCGCTACGCGTCGACGCGACGATCGCACAACGATGCGCGTGGTGAGCCCGCCCGGCGTTCAGCGTGAAGCTCAGCGCCCCGAGATCGACGTCAGCCTGGGAGCCGAGCCACTCGAGCAGATCGGTGATGCGGCGTGAGAGCTGCGAGGGCTTCCTGGCCGATACACAGAAAACATAGGCCGGCCGGCCGGTCGTCCGGCGCGGTACGTCGGGTGCCTCCTCCAGGACGACATGCGCGTTCACGCCGCCGAAGCCGAACGAGCTCACGCCAGCGCGCCGTGGGATGTCGTCGTTCATCCGCGTCCACTCGATGGTGTCCGCGTGCACGAAGAAGGCGCTCTCGTCGAGCTGGATATACGGGTTCAGGGTCTTGAAGTGCACATTCCCGGGGAGCTTGTGATGGCGGAAAGCCAAGAGGGCCTTGAGGAGCCCGGCCATTCCAGCGGCGGCTTCGAGGTGCCCGACGTTCGTCTTCACGGCTCCGAGGGCGCAGTAACCTCTCGTGGCGAGCGCCCCCTCCGGCGGGAATACCAGCTTGAGCGCATCGATCTCGACCGGATCTCCGAGGCTCGTCCCCGTGCCGTGTGTTTCGAGGTACGTGATCGTCCGCGGATCAACCTTCGCCTTTTCGAGCGCGCGCCGGATGACCGCCGCCTGGGCCGGGGCGCGGGGCGCGGTCATCGAGTTGGCGCGACCGCCGTGATTGGTGGCGATCCCCTTGATGACGCCGTAGATAGAATCGCCGTCGGCCAGCGCTCGAGCGAGCGGCTTGAGCACGACCGCGCCGGACCCTTCCCCCTTCACGTAACCGTCGGCGGCGGCGTCAAACGTCCGGCAACGTCCAGTGGGCGACAGGATCCCCAACCGGCTGGACACGACGTACGACCGCGGACTGACGATGACGCTCGCCGCGCCGGCGAGCGCGATCTCGCACTCGCCGGTCTCAAGCGCCTGCACCGCTCGATGCAAGGCTACGAGCCCGGACGAACACGCCGTATCAATCGTCTCGCTCGGCCCGACCAGGTCGAGCAGGAACGAGATGCGATTGGCGAGCATGCTGCTGTAATTGCCGGTCGCCATATACGCGTGCGATTCGCCATGCGCGGCGAGGAGGCTCTGATACTCGCCGAAGTTCATCCCCCCGAAGACGCCGACCGATCGCCCAGCAAGCGAGCTGGTCGAGTATCCAGCGTCTTCGAACGCGTGGTACGCGACCTCGAGGAAGACGCGTTGCTGCGGATCCATCAACGCCGCTTCACGCCGGTTGATGCCGAAGAAATCCGCGTCGAATTTATCGACATCTCCGTGGAACGCCCCCCATTTCGAGACCGACTGCGCGACGCCCTCGCCGAAGTACTGCCGCCAGTCCCAGCGCGCGGCAGGGACCTCGGTCACGAGATCGCGCCGCGCCACGAGGTGTTGCCAGAACGCATCGAGATCGCGCGACTGCGGCATCGCGCCGCTCATTCCGATAATGGCAATTCCTTCGGGTTGAGCCGCGGGCGCGCCCCGGGACGAGCCACGCGGCGGCGGCGCGGCGGCGGCCGAGGCGGGCATGGCTCCTGTACCGGCGCCCGCGGCGCCGGTGGCCGAAGGCGGATCGGGATCCACTGCAGCCGGGGGCGCGGCGGCCGCGACGCGGCCGATGGTCCCCTGCTCCGGGGTGGTCGGAGGGGCGCCCGACGACGAATGGATCGTCGGGGTATGCGCGGCCTCCACGTGGTGCGCCAACGCCCGGAGCGTCTCGTACGAGAAGACGACGCTGGGCATCAGCTTTACTCCGAGCCGCGAATTCGCCCTCTCGACGAACGTTTTGAGCGAAATTGAATCAAGCCCCAGGTTCGAGAACGTCTCGGCGGAGTCGATGTCCGCCTCCGGGAGCTTCAGTTGAGCGCCCACGAGCGCGCGGAGCTCCTCCTCGATCGCGACGGCCGACGGACCAGGGGCGCGCCCGGCTCTCTCCGCCCCTTCCGCGGCCTCGACGGTGGACACCGCGGACTGCTTCAAGGTCGTGTCCGCCGCCGCCGCGTCGAGCTCGCGTTCGCACGCACGTGACAGCGTCTGTTCGAACAGCGCTCCGTCGCCGTCGATCACCATCAGGTGGGGCCGGCCGAGACCAAGGCAGCGCTCGAACGCCTCGATGCCGCGCGCGCTTGGGAGGGGGACGAGCCCCTGTGCCTCGCGCATCCAGCGCGCGAGCGCCGCCATCTGCGCCGGGGCGGGCTTCATGCCCCCATCCTCCCAAAGCGGCCAGCTGATCGCGGCGATACGCGGCCCCGGAGCGCCGGCGCGCGCAGCGGCAAATGCGTCGAGGAACGCGTTTGCAAATGCGTAGTCCACGTTCTCCGGATTACCGATGACAGAGGAGATCGACGAGAACAGCGCGATAAAATCGAGCCGGCGTGAGCCGACCGCGTGCAGCAGGTTCAACGTCCCCTGCACCTTCGGCGCGAGCACCGTGCGCGCCTCCTCGACGGCCTTCCGTTTGATCGGCGCGGCCGCGCCCACGCCCGCCGCGTGGACGATGCCGTGAAGGGCGCCGAACCGCCGCTCGGCGAGCTCGACGACGCCGAGCGCCTGTTCTGCGATCGTGACGTCCGCGGGGACGTAGGCGACTTCCGCCCCGAGCGCGGCGAGCCGCTCGATATGGCGCTCCTTGCCGCCGTCCAGCGGTGCGCGTCCGACGAGCACCAGCTTGGCGCGGTACGCCCGCGCGAGGTGCTCGGCAACGATGAGCCCGAGCCCTCCGCAGCCGCCCGTGATCACATAGACGCCGCCCTCTCGAACGCCAGCCGAGGCGCGCTCGGCGCTCACCCGCTCGAACCGCTCGATCGCGCGGCGCTCACCCGAGTACCGCACGCGCACGCCGCGGGTCGAGCCGTTCTCCAGCTCTCTTACCAACGTTGCGGCCACCGCGTCCGGAGGCGCCGCCGCGCCGCCAAAGGCAACGACCCACATGTCGAGCGCGGGATGCTCCAGCGCGACCGACTTGACGAACCCGACCATCGCCGCGTACACAGGCTGCGGGCCCTCGGCCTCCCGATAGCCGAACAGAAAGCGGACTTGACGCCTTCGCGCTACGAGGCCGCGAGCGAGGAAGAGCACCGAATAGAAGCTCTCGTCGAGCTGCGCATCGACCGCTCGCACGTCCGGCGAGAACCGGTGTTGCGCCCACAGGTGCGCCACCGCCGCGCAGCCTCCGTGGTCTCCCTCGATCGACGACAAAAGCCGCTCGTAGCCCTCGGGATCACCCGGATCGAGCTCGTACCGCAGCGCATCGACGCGGCGGTATTCCCGCCCCTGCTCGACGAGAACGACGGGGCGACCGCCGAGGTGGCGGCTCACGCGGGGGGCGAGCGCATCATCGACATCGAAGAGAAGAACGGCGCCGGGCGGCAGCGGGTGCGCGCCGGCCGCGGGCAAAGGAGCGTCCCGGAACCTCGGCTCGTAGTAGCCGAGGTCGGTCGCGCACGCGATCGCTGCGCCCCGCGCGTCGCTCGCCTCGAGCCAGTGTCGCCGCTTCTCGAACGGATAGGAAGGCAACGGCACATGTCGAACTCGCGCGGTCCCGAAGATCGCGCCGAAGTCCACCCGCTTGCCCCGGCAATAGAGCTCGCTGAGGGCGAGCAGCACGCTGCGATATCGCTCGGGCGTCAGATCGCCGCGCGTCACCGTCGTCGCTAGATACTCCGAGAGCTCGTCCATCAACGGCTCCGAGCCGTCTTTGCCGCTCGCGGCGGTCCCGCTCACGACAGCGGCGCACGGGCGCCCCTCCAGCCGGTGCGCGAGCGCCTCGTCGAGCTCATCGTAAGATTTCACGACCAGCGCGCAGGTGTGCGTGAAGTGGCTGCGCGTCATGGCGAGGTTGAAGCTCAGCTCTCCAAGCGTCACCTCCGAGCGGTGCTGTCCGATCCATCGCCGGAGGTCGCGCAGCCGTTCCTGGAGCGACCATTCGCTCTTCGCGGAGAGCACGAGCATCGAATACGGCCTCTCAGGAGGCGGGCTCGAAGGCGCCGGCGGAGGGGCCTCCTCCACAATGACGTGCGCGTTGGCCCCGCCGAATCCGAACGAGCTCACTCCCGCGCGGCGCGGAACCCGTCGGCCTGAAGCGTCGAGTCCACTCGTCCACGGCCGCGGGCGGTCGGCGATGAAAAACGGAGAGCCCTCAAGGTTGATGTACGGATTGACGGTCTGGACGTGAAGGGTCCGAGGGATCATCTGGTGCCGCAGCGCCAGGATGACCTTCACGAGCCCGGCGATGCCGGCTGCGGGCTCGAGGTGACCGATGTTGCTCTTCACGGACCCGAGCCCGCACGACGCCGACGCGGTGGCGCCGCCTTCAGCAAACGCTTGCTTCAAGCCGTCGATCTCGACCGGATCGCCCAGCTCCGTCCCCGTGCCGTGGGTCTCGACGTAGCTCACGCTCCCGGCGCCGAGCCCTGCGTCGGCGAGCGCGCGGAGGATCACGTCGCGCTGCGACGCCGAGTTCGGCGCGGTCAGGGACGTGGCTCTGCCGCCATGGTTGACCGCGCTGCCACGTAGGACGGCGTGGATCGGATCGCCGTCGCGAAGCGCCTTCGAGAGCGGCTTGAGGACGAGGGCGCCGGCCCCTTCGCCCTTGACGTAGCCGTTGGCTCGCGCGTCGAAGGTCTTGCAGCGCCCGTCCGGAGACAGAATGCGCATCTGACTGGGGTAGACGAACCCGAGCGGCGAGAGCATCAGGCTCACGGCGCCGACGATCGCCATCTCGCATTCGTTCCGGCGCAGCGCGCACAGGGCGCGATGCACGGCGACGAGCGCGCTCGAGCAGGCCGTGCTCACGACCTCACTGGGGCCCCTGAGATCGAACAAGTACGAGATCCGGTTCACCAGGAGCGCGTCGATGTTCCCCGTTACGCGGAACGCGTCGCGCTCGCGGTGCGCCTCCAGCACCTCCTGGTACTCGCTGACCTGCGTTCCACCGAATACGCCGACGCTCCGGCCCGCGAGCGCCAGCGGATCGTGGCAGGCGTTCTCGATCGCGCTCCACACGACTTGAAGGAAGAGCCGGTGCTGCGGATCCATGAGCTCCGCCTCGCGCGGCGATATGCGGAAGAACGCCGCATCGAAGCAGTCGACGTTCGCGACGAACCCTCCCCATTTCGAGTTCGTCTTCTGTGGGTCGCGCGTGGAGTCGCCGAAGAAGGCGCGGGAGTCCCAGCGCTCCCGCGGCACTTCCGTCACGAGGTCGTCCCCCGCCGCGAGGTGCGCCCACAGCTCGTCGACGTCCTTCGACTGGGGAAATACGCCGGCCATCCCGATCACGGCGATCGGCTCCGAGCCCGCCGGCGAGGTGCCGAGCGGCGGATCACCTCCTCGCAGCGAACCTTCTTGCCATCCCTCTTCTCGTCCCAGATCGCTTCGTCCCGGTTCTGTTCGTTTCACTTCTTCTCGTCCCGATCGGGCGCCCTGCATCGCCGGTTCCGTCGCCGTCGCGAGCTTCTCCACGGGAGAACTCTTTGGCTCACCGGCGAGCTTCAGAACATCGGGCAACTTCGTGATCAAATAGTCGGCGAGAGCGTGCAACGTTCCATACTGGAAGAAGAGATTGGGCGTGATCGGCAGCGAATAGGTTCGCGAGAGGCGCGATGCGAGATCCTTGAGCGACAACGAGTCGAATCCGAACTCGGTGAGCGGCGCGCGCGGGTCGATGGACGATTCGGGTTCCTTGAGAATGCGCGCCGCGAGCTCCACGAGCGCGCGCTCGAGCGACGCGGATCCCTGCGCTGATGGCCTCGGCTGCGTCGGCCCCGGCGGCGCCGGCGTGTCCACAGACAACGACGCTGCCGGCTCGTCCGGCTCACCATGTCGCTCGGCCCGCGCGGCCGCCGCCAACATGGGCCTTACCTTGCTCAATTCCCCTTCCGTCACGACGATGTGAGCCTCGCCCAACCCCAGGGAGAGCTCGAAGGCGCGTAGGCCGGACGCGGCCGACAACGGCACCAGACCTTGCGTCTTTCGCATCCACGCGATCCACGCCTTCTTGGCTTCCTCCGCGGGCCCCATCGCTCCGTCCGCCCAGAACGGCCAGGCGATCGAGAGGCTGAGCCCAGGCCGTCGCGCCAATGTGCGCGCCCGCATGAAGCCATCGAGGAACCCGTTCGCCGCCGCGTACGCCGAATAACCGGCCGTCCCGGCAGCGGCCGCCAACGACGAGAACCCGACGAAGAGGTCGAGCGGAAGATGCCTCGTCGCGCGATCGAGGTGGATGACTCCCTCCGCCTTGACGGCCAGCAATCGCTCGAGCTCGACGGCGTCGAGATCGAGCACCGGCTTCGAGCCGCCCACGCCGGCGACGTGCAACACCCCGTGCACTGTCCCGAACGCAGCGACCGCGCGCCGCACGGCGGCCTCGACCTGGTCGAAGCGCGTCACGTCGCATTCGAGCGCCAGAACGTCGCCTTCTCGCGAGCCTGAGGGCGGCGCTTTCGGCGGCAGCCGACGACCGAGAAGCACGAGCTTCGCTTGCCACTCGGTCGCCAACCATTCGGCGAATCGGCGACCGAGCGCGCCGAAGGCGCCGGAGACGATGTAGACGCCGCCCCGCCGCAAGGGAACGGCCGACGGCGCGGCCTCGAGCGGAGCGTAGCTCTTGACCGAGCGCCTCCGCATCGCATCATAGCGAACCTCGAACGCGGTGTCGCCGGAGAGAACCTCGCGCGCCAAGAGCAACGCGCGGGCGGACGCGTCCAGATCAGGAGAAAGCTCTAGGACGCGGCAATAGAACGAGGCATGCTCCGCGAGCGCCGATTTCGCCCACGCCGCCGCCGCCGCGGCCAGCGGGGCTGACGACGGCCCCACGTGAACGGCGAGCAGATCGATCGTCCGGTGCGGCGCCGCTCGAATCAAGGCCTGCGAGAGCCTCCATAACGAGCCGAGCGCCATCCGGTAGAGGCGAGCGCAGTCAGCCGATTCCTGGTTGATGTCCGGGGCACACCAGATCACCCGCTGGGGAAATCGATTCTCCGCGCGCAACCTATCTATCGCGGTCGCGTAATTGGTCTCATCGCCGGCGAGAACGGCAACGTCGAGCCCCGGCCATCGGGCGCGCAGCTCTCGCGCGTATTCCTGCCCGCCGACGACGAGAAGGACGCCAGCCGGTTGGATGCTATCGACGGACAGCTCGGAGTGCACAAAGGCCGGGCCGAAGAACCCCAGGCTGATGTCCTGCTCGGGTTTCGGAATCCAGAACCGCTCGCCCTCGAAGGGGTAGCCCGGCATGGGTATCCGGCGGCGTTCCCGGCCCAAGAAGAGCCTGGCCCAGTCGATTACGCGGCCACGGACGAACGCCGCCGCGATCCCTTCGAGCGCGCGACCGAGCCGGCTCGGATCCGACATCGCGCTTGCCGCCGCTTCGACCGCAGCGTCGTGAACGGCGTCCGCCGCGCGCTCCGCGTCGAAAAATCCCTGCGGTCGTTCGCCGCGATCGACCGCGGTCAACGCCGCCTTCAGCTCCGCGAGCGACCCGACGACAAACGCGCAGCGCTTGGTGAAATTACTCCCGCTCACGTTGATCGTGAAGGCGACGTCGGCAAGCGCATAGGTGTCACCCACGTCGTCGAGCCACGATCGCAGCGCACGTATCCGTGCCAACAGCGCGCGCTCCGTCTTCGCGGAGAGCGCGATGACCTCGGCGGTAGAGGATTCCACCGTTCGAGGCGATCGCTCCGGCGCCTCCTCAAGCACAATGTGCGCGTTGGTCCCGCCGAACCCGAATGAGCTGACCCCGGCGCGCCGAGGTATGGGATGTCGGGTTTCCCCCGCCCTGCGCTCCCACGGCGTGAGTCGGGTGACGATCGAGAGCCGAGTCCCGTTGAGCTTCAGATACGGATTGACGGTCTCGAGATGCAGCAACGGCGGCAGCTCCCGATGCCAGAGAGCTAGCAGGACCTTGACGACGCCTGCGACGCCGGCCGCCGCTTCCAGGTGCCCGATGTTCGTCTTCAGCGATCCGATGCGGCAGCGCTCGCCCTCTGACGCGCACTCCCAGGGGACCCCGAAGTGCCGGAACACACCCTTGATGCCGTCGATTTCGATGGGGTCGCCCAGCTCGGTGCCGGTACCATGCGCCTCGATGTAGCCCAGCGTCTCCGGCCGGATACGCGCGCGCTCGAGCGCGTCGATGATGACCCGGCTCTGCGCCCCCGCTTCCGGGGCGGTGAGCGAGCTCACCTTGCCGCCGTGATTGACGGCGCTCCCCTTGATGACGCCGTACACGTGATCGCCGTCGGCCAGCGCTCGGTCGAGCGGCTTGAGGAGCAACACCGCGACGCCCTCGCCCTTCACGTAACCGTCTGCGCGCGCGTCGAATGTCCGGCAGCGCCCCGTCGTAGAAAGGACGCCGAGCTGCGCCGTCACGACCTGCGCCTTGGGGCTGAGGTTGAGGCTGACTCCACCCGCCAGCGCGGCTTCGCACTCGCCGTTCTGAATCGCCTGCACGGCCCGATGGATCGCCACGAGAGAGCTCGAGCAGGCCGTGTCGACGGTCTCGCTCGGGCCGCGCAGATCGAGGAGATACGAGACGCGGTTCGTCAGAATCGACTGGGAATTACCCGTTCCAGTATACCCGTCGTAGATCCGCGCCGCGAAGACGACATCCTCATAGCCGTGGAATTGCGCGCCGGCGAAGACGCCGACCCGGCGCCCCGCGAACGCGCGCGGCGAATAGCCCCCGTCTTCGATGGCGTGCCAAGCGTTCTCGAGGAACAGGCGCTGCTGCGGGTCCATGACCTCGGCTTCCCGCCGCGAGATCCCGAAAAAGGCAGCGTCGAAGCGATCGACGTCGCGAACGAAGGCCCCCCAATGTGGCACGGGCTTCGCCAGCTCTCCGTCCTGCGCGTCGAAGGTGGAGAAGTCCAAGCGGTCGGTCGGCGCTTCGGTCACGGAATCTCTCGCCTCGACGAGGTTCCGCCAGAAGGCCTGGAGGTCCGGCGCGTCGGGAAACATCCCGCTCATCCCGATGACGGCGACGTCAGCCGGGCGGCTCGCGTCGGGGGCGCTTTGCCGGACGAGATCGAGCGGCTCAAGCCTCCGCCCTCGAAACCCTTCGAATCGGCGCGTCTTGCCGGAAGCTCGATCCGGCGCGTCCGCCGCGGCCTGGTGCTCCGAGAGGATATGCGCGGTCAAGCGCGCGATGCTGTCGTGCGTGAAGAACGTGCTCGGAGCAAGATCGATTTGCAGCTCGTCGCTGATCGCACGCGCGTAGGCCTTGAGCATGATCGAGTCGAAGCCGTGCTCGGGCAGCGTGCGCTCTGGATCAGCGGCGCCCTGCCCCCGTTTGAGGAGCGCATCGGCGATCCGACAGAGCACCGCCTGAACGCGCACGAACGTTTGATCTCGCGTCTCCTGCATGGGTCAGCCTCGGCCAGCTTTCGTGAGCAGCGACAGCAGCTTCGACGAGTCGCCCTGCGCGGCGATCGAGGCCGGAGCCTCCGCGCGGAGCGCCTCGTCGAACAGCGCGAAGCCCACCTCGTTCGACAGTGAAACCATCCCGCGCGCAGCGAGCGCCGAGTCCACGTCGTCGGTCACTCGTATGCCGCCTTCGTGCCAATGACCCCAAGCGATCGCGCGGGTCACCCCCGCACGCTCGGAGGTCACTCGCTGCGCCTCTCGCAACTCGGCGAACGCCAGCTGGAACGCGTTGGCCGCAGCGAAGTCCGCTTGACCCACGTTGCCCACGGCGCCGACGAGCGACGAGAACATCACGAAGAAGTCGAGCGGCTCGCGACGCGTGGCAACGTCGAGGTGAACGGTCCCCGCGATCTTCGGTGCGATGACCTCGTTCAGGGCATCGAGCCCTTTGGTCGCCACGAGACCATCACGCAGCACGCCTGCCGCATGCACAACTCCGTGGATCGGCCCGTACTCCGCGCGCACCCGCGCCACGAGCTCGTCCGCCTCATCCTGACGGGTGACGTCGCATCGCACGAACGTGACGCGGCTCCCCAAAGCGCGGCAGCGCGCCATGACGTCTTCCTGCCGCGGCGTGGGCGCCGATCGTCCAGTGAGCACGAGGTTCACCGGCGCGAGCCGCGCGAAGCGCTCCGCGAACAACAGCCCGAGGCCACCGAGGCCGCCCGTGAGCACGTACGTACCGTGCGCGCGCACCGGATGCGGGGCCGGCGCCGGCAAGAGCGACGCCAGCTCCCACGTCTTCGCCCAACGTCCGCCGCCATCGTAACGAACCTCGATGTCGCCCGACCAGACGGCGAGCTCCGCTCGGAGCATGACCTCGGCTTTGACCGGATCGTCTTCCGACCAGGCGTCTTCCACCGCGCGCACGGTGGTGCGTGCTTGCTCCAAAGCGAACGCTCGCAGCAAGCCGGTCGCCGACGCGCCGAGGGGCTGCACGAGCTCGGGACGCCCGCCGTACCAAACCAGGAATTGCAAGGGGCGATCCCACCGCGCGGCGACGAGAGCACGGGCCATCCAGTAGAGCGAGCGCACGCCGTGGTCGAGCTGCGAGTCGATCTGATTGGGCCGGTAGCCGAAGTCACCTTTGGCCCAACGATGGACGATGTGTCCAGGTAAGAAGCTCTCGCCGCGCAGCGCTTCGAGCAGCGCGGTGTAGTGCTCGCCTCGGGTGACATCGATCGTGTACGTCAGCGCGTCACACCGGCGGAACTCCGCTCCGGGCAAGACGAGGGCGACGCCCGCGTCGCGCTCGCTCTCCCGAACTCGTCGAGCGAGGCGATCGTCGGTGTCGAAGATCAGCACGCCCTCGCCGATGGTCGAGGGGGCTCTCCCGTCGGGAGGGCGCGCCACAAGGCGCGGGCGCGCCAGCATCGGACCGGGCGTGACCTGCTCGAGTCGGCCCCGGGCGCCGCGCGCCCCGCCCACGAGCTGAAAGAGCACCTGCTCGATGACGACAACGACCTCGCGATTCACGTCGAAAACGACAATATCGTAGGTCGGCGCCCCCTGCCCGCTCGCCGTCGATCGGACACGCGCGAACCGCGGCTCGCGCGTGGCGTCCGCGATGGCGATAGATTCGATTCTCTCCACGACGGCCGGAGCCTCCGAGGATCGGGCGATCAAGAACTCCGCCGCCTGGAGCGCCGCGAAGAACGCTCGCCTCACCGGCTCTTGCCGGTCGCTCTCGGGTGCCAGGGACGAGAGCTCGACCCACGCGTCGTCCGCCGCCCACAGGTTGATCGATTCGATGAGCCGCGCGTCCAGCGCATACTCCACCCCCCGAGCCGCCAGCGTGTCGTAGACCGCCGCCGCCGTGGCGCGCTCGCGCGCCGCTCCGGAGGGGAACGTGTCCGGAAACGGTGGAACCGGGCCACGGCCATCTGTTTCCCATTGCCCCTGCATGACGATCTCTTCCGTCGTCTCGCTCCCGAGCCCTATCTCGAACGAGGCCGTGTCACCGTCGTCCCGCAGCCATAGGCACACGGGCACGCGCCGGCCGAGCACGAGGTGGTTCGCCCAAACGCAAGAACGCCATCGCAAGCCGCCAACCTGGCATCGCAACGCCCTCAGGCCCGCAAAAGCGAGCTCGAAATAGAACGCAGCATGGACCAGGGGCGCCCCCTCGACGCGATGCTGAAGGACGCTCGCATCATCGTCACCCAAGAGCTTCGCGAAGCCTTGGCGACCCAACCTGGATAGGTCCGCATCCCAGAATGAATCCACCGTCCAGGGCCGCGCGCCCGATATCGCCGAATGGGGCCTTTCGGCCTGAAACCAGAAGTCGACATCCGTGAATGGGTAGGCCGGCAGGTCGAATGGGGCCCCCTCAGACGGGTCGCCGCACACACGTCGCCAATCAATGTCGGCTCCCTGCCGGTACCAGTCGCAGACGGCCTCCAGCGCCGCCCTGCGCTCCTTCGGCTCCGTGCCGCTCTCTTCCAAAGCGCTCGTCGCGGTCTCGAGCGACAGCCGCGGTCCATCGACATCGGCAGGTCGCGGCGCCTCCCCGGCCGCCCGCCGCTCGAGCGCGGCCGAGAGGTCGTCGAGCGAGTCGAAGAGCCCGCAGAATCGCACGCCGAAATGGGTGCGTCCCACGTTCAACGCTCGACTCAACTCTCCCATTGAAATCCCGTTACGCCCACCCGACAGCCACTCGCGCATCGATCCGGCGAGGCGCCGAAGCTCTTGCTCATTTCGCGCCGAGAGCGCGACGATCCAGCTCTGTCCGACGGCGACGCGGCCGCGATCGCCATCGGCCGAGTCGGCTTGCCCGAGGAGGTCAACGTTCATGGCACGTACCAGTCATCGGGACAGGCCGAAGTGGCAACGTCCATTCTCGAAATGACCCGACGACCATCAATCATGGTTCTTTACCCGCCCACCGAACGCGAACGCGCCTATTCCGCCCTGAAACGCGCGAGTCAACCAAACGGGGCAGCTAGTGAGCCCAGTTGTATTTGCGATGATAGTTCGACCCGACGCTCTCCAGCACGAGCAAGCCGCTGTTCGTGAACTGTCGGTCGTAGATGTCTCGGTATCCGGAGACGTCGACCCGCCGATCGCGCACGCCGAACGTCCACTCCGAGTTCAGCGCCAGCAGGTTCTCATACTCAGCCATGTTGAGCCGATAGCGCTTTCGAAGCGCCTCTGCCGGGCCGAGGGCCCGCACCAGCTCCTGTCCGCGTCGAGAGATGATTCCGCTATAGAACTCCGAAGAGCAGCCCGAACCGTACGAAAAGAGCCCGACGCGCTTGGCGGAATCGAGCGGCACGGAATCGATCAGCCCGATCAGGGCGAGGAAGATGGATGCGGAGTAGATGTTACCGACCTCCGCGCAATACTTGAGCGACGGCGTCACGCGCTGCTTGAAGTCACGCTCGATGCTCTCCGGCGGGACCTTCATGTTGCGAAGCATGTTGCGGTGAGCGCCCTTCACCATTCCACCGAACGGCGTATGGAACACGAGGTAATCAAATGCAGACTGAAAATCCGCACCTTCGACCCGCTCCACGTAGCTTCGAAAGCTCTGTTCCAGACAGTCGAGATAGGATAGAAGAGACAGATCCGGGTCGCCGGCCTCGACGTGCACGTCCGGCCGGCAGGTGTCCATGACCTCGTAACCGTGATAGCCGTTCGCGCCGAAATCCAGCTCCAGGACGTGCGGTTCGTCGCCGACGATCATGGCCACGGCGCCCGTCCCCTGGGACGGCTCCGCGTATGTGTGCTTCGCTGTCGCGCTCGTGATGTCCGTCGCCACGACGAGCGCCTTCGCGCCGGGCGCCGCGTTGGACCTCACGAAATTGGCAGCCATCTGTAGAGCCGCCGTACCGCCGTAGCACGCCTGCTTCACCTCGAACATTCGGCAGCGGCGGCTGAGCCCCAGGTAGTCGTGGACGTAGTTGCTGAGCGATTTGCCGAAATCGAGCCCGGATTCGGTGGATGTGATCAGTAGCTCGATCTTCTCAACAGAAGACCGATCGAGCGAATCAATGAGCGGCTTTGCCGCGTTCACGCCGTTCGTCACCGAATCCTCGCACGGCAGACATACGGACTTCTTGTCCATCAGCAGGTTTCCGAAGCGTTTCAATTCGAGACCTCGGTGCTCGAATATCATCCGCACGTCGATACATGCCTGCCCGAGATAAGCGTTAATGCGCTCGATTCCGACGTCCATCGACTCTCTCCCGCGATCGACCCGCCACGATTTTTTACGACCTGGAACGGCAAACACAATGGCGCAGCCTGAGAGAGCCGAACAGCGCTCTCACGCCTGTCAGCCCCCTCATGAGCGCCTGCTCCTGCCGCGACATCCCCACCGACGGCGACCATCGTTCCAGCCATGCACCTCCGGACGCGGATGAGATCGCGGTCCGGCCGGACCTTCGAGCATTGCATCGAAGGTTCCTAACTTCTTACAAAATTAACCTGTTCGACGCTCTGGCGTCGCCGCTTCGCAACCTCATTGAAACCATTGAAATCGTTCAATGTCGTCGCTGCACCAGTGGTGCCAATCAATGGCTGGCACACCTGCAAGCCTGTGCGACACACGTGTCGCCAAGAGCAGTCGCAGCGGCAAGTACCCCTCAAAACCTCCCGTCGCCGGCCAACAAAGACGCATCGTGCGCCTGAGTTGCTCGCGTTCCAGCATGCAAGAGCACGATTTCGTCGTCGTGCCTTGGCGTGCTCGCGTCTCTTTGACTGGCTCGGTATGGTTGTGTCCGCCAGGCTACATATAACACTGCCGACAGATTGAGCAATAGGTATCTGCAAGCCGCATTACTTCCGCTCATAACGGTATTTTACACCGATAATGAAACGCGTATGGGGCCGAGCGTCGGTACCTTCACCCGCATGCCAGGCAGGCGCATGCCTGGCGCCAGGGCAAGACCCGGCCGCTCTACCGCTTTACCGGCTCATGAGCCGCGCGAGGCGAGCACGAGCGAACCATGCTTTACACTGCGCCGAAGGTGTTGTGCCGGACCCGGTCCCGAGGCCGCGTCACCGCAGAAGGTCGTCGCGCCGCGCCCGTCGATGGTCGACCCTTCGTGCCCTTCATCGTCGAGCAGCTCGGCAAGTATCCCTCGCGGCGCTCGAGTCGCCTCCTCGGCATGCTTAAGGAGCGCGGCCATCCGGGCGGTCCCGATCCTGTGCGCCGGGTGATCGATCGGCCGTCTCCGCCCCAAGAAGCCCGCAGACTCAACAGCCAGCTATCTTGACACTCCCCGTCGCTCGCGGCTCGCCAAGGGCGAGAAGCGGCACCGCCACAGGCGGTACCGCTTCCGTGGTCCCCGCAAACCCGCTTCGGGAGTGATGAAATTCAAATTCTACTTCTGGCGGCCCGGTCCAGGTCGGGTGCGCTTGAGTCGAGGCTTGGCGGGGGCGTCGGTGCGGGCTGCGCGCTCTGGGCCCTTTGCACCGATCACCTCCGGCCGTTTCAGCAACGTCTGTATGGCCAGAACCTGCGCGCCCGTGGAGATGAAGCGCAAAGGCCGGCCCGCGGTGGTCCGCGATCCTTCGCCCACGCCGTGAGGCAGCGTCGGGTACTCGTCCAGGAGCGCCCGAAATGTCGATGTCGTCTCGGCCCCGAGCACGCCCTCGATCCGGTCGAGCTTGCCGCGCGAGCGCCACGGCTTGCCCGCGTCGGCATCCGCCCCGAGCCCGAGGGCCACGCGCTCGATCTCCCGGGCCGTCTGCGCGTCGGACTGGTCGGCGGCCAGCTTTGTCAGCGCTTTCCGTATCGCGTCGGCGGCGAAGAGCGACACCCGGTGATGCAGGATGTTCCACCCGGCCATGAAAATCTTCACCGCGTCGTGCTCGATGATCACCGACACGAGCTCGTCCGGGCTCGGCTTCTTGCGCGCCGATCGCTCTCCGAGGAGTTGTTCGAGCCCGAGGTTGCACGTGCAGATGGCGGCTTCGACTGCCTCGAACGGCCGGAACGCACCGCCGTTGTAGCTGCATCCGGAGATGAGGACGTTCACGAGGTAGCTCAGCTCCATCAGGCGCTTCCCATAGATCTCCGCGTCGCGCGTCTTCACCTCGCGGATCGCCGACGTGAACGGGAGATCGTCCCCGTGCTTCGCGCCGGCCGTGAGGAGCCCCGGCTCGGTCGCAGGCGGCAGGACGTCCGCTTCGCGCAAAACCTCGAGGAAGCCCTTGAGGCTCTGCGGATTCGCCGCATTCTTCGCCTCGAGCGCGTCCGATCGCCGAGCCGCCGCTGCGGTGGGTCGACCCTTCACCGCCGCCGCGCGGAAATGGGCGCGCGTGACGGCGTCGTACGTTCGGGACTGCAGTACCTCTTCCAGGGGTGTGACCCTCGACAGATTCAGGAAACTCGCCGCCGCCGAAGGAGCGACGAACCCCTCTTGCTCGCGCCGATCTTCCCGCTCACCGGCCACGTCAGACTCCAGCATTTCCTCGGAGGTGAGGACGTCGTACAGACCGCCGGATTCTTCAATGTACTCGGAGGAGATGGCGCAGCACCTGTCGAGCAGCGTTCGTAGGAGGGTGTGATGTTCCTTGTCCAGCTCGACCAGGACCGAGAGAATGGGCTCCCAGCTCCGGTGGTTCTTGGCGATGACCCGGAACTCCTCGAACTCTTGGTACAGACAGCCCTCGAGCGCCTTTTCCACGAGATCGTCATCGTCCGAATGCGCCGAGCTCGACATCTGCACGCAGAGCCCGTCGATGTCGATCACGAGGACGTGCTTGCACAGGGCCAGCGTGACGAAGTCTTCGTCGAGCTCGGCGATCTTCTGCGCCGCGAACGCCTCACCGGCCTCGAGCATGACCTCGATCCAGAGGGCGAATCGATCTGCGTCGAACGTCTCGTCCTTGCCCGGGCGCTCGCTGCGCCACAAATCCTCGTCGAAGATTCCCTCGAGCTGCGCGGTGGTCGCGAGCGCGACGATCTCGCCCGCGTCTTCCAGGCCAATGTGATGAATAAGCTTGGTGAGCACCGGGGCCGGTAGGCCCTGCACGAGGTGGACGAGATCCGGCTGTTCAAGGAGTCGCGTCACGAGGTGGCGAGGACGGGTCGATGTGGTGAGCGGTGTTTTCATGATTTGCCTTCTTTAGCGCTCTGGACGCGCCTGTAAAGCGCGATCGTCGCGAGGGATGATGAGCAGGTGTCGCCGCTCGGCGCCCGCCCGACGCTTCAAATGAAATCTATTTTGAGCGATTTCCAGGTTAACTGTACGTTTTCGCCGCGCCCTGTTCATGAAGGCCGTGGGAGGCGACGCTCGTGGGCGCGCACGCGGCGACGGGCTTGGCCTGGCGCCCGTCACGCTCACCAGCCGGGGCAGCCCGCGCGCGCCGCTGCGTCCGCCTTCCGCCCGGTGTTGAAGACCGACACGATCCGCACATTTCAGCCCCTCCCGTCGTGATGTCGGGGGCGGGGCGGCACCGGCGGAAAGGTCGCCCCAGCGAGGTGCAGCAGTGGAGAGCCCCCATGTTGGTGACACCGGCATTGCGCTTGCAACTCGCGCACGCCGAGGCCATGGCCGCACACGGAAACCACCTCCGCTGACCGGATCACGGAGCGCGTCAACGAGCTCCGGCACAGCTTCCAGGTCCAGCTCGACCGCGGTGATGGCGTGTCGTTCACGATCCCCGTGGTCAACGACTGAGGAGTCGGGATTGCCCCCATAGACGCCTCGCCGTGGGTGACACCGCGGCGAGGCACCGGCGCAGCATGCCCGCTGCGCAGACACATGAGGTGATGATGAAGTCCACGACCAGCAACTCGGTTGATAGGACGTCTTTGCGGCGCAGGCTCGGGACCGTGCGCGACAGTTAGCTTGCCGCTTTCCGGGAGCGCGAGAGCCGTCGAGTGCATCCTGCTCGCTGTCCTGTCTGCCGATCACGCGCTGCTCGTGGGCCCTCCCGGTACGACGAGGAGCGCCTCGTTCTTCGGGTTCCTTTCGCGCTTCCCAGAGGCGCGGAAGTTCCAGACGCTGGCGACCAAGCTCGGATCCGAGGACGAGTATTTCGGGCCGGTGGAGCTCAGCGCCCTGAAGGACGATCCCTGCGAGCGCAATCTCGACGGCCGGCTCGCCGGGGTCGAGTGCGCCTTCCTCGATGAGGTGTTCAAGGGGTCCGACTCGGCCTCGGCCCAGATCAAGCTCGCTGAGTGGGACGCGGCGCGGGCGGGCGTCGACCGGGTGACGCTGCCCGAGCGCATCGTGCAGGAGCTCCTCCGGATCCGGAACGAGCTCAAGGCCAACGGGCTCGTCGTCTCCGACCGGCGCTGGATCGCGGTCACCCGCGTGCTCCGCGCCGCCACCTGGCTGGACGACTGCGCCGAGGTCGAGCTCGATCACCTCGCCGCGCACCGGCGAAGGTCTATTCGGTCGAGCGGCGCCAACCACATGTCCGGTCTGCTACCGGCCGAGCAGGACGCCGGCTCGCCCATCACGGGGCGGACGGTCGCGCGCTGGATGCGGCAGGCGACGCGCCGCGCGGGCTCGCCGTGCTCGAGGGCCCGCACCCCCTCCGCCACACGGTCTGCCCGCACCTCGCGATGCGGGGGGCGCCTGTGGTACCGATCAAGGAGCTCGCCGGGCACCGCGACGTCTCGACGAGACCATGGGCCACATGCACCTGTCGCCGAGCGCGATCGCGTTGCTCGACGCGTCGCCTGCCGGGGCGGTCCGTGGAGACAACCTGGAACAGGCGGGAGTGCTGGTCGGAAAGGTCAGCAGTTCCGCGTAGTTACTTGGTGGGTCGACAGGGACTCGAACCCTGGACCTACGGATTAAAAGTCCGCAGCTCTACCGACTGAGCTATCGACCCGATTCAGCGGCCGGCGAAGCTAGCAGAAGCCCCCGCCAGGTTCCACCTTTCCGTTCCCGCCGCCTCCCTGCTCTCCGCCCTCCCCGTCCTCTCCCCAGCCCCTCCCCGTCTCCCCCCTCCCCCTCCTTCCGCTTCCGCCCCCTCCCTCTCCACCGCCGTCCTCCCGCCTCCCCCCTCGCTTCCCGCTCACCGCCGCCTTCCTCGCGCCCTCGCCTCGCGCTATGAGGTCGCGCCATGTCGTCGTCACGCCCTTCCGCCGCCTCCAAGGAATCGTTCGCTTCGCTCTTCGAGCAGTCCGAAGGAGCTGGCAAGCAGCGCCGCCGCCAGTACCACACGGGTGAGACCATCGAGGTGACCGTGGTCGCCATCGCTCGCGAGGCGGTCTTCGCGGATCTTGGCGGCAAGCAGGAGGGCATGTTCGAGCGCGTCGCGCTCGCCGACGGCGACGGCAAGCTCCGCGTCGAGGTCGGCTCGCGCGTCTCGGCCGTTGTCGCCGGCGTCGACTCCGGCACCGGCCAGGTGCGCCTCACGCCGGTCGTCGTGCGCGCGAGCGACGGCGGCGACGGCGCGACGTCGCTCGCGGTCTCCGCGCCTGCCGCGGGCGGCGCGCCGCTGCTCGTCGAGGGAGCGCGGGTCAAGGGCAAGGTGACGGGCATCGAGCGTTACGGCGTCTTCGTCCAGATCGCGGGCACGTCCGGCCGCTCGGGCCGCGGGCTCGTCCCGACGGCCGAGACGGCGACGCCTCGCTCCGCCGACCTGAAGAAGCACTTCACGGTGGGGCAGGACGTCGAGGCGAAGATCCTCAACGTGGACGAGTCCGGCAAGATCCGCCTGTCGATCTCCGCGCTCCGCGTCGACGAGGAGCGCGGCCAGTTCGAGTCGTACGCCAAGGCCGAGCGCTCCGGCGGCGGCAACGACAAGGGCGCCAAGCCTGCGCCTCGCAACTTCGGCACGCTGGGTGACCTGCTCGCGAAGAAGGTCAAGCGCTAGCGCCTCTTCCCCCTCGTCCCGTCTCCCTCTCCGTCCTCTCCTTCCCCGTCCTCACGCCGCCGGCAGGAGATTGCATCTCCCCCTCGGTTCAGCATACACCTCGCCCGCTCAGCCCCTCGCGGCTCCAGCTTCGGCTCCTCGTCGCCCGCTGGCTCGCTGGCCCCGCGCGCCTTCGCACCTCGGGCCTGGGTCTCCCTGCCTCCGCCTTCGCGTCGATGCCTCCCCTCGCTCGAGCCCCCGCCCCCGCGTCGCTGCCCGCACCGCAGCGCTCCCCGCGCACTCGCGCTCGCCCCCGCGTCGGACCTCGTGCCACGGCGCCCTCCCGCTCGCTCTCCGGCGCCCTGGTCCGCGCTGGCGCTCTCGCCGTCGCCTTCGCCGGCGCATCCCCGCTCGTCCTCTCGACCGCGGCCTGCTCTCCGTCCCAGGATCCGCCCGGCAGGGCAACCGACGATCACCGCTCCGGCGCCGCTCACGCGACGGCCCCGCTCGCCACCGGTGCCGCCCCCGCGGCCCCGGGTCTCCCCTCGGCCGAGCCGCTGGCCCCCTCTCCTGGGTCCGCCGCGCCGGACGCCGTGTCGCCTGCGTCGCTCGCGTCGTCGGCCGCCGCATCGCCCTCCTCGAAAGAGACCACGCTGCCGGGCCGGGGCGCGAAGATCGCCAGCATCGCCATGCGCACCTGGATCTACGTCGCTCCCGACGAGCGCTCGACGAAGCTCGGCTACCTGCGCGCCGGCGCGGTCGTCGATCGGGCCGAGCTCCCTGCGGGCACCGACGGATGTGCTGGCGGCTGGTACCGGATCGCGCCGCGCGGCTACGTCTGCGTGGGCAAGGGCGCGTCGCTCGCGCTCGAGCACCAGGTGGTCGCCGCGGCCGTGCGCGGTCCGCGCCGTGGTGCGCCCGTGCCTTACTACTACGTCATGTCGGGCTCGCCCCCGCCGCACCTCTACTTCCGGCTCCCGACAGTCGAGGATCAGCGCCGCGTCGAGGGGTCCACGCTCAGCGCCCACCTCGCCCGCGCGGCTGTCGCGCCCTCTTCGTTGCCGCTCGATCCCGTGCCGGAATTCCTCCTCGCCGGCCGGGATCTCCCCAAGCCGTACGGCGCCGAGGAGAAGCTCCACTACTCCGTGCATACGGGCCGCACCAAGGAGAGCTCTGCGTTCGGCCTGATCACGACCTTCGAGTGGACCAATCGCCGCTTCGGCCTCACGACCGAGCTCGACCTCATCCCGCTCGATCGCACCCGCCCCGCGCGCCTCAGCGCGATGCGCGGCGTGATCATCAAGGATCTCGACGCCGACGGCGCCGAGGCCCCCGCGGGCGCGTCCGACACGGCATCCCCGGCCGCCGCGGCGTCGTCGGCATCCCCCACGTCGTCGGCCGCTCCGACGCCCGCCGCCGCTCCGCCGGCCGACACCGCGAGCTTCTCCGTCGCCGAGCTGCCTGCCGACGAGCTCCCTCCCGCGCCGCCCGGCACCGATCCGCGCCCCGATCCCGCCTTGAAGGGCGCCCCTGCCTTCGTCCGCGTCCATGGCGCGACCCGGCAGCGTCCCTCCGCGTCGGGCCGCGCGCTCGTCGACGCGGGCCTCGCGCCGCACCGCTCGGGCTGGGTGCTCACCGGCCGCACGCGTGGCGGGGCCAAGGGGCTGCTCGAGACCACCGAGGGCTCATGGCTCGCCGCCGACCACCTCATCATCGCCGAGCTGCGCAAGGACCCTCAGGGGTTCGCGCGCGACGGCAAGAAGTGGATCGACATCTCGATCCGCCGCCAGATGCTCGTCGCGTACGAGGGCACGCGCCCCGTGTTCGCGGCGCTCATCTCCAGCGGTCGCAGCGGCATGGCCGATCCCGAGGAGACCGATGCCACCGTCCGCGGCTCCTTCTACATCCACGCGAAGCACGTCTCGACCACGATGGACGGCGACAATGAGGCGTCCGAGGCGGCGTTCGACCTGCGTGACGTGCCCTACACCCAGTACTTCCACGGGGGCTACGCGCTCCACGGCGCGTACTGGCACGACGAGTTCGGCAAGGCGCGCAGCCACGGCTGCATCAACCTGGCCCCTGCCGACGCGGCCTGGCTCTTCGAGTGGACCGAGCCCGCCGTCCCGCCCGAGTGGCATGGAGCGCTGAACCTCGAGGGCGGCGGCACGCTCGTCTACGTGCACGGCTGATCGCTCCGTGCACGGCTGATGGCTCCGTGCACGGCTGATGGCTCCGGCTGCCCCGATGCCCTCAGGACAGCCGGACGACCGGCCCAGCTCGCCAGATGCGTCCGGCAAGCTGGGCGGGGGGCCCGCTCACCCGACCGCTGCTGGCCCTTTCGTCCGTCCCGTTACTGGCAGGACGCCGGCATCTGCGCGCCGACCAGGAGGCCGCGCAAGGTCGAGAGCGCTTGCCGTCCCTGCGGCGAGTTCGCCAGGCCGTCACACGCCGAGGCGGCCGCGAGGTAGCCGCCCTGCTGCTCGGGCGGAGCCGACTTCGCGTTCTGGCGCAGCGCCGCGCAGCACTTGCGGATCCCGCTGGGATCGCCCGTGCCGACCACCTTCTTTCCAGCGTCCGCGTCCGCCGTGTCGGCGTCTGCCGCGTCCGCCCCGGCGTCCTCTTCGGGCACGATCTGCGTCGTGGGGGTCGGCGTCGGGGCCGGCGTCGGGACGACGGGCGGAGCCGAGGGCACCGGCGGAACGTCGTCCTCTTCCTTCTTGGGGCACCCGCTGGTGACCAGAGCCACTGCAAGGGGGAACATCAGCGCCCCCAGAACCGTGAAGAGCCGTGTAGATTTCATCTCACCTCAAGTATCCGATTCGCGTTTGCGTGGGAACTTCTGTTCGACGAGGAACGCCCCGATCGCAACCAACTTCCCCGAGCGCACGCGATCATGAGGCCCGCCGGCTGCACGCCCTCGGCGATCCGAGCGGTCGAAGTATGGGCGTCACGAGCCCGCTCGCAAGATCGCGAACGCCGCCGACGGGCCTGCTTCAGGTGCTCCCCGACCTCGGTAGCAGGCGCGTGCGTCACGGCGAACGCGGCGAGCTCGGCGAACGCGAGGCACGCGGCGAACGCGGCGAACACCGGCGCGCGCGCGGGGCGGAATCGATCGTAACGCCCCGCGATCGCGGTCGATGAGCGTGGGCCTGAGCGCGCGGCGGGCCCAAGAGCGCGCGCGTGTGCATGTCCAAATCTCGAAAGGACATGCCGACCGGCGGCGCAGGCGCGCGACTCCAGCGCTCGACCGATACGGCTGAAGCGGGAGCAACCATGAAGTACACGCAGCACGAGGAGTGGGGGAACGAACAGCGAGCCGCCGTCACCAGCCCCGGAGAGGACACATCCGTCTCGTTCTCGGTGGACGCGTCCTCGCTGGATACGCCGGCAATCACGGAGGATGCCGCCGTCACGGCCCCGCCCGCGGCGCGCGCCGCGGGCGAGGAGCGCGACGCGTCCTCGGGGCAGATCGACCTCACCGCGCTGAAGGCCGGCGAGGAGGGCGCCCGCCCCCAGGTCCTCGACCTCTTGCCGATCTTCCCTTTCGGCGAGCCGCCCGCGTCCGCACCCGTGCCTGAGGCGCCGGCGCTCGACGCGCCGGCGCGCGCATGGCGCGCCCGCTCGATCGCCGTCCTGCTCGCTGGCGCCGGCGCGATCGCGGCCCTCACGGCGGGCATCTCTGCCCCGGATGCCGCCGCCACCGGCCCTCGCGCGACGGCCGGCCTCGCCGCCGCCGCGCGCGCGGTCGAGGTGCGGCTCCCGCGCATCGACGCGCCCGCCGAGCGCGCGCTGGCCGCGCCTCCTGTCGAGCGCAACAGCGCTGGCAACGCGCCCGACGACGCAGTCGCCTCGCGGCGCGCGCCCGAGAACCGCGCGCGGCCCACGGGTGCAGCGGCGGCGACGCGCGCCAAGCCTGGCCCAGCAGCGCCAGACACGACCGACCGCCGCGCTCCCACCGACCCGTGCCGCGGCGACCTCCTCTGCGCGATGCGCCGCGCCACGGGCGGCTGATCCACCGCCTGGCGCCGCGGCAGATCCGCCGCGGCCTCGGCCGGGCTCATGCCACGGATGACCCCGCTCGGATAACCCCCTCACGCAGCGCGCCGGGCTCGCGCCCGGCATCGCCCCGCTCAGATAAGTCGCTCAGCGCCGGGCTCGCGCCCGGCATGGCCCCGCTCACGCAGCGCGCCGGGATCGCGCCCAGCCTGGGCCTGCTCAGGCGGAGGCCGGGCTCGGGCCGGGCGAGCACCCCGCGTGCGCCGCGATCGAATCGAGCAGGCGGTTCAGATCGAACGGCTTTGCGACCGACGCGCACGCGCCCACCTCGCGGGCCCAGGTGCCGGCGTCCACCGCGGCCGTCATCACGAGGATGGGCGCGCGCGGACCAGGACACGACGCGTACGCGCGGGCGAACCCCCAACCGTCCATCACCGGCATGCGCATGTCGAGCAGGATGAGATTCGGCCGGTTGCGCTCCAGCAGCGCGAGCGCGGCCTCGCCGTCGCTCGCCGAGAGGACGTCATAGCCCTCCTCCTCCAGCGTGATCTCGAGCATTTCCCGGATCTCCTGGTCGTCGTCCACGATCAGGATCTGCTTGCGCCGTGTCACGCGGCTCCTTTCGGTTTGCAGCTTGGCTCGAGGCTCGGCGCTCGCCGTCCCCTCCACTCCGGTTCCACAGTACCCGTCTGCCACGATATCCCCCCACACGGGCGCTTCCCATGCGCGAACACCACTCAGGCAAACGATGTCACGCCAGCGTCCCATGTCGCACGCGACGAGCGCAGAATCGACTGCGGAGCCCGTTCGGGTCAGAAGCTCACGGCCGCGGACGCGCCCCGGACGGCGATGGCGGCGCGACGTCGCCCGCGATCTCCATCCTGGGCAGAAGCGAGGCGTCGATCTCGGTTCTCTCTCCGCTCACGAGCTGCTCGATCGCGGCCGCTGCGCGGCTGATGTCGTCGACGAGCAGCCGGATCGCCAGCCCGCCCATGCCGTCAGGCGTTCCCGCGAGCCGAGCGCGCGCCTTGTCGAGCAGGCGCAACGCCCCCGGTGGGCTCTGCATCCTCGTGAGCTTGTGCAGGGCCGCGGCGACGAGGATGAGCCCCTGGAGAAACGTCTTCCTCACGGGGTCCGGCTCGTCGCGCCATCCGGACTCCCACAGCTCGTGCGCCTCGAAGAACCGCCCCGCGCGGTAAGCTTCCAGCCCGCGTTGGACGATCGCTTCGAGCGCTGCGTCGGTGGAGGAGCTCATGGCGCGGAGCGACGGTGGGCAGCGGAGCGTACCACGCGCCCCGGACGCCCGCGCTCCGCCGCTCCGGTGCTACGCTCCGCGCGTGCAGCGGTGGCTCCTCGTCGCGGTGATTGCTGGGCTCCACCTCCTGGCGTTCGCGATCGGCATCGTCCTGCGCCGCCGCCGGCGACGGCGACGCCTGCAGGCAGACGAGGCGCGCGCCATCGCCGCCCACGCTGACGCCGTGCGCGCCCGCGCCGCCCGCCCGCGCTGACGCCGCGCGCGCCCACGCCGCCCGCCGCGCCCTCAGCGCGCGAGCAGGCTGCGCAGCCGATCGAGCGCCGCCGCGTGCGCCCGCACCGAGAGCCGGCCGCCGACGTCGTCGTACTCCTCCGAGAGCACGCGCGCGTTCTCGTAGATCTCGCCGATGAGCCCCTGCTTCGCGTACGGCAAGAGCAGCTCGGCCTCCACCATCGACTGCTCGAAGAACGCGATGATCGCCTCCCGCAGCGCCGCCACGTCGGCCGGGGTCTTCGCCGAGAGCAGCGTCGCCTCGGGGAACTCGAGGCGCAGCGCGTCCCGCTCCTCCTCGGAGAGCCGGTCCACCTTGTTCAGCAGGAGCCGGCTCGGCACCTCGCTCGCGCCGATCTCGGAGAGCACGCCGCGCGTCACCGCGAGCTGATCGCGGAACGTCGGGTCCGACGCGTCGGCCACGTAGAGCAGGAGCGACGCCTCGAGCGCCTCGTCCAGCGTCGAGCGGAAGCTCGCCACGAGATCGTGCGGCAGCTTCTTGATGAAGCCGACCGTATCCGAGACGAGGATCCGCGGGCGCACCTCCGGGTGGAGCGCGCGCACCGTCGTGTCGAGCGTCGCGAAGAGCTTGTCGGCGACGAGCACCTCGCTGCCCGTCAGCGCCCGCATCAGCGACGACTTCCCCGCGTTCGTGTAGCCGACCAGCGCGACGCGGCGCTGCCCTTGCCGGAGCGCGCGGCGCGTCGACTGCTCGCGCTGGACCGCGGTGAGCTCCTCCTTCAGCTCCGCGATGCGGTCGCGGATCTTGCGCCGATCGAGCTCGAGCGCGCTCTCGCCGGCGCCCTTGCCGCCGATCCCGCCGCGCTGCCGGTCCCCGCCGCCGCCCGTCTCCCGGAGCCGCGGCGCGACGTAGTTGAGCCGCGCGATCTCGACCTCGAGCTTCGCCTCCCGGCTCCGCGCGTGGCGGTGGAAGATCTCGATGATCACGCCCGCCCGGTCGAGCACCTGCGCGCCCGTCGCCCGCTCCAGGTTGCGCGCCTGGCTCGGCGAGATGTCGTGATCGACCGCCACGACCGTCGCCAGGCGCGCCGCCTGCCCGGCGCCGCCCGCGCGCGGCTCCGCGCCGCCGTCGTCGCCCGCGTCGTCGCCGTCGTCGCCGCCGAGCTCGACGTCGTCTTCGTCGCCGTCGCCGTCGCCGCTCTCTGCGGCCCGGCGCGCGCGCGCCTTGTTCTTTCGTTCCGGCGCGCCCGAGGGCACGACGCCGCTGCCGCCCGTGAGCTCCGCGAGCTCCCTGAGCTTGCCCTCCCCGAGCACCGCGGCCGCCGCGAGCGCGCCGCGCCGCTGCGACACGGTCGCGATCACGTCGAAGCCGAGCGTGTGCACGAGGCGGCCGAGCTCGGCGAGATCGGCGGCGTGCTCGACATCGTCGACGCCGGGGAGCTGCACCCCGACGAGCACAGCGAGGGGACGTTCTTGGTTGGTGTTTGTCATACGGTCGTGTGCGAGAGCGGGAGCTTCGCCTCATCTATCCCCGCGACGCAAGCCGCCGCGCGCTCGCCCGCGCCTCGCTGCGTCGCCTCGGACGAACCCGCCGGGCTCGCTCCGGCGAACCGCCGAACTCACCCCGACGCGGACCACGAGGGCGGGCAGGGATAGCCCGACGCCGCCAGCGGGCGTTGCCGTCCGATCACGCCCGAGGCACGAGCGGCGTCACCTCGATCGCGCCGCCTCGCCGTGCAGCCGCGCGCTCTCGATGGCCAGCGACGCGAAGCGCCCGAGCTCCGCGGCCACGCCCGTATCGTCTTGCCGGAGCTCGCGATCCACGGTCCAGAGGCTCAGCAGGCCGAGCCTGCGGCCGCGCGCCACGAGCGGGACGAGGATCGCCGAGCGGGCGCCGAGCTCTCGCAGCGCCGAGAGGTGCTCCGGCCCGCGGGCGATCCGCTGCAGCCACGGATCGGTGACCAGCGGGATCAGCGTCGCCTCCCTGCGCGCCGTCGCCTCCGCCAGCGAGGCGGCGTCGCCGAGCAGCAGCGGCGGGTGCTTGAGCAGCCTCGGCAGGAGCGCCCGCGCCTCGGGCAGGCGCGCGGACGCGACGAGCCGCGGGCCGCCGCCGCCGTCGTCGAGATCGAGCGCGCAGAGGTCGGCGAAGCGCTCGCCCCCGAGGCGCACCACCTGCTCGATCGTCCCGTGGTGGTCGAGCGACTCCGCCATCAGCGCGCTCGCCTCGAGCAGGAGCTGCCGCGCGCGCTCCGCCTTCCTGAGCTCCGTCACGTCCTCGAGCGTCATCACCGCCGCGGTGATGCGCCCGTCGGCGTCGCGCACGGGGGCCACGCTGAAGCTCCCGAGGCGGCGCTCTCCGTCCGCGCGGATGAACTCCATCTCGTCGCGGGAGACCGTCTCGCCGCCGTGCAGCGCCCGGTGGAGCAGCCAGCGCGCGCGCTGGTCGTCGTCGGTCTCGCTCAGCAGCGTCCGCAGCGGCGCGTTGCTCGGGGTCTCCTCGGGGCCGCGGACGATCTCCGCGAACCTCCGGTTGTTGAGCGCGATGGCGCCCGACGCTCCCTCCGCGACGACCACGCCGACCGGGAGCCTCTGGATCGCCGCCTCGAACCGGCCGCGCTCCCCGGCGAGCTGCTCGCGCAGCTGGGCCTGGGTCGCGAGCGCGGCCGCGCGCTCGGCCGCCTTCTTGAAGAGCAGCCGGTCTCCCTCGGAGAACTCCGCCACGCGGCGGGAGCTCACGACCGTGACGCCGACGAGGCGACCCTCCGAGAGCATCGGCACGCCGTAGAGCGCGTGGAGCGCGTCGCTCGGGCGCTCGCTCTGCGCCCCCGACTCGGGCCCCGCCGCGCCGCCCCCGGCGTCGGTCGCCAGCGGATCCGGCGCCGCCGAGCGCAGCGCCACCGGGCGCCGCTCGCGGACCACGCGCCCGACGAAGCCCTCCGCCAGCCTGTACGCGCGCAGGCCCCACAGCGCCTCGTCGACGCCGATGCCGGCGCGGATCCGCAGCACCTCGCCCTCGAGCAGCAGCATCACCGCCCAGTCGACCGACCGCGCCGACTCGACGACCACCTCGACCAGCCGCCGCAGCAGCCGATCGATGTGCACGTTGCCCATGCCCTCGGCGGAGACGCGATCGAGCGCGCCGAGCGCCCGCTCGCGGAGCGCGGCGCTCCGCGTCGCCGGATCGATGATCACCTGATCGAGCACCTCGTGCAGGATCGTCATCTCGACCCACGACGGCTGCGTGCCCGTCCGCTCGAGCATCCGGAGCACGCAGCGGCGCAGCACCGAGTAGTGAGCGGCGACGTCTTCCAGCTCGAACCCGTCGCGGAGCTTGTCGAGCACGCGGAAGCCGAGCAGCGGCTCGGGGAACTCGACCGACACGGACTCGACGCCGCCCCACGCGTCCGGCTCGTCACCGCCCGGCGGCGCCGCCGCCGCGGCCACGGCCGCCTCGAGACGCTCGGCGAGGCGCGCGAAGATGGAGGGCAGCTCCTCGCGCAGCGCGATGTAGCCGGGGGACTGCTCGCCCGGCGCGCGGCGACGCTCGGCGCGCTCCCATGCCTCCAGGATCTCCGCGCTGTGAGCGCGCAGGAAGACGGCGAGCGGCGATCTGGGAAGGTCTCTAGGGGCCATTCACGCGCTGGCCGGAGCCGAGGCACCCTCAGTCTACGCCAGCCCACGAGGACGTAGATCCAGAAACGAACCAGGCGACGGCTTGCCCGTCCGACTCTCCCGCGGACGGCGCCGAGGCGGTCCGGCCTCTCCGTCCGTACCCTTCTTCCTGGGCCATGCGAGCGCGCTTCCATAAGCGGTTATGTGGCGCTCGCCTGCACACGAGCGCCGTCGCGCTCGCCAGCGCGCCTGCGCCGTCGCGCTCGCTCGTGTGCCGTGGCGCTCACGCTCCCGGCCGCCGGGCGCTCGCTCGCGCGTGTCGCCGCGCTAGCGAGCGCGCCTGCGCCGCCGCGCGCTCGCGTGTGTCGCCCCGCTAGCGAGCGCGCCTGCGCCGCCGCGCGCTCGCGACGCCCGCCGCGAGCGCAAACCAGATCGCGCTGCTGGCGGGCTGCGCGGCGCCCTCGCCCCTCGCCGCGCCTGCCGCGCCGATCTTGCACCCGCACCCGTCCGACGCCTCCGCTGGCGGCGGCTCGGATCCCCCGCCGCTACTGCCGGTCGCTGCGGCGCCGTCGCACTGCTGGGAGCCGATCGTGAGCTCCGTCGCACCCCACAGCGGAGCGCAGGTCGAGGTCGCGCCGCTCTCCGGCGCGCACTCGATCGGCCCGCAGAGCCCGTCGAGGTGCAGCAGCGCCGAGAAGCTCTCGCCGTCGTCGATCGATCGGCCCACCGTGAAGCCGTCGGCGAACTCGTCGCCGCAGGCGAAGAGCGCCTCGGCGGTCCAGGTCAAGCACCGCGCGCCGACGTCCGAGATCTTCTCGAACTCGAGCGACGCGGCCGGCGCGCGCCAGATCCCGTCCTGCGGCCCGCCCACGATCACGGTCGCGCCGTCCGGCGAGAGCGCGAACCCGAGGAGGTCGCCGGCGCTCTCGAAGGCGGTGATGAAGCTGCGCCCTCCGTCCTTCGAGACGAGCAGCGCATCGGTCGGATCGCCGTCGAGCCGCACGTAGACGATGTCGGGGTCGACGGGATCGATCGCGCCCAGGAACGGCAGGCGCATGTCGTTGCTCCCCGGGATGTCGAGCCGCTCCCAGGTCGCGCCGCGATCATCGGTGCGCTGGAGGACCCCGACGTAGTCTGGCGCGCCGTAGCGGCCGCTCACGTAGACGCGAGCGCGGTCCGAGGGGGCTGCGTCGACCGTGTGGGCGAGGAAGTCCTCGGGCAGATCGACGCCGGCCTGGGTCCAGCTGTCCGCGTTGTCGCTCGTCTCCCAGAGCTGGGTCAGGAACTGACCCGCCCCGAGCCCCAGGCTGATGACGAGCACGGCGCGGGAGGGGTCCTCGCGATCGGCCGAAAGATCGATGACGTAGCGGTTCATCAGATCGCCCTGGGCGAACGACCAGTCGCAGCCTCCGTTCTTCGACGCGCTGAGGCCGTCGAAGACCCCGGCGATGATCGTCCCGTCGGCGAGGAAGGAGATCATCGGATCCTCGTTCCCGCCGAAGCCGACGACCGGCTCGCAGATCCAGCGCCAGCGCTCGCCGCCGTCGCGCGAGGCGAGCAGGCCGTAGGTCGCGCGGACCATGAGGCGCGACGGATCGCTCGGGTGCGACGCGATCAGGCCTGCGGCCGGGAAGCGTCCGTTGGCCGAGGCCGGCGCCGGGAACGCGGCGACCGAGAGCAGCGCCACGACCGAGAGCAGCGCCGCCGCGCAGGACGAGAGGGGGCCGCGCCGCCGCGCGCCCGGTCCGCTGCGCGGGTGATGCGTCGGCGCTAGGAGGGCTCGCTCGGAGCGTTCGGTAGGGGCTCGCTCGGAGCGTTCGGTAGGGGCTCGCACGAGGCGTCAGCCTAGTGGACGTCGAACTCGAACGCCGCCTCGTCGATGAGGGACGAGGCCAGGGCCCGGTATTGCACGTCCCAGAGGCCCCCCATCCCGAAGGGCACGTCGGCGACCTCGTACAGGCCGGGCTCGATCTCCTTGCCCTCGTGCACGGACCCGTGCCCCATGCTCGTCATGCTCGCGTAGACGCGGAGCTTGATCCGCTGCACCGGGTTCCCCGAGTCGGTCCACGTGAGCCGCACGTGGAAGGTGTTGAAGCCTCGCTTGATCGGCTCGATCGACTCCACCGCGAACTCGATGCGCCCGTTCACGCCGACGTCCAGCCGGTTGCCGGCATCCGGCTCCACGTCCCGGGAGCCGCAGCCAGCCGGCGAGAGGACGGCGAGCGCCGCGATCAGCGCGGCGCAGGCGCTCACCGCGCGGCGCCTGGCGGGTGACTTCAGCGAAGGCTGTTCACGAGGTTCAATCACGTCTTCCCCACACGTAGCGAAGGCCTGCGGACAGGGCGGCGAACGCGCCCTCGTTCCGGCCGATCCCGGAGATCGGCACGTCCACCTGGAGGTTGCCGACGGCGGTCCAGCGCGCGCCGATGTCGTGGGCCAGCACGGCGAGCAGCGCCGTCCGCACGCGCTCCTTTCCCATGGGCATGCGGGGGCCCGGGCCCGGCTCGACCTCGCGCGGCGCGCCCTCGCGCTCGTGGAGCACGCCCACGGTGAGCGAGGCGCCGGACGGCCATGCGGGCCCCGCCGCGGCGAGGAGCTGCACGCGGGGCGCGGACCGCACCGCGTCGCCGTCGGGGAGACGGTGGCTGGTGCGGAAGCTGGTCGAGGCGGAGAGCAGCGCGTGGAACGAGCCCCACGACTTCTCGAGGACCATCCCCGGCCGGATCTCGGCCACCCCGAGGCCGGTCGTGTCGGCGCCCGTCATGTCGACGCCCATCGCGCGGGCGCCGGCCACGCCGCCCACGCCCGCGTCGAACGGCGCCGTCCCGGTGCTCGGGCCGCGCCCGGTCGGGAGCGTCACGCCGAGCGTGAACGCGGCGGACGGGATCCACGGCGACGCCGCGCCCTCGATAAGGTCGATCCTGGCTGCCGCGCCGAGGTCACCTGGCCCGCCGCCGGACGACGCATCGCCGAGCCCCATCCCGCTCCAGGTGACCATCATCGGGACGGAGATGCCGAGCTGGAGGCGCTCTCCGGCCCGCACCAGCCACCCGGCCTCGGCCCTCAGCTCGCGGTGGTAGACGCCCTCATCGGACGCATCGAAGCCTCCGTCCACCGCCCACGCCCCGAGCTGCTCCGTGAGCCGGACGGAGAAGCTCGCCGCGGCGCGCTCCGAGGGGGCGAGCCACTGGGCCATGCCGTGGCCCGCTCCGCAGCAGGCCGACGCCCGCGCCTCCCTCGAGTGCACCGCGAGCGACAGCAGGAGCACCACACCGGCGACGGCTCTGGCCAGCACGGCCGCTCCTATAGGCGACGCTCCTGCCCCGCGCCAATGCGACACGTTGTCGCGCGGAGGGCCCCTGAGCTCGGTCGGGCCGCACCTTCACGCGGTGTCCCGAGCCGCTTCCGTTCCGCGCGCAGAGCCAGCCGACCGCGCGCGGGGCTCAGCGACGGCGCGGAGCTCAGCTGGCGAGGGCCTGGCGGTAGACCTGGACGTAGCGGCGCGCGGGGCGGTCCCAGCCGAGATCGAGGCGCATGATGCGGCGCTGGACCGCGGGCCAGCGGGGCGACGTGAGGGCCGCGAGGGCGCGCTGCACGCCGCCGAGCAGCGAGGTGGCCGTCGGCTTGTCGAACAGGAACCCCGTGCCGGTCTCCAGGGCGGCGTCGACGTCGACGATCGTGTCGACGAGGCCTCCGGTCCTGCACGCCACCGGGGCAGCCCCGTAGCGCTGCGCGTACAGCTGCACGAGGCCGCACGGCTCGAAGCGCGACGGCACGACGACGAGGTCGGCCGCCGCCATGAGCCGGTGCACGACGGCCTCGCTCACCCCGCCGAGGAACTTCGCCCGCTCGGGCGCCTTGGCCGCGGCGGCGGCGAGCTTCTCCATGAGCTCGGGGTCGCCCTCGCCGGCCACGACGACGCTGACGTCGCCCTTCAGGATCTTCGGCATCGCGTTCGCGAGCAGGTCGCTGCCCTTCTGGGCGACCACCCTGCCGACGGAGACGAGGAGCGGGCGATCCGGCCGGATCTCGAGCCCGAGCTCCTGGAGGAGCGCGCTCTTGCAGCGGCCCTTGTTGCTCACGTCCTCCGCGTCGTAACGGGCGATGATGGCCGGATCGGTCATCGGGTTCCAGACGGCGTAGTCGATGCCATTGACGATGCCGGACAGCTGGTTCGCCCGGGTGCGGAGCACGCCGTCGAGGCGCTCGCCTTGCTTCGGCGTGAGGATCTCGTTCGCGTAGGTGGTCGAGACGGTGGTCAGCGCGTCCGCCGCCAGGATGCCGCCCTTGAGGAAATTGAGCTGGCCGTAGAACTCGAGCCGCTCGGGCCGGAAGTGGTCGTCGTCGAGGCCGAGGTACGCGAGCGTGTCCTTCGGGAAGAGGCCCTGGTGCGCGGCGTTGTGGAGCGTCAGCACGGTCCGGCCGGGCGCGGACTGCTGGTGGCGGAGCAGGTACGGCACGATGGCGGTGGGCCAGTCGTGGGCGTGGACGATATCGAACGGCGAGCCGGACCGGGCGCGCTGGCGGACGAGCTCCACGACGGCGCGGGAGAACAGCGAGAACCGGCGCGCGTTGTCCTCGTAATCGCGCCCTTCCTCGCCGTAGATGCCCGGCCGATCGTGGAAGCCTGGCACATCGAGGACGACGAGCTCCACGCCCGTGCTGAGCCGCCCGTCGAAGAGCGTCACCTGGATCGGCCCGCCCGGCGACACCTTCGCATCGACCTCGAGCGGCATCGGCGTGAGGCGGCGCGCCATCATCAGCCCGCTCGAGTCGAGCGCCTGGTAGCGCGGCAGCGCGATCGTCACCTTGTGCCCGAGCAGCCGGAGCGCCTTCGAGAGCGACGACACGACGTCGGCCAGGCCGCCGACCTTGACGATGGGCGCGATCTCGGACGCAGCGAAGAGGATGTCCATGCGGGCGCCGTGTGTAGCACGAACCGGGGCGCGTACAGCGCGGCTTCCGAACCCACGGGCGGGGTCGCACGGCCGGCGACACGCCCTCGCGAGCCCCGCTCGATGTCCCTCGTCGCCGTGCACGACCTCCCCTGTCCGCGAGCCCCACGGTCGAAGAGCGCCGCGAGCCCAGCGCCACGCCGGCGACACGCGCTGAACCGGCGCCGCAGGCAGCTCTGGCTCCTCGATCTCACCCGGAAGGTCCGATCGCACTCAAATTTGCATGTTGGATTACTTTTTTACGGGATCCCGCAGGCAAATCTGTATGATTTTTCACTTCAAAGTCGGCCCGCGCAGGCACCTCTGCATGCTGCGCTACATCCAGGTGCCTCCGCGGACGCGCTCCCGCACACCGGTCGACGCTGAGAGGGGGCGCCGGAGACGGCGCTGAACGCTGGCCGGCGCCCGGGTCTCGCCGCGGAGGCAGCGCCGCACGCGTCGTTTCGAGCAACTTTTCACCTGCGCCCCATCCACGTCCTGGGCCCTGCATGGCGCAGACGCGCCGTCCTGGCCTGTGTATCGTTTCGCCATGAGCAGCACCCTTAACTTTCCCAGGTTTTCCTTGCTCCTCGCCCTCCTCGCCACCGGCGTCGCCGTGAGCTGTGGAGGCAAGAACGACGGCGACGGTTCGACCCAGGGCTCTGGCGGCAGCACCGGCAGCACCGGCAGCGCTGGCAGCGCCGGCAGCGGTGGCGCGGGCGGCAGCGGCGCCAGCCCCGGCTCCGGTTCGAGCTCCGGCTTCGGAGAAGGCGGCTCAGGGCTCGATTTCGGCGGCTCGCACGGCTCGAGCGGCACGGGCGGCGGCGGAGGCGCATGCCAGCAGCTCGACATCACGTTCGAGCCGCAGACGCCGACCGTGATGATCGTCGTCGATCGCTCGGGCAGCATGTACGGCAGCGGCTTCTGGGACCCGCTCAAGACCGCGGTGCTCCGCGTCGTCGACAGGCTGCAGGACAGGGTGCGCTTCGGCTTCGTGACGTTCACCGGGATCGAGAACAGGCAGTGCCCGCTGCTCGCGAGGGCCGACGGCATCGCCATCAACCATCACGCCGCCATTTCGGCCGCCTACGAAGAGGCCTCCACGGTGCCGCCCGGCAAGCTCGAGACGCCCACCGCGATGACATTCAACGAGACGGTCGTCCCGGAGCTCCTCGCGTTCCCGGAGCCCGGCCCCAAGTACATCCTGTTCGTCACCGACGGCGAGCCCGATCGCTGCGACGACGTGCTGGCCGTGTGCGCGCGCGACGACGTCGTCGGCGCGGTGCAGGACGCCTACGAGCAGGGCATCGGCACGTTCGTCTTCGGCCTCGGGTCGGGCGCGCTCGCGCAGCACCTGCAGGACGTGGCGAACGCCGGCGCGGGCCAGCCCGTCCAGCGGCCCCGGAGCGGCACGAACGAGGATTGCTTCGCCGGAGCAGGCACCTATGCCAACGCTGGCGGCACCGCCACGTACTACACGCCGGACCCCACCGACGCGTCCGCCCTGGAGGACGAGCTCGACGCGGCCATCGCCGGCGTCAAGAGCTGCACGTTCGACCTCCAGGGCTCGATCGAGGTCGACCTCCGCAACGCGGCGCTCGGCCAGGTGCTCCTCGACGGCACGCCCGTGCCCTACGACGCCCAGAACGGCTGGACGATGGAAAGCGCCACCCGGCTCGTCCTCGTCGGCGACGCCTGCGAGCAGCTCAAGGACGCGCAGGAGATCTCGTTCGACTTCCCCTGCGAGATCCTCGTCCCTCAGTGAACCTGCGCCGGCACGCGCCGGCGCGCACCGCCCCTTTTCCGCGCCACAGGCCGGCGCTTTTGCTAAAGGCGAAGGCCGGCTCGACCCAATGACCAGGATCAGCGCGCGAGAGCTCGCCGGCACCAGCGGCCCCTTCGGCCGCGGCACGCCGGTGGTGCGCCCCGCGGAGGTGCCGGAGGGGTCGGTCGTCACCGTGCTGCGCGTGCCGCCGGAGTCGGCCGGCATGCGGCTCGACCGGTTCGTACAGACCCAGCTCAAGCGGACGAGCCGCACGCGCGCCGCCGAGATCGTCGCTCGCGGCGCCTACTCGCCCGAGGCTCGGCGCCTGCGCGGCAGCGATCGCGTCCGGCCGGAGCAGTGCATCCTCCTCTGGCGCGAGCCGTGGGACGAGCAGGCGCCCGACACCCCGATCCCGGTCCTCCACGAGGACGACGCGCTGCTCGCCATCGACAAGCCGGCGGGCCTGCCGGTGCACCCCACGGCGCGGTACCACAAGAGCACCGTGATCAAGATGATGGAGGCCGCGCGCCCCGGCGAGCGGCTGTTCCTGGCCCACCGGCTCGATCGGGAGACGAGCGGCGTGCTGCTGCTCTGCCGCACGCCCGACGCCGATCGGACCGTGAAGGCGCAGTTCGAGGAGCGCACAGGCGTCGTCAAGCGCTACGCGGCGATCGCCTGGGGCTGGCCCGAGCACGATACGTTCCGGGTCGAGCTGCCGCTCGAGCTGGACGACGCGAGCCGCTACAAGGTCAAGATGCGGGTCGCGCCGCCAGGCCGCGGCCTCGCGTCGGCCACCGCGTGCGAGGTGCTGGGCCGCCGCGCCGATCCCCTCACCGGTCGGCGCTACGCGCTCGTCCGCTGCACGCTCGAGACCGGCCGGCAGCACCAGATCCGGGTCCACCTCGCGACGAGCGGCCTCCCGCTCGTCGGCGACAAGCTCTACGGCCCGGACGAGGGCATGTTCGCGCGCGGCGCCGACGGCGTGCTCACCGACGACGACCGCCGCGCGCTCGAGCTCGACCGCCACGCCCTCCACGCCGCGCTCCTGGAGCTCACGCACCCGATGACAGGCGAACGCGTGCGCATCGAGGCGCCGCTCTCGGACGATCTGCGCACCTTCTGGGACGCGCTCGACGCGTGATCCGCGCAGGAGGTGGACGCCCCCATCGCGGGCCACCCCTCCGCTCGTGTGTGTGTGCGGGGTGACGCTTGCGCAGCGATGACACCTACGGACGAGGCGGCGCCCGCGGGTGCGCGATGGACGCTGGAAGCCGAGATCCTCCGCGAGGCGGAAGGCAGAGAAGGCAGCGAAGGAAGAGAAGGCAGCGAAGGAAGAGAACGACGGCGAGATCGAGCGGCGGCGGATCTTGTGCCGAAGTACCGACTTACGTACGATGGCCGAGATGACGCGTGCGCGAGACGACCTCGAGGCGCTGCGGGATCCAGCGCTCCGGTCCACACCGCTCGAGGCCGAGAGCACCGCCCAGAGCACGACATCCGGGCCGGTGCCTGATCCGGGAGAGACGAGGCAGGACGCGGCGGCGGCGCCCTCTCCAGGAGAGCCTGCCGGCGCCGGAGAACCGCGGCAGGCGGGCCCGGAGCGATCCGCACCGGCCTCATCGGCCGGCGCCGCGCCGCTGCAGGTCGACCCGCGGGCCCGGGGCGACGAGAGCCTGGATCGGGAGCGCTACGAGCGGTACGCGATGCCGGCGAGCGACCTGCCCGCGGCCAACGTGCAGGCCTTTCGCGGCGACGCGAGCGGGGTGCTCGCGATCGTCCGGCGCGCCGTGCAGTCCGTCACGCGCGATCCGGCGCGCCACCGGCGCCGGCTGCCGAAGTCCCGCTTCGACGCGATCCGCAGCTTGCCGGAGCTCGCGATGGCGCTCGACTACGCGGTGACGCGCATGCAGCCCGAGAGCGCGCCGCCGCCCGAGGTCGTCGAGAAGCTCGATCTGCTCTACGGGGCGCTGCGCCCGACGCTCGCCACGGCCGAGGTGTACTTCCCGCGCAGCATCGTGCCCGAGACCTTCGGCATCGTCCGGCGCGCGCTCGTCGCCGGCGATCCCGCGAGCGCGACGGCCACCATCACCAACCTCATCCTGGACCGGTGGAGCCACGTGCAGAGCCGGATCCCGATCACCAGGGAGGAGCTGACCCAGCTGAACGGCACCGCGAAGTGGCTGCTCAGCAACACCCGCCCGCCGGAGCGGCTCGACTCGAGGGACATCCGCGATCGGCTGTGGTCGCTCCTGCGCGAGCGCTACGAGCAGCTGCGGGCCATCGCCCAGGAGGTCTCGGGCGACGACTCGCGCGACTACGCGCCCGAGCGGCTCGCGGCCGACTGATCCGGCGCGCGGAGCCGCCGCGGAGCGGCGTGGAAGGCGGACCACGTCCGGACGGACTTCCTGGGGGCAGACCGGGTGTACCGCCCTGCACGCTCGATCTACGCTGCTGCCATGCAGGAGCTCCGCAAGACCACCTGTAACCGCGACTGCCCCGACGCCTGCGGCATCGTGGCCACCGTGGAGGACGGCCGCGTCGTGCGCCTCGGCGGCGACCCGGACCACCCGATCACGCGGGGCTTCCTCTGCTACCGCACATCGCGCTTCCTGGAGACCCAGTACTCGCCCGAGCGGCTGACGACGCCGCTGCTCCGCAAGGGCGGCGAGCTGACGCCCGTCTCCTGGGAGGAGGCGCTCGACACCGCGGCCGAGCGGCTCCTCGCGATCCGGCGCGAGTCGGGCCCGGGCGCGATCTTCCATTACCGGAGCGGCGGCTCGCTCGGGATCCTCACGGGGATCGCCGACGCGTTCTTCGCGCGGTTCGGGCCGGTCACGGTCAAGCGCGGCGACATCTGCTCCGGCGCTGGCGACGCCGCGCAGCTCACCGATTTCGGGGAGGAGGAAAGCCATGACCTCGCCGATCTGCTCAACGCTCGGCACATCCTCCTCTGGGGCAAGAACGTCTTCACCTCGAGCCCTCACACGCTCCCGGTGCTGCGCGAGGCGAAGGCGCGCGGCGCGGAGCTCGTGCTCATCGATCCGGTGCACCACAGGACGGCGTCGCTCTGCGGGGCGTTCTACCAGCCGCGCCCCGGCGGCGACTTCGCGCTCGCGATGGCCGTCGCCCGCGTGCTCTTCGACGAGGGGTGGGCCGATCCGCGCGCCGCGGACTACTGCGATCACCTCGACGCCTTCCGCGCGCTCGCGCGGCGGAGCTCGGTCGCCGCGTGGTGCCGCGAGGCCGACGTGCCCGAGCGCGCGGCCCTGGACCTCGCTCGCCGCCTCGCCGAGAGGCCCACGGCGATCCTCGTGGGCTGGGGCATGGGCCGGCGCACCTCGGGCGGGGCGATCGTGCGCGCCCTCGACGCGCTCGGGGCCGTGAGCGGGAACCTCGGCATCCCCGGCGGCGGCGTCTCGTTCTATTTCAAGCGCCGCGGCGCGTTCGACCTCTCGCCGTTCCAGGGCGAGCGCCCGGCGCCGCGCACCGTCTGCGAGCCCCTGCTCGGACGCGAGGTGCTCGGGATGAGCGACCCGCCGATCCGCGCCGTCTGGGTGACCGCCGGCAACCCGGTCGCGATGCTGCCCGAGTCGGACACGGTCGCGGAGGCGCTCCGGACGCGCGAGTTCGTCGTCGTCGTCGACTCCTTCCTCACGGACACGGCGCGGGTCGCCCACCTCGTGCTGCCCACGACGACGCTCCTCGAGGCGGACGACGTGGTCGGCGCCTACGGCCACCATTACCTCGGCGTCTCCACGCCCGTGGTCCCGCCCCCGCCCGGGGTGAAGGGCGATCTCGAGATCATGCAGGCGCTCGCGCGGCGCGTGGGCCTCGGCGACGCGCTCGACGGCAGCGCCCGCGACTGGAAGCGGCGGGTCACGGAGCCGAAGCTCGCGCCTCTCGGCGTCACCCTCGAGACGCTGGAGCGCGGGCCGGTGCGCAACCCGCTGGCGCCGAAGGTGCTGTTCGAGGACCGCAAGTTCCCGACCCCGAGCGGCCGGGTCAACCTCATCACCGAGGCGCCGGAGGAGCGCGCGGATCCCGACGCGAGCGAGTTCCCGCTGCTGCTCATGGCGCTCTCCACCGACAAGTCCCAGTCGTCGCAGTGGGCGCGACCCCAGCGCGGTCCGGCCGTCGTCACGGTCCACCCGGACGCGGCCGGCGGCGTGCCCGACGGCGGCGCCTGCCGGATCACGTCGCGCGTCGGCGCCATGACGGCGGTGATCCGCCACGATCCTGCCCAGCGCCGCGACGTCGCGCTCGTCCCGAAGGGAGGCCACCTCCGGGACGGCCGCTGCGCCAACGCGCTGATCACCGCGCGCACCACGGACATCGGCGAGGGCGGCGCGCTCTACGAGGAGCGGGTGCGCGTGGAGCCGATCGACCCGCCGGCGCCCCTGCCCTAGCCCGCGACGGGCAGTCGCGCGCGCGGCGGACGGAGCTCACGGCGCGGGCGCGACGAGGCGCGGGCTCCGGTAGGGCCACGCCGTACCCGCGAGATCCGCTGGCCCGCTCGGCCGGCGGTCTCTTACGCTCGCGCGATGGCGAGAGAGCTGCCTGCAAGGTTCGGGATCACACCGCACGCGGCGCGCCGCATGGCGAACCGGCAGATCGCGATCGGCGGGGCGATGGCGCTGATCGGCGCGGGGGTGAGCGTGGCGGGGTTCGGCAGCGTCGCGGCCGGGCTGCCGTTCGGGATGGCCGGCGCGCTCACGATAGCGATCGGGCTCCGCACCCGCTCGATGGGCGTCGCCGTGCAGGTCGTCAACAAGGCGTACAACCTCGCGGCTTCCGGCCAGCGCGAGGACGCCGCCGAGCTCCTCGACTACGCGGAAGAGACGTGCCGCTCGCGCTACGTCCTGCGCGTCGTCGATGTCCAGCGCGCGCTCGCGGCCATGCAGCGCGGCGATCTCGCGGGCGCGCTCGTCCGCGCCGACGCCGCGGTGACCCGCCGCACCGACCCGCTCTCCTTTCACCTGGATCACGTGACGATCGCCGCGGCGCGCTCGCTGAGGGCCCTGCTCCGCGCGTCGACGAGCGATCGCGACGGCGCTTCGGCGGACATCGAGTTCGTGCGGACGAGCGCCCTGGCGTCGCCCGAGGTGCTCGCCCGCGCGGAGCTCGCGGCCGCGGTGCTCCTGGAGCGCTCGGGCGACAGGGAGGCGCTGCGGGCGCACCTGCTCCGCGAGCGCAGCCTCCTCGTCGAGCACACGCGCCCGCGCGAGCGCGCCCTCGTCCGCGCCTACCAGCGCATGCTGAAGGCGAAGGCGAGCTCGGTCTACCGCACCGGCGCGAAGCGGGAGCCGGAGGCCGGAGGCGAGCTCTCGGCGGCGGACTGGGCGGCGCGCATCTCACCCGAGGCGGCGCCGTTCATGCGCGCCCCCGCGCTGGCGGCGGGCGGGGTGGAGGAGCTGTCGCGCGCGGAGGTGGACCGCGCCGACGCCTCCGCGCGCGCCGCGGCGGAGGGGCGCGCCGGGAGCAGCCGCCAGCCGGTGGCGAAGGCGGCACGCCGCATGCTGCTCCTGTGGGTGGTCCTGGTGATGGTGTTCCTGGGGGTGTGGCAGCTCTTGAACTCCGATCAGGCGCCGCCGGTGGCGCCCGCGGTCGAGCGTCTGCCAGCGGAGCCGATCTTCGGACCGCTCGCGATCGTCCTGGCGTTTCCGATCTTCTTCATCGTGATGCTCGTCGGTGGGGTGCTGGTGAACGCGGTGCGCACGCGCAAGCTCTCGCAGCGCTTCGTGGCCGCCAAGGTCGCGATCGCGAAGGGCGAGCCGCAGCGCGGGAAGGCTGAGCTCGAGGCCCTCACGCGGACCAAGGCGCCCGCGGCCGCGGCGCAGGCGTACCTCGCGCTCGCCGAGCTGTCGGACCGGCAAGGGGAGCTGCTCGCGGCGCTCGCGGCGTGCGAGGCGGGGCTCGCGCGGCTGAACACCGAGGCGGCGCGCGCGATGGCGGCGGACATCCTGCTGCCTGCGCTCCTGGCCGAGCGCGCGTTCGTGTTCGCGGCGATGGGCCGGAGCGCCGACGCGCGCGCCGAGATGGCGCTGCTCGCCGAGCGGTATGCGTCGTACCCGTTCCTGGAGAGGGCCAGGCTGCGGGTGGCGCTCGCGCTGCGGGCGCGGGAGGGCGACATCGCCGGGGCGGCGCGCCTCACCGAGAGGGACGCGGACCTGCCGCTGAACGCGCGCGACGAGCTGCTCGCCGACGTGTGCCGCGCGGCGGCGAACCCGGGCGCCGCGGGCGCTGGCGAGGTGGAGCGGCTCCGCGAGGAGCTCCGGCTCGACGCCGCGAGCCGGCGCTGGCTCTCGGCGATCGCGCCGGCGGCGCTCGCGGCGTTCGAGCGCCTGAGGGAGCAAGGCGACGCCGAGGCCGAGGCCCTCGCGGAGACGGAGGCGCTCGCGGAGGCCGAGGCTCTCGCGGAGCGCGCTGGGGTGCGCCCGCGGAACGCCGACGTGGCGTGAGCGCCGCGGCGCCGCGGCGTGGGAGCGGCCTCCGGCGCGTCCGCGGGCGCCCAGCCTCGCGCCGGACGCGCGCGGCGCCCGCTCGATCGATAGCGCGCGTCGCCGCTCAGTCTTCTCGAGCAGGCGCCCGCATCGGCTCCCTCGGCCTGGTCCGCTCGGGGGGCGCGGCGGCCGAGCCCTCCACGGCGTCGCCGATCTCGCGCGCCACGTCCTCCACGGTGCGCAGGCTGATCCTCCCGGCGAGCACCAGGGTCGCGCCGATCTCGCGGCAGTCGATGGGGTCCAGCCGCACCGGCGACGCGAACGCGTTGACGGCCGCCATCTGCCCCGCGGCGTAATCGAGGCGCGCGCCGAACACGAGATCGCCGTAGCGGGTATAGGAGACCAACCCGAGCGACGCGTGGGCGCCGCTCATCCGCTCGAAGAAGAGCTTCGACTCGGCGGACATGGGGCCTCGCAGGCTGGACAGCGCGTTGAAATCGGAGGCGACTCCGCCCACGAGGCTGAGGTCGCGCGTGAGGAACACCTCGGCGCCGAGCCCGACATTGACGATGGGCGCCGCCGCCTCGACGATGTCGAGGCGGCCCCGCGTCCGGCTCGTCACCGCGCCCCCCGCGATCGCGATCTCCTCACGATCGGCGGCGATCCGCGCGAACTCTGGCTGGCCCATGTAGAAGAAGCCGTCGAGCTCCAGCCGCAGCCTGCTCCACTCCGCGCTCGCGCCGACCGCGACGCGGGCCGGAGAGGGGGCCACGAACTCCCCTTCACCGGCCCAGTAGCGCGCCGCCGCCGTCGCGTCGCCGCGCGTGTCCACGTAGCTCGCATCCAGGGAGTCGACGGCGTGAACGCTGGGCGTCCGCAGGCTGATCCCGGCCGAGAACACCCGGTTCAGCCGGTACGTGACGCCGAGGTGCGCGAGCAGGTCCCATGAATCGCCCGAGAGCGCGGCCTGGTAGGTCGCGCTGCTCGCCGAGCCCGCGCCGGTGTCCTCCACGAGGCTGGCGACGCCGAGCGAGCTCGTGTAGCGGGTGCGCACGAGCGAGAGCGAGGCGCCCAGGGCGAGGCGCGAGGTGGCGCTGTAGCTCCACGATGGACCGGCGCTGAAGCGACCCCACGCGTAGCGGAGCGTCTGCGCCTGGCTCACGCGCCGGGAGGCGGACTCCCCCGAGAATCGGAGCGCGTCGAACCCGAACTCGTTCTCCTCCGTCTTGCCGAGGCAGGCGGCGACGACCTGGCGGCCGACCGGCACCCGCGCCGAATCCGCGCCTCGCACGCCGCTCTTCCAGTTGAAGAAATAGCATGTCGCGTCAGGGAGGCTGTCCAGCCCATGATCGCTCACCGTCGTGCGATCGAGCCGGAGATCGCCGTACAGGGCGGGGTCGACCGGACCTGGCTGGTGCCACCGTTGCAGTGTGCGGTGCGCATAGCGGAAGAACGCCGACGAGAACGCGATGTTCCGGTCCTCGATGCGGACGATCGTGGCCGGGTTCAGGAAGGGCGCGGCGCCGTCGACGCCCAGCACGACCCCCGTCCCCCCCAGGAGCGCCGATCGCCCGCCCAGGAGCGCGGATTCGTACCGTCCCTGCGCGAGCGCCGCGGCCCCATCGAGCGTCCCGAGCAGCGCGCTGGCGAGGCCGAGCAGCGCTCTCCGCGCTCCGTAGCGGCGAACCAGGGCGCGCGGGCTCGGCATGGTAAGCGCCAGCATGGATCGCAGCGCCGCCGCCGCAACGCCGGCAGCGCCCGCCCGCCCTCCGGAGCCGGCGTGCTCCTGCCCGCTCCTCGCCCGCCGCCGCCCTGCGGTCTCTCTTGAGTCGCCGTCGAAGGGGGCGAGAAGTAGACTGCGATGGATGTCTCACCCGCTTCGCCGAGATGGGTCCGCCATGCCCATGCCGCCCCTCGCCCCGGCCATTGATCTCGAGGACGAGCGGCTGAGGCGCTTGAACGCGCTCGGGCACTTTCTCGACAACTCCATCCGTATCCCTGGAGTCGACTATCGGGTCGGCTACGACGCCGTGATCGGGTTGATCCCTGGCATCGGCGATCTCATCGGTTTCGCGCTCTCGATTTACATCGTGCTCGCGGCGACGCGTTACCGTCTCCCCGCCTCGGCGGTGCTGCGCATGGTGCTCAACGTCGGCCTAGAGACGCTGCTCGGCACGGTTCCTCTCGTAGGCGATCTATTCGACGCGACCTACAAGGCAAACGCGCGCAACCTCGACCTGCTGCGCGCGCACCTCGCCGCGCGCACGCAAGGCAGCGCGCCGCCCTCCAATCTTCGTTTCTACGCCGGCCTGTCCCTGGCGCTGGCGGGCATCCTCGCCCTGACGGCCCTCATGCTCTTCTCACTGACAAGAGCGCTACAGTCTTTCTTCTCCCCCTGACGCCCCCCGCGTCTTCTCAGCAACGGACGCCGCCGCGTCTTCTCGGCAACGGACGCCGCCGCGTCTTCTCGGCAACGGACGCCGCCCGAGCGGGGGGCACCCGCACAGGAGACGGGCCCAGATCGGCGTTTTCGGCGCGGAAGCGCACTCCAGTGCGCTGAGCACCGAAAACGTCGAGATGGGCCCGTATCCGCCGCGGGTGCCCCCCGCTCAGTTGCGGGAGGTGGTGAAGAGGCGGAGGACGTACCAGAACAGCAGGGCGACCGACGCGAAGAGCTGGAGCGCGGCGCCGACGTACCGGTCCTCGGGGAAGTGGTGCAGGACGTTCGACGTGTCGTACAGGATGGCGGCCCCGGCGAACGCGACCATGGCGACGCTGAAGAAGGTGCCGAGCTGGAAGCCGAACAGCGCCCCGGCCGCGATGAGGACGAGCGCGCAGATGCCGCCCCAGCGCAGGAGAGCCCCAAGGAACGAGAAATCCTTGCGGGTCACGAACGCGATCGCGGTGAGCCCGGCGAAGCCGGCCATCGTGGCGAGCCCAGCGCTCTGGATCGCGCCGGGAGCGACCATGTCCGCGATGTAGAGGAGCGGCACGAAGACGATCGCCTGGGCGAGCACGTAGCCGCCGAGCGCGGCGTACTGCGCCGGCTTCGACGCCGACGTGTGCGCGGCGCGGCTGGCCAGCCAGCTCACGAGCATGAACGCCCCGAGAACCAGCAGCCAGCTCCTGCCCATCATCGCCCTGGCGATGACCGAGGCGACGCCGGTCTTGAACAGCGCGACCTCGATCGCAGCGAAGAGCACGATCGCACCGAACAGGTGGTTGTACGTTCGCACGAGGAAGCGCTCGCGCGACTCGGCACCGGCACGGTGCACCGACGAGCGGGTCCCGTATCCTACGTAGTTGTGGTCCATGTTCCCTCTCTGGTAGGCCTCGACTCTAGCACGTGAAGCACGCCGCATGCCCGCGGCGCGGCGGCCAGGGGACGAGGCGCAGCGCCACGACGTCGTGAGCGCCGGCGCCGGTGCACGGGCCCTCCGCCGCTCGCCGGCTCCCGGGAAAGCCGGACTACCAGCCCCCACCGGCAACGCGGGGGCGCCTGGGAGCGCGCGGCGCCCGCCGCACGATGATGGAAATGGGGACGTCGCGCCCTGCGTCCTGTCGAGGTCTCCCTGAAAGAAGGGATTAAATCCCCTTCGGGATCTTGTCGAGGTCGACCTGGGAGAGCGCATGCCGGATCAGCGCGCTCCTGTTGGCCTTGGTCATCCCGCGCGCCTTGAGCGAGCTGACCATCTCGTCCAGCCGCTCGAGATCCTCGGTGTACATCGAGATACAGATAACCTTGTAGTGCTGCGGTCTCTCGGGCGCCGGCGCAGCACCCGGCTCGGATGCGGCGCCGGTCGTCCGGGCCTTTGCGCGCACGCGAGGCACTTCCGTGGACGTATAGAACGCCCCGGACAAAACACCTTCCACTTCGTCGCGATCGAGCAGCGCCCGCGCGGCGCCCCCGAGATCGCCTTCGCTTTTCATTGCTTCCTCCAGCTCCCCTGCCCGGTCGAGGCTCCGCGAGTGCGGGCCCTTCATTCAGCGGGACTCCGCGAGTGCGGGCCCTTCATTCAGCGGGACTCCGCGAGTGCGGGCCCTTCATTCAGCGGGACTCCGCGTCCGCGGGTCCCTTCATTCAGCGGGACCCCGCGAGTGCGGGCCCTTCATTCAGCGGGACCCCGCGTCCGCGGGTCCCTTCACGCACCCGCCGCCGCAGCGCCCGGCCGCTCCGTACCCGCGTCGCCCCGGTCGACGCTCCACGCCGTCCCGTCGCGCGACGCCCCTGCCTCGGAGCCCGTCGTGCCGCGCTCGCGGCTCTCGATGATGCGATCGACCACCGCGAGGTAGTCGTCCGCGGCGGGGGTTCCCGACGCATACTCGAAGATCGTCTGCCCTTGCGCGGGCGCCTCCTTGACCTTGATCGCCTGGCGGATCGGCGCGAGGCAGCGCTCTCCGAAGTGCTGCTTCATCGTGCTCACCGCCTCGCGCGCGATCTTCGCGCGGCCGTCGTAGAAGGTCGGCAGCACGCCCCAGATCTGCACCGGGTGATGCAGCAGCGCGTTCACGTTCTTCACCGTCTTGATCACCTGCCGGACGCCCACGAGCGACAGGTAGTCGCACGCGACCGGGACGAGCACGCTGTCGGCGAACACCAGCGCGTTCTGGTTCATCAACGACAGGCTCGGCGAGCAGTCGAGCACCACGTAATCGTACTCGGCCGCCGCGGCGGAGAGGCGATCCGAGAGCACGCGGTCGCGGTTCTGGCGCCCTGCCAGGTAGAGCTCTGCCGCGGCGAGCGTCTCGTTGGACGGCAGGAGATCCAGGTTCGGGCGCACCGTCTTGGTCGCGTCCGCGACCCGGAGCCCCATCACGAGCACGTGATAGAGCGACCGCTCCGCGCCCGCGCCGAGAGAGACAGAGACGTTCCCCTGCGCGTCGGTGTCGACGAGGAGCACCCGCTTGTCGCGCGCCGCGAGCCCGGCCGCCACGCTCACGGCCGTCGTCGTCTTGCCCGTACCGCCCTTGTGGTTGAACACGGCCAGGCAGCGGGGCACCCCGGCGGGCCGCTGCGGCGGCTGCGCGGGCCGCTTCGCGCCCCCCGCCGGCGACAGGGGCACCGCGACCGCGCCCTGCCCCTTGAGCTCCGCCGGCCGAGCAGCAGACGCGACCGGCGCGACGGCCGGCGCGGCCGGCCCCGTCGCCTCGCCCTGTGCGCTCGCGCGAACCGCCGGCGGCGCCGGCTCAGCTGCCTCCGTGGCGGCGCGCGAGGCGCCTCCTGCCAGCGGCGCCTCGCCGCCGGTCGGCGTTGCCCCGTCGGCCGGCGCCGCGGCCGCCGCCGCGATGTCGCCGAGCCGCACCCCCTTCGCCTCACGGACCAGCTGCGTCCGGCACCCCAGCGAGCACGCGTAGTGCCGGCGCCCGGCGACGTAGAGCACCTGGGACACGAGATCCGGCGGAAACCGCTTCGCGCACGCGTCGCACGTGGCGAGCGCAGCGCCGTCCTGCCCGCCGAGATGGCTCTTTTCCAGGCATTTCTGCGAGCAGAAGAAGGAGAAGCCGCCGTCCTTCTCCTCCATCTGGTACCGGAACTGGACCTCGAATCCGGTCCCGCACACGCTGCACGTCTCGCTGATTCCGCCCACAGCTCGCTCCTTCGCGCCGCGCACAGCGCTTTGCCCAGGCGCAGCGTTGACCATCATCACAGTCAAGGCGCAAAGGTCAACTTTTCTGCGAGCGTGACCCATCCCTCCGGCGGAGAGGGAGCGCGCGCGCCCCGGGACGGGGAGGCGCCAGGCCGGTCCGTGGCGGGACCGCGGCGCCAGGCCAGCTCAGTGACGGAAGTGCCGGGCCCCTGTGAACACCATCGCGATCCCCGCCGCGTCGGCCGCGGCGATGACCTCCGCGTCCTTCACGCTGCCTCCAGGCTGCGCGACCGCCGTGATCCCGTGCTCCGCGGCGAGCACCACGTTGTCCGGAAACGGGAAGAACGCGTCCGACGCCAGGACGCTCCCGCGAGCCCGCTCGCCCGCCTTGCTGCAGGCGATGCGCACGCTCTCGACCCGCGACATCTGTCCGGCGCCGATACCGACCGTCCTCCCGGGAAGCGCGAGCACGATCGCGTTGGATTTCACGTGCTTGCTGACGCGCCAGCCGAGATCGAGCGCCTCGAGCTCCTGCTCGGTGGGCGCGCGCTTCGTCACGACCCGGCCGCCGCGCACCTCGCCGGCCGCCGAGGCGTCCCGCTCCTGGACCACCAGGCCCCCGCCGACGCGCTTGAAGGTCAGCTCCCGGTGATCCGCGGGCAAGAGCGCGCCGGTCGCCAGCAGCCGGAGGTTCTTCTTGGTCCGGAGCACCTCCAGCGCCTCGGGCGCATAGGCGGGCGCCACCACGCACTCCAGGAACGTCTCGACGAGCACCTCGGCGGCCGCGCGGTCGACCTCGCGGTTCAGGGCGACGATCCCGCCGAAGGCGCTGACGGCGTCCGCCTCGCGCGCCGTCCTGTAGGCGGCCGCGAGGCTGTCGCCGGTCGCGACGCCGCACGGGTTCGTGTGCTTCACGACGACCGCGGCAGGCTGCGTGAACTCGCGCACCGCCTCGAACGCGGCGTCCACGTCGACGAGGTTGTTGAACGAGAGCTCCTTGCCGCCAGCGCCCAGCGACTCCGCCAGCGCCAGCGACCCCGCGGCCGCGCCCCGCTCACGATAGAAGGCGCCGGACTGGTGCGGGTTCTCGCCGTACCGGAGCGGATAGGCCCGCTCGAGCGCGAGCGTCAGGAAGCGCGGATAGGCCTCACGCTGCGCGGCGTTCGGCTCACCGTCCTCGGGCAGCGAGGACAGGTAACCGGACACCATCCCGTCGTAGGCCGCCGTGTGCGCAAACGCCTTGGTGGCGAGCCGGCGGCGGGTGGCGCTCGACACCTCACCTTGCCTGTCGATCTCGGCGAGCACAGCATCGTAGTCGGCCGGATCGACCACCACCGCGACGCGCGCGTGGTTCTTGGCCGCGCTCCGCACCATCGACGGCCCGCCGATATCGATGTTCTCGATGATCTCGGGGTGCGTGACCCCCGGTTTCCTGACGGTCGCCTCGAAGGGATAGAGATTGCACACAACGAGATCGATCGGCGCCCCGCCGAGCCGCGCGAGGTCCTCGTCGTCGATCGCGCCGCGCATCAGGATGCCGCCGTGCACGCGGGGATGGAGCGTCTTCACCCGGCCATCCATCACCTCGGGAGAGCCGGTATAGGCCTCCACCCCGATGACCGGCACGCCGGCGTCCGCGAGCGCCCGCTGCGTCCCCCCGGTCGAGAGGATCTCCACGCCCTTCTCCGCGAGCCGCCTGGCCAGCGGGAGCAGTCCCGTCTTGTCGGATACCGAAATCAGTGCGCGTCGGATCATTGCGACGCACAGCTAGTGCGTCTCTGCGGCGACCGCCAGCCTATCCGACGGGCGGCGCCGCGCTCACGCGCCGGGCGGCGCGGCCGGCGTCGGCTCGCCCGCCGTGGCCGGCGGCGCCTTGACCGACGCCGCCTCGGTGACGAGCTCGCCGTCCCGGTACTCCAGGACGCCCTTGGGCGGCCCGAAGACCGCGTAGGAGTCGGGCAGGATGAGCGCCTCACGGAGCACGTCGTCGACGTGCTCGACGAGCACGAGCCGCAGCGCCTTCAGCACCCGCCGCGGCACGTCCCGGAGATCCTTCCGGTTCTCCTTCGGCAGGATGACGGTCGCGATGCCGCCGCGATGGGCCGCCAGCAGCTTCTCCTTGAGCCCGCCGATCGGCATCACGCGGCCGCGCAGGGTGATCTCGCCCGTCATCGCGAGATCCCTCCGGACAGGCACCTTCATGAGCGAGCTGACGAGCGCGGTCACCATCGTGACGCCGGCGCTGGGCCCGTCCTTGCGGACGAAATCGGGGAAGTGAATGTGGACGTCGACCTTCTGATAGACGTCCGGCTCGAGCCCGAGGCGATCGAGGCGCGAGCGGACATAGCTCATCGCCGCGTGCCCGCTCTCCTCCATCCCCTTCTCCAGCAGCCCGGTGATCACGAGCTTGCCCTTGCCCGGCACCACCGTCGCCTCGGCCGGGAGCAGATCGCCCCCGACGTTGGTCACTGCGAGGCCGTTCACGAGGCCCACCTCGTCGCGCTCCTCGCGCCGGCCGAGCCGGTACTTGGGGACGCCGAGGTACTTCGGGATGCTCTTCGCGACGACCTCGATCGGCTTCTCCTTGCCGTCGGACACCACCCGCCTGGCCACCTTGCGGCAGACGCTCGCGATCTCGCGCTCCAGCGAGCGCACGCCGCTCTCCTTCGTGTAGTGGTGGATGATCGTCCGGAGCGCGCCCTCCGTGAAGTCGAGCGACACGTCCTCGAGGCCGCACTCCTTCCGCTGCCGGGGCACGAGGTACTTCACCGCGATGTTCAGCTTCTCGAACTCCGTGTAGCCCGAGAGCTGGATGACCTCCATGCGGTCCTGGAGCGGCACCGGGATGCCAGAGAGCGTGTTCGCCGTCGTGATGAACATCACGTCGGAGAGGTCGTAATCGAGATCCAGGTAATGGTCGTTGAACGTGTGGTTCTGCTCCGGATCGAGCACCTCGAGCAGCGCGGCCGCCGGATCCCCGCGGAAGTCGGTCGACATCTTGTCGACCTCGTCGAGCAGGAACACGGGGTTGTTCGTCCCGACCTTCTTGAGCGACTGGATCAGCTTGCCGGGCAGCGCGCCGATGTACGTCCGCCGGTGGCCGCGGATCTCCGCCTCGTCGCGCACGCCGCCGAGCGACAGCCTCACGAACTTGCGCCCCGTCGCGCGCGCGATCGACTTCGCCAGGCTCGTCTTGCCGACGCCGGGCGGCCCGACGAAGCAGAGCACCGGGCCCTTGAGCTTCTTCGTGAGCGCCTGGACCGCCAGGTACTCGAGGATCCGCTCCTTGATCTTCTTGAGGCCGTAGTGATCCTCATCGAGGATCCGCTCGGCCTCGACGAGGTCATAACGCTCCTCGCTCTTGTCGTACCAGGGCAGCTCCAGGATCCAATCGATGTAGTTGCGCACCACGGTCGCCTCGGCGCTCGTGGGGTGCATCATCTTCAGCTTCTTGAGCTCCTTCTTGACCTTCGCGGCGGCCTCCTTGCTCATCCGCTTGGTCTTGAGGGCCTCTTCGATCTCCTGGATCTCGTTCTTGAACTCGTCGCGCTCGCCGCCGCCCAGCTCCTTCTGGATGGCCTGCATCTGCTCGTTGAGGTAGTACTCCTTCTGCGTCTTCTCCATCTGCTTCTTGACGCGACTCCGGATCTTCTTCTCCACCTGGAGAATCTCGATCTCGGCCTGCATCAACTCGATGAGACGCTCGAGCCGCTTCTGCGGCTCCTCCATTTCGAGCAGCGCCTGCCGGTCGGTCAGCTTGATGGTCGGCAGGTTGGCGATGATGGTGTCGGCCAGCCGCGAGGCCTCGTCGATGGCCTGCACCGCCATCAGGACCTCGGGCTGGATCTTCTTGTTGAGCTTGACGTACATCTCGAACGTCGACTGGACCGAGCGCATCAGCGCCTCGACCTCGACGCTCGCGACCGAGCTCTCGACGATCTCGTCGTACTCGATCAGGAAGTACGCATCGCTCTGGACGTAGCGGCGGATGCGCGCCCGGCGCTTGCCCTCGATGAGCACCTTGACGGTGCCGTCCGGGAGGCGGAGCAGCTGCATGATGGCGCCGACCGAGCCGACGCCGAAGATGTCGTCCGGCGTCGGATCGTTCGTCTTCGCGTTGCGCTGCGCGGCGAGGAAGATCTCCTTGCCGCGGTTCATCGCCTCGTCGAGCGCAGCGATGCTGCGTTCGCGCCCGACGAACAGCTGCGAGACCATGTGTGGAAAGACGATGATGTCGCGAAGCGGGAGCAACGGGACGATCCCGCGCTCGGGTGCGTTCTTGCCGCGATCACTGTCGTTCTTGAAGAACATCCGCCGTCTTTCCGGGAGTGTCGGGAGGTCGGGGCACCCCCGCCTCGGTTGTCAAATGCCTTGGTTTGATGCTGAACTTCCGCCGGCTCGTCCCGCTGCCCTCCAGGGACACGCGGCGCCGGCACGCTCGGAGGAGCCTCCGGGGGGCGAGGGCTCGGCTCGGGCCGCGACGTGCGCCCCGGCCCGCGGCCCCCCGGGGGCGAGCGCTACGCGAGCTCCGCCTCCTTCGTGTACACGATGAGCGGAGGCTCGTGCTTCACGATCACGTCCTCGCTGACGACGACCTCCTTGATCCCCGTGCGGGACGGGACGTCGTACATGATGTCGAGCATCGCCGACTCGAGGATCGCGCGGAGGCCGCGGGCGCCGCTGTTCCTCTCGAGGGCCTGACGGGCCACCGCCACGAGCGCGCCCCGGGTGAACTTGAGCTTCACGCCGTCCATCTCGAACAGCTTCTGGTACTGCTTGACCAGGCTGTTCTTCGGCTTCGTGAGGATGTCGATGAGCGCCTCCTCGTTGAGCTCATGGAGCGTCGCCACCATCGGCAGACGTCCGATGAACTCCGGGATGAGCCCGAACTTGAGGAGATCCTCCGGCTGGACGACGCTGAGCAGCTCGCCCAGCTTGAATTCCTTCTTCCCCTTGATGTCCGCGCCGAAGCCGAGGGTGTTCTGGCCGATGCGCCGCTGGATGATCTGGTCGAGCCCGACGAACGCGCCGCCGCAGATGAACAGGATGTTCGTCGTGTCGACCTGCAGGAAATCCTGCTGCGGGTGCTTGCGCCCGCCCTTCGGGGGGACGTTCGCGATCGTCCCCTCGATGATCTTGAGCAGCGCCTGCTGCACGCCCTCGCCGGAGACGTCGCGGGTGATGCTCGGGTTGTCGCTCTTCCGGCTGATCTTGTCGATCTCGTCGATGTAGACGATGCCGCGCTGCGCGCGCTCGACGTCGTGATCCGCGTTCTGGAGGAGCTGGACGATGATGTTCTCGACGTCCTCGCCGACGTACCCGGCCTCGGTCAGCGTCGTCGCGTCCGCGATGGCGAAGGGGACGTTGATGATCTTGGCGAGCGTCTGCGCGAGGAGGGTCTTGCCGGAGCCCGTCGGCCCCAGCAGGAGGATGTTCGACTTGGACAGCTCTACGTCGTCCGAGGAGACCCGGCTGTCGATGCGCTTGTAGTGGTTGTGCACCGCCACAGCGAGGATCTTCTTGGCGCGGTTCTGGCCGACGACGTACTCGTCCAAGGTCGCTTTGATGTCGGCGGGCTTGGGCACCGGGGTCGACCCCGCGTACGGCTCGTCCTTCTCGACCTCCTCCGCGATGATGTCATTGCACAGCCCGATGCACTCATCGCAGATGTAGACCGTGGGGCCCGCGATGAGCTTCTTCACCTCTTTCTGCGACTTGCCGCAGAAAGAGCAGCTTAGATTGCCATTCGAGTGATCGTCCCGCCTTCGCTCCACTTCGACCCTCAGTGCGGTCTGCCGACGCTACCGCTTCAATGAGAGGTGGGGTCCCGCCGCGGCGGCGGCCCCTCCAACTTGCGCCGGGAACGGCTTCCACCGTTCCCTGGATTTTCAGCGATGCGCAGCCAAACGCCGCGCTCGGATTCTAGTGCGGTGCCCGTACCGTCGCAAGCTAACGGGGGTGGTCTCCAGCCTGTGGCCGAAGTCAGGGAATCACCCGATGGCGCCCCGCTGTCGGCCGCCGACGAGGCCGCGCGTCGCACGAAAAGCGCGAAAAACAGCGGATCGAGCGAACGCAGCGCGGCGCGCGAGGAGCCGCTCCCGCGTGCTCCGCTCCCGCGCGCCCGCGCGCAATGCCCCGCCCGCCACAGCGGCGGGGCGTGGCATCGTGACGCCGCGCGACGGCGCGCCGCGGCCCGGCGCGACGGCGCGCCGCGCTTCGGCCCCAGCACGCCCGCCGGACGCGGCGGCGCGGCCACCTACTTGTTCCGCTTCGGGAAGACCTCGTCGATCAGGCCATACTCCTTGGCCTGCGTCGCGCTCAGGTAGAAGTCGCGCTCGATGTCCTTCGCCAGCTCGTCCCGGTTCTTGCCGGTCGCGTCGACGAGGATGTCGATCAGCGTCTCCTTGATCTTCTTGATCTCGCGCGCCTGGATCTCGATGTCCGTCGCCTGACCGCGCGCGCCGCCGAGCGGCTGGTGGATCATGATCCGCGCGTGCGGCAGCGCGAAGCGCCGACCCTTGCGGCCGGCGCCGAGCAGCACGGCGCCCATCGACGCGGCCTGGCCGATGCACATCGTCGACACCGGGCAACGCACGTACTGCATCGTGTCGTACATGGCGAGCCCCGACGTCACGACGCCGCCCGGGCTGTTGATGTAGACCTGGATCTCCTTCTCGGGATCCTCGCTCTCAAGGAAGAGGAACTGCGCGATCACGGCGTTCGCGACGAAGTCGTCGATCTCCGTGCCGATGAAGACGATGCGATCCTTGAGGAGACGGCTGAAGATGTTCCACTCCCGCTCGCCGCGGTGGGTCACCTCGGTGACCGTCGGGAGGATGTAGGCCTTCTCGCGTTCGAGAAACTCGATGGCTTGGGTGCGGGTTTCGACTCGTCGGGTCATCCGGTGCTCCGAGGGGTTCGCTGCCGCGCGGCAGGGGCTCTACTCCTGGGCCAGACTGCGTCCGATCGCAAGACCGAACGCGCCCAAGGTTACCGGAAATATCGGCCGCTCGCCGCGCGTCGCACGGAACACGCGGCGCGCCGCGGCTCGCTCGATCCAGGCGCGCGCGCCCGATGTCGCTCGAGAGCGCGAGAGGCGCGACCTGGACAAACGGCGCACGCCGGCGCAGCAGAGCTGAGGCGCCGGCGTGCGGAGCAGAGGTCCGGCCATTCCGCGCCGGACTTTTGCTGGGCGGGGCTAGCTCGCGTCCGCGACCTTCGCCGCAGCCTCGATGATGTCGAGGATCTTGTCCTCGAGGATCATCCCGGCGAAGAGCTCGCGCTTCTGGGGCTCGCGATACTCCGCCTTGATCTTCGCCACGTTCTTGCCGGTCTGCTCGGCGAGCTCCTCGTAGCCCTTCTCGAGATCGGCCTCGGTGATCTTGACCGCCTTCGCCTTCGCGATCTCGGCCATGACCAGGCCCGCGCGCACCTTCATCTCGGCGTCGAGCCGCACGCGGGCGCGGAACTCCGGCGTCGGATCGACGCGCTGCCCCTGCCTCCGCGCCGTCGCGAGCAGCTCGCGCTCGGCGAGCTGCGCCTGCTGGTCGACGAGCGACGGCGGGACCGGGATCGGGTTCGCCTTGCAGAGCTCCACGACGAGCTGCTCCGCGACCGCGTCGCTCGCCCGCTGCGTCAGCTCCTTCTCGAGCTTCTTGCGGAGCGACTCGCGGAGCGCGGACAGGCTCTCGTCGCCGCAGTCCTTCGCGAACTCGTCGTCCACCTCCGGGAAGATGCGCTCCCGCAGATCCTTCAGCGTGATGTGGAAGGTCGCCTGCTTGCCCCGCAGATCCGCGTTGGAGTGCTGCTCGGAGAACGTGACCTGGACGTCCTTCGACTGGCCGGGCGTCATCCCGGCGAGGGCGTCCTCGATCTCCTTGAAGACCTGGCCGCTGCCGAGCTCGGTCTCGATCTCCTGCTCCTTCGTGTCGCGCAGCGCGCCGCCGACCTCGAGGGTGAACGCGAGCGTCGCGACATCCCCCTTCGCCGCGGGGCGCTCCGGATCGGGCGCCTGCAGCGTCGAGTGCTCGCGCCGGAGGGCGGTGATCTCGGCGTCGATCATCTCGTCCGTCGGCGTGGTCGAGGGGCGCTTCACCTCGAAGCCCTCCCACTTCACCTCGGCGATGTCGGGGCGGACCTCGAAGCGGGCCTTGTACGAGAACGTGTCGTCAGGGCGGAGCTCGGTGGGCGCGATCGCCGGCTGGGACAGGGGCTGCACCTGCTTGTCGGCGAGCGCCTGGTTCAGCGTGGCGTCGACGAGCCGCTGGGCGACATCGGCATGGATGCGGCCGCCGTAGAGGTGCGCGAGCACCTGGCGCGGCGCCTTGCCAGGCCGGTAGCCCCGGACCCGGGCCGTCCGCTGGAGCGCCGTATAGGCCTTGTCGACCTCGCTCCGGACCCGGTCCGCGGGGACCTCCACCTGAAACTCCATCAGCACGGGAGAAAGCTTTTCGACGTTGACTTGCATGGCGGTTTTTTCGAAGGGCGGCACTCGTGCCACGCGTCGCTGGGGGGGTCAAGACGAGCGACAGGACGCTGCTTTAAAAAAAAAGGAGCCCCGGCGGAGAGGCGGCCGCCGGGGCTCGGATCCCGGGAGGGATCGTGCAAGCTGATGTGCAGCGCTGGCGCTGGCGACGCGACGTCACGGGGCAGCAGCGCCGAGCGCGACCGCGAGGACGTGCGAGCACGTGCGAGGACGTTGAAAAGACGTCCCGCGCGCCGCGCCGCCGCGCTCAGTCGTCCGAGGCGTCGAACGGGTCCTTGTCGAAGTCGAGCTCGGCGTCGAAGGACCCCTCCTCCTCGACGATGTCCTCGAGCGAGAAGCCCACGCGGTTCGGGCGGAGAATCTCCCGCTCGAACTCTGCAAAGTTCTGATACGACCTGGGAAGCGGCATCTGTCCTCCTCACATGTGCCGAGGCGACGTCGGTGCGTCGGTCCGCTCGGCGAAGCTGGGCACCACGTCCGTGATCAAGGGGCGGTCGGCGTCGGCCCGCGACTCGAGGTCGAGGGCGGACGACGGCGCGAACCGAGCGCCGACCTGCGTTGAAGCGAAGGCGAAAGCACAAGGACCTGCGCAGGCGCGAGCGGCGCAGGGCCGCGCCCGTCGCACCAGAAGGCGCGCGCGAGGACCCGATCGACGGGCCCCGGGTCGCAGCAGGCCAGCAGCGCCCCGCCGAGGCCGAAGCACCGGCCTCGCCTCGAGGCTCGCCCGCGCGCCCATGCCTTCGCCGTTCGGCTACCTTTGCCTACATCAAGCGACATGTGGGCACTGTAGATACGCCTGCCGTTCAGGCCAACAATCCGGCAACCGAACGGTGGGATGGCGCCGAGCGGGTGACGACGCCCCGCCCGGGTCGCGCCCCCGAGGGTGCCGCAGCCCAGCGTCCAGGGCGTCCCAGGACGCCCGCGGCGGCAGCGCGCTGGGCCCGCGCGCTGGACCGACCGCGCAGGACAGACCCGCACGCTCGGTCGAACGTTTGTGTCGAGGCGCCCGCTTCTCTCGACGTGCCGATGGGGGTCGTGTAAGCAGCCTGGTCGGACGCGACACAGCACGATGCCATCGCCCAACGAGGGGGGCGCGCCCGGCAAGCCCGGCGCCGCCCCCAAGCCTTCGCCTGTCATCTTCGCCGTCGCCAACCAGAAGGGGGGCGTCGGCAAGACCACGACCTCGGTCAACCTGGCCGCGAGCTTCGCCGCGGCAGAGTGCCGTACGCTGCTCGTCGACTGCGATCCGCAGGGGAACGCGTCGAGCGGCGTCGGCGTGCGGCGCGGGAGCTTCGAGCTGTCCCTCTACGACGTCCTGATCGGGCGAGCGGCGCTGAAGGACGCGATCGTGCCGACCGAGGTGCCGCTCCTCGGCGTGGTGCCCGCGACCCAGGACCTCGTCGCGGCGGAGCTCGAGCTGGTCGACGCGGACGATCGCGCGGTGCGGCTGCGCAACGCGCTGCGCCCGCAGCTCGCGGGCTACGACTACGTCGTGCTCGATTGCCCGCCGTCGCTCGGGCTCCTCACGCTGAACGCGCTCACCGCGGCGCACCGGGTGCTCGTGCCGCTCCAGTGCGAGTACTACGCGCTCGAGGGGCTGACGCACCTGATGGCGACCATCGACCGGGTGCGGAGCGCCTTCAACCCGGAGCTCACGGTCGAGGGCGTCGTCCTCACGATGTACGACGGGCGCAACTCGCTCACCCACCAGGTGGCCGACGAGGTGAAGGCGCACTTCCGCGTCTTCGACGCGATCATCCCGCGCAACGTGAAGCTCAGCGAGGCGCCGTCGCACGGCAAGCCGGCGCTGCTCTACGACGCGCAGTCGAAGGGGGCGCAGGGCTACCTGAGCCTCGCGCGCGAGATCCTGGACGGCCCGCCCGCCGCCGCGGCAGACGCGAAGAAGCGGCCGCGCGGGGACGCCGCCGAGGCGGAGCCACCGGCCGAGCCTTCGCCCCCGCAGAACCCCGGAGAGCGCGCGAGGGACGCACGACCCAGATCATGAATGCCGATCAGAAAGGGGCGCGGCGCGCGCTCGGACGGGGGCTCGACGCCCTGCTCCCGGCGGCGCCGCCGGCGACAGCGACGGCGGCCGAAGGGCGCAGCGTGTTCGTGTGCGCGATCGAGAAGATCGTCCCGCAGAAGGGGCAGCCGCGGCAGCACTTCGACGAGACGGAGCTGGAGGAGCTCACCGGCAGCATCCGCGAGCACGGGCTCATCGAGCCGCTCATCGTGCGCCGGACGCAGGCGGGGAACGACGCCTTCGAGCTCATCGCGGGCGAGCGGCGGTGGCGCGCCGCGCAGCGCGCGGGGCTCAGGGAGGTGCTCGTCGTCGTCAAGGACGTCTCCCCCAAGGAGGCGTTCGAGCTCGCGCTCGTCGAGAACGTGCAGCGGGCCGACCTCAACCCGATCGAGATCGCCGAGGCGTTCGATCGGCTGCTGCGCGAGCACAGCTACACGCACCAGACCCTCGCCGAGCGCGTCGGCAAGGACCGCACGACGATCGTCAACTCGCTCCGGCTGCTCCGGCTGCCGCCGCGGATCCGCACCATGGTCATCTCGCGCGAGCTCAGCGAGGGCCACGCGCGCGCGCTGCTCGGCGCGCCCAGCGACAAGGTGATGGCCGACGTCGCGGAGCGGACCGTCCACGGCAAGCTCCCCGTCCGCAAGGTCGAGGCGCTGATCAAGGCGGCGAAGGAGAGGGAGCTCCGGGCCGCCGAGGGCGAGGGCGAGGAGGCGGGCGAGAAGAAGCGCGGGGGGAAGTCGCCTGCGATCAAGGACCTGGAGGCGCGGCTCGCGCGGCGGCTCGGGACCCGCGTCGAGGTGCGCGACCAGGGCGGCCACGGCGAGCTCGGCATCACCTATGGCTCGCTCGACGAGCTCGACAGGATCATCGCGCTGCTCGGCGTGTGAGCCTGCACGGCCTCCGGGCGCTACTTCAGCCTGGCGCTGAGCTCTTTGACCTTGGCGCGGGCGCGCTTGCCGATCTCGGTGTCACCCCCGTGCTTCCCGGCCTCCGTGAGCGCGGCGATCGCGCTCTGCGGCTTGCGCTCGGCCAGGAACGACAGGCCGAGGTAGTAGTGCGCGGCCGCGAACCGCGGGTCCACCTTGATCGCCGCCTGGTAGTCGGCGCGCGCCCCCGGCTCGTCGCCGAGCTCGTGGCGGCACGTCCCGCGGCGCACGTGGAACTCGGCCTCCGGCTTCAGCTTGATGGCGCGGTCGAACGCCGCCACGCAGTCGGCGTAGGCCTTCGCCGGACCGAGCATCCGCCCGATCGTCGCGATCGTCGCCACGTCGTCGCCGGTCGCCGCGAGCGCCTTCTTGAGCTCGGCCGCGGCCCGGTCGAGCACCTTCGCCTCGAACAGCATCGCGCCGTAGGCGAAGCGCGTGGCGGCCGTGTCCTCGGCCTTGAGCGCCGCCTCGTAGTGCTTGCTCGCGTTCGCGACGTCGCCCTTCAGGCCGTACGCGTAGGCCAGGTTCTGGTGGAGCGCGGCCCGGTCCGGCGCCTGCTCGATCGCCTTCGAGAGGACCGCGATCGCGTCGTCCGGCCGAGGCGGCTCGTCGAGGTAGAGCGCGGCCAGGTTCAGCGCGGCGGCCTCGAGCTTGGGATCGCTCGCGAGCGCCTTCTTGTACGACGCCTCGGCGCCGGCGCGATCGTTCGTCTTCTCGTTGGCGAGGCCGAGGTAATAGTGCGCCTCGGCGCTGCCCGGCTCGTGCTCGATCGCCTGGAGGAGGTGCTGCTTCGCCTCCTCGTACTTCTCGTTCTTGATGTACGCGATGCCCCGATCCAGCGCCGTGGACGACGCGCCCTTCGAGGCCGCCGCGTCGCTGCCTTCGGGCGGATCGGCCAGGAGCGGATCGCGCTGCGGCTCCTGCGCCCCACCACACGAAAGGGCGCACGCCGCGACGCACGCGGCGAGCGCCACCGCCGCCAGGACCCGCTGCGCGGCGGGCCTCGCCGTCGTCGTCATCGCCGTCGTCCACACCGCGCGCGTAAACCACCTCTCGTTCATCCGACACTCCCTTCGCCGTCCAGACCCTGGAGGACGGCGTGCAGCCGCTCCTCGACCTCTTGCGTCCGCTTGCCGTTCGCGATCTTCGTCCCGTCCGCGTCGCTCACGTAGAACACGTCGGCCACGCGCGTGCCCTCCGTGTTGATCTTGGCGACCGAGATCGAGAGGCCGAGCCGGTAGAGCGCGTCCGAGATCGCGAACAGGAGGCCGGGGCGGTCGCGCGTGAGGACCTCGATCACCGTGTGGTGCGAGGCGCGATCGTCGATGGATATCTGCGTCCGGACCTTCGGCGTCGGGCGCTCGCGCAGCGCGCCGCCCCGGCGCTTCTTGGCGAGCTCGGCGCCGGAGAGCTGCCCCGAGAGCACCCCCTGGATGTCGGTCACGAGCTTCGGGATGGCGCGGGCCACCCCCCCTACCCCTTCGCCGCGGTCGCGCACCCAGAACAGATCGACGGCCTGCAGGCGCACGCCCGCCGGCGGGGACGAGCCCGCCCTCGCGCGGATCACGCCGCCGTCGTCCATCCCATCGTCGTCGCACGCGCGCGAGTGGATCTGCGCCGCGTGGACCTCGAGGCGCGAGGCCGCGAGCGCGGCCGTGATCGCCGCGAGCAAGCCGGGGCGATCCGGCGCCACCACGCAGACCTCCGCGGCCTCCGGGTGGCGCGACGGGACGAGCGCGACCGAGACGCTGTTGCCGTTCGACTGCTGCTGCCGGGCGAGCTCCGAGTGCGCGGCGATCGCGGCCGGGCTGTTCGCGAGCAGGTAGCGCTCGGGCATCGACGCCAGATAACGGGCCAGGAAGTCCCGCTGCGCGCGCCGATCGGCCTCGTTCGCGGCCGGAAGGTCCTCGAGGGCGCCCACCGTGCCGCTGATCGCGCGGGCCATCCGCTGGTCGTCGATGCCGAACGGCCCCGCGTCCTCGCGCGCGCCGCGCAGGGCCCTGTCCGCGGAGAGGTACAGCTCGTCGAGCATGCGCGCCTTCCACGACGTCATCGACGTGGGGCTCGTGGTCGACAGGTCGGCGACCGTGAGCAGGTAGAGATCGCGCAGCCCCTCGCGGCCGTGGACCTCCTGGCAGAACTCCGAGATCGTCGCGGGGTCGTCGAGATCGCGCCGGGTCGCGATGAGGTACATCACGAGGTGCTTCAGCACGAGGTGGCACGCCTCGTCGATGTCCTCCTGCGGGAAGCCGAGCCGCGCCAGGATCTTCCGGGCCATCTCGGCGCCGCGCCCGCTGTGATCGGTGCCCCCGATCGCCTTGCCCACGTCGTGCAGGAGCGTGGCGAAGAACAGCATCGTCGGCCGCGTCGCCTCGGCGGCGAGGCGGCACGCGAGCCCGAACTCGCCCGCGAGCTCGCCCCGCACGAGCGACGCCAGCCGATCGACCGCGGCGACCGAGTGAACGTCGACCGTGTACACGTGGTAGACGTCGTGGTGGACGCGCCCGACGACCGGCAAGAACTCCGGGATCATCGCGAGCAGGAGGCCGAGGTCGTGCAGCTCGCGGACGACCGATCCGCTCTGCAGCTCCGTCTCCTTGCACGTGGCGACGAGGGTCCTGAACCGCTCGGCGGCCTCGGGGCTCTCGCGGAGCGCCGCGCAGAACGCCGGATCGCCGGCGGCGCGGACGATCGCGCCGCGCGCGTAGGGCAGGAGCGGCACGCCGCGCTCGACGGCCTCGGAGACGAGGCGCAGCGCGATCGCCGGATCGGTCCTCAGCAGATCCGGGTCGCTCATCGTGATGCAGCCGTCGAAGAGGCGGACCCCGCCGCCGAGGTCCTCGTCGCGGCGGCGGCGCCGCGTCAGCGTCGGCGTGGCGCGCGAGACGATCATGTCGAGGGAGCGCGAGATGGTCCGGGCGCTCCGGTAGTAATCGCTCATCATCCGCTCGATCGCCTCGGGCGACACGGCGGCTTCGTCAGGGGGCGGCGCGCCCTTCCGGCCGGCGTCGGCCGGACCGGCGCCCTTGCTGTAGCCGAGCGCGCCGGCGCACAGCTCCTGCTCGTCGAACGTCAGCCGGTCGGTCCTCCGCCCGGAGTGGGCGTGGAGCAGGTTGCGGATGCGCCAGAGCATCTCCGAGGCGCTCCGGATCTCCTCCGCCTCGCGCGCGACGAGCGCGCCGAAGCGGACGAGCGCGTCGAACTCGCCGACGCCGTAGCGCGCCTTCGCGGCCCAGCGGGCGACGTCGAGATCGCGCAGCCCGCCGGCGCCGTTCTTCACGTCCGGCTCCAGGAGGTAGACCGAGCCGCCGAAGCGCTCGTGCCGCTGCGCGATCTCCTTCCCGAGCCGCTCGATGAAGCGGGGCAGCTCCGAGTGCGCGAAGATGCCCGACGAGGCGCGCTGCCAGAGCGACTCCGAGAGCGACGCGTCGCCGACGACGTGGCGCCAGTCGAGCAGGCTCGTCGCCGTGGGCAGGTCCTCGCGCGCGCCGTCGATGAGATCGTCGATGGTGACGACCTGGTGCCCCACGGCGACCCCCATGTCCCAGAGCGGGTAGAGCAGCGCGTCCGCGATGGCGCTGGCGCGCTGGGCGTCGCGGGCGAGGATGCGCAGGTCGAGATCGCTCCGCAGGGCGGCCGCGCCGCGGCCGTAGCCTCCGACCCCGGCGATCGCGACCGAGTCCCACTCCTTGCGGCCGGGCCCGCCGGACTCGCGCAGCAGGTGGAAGAGGCGCGCCAGGAGATCGTCGAGCAGGCGCGCGTGGCGCCGCCCCAGGGCGACCCCGACGGCGGCCGGATCCGCGGCCGGCGTGGAGCCGCTCGGCGCCGTGCGATCGAGCTCGGCGCGCTCGCGCGCGTAGGCGGCGCGGAGCTCGGCGAGCCCGCTGGGCCTGGACGTGGGGGAGAGGTCGACGCTCATGCGGTGTCGTTCTGCTTTCTCAGGCGCCCGGGGCGCGGAAGGCGGTGACGTGCGCGTTCACCTTGATCGGCGTGAGGCCGGCGCCGCAGAGGCGCGGCGCCTCGCTCGCGGCAGAGAACAGGAGCCCGCCTGGACCGAGCTCGGCCGCGAGGCGGCGCGCCACCGCGTCGCCGGCGGGCTCTGCGAGGTACAGGAGCACGTTCTTGAAGAAGATGATCTGGAACCCGCCGCTCGGCACGGCGTGCACCAGATCGCAGACCTCGAAGGAAACGACGTCGCGCAGCTGCTGGCCGACGTGCAGCGCTCCGCCCTTCTCTTCACAGTAGCGCTGAACGAAGGACGGGGGGAGCTGGTCGACGGCCTCGGCGGAGTAGACGGCCTCGCGCGCCGCCTCGATCGCGGGAGCGGCGCGGTCGACCCCGAGCACGCTGAAGCGGCGGCCCGCGCTCGCGAGCACCATCGCCAGGGTATAGGCCTCCTCGCCGGTGCTGCACCCGGCGGAGAGGCCGGCGATCGGCAGGTCGGGCGGGAGCCTGGGCAGCACCGAGGTGGCGATGGCCTCCCAGATGATCGGGTCGCGGTAGAAGCGCGTCTCGCCGACGCGCAGCGCGCTGACGATCTCCTCGATGGCCTCCCTGTCGTCCCGCAGCCGCTCGGCGGCCGCGAGCGGCGAGACGCCGTGGCGCGCGGCCACGGCGCTGAGCACGGCGAGGACCCGCTCGCGCACCCAGCCTGGGGCGGCGAGGCTGCGGCCCAGGCCGAACCGGCGCTGCAGCTCGGCGAGCGCGAGGTCGACGGCCCGCTGAGCGGACCGCGCCGCAGGACTTCCTCCCGCTCTCGACGATCGGGCCATGGAAGGTCGTCGCGATCAGCCGAGGAAGCCGGCTTTCCTGGCCTGGGCTCCCTTGCCGCCGCCGTCGAGGGCGATGGCGAACACGTCCTTCAGCGCGAGCACGAACGTCTCGCCCTTGGTGCTGCGCGCCTTGAGGAGCCCGCCCGCGCTCGACACGGCCTCGATCTTGGTCACCGGGAGCGACACGCCGTCGTGCGCGGCGTAGAGCGTGAGCATGCGCCCTTCGGGGAGCTCGGCCCAGCCATCCTTGTCGGTCTTCGCCTCTGCTGTCTCGAGGGCTGCCTTGAGTAGGTCGTCGGTCATGAGCAACGTTTCCGTCCCGCGCCCTGCCGCGTCAAGCACGTGCTCGCCCTTACCGTGATGCAAGGCGATCGGCGTCCTGCGGGGCCTCCTCCGTGGTACCGTACGGCGCGGATGTCGAGAAGGCCGCCCAGCCAGGTCTCCGCCTCCCCGCACGCGGGCCCCCCGGAAGCGCAGCAGGTGGGCAACATGCCGCCGGGGTGGCAGCCGGGGGATCACCTCTTCGTCGACGACATCAAGAAATCGTTCGGGGCGACGAAGGTGCTGCACGGCATCACCATGCACCTCCGGCGGACCGAGACGGCGGTGATCATCGGCGGGTCGGGCGCTGGCAAGACGACGCTGCTCCGGCTGCTCATCGGGCTGGAGCGGCCGACCACCGGCCACATCTGGGTCGACGGCGTGGACATGGGCGCGCTCGGCGATTTCGAGATGAACCGGATGCGCCAGCGGTTCGGCATGGTGTTCCAGTACGCGGCGCTGCTCGACTCGCTCACGATCTTCGACAACGTGGCGTTCCCGCTGCGCGAGCACCGGAAGCACATGTCGAAGCGGGACATCCGCGACAAGGTCGTGGGCATGCTGAACTCGCTCGGCCTCGAGAACAAGGAGGACCGGATGCCGTCGGAGCTGTCCGGCGGGCAGCGCAAGCGGGTGGGCCTGGCGCGCGCGCTGATGCTGGAGCCCGAGATCCTCATCTACGACGAGCCGACCAGCGGTCTCGATCCGCTGACGAGCCGGCTGGTCGACGACCTGATCGAGGAGACGCGGGCGCGCTTCAAGGTGACGAGCGTGGTGATCTCGCACGACATGGCGAGCACGTTCCGCATCGCGCACCAGGCGTTCCTCGTGATCCAGGGGCGCGTCGTCGCGTCGGGGACGCCGGACGAGCTGGCGCACGGCGACAACGAGCAGGCGCGCCAGTTCATCGCGGCATCCGGGGTGGCGACGGACGAGGTGTCGCGGGTGAACCGGCCTGCGCTGGCGGACGGCACGGGCGGGCGGGTGATCGAGTTCAGGAAGGCGGCGGAGTAGCCGGGGGGGCGGGACGAGAGGTCCTGCCGGGCTGCCCGGCCCGAGCAGAGGGTGTTCGTCGCGCGGCGCGGGGACCCCGCCGAACTCGCCTGGGACAGAGCTCCTCCGGCTACGCCGGAGGAGCTCTGTCCCAGGCTCAAACATCGGCCCTCCCCGCGCCGCACGACGAACACCCTCTGCTCGGGCCTACGCTCTTCGTTCCTGGAACCGGAGCTTGAGCGGCGCTCTACAAGCGGAGCAGCGCGACGCGGCGGCCGCGGGGCGTCGTCGCCTCGGAGAACTGGGGCGCGGTTCGAGCGAGGCGCCCGCGCGGCGGCAGCGCGATCTGGGCCGCACGCGTGAGCTCGCGCAGGACGGCGCGCTGGGCGGAGCCGTAGTCGTCGCCGGCAGCGCTGCCCTCCTCGCAGGAGAAGAGGACCGCGGCGTGGCGACCCGAGGCCGTGAGCCGCTCGGCGACGGCGCGCTGGGCGGTGGTCTTGCCCGTCTGCCGGGGCGCGTGGACGACGACGCAGGCCATTTGCTCGACGAGCCTCGGGGCCTCGGGCAGGCGGCTCTCGGCCGGGATCATGTGGTGCAGATCGGGGCGGCACGGCCCGGTCGTGTTGAAGCGGCGCTTTACCCGCGCCAGCGTTCGACCAGCGGCGGCGAGGATGCCATGGCACGGCCGCCGTTCACGATCTTCGCGACTCGAGCGAGAAGGTGAAACGAATGGAGCGGTGGTTCTGGATCGGTCTCGGTGGCGCAGCGGGAACGCTCGCCCGGTACGGGCTGTCGACGTGGTGCCAGCAGCGCTTCGGCGCCGAGTTTCCGTATGGGACGCTCGCCGTCAACGTGACCGGGTCGTTCTTGCTCGGCGCCATCGGAGAGGTCGCCGCGACGACGGAGCTCCTCTCGCCGACGCTCCGCCTCAGCCTGAGCACCGGCGTGATGGGCGGCTTCACCACGTACTCGAGCTTCAACAACGAGACGATCCGGCTCATCGAGTACAAGTCGTGGGCAGCGGGGCTCGCCAACATCGCGATCACGCTGGTCGCTTGCTTGCTCGCCGGCGTCCTCGGGATGGTCGTCGCGAGGCGGCTCATCGCGGGCTGAAGGCGTCGAGACGGGCCGTGGAGGGCGCGGGCGGCAGGCGGCGCCGCCCTTGGTCGTGGGGGATGAGGCTCAGCCGTCGGCGCCGAGGATCGGCGCCGTCTCTCCCTGCGCCGATGATACGGCGCCCGGCGCTCCGCTGGCGGCAGGCGGGAGAGTCTCTCCGGCGGACGAGGGTTTCTCTCCGCCGGACGGGGGCTTCTCTCCGGCGGACGGGGGCTTCTTGCCGGAGCTGCCGGAGCGGGCCTCGAACATCCATGCGGCCTTGTTCAGCTCGGGGACCAGGATCGTTCCATCGACCCGGCGCGCCGCGCGGAAGGCACGGAGGATCTTCTCGATCACGACCGCGACCCGCCCGTCCTGCAGATCGAGCGCGCGCTGCGTCACCCGCCGCCCCGCGGCGATCTGGACGCTGGCGACGCCGCGCACCCGCTGCGCCGTGGCCCGGAGCGCGGCCGCGCACTCGGCGCCGACGCCGTAGTCCTCGAGGAGCTTCGCGTCCTGCGCGGGATCGGCCCGCCGGGTCTCGTCGATGAAGCTCGCGAGCGCCTCGAGGCCCTTGGCGAGGCTCTCGGGGGAGTCTGCCCGCCCCACGACGGCGTCGACCCGCGCCATGCGGCGAGCTCCGAGCGCGTTGCGCAGGCCGTCGTAGCAGAGATCGCGCTCACCGATGCCGTCGCGCATCGCGCTCCGCCCCTGCACCTCGAGCGCGGCCCTCGCGCCGGCCGCCTCGGTCGCCGCCGCGTCGTGCGACCGCTTCATCGCCTGGAGCCGGCCCGCCTCGGCGACGAGCAGCGGCAAGAGCGCCGCGGGCATGCGCACCTTGCCGCGTTGCGCCTCGGACAGCGAGCCCAGGATCCGCCGCGCCGAGGCGACGAAGTGCGGGACGTCATCGATGAGGCTCTGCGAATCGATGCGCGTCCCCTCGGTGACGAGGTCCTCCTCGGGGATGCCCGCGTAGGTGCGCGCGGCGAACGCGCCATCTGCAGGGCCAAGCTCCCTCGCGAGCGCGTCGAGGGTGATGGTGGTCGGTGAGACGATCGGTACCTCGGCCGGCGATGCCGCCGGCGCGGGCTTCTTGGTCTTGGAAGTGGGCATGAAAGGAGAAGCTATGAGAAGGCGTCAATGAAAGGAAAGGGAGCACTCCAGCGAGCACAATCACGTCGCGACAGCCCGATCCGATGAGGCGCAGGGGCGCATCCTGCTCGGGACACGGCACACAGCCGCCAGCGGGGACGCGCATGGAAGGATGCGGCGCGCGCGAAGCGCAGGATGAGCAGCGCCACGACAGCCGGGGATCGCGCGCGAGGCCGGCGGGCGAAGGCGCGGGACGGCGGTCGCACCAGCGCACCACGCGCCGGGACGCGCGCACCACGTGCCGGAACGCGCGCACCACGCGCCGGGACGCGCGCACCACGCGGGGCGAGCGCGCGCACACCGCGCAAGCAGTACGCGGGGGCCATCGCACGCTACGCGCCAGACACGGCAGGACCCAGCGCACCACGCGCCGGGAGCGCGCGCACCACACGCCAGGAACGCGAGCATGACGCACGAGGAGAGCGCGCACGACGCATCGCGTCTATTCCACTCCCCCTCCCTCTCAGCCGGCAGCGCTTCCTCATGGAGGTCGCCTGCGGGCGAAGCTCAGCGCGCGCTCTGCAGCGCGAAGCAGCTCGTCCCACGCGGGCACACCGAGGTTGCCGAGGGGCTGGGCGAGCGCCGCGGCCCGCTGCGCGGCGGCTCGAGCGTCGCCGCCGCCCGCCCCCGCGAGGCGCCGCGCGAGCTCCCGATGCGCCGCGACCGCGAGCACGCGGCTCATGTGATCCTCCGCGGTGTCGCCGAGGAGCGCCTCGGCCTGGTGGGTGAGGTTGCGCGCGGCCGCGACAGCGCCGTCACCCTCCGGCTGGAGCGCGGCTCGAAGCACCTCGACCAAGAGCTGCGCGCGGAGGCGTGATCGCCGGTCCAGGCCCAATCGCCCCCAGTCGGCGATCCGAGCACGCGCGTTGTCAAACCACGTGGCGGCGCCTCCAGGATCCCCCGTGACCAGCGCGAGGAGCCCGGACGTCACCGCATGGAAGGCCGCTGCCCGGCAACCGCCTTCTAGATCGAGCTCCGAGCGCAATTGAACCGCTGCATGCCTCGCTCGCCTGAGGATCTTCGAGGCCCGATCCTCGTTTCCCCGAACGATCTCGATGAGCGCCACGGCGATCTCGCGGCGGCCAGCGAGGCTCGCGTGCTCCGCCGGCCAGGCAGTGTCCTCGACAGCGGCTTGCTCGAGCTCCCGGAGCGACGAATCGATGTTGCCGGAGAGGAACTCAATGTCCGCGCAGGTGATGCGAAAGACCGCGCGCCTTCCCTCGAGGTGCTTCTCGTGCAGCTCGGGAGAGGCCAGTGAACGGCCAAACGCCAGCGCGCTGGCGACGCGGCCGCGCTCAACCCGCCGGAGAATGTGCGATAGAAGGTTGGCGAATGGCGCGTAAGGGCGCCATCGATGGGTCCCTCCCTTCGGTTCCATGACGAGCAGCTGGTCGAGCAGCTCCGCGTGCTCGAGGTGACCGAGGCACCACTGCACGAGCGCGTTCGCCTGCCGCACGTCCGGCAACTCGATCGCGCCGGCGCCCCCTCCACCGGACTCGGCGCCGACGAGCGAAAACGCCCGGTTCGCATGGACGACGGCTGCATCGGCGCGATCCTGCGCGGCCACCGCGATGGCGAGGTGCGAGAGCGCGACGGCGGTCAGTTCCGCATCGTGGGCCTCGATGAGAGTCAGAAGGTCGGAGTACAGCGCCTCGGCCTCGCCGAAGCGCCGCTCAGCGAGCAGCGCATTGGCGACGCGCAGCATCCGCCTCGCCCGGAGGGGCGGCGCGACCTCGGCGATGCCGCGCTGCTCCATTGCGTGCAGCTCGCTCAACAGCGCGTCGGCCCCGCTCTGGACGAGAAAATCACTGACCCACGGCTCGACCACCAGATCGCCCCCGAAGAGCGCAAGCGGCGAGACGGCGCGCACGAGCAACAGCACGTCGCCGACGCGCGCGCTCACGCTCCCCGACGCCGTCGCTGATAAGGAGGGAAGCGCCACGCGGGCAACGCCCACGAACGACAGGGACCCTCGCGCGCCGCTCCCCAGGCCGGCCTCGCGCGCGCCCGCGTCCTCCTCGATGACGTACTCCCCGCTCCGGATCGACCACACATCCGGCGCGGCCGTCGCGAACACCTGTACGAGCGCGGTCGGCAGCATCACAACGACCTCACCGCGGGACGAACCGAGGACGTTGCGCTTCTCGTTCCACAGCGCGAAGAAGCGTGCCCACGCCTCCTTGTCCGCGTAGGCCGCGCGCGATGCGTCGACCAGGTGGATCGCGCCACTGAGCTCCTCGGGCGGGTCGAGGAGCGGGAGCAGGACGCGATCCGCGAGCTCGCCGTCGGTGAGCGGCGTGTCTTCGGTCCTCGCGTTGTATGGATCCAGCCTGACGAGGCGGACCTCGGCGCGCCCACCACGCGGGAGCTCCGCGGCGAGCTCAGCGACCAACTGATCCGCAGCGCGAGGGCTCGCGCAGCGCGCCAGGTAGAGGTGGAACCGCCGCGAGAGCGCGAGCGCCCGGATCAGCCGCGAGCGCTCCTCGCCCGCGGCGCCGGTCATGCGCCCTCCTCCGGCGCGGCGTCCTTCACGTCGGGGAAGGGCCCGGCGAGCTCCTGCATCCCGGCCACCGATGGGTGGACGTCGACCCACTCGTCGTCGTTCAGGTAACGCAGGATGACGTTGTTCTGAAGCAGGTGATCGGCGGCCTCGCGCTCCTGCTCATTGTTCGTGATGAGCCGCTTCGTGCGGTTCACCGTGGCGAGCCACGGGATCGCGCCGCTGTCGTAGACGATGCTCCTGTAGGCGTTCCCCGCGCGGTGGAGCTCCCGCTCGAGCGTCTTCGCCTCCACGGGGAACGTCTCGAGCTCGAGCAGCGTCTGGAGCAGCCGCACGATCTCGCGCGGGTAGCCGCCCGACCACAGCGCGATGGCGCGGAGCCGGTCCCGGAGCGCGGATTCGCCGAAGATCTCGCGGAGCGCGTCCTCGTCGATGCGCCTCTTCACGAGCTCCGTGATGACCTCGACGCCCTCGGGGTGGAGCCTGCCCTCGACGTCCCGGACCTTGATCATCGGCAGGAACGACACGGGCGGCTCGACCATGCGCCGCGCGAGCGCCGGCGGGATCGTGTAGAGCACGTGCACCGGGAGCTGGAGGTACGGCGCGCCGGTCGAGAAGATGCGCTCGGCGCTCTCGAGCACCGGCTTCCAGGTGAGGCTCGTGCCCCGGAGCTTCTCCAGCGAGTCGAAGAGGATCACGACGCCGGAGCGCCCGAGCTTGCGCGCGCGCCAGTCGAGTTCCCGGAGCTCATCGTGCACGAAGCGGACGAACGTGGAGAGGTGCCTGGCCACGATCTCGCGGACCCGGTGGCGTACGGTCGGGTTGGTCTTGAGGTTGAGCTCGACCCCGGTCTTCGCCCCCGCCTCCACGCCCGCGGTGAGCTTTCCGATCTCCACGTCGGTCCGCGAGAGCCACGCCCAGAGCCGCCGGTGAGGCCCGTCCGTCAACGCGCTGGCCGCGTCCTCGCCCTCCGCGGCCAGGACGGTACGCTCGGTGTGGAGCAGCACGAGCGCGAGCACGTCCGAGATGTCGATCTCCACGGTCAGGTCGAGGACATCGTCCGCGTCGATCAGGACCGTGAGCAGGTTGCGCCGCTTCGGATCGGAGAGCCTGGCGGCGAGGCGCTGGATCTCGGTGCTCTTTCCCGTGCCGCGGAGGCCCGTGAAGAGCTGGCAGACCGGCGTCCTGGAGAGCTCGATCTGCCGCGCGAGCTTGTTCGTCCAGTGAGCCCCGCGGACGCCGCGGACGTCGATGTCCACGTTGCGCTCATCGCCCGGCGACAGCGGCTCGTCGGGGTTGCAGCGGTTGTAGAGCTCCTGGAGGCGCTCGAACTCCATCGCCGGGAAGGTACCCGACGGCACCATGCTCGTCAGGGAATTCGCGCCGCCCGTCGGCACCGCCCCGCGGGTCACTTCACGAGCCCGCGCTCCCGGCTCGCCTCGTCCAGCCGCACGAAGCTCGCTCCCCTCCGCGCAAGCTCCTCCACGAACGCCCCCAGCGCCTCGATCCGCCTGCCCAGCGGCACCCGGAGCTCCGGCTGGTGCGGCGCGAGCGCCTCGAGGCCGTCGCTCCGGTCGAGGAAGTCCATCCCGTGAAGCTCCAGATTCACGAGCGCCTCCCCGGCGCACGCGCGCGCCAGGAGCCGCGCACCCGGCGCGCCCGCGAGCGCCACGCTCGTCCCGATTACAGGCAGCCGGAGCCCCGGCGTCACCTGGATCGGCAGCTCGACGAAGCGCCGGCCGCCGCGCCGGTACCACGGCCGCCCCGGCCGGTACGGCCGGCGCGGCGCCGCGAGCACGCGCGGGGTGTCCAGGATCGCCGACGACCCCCTCCCCTTCGCCCGCTGCACGCCCATCGCGAGCGCCTTCGCGGCGTAGTACGGCGGGCACGGGAACACCGAGGAGTCGAACGCGACCCCGACGGCGTCGAGCGCGTCGAACAGCGCGTCGCTCACCGTGTACCCCGGCGCGCGGAAGCCCGTCGGACGCCGGCCGACCGCCTCCGCGATGGCCTCGGCGCCCAGCAGCACCTCCCGCGCGATCGCGGCGCGCGGGAGCCGCGAGAGGTCGTAGCGGTGCCCGTACGAGTGGTTCTCGACCGCGTGGCCAGCGTCGCTCAGCGCGCGCAAGGCCGCGGCGCTCTCGGGGCGCGCGAGGTCGCGGCCTATCGCGAACAGCGTGACGGGGATGCCGTGGGAAGCAGCGAAATCAGCGATGCGGGGGAGCGCCGTGTCGTAGACGGCGCTCAGCGCGACCGCCGCCCCGGAGCGATCCGGGACGGCGAGCCCGTGGATGGCGAGATAGTTCGGGACCTCGTCGAGGTCGATCGAGACGGCGGCGAGGCGCCCCCGCATCGGACCGCGTCAGCTCGCGGCCATCTTCGCCACCTCGGCGGCGAAGTCGTCCTCTTTCTTGGCGATGCCCTCGCCGCGCTCGTACCGCACGAAGCGCGTGAGCGTGAGCTCGCCGCCGGCGGCCTTCGACGCCGCCTGGAGGAGCTTCTCGATCGTCTGGCCGGACTCGCCGCGCGACGCGGCCTCCACCGACTCCTGCTCGAGCAGCGCGACCTCCGAGTACCACTTGTTGAACTTGCCCTCGATGATCTTCGGCCACGCCGCCTCCGGCTTCGGCTTCGGATCCTCGCGCAGCTGCCCCTCGAAGATCTCCTTCTGCTTGGCCTTCAGCTCCTCCGTGACCTCCTCGCGGCGGAGGACGAGCGGGCTCATCGCGGCGGCCTGCATCGCCGTCTCGTCGATGAACTTCTGCACCGCAGGGTGCTCCGCCACCGCCTGGCTCGACGCCTCGACCGCGACGAGCACGCCGATCTTGCCGCCGAGGTGCACGTACGCGTGCGTGACGCCGTGCTTGCCCGCCGGGATCGACACGCGATCCCACCGGCGCACAGCGACCTTCTCGCCGATGCGCGCGGTCAGCTCGGTGGCCGTGTCGGCGATCGACTTGCCGCCGATCGAGAGCTGAGCCGCGTCCGCGCCGTCGGGGGCCTTCTCGACCGCCGAGAGCACGTCGCCGACGAACTGCCGGAACGCGTCGTTGCGGGCGGCGAAGTCGGTCTGGATGTTGACCTCGACCATCGTCGCGCTCCGCCGGTCGGCCGCGACCACCGCGCGGACCTCGCCCTCGGTGGCGGACGCGCCGGCCCGCTTGGCGCTCTTCGCGAGACCCTTCTTCAGGATGATCTCGACCGCCTTCTCCATGTCGCCCTCGGCCTCCGTGAGGGCGCTCTTGCAGTCGCTCATCCCCGCCTGGGTACGCTCACGAAGCTCCTTGATCGCCTGCGCATTGATGCCGGCCATGGCTCTTTCTCCTTCAACCTGGAACCTAGATAGGAAGAGGCCGCGCCGAGCGGCCCCCGTTCACCACACGTCCGACTGCTGTTGCACGAACGGCCCGAGCGAGGGCGGGTCGAACCGCAGAGGCACAGAAGGCGCAGAGGCGTGAAATTTTCATTTCTATCCCTGCGCCCTCTCTGCTCTCTCGCGGCGCCACACCGCCCAGGCGTGACGGCGACGTCGTCGTCACCCCACCGCCCGGGCGCTGGGCCGCTCCGTCGCGGCTCGCGCCGCGCTACGACGCCTGCTGCTGGCGCGGGCCGCCACCGCCGCGGCCGCCGCGGCCGCCCTGGTAGACGTTGATCTCGTCGCGCTGGCCGCGACCGCCGCCCGCCCCCTGCTGCGCGCCCTCGCCGTGATCCTTGCGGCGCTGCGCGCCCTCGACGCACGCGTCCGCGACGCGGGCCGTGATCAGCCGGATCGAGCGGATGGCGTCGTCGTTGCCAGGGATCACGAAGTCGACGAGATCCGGGTCGCAGTTCGTGTCCGTGATGGCCACGACCGGGACGTTCAGCTTGCGCGCCTCGCTGATGGCGATCGACTCCTGGTGCGGATCGATCACGAAGATCGCCGCCGGGAGGCCGCCCATCCCCTTGAGGCCGCCCAGGTACTTCTCGAGCCGCTCGCGCTCCTTCTCGAGGCGGACGACCTCCTTCTTGAGCAGCTGCTCGTAGGTGCCGTCCTCCTTCATGCGCTCGAGGGTGCGCAGGCGATCGAGGCCCTGCTTGATCGTCCGGAAGTTCGTCAGGGTGCCGCCGAGCCAGCGGTTCGTGACGAAGTACATGCCCGCCCGGCGGGCCTCCTCCTGCACGATGTCCTGCGCCTGGCGCTTCGTGCCGACGAACAGCACGTGGCCACCGCGGCCGACCGCGTCGGTCAGGAAGTCGTACGCGCGCTTGAAGAGCCGCGTCGTCTGATCGAGATCGATGATGTGGATGCCGTTGCGCGCGCCGTAGATGAACGGCCGCATCTTCGGGTTCCAGCGCTTCGTCTGGTGGCCGAAGTGCACGCCCGCGTCGAGCAGCGAGCGGAGCGGGAGCGGGAAATCCCCCGGCTGGGGGGCAGCGGCCTGCATGGTGTCGACCGCGGGGACGGATGCGGAGAAGCTGGTATCGGTCACGGCAGTGTCCTTTCGGTTGGTCCGCCGCTCCCCCTCCCGCGACCAACCCCAGGCGCGGACAGGAGCGTCCGTGCTGCTGGGGCACCGGGCCGCGGAATGCCGTGGGTGCCAGGAGAGCGTGTGGATTCGGTTCAGCGGCAGCGAAGGTGAGAGGATTCAGCCTCCGCTGTCCCCCTCGTCACGAGACCGCAAGAAGGGGGCGGTTTGCTACCCCGAGGCCCATCGCTTGTCAAGCGACGAAGCCACCGCATCGCACCGCAGTATTTCCGTGTGTTTGCGTGTGTCTCCGCGCCCCCCGCGCTCCCCGCGCTCCCCGCGCTCCCCGCGCCCCCCGCACGGTTGTCCGCTCCGCCGTCCGCGTGGTTGCGCCGATGGATCGCGCGGCGCGGAGCACGGGAACGCCGGGCCACGCCCCTTGGCGCGCCGTGGCCCGGCATCCGCGATGGCGTACACTCGCCTCGTGCGAACCGCATCACGAGGCTTTCTTACCGCACGCTTCGCTTCGGTCTGCGCAGGGCTCGCGATCGTCTCCGCCTGCATCGCGTCGGCGCCCGAGGGCATCCGCCGGCAGACCGACGGCGACGGCGGCGATTTCGGCGTGGACCCGCAGACCACGTCGACGTCATCGTCCACCGGCGCAGGGCTGCCCGGCGGCGATCCGCACGCGCTGCTCGGCGCGGACCCGACGCACGGGCCGTTCAACGGGGGCCAGCGCGTCCTGCTCCACGGCAACGGCTTCAGCTCCCAGGTCCGCGTCTGGTTCGGCGACGTCGAGGTCGATCCGTCCGCGATCGTGCCCGTCGATCCCAGCCGGGTCCAGGTGGCGGCGCCGCCGGGCGCGGCGGGCCCGGTGGAGCTCGCCGTGCAGAACGGCGACGACACGTCGACCCGGCGAGCGCTGCCGGGCGGCTACGTGTACGACGCGCTCTACGCGTCCCCGTCGAGCGGGCCGATCTCCGGCGGGACGACCGTCGAGCTCATCGGGCAAGGCACGCGCTGGGACGAGACGACGGTCGCGAAGATCGATCAGAAGCCGTGCTCGTCGCTCGCCGTCCCGGAGCCGACGCGGCTCGTCTGCACGGTGCCCCAGGGCACGCCGGGCGCGAAGACGATCTCGGTGACGACCGGCGGCGAGACGATCCTCGTGCTGGACGGCTACACCTACGAGGACAGCGCGAACGGCTACAAGGGCGGGCTCAGCGGCGCGCCGCTCGCGGGACGGCTCAAGGTGCTCGTCTATGACAACTTCACGGGTGACCCGATCCCCGGAGCGAGCGTCGTCCTCGGCGCCGACACGACCTCTCGGATCGAGGTCGACGCGTCCGGCGTCGCGGTGATCGAGGACGCGTCGCTCGATTCGCCGCGCACCGTCACCGTGGCCGCGACGTGCCATAGCCCGATCTCGTTCGTCGACGTGCCGGTCGACACGGTGACCGTCTACCTGGATCCGGTGCTCACGCCCGCGTGCGGCGCGTCCGGCGATCCGCCGCCGCCGGTCGGCGGCAAGGTCGGCAGCGCCGGGGCGATCGAGGGCGAGCTCGTGTGGGACACGTCGCTGGACCCCGGGAGCGTCGCGTGGGGCAACATCCCGAGCCCGCGCCGCGAGACCGAGCGAAAGGCGGCCTACGTGTTCACGACGGGCGTCGATCCGCTCGCGACCTTCAAGCTGCCGTCCGAGTTCCAGGCCATCACGCCGGAGACGTCGGGCGAGCTCGGGCACGGGTTCACGATGTACGTCGCGCCCGGCAATCGCACGATCTACGCGCTGGCAGGCCTCGAGGATCGCTCGACGACCCCGCCGCGGTTCACCGCGTACGCGATGGGCGTGGTCCGCGGGATCCCGGTGCTCCCGAACGAGTGGACGAAGGAGGTGTTCCTGCGGATCAATCAGCCGCTCGACCACGCCCTCTCGATGGACGTCAGGGCGCCGGCGAAGGGGCCGAAGGGGCCGGACCGGATCCAGGCGAACGTGTCGCTGATGATCGGCAACGACGGGTTCGCGACGCTCCCGATCGGCGCGCAGAGCCCGCTGATCCCGTTCAACGGGGGGCTGACGTTCGTGGGCGTGCCGCCGCTCGCGCGCGATCTGCTCGGCGCGAGCTACCACTCGTCCGCGCGCGCGGTGACCGGCAAGGCCGGGCTCGCGCCGCTGTCCGTCGTCGGGCGGGTCCTCTCGACCAGCACGAGCGAGCCCGTGCGCATCGGCGACTTCGTGGGGGTGCCGACGCTCGAGGCGCCCGCGCAGAACAGCGCCTGGGATGGGTCCCACCTCGCGACCTCGTTCGGCGCGGGCGCGCCCGTCGACCTCAGCGTCTACGACATCGCGAGCGGAAACGGCCTCATCCGGTGGACCGTGGCCGTGCCGGCAGGGTCGCACGCCGTCGAGGTGCCGGACCTCCGGCAGCTCGAGATCGAGAATGGCGCGCTGCCGCCGGGGCCGCTCACGATCGGGGTGTACGGGGCGAAGATCGACGGCTTCGATTACGGCAAGCTCGTCTACCGGCAGCTCAAGCCGGCAGGGATGTCGGCCTACTCCCTCGACAGCTTCAGCGCGCACCTGTGATGAGCGCCCCTCCCCACCCGACGCGAGCGCGCAGGCCGACGCGCGCCCAGAAGCCAGGACGCCGCGCCCGATCGCGGTATGCCGCCGCCGCCGCCCTCATCGCCGTCGCCGCGGGGCTCGGGCTCGCGCCGAGCTGCTTCGACAGCGGCACGCGGTGGGGCGATCGGCCGGAGGAGCCGCCGCCCTGCACGGCCGGCGAGGTGCGCTGCGGCGCGGAGCTCACGCGCTGCGAGGAGACCGGCGCAGGGCTGGCCTGGGTCACGCTCGACGACTGCGCCGCTCGAGGGCTCGTGTGCGCGTCGCTCGAGCTCGGCTGCCGGCCGTGCGTGCCCGCCGCGCACTCGTGCCGCGAGCAGGACGTCGTGGTCTGCGATGCGGACGGCAGCTTCGGCCGCGTGATCGACACGTGCGACACGGAGGCCGGCGAGGCGTGCCGGAGCGGGAGCTGCCAGCAGCTGTGCACCGTCGCGGAGCTCGAGCGGAGCAACGTGGGGTGCGAGTACTGGGCGGTCGATCTGGACAACGCGCGGATCGACGCGACCGGAAACGCGGCGGCGCAGCAGTTCGCGGTGGTGGTCTCGAACCCGCAGCCGGACGTGCCGAACGAGATCCACATCTTCCAGGACGACGGCGCGCCGGGCGACGCGCCCGCCCCGGTGGAGATCGCGAGCGCGCTCATCGCGCCGCTCTATCTCCAGGTGTTCAAGCTCGGGCCGCGCGAGGTCGATGGCAGCCCGGAGGGCGAGTACAACACGGGCACGCACACGGCGCTCACGCGGCACGCGTACAAGATCACGTCGAAGTTCCCCATCGTCGCCTATCAGTTCAACCCGCTGGAGAACGCCAACGTGTTCTCCAACGACGCCTCGCTGCTGAAGCCGCGCGAGGCGCTGACCTACAGCCCGGGCGCGATGGCGACGGCGTACGTCGTCACCGGGTGGCCGCAGACCATCGCGGTCACGGACGATCCGGACACGAACTTCGATCCGCAGAACCCGATCGATCTTCGGGCGTTCCTGACCATCGTCGGGACGCGCGAAAACACGACCGTGCAGGTGACGACAACGGCGAGGGTCGTCGGGGGCGGGCCCGTCCCGGAGACGCCGGAGGGCGGGTCGATCGAGGTCAAGCTCGGCGCGTTCGACGTGCTCAACCTGGAGAGCGGCGGGTTCAACGCGGACTTCACCGGATCGATCGTGAAGGCCGATCAGCCCATCGCGGTCTTCACCGGAAACGAGGCCTCGGACGCGCCCCACTTCGACGAGCTCGCGGATCGCCGCTGCTGCGCCGACCATCTGGAGGATCAGCTCGATCCGACCCGGACCGCCGGCAAGCGGTTCGCGGTGCCACACACGCCGAGCCGGTCGAAGACCGTGAAGGAGGCCGGCGCGCGGATCGAGGCCGTGCCCGAGCCGGAGTACGTCAGGATCGTGGCGGCGAGCAGCAAGGGCGCCGTGATCGAGACGACCCTGCCGCCGCCGGACGATCGGATCACGCTGTCGTCGCTGGGCGAGTTCCGCGAGGTGACGGCCTGGGGCGACTTCATGATCGAGAGCTCCGAGCCGGTCATCGTGTCGCAGATCATGGCCAGCCAGAACGCGACGGGGGTCAAGCAGGGGCTGCCAGGCGGAGACCCGAGCCTCATCATCCTGCCCCCCATCGAGCAGTTCCGGCCGGACTACGTGTTCCTGACGCCGGACAAGTACGCGTTCGACTTCATCTCGGTCGTCGCGCCGCGGTCGGCCGTCGTGCGGCTCGACGACGTGACGCTCGGGCCGGACGAGTGCGAGATCGCGCCCGCGGACGGGCTCACGGAGGAGCAGCGCGGGGGCCGCGCGCCGTCGTTCGTCGTCTACCGCTGCCAGCTGAGCTTCGCGGCGATCGATCCGGCGCGGCAGGCGCCGGACAACGTGCTGCCCGGGATGCAGCGCGACGGCGTGCACTGGCTCACGGCCTCCGCGCCCGTGGGGCTGCTCGTGACGGGGTTCGACTCGTTCGTGAGCTACGGGTACGCGGGCGGCACCGAGCTCCGCGAGATCGCGCCGCCGGACTGAGTCGCCGCGGTCAGCCGCCGCCGCCGAGCAGCCCCTTCAGGTTGGCCACGAGCCGCAGCGCGTCGAGCGGCGCGAGCCGATCGACGTCCACCGCGCGCAAGGTCTCGATGACGGCCGACTGCTCCGGCGGCACCGCGGCCTGCGCCGGGGCGAACAGGTCGAGCTGCGCGGCGCCGCCGCGCGTGCGGCCGCGGAGGGAGGCGTGCTTGCCGCCCGGCAGCGCGGCGCCCGACTCCAGCGTCGCGAGGATCGCGCGGGCGCGCGCGAGCACGCTCTCGGGGACGCCCGCGAGCCGCGCGACCGCCACGCCGTAGCTGCGGCTCGCGGGGCCCGCCTCGAGCTTGTGGAGGAAGATGACGTCGTCGCCGTGCTCGCGCGCGGCGACCGAGTGGTTCGCGATCCCCGGCGCGCGCGCCGAGAGCTCCGTCAGCTCGTGGTAGTGCGTCGCGAACAGGGCGCGGCAGCCGATCGCGTCGAACAGGTGCTCCGCCACGGCCCACGCGATCGCGAGGCCGTCGTACGTGCTCGTGCCGCGGCCGATCTCGTCGAGGATCACGAGCGATCTCCGCGTCGCGTCGCGGAGGATCTCGGCGGTCTCCCGCATCTCGACCATGAACGTGCTCTCGCCGCGCGCGACGTTGTCGCTCGCGCCCACGCGCGAGAGGATCCGGTCGACGAGGCCGATCTCCGCCTCGCGCGCGGGGACGTAGCTGCCCATCTGCGCGAGGACCACGATCAGCGCCACCTGGCGCATGAGCGTCGACTTGCCCGCCATGTTGGGGCCCGTGATCAGCCAGAGCCGCTCGCCCGAGAGATCGAGGCGGGTGTCGTTCGGCACGAAGTGCCCCGCGGCCGCGTAGCGCTCGACCACCGGGTGGCGGCCGTCGCGGATCGCGAGCGCCTCGCCCGCCGTGACGTGCGGCCGCACGTAGTCGTTGCGGTGGGCGACGTCGGCGAGGGCGGCGGCGACGTCCCACGCGGCGAGCTTGCGCGCCAGCGCGCGGAGGCGGCCCTCGCTCTTCGCGACGAGGGCCCGCAGCCGGTCGAAGAGCGCCGTCTCCCGCTCCAGCGCGCGCGCCCCGGCGTGCTCGATCTTGTCGGCGAGCTCGTCGAGCTCGTCGCTCGTGTAGCGCTCGCCTGTCGCGACGGTCTGCTTGCGGCGGAAGGTCTCCGGGACCTTGGCGATGTGCGCGCGCGTCACCTCGATGTACCAGCCGAAGACGCGCGTGTACTTGACCCGGAGCGAGGGCGCGCCCGTCTGCGCGCGCAGCTTCGCCTCGAGCGCGAGGATGAGCTCCGTCGCGTTCTTCTCAACGCCGCGCGCGTCGTCGAGCTCCTTGTCGTACCCCTCGCGGAAGATGCCGCCCTCGCGCGTGTTCGGGGGCGGCCGCTCGATCAGCGCTGCGGTGAGCTCGGCGCACACGTCGGCGACGACGTCCAGCGACGCCGCCTCGGCGAGGAGCGGCTCGGAGCCCGACGCGGCCGCCGCGCCGTCCTTGCCTCGCGCAGCGACGCCGTCCTTGCCCCGCGCGGCGGCGCCGTCGTCGCCGCGCGACGCTGCCTTGCCGAGGTCGGGGATCGAACGGACCGCGGCGATCGCCGCCGGGGCCGCCGTGAGGCCGTCGCGCAGGAGGCCGAGGTCGCGCGGCGTGGCCTCGCCGAGGAGCGCGCGGACGCTGAGGCGCTCGAGGTCGCCGACGCCGCCGAGCGCTTGCCGCAACTCGCCGCGGGCGCGCGGGTGCGAGACGAAGAGCTCCACCTCGTCGAGGCGCCGGCGGATGCCGGCCAGATCCGCGAGCGGCGAGAGCAGGCGGCGGCGAAGGAGCCGGGCGCCGCCCGGGGTGACCGTGCAGTCGATGACGTCGAGCAGGGTGCCGCGGCGGCCGCCGTCCGCGGCGCGCACGAGCTCCAGGTGCGCCTGGGCCGTCTCGTCGATGCGCAGCGTGCCCGAGGTGTCGTGCGGGGCGATGCGGCGCACCGGGATGCGCGCGCCGGGGCTGCAGCGGCGCGCGAAGCGCAGCGCCCGCGCGGCGGCGCGCACCGCCGGGAGCGGGTGCTCGGCCAGCGCCGCCGCCGAGATCGGCTCGATCGCGGCGTCGTCGAGGATCGCCGCGACCTGCGCGCTGTCGAGCTCCTCGTCGTCGCGCAGCGCCGCGCGGCAGGCGAGCGAGGCCGCGGCCGTGCGGACGTCCGGGAGGTCCCGGGCGATCAGCGCCTCGCGCGGATCCGCCCGGGCGAGCTCCGCGAGCAGCGTCGCGGCGTCCGGGACCGAGGTGGCCGAGAGCTCGCCGGTGGAGAGATCCAGCAGCGAGAGGCCGTACGGGCCCCCGGCTCCAAGGGCGTCGCCGCGGGGCGCGCCGCCGCCGTCGACCGCCGCCAGGTAGTGGTTGGCGCGCGCGTCGAGCTGCTCGGTCTCGGTGACGAGCCCCGGCGTGACGACGCGCACGACCTGCCGCGGCACGAGCCCCTTGATCTTCGACGGATCGCCGCACTGCTCGCAGATCGCCACCTTGTGGCCGAGCGCGAGCAGCCGCGCGATGTACCCGTGCGCCGCGTGGTGCGGGACGCCGGCCATCGGGGATTCGTCGGGCTCGCCCTTGTTGCGGCTCGTGAGCGTCAGGTTCAGCGCGCGCGACACGAGGACCGCGTCGTCGTTGAACATCTCGTAGAAGTCGCCCATCCGGAAGAAGAGGATGGCGTCGGGGTGGAGCGCCTTCGCATCCTCGTACTGGCGCATCACCGGGGTCAGCTTCTTCCTGGCCGCAGGCTGCTCGGACGGCTGCATCGCCGGCGTCTTAGTCTCGACCGCCGGTGAGGTCTACGCGTGATTCGCGCGTTTGTTCCGCTGTTTTCGTGGAAATCTCGGCGCCGAAACCGCAATGCCGCGGTGCCGGCAGGCGGCTCAGCGGAACCGGCGCGCCACGGCGACGTCGCGTGAGCTCAGCAGGAACAGGCCCTGGACAGAGCCGTCGGTGACGGCGAGCTCGCCCGTGGCCGGAACGAGCTGGATGGCCTGCGGCTGGAGCTCCACTGTGTCGCTGATGTCCGCGAGGTCCAGGGCGAGCGGCGTGAACGCCCCCTGGGTGGTGAAGCGGAACTGCATGTCCTGCTCGGGCACGCCGCCCGTGACCGCGAACCGGAACATCGGGTTGATGAACGCCCCCGGATCACCGTCGGTGACGCGCCCGTCGGGCGGTGTGTGGACGACGCGCCCGTTGAGCCGCGAGAGGCGCGTGTCGCACGAATTCCGGCAGGCGCCCGTCGCGGGATCGGCGATCACGTGGTGCAGGAAGCCGGCGCCGTTGCTCCGGACGACCCACTGGCCCCCTGCGCGGATGCCGAGCTGCACCGAGCCGGCGAAGCAGCACGCCGCGAACTTGGCCTCGGCCTCGGCGGCCGGAGCGAACTCGAGGTGGTCGTCGTAGGCCTCCTCGATGCGGAGCGCCGGGCGCGACGTGATGACGCTGCCATACTTCGCGTTGCAGGTGTCGAACGAGCACACGGACGAGTCGACGTTGTTCCAGTAGGTGGCGTCCTCGTCCGGGAGCTCGGACGTGATCTGCGCGAAGTCGGCGAGCTGCTCGGCGCGGGTCTCGGCCTCGCCCTCCGGGACGCCCGCGGCCTCCAGCTGCGCCTTCACGCTGGTCAGGCTCTGGACGCCGCGGCGGCAGAAGCGGGCGTCCGCGCCCCTCAGGTAGAGGTTCTCGTCGAAGGCCACGGCGGCCCGGGTGATCGACGTGAACACCCCCTCGTAGGTCACGGTCCACGTCTCGTTGGCGATGTGCACCCGCGGGTCCTCGAGGTTCATCGTCAGCGCGTGCTGCGGTCCGCCGGACCTCAGCACGAGCCCCTGCTCGTCGAGCTCGCTCTCAGCGCTGTCGCTCGACGCGATCGCCTCGCGCTGCACCCCCACCGCGAGCGCGAGGTCAGGCGCGGCCCCCTCGGACGGGAACGTGGCGCGCATCTTCGGGCTCTCCGCGGAGAGCGGCACGACCGCGCCGCTGCGATCGTAGAGGATCGGCAGGCCCTGCACGCCGGGCTCGATCTGGCCGGAGCCGTCGCTCGCGACGACGTAGGTCTCGGAGCGGACGGCGTGCGGGAGGACGACGTTGCAGGACGCCTCGCCGCTCGTCTCGAGCGGCGGGCTGCTCGGCGCAGCGTCCGCATCGCAGCCCGCGCGGACGCTCTGGCGCTCCGGTCCGCGGCAGGCCGCGTCGAGGTCGTCGATGTCGACGATCGCGACCTGGCCGTTCGTGAGCGCCATGTACGCGAACGTGCCCCGGAGCTTCAGCGGGCCGGCGCCGGAGTCGCGATCGGCCGACGTGCGGTACAGCGTCTCGATGTCGCACGACGTGACGCTGCTGTCGCACGGCGTGAGCTTCGGATCGGGGCTGCACCGGATCCCCCTCGGCACCACGCCCGTCGCCGGGAGGCTCTTCGGGACGTCGCGCTGCACGATCGCGAGATCGCGGACAGGCGCCGGCAGGCGGACGCGGTCGGGCGGCTGGAACGGGTTCCAGTCCGGATTCTCGCGAGAGAGCGGCGACCGGCTGGGCGCGCCGTCGCTGACGTCGAAGACCATCACGCTGCCGTCGCCGGCGTCGACCGCGTAGAGGTAGCGGCTGAAGTCGGGGGGCGACGCCAGGCTCACCGCGAGGCGCGTCGTCGTGACGACGCGCCCTGGGTCGAGCGTCGACGCGGGCAGCAGCGGGGGCTGCTCGCTCGGCTCGCAGGGCGTCGGGAGGTCGACGACGTGGATCACCGGCGCGTCGAGATCGCCGACGTACAGCCGGTTGCCGGAGAGCGCGAGCCCCGCGGGCCGGGCCTTGTCGAAGGTCTGCTCCGGGCTCGCCGCGGCCGCTGGCTGAGCGCACTCGGGACCGTGCGGCGCCTCGTCGGGCGTCGCGGCCGGCGGGAGCGAGACTTCGAGAGGGACCCACCGCTCCACGTCGCACGCCTTGAAGCCGCCATCCTCGCTCTCGAGGAGGTTCTGCGCGTCGATCACGGCGATGCCGCCGAGATCGGGCAAGGTCACGAGGAGCTTCTGGCGGCCGCCGCCCTCCATGTCCAGGCTCCCGTTCGACGTGGAGCAGACGTCGTCCACGAACGCACCGGGGTCGCCAGGCTCGGTCGGCTCGACGTCGTACCTGCCTTCGCACGAGCTCCGCAGCTTGCCGCTGCCCTCCGGGTCCGGCGGGTCGGCGACGAGCAGCATCTCACCCGGCGCCGAGGGGAGCGAGCAGGCCGGCCAAGAGCTGAGCGACGGGACCGGGCAGCCTTCGCGCGGCAGCACCTTCGCCGACGGGAGCGCGTAGATCCCCGCGCGCCCCGGCTCCGCGACGGCGACGAACGACGCGGTCCCGCCCGGCGTCGCGACGATGTCGACCGGCTGCGCGCCGACCGGGAGGAAGCTCGGGGCGGGCGTGCCCGGGTCCCGATCGACGGTCAGCGCCGACTCGGTCGTCATGTCGACGATCGCGACCTCGCCGCGCGCTGTCTGCGTGACGAGGCCGTAGAGGTGCGGGAGCGTGGCCCTGCCCGCGTCCTTGGCGTCGACCTCGTAGTCCGTGGACGACTCGACGGTGCGGTACGAGCAGTCCGTGATCGGCAGCGAGCGCATCACGCCCGGCTTGTCCGGATCCGGCCGGTCGACGGCGAGGCAGACGAACGCGCTGCGGCCGGACTGCGCCAGGGCCTCGACGGTGACCGGCGTGGCCTCCCCGGCGCACCCGGCGAGCGCCAGGGCGGAGGTGGAGGCGAGGAGCGCGAGGCGCGGCTTCATTGGGACTCCCGGGGCGGGACGGGCGTGCCCACCGTGAGGATCATCGTTCCGAACGTGCTCGCCTTGCGCATGTCGAGGTCGACAACGCCGAGGTACGAGTCGGTGAAATGCGCGATGTACATGAGGGAATAGGTGTCGCGGCCGGCGCCGCCCTGCTCGCGGTCGCAGCGCTCCTTCTCGTCGCCGCACGCGGAGCCCGTGTCGAACGCGAGCGCCTGCGGCCCGCGCCCAGTCTTGATGACGGCGTCGACGCGGCGCGCTTCCGGGTCGTAGGAGAACGCGAGCCCCGCGTCGAACGCGAGCGCGAAGACCCTGCGGCGAGGCACGCCTTCCGGGTCGATCACCTCGCCGATCTCGATCCGAGACGGGTAGGCGCCGAGCGGGGCGGCGTCGTGGAACGCGATCGTGTCGTACACCGAGGCCCGCCCCTCCGTGCCGACGTCCGAGCCCTTCTTGACCAGCGTCGTCGTCAGCTCGCCGATGAGCAGCGAGTTCGGGCCGCGATGCGCCACGTACACCGGGATCGGGATCTCCACGCACCGCTCGAGGCACTCGGCCACGTCTGCGCCACCCGCGCAGCCGTCCTCGCACGCCTGCCGCTCGCTCGCGTCGAACGCGACCCCGCGGGAGTCGGTCCCCCTCGCGAGCTCGGTGATCGGCGTCGGGGTCGACTCGTTCAGGCGCGGCGCCGCGCCTGAAGCGGCGTCCTGATAGCGGAGAAGGCCGAGCTCCGACGACGCGATGTACGTGACCGCGAACGCGGGCTGGTAGTCGATCCCCCACCCGTTCTTCTCCAGCTCGCCGAGCACGCTCGGGCGCGGCACGGCCGCGAGCTCCGTCGGTCCGAGGCCTAGGTCGGTGAGGACGTACGCCAGCTGCGGCCTCTCGCTCGCTTCCCAGCGGTTCACGATGACGCTCGCGGCGTTCTCCGTCTGGTGCGAGACGACGATGCTCGTCCCGTCCGGACCGGCGGCGATCCCGAACGGCTCCAGCGGCAGCTTGCGCCGGATGAGCTCCTGGCCGGGGTCTTCCCCGATGCGGTGATCTCTGCCGCAGCGCCCGCCCGCCGCGCTCGCGCCGCAGTCCAGCCGAAAGCAGGCCTCGCCCTGGCAACGCTGCGCGCCGGCGTCGTCGAACCGGTCGTCGGCGACGTCGAAGAAGGTCACCGAGGGGTCGCCGCGCACGGGCACGAACAGGCGCGCCTGCCGCTCCGCGCCGGGGTCGGCGGCCTCGCCGCTGAGCGGCCTGTGCACGAGGAGGAGGTTGGACGCGAACGCGCCGATCACGGCCGAGCTCCGGACGACCTCCTCGTCGCCCTCGAGGGCGGAGAGGTTGAGCGGCCCGCACGGCCCCGGGTAGAGCGACGACGCGGCGTTCGTCTTCAGCCCCACCGCATCGCACGCACCGCGCACGCCGCCGCTGGCGTCCTGCCCGCCAGGAGCGAGCCCCGACTGGAGCGTGAGCGCCCGCTTGCGCAGCCGCTGGAGATCCAGCGCCTGGACCGTGCCGCCGTTGAACTGGAGATCGAAGTCCGAGTTCGCGACGTAGAGGACCCGTCCGCCGGGAGACACCGCCAGGCCCGTCGGGTAGTAGAGCCCCTCGACCGGCGGCGGCAGCCCCTCGCCCTCGACGAAGCAGCCCACGCCCCCGAGCCCGCCCACGATCGAGGCCGCGAGGCCCACGCCAACGATGCGAGGTGTCTGGAGAAGTGTGCGGGCGAGCTTCATGCGGGCGCGGAGACTAGTCAGCACCTGGAGCACTGGCAACCCGCTCCTCTCCGCGGGTTCGTTTGCGGCGGACGCGCGGCGAGCGCGCGGCGCTCGCAGCGGTCCTCCTGGCGAACGAGCGGCAGACGCCGCTGCGAAGGCCCTCGTTTCTCGCCTGCACCTGCCGCAGCGCAGCACGGCCGCACGGCCTGCCCCGGGGTGAGCGCGCGCGGCCCGCCAGGCGCGGCCTCCTCCTGGCGAGACGCTCTGCTCCGGGCGAGCGCTCTGCAGCGGCCGCCCGTCACGGGGTGGCGAGCCCTCGGCGGGGTGAGATGGCGCTCCCCTGCGCCGGGTGGTGCCCAAGGTGCGCCCCTGCGGTGCGGGCTCCGCAGGTCAAGGTCGACCGGGATCGATCGCCGTCGTCCGTCCCCCTGCACGTTGATCTCGGAGACGCGGCGCGCCTTTGCTACGTTGGTCGCCGGGACATGGCCGATCTCGCAGCCGCCCTTGTCATGGGAATCGCCCTTCTTGGGCTGATCTATTGGTATTTTCGCTCGAACAACGGCGACCGGGCCCGGCCTCGCGCGGCGACGACGCTGACGCAGGGGGGCCCAGGAGCTCAAGCCCTCGACGAGGGGGAGGGAGATCTCGACGATTCAACGACGAGGACAGGCGCAGCAGGGTTGCGGGGCGGCACGCCCGCGAGCGAGAGCGCCCACGCGAAGACCACCGGAAGTCACGGCCGCACCGAGCGGATCTCGAGCGCCGACTGGAAGCGATCGAACGGCTCATCGCGCCGCGACGACGACGATGACGCGTTCGACGACGATGACGACGACCTCACGCTGATCACGCTGGCGCCGCCGGAGGTGCTGCAGAGCACGATCAAGCGCGCGAGCATCCCGTCCTACGGCGGCGACGATGACGACGACGACGATGATGACGACGGGCACGAGCGCGAGGAGCCGTCCGCCGTCCCCATCATCTACGACGACGAGGCGGCCGTCGACGAGCCGACCAGCTCGTCGCCGCTGCTGCTCATCAGCGCCGTCGGACAGACGGATCCCGGCCAGAAGCGCAAGAAGAACGAGGACTGCTACCTCTGCCTGGACGAGCACTACCTGTTCGCCGTGGCGGACGGCATGGGTGGCCACGCGGGCGGCGACGTCGCCAGCCGCCTCGCGGTCGACACGATCGCGCGCGCGTTCAAGGATCAGTCGTTCGTGGAGAGCGACGAGGAGAGCCCCTACCCCGACGTCCCGCGTCGCGGCAGCGAGCTCGCGGTCGCGATCCAGCAAGCGAACCAGGCGATCTACGAGCGGGCCCACGCCGAGCGGAGCCTCACGGGCATGGGCACGACCCTCGTCAGCGCGCGGTTCTCGCCCAACAAGCAGCGCCTCTACATCGGCCACGTGGGCGACAGCCGCTGTTATCGCCTGCGCGACAACGAGCTGACGCAGCTCACCACCGATCACACGATGGGCGCGGCGGGGATCACCGGGCCGATGGCGAACCACCTGAGCCGGGCGATCGGAATCTCCCCCGCAGTCAAGGTCGATCTGATCATCGCCCGGCCCCACCCCGGCGACGTCTACCTCCTCTGCTCCGACGGCCTCTCGAAGATGACGAGCCACGAGGCCATCCGCGACATCCTGCTCGCCGAGCCCGATCCCGAGAAGGCGTCGCAGGCGCTCATCGAGAAGGCGAACGCGGGCGGCGGGCGGGACAACATCACCGTCATCCTCGTCCGCGTCAGCGACCCCAAGGACCTCGCGCGGCTCGCCTCGCGCGCCGGCGCCAGCGCCGGCGCCAGCGCAGGCTGACCGCTCGCCGGCCGCTTCCCCCCTCGCCTTCTCCCTCCCCCTCCAACGAGATCGACCGCGCGCGGCGCTGACCGGGAGGTCCGCGCGGCGGGCGGAGCACGCCCGCCGCCCGCAGGCCACTGCAGACAGCGTGTCTGCATTGCCACGAGTCCCGACGGATCCTCATGCTCCGCGCGGGTCGGCTGCCCACGTGTATACGGGCGAGTGATCACGCTCGTCACGGATTCGGATCCCGCTCGCGCATAATCGCGATTTCGCGGCCATTACGATTCGCGGGCTTCGATTATCACTTCGATTGATGCTTGCCGGGCTCGCAAAGAGAAACGACGTGAGCTCTTGACGTGCTTTGGCTCGAGAGGGCTTCATGGCGGCCACGAATGGCTCGTCTATCGGAGCCGCTGATCGGGGATATGGCACGCTCGTTTCTCTGCATGATCGCCTTCGCCTCTCTGCTGCTCAGCGCGCCCTCGCTCGCGGCAGAGCCGGCGCGCCGCGCGCTGCGGCTGCGCTACAGCGAGGGTGCGCAAGCGGCCTCGTGCCCTGGAGAGCGCGCGCTGCGCGAGCGGATCCGGCTGCGCGTCGGGTACGATCCTTTCCGCGAGGACGCGACCGAGGAGGTCGACGTCGCGATCAGGCCTCACGGCGCCCACGTCGTCGCGACGACCACCTACCGGAACGCCGACGGGCGGGTCTCCGGCCGGGGCTTCGACCTCTCGCACGGAGACGGCGCCTGCGAGCAGCTCACCAACACCGTCGCGCTCGCGATCTCCTTCGCGCTGACGCCGTTCGCGAGCGACGAACGAGCGCCCGCCGCGCCGCCTCGCCCAGAGAGCGCGCCGGCGCGCCCGGAGCCTGCGGGCGGGCCCGGCGAGCCATGGAGTTCGGCGCGGATCGGCACGGGCGCGATAGCGGGGCTCGGGGTGCCCGAGGGGCCGTTCGGCGGCGCCTCCTTGCTCTTCAGGGTTCGCTGGTCACAGAGCCTCTCCTTCTCGCTGGAGAGCCGGGGCACGTTCGCCGTCTCGAACCCAAGCGCGCGCGGAAACGGCGAGGTGTCGAGTCCATACGCCCCGAGCCCCGGCGGGAGCACGAGCGTGAGATCGCCGTACCTGCGCACGCACGCGAGCGGGGCGTTCGCTCCGTGCCTCCACACGGGCGACCTGCTCGTCACATGCGCTCTCGTCGAGATGGGCGTGGCGCACGTCGGCGATCGGTCCGCCCCCGCCACCGACGTGTCTCTGCTGTTCATGGGGCTCGGGCTCCGCGGCGGGATCGAGCTCGCGCTCAACGACGCGCTCTCGTTCTATTCGCACGCCGAGGTCCTCGTCTCCTTCGGGCTCCTCGACCCCCCGCTCGCCGGCGCGCTGAGAGCTCCGCGTCCGAGCGCCTCCATCGGCGCCGGGCTCCTCGCGGGGTTCTGAGCGCACGGAGGGGTGCGCGCGGGCAGGAGGATGGTGCGGACGGCGCGACGGCGCGGATGCTGGTTGGAATTTTCGAGCGCCGTGCCTTGCTCGCCCCGCTCATGGAGGGCGCCACGCTGCGGAGCAGCACGACGATAACGCGCGACTCGGGCTTCGGCCCAGGTCGCCCGCCGGGGCTCCGCGCCGCGCAGAACGCCTTCTCGCTGGCATGAAGACGCGAGGTTCGCGTAGCCTATCCGGACGGTGCTCCCGGAGTCCACCGACCCGACCGACCGCTTCATGATCGAAGCCCGCAGCCGAAGCGGCGGCATGGGTGATATTTTCAAGGGCACGGATCAGACCACCGGCGCCCCTGTCGCGCTCAAGGTCCTGCGCGCCGCCGCGTCGCCCCAGGAGCGCGCCCGCTTCGCGCGCGAGATCGCGATCCTCGCCGATCTGCGGCACCCGAACATCGTCCAGTACATCGCTCACGGCACCTGCCTCGACGGGCGCCTCTTCTTCGCGATGGAGTGGCTGGACGGCGAGGATCTCGGGCAGCGCCAGCGGCGCGCGCCGCTCGGCATGCGCGACTCGGTGGAGGTCGTCCGGCGCAGCGCCGCCGCGATGGCCGCCATCCACGCCCGCGGCGTCGTCCACCGCGACCTCAAGCTCTCCAACATCTTCCTCGTCCGCGGCAAGGGCACCGCGATCAAGCTGATCGACTTCGGCGTCGTGAAGCTCGCGGTGCCGGACGACTGCCCCACCGAGCGCGGCACGATCATCGGCACCCCGCACTTCATGGCGCCCGAGCAGGCGCGCGGCGAGGCGGTCGACGCGCGGGCCGACGTGTACTCGCTGGGCGCCGTCCTGTTCCGCCTCGTCACGGGCAGGAACGTGTTCGAGACCGAGAACGCGATCGCCCTGCTCAGCCGCCTCGTGATCGAGGATCCCCCGCGCGCGCAGCAGATCCGCTTCGACGTGCCCGAGGCCCTCGACGAGGTGCTCGCGCGCGCCATCGCCCGAGATCGCGAGCAGCGGTACGAGAACGGCGGCGAGCTGGCGCGGGCGCTCGCGCGGGTCGGGGAGCTGAACAACGATCCTCCCGCGACCGACAGGTCCGCCTCGATCGTCCGGCGCGCGGCCGCGCAGGAGATCATGCCGGGGCCCGCCGGGCCAGGCGACGAGCGGCCGCAGGTGCGGCTCGCCAACGGCGAGCGGCGCGTCGTCGCCTGCGCGCTCTTCGAGCTGGGTGCCGGGCCGCTCCGCCCCGAGGTGGACGCCGCGCTCCGCGAGGCCCTCGGCGACGATCCGCGGTTCGAGCCGCTCCCCGACGGGAGGCTCGTCGCGGCGCTCGGGGTGGAGCGCTCGCGGGGCGATGAGGTGGCCCGCGCCGCGCGGGCGGCGCTGACCGTCGCCCGATCGACGCCGGGCGCGCGGGCCTCGGTCGCGATCGGGCACGCCGTCCGCGGCCGGGCGAGCCTCGCCGGCGAGGCGCTCGAGCGCGCTGCCCAGCAGCTGGAGTTCGCGGCGCCCGGCGCGGTCCGGATCGACGCGCACGCGACCGCGGCTCTGGAGGGGCGGTTCGTGGTCCAGGAGGACGCGCGCGGCGGCGTGCTCGTCCACGAGGACGCCGCCGGCTTCGACGCGCGCAAGCTCGCCGGGCTCCCCACGGCGACCCTCGGGCGCGAGCACGAGCTCGCGAGGCTCCAGGGCATCTTCAAGCAGATCGCCGAGGACGGCGCGCCGCGCGCGGCGCTCGTGACCGGCCCCGCCGGCATCGGCAAGAGCGGCGTCCGCGCCGCGTTGATCCAGCACCTCGAGACGGCGCCGCACGCGCCGATCATCCTGCTCTGCCGCGGCGACGCGATGAGCCAGGGCGCGGGCATCACGGGGCTGGGCCGCGCCCTGCGCTCGCTCATGGGCGTCCGCGACTGCGAGCGCCTCGAGGACCAGGTGCAGAAGGTGAGCGCCCACGTGGCGATGCGCCTGGCCCGCCCGCTCCGCTTCCTCGCCGGCTTCATCGGGGAGCTCGCCGGCGTGCCCTTCCCGGACGAGGACAACGAGCCGCTGCGCGCTGCCCGCGAGAGCCCGCAGCTCATGGAATCGCGCACGCGGATGGCGGTGGAGGCGTTCTTCCGCTCGAAGTCCGAGACCACGCCGCAGATCCTGGTCATCGAGGACATGCACTGGGCCGACAGCACCACCGTCCAGCTCGTCGACTGGCTGCTCGGCTGCGCCGATCTCCGCTTCGGGGTGTTCGGCTTCGCGCGGCCCGAGCTCTCCGCCCGGTTCCCGTCGCTGTGGGAGCACCGCGACGTGACCCGCGTGACGCTCGCCCCGCTGTCCCCGCAGGCCGCGGATCGGCTCGTGGCGGACGCCCTCCCGCAGGCCGACCCTGGCACGCGCGGGGCCATCGCGCAGCGCGCCGGCGGCTATGGGCTCTTCCTGGAGGAGCTCATCCGGTCCGCCGCGGAGGGGCGGGACGGCGTGCCGCTCAGCGTGCAGGCCCTGGTGCAGGTCCGCGTCGACCGCATGTCGAGCGGGGTGCGCGGGGCGCTGCGCGCCGCTTCCGTCTTCGGACAGGTCTTCTGGACGGCGGGCGTCGCTGCGCTGCTCGAGCGCGCCGTGGGCGCGGAGCTCGCCGAGCTGGAGGCGGGCGAGATGATCGCGCGCCAGCTGGAGCCGCGGGTCCCGGGGCAGGTGCAGTGGACGTTCCGGCAGGCGGTCGTGCGCGACGCGGCGTACGCGTCGATCCTCGAGGAAGACCGGGCCGCGCTCCACATCGCCGCCGCCGCCTGGCTCGAGTCCGCGGGCGTCGATCCGGGGCTCATCGCGCGCCATGCGGAGGCGGGCGGCGACAAGGCGCGGGCCGCGCTGCTGTACGCGCGCGCGACGCGGGACACGGCGGCGAGCGGCGCGGGGCTCGACGAGGCGCTCGAGCTCGCGACGCGCGGGCTCGCCTGCGGGGCCGAGGGGACCACGCGCGCAGCGCTCCTGGTCCGCCGCGGGGAGATCCTCGAGCTCCTCGGCCGCCTCGACGAGGCGCTCGACGCCGCGGAGCAGGCGTCGCGCCTCGCGCTGCCCGGCTCGGATCTGTGGGGCGAGGCGCAGGTCGTCGCGGCGACCTGCATGATCGAGACAGGCCAGAGCGCCGAGGGCGACGCGCGCGCCGCGTCCGCGCTCTCTCCGCAGTTCGCGGCGGCGCTCTCACCCTCGATCCGCGCGAAGCTCCTCGCGTCGCGCGTCCGCGCCCTCGCGGCGCTGGGCCGGCCCGCCGAGGCGCTCCGCGCCGCGCACGCGGCCATGGAGGCCGCGCGCGGGAGCGGCTCGACCGACGCGCTCCTCCACGCCCGGGAGGCCCACCTGACCGCGCTGATGCACGCCGGCGACCTGGCCGCCGCGGCCTCCCTGGGCGCGTCGCTCGTCGCGGACGCCGACGGGGCCGGCGACGCCGTCATCGCGGCAAGGGCCCGCCTGAGCGCCGGCTCGGCGCTGAACCAGCTCGGCCTGTTCGAGGAGGCGCAGGCGCTGCTCGAGCGCGCGCTGCTCGACGCGCGGAGCCGGAAGCTCCGGGCGATCGAGGGGTTCGCGCTGCACAACCTCGGCATGTCGCACGCGCGGCTCGGCAACATCGAGGAGGGCGTCGCGCTCGAGCGCCAGGCGAGCGAGATCGCCGACGCGTGCCAGATCTCCCGCCTCAGGTTCGCCGGCCGGCTGTACGAGGCGCTCTTCCTCGTCTGGCGCGGCGCCCCCGGCGACCACGCGACCGCCCACGCCGTCGCGCGCTGGCTCTGCGAGGAGGCGGCGCACCGCGCGGCCGCGCTGCAGGCGATGGCGAGCTTCGCGATGGCCCGCGTCCAGCTGGCGCGCCGCGAGCTCAGGGCCGCGGTCGACGCGGCGCGCGAGGCGTCGCGCCACCTCGCGGGGGGGCCCATCGAGGAGTGGAGCGACGCGATCCGCGTCACGCTCGTGGAGGCCCTCCTCGCGATCGGGGAGGAGCGGGAGGCGAACGCCGCGCTCGACGCCGCGTTCTCCGCCCTGGCCGCGCGCGTCGAGGCCCTGCGGGATCCCCGCCAGCGCGACGCGTTCCTTCGGGGGAACGACGACGTCGGGCGCCTGATCGCCCTCGCCCGAGAGCGCCTCGGCCGGTCGCTGCCCTCGACGCAGCGGCCGCCGCACGCGGCGGACGCGTCCGCCCAGCGGGCCGCCGGGGCGCCGTCGCGGAGCAAGGTCACGAAGACCGCCGGCGCCTCGGGGCGGAAGGAGCGCGCCGAGGCGCCGAGCAACGACCCGGCTGCGCACCGGAGCGCGAGCCCTGCGCAGAGCAAGGACGCGCACGCCGAGGGCGCGGCGGCGGCGGCGCACGAGAAGGGCGCGCCACGTTCTTGACGTTGGGTGGCCGGGTAGCTAAGGCCATCCGCGATGCGAAACAACGCTCCTGAGCGGCTCGTCGCGCGCTGTTCCACGTTCTCCACCCCTGCGCGTCCGGCCGGCGCGACCCAGGGTGCTCCGCTGGCAGCCCGCCCGACCTCGGGCCGGCGGCTCACGGCGCGCGTCCTGCCGCTGCTCGCGGCCGCGGCGCTCGGCAGCGCGGCGCTGCTGTCGCCCGCGCCCGCGTCCGCGCAGTCGAAGATCGCCGTCGTCGACGTGCGCCGCGCCATGCTGGAGACCGAGGAAGGGCTCCGCGTCCAGGCGACGCTCAAGAAGCTGTTCGACAGCCGCCAGGTGGAGCTCGACACGAAGCGCCGCGCGCTCGACGACGAGCGGGACAAGCTCGACAAGGAGGCCCAGGCGGGCAAGACGCCGAAGGACGTCCTCCAGCGCAGGTTCGAGACCTGGCAGCGCCAGGCCGCCGAGTTCCAGGCGACGACGCTCGACGCCCAGCGCGAGATGCAGCGCAAGGAGAGCGAGCTCACGACGCCGATGCTGCAGAAGGTGCTCGGCCTCCTCCGGCGCCTCGCGGCGCAGGAGGGCTACGACCTCATCCTCGACAAGTCGGCCGTGCCCTACTACCGCGCCGATCTCGAGCTCACCGATCGCGCGATCCAGCTGTACAACAGCGGGCAGGCCGGCGAAGCGCCGCCCGCGAAGGGCGCGCCGCCGGCCAAGGGCGCGCCGCCCGCCGCCCCGGCGAAGCCTGCCGCGCCCGCCAAGAAGTAGCCGCGTAGCGTACGTCGCTCGAGCGGCGCTCGTGGCTCACGCCGCGCGGCGCGATATCCTCCGGGCGGGGGCACGAGCGCGAACGGGCGCTGCGCGGCCACCTGTCACGGAGGTGGTTCGGTGGGCTCTTTTCTCGTCGGCCGGGGAGCGCGCCTCACGGCCTGCATCGGGCTCGGCGCGGCAGGCGCCCTGGCCGCTCCCGCCGCCTGTCTGTACCCCGAGTACACCTTCGATGAGCCCGAGCCTTCCGGGAGCGCCAGCCGCAGCTCCAGCGGGGACGGGGCGGAGGACTGCGCGAACGGCGCCGACGACGACGGCGATGGCCGGATCGACTGCGCCGATCCCGCGTGCGGCGACTTCGTGTGCACGGCGGCCGTGCCGGAGGGCTGGAGCGGCTACTTCGCGCTGTTCGACGGCGAGCCCGCGATGGATCCGGGCTGCCCACCCGAGTTCGCCGCGGGGCCGCCGTTCGTCGGAAACCGCGGCCTGTCCGCGCCGCCGGCGAGCTGCGCGTGCTCGTGCGGTCCCGCGGAGGGGCAAGGCTGCGATCCGGTGGACGGGATCACGATCACCGTCGCGGACGCGCCTTGCGGATCGGAGCCGCACTGCCTCTTCCCGCTCGAGACGCCCGGCTGGGAGGCCCAGGTGTGCAGAGGCCCCGATGGAGTCTTCAGCGACAGGCTGACCTGCGGGCCGAGCAGCAACACGGAGTGCTCGGCGACCACCGGCGCGCCGTGCGCCGTCTCGGTCAGCGTGAGCCCGCTCGCGGCCTCCGGCGGCGCGTGCGCGCCGAGCGCCGTGCAGGTGCAGAGGCCGGACCCCAGGTGGACTCGCCTCGGCCGCGCGTGCGCCGCGGCCGAGCCGCTCGGCCGGGGCTGCAACCTCGGCCAGGTCTGCGCGCCGAAGCCAGCCGCGCCGTTCGAGGGCGGCCTCTGCATCGCCAGGGACGGCGACGCCGTCTGCCCGCCGGGCCCCTACACGGAGCGGCATGTCTTCTACACCGACGTCGAGGACAGCCGCGGCTGCGACGACGACTGCGCGTGCGGCGCGCCGTCGGGCGGGACGTGCCCGACGACCGTCGCCCTCTACTCCGACGCGCAGCTGCACACCTGCTCGATGCGGGTGACGGAGCTGCCTGCGGGCAGCTGCAAGGACCTCGAGGACAACCCCTCCGTCGTGGGCCGCAAGGTGACGTCGCTCGGCGCGCCTACCGGCGGTGCGTGCCTGCCGAGCGGCGGCACGCCCCGCGGAGAGGCCCGCGGCGCGAGCCCACGGACGTTCTGCTGCCGCACCTGACACGCCCGCTGGCCCGGAGGGCGCCCGGCCTCAGAAGCTGCCGGCGACGCTGAGCCCCGCGAGGTCGGCGCCGGGCGCCTGCGGCAGGACCTCCGCGCGGCGGACGCCCGCGCGGGCGCGCCGCCCGGCCGCAGCGGCGGCGGCGCGGGCGCTCGCGTCCGGCGCGGCCGCGCTGCCGCTCATCACGAGCAGGGTGATCCCCGCGGCGACGCCGACGACACCGAGCCCGATCGCCGCCTCGGCAACGCCCGTGTAGAGCCGGCCTCGATCGGCCACGGGCCTGGCGGAAGGAGGGCAGCTCCTGTCGCCGCCGCACAGCGCATCGAGATCGCTCAGCGTGCCGGCGCGGAGGCCGAGGAAGACCGCACCCACCGCCCCGCTCGCGATCCCGGCGCCGAGGACGGCGAGGCCCGGCGCCTTCGATGGACGCGTCGCCGGCAGGCCCTCCATCGCGGCCCTCGGCGGCACCTCCGCGGGCGCGCCTCCCGGTGACGCGCTCGCCGGCCGCGGCGCCGCCGGCGGATCGGCGAGCGCGATCTCCACGGTCTTCGCGTCCCGCTCCTCGAGCGTGACGGTCTCCCGCGCCGCCTCGCGATCGCCGACCCGGGCCGAGACGACGTGGGGCCCTGGATCGACCGGGATGTCGGCGCTCATCTCCGAGGCGCCGAGCGCGGCGCCGTCGAGCAGGATCGTGGCGGTGAGCGCCCCCGCGCCGCGGCGGATCGCGAGCCTCGGGATGCGCGCCTCGAGGTCCTCGATCCGCGCGCCGACGTTCGCGCTCACGTCGTTCGCCCGGGGGTCCCCGTCGGCCGCGGCCGCGGCGACGCGGTAGTTGCCGAGCGCCGAGACGAGCTTGCCGAGCCGCGCCTCGCACTCCGCGATGTTGAACAGCACCTGCGGCGTCCGCCGCACGCCCGCGACCGCCTGGAACTTCACGAGCGCCGCGGCGCAGTGGTTCGCCGCGCTGAGCGCGACCCCCTCCTGGAAGAGCGCCCGCGCCTCCGCGAGCTCCTCCCTAGACTGGGCCCTCGCCGAGGGCGGCGCGCTCAGCGCGGCGCCGAGCGCCCAGGCCGAGATGACCAGCCGCCAGCCGCTCCTCCGAAGTCCGCGTCGCTCCATGCATCCCCCCTGGCGGGCACCGCGCCCCTCTTCGCGCTCGGCTCGGCTCGCGTGCGTCCGAGCGCCGACGCGCCGTTTACCCTACGCGCCGGCGGGGCCGCGTCCAGCGGCCCGGGGCGCCGGAAGCGCGCGCCGCGATCGGCCGCCAGGCCTGGATCGCCTCCTCCTGCGCCACCACGAAGTCGTGCGGATCGAAGCGCACGAAGTGCCCGGTGCGGATGATCAGCTCGCGCTGGAGCAGCCGGCGCTCGCCCGGGGTGACCCGCCCCGTGTCCAGCTCGTCGAGCACGACGTCGGGTGTGTAGGGGCGCCCGCGGCGGTAGCGCGCGCTCATGTCCCAGCCCTGGCAGCGCTCGCGCCAGAAGGCCCGCCAGCGCGCGGCGTCCACCGTGGGCTGCTCCTCCATCTCCGGCGCCGGCGCCTCGGGCAGGTCGTTGGGATCGCTGACCAGCTGCGCGAGCTTGAGCTCGCGAGGCTCGCCCACGTCGGGCTCGGGCGGATCGGCGACGAAGATCTCCTCGTCCGCCACCGCGACCTCGTCCCACATCCCCGCGCCGGTGATCCGCTCCAGCGCGTAGGCCGCGGCGAGCTTCACGTCCCCGTCGACGTCGCGCTCGAGCAGGTCGATGAGCAGCGGCACCGCGGCGGCCGCGCCGGCCCAGCCCACCGCGAAGATCAGCCCGCGGCGCGGCGCCTCGGCGGCGCGCGAGGCGAGGAGCCGCGCGTCGGCGTCGTCGCCCGCGAGCGCGAGCAGGAGCGCCGCGGTGTCCGCGCCGTCGGCCTCGTCCAGCGCCCCGCGCAGCGCGAGCGGGGCGTGCGGGTGATCCGAGAGCGCCATGGCCGTCCAGGCAGCCTCGCGGAGCGCCGGGTCCGGCGCCGCGAGGGCCCGCTGGATCAGCTCGGGCAAGCGGGGGCCCGGCGTGCAGCCGAGGTGGTGGAGCGCGCACGCCGCCACGGGGGCCGCGTCGTCCGACGCCGCCGCGACGAGCTCGTCCTCGGTCGCGAAGCCGCGGTAGGCCAGGACGTCGATCGCCATCGCGCGGACCAGCGGCTCGGGCTCGCGGAGCAGGCTGCGGAGCGCGAGCGGCAGGAGCTCGTGCGGGACGAGCTTCAAGGCAGCGCCCAGCGCGTCGATGAACGCCCTGTCCTTGCCGCTCCGGAGCAGCGCGAGCTCGGCCGCGGCGAGCGCGTCGCGGCCGGCGAAGCAGCCGAGCACCATCGCGCTCGCGAACGCGACGCTCGCGTCCTTCACGGGCGCGTCGGCCACGAGCCGCGGCACGTGCTCGAGCGCCGGCGCCCCGATCGCCGCGATCACGTCGATGGCCGCGAGCATGCGCCGCTCGAGGACCAGCGCCCCGCGGAAGGGGTCGCCGAGCAGCGGCGCCCGCTGCATGCCGACCATCGCGACCTCCTCGAAGCACTCGCGGGCGCGGGCGCGGAGGAAGGCGAGATCGTCGATCGCGTCGCCGATCTCCGGCGCGAAGCCCGGCGGCGCGGGGCGCGGAGCTCTCTCCTCCGGGCCCGCCGCGGGCGGCCGCGCCTCCGCCGCCGCGGGCAGCGCGCCGGGCGCGGGCGCCTGCTGCTTCAGCGCCTCGACGGCGGCCTTGAGCTCCTCGAACGTGCGCGGCGGCGGGATCGGCGGCGGCGGCTTCGCGACGAGCTCGGCCGGGGGCGGCTCCGGGACCTTGATGAGCGGCGCGAGCGACGCCCGCTGGACCGCGTGCAACCGCGGCCGGTCGCGGCTCGCCAGGATCGGCGGCAGGTCGAGCGGCGGCGCCGGCGGCACGAGGGCGAGCCGCGCCGCCGCTTGCTCGAGCCAGCCGCGCGCGCTCCGGAGCAGCTCGTCCACAGCTGTGAAGCCGGCGTCGAGCCCGATCGCCTGCCCGATCTGCGCGGCGATGTCGTCGGTCTCCGCCAGGGCGGCGCGCACCGCGCCGAGGGGTTCGGCGCGGCCGTCGAAGGCGTCGTAGATCGCGCCGAGGGCACGCTCCAGGGCGCGCGCGGGCCCGGTCAGGTCGGTCACGGGTTCGACGTCGTGCTCGAGCGACAGCGCCGCGCGGCGGAGCGCGGCGTGCGCGTTCTCGAGCTTGTCGTGGGCGAGCAGGTCCGTGCCGGCGGGCGCGGAGGGCTGCCCCTCCTGACCGCCGGGCGCGACGAAGGGCAGGTATGAGAAGGACACGCGCCATGAATACACCTGCGCGAAGGAGGCCCCAAGACGCGCGCTGAGGTAGCCTGGCCGGACGATGAAGGAACCTCCGCAGAGCGCGCAGGGCATCGACGACGTCGAGGCGTACGCGACGCTGGCCGCCCGGCTCGCGGACCCGAGCGCCGACCGCGCGGCGCTCCTCGCGGCGCACGGGCTCGACGAGGCCGGCTGGGAGGCGCTCGACGACGCCTGGCAGACACGGCTCTCCGAGGCGGACGACGACGACGGCGAGGAGGCGGGGGTGCCGCCGCTCGTCGTCGCTTTCGCCGAGACGTTCGCCAGGGTCCAGCGCGCCCGATCGAAGGGCGATCTGTCGTTCGAGCGTTTCCTCGAAGCGGCTCGCGCGATGAAGCGCGGCACCGACATGGCGACGGTGCTGAGCCGCCTGGATCTGACGCTCGAGGACTACCTGAGCGCGCAGCAGCGATGGACAGCGGCGATGCTCGAGGACGACGCGCTCATGGCGCGGTTTCAGCGGGCGATGAGGTAACCGGGACGGCCGCGAGGCGACGTCGGCCGGGCCGCCGCGGCGCGCCGGCCGGCGGTGATGAGGGGGTATGTTCGTGGACATGGTGGAGCGCGACGAGGAGGTCCGATCGATCCGGCTCGAGGAGCTCGCCGCCGTGGCCGGGGCCCTCGAGGCGGGCCTGCCGCGCGACGAGGTGCTCGCCGAAGCGGGGCTCTCGGCCGCCGCGTGGGAGGCGGCGCGGGAGCGGTGGATGTCCAGGCTCGCCGCGCAGGCCGCGCGCGGGCAGCTGCGATCGAGCCGCCGGTACCTGGAGCTCGTCGCCGCGCAGAAGCGCCGCGCCGAGGAGAAGGCGCGGGGCGCGCCCAGGAAGCTGGAAGGGCCGATGCCCGTGGCGCCTGCTGCGCGCATCGCCCCGCTGCAGGGGGCGCCTCTGGATCGGGCGACGCCGCCGCCCGCCGCGGGCGTGAGCGACGAGGGGGCTGCGCGATCTCCCTGGGCCAGGCTGAATGCCGCCGCGCCGCTGCCCGGGATCGTGCAGCCTTCCCCGTTGCCGCCGGCCGTGCCTTCGCCGTTGCCGCCGGTCATGCCTTCACCGTTGCCGCCGGTCATGCCTTCGCCGTTGCCGCCGGCCGTGCCTTCCGCGTCGCTGCTGCCGGCGGTGCCGTCGCCGCTGCCCATGCCAAGGCTGGAGCGGCCATCGACGGCGCCGCGAGCCCGCATGACGCTCCTCGGCACGACGCCTTTCCCGGGCCGGGATGCGCTGCCGTTCCGTCAAGACGTGTCGAGCGCGCCCGCGGTCGAGGGCACAACTGCGTCACCGGCAGACAGCCCGGAGATGGACACGACGGCCATCGGCACGGTCGGCGCGCTGGGGGCCGACAGAGCCTTGCCCTTTTCAGGCACGGCCCCGTTGCCTCCGCTCGATGCCGCTCTGCCCTTCTCGCGACCGGCCCCGTTGCCTCCGCTCGATGCCGCTCTGCCCTTCTCGCGACCGGCCCCTGTGCCTCCGGCCGACAACGCCTTGCCCTTCTCGCGCCCGGCCTCCTCGCCGCCGGCCGCCAATCCCCTGCCCTTCTCGCAACCGGCCCCTGTGCCTCCGGCCGACAACGCCTTGCCCTTCTCGCGACCGGCCGCCTCGCCGCCGGCCGCCAATCCCCTGCCCTTCTCTCGCCCCGCCTCCCCGCCGCCGGCCGCCAATCCCCTGCCGTTCTCACGACCGACCCCCTCGCCGGCCGCCGACAACGCCCTGCCCTTCGCTCGTCCGGGCCAATCCCCCGCGCCATCGCGGCCCGCCAGGGGGGATATCGCTCCGCAACCGCCCCAGATCCCGACGGGGAGATGGGCCCTACCCTTCCTTCAGCCAAGCGCCGCCGAGCCGTCCGCGAGCCCCACGCCCGCGGAGCTCACCGCGCAAGCGCACGCCGGCATGGAGGACGACGAGACGATGCGCCGCGTGGAGCGCATCTCCCTCGCGCGGTACGCGCGCCTGTGCGCCGACCTGCGCGACCATCCGAATCACATCCCGCAGATCCAGAGCCACTATGGGTTGACCCCGCAGAGCTGGATCGCGCTCCACAGGATCTGGCATGAGCGCCTCGAGGCCGATCCGGCGCTCAAGGCGCAGTGGCAAGCGCTCATCGACCAGAGCGCGCAGGGCTGAGGACACCCGCGCTCGAGTCGGGCGCCGCTCAGCGCCGGCGTCGAGAGGTGCCGAGGCTCACCGCGCGCCGGATTTTGATTGACATCGGCCATGTGAACGTTCACATTTGGCCCCAAGGGATATCCTTTCGCTTCGCCCTGGAAGCCTGCGCTCGGGACCTCGCCTGTACCAGTTCGGGGGCGAAGCGCCGCCCGAGCGGCCGTGATCAAGGGCTCTGGACCAACAGGTAAGGTGAACATGCGTCGCTCACGTACATTGGCGAGAATGGCTTGTTGCGGGTTCGCGCTCACCTCGGTCGGGCTCGTCGCGAGCCCCTCCGCGCTGGCCGATTACCCCATCGCCTCGCACCGCTACCTCGCCGATCCGGCCTCGCTGGTGCACGACGGGCGGGTCTACCTCTACGCCTCGAACGACGACGACAACGTCAAACAGGACGGCTCGGACGACGGCTACAAGATGGCCTCGTTCGTGGCCATCTCGAGCAGCGACCTGAAGAACTGGACCGACCACGGGGAAGTGATCCGCGTGCCCCGCGACGCCTCCTGGGCGGCCAACACGTGGGCCCCCTCGCTCGTGGAGCGCAACGGCAACATCTACATGTACTTCGCCAACAACGGATCAGGTATCGGCGTCGCCAAGAGCGACAGCCCGACCGGACCGTTCAGAGACGCGAAGGGCAGCGCCCTGATCACCTCGAGCACCCCCGGCGCCTCGGGCCAGAACATCTGGCTCTTCGATCCGGGGGTCTTCATCGATGACGACGGCCAGGCGTACCTCTACTTCGGCGGCAACGGCGAGCAGAACGCGCGCGTCATCAAGCTGAACAACGACATGGTGAGCGTCTCGGGCTCGGCCTCCACGATCACGGTCCCGTACTTCTTCGAGGCCTCGTGGATGCACAAGCGGAACGGCGTTTACTATCTGTCGTACTCGACGAACCCCGCGAACGGCATGCGGATCGACTACCTCACGAGCTCGAGCCCCACCTCCGGCTTCACTCACCGCGGCACGGTGGGGCCCCAGCCGCCGAAGAACAACAACAACAACAACCACGCGGCAATCTTCGAGTTCGGCGGCTCCTGGTACCACGCCTACCACAATCGCTCCGTCGCCAACGACGCCGGCGAGCCCCCGGGCTATCGCCGGAACCTCGGGATCGAGTCGTTCACCTACAAGGAAGACGGCTCGATCGTGCCGGTGACCTACACGACGGACGGGCTCAAGCAGCTCGCGAACCTCGACCCCTACGCGCGCGTCGAGGCCGAGACCTTCAACGCGCAGAGCGGTATCGAGACCGAGCGCTGCGAGGAGGGCGGGATGGACCTCTCGCTCATCAACAACGGAGACTGGGTGCGCCTCCGCGGGGTCGACTTCGGCGAAGGGGCGGAGAGCTTCCGCGCGCGCGTCGCGAGCGGCGCGGAGGGGGGCAGCATCGAGCTCCGCCTGGATGCGCGCGACGGCAAGCTCGTGGGCACCTGCGCCGTCGGGGCGACGGGGGGCTGGCAGAAGTGGAGCGACGTGTCGTGTGCGGTCGACGGCGCCGCAGGCGTGCACGATCTCTATCTCGTCTTCACCGGCGGCGGGTCGAACCTCTTCAACGTGAACTTCTGGCAGTTCTCGCCCGTCGGGGGCGAGGGCGCCGGCGGGGGTGGCACGGGGGGAAGCACGAGCGGCGGTGGCGACGGCAGCGTCAGTGGCGTCGGCGGCGGAAACGGCAGTGCCGTCAGCGTCGGCTCCGGCTCCGGCTCCGGAGGAGCGCCCTCGACGGGCGCGGCCACGGGTGGAGGGTCCCCCAGCTCAACGTCAGCCGCCCAGGCGTCGTCGGGGGGCACCTCTGACGAGGAATCGGGCGAGCCGGCTGGTTGTAGCTGCCGCTCGGCGAGCCGCGCGCCGTCCGGAGGTGCCATCGCGCTGACAGCGCTGCTTGCGGCGTCCCTGGGGCTCCGGCAGCGCGGCCGGAGGGGGCGTCGTCCGGGAGTGACGAGCTGAATCGGTAACCCAGGCGGCGATGGCCACATCGCCGCAGGCCCGCGCGATCACTCCGACCCGGGCCCGATCTCCGAGAACCAGTCGTCGAGCTCGGCGAGCGTCCTGGCCCAGGCTACGAGGGCGGCTTCACCTCCCAGACGCAGGAGGAGCGTGTCCAGGCACGAGCCGTTGTCATAACGTCGATCGTACGTGAAGAGAGGCGTAATCTCGGCGATCGTGGGACGCCACGCGTCGGGTGAGGCGCGCTCTCGCCACACGTCGCACAGGCTCTCTTCTGACATCCAAGGGAACATGCTGCAGAGCGTGTCGTCCGACTCCTCGGGGGGCTCGCGGAGCACCTCCTTCACCGTGTCGGCGACGGCTGGGGACAACCTCTCCCTCGCTTCCGGGGAGAGCGACGGGAACACGGCCGCCCACGCAGACAGCCTGTTCGATGCTCGAGCAGCGCCGCGCACGAGCTCCGCGAAGCGAGCCGCGTGCTCCTCGCTCTTCAGCGCCTTCCCTACCATCTCGAGCATTCCAGACGCTTCCTCGTCCTCCAGGTCCGGACGCACGAGGCGCTCCACGTCGGAAAACGAGCCCAGAGCGAGCGCGATCTCCAGCTCGGCCTGATGCCGGCCGTCGTCCCCCTCCATCGCGGCGCAAAAGCTGGTCGCGAGGTCCCTGTCGCCGAGCGCCACTGCACGGAGGGAGAGCGCCGCGAGCGCATCGTCAATCTGAGAGCCCATGCACGGCAACACCTTCTGGTGAATGTAACGGAGCTCCTCCAGCGTGGCCGATTCCGCCCAGTTCTCGATGGCGCGGTCCTCGCCGCGGAAGGCCTCTGGAGGCACCGAGAAGAACATGCGTGCCAGCTCCGCTCGGACGTCCGCCGTGACGAAGGAGACGAGCTCCGAGGCGACGTAGTTGCGGTCGGAGATGTCCATCCGCTCTTTCACCTCCGCGAGGGGAGCCTCCTGCACCTCGGCCGCGAGCCACGGAGGCAGCCGCGCGCAGCGGAGCGGCCCGAGCGAATCCGCGGATCCTCGCGATTCGCCTTGCCAGCGACGGACGAGCGCTCGCGCCTCGTCGGGAACACATCGGTTCCATTCACTCTCGGGAATATGAAAGAGAAAGCGCTGCGCCGTGAGCGGAAACCGTTCGGAAGACAGCAACCATCCCATGGCTCGTTGAACGATCGCGCTCGTTCCCGCCGAGGTCCCCAGGAGCCGCTCCGTCAAGACTTCGAGGCGATCTCCGAGCTCCGGCAAGGCGGAGATCTGCGCGTCCACGTCTTCGAGTCGCTCGGCGCGGCGCTCCTCGGGGTAGAGCGGCGCCAGCAGGGCAGCCCAGAACGCACGGCGCTCTGGATGGATCCCGGCGAGGCGCCTGGCCGCCAGCAGCAGAACCTCCTCCCGCGCGGGGAAGCGCAACCGCTCGGCGATACGCCGGAGCGCGCCGATCACGAGCGCTTTCACGACACGACGCCATTTCAACTCGCGCAATACGAAGCCTCTGCGGTCTCGCGCGTATGCCGAGGGGGTCTCGGTCGCGCCGGCGGCCTCGATCCCTGCGACGGCGCGTTCTGCTTCGTGCAGAAATGGTGTTGGCCATACCACATCCGCCTCGGACACGGCGGGCCGGACCGCCCTCCACAGCCGCAGCCTGTCTTTCTCGCTCAGCGGCCTAGCGAGTTCGATGCCTGCGCCCGGTCGAAAGAGCCCCTCGTGGATGGCACCGCCAACCACGTCCGGGAGAGCGTGCACGAACGAAGTGATGAGCTGCTCGAAGAGTGTTCGCAACCGCAGCGCCTGCACCATGCAACGGCCGCGCGAGGCTTCCGACGTCGCCTCGCCGAACGCTGCGTGGCTTCGCCACCACGCGGCGACGACGAGCGCACGAAAGCCGAACGCACCGCCATCCAGGGGTTCCCAGGCGGCGCGCATCGGCTCGGCGATCACGCGATCGAGCTCTTCCGCCGTGGCATCGTGTCGCAAGAAATGCATCGCCCCATATCGAATGACGTATTCCGATCGAGCGACAGAGGCGATGCTCTCTTCAGAGCAGCTATCGAGCGTCGCCCGGACATGTGCGGTCAAGAGCGCCTGACCACGGGCATCGCCCAGGTGGCTCAAGCGCAGAGCGAGATCTTTCCCGAGACTTCGATGCAGGAACGCGGCGCCATGGGTTGTGTGACAGAGCCATGGCTCGAGCTTCCGCAACGTGGCAGACACTCGTGCCTCGGCCCGATCGCCTCCCACGATCTGGACCAGCTCTGCCTCTGAGATCGGCCCGCTGGCAGCGCTCAAGACACACACGGTATCCGCGTCGACGTCGCGGGGCAACGCCGTGCCGGAGCGCTCCGACGGCATCTCCAGGACGACATCAGACCAATCGTTCAACCAATGAAGGGCCTCACCCCATCGGGCGGCGGTGACACCAGGGTCGTTGTCCGCAGACACCCACACCCGGACATTCCCGGGCAGCCCGGCTGACCATCCGATGCGCGACCATACCGCCGGATCATCGTTCTCGTGGGCACCGTCGAGCACGATCAGCAGCGGCACCTCGGGGTTCTCGTCACCGTCGAGGATCGGTCGGATGTCATCTGCCACGCGCGGGGCGAGCGCGCGCTCGGAGGCCTTCCTGGAGGTCAACGCTCCGAGCCGCGCGTGCAGCGCGGCGACCCATATCGAGGGATCCGCCATGCCGCCGTGGACCGAGATCGGGATGAATGCCACGCGGGCGAGCCATCGCCGCGTGAGATGAAGACAGAATGCGCCGAGCAGAGAGCTCCTGGCAGAGCACGCAGGAGCCCTGATCAAGGCCCGCTCACCCGGGCGGGAGCCCGCCCAGAGCGCTTCCAGCGCTGCCCAAGGGCGCTGCTCGGGCGAGCCGGAAGGACGCGGCTTGCCGTCAAGCCAGGCCGCCACAGCCGGAGAGGCGAGGAGGGCCCGCGTGGCCAGCCAGACCCCGTCCGGCGCGCGCTCCAGCCCGCCGAGCAAACTCGAAATCGCAGCTTCTTCGCCGGTGTCCGCCATCTCTACTTCCGGGTCGGGTCGGCGTTGTCGTCCTCCGGCGGCACGAACTTCGTCTCCGGCGGCGGCGGATTGTCCGGTCGCTTGTAATTGCCTTGCTCGTCGTGGAATGCGCTCGGATCGTGCAAGTTCTTCTGGTACGAGCTGTCCGGGTTCAGCCTCGCGTCCCGATCACGCTGAAATTCCGGCCCGGTGGCGCTCCGCGTGGCCGCCGCCGAGAACGAAGACGCCGGGGTTCATCCCGGGATGGCCGGGATGTTGGGGACAGGTGCCGTTCGCATCGCTGCTTCAACGCTCCCCGAGTGAAAGCTAGGACAGCCGAGCCTTCCGGCGGGCACGCCGCGCGTGCCGTCAATTCAACCGCAAGAGCCTCCCGACGATCCGGAACAGCCCCCGCGACGCGGCGCTGATGCGGCTGCCCACGACCTCGATGTCGCCGTCCTGGCGAATGCGGACCGCGCCTCGGCCGGAGCGGAGCAGCAGCTCCTGCTCCGCCTCGATGGCGACGGTGGTCGCCTTCAGGTGGAGCGTGTGCGGCCGCTGCGTCGTCAGGGCCGCGACGATCAGCGGGGGCTCGCCCTCGCAGAGCTCGACGAGCACGGCGTCGCCGCGGGCGTGGGCGTCGGCGATCACCTCGGGATCGACGTCGGGCGCGATCTGGGCGTCGACGGGCCCCTCCGCGCCACGGACGTGGATCGACGCCTTCCGCCCCGCGATCGAGGCGACGCGCGCTGTCCGCATGGCGGCGCCGAGCGGCTGCGCCGTCCGCGCCGGGAGCGGCGCCGCGGCCGGCTCGGCGAGCACGTCGTCCAAGGTCACTCGCGGCGACTCGGACGCCTCCTCGGCCGTGGCCGCGGCGTCCGGCTCCTCCAGCGAGAGCGACGCAGAAGCCGCCCGCGACCCACCGTCGAACTGAGCCGCCATCAGACCTCCGAGACCTTCTTCGGCAGCTGGATCTTCGGCGCCAGGATGGTCACGAGCGGGGACGTGATGGTGACGCCGGCGCCGTCGATCACCACCTCGCTGGCGCCGCACTTGAAGACGATAGCGCCCTTCGCCTCCACCTTGTGGAAGGCCCCGATGAACGTCGCGGGCCCGACGGCCTGCACCACGTGCGACCCCTTGAGCTTGTCGACGACCGCGCCGCCCACCATCGCGGTGCGCGAGCCGGTGACCGTCTCGCTCTCGCCGCCGTTGCTGAGGACGACCAGGCCCGTCGCCTTCTCGCTCTTCGAGCCCGTGACGCTCTCGGCGTAGCTGCCGAACGCCACCTGCACGGTCGCGGCGCCGACGTCGATCGTCTTCTTGCCGGTCACGTTGTTGTCGATGTCCTGGATCGCGCCCAGGACCTTCATCGAGCCCACGTCCTCCTTGTGGGTGCCCGTGACCTTGGCGGTCGTGTGCCCGGGCCCCTTCTCGCGGTCGGTCGCGTCGACGCCATCGACGGCGCCGTCCGGCCCGCCGACGTTGGCCGTCGACCCGCCGCCGCCGCCGCCCCCGTCCATGCCGAGGGCCGAGGCGAGCGCCTCCGGCTTCACGAAGACCTTCCCGGCGAGGCTGCTCTGCGCCACGTTCGACGCGATCGAGGCGAGCATGTTGGGCGCCGCGGCGCCCGGCGCGCCGCCGGCGGCGCCGCCCCCGCCCCCGCCCCCGCCGCCGCCCATCGAGGCCGCGAGCTGGCTCGCGCCGGGGATGCCCGACGCGCCCGCGATCATCCCGGGCATGCGGCTCATGTCGCCGCCGGCGACGGCCTGCATCGCGCCCGCGACCCCCGCCGCCTTCTGGGTCAGCCCGTTGATCGGCGCCATCACCTGGTTGATGGCGCCGTCGACCTGCCCCTGGACCGCCGCGATCGCGTTGTTGGCCATCACGCTCGCGAACTGCACCGCCGCCTGCGCCGCGAGCGCGAGCATCGCCTCGAGGGGGTTGCCGTCCATCTCGAACTGGTTGCCGCCCACGGTGGTCGTCGCGTTGCCCTTCGCCGTCAGCGCCGACACCGCGTTCACCTCGACGTTGCGGTTGCCTCCGACGCTGATCGTCTGGTTCGCGCCCACCGTGTTCTGCGAGCCCTTCGTGATCTTCGTCGTCTGGTTGCCGCCGACCTCGAGCGACGCGCTGTTCCCGACGACCGACGTCTCGTTGTTGCCGATGTTCCTCTTCGCGTTGTTCGCCGCGACCGTCTTCATGTCGCGCTGGGCGTGCACCATGATCTCCTCGGAGCCCGCCTTGTCCTCGAAGCGGATCTCGTTGGCTCCGCCGCCGCCCGGCGTGCTCGATGTCTGGATCGCCGTGCGGGTCTTGCCCTCCGGCAGCGCGTACGGCGGCATATAGACGCCGTTGTAGAGGCGCCCGGTCACGATGGGCCGATCGGGGTTGCCCTCGAGGAACTCGACGATCACCTCCCAGCCGATGCGCGGGAGCATCATCGAGCCGGAGGTCTGGAGCTGCGCGACCCGCATCCAGCACGACGCCTTGTCGTCGATCACGTCGCTGCGATCCCAGTGGAATTTCACCTTGCAGCGGCCGAACTCGTCGGTGTGGATCGCCTCGGTCTGCGAGCCTGCGGGCGCGACCACCGTCGCGGTCTGCGGCCCCTCGATGAGCGGGATCGGCGTGATGCGCCGCGGCCTGTACTTCACGGAGGCCGGCACGAGGCGCGCGCGCGCCCTGGAACGCGACGTCGCGCGCTCGCCGCCGCCGTGCGCGTCGTCGCCCTCGTGGACGTAGGTGTGCTTCACCGCGAAGAGGAAGTACTCGCCGTCGAGCTCGCCGGCGTCCGTGATCGTGAGCTTCTGGCCGACCGCGAGGCGCGAGCAGACGGTGTCGATCTCGATCGTGTGCCGCTCGACCTGCTCCTCCTCCAGCCGGATCTGCGCGAGCCGCTGCCCCTCGCTCGGCTCGAAGTAGCCGCCCGGGTAGTCGTAGCGCTCCAGCGCGTCGTTCTCGCCCGACGCCGCGGTCGACGTGAGGTCGAGCTTCGGCCGCTTGAAGTCGAAATCGCGGAGGACGAACTTGCCGGAGCGCACCCGCTCGAGCTCGCGGATCGAGTAGATGGCGTCGCGCTCGTCGGCCGCGCTGAGCCCGGTGCGCCGGCGGAACGGCAGCGCGGGGTCGCCCGCGATCGGCCCGGCGACGGTGCTGTCGTCGTCGAAGACGAGGAGCTCGCCGTCGGCGTCCACCTCGACGAAGCTGTAGACGCCCTCGTGCTCCATGAGCCGCGAGATGAACGCGAGCGCGCTCTCCTGGTACTGCACGCAGTACTCGCGCTTCGGACAGTCGCCGCTCAGCCGCCACGCGACGCGGGTGATCCCGTGATCCTCGAGGACCTTCGCCACGATCTCCTTGGCGCTCATGTCCTGGAAGATCCGCGAGTCGACGCTGCGCGCGAGGAGCGCGAGCGAGGAGACGACGCGGACGGCGTAGCGGACGCCCAGCAGCCCCTCGATGCCGAGCTCTGTGGAGCCGATCGACGTCGCGGCCTCCACCGTGCCCGCGATGACGCGCGGCGCCTCCCCGGACGCGCCGAAGGAGAGCGCCGCGGGCTTGCCGATCATCGCGTCGAGCTCCTGGTACGAGTGGAGGTACACCTCCACGTCGAGGACGAGCGGCCTGCCGGCCTCGTGGATCGCCTCGAAGCGGAGCACCCGGGCCGCGGGGATCTCCTCGATCGTGAAGTGCGCAATCGTCTCGCGTGCCACGTTCGCCTCCTCCTCAGTTGTCGAGCACCAGCGCGGCGGTGTCGGAGACGTCGCCGTCGAGCTTCGCGGAGACGCCGATGATCGCGACGCTCGCGGGCGTCAGCGAGAGGATCGACGCGCCCATGACCAGCGTGAGCGCGCCGGTCGCCTCGAAGACGGCGTTGTTCGCCTTGACGAGCTGCGCGCCCCCCGCGAGCTCGGTGTACGTGCCGAGCGAGCTCTCCACGCGGTTCCCGTTCGCCACGTTGACGATCGCGCCGCCGACCTTCACGTTCATCGAGCCGCCGACCTGGACGCCGCGGCCCGACTTGACCGCGATCACCTTCGCGCCGGTGGCCGTCTCGCTCCGGTCGCCCTGGACCGTCACGGAGCGGTGCCCCAGCGCGAGCTCGACCAGCGCCGCGCCGACCTCGTGGTCGAAGCCGGCCAGGGTCTGATCCGTGACCGAGCCGACCACGAGATCGATCTGGTTGCCGGACACCGTGAGCGAGCTGTTGCCGGTGACGTCGCGCTTGTGATCCCCGCCGATCTTCATGTCGCGGTTCCCGCCGATCGAGAGCGAGTGATCGCCGCCCATGTCGTCCACGTGGAAGGTCTCGATCTTCATCGACTGGTTGCCGGAGACCGAGAGCGTCTGGTTCGACCCGATGCTGGTCGTCATGCTGTTCGTGACGTTCGTCGTCTGATCCGCGCCGATCTTCTTCTTGTGGTTGTTGCCGATCGACTCGGTCGCGTTGTTCTTCACCTCGGTGGACATGTCCTTCGAGGCGTTGATGAACATCTCCTCGCCGCCCTTCGAGTCCGACATCCGGAGCTCGTTGGTGCTGCCACCGCCCGGCGTCGTCGCGGTCTGGAGGGAGCTCTTCCCTGCCTCCTTCGGGAGCGCGTAGGGCGGCGGCGTGAGCGCGTTGTACATGCGGCCCATCACGAACGGCCGGTCCGCGTCGCCCTCGACGTGGCGCACCGTGACCTCCCACCCGACGCGCGGCAGCAGCATGGATCCGCCCGTCGGCACCTGGCTCGTGCGGATCCAGCGGCTCGATGTGTCGTCCTTCTTTCCGGAGCGATCCCAGTGGAAGGCGACCTTCACGTGCCCGCCCGCGTCGGTGTGGATCTCCTGCCCCGAGGGCCCGGTGGTCATCGCGGTCTGCGTGCCCGGGATCACCTGCTCGCGGGCGCGCCGCGGGGGCCGGTAGCGCGTGCTCCCGGTCGGCACGCCCCAGAACTCGCAGCTCGACTGGAGCACGCGCGCGCCGTCCTCCGGGCCCGCGCGGCCGGAGAGCTCGAAGCCCCGCGGCCGGCTGCCGACGATGCGCGCGCGGACGACGAGGTACTCCTGGTTGAGCGGGTCGTAGGGGTGGCCGTCCACCGAGAAGCGCCGGCCCGGGAGCAGCGCGAGCGAGCCGCTCTCGCCGTGCACGACGTCGCGCTCCGCCTGCACCGAGTCGAGCAGCACCTTGGCGAGCCGCTCCGCGACGCCCGCATCCGCGGTGCGCGCCGGGTGCTCGTAGATCTCGAGCACGTGCTCCCCAGGATCGCTCCCCTCGGCCGACGCCTCCGGCTTGGTCGACGGCTTCTCCGGGTCGTAGTCGCGGACGAACACTTTGTCGCTCCGCACGGAGACCTCCCGCGAGAGGCGGACGACGCGATCCGCGAAGCCCTCGACGCCGAAGTCCTGGAAGAACGGCAGCGACGTCGCGCCCTCGATGTCCTCGAGGCCGGTCGGCGAGTCGCCGAAGACGAGGACGTCCTCGTCGTCCTTCATGTGGATCGCGAAGTAGATCCCCTCCTCGGCGAGGAGGCGGTGCACGAAATCGAGGTCCCGCTCCCGGTACTGGACCGTGTAGACCCGCGTCGGGTGGGGCTCGGTCACGCGCCAGTCCTGCTGGCCCGCGGGCACGCCCGCGCCCTCGAGGACCTCCTTCACGATGTCGACGGCGCTCTTGTCCTGGAAGATCCGGCAGTCGGAGCGCTGCCCGAGGTTCCAGAGCGCCGGCGCGACCTCGATCCGCAGCGTGGGCACGTCGTCGGGATCGGGCACGAGCTCGGCGAGGACGATGGTCCCGGCGAAAGAGCGCGTCTGCGTGTCGTCGCTGCGCGACAGCGTGAACACCGCGCGCTTGCCGAGGACCTCCTTCGGCCTCGGCAGCGCCGCCTCGTCGTCGAGCAGCTCGCACTCGAGGCGGGTGAGCTCGGAGAGCTGCTCCGTGAGCTCGAAGCGCAGCACCCGGTAGATCTTGCCCTCCACGCTGAGGGAGGGGATCGCGAGGACATGATGATCAGCCACTCTTCACCTCTCTCTTCACGTCACTAGCGCCCATGGACCCTCACGATCCGAGCTTCATCGACGCGCCCATCTTGACCACCAGCGCGCCCTTGACCGCGATCTTCGACCCCTTGATCACGACGGGTCCGCCGCCGAGCTTGAGCTCGCTGCCGCCGCCCTTGAAGACGCCGACGGCGCCGAGGAGGGTGATGAGCGGCGCCTGCACCACGAGATCACCGTCCAGCTTCTGGTAATGGAGGCCGCCGACCATGTTGGTGACGCCGAGCGCCACGTGGGAGAGCGAGCCCTTCGTGAGGTGGAGCTCCGCCGCCAGCGAGGTCTGGTCCTTGTTGGCCGTGATCTGCTCTCCGTGGCTGCCGTTGATGATCTGCGCCTTCACGGCGCCCACCGTCTCCGTCATCCCGCCGAGGACGTTGTCGTTGATCGAGCCCAGGCTGCCGGAGAGCTGCAGCGCGCCGACCTTGCGGCTCATGTCCCCGGTGATGGAGTGCCTGACGCCGTTCGAGATCGTGATCTGGTTCCCGCTCACCGTATAGGAGCGATTGCCGGTGACCTTCTCGACGTAGTTGCTGATCGCGTTGGTCGTGTCGTTGCCGCCGATCGAGATGCTCTGGTTGCCGGTGATCTTGTGCGAGAGCACCGCGCCGACGTCGAGCGATTGATTGCCGGCGACGGAGGTCGAGTCGTCGACCTTGACCGAGCGGGAGCCGTTCACGCTGATGTGCTGCTCCTCGTTGACCGTCACCTCCTCGACCTTGTCGTTCTTGATGGTGACGTTGAGGTCCTTCTGGGCGTGGATGCCGAAGCCCTGGCTCCCCGCGGTGTCGGACATGCCGATCTGGTTGTGGCCGCCCGCGCCCGGCGACGACATGCTCTTCAGCGTGCCGGACGCCTTGGCGGCGGGGAGCGCGTCGGGCGGCGTCTTCTCCGCGTTGTACGTGCGCCCGAGCACGAGCGGCCGGTCCGGGTCCCCGTCGAGGAACGCGACCGAGACCTCCCAGCCGACGCGGGGGAGGATCATCGAGCCGCCCATCGCGATCTGCGAGACGCGCAGCCAGCAGCTCGATGTGTGGTCCTGCTGGCCCTGCCGGTCCCAGAAGAAGCGGACCTTGATGCGGCCGTACTTGTCGACGTGGATCGCCTGCTCCTGGGTGCTCGACCCCGTGACGACCGCCGTCTGGATGCCGCGGATGCGCGGCCGCCTCGCGCGGCGCTCGGCCGCGAAGGGCGCGCCCTTGGGGACGCCGCGGAAATGGTTCTCGACGTCGTAGTTCGTCACGCCGCCGGTGAGCGTCTGGTTGCCGCGCGAGACGAGGTGGGTGACCACGAACTCGCCGTTCAGGCACGGCTCCGCGGCGCCCTCGACGGCGAACGGCTCGCCCACCTTGAGCCCGGCCGCGCGGCTCTCGCCCTCGCACACGTCGGCGTCGGCGGAGAGCTCGCGCATGCGGGCCTCGGCGCGGCGGGCGCCCACGCTCCCCTTCGTGAAGCCGGCGGGGTACTCGAAGTAGGGCAGCGCGATGGCCTCCTTGCGGGGCAGCGCGGACTCCGGCTTCACGTCGGGCTTCTCGAAATCGTGGTCCCGGAGGTGGACGAGGCTCGTGCGCAGCGCGCGCGTCCTCGTGAACTTGGCGAGCGGCAGGCTCCCGGGCAGGCCGCCCTGCGCCATGCGGAAGCTCACCGGCAGCCCCTCCTCCACCTCGAAGGCGGCGGGGTCGTCGGTGATGATCATCGTGTGTCCGGCGGCCTCGTGCCGGAAGTAATAGAAGAGGCCGTTGTCCTCGAGGAGCCGCGAGACGAAGTTGAGGTGCGACTCGCGGTACTGGACGATGAACTCGCGCGGCTCGTACTCCTTCGCGATCCGCCACTCGACCTTGTCGCCGAAGCCGGCGTCCTCGAAGACCGACTGCGCGACCTGGACGATGGTCTTCTCCTGGAAGATGCGGCACCCCTCGCGGTGCGCGAGCGCGGCCAGCGCGGGCCGAAGGCGGACATCGAACTGGCGGCTCTCGCCCACGATGTGCGCGAAGCCGGCGCGGTCGACGATGCCGTCGTAGAGCCGCTCCTGGCCCGACGTGTCGACGACGCGCAGGCAGAGGCGGCTGCGCAGGCAGTCCTCGACCCGGAACGAGGCGTCCAATGTCGCGAAGCGCACCTCCACCGTGTAGGGGGTGGAGATCGCCTCGACGGCCTCGAAGCGGGTCACGGCGACGTCCGCGGGGAGCTTGTCGCCCTCCAGGGAGAAGGTGGCGAAGGTAGCGGCCATTGGGGGCATGGTAGGCGATCGGCGGACGGCGCCAAGCCCCGGCGCCGGAACCCGACGCGGCGGGAGCGGCGTGGGGGCCGGATGGTGCGGACCTCGGGGCGGCGCGCGCACGGGCCGCTCCTTCCGAAGCGACCTTCACCCTCGCACAAGCTATGCGCTGACCGTCAATCGCGGGTGCGGTAGCGGGAGAGATCTTCGGCCGTAGCCTCGCCGGTGTAGAAGCCGTTCGTGACCCACACCGCGCGCAGCCCCGACTCCTCGACGAGCCCGCGGAAGAGCGGCACATCGCTCGTGCTCGGCGCGGGCACGCCGAGGGCGGGCTTGCCGTCAAGAGTACGCACCGAGTGGTTGTGGAGGACGACCCAATACTCCCAGCCGGCGGCCACGTCGCGGCGGACCTCGTCGAAGCCATAGAACGCCTTGGGCGGGAACATCGAGTCGCTCGCCCCGAAATAAATCTTGAGCTGGGACCGGCCGCCGACCTCGCGGCGCAGGATCGACGCGATGAATTCGGTGGGCTGAGTGAGCTCCGAATAGCGCGCGTCCTGCGCCGCGAACAGGGCTGCCTCGAGGCAGCGGATAGGCCGGACGCGACCTGCGTCGCCGTACATCAGCGCGGCGTTCTCGTCCTCGCGGCGCCATAGCGCGCGCTCGGCGTCGTCGCGCGGCTGGGGTGGATCGGCGACCGGACGCTCGAGGTCACCGCCGGCCGCCGCGATCGCCTTACGGTACGCCAGGTACCCGGGCGCGCTCGGCAGCACCTCCTCGAACAGCACCGGCGCGGCCGGCACCTCCCATACCTGCAACACCGCGTTGCCCTCGCGACGCACCACCGTCGGCGCGCCGGGCAGCACGCATCTCGACGGCGGTGCCTCGGCGGTGCCCGCGACGGCGGCGGGCGAGGGCAGCTGGGGGCCTCCGCAGGCGGCGAGGAGGAGCAGCTGCAAGAGCGTACATCGCGGGCTCACGGCCGGGATCGTGGCACGGAAGGGGGCCGCGCGCGCGGCGATCCGAGTTTATGTCAAGGTGATCTCTTCGTCGAACGCTTCGCCTTCAATGGCGCGGTGTCACTGGAAAAGAGACGCTCCTATCAACAACCGATCATGCATCGAAGGGGCCGCCTCCACTCCACAGCCTGCGGGCGCGCCGAAGCCGTGCCCTCGATCGATGCGTGTAGTTGAACCCCTGTGGCCGGGCATCGAACACGACTTCAGCCGTGTGCTCCTGCGCCGGCGCAGGCGGAGAGTGAACCGGTATCCAGGAGCGCCGATCACTCGATGAGGAGCTGCCGCGCCGGGACCACCGCGCGCGGCAGCTCCTCCTGCGCCACCCGGGCCTGCGCCTCGGGCGCTGTGACCTTCCCTGCGAGCGCGAAGCGCACCGGGATCTCGACCAGCGTCGCGAGCCGGCTCGCCTCCACGGAAGCCCGAAGCGCGAGGACGCCGTTCACCTGCCGCACGCCCCCGAGCGGCGCGGCCAGCGACACCCCTGGCGGAAGCGGGATGCGCACGTCGACCTCGATCGGGCGGCCCAGCGTGTGGCGCATCGAGACAGCGAGCTTCCCCGTCGTTCCCGCGCGCGGGCGCTTCGGCCACGAGATCTCCGCCTGCACGGGGCTCGGCGCGGCGGTCGGCGGCCGGCTCCAGCGCCGGAGCGCCGGGCGCTCCAGGCGCGCCACGACCGCGGGCCCCGCTGCCTCGACCGTCACCTCCGTCGCGCCCGCGTCGAGCGGCACCACGAGCCGCCCCGACGGCCCGACCTCCACGTCGCGGCGCGCGCCGCCCGACGTCACCGAGACCCGCGCCACCCCACGGCCCTCGCCCCCGTGGGCCAGGAGCGCGCGCACCACCGCGCGCGTGCTGGCCGGCGCGCCGTAGCCGCCGCGCACGTCGCGCTGCACGCCCACCCAGCCGAGGAGCTTCGCGGGCGGCGCCGCGCTCCGACCGAGCCCGGCGGCGCGGAGGAGCGCCGCGTAGACCACCGCGCGCGCGCTCCGATCCTCGGCCTGACCCGGCGGCAAGGTGATGCCGCCGGTCGAGAGCAGCGCCACCCAGGCGCGCAGCCGGTCCGCCACGTTCGCGGCCAGCGCTGCCCGGTGCGGCCGCTCCGCGAGCGCGAGCAGGACCCGGGCGAGCGCAACGCGATCGCCGCTCTGGATCACGTCGTCCAGCGTCCTCGTGACGAGCGCGTCCCAGCACGCGTTCACCGCGCCCCCCGCAGGCGAGGGCTCGACCTCGAGCGCGTCGAGCGCTGCCGCGGGGTGCAGGGGCTCGGGCGGGCAGCGCGCGTCGATCTTCGGCAGCTCCTCCGCCGCGGACGCGGGCGCGAAGGTGCGCGCCCGGAGCGCCGGAGGCCAGAAGCCCCGGTCCTTCCTGCTCTCCTTGTACGCGAGCAGCCGGCCCACGGCGCGGCGGCCGATGTCCTCCGCGCGCGCGGCGATCGGCGCGCCATCGCCCCCCCGCGCGGCGGCCCAGCGGCCCACGAGCGCCGCGACCTCCACCGCGTCCGCCATCGCCCCGGCAGACGAGAGCCGGTCGGGATCCATCGCCTCGAGCGCCGCGGTGAGCGCGCCCGCAAGCCCGCGCTCGACGACGAGCCGCGGGCGGCCGGTGGGCTGGTAGCGCTGCGCGTCCGCCGCGACGCTCAGCGTGGCCGTGGCGCCGCCCTCGACGACCTGGGCGATGTTCAGATCGGTGGGCTCGCCCGCCGGGCGCACATCCCATGCGTGCACGAGCGTGTCGCCCGGGGTCCCCTGCGCCTTCACGGCGACCGCGAGCTCCGCCCGCCCGGCGCGCAGCGCCCGCACCCGCGCGCGCACCGGCGCCGCGCCCCCCGCGGGCACGTCGACCGCCACCGCCCGGCGGCGTGGGTCCGCGAGCGCGGCCACGCCGCGCGCCGTGAGCTCCACGATCGCGCGGAGCGGCCTCGGCGAGCGGTTCCGGACCGAGATCTCCACGTCGACTTCGTCGCCCTCGACCCACGCGGCGCCCGCCTCCACGTGCGCCGAGAGCGGCTGCGCCGTGGGCACGTCGAGCGTGGCCGTGGCCGGCGTGGCGCCGTCCGGCACGCCCACGAAGACGAGCCGGAAGGTCGTCTCGACGTCGCCGAGCGGGACGCGCATCCGCAGCCGGCCATCCTTGTCGGTGCGCTGGGGCGGCGACCAGAAGAACACGCCCCGCGGCGCGCCGCTCGACGTGCGGTGGGCGCCGCCCAGTCTGCCGTGGCCTGAACCGAACCCGACGCCGGAGCCCGTACCCCCGCCGCCGGTGCCGATGCCGCTCAGGCCGAGCCCCTCGCCAAGCGACGTGCCCGTGAGCTCCTCCAGGAGGCTCTCCCACGCCGACACCGTGGCGTCGCCGACCTCCATGTCGAACTTCGCGTCGACGAGGCGATCCTCGCCGACCGCCCTGGCGTACGGCGTGCCCGAGCGCAGCACGCGCTCGAACGGATCGCGCACGTCGTCGCCCGTGCCGATCCGGCCGTCGGGCCCGGGCGCCTGCAGGGCGAAGCCGCGCCGCACCGTGAGGAACGGCGCGGGCGGCGCCGTCGTCGGGGTGAACTGGATGGTGCCGCCCCAGGGATCGAGCAGGAGCGACTCCTCGAGCTGCGCGTCGCGCACCAGGCGGCGGAGCAGCGCGTTCGGATCGCGGAGCGCCGGCTCGTCCGGGTCGAGAAGCCGCTCGCGCCGGAACGCGCGCGCCGCCGCGAGGATGCGGAAGAGCTTGAGGCGGGTGACGCGGCGAGCGACGTGATCGAACGTGACCTGCGGGTCCACCCCCAGGAGGTCCGCGAGCGAGAGCGGCTCGCCGCCGGGCGTCTCGGGGGGCGCATCCATGGCGGCCGTGACCAGGGTCATCAGCTCGGGGTTCCATGCATAGGCGCCGCCCGGCCCGCGGCGGCGCACGTCGCGCAGCCGCTCCGGGTCGCTTGTGGCCTCGAAGACCGCCCCCTCGAGCGAGCGAAGCACCTGGCCGAACGCCTCGTCGAGCGCCGCCCGCGCGGAGCCGGCCGGATCGTTCGCCGGTGCGATCGCCTCGCGCGCCCGCGCGCCGAGCTCCGCGCGCCGGAGCGGATCGAGCGCGGGATCGCCCTCCAGGAAAGCGCCGCAGCGCTCGGGCTCGACCATGCCCTGGCAGAGCCGCGCGCGCGTGTCGAGCGCCGCGAGCCCGCCGACGCTGCCCCCGCCGTGCAGATCCACGACGACGGCCGCGACGGTCCCGGGCAGGCCGCGGCTGCCCCCGTCGGTGAGCGCGAGGTCCACGTCGACGGCGCCGCGCGGGGCCGCGCGGCCGCCGGTCATGCGGGCCTCGAGCCGAGGGAGGACGCGCGGCGTGACGAGCACCGCGCCGCCCGCCTGCCGCGCGGCGGCGCCCGGCCGAGGAGCGGCAGCGCTGAGCGTCCAGACGCCGGCCGCGCCCTCGGGCAGGCCGAGCGCGCCGCCCTCCGGGCCTCCGGCGATCCAGGCGCTCGCCGCGCGGGCCGCGTTGTCCGCCTGGACGATCACGCTCCAGCCGGCGCCGTCCGCTGCCCTGCCGCCGTCCCCTGCCCTGCCGCCGTCCCCTGCCCTGCCGCCCGCCGGCCGCCGGTCGCCGCGGGCGTCCGCGCCGCCGGCGTCGACCACGCGGAGCGGGAGCGCGTCGCCGGCGCGGGCGAGGAGCCGCTCGGGCCGGAGCAGCGCCGAGGCGTCGCGATCGACGGAGACGCACAGCGCGAACGGCTCGCGCCGCGACGCGAGCGCTGGGAGCTCGCCAGCGGGCCGCACGCGCACCGCCGCAGCGACGCCGCCGGCGCACGGCCCCACGTTGCGGAAGGCCCCGAGCTCGACGGGCGCCTCCCAGGTCACCTCGGCCTCGCCGTACGCGTCGGTGGTCACGGCGGCCTGGAGCCCGTCGCCCTCGACGGTGAAGGTGCCCTGCACCGGCTTCCGCCGCGCATCGCGGACGCGCAGGAGCATGCGCTGAGCGACGCCTGGAACGACCGCGCCCGCCTCCGGGAGCAGCGTCGCCTCCGAGGTGGGGCTCTCCACGGAGACGGTGGCCTCGCGCGCGAGCTCGTGCCCCTCGAACGTCGCGCGCGCGACGACGCGCAGCGTGGTCCCAGCGCCCTGCACCACGGTGGTGGGCGCCGTGGCCGCGCCCCGGACCTCGCCGGCCGCGTCGGTGCGCGCGGGCGTCGTGAGCTTGTCCCACGCGGCCCTGTCCTCGGGCGGGCTCGTGCCCTTCGGCCCGGTCCAGATCCGCACCGGCAGCCCGGCCACGGACTGGCCGGCGCCATCGCGGATCCGGATCACGTAGCTTGCGCGATCCCCGGCGCGCAGATCCTGCTCGGACCACTCGGCCAGCATCTGCGGGGCGCCGGGCGTCTCTTCGCGCGGCGACAGGGAGATCTCCGCGGCGTTCGACGAGGCCCCCGCCGCGCCCCGCGCGCGGGCGCGGAGGATCCAGCGCCAGCCGGGCTCGTCGATCCAGGGGACGGGCACGCGTGTCATGGCGACGCCGGCCGCGTCGGTCGTGACCACGGCCGTGTGCCGCGCGACGCCGCCCTCGAGCAGGCTGACCTCCACGGGGACCCGCGGGGCCGGCTGCCCCGAGGCCTGGCTCTGCACCGTGATCCACGCCGACATCGCGCTGCCCGGCACCACGCGCGTGTCAGGAACGTGCAGGTCGACCTGGAGCGGCGCCAGTCGCTGCACGGTGAGCGTCCGGGTCCGCTGCCGGTCGCCGGCGCGCACGCCGAGCAGCAGCCGTAGCTCGCGCTCGGGCCCCTCCGGGATCGGGACGTCGAGGTGAGCGCGCCCCTTCGCGTCGGTGGTGACCCGCACGGGCGGCGGGACGGCGCTGACCTTGCCGAGGTGCTCGGGATCCCAGGTCGCCTCCACGGTGGCCGCCTCGAGCGGCCGGAGCGTGACCGCGGTGGGGAAGCCGAGCGCGAGGACCTGGACCGGCAGGGTGGCGCCGGGCGCGCCGCGGTCGGGCGCGTGAACGAAGAGGTCGAGGCCGCGGGCGACCGCATCGCGGCCGTCCGTGGCCGCGTCGGACGTCGCGGCGGCGCCGAGGGCGGCGATGAGGACGAGGCCGGCGAGCGGAAGGGAAGACCTGGGCATGGTGCCTTTCGACACGGCAGAGGGGAGCAGGTTCCTGCGCTGCACGGTCGCCGCGCGGAGTGGCCAGCGCCGCGCGCGATCGGGCCGGCGCGCCGTGCCGTGTGAAGCGGATCGCGTGCTTCGATGGATGATTCCGCCCACGTCGGCACGCGACGCCCCCGCGTGACATGCGGCTACCGCTGAGCGCCCCGGGCTCTACGTGTAGCGGGCGGTCGAGCAGGGGGACTCTATGCGTGGCGCGAAGCTCATCGGGGTCGCCGTTGTCGTCATGTTCGCTGGCTGTGTTGTGAGCACGACCGAGGAGAATGCGGCCGAAGAGGCGGACCCGGACACCGCTGCGTTCGTGGCTGCGACGGGAGAGCTGCGGGCTGATGCCAGGGGGATCTGCCTGCTGCTGACCCACGCGAGTCAGCGGGCAAAGGAGGCATTCTGCCGCTCGCAGTGGAAACTGGATCCGGTGAGTAAAGAGGGCTTGCTGGGAAGTGGCGAACAGCGGGTCACCGGCCAGATGGGAGGTCTACTGCCTGGTCACGTCGTTTCCGGACTAACCTAACCCTATGCCCAAGAAGCGCATCGGTGAGCCCATCGCCGTCCGTCGCTACGGAGTGGATGGCCAGCCTGACCGGCAGATCGTACTCGTCATCGGCAAGCCGATTGCGTCCGGTGCGCAGGACGGCGACTGGTGCTGCCCGGTGCTCATCTCCGGGCTCGGTGCTGAGGTGTTCAAGTGGCAGGAGGGCGTCGACGCCCTGCAAGCCCTCCAACTCGCGCAGGGCTTCGCCAGGCAGACGTTGGAGGCGTCCGGGCTGCCCATCACCTGGGCCGCCGGCGGGGAGCCCGGTGACCTGGGGCTGTACCGGCCGATCGACTCGCCGTTCGGGCTCTGGTTCCAGCGCCTGGCGGAGCGGGCTTTCGACCTCGCGGTCGAGGTCGTTGGCCGCGTCATCGTCGAGGTCAGCCAGCAGCATCCGAAAGTCCGCGAGCAGGTGAAGCGAGCGCGCGCACAGCGCGAATGAGCGCCATGCGCGCACCCGGCGCCCCTACCCCGGGCTCGCGCCGTCCGTTGGCGCTCGCGGACCGACCGCGCGAAAGGCCCATTGAACAGGCTGTAATCGCGCACGATGACCAGGACATCGGCTGTCCCAGCATACCCGCTGAGGCCGAGCGGGCGTTCTCTCCAGTGGTAGACCAAGGGCCTTAACGAAAGCGCCCGTCCGTGGCAAAGCTGGAGATCTCGTTCCACGTCGGGTCATCTGGGAGAGGCCCTATCCCGGACACCGCCTGTCGACATCCTCCGGACTGAATTTCATCTCTCCGGAAAAGCCGTCGACAGGTGGAGAGGGAATTCACCGACCCTCCCGGAATGATGGAACCGCCAAGTCGCCAGAAGACGCCAAGAAATCCTCTAAAATCTTGGCGTCTTCTGGCGACTTGGCCGTTCAAATGCCCCCACCTTCAGCCAAAGCCCCCACCGCCGCGTCCCCCGCGCGCGCCAGTTCGGCGGTCGTCCCGTTCGGCGGCTACACCTGGACTCAGTCCGCCGTGCTGCACCGTCACCCCGGCGCCACGACCACCATCGCTGCGCGCTCCCCGCCGTCGCTCCCGGCGAGGGAGACGGCGCACGGGTGCGGCGCGAAGCCCCGCGCGAACGCCTCCGACGCGATGGCGAGATGCAGCGGCATGGCCGCGGCGCCGAGCGCGCCGATCCGTTGGGCAGGGCACTCCAGTTGCTGCGGATCGCAGAACAGCTGCTGCGTGCGCACCGATGCGGCCTGGAGCTCGAAATGGCGGAAGGTCTCGAAGGTGATATCGGTCAGCATCCAGCCCGCGCGCATCCCGCGCTCGGCCAGGGGCGCGAGCGCGGCACGGAGCGCGGCGGTGAGGCCCGTGGCCTGGAACGCGGACTCGTCGTTGTCCGGGCGAGCCCGCTCGTGCGCGGTGGAGACGCCGACGATCTGCCCCAGCTCGCGGAGGAGCGCGCGCCGCGCGATGTCGGGGCGCATGAGGACCACGAAGGCCGCGCACTCGCCGGGGACGAGGGCGTCCAGGTTGTCCGACCGGAAGAGCCGGCCCGCGGCGTCGAGCGCGGCGATGCGCGCTGGGTCGTAGTCGGTGTGCACGCCGCCGAGCAGCGCCGCGTCGATCGCGCCTCGCGCGAGCGCGTCGCACAGCTCCGGCAGCAAGTACCCCGGCGCGGCGGGCCCTCGCGTCGAGACCTTCACCGCGATCTCCGGCGCGCACCCGTACGCTTGCGCCCGCGCGGCGAGCTCGGCGGCGACCCGCTGCGCCGGGGCCTCGCCGCCCGGCGGCCGCTGCCCGAGGTGCTCGTCGAGGCACAGGCCCATCTGCAGGCGCAGCCCCCGCGCCGCGGGGCCGAGCTTCTCGAGCGCCTCGCCGAGCGCGCGCTCCGCGAGCAGGACGGCGCGCGCCGCGCCCGTGGCCCGCGGATCGAGCGTGGGCAGGAAGCACATCGTGACGGGCTCGCCCTGCCCGTCCACGAGCGGCGACTCGCGCATCGCCGCGGCCGAGGCGCGGTGCGAGAAGGCGGTGTCGATCGAGCGCAGCCCCACGGGCGTGACCGCGCCCGCGGCCACCACGGCGGCGAGGGGCCTCACGCTCGCCCCCGCTCGCGCACGATCACGCGCGCGTCCTTCATCCGCCGGGGCGCCTTGACGTGCGCGCGCCAGACCATCTCGACGGCCACCGGCTTCTGCGGGCCGGTGGCGTAGAGGTCGACGAGCACGGTGTCGAGGTGGGGCGCGAAGGCGACAGGCGCGCGGTCCTTCACGTGGAACTCGATCTCGACCTGCACCTTCGGGAGCTCGAAGCTGAGCGCCCCCTCGGGCGTGAGGTTGAGCGCCCGCACCGGCTCGCCGCCCGCGAGCGGCGGATCCGCGATGAGGCCCGGCGAGGCGCAGAGGTTGAAGCGGTGGTCGAAGTCCTCGGGCAGGAGCGGCGCGCGGTTCTCCCGCCACGCGGCGTCGTACGTCCCGGCGTACGCGCGGCGCGGCTCCCAGTGCCGGCCGACGGCCCCGATCCCCGCGGGCGGCGGCGCGGTCTTCGCGGTCCGGATCGGGTACGAGGGATCCTCGATGGCCGGCGCCGGCTGGTGGGTGAGCGAGGCCGGCGCGCGCGTGACGCCCGTGCCGATCGGGTTGCGCGGCTCCTCGAGGAGCGCCGCGGGATCGTCGTCGTCCCGCCCGCCCCAGGCGTGGTCGTAGCGCATGTCGATCTGCTCGATGGGCGAAGGCGCGGTGAGGGCGGCGCCCTTGTCCACCCAGAGCCGCTTGCCGAACACGACGAGCGATTTGCTGAGCGGGCCCACCTCGACGCGCACGTCGAAGGACGGCACCGCCTTGCCGTTCGGCGCGTACGCCGTGGCCACGAAGATCACGTCGGTCGCCGGCTTGAACAGGCAGACGTCGGCGGGGTACGCGACGCTCTCGGGCTTCTTCTCCTCCCAGGGCAGGTCGGCGAGGCGGACCCCGCGCGTGCGCTCGGGGGGCGCGAGCTCGAGGCTGCCGTCGCCCTGGAGCTCGAAGCTCGCCTTGACGATCGTGACCAGCTGCTCGCCGTCCCTGTCGACGAGCAGCTGTGGATGCGCGGCGAAGTCCGTCTTGTTGTCGAGCGGGGGCTGGCTCATCGCGGGCGCATTATCGACAGGATCGGAGGCGATGTCTCTCCGAGTTCGAGGAGACGCACGCGATCACCCCGCCGTGACCGCCTCGGCGGCGTACGCGTCGAGGCCGTGGCCTCGCAGCGTCGCCTCCACGAGCGCGATCGGCTCGGCGCAGGCCGGGTCGTCCGCGCCCTCCCCGTCGACGACCGCCGGCAGCGCCCGGGCAACGACGAGCCGCACGGCGCGATCGCGGAGCGCGAGCGAGAGCGGCAGCGCCCCGAGCAGGCGGTGGCCGTGCAAGGCCGCCCGGAGGGTGAAGCGCTCGCGGTCGCCCACGCGCGCGGGCACGGGCGCGAGGAGCAGCGCGCCGAGCAGGTCGGGCTCGGCCAGCGCCAGCGTCGCGTCCGCGATCCACCGCGTGGCCCTCCCCGCGAGGTCCCGCTCGCTCCGCCAGGCGGCGTCCTCGCGCGCCCGCCGCGCCGCGCGGCCGTGGAGCGCGGCGAGCCAGGGCGCGAGCGCCGCCGGATCCAGCGGATCGGGCCGCTCGAAGCGCGCGATCGCCCCCTCGGTGAGGCCCTCGGCCTCGAGCGCGGCGGCGAGCGAGAAGAGGCCCGCGGCGACGTCGGGCGGGGGTGCTGCCGCGGCGAGGCGCCGCGACCAGGCGACGACCTCGGCGCGGGAGGCGGTCGCGCCGGGCGCCACCTGCGCGCGGTCCGGCAGCCGGGCGACATCGATGCGCTCGTCCAGATCCCCCCGCGTGACGAGCCGCGGATCGAGCAGCGGCGCGCCGCCGGGGCGGCCCGCGCTGGCCAGCACGCAGGCGCACTCCACGGCGACCGAGACGCGCACCGACTCGCCGTCGTCGACGAAGCTGGTCGGGAAGGTGCGGCACCCGAGCGGCTTGGCCTCGGGCCCGCCCCTCGCGTGGAGCGAGCAGCGCCCCTCGCCCTCGAGGTAGGCGCACCGCCCGTCCCGCATCGCCACGACGGAGGCCGCGCACGGCCACGTCCCGCGCTCCGGCGTGAAGGCCCGCTCGTGGCGCGCGCCCCCGCTCAGCACATCGGGCCGCAATGCCCGCGCCCGCGCCGCCTCCTCGGGGTCGAAGAGGATCGAGGCGTAGATCCGGCAGCAGCTCCCGCGGCCGTCGCAGTGCAGGCTGAACTCGGGCAGCACCTCCAGCGGGCGCTCGCGGGGATCGCGCTCCCCCGGGTCGAGCGCCGGCGCCGCGGGCGCCGCGGCCGCCGTGGACCCGAAGCGCGCCGCGTCCTCGCCGGCGTCGTCCGCTCCGAGCAGCCCCGCGGCGTGGAGCTCCGCGAAGAACGCCTGCGCCGCGGGCACACGCGCGTGCGCGCCCTCGCGGGCCGCCGCGATGACGATGCCCTCGACGTCGCGCGTCCCGTCGGCCGCGGAGAGCAGGACCCACTCCCGCGGGCCGAGCTGGAGCAGCTGCCCCGTGCGGACATCGTGGAGAATGACGCGCTCCTCCTCGCCGACCAGGTGGCGCCGCGCGAGCACGTGGGCGGCGAGGCGAGGGCGCGCCGGCGGCGTGCTCGGGCTCACCCGAGCCAAGCTATCCGACGCCGGCGGCGGCGCGCCACCGAAACGAGGGACGGCGGCGCCGGCCTCGCCGCCGCGCTCCCCAGGCGAAGCGCGACGGCCGCTGCGGCGCCCTCAGCGCACGCACTTCACCCACGCGGCCGTGAAATAGTTCCACTTGCCGCTCTCTCCCGCGTTGAACCCGGTGAAGCCGTCGTCGAAATTGAGCGCCCAGGCCGCCGCGGCGTTCCCCACGGCCGCGTGGGAGCCCCAGTACCAGTCGTTGCTGCGGGAGCCGTACTGCGTGTCGGGGAACATCGTGCGGTTGATCGACGGCGCCACCTGCGCCTCGTCGACGAGGGTCGCGAGCTCCCGGATGCTGGGCAGGCGCCACGCGTGGCCGTTGAGATCGAGCGTCGCGCAGTAGCTCTCCGCCTCGGCCCAGGCCATCGTGGCCGGCGAATACCCCTGCTGCCAGACGAGGCCTGTGTACCTGTCCATCACCTCGCCGGGCGACACGACGGTGTACTGGTCGGGCGGGGCCACGGCCGGGCTGCTCGGCGCCTCGCCATCGCCGTTGCCTCGCACGCAGCGCAGGCTCGCCGCGGTCGCCTTGGAGTAGGCGTTGCTGACGATCCCGTCGCTGAGGTTGAAGGCCCAGGCATAGTCGCGTCCCGCGCCGGCGCCGGCCTGCCGGATGGTGAGGATCCAGTCGGACGCCGTCTTGTGGAAGCCCCCGCGCGCCCCCGGGAACGCGCCCCTGTCGATGGCCGGGCTCCGGGTGAAGTCGACGATCGACGTCATCTCGATGCGCGTGGGAAGGCGCCAGTCGGAGGACCCGCCGAGCGTCAGGCCGTCGCAATAGCCGATCGCCTGCTCCCATGTGTACGCCTCGGAAGGAGGGGTCTCTTGCCATTCGAGGCATGTGACGTTGTCGCGCACCACGCCGCCCCCCACATCGGTGTAGCTCGCGGGGTTGGGCAGGCCGCTGCCCGCCGGGTTGGGCATGGGCCAGCAGGCCCACTTGTGCGTCCCGCAGGCAGCGGCCCTGCTGCAGGTGTCGGGCGCTCCGCCCGCGCCCCCGCTGCCCGGACCACCGCCCTCCCCGGCCGCTCCGCCGTTGCCCGGCGCGCCGCCGCTCACGGTGCTCTCCGCGCCCCCGCTCGCGGTGCTCTCCGCTCCGCCGTCCCCTGGCGCGCCGCCGCTCGCGCTGCTCTCCGCGCCGCCGACCCCGGCGCCCGTCTCCGAGGCTCCGCCTGTCGCGAGCGCGCCGCCCGTCCCCCACCCGCCGCTCCCCGCGATCGCACCGCGGTCGCCGCCCTCCTCCTCGCCGCACGCCGCGGCCGCGAGCACCACGCCGAGCGCGACCCCCGTCCAGGCACGCGCCGCGGCGACGGACATCACCCGGGTCGCGTCAACGACCCGCCGCTTGCTTCGATTCACAGGCACCTCCGCGGGCTCAAGCCAATGTCGCAAGACAAATATGCTCGAACCGCACCAACCTATCACACGCCGCGCGAGGGTCGCCAACGCACGTACCGGAAGAAAGGCATATTTCCTGCCAATCTACAGAAATCGCCCAGCGCCGTCATCTCAGCCCATGCTCGATGTGCTGAGTCGCAGACCCTGCGCGCCTTCGGCAGGCGCAACGCCCCTGATCGCACCGGGCGACCGCGCGTTCCCGTGCCCTGACAATTCTTCGATCAGCCTTAACCCGTGACGTCCCGCGCGCACAGCACCCGCCGATCGGAGTTGACACCGAAAATGTGAACGTTCACAATGAATTCCTGCGGGCATCCTTTGTCCTCAGAGCCATTCCGATGTTGAAGACCAAGGAGTGGTTCGGCCTCCAGGGACGCGGAGGGTAGACCCCAGCCACCGGGGCGCACTGTGGAAAGACGCGCCGCCAGCTTTGCAGCAGATCACGGGGACAACGGCCGGGTAAGGGCGACGCCACGCGTGATGTCAACACGTTCTTGAAGTGAATCAGCAAGGAGACCAGCCGTGAAAGAGACGAAGTCCTGGGGCAAGGGTTGGGCGGTCGTAGCGCCCTTCCTGTTGGGGCTGCTCGCGATGACGGGGTGCAACGAGAAGAGCGAGGGGACGGGCGCCGCGCCGGCCGAGGGCGCCGGCTCGAAGCCGAAGGTCGTCAAGCTCGCCTTCGTCACCAACAACGCGTCCGAGTTCTGGAAGATCGCTCAGGCGGGCGTCCGGAAATACGAGCAAGAAAGCAAGGTTCAGGTCGACGTGAAGATGCCGTCGAACGGCACCACGGAGGAGCAGAACCAAATCCTCGAAAACCTCTCGAGTCAGGGCTACGACGCCATCGCCGTGAGCGCCATCGCGCCCGCCGATCAGGTCCCGGTGCTCAACAAGGTGGCCGAGAAGAGCAAGCTCATCACGTTCGACTCGGACGCCCCGGCGTCGAGCCGACTGCTCTACATCGGCACCAACAACCACGAGGCCGGCAAGGCGCTCGGCGCCTATATCGTGAAGCTCCTCCCGGAAGGCGGCAAGATGGCCGTGTTCGTCGGCACGCTCTCCGCGGACAACGCGAAGCAGCGCCTGCAAGGCATCCAGGACGCGATCGCCGGCAAGAACATCGAGATCGTCGACAAGCGCGAGGACAACACCGACCGCGCGAAGGCGCGCTCCAACGTGGAGGACATCATCAACGCGCACCCGGACCTGAAGCTCGTCGCAGGCCTGTGGTCCTACAACGGCCCCGCCATCGCGGCGGCCATCGAGGCGCTCGGGAAGAAGGGGAAGGTCCTCGCAGCGGTGTTCGACGAGGAGCAGGAGACGCTCACGGCCATCGAGAACGGCACGATCTCGGCCACGGTCGTCCAGAAGCCGTTTCAGTTCGGTTACCTGGCGAGCAAGTGGGCGCATGAGCTCTCGGTCAAGCCCGACACGGCGAAGGCGCAGATCCCGGCCAACAAGAGCATCGACACCGGCATCGAGGTGATCGAAAAGACCAACGTTGCGGCCTTCAAACAGCAGCTCGCCGAAATGAAGAAGTGAGCGTGACGGCGTCCGCTCCGGATCTGCTCTCGATGCGCGCGATCACCAAGCGGTTTCCCGGCGTGGTCGCGCTCCAGGGCGTCTCTCTCTCGCTGAAGCCGGGCGAGGTGCTCGCCCTCATGGGCGAGAACGGCGCCGGCAAGAGCACGCTCATGAAGATCCTCGGGGGCGCCCTGCAGCCCGATGAGGGCGAGATCCGCATCGATGGAAGGAGCGTCGCCATCGAGAGCGTGCGCGCCGCCAAGCGCCTCGGCATCGCGCTCATCCATCAGGAGCTGATGCTGGCGCCGAACCTGGACATCGCGGCCAACATCTTCCTCGGCAACGAAGGCGGCGCGACAGGGCTGCTCCTCCGTCCGCTGAAGAAGGGCGACATGCACGCCCGCGCCAGGGAGCTGCTCCTGCGCGTGGGCTTGCCGCTCCCGCCCTCGACCCCGGTGTCCGCGTTGACCGCCGGCCAGATGCAGATGGTCGAGATCGCCAAGGCGCTCGCCCTGAGCGCGCGCATCCTCATCATGGACGAGCCGACTTCGTCGCTCACGAGCGGTGAGTCCGAGCACCTCTTCGGGATCATCCGCAAGCTCCGGGCGGACGGCATCGGCATCGTCTACATCTCGCACCGGATGGAAGAGGTCATGACGCTTGCGGACCGGGTGACGGTCCTGCGCGACGGCCGCTACGTCGGTGACCTCACGCGCGCGGAGGCGACGCGCGAACGGATCGTCGCCATGATGGTGGGCCGCGAGCTCAGCGCGCACTACTTCCCGGAGAGGCGGCCCCGCCGATCGACCGAGCCCGTGCTGGTGGTCGAGGGGCTCGTCGTGCCCGGCGCGCCCGCGCAGGTCTCTTTTTCGGCCGGACGCGGGGAGATCCTCGGCTTTGCCGGCCTGGTCGGCTCGGGCCGCACGGAGCTCATGCAGACGATCTTCGGGGTGACGAAGGCGCTCGGGGGACGCATGACGCTCGAAGGCAAGGGGTTCGCTCCTCGAAAACCCAGGGATGCGATCGACCGCGGCGTCTACCTGGCGCCGGAGGATCGCAAGCGCCACGGCCTCGTGCTGCCGCTCAGCGTCGCAGAGAACACCTCCCTGCCCAACATCGGCAGCTACGGCCGCTGGGGCTTCTTGAACAGGGAGACGGAGCGCCGGGTCGCCGAATCGGAGGTGGAGCGCTTGAGGACGAAGACGCCCGGCATTCGTCAGCCCGTCGTGAACCTCTCCGGCGGAAACCAGCAGAAGGTGGTGCTCGGGAAATGGCTGGCCATGAACCCGCGCGTGCTCATCCTGGACGAGCCGACGCGGGGCATCGACGTCGGCGCCAAGGCCGAGATCTACCGCCACATGGCCGCCCTCGCGGATGAAGGCATCACGATCTTGATGGTCAGCTCGGACATGGAAGAGATCATCGGAATGAGCGATCGCGTCGCCGTCATGCACGAGCGACGCATCAAGGGCGTGCTGCCGCGGGAACGGCTCAGTCAGGAGCGGATCGCGACCTTGATGACGGGCCACGCGGACAAGGAGGCTCTGTCGTGAGGCGCGAGCTCGGGATGACCATCGCGCTCGTCGTGATGTGTCTGGGCCTCTACATCTCGAACCCGGATTTCCTCGGGCAGTCGAACTCGATCAACACCCTGCGGCAGATCTCGATGCTCGGGATCTTCGCGATGGGCATCGGGTTCGTCATCATCGCCGGCGGCATCGATCTGTCGATCGGGTCCGTGATCGGCCTGACGGGCGTCCTCATCGCCAAGCTCTCGTCGACCCAGCTCGGCGGCCTGGGCTACCCGCTGTGGATCGGCATTCCGGTGGCGCTCGGCGTGGCGCTGCTGATCGGCCTCGGCCAGGGCTTGTTGATCACGCGGCTCAAGCTGCAGCCGTTCATCGTCACGCTCGGCGGCATGTTGTTCTTGCGCGGCGTCTCGCAGACCATCGCCCAGGGGGGCACCCTGAGCCTCGGTGGCTCGCCGCTGCTCGCCCTCGCGAACGGCGGGCTGCTCAAGAGCGGGAGCGACGCGCTCGTCCCGTACCCGCTCCTGATGTTCCTCGCCGTGAGCGCCGTGGCGACCTATGCGCTGCACTTCACGGTGTTCGGCCGTTACGTTTATGCGATCGGCGGCAACCGCGACGCGGCCGAGTACTCCGGCATCAACGTGAGGCGGGTGGAGACGTCTACCTATGTGATCTCGGCGGGCCTCGGCGGCGTGGCCGGCGTCTGTTACGCCTCGTACATCGGGCAGATGTCGCAGCAGGTCGGCATCGCGTACGAGATGTATGCGATCGCCGCGGCCGTGCTCGGCGGCTGCTCGCTTCGCGGGGGTGAAGGCACGGTGCTCGGCATCATCATCGGCTCCGCGGTGATGCGCGTCATCGACAACGGCATCAATATGTTCCAGCTGCCGTACCAGGACGCTGACCGCATTCAACGCATCTGGCGCCTGGACCCGAACTGGACCTTCATCATCATCGGCGCCGTGATCCTCGTCGCCGTGATCCTCGACCAGATCGTGCACATGGTGCAGACGAAGCGGCGCATCCGGCATGCCTCCGCGGGCGCCGCCGAGGCGGCGCCGAGCCTGCAGGCGGCCGCGGCGGTCAGCGCAGCGGAGTCGCCTGCCGCGCGAGCGCCCGATCGCGAGAGCGCCTGAGCTTTCCTGCGATGGGGACGAACCGGCAATCCGCCAAGAGCGCCCCGCCCTGACCTATCAGGGAAGTCGTCGCCTCCTCAGCCCGGCGGTCCGGCCTGAGCGGCGAAGTCCGTGACCCCCTGTCGCCCGCCCCGTCTCGGCGCCATGACGGGGCCATGTCGGTGCACACGAAGAAGACGTCTATCGGCCTGTCCAACAACAGCAGGCCGAAGAGCAAGAACAAGCGACATCACTGGAAGCGCTACCGCGGCCAGGGCAAGTCACACCACGGGTGATCGCCGTCACGGCGAGGTGAGCCGACGAGCGCAGCCCGCCGCCCGCCCCACGAGCGCTGCGGCCGCGACCACGCCGCGCGCCCGCAGCGTATCCCGGGGCGAATGCGCCTCCGGCGGCGCCACGAACGCCTCCAGCCAGGCCTCGGCCGGCGGCCGCGCCAGCACCCCGCCGAGGTCGAACAGCGAGAGATCCGAGACCCCGGCCGCCTCCGCGGCGGCCACGTCCTCGCGGAGCTCGGCGACCGAGCGGTAGACCGGCTCGTCGCCGAGCGCGCCTTTGCCCACGGCGCCCAGCGAGGCGCCCGCCCTCGGACCGAACCGCCGGGCGGCGGCGCGGCACCCCCAGGCGAGCAGCGCAACCGCGTCCTCCCGCTCGAGCGCGCCGCGCGAATACCCCTCGACCAGCGATGTGTACAGCATCGCGCCGACGCGCCCCCACGGCGGCGCGGACACGGGCGTCCCGAGCAGCCGCTCCCAGCCGCGCGCCGGCCCGTCGGTCAAGACGAGCGGCACGATCGCGGCCGAGGTCGCCATCCCGCGCGCGTGCACCGCGCCCGCCAGCTCCACGTACGCGCGCTGCGCCTCGCTCCACCGGGGGCTCCCCCGCGGTCCACCGCCGAGCAGATCGAGCGCGCCGCGCCCCCCCGCGAGCGCCCGCCGCACCGCATCGATCGGCGGCTCCAGGTCGAACACGATCTCCGCCGCGGCCAGGCGCCGCGCGTCGAGCGCGTCCAGCAGCCGCGCGACGAACGCGCCGAACGCCGCCGCGTTGCCGGCGCTCGCCCAGCGCCCGTCCTCGTCCGCGATCATCGGCCACACCGCGACCGCCACCCCCGCGTCCGCGCACGCCGCGACGAGATCCGGCAGCCCCGCCGCGGTCTCCGGCCGCACCGCGATCGAGAGCTCCAGCGCATACCGCCGCAGCAGCGCGAGCGTCCCGGGCATCCGCACCACCTCGAGCGGCAGCAGCTCGCTCCAGATCCGGCGGCGGGGCGTCACGCTCGCCGCCCGCGCCGCGGCGCCGCCTGCGCTCGGTCGCCGTCCGCGCCGCCCGCGCCGCGGCGGCGCCGTTTCCTTCCGAACGCCACAAAGCCCCCGCTACACTCGCGCGTCATGAAGATCCTCTATGGCGTCGTCGGCGAAGGGATGGGGCACGCCATGCGCTCGCGCGTCGTGATCGAACACCTGCTCGCGCAGGGACACGAGCTCGAGATCATGGCGTCGGGCAGGGCGACCGACTTCCTGTCCAAGCGCTTCGCGGGGGTGAACCGCATCCACGGGCTCCACATGATCTACGAGGAGAACCGGGTGCGTCGCGGCAAGACGCTCTGGTCCAACGTGCTGTCCGGCGCGACGGGCACGCCGAAGAACATCGCCGCGTACTTCGAGCTCATCAAGGACTTTCGCCCCGAGCTCACCGTCAGCGACTTCGAGTCGTGGACGTACCTCTACGCCAAGCTCCACCGGCTGCCGATCCTCTCGGTCGACAACATGCAGATCATCAACCGGTGCACCCACGACGCGGAGATCCTCGCCGGCCACGAGGCGGGTTTCCAGCTCACGCGCGCGTTCGTGAAGAGCAAGCTGCCGTTCTGCAACCATTACGTCATCGCCACGTTCTTCCGCCCGCCGGTCCGCAAGCAGGAGACGACGCTGGTCCCGCCGATCCTCCGCCCCGAGATCATCGCCGCGAACCGCCGCCCCGGGGAGCACCTGCTCGTCTACCAGACCGCCGAGGGGAACGACGCGCTCTCGGCGACGCTCGCGAAGACCGGGCTCGAGTGCCGCATCTACGGGATGCGCCGGAACATCACGGAGGAGCAGGTCGAGGGCAACCTGCGCTACCGCCCCTTCAGCGAGGAGGGCTTCATCGACGACCTCGCCTCGTGCCGCGCCGTCATCGCCGGCGGCGGGTTCACGCTGATGGGAGAGGCGGTCTACCTGCGCAAGCCGATGCTCGCCGTCCCCCTCGGCCGCCAGTTCGAGCAGGTGCTCAACGCCCGCTACCTCGAGCGCGAGGGCTTCGGCCGCGGCGCCGATTCGCTGGACGACCCGGCCGTCGTCGCGGATTTCGTGAAGGCCATCCCGGCCTGCGAAGAGAAGCTCGCGGGCTACTCCCAGGACGGCAACCGGCAGCTGTTCGAGGTGATGGACGGCCTGCTCGATCGCGCGCACGCCGGCGTGCTCTGATCGCGGCGGCCGGCGCGCCGCGCTCGCGGCGTGGACACCGCGCCCTCCCCTACTTCGGCCTGCAGCCCTTGAGGTCCGAGCCGGAGATGCCGTTGCACTCCTGCTCCGCGGGGCAGTCCGACTGCTCGACGCACGTCTTCAGGCACTCGAGCGCCGCGCTGTCGTCGGGCTTGCCGCAGACCGCCCCGCCCTCACACTCGCCGTCCGCGCCCTCTTCCTCGCACGCCTCGCCGAGCGCCGCCTCGCCGCCGCAGCCCCACGCGAGCAGCGCGCCGACGAAGAGCCCCATCCCGATCCACCTGGTTCGCATGCATGACCTCCCTTGTCTTCAGCCCACGCGCACGGGGCACGGGCGCGGCGGCGCCGCCCACGCGACGACGCGGCATGCTCCCGCCCCCCTCCGCACGCCTCCCGATGCTACCGCGCGCTGCGGCTCTTGACGCCCTGGCGCTGGCTCCACGACGCCGATGCCGTCTCCTCGATCCGGATGAGCACGGCGGTGATGTTGTCGCGGCCACCGTTCTCGTTGGCGCAGTCGATGAGCTTGCCGCACGCGTCGGCGAGCACGGCGTTGTCCTCGACGATGCGCGCGATCTCGCGATCGTCCACGAGCCCGTGGAGGCCGTCGGAGCAGAGGAGGAACACGTCGCCGGCCTCGACGCGCTCCGCGCGCAGGTCGATGTCGACGCTGGGGGCGATGCCGAGCGCCCGCGTGATCACGTTGCGGGGCAGGTACGCGAGGTCGCGCTCCGTGAGGTCGGGCCGCTCGAGGAGCGCGTCCGCGATGAGCGAGTGGTCGCGGGTCAGCTGCGAGATATCGCCGTTGCGGAGGAGGTAGCAGCGGCTGTCGCCGGCGTGGGCGACGTAGAACTTGCGCTCCCGCGGCGAGAACGCGGCGGCGACGACCGTGGTCCCCATCCCGCGGTAGAACCGCGAGTCGTCGGCGTGCGCGAAGATGCGCGCGTTCGCGTACGTCACGGCGGCGCGCAGCCTGTCGCCGGTCGACGCCTTGCGCCGCTTGCCGTTCGCGTCGCGGAAGTAGCCGGCGATGGCGCTCGCGGCGATCCGGCTCGCGACCTCGCCGGCCTCGTGCCCGCCCATGCCATCCGCGACGACGTAGACGTTGAACTCGGGGAGGAGGATGTATCGGTCCTCGTTGTGGACCCGCTCCCTGCCGACGTCGGATAGACCTGCCGCGGTGGCGCGCATTCGCCCCGAGTCTAGACGACGCTTGGCCCCGCAGGGAACTGGGTTAATCTCCCCCGCCATGTCCGACCTTGTGATCGACAACCCCTATACCCTCGAGGAAGCCGTCCGCCGGCCTCTTGCAGACGAGGCCGCCGTCGACCGCCTCCTCGACACGGCGACCGCCGCCGCGCGGCGCTTCTCGCACACATCCATCGCCGAGCGCGCCGCCCTGTGCCAGCGCGCGGTCGAGCACATCGAGGCCAACGCCCCGTCGATCGCCGCCGACATCACCCGCATGATGGGCAAGCCGCTGCGCCAATCCCGCAATGAAGTCGCGGGGATGGCCAAGCGAGCCCGGCATATGATCTCGATCGCCGAGGGCGCGCTCGCCGATGTGATCCTGCCGGAGCTCCCCGGGCTCGAGCGGCGGATCGTGCGCGCTCCGCTCGGTGTGGTCTTCAATCTGCCCGCCTGGAATTATCCGCTCCTCACCGCCGTGAACGTGGTCATCCCCGCGGTGCTCTCGGGCAATGTGGTGCTGCTCAAGCACTCGCCGCGCTCGCCGCTCTGCGGAGAGCACTTCGCGACGGCGTTCGCGGAGGCCGGCGCGCCGCCCGGCCTCGTCCAGGCCTTCCACTGCGACCACGCCACGTCGGAGCGCATCGCATCGGATCCGCGGGTCAACTTCGTCGGTTTCACCGGTTCCGTCGAAGGCGGACGCAGGATCTATGCGGCCACATCGAAGAAGGTGGCCGTCGACGCCGGCCTGGAGCTCGGCGGGAAGGACGGCGCCTACGTCGCGGCCGACGCGGACCTCGAGAAGGCGGTGGACGGGATCGTCGACGGCGCCTGCTACAACGCCGGACAGAGCTGCTGTGCTGTCGAGCGCGCGTATGTTCACCGCGACCTGTATCCGAAGTTCGTGGAGGCCGCGCTGGAGCTGATGAAGCGCTATGTCCTCGGCGATCCGACCGACGAGCGGACGAACCTGGGTCCGATGGCGCAGCCCCATGCGCCGGCGTTCCTGGAGGCGCAGGTGAAGCAGGCGCTCTCCCGGGGGGCGAAGGCGCTCTGCGGCGGTCGGGCGACCCAGGTCGAGGGCCGCGGGCGCTTCTTCGAGCCGACGCTCCTCGTGGACACGGCGCCCGATCTCGACGTGATGCGCATCGAGTCGTTCGGGCCGGTGCTGCCCATCGTGCCGGTCTCATCCGACGAGGAGGCGCTCGCGCTGATGAACGACAGCGATCTCGGGCTCACCGCGTCGGTCTGGACGCGCGACCGCGAGCGCGCCGCGCGGCTCGCGCGCGAGCTCGACGTCGGCACCGTCTACATGAACCAGTGTGACACCCTGGATCCGGCGCTCCCGTGGACGGGCGCGAAGAACAGCGGCAAGGGCGCGACGCTCTCGACGCTCGGGTTCCTGCACCTGACGCGGCCGAAATCGATCAACTTCAAGATCGGCTGAAGGCCCGGGCGCGCGGCGCGCGGCGTAAACAACCGCGCCGCGCGTGGCCCGCGAGCCGATGAGCTCGAATGAGTCCGCTTGCACGGTGGGCGATGTGCGGTATCCCGGAGTGATGGAAATACGAGAGATCTATCGCGGGCGCCTCATCGATCACGTTCAGCTCGTCGTGGCCGACCTCGCGGCGAGCAAGAAGTTCTATCGGGCCGTCTTCGAGACGATCGGGATCCCGATCGGAGGCGAGGCCGACGATTACTTCTGGGCCGACGAGCTCTTCATATCCAGCGTCGACTCGCCGTCCGCGGCCGGTGTGCCCACGGGCCGAGCGCACCTCGCCTTCCAGGCGAGCGACCGCGCGACGGTCGATCGGTTCCACGCCGCCGCGGTCGCCGCGGGCGGCAAGGACAACGGCGCTCCGGGCAAGCGCCCGTACCATCCTGGCTACTACGCGGCGTTCGTGCTCGACCCGGATGGCAACAACATCGAGGTCGTCCACCACGGCCAGGCGAACAAGTCGGCCGACGCGATAAAGATCACGTTCTGATCGCGAGGATGCCGCGAGATCGTTGAAGCGCCGACACAGGATCGATTGAACTCGATACGGGCGCCGGCGCACCACCGCGGCTCCTCCCGCGCTCCTTTCGCTGCTGCCCTGTCGGCGCCTCCTCGCCTCTCCTCAGACTGACTGTCCCGCTGGCTCGCCATCGATGCAGATCCGCTTCCTGACGACGGGCCTCGGCGCGACGTCGTTGAGGACCACCCCGAGGATGCGGCGATCGCCGAGCTGCTCGGCGGCCCTCGTCAGCGACGACGCCCGGGTCAGCGAGGCGCGCGCGACCAGGACGATGCCGTCAGCGGCGTCCTCGATGACGTTGGCGTCGCCCGAGCCGAGGACCGGAGGGCCGTCGATGACGACGTAGTCGTGATAGCGCCGCAGCGTGCGCATCGCGGCCTCGAAGTGGACCGAGTGGAGCGCCGCGGGATAGCTCGCCTCGAGCGATGGCTCCGCGAGCACCGAGAGCGACTGGCTGACGGCGATGACGCCGAGCGGGCGGATCTCGCCCGCCATCCGCCGCCGGAGCTGCTCCGAGAAGCTCGCGTGCGCGGGCAGCCGCAGGCCGAGCGTCGCCGCGACGCGGGGGCACGCCAGGTGGCCGTCGACGAGCAGCACCCGCGCGCGCTCGGCCTCGGCGAGCGTCATCGCGAGGCGGACCGCGAGCGCGGTCTTGCCCTCGGCCCGGCCGGGGCTCACCACCGCGACCGCCAGCGGCTCGCCCGCCCGCCGCTGATCGAGCCGGTGCCGGAGGACCCGGAGCGCCGCGAGCGCGGGCGCGGGCGCTCCCCGGAGCAGCTCGAACACCCCGTGCCCCTCGGGATCGAGATCCGCGCCGATCATCACCACCTCGGGCCCGTCGAACGCGGGGCTGCCGGCGCGCGCGAACGAACGCACGCCCACGCAGGCGAGCGGAGCCTCGGGCGCGCTCCAGGACGTCCGGTCGGTCACCTCGCAGTCGCCGAGATCGAGGCCATCCCGGAGCGTGTCCTCCGGGTCCGGGACGGCGCCGGCCGGAGCGGCCTCTTCCGGCGCGCCGGGTGGCTCCGCGCCGTACCCGGGCCCGCCGAGCGGCTCTGCGCCGGGCCCAGCCGCGCTGGACGGCTCGGCGCCGTGCCTGGCCTCCCCCGGCGGCTCCGCGCCGGGCCCAGCCGCGCCGGGCGGCTCCGTGCCGTACCCGGGCCCGCCGGACGGCTCCGCGCCGTACCCGGGCCCGCCGAGCGGCTCTGCGCAGTACGCCGGCACGATCGTGCGCTCGCGGAGCGGCGGGCGCGCCGGGAGCTCCGGCATCGCGGCCAGCAGGACCGGGCCGCCGAGCGCGTGGATGTCGCCGCCGTCATAGAGCGTGTCGTTGAGCAGCACCCGGGCCCCGGCGACGCCGAGCGCGAAGAAGAACGTCACAGCGGCGCCCGCGAAGAAGACGCGGCCCCGCCCCCGGTCGGGGCGGCTCGGCAGGTAGGCCTGGTCGAGGACGTCGAGCTCGGTCTCGCTCTTGTTCTCGGCGGCGTCCGCGGACAGGTCCGCGGACCGCTCGTTGGCCTGAACGGTCTTCAGGTACTCGCGCGCCCGCTCGAGATCGAGGCGGAGCCGGTGCCACTCGGTCTCGAGCTCGATCACGCGCTCCTCGGCGGCTCCGTCGGCCGCCCACGGCGGGGCGCGCGGCGCCTCGCCCCTGGCCGCGCTCTCCGCCGGCGCGCGCGGCGCCTCGCCTCCTGCCGACGCCCTGCCGCCTGCGGCGCGCGCGCGCAGGCCCGCGATCTGCCGGAGGAGCGCGGTCCGCTCCGCCGCGAGCGCCGCGCGCCGCGCCGGCGTGAGCGCGCGCTCCTCGCCGGCCGGCGCCTCGGTGACGCCCGCGCGCACGAGCCCGAGCGCGCCCTCGGCCGCGGCGAGCTGGCTCTTCGCCGCCTCGACGCGGCGCTTCGCGGCGACGGCGTCCGGGTGGATCGGGGTCACGGTCGTGAGCTTCTCGGCGAGCGCCGCCTCGGCCGACGCGACCGCGGCGACAGCGGCGGTGCGGGCCCGCTGCGCCTCGACGACGCTCTGGGGCAGCGGCTGCCCGGGCGCCACCGCCGGCGACCGCGCGGCCCCGAGCAGCGCCTCGACCCGGGCGAGCTGGCGCTCGAGCGCCGCGAGCTGCGGATCGGCCGGGCGGGCTGGCTGCGCTGGCAGGGCCGCAGCGGGCGCCGGGGCGGCGGGCGAGCCGAGCGGCTGGGGCACCGGCGCGTACGGGGAGTCGTTGAGCCCCCACTGGAACTGCGGATTCCTGGCGAGGAACGTCGCCAGCGCGCGGCTCGCCGCGTCGACCTTGGAGCTGGCCTCGGCGAGCTCCTTCCGCAGGAAGTCGCGGGTCATCGTCGCCGTGCCGAGGCTGTCGCGGCGGTAGTCGTCGAGCAGGATCTGCGTGAGGCGGGCGGCGACCTGCTGCGCCACGTGGGGATCGTCGTGGGTGAACGAGATGACGTACGTATCGCTGCTCTGCGCGCGGAAGCCGACGTGGGTCTTCATCTCCTCGACGGCCTCGACCATCGAGCGGGCGGTCTTCTCCGGGTAGAGCCCGAACGCCTCGACGACGCCGGCGAGCGTCCCGCGCGCCGTGAGCGCGTCCTTCAGCTTCGACCCGAGGCGCGCCGCGCGCGCGGTGCCGCTCTGGGGATCGCGGCCTGTCTGGATGGTGTCGCGGTAGAGGATGGTGGCCTCGCTCCGCCACACCCGCTTCGTGGCGAGCGCCAGGGCCAAGGAGATCGCGAGTCCGACGGCCATCATCGCGGCCGCTCCGCGCCAGTACATCCGGACCCGGCCGAGGACGCTTATCGCGCGATCCAGGCGCTCCCGGGGTGTGCTCTCCGTGCTCAGGCTGGCCATGGTGTTCCTCGCCCGTGTGGGCAGCGCGTCCGGCGCCGCGCGGCGCGGAGGGCGCGCGCGGGGGCGCTCCGCCCCCGCACGGCAAAGCGCGTGCTCGCGGGCGCGTCACCCCGGGACGCACACCGCTCGGCGCCACCACGCGCGCTGACCGCGTGAGAGAGGGCCGACGCCGACGAACGCCATGGACATTCCGCGTCCGGCGCGCGCGGCTCGCTGCGTGGACGCTCCCGGAAAGGCGGGCGCTCGTCGCCGCGGCCCCGCTTCGGGGGAGGCGGGCTCGCCAGCGCGGCGAGCCCTGCTCCGCGTCACAGCCGCTGCGAGTAGTACTCGATGATGAGCTGAACGGCGATGGGGAACGGGATGCTCGTCTCGTCCGGCAGCGCGGCCACGCGCGCCTGCCGGGCGTCCTTGTCGACCGCGAGCCACGTGGGGGCTTCCATGTCGGTCTTCGCGAGGCCCTCCACGACGGTCCGGTGGTCACGGCGCTTCTCGCACACGCTCACCGTCTCTCCGGCGCTGACGCGGTAGGACGGGATATCGACGCGCTTTCCGTCGACGAGCACGTGCCCGTGCGCCACCAGCTGTCGCGCGGCCGGGATGGTGCGCGCGAAGCCCGCGCGGAAGACGACGTTGTCGAGCCGCCGCTCGAGTAGCTCGATGAGCTTCGTCCCGGCGGCCAGGTCGCTCCTGCGCGCCTCGAGCATGAGCGTCTTCAGCTGCGTGTTGGTGAGGCCATAGTTGAGCCTGACCTTCTGCTTCTCGCGGAGCCGCAGGGCGTACTCGCTGAGCTTCTTGCGGGCCTGTCCGTGCTGCCCGGGCGGGTAAGGCCTCCGCTCCGTCTTCCTGGCCGACAGCCCGGGGAGCTCGACCCCGAGCGCGCGCATGACCTTGACGCGAGGTCCGGTGTAACGGCTCATGCCCGGGCCCTCCCCAGGGACGCGCGCGCGTCGCGATGGTGGAGCGCGGCGCCGCAGGGCGCCGGTGCGTCGACGTAGTCCTGGATGTTCATCGAGCTTCTCTGTCCTTGTGCATGGGTCTTGCTGTTGCTTGTCATGGCGGTGTACCCGAGAGTGCTATCGAGGGCTCACACGCGCCGGAGGTGGCGGAGGATCGGGAACTGCGCTTTACGGAAGAAGCGAGCGAGTCCATTCGTGGTCCGGATGCGGGCGCCGAGCGGCTCGGGATAGTCGCTGTCGCCCAGGACGCGCAGCCATGGAAACGTCTCGACGACCCCTCCCTCTCGGTGGAGCTCGACGTGACGCGCGCCCCTCGCCGCGGTGGGACGGAGCTGGAGGCTCGGGCTCGCGTCGAGCAGGAGCTCCACGTCCTTGGCGAGGCGCAGGGAGACCTGGGTCAAGAAGGCGCCGATCCGCTCGGGGCCGAGGTGGGAGAAGAGGCCGAGGCCGAGGATCAACGTGGGCCAGTCCTGCGCGTCGGCGAGCTGATCGATCCAGTGATCGCAGCCCGGGGACGCGGTGGCCAGCGCGTACCGCGGCGTCTGCGGGGCGCGCCGGGACTTCCACGCGACCACGCGGGGAACGTCGATGTCGATCCAGTGGAGCTGCCCGTTGTCGACGCGCGAGAATCGGGTGCACGGCCCGGAGAAGAGCCCGATGGCCAACCCGTCCGGGTGACGGCGGAAGAAGTCGTCCACGACGTCATCGACCAGCCGCGTGCGGGTCGCGAGGGGGCGGAGCTCCTGTTCCGTGAAGCCAGCGCGCTCGACCTCGAGCAAGCGGGCGAGCTGGCGCGCTTCCTCGTCGTGGAGCCCGAGGTCAGGAAACGCGTCGGAGGCGTACGCGCACGCGGCGACACCCGCGAGCTCGCGTCGAGCAAACGAAGGGGCAGCGTCGATACTGAAAATCATTTTCATTTTCGTTACAGGAACGTGCGTCCTATGTCAAGCAGCGAACGGCCGCGACCCCACCCAGGTTGAGCTGCGACCGCGACCTCACCCAGGTTGAGCTGTGGCGGCGACCCCACCCAGGTTGAGCTGGCGACCCCACCCAGGTTGAGCTGGCGACCCACCCAGGTTGAGCTGCGGCGCCTCTCCCCATCGCTGTGTCCTGCGGCCCTGCCCTGCCCGGCCGGAGCCTGCGGTCGTCCGCCCCGGCCCTTGACGGGCATCGGTCGAGAGCTATCTTTTAGATATATCTTTTAGAATATCGACCCGGCAGCCGCATGGTCGCCGGGCCGCGGAGCCGGGGTGGTCTGCGCACGAGCGCGCGGCAGCTGAGTGCTCGCCGCCGTGGCGGTCCGCCGCCGAGCCAGAGAGGGATTTTGTCTATGTTCTGGGGATACGAACACCATCACTGCGCAGGCCCGCGAGGGCCGAGGGGGGGTCCGTTCGGGAGGGGTCGGCACGGCATGGGCGGCGGCCCGCCGGGCTGGTGGGGCGACTGGTTTGGAGGGCCGCCGCTCCGCGCCGATCGCGGCGGCGTGCGCTACCTCGTCCTCGACGTGCTCGCCGAGCGAGCCCGCCATGGCTACGAGGTCATCCAGGCGATCGAGCAGCGCAGCGGCGACACCTACCGTCCGAGCCCCGGCGTCATCTATCCGACGCTGCAGATGCTCGAGGAGCTCGGCCACGCGCGCGTCATCGAGGCCGAGGGGCGCAAGATCTACGAGATCACCGACGCGGGCCGCGAGGACCTCAAGGCGAACCGCGAGTACGTCGACGAGTTCTACGAGCGCTTCGTCGAGACCTCGTGGGAGCGGTTCGCCGAGGATTTCGGCGACGTCATGAAGCGCATCGGCTCGCTCATGAAGATGCTGCGCCACGCGATGCGCCGGGGGCGCATCACGCCGTCCGTGCTCGCGCGCACCGTGAAGGTGCTCGACAAGGCGGCGGCCGAGATCGAGGAGCTGCTCGGCGAAGATCCGGAGGGGCCCGCCGGCCGGCGCCCGTGATCCGCGCCGCCCGTGGAATCAGGGCGCGACGCGCTCAGGCACGCTCTCGAAGCAGAACACCCGCCAGGCGTTCGGCTGGCCGGGACGCACGAGCTCCGTCACAGCGCCGCTCGTGAACTCCGCGACGACGCCGCGCCAGAACGCCAGAGCGCCCCGGTTCCCCTCGGCGACGCGCACGGTCCACTTCCCGGGAAGACCGTTCCATAGGAGGCACGCCGCCTGGCGGCCCACGCCGGAGCGGCGATAGCGGCGAAGGACGAAGAACTCGGCGACATCGAGGGTGTCCGGATCCTCCACTGCCGGCGAACCGCGCGTCGCCAGGACAAACCCGGCGACGCGCCCGCCGCATCGAATGAGGAACGCGAACCGCCGCTCCCGCTCCGACCAGTAGAGAGGGAGCTTGGGATAGCCGAAGCGCCCGTCCTGCCCCAGCTCGATAGCGGGGAACACATCGCTGAGATCGTGGATGTACAGCTCGAGAAGGTTGGACAGGATCACGGCGTCCGCTGGCGTCGCCGCGTCCAGAGAGACAGTCTGCGCATCTGCCATATCCAATCCTCCCGTCCGCCACCGCGCACTCGGGCGCTTCTCCGCGGCGCGCGCGTCGTTGTCACGATGACTGGCCCCCTCGGTCGTCGACCGCGCGCCGCGCGCCACGGCCTGTGCCCCTCGGCTCAGCCGAGGAAGCCGCGCGCGCGGGCGATCGCCTCGATCGCCGGCCTCCGCCGCTCCAGCTCCTCGACGTCCTTGACGGGAAGAAACCGCGCCGCGAGGCCCTCGCGCGGCACGCGAACGAACCGGGCCGGCAGGCCGAAGGTGACCTCGTTCAGGATGCGCTCGAACTGGATCGCCTTGCGGTCGTCCACCTTCTTCTCGACCTCCACGTAGATCCACTCCAGCGCGAGGGCGTCGAGCGCCTCGGCGCTCGCCAGGAAGGTGTTGGTGTTGAAGACGGGCACGACCTTCGGGTCGAAATCGACCGGCAGCCGGAAGTCCTCTGCCATCACCGGTCGGCCGTTCCACCGCAGCGGCCCGCCGCCCTTGTCGCCGCCCTTGTCGACCACCTCGACGGACAGGGGCCCGCCGTGGCCGAGGTGCCAGCCCAGGAGGACCGGATCGACGGTCGCGCCGAGGTTGTCGAGGTTGGCGATCCAGACGATCTTCCCGCCGCGGGCGATGAAACGGCCGAGGAGGCCGCTCTCGCGGAGGGCGTCCGGGAGGTCGCCATGACCGGTGGCGTAGACGCTCGGCTCGCCCGCCTCGTCGAGGAACAGCCCCCCTTCCGGGGTCAGGCGCAGCGACACGTGCTGCTCGAACGTGGCGCAGAGATCGCCCGGCTCGTCGAGGCGCGCGCCGAGCGCCTCGCGGATCGGTCCGTTCGTCGCCTCGCTGGTCATCAGCCACAGCGGGACCGGGACCCCCGTCGTGCGCCGGAGGTGATCGCTCTCGGCGAGGCGCAGATCGAGGAAGGTCCGACCAGGCAGCACCTCGACGAGCGCCTTGACCACGCCGCCCATCCGGGTGGCCATCCCGCCGGCGAGGACGCAGAGGGCGACCTCGCCCCGGCGCAGCGCGGCCAGGCCCGCCTCGCGGCAGCGGGCGTGCTCGGGCGTGCCCTCGGCGGGCAGGTAGGCGATATCGCCGGGCGCGGGCGGCTCGACCGTGCCCTGGAGGCGGTTGCGGGCGTCCCGGTCCTTGCCGATGGACGCGGCCCACCGGGCGACGCGATCGGGGTCGAACCCGCGAGCCCGGAGGCGAGCGAGGAGAGGGCCAGGGAGCGCGGCGATCTGCTGGGCGAGGGAAGACACGGTATCCTCAAAAGACCACGAGGCGATGCGCGTGGCAACGGCATCGTGCAACCGGTCACGCCGTTCAGAATGGGCGCCTCCTGGAGAGGCATCTCGCGCCTGCACACACACCCGAGATCCGGATGGCGCTGAATGCGTCGTACGTGGCTCCCTGATGCCGCGTCGCTCGCCTGAAGGTCGCTCGCCTGAAGATCACCAGTTCCCTTCCGAGAATGGATCATCTCCAGGAAATCACGCCGACCCGGGAGCCCCCGGTCCTGCTTCCGTCAGCGGCCGGTCAACTCGGGAACAGCTCCTCCACCGCCGCCGCGGTCGCCGCGCGCTGGAGCCAGCGTCCCAGGACGTCCACGTCCGTCTCGCCGAGGATCCGACCCCTCGCCTCCTCGCTCACCGGGATGCGGCGCGCGTCTAGCAGCATCAGGATCGCCGCCGACAGCCGCCCCACCGCCTGCTCCGCCCGCGCCTGCTCCTGTTCCGCCCGCGCCTGCTCCTGTTCCGCCCGCGCCTGCTCCTGCTCGATGCGGGCCTCGGCGGCCTCGATCATCCCTTCGAGCTTGCCCACCAGCTCGCTGGCGGTGACCAGCTCGGCGGTATCCGCGTAAAAACGGAGACGCCCCGCCTCCACCGCGAGATCCAGATCGAGGACCTCCGATCGGTACCGCCCGGCGCGCGACGGGATGCTCTCGTAACGCCGCTCGCCCGTGGGCGGTAACCGGTGACCTTTGAGGTGTCCGCGCGGGATGTCGTAGATGAAGTACTCACGGATCCCGAGGGTCGCGTAGCGCACGACGTTGTCGACGAAGTCCTTGCGCCAGTTGCCTGCGTAGTGCACCTCGATCGCGAGGTCGATCCCCTTGCCCTCGGCGCTGACCATCCAGCAGAGGCGCGGGCCGGGATCGACGTCGGTCACCGCGATCACGTCGGGCGTGAAGCCCTTCTCGCCCGGATAGTGGACCTTCATCTCGGCGCCGATGTAGATGCGCCGCCCGCGCCGGCCGAACCAGGCGCGGAGCGTGTCGCGCGCTTCCACCTTGGCGTCGAAGTGCGGGTCCCCTTCGGCCATGGCCAGGCGCTCGTCGATCTCCTCCTGAGACACGGAGTCGACGAGCGCCGCGATCGCCTGCTGGCGCTGAGCGGGCGACATCGCGGCCCACTCGGCCTCGGTCGGGGCGCGCGGCGCCTCGGCCGGGATGGGGGCAGCGGCGGGGTCGACGGGCTTTCGGATGGGAGCCGACATCCCGCCCAGCATACCACCGTTCCGGGGCGCTCCCGCCGTCGGACGACCTGCTGCGAGGCGGCGCCGGCGCCGTCCGGCGCTCGCGCGCGCCCTCACCCGAGGAACCGGAGCACCATGTTGAGCAGCACGAGCACCACGACCATCCCGCCGCACACGAGCGCGACCTCCCTCCCGGACACGCGCACCACGACGCGGCTGTCCTCGGCCCGCGCAGCGCCGTAGAGCGCGGCGGAGGCGCCGAGCACCATGTAGAGGATGTCCTTGTAGGCCCACGAGAGGAAGAAGATCCCGATCAGCGCGCCGCACAGGCTCACGAAGATCGCCGGCGCGAACCGCCTCGCCGTGGGGCCGGCATCGACGTCGCCCAGCCAGATCGACAGCGGTACCTTGATCGACGCGTACAGGACGAGCGCGAACAGGCACATCCCGAGCAGGCCCGTCTCGGCCGCGGCGAGGAGATAGGAGTTATGGGCGGTCAAGCCGAGCGACGACTCGTCGCCGAACTGCCCTGCGCCGACGCCGATCCCCTTGGTCCGGCGGATCAGCTCGAACGCTTCCCGCAGCAGCTCGACGCGCTCGTCCGAGCTCTCGCTCGCCTCGTCGCCGCTCCGGCCGCCGAGCAGGAGCATGGGCGGCCCGATGAAGCAGGCGGCGATGACGCCGAGCGTCCCGCTCCGCCGGATGAAGCTGAGGCCGAGGACCGCCAGGTACACGATGACGCCCGAGCGCGAGCGCGACAGGACGACCATCGCGCCGATCGCCGCGATGATCGCCGTCACGGGGAGCGCGCGGAGCGCCGCGGCCACGCGCGAGATCAGCCGATCCGTGAGCAGGACGGGCAGCGTCAGCGCGCGGCGCGGCGCGCATGGCGGCGCGCCGGCCGACGGGGGCGGGCCTCCGCCGACGGGCCGGCGCGGCCGGCGCGGGCCGGCGCGCCGCTCCGCGAGCGCGATCGCGAGCGGGATCGACATGCCGGCCATCAGCGAGAGCTCGTTGGGATCGGCGAGCGAGCCGCGGTAGCGGACACGGCCGTCGATGGTCGACGTGCCGAGCGGCCCCGGGCGCTCGCACCGGTAGTTGCCGTCGGGCACGGGCGCCTCGATGCGGCAGTCGAGGTTGGTCTCGCAGGGGCGTCCATCCGGCTCGAGCTCGCCCTTGCCTTCCCAGTCATCGGGCGCGGCGATCATGCAGCCATGGGGCTGGAACGCTTGCACGATCGCGACCACGGTCGTGAGGACGGCGCAGCCGACGAGCGTGATCGCGAGCGCGCGCAGCCCTCGCGGCGAGGCGGCGGCGACGGCGACGGCGACGAAGATGCCCGCGACGGTCGCGAGCTGCATGCCGCGCTCCTCGAGCGCGGCCGGGCGCTTCAGCGCGGTGGTCAGCGCCGCCCAGGCGAGGAACGCGAGCGCATAGACGACCTGAGGCGCGAGCGTCGGCTTGAGCCGCCGCCACACGACGTCGAGGGCGACGCAGAGAAGGGTGATCCCGAACGCCGCGTGCACGAGCGGAATCCCCGCGAGCGCCGGGATGAACTCCTGCGGCTTGATGATGACGAGCGCGCACAGCGCGCACACGACCCACGCTGCCATGGTGTGGCGCGCCGTTCGCGTGGCGCGCGCCGCGCACAGGCGGCCCGCGCCGCGCCGTCGAGGCGGCCGCGCGGAGGCGCCCTGCGCGGGCGCGATGAGGCGCGGCGCGCATTCCCCCCTTCCGCGCGACGGATCTAGCACCGCGGGTCCGAGCGGCACGCGGGAAGAGCGCCAGTGCGCGCGCGAGGAGCAGGCGCGGAGCGCGGCCGCGGGATCGGCGCTTGCTGGAGCGCCATCGCATCAAGGAGGCTGGAAACCGCATGTGCTCCCGCTGTGTCCGGATTGCCCTGCTCTGCTCCGCGCTCACGGTCCTCATGGCGCTCCCGGGCTGCGGCGCGCGCGCCCCGCGGGTCGATTTCGATGCGGAGCGCCGCGCGACGAGCGCCTATGCCGTCGGCCCGGGCGACGTGCTGGAGGTGCGCGCCTGGAAGAACGAGGCGCTGAGCCAGCGCGTCACGGTGCGACCCGACGGGTTCATCACGATCCCGCTCATCGGCGACGTCCTGGCGTCGGGGCGCACCGTCATGGGCATCGCCGAGGACATCGCGACGCAGGCCGCCAAATTCTATCATGAGAAGCCGGTCGTCAGCGTCGAGGTGGCCGAGCTCCACAGCTACCGGGTCTACGTGATGGGCGAGGTGTCGCGTCCTGGCGAGTTCACGCCGAGGGGGCAGATCACCGTGCTCCAGGCGCTCGCCCTCGCGGGCGGATTCACCCGCTTCGCCGATCCCGATGAGGTGGTGATCGTCCGGCGCGACGCGATCGGCGAGCGCAGGATTCCGTTCGTGTTCGACGAGGTCGTCGGGAAAGGCGATCTCCGCGGGGATCTGCCGCTGCAAACGAACGATACGGTGGTGGTGCCGTAGAAGGTCCGCATCGGGGACACGTCGCTCCGGGAACAGGCTTATCCGCATGCGGCTGCGGCACGCGCGTGGGCAGGGGTAGCGCTCGCGTCGCAGAGGACCCGTTGCGCATCGCTGCGGGTCCTCCCCTGCCCCGACGGACATCGTTGGATGATCGCCGCACCAAGTTCTGGCATCCTGACAGGATGCGTCCCGGGGCAACACCGCCGCTCGCCGCCGTATTGACCCTCGCGTTGCCGCTGATCGTCGCGGCGTGTGCCCCTGCGAGCCCCGGCCCCCCGGGCCCCGCCGGCAAGGCCGCGGCGCCGCCGAGCTCTCCGGTCCTCGCGACAGCCAGCGCGCCTTCAGGCCCGGGAGGCCCTAAGCCTGCCGGCGCGGCGTCCGCGGGGGGAGCGCAGGCCGATGGCGCGCAGGGCGCCGCGCCCTCCCCCACCCCAACCGAGCCGGCCCCTGCCATCTCAGCGGACGAAGCCGAGGCCATCCTGTTCCCGGACGACGCCGCCGCCCATCGGGACGCCATCGACGCCTGCCGGCGCGGGAACGCCGGGACGGCGGCCGCGCCCAGCCCGGGACACGAGCGCATCCGCTGCCTGCTCGCGCTCCGCTACCAAGGCGACCCGCAGGCCTCGGCGAGCGCGACCGCGCTCTTCGACCAGAACGGCAGCGTCGCCGGGCTGGAACGGGAGCACATGATGGACGGCGGTTACCGCGGCATGCTCCACCTCGTCCCGGAGCTGCCGGTGCGCGCCGAGCGCCGCCACCTCGAGTGGACGGTCTCGGCGATCGCCGACTTCGACGCCTTCGTCGCGGATCTCGCGGCCGCGGCCAGCTCGCCCGTGCGCTACCGGCACCGCGCCCTCGCGCTCCGCTACTTCCGGTCCGTGCGGGCGCGGACGCCTTCCGCCTACGCCTCGGGCTGGACGGTCGCATACAACCTCTCCGGCTCGCTCCACCGCTCCGCGGACGACGTTCGGGAGACGCTCTTCCACGAGCTCTTCCACCTGAACGACGTCGCGCACGGCGGGTGGTCCCAGGCGGCGCTCTCGCCGATCTACGACGGCATCGTCGCGCGCTGCGGAACGAGGATCTCCTGCCTCACGCCGTACTCGCCGAACGAGACCATCGTGAAGGGCGGCACGTATTACTCGTTCCAGCCAGGAAACGGCGTCGTGGAGTACGCCGCCGAGCTGGCGATCCGCTACTACCGCGAGCAGCGCGCGGCGCTCCGCGGCAAGCGGCTCTCGAAGGCGCCGTTCAAGTGCGGCCCGCCGGAGAACGCGCGGGCATGGTCGCTGCTCTCGGGAGAGTTCTTCGGCGGCGCAGATCGGGTGGCGCCCTGCCGGGAAGGAGCGCCGGCAACGCCCTGAGCCACGTCGCAGCACGCGATCTCGCCGTCCCACGCGCCGCACATGACGTGACGATGGCGCGCAATCACCGCCGGAGGCCTGGTCGCGCGCAGGCGCATCACCCCACCTGCGACCGGTGGACGACCGAGGGTCGCGGCAGCTCGAGCGGCGGCATGGGATCGAAGAGCGAGCGCTCCGCGTCGGCCACCTCCTCGGCCGAGAAGGCCCGGAGGGTCTGGCAGAACTCGACCATGATGCCGTTCGGATCGATCGTGCAGATCGAGCGGCAGAACTCGTGATCTCTCTCGGTCACCTCCAGGCCGTGCGAGAGCCATCGCGCGAGCATCCGACCGTAGAGCTCACCCGTCGGGGCGCTGAAGGCCAGGTGGTTCATCCACACCGGCAGCCCGAGCCCTGTCGAGAGATCCGTCCTGAAGCGCCCCCGCACCGTCTCTTCGTGCACATCCCAGAATGCGAGCATCGGACCATCGGGCTCGCTGGTCCGATACAGGGCGTGCCTCGCCCAGCCCCCATCGCGGCTGCCCTCGTAAGGCACCGCGATGACCTTCACGAGACGGAACCCCATGGCCCGGGTATAAAACCGGTGTGTGGCGACCAGATCGCTGGTCGCCAGCGCGATGTGATGCACCGCCATCGTCCCCCCTTTGCGTGCATGGCAAGGATGCCACGAGCCGGAGCGCTCGTTCAAGCTGGATTCCATGCAATCGGTCGAGCGATCGCGAAGCGAGGCGCGGGCGGTGACCTCGGTTAGATCGGTTACGTCGGGTCTCCCGGTGTCCCCACCCCATCGAGCATGAGGGATTCCGGCGACGGGGAGTCCTTTGCGCAGGATGCCGGCCCGGCGCGCCGTGCCCCGGACGCTCGACCAGCCCTGGACAGCGAGGCGGCGGGTGCCTCGAGGGACCCGCAGCCGCCCGGGGGCTCGGCGGGATCGGCGCTGAGCCCCCGGACGGCTGCGCTATCCTCGGCGCAGGCCATGTCCGACGGCGATCTCGTGTTCGCATCCATGCCTGCCGGGCTCATCGCCTTCGCCTCGTCGTGCGGAGTCCCGCAGGAGGATCTCCTCCAGGCGGCCGGCGTCGCGCCCGAGATCCTTACCGCGCCCGACGAGCTCGTGCCGTATGCATCGCTCTTCTCGCTGTGGGAGCTCCTTCTCCAGCGCCTCCCCGGCGAGCCTCTCGGGCTGCGTTATGCGCGCTGCATCCCGGTTTCGGTCGTCGGCATCGTGGGGCACGTCCTTCGCCACAGCGAGACCGTGCGGCAGGGCGTCGCCGTCTATGGCCGCTTCTGCCGGCTGATGGACCCGTACCTCCGCATCCTCCTCGAGGAGCACGGCGGGGTCGCGCGGCTCGCGCTCGAGCACGAGCCGCGCGTCGTCGCCATGGCCGAGCCGATCGAGATGATGGTCGCGACGCTCGCGCGCTTCATCGCGCTCTACCTCGGCGGCTCGGCGAGGCCGATCGAGGCGCTGTTCCGCCATCCTCGCCGGCACCCGCCGTCGCTCTACGAGGAGGCGATCGGGGCCCCCGCCCGCTTCGAGGCGGGCGCGACGGGCCTCGTCTACGATGCGCGCGTGCTCGACGCGCCCCTGGTCGGCGCGGACCCGTCGGTCCGCGATTACCTCGTTCGCCACGCCGAGCAGCTCCTCGCCGCGCGCGCGGCGCCCGCCAGCGCCGCGACGCTCGACGCGCGCGTGCGCGCCCGCATCGACGAGCGGCTCGACCACGGCGACGTGGACCAGGAGGGGATCGCGCGCGCGCTGGGCATGAGCACGCGCTCGCTCCAGCGCGCGCTCAAGGACGTCGGCACGTCGTTCACGGCGCAGCTCGACGAGGCCCGGCGGGAGAAGGCGCTCGATCTCGTCCGCCGGCCTGACCTCGCGCTCCAGGAGATCGCGTTCCTGCTCGGCTATGGCGAGCCGCGCCACTTCTATCGCAGCTTCCGTCGCTGGACGGGCACGACGCCGGGAGAGTACCGGCGCGCCCGCGTCCGCTAGCTCCGTGTGGGAGAGCAAGCATGCCTTCGCAGACCCTCTCGACCAAGCTCGCCCCGCCGGCCGCTGAGCAGCTGAAGGCGCAAGCCATGGAGCCCTGGCTCTTCCCGGTGTTCTTCCTCTCGGGCTCGGCAGCGCTGGTGTATCAGGTCGTCTGGCAGCGCGCGCTCTACGCGATCTACGGCGTCGACATCCTGTCGGTCACGATCGTCGTCACCGCGTTCATGCTCGGTCTCGGCCTCGGGAGCCTCGCGGGTGGGGCGCTTTCGCGCCGGTACCCGCAAGCCGCGGTGACGCTGTTTGCGCTCTCCGAGCTCGGGATAGGCCTCTACGGCGCCTTCAGCATTCGCCTCTTCGCCCTCATTGCAGAGGTCACGCACGGCATTGGCCATGTCGCCACGGGTGGGGTGGCCTTCCTGCTCGTGGCGCTCCCGGCCATGCTGATGGGAGCCACACTGCCCCTCCTGGTCGCGCACGCCACGTCGCGATCGCGTAACGTCGGTCGCTCGCTAGGTAACCTGTACTTCACCAACACGCTGGGCGCGGCGTTCGGTGCCTTTCTGGCGGCGCACTACCTGCTGGGCGGGCTGGGCCTCCGGGCCACGGCGGAGGTTGCCGCGGCGCTCAACGTATTTCTCGGTGTGCTCGTGATGGTTCTGCGCCGGGGGCGTCGCGGCGAGCCATGAGGCTCCTCGTCGCCGTCCTCGTCGCCACGCTCGGCGGTTATCTCGCGCTCTCGCACGAGGTCCTCTGGGTCCGGATCTACGGCTTCACGGTCGAAGGCGCTCCGGACGCCTTCGGCTTTCTGCTCGCGGCCTACCTCGCCGGTCTGGCCGGCGGATCGCTCCTCGCCGGTCGCTACTGCCGGAGCACGGCGGCGGAGCACTCCGGACAGCTTTACCGGGTGGGCGGGGTGATCTTCGCCGGGGCGCTCGCGGCCTTCCTCGTGGCCCCCGTCGTCGCGCACCTGGTCGGCCGCGGTGTGGAGCCGGCCTCGACGCTGCCTGTCTTCGCGCTCGCCAGCACCTGCCTCGGCGCGGGGTTCCCGCTCCTGTGCCACTTCGGGATCCGCGCGGACGAGCTGGCCGGCGCGCGGCTGTCCTACGTCTACGTCGGCAACATCGTGGGCTCGACGCTGGGCAGCCTGGTCACCGGCCTCGTGCTGCTGGATGTCTTGCCTCTGCGCGAGCTCAACGTGGCCCTCGCGATCGCGGGCGCCGCGATCGGCGCGATGCTCATGCTCTCCGCGTCGACGACGGCGCGCTCGCGCGTGTTCAGCGGCGCCATCTTGGCTGCCGCCATCGCGTCCTTCGTGGGGTCGGCGCCGACGCTCTACGGCGACCTCTACGAGAAGCTCCTTTACGGGGAGGAACACCGCGAGCACGGTCGCTTCGCCCACGTCATCGAGCGTCGCGAAGGCGTCGTCACGGTCTCCCAGTCGGGCACGGTGTACGGCGGCGGATCTTACGAGGGCATCACCAACGTCAGCCCGCTGCCGGAAAAGGACGAGAACCGGGTGCTGCGGGCCTATCTGGTGTCCGCGTTCCATCCCCAGCCGCGCGACATCCTCATGATCGGCCTCGGGTCCGGCTCCTGGCTTCAGGTGCTGGCGAACGACCCCGACGTCGAGCGCCTCACCGTGGTCGAGATCAACCCCGGGTTCGTCGAGGCGGCGCGGCGCGCGCCCGTCGTCGCGAGCGCGCTGGACAACCCGAAGGTGGAGGTCCTCATCGACGATGGCCGGCGCTACCTGGGGCGGACCTCGCGGCGCTTCGACGTCATCGTCGAGAACACAATCGTGTACTGGCGCTCGTATGCCTCGATGTTGCTCTCCCGGGAGATGATGGATCTGTCCCGCCGGCACCTGAAGCTGGGCGGCGCGCTCTACTACAACACCACCATGTCCACCGCGGCTCAGAAGACCGGGGCGACCGTATTCCCCAACGCCCTCCGCTTCCAGAACATGCTGATCGCGAGCGACGGTCCGATTACCATCGACCACGCGCGCTTCGAGGGGAAGCTCGACGCGTGGCGTATCGACGGCCGTCCCGTGCTGCCCGCCGGCAGCAGCGCCGCGCAGCTCGATCTGCTGAAAGAACAGGACTGGCGCGGCGGGCCCACCTGGGAAGGCCGGGAGTCGATCCTGCTGCGGACGCAGGATGACCCGATCATCACCGACGACAACATGGCGACCGAATGGTGGGCGTTCGGCACGTACCCCTAGCCCTCCTTTCGCAGGACGCACCCCCCGAGGCGGGCGCAGTACTTCACGAGCCGCTCCCGCCCCTCATCGGCCCATCCCTCGATCCGTACCGCAGCTTGCACATTGAAGCCGTCGAGCTCCACCGTGAGCGGTCTCCGCCGCTTCGCGTCGAACCTCCGGCTGCGCGTCGACGCGAGCGTTCACGTTCGGACTCGTCGAGCGGGCGACGGGGCGTCTGGCCGCGGTCGGCAACGCCGCGCCGCTCGCCGTGCGGAGCGACGATCTGGCGGCGCTGCCCGACAGCGGCTGGATTATGAGGAGCCAGCCGTCTGGGTCGTTCACTCGCTCTGACATAGAGCTGCTGGACCAGGCTGGCGATGTGGATTTCGGGCCCTATGGCCGCCCAGCACAGGCCTCGTCGCTGTCCCATCGGGGGCGCACCAGCCGCTCGGCGGTCGCAACCGTGCCTCGCGCGTCGGTCACTCCCCCTGATCCGGAGCGGTTGACCGATGGCACACGCTGGCTCCCGGAGCACGGCCGGCCATCCGATGGCGGGCTCAAGCTCGGCCTCGTGCTCATGCCCCCCTTCGGCGCCCGCTGGAAGGCCGAGGAGATAGAGCCCACGCTCGGCGCCTGGCCGGAGGCGAAATCGTTCGTGGCCACCTTCAGCGCCGATTACGCCAAGGTGAACAGCGTCCGCGCCGCCGTCGACTTCATCATCGCTCAGCGACCGAAGCTGGGAGTTTGAGCGACGGGCGGCGGTGCTTCTCGCCGCATCAACGTGGAACGAGCCACGCGTCGAACGGCGCGAAGTAGGCGCCCCCCTCGACCTCGTTGTCGGCGCGGTAGAGATCGAAGTCGGCCGGCAGGTCCGGGAAGTCGGGGCTGGAGAAGCCGCGCACCTCCCAGGTCGAGTAGCGGTTGAACGTCTGCCCGAAATCGAACGGCAGCACGCCCGCCGGGAATACCGGATCGACGAAGCGCAGCCACACGCGCAGGCAGTCGGGATCGGCGGGGTCCTCCTCGTCGCCGCCGTCGCACGCCTCGTGGAGCTGCGTCACCGCGACCGGACGATCGCCCGTGAACGTCACGTGATCGAAGATCGCCGGCTTCTCCTGGATGAACACGTAAGCCAGGATCTTGATGTCGTCGACGGTGCCCCCCTGCATGCGGGCCGTGTCGTCGAGCGGGATGGCCTTGACGCCGATCGACGCCAGCCCGTTGTCCACCGCCACGACGTCGGAGAACAGCAGCGGATTCACGTAGGCACCCCAGAGGACGCCATAGTGGCCGTTCGACCAGAACGCGTTGTCGCGGTACGCCGGCTGCGCGACCTCGATGTTCTGCCAGATCATCGCGCCGTGCCCGCGGACGTGATGGGCGACGTTGCCGTCGAAGACGAAGTCCGCCGGCCGCCCCGAGCCCCCCTCCTGCCAGCCGAAGCCGGAGACGTCCTCGCCTGTGCCGTCGTAGCCCACGCCGACGGCGACCGAGTCGCGCGCGCCCGAGCCCTCGCCGCCCGACACCGCGATGCCGGTCATGCGGTGGTCCACGCGGATGCAGCCGTCGACGCGCTCGGGGATGCCGACGCGCGCGGCCAGCACATGGTCGAGGAGCACGCCGGCCGGCGCCTTCTCGCGATCGTCACAGAACGTGCCGCACGCGCCGTTGTCGTAGAACAGGCCGAAGCCCACTCCCTGGGTGTCGTAGCCGGCGACGTCGCTGATCTCGATGTCGTTCGACTGCTCGACCATGATGAAGTGGAGCTCGCCGCCCCAGATCGCCGCGTGACGCACGAACGAGCCCGCCGAGGCGTCCTTCTGCTGGTGGAACCAGAGCGGCGCGCGGCGGGCGGGGAGCGCGGTCCCCTCGGCGCCGCCGCTGCACGGGATCAGCGGGCCGAGCCAGCGGAGCTCCACGCTGTCGAGCTGCGCGTGCCCCTGCTCGGCGACCAGGATGTGCGCGTGCGCTGTGTCGTCGGCCGAGCGGATGACCACGTTGCGCGACAGGTTCGCGGCCTCGGCGCGGCGCAGGCAGTCCGCGCAGCCGTCGTGGGTGAACGCAGGCGCCTTGGCCAGCGTCACCTCGTTGCCGTCGACAGCGGCGATGGTCCCCTCATCGAACTGGTCGACCGCCGCGTCGCCGCCGGCGAGCGGGGTCGACGGGGTGAGGACGACGCGATCGCCGGCCTTCCACCCCGACGCGTCGTCGACGGTGAACACCGCGTCGCCGTCCCCCGCGCCCTCGACGAGCTTCCCCCACGCGCGCTTGGGCGCGCCGGCCGCGAGCAGGCGCCCGGCGCCCATGACCCACACCCCGACGTCGCCGCCGACGACGGAGATGGGCGTGTCGACCGACTGCGGGCCGTCCCCTCCCTCCACCGCGCTGGGCGTGCCGGCGTAGTCCTCGTCGTGCATGCCGGTGAAGACGATCTCGGCGGTCACGCCGTCGGGGACGCGGTCGTCGGGCGTGCCGTAGTCGACGGTCCCCTCCACGACCAGGTTGCCGTGCAGAGTCAGCGTGGCCGACGCCTCGCGCGACGCGCGCAGCGTGCCGCCGGCCTCGACAAGGACCGTGTGCGCCTCGGCGGGGCAGTCGACCACGACGACCTTCCCTGACGGGATCACCACGTCGGTGTCCGCGCCGGGGAGCGCGCCGCCCCAGGTCGTGGCGTGACAGAAAGAGCAGGACTCGCCGTCGGGGCAGTCGGCGGTCGGACCGTCGGGGCCGCCAGAGCCGCCGGGGCCGTTCCCCGAGCTGCCGCAGGCCGCGAGCGCGGCAGCGGCCACGAGTGAGAGCGCGAGACGTGTTCGAACCATCGTTCCTCCAGCAATCGCCGCCTAGGGACACGCCGCCAGGTCGGCGGCGACCTCGGGCGGCGCGAGCGCGCGCAGCTCCGCGCGCTCGTCGAGGGCGAGCCCCTCACACCCATCCCGCCAGGCGTTGCCAAGGACCACGTGATGATCGGACGTGAGCGTCCCGCCGCCGGCCAGGAACGCCGCCTCGCGCGCGAGGAAGCGGCGCAGCAGCGAGGCGCGGATCGGGCCGGGGACGCGCCGCAGCGGCACGGCGAGCAGGCGCACCGGCCCGCGATCGGTGCCGAAGTCGTCGGCGAGCGCGCCCTGGGACTCCTCCAGGCTGCCGACGAGGTGGAGATAGGTGATCGTCCACGGGCCGGCGCCGGCGCCGTCGGCGGCGGTGAGGACGTCCTTCCAGTTCAGCGGTCGATCGCCCGACGTGTGGCCCCGGCCGGGGTTGACCGCGGCCTGGGCCACCCACCAGGAAAAGGTCTGCGCCATCGCGTCCGGCACGGCCTCGGCGAACGCCGCCTCGAAGAACGCGAAGCCGACCTCGTAGGGGAATGCGGGCCCGCCGTCGGGGAAGCCGTGGTCTGCGCCGTCGAAGCCGCCGTGGCGCCGCTGCCAGTCCCACAGCTTGATCGCGGCGTAGCGCAGGAGCTCCACGCGCCCGGCGTGATCGCCGGTCGTGATGAGGATCTCCTTGCCGATCTGCACCGCAGCGCTCTCGAAGGCGCGCGCGGCCTCGAGCGTGCCGTCGCGCTCGAGCGCGGCCTGCGCCTCGGCGAGCCGGCCGTCGTCGCGCGTGAACCAGGTCTCGTCGATCCTGCGCGGCAGCCAGCGCATCCACGACGGCGTCTCGACGGGGAGCGCGATGGCCGAGGAGTCGAACGACGCGGCCAGGTCCCAGGCCGGGTCCTCGGGGAAGCCGCCGGGGAACAGCGCGGCGCCGAGCGCCTCGTCGGAGTCGAGCACGGCCTTATGCCCGGCGCCGGCCGCGCCCGCGTGCAGCGGGCCGGGCTGGAACGGCGCGTCGATCACGCGTCCGACGGGGGGGACGGCCAGGGAGCGCACGTAGCTCGCCAGGTCGGCGGCCTCGGCGGGGGTGAACAGGTGGTGCTGGGCGCGCGCGATCACGCTGTGGTTGGAGAACGCGAAGTAGGCCAGGTCGGCGCCATCGTCGGCGTGGCAGCGCGCGCACACAGGCCCGCCGTCACGGCTCTCCTCGGTGAAGAAGCGCCGCCCGCGCTCGATGGCATCGGCGTCGGCCGACGGCGCGGTCCAGGCGGCGGGGTCGTCGGCGGGGAGGTCGGCCGTCCCCCGCCGCCCCCCGGCCACCACGGCCACGTCGATCACGCGGAACCCGGATACGTCGCGGACCTGGCGGTCGTAGCGGAACACCACGCGGTTGGCGCCCGCGCGCAGCGTGCCCTCGGCGAGCGGGAGCGTGGCGGTCGCGTGGCCGCCCGACGGCCTGCGCAGCCCCGGCGCGGCGAGGTCGATCGGCGCCGCGTCGTTCACCACCACGTAGGCCGCGTCGGCCTCGACGACGTTGTGCACCGTGAGCGCGAGCGCGGCGCCCGGCGCGGAGGCGACGTCGCCGGGGACGTCGATCGTGACCGCGACGGCGGCGCCCGGCGCGCCGAGGACCTCAATCGGGAGCGAGGTCGCGGTCGAAATTGCATCCTCGTCTCCATCCGGCGCGCACCCCATCAGGACCACGGCGAGCGCAAGCTGGGCGAGCCATCGCACGGCCGCAGCATATCAGTCGCCGTCGAGGGTTTCGTCAGCTTCAACGCCGAGGAACAATACACCCACATCCTCCCCGGGGGAGCGCACACGCGAGCAGGTCGTCCAGGCCCTGGAGTTGCTCTTCCCGTCGCACCCTTGTCTACGAGGAAGCGTCTCTTGGTCGCTGCCAGCGGCCGACATGGCAAGCGACTGTCGCGAGCCTCGGGCAGGGCTCAGTCCTACAACCAGAGACCCTGTTGGCAATGTCTTCTGAACGAGAAGACTTCACCCTGGTGATATGGCTCATACGAGCCTTTCACGGGGTTCACCGGCCGGCCATCCTGGCTGAGGGCGAATCGAGGAGGCGCAGCGCGCCGCGCACAAGGACTGGCACGATCGGCGATCAGGCGCTCGGCACGAAGGCCGCCGGCTGACGGCCGGGCGCGGGTGCGTCGCGGCCGCTCTTCTCGGCGAGCTGACGCTCCAGCTCCTCGTACATTCGCACCTTCTTCTCGATGCCGGCGAGGTGGGCCTGCTGCTCGGCGAGCTTCCTGGCCACCTCGTCGCGGTGCGCTTCGAGCAGGGCGCGACGCTCCGAGATGGTCGCGTCGCCCCGGCGCGCGAGCGTCGCGTAGGCGAGCATCCGCTGGATGGGCATGCCCGTCTCGTGCAGCCGGCGGAGGAAGACGACCCAGCGCACGTCGTCGGGACCGTAGCGGCGGTGGCCGCTGCGCGCCCGCGCGATCGGCTGGATGAGGCCGATCCGCTCGTAGTAGCGCAGCGTGTGCGTGCTCGTGCTCGTGGCGGCAGCGACCTCGGCGATGGTCAGCCTGTCAGCCGCTCCCGAGGGCGCCTCGGCGCGCTCCGCGGGAGGGGGGCGGACGTCGATGGCGGAGAGCGGAGGGCGATCAGCTGCTCGGCGGGGCTGCACTGGACCTCCTTGCCGCGCAGGGAGGGACGGCGGCGTTTCGGCACCCGTCACGGTAAAAGCTCGAGCGCGCTCTAAGTCAAGGGCGCCCCCGGCCTCGTTTTGTTTCGCCAGCCGCCCCTTGACTTCGAGCGCGCTCGAAGCCTTACCCCTCCCGGACACACAAGGGAGAAGGCACGATGCGATACAAGCTCCTAGGGAAGACAGGCCTCTACGTGTCCGAGCTCTGCCTCGGCAGCATGACGTTCGGCGGGAAGGGCTTCTGGCAGGTGATCGGCGCGCTCGGCACCGGCGAGGTCGAGGCGGTCGTGGGCACGTCGCTCGACAGCGGCGTCAACTTCATCGACACCGCGGACGTGTACGCCGAAGGCGAGTCGGAGCGGCTCGTCGGCGCGGCGCTCAAGGCGCTCGGCCGCCCGCGCGAGCAGGTCGTCGTGGCCACCAAGGTGCGCGGACGCGTGGGCCCGGGCGTGAACCAGATCGGCCTCTCGCGGGCGCACATCCTCGCGAGCATCGACGCGAGCCTCCAGAGGCTAGGGCTCGATCACGTCGACCTCTACCAGATCCACGGCGTCGATCCCGTGACGCCCATCGAGGAGACGGTGCGCGCCCTCGACGACGTGGTGCGCTCGGGCAAGGCCCGTTACGTCGGCTTCAGCAACCTGCCCGCGTGGCTGGCCATGAAGGCGATCGGCTTCGCGCAGGCGAACGGCCTCGCGCGGTTCGAGAGCGCCCAGGTCTACTACTCGCTCGCGGGGCGCGACATCGAGCGCGAGATCGTGCCCCTGGCGCAGTCGGAGGGCATCGCGATCCTCCCCTGGAGCCCGCTCGCGGGCGGCATGCTGTCGGGCAAGTTCGATCCGGAGAAGCCGGGCGGCCCTGACGGCGCGCGGCGCACGAGCTTCGACTTCCCGCCCGTCGACCGCGCCCGCCTGCCGCGCGTGCTCGGCGCGCTGCGCGAGGTCGCGGGCGCCACGGGCCTCTCGGTCGCGCGCGTCGCGCTCGCGTGGCAGTTGACTCGCCCCTTCGTCACCAGCGTCATCATCGGCGCAAAGACGCGGGAGCAGCTCGCCGACAACCTCGCCGCGGCAGAGGTCACGCTCTCTCCCGAACACGTCAAGCAGCTCGACGAGGCGAGCGCGCTGCCGCCCGAATACCCCGGCTGGATGCTGGAGTGGCAGAACCGCGACGTGCGCGGCGTCCCCGGCGGGCAAACGGTCGCGGATCGCGCCCGCCAGCACCAGACGAACAAGTAGCGGACCTCATCCCCGAGGCCTCCGCGGGTCAGTCGCGGATCCAGCGTCACCACTCCGGGAGGGAGCGGCTCGCTCGGGCTGAGCAACTGGGTTGGCGCCGCGCGCCGCCGCGTTGGCATGGAGCGCGCTCAGCCCACTTCGGACACCGCAGGAACAGCGCTGTTCTCGGCCTGGAGAGCAGCACGCTCACTGGTACGCGTGTTGCCAACACCGCCCGTGATGTGGCAAATGAGGTCTCTCCATCTCACATGGTTGACGCTCGCCGCCGTGGCGTGCGGCACGGATCCGGTGGCGGTGGATCCCCGGACAACCTCGCAGCTGGTGCTCGACGGAACGGGCGCCGGGGAGCGCCCGCAGGTCATCGTCCTCGTCGTCGATGACGCGGACACGGCCGAAGCTGCGCAGCTTCGGGAGCGCGTCGCCCAGAGCGTGCGCGCGAGCCTTCTTGACGTGATCGGATTGCGGTGGGGAGCCTGCGGCAGCGCGGATCCGGCCCAGTGGCACCCGGGCGATATCCGGGTGGTCGTCGCGCGGCCGAGCGCGCCCGAGGCTGCGGCGCTCCTCACCTCGAGGGAAATCCCCGCGCTCGCGTGGACCACTCAGACATCGCACGAGGAGGAGGTCGAGGCAGTGATGGCAGGCGTGACAGAGGCGCTGGGCCAGCGCCTGGCCGAGCCCGGGGAGGAGTACCGCCCGCTACGGACGGCCAGGGGCGCGCTGGAGCTCGTCACGGGCGCGCTCGCCCCCGTGGGGGAGGCGGAGGTCGCCTTCGTCAGGTCACTGCCCCAGGACAGGATCGCGAGGCTGCTCGTCGCGAGCACGCGCGACGACGAGGGGCCCGAGCTCGTCGCCGACGACGTACCCGGCCAGACAGCGCTGTCGATGACCCTGGACACGGAGGTGGTCGGGCCTTTCACCACGCGCGATTCGACCTGTCGCGCCGTCGACGAAGGCAGCACGCGACTCGAGGCGTGGAGCGAGCTCGTGCACGCGGAGCCGATCGCCTCGCGCTGCGACGATCAGCAAACGTGGGACATGCTCCTCCACCCGGGTTGGGCCGATTGCGGGTACATCTGCCAGGCCCACCCGCTCGCCGTGGACGACGGAGGCGTGGTCGCTTGCAAGGTCATGATCGATCAGGCCGATCTCGAGCGCTGCGATGCCGCGCGAGGTTGGCGCGATCCAGGCGGGCAGCCCACGTTCGTGGAGCGCGGCGGCGAGGAGCTGCGCCGCTGCGAGGTCGTGCAGCTCGCCGGCGCCGACCTGGAGAGCTGCCGGCATTCGCTCGATTGTCCGGGATGCCCGAGCGGCTTCTGCGCGACCGAGGTGCCGGAGCTGGTATCGCAGTGGCGCTGCGAGCGTTCGGATCACCCATGGCCGCTCCGGTTCATCGGCGGCGCGATCGAAGGCCGTCGCGGGTGGATCAACATTACATGCAGTACCGAAGCAGGAGAATGAGAGACGGCATCGCGCGGTGCGCCGTGCCCGGTCGTCGACACCTCGTTCCAAGCCTGACAACCCCCTCATTTTGTTGGCATTTGAGCAGATAAAATTGAAACAGGGAGTCGGGGAGGCAGGGAGATTGGCGGGATTCACTCCCCGTCTCCCCGACTCCCTGTGAATTATCCCGAAAAGAAACCAGCAGGGTCGGTTCAGTCGATGATGGTCCAGGTGGCCTTGGCGGTGCAGCCGTAGGCGTCGAGCGCGCCGGGGTGCGAGAGCGGGACGAGCTTGGTTCCGCATGACCCGGGATGCGATGACGTGCCCCGACATCCCCCCTTCCTGGCACGTATGGCGAGAGTGGCTGCCGGCCATCGGCAGCGTGTTTGGGCTCATGTCCGCCCTTGTCGGCGCCCTCGGGGTGGTGTTCTTCGCTGCCATGACGACCACCATGGTCCGTGTGCCGCCGCGCGCTCTCCACGCGGCGAGCGTCGCCGTCCTCGCGCTGACCACGGGCCTCATTGCCGTATCGACCGCTCACGCCGTACGAGAGCCCGATCCGGAGGATCACATCGCGTCCCTTCCGAGCATCGGAGTCGTCCCGCCCGTCGAGGGGGCGCCTTCGATGATCGCCGAGGGCCCGTCGGACCCGTCCGGACCGCCCCTCGTGACGCGCATCCACGACGTGACCATCGGCCGGCTGGGCGTGCGCAGGTTGTGCCCGAGCCTGTCCGAGAGGTGTTTTCTCGATGTGGAGGAGGCCGGGAGGCCTTTCGACGCTCAGCTCGTGACGTGGCTGTCTCAGCGCGGCACGTACACGATGGTCGACCCCGAGGCGTGCCCGCAGCAGCCGGGTTGGATCGATCCCCGCGATTCTTTCATCATCCGCCAGGCGTCGCCGCTCGTTCGCAAAGCGTCTCCGTTCGCCAAACACCGCGAGCTGGGCGAGCTGATCGTGCTCGACGGAGCGATCTACGATGCCCATCGCGGCGGTGAAGCAGGTCCGGTCGTCCTCACTGCGCCGCGGTTCTTCCCGAGGCCCGCGTCCATGCGCCTCGTCGCAGACGTGCTCGGCGCCCACCGGCGCGCGATCGCCGTCGCGGCCTGCGGAGCGCTGCTCTCCGCGGCGCTGCTCCGCCATCGCTGGCGTGCCCGCCGCGCCCTCGCGCGGATCGCGGGGGCGAGGGTCGCGGTGCTCGCGGAAAACGGCTGGCTCGACTTCGCGGACGGCTCGCCTCTCGTGCGCGCCGCGGACCGCGGCTTGCCACCCGGACCGGTCGTGGTCCTCGGACCGACGTCCGGGGGCACGTACCGCGGAGGGGATCTCTGCGGCGCCGAGATCGTCGCCGGAGAGCAGGCCGGGCTGCTCGAGCGAGGGCGCGCGCAGATTGCGCGGATCGACGTCCTCGTCTTCTTCATCGCGGTGCTCGCGCCGCTGCCGCTGCTGACCGTCGCGGTCACGCTGAGCCTCTGGTAGCCCCCTGCCCGCCGTTGCGCGCCCCATGCGGGTGCTAGGGTGGCGCTCATGTCGAACGCGCTCCGAGCGACGCTCCTGAGCCTCTTCGGCAGCCTCGCCCCCGGCTGTGCCTCGCCGGGCCTGTCCGCCGCGACGTCGATGCCCGAAGCGCCCGCAGATCTCGTGATCACGGCCGGCGTCGTCCGGACGATGGACCCCGGGAACCCGCGCGCCGAGGCGGTCGCCGTGCGCGGCGAGCGGATCGTCTTCGTGGGCAGCGCTGGCGGCGCGAAGGCCTTCGTCGGGCCGGGTACGCGCGTCGAGGAGCTGCCGGGGCGCGCGGTCGTGCCCGGTCTCGTCGACGGGCATGCCCATCTCTACGGGCTCGGGGTCGCGCTGGAGACGCTGAGCGTGCGCGGCGCCACGAGCGCCGAGGCGGCGGCGGCGATCGTGGCCGGGGCGGCGAAGGCCCGCCCGAGGGCCGAGTGGATCACCGGGCGCGGCTGGGACCAGAACCTCTGGCCGGGCGCGGCGTTCCCCACGCACGCCCCCCTCGACGCGGCGGCGCCGGAGCACCCGGTGGCGCTGCGCCGCGTCGACGGGCACGCGCTCTGGGCGAACGCCGTGGCGATGCGCGCGGCCGGGGTCGGTCGAGGCACGCAGGATCCGCCGGGCGGGCGCATCCTGCGCGACGCCGCGGGCGAGCCGACGGGCGTCTTCGTCGACAACGCGATGGGCCTCATCGAGGCCAGGATCCCGGCCGACCCGCCCGCCGTGCGCGAGCGGCGCATCCTGCGCGCGGCGGAGGAGGCGCTCTCGTCCGGGCTCACGGCCGTGCACGAGATGGGCATCGACGACGAGACCGTGGCCGTCTACCGCGCGCTCGCCGCGGCCGGGCGGCTGCCGATCCGCGTTTACGCCTACCTCGCAGGCGACGGGCAGCTCGAGGGGCTGAAGGCGCGCACGCCCGACGTGGACCCGACAGGCACGGCGATGTTCGTGCTGCGCGGGGTCAAGCTCTTCGCCGACGGCGCGCTCGGCTCGCGCGGCGCGGCGCTGCTCGCGCCGTACGCGGACGAGCCCTCGACGAGCGGGCTCTTGCTGATGGATCGCGAGGCGCTCGCGCGCGCGGCGCGGCTCGTCGCGGACGCGGGCTTCCAGCTCGCGGTGCACGCGATCGGCGACCGCGCCAACCGCGCCGTCCTCGACGCGTTCGAGGCGCTCGGCCCGGGGCGGGCGGCGGCGCTGCGGTTCCGGGTGGAGCACGCGCAGATCCTCTCGCCCGACGATCTGCCGCGCTTCGCGGCGCTCGGGGTGATCGCCTCGATGCAGCCGACGCACGCGACGAGCGACATGCCGTGGGCGCCCGCGCGGCTCGGCGCCGATCGCCTGAAGGGCGCGTATGCCTGGAGGTCGCTGCTCTCGTCGGGCGCGCGCCTCGTGTTCGGCTCGGATTTCCCTGTGGAGGACGCCTCACCGCTGCTCGGCATCTATGCAGCCGTGACCCGGCAGGATCCCTCGGGCCAGCCCCCGGGCGGGTGGATGCCCGAGGAGCGGCTCGACCTCGACGAGGCGCTCCTGGCCTTCACCGCGGCGCCTGCGTACGCGGCCTGGGCCGAGGGCCAGCGGGGCCGGATCGCGCCTGGCTACGTGGCCGATCTGACGGTCCTGGGCCGCGATCTCTCGCCCGATCGCTCGCTCGTCGACACGCCGATCGACATGGTGGTCGTGGGCGGCCGCGTGGCGCGCGCGCCGGCGCCGCGGTGAGAGGCGCGCTCGTGCTGCGCGCCGCGCTTCGTCCGGACCGCCATGGGACGTCGCGGCCGACGCATCCCAACGACGAACGAAAGGAGGAATGAGCGTATATGCTTGCACGCTACCACCTCGTCCGCGGGCGCCGCCCGGAGGACGATCCGCTGCCAGAAGGCAAGCGGTACGACACGCGCAAACACACGCACCACATCCTGAGGCCCACCCCGGAGATGGTCGAAGAGTTCCTGTCGGACCCCTCGCAAGCTGGCTTCAAGAGGTTTCGCGCCGCCTACCTCGCGGCGCTCGATGAGCGGTTTGCGGAGCAACGGGAGCGCTTCGACGCGCTGGCGCAGGAGGCCCGGCAAGGTGACGTGTTCCTCGGCTGCAACTGCCCGACGGCGCACCAGCCTGACGTCCGGCACTGCCACACGTGGCTGGCGCTGGAGTACTTCGCTCGCAAGTACCCGGACCTGGACGTGAGGTTCGATGCGCGGTGAGCGGCGTTCACTCCTGCCGACGGCGAGCGAGGCAGCTCGGGCGTCGCGCTCTCGCCGAGAATGGCGCGGGCCCCGCGGTTCAGCGGCGCATCCGTGAGCAACAGTCGTCCGCCTCGGGAGCGGCGGCCGCGGGCCGCGCGCCGCTCGAATCGGACAGGTCCTCCTGCTCGTCGGGGTAACGGATGCGCTCGTCGCCGGCCTTGGCGCCCAGCCCGGTGCTGCGCCCCTTGGGCTCTTCCCATTCCTCCTGGCGCCCGAGCGCGGTCAGATCGAGGAAATAGTACGAGCCGCCGGTCGACTCCGTGCCGCGCCCGTAAGTCGAGTAGGTATGATACACGCGCTCGCCGTCGCGCAGGAAGCAGCTCAGCCCGTGCAGGTCGAAGGGCTGCTTGCCCCCAAGATAGTAGGCCGAGCCCGCCTGCTCGTGCTCGGCGGGCGTTCGGTAGTTGTACTCCACTGGCGTGACCGACTCGTCCAGCGTGACATGGTAGTCGTGGTTGAAGCGGCTGCCCGCCGACGAGTACCAGGGCACGGGCCAGCCCATACGCGCCTTGAACGGCGCGATCTTCTCCCAGGGAGCGCGCGAGATGAACGCGAACGTGGTGCCGACGTTGTGCCAGTGCCGCAGGTGGCCCTTCGAGATCTGATCGGCGTAGCCAGAGCAGCTCGGGCAGCCGCGATCCTTGGGAGTGCCGTCGTCCTCGAAGAGCCACATGAAATGATAGACGATGAGCTGCTGCCGGCCCTCGAACAGATCGAGGAGGCGCAGCTTGCCGTGGGCGCCCGAGAACTCGTACGGCTCGGTCACCTCGACCATCGGCAGGCGCCGGCGATCCGCGTTGAGCCGATCGCGCGCTCTGGTCAGCTCCTTCTCGCGGGCGAGCAGCGCCTTGCGTGCCTCCAGCCACTCGGCGCGCGACACGACGCGGGGCAGTTCGATCCGGGTCATGGGGACGTCTCCATTGTCATCGGGAATGGGCCTCGCCCGGTGCGGGCGCTGCCGCGGGATGGGTTCGGGGGGTGGACTGCCGGAGCGCGCAGAACTCATCGGCGCATCCATCAAAAATGTCGCCGGCCGCCGCTACGCCTATGGCACGAGCATTGCGTGATGCCCCAGGCGAGCTCTCCGGTGGGCGAACGCGGCAGCGCCGGCCGGCCCCGGCAGCGTGGTCACGATGGCCCTGGTCGGGCGGACACCGCGCGGCGCGCCCCGACCTGGCGCCATCCGTCGCAACATTGGCGCCCGACGCCGCTGCCGGAGCGGCGCGCCGAGCCCATCCTTGGTATCGATCCCGGCGAGGCGCCGCGCGCCCCCGGGATCGAGCTCCCGCCGAGGTACGCCATGAGCCAGTTGCTTCGAGGCCCGCGCGGCCGACTTCTGACGACCTACCAGTTCATCACACGTCCCTTCGAGTTCCTGTCGCGGTGCGCCTCCACGTACGGGGATGTCTTCAACGTCCCCGTGGTCAGCGGTGACGTCGTGATCGCCGGATGCCCCAGATCGGCGGAGGAAGTGTTGACGGCGCCGCCGGAGACATTCCTTCCCTTCGCCACCAGGGCGATCGCGCCCCTCGTGGGGGAGCACTCGCTCCTCATGCTCTCGGGCGAGCGCCACAGGCGCGAGCGGAAGCTGCTGACACCCCCGTTCCACGGCGATCGCATGCGCGCTTACGCCGCGGCGATGGCGGACACCGCCGCCCGTCGGCTCACCGAGGCGGCGCGCGCGCCCCGCGCCGTCGCCCAGGAGATCACGCAGGCGATCTCGCTCGACGTCATCATCCGCGCAGTGTTCGGCGTGGAGGAGCCATCTCGAACGAGCGCGTTCGCCCGCGCCGTCGTCGCCATGACCGACGCGCTGACCCCGGCGCTGACCTTCCTGCCGTTCTTGCAGCGGGACCTCGGCGGCCTCGGCCCCTACGCGCGCTTCCGCCGGCGCGTCGATGACCTGGATGCCCTGTTCCTCGGGCAGATCGAGCGGGCGCGCGCGGCGCCGGGCGACGACATCCTGAGCCTCATGGTCTCGGCCCGTTACGACGACGGCTCTACCATGAGCGATCAGGCCATCTTCGACGAGCTCCGCACGCTGCTGTTCGCCGGGCACGAGACAACGGCGCTCGCCCTCGCGTGGGCCCTCGATCACGTGCACCGCAACCCCGGCGTCCTCGCGCGCCTCCGCGACGAGATCGACGCCCTCGGCCCGGAGCCCGACCCCGAGCGCCTCGCCGCCCTGCCCTACCTCGACGCCGTGTGCAAGGAGGCGCTGCGCATCTATCCGATCGTCACCGAGTCCCCTCGCCTCCTGGCGCAGCCGTTCCGCCTGGGCGAGCACGAGCTCCTGCCGGGAACGGGGGTGGCGCCCTGCATCCTGCTCGTGCACCACCACCCCGATCTCTACCCCGAGCCGTCCCGGTTCAGGCCAGAGCGCTTCCTGGAGCGCAAGTTCTCCCCGTTCGAGTACCTGCCGTTCGGCGGCGGACACCGCCGCTGCATCGGCGCGGCCTTCGCGATGTTCGAGATGAAGATCGTGCTCGGCGTGGCGCTTTCGGCATGGGAGTTCCGCCTGCTCGAGGAGCGGCCGCCCCGACCCGTGCGCCGCAATCTGACGCTGAGCCCGTCGGGCGGCGTCCCGCTCGTCGTGCGCGCCCGCAATCGCGTCTCAGCGCCGCCGCCTGATCCTGGCGCGAGGAGGCGCAGAGGAAGCCCCAGCACGGGAATGCATCGCCGTGGAGGCCACGACATAGCGGACATGGAGTAGATGGAGAAGATCACGACATAAAAGCTCCGCGCTCTCTGCGCTTCGGGGATCGCCGGGGGTGGATCTGGAATAGAGGGGCTCCCCCGCTTGCCGCATCGCCCCCATGCTGAGACGTCTCCTCCGCTCGACGGCCGCCTTCTCTCCCTGTGCATCCCCACCTCCGCCGGTCGTTTCGCTCGACGCGAGCACCGGTGTCCGGCCACAGCGCGTCGAAGGCCCATCACGTCGCCTTCGGCTGCTCGCCCGGCTCGGATGGGCTACCGCTCTGCTCCTGGCGGCGTCCTCGTGCGAGTCGGTCACCCCCTCGGTATCGCCGCGCCCATCCGGATCGGCGCAAGCCCGGCTGGAGCTGCACGCCGGCGATGCCGACGTCTGGGCCTTCAGCGCGCGCATCCAGGGCGCCCTCGCCGGAGCGGGCACGCTGGAGGAATGCGCTATCCGGGTGGGCGGCGACGTGTTCCCCGCGGCGATCGAGCAGCAGCGGTTCTTCGCGGACATCCCGCTGATCGAGGGCGAGAACGAGATCGTCGCGCGCTGCCGGGAGGCGAGCGCGGGCGACCTGGACTCTCCGCCCGTCACCTACCGCGTCCGGCTCGAGGACACGCCCCGCGCCCGCGCCCGCGCTGCGCTGGCCGGCGGCAAGCTCGTCCTCGACGCGACGAGCAGCGAGCCCGGCGAGCGCTCGCGCGCCGAGATCGTCGCCTTCGACTGGTTCCGGCTGCGCGTCGGCGCGGCGCCGGAACCGCTCGGGCAAGGCGCTCGCCTCGAGCTGCCCGCGCCCGACGCCCGCGGTCAGGCGCTGTACGAGCTCAGGGTGCGCGACGAGCGCGGCCGCGGCGACGCCGCGCGGGTCGCGCCGCCGCTCGAAGCCGCCCCTGGCGCGACCGCGCCGGCGTGGATCGACGACGCCGTCCTCTACGGCGTCGTGCCCCCGTTCTTCGGCGATCCGCCGCTCCAGAGCGTCCGCGCCGCCCTCCCCGCGATCGAGCGGCTCGGCGTCACGGCGATCTGGCTATCTCCCCTCTTCGCCGCGCCCGAGGGCGACTTCGGGTATGCCGTCACCGACTACTTCAGCGTGCGCCCCGACTACGGGACCGAGCAAGATCTCCGCGAGCTCGTGGACGACGCGCACCGGCGCGGCCTGCGCGTGCTGCTCGATCTCGTGCCCAACCACACCTCGGCCGAGCACCCGTATTTCCGGGAGGCCGAGCGGCGCTCGAACCGCGCCCACACCTTCGACTTCTACGATCGCGACGACGGCGGTGAGCCGACGCATTACTTCGACTGGGAGCACCTGCCGAACCTGAACTACGGCAGCGCCGAGGTGGCGCGCTGGATGCTCGAGGCGTCGCTGCACTGGGTGCGCCGGTTCGACATCGATGGCTATCGCGTCGACGCCGCGTGGGGCATCAAGCAGCGGCGGGGCGAGCTCTGGTCCCCCTGGGCCGCCGAGCTCCGGCGCGTGAGCCCGCATGTCGCGCTGATCGCCGAGGCCTCGGCGCGCGATCCGTACTATCTGCAGAACGGGTTCGACGCGGCTTACGACTGGACCGAGGAGCTCGGACACTGGGCCTGGAAAGACGTGTTCGGCGCGCCGCGGGGCATCGCGGCCCGGCTCGGCGCGGCGCTCGCCGCCACCGCCGCGCGCCCCGAGCGCACGCTCAGGTTCATCAACAACAACGACACCGGCGCGCGCTTCATCACCCGCCACGGGCCGGGGCTGACGCGCGTCGCTGCGGCGGCGCTGCTGACCCTGCCGGGGATCCCGTGCGTCTACACGTTCGACGAGCTCGGCGCCGAGTACGAGCCTTACGGCGGCCTCGCCCCGGTCTCACGGCCCCCGCGCGGCCAGCTGGCGCGGCATTACGAGCGGCTGATCCGGCTCAGGCGCGGTGTCGCGGCGCTCCGGTCGCGGGGGCACCTCACGCTGCACGCCGGGGGGCCGGACGACGAGGTCTTCGCCTATGTCAGGCACGGCGACGACGCGTCCCGCTTCGCGCTCGTCGTCCTGAATTTCAGCGACCGACCGGTAAGGAAGCGGCTCACCGTCCCGGAGCCGTTCGCCGCCCACGCGCGAGGTGGCCTGCGCGACGCGCTGAGCGGCGCCGGCGCGCACCTCCGGGCCGGCGCCCTCGCGCTGGACCTCGCGCCCTGGGACGTCCGCGTCCTCGTGCCGCGGTAGGACGAGCCCTGCGCGGCGGCGGGCGCTGCGCTCACCGCGATCGTCTGTTATAACGGACAAACATCCAATGTTTGACGTGGCCGCGAGGCGTCCCTATCGGGACGCTCAGCGTCTCTGTCAGCTGCAGGAAGTTCGAACATCTGGCGCTCAGCTCACCCGTGCGCCGCGACGGTGGTCGCCGCGACGGGAGGAGGATGATTTTCATGGCTCAGGAGCAATGGTCCGCCGTCGATCGCTACCTCACCGATCTGCTCGTGCCGTCCGACGCCGCGCTCGATGCGGCGCTCGCGGCCAGCGCCGCGGCCGGCCTGCCGCCGATCAACGTCGCGCCGAACCAGGGCAAGCTGCTGCATCTCCTGGCGCGGATCCAGGGGGCGCGAACCATCCTGGAGATCGGCACGCTCGGGGGTTACAGCACGATCTGGCTCGCGCGGGCGCTGCCTGCCGTCGGCCGCCTGATCACGCTGGAGTCGGAGCCGAAGCACGCCGAGGTCGCCCGCGCGAACCTCGATCGCGCCGGGCTGGCCGACATCGTCGAGCTGCGCCTCGGGCGAGCGCTCGACACGCTGCCCAAGCTCGCCGCGGAGGGCCGCGGCCCGTTCGACCTCATCTTCATCGACGCCGACAAGCCGAGCAATCCCGACTACTTCGCGTGGGCGCTCAAGCTCTCCCGCCGCGGCAGCGTCATCGTGATCGACAACGTCGTGCGCAAGGGGGCGATCATCGACCCCGAGAGCGCCGATCCCAGCGTCCAGGGGGTGCGCCGCCTGAACAAGCTGCTCGCCGCCGAGCGACGCGTGAGCGCGACGGCGATCCAGACCGTGGGCAGCAAGGGATACGACGGTCTCGCCATCGTCCTCGTCACCGAGGATCCGTAGCCGCACCGGCCCAGCGTCTGCCGGGCGCTCCTCGCACCCTCCCGCGCCGGCCCACAAAAAAAGAGCGCCCATTCGACGGCGGGGGGGGAAGCCGTCACGGGCGCTCTGTCCTGGTTACTTAGCAGGAGACGGGCCAGGGTCTTTCCGCACCCTTTTCAAGGACTTACCCGTAAGGAAGCCCCTGAAGCTTTCGATCCTGAGATCGCCGCTTGCAGACCTGACGGATGCACTCGCGCCGCGACCCCAGGGCCCTGCGGCGGCGGTCCAGCGCGATCACCGCTCGACCTCGTCGGCCGGTCCTGCGGCGCATCCGGAGCGGCGCGGGGAGCGCGCCCAAGACGACGGTGAAGGCGTTACGACGGCTGCGCCGGAGACGATGCCGGCGGCAGCGTCGGCGGCTCGTTGGCAAACTGACCGAGCGCGACCCGCTCGACGTGCCAGCGCGTCCCCTTGAGACATCTCGGCGAGAGAGGCCGTCATCCGGGGGACTGACACCGGGGTGGGCATCGAGGAGGCGATGCAACCGCAGGTGTTCGAGGCGTTCGGGCTTCGTGTCCCGGCCGGTGACCGCGGCGCCGAGCGACTGGTCGCAGAACCCCCATGTCCAGATCGAGGGAGGGTTCGTGGCCGGATTGCTGCTCGGGGCCGCCGGCGCACAAAAAACAGAGCGCCCATTCGACGGCGGGGGGGGGAAGCCGTCACGGGCGCTCTGCCCTGGTTCTCTAGCAGGACACGGGCCAGGGCCTTTCCACGCCTTCTTCAAGGACTTGCCCGTCAGGGAACCCCTGGAGCTTTCGATCCTGAAATCGTCCCTTGCAGACCCGACGATGCACCCGCGGCTCGGCCGTGCTGCCCCGGCTACGAGGCAAGGAGGGCCCGCCTGCGTGAATCGCGGACGACGCGCTCGGCGTGAGACAGACGCGCGTCCGTGCTAAGCGGGTGTTCGTGGATCTCGAAAAACTGGTTAGCGTCGTGTTCAAGGCGGTCGCGCGCAGGAACACAATCGCCGATTCGGAGCTTTTGGAGATCTTGCTCGAGGCGGGCGCTGACGTGGCGGTCGCGCGCCGCGTGGTCGCCTTCGCGCCGAATTCAGCGGCGCGAGTCTGGCTGCGAAGCGAGAAGATCACGTGGCCCGACCACTACAGTGTTCACCGCCCGTCGAGCGGCGTCGCTTCCCTCGAGCATCGACCCCTGGCGGCAGAGCCCGTCTTCGCCGCGTGTATGTCGGTGGCGGAGCGATGTTCGAAAGCGCAGCGGCAAGCGATGTTCCAACGCAGCGCTACCTTCAAGATACTACGGCAGCTCGGACAGCGCACGTCCCCCGAGGGGCCTGGAAAACCGGTGAATGTGCAAGTTGGCCCGTTGCTGATGGTTGCTGAGTACCTCGACCCTCCGGAGCCTGTCGCCCCTGTTCCTCGCGCGCACGCGCAACGAGGACTTTTCGCACGACTGAAGCGGCTTTGGCGCGGGTATTGATCGGGCGCTGCCATCGTCGTCGTTAGGCTCCTCGCTCCGTGGCGCGGACTGGTCGAACCTCACTCGGCGTAGACGGCCACCGTCGCGGTGCACGAGAAGTTCGGATTCAGCGTACAGCCAACCTCAGCCGTAACAAAGCCGACCAGCGGGCGGAGGTAGTCCTCCGTCCGCCATTGCCCGAGGAGCAGGATGTTCGGATAGGGCACGTCCGGCGTCGGCGCGCGGCGCTCGAACATGGCCCAGTCGCCCAGCACCGCGCCGCCGTCGTAGGCGCGGATCAGCGGGTAAGGGGCTCCGGCGGCCATCGCCGCGTCCAGCACCCCGAGATCGTCGAGGACCTCGAGGGTGCGCGGCTGCACGCCTTTCCCGCGGGAGCCGGCGAAATGGGATGGCGCCTTGTCGACGATGCGGCACGCCACGCCACGGCGGGCCAGGTCGCACGCGAGGGTCAGGCCGGTGGGCCCTGCCCCCGCGATGAGGACATGCGTGCTCTGCGACGGATTCATTGGCTGTCTCCTGTCAGGTGAAGTCACGCCATCTTGGAAGCTGTCGCTTGCCTCGTCAGCTTGCGTTCTGCCAGCATGGTTCCATGCGCAAGCGGGACGCCATAACGCCGCGGAAACAGCCGACGCAGGACCGGTCGCGCGCGACCGTCGAGGCGATCCTGCAGGCGACCGCTTACATTCTGGTCCGGGACGGGTACGCGCGGCTGACGACGAACCGCGTGGCCCAGCGGGCCGGGGTGAACGTCGCGTCGCTCTACCAGTTCTTTCCGGGCAAGGAGGCGCTCGTGGCCGAGCTCCACCGCCGGCACATCGAGCAGGGCCGCGCGGCCGCGGCCGCGGTGCTCGCCGCGCATCAGGGGCAGTCGCCCGACCGCGTGGTCCGGACGATCGTGGAGGCCGGCATCGCCGCCCACGCCGTGGAGCCCGAGCTGCACCGCGTGTTCCTCGAGCAGATGCCGCGCATCAAGGCGCCCCGGTCCGCGGCGAGCGAGGGCTTCCTGCTCGAGGAGGCAAAGCAGCTCCTCTCGGCGTGGGGCTGCCCGGCGCCGGAGGTGGAGCTCGCGTGGTGGATGATGCAGACCGCGGCGCACGCGGTCGTGCATCAGGCGATCGTCGAGCGGCCCGACGACGTGCGCTCCGGCGCGCTGGCCGAGGAGCTCGTGCAGCTGCTCGAGCGCTACCTGCGCGGGAAGCAGACCCCAGCGCCACGCGCCGGCGCGGGGCGGGAGGACACGTGATCTCGCCGAGGCCGCCGATGGCGGCTGCCCCGCATGACCCGTTCGCTCAGCCGGACGTGGCGATCTCGTCGTAACCGCGGCCGCTGAACTGAAGAAGGCAGACGCCGTGGCCGAAGGGATCGGCCAGGCGGAGCATGCGCCCCCACGCCGCCACCTCGATATCGGCTTCGGGGACCGCGCCTGCCTCCTGCGCGCGGCGCGCGGCGGCCTCGAGATCGTCGACCACGAAGTCGAGGTGGACCGGCGTCCAGTGGCGGCGGTAGTCGCGCGGAGACGCACCGACGGCTGGCTCGCTGCCGGCCGGCTTCACCAGGAGGTAGATGGGCGCCGCCGCGCCGAGGAGCTCGACCCCGGAGGCACCAAAGCGCCGCCCGACGCGCAAGCCGAACGCACGCGTGTAGAACGCGATGGCAGGATCGAGCGCCGGTACATCGATGTTGACGAGCAGGTCTGACATGCGATGAGTCTAGCTGTTGGGCACGTCGCCCCCAAGCCAGGGCGCTTCGCGGCTGCGCGAGGCGCCCGGCGCGGGCCGGGAGCCATCGGATCAGAGCGTCTCGAGGTACGCGACGAGATCGTCGATCTGAGCCGGCGCGAGCGCCGAGGTGACGCCGTGTCGGTCCCCTCCACCGCACGGGCCGAAGCGGTCGTGGAGCGTCGCGGCGCAGCCGTCGTGCATGTACGGAGCGCGCGCCGCGAGCCCGCGGAGCGAGGGCACCTGGAAGGGCTTGCCCGTGCCCACGTCGACGGTCTGGTTGTTCGTGAGCGTCTCGCCGGAATGGCACGTCGCGCACGCCAGGGTCGGGTCGTTGAAGAGCGCCTCGCCGCGCGCGACGGCGCCCTCGTCCGCCGGCTTCGACCGGGGAAGGGCCTTGATCGTGTCGAGCCACGCCGCGAACGCGTCGAGGTGCTCGCCGTCCGGAAGCGAGCCGCCCATCCGCTTCACGAACACCTCCTCCATGAAGCCCGTGAAGTATCCCAGGTCACCGTCCCAGTGAAACGGCATCGTCGCGAGGACGCCGCCTGACAAGGATTGTGTGCGGCGCGGTCCGACGGGCTGGAAGTTCCATACACGACCATCTTCATGCCCCTCCGGGTGGCAGGACGCGCAGGTGACGGAAAGGGCTCCACCGCGGTTGCCGTGGAAGAGGGCATGGGCATCGTCGAGCCGGCTCTCACCGGGAAGCTCGATCATGCCGAACTTCACGCCGTCGAGGGCCGAGACCTTCAGGATGCCCGGGGGCTCCCGTAGCTGCACGAGCAGCTTGTTCGCTCCGAAGTAGCTGACGGCGATGGGCTCGCCGCTGGGGCCGATAAAGGGGCGGCCCTGGTCGGGGGCGAGCGCGCAGCGTTCGATCCCGTCCTCCCGCTCGAGGGTCTCGAGCGGCGTCACGACGAGATCGCGGCTGCCCGCCTGCAGGATCGCCACGCTGAGCCCATCCGGCGACACAGCGATGTCGACCGGGAGCACCCCTACCCCGATGCCGCCCACACCATGCCTGGACAGCACAAGGTCCGACGGATCGCCTTCGCTGGGCAACGGTCGCGTGACGGTCACCGCCGTATGGATCACGCTCTGTCTGCAATCCGTCGAGTAGTAGCTGCCGGCCCCCGCAGGTTCGATGGGCGTGACGAGGGCGCGCTGGTGCACCATGGCCACACCGCCCCCAGGCAGCGGGACCATCCTCCACGCCACCGCCGGCGCGAACTCGCGCGTGTCGTTCGCGCCGTCGTACAGCGCACCCGGGATGTACGCCAGCGGCCTGATGCGCTCGACAACGGTCCCGTCCTTCGCGACCACCAGGAGCTCGGCGGACCGGAAGCGGCTCACGAGGAGCGAGTCCCCCTCGACGACCACGTCGCGCAGGTCGCCGTCGAGGCGGAGCTCGCGGACCGGCGGGGCCGCGACGTCCCAGGAGAGCGTCACGAGCTCGCCGCCCGCGCACGCGACGTGGAGCAGGTCTGTCGACGCGTCATAGGCGAGCCCGCGGGGCGCGGGGCACACGGGCCTGCGGTGCATCTTCTTGGTCGCGAGATCGATCGTGACCACCGCGCCCCCGCGGCGGAGCGCCACATGAACGGAGCCAGCCGCCCCCTCGACCACACGCCCGGGCTCGTCGTCCTTCTCCAGGGGGAGGATCCCGTGCACCCTGGACCTGACGAGATCGACGATGGAGATCCTGTCGCGGTCCGGATCCGCCGCAATGGCAAACGCCTTGTCGGTGGTCACAAGGAGCGTCCCGCCGCTGATCGGGGGAGGCGGCACCGCGGAGACCTTGGGGGATGGATCTCGCGTCGGGGAGTCCGGTAACCCCTGGGTGTCGTCCCACGGGAGATCGTCATAACCGTCGAGCACCGTGCACCCGGCGATGGCCGCAATCATGGCGACGAGCGCGGTGAGCCCCGCGCCGAAGTGAGCTTTCATTGTGCCTCCTGCGACCGGCGCGGCTATGCAAGACGGTTGCCGGGGTCGTGCGCCGAGCCTATGACGACGACACCTCTCCCCGAAATGAGCGAGATCGCAGCGGACGCGCCGAATTCAGGGGGGCGCGTCCATGCAGCAGGATCCGCAGTCTCCGCCCAGGGCACAGACTTCCGACTGCCGGAATCGTGCTGGGAGACGCAAAATAGATACGCTGAAAAAGCCAGGTGTTGCCGTCGTTCCACACGCGGCGATCAGGCTGGCACCTCGCCCACGGCCGCCTCCGCGACCTCGGCGGAATACAGCTCCGCGAGCGCGGCGAAGCCAGGCTGACACGCGTCCATCAACGCGCGTCGCTCTCCGGGGGCGAGCTCGCTGAAGCGCGAGCGCGCCGGACGCACGATGCCCGCCATGCGCTCGATCCAGGCGTCATCGGCGTCGACGCCGATGAACTCCATCAGGCGAGCGATGGTCGGGCGCGGCGCTCGGCCGAAGTCCTCGTAACGAAGCGTCAAGAGCCGCCCGGGCGCGACGCCCGAGAGCTCGTCGAGCCCTGTCACGATCTCGCCGGACCAGTAATGACCGCACAGCGGCAGCGGCGTCTCGTAGCGCAGGAAGGCCTCGCGATCGAAGCGCTCGGGCAAGAACGGGAGCAGCTCCTCGGGCACGTCGTCCACGTAGGCGCGGTCTCTCGATTCCCACGGATCGACGCCGAGGATCTCGGTCAGCTGAACCGCGATCAACGCCATGCGAAACCCGAGGTGACGGCTCATCGAGATCGCGCAGGTGCGGCCGTCACGGACCAGATGTACGAAACGAGCATCGGGAAAGCTCTTGATCAGCCGGCGAACCAGCCGCAACGAGCCCCCGGAACGCTCGACCCATGTTCGCTTGCCGAAGCGGTGAGCGAGGAACCCGAACACCTGCTGATAGTGCTGGCCGACCGCCGCCGTAGGCAGGGTGGAGACGAAGCGCTCGAGCTCGTCGAACAGCGCCTCCGGTTCATCACACAGATGCGGAAGCGCGGTCTCCAGGATGGCCGGCACGCCCGGCACGCCGCCGAAGCGCGGGAGCGCCGCCGGTCGATACAGCACCTCGTCCATCATGACGTCGTGGCGCCGCATCGTCGCCAGCTTGGGCTGGATGCCCGCGACGATCCGCCAGAGCTCGTCCGCGTCGATCGGATGGTCCGGGAAACACAGGGAGATCCGTCCACCGAGGTCGGTGGCCGCCGAGAAGAACTCGGAGATGCTCAGCAGGTCCGGATGCCGGCGCACGAGGTTCGACAGCATGGTCGACCCACAGCGCCCCGTCCCCACGATGAAGAGCGGTGCCAACGCGCCCATGTCAGCGAGCCACCGGGAGGTTCTTGCGGGTCTCTTCGAGGACCTGAAGGTACCACTGGCAGAGCGCCACGAGGGGCACCTCGGCGTACGCAAAACGCTCGCGCCCCCGGAGCGCCGCGTCGGTGCGGATTCGCTCGAAATGCTTGTGACCGATGATGTACGAACCGTAGAAATCCATCCGCTTGTCGAGCTGCTGGTCGAGCCAGGAGAAGTCGTCACGCCGGTCGATGAACATGGGCGCGTGCATGCCGAGCAGCTCGAACATCGTGCGCACCGTCGCGCCGGTCTTCCATGGGAATGGATGCGTCAGATGAAACACGCCCTCGCACGCGTCCTGGAGGGCGATCCCGACGGCCTCCTGGACGACCGCATCGACCGGAACGAGGTTCAGGTCGCCATCCGGGTCGACCCTCATCCGCACGGGGGACCGCGACAGCAAGCCCTTCTGGGTGCGCTCGATCATCCCGCGGAACTGCACGAGCTGGCGAAAGAAGCCATAACAGCCCGAAAACGAGGTCGCCCCGAGCGTGCGGCTGTGCCCCACCACGATGCTGGGGCGAAAGATACGAATGCGCCCGTTCGCCCAGGAGGCGACGAGCGTCTCGGCGTCGATCTTGCTCTGCTCGTAGTGGTTGTTGGTCGCGTTGCCGCGGCTCCGCACCTCGGGGATCGCCCCCGTCGCGCGCCCTGCAACGTACGCCGTGCTGATGTAATTGAACGTCCCCGCCCCGAGCTGACCCGCGAGGGCGAGGACGCGGCGGGTGCCTTCCACGTTGGTCGCCCTGATGACGTCCACGTGACGATTCTCGTATTGCAGCGATGCGGCCACATGCCACACCTGCGCGACGCGAGCACCGATCGGCTCGCGGAGGCCGCAGTCTTGCTCGACGACGTCACCGGCGACGACACGGCACCTGTCGAGCTTCGCGAGCACATCGGTCGCTTCGTAGAGGCTCGCAGCATGATGGATGGACTGGCGGAACCTCTCGACCGCCCCGGTGTCGCCGGGTCGGACCATCGCCACGATGTCGTCATCGGTCCGCCGCAGCAGCTCCAGGACGAGCGCACCGCCGATAAACCCCGTCGCCCCGGTCACGAGATGCGCTTCTTTCATGGCGGAGAGGGAGCGTATCGCGTGGCCAGGGCGAGCGGAAGGGCCCCGCCCTCAAGCCGTCATCGCGCTCTGGGCAGCTTCGTCCGGGCGCCCTGCCAGGAGCAACCTCGACGCCGGCCCCACGATCTCCTCGATCGCGCGCGCGGCCGCCTCGCCGCGCGCTGCGGCGCCGAACCGCCCGTGCGCCGCGAGCTGCGCACCTCCTGCGCTGTCGCCTCCCCCGAGCTCCGCGCGCCCGAGCCCCGCGAACACCTTCTCAACCGCCGCCCGCACCCGCTCGCCGCCCGTGCGGATCGCCCACGCCACCGTGCCCCACGCGAGCTCCGCGTGCCGCGCTTCGTCCGCCGCGATGATCGCGAGCGCGCTCCGCACAGCCGGGTCCTCCGCGGCGCCGAGCTCCTCGGCCGCGACCACCGCCGCGATGGTCTCGCCGATGCAGCCCTCCTTCGCGGCGCGCGCCGCGATCGACGCGAGGTCTGCCTCGACCTCCACCCGCCCGTCGAAGGGAAACGCGCCCGGAGCGATCACCTCGCCCGCATAGGCGCTCGCGAGGGCGAAGCAGAGGCGCGCGTGGCGGGCCTCGTCGAGCGCCGCGCGGTGCGCCTCCTCCACGAGATCGGCCGGCGCGCCCGCGGCGAGCAGCTCGAGCGCGAAGCGGCCGAACGAGGCCACGGACGCGTGCTCGAAGAGCGCGTCGCGCGTCCACGCCGCGGCCAGCGCCTCCCGCAGGTCCGCGGTGAGATGATCGATCCGCGGTGTCAGGGCCTCCGCCGCGCCCCAGCCGGCGCTCCCGCGGGCGCGGACGAACGGCGCTGTCCGCGCGGCCTCTTCGACGAGGTACGGGCGCCCCTCGCACATCGGGATGAAGGACGTCTGATAGCAGCACTGCCCGTCCTCGAGCGATCCATCGCTCCTGACGCTGTGCGACCCGAACGCGGACTGATTGAGGATCTCCTGCGCCTCCGGTCGCGCGGGGCACGCGACAGGCTCGCCCCCGCCGCCACCTGCGCCACCTGCGCCGCCGGCCTCCCCAGCGCCGCCGGCTTCTCCGGCGCCACCCGCGCCGTCCTGCGGCCACGCGAAACAGGCCACCTTGGAGATGGGCTCGGGATCCTCGGGACAGCTGCTCATGGCGGTGACGCAGCCGGTCGCGCCACCCGCAGCGGGGAGCGCGAGCAGGGCGAAGAGGCGATATGCAAGCGTGCGTCGAAAAGCATGTGCGGTGGTCATCAGGTACCTCGTTGATGAAGAATAGGTCTGGACCCGCTTGCACGACGCATGCCTCCCGGGAATTCACGCCAATCTCGAGTCCCCCGCGCCGGGAGAGTATGGTCAGGCAGTCATGGGGGGCGGCCAGCCCGAAGGCGGGGCTCCTCCCGAGGCCGGCCCCTCCACTCCTGTTCATGCAGCGTCGGCAGGCGGGCCGTAAGAAGCGCGGACTCCCGGGCAGCGTGGCCAGCGTCCTTCCCGCGCGCCACGCTCACGCAGCTTTACGCCCTCTCGCGGATAGGGCACGTCCCTTTCCATGGAGGAGCCTCGACCCCCGACCGACGCGCAGCCCCCCGCCCCCGAGGCCGAACCGCCGGAGTCGCTCCAGGCGCTCGTGCCGAAGCGCAGGCTCTGGCCGGTCTTCGCGGTGCTCGGCCTCGTGATCGCGGCGGTGGGCCTCCTCGCCTTCCGCTCGATGACCACGGCCGATCCGCTGCGCATCCTCGTGGCGATCGATCTCGATGGCTACTGGTGGGAAGGGTCGCAGCCCGCGGCGAGGCTCGCCGACGAGCTCGGCGAGCACCTCGCGGAGCTCGGGTTCGATCCCGTGAAGGGCGGCGACCCGAAGGTCGTGAAGGCGCTCGAGAGCGCCAAGGACCCGAGGGAGGCCGCGAGGGCGCTCGGCGCCGGCTTCATCATCGAGGCGCGCCTCGCGCCCGAGATCGTGGAGCACCCGGTCAAGGAGGGGTATTTCGAGCTCCGGGTCGACGCGCCGGTGACGCTCACGTCCCTCGACAAGGGCACATCGACCGAGGGGCGGATCCGCGGCTACTCCGGGGCGACGAAGAAGGACCGCGCGATGGCGCTGCTCGCGAACTCCATGGCGTCCCAGGCGCTCGACGCGGTGATCGCGCAGCTCATGGACCACCCCTCGGTGCGCGAGATCACGGAGGGATCGGACATCAAGCTGCTGGAGCGGCTGGCGTCGGCGCGGAGGTTCGTGAAGGACCGCGCCGCGAACCTCGACCGGGCCGCCGCCGCATACGCCGCCCGCGCGAAGGAGGTCGAGGCCGAGGAGCAGGGGCGCGTGACGTTCCTGTCGCCCCAGGCGGCGGAGGACCTGCTCGTGGGCACGGCCGAGGGCGGGTATTTCGTCAAGACAGCCGATGTCTCGGTGTTCCACTCGGTGAGGTCCAGGGACCTCGCCCGCAGCGAAGCGCTGGAGACGGTCGAGTGGCGGCCGCTCGATCAGCCGGCCGTCCCGACGACGGATCCCGGCGCGGTCAAGCCGATGTGGAGGGGCTATCACGTGTACTCGTATCCGTCGTCGCAGCGCGACGGCGACCGGGCCGCGCTGGTGGAGGACTTCTTCGGCTGGGCGAAGACGATCACGGTCGTCGACCGATCCGGGCAGAGCAAGCGCGTGCGCGTCGACCCGGAGCACCGGTTCGTCGACCCGAAGCTCGCCCCCGGCGGCAGGTTCGTGGCGGTCTACGATCGCCCGGAGGCGGGCGCGCAGGCCGATCTGATGGTGCTCGACACCGACGGCGGCAAGGAGGTGTTCGGCTTCCACACCGAGAATCAGTCGCTCGGCGGGTTCGCGTGGCTCGACGAGACGAGGCTCGTGTTCGTCTACGTGCCCGACGCGTCGGAGGACGACGCGCCGCACCTCGCGGTGGTCGACGTGGGCAAGCAGCCGCTGTCGATCGAGCGCCCGTTCCGCGCGAAGCCCGGGGAGGACCTGCGCAACCCGGCGGCGTCGAACGACGGGACGAAGATCGTGTGCGTCGTCGACGGCGACGAGCCGGGGCTCGCGGTCATCGACACGGCGACGTGGCGCCGCAAGGTGTACGCGGCCCCGGGCGGCGCTTCGTGGCCCGCGTTCTCGCCCGACGCCGCGCGCGTCGCGTTCGAGACGAGGGGCGCGGGCGGTACGGACATCGCGGTGCTGGCGCTCTCCACGGGCGAGATCAAGAAGCTCACGGTGGGCTCCGCGGCGGAGCGGGCGCCGCGGTTCTCCGCCGATGGGAAGCGCGTGCTGTTCGAGGTGCGGTACCGCGACCCGGTGTTCCCGCAGAAGCGGTCGATCTCGCGCATCGCGAGCGCGTCGGTCGAGCCGTGAGCGCGCCCCCCGTCCCTCCGCAGCACGGCGGCGGCGCTCCGCAGAGCGCCGGCGCCCCGCCGCAGAGCGCCGGCGCCCCGCCGCAGGACGCCAGCGCCCCGCCGCAGAACGCCAGCGCTCCTCCCGGCGAGGAGAGCGTCGCGACCGCGATGTTCTACCGCATGTCGGCCGAGCGCCTGCGCGCGCGCTGCCTGTGGAGCGGCCTCGCGCTCGCGCTGTCGGCGCTGGTGCCGTACGAGGTCGCCTACGGCCACGGGATCCTCGTGTGGAGCGTGCTCCCCGAGCTCGCGCCCGCCGCCCAGGTCGCCGCGCTCGCGCCCGCGATCGCCGGCCTGTGGCTGCTCTTCCTCGGCGCGCGCACCGAGCGGCGCGCGGGCCTGCTCGTCGAGCGGCCGACGTCGCGCGCGATCGCCGTGCTCGCGGCGTTCGTGGCCGTGAACGTCGCCGTGTGGATCGGCCGCCGGAGCTCCGCGTGGGACATGCTGCCGCTGCCGGACAGCCTGCTGACGCGGCCGGCCCCGTTCCTCGCGGTCTTCGCGTTCACCTCGGCGGGCGTGGTGCTGCGCTTCCACGCGCGGGCGCGCAAGGGCGGCAGCGCCCTGCTCGCCGCGTCGGTCGCCGCAGCGCTCGTCTTCTATCTCTGGCCGTCCCGCGGCGAGATCCCCGCGCAGACGATCGCTCGCGCGGCCGTGCTCGTCGCCACGCTGCCCGACGCCCGCTTCCAGCTCGGCTACGGCATGGTCCTGCTGTTCGTGCTCGGCCCGCTCGCGATCGCCCTGCTGGGCCTCGCCTACGTGCGCCGCGTGCCCCGGCGCGAGCACCCTGGCCTCGCGATCGCGGCCGTGTGGGCCATGCCCGGCCTCATGCTGCTCTTCGTGTACCGCGCGTTCCTCTCGGGCGGCTGGGGCGTCGAGGCGGGCGCCGTCGCCTTCTTCGCGCTCCTGCTCGCCGCGGTCGTGGCGGTGCTCGCCTCCGCGATCGAGGTGCTCGCGCTCGGCGTGATGGTGCCCGAAGCCGAGCTGGAACCAGGCATCGGGGCCAGCGCGGATGGCGGCGGCGCGCGGCCGATCGCAGCGGCAGGCGCGGCCGCGGCCTCGGTCGCCGCGCTGCTCGGCGCCTTGCTGGTGCTCGGCCGCCCCGCGCCGAAGGGCGTCGACTGGAGGCTCGGCGCGCCCACGACCGAATGGGACAAGGTGTACGGCGAGCTCTTGCCGAGCTGGGAGCGCGCGCGCATCGCCCGCGACGCGCACGCTCGCGACGCGCAGGGCACGGGCGCGGAGGCGCAGGTGCTGACCAGGGCGCGCAGCCGCGAGATGCTCACGGTCGCCAGGGCGCAGCCCGACGGCAAGGACGTCGCCGCGGCGCTCGCGGCGCTGGCCGGTCAGGTGGACGACCTCGAGCTCTCCGGCCGCGCGTTCGGCCGGCTCGTCGCCGAGGTCAACGACGCGGCGCGACGCGCCGGCCTCGGGTACTACCTGGACGCGTCCGTCCACCTCGGCGTCTCGACCGACGGCGCCACGCGGCGCTTCTACACCACACCTTACCGGGTGAAGGAGGTCCACGCCTACCGCGTCGGCGACGACCGCTTCGCGACGCTCCTCGTCGAGCCCATGACGGGCGAGCCCCGCGTCCACCTCGGCTTCTCGCGCGACCAGGATCCCTTCGCGCTCGTCCTCGGATCCGAGGTGCGGTCGTATGCCGAGCGGTTCGACAAGGAGGGCGCGACGTGCCACGCGGCGGCGGGCGGCGCGGCCGGGGCCAACGCCGGCGCCCTCGCGCGCTGCGACGCGGCGCTCGCGAAGCTGCGCGAGCGCCTGGGCTCCACGCTCGAGCGGGCCGTGCTCGCCGGCACCGAGCGGCACGAGCTCCAGCACCAGATCGACGGCCCTCACCTGCCCCTCTCGCCCGCGGTGACCGAGCTGCTCGCCGGCTTCTCCGACGAGGCGCAGGACCGCGTGAGCCGCGAGCTCTCCGCGTACATCGCCGAGATGACGGCCGGCGACGCGCCGCCGCAGCTCACGCTCGTGCACCTGTTCCCCTTCGGCGTCGTGGCGCGCGGCGGCGCCGAGCACCGGGTGGCCACGCTCGTCCTCGAGACGCTCTCCGGCAAGAGGCTGCGCTCCGGCGCGCGGGAGGTCGATCCCGAGACGTACGCGCAGGCGTTCGAGGAGCAGTTCAGCCGCGGCGACGACGAGCTGCGCGAGGCCGCGCGGCGGGGCTACCGCGAGCACTTCGGGGTGGATCTGCAGGAGCCCGTTCGGCAGTGACCGCGCTCGGCGCCTGGAAGCGCCTCCCCGGCGGCCCGCTCCGATCGCCCGCGCTCTTCAGGGCAGGACGCGCGTCTCCCGCGCCGCCGACAGCGCCGCGCCACCGGCCCAGGGCTCCATCCGGTCTCCCAGCGAGGCGCGGACCTTCGCGACCTCGTCCCGCGTGATGGCGGGCGCGCTGTTCCCCCAGCTCGACCGGACGTAGGTGAGCACCAGCGCGACGTCCTCGTCCGACAGCGTGACGCCGAGGTTGGGCATCACGTCGTTGTAGAGGGCGCCGTTCACCTCCATCGGGCCGGCGGCGCCGAGCAGCGTGATCCGGATAGGCGTCTCCTTGTCCTCGAGCAGCCACGAGGAGCCGGTGAGCGGCGGATAGCGGCCCGGCTTCCCCTCCCCCCTCGCCTGGTGGCAATTGGCGCACGAGCGATAATAGATCTTGCCGCCCTGGGCGAGGTCCTCGTCCGGGACGCCGGAGGCCGTCACGCCGCCCGTCGGCGTCCGGGCGTCCAGCTTCCGGAGGACCATCCACGGCAGCGCGAGCACGCCGAAGGCCACGATCAGCATGATCACCACGACGTGCGCCGTGTTCTGCGCTCCGTCTCGAGCGTCGTCGCGCTTGCTAGTTGGACCCACGGGGCACTCCTCCGCCGCAGGTGAAGCGCACGCGTCCGCGGCCGTCAAGGATCCCCTGACGCCCGCGGACGCGCCCCGGCTCGGGCGACTACGCGGTCGCCGCGGCCACGGCGACGCCGGCGCTCTCGCTCCTCGCGGCGGGGGCGCGCTGCGCCTTCTTGCGGGTGACGCTGCGCTTGCCGTCGATGCTGACGGGCGCGTCCCCGTCCACCGTCACGCGGCGCACCACGCGGACCTGATCGCCGTAGTCGTTGATCGCGTAGTGCTGCGTGGCGCGGTTGTCCCAGACCGCCACGTCGCCCGCGGCCCAGCGCCAGCGGACGGTGTTCTCGAGGCGCGTGACGTGCTCCTGGAGCACCTGGAAGAGGTGCGCCGAGTCGTGGGACGAGACGCCGACAAGCCGCTTGACGAAGTGGCCGAGCACGAGCGACCGCTCCCCGGTCTCCGGGTGAACGCGCACGACGGGGTGCTCGGTCTCGTACACGGTCGACGTGAACACCTCCTGAAAGCGCCGCAGGTCGTCCGACGACGAGTTCGGCTTCCGCCCCTGGTAGTCGTACTCGTTGCTGTGGACCGCCCACAGCGTGTCCGCGAGCGCGCGCAGCGCGGGCGGCAGATCCTGGTACGCGGTGACCGTGTTGGCCCAGACGGTATCGCCGCCGTACGCCGGGATCACGAGCGCCCGGAGGATCGAGGCCCTCGGGTAGGCGTCCACGAACGTGACGTCGGTGTGCCAGGAGTTCGCGCGCCCGCCCTCGCGCGAGTCGAGCTCATGGATGTAATCGGTGCCATTGACCACGGGCACCGTCGGGTGCGCGACGGGCTTTGCGCCGAACAGCGTGGTGAGCGCCTCCTGCGAGGCGTCGTCGAGGTGGTGCTGGCCCCTGAAGAAGATGACCTTGTGTCGCAGCCAGGCTTTCCGGATCTCGCTCACGGTGGTGGCGTCGAGATCGGCGCTGAGGCGCACGCCCCGCACCTCCGCGCCGATCCGGCCGGCGACGGGGACGATCTCGAGGACGTTGTTGCTATGGTTCTGTGTGGCGCTCATGCGGAGTTCTCCTCGTGGCAGAGAAAAGCGATCAAGATGCTGGAATGGCGTCGCGGTGCAGGGGTCGGCTATCGACCTGTCAGCTCAGTGCGACGCCGGTTTGTGTGCGATGGCGAAGAGCCGCTTCCCCTCGAGCCGGATGCCCTCGGGCGTACGGAAGGCCTCGAGCTCGCGCTGGATGTCCTCGATGGCCTCGCTGCGCAGCGACTCGGGCAGGTGGCCGAGGAAGTTGCCGAACGAGCTCGCCTGCGAGAAGGCGATGGCGGAGCGCCCGTCCGGCTGATGGTGCACGTTCTCCTGGGCCTCGATCTTCTGCACGGTGAAGCCGGCGCCCCCGAGCAAGCCGGCGAGCTCCACGGCCGTGACCCAGTGGGGCGTGTCGAAGACGAGACTGAGACCACTCATGCGACGGCTCCGTGAAAAGGTTGTTCTCGGGCGCACTCGGCGGGGTGACGGCCCGGGCGGCGCACCGCCGCGCCCGACGTGCCGGGTCGCTGATCCGACGCGCGTCGCGCATCGCACGCGCCGTGCCAGCCATTTCCATGCGCTTCGGCCGGACTTCGCGCGCCAGGTGCTGCGTCACGAGCACGTGGTCAGCAGCGCCTGCTGCCGAGGCCGCACCGCGCCCGCGGCCGCGCGAGCATGGCGCCGGAGCGGCGCAAGAGCGCGGCGGACAGACGATGCCGGGTGTTCGGGCCCTGAACGATCCGGCGCTGGACGCACGATGTACAGCAAGAGTGGACCATTCGATAGGTTCACATTTTCAGAGGGCGCCCTGCCCTTATCGGCTCTGTCGGACCCGCCGCTGCGCTGTCCGCGCGATCGTCGGTTGATCGACGTTCACATCCCTCCGACAGCAGCTCGGCCCCGCTGCGCTGTCCGTTCGACCGTCGATTGATCGACGTTCACATCCTTCCGACAGCAGACGACCGCTGACCGGATGAAGCGCGCTGCGCGGGGGCGATGCGCGATGCGGCACGGCGAAGGCGTGACTCCACGCTCCCAAGCGCTCCTCTCCTGTGGCAGACTGCGCGCATGCTTTTTCAGGTCGTGAGGAACGGTTCACTCGTCGGCGCGCTGCTGCTCGCGGCGGGATGTAGCTCGGGCGGCGGGCAGGCGCAGCCCGAGGGCGAAGGGGGGTCGGGCGCCACGGTCGGCAGCGGCGGATCGGGCGCGCAAACGAGCGGCGCAGGCGGCGCAGGCGGCGGGGGAGGCGCGAGCTGCGCGGAGTTTGCGATGCCCACCGACGTGGACTGCGCTGCGCCCATCGACGGCGTGCTGCCGGCGAACCTGCGCTGTACGGGGCTCTACGGGAACTTCGATCAGCGCGAGCTCGCGTGCGGTGTGCTCGAGTACAAGCCTGCCGTGGAGCTCTGGAGCGACGGCGCCAAGAAGCGGCGCTTCGTTTCCATCCCGAAAGGGCAGCACGTGGACACCAGCAATCCGGACGCGTTCATCTACCCCGAGGGGACGCAGTTCTGGAAGGAGTTCAGCGTGACGGGCGCGGGCGGCGCGCTGCGCCTCGCGGAGACTCGCCTCCTGCGCAAGACGGCTGCCGGCTGGGTCTACACGAGCTATGTGTGGTCCGAGGACGAGAAGCAGGCCATCCAGATGCAGAACGACTTCGGCGTGGAAGATCTCTACGGCACCGGCCACACGGTCCCGAACCGCGATCAGTGCAAGGAGTGCCACGTCGGACGCGCCGATTACGTCCTGGGCTGGGACGCGCTGATGCTCGGCTCCGGCGCCGAGGGGCTCTCGCCCGAGACGCTGGTCGAGCTCGGCGTGATCGCGGACGCGAGCAATCTCGCCCTCACGATTCCGGGCAACGAGGTGGAGCGCCAGGCGCTCGGTTACCTTCACGCCAACTGCGGAGTGAGCTGTCACAACGACCTGCCCGAGTCGGCGGGCCAGAAGACGGGCCTTTACCTGCGGCTCGAGGCGAGCGAGCTCGGCAGCGTGATGGCCACGGATGCCGCCCGGACGGCCATCAACAAGCGCCCCGCGGAAAACGCGAAGTACGAGGGGCTCCCGAACCCCGACCCCGCCAACTGGTACGACATCCGGCCGGGAGACCCGTCGCGCAGCTTGCTTGTCGCCCGCCAGGTGCTCCGCGGCTTCGAAGGGCAGATGCCGCGGATCGGGACCCACAAGGTCGACGAGACGGGAGTGGAGGTCGTCTCGCGCTGGATCCAGGAGATGAAGGAAGACACTTACCCGCCTCCGGGCCCCTAGTACGGACTCGCCTGGGTCGGTCTCCCCCGCTTCACCTCACCATCGGTCACCAACGTGAACGTTCACGTTCACGTTTACGTGGTCGTGGTCGTGGTCGTGGTCGTGGTCGTGGTCGTGGTCGTTCACGGCCTATCGTTGACGACCACGACCACGACCACGACCACGTTAACGACCACGACCACGTTAACGACCACGACCACGTTAACGACCACGACCACGACCACGACCACGTAAACGTTCACGTTCGGATGTAGGAGAACGCGGCGCGAAGCTTGGTTGACGCCTCGGCCACGGGGGCCTGCCGTGGGCGCGGAACCGAGCGCGGTGCCTTGCGCCGGCGCCCGCAGAGGCGACGCGGCCGCTCACGGCGGAGAGCGATGGGCGGAATGCGAGACAGGAGGGAGGCGGAGCGCCCCAGGCATGTTCCGACGCCTCGGGGTGCGAGGTGAAGGGCGCTGATGGCGCCCCGGAGCCCCCAATGTCGGCCTGAGACGAACTTGGCTCTTCACCCTCGAGGTCGGCAGATCAGATCCCGCCGACCTCGAGCGTTCGCCAGGATCAGGGCGGTCCCGCGGCGCCGTCCGCGATCCATTTACGCAAGATCTCGAGCTGCGCCGGGCTGACGGTCGGCCCCCCCGTGCTGGGCGGCATCACGCCCGAGATGCACTGCGCCGTAGAGGTCTGCTGGCAACCCGCGCCCTCCGCCTTGCCGGCCGCCTTGAGGTAGAGCCAGCTGTGGTCGGGGTCGCCCGGGACGACGAGCTTGAACTGACCGCCGTCGCGGGAGGGCACGTTGACCAAACCGTCGACGATCTCCCTGGAGCTGAGGTGGCCACCGAGCGACAGCCCCGCATTGGCGCCCGACTCGGCGTGGCAGCCGCTGCACAGGTTCGTCGCGCTCTCGAAGATGGGCCGCACCTTCTCGTGGAAGTACCCGGACTCCACCGGCAAAGGCGCATTGGGATCCCTGACGTCTTCGGGGTCCAGGTTGTCCTTGATGATCTTGATCTCGGTATCCATCTCGCGACACTGCGCGACGAGATCGTCCTTCAGCTTCTTGTCCGTCGGCAACAACCCCTTGGCGAGCCGGTACTTCTCCCACACGTTGTCGATCCAGCCGTGGAGCTTCCAGAACATGTAATTGTCGATGTTCGCGCTGGTGTTGTTCACACCGTGCGTCGTGTTGCCCGGCCGCGCCCACTTGGCGTGCAGCACGAAGTGGAGCCCCACCCACGGCATGCTGGCCGCCCCCGCCAGCTTCTGACCCACGTTGCACTGAAGCCAGAAGCCGAGCTCGCCTTCGTCCTTGAACCTCGCGAGGTTCTCGGGCTTGTCGATCTCATCGCCGATTTTCCCGGCGGCGAGGGCGTCCGCGTCCCAGTTCTTCCACGCGGAGCGCCACTGGGGCGGCACGTCTTCCGCCTTGGTCGGGAACTTGGTGAAGCCCGTGAACTGCTCTTTATGATTGGGCCAGAGCTGCTGCAACGCCTGGATCATGTGGCGGTGAAACACGAGGAACTGATAGCCGTCGCCGGCGGTCTGACAGTTCTGATCCTTCGGGACCAGCTGCTTGAAGTCGCAGATGCCCACCTTGCTCCCGGCGCCCCCGAAGTTGCAGGCGCGGATCGCGTGCCACTCGACGTGGGCGTCCTGCCACTTGTTCTCATACATCCAGTCCAGGACCTGGGGCTGCACCGTCGTATCAACGATGTTCGGATCGTTGTTGCCGGGCGGAAAGAACTCCGCCGGGCCATCCTTCATGTTGGGATCCGAGTCGCTCGGGTGGGGCATGTACCCGTTCACGCAGTGGTCGTACGCAGGATGGTCGTCCGGGGCGCCACCGGCACCGGCGCCTCCGGAGCCGGACCCCGAGCCCGAGCCCGAATCCGCGCCCGTGCTGGCTTGCGAGCCAGCACCCGAGCCCGCGCCCGAGCCTGAGTTCACGCTCGATTGCGAGCCCGCGCCGCCCGTCCCGCCCGTCGCATCGGGTCCTCCCGCGCCGCCCTCCGACGCGCCGCTCAACGAGTTGCCATCGTCACCGGCGCACGCGCTGAGCAACAACGCGGCCAGCGCGGCGAGCGTGGCCAGGCCCCGCCGCGATGTACGGAGGTCGGTCGCAGAACCCTGGTGCAAGTCGATAAATCGCATGTCGCTCTCTCAGGCTCTCAGGCCGTTAGGCTCAGTCCGTCAGGCGCAACCCGCCTCACCTCGGGCAGGTAACACCACTCTACCAGCGGCACGCGAACTTCGTCAACGGTGTTAACGAATGTACTGTAATCATGTATTTATAGACATGTGAACGCTCACAGGCAGACTGTGCAGTGAGGGCGGCCCTTTCGACGCGTTTTGACTCGGTAGCCAGGCCGTCGGCTTCAGATATCGAGTCGAGCGAGGCGACTTGCCAGCGCCGGAGTCTCAGCGGACGTGGATATCCGGCTTCGGCGGCGCGGCCATCCCCTCTCCGATATGGAAGCTCGGGTGAGGCGGCTGGTTGTAGGCGCCGTTTTGCCACGAGATGGCCACGCGGTACTGCGGATCGTGCATCAGGGTGTAGATCCGGTTCGTCGCGACCTGGTTCGTGGTGAAGATGCGGATGGAATCGCCGCAGCGGAAGATCACCTCTTCACGCCAGTCGCCGAGGAGGTCGGCGCTGAGCGTCGGCGTGCTCTTCGTGCCGTTGTTCGAGGTACACCCGGCGGCCGTGAAGTTCGCCCCTTGGCCGTCGGCCTGGCGGATGCCATTGCCGTCGAGGAGCTCCCGGCTCAGATCAGCGTCCCACCAGATGAGGAAGTTGCTCGACGCAGGGCGGCTCCCGACGCGATCGCCGTCCGAGCCGCCCAGCAGCTCGCTGTTGTTGACCCACGCCTCGCTGCCGGGGCTGCGCGGGTCGACGTCCGCAGCCACTCCCCGGCCGGGGCCCTCCTCGCCGCCGTTGCCTGGCCCCTTCCAGAGGACCTCGCACGTGCGGGCGTCGCGCATGGCGTAGGCGGGCGACTCGCCGCCCTCGTACGGCTGGAACACCTCGAGTCCAGGGCGCGACGGGATGTGATCCGTGACGTGCAGCGCGTCGCCGTGAGCATAGTAGTTCACCGCGCAGAGGCCCTTGCCGTCGTTGTCGAACGTGGCGCCGCCGTTGATGATCTCCTGCTGCGGGTCGTCGTCCACGTTCGCGACGCTGATGGAGTGGCAGCCCTTGCCGCCGAACGCCTCGTTGGCGCGGCTCGAGCTGGAGTCGAACGTCCAGAGGTTCGAGAGCGCGCCGTCGCGGTAGTTCCAGGCCGAGAGCGTCGTGCGCGCATAATAGCCTCGCCCGAACACGACGCTCGGGCGCCCCGTGTCGTCGAGGAACGCGACGGTGCCGACGAAGCGGTCGACGCGGTTGCCGTAGCACTCGTTGTTGCCCCAGCTGCACACGTCGCCGCGCCCGACCTTGAACTCGGTCGTGGCGAGCTCCGCGCCGGTGTCGCCGGCGAACACGGTGAGGTACTCCGGGCCGGTGAGGATATAGCCGTCGTTGTTGCGGTAATCCTTGGAATCGTCATCGCCGGCCGCCGGCCCCTTGCTCAGGTACTCGCCCCTCCCATCGCGCGTCCCCGGCGCCGTCTTGACGGCCACCTCCGCCTTCCCGTCGCCGTCGAGATCGTACACGAGGAACGGCGAGTAGTGCGCTCCGGCCCGGATGTTCACGCCGAGATCGATGCGCCAGAGCCGCTTGCCGTCGAGCGAGTAAGCGTCGAGGTAGGTCTTGCCGGTGCGGCCGGCCTTCGAGTTGTCCTGGAGGTTCGACGGATCCCACTTGAGGATGATCTCGTAACGTCCGTCGCCGTCCACGTCTCCCACGCTGCCATCGCCGCTCGAGTACGTGTAGCCGTCCCCCGCGGGCGGCGGCGTCGTCGGGATGGACAGGTATCCATCCTTCCACACGGGCGCGGACTCCGACTCGCCTTGCTCGACGCCGCCGACGACGGGGCGCACGGTGTAGACCGAGCTCGGAGAGCCGCCGCGGTCCACGAGGTTCGTGGAGTTTGTGAGCGGCGCATCGTTGACCTTGGCGCCGTCGCGGTAGACGTTGAACGCGATGTCGTCGGGGTCGTAGCCGAACAGGCGGAAGCCCACGTACGTGCCGCCGTCCGTGGGCACGGCCACGACACCGCGGTCGAGGTCTTCCATCTGCGCGAACCCCGTGGGCGCCCCGCCGCCCGCGCCGCCGCCCGAGCCGCCGCTGCCGGTCGCGGCGCTCGTCCCGGCGCCGCCGCTGCCGGACGCAGCGCTGGTGCCCGCGCCGCTGCCGCTGCCGCTGCCGCTGCTGCCGCTGCCGTTGCCGCTGGACGCCGCGCCGGTCGTGCCGCCGCCCGTCCCGGCGCCCTCCCCGCCGGCGCCGCCCGCGCCGGTTCCGGAATCACCGCTCGATCCGCATGCCAGGTGAGCGGCAGCGAGCGAAAAGCAAATGAAGAAAATAGATCGTCTCATGCATACCTCGCGCGGCCCCTCATCGTCCGGTCGGCGCCTCGCCTCCCGGCCGTGAGCGGAATGGTGGCCTCGTTTCTCACCCAGGTTGTGAGAGCAGGACGAAGTCAGTCACGAGAATTGCACGGGACGCACGATTTCTCGGGCATTGAAATTTTACCGCCACGCACCTGAGGACAACGGGCTCGACTGGCCCGAGCCCCTTCAGGGCGGCAGGTGCTGGCACCATCCAGAGCAGAGCGGCTGCAGAGCGGCGGTCTCCCGCACAGGAGACGGGCCCAGATCGGCGTTTTCGGCGCGCAAGCGCACTCCGGTGCGCTGAGCACCGAAAACGTCGAGGTGGGCCCGTATCCGAAGCGGGTGACCGCCGCTCTAGCTCTGCCGAGCGACCGTGAGGACGCGGAACGTCTGGTCGGCTGCGGCGCCCGGCTTGCGCCGGGTGCCCCACCCCACCGCGGCCCGGTAGCTCCCGAGCAGCCCGGAGGCCTCGAGCTGTCCCTCGTCCACCGCGGTTGGCCGCTCCGCCTCCGGGGCCACGTAGAGCGCGTCTACCGGGCAGTAGGCCTCGCACATGAAGCAAGTCTGGCAGTCGCCCTGCCGGGCGATCACCGGCGCGCCGCCCGGGACGCGGTCGAACACGTCGGTGGGGCAGACCTCGACGCAGAGATCACACCCGATGCACCGGGCATCGCTGACGAGCTCGATCATGGCGCCTGCACCTCCGCCGCGGCCGCGCCGATCGACGCCGGCGCCGGCGACTCGGGGCGCACCCACACGTGGTCGAGACCGCCGGTGATCAGCCGCCGCTGCTGCGCCGGATCGAGCCCGGGGTGGTCCTTGTGCTTGTGCATGCCGCGCGTCTCGGTGCGCGCGCGCGCCGCGTTGAACATCCAGCGCGCGGTGGCCACCATCGCGGCGCTCTCCCGCGCCCGCACGGCCTCGCGCACCGCCGCCCCGGGCCAGGCCTGCCGCACGTCCCGCCACAGCCCATCGAGCCTGTCGAGCGAGGCCGCGAGCCCCTGCGCGGTGCGGAAGAGGTTCTTGTCGTACGGGAACACCTCGTCTTGCACCGACCGGATCACGCCCTCCGCGTCGAGCGGCCTCGTCCCGCCCGCCGCCGGGAGCGCGGCGCGGCCGACCCCCTCCACCGCGCGCCGGCCGGCGCGCGGGCCGACGCTGCGCGCGAACAGGGCTGCTCCCTCGCCGGCCCACTGGCCCGAGGAGATGGCCCACGCGGCGTTGTGGCTGCCGCCGCCCGTGAATCCGCCGCAGATGAGCTCTCGCGTCGCGGCGTCTCCGGCGGCGTAGAGCCCCGGCGCCGACGTGGCGCAGCCGTGGCTGGTGATGCGGATCCCGCCCGTGCCGCGCACGGTGCCCTCGAGCCGCAGCGTGACCGGGAACCGCTGCCGGAAGGGGTCGATGCCAGCGCGATCGAAGGGAAGGAAGAAGTTCGGCTGGGCCGTGCGCATCCACGCCTGGAGCGCCTCGTCGGCCTTGTCGAGCTGGGCGTAGACCGGCTGCGTGAGGAGGGTCTCCGCGATCACGGACCGGCCGCGCTGCGAGCCGGCCCCCTCGATGACGCGCCCGTCCTCGTAATAGAACGTCGCCCAGCTGTAGAAGAGGGTCTTTGTGACCGACGCGAAGGCCGGGGCGATCGCGTAGGCGTTGGAGAACTCCATCCCTGACATCTCGGCGCCCGCCTCGGCGGCCATCAGCCCTCCGTCGCCGGTGAGGACGTTGGTGCCGAGCGCCTTGCTCAGGAAGGCGCAGCCGCCGGTGGCGATGACCACGGCCCCGGCCCTCACCGCCCACCTGTGCCCGAGCTGCCGGCAGACGCCGGCCGCCCCGGCGACCACGCCGCTCCCGTCGACGAGGAGCTCGATCGCGGGGCTGTGATCGAGGATGCGGACGCCAGCGAGCTTCACCCGCTTGCGCATCAGGCGCATGTACTCGGGGCCTTGCAGGCTGCGGCGGACGGGCTGCCCGCTGTCGTCGACCGGAAATGGGTAACCCCAGGTCGCGAGGTCGTTCACGCTGGCCCACGTCTTGTCGAGCACGCGGTCCATCCAGCCCCGGTCCGCGAGGAAGCCGCCCAGCCCCTCTCGGCTCGCCTTGGCCGCCTCGCGCATCTCGGGGACCGGGGGCACGTACCACACGCCGACCCCCGAAGGCGCCGTGGCGCCGCTGCTGCCGCAATACCCCTTGTCCGCGAGCACGACGCGCGCGCCCTTCGCCGCCGCGGCGAGCGCGGCCCACGTCCCGGCGGGCCCGCCGCCAATCACCAGGACGTCGGCCTCCAGCGCCAGCGTGTCGCTCCCGTCGAGGACGCGTCCGCCCTCGCCCTCAGGCCCCAGTTCCTCGCTCATGATGGGAAGGCTCCCTTGTTCAGGCCAGCTGCCTTGTCCGCCCCCTTTCACTGCAATTGCAGCCGACATGCCATGGCCTGTTTCCCGGCGCCGATCCGGTGGGCGGCTCCCTGATTGCTGGAGAGGCACCAAGGGCTGCTGCCCAGGTGCTGCTCCGGGCGCACCTCCGCGGCACCTCGCGCGCGCATCGATCGCTGGGCTCCGGCTATTGCAGCTTGAACCCCATCGCCAGGAGCGCCGCGCGCAGCCGGTCGCGCCCGCGCAGCGCCTGGGCCGACTCGACGCGCGCGGCCGAGTGGCGGCTCCAGCTCCCCTGCACGCCCATGCGCTCCTTCGTATAGAAGCGCTCCATGAGCTGGTCGTAGGCATCGAGCGCGCCCACGCTTCGCTCGAACGCGCCGTACTGCTCGCTGTGCAGGACGACCTCTTGCGGCAGCCGCGGCTTGATGCTCGCCGGGGTGGCCGCGTCGGGCCAGCCCACGCACAGCCCGAACGTCGCGAACACCTGGGGTGGCAGGCCGAGCTCGGCCGCGACCGCTTCGGGGTGGTTCCGCAGCGCGCCGATGTAGACCGTGCCGAGGCCGAGCGACTCGGCCGCGACGAGCGCGTTCTGCGCGGCGAGCGCCGCGTCGACCACCGCCATGACGAACATCTCGAGGTAGTCGAGCCCCTCGTGCCCCACGCCGCGGTGCTTCGCGAGCTCGCCGAGCCGCTGCAGATCGGCGAGCCAGACAAGGAACAGCCCGCAATCGCGCACGTGCGCCTGGCCGCCGGCGAGCTCCGAGAGGCGCCGCCGCCGCTCGGCGTCCTGCACCGAGAGCACGCTCCAGAGCTGCAGGTTCGAGGAGCTCGGCGCCGACTGCGCCGCGGCCACGAGCAGCTCGAGCGTGCCCTCCGGGAGCGGCCTCGGCGCGTAACGCCGCACCGAGCGATGCCCGAGCAGCGCCTCGATCACCTCGTTCCACTGCGCGAAGCGGGGCGCCGGCCCCTCGCCGCCGTACCGCTCGCCGAAATACGCCACGCCGCGATCACTCATCGGTCTGCTCCTTGCCGTCCTTGCAATCGATCGTCTCTCGCAGCGCGGGACGTACTCCCCTGCGGCGATGCCAGGCTGTTCTCTGCGCGCCTCGGTGCCACGGGCGCACGGCGCGACGATCCCGGGGAGCCGCGCCAGCCAGGTCAATATCCGTTATAACGGACAATTCATCCGTCAGAAAGAGCAAAACCGCTCTGCTCGCGAGGTGAGCGGAAACTCCTGCGGGCGCGAAGGAGCGCTTGCGGTGGGTCGAGCGTGGCCCAACGCCAGGCTTATGAAAATTTCCGTCATAGCCATGTCCGGACTCGGCCTCGCGGCGCTGGCGACGGGGTGTAGCAAGGAGGAACGCGCGCTCGCGGAGGATCGCCCGGCACAGCCCACAATGGTCGAGCGGCAACCCGTCGAGCCGCCGCTCGCCGCGACCGAGGTGCCCGTGCCAGACGACTTGCCGGCGTTCGTCGTCACCGGGCCGCTCGGCGCGTGTCCGCGGATGGTGTTCCTTCACGGCATGTGCGGGCACGGGCTGGGCTACGTGCAGGCCTTCGCGAGGGCGGCGCGGGAGCACGGCGGGGTGCTCGGGCTCCAGGGCGACGTGCCTTGCGGCGCCGACCGGGTGTTCAGCAAGTACTCGCCCGGCGTCGACGAGCAGGACGGCCGCATCCGGAACGCGCTGGCGGCGTGCGGCGGCGAGGCGGAAGACCTCGTGGTCATCGGCTACTCGCAGGGTGCCAATCTCGCGGAGCGGCTCGCAGAGCGGTGGCCGGAGCGGTATTCGCGGCTGGTGCTGCTCGGCGCGCCCACGACGCCCTCGGCCGCGCGCCTCCGGCACGTCCGGGGAGCCGTGATGATCAGCGGCGAGCTCGACGCCACGTACCGCATGAAGGAGGGCGCGAGCGGGCTCCTCGCCGCCAAGATACCGGCGGTCTACCGGGAGATGCCGGGCGCGCACCACGGAGCGCTGCCGGACGCCGAACGGGTGATGGACGAGGCGCTCGACTGGCTCGACGCGAACGCGCGGCCCCGCCCCTGACATGGGCCCGGCGCGCGTGTGTTATCGAGCGCGCACGGAGGCCGTGCTCGCCATCTCTTGATCTCCTTGCCGACGGCGCGGGCCGGGATCACACCGCCGGCGCCGCGCCTGCCGCGCGGGAGCACCTCTCGACGTCCTCCCAGAACGTCGGGTACGTCTTCGCGACGCAGGCCGGATCCTCGATGGTGATCCCTGGCCGACAGAGCCCCAGGATCGCGAAGCTCATCGCCATGCGGTGGTCGCTGTAGCTGCGCACGAGCGCGGGCGTCAGCGGCCGAGGCTCGATGCGGAGCCAGTCGTCGCCGTGGGTCACCTCCTGGCCCAGGCGGCGGAGCTCCGCGACGGTAGCGGCGAGGCGGTCCGTCTCCTTGATCCGGATGTTCGCCACGTTCCGGATCGTCGTCGGCCCATCGAGGAGCGGAGCGATCGCCGCCAGCGTCATCACCGTGTCCGAGATGTGGTGCATGTCGACGTCGATGCCGCGCAGGCGCCCGTCGCTGCGCACGGTGGTGGCGTCGGCCTGCCGGCTCACCCGCGCGCCGGCCTGCTCCAGGAGCTCGACGAACCGGTAGTCCCCCTGCAACGCCCCGTCGGCGAGGCCGGGCACGGTGATGGATCCGCCCGCGGCCGCGGCGAGCGCGAACGGATAGCTCGCGGACGACGCATCGGGCTCGATCGGGTACGCCCGCGGGCGGTACCCCGCGGCGGGATGGACAGTGAACCCGCCCGCGGCCTCGTCGATCCGGCCACCGAAATCCGCGACCATGCGCCGCGTGATCTCGACGTAGGGGCGACTGACCAGCTCGCCGGCCACGCGCAGATCGATGGCGGCGTCGGCGAAGGGGCCGGCCATCATCACCGCCGAGAAGTACTGGCTGGAGCGATCGCCGCGCATCGTCAGCGTGCCGCCCTTCAGCCGGCCGCCCCGGATCCGGAGCGGCGGGCACCCCGTCGCGCACTCCACGTCCGCCCCGAGCTGCCTCAGGCCGTCGACAAGATCGGCGATCGGCCGCTTGGCCATGTGCTCGTCGCCGACCAGCACAACCTCGCCCGGCACGAGGCACGCGAGCGCCGCCAGGAACCGCACCGTGGTGCCGCTGTTCCCGACGAACAGCTCGCGCCCCGGCGCACGCAGCCGGCCCCGCCCCCCCTTCACGACCAGCGTGTGCGGCCCGGCGTCCTCGATCCCGATCCCCAGCGCCTCCAGGGCGGACCGCATGTGCCGCGTGTCGTCGCTGTGGAGCACCCCCTCCAGCGTGCTCTCGCCGTCGGCGAGCGCAGCCAGCACGAGCGCGCGGTTCGTGATGCTCTTCGAGCCAGGGACCCGCCAGATCAGATCAGGCGGCGAGGACAGCGGGGTGATGGGCAGAGGACCGGCAGGGATCATGAGGGCGGCGGACTATAGCGAGGCGCATCTCCGTGCGCCACGGGCTCATCGCGTCGCTCGTCGCTCGCCGGCGCCAGGATCACACGAATCTTCGCGGCGCCGCGCCGCCGCGCCTCACTGCGGCGCGTAGGCCTGGAACTCGCCGCTCACGTGCAGCAGCGCCATGAAATACAGCATGCCATCGTAGTAGCGGTACTGCCCACTCGGGGGATTCCGATTCATAAGATAGACCTCCTGCCGACGGAGCCCAGCGTGATCCCCGTGGCTCGGGGGCCGGTCAAGCCGCCTCGCCGTGCATGACACGCCATCACCCGACGCGCGCAACAGCGCCGCGGCTTGGTTTGCGAACACCCCAGCTCAGGACGAACGCGGTTTGACGGTGATGCTCACTACCGCACACGCGAGAGCGCCCGGGGCGCCATGCGATGAACAGTGACTACGGAATCATGTGTGTTCTCTGTAAAGAGAATTCACACACCGCTCTCCTCGCCCCAATCGCCGACAGCTGCCCACGACATGGTCGCGGTCGAGCGCGCCAGCCCGAACCGCCCGGTCCGATCGAGCGCGATGACGCCCCCGGTGATGTCGAGGCGCTCCGCCAGGTGCGCGATGATCCCGCTCGCCGCGTCGACCGCGCCGACGCCCGCGCGCATCCGCTCCACGGCCGAGTGCGCCACCACGAGCCGGATCATCCCCTCGCCGTGGCCGGTCGTCGACACGGCCCCGGCCTCGTCGTCGGCGTACGTCCCAGCCCCGATGAGGGGCGAGTCCCCCACCCGCCCGACCCGCTTGTTGACCGTGCCGCCCGTGCTCGTCGCCGCGGCCGTGAGCCCGCCCTCGTCGAGCGCCACCGCGCCGACCGTGTTGCCCGCCCAGGAGGTCGGGCGGATGCCCTGCTGGGCCGCCGCGAGCGCCTCCCGGGCCGCCTCCGTGATGAGCGCGGCCTCGCCCACGGGCGAGAACCCCTTCATCCGCGCGAACCGCGCGGCGCCGTGCGCGGCGTACAGCACGTGCCGGCCGTCCTCCAGCGCCGCGCGCGCGATCGCGATCGGCTCGGCGAAATCCGAGAGCGCGCAGACCGCGCCGGCCCTGAGCCCGCGGCCCTCCATGATCGACGCGTCGAGCTCGATGTGGCCCTCCTCGTTGAGGCACGCGCCCGTGCCCGCGTTGAAGAGCGGATCGTCCTCGAGGACGCGCACAGCGCGCTCGACGGCGTCGAGCGCGCTCCCTCCCTCGGAGAGCACGCGCGCTCCCTCGCGCGCCGCGCGGAGGCACCCCGCCGCGTGCAGCGGCCGCCGCTCAGGAGCGACGTCGCCCGCGCCGCCGTGGACAAGGACGGTGCGCCGCCCGCCGTGCCCGCCCAGAGAATGGATGACGTGCTTCACGACCGTGGCACCCTACCCCGGCGCGCGCCCGGAGGTCCACGCCCACCCGACGCTCACTCGGGCGGGAGCGCGCTCCGCTTGGCCTTGAGATCGTAGGCCATGCCGCACGGCAGCGCCGCGAGCACCGGCGCCACGCTGAGCTCTCCGGCGACGAGGTCCTCGCACCGCGACCCCGCCGTGGGCACGAACTCGAAGGACATCGTCGCCTTGAACCCGGCGACGTCATCCCCTCTGCCGCCGAGCTGCCCGAGCGCCCGGTCGCGGCGCTCGACGGAGCACGGCGGCCCCGGCGGCGCGTCGCCGGCGCGCATGTCGACCACCACGCGCCCGTCGATCGAGAAGCTCACGTCGTCGTCGTCGATGACGCCTGGGATCACGCTGGCGCCGTTGTTCCAGTACAGGGACCCGTCGCCGCGCGCGAGCTCGACGTCGAACTCCCACAGGCGCTTCGCGCCGAGCGCCCCCTCCCCGCACGTGTTCGCCGTCTGCGTCCCGACCACGTGGAAAGCGCCGAGCGCGGTCCCCCGCTCCGGCGCTTCCTGATCCCCGAAGGCGTCGGCGCACCCTGGCAGCAAGGGCAACGCCGGCAGCAGCGCGAGCAGCAGCATCCGCATCGAGCCCGCGTACCAGACAGGCACGGCGCAGGACAAAAAAGCGCTCCCAGGCAATGGAAATAAAAACGGGTCGGGTGCTTTGCTCGCACCCGACCCGTCCCGTGGGCCTCTACCGGAGGCCTTCTGGACCCCGCTTGATCCCGCCTGTGCGGCGCCCCCCCTGTCCCGTCGCGACGAGCGTTCGGCCCCGGAGCGCCGGTGAGAATCGTTGCTGGAAGACCTGAGTCTTCCTCGATTCCCTCTCTGCCGGCCTCGCGGAGGTCGCGATGGCAGTCAACAGGTTATCGAGCGCCGGACCTGGCCGAGCGCGGTAGCGTTTTGCAAGGCCCCGATGACCCTGCGTCCACGCTCCACGAGGGTCAGCCGTTCCCAGCCTCCGGTATAGAAGAGCCACTGGTACTGTGCATGGTGTCCATCCCTCCTCCGGCTTGCCGGCACCCCGCGCCGGATCGAAAGAGATCGTCCGGCATGGCAAGGGTGTTCGATTGCGGATCTGCGGAGAGCCCGCCGATCTGGTGTCGACCCCAGCACCGTGGTGCTCCACGGCAGGACCATCCTGGAGCTGATGCTCCGTCCGAGGCCGAGGACCAGCCTATCACCGCTGTTCAGGCGAGCAAGGGGCTCACGCACCGAAACATCGAAAGCGATTCTCTTCCATTCCATCCATGTCTACCCGCGGTCCGCATGGCCCCACCGCTCCCACCGCGTCTCGCAGCGTAGCCGGGCAGGCGTCGTTCTTTTCGATGCGGCACGAGGCACGCGGCGCGCCGCACGCCGCACACGGCCAGGCAGGCGTCACCGGAAGCAGCGGCCAGGCAGGACGAGGTGCAAGGCGCGTCTCGGCAGGACGACGAGGCGCAGCGCTCCGGCGAGACGACGTGCCGGACGCACGCGCGCAGCTGCCGGAACAGGTAAGGTGGAACAACGGCGAGGACGCCGGCAAGGATGTTGGACGGCGGGCCAGCGCGCCGTGACCTCCGCCGCTCGCGCCGCAGCGCGAGGTGGGGCCGCGCGCCCGTCAGACGTGCGCGAACCAGCTCGCCTCCTCGCCCTCCGGCAGCGCCGTGGCGAGGACCGCGAGCATCGCGTCGATCTCTTCCTTCGTGTGGACGCCGCTGCGCAGGATGGCCGCCGGGCCGTCGCCCCCAGGCACCACGACCGACTCCACGGCGAGCGCGGTGTTGACTCCATAGCCGTAGGACGCAAGCGTCACGACCGCGGTGGCTTCCCGGTCGTCGAGCAGCCTCCGGATCGTCAGCGTGCGGCGCACGCGCTCGCTGTCCTCGGCCCACGACGCGAGCCACGCCCGCGCCGCCTCGTCGAGGCCGACGAGCACGAGCTGCGCGGGAGGCAGCGCGTCAGGATCGGCCGCGGCGACGGCGGCGCGGTGGAAGCCCCGCACCTCCCGGCACCAGAGCGGCGGCGCGCCGTCGACGCGCACGAGAAAACCGTAGGGGCCACGGGCCCCCTCTCGCTCCGAGCCCCCCGAAGAAGCAGAAGAGAAACTGTCGTTCGACACGAAGGGAGACGATACACGAGCTCTGCTCGGCGGAGGAAGCCCGCTCAATTGCGCAGCACGTCGAGACGACACGGCTCCGCCCCGGTCACACCTGTCACACGCACGCCGCCTGGGTACGCTCGCCGATGCCCATGGCGGCCACAACGAGAGCGCCACACTCCTGGGATTTCGGCTAAGGTGGCCCCGCCTCCCCCGTGGAGCCCGTCCGGGACGGGGTGCGTCCTGCACCTACGGCGCCACCCCGGCCCCGACGGGCTCCAGCCCGCAGCGACGGGTCGGGGCGGCAGCGGCGCCCGATGTCGGGCGCGCTGCCGCGGAAGGCCGGCGAAGAGGCCCGCCGGCGCGTCCCGCGTCACCTCGATCCCGATCCGAACCGCAGGCAATGAAGCTCACGTCACAACAAGTCATCGAGATCGTCATCGCGCTCTGCGCCTACTCCGGCGTCGCGTTCGCGCTCAACTGGTTCACCCCGGCGCGTTTCCGCGTGCTCGCGCGGTACAGCACGGTCGCCGCGGGCGTCGCGCTGTTCTTCTATGGTCTGGACCGGTACATCGACGAGCACGCCCGCGCCGTGGACATGGCGAAGGTGGCGATCGCGATGGGCGCCGCGCTCTGCGTCTTCTACGAGACGCATCGCGAGGGGATGCGCCGTCCGATCGCGGAGCGCTGGAAGCGGTTCGCCGGCGTCGCGCTCGGCGTCGCCGCCATCATCGCGTACTTCAACGGCTTCCGCTTCGGCTATCCCAAGTATTACCACCGCTGGGATCAGTTCCATTATTACATGGGGGCCAAGTACTTCCCGGAGATGGGGTACGACGGCCTCTACAAATGCGCGCTGATCGCGCAGGACGAGCTGGGGCTCGTCACGTACACGAACGAGGACACGGGGCGGCAGGTCAAGCTCGACATGTCGAAGGAGGTCCGCCACCCGGACAAGAAGATCCGGAACCTCGGCGGCGACAACCTCCTCATGCCGGCGAGCGAGGTGCTCGCCAACCCCGAGATCTGCAAGGCGCACTTCGCACCGGAGCGCTGGGATGCGTTCAAGGCCGACGTGCAGTTCTTCCGGACGGCCTCGGACAAGGGCTACTGGGAGGACATGCAGAAGGACCACGGCTACAACCCGCCGCCGGTCTGGACGATCATGGGTAAGTTCTGGGCGGACCTCCAGCCGGCCAGCACCCGCTACCTCCAGTTCCTCGCCAGCTTCGATATTTTCTATCTGCTCGGGATGTTCGCCGCCCTCTACTGGGCCTTCGGGTGGCGGGTCTTCGCCGTCGCGGCGATCTTCTGGGGGTGCCAGTCGTCGGCGCCGTTCTACTGGACGGGCGGCGCGTTCCTCCGGCAGGACTGGCTCTTCTACCTGGTCCTCTCGGCCTGCCTCATCCGGAAGCGCTACTTCAAGCTCGCGGGCGCGAGCATGGTCTACGCGGGCCTCCTGCGCATCTTCCCGGGCCTGCCCGTGATCGGCTGGCTCACCGTCGCCGGGATTCACCTCGTCCGCCACAAGCGCATGGCGAGGTCGCACGTGCAGGTGCTGATCGGCGGCGTCCTCGCGGCCGCCGTGCTCATTCCGGTGAGCATGAAGGTCTCCGGCTCGGACTCGTACCGGCAGTTCTACGAGCACACGCTCAAGGTGCACGACCAGACGCCGCTGACGAACCACATGGGCCTCCGCGTGCTCGTCGCCCACGAGCCCGGTACGGGCGTCGAGTCCGGCCGCATGAAGTACACGAAGGACACGAAGCTCGTCGATCCGTTCGAGGTCTGGAAGCGGATGCGCAACGAGCGCTACGCGAAATACCGCTGGATCGCCTACGCGATCATCGCCGCGTCCCTGGCGGGCTTCGTCTACGTGTGCCGGCGGGTCCGCTCGCTGTGGGTGGCCCAGTGCCTCGCCCAGATCTTCGTCATCCTGCTCTCGCAGCTCACCTGTTATTACTATTCATTCATGATCTTGAGCGCGCCGCTCACCCGGGTGAAGCGCCAGATCGAGGTGCCCCTGTTCGGCCTGGCGGCGCTCAGCCAGTTCATCTGGATCACGTTCAACTACAACGACGACAAGTACACGGTGCTCACCGCTGTCTCACTCGCCTTCTGCTATTACCTGCTCTGGATCTTCTCCGGTAAGACGATGCCGTGGGCGCGGCAGCCCGAGCCGGCGAGCGAGGACGGCGGAAAGCCGACGGCCCAGCAGGCCTGAGGCGCTCGCCTCCTGCTGGATCACCACGGCAGCGCATCTCATGCCTCGAAGTGCCTGGAAACAAACGATGACAGAAGTAGAGCGAGAGCATCCCGACGAGCGAGGCGATCTCCAGGGAGACGAGGCCCGGCCCAGCGATCCTGGGGCGCCGGCCGACCGGGGGAACACGCCGGCCCCGCCGCGCGGCGACGAGCGGGCGGTCCACGCTTTCCGGAAGGTGCCGCGGACGGGCGTCATCTACGTGACGACCGAGGCCGCGCGCCTCGGGTTCAAGGCAGGCGCCGACGAGGGGACGGACGGCTGGTGCAACCTCGGGCAGGGCCAGCCGGAGACGGGCCCGCTCCCGGGCTCGCCCCCGCGCTGCGCGGCGGTGCCGATCTCCGGAGACGACCAGGAGTACGCGCCGGTGGCCGGGCTCTGGGAGCTGCGCGAGGCGATCGCGTCGCTCTACAACCGCGCTTACCGGCGGGGCATGCCGTCGCGCTACACGGCCGAGAACGTGGCCGTGTCGGGCGGGGGTCGCATCGCCCTCACCCGCGCAGCGGCGGCGCTCGGGCAGATCAACCTCGGCCACTTCCTCCCCGATTACACAGCGTACGAGGAGCTGCTCGACGTCTTCCGGCTGTTCTCGCCGATCCCGATCCTGCTCGAGGGCGAGCGCGGCTACTCGTTCTCGGTCGGCGACCTGCGCCGCGAGATCCTGGGCCGCGGGCTGAGCGCGATCCTCGCCTCGAACCCCTGTAACCCGACAGGGAAGCACGTGCGCGGCGAGGAGCTCGCCGCCTGGGTCCGCACCGCGAAGGAGCTCGATTGCGCGCTCTTGCTCGACGAGTTCTACTCGCATTACGTCTACGGGATGGGCGACGTCGCCCCGATGGAGAGCGCGGCGCGCTACGTCGAGGAGGTCGATCGCGATCCGGTCGTGATCTTCGACGGCCTGACCAAGAACTGGCGCTACCCCGGCTGGCGCGTCACCTGGACGCTGGGGCCGCGCGAGGTCATCGAGGCGGTGGCGAGCGCCGGCAGCTTCCTCGACGGCGGCGGCTCCAAGCCGATGCAGCGCGCCGCCGCAGAGCTGCTCACCATCGAGCACACCCGCGCCGAGACGACGGCCATCCACCGGACGTTCTCGCACAAGCGCGAGATCATGCTCGAGGGGCTGCGCAGGATCGGCGTCACCGTCGACGCGGAGCCCGAGGGCACGTTCTACGTCTGGGGCTCGGTCGCGGATCTGCCCCCGGGGCTCTCCGACGGCTACGGCTTCTTCCGGGCGGCCCTCGGGGAGCGGATCATCGTCGTGCCGGGCGAGTTCTTCGACGTCAACCCCGGCAAGCGCCGGGCGGGGCGGCCGTCGCGGTTCCGCCACCACGTCCGCTTTTCTTTCGGCCCGAGCGAGGACGTCCTCGTCCGGGCGCTCGGGCGGCTCGAGCGCATGGTAGGCGAGCGTCGCCGGGCCTGACACCGGCGGCGCCGCGCAGGGGAGCGGGAAGACGGGGCCGAGCGCCAGGTCTTGTCGCGCTGCACGTCTTCCGACATGGTGGGGGAGCGCGTGGCCAAAGATCCGTGGAGTGATTGGAACGACGACGACCCCGGTAACTTCCAGCCGGGCGATACGATCGGCCCCTATGAGCTGCTGTTCCCGGCAGCCGTGGGCGGCATGGCCGCCGTGTGGGCTGCGCGGCTCAGGCGGCCCAACGGCTCCGTCCAGATCGTCGCCGTCAAGCTGCTGTCGGACGCGATGCGCGGGGATGACGACGCGCGGGCGATGTTCCTCGACGAGGCGTGCACCGCGTCGCGGATCCTCCACCCGAACGTCGTGCACATCCTCGCGTACGGCGAGGTCCGCGATCGGCCGTACCTCGCGATGGAGTGGATCGACGGCGCCCCGATCGCGAAGATCTTCTCGAACCAGAAGGCGAAGCGCGCGCTCCTGCCGCTCGGCTGGGTGCTCCACGTGATGATCGCCGCGTGCGCCGGGCTGCACGCGGCGCATGAGGTCCGCGACGACACGGGCGAGCTCCTCAACCTGATCCACCGCGACGTCACGCCGGAGAACGTGATGGTGACGTTCGACGGCATGGTCAAGGTCGTCGACTTCGGCGTCGCGAAGACGCGGGCGCGCGCGCAGACCAGCCGCGTCGGCGCGATCAAGGGCAAGACGGGGTATTTCTCGCCCGAGCAGGTCATGGGCGGGGCGCTCGACCGCCGCAGCGATCTCTTCTCGATGGGCGTGCTGCTCTACCTGCTGGTGACGGGCCACACGCCGTTCCGCGGCAAGGGCCCGCTGGAGGCGATGCAGCAGATCGCCAACCGCAACCCGCAGCCGCCGCGCGAGATCATGCCCGAGGTCCACCCGGAGCTCGACCGCATCATCATGCGCGCGCTCGCCAAGAACCCGAACGAGCGGTACCAGACGGCCGCGGAGCTGCGCCGCGATCTCGAGCAGGTGAGCGCCGCGGTCCGCGAGAGCTACACCGACAAGCAGGTGGGCCAGCTCGTCCGCGATCTGCTCCCCGGGGTCGCCGAGGCGCGCAAGGAGCGGATCGATCAGGCGCTCGACGAGCTCGATCGGATCCTCGCCGAGCGCGCCCACCCCCAGAAGCCGCAGGCCTCGCGCCCCGAGGACGCGACCGAGGTGATGCTCCGGCGCATCTCCATGCTGCCGATCCTGCAGGACGGCCCGGAGGCGACGGAGGGCGGGGGCGCGGCCGACGCGGCGCCGCCCTCGTCCCCGGCGGGCCCCGCGAGCTCGCGCGTGTCGGGGCCGGCAAGCTCGCGCATGTCGGGGCCCGCGAGCTCGCGCATGTCGGGGCCCGCGAGCTCGCGCATGTCGGGGCCCGCGAGCTCGCGCATGTCGGGGCCGGCGAGCTCGCGCATGCCGGCGCCGACGAGCCCGCGCCGCGCGAACGCCGACCCGATGCGCAAGTCGAATCCGGACGCGACGCGCAAGTCGAACCCGGATGCAACCCGCAAGTCGAACCCGGACGGGGCAGGCTCGCCGTTCGATTTCCCGGCGGGGCTTTCGCCGCTGCCGCTGCTCCCGCCGCCGCTGCACGTTGGGCCGCCGGCGCCCCCGGGGCCGGCGGCTTACGTCGGTCCGGCGGCGCACGCGGGCGGCCCCGCGAGCGCTGTCGCGCCGGCGCCCGAGCGCCGCGCGCCCCCGGCTCCTGCGACGTGGTCCTTCGCCCGCGTGGCGTTGCTCGCGCTGATCGTCCTGGGCCTGATCGCGGCCGCTGCGTTCGTGCTCGCGCGTTCCGGCCGCCTGCCGTTCGGCGGTGTGGTGGTGCCTTCCGCCAGCCCCAGCGCCTCCGGACCGACGGCGCAAACGCCCGATGCCGGCGCCGATGCCGCGGCGAAGCCGAGCGCGTCGGCGACGGCCGCCACGGTCGCGAGCGACGCCGTCGCCGATGCCGCGGCCCCGATCGACGCGGCCGCAGCCGAGCAGATCGCCGACGCGGCCGCGCAGGTCGACGCGGCCGCGCAGGTCGACGCGGCCGCGCAGGTCGACGCGGCCGACGCGGCCGCCCAGACCGACGCGGCCGCGGATGCCGCGGTCCCCGCCGACGCAGGCGCCCCTCTCCCGAGCGGGCAGCCGGCGTACGTCCCCGGCACCGCACCCGCGCCGGGGACGCCGTACCCGGGCTCCTCGGTCACCCCTGCGCCGCGCGTCCCGGGACCGTTGCCGACGCCATCCGTCACCGGGTGGACTCCGCCACGGCCCTCGCTCCAGCCCGCGCAGCCGGCGACGCCGCCCGCCCCCGCGCTGCCGCGCGGGCCCGTCCCCGGCCCGGCGCCGCCGCGACCGCGCCCCGCTGCGCCGCCCCTCGACCTGGCGCCGCGGTAGCGCCTTCAGACCGGCCGCAGCGGCCTCCCGCGCGGCCGGCGGATCGCGCTCAGTGCTCCTTCGGCTTCTCGGGCTGCGCCTCGTCGGACGGCGTGGCGCGCGCGGCGGCTTTCTTCAGCGACGACTCCGCCAGCGACACCAGCATGGCGAGGTTCACCGGCTTCGAGAGCAGGAAGATCGCGTGCCGACGCAGCGCGCGGATACGAGCCTGCTGCGACTCATCGGCCGTCACGACGAAGACGGGCGTGTCCCGGTTCAGCGCCCCCTTGGCCGAGAGCGACTCGAGCACGCTGAAGCCGTCGACCAGCGGCATGTGCAGGTCGAGCACCACGAGATCGAACTTGCGCGCGGAGAGCCGGCGCAGCGCCGGCGCCCCGCCGTTCGCCTCCTCGACCTCGCCCAGCGGGCGGAGCGAACGCACGAACATGGATCGGATCGCGGCGTCGTCGTCGATGACGAGGATGCACGTCACAGCGTCATGCTCGCACGGATGCAGAAGCGCTGGAAGCCCGCCGCCCGCGCCTGCATCGCCCGGCGCGCGCAACGCAGACGGACGCATTGTCCTCGCAGATCCCGTGTTCAGCGCTCCCGGCCGAGACATGGACGCCACGTACGGGCTGCGGTACACGCAGAGCTAGACGTCATCGAACCCGCGCACCGCAAAGGAACGATCCCATGGGCAAGTTCACCCTCACACACGAGATCAACTGCAACCTCGAGACGTTCTGGAAGCTGTTCCTGGACAAGACATTCAACGAGGAGCTCTACAGGAAGGAGCTCGGTTTCCCCGAGTTCACGATCACGGAGCAGGTCGAGACGGCGACGGAGATCATCCGGAGGTCGGCCGGGAAGCCGAAGATGAATCTGCCCGGCCCCGTCGAGAAGCTGCTCGGCTCCGGGTTCCGCTACACCGAAGAGGGCAGGCTGAACAAGGCGACGAAGGTGTGGACCTTCAAGCTGACGCCAAGCACCCTGGCCGACAAGATGCGCAACGAAGGCGTGGTGCGCGCCGATGCCATCGGCGACAACAAGGTGCGTCGGATCGCCGAGATCACGATCGAAGCGAAGGTGTTCGGCGTCGGCGGCATGCTCGAGAGCAGCGCCGAAAAGGAGCTGCGGCAAGGGTGGGAGCTCAGCGCGGTCTTCATGAACAAGTGGATCGCCCAGGGCAAAGCCGCTTGACCGGGCCGATGGCGATCGGCCGGTCCCTGCTGCGCACCGCCTGGGGCGCCTGACGCAGGCGCTGCCCGACGAACGGACGGCGACGCCGACGAGAGGGGATCGCGATCGGCCATCTCGCGGCCTCCGTCCCGCGAACGAGCGAGGGCGCCCCCTTCACGTCCAGGGTCAAATCGGGAGATCTGCGGCTCCTGCTCTTGCTGCGGTGGCACACGGGAACCAGGGCCACCGCATGGAGCACGTCGTCATCATCGGTGCCGGCTTCGGCGGCCTCTACGCGGCGCGGGCGCTCCGGCGCGAGCCGGTACGCGTGACCGTGATCGACCGGCACAACCATCACACGTTCCAGCCCCTCCTGTATCAGGTCGCGACGGCGGGCCTGAGCGCGAGCGACATCGCCACGCCCATCCGTCACGTGCTGCGCAAGCAGAAGAACACGAGCGTGATCCTCGCCGAGGTGAAGGCGATCGACCCCGTCCAGAAGCGGGTGATCTTCGAGGACGGCGAGCTCGGCTACGACACGCTGATCGTCGCGGCCGGGGCGTCGCACTCGTACTTCGGGAACGACGCGTGGGCGGCCTTCGCGCCCGGGCTCAAGACCGTCGAGGATGCGCTCGAGATTCGCCGGCGCGTCCTCGTCGCCTTCGAGGCGGCCGAGCGCGAGCCCGATCCGGCGCGGCGGAGCGCCTGGATGACGTTCGTCGTGGTGGGCGCGGGCCCGACGGGCGTCGAGCTCGCCGGTGCCCTCTCGGAGCTCTCGAGGCACACGCTCAGGCGCGAGTTCCGGCGCATCGACCCGAGCAAGGCCCGCATCGTCCTGCTGGAAGGGGCCGGGCAGGTGCTGCCGTCGTACGTCCCGGAGCTCGGCGAGAAGGCGAAGCAGCAGCTGGCCGCGCTCAATGTGGAGGTGCGGACGAACTGCCGCGTCACCGGCATCGACGAGGAGGGGGTCTCGATCGGCGACAAGCGGATCGAAGCCAGGACCGTGCTCTGGGGGGCCGGCGTGGCGGCGTCGGCCATCGCCCGCACCCTGGGAGCGCCGCTCGACCGGGCAGGGCGCGTGCTGGTGGCGCCGGACCTGACGGTGCCGGGTCACGAGGACATCTACGTGATCGGCGACCTCGCGTCGCTGAAGCAGGAGGACGGGACGCCCGTGCCCGGCGTGGCGCCCGCGGCGATCCAGGGAGGGCGCCACGCCGCGCGCAGCATCGCGCGCACCTTGCGGGGGCTGCCGCGGCTGCCGTTCCGGTACGACGACCGGGGCTCCATGGCGACGATCGGGCGCGCGGCGGCGGTCGCCGACTTCGGCAAGCTGAAGCTCTCCGGGTTCCTGGCGTGGCTCGCGTGGCTGTTCGTCCATATCCTCTTCCTGATCGGCTTCCGTAACCGCTTCCTGGTGCTGTTCTCGTGGGCCCTTTCCTACGTGACCTACGAGCGCGCCTCGCGGTTGATCACGGGCGAGATCCCGCCGCTCCTGGAGGACCACCGCGCGCCGGAGCTCGAGGCGCGCAAGGACGATGGCGCCGTCAGGAGGCACCAGCCCATGGAGCCCGCGCGCACGCGCGCCTAGGCGCGGCCTGGAGCACACACGCCACGCGCCGGCGCACTGCGCTCGTCTGGACCTTGGCGACGGAGCTGCGTTAGCGTCATTGACCATGACGATCCATCCCGGACAGGGCGCCCCGACGCATCCGTGGCGAGCGCTCCTCGCCAGCGCAGCACCTCTCGCCGCACTCCTGCTCGGCGCCCCCTCCGCCTTCGCGCAGGCGCCTCCTGCTGCGTCCGCGCAGCCGCGCGCAGCCGCCCCTGCCGGCGCCGAGCCGCAGCCCGCGCCCTACGGAGCCCCCGCGCCGTACGGCGCGCCTGCCCCCTACGGGCAGCAGCCCGGCTATTACCCGCCTCCCGGATACGCCCCGCCTCCCGGATACGCCCCGCCTCCCGGATACGCCCCGCCTCCGGGCTACGCCCCGCCGCCCGGATACGCCTCGACCCCCGGCTCGTACCCGGTCGGCCCGAGGATCATGAACTACGAGGAAGGGCAGGCCGTCCCGGAGGGTTACCGCGTGGAGGAGAGGGCGCGCCGCGGCCTGGTCATCGGCGGCGCCGTGACGTTCGGGGTCACCTACATCCTCTCGGCGATGGTCGGGCTCGTCGCGGAGAGCGCGGACAGGGCGAGCGGCGGCAGCGGGGAGAGCTACCTCCCGCTCTACATCCCGCTCGCCGGCCCCTTCATCACCGTCGGCACCGCCGATGCGAAGGGCGGCGGCGTCTTCGTCCTCATGGTCGACGGGCTGGCTCAGGTCGCCGGGGCCGCGATGTTCATCGGCGGCCTCGCCGCGCCGGAGAAGAAGCTCGTCCGCAACGACGTCTCCCTGTCGGTGAAGCCGATCGTCACGGGCGACGCCGTCGGGCTCGGCGTCTCCGGCTCGCTCTGAGCGCGCGCCGCCCGCGGCTCGGCGTCACGGCACGACGGGCGGCGTCTCATCCATCGTCTTGACGGCGCGCTTGGCCCTGCGGCGCACGTCGACGTGCAGCGACTCGTCGAAGTTGATGGCAGAGAACGCCGCCCGCGCCTCGATGTTCTTGCCGAGCGCGGCGTACGCCTCGGCCTCGTTCCATCGCAGCTTCCAGTCGCGCTTCGCGAGATCCGAGAGCCTCGCGGCGTCGGCGATGATGTCCGGGTACCGCTGCTGCTTCCCGAGCTCGGTCCAGTACTCGGCCCGGAGATCGTCGTCCCCGGGCGCGAGCGCGACGGCCGCCGCGAAGCCCGCCAGCGCGTCGTCGATCCGACCTGCGACGAGCTCGGCGCGGGCGAGCGAGCGGCGCGCGCCGGCGCTCTCGGGGTGAGCCGCGACGAAGGCGGCGAGCGCGGGGATCGCCTCGTTGACCTTCTGGATGTCCGCGGGATCGCTCGGCCAGAACCGGAGCGAGAGCGCCGCGAGATCGCCTGGGTCGCTCTCCAGCGCGCGCTCGACCGCGGCGGGCACCTCCGCTCCGCGGCCCGCCTGGGACAGGCACTTGGCGAGCTCGACCCAGGCGCCCGACGAGGACGGCGCGGTCGCGACGAAGGCCTCGGCCGCGGCGAGCGCCTCGTCGGTGCGCCCGAGCGATCGGAGCGCGGCGATCCGCGCGAGGTGCGCGCGCTCGCCGCTCGCCCCTTCGCCCGAGGCGGCGACGGCGCGCTCCGCCGCGGCCAGCGCGACGTCGTGGCGGAGCTCGCGCTCGTGGTAGGCGAGCTGCTCGAGATAGAAGGCGCCGTCGCGCGGCGCCGCGTCCCACTGGCCCGCGAGGTACTCGAGCACCGCGTCAGAGCGCACGTAGACGAGCGAGGCCGCGTCGCGCGGGTTCTCGTAGATCGGCGTGAGGACCCCGAGCTGGACCATCGCATCCAGCGCCGGCTGGCAGTCGGGCTTCGCCTCGAGCGCGAGCACCATCTCGTCGAGCGCGGCGTCTTTCTTCTGCATCGCCAGGTGCACTTGCCCGACCGCCACGTGGTAGTCGGCGTCCCCCTGGAACGTCTTTCGGATCGCCTGGAAGCTCTTCAGCGCCGCGGGGTGATCGCCCATGTTCGCCTGCGCCGAGGCGAGGTTCAGCCGCGCGGCGTGATCGTCGGGATCCATCGTGATGATGCGCTTGAGCGCCGAGATCGCCTTCTCGTAGTCGCGCTCGCCGAACGCCTTCTGCGCGCGCTCCCAGACCGGAGCCTTGTCGAGGAACGCCTCGAATTGTGAGACGAGCGTGCTGTTCTGCTTGCGCCAGACGCCGCTCTTGCCGGGCTCGGAGTTCGTGAGGAAGTCCTTGATCCACTTGCGGGCGGCGTCGATGCCGAGCCCCTTGTCGGCCAGCCCTTCGAACTCGCCACGAGGAACCGGCATGCGCGCGGGGATCCCCTGCCGGCGCGCCGTGGTCTCATCCAGGCCGATCAGCACCCAGTCGCTTTGCTCGCTCATGATCCAAGGACGGTAGCCGCCGTGCCCCGCCGGGATCAAGCGACGTCTCGGCGCGCGGCACGTCGCGCGTCGCGCGTCGCGCGCTCGCGGGCGCAGCGGCGCTCAGGAATAGAACCAGGCCAGCAAGACGAACGCCATGAAGGCCGCCGCCGCGACGGCGAGCGCGAGCGCGCGCGGCACGCCGAGGAGCATCGGCCGGAGGCTGGCCTGAAACGCGTCAGCGTCCGCAGCGGTGGGCGGGCCGATCGCGTCGCCCGCAGCGTCGCCCCGGACGGCGAGCGCAGCGGATGGCACGCCTGCCGCGTCGCTCCTCGCGGGGCCGGCCGCCATGAGCTGCTGCGCCGCGCTCGCGTCCCCGGGCGCCGGAGTGAGCCGCTGCGGGGGCGCGCCGAAGTCCGAGGGCCTCGACGTGGCGGGTGATGCCAGGTGCTCGAGGCCGAGCTGGGCGAGGATGGACCGCTGCTCGTTGCCCCACGCGACAGGCAGCGCGGTCGTCTCGGGCGCGAGCGTGAGCGGCGTGGACATGACCTTGTGCATCGCCCGCTCGAGCGCGAGCGCCTCGTCGAGGCGGTGCGACGCGCGCTCCGGGGCGGCGCTCGCGGAGAGGCGCAGCGCCTCGGTGGCCATCTCGGAGAGGTGAGCAGCCACCTTGGCCAGCGCCAGCTTGCGCTCGGCGTGGGCGACCGCGAAGCGCGCCTCCTCGCGGAGCCGGAGCGCCTCCGTCGTGAGGCGGTCGACCTCCGCGTGCAGCGGCCGCGCGCCTCCCGGCGCGCCTTGCGCCGTGAGCGGTGTGTCGGCGTCATGATCCACGGCGAACGCGGCCACCCTCGAGATCGAGGGCGTCGCCTCGTTCCCGGACGTCGGCAGCGGCTCGCTGTCCCGCTCGGTGATGGATCCGTACGAGGGCAGGCTGCTGCGCCGCCGTCCTCCGCCCGAGCTGGAGGACCCGGGGTCGGCGCGCCCCCTGCCGTTGCTGCCGACGACGACCGTCGCCTCGTCGGCCGTCTCGGAGGCCATGGGACCGCGCCGGCCCAGATCGTCGTCCGCGGCGTCCACGTCGCTCGGCGTGAGGCCGGTCGGCGAATGGGACAGCGTCCCGCGGCGCGCCTCGAAGTCGGTCGCGTCGTCGTCCTGAGCGCGCGCCCCCCCCTCGCCGCGCAGCCGTCCGGTGGCGTTCGCCCCCCTGCCCCGCGGATCGGCCGATGGCCGGCGCGGGATCGCCCGCGCGGTCGAGAGCGAGGGGCGCGGCGCCTTGGCGACCCCGGCGAAGCCGCCGGTGACGGCGCGCTCGAACCAGCGCATCTGCCTCATCGCGTTGCGCCGCACGAAGCGCCCGAGCGCCTCCTCGTTGCCCTCGTGGTACCCGTGGCTGTGCAGCCAGCCCTCCAGCCGAGCGAGGATCTCGTCCGCGCTCTGGAAGCGCGACGGCGGGTCCCTCTCGAGACAGCGCATCACGATCGACACGAGCTCCTTGTCGATCTTCGGCCGGAGCTCCCGGAGATCGGCCGCCGGCTGCGTCGACATGCTCCGCAGCAGCTCGTAGTCGCTCGTCGACGGCCACGGGTGCTTGCCGGTGAAGAGCTCGAACAGCACGACGCCGAGCGAGAACAGGTCGGAGCGCTTGTCGGCGGCGCCCCCGCGGGCCTGCTCCGGCGCCATGTACGTCGTCACGCGGCGGCGCGCCCCGACGGCCGTCGTCATCACGCGGAGCGACGATTTGGCGAGCCCGAAATCGGCGATCTTCACCTCGCCCTGGAACCCGACGAGCACGTTGCCCGGCGTCAGATCGCGGTGCACGAGGTTGAGCAGCGCGCCGCCTGGCGAGCGGAGCTCGTGCGCCGCGCTGAGCCCGCGGCAGAGCGTCGCGCCGACGTGGACGACGAGCCGCTCGGAGAACATCTCGCCCGTGTCGAAGACGGTCTTCATGAGCCGCGCGAGGCTCACGCCCTGCACGAGCTCGACGGCGAAGTACCATCCCTGCTCGTCCGTCCCCCAGCCCGCGACCTCGACCACGTTCGGGTGCTTGAGCGCCGCGGTCGTGCGCACCTCGTCGAGGAACCGGGTGGAGACGTTCTGATCCTCGGCGAAGTGCGGGTGCAGCCGCTTGACGGCGAGCAGCTCCCCAGGCCGGTGCGGACCTGCCGACCTGCAGAGATCAACGCGGGTGGTGGCCCCGGACGCGATCTCTGCAAGGAACTGAAGCGAGAGCGCAGCCGGCGCGGGCTCGGGGAGCCGAGACATGCACGGAGAAGTCTAGCGGGCGACGGCCCCCAGCGGAAAGAGCCTCAGACGCCCGCGCGCACCGCGGCGATCGCGGCGGCGACCCCGGAGGGGGTGGCCTTGAGGTGCACGTCCAGGTGGTCATCCTTGGTCTTGAGCGCACGGACACCGAGCACCGGCGCGCAGATGCGCAGCGCCCGCGCGACCGCCGGATTCCCGCCGAGGGCCGGGATTTTGAGGAGATCCAGGGTAATCCTGTCATCCTTCGCGTCGATCAGGGCGGCGGGCCGCTTGGGCATGAAGGAGACGAGATCGCCCGGCTTGTTCAGGTCGATCGCCCCCGAGCCGATCAGCCCGGCGATCGGCGAGGCCTCGTCGCCCATCACCTGCAGCTTGAGGTCGGCGATCCGCAGGCCGACCTGGATCGCGTCCGCGCGCACGTCGAGCTCCTCGGCGAAGGCCGTGAACGAGGCCCGGATCGGGGCGCCCATGACCTTCACCGTCAGCGCGAGGCGCAGGCCCGGGGGCGCGGCCTCGATCACGATGTCCTTCGGCGCGCGCTTGCCGCCGCTGAGCTCTCTCGCCAGATAGCGCAGCGCATCGATCGGGACGCCGAACCGCAGGCGGAGCGCGCCGCGCAACGCCCTCGCGATCTCCTCGGGGTGCGCCTTGAGATAGTCACCGGCGTGGCGGAGCAGGACCTTCGGGTCGGGCTTGGGCATCGTTGGGGCAGCTACGATTGCCCGGAGTCAGGCCGGCACGCAAGGGGCGAGCGCGGTCCACAGCGACGCCATCGACGACCGGAGCTCGCTGTTCGAATGGGGGCGACTCGGTCACACTCGGGCCCGATGCAAACCAGGATACTACTTGTCATGGCGACAACAGTGCTCGCGATCGGCTGCGGATCGGCCGACGCGACGCTCGAGTGGGCGCCGAGCGGCGACGGGGGCGGTGGCCAGGGCGGCGATGGTGATGGCCGGGGCGGCGATGGCGACGGCCAGAACAGCGGTGGGGGCCAGAGCGATGGCGGCGGGGCCAGGGGCGACGGAAGCGCACCGAGCGGCGAGGACGGCGGTTCGAGCGGCGACGGGGCGCCGGGGGCCTTCTGCAACACACCTCCGGCGTGCGATGCGCCGCCGCCGGATCCGGGCGAGGAGCTCGCGTGGAACCACCCGTCCTCGTACCTCATCGCCGGCGCTGGGAGCCCCAACCACCGCGGACGCGACCTCTACCTGACGCCGGACGACCCGCAGTGGATCATCGGAAAGTTCGCCTACGGGATCACGGACAAGGACCTGAAGGATGAGCGGGTCGACGTCTATCTGCTCCGCGGCTGCGGCGGCGCGTGGGAGCGCCTCGGCTCGGCGACCACGACGGAAGCGGACTCGGCGCACCGCGCGGTCGAGGGCGTCAGCGATGACGGCGGCCGCGTCTATTTCGAGATCCCCGCGGCGCAGCGGCTCGGTCCGGGCCGGCACCGGGTCCACCTGGTCGTCCGCGGCGACCTCTCGAGCACCGACCTCTTCATCGAGGTCGTCGCGCGGGGCGCCCCGGTGTTCGTCAGCGACGTCGACGGGACGCTCACCGGCACGGAGACCGAGGAGTTCACCTCGCTCCTCCTCGGCGAGCTGCCCGACGTGCATGCGCACGCCGCGGCGGCGTTCCACCGGCTCACGTCGAAGGGCTACCGCCCGATGTACCTGACCGCGCGGCCGGAGTGGCTCGTCCAGCGCACGCGCGATTTCCTCGAGGCGTACGGCTTCCCGCCTGGCATCGTGCACACCACGCTGAGCCTGACCGGCGCGGTGGGCGACCGCGCCGTGGAGTACAAGACAGCGGAGCTGGAGCGGCTGTTCGACGGAAGGGAGATGCTGCCCGCGTGGGCCTTCGGCAACACGGCGACCGACGCCGAGGCCTACGACAACGCCGGCGTGATGCCGCTCGCGCAGCGCGTGTTCTATCGGTTCGACGATGAGTCGCACGGGGGCCGTCGCATCGACGGCTACGACGAGCTGTTCGCCGAGATCGACGCGCTCCCCAGCCTCTGCGATTGATCCACCCGGCCGGCGCGCCGGCCCGTCAGCCGGACGCCTGCTCGGTCCGGGCGCCGCTCGCAGGCGCCTCCGACGCAGCCGCGGCGCCGGCCGGCGCTTCGACGCGACCGCCGATCGAGCGGAGGAGCTCGCTCACCGCGGCGTGGGCGCGCTCGCGCAGTTCGTTGACCCGCGCGCCCTCGCGGCCGTCCGGGCGCACGGCGATCGGCGCGCCGACCCGGACGCGGACGATCCGCAGGGTGCCGTCACCGGTGTCGATGGCGCCTTTCTTCATGAGGAGGTGCGTGCCGTCGATGGCGACCGGCACCACGGGCACGCCGGCGCGGACGGCTGCATAGAAGCCGCCGTTCTTGAACTCCCGGAGGATGCCGTCCTCGCTCCGCGTCCCCTCGGGGAAGACGAGCAGCGGCTTGCCGCTCCTGAGCACCTCCTCGAACCGCGCGATGGCCTCGACCGCGGCGCGGGAGCCGACCGTGCGATCGACAGGCACATGGCCCGCGAGCCGGAGGTGCCAGCCGAGGAATGGGATCTTCATGAGGGAGCGCTTGGCGGCCCACTTGAAATCGCCTGGTAGAACGGCGCCGAGGGCCAGAATGTCAAGAAGGCTCTGGTGGTTCGAGCAATAGACGAACACCCCGGGAGGGACGTTCTCGAGCCCGCTCGCCTGGATCTCGATATCGAGCCCTCGCGCGCTCGCCTGACACCAGCGGCGCATCGCCCACAGGCTCGCCGAGCGCTGCGGCGTGAGGGGGCCCAGCGTCAGAGACACTGTGCCGTACGCCATGGTCCTGAGGGTGAAAGGGACCCACTGGCGCGTCGCCAGCCATGCGCTCTTGAGATCCATACTACAGCGCTTACCACTCTCCATGTCGGGCGAAAACGCGTAGTGTCTTGCGCACCATCGCTGTGTGCGAGCGGCGTTGCTCGACTCCGGATCGCCGCTCAGCTCCGCGACGCGGCGAGATCGTGATCCGGCGTTCGCCCACGTCGGAAGCTCGGCATGAGCCGGGACGGCTCCGCGGGCCAGGGTGGCGGCTCGAGCGACGCGCTCTTGCGGCGCCGTGCGGCTACGGCTGGAGCGGCGGCGTGAGCAGCCCCCAGCCGACCGTGGCCGGCCGCCCGGCGCGCTCGAACTTCACCGTGTACAGGCCTGTCTCTTCGGCGCTCTGCACGACGGCTGGGCGCAGCGCGCCGACCCACTCGGCCCAGACGCTCGCCCCGATCTTGAGCTGCGGCTTGACGGGGAGCGGACGGAGCGCCGATTCGTCGGCGAGCAGCGCGGCGCCGCCGTAACCGAGGGCAAACCACCGCGCGGAGCTGCTGGACAGCGACGTCAGGACGGCGCCTGGCTCGGCCGCGGGACCGCCGAGCCGCGACACGAGCAGCACGTGGCGCCACGTCTCGCCGTCCTTCCATGCAGCGAAGTTGCCGGGCGCGAGCCCCGCGGTCTGCACGACGAAGCGAACGCCCTTGAGCTGCGCGAGCGGGGTCCGCGGGTCCATGTCGGTGTAGCGGACCTCGATCTTGTCCTTCACGAAGCGGGTGAGGACGGCGTGCTTCATGACGCCGTTCCACTCCGTGAGCAGCGGGTCGTGGGGTCGGAGGCGGGGCGCGTCGGGCACGGGGATGACGTAGCCCGGGTGAACCTTGTACGACGGTCCGCCCCTCCCCTCGACGATGAGGTCGTCGCCGTCGAAGCCGACCACCGTCCCCGCGTACAGCACGAGCGTGGACCCGAGCTTGGCCCCGGCGAGCATCCGGTCCGAGAAGGTGAACACGCGGCGGCCTGGCTCGAGCTTGATCGGATACGGGGGGAGGCCGAGCGGGTTCGACGCGTGCGCCGCGCCGGTCGGCGCCGAGGTCTCCGCGAACGCAGGCCGCGGCAGCGCAGCGACGGGCGGGCTCTGGGAGGGCATCGGCGTCGGGGTCGACGCCGGCGCCGACTCGCACGCGGCCGCGAAGCACGCCGCCAGGAGGCAGGCGAGCGCCGCGACCACGCCGCGGGAGCGCGGCGCTCGAGCCCCGAGGCATCGCATCGCGCGGCGCTCGCTATCCTTCGCGGTGGCGCGACGCAGCCTGCGGGACCCGGCCCCGAGACCGCCGGGACGTCGGTCAGCCATCGCGGGCGAGCATGGACCGCGAAACGGACGACGGCGAGCGGAAAGGGACACGGGAACGACGCGACGAAGCGCCGCCGGTCCGACGTGACCGCCCGCGTCAGAGCCGGAGAAGGAGGGCGCCGCGGTGCGGCGGAGCACCGCGCACCTCGCGACGTGAGCAGCGCCTCTGCGCTACCCTGCGGCGCGATGAAGCGCGCGTTCAGCGTCGATGAGCTCAAGCAGACCGCGCCGCGCCTCGCCGTGGAGCGCCGCGCCGTGCGCTTCCAGGACGTCGACGCGGCCGGGATCGTCTTCTATCCGCGGGTCCTCGAGTATTTCAGCGACGCTTACATGATCGCGTTGAAGGAGCGAGGCATCGACCTCCCCGCCATGATCGCGGGCGGCACGATCAAGCTGCCGCTCGTCCACGCCGAGGCGGACTACCTCCTGCCGCTCCGGTTCGGCGACGCCATCGAGGTCGAGGTGCTCGCGCCGAAGCTCGGCGACACGTCGTTCACGGTGGGCTACCGCGTGACGACGGCGGGCCGGGTCGCCGCCATCGGGCAGACCGTGCACGTGTGCATCGACGGCGCGCGCTTCACGCCGTGCCCGCTCCCGGGCGATCTGCGCAGCGCGCTCGCATAGCCGCGCCGAGCGACGACCGCCGGACGGCGCGCCGGGCGCTAGCGCGGCGGGAACGGGGCGAGCGCAGCCGCGAGCTGCGCCGCCGCGCCGGCGCGATCGAGCTTGCCGGCCGCGGTGAGCGGCAGCGCCGCGACGGCGCAGAGGCGCCGCGGGCGCTTGTGCGGGGCGAGCCGCGCCGCGACGACGGCCGCGAGGTCGCCGAGCAATGCGGGCGAGGGCGCGGCGCCGCCCGTCGCGCCGGGCACGCCCTGATCCGGGACGATCGCCGCGGCGACGACCTGGCCCCAGCGCTCGTCAGGCACGCCGAACACCACGGCGCCGGCGACGCCCGCGCAGGACGCCAGGACCTGCTCCACCTCGGCGGGGTAGACGTTCTCGCCGCCGGTCACGATGAGATCGCTGCGGCGCGCCGCGACGTGCAGCCGCCCGGCGGAGTCGAGCGCGCCGAGATCGCCGGTGCCGAACCACCCGGCGCCGTCGACCGCGAGCTCCGGCGCGCGGTCGGGGCCGCGGTAGTAACCCCGGAACAGCACCGGGCCGCGGATCTCGATGCGGCCCACGCCGTCGCTGCCGGCGCCCTCGATGCGAAGCTCGACGCCGGCGATCGGGGAGCCGGAGCCCGGCTCCCTCGCGCGCGGGTCGCGCGGGCGCTGCGCGGTGACCTGCGAGCAGGCCTCGGTGAGGCCGTACGTGGTGAGCGCGGGGACCCCGCGGCGCGCGCACTCGTCGAGCGCCCGCTCCGGAGCGCCCGCGCCGCCGACGAGCACCGCGCGGAGCCGGGCGAGGACGTTGTCGCGATCGGCCTCCAGCAGCGCGAGCAGCATCGTCGGCACCACGGACAGCAACGTCGCGCGGTCTCGGACGATCGAGGCGAGCACCGAGGCGGGCTCGAAGCGCGGCGCTAGGATGACAGCGCGCCGCGCGAGCAAGCAGCGGGTCACGATCGAGAGGCCACCGACGTGGCAGAGCGGAAGGCAGAGCAGCCAGCGATCGTCGTCGCGCACGCCGAGGTTGGCCGCGCTCCCCTCGGCGGCGGCGAGGAACGCCCGGCGCGAGAGCACCGCGCCCTTGGGACGCCCGGTGGTGCCCGACGTGTAGACGATCGCCAGATCGCCGGATGGATCCGGCGGCGGGACGCGCGCGGCCTCGGCGGCGCGCGCCCCGCGCTCGCGGAGCGCGCCGATCTCCGGCGCGGCGTCGTCGAGCAGGGCGGCGAGCGCCGGCTCGCGCAGAACGAGGTCGGGGCGCGCGTCGTCGACCAGGAGGCCCGCCTCGCCGGCCGTGAGCCGGGGGTGGATCGGGACGAGCACGGCGCCGAGCGCGAGCAGCGCGTGGATGACGACCACGGTCCCGAGCGCGTTCGGGGCGACGAGCGCCACGCGGGCTCCCGGCCCTACCCCCGCGCGGGCGAGCCGGGCGCTCACGGCCACGACCGCGGGCGCCAGCTCGCCGAAACGGAGAGCGCCGCCGGGGCCGACGCCGAGGGCGGGGACGTCGATCGCGCGCTGCGCGTCGTCCTCGGCGCCGCCGTGGACGATCGCTGTCCGGGCGGCGATCGCCGGATCGCGCGCGGCATCGAGGAGGCTCAGCCCGTCCATGGCCCGATGCCGAGGCCGGGCCGATCGCTGGCCGCGACCAGGCCGCCCTCGCGGAGCTGCGGGATCCGGATCGCGGGCCACGCCTCCAGGCCGGCGTGCGCGTCGAGGCCGCACGCGAGCGGCGGGCGCGGCAAGGCGAGCGCGAGCTCGCACGAGGCGGCGAGCGCGATGGGCCCGTCGAAGAGGTGCGTCACCACGGCGTCGATGCCGCGCGCCTGCGCCCTGCAGCCGAGCGCGTAGGCGCGCAGCAGGCCGAGCATCGCCGGCTTCAGGATGAACGCAGCGCAGCCTTCCGCTTCGAGCAGGCGCTCCGGCATGCCCTCGACCGCGAGCGACTCGTCGGCCGCCCACGGGACCTCGCGCGCGCCGAGGTGATGGAGGAGCTCCGGCGCGACCGGCTGCTCGACGAAGCGCGGGCCGAGCGGCGCGAGGAGCGCGAGCCGACGCGGCGCCTCGTCGAGCGACCATGCCGCGTTCGCGTCGAGCCGGAGCTCGACGCCCGGGTGTTCCCGCCGCAGCGCGCGCAGCGCCTCGAGGTCGCGCGCGAAGCCGTCCTCCCCGCGCGAGCGGAGCTTCACCTTGATCGCGCGGACGCCGCGCGCGGCGAGCGCGCGAGCGCGCTCGAGCATCTCTGGCAGCGCCACCGAGGTCGTGAGCAGGCCGTTGACCTGGACGTCGGCGTAGCGCCCGTGTCCGCCGAGGCACGCCGACATCGAGAGGCCGAGGCGCTGGCCCAGCAGATCGAGCAGCGCCGTCTCCAGGGCGAAGCGCGCCGCCGGGAGATGGCGCAGCCGCGATGACAACGGCGCGAGCGCGCGCAGGATCGCGGACGCCGCGGCCGTCGGTGTCGCGCCCTCGGCCGGCGGGTCGAGCGCGCCGAGCGCCCCCGGCAGCTCGGCGAGCGCGCGCTCGTCTTCGTCGGCCGTGTCGGGCGAGAAGCCGGGGAGCGGCGTGGCCTCGCCCAGGCCGACGCGCCCCTCGTCGTCGGTGAGCGACAGCACGAGGCCCCGGCGCGCGCCATCGAGGATCCGGGACGCGAGGCGGGCATCGACGACGCGCATGATCCCTACAGCTGGGCCGCGAGGCCGAGCGAGAAGAGCAGCGCGTAGGCGAGCAGCAGCTTCGCCGTCCCGGCGAGGCACTCGTTGAGCGGCCGGCCGTCGGTCGTCGCCAGCACCCGGAGCAGGCGCACCGCGCGAGGGAACGTCGCGAACACGAGGAGCGTCCACCGCCGGCCCTCGCCGACCGCGAGCGCGACCGGCACCGCGTAGGCGACGGCGAAGAGCATCGCGTATTCGATGACGCCCGCGCGGCGCCCGAGCCGGACGGCGAGCGTGCGCTTGCCGGCGACGACGTCCGTCTCGCGATCGCGGACGTTGTTGACGACGAGCACGGCGGTGGCGATGGCGCCGATCGGCACGGCCGCCGCCCACGCGAGCGGGGGCACCGAGCCGAGCTGGACGAACGCCGTACCGCAGACGGCGACGAGGCCGAAGAACACGAACACGAAGAGGTCGCCGAGGCCGTGATAGCCGAGCGGGTACGGCCCGCCGGTGTACGCGACGCCAGCGAGGATCGAGACGACGCCGATCACCACGATGGGCCACCCGCCCACGAACGCCAGGTACACCCCGAACGGCAGCGTGAGCGCGATCGTGACGAGCAGCCCGGCGCGCACCTGGCGCGGGGTGAGCAGCCCCGCCTGCACGGCGCGCGTGGGGCCGAGCCGCTCGTGCGTGTCGGCCCCCTTCTCGTGATCGAAGACGTCGTTCGCGAAGTTCGTCGCGATCTGGATGAGCATCGCGCCCGCGAGCGCCGAGAGCGCCGGGCCGAGCCGCATCCCGCCGAGCGCGTAGGCGACGGCCGTCCCGACCATGACCGGCGCGAGCGCCGCGGTGAGCGTCGCCGGCCGGGACGCGAGGAGCCACGCCCGGAGCGAGCCGGGGCGCACGCCCCCCGCGGCCGCCGCGCCCGCCGCCTGAGGAGCCGCCGCGGCGCTCACGATCCCCTCCCCGCCTCGCGGAGCCCGCGCGCTCCCGCGGCGGCGCGAGCGCTCCCGCGCTGCGCGGCGTCCTCGCCGGACGCGCCGCGCGCGACGTCGTCGGGTGCGGGACTCGTGTTCGCGTTGACCTGGCTCATGATCGTGGATCCCTCTCGGCAAGCTCGGGGTTCTCGGCGCGCGCGCCGCTCATGGAGACTGCAGATCGGCCGCCGCCCCCTCCGCGGCCGGCGCGCTGACAAGGGCTGCGACGTCGCGACGGACGTCGGACCAGAGCCGCGCCACGCGGGCGGCGCCGTCGTGGGGCGGCACGACCGCCTCGATCAGCGTCGCGCCCATCCGCTGGTACGCAGCGGCGAGCGCGCGGGCGAGATCCCCGGCGGTCCCGGCGCGCTCGTAGGCGAGCCCGAACATCGCCGCCGCGGGCGCGAAATCGAGGTGCTGCGGCATGGTGAAGCAGCGCTCGAGCAGCTCGGCGCCGCGCCTGGCGATGGGGAGGTGCTCGAAGATGCGGCCGCCGTCGTTCTGGACCACCACGATGACGAGCGGCGCTCGGCCGTCGCCCGCCGCCTTCGCCGCGAGGAGCAGCCCGGTCAGATCGTGCAGCAGGCTGAGATCGCCGAGCAGCAACGTGACCGGCGCGGCGGCGGCCACGCGGGCGCCGGCCGCCCCCGACACCAGGCCGTCGATCCCGCTCGCCCCGCGCTGGTGCAGCACGCGCAGCGCGCGCGCCGACGGCGGGCAGTACGTGTCGAGATCGCGCACCGGCATGCTGTTGCCGATCGCGAGCAGCGAGCCTGCCGGGCACGCGCTGGCCACCATCCGGGCGACGGCGCCCTCCGTCAGCTCGTCCCCGGCGCAAGCGCGCGCGGCGTGCGCCGCCGCGATCTCGCCGGCGCGCGCGAACGTCGCCGCCCAGTCCCGCCGCCCGCGCCCCAGGCTCAGCGCCGCCCCGGCGAGGCGCGCCGCGAGCGCCTCGCACACCTCCACGGGCTCGCCCATGACGAGGGCGGCCGCGGCGCTCGTCGGGTCGTTCCAGCCGTGCGAGGAGACGACGACGCGGCGGGCGCTCGCGTGCTCGGCGATGTAGGTCGCGTACCCGGCCGATGTCGGCGGGGCGCCGAGCTCGAGGATGAGGTCGGGCGCGTTCGCCGCGCGGAACTCGGGCGCGCGGAGGAACGAATCGAACGACGCCGGCATCACGACGCCCTCGGCGAGGCCGCCGAAGCAGATCTGGCTCGTGCCCTCGGCGAGCACCGGGAAGCCTGTCGCGCGCGAGAGCGCGAGCACCGCGCGGCGCGCGCGCGCGTCGTCCTCTCGGCTCTGGGCGGGGCCACACACGATGAGCCCCCGCTCCGCGCGCGCGCAGCGCGCGGCGATCTCCTCGATCGCGCGCCCATCGACCCCGGCGCGGGCCGACACGACCCGCGTGCCGCCGCGGCGCATCAGCGCCTCCCACTCCGCCTGCCATGGCTCGGGCCCGGCCGCGTCGACCGGCTCGAGCGGCTTGCGGAAGCGCGCGTTGATGTGGACCGGGCCCGGCGTCGGCGAGAGCGCGCGCGTGACCGCCTGGGCCGCGATGCGCGCCGCCGCGCGCATCGCGAGGGGCGACGGATCCGGCAGCCCGAGCTCGGCGAAGTGACGGACGTGGTCGCCGAAGAGCTTGGTCTGATCGACGGTCTGCGAGGCCGCGGCGTCGGCGAGCTCCCACGGGCGGTCGGCCGTGATGGCGATGAACGGGGTGAAGCTCTGGTGCGCCTCGATGATCGCCGGGAGCGCGTGCGCGCCGGCGGTGCCCGAGGTGCAGACGAAGACGCTGGGCCGGCCGGTGACGCGCGCCTGCCCGAGCGCGAAGAACGCGGCGGCGCGCTCGTCGATGACGCTCTGGCAGCGCACCTCCTCGCTCTCCATCGCCGCGATCGCGAGCGGCGTGGAGCGCGAGCCGGGGCAGAGGACCACGTCGCGCACCCCGGCCTGCGCGAGCGCGCGGACGAACAGCTGCGCCCAGGCAGAGTGGAGGTTCGACCCGCCCATCACCGCCCCCCGAGGCCCTCTCTCGCGCGCACGTCAGGCCCCCTCGGGCGTCGCGACGAAGAGGCACACGACGCCCATCGTGAGCGGCTCCACGCGGAGCACGCGCAGCCCCGCCTCGCGCATCAGCTCCGCGAACTCGTCCGGCGGCGGGAACCTCGCGATCGAGTCCTGCAGGTACCGGTACTCGTCCTTGCCCGAGATCGCGCCGCCCACGTACGGCACGACCGTGTGGATGTGGAAGCGCGCGAGCTTGCCCATGAGCCCGCTGCGCGGCTCGCTGAGCTCGAGGATCGCGATGCGCCCCCCGGGCCGCGTGACGCGCGCCATCTCGCGAAGCGCCCGCGCGCGATCCGGGACGTTGCGGATCCCGAACGCCATCGAGATGGCGTCGACGCTCGCGTCGCCGAGCCCGAGCTGCTGCGCGTCGCCGACCTCGAGATCGATCCGCCCGGCGAGCCCCGCGGCCTCCACCTTCCGGCGGCCGACGCCGAGCATCCCCTGCGACGGATCGACCCCGATGACCCGCACGTCGTGCTCCCGCGCGATCGCGATCGCGAGATCGGCGGTGCCCGTCGCCAGGTCGAGCACCGTCGCGCCGGGCGAGAGCTCGAGCGAGCGCACCGCGCGCCGCCGCCAGCCCTGATCGAGCCCCAGCGAGATGACCCGGTTCAGGAGGTCGTACCGCTCGGCGATGCCGTCGAACATCTCGCCCGTGCCGAAGCGGCGCCCGCCGCGCGGCGCCTGATCCTGGCTCGCGTCGCTCATGTCCCGCCTCCCGCCTGGTGCGCCGCGCGCGGCGCCTCGGCTCGCTCTGCGGCGAACCGCTTGCCTTCACCGGACGCCGGCCCGGCGGCCTCCCCGCCCGCTGTGGACGTGACGCCGAGCGCGCGCTTCCGCTCGTGGAGCCGCATGTGGCCTCGCTGGATGCCCTCGCTCGCGAGCGCGCGCAGCGCCGCCAGGTTGGACGCCAGCCCGACGGACGCCAGCACCACCGCGAGCTCGCGCGCGCTCTTCGCGCCCACGAGCTGCAGCGCGGCGCGCACGCCGGCGTGCACCTCGGTCGCGCCGCCCACCGTGCCGACGGCGAGCGGCAGCTCCGCGCGCCCCACGAGCCCGTCGGGGATGCGCTCCCACGTGCTGAGCGGCCGGTACCGGCCGCCGAGCGACGCGTACGCGTGCGCGCCCGCCTCGATGGCGCGGAAGTCCTGCCCGAGCGCCACCGCGGCCGCGTCGAGCCCGTTCATGAAGCCCTTGTTGTGGGTCGTCGCCCGGTACGGATCGAGCTCCGCGAAGCGGCTCGCCCGCGCGATGCCGCTCGCCACGTCCGCGCCCCCGAGCGCGTCGTCCGTCACGGTGGCCGTCACCCGGACGAGGCGGCGGACGGTCAGGTTGGAGAGGATCCGCAGGCCCAGCGTCCCGCCGGCGATGCGCTGCACGAGCGGCGCCACCGCCTCCGCCACGGTGTCGACGAGGTTCGCTCCCATGGCGTCGCCGACCTCGACGTAGAGGTGCACGACGAGCACGCCGAGCTCCGCCGAGAGGACGCGCACCTCGAGATCGCGGCAGCCGCCGCCGCGCGCCACCATCCTGGGGATGGCCGCGTCCCCGGCCGCGAGCAGGCTCGCGCGGGCCGCCTCCAGCCGGCCCGCGGCCGCCTCCGCGTCCGGCACGTCGTCGAGCTGGACCTGGGCGGTCATGATCGGCGGGTCCGCCTCGCCCGAGAAGCCGCCCGACCGCCGGACCATGCGCGCCGCGTTCGACGCTGCGGCGATGACGCTCGGCTCCTCCACCGCCATCGGCACCAGCACGTCGCGCTGGTTCACGCGGAAGTTCAGCGCCAAGCCGAGCGGGAGCGCGTGCGTCGCGATGACGTTCTCGCACATCCGATCGGCCACCGCCGTCGGCAGCCCTCCCCCGCTGGCGAGGTGCGCGAGCGCCTCCTCGTCGAGCAGACCGAGCGCCTGGATCGCGCTGAGCCGCTCCTCGAGGCACCGCTTGTAGAAGCCGCTGATCCGGCTGGACACGTGTTGGCTCATCGGGTGTCTCCGCGCGTTCGCGAGAGGAGCGCGCGCTCCGCGCACTGCATCCAGGGGTTCGTCATCGCCGCTCACCGCCTCCGCCGGGGCGTCGACATCGCGACCCCCTCCAGCGCCGCCTTCGCCGGGCTCTCCGGGAGCGGCTCGATGCTCCGCACCGCGTCCCCGCAGAGCCGGGACGCGAGCTCGAGACAGTCGTCCACGACGCGCTTCTCGACCATGATCTGCGCGATGCGCCGGCCGAGCTCCGGCTCGACGGCCGTGTCCTCCGACGCGCAGTGCGCCTCGAGGGCGGGCGTGAGCTCGCGGTCGCGCTCCATCGCGAGGAGCAGCGGGTACGTCATCTTGCCCTCGCGCAGGTCCGTGAGCAGCGCCTTGCCGGTCGCCTCCGGGTCGCCCGCGAAGTCGAGGACGTCGTCGACGAGCTGGAACGCGACCCCGAGGCTCGTCCCGAAGCTCTCGAGCGCCTTGCAGAGCGGCTCGCTCACGCCGCCCGCGCGCGCCCCTGCGAACATCGCCCAGCGGAACAGCGACGCCGTCTTGCCGTCGACGATCTGGAAGTACTCGCTCGTGCTCGTGCGCACGCGGCCCCGCGACGCGAGCTGGAGCGCCTCGGCGACGACCATCTCCTTGATCACGAGGAGCACCCGCTCGAGCACGTCGGTCATGCCGACCGCCTGGATCTTGGAGAGCGCGTCGAGCAGGAGGTAGTCGCCGCCGAAGATCGAGGCGGCGTTGCCGTAGATGACCCGCGCCGCGTCCGCGCCGCGCCGGCGGTCGCCGAGGTCGACGACGTCGTCGTGCAGCAGCGTCGCGTTGTGGACCAGCTCGACCGTCACGGCGAACGTCCGCGCGGCGTCGTTGAAGCCGCTCCCGATGTGGGAGGCCAGCGCGACGCAGATGGGCCGCAGCCGCTTGCCGTTCAGGCCGAGCAGGTGCCGCGCGCTCCGGTGCGCCGGCGTCTCGCCGTCCAGCCCGACCTTCGCGATCTCGCGCTCGATGTCGCCGAGGTCCCCGTCGAGCAGGCGCCTCAGCTCCGCGAGGCGCGCTGCGAGCGCGTCGAGCCCTCGCCCAGCGCACATGCCTCCGAGGCTCGAGACGACATCGCTCCGCTGGACCGTCCCAGTAAACGTTGTAGTCGCAGTCATCCCATCTCCACCTGGAAGCACGAGCGCACGCTGCGCCCCGCACCGCGCGGGGCCCCCCGTGACGGTCGAGCTCTCCGAAATCACGGTCCCGCTAGGCGCCTCGCCGGGAACGCACGGCGCGGATGGGGAACCGGACCAGATCCCCGAACCGCGAGAAATCCACGGTCCTGCTCTTGATGAACCCGTCGAGCGCCGCCTGCGCGACGATCACGAACGAGAGGAGCCGCTCCACCCGATCGAGGCTGAACCGGGCGGCTTCGGTCGGAGGCAGGCCTTCCAGCAGCGCCGAAGCCCGCTCGAGGCGCTCCCTCACGGAGTCGGCGATCAGCCGCTCGCGCTCGGCGAACACTTTGGAAATCATCTTCCAGAAGTCCGTCTCGGCCTCGAAGAACTCCTTCCGCTCTCCCGGTTTCCATACTCTTCGTACTACACCCCACCTTTGCAATTCTGTCAGCGACATACTCATTGCGCCGGAGGAAACCTGCAGCCGCTCACCGATCTCGGCGGCGGCGAGGGCTCCGCCCTCGATGAACAGGACGGTCCAGATCCGCCCGAGCACCCGGCGGAAGCCCCAGTGCTCGATGACGTCGCCGATCGCGTCCGCCGCGAGCAGCTCCGCCTGGCGATGGATGTCGCTTGCGTGGCTCATGAAAGTTTCAGAATTCTTTGAAAGAACTGTGTGGGCCTACTTGCGCCGGCGTCAAGACATTCCCGACCGTTCTCGCCATGTAGCGCGGACGGGCAGGTCGGTTCCTGGGCCGGCGCGGGCGCGCGCGTCACTTCCTCGGCCGCGCGCAGGCGCGTCACTCTTCCTCGGCCGCGCGCCCGCGCGTCACTCTTCCCGGGCCGCGCGCCCGCGCGGCCTGGCGTCGAGCGCCGGGATGCTCCTGGGCAGGGCTCGCGCGTCAGCTCCGCGAGCCTTCGGCCGGGGGCCGTTCCGGGCCTCGCGGCGGTGCGTGGCGTGAATCAGGCGTGATCGGGCGTGAGTCAGGCGTGAATCAGGCGTGAATCAGGCGTAAACCGCGTCTGAACCGCTCTCGACCGCGCTAGCTCACGCGCGCATCCGGGCCATGAGATCCCGGTTTTGCCGGAGCAGCGCCTCGGGCATGCGCGAGCCGAACGACTCCAGGAACGCCTCGCGATCGCGCGCCTCCTCCAGCCACGCGTCGCGATCGATCGCGAAGAGCTCGCGCATCGCCTCGTCGTTCACGCCGAGGCCGCTCGTGTCGAGCTCGCCGTCCGCGGGCATGATCCCGACCGCCGTGTCGCGCCCCTTCGCCTCCCCGCGCACGCGCGCGACGATCCAGCGGAGGACGCGGAGGTTCTCGCCGAAGCCTGGCCAGAGGAGCGCGCCCGCCTCGCTCTGCCGGAACCAGTTCACGTGGAAGATCTTCGGGAACGCCGCGCGGTTCTCGCCGAGCTCGATCCAGTGCCCGAAGTAATCGCCCATGTTGTATCCGCAGAAGGGGCGCATCGCCATCGGGTCCCGGCGGACGACCCCGACCTTCCCGGTGGCCGCCGCGGTCGTCTCCGAGGCCATCGTCGCGCCCAGATAGACGCCGTGAGCCCAGCCGCGCGCCTCGCAGACGAGCGGCGCGAGGCGCGCGCGCCGTCCGCCGAAGACGATGGCCGAGATGGGCACGCCCGCTGCGGCCTCGAACTCCGTCGAGATGGACGGGCACTGGCGGGCCGGCGCGGTGAACCGGCTGTTGGGATGCGCCGCGGGCTCCTTGCTGTCGGGCGTCCATCGGCGTCCCCTCCAGTCGGTGAGCACCGGCGGCACCGGACCGTCGAAGCCCTCCCACCACGGCGTCCCCTCCGGCGTGAGCGCCACGTTCGTGAAGATCGAGTTCCTGGCCAGCGTCGCCAGGGCGTTCGGGTTCGTCTTCGAGCTCGTCCCCGGCGCCACGCCGAAGAAGCCGGCCTCGGGGTTGATCGCCCAGAGCCGGCCATCCCGGCCGATCCGCAGCCAGGCGATGTCGTCGCCGACCGTCCACACCTTCCACCCCTTCTGGGACGCCGGCGGCACCAGCATGGCGAGGTTCGTCTTCCCGCAGGCGCTCGGGAACGCCGCGCAGATGTACGTCACCCGCCCTCCCGGGTCCTCCAAGCCGAGGATGAGCATGTGCTCCGCGAGCCACCCTTCGTCGCGCGCCATCGTGCTCGCGATGCGCAGCGCGAAACACTTCTTCCCGAGCAGCGCGTTGCCCCCATACCCGGAGCCGACGCTCCAGATGAGCCGCTCCGCCGGGAAATGGCAGACGAAGCGGCGCTCGGGGCTCAGGTCCCCGAGCGAGTGCAGCCCCCTGCAGAAGTCCTCGGAGCTGCCCAGCGCATCGAGCGCGACCCGGCCCATACGGGTCATGATCCGCATGCTCGCCACGACATAAGGGCTGTCGGTGATCTCGATTCCGACCTTCGAGGAGGGCGATCCCACTGGGCCCATCAGGTACGGGACGACGAACATCGTCCGCCCCTTCATCGCCCCGTCAAACAGCCGTCCGACCCGCTGCGAGGCCTCGTCCGGCGACATCCAGTTGTTCGTCGGGCCCGCGTCTTCCTTATCGCGAGTGCAGATGAACGTGAGGTGCTCAGTCCGGGCGACGTCGGTCGGGTCGCTCCGGTGAAGATAGCAGTTGGGGTATCTCTCCCCGTCGAGCGCGAGGAGCGTACCGTCGCTCAGCATCCCCTGGATCAGCGTTCGGTTCTCCGCCTCGGAGCCGTCACAGAAGACGACCCGATCAGGCCGCGTCTGATGGGCGACCTCGTCCACCCACGCTGAAAGTTTCCGGTTTTGCATACGACTGCGAGCCTAGCCCGAGCGAGAACCTCCGCCAAGTCACAGTACTATTGTAGTATTTCGTCAAATCTGGATGTTCTGGCAGAGGGCGTGGCGTGGCAGCCGGCCGGCGTTCACGCGTCGGATGGGCTCAGTTCACGCGAGGCGAACGCAGGGACGTTCGGCTATGCTGGAGACGTGCAGCGTGTCGTCGACCTCCCTGATCGGGGCAGACTCATCGTCGCCACCGATTTACAGGGCAATGTCGCGGATTTCGAGCGAATCGCCGAGATCTTCGAGCGGGCGGCGACCGGCCGTGACGGCGCGGTCCTCGTGATCACGGGCGACCTGGTCCACGGGCCCGAGCTCGACGAAGGTGAATGGCCCGACTACCTGGGCTCGTTCTACCGGGGCGATTCCGTGACCTTGTTGAAAAAGGCGAGGAGTCTCGCGGAACGCCACCCCGGCAGGGTTCACTACCTGCTCGGAAATCACGAGCACGCGCACGTGGGAGGTCCGGTGGTGGCCAAATTCTTCCCGGACGAGGCGCTGCGGCTCGAAGACCTCCTCGGCCCGGAGGACACGCTGGCGATGCGGAGCTGGTTCCGCGGGTGGCCGTTCGTGGCGGCCGCGCGCGCGGCCCGGCTGGTCATGCTGCATGCGGCGCCGCACGCCCGCATCCAGAGCCGGCAAGATCTCGATCGGCTCCCGCTCGACGGGTTCCTCGACGTACCGCTCTCGGAGATGAGCCTGCACGGGACGCTCGGCGCGCTGCTCTGGGCGCGGAGCACGTCGAGCGACCGCGCCTATGCCTTCCTCCGCGCGATCGACCCGGACGCTCGCGTGGCGATCTACGGGCACGACGTCGCGCGCGAGGGGTATGCCACCGAGCGCGAGCCGCTGCTCTGCCTGTCGACGAGCTTCGGTTGCTACGACGGCGACAAGCTCTACCTGGAATGGGATCTCGCCGAGCCCGCGGAGAGCGCGGCCGACGTCGCCTGGCGCGGGCTCCGGTCGCTGTACCCCGACGCGCCGCGCGTCCACAGCGAACCCTGAGCGTCCCGACGAGAGCTTCGCCAGAGCGCTATCGACCGAGCTCTTCGACCAGGGCCGCGACGCCCTGGTCGATCTCGGCGTCGGTGAGGTATGGCGCGGGGCCGATGCGCAGCACGTCACGCCGGGCGTCGACGAGCACGCGCCGGGCGCGGAGGCGCTCGACGACGTCGCCCGCCCGCGCTGAGCGGACGGCGACGAAGCCGCCCCGGCGCTCGGGCTCGCGGGGCGAGACGACGTCGCCGCCGCGGCCCGCGGCGTCGAGGACGCCGAGGATGCGCCCGGTCTGCCGGAGCGATATCGCGCGCAGCCGCGGCACGGTGAGGCCGAAGCGATCCCAGTGCGCGATCACCGCGGCGGCGCGGTAGATCGCGGAGGGGTCGAACGTGGAGCCCGCGAACCGCGCGCCCCCGGGCGCGTACGCGACGCCCCCGCTGCTGCCCGCGAGCGAGCCGAAGTCGGCGAACCAGCCGGTGAAGACCGGACGCAGCTCGCAGCCGTGCGGGACGCGCATCCAGCAGATCCCCTCGCCCATCGCCGCGTACTTGTAGCCCCCCGCGACAGCGAAGACATGAGGCGCGGCGCTGCCCCACGCGAGCGGGACGACGTTGAACGCGTGGTAGGCGTCCACGAGCGGGACGGCGCCGATCTCGGCCGCGCGCGCGACGATCTCGCCGAGCCGCGGCACCACCGTCGCGCTCTCGAAGAGCACGGCCGAGATCGCGAGCATCGAGGTGCCCGGCCGGAGCGCCGCGAGCAGCCGGTCGGCGAGCGCGTGGCGCGGCTCGATGGCCACCCAGTCGATCTCGACGCCGTCCTCGGCGAGGCGGGCGAGCTGGCGCCTGAGCGAGTGGAACTCGCCCTGCGTGGTGACGATCCGGAGCCGCTCGCGCCGCGGGAGCGACGAGATCAGCCGGTAGACGAGCTCGTGGGTGTTCTGGCCGAAGGCGATGGCGTCGCCGCGCTCGAAGCCCATCCGCTCCAGGATCGCCGCGCCGACCGCCGAGAGCCTGGGCAACACCGCGGCGTCCCACTTGCCGTCGACGAGCCGCGCGGCGTCGTCGAAGCATGCGGCGAGCGCGTCGCGCGCCACATCAGGCCAGGCCTGGTGCGAGTGCCCCGTGAGCAGGATGCGCGGCGCCGCGTCCCCGGCCGGCGCGAGGAAGCGCGAGTACGCCGCGCGGAACGCGTCGAGGTCGAGAGAGAAGCCCTGTTCCACGTCTCCTTGCATTCCAGCTCTTCAGTCGAGGCACGCCCGGCGGACACGCTGGGCGACGAGGCCCCGTAGCGCTGCCGCTTAACCCACTTCGCTGCTCACTTCCACCCAGCCGGTCCGTGCGGTGCGGTGCCTTGCGCAGGATGCGTGGATTGCGTCCTCAACGCGTAGAGCGGCCCGGAGCGCTCTGCCATCTGCCGCTGCCCCACGCGCGCGCCGACGGCCCAGGCGGCCGGACGCGAGGGGACGCGCTTCTGCGGGAGATCGAGCGTCGACGGGGCCGGCTCCTCGCCGTGCCACGACGCGCTCGCCTGGGCGAGGAGGCGAAACGCGCGGCGGGGGCGCGCCTCGGGCCGGTCCGATCATCGTAGGGGGAGGTAGCTGTCTCGGAGCCATGTGGAGCGGTACGCGCTCCGGATCGAGGTGGGAGGTTCCATGGCGGGCGAGGATTGCCGCGGCGTGGGAGGGGGGCCGGCGCGTCGGCGCGCTAGACTGCGCAACCTGCCGATGCGACCGCGCGCGGAATACCTCGAAGGGCTCGTCGACCTCACGTCCCACGACGACCCGAACGTCCGCCGCGCGCTCTTCCGGCAGACGATCGCCTCGCTGGCCCTGGTCGACGCGCTCGATGGATCGACCCCGCTCGACTCCCTCAGCCCGGATGGCCTGCTCCGGAGCGTCCAGACCGCCATGGCCGACGGGCTGCTCGACGATCTGAGCTGGCTCGCGCCGGCCGCGGCGAGCGTGGCGCTCTACGAGATCGCCGGGGCGCTCCCGCTCGGGCCCGAGCGGCGCGAGCTGGGCAGGCGCGTCCTGGGACAGCTCTATGCCGGCAACGCAGCGACGTTCGTCGCCCTCGCGACCCGCATGGCGGCCGGCTCGGCCCGCGGCCTGTCCGGGGCAGGGATCCGCGCCCGCGTGATGCTCTCGCTCTGGCTCCCCGCCGGCACCGACATCCCGGTCGAACCGCTCGCGCTCCTGCTCGCCTCGCGGCGCGAGCTGTCGCGCGACTGGATCGCCGCGCCATCGACCGGCTCGCTCCCGGAGCGACGCCTCGCCGCGCGCCTGCTCGAGCGCGCCGCCCGCGAGGCGACCCGCCGGGCCACGCAGGGCGACGACCTCCCGCTCCGGCTGTTCCGCAACGTCGGCGACGGGCGGCGGCGCGACCTCGACCGCAGCGCCGACGGGATCGCGCTCGCCTGGCAGACGCTCCTCGCCGATCGCGAGCCGCTCGTGTGGCGCCACGTGGCCGCGGCGCGCGGGCTGCTCGCCGGGGTGCTGCCCGACTTCGCCGAGGAGGTGCGCGCGCTGCTCTCCCAGGATCTCTCCCCCACCGAGTGGCGGCGCGGCGCGGCGTCGCTGGCCGCGAGCATCGCCGTGGATCCGGACGGCGCGCTCGGACGCGCGATCGAGCTGCTCCGGAGCCCGCTGCTCGCCGCGGATCCGGGCATCGCCACGGCGATGGCCTGGGGGCTCCCCGTCGCGGCCGACGCGGAGCCCGAGGCCGCCGACGCGCTGCTCGACGAGATCGCGCGCACCTCCCCGATGGCGACCGCCGAGGCGATCGTCGAGCTCCGGCGCGAGCTCCGGGGCGTGATGAGCCGCGGCGAGCCGTTCGGCGCCCGCGCCGCGGCGCGCTGCGCCCGCGCGCTCGAGGACGCGCTCGAGGCCCCGCCCAGCGCGCACGTCCGCGACGACGGGCTCGCGGCGCTCGCGCGCGTCATCCACCGCGACCTCTCGATGGACAGCGCCGGGGTGGCGCTGCTGCGCGGCGCGCTCGACAGCGCCGTCGCGGCGTTCGTCGAGACCGGCCCGCGCGACGCGCACGGCCGCGCGCTCGAGGCCTACGCCCTGGCGACCGAGGTGGTGGGCGCGCTCGAGGAGATCGAGCTCTGCGAGCACGACGACGCGCAGAGCACCGCGGCGCGCAGGGCCGCGCTGGGGCTCGTGCGCGAGCTCGACGCCGAGCTGCTCGGCTCCGGCCTGCTGAAGAGCCTCCTGCTCCTGAACCGGCGGCCGAGCGAGGACGCGACCGGGGTCGCCTCCCTGGACAATCTCGACGAGCGGCTCGCTCGCTGGCTGCTCCGCGCCGAGGGTCCCGCCGCCCGGGCGAGCGCCTCGCCGCCCCTGCACGTCACCGTGCACCAGCGCAACCTGCGCGCGCTCATCCACCTGATCGACGGAGAGAGCACCGATTTCGGCAGCGAGCCCGAGCTCAAGGCGCGGGTGCTCGCCCGCTGGACGGGCGCCATCAGCGTGCTGCTCGACCGGCTGCGCGCCGAGCGCGGCTCGTCGCTCCGCCGCGCCATCGCCGCCTCGGTCGCCCGCGGCCTCGACGCGCTCGTGCGCGAAGGCGCCGCCGACGCGGCCGACATCTTCTTGCACGCGGCGATGCGCGGCGGCGACCCCGACGACCTCGACGTGCTCGGCCAGGCGAGCATGCACCCGGACGTCGCCCAGCTGCTGCGCGCCTACGCGCGGTTCGCGCGCGGCGGGCGCGAGGGCGGCGCGCGCGCGACGGAGGGCGACGCCCCGGCGTCGCGCCGGTCGACCCGACAAGGCGGCCTCGACGCGGAGCTCGCCGAGGCCGAGCGCGCGCGCGTGGCGCTCGAGCGCATCGCCGCCCTCGAGGCGCTCGTCACCGCGCTCCCTGCGGGCGCGTCGCAGCGCACGGAGATCGTGCGGGGCGCGCTCGCCCGCCTCTCGCGCGCGCTCGGCGCGCTGAACGCGGCCCGCGCGCTCAGCGCGCTGACCGGCGCGGGCGACGGCGACGTGGACGCCTCGCCGCTCGCCGCCCTGGAGGAGGCCTTGACGCGCCTCGCGCAGCTGACCGCGGGCGCGCGCCGGCGCTGCGGGGAGCACCCGGCCTCCGCGCCCTCCGGCGCGACCGAGCCGCTGCGCCTCGCCATCGAGGTCGCGCTGCAGGACGAAGGCGACGCGGAGCCGAGCGTCGCCGCGCCGATCGAGGCGCTCGTCTCGGCCGCGCGCGCGAGCATCCCGAGCGCGCTTGCCGATGTGGTCGCCCTCGTCGTGCCGCGCGTCCTGCTGCTCCCGGTCCGGCGGCCGAGCGCGCCGAGCGGGGTCGCCCTGCCCGAGCAGCCGCTGCCCGCGTGGCTTCCGAGCCGGCGCACGCTGGGCGGCTTCTACGTGCACCGCCAGCTCGGCGGCGGCTCGCTGGGGACGGTGTTCGTCGTCACCCGCACCGAGGAGCGACACGATCCGTCGGCGGAGCGGTTCGCCCTCAAGGTGCCGGAGTACGATCACACGGCGGCCAGGAGCGTCTCGGAAGCCGACTTCCTCCGCCTGTTCCGGGAGGAGGCGGGCGCGCTGCTCTCGCTGCCCGATCACCCGAACCTCGCCCGCTTCGTCACGTTCGACGCGGGCGCCCGCCCCAAGCCGATCCTCGTGATGGAGCTCATCGAGGGCATCCGCTGCGACAAGCTGCTCGACGCTCGAGGCCTCACCTCCCGGAGCGCGGTGGCGCTGCTCGACGGCATCCTCGCCGGGCTGGAGGCCATGCACGCCGTCGGCGTCGGGCACCTCGACATCAAGCCGACCAACGTGATCCTGCGCGGGGGACGCGAGCCCGTGCTCGTCGATTTCGGCCTCGCAGGCCGCCACATCCGCCCCGGCTGCGCCACCGGCTGCTACGGCGCCCCGGAGATCTGGGGCGTCGTCCCCGCCGGGGTCACGCCGACCCCGCTCACCGCCGACGTCTACAGCTTCGGCTGCCTCGCCTACGAGATCCTCACCGGCAAGACGCTGTTCGACGCGCCCACCGAGGTCGCGCTCATCACGGCGCACGTCACGCACGATGGGCTCCCTGCGCCGATCAAGCGCATCGCCGACGATCCGAGGACCGCCGACATCGCGGCGTTCATGTATGCCTGTTTACGACATAACCCGAACGACCGCGCGAACGCCTCCTCCTTGAGGGAGATGCTGCTGCGGATCACCGGTCAGCTCGCTGACCTGAGATGGCCGCTCGACGACGAGCGGGCTGCCAGGCCCAACGCTGGTGGACCTCGGAAAGTCCATACAGGAAATTCCTGATGCGTTTTTCCTCTGAATCCTGTCGGCCCAAAGAAGGTTTTAAGCAGTAGGTTGTTTCTCGGCGGCGCGTTCGGGGGGGCCGCGTATCAGGCCGCCATGGCCCCCGGGTCAGCGCTGCTCGATCCCCATCGACGTACCGGCGCACCCCGGCGGCCAACCTTTCTCGATCGCGGCTGAGCGCTGGAGTCGCGCCCCGCGATGCTCTAAGGGCGGCGTCGTTGATCCCTGCGCTGAAACCGCCGCGCGACGAAGCCGAGCTCCGGGGCCGGGCGGCCGCGCTCGCCGGCCTGACGCTCGCCGATCTCGCGCGCGCGCTCGGTTGCGCCGTGCCCCGAGGCGGCGTGCGCACGAAGGGCGCCGCCGGCGCGCTCGTCGAGCGCGCGCTCGGCGCGACGGCCGGCTCGACATCGAGGCCCGATTTTCCCCACCTCGGGATCGAGCTCAAGACGATCCCCGTCGACGTGGCCGGGGCGCCGCAGGAGTCGACGTTCGTCTGCTCGATCTCCCTCTCGGACGCCGATCGTGCGGAGTGGGAGACGTCGCGCGCTCGCGCGAAGCTCGCCTGTGTGCTGTGGGTCCCGATCATCGCCTCTCCTGGCCGGCCGAGCGAGGAGCGACGGCTGGGCGCCCCGCGGCTCTGGCGGCCGACGGACGCGCAGGAGCGCGTCCTGCGCGCCGATTTCGAAGACCTGATGGGGCTCATCGGCATCGGCGCCGTCGAGGCGCTCACCGCGCACGCGGGGCGCTGGCTCCAGGTGCGGCCAAAGGCCGCGAGCGGGCGCTCGCGGACGCTCGCGTTCGGACGCGACGGGGAGATGATCGCCGCGCTGCCGCGCGGCTTCTACCTGCGCCCCAGCTTCACCGGCGCGATCCTGAGCGATCCGGCCGCGATCCCGGGGTGACCGGCGAGCCCCCTCCGCGAACGGGCGCCGCGGCGCGCGTCACTTGCAGGGGACGACCTTCTTGGAGCCGTCCGGCATCGTGGCGGTGCATGTCTCCAGCGAGAGATCGTCGTTCACGGTCGGCGTGACGGTGCGCGGCGTCGCAGGCTCGTCCACGGCAGCCCCCCCGGCTTCCGCTGGGCGCGTGCGCCCTCGCCCTCCGGCGCCGGCGCGCGGCGGCTTGCCCGCGCTGGCGCTCGGCGCCGCCGTACCCGCTGCGGACGGCTCGCTCCCCGCATCCGCCGCTGTCCCGGTCGGGCTGACGCCCGCATCCGATGGGCCTGCGTCCGCCTCGCTCGCGCCTGCGTCAGCGGTCGCCGCGGCGCCCGCGGGGACAGCGACCGTCGGGCTTGCCGCGGCCGTGTCCGGCGCCTGAGGCGCCGTCGCCGTCGGCGCGCCGGGAGCCGCCGTGTCGGCAGACGAAGGCGCTTCCGCCGGAGCGGTCGCCTCGCTCCCTCCCACAGCGAAGCGGCTGCGCTGGAACTGGAGCGCGCCCCACGCGCCCACGAGGACGGCGACAGCCCCGACCGCCACGTAGAGCATCGTGCGCCCGCGGCGCGGGACCTCGTCCTCCACCGGGGGCGTAGAGCTGCCCGTGCGCGCGCCCCTGTCGCTCACCGACGGCCCGCCGCTGCTCGTGCGCGACGCGCGCGACGTCCGCGTCATGGCCGCCCGCGACGCCGGCGGAGGCAGGTCGAGCTCCACGGCGTGCTGGCGGAGGATCCCGCCGATGGTCGTGCGCGTGCCCGGCGCGGCGTAGGGCGCGAGCGCCTGAACGAACTCCGCGATCGACTGGAAGCGATCCTCCGGCTCGCGCGCGATCGACTTCTCGATCACCTCGACGAGGCCCTCCGGCACCTCGGGGCGGAGGTCCTGGAGCGCCTCGGGCGGCGACGTGTAGATCTTCGCGCACAGCTCGGGGAAGCTATCGGCGACGTACGGCGGCCTGCCGCCGATGATCTCGAAGAGGCACACGCCGAGCGCGTAGATGTCGGTTCGAGGATCGACGCTCTTCGAGGAGCGCATCTGCTCGGGGGACATGTACAGCGCGGACCCGAGGATCGTGGTCGTCTGCGTGAGCGAGACGTTGCCCGTGTCGCCGGTGAGGATCTTCGAGACGCCGAAGTCGAGCACCTTGATGTGCGGGGCGCCGTCCGGGCGCTTCGTCAGGAACAGGTTCGCCGGCTTCAGATCGCGGTGGACGATGCCGAGCGCGTGCGCCTCCGCGAGCGCCTCGCACGCCTGGACGATGTGATCGATGCACTCGCCGATCGCGAGCGTGCCCGACTCGGCGGCGTGGCCCGCGAGGTCCACGCCGTCGAGCAGCTCCATCACCATGTACGGCTCGCCGCTCTCGAGGGCGGCCACGTCGAGCACGCGCACGACGTGGGGCGTCTGCAGCTTGGCGACCGTGCGCGCCTCGCGCATGAACCGCTCCGACGCCTCGGTGTACGACATGAACTCCGGGAGCAGGAACTTGATGGCGACACGCGTATCGAGATCGAGGTGCAGCGCCTCGACCACGAGCCCCATGCCTCCACGGCCGATCGTGCGCTCGACGCGGTACTTGCGCGCAATGACGGTGCCAGGCGCGATCGTGTAGACGTTGTCAGCCTTCGGTTCCCCCGGGCCGAGCGGAAACGCAGCCGTCTCCGGGCCGACCGAGACTTCTCCTTCGGTCGAGTCCGGCTCACCAGAGGAGGGCGCCATCGAGCTAAGGTATACACGTCGCGCTTCTCCGAAGCGATTCCCCTCACGCCGCAGGAATGCAAAGAGCTGCGAAAAAACGACCCCCAGGTGGGACGCGCGCGTGGAACAGGCGGAAGCAAGCGCAACCCAGGGCCAGCCTGCGCTCCTCACGCACCGCCACACCGCGGACGAAGCGCCCCCGCGGTCCGTCGGTGAGCGCCGACGACCGCCCGGCGGTTCCTTCAGGTTCGGCTCAGCGGTCGGCCTGCGCTCGTGGCCCCGCAATGCCAGTTGACAGCGAGCTCAACGGGTGCGCGCTGGCGGCGTCCGGGAGCGGCGCATGTTCGCCGTCGAGGAGGTCCGGTGCGGTCCCTCGGTGCCGTGCGCCGGGGTTTGCCGCGTCGCCTTGAGGTTGCCGAGATCGGCCTCGATCTCGACGCCGAGCGCGCGACAGCGCCGGATGAGCCGCTCCAGATCGACACCCGCCTCGATCAGCAACCCCGAGGGGGGCGACGGATCGACGAACATCTCGGCCGCCGGCCTCCGCGTGCGGAGCAGCTCGCGGATCTCGGGATCCTCGATCCATAGGAAGCCGGAGGCGCCGACGAAGCTCGCCTTGCCGATGACGACGCTCGCCTGGATGAGCATGCGCGAGATGGTGTCCGGCAGCGGCGCGACCGCCTCGATGCGAGAGCGCAGCGCGTCGCTGTCGAGGCCCACCGACAGCGCGCGCGCGATCGACGGCGGCGTGAGCAGGAGATCGACCTGATCGCCGACGCGGCCGATCTCGGCGAACGACGAGAGCCCGAGCACGGCGGCGACCCTGGCGCTCGGGCCCACGCGCAGCGCGTGCGCCTCGACGAACTTGCTCTTGCTGTTGTCCGAGCTCGGCGCGGAGCCCGCGAGGAGCGCCCGCCCGCGCGGCGTCAGCCGGAGAGCCAGCTCCGCGCTCGCCACGTCCTCGGCCCCGCCGAGATCGATGATCCCGAGCGCCGGCAGCGACTCCAGCGCGATCCGCCGCGTGATGTCGGGGACCTCCGGCGCCTCGACCGAGGCGCGCTCGGCCCAGCGACGGACCAGCCGCTCGACCCCCGCGATGCGCTCGTCCGCCGCCAGGTAGCCTTGCAGCGACTGCCAGGGGACCCAGCGGCCCTCGCCGAGGTCGTGGAGCGCGTCGAGCACCATCTCGCGGAGCGCGCCGATGGGGCTCGCGTCGCGGTTGTCCGACGCGACCCGGAGCACCTCCCGCTCGGCGCGCGCCTCATCCCACGCGCCGCCGCGGCGCCACGTCGTGAACAGGAGCGGCGTCAGCTCCTGCACCTGGAGCGAGCCGGGCGGCGTCGCGGGCGACGCCGCCGAAGCGTCCCAGAGCCCGACGGCGCGCGACAGCGCGGCGACGAGCGCGACGCCCTCGACGTCCCGCCCGAAGCGCTGCGCGAGCCGGACGAGCAGCGACCGCGGCGTCCCGACGCCGGGGCGCACGTCGCTGCCGGGCTCGCGCACGCAGTACGCGAGCGCCAGCGCGAGCATCCCGGGATCCGAGGCGAAGCGGGCGCGCCGCGGGGCGTGATCCTCCTCCAGGACGAACGACCGGATCTGCTCGCGCCGCTTCTCGCGCATCCGGCGGCGATCCGCGCCGACGATCGCCGCCACCTCGGTCGGCACGACGTGCCGGTTCGGATGGATCGGGATGAGGAAGGCGCGGCGCTCGAGCGCGAAGCCCGCGCCGCGGCGGCTCGCGGTCACCCCGCTCGCGCTGCGCAGGCGCATCGGCTCCCGCTCCAGATCGAGCAGCTCCTGCGTGTCCACCTCGCCGCCGACGGCCTCGATGGACTCGAGCAGGCGGCGCTCGACGGGCGCGAGGCGATCGATCTCCTCGCGGAGCCGGTCCGGAGCGCTCAGCGTCTCCCACGCGTTCTCGAGGGACAGCGCGATGGGCGGCGTGGCCGGGCGGCCGAGGTAGTGCGTCGCGATCGCGCTCATCGTCTCGAACGGCGCCTGCGCGAGCAGCGCCCGGATCGCCCGGGGATCCTCGCTCTCCCAGCTCTTCAGCTGGACGAGGAACGCGGCCGGGAGCACGAGCTCGATGCCCTCGTCGGTCTTGCGCGCGTAGACCACGCCACGGGCGATGAGCGGCTCGAGCCCGGCCGGGAGCGACGGGACGACGAGCACGCCGCCCGCCTCGGCGATGCGATGGAGCAGCTCGCGGCTGGCGGTCGGGAGCCGCGACGGGTCGCGCACGTCGGGGAGGCCGACCAGCGCCCGCGCCGCCTGAGAGGGCGCGTCGATGCGCTTCGCGGCGTCGATGCGGATCCCCATGCGTGTGATGAGGCCCTTGAGCTCCGACTCTGGGAGGGCGCGGAGGATGGCGTCGAGCCGCCTCGGCGACTCGTCGAGCTCAGCCTCATCACTGCTCGCCATGCCTCCCGATTCGCGTGTCACCCGACCTTGCTCCTCATCTGCAGGATGCTCCCGCCCCGACTGTCGTCCGTTGGTTGTGGTCATGCGCTCGACTTGATCTCCCGGATATCCGATGACCCACGTTAACCAGCGGAATAGTCAGCCTCCTACCGTACACCAGGATGCTCGTCCAGCTTCAAGAAATCGAGCACTTTCCTCCGTCGATCACAATTTTCTCCGATCGCAATTTCGCTCGCTGGCCTCGCGGCGGCTTCTTTTCGTCGGTTCACGTCGGTTCTTCGCCGGTTCACGTCGGTTCACGTCTGTTGTTCGTCGGTTCACCCCGCTGTGGTTCGCGTCGTCCTCGCGCGTTCCTCGCGCGTTCCTCGCATGGTCACCCTCTGTTCGCCCGATTCACCTCAGGCATCTCAGCCCGTATCTCGAGCGCTCGTCCCGTGTACCGCGACCGCACGAAACCGCACGCAACCGTACGCAATCACACGCGCTCGTACGCAATCGCATGCGGCCGCGGGACCACGCTCGCGGTGCCGTGATGCGCCGCGCACGCGTTCGCCTCACGCGGCGCTCGACACGGTTTGCCGCTCGCTCGACGTCGGCGACGTCCGCGACGTCGGCCGCTCGACGTCCGCCGCGCGATTCCGCCTCGGCGTGGCTGGCCCCATCGCATGAATTCCGTCGCGCGCCACGCTCGCGGCGTCCCGATGCGGCGCACCTATCGTCCTCGTCAGGGAGAGCTGACCGGCTCGCTGGACCGCTCACGAAGAAGGCTCGGCGACGAGCCGCGCTTGCCTTCCCGCGGGCCCACGTGGGAACGTCGCACACCTCCTTGATTTCCCGCCCCTGTTCGAGGCGCACCATGCTGTGCTCCACACCGCACGCCCGAAGCGATGAGCCCTCTCCCCCGCGCACACGCCCGCGGATCGACGCCATCAGGCGACTCCTGAGTGACCCGGCGCCGTTTGCGCCCATGGCGTCGAGTGGAGACCCATCTTGATTCTGCGCGACCCGGTCCACGGCTTGATCGAGTTCGAGAGCGCCGAAGCGGCCATCGTTCCGCGCCTGCTCGGCGCTCGCGAGGTGCAGCGGCTGCGGCGCATCCGTCAGCTCGGGCTGACGTCGCTCGCCTTCCCAGGCGCCGAGCACACCCGCTTCTCGCACGCGCTCGGGGCCGCTCACGTGATGCGCCGCCTGATCGCGAGGCTCCGTCAGATCGATCGCGACCTTCCGTTCTGGCAGAGAGTGACCAGCGACCGCGCGCGCGACGCGATCGCCGCAGCGTTCCTGCACGATCTCGGCCACGGCCCGCTGTCGCATCTCTTCGAGGAGGCCATGCCGGGAGCGCTCCACCACGAGCGCTGGACCGAGCGCATCCTGCTCGACCCGTCCTCGGACGTGCACCAGGTGCTCGTGCGCCAGGATCCCTACCTCCCGCAGCGGGTCGCCGACCTCATCGGCGGACGGCACGAGCTGCCGTACCTCGCCAAGGCGGTGAGCGGGACCTTTGACGTCGATCGCTGCGACTACCTGCTCCGCGACGCGCACGCGACGGGCGTCAGGTACGGCGAGTACGACCTGCCGTGGCTGCTCCGCAGCCTCAGGTTCAGCGACGTCCAGGTGGAGATGCCCGGCGGCGGCGCCGCGTCCGCCCCACCAGCGCCCGCGCTCGCCATCGACGGGACGAAGGGGATGAGCGCGATAGAGTCGTTCCTGCTCGCCCGCTTCTTCATGTTTCAACAGGTCTATTTCCACAAGACGACGCGCAGCGCGGAGTGGATGATCGGCGCCATCCTCCGGCGCGTCGTCAACCGCCTCACCGCCGGGGACCGGATCCCCGAGGTCCCCGCCGCCGTCGCCGCGATGGCCGTCGGCGAGATGCCCACCCTGGAGCAGTACCTCGAGCTCGACGATCAGGTCCTGCTCGGGGCCATCCATGCCTGGGAAGCGGCGCCCGATCCCGTGCTGTCCGATCTCGCCCGCCGCCTGCGCGTGCGCTCGCTCTTCAAGTCGGTCGAGCTGTTCCCGGAGCCCGGCGAGTCGCCGGCCGAGCGCGACGCGCGGCGCGCGGCGGCGCTGGAGACCGTGCGCGAGATCGCGCAGAGCGGCGGGCTCGACCCGGACGTGTACGTCGGCGTCGACGTCGCCGAGGACACGCCCTACGCCGAGGACGAGTCGCTCATGGTCGTCTACTCCAAAGGGCGCCCGCGGCGCCCCGCCGAGGTGTCCTTCTTGCTGGATCGGCTGCGCAACGAGACGATGACACGCACCCGGATCCTCTTCGCGCCCGAGCTGCGGGATACGGTGCGGGAGGCGCTGATACGCTGATGACCACCAGGAACAAGGCAGCCCGGGGATCGTCCGAGCCCGCGCGCGCGCGCCGCGCCATCGCCAGAGCGGTCGCCGGTGTTGCAGCGCTCGCGGCGCTCGCGGGGGCGTCCACGGCGCACGCCGAGGGCGACGGGGCGTACGGCCGGCTGGACGGAGACCTCGATCTGCGCGCGGGCGCTGGCGCCTCGTTCGCGGACGGCGGTCCGGCGCTCTGCGCGCGCGGCGCCGCGGTGTACCTCTCGACCGCCGGCCTGTACGCGCACTACACCGACGCGCTCGGCGCAGACGGGGCTCCCGTCGCGCGCTCGATCGCGGGCGGCGTCTTCATCCAGCCGCTCTTCCTCGCCCGCTATGCGAGCGATCTCGAGCGCAGCGCGCCCTGGCTCGACCTCTTCATCGATTCCGTCGCGCTCGGCGTGGGCTCGTTCTGGGAAGCGCCGCCGGGAGCAGGGCTCGCCGCGGAGCCCGGGCTCGAGCTCTCGCTGTCGCTCGACGTGCCGCTCCTGGGAGACGCCACGGGCCCGTTCCTCGGCGTGCGGGGTGCGCTCCGCTTCCGCGGGCCGGAGCTCTCGGGCGACGAGGGCCCGCGCGACGCGCAGCGGGCGATGGTGTCGGTCACGCTGGGCTGGCACCACGTGCTCCGCGCGCACCTCGTCGACGCAGGCGATCGTGCCCCCGCCCGGGCGGCGGTGCAGCGCGGCGTGGTCGGCGCGAGGACCCGTTGAGCGCTGCCCTCGGCGAGCTGCGCGCGGCGCTGGTGGCCGCGTTCCGCGCCGGGCTGACGGAGCTCGACCCAGCAGGGCTCGTCGAGCGCGCGCTCGACGCCGAGGCCGGAGCGCACCGTGGCCGCGTGTTCGTGATCGCGGCGGGGAAGGCGGCGCCCGGGATGGCCCGGGGGGCGCTCCGCCGCTGGGGTGACAGGATCGCCGGAGGGCTCGTCATCACCGTCGCGGCCCCGGCGCTCGCCGCGCGCGATGAGACGACACCGCCGACCGACCCCGAGGAGGCCGCGCTGCGCCCGCTGCGCGTGATGCGCGCGGCGCACCCCATCCCCGACGCGCGCAGCGTCGACGCGGCCGAAGCGGCCCTCGCCATCGCGGCCGCGCTCGGGCCCGAGGATCTCCTGATCGCCCTCCTGTCCGGCGGCGCGTCGGCGCTGATCGCCGCGCCGCCTCCGGGCGTGTCCCTCGCGGACAAGCAGGCCGTCGTCGCAGAGCTCCTGGAAGCAGGCGCGCCGATCCAGGACGTCAACCTCGTTCGCCGCCACCTGTCGCGGATCAAGGGTGGGCGGCTCGCGGCGGCGGCGGCCCCGGCGCGCGTGCTGACGCTGCTCATGAGCGACGTCGTGGGTGGACTCCCGCACGACGTCGGCTCGGGCCCCACCGTCCCGGACCCGACGCGCGTGGAGGAGGCGCTCGCCGCCCTCGAGCGCTGGGCTCCCCGGTTCGCGTGGCTCACGCCCGCGCTCAGCGAGTCGCTGAAGCCAGCGGACGCGCGCCTCCTGGAAGCGCGCGTGCTCGCCGATCCGGACAAGCTCGCCGAGCGTGTGGCGGCGGCCCTCGCCGACAGGACAGGGCTCCGCGCCGCCGCCGCCCCCGCCGAGGACGGCGATGCGCGCGCGATCGTGGAGCGCCGCCTCGCGCTTGCGCGCACCCTCGCTCCCGGCGAAGCGGCCGTGATCCCCTGCGAGCCGACGCTGGCGCTGCCGGCCCACCGCGGCGCCGGCGGCCGCGCAGGATGGATCGCGCTCGCCGCCCTGCGCGGCTTGCCGCCCGACGTCGCGCTCCTCTGCGCGGCCTCCGACGGCGTCGACGGCAGCTCCGGCGCCGCGGGCGCGGCCGTCGCCCGCGCGGCAGCAGCCGCGATGGACGACCGCGCGATCGACGCGGCGCTCGCGCGCTTCGACGACGCCGTCGTTCACCGCGCGCTCGGCACGCGTGTCGAGACCGGGCCGACAGGTCACAACCTCACGGACCTGCACATCGTTGCGCGAGACTTCCCCAGAGGCGCGCACGCGTGAGCTCACGCGGCAACACGCGCTGAGGCGCGGCGGCGCGCGTGAGTTCACGCGGCAACGCACAGCCACGTGAACTCACGCGCGCCGCGCGGACTACGGTGCGAGCCGGCGCGCGCAGGCGCGATGAGCGGCGCGCGCCCCGGGGCGCCGCGCCCTCACTGCGGCTCGGCGACAGCGGCCGTGGTGTCGCCCATCGCTTCGCGCACCGCGAGCGCGAGCGCGCAGCTGTTCGCCTGCCGCTGCCGCGCATCGAGCACGCTCCCCTCGATCGAGGGCGTCCCGCCGATGAGATTGCCGCTCGCTTCGCGGCGCACCCGCAGGATGGCCTTGCCGTCCGACAGCCGCCACACCCCGACCCGCGCCATGTGCGGCACGCCGAGCAACGCCTCGGTGCTCGCCGCTCCCTCGGCCGGCTCGTCGAGGACGAGGAGGTAATACTGCGCCCGCGTGAGGAGCTCCGCCGCGAGCGGAACATCGTCTCGGATCGTGTCCTCGAAGCTGGATTCCAGCAGCCGCAGGCGGAGCTCGCTCGAGGCGTCCTGTGCGTCACGCACCCACTCGTCCGAGAGGACCTGCATCGTCCGGTAGGCGACGCGCAGGTTGAAGGGCTGCGCGGGCCTGGAGCAGCGCTCGGCCTCGTTGCAGTACTCGCCCGCGGGGCAGTCCCGCGTGCGCTTGCACTCCGCGCCGGCCAGCGGGTTCGGGTTCGGCACACGCAAGAGACACGCGGTGAACGCGTCGCGGAGCGACTGCTGCGCGTTCTTCCGGACGGCGTCGACGCCCGTGGCCTCGTCTACCCGGAGGCGCAGGTAAATACCCGCAAGCTCACGGAAATTCCACGTCTTGAGCGCTTCCCGATCCACGAGATCGGCGCCAGCGCTCCGCGCCAGATCGAGGGTCCAGCCCTCCACGCGCTCGCGCATGGGGAACCAGCGCGGGCCGAGCTCGACGGCGACCGCGCGCTGGCGCGCCATCAGCTTCTGACGCGCGCTCTCCATCTGCCCCTGCGACCACTTCCAGTGGAGGATCGCCGAGACCGCCAGGACGAGGGCCGTGTAACCCCAGAACTTCGCCGGGGGCCAGCGCATCTTGGAGCGCGCCTCGCGCGCCTTGTAGACCGACGGCAGGCCGCGCTCGCGGGGCGGCTGTTCAGAGGACATAGCAGAGGCTCCACGCAGGAGGCCCCAGCCCGATCACCCGAGCAAGGCAGCCTCCTCCACGCGAGCCGCGTAGAGGCGAAGGCCGCGCCGAGCGCGCCGCTGGAGCCACCACGTTCCATGGTGACCGAGGCCGCCGGGGGTCGCCCGGCGTGCCCCATCCTTCTGTGCTCGATAGGTCAAGAAGCGGGGATCACTGCGACTTCGGGAGCTTGCTGACCATGAAGCTGACGTTCGGGTAACCGGCGAACGCCGCGGTCTGGAACACGCTCTTCACGACCAGCGCGGGCACGTTCTGATCGACCTGGAGGATGCAAACGCCGGGGAACGGCTTGTTCGGCTGCACCTGCTTCCACAGCTCGCGCTTGTTCTTGAGCAGGTTGAAGAGCTCGTCGATCTTCTGAAGCCGCCCGAGCTCCTCGATCGCGCGGGTCGACCCGGCGAGGGCGCCGTCGACGAGGATCTGGTTGCCGTTCACAGCGACCATCGGCGCGTCGATGACGTCTTCGACGTTCTCCGCCTTCGGGAGCTTGACGTTCTTGTCGACGGCGATCTCGCCTGACGCCGAGAAGGACATCAGGAGGAAGATCACGGTCACGACGAGGAAGTCGATGAAGCTCACGAGGTTGAGCCCCGCGTTCGGGCTGCGAGCGCCGTGTCCGGACACCTTGTTCCACACGAACCGGAGCGGCACGCCCTTCATCAGCCGGCGGCCCGGCTGGTGGATCACGTGGGCGTGGGGGTTCTTGTGGTGCTTCGGATTGAACCTATCCATGTGCGCGCTCCTGCCTCAGCGGACCGAGAACGTCATGTTGAACACGGGGACCTGCTTGTTCCCATCGGGCAGCCGCATCTCGCGCTTGGGCGCGTAGAGCGCGTCGAGCACCGCGACGATCTCCTTGAAGGGCGTCCGGTTGTCGGTGTGGAGGATGGCCTGGTCGAGCTTCTTGTCGCTCGGATCCCGGTGGCCGCCGTGGGTCTTCCACTCCTCCTCGATCCGCTTCGCCAGCTCGGGGTAGCGGACGATCTTCGAGCCCGCCTCGCCGATCTCGACGGGCGACTTGTTGACCTTGACCTCGTTGACCACCGTCGCGCCCTGCTTCCACACGAGCCCGAACTCGCTCTCGCCGATGTGCAGGTTCAGCACCTTCTCCGGCGTCTGCGGGGTGAGCTCCTTGTTCGGGTCCGGAGGGCCAGGGACCTGGGCGTCCGCGTTCATGCGCGAGTTGGTGACCCAGACCGCCGTGATCAACAGGAATGCAATCGTGACCATCAGCAGGTCGATGAACGGGATCATGTTGATATCGCTGTTCGTCGACCGCTTCTTGCCGCCACCGTCGCCGACGTCTACGCCGCCCATATTGCCTTCCCAACGTGAGCCTGAGCTCACCTATCCAAGTTGTTCCGGGGAACGCCCTGCCCGCAGCTCGCGGTGGGCCACCATGCTGGGTCTGACTTCGTCGCTCTTCCGAAGTTCCCGGGGCCCCGGCGGCGGAAGCCGCCGTCCGGGGCTTCGAGGCGCGAGAGCGGGCCCAGGTGACATCGCGCGCGAAGGGCGCTCGACGACCCGGGCCCGCCGAGGACCATCAGGCAGCCGCCTGACCTACTGCTGCGACATTCACCTTCTGACGGTTCGCGACGACGAGGTTGAGGATCTGCACCGACGCCTCGTTGATGTCGTCCTCGATGTGCTGCGTCTTGCCGTTCAGCACGGCGAAGCCGATGAGGCCGATGATGGCCACGCCGAGGCCGAAGGCGGTGCAGTTCATGGCCTCGGAGATCCCGAGCGCGAGCACGCGGGCCTTCTGGCTGGGGTCGACCGACTCGCCGGCGACGGAGCCGAACGACTTGATGAGGCCCGTCACGGTCCCGAGGAGGCCCGAGAGCATCGCGAGGTTCGCGAGCAGCGCGAGGTACGAGGTGCGCGCCGAGATCTTCGGCAGCTCGCGGAGAGCCGCCTCGTCCATCGCCGCCTGGACCTCCTCGTCGGGACGGTTCACCTTGACGAGGCCAGCCTGGACGATGCGGGCGAGCGGGGCGTTCGCCGCCGAACACATCTTCACGGCCTTGGCAACGTCACCCGCCAGGATGCACTTCTGCATGGTGGCGAGAAAGACGTCCTTGTTGATGGACGAGCCGAACAGGTAGAGGGCGCGTTCGACGATGATGCCGATCGTGAGGATCGACCAGAACAGGATGGGCCACATACCCCACCCACCCTCTTTGAAAGCTTCATACGCTCCGTGCATTGCTTCTGTCCTCCAGTTCGCCTCGCGTCCCCGGGATGAGGTTTCGCGCAACTCGATCGGTTCCCTTTGTCAGACTCGTGTTGCCGAGGGGCGGCAGTCTTTCACTCACACGTAAAGACGGATGAGAGGCCTATTTTTGCTTGGCGGCGCTGGCCGTGGACGGCGTGCTGCTGTCGCTCTCTGGCGAGATGCCCACGGGACGCTAACCGAGCGGCGCTGACCTCTGCAAGAGTCCTGATCGTCTCTTCTGGGGCCGGCGCCCGGCGCCGTCCCAGCTCTCCCACCTGTCGTCCAAGACTGACTTCGCGTCGTCGCGCCAGGGGCCGTTCATGGCTCTGGGCGCGGCTCCCCGTTCACCGCAGAGCGTGCCGCCTTGTGGCCGAGCTACGCCGACGCGCCCGGGGGACTCGCGCATCTTCGCGATTGAGACCCGGCGCCGTCAAGAGAGATTTGGCCACACGTGAGCGCTCTGATACGGGCAAAACTTTACAACAATCGCGGGGTTATGTCATGATCGGCCGGGAGCGATGCGGGTCGACCGGCGGCAGATCCCGCGAATTTCAGGGGGCGCGGCGCCCGCATGACCACCGCCGGCCCGATCGCGCGCCGCGGCAGCGCGAGCCGCATCACCCGAGAGCGAGCGCTGCGGCTCATCCGCCCGGGGGACGCGGCGATGGCAGAGCACGGTAGCCCGCTCGGACGCCGGCGGCCGGGGCGATTCAGGGGTCTCCGGACCCACCTGTCCCGCCTCGACATCGCGGGCGCCCGTCCGCGTGGCAGGGATGAGCTCCCGGTGAGATGCGCTGGTTCTTGCGGGGATTTTCGGCGATCCCGGCCTCGAGGCTCGGAGCGCCGCAGCATCGCCGAGCTTGCGCACGGGATCGGGCGGCAGTTATAGTCGCCGCGCCTGGAGATTGTCGGGCTTCTGACGACGCTGAGAAAGGGACTTCGAGGATGCGTCATCTGCTGATGTTGGCGGCCGAGGGTGGTGGCGAAGGTGGGATGTGGGAGGCCATCAAACACAATCCGACCTTCCTGATCGCGAACCTGGTCGTCTCCGCGGTCGTGGTGACCATCATCATCGAACGAACCGCGTTCCAGCTCGGACGCTACCGCGTGAACTCCAAGGAGTTCTTCGCGCAGGTCAAGAAGCTGGTGGCGGCCGGTAACATCGACCGCGCCATCAAGCTCTGCGACGCGAGCGACTATCCGATCCTGCAGCTCGTCAAGGCCGGCTTGACCCACGCGAACAAGGGGGCCGACGAGATCGACGCCGCCCTCAGCGAGAAGCTGTCCGAGCTGAAGCCGGCGGTGGAGAAGCGCATCGGCGCCCTGTGGTCGCTCGCGAACATCGCGACGCTGATCGGCCTCATCGGGACGGTCTCCGGCCTGATCAACACGTTCGCCTCCATCGCCGCCCAGGGCCTCTCGCAGGCCGACAAGCAGCGGATGCTCTCGAACGGCATCGCGGAGGCCATGTACAACACCGCGTTCGGCCTCGCCATCGCGGTGGTGTGCATGATCGCGCACGTGCTCCTCCACACCCGCTCCAAGAACATCCAGCACGATCTCGAGTCGACGACGGAGCGCGTGTTCAACCTGCTCACGATCAGCAGCAAGCCTGGCTACTAGCCCATGGCGGACCCGCAAGACGTCCCGCTCAGCTCGGCGCAGCGATCGAAGATCCGGCGCCTATCGCAGCCCAAGGAGCCCGAAGCCGGGGAGGAGGCCGGCGAGCTCAACGTCGTTCCGTACCTCGACATCATCACGAACATCCTCATCTTCGTGCTCGCCAGCGTGTCGGTGACATTCGTGTCGTCAATCGACACGACGCCGCCTTCCATCGGCGGGGGCAAGGTGCGCAGCGAGCTCTCCAGCAAGGCGTTGAACCTCTCCGCGTTCATCACCAGCCAGGGGATCTCGCTGAAGACGTCGAGCGGCAACATCGCGACCGGCTGCCAGGACGTGGGCGGCGGGGTCACGGTGCCGAAGGTGAACGATGGCTATGACTATCCCGCCCTCACGGCGTGCGCGAAGCGCCTCAAGAACGCCCGCTCCGAGTTCAAAGAGGAGACGCAGGTGACGATCACGGCGAACCCGGGCATCGACTACAAGACGATCATCGACGTGATGGATGCGCTGAGGAGCGACGACGGGGAGGTGCTGTTCCCGGAGGTCCACTTCGGGGTGGCCCGATGAGCGCCGAGCAGCGACCTGCCCCGCGGCCGAGGGCGAGCGTCGTCCGCTACAAAGCGGCCCTCCGGAAGGCGATCCGAAGGAACCGGCGGGAGCCCGAGATCGACTTCTTGAACATCACGGCGATGCTCGACCTGATGACGATCATCCTCGTCTTCTTGCTGAAGAGCGTTGGATCGTCGGCGGCATCCATCCCGCAGTCGAAGGATCTCACCCTGCCGAAGTCGGTGATGCAGGCCGAGCCCTCCCAGGAGGGTGTGGTCGTCATCGTCTCGAAGTCGCAGATCCTGGTCGGCGAGGATCCGACCCCGATCGTCATGCTGCCCAACCGCGAGCAGCTCGCGCAGTCGGGCGTCGACGCAAAGTACAAGCGCAGCGGGCCGAACGATCTCTACATCGTGCCGCTGGCGAACGCCCTGTCCCACGCGCGCGAGACGGACAAAGCCATTCGCGCCGCGAAAGGGCTCGATCCGTCGTCGTCGGAGGCGATCATCGTCGCCGACGCGACCACGCCGTACCGCCTCCTGATCGAGGTCCTGTTCACCCTGGGGCAGAGCGAGTTCGGCAAGTACCACCTGATGGTCCTGAGCGGCAGCCGCAAGCCGTAGCCATCCTCCCCCGCCCTGCGGTGCCCAAAGCCCCCACGACGGCCACCCCGAGCGCCGTCATGGATCCACCCCTGCTCCCATGAGGGAGGGGCGCGCTCCCCTGCGCGCCCCCATGGATCGGCCGGTGCTCCGCGACCGGCGCGCTCCCCCTGCGCGCCGTCGTTCGTTCAGTCCACCGCGAACAGCTCTTCCAGGTCGGCCTTGGTGAGCTTCTTCGCGCCGCCGGCGTCCTCGCTGAGGACGGACGCGACGAGCTGGCGCTTCTTGTCCTTGAGCAGCAGGATCTTCTCCTCGATCGTGCCCTCGGCGATGAGCCGATAGGCCGTCACCACCTTCGTCTGACCGATGCGGTGGGCGCGGTCCGTTGCCTGCTGCTCGACCGCCGGGTTCCACCATGGATCGAAGTGGATGACCGTGTCGGCCGCGGTGAGGTTCAGGCCGGTGCCGCCCGCCTTGAGGCTGATGAGGAAGACCGGCACGCTCGGATCGCTCTGGAAGCGCTCGACGCGCTCCGCCCGGTCCTTCGTGGAGCCGTCGAGGTACTCGTAGGCGACTCCATCCTCCTTCATCGCCTTCTCGATGAGCCTCAGCATCATCACGAACTGGCTGAAGACGAGGACCTTGTGCCCGCCCTCGACGGCGTTCGCGATGAGCTCCCGGACCGCGACGAGCTTGCCCGAGTCGTCGTCGCCGAACTCCCGCGGCAAGCCGAGCAGCCGCGGGTCGCAGGCCGCCTGCCGCAGGCGGGTGAGGCCGGCGAGGATCTGCAGCTGGCTCTTCGCGAGGCCGACGCGCTCGACCTCGCCGAGGACCTGCGCCCGCACCTCGCGCGCGACCTGCAGGTAGAGCGCCCGCTGCTCGCCCGTGAGATCGCAGATCTGATCCATCTCGATCTTCTCGGGAAGATCCTTGGCGACCTCCTGCTTCGTGCGGCGCAGGATGAACGGGTGGATGGCGGCGCGCAGGCGCTGCGCGGTCTTGTAGTCGCCCGCCTCGATCGGGCGCGAGAAGCGAGCCTCGAACTTGTCGAGCGAGCCGAGCAAGCCCGGCGAGACGTAGTCGAAGATGGACCAGATCTCCGAGAGCCGGTTCTCGATGGGCGTGCCCGTCAGCGCGAGCCGGCGCTTCGCGCGGAGCCGCTTGGCCGCCGCGGCGGTGGCGCTCATCGGGTTCTTGATGTGCTGCGCCTCGTCGAGGATGGCGTAGCTCAGGTCGAGCTGCGCGAGGAAATCCTCGTCGCGACGGAGGAGCGCGTAGCTGGTGATCACCACCTCCGCGGCCTTCACCTCGTCGATCTGGTCCTTGCGATCGGCGCCGTGCCAGAGGGCGACCGACAGCGAGGGCGCGAACCGGGCGAGCTCGCGCTCCCAGTTCGTGACGACGCTCGTCGGGGCGACGATCAGCGCGCGCATGTGCTTCTCCTCCTGCTTGACGGCGAGCAGGAGGGCGAGCGTCTGGACCGTCTTGCCGAGGCCCATGTCGTCGGCGAGCACGCCGCCCGAGCCGATGTCATGGATGAACTTGAGCCACGAGAGGCCCGCCTCCTGGTAGGGGCGGAGCGTCGCCTTCAGGTTCCTGGGCCGCTTGGTGCTGCCGATCTCGTCGATGTTGCTGAGCTTCTGGAACAGCTCGCGCGCGGACGCGGTCACGCTCGATCCGCTCGCGTGCTGGAGCAGCTCGTGCACCCGCCCGGCCTGCGCGAGCGGCAGCCGGCCGCTCTTGCCGGCCGCCATCATCAGCTCGACCTCGCGATCGAGCATCGCGCGCACGGCGTCGGGATCGAACGCGGCGAACGACCCGTCCTCGAGGCGGACGTAGCGCTTGCCCTCGGCGAGGCAGCGGCGCAGCTCGTCGCGATCGACGCCGACGCCCTCGCTCTCGAAGCTGAGCTTGACGTTCAGCCAGTCCATCCCCGAGGTGACCTTGGCGAACACGCCGATCGGCCTGCCGCGCACCTGCGTGTCGACGAGATCCTCGGGGACGAAGAGGTCCCAGTCGTCGGGGAGCTCGGCGAGCCCCTCGGTCCAGAAGGTGAGCGCCTGGTCGCCGTTCGCGATGAAGCCCTGGCCGGTCTCGTCCGGCTTGAGCCCGAGGGCGAGCAGCTTGCTCGCCGCCTCCTGCTGCGCGGCGATGTCCACGCGGATGCAGCGGGCGCGCTTCATCCCCTCCTCGGGCGGCTGCACGAGCACCGGGGGCGACATGCCGTCGGCACGCACGGCGACCTCGGCGTCGCCGTAGGCGGCGGTCAGCGTGACGCGCGCCTCGATGAGCGAGCCGCCCGCGCGCATGCGGAACGTGGGCACGAGGTCGACGACCTCGGCGATCTGGTTCAGGTCGGGCAGCTCCGCGCCGACCTCGAGCGCGATCTTGGGCAACCCCTGCATGATGATGCGGGCCAGCTCGCTCATCGGCTCACCGATGGTCGGCGAGCGGAGCAGCCGGCGCATCGCCGCGGGGGAGACGCGCTTGTCGATGCGGCGCGCGAGCCCCTCCTGCGTGTCGATGTGCCAGCCCGGCCAGCCCTCGAACCACCCGCCCTGGAGCAGCGAGAAGCGGCGCTTGTCGTTCCCCCGCTCGAAGCTCGTCTTCACGATGATGGTGTCGCCGCCGACGGTCTCGAGATCGAAGCGCGGCCGCAGGCTGTCGTCGCCGAAGCGGAGCTGCATCAGCGCCGGCTCGAGCAGCACGCGCTGGCCCTCGAGCAGCGGGAGCAGCTCGGCCACGTCCTCGCCGCGGATGTCGACGGCCGGGTGGCGCGGGTTGCCGCTCTCGAACCGGGCGAGCAGCCGGAGCGCGTCGCGATCCGGCGTCGGATAGAGCGCCTGCCAGGCGAGCGCCGCGGAGGGCAGCACCGGGACACGCGCCTCGGCGTCGAGGACGGTGACGGTCAGCGCCCCCTGCCGCACGTGGAGGCGGAACTCCACGCGCCGTGCCCCGGTGACGCCCTCGGGCGGAAGCCAGGCGCCGATCCCGGTCTGCTTGGCCGTCGCGTCCAGGACCGGCGCGGCGAGGGCGACGGGTGAGCCCGGCGGCCCGTGGGTGCCGACGACGGTCGGGACGGGCGCCGCCGGCGTGATCGCCAGGCGGCCGCGGCGGTCGCGCCGGCGCACGCGCTTCAGGGCGTCGCCGCCGGCGTGGGCGGTCTGCGGGACGAGCGCCGGGATCGGCGGCTCGCGCCGCGGCTGCGCGCCGCGCGCCTGGTCGCGGATGCTGATCAGCAGCGCCGCGACGTGCTTGCAGTGCTGCCCAGCCTTCTGGAACGCAGGACAGGAACACTGCGACTGGATGCCATCGGGCGAGAGCTCGACCTTGACCGGATACGGCTCGGAGTCGGCGGCGCGGACGGTGCCGCTCGCCATCGTCTCGTTGATGGAGATGTCCTCGACGACGCGGCGGCGGAAGTACTCCAGCCCGCGGAGGAAGGTGCGGGCGCCAAGCAGCCTTCGCAGGCCACGATCGCTGAGGGTAGAGAGTGCGTCGGAGATCGGAGGCGGCACGTCGTGGGCTCGGGATACGGGTGCGGCGGCTATTCGCCGGGATGGGTCGGGTGAACGGGATCTCTTGGCAAATCCCGCTGGGTGAAGAACCGTCATCAGATGAAGAACGGCAAGAACACGATGGTCACGGCGGGGAGCATCTTGATGAGCACGTGGATCGCGGGACCGGCCACGTCCTTGAGCGGATCGCCGATCGTGTCGCCAACGACGGCGGCACCATAGGTGGGGTTGTCCGCCCGCGCCCCCGTCTCGTCGACAAGGTAGCGCCCACCGTGCGCGCCGGTCGCGATGTACTGCCTCGCATTGTCCCAGATCGCCCCGGTATTCCCCAAGAAGAGCGACCCGAGGACGCCTGCGACCGTCCCGGCCATGATCAGGGCCGCGACTGAATCGGCCGCGACCAGAGGATTATCTTCCGTCCTTGCAAAGCGCAAGGCAAGTCCCACGACGACGGGCACCGCCACGGAGACGAGGGCCGGCGCGATCATGTGGCGCAGCGCTGCTCGAGAGACCATCTCGACGCAGGGCTCGTGGTCGCCGACGAAACCCGGCGGGCGGGCGCGGGCCTGGCGCCTCACTTCATCGAGGACACGTCGACCAGCCTGGAGGACGTTGCGAATGCAGCGGCCGGCCAGCCAGAAGACAAGGAGGATCCCGACCAGGGCGCCGAGATAGACCTCGGGCCGGTCGAGGCGCAGGACCATCGCGGTCGTCTCGCCGCGGATCGGCGCGCTCGACGCCAGCGCGCGGCGCCGGGACTCATCGAGGTAGCCCGCGACGAGCAGCAGCGAGGCGAGCGCGGCCACCCCGGCCGTGTACGCCTTCGTGAGCGCCTTGGTCGTGTTCCCGACGGCATCGAGCACGAGGGTGCGGCCACGCACGTCCGGCCGCTCGCGGGCGACGGTCACGGCGACGATGCCGCCCGCGTTGTCCACGATGGGGCCGAACGCATCCATGGCGAGGACGTAGCCCGAGGTGCCCAGCATCCCCATCGTCGCGACCGCGGTGCCGAACAGGCCACCCCCGGCGAGCCCGGAGCGGGCGCCGAGCAGGTAGGAGCCGAAGGTGGCGCCGACGACGACCAGGAGCGGGAGCACCGAGCTCTCGAGGCCGATGGCGAGCCCGCGCAGCACCGCCATCGCGGAGCCGCTGCGCGCCGCCTCGGCGAGCTCGCGCACCGGGCGGTGCCGCTGCTCGGTGTAGTACTGCGTGACGTGCAGCACGCCGATGCCGGCGACGATGCCGATCACGCCGCACGCGAAGAAGACGACCCAGTGGGCGTCGAGCAGCCACTTGGCGGCCCCGGCGATGCCGACGGCGTGGAGGGTGGCCGTGACGTAGAGACCCCGCACGAGGGCGTTGAAGGCGTCCTCCCGGTCGTCGGTCTTGACGACCATGACGCCGAAGAGCGTCGCGATGAGGCCGAACGCGCGGCTGACGAGCGGGAAGAGCACGACGGCGAGGGCGCTCGGGAGCCCGGCGTTGTTGCGGAAGAGCATCGCGCCGACCACCATGGCGCCCGCGTTCTCGGCGACGGTCGAGGCGAAGACGCCGGCCGCGCGCCCGGCGCAGTCGCCGACCGTATCGCCTGCCAGATCGACGATCGTGGCCGGGTTCTGGAGGTCGTCCTCGTCGAGCCCGACCTCCGCGCCGGCGAGGTCCGCGCCGAGGTCGGCCGCCTTGGAGAAGGTGCCGCCGCCGAGCTGCGCCATCAGGGCGGCGAAGGAGGCGCCGAGCGGGTAACCGGCGATGACCCAGGGGATGGTCGGGGCGAGCGCGAGCGCCTCGGCCGGCTCGGCGCCGAAGCCGCCACGGAACGCGAGGACCGCGGCGAACAGGCCGCCGAGGCCGAGCAGGCTCATGCTCGCGACGAAGAGCCCCGACACGGCGCCGCCGCGGAGGGCGATCTGCAGCGCGAGATCGAGCGAGCGGCGGGCGCCGCTCGCGGCGCGCACGCTGGTGCGGGGCGCGATCCAGGCGGCGACGCGGCCGGTCGCGACCGCGCTGGCGGCCCCGACCGCGAACGAGAGCGTCAGCCAGACACCGAGCTCCAGCGCTGGCACCGGGTTGTTCTCCCCGGCGCGCCGGAGGAGGCCGTAAGCGAGGAAGATGGCGCCGCCGAGCATCGCCGAGACCGCGCCGATCACGCTGCTCTGGCGGCGAAAGTACGCCTCCGCGACCCCCTGGATGATCGCGGCGACGCGCTGCATCTCGGGCTCGACCGCGGGGCGTGCGACGACCCAGCGAGCGAGGTAAGCCGCAAAGGCGAGCCCGAGCAGGCCGCCGCTGAGGATGAGCGCAAGCTCCGTCATGACGGGCGGACCGGGCGCGCACCGTGGACGCGCTACCTCGGCCGGTGAGGGATGATGCGGGTGGTTGCCGCGGTATCGACAAACGCGCCGCAGGAACCCGCGCTGCAGCGGCGCACGCCTTCCCTACTCCGGCCAGGAGAGCCGTGCAAGCGAAGAAGACGCGCGCGGCCGGGTCATTTCAGGTCCTTCGCGTCGCGCCCGACGACGTGGTCCAGCCGGGTCTTGGCGACGAGCGCGCCGACGCGCGCGTTGAGCTGCTGGAGCCGCGCGCGCGTCACCTCGCCCTCGGCGTCGACCACGTCGACGCTCGTGGCCCGTCCTGCCCGGAACAACTCGGACCTGACGCGCATCGACTCCGCGGCCGCCGCGAGCTGGCGCTCCGCAGACTCGATGCTGCTCGAAGCCTTGCTCAGCTCCGCATACGCCGAGGCCACCTCGAGGCGGAGGGCGTCGCGCAGCGCGGCCTTCTGCTCCGCGATCTGCGTGGTGCGGGCGTTCGCCTCGGCGGAGGCGCCCGCGGTGGTGAAGATGTCGTTGACGACCCACGTGGCGCGGACGCCGGCGGACCATGTCATGGCGAACTTGTCCTGCGTCGGGAAGATGCGCTGGTTGGGGTTTGCGTAGGTGAGATCGGCGAACCCGTCCACGCGCGGGAAGTAGCCGGCCCTCGCGACCGCCTCGGCCTTCTCGAGCGAGTACTGCGTCTCGTCGAGCGCGCGGATCTCGAGGCGCCTCTGAAGCGCCTCCTGCACCAGCGCCGGGAGCGCCTCGGCGGGCGGCTTCGCAGGCGCGCTGCCCATCACGTCGATCCCCAGCGTGAGCGGCCTTTCCTGCCCGGCGCCGAGCGCGATCCGGATCTGGTCATCCGCGACCAGGAGCGCGGCTTGAGCCTCGTTGAGCACCTGCTCCGCGCCGGCCACCTGGGCCTCGAGCCGGAGCACGTCGGCGCGCGAGAGCAGGCCCACCTCGAAGGTGCGGCGCGCGTCCTCGACGTGCGCCCTCGCCTGAGACACCGCCTCACCTGCCACGACGACCTGCCCCTTCACGCGGACCCAGTTGAAGAAGGTGACCTTCGCGTCGGCCGCGGCCTGCAGCGTCTCCGCCTGGAGCTCGAGCTTCTTCGCGCTCTCCGCGTGGGACGCGGCGGCGTATCCCTGCGAGATGCGGAACACGTAGTCCGAGATGGGGACGGCGAGATTCGCCGTGAGCGAGATGCTGTTGAGAGGCGCCGGAAAGGACAGGGAGGCGGCCCCCACCGGCCGCCCGGCGCTGTCGACGACGCACTGGCCTTGCACGTCGGGCGGACATGGACCGACCTTGATCAGCCCCTCGCTGCTCGCGCCGACGATGCCACCGCCTCCGAGCCCCGCGCTCTCGACCTCAGAGAGGCGCGTGTAGGTCGCCGTCGCAGTCAGCCGGGGAAAGAAATTGACCATCGCCTGGTCGACCTTCGCCGACGCCGCGCGGAGATCGGCCTGCTTGGCGCGGAGCGACGCGCGCGTCTGCAGCGCAGCCTTCGCGACATCGTCCGGCGTCAGCCCTCCCGGCTGCGGCGCGAGGGCCGTGGCGAGCGGATCGGCCTTCGGCGCCGCCGGCTGGGCCGCAGCGACGGCAGGCTGCGGTTGGCCCGCGGGAGGAGGCGCCGGAGCGGGCGGCGGGGTGACCGGCTGCGGTGCCGCCGGTCGGGGAGCGGCCGGCTGCCCCGCGGCCGGTGAGGCGATGAGCCCGAGGGCGAGCAGCCCGGCGAGCGTCGAAGCCAGCGAGATGCTGCGTCGAGACGAGGGTGCGGTGCTTTTCATGACCGGTGGGTCACTTATGGGCGGCGAGAGCACCCGTCAAGTCACAGGCGATCCCACGCATCGCGTCTCGGCGATCGCTCGCCTCGCCGTCTGGCGAAGGTGACCGGGCAGCCCGCGCTCTCGGCGCACGGCGTGCTTGCGCCCCCGGGCCCGCGTGATGCCGTGACCGCGCCGGGCAACGTCCTGGGTCGCACCGGATACGATGGTCTGGCGCGCTCGTCATGCCGTGCCGCAATGGGCCACGACAGCAGGGACGTCATCGCCGATGCGCAGCACGGGACCCTCGCCAGACGCGCCATCCAACCCCGTTCACGCGCGTTATGGACGGCAGGAATACGTCGCTCTCTCCGCGGCAACACGTATTGCCGCGCGCGATCGGATGGAAGAACATCGAATGAAGTGGCCGCCATCTTGCTTGGCGGCGGACCGGAGGCCCTCATGCATAGACTGCTTGCGTCGCGCCGCAGCTTCTCCCCGTTCCTCGCCATCCTTGTGATCGGATCATCCTTTGCCGCCTGCGCTCCGTGGGAGCTCGGTGAGGACGACACCCCCGACATCGGTGATCCCGGGAGCGTCGCGGTCGCGGCGGAGCCGCCGCCCGCCATCAGCGGCGGAACGCTCGCCGTGAGCAAGAGCGCCCTCCGGGCGGTGGCCGCGGATCCGGATCGCGACCGGGTGTGGATCGTCGATCTCCAGGCGCAGAAGCTGACCGCGGAGATCGCGCTGCAGAAGGGCGACGAGCCGGGCAGGGTCGTCGAGGACGACGCGGGTCGCTTCCACGTCGCGCTCCGCCGCGGCGGCGCGGTCGTGAGCGTCGACGCGGACAGCGGGACGATCGTCGACAGGCGCGACGTGTGCCCGGCCCCGCGGGGGATCGCCTACGATGCGCAGACCGACGAGCTCCATGTCGCCTGCGTCGGCGGCGAGCTCGTCACGCTCCCGGCCGGTCCCGGAGCGGCGACACGCCGCCTGAAGCTCGATCGCGACCTGCGCGACGTGGTCGTGGACGGGGATCGCCTCCTGGTCAGCAAGTTCCGGTCTGCCGAGCTGCTCACCATCGGTGCGGACGGCGCCGTCATGGAGCAAAAGAAGCTCCCGAAGTTCAACCTGTTCGGGCAGGAGTTCGCGCCGACCGTCGCCTGGCGGACGATCAAGCTGCCGACAGGCGGTGTCGCGATGGTCCACCAGCGTGCCTTGATCGCCCCGGTCGAGATCGTGGAGGGGGGCTACAGCTCCGGCGGATGCGATGGGAGCGTCGTCCACAGCACGGTCTCGGAGGTCGGGACGCCCGACTCCGACGGCCAGCCGAACCTGGCCGCTGCCCTCCCCTCCGCCACCCTGCCGGTCGATGTCGCGGTGTCCGATGACGGTCTCTCGTATGCGGTCGTCGCGGCCGGCAGGAGCGAGATCCTCGTGACCAGCAGCGCGAACTTGAACGTGGCGAAGGGTGCCCCCGAAGGGACCTGCGTCGAGGCGGAGCAGCGCGTGCCCGTGGAAGGCGAACCCACGGCCGTCGCGTTCGCTGGCAGCTCCGTGGTGGTCCAGACCCGTGAACCGGCGGGCCTCCAGATCCTCGGGGGGATCGACGCCACCGGCAACCGCGTCACCAAGGTCATCACGCTCCCCGGGGAGAGCCGGAAGGATACCGGCCACGAGATGTTCCACCGGAACGCGTCCGGCCCGATGGCCTGCGCGTCGTGCCATCCGGAGGGAGGCGAGGACAGCCATACCTGGGTATTCAACCCCATCGGCCCGCGGCGCACCCAGTTCGTCAGCGGCGGGATCCTCAACACCGCGCCGTTCCACTGGGACGGCGATATGTCCGGTATCGAAGCCATCATGGACGAGGTCTTCGAGCGGCGCATGGGCGGCATGCACCAGGGACCGCGCCGGGTGAAGATCTTCGCGCGGTGGATCGACAGCCTCCCCGCTCCGCCGGTGTCGTCGGCGCCCGACGCGGAGGCCGTCGCGCGCGGCGACGCGCTCTTCCACGACAAGGCCGTCGACTGCGCGAGCTGCCACGCGGGCGCTCAGCTCACGAGCAACGAGTCGTTCGACGTCGGCACGGGAAAGCCCTTCCAGGTGCCGTCGCTGGTCCGCATCGGCGCGCGCGCGCCGTTCATGCACGACGGGTGCGCGCCGACGCTGAAGGACCGGTTCACCAACCCCGCCTGCGGCGGCGGCGACCGGCACGGCAAGACGTCCCACCTCTCGGACGCCCAGCTCGACGATCTGGTCGCCTACCTCGAGACCCTCTGACCCTCTTCCGGCGGGATTTTCGGCTGGTGAGCCCGCCTGATCGCGCCGCATCACCGCGAATGATGTAACGAGCGCCGAGCCGCGATATGCTGGCGCGGCGTGAACGTCGCCGAAAAAGTCGCCACCCTCGAAGGGCTCCTCCACCGGGTGCAGCGGAACGCCGCTGCGCCTCGTACTCGGGCGCAGCTCGCGGCCTCCGCCGAGCTCGTCCCGCATCGCGGCGAGGCGCCCGGCGCCATCGCCAACGACACGGCGGGCGCGGCCTCGCCCGACCCCAGGTTCAGCTCGACGGAAACGTCGCTGGCGAACGAAGCACGGACGGCGGCGGCCAGCGCGGTCGCCGCGAGCGGACCGTCTGCGCCGCGCTCCCTCGAGCCCGTCCTCGACGACGTCGGTGGCATCGACGCCTTCAGCCCGGCGGCCGATGCGCGCCAGATCGCCGCGCAGGCGCCGCAGACCGCGGCGGCCAGCGCCGCGAAGCAGCCCGCAGCGGCCGCGAAGGCGCCGCAGCAATCTCCGGCGAAGACGCCGCAACAGCCGCCGGTGAAGGCGCCCGCAGCGGCCACGCCCGCGGCGAGCGGGGTCAAGACGGCGGCCGTCAAGCCGGCCGCGGCGACGCCGGCGCGCAACCCTGCGCCGCCTCCCAGCTCACCCGGGAAGCCGGTCGCGAGGCCCGCCGCATCGCTCGATCTCCCGCGAGCTGACGCGGGTCCCCCGGCCGGCGCTCAGGAGACCTACCGCCCGCCCGCGGAGGCCGCCGAGCTGAAGCCGAGAGAGGCAGCCAGAACCGCGGCCAGGGTCACGGCGCCTGCTGCCAGGTCAGGTGCCCAGGCCAAGGACGCGCCCGCTGCAGCGGTGCCCCCGGCCCGGGGCTCCAGCCCGCGCGCAGAGACGAAGCCGTTCTTCCCTCACGAGGACGTCGGTGCACGGCCCAAGGTGGCGGAGAGCGACAGCGAGCTCTCATTCGCAGGGCTCCTCCCCGACGAGCCGGAACCCGGCCAGAGGCCCGCTGCAGGGCTGAAGCTCCCGGCCGAGCGAAGGCCGACGCCGGATGCCGAGGCGCGCGCGGAGCGCAGATCCCTGCCCGACCGCGCGGAGGCGCACGCCACGACCGCGTCACCCGCCGCGGACGACGCTCCGACGCTCGAGGCGGTCACCGCCCGCGCGCCGTCGTCCTCTGGGGAGCCGGTCACCCCGAAGGCGCCCGATCAGATCGCCGTCGCCACCCGGCGCGCGATGGGGGAGCCTGCCAGCGAGCGAGAGTTCAGCCGCGAGATGGTCGACGACGAGCCGACCGTGATCCGCGGCATGCTCGAGGACGAGCCCACCGTCATTCGTTCCCGCCCCGAGGGCCTCGAAGACGAGGAAACGGCGGTCCGCTCCGCGCGGTCCGAAGCCCAGGCCATCGCGCGCTCGGTCGCGGAAGAGACCGGCGCTGCGTCGCCCGGAACGCTGTCCAGAGACGCCAGCGACGAAGCGGATCGCAGGTCCAGGCCGAAGGCGGCCGACCGCGACCTTCTCCCGAAGGTCATCACCAAGGATCCGCCCCTCCCGGCCGACAAGGACGTGAAGCCTTCCGACCACGTCACGACGCGGCCGACCGCGGACGCCGGCATCACGGTGCGCCCGCCGCCGCGCCCGCGCTCTCGCGCGGGCCTCGTGATCGCAGCCGTGGCGCTCCTCGTGGGCGGCGCAGCGGTCGCGTACAAGCTCGGCGTATTCGGCTCCGAGCCCGCTCCCCTCCCCAACGTCGCCCCCGACACCACGTCTCCCGGAGCGACCCAGAGCGCAACGGCGCAGCCGCCGACCACCGCGCCGACTCCGACCGCTGCGCCCACCGAGACGGCGCCCGCTGCACCGTCCGCGGTCGAGACCGCGACGCCGGCGGCGAGCGCTGCGCCCGAGGCGAGCGCTGCCCCCGAAGCGAGCGCCGCGCCCGAGGCGAGCGCTGCGCCGGCCGCAGGCAAAGCCGAGGATCTGCCGTCAAACCGGGGCCACCTGACGGTCAACTCGCCAGAGCGAGCGTCGGTGTATGTGAACGGCTCGCTCGCCGGAAGCACCGGAGAGACGCTCGATGTGCCCTGCGGGACGCGTTACGTGCGGCTCGGTAAGCTGACGACGGAGAAGACGTCGACCCCCGCATGGCTCTCCGCCGGTCAGGCGGTCATCGTCGGTTGCCGCAAGCAGACGGTCGTGTCGATCACGCCCTCCGCGGCGAGCCCGGCGCCCGACCGGCCCACGAAACGGAAAGGCAGCGCCGCCGGCACCGCCACCCCGGACGGTGAGGGCGCTGCGCCCGCTCCCGCTGAGGAGACTGCACCGACGCCTGATCCCGCTCCGTAGAAACCCGCGCCCCCGGCCCGTCCGGTCGGGGCCTGCTCCCTCGGGGTCACCACATGCCCCATGCAGAGGGGCAGGAGCGCGGTGCTAGGCTCCGCGCCTCATGAATTCCGAGACGACTACCCTTCCCCACGACGCCGGCGCCGCCGCTGGCGACGCATCGTCGTCAGCGTCCGTCAGGGTGGCGAGCTCCGGTCCCTTCCCTCTGCGCAGCCCGGCAGGGGGAGCGCCGCTCGACGACGTGGCGGAGACAGAGCTCGGCGCCCTCGCGACGATCGTCGCCAGAGCGCGGGCGGCGCAGGTCGCCTGGGCCGAGGTCCCGATCAGGGAGCGCGCCGAGCTCGTCGCGCGCGTCAAGAAGCGCCTGCTCGCGCGGGCCGAGGAGATCGCGACGCTCGTGCACCGCGAGTGCGGCAAGCCGATCGAGGAGGCCGCGCTCGCTGAAGTGCTCCCGAACGCGGATCTCATCGACTACTGGACCCGATCCATCGAGGAGCTCCTCGACGACTCCCCCGTCGCGCTCGATCCGCTCGCCTACCCCGGCAAGGTCGGGCGCATCCAGAGGGATCCTCGCGGCGTCGTCGCGCTCATCACGCCCTGGAACTACCCTGTCGCGATCCCGCTGCGCACGATCGTGCCGGCGCTGCTCGCGGGCAACGCCGTGGTCTTCAAGCCGAGCGAGGTCACGCCGCGCTCCGGCGCGCTCGTCGCCTCGCTGTTCGACGGGCTGCTCCCGGACGGCGTCCTCGCCGTCGCGCAGGGCGGCAGCGACCTCGGCGCCGCGCTCGTCGGGGCCGGCGTCGATCTCGTCGTCTTCACCGGCAGCGTCGCCACCGGCAAGAAGATCGCCGTCGCGTGCGCCGAGCGCCTCGTCCCGACGTCGCTGGAGCTCGGCGGGAAGGACAGCGCCATCGTGCTCGGCGACTGCGATCTGGAGCGCGCCGCGCGCGGCGTCCTCTGGGGCGCCTTCACGAACGCCGGACAGAACTGCGCCTCCATCGAGCGCGTCTACGTGGAGCAGGCGATCGCGGACCGCTTCATCGGGCGCGTCGTCGAGCTCACGGGGCAGCTCCGGGCCGGCGTCGACGTCGGCGTGATGACGACGGCGCGGCAGGCGCAGCTCGTGCGGCATCAGCTGGAGGCGGCCGTCGAGGGCGGGGCGGAGATCCTCGCAGGCGGCGCGCCGGAAGAGGGCTCGCTCGCCTTCCCGCCGACGGTCCTCAAGGTGGAGCGCGAGGACACGCCGCTGCTCCGGGAGGAGACCTTCGGCCCCGTTCTTCCCGTCATCGTGGTGAAGGACGCCGAGGAGGCGATCGCGCGCACCAACGCGTCCCGCTTCGCGCTCACGACCAGCCTCTGGACCCGCGGCTACGAGCGGGCCCACGCGCTCGCGCGACGGCTGCGCTCCGGCGTGGTGACGATCAACAACCACGGCTTCACGGGCGCGCTCCCGGCTGCGCCGTGGACGGGGGCGGGAGACAGCGGCTACGGCGTCACGAGCAGCCCACACGCGCTCGCGGAGCTGACGCGGCCGCGCTTCTTGCTCGAGGACCGCAGCAGGGCGAAGAGCGAGCTGTGGTGGTACCCTTATACGCCCGCGCTCCGGACCGTCGCCTTCGCGATGGCGCGGGCGCGAGGTGGAGCCGCATGGTTCGGCCGCGTCAGCGCCCTCGTCGAGCTCGTCGCCGCGCTCGCGAGGCGCTTGCTCGGTCGCTGATCCAGAGACCCATCGAGCGAACGCATGCGCCCCCTGATCCTCCTCTCCAACGATGACGGCTACTCGGCCCCGGGCCTGATCGCGGTGCGGGACGAGCTCGCCCGGCACGCCGACGTGGTGGTGTGCGCCCCCGCGGTCAACCAGAGCGCGACGAGCCACTCCCTGAGCCTGCACCGCGTCCTCCGGCTCCTGGAGGCCGCGCCCGGCGTGTTCGCGGTCGACGGGACGCCCGCCGACTGCATCTACGTCGCCCTTCACGCCGGCGCGCGCGTGCTGCCGCGGCGCCCCGATCTTGTCGTGTCGGGCATGAACCACGGGCTCAACCTGGGCGCCGACATCTTCTACTCGGGCACCGTGGCCGCCGCGCGCGAAGGAGCGCTCCGCGGAGTCCCGTCGATCGCGCTCTCCGCCGATGCAGGCGCGTCGCTCCCGGCCGCCGCGGCGCTCGGCGTCAAGCTCGCCCTCGCCCTCCACCGCGCCGCCGGGCAGGAGGGGCGCCGGCCAGCGCCGCTGCTCAATGTCAACATCCCTGCGGGCAGCAGCTGGCCCGTGCGAGCCACGCGCATCGGCGCGCGCTTGTACACAGAAGAGGTGATCTTTCGCCGGGATCCGCGCGGGCACGAGTACCTCTGGATCGGCGGCGCGGGCGTGCGCCACGACCTCGTCCCCGGCTCGGACACCGAGGCCTACGACGAAGGGGCCGTCAGCGTCACGCCGCTGACGCTCGACCTCTTCGCCGCGCAGCACGAGGGCATCGCGGGCCTCCTCGCCGCGGAGCTCAACGACGGCCACGTCGCCTGACGTAGCTCGCGTCGCGACGCGTGGAGCGCTTTCCGGCTCGAATCCGCTCGCCTACGCTCGGCGTCATGTTCAACCACGACGCCCTGCCCTCCGAGCACGCGCTCCGTTACCTCAAGGCGCACCTCCGGAACGTCCCGGATTTTCCGAAGCCCGGGATCCTCTTCAAGGACATCACGCCGCTCCTCGCGGATCCGCGGGCGCTCCACATCACGCTGGATCTCCTGGCCCAGCGCTTCGTCGGCGAGCACGTCGACGTCGTGGTCGGCGTCGAGTCGCGGGGCTTCATCTTCGGCGGCGCGCTGTCGGCCCGGCTCAACGCCGGCTTCGTGCCCGTGCGCAAGCCCGGCAAGCTCCCGGCCGCGACCGATCGCGTGGCGTACGCGCTCGAGTACGGCACGGCAGAGCTCGAGATGCACAAGGGCTCGATCAGGCCGGGGGCCAGGGTCCTCATCGTGGACGACCTGCTCGCGACCGGCGGCACGGCTTCGGCCGCTGCGGAGCTCGCGCGCAAGCAGGGCGGCGAGGTCGCCGGCTTCGCCTTCGTCGTCGAGCTCGATTTCCTCGGCGGTCGGGCGCTCCTCGCGGAGCGCGCCGGCGGCACGGCGCCGGTCTTCTCGATCGTTCACTTCGCCGCGGGCGAGTGAGCGTTCACTCCTGGCCCACGCCGACCTGCAGCTTGCGCGCGACGGTGCGGCTCGCGGTCGTCGCCCGGGTCGGCCCCCCGACGGGGAACGTGATGACGACCGCGCCCGTCCCGCCCTTCGTGATGCCCCCGCCGTGCGCCCCCACCAGCTTGCCAAGGCTCGCCACATCGAGCGAGGCGCCGGCGCCGCGCAAGGCGTCGATCGGCCCCACCCCTGGCAGCGCGGCGAGCGCCCCCCGATCGACCGCCGACATCTCGGCGAAGAGGCCGGACGCATAGACGAGCGCCGTCGCCGCCGCGGCCGGATCCGAGCCGCGGAACCAGGCGCCTGCGTCGTGGTAGGGCAGGTGCGCGCAGCGCGCGTACAGGGCGCCCAGCGCCGCGGCGGACGCGTCGGCCATGCGATCGCCGAGCGCGACGAAGCGCGCCCGCTGCGCGGGATCGAAGTATGCCCGCGCGTATCCGCCGGAGAAGCGCGCGGCGATCGCGCGCCACGACGGCGAGCGCTTCGCCTCTTCCGCGTCGAACCCGGGGACGATCTCCACGACCCCGTCGGTGATCGCGGCGAGATCGGCGTCGGCGCCCGCCGTCAGCTTGCCTTGCGCGATGAGCGCGCCCAGCCCCACGGACTCGGCGGTCAGGGCTGGAGGTTCCCCGGCGCCGGCGGCGACCTCCGCTGCGGCGGCGCCGCGCGGCATCGCCAGCCAGAGCTCGGCGACCCAGCCCGCGAGCTCGAAGGGCCCCATGGAAGCGCCGGCGTAGATCCGCTTGCGCGCGGCCTCGCAGGTGCGCGCGTTCCGCGCCGCATCCTCGCCGGCGGTCGTCTCCGGCTCCGTGGGCGAGGCGGCCGGCGCCTCCCGCGATCGGAACATGCGCGACGCGAAGAGCGCGCTGACCACCACGAGCGCGATCACGCCGACGGGGATCACGAGGTGCCGCGCTGGCCGGACCCGGGCGGCCGGCGCTGGCGGCGCGAGCGAGCTCACCGCGCGGTGCGCCTGAGCGAGCCGCCGCGCGATGTCGGACGCCTTACGCGTGCGCAGCTCTTGCGGCAGAAGCGGCCACTGCTCGACCAGCTGCTCCAGATCGATGGCCACGGGCGCACCGCGCCCACGCAGCGCGATCTGGCGCCCCTGCACGCTCACCGAGCCTGATGTTCCAAACAGGCCCAGGGCCTCCTGTACAGCCGCCTCGATCTCCCGCGCGCTGGGGTCGTCCACGCTCGCAGGGTAGCCGGATTTACGGCCGGCATGCCGCCGCTTCTTCACGCCGCCCGGCTGTCATGGCCGCAGGCGCGGGCGGCGATGGAAATGCCGCGGAGGGCCGGCGGGCATGGCACATTCCCGCGCGTGCAGAAGACGCGCGTCTACCTGTCGCCGGGCATGTTCGGCTTCGCAACCCTCGCCTCCCTCGAGTATTTCGAGCACTTCATCCGCGCGATCGAGGAGCGGTTCCGCGATCGCGGCCGGATCGTCGAGATCCACGTCTGCGAGGTCCACCCGACGGCCTCCATCCTCCGCCGGGCGGCGAAGCTCGCCCGCCTCGTCGACGAGAGCGCCGGAGACGATGACGGCCCTATCCACATCGTAGGCCACTCGACCGGAGGCCTGGATGCCCGCCTCGTCGCTTCGCCGACGGCGCGGCTCCCCGGGAACGCTCATCGCCGGCTCGGCTGGACGAGCCGGCTGCGGTCCGTCACCACCATCAACACGCCTCATTTCGGCACCCCGCTCGCCGCCTTCTTCGCCACGGTGAGCGGCCAGCGCCTGCTCTACGCCGTCACCGCGCTGACGGTGGCCGGCCTCAAGCTCGGCGCGCCTCCGCTCGCGGCCGCGTCGGCGCTGGTCGCCGCCTTCGGCCGGGCGCAGCTCGGCTTCTTCGAGATCGAGCTCATCGATCGCGCGGTCGAGAGCTTCATCCGCGTGCTCGACGACGCGTCGAGCCGCGAGCTGCGCGCGTGGCTGAAGCTCTTGCGCGACGACCAGGGCGCCATCGTCCAGCTCATGCCCGAGGCGATGGATCTGCTCCACGCCGGCCTCGAGGACCGCGCGGGCTTGCGGTACCAGAGCGTCGCGACGTACGCGCCGCGCAACGCCGTCCGTGACTGGGTATCGGCGCTCCGGTCGCCGTGGGGGGCGATGTCGGCTGCCATCTTCACCGCGCTGTCGAACATCACCGCCCGCCTGAACGAGCACTACCCTTGCCGCTCCCATGACGGCTCGATCGAGCAGAAGCTCGCGCGCGTGCTCGGCGAGCTGCCGCCCCCGGACGCCAACGACGGCGTGGTCCCGCTCGCCTCGCAGGTCTGGGGGGAGCTCATCTGGGCCGGCAAGGCCGACCACCTGGACATCGTCGGCCATTTTCCGGGCAAGGGCGGGCACATCGACTGGCTGGCGAGCGGAGCCCGCTTCAATCGCCTGCGCTTCGACGCGGTGCTCGACCGCATCGTGACCGGGATGGTGGCCGGCGAGCAGGGCGGCCTGACAGAGCACGCGGCGGCGCCGCCGCGCCCGCTCGCTGATGCGCGCGCCTCGGAGCGCGGCGTGGACCTCGAGCAGAGCGGCGCCTCGACGAGCGCGCGCGGCGAGCCCGCCGCGTGAGCCGCGGCGGCGCGGCGCGCGCGCTCGCTCAGATCACGGCGGAGCTCGTCGAGTGCCGGCGCTGCCCGCGGCTCGTCGCGTGGCGCGAGGACGTCGCGCGAGAGAAGCGGCGCGCTTACCGGGACCAGACCTACTGGGGCCGCCCTGTGCCGGGCTTCGGCGATCCGGACGCGCCGCTCGTGATCGTCGGGCTCGCCCCGGCGGCGCACGGCGGGAACCGCACCGGTCGCATGTTCACGGGCGATCGATCGGGCGACTTCCTCTACGCGGCGCTCTATCGAGCGGGGCTCGCCTCGCAGCCGACGAGCACCTCGCGCGACGATGGGCTCTCGCTTCGGGGCGTGTTCATCACCGCCCCCTGCCATTGCGCTCCCCCGGACAACAAGCCCACGATCGCGGAGCTCGCGGCGTGTCGTGGGTGGATCGACCGAGAGCTCGCGGCGCTGCATCGGGCGCGCGTCTACCTCGCGCTCGGCAAGATCGGCTATGACGCCGTCGGCGCGCTCGCCCGGGCACGCCGCGCGTCCGCGGGGGATCACGCGGAAGCTCACCCACGCCTGCCACCGTTCGCGCACGGCGTGGAGGCGTCGATCCCCGATCCGCGCGGCGGCGCCGCAGCGGCGCTGCTCTTCGGCAGCTACCACGTCAGCCAGCAGAACACCCAGACGGGGCGGCTCACCGGCGACATGTTCGACGAGGTCCTACGCCGCGCGGTGAGCGCAGCAGGGCCTCGCGCCCCCGAGCGATCCGGACGTTAGCTCTGGTTCGACAGGAGCTTCTGCAGATCGCCCGACTGGAACATCTCCGTCAGGATGTCGGAGCCGCCGATGAACTTCCCGTCCACATAGACCTGCGGGATCGTCGGCCATTGCGAGTAGTCCTTGATCCCCTGGCGCAGCGAGGGATCGGACAGCACGTTGACGTCCTTGAAGTCCACGCCGCACTTTTTCAGGATGTCGACGGCCCGCGCCGAGAACCCGCATTGCGGGAAGGTCTTGGTGCCCTTCATGAAGAGGACGACGCGGTTGCTCTCGACGGTATCCTTGATTGCCTGGTGGATGTCGCTCATGGCTCGTTCCTGATCTCCCGCCGCGAGCGGGATCGCCCATTGTTCAATCTACACAGAAGCGGCGCGTGACCGCCGGGCCGCACTCCGTGGCGTCCGGCGGGGCTCACGACGGGACCGCACTGGGCTCGCCAAGCGGACCACGTGACCGCCCCGCCCCGCGCGCGGTTGTGAACGGGGTTTCTGGTGTCGCCCTCCGCCCGCGTCAACTGGGCTGGAGCGCCGCAGGGGTCTCATGAAGGGCCGCAGGGACCAGTGTATCCTCGGGCGGGTGCGGCGACGGCGGGGTGCGTCTTCGCGAGAGATGCGGGGTCGGTGGCCCGCGCCGGCCGGGCTCAGCGCGTCCACCGAGGGGGCTCGACGGCCGCGGCCGCGCAGGGACACGGTGGGCGATCGATACGGCGCGCGCCACGGCGCGCGCCCGCCCGCGGGCACCGAAACGTCGAACGCTGGTCGACAACGTGCTCCAGGACCTCTGTACCCAGGCCGCGGCGGGGCCTCTTTCGGCCCGCTGGACGCGCCTCGTGCCGCCTGCACCGCAGCGTCTGGCCTCGCGCCGCCAAGTCGTTGTAGAACACGCCCCCACCTCGGCCGTCTCACCGACCGTGACCAGCGGCGGTGAGCCGCCGCGGGTGCGGCGAGCGTCCCATTGTCGCGGCCTCACCCGCACAACCCTGAAGGAGCCTCGTATGCGCTTGCACGTCCTCATCCCAGCGGCCCTGCTCGGCCTCGCGCCCCTCGCCTGCGGCGGCAGCGACCCGGAGCCGAACAACCCGTCGCAGATGCAGAACCAGTACGGGGCGTCAACCCAGTACCCGCCCGGACAGTACCCGCCTGGACAGTACGGTCAGCCCGCCCAGCCTGGCCAGTACGGCCAACCCACCCAGCAGCCGGGCCAGTACACGCCGCCTGCCACCACGACCCCCACCCCGACGCAGACGCCGACCGCGACGGGCACGAGCACCGGCCAGGCGACCCCGATCGCGCCTGCCGCGGTCAGCGCAGCGACCCCGATCCTCACCGCCATGGCGGCCTCCGAGGTCCAGGGCATGCAGCCGGAAGGCGGCGCGTTTGCCGGGCAGTTCCAGGACGGCCAGACGCTCGAGCAGCCGTTCAATATCCAGCCGGGCAAGTGCTATTCGGTGATCGGCGTGGGCCTCGGCGTCCAGGAGCTCAACCTGCAGATCGTCGCCCAGCCCGCGCCGATGCTGCCGCCCGTGGTGCTCTCTCAGGACAACACCACCGGACCGAACGCCACGCTCGGCGGCAAAGGCACTTGCTTCAAGAATCCGCTCCCCGTCGGCGGCCCTGCGAAGGCCGTCATGACCGTCCGCGGCAGCGGCCTCGCCGTCGCCCAGATCTACGTGAAGTAGTCGCGTCCCTGCGGGCCGGCGCCGTCTGCCTCATGCCTCGAGGCGCGGCGCCACCGCGCGCACCGCGGGACGTCCGCTGCCCTGCCGTCGCCCGCTGCCGCCACGTGGCCCTGGCACCACCGCCTCGCGGCACAGCTCGCGACGTCACTCCTGGGTGAACCCGCTCGCCCCAAGCTCTGCTCGGCAGGGTCGGTGGCCGATGGACACGGCTCACGCGGAAGGCCGTCGTACGTTTCGCCCTCCGCTGTTCGCCGTGGGAGATGCAAGGTACACTCCAAGGGTGAGCTTGCCTTGGAAGTACTCGGCTCCCTGGATCGCCATCGTGGGACTGGCGTCCTGCTCTTTTCGTATGGCCGACGAGTCGGCGGATATCCCCGATATGCCCGGGGACGCCGGTCAACCCACCGTCTTGGCGTTCGAGGAGGAAGGTACGCTCCAGCTCGTGCCAGGGGAGCTGCGCACGGTCTGGGTTACGGGACAACCGCCCGCGCCCTACGAGGTGAGCTTCACCCTCCTCGGCGAAGCTGCGGGTGCATGGGTCGACCGCACGACGGCCGTCGCGGACGAAAATGGCAGGGCCTCGGTTCAGCTCCACGCGTCGACTCTGGGGAGCACGTTTCGGCTCCGCGCCGCGACGAAGAAGGGGCCATCCGCCGAGCTCGGTGTTTCCGTCAGCGCAGAGGGCTTCGGCACGCTCCGCGTCATCCCGGTCTACGACGGGACGCGCGTCGCGAAGGGCTGGACGGCGAGCGTCGTCGCAGAGGCCACCTGTGAGGAGATCGCGGCTGCTGCGCCCGAAGCACCCGTGGGCGCGCTCGTGGCGCACGGCGGTCCAGGCGAGCCGGTGGTCGTCAAGGGCGCGCCTGTAGGGCCGAGCCTTACCGTCGCTCTGCACAGCGGTCGGATCATGTGGGGTTGCGTGGGCGAACGAGAGCTGCAGGCCGGCTCGGCGCGCGACGTCTGGGTCCCGATCAAGGACCTGCCGATCGATATGGCGGCGACGCGCCTCGACACGAAGCTGACCCTCGTGACGGCTGAGGGGCTGACCGCGATGCTCGAAGCAGCGACCGAGCAGATGCTCGACGCGTCCTTGCCTGCCGGCGCGGAAGCCGCGTCCCTGCTCGACGCGATGCAGCGCGCGGCGCCGCCGGACCAGGCGACCGCGTTTGCCGCGCAGCGCATCGAGCGTGACTGGGACGCGGCGGCACAGGCGCACCTCGCCGCCCTCCCGATCCCCCTGCGCAACAGGTGTCGTGGATGGGCCCATGCCGGGCTCGCGGGTACGCCGCTCGCGCTGGATGGCCAGCTGAGCGGCGCGGGAGACATGCAGGGACGCGCGCTCTTCGAGGCGAGCTGGCTCGGCAGCGTGACCGCCGACAACGCGGGCGTACCACCGGAACATTTCATGTCGTGGACGGCGGATCCCGGCGACGTGCTCCGGCTCGCGGGCACGCTGACGTGGTCGCCGACCCGATACATCGGCGGAGTGACCGGGCTCGGGGTCGCAGCGGAGGCGGATGCGGAGTCCGTCCCCGCAGCGCTCGCCGCTGCGGCAGAGTGCCAGGCGCTCGGCGAGCTGCTCGGCGGCTACTCCGACTGCTCCAGCGACTGCATGGCGATGCTGTGCGCTGGCGGGCTCAAGCTCCTGTGGCGCGCTGGCACGGAGGCATCGGAGAAGGCAGGGATGATCGGCGAGATCGTCGTGAACGCTTCAGGCCCTGCGCAGCTCAACAGCTCCGCCACGCCGATCGCATGGACGGCCGACTGGCTCGGGACCATCCGCTACGGGCAAGGCGAGGAGGTCGGCGTCGAGGGACGGGTGAACGCCGTTTCGCCGGACGCCATCACCAACTAGCGGATCATCTGGCGGCGTCCTTCGGCTCGCAGCGCAACCGCCACCTCCGGCCCGTCGCGCGCTCGGTCGCAGCGAGCGGGATCGCGCTGGCGCCGACGTCGCTCTGCTTTTCGGGCGCCTTCGAGAAGGCGCCCTGCAGCCTCACCGCCATCGCCTCGACGCACGCGCTGCCTGGATCGAGGCGAAGCCTGAACTCGGCGCCGTCGACGGAGGGAGAGCTGCCGACGACATCGAAGCTCGGCGAGCCGTCCAGGCTCGTGTCGAGGAGCCAGCCGTCCTGCCCCGGAGTACACCGCTCGAGCCGTGTATCCGCGAGGTCCTTGCGGCCGAGCGGCACCGCCTCGCCGAGCGCGCCGGTCTCGCGGTCGATCGGGAGCACGTGCCAGGAGCCGGCGCGCACGCCGGGGTCGGGAGCCGCCGAGATGAGCAGGCCGACACCGCCGCCCAGCGCACGCCGGACCAGGCGCGGAGGATCCACGCCGTAGCCGGCGCGGCCAGGCCGATAGTAGGTCGCCAGCTGCCGCGCGATCCCGAGGTCGGCGCGCCACAGCGCCACGACGTCATACGAGCCGCCGGGCGTCACGAAGAACCACGTCTCGCCGAGCCGCACGGCGCCGTTCGGAAACGGCCGGAGGAAATTGCCGGCGCGGCCGGCGCTGTCGCGCAACGGAAGGATCGGCAGCCCTTCAGAGGCTGCGAACAGGCTGCATCCGGCGCCGCGACACACGTGGGTCAGCGCGGCCCGTCCGCCAGGATCGAGGTACGCGCCCCAGGACGCCGCCCCCTGGCTCACCACCCCGAGCGCCTCGGCGGCCGACGCCTCATCCGACCAAGGCGAGGCGCTCACGCCGCTGGAACGCACCCCGCCATCCGGGTCGAAGCGATCGTCGAAACGGAGGAGCCAGCGCCCGGCGCGCGCCCAGTCTGCGCCTCGCTTGCCCCATGCGTAGGCGCGCATCGTCACGATGTCGTACGGAGCCCCGTTGTCGAGGCCGATCTCGTCCGCCCCGCGCTTGGGCGGCGGAGTGTTGCGGAAAGGAGCCCACGGCGACGTGGGTGTCTCCGTCGACGCCGAGCGCGTGACCGACGAGGCCGGGCGCGCTCCCTCGGCGCGCGCGGACGGCGCGGCGGAAGGCTTGTCCGGCAGCGGCGGCGTCGACGAGCCGAGGGCCTCGCAGCGCATCGCGACCGGGCTCCCCGCGCGGAGCGGCATCTGAAGCACCGGCGGCGGCTTCGCCTCGGCGAGATCGTCCGGCATCGCCGTCTTGCCCCAGCCGACGCGGATCCAGCCCCTGAAGACGCAGCCGACGGGGCCGCACGCGCGCGTCCTCGACGCCGCGGTGTCGTCGTCCCGCTCCGGCAGATCGAGCGCGCGCCAGGTCATCCCGCCGTCCGTCGACTCGGCGGCGCGCTCGCCTTCTCCGAGGGAGAACGCGAACCGCCCTGACAACAGCGCGCCCGTGCCGTCCTGGCGCGGCGCGCCGGCGGTCACCTTCCCGCTCTTCGCGTCGATCCGAACGCCCACGATCGGACCGCCTGCCTCTACCCAGCCGCCGATGACGCCGGGCTCACGCTCCTCGAACCCTTCGAGCCACATACCGCGCTGCAGATCGCGCGCTGTGCTGCGCGGCTTTCCCGGGAGGATCAGCGGGACGGTCGTGACGTCGCTCCCCTTGAGCAGCGTGAGCTGCCCCGATGCGTCCAGGCGAGGCGGCGAGAGGACGGCGATGCGGCCGTCGGACAGCGCGACGACGCGCTCGATGCCGACGTCTCGCGCGGGCGCGCGGACGTGGATCTCGCGGGTGCGCCCGTCGGCGGCGACGACGCAGTACGCACGCCCGGCGCGCACCGCGCTGTCTTCGCTGCAGGAGCCGCGGATCACCAGCGCACCGTTGCCGCTCGCGACCACGAAGCGGGGCTCGTCGAAGCGCATCAGCCGGCGCATGCCGAGCGGCGGCTGGAAGGCGTACAGGGTCGTCGGCCCCTCGCGCTCGCCGCACACGAACCCGAACGACGCCCCCGCGCGGATCGCATGGCAGGCCGCCTCTCGCTCCGGATAAGCGTCGGGCGCGACGTCGATGACCGCCCCGTCGCGCAGCGAGACGCGCGCCAGGGCGCCGCCGCGAGCCACCACCGCGGTCGTGCTCGAGTCGGGCCACCCGTCCTCGACCGCCGCGCGGAGCGGGCGCCTCCCGAGAGGCCCCTGGGCGCGCGCCGGCGGCTCGTGCACGTCGTCGGAGACCTCCAGCGCGCGGTACGTCACGCCGCCGCGCGCATCGACCGCGTAGAGCCCGCTCGCGGTCATCACGGCAGGATCGCCGCCGACGACGGCGACGGAGGTCGGCCGCGCGTCGATCTCCACCTCGCGCCAGGTGGCCCCTGCGTCGAACGTGACGAGCAAGCCGCGCAGATCGGCCTCGACCACGGCGCGCCAGCCGTCGGCGAACGCGATCTGGCCGTACGAGCTCGCCGGCGGGAGCGGGCCGAGCGGCATCGCCGCGCCCGTCTGCGCGTCGATCGCGAGGAGCCGGTGGCTGTGCGAGAGCCGAGCGTAGAGGCGATCGAACCCCGCGAGGATCTCGTTCGCCTCCGACGGCAGCTGGACGAGCGGCTCGAGCGGGGCGAGCCACGCCTGGGCCCGCCAGAGCTGCGCGCTGCCTCGGTTCGAGGAGTAGAACAGGTAACCGCCGCCCAGGCGCGTCGGCAGCTTGAGCGAGGTGACCTGACCCGACGGCAACAGGTCGGCGGCGCGCTCGAGCGATCCGTCGTCGTGCGCGACGACGCGCATGCGATCGATGAGCACCCGCTTGGCCCCCGCCTCGCTGGCCACCACGCCGCGCTCTCCGACGAGGTCCGGGAGCAGCCGCGATGGAGTGACCATGGTCACGAGCGCGCCCTGCGAGGCTCGCCCGCCCGGAGCCTGGCGCGACGCCTGCCCAGCGGCGCCGCGATCGCTCGACGGCTGTCCTCCGGATGGCGTCATCGCCGCCCGCCCACCGCACCCTGCCGCGCTCGCGCAGAGGAGCAGCGCCATCGCGGAGCGCCGCGCCGCGCCCGGCATCCACCGAGGCATCGGCGCGCGCAGCCGCCCGTCGGGCTCACTCATGACGGACGATGCTAGCGCGGCGGTCCGGGCGCCGCACCGTCCTTGCGGGCGCCCGCTCGAAGGTCCAGCCGCGGCTCGCGTCGTGCGTGTCTGCCGCGTCTGGCTCATGCCGTTCGCGCATCGCAGAGCCGGCGCCGGAGCAGCCGCCGCGCGCGCGGCTCCGGCGACGAGGATCTGCGCTCACCGATCGGACGACGGCCTGCGCGCGTTCACTTGCCCTTTGCGGAGCACTGCATCGCGCACATCAGATCGCCGGCCGCGCACCCGCAGCCGCCGCGCTTCGCGGGGGCCGGAGCGGCCGGCGCCGGGGCGGCGGCAGCAGGCGTCTGCTTGCCTGCGGTGCTGCCACCGGTGCTCGGTCGCGTCGACGGCCTCGTGCTCGGACGCGCCCCTGCTGCCGTCGGCGTGGCGCTCGGCGCAGCGCTCGCGACCGGCTCTGCCGTCGCGGTCGCCGACGCCGTCGCCGACGCGGTGGGCGCCGGCTCCGGCTCGGGGGGCGCCGTCGTCGCCGGCGCGGCGGCCGTGGGCGGCGTCGTCTCCACCGCAGCGGGAACCGGCGTGCTGCCGCCGCCCTTCATCAGGAAGAAGACGCCTGCGATCGCGATGCCCGCGATCGCGATGCCCGCGCCGATGATCAAGGGGGCGCGGTTCTTGGAAGGGGCCTCGCCGACGTTCGGCGGCGCGACCGACGGCGCTCGCGCCGTGGTCACGATCGGCGCGCTGAGCTGGAACAGGCCGCCATCGTTGGCGACGATGCTCGCGACGGGCGACGGCGCTCGGACGCCGGCTCCCGATGCGAGGGCCTTCAGGTCGATGAGGCCGGAGTCCTCCGAGGCGCTGACGGCCGCCCGCGCCGGGGCAGGAGCGGCGGCCTTCGCCGTGAGGGCGCTCAGCGAGAACAGCATCGAGTTCTCGTCGCGCTGGCCAGGCGCGGCGCCGCTCTTGAAGAGCGGAGCGCTCGTCGCCACGTCGTCGGAGCTGGGCCGGTGCGCCTCGACGCCCGGGCTCCCGCCGAAGAGATCCTGCGTCGGGCGCGCCGGATCGCGACGCACCGCCGCTGCCCGAGGAGCGGCCGCCGCGACCGACTCGACGCCCGGGGAGGTCTGCCCGAGGGCCGCTCCCCCGCTGGGCACGGACGTCGACTGCACCGGCGCCTCCTGCGCGGCCGCCGAGGCAGGAGCGCTGCCTGCGTGCAGGGCCGCGACGATCGAGTCGATCTGGCCGAGCGGCTGCCAGTCGGCCATGCCGTCCGCCCAGACGTACGTCTCGGCGTTGATCACCCCCGCCTGGTAGCTCGTGACGATCTCGGCCAGCGCCATCGAGCGCTGATCGCCGTCCGCCACGTTGACCAGGTACGTCGTCCCGTCATTCGGAACGCTCGTGCCGGACACCGGATCGGCGAGCCCGCCGTTCGTCGTCACGCCCGAGCTGTTCACGAGGATCGTGGCGCCGCATTTGCGGCACTTGATCTTGACGGTTCTGCCTTGGACCTTCTCGTCCGAGACGGTGTATTTCGACTGACAGGACTGGCAGGTGATCTTCATTGGGGGCTGGCCCGCTGGGGTGTAGTGCCGGCGAGGCGTCGCGTAGAGTTTACCTTGATACCGCGCCGGTGGCCCGCTCTCTGACGTGCCAGTCGCGCGTCTGATCTCGCAGCTCCGCTTTACGATAGCCGAGGTCGTCGTCCCTTCGTAAAGCACAAAGGGACGGACCGCCGACGGGACCGTTGTCGGGGTGCGGCGCAGCAGCGCGCAGGTCGGGTCCCGGAGTGCGACCAGCCGCCTCTCGGCGGGGCTCAGGCGCCCATCCGCGCTGGGAGGCGGCTCACACTCGACGCGCCCGCGCGACCCGTGATTGCTGCGGTACTGCGAACCTGCGGTGTGGCGGTGTGAGCTCGCGGCGCGGCGCGGTGTGGGTTCGCGGCGCGGAGCGGCAAGGATGCCCGTCAGGCGTCGCCGCGCGCGGAGCCGAGCTCTTCCAGGGCGGGCTCGTCGGTGACGACCGGCACGTCGTCGACCGGGTCCTGCGGCTCGGCGCTCTCGCTGTGCCCCTGGGCCTCGTGGCTCCCCACGTGCTCCCCGTACGCCTGCAGCTTCGAGTACAGGCCGCGGCGGCTGATCCCGAGCACGCGGGCGGCGCGCTGTTTGTTGCCGCGCACCGCCTCGAGGGTCAGCAGGATGAGCTTGCGCTCCGCATCCGCCAGGCGCGTCCCGACCGGAAGGCGCAGCACGAGCGGGTGCTCCGCCGCTTCGCCGGCGTCCCGCGACGGCTCGGCCTCGTGCGTGCCCGCCTCCCCCGGCCTCCGCGGCATCGAGGCAGGGCCGATGGAGGACGGCACGGGCTGCGCGCCGACGTGCGACGGCACGGGCTCGGAGGGGACCACCAGGTCGGCCGCATGAACGATCGGCACAGAGAGCGGCTCGGCCGGCTCGGCCGGGGCGACCGGCGCCGCCACCCTCGTCGACGGGATGCTGTCATAGGAACGCCGGCCCGCGCGCCGCTCGATCCGGCCCTGGCCGAGCTGGACGTCGTTGGCCGACACCAGCTCGTTCGAGGCGAAGAGCGCCGTCTGCTCGATGACGTTGCGCAGCTCGCGGACGTTGCCGGGCCAGTCGTGCTCGGCCAGCCGCTCGACGGCGGCGTCCGAGAGGCGGCGGGCCGGGGTGCCGTAGCGCTTGGCGAACTTCAGCAGGAAGCGCTCGGCGATGGGCAGGATGTCCTCCCTGCGCTCGCGCAGCGGGGGCAGCGTCACCGTGAACACGTTGAGCCGGTAGTAGAGGTCCTCGCGGAAGACGCAGTCGTCGACGAGGTCGAGCAGGTCCTTGTTCGTGGCGGCGACGACGCGGACGTCGGCCTCGATCTCCTTGCGGCCGCCGACGCGCGTGAACCGGTACGTCTCGAGCACGCGCAGGAGGCTGACCTGCACGGCCGCGTCCATCGTGCCTACCTCGTCGAGGAAGACGGTGCCGCCAGCCGCCGCCTCGAACTTGCCCTCCGCGGCCGCGAACGCGCCGGTGAACGAGCCCTTCTCGTGGCCGAAGAGCTCGCTGCCGATGAGCTCGCGCGGGATCGCGCCCGTGTGGACCGGCACGAACGGGCCCGCGCGGCGGCGGCTCCGGTTGTGGATGGCGCGCGCGACGAGCTCCTTGCCCGTGCCGCTCTCGCCGACGATGAGCACGGGGGCCATCGTCGCGGCGACGCGATCGATGCGGGTGAAGACCTCCCGCATCCGCGGCGAGCCGCCGATCATCCCCTCGAACACGAGCTGCCCATGGAGGGGATCGTCGTCGTCGAACTCGGTCGGCGGCGACGAGAGGAGCTCGCGCACGAGCAGCACGAGGCGCGCCGGATCGAGCGGCTTCTGGAGGTAGTCGGCCGCTCCCAGCTTGAGCGCGTCGACGGCGCTCGTGATCGACGCCGCGCCGGTGACCATGACCACGTGGGGCGGCGGCGCCTTCGGCTCGGGCCCCTCGAGCTCGCCGGGCGAGAGCCGGCGCATCAGATCGACCCCCGTCATGCCCGGCAGGTTGAGATCCGTGACGAGCACGTCAGCCGGCGTCCGCTGGTGGATCTCGAGCGCTTGCTCGCCGCTCGACGCGACGACGACGTCGAGCCCTTCGTGGCGCAGCACCGCCTCGAGGATGGCCGCCTGGTCGGGCTCGTCTTCGACGAGGAGCACACGGCCGTGATGGCTGTGGCTCCGATGCGGCGAGCGCGCTTGTCCGCGCGGAATTGCAGCTGAAACTGCGTTCGGTCCCAAAGCTTCCCTCCCAGCTCGGCGGACGGACGGCTCGGCCCCGTGCGAGTTGAAACGTGCCGTTAAACTTGTACCTCGCGGGGGCCTCGTATCAACTCGGGAGTTGCCTCCTTCTCGGGTGCAAAGCCCCCCTCACATACCGTCCGCGACATGCCGTGCCTGCCCGACGGATGCGGCGCCCCTGGCTCACTGACTCCTGTGGTGACACGCCGCCGCGCGCCTCACCAGCGCTCGATGATGCCGCATGCGATCCGATCGGCCAGCGCCATGCACGTAAGCATCGGATTCACTGCGGGACTTCCAGGAAAGACGCTCGTGTCAGCGACGTACACATTGTCCAGATCGTGGCAGCGCCCCTCCTCATCGACCACCCCGTCCCGCGGGCGCCTCGACATCCGCGCCGTGCCGAAGGCGTGATTCGCCGCGGTGATCGTGTCTCGTCCGTCGAGCCGTTTGCTCTTCAGGATCTCGGCTTCTTTCGGCGACCTCAGCTCGTCGGGCACCCCGTGCAGCCCGGGCAGGATCGACGAGGCCCCCGCCGCCCAGCAGATGTCGGACAGGATGCCGAGACCGCGCTGGATCTTCTCGACGTCGCGCGGTGCGTAGTCGAATCGCACATCAGGGTCCCAGCTGCCTCGCTTCGGACGCACCGTCCCGCGCGACTGCTCGGCAGCAATGATGACGTCGAACGGCGCCATCCGGTTGTATGTCCGGAGGTGACGCTGGTAGTCGTGCCCGAAGCCGGGGAATCGCGCGGCGAGCACCGCCGGAGGCGACCAGAGGACCTCCAGCTTGATCCCTTGCTCGATGAAGTGGAGCGAATGATAGCCCTGGGTCGCGCCCTCCCATGGATCGATGGGCTCGGGGAACACCGCCATGATGGCGAGCCCCGGGTGGAGCTGCAGCTCGTTGCCCACGTAGCCGCTCGATCCGGCGGCGCCGCTGCGGAGCAGGATGAGCGGGGTCGCCATGCAGCCGGCCGCGAGCACGACGAGCTCCGCCCTTATCTCGACGGGCGCCCCCTCGCGCCACGTGAAGGGCTCGATCGTGCGCCCGCGCATCCCGGCGGCGCGCCTGCCGGAGAGGAGCAGGTGCTCGGCGCGCACGCTGGTGAAGACGCGCGCGCCCGCCCGGATCGCGGCGGGGACGTACGAGACGTCGGTCGACATCTTTGCGCGGTTGCGACACCCCGTGAAGCACTCGCCCGAGCCGCGGCAGCCGCGCACGTTGCGGTGGGTCGGCTCGCTCGACAGCCCCAGCGCATCGCAGCCGCGCTTGAAGCGCAGGTTGCGCTCGCCTTGCACTTCCATCGGCGTGGGCGAGACGCCGAGCAAGCGCTCGACGCGATCGTAGTGGGGCAGCAGCGCGTCCAGGGTGAGCGAGGCCGTGCCGGTCCGCTCTGCCCACTTGTCGAACACCCAGGCGGGCGAGCGCGCGCAGATGGCCGAGTTGACGACCGATCCGCCCCCGAGCGCGATCGCCTGCATGGTCGGGATGAGCATGCGCCCGCGGGCGGCGCGCATCCCGCCCTCGCGCAGCGTGCGCGAGAGCGACTCGCCCGCCTCCTGGCGGAAATCCTCCACCCCGAACGGCGGCCCCTCCTCGACGAGGATCACGTCGCGCCCCGCCTCGGCGAGCTCCTTGGCGACGACCGCGCCGCCCGGACCCGAGCCGACGACGAGCACCTCGCACGACGCCCGCACCTCGCCCTCGTAGTCGGCGAACACCTTCACCTGGGTGCGCGGCTCGCCGGGCGCGAGCGGCTCCACAGCGCCCCGCGATCGGAGCGTGGCCTCGGAGAGCGAGCGCCGCTCGCCGCGCTCGCGGCTCACGGCGCGAGGCGGCTCCGGGACGACGGGGAGCTTCATGCCGTCACCCCCGGCACGAGCGACGGGGGCGCCGCGGCGGCGGGCTCACCCGCCGACCTCCCGGCGGCGCGGCGCTCGAAGGGCGTGGCGCAGCAGGCGACGCCAATCGCGCCGGCGACCTTCTCGTTCGCGAGGTAGCCCATCGAGAGCATCGTCCGCAGCGAGAGGAACGTCACCCGCCGGAGATAGATGCAGCTCTGCGCCATCGACGCGAGCACCGCGATGCGATCGGCCTGCGGGAGACGCGTGAAGCGGGCGCGGCGCGGCCCGAAGACCCACGGCGAGAGCTCGACGAAGTGGAAGAGCAGCCGCATGTAGGGCCGGAGAGGCCGCGGCGTGCGCGCGACGTAGCGGTCCATGTACTCGACCAGCCCGGCCTCCGTGCCGGAGACCGGGATTGGACCCCCGGCCGGGAACAGGGCGTCAGCGCAGGCCGCCACGATGGCCCGCTCCTTCACGGACAGCGCGGAAGAGGGAGCAGCAGGGGCCGACGCCCTGCGCGCGAGGAAGGTGGCGGCGAGGGCGAGCGCCACCAGGGCGACGACGGGACCGATCACGGGCAGGTGCGCAACGAGCTCGCTCATCACTCGACTCCTTCCTTGTCAGCACGGGAAGCCGTCGCCGTGGCTGCCTCGACAGCGTAGTCCTACAGTCGGAGTGCGCAATTTCGTTCGCACTGCGTCGGGATGTGCGCGCACCATCCTGTCCTGATTTACGCAGCTCGACGTTGTGGCTGTGACAATCGCGGTATGGTCGGCGCCCGATGAGCGACGAGCCCGTGACCGCAGGGGAGAGGAGCGAGGAGGTGGGATACGACGAGTCCCTCGAAGGCGAGGAGCCGTCGGGAGCGGAGCGCCACGCCTCGCCGGCGCGCGATCTTCGAAGCTGGCTCGATGGCGCTCCCCTCCCCGCTTCGCTGGAGCTCACGCTCGGGCTGCTCGCGCCGATGGTGATCACGATCGCGGCCGCGCTCCGCGTCGCGAGCTTCACGATCGACGACGCGTACATCTCGTTCCGGTACGCGGAGAACCTCGCGAACGGAAACGGGCTCGTTTACAACGTGGGCGAGCGCGTCGAGGGTTACACGAACTTCCTCTGGACGGTGCTGCTCGCCGCGGCGGTGAAGCTCGGCGCGGCGCCGGCGGCGGCGTCGAAGGTGCTCGGCGCCGCCTGCGCTGCAGGTGCGCTCGTCCCGACCTACCTCCTCTCCCGGCGGCTGCGTCCGTTCTCGAACGTGCCCTGCCTCGCGACGTGGCTGCTCGCGATGAGCGTCCTCTTCTCCGGCTACGCGGTGTTCGGGCTGGAGACGCCGCTGTTCCTCCTGCTCACGCTCGCGGGGACCGAGCTCTTCTTCCGCGAAGAGGACGCCGCCAGCGACGACGGCGGCGCTCGACCCGCGCTCGTCTTCTCCTGGTTCCCCTGGTTCCCCTTGTCCGGCGCGGTGTTCGCGCTCGCCGCGCTCACCCGCCCGGAGGCGCCGCTGTTCCTCGGGCTGCTCGTCGTCTGGCACTCGGAGCAGGCGCTCTCGCGCCGGAGCGTGCTGCGCCTGCTCGCTTTCGCGCTCCCGGTCGCCGCGCACCTCGTGTGGCGGCACAGCTACTACGGCGCATGGCTCCCGAACACGCTCGCCGCGAAGACGGGCGACTTCGCGCTGCAGATCCAGGGCGGGGGCGACTACGTCCGCAAGTACGCGCAGCACGCCGGCGCCTTCCTGTGGCTCGGGCTCCTGTCGGTCGCCTCGTCCATCGTCCACCGGCGCCGGAGCGGCCTCGCGATCGCGTCGATCGCGCTGCTCTTCGGCGTGTACGTCGTCGCGGTGGGCGGCGACTGGATGCCTTACTTCCGGTTCCTCGCGCCCGCGGAGCCGTTCGCGTTCCTGCTCGCCGACGACGCGGTCCGCGCGATCGCAGCGCGCCGTGAGCGCGTGGCGTCGCTCGCGATCGCAGCGTTCGGCGCGATCACGATCGCGACCCGGGCCGGCGAGCTCGTGCGGGCCCAGCGGAACCTCCTCGTCAACGACAAGGGCTTCTGGGACGACGCGGCAGGGCGCTCCGCGGAGTGGCTCGCTCAGAACGCGGAGCCTGGCCCCATCGCGCTCGCCGACATCGGCTACGTCGGTTACCGCACGGGCTTCCCGGTGGTGGACATGCTCGGCCTGCTCAGCCCCGAGGTCTCCCGCCTGCCGGGCGGGTACACGCACAAGGTCGGGGCCGGCTACACCGACGCGATCTTCGCGAAGAACCCGCGTTACTTCTTGGTCATCTCCTCCGGGATCGACTGCAAGAACCCGACGGTGCCCTCCTCCCGCGCCTCGTACGACGACCCCAGGTTCAAGGCGGACTACAGGCTCCTCCAGGCCATCGCCCTCCGGAAGGGCGGCGCCTGGTGCATCTACGGGAAGACGTCGTATCCCTGACGAGCGCTCCGACGAAGAGCGCGCGTCGCCGGAGGGTACGCCTCATCTCGCGCTTCGCCTCGCGGCCCCTTCGCTCCGCGCCTCACGTCCGCGCGCCTGTCCCGGCCGGCGCTCCTCCTCGGTCCGCTTCCGCGTCGGCCGCGCGGGCCGCCCAGAACGCGCGCACGTCCTCGATGCGGTCGGTCCGGCGCGCGTCGGGCAAGCTGTCGAGCAGCACGCGGCCGTAGCCGCGCGTGCGGATCCTGCGGTCCAGGATCGCGACGATGCCGCGATCGGTGCGCGCGCGGATCAGCCGGCCGAAGCCCTGCTTCAAGGTGATCGCGGCCTGCGGCACGCTGTAGGCGATGAACGGGTTGCCGCCGCCCTGCTCGATCGCCGTGCACCGGGCCGCGACGACGGGATCGGTCGGCACGGCGAACGGGAGCTTCTCGATGATCACGAGGCGCAGCGCCTCGCCGGGGACGTCCACCCCTTCCCAGAAGCTCATCGTCGCGACGAGCACCGCGTGCCGCTCCGCGCGGAAGCGGCGCAGCAGCGCGCCCTTCGGCGCGTCCCCCTGAACGAGCAGCGGAGCCTGCCGCCCCGGAGCGCTCCCGTCCGCCCGGGCGACCGCCGAGGCGCGCGCGAGCCGGACGCGGAGGGCCGCGGCGAGCGCGTTCATCGCGCGGATCGACGTGCAGAGGAGGAACGCGCCGCCGCCCGTGATGCCGATGAGCTCGGCCGCGCGATCGGCGGCGCGCTCGACGAACGCAGCGTCGGTCGCCTCGGGGAGATCGCGCGGCGTGTAGAGCAGCGCGGCGGTCGGGTAGTCGAAGGGCGACGGGACCTCGAGCTCGTCGACAGGGACCGACACGTCCTCATCGAGGCCCATGCGCGAGCGGAGGAAGCGGAACCTCGCCCCGGCGGAGCCGCTCGTCGTCAGCGTGGCGCTCGTCAGCACCACGGCGCCGATCCGCTCGAAGACGTGCTCGCGCAGCATGTCCCCGAGATCGACCGGCGACGCGCCGAACGAGACGGCGCGGCCGCGCACCTCGACCCACGTGACCTGGTTCGTCGCGGGGTCGACGATGCGCGCCGCGTCGTCCCGCAGCTGCGCGGCGCGGTTGCCGACGAGCTGCACCGCCTCGCTGATCGCGTTCGCGCTCGCGTACGCCGCGAGCGCCTCGAGGTGGTCGTCGAGGCGGTGGTACGCGTCGAGCAGCTCGCCCGACCAGGCGTCCCTGGCGAGCGGGCTCCGGGCCTCGCCGCGATCCCCGCCGCCGGCGGCGCCGCCCAGCGAGGCGAGCCGATCGAAGAGCGCGTCCGCGGACTCGCGCACGACGGCCGTGATCGCCGTCCCCTCGCCCCGCCCGAGGATGCGATCGGCGAGGCCCGACGCGATGAAGGCCCGGTCCGCGTCGCGCAGCATCGAGTCGACCCGCGCGCGCGACACGCGGACGCCGAAGAAGCCCGTCGCGATGTCCTCGAGCTGGTGCGCCTCGTCGAAGATGACCGCATCGTACGGCGGGAGCGCGCCGGCGCCGGCGAAGCCGCGGCGCGCTCCGGCGATCTTCAGCGCGAGATCCGCGAAGAAGAGGTGGTGGTTGACGACGAGGAGGCGCGCCGCCTCGCTGTCGCGCTTCATCCGCGTGACGAAGCACCGCTCGAAGTGCTCGCACGAGGCGCCGAGGCGCGTCTCGCTGGACGACGCGACCTCTCGCCAGAGCGGATCCCCCTCGGCGAGGTGGGCGAGCTCCGCGACGTCGCCCATCTCGGTCTCCTGCGCCCACGCCTCGATCAGCGGCAGCGAGCGCCCCGCGATCCCGGCGCCCGCGCCGGGGCTCGTCCGGAGCTCGCCGAAGCGCCGCAGGCACAGGTAGTTGCCGAGCCCCTTCACCAGCGCCGCGCGCGGATCCAGCCGGAGGTGCTCGGCCACGAGCGGCAGGTCCTTCGTGTAGATCTGGTCCTCGAGCGCCTTCGTCGCGGTCGAGACGACGACCTTGCGACCGCTCAGGATCGCGGGCACCAGGTAGGCGAGCGTCTTGCCCGTCCCGGTGCCCGCCTCGCAGAGGAGGATGCGGTCCTCCGCGAGCGCCCGCTCGACGGCGCTCGCCATCGCCACCTGCCCCTCTCGGTCCTCGTACCCGTCCAGGCCACGCGCGAACGGGCCAGAGGGCCCGAGCAGGCTCGCGGCTCGATCGAAGGGCATCGCGCACCGCTCAGCGCGGCAGGGCGGTCTTCTCCAGCGAGAGGGCGAACCCCACCTCGCTGACGGCGAGCTCGAGCGACGCCACGCGCTTCTCGAAGTGGACCTCGCACCACGTATCGAGCGTCCGCTCGGCGTCGCCGGGGTCGCGGACGTGGCGGAGGGCGGCCTCGGCCTCGGTGTAGCCATGCGCCACGGCGGCCTCGGCCATCCCGCGCGCCCGCTCGAAGAGCTGCTCGTCCGCCGCCCCCGGGAAATCGTTGCGCTGGGCGCGCACGACGAACCCGACCCGCAGCGGCTCCGCGCCCACGACGATCCCCGAGTCCATGAGGAGGTTCTCACGCACCCGCTCCGCGACCTGCACGGCGTCGCCCCGGGTGCGGTAGACCTCGAATCCGGCCTGGAGCAGGGCCTTCTTTATCTCCGCGGGTGTCGGCATCTTCCGCTGGTTTCCGGCTACCCCCAGCTGTCAGCAGGAACATCCATCGCAAAATTGCGGGTGCCTCGTCAAGCCGACAGCGCCGACCACGTGTGGCGCTCTGGAACGCCGGCGCGCTCGTGTGTGCTCAGGAGCTCGATCGCGGCGACCTCGAGGAGCCACCTTCCAGGCCCCCCAGGCCGTTGATGCCCTCTCGATCCTCCAGACCATCCAGGAAACACACACCGACGATCGAGCCGTCGGGCTCGTCTTGCACCCACATTATCCTACCTGGGCGCGGGCTCCTGCCGTCGAGCCAGACCGTTAGTTCCGTACCAGGGTCGAGTGAATTTTCTATCACCACCCTGAGCCCGCCGACGCTCACGTTCAGCGTCCAGCCGGCGACGGCGCGCTCGCCGGTCTCCAGGCGTACCCGCTCGCTCAGCTCGCGGCGGGGGCTCCTGCGACGGTTGGCCAGGAGCTCAGGGGGAATCTGGAGGGACGGGGGGGTGAGGGTTCTGCGTCGAATCACGAAAGAAAATTACAAGCACACGCCGTACCCGGGGACAGAAATGTGGGCTCCGGTCGATATTCAGCGTGGACGGGAGAGCCGGGTCCTGCATGGCGCACGAGGATGCGCCCCCTACGGCGGCCGCTCAGTGCGCGTCTGCGTGGTCGGGCTGGTGGCCGGAGCCGTCGCTCGGCTCCTCGAAGACGGAGACGGGCTCGAGCAGGGACAGCTGCTCGCGCTTGATGCCTACGCCCTTGTCGGAGAAGAAGAGGTCGTTCTCCTGAAGCCGCGAGCGCACACGGGCGATGAACAGGATAGGCATGCCCGCCTGCGTGTAACCGAGCTGCACGAGCGTGCCCTTCGGCCAGTTGCCGCCGTCGAACGCGAGCTCCTTGCGAAGCGTGTAGAACCCTTCGGCGGGGAGGCGCTGCAGGGAGTCCGCCCACGTCGTGCCCCGGAACGCGACCGCAGGACCGTGGAAGTGCCAGCGGTTGTGAACGTTGTGGTCGGGCGTCGTGACCGTCGGCAGACCGTTGTCCGAGTGGTTGTGGAAGGAAACGATGGTGCCAGCAGGCACCTTGTCCTCGTGTCCGGGGAGCGGCTTTGTCGTCAGGTAGAGGCCGCAATCGGGGAGCTGTGACTTCGAGCTTGCCATGGCATGAGCCCCTAGCCCCGCTCCCGACCGCCGTAAAGACACGCCGTCGACGCCGTGCTATGCCGCGCCAGGCCAAGGCGGGAGGCCGCTCGAAGAGCGAGCGGCGCACGCCCCGGGAGCGAGCCCTTCGTGAACAGACTGAGCCAAATCTTCGGCGCTGCCATCATCATCGCGATCGCCGTCGTCTTCATCGTCCAGTTCCGCCCGAGCACGGGCCCCGTGCAGTCGACCGGGAGGACCTGTGCCGTCGAGGTCCGAGGCAGCTGCATCTCCTCGACCGACTTCAACGCGTCCAAGAACCTGCTCGCGATGCGGAGCGTCGACGAAAACCGCCTCCGGGCGATGGGTTACCGGCGGCTCACGGCGGAGGGGCTCTACGAGCGGTGGCTCCTCAACGAGGACGCGAAGCGCCTCGGGATCACCGTCTCGGACGACGAGCTCACGAACGAGCTCGTGTCTGGCAGGGTGCATGTCTCGCTCCCGGCAGACAAGATCCGCCAGGTCGGTTACGCCCTCAGCCTCCGGGAAGACCTCACTCGCTACCTGGACGTCCGCAACCGGCAAACGAAGAAATTCGACAACAAGCAGTACGAGAAGCAAATCCGGAACATCACGAAGATGAGCCCCACCGACTTCCGCGATTACCAGCGGAAGGAGCTCATCGCCGCCCGGATGCGCGACCTCATCCGGGCGCGGGTCCGGGTCGGCGAGAATGAGGCGTTCGAGCAGTTCTCGCGCGAGAAATCCACCAGGACGCTCGCCTACGTGCGCTTCGACCGGCGCTTCTATAGCGATCTCATCGTGGACACGTCGGAGAAGGCGATCCAGGCCTGGGCCGACACCAACAAAGAAGAGCTCGACAAGGCCTGGGAGGGGCGGAAGGCGCAGTATCAGCCCGAGTGCCGCGTCGCCCGAGAGCTCGTGGTCGAGGTGAAGCCCGAGGAGGCCGAGCAGGGGCCGGAGGCGGGCAAGGCGGCCGCAAAGGCGCGGATCGAGGGCGCGGTCCAGCGCCTCAAGAAGGGCGAGAGCTTCGCCGACGTGGCCCGCGCCGCGAGCGACGGGCCGAGCGCGGCGCGCGGCGGCGAGCTCGGATGCGTGGCCAAGGGCCGCCTGAGCAAGCCTGTCGAGGACAAGCTCTTCGAGATGAAGGCGGGCGATGTGTCGGACCTCATCGAGACCGAGGACGGCTTCCACGTGATCAAGCTCGAGCAGATCGCGAAGGACGCCGAGGCCGAGAAGATCGGCCGGCAGGAGGCGGCGCGCGACCTCTACATCGCCCACGAGTCGGAGCGGCTCGCGGCCGAGGCCGCGAAGCAGGTGCTCGCCGCCGCCGCGGGCGGCAAGTCGCTGGAGGACGCGCTCGCCGCCTACATGGCCCAGCTCACGCCGGCGAAGCCGAAGGAGAAAGCGAGCGAGAAGGCGGGCGCCGCGGCGCCGGGCGCGAAGGCGGGCGGCGAGCCCGCCGCGGCGAAGCAGGACGGGAACAAGGAGGCGGGCGCGAAGGAGGGTGGCCAGGCCGAGGCCGGGGATGCGCGGGCTCCCTACACGATCGCGAACCACCCGAACCGACCCACCGTCGAGACGAGCCTGCCGTTCAACGTCTCCGGCTCGCCCATCGCGGACGCGAAGGACAGCACCGAGGCCGCGCGCATCGCCTTCCAGCTCGACAAGCCGGGCGATCTGCCCAAGGACGTCGTGGCGCTGGCGAACGGTTATGCCGTGATCCAGCTGAAGGAGAAGACCTCCGCGAGCCAGGAGCAGTGGGACAAGGACCGCGAGTTCTACACGTCGGCCATGCGCGCCGCGAAGCAGAACGACGCGCTCATCGGGTACGTGCGCCGGCTGAAGTCGACGATCGGCAGCGAGGTGAAGTACGACCAGAACCTCCTGAAGGAGTCCAAGCCTGCCGAGGATGGCTCCGGCGAGCCGCCGCTGCCGCTCGAAGACGAGGGGGAATGACGTCGCTCCCGCTGCGTGACGCGCGCGACGTCGTCCTCCCGAACGGCCTCAAGGTCGTCCTCGTCCCGCAACCACACGTCCACCGGGCGGTCGCCTCGCTGTACCTGCGCGTCGGCTCACGGTTCGAGAGCCAGCAGAACAACGGCATCTCGCACTTCCTGGAGCACATGGTGTTCCGGGGGACGTCGACGCTGCCGTCCGCGCATGCGCAGGCGCTCGCCTTCGAGCGCCTCGGAGGGACGCTCTACGCGGCGACCCACGTCGACCACGGCGTGATGAGCATCTCCGTGCCGCCGACGAACCTGGAGCCGGTGCTCGCCCTGCTCGGCGAGGTGACCACGTCGCCCCGCTTCACCGCGATCGAGGTCGAGCGCGGCATCGTGCGCGAGGAGATCCTCGAGGACCTCGACGACGAGGGGCGCGACATCGACGCGGACAACAACGCGCGCGCGCTCATGTACGAGCGGCACCCGCTCGGGTTCACCATCACGGGCGACATCGCGGCGCTCGATCGGTTCGACGAGCCGATGCTGCGCGCCCATCACGCCCGGCACTACACGACGGCGAACGCGGTGCTCTGCCTGGCGGGGCGGCTCGATCCCGAGGCGTGCGCGCGGGCCGCCGAGCGGCACTTCGGCGCCATGCCGCGCGGCGAGCAGGTGCCCGCCGCGCCGCCGCCCAACGGGCAGAAGAAGCCGAGGTTCCGCTTCATCGAGAACCAGTCGAGCCAGACCGATCTGCGGATCGCGTTCCGGGGCGTGAGCGAGCGCGATCCGCGCGAGCCCGCCGTGGAGATGCTGCTCCGCGTCCTCGACGACGGCATGTCGACGCGGCTGTACGAGCGGATCTGCGATCGGCTGGGCCTCTGCTACGACGTGTCGGGGATGTTCGAGGCCTACGAGGACGACGGGGTCGTCGACATCGCCGCGGGCGTCCAGCACGACCGCGCGACCGTGGTGGTCCGGGAGATCTTCGCGTTGCTCCGCGAGCTCGCCGAGGTCGGCCCGCGCGAGGACGAGCTCGCCAAGGCGCGGGACCGCCACCTCTGGTCGGTGGAGGCGATGCTCGACGACGTCGAGGCCACCGCCGGCTTCCATGGGCTCGCCGCGCTCGCCGACATCACGCGCACCCCGGAGGCGCGGCACGAGGAGCTCGCGCGCGTCAGCGTCGCCGACGTGCGCGACGCCGCGCGCGCGCTGTTCAGGCCGGAGCGCCTGACCGTGGTGGCCGTGGGCCTGCTCCGCTCCTCGGAAGAGGCGAAGCTGGAGAAGGCCGTCCGCTCGTTCGGTTGACCCGGCGCGAGCCAAGAGCCGCGACGCACCACGACAGCGACGATCGCACAGGAAGCGGAAGGGGCCCGGCAAGGGGGCGGCCGCTGAAGGGCGCCCCCGTGCGCATGGCTGGTCCCTGCTACTCGCTGCACGGGAGCCTGCCCCGGCGCGCGAGCCGTGGTGCCCGGGCATACGTGTCAGCGGGGCCTTCGAGGGGAACCGAGCGCGTTCAGGGCCTTGAATAAACTATTTGCATCTATGCGCATCAACACATATGTATGAGCCATGGTCTCGGTCGTAGAGACGCCAGCTCAACCGGAGGAGGCGGTCGCGCGGTGCGAGCTGTACCGGCTGCTGGCGGATCCGGTGCGGGTGCGGCTCCTCGGCCTGGCCGCGGCGGAAGAGCTCGCCGTCGGAGAGCTGGCCGAGCTGCTCCGCGAGGGTCAGCCGAAGATCTCCCGCCATGCGGCCGCGCTCCGCGAGGCGGGGATCCTGCTCGCCCGGCGCCAGGGGACGTGGACGCTGCTCCGCCTGGACCCGCGCGCGACGACCGATCCCGTGGTCGACGACGCCGTGCGCGCGGGCCAGCGCGCGTGCGCGGCGGACGGGACGCTCGCGCGCATCGAGGAGGTGCTGGCCGCGCGCGACGCCGAGACGCGCGAGTTCTTCGCGCGCGGCGGGCGGCCGTTGCGCCCGGGGCCGCCGTCCGAGCTCGCCGCCTACCTCGCGGCGCTCGCGCCGCTCCTGCCCCACAGGCGGCTGGCGGTCGACGCGGGCACCGGCGACGGGGCGCTGCTCGAGGTGCTGTCGCCCGTCTTCGATCGCGTCGTCGCGCTCGATCGCGCGAGCGCCCAGCTGCAGCTCGCCGGGGAGCGCCTGCGGAGGCGCAGCCTCGAGAACGTCGAGCTGGTGTGCGGCGAGATCGACGGGCCCGAGGTGATCCAGGCCGTGGCGCGCGCGCTCGGCGGCGATCCTCCGGGGGCCGACGAGGCCCTCTCCGGGGGCGCCGACGTGGTCTTCGCGGCGCGCGTGCTGCACCACGCGCCTCAGCCGGCGAAGGCGATGCGCGCGCTCGTCGAGCTCGCGCGCCCGGCCGCCCCCGGCCGCGGCGACGGCGCGCACGCCCGCGGGGGCGCGGTGTGCGTGCTCGATTACGAGGTGCATCATGATCAGGCCCTTCGAGAGCAGGAGGCGGACATCTGGCTCGGCTTCTCGCCGGGCGACCTCCGGGGTCTCGCCGAGGAGGCCGGGCTCTCCGGCGTCGAGCTCCGGCGGCTGCCGTCCGCATGGCAGGGCGAAGGCCCGGATCGACACCTGGTTTGGCAGCTGCTCGTCGGCTGGCGCGGCGCGCGCACAAGCGCATTCACCGAAAAGGCAAAGGGACACCATGACTGCTGAGAAGAAGCTCTCCTACAAGGTCGCCGACATCACGCTCGCGGACTGGGGTCGCAAGGAGATCCGCATCGCCGAGAAGGAGATGCCCGGGCTGATGGCGCTCAGGGCGGAGTACGGCGCGACGCAGCCGCTCAAGGGCGCGCGCGTCGCCGGCTGCCTCCACATGACGATCCAGACGGCGGTGCTGATCGAGACGCTCGTGGCCCTCGGCGCGGAGGTCACGTGGACGAGCTGCAACATCTACTCGACGCAGGACCACGCGGCGGCGGCGATCGCGGCGGCCGGCATCCCGGTCTTCGCGTGGAAGGGCGAGACCCTCGAGGAGTACGACTGGTGCATCGAGCAGCAGCTCTACGCCTTCAAGGGCGGCAAGGGGCCCAACATGATCCTCGATGACGGCGGCGATCTCACGATCGTCGCCCACGAGAAGCACCCGGAGCTCTTCACCGGCGCCGATCCCATCCGCGGGCTCTCCGAGGAGACGACGACCGGCGTGCACCGGCTCTACGAGATGCACCGCGCGGGCAAGCTGAAGGTGCCCGCGATCAACGTCAACGACTCGGTGACCAAGAGCAAGTTCGACAACCTCTACGGTTGCCGCGAGTCGCTGGGCGACGGGATCAAGCGGGCCACCGACGTGATGTTCGCCGGCAAGGTCGCCGTCGTGTGCGGCTACGGCGACGTCGGCAAGGGGTGCGCGCAGTCGCTGCGCGGCCTGGGGGCGCGCGTGATCATCACCGAGATCGACCCGATCTGCGCGCTGCAGGCGGCGATGGAGGGCTACGAGGTGAAGCGCCTCGAGACCGTCGCCCCGATCGCCGACATCTTCGTCACGGCGACGGGCTGCGAGGACGTCGTCCGGGCGGAGCACATGATCGCGATGAAGGACGAGGCGATCCTCTGCAACATCGGGCACTTCGACTCCGAGATCCAGATCGCGTGGCTCGAGAAGAACCCCGAGATCAAGGAGGAGAACATCAAGCCGCAGGTCGATCACTTCATCTTCCCGGACGGCAAGCGGCTGATCGTCCTCGCGCGCGGCCGGCTCGTGAACCTCGGGTGCGCCACCGGCCACCCGTCGTTCGTGATGTCGACCTCGTTCTCCAACCAGGTCCTCGCGCAGATCGCCCTGTGGACCGAGAAGCACACGATCGGCGTCCACCTGCTGCCGAAGAAGCTCGACGAGAAGGTCGCCGCGCTGCACCTGCCGAAGCTCGGGGTCGAGCTGACCCAGCTGACGGCGGAGCAGGCGAAATACCTGGGCGTCCCCGCCGAGGGCCCCTTCAAGGCCGAGAACTACCGCTACTGAGCGGCGGGCTTTCGGCGCCTCCGCCGCTGGGGTACGCGGCCCATTGATGGATCCTCGCCACAGCAAGGACGAAGCCCAGCGCACCCTCGACACCTACGCCTCGACCTGGGGCGAGGATCTCGCCCTCCGCGTCTACACCTCCCGCCTCCTCGGCGCCGATCCGTCGCTCGTCCTGCACGGCGGCGGGAACACGAGCGTCAAGAGCACGGCCGTCGACCTGCTCGGCGATCGCGTCGAGGTGCTCTTCATCAAGGGCAGCGGGTGGGACCTCGCGACCATCGAGCCGCGCGGCTTCCCGGCGTGCCGCCTCGCGCCGCTCCAGCGCGCGTGCGCGCTCGAGGCGATGACCGACGAGCAGATGGTCGCGCTCCTGCGCGGCCAGATGCTGGATCCGGCGAGCCCGACGCCGTCGGTCGAGGCGCTGCTGCACGCGATCATCCCGGCGAAGTTCGTCGATCACACGCACGCGGACGCGGTGCTCGCGGTCATCGATCAGCCCGGCTCGGCCGAGGTCGTCCAGGCGATCTACGGGGACGGCGCGCTCTTCGTGCCGTACGTGATGCCAGGCTTCGCGCTCGCCCGCCGCGTCGCGGAGCTCGTCCGGGAGCGCCTCGCGCGAGGGGCGCTCCCGTCGCTGATGATCCTCGACAAGCACGGCGTCTTCACGTGGGGAGACACCGCCGAGGAGAGCTATACGCGCATGATCGACGCCGTCACGCGCGCCGAGCACTACATCGCCGAGCGCAGCGTGGTCGTCTCGCACCCCACGGTCGCGGCGGATCCGGACCTCCGGGCCGCCATCGGGCCGGTCGTCCGCGGAGCGCTCGCCCGCGCGTCGGGGCGCCCCTGGGTCTGCACGCTCCGCACCGGCCTGGAGCTGCTCGCGTTCTGCGCGCGCGACGATCTGGCCAGGGTCTCGCAGATCGGCTGCGCCACGCCGGATCACGTCATCCGCACCAAGGCGCGGCCGCTCGTCATCGACTGCCACGCCATCACCGACGCGGCGCGGTTCCGCGCGACCGTCGAGCAGGCCATCGCGAGGTACGTGGACGAGTACCACGAGTACTTCCGCCGCTCCTGCGCGGCGCGGGGCGTCGTCCGCGATGAGCTCGATCCGTTCCCGCGGGTGCTGCTGTTCCCCGGGGCGGGCGCGCTGTGCGTGGGCGGCTCCCGCGCCGAGGCGGAGATCGTCGCGGACGTCTACGCTCATACCGTCTCCGTGATCGAGGCCGCCGAGGCGCTCGGCGGCTACCAGCCGGTCCCGGAGCTCGACCTGTTCGACATGGAATACTGGAGCCTCGAGCAGGCGAAGCTGAAGCTCGGGGCGGGCCAGCGGGGCCCGCTCGATCGGCGGATCGCGCTGATCACGGGCGCCGCCTCGGGGATCGGCCACGCGACCGCGGCGGCGTTCCTCGCCGCGGGGGCGCACGTGGTGCTGGCCGATCGCGACGAGGAGTCGCTCGAGAAGGCCGCCGCAGAGCTCGGGGGCCGCTACCGCGGCCGCTGCATGAAGGTCGCCTGCGACGTGCGCAGCGAGGCGAGCGTGCACCGCGCGTTCGCGCAGAGCGCCGCGCACTTCGGCGGCGTCGATGTCGTCGTCTCGAACGCCGGCCGCGCGTTCTCGGGCTCCCTCCACACGTCCGAGGGGCACGAGGCGCTGTGCGCCTCGCTCGAGCTGAACCTGCTCGGCCACCAGAACGTCGCCCGCGCGGCGGCGCGGGTGCTGCTCGCGCAGGGCTCAGGCGGCGCGATCCTGTTCAACGCGTCGAAGAGCGCGTTCAACCAGGGGCCCGACTTCGGCCCCTACGGCGTCGCCAAGGCGGCGCTCGTCTCGCTCATGCGCCAGTACGCCGTGGACCTCGGACCTCAGGGCATCCGGGCCAACGCGGTGAACGCCGACCGGATCCGCACCGCGCTCTTCGGCGCCGGCTTGCTGGAGGCGCGCGCCCGCGCCCGCAACGTCTCGGTCGACGACTACTTCCGCGACAACCTGCTCCGGCGCGAGACCACTGCGGCCGACGTGGCGCAGGCGTTCCTCTACCTCGCGACGGCCGAGGCCACGACGGGCTGCGTGGTGACCGTCGACGGCGGGAACGCCGCCGCTTTCCCCCGCTGAGCCGGTCGGCTCAGAGCCCCTGCGCGCTCGCGCCGCCGCCGCCGCCGCCGCCGCCCTCGCCGAGCGCGGGCCCGTCGAGGGGCTTATGGGCGTCGAGCCGGATCTTCTTCCAGTCCCCCGAGCGGAACTTCCACACCATGGTCGCGGCGAGGAGGACCACGTAGGCGACGCCGGCGCCCCAGATGCCCATCAGGCCGAAGCCGAGCGTGATGCCGAGCAGCCACGCCAGCGGGACGAGGCAGGTGAAGTGCAGGATGAGCTCCACGACCATCACGAACAGCGTGTTGCCCGCGCCGAAGAGCGCCTGCGTCAGGATCATGCCGACCGCGACGAGCGGCGTGCAGATGCCCATGACCTGCAGCGGCCGGAGCGCCGCGGCCTGGACGAGCTCGCTGCTGCTGGCGAACGCGAGGATCTGCCGCGCGAAGATCGCCTCGAGCAGGCCGACGACCCCGAAGATCGCGAGCCCCAGCCGGACGCTGGTCCAGCCGAAGCGCGCGGCCTTGTCGCCGTCCTTCTCGCCGAGCGACTGCGCGACCAGCGTCGCCGTCGACGTGCCGAAGGCGAGGCAGGCGGTGAACGTGAGCTTCAGGATCCCGACGATCACCGTGGTGGCGGCGCCATACACCGGCTCCGCGCGGCCGCCGGGACAGAGCGGCGAGACCACGCCCGCCGGCGCGACCTGGTCGAGCTTGCTGGCGATCGCGTAGAAGAGGGCGAAGCCCGTCATGATCGCGACGGTGGCGACGGCGCTCGGGATCGACAGCCTGAGGATGGACCAGACGAGCGGGGCCGAGAGCTTGCTCGTGGCGAACGGGCGGTAGCGGCGCCGGTACGCCGGCAGGAGCGCGTACGCGAGCATGATCGCGAGGCCGACGTAGGTCGAGATGAAGCCGGCCATGCCCGCGCCGGCGATGCCGTACTTCGGGATGCCGAGCGAGGCGTTGCCGAAGATGAGCAGGAGGCAGAGCACGATGTTCAGCCCGTTCATCGCGAGGGCCGAGACCAGGTGGATGTGCGTCTTGCCGATCCCGTCGAAGAACGCCTTCAGCGCGAACGTCGCCGCCATCGACGTCACGCCGAGCAGGCGCCAGCCGAGGTAGTCGAGCGCCGCCTGCCGCGCGTCCGGCACCTTGATGATGACGGACAGGATATACGGCATCGTCAGGTACCCGATCGCGGAGAACACGACGCCGGCGACGATCGAGAAGAACAGGGCGTTCGCGAGGACCGCGCCAGCGTCCCCGGGGCGATTCTCGGCGAAGCGGCGCGCCGTGAACGCCTGCGTGCCGACCGAGATCGCGCTGAGCGAGCCGCCGAACAGCCACAGGACGATCAGCGACGGCAGGAGCGCCGCGTGCGCGTTCGAGGACTCGGGGCACGGCAGGTGCGCGAAGAAGACGATGTCGACCTCGTTGACGATGCTCTGGGTGAGCATCGCCGCCACGGTCGGCAGCGCGAGCCGCAGGATGGCGCGATGGGGTGGCCCCGACGTAACGGCGTTCGAACCCGGCGCGGACAGGGCGATCTGAGCCATCGCAGGCTGCGCGGTATACAACGCCGCAGCCGACGCGCGAGCGAAATGCGCCGCGCGACGCGGGGCTACTCCGCTTTCGCGACCCGGGACCGCCGCTTGTGACGGCGCCGCTTCGCTTCGCCGCGATCCTCGTGCGCGTCTTTCGCCGCCGTGTCAGCCTCGCCACGCGCGGGTGTCGGCGCGGCCGACTCGCGCGCCGCGGACGAGGACGATCGCTCGCGCGCCTTCTGCTCGCGCTTCGCGACCTCGCGGGAGGCGCGATCCGCCGCGCCGCGCGCCGCAGGTTTGGCGGCCTTGGGCGCCGGTGCGCGCGCGGCCGTCGCCGAGGCGCGCCGGGCGGACTCGTCCCTCGCCGGTGGCTTCGCCGCGTCGCTCTTCGCGATGGCAGCCTGCCCATGCGGCACCGCCGCCGCGGGCAGCGCGGCTCCCTCGCGGGGCGCGGCGGGCTCAGCTCCGGTGGCGGACACAGCCGCGAGGGCGGAAGGCGTGGCGCTCCCCTGCCCTGCCGCGGCAGGTCCTGGCGCGCTGGCAGCAGCGAGAGCTGCCGCGGCGGACGCCGGTGCGTAGGAAGCTGCCGCGAGCGCGCCGTCGGCCGGCGCCTCCGCGGCGGACGCCGGCGCCTCCGCAGCGACTACCGGCGCCTCCGCGGCTACCGCCGGCGCGCCGGGCGCAGCGGGCTGCGCCTCGTCGCCCGACGCCGCGGTCGCCTCGCCCGCGGCGCCGACGAGCGCAGCGACCGCGGGGACCCTGGCCACCAGCTCGCGCCCCTTGCCGACGACCAGCACGCCCGCGAGCGTCATCGCGGCGGCCACCGCGGCGAACCCCAGCGCGCGGCGGCGGGTGCGCGCGCGCGCGGGCTGCCCCAGCGCATCCAGGATGGCCTTTCGCATCTCGGCGGCGCTCTGGAAGCGGACGCTCGGATGACGGGCCAGCGCGCGCATCACCAGATCGTCGACGAAGGTCGGGATCTGCCGGGTCGGCGCGCGCTCGCGGAGGCGCTCGGGGCTGCCCTTGATCTTCGCGTCGATCAGCGCGACGAGGCTCTGCTCGACGAACGGCAGGCGCCCCGTGAGCATCTCGTAGAGGACGCAGCCGAGCGCGTAGAGATCGGCGCGCCCGTCGATGCGCCCCGACGCGGCCTGCTCGGGGGCCATGTACTCGGGCGTCCCGACGATCGCGACCGCTGCCCGGGCCGGCCCTTCGCCGGCGCCCGTCTCGTCCGCGACGCCGTCGGCCTCGCCGCGATCCTCGGAGAGGCGCTTCGCGAGCCCGAAATCGAGCAGCTTCAGGCCGGCGTCCGCGAGGGAGAGCGCCCCCTCGGCGCCGCGCGGGCGCGTCATGAACAGGTTCTCGGGCTTGATGTCCCTGTGAACGAGCCCCTCGGCGTGCGCGAGCTCGAGCGCGCTCAGCACCTTGGCGGCCATCGCGAGCGCGTCCCTCCAGTCGATCGCGCCGCCGCGGACGAGCAGGGCGTCGAGCGTCTCGCCCTCCAGGAGGTCCATGGCGCAGAACAGCCGGCCATCCGCGGCCATGCCGAAATCGTGGACCTTCACGAGGTGCTCGTGGGAGAGGCGCGAGAGGACGCGCGCCTCGCGGCGGAAGCGGCTCGCGACCACGTCGGTCGCCGAGTGCTCCGCGGAGACGACCTTGAGCGCCACGCGGCGCCCCAGATCGACGTGCTCCGCCTCGTGGACGGTGCTGCTCGCGCCCGTCCCGATCTCGCGCAGCAGCCGGTAGCGCGTCCCGGGCAGCGTGCCGTCGTCCACGCGCTCGGCGGAGGCCATGGCCTCCGCGCGCGGGCTCACCGGCGTCACGGCCGTGGCGCGGTGGGCCTTGGCAGCGGCGACGAGGGCCGCGAACTCGCTGCGCGAGCGCCCCGGCTCGCCAGGGAACAGGCGCTGCATCAAGTGCGCGGCCCGCGCGCGCACGCCGCGTTCGCCGCCGGGCAGGGCGACCGCCGCCCCGAGGAGCGCGGCGAGGTCGCGCGCGGCGGCGCGGCTCGACGGGTAGCGGGCGTCGCGGTCGAAGGCCGTGAGCCGCCCGATGGCGGCGTCGAGCGCCGAGGGAGCCCCGAGCGACAGCGCGATCGGCGGCGGGTCGTTCTGATTGCGCGCGACCGCGGCCATGTGCGCCTGCGCGTCGCCCTGCAGGAACCGGCGCCCCGCGCACAGCTCCCAGAGCATGACCCCGAGCGCATAGAGATCGACCCGGGCGTCGCCCGGATCTCCGTTGGCGACCTCCGGCGCGACGTAGCCCGGCTTCGCGAAGACGACGCCCGCGACCGTGTGGCAGCGCCGGTTCTGCCCGCGGGCGGTGCCGAAGTCGATGATCTTCACGTCGCCGGCGAAGCCGAGCATCACGTTCTGCGGCGAGAGATCGCGGTGGACGATGGCGAGCGCGGCGCCCGACGGGTCCCTGCGCTCGTGCACGTGGGCGAGCGCCTCGGCGATCATCGTCGCGATCGCGACCGCCTCCGCCCAGTCGAAGCGGTGCCCGAGCTGCACCGCGCGGGCGCGGACCTCGCCGAGGCTCCGGCCCTCGACGTGCTCGACCACGGCGTACGGCTCCCCTGTCGCCGGGTCGACGTCCGCCTCGATGACCTGCGCGACGCCGGAGTGCTGGAGCTGCGCCTGCACCCGCGCTTCGTCGAGGAAGCGGGCGATATAGCTCGGATCGGACGCGTGCTCGCGGCGGATGATCTTCACGACGACGGGGCGCTCGGCCCCTTCCAGCCCGGTCGTGGAGGCGAGGAACACCTCCCCCATGCCTCCGCGGGCGATGCGCCGCAGGAGCACGTAACGGCCGAGCGGCCGGGGAACATCGTCCGCAGCGAAGCCGCTCTTGTTGGGCTCATGCGAGGGCGGAGGAACCGGGCGAGGCACGGTCGCGGAGGAGTTCGCCATGAAGCGAACCTACCGGATGTAGGACAAGGTGGGCCAAGTTCGCGCGGATCGCTGCACAACCCTGAAACCGGCCGTGCTCCTGCTGGCGCGGGCTGCTCGAACCACCGTTTCGACACAGGGGCTCTCCAACTTATCCACAGGGTTATCCACACCCTGTCGACAAGTGGCGTCCTCCGGGCGGTACCCTGGAGAAGCGTCGGGATCCGTCCAGGAAGGCCCGGAGTGCCGCGTTCCCTCGGGGATCCGGGCCATTGCTCTCCCTGCACGCCTCGGCTAATCCTTGCGAGGGATGTCGCGACACGCTGTCCAGCGCCTGATGACCGTGCTGACGTTCGCGTTGGCGCTGGTCCTGCCGCTGAAAGCGCGCGCTGCGATCATCCCGGTGTGCGAGGACGACCGGATGACGATCGTCGCCCCGCCGGACGAGCCGTCGTGCACCGTCTTGACCAGCGTCGACGATGCGACGGGCGAGACGAGGGACGCGCCCATCTGTGATCCCCGCGGAGCCTCCGCCGTCGCTCCGCCCCGCACCCTCCCGATCACCGACGCGCGGATCGACGCGGCGCCAGGCTGCGCCGGGAGCGATGGCGGGCCGATGGTCGGGCCGAACTCGCGGCATCCAGGTCCTGTGAGCGAGCTCGCCAGCGCTCCGCACCAGGCGCTGCTCCTTCCTGAGCTCGTCCTCCCTCCCCTGTACGCGCCCGTCTCGCTCTTCTCGTTCGCGGCGGTCTCGGGAGGACCACGTCCCGGCGTCGCGCAGGGCGTCTACCACCCGCCTCGATGAGGCGAGCTCGCCGGCAGCCCGCACGCGATCGCGCCGCTCGGTCTCTCGGAGACCGCAGCTCCTGGCGCGAGGGCGGTGCTGCCGCGAGATCTGGAGCGCTTGCCGGTCTGACCCGAGCCTCCTAGGCGCCGGTCCGGTCCCACGTCGCGCAGGCTCGCCCTCTCGAGGGCGACGTGCCAGCCGCGCTCGAGGCCGGGCGCAGGCGCCGGCGTGAGGGGTCGAGAGCGGCTCTGGCGCTCCGCCGGGGGCTGCGCTGCGGGCACGCGGCGGCGGCTCCCTCGGCCCGGGGTGGCGCGCCGCCCCGGGGGCTCACGATTGGCGATCTTGTCGCGGGCGCTGCACCCGGTGCCGCACCCGCGTTGAAGGAGGGGCCCGCCTGGCGGAGCCCCACCCACGTTGAGAGAGGAAACATCATGAACAAGGGAACAGCCATCGTCGGCTTTCTTCTCTGCTTCATCGCAGGGATGGGGCTGATGTGGAGCATCGATCGGAGCGCCGGCTCGCGCGGCCATGAGATCTCGGCGGCCGTCGACGACGGTCAGCCGTGGACCGACGAGGACGCGGCGGTCCCGGTGTCGTCGAAGGACCCCATGTGGGGCACGCGGGCGGCGCCGGTGACGATGGTCGTCTTCAGCGACTTCGAGTGTCCGTTCTGCAGCAAGGTCGAGACGACGATCAGCCAGCTCAAGGACAAGTACGGCCCCGAGAAGCTGCGCATCCTCTGGAAGAACAACCCGCTCCCCTTCCACAAGAACGCGCGCCCGGCGGCGCTCGCGGCCGAGACCGTGTTCCGCCTCGGCGGCTCGAAGGCGTTCTGGAAGTTCCACGAGCTCGCCTTCCAGAACCAGAAGAGCCTCTCGCCCGAGAACTTCGAGAAGTGGGCCGGCGACGCCGGCGTCGACAGGGCGAAGTTCAAGGCGGCGTTCGATCGGCAGGAGTACATGGCCAAGATCGACGCCGACATGGCGGTCGGCAAGACCTCGGGCGTCACCGGCACGCCCGCGTCGATCATCAACGGCGTGTTCCTGAGCGGCGCTCAGCCGATCGACAAGTTCACCTCCGTCATCGACGAGCAGCTCAAGGCCGCGCAGGCGGCGGTCGCCTCCGGGACGAAGCCCGACAAGGTGTACGCCAAGCTCGCCGCGGAGAACAAGGCGAAGGCGCCGCCCCAGAAGGACCGCGAGCGCCCGCAGGAGGACGACAAGACCGTCTGGAAGGTGCCCGTCGGCGAGGCGCCGGCGAAGGGTCCGGCCACCGCGCTGGTCACCATCGTCGAGTGGTCCGATTTCCAGTGCCCCTTCTGCAGCAAGGTCGTCCCGACGATCGACGAGATCGTCAAGACCTACGGGGACAAGGTCCGGTTCGTCTGGAAGAACAACCCGCTCCCGTTCCACCAGCGCGCGGAGCCCGCGGCTGAGCTCGCCATGGAGGCCCGCGCGCAGAAGGGCGACAAGGGCTTCTGGGACGCGTACGACCTGCTCTGGAAGAACCAGCAGAAGCTCAACGACGAGGATCTGCTCGGCTACGCCAAGGAGCTCGGGCTCGACGTCGAGAAGGTGAAGGCCGCGATCGCCACCAAGAAGCACGGCGCGTCCATCGCCGCCGATCAGGAGCTCGCGGACGACCTGCAGGCGTCCGGGACCCCGCACTTCTTCATCAACGGCCGCCGGCTCGTCGGCGCGCAGCCGATCGACAAGTTCAAGGCGATCATCGACGAGGAGATGAAGAAGTCCGAGGCGCTGCTCGCCAAGGGCGTCGCCGCGAAGGACCTCTACGCCGAGATCATCAAGGACGGCAAGGAGCCGCCGCCGCCCGAGCGCAAGGAGGTCTCCGCGCCGCCGCCGAACAGCCCGTGGAAGGGCGGCGAGAAGGCCAAGGTCGTGATGCAGGTCTTCTCGGACTTCGAGTGCCCGTTCTGCAAGCGCGTCGAGGACACGGTCTCCCAGATCTCGAAGACCTACGGCGACAAGCTGAAGATCGTGTGGCGCCACCGGCCGCTGCCGATGCACAAGAACGCGCCGCTCGCGTCCGAGGCCGCGCAGGAGGCCTACGCGCAGAAGGGCAACGCCGGGTTCTGGGCGTACCACGAGGAGCTCTTCAAGAACCAGGGGCAGCCGGACGGCCTCGCGCGCGCCTCGCTCGAGAAGTACGCCGAGGAGCAGGGCCTCGACCTGACGAAGTTCAAGAAGGCGCTCGACGCGAACACCCACAAGGCGTTCGTGGACTCCGAGAGCGCCGTCGCGGACAAGGCGGGCATCAGCGGGACGCCGGCGTTCGTCGTGAACGGCTACTTCATCAGCGGCGCCCAGCCGTTCTCGAAGTTCAAGAAGCTCATCGACAAGGCCATGAAGGAGGCCGGCGAGACCGCGCCCGCCGGGCTGCCCGTCAAGAAGCCGGCGCCCGCCGCGCAGCCGGCCGCCGCCCCCGCCACCCCGAAGTGAACCGCCGCCGCGCGGTTCGCTCTCTTCGTTCCCCTTCCCTTCCCTGAAGCCCACCCGACGGGCGGCTCCCGCTGAGCGGTCGAGCCGCCCGCCTCCCTGCAGCCTCAGCCGGTGGTGCGGAACCGCGAGCGCCCCTCGGAGATCCACCACGCGCGGTACCGCTCCTGGGCGGCCTCCCGCTCCTGCCGCGGCAGGTCCTCGTAGTAGCCGAAGTACTCCTTGGTGATGCCCTTCAGCTCGTCGATCGCCGCGCGGCGGATGGCAGGCTTCTCGTGCGTGAGCGCGTCGATGATCCACTCGATGCGATGGCGCTCGCCGTTCCTCGACCACCATGACAGCCACCTGCGCGCGTCTCGGCCGAGATCGTCGCGCGTGATGACGATCAGCGCCCGCGCCGCCGCCTCGACGATCGCCTCGTGAGGATCGGTGAGCGCGCTGATGAGCGCCGGCACGCTGGCTCCGGAGCGGATCTCGGTCATCGTCTCGATGGCCGCGAGCCGTCGCGCGGACGATTCCTCGCGATCGCGCGCGATGTGATCGAGCCCCTGCAGGATCGGGCCGCCCGCGGGCGGCGCCGCGATCAGCGAGGCGGCCGACTGGATCGCGATCCGCCGCACGGCGATGCTGTCGTCGAAGAGCCGTGGGAGCAGCGCGTTGGCGGCCTCCGGGTACGGCAGCTCGCCGAGCACGTGCGTGGCCCACAGGCGCACCTCGGGATCGGGCGAGGCGCTCCGCACGGTCATGAAGGGGAGCGCCGGCCGCCGGATCGCGACGATGAGCTCGAGCAGCGGCCCGCACTGGGAGGCGGGGGGCGCGGTGGCGACGATCGCGGCGCCGTCCGGTCCGGCCAGCTGCTCACGGAAGCGCTGACGGTCGACCCGGAGCGGACCGGGAAACCGCGCGGCGACGATCGAGATCGCCGTGTCGCCGTTCCGCACGAGCTCGGCGAACGCCCTCGCGGCGGACTCGCCGCCCGCGAGGACGTGTTGAAGGAGCGAGGTGTACTCCGCGCGCAGGTCGCCGGCCGGCGACTGCGAGACCGCGGCGCGGCGCTCGGACGGGGGCCTCGCGTACGCCGTGGCGGTCTCGACGGCGACAGGCGTGCGGCGGCGCCACGAGGGCCGCCCCGCTGCCGGCGCCGGTCCGAGCTCCCGGTGCTCCTCTGCGCCCGGCGTGATCGAGCTGTCGAGCATCCACGGAGGCCGTGAGTACCGCTTCGTCCGCGCCTCTTCCGGCTCGCCGAGATCGAGGTCCTCCGACGCCGAGGGGACCGGCGCCGCGGGGATCTCGAGGTCGGGGATCTCGTCGATGATCGCCGGCGCGGACGACGTTGCGGCGCGCGACGCAGGTAGCGGCGTGACCGCCGGCATCATCGGCGCTGTGACCGCCGGCATCATCGGCGGCGTGATCGCCGGCATCATCGGCGCCGTGACGGCCGTGCCCGACACGACGTCCGCGTCCACCTCGAGGCCCGACCGGAACTGCGGCTCGGAGCCGAGGCGTTGTGCGTGCAGCGTCGGGGCCGGCGGGATGGTCGAGCTGAAGGCCATCGCGTGGGCGACACCCTCTTCCGGCGGCACGGACTCGGCCTCCACGCCGGTGCCGCGAAGGCCGAAGGCACGCGCGACGGCATCGATCCCCGAGGCGCCGTCCTCCGTGGTCCAGCCGCCCTGCGGCCGCACGGCTCGCGGCGCGACGTCCGAGGGGTCGGCGGGCGGGGGTTCTCCCGCGTCGCGATCTGCATCCGCCGCGGGCGGCTGCGCTCCTCCGGCGGCGACGTGCGAGCCGTGCGCGTCCGAGCGGACCATGCTGCTCAGCTCCATGAGCGCGGCGCGGGTGCGCAGGGAGAGCGGTCCCTCCGTGGCCTGCTCGCCCGTCGGCGCAGCAGCGTCCTCTGGAGGCGCAGCAGCGCCCTCCGAAGGCCCGGCGGCGGCGGCGTCCTCCGGAGGCGCAGGTGCGGGATGCAGCGGCGCTGGCGCCTTCTGCGGCGGCGTGGCGGCATCATGGGGCGCCGGGCCGTCGCTTTGCTGGGCACCACCGCTGCGGTTCAGCTTCTTCCGCAGGATGAGCCGCTCCAGCACCGTCGCCGCGATGCCGGCGAGCGCGATGAGGTCTCCGATGCTCGAGAGCTCGACCGAGGTGGCGCCGTCGTCACCGTAGACGAGCGCGACGACGCGGCCGCGCACGACGATCGGGACGACCGCCACAGCGGCCGCATGGACCTTCCTGCCGAGCTCGCGCTGGAGCTCGGCGTCAGGAGCGCTGCCGGCAATCGCGGTGACGAGCGGCGCGCGGAGCGCGCGCGCCCTGGCGAGGGCGCTCGGACGTTCGAAGGGCACGGTGATCTTCGTGACGCGCTCACGCTCGGCGCCTGGACCTGAGGCGTTGCGGCCCTCGGCGCGCTCGCCGTGCACCGTGAACAGGACCGTGTACTCGAAGTACTGTTGGCCGAAGTCGAAGAGGACCGCGAGCACCTCTTCGCTCGAGCCGACGGCGGCGAGCGCCTGCTCGGCCATGGCCAGCGTGAAGGGGCCCTTACGCCTCTGCGCAGCGGGCGCAGAGCGTCCCGCCTCGCGCATGGAGACCTTCGCCGCTGGCGTGATCGAGGAGAGCTCGCGTCGCTCGGCCGGAGGCGCCTCGGGTGCTGACGCCGCGGGGACAGGCGCCTCGGGTGTCGGTGCTGCGGGTAGCGGCGACGGTGCCGACGCCGTCGGCGCGGATCCGTCCGGCCGCTGCTGCAGCGCCGAGGCGGCTTGCGGCAGCGGCTCTCGCTGAGGCCGGTGTGCCGCGGAGGCCCGCTTCAGCCAGCCCGTCAGGAGCTGAGTACCTGGCGCCGGCGAACGCGCGCCGGAGAGCGCCGACGCCGGCGAGGCCGCTGCTTTCGGAGCCGACTCCGGGATTTCGACGGGCGGCCCCGGGGCTTCCACGGTCGGCGACGTGTGCACGGCGTCCGATGGCGCCAGCGGCGAAAGGTGCGGCGCGAGCTGCTCGGAGCGCGGCGTCGGCACTGCCGGCTCGATCGCCGGCTCTTCCTGCAGCGCGGCCGCCTGGCCGGTAGGCGCGGCCGCCTCACCACGAGCTGGCGCGGCGCGCTTCGAAGCGACCGCCTCGACCCGAGGCATGTGCGCCTCGGGATAGCGGAGCGCGGCCAGATCGAGCGGATACGCAGCGACGACCGTCGGCTCGTCATCCATCTCGTGGAGCGGCGGCTTCCTCGGCGTGGGCACCGCCTCGTTGAGCGCGACGTCCGCGACGACCGTGTCCTCGTCGTAGATCGAGGTCAGCGATTCGACCGTCGGAGCATCCTCGATGCTGTGCCGCCGCTGCTGGGTCTCAGCGGCATCCTCGGGCTCCTCGACGCTGGCCGGCGAAGCCGCGTCGACTCCTGGAGGCGACGTGGGGCGAGCACCTGCCGGTGAATCCGCATCGGCGCCAGGGGGCGAGGCCGCAGCGACCTCGACCGGGCGAGCCGCGACGACCTCGGCAGGAGGCGTCGTGTCGATCCGCGCGGACGAGGTGGCGTCGACCGCTGCGCGTTGCGCCGCGTCGGTGCCCTCGGGTGAGACGGGCGCCGACGCCGCCGGCGGGACCGCTGCGGTGACCGCTGGCCCAGGCCCGTTCGACTGGTTCGACTCGTCGGGGCTCGGCTCGGCGCGCGCGTCGAGCTGCTTCACGAGCCGCGACAGCCGCCGCTCCAGGGCCACGCCGTAGTGCTCGGCGAGCGCCTGGCGGATGCGCACCAGCGGCGCGGCGAGCTGCCGCAGGCTGACCCCCAGCGCGAAGCTCAGCTCCTCCGCCACGGGCAACGCGAGGGGCTCTGCCGTGGCGATGACGAGCGTCGCTTCGCGCTGCGCGGCTCCCGCCCCTGCGACGTCGAGGCCTCCGCGTACGTCGAGGGGGAACACGCGGTGCTGGACCGCGAGATCGACCGGGATCGTCCGGAGCACGTCGGGCGACGCGGGCCGCAATCGGCCCACGGCGGGCGGGAGCCCGAGGCTCTCTGCGAGCAGCGCGGTGAGCTCCCGCTCACGCACCGCCCCCAGCTCCAGCACATTCGTGGCGAGGTCGCCGCCGTGGAGCACTTGGCGGGCGATCGCCTCTTCGACCACCCGCATCGAGGTAACCCCATGCTGCACGAGGAGAGAGCTCAGCGTCGGCATCGAGGCGCATTCATCGGTGGGCGGTGGAAGTTGGAGCACGCTCGCGACGTGCGACCCCGTTCATCCTAGACGAAGTCTTCATCGGACACGATCCGCGCGTTGCGAGCCCTGGGCAGGACCTCATCCGCCATCGCCGCTCGCGCTCGCCGCGCCGCCGCGACCCCTCGTTTCGGGCGAGCCGGGGGGAGCGCCCCGTCGAACGCCGCCGAGAGAGCACGAGAATCGCAGCCCCGTCGGGGAGAGCCCCGAGGCCGGCTCCGTCGAGCCGCCGTCCGCGCGCTCGGACGACGGCTCCACGGTCAGCCCGCCCCCGTGCGCGCCGAGGATGCCACGCGCGATCGCGAGCCCGAGGCCCAGCCGCTCTCGACGGCGCGGCGCGACGGGGTCGGCGGGGATCGCCGCCCGCTCGCCGAACGGATCGAGCAGCCGAGCGAGCGGCTCCGGCGCGACGGGGCCGGCCTCGTCGATGACGGTCACCACGGCCTCACCGCCAGCGATCGAGACACGTATCTGCACGGGGCGATCGCGCGAGCGCAGGATGGCGAAGCCGAGCACATACTCGATCGCCACCCGGAGCAGCTCGGGATCCCCCTCCACGGGGGCGCCCCCGTCGGGCTCGGCATCGAACGAGATGCGCACGCCACGCGCGGTCGCCGCTTCCTCGAGGTGCCCCGCCGCGCGGCGGGCGAGCTCGCCTGCATCGCACGAGGCGATCGCCATGGGACGGCTCGCGTCCGCGCGGAGCCAGATGGAGTTGTCGAACTCGTCGAGGAGCCGCTTCAGCCGCTCGCCCGCGCCGCGCACGCGCTCCAGCATGTCCCGCGGCGCCGCCCCGAGGTCCTTCTGGTAACGCAGGAGATAGTGGACCCCCGCCAGCATGGTCGCCAGCTCACCCCGAAGATCGTGGCCCACACGCGCGAAGAACTCGTCATCCATCCACATAAACGCCTGCTCCGAATATGCAGCAGCGCGGACCTCGAGCATCAGACGAGCAAGCCAACTGTCGTCGGGGCTGCCCCGAAACAGCGGTCGCCGGACGCTGGGGGTGAGCCGCGCAGAGGCCCCCCATCTGCGCTGGACAGTTGATGGTTGCGGATAAGCGACCTGGGCACAAGGTGTACCTGGGGTTCAGGTTCCGCCTCCACCAGCGCGGGGGGGCCTTTCCAGAAACGCCGGCGGGAGGCCGTTGCTCTCCTTCCATCCATGGTCCCATGGTCATGCTTCCGCGCATCGCGCATCGAAGCCCGAGCACCTGGGGAGCGCTGTCAGCCGAGCCGCGAGCGGGGGAGCATGTCCGAGGCAGAGCGCAGTGAGTTCACCGAGCATCACGACGAGCAGGGAGATGAGGATACCCAGGTGCTCGAGCGGCGGCGCCGGGTCCTCATCGTCGATGATGATCCCGATTTCCTCGTCATGGCGGAGGCGGCGCTCGCTGCGCACGGCTTCCTGGTGGAGCGGGCAACCGGCGGGTTGCGTGGCGTGTTCCTCGCGACGCAGGACGTGCCGGATGTGATCCTGTGTGACCTGAGGATGCCCGGCATCGACGGCTTCGTCGTCGCCGAGGCGCTGCGCGCCGATCCGGCGACCCAGCACGTCGCCATCTTCGCGTGCACCGGCCGGCGCGATCTCGAGGCCCGCGCCGCCCTCAACGCCTCGGCGTTCGACGGCGTCCTCGTGAAGCCGGTCGACTGGGACAGCGCCGCTCGTTTGCTCCACGAGATCGTCGGCGTCCGCCGACCCTACGGACCTACCTAGGCCGCATCAGGAGCAACCTGAGACCCCTTCAGGGCAAATGCAGGATAACCCCTGCGCGGGAGGGGAAATGCCCGGCATTGTGCCCGCCATCAGGTATACAAACATGACGTGACCCGAGCGGATCGCCCCCCTACATGACCTTCGTGAGAGGCCGGCCGAGCGATGCCGGAGCCCCTTACGACCGATCGGGCGGCGCGGTGCGCCGAGGAATGGAAAGGTTCACTGGGATGGAAGTGAAGTCTGATGACAACGCGGTCTCGCCGCTCGTCCTGGTCGTGGACGACTTCCAGGACAACCGGGAGATGTTCGCGGAGTACTTGTCTTTCTCCGGGTTCCGCGTGGCCGAGGCGGCGACGGGGCGCGAGGCGCTCGACCGCGCCTTCGAGCTGATCCCGGACCTCATCCTGATGGACCTCTCGCTCCCCGAGATCGACGGCTGGGAGGCGACGCGCCACCTCAAGAGCGATCCTCGCACCATGCGGATCCCCATCGTCGCCCTCACAGGTCACACGCTCGCGGGGCACTCGCGCGAGGCGAAGGACGCGGGGTGCGACGCCTTCCTGACGAAGCCGTGTCTGCCGGACACGCTCGTGCTCGAGATTCGCCGCCTCCTGTCGCGCGGCGGCGCGTCATCGCAGCCGGAAAGCACGCCCTGACGCGCCGCGAATCCCCGCTCCACGGAACCAGCGAAACCCACACCACGCGCACGAGCTCGCGAGATCCGCGAGGCGCGTTCCCCCCGCGACGCTGCGGCGAGACCGCGGCGAGACTGCGAATAGCGCACCTGCGCTCCCGCGCTGCCAGGACTTGACTGCGGCACCACCTGACTATTCTCGGTGCGGTCTTTCTGGCTAACTGAGCGCTTGAGAGGCACGAGGGGACAAGAATGGCGGGGGTGACGAGAAAAAAAGCCGGGAAGAACGCGGCGGACGGCGCGGATGCAGCGCACGGCCGCACGCTCCGCGGGCGCACAACGGCGGCGCCCCTGCGCGCTCCGAAGAGAGGCTCGACGTCCGCTGCAGCGAGCGGGCCTCGATCCGCGGGACCAGCGACCCTGCGCGCCAGGGCGCCCAGGCGATCGAAGGCGGACGCGGAGCGGCTCGCCCCACGGGGCGACGCGGCCAAGCGCGAGCGGATCATCGAGGAGCAGCGCCAGCTCCTCGAGCGTCGCGCGGAGGCGGCGGAGCGCCTCCTGCGCGAGACCGTATCCACCATCTCTCACGACCTCAGGAACTCGCTGAGCGTGATCGTCGTGAGCGCCCGCATGCTGATGCGATCCGTCGCTCAAGAGGGCCCGGGTAGGCGGCAGCTCGAGGCGATCACCCGCGCGGCGGACGAGATCAACCAGCTCGCGCAGGACCTTGTCGACGCCATGAGCATCGAGAGCGGCTCGCTGAAGGTCGGCAAGGGCGCGCACGAGGTCGAGCCGATCCTCGACAAGGCGATCGAGCTCCTGGCGCCCACGGTCGCGCTGAAGCCGCTCGAGATCGCCAAGGAGCTTCCGCACGATCTGCCGCCCATCGCGTGCGATCGCGAGCGCATCGTCCAGGTCATCGCCACCCTGCTCGGCAACGCCATGCGCTTCACGCCGAAGGGCGGACGCATCACGGTGCGCGCCGAGCCGTCGGGCACCGACGCGCGATTCTCGATCTCCGATACAGGACCTGGCATCTCCCCGGATCAGCAACCGCTGCTCTTCACCCGCCACGCGCCCCCTCGAAGGCCCATGGGACAGGGGATGGGGCTCGCGGCGTTCGTCACGAAGGGCATCGTGGAGGCCCACGGCGGTACGATCTGGGTCGAGAGCTCGCCCGGCCAGGGGAGCACGTTCTTCTTCACCATCCCCGCCGCCGGGCTCTCGGTGCGCGCAGGCACCTGAAGGACACGAGGGTCGCCGGGGCGCGCCCCGAACACCGCGCGCGATCAGGCGGGTTCCCCCCTGACACGGAGCGCGCGCGGCGTCAGGCCGGTCCGAGCGCCGAGAGCCAGCGGCGGAGGATCGCGCGACCCTCCGACAGCTTTTGAAGCGACGACCACTCGTTGCGCTGGTGCGCCTGGGCGTTCTCGCCAGGGCCGAAGTTGACCGCAGGCACTCCGAGCTCCGCGAAGCGGGCCACGTCGGTCCACGCCTGCTTCGGCTCGACCGCGGCGACGCCCGCCTCGCGCAGCGCGACGACGAGCGGGTGCGACGCGTGCGGCGGCGCCGAAGGGCTGAGATCGCGCCAGGCGATCTCGGCGCGGCCGTCCACGAGCGCCTCGATGGTCCGCTGCGCCTCCTGGATCGACGTCCCAGGCGGGAAGCGGTGGTTCAGGTTCATCGTGAACTCGTCCGGCACGACGTTCCGCCCGCGCCCGCCCTGCGCCATCGTCGCCGTGGTGACGGCGCGGTAGACGAACCCGTCGATCTCGACCTCGCGCGGCGCAAGCGCAGCGAGCTCGACCAGGAGCGGGCCTGCCTTGTAGATGGCGTTCTCCCCTTGCCACGGCCGCGCGCTGTGCGCCGTCCGCCCGCGGAACGTCAGCCCAGCGTGGAGCGACCCGCTCGCGCCCAGGCTCAACCGATTGTCGCTCGGCTCGAGGCACACCGCGAGATCGAGCGCGCGGAGGTCCGGCTCGCGCTCGATGACCAGCGCGAGCTCGTTCTCCAGGTACGGCCCCTCCTCCCGCGCGTAGAACACGAGCGTCAGATCGACGCCCGCGATCGCCTCCCGCTCTCCCTCGGCGAGGTCGAGCATCAGCGCGAGCCCCGACTTCATGTCGCTCGCGCCGGGGCCGTAGAGGCGATCCCCCTCGATCCGCGGCGGCCCGTCGTGCGAGGTGCGCACCACGTCGAGGTGCCCGGCCAGCGCGATCTTCGGGCCGCCCGTGCCCTGCGTCACCTGCACGACGAGCGAGTCGCCGTGGCGGCGCACCGGCGCGGCGAGCCGAGCCCGACCGAGCCGCTCCGCCACCGCGCAGCACAGCTCCTGCTCTTCGCCCGTGGGCGACGGGACGGAGCACAGCCAGAGCAGCGTGTCCGCGAGATCGGCCGCGGCCGCCGCGTCCGCGTCGGCGCGCGCGCTCACACCGGCACCGCGAAATCTCGCAGCGCCGCGTTCAGCGACACCTTGCGGTCCGTCGCCTCGCTCCGCTTGCCGATGATGAGCGCGCAGGGGATCGAGAACTCCCCTGCGGGGAAGCGCTTCGGCCGCGTTCCCGGGATCACCACGCTGCGCGCAGGCACCCGGCCGCGGTGCTCGACGACCTCCGGCCCCGTGACGTCGAGGATCGCCGTCGACGCGGTGAGCACCACGCCGGCGCCGAGCACCGCCTCTTCCTCGACCACGACGCCCTCCACCACAATCACGCGGGAGCCCACGAAGACGCCGTCCTCGATGATCACGGGCCGCGCCCCCGGCGGCTCGAGCACCCCGCCGATGCCGACGCCCCCGGCGAGGTGCACCCCTCGCCCGATCTGCGCGCAGCTGCCGACCGTCGCCCAGGTGTCGACCATCGACCCCGAGCCGACCCACGCGCCGATGTTCACGTAGCCGGGCATGACGATCGCGCCCTGCTCGAGGAACGCGCCGTAGCGCACCGTCCCCGGCGGGACGACGCGCACGCCCGCCTTGTCGAGGCCGCGCTTGAGCGGGATCTTGTCGTGGAACTCGAAGGGGCCGGCCTCCATCACGCTCATGCCGCGGAGCGAGAAGTAGAGAAGGATCGCCTCCTTGATCCACGCGTGCGTCACCCACCTGTGCGGCGCGCCCTCGCCGGTGGACGCCGCGCCTTCGCCGCCCGCCTGCGCGGTCTTGTCGGGCTCGGCGACGCGGAGCAGGCCTTGATCGAGGCACTCGATCGTGCGGAGGACCGCGGCCTCGTGCGCGGGCGAGCGCAGGAGCTCGCGGTCGCGGAACGCCGCCTCAACAAGGGACTTCATGGATTCTTCGGTGGCCATGGCGCCGCCTTTAGCACGGCCGAGCCAGCACCGGCACCGGGGTCAGAACGTCATGGTGACGACGCGACCGCCCGTCCCCTCGACGAGCTCGATGCGCGCGCGGCGCGCGACGACGCGGGCCACGGCGGCCGCCCGCTCGCCGCCGTCGCGCAGCACCACGTCGAGGGCGACCGCCGGCGCCCCCTCGCGCGGGCCGCGCTCGGCGATGCGCACCACCGAGCGCCCGTCCGAGAGGCGGGACACGGTGAGGTGCGGGCTCGCGACACCGGCGGCGCTGACCATGCCGACAGCGAGCTCCATGAGCCCGCTCACGGCGCGGACGTCGCCCTCCACCTCGTTGGCTCGGCCGTCGGAGGAGGCGACCGAGATGCCGACCACGGGCCGCCCATCGGCCGGGGCGGCGCTCCAGTTGCGGAGCACGTCGATGAGATCGAGCGGCGTCGGGCGCAGCTCGAGGGTCGCGATGACGAGCTCGGACAGGCGCAGCGCGCCGCTCAGCTCCCGGGCCGTCCTGCGCACCGACGCCTCGAGCCCGAGGCGCTGCCGCGCGTCGATGCCGCGCTCGGAGCCGCCGCGGTCTCCGCGACCGCGGCCAGGGCCGCGCGCCGGCGAGGCGCCGGCCGCGGCGCGGGACAGCTCGTCCGTGAGGCGCGCGACCTCGACGCCCGCATGGCCGAGGACCGCGCAGGCGGCGTCGGCCGCCGCGGCGTCGGCCGCCACGGCGGCGTCTGTCTCGACGAAGCCGTCGCGGACCGCCGCGGACAGGCTGTCGAGGGCAACGACGAGCGCCGCGCACCCCTCGCATACCTCCGGGAGCGCGAGCGCGACCCCACGCGGCCCGACGCGGCGCGAGCCGAGCAGGTGCGCGAAGCTCTCGATGCCTGCCGCGCCGTCCCGCGCCGCGCCGAGCGCAGCCGCGAGCCGCTCGCCGAGCATCAGGCCGTCGCGCTCGGCGCGACCTCGTAACCCGCGAAGAAGTAGGCGATCTCCCGCGCGGCGGTCGCCGGCTTGTCGGACCCGTGGACCGCGTTCTCGCCCACGTTCGCCCCGTAGAGCTTGCGGATCGTCCCTGCCGCTGCCTTGGCCGGATCCGTCGCGCCGATGACCTCGCGGTACTTCGCCACCGCGTCCTCGCGCTCGAGCGCCATCACCAGGATGGGGCTGCGCGACATGAACGTCACGAGCTCGTCGAAGAAGCCGCGCCCCTGGTGCTCCGCGTAGAAGCCCTCGGCCTCCGCGCGGGTAAGGTGGATGCGCTTCATCGCTTTGACCGTGAAGCCCTCCTGCTCGAGGCGGGCGACGATCGCGCCGGCCGTGTTCTTTTCCATCGCATCAGGCTTGATGATTGAGAGTGTTCGCTCGAGGGCCATGGGCGGCCCAGTTAGGCGAAAACGCCGAGCGTTGCAAGCGTCACGCATTCCGTCCCGGGAGTCCGCAGCCCGCCGCGCTGCACGACCCGTCGGCCGGTCGCGCTTCCGTCATCGCTGTCCGCCCCGCCACAGCGCTCCAGGCTGCTCTCCCGGCCGCGCCCCACGTTGCGGATCGGCCACGTCCGATCCCGCCCGCCCGTTGTCCGTCTCGGCTCTCCGCGCTCTCCTCGCGCTCGCGCGCCATCGCGTCCTTGTCGCAATTCCGTCTCGCGAGGGCGACGCGCGACACGCGCGATCGCCATCAAGCTGTCACAATGCGCTGCTACATACATCGGCCATGCCGAGCCACGTGCTCATCGTGGAGGACGAGCGCGACCTGCAGCGCGTCCTCACCTACAATTTCCGTCAGGCAGGGTTCGATGTGGTGTCCGCTGGGAGCGGGGAGACGGCGCTCCGCGCGGTCAAGGAGGAGCGGTTCGATCTCGTCCTGCTCGACCTGATGCTCCCGGACATGTCGGGCACGGAGATCTGCCGCCGCCTCAAGCAGAACCCACAGACATCGGCGGTGCCCGTCATCATGGTCACGGCCAAGGGCGAGGAGATCGACCGGATCGTCGGCTTCGAGCTCGGGGCCGACGACTACGTCGTCAAGCCGTTCAGCGTGCGCGAGCTCATCCTGCGCGCCCGGGCGATCCTCAAGCGCTCGGAGAGCCCGGCGTCGGCGCCGGAGAAGTTCGACTTCGGCATCCTGCGGGTCGATCGCGCCGCGCACCGGGCCTGGGTTCAGGAGGCCGAGATCGCGCTGACCGCCCTCGAGTTCCGCCTGCTCATGATGCTCTACGATCGCCGCGGGCGCGTGCTGTCGCGCGATCTCCTGCTCGACGAGGTGTGGGGCTCGCACGTCGACGTGACCGCGCGCAACGTCGACACCCACGTGAAGCGCGTCCGCGAGAAGCTCGGCGCGGCGGGCGATTACATCGAGACCGTGCGCGGCGTCGGCTACCGGTTCCGCGCCGAGCCCGAGGTCGCCTAGGGGCCCATGCGCTTGCTTAGGGGGCTGGGCGTCGGAGCGAAGCTCGCGGCGGGGACGGTGCTCGCCCTCCTCGTCGCTGGCGTCCCGATCGAGCGCCTCGCCGCGCGCGACATGGAAGCGGCGCTGCTGGCGGAGCACAGCCCGCGCGCCGCCGTCGACGCCGCCCTGCTTCGGTCACGGCGCACGCTGCTGCTCGGCATGGGCACCGTGATCGTCGTCGCCGTCTCGGTGGGCGCCGCCACGGCCTTCTTCGTCACGCGCCCGATCCGGAGGCTGACCCGCTTCGCGCAGGCGATGTCCGAGGGCGACCTGTCGACGCGCGCCCCGCTGCGCGGCTCGGGCGAGCTGCGCCAGCTGGCGCGCGCGCTGAACCACCTCTCGAGCGAGCTCTCCCGCTCCACCGCCGAGGTCCGGACGGAGCGCGCCCTGCTCGCGGGCATCCTCGACGGGATGAGCGAGGGCGTCCTCGTGCTCGATCGCGACGGGAGGATCCTCCTCGCCAACCGGGCGCTCCGCGCGATGGCCTCCCTCGGCGAGGACGCGCTCGGTCGATCGGTCATCGAGTCGATCCGCAATGCGCGGCTCACCGAGGCGATCCAGCTCGCCGGCAAGCGGGACGAGCCTGTCGACGTCGAGGTCGAGCTCGGGCGGACGCTGCCGAGGCGGCTGCTCGTGCGCGTGTCGCGCCGGAAGGGCCCGGCGCGGCTCGGGCACGATGAGCGCGAGGCCCTCGCCGCGTGGGGCGCGGATCACGACGGCGCGTCCGCCGAGCCGGGGCTCATCGCGGTGTTCCATGACGTCACCGACCTCCGCCGGCTGGAGACGATCCGGACCGATTTCGTCGCCAACGTGTCCCACGAGCTGCGCACCCCGGTCACCGCGATCAGCACCGCCGCCGAGACGCTGCAGCTCGGCGCGCTGAACGATCCCCACGAGGCCGCCGAGTTCGTCGACGTGATCGATCGGCACGCGAAGCGCCTCCGCCACCTCGTCGACGATCTGCTCGACCTCTCGAAGATCGAGGCGAAGAACTTCCGCCTCGCGCTGTCGGAGCTCGACATCGCCCCCGCCATCGAGCACGTCACGCAGCTGCTCGCGGAGGCGGCGCGCCGGCGCAGGGTCACGCTGACCGTCGACGCCTCTGCGCTCCCGCCCGCTCGGTGCGACCGCCGCGCGCTCGAGCAGGTGCTCATGAACCTGCTCGACAACGCCATCAAGTACGCGGGCGAGGGAGCTCACGTCACGGTGAAGACGCGCTCGGTCGATCACCAGGTGACGATCGCGGTCGCCGACGACGGCCCCGGTATTCCGCCCCACCACCTGGGCCGCATCTTCGAGCGGTTCTACCGAGTCGACGCCGGCCGCTCACGCGATCTGGGCGGCACCGGGCTCGGCCTCGCCATCGTGAAGCACCTGGTCGAGCTGATGAACGGCTCGATCGAGGTCGAGAGCGCCATCGGCCGCGGCACCCAGTTCACCGTCCGCCTGGCGCGCGCCGAGTGATCCACGCGAACCACGCAAAGCCAGGAAAGCGCGGTACTCGCTGTTCCACCTTGCCGTCACGGAGCTGTCACAAAACTCGATTACGCCTTGCTGTGCATGGCTCGAATTCTGCTCACCCTGGCGATGTTCCTCCTGACCGCGGCGTGCGGTCGCTCTGATGCCCCCCAAGAAACCGGCTCGCTCCCCGGCGCGAAGAAGGACACCGCGCCGCAGCCGACCGCTGACGGGGACATCACCTTGACGGGCGCGGGTGCGACGTTCCCGTACCCTCTTTATACGAAGTGGATCGCTGAGTTCCAGAAGGCCAACTCCAAGGTCAAGATCAACTACCAGTCCATCGGCTCCGGGGGTGGGATCCGGCAGATCACCGAGCGGACCGTCGATTTCGGCGCCTCCGATGCCCCGATGAACGAGGAGCAGCTCGGGAAGGCCGCCGGCATCCTTCACCTGCCGACCTGCCTCGGCGCGGTCGTGCTGACCTACAACCTCGAGGGTGTCCCGTCTGGCCTGAAGCTCACGCCGGAGGCGGCCGCGCACATCTTCCTGGGCAAGATCAAGAAGTGGAACGATCCGGCGCTCCAGAAGGAGAACCCGGACGTGAAGCTCCCCGACAAGGAGATCGCGACGGTCCACCGCTCGGATGGCAGCGGGACGACCAAGATCTTCGTCGACTACCTGAGCGCGGTCAGCCCGGAGTGGAAGAGCGGCCCAGGGACCGGGACCAGCGTGAACTGGCCTGGCGGCCTCGGCGCCAAGGGCAACGACGGTGTCTCCGCGCTCATCACGAGCACGCCCGCCTCGATCGGCTACATCGAGCTCGCGTACGCGATGCAGAACAAGCTCACGTTCGCCTCGCTCAAGAACAAGAGCGGGAAGTTCATCACCCCGTCGCTGGAGAGCACGACCGCCGCAGGCGCCGGCGCCGCAGCCAAGATGCCGGAAGACCTCCGGATCTCGCTCGTGGACGCCGAGGGCGAGGACGCATACCCCATCGCCGGCTTCACGTACCTCCTCGTGTACCAGGAGCAGAAGGACCTCGCGAAGGGCAAGGTGCTCGCCAACTTCGTCAAGTGGGCGATGCAAGACGGCCAGAAGTTCACGAACGACCTCCATTACGCCCCGCTGCCCGCGGCTGTCGTCGAGAAGGTCGACAAGAAGCTCGCCGCGCTGGTCGGCCCTGACGGCAAGCCCCTGCTCGCCCCATAACCCCCAGGAATGCGCCTCAGCCGTGCGAACGGCGCTCCGCCGCGCGCGGCTGGCGTGCGCGCAGGAGCGCAGGATAGGTCCATGAGCACCGTAGAAGTCCCGATGCAACAAGCCGCCTCGTCCGCGCCACAGAGCGACGCGCCACATGGCACGCGCGGAGCAGATCGAGCGTTCCGCGCCATCCTGACGATGTTCGGCCTGACGGTGCTCGCGGTGCCAGCGCTGATGGTGCTGGAGCTCATCCGCTCATCGCGGCTCGCCATCGACAAGTTCGGGCTGGGGTTCCTCACCGGGCGCGTGTGGGACCCTGCGCGTGAGGAGTTCGGCGCGCTCCCGTTCGTCTACGGCACGGTCGTCACGTCGCTGATCGCCATCGTGCTCGCCGTCCCCGTCTCGCTCGGCCTCGCGATCTTCCTGTCGGATCTGGCGCCCCACCGGATCCGCAAGCCGCTCGGGTTCATGGTCGAGCTCCTCGCGGCGATCCCGAGCGTCGTCTACGGCTTCTGGGGCATCGCCGTGCTCCGCCCCTGGCTCCGGGACACCGTCGAGCCGGTCATCATCAAGTACTTCGGCTACATCCCCCTCTTCGAGGGCCCGCCGCTCGGCTTCGGCATGTTCGCCGCGGGCGTCATCCTCGCCATCATGATCGTCCCCACGATCACGTCGGTGTCGCGCGAGGTGATGCAGGCGGTGCCCCAGCTGCACCGCGAGGCCGCGGTCGGCCTCGGCGCGTGCGCGTGGGACACGATCCGCTACGCGGTCCTCCCGTCGGCGCGCTCAGGCATCATCGGGGCCATCATCCTCGGGCTGAACCGGGCGCTCGGCGAGACGATGGCCGTCACGATGATGATCGGCAACGTCCCGAAGGTGAGCGCGTCGATCTTCCACCCCGGCTATTCGATGGCGAGCGTCATCGCCAACGAGTTCGTCGAGGCGACGAGCGATATGTACGTGTCGGCGCTGTCCAAGATCGCGCTGCTCCTCTTCGGGGTCGCCCTCCTCCTCAACCTCTTCGCCCGGTGGCTCGTGAGCTCGACCAAGAGCAAGCTGGAGAAGCGCGCATGAACAGCGACACCCCTGTCCCCGTGGCGAGCCCCACGAGCGCCCCCAAGCGCACGCTGCTCGAGCCCGCGCCCGGCGAGACGCTGCGCCGCGCGCGCAGCTACTTCTTCGAAGGGCTCTGCGTCTCGAGCGCCGTCGTCGTCCTGGTCCCGCTGTTCCTGATCTTCATCTACGTCGTCAGCAAGGGCCTTAGCGGGCTGTCCCTCGACTTCTTCACCCAGCTGCCGAAGCCCGTCGGCGACGAGCGGAGCGGCATGGGCAACGCGGTCGTCGGCACGCTCATCCTCGTCGCCATCGGCTGCAGCATCGGGCTTCCGACGGGCATCCTCGCCGGCATCTACCTGGCCGAGATCGGGCGCGGCAAGCTCGCGGCCGCCATCCGGTTCATCGCCGACGTGCTCGGCGGCGTCCCCTCGATCACCATCGGCGTGTTCGTCTACGCCCTCGTCGTGGTCACGATGAAGCGCTTCTCGGCGCTCGCCGGCGGCATCGCGCTCGCGATCGTGATGCTCCCGACGGTGACCCGCACGACGGAGGAGCTGCTCAAGCTGGTGCCCGCCCACCTCCGCGAGGCGTCGCTCGCCCTCGGCGTGCCGGAGTGGCGCACGAGCCTCCTCGTCGTGCTCCGGACGGCCTCGCCCGGGATCGGCACCGGCGTGATGCTCGCCGTGGCCCGCATCGCCGGCGAGACCGCGCCAGTGCTCCTCACCGCGCTCGGCTCATCGTATTGGAGCTTCGCCATCGACCGCCCCATCGCCTCACTGCCGGTGCAGATCTGGCGGAACGCCACATCGCCCTACCCGAAGTGGCAGCAGGAGGCGTGGACCGGCGCCCTCGTGCTGATCATCATCGTCTTCCTCCTCAACCTGCTCGCGCGCATCGCCACGTCGCGGAGCGTCAAGGCGCGCTAAAGGCACTCGATGAGCTCGTTCGACTCACTGCACCACAAAGGACGGTCCGGGGAACGCCGCAGCGGGCTCGACACGGACGGCATCGACAGCCGCTCCATCGAGCCAGGAGACGAGGCGCCGCCAGCCAAGATCAGCGTCACTCGGCTCAACGCCTATTTTCATAAGTTCCACGCCATCCACGACATCACGCTGGATATCCCCGATGGCCAGGTCACAGCGGTCATCGGCCCGTCCGGGTGCGGGAAGTCGACGTTCCTGCGCTGTCTCAACCGGATGCACGAGCAGGTGCCCGGGGCCTCGGCGAAGGGCTCCGTCATGATCGACGGCGTGAACATCTATGACAAAGCCGTCGACCCGGTGCGGCTGCGGCGGCGCGTCGGCATGGTGTTCCAGAAACCCAACCCGTTTCCAACCATGTCGATCCGCGAGAACGTCCTCGCCGGACACAAGCTGAACGGCATCTCCGTCAAGGATCCCACAGGCCTCGTCGAGAAATGCCTGCGCCAGGTCGCGCTCTGGGACGAGGTGAAGGACAAGCTCGATCAGTCCGGGCTATCTCTCTCGGGCGGCCAGCAGCAGCGGCTCTGCATCGCCCGCGTCCTCGCGGTGGAGCCGGACGTGATCCTGCTCGACGAGCCGTGCTCGGCGCTCGATCCCATCGCGACCGCGCGCGTCGAGGAGCTCATCGACGAGCTGAAAGAGCGGTATACTTGCGTGCTCGTAACACACAACATGCAGCAGGCCGCCCGGTGCTCTGACTATACCGCCTTCTTCTACATGGGGGACTTGGTGGAGTTCGACAGGACCCAGACCATCTTCACCAACCCCAAGGAGAGCAAGACGGAAGACTACGTCACCGGGAAGTTCGGCTGATGGAAGCGGGGGATAGAATCATGCCGACGTCGCACACGAGCAAGGTCTACGAGCACGAGCTACGCACGCTTCGCGAGAAGCTGCTGCTCATGGGGAGCCTCGTCGAGGAGATGATCCAGAAAGGCTCGACCGCGCTCACGACGCGCGACACGGGCCTCGCCAAGGCGACGATCCGGCTCGATCGCCGGATCAACCGCCTCGAGTGCGAGGTCGACGAGCTCTGTATGAGGATCCTCGCGACCCGCCAGCCCGTGGCGTCCGACCTGCGCTTCGTCACCACGGCGCTCAAGATCGTCACCGATCTGGAGCGGGTCGGCGATCTCGTTGTGAACGTCTGCGAGCGTGTGCAGGAGCTCAACGAGGAGCCGCCGCTCGCGCCGGTGGCGGATCTGCAAGGCCTCGCGGACGAGGCGATCGAGGTGGTGCACGAGGCGCTGGACGCGCTGGTCGCCCGCGACTGCGAGCGAGCGAACCAGCTGCTCACGCGCGATGACGTGATCGACGAGCACTACGCCCGCATCTTCCAGGAGGTGCTCCTCGTCATGAGCCGCGACCCGAGCACGGTGTACAGGGCCACGCGCATCCAGTCGATCGCCAAGTACCTGGAGCGCATCGCCGATCACGCGATGAACATCGCCGAGTCGGTCGTCTTCCTCGTCAAGGGGACGGACATCCGGCACCACAACCGCCTGAAGGAGAACGACCCGCTCTCCTCGCCGCCGCCGGCCGGGCTTCGCCTGCGCTAGGCGCCTGCCTGGCCTGCGCTAGGCGCCTGCCCGGCCTGCGCTAGGCGCCAGCGCCGCCCGGAGGCGCCGTCCCGCCGTGGCCGTGCCCGTGGGGCGCCTCGTCGCCGTGCGCGTGCCCGTGGGGCGCCTCGTGCCCATGCTCGCCGGCGCAGCGGGCGTCCTCCCATCCGACCCAGTACGGGCCGTCCGGCCCGTGCTCACGCTTCCAGATCGGCAGGCGCTCCTTGATGCGATCGATGAGCAGGCGGCACCCGCGGAAGGCCTCTCCCCGGTGCGGCGCGCTCGCGGCGCAGGCCACGGCGACGTCGCCGACGTGGAGCGCGCCCACCCGGTGCGTCGCGGCGACGCGCACGCCGGGGATCTCTGCGGCGAGCTCCGACAGGATCCGCTCCAGCTCGGCCTCGGCCATCGTCCCGTAGGCCTCGTACTCGAGCAGCGTGACCGAACGGCCCTCGTTGACGTCGCGCACCACGCCCAGGAACGTGGCGATGCCGCCCGCGCCGGGGTGAGACACCGCGGCGATGAGCTCGTCGAGTCGGAGCGGCTCGGCGCGGATCCGGCTCACGGCGCGCTCCGCTGGAAATGGCCGGACCGGCCCCCGCTCTTCTCGAGGAGCTTGATGTCCGAGATCACCATCTCGCGATCGATCCCCTTGAGCATGTCGTAGATCGTCAAGCACGCGGCGCTCACCGCGACCATGGCCTCCATCTCGACCCCGGTGCGATCCAACGCCTCCGCGGCGGCGGTCACCCGGATCGACGCGGACGGCTCGTCCACGTCGAGCGAGACCGAGACGTGCGTGAGCGCGATGCCGTGGCAGAGCGGGATGAGCTCCGGCGTGCGCTTCGCCGCCATGATCCCGGCGATCCGCGCCGCGGCCAGGACGTCGCCCTTCGGGGCGTCGTCGCGCGCGACCCGGGCGATCGTCTCGTGGCGCATCAGGACGGCGCCGGACGCGACCGCGCGGCGGTGCGTGACGGGCTTGCCTTCGACAGGCACCATGCGGGCCTCGCCGCTCGGAGAGAGGTGAGTCGAGAGCGCTTCGCCCTCGCGGGGTCGATCAGGGGTTCGCGGCATCGCCCCGGAATCTGACACGGCGGCCCCGAGGACCGGTAGCCGAACGTGATCCGGCCCCGCGCCGATCGCCCGCTCCTTCAGCCGCCGATCGCGCGGATCGACACCGCGGAGGCCGTCTCTTCGGTGCAGCCCTTCCAGACCTTGCCGTCCGGCTTGAGGCGCCACGCCTCGTCCAGGCGCAGGCGGATCGCCGCGCGATCGCCGATCTTCGCCTCGCGCGAGGCGTCGACGCCGTCGTCCGTGGCGAGGCACGGCCGGAGAACGCCCGTCGAGGAGACGCGCAGGCGATCGCAGCTCTCGCAGAACGTGTCGCTCGTGCCCGTGATGAAGCCCACGCGGAGCGACGGGTCGCGGCGAGCGCGGACGTACCTGGCCGGGCCGAGGCCGGGCTCGGCCGCCGCCTCCTCCGGGAGGAGGTGCTCGGCGAGGCGCGCCCTCATCTCGGCCGCGGTGACGAGGTGCTTGCCGACGAGCCGAGCGCCCTCGGCGATCGGCATCACCTCGAGGAAGCGCGGCACCATCCGGCGCTCCCAGGCCCACAGCGCGAGCCGCTCGATCTCGTCGTCGTTCACGCCGCGGAGGACCACCGTGTTCAGCTTGATCGGCGAGAAGCCCGCCGCGATCGCGGCGTCGATGCCGTCGAGCACCCGGGCGAGCTCGCCGCCCCGGGTCATCTCGTGGAAGCGCCCAGGATCGAGGGTGTCGATCGAGACGTTCAGCCGGTGCAGCCCGGCGGCGCGCAGCGGCCCGGCGAGCCGCGCGAGCTGCGACGCGTTCGTCGTGAGGGCCAGATCCTCGAAGCCGAGCGAGGCGAGGCACCCGACGATCGACACGATCTCGGGGTGGAGCAGCGGCTCGCCGCCGGTCAGGCGCACGCGCCGGACGCCGGCGTCGCGCAGGGCCTCGAACATGGTGCGCCAGGCGGCCGTCATGAGCTTGCCGTCGGCGTAGCCGTCATGCCGCGACGGGCGGCAGTAGGTGCACGCGAAGTCGCACCGATCCGTGACCGAGATGCGCGCGCTCCGCGGCGCGGGCCCCGCGTGCGCGCCAGCGGCCTCGCGGGCGCCGTCGCGGTACGGGATCACGGCGGCGCGTCGCCCGGCCTCTCCGCCGCCGACGAGCGGCAGCGATCGCCTCCGCTCGGCCGGCGCGTCGCCCGCATTGCGCGCAGGATCGAGGCCGCCAATAGAAGAAGGCATGCAGCGTCCCTCTCGGCTCCTCTAGCCGCCCGCCACCGGCGGGATGAGCGCGACCTCGTCACCGAAACCTACAGGATCGCTCGGCGTCGCATAGACGCCGTTCACGGCCACCCGGATGGATCCCTTGTAGGGGCCGAGCCCCGGATAGCGAGCACAGACGTGCTCCAGGAGCTCCGCTGCGGTGCAGGGACCAGCCAGCGGCAGCGCCACTTCTCCGGTGCCCAGCACATCCCTCGCGCCAGCGAATGCAAGCACGCGTACCGCTGCATCCATCACTGCAACCTAGCATCGCTCCGCTGACCCGACACGACGAACTGCCGCCAAGCGACCTCGGGCCGCCTCGACGCCCTGGCGCCTGGTGCCTGGTGCCTGGCGCCTGGCGCCTGGCGAGATTCGAGTCTACCGGGCCCGGCCGGCACGGCTATCATCGGGCGGCTCACCGTCATGTCGGAAGAAGGCTTTTTGCCGGGCACGATCCTGGCCGGTCGCTATCAGGTCCGCCGAGAGCTGGGTCGCGGCGGCATGGGGGTCGTCTATCTCTGCCGCGATCTCGTGCTCGACGAGCGCGTCGCCGTGAAGCTGCTCGACCGGCCAGGCGCGGCGGCCCGCCCCGAGGACGCCTGGTGGTTCCAGGAAGAAGCCAGGGCGCTCGCCGGGCTCTCCCATCCGGCGCTCGTCAAGGCCCGCGACTTCGGGGCGCTCAGCAACGGGACGCCGTACCTCGTGATGGACGCCGTCCCGGGGCGATCGCTCCACGAGTGGCTCTACCTCGCGCGGCTCGAGGACCCGCTGCCCTGGCCGATCATCTGGAGCGTCATCGACCAGGTGCTCGGCGCGCTGGCGCACGCGCACGCGCGGGGCGTGATCCACGGGGACCTGAAGCCGTCCAACGTCCTCGTCGATCTGCAGCACGGGGGCGAGCCGCCGCTCGTGCACGTGCTCGACCTCGGGCTCGCCTGGCTCATCCAGGACCGGGTCGATCACCGGCTCGACGGATCGAGGGAGAGCGAACCCACGGTGCGCTGGGGCGCGGGCACCCCGGGCTGGATGGCGCCCGAGCAGATCCGCTTCGCGGCGCCCCACGTCGGACCGCCGACGGACCTCTACGCGCTCGGCTGCATCCTCTACGCCCTGCTCGCCGGGGGGGAGGTCTACGACGGCAACAACGACGAGCTCCTCCAGCAGCACCGGAGCGCGCCGATCCCGGATCTGCCGCTCCCCACGGCGGTGCCGGGCGACGTCGCGAAGTTCGCGAAGCGGCTGCTCGCGAAGCGCCCGTGGCACCGCTTCGACTTCGCGGGCGACGCGCGGCGGGTGTGGAAGCGGTTCGAGCCGCGCAACAACGAGAACGTGACCGCGACGCCGCTGCCGATCGCCCTCTTGACGAGCGGCCGTCTGCCCCCGAGCCGCAAGGAGCTGCTCACGCCCGAGCTCATCGAGCCTCCAGACGACGACCCGCCGCCGTCCGTGACGACCACCGGGCTGCTCGCGCTCCGGCCGAGCCCGTTCGTCGCGCGGACCGGGGAGCGGGCGCGGCTCATGGAGGTCGTGGCCGAGATGGTCGACGCGCCGAAGGCGATGCACCGGTTCGTCCTGCTCGCGGGCGAGGCCGGCGTCGGCAAGAGCCGGCTGGCCGAGTGGCTCTGCGAGGAGGTCCACGAGCGGGCGCTCATGGTGCCGCTCCGCGCGCGCTACCGGCGCATCGCGGCGCCGCTCGACGGCGTGCTCGGCGCGGTGACCCAGCACTACCGGCTGGAGCGGGCCGAGCGCGAGATCGTCGAGAAGGTGCTGATGAACCTCTGGGAGGTCCCGCCCGAGGACGAGGTCGGCAAGACGTGGGTCGCGGCGACCGCCGAGTGGATCAAGCCGTCGCCTCCGGGCAGCGAGGCGGTCGGCCCGACAGGGAAGCGCTTCCGTCTGGACCGCCCCGAGCTCCGCTGGCTGATCATCCGCAAGACCCTGGAGAGGATCGGCCGGGACCGGCCGGTGCTGCTCTGGCTCGACGACCTGCACTACGCCTCGTCGACCACGTTCGAGGGGCTCATGACGCTCCACCGCGACGCGCCGAACCTGGGCCTCCTCGTCGTGGCGACGGTCAGGAGCGAGGCGGTCGAGTGCGATCCGGTGGCGGCGAGGCGCATCGAGGGGGCGCTCGCGGCCTACGTCGGGGAGAGGCTCGACGTCGCCCCGCTGAACCCCACGCAGACGCACGCGCTGCTCCGGGAGACGCTGCCGCTCGACGACGCGGCGGCCGAGGCGGCGACGGCCCGCAGCAAGGGGAACCCGCTCTTCGCGCTGCAGCTGCTGCACGCGTGGGCGGGCGGCGGCCACCTCCAGCTGCGCGCGGGCAAGTACTTCGTGCCGAGGGCGTCGATGGCCGTGCAGGCGGCGACCACCGCCGACCTCTGGGAAGAGCGCCTCGCGGCGCTGCCCGAGGAGCTCCGCACCGGCGCGCGCGCCGCCGCCGCGCTCGGCGGCGACATCCGGCGCGAGATCCTGCGCGCGCTGCTCACCTCGCTCGACATCTCGGCGGACCGGGCGATCGCGTCCATGCAGCGCGCCCAGATCCTCCTCGCCGTGGGCGATCGCCTGCGCTGGCCGCACGCGCTGCTCCAGGAGCACCTCCTCTCGCAGCTCTTCCTCGAGCCGGACGCGGCCCGCGTGTTCCGCGCCGCCGCCGACGCGCTCGGGGCGCACCCGGCCGCGTCGAGCCGCCGCATCCTCCGGCACCGGGTGGTCAGCCTGCTGCGCGCCGGCGACACCGACGAGGCCGCGGCGCTCATGCACGCGCACGTGGCGGCGCACTGGCAGAGCTCGCGCGACATCGCGGCGACGCTCCGCGACCTCGCCGTGCTCGACGGCAAGCTGCCCGGGGGGAGCGACTCGCGCCCGGGCCTCCGGGGCGGGGTGGACGCGCGGCCCGTGCTGACGGGGACGCGCCTCGGGACGCAGCTGCGCTTCCGCGGCGAGGCGCTGCGGCTTGCGGGGAGGCTCGACGAGGCGCGGCGCGACGCGGAGGACGCGCGGCGCATCTTCGAGCAAGCCGGCGACCGCGAGAACCAGGCGCACTGCCTGCGCCTGCTCGGGCACATCGCGTCGGACCTCGGCGCGGAGGCGCAGGGCCGGCGGCTCGTGGCGCGGGCGCACGCGATCTTCGACGAGATCGGCCACGGCCACGGGCAGGCGCAGTGCGAGGTGCTGCTCGGCGAGATCGACTACCTGCTCGGCGAGCACGCGCGGGCGCGGGCGGTGCTGGCGTCCGGGGCGTCGAGGTTCATGGAGGTCGGCGATCGGCTCGGCCGGGCGCAGTGCCTGCTGCTGCAGAGCATGGTCGAGCAGGCCGGGGCGACCTCGGAGGCGGCGCGCGCGCTGCTCACGACCGCGCACGCCGACTTCGACGCCATCGGCTACCGGCTCGGGCTCGCGCAGTGCGATCTCGCGCTGTCGCACTCGGACCACCGCGTCGGCAACTTCGAGGCGGCGCGCTCGGGCGCGCTCGCGGCGCGGCAGAGCTTCCGCGACGTCGCGAACCCGCGCGGCGAGGCCGGGTGCGAGCGCCTCCTCTCGATGGTGGCGCTCGACGCGGGCGCGCCGGAGCTCGCCGAGGAGCACGCGCTCGCCGCCGGCAGGCTCTTCGAGCGGCTCGGGGATCCGTGGGGCCTGGTGGAGGCGCGGCTGCTCTTCGCGCAGATCGCGCTCCACCGCGGGGACGCGGAGCTCGCCCGCGAGCACCTGATGGCGTGCGAGGCGGTGGCGCTCGCGGAGGCGGAGCCCCGGCAGCACCGGCACCTGACGCTCGCGTGGCTCGCGTACCACGAGGGGCGCTTCCACGAGGCGGCGCGCGAGCTCGACGCGGCGCGGGCGGCCTTCAAGGACAGCCGCACCGGAGACCATACGCCGCAGCTCCTCGAGCGCTTCGCGCGGATGGGCTGGCCCAAGCCGGCGGGGACGCGGATCAGCGGCTGGATGCGCACGCTCGAGAGCGCCTGAGGCGGGGGCCCGGGGGGGCGCTGGATCCTGGCCACAAGAGCTCTCCAAAAGCTCGGAGGCCGCCGACGGCTGACGCTCTCACGAGCTGCGTCGCCGAGCGGGGCTCACCCGCACAGGAGACGGGTCCAGATCGGCGTTTTCGGCGCGCAGGCGCACTCCCGTGCGCTGAGCACCGAAAACGCCGAGATGGGCCCGTATCCGAAGCGGGTGAGCCCCGCTCAAAGAGGGAGCCAGAAGTCGGGACCGAAGAGGCGGCGCGCGTCCTCGATCGTGCGGAGGGCACGCGGCAGATCGAGCCTCGCCTGGTGCTCGGCCAGCTGCACGACGTAGGGGATCCAGAGCGGCCTGCAGACGACGAGCGCGGCGAGGTGGAACTCCGCCTCCTCGGTCTGGCCGAGATCCATCGCCACACGCGCCAGGAGGCTGTGCACCGGGACCGGCGACCCGAGGGGCGCGATCGCCGTGGCGCAGCGACGCACGCTCTCCGCGGCCTCCTCGCTGGGGTGCCGCCGGAACTCCTGGAACGTCTCCTCTAGCTCGTGCTCGTCGCTCACCTGCTCCGGCAAGTGCTGCGCGACGAGCGCCTTCCAGTGATCGACGAACGGCAGACCGGCGAGGGCGCTCGAGCCGTCGGCGTGGGCAAGGAGCATGTCGGCCTCCTTCCAGTCGCCGGCCTCCCGGGCGAACTCGAGCCCGGAGACGACCCGAGCCTCCTCGTGGAGCCCAGGCTCCTTCGTCAGGAGCCAGCGCTGCCAGTAGAGCGCGCCCCGGAAGGCCACGCGCGCGAGCGGCTCTTTGTCGTCCGCACGCATCTGCAGCGCCATGTCCAGGAGCGCACTCTTGTGCCGCTGTACGTCGTCGACGAGAAGGCTCGCCGGCCAAGCGCAGAGCCCGCACGCCTCTGAGATCATCGCACCCCCCTCGCACCGCGCGAGAGCTGCCTGCCGACAGGCAGCGCAGAAGGAACCCCCCGCGATGCAGACCAACGCTACCACGGCGCCCGCAGCACGCGAGAGGCCGTCGCCGGCGTGTGGCAGGCAGACAACATTGACGAAGACAAGAGCGCTCGAATGCCGCCGCGCGAGCGGCCTGCGCCGGAACGGAGCTGGAACCAGGGAGCGGACGAGAGACGAAACCTACGAGGACGGCGACGACAGCAACGGCCCGCGCCGAGCCGCGCGCGGGCTCATGGACCTCGACCGAGGCTTCCTGCACAATGCGCCGCTGGCGGCAGCGACCGAGCGGGGGTGTCGGCGGCCGCTCGAGGTGCTGATTGGCGATCGAGATCGAGAGGACAACACGGCGGCACGGCGCTCCTGACACCCTGCGGCGCCCACGATGAGCCAGCCTGATCTCCACCGCGCCGCGTTCGAGGCGGCCGAAGACGCGCTCCTCCTCCTGGAGAACGGCCGCGTGATCGACGCCAATCCGAGCGCGATCCGGCTGCTCGCCGGGTCCGCGGACGGCCTCGTCGGACGGGAGCTCGCGGACCTCGCGCCGCTGCTGCAGCCCGATGGACAGGCCTCCGCCGAAGGCCTCGCGCAGCGGCTCGACGCGGCGGGCCGGGGCGAGCCGCAGCGGTTTCGGTGGCTCTACCGGCGCCCAGGCGGGGACTTCATCCAGGCCGACACGCAGATCGCGCGGCTCCCCCTCCCCGACCGAGCAGGGCCGATCCTGCGCGCCGTCGTGCGCGAAGAGGACAAGGAGCAGCGGCGGCTCTACGCGCTCGCCGTCGACATGCTCGGCGCCGCGACGCTCGACGGGCGGTTCAAGGAGCTCAGCCCCTCGTGGGAGCGCACGCTCGGGTTCAGCCGCCAGGAGCTGATGGCGCGGCCCTACCTCGAGTTCATCCACCCCGAGGACAAGGCGCGCACCCTCTCGGAGACAGACACGTTCTCGACGGGCGCGCAGACGATCACCTACGAGAACCGGTTCCTCTGCAAGGACGGCTCGTACCGGTGGCTCGAGTGGAACGCGATGCTCGCGCTCGACGAGGGGCTCGTCTACTTCGTCGCCCGCGACGTCACGCGGCGCAAGACCGCCGAGATCGCGCTCCGTGAGTCCGAGGAGAAGCTGCGGGCGCTGTACGACGGCATCCCGCACCACCTGGTGGTCGTCGACAAGGACGCGCGCATCGTCTCGGTGAACCGGCCGTCTCCCGGGGTCCGGGAAGAGAGCATCGTCGGCCGGAGCCTCTACGATTTCACGGCGCCGGAGTACCACGCCACGGTGAGGGAGGCGCTCCGGACGGTGCTCCAGGAGGGGGGCCGCGCGAGCTACGAGGTGGTCGGCCTCGGGGCGAACGGCGGGCGGGCGTGGTACGCGAACCACGTCAGCGCGATCCGCGGGGCCGACGAGGTCACGAACGCGCTCATCGTGGGGGAGAACATCACCGAGCGCCGGCGCGCCGAGGAGCAGCGCCGGGAGAGCGAGGCGCGCTTCCACGCGGCCGTCGAGGCCAGCATGGACGCGTTCCTCACGCTGGCCTCCCACCGCGACGACAGCGAGGAGATCGCCGATTTCGTGATCACGGGGCTCAACGCGCGCGCCGCGACGATGCTGTCGATGCCGCGCGAGCAGCTCCTCGGTCAGCGCCTCTCGGAGCTCGTCCACTCGGTCGAGGCCGGCGTCCTCCTCGCGAGGTGCCTGCGCGGCCTCCGGAAGGGGGCGCCGATCGAGGAGGAGATCCTCCTGCCCGCGCCGACCGCCCAGGCGTCGCGCCCGGGCGTCTGGGTGCACCACCAGATCGTGCCGATCCAGGGCGGCGTCGCCGTGACGATGCGGGACACCACCGAGCGCAAGCGGCTCGAAGATCAGCTGCGCCAGTCGATCGAGCGCCTCGAGGTGTACGCCGAGGAGCTGGAAGGCAAGAACCGGATGCTCGCCGCGGAGAACGCCGAACGCGAGCGGACCGCGAGCGTCCTGCGCCAGCAGCAGGAGGCGATCCGCGCGCTGTCGACGCCGATCATCCAGGCGTGGGAGGGCGTCCTCGTGCTGCCCATCATCGGCGCGCTCGACAGCGACCGGGCCACGGACATCATGGAGAAGCTGCTCGGGGAGATCGTCCGCACGCAGGCCCACTTCGCCGTGCTCGATCTGACCGGCGTGGAGGTCGCGGACACCCCGACGGTCGACCACCTGTTCCAGGTGGCCCGGGCCGCGAGCCTGCTCGGCAGCCGCTGCCTCGTGTCGGGCATCTCCCCCGGGGTCGCGCAGGCCATCGTGACGCTCGGAAGCGACGCGCGGACGCTCGAGACCTTCGGCGCGCTCGAGGACGCCCTGCGCCACGCGCTGGTCGTGTCCGGCGCCCGGCTGCCGAACGCGCGCGGCAAGGCGCGGTAGCGGCGGCCTGCCTACGCGTCGTCGGCCGCGAGCTCGTCGTGGAGCTCCCGGGCGCGCGCCGCGTGGCGCGCCGCCGCGGCGCCCTCGCCGATCGCGGCAGCGTGCGCCGCGGCGCGGTCGTACGCCGCCGCGGCCGCCCGAAGATCGCCGCCCCGCTCGTAGTGGTGGGCGAGGAGGGCGGCGCCCTCGTCGCGCGCCGCCGCGTTCGGGGCGCGGTGCTCGATCCAGTCGGCGACGAGCAGGTGGATCCGCCGGCGGATCTTGAGGCTCAGCATCTCGTAGGCGACCTCGCACGTCGCCTGCTCCACGAACACGTACTCGCGCTCGCCGGGGAACGATGCGGGGGAGCGGAGCCGGATCAGCTGGCGCTCGCAGAGGCGCGCGAGCAGCTCGGCGGTGGACGCGCTGCCGCCGTGGCGCACCGAGAACGGCGGATCGAGATCCTGGAGCTCCGCGAGGATGCGCTCGCTCGACATCGGCGAGCGCGCCTGCGGGGCGTCGTTCCGGAGCCGCTCGACCGCGCCCTCCCAGAAGGTCCGGCCGACGACCGCGGCCTGCGCCAGGAGGACACGCGCGGCCTCGTCCAGGCGGTCGAGGCGCGCCTGGACCACGCCGTGCACCGCCGGCGGCAGGCTCAGCGCGCTGAGCGCGTCGTCACGGACGTGCCACGCGCCCTCCTGGGCCTCGATGGCGCCGGCGTCCACGAGCAGGTGGAGGGTCTCCTCCACGGTTCGCGGGTTGCCCTCGGAGCGCTCGGCGATCGCGCGCACGAGCTCGAGATCGAGCGCGGAGGCGCCGCGGAGCCGATCCCGGATCATCTCCTCCGCGTGCCGCCGCGCGAGCGGTGACGCGTCGACGCGGACGTACGCCTCCTTCCCGACGCCCCAGTCGGGGCGGCGCTCGTAGAGCTCGGGGCGCGCGGTGCACACCATGCAGAGCGGCAGCCCCTCGGCGTGCGCCACGAGCTCCTCGACGAGGTCGAGCGTCGCGTCGTCGGCCCACTGCAGGTCGTCGCACACGATCACCATCGGCGTCCGCTCGAGGGCGAAGGTGACGAGCAGCACGAGCGCGGAGGCGATCCGGCGCCTCGCCAGCACGCTGCCGCGCGCCGCGGCCTCGAGCAGCCCTGCGGGCGCAGGCCGCGCGCCCAGGATCGCCGCCAGCCGGGCGAGGATCTCCTCGAGGTCGCTCCCCCCGCTCGGCCTCGACAGCGAGGGGGACGGATCGAGCTCGTCGTCGTCCTCGTAGCGCGCCGCCCCGGCTCCCCTGCGCCCGCTGACGGTCGAGCTGATCGGCCCTCGGAGCGGGACGGACGACGCGTGGGTCACGATGGGCGACGCGCCCCCGAGCGCGGCGGCCCTGGCCCCCGCGCCGGCGGCCTCCCGCTCGGCGCGGACGCGGGCGCGCGCGGCGCGCAGCCGGATCCAGCGCAGACCGCGGCGCAGCTTGCGCAGGATGACCTGGGCCGGATCGGCCTCGTGGATCCCGAACCAGCGGCGGAGCAGCGCGCCGGCCAGGCCATAGCTCGAGTCCTGCGCGAGCGCCGAGCACTGCGCGGAGAGGGCGAGCAGCCCCCCGGGCGGCGCGAGCGCGTACCCGCGCTCCGAGGAGGGCGCGCCGCCCCCGGCGCCGCCGTCGCGGAGGCCCGCGAAGAGCTCTGCGAGCATCCGCGTCCGTCCCACGCCGGGCGCGCCGACCAGCGTGATGAGGCGCGGCCGCCGCTCGTGGAAGGCGGTCTCGACGAGATCACACAGGCGCTGCATCTCCGCGCCGCGCCCGACGAGGCGCGTCGAGAGCCCATGGAAATCGGGCGGCGCGAACGCGTGGTGGAGCGGCGCCTCGCCGAGCACGCGGTAGATCGGCTGCGCCGCGCCGTGAGCGGTGGACGCCGGCGGCGCCGCCGGCGCCCGGACCGCATTCGCGCCCGCGCCCGCGTCGATCGGCTCGACGTGGAAGCGCCCGAGGACGAGGCGGTGGGTGTCGCGGCCGATCACGATCGCGCCGCGCGGCGCGAGCTGCTGCAGGCGCCCCGCGCCGTCGACCGCGTCGCCGATGACGGCGAGGTCCTGCCGCGCCGAGCCCCCAGCGCCGACGAAGGCCCGCCCCGTCGCGATCCCGAACCGCACGGAGAGGCGGACCGATCGCGCAGCGCGCGGCAGCGCGAGGCGCGGGATCGCGGCCTGCGCGCCGAGCGCCGCGACGATCGCCCGCTCGGCGTCGCTGTCGGTCGAGCGAGGGGCGCCGAAGACGGCCATGACGCGCCCGCCGATCGGCCGCTCGACGATCCCGTGCATCTGCTCGACGTGCTCCGCGAGCACCTGATAGCAGCGGTCGACGACGTCCTTGACGTCCTCGGGATCGAGCCGCGACGAGAGCGCGGTCGCCTCGGACAGATCGGCGAACAGGACGGTGCAGATCCGGTGCTCTCCACCCTCGAACGGCAGCGCGGCCCGGGTCCGCGGCGAGCCGCGATCGGAGCTCACGCTCCCCCTCATCCCGCTGCTGTCCGGCGTCATCCACGACCTCGACGACGGCGGCAGCGACGGCGGCGGGACCGACAGCGCCGGCGGCGGCGGCAGCGGCGGCAGGTGGACGGCGGCGAGGTCGAGCAGCCCGTCAGCGTCGTCGTTCGTGTCGCTCGGGCCGAAGGCGGGCGCGCGCAGGGTGTCGCGCGCCACCACGACGATGCTGGAGCGGTGGGCGGCCTCCAGGGCGGCCCACATCTCGCCGAGGTTGTGGAACCGCTGCGAGGGGTTGATCGCGAGCGCGCGGCCGAGGACCACCTCGACGTCGGCGTTCGCGTTCACCCCGCGGGAACGAAAGCTCGGCCGGATCGCCTCGTCGCTCGAGGCGACGAAGAGCTGGATGACGTCGCCGCCCGAGAGGGCGGGCTGACCGCTCGCGACCTCGATGAGGATGAGGGCCATCGCATAGACGTCGGTCCAGGGCCCTGTGGCGCCGAACCGCGGGCTGAACTGCTCCGGCGCGCCGTACTGCGGCGTGAAGGCGCGGAACGTTCGTCCCGTCTGGACGAGCGCCTCCGCGAACGTCGGCGTCTCGGAGAAGACCTTGGCGAGCCCGAAATCGAGCACCTTCATGCGATCGCCGAGCAGGAACAGGTTGGCCGGCTTGACGTCGCGGTGAGACACGTTCTCGTCGTGGGCGACGGCGAGCGCGGAGGCGACCGGCGCGAGGAGCCGGATCGCGTCGCCGAGGCTCCTCGGCGGGAGCTTCTCGGCGCTGCGGCGCTTGAGATCCTGCTCGAGCGTCTCGCCCTCCAGCCACTCCATGACGATGTACGGCGTCCAGGGCCCCTTCGGAGCCGCGGCAGCGCCGATGTCGAGCGCCTGGACGATGCCCATCGTCCGGCGCGAGAGCTGGTGGAGCAGGCGCGCCTCCTCGCGGAACTTGGCGAGGAAACCGTCCTGCTGGTCAGGGCTTAGACCCGCGGGGATCTTGAGACATTTGACGGCGACCGGCGAATCGAAGCCGAGGTGCCGGGCCCGGTAGACGACGCCGAACGCTCCCTCGCCCGCCAGCGCCTCGACGGCGAACTGGCCGTCGATGATCGACCCCACCCAGCCGAACGGGTCGCTGGCCTGCATCGTTGCCTAGGCTACCTGTTGCGCCGAACCCCGAGCAAGAGAAGCAACGGCCGCGGGCGAGGGGATGTGCGAGGCGGGGCGCGCGTGGGGCCCCGCCGAACTCGCGGCTCCAAGGAGGAAAAGGGGCCCTGACGGCCGCGACAGGCGACTGGCATGGATCCATCTCCGCTGGCCGGGTAACGATGAGGCCGGCGATTCGAGCTCGACGGCGCCGATCTGCCTACATGAGCGCTGCGGCGCTGCGGCAGAACTCGGACCGCCGGACCACCGCAGCTCCGGTCGATCGAGGCGCACTGCCGTCCTCGCGCTTCTCTCATCGCCACGCGCACCACGCGGCGCGTACCGGTGGATCGAGCACGAAGACGAGTCTCCTGGATCGGGGACAGGCAGCTCATGGGCGCTCCTGCCTGTCACGGTCGGCCTGCGCTGCAGGCCCTCACGGGCCCGCCGCGTCGCCGAAGCAGCCGTATCCCTAGCCCCACAGCGGGAATTCGGAAGGGCGAGGGAGAGCGCGCCGCGTCGGTTCACCGTCGACCGCCGCGGACGGCAGCGCCATCCTGAACGCATGAACTTCCTGCTTCATCGCCACCTCGCCGCGCGCGACCTCGGCTCGGCCGCCGCGGGCGCGGCGGCGATGCTCCCGGACCTCTGGCGCATGGCCGACCGGCGCGTCAGGCCCTCCCGCGCGCCCGATCGCCCCGCGGCCCCGCCGCCCCGCCTCGCCGAGGTGCTGGCCGGCATCGACCACCACGTCGCCGTCGACCGCTGGTTCCACGCCGCCCCCGTCTTCGTGGAGGGCGAGCGCCGCCTCGCCGCCGCGTTGCGCGCCGCCTCGCTCGGCGCGCCCCGGCTCGCGCTGTTTGCCCACGTGCTCTGGGAGATGTGCCTCGACGGCGCGCTCGTCCGCAGGACCGGCCTCGCGCCCCTCCTCGACGACCTCCGCGCCGGCCTCGACGCCATCGACGGCGCCCCGACCGAGGCCGCCGCCTCGATCCACCACTTCCAGCAGCGCGCCCCCTCCCCCGCCGGCCCCCTCGCCGATCGCGCCGCCTTCGAGTCGCGGCTCCGTCGCATCTGCGACGAGCTCCTCCGCGGCCCCTGGATCGCCGGCTACCAGGACGGCGCCGGCCTAGTTCTTCGCCTCTCAGGCGTCCGCGCGCGCTTCGGCATGCCCCCCTTCACCCCGGACCAGCATGCCCACCTCGCCGCGCTCCTCGACGCCCTCGCCGCCTCCGCGGACGAGGCCCTGACCGACCTCCTCCGCACCGCGCCGAAGCACTGAAGCGCCCCCGCACTCCTCATCCAGACAGCGATCGCGTCACTTACTCGTGGACTATGACCGTCGTCCCCTCGCCCAGCTCTTCGCCTGTGTTGATCGCGTGCCATCCGGGCGGCACCGGGGGATCGGTCCACAGGAACAGCCGGTGGGCGTCGATGGGCGACAGGTTGATGCAGCCGTGGCTGCGCGGCGTGCCGAAGACGTCGTGCCAGTACGCGGCGTGGAGCGCGTAGCCGCTCGCGAAGTACTGGATGTACGGCACGTCCTTGAGGGCATAGGTCCCCTCGCCGCGGCGCCGCGTCACGCCGTACTCCCCGTCGCCCTTCCGGGGGACCACCTTCTCGCCCGCCGCGGGCTTCGCCGCCGCGCTCGCGCCGGGCTTCTTCGGGGAGCGCTCCTTCGACGAGCCGCCCTTCTCCGGCTTCGCGCCGCGCGAGGCCGACGGCGCGTCGGCGGTCGTCTCCGCGCGGCCGCCGACGCTCGACGACTCGTTCGAGTCCATCGTCGCCGTGATGTGCTTGTTGCGGATCCGGAAGATGCCGCGCACCGTCGCGGTCGTGGTCTTGGGATCGGCCACCCCGGCCTGGCCGGTCGAGACCAGCGTGGCATAGACCGGGCGCTTGCCCTCCCAGAGGACCAGCGTCTGGTGCGTGATCGACACCTCGATCCACTTCTCGCCCTTCTCGGCGACCTCCGGCCACGCGGACGGCGCGACCGCGAGCCCGACGTCCAGCTGGCTCACGTACCGCTGATCCCGGGTGCGGTAGTACTTCACGCCCTCGATCCGGCGCATCCTGCCGGTCAGCGGGACGATGTCCCGGAACGGCAGCTCCTTGCCCGGCGTCGCCTTGTCGCCCTGGATCTGGACGTCGCGGGCGCTCCGCGCGCGGACGAAGGCGAGCGGCAGCGTGAGCGCGTCGGTCAGCTCGACGCCGTGCCAGGGAGAGCCGGTGTCGGGCTTGATCTTCGTCGCAGGCGCGAGCCGGAGATCGGTCGTGATCGCGAACCGCCGGCTCAGCGACTCCGGTCCGGTCGCGAACGATCCGATCAGCGAGAGGCCGGTGAAGCGCCGCGCGCGATCGGCGAAGACCGCGTAGTCCGGGACCTTGAAGTCGCTGATGTTGCGGATGAGGCGCTTGCCGCCCTCGAGCCAGAACGGGATCGGGTCGCCGTCCCCTTCCCCGCCGAGCAGCGCGCCCTCGCCGAGCTCGAGCGAGTTCTTCCCAAGGCCGAGCTCGCCGAGCTGCTTGCCAGCAAGCGGCACGCCGCGCGCGTCGATCGCCACGTCGTTCGCGCCGAGGATGACCCGCTGCACGGTCGCCTTGTTCTCCTCGAACCACGACAGGTGCTCATCGAGCTTGAACTCCGATTTGCGCTGCTCCTCGGCGGTGGGGACGCGCAGGTAGAGCGGCAGCACCGCGCGGACGAAGGCATACCGGTACGGGAGCGCGGTCCTCATGTTCGGCCCAGGGCCGGCGGCCTTGAGGATCGGGTCGTTCAGGTCGAGCGTCGCCTCCTCACCCACGCAGAGGTAGCCGTGGGGCTCGATCGCATACCAGCCGCCCGGACAGCCCGCGGTGCCGGCGGGCTCGGCGGAGCGGGGCACCCTGGAGCCGACGCGCAGGTACCCGAGCTTCTTCGACGTGTCGCGCGGCTCCTTGTAGACGGTCGCCACGAAGGCCGTCACGCCGAGCAGCGGTTTGTCGCTCGGCGGCCACGCGGGCGCCGCGGGCGCGGCCTGCCCCTCGGTCGACGCGAGCGCCGAGGGGGCCGCGTCAGCGCCCGCGTCGCCGGCAGGGGCCGCCGCCCCCGCGTCCGCCGAGGCGTCCGCGGGCTTGCGACAGCCGCACGCCGCGGCCGTGAGCGCCGCGAGGTGAGCGAGACAGAGAGCGAGGCGCGCCGCGCGCCGCGCATCGTGAGGCTTCCCGGAGGACAGCAGGGCGCCCATGCGGGCCTACTTGCCAAAATCGGCGCGCGACGAAAAGCCCAAAACACCCGGCGGACGCGCGCCGGCGCCTGGCTCCTCGGGGCTCCGCCCCGAACCCCGGCGTCCGCTTCGCGGTCGCCCTGGTTGCGCGCGTCAGCAATCCCCGGCGGGATTTCCGGCGCGCGCAACTAGGCCAAGAGGCCGGGCAACACCCCCGTGCAGTACGCGGGGTTGCCGAACGTCGACACGTCCACGCCCATCGCTTTGCACAGCGCGACGAGCAGGTTGTTGTGGGGATCGCCGGCATAGCGCAAAAATCTTCCGGTCCTGAGCGCCCCGCCGGCGCCCCCCGCGATCACGTACGGCATGTCGCGCCGCGAGTGGCTCTGCCCCTCCGAGATGTCCGTGCACCAGAGGACGAGCGTGTTGTCGAGGAGCGTGCCCGTGCCCTCCTGGACGGCGTCGAGCCGCTCGAGCAGGTACGCGAGCTGCTCCGCCTGCCAGCGCCCGATGTCGACGAGCTGCCGCTGCTTGTCCGCGTCGGCGATGTTCGAGTGCGAGAGCGCGTGGTGCGTCTCCGACTGGCCGAGCCACGTGAACACCTTGCCCGCCTGGGTCGCGCTCCACTGGATCGACGCGACCCGCGTGAGATCGCAGGCGAGCGCCATCGCGAGCAGGTCGGTCTGCAGCCTCCCGATCGCGGGGAAGTTGTCGTTCGCGTAGATGTCGAGCGGCTCGCCCAGCGCCGGCAGGGCGCACGCGCCGCCGAGGAGCGCCGGTACGTCGAGCCGCTGCTCGATGTCGTTCAGCGCGTCGAGGTGCCGCTCCAGCTTCTGCCGGTCCTCGCCCCCCAGCTCGCGCGCGAGGGCGCCGTAGTCCTCCATGACGCTGCCGAGCACACGGCGGCGCAGGACGCGCCGCCGCGCGAGCTCCGCGGGGTCGGCGCTGAGGTCCAGGAACAGCCGGTCGAACGCCGCGCGCGGATCGTCCTCGGGCGGGACCGGCTGGCCCGGGCCGAGGTACGAGAGGCGCGACGAGACGTTGGCGTACTGGACCTGGACGCCGAGCTCGAGCGACGAGAGCTTCGTGCGAGCCCCGAGCCTCGCGGCGAGGAGCTGGTCGACCGAGATGCCCCCGCCCCAGCCGACCCGCGCGGCGGGGTTGCAGGCGTACGGGAAGAGGGTCCCCTCCTGGAGCTCCGTGCCCGTGAGCGCCTGGCCGATGCCCTGCTGGTGAGAGTCGCCCGGCCCGTGGTAGGCGGACTCCATGTCGATGCCCTCGACGACGAGCAGCTTGTCCCGGTAGGGCGAGAGCGGCGCGAGGATCTCTCCGAGCTCGAACGACGCCTCGGTCCCTGTCGGCTGCCAGGCCTCCTTCACCGTGCCGAGGCCGGTGAAGAAGACGACGAAGCGCTTCGGGAAATCGACGGCGCTCGCCGATCCGGCCATGGCGTCGAGGAAGGGGAGCGCGAGGGCGAGCCCGCCGGCGCCGCGCAGGAAGGCGCGGCGATCGAGGCGCCTCCTCGACGCCCGGCGCTGCACGGCCCCGCTCACGGCGCACCCCCTGCGCCCCGCGCCGCGCGGCGGTAGCGGAACGCGTCCGTCTGGGTCAGCGCCACGAGCAGCGCCTTGATGTTGTACCCGCTCTCGGCGAACGCCGCCTGGATCTGGCGCATGCTGCACTCGTCCTCCGCCTGCTCGGCGCGGCCGTAGCCGAAGCGGAACCACTGCGTCGCGACGCACTGGCGCACCTCGTCGCTCTCCGCGAGGCGGTGCGCGAGCTCCACCGCCCCGTCGAAGGGCCCATCGATATCCCGGCTCCCCACGATCTCGCCGCTCGAGTCGACCGGGACGCCCTGGTCGACCTCGCGGTAGAGGCCGATCCCGTCGTAGCGCTCGAACCCGAAGCCGATCGGATCCATGAGCCGGTGGCAACCGGCGCAGGCCGGGTCCTCCGCGTGCCGCTCGAACTGCCTTCGGGTCGGGATCCCGTCCCGCACCGGCGGCGGCTGGATGTCCACGTCGGGCGGCGGCGGCGGCAGCGTCCGGCAGAGCAGCCGCTCCCGGACGAACTTGCCGCGATGGACGGGCGACGACTGGTCCGGCTTCGCGAGCACGGCGAGCACGCTGGCCTGGGTGAGGAAGCCGGCGCGCTGCGCGGGATCGAGCGGCACGACCGAGAGCTCGCCGGGCGCCTCCGCGCCGCCCGCCGCTCCCAGCCCGTAGAACGCGCGAAGCTCGGCGTTCATCAGCGAGTAGGGCGCCGTCAGCAGGGTCGCCACGTCGCCGGCGTCGTCCTCGAACACGACGTGATCGAGGAACGCCTCGGTCTCCGCCCGGAGGAGCGCCGGGAGCCCGGCGTGGAAGCCGGGGTAGACCGCCGGGTCCTTGGTGAGGGTATCGATGTTCGACAGCTGCAGCCATTGCGCGTGGAAGTTCGCGACGGCGGCGCGGGCGCGCGGATCCTCGAGCATGCGGCGGGCCTGCGCGGCGATCTGCTCCGCGGTGCGGAGCTCCCCCGCGTCGGCTGCAGCGAACAGCGCGTCGTCGGGCATCGAGCTCCAGAGCAGGTACGAGAGCCGCGAGGCGATCTCGTGGTCCGAGAGCGCCACCACGCCCTCGCCGGCCGGATCCGGCATGCCGTGCTCCACGCGGTAAAGGAAGTGCGGCGACTGGAGCATCGCCTGGATCACGAGCTCGACGCCGGTCGAGAAGCCGTGCTCGTCGTTTCCGGAGGCGAAGAGCCGCGCGAGCCGCTCGCTCTCCGCGGGCGCGAGGGGACGGCGGAATGCGCGCTTGCCGAGGCGCTCGATGAGCTCGGCGGCGCACACGTCGGGCCCCTGCACCACCGGGTCGCACCCCGGAAGGAGCTTCCCGAGATCCTTCGCGGCCCGCGCCGCGATCGCCTCGGAGGCCTTCATGAGCTGCTCGGCGAGGAGCTGCGTGACCCCGAGCGCCGCCGCCTGGTTGTTGAACCCGAGCGCCTCCTCCTCGACCACGAAGGCGTCGGCCGGCGCGCTGTCGTCGCCCAGGAGATCGCGGATCGTGTTGTTGTACTCGAAGCGCGTCATCCGCCGGAGCGGCGACGCGCCCGGCCGGATCTCCGCGCAGCGCGGCGCCTCGCCTTCCGCTCCCCCCGTGGCCCCGCCGCCGCGCCCGCCGGAGCAGGCGGCGGCCGCCGCCACGACGATCGCAAGCCCGAGAGAGCCGCCGGGGCCGCGCGCCGCGCGGCGGTGCCGTCCTCTTGACCGATCCATCTGTCCTCTCCCCGGGGGACGCGCTGGCCCGCGATGCGCTGCGTTGCGGCGCTGCGCATCGCGCGACGACATTTCTCCCTTCGCTGGGGCCCGTCAAGGCGCCAGGGAAGACGAGGCTCAGCGAGGCCCGTGAGTCCGATTGCAGCGGAGTCTCGTAGCGACACTGCGCGTCACCAGAAATGTCGCTCAGCCCCCTCGAAAGACGCTGGATCCAGCCGCGACATCGCCTGTAGGCTCGCGCGCGTGCAAGCTTCGTTTGACGCCGCTGCCGGCAAAAGGCCCGCGCGGAAGCCGACCAGGTTCAGAACGCTGTCCCTCTCTTTGAGCCTCTGCGGGAGGATCCTCCTCGGGCTCTCCGCCGCGACGGTCACGACGTTCGCGCTCTCGCCCATCGCGCTCGCCGCCCCCAAGGGGTCGAAGTCGATCGCGATCCACATCGAGGGGCCGAACGCGGACGACATCCGCGAAGACATCGCGTCCCTCGTCCCGGAGACGCTGAAGGTCGTGGACGCTGACGCGTTCTCGAAGTCGCTGCGGGGCGCCGGCCAGACCAAGCCGGTGGGCGACGCGCTGGTGGCGAAGGCCCAGCGGAAGAAGGCCATCGACCGCATCCGCAAGGCGGGCAAGGCCGCGAAGGTGGAGGGGGTGATCTACGGCGTCTCGCGGACGAACAAGAAGAAGAAGAAAGAGGTCCACCTCGTCTACGTCGACGAGAACGCCGGCGACCTCGCGGTGGACGGCGCGGTGCCGCTGGGCGGCTCGCGGGACGACCGCAAGAAGGCGCTCGAAGAGCTGCTCGGCCCGACGCTCTCGCAGATCGCGCCGGCGGCCGCCGCGGCCGACGAGGACAAGCCGAAGGACGGCGGCGACGAGGGCGACGGCGCGAAGGACGGCGACGACGAGAAGGACGGCGACGGCGACAAGAGCGCCGACGACGGCGACAAGGGCGGCGACGACGGCGACAAGGGCGGGAAGCGCAAGCGCCACGATCCCCGCTCGGCGCTCTTCTCGGTCGAGGCCGGCGTCGAGTTCACCGGCCGCTGGTTCGAGTACTCCGATCCGGTCACGCAGAACCTCCGGCCCTACGACGTCTTCGGTCAGCCCGCGCTGTCGATCTCCGGAGAGGTGTACCCGCTCGCGTCGACGGACATCCCGGTGCTCAAGGGCCTCGGCATCACCGCGGGGTACATGCTGGCGCTCGGCCTCAACTCGGCGGTGGGTGAGGGCGACCCGATCAGCACGACCTACCAGCGCATCAACCTGGGGCTGCGGGAGCGGCTGTCGATCGGCGAGTCGTCCGTGCTCGGCATCTCCGCCGGGCTCCGGCTCCTGACCTTCGAGGTCGACGCGCCGGAGGCCCTGGCCAGGACGGTGCCGAACGTCTCCTACACGCTGGTCCGGGGCGGCCTCGATCTGCGGGTGCCGGCCGGCCCGGTCGCGCTGGCGCTCGGCGCCGACTACCTCTTCCCGCTCTCGTCAGGCCCGGTCTACGATCGGTTCGCCGGGGCGAGCGTGCAGGGCATCGGCGCGATGGCCGGCGTGCTCGTGCCCGTCACGACCGGCGTCGAGGCGCGGCTCCTCGTCGAGTACGCGCGGTTCTTCTCGTCGTTCGAGCCCGCGATCGGCGACCCGTACGTGGCCGGCGGGGCGATCGACCAGTACCTTGGGGTGCGGCTCGCCGGAGCCTACGTTTACTGAGCGAGAGAGAGAGGTAGCACGTGACGTACATCGCTTTCCTTGGCGGGCGCACCGCGCTCGCCGCCGCCGTGATGAGCGGCGCTGCGTTCATCATCAGCTGCGCGGGGACCCTCGAGGACAAGGACCAGTACCTCGCCGGCGGCGACGGACCTGGCGGCGGAAACGGCCAGGGCGCGACGACTGGCAGCGGCGGCGACGCTGCGGCCACCAGCGGCGGCGACGCTGCGGCCACCAGCGGCGGCGACGCTGCGGCCACCAGCGGCGGCGACGCTGCGACCACCAGCGCGAGCAGCGGCGGTGGGACCGGATGCGCGGAAGCGCAGGCGCTGGTGGCGGCGAAGTGCGCCACCGCGGGCTGCCACGATGGGCAAGCGAACCTGGGGGGCCTCAATCTGTCGACGGGCTGGGAGACCAGGGTCGCGGGCCAGGCGTCCGACTGCGGCGGCAACGGCACGGTGATCGTGCCGGGCGATCCGGACGCCAGCTTGCTCTACATGAAGCTCTCGGACCCCCCGCCTTGCGACAGCCGGATGCCGCTCGGCCCGGAGCTCAGCGACGACGAGAAGAAGTGTCTCTACGACTACATCGCGGCGCTCCCGCCCTGAGGTAGCGAAGGAGCATCTGGCCGCGGAAGCGGCGCGGGCGGCGCGGTCGTCACCTCGATGAGACCGCCTCGTTGGCGCCCCCGTGGCCAGACGCTACGCTCGCCGCGATGCTGCGCCGGCGCTCGTTCTGGATCGCCGCGGCCGCCGTCGCCTACACCGCCTTCGCCGCGCTCCGGGCGTCCGGCGGCCACGGGCCCGCGTGGCTCGCCCTGCTCGGGCTGCCCGCGTTGCTCGCGCTTGGCCTCCGCTGGGTAGAGCGGCCGCCGCGGGGAGAGGACCGGATCGAGCCGGCGGCCCGCAGCGCGGCCGCCGTGTGTCTCACCGGCGCCGCGATGCTCGCCGCCGCGCGGAGCGGCCCCGCCGGGCTCGCGCTGATCGCGCTCGGCAACCTCGGCGCGGCAGCCGCGGCGATGGCCGCCCTGGTCGGCCTCGCGCGCATCGCGGGCCTCGGCGGCCTGCTCGAGCCTCCGCCGAGCACGCGGCGCCTCGACGCGGCGGCGTTCGCCTCGCTCTTCTGGACCGTGGCGGTCGCCCTGCCCGCCGTCTCCGCGGTGGCGCCCGAGCGCACGGCCGATCTCGATCCGCTGCTCGTCCACTACGCCACGTCCGCCGCCTCGCTCGGCTCGCTCACGGTGACGCTCGTGGCGATCGCGCGCGTCCGCATCGCGCGGCGGATCGAGCTCGGCGTGGCCGATCGGGTCGAGGCCGCGCTGCTGCTCACCGCGACCGCGCTGGCGGTCGGCCTCGCGGCGGCCTTCGTCGGCGTCGCGCCCCCCGAGTCGATCCTGCCGGTCACGAGCGCCGTCGCGGCGGTCTGCGTCGCGTTCTGCACCGTGGCCGCGGACGCCGCGCAGGTCTCGCGCGCGCTCCGCGGCACGCTCGCCGTCGCGACGCTCGCGACCCCGCCGGCGCTGCTCGCGGTCTACGCCGTGCACGAGGCGCCGCGCGGCGATCTCGGGCTCCGCGGCGCGCCGCAGTCCTCCGTCGGCGTCGCCGTGTTCGGCGCGTGCGCGCTGTGCGCGCTCGCGGGGCTCGCGGCGCCGGCGCTCGCGCGCCGGTTCGCGCCGGAGGGGGCGCGCTGGCTCGGGGCCTTCGACGCCGCGACGCGCGCGGCGATGAACCCGGAGCCGGAGGCGGCGCTCGAGGCGGCGCTCTCCGCGCTGCGCGAGGCGTCGGACGCCGGCGTCGCCGGGCAGGCCCCGCCGGCGCTCTACCTGCTCTCGCCGCCCGAGCGGGTGACCGTCGATCGCGCCGGCTACGCGCACACCGAGCCGGCGGAGGTGCCGGCGCGCCTCATCGAGCTCGCCCAGATCGAGCCGGAGCGCGTCCTTCGCGTCGAGGCCGCCGAGGCCGTCGAGGTCCGGCGGCCGGAGGTGCGCCCGCTGCTCGCCTGGCTCGCGGAGCGCGACGTCGGCGTCGTGGCCCTGGTGAACGACGCGGAGGGCCCGATCGGGGCCCTGGCCATCCCGCGGGCCCGGCGCGCGTCGCCGATGACGCTGGAGGAGGTGAGCGGCCTGCGCGCGGTCGCCGACCGGCTCGGCGCGGTGATCGCGGTGTCGGCGATGCTGTCGGGGTCGCGCGGCCGCGAGGTCGCCGCCCGCCGCGAGGCCGAGGAGCGCGCGCGCGAGGTGAGCCGGCTCGAGCGCGCCGTGGCGCAGGGAGCGGGGCGCTTCCGCGCGATCGCGGCGCTGCTCGCGAGGCCGGCGCGGGCCGCCGCCTACAGCCCCGCCGCCCGCGCGGCGCTCGAGCAGCTGGAGCGGCTCGGCGTGGCGGGCGGCCCGGTCACGCTGCTGACGGCGCCCGGGATCGACGCCGTGGCGTGGGGCGCGGTCGTCCACCTGACCTCGCCGCGCGCGGGCGGCCCGCTGGCGATCGTCGACGGCGCGGCGCCGCTCCCCGAGGGGTTCGCGCAGGCGTTCGCGCAGGCGCGGGGCGCTGCGCCGGCGCGCGACGAGCGGGGCGCTGCGCCGGCGCGCGACGAGCCGAGTGCAATCGAGGGCTCCTCGGGGACGCCGACCGCGCTCGCGCTGTGGCGTGATCCGGACAGCTCGCCCATCGAGGCGGCGCGGGGGGGCACGCTGCTCGTGCTCGACGCCCAGGCCTTGCCGTCGGAGGTGCAGAGCTACCTCGGCGCGGCGCTGCCGGACGACGTGGGGCTCGTCGTGGCGGTGCCCCAGACCGTGGACGCGCTCGCGGCGACCGGCCAGCTGAGCGAGCGGCTCGCGGACCGGCTCGGCGACAGGGCCGTCGCGCTGCCCTCGCTGTCGTCGCGCGCCGAGGATCTCCGCGCGCTCGCGCTGGATCACCTCGCGCGCATCGGCGTTCGCCTGCGGGGCCGTCCGTTCGGCCTCGATCTGCGGGCGCTGCAGGCCGTGCTCGACCACCCGTGGCCCGGCAACGACGCCGAGATGGGCGCGGTCCTGCTCCGCGCGGCGCTCGTGGCCAAGGGCGACGTCGTCGGCGAGAGCGAGCTCGCGGCGATCGGCTTCGCCCCGTCACCCGAGCCCGCCAGCGGAGCGGACAGCGTCCGCGGCGAGCCGCGCCGCGCCCGGAGGCGGCGCGCGGATCCGAGGGGGTAGGCTACGCCTCGGGCGAGGCCCGCCGCGCTGCCCTGGGTGGCACGCCGGGGCGGGGCTACGCCTCGGGCGAGGCCCGCCGCGCTGCCCTGGGTGGCACGCCGGGGCGGATCTGCGCGGGCAGCAGCATGTTCTTCCGGAGGAAGTGATCGAACATGTGCTGGCAGCTGGGGCAGGGGTCCACGGGATCGCCGGCGTCGAAGTACCTCGACGCCGCCGCCTGGATCGCGATGCCGGCGTCGGGGATCTCGCGCAGCGCCCGTCGGGTCCCTGCTTCGTCCAGGGTGCCGGGCCGGAGCGCGTGTTGCCGCTCCCATGAAGCAAGGTAGTCGCTGAGCGCCGCGGGCGCCGAGCACCGTCCTGGCTCCACGGGGACCCGCGCCGGCTCTCCCCTGGAGAGCGCCTCGATCCAGCCGCGGTACCACGCGGTGAAGCTGTCGTGGGTCGGGACGACGCCGAGGCCTGCCGCGCGCAGATCCGCCCAGACGCTGCCGGCGCGCGGGCCGCGGATCACGAGCACGGAGAAGTAGCCGCAGCCCATGTGCGCGAGCGCGACGGTCCCGCGGACGACCTCGTCGGTCTGGAGCGCGGCGCGCTGGGGTGCGGTCAGCGTCCGTGGATCGGGCCGGTAGGCCCTCGTGTGGGGGAACTCGCCGGTGAGGCTCTCGATCTGTCCAGGGCCGTCGAGCGGCAGGAGCCCGTGGTACGGGCCGGCGCCGGAGCTCCCGACGCGGGTCAGGAACGCCGCGTAGTCGGCGGGGATGCGGGCGCCGCACGAGGCCTCGATGCGCTCGATGTCTCGCGCGGTGAGCGGCGGGTCGAGCCGGTATCCGTGCGCGCGGGCGCCGAAGCGGTTCAGCCACGGATCGTGATCGCGGTGGAGGTGATCGAGCGCCTCGGCGGCGCCCGCGACGAAGCCCTCGACGACCGCGGCGGGAGCGGGATGGTGGAGCCCCTCGGCGCGCAGGCGCTCGAGCGCCCACGCGGCGGCGGCGCTCTCCGGGTGCGCCCTGGCGTAGGCCGCGAGCTTGTCGTACGCGGAGGCGTCGCCGTCGCGCGCGGCGCGGTGGTAGGCGTGGATCGGGAAGGCGGTTGGGTGCGCCGGCTGCGCCTCGAGGACGGCCTCGAGATGGCGCAGCCCCTCGTCGGTGCGGCCGGCCTCGCAGAGCATGGCGCCGAGGTCGCAGCGGGCCGAGACGTCCTCTGGATCGAGGCGAGCGGCGGCCTCGAACGCGTCGCGGGCGGCGTCGATCTCGCCGCGCTCGCGGAGGGCGTAGGCCAGGCTCACGGCGGTCGCGAACGTCGGATCGAGCTCGAACGCCCGGCGGGCGAGCTGCACGGCCTCGTCGAGGCGGCCGAGCTTGCGGAGGATCATCCCGGAGACCCAGGCGACCTGCGGGTGGTCCGGGTGGCTCGCGCGGAGCGCGTCGAGGGCGGGCAGCGTCTTTTCCAGGGCGCCGCGGGCCTTCGCGTCGGGGTGCCCATCCGGGTAGCGGCTGAGAAGCTTCACGAGGCGGTAGACCGCGGCGTCGACCTCCATGCGTGCCACGTTCTTCGGCGTGAGCTCCGGGGCGCCCTGTCGCGGCGTGGGTTTCTGCTTGCGCCGCCCGGTCCTGGACATGGCGGGACGGTAGCCTGCCCCCGCGGGGGCACCAAGGAGCGGCAGAGGCCCGCGGGGCGTGGCGCGCGCCGGGAGAGGTCGGCCGCCGATGCCTCTGGAAACGCGGTCCGCCAGGGCGAGCTCTCGCGGATGCCCGGAGCCGGCCGCCGGCGGGGCGGCCTGGCAGATCAGCGCCGCGTGGCGGGACGCCCGCCCGCGTGCACGGCCGCGTGCGGGGACGCCCGCCGCCATGCAGTTCTGCGTGGGGGGACGCCCGTCGGCGTGCACCGCCGCGTGCGGGGACGCCCGCCGGCATGCAGCTCTGCGTGGGGGGACGCCCGCCGGCATGCACCGCCGCGTGCGGGGACCGCCGTGGACGGCGTCGAGGAACCGCCGGCAGGTTGCGGGCGGCACGCCCGTCGCCGAGCATGCCCGCATGGCGCGAACGGCCCCGTTTCCGAATGCGGCGGTGATCCCCGGCATGAACCCCGGCGTCTTCATCCTCGGCGGCGGCGGAAGCGGCGGAGGTGGCAACGGCCACTACGGAAATGGCCGCGGCGGCGGTCAAGGCGGCGCTGGGAAGAACGGCGGCAACGGCGCGCGCGGCGGCGGCAAGGACGCAGGGAGTTGCGGGCCCGGCAGCGGCAGCGGCTGTCCCAACCCCGCACACGGCGGCGGAGGCGGCACGCACGCGGGCGATCCGGTCGATCCGATCACAGGGCGCGTCTACACGGTGGCGGTCGTCGACCTCGCGCTGCCCGGCGCGATCCCGCTCGTGGTCAAGCGCAGCTACAGCTCGGCGCTCGTCGAGGAGGATTGCGGCCTCGGCTTTGGGTGGACGCACTCGCTCGCGTGGCAGATCGAGGAGCGGCGTCGCGGCCTGCGGGTGCTGGAGCCGCACGCGGCGGCGACGGAGCTGCCGCAGTAGCTCGATGAGGACGAATCGGTGCGGCTGCCGTGCGGGGTACTGACCAGGTATCCCTGGGGCTACGCGCTCGCGGCCGATGGGCTGGCGTATCTGTTCGCGGAGCCGCTCGGCAGCCGCTGGCTGCTGAGCCGGATCGTCGACGTGCACGACAACGCCATCGCGCTCGCGTACGAGGACGGCGGCCTCGTGCAGGTCATCGACAGCGTAGGCCGTGTCGTGCGCGTACGGCGCCACAGCGACGGGCACATCGCCGCCTTCGAGGTCAAGAACGCCTTCGCGCACGGTCGATGGGAGACACGGCGGCGGTACGCGTTCGACGCGCGCGGCGACCTCATCGCGGCCGAGGACGCCGCGGGCCACGCCCACCGCTTCGCCTACGATGAACGCCATCGTCTGATTCGGCGAGAGGAGCCCGGCGGGCTCGTCGCCAAGTTTCGCTACAAGGACACGCGCTGCATCGAAGCGTGGTGTCACCGCGAGGGCAACGACGCGCTCGACGACGGCGTGCCGGGGGCCTTGAGTGACGGTTCACCTGCGAAGGGGTTCCTGCACGTCAAGATCGATCACCACGACGGCGTGCTCACGGAGGTGATCACCTCGCGCGCCATCCGGCGGGTCGACGGAAACGCCTTCGGCAAGCTCGACAGGATGGTCTGGGGAGCCGGCGGCGGCGTGCATATGTTCGGCTACGACGATACCGGTGCGCTGTGCGCGTACCAGGACGCGCTGGGGCAGGTCTTCCGCTGGGAGCGCGACACCGAGGGGCGGGTTCTGGCCGAGGTCGATCCGATGGCGAACAGGACCGCCTACGAGCACGACGCGCGCGGGCTCGTCTCGGCCATGACCGACGCGCTCGGCGGCACGGCGCGTTACGAGCGCGACGCGCGCGGCGATGTGGTGGCCGTCTACGACGACATGGGGTTCGTCGTCGGATTCGCCTACGACATGCGTGGCCTTCTGGTCGGCGCGACCCTGCCGAACGGCGGCGAGACGCGCATGGAGTACGACGCGCTCGCGAACCGCGTCCGCGTCGTCGAGCCCGACGGCGCCGAGCGGCGCATCCGATACGACTTCCTGGGCCGGGTGATGGGCTTCACCGACGAGCGCGGGCACGAGACGCGTTTCGCTTACGACGCCTGCGGCAGGCCCGCGGCCGTGTTCGGGCCGAGCGGCGCGGTGACGCGCTACGACTTCGACGTCGACGGCAACCTGGCGAGGATCAGCGACGCCGACGGGCGCACGACCACGCTGCGCTGGGGCGGTTTCCACGTCGTCACCGAGCTCGTGCGGCCCGACGGGAGCACGGTGCGGTATCGATACGACCGCGAGCAGGACCTGGTGCGCATCGTCAACGAGGCCGGTGAGGAGCACCGGATCGAGCGCGACGCCGAGGGGCGCATCACCGGCGAGCGGACCTTCGATGGGCGGGCGATCCGGTACAGGCTCGATCTGCTGGGCAGGATCGTCCGGAGGGAGTGCGGCTCCGAGAGCGTCGATCTCGAGTACGATCCGCTGGGCAGGCTCGTGAAACGGAGCACCTCGGATGGGCGCCAGGACGTGTTCGAGTACGATCCGCTCGGCCGGATCGAGCGCGCGGTCAGCGGCGGCATCGAGTGCGAGTACACCTACGACCGGCGGGGTCGGGTGACGACCGAGGTGACGCGGCGAGGCGCCGAGGTGCTCGCGGCGTTCGCGTGGACCTACGATGCCATGGGCAAGGCCACCTCCGTCTGCGGGCCGGGCGGCGAGATGAGCGTGCAGCGCGACGTCAGGGGGCGACCTGTGGCCGTGCAGATCGGCGGTGAGAGCGAGCCGCTGCGCCTCGCCTACGATGCGCGCGGCTTCGAGGTCGAGCGGCTCTTGCCAGGCGGCGGCAGAATCGCGACCGACGTCAACGCGGATGGGTTGATGGAGCGCCAGCGAGTGCTCGGCAGATCCATGGCGCCGCGTGTACGTCCGGGAGAGCCCGCCTGGGTCGGGCCGCTGCCATCGCGCGAGACGTGGCGCAGTACGTACGCTTGGTCGTCTGCGGGGCTGCTACGCACCGACGAGAACCTCGTTGGCACGGTGGGAGAGCTGCTCCGCGATGCGAACGGTCGCATCGTCGAGCGGCGCAAGGCGGGCAAGGCGGCGGAGCGGTTCCGCTTCACCGTGACAGGGGAGATGGAGAGGGAGGGCGAGCAGCGGACGTACACGCCGGGTGGGCGGTTGACGGCGCACACGACGAAACAAGAGACCGTGCGCTACGGCTACAGCGAGCGCGGCGATGTGGTGCGGAAGCGCGTGAGCGAGCTGGACGACCAAGGCGAGGTCCGACGCGAGCTTGTATGGACGTACGACTGGAGCGGCGACGGGCGGCTCATGGCAGCGCGAACCCCGGAAGGGAGGACGATCTCGTTCGCTTATGATGCCTTCGGCCGCAGGATCGAGAAGCGCGTTGCGCGGCTCGGGCAGGTCGAGAGCGTGACGCAGTATGCCTTTCGCGGCGACGTGATGGTCCACGAGCGTACAGAGCGAGCGCGGGACGGGCAGGCGCCCATCGTGGAAGAGCGGAGCTACGTCACGCTGCCGGAGAGCGTGCTGCCGCTAGCGCAGCGGGAGGGCGCCGGGGGGGCGCTCGGGTACTTCGTCCATGGGGTGAACGGGTTTCCTGAGGCGCTGATCGGTGGGGATGGGCACGTAGTCGGAGAGCTACAGGCCACGATGTACGGGCATGCGCCGACGGAACAGGCCGCGCTGACGCCGCTGCGGCTGCCGGGGCAGTACGCCGACGAGGAGACCGGGCTCCATTGCAACGGGCACAGGTACTACGACCCGGCGACGGGAGTGTATCTCAGTCCGGAGCCGCTCGGGATCGAGGGGAGCCTCAAGCCGTACGCGTATGTCGACGATCACCCGATGGATTGGGTGGATGTCGACGGGCTCCTTCGCTGCGTCATCACTCGCCGCAACGGCACACAGGTCGTGCGGAGCAGCGGAGGCAGCGAGGAATCAATCCACCCCGCGGTCGCAGCGGCCTTACCGAGGACGAACGCTCGACAACCAGGTGATCCAAGACCGCCGGAAGGCTGCGCCGAACCGCAAGCCCTCTCCGACCATATCAGGGACTGGGAACGCCGGACCGGCCGGTCCTGCGCCCCTGGAGATCGCAACTGGCAAAGGAATCTTAAGAGCGCGCTCGGCGAGGTCGACACCATACGCTCGGAAACCGGATCGAACGACGCCGTGCCTGCGTGCCCGAACTGCTCTCAGCTCATTCCGCGACTCTGGACGATGGCTGGACGACCACCGCCGAGCGGACGCGTGATCGGCGGTGGCACAAACGCGAGCCACGGCTATGCATCCCATCCGACCAGCCACCTCAGCCGTCCAAACGCACACGGTTCCATGAATCTGGGAACTTGGAAAGTAGACAACGGCCAATTTTCGAGGCGACGATGACCTCCCGCAAGGCGTTCCACCGTGGCTTCGACACCATCAAGCTGCCGGCGAGCCTCGCGCTGCGGCTTGACCGCCGCGACGAACACATCGAGTTACGCATCGACGGCGGCCGCGTCACAGAGCGCCCGGTCGGGCGGGGTAGCCGGGTGTCGTTCGATCGGAGCTTTACCAGGGCGTGCATCGCAGAAATCGTATTCGAGTACCGCCTCGCCAAGCTCCGCGCCGAGGGGTTCGCCGCTGGCGGTCAAGCCGTCACGAGTGCGCCCCCCGACGAAGACATGCTCGCCGCAGCTCACCAGATCGGCGCACAGCTCGAACGACGCGGCGATCCAATGGGAACGCTGATCGCATTCCAGGTCGAGCAGTTGCGTCACGATGGAGACGACGCACGCGCCTTGGTGCACGAGCTCCTCGACTCGACAAAGGAGATGACCTTCGGCCCGATCCCTGAGTTCGGCGAGCCATGTGCGTGCATCGACGACGGCCAAGATGGCCTCCTCGGCTGGGTCTATGACGACGACGCCGCCACCATCGATGAGGAGCTCCGACCGGAGCTCGAGCTCATCGGCCGCGACGCACTCGGCTTCTCACCGGATGCCCCCGACGTCTCGCTCGGCGTTGTCGGCCTGCACCGCTTGCGTCGACTTCTGGCAAGCCCCGCCGGGCGCTCACTCCGGTCTCTTCGCCTCATGACCTTCGGCGCGCTCGGCCCCTTCCTCGAGCTGCTCAACGCGCACGGGCGCGCGTCGGTGGTCGCGTCGCTCGTCGCTCGCGGGTCCAGTCCAGCCATCGGCGCCGCGCTGCCCGGCCTCCTGGGCCTGGGCACGCCGGAGCGGCCCCTCGCGACGTTGCTCTCTCAGCCCGCGCCGACGCTGCGCTACCTGACGGTATTTCGCGGAGACGATGACGTGCGAGGAGCCCTCGGGCCGCTCGGCCCCGGGAAGCTCCCAGCGCTCGAACACCTCGGACTCTGGTATCGCCCCACGCGCCCCGAAGGGCTCCGTGTGCTCGCAGCACACCCCCTCGTCCAACGACTTCGGTCGCTCGAGATCTGGTCGACGGATGACGCCAGGAAGCTTCCGTTCGACGATCTCCTCGCGCTGCGCCCAGCCCTCTCTCACCTCGCGCGGCTCCTCCTCGGAGGACACCTGGTCCCTTCTCAAATCCGGGAACGGTTCGCGAGTTGGCCCGCCGTCGAATTTGTGAGTCACGACCGCCGTGAGGTCGTCGCGCTCGATATCGCCACGCTGGGCTGGGCACGGGCGCTCCGGTGATTCCATGCCGAGCTCTTCAGAGATGAAAGCGCACGCGCGTCACGTCGGCTTCAACAAGCACGACCGCGCCAGCCATGCGATGACAGGAAGGTGAATGGAGGAGCCAAGACCGTCGCTCGCTGGATGCCTTTAGCCCGAAGATCTCGGAGCGTGCATTACAACAATCCGAGCAATCGATTGACCCGGCACAACGGCCGGGTGGCATCCGCGATGTTGGTATGTGGAAGGTCACGGGCAACCAGTTTCAGCGCGTCGGGAGACGATGAGCGACAACTGGAAGTTCTCCGACGCTCTGTCTCAGCTCGGCACAGCCGCGATCATCAGCGGACCGCACGACCGACGCGTGCTGGCGAAGCTGGCGCCTCCTGGTTGTACGCCGCGATGGGTCGATGCTGCGGATCTGCTCTCCCCCCTCCCTGAGCGCGCGGAGCGCGCGATTTGGGAGGGGCGGGCCGCGCGCAGGCGCGGAGCGCCGAGCACGGACCGGGGGTGGGCATCCGCTACCGCTGCTGCGCCCTCTCGCTCGTCGCGCACCGAAGCGCCCGGTCCCCTCACCCGGGCGCCCGACGAGAGAGCGCGACGGCTCGCGAGGCCGCTCAGTAGAAGCGGTAACCGAGGCTCGCCGGGGCCGCGAAGACCCAGCCGTCGAGGCCCTTCATGACCGTCGGGGAGACGCTCAGCAGGAGCGCGCCCGACGTCCAGCCCGCGCTCGGAAGGTCCGCGAGCACCAGGGACACGTCGACGCTCCCGCCGAACGCGAGCGTCTCCACGAGCGCGCTCTCGGGGAGGCTGCCCTCGCGCGCGTTCACGGCGACCTCGCTCCGACCGTAGTTGAGGTGGACCACCTCGGAGGGGATCTCCCCCTTGATCCCGGTGACCTTCGCCTCCTGCCCCACAGGGCCCACGAGCCCCGAAAGGCCGAGCCAGACGCGCCCGAGGCGCATCGAGACGGAGGGACCGCCGACAACGACATAGCCGCCGCCGAAGCGGTAGCCGCCCAGCACACGCGCGCCAAGGTGCAGATCCTCGGAGATCGCAACCCCGATGAACGCTTCCCCGCCGGCAAACGGCCCGATCGCCGGATCGAAGCTGGCATGGCAGACCTCATCGTCGCAGGGCGCGATGAGCTCACCCTCCGGGATGTTGTAGCTGTACGAGTACGCGCTCAGATCGCCGAAGCTGCCGGAGTCCATCAGGCCGATCAACGCGCCACCGGCCACACCGGCCTCGATCACGAAGCTCCCGGTGTGCCTCGGCGCAGATCCGGAGCTCGGCTCCGGCTCCTCGGATGCAGGAGGTGCCGCAGGCGGCGCATCGGTCTCCGGCCCCGCGGCAGCCTTGCCCGGCCCCGCAGCGCCCTTCCCAGCCTCCGCCGCAGCCGGGCCCTTCCCCGGCCCCGCAGCGCCCTTCCCGGACCCCGCAGCGCCCTTCCCCGGCCCCGCAGCGCCCTTCCCCGGCCCCGCAGCGCCCTTCCCGGGTCCCGCAGCGCCGTCCCCGGCCGCCGCGCTCCCCTTCTCCGACGCCGCCGCCACCGGCGCCGCCGGCGCGGGCGCCTCCGCCGCGGGCGCAGGCTGCGCAGCGGCCGAGGCGTCCTTGGCGAGCGCCGGCACCGCCACGGTCTTCCGCTCGCCCCGCTTGATCGCGACCGACTTCTCCCACGGCTTTCTGCCAGGGGCGCTCGCGCTCACCTTGTGCTGGCCAGGATCGATCGGCCTCGCCTGACCCCAGAGCGCGCCGTCGACGGGCGCCCCGTCCAGCGTCACCTCGAGCCCCTCGACCGCGGCTGCGCGCGGCACGCTCAGCGTCAGCCGAGGGAGCGACAGCTCCAGCTTCGCTCCCCTCGCCTTCGCGTCGGCCTCCAGGCGCTTGTTGCCCTCCTTGCGGGCCGCTGCGCCGAGATCGATGTACTCGGCCCACGCCGTCGCCACCTTGCCCTGCTTCTCGTGGCACATCGCCAGCGCGAGGAGCGTCGCCGACCTCGGGCTCAGCCTGTAGCTCTCCTCGAGCTTCGGGCAGGCCTCCGCGACCTTGCCCTTCTTCATCAGGCTCTTGCCCTCGTCGAGCAGCGCCTCCGCCTGCGCGAACGCGACGCCAGGGCTCACCGCGAGCGCGAGCGCGAACGCGACGCCGGCGAGGCGCGCGCAGGTGCGCCCGGCGCTCCAGGCGCGCCGCGACGCCTCGAGGCAGGAGCCGCGGCGCCGCGCGCGCCAGGGGGAAGCAAGCAACTTGTCGGAAGTCTCAGCGTCTTGCCGGTTCAAACGGTCCGTCGCTCCCAGGGCGATGCCCGTGAGGTGATGTCGAAGGCGCGAGCGCAAGGACGGCGCGCCTCTGCACTGCAAGGAGGACGGAGCGTATCACGCACCGTTTGAGCCGAGCAAAGCCGCGCGCGGTGCGTGGAGATGCCAGGACGGGCGCGTGGCGGGCGCAGGTCACCCGGCCGCCGAGCGCTCGTCGAGCAGCTTGATGCCGGCGGCGACCTCGCTGGCGAACGACTCGGCGAGCGCCCGCGCCTGGGCGAACCGCGGCGGGACTTCCCGGGCGGCGCGGGCGAGCGCCGCGACGGCGAGGTCGTGGGGCTGGCGCAGGAGGACGCGGTACGCGAGGCTCCGGCCAGGAGGGGTGGCGACGACCGCGAGCGTCGAGGCCGACCACGCGAACGGCGGGTCCTTGCGCGCGGCGGTCGCGAGATCCGTGAGCGGCGTGCGCGTCATCCAGAGGGAGAGCGCCTCGGCGAAGTCCGGCGGGGCGAGCCCCGGGACGTCGTGGCCCATGTCCGCGAGGCCGACGCGCCGGGTGTCGACCTGGACGCCGCGCAGCTGCCGCCACCGGAGCAGCCGCGCGGGCGGGCGCTGGCCGCGGAAGCTCGCGCGGCCCGTCCACCAGGCGACGAGCGCGTCCGTGCGAAAGCAGTCGAGCACCCGCGCGAACGTCGCGTGCCGCGAGAGCGCGGCCCCGACGTCCACCGGCGCGGGCACGAGCTCGCAGAGGTCGCGCACGCTCGCGAGCAGGCGGGGATAGCGGCTGCGCGTCAGGACGCTGGCGAGCTCGTGGTTCGTGAGCTGGAGCAGGTCGTTCAGCGCGGCCAGGAGCGCCCACTCGGCAGCGGTGAGCCCCGGGAGCACGTCGATCGGGGCGATGAGGCGGGCGACACGGACGCGGACCAGATCGATGCGCGAGCCGAGGTCGCGATCGATCGCCGGCGCGCCGTCGCCGAGGAGCAGCGCGAGCCGGACGCCGAAGGGGCGCACCGGGCGCAGAGGACCGCCGAGGACGAGCGGGGCGAGCACGTTCGCCTGGAGCTCGGAGAGCCGCTCGGCGATCGCTTCGGCCTGGGTCATTGGGGCGCCCGGCCAGCGCCCGGCGGCAGCGCCCTCGGCTCGGCCAGCGCCTCGGACGGGGCGAGATCGCGCAGCGGCCGGATGCCGACGCCGCCGAGCACGACCTCGGGCAGCTCGGTGGCCAGCGCCGCCGTGAGGCCCGCGGACGACGCGGTCACCGCCGACCATTGCTGGGCCTCGAGCAGCGCCGTCTCGAGGGCGACGAACGCCTCCTCCGGCACGCCGATCGCCCCCCCGTCGCGCCCGATGAACAGCGCCTGCCCGGCGGGGGCGCCCAGCGCGCGGAACAGCACGCCGGGCGCGACCGCAGGGACCGCGTCGTAGCCGGCAGGGATGTAGAGGCCCGGATGGACCTCCCGGAAGAACTCGCCGACCGGGATCCCCTCGATGCCGGTGGGGTGCCTGAGGAACGCGCCCGCGGCGGTGAAGGCGATGCGGGCGCGGCGCAGGGTCTCGGGGCCGAGCGCGTAGGCGACGTGCCGCAGGAGCGGCATCTCCTGCGGCCGGATCCACGAGGCCGTGACCGACCGCCACGGCTCGGAGCTCGGGACGAGGCGGAGCGACAGCACGACCGACGCGGGGCGCTGCGCGTCGCCCTCCGCCGCCACCTTCGCCGCGACGGGCTCGCGGCCGAGCTCCACCCGGGCGAACGCCGCGACGTCGCCCATCGCCGGCAGCTTCGCGATCTCCAGCGCCTCGCGACCCCCGCCCCGGAAGAGCACGAGGCCCGCCTCGCCGAACACCGGGCAGGCGCGGAGGTTGACCGGGTGCCGGAACCCCACCTCCACCGCCGCGCCCGGCGCGACCGGCACGAAATACCCGAGCCCCGGCGTGCTCGTGAGCAGCGGGACCATCCGGGCAGGGATGGCCGGCGCGCGGAAGAGGTACCGGAGCACCGGGGCGTCGTCGAAGCTCGACTCCGGCGGCCACTCGCACAGGCCGACCTCGGCCTCGACGCTGCTCCGGGAGAAGTAGCGGATGAGCGCCGGGCCGAGCCCCGACTCCGCGAGCAGCCAGCGCGGGCCAGGGTCCCGCCCGGCGGCCGGATCGAGGTGCGGCTCGAGCCGGAGCAGGAGCGTGCGCACGTCGACGCGCCGCTCGACCTCGTACGTCTGCGAGAAGGCGTTGTGATAGAGCGAGAGCGCCGCGTCGCTCGGCAGGATCTGCGGGACGTCGTACCCGAACGGCGCGGCCGCGTCGCGGTACTGGACGAAGTGCCGGCTCGTGCCGGTGAAGCTGTAGCCGCCCGCGAGCCGCGCGATCTCGGCGACACGGTCGAGCCGATCGCTGCTCTCGGCCGCGAACAGGAGGGTGACCTCCCGGGCCCCCAGCTTCGATCGGACGATCTCGACGACGAGCGAGCGGAGGATGTCCGCGAGCGAGCCCTGCCGCGTGTAGAGCGCCAGGAAGGCGACGAGCCGATCGATCGACGGCAGGAGGACGAGCCCCTTGGCGCCGAGCGCGACCCCCTTGGCGTCGAGCCCGAGGCCGGGCGTGCGCAGCCGGGTCTGGTGAACGGCGACGCGATCGAGCATCGAAATGGCTTCCGCCGCTCGAACGTAACGCAACGTAGCGCAACGTTGGAGGAGCAGCGGAGCCGAAGACGGTAGGAGGAGCCGCCGGATCCGTCAAGAGAGGCCCGCCGCGCGCTCTGCGAGCTCCCCGGCCGGGTCCGTCACGAGAGGCGCGCGCGGCGCTGCGAGCGCTCCTGCCGGCTCGCCGCGTCCGCCACGCTGCCCGGGTCCCGCGACCGCGACACTGGAACTGCCATGAGCGACGGCGTAGTCTCTTTCGCGAATGCGCCCTGTCGGAACACCGCAGGCCCACGCGGCCCGACGCGATGAGATCGCCTCTCCGCTGCGCCGGAGCCCCCTCGGCGCCCATCCCACAAACCACGTCGGCTAGCGCATGAGCTCCGCGCGTATCGAGTCCGCAAGGCCGCTCGTCGCAGGCCGGTTCCACATCGAGCACGAGGTCGGCCGCGGCGGCATCGGCACCGTGCACCGCGCCTTCGACGTGCAGACAGAGCGCTACGTCGCGCTGAAGATCATCACGGCGGTCGGGGTCGACGCCGAGGGCCAGGCCCGGCTCTCCCGCGAGGGGCAGGTCCTCTCGGAGCTCGATCACCCCGGGATCGTGAGGGTCGTTGCGTTCGGGACGCTCGAAGCGAGCGCTGTCGACGCGGAGGGGCGGCGCATCGAGGAGGGCGCGACCTTCATCGCGATGGAGTGGCTCGACGGCGAGGACCTGGCGGCGCGCCAGAAGCGCTCCCCGCTCTCGCTGCGCGAGGGGATCGAGGTCGGGCGGCAGGTGGCGTGCGCGCTCGCGGCCGCGCACGCCGCGGGCGTCGTCCACCGCGACATCAAGCCTTCCAACATCCTCCTCCTGCGCGGCTCGCCGGACGCCCCGCTCCGCACCAAGCTCGTGGACTTCGGCGTGGCGGCGTCGAAGGAGGTCGTGCTCACGACGGACGCGGGGGGTCTCGTCGGCACGCCGGCGTACATCTCGCCCGAGCAGGCGCGCGGCGACGCGACCGTCGACGCGCGCAGCGATCTCTACTCGCTCGGCGCCACGCTGTTCGAGCTGGTCGCCGGCCGGCCCCCGCACATGGGGCCGAGCTCGATCGCGACCCTCGTCCGCCTGGCCACGACGCCCGCGCCGCGCCTCTCGGAGTTCCTGCTCGACGTGGTCCCGGCGCTCGACGACCTGATCCACGCGCTCCTGCGCGCCGACCGGGAGCTCCGGCCGAGCTCGGCGCGCGAGGTGGCGGACAGGCTCGCGGCGCTCGCCGACGAGCCGTACCTGCCCACCCCGTCGCCGCTGCGCGTGAGCGACAACCCGCCGGGGGTGATGGGGACGCGGCTCGTGACCACGATCGTGGCGCTGCACGTGGCCACCGGGGAGGAGCGCCAGCGGGAGCTCGAAGCGCTGCGCCGCCGCGGGGCCGACGCGCTGCCGCTCGGCACGGACTCGATCGCCGCCCACCTCGGCGTGCGGCAGGCCCACGGCGACGAGGCGTCCCGCGCCCTCGAGCTCGGGCTCGCGCTCGGCGGCCGCGGCGGCCGCGTCGGCGTCGCCTCCGGCCGCATGCGCGTCGACAGGACGCGCTCCGCCGGCGAGGTCGTCGACCGCGCGGTCGCGCTCGCGCGCGAGGCGGGCCTCGGCAGGGTCCTCGCGGACGCCACCACGGTGGAGCTGTCCCGCGGGCGCTTCATGGGCGAGCCCCTGGAGAGCGGCGCCGTGCGGGTGCTGGCGCGCGCGCCGAAGCGGCCCGACGCGCAGACGCCGTTCGTGGGGCGGGACGCCGAGCTCATCACGACCGTCGCGGCGTTCGAGCGCTGCGTGGAGGACGGGACGCCGGTCGTGATGAGCATCTCGGGGCCGCCGGGGATCGGCAAGAGCCGGCTCGCGCGCGAGTTCGTCGCCCGCATCGTGGATCGACCGGATCCGCCGCGGCTCGTCCAGCTGCGCTGCGAGTCGTTCGGCCGCGCGCAGGCGCTCGGCGTCGCCACGGACGCGCTGCGGGTCCTCATGGGCCTGCCGAAGGGCGCGTCGCTCGAGCAGGCCGAGGACGCGGTGCGCGCGCGGCGGCCGCTCCACGGCGACGGCGGGCTCCTCGCGCGGCTGCTCGCGAACCAGCCGTTCCCCGACGGCGTCGACCTGCGCGGCGCGCGCGACGCGCTCTACCTCTCGATGACCGACATCGCCGTCGACGCGGCGTCGAGCGAGCCGTGCGCGCTGCTCGTCGAGGACGCGCAGTGGGCCGACCCGGAGAGCGTCGCGTGGCTCGATCACCTCCTCGGGCGGGCGACCGGGAGGGCGCTGTTCATCCTGCTCATGGTGCGCCCCGCGTTCTGGCGCGACCAGGGCCAGCGCTTCGCCGGCCGCGACCACGTGCGCGTGGAGCTGCGCCCCATCGCGCGCCGGGCCACGCGCGAGATCGCGCGGGCGGTCTTCAGCGCGGCCGCGGCCGCGCGGCCGTTCGACGAGGCGACGCTCGACCGCGTCGCGCAGCAGGCGGCCGGCTCGCCGCTCTTCGCCGAGGAGCTCGCGCGGGTCATCGCCTCGGGCAAGGACGCCGCCACGGCGCCCACGATCGAGGCGGCCATCCAGGTGAGCCTCGACGCGCTCGACGAGCCCACCCGGGAGGCGGTGGTGCGCATGAGCGTCTTCGGCCTGTCGGTGTGGGACCTGGGCCTCGCCGAGGTCGGGGTGGCCGAGCCCGCGACGGCGCTGAAGAAGCTCATCGCCGCGGAGCTCCTCGTCGCGCAGCCCGCGTCGCGCTTCCCGGCCACGCGCGAGTTCCTGTTCAAGCACGCGCTCGTCCGCGACGTCGCGTACGCGTCCGTCGGCGACGAGCTCCGCAAGAGGCTGCACGCCGCGGCGGCGCGCTGGCTCGATCGGCTCGGCGAGGACAGCGCGACGGTGGCGCAGCACTTCGATCTCGGCGGCGAGCACGAGGAGGCCGCGATCCGCTGGGAGGCCGCCGCGCGGCGCGCCCTGGCGACGAACTCGCTCCGCGACGCGGTCACCATGGCCGATCGCGCGCTCGTGTTCTCCCCCGACAAGCCGACGGCGTTCGCGCGCGCGGTCCTCCTCGAGGAGGCGTACTCGCGGCTCGACGCGCGCTCGCCCGAGCGCGACTCGGCGATCCGGGCGATGTGGGAGAACGTCTTCGACGAGGCGAGCGAGCTGCGCACGCTGACGGCCCGCGCGCGCTACGATCACGCGTGCGGCTCCGGCATCGACCTGGAGGAGCGGCTGACGGCGCTGCGCGACCGCGCCCGGTCGATCGATCTCGTCGAGGAGGAGGCGCAGTGCTCGGCGACGCTGGCGCAGGTCCACGCGTTCGCCGGGCAGCTGGCCATGGCCGAGCAGGAGGCCGCGCACCTGCTCGACCTGGCGGCGCGGCGGAACCTCGTCTGGGCGGCGGTCGACGCGTGGCAGACGCGCGCGGTCGCCCACCAGACGCGCGGCGAGCCGGCCGCTGCGCTGGGGGCGCGCCGGAACGCTGCGCGGGCCGCGCGCCGCGCCGGGCTGCAGGAGCGCGAGGCGATGCTGACGATGAACGTCGGCTTCGCGCTGACGACCATCGGGGCCCGGGAGGAGGCGCTCCAGGAGATCGAGGGGGGCATCGCCAGGGCGCAGGCGATCGGCAGCTCCGGGGCGGCTCGGCACGGGCAGATGATCCTGCTCTGCTGGGCGGCGACGTTCGGCCCCGAGCCTCGGCTCGACGCCGTGCTCGCGGAGCCGCGCGCGAGCGCGGACGAGGCCGCGGGGAGCATGTGGGTCGTGCGCGACCGGGTGACGCTGGGCATCCTGTTCTACCGGGGCTGCGAGCTCTTGCGCCTCGAGTCGTCGGGCCTCGCGCGGGCGCGCTCGCTGCTGAAGAAGGCGACCGACGCGTACCGCGTCACCGACAACCGCGACGTCCTGCCCGTCGCGCTCGGGTTCTGCGCCGAGGCGGAGCGCCGCTTCGGCAACGCCGAGCAGGCCCGCGAGATCGCGCGGGAGGCGGCGGCCCTGGTCGAGGCGGGCGCGCCGAGCCTGCTCAACGAGGCGCCGATCTACCTCGCGCTCCACGACGCGTGCGTGGACATGGGCGATCTGGAGGGCGCGCGGGCCGCGATGGAGCGCGCGATGCCCCCGCTCCTGCGCCGGCTGAAGGGCCTCGAGGGGACGCCCTACGCCAGCTCGTTCCTGCTGAACCTGCCGCAGAACTCGGCGCTGCTCGTGGCCGCCGAGGCCTACGGCTGCGTGCCGCCGGAGCTCGAGGCGATGCTGAGCGGCCGGCCGTAGAGCCCCGCGCGGCGCTCCGGCGCCCCCTCGCGGCGCCTCCGGCGGCTGTCCGGCGGCTAGGCCGAGCCCGCGGCCCTGCCCGTCACTTCCGCGGCGCGGCGCCGCCGCCCGCCTTGGGGGACGTCGACGGCACCTGGCGGAGGTTGATGGTCAGCACCTCGTCGCGCGTGAACACCACGAAGCGCGCCTCCGGGGTGTACCCGTCGGCCGTGACCCGGATGCGGTGCCCGGTGCCATCCCGGCTGAACCTCGCGAAGAACGGGTTGCTGGGGAGCTCCACGTCGTCGAGGTAGATCTTCGCGTCCAGCGGCGTGGCGATGATCCGGAGCTCGACGAGGTTGGCGACCGGGGGCGCGTAGGTCGTGGGAGGAGGGGTCGTGGGCTCGTCCTTGACCTCCGTCCGAGCATCGCTGTCCACCTGGGTCGCCGGGGTTCGGAGCGCGAGGACCGCCCACGCGCCGCCGATCAGCAGCACCGAGAGCACGGCGATCCCCGCGCTCCAGAGCGCCTTTCGCCGGGTCGACTTGGTGTTGGCGACCATGATCGTGGGGATCGTCTGGCGGTTCGAGATGCTGTCCTCGCGCGACGGGTCGTCGCCCAGCATCTGGTCCCCCACCGGCGCGGAGAACTGCTGCGACATCTGCGAGAGCGGCATGCGCTGAGACCACGGCACGGCGCCGCGCTCCTCGAGCACCGGCAGGATCTCGAACTCCTCCCCGCCCTCGGCCGCGCTGGCGTGGAGCCGCCCCAGCTGGTCGCTGATCGCGGACCTCACCTCGGCGCGGCGGTGCGCGAACGTCTCGCCGATGAGGCGACCGATCTCGGCCGAGGAGGGGCGGCGGCCCATCGTCGCGAGGTACGCCTCGACGTCGTCGCGCATCTGGGCCGCCGTCGCGTACCGCTCCTCGGGCGCCATCGCGAGCGCGCGCGAGCAGATCCGCTCGAGGGCGTCCGGCGCCGCGGGCCACCGCTCGCGCAGCTTCGGGATCTCGCCGAACGTGAGCCGCTGGAGGATCTGCACGTCGGAGAGATCTCCCCAGAAGCGCTCGCCCACGACGAGCTCCCAGAAGATGAGGCCCATCGAGAAGATGTCAGCGCGGCGATCGACCATCGTCGCGAGGGCCTGCTCCGGCGCCATGTACCGGATCTTCCCCTTCACGACGCCGGTGCTGGTGTCCGCGTCGCGCGTCGCCCACTTCGCGATGCCGAAGTCGACGACCTTCGCCTGCCCGTCGTAGGTGACGAAGATGTTGTGCGGGCTGATGTCGCGGTGGACCACCTGGAGCGGCTGCCCGTTGAAGTCCATGAGGTCGTGCGCGTAGTGGAGCCCGGCGAGCGCGTCGGCCAGGATCGCCAGGTAGACCGCGCGGTGACGCGACGGGTCGATCTTCCTGCAGATCCGATCGAGCGAGTGCCCTTCCAGGTACTCCATCACGATGTAGTACTGGTCGTCGATCTGGCCGCACTCGTACGTCTGCACGACGTTCGGGTGGTTCAGCCGCGCGGCGAGCCTCGCCTCGTCGAGGAACATCGCGTTGACCTCGGGCTCGGTCGCGATCCCCGGCTTGAGCCGCTTGATCACGACCAGCTTCTCGAACCCGAGCGGGCCGCGATGCGCAGCGAGGAAGACCTCGGCCATCCCTCCCTGCCCAAGCTTTGCGATCAGCCTGTATCTCCCGAAGCCTCTCGCGGACTGCACGGGGAGCCGGACGATCATCGATGACGAGGTCACAGCACCTGATCGTTCGTAAGGATTGCTGACTCGTCAAGCAGACTCATGGAGATGTGCATCCCTCCGGCACAGCGGAGCCCCGGGCCGAGGAGCGCGCGCGCGCTCCCCCTGAATGCCCCGGGTGCTCCAGTTAATGAGGTGAATTCCGCAACTTAGGCCCGACTGCCGCGCGGGATCAGCCCTCGCCGATGGCGATCCCGAGCGCCTGACGCAGCGCGAAATACTGATCGCTTGTCGAGAAGACGATCAGCTCCTTGAGCCTGTCCTGGGGCGGGAGATCCCCGGGCTGCTGCGGCTCGGCGGCGATGATCTTCTTCGCGATCTCGAGATCGCCCGAGAGGAGCAGGCCGGTGCGCGCCGCGGTGATGTCGACGCACTGGACCCACCGCTTGATGTTGGCCTTCGCGCCCTCCGCAAGGAACTTCTTGACCACCATGCGGAGCCCCTCGAGCTGCATCGGCTGCATGAACCCGCGGAGCGTCTGCGCGGTCGCCGTGATCTGCTTCTCGATGTCCGGCGGAACCGACGTGTCGGGCGCGACGAGCTTGATCCCGGCGAAGAGGAGCACCGTCAGCTCGGTGACCGTCGGGAACAGCGTCTTGATGTAGTGCTCGCCGCGGTACATCGCGAGGTGCTTGCCGACGATGAACGTGAGCTCCTGCGGCGAGAACCCGGTCAGCACCGTCTGACCCGCGACGGACGCCGGCTGCTCGTTCGCCACCGCGACGAGCGCGCCGGGCACGTCGCTCCGCACGTAGAGCCGCGGCGCCGGCAGGCCCAGGACGTTGGCCGCCCACCCGAAGGTCCGGGCGAACGTCACCGTCGAGGTCGCCGGATCCTGCAGGAAGCGCTGATCGAGGACCGGCAGCTCACGGCGCTGCTTGAGCGTCTCGATCTTCGCCCTGAGCGCGGCGCCCGCGATCATCTCGAAGATCTTGCCGACGTAGAGGTTCTCCTCCTCGTGGAACAGGTTCCTGATCCACTGCTCGTTGTCGAGCCGGCTCTTCGCCTGGATGAGCCCCTGCGGGCGGTAGTCCTCGAAGTACTGCTGCTCGTCGGGATCGGCCTTGCGGAGGAACGACAGCGCCGCCGCGACGCACCAGGCCTGGTCGTAACGCTTGCTGTCCACGTACAGGCGGTAGAGCCGCTTGTACGGGTCGATCTTCATCGGATCGATCTTGACCATCGCCTGGAACTCGCCGGTCGCCAGATCGAACTGCTCCGACTGCTCGTAGAGCTCCGCGAGGATCAGGTGCTCCGTCGCGTCCTCGGGCTTGAGCCGCGACGCCATGCGGAACGTCTCGACGGCGGCCGTCCTGTCGCCGAGCCGATCGCGGTAGATGAGCCCGAGCGCGTGCCAGAGGCTGTACTCGAGGTCCGTGTTCCCCTTGCCGGCCACCCGGTGCAGCATCTTGCGGTACGCCCGCTCGAGCTGCTTCCACTCCTTCTGCGCCGTGAGGATCTTGTTGATGCGCTCGAAGGCCTCGAGGGAGTGCGGGTTCAGGTCCAGCGTGTCGTTGAACAGCTCCACCGCGCGCGCCGGGTCGTCCAGCTTGTCGCGGTAGATCTGCGCCATCGTGTAGAGGTAACGGCTCTTCCGATCCGGCTGCGGCTCGAGCTCCGCGATGCGCTGGAGGCAGTCCACCATCCGCTCCCACTGCCCCGTGCGCTGGTAGAGCTGGAGCAGCTTGTGGAGCAGCACGTGGTTCTGCGGCTCCAGGTCGAGCGCCTCCTCCAGGGCTTCCACGCCCTTCGGGATGTTGTTCTCCTTCTCGACCCAGATGTCGCCGATGTCGTTCAACATCCTGAACCGCTCGACGCCGTCCATGATGTTGTCGAGGATCAGCCGCTTGTAGTGGCAGACCTGCTTCCAGTCCTTGAGCGCGTCGTAGACGGCGACCATCGCCTCGAGCGTCGGCCGGTGCGCGGGCTCGGCGCCGAGCGCCTTCTCGAAGTTGTTGACCGCCTGCTTCGACTGCCCCTGCGCCTGCTTGATGCAGCCGAGCTTGTAGTAGACGGTCGCGCGCTCCTCGGTCTCGGCCTCGTCGAGGCTGGTGAGCACCTTCTGGTAGTTCGTCAGCGCGCTCGCCCAGTCGCCGAGCTTGAAGCTGACGTCCGCCAGGCCCCGGATCGTCTCCTGGTCGGTCAGATCGAGGTTGTGCGCGGCCGTGTACGCCTTGAGCGCGGCGTCGTCCTTGCCGAGCCGCTCGAGGACCCGCCCGAAGGTCCGCTGCAGCCGGTGCTGCTCTGACCTGTCGCGCTTGCCGCTCTTCCTGACGAGCATCTCCGCGAGCGGCTCGGCCTGGGCCCACCGCTCCGTGGAGACGTACTCGTTGAGGAGCGGCATCGCGGCGTCCTCGTTGTCGGGATCGCTCTGGAGCGCCATCTCGTACGCCTGCACCGCGAGCGCGTGCTCGCCGAGCATGTCGTCCCGGAGCTTGCCGAGCTCGACGAGCAGCCGCGCCTTGGCGCGGGGCGCGTCGGTGTTCATCTGCTCCTGGTCGAGGTAACGCGCCGCCCGGTCCCAGTCGGCCGCGTCGATCGCGATCACCCGCAGCGCCGCCAGCGTCGGCACGTGGGACGGATCGAGATCGAGCGCCATCTCGAAGCGCTCCTGGGCCTGGACCCGCTCGCCGAGCTTCTCGTCGAGCTGCCGGCCGATCCGGAAGTACATCTCGACGCGCTGCTTGCCGTCGGCCGTCAGGTCGGCGACGCGCGTCATGTACTCGATGGCCTTCGCCGAGTTGTCCTGCTTCTCGTAGAGCTTCGCCAGCGCCTCCAGGGCCGGGATGTGCGTGTCCTGGATGTCGACGATGTTCAGGTACGCGTCGATCGCGCGGTCGAGGTCCTCGATCTCCTCCGCGTAGACCTTGGCCGTCTGGGCCCAGAGCTCGATCTTCTTCTGCCGATCCTCCGCCGCGTTGATGTGGCGATCGTAGGTGTTGATGAGATCGTGCCACTGGCGGAGCCGGCGATAGCAGCGCTCCAGGGCCTCGAGCGCGGGCTCGTGGCTCGGGTCGATCTCGACCACCTGCTCGAGGCGCGCGGCCGACAGATCGGGCTTCAGGAACTGCTCCTCCTGGAGGTTCGCGATCTTCATCAGCACGTCGATGCGCTCGCGCTCCGTGGTGACCACGTCGAGCTGCATCTCGAGGACGCGCACGAGATCCGGCCACTGGTGCGTGGCCGTGTAGACGCGCTCGAGCCCCCGCATCGCGAGGAGGTTCGATGCGTCGATGTCCAGCACCTCGCGGTAGACCGCGCCGGCCTTCTCGATCAGGCCGAGCTTGGACTCGTAGAGGCCGGCGGTGCGCAGCTTCACGGCCGCGACGACGTCGGGCTCGCTCACGGCCCGCGCCTTGCGGAGCAGGACGTCGACGAGATCGTTCGACTGATCGCGATCCGTGTAGATCCGCTCCAGCGCCTCGAGGGCCGGCAGGTGCAGCGGATCCACGTCGAGGGCGCGCCGGTAGAAGCTGAGCCCCTGCTCGACCTCGCCCATGTGCTTCTCGAGGACCTCGCCGAGCTCGGTCAGGACCTCTTTCCGATCGACGTCGGTCACCGCGACGTTGAGGGCGCTCGTCAGCATCTGCCCCTGCTGCTGCCACTGGCCGGTCTTCTTGAAGAAGTTCGCCATCTGGCGCAGCACCGCGACGTTGTTCGGGTCGTGCGCGAGGATCTGCTGGTAGTACGGTTGGGCGTACTCGGGGTGGCCGAGGTCCTCCGCGTACCACTTGGCGAGGCGCAGGCAGAGCGTGATCTTCTGGAGCGGGGCCGTCTGCTGCTGCAGCCACCCGTTCACCGTCTGCACGAGCTCGGGCCAGCGGTTCGTCGCCTGCGCCATGCGCTCGAGGTAGCGGACCGTGTCCATGTCGGAGAAGTCCATCTCGAACGCCGTGAGCAGCGCGTCGAAGGCCTGAGGCTTGTCCTCGAGCTGCTCCTCGAAGACCCGGGCCACCTTGCGGAGGATGTCGGTCTTCTCGGAGACCTCCTCGCGCGAGTCGAGCCGCGCGAGGTAGAGCTCGATGAGCGGCTCGCTCCGCCGGGCCGCGTCGTGGAGCTGCTCGAGCGCCGCGAAGGCCTGATCGTGCGTCGGCTCGAGCTCCAGGACCTTCTCGTACGCGAGCGTGCCCCGGTCCCTCTCCTCGACCTGGTGCTCCCAGATCTGCGCCACCTCGAGGTACTCGCGCACCTTGTCCGCCGGCGACTCGTAGGCCGCCGCCCGGCCCATCTTCACGTCGATGACCTCGACCCAGCGCCCCTCGGCCCGGAGCAGGTTCTCCAGGGCGGCCATCGCCTCGAAGTCCTTCGGGTCGACCTCGAGCAGCTTCCTCCAGGCGTCGATGGCGTCGTACGCCTGCCCGAGGACGTGCTGGTAGGTCGTCCCGAGCTCGCGGTACAGCGCGATCACGTTCTCGGCCGGCAGCACGTCCCGCGCCCGATCCACCGTCTGGTGGAGCGAGCTTACGATCTGCTCGGGCTCGTTGCGCAGCCGCCAGATCGCCGCGATGGCGTAGAGCGCCTCGAGGTTCGCGTAGTCGATGTCGAGGACGCGCTGGTAGTCGTCGAGCGACGAGTCGTCGCGGCCGAGCTGCTCGTGGAACAGCTTGGCGCGGCGGAGCAGCACGGCGACGCGCGACTCATCGTCGATCGCGATGTCGTAGTGCCGCTCGAGGACGTCGCAGAGCTCGGACCACTGCCCCACCCGCTCATAGAGGTTGGAGAGCGCCCCGAGCGCCTCCGGATCCTCGCCGCGGAGGTCGAGGACGCGCTTCCACGTCTCGACCGCGCCCTGGACGTCGTTCAGCCGATCGGCGAGCAGATGCGCCATCTTGGCGCGGATGTCGGCCTCCTGGCTGTCGCCCATCGCGTTCTCGAGCTCCCGCTCCAGCACGACCTTGAGCTGGGTCCAGGCCCCCTTGGCCGTGTAGATGCGCTCGAGGGCGCTGATCGCCTGCTCGTTCGTCGTCTCGAGCTCGTCGAAGATGCGCCGGAACGCGCGGATGGCGTCGTCGAGCTGACCGAGCCGCTCCTCGTACGTCTGCCCGAGCCGGAGGTAGAGATCGACGAGCTCCGGGCGATCCTCGGTCGCTCGCACCCGCTGCTCGAGCACGCTCGCGAGCTCGGGGTACTGCTCGAGCTGCGTGTAGATCCGATCGAGGTTCGAGAGCGCCTCGGCCTCGAGCGGCTCGATGCCGAGCACGTACCGGTACGTCTCCTCGGCCTTGGCGACGTCGCTGAGGTCGGTCTCGAAGACCCGCGCGAGCCGCTTGCCGATGCCTGTCTGGACGTCCTTGTCGCTGTGGATGCCCAGCACGTCGGCGTACGCGTTGGCGAGCATCTCCCAGCCGCCGTCCACCGAGCCGGCGAGCCGCTCGACCTCCTCGAGCGTCTTCTCGTCGCCCGGGTACTCCTTCAACGCCCGCATGAAGACCGCGAGGGCGCCGTCCGGCGAGATGAGGCGCTCCTCCTGGAGCTCCCCCAGCCGGTAGTACATCGCCTGCCGCTCCTGCGGCTCGGTGAGGTGGGTGAGCTCGGCCTCGAGCACCCCGCCGAGCTTCTCCCACTCCGCCGCCGCCTGGTAGAGCGGCTCCAGGATGGCGCCGATCTCGATCTGCTTGATCCCGGCCGCGAAGAGCCCCTCGAGGGCCTCGAGCGTCGGCGAGTGCTCGGGGGCCGCCGTGAGCACCTCGCGGTACGCCCCGATGGCCGCGGGCAGGTCGTTGAGCCGCGTTTGATAGACCACGCCGAGCCGGTACTTGAACTCGAGGATCTCGTCCGGCGACTGCGCGATCTCCGACTCGCGCGAGAGGATGGTGACGAGGTCGCTCCACCGCTCGGTCGCGGTGAACAGGCGATCGAGCGACGCGATCGCGGTCTGGTTCTCCGGCTCGACATCGAGCACGCGCCTGTAGCGCGCGACGGCGCTGTCGATGTCGTCGAGCTGCGTCTCGAAGATCTGCGCGAGGCGGAGCCCGAGCTCCACGAAGCGCGCCGGCTCCTCGCCGAGCCGGCCGAGCTCCGTGTCGTACAGCGCGGCGACCTGCGGCCAGCGGTTCACCATCATCGCGAGCCGCTCCAGGTTCGAGAGCGACTCCTCGTTGCCGATGTCGAACGTCACCGCCCGCGCGTACGTCTCGAACGCGGTGACGTGGTCGCTCAGCATCTCCTCCGAGAGGCGCGCGACGCGGTGGAGCAGATCGACCCTCTCGTACGGGTCCTCGGCCACCTTGACCCGGACCTCGAGCACGCTGATCAGCTTCTGCCACTCGCCGGACGCGTCGTAGATCGGCTCGAGCACCAGCGCGGCGCCGAGCGGCTCACGGCTGCCGTCCTTGATCTGCTCGAGCGCCCGCAGCGTCGGCTCGTGATCGGGCATCTGCTGCAGGAGATCGCGGTAGAGCTCGATCGCCCGGGACACGTCGTCGAGGTGCTTCTCGTAGAGCTCCGCGATCCGGTACTGGTAGCTGATCCCCTCCGCCGGATCCGCGGTGATCTCCGCCTCGTGCTGGAGCACGCTGAGCAGCTCGAGCCAGTTCTGCGACGTCTGGTAGAGGACGTCGAGCCGCCCGAGCGCCTGGAGATCGTCCGGATCGATCTCGAGGACGCGCTGGTACGTGTCGATTGCGCTCGCGACGTTGCCGAGCTCGCGCTCGTACACCGCGCCGATCTGGTAGTAGATGCGCTTCTTCTCGTTCGAATCGAGGACGAGATCGGCCTTCTTCGCGTAGACCGAGAGGAGCTCCTGCCAGCGCGAGAGGCTGAGGTAGAGCTTCGTCAGCGCGTCGATCGCCCGCAGATCCTCGGCGTCGAGCTCGAGCACCTTGCCGTAGACGGCGATGGCCGGATCGTGCCGCTCGAGCACCTCCTCCTCGATGCTCGCGGCCTGGAAGAGGGCGAGCTTCTTCTCGTTCAGGTCGTCGAGGATGTCCGCCTTCTGCTGGAGGATCTGCGACAGCTCGTTGTAGCGCTCCGCGGTCCTGAACAGCCGCTCGAGCGACTCGGCCGCGTGCAGGTTGCGCGGATCGATCTCGAGCACGCGCCGGTAGTGCCCGACGGCGCTGTCCATGTCGCCGAGGTCTCCCTCGTAGATCCGCGCGCTCATCGTGTAGAGCGAGCTCGCGAGCTCGGCGTCGGTCTGCTGCGCCGCGAGCGTCTCGAACACGCGCGCCAGGTCGGCGAAGCGGCCGGTCGCGCGCGCGAGCCGGTCGAGCCCCTCCTGCGTCGACTCCGAGGCCGGATCCTGGCTCAGCGCCCGCGCGTAGGTGTCGAAGGCCGAGCTGAGGTCGCCGCCCGCGTCCTCGTAGAGCACGGCGATCTGGTGGAGCAGCTCGACGCGACGGGTCACGTCGTCGCTGCGCCGCACCTGCACCTCGTGCACCCCGATGAGCTTCTGGAAGTCGCCCGACTGGCGGTACAGCGGCTCGAGGATCTCCGCGATCGCGAGCTCGTGCTCGGCGACCTTCCCGAGGCGCTCGAGCGCCCCGAGCGCCTCGACGTTCGTCGGCTCGCGCTCGAGCACCTGCCGGTAGATGTCGATCGCCGAGTCGACGAGCCGCATCCGCGACTCCCGCAGCGCGGCGAGCCGGAGCATCAGCCTGATCTGGGACTCCTCGTCGACGGCGATGCCGAGCTGCGCCTCGAGGTTGTCCGCCAGCTCTTCCCACATGCCCTGGCGGCTGAAGAGCCCGTCGAGCGCCGCCAGCGCCACCATGCTCGTGTTGTCGATGGAGAGGACCTCGCGGTAAGCGGCGATCGCCTCCTCCGGCTGCCCGAGCCGCTGCTCGTAGACCTCGGCCATTTGCGCGTAGAGGCCCTCGCGCTCGGCCGGCTCGTGCACGAGCTCGATGCGGCGCCGGTAGACGCCGATGAGATCGCCCCAGCGCTCGGTGCGCCGGTAGAGCTCGTCCATCGCCTCCAGCGCCTCCGAGTCGGCGGGATCGATCGAGAGCACGCGGAGGTAGCCGTTCGCCGCCTCCTCGACCTTGCCGAGCCGCTCGTGGATGCTCGCGAGGCGCATCCAGTACTCGCGGCTCAGCCGGGCGTCGCTCAGCGAATCGGCGATCTCGCTGAAGATGACGTCGAGCCTGTCCCAGGCGCCCGCCTGCGCGGCGAGCGACTCGAGCTCCGCCCGCGTCTCGGCGTGCGACGGGTCGTCCTTGAGCGCCCGCGACTGCGCGTCGAACGCGCGGCCCAGGTCGCTCAGGCTCTCGGCCGCCGTCCGCGCCACCTTCCGGAGCAGCGCGACGCGCGTCGCCGTGTCGCCCTCGGCCGCGGCGAGGATCTCGAGCGCCTGGATCAGCTTCTCCCAGTCGCCGCGCCCCTCGTAGATCTCCTGCAGGATGGCCGCCGCCTCGGCCCGCAGGGACTCGTTCGAGAGCAGCGCCTCGAGCGCGAGGCGCGCCGCGTCGTTGCCCGGATCGAGGATCAGGATTTCCTTGTAGTTCTCGAGCGCTCCAGCCGCATCGTTCAGGTGCTTCTCGAGGGTGCTCCCGAGCCGGAACTTGAGGTCGATGAGCGCGTGCTCGTCGAGCGGAGAGTCGATCCGCTTGCGGAGCACGTCGACGTAAGACGCCCAGTCCTGCTGCTCGCGGTAGAGCTTGTCGAGCGCCGCGAGCGCCTGCGGGTCCGTCGGCTCGTCGTCGAGCACCTGGCGATACGTCCCGATCGCCTGCGCCGCGTCGCGCAGCTCCCCTTCGTAGAGCTCCGCGATCGCGTAGAGGATCTGCTTGCGCTCCTCCGGCTCGGTGACGATGCCGAGCTTCTTCTCGTAGATGCCGAGCAGCTCGCCGAACCGCCCCGTCTCGCGGTAGAGCCGCTCCAGCGCGCCGATCGCGGCCTGGTTCTCGCCGTCCGCCTCGTACACGGCGCGGAACTGCGAGAGCGCCTCGTCGATGCGCTTCACCTCATCGAGCAGCACCCGCCCGAGCCGGAGCCGGAGATCGACCCCGAGCGCGATGTCCCCCTCGCCCTCGGCGCGCGAGATCGCCGACGAGTAGGCCTGGATCAGGGCGTCCCACCCCTCGGTGGAGCGCGCGGCCCGCTCGACGTCATCGATGCACTGCTCGTCCTGCGGCGCGATCTGGAAGGCCGAGAGGTAACGCTCGAACGCCCGCTGCGGCTCCTTGAGGCGCGTCTCGTAGAGCGCCGCGACCTGCCGGTAGAGGTCGAGCCGGGAGACGTCGTCCTGGTCGTGCGAGAGCTTCACCTCGATGGCGCCGGCGAGCCCCTTCGGGTTGTTCGCCTGCGTGTAGATCGGGATGAGCGCCTCGGCCGCGGCGAGGTGCGAGCCGTCGATCGAGAGCACCTTCTCGTAGGCGCGCGCCGCGCGATCCGCCTTCTGCTTCTGGACCATCCAGAGATCAGCGATCTTGACCAGCAGGCTGATCTTGGCCGCGTCGTCGGTCTCCTTGGCCTCCTGCGACTCGAGGACGCGGATGAACTCGTCCCACTTGCCGCTCTCGGCGTAGAACACCTCGAGGTCGTCCCAGCGCTGCAGCTGGAGGTACGCCTTCTTGAGCGCCTCCTGGGCCTTGCGGTCCTGGGGGTTCAGCGCGATCACCTCTTGCCAGGCCTTGACGGCCGCCTCGTCGTCCTTGAGGCGCTCGCCGTAGAGCTGCGCGAGCTTGCTGAGGAGCGCGAGCTTCTGGGTGCTGTCGAAGGTCGTGTCGACCTGCTTCTGCAGCACCCTCGCGAACGCCTGGTAGTCCTTGTTCTTCTCGTAGAGCCCGGCCAGCGCGTTCAGCGCCTCGGGGTTCTCCGGGTCGTTCGCGAGGACCTCGTCCCAGAGCTCGATGCAGAAGTCGACCTTCTTCACCCGCTCCGACGCGAGCTTCGCGATCTCGAGGTACTTCGCGGCGCGATCGCCGCCCTCCGGGAGCGCCGCGGCCTCGCGGCGGAGCAGCCCGATGAGCTTCTCCCAGTCGCGCCGCTTCTCGTAGCTCTGGCGGAGGAAGTCGATCGCCTGCGCGTGCTCGCCGTCGATCGCGAGGATCGCCTCGTAGCACTTCACCGCCTCGGCCGCGTTCGAGAACTTGCCCGAGTAGAGATCCGCCGCCTTCGCGTAGTTGTCGATCTTCTCGGCGGGATCCGAGACCGCCTCGGCGATCTCGATCAGCGTCTTGACGTACTCGTTGTACCGCTTGGCCTGCTCCTGCTTCTGGGCCTTGGCCTTGAGCTCCTCGACGCGGCCCGCGGTCTCCGCGGCCGGAGGCGGCGGCGCCGTCGGCCGCCGGCCGACCTCCGAATCGGCAGGCCTGCTCTCGGCGGGCGCCCGCGCAGGCGGCGGCTCGATGTCGGCCACCGAGGACCTCGCGTCGCGCTCGTCCACCGACGAGGCATCCACAGGAGCGCTCACGGGCGCGCTCGCCCTGCCGCTCACCGGGGCTGGCGTGCTGAGCGGCGCTGGCGTGCTGACGGGCGCAGGCGCGCTGACGGGCGCAGGCGCGCTCGTGGGAAGCGGCGTGGCGTCCGCAGGCGCGACGGCGACGGGCGCAGGCGGCGCGACGACGACGGGCGCGGGCGCAACGACGACGGGCGCGGGCGCGACGACGACGGGCGCGGGCGCGGCAGCAGCCGGCGGAGGCGCGGACGGCGCGACAGGCGCGGCCGTCAGGCGCTCGCCGATCTGCGCTTCGAACGCGCTCACGCTCGGGTGCGTCGGGGCGACCGCGGAGAGCCTCTCGAACCAGCTCCTGGCCCGGATGAGGTTGCCGAGCTGGCGCCAGGCAACACCGCCCGCCTGCGCGATCATGTACGGGGAGCTGCCGTTCTGGTTGGCAGCGCTCTCCGCCAGCGACGCGACGCGCTCCCAGTTGCCCTCCTTCGTCCCCCAGAGCTCGCGCAGGTAGGCGAACGCAGCCTCGTTCGAGGGATCGAACCGGAGCGACTCCTCGAGGAGCTTCGATCCGATCTCGACGTTCTGGTGCCGCGTGGCCCAGCGCACGCCGAACTTGAACGCCGCCTCTCCGCGCGCCACGCCGGCGCGCGCGTCGAGGATGCGGCGCTGCGTCTCCACGATCGCCTGCGGCCGCTCCGCCTCGACGAGGAGCCCCTCGAACATCGCCGCGGCCTGCTTGTCGGAAGGCGCGGTCTCGTACGCCCTCCGGAGCAGGTCCTCGAGCTGACCGCGATCGAAGCGCTTCGCGAGGCGCGCCGCGCGGAGCAGCAGCCGCTTGCGCTCGTCGTTGCTCGCGGCCGCGTCGGCCGCGTCCACCAGCTCCGCCATGCGCGCCGACCACGACGACTGATCGACCTGCATGTCGAACAGGCAGGCCCGCGCCTCCTCGCTCGTCCCGCCGGACGCAGCGAGCCCTTTCGCGTACATCTCCGTCGCGCGCTCGAAATCGCCCGCGTCGCAGAGCACGTCGCCGAGCTCCACGCGGAGCTCGGCGGCCGCGGTCCCCTCGGGGGCGTTCCTCAGCTCGAGCTCCAGGAGCTTCTGGACCATGTTGGTCTTGCCGAGGTCCCAGTAGATGGAACGAGCCGACTCCAGCGCCTCGAGCAGCGCTGGATTCAGCTTGTAGGCGTCCTGGAAGTGCTTCAGCGCCTTGACGGCCTGAAGGAACTTCTCCTCGAGCAGCCGCCCGAGCTTCAGGTGATATGCCGCCTTCCGGGTCGCGTCCCCTTCGGCCGCAATCCCCTTCTCGAGCTCCTCGACGAGCCCTTGCCAGTCATGAACCGACTCGAGATGATTGAGACGCTGCGCAAGATCCATTGATTATCGACCCTCGGCCCCGACCTTCGAACGATTGAAACGCTTAGGTGCCCCGTGCCGCGCGCGGCATCACGGCTACTGACCGCCGAGCCGCGCGACGAGCGTGTTCGCCGTCTCGCACTCGGTCTTGAAGCTCGCCGCCTTCGAGCCCTTGCAGGCGCGTGTGGTGAACCCCTTGAGCATCTGGATCGCCTCCTGCTTGCGCGGCGGATCCAGGGTCGCGTAGGTGCTCCCGAGACTCCAGAGGATCTGTACGGACTCGGGACCATCCGTCGGCGCCACCGCCTTGGCGGCCTCGAGCTCGGACACCATCTCCGCCGTGGACCCCCGGTCCTGGTAGACCGACGCGAGCAGGCTGTGGATGCCGAAGAGGTACTTGTCCCCCGGCTTCGCGAACGACTTCGCCTCCTTGAGCACCTGCTCGGCCTCCTTCGTGTACCCGAGACGGGTGTACAGGTCGGCGAGCGCCGCGTAGTACCGGATTTCGTTCGGGTTGTGCTCGATCGCCTTGGTGAGGTTCTCGAGCGCCTTCTGCTCGTCGTCCGTCCAGAGGTAGACGTTCCCGAGCTGGGAGTAGCAGTCCGCGAAGTTGGGGTCGTTCTCGATGCACTTCTGGTACGGCTCTTTGGACTCTTCGTAGGAGATCGTCTTCTTCTTCGCCTGCTGCTCGAGCGCCCACCCCCGTTCGAACCAGTAGTTGGCGAACTTCGGGGCGATCTGCGTGGCGCGAGCCAGCGTCGATGCGACTTTGTCCCACTCCTCCTGCTTCTTGTGAGCCATCGCCAGCTTGAAGAAGATGCGGTGGTTGTTCGGGTCGAGCTTGGTCGCTTGCTCGTACTTGTTGGCCGCACCGTCGGGGTTGACGGCGACCTCCTTGTCGGCCTGATTCGCCAGGATGACGGCCTCCTGGCGGTGCCGGCTGCAGCCCAGGCCCGCCGCGCTCGCCGCGACCAGGCCAACCATCAAGAATGCCCCAAGCTTCATCTCGCTCACCTTTCGAATGGCCCCGGCATCGCCGGCCTCTGAGTGACCTGGGCGTCGCGTCGCCCCTCTTCAACGTCCCGGAGTCGGCTGCGCCGCTCCTTCAGCTCAGCGTCCGGAGTCGGCTGCGCCGCTCCTTCAGCGTCCGGAGTCGGCTGCGCCGCTCCTTCAGCGTCCCGGAGTCGGCTGCGCCGCTCCGTCCCCAATCCCGGAGACGGCTGCGCCGCTCCTTCAGCAGTCTCGGAGACAGGCTGCCCCGCTCCGTGTGGCACCGTCACAAGCGTCCCGAGGTGGCGCGCGTTGAACCTCGCGCGGCGACGCGAGAATAGGCGGAGGCAACCGCGGAAGTCCAGGGCTTCAGACCCCGCGCATGCGCCTCGCGGCAGCGCCTCCACGCGGGGCCCCCACCCTCCCCCCGCGCGGCGGACGACGAGCTGGCCACCCCACGGGCGCTCGCCGCAGACCCCCGGCCGCGCCCAGCGCCAGCCGCGTCCAGCGCTGAAATGGAAAACGCCCCGCACGCGAAGTGCGGGGCGTTCGCTCGAACCGAGCGGCGAGGCGAACTCAGCCGCCGGGGCTGAGCATGTCAGCCGCCGGGGCTGAGCATGATCGGGTAGACGACGGTGACGATACCGCCCTCGGGCTGCGGGAACGACAGGCCGTAGAACGCCCGAACGACGCAGGAAACCACGCCGTTATCGGGCAGATCCGAACCGCCGTTACCCACGTTGGAGACCGCGCCGTCGCGCCCGATGACGAAGCGCACCGCGACACGGCCCTGCAGATTCGGGTTGTTCCTGAGCCCGTTCTCGTAGCAAAGCCGGAATCGACCGAAGTTCTGACGGACGATACGCTGGATGACCTCGGGGGGCAGACGGCCGCTCACGCTGGTCGCACCCATGCGCACCTGCGGCGGTTTGGTGCGATGAGACCCACCGAGGCGGCCATGGCCGGAGCCGAAGCCCTGGCCGGTGCCGGTGCCGGCGCCGTGCCCGATGGTGCCGATCGAGCCGAGGCCGATGCCCTCGCCGCGCCCGCCACCGCCCTCGCCGATGCCGGAGAGGCCGAGGCCGCCGGCGCCGAACGAGTCGCCGATCTGATCGCCCCACATGTTGCCGCGGGCGCTCAGCGCATCGTTCCCGAGCGAATCGTCGCGTCCCCACGGCGCGGTCGGCGCGTTCGGATCGCCGCCGGCGCCGGCGTTCAGCAGCCCGATCATGCCGAACTCCGCGGCGTCGCGGAGCGCAGCCTGGCGGGCGATGTGCGGATCCGGGTTGTCGGCGGGCCCCTGGACGCCGTAGCGGTTGCCGGTGGCCTTGGTGTTCGGGTTACCCATCGAACCCTCTTCACCCTTGGCGCGTGTACCGGTGCCACCCTCCTTGTTGTCCGCCGCGTTCTCGGCGACCTGCTCGGTCTCCTTCTCCTCCATCTCCTTCTCGGCGGCCGCCGCGAGGTACTGCTGGATGAGGAACTGCTGGTCAGCGGAGATCCCGTCCTCGCCCGTATCGCCGAGGGGCGGCATGAAGAAGGCCATCGCCGCGAGCAGCCCGAGGTGAACCGCCATCGAGAGGCCCGTGTACAGCAGGCTCTGCGTGTCCAGCTGGAGGTGGCCAGCCACGACCTTGCCTGCGTTCACGGCGGACACCTGGAAGACGATGCCGTCGAGCTCGACCTTCGCCTTCCCGCCCGACGGAAGCGCCATCTGATAGGCGCCAGAGAGCTCAGAACAGGGCTGCGTGAGGCCCTGATCGATCGCCTGCTGCACCGTCATCTTCGGCCTACCCGGGATCTCGATGGTCCCGGTCGCGCGGGGCAGGAGCACCACGGAGACCGAGCCGGAGCGATCCGCGAGGAGGATGGGCGCCCGCGTCGTGCCGAGCTTCTCCGAGGGGATGAAGTAGTCGCACTTGAAGTTCTTCCCCGCCTCCTCACCCACGTAGAAGGAGCGCGGCGGCGTGAGGTGCTCGACGTGGAGCACCGCGGCATCCCACAGGATCATGACCTCGACGGAGGCCGCCGGGACCTCGACTTCCTCGCTCGGCACGTCCGGCCCGTTCTTCACGAGCGTGTACGTGTAGGAGCCTTCCGGCGCGTCCGGGGGCACCTCGTCGACGGCCGGCGCCGACTGCGCGAACGGGTTGTTGTAGGAGAACGGGTCCGCCCCGCCCGCGGCGGAGGCTGCGAACGGGTTCCCAGGCGGCGCGGCCGCGAACGGATTCCCGGGCGCCGCAGCGCCGAACGGGTTCCCACCAGGCGCCGCCGCAAACGGGTTTGCGGGGACCGGCTTGGCGGGGCCCGCCGCCGCGGCGACCGCCACCGGCTCCGCGCGCTCCAGCATGATCTTCGTGCCGCCGATCTGCAGCTGATCGCCTGGGCTGATCTTGCACTTGTTGACGCGCGCCCCGTTCACCATCGTGCCCGGCTCGTTGCCGAGATCGATGAGCGTGATGTCCTGCGGGGAGGCGACCTCGATGACCGCGTGCATGCGCGAGGCAAGCTCGTCATCGACACGCAGATGGCTCTTCGCGTCCTTGCCTACCTTGACGATATCCTGGGTGATCGTCTCCCGGCGGACGAGCGCCTCGTTTTGGTAGAGCGCAAATGTGAGAGCGACCCTTTGCTTGCCTTCCATCTCCGCCAGCCTTCCCTGTGCGCCGCGCGGCGCACGCCCCCAGCACCGGGGGGTAAATCGATAGGGCAGGTGCCAAACCTGCCCATCACATCAGAGGTTCTCGACCGACTTGAGCATTTCCGGAACGAACGAGGTGCGGGGCCTGATCAGCGTCGTCCGGACAGGACCGGGCCGCACGCGGATGGTGGCGTCGTTGGGGCCGAACCCGCCGGCGTTCAGCGGATCGTCCGAGAACTCGTACCCGTACCCCTCATCCTTCTTCCCAGCGCCAGGAGCCGCTCCCTGCGCGAACGCCGATGAGGCGACCACGCTCATAAGAACGGCAGCCACGACTCCCGCACCCAATCGGGTCAACCCTCTCATTCCAGCCTCCTCACAATGTTTCGACGCGGTTACAGTGCCATTGTACCGCCTTCCGCGGCGGCCGGTCAACCAGCTTCGCATGCTATCGAGGCGTCGGAGAGCACGACCCACACACGCCTCGACAACCGATTCTACCCAAGGTTCCCAGAACGCTGCGACGAAGACGAAAAAAACGAGCCCCCTTCTCCTTGATGCAGCTTCGTGCAGCGAGAGAAGGGGGCTTCAGGTGCCGTTGTCTGTCGCACCGCCACGCGGTCCGACCCGCCCGTCGAGCTCGCCCGGAATACTACCGTATCCCTCGCTCACCCTCCTTGCGACCCGGACCGATCGAGACGTCCGCTGTGGCGGGGCGCATCTTCGTGCGTGGCGGGCTCAGCCGCGTCGCTCGGCTCGCTGTGGCCTACTTGCGTACGCCTCACTCGCCTGCCCAGCGGCTGAGCCCGTGTCACACGAACCTGCACCCCACCATCGACGGCGCCCAGGACGAGGGTCCGCTACTGGGCAGGAGCCGGGGCCGGGGTCGTCGCTTCGCCCCCCTCGCCCCCTTCGCCCTCGCTCCCGGCAGCTGCCTCCTGCTCGGCTTCCTTCGTCTTCATGTCAGCCTCGGCCGCCTTCCGCTCGGCCTCGGTCTGCTTGTTGAAGGCGATGATCTGGTCGATCTCGCTCATGCGCTCCTTCGACCGCTTCACCGCGTCGGCGAACTCGGTGCTAGCGCCCGCCTTCTGGATGAACTGACCGAACAGCCCCTTCGCCGACATGAGGGCGCCCTCGGCCCCCTTGCCGCCCGACTTCGCCTTGTACTCCTGGGTCAGGATCGCCTCGTTGTAATAGGTCTCGGCGCGCTCGGGGGCGACCTTCTTGGCGGCATCGAGCTCCGCGCTGGCGGCCGCCACCATGCTGTCGAAGTTCGCGTCATCGATCTGACCGCGCAGGGCGAGCGCGAGGCCCAGATGAGCGTCGTAGTCGTTCGGACGCATCTTCAGGGCCGCGCGGTACGCCTCGTCCGCCTGCTGGAACCCCCGGAACTGGAGGTTCACCGCCGCGTAGTTCATCTGCGCCTCGTAGAAGGTCGGGTCGAGCTTCCTCGCGATGTTGAACTCCTGCACGGCGCCGTTCAGGTTCGCGAGCTCCACCTGGATCATCCCCGCGGTGTTGTGGATCGGCGCGTAGTTGGGGTTCTTGCGGATGGCCTGGGAGCAGACCAGCGCCGCGAGCTCCAGCGCCTGCGTGTCGACCTTCTTCTGCTTGCTGACGTTGGTCGCGACCGCCTTGCCCGACTTCCTGCCCGCCTTCTGCTTCGCCGTCTCCAGGTAGTAGATAGCGAGCTGGTTGAACGCGGGCATGAAGGCGTCGTCGACGGCCAGCGCGCTCTGGATGTACCGCTTCGCGCGCTGGAAGTCGTTGGGGCCATCGTTGTCGGCGACCTGGTTGCCGCGCTTCATGTACAGAAGCGCGAGGTGCACGAGCGCCTCGACGTTCTTGTACTGAGCATCGACGACGGCGGCCTGGCGCATCTCGCTGATCGCCGCGTCGATGTTCCTGTCGCCCGACTCCGCCAGGTTGTAGAGCGCCACCTGGACCCGCGCGGGGTGGAACTTCGGGTTCTTCTGAAGCGCTTGCGTGAAGTGCTTCTTCGCCTCCGAGTCCTTCTTGCAACGCTGGTACGCGAGCCCCGCGTTGTAGATGGCCTCGGCGAACGTCGTGCTCCCTTGCTCGTCCGCCGCGTCCAGGAACAGCTGGGCCGTCGAGCTGCAAGTCGCCTCGGACCAGTCCCCAGCCTTGTCGTGCTGGACCATGGTGTCCATGGCGGTCTTGAACTTGTTGGCCGCCTCGACCGACACGGCCTGACCCTTGCTGTCCGTGATCGTCTTGCCCGTCGTCGGGTCCTTCGCCCCGTGAGCCGTACCGCCGGTGCTCCCGCCGCCACAACCCGTCGCGGCCAGAAGGAGCACCGCAACCGCTGCCAATGAGGTGATGCTTCTCATGTTTCGCTCCATCACTTCCTGGGTCGGGTCGTGGCCCGATCGAGCGCCGAGCCTTCCTTGGACGCACCGGACGCAGCCGGCGCGGCCTTCTTGTCGTCGCTCGCCTTCTTGTCGTCGCCCGCCTTCTTGTCGTCGCCCTCTTCCTTCTCCTTGCTCGCAGCCGGCTTGTCAGCGGCTGTCAGCGCCTCTCGGAAGGGGGTCCCGTCGAGGTTCAGCGGCGCAGGGCGCTCGCTCATGCCGGAGTTGACCCGCGACGGCGAGCCGCGGAATTCGTCGATGAGGTGGTACTCGGCGCCGTAGTTCTTCGACAGCCACACCTCGCAGGTACGCGAGTAGTCGTCGAAGTACTGGTACTTCACGGACAGGTCGAGGCAGGTCTTGAACGCGCCCTTCGCCATCTGCTTCTGCGGCTCGCTCGCCTCGTCGAGGCGCGAGTAGTACTCGCCCCGGATCTCGTCGTACGAGACGTCGGTGCCCGGGACCATGCCGTGCCCCTTCCATTCCTTCGGGATGGGCGCGGCCCGGAACTCGGCGACGAACTTGCCCCACATCTGACCGACGCGCGCGCCGGCTGCGATGACCCACTTCGGCGGAGGCGTCGGCTCCAGCTTGAGGATCTTCTGGTACTCGGCGTCGGCCGCCTCGATCGCCGGGCGCTTCTTCTTCACCCAGTCGGCGACCTTGGTGTTGATGTGCTTGAGGACGTCCTCGCGGTTCCCGGAGCCCTTGTACTCGGGGAACTTGATCTTATCGACGTCCTTCCGCTTCTGCTCGGCGAAGTGGAAGTAGGCCTCGCCGACCGCGGTCAGCACCTTGCCGAGCCGACGCAGCTTCTCCGGCTCCTCGCCGCCGATCGCGTCGAGCTTCTTGAGCGCGGCCGCCGGGTCCTTCCAGTAGCCGCGGACCTTGTTGTACTCGCCGTTCGCCGGGGTCACGCTCTTCGTCTGCAGGAGGACGCGCGCGTACATCGCGTGCGCTTGCACCTGGACGTCGAACGTCGCGTTGCGATCGATCTGCGGCATCGCCGTCGACAGCCGCCGGCGCGCCTGATCCCAGTCCTCGCGATCGATGTAGTGCGCGCCGATCGCGAACGCGATCTGCGCGGTCTGCGCCGGCTTCGCCTTGCCGTAGTTCTTGTTGAAGAGGTCGGCGTCCTTGATCGCCTGGTCCTCCTGACCGAGGCCGAGCCGCAGCACGACCGCGTCCTGGAGCGCCTCGGCGGCCTTGTCCCCCTTCGGGTTCTCGCGGGCGTAGCGCTCGTACCAGTTCGCCGCCTCGTCATAGACCGCGATCGCCTGGTAGTTGCCGCCGATCTCGTAGATCGACGTCTTCGCCAGCTCGGTGTTGTGGAGGTTGTACCGCGGATCGAGCAGGATCTTGCGGGCCGAGATGGACTTGGCGATGAGGCGGGCGGCCTGGAACGCCTTGGCCGCGTTGTAGAGGATCTCCTCGCTCTTCTCGCACGCGGGCTGCTTCGCCTCGCAGGCGGCCTCGCCGTACTTCTTCCACATGTCCATGTAGGCGACGGCGGCCTTCTCGTAGTTCTTGAGGGCCTCGACGCCGCCGGCCGCATCAGCCGCCTCGACGAGCTTCTGGGCGCGCAGGCGCTCGATGTCGCGCTGGATGCGGATCAGGATGCCGCACTGTTCGGCGTTCTCCTTCTCCTTGCCGCCCTTGCAGTAGAGGTCGACGAACTTGGGCACGTCCGCGGCCATGTCGTCGTAACAAGACGGACGCGGCGGGTCCATGTTCGCGCCGAGGACGTTGAGCGACTCGAGGTAGAGCTGAGACGCGTAGATGCCGACTTCCTTGTCGGCGTGGTTCAGCGCCACGTCGCGGAACGCGAGCGCGGCCTCCTCCCAGTGCTGCGCCTCGAAGTACGTGCGGCCGCGCGCGTACTTCACCTCGACGTACTGCTCCTGCGCTTCCTTGTCGTTCGCCGCGGGCTTGATGTAGCAGACGTACCGGTTGAAGGCGGTGATCATGCCCTTCTGGCTGTCGCTGAAGTCCTTGGGCAGGAACTTCGCCTTCTCCGCCTTCTTGTCGCCCTTCTTGCCCGTCCCCCCGTCGGGGAGGTTGCCGGACCCCTTCTTGTCGGAGCCGTCCTTGTGGGTCTCGGTGTAGATGTTCTGGTAGCAGAGCACCGAGGCGTACGCGGCCTCAGCCGCCTGCGGGCCGTTCGGGTCCTCGGCCACGACCGAGTCGAACGCGGGACCGCACTTGGCCCAGTCCTTCTGGAAGTACAGAAGGTCGGCCATCGCGTACTTGATCTTGAAGATGTTCGGCCAGTCCTCCTTCAGGATGCGGGGGAACTCGAACTTGGCGAACTGCTCCTGCTTGAAGTTGTTGACGACCTTGTCGTAGAGCTGCGCGGCGAGCTGCATCGTCTTCTTGTCGCCGGTGCCGCGCACGCCGCCCGAGCCCACCGCCTCGAGGTGCCAGGCCATCGCCGTCTCGGTCAGCAGACCGGCGGTGATGTTCGAGCACTTCAGCTTGGCGTCCGCCGGGTGCCCCTCGCCCAGGAACTTGTTGTGGACGTCGAGCTGGCGCCCGAGCTCGCCCATGATCTGGTCCTTGTTGCCAGACTTCATGGCGAGCGTCGCCTCCGCGATGTGCCCCTGATAGACGCAGTACCTCGGGCCCCGATCGCGGGTCATCAGGTCGGTGTAGAGCTCGATGCCCTCCTTGTAATGACCGGTGTCGAGGTAGTTCTGCCCGAGGTCGTCCATCATCTTGAACGTCTTCTCGGAGCTGCCGCTCGTGTCGCCGCTGAGCGGCCGGAGGAAGTCGTGCGACTTGCGCGGGTCGCCCGCGAGCGCGTAGACGGGGATGATGTCGCGCCGCGCCGAGACCGCGAGCTGCGCCGCGTTCGGCATCTGCTGGAACTGCTGCCCGTACTCGATCGTCTTCTTGAACTCGCTGATGGCGCGGGCGAAATCGCCCTTGTTCCAGTAGACGTACCCGAGCTTGTAGTGGGCGTAGCCCCAGACCTTGTTCTCGGGCGGCGGGTACTGGGTGACCTTGACGTACGACTGCTCAGCCAGGTCCCACTTGGACGGGTCGCCCTGCGCCTCGTTGAAGAAGAGCTCGCCGAAGGCGAGGTACGCGTTCGGGATGTACTTCGAGTTCGGCCAGTTCTTGATCAGCTCGAAGTAGACCTTGCGAGCGTCCTCGAGCTGCTGGGCCTGCTCGTACTCGTAGGCGAGGTAGTAGAGGACCTCGTCCGTGCAGCCCGTGCTCTTCGCGGGGTCGGCCGCGTTGGTGCTCTGGCAGTACTTCGGATACTGCGTCTTCAGGTCCGTGTAGTACTTGATCGCCTGCTTGCGCGCGAGGCTGAGGATCTTGTCGGCCTTGCCGATCTCGGCCTTGATCCCGGCGACCGCCTTCGGGTTCTTCCGCTTGGCCTCGTCCGCCTTGATCTGCCCCTCGGTCTTGTCGCGGAACGCCGCCGACTCGAGCTCGACGTAGCCCTCGGCGAGGCGCCGCATCAGCTTCGGCCGGTCCGGCGCGTTCTTCGGCGTCGAGGAGTACAGGCCCTCGAGCCCCTGGATCTCCGTGACCAGCAGGCTCCTCACCTTCGGGGCGAGGCGATTGCGCCGCTCGTCGCGCTGCGCCGAGGCCTGTGAAGCCGTCGGATTGGTCGGCTTCGTCAAGTCCTCGCGCTTCTTCAGCTGGATCCCCTGCGGGGCTGACTTGAAGCTGACCTGCGGCTTCTTGCCCGCCGACACCTGGAGCTTGCCGCCCGGACAGGCGGCGATCGCATCCTTCGCCGGCTGCGTGATGCACGCGTCGGCCGCCGACGCGGGGCTCGTCGTGACCGCGCACGCCGCTACGGCCAACGTACCCGCCGCCGCGCGGAGCGCATGCAGTACACCGAACTTCGACTGCTTCATCTCCATCTCCGTCCCTCCGCCACGGACCCCCGTGAGGAAGCGCTGCCTGCCCCGCGACCTAGGGCCGCGGGGCCAACCATGATGAAATCGCTCACTTGCTGCACTTCGACGTCACGACCTGCCGGTAGAAGCCGAGCTCGTCGCGCCAGTACTCGCCGTCGAACGGCCAGAGCACGTGCTCGTCGTCGGGCTTGACGACGCCGTAGGTGAGCGCGTCCTCCTTCGACAGCTGGCCGCTGACGACCTGCTGATCCAGCTTGTTCCTTTCGGCCGCGGTGATGTCGATGAGGATCTTCGACGAGTCGCGGAGGTGCTCGTTGAGCTCGTCGAGGTTGCGCTGGTAGCGCTCCCGGCCGAGCGTGCCGGCGTTGCGGATCGCGAGGCTCCTCGCGAACTCGAGCGCGTCGGTCACGTCGCTTCCGACCGGGGAGTTCCGGAAGTTGGCGGGCGCCTTCTTGAACCGATCCGCCTCCTCATCGAGGATGCGCACGTACTCCATGTTGCGGCGGAGCTGGCGGTCGGAGAGCGCGTTCTCGACGATCGGCCGGACCCTCGGCGGGATGTCGCCCTTGCCGGCGCCCACGTCCTTCAGGAACTGGAAGAAGCGCTCCTCGTTCCCCTCCCCCTGGTACCGGGACAGGATCGACTCGAGGTCCTTCTTGATCGGCTCGTACTTCTTCTTCATCTTCGCGACGATCGTGGTCGCGTCGCCGTACTGGCAGATCGTGAACGAGACGACGGCCTTCAGGATGTCGGCCTCGGGATAGAACGAGTTCGGGAAGTAGGGCGACTCGATCGTGTGGATGTTGCCGAGCGCCTGCGGGTACAGCCCGGCCATGAAGTACGCCCAGGACTGCTCGAAGAGGCTGTCCAGCCAGTACTCGCTCGCGACGTCGACGCGGTTCCAGTACTTGACGGCCGCCGAGAGCTTCGCGGCGTCGATCGTCGGAACGTTGTTGTCGTCGAGGCGGACGGACGCCGAGTAGTAGGTGCGCGCCATCGAGAGGAACGCGAGGTCGCGCATGCGCGCCTCGTCCTCGAGGCCCTCGACGCCCTCGTCGATCGCCTGGACGATGCGCTGGAACGACTTGACCGCCGGCACCGACTTGCGCAGCTGCACGTACGAGATGCCGCTGAAGAACTGCGCCTGGACGTAGTACTTGCTGTTCGGGTCGACCTTGGCGAAGAGGCTGATGGCCTCCTCGTAGTTCCGGTTCCGGTACTTGTAGCGGCCGAGCAGGTAGTTGAGCTGCCAGTAGAGGTCGCGCTGCTGGGGGTTGTTGAACCGCGCGATCTGCTCGGTCTTGTACTTGCCGACGCGCTCGATGATGTCCGCCGGCTCCGGGAGCTGCGTCGCGAGCTTGGACAGCCAGAGCAGCGTCTCGTTGAACTTGAGGTGGTTCGGCTTGTCGGCGATCTGCGAGAAGAGCGCATAGCTCGCCTGGTAGAACTGCAGGCGGTAGAGCGCGATCGCGAGGTGGTACTGGGCGATCTGTTTGTTGCCCTCGTCATCGCCGGTGTCGCCGTCGACGACGCGCTTCAGCTGCCGCGCAGCGTCGCTCCACCGCTCGCTGTCGAAGAGCCGCTTGCCCTGCGCAGCCTCCTCCGTCATCTGGCCCGCGGTCACGGGGCCCGCATCCTCGTCGGCGCTGACCTCTTTGCTGGGCTTCTTGTCGCCCTTGGCGTCCGCCTTTTCAGCCGCGACGGGCTTACCTTTGCCGGGCTGCGCATGCCCCACGGCGGGGGATAGCAACAGGGCAGAAGCTACAAGGCAGATACTCGCCACCCGGTTCCGCATCGTCGTTCCTCGCTTTCGGCGACGTAAAGATCGTGGCCCCTTCGCCCCGTTCGCGGCTCCACACACGGAGAACGCGCGCCGTAGACCCCCGAGGCAGCTCGGTCAGGAACCAAAAAGTTCAATGAGAATCAACGGATACTTGCGTGTGGCGGGGGATGGTAGGATTGTGGCGCGCAGCTTGTCAAGCGATGCCGGGCGAGGGGCCCCCTCTTGCATTCCCGTCCTGAGACACCCGGCGCCGCGTCGACCTTGGGGTTGCGCACTGCGTAGGAGTCGACGGTGGAATTATCGAACGGAGGCGCGATCGCTTCCTTAAACGCGATCGTCGCGCCGCCGCCTCACCGCCGCCGCCCAGGCGGCAGCCAGGCCGTCCGCCGCCAAGGGATGAGCGCGCGCAGGGTCGAACGCCTCGCACCGGCGGCGCCCGCCACCTCGGCGACGTGGACGGGCGCGCCCCATCCGGCTGTTGACGCTCAAGGCGCGCTTCGTCTAGGGTCCAACCGCTGACGTTGTGCCTTTGAGCACCTCGACTTGAGCGTTTTCTTGCCTCCCGTCCGCGCGCCGCTGCCGAAGCGGTGGCGCGCACCGCCGCCGAAGGAGCACGTTCTGATGACCCGTTCCATTCTGTCCGGCCTGCTCGGCCTGCTCAGCGTCGTCGCTATGGCGAGCCTGCCCTCCGCGTGCGAGAGCGGCGGCGTCGGCGACCCGTGTCTGCCTGAAGACGAGTACGATTCGCAGTTCGCTGGCTTCAAGGTGACGGAAGAGAACATCGAATCGCGATCCTTCCAGTGCCAGACGCGCATCTGCCTGGTGAACCACTTCCAGGGGCGCGTGAGCTGCCCGCTCGGCCAGGAGGCGCCTGCGACGTGTGTACCCGGGCAGGGCGGGTGCACCACCTGCGAGGAGTCGGGGACGTACGCGCCCGACTGCGACCCGACGAGGCCGGACGGCGGCAACAGCCAGTGCCTCAGCGGCATGTGCGACGCCGCTGGCGCCTTCTGTCGCTGCGGCGGCGACGCCGACTGCCCCGGCGCCGGCTGGAAGTGCGAGACTGGCGTCTGCAAGCTGTACCTCTGCCGCGACGGCTTCACCGGCTGCCAGGACCCGACCAAGTCGGCGGCAGAGAACGAGGGCAAAGCCTGCTGCGTGCCGGGGACCGACGACCAGGTCGCGTCGCCCGTGTGCGGCCAGTGCGCCGCCAACTCGAACCGGAACGCGCAGCAGGCGGTGTACTGCTCGTGCCGGTGCGGCGTGGCCGATGGCGAGCCGGACGACCCGAACTTCAACTTCTGCGAGTGCCCGCAGGGCTTCACCTGCTCGGAGATCCGCCCGAACGTCGGCCTCGGGGACCCGAACATCACCGGCAAGTACTGCATCAAGCAGAACACGCAGTTCGAGAACGAGGGGGCCTGCGGCGACGTGCAGGGCCGCGCCAACTCGGACCAGTGCGAAGGCTTCTAGGCGTCGGGTGACCGGCCGTCGCGGCTCGCGCAGCCCTCCGCCGACGACGGCCGATCTGGCCGGAACCTCCGTCTCCCTCCCTCCCAGCGACGATTCGGGCTCACATGACGGCCGGCCGCCCGGGCGCGCCGCGACGCGCAGCGCACGGGCGGCTCCGGCGAAGAGCCGGCCGGCGATCGGGCCCGCTGGCGCTCCCGCGGCCGACGCGCGGCGAGCGCTCGGCGCGCGCGCGGAGGACGCGGTGGTCGCTCACCTCGCCGCGCAGGGCGTGGAGATCATCGCGCGCAACGCGCGGGTGGGGCGGCTGGAGATCGACGTGGTCGCGCGCGACGGCCCTGTCATCGTGATCATCGAGGTGCGGACACGCGGCGCCGGCTCGTACGTCCGCGCCCTCGACAGCATCGACGCGAGCAAGCGCGCCCGCGTGCGGCGAGCGGGCGAGCGGCTCTGGCGCGCCACGTTCTCGCGCGTGCGCGGCGTGGAGCGGATGCGCTTCGACGCCGCATCCGTGACGTTCCTCCCGAGCGGCGAAGCGACCGTCGAGATCATCAAGGCCGCCTTTTAGCGCGGCCTGAACGCTTCTTATTTTTGGCTTGATCTCGGGAGGGATTCGGACGGCGCGTACGTCGATCGACCGCGCGCGGGCTCGATCACGCGTCGAGCTGCTCCTGCATCTCGCTGCGGAGGCGCTTCAGCTGGGAGAGGCCCTCGGGGTCGATCTCGAGCGTCCCCTTCTCGGCGCGCGCCCCTGCCTCGAGCTTCTCGAGGACCGCATCCATCTTGGCGATCTTGCCCTGCTGGCGCGCCCTGAGGTCCTCGACCATCTTCTCGAACGCCTCGAAGAAGTGCTGGAGCTCGTCGCCCTTCCGGAGCTTCTCGCGCACGACCAGCTTGCCCTCGCCGACCTGACGGAGCAGCCGCTTCATCTTGAAGATCGGCCCGGCGATCTTGTGCGTGAAGACGATGCCCGCGATGCCGACGCCGAGGACGAGCAGCGACAGGAGCGCGACGATCAGGCGTAGCAACATCTGCTGGTTGTTCGCGACGTCGGCGGCCTGCCGCTCGAGCGCCTCCGCCCGCTGCTGCAGCGTGGCCGCGTCGCGCTCGAGCCGCGACTGCTCGTCCTTGAGCTTGTTCTCGTCGCGCTGCGCCGCCTCGCCGAACGTCTTCGCGAGCTCGGGATCGTCCTTGTACTCCTTCGCGATGTTCATCGCGACGACCTCGCTGACCCGACGGCTCTGGACGAGCACCTCCTGGCCGCGCTTGACCGTCTCCTGACCCTGACGGACGGTCTCTTGTCCCTGCTGCACGGCGCTGCGGCTCTGCTCGATGATCTTCGAGCTCGCGTTCCAGAGGAGGATCCCGAGCGCCACGGAGAGCGCAAGGCTGATCCCCACGAGGAACCCCGTGTATTTCAGCTGGAAGTTCTGGTCGATCAGGTAGTTCCGCGCGCTCCGCTGGTAGCGCGCTCTGACCTCCGGCGCGGAGGTCTGCGGGGCCGTGCTGGAAGCGTCGCTCATGGGATCCTCGGAGCTGGCTGGAGATGACAAGGGTCGTGAGGCACTGGAGAAGCCAAATTCGAGCAGCGAAGGTGCGTCACAACGAGGCGACGACCTTGTGGAAGGTCTCGACCGCGTTCTCGACGCACATCTTCATCAGGATGTTCTCGCTCTGGACGTCTTTCTTCGGGGTGCCGCTCTGCGTGAGCTTCGGCGCGAACTCACCCTGGAGCGACTTGGACGGATAGGTCCACATGCTGACGCGGACCACCTGGGTGAGGTTGCCGCCCTGGTACACGGCGGGCTCGACCGTGGCGAGCAGATAGAAGCCCTTCAGCTTCTTGCCGTTCAGAATCTTCTTGCCTTGCGCCACCGTCTCGCCCTTGGGGGCGACCGCGTAGCCGGCCTTCGCGAGGATCTTCGACTGGATCGCGGCGCGCACGAGCGGCTCGATCTCGGACTCTGGGCGGCCGCTCTTGTTCGTGATCTCGATGGCCACGTAGTACTTCGTGTCCGCGCCCGGAGGCGGCGGCGCAGCCGAGCCGCCGCTGCCACCGCCGCCGGCGGACAGCGCCGCGATCGACTTCTGCATCTGCGACTTGACGGCCGGCGTCTGCTCGCGCCCCTCGGCGCGCTCCAGGCACGCGAGCCCCGCGGGCTTGCCGAGCTTGCCGAGCGCCGCGGCCGCCGCGACCTTGACGGACGCGTTGCTGTCCGTGAGGGCATCGCAGAGCGGCCTCGTGGCGGCGTCGTCTCCCGACGCGCCGAGCGCGAGCGCCGCCTGCGTGCGGACGCGATAGTCCTCGTTGGTCCTGAGCTGGTCGGCGAGGTAGCTCGTGCGCTGATCCGCGTAGAGCCTCGTGGGTATCAGCGAGAGTACAAGCGTCACAACCAGCAACACGAGCACTGAAAAGGGCCGACGCATTCCACGTCCGACGATACACGAGCGCATCGCCGCCGTGGCGATCGGATCAGCCGGTCTACACCCGAAATTTGGTGCGCACACGCTCGCACTTTTGCCTTGCATTCGCTCGCTCCTCGCTGCGACCAGACTGGACGGTTTGACGCGGCCTGCCCGCGGCGCTTCAACGCGTGAAACATGTTGGGCTCACGGCGAACACGGCTTCACCATCCGCTTATCTACCCACCCGCTACCGCCATCGACCCGACGCGCTGCCGCGAGCTCGCGTGCACGTCCGCTCACGTCCGCTTACGTCCGCACTCGCCGCTTGCTCGCTCGCTCGCGCTGCAGGCGCCGGGCGAGCGCGGGCGCGGCGCTGCCGCGGATCGGCTTCCCCTTGCCCGTGCCGTGTCCGCGTGACGGATAATGCGCGACCATGATGAGGAGCTCGCCGGAGGCCTTCGGGAGATGCGCGCACTGAGACGATGCCTGCCGTTGGCGCTCCTCGCGGCCACGGCGCTCGCTGCGGCGCACGCGGCGCACGCGCAGACGCAAGGTGCGCCGCTCCGCATCCATGTGCGAGGAAGCGCGCAGATCGAGGCGGTCGCATGGACCGAGCCCGACGGGTTCGTCGTGCGCGGAAGCGTCGTCGACGATGCGCGGAGCGCGATCGCGGAGGCGCCGCTCTCCATCGATGCGCTCACGAGCGCCGGCGCGCCTGCGATCCTGCCGGCGGTGGATGGGTGCGCAGCCGACGGCGCGGCGCGCGCCCGCGAGCCCCGCCCCTCGCAAGGCGGCTACGTGATCGCGACAGACGAGCGCGGCGGGTTCTGCCTCCACGGGCGCGCGCCGCTCGCGGACGCGACGCTGCGCATCCGGTTCGCAGGAGGAAAGCTCTACGACGCGGCCGAGGCGAAGATCCCGATCGAGGCACACGCGGCCCCGCTCGCGCCGGTGATCCTCCGGTTCGATCCGCCGGTGGACGCGATCGATCTCGATCGCCCGACGGTCAACGTCGCCGTGGCGCTCCGGCTCGATCGCAGCGGCGCGCGCGGCTTCGCGAGCGGCGCGCCGTTCGAGCGCGACCGGCTCCCGGTCGTGCTCGAGGACGAGCGCGGCGCGCGGCTCGCCGAGGCGCCGACCGGCGGCGACGGCCGCGCGCGCTTCGAGCTCCCGACCGAGCGCCTCGACGGCGCCGGCCAGGGCGTGCTGCGCGCGCGCTTCGATGGAACCGCCACGCTCGCGAAGGCGAGCGTCAGCCAGGGCGTCGTCCGGTACGCTCAGGTCACGCTCGATCTGTCGCATCCCGTCGAGCCGGCGCGCGCGGAGGACGGCGTGTCGATCGACGTCGAGGTGCGCTCGTCCCGTGGCCCGGTCGAGGGCGGCGTCGTCGAGGCGCTGCGCGCGGGTGAGCCCGTCGGAGCGGCGACCGTGACCGGCGGCAAGGCGCGGGTGATCGCCGCGTTCACCGCCGAGCGAGCGGGTACGGTCCCGATCTCGCTCCGCTACGTGCCCGCCTCTCCGTGGTGGATCCCCGGCGCGGAGCTCGCGATCGACGTGCCCGTCGCGGGCCCCGGGGCGTGGCGACAGATCGCGCTCGGCGCCGCCGTCCTCGCCATCGCGGGCTGGGTGCTCGGCGGCTGGCGGCGGGCGCCGAAGCGCGCCGCGGCGACGCGCGCGGGCGACGAGCGGCCCGTCGCGCCGCCCGGCCGCGCCGGCGTGCGTGTCATGGGACCGCTCGAGGGCGCGACCGGCTGGCGTGGCGCCGTCGCCGACGCGCACGACGGCACGCCCATCGCGCGCGCCGAGCTCGTGATCGTCGTGCCCGCCTTCGACGGCAGCGGCGTCATCGCCCGCGCGCTGACCGACGACGTCGGCGAGTTCTCGATCGAGGCGCCGTACCGGAGCGACGCGAGGCTCGTGGTCCGCGCGCCGATGCACAGCAGCCATGAGCAGGCGCTCCCGTCGCCGAGCAAGCTGGGCATCGCGCTCGTCACGCGGCGCCGCGCCGTCCTCGACCGCCTCGTCCGCTGGGCGCGGCGCCAGGGAGCTCCCTTCGAGGGGCCGCCCGAGCCGACGCCCGGGCACGTGCGCCGCGCGGCGAGCAGGGTTCAGCAGCGCGAGGTCGAGCTCTGGGCGAGCCGGATCGAGCACGCCGCCTTCGGCCCCGATCCCGTCGACGAGCGGATCGAGCAGGACCTCGGGGCGTCGGAGCCCAAGCCGGGCGCCTCGCCGCTCGCCCCGTGAGCCAGGCGCACGGGGGCCCGCGAAGCGCCGGCCCCGCCGCCGCGTCGATCTGCCGTTTCGCTGGCCGGATCGCGCCCCCGCGCGACCGCACGTTGACGTATGGGGTGCGTCCCATATAGTCGGCTCCCTCGCCGGAGAACGCCAACGTGGAAATCGCCCTAATTATCGTCGGCCTCGTCGTGGTGGCGGCGATCGTCTACTTCGTCACGAAGAAGGCGCCGCCACCGGAGATCGCAGCGCCCCCCGAACCGAAGAAGCTCCAGGAGAAGGCGAAGCAGCCCTCCGAGAAGCCGGCGGACAAGCCGACCGAGAAGCCGCGTGCCCCGAAGAAGCCTCCGGCGGAGGAAGCTCCTCCCGCGAAGGCGAAGGAGCCCGCGCCGCAGGAGGAGCCGCCCGCGGCGGTGCCCGCCCCCGTCGAGGCGCCCGTCGCGCCGCCGGCCGCCATCGAGCCGGCGGCGCCGGAGCCCGCGGTCGCGGAGGCGCCCGTCGCGCCCGCGATCGAGGCGCCGGCCGCAAAGCCGGCCGCCAAGCCGGCGCGGGAGACCGCGCCTCCGGCCGCGCGCAAGCGAGACATCGAGGGGCTCCGCAAAGGCCTCACGAAGGTGCGGGAGAGCGAGGGCTTCTTCGGCCGGCTCAAGGCGCTGTTCGCCGGCAAGAAGGAGATCGATCCCAACGTCGTCGAGCAGATCGAAGAGGTGCTGCTCACCTCGGACGTCGGCGTGAAGACGACAGAGCTCCTCCTCGACGAAATCCGGTCGGCGCTCAGCAGGAACGAGCTCGCCGACACCGACAAGGTCTGGGACGCGCTGCGCGAGCACGCGAAGCGGATCCTGCGCGTCGGCGCCGGCGGCGGGCTGCCGCTGAAGACGCAGCCCACCGTGGTGATGGTGGTCGGCGTGAACGGCGTGGGAAAGACGACCACGATCGGCAAGCTCGCGACGCAGCTCAAGGCCGAAGGCCGGACGGTGGTGCTCGCCGCGGGCGACACGTTCCGGGCGGCGGCGGTGCAGCAGCTCAACGTCTGGGGCAAGCGCGTCGGCTGCGAGGTCGTGCGCGGCAAGGACGGCGCGAACCCCGGTGCGGTGATCTTCGACGCGATCCAGAAGGCGAAGGACACCGGCGCCGACGTGGTGCTCGCCGACACCGCCGGCAGGCTGCACACGAAGACGAACCTCATGGAGGAGCTGTCCCGGGTCGCGCGCACCATGAACAAGGCGCTCGAGGGGGCGCCTCACGAGACGCTGCTCGTGCTCGACGCCACGAACGGCCAGAACGCCATGCAGCAGGCCGCGCTCTTCAAGGAGGCGCTGCCCATCACCGGCATCGTGCTGACGAAGCTCGACGGCACCGCCAAGGGCGGCGTCATCCTCGGCATCTGCGCCGAGCATGGGCTGCCCGTCCGGTACGTCGGCATCGGCGAGCGCGCGGAAGACCTCCGCGAGTTCGAGCCCGACGAGTTCGTCGAGGCGATGCTCGGCCGCGCCAGCGGCTCCGAAGACGCGGCCGCCTGACGCGCGCCCCGCGGCGTGAGCGCCGGCGGCGCTCGATCTCTCCTCACCACCCAATCGCGCGGCTCGACACCGGTCCAACCAACGGGCGATGGCTCCAATGTCTCAGCACGCCGCGCCTCTGCCGCTGAACCCGTCAGGCGTCACGATCGTCGCGCCCTCGGCGCAAGCACACCGGCGATCCGAGCCCGCGGTGATTGTGCAGCGAGTCTGCTGCTCGCCGCGAATCCACCCGGCGCGCCCCCTCTGCGACGCCGCCGGTCGTCCGTGGCAAAAGGATTTGGTTGTTGATCCTTTTATTTTCGGCGTGATATAGTCCGTCGGGCTTGGCGGTTGACCGAATTATTTAATGAATTCGAGTAGTTAGGAAGCTGTACTACCTGGGCGATCGATCGCTCGCATCGCACGGACTTTGGAAGGGATGGCGATGAACCAGGCTCGCGTGGGGCTTCTCGTTGCGGCTGCGCTGGTCGCGGTGCCGCTTACGGCGTCGGCTCAGCCAAAAGGGCAACCCAAGGAAATCAACCTCGACGAGCCAGAGACTCCTGCCGAGGGCACGGAGCCGGTGGAGGCGCCCGCTGCCCCGACCGAGGGCGGTGAGGAGACGGGGCTTGGGGACATCTGTAAGATCGACCCGACGGCGTGTCCCACGATCAATTTGGAGAAGGAGGCCGCGAAGGATCTCAAGAACGAGACCTACGCGGTGCAGCAGATCTACGCGCTGCGCTACCACCGCTTCGAGGTGAACCCGTACTTCGGGCTGACGATGAACGACCAGTTCGTCGGCCACAACGGGCCGGGGCTCGCGGTCAACTGGTACCTCACCAACGTCCTCGCGATCGGGGTCAACGGCAACTGGTACGGTGCGCTCAACACGCCGTCGGACTTCAACTTCCAGACGAGCAGGGCGGCGCGTATCGGCGAGCCGATCACCGAGTATCAGTGGAACGCGAATGCGAACTTCACGTACGTCCCCGCGTACGGCAAGTTCGCCGGGTTCAGCGACTTCATCTTCCACTACGACTTCTTCGTGCTGGGCGGTGTCGGCGCGATCTCGACGAGGCCGATGGCCGTCGTCGACCCCGACAACCGTACCTTCGACTGGAAGCCGAAGCTCTCCTTCCACGTCGGCGGTGGCCTCCGCATCTTCTTCAACCGCTGGTTTGCGGCGATGTTCGAGGTCAGCGACTACATCTTCTTCGACGAGCTCGAGAACCCCAGCGTCGCGGCGAACCCTCAGGACAAGAGCACCTGGCTCGCCGAGGGGAAGAGCTTCACCAACAACGTACAGGCGCAGGTCGGATTGTCGGTCTTCCTGCCGTTCTCCTGGGAATACCGGCTGCCGAAGTGAAGACTTTGGACGTGGGGACGCGCGGACGCCGAGCGCGAGACATAGGATGATTCAGCCAAAGACGGGGACAGGCATGATGCGTCGATTCGTCCAAAGCCTCTGCACCGTGGTGGCAGGGCTTACCGGCTGTGCACTTCTGATGACGGCTGCGCCCGCGGAGGCGCAGGAGATCCAGCTCACGGGCCCTCTGGCCGGCGCGCCGGCCGTGCGGCAGCTCCGGCTCCACCGTGCCGGGCGGTTCGAGGTGGCTCCAGGCGCATCGTTCACTCTGCTGGACGAGTACCGGCGGACGATCATGCCGGGCCTGCGGCTCACCTACCACTTCACGGACTGGCTCGGCTTCGGCGCCTGGGGCGGGTACGGGTTTCAGTACAACGCCGGGTTGACGGACGAGCTCCAGCGCGTCGCGATCGACGGGCGTAACTGCGATGCCCAGCCGTTCACGAAGGCGTGCCAGCTGACCAGGGTCAACCTGACCAAGGGCGACCTGACGAAGGATCAGCTCGGACAGATCCAGTGGGTCGCAGCGCCCCAGGTCACGGTCGTTCCCTTCCGCGGAAAGCTGGCGCTGTTCGCCGAGCTCTTCGTTGATACCGACGTGAGCTTCTTCGCTGGAGCCGCGGCGATCGGCGTGAAGGAGCGCAAGGAGTGCGGAACGACCAACCAGAACGCCTGCGCGGAGACCTTCGGACTCGAGAGCCGCATGGCCTTCGCGCCGACGTTCGGCCTCGGCTGGAACTTCTACCCGTCGGACTTCATCGGCTTCGGCGCGGAGTGGCGCGCCCTGCCGTTCGCATGGAATACTTCGGGCTTCGACAACCACGGGCTCGGAACGGACGAGGCGTTCCCCGACCGCAAGGTGGACGACAAGGACCGCGAATTCCACTTCACGAGCATGGTCACCGTGAGCCTGAGTATTCAGTTCCCCACCGGCATCAAGACGACGGAGTAGACGGCTGCGCCGGCTCGCGGTGACCGAGCCGGTTCGCCCGGGGTAGCTCAGGCGGGAAGCACCCTCTGCCGCGAGCCACTCTAGCGGGGCGCCGATTCATGTGATACGGGCTCAGCCGCCAGGCAGGCGCGTGAGGCGGGCGAGAGCACGCTGCAGCGAGCCGAACGACGCGGATGAGCCCGTAGCGCACGAAGATGCGCCCCGCTATAGATCCGGTGACGATCGCCGGGTAGCTCGGACCGGGCGGCGGGGACAGCCACCAGAGGTCAGCGTTGGGTATTTTCGATTTTCTCCGCAAAAGCAATCCCCCTTCCGGGGGCGTCCCCTCCGACAAGAAGGTGGCCGGGCCTGCGAAGGTCGTCGCGGACAAGCGCGCTCAGACGTACGACCGCCTCGACGCCATCCAGTCGCTCGCCGCGATGAAGAGCGCGGATGCGGCGGCGGCGCTCCTCAGGCGCTTCACGTTCTCGATCGACCCCTCCATCACGGATCAAGAGGAGAAGGATCTGGCTTTCCGGGGGATCGTCGATGCGGGCAAGGACGCGGTGCCGGCCGTCGTCGAGTTCTGCATCAAGGCCGAGGCGCTCACCTGGCCGCTCAAGATCCTGCGGGCGCTGCTCGACGACGCCGAGTACCGGACCGAGCTCGTCCAGCTGCTCGACCGCTTCGACACGGAGTATGCGCGCAACGTCGAGCCGAAGCAGCAGCTCATCATGGCGCTGGGCGACATCAAGGGCGACGACGTGCGGGTGGCGGTCGAGCGGTTCCTCGACGACGTCAACGAGACGGTCAGGTTCCACGCCGTGCAGACCATCTTCTCCCAGGGCGATGAGGCGAGCGTGCCAGCGCTGGTGAAGATGCTCGCGACCGAGGAGTCGGTCCGGGTGAAGAACAAGGTCGCCGAGGGGCTGATGACCCGGGGCTGGACGGTGCCGGCCGAGCTGCGGAGCAGCGCGAGCCAGGCGCTCCAGGACTCGAACGGCTTCAGCGTGGGCTCGGACGGCAAGCTCCGGAAGGGCGCTGGATACAGCTGACCCGGCGCGCATCGTGACAAACCCGTTCGTCCTGCGATCGGGTTGACAGCATCACCGCGCGTGGACGAAACTCCACGCCATGCTTGTTCAGCCCTCGGCGGCAGCTGAGAGCGAAGCCGCGCAGACCGGCCCGCACAAGACGAAAGCGAGCGCCATCCGTGATTGAGCATCTCTCATGGATGGCGGAGCTTCCGTCGCGACGTCGTCCGCGGCACGCCAGCGACGCACGCCCTGGCACGCTCGTGGGGAGCGCCCGTCGCGTCCCCGTCTGTCGCCTCCCCCTCCCTCACCTCCCCCTGTCACGCGCGCTGGCCGTGGCGTGCTTGCTGCCTTGCGCGCTCGTCCCGCGCAGCGCAGCCGCGGCCGACTTCGAGGTCGAGTCGACGACCGGCGTCCAGGCCTACGAGGTCGCGAGCCCCTGGGGCGACACGAACATCGAACGGCGGCGGCTCCTTCAGACGCTGGGGCTCGCCGTCTACAACCTCCAGGGCGACTCTGCTCCAGGCGAGGCCGACTACTCCGCGACCGTGCGGCTCCGGCTCGACGCGGACTTCGGGATCAATGGCCACCTCGACGGCGCGCAGCGGGGCGGCGAGACGGACTACAGCATCGATGGGGGCTCGCGCTACATCCCGGGGCTGCGCGAGGCGCCCATCGATCTGATGTACGCGTACGTCGAAGGGCGGAACGTCGCCGGCGGGTGGCTCGGCTTCCGGGTCGGCCGTCAGTACGTGAGCGACGTGCTCGGGTGGTGGTCGTTCGACGGCGCGCTCCTCCGGGTGACGACACCGTACTACGTTCAACTCGAGGCGTACGGCGGGCTCGAGCAGCGCGGCGGCCTGCCGCTCTCCACATCGCGCTTCGAGCAGCAGGGGATCTGGCGCGGCAGCCACCGGGGATTCGGCGATGACCGGACTCAGCCCGGGAGTGCAGCCGATTTCCCGTCGTATCAGGCGTCCGATCTGGCGCCAGCGTTCGGCGTCGCGCTCGAGAGCGCCGGTCCGAGCTTCGTCCACGGTCGCCTGACCTACCGCCGCGTTTACAACCTGGGGACCTCTGTCACCCAGCAGTTCCCGGATCCGGGCGGAGGCGTCCGGACGTCCGATGCGTCGCGCATCTCGCAGGATCGGCTCGGGTACGCCGCCAACATCAACAAGCCGGATCTCGGCGGCCTCAAGGGCGGAGTGACCTACGACTTCTACAACCAGCTCGTCGGCTCGTTTTACGGCGGCCTGGAGGTGTACGCCGGGAGCCGCGTCACGCTGGGGGCGGACGTCGACTACTTCGTTCCGACGTTCGACGCTGACTCGATCTGGAACTGGTTCACCCACGATCCCATCACCACGATCACGGGACGGGCGGCGGTGGACGTCACCCGCGAGATCGATGTCGCGGCCTGGGGCGGCACGCGGATGTGGATCGCCGAAGGCAACCCGGAGGAGTTCGGCGCCGGCCAGTGTGAGGCGGTGAATCGACCAGGCTGCGTCGGCGCGACGTCGCTCGATCCGAATGACGGCGCGCTCCGCGACTACGCGCGCGACGAGAAGAACCGCGCCGCGACGATCTCGACCGACGTGCTCGCGAACCTCGCGGGACGCTACCGCACGCGCACGACGTCGGTCGAGCTCCGCGGGATGCTGCAGACGGGGGAGCGCGGGCGCCGGACGGGGGCCGATCTCTCGGGAGAGAAGCGGCTGAGCGGGCAGCGCTACGCGCTCGGAGCACGGATGTCGCTGTACGACTGGGAGGATCCGCTCAGGCCAGACCGGGGCGCGACGTCGTTCGGATATGTCCTCGGGGCTGGGTATCGGCCGGGCGAGGTCGCGGATTTCAAGATCGAGTGGGAGCACGACATGAACCGGCTGGTGGGCCAGCGCTTCCGGGTCGTCGGCCTCGTGAACCTGCGGGTGGCGCCGTGAGCGAGGATCGCATGGACGCAAGACAGGACGGCGGGCGCCGCGCTCGGCGAGACGAGGCGAGGGTCGTCCCTGGATGGGTCGCGATCGTCGCGTGCCTGGGCGCGCTGGCGCTCGCGATCGTGGGCCCCGAGGCGGCTGCCCAGCCGAAGCCGCCGGCGGCAGCAGGCGACGACAGCGCCGAGGCGGCCGATGGCGACGCGGACGAAGGCGACGCCGAGGGAGAGGCGCCTGCGAAGGCGCCGCACGGCGGGTACACGTCGGGCCTCCACCCGATGCCCGCCGACGCGGAGGTGCCCCTGGCGTGGATGCCTCCCGGGACGAGCGCGACACCGGTCCCGAGCGACGAGATCTATCCCCCGCAGACGCTGACGATCCGCTTCAACCACAAGAAGCACGTCAAGGGGCTCAAGCAGACGTGCAAGTCGTGCCACGGCGCGGCCTACACGAGCGGCGCGGTGACGGACCGGCTGCTGCCGAAGCCGAGCGAGACTTGCGACAACTGTCATGATGTCGATCACTCCGACCTCACCCAGGTGAAGGCGGGGACGAACGAGAACGGACAGTGTGCGTACTGCCATATCGGGGAGAACGCTGGCAGCGACGGAAAGGTGGCGCCGCTCGTGCTGCCGCACGCGAACCTCCGCTTCCCTCACGCGAAGCACGTGAGCCGGAACATCAAGTGCAGCCAGTGCCACGGCCGCGTCGATCGGATCGAGCTCGCTACCCGGGACCAACTGCCGCGCATGGCCGGCTGCTTCACGTGCCACAACATGAGCGGCGCGGCCCAGGGTGAGGCGAAGAGCGACTGCGACGTCTGCCACGTGACGCGCCCCGACGGGCGGCTCGTGACGGCGTTCGCCACGGGCGATCTGCTGCCGCCCGCGTGGCTGCACAACGCGGGGCACACGCCCGACTGGCTCGAGCGGCACAAGCAGATCGCCGCGAACGACAGCGCCTTCTGCGGGTCATGCCACAGCGCGAACTACTGCACCGACTGCCACGACGGGAAGATCCGTCCGCGCAACGTCCACCCGAACGACTTCCTCTCGATGCACCCGCAAGCGGCCCGGCAGGACAATCCTCGCTGCGTGAGCTGCCATCAGGAGCAGACGTTCTGTGCGGACTGTCACCGGCGGACGGGCGTGGCGCGCGACGCGCCGAGCGCAGCGCGGCCCACGGGGCGCCGCTTCCATCCCCCGCCGGCGGAGTGGACCACAGCGCCGCGCGGCGCGAAGCACCACGCCTGGGAAGCAGAGCGAAACCTGAATGCGTGCGTTTCCTGCCACACCGAGCGGGACTGCGCGACCTGCCACGCGACGCGCGGGGCGTCAGGCGGGCAAGGGTTGAACCCGCACCCGCTCGGGTTCGAGAGCAAGTGCAAGACGGCGTTCTCCCGGAACCCGCGTCCGTGCCTGGTGTGCCATCAGTCGAGCGACAGGTTCGTGCAGCGGTGCCAATGAAAAGTCAAAATCCGTCAGTATATTCCTTGCCCTGGCCTTCCAGCGACGGGTATAGCGAAGTGCGCGCGGCTTCCCTAACGATCGCCGCGAACGCCAAGGAGAACGGGCGTGAAGGAGCTGATCAAGTACCTGATCGACAACCTCTATCTCGATTTCCAGGGGGAAATCACGCTGGAGACAGTGCGGGGCTTCCTCCGCGAGGACGACGGACGGGAGGCACGCCAACTTTTGTCGAAGCTCATCGAGGAGAAAGGGGTAGACGACATGCTGATCACGCTGGCCGACTGTCTCAAGGAGCACATCCAGTCCGGGGTGAACGAGAAGGTCGTCCGCGAGCAGCTCTCGCTCTACTCCGAGAGCTGAGCACGCTGGCTCGCGCGACGCGCCTCGCCCTCCTCCCCCTCTGTCTGCAGGCGGCCCTCGCGACGGCCGGCTGCGACGTGGGGGAGGCCACGCTCCAGCCGATCGACGCCCCTCCTGTCCAGCTGATCGAGGCGCGCGCCACGACCAGCCTCGACCAGAACTACCAGCCCGTCCGCACCGCGCTCGATCCCGCCGGCACGACCGAGGTCCTGTCGACAGCGAGCTTCGTGCTGAAGTTCGATCGCTTCCTGCTGCCGAGCTCGGTGAGCGCCACGGTTGGCGCCGAGTCCGTGTGCGTCTCGGGCGATCTGGCCACGGTCCAGACCTACGCGGACTGCGTCAATCCGATCGCCCTCGCGCCCACGTACAACCCTGTCCAGCGGGAGGTCATCTTCCGCCAGATCGAGGGCATGCCGGGCCTGGTTCCCGGGACCCGGTATGCGCTGACCGTCTTCAAGCCGGCGGACGAGGCTGCGCCGTCCGGCGTCCGCGCGTTCGACGGCGCGCCCCTCGACGGCAACACGCGCATCGAGTTCTCCGTCGCGGCGACGAACCCGCCCCAGGCGATGCCGGAGCGCCCGCCGAGCGGCGACTTCTTCTGCCAGCGAGACCTCGAGTGCGTCATGCGCACGGACGCTTGCCAGGGCGACGCTCCCGCGGATCCGACGTGCATCGCCTGCGTGAAGGGCGCCGCGTACCACCTCTTCTACGGCTGCTTCGGGTGCCACAACGGCGCGAGCGCCGCCGCAGGGCTGGACCTGAACCTGGGCACGGCGTTCAACCAGCTCGATCCGCTGCTCGAGACCGCGATCGGGCGCACCGCCCACCAGACCCAGATGGGCGAGAAGGCGCACGTGGGGGAGGCGTCCCCTGCGCGCTTCGGCAGGGCCATGCCGCTCATCGACCCGGGAAACCCGGGGAACAGCTACCTGCTCTACAAGATCCTCATCGGGCAGATCGCGGTCGATCCCTCCTTGCCCGCCGATGCGGCGGAGAAGCTCCGCCAGGAGAACGAGCGGCTGCAGGCGGCGTTTGTGGTGGGGATGCCGATGCCGCCCCCGCCCTCGAAGCCGATATTCTGGTTCCACCCCCAGAACCCCCAGATGCCGGACGATCAGAACACGACGCCCTACGTGGACGGCATGGACATCCTGTCCGCGTGGATCCTCAACGGCGCCGCGCCGCGAGACTGCTCCGCCCCGGCTGCCTCGCCCTGACGGCGCTTGCGCAGCGTCACATCACGCGGTTCCGCCCGGCCTTCTTCGCATGGTAGAGCCGCTCGTCGGCGCGGCGGTAGAGCTCCATCGGCGAGACAGGCGCGTCCGGCGTGACGGCGGCGACCCCGAAGCTCGCGGTGACGGCGACCTCGCCATCCTCGAAGCGGAACGGCGTGCGCTCCACGAGCGCGCGCAGCTTCTCGGCGACCAGGCGGGCGCCGTCGAGGGCGATCTCCGGCACGAGCAGCGCGAACTCCTCCCCGCCGACGCGCGCGAGGACGTCGTCGCGGCGGACGTTCGCGGCGGCGAGCGCGGCCATCTGGCGGAGCACGGCGTCGCCCGTGAGGTGCCCGCGGGTGTCGTTGATGTTCTTGAAGTGATCGATGTCGAACATGATGAGCGCGAGGTGGCGATGGTAGCGGCAAGCCCGCGATACCTCGCGCTCCAGCGCGACCTCGAAGGAGCGCTTGTTGTGGACCTGCGTCAGACCGTCGAAGGTCATCAGCCGGTAGATCTCCTCGTGATACGAGAGCTCGACGTTGCCACCCTGGATGAACTTGAAGATCGTCCGGCCGATCTTCACCTGGTCGCCGTCCCTGAGGGCGCGCTCATCGACGGAGACGTCGTTCACGTAGGTGCCATTGGTCGAGCCGAGATCGCGGACAACGTAGCTCATCCCCGTCCAGGAGATGCGCGCATGACGCCGGCTCACCGCGTCGTCGTCGAGCGGGATATCGGTCTGTATCGCGCGCCCACACTCGATTGCCCCGGTCCCTAGCGCGATGCGGCGCCCGAGCTCGGTGCCGTAGATCACCACCAGACACGCGGTGCCAGGCGCCACCGGCAGCACCGGCGGGGCGATCGAGGTGCAGGTGACGAGCGTCTGCCGATGATCGTTCTCTTGCTTCGCCACGCTAGGGGAGCCAAGTACACCAGAGCCGACGTGCCAGGGCAACGCGCGTCGCGCGTCGGACATGGTAGGCTTCGGCCATGAAACACTGCGGTTTCGCGCAGATGTGTGTCGCTGCCACGATGGCCGCCGGGCTCGCCGGTCCTCTCAGCGGGTGTGGCACGAGCGCGCCCCCGATCGACGAGGGCGACGCCGCGCCCGCGCCGCAACAACCCGAGATCGTCACGAGCTTTCCGGAGGCTCCGCCGCTCCCGGGCGAGACCGAGTGCAAGGTCGTCGTCAGGACGGGGATCCCCGTCACGTCGGCGCAACACGTGGCCACGTGCGCGTCTGTCCAGTACACGACCAACCCGCCGAGCGGCGGAGATCACTGGGGCATCTGGGCCGAGTACAAGCGCTTCGAGTCCGAGGTCCCGCGCGAGATGTACGTCCACAACCTCGAGCACGGCGCGATCGTCCTCGCGTACCGGTGCGCCTCGTCCGGCTGCGCGGAGGTGAAGGCGGCGCTCGACGAGGTGCGGGCCGAGGCCGCCTCCGATCCGAAGTGCCTCCTGGTGCCGGGAGGGCCGGAGGCGCGGCTCGTGATGACGCCCGACAGCGCGCTGGACACCCCCGTTGCAGCCGCGGCCTGGGGCGCCACGTACACCGCGACGTGCCTCGACAAGGCGTCGCTCGCGCGCTTCGTGGCGGACCACTACGGCAAGGGCCCGGAAGACACGTGCAGCGACGCGGGGGCCGTCGATATCGATCTGCCGGACGGCGGCGCGCCGAGCTGCGGCGACGGCTCGGGCGGCGGCGGCGGCGGCGGCGGCGGCGGAGGCGCGGGAGGCATGGCGGAGGGCGCTCCACCGGAGCCGTAACCGGGTTGACAGGTGGCTCGCGGCCCGGGAGCATTCTGGGCATGAGCGAGCCGTCGACCGTGACACCTCGGTTGGCAGAGCGCTTCCGGCTGCTGGACGTCGCGGGGTCCGGCGGGTCGGCCGAGGTCTGGAAGGCCGCCGATCGGGAGCGCGGCGGCATGGTGGCGCTCAAGATCGAGCCGCGCGAGCGCGGAGCGCCCGCGGCGCAGCGCGCCTCCGCGCGGCGGGCGCTCGCCCGCGAGGCGCTGCACGCGGCGCTGGCGCTCTCGCCGCGGCTGCCGGAGCTCGTCGACGTCGGCTGGCTCGCGATGCCGTCTGGCGTCGCTCGCGCCGCGCGCGTCGAGGGCGCCCCCGGCGAGGAGGGGCGCGCGTTCGTCGCGATGCGCTGGGTCGAAGGGCGAGCCGTCGCCGACGCCCTGCGCAGGCTGCCCCCCGGCGAGCGCGCGGCGCTCGCGCTCGCCGCCGCGCGCGACGCGGGCGAGGCGCTCGCCGACCTGCACGGCATCGGCCTGGCGCACGGAGATCTCAAGCCGGAGAACCTGATCCTGACGCCGGAGGGGCGGATCGCGGTGATCGACCTGGGGCTCGCCTGCTCGATCCACGAGGCCTCCGTGGACGGGGCGACGCTGCGGTACATCGCGCGCGGGGACGCGGAGCTCGGAGACGCGCGGGCGAGGGACCTGCTCGCGCTGGGGACGCTGCTCGCCGAGATCGCCTTCCCTGGCGTGGCGGACGCGGACGATCCCATCGGAGCGGCGCGGGCCGCGGTGGCCGCGGAGAGCGCGGCCGGGCCGCCGCTCGACGCCATCTGCCGGGCGCTCCTCTCGCCCTCCCCCGCGGCGCGCCCGTCGTCCGCGTGGGTCACCGAGTCGGCTCGCGCCGCACTCGCCGGCGCGCCGCGCGCGCGGCACCCGGTCGCCGCGTCCCCCGCGGGGCGCGCCGGCCGCGACGCGGGGGCGCCCGCCGCAGAGCGCGATCGACAGGACCGCGACGCGCGCCGCGTGCGCGCCGCCTACCTGCGCCTGCGGCGACACGAGCTCGAGGCGGCGCTCGGGGTGCGCGACGACGTCGCCCCCTGGCTCGTGGACGCGTTCGCGGTGGTCGAGCGGGTGCGCGCGCTCTCCGGCGCGCCGCTCCGCGCGGGCGACGGCGCGGCGCGCGCGGGTCCGCCGCAGGGCGACGCGGCGTGGCTGGGGCGGCTCGGGCCGGACCGCGTCGCGCGGTGGCTCACCGCGCTCGCGGGGACGAGCGCGGCGGCGTGGCCGATGGGCCCCCTCGCGTCGGCGCCGGAGAGGGCGCTCGCGGACGCGCTCGTCGCGCTCGCGCGGCAGGTCCCGCCGCGCGCCTGGACGTACGCGGACGTCGAGGCGGCCGTGCTGGGAACCCCGGGGAGCGGCGCGCGGCGGCGGGCGAGCGCGGCGCCGGAGGAGCGCGGAGCTGCCGAGGGCGCCGCCGAAGCGCGAGCCCTCGGCGCGGCGGAGGCGGCGGCGCTGGCGCTCGCGATCGCGCGGGTGCCGCCGGATCCGCTCGCGCTCGAGGCGGTCGAGCAGCGCGACGACGCGCCCGCCAGCCTGGTCGTCGCGGCGGCCAACGCGCTCCGGCTGCACGGCGACGCCGGGCGCGCGCGGAGCCTGATGCTGCGCTCGTGCGTTCGAGGCGCGACGGAGGCCGCGGCGATCGCGGCGGAGGTGCTGCGGCGCGCCGGCGATCGCGCCCTCGCGGAGGAGCGCGCGCGCGCCGCGATCGACGCCGGCGCGGACCCGGAGGGGCGCGCGCGCGCGGTGCTCGCGCGCGCCGCGATCGACGCGGGGGCGCTGGAGGCGGCCGACGCGCTCGCCGGGGATGCGGTCACGGCGCCGCTCTGCGAGGTGCGCGCGCTGCTCGCCGTGCTGCGCGGCGACACCGCGCGGGCGCTGTCGGAGGTGGCGCGCGGCGAGGCGCTCGCGAGCTCCGTCGAGGAGCTGGCGCGGATGGCCGCCGTGCGCGGCTACGCGTGGCACGCGAGCGATCCGGAGCGCGCGCACGCGTCGTTCAGCGCCGCGGTGGACTACGCCGTCCGCGCCGGCGCGGTGGTCGAGGAGGCGACCTACCGGACCGGCGAGGCGGCGGCGGCGGTGGATCTCGGCGATCTCGACGGCGCGATCGCGACCTCGACCCGCGCGGCGCTGCTCTGGGAGCACCTCGGCCGGCCGGCGCAGGGCGCCCGGGCGCTGCTCGCCTGCGCCGCCGCCTACGCCACCGCGGGCCTGGTGCACGAGACCTGCCGGACCGCCGAGGACGCCATCGCGCGGGCCCGCGACGCGGGCGACGCGAAGGCGGAGGCCTACGCGCTCTGGGCCATCGCCGATGTGGTCGCCGCGCGGGGCGACGGCGTCGCCAGCCCGGACGTCGGCTCGCACGTCGACCCGCGCGCGGCGGCGGCGCGCGCGGCGGCGCTCCTCGCCGGCGGCTCCGCGGACGACACGCTCCGGGCGGCCGCGCGGCTCCTGCGCCACGGCGCAGACGAGCTCGATGGATCCCGCGTCGAGGAGCTCGACGAGCTCGCGAACGGCCCGGAGCCCGCGGCGGCCTCGCGGCTCGACTGGTGGGGAGCGCGCGCCGCGATCGCGATCGCCGCGGACGACGTCGGCGCCCCGCTCGCCGCGGACGACGCGCCGCGCGGCCCGGCGGGCGCGTCGGGCGCGTCGGCGTCGCGCGGCCGCAGCGACCGCGTCCTCGCCGCGATCGCCGCGCTCGCGGGCGCCCGCGCCCCGATCGCGGCGCGCGGCCCGGCGCTGGCCGCGGCGCACGCGCTGGCCGTCAGGGCCGGCCAGACGGACGTCGCGCACCGGGTGCTCGCGGCGCTCGCCGACGCCGCCCGCGAGCTCTGCGGGCGCAACGCGGGCGCGGGCTCGGCCGGCGCCTCCGCTGCGTCGCCAGGGGCGTCGGCGCTCTCCGGCGCGGTCCGATCGCTCCCGTGGGTGGTCCGCGCGCGGGCGCTGCCGGAGAGCGGGCTTCGGCCCGAGCAGGCGCGCGATCTGGAGGCCCTCGTCGGCGCGCTCGGCGAGCGCGAGCGGCTCGCGCCGCTGCTCGACCGGGTCGTCGACGCGCTCGTGCTCTGGACGGGGGTCGAGCGGGGGCTCCTGCTCCTGCGCGCCCCGAACGGGCGCCTGGTCCCGCGGGCCGCGCGCAACCTGGCGCGCTCGAGCCTCGGCGCGGAGCAGCTCGCGCTGTCGGAGACGCTCGCGCGCCGCGCCCTGGAGGCGCGCGAGCCGGTGGTCGCGGTCGACGCGGCGGGGGAGCTGCCGAGCGTGCACCGCAGCGTGCACGCGCTGAAGCTGCGGAGCGTGCTGGCCGTCCCGCTCGTGGCGCGCGGCGAGGCGCTCGGCGTCGTCTACCTCGACGACCGCGTGCGCCGCGGCGCGTTCGGCGCGCAGGAGCTGCGGTGGGCGCGCGCCATCGCGTCGGTCGCGGCGCTGGCGATCTCCGACGCGCGCGCGCAGGTCGAGCTGCGCCGCGCCGCGCGCCGCGCGGAGCGCGCCTCGTCGCGCCTCGCCGAGGAGCTCGCGCGGCGCGAGGCGGAGCTCGACGCCGCGGCGCTCGAGCTCGCCAGGGCGCGCGGCGGCCGCGACACGCGCTACCGGTACGACGCCATCATCGGCGAGAGCGAGCCTCTGCGCGCGATGCTGCGCCTCGTCGATCGGGTGACCGCCTCCGAGGTGCCGGTGCTCGTCTGCGGCGAGTCCGGCAGCGGCAAGGAGCTCGTGGCGCGGGCCATCCACCAGAACGGGCCGCGCGCCGCGCACGCGTTCGTGAGCGAGAACTGCGGCGCGATCCCCGAAGGGCTCCTCGAGTCGGCGCTCTTCGGGCACGTGCGCGGCGCGTTCACGGGCGCGGATCGCCCGCGCGCCGGGCTCTTCGAGGTGGCCGATCGGGGCACGCTGTTCCTCGACGAGATCGGCGAGATGAGCCTCGCGATGCAGACGAAGCTGCTGCGGGTCATCGAGGACGGCCTCGTGAGGCCGATCGGCTCGGAGCGGGCGCGCAAGGTCGACGTGCGCGTCATCGCCGCGACCCACCGGGATCTGGAGGCGCTCGTCCGCGCCCGCGCCTTCCGGGAGGATCTGCTCTACCGGCTGAACATCATCACGATCCGGGTGCCGCCGCTGCGCGAGCGCGCGACGGACGTGCCGCTCATCGTCCAGCACTTCCTCGAGAAGCACAGCCGCGGCCCGGTCCGGGTCACGCGCGGGGCGATGGATCGGCTCTCGGCCTACGCGTGGCCGGGCAACGTGCGCCAGCTGGAGAACGAGGTCCGGCGGGCGCTCGTGCTCTGCGACGGGACCATCGATCGGGAGCACCTCTCCCCGGAGATCGCGCACGGCGGCAGCGCGACGCCGCGCGAGCTCGGCCTCAACGTCCGCGCGAGGATCGACGCGCTGGAGACGGAGCTCGTGCGCGACGCGCTCGAGCGCACGCGCGGGAACCAGACGCAGGCCGCCAAGCTGCTGGGCCTGTCCAGGTTCGGCCTTCAGAAGATGATCAAGCGGCTCGCCATCGAGGCGTGAGGCGGGCCCGAGCGGGTCACCTCGACTTCACGAGCGCGCCCGCGTCGCGCAGGATCGTGTCGATCCCGTCGTCGTTCGCCTCGTAGTAGCCGCGGATCACGCCCTGCTGGTCGACCAGCACGAGGCGCTCGCCATGGAAGATGCTGAAGAGGCCAGGGCTCGACTCCTGCTTGCCCATGGCGACCTTGAAGCCGTCGAGGACCGTCGACTCTATCTGATCGAGGGAGCCTGTCAGGAGCGTCCAGCGCTCGAGCGGGAGCTGCTGCGACGCCGCGTAGGCCGCGAGCACCGCCGGGGTGTCGTTCTCCGGGTCGACGGTGAATGTCAGGAGGTGCAGCGCGTCACCGAGATCGCGGCCCCGGTGCTCGATCTCCTTCATCCGCTGCGTGAGCTTGGGACACACGGTCGGGCAGGTCGTGAAGATGAAGTCCGCGATCCACACGCGGCCCCGGAGCTGCTCCAGCCCGAACCGCGCGCCCCGCTGATCCGTGAGCTCGAAGGCGGGCAGAGGGATGCGGATCGCGGGCGTCTCCGCGGCCTGGCCGTGGAGCGCGCGCCCGGCGACCCCGATGGTGATGAGCGCCACGAGCCCGACCAGCGCGAGGAGCCCGGCCCAGAACACGGGCGTGCCCACGAGCCCACGGCGCGGGGGCCTCCCCGCGTCGCCGCGGTCGGACGGGAGTGATTGGCCGGTCGGCTCCGCAGGCGACAGAGCGCCGTTCGCGTGGCGCGTGGGCTCGCTTGAGACCATCCGGTGACGCTTAAGGGCCTGTCCCCTGTGAGTCAAGGCGACGAGGCGCCGCTCAGGCGCCGATCATCAGCGCGGCGAAGAGGAGCACCAGGTAAACCATGGAGGCGAAGAAGACCTGACGCGCCCAGCGAGCGCCGGTGCCCGCACGGAGACCGTAGACGCCGAGCCCGAAGAACGCGCCGCCGAGGAGGACCGCGGCGCCGAGGTAGACAGGGCCCGCCACGCCGAGCGGGACGAACAGCACCGAGGACACCACGAGCAGCGCGAGGTAGCCGACGATGTGGCGCCGTGTCGTGAGATCGCCCTTCTCGAGCGGCAGCACCTTGAGCCCCGCGCGCTGGTACTCGTCCTGACGGAAGAGCGATATCGCGAGGAAATGCGGGATCTGCCAGAGGAACATGACGGCGAAGAGCAGGAACCCGGGCGCGTCGATCTGCCCTGTGACGCTCGTCCACCCGAGCAGCGGCGGGATGGCGCCGGGGATCGCGCCGATCGGCAGCGAGAGCGTCGTCCGGCGCTTGAGCGGGGTATAGACGAGGACGTAGCTGAGCAGCGCCACCGCGGCGAGCACGCCCGTGGTCGCGTTCACCCCGATGAACAGCACCGGAATCGAGGCGGCAGAGAGCGCGATCCCGAACCAGAGCGCCAGCTCCGGCGAAAGCCGCCGCGCCGGCAAGGGGCGGCTCCGCGTCCGCTCCATCAGCAGATCGGTGTCGCGCTCGATGTACATGTTGAGCGCGTTGGCGCCGGACACGACGAGCACCGTCCCCAGCAACGCCAGCGCCAGCTGCGCGGGCGGCACCGCCGCGCGCTCGATCGCGGCCTCTCCCGCCAGTCCGGCGCGGAGATAACGGCTCGCGACCCACATGCCGCCGAGCATCGTCGCGGCCACCATCCTCGTGATGCGCGGCTTGGTGAGGCTCACGAGATCGGCCGCTCCCTTGAGCAGCGGGCGCGCGCTCGTGGGGACCGCACAGCCGCCGCCCTCGGACGGCTCCGCCTGGCGAACGTAAGGGACGACCGGGGCGCGCTCGGCGGCCTGCTCGACGCTCATGGTCACGCGCGCACCTCGCTGCTGTGCTCGGGGCCCACGCCGCGCGCTCGCGCGGCATCTCCGAAGATCCCTGGGCTCGGGACAGTTACACTGAAAAACGTCATCACCGGAGCGCGGGAGGCGGGAGAAAACAGCATCGGGGCCGGGAGACTAGCGCGCACAACACGTCTCGGGGAGTCGAGTTCGTCAGTTGTCGCCCGCCTCCCTTTAGGGCACGAGTCGCCTTGCGGCAACCGTCGTGGCGTGCTCAGCCGTTCTTTGCGCGTCGAGCGAGCCTGGAAAGGTCGCTCCCCCGCGCCGCTCGCCGCCAGCCGGGCAGCCCGGGGCGGGGCGACGCCTGCCGCAGCCGCTGCCATGGATCTCACCAAAGGCCCTTGAGCTCGTCCTTGTTTTCCGCCGGCTCAGGCTCGGTTCCGGCGTACGTGAACGTGACCTGGGCGGGCTTGTCGTCCGCGACCGCGACGTCGGCGGTCTTCAGGCCATAGCGGGGGTGCCACGCCTCGAGCTTGTACTTGCCGGCAGGGACCTTCTCGATGGTGAACGAGCCGTCATCCCCGCTCACGGCGAAGAACGGGTGATCCGTCACCACGACAAAGCCGCGCATCCACGGGTGGACGTCGCAGGTGAGCTTGATGATGCCGTCCTTCCACGCCTTCGTGAGCGGCGCGGCGCCCCCCGGCTGCGCCTGGTTGAACAGCGTCTCAGAGCCCTTGTAGGTGTGCACGTTGTGCAGCGTCCGGTCGCTGTTCTTGATGTCGACCTGCTGCTCGGAGACCACGCCCTGGATGCGCGGCACATACATGCAGTCCTGCTGGTCGACCACCGCGTGCGCGTCGGGCGCCTTCCAGCTGCCCGGCACGCCCCCGACCGCGATGCGGACGAAGGTGTCCTTGAGCTTGCCATCGTTGGCGACAACAGCGTTGTAAAGGACGTCTTTGTCCTGGCAGAACGGAGCGTCCTTGCGCGCGGTGGGGACCTTCATCTCGACCGGCTTGCCGGTGAACTTGACGACCCCCTTGATGATCCCCTTGCCCTCGGGGGCCGCCGGGGCGGCCGCCTGCGCCGTGGCCTTCGGCGCTTCGGACCCCTGAGGGGCCGCGGCGGGCTTCTCGACCGAGGCCACCGGGGGTGCCGCCGTGATGGCCGTCGCGGCCGTGCCGCCGCTCGGCCTCGAGGGCTCCTCGGGGCACCCAGCGAGCGTGAGCGCGAGAGCAGAGAGCGAGGCGAGATCGCGACGATGCATGAGGACTCTCCCGCGCCCGCGGCGCGCCACGCGAGCCTGATTCGCGCCCCTCCGAGCCTGATCTGGCGTCTTCAGGGAGGGGTCGTCTGGACCGGGCGGCGACTCCCACCGCGTCTTTCTCATGGCGAGCAGCGGGTGGAATGCCGCGCGCCGTCCTTCCGCACAGCGAGGGCGTGCTTAACGAGTGTCGTCGCTCGCGTCAACCTGACGCGCCGCCGGTGATGTCCGGTTTCCCGGCGCCCGGGAGCGAGCCAGAGGTGCGCTCGCGCTCGTTCGCGAGCACGGCCGCCCAGAAGCCGCGCTCGTCGCGGGCCGCGAGCGCGACGCACAGGGCGGCGATCACCAGCGACAGCGCGCCGAGCGGCACCTCCGGGGCGCTGCCCGCGACGAGCAGCAGCGCGAGCGCGCCGCCCAGCGCCGGCAGCCGCGGCGGGGCGACGAGCGCGAGCGCGACGATCACCACCGAGAGCGCGGCGACGAAGAGCTGTATCGAGAGCGGCACGACCGGAGCGGGGCGGGTGAGCAGCCGGTCGAGCGCGCGGCGGAAGAGCGCCTCGACCATGGATGCGTCGTCGGCGGCGCCCGCGAGCGCCGCCCGCGTGGCGAGCAGGGCCGACGCGAGCGCCACCAGCGAGAGCGGGCTCACGAGGCGCGGCCGCGGCGGCTCGGCCTCACGCGGCCGCGCCTCGCGGCCCGCGCCGAGCGCGACGGTCGCCGTGAGGACGGCCAGCGCATCGAGCGCGAACGCGGCGGTCGCGACGGAGCTCGTCGCGCCGGCGAGCGCCTTCGAGCCGCGGTCGTTCGCCCAGACGGCCAGGAGGACGCCGGCGAGCCGCACGAGCGCAGAGGCGCCGACGAGCCCGAGCGCGGCCGCGACCGGCCGCACGAACGGGACGCGGAGCGCCTCCCACGCGCTGCCGAGCGCGAGGATCGCGGCGCTCACGCCGATGAGCGCGGCGGAGAGGTCGGGCACGCGCTGCACGGTCGCGTGCAGCACGACAAGGATGACGAAGCTGCCCGCGACGATCGTGCCGATCCGCAGCGCGTACGGGACGCGGCTCCGCACGACCGCGCTGATCAGCGCCATCGCGACGACGATGGCGCCGATCGCGAAGAGCTGCGAGGCGCCGGCGCCGGCGAGCTCGATCGTGTGGACAGCGCGCTCGATGCCCACCGCCAGGCCGACCATCGCGGGCGCGAGCATGCGGCCGAGGATCATCGCGAGCAGGGCGAGGACGGCGAGCGGCCGGATCAGCGCGAGCACTGGCAGGCCGGCGAGCGGAGGTCGCCCGGCGGCGGAGGACCGGCGCTCGGGAGGCGGAGGCTCGCCGCCCTCCTCGCGATGGGGCGAGGCAGCGGCGTCCGGCGCGGCGGTGGGAGGAGGGCCTTCGGGTGGGAGATCGATGTTGAGGAGCATTGAAGATGAGCGCCCGTCGCTCAGCCCTTGTCCCAGGCGCGGGGAGCGTCGAGATCCGTGAAGACCGCGGCGGTCGCCGAGGCGTCGATCAGGTCCTGCATCCGCTGGCCGCCGGCCTCCTCGACGATGCGGTCGTCGTACTCATCCGCGAGCACGGACAGATCCCGGAGCGCGACGAGGATCTCGTCGGCGTCGAGCGTCTCGCCGCCGAGGAGCGTGTGGACGATGACCACACACGAGCCCTGCGCGACGTAACCGAAGGCGCCGAAGCGGATGCGCGCGTTCAGGCGGAGCAGCTTCATCGCGAGGTCCGGCGTCATCTCGACGCCGCGGGCGAGCTGCGCGACGAGCCGCACGAGCGCGCGATCGGGCGCCCAGGGGAGGACATGAAGGTAGACGTACGCGGTCCCCTGGCGGACGACGTAGAACTGCGGCTCGACACGGGTGAACGCCGGGGAATCCGCGAGCGCCGCCTCGATGCGCGCGTTGGTCACTCGAACGGCCTCGTCGGAATCCTTCGGCATGACGCGCAGGATACATCGCCGCGGTCCCGGTGCAGAGCCGGGACCTAACGCCCGAGCGGAAGCAGCGGACCTGGCGGCGCCGGCGCACCCTCGTCGCCCGGGACGGGCCGCGGCCCCCTGCGCACCGGCGCCGGCTCGACCGGGGCGGCGCCGGAGGGCGCCTTCAGCAGGAACGGGCGAGCGTTGCGGGTCGAGCACGCGTCGTACGGATCCCTGTGGAACTCCCAGTGCAGGTACACGTTGCCGTCCGGCGAGACGATCGCGTCCGGCGCCTTGCCGAACGGCGACGCGCGCTGCACCGAGTTCAGCGCGACGATGTCGAAGGCCGTCATCCCGCTCGGCCTCGTGACCCCGAGGCGCACGATGCTGCCGCTGTCCTTGTTCAGGACGATCTCCACGTGGGTCACCCGGTTCTGGTTGAACGCGTGCCCGGAGGGCAGGCTCTCGAGCGACGCCAGGAACTCCTCCGCGAAGATCGGGTGGAGCCGGTTGTGGATCATGTTGATGTACGTCGCGAACGGCACCCGCGCGGCGTTGAGCGAGGTCTGGTTGCCGGGCTTGACCGAGGGGTCGTAGTTCTCGATCGCGGCGCGCCATTTCTTCCACTTGTCCGTCGTCTCCCACGAGCCCCGGTGCGCGCTCTTGCGGGAGGCGCCGTCCGAGGCCCGCTCCGCCCTGAGCTTCTCGTTGCCGACGGCCGCCTGCACGCCGGCCATGTCCAGGTTGAGGTTGGGCCCGCCGGGGAGCCCCGGCGCGCCGAGGCCGATCGAGCCGACGCGGACCGGGCTCTGGTAGGGCTGCGGCGTCGCCTTCTTGCCGGCCACGCGGCTCTTGCCGTCGCCGCCCGGGTTCGCCGGATTGAGGGTGTAGCCGCCGCGCGCGCCGTCGATCACCTCGGGCGACGCCGGGCCGGAGCCGCCCGCGGCGCCCCTCTCCGGCGGCGGAAGCGCGGGAGGTGCCTGCGCGACGCGAGCCCCGCCGCTCGCGCCCGGCACGCTCGGGGAGGACGCTGCCCGGGAGGCCTGCGCGGCCTGCGCCGGCGACGCCGGGCTGTGGTGCTCCGCGCTCTCGCTCCTGGGGTTCCCCTCGCCGGGCGCGTGCTTCTCGTTGCCGGCGCGCTCCTCGCTGTGGCCGCTGTGATCGTGGTCGCTGTCGCCGACCGTGTCCGTCGGCGCCTTCGGCCCTGACGGCGTCCCGGGCGTCGGCTCCGGATCGTCCTGATCCTTCGAGCGGATCTGCGCCATGGTCTCCTCGGCGACCTTGTTGGCGTCGTCCGCGATCCGGTTCGCCTCGGGGTTGTCCTCCTGGTCCTTCTGGACGTGCTGGCGGACGGCGATCCGTTGATCCGCCGGCGGCAGCGGCGGCGGCGGCGCCGGCTGGACCGGTACGATCTTGGCCGCCGCTTCCTTGGGCGGCTCGGGCTTTGGCGGCGCGGGTGGAGGCGCCTTCGCCTGGCGCGGCGGCTCAGCCTTCGGCGGCTTCCGCGGTGGGGTCGTCGCCGCCTTGGTCGGCTCGGGCTTCGGCTGCTGCGGATCGGGCGCCGCGTCCTTGTCCGGTTCGCTGTCCGCCGGTCGCTCCGGCGGCGCGAGCGGGGCGGGAGGCGGCGTGAGCGCCGCGCCGTCGGTCAGGATCTCGAACGTCGTGTCGCCCGGCCGGAGGCCATCCCTCACCGCGTGGACCATCTGGCGGAGCTGGGCGCGATCCTCGATGACCTGCGCCACCTCGACCGCGCCGCCGCCGCCCGCCATGTGCGCCACGATCGCCGCGCAGATCCACAGGGCGAGCGGGATGTGGGCGTCACGCGACACGGCGCTCAACGCCTCCGCGCTGCAGAGGCCGCACCGCGCGACATGGCGCAGCCGTAACAGCAGCGAAAGACGGTCACCGGTGGCACCTCCAGACTCCGCGTGAACGACCTGCTCGAACAGTGCGCCGATGCGCCAATCGTACCCCGGAAGCGGTTCGAACCTAGCATCCAGGGATCAGCGCAGCAACGGTCGGCTCGCGCGAAGCCGCATCGTCCGCGCCGCGCATGCGACGCGATGCGCGGGAAGCAGCCCTGGGCGGGCGCGCCGGCGCTCCGGCCGCGCCCGCCGTCGGCCAGGCGCCCTGCGCCGTCGCGCCCGCGCCACGATCAGAGCTTGATGATCGCGTCCCAGTGATCCGCGATCTCCTGCGCCGTCCAGACGCCGCCCTCGTCCTTGAACTTCCCGGGGCTCTGGACGACTTTGTAAATGTACATCTGTGCACCCGCGACGGCGAGGACGTTGCCGGTCTTGTCGGCGCACAGGTCGGACGCGAGGAACAGCGCCGCAGGCGCCACGTGCGCCGGCGTGAGCGTGTCGCCCGCCGATTGGAACATGGGCAGATCCTCCGTCATGCGTGTCTTGGCGATGGGCGCGATCGCGTTGACGGTGATCCGTTGCTTCTGCAGCTCGATCGCGGCGGTGCGGGTGAGCCCGTAGATGCCGGCCTTGGCAGCCGCGTAGTTGGCCTGCCCGAAGTTGCCGATCATCCCCGAGACGCTCGTGGTGTTGACGATCCGCCCTCCCCCGCCCTGCGCGACCATCTGCTTCGCGGCGGCCTGCGTGCAAAGGAACGTCCCCTTCAGGTGAACGGCGATGACGGCGTCCCACATGCCCTCATCCATCTTGAGGAGCGTCTTGTCGCGGACGATTCCCGCGTTGTTCACCAGGATGTCGACCCGGCCGAACGCATCGACGGCGGTCTTCACGATCTTCGCCGCGCCCTCGGGGGTCGCCACGCTGTCGAAGCTCGGCACGGCCTGCCCGCCCGCGGCCTTGATCTCCTCCGAGACCTGCGCCGCCATCGCGTCGCTCGAGCCCGCCCCGTCGCGCGTCCCGCCGAGATCGTTGACGACGACCTTCGCGCCCTCGCGGGCGAAGAGCAGCGCTTCCTCGCGGCCGATCCCGCCGCCGGCTCCCGTGATGATCGCGACCTTTCCGTCGAGCAAGCCCATCGCAGATTCCTCCTGATCCGCGCGCCGGCGCGGTGCGCCGTGCCGTTTTCGCGCGGAGCTTCGCACGGCGGGCCTCGGCCCGGGCACACATTCGTGCGCGCAGGGGCACGCAATCGAGCAAAGGCCACGCGACGGCCGAGCGAAGGCCACGCAATGGCCGAGCGATGGCCGAGCGACGGTGACGGTGCGCGCGAGCGGGCCCGTCCGGCGAGGGAGACGTCCGCGCGCCCGAGCGCCTGCGCCGCTTCTTTGGCCGATCGAGCGCGGCAGTGATAACGCCGCCTTCGATGCAACTGCCCAGCCGCCTTTCCACGTCGACCCTGGGAGACCTGCTCGGCGCGCTGCACCGCGAGAAGACCACCGGGCTCCTGGAGCTCTGCGAGCTCCGGACGCCGAGCGGCTCGACGGTGCCGGGCCGCCAGCACCGGATCCAGCTCTTCTCCGGCCTCGTGACGGCCGTCGAGACGCCGCTCCGCGTGCCCCGCCTCGGCGAGATCCTCGCGAAGGAGGGCTCCGCACCCGAGCCGTCGATCCAGCGGCTCGCCGCGCTCGTCGCCGCGCACCGGGGGCGCCGGACCGGCGAGGTGCTCGTGGCGGCGGGGCTCATCCCGGCGAGCGCGGTCGACCGCGCGCTCCGGATCCAGCTCCGAGAGCGCCTCGAGGCGCTGTTCAGCATCGAGGAGGCGACCATCTGCTTCCACACGGCGAGGCCCCTCGCCGGGTCGCTGCGGCAGACCGGCCCGCTCTCTCCGAGCGATTTCCTCCACGGCCGCCCGCGCGCGCGGGATCGGCAGCGGCGCGGCTCGTCGGCGCGCGCCGCGCACGGCGGGCCTGCGAGCGCGCCGCCGCGGAGCGCTCCGCCGCGCGCCGCTCGCGCGGACGAGCCGCGCCGCCGGGCGCTCGAGGCGCTGGGCCTGCGCGAGGGCGCGACCGAGGCCGACATCCGCCGCGCCTTCCGCCGCCTGGCCGCGTCGCTGCACCCCGACCGCGCCGCGGCGCAGGCCGGCGACGGCGCCCTGCGCACCGCGCGGTTCGCCGAGCTCTCGGCCGCCTACCACATGCTCGTCGCCTGACCGCCTACGCCCGGCCCACGAGGCGCTCGATCAGGAACGACGCCACGGTGATCGGCTTCGTGCCCGGGCCGAACCCGGCGTCGAAGCCGAGCTCGACGGCCAGGTTGTGATCGATGCGCGGGCCGCCGAGCAGCAGGATCACCTTGTCCCGGAAGCCCTGGCGCGTCGCCATCTCGACGAGCGCCGCCGCGTTCTCCTTGTGGCAGTTGCGCTGGGTGATCACCTGCGAGACCAGGATCGCGTCCGCGCCGAGCGCCTTGGCCTTCTCGCAGAGCTCGGCGTTCTCGACCTGCGCGCCCAGGTTGTGGGCGTCGAAGCACTTGAAGCTCTCGAGCCCCTTCTCGCCGGCGAACCCCTTGTAGTTCAGGATCGCGTCGATGCCGACCGTGTGCGCGTCGCTGCCGGTGCACGCCCCGACGACCACGATCTTGCGGCCGAGCTTCTTCGCCTGCGCCTCGATGTCGTCCCGCGTGAGCGGCTGTGCGGCGAGCTCCTCGACCTCGATGTCCGAGAGGTCGACGCCGTGCTGGGAGTGCCCGTAAACGACGAAATACGTGTGCTCCCGGCTGGCTTGCTCCATCGCCGTGACCAGCGGCTCGCGCAGGCCGTGCGACTCGGCAAAGCGCTTCGCCGCCTCGCGCGCGCGGTCGCCCGGCAGGACGCGGAGCGTGAACGACATCTGGACCATCCCGTCCCCCTCTCGGTCGCCATACGCACGCAGGATGTTTCGCAGTGTCATGCTCACCTCTGTCTACAGCGGTGGGCCAGAAGAGCCCATCCATCGTTGACAGTAGCGCCATGCGGTGTCGCGCGGCCAGCGCGATCGCGGGGGAGAGAGCGCGCTTCTTCCATGCTTCCACGCTTCAGCCATGCTTCGGCGCACGGAAGATGCCAAGTCAGGAAGAATGTCGTCCGGCGCGCCGACGCTCCGGCCCTGTCGGAGAGTGTCCCGGGAATCCCGTCCTTCTCGGCGCGCCCCCAGCCCGAAGGCCCTCCGACCGGAACGGCGCAGCAGGACAGGCCTACGACCGCTCCAGGACCTCGAGGATCGGGTTCAGGTACTCCGGGTGGCGCGCGACGACCCCGGAGTACCCCTTCCCCCCGGTGCGCGTGCGCTTGACGTCGCCGAACGCGCCGCGCCCGATGGCGTCCCAGACGGTCTCCTGCTCGACCTCCCGCAGCAGCTCGTGCGCCTTGTCGAGGACCTCGCGGGCGCGCCGCTCGACGATGCCGCCCGGCTTCCACTGGATCTCGTCGCCGAGGTGCCGCGCCGCCGTGAAGATGTAGCGGGCGCTCTTCAGCGAGAGATACCGGTCCATGAGGAGCGGTGTGTGGACCGCCTCGCTGAACATCCCGAGCAGCTCGATCGACTGGCCGGTCGTGATCCCGACCAGGTTGAACATCGCGTCGTGGACGTGGCTGTGGAAGATGTCGCCTGTCTTGAACTTGGTGGGCGGCATCCACTTGATCGGGTGCCGGTCGAAGATCTGCCGGACGAGCTGGGCCTGGGCGAGCTCGAAGAGGAGGCTGTCCTCGAGCCAGGGGTTGATCTCGAAGGCGTGGCCGAGGCCCATCTGCTCCTCGCGGAGGCCCGCGCGCCGCGCGAACGCCTCGTTGATGAACTGCGACGCGAGCACCGTGTGGGCCTTCTCGACCGCATCGGCGGTCGTGAGGTAGTTGTCCTCTCCCGTGTTGATGACGATACCGCTCCTCGCGATGATCCTCCGGGAGAAATACTGATCGATGAACGTCCGCTGCATGTTGATGTCGCGGAACAGGATCCCGTACATCGCGTCGTTGAGCAGCATGTCGAGCCGCTCCACCGCCGCCATCCAGGCGATCTCGCTCATGCAGAGGCCGGACGAGTAGTTCGTCTGCGCGAGGTAGGTGCCGGTGTCGCGGGTCGCCTCGTCGGCGGCGCGGCGGATGATCCTGAAGTTCTCCTGGGTCGCGTAGGTGCCGCCGTATCCCTCTGTCGTCGGCCCCTCCGGGACGTAGTCGAGGAGCGACTGGGCGGTCGCGCGGATCACGGCGACGATGTCGGCGCCGGCGAACCCTGCGGCCTTGGCCTGCACGGCGTCGTCGTAGATGTTGCCCGTCGCGACGATGACGTACTTGAGCGGCGCGACGCCGACCCGGTGCGCCGCCTTGTTGGCCTCGCGCTCGTCGCGGGCCCTGTCGATCCGGGCGATCGCCTCCCGCGTCGCGGCCTCGAGCGCGCCGCGCGCCTCGGCCGCGGGCGGCCCCGCGCCGAGGTCGGCCGCCTCGCTGAACGCCAGCATCTCCGCGGCCTCCTGCACCGAGCCGGCGCCCTCGCAGAGCGCCCGGCCCAGGTGGTAGGCCACGCCGCGGCCGGCTTGCCCCGCCCTGTGGATGCGATCGACGAGCGCGTTCACGAGCGGCGTCCCCTCGGCGTCGGCGCCGACCACGCCGTACGCGCGGGCGACGGTGCGCTCGACGCCGACCGTGGTGTGGCGGTCGATGAAGCGCTGCACCTCGTCGGCGATGTCGGCGGCAAACGCGCGACACGCCTCCACCTTTTCCTGCTCCACGGGGACAGTCGTCATGGATTTCTCCGGGGCAAGCGCTCTTAGCGCACTCTCACCGCGGCCGGTACTCCGGCGCAGGATCCATGGCGGAGCATGGAACAGTGGAACAGCCGGCCTCGTGGGGCTCCGGGCGGCGGACGGCGGCGCGGGGCGGTGCGCGATGGCGGCGTGCCGCGGTGCGCGATGACGGCGCTCGGCAGCGAGGCGGGCGGCCCCACGCGTGCGCGGCGCGGCGGGCGGCGCTAGACGACGGGGGTCATGGGCAAGCTCATCCTGCTCTTCACGGCGCTCCCGATCCTGGAGCTCTGGCTCCTCCTGTCGATCGGCGACGTCATCGGCTTCTGGCCCACCGTGGCGATCGCGCTCGGGACGGCGATCCTCGGCGCAGCGCTCGCGAAGCGCGAGGGGCTCAAGGTGCTCGCCTCGTGGCGCGGCGCGCTGGCGGCGGGCCGCGTCCCGGACGAGGGGCTCACGGGAGGGCTCCTCGCGCTCCTCGGGGCGGCGCTGCTCATCACGCCAGGGGTGCTGACCGACGTGGCAGGGCTCATGCTCCTGCTCCCGCCGGTGCGCCGCCGGATCGCAGCGGCGGTGCGGGAGCGGTTCGAGCGGCGGGTGGCCGCGGCGAGCGCCGCCGGCATCGGCGTGGACAGCCCAGGCAACGGCGCGTTCTTCAGCATGAGGGTCATCGACCTGAGCGGCGGGCCGTTCGGCGAGCGCGCCGACGGGCGCGCTGGCGCGTCCCGCGGTCGACCGGCGTCATGGCAGGTCATCGACGTCGAGGCGGAGGTGACCGAGGGAGCCGAGGAGGATGAGGCCGGCGGGCCAGCGCGGACGACGCGACGACTGCCCGGCTGACACCTCGATGTCATCGATGCCCCGGCGAACGCATGCGCGCTCGCGCGGCCCGGATCACCAGCGACTCTCACGCACGACACCCGAACACCGGCGTCAGGAGCTCGGCGAGACAGCGAGCAACGACGCAGGACAATGATTCACGTCCGAGCTGCACGACTGAAACGACAAAGAAACAGAGCGCATTGTAGGCTCCTCAACGTCGTCGGCGCAGCCCGACATCCCAGGAGAAACGACATGAAGATCTGAACCTGCGCAACATGACGCAACAACGCACAACCACACCAACGCAGCAACCTCCTATGAAAGATCCAACTCGAACCTCGATCCCATCGACCCGGCCGCGCCGCCCCGGCGGCAGCGCGAAGAGCGACCCCGGCACGACGTCCAGCCCTGAGCAGCGCCGACGCCCTCGCCCGAACGCCCGGCGGGCGGTGCTCCAGCGGCCCCGCCGCGCGCCCTCGCGGAGGGTGCCCCGATGAGGCTCATCAAGTCGATGGCCAGCTGGCTCCTCGGGTACGTCGATCCACGGGAGCCGCTCGGCAGCTCGCTCATCAACGCTCTTTCCCGACTCCCCATTCACCTCGCCGCGGACGCCGTGTGCCTCCGGAGGAACGCGGACTCTGGCGCCCTCGAGGTGCTCCTGACACAGCGCGGAGCGTCGGCGGCAGGCCCTGGAGAGTGGTGCTGCCCCGGCAGCGTCCTCTCGCCGGGCGAGCAGCCCGAGCACGTCCTCCACCGGGTCGGGATGACGATCTCCGACTTCACGTTCGTCGGCGATTACTTCTCGGCCGCCACGCGCGGCTGGATGCTCTCCCGGGTCCATCAGGCGAAGCTCGCCGAGGTCCCGGCCACGGGCACCTGGTGGCCAGTCGAGCAGCTGCCGAACAACCTGGTACCCAAGCACCGGGAGCTGGTCATCCCGATGGCGGTCAAGGCCTTCCATGCCCAGCGCGCGAAGCGCTCGCAGGCCCAGCGCACGAAGCGCTCGCAGAAGGTCGCCAGCGCGCAGCTCACGTGAGGCGCCGCGCGGGCCCCGCGCCGCCGCGACGCAGGAGGCGGGCGGCCCGCTCAAGGCACATCTCGCACGCTCGCTCCGAGCGGCGCCCGCGGGATCACAGGAGATGTGCGATCATCCCCCCTTCAGCGTACGGCCATCTCCAGAGCCGGCAGCTCGATGGAGCCCTGCGGTCGTCCGTCTATGCTGCTCCGGACGAGCGCGGCGCGTGGCTGAGCGCGGCGCGTGACTGGCGCGTGGCTGGCGAAGGACAGAGCATGTAGCGCCCGGACACACCAGGAAAGGAAGCGTGGGGGGCCCGCGCCGTCGGTCCGCTCGCGCCGCGCACGGCCGGCCGCTATGGTTCGCGCGCCGCTTGCGTTACGCTGCGTGGTACGGCTGTGGATCCCCGCGGCGGCGCTCTCCGCGGGTGATTCCGCACGGACATGGAAGACATGACGGTCGACAAGACAGCTCTCATCGTGGGAGGAACGGGCCTCGTCGGCGGCCACTGCCTGCGCCTCCTCGTGCAACAGCCAGCGTACACGAAGGTCGTCGCCCTGCTCCGCCGCCCGGCCCCGATCGAGGACGCGCGGCTCTCGCAGCGCATCGTCGACTTCGACCGGCTCGAAGGCGCGGACTTCGCCGGCGTGAGCGACGTGTTCTGTGCGCTCGGGACGACGATCGCCAAGGCCGGCTCCGAAGAGGCCTTCTACGAGATCGATTATCGCTACCCCATCACCATCGCCAGGCTCGCCGAGAAGGCCGGGGTGAAGCAGTTCGTCCTGGTCTCCTCCGTGGGCGCCGACCCGCGCTCGACCAGCTTCTACCTGCGCGTGAAGGGCGAGCTCGAGCAGGAGCTCTCGGCGGCGAGCTTCGCGGCCGTCCACGTCCTCAGGCCGAGCCTGCTCCTCGGCGAGCGGGGCGAGGTCAGGAAGGGCGAGGCCATCGGCGTCGCGGCGGCGCAGACGCTCCGGTTCACGATGAAGGGCGGCCTGCGCAGGTACCGGCCCATCGACGCGAGGACCGTCGCCGGCGCGATGGTCGCCGCGGCGCTCGGCGGGCGCAACGGTCGCCACGTCTATCACTTCGACGACATGGAAACGCTCGCCAAGGGCATCGGCGTCGTCCAGGCCTGATCGCCGCCATGGCGCCGCCACCCACCGGGCGACGCATGCGCGCGGAAATGCTAGGGCTCGCGGCAGGCACGGCGCTCGCTCGACGACGCCGCCATGGTCCTCGCTGAACGCCCCTCGCCGATCGTGACCGAGCGCCTCGCCCCCTCCTCGCTGCGCCCGCCGGAGAGCCCGCCCCCGTCGCTCGACGCCGTGCTCGCGGAGCGGTTCGGCATCGCCGCGTTCCGGCCGTGGCAGCGCGAGGCGATCGAGGCCCTGCTCGGGGGCGCGGGCCGCGTCCTCGTGGTCGCCCCGACCGGCGGCGGCAAATCGCTCTGCTACCAGCTCCCGGCCGTCGCCCTGCCCGGCACGACGCTCGTCCTGAGCCCGCTCATCTCCCTGATGGAAGATCAGGTCCGCGCCCTCGAGGCGCGCGGCATCCCGGCGACGTTCATCGCGTCCAGCCTCGCGCGCGACGAGAACGGCCGCCGCCTCGCCGCCCTCCGCCGCGGCGAGTACAAGCTCGTCTACGCCGCGCCCGAGCGCCTCGCCCTCGACGGGTTCGTCGAGGCGCTCGCCGCGAGCCGGCTCTCGCTCGTCGCCGTCGACGAGGCGCACTGCATCGTCCAGTGGGGGCACGACTTCCGGCCCGACTACCTGCGCATCGGCGCCGCGCTCGCGCGGCTCCGGCCGCCCCGGGTCCTCGCCTGCACCGCGACGGCGACCCCCGACGCGCGCGACGAGATCATCCGCCGGCTCGGCTGGCCGCTGCCCGCGCCCGACGGCGCGGACGACGGCGGCGGCGGCGATGCGGTGAGCGGGCGCGCGCGCGGCCCCGAAGAGCCGCCGCCCAAGGTGATCCTGCGCGGCTTCGCCCGGCCCAACCTCCACCTGCAGGTCTCGGCGGTCGACGGCCCGCGCGAGGCCGGGCGCCGCACGGCGCGCGCGCTGCTGGAGGCCCTCGGCGATCCCGGGCGGCCCCGCGGGGCGGGCATCGTCTACGCCGCCACCCGCAAGGGAGCCGAGCGCCTCGCCGAGGCGCTCCGCGACGCAGGCTGGAACGCGGAAGCGTACCACGCCGGGCTCGCCCCCGAGTCCCGCGCGCGCATCTCGGCGGGCTTCGCCGATCGCAGCCTCTCCGTGGTCGTGGCCACGAACGCCTTCGGCATGGGGATCGATCGCCCCGACGTCCGGCTCGTGGTGCACGCCCAGCCGCCGTCGTCGATCGAGGCCTACTACCAGGAGGTCGGCCGCGCCGGGCGCGACGGCGACCCGGCCCGCGGCCTCCTCTTGTTCGCGCCCGCGGACATCGCGCTGCGCCGCCGGCTCTGCCAGCTCGGCGAGGGGGGCGTCGAGGCGAACGCCGACGACGCCGCGCGCGCCTGGGGGCTGTTCCGCGAGCTGCTCCGCTACGTCGACGCCGCGACGTGCCGGCACGACTTCATCCTCCGCTACTTCGGCGACGAGGCGGAGTCGCTCGGCGGCTGCGGCCACTGCGACGTCTGCCTGGAGGTCGACGCCCTCGAGGCGAGCGACCCGGCCGCGCTCGCCCGGGACAACGACCTCGTGCGGCGCGCGCTCGCCGGCGTCGCGCGGGTGAAGGGCGGCGCCGGGATGCAGGCGGTCGCGTCGATGCTCGTCGGCGAGTCGAACGAGCGCGTCCGCCGCATGGGGCTCGACCGGCTCTCGACGTTCGGCGTCCTCGAGGGGAAGAGCCACGACGAGGCCATGTCGATCCTCCGCGCGCTGCTCGCCAACGCCTGGATCGATCTCACGACCGGCGAGTTCCCCGTCCCCCTCATCACGCCGGCGGGCTGGCGCGTGATGCGCGGAGAGGTGCCCTCGCGGGTGCGGCTCCCGGTCCCCGCCGCGCGCCGGCGGCCGCGCCGCGCGGCGCCGGGCGCGTCGCCCGCCGCGCGCCCGCCGGCGGCCGCGCCCTCCACGCGGGCGCGCGCGCAGCCGGCCCCGCAGGCGTTCGCGTCCGCAGCGACCCGCGACGACGCGGCGCGCCCCGCGCCGGGCGCCCCCGTCCCGGCCTCGCGCGCGCAAGCGGAGCCCGGCGTCGAGCTCGAGGAGCACGACGTGCCGCTGTTCGAGGCGCTCCGCGCCCACAGGGCCGCGCTCGCCAAGGAGAAGTCGCTGCCCGCCTACGTCATCGCGCACGACCGGACGCTCCGGGAGATCGCGCGGATCCGGCCCGCGTCGCTCGACGACCTCGCGCTCGCGCGCGGCATGGGGCAGGCGAAGATCTCGAGCTACGGGGAGGGCATCCTCCGCGTCGTCCGGGAGTTCTCGGGCCCCTGAGCGGCCCGGGACCTCAGGCGAGGCCCGCGACGCGGAGCTCCGCGATGAGCTGGCCATCCAGGCTGACGAAGGTCGTCAGGCGCCCCTCGACGTTGATGAACACGTCGAGCATCAGGCCCGCGCCGAGATCCAGGACATGGAGGTCCCCCTTGAGGACCACCGTCGGGGCCTCGCCTCCCCTCGGCGGCCGTCTGGGTTCCCTCTCCATGGCCTTCTTCGAGTTCATGCCCGCCTCCGCCCGCCGGCCCGTCCGCGCCGCGCGCTCCCGGGACCGCCGCCCCGCGCCGCGCGGATGCGACCGCACGCGCGAGGCGGCCCGCCCGCCGGCCACCACGTCAAGCGCGTTCCATGCCGCGCTCGCGCGGCTGGAGTGATCCTTCCCTTCACGCAGCCCCCTTTCTCGCCCGCCCCTCACCCGACCGGCGATGCCTTCATTTCATGGGATCGGCTTCCCAGGAAGGCACGAAGTTCAGCGAGGATCGGACTTTTCTTCCCGGCTTCCCATCCTCTCGGTCGAGCTGGGCAGCCACGGACCATCACCTCTCCCTCGCCCAGGACGAAAGCGACGCCGCTGCGCCCACCGAGACCCGGCCCGAGGCGAGCACCGGCCCCAGCGCCGGCTGCTCCACGAGCAGCGCCTCGACCCGCAGCAGCGCCGGCAGGTAGACGACCTCCCGCGCGAGGCCGCCGCCCCGGTGGACGCGCGCCGCGATGCGCAGGGCGTCCCCCGTGGAGCGCGCGCCGCGCGCCTCGAGCAGCCGCGCTGTCTCGACGAAGCCCGCGCCGCGCTCGACGCTCCGCGCGGCGAGGTGGCGCAGCCCCAGCTCGATCCGGCGGGCGCCGACCAGGTACCCCGCGGCGCGCTCGCGCGCGAGCGCCCAGCCCTCCTGATCGTCGCCCCCGTTCGCGGTCCCGATCGCGAAGATCCCGAGCGGGAGCGCCGCGGCGCGCACGCTGGGCGCCGCGTGCCCCTCGATCTCGTGGAGCACCGTGCGCTCGACGTCGTCGCGCGTGAGCATGCGCCCCCGCGCGACCTGGATCACCCCGTCGCCCGTCGCGGCGAGCGGCGCGATGTCGGCGATCACGACCCGGAGGGGCAGGCGCCACGCCCCGATCTCGCGGCGCATCCGCGACACGAGCGACCTGGGCGAGCGCGCGTCGTCGCTCCGCACCCGCTCCTCGTCGCTCGACGCGGCGCCCGCCTCCTGCTCGACCCATGTCGCGGCGAGCGCGTCCGCCTGCTCGTCGAACGCGTCGCGCGCGGCGTAGCGGCGGCGCGCGGCGGACCAGCACCCCGCCCCGCCCGCGGCCTCGCAGATCGCGGCCTCCGCGGCGAGCTCGCTCGCGCGGCCGGCGTAGACCGCGCCGAGCTCCCCTTGCCCCGCGAGCCGCTCGGCCGCCGCCTCCATCGCCTTTCGAAGCTCGCCGTGGTCCTGCGCGGGCGCGTAGGTGAACCGCGGGAGCTCCCCGCCGCTCCGATCCCAGGAGGCGGCGAGCCGCGCGAGCTCCTCGACGAGGTTCACCGGCGTGCTCGACCCGACGACGCGGATCCGCCGCGCCGCGGCGCCGAGGAGCCGATCCGCGTCCGGCACCCACGCCGGAGGCGCCGGCCGTTCGGCCGATCTAGCTCGAGGACGCCGCGCCACGGCCCGCCGCTCCTTCCAGATACGCCCCCGCCCCGCACGCCCCCGCCCCGTGAGAGCGCCGCGCGCCCGGCGCCGCTCGCCTCAGAGCAGGTTCGCCGCGAGCTCCGCGAGCTCGCTGCGCTCGCCCTTGGCGAGCACCACGTGACCCGCGATGCGCTCGCGCCTGAACCGCTCCGCCACCACGAGCAGGCCGTTCGACGCGTGGTCCACGTACGGGTTGTCGATCTGCTGAGGATCGCCGGTCAGCACGATCTTGGTCCCCTCGCCGCACCGCGTGATGATCGTCTTCACCTCGTGCGGGGTGAGGTTCTGGGCCTCGTCCACGATGAGGTACTGGTGCGGCAGGCTGCGCCCGCGGATGTAGGTGAGCGGCTCGACCTGGATCCGCCCGCTCTCCAGGAGCTCCACGAAGCCGCGCGCGTCGCGCCCCGGCTTCGTGCCGCCGTTCGAGAAGAGGAACTCGAGGTTGTCGAAGATCGGCTGCATCCACGGGTTCAGCTTCTCGTCCACGTCGCCCGGAAGGAAGCCCAGATCGCGCCCCAGCGGCATGATCGGCCGGCTCACGAGCAGCCGGCTGTAGGCGTTGTCCTCGGTCGTCCGCTTCAGCGCCGCCGCGAGCGCAAGGAGCGTCTTGCCCGTCCCGGCCTTGCCGATCAGCGTGATCAGCCGCACCGAATCGTCGAGCAGGAGGTCCAGCGCGAACGCCTGCTCCTTGTTGCGCGGCCGGACCCCCATCACTCCCTCCCGCCCGACCCGGAGGGCGACGATCTGCCCGCGCGCCGCGTCGAACCGGCCGAGCGCCGTGTGGCTCGGCGCCCCCGCGTCGCGGAGCAACACCGCAGAATTCGGCAATAAATCCGCGAGCTTGTCGCTGGAGAGAGAGCCGTTCTGGAAGAACGCGTCGACCTCGGAGCCGGGCACCTCGAGCTCCACCACCGACTGCTCGATGGCCGGGTCGTGCACCCGCTGGTTCTCGTACGTCTCCGCCGGGATCCGGAGCGCGTCGGCGCGGATCCTGAGGTTCGTGTCCATCGTCACGAAGATGGTCGGCCGATCCTTGTGCCGATCGCGGATGTCGATCGCCGTCTGGAGGATGGCGCTGTCCTGCGATCCGGACTCCAGCCCCACGAGCAGCTCCGGCCGCCGCTCCGGGATCGCGATCCGCAGCGTGCCGCCGCTCTCGAGCAGCACCCCGGTCGCGAGCGTCCCGGCGCCGCGGACCTCGTCGAGCAGCCGGGCGATCGTCCTCGCGTTGCGCCCGCGCTCGGAGCCCTCCCGCTTGAACTGATCGATCTCCTCGATCGCGTAGATCGGGATGATGACGTCGTTGTCCTCGAACCTGAAGATCGCGTGCGGATCGTGGAGGAGGACGTTCGCGTCGAGAACGTAATTCTTCTTCATGGGGGAGCGGGACGACGTAGCCGCCTGAGGCGACGGGCGCAAGAGAGCTCCGACCTGGCGGGCGCCTGGATCGCTCCGTGGCGGTCTGCGGGCGCCGAGCAGCGCGGCGCTCTCCGCGGCGGCGCGGGGGAAGCGCGGCGTCCGCTGCCCGCGAACGCGACGTGGACTATGCTTTCCTCGATGCACATGATCCCGCCCGTCGCTCTGTCCCGCTCACTGCGGCAGCCCACGATCGAGGACTGGCTCGCCATTCCCGAGGAGAAGCGTGCCGAGTTCATCAACGGGCGGATCATGTACCAGGGCATGCCGGGCCCCATGCACGGCAGGACGCAGGGCGCGATCATCGCGCTGGTCCGCGGGGCGTACGACCGTCGTCCAGGCGGTGGTGACCGGCCTGGCGGCTGGTGGATCTCCATGGAAGTGGACATGGAGATCGCAGGCCTCGGCTGCCGTCCCGACGTGCTCGGCTGGCGCCGCGACAGGAACCCCACCCTGCCGGAGCCCGACCGGCGCGGCATCGTGACCGCCGGCCCTGACTGGATCTGCGAGGTCCTCTCGCCGACGACCGCGCACATCGATATGGGCGACAAGCGCCTCGGGTACCACCGCGCGGGCGTGGCGCACTACTGGATGGCGGATCCCCACAATGGCACGCTCGCGGTGCTCCGGTGGACCGCGGAGGGTTACCTGATCGAGCTCGTCGCGGGCCGCGGGGACAGGGTGCGCGCGGCGCCGTTCGATGCGGTCGAGATCGAGATCGACGAGTTGTTCGGCGACATCAGCGCCGCCTCCTCGCCGGTGCTCGGCGAGGAGGCGGGCTCGCTCGATGAACCGCGCTAGCCCGCCAGGACTCTTGCGCCCTCGCGGCACATCCAAATCGCCATGGCAGAATCCGTCGTTCAGCTCGTGAACCGTGGAATTACGCCACTCTCCCGCCGCGTACCCCCCACCCGCGCGGGGCCCCACCGCCGTCAGAGATCGATCCGGTAGTCCTTGATCTTGTAGAGCAGCGCCCGGTGGCTGATCTCCAGCACCTCGGCCGCCTTGGTCCGGTTGCCCTTCGTCTTCTGGAGCGCGCGCCGGATGAGGATCTCCTCGATGACGCGGGACGTCTTCTTGATCGACAGCTCGCCGCTCGTCAGCTGCATCTGGATCGGATCGCGCGCCTCGCGGATCCGCTCGGGCAGGTCGGCCTCGCCGATGCGCTCGCCCTCGCAGAGCACCATGGCGCGCTCGACGGTGTTCTCCAGCTCCCGCACGTTGCCCGGCCACCGGTACTCCAGGAGCAGCCGCCTCGCCTCGGGCTCGAAGCCGCGGATGTTGATGCCGAACCGCGCGTTGTTCCTCGCGAGGAAGTGATCCATGAGGATCGGGATGTCCTCCCGCCGCTCGCGGAGTGGAGGGATCGCGATGGGGAGCACGTTGATCCGGTAGAAGAGGTCCTCGCGGAACCGGCCGGCCTGCGTCTCGGCCATCAGGTCGCGGTGGGTCGCCGCGAGGATGCGGACGTCGACCTTGATGTCCTTGCTGTCCCCCAGCCGGCGGAGCGTCTCCTCCTGGAGCACCCGGAGCAGCTTCACCTGAAGCGCGAGCGGCAGCTCGCCGATCTCGTCGAGCAGCAGCGTGCCGTGGTTCGCCTGCTCGAACAGCCCCGCCCTGTCGTTCACCGCGTCGGTGAACGCGCCCCGCTTGTACCCGAAGAGCTCGCTCTCCAGCAGGTTCTCCGGGATGGCGCCGCAGTTGACCGCGACGAACGGACCGCCGCGGCGGCTCGACCGCCGGTGGATCGCCCGGGCCACGAGCTCCTTGCCGACGCCGCTCTCGCCCGTGATGAGCGCCGTGGTCTTGTAGTCGGCGACCTTCGCGATCGTCTTGAAGATCACCTGCATCGGCGGGCTCTTCGCGAGGATCTCCTCGAAGAGGTTCTCCCGCCGGATCTCCTGACGCAGGACGCGGTTCTCGCGGCGGAGCGCCTCCCGCTCCTCGGCCTTGCGGAGCGTGAGCAGCACCTCCTCGGCCTTGAACGGCTTCTGGATGTAATCGTAGGCGCCCGCCTTCATCGCCTCGATCGCCAGGTCGACGTTGCCGTAGGCGCTCATCACGATGACCGTGGCCTCGTTGCCCTTGGCCTTCAGCGTCGCCAGCAGGTCGAGCCCGCCCATCCTGGGCATCCGGACGTCGGTCAGGATGACGTCGGGCCCGAACGTCTCGACCATCGCGAGCGCCTCCTCGCCGCTCGAGACCGCCTCGACCTCGTAGCCGTCCCGCTTGAGGAACGTGCGCACCACGAGGCGCAGGTTTTCTTCGTCGTCAACGACTAGGACACGGCGCATAGACCCTGAAAACTTTTCCTACACCGGCGCGCACCACTCCGCAACGAGTTGCGCCTTTGCCCTTGCCGCGGCCTGTCATCCGCGGTGTTTGGGAGTCAGGTGCAGCGCGCGCAGGCCCGTGGCGGGCGAGCTCTGCGAACGTCGCCGCGCACCACGCGAACGCCCCTGCGCGACGCGGAATGCGCGTGCGCGGCGACGGCGCTCCGCGGCGCTCGTCGCACGCCGGGACGACGCGGTGGTGGCAGTTGACGCGGCCCGCGCAGGCTGCTTTAGCGGCGACACGCGCAGGGAACGAGCAGGGGCCCGAGGGGCCTCGATCCTGCACGCCGGAGCGGCTTTCGCGGACGGGACCGCGCCCCTTAATTCGATCGCGTGAGGAGCCAGGGCATGAGGATGAAGGATCGTCTGGTCGACCAAGCAAAGAAGCTCACCTCGTCGGGCGTGGTCGTCCGTGTCGTCAGCAACGATCGCGTGATGCGGCTCGCCACGGGGGTCATGGACGCGAAGAACCGCCTGCGCGCCGCCCGGGAGCGGGCCGCGGAGGCCTGGGACATCCTGCTCAACGGGCACGCGCTCCCGAACATCGATCCCTCGCTCGACGACGAGGCCGGCGTCCACGGGGCGACGCCGTCGCGCGCGGCGGCTCGTCGGCCCGCCGCGCCCGCCGCGCCCGCCGCGAGCGGCGCGGGGCTGTCGGTCGTGGAGGAGACGGCGAGCAGCGAAGCCCCGCGCGAGCGCGGCGGGGCGGCGAGCCGCCCGCACGTGAACGGCGTGGGCTCGAACGGCGCGGGCTCGAACGGCGCCGGCACCTACGTGGCCGCGGCGGCCGAGCAGCAGCTCGCGACCCAGATGGCGGCGCGGACGTCGCTGGCGCGGATCGGCGGGCGCGACGTGTTCGAGAAGGCCTACAAGTTCATGACCGCGGACAACGCCCGCGCCATGGGCGTCTACCCCTTCTTCCGCCCGCTCGACTTCAACAACGGCCCCGAGGCGCAGCTCGAGGGCCGGACCGTGATCATGCTCGGCTCGAACAACTACCTCGGGCTGACGACCCACCCGAAGGTGCGGGAAGCCGCGCGGAACGCCATCGACAAATACGGCACCAGCATGACCGGCTCGCGGCTCGTGAACGGGTCGATGCGCCTCCACAACGAGCTCGAGCAGAAGCTCGCCGCCTACCACGGCAAGGAGGCGGGGCTCGTGTTCACGACGGGCTATCAGGTGAACATCGCGACCATCTCGGCGCTCCTCAGCAACAAGCGGAGCGTCGCGATGATCGACAAGGACGATCACGCCTCCATCTACGACGGCGTGCGGCTCGCGCAGGCGGCCGGCGCCCGGATGGTGCGCTACAAGCACAGCGATCCCGCCGCGCTCGACAGCGCGCTCTCCGAGATCGCCGACACCGAGGGCGCCCTCGTGATCACCGACGGCGTGTTCAGCGCCCAGGGCGAGATCGCGAGTCTGCCCGGCATCGTCGAGGTGGTGAAGAAGCACAAGGCGCGGCTCCTCGTCGACGACGCCCACGCGCTCGGCGTCATCGGCCCGGGGGGCCGCGGCACCGCCGCGCACTTCGGCCTCGGGAAGGAGGTCGACCTCATCGGCGGCACCTTCTCGAAGTCGCTCGCCTCGATCGGCGGCTGGCTCGTCGGTGAGCGAAAGGTGCTCGATTACATTCAGCATTTCGCCTACAGCTTCCTCTTCGCGGCGAGCGCCGCGCCGCCCTGCGTTGCCGCCGCCATGGCCTCGCTCGAGGTCATGCAGGAGGAGCCCTGGCGCCAGGAGAAGCTCCGCGAGAACTTCACGTACATGCGCACGGAGCTGCAGCGGCTCGGCTTCGAGCTCGGCAAGACCGAGACGGCCGTGATCCCCATCTACATCCGCGACGATCTCAAGACCGTGATGATGTGGAAGTCGCTCCTCGACGACTACTCGCTCTACGTGAATCCGTTCATCACCCCGGGCGTCCCGCCCAAGCAGCAGGTGCTCCGGACGAGCTACATGGCGACCCACGAGCGCAAGCACCTCGATCACGCGCTCGAGGCGTTCGAGAAGGTCGGCAAGAAGTTCGGCGTCATCTGAGGCGGGCGGGGCGGGAGCGGCGCCCTCCGGGCCCGCTCCCCATGCTCGCGGTGATCGACGCGCGCCCGCCACGTTCGGCATTTTCGCCGCGCGGCGGGCGTGGTCAGCTGAGCGGTCATGGATCTTCGACCGTTCGCGCAAGGTGTCGCCGGGGCGCTGGGCCCTGCGCTCCGCTCTTTCTTCCTGACGGCCGCGGCCATGTCGTTCCTGGCCCTCGCCCTCGCCGCCTCGTCGTACGCCATCGCGGCCGACGGCTCGGCGCTGCGCGGGGCGCTGGCGGCCGTCGCGGCGCTCGCGCTCTCCGCCGTGATGGGCTTCACGCTGTCGTGGAAGCGGGCGCTCGGCACCGGCATCCTGCAGATCGTGCGGGCGAAGCGCCTCGGCGGGATGCTCGTGACCTCCGTGTTCGAGCGGCTGCTCGGCGTCTCCGAGCAGGCCGAGGCGGGCGCCCGCGGCGGGCGGGTGGCGCAGGCGGTGGAGCGCGTCCCGCTCAACGCGGCGGTGAAGCGCCTGCGCCTCGCCGTGATCCACAGGGTGCAGGCGGCGCCGACAGGGGGCGGCGTGCGGGGGTTCCTGCGGCGCAAGATCGAGGCGCAGCTGCTCGGGACCATCGAGACGCTGACGCTGGCGCGCTTCCGCAACGAGGCCAACCAGGCAGGCGGCATCGACCTGATGAAGGTGCGGGACGAGCTCTCCCAGGGCGTCGACGGCCTCGTCACGGACCAGATCGAGGGGACGCTGCTGAAGATGACGCTGCTCCTCGTCGGGGCCGCCGCGCTGGCGTCGCTCGGGGCGGCCGCGGGCATCCAGTACATCCCTCTGTGATCCTCCTCTCAAGAAGGGCGCAGGCCCCTCTCCCCCTGCGCGCCCGCGGCCCTCGGCGAACGACACCTCGCCCGGTCCAGCGCCGCCGACGGCTCAAGCCGCTCCCCTGCCCGATCGACGCCTGTGGCCAGCGAGGCAGCGAGGTGCGCCCGCGCGGGCAGGCCACGCGGCCGCGCGCCGCTCGGGGGCTCTCCATGCACATCGGCTTTGCCTAACTGCTCTGCACTACGTTAGTGTCGACCGACTGCCGTTACGTTTCATGTTGCTCTCATGTTTCATGTTGCTTTCACCTCGTGCTGCGCAGAGGAGGCAATTCGATGATGGAGAACGATATGCGGAGAAGTTGCTCGGCGCTCGCTTGCGTCGTGGGGTTGCTCGCGTCGCCCGCCGCCTGGGCTCAGGATCCCGCTGCGCCCCCGGCTGATCCGGGCGCAACGGCCGTGGCCGCGCCGACGCCCGCGGCGGAGCCCGCCGCGCCGGAGCCGCAGGCGAGCCAGATCCCGAGCTGGTTCCGCTTCGACGCAGACAGCCTCGGTCTCCAGCTCTGGGCCGGCGCCACGCACCAGGTCGGCCCCATCAGCCTCTCGAGCGACATCTACCTCACCACGCTGGGAACCGCTGAGTTCGACATCGGCCCCGCCTTCACGATGGGCCCTGTCATCCTCAACCCGATGGTGGGCTTCTCGTTCAACTTCACGACGATGCAGCCGGCGGCGCTGGTCGCCCCGCAGCTGTTCACCTTCGTCGACTCAAAGCCCGTTTACTTCGAGTCGTGGATCCTGGGGTCGTTCTCCAGCATGTTCGACGAGAGCGTCCAGAACTACGTCTACACGCGGGACTTCCTGCTCTACTACCCCATCGACGACTTCGGCTTCGGCCCGCACCTCGAGGCCACGCTCGACCTCAACGAGGTCACGCTCGAGGACGACCCGTTGACCGCCGGTCCGGACGTCGACGAGAGCGGCCTCGCCAGCCTGCAGGTCGGGGGCGTGCTCGGGCTGAACTACGGCACGGGAAACAAGCTGCTCCTTTACCTCGGCTACGAGACGCAGGAGGAGAGCCAGATCGGCGGGAAGAAGCTCGCCGGCCGGTTCACGTTCGTCCACAATTTCTGACGGCGCGACGGGAGCACACGCTCGCTCCGCCTTCCGGTCGAGCTTCCCGCCGGCCTGGCGCGCTGGTACCTCAGCGCCATGGCCAGACCGATCTCGTTCTTCACGACCGCGCTATGCACGCTGCTGGGGCTCGGGTGTCAGGCCCGGGACGGCGCCCCGCCGGCCGCGCCGGCCCCGAGCGCGTCCGCTTGCCAGCCCGCCGACTGCGGCCCCCTCGCGATGATCGCCCGCGTCTGCGACGATGGCTCCACCGGCACCCCGCAGTGCGCGCGCGCCGAGGGCGGGGCGTGCCGGTGGGAACACGTCTGTCCCGGCGCGAAGCCGGCCTCCGGGGCGGCGGCCCCTGGGCCGAGCGAGCCCGCCCCGCCGGACGCTCAGCAGCCGGATCCTCCGCCGCCGGCCACGGCGCTCGCCGACACGAACGCCGCGTTCGCGCAGCGCCTCTACGGCAAGCTCGCCGCCTCCAGAGACAAGCTCTTCTTCTCGCCGGCGAGCATCTCGACGGCGCTGGCCATGACCTACGCCGGCGCCCGCGGCGAGACCGCGGCCCAGATGGCGAAGACGCTCGAGTTCACCCTCCCGCCCGAGGCGCTCCACGCCGCCTTCGGCGGGCTCATCAAGGAGCTGGCGCTGGCGACCGGGCCCCAGGGGCCCGAGCTCCGGATCGCCAACCGGCTGTGGGGCCAGGCCGGGCTGCCGATCGAGCCCGCGTTCCAGAGCACCACCCAGCAGCACTACGGGGCAGGGATCGAGCTCGTCGACTTCAAGGGCGGGAGCGAGCCGGCGCGGGGGCGCATCAATCAATGGGTCGAACAACAGACGAACGGGAAGATCAAGGACCTGATGCCCGCCGGGAGCATCACCGGCCTCACGCGGCTCGTCCTGACGAACGCCGTCTACTTCAAGGGGAAGTGGGCGACGCCCTTCGACAAGAAGGCCACCAAGAACGAGCCGTTCACGGTCAAGCCCGGGACGGCGCCGGCCGTGCCGATGATGCGCAAGACGCTCCTGGCGGGCTTTGGAAAGACCGCTGACGCCTCGGTGCTGGAGCTCGCGTACGAGGCGCAGAGCCCCGAGCGCCGGCTGGCCATGGTCGTCGTCCTGCCCGCGCAGGTGGACGGGCTGGCGCAGGTGGAGCAGCGCCTGGCAGCGGGGCAGCTCAAGGCGTACGTGGATGCGCTCGAGCCGGCGCGGGTCGACGTGGCGCTCCCGCGCTTCAAGATGACGGCCGAGCTCGAGCTGTCGGCGACCCTGAGCGCGCTGGGGATGCCGCTCGCGTTCGACGAGAAGAAGGCCGACTTCTCCGGGATCACGAGGGCAGAGCCGCTCTACATCTCCCAGGTGCGCCACAAGGCGTTCGTGGAGGTCAACGAGGAAGGGACCGAGGCCGCCGCGGCCACGGGGGTCGTCATGACGACACGATCCGCCCCGGCGCCGCCCCAGGCGTTCCGCGCGGATCACCCGTTCGTGTTCCTGATCCGCGACGTGGCGACTGGCACCGTGCTGTTCATGGGCCGGGTGACCGACCCGCGATGACGTCGCTCCCGGCGGAGGGGGCCGAAAGTCTGCGCGGAGCTCTGGAGCGGGGTGCAGATTCGTGCGCTACGGGCTCATCCGCGTCGTTCGGCTCGCTGCGGCGTACTTGCGTACGCCTCACTCGCCTGCCTAGCGGCTGAGCCCGTAGCGCACGAATCTGCACCCCGCTCCTGAACCGCCGTACGATGAGCCGTTTTGCCGGGCCTTCACAGGGTCCGCCAACCCCCGATGTCAAGGAGCGAGCGATGAAGAACGAAGACGCCGCGAAGGTGTTGCATGCCGTCCGTGACCTGGCCCCCGCGATCGCCTCACGGAGCGCGGAGATCGAGGAGGCGCGGCGCCTCCCGGCGGATCTCCTCGGTCAGCTCAAGGCGGCGGGGTGCTTCCGGATGTTCCTGCCGAGGAGCCACGGCGGCCACGACGTCGATCTGCGCACGGGGATGGACGTCCTCGAGGCGCTCGCCCGCGCGGACGGGGCCACCGGCTGGACCGTGATGATCGGCTCGGAGAGCCCGCACCTCTTCGCGCTCCTGCCGCGCGAGCGCTTCGACGCCATCTACGCCGGCGGGCCGGACGTGATCATCGGCGGCGGCTTCAACGCGCAGGGCGAAGCCCACGCGACGGACGGCGGCTACCGGGTCACCGGGCGCTGGAGCTTCGCGAGCGGCTGCGAGCACGCCAGCTGGCTGTTCGGGAACTGCGTGATCATGGACGGCGGCCGCCCGCGGATGGGCGAGGCGCGCGAGGTGCCGGAGATGCGGGGCATGCTGTTCCCGGCGAGCGAGGCGCGCATCATCGACACCTGGTCCGTGCTCGGCCTGCGCGGCACGGGCAGCCACGATATCGCGCTGGAAGGGGCCTTCTGCCCCGAGGCGAACACCCTCGATATCTTCCGGGGCCAGCCGTCGGTGGCCGGGCCGGGCTTCGTCGCGCCCGTCCTGCACTTCGCGCTCCACATGGGGGCGGTGGCGGTGGGGATCGCCCAGGGGGCGCTCGACGACATCGTGACGCTCGCGGCCTCGGGCAAGAAGCGGCTGTATGCGCGCGCCCAGCTGGCAGACTCTCCGCTGTTCCAGGTGAACCTCGGCCGCGCCGAGACGAGCGTCCGCGCCGCCCGCGCCCTGCTGCGCGACATGGGGGACGAGCTCTGGGCCGCGTGCGTGAACAACCCTGGCGCCGCCCTCGCGGTGGCGCCGCGGATCTCGGGCGCCCTGGCGTGGGTGACGGAGGTGACGGCCCGGGCCGTGGACACCTGCTATCAGGCGGGCGGGGGCGGAGTCGCCCGGAACGCGTCGCCCTTGCAACGGCGGTTCCGGGACATTCACACCTTCTCCCAGCACGCCGCCGCCGCAGAGGGCTGGTTCGGCCAGGTCGGCGCCGCGCTCCTTGGGCAGCCGACGGGCCTCTGGACCTGAACCTTAGCGATCACCGTCGTGGTCGTGAACGTGGTCGTGGTCGTGAACGTGGTCGTGGTCGTGGTCGTGGTCGTGGTCGTCAACGGCTCGTCGTGAACGTGAACGTCCCCCGGAGATCGCCGCTCTCAACTCCCACGATTCACGTCGGCCGGCGGACGACCACGTCCACGACCACGTCCACGTCCACGACCACGTTCACGTTCACGACCACGTTCACGACCACGACCACGTTCACGACCACGACCACGTTCACGACCAACGCGGTATAGGTGGTCGTATTGCGCCCCGCCCCGCTCGCCCCGCTGGTCCTCGCCGCCATCTCGTTCGTCGCCTGCGCCGGTGCCCCGCGGCAGGCCGATGCGCCCGCGCCGCCGCGGCCCCGGGCGGGCGCCTGCCCGGCCCGTCCGGCCTGCGACGCGCCGCCGCCGGAGGCCTTGCCGCGCGGGTTCAGGCACACGCGCTCGCGCCTCGTCGCGGCCGGGTGGCCGCGCCACCGCGGGCGCGACCTCTTCGCGCGCGCCGACGGGCCCCAGTGGGCCATCGCGAAGTTCGCTTACGGGCCGCAGGACGACGATCTCGAGGACGAGGACGTCGAGGCCTATCTGCTCCGCGGCTGCAGCGGCGCCTGGGAGCGGCTCGGCACCTTCCGGACGAGCGACGACGACCACCCGCACCCGACGACGGAGGGGATCCCGGACACCGGCGGGCGCGTCTACATCGACCTCGCCGCGGGCCGGCGCCTCGAGGTCGGCCGGCACCGCGTCCACCTCGCCGTGGCCGGCGACGCCACGAGCGCGGACCTGTTCATCGAGGTCCTCCCGCCAGGCGCGCAGGTGGCCGTGACCGACGTCGACGGGACGCTCACGTCGAGCGAGGTGGCGGTCGTCAGCGAGCTGGTCGGCGGCGCCCCGCCGGCCGCCCACCCCGGCGCGGCGGACGCGATGCGCGCCCTCGCCGAGAGCGGGATCTACCTTTTCTACGTGACCGCGCGCCCCGAGTGGCTCGTGGGCAGCACGAGGGTCTGGCTGCGAGAGCAGGGCTTCCCGCCGGGCATCCTCCACACCACCATCGGCGTCACCGGCGCGTTCGGCGGCGCGGCGGCCAAGTACAAGACCATCGAGCTCGGATGGCTCAAGGCGCGCACGGGCATCGTGCCCTCCTTCGGCTTCGGCAACATGCCGAGCGACGTGGCGACGTACACGGCCGCCGGGATCGCCCCCTCGCGGTGCTATTATTACAAACTCGGCGGCGATCTCCGCGGCGGCGTGCCCCACGACGACTACCGGGGCCTCGTCCGGGCGCTCTTCCGCCCACAGGCCGCCTGCGCGCCCTGAAGGACGCGCTCGCGACGCGAGCCTCCGCCCCGCGGGCGGGGCGGGCGCGCCTGCATCAGGGAGCGCCCCCGCCGCCCATCGCTGGATCACTGCGGGATGTCGATCACGTCCTCGCAGGTGAAGTCGACGCCCAGGGACGCCTCCGGATCGGACTGTATGGCGTTGCACACGCTCTCGCAGAGCTCGATCTGCGACGGGTTCGACGGATTGTCGTAGCGCCAGGCGTCGTCGCTCGCGCACTCCTGATCGTACGCGACGGCCTTCGGTTGGCCCCCTCCGCTCGTGTACGTCACGCGCACCCGCTGCTTGTCGAACGTCCTCCCGTCGGGCGCCGCCGGGATCGCGACGTTGCACGTCACCGCGGCGCCGCGGATCTGGTCGATGGCCGCCCTGAACGCGGTCGCGGTCGCGTCGGGGTTGCCGGTCTCGATGATGAAGGCCTGCCCCGTGCCGCCCGCCTCGGCGATGTCGCGCAGGTTGTCGACGTTCCCCGGCTCGTCCTCCGGCGGGTTCGCCACCCCGATCACGTAGGTCGGGATGTTGTCCTGTCGCGCCCCCTCGACGCGCTGGACGACGGCCTCGATGGAGTCCGCCTGTCCGCCGCAGCGCTGCGGGTAGCCGTCGGTCACGAGCACGAGCGCGTACTTCCCGGGGCTCTCCTGGCGCTGCCGCTCGATGAAGGTCACCGTCCCATCGACAACGAACGCCGTCGGCGTGCTCGTGCCCCAGTCGTCGTCGGTCGCGGGCGTGACGTCGTCGATCGCCTTACCGAACGCCTCGGAGGGCAGCGGCGTCATCTCGACGTCCGGCGCGCTGTAGGTTCTGGCCTCGCACATCCGCCGCTCGCCGGGGAAGAACGTGAGCGAGGCGGTGAGCCCCGCGGACGCCGGATCCGTGAAGAACTGCTTGGTCGCGGCGACGACGGGATCCCACTTGAGCTCCTTGCTGTGCGAGGGCCTGTCGTTCATCCCCATGCTGCCCGACACGTCGAACGCGACTGCCAGGTACACGGGCTGGAGCCCGGCCTGGGCCGTTTGCGTTGCGCACGCCTCGCCGGCGCCGGTCGAAGGGCCAGCGCCGCTGCTGGGGTTGCCTGAGCCCGAGCCGCTGCCCGAGGTCACACCCCCTGAACCGAAGCCGCTGTCGTCGCCTCCGCTCCCGCTACCCGAGCCGTTCGCGGCGCCCGAGCCACTCTGATTCTCGTCGCCGCCGCCGCCGCACGCCGCGCTGGCCACGGCGACCGTGAACAAGGCAATGCCCATAGCAGGCAATCTCATGGCCTGACTCCTTTTTAAGTAAGTGCCGGCGCTGCGCGCCGGTAGAAAAGCAGACCAACCACACGAGTCCTCAGGAGCCGACGCATCGCCGGACCACGCTCCTGAAGACTCGCCACCCATGCCCAGTATAGGCCATCGCGCAGCGCATTGCGAGATGCGCCTTCCCAAAGTTCGTATCAATTTTGTGTCTTTGTTACACGCCGCTTCCACGCCGCTTCCACGCCGCTCTCACGTCGCGGCGCCCTCAGCGCAACTCACCGGTGTGGCCGCACGCCTGTATGCCCGTGTGACCTGTGTGCGCACACGCGCGCGTGCCGGTGCTACGGTTCGCGCCTGATGGTCCGCGCAGTGTGTTTCGATCTAATGGATACTGTCCTTTACGACCCGTACCGGGAGGCGCTCGCCGCGGCGATCCGGTCCGCCGCGCCCGCCGCGCCCGCCGCGCCCGCGCCTCCCGAGATTGCGAGGCACCGCGACCCCACGTGCTGGCCTGCGTTCGAGATCGGCGAGATCGATGAGGCCGAGTTCGCTCGCCGGTTCTTTCGTGAAGGCGCCGAGGGGTTCTCGTTCGACCTCGACGCGTTCAACCGGGTGCGCCGCGCGGGATATCGCTTCTTGCCCGGCGTGCGGGAGATCGTCGCGTCGCTCGAGGGCCGCGCGCTCAGGTTCGTGGCGAGCAATTACCCCGTGTGGGTCGAGGAGGTGCGCGAGGCGTTCGCGCTCGACGTCCTGTTCGAGGGCGTCTATTCGAGCCACCACCTGGGCGTGCGCAAGCCGGCGCCCGAGTTCTTCGATCGGCTCATGGCGCGCATCGGGGTCGACGCGGGCGAGTGCCTCTTCGTCGACGATCGCGCGGAGAACTGCGAGGCGGCGGCCGCATTCGGGATGCGCGCGCACGTGTTCGACGGGGCCGCGGGGCTGCGCGCGCGGCTGGTCGGAGAGGGGCTGCTCGGCGCGTGACGGGCTCGCCCCGCTCCGCCCCGCGCGTCAGAGCGCCGCGCAGAGCGGGCACGAGGCGCCCGCGTGCGGCGCGTCGCCGCGATGGAGATCGAGGATGGCGCGGGAGATCTGCGCGAGCTCGCGCCGCACCTCGCGGCGCATCCCCTTCACGCGCGGGATGGCCATCGTGTCGTAGGCCGTGGTCTGGTGCCGCATCCAGGCGATCACGGCCGACTCGGCGCGCTGCGCGACCGGGATCCGCTCGGTGCGGGCGACGGTGCCGCTGCCGACCGGCGTGGCGTGCAGCGTCACCTTGGTCGCGACCGCCCGCGCGAGCGCGGCGTAGCGCGGCGAGAACCGGAGGAACGCGGCCACCGCGGCCTCGAACTCGCGCACGTACTCTTCCTGGTCGCGCTCCCTCCGCCGGGCGTCCGCCTCCCGCTTCTTCGCGTACGAAGGCGTGCTGCGCTCGGCCTCGAGCGCGGCGCGGGCGGCCTCGATGGTGGCGGCGGGCGCCCAGAGGCCTCGGGAGAACGTCTTCCTCCCGCGCTTCTCGACCACCATCCAGGATGGGCCCGCGAGCTTCACCCGTCGGGTGAGCCCGGCGTCGCCCGGGGGCAGGCACGCCCAGCCTTCGGGCGGCGAGAGCAGCGCGCCGTCTGGCGCGCGGAAGCGGCGGGGATCCGGGGTCGGGGCCAGGGTCAGGCACTCGGGCATGGCGAACCGGCGGCGTGCTAGGCCAGGTCATGCCGCGCGTCCAGCGCCGGCCGGCCGCCTCCGTCGCCCGGCGCCGAAGCGGCCCCGCCGGGTGATGGTACGCTCCGCACCAGCGAGGGGCGCTCGCCGGTGTCCGCCCCGGCGCGGCCAACAGGACAGGAGGACAGCGTGTCGGACGACGATCGCACGAGGTGGGACGCCCGCTACCGCGAGGGCGGCGGCGATCCGGGGGAGCCCTCCGCCGTGCTCGCGGCGCTCGATCCGCTCCTGCCCCGGCGCGGGCGCGCGCTCGACCTGGCGGGCGGCGCGGGTCGTCACGCCCTGTGGCTCGCGCGGCGCGGGCTCGACGTGACGCTGGCCGACATCTCCGAGGTCGGGCTCGGCATCGCTCGGAGCGCCGCGGCGAAGGAAGGGCTGGCGCTGCGCACGGTGGCGCTCGACGTCGAGCGCGACCCGCTCCCTGCCGGGCCGTGGGACCTCCTCCTGATCTTCTATTTCCTCGAGCGCCGGCTCGCGGCCTGCGCGGCGGAGCTCGCCCCGGGCGGCCTCCTCGTCGTCGTGCACCCGACGCGGTCGAACCTGCTGAGACACGCGCACCCGAGCGCGCGCTGGCTGCTCGATGACGGCGAGCTCCCGGGGCTGCTCGGCGAGGCGCTCGAGGTGGTCCGCTACGAGGAAGGGTGGCTCGAGGAGGGGAATCACGAGGCCCGCCTCGTCGCGCGGCGTCGGGGCGCCGCGGCGCCTCCTCCGTGACGGCGGCCCGCCGCCGACGTCGCGCGACGACCACGACGCACGAGCTCCGCGCAGACAGCTGCCAGGCGCTCGGCGTCGTATTGCGTCGGTCCCAGCCTTGCCGCGACCCGAAGATCGCGCTTTGCTCGCGCCATGCGCTTCGCTCGCCTCGCGCCTCCGGATCAGGATCGCCCAGCCTTCTTCGCCCGCCTGGACGGCGCAGCCGCGCTCGTCCTGGACGCGCCGCCCTGGCTCGGCGGCAAGACCACGGGGGAGGCCGTGGCGTGGACCGACGTCGATCTCGCCTGCCCCGTGGTCCCCACGAAGATCGTGTGTGTGGGGCGCAATTACGCGGCGCACGCCCAGGAGCTGGGCAACGACGTCCCGGTCGAGCCGCTCCTCTTCCTCAAACCGCCCTCGGCGCTCATCGGTCCTGGCCAGTCCATCGTGCTCCCTCCGGAGAGCCAGCGGGTCGAGCACGAGGCGGAGCTCGGCGTGGTCATCGGCCGCCGCGCCCGGGACGTGCGACCGGAGCACGCGCTGGATCACGTGCTCGGGTACGCCTGCCTCGGCGACATCACCGCACGGGATCTGCAACGGAAGGACGTGCAGTTCACGCGGGGCAAGGGGTTCGACACGTTCTGCCCTGTGGGCCCGTGGATCGAGACGGAGCTCGATCCCGGGGCGCTCCGCGTGCGGGCTGTCGTGAACTCGCAGGTGCGGCAGGACGGGCTGACGGCGCAGATGATCTGGGGCGTGCCCGAGCTGGTCGCGTACATCAGCCGGGTGATGACGCTGGAGCCCGGCGACGTCATCGCGACGGGGACGCCCCAGGGCGTGGGGCCGATCGTGTCCGGCGACGAGCTCGTCATCGATATCGCCGGCGCCACGGCCGAGACGCGCGGGATCGGCGCGCTGCGGGTGTCCGTGACCGCGCGGGGCGACGGCGCGAGCGGGCGCTAGCCCGGCGAGCGGCCCGGGTCGACGCTCGAACCCCGGCGCTCATCTCATGGAGACGCTCACGTCAGCCCTTCCGCTGCTCTGATATCCTTCCACGAGCATCGAGACCTCGCTCAAGCTCCCCATGTTCATCCCCAGCCTCTGCCATGCGTCAAAGTGGTTGGCGACGGTGATGGTTCCGCTCGTGCGCTTCTGCTTACGAACGCTCCAGAACTGATAAGGGGCATTGATGCCATCAATCGCGAGCACCTCGGATCGCTGGGTTTTGTAGATGTCATAGACGCCTCCGTCGCTCGTGACGGTGCCCATGGTTCCCGGTCCGCCAGGGGGACGCCAGGTGCCCCAGCCATCAATGATATAGTATTCCACGGCCGGGCTCTTCGTCCACCCATAGACCCCCAGGTAGGCATTGCCGTTTGGCCGAAAGTCGGCCTCGTAGGTCACGATCTGATTCGCCGACCCGGGCCTCAGGCCTTTACGGCCCAGCAGGTTGTTGATATCGCTCCATTCCATGCTGAAGCCATCCGCGGTGTTGGTCAGGCATCCGGTCCCCTGGTCCTTCCAGAGTTGATAGGTGAAGCCGCAGTGGTCGCCAGTTTGATTGCTGCAGACCGGCTGTTCGGATGTCGTGCACGTGTCGGGTGCGCCGCCGGCCCCACCCTCCCCGCCTGCGCCGCCGGCCCCGCCGCCCGTCACCGAGCTGCTGCTCGACGACGAGGCCCCGCCGGCCCCGCCGCCCGTCACCGAGCTGCTGCTCGACGACGAGGCCCCGCCGGCCCCGCCGCCGCCCGTTCCCGAGCTGCTGCTCGACGACGAGCTCGAGCTGCTGCTCGACGACGAGCTCGAGCTGCTGCTCGACGATGAGCTCGAGTTGCTGCTCGACGACGACGAGCTGCTCGACGAGGAGTCCAGGACTTCGAGGTCCTCGCCCACGGCGCGCTCGACGTTGCACGCCAGCAGGCCGCATGCGACCGAAGCGGATAAGTAGACAAGCAAGGGAGCGACGCGCATTGAAGGGTTCTCCATGATGAACCGGCTGAGCCTCAAACTTCTGATCTAGATGGATTCATGAACCCATCGAGCCGTCTGCGGCCCCTTCGATCCAGCGGTCAAAACTCGAATGTTCCGGCGAGCGTGCCCATGTTCCCGGCGATCATGGATGCACCCGCGGTGCCTGCGCCGACCACAGGCCTGGCGATCACGACGTTTGTCGAAGAGACACTCACATGCGAAAACCCCGTGTGATGGGGATGGGCATCACTTCAGAGAAAGCAAGAGCACCCCCGACGCGCAGCCGCAAGAGGCAAGTAATCCCCACAGTCGCCTCACTCGGAGTCGGCCCTTGCGCGATCCCGCTACCGACTGCGGCGCCCGGCTGAGAGGGGTCCGGACCGCCAAGGGAGGTTTGGAATATTCTTATAGCCACGAGGCGAAAGTCAAGGGTCCTTACTGCTTCATCGCGACAGTTTCGCTGTTTCGCCGTGGCGTGCCTTGCAAGATACAGCCACGCTGCGCGCACGGGTTCAATCATGGACCTCTGTCGACCCTCACTTCGTTCACCCTCCTGGAAAAGCGACGAGTGCTCGATCCGGGCGGTTACGACGGCGGAGGCGAAGGTACCCAGGGCGGAACGGCCACGTCTGCGCTGCGCAGCACTGGTGCGTTGTCAACCAGAAAGCGCGCCATGCGAGGCACCTCGACTCGCTGGTAAGGCCCGCTGGGTAACCACCCGGCCATCGCCATAGGCACGGCCCCTTGCGGCTCTCGCCGGGGTCGACGATGCTGGGCGAGGGGCGGCGCCTACTCGCCGTCCGAGCGGCCCCGGGCGGACAACACGAGAGGGTCGGCGAGGTGCTCTCCCCCGTCCCTCGGTGCCGAAGACGAGCTTTGCGTCGTTCGGGGCGCGTCGGCGCCGCTGGCGGCCGAAGCCGGGAGCGACGCTCGCGCCCACGCGTTGGGCAGCAGCTGATCCAGTCGTTCGCGCGGCCAACCCGCCTGCAGCTTGCCGATCACGTTCGTCGCCCGGACGAGCAGGTTGACAGGAGTTTGCTCCCGGGGGGTTAGCAGACCGTCGACGACCGCGTCGAGCAGGATGGGAGCGAGCCCGCACGGCAAAGGGGGCGCTCGGGGTGTCTGGTCCTTGATAAAGAAAGCTTGTCGCGCACCATCCTCGGGTGGCGAGCGCTGCGAGCTCGTCCTCTGGCATGGGGGCGGTTCTGCTGCGCCGAGTTCGTCCACGTCGGTCCGGCCTCGGCCGTGCCGCCGCCCACCGCAAGCGCCGGCGAGTGCTGCCAGGCGGCGCTTGTGGACGTCGGCCCCGCCGTGGCGACATCCACGCCGGGCAGCGCTGCCTCCGAGCGGTGCCCGAACACCGGCCCTGCGACCGCGCGCAGCCCCGAGGCGGTCACCCGTCCGATGCCGCGCACGCCGCTCGGCCGGCTCTCGCCGAGCGAGAGCCCCGCCCCGCTCCGCGCGCAGGCCTCCGGCGCGCAGGACGCGCCCGGTGCGCTCGGCCTCGCCCACGTCGCGCTCGACGGCGACTGGCTCCACCCGCGGCGGGGCGTGCAGGGCGAGGGCTTCGCGGGCCGCGGTGGCTTTCGCGTCGTCACGGTGTTGCCCCAGGGCGCTCCGCGCCCCTCCCCTGCTCCGCCGGACAGCTCGCCGGCCGAGCCAACCACGCGGCCCGAGCTCGCGCCGCCCCGACCGCTGCTCGAGCGGGCTCTGCTCGCTGTGGCCGCGCGGTTTGACTACCGGCCGATCGGCGGCGCGACGTGGGGGACGTTCGCGCCCGACGGAGACCTGCACATCGCTCTGTCCGTCGTCGAGGGCCCCGGGCCGGGTCAGGCGCGGTGGACGGCCCTGGAGCTGCCGAGCACCCCGCGCCCGGCCATCTACGAGGCGCTGAGGGGCCGTCAGGGGCCTCCTGGCCTCGGGCCGGTTATGTTCTCGCGCGAGGTCTGGGCGGCGCTCCGCGCCGGCACGCTCGACGCCGGCGGCGCTCTTCTGCACGGGGGTCGCCTGCATGACCTGGGGTGGTGGTTGAACGGGCGCTTCTTCTTCGCCGCGCGTCTGGTGCCCGCCGACGAGCACCCGTGAGCCCGACCAACCCCCGCCGCCGCGGCCTGCTCGTCCCTCCCTTGTAACTGCGCCCGCGCCGCAACGAGGCCCCGCCCACCCGCGCTCTCAGCGCGTGAAGTTTTGGACGGCCCAGACTTTGCCGCTGCTCGTCGTGTAGAAGCCGCAGGCGACTTGGGTGACGGAGTCGTCGGTCATGTTGATGAAGTGGCCGTACATTTCGTAGCAGTCGCCGGTGCAGTTTGCGGTGGGTGGCGGGCCTTCGTCCCACATCTGTTGCATGCACAGGCCGATGACTTTGCTGTTGGAGGAGTAGCCAGGGCAGGAGTTTTGCGAGCCGCCGGGCTCACAGATTTTTGCTTGGATGCCGGCGTGAGACATGTTGTGATCGGCGTCGTATTTCGCCATCTCGTTGGCGCAGGCTTCGCCGTCTTTGCGGCGCTTGAGCGCCGGCAGGCAAGCGCACTGCGTGAGGAACTGGTTGATGCGATCGACGCAGTCTTGCGCGAGGTCGCCGGTGCTCGGCGGTGGGTCCAGCTTGCAGGCGAGGTCCTTGACGCAGGCCCCGCCGCCGCCGGTTCCGCCGCTCGCTCCGCCGGCTCCGCCACTCGCCCCGCCGGCTCCGCCATTCGCTCCGCCAGCTCCTGCCGACGCTCCGCCGCTCGCTGTGCCCGCGCTTCCCGAGGAGCCGCCGGCTGGCATGCCGCCCGTCGACGCTCCGCCCATCGCGGCTCCTCCTGTCGTTGCGCCGCCATTCGTCGCATTGCCGCCGGCGCTCGTCGCGCCTCCGTTTGGTTGGGTGACGCCGCCAGTGCCGCTCGTGCCCGGGGCGCCCGCGGCGGCGCCCCCTGCGCCTCCCGAGCCGCCGGGTTCGTCTGGCGAGCTGGAGCAGGCGAACGCGAACGCGAGCACGCTGAAGGAAGCGATACGCATACCTGCAAGTGTGGAGCTGCTACGACTAACCGATCAAGTAAAAGGAGGATGACGCGAGGGGTTCGAAAATTCCGCTGCATTTGGACGAGTTTCGCTTCCCACCGCTCGCTTCGTTACGGACAGCTCTTGAGGTCGACGGACGCCGTGTAGATTTCTTAGCAGCTCCCGCCCCCCGCCAGCAGCGCGCGAGAGTTCGTGAGCGGACAGTCGGTCCTTTATCTATCTCGGGCGGCAGTTCCGGCTCCGCTTGCTCCCCGAGCAGGACCCGCGCCCGCTGACCCTCCGCGGCGGATGGCTAGCACTACTGCGGGAGGTCGCCCTGAGAAGCGAACCGCCAAACCGCCAAGGGCGCCAAGAAACCAGAGAAATAAGAGGGGGAATGCCGGGATGACCCTCCCCCTCTTCTCTTGGCGGCCTCGGCGCCTTGGCGGTTTTTCTGCTGACCCGGGGCAACTTCCCGCAGTAGAGGTAGCACACGAAAATTTCCGCCCGGAAGGGGATCGTCCTCTGGAAGCCCGATGCGAACAACGATGTCGTGGACATCGCTCCAGCCTGGCAGCGTCATTTCGAGGGTGCGCACCAGCGCCCTTGTGGCCGCATGAGAACTCATTGTTCAGCCCTAGCACTTTTTCACGATTTCTGAGGTAGCGACTGATTCGGGCGCCATGTAGCGCGACGCTGGCGCGCTCCGACCTCACCAGCGCCCCCGTCGATCCCGCGGCCGCCCCCCGGCATGCTCGACCAAGCCGACGGCGACCTCGATCCGGCCTCGTGCTCGCGAACCTCACCCCGGCCATGCTGAAGAGCTCGCCGGCCACATGGCCGAGCTCGACCACCGCCCCGAGCGCACAGCACCGAGCATTGGTGTCCACCATCGCGTCCACTCGCTCAAGTTCCCCATGTCGTGTTCCAAATGGGTGGGTCGAGGGTTCCGCCGCCCGCGTTCTCGACCTTGTCGTTGACCCTCCGAGCGACAAATTGGGCACCATCCACGATCGCCTGTGTCCAGTCCACCTGTTTCAGCCGAACCCTGTCATCATCCTTGAACCCGAGAATCTCCACGGCAACAGACCACGTAACGCCATCGGAATCGAGCCGCACATCACTGATTCGAAGCGTGATGGTCCGCTTCGGACTACCGTCCACTGGGGTAAAGATCGTGGTCAGCTCAAGCATTGGACCTCACTTGCAGCTATCCTCGCATTTGCGAAGACACTTGGAATAGTCGGCATTACACTTCGCGCGACACGTTGACGTAGGATCGCGTTTTGTGCAGTCCTCATGACAGCCGTCGTGAATTGCGTCACAGTTCAGCTTGCAGCGCTCCTTGCAATCCCCATTCGCGCCATTCACCCACCGGCACGGGCCGCACGACTGCGCTCCCGAGCCGAGGTGCACCCCGTTGGCATACTCACATCGCTCCTTGGCCTCGTCCAGGCTCGCATGATCGCCCTGGTAGAGCGAGGTGCAGGCGCCTGTCTCTCCCCAGTTCTTGCACTGAGTCGAGCCAGCCTTCCACGTGACCGTGCACTCGGCGAGCTGTGAGCCGCCACTGCACGGATCCTCGTCGTAGCCGGTGTGGTTCTGCGGCTGTAGCGGGACATACCCGAAGCCTCCGACCCCGCCAGTAGGGGTGATGATGCCCCCGCCGGCCCCCTCCGTTCCATGACCCCGGACGTAGCACTCTCCCATGTCGAAGTTGCACCCCGTGAGACCGAACACCAGAAGAACGATCCGCCTCTTCATTTCGACTCTCCCCCGAACCTCCAGATAGGCCCAGCCGTGACCATCAGGACCATGCTGCCAGGAAGGACGCGGCTGCTCCCGCCGGCCCAGTCCACGTTGACGCTCGTCGACGCCCCCAGGCGACCGGCGAAGTACCAGTCGGACTGGGCGCGGCCCCCCGGAGCGATCCCCATCACGCGGTCGCAGATCACGGCGCCGCACACCTGCATCATGTAGACCGACAGCGACGGCCCGAGGCTGACGTTGCCGGTCTTCGTGGTGTACCCGAGCGTCACCGCCGTCCGATCGTAGACCCCGACGCCTGCCCCTGGGACGACGCTGAGCACGTTGTGGACTTCGATCCGGAAGTCGCCCGTCCTGCGCCACAGCCACCCGATGAAGGGGCTCACGGCGAGCCGGGGCTCGGTCCCTACCTGGATCCCACCGACGCTGACACCGCCGCTGAACTCGAGCGCCAGCGCCGGGACGGGGGCCGCGACGAGGCTGCAAGCGCAAAGCAGGCCGACCTTGCCGTGGAAGCGCATCGACATGGTGAAGGCTCCTCGCCGAGCTGCGACACGCCGAATGGGGACACGCGCCATTGTTCTTGGTGGGATCTGGGCGTCAAACAGAAACTCGGCGAGTGATCCGAAGAGACAGGAGTGGACCCGTCCTGGGCGTACACTGATGTGCTGGCAGTGATGTGACTGGGAGTCTTCTTCAGCCGAGTGGTCGGCGAACAGCACGCGTCCGGAAATCCGCGGCGCCGCGGCGATCTCGTTGGACGCACCAGAAGAGACTGCGCAGGAGAGAGCCAGAGTCGCGCAGGAGATCTAGCGGCGCTGCGCAGGACGAGGCCAAGGCCGCGCAGGAGAGCCAGCGGCGCTGCGCAGGAGGCGGCCGTGGCTGCGCAGGAGAGCCAGCGGCGCTGCGCAGGAGGCGGCCATGGCCGCGCAGGAGCGCCGCCGGCGCTGCGCAGGAGGCAGCCATGGCTGCGCAGGAGCGCCGCCGGCGCTGCGCAGGAGGCAGCCATGGCTGCGCAGGAGCGCCGCCGGCGCTGCGCAGGAGGCAGCCATGGCTGCGCAGGAGCGCCGCCGGCGCTGCGCAGGAGGCAGCCATGGCTGCGCAGGAGCGCCGCCGGCGCTGCGCAGGAGGCAGCCATGGCTGCGCAGGAGGCGGCATTCAGTGATGAAGGACACAGAATCGACGTGCAGGAGGCCGGTTGAGCTGCGCAGGAGCCGCGCAATAGTGAGCAAGGACACACAACGGTGGCGCAGGCGGGCGGCCGCGCGGTTATGGAGCGTTATCCCCCGCCTCGGCCTGTGCGGGCGCGGGCCGACGACAGGCCCGCGAGAGCGCCCCCTCTCCCTCATCGGGGTTCACCAAGCGCGTTCAGGGCACCAAGCCCGCCCCCCCCGGCAAGTCACCAACGTGGTCGTGGTCGTGAACGTGGTCGTGGTCGTGGTCGTGGTCGTCAACGGCTCGGTCGTGAACGTAGACGTCCCCAATCGTCGCCCAAGGTTTTCGCGGAACGTTCACGTCCACGATCGTGTCGTCGACGACACGACCACGACCACGACCACGACTGAAGATCCCGCACATCTTTTTTTGATCCGTTTCGGACCCGCCAAGCGTCTGAAATGTCATGGGAAATCCCGATGTGCCGGAAGCGACGCCGTCGCTCGTGCGCGAGTTCGAGACGGTGCAGCTGGGCGACGCGCGCCTGCATCAGCGGGTCCGGGCGGTGGTGGCACGGCTGAGCGTCGCGCCGGGCGAGAGCTTCCCGGACTCGCTGAAGACAGAAGCAGAGCTGGAGGGCTTCTACCGGCTCCTTGGCAACAAGCGCGTGTCGTATGGTGCGCTGGTGCAAGCCCACAGCGAGCAGACCCTCGAGCGGATGGCCGGTCACGACACGGTTCGCGCGGTGCATGACACCACCGCGGTCGCTTTCGACGGCGACGGCGCACGCAAAGGGCTCGGCCCGCTCAACGGCAAGCACACCCAGGGCTTTTTGGCGCACGCGACGCTCGCCGTGGCCACCGACGCGATCAACCAGCCGCTCGGACTGCTGGGGCTGGCCTGCTGGGCCCGCAAAGCCTCCGCCCTGTCCAAGAGCCCACGCAAGAAGAACAGGACGGGCAGCGACTATGCGCGCGTGACCGACAAGGAATCGACGCGCTGGCTGCGGCAGGTGGAGGCGGCCGAGCAGGCCGTGGGCGACCGCACGTCGCTGCTGCACATCATGGATCGCGAGGCCGACGCCTACCCGCTTCTGTGCGCCATGGTCGAGCAGGGCCACCGCTTCGTCGTGCGCATGGCGCGGGATCGGAACGTGTTGGAGTTGGCCGAGGATGAGGAGGAATCGCTCGACGACAGCGCACCGCTTCGGCTGAGCGAGGCGCTGGTCGAGCTGCCGATCCGGCTTAGCCGCGAGGTCGTGCTCACCCAACGCCGCACCGGCCCTGTACCTGCGAGCAAGCGTGCGCACCCCGAGCGCTCGGAGCGGAGGGCCACGCTGGGCGTCGGCGCCCGGCGCGTGGCGCTGCGCCGTCCGTACTACCTGCCCGAGCTGGCCGAAGAGCTCGCAGTCAACATCGTGTGTGTGCAGGAGATCGACACGCCAGCGGGCGAAGAGCCGGTCGCGTGGGTGCTGGCGACCAACGAGCCCGTCGACACGCCCGACCAGATCGCTGCGATCGTCGACCATTACCGGGCACGGTGGCTCATCGAGGAGTTCTTCAAGGCGCTCAAGACCGGCTGCGCCCTCGAGACGCGCCAGCTCGAGAGCTTCCGGAGCCTGACGAACGCGCTGGCGCTGTTCGCCCCGATCGCGTGGCAGATGCTGCTGCTGCGCTCTCTGTCGCGCCTTGAGCCCAACGCGCCCGCGGAACGAGCCCTGAACCCCACGCAGCTGAAGCTGCTGCACCAGCACCAGCCCAAGAAGCTGCCGGCGCAGGGGGCGACGGTAGTCGATGCGCTCTACGCCGTTGCCGGTCTCGGTGGACACCTCAAGCGCAACGGTCCCCCCGGTTGGCTGACGCTCGCGCGCGGAATGCAGACCTTGCTCATGCTGGAGATGGGCTGGAACGCCGCCGTCGCCAACACAGCGAAAACTAAGGGGGAAATGTGATCAATCCTCAGACGACCACGACCACGTTCACGACCACGTTCACGTTCACGTTGGTAATCGCCGGGGGCGCTGACGCGGCGCTACCTGTCGACAGGGCGCTCGCTCAGACCCCAGCGCCCTCCCGCAGAACGATCGTCACGTGCGACAGCCCGGTCCCGCCGAGGAGCATCGCCTTCACCAGGAACTCGACCATCGTGTCGAGGCACTCGGCGGGCGAGAATCCCGCCCTCCCCGCCCCGAGCAGCGGCAGCGCCATGCTCCGGAGCTTCATCGTGTCCGCGTGATAAAAGCACCCTTCCAGGAGCCGCAGGATGAGGTCGCGCGTCGGCCTGTAGGTCGCCACGTGATCCCAGTCGAGCGTGATCGCGTGGAACACGAACCGCGCGTTCAACCTGCCAGCGGAGCTGACCACCACCCCGCCGTGACGCACGGGAACGTACTTGCGCGTCTCCATGTGGCACACGCCGCCGCTCGCGTGGTTCAGGGCGAGCGCCACGCCGCCCGACATCGTGAGCTGCCCGTCGTCCGCGCTCACGAGCGCGTCGGCCGACACGCCTGCGATGTTCGCGCGCACGATCGAGAGCGTCCTGTCCCCGTGGAACTGGAAGGCCGTGACCGGCCCCGCAGGGCCGCCCGACAGGAGGGCGGGCCGGAAGCGCTTGTACTGCTCCATGTACACGCGGAGCGTCAGGTCGTGCGGGTCCCCCCATCGGGTGCTCTGGGCGCCCACGAGGGCGGTGTCGATCTCCTCGAACGACTGGAAGCGGTCCTTCGGGTCCTTGGCCAGGCAGCGCTCCAGGACGGCCTGCACGTCCTCGTCGAGCTCGGGACGGAGCGCCCGCGGCCGGGCCGGGATGTCCTGCCGGTGCGCGAGCAGGAGCGGCAGGAGCTCCTGCTCCTCGAACGGCCGCTGGCCCGTGGCCGCGTGGTAGAACGACGCGCCATAGCTGTAGATGTCCGCGCGCGTGTCGCTCTCCTGCGGGCTCCACGCCTGCTCGGGCGCCATGTAGAACGGCGTCCCAAGCACGGTCCCCATCGCGGTGAGGGGCTGCTCCCGGAGCGCCGTGGGCCCCGTCGTGGCGGTCAGGCGCGCGAGGCCGAAGTCGGCGACCTTCAGCTCCCCTGACGGCGCGATCAGCATGTTCGACGGCTTCAGGTCGCGGTGCATCACGCCGAGCTCGGTCGCGGCGGCCATCCCCCGCGCCGCGTGGAGCATGTAACGCCGCAGATCGTCGAGCGGCAGCGGCCCGCCCTGGAGCCGCGCGGCCAGCGACGGGCCGCCCACGTATTCCATCACCATGAACGGCGATCGGCTCGAAAGGAAGCCGAAGTCGTAACAGCTCACCACGTGCGGCGACTTGATGAGCGCCGAGATGCGCGCCTCGCGCAGCATCCGCTCCCCGGCGTTCGGATCCGTGTGCCCGGTGAGCACCTTGATCGCCACGACCCGAGCGAGCGCGAGGTGGCGCGCGCGGAAGACGGCGCCCATCGAGCCCACGCCGAGCAGCCCCTCCACGCTGTACCGGCCCGCGAGCTCCTTGCCCAGCGTCGACGCGTCGATCATGAACGGACCATCGCTTGCACCAGCGATGATGTTCGGAACCCCGCGCGCCGCGGTCAAGGGGCACGGCGCGCAGCGCGGATCAGACGGCGTACGCCGCGGGAGCGCCGCCCTGCGCGCGCTGGCGCGGCGCCTCGCGCAGCCTCGCGATCTCGGCCTCGACGCGGGCTCTGAGGCGCGGATCTTCGGCGAGGCGCCTGGCCCAGAGCCGCTTGATGCGCACCCACACGGTGCGCCGGATCGCGCGCTCGCCGAGCGCCGCCGCGCCGCCGCTGCGCTCGGTCGCGACGATCAGCCGGGCATAATCGGCCGCATGCAGCGGGCCACAGACGGCTTCCCACGCGCCGACATAGGCCGCGTCGAACCTGTCGCGGAGCGCCCGCTCGCGGCTCCTGGCCTCTTCCGTCATCGAGTCCCGCCACCGCCGCTCGGCCTCTGCCCAGCGCGCCTCGGACAGGCCGTGCGCCTTGAGCACGTCGGCGCGGGGGACAGGCTTCTCGGCGAGCTCCGCGGTGATGATCGCGCACCGCTCGAGGCTCACCTCCTCGCCGTCTCCGAGCGGCGGGAGCGGCCCGGAGGGCGATTCGTCCTCGCGCCGGAGGACGTGAAAGAAGCGGGACGCGGCAGGTCGCTCGGGCTCACGCACGAGGACGCCCGAGGCCGGGGCGGCGTAAGAAGAAGACTCGACGGGCGGCGGCAACACCTCGACGGGCGGCGGCAACACCTCGACGGGCGGCGGAGCATCCTCCAGCGCGAGGGTCGCGAGCCCGATGGACGGGCCGGGCGCCGGTGAAGCGAGGGCGCCGGACCAGGGCGCGCCGACGATCGGCGCCCTGAGCTCGAGGCGCGGCGCCGACCTCGGGTCGAAGAAGAACGGGATCGCGGGCCGCTCGCCGACGAGCACCTCCTCCTCGCTCGACAGGGCGAGCGTCGCGCTCACGGCGGCATCGATCAGCGGTCGCGCCGGCTCGGGCCGGCTCTGCCTCGCCGATCCCGGCGCGGCCGCGAACGGAAGCACCAGCGCGCGCACCGCCGCCTCGCCCTGCTCGTCGGAGAGCGCGACCGTCTGCTGCGGCGACGGGCGCTGGATCAGGTCGATGATCTCGATCTCGTCGTCCGAGAGGTGGATGGTGCACCCCGGATCCCCGTCCCGAAGGCGCGCCGGGCCAGGCGCGCCGGGCGCGTCCTCGATGTGCACGGTCCCTTGCGGGCCGATCCGGAGCGCGTCCGGAGCCGCTCCCGGAGCGCCCGAGGCCCGCCCGAGGCGCAGGTCGGGCCACGCGAGCTCCTCGCCGTCGACCGCGACGCCGGCGACGATCCGCACGGCCGCGAGGGCGCCGTCGTCGACGGGGACGATCTGACGCCACACGACCGTGCAGCGCTGCTCGGCGCCGTCGATCCGGAGCGTGTCCGCGTTGAGCTCGATGACGTCGCCCCCCGTCGCAGGAGGCATGGCGAGCCCGTGGATCCGCGCCATGCCGCGCGCCCGGGGCAGGCGCATCTCCAGCCGGCGAGCGGCCGGGTGCAAATTCTCGAGCACGATCCACTCGTCGCCGCGCAGATAGTCGATCCGCTGGTCCGGGGGCGCCGCCTGGAAGTACGACCAGTCGAAGCCGGCAGGGATCTCCGCGTTCGGGCCCTCGAGCGTCTCGCGCCGGGTCTTGCCGAGCAGCCGCTTGCGCACGGGCCAGGCGCGCGCGATCGGGCCGAGCCCCGCGGGCCGCGCGGGGTCCTGCGGGTCGAGGACGCGGGCCTCGCCGTCGCTCGCGTCGATGCCGAAGGGGTTCTCCAACCCGTTCGCGCCGCGCGCTGCCTTCTCGTACACGAGGGGCATCCGCTGGAACGGCTTCCTGTCGCGGACGAGGAGGCGTTTGTCGAGCGCGCAGCCGCTCGCGCCGAAGACAGCGAGCCGCACCGGCAAGGACTCGACGTGCGCCCCGTCAGGGGCGTGCGCGTCGCCCGTGAAGAGCACGTCCGCGCGGCCCAGGTAGGGCGCGAGATCGCCGGTGAACCGGACGCTCCGCGCGGGGTTCTTGGCGTGATGCACCTCGGCGCGGAAGATCTCCTGCGGCTCCGTGCGCCACATGGCCGCGCCCGGCGTGAACGCGAAGCTCGCCTTGACGATGATCGTGATGTAGCGCTGGCCCTGCGTGCGCCACGAGACGGCGGCGGCCTCCGCGCCCGGGAGCGACGCCACGGCGTCGGGGGGCAGCGCGCTCACGACCGCCTCCTTTTGTAGAAACACCTCGCCATCGCTCGCATCGCGTCACGCATCGCTCTGCGACAAGTGAACCCGCTCAAGGTGACCATCGCGTTGCAATCGCGTGATCCGCGTGTGGAGCCGGCGCGGCGGCGAGGGCGTTGGCAGACGGGGACCGGCGCCGCCGCTCACCCGCCGCACGGGTTCGCCCGGCACGCCCGGACGAAGCCGATCTCGCTCTGCCCCGCCTCGATCTGTTCGATCCACCAGCCGAGCCCCGGGTGAGCGGCCCGGATGAGCGCCGCCGTCTCCGCGAAGCGCGCCGTGTCCCCCCGCGCGGCGTAGATCTCGGCGCGGAGCGCCTGGGCCTCCGGCTCGTAGACGCCGCGGAGCACGTCGAGGATGGCCGGGTCCACGTCGCCGAGCGGCTGCGGCCCGTACAGCAGATAACGCAAGATGCTGTCGAAGCGGAGCGGATCGCCCGGCTCCACGCGGCCCGTGACCGCCGCGCCGCTGTCCGGAGGGAGGCTCGTCCAGCGGCCCCAGGAGCCCGCGCGGGCGGCCTCGGGCGCGAGGCGCCCGAGCTCGCGCTGCTCCTCGGGGCTCGGCGCCGCGAGCTCGATCGGCACCGGCGCGCTCTCCGCGCGGTTCGGCGGCCCGACGTAGACGATCGCCAGCGTGTACTGCCCGGGATCGAGCCCCGCCGGGAGGTACGACGAGACGTCGATGAGCATGCGCCTGCACTCGCCCGGGCACAGGCGGAACACCGGCGTGCCGTGCTCAGGGAGCACGACCGGCGAGGGCTCGGTCCTCACGACCTCCTCGCCGGTGCCCGCCCGCGCGAGGTGGACGCCGATGGAGCCTGCGTTACCCGCCCAGCTCGGGCGCGGTAACCGCAGCATGCAGGCGCCAGGGCGATCGGCGCACAGCGTGATGGCCACGTGCAGGGGGAAGCCGAGCACATAGCGGCGATCGTGGTCGAGCGAGCGGAGCACCAGACCAGGCGGGCCGACCGGGTCCCCGGCGCTCCGCGTGTGTTCATCGGACATGACAGCCCCTCATCTCCATCGAAGTCCCCTGTTGTTCTCGAGGCGCACGCGCCGGGTCTCCTTCACGTGGCGCCCGCACAGGTCGTTGCCGACCCGCCTGTCGGTCCCAGGGATGAGCTGCTGGTCGGCGTCCACCATCCAGTGGGACCCGTAGTTCATGCAGCACGTCGTCCGGCGCGGCGTCCGGTAATCGAAGTAGCCGCACTTGTGCGGCATCCCGAAGGCGTGCGTGAGCTCGTGGACGATGGTGTGGAGCGTGCCTTGCTCGTAGCCGCGCCGGGGCTGCGCCGCCTCGGGATCCCACCACGCCCTGTGATGGGTGAAGAGGATGGTCCTGCCGGCGAAGTACCTCGCCGGCCCGACGTCGATCGTGGGGCTCATGCCGGCGACATAGGCGGCCCCTGAGCCCCGCACGTCGACCTCGGCGCTCGCGGGGATGCCGTAGCCCGGGGGCTCCCACGCCCCGTCCCTGCGGCGGGCCCGCGGGAAGAAGAAGAGGCGCCTCTCGTACGCGTGCGCCAGGGACCCGTCGCCCGCCGTGAACTGGCTCTGGATGTCGTGCGGCGCCAGCCAGAGGCGGGTCCGCGGCGGGTCGTCGAGGATGGCCGCGCTCGCGACCGAGAAGCTGATCTGCCAGCTTTCCCAGCGAAACGTGATGTAGCTCGCGTCCGGGTGGGTGCCAGGGATCTCCACGTACTCGCTGCGCCGCTCGCCCTCGCCGCCGTCCAGGATCGTGACGCTCCCGGAGAAAAGCACCTCGCCCCGGACCTCGGGCACCGGGTGCGGCTCGAGCGCGGCGATGAGGCAGAACCAGCCAGGGTCCCCGGCGTGCTCGAAGTGCTCGCTCACGAAGCGCGAGGCCATCTCGCCGAGCGCGTCCGCGTAGAGCGCCATGTGCTGCAGGTCCTGGATCACGCGCGCCTCGGTGAAATCGAGCTGCGTGAAGACGGGCTCGAAGTGCTCCGGCGCCTGCTCCACGGGCAACGGGGGCGCGCTCTCCATCCGGATGTACTCGACGTCGATCCGGCGCCAGAGCGTCATGATCCCGGTCTCGTCGCCGGCCGCCTCGGCGCCGCCGGCGGCGTCGAGCGCGGCGCTCACGATCAGGTTGTCTCCGGCGATATCGGTCATGTGGCGCCGGACCTTGCTCGTCCTCCCGACGATCGCCGTGCTCGCGCTGGTCTCCGTCACGTCGGACAGCGCATAGCCCTCCACCTCTTCCCAGCCAGGCGCCCTGTCCTGCGTTCCCTCGTTGTCGTCTTCGACCGGCCCCACATAGTTCCCCGCGGCGTCGTAATCGTTCTCGTCGAGGGTGGGAGCCCAGTCCGGGTGCACCTCCGGCCGCTCATTCGAGGGATCGTCGGGATCGCGCGCGCTCCAGCGGATCCGGGCTCCTTCTGGCAGCTCGCCCTCGGAGCTCGTCACCTCGACGGTGATCTCGACGAGCTGCGTATTCTTTGCCCACTGCCCGTCGAGATCTCGATTGATGTAGACGCGTCCTCGGTTATCGAGGCTCTTGTAACCGGGCTTGTATCCAGCCGCCCGCGTCGTCCCCGGCGGCGCCGTGCTGTCGGGAAAGCCCGGCAGATACAGGCCCTTGATGTCGACAATACGGACCGCGATCATCGAGGCGAAGCATTGCAAATGCCGCGCTCAGCTCGGCCGCCTCCGGGCGTCTCATCCCCCGCGGCGCCTGCCCTCCGCTTGTCGCTTTCTCCCGGCGCGCGTTCGTGCGTAGACTCCGCGCCCTCATGAGCTTCGAGCCAGTTGCAGGTTTTCGCTTCGGCGCCGTCAGCGCCGGGATCCGGAAAGACGGGCGCATCGATGTCGCGCTCGCGGTGGCCGATCAGCCGGCGGTCGTGGCCGGCATGTTCACGCGCAATCTCGTGCGCGCGGCGCCCGTGGACATCGCCATGCAGCGCGTCCGGTCGGGGCGCGCTCGCGCCGTCGTCGCCAACAGCGGGTGTGCGAACGCCTGCACGGGCGAGGCAGGGTGGAAGGCGACGCTCGATACGACGCGCGCCGTCGCCGAGTCCATCGGCGCCTCGGAGGACGAGGTGCTCCCCGCCTCGACCGGCGTGATCGGCGCCGTCCTGCCCGCGCACCGGATCATCGAGCGTGTCCCCGAGCTGTCGGCGCGCCTGTCGCCGAAGGGCTACCTCGATTTCGCCCAGGCGATCTGCACGACGGACCGCTGGCCGAAGCTCGCGCAGCGCAAGCTCGGCGCCGGCGCGACGCTGCTCGGCATCGGCAAGGGCGCCGGGATGATCCACCCCGACGTGGGCCCGCCCCACGCGACGATGCTCGTCTTCCTGTTCACCGACGCCGTGCTCGACGCCGGCGAGGCGAGCGAGGCGCTGGCGGCCTCGTGCGACGTGACGTTCAACGCGTGCAGCGTCGACGGGGACACCAGCACCAACGACACGGTGCTCCTCTTGTCCTCCGGCGCGTCCCAGCGCCGCGTCTCGCGCGACGAGCTCTCGGCGGGCCTCACCGAGGTCTGCGGCGAGCTCGCGCGCTCGATGGTGGCCGACGGCGAGGGCAGCACGCACGTCGCCGAGATCCGCGTCCGCGGGCTCGCGACGCGCGACGGTGCGCGCGCCGTCGCGCGCACGGTGGCCACGTCGATGCTCGTGAAGACAGCGCTGTTCGGCAAGGACGCGAACTGGGGGCGGCTGCTCGCCGCCGCGGGCCGCGCCGGCGTCCCCTTCGACCCGCGCGAGGCCCAGATCCTCGTCGGCGGGATCCCGATCGTGCGGAACGGCGCGCCGGTCGGGGCGGAAGCCGAGCTCAAGGCCAACGAGGTGCTCGCGCGCGACACCTACGTCATCGAGCTCGTGCTCGGCAGCGGCCCCGGCGACTTCGCGTACCTCACGAGCGATCTCGGACACGGCTACGTCGACGTGAACGCGGGGTACCGCTCCTGATCCTCACGGGGTGACCGGCCGGGCCGCTCGCAGGAGCGCCCCCGCGCCTTCGCCCTGACCGGAAGCGCCTGCTGCGGCATTCCACATCACTCCCGGGCCTCGAGCGCCGGCCGTCCCCCGCCTCGCCGCCGCGCGACCCCCCGCGGATCAGTGAACCTCGCGCGACGAGCGCAGGTGAACGCAGGTTCACAAGCGGGTTCACAAAATGAGCGCCTCGTCGGGCTTCCCGGCCCTCCTCTCCTGCCGCCCCGTGGCACGCTGCGTGTTAGCGCGCGTCATGGTAGTCGTGCGGGAAGGCCGCGCCGGTGCCGGCCGCCGCTGGAGGACTTCGATGCTTCTTCATTCCCCCCTTGCGAAGATCCTGGGTCGAGGCGCGCTGTTCCTGATGATCGCCGCGACCGCGACGGGCTGCGGCGGCTGTGGCGACGCGTCGCTCCAGTGCGACCCCGATGGCGACAACTGTTTCCTCTGCGACGGCTACGGGTGTCGCCCCGTGGAGCCGGACGTCGACACCAGCAGCGGCGGTTGGGGCGGCGCGGGTCCTGCAGACCCGGGTCAGGGCGGCGCGGGCCAGGGGGGCACGGGCGGCGCGGAGACCGAGTGCGACGCGGAGCTCACCACGTGTCCCTGCGAGGGCGACGGCGCGTGCGAGGACGGCACGCGGTGCGTCGACGGGCTCTGCATCGCGGCGTGCGAGTTCAGCTACGAGTGCGGCGACGGCAGGGTGTGCGTGAACGGCGAGTGCGCCGATGGCTGCTCCAACGCCGCGCCCTGCGCGGAGCCCGGCACGCGCTGCGACCGCGGGGTCTGCGTCCCCGACCCCGCGAACCCCGCGTGCAGCGACGCGGCCCCGTGCGAGGGCGGCGCGGTCTGCGTCGACGGCACCTGCACCACCGGCTGCGCGACGCACGCGGACTGCGCGCCCGGCGAGGTGTGCAACGCGGCCACCGGCGCGTGCATGGATGACCCCTCTCCTCAGCCCGGCTGCGGCGCCAAGGCCTGCGCGGCGCAGGGCCAGGAGTGCATGGATGACGGCTACTGCCACTACCCGTGCGAGAACACGCGGGCCTGCCAGCTCATCGACAGCCGCTTCGTCGGCTGCGACGACGGGTTCTGCAAGACGCGGGAGGAGGTCGCGCCGGAGTGCTCGCTCGACGAGCCTTGCCCCGACGGCGAGAGCTGCATCTCGGGCAAGTGCCTCTGATCCGCCGCACACCTTGACCGTCCGTCACGCGGCAGGTAATCGGCTCCAATGGTCGCCCGCTCTCCTGTCCATCGGTCCGCGCATCGGTCCGCGCCGCTCCTCGTCCGGATCGCCCGCGCCGCCGCCGTGTCGCTCGCCCTCGCCGTGCCGAGCGTCGCCGCCGCCGAGACCCGGATCGCCGTCGTCGACGTGCAGCACGCCGTCATGCAGACGGAGGACGGCATCCGGGCGCAGGCCACGCTGAAGAAGCTCTTCGACCGCCGGCAGCAGGAGCTCGACGCGAAGCAGACCGAGCTCCAGCGGGCGCGCGAGGACATCGAGAAGCAGTCGCGCGTGCTCTCGCGCGAGTCGCTCCAGAAGCGGATGGAGGACTGGCAGCGCCAGATGGTCGAGCTCCAGACCGTGTTCGTCGACTACAACAAGGAGCTCCAGAAGAAGCAGGGCGAGCTCACCGGGCCCATCCTCAAGAAGATGATGCTCATCGTCGGCAGGATCGCGAAGAAGTCGAGCTACGAGATCATCTTCGACAAGCAAGCGGCCCCGTACGTCCGCGCCGATCTCGACCTGACGGAGCAGGTCATCCAGCTCTACAACACCGGCGGCGGCGAGGACGACGCCGGCGGCGACAAGGCAGAGAAGAAGGACGACGCGAAGTAGCGCGCCGCCCGCGCGCTCCACACCGCGGAAAGGAGCCGGCCTTGCCTGACCGAACCCAAGCGCCCGTCACGCTCGACATCCATCAGATCCTGTCGATCCTGCCGCACCGTTACCCCCTCGTGATGGTCGACCGGGTGACGGAGATCACCGCCAACAAGTGCATCCGCGGCTACAAGTGCGTCGCTTACAACGAGCCCTGGTTCCAGGGGCACTTCCCCCAGCGGCCGATCATGCCCGGGGTGCTGATCCTGGAGTCGCTCACGCAGCTCGGCGGCATCCTCGCCTACGCGTCGGATCCGTTCGACGCCACGTCGAACCTCATGTTCTTCCTTGGCATCGACAAGGCGAAGTTCCGCCACACCGTGACGCCCGGCGACCGGCTCGATCTCTACGCCGAGGTGCTGCACCACCGCTCGAACGTCTGGAAGCTGCGCGGCGAGGCGAGCGTCGACGGGACGCTCTGCGCCGAGGGAGAGATGCTCGCTTCCATCGTCGATCGCGAGCCCTGATCGAGGAGGGAGATCTCGTCATGAGGCCCAGTCCATCGCCGTCGTTCGCCCGTGTCCTCGCGGCCCTCTGCGCCTCGCTCGCCCTCTCGCTCGCGGGCGGCTGCGGCGGCGCCGCGCCCCTCGCGCCCCCGGCGCCCGAGACGGGCGGCGGCCTGATCGGCTCGGCGGCGCCCGAGCTCGCGGCCGAGGTCGTGAGCGGCGAGGGGCCCCCTACGCTCAAGGACGCGCGCGGCAAGGTGGTGATCGTCGATTTCTGGGCGACCTACTGCCGCCCCTGCAGGAAGTCGTTCCCCAAGTACCAGGCGCTCCTCGACCGCTTCGGCGGCGATCTCGCCGTGCTCGCCGTCTCCCTCGACGCGCCCGAGGACGTCTCGACGGAGCAGCTCACGGCGTTCGCGGACGAGGCGGGGGTGAGGTTCAAGATCCTCTGGGACAAGGACCAGAGCGCGGAGAAGGCGTACAAGCCGCGGAGGATGCCGACCGCGTTCGTCGTCGATCGGGGCGGCGTCGTGCGCCATATCCACGCGGGCTACGAGGATGGCGAGGAGGACAAGATCTCCCGGGAGATCGAGGCGCTCCTCGGCCCGGGGGCCGCTCCGCCGCCCGCCGACGGCGGCCGCCAATCCCCTTGAGGCTCCCGAGGAGGCGACGCCCGTCTTGACGACCCCCACCCTGATCCGGCGCGTCTCGGTCGAGGCGCTCGACATCCCGCTGCACGAGCCGTTCGGCATCGCCGGCGGCGCGCAGGAGCGCGCGGCGAACCTCCTCGTCACCGTGGAGCTCGCCGACGGGACGCTCGGCTTCGGCGAGGCGGCGCCGCTGCCCGCCTTCAACGGCGAGACGCAGGACGGGTCGCGCGCGGCCGCCCTCTCCCTGCGCGAGGCCGTGGTCGGCTCGGACGCGCGCGCGTGGCGCGCCGTCGCGCGCGCGCTCCACACGGCGGCCGGGGGTGGCGCGGGCGCGGCGCGCTGCGCGATCGAGACCGCGATCCTCGACGCGCTGACGAAGCGCGCCGGCATGCCGCTCTGGGCCTTCTTCGGCGGCTCCGGGACGGCGCTCACGACCGACATCACCATCACCACCGGCTCGCCGGAGCGCGCGGAGGAGGCCGCGCGGCGCGCCTCGGGCATGGGATTCCGCACGCTCAAGGTGAAGGTCGGCGGCCGCCTCGCCGCGTCGGATCCGGCGCGCATCGAGGCGATCCGCGCGGCCGCGCCCGGGGCGTCGCTGATCCTCGACGGCAACGGCGGGCTCACGGCGGGCGAGGCGCTCGCGCTCGTCGCGCACGCGCGCCGGCTCGGCGCGGACGTCGCGCTGCTGGAGCAGCCGGTGCCGCGGGACGACTGGGACGGCATGAAGGAGGTCACGCGGCGCGCCGGCGTCGACGTGGCCGCCGACGAGAGCGCCGCCTCCGCGGAGGACGTCCTCCGCGTCGCAGCCGAGCGCGCGGCGACCGTTGTCAACATCAAGCTGATGAAGGGCGGCATCGCCGAGGCGCTCGACATCGCGGCGGTCGCACGCGCCGCGGGGCTCGGGCTCATGATCGGCGGGATGGTCGAGTCGGTGCTCGCGATGACGGCGTCGGCGTGCTTCGCCGCCGGCCTCGGCGGGTTCTCGTTCGTCGATCTCGACACGCCCATGTTCCTCGCCGAGAACCCGTTCGACGGCGGCTTCGTCCAGCGAGGCCCGGCGCTCTCCCTCGAGGGGATCCGCGCCGGCCACGGCGTCACCCCGGAGCGCCGCGATCCAGGGGCGGGCTAGCTGTCGCGTCGCCGACGGCGCCGATCCACGCCGGCACGCCCAGCTGATCGAACGGGCCTCGCAGGTCGTCGGGCAGCGGCGCGGCGAGGCGCAGCGGCGCGCCCGTCTCGGGGTGGGCGACGGCGAGCTCGGCCGCGTGGAGCGCGAGGCGGTGCAGCGCATAGCGCTCGCGGAACAGGCGGTTGTGCTCGCCCTTGCCGTAGTTCACGTCGCCGATGATCGGGTGGCTGATGTGCTTGAGGTGCCTCCGCACCTGGTGCAGGCGGCCCGTGCGCGGGCGCGCCTCGACGACGGCGTAGCGCTCGAGCGCGTGGAGGCGCTCGAAGTCGGTGACGGCCGGGACGCGCGGGCCCCCTTCGCGCCGCGGGATCGGGTGATCGATGCACCCGCGCTCGGGGGGAACGCCGCGGACGAGCGCCAGGTAGCGCTTCCGCGCGAGGCCCTGCTCGAACTGCGCGCCGAGCAGCGCCGCGGCGGCGGAGTCGAGCGCGACGAGCAGCACGCCGCTCGTGGCCCGGTCGAGGCGGTGGACCGGATAGACCTTCCGGCCCAGCGCGCGCTCGGCGAGGTCGACGAACACGACCGGCGCGCTGCCCCAGCCGCGGTGCACGAGCAGCCCGGACGGCTTCGCGAAGGCCGCGACGCGATCGTCCAGGTGGAGCAGGGAGAGCTGCATCGCGGCCCCGCTCATCCGGTCCCGAGCGCGAGGTACCGCGCGAGCCGCTGGTAGAGGGCGGCCGCGAGATCCGCGTCGTGCTCGCAGACCTCGGCGAAATCGTCCTTGCGGATCCGGATGAGCCGCGTGCGCGCCGCGGCCACGGGCAGATCGCCCTTGCGCCGCGCGCCCACGAGCGACTCGGGGAAGAGCAGCCCGGAGGACCCGACGCGCCGCCCGTCCGGCAGGTTCACGGCGCCGTCGAGCACCAGGTAAGCGACCAGATCGCTGGCGACGTCGCGCGGGATCCGATCCCCCGCGCAGAGCTCCACCTCGACGCCGGCCGCGAGCGCCCCGAGCACCGCCGCGGGGCTCATGCCGGCGAGGAGCGGGCACGCGGAGAGCACCGACAGATCGCGCGAGGACGGGCCGGCGTCGTCCGCGCGCTTCACGAAGCGCTCCTTGATGTCGATGACGATCACGCTCGCGTTGTCGTGGCCCCCCCGCTCGCGCGCGTGGCCGAGGAGGCCGGCGGCGACCTCCTCGGGCCCGCCCTTCGAGCAGAAGCGGGAGAGCGCCGCCTCGCTGTCGACCGCGTTGTGCACCCCGTCGGTGCAGAGGACGATGCGGTCGCCGCGCGAGAGATCGACGAACACGGTGTCGACCGCGACGGTGCCGGCGAGCCCGATCGCGTTCACGAGCGGGTTCCGTTGCGGCTTCCTGGCCGGGGTCGGGTTGCCGGCCGCGCGGAGCGTATCGTAGAGGGCGTGGTCCTGGGTGAGCTGGACGGTGGTCGTCGGGCGAACCAGGTACGCGCGGCTGTCGCCCGCGTGGGCGAAGAACGCCCGGCTGTGCGCGAGCACGACGAAATCGAGCGTCGTGCCCATCCCCTGGTAGCTCGGCTCCGTGCGGCGCGCCTCCAGGATGGCCGCGTGCGCGGCCTCGCCCACGCGCCGGAGCAGCGCGAACACCTCGCGCCGCGCCTCGATGTTCGGGTCGGCCACGTACGCGTCGAGGATGGCCGCGGCGGGCGGACCGAGCACCTCGGCGCGCACCGTGTCGACGGCGATCTGAGCCGCGACCTCGCCCGCGGCGTGGCCGCCCATCCCGTCGGCGATGCCGAAGAGGGCGAGCTCGGGGCAACAGAGGATCCGGTCCTCATTGCTCGGGCGGACGAGGCCGACATCGGTCGATGCGGCGAACTCGATGCGATAGTCGAAGCGTGGGAGGATCCGGGACACCGCGACCAGGATAGACACCGTGCGGGCGGCGTCAAAATGGCGCGGCTGTCGACGACCGCGCGACGGCTCCGCGACGGCTCCGCGCCCGCTCGCCTGCGCCCGCCGGCGCTCGCCCCTGCCCCCGCCGCGAGCGCGCGCCACGTCGCCGCCCCGCTGCCCCCCTCGCGCGGCGGCGCGCAGCGCGTCGTCGCCCTGGCCCGCCGGCGCGGGCCGGCGCGCCCTGCGCACCGGCCGCGGCGAGGCCGTGCCTCCGGCGGACACACCAGCGTGCAACGCGCACGGATCCACGGTTGGCCCGACTCTCGCGTCTTCGGGGAGCATGCAACTCATCGAGGTGGACGTCGGGCGCTTTCGGCTCGAATTGGGCGGAGGGCTCGGGCTGGAGGTCATCGTCCTGTTCAGCCGCTCGGTGGCCTTCTGGCGCTGGGGTGGCGAGCTCGTTGCGGAGGTCAGCGTCGGCGTGAGCTGAGCCGGACAGCCGTCGTCTCGACCTGAGCCCCGCCGGCCACAGCAGATTCGGGGCGCGCAGCGAAAGAGCCCCAGACGAAAAATTCCGGTAGGATTCGGCTCGACCGCATGAGGCCTCGCCGCTGTCTGACATCCACCACGCTCGCTCCTGCCGCGGCTCTGCCGGAGGCCTGCGCAGCGACTCCGCCGTTCACGCTCGAGCTCGGCGGTCCGACGCGGACTGCGGGGCGCGCGACCTCGCGCCGCTCGTGGAGCGCGCGATGACGGTAGAACCGCGGATCGACGTCGCCACCATGCGGCGCGCCCTGTCCACCGCCGAGGCGGTGATGGCGCTGAACCCTCCCGAGTCGCCGATGAGCGAGGGGTACCGGCTGTTCCGGGTGTCGGGCGGTGACGTCGCGTGGCTGGACCTGCCCGCGAACAGCGGCGCGTATGCCGTCTTCGGCTCGCACCCGCGCTGCGACATGAAGTTCGCGTCGGGCGACGACGTCTGCGTGCGCCACCTGGTCGCCACCTGCTGCAACCTCCCCGACGGCGCCTTCGGCCTGCGGCTCATGGATCTGCAGACCTCGATCCCCTTCTTCGTGGACGATGACGTGCCGCGGCGGTCGATCGTCGTCAGCGGCCCGCTGCTCGTGCGCATCGGCAAGCACGTGGTCGGCGGGCTCCCGGTCGGGCCGCGCGCCTCGTCGAGGGCGCTGGAGGTGAGCTCGTGCGGGATGAGCGAGCCGCCGCGCGGGATCGAGAGCATCGCGGGCAAGGCCGTCAGCGAGGGCGCCGCGCCGCCGGCGGCGACCGAGGGCATCACGACCAGCCACCGCTTCGCCCGCGGAGAGATCTCTCACATCACGTCGGTGCGCCCCGTCTCGCACATCGAGGAGATGGTGGCCCCGCGCGCGAAGAGCGGGTACGTGCGGCTCACGCTGCAATCGAGCGAGCGCAGCGCCGCGGTCGAGCTGCCCCAGCAAGCGCTCGACGACGGCGTGCTCCTCGGGCGCGCCGACAACTGCCTGGACCGCGGCCTGCGCGCCGTCCTGAGCACGCACATCTCGCGGACCCACCTGCTGCTCCTGCGGGACGGCACGGAGATCATGGCCCTCGATCTCTGCTCGACGAACGGGACGAGGTTCGCGGGCCAGAAGGTCCGCCGCGTGATGGTGCCCGCCGAGGGCCTCGCGCTCACGCTCGGCCCCGAGCTCACCCTGATCTGGCACCCGCAGATCTGACACGCCGGCCGCGCCTCGCGGCCGCTGGCGCGCCCTCGCGGCGCGCTATGCGCTGCGCGCTACGCCAGAAGCTGGCGCGCGATGACGAGGCGCTGGATCTGGCTCGTGCCCTCGTAGATCTGGAGGACCTTCGCGTCGCGCATCATCTTCTCGACGGGGTACTCCTTCACGTAGCCGTTGCCGCCGAACACCTGCACGGCGTCCACGGCCGTCTGCATGGCGCTGTCGGCGCCGTAGGCCTTCGCGAAGCTCGAGACGATCGGGTCGCGCACCCCGTGATCGAGGTTCCACGCGGCCTTCTGGTAGAGCAGGCGCGTGCCCTCGACGCGGATCGCCATCTCCGCGAGCATCCACTGGATGAGCTGGTGGCTGCCGATCGGCTGGCCGAAGGTCTTGCGCTCCTTGGCGTAGGCCACGCACTCGTCGACGCAACGCCGCATCAGGCCCGTCGCGGCCGCGCCGATGTCCGGGCGGGTCTGGTTGAAGGTCTCCATGGCGAGCTTGAAGCCCTGCCCCTCGGGCGCGAGCAGGTTCGCCTTCGGCACCTTCACATCGTCGAGGAACACCTGGGCTGTGTCGCTCGCGCGCTGGCCGAGCTTGTCCTCCTTCTTGCCGACGCGGAGGCCGGGCGTGTCGCGGTCGACGATGAACGCCGCGATCCCCTTGTGCCGCAGCTCCGGGTTCGACGTCGCGAAGATCACGTAGTAGCGCGCGTAGCTCGCGTTCGTGATCCAGCACTTCTGCCCGTTCAGCACGTAGTCGTCCCCGTGCTTCGTGAAGCGGGTCTTGAGGCCCGCGACGTCGCTGCCCGCGTCCGGCTCGCTCGTGCAGTAGCTCGCCATGATCGGCTCGGCGGTGAGCATGCCGAGGTACTTCTTCTTCTGCTCCTCGCTGCCGGCGAGCTTGATGGGGGTGAGCGCGAGGCCGTTCGCCAGGAAGCTCGTCTGGATCCCGGTACACCCGTACGAGAGCTCCTCGGCGAGGAGGGCGTTCTCGAGCTCGCCCATCCCCGGGCCGCCGTACTCGGCCGGGCAGGTCGGGTTGACGAGCCCGATGTTCCAGCCCTCCACGAAGACATCCATCGGGAAGTACGATTTCTGATCGCACTCGGCCGCGATCGGGAGGATGCGCTCCTTCGTGAAGCGACGCGCCGTATCGATGAGAGCCTTGTGCTCTTCGCTCACAGAGAAATCGACCACCTTGTGACCTCCGGCTCGTGGGGCGGGGACGGCGCTCACCGAGCCCGCCAGCTACGCGGGACGAGGGCCTGCGCCCCCGTCACTGCTTCATTCTGCGCTTACGTCGCTCTAGCTCGGCCCGCACGGCGCGGCTGCCCAGGATGTAGCCGACGATCAGCCCGAGCATCAGCACCACGGGGATGTAGAGCGCGTGCTGCGGGGTCATCTCCCCCAGGTTCGGCATCAGCTCGCCCCCTGGCCTGCTCCAGACCGCGCCTTCTGCACGGCGGCCTCCAGCGCGTCGATGCGCCGGTCGATCTGCTTCTGCCGGCGCCAGGAGAGGAAGACCAGCGCGAAGAGGATGAGCCAGATCGCGGCGTACGCCTCGACCAGCAGCTTCTCTCCGCTCTGCATGTCGTTCCCCCCCTGGACGGGGCGGAACGCCTGCGACCGGTCGTCCGACGCGGTGCTCGTCGGCTGCTGCAACGCCGCATGGGAGAACAAGGAATGATGGGAATTCACGTTGTCAGTCCTCTCCGATGCCGGCTTCGAGGGCCTCTTGCTCGATCTCCGCGAGCCGCGCGGACGCGAGATCGACGCGGTAGCGCGCCCACACGAGCGCGAGGGTGAGCAGGGTGAACGAGAGGAAGCCGAAGCCGAGCGCCATCTTCATGTCGGGGTGCCCGAGGCCGCCGCCTTTGCCCGTGATGACCGTGGGGTGGTTACCGCCCCACATCTTCACCGAATAATGGATGATCGGCAGGTTGGCCGCGCCGAGGACGCCCAGGGCCGCCGCGAACTTGCGCTCGGCGTCGCTGTCGCCGGTGAAGGCGCGGAGCACGACGTAAGCGATGTAGATAAGCACGCTGAGCAGCGACGTCGTGAGGCGCGGATCCCACGTCCAGTACACGCCCCACGCCTTGGCGGCCCACAGCGGACCGGTGACGAGGACGATCAGCCCCATCGCCACGGCGACCTCGGCGCCGGCCTTCGCCAGCGAATCCCAGCGCTGGGTGCCGCGCGCGAGGTAGCCGGCGGAGCCGATGAAGCAGACGGTCGCGCCGATGTACATCGCGTACCCGGCGGGGGCGTGGAAGTAGAAGATCTTCTGCACGATCCCCATCGTGGCCTCGGTCGGCACGACGTAGGCCACGAAGTGGAGAGTGCCGATGATGGCGAGGGCCGACGCCGCGAGCAGGACGTAAAACGCGATGCTGGCGCCCGCGGAGGCCCCGCTCGCCGCGCGCCGCGCCGCATCACCGTTCGCTGCCAAAGCCACCTTGTGCGGCGCCTGCTCGACGTTGACGTTGGCTCCCATGCTGTCCGCGCACCGTACTGCCAAGGACGGTCGCGTTCAAGCCGGGGTGACGCGGAGCCGAGCGACGCAGCGCGTGCCTCAGCGCGGCCGCCCCCTCGCTCAGGTGCCGTCCGGCGCGATGGCGTCCCAGCCGGTCGCCTTCGCGAGCCGCGACATCGCCATGTCGAGATCCATCGTCGCGTTCAGCTGGTTGAATCGGTTCGTGGCATATGCCTTGGCTGGATCGATGAGATCCTTGTCCGTCATCGTCCCGACGTCGATTCCTTGCTGCACCATCACGAGCCAGCGCTTCCCGTACTTGGTCGCCTTGCTGTAGGCGTCGAGCCGCTTCTGGGCCTCCACGACCTCGGCATAGGCGGTCTCGACCTCGGTCGCGACCCCGCCCATGGCAAAGCGCTGCGTCGCCGCCATCTCCTCGAGCTGCGCCTCGGCGGCGCGGATGCGCGCCGCTTGCGGCAAGAGGTCGAGCTTCCACTGCAGCGCGAGCGCCGCGCTGTAGTGGAAGAAGTTGCCGGGGTCGTTGGTGAACGGGTTCAGCTGATCCGCGACCTCCGGGGCGGCGCTCACCCCGACCTGCACGGCGATGCCGATGTCGGGGAACAGCTGCGCGCGCGCGAGCCGCACCTGCGCGGACCTCGCGTCGAAGCCCGCGCGCGCCTGCGCGAGCTCCGGTCGGTACAGGCGCGCCGCGGTCAGGTAACGGGTGACGTGGCCGAGCCGGTGCTTCGGCGGGCGGATCGGGAGGTCGGGGATGTCGAGATCCGCGACGCCCGTGTAGAAGCGCAGCCCCGCCAGCGCGACCGAGACGTATTTGTCGGCCTCGGCCCCGCGCGCCTCGAGCTCGGCCCCGAAGGTCTGCAGCTTGAGCAGCTCGATGGGATCGCCCTCCTCGCGCTCGACCTGCTCCTCCAGGCGCCGGAGCGCCTTGTCCATCTCGGCCCTCACGTCCACGAGCAGGCTGCGCGAGTCGCGCGCGAGCTGGAGGCCGAAGTAGGCCTTGCGGACGTAGAGCCGCACCGCGTCCCGCTCCTTCTCGACGCTCGCCTGGTTCACCCGGACGTTCGCCTCGGCGGCGTCCCAGAGGTTCGTGATCTTCCCGAACGTCCAGAGCGGGATGACGCCGTCGATGTTCACGCGCCAGCCGACCCCGAGGCTCGAGGTGAGCGAGACGTCGGTGTTCGGGCTGAAGACGTTGTTCCCGCGGACGGTCGGCGCGAGCGCGACGCCGCCCGTCAGCTTGAACTGCGAGAACGGGGCGTACCGGGCCTCGTCGAGCTGCGCGCGGACCTGGTCGAGCTTCGCGCGGGCGACGGCGACGTTCGGGTGATTGCGGTCGGCGAGCGCGAGGACGCCGGGGAGATCGTGGACCACCGCCGCCCGCCGCCCGGGAGCCCCGCCGGCGTCGGCGGCGGCGGCAGGGAGCGGCGCCAGCCGGACCGCGAGGGAAACGGCGGCGGCAGCAAGGGCAGCTCGTGCAGCGCGTCGGGCCATTTTCGGCGCAACGTAGCACGAGCCGGCCGCGCGCTTCTGCAACGTGCGCGCGCGACGTGCGCGCGTGCGCCGACGTGTCCGCGCGTCAGCCCGCGCCGCCCTTGCCCGGGGCCGCCCCGTCGGTCTCCCCCTGCGCGGCCTCGTCTCCGCGCGAGGCGACCTTCTTCTTCAGCCTCCGGAAGTTCGAGCGATCCATCCCCGCCTGCCGCGCCGCCTCGCTGAGGTTGTTGCCCGTGCGCTCCAGCAGGCGCCCGACGTAGATCTGATCGAACGCATCGACGGCGCGCTCCTTGGCCTCCGCGTAGGGGAGATCGCAGAGCTCGGCCGGCAAGACGAGCGCGTCCCTCGGAGGGCGAAGCGGCGGCCCGGAGCGCCCCGACACCGCGGGCGGCAGATCCGCGGGCAGGATCGCCTCGCCGCGCGCGGAGATCACGGCGTGCTCGATGGCGCTCTCGAGCTCGCGCGCGTTGCCCGGCCACGCGTGCTCGCGGAGCAGGCGCGCCGCCTCCGGGCCGATCCGCTTGACGTCGCGCCCGTGCCTGCGCGCGCACCGGTTCAGGAAGTGGCTCGCGAGCAGCGCGACGTCCTCCCTGCGCCGCCGGAGCGGCGGCAGCTCGACGACGACGACGCCGAGGCGGTACGCGAGATCCTCCCGGAGCTGGCCTGAAGAGGCGAGCTCGCGGAGGCCTTCGCACGTCGACGCGATCACGCGCACGTCCACGCGGCGCGGCTCGCCCCCCGCCCTCGCGATCTCGCCGTGCGTGAGGACCCGGAGCAGCCTGGCCTGGGCCGCGAGCGGCAGCGCCGAGACCTCGTCGAGGAAGAGCGTGCCCTTGTCCGCCGCCTCGAGCAGGCCCCCGCGGGCGCGGCCGTCCGGCGAGGCGTCGCCGCCTTCGCCGAAGAGCTCGTCCTCGGCCCGCGACGGCGGCAGCGCGCTGCAGTCGACGGCGACGAACGGCCGCGCGGCGCGCGGGCCGCGCCGGTGGACGGCGCGCGCGACGAGCTCCTTGCCCGTCCCGCGCTCGCCCACCAGCAGGAGGGGCGCGGCGACGGCCGCCACGCCGAGCGCCTTCCTGTAGGCGTCCTGCATCGCGGCGGAGCTCGTGATCACCTCGCCGAGCTGCTCGTGCTCGTCGACCCGCTCCTCGAGGGCCCGCGCGCGGCGCTCGAGCCGACCGCGCTCGATCGCGCGCTCGATCGTGATCGCGACCGCGGCCTCCGCGTCGACGGGCTTCGTCACGACCCCGTACGCGCCGGCGCGAACGGCCGCGATCGCGGCGTCGAGGTCGGCGTGGCCGGCCATCACCACGACCTCGACGTCGGGGTACGCGGCCCTGATCCGATCGAGCACCTCGGCGCCGCTCATGCGCGGCATGGCGAGGTCGAGCAGCACCGCCTCGACGCGGGTCGTCGCGAGCAGCCCGAGCGCCGCGGGGCCGTCCTCGGCGGTGAGGACGTCGAAGTCGCGCACGAGCGCGCGCGCCAGGCCGCGGCGCAGGGCGGGCTCGTCGTCGACGAGGAGGATACGGGCGCGATCTGCGGCGTTCACGAGGCGGAGCGGCGAGCGGGACTAGAGCGGCTTGCGTGAGGGGAAGGGCGGGAGGTCGGTGCCCCGGCGCGTCTGCGGCTCCTTCGGCTCCTCCGCAGCCGTGTGCGCCGCGTGCGTCGCGGCGAAGGCCGGATCGCTCGAGCGCCGGAGCTTCCCTGGCGGGGGTGAGGACTGCGGCTCGCCGCTCGCCGTCGGCGTGTAGATGTGGCCGTGCTGCTGGAAGACGCAGATCCGGTTGCCGCCCTCGCGCTTCGCCTGGTTGAGCGCGCTCTCCGCGGCGCGGATCAGCGCGTCCTTGGAGCGGACGTCGCGCGAGGGGTAGAGCGAGACGCCGATCGAGACGCTGCACGGCCTCGCCTCTCCGCCGAACTCGACCGGGTTGCCGGAGGCCTCGCGCCAGATCCGCTCGGCCACCGTCAGCGACCCGGCGAAGTGGGTGCTCGGCAGGACGATGAGGAACTCCTCGCCGCCGTACCGCGCGACCACGTCCACCTCCCGGACGGAGCGGCGGATCCCATCGGCCACGCGCCGGATCACGGCGTCGCCGAGCGTGCGCCCCCCGGTCTCGTTCATCGCCTTCAGCCGATCGATGTCGACGAGCACGCAGGCGAACGGCTCGTGGTAGCGCTCCGCGCGCTTGAACTCCTCGTTGAGGCGCGTGAAGAGGTAACGGTAGTTGTAGAGCCCCGTCATCTCGTCGTGGATGGAGAGCTGCTCCAGGTAGGCGCGCTGCGCCGCGACCTGGTCGTGCAGCCGCTTGATCCGGAGCATCGCCCCGACCCGCGCGAGGAGCTCCTCCTCCTCGAACGGCTTGCAGACGTAATCGTCGGCGCCGATCTTGAGCCCCTCGACACGGTTCGCCGTGTCGCTCTTCACGGTGACCAGCACGACGGGGAGGAACGACTCCGACGTCATGCTCTTGAGCAGCCTGCACGCCTCGAGGCCGGTGAGCCGGGGCATCACGATGTCGAGGAGCACGAGATCGACCCCTCCCCGCCCGATCAGCTCGATCGCCTCCTGGCCGTCGTCGACCGCCTCGACCTGGAAGCCCGCCTTCTGAAGGATGCTCGCCAGCATCTGGCGCGCGAGGCGGTCGTCGTCCGCGACGACGATCCTGGCCGGTCGACCGCTCGGGAGCTCGATCGGCGCGGAGAGCGGAGCGGTTCGGAGTTCGTCGCTGTTCGGCACCGGCACATCCTCCCTTCAGCCGGGGCCGGGCGCAACGAGATCGCGCTGCGGTGGACGCCGCCTCGCCGCCGGTCGCGCGCGGTCGCGCTGACGATCGCAGGAGTTGCTTGGGCAGGTTGCCCGTGCATCGCCGATCTCGCGCGGGCTGCCGTCGCGCTGGTTTCGCGGTAAGGACCCGGCATGACTCAGGCGCGGTTCTGGAAGCTCGCGGCGCTCGCGCTGGCCTTCACGCTCGGCGTGATCCTGTGGGGCGCGTTCGTGCGCGCGACCGGCTCGGGGGCCGGCTGCGGCAGCCACTGGCCGACGTGCAACGGCGACGTCATCCCGCGCTCTCCGAGCGCGGCGACCTTCATCGAGTTCACGCACCGCGCCACCTCGGGCATCGCGTTCCTGCTCGTCGCGCTGCAGCTCGTCTGGGCCTTCGTCGCTTATCCGTCGGGCCACCCGGTGCGCGGCGGCGCGGCCGCGTCGATGCTGTTCATGATCACCGAGGCGGCGGTCGGCGCCGGGATCGTCCTGCTCGAGTACGTCGCGCACGACGCGTCGGCGGCGCGCGCGCTCTGGATGGCCGTGCACCTCATCAACACGTTCCTGCTGGTGGGCGCCATGACCTGCACCCTCTACTGGGCACGCGGGGGCCGGCGCGTGCGCTTGCGCGGCCAGGGGGTGACGGGCGCGCTGCTCGGCGCCGGGCTCGCAGGCGTCCTCGCGGTGGGCGTGACCGGGGCCATCGCCGCGCTCGGGGACACGCTCTTCGCCGCGGGCTCGCTCCGAGAGGGGCTGGCGCAGGATTTCTCGCCCGCGGCGCATTTCCTGCTGCAGCTGCGCGTGCTGCACCCGACGGTGGCGGCGGCCGTGGCCGTCTACCTCCTCTTCGCCCGCGGCGCCGTCGCTGCCCGGCGCCCCTCGCCCGAGGTCGCGCGGCTCTCGGCGGCGACCGGAGCGCTCGTGCTGCTGCAGATCGGCGCGGGGCTCCTCAACCTCTTGTTGCTCGCGCCGGTGTGGATGCAGCTCGTCCACCTGCTGCTCGCCGATCTCCTGTGGATGGTCCTCGTGACGTTCGCCGCGGCGGCGATGGGCGAGCCGGCCTCGGCGGCGGACGCGGGTCCGCCCGGGGAGAAGGCCCGGCGGGAGGCCGTCGCCATCTAGTTGCCCTCTGGCGGTGAGCTCGGCCTCGGCCCGGACCCCGGCCGCGGCCAGCCGGAACGCTAGAGATCCGAGCTCTCGTCGCTCCCGGGATCCTGCGAGATCGTGCGGCGCTCCGAGCGCTTGCGCGCTCCCTCGGCCGGCGCCGCGGCGCGCTGCTCGGGCACGGACGGGGGGAAGTCGACCTGGAGCACCATCCCTTGATCGGTCTCGAGCACGCGGTACGCCGCCTCGGTCTGGGTGCGCAGGTCGATCACCATGTCGAGATCGTTGCCCTGGCCGACGAGCTGCACCTGGGTCACCGGGGTCGCGAAGAACGACGTCACGAGCGGGAAGCGGTTCGTCTGGATCGCCCCTGCGCCCTTCAGCCGGTAGACGAGGCGTCCGGCGGCCTTCGACTCGGCGACGTCGACCTTGCCGCCGTGGATCTGCACGAACACGCGCGAGCCTCCGGCCGGGAGCATGCGGAAGCCCGGGAAGGTGGCGACCGGCCGCCCGGCGAGGCTCGCCTGCGCGTCCTTCTTGGGCTTGCGCGCGCGCCCGGCGCGCTTCGGCGCGCCGGCGCTGCCGCCGCGCGGCTTGTTGACCGCCGGCTTCTGCGGGGCGGCGGCCTTCTCCGGCGCCGCGGCGGCCTTCGGGGCCGGCTGGGCGGTGGCGCCCTGCCCGAAGGCGAGCGACGAGGCGAGGCCGAGGGCGAGCAGAAGGCTCAGCGAGAGGTGCCTGGAAGGTCGCATTCTATCAGTACAGCACGACCGCCTGGCCCGGCAAAGACGGCAGCACGTTAAGCTCCGCGTGTGCCGGCCCGCGCTCCACGCTTCTCGCACGTCATCGGGGTCGACGACGCGCCGTTCGCCCGCGACCACCGCGGCGACGTGCAGGTCGTCGGGACCGTCTTTTCGGGGCTGCGCCTCGAGGGCGTCCTCTCCACCCGCGTGAGGCGCGACGGGCGGAACGCCACGCCCGCGATCGCCGCGATGATCCGCGGCTCCCGCTTCTACGCCCAGGCGCAGGTGGTCATGCTCCAGGGCATCGCTGTGGCGGGCTTCAACGTCGTCGATCTCGCGGCGCTGCACGAAGCCCTCGCCCTGCCGGTCGTGGTGGTGGCGCGGCGCCTCCCGGACCTCGACGCGATCCGCGACGCGCTGCTCTCGCGCGTCCGGGGAGGGCGCCGCAAGTGGGCGCTCATCGAGCGCGCTGGCCCGATGGAGCCCGTCGCGAGCGTGTACGTGCAGCGCGCCGGGATCTCGCTGGACGACGCGAGCGCGCTGATCGCGCGGCTCTCGGTGAACGGCCACCTCCCCGAGCCCCTGCGCGCCGCGCACCTCATCGCCGGCGGCCTGACCACCGGCGAGAGCCGCGGGCGCGCGTAACGGTACGTTGACGAGCCGCGACGGCTCGCGCGCGTCAGAGCGCCTGCCGGCGCGAAGCGCTGGCGGTGCCCGCCTTCTCGGCCTTCTTCCCGCGGCCTGTCACCTTCGAGTAGATGACGTCGAGGTTGGCGTTGATGTCGAGATAGAACTGGGCGTCAGGGCTATAGAAGAAGTTCCTGCGCTGGCCGTCCTCCCCGAGCTGCGCCGTTGTGTTGTTGTAGCCCAGCGTGAGGTCGACGACCTCGTAGACCGGGTAGCTCACGTTGATGTCGAACGCCGTGTTCGGGAGGTAGGTGGTCCCGTCGAAGGTATACGGGGCGCAGCCGGTGCTGATCTTGAGGCATCCCTCTCCGAGCTCGGGCTTGAACCGGCTGAGCAGCCCGAAGCTCGTCCCCAGCGAGAGGTCCTTGTAGAGCGGCACGTCGAGATCGAGGCTCGTGGTCAGGCGATTGAGGACCTGGGCATACCCGCTCAGCTGTTCGTCGAGCTCGCTCTCACCGCTCGGGTTCTGCCGGAGTCGTCGGAGGTCCGGGTTCACCCGCATGATCGATCTGGAGAACAGGTGGGCATACGTCACGCCGAGCGTCGCCGTCACATGGTTGAGCCCGTCGGCCTTCGAACCGAGCAGCTTGATCTTCTGGCTCACCTGCGGGCCGACCGACACGGTGAAGTAGTCGCCCGAGTTCCAGCTCTGCGGCGAGGTCGGCAGGGTCACGCGCAGCCGCATGGCGGCGTCCGTCTTGTACTCGCCTTTGTTCGCGCCGCCGCTCTCCCAGAGCGCGCGGCTGTACCGGGCGCCGAGCGTCGTGTCCTTGAGCTGCGGCTCCCGGTACGTGGCGGTGGTGTCGCTGTTCGTGAGCTCGACGAGCCAGCCGATCTCGGCCGACAGCGACACCTTGTCCTTGGGGCGGTCGAGCAGGTAGTAGCTCGGCCGCAGCGTGAAATCCCAGCCGTAGACCTGGATGTCGGGCGTGTACTCGCCGCCGACGCCGAAGAGGGTCGTGCTGCCGGCCTGGTTCCAGGTGAACGTGGTCCCGCGCCAGCGCAGGTTCGTCTCTTCGTCCTCCTCCTGCACGGTATCGGCCGCGGTGGCCAGATCGAACCGCACCACCGGGGAGACCACGGCGTCGGACCGCGGTGTCGCCGGGGCCGACGGCGGCTCTGCCGGAGGCTCCGGCTGCGCGGGGGGCGCTGGCTCCGCGGGCGGAGCGGCGGCGGGCGCGGCAGCCACGCCCGGCGCAGCCGCAGGGGCGCCGGGAGCCGCGGCAGGAGCGCCGGGCGCGGCAGGAGCGCCGGGCGCGGCCGGCGCCGGGGCGGCCGGTTGCTGCGGCGGCTGAGGCGGCGTGAGATCGGCCGGTGGAGCTGTCGGCTGCGCGGGTGGCGTCTGCGCGGACGCCACCGAGATGCTGCCCAGGACACCGGCAGCCACAAGCAACGATCGGAACGTCATCTCCACTCCCTCTCCTGGTCGCCTCGGACCCTCACGCTCCACCGCGCGCTCGGCCAGACGTCGGCTCACCCTCCGCGCGCGCCGTCCACCGGCGCGGTCAGCGCGCCGGGACACCTGCTCGGTCCGCCCTCTCTGCAGAAAACGTACCCTGCCGCAAATCGTCTCCAAGCATCGGAAATCACTCAACATACACGGCCACCTCGGCGCGCCCGTTACGCGACTGACGCGCACCCCCGTTGCGAATGTGACGATGCCTGAAGTAAGCCAGCAGGCGATGGAGCCGATGTCCTTCCCGGGCGACAGGGATTCGCCCCTCTCGCCGCGATCCCCAGGAAGCCCGCGCGGCGACGACGGCGGGGGCCACCGGCCCACCGAGATCAACGCCCTCCTGGGCCGCGGTACGCACTTCGAAGGCAAGCTCTTCTTCGAGGGCCGCGTGCGCATCGACGGCAGCTTCCGCGGCGAGATCCGCGGCGAGGACGTGCTCGTGATCGGCGAAGGGGCGCTCGTGATCGGGGAGATCCACGTGGTCACGTGCATCGTCACGGGCGGCGAGGTCCAGGCGAGCATCCGCGCCCGCGACGCCATCGAGCTCTACGCTCCATCCAAGGTGACCGGCGCCCTGCACGCGCCCGCCATCTTCATCGATCGCGGCGTGCAGTTCGACGGCTCCTGCAAGATGGCCCCGCTCGACGAGGAGCCAGGCGAGCGGCCCCTGCGGCCACCCGCGGCCTCGTCCGAGCCCGACGCCGACGCTGCCGGACAGGCCGCGAGCGCCGCGCCCACGAGCGAAGACAGCGGCGGCAGCGCGCAGCGCGGCGCCAGCGGCGTGAACGTGAAGCGCGCCGACGCCGATCGCTGAATTCCGACCTCGTCCGAAGAAAGCATGTTTTCTGTAGTGCGCAGGCGTGCGGCCGCCTGCTCACGGAGTTACATGTAGCGAGGGGCTGCGGTCTCGCCGCCCGAGGCGCATGTCCGCTACGTGGGGGGGAGCCCGCGCTGACGGACGTCGCTCGAACAGGAGAGTCCATGAAGAAACTGTGGTCCCTGTCCTTGATCGCCTTCTCGCTCGCCGTCCTCGCCCTCTCCCTCTCGCCGCGCGCGGCCCGCGCCGCCGACGCCGAGTCGGAGAAGCTCGCGTCGCTCGGGAAGGCGCTCCGGTACACGCTGAAGACCACCGGGCCCGTCGCCGCGATCGACACCGGGGGCGCAGCGATCCTCGTGAAAGCGCCCCTGCCGGCGGTCCGGAAGATCGTCACCTCCTACGGCAGCTACAAGACGTTCATCGGCCCCTTCGACCAGAGCCGCGTGCTCGCGAAGCGCAAGGGCACGAGCGAGGTCTATCTCCAGGTGCCGATCCTGAACGGCGCCGCGCACATCTGGACGGTCGCCGACATGTCGCCGCCCACCAAGGACGGCGCGGACGAGGTGATCTCCGGCCGCCACAAGCGCGGCAACGTCGCCGACTTCCGCGCCCGCTGGCGGCTCCGCGCCGTCGACGAGCACCACACGATCCTGAAGCTCGAGCTCTTCGTCGCCCCGAAGCTCCCCTTCCCGCCCTCGGTCGTGACGACACAGCTCGTCAAGGCGGCCGACAAGGCGGTGACCGCCGTGCGGAATCGCGCACAGTCCGAGGCGCCCCCAGCCACGCAGGCGACCACCGCCGCCTCCGATGCTTCACCCGCCGCCTCCGATGCTTCGCCGGGCGCCGTGACGAGCGCGTCCGCCGCCGCGTCGGCCGGCGCCGGTCCCGCCGCGCGAGGCGGCGACCAGGGCAGCGCGACGGCGGCTCCCACGCTGCTGCCGCCAGCGATGCCGCCGGCGAGCGTGTCCGATCTGCCGCCGGCCGACGACACCAGCGTCCGCCGCGACAAGGACGTGGCGCGCCGCTAGGCCCCTCGCAACCGACGCAACCGACGCAACCGACGCAACCGACAGGGCGCCTCGCGACGGAGCGCTCAGCCCCCTCCTCCCCCTTTCCTCCTTCCGTCCGCCCTGCCCCGCTCGGCCTGCCGAGGCGGCTCACGCCCCGTCGTGACGTCCGGTCTCCTCCGATCGCCGCCGATCACCGCTGAGCCTGTTGAAAACTGCAGAGCGCCCCGGGCGTGCTCTGGCCCGCCCTCGCTGCGTGCAATTCCGCAGGTCTACGGCGCGCTGCGACCCGGACCGTCCGGGGTTCTCAACAGGTTTTTCAACACGCATTCCCTTTTCCCCACAAGAATTCCCACATTCCGCGGGACTTTTTCAACAAGGCGCGCCCCCGGCAGAGGTTGCGAGGGGACGGATGCATGAAGTAAAGCGTCTGCCGTGAGGTCCCCCTTGCTGGACGTGCATTCAGACGCGCCGGCGCCCTCTCAGCCGCCTGCCCTGGCGGGCGCCTGCGCTTCCCGGGAGCGGCACTCGGCCGTCTCGCGGTGGTGAGCAGAACATCGCTCCTCATCGTCCCGACCGAGCGGCACGTTGAACGCGAGCTCGCCTCGCTCGATCTGCGCGACCCGCGTACCGCAGGACAGGAAATCCGCTCACGGTGGAGCTTCGTCTCCGAGGCGCTCGCCCTGCTGGCGCCGGACGCCGCCATAGCGAGCCTTCACACGAGCCGCCTCGCCACCCGGCTCGCCCTCGACGCCCTGCCGCCGGATCGGCTGCGTCAGCCGGCCGAGCCCGCCGCGCGCGTCGCGCTCGCGCACGCCATCGACCGCGCCCTCGGGAGCTTCCGGCGCGCCGGGACCTCCCCGGCGGAGCTGCGGGCGCTCGGGACCCCGTACGCGATCGCCATCGCCGAGGTCCTCGATCGGGCGGACGCCGCCCTGCGGGCAGCGCGCCTCGTCGACCCGCGCTGCGCCGGGTCCGTGCTCGCGCGGGCGCTCCGCTCGGCCGGCGCGTCCGCCGCGCTCCCGCTCCCGCGCAAGGTCGCGATCCGCGGCGCCGTGGCCTGGGAGCCCGACGATCTCGCCTGGGTCGAGGCGCTCCACGCCGCGGTCCGCGCCCGCGGCGGCGCGGGCGTCACCGTCGAGCTGCCCGCGCTCCCGGACGAAGGCGCGGCGCCGATCGCCGACGCGCTGGAGCGGCGCTGGGCCTCGCTCGAGGACGCGCCGGAGATCGCCTGGGTGCCCGACGGCGGAGCGGAGCCGCTCGCCGCCGTCGCGGCGAGGACCCCGGAGGGCGAGGCGCGCGCCGCCGCCGCCGAGGTGGCCGCCGCGCTCGGCCGCGGGATCCCGCCCGAGCGGATCGCCGTCGTCGTGCCGGCGCTCGACGACGCCGCGCTCGAGCCCCTCCGCGCCGCGCTGGCCGACGCGGGCGTCCGCGCCTCGGAGCCGCGCGGCCGCGCCGCCGCGAGCTGCCCCGACGGGCGCGTCGCGCTCGCCATCCTGCGCCTCGCCGTCGGGCCGGTGCGCCGCGAGCAGGCGATCGAGATCCTCCGCGCCCCGGGGGTCCACGCCGGCGCCTGGATGGACCGCACGTCCGCCACGGAGGCGGAGCGGCGCTCGACCGACCTGGCCCACCGGCTGCGCGACGTGCCGGTCGAGGTGGATCGCACGGGCCGGCTGCTCATCGACGGCCTCATCTCGGTCGTGGCGGCCCGCCGCGCGGACCGCCGCGCAGGGACGGCGCGGACGCCGCCGGCGACCGCGCAGGAGGCGCTGAGCGACGCGGAGCTCGCCCTGGGCCTGGAGGTGCTGCGCGGCGCGGGCGGCGCGCACGGCGACGAGGACGGCGACGACGAGGCGTGGATGCCGCACGCGCTGGAGCGGCTGCTGGCCAGCGCCCGCTGGATCGGCGAGGCGGCGACGCGGCCCGAGATCGTGCGGCGCTTCCTGTCGCTCCTCGACAAGCTGGGCTTCGGCGAGCCCGGGCTCGAGGAGCTCCGCGCCGCGCTGCGCGGCGAGCGGCGGAGCGGCGGCGCGCTCGCGCTCGAGGCGATGGGCGCGATGGGGCAAGGAGCGCGGGCCGCGCGCGCGATCCGCGAGCAGGCCGAGGCGCTCGCGCGGGCCGCGTACGACCTCGGCTGCGAGGAGCGCCCCGCCACCGTGGCCGAGATCTACGCGGAGCTCGAGCGGGCCGCGGCCGAGCAGGGCGCCGGGCCGCGCGGCGACGCGGGCCGCGCCGGCGCGGTGCGCATCGACGTCGCCGCCGGCTTTACGGCGCTCGAGCACGACGTGGTGGTGGTGACCGGGCTCGACGCGCGCGCCTACGGCGGCAGCCCGGGCGCGGACGAGACGCTGCTCGGCGAGGCGCTCCGCGGGAGGCTGCCGGCGCCGAGCCGCCCCGCGTCGGGGCGCGAGCGCCAGGCGGCCCAGCGCGCGGAGCTCGGCTGGGCGCTCGCCGGCGCCCGGCGCGTCGCCCTCTGCTTCACGCGCGGGGACGACAGCGAGCCGAACGAGCCGCACCCGCTCTTCGTCGTGGCCGCGGCGGCCGGCGCGCCCCAGCGCACGGAGCCCGCCTCGCGCGTCGCCCCGGACGCGGCGCCCCTCGGCCCGCGCGACGCGGAGCTCATCGCCCTCGCGGGCGGCGGGCGGCCGCCGGCGGACCTCGCGGAGCGGATCCGGATCGAGCGCGCCCGCGCGGACTTCTTCCTCGATCCGCGCGCGCCGATCGACCTCCACACGGGCCGCGTCCTCGTCGACGGCGATCCCGCGCTCGCCGCGCAGCTCAGGGCCGCGATCGGCGGGGCGCACCCCGACAGGCCGATCGCGGTCACCCACATCGAGCGCGCCGTGGGCTGCGCCTTCGCGGCGTTCGCCCGCCGCGTCCTGCACGTGCGCCGCGCCGACGACCTCGCCGAGTCGGCCGACGCGCGCGAGCGCGGCACGCTGATCCACCGCGCCCTGCAGGCCTCGTTCGAGGCCCTGCGGGAGCTCGGCCCGGAGCGCGATCCGGCCGAGCAGCTCGCGGCGGCGCGCGCCGCGGCCGAGGCGGCGCTCGGCGTCTCGGCGCCCATGGCCCCGCTCCGCCGCGAGGCGGTCGAGAAGGCGATCGCGGACGTGCTGGAGGTCGTGGCCCGCACGCTCGACGGAGACGGGGAGGACGCGTCGCCGGAGCTCCGCTTCTTCCTGGCCGAGCGGCGCTTCGGCGCCGGAGAGCCGCCCCCCTGGCGGCCGCTGGAGCTCCCCCCGCTCGACGAGGAGGGAGGCCCGAGCCTGTGGGTGGACGGCCAGATCGACCGGCTCGATCGATCGACCGACCAGCGCGTCGTGCGGGTCGTCGACTACAAGACCGGCAAGCTCCCCGACGCCAAGGAGCGGCGGAGGGCGCTCCAGCTGCCGCTGTACAGCGCCATCGCGGCGCGCGCGCTGGGCGCGGAGGAGGTGCGCGCCGTCTACATCGGCGTGCGCCAGCGCGGGCTCATCGAGCTGTGGCCGCGCACGGCCGACGAGCAGCGCGCGCTCGCCGAGGGCTGGGCCGAGGCCGCGCGCACGGCGCGGGCCGCGGTCGTCGCGCTCTGGGAGGGCAAGGCCGCGCCGCGGCCGACGCTCTCGACGATGTGCGCGCGGTGCGACGCGCGCGACGTGTGCCGCCGCCCCGCGGTCGTGCCGAGCGACGAGGCCGCGGAGGAGGTCGCGTGAGCTCCGCGCCGCGCGGCGCGGAGCTCGCCGAGGGCGACGCGCTCATCTACGCCTTCCGCCGCAACGTCGTGGTCGCCGCGAGCGCCGGCACCGGCAAGACGCACCGCCTCACGGCGCTCTACGTGCTGCTCACGCTCGGCCTCACCTCCCTCGGCCTGCCCGACGCAGCGTCCGCCGCGCCGCCCGTGCCGCCGGACCGCATCGTCGCGACGACGTTCTCCCGCGCCGCGGCGCGGGAGATCGCCCACCGCGTCGAGCGATCGCTCCGCGAGATCGCCCGCTGGAACGGCGAGGCGGACATCCCCTTCGCCGACATCCTCCGGGCGCGGCAGGCGGCCGTCGCCGGCCTCCCCGGCGCGTCGCTGCCCGTCTCCGAGCTGCGCAAGCGCGCGGAGGAGGCGCTCGCCCGCCTCCCCGCCGCGCGCATCGACACGCTCCACGGCGTCGCCAAGCAGATCGTGGACCGGCACGCGATCGCGATGGGGCTCTCGCCTTCGGCCCGGATCCTCGACGAGGAGGAGGCGCAGGCGCTCAGCGATCTCGCGGTCGACGAGGCGCTGAGCCGCGCGCTCGCCGAGGGGGGCGAGCGCGCCGACGCCGCGCGCGCGCTCATCGCCGCGACGGGCGGCGTCGAGGCCGCGCGGAGCGAGGTCACGCGGCTGCTCGACCGGCTCGACGAGGACGGCCTCGCCCCGCGCCGGCTCGCCGTGTCCGACCACGCCGCCGAGGCCAGCGCGCTCGCGCGGGAGCTCCGCCGCCTCGCCGCCGGGAGCGCCGCGCTCGGCAGCGCCGCCTTCCGCGCGCCGGCGGCGGCGCTCGTGGCGGCGCTCGGCCGCGAGGACGGCGGCGCGCCCTTCCCCGCGAGCGCCGCGAGCGCCCCGCTCATCGAGCTCCTCACGCAGCGCAAGCCCCACAAGAGCAAGTCCACGCCGGCCGACGAGGCGCTCATCGCCTTCCGCGAGGCGCTGCCGGGCGAGAAGCACCGCGACAAGGCGCAGCAGCTGCTCGGCTTCCTGCGCGAGGCCCCGGCCCTGTCGCGCCGCGAGGCGCGGATCATCGAGCTGCTGGAGGAGATCCGCGAGCGGCTCTCGGCGATCCGCCGCACCGAGGGCGGCCTCGGGTTCGGCGATCTCCTGCGCGCCGCCCGCGACGGCCTGCGGGACGATCCGGCGATCGGCGCGGCGGTCCGCGGCTCGGTCGACGTGCTGCTCGTCGACGAGTTCCAGGACACGAGCGCGGTGCAGCGCGATCTCGTGTACCTCCTGCGCGAGCGCGACGACGCCGCCCTCGCGCGCCCGGCCGGCGTGGCCCCGACGGCGGCCGGTCTGTCGGGTCACGGCCTGTTCCTCGTCGGCGATCGCAAGCAATCCATCTACGGGTTCCGCGGGGCCGACGTCTCCATCTTCTGCCGCGTCTGCGCGGAGCTCGCCGGCGCCGCCGCGGGCCGCGCGCTCGAGCTCGCGCCCGCGCTCTGGTCGCCGGATCCGAGCGCCGATTTCGTGGCGCTCCGCGAGAGCCGCCGGTCGACGCCCGAGCTGCTCGCGTTCATCAACGCCTTCTCCGCGCGCGATTTCGCCCAGGATCGCGGCTCGGGCGACGGCGGCGCGGGCGACGGCGACGCGGGCGCGCGCGAGGCTGGAAGTCCGCCGCGCGAGTTCGAGATCGCCTACAGCGCGGCGGAGCACCTCGTCGCGGCGCCGGGCAGGGCCGCGGAGGGCCCGACGGACGTCGTGCTGGTCAGCGACGGCGGCGGCGCTCCGGACGGGGTCGACGCCCTGGTCCGGGACGCGCGCGGACAGCTGCGCGAGGCGCTGATCGCGGCAGCGTACATCGCGCGGCGCGTCCGCGGCGCGGGCGGCGACGGCGCTGCGGGCCGCGACGGCGCTGCGGGCCGCGACGGCGCCGCGGGCCGCGACGGCGCTGCGGGCCGCGACGGCGCCGCGACAGGCGATCTGCGCTTCCGCGACGTCGCCGTGCTCACCCGGCGGAGGAGCACGATCCCGCTCGTCGAGCTGGCGCTCGCGCGCCTCGAGATCCCGTACGTGGTGGCCGGCCGCGCGCTCTTCGACGCGGCCGAGGTCCGTGATCTGGCCGCGATCCTCCGCCTCCTGCTCGATCCGCGCGATCGCCTCGCCCTGGCGACCGTCCTCCGCGGCCCGGTGGTGGCGCTCTCGGACACCTCGCTCGCGCTGCTCGCGCCTCCTGGCCGCGGCCTCGCGGTCCCGTTGCTCGGCCGCTGGTCCGCCGCCGCGCTCGCGCAGGGGGGCCGGTCGCCCTCGCCCGACGACGCCGAGCTCGACGACGGGCGCCCGCTCCCCGCGCTCGCGCGCCTGCCCGCGGGGGATCGCGAGCGGCTCGAGGCGTTCCGCGCCCGCTATGCCGGCCTGCGCCGCGCCGCGCTCCGCTCGACGCCCGGCGAGGCGATCCGCGCCGCGGTCACCGCCTTCGATCTCGACCGCGTCCTCGCGGCGCTCCCTCGCGCCCAGGCCCGCCTCGGCAACGTCGACCGCCTGGTCTCCATCGCCCGCCGCCGGGGCGGCTCGCTCGCGAGCTTCGTCCGCTGGCTCGATCGCCGCATCCGCGACGAGGCGGACGAGCCCGAGGCCGCCGTCTTCTCGCCCGAGGACGACGCCGTGCGGCTCACGACGATCCACGCCAGCAAGGGGCTCGATTTCCCGGCCGTCGTGCTCCTGGATCTCAACGCGGAGCCCCGCGCGGCCCAGCCTGGCCTGAGCTACGTCCCCGCCGCGGGGGACCGGCCTGCCGCGCTGCTCGTGCGCCACTACGTGCAGGTGATCGACGGACGGCTGCGGACCAGCACGCTCCAGGACGCCGAGGCGTCGGCGCGCGGGCCGTCGTTGCCCATCAGCACGCCCGCGCTCCAGGCGGCGCGCGCCGAGGTGCGGGCGCGGGAGCGCGCCGAGCGGCAGCGGCTCACGTACGTCGCGATCACGCGCGCCCGCCGCGAGCTCGTGCTCGTCGGCGCCGAGGCGAAGCCGCGGAGCGGCTCGGCCTGGCTCACGCTGAAGGCCGCGGTCGACGCCGACCCCGGGACCGCGGCGGCCGTCGACGCCGACCCCGGGACCGCGGCGGCCGTCGACATCGAGGCCTCCACGCCGCTGGCCGGCACCATCCGTGCGACGCTCGACGCCAGCGCGCTGCTCGCCGGGGCGAAGGCGCCCGCTCCCGGCACCGACGCGTACGCGCGCGCCGCGCCGGCCCCCCGTGCGCCCCCGGCCATGGGGCCAGCGCGCGCGCAGACCGTGCTGGTCGCGGCGGCGTCCCTCGCGGCGTTCCAGGCGTGCCCGCGCCGTTTCCGGCTGCGCCACCTCCTCGGGATCGCCGAGCCTGCCGGCGAGGGCCAGCTCGGCCTGTTCGACGTCGAGGGCCCGCCCGAGCTCCCGGGCGAGGAGCGCGTCGAGCTCGAGGACGGCGCGGATCCTCGCCCTCCTGGCCGCGCCGTGCACCGGGTGCTCCAGCGCTGGCCTCGCGCGCGCTGGGGTGAGCCGACCGAGGCCGAGGAGGTCGCCGCCCGCCTCGCCTTCGAAGGCTTCCCGCCGCACGGCCCGGACGTGCTGCGCACCGCGGAGGGCGTCGCGCGCTTCCTGGACGGCCCTTACGCGCGCCAGGTGCGCGGCGAGGAGGCGTCGCTCCTCCGGGAGGAGGCGCTCGTGCTCGACGTCGAGCCCCAGCGCGCCGGACGGCGGCGCGGCGCGAGGCTCGCGCTCTCGCTCGCCATCGATCTCGCCATCCTGCACCCGGGCGGCCAGATCGACGTCATCGAGTACAAGCGCGCGCGCCCCCGCGCGGATCTCTCGCCGTACGAGCTCCGCCTGCGCGCGTGTGCGCTCGCGCTCAGGAGGCGTCACCCCGACCGCCCCATCCGCGCTGGCGTGCTCTTCGTCGGCGCCGAGGTCGAGCCCGTGTGGCTCGCTGCCGCGGGCCCCATGGGGACCCTCACCGACGACGATCACGCGCGGTTCGAGCGCGAGCTAGCCCGCCTCGCCGAGCGCTTCGCCGAGGCGAGGTCCGAGGATCGCTTCGACGCCGTCCCGGTCGAGGCGTGCCGCAAGCTGCGCTGCGGCTTCGTGCGCGCCTGTCACGGCTAGCGCGTCCCCGCGCCCCCCAACCCCCCATCGACAGACGACGGTAAGGCCCTCGCGGAGGGTGCTCGCCGCGCGGGCCGGCCCCCCTCGACGACCTCTCTCCTACTGCGCCCCCGCCTGCTCCTCGATCTCCTCCGGCGACGCGCTCTGCGCCGGAGCGCGCCGCGGCGGCTCCAGCACGATCGGCAGGATCTCCTCCATCGACGACACCATCGTGATCTTGATCTGATCCTTGACGTCCTGCGGCACGTCCTCGAGGTCGCGCCGGTTCTTCGCCGGGATGAGCACGTGCCGGATCCCGGCGCGGTGGGCCGCGAGCAGCTTCTCCTTCACCCCCCCGACCGGCATCACCCGCCCGCGCAGCGAGATCTCCCCCGTCATCGCGACGTCGCTGCGCACCGACGCCCCCAGCAGCAGCGACGCCACCGCCGCGAACATCGTCACGCCCGCGCTCGGCCCGTCCTTCGGCGTGCCGTGCTGCGGGATGTGCACGTGCAGATCGATCTCCTTGAGCCACTCCGGATCGAGGTGCAGCCGATCGGCCTTGCTGCGCACGAAGCTCACCGCCGTGCTCGCCGACTCCTGCATCACGTTCCGCATGTTGCCGGTGAGCACCACGTTGCCCTTGCCCGGCATCTTCGTCGCCTCGATGAAGAGGATCTCGCCGCCCGCCGGCGTCCACGCGAGCCCGGTCGCGACCCCGGGCTGGAGCGTCCGCTCGGCGATCTCGGGGCGGTGCTTGTGCGGGCCGAGCACCTGCTCCACGTGCTCGGGCGTCGCCACCTCGCGCACGTCGTGGCCCTCGGCGACCTTCACCGCCGTCGCGCGGCACACCGCCGCGATCTGCCGCTCCAGGCCGCGCACGCCCGCCTCGCGCGTGTAGTGGTCGACGACCGCCTCGATGCCCGGCTCCGTGAACTCCAGGCGCTCGTCCGTGAGCCCGTGCGCCGACAGCTGCTTCGGCACCAGGAACTCCCGCGCGATCCCCAGCTTGTCGGTCCGCGTGTAGCCGGGCACCTCGATGACCTCCATGCGGTCGACGAGCGGCCCCGGGATGCCGTCCCAGTTGTTTGCGGTCGCGAGGAACATCACCTGCGACAGATCGAACGGCAGGTCGAGGTAGTGGTCCTGGAACGTCGAGTTCTGCTCCGGATCGAGCACCTCGAGGAGCGCCGCCGCCGGATCGCCGCGCAGGTCGACGCCCATCTTGTCGACCTCGTCGAGCACGAGCACCGGGTTCTTGGTGCCCGCCTTCTTCAGCGCCTGCAGGATGCGCCCGGGCAGCGCGCCCACGTACGTGCGCCGGTGCCCGCGGATCTCCGCCTCGTCGCGCACGCCGCCGAGCGCGATCCGCTCGTAGCGGCGCCCCATGCTGCGCGCGATCGACTTGCCGAGCGACGTCTTGCCGACGCCGGGCGGCCCGATGAAGAGCAGGATCGGCCCCTTCTTGTCCGTGCGGAGCTGCCGGATCGCCGAGTACTCGACGATCCGCTTCTTCACCTTCTCCAGCCCGAGGTGATCCTCGTCGAGGCAGCGCCGCACGCTCTCGACGCTCAGCTTGTCCACCGTGGTCTTGGACCACGGCAGATCCGCGATCCACTCGAGGTACGTCTTGGTCACGTTGAACTCGGCCGACTGCTGCGCCATCGAGCGCAGCCGGCTGAGCTGCTTGCGGACCACCTTGTCGACCTCCGCCGGCACCTTGGCGCGCCGGATGCGCTCGCGGAGCTCCTCGATCTCGTCGTCGTCGCCGCCCTCGCCGAGCTCCTCCTTGATCGACTTCATCTGCTGCCGGAGGATGTACTCGCGCTGCGACTTGCCCATCTCCTCCTGCACCATGGAGGAGATCTCCTTCTTGACCCGCAGCACCTCGAGCTGGCGGCCGACCATCGCGAGCACGAGGCGGACGCGCGCCTTCACGTCGAACGCCTCGAGGATCTCCTGCTTGTCGCCGACCGAGGCCTGCGCCTGCGGGAAGTTCGAGGCGATCAGATCGGCGAGCGCGCCCGGCTCGCGCACGTTGTCGAGGATGCCCGCCGTGTCGCGCGGCAGGTTCGGCATCAGGCCGAGCACCTCGCGCGTCGCCTCGCGCAGGCCCGCGCCGAGCGCCTCGAGCTCCACGTCGCGCACGAGCGACTCCGGGATGCGCTCGATCCGCGCGCGCATGTACGGCTCCAGCGAGAACGCCGACTTCACCCGGAAGCGGCCGAGCCCGTTCAGCACGACCGAGTAGTTGTTCGGGCCGAGCCGGATGACCTTCACCACGCGCGCGACGGTCCCGACGGAGTAGAGCTCCTTGAACGTGGGCTCGTCCACGTCGGGCGACCTCTGGCTGATCACGCCGACCAGCGCGCGCTCGCGGCCGAGGAGATCCTCGACCAGGCGCACGCTCCGCGGCCGGCCGACGTTGATCGGCACGACCGACATCGGGAACAGCACCGAGTTGCGCAGCGGGAGGATCGGGACGCTATCCGCGTCGGGCGAGGGAGGCGTTCGCGAAGAAGGATCGCCGGTCGGCATGCAGACAACCCTAGTACAGCGCTCTTCTCGAAGCCATGACGCGGGCGCGCCGCTAGAAGTCCTTGATCTTCCAGACCCCGTGCTCGCGCGTGAAAGCGACCGTACCGCCGGCGCCGTAGGCCATCGACGCGCTGTCCCCCGTCTCCTCGATGGTCGCGGTCGGCAGCGCCGCCTTGATCGCCTGGACGACCCGGTTGATCTGCTCCTTCTGCGGCCCCTCCCAGGCGCTCTTCAGCTTCTCGGGCGTGAGCTGCCCCGCGTCGGCCGCGGCCTTGACCGTCCCGGGCCGACCGCCCGGCTTCTGCGCCGCGTCAGCTCCCGCGCCGGGCGGCGCGGCTCCCGCGCCGCCCGGCGCAGCTCCAGGTCCGGCGGGCTGCGCCGGGCTCTCGCCACCCCGCGCGGAGCTCGCCTCGGCGGGCGCGCCCGCCTCGTCGGGCGCAGCGCCTGCCGGCTCGACGAGGCCTTCCCGCTCGGCGTCGGGAACGTAGCGCATGATCACGTCGTAGCGCCGCCGCTCGAAGGCCCGCAGGAACCCCACCAGCGCTTGCCGGGGCGTCGCCTGACCGTAGAGATCGACCGCCGCCGCGTCGAGCCGCCAGCGGCCGCCCTCGAAGACGAGCAGGAGCTCCTCGCCGTTCGGCATGGTGACCGTCGCGGTCACCACCGGATCGGCCGCGGGCCGCGCGATGGCGCGGGCGATCTCGAGCGCGTCGTCCGGGTTGTCCCGCACCGCGCGCCGGAAGGCCTCGAGCGACATCGACCGCTTGGCCTCGTCCGAGAGCAGCCGGTACGCCGCGTCGACGCGCCCCTCCTGGAGCGCCTGCGCGTAGGCCCGGAGCGTGTCGCTCGGGCCCTGCTGTGCGTAGCTCGATCCGCACGCGGGGAGCGCGAGGGCGAGCAGGAGAAGCGCCGTGCGTTTCACGGATCGGCCCATAGCACACGCGGCGGCGAGCGCGCAGACCCTGCACGGCCGGCTATCCCTGGTCGGACTCCGGACGGGCGGACCTAGGCGACGGGGCGCCAGTCGTCGCCGTGGAGCTGAGGGAAAGACACCTTGCAGGTGCCCGGATCTATGCCCTGAAGCAGTGCTTGCCCGTTCTGATCGAGCAGCCCTTCACGAACCGACTGATCGGGCAGCTCGATACGATATTTCATGAATGGTACAGGCTTCGGCGGAGCTCCGTCGTCCATGAGCTGGATCGCGATCCAGCCCTTGTCTCCCTTGGCCGGGGGCTCGGGCCCCTCGCCCCTGGAGGACTCGGGCCTTGTGACCAGGGGCGCGCCCGCCGAGACGCGTCGCACGCGGTACGCGTGGAGACTGCCGTCGGCGAACGCCTCCCGCAGCCGCGCTCGCAGCCTGCTCGGATGGAGCCCGACGCCCACGGCCACCGGATGGCCGAGCGCCTCGCAGATGTCGATGAGAAGCAGCCTGCCCCAGGCATCGTCCGTGAACCACGCGTCCAGCCGCCACGTCGCTTCCAGCGCCGAGAGCACTTCAGCCCCCTCGGGCAGCGAGCTATCGAGGCGCCGTACGATCCACACCTTCTCAGGGAAGCAGCCGACATGCCAGCTAGGATGCATTGTTGAATCAGCTCACTCCGAAGCACAGATGTATCTGGCTGTGCCTGCGGGGGTAAAGCGCCGAGGCAGAGCCCGAGCGCCGGACGTGCAGGGTTGCCGCTCCGAAAGGGCCCTGGTAGTTTCGGCCGAATGCCTCAGCAGCACGTCGTCCGTCAGGGAGAGCACCTGGCGTCCATCGCAGCGCGCTACGGCTTCGCGAACGACGATGTGATCTGGCAGCACCCGGACAACGCGGAGCTCAGGCGGAAACGGCGATCGCCGTACGTCCTCGCGCCGGGCGACACGCTCGCGATCCCTGACGCCGATGCGAAGGAGGTCGAGGCAAGCACAGGGCGGATGCACCGCTTCGTCCTGAGACGCACGTGGCTCCAGCTCGCCGTGCGCCTGCTCGACTGGCGAGATCAGCCGCTTCACGGCGCTCGCTGCGAGCTCGCGGTCGACGGCACCTCCGAGGAGATGACGACGGACGGCGACGGCGTCGTTCGTAAGCGGATCCCGCGCGACGCCCGGCGGGCAACGCTGACGTACGGAGGGGTGGGCTACGATCTCGCGATCGGACACCTCGATCCGGTCGAAGCGCCCGCGGGGCTTTCGGCGCGGCTGAACGCGATGGGCTACTGGGCGGGCGATCCTGGCGACGCGGACGACGACATGCTCCGCTTCGCCATCGAGCTCTTCCAGTACGATCACGGGCTGACGGTCGATGGCGAGCGCACGCCATCGCTGGAGGCAGCCGTCGAAGATGCTTATGGCTGCTGAGCGCGGCGCACGACACGGATCCGCGCCCGGACACCGCACCGCGGGAGGACGCCTCGCTCGCTGCTCCGTCCTGCTCACCCTGACGGCGCTCGGCGCGTGCGGCAGCACGCGATCGGAGCCGCCGCCCAGCGGCAGGGGATCGCCGCCGGTGGCCGTGCCTCCGGCGCCCCCGAACCCGACGGGCGATGCTGCGCTGGACGCCGTGCCGGACGCATCGGCGCCGCCCGCACCGACGACCGCGACGGATGCGGGGGCCGGACCCGCTGCCGAGCCGAATGTGGCGGCCGAGGCGCTCGACGACGCGACGCTCGATCGCCGGGTCTTCCGGCAGGTCCTGGTCGGAGCGCTGCGCTACCCGCCGACTCGACTGACGTGGGTCCTCTTCCGCGGCGCGGCGCGCGCGCGATTGCAGGTATTCTGCCAGGTCGGCAAGCCTCCCACGCAGCTCGGGATGTCACTCAATGGTGACGAGAACGACGAGACGCGGTGGCCCGCGCCCACCATGACCGTATACGCCGGCGCGCGCGCCTCCGCGGACCCACGCTCCTATCGTCTCTCCGCGACGGCCGGCCCCACCGAGACCGGGTGCGGAGTGATGCCAGGTGCCCTCGTCCTCCAATGCCGCCCCGAACACGTCTCGGTTCTTTCAGCGGGCGCTGCCCTGGTGCCAGGCAAGAGGACAGACGGCGACGAAAAGACGACAGCGCGATGGCAGCCCTCATCGCGGACGCGGGTCGAGGCGCTGCGCTGCGATCTTGCGCTGGATGGCGACCCGGCGATGTGGCGAATCCGTCACTCGACGCGAGAATGGCCGCTCGTGTTCGCCGCGCCGAGGGGGGGCGCGCCCGGCATCGAGTGGGCCCATGAAAACTCGGATCAGGTCGTCCAGGAGGGCGGTTACCGTTGGATGCCGGCGCCGCATTGAACCACCGATTCAAAGATTCATGTTGACACGCTCGAAGCCCCACGCACCACGACAGCGTCAATCGCGCCCCATCGACGAAGCGTAGCCCCTGAAGTGGATTTTGCATGACAGAGTGGCTCGACGACGATCCGGAAGGCTTTGCAACGCAGGACGCGCTGGTCTCGACCCAGGGACCTCGCGTGAGGCTGCCGTTCTACGTGGCGCCGGCGACCGACGCGCGGTTCAATACAGTGCGCCCACCGGTCGCGCCCGTCGCGTGCTGGCGCCTCAACGAGGCGCTGTTCGATCTCGACTCCTCGCTGCTCAAGCCGGGGGTGCGGGCGAGCGCGCCTCGGTTCGCGGCGCTCCTGCGCGCCAACAAGGGATCGCTCGCGGCGGTCTTCGGCCACGCCGACGCGTCAGGCCTCGACGACTACAACCGAGGCCTCAGCGTTCGCCGCGCCCAGGCGCTCTATGGACTCCTCACCCGCGACGTGGCCCTCTGGGAGAAGCTCTACAAAGAGCCGCTCGGCAACGACCGCTGGGGGACGCGCGCGGTGCAGATGATGCTGGGCGCGCTGCTCGATCCCGCTGCCGATCCGGAGCGCCCTTACTACGCGGGCGATCCGAGCGGCATCGAAGACGGCCCCACCATCGCTGCGGTGCGGCGCTTCCAGGCCGATCGTGGGCTCACCACGGACGGGGACGCCGGGCCGAAGACGCGCGCAGAGCTCTTCGCGGCCTACATGGACGCGGTCTGCACCGATGCCGCCGGACAGCCGTTCTCGATGACGCCCGACAGGTTCGTCGGCCGCGGCGAGGATCCGCTGGGCAAGGGCGCGCACCAGGGGTGCAGCGAATTCAACCCGGTGCTCGTCATCTCTCAGGCCGATCAGCGGAAGTACGACTCCGGTGCGGCTCCTCGCGCCGAGCGTGACGCGCGGAACGCGTCAAACCGCCGCGCGATAGTGTTCCTCTTCCCCGGCGATATCCCGGTCACCGCCAGCGCCTGGCCGTGTCCCCGCGCCGACGAGGGCACCTCCGCCTGCCGCAAGATGTTCTGGCCCGACGGAGACCAGCGCCGCCGCCCGGGCCTCGAAGCTCGCGAGTATCGAAACGATCACCGCACCATGGCGTGCACTTGGTACGATCGGTTCGCGCGCTTCTCGCCGTGCGAGGGCCGGACGTACACGCAGATCACCGTCACCCTCCGCAACCGCTTTGCGGAGCTCATCGCGGGCGCCCCCTACCGGATCCAGGCCGCCGGTCGCTCGCGCGTCGGTCGCGCGCCGGACGGGGTGGCGACGATCACGGTGCCAGGCGTCCCGGAGCGCTGCCTCGTCGAGTGGGGCCGCACCGAGGACCGGGGCATGGACGAGGCGGAGGGGCCGCCGCCCTTCCGCCTGGAGCTGTACGTGAACTACGATGTCGGCACGATCGAGGAGCAGGCCAGGAAGCGGCTGCACAACATCGGGTATCCTGACACCGATCCTCTTGACGCCGCGGTGCGCGCATTTCAATGGGACATCGGCCTCTGCGCGACCGGGACGCTCGATGAGCCGACGCACCTCGCGCTCGTCGCGGCGCACGGCACGCTCGCGACGCCGGTGGCATCCCTCGAAGAGGCCGACCGTGGCTAGGGGGCCCGTCCCTGCCGTGCCTGCCCGCGTGTCGGCGCTGAAGACACCGCCCTTCCCGAGCGCGTACGCGGACCCGCTGAGGCCGAACGCGAAGCTCCAGAAGGCGCTCGACGATGCCGTCGCGGCCGGGCCCGGCACGAGCTGGCGGACGCCCGTGGCGATCGTCTCGCTGGAGCCCGATGGCGCTCGCCCGATGGCCCACTATAAGGGCAACGAGGTACATTTCTCGGCCAGCCTGCTCAAAGTCGCGTCGATGTACTCGGCCTTCGAGCTCCGCCGCACGCTGCGGGACATCGCGGCGGAGCTCGGCGGGAGCACGACCAAGGCGGATCTGCTCAAGGACGCCGCGCTGTACCTCGATCCCGCGATCCTGACGCGGGTCTCATCGATACCGGCGCTCAAGGGCGTCCTCAAGCCCCACGCGGTGCCGCAGTACGCCAGCACGTTCGACGTCGTCCCGGTGAGCCACCCGGGGCAGGGCTTCACCGTGAATTTCTCGACCGCCTTCGAGGGCCACCTCGAGAAGATGATCGCGGTCAGCGACAACGCCAGCGCCGCTCAGTGCGTGCACGGATCCGGCTACGGCTATCTGAACGGCGCGCTCGTGTCGGGAGGGTTCTTCGACGCGGCCACCAACACCGGTATCTGGTTGGCGGGGGACTACACCGCCAAGTACCCCTACTTCCGCATCGACTCCGTGAACGACGGGAAGGTCGCCCAGGCGACCACCGCGATTCACCTCGCGCGGATGTACACGCTGATGTACGATGGCACGCTGGTCGGCGGCATCAGCAGCGGTGAGATGCGGGATCTCCTGGCCAAGGCGGTCGCCGTGCCGGAGGTCTTCATCGACCGCGCCTCGCCGCCCCTCAACTTCACGGTGACCCACACGAAGGTGGGGCTCGCCCAGCTCAAGCCGGTGAACGGCGGCAGCAACGTCTACTCGGAGGGCTCGATCCTCAAACACACGTCGGGCCGAGAGTTCGTCGCTGTGTGGCAGAACTTCCTCTTCGAGTCCTCCGGGTTCGATCCGGTCGGCCACGTGGTGCGAGACACGATAGACAAGTACCTGAGGCCATGACACCAGGTCGGATCCGTCACCTCTCCGGACGCGCGGAGCAGGCGGAGCGCGGGCTCGCCTCCGCCGGGTAGGGTCGAGCCCGCTGGACAGCCGGGGTCCCGTGAACCGGTGCGCTGGCCAGGGCGGGCCAGGCGCTCAGGTCGCCCCCGTCACTTCGCGCGCTTCAGCACCGCCCCGTCCTTCACCGGCGCGCCGTCGCTGCCGTCCGGCGATCCCTCGTTGATCCAGTAGACGGTCGCCTCGTCCACCGCGATGTCGCCCGGCCGCGCCTGCCCCGAGGCCAGCACCTCCTGCTCGCCGCCGGCCTTCGGCATGCGCACGACCGTCCCCGCGTCGCGCCGCGTCCAGTACACGTGCCCCTCGTCCACCGCGAGGCCGTTCAGCTGGCCCTGATCCGACGCGATCTCCTCGGGCGCGCCGACCTCCGCCCCGCTCAGATCCGCCCGGAAGACGCTGCCGCCCTCGAAGCTCGCCCAGTAGACCGCCGCCGCGTTCCCCTCCCCGTCCACGTCGAGCGCGATCTCGCGCGGCGTGAGCTGCTCCGCCGCGATCGTCACCGAGGTCTCACCCACACGGCACGCCACCGCCCCGTCGGTCCTGCCCAGCGTGCCCTGGTACGTCCAGCACACGGTGTCCCCCGCGCTGGCCACGCGGTAGGGCGACGAGAACGCCGTGCCGGTCGGCGTCAGCTCCTCCGGCGCGCCGAGCTCGACCTCCGCGCCGCTGCCGCTCAGCTGCGCCCGGAACACGCCGCCTCCCCAGAGCTCGGTCCACGAGAGCGCGCCGCCCGAGAGCGCGAGCCCCTCGGGCTGCTCCAGATCCGCGAGCAGCACCCGCGGCTCGCCGCCCGCGAGCGGGACCACCCTCAGCGTGCCGTCCTCCGCGTTCGTCCAGAAGGCCACCTGCCGCGCCTCGTCGATCGCGAGATCCCGCGGCGAGGCCTGCGTCGCGCCGAGGATCAGCGGCTCCCCGCCGTCGACGGGCGCCGTCTTCAGCTCTCCGTCCTCCTGGGCCATCCCCGCCCCATCGAACGTGGCGCCCGCGATCCACGTCACGCCGCCCGCCGCCACCTGCAGCGACACCGGGTGGACCTGCGCCACCGCCACGGGGACGGGCGCCGACGCGTCGGGCACCGTGGACTCGCCGCCCTGCAGCGCCGACCACGGGCCGCACGTCGGCAGGTCCGTGCCCTTCCTGCGGCACTGCCCCTCGCCCGCGGCCACGATCGCGAGCCCCGCGAGCTTGCCGCTCTGCGCGCGCCTGCACACCTCGACGGGCAGCCGGAGCACGTTGCCCTCCTCCACCCGGAAGCCCGCGTCGCTCTCCGCGTCGAGCGGGACGAAGCACGCGCTCTCGCCGCAGATGCCGCCGCCCTGCGTGAGCAGCGCGACGTTCACGTCGCCGCTCGGCGCGGCGGCCCGACAGACGGTGCCGTCCGCGGCGAACGCCTCGAGATCGACCGGCGCCGACGCGGCGGCGGCGAAGCACCGCAGGGTGTCGAAGCAGAGCCCGTCGCCGTCGCCTGATCCGCCGCCGAACACGGCCACGGCCTCGTAATCGGGCAGCTCGCGCGAGTCGACCTCGCGCGGCACGCACGAGCCCGCGACGCAGCTCTGGCCCTCGGGACAGCTGTTCTTGACGAGCACGTTGCCCTCCGCGTCGCGCAGCGCGTTGCCCTGCGCGTCGCGCTCGACCTCGGCGGAGCCGTCGCACAGGAACTGGATGGGCATGTGCAGCGTCGCCGTGCGCCCCTCGGGCACGGTCGTCAGCACCTCGCGGAGCAGGCGCACCCCGTCCTTCCCGCCGCGGCTCGCGATGACGCGCACCCGGAGCGCCTGCGACGGGTCGTCGGGCGTGAGGAAGCCCAGCGTCGCCGGCAGGCGGATCGACCCGTCGCTTCCGAGCCGCTCGAACGTCTCGTCGTAGACGACGGACCCGTCGAGCGTCGCCTCGATCCGGACCGTATCGATGTCCTTCGGCAGCGACATGTCCGTCTGGAAGACGACCATGAGCTGCCCCTTCTCCCCGCCGCAGGCCGAGAGCCCAGCCGCCGCGGCGAGCGAGAGCCACACCGCCGCCGACATCGACCTGGTCCGCTTCGTCCGTTTCATCCGCATCAACGTCTCCCTCCGAAGCCCAGCGGGACCGTGCCCAAGCTGCCCTGCTCCACCGGCGTCCCCGGCTCGAAGAGCAGCGCGCCCGCGACGAGCGCGCCCGCGAAGATCGCCGCGCCGCCGCCGATCCAGAGCCACTTGCTCGCGCCGCCCCGCTGCGCGGCGCGCTCCAGCGACACGTCGATCCGGCGGCGCTCGTCGTCGCGGACCAAGATCTGCGCCTCGTGCGGCGTCATCCCCGGCGCCGTCACCCGCAGCGCGTGGGTCCCGCTCTGCACCGAGCCCTCCCAGCGGCCCTTGCCCACCACCTTGCCGTCGATCGCGATGAGATCGTCCTGCCCCGCGGCGATGGCGAGCCGCCCCCGGTGCACCGCCCGGTCGAGCCGCGCCACGAGCGCGACGCTGTCGCCGCCCACGACCTTCACCTGGCGGACGAAATCGACGAAGCCGGGCTTCGACACGCGGATGCGGCGCTCGCCGATGTCGATCGGCACGGGCGCGGCGAGCGGCGTCGTCCCGACGCGCTCGTCGTCCACGAACACCGCGGCCCCCGGCTCGCTCGCCGTGATCTCGAGGAGGGACACGAAGATCCCGGCGGCCTTGAGCAGATCGGCGATGTCCTGCCTGTCGCGCGCCGACAGCGCGGCGCCCCCCTCGGCCTCCAGCCGGCGCAGCGTCGCGAGCATCGACGCGTAGCGCCGCAGGTTCTTCTGGCAGAGCGCGATCTTCCAGAGCAGCCGGTGATCGCGCGACAGCTCGTAGGCGCGCTCGTACCGCGCGAGCGCGCCCGCGTAGTCGCCGTCGTCGAACAGCGCCGCGCCCGCCCCGTGCTCGGCCCTGGCCATCCCGGTCAGCGACTCCGCGAGCGGCGTCTCCGCGGGCGGCGCGGGCGGCGTCGCCGCGGGCGGCGTCGCTGCGGGCGGCGCCTTTGCGGGCGGCGCCTTTGCGGGCGCGGTGCGCGCCGGCTGGGCCGCGGCCGCGCCCGCCGCGAGCCCCACGCCGAGCGCGGCCGCGACGGCGCGCCCCCAACGGCCCAGGTGCTTCCCTCGCATCGATGCTCCTTGCTGGCGGAGGCACACCGCGCGGGCCGTGCTCCGACTCTCCGATTCTCCGACTGGGATCACCGCGATTCTCCGGCTGGGATCACCGCGATGCTACCCGATGCGCGCGCCGCGCAAGCAACTGTTGGAAACGTCTCGGACAAATCGCCTTTGCTCCGCTTGCGGTGGCGGGGATACCATCCGGCGCCCATGAGAGGCCTCATCACGGTGGGCGCGGCGCTTGCGGGCGCGCTCCTCGGCATCGCCCTCGGCCCGTCCTCCGCGCGCGCGGAGGGGCCTGGCGCCGTCGCGCTCAGCCGGTTCGAGCCGACACCGGCGGGCGATCCGCTCTTCGGTGTGCCGTCGCCGTTCATCGGAGGGCACCTGGTCCCGCGCGGGCTCGCCCTGTTCGACCACGCGGAGGACCCGCTCACGCTCTCCGATGGCGCCTCGCCCGAGCGGGTGATCGTCGGCAGCCAGTCGCTCCTCCACGTCGGCGGCTCCCTCTCGCTGTGGGATCGGCTGCTCGTCTCGGCCTCGCTGCCGCTCGCGCTCGCCCAGAGCGGCGACGGCGCCGCGGCGGCGGCCGGCGCGGGCGCGCCCGAGGCTCCGTCGTCGCCTGCGCTCGGCGATCTGCGCCTCGGCGTGCGCGTCCGGCTGCTCGGCGACGACGGCGACCCCTTCCAGATCGGCACGAGCGCGTCCCTGCACCTGCCCACGGGCAGCTCGGACGCGTACATGGGCGAGGGCGCGGTCCGCGTCACGCCGCAGCTCCTGCTCGGCGGGCGGGTCGCGCGCGTCGTGTGGAGCGTCGCGGCCGGCGCGGTGATGCGGAGCTCCGAGAGCCCCTCGACGCTCGCTTATGGCGGCGGCGCGGGCGTGCTCCTCTGGGACGAGCGGCTGCAGGTCGGCCCGGAGGTGTACGCCGAGACGATGCTCCAGGGCGGCTCCCTGTCGCTCACCGCGCGCGAGCGGGTCGAGGTGGAGAGGACGACGAGCGCCGAGCTCCTGATCGGCGCCCGGCTCCGCCCCCTCGCCGGCCTCGTCGTCGGGGCGGCCGCCGGGCCGGGCATCGGCGACGCGATCGGCACGCCGTCGTTCCGCGCGATGGGCACGGTGGCGTGGGCTCCCCCGGCGCGGCCGCCCGCCGGCGCGGCGGCGGACACCGAAGCGAACGCGGATCCGGACATGGACGGCATCCCCGGCGCGCAGGACGCGTGCCCGTACGCGCACGGCCCGGCCAGCGCCGACGCGAAGAGGAACGGCTGTCCCGTCGAGGACGAGGACGAGGACGGCGTCGCCGATCAGGACGACCTCTGCCCCCGGGCGGCCGCGGGCTCCGCGGGCGGCGACCCGGCGCGGCGCGGCTGCCCGGAGCAGGCGCAAGGCGAGCAGGAGCCGGCCGCGGGCGGCGCGGCGCGGTGACGAGGACGAGCGTGATCGGGCCATGCGACGCGGCCCTGCGCGGCGAGAGAGGGTGAAGAGGATGAAGCGAACCGTGATGGCCACCGCGCTCGGCGTCACGCTGGCGCTCGCTGCGGCGCCGCGTAGCGCGGCCGCGCAGTGCTCCGCCGCGGGCCCCTTGCAGGACCTCATCGATGGTCTCTCCTTCCGGTGGGACGTCGGGACGGACGGGGTGATCGGCGACGGGACGAACGACGCCTTCGACACCGGCATGGTGCTGCGGGTGGACGGGAGCACCTTCCCCTCGTCGACCCGGGCCGAGGAGATGGACGGGCGGCAGCTCGTCCACGGGCCGGCGCTGATGGGCGAGCTCGAGGTCACCCGGAAGATCTACGTGCCGACCGACGAGGGCTGGGCGCGCTTCCTGGAGATCCTCCACAACCCCACCGCCAGCGAGCGGGTGACGGTCGTGCGGATCGAGACGAACGTCGGGTCCGACAACGGCACCACCATCACGCAGTCGTACACGGGCGATCTGGAGTTCACGCCGGCGGATCGATGGCTCGCCACGGACGACACCGTCGACATGGGGGGAGATCCGAGCCTCCATTTCAATTTCTTCGGGCCTTCCGCGGCGATCGTGCCGGGGAGCGTCGGGATGACCACCTTCGACTGCGCGGCCACGCAGGGGCCCGTCGCCGAGTTCACCCTGAAGCTGCCGCCCGGTGCGACGCGGATCGTCATGCACTTCGGCGGCCAGCGCGCGAGCCGGGCCGATTCCGACGCGGGCGCGGCCCACCTCGACGCGCTCCCGGCGCCGGCGCTCGTCGGGATGTCGGTCCGCGAGCGGGCCTACGTCGTCAACTGGGACGCGGACGGCGACGGCGACGACGACGACGACGGCGTGAAGGACCTCGACGACAACTGCCCGTCGGCGCCGAACCCGGATCAGGCCGACGCCGACGGCGACGGCGCGGGCGACGCCTGCGATCCCGACGACGACGGCGACGGCGTGCTCGACGGCGACGACAACTGCCCGCTCACGGCGAACCCCGATCAGTCGGACCTCGAGGGCGACGGCGCGGGCGACGCCTGCGATCCCGACGACGACGGCGACGGCGTGCCCGACGACATCGACAACTGCCCGTCGACGCCCAACGCGGGGCAGGAGAACAACAAGGACGAGTCGCCGCCGGACGACAGCGGCGACGCGTGCGACGACGACGACGACAACGACCGCCTTGGCGACGAGGTCGACAACTGCCCGCTCGTCCCCAACCCCGATCAGGCCGACGCCGACGCGGACGGCCGGGGCGACGCGTGCGACCTGAACGCGCTGGACAGGGACGACGACGGCGTGGAGGACGGCGCGGACAACTGCCTCTCCGTCCCGAACCCCGACCAGTCCGATCTCGACCGCGACGGCGAGGGCGACGCGTGCGACATCGACGACGACGGCGACGGCGCGCCCGACGACGGCGACAACTGCCCGCTCCTAGCGAACCCGAGCCAGAGCGACGGCGACGCCGACGGCTACGGCGATCGGTGCGACGACGACGACGACGGCGACGGCGCGCCCGACGCCGACGACAACTGCCCGTCCCTCCCGAACGAAGGGCAGGAGGACGCGAACGGCGACCACGTGGGCGACGCGTGCGACTGCAGCGCGCCGGCGAAGCCCGACGGCGCGCCCTGCGACGACGGCGACCCCTGCACCCGGAACGACGCCTGCAACGGCGGCGTCTGCAGGGGCGGCGATCCGGTCGTGTGCGCGCCCTCCGGGAACGTCTGCACCTCCGCGCAGTGCCACCCGAGGCACGGCGAGTGCGCGCTCCTCCCCAAGGAGGGCGCCCGCTGCCCCGGCGGCACCTGCGTGGCCGGCGGCTGCGTGCCCGACGACGCCGGCAGCGGAGGCGGCGGCGCGGGCGGTGAAGACGGTTCGGGCGGCGGCGACGCCGGCGCGGGCGGCGGCGGCGCGGGCCCGGGCGGCGGCGACGCCGGTGCGGGCGGCGGCGGAGGCCACGGCGGCGAAGACGGCTCGGGCGGCGAGGGCGCCGCCCCCAGGCCCCTGCGCGGCGACCCCCGGGCGCACGGCAACGGCTGCGGGCTCGCGGTGGGCACCGACGGGGCGGCAGGCTCGGCAGCGGCGTGGCTGGCCGCCGCGGCGCTCGTCGCGCGGTGGCGGCGGCGGCGCGGGTGACGCGGCCGGCGGCGCGCGTCACTCCACGGGCGGGCTGGCCCCGGGCGCGCCCCCGGCGGCGACGCCCCCCTCCCCCGCTGCCGCGGGCTGGCGAGGCCCTTCGGCGCCGGCGCCCCCGGCCTTACCGCTGGCGTAGCGCCGGCCGGCTCGCTCGGACGCCTTCAGGACGGGGCCGCGGATCGTCTCGATGGCCTCCGCCGGAGCGCTCGAGATCTCCAGGTTGGAGAGCACCGCGGCGACGACGCGGAGCCATTGATTGCGCGCCGCCAGGATCGTCGCGTTCACGACCGGCGCGGTCTTCTCCTTGGCGGCGAGCGCGTCCCGCCGGTGCTCGATCGTCGCGAGCTCCTTGCCCGACGCGATCCACCGCTGCACGGTGTGGAGCAGCGTCGTCTTGCCCGGCGCCGGGATCGCCTTGAGGAGCGCGGCGGTCGAGGGCTCCTCGTCGAGGAGCCGGGCGATCCGCGCCGTGTTGCCCGACTCCGCGGTGGGCGACGCCTTGATGATGGCGAGCCCGGTCGGGAACAGCCGGCCCTGGGCCTGATCACACGCCTCCGCCCCCCCGACGTCCGGCAGCTCCTCCGCCAGACAGTGCTCGCGGTGCGCGTCGATGCCGTACGAGACCGCCTTGGCCAGGTGATCGTGGCGCTCGTCGACCTTCGCGAGCTCGTCGTTCAAGGCCGTCATCCCGGCCGACACGCCCGTCTTGCTCGGGCGAACCGCCAGCACGGCGCCGTGGACCTCGGCCACCTTGTCGTGCAGCCCGGCGATCTCCGGGATCGACAGGAACAGCCGCTTCCGCTGGGCATCCTCGATCCACGGAGCGACGAGGGCGACCATCTCTTCAATCATCAGGTGTTTCAACATGGGACAGACCTCCACGTGGGGGACAGCGCGTCGTGCCAGGGAAGCGCCGGTCTCATGTCCTGTCGATGACACCCGATTACAGGAGCAACCGCGGAGCGCGCAGCGCAGCCCCGAGGCGCGCTTCGGGGCGACCGACGGGAGGTGACGGCCCTCACAGGCGCTCGTCATGGGCCGAGGCTCACGAGAGCCGGAGGAAGGCGGCCCCGATCTGGCGCTCAGCGTAATTTTGAAGGGAAGCCCAGGTGTGGACCTGGGCACAGCGTTCGCGGCAGGTGGTGGGGTAATTACCCCATTCGGCTTGAAACGACCCCACTTTTGTGGACGCAAACAACCCCACTATTCGGCCGTCGGGTCGGCAGGCGGATCCCCGAACAGGGACATCTGCACCGGCTTCCGGGGCTTCGGGCGCCAGGCGAACAGGTCGAGCTGGCGGGGCGGCTCCGCCGACGGCGCGGAGGGCTCGACGTGAGCCGGCGCGGCGACGGGCACAGGAGCGGGCGGAGGTGGCGCAGGGGCGACGGGTGGGCTCGGTGCGGCGCCGCCAGGCACCACGCGCAGGAAGCCACGGCCGCCGGGCAGCTCGCGGGCGGTCCCCTCTGGCTTGCGGGGAGCGAGCGGCTTCGCGCTCGGCGCTGGCGTCTCGGGCACGGAGAGCAGCGCGTCGAGCAGCTCCGGGAGCTCCCAGATGTGGCGCGTGACGCCGGCCGCCATCGCGGGCGTGACGCGCGTCGTCTTGACGATCAGGCACAGGTTGTAGTGCGTCAGGCCCAGGCTGACGGCCGCGCGGTGGTGCTCCGGGTCCTTGCTGAAGGCGAGCACCAAGCGCCTCATGCGCCCGATGTGGTGCCGCAGGGTGGCGTTGTTCCGCTCGACGTGCGCCGTCGTCGCGGCGTCGATGTTCGGGGCGCCGAACACCACGCGCTTGGTCAGGAACGGCTCGCGCGGAGGCTCGTAGCGGTGGTCGTCGTCGCGCTGCCCCTTCCTCGTGTAGTTCTTCTGGACCACAGAGAAATCTACGCCTGGACCGAAGCTCGCCCCGATCGCGCCCGGGTAGGCGGTGAATCCGTCGGAGGTGAGCGACGGCATGACGACGAGCCGCGCGCGCAGGTCCTTGATGAACGCGTCGGCGCTCGTCTCGTCCCGCTTGCCGACGTGCCACGTCACGACGTAGCGGCTCGGCATCGCGAGCGCCGTGAAGGTGTACGCCTCGCCAAGGCCGGCCGCGTGCTCCGCGGGCGTCACGCGCGACTGCTTCTTCTTCACGAAGGACCAGACTTCATCGCTCTCGATGAGCGAGAGCGAGAGATCGCGCGCCATGGTGTTGTGGAGGCTCTGCGCGGCGATGCCGACGCGGAGCGCGAAGCGGCGGATCGTCTTGCGCTCGACGCCCGTCATGCGCTCGACGGCGCGCTCGCTGTTGCCGTCCACCAGGGCCGCGAGCACGGCAAGCTGCCGCTCGCGTGGGAGCACGTTCGCCACGGGACCCTTGCCTCTCCCCAGGCACGGCCGTACCCTACGCGGTGCGATGGGCGCGAGGTGGGCGACTGCCTGGCGTTTCGCAGCCCCGTCTTGGTGCCAGCCGAGACGGGGCGCTTTCGTCTAAGGTCCTTCGATTATAGCGCTTTTGCCGTGGAAAACCGCTCGGAAGGGCGCGCGGTAGATGCCGACAGGACGGGGTATGTCATAGCCGAGGTGGCGCGATGAGCCGGAGGGCGCTGCCGAATGGGGAATGGTTGCAGGTCGTCAAGGCACGCGGGGCCGAGCCTGACAATCGACTCCCCGTGTACTGCCAACTGTCGGGCAAGGTCGTCGCCTACATGGAGGTCGAAGACGCAAGCGAGTGGTCGCCAATGACGAAGAACGGACTCGTTATTGGGTATCTTCGGATCTCAAGTCCGTCACGTCGCCAGCCATAATCTTTCTCCATGCCTGGCCACAGATCTCCGTGAACATGAGGCTCTGCAGATGATTGAGCTCCGAGTCGTCCTTGACTGGGAATGGGTCCGACATCTCAGCGTGAGAGCCAAATGCGTTTGTTTCGCCAGCGACGCCGACCACCCATGTGCCCGTTGCTCTAACGAATTTAATCGACACAGGAATAGCCAGTTCTATTGCGCTATAGACGGAGGAACCATGTCTCTTGGAGAATGTAAGCGACATGAGTACGGACCCGGTAACAACGCCTTCGTTGTCTACAGCAAATTCGTCGTTCACGGCCCTCGTGTTAGGGGTCGGCGTAACTTTGGCAAATGCATGCTTCCCGCCCCACATCATGCCGCCGACTAGTTTGCTAACGATGCTCTTTAGGATGGCGGCCGCCTTGTCTGGGTACCTGTTGTACTCAAACGCGATGGCCTGGAGATGTTCGTAATCCGTGTGGTGTGCCGTCATGACAGCTACGGATAACAGCCAGGTCATTCGCGCGACAGGATCCCAAGCGTTCAGCAACGGGCGTTCAGGATGTGTTTGGTCGTGGAGGAGGGCGAGATGACGGCGGGAAGAGGCGGGCTACTTGCGGAGGAAGTGCCGCTCCAGCACGTCGACGACGCGCAGAGCGCCGACGAGTTCCGCGAAGGCTTCGCGGTCGGCTCGGGTCTTGGCGGTCATGTGGAGGTCCATGACGGCGGCCCAGAGCTCGGCGCGGTTCCAGGGCACCACGCCGGGGTAGGCGTCGAAGATGCTCAGCTGCTCCACGACGTAGGTCAGGTCCTCCTCGGTGAGGACGCGGCGCTTCTCGGCTCGGTCGCTCATCGGCGCCACCTCTTCAGCCGCAGGGCCAGCGCCTCGCGGGCGATGCGGAGCCGCGATGCCGCGGTGCTCGGGTTCATCCGGCGCCGCTTCGCGTACGCGACGAGCGACTCCGGGCTGTCGACGGAGAGCAGGGCATCCCGTTGCCACGACGGCAGGCTGGCCATGGCGCCGAGCTCCTCACGCGCCTCGATCTGGGCGTGCATGTCGATGCCGACGGGCTCGTGCAGGAACCCGAGCGGCGACGGGTGGAGCACGGCGCGGCGCGCCCACGCGCTGTTGACGTAGTGCGAGGCGAGGCGCCAGGCGATCCCGTGGAGCCACTTCCTCAGCGCATCGCGCGGCTTGTCCTTCGGGTCGGGCCGGTAGAGCCCCCGACGGACGGCGTTCCAGGCGTTGAGCAACACCTCGGCTTCCACGTCGCGGCGGTCCCGCTTCGGGATGCCGGCGAGCGTCGCCATGACGATGTCGCGCTCCGCAAGGATCTCTGCCATCGTCGGCTTCTTCCTGGGGTGTCGCGCGGCAGGCTGGCTCGTCGCCCCCTTCCGCGGGCGCTTCACCCGCTCCTCCCGCACGTCGGGCAGCGGTCCGCGGCGGCGAGTCCGCCGAGGAGCTGCTCGACGGTGATGCCCGCCGCCTTCGCGGCGCGCTGCACGGTCCCGGGCGAGCCGTGGTCACGCCCGCGGGCGATGCCTTCAAGGCACGCGACGGAGACGTCCATGACCTCGGCGAGGCAGGACCACGACCCGTACGCGACGCGTAGGTTCTTCAGCGCTGCCCGGAGGCGCTTGCGCTGGGTGGGTGTGAGTGAGTTACAGGAGGCGGATCGGCGACGTCGGCGCGCGGGCGCACCTTCGCCTTGCCCGCCGTCGGGCGGGATCAAGTACAACTGCATCGTCGGACCTCGTTGACGCGGGGTTCGGCCACGCAGCCCGGTCGGTTGGCGCCGACGCGGGCTGCACTACTTCCGGCCGAACCTAGCCGCTCACGCGAGCCTCGGAGTCAAATGACCCCACTTTCGGTCAAATGACCCCACCACCTCGCGGCAATGTCGTGGGAAGATCGCGATCTTGCCGGCATGTCGAGCTCCGGCGCTCGGGCTGATCGCGATCTGGGCGAGCGCCTGATGACATGCATCGGCTCAGGTCACGTTCTCGACGGGACATCCGGGTTCAAGCGTCCTCCCAGATCGCGACCTGCCGGAACGCCGGCCGATGAGCGTCAGCTCAGGTCACGCTCTCGACGGCACGTCGATATCGACCGCTTTCCCAGATCGCGACCTGCCGGAACACCGGACGACGAGCGTCAAGTCAGGTCACGCTCTCGACGGCACGTCGATATCGGGCGCTCGCCCAGATCGGGACCTGTCCGAGCGCCGGACGGCGAGCGCTCGGATGGGTGGAGGGGTACTTCGGCCAAAGGTGGGGTCTCTTGAACCGCCAAGACGCCCCCAGACGCCGAAAGACGCCAAGATTTTTATGTTTTTCTTGGCGTCTTTTGGCGACTTGGCGGTTCCATCATCACGGCTTCGCGGAGCCCGACGCCGACCACGGCCCGCACGTCGGCAGGCCCACGGTCTTCTGGACGCACGCGGCCGTCACCGGCGACGTCACGACGGCCGCGATCTTTCCCGCGGCCACGTGCTCACACACGGCGGTCGGCAGCTGGATCCGCCCGTCGTCCTCCACCCGGAAGCCATCGGCGCTGCCGGCGTCGAGCGCCACAAGGCAACGGTCGGCGTCATCGCAGATCCCGTCGCCCGCGGCGGTCTCCAGCGCCACGTTGAGCGGGACCCCGGCCTCGCCAGCGATCGAGCACGCCGCGTCGACCTCCGCAGGCGCCGTGCCCTGGAAGCAGGCCGTCACGTCGAAGCAATCGCCGTCGCCGTCTCCATCGCCGCCGCCATAGACGTCCCCGGGCGCGTAGTCGGGGAGCGCGCCCGCATCGACCTCGCTCGACACACACGCCCCGGCGACGCAGGTCTGCCCTTCCGAGCAGTGCTTGTTCACCACGTCGCCGCTCTCGTCGATCTCGCCCGAGTCGTCGCAGAGGAAGTTGAGCGGCAGCGTCAGCAGCGCGACGCGGTTCTTCGGGACCCTCGTGACCGCCTCGCGCAGGACGCGCACCGCGCCGAGCTCGTCCCCGATGCGGGCGCTGACCTTGATCCGGATCGAGTCGCCGCCGCCGCTCGCGGAGAAGAAGCCGATCGTCGCCGGCAGGCGCGCGGCGGCGTCGGACTCGCCGAGCCGCTCGTAGGACGCCGAGAACTTGGGCGTGCCGCCCTCGAACACCTGCACCTGGAGGGCGCTGAAGTCGTCGGGCATGGCGAGATCCGTCGAGACGGCGAGCATGATCTCGTCCGGCGGAGAGCACCCACAGGCCGCGACAGCGACGAGCGCGGCGAGCGCCGCCCGGGCGACGGCGCTCATCGGCCACCTCCGAAGGGGATCGTGAACGTGGCGACGCCCTTCCGGGACAGGGCGACCGAGCCGGGCGACGTGCGGCCCTCGACCGGCGGCTCCGGCCCGAAGACCCCCGTGGCGACGAGGACCGCGCCCGCGGCCACCAGCACACCGCCGCCGATCCAGAGCCAGGTCTCGACGTTCCCTTGCTTGGGCTGCGGCACCAGCGTGACCTGCACGCGGCGCGTCTGGTCGTCCTGGATCATCACCTCGGACTGGTGCGACACCATCCCGGACGCCGTGACGCGGAGCGCGTGACCGCCGCTCGGCACGGGCCCGTCGTAGCCGCCGCGGCCGACCACGCGGCCGTCGATGGAGATGACCGCGTCCGGCGCCGCCGTGACGATGAGGCGCCCCTGGTGGACCTCCTTCTCCAGCGTGGCCGTGACCGTGACGTCACCGCCGCCCGTCACCTGCTGGGAGACCTCGACGTCCTTGAAGCCCTTCTTGGTCACCCGGATCTTCCGGGTGCCGACGTCGAGCAGCACGGGCTCGCTCAGCGGCGTCTGGCCGACCTCCTCGCCGTCGACGAAGACCGTGGCCCCCGCCTCGCTGGCCTTCAGATCGAGCCGGCTCACGTAGGCCTTCGTCGCCTCGATGAGCGCGGCGGCGTCCTTGCGATCCTGCTCCCCGAGCTGGGGGCCGGCGTCCCTGAGGAGCTTCTCGACCGTCCCGAGGAGGCGCGCGTAGCGCTTCAGGTTCTTCTGGCAGAGGGCGATGTTCCAGAGCAGCCGCGGGTCGCCGGAGAGCTCGAAGGAACGCTCGAACTTGATGATGGCGTTGCGGTAGTCGCCGTCGTTGAAGAGGATCCGCGCGGCCTCGTACTCGGCCTTCGCCTCGCCGGTGAGCGTCGCGGACAGCGGCCCCTGGACAGCAGGAGCGGCCGCGGCCGGCGCGCCAGCGGCAGGAGCGGGCTGCGCCGCCACCGGCGCCGGCTGCGCTCCCGCCGGCGCCGGCTTCGCCGCCGCAGGCGCCGGCTGCGCTCCCGCGGGCGCCGGCTGCGCTCCCGCGGGCGCGAGGGCCGTCAGCACGGCGCCGCCGAGCGCGACCGCGGCGCCGACGCGCAGGCTCCTGCTGCTCCACAGCGGGAGCCGTTCGCTTCCTGGCCAACTCATCTGGGCTTACCTTTGTCGTTCAGCACATCGAAGATGCTCCCCGGCTGCGCGGCGGTCGCGGTCGGCGCGGCGGTCGCGGCCGGCGCGGCCGAGGGCGCGGCGGTGGGCTTCGGCCGAGGCCCCGTGGCGACCGGCGTCGCGCTCGCCGGCGCCTTCGGCCCAGCGGTCGACAGCGGCGCAGCGGTGGCCACCGGCGCGGCGGTCGCCACCGGGGACACGGTCGCCGACGGCGCCGCGGTCGCCGGCGGCTGCGGCTCCGCGGTCACCTCCGGAGGTGCGACAGGAGGGGGAGCCGGCGTCGCGGGCGCGGAGGGCTCGGCGGAGGCGGTCGCCGCCACGGCCGACGGGTCGGCGGGAGGAGCGTCCGCGCCGCCATGGAACGTGACGAAGCGCAGGACCCCGCCGATCACCACGGCGGCGCCCACCACGGCCAGCGCGAGCACGACGCCGCTCCGCGAGCGCGCCCCGGGCGCGGCGCCCCCGGCCGCCCAGCCGGGCGCGGTGCCCGCCGGGCCTGCCGTGTGGCCGGCCGCGCCGCCCGCCGTCGCGCCGGCAGGCGGCGCCGCGCTGTGCCGCGCTGTCGCCGCGGGGACGCCGCTCGCGCGGTCCTGCGACGTCTGCCAGGCGGGCGGCGTGCTCATGCGCTCGCGCACGGAGCTCGCCCGGTCCCGGAACGAGACCGCGGGGACGAGCCCCAGCGTCCGCTCGATCCGCTCCAGCGAGGCCAGCGCGAGCGGAGGCCCGAAATCGACGATGGCGCCCGCGAGCTCGGCGACCGACTTGAAGCGCTTCGCGACGTCCCTCTCGAGGCAGCGCAGGATCGCCGCCTCGAGGCCCGGCGGCAGGTCGCGCCGGAACGTGGTCGGGGGCGGCGGCGGCTCGGTGTTGATCATCAGGATGAGCTCGGACAGCGAGCTCGCGTCGAAGGGGACACGCGCGGTGAGCAGCTGGTAGAGGATGGCGCCGAGCGACCAGATGTCCGCGCGCGCGTCGACCGAGCGCGCCGAGCGCATCTGCTCGGGCGCCATGTAGAGCGGCGAGCCGAGCACCATCGACGTCTTCGTCAGCCCGAGCTCCGGCTCGGCCCCGGCCGTCGACGGGTCCGCCAGCGCCTTGGAGATGCCGAAATCGAGCACCTTCACCATGCCGCTGCCGTCCGCCGCGCGCGTGAGGAAGAGGTTCGCCGGCTTGAGATCGCGGTGGATGATGCCGGCCGCGTGCGCCTCGGCGATGGCCTCGCAGGCCTCGAGCACGTAGCCCACGGCCTCCTCCAGCTCGAGCGGGCCGCTCCGCCGCAGCGTCTCCTGGAGGTCGCTGCCCTCCAGGTACTCCATCACCATGAACGGCGCGCCCGTGTCGAGCGTCCCGACGTCGAGCACGCGCGCGACGTGCTCGCTCTTCAGGCGCACCGCCGCGCGCGCCTCGCGCACGAAGCGCTCCACCATCTCGTCGTTGGCGCCGGGGTGGAGCAGCTTGATGGCGACCCGCTGGTGGAGCTGCTCGTGCAGCGCGGCGACGACGACGCCCATGCCCCCTTGCCCGAGGATGCGCTCGACCCGGTATTTTCCCGATAGAATTTGACCTTCGGTGACCGGTGAGCTCACGGACGCTCCTGCGCTGGGGCTGCCTTCAGGGCGCCACCACCGCCACGTTATTCAGGGGGCCACCTTATGCGATCCGACGCTCGCATCCAAGGCCATTGCCGCGTTACCTGCCGCGTCATCGGGAGTCATCGGGATCACGCCGCTTCCCTTGCCGCCAAGCGCGACTACCCTACGCGCCATGCCCCGCATCGCCAACGTCGAGCGCAAGACGCGCGAGACCGACATCCGCATCGAGATCGATCTCGACGGCCAGGGCCGCTCGGAGATCAAGACGCCGCTCCCCTTCCTCACGCACATGCTCGATCAGATCGCCCGCCACGGCCTGTTCGACCTCACCATCCACGCCGAGGGCGACGTCGAGATCGACGGCCACCACACGACCGAGGACTGCGGCATCACCCTGGGCACGGCCGTGCAGAAGGCGCTCGGCGACAAGGCGGGCATCGCCCGCTACGGCGAGGCGACGCTCCCCATGGATGAGGCGCTCGCGCAGTGCGCGCTGGACCTCTCCGGCAGGCCGTACTTCGTCTGGCGCGTGCCGCTGCCCAAGGCGAAGCTCGGCACCTGGGACGTCGAGCTGGCCCCTGTGTTCTTCGAGGGCTTCGCGCGCGGCGTCGGCGCGAACCTCCACGTCCGCCTCATCGAGGGGGACAACCTGCACCACATCGTCGAGATCTGCTTCAAGTCGTTCGCCAAGGCGCTGATGAAGGCGACCCGGATCGAGCCGCGCGTCGCCGGCATCCCGTCCACCAAGGGGAGCCTCTGAGCCATGCAAGCCATCGCGCTCGTCGATTTCGGGATGGGCAACCTGCGCTCCGTGGAGCGGGCGCTCCTCCAGGCCGCCGAGGACTCCGGCGCGCCGTGCGCGGTGACGCGCACGGGCGACCCGGAGATCATCGGCCGGGCCGACAAGGTGGTGGTGCCCGGCCAGGGCGCCTTCCGCGACTGCGCCGCGGCGCTGCAGAGCGGCATCGGCGAGGCGCTGCGCGCCCAGATCCGCAAGGGGACGCCCTACCTCGGCATCTGCCTCGGCATGCAGGCGCTCTTCGACGGGAGCGAGGAGGCGGAGGGCGCGCGCGGGCTCGGCGTGTTCCCCGGCACCGTCAAGCGCCTCACGCCTCAGCCGAGCGCGGCCGAGGCGGACGCGGTCGCCGGCCAGCCGTGGGTCGGGATCAAGATCCCCCACATGGGCTGGAACCGCATCGCGTTCGCGCGCGAGGTGGCGGGCCCGCTCGGCGTGTTCGCGGGCGAGCGCCCCTTCGTCTACTTCGTCCACAGCTACCACGCCGTCCCGCTCGACCCCGCGCTGGTCGCGGCGACGACGGAGCACGGCCCGCACCGCATCACCGCCGCGATCGAGCGGGACAACGTCACCGCGACGCAGTTCCACCCCGAGAAGAGCCAGGCCGCCGGCCTGCGCCTGCTCGCCCGCTTCCTCCACGGCTGACCGGCGCGCGTCAGTGCGGGCGCAGCAGGCGCTGGTGCACCTGCTTGACCTGCGCGAGCTTGAGGCGCGCCCCCCGGGGAAGCTCGGGCGCGCGCGCCGCGCCCGCGCCGCGCCGCGCCCGCGCCGGGCGTGAGGGGGGAATCGGAGAGGAGGACGAGGAGCGCCGCGCCGCCCTCACCCGCTGCGACCGCCGCGGGGCGAGCGGGAGATCGACGATGAACGCAGCGCCGCAGCCGAGCTCGCTCTCGACGCGGATCGCGCCGCCGTGCGCGCGCGCCGCGACGTGCGCGATGTACAGGCCGAGCCCCAGGCCGCCGAAGCGCTCCACCGGGACGGCCCGCTCGAAGCGCGCGAAGATCCGCTCGTGGTCCTCCCGGGCGATCCCCATGCCGTGGTCGCGCACGATGAGCCGCGCCCGCGCGCGCGTGGCGCGCACCTCGATCGCGATCGGCTTGCCCTCGCCGAAGGTGATCGCGTTCTTGATCAGGTGGAACGTCATGCGCTCGATCTGGGACCGGTCCCACCAGCCGATCACCGAGCCCTCGGCCGCGACCGAGATGGCGCCGCACGCGGCCGGCCGATGCGCGACCGCCGTCGCGACCACCTCGCGGATGAGCCCGACGAGATCGAGCGGCTGGCGGGCCGGGGCGCCGTGGGCCAGGCCGCCGTGCCTCGCCTGGAACATGTCGTCGCAGAGCCGGGCGAGGCGGCCGAGCTGACGGTCGAAGACGGCCAGCATCGCCGCCGCCCACGCCGGGGTCTTCTCGGGCTCCTGCTCGCTCATCCGCTTCGTCAGCTGGAGCTGCAGGAGGAGCGAGGTCACGGGCGTCCTGATCTCGTGCGCGGCGAGCACGAGGAAGTCCTCCCGGATCCGGGCGGTGTCGTCCCGGATCGGGACGGCGGGGATACGAGGGTCGAAGTCGTCCAAAAACGCGGTCATGGCAGAGCCTGCTGGGCGGTGTTGTGGAGTGCCCCCGCGCCGGCAAACGCATGGAGTGTGCCACCCCCGCTGGGCTCGCGGATTGGCACTTCCGGCGGCAGGAGAACGCCACGTCTGCCGAGCGGACGCGCGTCATGGCGTCGCATTGCGCCGTCCACTGCGCAAAACCCCGCGAGGCGAGCCGAGCCGCCTGGACCGTGAGCCAGGGGCAGCGCCTCGGGTCGCGCCGGAGCGCCGCCAGGCTGCAGCGGTACACGGGTAAGGGCGCACCCCTGCTTGCGGGCCAGGGTCCGCGGAGCAGCTTTGTCCGCATGCAACACCAGAGTGAAGAGCAACACCGGAGTGTGGAGCCGAGTGCCAAGGCTCAGGTCCGTGGGTCGATGAGCGAGCTGCACGCGCTCCTCAGGGAGTTCGACACTGCCATGCTCGTCACGATGACCCCGGAGGGGCTGATGCGCGGGCGGCCCATGGAGATCCAGGAGCCGGCCGAGCTGATGGATTGCGATCTCTGGTTCGTGACGGAGGACGAGGCGGCGAAGACAGGCGAGATCACCCGCGAGCACCATGTGGCGGTCTGCTGCTACAGGCCGCGGGACCGGGCGTACATCTCGATCTCGGCGCGCGCGACGGTCGAGAGGAACGAGGAGAAGATCCGGAGCCTCTGGAAGCCCTCGTGGAAGGCGTGGCTGCCGGCCGGCCCCACCCACCCTCACGCCGCCTTCCTGAAGCTCTACGTCGAGCGCGCCGAGTACTGGGAGCCCGAGGGCGGCCGGCTGCGGGTCCTCTACGAGAAGGCCAAGGCGCTCGTCCAGCGGAGATCGGCGGAAGACAAGCTGAACCCGCCGAAGCACATCTGAGCCGCGCCGCCCCTGCGGCGGCGATCGAGGTGGCGTGACCCGAGGCGAGATGGCCCCTGGGCTGGATGAACCCCGGATGGATCAGCCGGCTGTCGGCGTGGCGCCGGCCGCGCGCCGTGCGCGCTCCCCATCGGGGGTGCCGCCGCCCTCGAGCGCCGCGCAGATCTCGGCGAAGCTGTCGAAGGGGGTGTACGGTATCCCGTCGCGGGCGCAGAGCACGTCGAGGGCGCTGTCCCGCACCGCGAACACGTGATCGCAGCACCGCGCCGCGGGGTAGTCCAGCCGGCCGTCGCCGATGTAGACCGTGGAGGTCTCGCCGGTGGCCGCCTTCAGCTGATCGAGCACGCGGATCTTGAAGTCCTCGCCGGGCCCGAGCGGCACCGCCTCCGGCACGGTCACGCGCCAGCGCCCATCGAAGACGGCATCGAAGCAGGAGAACGCGGTGCCCGGCGGCAGGAACTCGCGGATGTAGAACGGCAGGCCGTGGCTGATCACGTGGAACACCCACGCCCGGTGGGCGCACAGGGCCAGGAGATCCTCGAAGCCCGACCGCAGCCCGGCGTGCGGGCGCAGCTCGGCCAGGAGCTCGGCGGCCGGGCGATCCACGTCGGCGTAGCCGCGGCGAAGGAGCTCGAACGGCGTGAGCTCCCCGCCGACGGCAGGCGCGAGCAGCACTTGCCGCCAGTCATAACGAAGGTGGGCGTCCCAGACCCGGTTCGTCAGGTCGTCGCGGGTGATGGTCCCGTCGAAGTCGCAAAGAATGAGCACGACCGCTGATTTGCACGCCGCCGCGCCGGACGCCACCGCCGCGCTGCCCTGACCTGCCCTCGCCACGGGATCGCCTTCCACGGCGAGGGTTGGCCGCCCCGTGCCGGGCCTCCGCGCAGGATCAGGCGCCGTCAGGTGCCGGTCGTGGCCGGGGCGCGACCGTCACAGCGCGACAGGGAACGGATTGCGCTCGTTGAAGCCGGCCTGGTGGAAGTAGGGATACGGCAGCTTCGTCTTGCTCGCAGCGTCCAGCTTCGCGATGTGCTCTGGCGCGAGGGTCCAGCCGACGGCCCCGAGGTTCTGCCGGAGCTGCTCCTCGTTGCGAGCGCCGATGATCACGTTCGCGACGCTCGGCCGCTGCAGCAGCCAGTTGAGCGCGATCTGCGGGACGGTCTTGCCCGTCTCCTTCGCCACCGCGTCGAGCGCGTCGACGACACCATAGAGGTACTCGTCGTCGATCTGCGGCCCCCCCTCGACAGACAGCTTGTTCCGGAGCCGGCTGACCTCCGGCAACGGCTGCCCGCGCCGGATCTTCCCCGTGAGCCGCCCCCAGCCCAGCGGGCTCCAGACCACCGCGCCGACCTTCTGATCGAGCGCCAGCGGCATCAGCTCCCACTCGTAGTCGCGCGCCACCAGCGAATAATACGCCTGGTGCGCCACGTACCGAGAGAGGCCATACTTCTCCGACACCGCGAGCGACTTCATCAGGTGCCAGCCGGAGAAATTCGAACAGCCGAGGTAGCGGATCTTCCCCGCTCGCACGAGATCGTCCAGCGTGCCGAGCGTCTCCTCGAGCGGCGTGACCGCGTCGAAGCCGTGCAGCTGAAAGAGATCGATATAATCCGTCTGCAGCCGGCGCAGGCTCCCCTCGATCGACCGGATCAGGTGATACCGCGACGAGCCGACGTCGTTGGGGCCCGGGCCGCTCCGGAACGTCGCCTTGGTGGAGATGATGACCTTGTCGCGCCTGCCCTTGATCGCATGGCCGAGGATCTCCTCGGCCATCCCGTCGGAGTAGATGTCGGCCGAGTCGAACATGTTCATCCCGGCCTCGAGCGAGACGTCGACCAGCCGAGTCGCCTCGGCCACGTCGCTCGCGCCCCACCCCCGGAAGAACTCGTTGGAGCCACCGAACGTCCCCGTCCCGAGACTCAGCACCGGTACCTTGAACCCTGACCCGCCGAGCTGTCTGAACTCCATGAATCGCCTCCGCGCCAAATGGGGACAACCTCTGAGCGCGGGGGAGCGGAGCGCCGGACACCAGGATCTCGCCCCCTTGCCGCGGTCGTGGACGGTTAGGAACTCCAAAGCGATCCGGAAGTCAAGCCCCGCCGCGTCCAGCACACGGCGGTGCAGGGCGCGCCGCGGCGGCCTGCCAGCACGGCCCGTCCGGCGCGAGGTCCCGGCGACGTGAGGAGGAGCCGGCGCCGCGGGAGGCGGCGTCACGGCCGCGCGCGTCTCGGCGAGCGCGAGCGCCGCGCTCCGCGATCACAGCCCGAGATCGAACCGGAACGCCCGCAGCGCCTCCGCGCTCGCAGAGCACCGGAGACGCTCGTCACGAGGCATCTGCCCGAGCGTGCGCGTGTGCCCGGCCGGGATGAACATCGGCTCCCAGTGGATGCCCTCGTCTCCCCGCCGCTCGCAGGCGATCTCGCCGAGGACGCTGCCCGTGTAGACACGGAGCGTCCGGCCGTCGCAATAACACACCTTCTGGACGACGTGCGCTGCGCGCGACTGCCCAGGAGGGATGAGGGAGCAAATCCGGTCCTGCAGCCGCTCCCAGAACGGCATCACGAGCGGGCCCGGAAAGCCGTTCAGGTGCTCGATGAAGAGCCCGCCGTGCTCGACGAAGAGCGGAACGAGGGAGAGCCGGTAGGCGGCGAGGGCCTCCTCGCGTACGACGGTGTCGAGATCCGACGAGAGGATCTGGGGCACGTCGAGCCGGAGGACGCGGAGCGGCGTCGGGGCGTCCTTCCATATATACGTCATGTCCGCGAGCTTGCGGTGGTTCGAGGAGACGAAATAGACCATGACCACCGCCCTCACCCGCCCAGCGAATCGAGCAAGTCCACAACGCTCTTCGTCTTGTCGTTCGGGTCGAGCTCGATGACGTCGATATGCCAGTCCTCGAGCAGCGCGGGCTGGACGAGCCCGGCGCCGAAGGTCGCCCAGTAGCCGCGGCGGTTCGACGCGCGCTTCGCGAGCTGCGGGCTGCCCTCGATGCGCATCTGCTCCATGCGGTACCAGATGTACCGGATGTCGACGTCGCCGAAGCTGTAGCCGAGGAAGAGGAAGCTGTTGCTGAGCAGATCGGCCCGCAGGCGCTGATCGGGCGCCGCCTCGAGCCGGAGGCGGCTGAAGTACTGGGATTCGGTGAGCACCACCGTCTCGGGCCAGTCGAGATCGCCATGGAACTTGATGACGTGGCACGCCCCCTGCGCCGGGCACCGCGCGAAGTCGTCGAACCTGGCGAGCGCCACGGCCTCCTTGCCCGCGTCCCGCAGCGCCTCCTCGATGTGGTGCTCGAAGTTGGTCGTGTAGATGGTCGAGAATTCGCGGCGCGCCAGGGCCTTGTGCTGGCACGAGCTCCTGCGCCGCTCGTCGACCTCCCGCGCGTGGAAGCGCGCGCGCATCTCGGCGATGAAGCTGTCGAGGCCGCCCGCGCACTCCCGGGCGAAGAAGCCGGCGAGCTGCGGGGGCAGGCCGTGCAGCTCGAAGAGCGCTGGCTCGAAGCCGAGCGCGGCGCCCATCCACCCCACCAGCTCCTTCCACATCGGGAGCTGGAGCGGGGCAGAGAAGCCCGCGCCCAGAAAGGGAATGAGGCGGCCTTCCCGGTACGCCTGTCGGAGCGGGATCGCCGCTTGCTCGAGCGTCAGTACAGCCATCTTCAGCGAGCGATGGTATCCGCCCGCCGACCTCGCGCAACCAGCGCCCGCCGGGCTGGAACGACTCGCCCCGAGCGGACGTCGGCCGGCGCGCAAGGACAGAAGCCGCGATGAGCCAGGACACACGCGGCAGAGCCCGGCGCTGCGGAGGAGGGCGCCGGTCGCACCTCGCTCCCCACGGCGGCAGAGCGGCGTCGAGCGGGCCCTCTCGCGAGCCGAAATGTCAGTAGAATCCTGCGCATGGCGATTCTTGGGACGGTGGCTCGGCGGCCGCTGCGCGCGGTGCGGTCCGCGCCGGTCGAGCGCCTCGGAGCGCGGCGCTGATGCAGATCGCGGCGGCTGGGGTGGCGATGTGGACGGGGGCATGCCTCGTGATCGGGGGCTGCACGGCGATCGTGGGTGTGGACAAGCCGTACCACCTGGCGGGCGGCGGAAGCGGCGGTGGGGACGTCGAGACGTGCACGCCGGACGAGGTGCGGTGCGCGCAGAACAGGCCGCAGACGTGCAACGAAGCCGGAGCGTGGCAGGACGAAGCCGAGTGCCCGGCGGAGGCGCCCTCGTGTGATGACGGGCGCTGCGCCGTCCCTCGGAGCTGCGAGAAGATGGACGCGATCTGCGGGCCGCGCGGAGACGAGGGCTGCTGCGGGAGCCCCGTGGTGCCCGGAGGCACGTTCGATCGGGGCGACGCCGAGCCGCGCCTGGCGACGGTGAGCGACTTCCGGCTGGATCGATTCGAGGTGACGGTGGGGCGGTTCCGGGCGTTCCTGTCGGAGTACCCGGCGAGCTGGCCGGCGGTGGGGGCAGGAGCGCACCCGAAGATTCCGGACAGCGGGTGGCGCGCTGCGTGGGACGCCAACCTGCCCGTGGACCGGGCGGCGCTGTCGGCGTCGCTGCACTGCGAGGATCCCTATTTTTCATGGACCGACGAGGTGGGCGAGCACGAGCTCCTGCCCGTGGCCTGCGTGAGCTGGTACGTCGCGTTCGCGTTCTGCGCGTGGGACGGCGGTCGGCTGCCCACGGCAGCGGAGCGGCGGTACGCGGCCGCCGGCGGGGACGAGCAGCGCACGTATCCATGGTCGGGCCCGGAGAGCGCCCCGGAGCCCGACGAGAGCTACGCGGTGTACGGGTGCGGCCTCGATGGGTCGTGCGAGATCGCGGACCTCCAGCCGGGCGGGTCGAGGTCGCCGCGGGGAGACGGGCGGTGGGGACAGGCGGACCTGGGGGGAAACGTGTGGGAGTGGGTGCTGGATTCGTTCGCGACGAACGACGCGCTCCCGCTCGACTGCGAGGATTGCGCCGTCATCACGCCCGACACGAACCACATGATCTGGGGCGGGGGCTGGCGCAGCGAGGAGGCTACATTGCTCACCTCGGCCTTCCAGGAGCGCTCGCCGGCCGGCCACTTCGCCGGCGCGGGGCTGCGGTGCGCGCGAGCGCGGTGATGCGCGCGGTCGCGCGGTCACGCGTCGCGGCCGCCGCTCCGCGCAGCGCGCGCCGTCCTTGGCGGGGTCCCGGGATCCTTGACGCGACAGCCGCCGCGCGCGACCCTCCCGCCGTGTCGGGCACGCTCGCGGACGGAACGATCTTCGCGCACCGCTATCGCGTGGCGCGCCTCCTCGCCGTGGGCGCGATGGGGTCCGTCTACGAGGTGGTGCACATCGAGACGAACCGCCGCCGGGCGCTGAAGGTGATGCACGCGTACCTCTTCCAGAGCGAGGAGATGCGCAGCCGCTTCAAGCGCGAGGCGCAGATCACGGCGGACATCGAGAGCGAGTACATCGTCGACGTCTTCGACGCGGGCATCGACGAGCCGACCGGCATGCCGTTCCTCGTGATGGAGCTGCTCCGCGGCGAGGAGCTCGGCCAGCGCCTCAAGCGCCTCGGCAGGCTGCCTCCCGGCGAGGTCGCGACGTACCTCCAGCAGACAGCGTCGGCCCTCGACCGGACCCACGCGGCGTCCATCATCCACCGGGATCTCAAGCCCGAGAACCTGTTCGTCACGCAGCGGGACGACGGGACGCCCCGCATGAAGATCCTCGATTTCGGCGTGGCGAAGCTGCTCGCCGAGGGCGGGACGGCGGCCGGCATCACGCGGAGCCTCGGGACGCCCATCTACATGGCGCCCGAGCAGTTCCGCACCGACACGAAGCTCACCAGCGCCGTGGACATCTACGCGCTCGGGATGATCGCGTACACGCTGCTCGTGGGGACGCCGTACTGGAGCCCGGAGGCGCTCAGCGCGAACGACGTGATCGCGTTCGCGCTCGTGGTCGTCCACGGGCCGCAGGAGCCGCCGGTCCACCGGGCGATGTCGCAGCGGGTGGTGCTGCCGCCGAGCTTCGATGGCTGGTTCGCCCGGGCCACGGCCGTCGATCCGGCGGCGCGGTTCCGCCTGGCGAGCGAGGCGGCGCAGGCGCTCTCCGAGCTGCTCGGCCTCGCGCCGGCCAGCAGCGGGCGTTCCCCCCGCCCGACCACGCCGCCCTGGGCCATGGCGAACCCCTCGGCGCACGCGCTCGCCACGCCGGCGCCCGCGATCAGCGCATCCGCGATCACCGCGCCCGCGATCACCGCGCCCGCGATGATGCCGCCGGTGGCGACGAGCATCGGCCCGATGGGGCCCGAGCACCCGTCTCGCGCTCCGGCCGCGCCCCTCGCGGCGACGATGGAGACGTCGGTGACGTCCGTCCCCTCGGGGAACATCGCACCGATAGCGCCGAACCGAGCCCCGCTCGTCGCCGCCGCGGTCGTCCTCGGGCTCGGGGTGCTTGGCGCAGGGACCTGGCTCCTGATCCGCGCCGGATCCCAGGCCGAGCCCGCGGCGGCCGCGCCGTCGGAGAGCCCTGCGCTGGACGCCGGCTCGTCGAGCGCCGCCGCCACCGCCGCGCCGAGCGCGACGACGCCGGCAGAGCCGTCGGCGCCGGCGCCCAGCGCCTCCGCGCCGGCGATCGCCGCGGCCCAGCCCGCGCCCAGCGCGAGCGCCAGCGCGGGGCCGGCCCCGCGCGGGGCGGCGGGCGCTGCCCCGAAGGCGACGCCGAGGCCCGCTTCGAGCGAGCGAAGAGGCTCCCCCGCTCGCCCCAAAGTCCCTTTGCTCGGACGAGATTGAGGCCGATGTCCGCCAGGCTGCCGGTCCGATCCTCGCCGACACCGCTCGACACCTTCTCTCGTGGATGCCCCAGAACATGACACGTCGCCTGCGCCGGTTGGCCCCTCTCGCTCTCGTCCTCTGGCCGCTCGCCGCCTCGACGCCCGCCGCGGCGCAGGACAGCGCGACCGCGGAAGCCCTGTTCAACCGGGGCCTCGCCGAGATGGAGGCAGGCCGGTACGAGGCGGGCTGCAACGCGATCGCCGAGAGCCACCGGATCGAGCCCAAGCCGGGGGCGCTCTTCACGCTGGCCATCTGCGAGTCGAGGTGGGGCCACGTCGCGACCGCGTTCGCGCACTTCGGGGAGTACCTCGCGCTCCACGAGCAGCTGACGCCGGAGCAGAAGCGCCGGCAAGGAGAGCGGCCCAAGGTCGCCAGGGAGGAGCGCGAGAAGCTGGCCCCGCTCGTGCCGGAGCTCGCGCTCTCCCTCCCGCCGGGGGCCCCCGCAGGGACGGTGGTGAAGCGCGACGGTCGCGCGGTGGACAGCGCCGCGCTCGGCGCGAGCGTGCCGGTGGATCCGGGAGAGCACGTCGTGTCGACGCAGGCGCCGGGAGGGCCTGTCCAGGAGACGCGGATCCACCTCGCTCACGGCGAGAAGAAGCGCGTCGAGCTGCAGGTGAGCGGCGCCGCGGCGCCGCCCGCCGACAGCAGCCCTCCGGGCCGGCGGGCGGCCGTGTACGTGGCCGGCGGCGTCGGCGTCGCGGGGCTCGTGCTCGGCGGGGTGACGGGCGCGCTCACGCTCGGCAAGAAGAGCGTCGTCCGCGAGCACTGCGGCAGCGGGATCGGCCTGAGCGACCCGACGGCCTGCGACCAGACGGGCCTGGACGCGGCGGAGAGCGCGAGCACCACCGGGCTCGTGAGCACGATCGGCTTCGGCGTGGGGCTGGCCGGGCTCGGGGCGGCGGCGATCCTCTACCTGACCGAGCCGACGCAGAGCGACATGACCGCCGGCGCGACGTCAAGGCGGATCCGTGCAGGGGTGCTCGCGGCAGGCCCGGAAGGGGTCGTGCTCGGGGCGAGCGGGTCGTGGTGACGCGGCGGCGCCGCGGACCTCCGCGGCCTTCGCCGCCTCTACCCGCCGGCGCAGAGGCGCGCTAGACCCGCCGCGTGCAGCTCATCCCCGCCATCGATCTCCTCGGAGGCCAGGCCGTGCGCCTCCATCAAGGGCGCTACGATCAGGTCACCGTCTACGACAAGGACCCGGCGGCGCTCGCCGCTCGCCTCCGCCGTGCCTGCGCTCGGCTGCACGTGGTCGACCTGGAAGGGGCCCGCGCCGGCCTGCCCGTCCAGGCCGACGCCGTCCGCGCCGTCATCGCGGCCTTCGGCGTGGAGGGCGGCAGCGTGCAGGTGGGCGGCGGCATCCGCTCCGCGGCCGCGGCCGAGAGCTACCTCGCGCTGGGCGCCGATCGCATCGTGCTCGGGACCGCCGCTGTGAACGATCCCGCGCTCGTGCGCGACCTCGCCGGCCGCTTCCCGGGGCGCGTGGTGGTCGCCGTCGACGCCAAGGACGGGCGCGTGGCCGTGCAGGGCTGGGAGCAGGTCTCCTCCGTCACCGCCCTCGACGTCGCCCGCGCGCTCGCCGGCGCCCCGGTCGCGGCGCTCCTCTACACCGACGTGTCCCGCGACGGCACGCAGGTGGGCCCCAACCTGGAAGCCACCCGTGAGCTCGCCGCCTCCTGCGGCTTCCCCGTCCTGGCCTCCGGCGGAGTCGGAGCGCTCGCTCACCTGCGCGCGCTCGCCCAGATCCCCGGCGTCAGCGGCGTCATCGTGGGCCGCGCGCTCTACGAGGGGGCCTTCACGCTCGCCGAGGCGATCGAGGCGGCGAGCGCCTGACGGCGTGTGTGCGTTTTCGTGTACGATCCATCCGACGATGCACGAGCGCGACGACCCACGGCCCTCCACACGCGAAGTCGCGGCGGAGGAGTTCCTGTTCCACCTGCACCGGGGCAGCGAGCTCCTGCAGGACAACCGGGTCCACGCCGCGAAGGCGGAGCTCGAGCGCGCGCTGTCGCTCCAGCCGAGCGATCCCAAGGGGCAAGACCTGCTCGGGATCGTCTACTTCCGGCTGGGGCTCTACCCGCGGGCGATCGCGATCTATGAGCGGCTGATCCAGGCCCACCCGGAGGCGGTCGAGCCGCGCATCAACCTCGCGCTCTCGTACCTCAAGACCGGACAGCCGGCGCAGGCGCGGTCCGAGCTCGAGAAGGCGCTCGAGCAGAACCCGAAGCACCAGCGCGCGTGGGGCTACCTGGGGCTCGCGTTCCAGCGCATGGGCGACTACGAGCGCGCGAGCCACGCGTTCGCGGCGGGCGGCCACGACGCGATGGCGCGCCGCCTGCTCGACATGACGAGCGGCGCCACGGGCCGCTACTCGATGGAGCCGCCCGACACCGAGGATCAGCCGCCGATCGAGGCCAAGGCCGAGGTGCAGCGCGCCGCAGGCGAGGCGGTGCAGGCGCTCGATCGCGCGGGCGCGGGCTTCCGGCACGACTCGGATCTGCCGCGCATCCCGTCGGGGACATGGTCGGCCATCGAGCCTGGCCGCGAGATGATGCCGACCATCCCGGCGCCGCCGTCGTTCAAGAGCCTCGGGGCGGACCGCGCGGGAGGCGCGACGAGCGCGCCCGGCGCGAGCAGGGCTCCCGGTCCGAGGGTCGGCGCGGCGCCGACGGTCCCGTCGATGCCCGCCGTGCAGGCGCCGCCCGGAGGGAGCGTGGCCCCGACCGTGCGCCGCAGCACGATGGCGCCCGAGGAGCCCTCCGCGACGGGCCGCTTCGCGATCGCCGTCCCCGCGGCGGCGGACGCGGCGGCGGCGAGCAGGAAGGCGGCGGGGCGACCGTCGTCGTCCTCGCTGCCGCCTCCCACGGCGGCGCCCGCCGCGCCGCCGCCGGCCGCGACGCCGTCGGCGGCGCAGCCGCTGGAGACGCTCTCGGCGCTCGCGCGCGAGCGGCTGCTCGTCTTCCCGCGCGAGGCCGCGGTCACGCGGCACCCGACCGGCGTCGTGCTCGTGCAGGCAGCGAAGGGCTTCGTCGCCCGGCTCGACGCGCTGCGCACGATGAGCGTGCACTCCGGGACCGCCACGCACGTGCTGAAGCGGCAGGCGCGCGGGCGCATCTTCGACGAGCCGCTCGGCGGGCCGAGCACGCCCTTCGTCGAGATCGGCGGGCGCTGCGAGCTCGTGCTCGGCGCGCCGGAGGGGCGGCGGCTCCACCCGGTGACGCTCGGGGAAGAGCCGATCTACCTGCGCGAGGACGTCCTCGTCGGCTTCGATCTGCCGATCGGCTACGAGAACGGCCGCCTGCCGGCCGGCGAGGGCGAGGCGGTCGCGATGGTGCAGCTCCGCGGCCGCGGCCACATGGTCCTGTCGATCCCCGAGCGCGCCGCAGCGCTGGAGATCACCCCGTCGCGGCCGACGTCGACGCGCGCGACCGCGGTGCTCGGGTGGATGGGCCGGCTCCTGCCGCGCACGCTTCCTGCCTCCGAGGCGCCTGGAGGGATGCAGGGCTTCGTGACGTTCGGCGGAGAGGGGATGGTCCTCGTCGATGGTCGCTAGCGCGGGCACGTCCCTGCGGGGCATCAAGGCGCAGCGGCGGCGCACGCTCTGGGAAGACGCGCGGAACCTCCCGAACCTGCTCACGTTCGCCCGGATCCTCATGATCCCGGCCGTCCTCTTGCTGCTGTCGAGGGGCGCGCCGCGCGACTGCTTCTGGGCCGCGGGCGTCTACTCGCTCGCGGCGATCACGGACATGCTCGACGGCTACCTGGCGCGGCGGCAGGGCCTCGTGAGCGTGCTCGGCAAGTTCCTCGATCCGCTCGCCGACAAGCTCATCGTCGCCGCCACGCTCGTGTGGCTCGTGCCGATGGGCCGGATCCCGGCGTGGGCGGTGGTGCTGCTCATCTCGCGCGAGATCACGATCACGGCGCTCCGCTCGATCGCCTCGACCGAGGGGCTCGTCATCGCGGCGGGCGACGGCGGGAAGATCAAGACAGCGCTGCAGATGATCGGGATCGTCTGCCTGATCCTCGGCTACCCGTACCACATCCACCTCGGCGTCGACTTCGGAGAGGTCGACGTGGTGCACGTCGGACGGCTGCTCATCTATCTATCGCTCGTCTTCTCGATCACGAGCGCCGCGCAGTACATGGGCCTGTTCATCGACGCCATCGACGCCAAGAACCGGCCTACCCCTCCGCAGTAGATGGGCAATAGGCAAGCCCGCGTGGTTCTGCTAGACCAGCGCGCGTGAAAGCCCCGAAGACATCGCGCAACGCCTTGCGCCCCGCGCTCCTCCTGGCCGCGCTCGCCGCGGCGATCGTCGCCTCCGCCGCGAGCTGCAGCCGGCAGCAAGAGGGCGAGCCCTGCGAAATCGCGAACGGCAACGATGACTGCGCCGATGGCCTCGAGTGCATGGGCATCGGTCAGCAGCAGCAACAACATCGTTGCTGCAGACCGGATGTGACCACGCAGGTCTGCGATCCGAACCAGAACCCGACGACGGGCAGCACGAGCGGCAGCGGCGGTGGCACCGGCGGCAACGGGACGGCCGGAGGCGGCGGTGCGGGCGAGGGCGGAAGCGGCGGCGGTACGGGTGGCGCCGGTGGTACGGGTGGCGCCGGCGGTGCGGGTGGCGCCGGTGGCACGGGTGGCGCCGGCGGTGCGGGCGGTACCGGCGGCGCGGGTGGCACAGGCGGCGCGGGCGGGCGCTAGCGCAGCGAAAGCGGCCCCGTATCCGACTCAGAGCAGCGACACGCGCGAGCGCTCCGAGCCTCGCGCTCGCGTAGAGGGCAGGCGAGGGCAGGCGCCACGGCGGCGCGCGTCGATGCGTCGCCCGCCGCATGGCGCCAGCGGCCTCAGCCCCTCAGGCCTTCACTTCAGCCCAGCGCGCGACGCGCCCGCGCACGCCGCCTCAGCACGGCAGCTCCGGCGAGCGCGACCCCGGCGAGCGCCGTCCACGGCGCGACGGGCGCGCTCGGCTCGGCGGCGCGGCAAGCGCACCCCACGACCGTCTCCGGTTCGGGATCCTCGATCGGATCGGTCGGGTCCGGCGTCGCGCCGCCCGTGGAGCCGGCGGGCTCCGGCTCGACGGGATCCGTCGGATCGACCGGCGGCTCCACCCCGAGATCTTCGCTCTCCACCGTCACGGACGAGGACGGGCAGTTCTTGTGACCGATCACCAGGTAGTACGTCTGCGTGGGATCGAACGGCGGATCGGAGCTCTCGTCGATGACGAGCTCACCGCTCGTCTCCGTGATCCCCTCGACGCTGTAATCGTAGTTCGTGGCCTCCGGCAGGAGCTCGCCCAGGGTGAAGCCGACGTGCCGGCCGGTCCTCACATAGATGCTCCACTCGACGTCGTGGCCGCGGTCGGGATCGACCTGCACGGTGAAGCGGACGCCCTTCGCGGCCCGATCCGGCTTGCTCTTGAAGTGGAAGAGGCTCTGCAGGCTGAGCTGCGAGCGGTAATCCGCGCACGACGCCCCGGTGCCGAAGACCAGCGAGTCGATCCCGAGCATGTTCGTCGTCTGCGACTTGCCCCCGGTCAGATCGAGCACCTCCTCGCAGTCGTTCAGGCCCCGGCTCTCGATCAGCGCGTCGACGGCGCCGGCGTCCGCCTCCGTGAGCTCACCGGCGGTCACCAGCTTGCCGGCCGCCCTCTTCAGCGCCTTGGCGAAATCGCCGAACGAGGCGTTGGGGGTCAGCAGCGTCACCGCGCCCCAGACGAGCCTGTCGCCCACCTTGGCCCCGAATTTCTCGCGCAAGGACCACGCGAGGCTGCCGATCAGCTCGCCGTCCTCGTGCACCTCGCCCACCAGATCGCCGGGGCACGTCTTGGTGTCCTTCGCGAGGTCGCGCGCCATGCCGAAGGGCGCCAGCGTCGCCTCGCCGAGCGTGGAGTCGCCGTTCACGGTGCAGGCGAAATAGTCCGCGATGCCCTCATCGATGCTGCCGGCCCAGGGGGAGAGCCCGTATTCGTTGATCGCGAACTGGCCCCCATTGTAGCCGACCGCGTTGGCGGAGACGTAATGGGTGAACTCGTGGAGGAACACGTCGGAGTCGTCCGAGAAATCGAAGAACGAGCCCTGGCCGATGGCGATGAGGTTCGGCGCGCGGAAGGGCTCGCCCACCCCCTCTCCCGAGAAGAACGCGTTGTCCATCGGCCGGCCCGCCTCCAGCATGTTGGCGACCGCGACGAGCTTCCAGCCAGGCGCCCCCATGTCGATGTGGTGGGTCGACACGAAGTAATCGCGCATCCGGGTGAGGTGGTAATAGATGCCGACCTGCGCGAACTGGTCGTGCGCGTCCTCCGCGCTCGTGGGCGGGTCATAGAGGAAGTCCTCCCCTGCGTTCGGCCCGACGCTCTGCTCCAGGGTGAGCGGGACGCCGGCGGCGAGGTCGCCATCCACGTAATTCACCACCTTGAAGTTGCCGTCCCAGCCGCTCAAGGTCTGCGGATCCGCCGCGTCGAGGCTGGTGAGCTCGAGATCCTGGACCTCGGGCGTGACCGCCGAGCTGATGGGGTAAACGCGCCCTCGCGCGTGCACGGCCAGCGAGCGCCTGTGGACGAGCTTGCCTGTGTGCGCGTCGACGAGGTAGCGCTCCCCGCCGCGATCCGACCGGACATCGACCACCCAGACGAGCTTGCCGCCCGTCTCGGCCTCGGGAAACACCGCGAGCGCCGCGTTCGGCCGCTCCGAGAGCGTCATCCCATACGTCGCCTCCACCGCGCGCCGCGCGGCCTCCTCCCCGTGAGTCGGCGTCGTCGCGACCGACACGTCCCGCGCCACGTCGAGCACCACGACCTCGGCGCGGTTGTCCCGAGTGACGTCGATCGCCACGGCGGCGCCGAGCACGGGCAGTCCGACGTGGACCTGCGCAAACCGGACGGTGCGGTGATCTCCATCGACGAGCTCGCTCTGGTAACGCAGCGAGACGCCCTGGAGGCGGAGCTCTGAAGCGGCGTGCTTCAGGGCCGCCTCCGCCGCGCCCCGCGCGCCGTCCGCGCCGCGGAGGGACAGGTCCGCTGCCGGCGAGCCCTTCCGCAGCGTGTGCCACTCGGACGCGGCGGCGGGCCCCGCAGCGGCCAAGGCTGCGAGTGCGGTCAACGGAAGCAAGAGCGGCAGTCGTCTCATGGGTTCTTCTCTCCGGCTGGATTTCTGCTGGCTTTCTGCAAGCAGCGCTCGCGTGAGGCGCGGCAGGGCCGGACCGACGAGCGCGACCAACGTAACGAGTTGCGTTGGCTCATCAAGGAGAAGCGACGCGGCGTCCTCGCGGAAAATCAAGGAGTTGTGGCCGCGATTGCCTCGTTACGTGACCTCCCTGGTCAACCTGCGTGGTATGTCTCCGGCACCTTCAACGCAGGCTCCCGTGGCTCTCTCTGAAACAAACACCTCCATTGGATTCCCGGCGACGTTCGCCCCGAGCGACATCGTCTCCGCCTGTTCCCCGTGTCCCGCCGGTGCGCCGCTGCCCGGAAGGGTTCGCGTCGGCGGCCGCGTGCTCGAGGTCGCGGAGGGCGCGGTCGTCCTCGGCGACGCGTTCAGCGCGCTGCGCGTCGCGCTCGAGGGCGCGCCCGCGCCGCCGCTCGAGGTCGGCGATCTCGCGATCGTCGAGGGCGCGCCGGCGCCGACCGACTGCGCGCTCGCGTCCGCGCGGATCGTCGAGCGGATCGCGCCCCGGAAGCCGCCGCGGGCGCGCGCGGGCGCCGCGGCGCCGCCGTCGAGCGAGACGGAGCGCGCGATCCATCGCGGGCGCGGCGCGGCGCTCGCGCAGCGCGCGGCGGCGCTCGCCGCGGTGCGGGCGCTGTTCGCCGAGCGCGGCTTCCTCGAGGTGGAGACGCCGAGCATGGTCCCCTCCCCCGGGCTCGACCTGCACCTCGACGCGTTCGCGGTGCAGGCGGCGCGCCCGACGTTCCTGATCACGAGCCCGGAGTACCAGATGAAGCGGCTGCTCTCGGGAGGCGTCCCGCGCTGCTTCCAGCTCGCGCGTTGCTTCCGGCGCGGGGAGCTCGGGGACAGGCACAACCCGGAGTTCACGATGCTCGAATGGTACCGCGCCTTCGCCGGCGTGGACGAGGTGATGGCCGACACCGAGGCGATCGTGCAGCGCGTCGCGGGCGCGCTCGGCGCGGATGGCACGATCTCGACGTCGGGCAAGCAGGTACGTTTGGAGCGGCCGTTCCCGCGGATCTCGATCGGCGAGGCGTTCGCGCGCTGGGCGGGCGTGCCCGCGGACGACGCGATCGCGCTCGCGTCGAGCGACGAGGAGCGGTTCTTCCGCCTGCTCGTGGACGCGGTGGAGCCGGCGATCGCCGCGCTGCGCCACCCGGTGTTCCTCGTCGATTTCCCCGCGCCGCTCGCGTCGCTCGCGCGGCTCAAGCCGAGCGATCCGCGGGTCTGCGAGAGGTTCGAGCTGTATGTCGCGGGCGTCGAGCTCTGCAATGGCTTCGGCGAGCTGACCGACCCGGTCGAGCAGCGCGCGCGGCTCCTCGCCGATCAGGCGGCGCGGGCCGCCCAGGGCAAGCCGGTCTATCCGATCGACGAGCGCTTCCTCGACGCGCTCGAGGAGGGCATGCCGCCCGCGGCGGGAAACGCGCTCGGGGTCGATCGCCTCGTCGCGCTGTGCCTCGGCGCCGCGTCGATCGGCGACGTCCTCGCGTTCCCCCACGGCTGGCTGTGACCGGCGCGGTGGAGCCCGACGGCGACACGCGCCTCTCACCGGAGGTCCTGTCGCAGCTCGCCCGCAAGTACCTCACGCTCGCCGAGCTCCGGCGCGCGCGGGCGGCCGGGGAGCCGATCCCCGGCAAGGAGGTGTTCCGCGCGCTCGCGGGGGAGTTCCCCGGCGCGCTGAACGAGCTCGACAACCTGCCCTTCGACGAGATCGAGCGGCGCCACGACGCGCTCTCACGGGCCCTCGCCGGGGGCCCGGAGGAGCGCTGGATGGCGTGGATGCACGGCTACCACACGTTGATGCGGGCGGCGCTCTACGTGAAGATCCGCGTGGCACGGCGAGAGGAGCTGTCCGACGCCGCCGCGGCGGCGCTCGCGGAGCGGGCGGCGAGGCACGCCGGCACGCCGATCGACGCCGCGTTCGTGATCGCGGTCAAGGCGCCGCCGGACGGCCGGCTGAACCGCCTCGTCCTCGGCCGGCTCGCGGCGACGTTCGGCGCGTCGATGGCGGAGATCCGGGGGACGATCTTCCCGCGGCGGCGGGCGGAGGGAGGCTGACGCGTGGCGCACCCCAGCCAAGCGCCCCCCCGTGACGAGCTCCGGGCATGGACTAAGCTCCGCGCCCGATGGAACGTCTCTTCTTCCTGCTCTCGGGCGTTTACGGGTTCCTCGCGGTGGCGCTCGGCGCGTTCGGCGCCCACGGGCTCAAGTCGACGCTCGACGCACAGGCGGACGGCGCGCTGCGCCTCTCCTGGTGGCAAACGGGCGCCCAGTACCACCTCGCCCACGCGCTCGCGCTGGCGCTCGCCGCCCACCTCGCCGCGCGCACCGGCGGCGTTGCGGCGACGGTCGCCGGCTTCTGCTTCGCGGGCGGCGTGCTCCTCTTCTCCGGCAGCCTCTATGCGATGACCCTGACCGGCGTCCGCGTCCTCGGCGCGGTCACGCCGTTCGGCGGGCTGCTCCTGCTCGCGGGCTGGGGCGCGGTGGCCGTCGCCGCGCTCGGGATGGCGAAGGGCTGAGGCGCGCGGCAGCGGGCGCCGCCGCGCCTAGGTCGTCCTGCGCGCGAAGAGCCGGCCGAACCGCGCGGACGCGCGCTCTCGGAGGGAGGCCACGCGGGACCGGACCCGCCCCCAGCGCTCGCTGCGCGCGAGATCGTCGAGCAGCGAGTACGAGACCGGCGTGACGATCAGGGTGAGCAGCAAGCTCAACGACTGGCCGCCGATGACCACGACGGCGATCGTCTGACGCTCCTCGGCCCCGGGCCCCGTGCCCAGCCAGAGCGGGAGCATGCCCGCGACCAGGGCCAGCGTGGTCATCAGGATGGGCCGCAGCCGATCGCGGTTCGCCTGGAGGATCGCCTCCTCGCGCGGCACGCCCTCGCTCCGCAGCTTGTTCATGTGGTCGACCTGGAGGATCGAGTTCTTCTTCACCACGCCGAACAGCACGAGGAAGCCGAGCGCAGAGTACAGGTTCAGGGTGTTCCCGGTCGCCCACAGGCTGAGCAGCGCGAACGGCACCGACAGCGGCAGCGAGAGCAGGATCGTCACCGGGTGCACAAGGCTCTCGAACTGCGACGCCAGGATCATGTACATGAGCACGATCGACAGGAGGAACGCCCAGATGAACTCGCCGAACGTGCGCTCGAGCTCCGCGCCGCGGCCGCGCACGCTCGTCGTGTACGCCGCGGGCATGTCCATCTCCCGGGCGGCGCCGCGCAGCGCCTCCAACCGGTCGGCCAGCGCATAGCCCGGGGCGACGCCGGCGCGCAGGCTCGACACCCGCTGGCGATCGAGCCGGTCGATGCGCGACGGGCTCCTCGCCTCCTCGATGCGCACAAGGTTGTCGAGGCGCACAAGGTCGCCCCGGAGCAGCGGCGTCCCGGCGGAGGGCGCCGTCGCGCCGCCGGCGCCGCCCGGCGACGGCGCGGCCGACGCGCGCGCCGTCCGGGGCACGTACAGGCGGCGGACGGCCGCCACCCGATCGCGATCCTCCTCGATGAGGCGCAGCTGCACGTCGTAGTTCTCGTTCTCGGCCTCGTCCCGGAAGCGCGAGACCGCCTGATCTCCGCCCACCATCAGCCGCAGCGCGGTCGCGATGTCCTGCGTCCGGACCCCGAGCTGCGCCGCGCGATCGCGCTCGATGAGCACCCGGAGCTCCGGCCGGTCGATCTTCAGCGTCACGTCGGCGTCCACGATGCCGCCGAGGTGCGCGGAGCGGTCGCGGAGCTCGTTCGCATAACGCTCGAGCTGCTCGATGTCGGGGCCCTGGATCGCGAAGTCGATCTCGAAGTTCCCGCCGCCGATGTTGAACGACGGCACGTTGCGCACCGAGATCCGGAGATCGGAGTACTTGCGCAGCTTGCGCCGCACCTCCTGCATCACGTCCTTCTGCGAGTAGTTGTCCTTGAAGGCGCGCCATGGATGGGCGGAGAGCGTCTCCCGGAGCAGCCGCGTCAGGGAGAACGTGCGCTCGTCGTGCGGGGCGATCCGCACGAAGGCCTCGCCCGCGCTGACGCCGCCCACGAAGCCGCCGCCCGCGGTGGCGAGCACGCTCCGCACCCCGCGCACCCCGCGGACGTCATCGCTGATCTGCCGCATCACGTCGTCCATCGCGCCGATGCTCGCGCTGAGCGGGGCCGTGACGCGGATCTCGAACTCCGCGTCGTCCGCGCCCGAGGGGATGTACTCCTGCTTCACGAGCCCGTAGAGCGGCACGGCCGACGCCATCACGAACGCCCCCGAGACGGCGACGAGCGCCCGGTGCCGCATCGCGAACGCGAGGGCGCGCGTGTACCTGGCCTCGAGCCTCCCGTAGAAGCCCTCTCGCGTCGCCGCCTCGCCCCCGCCGCCGTGCGCGCCCGCCGCGTGCGCGCGGGCGCTCTCCTCGCGGAGCAGGCGCGCGCTCATCATCGGGGTCAGCGTGAAGCTGACGAGCAGGCTCACGAGGATCGCGACCGTGGCCGTGATCCCGAACTGGAACAGGAACCGCCCCGAGATCGACGACATGAACGACACGGGGACGAAGATGACGACGAGCGACAGCGTCGTCGCGAGCACGGCGAGCCCGATCTCCTGCGTCGCCGCCCTGGCCGCCTCGAAGGAGTCCATCTTCTTCTCCTCGACGAAGCGGAAGATGTTCTCGAGGACGACGATGGCGTCGTCGATGACGATGCCCACCATGAGCACGAGCGCCAGCATCGTCACGCTGTTCAGCGTGAAGTCGAGCAGCCACATCATGCCGAACGTCGCGACGACCGACGTCGGGATGGCGACGCCCGCGATGATCGTGGACCGCCACGACCGCATGAAGAGCAGGACGACCGCGCACGCGAGGATGCTGCCGAGGACGAGGTGCACGTTGATCTCGTGCAGCGCCGTGTAGATGTAGCCCGACTGGTCGCGGATCACCTCGAGCCGCACGTCCCCGGGCATCTGCTCGGAGAGCTTCGCCAGGTTGGCCTTCACGGCCTCGATCACCGCGACGGTGTTGGCGCCCGACTGCCGCACGACGTCGAGGACGACGGTGGGCTTGCCGTCGAGGCGGGCCAGCGAGCGCTGCTCGTAGGTGCCGTCCTCGGCGCGGCCGATGTCGCGCACCCGGACGGGGCGCCCGTCGACCGTGGCGACGACCAGATCGTTGAACGCGCCCGCGTCCTCGATGCGGCCCATCGTGCGCAGCGTCCGCTCCTCCTCCTTCCCCGTGACGTTCCCCGCGGGGATGTTCGCGTTCTGCTGCACGATCGCGTCGCGGACGGCGGTGATCGGGAGGCCGTACGCGGCGAGGCGATCGGCGTTCAGCCAGATCTTGATGGCGCGCTCCTGCCCCCCCACGACGCGCACCTCGCCGACGCCCGACGAGCGCTCGAGCTGCACCCGCACGAGCTTGTCGGCCACCTCGGTGAGCTCCCGGATCGAGCGATCGGCCGAGAGGGCGATCGACATCACCGGGGTCGAGTCGTTGTCCTGCTTCGCGATGACGGGCGGCTCGGTGCCCACGGGGAGGCGGCGCAGCGCCGCCTGCACGCGATCGCGGACGTCCTGCGCCGCCGAGTCGATGTCCCGGTCGAGGTTGAACGTGGCGACGACGACGGAGGTGCCGCTCGTCGAGATCGAGCGGAGCTCTGTGATCCCCTCGACGGTGTTGACCGCCTCCTCGATCTCCTCGGAGATCTCCGACTCGACGTCCTCGGGCGCGCCGCCGGGGAGCGAGGTGCGGACCGAGACCGTCGGCAGGTCCACGGCGGGGAAGCGATCCACGCCCAGCTTGAAGTACGCCACGGCGCCGACCACCACGAGGGCGAGCGTGAGCATGGCGGCGAACACGGGCCGCTGGATGCAGATCCTGGCGAGCGCTTGCACCCTAGCCCCCTTCCACCACGCGGACCGGCTGCCCTTGCTGGAGCGACCCGGGCCGGGCGACGACGGACTCCCCCACCGCGACGCCGGACACGATCTCGACCCGATCCCCCGACGTCCTGCCGGTGGTGACCTGCTTCTCCTTCGCCTTGCCGTCCTCGACCGTGATGACCTTCGCGAGGCCGGCGAACCGGACGACGGCGGTCGCCGGCACGGTCGGCACCGGCCTCGAGCTCACGACGATCTGCGCGCTGACGAGGCTGCCGGGCCGCAGGTGGCCGGGGTTCTTGATGTCGCTCTCCACGAGCAGGGTGCGGCTCTGCGGGTCGAGCGCGGGCGCGAGGCGCGCGACCGTCCCCGGATAGGTGGCGCCGTCTCCCTGGAGGGTCACGCGCACGGGCTGGCCCGCGCGCACGCCCGCCGCCTCGAGCTCGGGGATGGCCACGCGCAGCCGCAGCGGGTCGATCCGGACGACATCCACGATCGGCGCCCCCGCGGCGAGGTACTGGCCGACGTTCGCTCGCCGCACCTGGACGACGCCATCGAGCGGCGAGCGCACCATCGTGTCGGTGAGCTGCTGCCGCGCCATGCGCAGCTCGGAGCGCCGCTGGCGGACCGCGGCCTCGCGGATGCGCACCTCCTCCCGCGCCGACTGCACGGCGGTCTCCGCGCGGACCGCCGCCGCCTCGGCCGCGTCGAGGTCCATGCCCGACATCAGCCCTTCCCTGGCGAGCCCCCGCGCCCGGACCTGGTTGGCCTGCGCTTCCTTGAACGTCGCGAGGGCCTGCCTCACGATCGCCGTGCCCTCGATATCGAGCTCGCTGTCAGGCCCGTCCGGGGGCAAGCCGAGCTGGGCGCGGCTCTGCGCCAGCGCGGCCGTGGCCTGCTCGATACGCAGCTCGTAATCCCGCGCCTCCAGCTGAGCGATGACCTGTTCTCGCTGGACCGGGCTCGCCAGGTCGACCGAGATCGAGGCGAGGCGTCCGGCCACCTTGGCCCCCAGCGTCACCTGCTCGTCGGCGTCGAGGGTCCCCGAGATGTCGACGGCCTGTTCCATGACGAGCTCCGTCACGGGGGCGAGCGTCACCTCCTTGACGCTGGCCGCGGGCTTCTCCGCCTTCGCGCCGCCTGGCTGAGACGCTCCCTGGTTGCATGCGAGGCACTGCAGAGCGGCCGCGAACGCGACCGGCAATGTCCAGAGCACCCTTGGCGGGCCGGAGGCGCGGTGACGGGAGTTGGCAGGCTGGCGAAGCTCGGGAAGGACAGTCCACATGACGGCGGCCTCAGATGACCAGGAACGCCCCCCCGAGCGCGTGTTCGCCGCACGATATTGACGCATCAGGGTTGGAGCGCAACGTGCGCGTGGGCACGCCGCGGCGGCGTCCGCTTCACGAAATCGGCTGGGATAGGGCTCTCGACGTGTCGGATCGCTCTGCCGTCAACTCGGATCCGCTCCCGCCATGTCGGATCGCTCTGCCGTCAACTCGGATCCGCTCCCGCCATGTCGGATCGCTCTGCCGCCATGTCGGATCGCTCTGCCGCCATGTCGGATCGCTCTGCCGTCAACTCGGATCCGCTCCCGCCATGTCGGATCGCTCTGCCGCCATGTCGGATCGCTCTGCCGCCATGTCGGATCGCTCTGCCGTCAGGTCGATTCCGGCTCAGGCGCTGCCGGTGTCGCGTTTGAGCCACTCGTCTCAGCCTCATCCCGCTTCACTGCGCGCTGACGCGCGCGGGCACGCGCCCCCGAGGCGCGGAAGAGCGCGAGCACCTTGCGCTCATCGCGGTAGACATAGCGGCCTGCGGCGCGGATCTCGTCCATGGCCTCGCGCAGCCACCAGAAGGCGCGGTTGCGCAGCGCCATCGCGGCGTTGCCCTCGGGATCGACGGCGCGCTCCGCCGAGCCTTTGCCGAGCGCCTCGGCGAGCTCCCGGGCGCGCTCCGGGGCGCGCTTCGGAAGATCGGCCCTGGCCAGCGCGTCGCGGTGCTGCTCGAGGAGCTCGGCGAGCTGGTTCAGATCGCTCACCAGATCGGCGACGCCAGCCCCGAGGACGATCCCGTCGACACGCTTCTCCACGTCCTCGTCCGCCGCGAGAAAGTAGCGGAGCGCCGCGATGGCGTCGCGCTTGAGGGCCTCCGCGTCCTTGCGCCGCGCGCGCAGGTCGGAGGAGAGCGGGAGCGTGCGGACCTCGGTCCAGGCGGACTCGGCGGCGGCGAGCAGGTCGCGCCGGGCAGAGATCGAGGCGCCGACCTCCTTCGAGAGCCTGCTCTTCTTGTAGATCTCCTTGCCGAGCTTGCTCAAGGCGGCCTCGAGCTCCCGCGCCTCCTGCAACGTATCGGCGACGGGGTGGTCGAGCGGCGCCTCATAGGCGGGATCGAGATCGAGCAGCTGCTGCCGCTGGGCAGCCGTGAGGGCCGCTTTCTTCTTGCCGCCGCGCGGCGGCTCGGCAGAGGGCTTCTCGCCCTGCGTGTCCGTGTCCGAGGCGGCCTCGGTTCGTGATTTCTTCTTCTTTTCTCTGGTCATCGGCGTGAGAGTACGGCAGCTCGCGCCATGCGGTCGAGCGTCAAGGACGCCTGCGGCCCGGCGGCCTTTGGGGCCCTTGGTGTCATGGCGGTTCTCTTCGCCGCCGGCCTCGCGCGGTAGCGGTGGCTGGTCCGGATAGAAGGGAGTTCCCTGGCGTCGTCGATCGAGAGGTGAACGAGCTGCCCCGCAACCAGCGATTCGCCCTCGGGCACGAGCCCGCGGAGGAGCGCCGATATGCGCTCCGCGTCAGCCACCCTCTCTCAACCGATCGCCCAGCCCAGGGCCAGACCATCGAAGACGAACGCGTTGATCGTCTGCGTCAATCTCGAGTCCATCCCAGGCTTCCTCGACCGAGACGACAGGACTGGGTCGCCCTCACATCGCTGCTCCCGGGGCAGCGACCATCGCCTGTCCCAGCCCGCCCGGCGCGGCCGCGGCCGCGGCCACGGGCAGGAGCGGCACGCCGTCGCGGTAGATGACCACGTTCCCGAGCGCGGCCGGCACCCGGGGCCCCGGCGTGACGATGCCGACCAGGTTCAGCGGGTCGCACGCCGAGAGCTGCACGATCTCGCCGGACAGGGGCTCTCGCCGGACGGCGCGGAGCGCGTCGAGCGCCTCGGGCAGCGCGAAATGCTCCCCCACGAAGCCGGCGACGAGGTGCCCGCCCCGGAGCTGGCCCGCCATCTCGAGCCGCCGGTAGACCCGGAGGAGGTCGCGCCACGCGGGCGGCCGCGGCTCGCGCGCGAGCAGCTCGCGACAGACCACGCCGTAGCGGCGCAGGTACTGGTGCGCGAGCGCCTCGACGGCGTCGGGGCCCTCGGCCCCCTCGCCGGCGTCGCCGGCAGCGGGCGCGAACGCGTCCGGGCGCGATCGAAGGAGCGACCACCTGCCCGACGCGACGGGGCCGCCCCGGCGCGCCCCGCCGCGCAGGCGGCCCGCGCCCAGCGCGACGGGCGCGCCGCCGCCGCCGAGCAGCGAGCGCAGCGCCGCGAACCCGTCGCCGGTCACGAGCCCCGCGGCGACGAGCTCCCAGAGCGCCTCCTCGACCTCGTCCCGGGAGCGGCCCGCGCCGCCCACGCCGCCCGCGCCGACAACGAGGTCGTCGAAGAACGACGCGCCCGCGCGCGTCAGGAACGACAGCACGCCCTGCGCCGCCTCGGAGAGCGACGCTGGCGGCGGCGCGCCCTCGGCCTCCCGCGGCGCGAGGAGCCACGGGAGATCGCGGCGCAGCGCCAGCGTGATCGGCGCCGCGCGCGTGGGCGCCGCCGCGTCGCGCGGGACCACGCGGCCCCACGCCACCTCGCCGGACAGGCAGAGCGCGTCGAGCAGCCCCTCGTCGTAGCCGGCCACGCGCGCGGGCAGCACCGCCTGCTCCCACGCGCCGGCGGCGAGCTCGAAGCCCTGCAGCTGCTCGATCACCCGCCCGAGGCCCCCCGGCCCGCGCGCCTGCGTGCCCGGCCGCACGCCCTGCCACGCAAGGAGGAACCGGAGGAGCTCCGCCGCCGTCGCGGGCTCGATCGCCTTGCGCAGGCCGGTGACGGTGCGGCGGTGGATGCGGGCGAGGAGATGGCGGTCGCACCACTCGATCGACGGGTCGCTCGGGCCCGCGGCGGCCTGCGCCGGCCGCGACGGCGCGCTCGGCAGGAAGCGCCCGCGCAGCGCGCCGCCGGCGAGCTCGATCCGCGCGAGGGCGGACAGCGCCTCGTACGCGGGCACGTCGAGCCGCGACGCGAGATCCTCGGTCGAGATCGGCCCCACGGCGCTCAGGAAGCCGCGGACGAGCGCCGTGATCGCGGCGCCGCGATCGACCGCCCCGGCGGCCCCGCGCACCGCGGGCGGCACCGCGACGTCGGGCGCAAACACCGCCTCCGGCCAGATCACCTCGACAAGCGGCCGCCGCTCGGTCGCCACCCAGCGCGGCGCGCGCGGCGCGCCGGCGCTCGCGCCCGGAGCGGCGCCCACCTCGGCCGCGCGCCCCGCGGCGCAGAGCGCCCCGAAGTGCCTCGCGAGGCCGCTCCGGATCCCCTCCTCCGCGGGGAGCGCGACCCGGTCGAGCAGGAGCTCGTGCAGCTCGTCCGCGTCGCGCACGTCCGGCCGCGCCTCGGCGACCACCTCGGCGACGACCGCCGGATCGAGCCCGCCCAGCCGCTCGGCGACCTCCGCCGGGAGCCCGCGGCGCACGCGGACCGCCCTCGCGCGGCGCTCCTCCAGCGGGGCGTCGTCGAGGAACGCATAGGGGTTCGCGTTCAGGATCTCGTGCGAGAAGACGCTCGGCTCCGGCGTGTCGAGCGCGACGACCCGGATCGCCCCGCTGCGCAGGCCGACGAGCAGCGCGCGCAGCCCCTCGACATCCATCAGCTCGGTCAGGCAGTCGCGCAGCGCCTCGCGGACGAGCGGGTGATCCGGCGGCTCGACGTGCGCGAAGAGCCCATGGTTGTCCTGGCAGCCCTGCTGCTCGGGGAAGATCGACAGCAGGAGGTCGTCGGCGCGCATGCGCTGGAGCGCCGGCGGCACCCGCCGGCCCCCGCGGAACCGGAGCAGCGCGAGCGCGCGGGACGCGGCCCAGCGGAAGCGCGTGCGGAACATCGGGCCCTGGAGAGCGGCCTGGACGAGCACCTCCTCGAGGCCCTCGGGGCGGACCAGATCGAGCACCTCGTCGATCGGGATCCCGTGCTCCGCCGACAGCGAGAGCAGCACGCCGTCGTCGGTCGCCGCCGCCTGGAGCTCGAAGTCGAACGACCGGCAGAAGCGCTTGCGCAGCGCGAGCCCGAGCGCGCGGTTCACGCGGCCGCCGAGCGGCGTGTGGACGACGATCTGCTGCCCCCCGGCCTCGTCGAAGAAGCGCTCGACCACGACGGTCGCGCCGCCCGGGACCGCGCCGAGCGCCGCGCGCCCCGCCTCGATGTAGTCGCGCACGAGCAGCGCCCCGCGCGCGTCGAGCGCGCACGCCTCCATGAGCCAGCGCGCCGCCCGGGACCGCGCCGCCCGCGCCTCCTCGCCGCCCTGGCCCCGCTCGGCCGCCGGCCGCGCGCCATCGGCCCGCTCCTCGTCGAGGCGCGCGGCGACCTCGGCGCGGAGCGCCGCGACCTCGGCGGAGAGCTCCGGCGTGCGCGCCGGCGCCTCCCCTAGCCAGAACGGCACCGTCGGCGCGGCGCCGTGGGCGTCCTCGACCCACATCTGCCCGCCCTCCAGCCGGAGCACCCGCCAGGAGGTATTGCCCAGCAGGAAGACGTCGCCCCCGGACGACTCGATCGCGAAATCCTCGTCGAGCGTGCCGACCTTGGTGCCGTCGGGCTGGAGCACCACGTCGACGGCCGCGATGTCGGGGATCGCACCGCCCGACGTGAGCGCCGCGAGCCGCGCGCCGCGCCGCCCGCGCAGCCGGCCGCCGATCGCGTCGCGATAAACGAGCGACCCGGCCCGCTGCCGCGCGCCACGGGCCGCGGACGCGCCGTCGTCCGCCGCGCCCGCGGCGCCGCCCGAGACCATGGCCACCACCGCGTCGAAGTCGCGGCGCGAGAGGCCTTCGTAAGGCGCGGCCCGGCGGACGAGCGCGTAGAGGCCCTCCTCGTCCCGCTCCTCGCACGCGCACGCGGCGATGATCTGCTGCGCGAGCACGTCGAGCGGGCCCTCGCGCGACGTCATCCGATCGAGCTCGCCGCGGCGCGCTGCGCGCACGATCGCCGCGCACTCGACGAGCTGGTCGCGCGTCAGCGGGAAGAGCCGCCCGCGCGGCGTCGCGGCGAGGGCGTGGCCCGAGCGGCCGATGCGCTGGAGGGCGACGTTGATCGACCGCGGCGAGCCGACGAGGCAGGCGAGGTCGACCGCGCCGACGTCGATGCCGAGCTCCAGCGACGCGGTCGCGACGACGACGCGGAGCTCCCCGGCCTTGAGGCGCCGCTCGGCCGAGAGCCGCCGGGCCCGCGAGAGGCTGCCGTGGTGGGCCGCCACGACGTCCTCGCCGAGCCGCGCGCCGAGCGCGTGCGCGACCCGCTCGACGAGGCGGCGCGTGTTGACGAACACCAGGGTCGACCGCGCGCCCTCCGCGAGCGCCGCGATGCGGTCGTAGATCTCGGTCCACTGCTCGTGCGTACAGACCGCGCCGAGCTCGTCGCGGGGCACCTCGATGGCGAGATCGAGGTCCCGCCGCTGCCCGACGTCGACGATCTGGGGCAGCTCGCGCGCGCCGGCGACGAGCCGGGCGGCGATCTCGATGGGGCGGACCGTGGCGCTGAGGCCGACGCGCTGCGGGCGGGCGCCGCCCTGGCCGACCACGAGGTCCTCGAGCCGCTCGAGCGAGAGCGCGAGGTGGGCGCCGCGCTTGTCGCCGGCGATCGCGTGGACCTCGTCGAGGATCACGGTGCGCACCCCGGAGAGCGCGCGACGCCCCGACGCGCTGGTCAGCAGGATGAACGCGGACTCCGGCGTGGTGACGAGCACGTGCGGCGGCCGGGCCGCCGTGGCGCGCCGCTCCTGCGCGGGGCTGTCGCCGGTCCGCACGACGGCCCGGATGCCCGGCGCGGGCAGGCCCGCCGCCTCCATGGCCGCCGAGATCTCGGCGATCGGCTGCTCGAGGTTGCGGTGGACGTCGTGGGAGAGCGCCTTCAGCGGAGAGATGTAGAGGACATCAGTGCGGTCCTCGAGGGCGCCTCGCGCCGCGTCGCGGACGAGCCGGTCGAGGCAGAAGAGGAAGGCCGCGAGCGTCTTGCCGGCGCCGGTCGGCGCGCTGATCAGCGCGTCGCGGCCTGCGGCGATCACCGGCCAGGCGCGCTCCTGCGCCGGGGCGGGGGCGCCGAAGCGGTCACGAAACCACCGGTCGACGACGGGGTGAAACATCCCGTCGAGGGTAGCCCGCCGGGGGGAGAGGCGGAAGCGAGAGGGGCGGGCGGTTGGCGTGGGGGGAGCGGCGCTGCGCGAAGGCCCGCGGCGACCTGGGCGAGCGCTCGACGAAAGAAATCGACAGATGCCTGTCGGGTTCTTCTCTGGCCTTCCGGATGAAGGAGTGAAGCGCGGAGGGCGGGGTGAGACGCACCCCGAGACCGCTCATGCTGCCGGAGCGAGGCTCACACAACGCCTCTCTCCAACCCCGAGAGGAGAACCTCAATGCCTACCCCCACCACCGCCGAAGTGAAGCTCCCCAACATTCAGCCGCAGCGCACCGAGGCCGTGTACCTCGCGGCCGACGAGTCGCTGATGCAGTTCGTTGTCGACTACTACTACCGGCGTTATGACGAGTACTTCGAGCAGGAGGGCACGCTCCCGGACCTCGGCGTGAGCTACCTGTACTCCATCCCGACGTCGCCGAAGCTCAACCTCGCGCCGCTGCCGCCCCAGGTCCAGGCCGGCAGGTCCAACACGCTCTGCACGGTGGACACGATCCACCTCGCCCTCACCTTCCCGGACCGCAAGGTGGAGTTCATCGCCCGAGCCGACATCCTCGCGACGTGCGCTGTCGCCGGGCCGCGGCTGATCCTGAAGGTGGACAAGGCCGTGGCCACCACGCAGGGCCAGGTGGATCCGGTCGCGACTCAGGTGCTCGACAAGGTGGTGGTGCCGGCCCTGGTCAAGTGGCTTGAACGCCTCCTGATCCCCGAGCTGACGCAGGGGCTCGGCGACATCCGGGCGACCTTGATCAGCGCCCAGGTGGAGGACGATCAGATCAACGGATATGCACGGGTCTTCGGCGGGAACCAGGCCACGGCGCCAGGCGCGGCGATCCCGCGCACGGACCTCACGCCGATCGAGGGGGCCGGGCGCGTGCGGCTCGTCGTCCGCGAGGACGCCATCAACGTGGCCTTCGAGGGGCTGGTCCAGGATCCCTCCTGGAAGGAGAAGGAGAAGGCCAGCTACTCGGTCTTTTCGGGCGAGGCCGAGGTGAAGGCGACCGTCTATTCCCCCAACCTCGAGATCTCCGACGGCAAGGCGACATGCACGCTTCGCGTCAAGGCGTATGCGAAGGTGTCGGGGAAAGTGGCCGGCATCGGCGAGTCCATCAAGCTGGAGGGAGAGTGCGTGCTCAAGCCCGTCGTGCGGCTGGAGCGCCTGGACGGGGACGCGAAGGCGGCGATCAACCTCGACGTGAAGCGCTCGGACATCGACGTCGAGCTCGAGGGGAGCTGGGGCGCGCTCGACTTCGCCCGCAAGTCGCTCAACAAGACCATCGACGCCCTGCTGGACGCCGTGCTCGACCAGGTGGCGCGCTTCGCCTCCAACATCCAGCTCGTCGCGTTCGACATGAACAAGCTCGCGAAGTCGGCCGGCCTGGACGTGGCCGTCGGCCTGGACGAGCTGAGCTTCAAGAAAGGGATGCTGTGCGGGCAGTTCACCCTTCGCGAGCGCTCCTGATCCGATCGAGGCGATGCGGACGCGCGCATCGTCGCGCGGCATGGCCGCGATCGACTTCGAGGTGTCCGTCCCTCAGCTGCGGTGCTTCCTCGCGGTCGTGGACGCCGGCTCGGTCGCCGAGGCCGGGCGCAGGCTCGGGATGTCCGCCGCGAGCGTCTCGAAGGCGATCACGCGGCTCGAGGACGGCGCCGGCGTGAGGCTCCTCCATCGCTCGAAGCATGCGATCTCCCTCACCGACGCCGGCGAGGCGCTGCTCGAGCCCGCGCGCGAGGCCGTGCGCGCGGCGGAGGCCTTCGCCGGGACGGCCGCGCACGCGTCCGATCGCGGCGACGGCGGGATCGTGCGGCTCACGGCGGCGACCGGCATGGTCCGGCACGTCCTCGGAGTGGGCACTTGCCTTCGCAAAGGCGTTTAACCCCCTACCCGCCGCAAAGGCGTTTGGACCCCCTACCCACAGGGTACCGGATCTCCCCAAGCTCTGACGCGCGGCTGCGTCACGCGCGCCGCTGGCTGCCGTTCTGCCAGGCGATGAGCGCGAACCAGACCATCATCAAGATCGACGCCGGCGCCAGCACCGTCGGGGGCAAGAAGGGCGAGACGAAGCTGTAGGCGAAGAGCCAGGCGCCGGCGGGGACGCCGACGAGCTTCACCGGCAGCGAGGCGGCGCGCGACGCCATCACGATCCAGATGCCGGCGAAGATGTGGGCGCCGAGCCGCACCGGATCGGCGACGGCGTGGGGCACGTGGTTGAGCGCCATCACGCCGGTGGTCACGTCGAGGAACAGCCAGCCGTAGCCGGCCATCCGCGCCCACTCCGGCGCGCGCAGGCTCGGGACCAGCGCGAAGACCGCGAGGTGGAAGGCGAGCCCCGGGTACTCGGGCCACCGCGCGCCGGGGGCGATGGCGAAGCTGACCATGACGGGGGCGAAGCACAAGAACGCGGCGCTGGCGGCGACGCGCGGCGAGCATGGGGCGGCGGACGATTCCTTCATTGCGTGGGCTCCTCGCTATCGAGCGCGAGGATGCGGCGCGACCGCGGCGTCGTCTTGGGCTTCCTTGCGCCATTGCGCCATTGCGCCAACTTTGGCGCGCGCGCGCGATTTCCAGCGTCGTTCTCGAGCGTTCGTGCGCAGACTTCGGCGAGCGCGACCGCTGGCGTCGGTTTACTCTCGGTGGATGCCGAGAGACGCCGCGCCCGTGCGCACCGAGCTGCGCGCCTACGCCGACGTGCCCGGGGTGCGCTCGCTGCTCGTCGACGCCGACGAGCGGCTGTGGTGCGCGGTGAAGGAGACGTACGCGGTGGCGCTGATCCATCGCGGGCGCGCGGAGTTCTGGTCGCGCCGCGGCGGCGTGGCCAGCGCGCCGGGCGACCTGCACTTCGACGCGCCGACGAGCGTCCACAAAGATCTGCGGCGCGACGGGCCGGCGCGCTTCCAGATCGTGACTTTCGACGTGGCGCTGGTGCGCGAGCAGGCCGAGCGCCGCGGCCTGCGGCCGAGCCTGGCGCTGCGGGTGCCGCTGCTCGAGCGGCGCCATCCCGATCGCCGGCCGTTGCTCGCCCTCCACCGCGCGTACCGCGGGCGGCCCGATCCGCTCACGCGGCAGGTCGTCGTGGCCGAGGCGCTCGACGCGCTGGTGCGCCAGCTCGACGGCGCCGATGCGTGGCCGCACGCCACCGCGGCGCGCGGCCGCCTCGGGCGCGCCGTCGAGCTCATCCACGCGCGCCTCGGCGAGGCCCTCTCGCTCGACGAGCTGGCGGCTGCGGCCGGGCTCGATCGCTACCAGCTGTGCCGCGCGTTTCGCGCCGAGCATGGGATCCCGCCGTACACCTACGTGCTGCGCATGCGCATGGCGCGCGCGTACGCGTGGCTGGCGGCGGGCAGGCCGGTGAGCGATGTGGCGAGCGCGCTCGGCTTCTGCGATCAGAGCCAGCTGCACGGCCATTTCCGGCGCGCCTTCGGGATCACGCCCGGCGCCTTCGCCCGCGTCGCCCGCCGTGGCTACGCGCCGCTCGCGGTGGTCGAGCGATAGCCACGCGCCGCTCCCGGAGACTGCGCCGCGCCGTCAGCGCCCGCCGCGGCCTCGCCGGGCCGCGCGATCCGCCTCTTCCTCGTCGAGCTCCTCCGATCCGGCCTCCTCCGCGTCGAGCGGCGCGATCCGCCGCCTCCGCGGCGCGTCTTCGACCGGCGCCGGCGCCGGCGGCGGAGCGCTCCCGCGGATCTCCTGCGCGACCCGCGAGAGCAGCGTCGCGACCCCCTCCTCGACGGCGTGCCCGAAATCTTCCGCGCTCTGCTCAAGGCGCTGCTTGCGCTCGAGGCGCTCGGCCCTGCGCTGCTCCTTCAGCCGCCGGTGCTGCTCTTTCCGCGCCTGCGCGGCGCTGCGCTCGAGCTCCCGGCGGATCTGCCGCGGGGACACCTCGCTGGAGAGCGCGGCGAGCGCGTGGAAGGCGAGCCCCAGGCCGCACCCGAGCAGCGGCCAGAAGAACCACCACGGCCCGTCCGTGAGCGCGTTCACAGCGAAGAGGAACGCGTTCACGAGGAGGAACGAGAACAGGTGCGTGCGGAAACCCTTGCGCCGGCGCGCGAGGATGGCCTCGCGCGCCGCCTCCTCGCCCCGGACATGCTCGATGTCGCGCGACGCGGCCTCGATGGCGCCCCGCGAGATGCCGATCTCGTCGGCCGCCGCGACCAGCTCGTCATGGCTCACGCCGCGCGCCTGCGTGTCCCGGAGGGCGCGCTCCAGGATGGCCCGCACCTCGGCCTCTGTGTACTGCCGCCCGCTCTGCTTGCCCGGTCTCGTCATCGCTCTCCTCGCGACCGCGCGGAGCATACGCTTGACCGCGTGCGGCCGCGCCGCTTCCATGAACGCAAGGACCCCATGAGCAGCGAAACCGCCTCACACCGCGTGGGGACCACGATCCGCAACAAGTGGACGCTGGAGCGGCTGCTCGGCGCCGGCGGCATGGCCGCCGTCTACGTCGGCGTCCACCGGATCGGCCGCCGGGACGCGCTCAAGATCCTGCACCCGCAGGCCGCGCAGTCGAAGGAGATCTGCGACCGGTTCGAGCGCGAGGCCCAGGCCGCGAACCGCTTCCGCCACCCGGGCGCCGTCGAGATCCGCGACATCGACGTCGCCGAGGACGGGGCGCCGTTCCTGGTGATGGAGCTGCTCGAGGGCGAGTCGCTCGCCCAGCGCGAGCGCCGCCTCGGCGGCCTCCCGCTGGCCGAGGTGCTCCGCTTCACCGCGCAGGTGCTCGACACGCTCGCCGCGGCGCACGCGCAGGGGATCATCCACCGCGACATCAAGCCGCCCAACCTGTACGTCGTCGGCGACGGCGCGGGGGACACGCCCGCGCACGGCGGCGGCCCGCGCATCAAGGTCCTCGATTTCGGGCTCGCGCGGATCCGCCAGGACTCGAGCCTCCAGGGGGAGCTCACGCGGATGGGCCTGGTGCTCGGCACGACGCCGTACATGCCGCCGGAGCAGGCCAAGGGCCGCGACATCGACGCCCGCGCCGACCTGTTCGCGGTCGGCGCCACCATGTTCCGGCTGATCGCCGGCCGCCACGTCCACGAGGCGAGCACCGACTTCGACCTCCTGCTGAAGATGGGCAGGGAGCCGGCGCCGCCGCTCGCGCAGCGCGCGCCGTACGCGCCGCGCGACGTGTGCCTCGTCGTCGATCGCGCGCTCGCATTCGACCGCGATCAGCGCTACCCCGACGCGCGCCAGATGCTGGAGGACGTGCGCGCCCTCCTGCGCAGCGAGCCGCCGCCGTGCGCGTCGCGGTTCGCGCACGCGCTCGCTCCGGACGCGATCACGCTGCGAGAGCAGCCGTCGCCCCGGGGCGCCGCGGACGAGGGCGGGCCCGCCACGATCGCGGTGCACCCCGCGAGCGTCTCGACCTCCATCGCCGTCGACTGGAGCGACGAGCCTCCCGTGAGCGGCGGCTCCATCACCAAGGAGTGGGTGCGCCCCGACGCCGCCAAGGAGGACTCGATCGCAGTCGACTGGAGCGACGAGCCGCTCGACGCGGCCGCGCCCGCCTCGCGCCCGGCGCGGCGCTGACCGGGCGGCGGGCGGTCCGTCAGCCGGCAGCGAAGGCGCCGCCGCCCGAGCAAGACGCGAGCCGCTCGGCTAGGATGCGCCGGCCATGCTCGGCGAAGCGAAGCGGATCTACCTGGCCACGCGGAAGAAGCACGATCAGCTCTTCAACACGTACCTGATGCGCCCGCTCGCCGGCGGCGTGGTCGCGCTGCTCGCGCGGACCTCGATCACGCCGAACCAGGTGACGCTGCTCAACCTCGCCGTGTTCGTGGTCGCGGCGGCGCTGCTCGTCGCGCTGCCCACGGCTGCGGGGGGCCTCGTCGCCATCGCCGTGCTCGAGCTGAGCTACCTGCTCGACTGCGCCGACGGGATGCTGGCGCGGCACAAGCAACTCGCGTCGAAGGAGGGCCACCTCTTCGACTTCTTCACGGACGAGCTCAAGGCGGTGCTCCTCTCGGGGGCCCTCTCGATGCGCCTCTTCAGCGCCGGCGGCCTCGGGCTCGACGGCGGGCGCTGGCCCGGCGGAGACCCGCGCTTCCTGCTCGCCGGCGTCGTCGGGGTCGCGGTGATCGCCTCGGCGATCTCGCTGACGAACTTCGTCCGCCGCCCCGAGATCAGCGGCAAGGAGACGTCGGTCTCCGCCTATTACGAGACCGCCACGGAGGAGCGGCCCCGGTCGCCCGCCGCCCGGGCGGCGGCGCTCGTGATGACGTTCCTGCGCTTCCTGAACCACTACCCGAGCCACATCTGGGCGTTCGCGCTCGCGGACCGGCTCGACGTGTTCTTCTGGATGTATGTGCTGATCAACCTCCTCTACCTCGCGAAGGGCTGGCTCGGGCTGCTGCTCAGGTTCGGACGGTCGTAGTCCCTCATCGCCCCCCGCCGTAGGGCCATGTCATAGGATCAATGCATCGAGGCGACCCACCCCGCCCGCGTTCGTGTGCGGGATGACCGAGCAGCGTGACCCGCCTTGACGGACCGATGGATATCTTGAGCCCGGTTGCGGTATGAACGCACGATGGAGATCCAAGAGCTTTCCGACTTCCTGCGCGCCGATCCTCGCTTCACCACCCGTCGCAAATGGCTGATCCTGAGCGAGTTCGTGTACACTTCCACGGGTGAGAAGGTGGAAGAAGGCTTCCGCTACTTCACCTGCCCGATCGGAGCGCTCACCACCGCCCTGGAGAGGCGGGACTTCGCCGCCATCGCGAAGCTCCCCTTCGCCCTCGACGAGGACGGCGACCCGGACACCTCCGCGGTGCGCCTGGATCTCGCCTACACCGCGTCCGGTGCGCTCGCCGCCTTCCAGCCCGTGGAGTTTCGCGACCACGCGCCCACGCCCTTGTCAGCGCCCGTAATCCTCGAGCGTGCCGAGGCCCAGGCGCTCCGCGACACGGTGCGAGAGCTCGACCAGTCTGCCTAGCACTACAGCCGCGGTTAGAGGGCAGCACCTTTGGCACGCACGCAGCCGGGTGCTGCTCCCTCGCGCCACGCGGCCATGCTGGCAGCCGCTCCTTGCATCCTTGCATCCTTGCAAGCTCCCCGGAGGCTCGGTTAAAGCGCCTCGATGCGGAGATCCCTTCCCTGGCTGGCTTGCTTCACCCTCGGCCTCGGGCCTGTCGGCTGCGGCACAGAGGGAGATGACACGACCCCGGCCACACCTGCGGAGTACAAGCACCCTTTGCCGGAAGGCGAGAGCATCTGTGGGCGAGCAGACTTCGAGGAGATGTTTCCTTTCTCCCTTCGATCCTCGACGCTCCCGGTGCTCGTCCATCATTACAAGGCGGAAGAGCGCGACGCCGCGCGCCAGGTCCTCGCGTTCGTCGAGGAGGGCTGGGACTATCATGTGAACCAGATCGGCATGCGCCCGCCGATCGGCGATGGTGGAGAGTGCGGACCGGACGACGCGTTCGACGTGTTCGTGTGGAGAGGCCACCGCAGCTGCCTCGTCGACGTCCTCGGAGGCGAGCCGTCGACCTCGTGGGACGACCGGCATCCCTACATGATCGTCGATCCGTGGGGGCCTTACGGCGGCTCCGCGCTCGAGGAGACCGTGGTGCACGAGATGGCGCACGCCTCGCAGGCCGCCGACGACTGGAGCGAGAGCCCCGTCGTCTTCGAGATGTCGGCGTTGTTCCTCGACCAGGTCCGCGCGGATCACTACGCGGGCGAGAGCCTGGCCGATTTCCAGAGGCACCCGGACTGGGCCATCGACCACAACGACCATTACGAGACGTGGTCCATGTACGGCGCCTCCATGGTGCTGCTCTACCTCAAGGATCGGTTCTTCGACGGCGATCCGCGGTTCGTCTCGCGCATGTGGCTCGGGTCGCGCGACGCTGCCGGCCCAGGCGACGGCGCGCAGCCCAACGAGCCTGACTTCGTCGATGCGCTCGATGCGATGCTCCGAGAGGCGGCGGGCATAAGCTATGTCGAGGCCGTCCCCGAGCTCGCGCGCTGGCGCTGGTACACGGGCGATCACATCGACGATCGCCATTTCCGGCACTTCGCGGGCGGCCTGGAGAACCTCGCGGCGGCCAAGCTCTCGCTGGCGGCCCAGGTCGAGGCGAGGCCGGGCAGGATCGACATCCGCGAGCGCGCGCCGATGTTGCTCGGCACCAGCTATATCGAGCTCTCGGCAGGAGTGGACACGCCTCGATCGCTCCGGGTGTCGCTCGAGGCGCCCGACGACGCGAGGCGCCGCTTCGTCGTCCAGGCCGTCCCCGGTCTGACGCCCGACTCGGACGGCGAGATCCTGGATCTGTCGCTCGGCTCCGCGGAGCTGAAGCTCGGAGCGGACGGGAAACGAACGCTCGTGGTGACCGCGCTGCCTACCGGGACCTACGATCCCGATACGAGAGGTGAAGAGCGGTATCCGTTCACCCTGATCGTGCACCACGACGCGGCCGCCGTCGCCGACGTCGAGGCGCTTCGAGGGCGGCTCGCGACGCCCGATCCGAGGTGAGGCGCCGAGAGCCCACCTCCATCCGCCTGCCGAAAACTGGCCCTCCTCCCCCTCCTGTGCACTACGGTCGGCGCGCCATGGACACGCCGCCTCGAACGCGCGCCGCAGCCACGCTCGCGGCGAGCCGCCATGCGCTCGCCCTCCTCGCGCTCGCCGCGTCCCTCTCGGCCTGCGGCCGCTCCGGGGGCGCCGCCGACGCGCCCATCGAGCTCCCCGGGGCCGCCGGAAGCCAGAAGGCCCAGGGCGCCTCCGCCGCCGCCCTCGCCTCCCCTGCGGCCGTCGCCTCGTCCGCCCCGGCCGAGGACGAGCCGCCGCCCGGCCTGCCCGAGGGCCCGCCGATCGTCTCGCTCGGCGGCGTCGCCACCCCGCCGGCGCCGATCCCCGAGGGCCGCCCGCGGCTCGCCAGCACCTCGATGCTCACACGCGTCTATGCGCGGCCCAGCACCGACGCGAAGCCCGTCGGCTTCCTGCGCGCCGGCGCGGTCGTGGAGATGGATCCCGAGCCCGCCGGCACGTCCGGGTGCCCCGGGGGCTTCCGCAAGATCAAGCCGTTCGGCTACGTGTGCGTCGGCCCCGATGCGACGCTCGACCTCGACGACGAGATCGTCCGCGCTGCGGCCCGCCGCCCCGACGTCACCCACAAGCTCCCGTACATGTACGGGACCGTCACGCGCGGCGGCCCCGCCTACGCGCGCATCCCGACCGAGGACGATCTCGCGCGCTTCGAGCCCAACCTCAAGAAGCACCTCGATCGCTGGGCCAAGGACGAGGAGAGCGGCGCCACCTACGGCCTCGACGTCTGGCTCAAATGGAGCGCCGAGCCCGCCCCGCCCGCGCTCGACGCGCTCGCGCAGCGCATCACCGATCGCGAGATCCCCTGGTACCTGCGCGACGGCCGGCGCGCCCCCAACCTCTCCGGCCTCATCAAGACCAGCGACGCCGTGAAGATCGACGAGGTCTCGCGGCGCAACGGGATGGCCTTCCTCGAGTCGTTCCTCCACGAGGGGCGGCGCTACAACGTCACCACCGATCTGCGCGTCATCCCGGCCGACAGGTTCCGCCCCATCCGCGGCTCCGAGTTCCACGGCGTCGAGATCGGCAAGGACGTCGACTTCCCGTTCGCGCTCGTGCGCCGCGCCGGGGGCAAGCGGTGGCGCCTCGTGGGCAAGAAGCTCGTCGACGGCGGAGAGCTCGAGTGGCGATCCGCCGTGCCGCTCACCGGCAAGCAGCAGTTCTTCGGCGGCAAGCTGCACTACGAGACGAAGGACGGCGACTGGGTCGACGACCGCCACGCCGGCCGCATCGACCCTGCCAAGAAGATGCCTGCCTGGGGCAAGAACGGCGAGAAGTGGCTCGACGTCAACATCACGAAGCAGGTGCTCGTCGCCTACGAGGGCACGAAGCCCGTCTATGCGACGCTGATCTCGAGCGGAGAGGCAGGGCTCGATGACCACGAGTCCAGCACGGCGACCAAGCGCGGGATCTTCCGTATCCACACGAAGTTCGTCACGAGCACCATGGACTCGGACACCGTCGGCGAGGAGTTCGAGCTGCGCGACGTGCCCTATGTGCAGTACTTCGAGGAGGGGTATGCGCTGCACGGCGCGTACTGGCACGACAAGTTCGGCCGGCCCAAGAGCCACGGCTGCATCAACCTGTCTCCAGAGGACGCCCGCCGCCTGTTCTTCTGGACCGAGCCGGCCGTCCCGCCGGGATGGCACGGCGCAGCGCGCTCGCTGACCGGCACCGTGGTGTTCGTCCACCCCTGAGCCGCGCGGCGCCTCTGCCGTGGAGCGCCCGGCAGCCCCCCTCTGCTCAGGGAGGGCAAGGGCAGCACGAACGCTCGGCGCGCGCGCGCACGCGAGAGGAGTAGGACAGATCGATCGAGGGTCACAGTCCGTGCGACTGCCGGCTCGAACGGCGCCGGGGTCGTGGTAGCGTCCCGCCCATGCAGCTTGCCGTCGTGGGAACAGGGTATGTCGGCCTCGTCGCCGGCGCGGGGTTCGCGGATTTCGGGAATGACGTGGCGTGCGTCGACGTGTCCGCTGCCAAGATCGAGATGCTGAAGCGCGGAGAGGTGCCGATCTACGAGCCCGGCCTCGACGTGCTGATCGCGAAGAACACGCGCGACGGCAGGCTCCGGTTCTCCACCGACGTCGCCAGCGCCATCCGCGACGCCGAGATCGTCTTCATCGCCGTCGGGACGCCCCAGGCGGACGACGGCTCCGCCGACCTCTCCGCCGTCGAGGCCGTCGGCGAGACGATCGGCAAGAACCTGAACAATTTCAAGGTGATCGCCACGAAGAGCACGGTCCCCGTCGGGACGGCGGACCGGCTCCGGCAGATCATCGGTGCGAACGCCACCCAGCCGTTCGCTGTCGCGTCGAACCCGGAGTTCCTCAAGGAGGGCGACGCGGTGAACGACTTCATGAAGCCCGACCGCGTGATCATCGGCTCGGACGACCCGAAGGCCCGCGAGATCCTGCGCCACCTCTACAACCCGTTCGTGCGGGCGAGCGACCGCATCCAGCTCATGGATGCGCGCTCGGCCGAGCTCACCAAGTACGCCGCGAACGCGCTGCTCGCGTCGCGCATCTCGTTCATGAACGACCTGGCCGTGCTCGCGGAGAAAGTCGGCGCGGACATCGAGCTCGTGCGCAAGGGCGTCGGGGCCGACCCGCGCATCGGCACGAAGTTCCTGTTCGCCGGCCCGGGGTTCGGCGGCTCGTGCTTCCCCAAGGACCTCTCGGCCATCCTCTACACCGCGGGCACCGTCGGGCACGATCTGGAGATCGTCCGGGCGACGGAGCGGATCAACGCGCGGCAGAAGCGGCTGCTCGCCAGCAAGGTGAGCGCCCACTTCGACGGCGCGCTGAAGGGGAAGACGATCGCGGTCTGGGGGCTCGCGTTCAAGCCGCAGACGGACGACATCCGCGAGGCGCCGGCGCTCACGCTCATCGACGCGCTGCTCGAGGCGGGCGCGACGGTCCAGGCGCACGACCCGCAGGCGATGCCGAACGTGCGCGCCATCTACGGGAGCCGCATCCTCCTGAGCGACGGCATGTACGGCGCGGCCGAGGGCGCGGACGCGCTGGTCGTCGTCACCGAGTGGCACGAGTACCGGCGCCCGGACTTCCATCGGCTGAAGCGCATCCTGAGCTCCCCGACGCTCTTCGACGGGCGCAACATCTGGGAGCCGGACGAGCTCCGCGGCATGGGGTTCGTTTACACGGGCATCGGCAGGAAGTAGCGCGCCCAAACCGATAGCGCGGCGCGCCGGCGGCGCCGCGCCGCTCAGGCGTCGTCGTGGCCTGGCGGCAGCACCTGGCGGCGGGTGGTCGGCGCTTCCTCGCCGACGTACCGCGGCAAGTTCGCGGGCGTCTGGTTGCGGTTGCCCGACAGCTCCTCGCCCAGGTGCCGCGTCCCGTTGGCGGGCGTGTGCCGCCGGCTGCTCGGCGGCTCCTCGCCGAGGTGCCGCGCGGCGAGCGGCGTCGGCATCGACATCCGCCGGCTGCTCGGCGGCTCCTCGCCGGTGTGCCGGTCCCAGCGCCGCTCGAGCATCTTCCGATCGACGCCGATGAGGCGCGCCGCGGCCGCCTTGTTGCCGCCGCAGCTCTCGATCGCGTGGTGCAGGACGGCGCGCTCGATCACGCGGAGCTTCGATCCCAGCCGCTCGGGCAGCGCGAGCAGGGCGCGCGCCAGCCGATCGATCTCCGCGGTGGCGTCCACGACCGGCCGCTCGCGCGCGAGCTCCTCGAGCGTGGGGACGTCGATGAGGTCGTCGTCCGCGAGCAGCCCGAGCCGCTCGACGACGTTCCGGAGCTCGCGCACGTTGCCGGGCCAGGGCCGCCGGACAAGCCACGCGATCGCGTCGTCGGTGTAGCGCAGCTTGCGCGGGAGCTCCGCGCTGAACGCGAGCAGGAGCTCGATGAGATCGGCGTCGCGCTCGGCGAGCGACGGGACGTGCACCGTGACGACGTTGAGCCTGTAGAAGAGGTCCTCCCGGAAGCGCCCCTCGCTGATGCGCTTCTCCAGGTCGACGTGGGTCGCGGCGAGGACGCGGGCGCGCAGCGGGATCTCCGACTCGGCGCCGAGGGGGCGGAAGCGGCGATCCTCGACGACGCGGAGGAGCTTCGCCTGCAGCTCGCCGGGCATCTCGGCGATCTCGTCGAGCAGGATGGTGCCGGCGCCCGCGAGCTCGAGCTGGCCGCGCATGCGCTTCTCGGCGCCGGTGAAGGCGCCGCGCTCGTGCCCGAAGATGAGCGACTCGATGAGCGTCCCCGGCAGCGCAGAGCAGTTGACCGCGACGAACGGCTCGCCGCGGCGCGAGCTCATCTCGTGCAGCGCGCGGGCGACCATCTCCTTGCCGCTGCCGGTCTCGCCGCGGATGAGCACCGTCTTGTTCGACTCGGCGACCCGCTCGATGATCCGGCGGACGCGCTCCATCCCCGCGGACGAGCCGAGGAGCGCCTTCGTGCCGAACGTGCGGTCGACCCGCTCGCGGAGCCGCACCACCTCGCCCTTCAGGAGCAGCCGCTCGCGCTGGCCCTCGATGATCGGCAGGAGCATCTCCGGGCAGAGCTCGTCCTTCAGCACGTAGTCCTGCGCGCCGAGCCGCATGGCCTCCCGGATCTCGGAGAGCTCGCTGACCGACGTGACCATCAGCGCGGGCGTGCTCCGCCCCGAGGCCCGCACGCGCCGCAGGATCTCCAGGCCGCCGCGGTCGCGCGGATCGTCCGACAGGCGCACGTCGAGGAGCAGGAGGTCCGGCGCGCTCCGCTCCACGGCGGCCATCGCGTCGTCCAGGCCGACCGCCTCGATCACCTCGACCTCGTCGAGCGTGGCCAGGATCTGCCGGAGCGTGCGGCGGCCGCTCCGCTGATCATCGACGATCAGGATCTTCACGCGACCTCGTCCTCCGCGGTCATGGAGACGTCGGCGGCGGGGATCGAGATCACGAACCGCGTCGTGCCGTCGCGCCGCTCCGGCTCGATCAACCACCCGTGGGCCCGGACGATGCGGTGCGTGATGGCGAGCCCGAGCCCGGTCCCGCGCGGCTTCGTCGTGTACCAGGGCGCGAAGAGGCGCGACGCGTCCCCCGAGATGCCGGGCCCCGTGTCCCACACGACGAGCTCGGCGCCGCTCTCGGTGGTCTGCCAGACGACGCCGATCGTCCCCTTGTCGCCGGCCGCGTCGAGGCCGTTCGAGAGGAGGTTCACGAGCACCTGCGTGGCCTGATCGGGATCGCAGCGGAGCCTCGATCCGGCGCTCACGCGCGCCTCGATCCGCCGCTTGCCGAGCTGATCGCGCAGGAGCATCTCCGCCCGGCTGACGAGCTCCTCGACCGCGAGGCGGCGGCGCTCGAGCTTCCTGTGCGTCACCCGGCGCAGCCCCATCACGAGGCGCTCGAGGCGCTCGACCTCCTCGCAGCCGATCTCGACCTCCTCGGCGTCCAGGCTCTGGTTGCTCGATCCGCGCTTGAACACGGAGCGGAAGAAGTTGATCGGGTAGCGCACCTCGTGGGTGATCTCGGCCGCGAGCGTCTCGATGAGCGCCGCGCGCTCGTCGCGCCACGCGGCGGCCTGCTCCCGCCGCCGCCGCTCCAGCTCCGCGTAGCTGTGGGCGTGCGCCATGGCGAGCGCGGCCTGGTTGCCGATCGTGCGGAGCAGGTCGAGATCCTCGCTCGTGAACAGGGCGCCGCCGCGCTTCTTGCCCACCTCGAGGACGCCGAGCAGCCGGCCGCGGAACATGACCGTCAGCGAGAGCTCGCTCGCGCTCGCGTCGGGCGGCTCGACCTCGATGACCCGCTCGCCGCTCGACTCGTCCGCCCTCGGCGCCGGCTCGCCCGGCGCGGCGCCGGCGTTGCCAGCGCTCGCGCCGTCGGCCGCGTCGACCGCGATGCGACGGAAGGTGACCCGCTCGCAGGAGAGCCAGCGCGCCACCGTGCGCTCGACCGCGAAGGCGACCTCGTCGGGATCGGCGACGAGCGTCAGCTCCTCGCTGAGCTGCTCGACGGTGGGCTTGTACTCCGCGCGCGCCGGGAAGAGCTTCCGATCGCCGGCGCCGAGCGCGAACACGACGAGCGCCGCGCTGACGACGGCCGCCGGCGCCGCGACCTTGATCGCGCCGAGCAGCGGGAGGCCGGCGTACCCCGCGCACGCGGAGCAGAGGATCACCGTGAGCGCGACCATCATGCAGGCGATGATGACGCGCGTGAGCGGGCGCGACAGGAGCGCGCGGCTCCCCCAGAGGTCGTAGCGGATGAACGCGACGACGCTCGAGACGGGCGTGAGGGCGAGCGCGGGGATCGCGAACCACGCGAGCGTCGACGCCGGGGCGCCGAGCATGGCCAGCATGAAGCCCAGGGCGATCACCACGTGCGGCGGCGCCATCGCGAGGAGCAGCGCGCGCAGCGTGCGGCGGCGGTCGCCCTCCGCCGCGGCGAAGCGGAGGATCAGCGTGGTCGCGAAGAAGAAGAACGACGCCACGAACAGGATCGCGCAGACGCTCCGGAGCGCGACGGTGGTCCAGCCCATGGCGTGCGAGGCGAGCAGGGCGGCGGCGAGCAGGCCGCCGAGCCCGTGCGCGATCCGCGCGAAGACGGGGTAGCGCGCGATGAGCGGGACGTCGTCCGGCAGCCGCAGCGCCAGCGTGAAGAAGCTCATCGGGACGAGCGCGTAGGCGACGTGGAAGAACGGGACGAGGTGGCGCGAGCTGTGGTAGTCGAACAGCGCGAACTGGAAGAGCGCGGCGAACAGCGCGGCGCTCGCGAAGGCGCGGGCGAGCTTGCCGTGAGGGCTCGCGCTGAGGGCGATGAGCGCGGCGCCCACGTAGAGCGAGGCGACGACCATCAGCCCGCCGGCGTAGAACCACCAGGCGAGCGCGTCGAAGGGGACGAGGGAGAGCTCGACGTCGCGCAGCCCCTCCGCCGTCTCGACGCGGGCCTGCACCGAGCGATGCCCCTCGCGCGCCGCCCTCTCGACCGCCGCATCCCAGGCGCCGGCGCGGTAGCGCCCCGCGGTGCTCTCGAGGCGCCAGCCGTCGACCTCGACGACGCGATCCGGGTACCGGAGGCCCTTCTGGAAGCCCTCCCAGGACGGCAGGCCCACGCTCGAGACCACGCCGTCCGGATCGACGAGCACGCCGGGGAACGGGCGCTCGTACCAGCTCAGAGCGCTCCTCATCCCCGAGCCGCCCAGCACGAGCGCCGCGAGGACGACCACCGCGAGGAGCCAACGCCGATTCTCGATAGCGGGCATCGGGAGAGCCGACGGCGCGCAAATTGCGCCGCCAGCCACTCACGATACGCTGGAACTCCGGGTGAACCAACGGGCCTCGCGCGCCGGACGGCGTGCAACGCGCCCGGCACCCGCGATCCTGGCGCCCCAGCAGCGCTACTACGCAATTATTATTACGTTTTCCCGCGGAGATGAGAGCGGGATCACCCCACGGCGGGACGGCAACGCGCTCAGGCGGCGCCCTCGTGCGCGTCGCCGTCCGTGGCATCCGCGAACACGACGTCGGCCAGCGCCCCGAAGCGCGACTCGACCTCGGCTACCGCGGCGGCGTCGGTCGCCGATCGCTCGAGCCGGTCGAGCACGGCGGTGATCTCGTCCCGCACGCGCGGCGAGGGCGGCGGCGCCGCGCGGCTCGCGGCGAGGGCGCGGACGAGGAGCGAGAGCTGCCGCAGCACGGCGCCGGCGCCGTGGGCGCGCCGGCGCCGGGGGTCGCCCGCGGTGAGGCGGGCGTGGCGCACCAGCGCGCAGACGCCGTGGCAGAGGCTCGGGTCGGCGAGCAGCGCCCGGACGGCCCAGCGCGCGAGGCGGCGCGAGTACAGGCGGCGGAGGAGCGGGCCCTCGGCGCGGGCGTCGTGCCAGATGCGCGCGGCGCCGTCCTCGCCGATGAGCACCAGCGCGAGCGCGATCGGATCTCCGGCGGCGAGGCAAGCTCGACCGGCGTCGATGCGGCCGTAGCCGTGCTTGGCGTTGTGGCCGTCGCGATCGCGCCCGTCGGGGAGCACGTCCCACGGGTCGGCGATCGGCTCGGCCGACGCGGGCGCCGCGGGAGGCACCGGGGCGAGCGTGCGCATCACAAGGGCGTCGAGCTCGGGCAGGCGGAGCGACGGGTTCTGCGACAGGATGAGGAGCAGCGAGCCCGCGGCTAGCGCCGAGGCCCCGCTCGACTCGGCGTGGCAGAGCCGCTCGAGCGCGGGGGTCGCGCTGGACGCGGACGGCAGCGGGCAGGCGAGATCGTCCCCTGGCGCGAGCCACCGCACCGCCGGGCCGCGGTTGGCGAAAGGGCGGCTCCGCCCCCGGCGGTCCCGCCAGAGGAACCACCCCTCGCCGCGGGCGCCCGGGCCGACGCAGAACACGCGCGGGTCGCTCGCGGGCTCGCCGAACCCGAGCGAGAAGCTCGCGTGCAGCGACTCGGGAGGGCTCGAGGCCTCGCGGCCGGTGGGAAACACGACGGGGCAGCCCCGGCCGCGGCGCCCGAGGCGGGCGGCGAACTCGAGCGCGTCGTCGAGCATGGGCGTCGTCGAGCCCTCGACGTACGCGGCGCACACCACGACGTCGGCGCCGTCGCTGACCGCCTGGACGATCGCGACCGGCAGGGCGAGGACGCACGATCCAGGCTTCGGGATCAGGTAGAGCCGGGGCGACGCGTCCGGCGCGACGCCGCGGAACCCGCCGGGGCGACGGCCCCCGACGGCCCACGCGACCATGAACGCGCCGTGCGCCTGGCTGCGCGGCGGCTGCTCCATCATGACGAGCACCTCGCGCTCGAGGCCGAGCTCGTCGGCCGTCCAGGCGTCGTCGTCGATGACCCCGAGGCGCATCCCGGCGCCGCCCCCGCAGCGGCGGCGATCGACGCCGATCCCGCCGCCCTCGTCGCGCAGGAACCAGCGGCCAGGGGTGACGGGCTCGTCCTCGACCGACGCGCCGCGCGCTTTCCACCCCTCGGGGCGCGCCGCGGCGCCGGCGGCCGCGTCGAAGCGCGGGGCGACGGCGGCGCTCGGGCGCCGGGCCGACGCGACGTAGCGCACCGGCAGCGCCGCGGCCGAGAGCGCCGCGGCGACGTCCGCGCGCCGCCCGCGATCGGGGGATCGGACGCGGAGCCAGAAGATGGGCGTCCGCTCGATGACGCGCTCGACCGCGACGCCAGACCAGCGCTCCCCGAGCGCCTCGGCGACCGCGTCGGGCGCGACGGGGCACCGCGAGGCGACGACGATGTCGAGGGGACCACCGTCGTCGTCGCCGGCGGCGGTGGGGACCGGGGCATAGCCGAAGTCCCACGGCGGGCGCCGCGGGCGCGTCCTGGGCGCGGCCGACGACGCGGGGGGCGGCGCGCTCTTGCGGCCGGGCGCCGGACGCGCGCGCGCGGACCCCTCCTCCGGAGAGCCCGCCCCCCCTCGCGCGGCCGCGCCGCGGCCGCGGCTCATGCCAGCACGGCCTTGGCCCAGGCGTTGAGCGCGTGGGCGCGGTTGGCGAAGCCGGGGCTCTCGGCCTCGCACCGCGCGAGCTCCTGGGCTTGCCCCTCCCTCCCCTCCGCCCAGGCCGCGACGCGGCGAGCACCGAGCACGGCGGCCCGCCGCCGCGCGGCGCGGAAGCACCGGCGCTCACCGTCGAGCATCGCCGCGAGGACGCCGGACTCGAGGACGATCCGGCGGACGGGGAGCAGGGACGAGGGCGCGTCGGGGATCGGCGGCTCGCTCTGCGCCTTCGGCGTCACCGCGATCCCCCAGGGCGGCGTGCCGAGCGGCCCGTACGCGGCGGCGCCGCGGTGGCGCGGCTCCGAGGCGCGCTCCCGATCGCGCTCTTCGCGCTCTTCGGCCCGGGGCTCTCCGTGCGCGCGCGATCGGAGCTCCGAGGCCAGGACGACGGCCCAGGCGCCGCCTCGCTGGTAGTCGTCCTGCCAGTCCATGACGTCGTCGTGGAGCTGCAGCCCGAGCCACACCGACGACAGCAGCCGCGCGAGCACCTCGCGCCGCTCGGCGTTCCAGCCGGCGGCGTGCGCGAGGGCGATCGACGCCGGGAAGCCGACGCTCTGCTTGCCGAGGGAGAGCGCGTAATAGCGGCTGAAGCCGGCGGGCCCGCCGCTCGCCAGGAGGCTGCGCTCGGTCTCGATCGCGAACAGCGTCGCGTCGTCCGCGCGCGCGAAATCGATGGCCGGGTCGTCGACGCCTGGCGCGACGCGGCGGAGCGCGTCGTCGCGCGCCCGCCGAGCGTGCGCCAGGATGGCCTCGAGCTGCCACGTCGGGCGGACCTGCTTGTCCTTGATGCGATCGGTGCCGAACGCCTCGATGACGGCGAGCAGGTGCGCCAGCAGCGCGTCCTGCACCGTGGCCCCGCGGACGCCCGGCATGGCCTCCGCGAGCAGCGCGGGCGCGGCCAGCGTGATCTCGTTGCTGAACACGGCGCTCCAGGGCACGTCGCGCGACGGGGACAGGCCGAGCGTGTAGGCCAGCCCCTGCGCGTCGGCGTGCAGCATCCCGGGGAGGGTCCGCCAGAACGCCTTGTAGAGCTCGTCCACCCAGAGGGCGTCATCCATGCGCGGGCACCTCCATCGCCCGGCGCGCCGCGCCGGGCTCGGCGCTCGCGGTGCGCGGCGCGCTCCGGGCGCCGGTAGATGGCACCGGGGCAGAGCCGCGCCGGTGAGACGTACGCCGATGGCGGTGCAACCCCGCCTGTCGCCTGCGCCGCAGCATCAATAGACGTTCGACTCCTTCCAGGGCGACAGGCACACGTTGAAGCGCTCCTCGACCACGATCGCGCGCCACTGGAGCACCTGGGAGGCGCTCAGCCCATCAAAGAAGCCGCCGATCCAGGAGCGGATGCGGCCGTTGAGCTGCGCGCGGATCCTGGCCGCGTCCACCGGCTCCTCGTCTGCCTCGGGCGCGACGACGTAGAGGGCGAGCAGCTGCTTGAACTCGTCGAAGTACTCCTGGTTTCGGAGCAGCGAGATGTAGAGCGCACGCAGCTGTGCGTGCGGGTCGATCGAATTCACGGTTTGCATGGGCCTCCGCCGCCGGCCCACCGCCGGCGTCGGACGGCACATTGCACGTCACGGGCCGCCGGTGACCAGCGCGTAAGCCATTGAAATCATTCGATCGCCAGCGGCGGCCGGCGGCGGTCGATACCCGAAACCGACCATCATCTGCCCGAATCCGACCGCTCCGCTCGACGCGATGTCGCCTTTCCACGGAGGTGGACATAGACATGTCCAGTGCTGCTCGTGCCCGACACGACACCAGCCGGGATCGCAAAAGACGCTCCGGCGCAGGCCGTTTATTTCATACACAACCGAATCGATCAGTGAAGCTGGATCACTTCCCACCGCCGAAGCTCGGGCTGCCCCCACCGCTCGGAATGAAGATGACGCCGCCGCCGCCCCCACCGCAGTCGCTGAGCGCGATGAGAATGAGGAGGACGACGATCAGGACCACGACGATGACGACGACCGTGCCGGCGCTGGCGCCCGTCCCGCCGCCGAACGAGGGGCTCGGCGGTGGCGGCAGGTGGAAGGCGGCGGCGAGCTCCTTCCCTGGAAGCGGTGAGCAGAATGACACGCTCACCTCGGTCGGGGCCTGCTCGATGCTGACCTTGCCGCCTTCGCCCTCGTACTCCGTGGCCTGCACCGCCTCGCCGATCTCGACCTTCCAGTAGAACTCGCCGATGACGTATTCCACCTCGGCGTGGACGCTCTGCTTGAGCGCATACGTCCGCCCTTGATAGCTCGCCGTCGAGCCCATCGGCTGGACCTCGCCGGGTGAGAGAGGCGTCACGAGCTGCCACGCGCCGTCCTCTTCCATGAGCCACAGGTAGCCGACGCTCGGCCCGCCGTAGAGCAGGTACTCCCGCCAGCGGTAGCGCTCGCCCTCCACCGTGCAGCCCCGGATGACGAAGCCGATGCAGAGCACGCGCGTGCCGCGGAGCTGGCCCTCGGCGCCGAGCGGGACGTACGGCTCCATGGGCGGCCGTGGGACCTGGCCGAGCGCGACGAGCGCGCCCTTCGTGAGGTCGCTCGCCGTGCCGCAGTACCGGCAGACGATGCGCTCCGTGGTGCCAGGCGCGGCGAGCGGAAGGTTGCCGCCGCAGTTCGGGCACGCGACGGCCGACACCTGCGCTGTGGGCTGGTCCACAGGGGCGCCGGTGTCGAGCTTCATCACGGCCGGGTCGATCTGCCGGCCCAGGTAGAGCTTGGGCGGGATCATCCGCCCGTCGCCGTAGTCGAGCGTCCCGAACTCGCCCCTCGGCCCCGCGATGTCGACGAAGCCGGTCACCACGCCCGGCGCGGCGACGTGGGGCATCTCTCCTTCGGCCGAGATCACGCGCCGGCTGCCGACCTCGACGACGGTGAACATGCCGTGCCCCTCGAGGTGGACACGGCCGCCCGGCTGGAGGGAGCTCCACTGCGGCAGCCCGTTCAGCGGGAGCGGCGCCTCGGTGGTGGCGTACCAGCGCCCCTGAGCGAAGGCGACCCACGTCCAGCGGCCGCTGGCCGGGAACGCGATGAAGATCTCCTGCCAGGGCGCGCCCGGCGCGCTGGCCCGATCGAGCTGGACGCGGCCGTCGACGACGAACGGCTCGTTGCCCCAGCGCCCGGTGACCCCGAGCTGGAGGGGCGTGGGGATCTCGACCAAGTCGGCGACGCGCCCGACGGCGCGGAGGTCCCGATCGGTGCGCGCGATGACGAACTTGCAGTGCTTGCACACCTGCGCCATCGCGCCCGCGAAGCGAAACGTGATCGGCGCGCCGCAGGAGGGGCACGCGGCTGCTCGGTCGAAGGGCGTGCTCACGCGAGCACCATACTAGAAGCCTCGACGACGGAAGAGGAAGCGTTTCAGGTGCACTCGTCGACGTGGCACGTCGCACGCAGCACGTCGTGCATGCCGCGCGTGGCCGCGCGCCGCACGCCGCACGCCGCACACGGCAGCTCGTCAGCGCGCGGACGCTCGCCAGAGCTCACCGGCGCGCCGGCGAGCCCGAACAGGCTGTGGTCCAGCGCGAGCGGTGCTAGGACCGCGCCGATGCCGGCCACCGAGGAGAGCCCTGCGGGAGCTCGGGGCGCCCCTCCCGGGGACGCTCCGGCGCCCTTTCCTGCGGCGCAGCCGCTGCCCCGGCTCGTGCACCCGGCGCTCCTCGCGAGCGTGTTCGTCATCGCCACGTCGGGGCTCGTCTACGAGCTCATCACCGGCACGCTCGCGAGCTACGTCCTCGGCGACTCGGTGACGCAGTTCAGCTTCGTCATCGGCCTTTACCTGTTCGCGATGGGGATCGGCTCGTACCTCTCGCAGTACATCGAGAGCCGGCTCCTCGAGCGCTTCGTCGAGATCGAGCTCGGCCTCGCGCTCGTCGGGGGGCTCTCCGCGCCGATGCTCTTCCGGGTGTACACGGCGCTCGGTTCGTTCCGCGCGCTGCTCTACTCGCTCGTGCTGCTCATCGGGGTGCTCGTGGGGCTCGAGATCCCGCTGCTCATCCGGCTGCTCAACTTCTCGCTCGATCTCAAGCGGCTCGTCGCGCGCGTGCTCACGCTCGACTACATCGGCGCGCTGGCCGCGAGCCTGCTCTTCCCCTCGCTCCTCCTGCCGCGCCTCGGGATCCACCAGACGAGCCTGTTCTTCGGCATGCTCAACGCGGCCGTCGCGATCACGAGCACGTTCCTGTTCCCGCTCGATCGCGCCGTCGTCGTCCGGCTGCGGGCGCTCTGCCTGATCGTGATCGCCGCGCTCGGGGTCGCCTTCGCGCTCGTCTCGCGGTTCGTCGAGCGCTCGGAGGCGCTCTATTTCGGGGCGCCCATCGTCTACGCGGCGCAGTCGCCCTACCAGCGCCTCGTCATCACGAGGAGCCCGCGCACGACGCGCCTCTTCCTGAACGGCAACCTCCAGTTCTCGTCGGACGACGAGCACCGGTACCACGAGGTGCTCGTGCACCCGGCCGTCGCCGCGCTGGGGCGCGAGCCGCGGCGCGCGCTGATCCTCGGCGGCGGCGACGGGCTCGCAGCGCGCGAGCTGCTCCGTTACCCGTCGGTCGAGCAGATCCTGCTCGTCGACCTGGACGGCGCGGTCACCGGCGCCTTCCGCGATCTGCCGCTCGCCGCGGAGCTGAACCAGGGCTCGCTCCGCGACCCGCGCGTCGCCGTCCGCAACGAGGACGCGTTCAAGTACCTCGAGGAGTCGACCGAGTCGTTCGATCTCGCGATCGTCGACTTCCCCGATCCGGGCAACTACGCCGTCGGCAAGCTGTACACCGACGCCTTCTATCACCTGCTCCGGCAGCGGCTCTCCGTGCGCGGGCTCGCCGTCGTCCAGGCGACGTCGCCTCACTACGCGCGCGAGTCGTTCTGGTGCGTCGTGACGACGCTCGAGGCGGCCGGCTTCAAGACCGCGCCGCTCCACGTCTACGTGCCGAGCTTCGGCGAGTGGGGCTTCATCCTGGCGGGCGGCGAGGGGCTCGCCGCGCCAGGCGCCCTCCGGATCGATCCGTCGAGGCTCCGCTACCTCGACTCGAGCGGCCTGCCGGAGCTCTTCCGGTTCCCTCGCGATCTCGGCCGCGTCGAGGCGCCGATCAACCGGCTGAACGACCAGAAGCTCGTCTCCGTGTACACGCGCGAGTGGGCCGAGTGGACCCGGTGATCCGGTGAACCGCCGCGGCTTCCTGAGCTCCGTGGCCGCGGGCTGGGTCGTGCACACGGCCGCACCCGGGCGCGCGCCGATCGCCGGCGAGATCGTCGGCGCGGCCCACGGCGCGGGCCACCTGCTCCGCGGCGGCCCGCTGCCCGCGGCGAGCGGCCCCGCCGAGCGCGCGGACGTCGTGATCGTCGGCGGCGGGGTGAGCGGGTTGTCGGCCGCGTGGCGGCTCGCCGGCGCCGGGCTCGATCTGCGGGTCCTCGAGCTCGAGCCGAGGCCGGGCGGCACGAGCGCGTGGGGCGACGACGGCGTCGTGCCGTACCCGTGGGGCGCGCACTACCTCGCCGCGCCGAACGTCGAGGCGCGCGCGACGCTGCGGCTGCTCGAGCAGATGGGCGTCGTCACCGGGTGGGACGCGGCGGGGCGCCCCACGTTCGATCCGCGGCGGCTGTGCCACGCGCCGGGCGAGCGGCTGTTCTACGAGGGCGCGTGGCACAGCGGCCTGGCGCCGCTCGACGCGCTCTCGAGCGAGGCGCTGGACGAGCTCGAGAGGTTCCATGCGTTCGAGGAGGAGCTCACGGAGCTCACCGGCAGCGACGGGCGCCCGGCGTTCCAGATCCCGCTCGATCGCTCCTCGCGCGACCCCGAGCTCCTCCAGCTCGACCGGATGAGCATGGCGGCGTGGCTCGATCGCGAGGGGTACCGCACGCCGTTCCTTCGCTGGTACGTGCGCTACGCGATGCTCGACGACTTCGGCGGCGCGCCCGAGGAGATCTCGGCCTGGGCGGGGCTGCACTACTTCGCGGGGCGCAAGGCGCGCACGCCGGAGCTCGCGGGCAGCCGCTACCTCGTCTGGCCCGAGGGCAACGGCCGGCTCGTGAAGGCGCTGCTCGAGCGCGCGGCGCCGCGCGTGTCGCTCGGCGCGCTCGTCACGTCGGTGCGCCCGCAGCCGGGCGGCCGCGTCGAGATCGACTACGTCGACGTGCAGCGCGGCGAGGCGCGCCGCATCGAGGCCCGCGCGGCCATCCTCGCGGCGCCCGCGTTCGTCGTGCGCCGGATCTTCGCGGGGAGCGCGGCGGGCGAGCTGCCGGAGCGGATCGCGTCGGCGTGGCTCGTGGCGAACCTGCACGTCGAGCGGCCCATCGACCCCAACCACGCGTGGGATTCCGTCCTCTACGGCGCGGAGGGGCTCGGCTACGTCGACGCGCGCCACCAGCTCACCGATCTCGCGGCGGCGACGACGCAGCGATCGCGCCTCGAGACGCCGGTGCAGCGCACCGTGCTGACCTACTACCGCGCCTTCGGCGGGCCGGACGTGGCCGCCGCGCGCGCGGCGCTGCTCCGCGCGCCGTGGGAGTCGCTCGCCGACGGCGTGCTGCGCGATCTCGCGCCGGCGCACCCGCACCTGCGCGACGACGTCGAGCGGATGGACGTCATGATCTGGGGTCACGCGATGCCGCGCCCGCGCCCCGGCTTCCTCGGCCCGCGGCCGTTCGAGCCGCGTTGCGCGCTCTCCGAGCGCGTCGCCTGGGCTCACGTCGATCAGCCGGGGATGGCGCTCTTCGAGGAGGCGCACGCCTGCGGCGTGCGCGCCGCCGAGACGATCGCGGCCTCGGCGGGGATCGCGATCGGCGAGAGCTGGCTCTGAGCTCGAGCGCTCGTCGCCTCGGCGCGCGCCGCTCCGCGAGGAACCCCACGTCCTCTCTCATCTTTCAAGAGCAAAGTGTGTCCGGCGAGCGAGCGCCTCTGGAACGGTCCTCCACCCCTGCCGCCGGCCGCTTCCGGCGGCCATGGAGCGGTCGCTGTGGGAGATCCGGCCCAGGATTTCAGCTTTGCCCTCGCCTTGAACTTGCGCTGCCCCCCTGCTCCGCGTCTACTCTCTGCCCATGTTGCGGACCCGGTTTGCCGGGATGACGGATACCGGGCTCCTCCGGGACCACAATGAGGACAACCTCCTCGTCAGCGAGGAGTACCGTGTCGTGGCCGTGGCGGATGGAATGGGCGGACACCGCTCGGGCGATGTCGCGAGCCAGCTTGCCGTGAGCACGCTCTCGGACTTCCTGTCCGTGACGGTGGGGAGGGACGCCACCTGGCCCTTCCCTGCCGATCCGAACCTGACCGAGGAGGAGAACTACGTCGTCACCGGCCTCAGGCTGGCGAACCGGCGCATCTTCGATCGCTCGCTGAAGACGCTCGCCGACTTCGGCATGGGCACGACGATCGTGGCGGCGATGTTCTCCAAGGACGCCGAGCACGTGACGGTGGGTCACGTCGGGGACAGCCGCTGCTATCGCCTGCGCGACAGCCAGATCACGCAGCTGACCCGCGACCACTCGCTCGTCAGCGACGCGGCGCACATGGCCCCGTGGATGACCGAGGAGGAGGTCCGGCAGCTTCCGGCCAACGTCATCACGCGCGCGCTCGGCATCCGCGAGGACGTCCTCGTCGATCTCGTGACGGACGAGACGCGGCACGGTGACGTGTACCTCCTGTGCTCGGACGGCCTGTCCGGGCTGGTGAGCGACGATCAAATCCTCGAGCTCGTGATGTCCAGCGGCTCGCTGGACGCTGCGTGCAAGGCGCTCATCGATCGGGCGAACTACTTCGGCGGCACCGACAACATCACGGTCGTCCTCGCCCGCGTCGAAGAGGTGCCCGACGGCAAGCGCCCCTTCAACGACGAGCCCACGCAGGAAAGCCGCTAGCCCGCGCCGCCGCTCGGCGGTTGCGCGTGGGCTCCCGCCGCAGCCGCGCAGGCCCCACCTCCTGCGCGGTGCGCTCTCGCTCGGGGCGGCGAGCTAGCCCCCTCGGGCCGGGCAGCTCGGCACCACGCTCCCATCGACCCCAGCGCCCCCATCCCCCGCGCGCGCACTCCCTCCCGCCGAGCCGCCGATGCGTCGGCTACAGGACGAAGTGATCCATGAGCTGAAGGACCTCCAGGTTCAGCCCCTTCAGCGCGGCGCACTCCCGCTCCACCTCGGCCTGGAAGACCGGCTTGATGTGGTAGAGCATCGTCGGCAGATCCCTCGGCGCGCGGAACTTCTGGAGCTCGACGGCGAGCGTCTGCGGCGTGTGGTGGCCGCTCACGGTGGCGAGGCGCTGCTCCCGGTTGGGGAAGCTGACCTCCATCAGCAGCGCGCGGAGGTCCTGCTGCTGGTTCAGCACCTCCCACAGCCGCTCCGTGGGCCCGGTGTCGCCGCTGTACGCGATCGCGCCGCCGTCCCCTTCGATCACGAACGCCGACGCGTCGATCGTGTGCGTCACGTGGACCGCCCGCACGAGCCGCCCGGCGACCGGCGTGGGGCGCTCCGGCTTGAGCTCGAGGTACTGGATGGTCGGCTGCCCGGCGCTCGGGATCACCGCGAAATCGGGCCAGAGCACGTTGTTGAAGAAGTGCTTCTTGAGCGTGCGCAGCGTCTCGCGCGTGCCCGCGATCACGAGCGGCGGGCACCCGAGCTGGCAACGGTTGTCCGCGATCGTGGCCAGGTCGCGGATGTGATCGAGGTGCGCATGGCTCACGAGGCACGCCTCGATCCGCGCCTGGTCCTTCACCTCGAGCCCGCTCGTCAGCGAGCCGGCGTCGATCGCGAGGACGTCGTCCACGACGAACGCGCACGTGCGATGCCTGGGGGTCTCACCGCCGTGGCAGCCGATGACACGCAGCTCCACTGGTTCAGCTCTCTCCGCCGAACTTCTGCGGCATGTCCAGGAACTCGATGAAATCCCGGAACCTGCGCATGTCGGTCACCATGATCGCCGCGGGTGCAGGCGGCCCGTACGAGAGGAGCCTCAGCCGGCGGAGCCGCTTCATCACCTCGTCCACCGTCTCTTGCTCGACGTCGACCTCGCGCGCGATGTCCTCGGGAGAGGAGCGGACGCGTATGCCTTCAGGCGTCTCCTCCCCGAAGGCCTCGGCGTGACGGGCGAGCGCGAGCATCACGCGCGCCTTCGGGTCACGGTGCATGAGGATCTCGACGAGCGAGTTCGCCGCGTCGAGCCGCTTCGCCAGCTTCTTGAGGAGACGGAGCGCTATCTCGACGTCGCGCTGCAGCATGACCTCCAGCTTCCGCGCGTCGATCACGAGGCAGCGGGACGGCTCGCTCACGGTGGCCGTCGCGTTCCGGGGCTTGCCGTTCAAGATCGCCATCTCGCCGACGAACTCGCCGGGCCCGAGCACGGCGAGCACCTTGTCCTCGCCGGCGACCGACTTCGTGATCCGCACGGCGCCCGACTGGATGACGAACATGACGTCGCCGGAGTCCCCCTCACGAAAGAGCACGTCGCCCGGCACGTACTCGCGGCCATAGCGGGCGAACGACGACTCCGACATTGCCCGGGAGTCTAGCGCCCCACGTGACCGCGGGTCAAAAACCCGGGCAAGAGCGCTGGCCCTCACAAAACTAGAGGGGCCCCCCAAGCCATCATGCTTTGGAGGACCCCTCGGCCCGCTTCGTCGGGCGCAGCGCGCTCAGCGGGCCGGCGCCGCGCGGAGGCGGCAGCAGCCCGAGAGCGGCGCGGACAGGCGATCAACCCATGTCGAAGTCGCCCATGCCGCCCATGCCGCCCATCCCCCCCATGCCGCCCATCCCCCCCATGCCGCCCATGCCGCCGGGAGCGCCGCCGGCCGCGGCCTTCTCCTTCTTGGGCTTCTCGGCGACGAGGGCCTCGGTCGTGAGCATCAGCGCGGCGACGCTGGCCGCGTTGGAGAGCGCGTGCCGCACGACCTTGGCCGGATCGATGACGCCGCCGGCGAGCAGGTCCTCGTACGAGTCGGTCGCGGCGTTGTAGCCGAACGTCGGCGCGCCCGACCGGACCTTCTCCGCGACCACCGTCCCGTCGACCCCCGCGTTCTGGGCGATCTGGCGGAGCGGCGCCTCCACGGCGCGGCGCACGAGCCGCACGCCGACGTCGCGCTCGTCGTTGAACTTGAGCGACTCCAGCGAGGCGGCCGCCCGGAAGAGGGCCACGCCGCCGCCGACCACGATGCCTTCCTCGACGGCCGCGCGGGTCGCGTGCAGCGCGTCCTCGACGCGCGCCTTCTTCTCCTTCATCTCGGTCTCGGTCGCCGCGCCGACCTTCACCACCGCGACGCCGCCGGCGAGCTTCGCGAGCCGCTCCTGGAGCTTCTCGCGATCGTAGTCGCTCGCCGTGTCCGCGATCTGCTTGCGGATCGCCTCGATGCGGCCCTTGATGGCGCCCTTGTCGCCCTGGCCGTCGACGATGACCGTGTTGTCCTTGTCGATCTCGACCCGCTTGGCCGTCCCGAGGTCGCGCAGCGTGGCGCTCTCGAGCTTCTGGCCGAGGTCCTCCATGAACGGCGTCGCGCCCGTGAGGATGGCGATGTCCTTCAGCATGTCCTTGCGGCGATCGCCGAAGCCGGGCGCCTTCACGGCGGCGACCTTGATCGTGCCGCGCAGCTTGTTCACGACGAGCGTGGCGAGCGCCTCGCCCTCGACGTCCTCGGAGAGGATGAGCAGCTCGCGCCCCTGCTTCACCACCTGCTCGAGCAGCGGCAGGAGGTCGGCCATGGCCGAGATCTTCTTCTCGTGCACGAGGATGAGCGGGTTCGTGAGCACCGCGGTCATCTTCTCGGGGTCGGTCACGAAGTAGGGCGAGAGGTAGCCGCGGTCGAACTGCATGCCGTCGACGGTCTCGAGCTCCGTCGTCATGCGCTTGTTCTCCTCGACCGTGATCACGCCCTCCTTGCCGACCTTCTCCATGGCGTCGGCGAGGATCTGGCCGATCTCCTTGTCGCCGTTGGCGCTGACCGTGGCGACCTGGGCGATCTGGTCCTTGTCCTTGGTCGGCTTGGCGAACTGCTGCACGGCCTCGATGACCTTCGCGACCGCCGCGTCGATGCCGCGCTTCAGATCCATCGGGTTGTGGCCGGCCTCGACGAGCTTGAGGCCCTCGCCGAAGATCGCCTGCGCCAGCACCGTCGCCGTCGTCGTGCCGTCGCCCGCCTTGTCGCTGGTCTTCGAGGCGACCTCGCGCACCATCTGGGCGCCCATGTTCTCGAGCTTGCCGGCGAGCTCGACCTCCTTGGCGACCGTGACGCCGTCCTTCGTCACGACCGGGGAGCCCCAGCTCTTCTCGATGACGACGTTCCGCCCCTTCGGCCCGAGGGTCACCTTGACCGCATCGGCGAGCGTGTTCACGCCCTTGAGGATCGCGGCGCGGGCGCCGCGGCTAAAAACGATCTGCTTCGCAGCCATGTCTCAATCCCCTCGCGGCCGCGCGGCCGCGTGTACAAACGCTTGCGTTCGGTTGCCTCAGGCCTGGTTCACGTCCCGGCGGACTCGGTCACGGCGAGCACGTCGTCCTCGCGGATGAGCACGTGCTCCTCGCCGTCGAGCTTCACCTCGGTGCCGCTGTACTTGCCGAACAGCACCTTGTCCCCGACCTTCACATCGAGCGGGCGAACCTTGCCGTCCTTCAGGACCTTGCCGTTGCCCACCGCGACCACGCGCCCCTCGATCGGCTTCTCCTTCGCGGCGTCGGGGATGATGATGCCCCCCTTGGTCTTCGTCTCGCTCTCGACGCGCTTGACGACAATCCGATCCTGCAGCGGCCTGATTTTCATGCTGGCTCCCTCGTCCTCGGCTTGTTGACTGACCATCGGCTCGCCGGAGGTCCCGTTCGCCCCCCCGCTGGGGCATTCCGCCCGCACGACAAGAGCTAAGTGCCCGAGATCGCAGTGTCTTGGCACTCTCCTAGGCCGGTGGCTAAACCGCGGCCGAAAGTAAATCAGTCACCCGGCGCGTCAAGGGCACGCAGCAGGGAGCCGCGACTTTTCCGGAGCCGAGAGTCCGGGGGGGCGAAGCCGAGATGTCTGGAGAAGCGACGCCGAGGGAGCGGCCGCGACGTCGTGAAGCCTCCTCCAGGGACGAGCCCCTTCTCCGACCAGGGACGAGCCCCCTCTCCGACAGCACGCAGGGCACGCTGTAGACAACCTGGACGGATCATGGCGACAGTGCGGCGTGCGACGACGACGGACGGCATGCAACGAGGGCGGAGCGGGTTGAGCGAGGGGAGCGAGGGGGTCGAGCAGCGGGAGGCCTTGCTGAGCCCCGCGAAGCGCGCGAAACGTCGGGGATTTTGGTGCCGAGCATTTTTCTTCGTCGGGTCCGATTTTGATCGCTTGACAATCCAGGCAGCCCAAGTAGATTCCGCGGCCCGTGGCGCTGATGAACACGGCGCTGACCCCTTGGGGGATCGTCTAACGGCAGGACGCAAGATTCTGGCTCTTGCTATCAAGGTTCGAATCCTTGTCCCCCAGCCAGGCCGCTCAGCTCTGCTGTCGGTCTTCTCCACAGAACAAGGTCCCATCGTCTAGCGGTTAGGACATCGGCCTCTCACGCCGGTAACGCGGGTTCGATTCCCGCTGGGATCGCCACTTTCACACCCTTTCGCCTCGTTTCCTGCTGCTTCCGCTCGATGTCGTGCGTCGAGCACGACGCGAAGCACAGCGTCATCTGACGAGCGCGCGAGCACGCAGAGCAGCAAAGACGTCTTGCGGCGTTCACGTTGCGCTACCCTCCGGCGCATGGCCGCGCAGGACGTAGAGGAGCTCTTCGACATCCTCGATGACGGCGGCCGGCCGCTCGGCGTGCGCAAGGCGCGCGGGCTCGTTCACCGCGACGGCGACTGGCACCGGAGCGTTCACGTGTGGGTGCTCCTCGAGCGGGGACCCGACGGCCCGGAGCTGGACAGCCGCCAGAGCGCCGCGGATCCCTGGGTGCTCTTCCAGCAGCGCAGCCCGGACAAGGACACCTGGCCCGGCGCGCTCGAGGTCGCCGTGTCGGGGCACTACCGCGCCGGAGAGGATCTCGCGGGGGCGCTGCGCGAGGCGGAGGAGGAGATCGGCCTGCCGCTCTCGCCGCGCGATGTGGTCCGGCTCGGCACGCGCCGCAGCCAGGACGATCACGCGCCCGGGATCGTCGACCGCGAGCTGCAGGACGTGCTGCTCGCGACGACCCGCCGCGCGCTCGAGGAGCTGCGCCCCGATCCGCACGAGGTGACCGCGCTGCTGTCGCTCCCGCTCGACGCGGCGCTGCGCCTCGTCCGAGGCGAGGTGCCCCGCGCGAGCGGCCTCGTGCGGCGGCCGCCGGACCCCGCGGGCGCGGTGAAGGTCGAGCCGCGCGACGTGCGGCTCGATGAGTTCGTGGTCGCGCGCGACGGCTACTTCGAGCGCGCGCTCGACACCATCCGCCGGCGCCTTGCTGGCGACGCGCCGGCCCCGTGGCTCCTCGGGTAGGACGCCGGCGCTTTCTCCTCGCGCCCGTGCCGTCAGCCTGAGCCGCGACGCGCGTCCGCCGGCCGCCGGGGCTTCTCGGGAGGCAACGCCGACGCGACGAGGAACCCTTCAGCGCGGTGCGGGGCGAGCCCGCAACGCGCGTTCATGCGCTTGGCGATCTCGTCGCCGGCCCTGACGAGCGCATAGAACCACCGGATCCCGAAGCGATCGTGCCCTTCCCGGAGCGCCGCCGCCTGGAGGGGGGCCCCGAGCCCCCGTCCGCGGTGGTCCTCGCGCAGACAGGTGCAGATTGGCATGGCCGTCCACGACGGCGCCTCGCCGACGTCGGAGATCCAGAGCGGCGGGGCGCCCAGCAGCCCGAGCTGGGCGAGCGCCTCGCGGCCGCCGACCTCGGCAGGCTGCGGCCGCGTCACGACGCACAGGGTGGTGCAGCCGATCAGCGCGCCCGCGCCGTCGCGCAGCCCGAGCGTCAAGGAGCGGCCCTCGCCGCCGCGCAGGTACCACCCAGGGAGCGGCGCGTGGCCGCTCTCCGCCTGGAGCTCCTGGATCGCGCGGATCGAGGCCTCGTCGTCGTCCGGCGATACCCTGGACAGGCGCAGGCCCGGCGGGAAGGCGCGAAACCGGCCGAGCCCCTGCACGGCGGCGCGCACCTCGCCGGCCGGGGCGCCCATCACCGAGAAGTCCTCGTCCACGGAGAGCCCCGCCTGGCGCAGCGACGCCGAGAGCGCGGCGAGCTCCGGACGGGGGGCGTGCAGGAGCACGCGCTCGAAGCAGCGCACGAGCGCCTCGCGCCGCTCCGGCGGCGTCCGCTGGGCGTGCAGCAGGATCAGCGAGCGCCCGTCGGTGGTGATGCCGTCCTGCTCGCCGATCCAGTCGCGGGCCGCGTACAGGATCCGCTGAGCACGGTAGTCCGCAGCTTCACCGAAACACCCCGGTCCGTCCGCCGGAGCGGGGCCGCGCTGCTGCGGGGCATCGTCGCGATCGAGGTCGAAGGCAAGCATCATGGCGGCATCCCTCCTGTCGAGAAGCAACGGCGGCTTCCACGAATGGCGGCCCTCGAGGAGCCGCCACCCGGCGCGGGACGCCCGCGCCCAGCGCCCGGGCGAGCCCCTGCCGCGCCGCGCAGGTCCACCGGCGAGATGGCCTGACGCGGCGGTGCGCGAATGCGGGAGAACTCCGCTCCACCAGCGGCTGTGCAGCCCGCGTGTCGAGACTTCAACTTATCCCTGCTCGGCGATCGCGCAAGCGGCGACATGCCATGATCCGGGCAGCGCTCCAGCCGGGACACGCATGCTCACGCACGCTTACAAGCAACTGGAATCGCTAACGAATCAGGCCAACATCCACCATCGCCCACAAGGCACCTCGCCGCCCGACGGGGCCGCGGCGTGGACATAGAACGACCTAGCCTGGAGAGACGCATGGCCCCGGGCACCCGCGCGTCGGGGGCGGACCGGCGAGGGGCGCCGGACCAGGGGGCCCGCGCTCGCTCGCCGTGGCCTTCGGTGGTTGAGGACGGTGGCCTTCGGTGGTTGAGGACGATCGCGCGCCCTGGTAGGTTGGCGTCCAGTATTGCGCGATGACCACCGCCCTTGTCACCCAACCCGACGACGACGCGCCCGTGATGCCACGTCCGTTCCTCAAATGGGCGGGCGGCAAGGGCCAGCTGCTCCGACAGTTCCAGCCGCTCCTCCCCGCGTCGTACGGGCGCTACTTCGAGCCCTTCGTGGGGGGAGCCGCGCTCTTCTTCTGCCTGCAGCCGGAGCGCGCGACGCTGACGGACGTCAACGCCGAGCTCATCGACTGCTACCGGGCCGTGCGCGACAGGGTCGAGGAGGTGATCGCCGCGCTGGGCAGCCACGCCTACGAGGAGGCGCACTACTACAAGGTTCGCGACGTCGATCCCGCCTCGCTCACGCTGCCCGAGCGCGCCGCGCGGACCATCTTCCTGAACAAGACGGGGTTCAACGGGCTCTACCGGGTCAACAGCGCCGGCCGCTTCAACGTGCCTTTCGGCCGCTACGTGAAGCCGGCCATCTGCAACCCGCCCCAGCTGCGGGCCTGCTCGGCGGCGCTGCGGGGCGTCGAGCTCGAGGTCCGCGACTTCGAGCGCGTGCTCGACCACGCCCAGGAAGGCGATTTCGTGTACCTGGACCCGCCGTACTCGCCCGTCTCGTCGACCGCGAACTTCACGTCCTACAGCGCGGGCGGCTTCGGCTTCCGCGACCAGGAGCGCCTCGCTGCGCTCTTCGCCGAGCTCGACGGGCGAGGCGTCCAGGTGATGCTCTCGAACTCCGATGTTCCGGAGATCCCGCCGCTCTACAAGCGGTTCAAGATCGACCGCGTCGCGGCGCTCCGGAGCATCAACGCGAAGAGCGACGCCAGAGGCCGCGTGGGGGAGATCGTGATCCGGAACTACGGGGCCAAGCGGAGCCGCAAGGCGGCGCCCGCGGACAAGGCGGGCTGAGCCCGGCGCCGCGCGGCGCGCGGCTCACTCAATCGACGGTCTTCCCCTCGTGCTTCTTCGGATCGGGGGCCGCGCGCTCCTCGGCGTACGCCATCGCCACCTCGATCTCCTCGTGGATCTCGGGCGAGGTGACCTTGTTCCCCGAGGGATCGACGGCCTCCCACACGAAGCCGCGGAGCTCACCCGGGCGCTCGGGTATCCAGCGGACCCGCAAGGTCCAGCCGTGCAACTCGGCCGTATAACCGCCTTCCTCGTGATCCCGCTGCCATGCAGAGACGGTCGGGTGCTTCACCATCGCGAGGTCTCCGGCGCAGAAGGTCGAGAGGACAGAAGAACTGTTCCCGAATGGCCGCGCTCCCCCCCCGAGCAACGCCGCCGTCCGGGAACACGGGGAAGATAGCAGGCGCCCGGCGCACGGCGATCAGGCAGGCGTGTGTTCCTCATGCGGAGGCACCTTACCCGAATCCCAGCGCGCGCCGAAAGGTCCTCGCCTTCCGACGGGGCCGTCAGCGCGAGCAGCGTGAACAGCACAGGCATCATCGCGCCGACGGGCGGCGCCTGCGACGCGCACCGCATGCTACGAAGCATGCATGGGGGCAGGAATCGTCGTCTTCTTCGGGCTCGCGCTCGTCGGCTATCTCCTGGTTGCCCCGCTCGTCGCCTTCGTGTTCGCCGTCCGGGCCAACCGGCGCAACGAGGACCTGCTGCTGCGGATCCACGCGCTGGAGCACCGGGTGGCCGAGCTCTCCGGGCATCGTGGCCGCGCAGCGCTCACCGCAGCGGCGGAGAGCCCGCGAAGCACACACGACCTGGAGCAAGAGAGGATTGCCCAGGGCGCGATCCCGCCCCCAGCGGCGGCCCGGCCCGCGCTCGACGCCGAGGGCGCAGATGCACCGCCCGCGCTCGACGCGGCGACCACCGGCGCGCCGCCCGCGCTCGACGCGGCGACCGCCGGCGCGCCGCCCGCGCTCGACGCGGCGACCGCCGGCGCGCCGCCCGCGCTCGACGCGGCGACCGCCGGCGCCCCTCCTGGGATCGCGGATCCGATCGCCACCGCGCCCCCGGCGGTCGCGTCCACGGCGTTCGCCGCCGCTTCGACAACGGCGCCCCCGGACGTCGCGTTCCCCGGCCCCACCGCTCCTCCACCGCCTCGCGCGGCTCGCCCCGCGGCGACGCTCGAGGCGAGCGCGTTCGGCGCTGGCTCGCCCGCGCATCGCGAAGCCCAGGAGCGACCCTCCATCGAGGAGCGGCTCGGCCTCACCTGGCTCACCCGCGCAGGCGCGACCACCTTCTTGCTCGGCGCGCTCTTCTTCTTCAAGTACGCCTCGGACAACGCCTGGATCGGGCCGTTCGGGCGCGTCGCGATCGGCGCCGCGACCGGCGCCGCGCTCCTCGCGATCGCCGAGGTGCTCCACGGGCGCGCGCAGCGTCGTTTCGTCCACACGCTCATCGGCCTCGGCCTCTCGGTCCTGATCGCGTCGGTGTGGGCGAGCGCCACGCTGTACGAGCTCGTCCCGATCCCCGCCGCATTCGCGGCGGACACGGTGCTCCTCCTGCTCGGCGCCGGCCTCGCGCTCCGCCACCGCGGCGAGGCCATCCTGATCCTCAGCCTCGTCGCCGGATTCCTCAACCCCGTCGTGCTGTCGACGGGGCAGGACCGGCCGCTCGTCCTGTTCGGCTATCTCCTGCTCATGACGAGCGTCGTCCACGCCGTCGCAGCGAGGCTCGGCTTCCGCGTCGCGCCGTGGCTCGCGATCGCAGGCCACACGGCGCTGTTCTGGGGCTGGTACGCCAGGCACTTCGACGCCAGCGCCGCCCCGGCCGGCGGAGACACGGACGCGGTGCAGTGGCTCGACTCGCCTGCGCAGGCGCTCCCGGGGCCTTACTTCGCGCTCGCCGCGCGCGCGGCGCCCCTCGCGTTCGTCGCGCTCGCCACGGCGCAGGGCATCCTGCGCGCGCTGTGGCTGCGCCGCGCGCCCGCCATGAGCCCCGACCGAAGCGTCCCGCCGACCGGGGCGGAAGCGACCGGCGTCCTCCGCGTCGCGGCGCGCGCGGACGCGACAGCGACCAGCATCGCCGCGCTCGTTCTCGCGCACGCGGGCGCGGCCGCGCTGCTCTTCGACGCGCCGCGCGCGCTCACGGCCGCCGCGATCACGCTCGCGCTCGCGGCGCTGGTCGCCCTGCGCGCGCCCGACGAGGGCGCCTGGCTGCTGGCGCCGATGGGCGCAGGCTTCCTTTCCTTCGCCGCGACGTTCGCGGACGCGCCAGCCGCGCATCGCACGACGCTCGTCGCGCTGATCGCGGCCTGGACGCTCGTCTACCTCGCGGGGTGGCTCCGCGGCGGGGCCGGGCTCGCGGGCCAGCTCGATCGGAAGACCGCCATCGCGTGCTCCGCCGGCGCGGCGCTCTTCGCCTGCACGGCGGGCATGCTGCTGATCGAGGCCGACGCGGCGCTCTTCGCGCTCGCGCTCGCGCTCGCGGCCGCCCTCGCGGCGTGGACGGCCGCGCGCGCCGCGCTCCCCGCCCTGCTCCTCGCCGCGGCGATCCTCTCGGCAGGCGCGCTCGCCGCGGCGGCGCATTTCGCGATCGCGCCGGCGGACGCGGGCGCCTCGGCGTCCATCGATGCCGCCGGCGCCGTCGACGCAAGCTTCCTCGGCGCCTCGGCGCTCGTCATGCTGGTGTTCCTCGGCGCCGCGGGCGCCTCGGCGCGGCGCCCGCGCGAGCCCGGCGCGCCGGCGCTCTCCTGGTCCGACGCGCTCGCCGCGTGCGTGGCGACGCTCGGGTTCGTCGCGGCCGCGCTCGGCGCCACGCCGGAGGACACGCCGACGCTCCGCGCGCTGCTCACCGCGGGCGCCGGCGCCCTGGACCTCGCGCTCGGCGCCGCGCTCCTCCGCGCAGGCGTGACCCGCGCCGAAGCCGCGCCCCCCGCCGATCGCATCGCCCTGCTCCTCGGACAGGCGCTCGCCCTGTTCGCCGCGTCCGCCGCGTTCGGGCTCGGCGGCGCGACGGTGACCGTGATCTGGAGCATCCTCGCGGCCGTGGCGGCCGCGATCGCGGCGCGCACCGGCGAGCGGGTCTGGCTCGCCGTCACCCTGCTGCTCTTCGCCGCCGCCCTCACGCGGGCGCTCGTCGTCGATCGGGCCGAGGCCGAGGCGCTCGTGACGACCTGGTTCGCGACGCGCGGCCGCGACGGGACGATGGCGGTCCCCGTCCTGCTCAACGCGAGGACCTATGCGTTCGCGGGCGTGAGCGCCGCCCTGCTCGCCGCGGGGCGGCTGCTGTCGCGCGCGGCGCTCGCCCGCCCCCTGGACGCCGCGCGCGCCGAGCTGCGCGGCGCCGCGGTCGCGGCGCTGGGCGCAGGGTATGCCCTGCTCATCACGACCGTCGTCCTCGAGGTGCGGAGCGCGATCACCGCGCTCCCCGCCGCCCCCCCTGCCCCGCTCGACGCGGCCGAGTTCGCCGAGCTCACCGTGCAGCACCGCGCCGCCCTGGAGGGCCAGCAAGGCAGCCTCGCGATGGCGACGACGCTCGTGCTCGCCCTCGCGGCGATCGCGCTGCTCACCGCGGGGTTCGCGGCGCGCGACGCCTTCCATCGCTACGCCGGGCTCTCCCTGTTCGCCGTCACCATCGCGAAGCTCGTGGCCTGGGACGTCTGGCACGTCGAGCGCATCTACCAGATCGCCCTCTTCACGGGCGTCGGGGCGCTGCTCGTCGGCGGAGGGTTCCTCTACGCGCGGTTCGGCCGGCGCCTCGTGACGCTCCTTCGCGCCGGATCGCGGGGCGCGGCCGGGCCGCTCGCGCTGCTCGCGGCGATGACCCTCGCGCGGCCCTCCGAGGCGCAGACCGGCGCGGCGCTCCCGATCGAGAAGCACGCGCTCGTCCGGCCCATCGAGGGCGTGGACGCCGCCGGCGATCACCGCGTCGACGTCGATCTCGACCTCTACCGCGAGAGCCGCGCAGAAGAGCTGCTCGCCGACGTCCGCATCGCCGGCCCCGACGGCGCCGAGGTGCCCTACGTGCTCCGCGAGCCAGGCGCCGCGCACTCGTCCGGGCGGATCGCGGCCACGATGCTCGATCCGGGGGTCGACGCCGCCGGCGTCGCGCAAGCGACATGGGCGCTCGACGCGCCCGGCACGCGCCACTGCCGCGTCGAGCTCAGCGTCATCGGCGGCAGCTTCCTCCGCGAGGCGCGGGTCGAGACCGGCACGGATCCGAGGTCGCTCAGCGAGGTCGCGCGCGGCGCCTACGTGTACCGCATCCCCCAGGGATCGGAGACGGTCGAGCACCTGTCGGTCCGCTATCCCCTCTCGCGCGCCGCCCTGGTCCGGATCCGCCTTGTCCCCGAGGGCGCCCCGGCGCGCGACGCGGCCGCGGACGTCCGGATCACGGGCGGCGCCGTCTCGTGCGAGACGCAGGCCCCCGCGGAGCTCCCCGCGCTGCTGCCGCTCGCGATCGTCGAGACGCAGCGGGACAGCGAGGCGAAGACGACCCTCGTCACGCTCGACGCCGGCGCCGACGGCGCGCCGCTGGAGGCCGTCCTCCTCGACGTCTCCACGCCGGAGTTCAGCCGCCGCGTCGACGTCGCCTCGACCACGTACCGCGCCGTCTGGCCGGCCGTGGGGAGCGGCATGATCCATCGCATCCGTCCGCATGGAGAGTCAGGGCCCTCGCTCGCGTCGACGCGCATCCCGTTGAACCCCACCCGGAAGCGCTTCCTCCGGCTCACGATCCACGACGGTGACTCGGCGCCGCTCTCCCTCTCGGGCGCGCAAGGCGAGGTGCGGGCGCGCGAGGTCGTGTTCCGCGCCGCGCAGCCGGGCCCGCACCGGCTCTACGTCGGCGACGCGCTCGGCAAGCGCCCAAGCTACGACCTGGTCGACCTCCTCGACCACACCGTGCGCGAGCGTCCCCCCGCCGCGAGGCTCGGCGCCGCGGCCGCAAACCTTGCGCTCGGCGCCGCCCCTGTCGCGCGCGACCTCCCGTTCACCGAGCGGCACCGCACGGCGATCGGGGGCGCGCTGGCCGTCGGGCTGCTCGCGCTCTCGCTGTGGGCCGCGCGGCTCCTGAAGCGAGGGGAACAGGAACAAGGAGGACAAGGGGCGCCGCCCGACGACCCCACGCCGCCACGGCAGCGCACAGCAGACAGCGAGCCCAGGCCGTGATGTGCTCGCATGTTGCCGTGGGTCGCCGGGAGCACGGCGCTCCGGCGTCGGGATCGACCATCGAGGTGGATGCACCATGAGAGGCGGGCGCTTCGTCTACTTGGGTCTCTGCGCGAGCATCGGGGCGGCGCTCTGGTCCTCGGGCGCGTGCTCCGCGACGGCGCACCTCCAGCAGGCGCCTGGCGAGGGCGGCGGGGGCGCGACCAGCGCCACGACGGCGGAGGCGGGCGCCGGCGGAGCCACCGGTACGACGGGCTCCTGGGCTGATTTCGGCGACGGTGGCGCGCCGACGGAGGACGGGGCCTCACCCGACGAGGACGGCGACGGGTTCACCGTCGAGGACGGCGACTGCAACGACGGCGACCCGAACGTCAACCCAGGCGCCGTCGAGGTCGTGATCACGGAGCCTGACCAGAGCGGCGCGGTGCCCGAGCCGGTCGACGAGGACTGCGACGGCGTGATCGACAACGCGCCGACGGCCTGCGACAGGAACATCGCTCCCGCCGACTTCGACGCCATCCACGGGGCCCACGCGATCGACCTCTGCGCCAAGGCGTCGCCCGGCGACAGGAAGTGGGGCGTGCTGAGCGCGCAGTACGTGCGCGGCGACGGCTCGCCCGCGGCGCCGTCGCCCGCTGTGGGCGTGCTCGACTCCTTCGGCCCCAACGTGCGCCCGCAGGGCGGGACCCGCCTGCTCGTCCTGTCCTCGGGCCGCGCCCGGATCGCCCAGTGGCCGGGCGCGTGCAACGCGGACAGCTGCAAGAACTACGGAGCGGGCACGGCGCCGCCCGGCTTCCCGCAAGACAACCCCGCGTGCTCTCCGTCGGCGAACATCAACGACGACATCGCCCTCGAGCTCGTCATCCGCACGCCGACGAACGCGACCGGCTACGAGTTCGCGTTCAAGTTCTACACCTTCGAATACCCGGAGTTCGTCTGCGACGCCTTCAACGACCAGTTCGTCGCCCTGGCGACGCCGGCCCCGCCAGGGTCGCTCAACGGCAATCTGTCGTTCGACAGCGTGGGCAACCCCGTCAGCGTCAACATCAGCTTCTTCGAGGTCTGCAAAGACTGCCCGCTCGGGACGGACGAGCTCGAGGGCACCGGCTTCGGGCTCTGGAACGACGCCGGCGCGACCGGCTGGCTTCGCACGCAGGCCCCGGTGACCGGCGGCGAGGAGCTCAAGCTCCGGTTCATGATCTTCGACACCGGCGACGACAGGCTCGACTCGACCGCGCTCGTCGACGGCTTCAAGTGGGTGGCGAACGGCGGCACCGTCCCGCTCGAGACCGCGCCCGTCGAGGATCCCCGGTAGCGCCGCGGGGTCCGGACCACCCGAGCCCTCCCGAGCACGCGCGCCGGCCGCGCGGCGCGCCGCGCGCCGTGGCCGGCGCGCTCCCGGTTCTCATGGTCAGGATTGTTGCGCTGGGCGATACAATGCCGCCATGCTGCTCCCTTCCTTGGAGAACCTCGCCTGCTTCGAGGCCGCGGCGCGGACGCTGAACTTCCGGACCGCAGCGCGCGCCGTCGCGCTCAGCCCCGCCGCGTTCGGACAGCGCATCCGGCAGATCGAGGAGCAGGTCGGCGCTCCGCTGTTCGAGCGCACCACGCGCCGGGTGCAGCTGACGCCGCGCGGGCTCGCCTTGCTGCCGCGCGCCCGCCAGTGCCTGGCGCTCGCCGAGGACTGCCTCCGCAGCGCGATGCGCCCCGCGCCCGCGCCGATCGAGCTGACGCTCGGCACGCGGTTCGAGCTCGGGATGTCGTGGATCGTCCCCCAGCTCGGCGCGCTGACGCGGCGGCGCCCCGAGCTGACGCTCCACCTCTACTTCGGCGCCTCCGACGACCTGCTGAGGCGCCTCCACGACCGCAGCGTCGATTGCGTCGTCACCAGCGCCCGCTGGAGCGCCACGAGCCTCGCGGCGGAGACGCTGCACGAGGAGCGCTACGCGTTCGTCGCCTCCCCCAGGCTGCTCCGGCGCGAGGCGTTCGCCCGCCCGGAGCACGCGTCGCGGCACTGCCTGCTCGACATCGACCCGACCATGCCGCTGTTCCGGTACCTCGCGGATCAGGCGGGCGGCGCCGGCTGCTTCGCGTTCGCGCGGCACCGCTGGGTGGGGCTCGGCGCCGCCATCAAGGCGCTGGTCCTCGCCGGCGAGGGCGTCGCCGTGCTGCCGCGCCACATGGTCGCCGCCGAGCTCCGCGGCGGCAAGCTGAAGCGGATCCTGCCGTCCGCGCCCCTCGCGCGCGATCATTTCCGGCTCGTCTACCGGCGCGACGACCCGCGGAGCTCGCTCTACGCGAAGCTCGCCGAGTCGCTGCGCGCGGTGCCGATCCAGTGAGGCGCGCGCTCGCCGGCGCCGCGCGGAGCAGGGTGAACGGCGTAGACTCCCGACCGAGGACCATGAGCGATCTCCCCGGCGCCAGCGCGCGCCTCCCCGCGACGCCGATCACGGCGCAGGACATCAACGGCGGACCGGACCCCGAGCGCCGCGTCCCCTTCGTCATCACGGCGCCCGGCGTGTACGCCCTCGTGGAGGACGTCGACTGGGTGGCGCGGGACGCGAACGCGCGTGCCATCACGATCGCGAGCGACGACGTCACCCTCGACCTGGGCGGCAGGACGCTGCGGCAGATCGACCCACCGGCGCCCGTCATCGCCCCCGACCCGGGCGCGAGGCCTTGCCGGGGCGAGGTCGTCTCCGGGAACGTCGGCGTGTTCGCCGAGGGGAGGGCGCGGCTCGTCATCAGGAATGGCAGCGTGCTCGGGATCCAGGGGGTCGGGATCGCCGCCAGGGCGTGCAGCCAGCTGGATCTGCTCGATCTGTCGGTCCGGCGCTGCGGCGGCGACGGCGTGATCGACACGGGCTTCCTGTGCCGCAACGGCGGGATCTTCGTGATGGGCGCCCGGGACGCGGCCGGCGGCGTCGCCTTCGCGGAAGGCATCCGGATGATCAACTGCGTGTGCTCGGAGAACACGAGCCGGCTCGATTTCGTCGTGACGCTGGGCGCGCTCGTCCTGTTCTGCGACGACGTGCAGGTCAAGGAGTGCGTGTTCAACCGCACGGCGAACACCAGCGCCCAGCCGAGCGGCGTGCAGTTCAACGTCGTCGGCGTCGACTTCGTCATCTGCCGCAACGTGCTCGTGGAGGACTGCGAGGCGCACGACAACACGTCGGGCGGAGAGCCGGCCGGCTTCTTCGCGTGGGGAGAGAACTACAAGTTCCTGCGCTGCAGGGCGAACCGGAACTTCACGCTCACCGGGAACCGCGCGTGCGGGTTCAACATCTCGACCACCAGCAACCTGGAGATGGTCGAGTGCGAGGCGGACGGGAACTACAACGCGAACCCGGCCGCGTCGGCCGATGGGGTCAAGGATTTCTCCGCGCTCGGCTTTCGCATCGGCAGGGCGGTGTACCGCGGGCTGCTCGAGGGCTGCCGCGCGATCGGCAACCACGGCGCGAGCGTGAACGCGCCCGCTGGCGGCTTCGCGCTCCACTCGACCCGCCACGTGGTGCTGAGGCGCTGCGTGGCCGTGGGGAACAGGAACGCGAGCGGGACCGCCGAGGACGACGGGCTCGCGGCCGGGTTCATCGCCTCGACGCCGCTCGCGGATCCGCAGGGCGGCCTCGTGGGCGGCGAGGGCAACGCGTTCGTCGACTGCATCGCCGACGGCAACACCGTCCACCGCGCGCCCCTGTTCGTGCAGCCGCCGGCCCCCCCGGTCGACGCCGGCCCGTCGCGCGGCGACCCGCAGAAGGGCGCGGGCTTCCTGCTCGAGCGGCAGAGCGACGCGAGGATCATCGGCTGCCAGTCCGCGAACAACGACGGCAAAGGGATCTGGCTGAGGGCCTGCGCGCGCGCGCTGGTCGAGGGAAACACGCTGTCGAGGAACGCGCTCTTCGGCATCCAGAACGAGGATCCCGCAGGGCTCAGCGCCTTCACCGGCAACCGGGCGCACCTCAACGGGTCCAGGCACCGCCACAACTACGTCGGCCTGCCGCCGGGCACGCCGGTCCGCAAATGGACGCTCGGCTCCCCTCCCCTCGACGGCCCGCCGGACGGGATCGCCAACCTCAGCACCCGGCTGCCCTGAAAGGTCCTCGAGCGCCTCGCGGCGATCACCGGCCACGGGCGAGCGCGCCCGGGGTGATCCCGAACCGCCGCTTGAAGAGCCGTGTCAGGTGGCTCTGGTCGGCGAAGCCGAGCGCGCCCGCGAGCTCCCCGATCGGGCGGCCGCCGGCGAGCAGCGCCTCGCGGGCGCGGTCGAGCCGCCGCCGCGTCACGTAGGCGAGCGGCGGCTCCCCCAGCGCTCGCTTGAACTCCCGCGCCATGTGCGCGGGGCTCAGCCCGGCCACGCCGGAGAGCGCCTCCAGCCCGAAATCGTCGCCGAGGTGCGCCTCGATGTAGTCGAGCAAGCGCCGCAGCGTCGCAGGGGACAGCCCGCCCCGAGCCGGCCGCTCCGGCCGGGCCGCATGGCGGGCGCCGAGCCGCGCCGCGAGCCCGGAGAGCATCGCGTCCGCAAAGAGCGCGCCCGTGGCGCCGCCGCGCGAGACCTCGACCAGCAGCGCGCGCAGCACGTGCTCGATCTGGGCGTCCACGAGCCCCACGCGGGGCTCCAGCAGCAGCTCCCGCACCCCGGCGAGCCGCGCGAGCCGCGCAGGGTCGAGCACGAGCGCGCCATAGATCGTGGTCTCGCTCACGCGATGGGAGAAAGGCACCTCCGCGGGCTGGAGCCAGAGGCTGCCGGGCGGCATCTCCACGCGCTCGAAGCCGCGCTGGCCCTTTCGCTCGAAGCGCAGCGGCGCGTCCGCGAGGTTGATGGCGAGGTAATGGCCGGCGACGGCGAGGTGGTCTGTCTCCCAGGACGGGTTCACGCCGAGCTCGGCCACCATGCCGGTCCAGCGCAGCGAGCGGCTGGACGCGCGGATCTCCGCCTGCCGGAGCGCCTCGATGGGCTCGCGGGTGCCGGCGCGGACGAACGGGATGGCGCTGCGGAAGGCGCGAGAGGCGCGAGATGCCATTGGAGAGCCGGCCCAGCATGCGCCTGCGGCGCGGGGCCGGTCAACGCAGCAGCCGGGTTCCAGGGAGCGCAGCGGCGTTCTATAGCGCCCTTCCCGCCCGCCCTAGGCTGCCCGTCGCCGGGCGACGACTGCGCCCGAGGAGGACGACCATGGAGATGCGTTACAAGCTGCTCGGCGGCAGCGGGCTCAAGGTCTCGGAGATCAGCCTTGGCACGATGACCTTCGGCGAGGACTGGGGCTTCGGCGCCTCGGCCGAGGCGTGCCGCGGCATCCTCGAGGCGTACCGCGCCCGCGGCGGCAACTTCATCGACACCGCCAACAAGTACACGAACGGCAGCGCCGAGCGGATCGTCGGGGAGCTCGTCCGCGGCGACCGCGGCGCGTGGGTCATCGCGACGAAGTACTCGCTCTCGATGAACGACGCCGATCCGAGCGCGAGCGGCAACGGCAGGAAGAACCTTGTCCAGTCCGTCGAGGCGAGCCTCAAGCGCCTGGGGACGGACTACATCGATCTGCTCTGGGTCCATGCGTGGGACTGGACGACGCCGGAGGCCGAGCTCATGCGCGCGCTCGACGACGTGGTGCGCGCGGGCAAGGTGCTCTATGTCGGCATGTCCGACGCGCCTGCCTGGGTCGTCTCCCGGGCGAACGCGATCGCCGAGCTCCGGGGCTGGTCGCGATTCATCGGCATCGAGATCGAGTACAGCCTGATCGAGCGCACGGTGGAGCGGGAGCTCGTCCCGATGGCGTCCCGGCTCGGCCTGGGCGTGCTCGCGTGGGCGCCCATGGCCGGCGGGGTGCTCACGGGCAAATACACGCGGGGTGGCGGCAAGGACGCAGCGCGCGCGGCGATGAACCAGGGGCGCCTGGACGACCGGGGCCTGCGCGTCGCGCGCGCGGTCGACGCGGTGGCCGACGAGCTCGGGTGCTCCTCGGCGCAGGTGGCGCTCGCGTGGCTCAGGTCGCGCCCGGCGCAGGTCATCCCCATCATCGGCGCCCGGAAGCCCGAGCAGATGCAGGACTGCCTGGGCTGCCTCGACGTCGTCTTGCCCGCCGCGGCCCTCGAGGGGCTCGACGCGGCGAGCCGGGTGCCGCTCGGCTTTCCTTACGAGTTCCTGGGCGACCCCGGCACCGAGCGGGTCGTCTACGGCGCCACGGCGGCGCGGCTCGACGTGCCCAACCCCGTCCGGCGGCTCGCCTCGGGCGGGTGACGCCGGCCTCGCCGCCTCGATCGCGCGCGCGTCAGCGATTCCCGTCCTGCGCCTGCTCGACGCGCGCCCGAATGGCCCCGACGGCGCGCGCCGAACCGTCCAGGTTCTCCGCGTTGAGGAGGCTCTTCGGCAGCGGCAGCTTCGGCCGGAGGAACACCTCGAGGGACAGGCGCATCGACTGGGCGTCGACCTTCTCGAGCCGCCAGGTGGCCTGGAGATCTTGCACATTGCCGGAGATGAAGCGGGACGCGTAGGTCTCGACGCCATCCTCGACGACCGGCTTCTGGATCTCGATGCGCGCCCACATCGTGACTGCGCCCGAGAGGGCCGAGACCTCCATGTAGAGATCCCACCCGCCCGCGGGCGTGCGCCCGAGCAAGCGGCACTTCTTGTAGTGCGGCATGAACTCGGGATAACGCTCGAACGAGAGCACCGCGGCGCGCACGCGCTCCAGCGAGCCCTTCACGACCACCGTCGACCGTCCACGCGCAAATCCGGTGCTTCCTATCGGGACTGCCATGCTCGTGATCCCGGTCGTATCGGGCGCCGGCTGCGCGCTTTCGGCCTGCTCGCCGTCGCTCGTGGCGGCCGGCAGGACATCGCCTCTGGCGCGCTGTGCCGGCAGGCGCGGTACATCCAGGTTGATCCCCGGTTCCCCCGTGCTGCACGCGGCGGCCGCGAGGGCGAGTCCCCCGGCGAGCGCGCGCGGGATCGGTGCGCGATGGCCGGTCGTGGTCGAGCGAGTTCTCCGCATGGAGGCCCAGCTTGCCAGCGACGTGCCGGCCGCCCCCATCGCCCGATGATACCGTGCAACACATCCGCTCGGGCCGCCCCCGCCCCTGCCACCAGGAACGGATCATGCGCCCATCGAGCGCGGAACACCACGAGCTCCCTCCCGGTTCTCCACGAGAGCTCGGAAGGCCCCACTCTCCTCCTTCCCGCTGCTATCGATTAAGATTCGCCTGAGAGATAGGCTGTCAGGCTCGGAATGGGGACGCCTGTCGGGCGGCCGAACTGCCAGTCCGCCGACTCGACCCCGACGCCGCCGATGTCGAGGTGGATGAACGGCAGCGCCCCCCCCTTGAGCCCCGAGGCGATGTCGAGGAACGCGAAGGGGAACTGGTGCCCGCGCGGCGTGTTCACGGAGGCGAGGCGGTTCGAGGAGACCACGTCCTCGGCGCTCGAGCGGGGCGCCACGAACGTGTAGTCCTCGCGCCGCGGCCGGACGCGCTCCATCGGCTCGCCCCAGCGCTCCGCGAGGACGTCGAGCCGATCGAGCTCCTCGCGCGCGGCGGAGTTGCCGATCGCGCCGGTATAAGGCCCATGGGCGCGGTAGACGTGCCCGGTCAGCGTCGCGACCGAGAACACGATAGGGTCCGCGGCGCCGCTCATGGCGAGCTCCCGCGAGAGCGCGAGCAGGTCAGCCAGGATGAGGCGCCCCTCGGCGTCGGTGTTGCCGATCCGCACGCGCACGCCGGCGCGGCTGCGGATGATCTCGTCGCTCACATAAGACTCCTCGCCGATGCTGTTGCGCACGAGCCCGAGGAGCCCGACGATGCGCACGCCCTCCAGGCCGAGCGCCGCGGCCGCGCGCACGAGGCCGGCGACCGCGCCGGCGCCGCCCTTGTCCCGGGACATCCCCGCCATGTGCCCGTCGGTCTTCAGATCGACGCCGCCCGTGTCGTAGGTGACGCCCTTGCCCGCGAGCAGCACCGTTCGCCGGATCTCCCCGCGAGGCCTGTAGTCGAGCCGCACGACGCACGGCCGGTGCCGCTCGACGACCCGCGACGCCCGCGAGACCGCGCTGATGAGCGGATAGTCATCGACGTTGCGCTCGATCTTGACGAGCACCCCCGTCCTGGCGAATGCCGCCTCGCACATCTCGGCGACGCGGCGGGGCGCCATCCGCTCCGGCTCGGTGCCCGTGATGTCGCGGCAGAGCGCCCGACCGACCTCGATGGCCGCGATCTCGCGGGCGCGCGCCTCCGACAGCCCGAGCACCGCGACCGACTCGGCCGAGCGCGGGGCCATCTCGGCCTCGCGCGCCTCGAGCGGCGTCCACTGGCTCCCGAGCGCGGCGAGCGCGCCCACCTCCACGGCCCGCGCGAACCGCGGCGCAGCGCCCACCGGAGCGCGCACGACGAGCAGCGGCCGGCTCGCCCCCGCGTCCACCGCCCGCGCGAAGCCGGCCGCCGCCGCCTCCGCGACGGAGCGGACGTCATCGACGTCTTCCGAGAGCGGCCCCATCGGCGCGAGCACCAGGCGCCCGCCAGGCACCCCCGGCGCCGGCAGGACGAGCGGAGCACACTTGCCCTCGAGCGCGGAGTCGACGCGCGCCGCAGCCTCGACCACCGCGCCCACGGCGGAGCCGAGCCCCCCCGCGTACTTCGCGATGGGCGATGGCGCGACGAGGACGACAGCATCGCAGGCCGCGATCGCCGCGGTCGACTCCGCGAGGGCGTTGGCGGGCAGCCCCGCCAGGGAGGTGACATGGACCATGGCGGCGAATGATGTCACAGGGGTCAGCATTTTTGCAGCACCCGTCGCCGCCGATAGGGCACCGACATGGCACCGACACGCGCCCCGAGGAGCAGGCCTGGCGCGCGCGGGCATGGCGCGCGCGCCGCGCTCGGCGCGCGCCATGACCGCGCGCCGAGCGGCCTGGTGCGCTCGTCCGCCCCTGCGGTCACGCGCGAGGCGGCCCGCGTCGAGCTCCGCGCAGCTTCAGGAGAAGAGCACGACGCTGCGGATCGACTCGCCTTCGTGCATGAGGTCGAAGGAGTGGTTGATGTCGTCGAGCGGCATCGTGTGGGTGATGAGCTCGTCGATCTTGATCTTGCCCTCCATGTACCAGTCGACGATCTTGGGAACGTCGGTGCGCCCCTTGGCGCCGCCGAACGCGGTGCCCTTCCAGACCCGCCCGGTGACGAGCTGGAAGGGGCGCGTGGCGATCTCCTCGCCGGCCCCCGCGACGCCGATGATGATGCTCGTCCCCCAGCCCTTGTGGCAGCACTCGAGCGCCTGGCGCATCACCTTGACGTTGCCGATGCACTCGAAGCTGAAATCGGCGCCGCCCCGGGTCAGATCGACGAGGTAGGGCACGAGATCCCCCGCGACCTCGTTCGGGTTGACGAAGTGGGTCATGCCGAACCTCTCGGCCAGCTCGCGGCGCTTCGGGTTGATGTCGACGCCGACGATGATGTCGGCGCCGGCCATCCGGGCGCCCTGGATCACGTTCAGCCCGATGCCGCCGAGGCCGAAGACCACCACGTTGTCTCCGGGCCTCACCTGCGCGGTGTTGATGACGGCGCCGATACCCGTCGTCACGCCGCAGCCGATATAACAGACCTTGTCGAACGGCGCGTCCTCGCGGATCTTGGCGACGGCGATCTCGGGAAGGACGGTGAAGCTCGAGAAGGTCGACGTGCCCATGTAATGGTGAATCCGCTCCTCGCCGATCGAGAACCGGCTCGTCCCGTCCGGCATGAGCCCGCGCCCCTGCGTGGCGCGGATGGCCTGGCACAGGTTGGTCTTTCCGCTCGTGCAATACGAGCACTGCCGGCACTCGGGCGTGTAGAGGGGAATCACGTGATCGCCCTTCTTGAGGCTCTTCACAGACGGCCCGACGTCGACGACGACGCCCGCGCCCTCGTGGCCGAGGATCGCGGGGAAGAGGCCCTCCGGATCCTTGCCTGAGAGCGTGTAAGCGTCGGTGTGACAGACGCCGGTCGCCTTGATCTCGATGAGGACCTCGCCCTCGCGAGGGCCCTCCACCTGAACGTCCTCGACCGTCAGCTTCTCGCCGGCCTTGTGGGCCACGGCTGCGCGCGCTTTCATGATCGGTGGTTCTCCTCCCGCAAGCGGGGCGTTCGGGGCCGAGCGGCGCCCGAGCCCCTCCAATAGCCGGGCGGGGAAGCAGGTTTCAAGGGGGACCCCGCTGGCGACGCCCCGCGCCGCCCGCCGTCCAGCCTGCCCGCATCTCGCCGCCCGGCCTGCCCGCGTCTCGCGGCTCGCTCGCTGCCCGCGACGCCACCCGACGATGGCGTTCGCGTGACAGCACGCGTACGATCACCCCGCTGTCCTTATGAACGCACTCCGTTGCCCACCCGGTCTCCGCGCGCTCGTCGCAACAGCCGCGCTGGTCCTCGTCGCCTGCTCCGGCGTGAGCTCGCCCGCCGGCGGGGCGTCCGGCAAGGGCGCTGGCGGCGCGGGCGGCGGCGGTGGCGAGAGCGCCCCCTCCGACGGTGGCCACGGAGGACAGGGAGGCGGTCCGGGCGACGCCATGGAGTGTGTCGACGAGTGCCCCGCTGAGAGCGCGGGTATCACGATCGGCTGCAAGAAGCGCTTCATGTTCGGAATGAACTATGCGTGGCACAACTTCGCCGGCGACTTCGGCGGCATCGCCGCGTGGGACAAGCGCGGCGTCGCGGCCGAGGCGGAGACGCACGCGAAGAACCTCGCCGACATCCGTGCTCACGGGGCGAGCGTCGTGCGGTGGTGGATGCTGCCGGAGATCCGGGGCGAGAGCGTCGTCTTCGACACGAGCGAGAACCCGACAGGCCTCGGCGGGACGACGCGGCGCGACGTCCAGAAGGCGCTAGAGCTCGCCGAGCAGGCGGACGTCAACCTGGTGTTCTGCCTGTTCTCCTTCGACAACTTCCACCCGACCCGGCTCGACGCCGACGTGAAGACCGTCGGTATCACCTCCATCGTGAAGGACGCGAAGCGGCGCGCGAAGCTCATAGACAAGGTCGTCCGGCCGATCGCCAAGGCCGTGGCGCAGAGCCCCTACCAGCACCGGATGGTCGCGTGGGACGTGATCAACGAGCCCGAGCTGGCCATGACCGGATCGAGCCCGGACGACGGCCCTCGCTACGAACCCGACCCCCAGGTGGAGCCGATCGAGCACGCGCAGATGGCGGCCTTCCTCGGCGACACCATCCGGGCGCTGCGCGCGGAGAGCGCGGCGCTCATCACGATCGGCTCGGCGTCGATGAAGTGGGCGCGATCCTGGCGAGACACCGACGTCGATTTCTACACCTTTCATATCAACGACCGGGTCAACCTGTACTGGCCATACAACCAGTCGCCCAAGGACTACGGCATCACCGACAAGCCCGTCATCATGGGAGATTTCCCCATCGCCGGCCTGGCCACGGCCGCCTTGCCGACCCTCCTGGAGAGCTGGTACAGCCACGGATATGCGGGCGCGATCAGCTGGGCCTACAGCGACGCGACCACGACCGAGCTCGACGCGATCAAGGCCTTCTCCGACGCGAAGGGCTGCGACGTGAAGTACTGAGAACCCCTCTCAAGACAGCCAGTAGTCGACGAGGGACGCGCCCGTCACATCGTGGGCGACCCCGGCCGCGATCGCCCACTGGGCCAGCGCGCGGCCCAGCGCCGCCATGGTAGAGAAGCGCCCTTCAGGGTCCTTGGCCAGGCCGCGTTCGATGATCTCCCAGAGCCGCGGGTGCAGATCGAGGGCCTCCGGGCGCGGCGGGGCGGCGCGCAGCACGTCGTGCACGATGGAGATGCTGCTCGGGCCACCGAACGGGCGGCGGCTGCTCACGAGCTCGTAGAGCACGACGCACGCGCTCCACACGTCGCCGCGCGCGTCCGACTCCTGCCCGCCGCGGACCTGCTCGGGCGCCATGTAGGCCGGGCTCCCGACCAGCGTCTCGCTCCGCTCGTCGCCCGCCGCGCGCACCGCCGTGGAGGCGATCCCGAAGTCGATCAGCTTGGGGACGGTGCGGCGGCCCTCGCGCACGAGGACGATGTTCGCCGGCTTCACGTCCCGGTGCACGACCCCCGCGCCGTGCGCCGCGCCGAGCGCGCCGATCACGGGAAGGAGCAGCTGGACCGCGGAGATCGGCGACATCGCGCCCGACTCGGCGAGCACCTGGGCGAGCGACCGGCCCTGGAGGAGCTCCATCACCGCGAACGGCTCTCCCTCCTCCGTGAAGCAGAGATCGAAGATCCGCACCGCGGCGCGGTGCGACACCCGCGCCGTCGCCTGCGCCTCCCGGGTCAGCCGCGAGGCGGCTTCCGGGACGGCGCAGTCGCGACGGATGAGCTTGAGCGCGACATCGAGGCTCAAGGCGAGATTCCGCGCCTTCCACACGGCGCCCATGCTGCCCTCTCCAATGAGCTCCGTGAGGCGATAGCGCCCACCGAGGACGTCGCCTGGGGCGTAGCGCCGCAGCGCGGCGGAGCGCGGGTCGATCGCGGGGACCGCCCGGGCGGCAGCCGCGGGCGAGCCGGCGAGGCCGGTCCGCAGCGTGGCGGGCGGTACGCTCGCCGGGGTGGCCGGAGCGTCGCTCGGCGCCTCCAGCGGCGCGACGTCCCCGCCGTGACGGAAGGCCGAGCCAGACGGCCGCGACAGGCGGCCCGACGTCCGGAGGTCGACAGGCTCGAACGGAGGGCGGTGAGACGAAGGCCAGCGCGGAGACCGCGGCGAGCGGTACGCACGCTGAGAGGCTCGGCCCCCACTCGGAGGGCGGGATCGATTCGACGCGGGATCCATCGAGGCGCCATGTGGCGTCGTGGAGCTGTCAGTTCGGTGGCTGTCCATGTCCTTCGCTCACGGGTACTGCAAGGAGCAGGCCGATGAAAATCGCCGCAGATCCGCCCCTTTCCCGCTCGCCGCGGCGCCGAGATTGCGGTGTGGAGGCATCAGATCGGCGCCCGCCGCCATCGGCTCGCCCGAGGGCAGCGCGCCGTCCGCCGCGACCGGCGCGCGGCGCGTCGTCCGCCGGCGCGGTCCCGGGACGAGCGCGCGGCCGATCCGTCGGCGCAACGGTCGTCGCACGACGCATTCCCTGCGCGCAACACCGGCGCTCTACGGGTACATCGACGGTGGATGTCGGTCCGGATCGCGTCGTGGCCAGCGAGGCACCACGGGGCGCGCGCCGGCGTCGCCGCGAAGCGGACGCTGGGGTTCGGGGCGGAGCCCCGAGGAGACGAAGCCAGGGCCGCCCGCGCGAAGCGGCGCAGCAGTCCGGCCATCCCCGGCCGGACTGCTGGCGGGCGGAGCTAGCGGGCCGAGCCGGGCACGACGCGCCCCTTGAACGCGATCGGCACCTCGAGGGCCGTGGCCGCCTCGACGAGCAGCGCGTGCTCGCTCTCGTGGATCACGCCGTCGGCGGCCACGAGGCGGACGGCCAGCTCGATCGCGGCCTCGCGCATCCGCACGTCGGGCAGGCGGGCGCGCAGCGCGGCGAAGCGGCCGCTCCTGCCCTCGTCACGCACCGAGCGCTCGATGATGGAGATGAGCGACTCGACGAGGTCGGCCCCGACGCGCCCCTCGCTCATGGCCGCCACGTGCCGCGCGAGCTCGGCGCGCTCGGCCTCGTTGATGGAGCCGTCAGCGTATGCGGCGAGGAACATGATCTCGACCATCGCCTCGAGCCTGGTGATCTCGAGGTGACGAAACGAAAGCTGCGTTTCTTCCATCATGAGGTGCTCAGGATAGCGTATCTCGGCGGTGCACGACACAGCGCCCCTGGGCCCGCCCGGCGAGCGGTCACGGCGCTCGCCGCGCGGCAACGGCGCTCGCCGCGCGGCAACGGCCTCCGGCAGCGCGCGGCGAAAGTTCTCGTCGAGCGCGACGCCGGTCGGTGCTCAACTCTCCCCACCATGAGCACCACCACCCCGACCGACCTCTTCCTGTCGCTGACTCCGCACAAGGTGATCGAGGCCGTCGAGGCCGCGGGCGTCCCCTGCAACCGCGTCTGCTACCCGCTGAACTCGTTCGAGAACCGCGTCTACGAGGTCGAGCGCGAGGATCGCACCCGCGTCATCGCCAAGTTCTACCGGCCGGGGCGCTGGACGCGGGAGCAGATCCTCGAGGAGCACCGGTTCCTCACGGAGCTCGCGGACGCCGAGATCCCCGTCTGCCCGACGCGCCAGTTCCCCGACGGCGAGACGCTCAAGCAGATCGACCACATCCCGTACTGCCTCTTCGAGCGCATGGGCGGCCGCGCCCCTGACGAGCTCGGCGACGAGCTGTTCGTGCGCCTCGGCAGGCTCGCCGCCCGCATCCACAACGTGGGCGCGGCCAGCGCCGCCGAGCACCGCGTCCGGCTCTCCGCCGACACCTACGCGCGCGAGGACCTCGGCTGGCTCGTCGAGCGCAAGCTCATCCCCGCGGCCGTCGAGCGGCGGTACCTCGCGGCCGCGCGCGCCGTCGCGGACGCGGCCGAGGAGCGCCTGCGCGGCGTCGACGTGCACCGCATCCACGGCGATCTGCACCCGGGCAACCTGCTCCTGCGCGACGGCGCGCTCCGCGTGCTCGACTTCGACGACATGGTCGTCGGCCCCGCCGTGCAGGATCTGTGGCTCCTCCTCCCCGGCCGCGACGAGGCCGCCCGGCAGCAGCGCGAGCTCTTCATCGAGGGCTACGAGGAGCTCCGCCGCTTCGACCGCTCCACCCTCGGGCTGATCGAGCCCCTCCGAGGGCTCCGCATGATCCACTACGCCGCATGGATCGCGCGGCGGTGGCACGACCCCATCTTCCCGAGGACCTTTCCGCACTTCGGCACGGAGGCGTACTGGCGCGAGGAGGCGAGCTCGCTCGAGGAGGTGCTCCAGCTGACGCGCACCGGGGACGCGGGCGGCCCCGGCGGCGGCGCGGACGAGCCGCCGCCGAGCGGGGGCAAGTACTTCTGGGACCTCAACTGATCCCGCCACGAGCGCCCGCCGCCGCGCGCGCGGCGCGGGCGATCAGAGGCGCTTCAGCACCAGGATCAGCCGCCACGCCGCGGCGTGCTCGAACGGCACGTCGACGTTGAAATCGCCGAGCGTCGCCACCAGCGAGAGCTCCGGCACCCGCTCCGCGACGCGCCGCCACCCGGCGAGGTCCGGGATGTACCACGTCACCTCCTGGCGGATCGACGAGAGCTCCCTCGGCGCGCCGCCGTTGCGCCGGGCCGAGCACACCACCTCGAGCGTCACGGGCACCACGCGATCGGGCGTCGACCGCTCGATGTGGATGCGGAACCGCGCGTCGATCGACTGCTCGCCGCGCAGCTCGGTCCACTCCGTCCTGTTCACGCCGGACGGCGTGAGATCGGCGGGGTGGGTCGCCTCGATGACGTGGACGCCGCCCGGCAAGAGCAGCGAGGCGGCGAGCCGGAGGTGGCGCTCGAGCGCCGCCGGCGTGGCCAGCTGGTGGATCGCCGAGAGCGGCACGAACGAGAGATCGACCGGCGCGACGTCCGGGCGCTCGTCGAGCTCCGCGCACGAGAAGCGGATGCCCGCCCCGGCGCCGCGGGCGCACGCGGCGCGCTCCGCATAGGCGATCATCGCCGCCGAGCCGTCCGCGCCGGCGCAGCCGACGCCGAGCTCGGCGAACGCCTCCAGGTGCCGCGCGGGCCCGCAGGCCCACGAGAGGACGCGCTGCACCGGGCGACCGCCGAAGCGGCGCGCGCACGCGAGCAGGAAGTCGCGCTCCGCGGCGTAGTCGCGGTAGCCGAACGCCGCGTCGTAGAGCGCAGGCTCGCCCGGCGGCCGCGTATCGCTGCGCGCGGGCGCCTCGCCGCGCGCCGGCGCCTCGCCGCGCGCGGACGTCTCGCCGGCCGAGGACGCCGCCGAGGCGCGCGCCGGGGCGACCCGCCTCGTGTAGATGATGAGATCGTCGCCCGGCGCGTAGAAGTCGGCGAGGACCGCGGACCGCGTGAACTGCACCGCGTCGTAGAAGCGCACCGCCGCGCCGTGCCCCTCCCGGCTGCCCGTCTCCACGCGCACGAGGCCGCCGCCCTCGCGCGCGATCTCGCTCTCCATCGTGGACACCAGCCCCCGCGCCACCCCCGACCGGGCGAAATCGGGCGAGGTCGCGATCCAGTACAGGTCGTACGTGGACTGCGTCATCGGCGTGCGGCCGTAGCAGAGGTAGCCGAGGAGCCGCGGCGCCCCGTCGCCGCCCGGGGCGCCCTGGAAGCTCAGCACGAACCGGTAGCCATAACCGTCCGTCGAGGGCTGGCCGAGCGTCACGTCGACGAGCTCCAGCGCCACCGCGCGCTCGTCGTCGGTGAACGCCGGGACCGACTCGAGCAGCGCCGCGATGAGCGGCCGATCTTCCGCGCGGAGGCCGCGCTGGGTGATCACGGCGCCTCGGGCGCGGCGGCGAGGGCGCCGCGGGCAGCGGAGCGCGCCGCGGCGCGGCCGCGCGCCGGCGCGCGGCCGCGCGCGTGAAGCAGATCGTCGTGGCGCGCGCCGCGGGCGAGCGCCGCGCGGAGGATCTCCCAGATGACGTCGGCGTACGACAGGCCGGCGCGCGCCGCCGCCCGCGCGAAGCCGGCGTCCGGCGAGAGATCGCAGTTCGGGTTGACGTCGATGACGTACGGCGTGCCGCGCTCGTCGAGCCGCACGTCGACGCGGCCGTAGTCGCGCAGCCCGAGCACCTCGAACGCGCGGCGCCCCACGGCGACGACCCGGCGCAGATCGAGCGGCCGCAGCACCGCCGCAGAGGAGGGCGTCCCGATCGACGCGGCGGTCTCCGGGCGCCACTTCGACTCGTACGTGATCACGTGCGGGTGCCCCTCGGGCAGGCCCTGGAAGGTGACCTCGCCGGGCGGCAGCACGCGCGGCGTCGGCCACCCGAGCAGCGAGACCGAGATCTCCCGCCCGTGCACGTAACTCTGCACCACCACCGGCTGGCGGCACTGCGCGACGACCGAGGCGACCTGGTCGCGGAGCGCCTTGCGATCGTGGACGACCGAGCCCCGATCGATCCCCATCGAGCCGTCCTCGCGCTCCGGCTTGACGATGACCGGGAACGCGACCTCCGGGATGCGATCCGGGCCTTCGACCCGCACCGTCGCCGGCACGCGCACGCCGGCGCGCGCGAGGATCCTGTTCGCCTCGGCCTTGTGCAGGCAGCTCCGGAGGGCGACGTGATCGCTGCCCGTGAAGCCGAGATCGAGCCCCGCGAGCAGCCACGCGCACATGACCTCGTGGCGGCTGTCGCCGTCGAGCGCCTCGCACAGGTTGAAGATCACGTCCGGGCGATGGTCGCCGATGGCCGCGAGCACCTCGCTCGGCCGGAGCACAGGCCGGTGCGCCACGCGCACGCCCGGAGCCGCGGCGAGGGTCGCGAGCACGCTCTCCGCGACCACCGCGCTGCCGTCCTCGCGACCGAGCCGGAGCCGCCCGCTCCCCACCCGCTGCGCGAGTGGCGGCTCATCGACGGCTTCCTCCGGATCTCTGTTGGACAGGATCAGTATCCGAGGCTCAGGCACCGCACGCCTCCGAGCCTACGCGCGGCAGGAGAGCCCGCGACGGCCGCGCCGAGCTCAGGGAGCGGCCGGAGAGAGGCCTGGCCATCGGCGAACGCGGAGGGGGTGCCCTGTCGAGAGACACGCGAACGAAACGGAATCCATGCATGCAAGTGGCCACACTTCACCAGCTTGCCCGGCAATCGCAAGGGGAGATTTGCCATCTCCGGACGGAAAAGAAGGCGCGACGCGCCGCGGCTGAATGCCCCCGCGCCGGGTTCGGATCCGGCGCGCGCAGCCGTGAAGCGAGCTTTCCGAGCACAACGTATCTCGGACAACAGGCGCTTCACACGCCGGCCACACGCGCGGGAGCGCCGGAAGCGTCGAAGACGAGAAAAGATGGCTGAGCTGTGGGGGGAGTTGGGTCGAGTCCGGCGGCGAGAGGGAGAGCGCCGGACGCGCTCGCGGCGAGCGGGGCGGCCTGTCGCCGAGGACGCCTGAAAGGACTTCCCTTCCCGGCGTCCTCGAGCCTCCGCCGGTCAGGCGGCCTGGCCTTCGGGGCGCGGCCTGCGATCGGCCGGGAAACAGGCGTGGATCTCGTCCATGCCGAGCGTCTCCTTCTCGAGGAGCGCCTTGACGAGCGCCTCGATCTCGCCTCGCCGGGACCTCACGATCTCGACGGCGCGCGAGAGCTGCGCTTCCGTGAGCGCCCGCGCCGTCTCGTCGACCCGGTCGAGCAGCGCCGGGCTCCGCGAGGGGTGCCCGTCGCCGACGCAGATGGGGCCGAGGTGGCTCATGCCGAGCTCCGCGACCATCTTCCAGGCGATCGTCGAGGCGCGCTGGATGTCGTCCGAGGCGCCCGCCGTCATCGTCCCGAGGATCACCATCTCGGCGGCGCGGCCGCCCATCAGCATGCAGATCTGATCCTCGAGGTACTCTTTCCGGTACATCAGCCGATCCTTCTCGGGCAGCGCCTGGGTCACGCCGAGCGCGCGGCCCCGCGGCAGGATCGACACCTTGTGCACGGGATCGCAGCTCGGCGCGAGGAGCCCGACCGCGACGTGCCCGGCCTCGTGGACGGCGGTCGCATAACGCTCGTCCTCGTCGACGAGCACCCCCTTGCGCTCGAGCCCCATGAGCACCCGGTCGCGCGCGCGGTCGATGTGCGTCGGGTCGACCGCGTCGGCGCCCTCGCGGGCCGCGAGGATGGCCGCCTCGTTCAGGAGGTTGGCCAGGTCGGCGCCCGAGAAGCCCGGCGTGCCGCGGGCGATGTAGCCGAGGTCGACCTCGCCCTGGAGCGGGATCGGCCCGGCGTGGACGTTGAGGATCTCCTCGCGGCCGCGCACGTCGGGGAGCGGCACGGTGACCTTGCGGTCGAAGCGCCCCGGCCGGAGCAGCGCCGGGTCGAGCATGTCGACGCGGTTGGTCGACGCGATCACCACGATGCCGGTCTCGTGGTCGAACCCGTCCATCTCGACGAGCAGCTGGTTCAGCGTCTGGTCGTGCTCCGCGGAGGCGGAGTCGCCGTGCCCCTTCGCGCGGGCCCGCCCCACGGCGTCGATCTCGTCGATGAAGACGATGCACGGCGCGGACTTGCGCGCCTCGGCGAAGAGCGCGCGGACACGGGAGGCGCCCACGCCGACGAACATCTCCTGGAAGCTCGACCCAGACGCCGAGAGGAACCGCACGCCCGCCTCGCACGCGACGGCGCGCGCGAGCAGCGTCTTTCCGGTCCCGGGCTCGCCCGTCAGCAGCACGCCGCGCGGCGGGCGGCCGCCGAGGCGCGCGAAGCGATCGGGGCTCTTCAGGAACTCGACCGTCTCGGCGAGCTCCTGCTTGACCTCGTGCATCCCCGCGACGTCGGCGAAGCGCACGGACGCCCGCGCGGCCCCGGCCTTGACGTCGGAGAAGACCTTCGGGCTGCGCCGCCGGCTCACCGTGAAGAGCGCGAAGCCGACCACGGCCAGCACGACCACCGGGAGCACCGCGGACGCGGCGCGCGACGGATCCTCCCGGGAGGCGAAGTCGACAGAGGCGCCGGCGCCCGCGAACCGGGAGACCAGCTCCTGCCGGAGCGTCGGCTCGTCGACGACGGCCGTCACCGCGGCGCCGCCCGCCTGACGTACGAGGAAGCGATCCCCCGTCACCTCGACCGCGGTCGCCTGCCCTGCCTGCGCGATCTGGAGGAGCTCGGTGTACGTCGCCGCACGTTGCGCGGACGACTCGCGCGCCGCGCGCAGCGCGAGCCCGAGCGTGACCGCAAGCACCACCCCCATGAACCCAAGCACCCAGAGCCGGCGCCCCGCGGGCCCCAGCCGCTTACTCACCTGCAAGAACCAGGAATTCACTGCTGCGCCACCTTACTGCCCCGGCGTCGGGCCGGAGCGGATCTCAGGTGTAGCAAGGATACGAACCTCAGGAAGTTCCTTCTGCAATCATTCTGACGATCTGAGCCGTAGAAACCTGCGAAAGAATGGCAGCACCGCAAAACGGAATACGGACAACGTACAGCGGCAGGACAAACGTCTCTTCAATCCTGGGAGGACCGGGAGGAACGATTGACGAGCTCGCCGGCCATGGATTGACGAGCTCGCCTGAAAGCCGCTTTTCGAGATGGGTCGCCGGTGGAGCAGGAAGCAGGAGAGAGGCGCAGAGAGGGGCTGAGAGGGGTTGTCTGCGCGCTACGCCCCGACGGCTCGCGCGGTATCGGGCGCGAACGGCAGCGAGAAGCGGAATGTCGTCGCGCCGCCGGGGCTGCTCTCGACGGAGATGCTGCCCCCGTGGGCCTCCACGAGGCCCTTCGTGATGTAGAGGCCGAGACCCACGCCACGGACGCTGCGCGGAACGGCATCGGGCGCGCGCCAGAAGCGCTTGAACAGGTGCGGGAGGGACGCCTCCGGGATACCGCCGCCCCAGTTGGTCACCGCGACGTGCGCGCTGCCCGGCCCGGCGTCGACCGCGACCACGATGTCCCCCTCCGGCCGACCGTATTTGGCGGCGTTGGAGAGCAGGTTGGTGACGATCTGCTCGATCCGCCCTGGGTCCGCCAGGACGGCGGGCACCACGCCCTTCACCGCCAGGCGCACGGCGTGGCCCGCGGTCACATCGGCCGATTTCTCGAGGATCTCGCCGAGCTGCGCGCGGAGATCGACCGGCGAACGATCCAGCGTGAGCTGCCGCGCCTCGATCCGCGAGGCATCGAGGAGATCGTCGATCATGCGGCGCAGCCGCTCGATGGACGAGGTGATCCTGTCGAGCTGCTTCCGGCAGTCCGCGACGGGCCGCTCGCCGGCCGCGCGACCCAGGAGCTGGCTCGCGGTCGCGATCACCTGGATGGGCTGGCGGAGATCGTGAGCGATGACGCCGATCCACTCCTGGCGCTGCCGCTCCATCTCCTTGAACGCCGAGATGTCATGAAAGACGGCGACGGCGCCCTGGAGCTCACCGTCGTCCGAGCGCACCGGCGCAGCGTTGACCAGCACCGGGACGAGCCCCCGGTCGGCGCGCCGCAAGAGCGCTTCGACGCCCGTCACGGCCTCCCCGCGCTCGAGGGCCCGGATCAGCGGGCGCTCGTCCCAGACGAGGGGCTCTCCCGCCGGCGTCCTGTGCTCGAAACACAGCCGGTTGCCCCAGGGATCGGGATCGTCCTCGGCGCTCGACGCGTACTGGAAAGCCAGCTTGTTGCAGCTGATGAGCCGCCCCTCGGCGTCGACAAGGATCGCCGCTTCGGGCAGCTGCTCGACGACCGCCTCGAGCTGCGAGCGGATGCGCCGCTCCGCCTCGTGCGCCCTCGAGACCTCGGCCTCCATCGCCTTGCGGCGCCCGATGTCGCGGCAGATCGTCGAGACGCCGGTGACGCGGCCCGACGCGTCCACGATCGACGACACGGTGACCTCGATATCGATGGTCTTGCCGCCCTTGGTCCGGCTCACGGCCTCGAAGCGCTCGACGTGCTCGCCGCGGCGCAGGCGCGCGAGGACGTCCTCCGCATCGGCGGCGCGCTCGGGCAGGCACAGGAGGGGCAGCTTCTTCCCGATCGCCTCGCAGACGCAGTAGCCGTAAAGGCGCTCCGCCGCCGGGTTCCAGCTCAGGATGGTCCCGTCGAGGGAGGTGCCAATCACGGCGTCGTCCGAGGCCTGCGCGACGGTCGCGAGGAAGGCGCGCGCCTCCTCGGCGCGCTGCCGCGCCTCGTCGAGGAGGTTCATGCGCGCCGCGCTGACCCAGAGCATGGCCCCGAGCAGGAGCGTCGTGATGGCGGAGGCGAGCGATAACGACGCCGCGATGGGGTACGCCCCGCGAGCCGCGCCGAACAGGAAGAGGCGGCCGATGACGAGCGGAACGAGGACGACGTAGGGCAGGAAGCGCCGCAGCAGCATGCCTCCGGACCGGCTGGCCGTCAGCGTGGCGAACGCCGTGCAATCGGGCCGCGCCATGAGGAGCCCGGCGCAGAGGGCGAGGTGCGCGATCGCCGCGTGGAGCGCCATGCCCGTGAACGGAAACAGCGGCGGCAGCCCGTAGAAGTAGCCGACGCCGAACACGTAGCCGGTCAGCGCCGTCAGCGCGAGCGCCGCGGCCAGGAGCGCGCTCCATTCCGAGAACAGGCACGCTCGCCTCGTCTTCACGCGCAGCGAGAGGAGCGAAAGGCCGATCAGGACGCAGCAGAGCGCGGTGTTGGGCGGGGGCCTGCCGGGGAACTTGCTCGGGAAATCCACGCGCCCCGCGAACAGGACGCGATCGGTGCCGAGATCCCAGGCGAAGAGGTACTGCGCGAGGACCACGAGGCCGAGCGCGACGACGACGGCGGCGCACGCCTGTCCCAGCCAGCGGAGCGGCGCCGGACACTCTCGCACGCCGAGCGCCCAGAGCGAGACCCCCGCCAGGACGAGGGCGACGGCGGTGTTGGGCACCATGAGCGGCAGGCCGTCCGCGACGGCGACGAGGGCGGTCGCCCCGATCCACCAGCCGAGCAGCGCCACGCACCCAACGGCGAACGAACAGGTCGCTGCGATGACGACACCGCGTCGCGCGCTGCTCGAAGGCGCCATCGCCTCGGCGTCTCTCATCGGGTCCTCCCGACCGGAGCATAGTGTGGGGACGGCGCGGCTTCACATGCGCAATTCAAGCGCGCACATTGGCCGGCGCGCACGCTGTCCAACCCAGATGGATCAGGGCGCTCCAGCGCGCGCCGACATCACCCGCCCGGCCGGACGCAGCAGGGTAGCGCGGCACAGATCGGCCGCGCGAGATCGAGCGGCGACGCCCTCGCACGGATCGGGCGAGGGCGCGCGCGAGCGCTCAGCGCTTCGTCCCGAAGATCGCCGCGTCGACGGAGAGCCTCCCTGGCCCGACGAGGAGGAGCGCGAGGGAGATGCCGAGGTAGACGGCCGCCGCCTCGTAGGAGTGTCCGCTCATCGAGACAAACGGATCGCCCTGCGATACGTGCATCGCGACCGCGACGGCCATGGTGACGGCGAGGCCCAGCGACGCGACCGGCGTCAGGAGGCCGAGGATCCAGGCAAGGCCGCCCCCGAACTCCGAGAGCGCAGCCAGCGCCTGCAAGAACCCCGGAACGGGCGCGCCGGGGGGCATCCAGCTGAACGGGGCCTGGATCTTCCCCCAGCCGTGAAACATGAACGCGACGCCGATGACGACGCGAAGCGCGAGCAGCCCGATCGAAGCCGAGAACGGCACGTCGGTCACTCGCAGGAATCTCTTGAGCATTCCGATCACTCCTCTCCGCTCGGTAGTAAGGAGGAACGCCCGGGACATCAAGCGCGTAGGAGAGGCCGGTGCCGCCGGACGTGAGGCGCCGCGCCCCCGTGGCCCGAGCGCGGGGCGCCGGCCCGCGCCTCACGCGCTGATCTGGGCCTCCAGGTCGTGGCGGTGCGCGGCGGCCGCGCGCTCGTCGCGGAGGGCCTCGAGGCACCGCCGCTTGATCGCCGCGAACTCGCCGGAGCCCACGATCGCCGCGGTCCTCGGCCTCCCGAACGGCACCGGGATCTCCGCGCCGACGCGGCAGGGGCGGCGGGTCATCAGGGCGATGCGGTCGGACAGGAAGATGGCCTCGTCGATGTCGTGCGTGACGAACAGCACCGTCGTGCGGACCTGGCGGAAGACGTCGAGCAGCAGCTCCTGCATCGAGAGCCTGGTCTGGGCGTCCAGCGCGCTGAACGGCTCGTCCATCAGCACGACGCGCGGCTCCGTGATCAGCACGCGCGCGATCTCCACGCGCTGCTGCATGCCGCCGGAGAGCTGCGCCGGGTAGGCGTCCTCGAACCCCGACAGCCCGACCAGCGAGAGCAGGCGCCGGGACGCCTCGCTGCGCTCGCGCTCGGGGACGCCGCGCACCTTGAGGCCGAAGCCGACGTTGTTCAGCACCGTCTTCCAGGGGAGCAGAGAGCTCTGCTGGAAGACCATGCCGCGCGCCGGCCCCGGCCCGTCGACCCGCTCGCCGCCGACGACGATGCTGCCGCGCTCCGGCGCCACGTACCCGGCGACGGCGTTCAGGATCGTCGACTTCCCGCACCCGGACGGGCCGAGGAGGCTCACGAGCTCGCCGCCCTCGACGCGGAGGTCGAGATCCCGCACCGCCTCGACGCGGCGGGCGCCCACCCCGAGGGCCACGGACAGGCCGCTGATCTCCACGGCGCCCCCCGGGCTCTCCCGGCGCGCCGCCGCGCGGCTCGCGTCGCGCGTCATCGGCCCTTCTCCTGGGGCTGCTGCCACGGGGTGAGCCACGCGCCGACCCGCAGGACGAGCGCGCTGCTGAGCATGCCGAGCAGGCCGATGAGCAGCATGCCGAGGACGATGTCCGGATAGCGCTGCAAGTTGTACGACTCCCAGGTGAAGTAGCCGATGCCGTACTGACCCCCGATCATCTCGGCGGTCACGAGGCAGAACCAGGACGTCCCCATGCCGATGCTCATCCCCGTGACGATGCTCGGCAGCGCGCCCGGCAGGACCACCTCGAGGAACAGGCGGAGCGGGCGCGCGCCCAGGCTGCGGGAGCTCGCGATGAGCCGCGGATCGAGGGCGCCCACGCCGTGGATCGTCGCGATCAGGATCGGGAACAGCGCCCCCATGTACGTGATGAAGATCATGCTCAGCTCGGCCGACGGGAACATCAGGATCGCGAGCGGGAGCCAGGCGACGCCCGGGATGGGGCGCAGGATCTCGAGCGGCGGCAGGAGGGTGTCCTCGGCGAGCCGCGACCTGCCGATGAGGAGCCCGAGCACGACCCCCGTGGCGCCCGCGGCGGCGAACCCCGCGAGGACGCGGAACACGCTGTTCCCGAGGTGCTGCCAGAGCTTCGGCGAGGCGAAGAGCTCCCGCGCCGCGGCGAGGACGTCGGTCGGCGCGGGCACGTTGAGGAACGTGACGACGCCGAGTTGCGCGCGTGTCGTCGACGCCCACTGCCAGAGGCCGACGCAAGCCGCCACGGACAGGGCGCGCAGGAAGGCGCGGCGGAGGTCGCGGCGCGGGCGCCCCTCGCGGCGCGCGCCGCCCGGCGCGGGGGACGCGCCCCGCCGGGCCGCGCTCGCCGGGGCGGACGCAGCCTTCGCGCTCGCCGGGGCGGGCGCGAACGCCGCGCCGCCGCCGAGCTCCGCCCCGGCCGACGCGCTGCGCTCGGAGATCATCGTCATGGCGCCGCCGCCGTGAGCTTCGCGCGCTCGGCCTGCAGGGTCGCGAGGTCGACGACCGCCGCGCCGTTCTCCGCGGCCCACCGCTCCGCGTCCTCCTTCGCCAGGAACGCCGACAGGCCGCCGTCCGGGCGCCTCGCGTACCACGCGCGATCGGCGAGGAGCTTCACCCCGCTCGCGCGATCGTGCACGAACACCGCGCGGATCTCCTTGCCCTCGGTCTTCAGCTGCCCCAGGGCGGCGAGCGCCGTGCCGGGGCTCGCGTACGCGCGCACCTTCGGCTCGCCCGCGACCCAGATCTGCGCGGCCAGCGTCGGCTCGGCGATCGGCTCCCCGGACAGCGCGTCCTTCCCGGACAGCGGGAGCTTCGCGTAGCTCGCGAGCCGCGCCTCGTAGTCGAGCCCGAGCTCCGCGGCCGCGCGCCGGATGTACCGGTCGTCCACGAACGTGCCGACATCGAGGGTCGTGTCCGTGCGCTTCAGCAGCGTGAGCGTGTCCACCGCCACCTGGAGGGCGCGGCGGACCTCGGGCTTGATCGTGAAGTCCCGCGTCTGGATGCCGAGCGGGCCGTGGAACATGTAGGCGACCTCGGCGTCCACCCCGGTCACCTTCTCGATGAGCTCGCTGTATTTCTCGGGCTCCTCCGCGAACAGGCGGTCGGCCTCGAGCGCCGCCTTGAGGAAGGCCACGACGATCTCCGGGTATTTCGAAGCGTACGCCTCGCGCACCAGCACGCCGTGCACCGTCGGCACCTTCACGCTGGAGCCGTCGTAGATCTTCCTGGCGAAGCCGCGGAAGGGGAACAGCTCCGCGAACGGGACGAAATCCGCGTGCGCGTCGATCTTGTTCGCCTTGAGCGACGAGCCGCCCACTTCCGGCGACTGCGAGACGAGCGTCACGTCCTTGTCCGGGTCCCAGCCGAGATCTCGGATCGCCCGGAGCAGCATGCCGTGGGCCGACGACCCGAACGGCACCGAGATCTGCTTGCCCTTGAGGTCCTTCAGGCCCTGAACCGGGGAGTCGCTCGGCACGACGATCCCGTTGCCGCTCCCCAGCGCGCTGCCGGAGAGCGTGGCGATGAAGCGGCTGCGGCTCCCCTGCTTCTGGAACGCCACGCCGTTCAGCACGCCGGGGAAGTCGGCCATCGCGCCGACATCGAGCTTCTCGGCCACCATCTCGGTCGTCAGCGGCGGCCCGGAGGTGAAGTCCTTCCACTCGATCTCGTACGTGACGTCCTTGTACTTGCCGTCCCTCGGCAGGTGCTTCTCGAGCAGCTTGAGCTCCCGGATGAGCAGCCCGCCGGTGGCGCAATTGATGGTCGTGTCCTGCGTCCCGATCGCGATCCGGATCGTCTGCTTCGCCTCCGGCTTGCACGACAGCCCGGTGAGGATCGCAGCGAGCAACGTGAGGAAGGCGAGCGCGCGAAGTGCCCTTGTCATCGGTTCAATCCCTCGCAAAGGTCTCATGTCGTTCGTTTCCCCGTCCGGTTCCCGCCCGGATGGCCTCGAGCGCGCGGCCGACCGCCTTCCGCACCTCGACGTCGGCGTCGCCGAGCAGCCGGCGGAGCGGCGCCTCCGCGGCCGCCGCCTCGATCTCGCCGAGCGCCTGCGCAGCCGCCTTGCGCAGATCCGCGAGGTCGCTCCCGAGCAGCCCGACCAGGTCCTCCGTGGCCGAGGCGGCCCGGAGCCGCCCGAGCGCGAGCGCCGCCTCCTTCCGGACCTGCCAGGCGCCGTCGTCGAGCGCGCTCCGGAGGTGCGGCGCCGCGAGGCCGTGGCCGTGCGCCGAGCGACCGAGCACGATGGCGGCCTCGACCCGGACCCGCCAGTCCGGATCGGAGAGCAGCCCCACGAGGTCCTGGACGAGCCCCGGCGCGTCGAGCGACTCGAGCGCGCCGATCGCGACCTGCCGCACCCGCGCGTCGGGATCGCGCAGGCTCGGGCGGAGCGCCGGCGCCGACTCGGGCCGCCGCAGGTAGGCCAGGGAGAGGACCGCCTCGCGCCGCACCTCGGGATCCGGGTCGCCGAGCGCCCCTTCGAGGGGCGCGAGCGCCCGCGGGTCGCGGATCTCCCGGAGCGCCACGATCACCGAGGTGCGGACGAACGGGCTCGTGTGCCCCAGCGCCTCGATGAGGTGCGTGGCGGCGTCCGCCCCGCGGATCTCCCGGAGCGCCGTGGCGGCCGCCTCCCGCACGCGGGCGTCCTCGTCGTCGAGCGCCCCGACGACGGCGGGCACCGAGCGGGCGTCGCCGAGATCCTCGAGGTGCCCGAGCGCGAGCGCCCGCACCGTCGGATCCTCGTCGCGGACGGCCGCGATGAGGGGGTGGATGATCTCCGGATCCGAGAGATCCTCTATCTGCGTCAGCGCCAGCTGGCGCGCGCCGGGGTCGGGATCCCCGAGGATGCCCTCGAGATCCCGCGCGAGCGAAGGCTGTGTCATGTCGTCTCTGCCGTGGGGTCGTTATCGGATGAGAAAGGGGATCTTCACGGTGATGGCCTCTTTGGGGCAATCGATCTCGCACGCGAGGCAATACCAGCACTCGTCGTAGGCCATGTGGGCCTTCTTCGTCTCGGGATCGATGGCGAGGCAATCGACCGGGCACGAGTCGATGCAGATGCGGCAGCCCTTGATGCACGACGCCTCGTCGATGACGACAGGCAGATCGAGCCGCACGGCGGCCTCGGCGTGGCCCACGGACCTGGCGCTCTGCGCCTTGACGGATTCGCGGTTGAGCAGGTGACCCATCGCTTGATTGACCTCGTGTTCTCGCGTTCTCGGGCGCTCGTCAGACCGACGCGCGCGGCTCCTCGACCGGGATGCGCAGCCGGTGGTAGGCCGTGCGCTCGCCGTCGTCGATCGGGAAGAGATAAGGATCCACCGGCCTCTTGAAGGCGACCATCTCGCCGCGCTCGTCCTTCTTCAGGTTCACGTGCGTGAACCAGCGCTGGTCGTCCATCTCGGGGTAATCGAGCCGGTAGTGGTAGAGGCCCCACCGGCTCTCGGTCCGGTACAGCGACGCGCGCGCCGCCATCTCCGCGCAGTCACGGATGAAATGGCACTCCATCACCCGCATGAGCTCGTGGGGGCTCTCCGCGGTGACCTCCTCGAGCTCCTCCTTCGCCCGCAGGAAGTACTCGAGCCCGAGCGTCATCTTGTTCCCGGTCTTGGGCGGCTGGAGATAATCGTTCACCAGGCGCCGCACCTTGTATTCGTACTGGTGCGGCGCAACGCCGCTTCGTCGAGAGAGGGGGGCGAGGATGCGCTCTCGCTCGGCGTCGACCGCGGCGGCGAGCGGCTCGACCGCGGGCGCGCGCTCGAGGTAATCGAGCGCGCTCTGGGCGCAGATCTTCCCGTAGGTGAGCGCGCCGAGCAGGTAGTTGTGCGGCACGCACGCCATGTCGCCGGCGGCGTAGAGCCCGGGCACCGTGGTCTCGCCCTTCTCGTTGACCCAGACGCCCGACGCGCTGTGCCCGCTGCACAGGCCGATCTCGGAGATGTGCATCTCGACGAGATCGCTCGCGTAGCTGTGCCCCCTGCCCTCGTGGAAGCGCCCGCGGCTCGGGCGCTCCGTCTGGTGCAGGACCCGCTCGACCTCGGTGATCGTCTCCGGGGCGAGGTGGGTGAGCTTCAGGTACACGGGGCCGTTCGCGGAGTGGAGCTCCCGGTAGAACTCGAGCATCATCTGCCCGCTCCAGTAATCGCTCTCGATGAAGCGGTGCCCCCGCGCGTTGACCGTGTGCCCGCCGAGCGGGCCTGTCACGTACGCGCACGCCGGACCGTTGTAGTCCTTGATGAGCGGGTTCACCTGGAAGCACTCGATGCCCGAGAGCTCGGCGCCCGCGTGGTACGCCATCGAGTAGCCGTCTCCCGCGTTCGACGGGTTCTCGTACGTCCCGTGGAGGTAGCCGGACGCCGGCAGCCCGAGCCGCCCCGAGGCGCCGCAGCACAGGATGACCGCCCTCGCCTTGATGATCTCGATATGCCCTTGCCGGGTGTCGAAGCCGATCACCCCGGCGACGTGCCCGTCGGTCACGAGGATCCGCGTCGCCATCACGCGGTTGACGACCTTCACGCCGGCGCGCTTGACCATGCGCGTCAGGATCTTCTTGAGGTCGTAGCCCTCGGGCATCGGGAGCACGTAGCTCCCGTTGTGGTGGACCTTCTTGACGTCGAAATCGCCCGATCGTGTCTTCTGGAACTTCACGCCCCAGGAGTCGAGCTCCTGGATCATCGCGAAGCTGTTCCGCGCGTATTCATAGACGGCGCGCTGGTTCACGATGCCATCGTTGGCCACCGTGATCTCCTTCACGTACTGCTCCGGCGTCGCGTGCCCTGGCAGGATGGCGTTGTTCAGACCATCCATGCCTATCGCGATGGCGCCGCTCCGCTTGATATGCGCCTTTTCGAGGAGGACCACCCTCCCCCGGGGCAACCGCTGTTGCGCCTCCACCGCTGCAGTGGAGCCTGCGCTGCCGCCGCCCACGACGACGACGTCCGCCTCTGTCACGCGAATGTCCATTACAAGCCCTCAAGGTTTCAGGCGCGCGCACACGACGACCCCACCGCCTCTCGGCCCAGTGGCCAACGGCCAGCGGCCGGGGTCGGACGCCCGGCGTCTCTCATCACAGACGCGACATCCGTTTTAACAGACGACCTGTGCTTCGGCAACAGCTTTGTTGTTGCTGGCGCAGCAGCGGCCGGGTGTCGGGCGCCGTGGGAGGGTGCCTTGCAAGCGAGACGTCAGGGCCGGGGTCTGGCGGCGCCGCTATCGCGGATGTGCGGCGCGCGGGCAGGCTCACCCCCGGCGGGGATCCCCGAGCCACCCAGAAAGATTCGCCTTTCCACCCTGGTTGTCTCCCCGGAGACGCGGGCGGGACGCTACCATGCGGGTCAACCCGTCGTCCTTCCATGGATCGGGGGAACCGAGCGCGGACCTTGTTCAACACCGGTCACCCGATTCACCGCGCCCGGCGCCTCCCAGCCAGGGCGCCCGCGCGCCGCTTCGCTGCATGGCCAAGCACCCGTCCCAGCTCGCCGACCTAGAGATCCAGCGCCGCCTGGGCGCTGGCGGCATGGCGGAGGTCTTCCTCGCCAAGAAGCGGGGCGCCGAGGGGACGTACAAGCTCCTCGTCGTCAAGCGCATCCTCCCCGCGCACGGGGCCTCGCGGCGCTTCCGCGCGATGTTCGTGGAGGAGGCGCACCTCGCCACGCGCCTGAACCACCCGAACATCGTCCAGGTCTACGAGTTCTCCGACCACGGCGAGGACGGGCTGCTCCTCTCGATGGAGTACGTCGAGGGCTTCGACCTCGGCAAGCTGATGCGGGCCGCCCAGCAGAAGGAGTCGCGGATCCCGCCGCTCGTGTCGGCGTTCATCGTCTCCGAGGCGGCGAAGGGGCTGCACTACGCCCACGAGCGCAAGGACGAGGGCGGCATGCCGCTCGCCATCGTCCACCGCGACGTGTCGCCGCAGAACATCCTGCTCTCGCTCGAGGGCGTCGTGAAGATCGCCGACTTCGGCATCGCCAGCGCCAACCTCTTCCGCGAGGAGACCGGCGTGCTGAAGGGCAAGTTCGGGTACATGTCGCCCGAGCAGGCGCGCGGCGAGCGCGTCGACCGGCGCAGCGACATCTACGCGCTCGGCGTCGTGCTCTACGAGATGCTCGCCATGCGCTCGCCGTACGGCAAGCTCGACGACGAGGCGCTCCTCCAGGCCGTGAAGGAGGGCCGGTTCGACCCCCCTTCGGCGCACGCGCGCGACATCCCCGCGGAGCTCGAGGCGATCGTGATGCGCGCCATGGAGCGCGAGCCCGAGGCCCGCTTCCAGACCGCGCGCGACCTGGCCGGGGCGGTCGCGCGCGCGCTGCTCGCGAGGCAGGAGCTCGTCGACAACGCCTCGGTCGAGCAGACCGTGGCCCACCTGCTCGGCCGCGACCGCGCGGAGGAGGCGCGCGAGGGCGCCGCGCGCCGCATGGAGGGCGCGGAGGGCGCGGAGGGCGCGGAGGAGCAGCCCGCGGACGACGGCTCCGTGGCGCAGCCGCAGACGCTCGCGGCGGTGCCGGCCGCGCGCACGGGCGGCGACGCCGAGGGCACCGGCGCGCCGCGCGCCGTGCGCGAGGTGCGCCACGTCGCCGTGGTCACGCTGCGCATCGAGGGCGTCGACGCGCTGCTCGGGGCGCAGGGCCGGCTCGCCGGCAAGCGCAGCGGGCGCTCGATCCGCACGACCCTCGACGCGATCGCCTTCAAGCACGGGGCGATCTGGTCGTGGGAGTCGCACGCGAGCGCGCGCGCGGTGGTCGGGCTGCTCGCGAACCCCTCGCGCGCCGCGGCCGACGCCGCCTCGCTCGCGGTCGACGTGCACGAGGCGCTCGCGGGCGCGTCGGAGGACCTGCCCGTCGAGCTCCGCGCCGCGATCGGCATCGTCCGCGGCATCGCGTACGGCGAGCGCGACGAGCAGGGGCACCTCATCAACCACGCGCTCAAGGAGCCCGCGAACTTCCTCGCCGAGCGCATCGGCATCCGCACCCCGTTCGGCAAGACGTGGGTCGCGGGCGGCGTCTACCGCCTCGTCCGACGGGACTTCCGCTGGGGCGACGCGCCCTCGCTCGACCTCGACGACGCCCGCGGCTACCCGGTCCCGCACCAGATGCGGCTCTACGCGCTGCAGCGCCCGCTCACCCGCGAGGAGCGGATGGCGGAGATCGCGCTCTCGCCGAACGACCTCGTGGGGCGCGACGCGGAGCGGGCCGATCTGCACGCGGCCTACCACCGGGCGATCTCGCCGCCCGTGAAGGGCAACGTCGAGCCGCCCGCGCGCTTCGGCGAGAGCGAGCCGCCGGGGAGCCGGCAGAGCAAGCCCCCGAGCCGGCCGAGCAGGCCATCGAGCCCGCCGGTCGGCGCGCTCCGCGGCCAGTCCGTGGCGCGCGTCATCGTCGGCGAGATGGGCATCGGCAAGAGCGCGCTCATCTCCACGTTCCTCTCGGAGCTCCCGGGCGACGCGCGCGTGCTCCACGTCGAGTGCTCGCCCGTGAAGAGCGAGCTGCCGCTCGCCACGGTCTGCGACGTGCTCCGCGACGTCACCGGGATGGGGCTCGACCACGCGATCGACGACGCGTCCCACGTGATCCGCGCCCTGCTCGGGCCCATCGCGCGCTCGCCGCTCGGCGCGCGCATCGTCACGCGGCTCGCCGAGCTCGTCACGGGCAAGCAGCTCGAGCACCCCGAGGAGGACGCGGCCGCCTACGGCCGCGACGTGGTGGTGCGGGGCGTGAAGTACCTGCTCGGCTCGCTGGCGCGGCACCAGCCGCTCGTCGTCGTCATCGACGGCCTCCAGTGGGCCGACCGGCCGAGCCTGGAGCTCCTCTCGGAGCTCCTGAAGCAGCGCGCAGAGCGGCTGCCGGTGCTCGTGCTGCTCCTCACGCGCCCCGAGGAGCGCGTGACCCCGTTCATCGAGGGGCTCGTGCGGATCGAGCTCCGCGGCCTCAGCGCCGAGGAGCAGATGCGCCTCGTGGAGGCGCGCCTCGGCGTGCGCGACGGGGTGGCGACCGTCTGCGGCGAGCTCGTGCCGCGCGTCGCCGGCAACCCGTTCTTCCTGCTCGAGATGATCGACGCGCTCCTCGAGCGGGGCACGCTGGAGATCGTCGAGCACCCGGGCGGGCGGCACGAGCTCGTGCGCCACGACCGGACGGGGGATCGCGGCGAGCCGCTGCCCTCGACGCTGGAGCAGCTCATCGGCGACCGCCTGCGCGAGCTGCCGCCGGCGGAGCACGACGTCGTGAACTGGCTGGCGGTCGCGGGGGGGCCGCTGCTCAAGGACGACATCCTGAACCTGACGCGGCTCGCCGACGACGAGGCGGTGACGCGCCTCTGCGCCCGCGGCCTGTGCGATCGCCGCGCCGGGGCGGTGGACTTCCGGCACCCGCTCGTGCGCGACGTCGCCTACCTCGCGCTCGACGGCGCGAGCCGCGTGCGCATGCACCGGCGGCTCGGCGAGCACCTCTCGACGACGCCGCTCTCGCAGGGGCTCTCGGCGGCGATCGTGGCGCAGCACCTCGCGCGGGGCGAGGCGCCCGTGCAGGCGGCGGAGCTCTACCTCGACGCGGCGCGGGCCGCGCGCGCGGGGCACCAGGCGCAGCTGTCGCGGCGGTACTACGAGCGGGCGCTGTCGCTCCTGCCGGCCGGCGACGCCCGCGTGATGATCGCGCACGAGGCGCTGGAGGCGATCTTCCGCCACCTCGGCCGCCGCCGCGATCGGCGGCGGCACCTCGCGGCGCTGCGCCAGCTCGCGAAGGAGAGCGGCCAGGCGCGCTGGGCGGCGCTCGCGCTCGTGCGCACCGCGCGGTTCGACCTCGACGACGGCTACCTCGCCCGCGGCCTGCCGGTCGCGCAGCGCGCGGCCGAGATCGCGCGCATCGCGCGCCGGCCCGCGCTCGAGGTCGAGGCGCTCACGATCCTGTCGGAGGTGCTGCGCGAGCTCGGCGACATCCAGGGCGCGATCAACGCGGCGGATCGCGCGCTCCGGGTGACGCAGGCGGGCGGGCTGACGCCGCGGGCGCGCGCGGAGGTGCTGCGCACGAAGGGGGTGCTCCTGCGCCGGGTCGGCCGCGTGCAGGAGGCGGTGGAGGCCTACGCCGAGGCCATCGCGGTGTTCCGCGCGGTGGGGGCGCGCCGCAGCGAGGCGCGCGCGAAGAACTCGCTCGCGGTGGCGATGTTCGTGCTCGAGCGGTTCGAGGACGCGATCGCGGTCGGGCTCTCGTCGATCTCCATCGATCTCGCGATCGGCGGCCGGTTCCAGATCGCGAAGACGCTGAGCAACATCGGCCACGCGTACGCGAAGCTCGGGGACGTACCGCGGAGCCTCGCGTACATGAAGCGGGCGCGCGAGGCCCACGAGCGCTATGACGATCAGGACGCGCGGGCCGACACGCTCCTCTGCTCGGCGGGGATCCTCCTCGAGGCAGGCGACGTCGACGCCGCGCACACGCTCTGCGCCGATGCGGGCGCGCTCATCGCGGTGACCGGCAGCGTCTACGACATGATCCACGAGCGCAACGTCCGCGGCCTCCTGGCGAGGGCGCGAGGCGACATCCAGGGCGCGATCGCGAACGCCTCCGAGGCGCGGCAGCTCGCCGAGTCGCAGGGGCTGATGAGCTACCACGCCCACGCGACGGCGATCGAGGCGGCGTCTCGGGTGGACGCGGGCGAGGTCCACTCCGGGGTGCTGCTCGCGCGGACGGCGCTCGGCGCGGTCGAGGCGGGCAGCTCGGAGTACGGCATCGAGGTGCGCGACCTCTGCTGCGAGGCGCTGCAGAAGGGCGCGCCGGCGAGCTCGACGGACGCGTACCACCGCGCGGCGGCGCACGTGCGGAGGGTGGCGGGCTACATCCGCGACGCGCGGCTCAGGGCGCTGTTCCTGGAGCGCACCGTGGTGCGGCGGGTCCTCGCCGCGGAGGCGGACGGTCCGGCGGCGGGGCACGACCCGCTCCGCCGCGGGGAGATGGCATGACGGGAACGGGCGCGAGGACCGGGGCGAAGCAGCGGCGCAAGGTGGCGGTGATCCTCTCGGGCGGCGGCGCTCGGGGGGCCTACGAGGTCGGGGTCCTGTCGTACGTGCTCGACGCGTTCGCGCGCCTGCGCGGGGCGCCGCCGCGCATCGACATCCTGTGCGGGACGTCGGTGGGCGCGGTGAACGCGTGTTACCTGGCGGCGCACCTCGACGATCCGACGCTGGGGGTGCGGCGGCTCGTCAACCTGTGGACGCAGCTGAAGCTGGAGACGGTGCTCGGCTTCGGGGTCCGGCAGGCGATCTCGATGCCGAAGCTGCTGTTCGGGGGCGGGTCCGAGGGGGTGGGCCTGTTCGACGTGTCGCCGATGCAGCGGCTCGTCGAGCGGGAGATCCCGTGGCGCGCGATCGCGCGGACGCTGCGCCACGGCTACCTCTCGGCGGTGAGCGTGTCGGCGACGGAGATCGGGACGGGCCGGACGGTGATCTTCATGCAGACGGGCCCGGACGGGGCGCTGCCGACGACGGCGCCGCCGCGGACGATCATCCGGGGGGCGCTGATAGGCCCGCAGCACGCGCTCGCGTCGGCGGCGATCCCGATCCTGTTCCCGCCGGTGCGGATCGGCCGCGATCTGTACATGGACGGGGGCGTGCGGCAGAACACGCCGATCGCGCCTGCGCTGCGGCTGGGGGCGACGCACGTCCTGGCGATCGGGCTGTCGCGCGAGGTGCGGAGCATCGACGCGGGGGACAGCGGCAAGCCGCCGGGGATGGCGCTCGTGCTCGGCAAGGTGCTGAACGCGTTCCTGCTCGACCACATCCAGACCGATTTCGAGGTGCTGACGCGGGTGAACCACATGATCGAGGACGGGGAGCAGGCGTTCGGCCCGGATTTCCTGCAATCGATCAACGGGGCCGCGGCGCTGCGCGGGGCGCTGCCGTACCGGCGGGTGGAGACGCTGGTGGTGCGGCCGAGCGCGGATCTCGGGCGCCTGGCGGCGGAGCACGTGCGGGCGGGCAAGCTGCAGGGGGGGCCGGCGATGATGCGACGGCTGCTCTCGCTGGTGGACGTGGGCGCGGAGAACGACGCGGATCTCGCGAGCTACCTCCTGTTCGACGGCTCGTTCACGCGGAAGCTGATCGAGCTGGGGCGCGCGGACGCGGAGGCGAGGCGGCACGACGTCGCGGACTTCTTCGGGAGCGCGGCGGAGGAGGCGGAGCCGAGGCTGTCGGACAGCGCGGAGTGGTCAATCCCGCCGCCGGTGGGGCCGGGGAGATCCGTGTAGCGGGGGGCGGCGGAGGTCGGCGCTGGGGGCGTGGGACGGAGGGAAGGAGGGCGTGCCGAGCTGCCCGGCCCCCGTGGATGGGGGACCAAGGAGGACCTGCGGCGACGTGGGCCCGGAGCGCGCGCGGTCAGCGCATGGCGGGGCCCCGGCAGCCCCGAAGGCGAAGTATCTCGGGGAAAACGATCTCGACGAGACCGTCGAACATATCGTCTTGTGAGTGAGATGCTTATCGAGGGACAGGGCGTCGACGTGCAGGCGCTGGCCGACAACCCGCATCGTCACGGCGTCGAAGCCGGCCTTATCGGCGAAGGGAAGCGCCGCCCGCAACACCTGAACCCGCAACAGAGACATGCGCAGGTCGGCCCACCGCCAAGCTCCTGCGCATCCCTGCAGCGGGTCCGTCAACCTGACAGGCCACTTCTTCCTCTGAGGAGGAGAAGAAGTGGCCGAACCCGGATTCGAACGGTTCAGGGCTCCCCGGGGCGCCCCTTCGACCGGCGCTCGATCTCATCCGCCGTCGATTCCAGCGCCGCACGCAGATCGAGCACCGCACGCTCCAGCTCCTCGACGCGCTGGCGGCTCGCCGCGAGCTCAGCCGTGAGCGTCACCTCCGCTTGCCGCGCGCGCCGATAGGCCACGAGCTGTGGGCGATTCAATCGCATGCGCCGGACGAAGAACTCGCCTGCGGGGGTGAGGCCAACGAGGTGTCCGTCGCTCTCGTGCAGGTGCTGCGCCAGATTATCTCGCCCGGGATGAAGCAGGCGGACATAAGGAGGATCCCGCTCGTGCCAGTAGGCGCCCTTGTGCTCGTTGCACCTGGCGCAGCAGTAAACGAGGTTCGCCACGTCGTCAGTACCTCCATGCGCGCGCGGGCGATGGTGGTCGACCGTCAGGGTGGCCCCGACCGCATCCTCGTGCACCCCGCAGTACGCACAGCGTGCTCGAAAGCCCTCCCGGACCAGCGCGCGTAACTCGTCGGCCACGCGACCACACCCTCAGCGGGCAGGGGCGAGATCGTGCCCCATGAGGCGCCGGTAGTCCTCCGCCAGGGCCGCGTTCTTCTCCCGCAGCTTCTGGAGGTAGGCGGTGGCATCTGCCAGGAGCCCTTCCTGCTCGGCCACGATGCGCGCCAACGCGTCAGCCTGGGATTCGAGCTGTGCCTTCTGCGCCGCGAGGTCCTCCGCGCGCGCCGCCGCCAGCTCCATCGCCGGGCGAAGCGCGTCGGCCTCTTCCGCGTCGAGATCCTCGAACAGACGAGAGAGCTCCGCGCGCTCGGGGTCCGTCAACGTCCCCCGCGCCTCGGCCGCACGGAGCGCCTGGAAACGCCGGCTCTTCTCGTCGTTCCACCGCACCCCAGGAGAATGCCACGCCGACGACGGCGCGCCAAGTTGGCTAGTTCCGCCCGGCCCGCGCCCCTCAGCGCTCCTTGTCCTTCTTGCCGCTCCCCTTCCCGCCCTTCTTCTTGGCGTCGTCGGTCTTCTTCTCGTGCTTCTCGTTCTTCTCGGGCTTCGACTTCGACGCCACCTTCTTCGACTCGCCGCGGCCGAGCGAGATCTCCAGGCGATCGCCGCGCGCCTTCGCCTTGTAGGCGGGCACGCCGTCCTTGAACTGCAGGGTGATCTCCGCGCCGTGCGCCGTGTTGACCACGCGCACCGACGCGATGCGCTTGTCCTTGCGGGCAAGGCCGCTGCCCGACGACAGCGCGCGCCGATCGGGCAGCGATACCGTGAAGCCCATCGCGCCGGCCGCGCCGTTCAGCTCCTCGATCGGGCCGTCCATCTTCAGCTTCAGCACGATGGGGTTCCTCACCGACCCCTGCCCCCACTCCCGCGGCCCCTCCTTGTCCCCGTCGTCCGCCGATTCCGCCTCGTCTTCCTCGCCCGGGCCGCCCGGGACCGCCGCGCCCGGCGCGAGCGCGTCGCCGGCCAGCGCGCTCGGCTCCGCCGGCGGCGTCGGCGGCACGGGCTCCGTCGTCGACAGCGGCGTCGCGCCAAACAGCGGGACGTTCGCGGTGAGCGCGCCGCCCGGCGCCGCAGCCGGCCCCGCGGCCGCCGCGAGGGCAGGCGCGCCGGAGGACGCCGACGCCGGCAGCGCCGGCGTGCCCGCGGCCGACTCGGCCCCGGCCGCGGGCGCGTCGCCGCCCCGCAGGCCGAAGAAGCGGGCCGCCCCGAACACCACGAGCACCGCCGCCAGCCCAAGGAAGCTGCCGACCGCCGCCGCCTTCTTGTTGAAGCGCGGCGGCTCCCCGCCCTCGCCCGCCGCCTCCTCGGGCTCCTCGCGCACCAGCCGGCGACCGCCGGACTTCAGCGCGCCAGCCGGCGGCGGCGCCGTCTTGCGGCGCGGACCGCCGTCCTTGCCCGACCCGTCGGCGTCGCCCGCGCGCTCGGCGCGCCGCGCCTTGATCCTCGCCACGATGCCCGCCATCGCCGTGGCGGCGCGCGCCCCGGCGCCGGCGAGCGCGGGCGCGATCTTGCCCGCCACCGCCTTGCCCGCCATCGCGGCCTTCTCGCCGACCTCGCGCAGCCGGCCCGGCTGCGCGTCGGCGGCCGCCTCGGCGCCCTCCTCCTCGGCCTCGCTCCGCGCAGAGGACGGCGCCCCGCCGTCCACGGAGGGCGGGGCCGCCTCGGCCCCCGCACGCGCCTCCCGGGCCGAGAGCGCCGGCGACACGTCGCTGTCGTGATCGTCGTCCGCGTGGGCGGCCGCGCCGCCGTTCGCGCCCGAGGAGGCGCGCTCGCCCCGAGGCTCGGCCGCCGGCGCCGAGGAAGGCCGCGCAGCCGCGCGCTCGCTCTGATGATCGCGCGCCGGAACCGTCGGCGCCGAGGAAGGCCGCGCAGCCGCGCGCTCGCTCTGATGATCGCGCACCGGAACGGTCGGCGCCGACGACGCCCGCGCAGCCGGGCGCTCGCCCTGCGGCGGCAACGACGGTGCCCGCGCCGGCGCGCCGGCGTCGTGGGAAGATCGCCCCGGGGGGAGCGCCTCGGGCGACGAGGGCCGCGGCCGCGGCGCCTTGGCCGCGCGGGGCGCCTCGTAGCACAGCGTGACCACGAGCTGCGGCACGCTCGTCGCGGGGTCGACCTCGACCTTCACGTGGTCGATGTACGCCTCGCGGCGCGTTCCCTGATCGACCTCCTCCAGCTCGAGGGAGCGGCCCACCTTGAGGAACTCCAGGTTGGAGCCGACCTCCAGGTCGTCGAGCCCGCCGCCGCGCACGCGCGCCTTCATGGGCGAGCCCAGCCCGTCGATGTGGAGCCGCACGCGGGCGCCCCGCTGCGCCGCCCCGGGCGACGCGGCGCCGGCCTGGACGGCGAGCGCCGGCGCGGGGCCCGCTGCGCCCGCGTCGATCGACGAGCACATCGCGCGCACCGCCTCCTCCGACTCGGCGTCGAGGCCGGTGAACCGCAAGCCGAACTCGCCGCCGCGCGCCTGCTCGGCGCGCCAGCAGACCTCGCCCTCGACGACCAGCTCCTTGCCGAGCCCGTCGAACCGACAGATCAGGGCGTCGCCGACCCGCGGCAGGTACGCCGTGCGCAGGCGCATCCCGTCGGGGGACATGTCGATCGACTCGGCCTCGAAGCCGCCGCCCGACGTCTCGCCGACCGCGACGAGCGCCTCGATGCGGACCCGCTGCCCGGCGCCAGCGCGCCGCTCGCCGCCGCCCTCGCGCTCCCTGTCCAAGGATTCCGGCGCCTTGCGAACGCCCTCTCCCTCTGCGCCTCGACCGTTCATACGCCCATTCCTCCGCCGCGAAGCCGCGTCCGCCGTCGCGAGCCCTCCGCGGTTGCAGAGGGCCCATTGGCCGGCAGTACGGCGTAAGCCCCGCGCTGGCCAAGTTTTGGAGGCTCCGGCCACGCGCCACGTGCGTCATCTCAAAGCGCGCCGCCGTGATGCGCAGCGTTGCGGCTCGGGAGGGCGGGAGGCGGTGTGCGATGGGCAGCAGGCGGCGATTGACCGCTCGCTCCACCTGGCGCTCCGGGGGGCAAACGTGGGAAACTCTCGCGATGGGCAAGGACGAGCCCCCGCAGAACCAGGACACGCCCGCGCCCGCGGCGAATCAGGATGTCGTCTTCATCCATAGCCCCGTCGAGCAGGGGGAGGGCTTCCGGGTGATCCGCAGCCGGGAGGACCGGCTCGAGATCGGCGAGCTGCGACCCACCGAGCACGGGCGCCCGCTGAACGGGGAGCTCGTGAAGCTGACGCAGCGGTCCGAGCACGCGCGGCTCTTCGACGTGGAGGTGCTCCTCCCGGGGCCGCGCGAGTCGTCCCGGTCGGGCCCCGCGCAGGTCGCGACCGACGCCTACCGCTCGAACTGGGAGGCGATCTTCGGCCCGCGAGAGCCGAACAAGCTCGCCAACTGAGCGCCTGCCTCGGTCCGCCCTGCCGGGGCAGGCTCCAGCGCTCATCGATATCCCATCCTTCCCGCGCGACCGGCGGCTTCCGGCGCGGACCCGGCGCCCCGCGCGAGCGTCGCGGCGACGCAGCTGTCCACGCCCTTCACGCCCGTGATGTCCAGGGCGACGACCTGCGCCGACGTGTCCGCCACGCCGCTCATCGCCGTCTCGAGCGCCTCGCCCACCCCCCCGCGTCCATGGTCCCGAGGTAGCGCCGCCCACCGCGCGCCCCTCGTACCGAATCTTGAGCCGCGGAGGCCTCCCGGGGAACACTGCTGGGCGTGGTCCAACCCCGCCGGTCGACCGTCCCGCCCTTGACAGCGGTCGCGCCCTCCACGCAAAGGCGGGGGGTGCAGGCGCTACCGTTGGCCGCGACCGACGACGAGGCGCTCGCGCGCGCCGCCGCGCAGGGGCACCCGGGCGCCGCGCCCGTCCTCTGGCAGCGGTTCGCGCCGCTCGTGCGCCGGATCCTGACGCGCACCCTCGGGCCGGGCGACGAGGTCGACGACCATGTGCAGGACACGTTCCTGCGTTTCTTCCGCGTGGCCAAGGACCTCAGGGATCCTTCGCTGCTCTCGAGCTTCATCGTCGGCATCGCGGTGCGCGTGGCGCGCGCCGAGCTGCGGCGCAGGCGCGTGCGGCGCTGGCTCCAGCTGTCGCCCTCGGGCGAGCTCCCGGACATGGGGGGCGCGCAGCAGGATCCTCAGGGGCGCGCGGCGCTCACGCGGCTCTACCGCATCCTCGACCAGGTCGACGACAGGTCGCGGACGCTCTTCGTGCTGCGGTTCATCGAGGGGCTCGAGCTCACCGAGATCGCCGCCGCGCTCGGCTGCTCCCTGGCCACGACGAAGCGCCACCTCGCGCGCGCGTCCCACCGGATCCTCACCGCCGCGGAGCGCGATCCCGCGCTCTCGGCCTACCTCACCAAGGCCCCGCAGGACCTCGATCGGCCCGGGACCCTCCCCGCCGACGGAGGAGAGCGCGATGAATGAAGCGGAGAAGCTGAGCCGGCTCGCGGACCTCGTGCGGAGCGGCGTCCCCGCGGACGTCGACGCGGCGCACGACGCCGCCGAGCGCGCCCGCTTCGTGGAGGCGGTGAGCCGCGGTACGGGCCGCGCGGGAGCCCTGGGCCGCGTGGGCGCGTGGCTGCGCGCCTCGCCCCTGTGGAGCGCGCTCTCGGGGCGGCCGCGGTGGAGCTTCGCGCTCGCCGGCGCGGCGGCGCTCGCGCTCGCGCTCGTCGCGCTCTGGCCGGCGCGGCCGCTCGACTACGCCGTCGAGGGCGCGCCTTCGACCGCAGGCCGGTACATCGCCGCGACGGCCGGCGGAGAGGCGCGGCTCCGCTTCACGGACGGCACCTCCGTCGCGCTCTCGGCGGGCAGCGCGATGCGCGTGGTGGACGTCGACGCGGCCGGGGCGCGCATGCTGCTCGAGGACGGCCGCGCGTCCCTGCGCGTCACGCGGCGGCCGAAGGCGCGCTGGTCCGTCGAGGCGGGGCCGTTCGCGGTGCTGGTCACCGGCACGGTGTTCGACGTGTCCTGGAGCCGCAGCGACGGCACCCTGCGCGTCGATCTGCACGAGGGGAGCGTGACCGTGCGCGGGCCGCTCGCGCCCGACGGGCTGCCGCTCCGCGCCGGCCAGCGGCTCGTGGCGCGGATGCGCGAGGGCGACGTGCAGATCTCGAGCAGCGACGCCGCGAGCGCGGCGGACCCGGCGCCGGAGGTGCTGCCGCCCGCGGGCACGGCGGCGCAGCCCCGGGAGGAGAAGATCACCGGACCTGGCGACGCCGTGGTCGGCGACGCCGGGGCCGTACGGTCGGAGGGCTCGCGGGCAGAGGGGGCGCCCGCGAGCCCTCCGACGGACGGTGCGGGGCCGGCGGCGCCGGCCGGCGCCGCGGCGGCGCCGAGCTGGGCCCAGCGCGTGGCGGCGGGGGATTTCCGGGCGGTCCTGGCCGAGGCGGAGCAGCGCGGCCTCGGGGGGGTGCTGGAGCGCGGCTCGCTGGACGACCTGGTCGCCCTCGGGGACGCGGCGCGGTACGCGCGGCGCGGCGACGTGGCGCAGCGCGCGCTCTCCGCGACGCGCAAGCGGTTCCCGGGGACGAGCCAGGGCAAGGCGGCGGCCTTCCTGCTCGGCCGCCTGGTCGACGACGGCGGCTCGCCCGGGGCGGCCGTCGCCTGGTACGACACGTACCTCACCGAGTCGCCGGGCGGCCCGTTCGCGGCCGAGGCGCTCGGCCGCAAGATGGTGGCGGTCGAGCGCACGGCCGGCCGGGCGGCGGCGCGCCCCATCGCGGAGCTCTACCTGAAGCGCCACCCGCGCGGCGCGCACGAGCCCGTGGCGCGCGATCTCCTCACGCCGTGAAGCCCGGCGGGTGACTCACGCCGTTCTGGTATCCGTCGTTTGATCCCGTCGGGAGAACGTTCAGGTGGGGTGCTTCCCCCCACAAGCGTCAACCAGGCCTCGCGCGACGTTCGCCTACATCCGAACGTTTACGTAAACGTTTACGTAGTCGTTTACGTAAACGTTTACGTGGTCGTGAACGTTTACGTGGTCGTGGTCGTGGTCGTGGTCGTTCACGGCCTATCGTTGACGACCACGACCACGACCACGACCACGTAAACGACCACGTAAACGACCACGTAAACGTTCACGACCACGCAAAACGTTCACGTCGCAAACGTTCACGTTGGTGGCGGATGGGGGGTGGAGGCGGCGGGAGCGGGCGTCGTGCCCTGACCGTGACCGAACGAGCTTGGCTAACGCCTATGGGGACTTACCCCACCCTGCCAGAATGATGGATCCGCCACGAGACACCAAGATTTGGAGACCAGCGGCGAGCTCGCGCGTGGAGGCGCTAGCTAGTTCGAGCGGCTCAGCGGGTACTTGTAGAAGTTCTGCGCCCACTCGATGGTCCAGATCGTCGGCTCCACGTACACGTTCTTGTCCGCGCCGAGGGCCATCCCCCGCTTGATCTTCCCCATCGCCGTCAGGAAGACCTTGCGATCGTCCTCCATGCGCGGCCGCATCACGGTCGACGGCGGATACAGCTCCTTGACCTGAGCGACCGTCGCCGCGTCGTTGATCCACCCGTCGACCCCGTGCTCGCCCTTCGGGAGGCGCGAGCCGCCGGCGTCGAGCCAGTCGCGCAGATCGTTGTTGCCTCGGTTCATGCCGTCGGCGTGGCAGCCGATGCAGGAGCTGCCGGTGTTCAGGCGGCGGTCCTGGGTGGCGAAGCCCACCGTGCTGTTGATCTGCGCGTCCGTGGCGCTCCGCTGGAGCCGCGGATCGCGCACGATGTTGACGAAGGCGTCGACGCGGCGCTGGTTGATGCCGCCCCAGAGGGAGTACCCCTGCAGGCCGTTCGGCAGATCCCAGATGACCTCTTCCGCCGACTGCTGGAGGCCGTCGGTCCCGGTGTAGTAGCGGCAGTTGATGTAGCTGCCGCCGGCGTAGCTCGGCGCCCCGTCGCACCCCTCAGGCTCCGTGCCGTTCGGCTGAGCCAGCGTCGCGATGAAGCTGTAGTTGCTCGCCGAGCCGCCGGCGCCGCTGATGAACTTGGGGATCGGATGCGCCCAGAAGGGGAACCGGATCTGGCCCGTCTCGTACGCCTGCTCGATGGTGGTCACGCCGTCGAGCTGCCCGCTGAAGACGTCCCACGTCTTCCAGTAGTACCCGCCGCTCTTCGTCTTGGCCCTGAAGTACATGCGGGAATCGACGGTGATGGCCTGCTTCGTGAGCATGTACTCGTACGACTTCACCCCCGCGTCGTGGTTGACGCCGAGCTCGGCCTCGAGATCCTGCGCGTACCAGGGGATCGCCATGATGGAGTTGTAGACGTCCGGGCGCGTCAGCGTGTAGACGAGCTGACTCGCCTCGATGTAATCGGTCTTGAAGCCGTTGACGTTGGGCGGGAGCACCTGGCTGTCCGTGGCGCCCTCCACGTTGCCGGCGAGCACGCGCCCCCAGACGAGCCTGGCGAAGCTCGGATCCACCTGGACCGTCGAGGTGTACCTGTAGCGCTCCCTGAACGTGACGTCGGAGCCGACGGGCTCACCCAGGTAGTTGACGGAGGTCCTCCCGAAGAAGACGTCGTCGTCCGATCCGCCGAAGTGGAGCTTCGTAACCCCCTTGTTGTAGCCCCAGTAGTTGCGGATATCGAAGCGGTAGACCATGCCCTTGCCGTTGATGTCCACCGGATTGACGATCGTGGGGGCCCAGCGCGCGGTCGAGTTCAGGGCCTTCGACAGACCCACGCGGGCCACGTTGAGCTCCTCCGCGCTGACGCCCGCGTTGTGGAGCTCGTGCAGCGAGGCGTACTTGATGAACTCCGCGTCCGCCGCGGCGACGGTGGCCTTGTCCGTCGCGATCCACGCCTTGACCTGGTCCTCGGTGACCTTCTCGCCGGCCGCGACGGGGCGCGGGGTGGCCGGCAGGGTCGGCGCGACGGCGTTCGCCCACGCCGTGACGGCGTTCAGCATCTGCGTGTTCGCGTCCTTGCAGCTCGTTCCGAAGCAGTTGTGCCGGTCGATGCCCATCCGGACCACGAGCTTGGAGTCCGCCGGCTTCTTGAAGTTGACGCGCGTGAGCGCGTACTCGTGGGCCAGCGCCGGATCGACGTCGGAGTGCATGGGCGCCTGGGCCTTGCCCGTCGAGCTGTGGCAGCCGGAGCAGTTGGCGGTCAAGAGCGGGTAGACCGTCGTCTTGAAGGCCTCCAGCGACGCGGCCATGTTGAAGTTCATCTCCTTCGGAAGGCAGACAGCCTCGACGTTCTTGCCGCCCTTCCCGTCCGGGATCTGGCTATAGCCGAGCGTGCAGCCCGACGCCGGGTTGACCCCCGTGTCGGCGTCGCCGCCGCCAGCGCCACCGGAGCCGCCCGAGCCGCCAGCACCGCCGGAGCCGCCCGCACCGCCCGAACCACCGACGCCGGTGCTCGCGCTGCTTGAGCTGGTCGAGCTGCTTGAGCTGGTCGAGCCGCCAGCGCCACCAGCGCCGCCCGCGCCGCCTGAACCACCGACGCCGGTGCTCGCGCTGCTTGAGCTGCTGCTCGCGCTGCTTGAACTGCTGCTCGCGCTGCTTGAGCTGCCCCCCACGACCTTGAACGTGAACTTCTGGTTGTCGCCGTTCGCCCAGCTGTACTGCTGGAGGCCGGCGCCATCTGCGGTCGATCGCCCGATGACGTCGAGCGCCTTGTTGCTGTTTCGGGCCATGATCCGCTGGGCGTTGTTGCCGACATCCACGAACGAGAACTGCTGGCTCGTGGCGTTGCCGCAGCTGGATTGGACGACGGTGGCACCGTTCGCCGTCGATCCACCGTTGATCCCGAGGCAGAGGCCGCTGTTCACGTTCTTCAGCCGGAAGTATCCGCCCCCCGCGGACTCCGCCCGGAACTGCTGTCGCGTGGAGCCATTGCACGTCGCGATCTGCGCAGCTGCCGAGCTCGCCGTGCTGCCCCCGCGGATCTCGACGCACTTGTTGCTCTGCACGCCGACGAGCGTGTAGACCGCGTTCGGATCGATCGTAAGGCTCTCCCCGAGCGCGTCGCCTTCCTCGCTGCCGGTGTCGTCCAGACCAGCGATGCATGAGACGGCGAGAAGGCTCGTCGCGGAGGCAAGCAAGGCGCTCCTTGATGCGAATCTCATGTTGTTCTCCTCTGTCAAGTAAGAATACGGTCTATCTACAGCCTACAGCTCGACGCTGCCCTTGCGCTGGTCAGGGGCTCTCGACACGCAATGCGCGATGGAGGCTCCGGAGGGACGGCCGCGGTGGTCATCGGTCATCGTCCCGCCACGAGATCTCGATCACGAGGTGCGGAGCTGGAGGACTCGTTCGACAGGCGGTCAGGCACCGCTAAGAGGATTACTCTTGTCGCGTATCGGGTTGCGAGTCAAGCCAATCATGCGTCCCGCCGCGTCATTTGCACGTTCGTTTGCATGGTAGTTCGCGTGAACGTTCACATGGTAGTTCACGTGATCGCTTGCTTGGTCGCTCGCATGATCGTTCACACGATCGCTTGCGTGGTCGTTTATAAGTCCGCGCAAACACACACAAATCTGCGCATCTCTGCGCCGGTCTCCCGCCGCCGACTCTCTTCACTTTGCCGCGCATCTATCCATTTATTTCAATTTGCCGGCATTTATGAACGACTATTTACGAAGCCACGACAGCGGCAGTTGCTGGCCAATAGCCTGTGCCGCGGTGTCCTACATCGACCGAGACATTTGGCTTCTCGCGCCCTTTTCGCCCGTGTCACTGAACGGGTCGAGTCTCGCCTGAACGAGAGTCGCCGCGGCCCCCTTGGATCATCGGATGACCAGGGCCTCGCCGTGCGTCGATTCCTGCACAAATCCAGGCAGGTCGCTCCCCCGAGACGGTACCCGGAGGGGCACGGGGCGAATCGCCGCGGGGCCAGGGCGAGGAGGGCGAGGAGAAGGCCTCAGGCGATGGTCAACATTGACAAGTTCAGAACAACTTGTCAAGTTCAGGCCTTGACGGTCTTCACGCCGATCGCAAAGCTCGTCCGGTGCGTGAGCGAGCCACCCTGGCCGAGCGCGCGCGCCGCCAGGCGGAGCCCACGCCTCCTCCGGCGACCGGGCCGCAGGATGGTCCCCTTCAAGGTCGTGTTCTGTCTCGCCAGGCACCGCGCCTGGCAGGAGGTCGTCCTCTCATGAACGATTCACGGCGTCGCAAAGGGCTGCGGCTCGAGCGGGCGCGCGCTTCAGCTCAGTTCAAGGACGGCAAGTTCGAGAACCCTTCGGGCGCCGGCCCCACCATGACCAAGGGCTCGACGCTTCCCGTGCTCGGCGAGTTCTTCTTCCGCCGGGGCCGGCGGGAGCCGCCCGCGCCGCTGCCCGTCGTGAGGCCCCACGAGGCGTGGGCCCGGCAGAGCGACACCGGCCTGCGGGTCACCTGGCTCGGCCACAGCACCGTCCTCCTCGAGCTCGATGGCCGCCGGGTCCTCACCGATCCGGTGTTCGGCGAGCGCGCCTCGCCGGTCTCCTTTGCCGGCCCGCTGCGCTTCCACCCGGTCCCGGCCGCGCTCGACGAGCTGCCGCCGCTCGACGCTGTCCTGCTCTCCCACGACCACTTCGATCACCTCTGCGCTCCGACGATCGAGGCGCTGGCCCGCACGCGCGTCCCCATCGTCACGCCCCTCGGCGTGGGCGCGCTGCTCGAGGCGCTCGGCGTCGACCCGGCGCGGATCACCGAGCTCGACTGGCACGAGCGCGCGGAGATCGGCGGCGTGCGCTTCACCGCGACGCCCTCTCAGCACTTCTCGGGCCGCGGGCCGACCAGCCGCAACGCGACGCTCTGGGCTTCATGGGTCATCGAGACGGAGCGGCGCAAGGTCTTCTTCTCCGGCGATACCGGGCTGTTCCCCGGGTTCGAGGACATCGGGCGGCAACACGGCCCCTTCGACCTGGTGATGCTCGAGGTCGGCGCGTATCACCCTGCGTGGGGGACCATCCACCTCGGCCCCGAGAACGCGCTGACCGCGTTCGAGATGCTCGGCGGCGGCACGCTCCTGCCCGTCCACTGGGGCACCTTCAACCTCGCCCTCCACGACTGGGACGAGCCGGCCGAGACGCTGCTCTCCCTGGCCACCGAGCGGGGCGCGCGCGTGGTGACCCCCCAGATCGGCGCCGCGTTCGAGCCCGAGCGCGCCGGCGCGCCGACCCCGTGGTGGCGAGCGGTCGCCGGCCCGCGGTGACGGACGGCGGCCAGCCCCGTTCACCCGGAAGGCCGCGTCGCGCCACGTCACGCGCGGTCACGCCGCCCGGGGCCTCGCCTCGGGCGAGGGCGGAGTGAGCTGCTCGACGGTGTACGCGTACTCGTAGGTCTTGCGGAACTCGCGCCAGCTCCGGAGCTGCGGCATCCACTCGTCGTCCCGCAGCGCGCTCAGCAGGAGCAGGATGCGCGACTCGGAGGACAGCCGTACCACGGCGTCGCGCGTCTCCTTCGTCGCCATGCAGAGCTCGAGATCGGTCGCCGTGCGGATGCCATGCGCCTTGAGCTTCGAGAGGATGCTCGACGGCGCGTTGCGGGCGGGCTCGGCCTCGTCTCGCGCGTGGAGGTACAGGATCGCCTGGTCCACGAGATCGACCAGGCGCGGGGCCGGGATGCGCGTGCGCAGGATCAGCTCGATGAGGTTGTGATGCGCGAGGTTCTCGATGTTCTCGATGCCCTCCTCGAGCAGGCGCGCCTTGTCGTAGAGCGTGATGCCCTCGAGATGTGTGAGCGGGTCGCGGTCCTTCAACGTAGGGACGAAGAAGGTGACCATGCGCGTCTTGAGCAGGTCATGGAGCACGGCGAGCCCGGTGTCCGGGACGATGCCAATGAAGAACGCGAGCACGAGCAGGTGCCAGGGCGCGTTGTCGATGGGCGCCGCGCCGCCCGAGGGCGAGGCGCCCTCGAACGTCTTGCTCATGACCCAGGCCAGGATCGTGGCGATGATGATGCGCACGGAGATGTGGCTGTACGCCTTGGGCCCGAGATCCGCCCGCACATAGCGGCGGAATACCATGTTGAGCGCGAAGAAATACGTGCCGAGGAACGCGAATGTGAACGCGGTCCGGTTGGGGATGAACAGGGTATGGAGCTCGACCGGCTTGTCGCCCAGCGTCTCCGCCACGGACGCCACCGTCGGCAGCGCCGAGATCACCCAGCCGACCGAGAGGAGGAACGTGCTGAGGATGATCGGGACGAAGAACAGCGGACCGCGCCGGGTGTCCAGCGCGTCCTTCATCAGCGGCGAGTAGGCCCGCTCCGCCTCGTCGATCGTGCGGAGCGCGGGGTCGAGCCGCAGCACGTCGCGGTGGAACTGCTCCTTCACCACGTTCCTGCGCTGCTCCGCGAACAGGAAGAACAGGAGCGCGGGCAACGTCGCCGCGGTGCCGATGAACAGCGCGAAGAGGAGCAGCAATGCCATGCTGCGCATCGATTGCTTGAAGATCTCGTGAAGCTGCTTCTCGGCCTGCAAGAGGACCGTGGCGGCGGGGATGCCGAGCCCCACCAGGCACACCGCCAGCATGCCGATCGCGCGCCAGAACTGGTCGCGCAGCATCAGCGCGGTGCTGCGATGGCGATGCTGGGCCCAGCGCTCCAGCGACGGGAACACGGTGAACGCGATCATCCCGACGCCGACCGCGCCGAAGGTCAAGCGGGCCCAGCCGTCCAGGGTGACCATGAACAGCAACGTGAGCCCCCCGAGGAGCAGCACCCCCGCGATGGCGGCGGCGTCGAGGCTCGGCTCCTCGACATGGAGCGGGGCGCGCTTCTCCACATAACCACGCTCGAGCCAGACGCTGAGATCCAGCCCCTGCGCCGCCGCCTCGGTCGTGCGCACCACGTCGAAAGGCGCCACGACGAGATCGCTGCCATCGCGCCTGATGCAGATCCGGCGAGCCGTCTTGTTGACGAGCTCGATCTCCTCGGCGGGCGGCGGCTGCCGCAGGTCCCCTCGCCGGCAGGGCGGCGGCCGGGCCTGCTCTCGCCTGGAGGGCGGCTGCCCTGCTTCCGGCGAGGCATCCGTGGGGCCTGACTGCGCCTGCCGCCCGCCGGCCGTCGGACCCACGAGCACCGGCGGAGCGTCGTCGCGCTTCGACTCCGAGCCGCTGTGTTGGCGCGACGGCAGCTGCTGCAGATCCTCGATCTCCCCATCTGCCATGGCGTTTCCCTTCGGTCTGCGCGGCCGCCCCTGATCCCTGCGGCGGCGTCTCGACGGCAGGGTGGGGCCCAGTCGAGCATATTCACATCGACGCTCCTCCGCGAGAGCGCGCCGCATGGTGGAGGTCCTCCCAGCCGTGGTCCGTCCGGACGGACGCCGCCGGATCTCCATGGCTCGGCCCTTCGGGTACGTCGCCGGGCCCCTGCCCCCGCCCCCTCCCCCTTCGCTGCCATGCGCCTCCACCCCCGCTGGCGATCTGATAGACCCCTGGCGCGTGCGCTCCCCCACTCTCCTGCTCTGGGTCCTCCTCGCGTCGGCGCCCGCCGCGGCGCGGGCCGACGCGGCGCCGCCTGGCGCGCCTTCGCAGAAGGCGGAGGCGGCCGCGTCGCGGGTGGTGATCGTCGAGGCCGGCGTGGACGATGCGCTCGTGCTCGAGGCAGCCACGCGGCTGCGGGCCGAGCTCGGCGCGGCGGGGTTCGAGGTGGTGCGCGTCGTGCGAGCGCCCGAGGGCGATCCGCGCGCAGGGCTGGAGCGCGCCGCGAAGGAGGCCGGCGCGTTCGCGGCCGCGACGATCGTCCGCTCGCGGACGGGCGCGACCGCCGACCTCTGGATCGTCGACCGGGTGACGCAGAAGACGGTGGTGCGCGCCGTGGAGGCGGCCGGCGCGTCGGCGCCCTCGGTGATGGCCGTGCGCGCGGTCGAGCTCCTGCAGGCGAGCCTGCTGGAGGCGAGCCTGCAGGAGCCGCCCCGGCGCGCCGCGGAGGGCGGCAGCGCCGCCGTTCCCGACGACGTGCAGCGGTGGATGGCGCCGGTCCGGAGGCGGGCCGCCGGGATGACCCCTCCGCCTGGGCGGGCCGGGGTGCTCGCGGGCGTCGGCGTCGAGGCCGGCTTCGCGGCGCTCCTGAGCGTGGATGGCATCGGGCCGGCGCTGGGGCCCGCGCTGCGGCTGTCGTACGGGGTCGGCGCGGACGGCCACGGCGGCGCGCTGCCCGCGGGGCTCGCGGCGCGGCTGACGTTCGCTGGGCCGACGCTGGGGCCCACGCTCGAGGGCGAGCTCGGCACGGTGTCCGTCCGTCAGGAGATGGCCTTTCTGGAGGCGGTATGGGCGCTGGACACGGGCGGCGCGCTCTCGCCTGTGCTCTCGGCCGGCGTGGGCGGAATTCACCTGTTCGTCAGCGGTGATCCCCTGCCCCCGCTGCGGAGCGCGACGGGCGATGTCTGGTCGGTCGCCGCGGCCCTGGGCGGGGGCACCGGTCTGCGCCTGACCGACCGCGCGACCCTCCTGGTGGATGTACACGCGATCTTCGCCGAGCCCCGCGCCGTCGTGACGCTCGGCGGCGAGCGGCTAGGCACCGCGGGGAGACCGACGTTCGCCGGGTTTCTGGGGCTGCTCGTGCGGCTCTGAGGCGGGGCCGCGCCCGGGCTGGCCCGGCGCGGGAGGACGGCGGACGCCGGCACAAGGCGGTTGCCGATGTTGGAGAGGCGTCGATTCCGGTACCGTCTGTGAATCAGTCGATGGCGCGCCCGATGGGGGCGCGGCCTCCTGGTTCGGGTGACAGCGATGAGAGTGCGAAGAATTGCGGCGGCTTTGCTCACCACGGTCGCCGTCTCGACGGGATTTCTCGGCTGCTCTGACGACTCCGACGAAGGCCCGGGAGGAACATCGACGAGCGAAGGCGCGGGCGCGGGGAGCGACGGCGCGGGCACGGCGGGCAATGGCGGCGGCGGCGGCTCCGGCGACGGGGGCTCCGGCGACGGCGGCCCTGGCGACGGGGGCTCCGGCAGCGGCGACGGCGGCTCCAGCGCCCACAGCGGCGCCGGGGGCGGCGACGGCGGCTCCGGCGACGGCGGCTCTGGCGACGGCGGCTCCGGTGAAGCGCGCGGGCTCGGCGCTCGGTGCGCGAAAGACGCGGACTGCGGCCCGCGCGGCCACTGCTTCACGGAATCGGGCGACGACCTCTTCGGCGGAGGCCCGGCGGGCGGGTACTGCACGACCGCGTGCGAACAGGACAGCGACTGCGAGGGCGAAGGCAGCGCGTGCTTCGACGGCCTCTGCTTTCTGGGCTGCGCCGCGGGCGAGCCCCCGCTCATGAGCATCGTCGACAAGCTCGATCCGGCGAAGTGCCACGGCCGCGAGGAGCTGCGCTGCGAGGACATCGATGACGTGTCCGTGTGCCTGCCGAACTGCGGCTCCGACAGCCAGTGCGGCGGCGGCCGGGTGTGCGACCCCCGGATGAACGTTTGCGTCGACGAGCCCGCGCGAGGGCTGCCCACAGGGGCCCAGTGCGCGATCAAGGCCGACGGCACGGATCCCTGCGCGGGGTGGTGCATCGAAGTCGGCACCAATCTCGGCGTGTGCGCCGGCCTGTGCGGGCTCGGCGGGGACGCCGCCAACGAGGACTGCGGAGGCCTGGAGAAGGGCCTCTGTGCGTATCCTTTCGCGGACGAGCCCGGGGTCGGCGACGTCGGTATGTGCACCAACGCGTGCACGAGCCACAGCGACTGCTTGCTGCCGACCTCCGCGTGCGTGTTCCTTGGCGTGGAGACCAATGGATTCTGTCTCTTCGGCGTGACGAAGTGCCCGAGAGGCCAGTCGTCCTGCGCGGACGGCGAGGTCTGCACCCTGACGCCCAAGGGCCGTCTGTGCCTCGACGAGAATTACCCCCTGGAGGACCCGGGCACAGGCGGTGCGGGTGGCGGCGGCGGCGCCGGTGGAATGGGCGGCGCGGATGCCGCGAGCAGCACGAGCAGCACGAGCGGCGCGGGCGGCGCGGATGCCGCGAGCAGCACCAGCGGCGCGGGCGGCACGGATGCCGCGAGCAGCACCAGCGGCGCGGGCGGCACGGATGCCGCGAGCAGTACGAGCAGCGCGGGCGGCGCAGGCGGCACGGATGCCGCGAGCAGCACCAGCGGCGCGGGCGGCACGGATGCCGCGAGCAGTACGAGCAGCGCGGGCGGCGCAGGCGGCACGGATGCCGCGGGCGGCGCAGGCGGCACCAATGGCGCAGGCGGCACGAGTGGAGCAGGCGGCACGGATGGCATCGGCGGCACGGATGCCTCGGGTGGCGCAGGCGGCTCCCTCGATGGGTCGTCGGTGTCTGCCGGGGGCGCCGAGTAGCCTCGGGCTGGGCACTTTTCCCGTGGAGCCTTCCCGCCAGGCCGCCAGGCCGGCAGGCGAACGCTCGGCCAGCGTGCGGCGCATACGCACAAGCGTTTGTAATTGCTAATTATTTTCATTCGATGCCAGGACCCGGCAGAGAGCGCTCCGTCTTCACGCAGCAGGCGGCGTGGCCCTCGCCAGGGATTTCCCGGGGGAAGCGCGATCAGGGCGCTGGCCGCTCCTGTCCAAGGAGCAGCGTCGTCGCTTCGGGCGCACGCCAGTCCCTCGCGCCCGTGAAGCGGAGGGACATCCTGCCGTCCGCCTCCACCAGGAAGGTGTCGGGCAACGTCGAGACCCCGAACCGCCGCTGCACCGCAGGCGATCCGGCCCGCACGACGCCGGGAGGGACCTCGCCCCCGAAGAAGGCGCGCACGACGTCCCAGTTCTCGTCGACGCTCACGGCCACGAGATGGAGCCTCCCGGCCTTCTCCAGCTGCCGGCCGAGCGCCAGCAAGCGCGGGAGCTCGGCGCGGCAGGGGGCGCACCACGTGGCCCAGAAGTGGAGCAGCACCGGCCGGCCGCGCAAGGCGGCCGCGTCGAGCAAGGTCCCGTCCGGGTGCTCGAAGGTGGCGTCCGGCATGCGCTGGCCGTCGTGGAGCCGCTCGTGCGCGAAAGGGCGACCTGGCCGCTCGGCGCCGCGGCGACGCTCCACGGCCCAGTAGAGCCCCACCGCGAGCGCCTGGACGAGGACCAGGACGCCCGCGGCGGCGGCGATCGCGCGCAGGCGGGAGCGCGCGGGCATCGGCTACTCCGCCGCAGGCGACAGGGCCGGGCCAGCGGGCCGCGGAGGCTCGGAGGCGCCCGTCTCGCCGGCGGCGTCCGCGCGGAGCCTCCCGCCGACCACGCTGTAGAGCGCCGGTAGGACGAGCAGCGTCAGCAGCGTGGAGGAGATCACGCCGCCGATCACGACGGTCGCGAGCGGGCGCTGGACCTCGGCGCCGACACCCGTGTTCAGCGCCATCGGCACGAAGCCCAGGGAGGCGACCAGCGCCGTCATGAGGACCGGGCGGAGTCGCCGCTCGGCTGCCAGCTCGATGGCATCCCGCACCGGCATCCCGGCCGCTGTGAGCTGCCGGATGGTCGAGACGAGCACCATGTCCCCGAGCACCGCGACGCCTGACAGCGCCACGAACCCGACGCCCGCGGAGATGCTGAAGGGCAGGTCGCAAAGCCAGAGCGCGACGACGCCGCCGATCGCCGCGAACGGGACACCCGTGAAGACGCGGACCGCATCCAGGAGCCGCCCGTACGTGAGGTAGAGCAGGAGCAGGATCAGCCCGAGCGCGATGGGCACGACGACGAGCAGGCGCGCCTGCGCCCGCTCGAGGTGCTCGAACTGCCCGCCGAAGCGGACGTAATAGCCGGGCGGGAGCTCGACCTCGTCGAGCCTCGCCCTCGCCTCCTCGACGAAGGTGCCCACGTCGCGGCCCCGGACGTTCGCCTGCACGACGATCCGGCGCTTGGCCCACTCGCGGTTGATCGCGGCCGGCCCCTCGGTCGTGCGGATCTTCGCGAGCCGCGCGAGCGGGATGCGCTCGCCGCCGGCCGCGGTGACCAGGATGCGGCCGATGGAGGCGGGGTCCTCTCGGTAGCGATCGTCGATGCGCAGCACCACGGGGAAGCGGCGCTCGCCCTCCTGGAGCTGCCCCACCTCCCGCGCGCCGAGGGCCTCGACGACATCCAGGACGTCGGCGGCCGCGATGCCGTGGCGGGCGATGGCGGCGCGGTCGACCTCGATCTCGAGCACGGGCTGGCCTGTCACCTGCTCGGTCACCACGTCCGCGGCGCCGGGGATCTTCTTGAGGGCGGCCTCGATCTCGCGCGCCTTCTGCTTGAGCGTGTCGAAGTCGTCGCCGAACAGCTTCACCCCCAGATCGGCCCGGATCCCCGCGACCATCTCGTTCACCCGCATCTCGATCGGCTGCGTGTAGATGACGCGCATGCCCGGCATCCCCGAGAGCTCCGACTCCATCGCCTGGACGAGCTCGTCCTGCGTGGCGGCGCGCTTCCATGCCTCTCGCGGCTTGAGCGTGATGAACATGTCCGACAGCTCGAGCCCCATCGGGTCCGTCGCCACCTCCGCCGTGCCCGTGCGCGTCCAGACGCGCTCGATCTCGTCCGGAAACCTGTCGAGGAGGACCCGCTCGAGCCGGGTGCCGTAGCGGATCGACTCGCCAGCCGAGACACCCGAGAGCCGCACGGTGTTGGCGACGATCGTCCCCTCACGGAGCCGCGGCACGAACTCGGCGCCGAGCCGCGTCGCGAGGAAGGCCGCGTTGCCGAGGAGCAGCGCGGCGCCGGCGAGCACCGCCCAGCGCCACCGCAGCGCGAGCTGCAGCGCGGGCCGGTAGGCCCGCTTGAGCAGGCGGACGAGCACGTTCTCGCGCTCCTTCATACGCCGCGGCAGGAGCAGGCTCGCGAGCGCCGGCATGAGCGTGAGCGACAGGATCATCGAGCCGATGAGCGCGAAGATGACGGTGAGCGCCATCGGCCGGAACAGCTTCCCCTCCGCCCCCTCGAGCGCGAGGATCGGCAGGTAGACGATCATGATGATGAGCTCGCCGAACATCGTCGGCTTGCGCACCTCGATCGAGGCGTCGCGCACGACGTCCGTCGTGCTCCGGTCGCTCGCGTCCTCCGAGAGCCGCCGGACCGAGTTCTCGACCATGATCACCGAGCTGTCGACGACGAGGCCGAAATCGATCGCGCCGAGGCTCATCAGGCTCCCCGCGACGCCCGCGCGCAGCATCAGATCGAAGGCGAAGAGCATCGACAGCGGGATGGCCGAGGCCACGATGAGCCCGGCGCGGAGGTTGCCGAGGAAGGCGAAGAGCACCGCGACGACGAGCAGCGCGCCCTCGAGCAGGTTCTTCTCCACGGTGCCGAGCACCTTGTCGATGAGCTCGGTGCGGTCGTACACGACGGCGACGTCGACGCCTCTCGGGAGGCTCTTCTTGACCTCCTCCAGGCGCGCCTTGAGCCGCGTCGTGACGTCGTGGCTGTTCTCGCCCATCAGCATGAAGCCGAGGCCGAGCACGACCTCCCCCTGGCCGTCGGCGGTGACCGCGCCCCGCCGGATCTCGCGCCCCTCGACCACCCGGGCGACGTCGCGCACGCGGATGGGCGCCCCGCCCTTGGCGGCGACCACGATGTCCTCGATGTCGCTCACGCGCGTGGCGATGCCGATGCCCTGGATCAGCGCGGACTCGCCGGCCTGGTCCAGGTTGCCCCCGCCCACGTTCGCGTTGTTGCGCTCCAGGGCTTCGGAGAGGTCGTGGAGCGAGAGCCCCCGCGCCGTGAGCTCCGCCGGGTCGACGAGCACCTGGATCTGCCGCTCATCGCCGCCCCACGCGTTGACCTCGGCCACGCCGCGCACCGAGCGGAGCTGCGGCGCGATGACCCAGTCGTGGACCGTCCGCAGCTCGCTCAGCGACTTGCCCTTGCCCGTGACCACGTAGTGGAACACCTCACCGAGCCCGGTGGCGACCGGGCCGAGCTCAGGGCGATGGATCCCCGGCGGCAGCGTCACGGTCTGGAGCCGCTCCATGACGACCTGGCGGGCCAGGTAGATGTCCGTGTCGTCCTCGAAGCGGGCGGTGACCTGGGAGAGGCCGAAGCGAGAGAGCGAGCGGACCTCTTCGAGCCTGGGCAGGCCCGAGATCGCCTGCTCGACGGGGGCGGTGATCTGGCGCTCGATCTCGACGGGGGAGAGGGCAGGCGCAACCGTGTTGATCTGCACCTGCACAGGCGTCGTGTCCGGGAAGGCGTCGATCGGCAGGCGGCGGAAGGCGAGGATGCCCGCCAGGGAGAGGCCGATCGAGGCCAGGATCACGAGGAACCGGTGGCGGAGCGACCACGTGATGACGGCGTTCAGCATGGCCTCCGCCTCAGTCCTCGCCGCAGCAACCTGCGCCGATGCTCTCCTTGAGCGTCTCGGTCTTGAGCAGGAAGCTCCCCTCGGTCGCGACCTCCTCGCCCGGGCGCACGCCCTTGGTCACCTCTACCAGGTCGCCCTCGGTCGCCCCGATCTCGACCCGGCGCGCCTCGAACTGGTCGTCCGCGAGCCGCACGAACACGAGCTTCACCGTCTTCGCGCGCTGCACCGCGGCGCGGGGCACCACGACCGCCGCGCGGGACGGGGCGAGGATGCGCGCCCTGCCGAACATGTTGGCCCGCAGCGCGCCGCCCGGGTTCGCGAGCGGGACGCGCGCCTTGGCCGTGCGCGTGGCCGGGTCGATGGCCGGGGCCACGTACGTGATCTCCCCTCGGAGCTCGCGTCCCTCGATGCCGTCGACCTCGATGACCACCGGCTGCTTCAGCGAGACGGCCGGTAGATCGGTCTCGGGGACGTCGAGCTCGGCCCACATGCTCGAGACGTCGACCACCTCGAACAGGGTCTCCTCGACGCCGACCAGCCTGCCCACGGTCGCCTTCCGCTGCGTCACGACGCCGGCGAGCGGGGTGGTGAGCGTGTAGCCCCCGCTCCCGCCCGCGCTCGCGCCCACGACGGCCAGCGAGGCCGCGAAGGAGGCGCGCTCGGCGCGGGCGGCGTCGAGCTCCTGCTGCGCGGCGAGCACGCTCCGGCGCGACGAGATCCCCTCCTTTTCGAGCTGCTCCTCGCGCTTCAGGTTCTCCTCGGCGATCGTGAGGCGCGACTGCGCGCTGGCCAGCCGCGAGCGATCGGCGCCCACGTCGGCGCTGTCGATGATCGCGAGCGGCGCGCCCTTCTTGATCTCCGTGCCCACGTCCACGTGGAGCTGCCGGACGACCCCCGGGGCGCGGGCGTTGATCTCCGCCACCTTGAGCGCGTCGTAGACGATCCTGGCGGTCACGGGGATGCCGCCGCCGCCCTGACGCTCGACGGCCTTCGCGGTGAGGATCCCGGCGAGGCGGGCCGTGTCCTTGGTCTTGAACTTGACCTTCGTCCCGTCCGCCGGCGCGCCGTCGCTCGCCACGTCGGCCGCCGGCTTGCCTCCGCGCTCGGGGTGGCAGATGGGGCAGATGGACTCCGGGAACTGGTGCTCCTTGCACCAGTCTCCCTTGGCCTGGAAGACGGGGACGAGCTTCGGGTTGCACTTCGTGCAGAGGGCTTCCAGCACGCCGTGCTCCTTGCACATGGCGCCCTCGACGGCCGACGCCGCGCTCCGCTTCGCCCCGGCCTTCTCCGCCGCGGCGTTGTCGGTCCCTTTGCCCCCGCAACCCGGGAGCGCGGCGAGGAGCAGGAGCACCGCGATGCCAACGCGGCCTGACACGTCAGCTCTCCTTCGGCGGCCGGACGATCTTCAGATCGGGATTGCACTTGAGGCACTGCGACTCCGGCAGCCCGTGCTCCGCGCACCAGTCGCCGGTGGCCTTGAAGGCCGGGATCAGATCCGGGTTGCAGCGGGTGCACTGCGACTCGGGCACCTGGTGCTCTCCGCACCAGTCCTCGTGGGAGCCGGGCTTCACGTCCGCGGGGGCGTGCGCCGCGTTCGCCTGCGTCTGCTCAGGCGCGGCCTTGCCGGCGCTCGGCGCCTCCTTCGAGCACGACGCGGCGCCGAGGGCGAGAACGCAGATCAGGACCGAGATGGAACGAAGCTTCATGGACCTTTTCTCTTGGTTGTTCGCGACGTCACGCGACGGAAGCGCCTCGGGCGCGCGCCAGCGCACCGCCACCACCGTTACCGCCGCTGACCCTGGCCGCAAGCGTAGAGCGCGAGGTGGGGACGAGGTCCGGCCATCCCTGGCCGGATCACTGGCGGGCAGAGCTATCGCCGGAGGGCGGCTCCCCACCGCCCGCCGCCTTCACACCCCTGCAGCCTTGTCCGAGAGCGATTGGATGCACATCCGCAGCCCCTCGCGGAGGTTCCGCAGCGTGGTCACGGCGGACAGCTCCAGGCCGAGCGACGTGATCAGCGCGGCCACCGCGGGGCGCACGCCGGTGATGACCCCCTTGGCGCCGAGCAGCTCGACCGCGCGGATGATCCGGATCACGTGATCGGCGGTCTCGCCGTCGATGCTGTCCACGCCGGTCATGTCGAGGATCGCATAGCGGGAGCCTGTCCTGACGATGGCGTCGAGCAGCTCCTCGGTGATCACCCCGGCCCGCACGCCGTCGAGCGTGCCGATCAACGGGAGCGTCAGCACGCCGTCCCACACCTGGATGATCGGCGTGGCGAGCGCGCGGAGCTCGTGCTGCTGCCGCTCGATCAACGACAGCTTGTCGCGGAGCTCCTGCTCGGTCCTCTGGAGCTCCTCGGCGATGCGGGCGCGCTCCTCGACCTCGCGCTTCAGCTTGTGCAGCGCGATGGCCAGATCCGTCTTCGTCGCCCGCTCCTCGTCGAGCAGGCCCTGCAGCCGGTCCTCCAGGCTGGTCGTGGCGGGGCGCACCGTGAACTCGTCGTGGGCGTCGCCCCGCGCGGCGAACGACGTCTGCTCGACGTCGCACTCCTCCCCGAAGAGCCGGGTGCAGAGCCCGGCCAGCTTGCCCGCGATCATGCTGCTGCCCCAGCAGACATCGAGCTCCTTCTGGTAGACCGACTCCCACCCGTTCACCACGCGGAAGCGGGCCTCCTTCCGCTCCCGGTCCAGGGAGAGCACGTGCCACACGCCCCAGCCCGCCGTGGCCGCGCCGAGCCCGAGCGCCTTGAAGCCCTCCTCGAACGTCGGATAACCGGAGATGTATTTCCAGTCGTCATCGATGCTGAGCCGCCCCCCGCTCTCCACGGCGAGGTTGAAGCGCTCGGTCCCCGCCATCCGCTGGAAGCCGGACATCAGGCCAACCACGCTGCTCGGCAGGAACATCGACACCGAGGGGACGCCGGCCCAGGTGCACTGCCCGTTCTCGAGATCCCACTCGATCGCCATCCCCTCGACGACGACGCGGATCCTCTTGTCCAGAAGCTCAGAGCTTGTGCTCATAAATTCTCCGAGTCCACGAACGCGCCCGCGCGCCCGCCGCAGTGTACCGGCTCGACCCGGCGCGCGTCGCCCTCGACGGGCGAGCCACGGCTGGCCTCGATCCGGCCAAGACAGCGCTCCGGGGCTCGGGACGCGCTGCCGCCGCCCCCACGTGCTCGTCCCGCAGAACCCGCCGCTCGTGGCCGAGAACCTGGCGCTCGTCGGTTCGTCCCTGATCTTCGCGAGCTCGGCTGGCAGCCTGGCGCGGCATGAAACCAATCTCGCAATGGCTTATGGCAGCCGGCCTGGTCACGCTGGCTGTCCCACAAACTGGGTGCAGCGGCGAGTCGCCCGCACTTCCCGAGCGGGACGAGCTCCGCGAGGAGCTCGAGCGTCGCCTCTCGGACGCGGCCGCGGCCGGGTTCTCCGGGTCGGTCTTGGTCACGGTCGACGGGGCCGAGGTGCTCGCGCGCGGCTACGGCTTGGCGGATCGAGACCACAACATCCCCAATGTCGCCGACACGGCGTACGACTTCGGCTCCGTGATGAAGGACCTGACCGCGACGGCCATCTTCAAGCTCGAAGGCGACCACAAGCTCGCCGTCACCGACTCGCTCGCGACCCTCTTCGATGATGTGCCGGCCGACAAGGCCGAGATCACGCTCGTTCAGATCCTCCAGCATCGCGCCGGGTTCGATGAGTACCACGACACGGAGGGCGACTTCGAGCCGATGACGCGGCTCGAAGCACGCCAGCGGATCTTCGCGCAGGAGCTGCTGTTCGAGCCGGGGAGCGACGAGGGATACTCCAACTCCGGCTACACGCTGCTCGCCGACGTCGTGGAGACCGTCTCGGGACGAGCGTTCACGGACTACGTGCGTGACGAGCTCTTCGCTCCCGCCCACATGCAACAGAGCGGGTTCTTCGGTGACCCTATCTGGGAGCAGGTCGACACCGCGATCGGATACGACGCCTCGACCTTCGGGGAGAACGACCCCGCCGGATGGCCGTACACCTGGTCGCTCGTCGGCAATGGCGGGCTGGTGACGACCGTCTCCGACCTCGAGCGCTGGCTGGTCGCCGTCTGGAAGGGGGAGGTGCTCGGTCCGGCCGCGTTCGCGTCGTACGAGGCGCATTACCTCTCGGGCGGCGCCCACGACCTCGAGGGCAAGACGGTCTACGCCGCGGCCGGAGCCGGCGACTATGGCCTTGGAGGGGTCGCGATCGACTGCCCGGCGGCGAACACGCGCGTGATCCTCGGGACGAACACGTACGACGTGTTCGACATCGAGGGCTTTGGGCTCGAGCTGGGGAAGCTGGTCCTCTCGGCCGAGAGAGGCGAGCTCAGTCGGGCAGAGTGATGCCGACGGTGTTCTCCAGGAGCCGCTGCCGGACCTCTCGCGCGCGATCGCGCGAGACGGGCACGCGGAGCCGTGGACCGACCTCGAGGACCAGCTCTCCGTCGAGCCGGCCGAGCCCGTGCACGTGCGCCGGGGCGACGAGCCAGTTGCGGTGCACGCGAAGCACACGATCGCCCAGCGTGGCCCCGAGCGCGTTGAGCGAGAGATCCACCGAGAACACGCCGTCGACGTGGTGGAGAGAGGTGAGCCGCTCCGCCGCCTGAAACGCCAGCATCCCGTCGAGGTCCAGGAAGACCAGGCGGCTCTCTTGTCGCGCGACCAGGCGCGGCTCTCCCGCGCTCGGGGACGGCGCCCGGCGTCGCTCGAGGAGCCGCGCCACACACGTGGTGACGCGGTCGAGCGTGAACGGCTTGAGCAGATAGTCGACAGCGCCCATCTCGAACCCATCGAGCGCGTGATGCGCCAGCGCGGTGGCGAGCACCACCGCCGGCGGGCTCGCGAGATCCGAGAGGGAGCGGGCGAAGTCGAGGCCCGACGTGTCTCCAGGGCGATCGACGAGCCGGACATCGACGAATACGGCATCGATGCCGAGCTCGACGCGATCGAGCGCCTCTCGAGCAGCCTCGACGTTCGTCACCGCGGCGATGGTTCCGAATCTCCCGGTATCGCGCAGCAGCTCCACGAGGAAGTTGCGCGCCGGCCACTCGTCCTCGACGACGAGAGCAGAGAGCGGCTTCATGCGGTCCTCCTGGGCAGCGTGACCTCCAGGCGCGTCCGGCCGGGCTTCGAGTCGATGCGCAGCGACGCGTCGGCCGATTCCAGGGCGACGCGGCGCCGCACCAGCGCGAGCCCCCGCCCCTCCGGCGGGACAGCGGCAAGGTCGAAGCCGGGGCCCTCGTCCTCGACGGCGCAGCGCAGGTGTCCTGCCTCCCCGGTGATCTGCAGGACGACACGGCCGCGCTCCCGTCGGCGCAGCGCGCCGTGGTGCACCGCGTTCTCCAGCAGGGGCTGAAGGAGCATCACCGGGAGCATGCAGTCCTCCACCGAGGCGTCCACGTCCCATTCGAACGCGAGCCGCCCGAAGTGCCGAGACTCCAGGATGCGCGCGAAGCCCCGCAGCCAGCTCACTTCCTCGCGGACCGTGTGATGGGATCGCCGCGATCCCTGCATGATGTCCCGCAGCAGGTCGCCGAGCGTCGCGATCAGGGTGCGCGCCTCGGCCGGCTCCTCGGTCACCAGGCCGGCGATCGTGTTGAGCGTGTTCAACACGAAGTGAGGCTCGAGCGCGGCGCGGATGTGCGCGAGCTCGACCTCCTGGCGCAGCGCGCGCTGCTCGTGCTCGAGCCGCCGCTCGGCGCCGATCTGTCGAGGCAGCTCGATCAGGAGGGCCCAGAAGCCGAACAAGGCGTCGCCGTCGAAGAAGCCCACGACGGCGGTGGCCACGAGCGGCCGTCGCGGTCCTTCTGGGAACACCTCGGGCAGCGCCGTGGCGACCAGGAAGAAGAAGGTGTTGGTGATGGAGCTGGCGATCCCGGCGGTGAACGCGAGCACGACGAGCTGACGCCAGATCGGCGCGCGCTGCGGTCCGATGCGGCGCGCCACCAGCGTGAGCGCGCCGAGGACCGCCGCGACCCACACCGCGATGCCCAGCCCGCGCCAGAGTTCGAAGCTCCCCTGGTCGATCCAGCCGAGGAGCCAGAGCACGGCCGTGGTGATCACCACGGCCTTGCCGACGTGAGCCTTTCCCTCGCTTGCGGGCTCCTGCGTCACCCGTCCAACACTAGCGTAGACTGCGGCCCCCGATGCTCCTCACGCTCACCACCACGCACAGGCCGGCGACCGATCTTGGCTACCTGCTCGTCAAGAACCCTGCGTACACGCAGTCGTTCCCGCTGTCGTTCGGCAAGGCGCACGTGTTCTATCCCGAGGCGACCGAGGAGCGGTGCACCGCGGCGCTGCTGCTCGACGTCGACCCCGTGGACCTCGTGCGCGGGCGCGGCGCGGGCGAGCCCGGGACGCTCGCGCAGTACGTGAACGACCGGCCCTACGTCGCCTCGTCGTTCCTCTCCGTGGCGATCGCGCAGGTCTTCGGCTCGGCGCTCGGCGGCAAGTGCCGCGACCGCCCGGAGCTCGCCGACGCGCCGATCCCCCTCTCCGCCACGATCGAGGCCCTCCCGTGCCGCGGCGGAGAGGCGCTGCTCCGGCGGCTCTTCGAGCCGCTGGGCTACGAGATCGCGGCCGAGCGCCTCCCGCTCGACGAGACGTTCCCGGAGTGGGGCCAGAGCGCGTACCTGCGCGTCTCGCTCGCGAGGACGTGCCGGCTCAGGGAGCTGCTCGCGCACCTCTACGTGCTCGTGCCCGTGCTCGACGACAAGAAGCACTACTACGTGGGCGACGCCGAGGTCGACAACCTCCTCGCCAAGGGCAAGGGGTGGCTCGCGGAGCACCCGGAGCGAGAGGCGATCGCGCTCCGCTACCTGAAGCACAGCCGGCCGCTCTTCCGGGCCGCGCTCGCGCGGCTCGTGGCCGACGACGAGGCGAGCCCGGAGGAGGCCGAGGACGAGAAGGCCGCGCCCGAGGACCGCGGTGAGGCGCGGATGAGCCTCGACGAGGCGCGGCGCGAGGCCGTGGTCGCGGCGCTCCGCCGGGCCGAGGCGAGGAGCGTGCTCGACCTCGGCTGCGGCGAGGGCAAGCTGCTGAAGCGCCTCGTCGACGAGCGCGTCTTCGAGCGCGTGGCGGGCGCCGACGTCTCCATGCGCAGCCTCGAGATCGCCAGGAACCGGCTGCGCCTCGACGACCTGCCCGACAAGCAGCGGCGGCGCATCCAGCTCTTCCAGGCGTCGGTCACCTACCGCGACGCGCGCTTCTCGGGCTACGACGCCGCGACCCTCGTCGAGGTCATCGAGCACGTGGACCTCTCGCGGCTCGGCGCGCTCACGCGCAGCGTCTTCGAGCACGCGCGGCCGCGCGTCGTCCTCGTGACCACCCCGAACGCCGAGTACAACGCGCTGTTCGAGGGGCTGCCGCGCGGCGCGCTCCGCCACGGCGACCACCGCTTCGAGTGGACGCGCGCCGAGTTCCACGCCTTCTGCGAGGGGGTCGCGGCCGCGCACGGCTACGCCGTCGAGCACCTGCCCATCGGCCCGATGGATCCCTCGCTCGGCGCGCCGACGCAGATGGCGATCTTCACGCGTGAGGGCGGCGGGGGCAGCGCGGGCGGCGCCAGCAGCACCAACGGCGCGGGCGGCGGAGATGCCCAGGACGGCGGCGCGGGCGGCGGGGGCAGCGCCCTCGCGCAGGCGATGGAGGCGGCGTCGTGAGCGAGCAGGCACCCCTCATCGTCCCTTCCCTCTCGCTGGTCGTGCTCGTCGGCGCTTCCGGCTCCGGCAAGAGCACGTTCGCGAGGGCGCACTTCAAGCCGACCGAGATCCTCTCGTCGGACCACTACCGCGGCGTCGTGTCCGACGACGAGAACGACCAGTCCGCGAGCGCGGCCGCCTTCGAGGTCCTGCACTTCATCGCGGGCAAGCGGCTCGCGTCGGGGCGGCTCGCCGTCGTCGACGCGACCAACGTGCAGGCGGACGCGCGCAGGCCGCTCGTCGCGCTCGCGCGCGAGCACCACGTGCTGCCGGTGGCCATCGTGCTCGACATGCCGGAGAAGCTCTGCCACGCGCGCAACGCCGGCCGGCCGGACCGGCAGTTCGGCCCCCACGTCGTGCGGGGCCAGAGCCGCGAGCTGCGCCGCTCGCTCAAGGAGCTCCGGCGCGAGGGCTTCCGCTACGTGCACGTGCTCTCCTCGCCCGAGGAGGTGGCGGCGGCCACGATCGAGCGGCAGCGCCTGTGGACCGACCGCCGCGACGAGCGCGGGCCGTTCGACATCATCGGCGACGTCCACGGCTGCTTCGACGAGCTTGTCGAGCTGCTCGAGGCGCTCGGCTACAAGCTGGAGGGGCTGCCGGACGCGCCGCGCGCGTCGCACCCCGAGGGCCGGCGCGCGATCTTCCTCGGCGACCTCGTGGACCGCGGGCCGCGCTCGCCCGACGTGCTGCGCCTCGCGATGGCGATGGTCGAGTCGGGCGCCGCGCTCTGCGTGCCCGGCAACCACGACGTGAAGCTGCTCAAGAAGCTGCGCGGGCGCGACGTGCGGGCGACGCACGGGCTCGAGCGGACGCTCGAGCAGCTCGAGGCGGAGACGGACGCGTTCAAGGCGAAGGCGGCGGACTTCATCGACGGGCTCGTCAGCCACTACGTGCTCGACGACGGCAACCTCGCGGTCGCGCACGCGGGGGTGAAGGAGGCGTTCCAGGGCCGCGGCTCGGGCGCGGTGCGCGAGTTCTGCCTGTACGGCGAGACCACGGGCGAGACCGACGAGTACGGCCTGCCCGTGCGGTACAACTGGGCCTCGGAGTACCGCGGCAAGGCGATGGTGGTCTACGGCCACACGCCGACGACGGTGGCCGAGTGGGAGAACCGCACGATCTGCATCGACACGGGGTGCGTGTTCGGCGGCGCGCTCACGGCGCTCCGCTACCCGGAGCGCGAGCTCGTCGAGGTCAAGGCGCGCCGCGTGTACTACGAGCCCGCGAAGCCGCTCGCGCCGCTCGCGGGCGAGCCGAAGGCCGGATCGCGCGGGCAGGCCTACGACGTGCTCGACATCGACGACGTGCGCGGCCGGCGCGCGATCCGGACGCGGGTGCACGGCATGGTGACGATCCGCGAGGAGAACGCGGCGGCGGCGCTCGAGGCGATGAGCCGCTTCGCCGTGGATCCCCGGTGGCTCATCTACCTGCCGCCGACGATGTCGCCGAGCGAGACGTCGAAGGACGGGGGCCTGCTCGAGCACCCGCGCGAGGCGTTCGCGTACTTCCGGCAGAACGGCGTGGGCCGCGTGGTCTGCGAGGAGAAGCACATGGGGTCGCGCGCGGTGCTCGTCGTGTGCCGCGACGAGGCCGCGCGGCGGCGGCGGTTCCGCCTCGACGAGGGGCCGCTCGGCGTGTGCACGACGCGCACGGGCAGGCCGTTCTTCTCGGACGAGGCGCGGAGCCGGGAGCTCATCGACCGGGTGCGGGCGGCGATGGATCGGGCGGATCTGTGGGCCGAGCTGCGCACGGACTGGGTCTGCCTCGACGCGGAGCTCCTGCCCTGGTCGGCGAAGGCCCAGGATCTCCTGCGCGGCCAGTACGCCGCCGTGGGCTCGTCGGGCCGCGCGTCGCTCGACGCGACGGTGCGGGCGCTGGAGAAGGCCGCCGCGCGCGACGAGAGCGCGCGGGTGCTGCTCGAGCGCCACGCGGCCCGGAAGGCGGCGATGGACGGGTACGTGGCGGCCTACCGGCGCTACTGCTGGCCGGTGCGGTCGCTGGCGGACATCCGTCTGGCGCCGTTCCACCTGCTCGCGAGCGAGGGCGCGGTGCACGCGGCGCGGGACCACGGCTTCCACCTGCGGCAGCTCGCGCGGCTCGCCGAGGTCGATCCGGCGTTCTTCGTGGAGACCCCGCACCGCGTGGTCGACCTCTCGGACCCGCAGAGCGAGGCGCAGGCGGTGGCCTTCTGGACGGAGATGGTCGAGCGCGGCGGCGAGGGCATGGTGGTGAAGTCGTGGGAGTGGGTCGTGCGCGGCCCGCGCGGGCTCGTCCAGCCGGCGATCAAGTGTCGCGGGCCGGAGTACCTGCGGATTATTTATGGACCGGAGTACCTGATGCCGCAGCACCTCGCGCGGCTGCGGAACCGCAGCGTGTCGGGGAAGCGCGCGCTCGCGCTGCGGGAGTACGCGCTCGGCCTGGAGGCGCTCCACCGCTTCGTGGAGGGCGAGCCGCTCCATCGCGTGCACGAGTGTGTGTTCGGGGTGCTGGCGCTGGAGAGCGAGCCGATCGATCCGCGGCTGTGAACAGGCGCGGGAAAGCGGTGCTCGTCATCCCGCGCCTCGGGGATGTCGATCGGCACCGCGCGGATCAGATGCTGGAGACGCAACGTCACGGCGTCATGGCGCCTTCGCGAACAGCGCCCGCGTCACGAGTGTGTCCCGGACCGAGGCCACTCGACAGATCGAGATACCGTGTGCATGGGAGTTCGCATGGACTGCATGCCTCTCTTGCTTGGCGCGCGCCAACGAGAGCGCGCTGCGCGGGTGGCCAGCGTCGCCCGTGGTCAGATATCTGACCGTAACCGCCCGGCCATGGCCATGAGGCGTAGCCATTTGCCGCTCCCGCCGAGGTCGACGGCGCGGAACGGGTGGCAGCGTCGGCTCGCCAACGGCGCAAGCGAGGGATGATGCCCGGCTAAGCTCAGCTTGCACCCGTCGCGTGGCGCGCACTCCTCCGCCGGTGCGAGCGCGCCGGACAAGCGGAGTCTTGTCCCACGCACGCCGCACTCAGGCCGGCTGCCACGATCACGCGCGGAGCTCGTCCGTCATTTTTGAACATCCGTGCCCCTTGGCACACGCCGCGGGGTCACAATGGATACGCCGCCGACGGCAGTAGGCTGACGGCGAGCACAGATCATACGCGATGGAGTCCATGAAAAAGGAGAAAGTCGATGAAGATGCAGCTATGTGCCGCAGCTTTGTGCACACTGTTTGCCTCTACGAACGTCGCATACGCAAGTGACGAGGAATCCCTGTCCGAGCTGGAGCAGGCGGCCTATGACACTGGCTGGAGCGCCGCTAACAGGTACTGCCAGAGCCTTATTCCCGGGCCGCGCCGCGAGCTGTTCGCAGTGATGGGCAGTCGCGGCGCCAGAAATATCACCGAAGAATTCAAGCAAGCATGCAAGATGGGCTACGACAATTATATCGACAGCAACCAGTCGTGCCAACAGAGACTCGAGCAGTCAGGCAAGTACGAGCAGATGTGGAGGGCCAGAAACAATACGTGCACGTGACTTATATCAGCAGCTCTGTTGCTGATACAGATATCACCCGGCCAAGGGCGTCGTCACCGCCCGCGTCGCCCGTTGTTGTTCCCATCGCCGCGGAGCAAGAGGTGACGACGATGATGGAACGGGCCGAACGGGTAGAGGGCGCCGATGGAGGGCGGTCACCTCTGACGGTCCGTCACCAGACGTCTGGCCGTCGAGTTCGGCGGCGCAATCCCGATGGCGCGCCGCGCCGGCGAGGCTCAGGGCACGGCCATCTCGAACGCCACCGCGTAGTTCGGCTGCGCGGTCCCCGTCATCGAGCCGACGAAGGGATCGGAGTCGCGCAGCTGGCCCGAGCGCCACGTCCGGCCGGAGAACGCCGTGCCGTCGCTGGTCATGGCGTAGCCGACCCAGACGCCGGTCGCGGGGAGATCGTTGCCGACCGTGATGCGCACCGTGTCGCCCGAGATCGCGACGGAGCTGATCGGGATCCTGGTGCTCGCCGTGCGGACCTCGAAGCCGCGCCCCTGCGCCCACTCGGTGAGCGCGCTCTGGTGCGGCGAGGGGAGCGAGCTGTCCCACGCGAGCGGCGGCACGGGCACGTGGAAGTGCACCGTGATCACGCGACCGCTGCGCTCGACCCGCGTCGGCTGGAGCGGCTGCCAGTCACGGCCCTGCACGACCTTCTCGCTATAGATCTGCCCGAGCTTCTCGCCGAGCCGCTCGTACCCGATCGCGGTCATGTGGATGTTGTCGCTCGCGTACGGGTACTGGTACTTCGGCCCGGAGCAGATGATGTCGCCCGGGCGGTCGATCCCGGCCTGCCACTGCGCGAGCGTGGCTGCCGACCGCTGGTTCGAGCCGCTCGGATAGGTGTGCTGCTGCGACACGAACATCGGGATCGATCGGGTCTGCCCGGTCAGCGGCTTGAGATCGGCGTTGTAGTCCGACCAGAGCAAGCAAACTCCATAAGATGCCACGTTGGACCCGCGGAGGACACAGAGCGCCTTCGCGGGGAGGCGGGGGAACTCCCCTACCCTGCCGGAACGATGGAACCGCCAAGGCGCCAAAAGACGCCAAATACGCCAAGATTATTAATTTTTCTCTTGGCGTCTTTTGGCGTCTTGGCGGTTCAACGTCCCCACCTTCTGCCAAAGCCCCCACCACCCCTTCGCGCTCTCGTCCGTGCCCTCTGCGCCTCGTCGATTCCTTCTCTCACGAGGCCAGGAGCGAGCTGCAGCCGCTCGGCGACAGAGCGCTCCGCGGCTGACTCGGGTCCGGATGGCTCGGCCCGCGCGCGTCGCGGCGGGAGGGGGCCCGCCGGGCGCGGGCCCGCTTCGTCACGGCGACAGCGTCACGGACTTCGCGTCGAGCGCCACTTCGTAATAGCCGTGCGGATCCCAGCTCAGCGGAACGCCGTTCTGCTTGAGCGTGCCGCCGGTGACCGTCACGCGCAGGTACTTGCCCGGCGGGAAGTGGTCGGGCAGCTGCCACGTGTAGGTCGTCGCGCCGCCGGACGTCGACGAGGAGGCGGAGGAGACCGCCTTCTGGCCGCGCCAGTAAGCGCCGACGTTGACCACGCTGTCGAGCCACATGTCGCCGAGCGCCTTGGAGTGCTTGACGTGATCGACGAAGGCCTGGAGCTGTACGGGCTGATAGGCGCCATCGGAGCCGCCGGTGAAGCCGTGCACCAGGACGGTGCGCCACTTCTTGGCGTCCCGCGCGCTCGTGACCTGCTGATCCAGCGTCGCCGTGGAGGCGCCGGTCGGCGGGATGTAGCAGGGCAGCGTGAACGGATCGGTCGAGTCGTTCGGGCCGATGAGGTTGTTGGCCACGCCGCGGTTGATGAGGAAGCGCGTCCTGGCGATGCTCGAGTACACGGACGAGCCGTTCGGAGCCGCCATCGTCCACACCTTGGTGCCGAACCTGCTCTCGATGAACTGCGTCGCGGCGTCCGTATCGGAGCCGCTGTCGTTGCTCGAATGGCTCTTCGTGTGGTTGCCGAGCTCGTGCCCGTCGTTCAGCGCCCTTTGCCACACCGAATTGGTCGATTCGGTCTTGCCGGTCTGGAGGTAGAAGGTGAACGGAACGTCGAGCGCGTTCAGCGTGTCGTAGTTCTGGATCTGGCTCGAGTTCGAGTCGTCGAACGTGTACGACACGGCGCCCGTGAAGCCGGCCCAGTTGATGACCCTGAACCCGCCGGCCGCGCCCGACGGCTTCGCCACGTTGCTGGGGCCTGGGGGCGTCGGGAGGCCGGAATTGACCACCGGGCCTCCACCGCTGCCGCCCGAGCCTCCGCTGCCGCCCGCGCCTCCGCTCCCGCCCGCGCCGCCGCTCCCGCCCGCGCCTCCGCTCCCGCCTCCGCCAGAGCTGGCCGAGGTGCTGCTGCTCGAGCTGCTCGAAGCGCTGCTGGAGCTGCTCGAAGCGCTGCTGCTGGAGCTCACTGACGTCGAGCCGCCGTTCCCGTTGCCGTTGACCGACGTGATCGAGGGCTTCCCCGTGCCGTTCGCGCAGAACCCCCAGGTCGTCGACGCTCCTGCTCCCAGCGAGCCGTTGTAGCTCTCGTTGGTCACGTTCAGCGTCCCATTCGACTGCGTGACCCGCGCGTTCCACGAGTTGGCCAGCGTCGCTCCGTTGAGCCCGATCGCCAGTCCCCACGAGGTGCTCGCCTTGGAGCTCCCGTTCTTCACGGTCACGTTGGCGCAGTACCCCGTCGGCCACTGCGACTGGTACGACAGCTCCGCCGACATCGTCCCGTCCGAGCTGAGCAGCTCGTCCTCCAGCGACAGGATCTCCTCGTCATCTGGAGACGAAGCAATGCAGGCAGCCAGGCAGCAAGCGATCGAAACCAAGCCGAAGCTCAGCGAGCTAGCAAAGCGCATAAATTTTCTCCTAGGAGCGGCCGGATGGCCGCAAGCAAGTTCAGTAAGATGCCACGCCGACGCGCCGCGCGCAAAGCAGATGACACGGCGCGCTCAACCTATCTTTGTTTCGCAGCCCCCGATTTCCAGATTCCCGACGAGAGACCCTTCGATCACACCACGTACCGAGTCAAGCACAATTGCTCTCTCAAGCAGGCGATGCGTCAATACCATGCTGTGGTTCGATGTAACGAAGAAGCACAGTGCACATCGGAGGCCTTGAAGCCCATCAGTAGCAACAAAACTATTCATCGACGCGATTCACCAACATCGCGTCTCCCACGGTCATCCAGGTTCCTTCGAGAGAAACTATTTGAACCATGGGTGCACAGAGCACACGGGTGCACCTCTCTGTGCCTTCGCGACCTCTGTGGCTCGTGCTCGAAATCAGGGCCGCGCTCGAGCGACGCGGTAACAGAGCGCCTCTCAGCTGAATCGCCTCGTCGCCCAGGCTCACCCCATGCCGTCCCACATCCCGTAGGCCCCCGTGGGGTGTGGTCGTCGCGCGCGGAACGGACGGGCTGATGTTTGAGCCCCAATGACGTCCTGTGTCCGGCGTGCGCAGCACGTCGGGCACAGGACGTCCCAGGCGAGTTCAGCCCGTCCGTGCCGCGCGCGACGACCACACCCCACGGGGGCCGGGCCGTTCGCCGAGGCCTCCCGCGCCACCGGGCCCGAGCCCCCACCAGCTCTGCGTGGACGATGCCCGGCGCCTAGAGAGCCGAAATGACAGGTATATTACGGAGACAAGGTGAGCGCGAAAATTCGAGGAGATGCCTCAGCTCCACAGGCTCATCCGCGTCGTTCGGCTCGCGGCGGCGTACCTTCGTATGCCTCGCTCCGGAGCCTGACGGCTGAGCCCGTATCTCACGGATCTGCAAGGAGCGGGAGGCGGCGGACGGCGCGCGAGCAGCGCTCCGTCCGCCCGGAGATCGCCGTCAAGCCGGGCGATCGAGCTCGTCCCAGAGGCGCACGTCGCTCCGCTCTTTCAGGAAGAGCCCGCCGACGACAACGGTGATGAGCGCCACCGCGATCGGATAGAGGAGCCCCGCATAGATGTTGCCCGTCGCGACCGTCACCGACGAGGCGATGAGCGGCAAGAGCCCGCCGAACACGCCGTTGCCGACGTGGTACGGGATCGACAGCGACGTGTAACGCACCTTCGCAGGGAAGGCCTCGACCAGGTAGGCCGCGATCGGGCCATAGACCATCGTGACGAACAGCACGAGCACGAACACGAGCGCGGTGAGCACGACCGGGTTGTCCGCGTTCTGCTTCATCGCCCAGAACACGGGGAAGAAGCCGATCGCGCCGCACAGGTTGCCCGCGAGCATGATCTTCTTCCGGCCGATGCGATCCGAGAGCGAGCCGAAGAACACGAAGAACGGCATGCCGAGGGCGAGCGCGGCGGCGACCACGATGGTGGCCGTGACGAACGGGACCTTCAGCGTGTTCTGCAGGAAGTAGAGCGCGTAGAACTGCCCCGTGTACCAGACCACGCCCTGACCTGCCGTGGCGCCGAACAGGGCGACGAGGATGACCTTCCAGTTGCGCTTGTTGCCGAGGCTGTCCTTGATGGGCGCGGCCGACGTCTTCCCCTCGGCCTTGAGCTTGGCGAAGATCGGCGACTCCTTGAGGCGGGTACGCACGTAGAAGGACACGGCGACGAGGAACACCGACAGGAGGAACGGGATACGCCAGCCCCAGTCCTTGAACGTGTCCTCGCCCACGACAAGGCGGGTCCCGAGGATCACCGCCAGCGAGACGAACAGGCCGAGCGTCGCCGTGATCTGGATGAACGAGGTGTAGAAGCCGCGCTTCTCGTCGGGCGAGTGCTCGGCGACGTACACCGCCGCGCCGCCGTACTCACCGCCAAGCGCGAGGCCCTGCACGAGGCGGATCAGGACGAGCGCGAGCGGGGCGAAGAGCCCAATCTTCTCGTACGTGGGGAGGAGGCCGATCACCGCCGTCGCGCCGCCCATGAGCAGCAGCGTCACGAGAAATGCGTACTTCCGGCCGACGATATCGCCGACGCGCCCGAACACGAGCGCGCCGAACGGGCGGACGACGAAGCCCGTGGCGAACGTGCCGAGCGTCAAGAGGAAGCTCGCGGTCGGGTTGTCCTTCGGGAAGAAGTGGGTCGAGATGATCGCGGCGAGACTCCCGAAGATATAGAAGTCGTACCACTCGATCATCGTACCGCCAGCGGACGCGAAGATGACCTTCCAGAGCGTGGAGCTGTCGACGACCTCACGCCCGGCGGCCGCGGGGGCCGGGCTCGTGGGGTTCACGGCGAAGGTTTGGGGAGACGTCTGTGCCATGGGAACGGTTCCTCGGAGGAGTTCCAGCGCTTGTCGAGAGGGCCGGAGACGGGCTTACAGGCGCGCCGAGCGGTAAAGAGGCAGCCAGGGTGTCATTCATGGCTCGTCCTCCCTCGCACGCGATGGCGGAGGAGGGGCCGGGCAGCGCGCGGGGCGATGCCCCTGTCACCCCCGGCTCGCGGAATGCTGCTCTCTTTGATCTGAATACCACGCAAGCAGCCTTGAGAATACCTGTTCGTCCACGGGGCAAGCACGTTGGCAGGCTCGTTCGGCCACGTCTCGTTACGATCGGTAACACCCGACGTCCCGCGCCGACCGCTTCACCCCGCGCCCGCGAGCGGCAGCCGGACGACGACCGTCGTCCCCCGCCCCACCGCGCTCCGCAGCGCGAGGGTCCCGCCGTGATCCTCGACGATCGAGCGCGAGAGCGGCAAGCCGAGCCCCGTGCCGCTCGGGTCGCGCTTCGTCGTCACGAACGGCTCCAGCACCGCGGCGAGGAGCTCCTCGGGGATGCCGCTGCCGTGGTCCTCGACCTCGACGACGATCTGGCCGGCCTCGATCCACCCTCGGACGGCGATGAGCGCGCCGGCCTCGGACGCGTCGCGGGCGTTCGCGAGCAGGTTGACGAAGACCTGGACGAGCTCGCGCCGGTCGCCGATGACGACGAGCGAGTCGGGACAGGCCTGGTCCACCCGGACGTGGGGCGCCGCGCGGTCGAGCCGGATGAGCCGCACGGCCTCGGCGACCACCTCGGAGAGCGCCACGCGCCCGACCCGCGCGCGCGCGCCCTCGCCGGGCTTCTGCACGGCGCCGGTGCGGCTGTGGTCGAGCAGGGAGCGCAGGATGGCCTCGATGCGCGCCGCCTCGCCGAGGATGAGGCCCGCCCGCGCGCGGATCTCGTCGCTGTCGGACTCGGCGCGGAGGTTCTGCGCGAGGCAGGCGATGCCGGTGAGCGGGTTGCCGACCTCGTGGGCCACGCCGGCGGCGAGGCGGCCGAGCTGGGCGAGGCGGTCGCGGTGGGCGAGCTGCGCCTCGAGCGCGCGCTGCTCGGTGCGGTCCTCCACGAGGAGGACCACGCCCCCCGAGGCGGCGCGCGCGTCGAGCGGGTCGAGCGCGGCGCGGTGGACGCGCAGCGAGCGCGCGCGGCCGGCCACGTGCGCCTCGATCTCGTCCGCGCCGCCCTCGCCCGCGGAGGCGGCGCGGGCGGCGCGCGCGAACAGCTCCGCGAACGGGGCCGGCAGCCGGTCGAGCGGCGCCCCGACGAGGTCGCGCTCCTCGGCGCCGACGAGCGCCTCGAGGCGGCGGTTCACGAGGCTGATCGCGCCGTCGGAGCCCACGGCGCAGACGCCGAGGGGGAGCTGCGCGAGCACCGAGCGGAGCCAGCGCCGCAGGAGGTCGAGCTCCTTCGCGGCGCCGACGAACGTCGTCGTGGCCTCCCCGCGCGCGAGGCGCCGCTCCAGCCACCGGAGCTCCTCGGTGAGCGCGCCGCTCGCCGCTCGGCTGCCGAACGCCGCGGGGGCGCCCTGCGCGTCCGCCTCCGCGACGGTCCTCGCGAGCACCGGGCCGACGAGCGGCGACAGGTTGCGGTGCAGGCGCTCCTGGAGCGCGTGGAGCTCCGTGGACCGCGTCTCGTCGCGCGGGATGTCGAGCTCGATCCGGGCGCGCGTGACCTCGAGCGCGGCCGCCTCGCGGCCGAGCAGCCGCGCGAGCCGCTCCTCCAGCGCGCCAACGCTCGAGGCCACGGTCGCGCGCTCGACCGACGGGCCGATCTCGCGGCGCGTGCACAGGCGCGCCGCCTCGCGCTCCTCCTCGGCCGGGGGGCGCAGGAGCGATACGAGCCCGAGCGTGGCGCCGTTGACGGCGAGCGACACGAACGTGGGCAGCGACCAGGTGTCCGTGACCGTCACGTACACGGCGGGGTCGGCCCGGCCCGCGCCCTCGCGCAGGAGATCGAGCCACCCCGGGTCGAGCCCGGACAGCTCGGGCAGGAAGGGCGCGAGGCAGGTGGCGGTCCAGGTGCCGATGCCGGCCACGAGCCCGGCGAGGAACCCGGCGCGCGTCGCGCGCTCCCAGAAGAGCGCGGCGAAGAGCCCCGGCAGGAACTGCGCGAAGGCGACGAACGACACGATGCCGCTCTCGACGAGCAGCCCGCGGTGCGGCTGCGCGCGGTGGAAGAGCCACCCGCCGGTGAGGATGACGATCAGGAGCCCGCGGCGGAGCCACAGCACGCGCGCGTAGACGTTGCGGCGCAGCGTCCTCCGGGCGAGCGGCAGGAGCAGGTGCGTGGCGCTGGCGCTCGCGAGGGCGACGGCCGTGACCATGACCATGGCGCTCGCCGCGGAGATGCCGCCGATGAACGCGGCGAGGGCGAGCCAGCCCTGGCCGAGCAGCTGCGGCACGAGCAGCACGTAGCTGTCGGCGGGCTCGGCCGGCGCGAGGCGGGTCCCGGCCCAGAGGACGGGCAGGACGGGCAGGTTGAGGGCTAGCAGGAAGAGCGGGAAGGCCCAGGCCGCCTTGGCGAGCGCGCGGTCGCCGGCGCCGCTGGCGAACGCCATGTGCCACTGCCTCGGCAGCAGGAAGGCGGCGGCGAAGCTGATGACGAGCATCGACGTCCAGCCGCTGTCCTCGCGCACGGGGCGGCCGAGCGCCTCGACCTCGGCGGCGTGATCGCCGAGCCAGCCCGCGAGCCCGCCCGCTCCGCCGAAGGCCCCGAGCACGGCGACGAGGCCCACGGCCGCGAGCACGGCGAGCTTCGCCGCCGACTCGAACGCGACCGCCGCCGCGAGGCCGTCCTCGCGCCCCTGCTCGGCGGCCGGGCGGGCGCCGAAGAACGCCGTGAAGAGCGTGAGCAGCGCCCAGAAGACGGCGCCGACGGCCTCCTCGTGCCCGGGCCCGGAGAGCACGCGGACCGACTGCTCGGTCGCGCGGAACTGCTGCGCGACGTAGGGCACGCTGGCGACGACGGAGAAGGCGGCGACGACCGCCCCCGCCGCGGGGCTCTGGAAGCGGAAGGCGAACAGGTCTGCAAGCGAGGAGAGGCGCTGCTCGCGCGTGATCCGCAGGACGCGCGACCAGAGGAGCGGGGTGGCGATGCACGCGAGCGTCGGGCCGAGGTAGACCGCGAGGAAGACGAGGCCGTGGCGCTGCGCGAAGCCGACGCCGCCGTAGTAGGTCCACGACGAGGCGTAGACGCCGAGCGAGAGGGCGAGGACGAGCGGGTGGCGCGCCAGCGCGCGGGGGATCCGCTCGCGCTGCGCGGCGAGCGCGATCGCGGCGAGCACGGCGAGCCAGGCCACCGTGGCGAAGAGGAGGACGCCGACGTCGATCACGGCGGCCCTCGATCACGGTCACCGGGCGCGGAGCCGCCGCGCTCGCGCTCGTCGCGGGGGGGCTCGCCGCGATCGCGGTCGGCGCGGTCGGCGCGCGTCGCGAGCACGGCGAGCGCGATCAGCGCGGCCCACACCGCGAAGACGGCGGCGACCGCGAGCAGGCCGCGGGCCCAGAGCAGCCGCGCAGGCGACACGAGCAGCACCGTGCCCAGCAGCATGAGCACGAGCGCGCGATCCGCGGCACCGGTATCCGCGCCGTGTCCTCCGCTCATGCGGAGAGGCTACCCAGGGCCGCAGCGGCTGAACATGCGCGGGCTCACAACGCAGCGCATTATTTCAGTGGCTGATGGGGCGCGTCGCGCGCGCCGGCGTTCACCCGCTCTCGGCCGCGATCCCTGCGAGCAGGTTGCGCGCGTGGGCGATCACGCCCTCATCGCCGGACTCGACTCCCCACTTCGCCGCGATCGCGGGGAACGCCGCCCAGCGCTCGCCGGCGTGGGCCGCGAGTCCCGGCCACGTCTTGCCGCCGGCGACCTCGAAGCGCGCGATGCACGCGTCGAGCGCGGCTTTGCCGAAGGCGCCGACGAAGAGCGCGAAGTCGACCGAGGGATCGCCGAGGTGGGCCTCGGTCCAGTCCAGGATCCCCGTGAGACGGCCGCCCTCGTCGAGGAGCATGTGGCCGGGGTGGAGATCGCCGTGCACGAGGGCGAGGTGGCGCGGCCAGATCGCGTCGTCCTCGAGCCAGCGCTGCCACCGGGCCCACAGCGCGTCCGGGGGCGCCAGCGCGGCGCGCGTCTCGTCCATGGCCCGCGCGTGGAGCTCGCGCGCCTCGTCGATGGACTTCACGGGGACGCCCGCCGAACGGACCTCTGCCGCGTCCACGCGCTGGAGCGCCGCGAGCGCCTCGGCCACCGACGCGACGAACACCTCGGACGGCGCCGCGGGATCGACGCGGCTCCAGCGCGGGCCCGCCTCGGGATCGAAGGAGACGGCGGGCACGTCGCCGAGGCGCGGATAGGCGATCACGTGGTCGGTGTGCACGCGCCAGTCCGGCACGGCCACCGGCAAGCGCGGGCCTACCAGCGCCAGCACGCGGGCCTCGACGCGGGCCGACGCGACCACCGCGAGGCGGCGCGGCGTGCGCACGACCCACGGAACGCCGTCCTCGTCGTGGGCGTGCACGACGAGGAAATCGAGCCCGCTCGTGTCGAAGTCGGCGTGGGACGTGACGAGACGGAGCCCCTCGCGGCGCGCCGCATCGAGGAGCGCAGCGACGGAGTCGATGGGCGCAAAGGACGAAGGAGACGTGGATGGGGTGCTTGTACGTTCGGTCATGAGAGCGAGCCTCTTTCGCGCCGCCTTTCCAGGGCGGCGCGCGTGGATGGGGAAGACTCGCGGCGCGAGCTCACGACCGGCCAGGCGTGCGTGGCATGCTCCTTCCGGGCTGCCGGGCGTGAGGCTCCGCGCCCCGGTCTTCCGCGTCATGGGGGAAGACAGGGCACGGACGGGCACCCGCGCGCTCGCCACGCCGACCCGGTCGCGCCGGGGCTACGGGGAGGACGAGGATGCCGGGCTCAGCGCAGCCGGATGAATGCCACGGCCGGAGCATCTCACGCGGCGCCCCTGGCCGCAACGGCGTTCAGGGCGCTCGGCCCGACGCCGACGCCCATTGCGCACCTCACCGCAAGGGCGCTCTCGATGAGGGTGCCCCAGACAGCCAGTCATCTCAGGGCCAGCCCATGCAGCTCCGCAGCGCAAGGCCGAGCCCCACGCTCAGCGCGTTCGCGCAGAGCGACCAGCGGAACGCGCGGCGTAGGCCGAAGAGGCCGAGATAGCAGCCTTCGGCCACGACGGCGAACGCCTCGGCCGCCGCGAACAGGGTCCAGTAGCCCTGGCGCGACAGGAGGCGCGGGAAGACGAACCAGACGATCGGGTGTGTGAGCGCGCTCGCGCCGAACGCGGCGCAGAAGCGCACCGCGCGCCGCGCGTCGAAGCGCTGTCGGCGCATCGCGGCGAGGTACACGGGCACCTCGACGAGCTGCGTGAACGCAAAGGCGACCGCCCAGCGCATCATGCGCACGACGGCGCGAGGGCCGTGCATCGAGGGCTCGGCCAGCGCCGCTGCTGCCCCGGGTCGCCGGCCCCGGCCATCCGGCGCCGCTCGATGAAGAGCCATGTCGCGGCCGCGAGCTCGAGGTGCCCGTGGAAGACCGCGAATCGAAGGTAGCCGGCGCGCGCAGCCAGGAGATCGAAGCAGGCCCACGCGATCAACGCGAGCGCGGCGGCCGCCGTGAGCCCGAGGAACGGGCGCCCGAGATCGTCCGCGAGCGCTCGCCAGCTGCTCACGAACCCGCGCGGAGCGGGGCGGGGGCGATCGTCCTCCGGGACGAGCCGCAGCCAGACCGCATAATGCACCGACTGCGCGAAGGCGTAGAGCAGCACGAGGCGGACGCCGAGGTCGCCCGGCGCGCGCGGCGCGAGGTCGCGCACGTGGGCGTGGATCGGCGCTCCGAGCCCGGGCAGCGCCGCGGCCGCGGCGCGCCAGAGCGGATCGAGGAGGCCTGTCGCGAGCGCGACAGACGACCCGAGGAACAGCGCGAGGGGCACGAGGTGCCAGCGTGTCCGCCGCGGCCGCCAGGCGCACCATAACGCGACGGCGATCGCATTGTGGGCGTGCGCGAACACCAGCTCGGACCAGCCGCGGAAGGCCACGGCGACGGGGACGAGCGGCGCCAGGCAGGCAATCGCGATGGCGCGGCGGCAGCGCGTGCCCCTCGCGACGAAGGCCGCCGCCACCGCCGCCAGGAGCCCGCACGCGAGGCGGCTCGTCACCGCGCCGGCGGCGAGCGGCGCGGCCACGGCGAGCGCCGCGAGCCCGCGCCGGTGGAGGCCCGGGCGCGCGACGAGGTAACGGACGTCCGCGAGCACGTGAGGGACGCCGAGAACGATGGGACCGAGCGCCAGAAGCCATGTCGGCGCCAGCAGCGCGCCCGAGAGCGCCGTCACGACGGCGATGGTCCCCAGCGCCGACACGCGGACGTCCCGCCGAGCGACCCAGGTGGCCACGTGGCGGCCCAGGAGGCGGAAGCAGGCGCGCCGCAGGCGGTCGAGCGGCGAGAGGAGGACGTCCATCATGACGGGCGCTCGCGCTGCGTCACCCGAGGGCTTCGCGATGCCGCCGCCGGAGCGCGAGGGGCAACCCCACGAGTCCGGCGATGGCCAGGAAGCTCATCACGGAAGCGGCCACCGGCGTCGCCAGGGCGGCGGGGCCGCCTCCGCCGCTGGCGGGGGGAATGACGTCCGCGTACGCCAGGCTGGTAGCGCCGAGCCATCCGGATGCCACGACCGCCGACGCGATGAGACGATGTACAGATTTCATGGTGTTCAGTCCTCCAGCTTCGGGTTGTTGCTTGTTGCAGCCGAGCCAGGAAACGCCTTCTCTGGCTTCTCTGGCCCAGCAACGATTCGTTGCTTACCTGGCCACATGCATTGGCAGTGCCATGAAAGACGCGCGTGGGAGAAGGGATCTTGCCTCGCTCTCCGAGCCGCGCGGAGCGACCATCAGAGCACTCGCGCAGCTCGGTCGGCTGCGCCGCGGCGTGGCCCCGGACCGACGAGAAAAGCGTGTTTGGTGCGTCCGCTGCGCGGCGGGCGATCGAGGGTTCGCTCGATGGGAGCTCGCCGGCTTTTGCTCGCTCGCGCCAGACGTTGCGTCAACGAGCAAAGCCGCGGTGCTCGTGCCCTTCGGGCTCGTCGTCGACCGTGTCGCCCCGGCGCCGGAGAAGACGAGCTCTATCCGCCAGCGCGCCCGCCCGCTCGCTGCGGCGGGCGCTCATCATCCCGGAAGACCGGCGCCGTGGTCCTCTCCCGCGAGATCGAGCAGGCGCGCAAGGACGACCTCGAGCCACCCCACCGTGCGCCCGCACCGACCGGCCCCCTGCGGCGCCGGCTCCCCGGCCCGGAGCGCCCGCGCCCCGTCGGCGATGCCGCCCGGCCGCCGCCCGAGGTGCCGCGCGCAGAGGTCGCGCAGGTCGAGGAACGGCAGGCGCCCGAGGCCCTCCTGCGCGAGCAGGTCCAGCGTGAAGCAGCCCCAGGTGCCCAGCACGCCGTCCGGGCCGACGAAGGCGCGGAAGCGGGTCAGGGCCGCGCCGACGTCCTCGCCGCCCTGCAGGCGGGCCTCGGGCACCTCGAGCTGGTGCGAGACGCTCGGGCCCAGCGGGCGCCGCGGGCGGAGGAACGCCTCGAAGCGCTCGCCCGGCGCGCGGCAGGCCACGAGGTGGACGAGCTCTGAGCTCGGCTCGGCCGCGCCGGCGCCCGCCGGCCATCCGGAGCTGGCCCCGCCGTCGACGAGCACCACCCTCGCCGGCTCGGCGAGGTAGGGGCGCAGCGGCGCGAGCCGCGGGGCCGCCTTCGCGCGCCGCCGCCGCGGGGCGTCGCTCCTCGCCTGGTGCTCGATCTGCCGGTCGACCATGAATGTGAAGGCCCGCAGCATCTCCTCGAAGCGCGCGGGCTCGCCCTCGAGCGCGCCGAGCGCGCTGGCCACCGCCTCGACCGTGGCGAGGCACTCGGGCCGGGGCTCCTTGCGGATGCGGTAGTTGCCCGGCGCCCGGGGCGCCACGCCGATGCGGCGCACCGCCGCCAGGCGCGGGTTCAGCGCGAGCATCTTCCTCGCCTGCCACCACGTGCCGTCGACCACGATGAGCGAGCGCACCGGCGGCCCGCTCGCCGGGTGCGCGTCGCCCCCAGGAAAGAGCACGGCCGTGGTCGGATCGCTCGCGAGGGCGGCGATCCGGGCGTCATCCTCGAAGACCACCCCCTCGTGCAGCTCGGAGTTGGGCAGCGCCAGGTGGGTCATGCGCGCCGTGCCGATCCCCACCCGGCGCTCGCGCGGGTGCTGGAGGAGCACGACCCGGGTCCGCGTCGGCAAGGAGGGCAGGAGCGCGCAATAGCAGACCGGACGGGGGCGCCGGCAGCGCCAGCAGACATCGCGCATGGGAGGGCCCCCTTATAGGCCGCGCTGGCCCCAGGCCTCCAGCAGCTGCCGCGCGGCGCGCAGCGGGCTGAGCGATCCCGCCTCGACGAGGGCCTCCACGCCGGACAGGCGCTCTCGCACGGCAGCGCTGCGCAGGAACGCCTCCCGCAGGTGCCCCTCGATGAGCTCGAACAGCCAGCGGCGCGCCTGCCCCGCGCGGCGGCGCAGGAGCCAGCCGCTGGCCTGCATGTGCGCGCGGTGGCGCAGCACGTTCTCCCATGCCTCGCTGACGCCTCGGCCCTCCTGGGCCGAGCAGACGCCGACGACGGGCGCCCAGCCGTGAGGCGCCGGAGGGAACAGGTGCAAGGCGCTCTCATAATCGCGGCGCGCTCGCGCGGCCCTGTCGACGTTCCCGCCGTCGGCCTTGTTGATGATCACGAGATCGACAAGCTCCATGATGCCGCGCTTCACGCCTTGCAGCTCGTCGCCGGCCCCGGGCAGCATGAGGAGCAGGAAGCAATCCGTCATGTCGGCGACGGCGACCTCGGATTGCCCGACTCCCACCGTCTCGACGAGGATGTTGCGGTATCCCGCCGCCTCGCAGAGCACGATGGCCTGGCGCGTGGCCCGCGCCACGCCGCCGAGCGAGCCGCCCGACGGCGAGGGCCGGATGAAGGCCCGCGGGTCGCTCGCCAGCCGTGGCATCCGGGTCTTGTCGCCAAGGATGCTCCCGCCGTGGACAGGGCTGCTCGGGTCGACAGCGAGCACGGCCACCGTCTCTCCCCGATCGCGCACGAGGTGAACGCCGAGGGCGTCGACGAACGTGCTCTTGCCGACCCCGGGCACGCCGGTGATGCCGAGGCGCGTGGCGCCGCCGGCGTGAGGCAGGCAGCGCTCCAGTACCTCCTCGGCGAGCTCCTGGTGGCGGGGGAGCGAGCTCTCGGCGAGCGTGATCGCGCGCGCGAGCGCCGCCCGGTCGCCCGCGAGGAGACCGTCGACGAGCTGCCTCGGGCTCGCCTTCAACCTAGCGCGCCTCCTGCGACGAGAGGCTCCCAAGGAGCGTCCGGACGATCCGCGCGGCGGCCTCGGGGATGACCGTCCCGGGCCCGAAGATCCCCGCGACGCCGCGCTCCTCCAGATACCGGTAGTCCTGCGGCGGGATCACGCCGCCCGCCACGACGAGGATGTCCCCTCGGCCCGCCTGCCCGAGCGCGTCGATGAGCTGTGGGACCAGGGTCTTGTGGCCGCCGGCGAGCGAGGAGACCCCGACCACGTGCACGTCGTTCTCGACGGCGTGGCGAGCCACCTCGTCCGGGGTCTGGAAGAGCGGACCGATATCGACGTCGAACCCGAGATCCGCAAAGGCGGTGGCGATGACCTTCATCCCCCGGTCGTGCCCGTCTTGACCCATCTTGGCGACGAGGATGCGCGGGCGCCGGCCCTCGAGGGCCGCGAACTGCTGGACGAGCGCCTCCACCTCGCGGCCGGCGGCCGCATCGCGGATCTCCGCGCCGTAGACGCCGCTCACCGTGCGCACCGGGGCCTCGTAGCGGCCGAAGACGCGCTCGAGCGCGTCGGAGATCTCGCCGAGCGTCGCGCGGCGGCGCGCGGCGTCGACGGCGAGCGCCAGCAGGTTCCCCTCGCCCGTCTCGGCAGCGCGGGTGAGCGCGGCGAGCGACTCGCCCACGGCGGCCTCCGCGCGGGCGGCCTTCACCTCGCGCAGCCGCGCGAGCTGCTTCTCGCGAACCGCCGTGTTGTCCACCTCGCGGAGCGAGAGTGGCGCCTCTCTCTCCAGCCTGTACGCGTTGACCCCGACGATGATGTCGCGGCCCGCGTCGATCCGGGCCTGCTTGCGGGCCGCCGCCTCCTCGATGCGCAGCTTGGGAAGGCCGTTCTCGATGGCCTTGACCATGCCGCCCAGGGACTCCACCTCCTGGATGAACTGCCACGCTCTCCGCGCGAGCCGGTCCGTCAGGCGCTCGACGTGGTAGGAGCCGCCCCACGGATCGACGACCCGACAGATATCGGTCTCCCGCTGCAAGAGGAGCTGGGTGTCGCGCGCGATCTTCGCCGAGAAGTCCGAGGGGAGCGCCAGCGCCTCGTCCAGCGCGTTCGTGTGCAGCGACTGCGTGCCGCCGAGCACGGCCGCGAGCGCCTCGATGGCCGTCCGCGTGACGTTGTTGAACGGGTCCTGCTCGGTGAGGCTCCAGCCCGACGTCTGGCAGTGGGTCCTCAGCGCCATGGTCTTCGGGTTCTTCGGGTGGAACCCCTTCACGATCTTCGCCCACAGGAGCCGCGCGGCCCGCAGCTTGGCGATCTCGGTGAAATGGTCCATGCCGATGCCGAAGAAGAACGAGAACCGCCCGGCGAAATCGTCGATATCCATGCCCGACGCGATCCCGGTGCGCAGGTACTCGAGGCCGTCGGCGAGCGTGTACGCGAGCTCCAGCTCGGCGGTCGCGCCGGCCTCCTGCATGTGATAGCCGCTGATGCTGATCGAGTTGAACCTGGGTGTCTTCTCGGCGGTGTAACGGAAGATGTCGGCGACGATCCTCATCGACGGCGCCGGAGGGTAGATATAGGTGTTCCGGACCATGAACTCCTTGAGGATGTCGTTCTGGATGGTCCCGGAGAGCAGCTCGGGGCGCACGCCCTGCTCCTCGGCGGCGACGATGTAGAAGGCCATGATGGGGAGCACGGCGCCGTTCATGGTCATCGACACGCTCATCGTATCGAGCGGGATCTGGTCGAAGAGGATCTTCATGTCCTCGACGGTGTCGATGGCCACACCGGCCTTCCCCACATCGCCGACCACGCGCGGGTGATCCGAGTCGTAGCCGCGGTGGGTCGCGAGGTCGAAGGCCACCGAGAGCCCGGTCTGCCCTGCGGCCAGGTTGCGGCGGTAGAACGCGTTCGACTCCTCGGCCGTCGAGTAGCCGGCGTACTGCCGGACGGTCCACGGCCGGACCACGTACATGCTGGTATACGGCCCGCGCAGGAACGGCGGCGCGCCGGCGGAGAAGCCGAGGTGCTCGAGCGACGCGACGTCCGACGGGGCCGCGCCCGGCTCCGGGATCTCCCTCGTATCGCCGAGCTGCCGCATCGCCGCGCGCGCGAGGCTCCGCGAGAGCTGCTCGATGGTCCAGCAGCCGGCCGCAGGGCTGTCTCCGGCGTCGAAGCGGGCCTCCTCGCGGAGGATGACCCGGGCGTTGCCGAGCAGGCGCTCGGGCGGCGTGACCACGATGTCGTCCGCGCCGCCCGCGATGGCCGCCATCATCCCGACGATGCCGCGGAGGAGGTTCTTGTGCTCCTCGTCGCCAGGGACCGCGGCCGACGGGATGACGGCGGTGATCGTGGCGCCCGGCCGCAGGCGCTCGGCCAGGAGGCGCGCGGCGCGCAGGCGGGCGATCTCCAGGAAATAGCTGCATCCCATCGTGAAGCGCAGCTCCGGCGCGCCGCTCCCGAGCTCGGCGACCAGCGACGCCACGAGCGGGCCGCCCGTGGCCGGCGGGAGCGAGGGGCTGTCCGGCGCGAAGATCGGCGGCACGAGGAGCCCCTCGGCGCTCGCCCAGGAGAGGTCGTCCGCGGTCTTGCCCTTGAGATCGCGGTGGAGCGCCTGCTTCCACGTCGCGAGCGCGACCGGCGCGAACTCGGCGAAGAGCCTGTCATCCATGGGACTGCACGACCTCGATGAGGTGACCGAACGGCGCGTCGTCGCGCGATCGGGGGTGCACGAAGAAGATCGTCGTGCCCCGGGAGCCCGGCCGCGGCGCCGCGTCGATGATGCGGAAGCCGCGCGCCTTGAGCTCGTCGAAGGCGGCCTGGACGTCGCTGACCCTGTAGGCGACGTGGGCGAAGCCCCCGCGACCACCGTTCTTGTCGATGAGCTTCTGGACGGGAGACTCGGCAGAGAGCGGCTCCAGGAGCTGGACGTGGTTGTCGCTGTCGCCGATGCGGAGCATCACCTCGCGGACCTGATCCGTGCCCCTCACCTCCTCCCGGTGCACCTCGCGGAAGCCGAGCATCTCGTACGCCTTCACCTGCGCGTCGAGCTGCCCGGCGGGCACCGCCATGGCGATGTGGTCGATGAACAGAAACCCGGGAATCTGGTCTTTCATGGGCTCTCGTTGGGTCGGGAGGCCGGTCGGGGCTGCAGGGGCCGCCCGTGTCGAGGGGCGCGCCGTGCGCGCAGCTTGAGCCGCGAAGCGGGGCGGCGGCAAGAGCCGCGCGACGCGCGACGGGCTGCGGGCGTGGGCCGGGGTCGCTATAGACTCGCGACGACGCGCGAGAGCGCGAGCGCGCCCTGGGCAAACAGAGGGGGGAGCGTGCGACATGAAGGGACGGGATCACGACGAGCTCGTCGCGGAAATCGAGCGGCTGCGCCGGCGCGTGAGCGAGCTCGAGAAGGACAGGGGCCGTCGCGACGCGGGGGTGGAACGGCTCGCAGACTACGTGCGGCTCCTGACGAGTTACATGCCGGCGGCGGTCGCGCTGTTCGACCGCGACATGCGTTACCTGCTGACGAGCAAGCGCTGGCTCGAAGACTATGGCCTCGCGCCGCGCGAGATCATCGGTCTCTCGCACTACGAGGTCTTCCCCGACATCCCGCAGCGATGGAAGGACATCCACCAGCGCTGCCTCGCAGGGGCGAGCGAGCGCCACGAGGAGGACCCGTTCCAGCGGGCCGACGGGCGCATCGAGTGGGTGCGCTGGCAGGTCTTCCCGTGGCACGACGAGCGCGGGGGGATCGGCGGCATCATGATGTTCACCGAGGTCATCACCAAGCAGAAGGAGCTCCAGGATCGGCTGCGCGTGCAGTCTGCCGCCCTTCGCGAGCTGTCGACGCCGCTCATCCCCATCTGCGACGAGGTGCTTGTCCTGCCGCTCATCGGCACGCTGGACGAGCGCCGCTCGCAGCAGCTGACGGAGGCGCTCCTCGACAAGATCTCCGACAAGGGAGCGCAGATATGCATCGTCGACCTCACGGGCGTCTCCGCCTTCGATACGCGGGCAGCGAGCGCGCTCGCGCGGATCGCGCAGGCGGTGCGGCTGCTCGGCGTCGAGGTGGTGTTGACGGGCATCCGGCCCGAGGTCGCTCAGGCGCTGGTCGCCCTGGAGGTGGAGCTCAGAAGCATCGTCACGCGCCGCGACCTCTCCCACGGGATCGCGTTCGCGATGGCGGCCAAGAAGCCCTGACCGCCCGATCCCTCCGGGCTCACCGGACCCGCCATGCCGGGTGCTCGTCCCCGATGGCGGGCGCCTCCACCAGGCCGTTCTCGACCGCCCCGTCGTCGCTCTCCGGCTCGCACAGGTACACGGCGATCGCGCCGAGCGGCTGCTCGGTGTCGACCCGGGACCAGCCCTCGGGGGCCCGCCGGGCCTCCTCGCGCCACCGCACCGACACCTCGCCGACCCGGGCCGCCTCCAGGATCGCCCGTCCGCCCTCGGCGCCGAGCGACGCCACCCGGGCGACCTCGACGTCGTAGATGCCCCCGGCCGGCTCGACGCGGAGGCCGTGCCGGCGCAGGGCCTCGGCGATCGCCGGCGGCACGAGGTACGCCCTCGGGCGATCCACCACCGTGGTCCCGACGAACCGCGCGTGGTGCGGGATCCGCAGGGTGACAGGCTGGCCGTCGAACGCGCGCGGGCTGCGCGTCAGGATGTCGATCGGGGCCCCGGTCGCCTCGAGGCGGTACCGGACCGCGACGCGCTCCGGCGGCCGGGCGCTCGCGGCCACGACCTCGCGGACCGCGTCGGCGTGGGCGGCCACCCAGGAGAGGGCCTCGATCTGCCACGCCGAGGCGGTCTGGACGCGCTCCTCGAACGGGAGATAGCTATAGCACTCGAGGAGCAGGTCGAGCCGCCCCGTGAGCCCGCGGTAGTTCGAGCCGAACCGCGGGTGGTGCGGGTAGGTCATCCAGCCGAGGCCGACGGGCGAGGCCGGGTCGACCTCGCCGTCCGCGTCGAGCACCCGCTCGTCCTCGACGAAGTTGCCGTACCAGCCGCTCTCGAAGCCGCGCCGCCGGACCGCGGCGATCACGTCGGGGACCAGGCGGTCGCGCACCATCGCGATCGGCTCGGGGCGGCCGGACTCGATGGTGTGCGGCACGTCGACCGTCATCTGGAACCGGTGCACCGACCCGTTGGTCGCGTGGTTGTCGATCGTGAGATCGGGCGCCCAGGGGATGCACACGCGCTGCTGGAGCAGGCGCATCTCGGGCGCGGCCTGGCGGAGGTAGTCGCGGTTCAGGTTGATGCCCTGGCTCTGGGTGCGGGTGCCCACGACGGGACCTGGCTGGCCGGTGAGCTTCTTGAGGTCGAGGCGGCGGTTCCGCGGGTCGAGCGCGTCGTTGCCATCGGCGTTGAACAGAGGAACGACGAGGAGCACGAGGGCGTCGAGCCAGTCCGGGTGGCGACCGTCGAGCAGATCGCGGACGAGCGCGAGGCTGGCCTCCTTGCCCTCCACCTCGCCGGGGTGGATCCCGTCGAGCATCAGCACCACGGGGCGCCCGGCGCGGCGGGCCTCGTCCGGGGATCGCACGCCGTCCTTGGACAGCACGAGGAGCGGCAGCTCCCTCCCGCCCGGGCTGGTCCCGAAGGTGGTCACGTGCAGGCGCGGGTCGTTGCGGCCTTCGAGCGCGCGGACGAACCGCATCACGTCGGCGTGCAGGGAGGTCTCCCGGAATCCTGTGGCTTCGGCGCGGGTGAGCAGCATGGGCCCGATCTCTACCCCGCCGCCCGCAGGAGGGGGCAGCGATCGGCGACGACCGCGCGACGACCGCGCGCCCGCCGGAAGAGCCCGGACGTGTGGTGGTGTGGCGGGTGTGGTGGACGAAGCGCCGGAGTCCTCGTCCAGGCTGGTCAGATCGACAGGACAGGATGCGACCCGAAAGCGTGGAAGGCTCGGCAGGCGCGTCAGAGACGCATGTCTTCCCTTTGCCACGGTCGCCGGCGCGCGCGGTCCGCGCGCGGTGCACACGGTGACCAAACGCTCAAAGAACGGATTGTCATTTTGGCAGGATGAGCCATTGTACAGGTGGCGGACTTGTCAGCTTTGGCAGAGCGGCGCAAGAAGCCCCTCGATCCATGCGCTGGTTCCAGCGGATGGCTGCTGGCACGACGCTCGCACTCGCAGGAGTCGTCACAGGGACGCTGGCAGCGAGCGGGCGCTCGCGAACGAGGCAGGTAGCACGATGTTGAAGATCCTCCGGAAGTTGAATGAAGGGAGCCTCCTCCAGCGCACAATGATGCATATCGCGGTGCTCGTCGCTGGATCTGCGAGCGTCGTCGCGCTGACCAGCGTGCTGCTCGTGTCGACCGCGAGGACCGTGCTGCCCCGCCATGACGCGACCGAGGGCGGCGACAAGGCAGATGAGGAGCAGAGCGCGGACTCGGACGCTGATCCGAGCTCGTCGGAGGCGGCTGCAAGCCCCGCCGGCGCGAGGGGCGCGCCGAAGGCGCTGGCGCAGGCGCGCATGGCGAGTCGACGCGAGAGCGCGGTCGCGCGGTGATCACCGCATCACCTCATCACGGCATCTCCCTCGCGCGGACGCGCGGCGGCCGTCGCCTCGCCGCGAGGGCGTGAGCGCCGGCCAAGGGAACGCCGCGCCAGGACGCCTGCGGCTGGATCCGCTCGGCGCGCACGTGGTAGCACCTCTGCCGATGACCCAGCCTCCGAGCCCCCTCGCCATCCCTGTCGCGTGGAACATGGTCGCCGACGACTACGCGGCCGACATCGTCCCTCACTTCGAGAAGTATGCCGCCGACGCCCTCCGGCTCGCCGGCGTCGGCCCGGGCGCCCGCGTGCTCGACGTGGCCGCCGGGCCAGGCACCCTGTCCCTCCTCGCCGCCGGGGAGGCGCGCGTGACCGCGATCGATTTCGCCCCCGCGATGGTCGAGCAGCTGCGCGAGCGCGCCGCGCGCGCGGGGCTCGCGGTGGACGCCCGCGTCGGCGACGGCATGGCGCTGCCCTTCGAGGACGGCTCCTTCGACGCCGCCTTCTCGATGTTCGGGCTGATGTTCTTCCCCGACCGCGACCGCGGCTTCCGCGAGCTCCTCCGGGTGCTGCGCCCCGGTGGCCGCGCCGTCGTCGGGAGCTGGGCGCCGATGGACAGGACGCCCATCCTCGGAGAGCTCTTCTCGGCGATCGGCGCCGAGCTGCCCGGGCTGCCCTTCGGCGAGGGCAAGGCGCCGCTCGGAGAGCCCGACGAGCTCCGCGCCGAGATGGAGGCTGCCGGGTTCCGAGACGTCTCGGTGCGCGAGGTGGAGCACTCCCGCGAGTCGCCCTCGACCGAGGAGTTCTGGCGCTCGGTTTCCCGGACGAACGCGCCGCTTGTGCTGCTGCGGGACAAGCTGGGCGACGAGCGCTGGGAAGCGTTCGGTAAGGCGATCCTCGGCAGGCTGCAGGCGCGGTTCGGCGACGGTCCTCAGCAGCTCTCGATGACCGCCCTCCTGGGCGCCGGTTCGCGCTAGCGACGCCCACCTGGAATCCGTCCAAGGATCCGGAGAGATTTCAACGCAAAGTCGCAAAGCCGCAAAGCCGCAAAGCCGCGAAAAAGAACAAATCATCGCGCGTCGCAGCGCAGCCGCACCGGCTACGGAGCGACGCGGAGCGTCCGCGACGCCACGAGCGCCCGGCAGAGGGCGATCCGGTCGTCCAGGTCGAGCCCGGGCAGCTCGCGCACGTAGAAGATGCCGTACCGGGCGATGAAGCGCAGCGCGGGCTCGCCCCAGGCGTCGACGCGGACGAGCACCGCGTCGCCGTCGACGAGCTCCGCCTTGCCGTCGCTCAGCCGGACCGACACCTCGCGGTCGCGGATCACGCGGCGGGGGCCGCAGACGGACGAAGCGTCGCTCCACAGCTCGGGCGGCGGCTCGCCGTACAGGGCGCTGTACGCGTCCGCGAACTCGTCCCACGTCGCCTCGCGGCAGGCGTGCGTGGCGGGCGCATTGCTCGGCGCGTGGTGGAGGAAGCGCCCGAAGAAACGCCGGCAGAAGTCGGCATATTCGATTGTAAAGAGAGCAAACTGGTGCCAGGCCTCGTCGACGCGCAGCGAGAACATCGGGTAAGCGCGGGTGCGGTCGGAGTCGACGAGCCAGAGATAGCGCACGAGCTCCCGGAACAGCGCCTCTGCCTCGCGCTCGGTGGCCACGGTCTTGTTCATGAGCAGCTTGCTGATGACGAACGGCGCCCGGTAGGCAAGGAGATCAGGCCGCCTGCGGGCGCTCGGCGTCACGATGTCTGTCTGCGCGGATTGCGTGGGCTGCATGGGCTGCGTGGTTTGCATGGCTCAGTTCTCCTGGGCTTCGAAGGGCTGAAAGGTCCCCCAGTCGACGAGGGCGCGGGCGAGCGCGAGCTGCTCCGCCTCCGCGAGACCGGGGATGTCGCTGGGGCGGAGCTCCCGGGCGGTCGACACCGCGCGGAGCGCAGGCCCGGCCCACGGGTCGACGCGGAGAAGGACCTGGGCGCGCGGGCCGCACCGCGCGACGAGCTCGGCGCGGCCCGCGCGTGGCGCCACGTCGAGATCCACGCCCGGCCAGCGGCGTGCGAGGACGGCGTGCGCGCCGAGGGCCTCGGTCCGGCCGAGCGCCCGGGCGGCGCGCCGCCGGGTCCCCGCGTCGCCGCGGGCGTGGAGGCGCGCGAGGAGCGCGGCGGCCAGCGGGCCCCGCCGCTCGAGGGCGTCGATCTGCGCCCGGCGCACGCACTCCCGCTCGTGCGCGAGGAGCGCCGCCGAGAGCGCGTCGTCCGGCTCCGCTCGGGGCGCCGCGGGGGTCAGGCCCTCGATGGGGCCCACCTGCGCCTCGATGACAGGACCGTCGTGAGGGCCGAACAGGTGCAGCGAGATGGACCAGCTCCCCGTCGGGTTCCGGGGATCGTGGATGCACGGCCCGTAGATGTGACCGACCCGACCGGCCTCCGCGGAGAACAGCCGCTTCGGCACGAGCCGCCGCGCGCGGGCCGTCGCGTCCCAGTCGAAGGTCGCGACGTCGAGCGTGTTGTGGACGACCGCCGTGACCGTCCAGTCCGAGTGCTCGTGGGCGCCGGCCGCGCGCCCGGGCCGCCAGTACGCGAACGCGAGGCGCACGCCGAGCTCGGGGATAACGTGGAACGGCGCGAGATCCGGCGCGCCGTCGCGACGCTCGATCTCGAGCGCGAAGAGATCGAGCAGGAGCTCGTCGTCCGAGAGCCCGGCGCGGACCGCGCCCTCGATCGCGCGGACGTGATCGCGCGGCGGATGGCCGCGGCCCTCGGGGCCCGGGAAATCGAGCCGCCCGAAGAGGGCGGTGAGCTCGGCGAGCCTCATGGCGCGACCCGGAGGAAGTCGCCCTTCACGAGCGGACGGCAGAGCGCCACGCGCTCGCCGTCCTCGAGGCCGGGGAGCTCGCGGACATAGAAGTGATCGCAGTCGACGATGAACTGCAGCGCGTCCTTCGCCCACGCGTCGATGCGCAGGAGCACGCGCGGCGGCTCCAGCGACCACACGAGATCCGCCCTCCCCTCCTCTACCCGAACGAAGATGGGGCGGCCGAACGTGACGCGGATGAGCCGCGTGTCGGGCGTCACGGCGAGCTCGTCGCTCCACGCCGCGGAGACGGGCCCGAAGAACGCCTCGTACTCGGCGCGAAACTCGGCGCGGGTCATCTCGGGGCGCGATCCGGGGCCGCGAGGAGCCGTGTTGGCGGTGTGGTGGACGAACTCGCCGAAGAAGCGGTGTCCGAAGGCCGCATACTCCTCGGTGAAGAGGACGAACTGGTGCCAGACCTCGTCGATCCTCCGGGAGAACATGGGGACTTGCCGGGTCCGGTTCGCCTCGCAGAGGAAGAGGTATTTCTTTACCTCGTCGAGGAGCCGCGCCGCCTCCTCGCAGGAAGGGACCACCCGGTCCTTGACGAGCTTCTCTTCGAGCCACGGCGCACGGAAGGAGAGCAGTTCGGGGATGATTGACGTGTCCATCACCCCCCGTGCGTTGCGAGCTCCGTGCCGAGCGGCGCTCGCCCGCTTCGGATACGGGCCCATCTCGACGTTTTCGGTGCTCGGCGCACCGGAGTGCGCCTGCGCGCCGAAAACGCCGATCTGAGCCCGTCTCCTGTGCGGGCGAGCGCCGCTCGGGGATCCCATCGGGTGTACCGGAGCTGGTTGGAAGGGAAGGGCGATGCCAGACCGGTTTCCCCAACTGGGAAAGGGGTTGCTCAAGCGCGGCCGCTACCGCGCCAAAGCGGCCGATATCGCGGCAAAACGGCGTGGCACGGCGACTGCAATAGCCCTCCTCGCGGGACGTCGAGTCCCCGGATGGAAATAACCAACTCACTACGGAGCAATCGCCATGAACGAGCAGATCAAGGTCGAGGTCGAGGTCGAGTCGAAGCAGGAGACCGTCGAGGAGCGCCCTGCGCGCCTGACGGTGGAGGTCCCCACGGAGCTCCAGGCGGGCCTTGCCCCGCAGGTTTGCACCTGCCCGCCCGGCTGTTGCGGCTGCTGAGCCGGCGTCGAGGCGCGGGGGACCGCGGCCCGCGGCGACCGGCACCTCGAACCTGACGACACGACCGCGGAGGCCCGCGCTGCGATGAGCAGCGTCGGGCCTTTCGCGTTCAAGGCGCACGACGCGCCGGCGAGGCCGGCCGTTCGCGCCGGAGGCTCACAGATCGAAGCGACCCGACGCCTCGGGCTGATAGACGATGCGCTCGATCCGGAGCCGCCGGGTGCGGCTCGGCGTGGGCCACTCCACCTCGTCGGACTCTCGACAGCCGAGCAGCGCGAGCCCCATCGGCGCGAGCACCGAGATGCGGCCGCTCTTCACGTCGGCGATCCCGGGAAACACCACGGTCACGCAGAGCCGCTCCTCTGTGTCGAGATCGAAGAGCTCGACCTTGGAGTTCATGGTGACCACGTTCGGCGGGATATCCGCCGGCTTCACGACGTCGGCGCGCTCGATCTCGATCTCGAGCGCCTCCAGGTTCGGGGAGTCGCCCCCGGGCCGCGCGCGCAGCGCCTCGAGCAGGCGCGCGAGGCGATCGCGGTCAAATTCGGTGAGGACGATGGGGTTCGAGTGAGGTGCCATGAGCTGGGATCTCCTTGTGTCGTCGGTGCGATCCGGGCTCGGCTGAAGGTCCGCGCCGGCGAGCTGGGCGGCGCGAGTGCTCGCCCAGGTCGCCCGCGCAGGCGCCTTCGATGCCATGCCCGCTTCCTTCCGGGAGCGGCCAGCGAAAGACGCCGGAAGGCCGCTCCCCTACGAGCGTGCGGGCGACCTCCGGCAGAGCAGCCGGGATCGCAGGGGAATGAGCGCGCTACGCGCGCCGCGGCAAGGCCACGGACGCGACGCGACGGGGAGCAGGCAGGCGCTCATTCCATGGGCATGGTAACACGACGGTTCCCCCAGGGCCAAGACAAGGGGCGGCGCGTCGGGGAAGCGGTCCTCATGATTTGCCGTCGTCGTCCGTCCGACCTTTCATCACTCCCAGGCGGGTCCCCCTCTCCCGCCGATTCATCGCAGAGCCCGCTGCTTCCGGCGATCGCTCGCCATCGACCGGTGTGTCTGGCGGCACTGTTCGGCGGGGGCGAACCGTCACAATCCGTCGGATTTTCCGGGATTTTGGGAGAGCCTCGTGCCGAGCTCCCCACCTCGCTGCTCGCGCTCGATTCCTCCGCGAAACAGTCAGTCGCCAATCGTATTCGCGCCGTTCAGGAGCGGTACGCCGAAGTTCGGCGTTCCGTCTGCATTCCACTCGAGCCGCTGGACGCGCGTGTGACGGTTCGGGTCGTAGAGCGGGTCCCCCGTGATCTTCTCGTAGTTCCGCGCGTGGTACACGAGCACGTCGATCGATCCATCCGCCGAGGTCGTGAACGAGTTGTGGCCCGGGCCATACAGCCCGTTTGCGCTGACGAACACTGGATTCTCGTTCTTCGTCCATGAGCTGGCGCTCAGCAGGTCGTCCGTCGCGCTCGCCGTGAGCAGGCCGAGGCAGTAGCGATCGTCCGTCGCGCTCGCTGAGTAGCTGATGAAGATCCGCCCATTCCGCTCGAGCACGGCAGCACCTTCGTTGACCGCGAACCCCGCCGTCTCCCAGGCGTGCTCGGGTCTGGCGATCCGCACGTTGGGCCCGGCCAGCGTCCACGGGTTCATCATGGCCGCGATGAACAAGCTGCTGTTGTCGCCCTCGACGCTGGGGTCCTCCTGCGCCCACACGAGATAGCGCTTGCCGTCGTGCTCGAACGTCGTCGCGTCGAGCGCGAACGTGTCCGAGTCCGTCACGATCTGCCCTCGCTCGATCCACGTGCCATCCATCGGGTTGGCCGATGAGTTCTCGAGCACATACATGCGAATGGCCCAGATGTTGGTCGAGCTTCCGGCGGCGAAATAGATGTACCACTTGCCGTCGATGAAATGTAGCTCGGGCGCCCAGATGTGCGCCGCCATCGGGCCGGTCGCGTGCTTCGTCCAGACGACCTTCGGGGTCGCGCTGGCCAGGCCTCGTATCGTGGTCGCGCGCCTGATCTCGATGCGATCGTACGTCGGCACGCTCGCGGTGAAGTAGTAGTACCCGTCCGTATGCCGCTTGATGTGGGGATCGGCGCGCTGCGAGATCAAATAGCCGAGCGGCTCGAGCGCGAACGACGCCTCCGAGTTCTCGACCGCCGTGCCGTCGAGCACGTGCGCATAGATCTGGTAGTTCAGGCGCCGGAGATGACGTGTCGGATCCGAGTACCACTGCAGCGAGACCATCGTCGGATCCCCGTTCAGCGCGGGCACGATCCGGAACGTGGCGTCGCTCCGGAACGTGGTGGTATCCGTGAACACGTCGATCCACAGAAGGTGACTCCTCTCTTCGGGTGGAGTCTGCCAGAGCCCGCCAGCCCGGTTGGCCGTCTCGCTCTGCAGCGGGTACCGGGTCGAATTCATCCTGTCGACGTGCAGGTAGCGACCGCCGAAACCCACAGGCTCGAACGACACCAGCGTCGGATCATCCGGGTTCGCCAGGCCGGGCACCACTCTCCACTGGAAGTCGGCAGGAAGCTGGTTGTTTGCCCTATCGTCGAGGTGGGTGATCATCGCGTGATAATAGGAGTGCGCGACGTAGAGCGGGGCGTCCTCCTCGTGCGTCGTGCGAAGCTGGTACCCCCCTCCGACATCGTCGTCGAGATTGGATAGCTCGAGAGCAGCGGGGGCGGCGAGGGCCGCATACTCGGGGTCCTCGCTGGCCGGTGAGCCGAAGACGACACGTACGGGCTGAGCTCCGTCGGCCTGCCAGTCATCGACGCTGCTCAAGGTAACGGTCTGCGCCGTGCTCCAGTTCGCCTCCGTGAACGTCAGGTCCGCGTGGCTCAGCGTCGCCTCGGTCGTGTCGCTGACGCTGAGGGCGATCGTCACGGGCGCGCTCGGCTGCGACGCGAGGAGCACGGTGAACGTCACGGGCGCGCCGCGCTCGGCGAGGGTCCCCGACGGGTCGCTGACGACGATCGCCGCCGTCCCTGGACCGTCGTCGTCCGTGTTCGTGATGTCAGCGGACTCCGCGACGAGGCCGTCGCAGGCTGGGTCTGCAGAGACCGAGGGCCCGAAGCGGACGCGGAAGATCTGATCCCCGTCGCCGTCCGCATCGTCCACCCCCGTGACCGTGATCTCTCGAGGGACGCTCCAATCCTCCACCGTGAAGGAGATGGTCGCCGGTGAGACGGAGCCTTCGGTCGCATCCGAGCTCGAGACCGGCACCATGACAGGCCCGCTCGGCGCGCGGTCGAGCGCCACGCTCACGGTCACCCGCCCGCCGGACTCCGAGGTGCTGAGCGCCGTGACCGCCGGCATGATCCGCAATGAATTGGTCGACGCGTCCGGCGCATCGGTCGAGGGCCCATCCGAGCACCCGACCACCACGAGCAGCGCGGCGAAGGCGCCAGCTGCCGCCGTGAGCGCGACGCGTGGCGCAGAGAGGGAAGTGCGCTCTGGATGGGAAGAACTCGGTGCGCGCATGATGAGGGAACCTGTACCCATCCGTGGGTCCGGTAGGATGTTCAGTAGTGGGCGATGATCGCGTCGAGCTCCGCCTGCGTGACCCGGACCGCGTTCGCGTGGCGCACGCCGGACGGAAAGCGGTACTGCGCGCTCGGGAGCTCGGTCCAAGAGCCCGGATCCGTGTCGAGATCCGTCGTGCTCCAGCACCCGAACACACCGCCGTTCAGGTAGTAGTCGGCGAAGAGGTACCATCGACTCTCCCGCGGATCCTTGATGACGAACGGTCCCTCGGTCGCTCGTCTCCTGCTCTGGGTCGACCCGCGTGTGATGTAGTCCGGACTCCATCGCGTGAACGTCGCCGGATCGAGCGCGAGCGTCGAGGAGCGCGCGATCTGGATGTCCTTGCCCGATCCGGTGAGCGCGCTCCCGCTGCTGTCCGTCTCGTCCTTGAAGAAGAGGTAGTTGCGGTCATTCCATTGCGTGATCGTCGCGTCGATGACGCTGTAGCCCGGATCGAAGAGCACGTCGGGGGTCGGGTTGACGATGGTGACGAAGTCCTCGGTGTAGCTGACGTAGATGCGGTTCGCGCCCGTGGTGTCGTTCCCCGACCAGATGATCGCATAGAGCTCGCGATCGGGATCGTAGTAAGCCTCCGGGGCCCAGGCGTGCATCGGGGTGGCGCTGGGGCCCGAGAGGTTCGTGAGCGTGATCAACCGGGGATTCGTGAAGGTGATGAGATCGGTCGAGTCGGCCACGAAGATCTTGGAGCTCGGATGGTTCCAGTAGTTCGAGTCGTTTTCCGAGAGCGTCCAGTCCGTGGCGATATAGATGTACGTTCCATCGTTCTTGCGGAACAGGAACGGATCTCGGATGTGATTCGTGCCCATCCCGGTGAGCTGGTACGCCGGCTGTCCATCGGCGAGGGCCGACCAGTGGAGCCCGTCGGTGCTGTAGGCGAGATGCAGCGAATCGCTCGCCACGTCCTGATTCGGCCCGAAGTAGCTCATCACCCAGGCACCCGGGGAGCAGCTGGTTGCATTCATCGTGGCCGTGAGCTCGCCGTTCGTACACTTGAGGCAGCTGCGGTCCGCGGTGCTGCTCCCCTCCGTACCGACGCGCTCCCCTGGCACGCAGTCGGTCCACGCGACGCATGTCGTCGCGGGATCGGCGTCGTCGTCCCAAGTGCCATCCGCGCACTCGACAGACGCGGCGGTCCCGCCTGCGCAGTACGTGCCCGGCGAGCAGCCGTCACACTGCGCGGGCGTGGTGCTCGTCCCAGGCGCGGTCTGCCTCGTCCCAGGCGCGCAGGGCGTGTGCATCCTGCAGCTCGGCGCGTTCATCGTGTCGCTGAAGGTGTCCTCCGGGCACGCCGTGCACCGCCGGTCCGCCGTAGGCGAGCCCTCGGCGCTCGCGAAGGTGCCTGCGGAGCAGCCTGTCCATGCGACGCAGCCCGTCGCGCTGTCGCCGTCGTGATCCCAGGTGCCCTCGGAGCACGCGGGGGGCTCGGCATCGTGCCCTGCGTCTCCGCCGGTCGTCGTCACCGGGTCGCTGCACCCGGAAGTCCATAAGAGCGCCACCAGGAATCGTGCTCTCGATCTGCTTCCCAAACGTGCCATCTCGCTCCTCGGTTTCTGTCGATGTTGCGCGACGCCTTGGTCCAGACGTCGAACAGGCTGTAGCTCGACGCGCCGGGGGCCCCCTGACCCCGATCGTCTCGGGAGCTCAGGGGCTTTCGTGCGACGATGTCGGACCGCGGAGAGCCCACCCCTGTCGCGCGGCGCAGTGAATCACGCACCTTTGTCCGCGATGACCGAGCGAGCGGAGCCGTGCGGGGATCGATCCCGAGGACGAGCGCCCTGCGCGCACGACGGCCTGTCCTGGAAAAAGCGAAAGGGTGGGTCGCGAGCGACTGTGAGCGCTCACATCGGCGGCGTCAACCGAAATGGCCCGACGACGAGCTCACGGCCGCCGTTCCCCTGGAGCCCATCCGCCTCGACGCAGGTCCGACGCGGCTCGCCCAGCTGGACGACCCCGCGGGCCGGTCGATTGGAATTGACGTTGCCCATGTGAGCGTTCACAATCGACCCGATCGGTATCCTCTTGCTTCGCCATGGATGGGTCGTCGTGAACACGGCGACCTTCGTCATCCGATCGATCTCGGCGCCGCCTCCGTCCGGATGATCTGCTTCGCCATCATCAGCAAGAGGAAGGCGGATCCCGTAAGGAACCTTCTGTCGCCTGAGGTGAGCGTGGCGATTCGCCATTGACATCGCCGGCGTCATGTCGTCGCGGCCTTGCTTGGTTCGACAGAGCCAGTTCACACACAGGAGAGAACTCCATCATGAGCCGAAATTGGACTGCCTGGGGCGCCTTGCTGGCAGCCATGCTGGGATCGGTACCCTCCGCGGGAGCGGCGACGTTGCATCAGGTCAACGGCTGGGGGGTGAGCGGTCTGCCTGGTGACGTGAGCATGTACGTCTATGTCCCGGACCGCGTGGCGCCGAATCCTCCGATTCTGACGCTGGTGCACTACTGCGGCGGGACCGCCAGTGCAGTGTTTGGTCAGGCGCGGGGCGGGGGCATCGTCGACGCGGCGGACGACCATGGCTTCATCATGGTCGTCCCCAGCAGCGGAAGATGCTGGGACGTCGTGTCGGACAAGACTCGCACGCGCGAAGGCGGTGGCGACAGTCACGCCATCAGGCAGATGGTGAAGTACGCGCTCGACACGTACGGAGGCAACGCGGATCGCGTCTATGCGACGGGAGATTCGTCCGGCGGCATGATGACCGAGCTCCTGCTTGCCCTCTACCCGGACGTCTTCAAAGCAGGCGCCGCGTTGGCGGGCATGCCGGCCGGGTGCCGCGGAGCCAACGAATCAGGCAACAACGGCGGATATAGCGGAGCGTGCGCGGGAGGCTCGGTGACCCACACAGCGCAAGAATGGGGCGACATCGCCCGTACGCTGGCCCCGGGGTATGCGGGACATCGCCCGCGGCTGCAGCTTTTCCACGGCGACGCGGACACCATCATCAGGTACCCGAACCACACGGAGGCCATCAAGCAATGGACCAATGTTCTGGGCGTGGGCGCGAGCCCGACGTCGACCGATACGGGAGTTCGGCTCGGCAACCACGATGCGACGCGGCAGCGCTGGGAGAATGAGTGCGGCTACGTGGTCCTCGACGCGTTCACCTCGATTGGCGGCGATCACGGCCCATCCGACGCGTTATTCCCCGCTGAGTACGTCATCCCCTTTCTGGGTCTCGACAAGACCGGGCCGGTCGATCCCGAGATAGAGCAGTGCAGCGGTGGGGCGGGCGGAAGCGGCGGTGCAGGCGGAACCGGTGGAGATGGTGCGGGTGGCGGACAGGGGCAGGGCGGCATGAGCGGCGGGACCGCTGGGAGCACGGGGTCGAGCGGCTCCGCAGGCGGAAGCGGCACCGTAGGCGGAAGCGGCACCGCAGGCGGAAGCGGCACCGCAGGCGGGAGCAGTGGAACGGGTGGAGCCGTCACGGCGGGTGGCTCGGCCGGTAGCGCTGATTCTGGATCGTGCGCGGTCGGCGGGGCCGATTCGGGGGAGTCCGTCGGGACTTCCCTGGTTGCTCTGGCAGTCGCACTTTCGACCTTGATCCGTCGTCGTCGGAGGACGGCGGTGGGGTCCACCTGAACCGGGACCACCGAGGGGAGATCCGCGAACGGCCCGCGCCGATCACCGCGGGCGACGCGGCAGCACTCACGCTGGCGACGACACCCCTATGTCGAGGCCGTACTCCGCTCCCTCACGTTCACGGGTGCGCGATGACGATCAGCGCCGGCGCCCGCTCCAGCACGGCGCCAACGCACTCGCGGGCCGTCAGCGGATCCAGCGCGCCAAAGCTCTCGTCGAGGATCACGGCGTCCGAGCGCTGGAGCAGCGCGCGCGCCAGGAACAGCCGGCTCCGCTCTCCGTGCGAGAGCTGCCACCCCGTCTCGCCCACGACCTGATCGAGCCCCGAGGGCATCCTGTCCAGCAGCGGCCCGAGGCCCAGCTTGCGGCAGACGACCTCCGCCTCCCGCCGGTCCTCGGGCGGCGCGGGCCACGCGCGGCCCATCAGCAGGTTGAACGCGAGCGTCCCGGAGAGCACGTGGTTGTCGTGGAACTGCGGCGCGCTCGCGACACGGCTGCGCCACGCGGCCCCGCCCAGCGTCCGCCGGTCGAGGCCGCGCAGCAGCAAGAGCCCCGACGACGGCGCGTGAAGGCCGCTGAGCACGGCCGCGAGCGTCGACTTGCCGCCGCCGGAGCGCCCCTCGAGCAGCAGCCGGTCGCCCTTCGAGAGCACCAGGTCGCAGCCGCGGAGGACAGGCTCGCCGCGCTCCCCGTCGTAGCGGAACGAGACGCCCCGCGCCTCGATCACGACGCCCGACGTCGCGGGGCGCCCGAGCACGGCCTGCGGGATCCCGGCGGGCTCGCGGCCCTCGGCCGCCGTGAAGAGCCGGGCGATCGAGCGCCACGAGACGGCGGCGGAGAGGAGCGCGCCGAGGCTCGTCGCCAGCGTCGCGAACGCGGCCTGCGCCTGGAGGATGCCGCCGGTCGCGACGACGAGCGGGCCCGCGCCCACCCCGCCCAGGACCGCCGGGACCAGGCCGAGCAGCCCGAGCGCGAGCCAGCCGCGCGCCGGGAGCGACGCGAGGAGATCGCCCACGCCATCCATCCCCCGCGCGGCGCGGTGGTAGCGCTCGAGCGCCGCGTCCTCCTCCAGGTGGTGGAGGTGCGAGGCCTGCTGGGCGACGCGCGTCCGGTGCCCGACGACGTGCTCGACGAAGCCGCTCGTGATCGCGAACCGCTCGCCCGTCCACGCCGCCCGCTCCCGGGCGAAGCGGCGCCCGAGAAGCGCCACGGCGAGCGTCCACCCGAGGAGCAGCGCGACGTGGAGGCCGCCGCCGGCGCCGGCGGCGAGGACCGCCGCGGCGCTCGCGAGCTGCACGAGCGCGACGATCGCCCCGAGCGCGCCGCCGAGCCCGGCCGTCTCGACCGCCTCGGACTCGGAGACCATGGCCAGCAGCTCGCCCGAGCCGCGCGCCCGGATCGCGGCAGGATCCATGCGGAGCGCGCCGCACAGCAGGCGCTGCTTGAGGAGCGCGGCGACGTCGATCGTGAGCATGCCCCCCGTGAACGAGGCGAACAGCTGCACGAAGAGCGCCGAGAGCGACAGGAGCACCCACGCGAACAGCCACCCCGGCTGCACGTCGCCGTCGAGCGCGCCCGCGCCGATCAGCCACCAGGCGAAGACGCCGAGCGCGATCTGCGAGGCGGCGGCCGCGAGGAAGATCGCTCCCCGGCGGAGCACCCCGCGCCTCGAGAGCAGGCGCCGGAAGCTCGACCCCGGATCGGAACGGAGCAGCCACACGCCGTCGATGGGGCGATCCGCGACGAGCTGGGCGAGCAGCTCGTCGCGCGCCCGCGCGGCGCGCCGCGGCGGGACCTGCGCCGCGGCGAGCCACTTGTCGACGTGCGACGCGGGGCGGTCCTCGAGGTGGGCGGTGAGCGCCCGGCGCACGGTCTCCAGCGGGATCCGCGCCGGCGTGAGCGCCGGCGTCAGCACCGAGAGCCCCCGCCGGCCCGCGGACGTCACCGCGAGGTAGCCCTGCTCGACGCGGACGATCGAGGGGCCGAGGGACGCGAGCGTGCCCCCGAGCTCGGCGAAGCTGCACTGAACCGCCTCCGCCTCGACGCCCATGCACCCCGCGTATGCCTCGATCCACGCGGTGGGGTCGCCCTCCGGCGGCGCGCCGGGCGACGGGACCGCGCCGGTCGCGAGCCCGCACGCGGCCGTGAGCGCGCTCATCGCGTGGCCGAGCGCGGACGGCTGCCACGCGAGCCCCGCCAGCGCCGCCTGCGCGCCCTCGCCCGCCTTCACGCCGCCCCCTGGATGAGCCGGCCGCCCTCCATCGTCGCGCTCCTGAAGCGCTCCTTCGACCAGACCTCGTCGCGCGCCCGCGCGTCCGCCTCGGCGAGCGCGCGGTAGCGGCTCCGCGGGTCGTCCATGAGCTCGCGCGGCGCGCCGTCCTCGACGACCCTGCCCCCCTCGACGACCAGCACGCGATCGAAGCCGAGCGTGTCCATGACGTCATGGCTGACGAGGACGAGCGTCGAGCGCCCCCAGTGCTCGCGCGCGCGCGCGAGCAGCTCCCGGCGCCGCTCGCGCTCGAGCCCGCGGAACGGCTCGTCGAGGAGCACGAGGCGCGCATCGCCCTTCATGAGCGCCCGCGCGAGGCGGACGCGCTGCCCCTGCCCGCCCGACAGGCGCGCGCCCCCCTCGCCGATCGACGCCTGCAAGCCGTCGGGAAGGCTCTCCAGGACGCCGGTGAGCTCGGCCTGGCTCATGGACAGGGGCACGCGCGCGAGGGCGTCGCCGGCGTGGCCGAAGGTGATGTTCTCGAGGAGCGTGCGGTTCCAGAGCTGGATCGCCGGGTCCACCCACGCGGTCGCGCGGCGGAGGCGCTCGACCGCCGCGTCGTCGAAGGGGCGCCCGTCGACGAGGACCTCCCCCCCGGACGCCCGCAGCCACCCGAGGAGCAGCGAGAGCAGCGACGATTTCCCCGCGCCCGAGGCCCCCACGATCGCGACGTGCGCCCCCGCCGGGACGCTCAGCGAGACGTCGGACAGGAGCGTGTGCCCTCCGGCCTTCACGCTCACGCCCCGGAGGTCGATCGACGCGGCGCACGCGGCGCCCTGCGCGGCGCGCGCTGCGTCGACAGCGTCTTCGGCGGGCGCGCGGGGCAGGTCCACCTCCGGCGCCGCGAGCGGCGCGAAGAGGCGCACGGAGGCGTTGCGCACGTTCTTCCAGCCGAGCAGCGCCGCGACCAGCTCCTGCGCCGCCGCGGGGAGGCGCAGCGACCAGAACACGAGCAGGAGCAGCGCCGCGGCCGGGCCGCCGGAGGCGACGTAACCGCCGACGATCGCGACCGCCACGGCCGTGCTCGCGATCCCCTGGGCGGCCTGCATGGCGGTGGACTGCGCGTGCACGAGCCGGCCGGTCCGCGCCCACTCGACGAGCAGCGCCTCGTGCTCGCGCCGCACCGCCCGCTCCGCGCCGTGGACGCGGATGGGCACGACGCCGAGCAGGGCGTCGAGGTAGAACCGCTCGAGCGACGCCGCGTGCGTGCGCAGGCGCATGAGGCTCTCCACGAGCGGCCGCCGCGCGAGGTACGGGGCGGCGAGCGCGACCGCCGCTGCCACGAGCGACAGCCACGCGCCGCCCGGGTAGAGCCAGACGACGCCCAGGAGCGTCGCGGCGAACGACAGCGCCGCGCGCGCGATGCGGGCGAAGAGCGCCGGGGCCTCGCGCATCAGGTGCATCGCGTGGCCGCGCGCGGTCATGTCCGAGGTCGGCCGGCTGCGCAGGTAGCGATCCTCGAGGCGCGGCAGCTTCTCCAGGAACGCCGCGCGGAAGCGCACCTCGAGGGCGCGCCCGAGGCGCGACACGGCGTGGGCCACGAAGATCTCGAGCGCCAGGCCCCCGACGGCGAACGCGACGAGGGCGAGGAGCCCGAGCGCGCGCTGGTACGCGACGGTGACGCTCTTCACCGCGTCGAACAGCCCGCGGAGGACGACCACGTCGATCGCCGCGATGGCGGCGCTCGCCGCGAGCGCCACCCCGACGAGCGCGAGCGCCCCGCCCGCGTCGGCGCGCAGCATCCAGAAGAACAGGCGCGAGGGGGATGGCGTCGGCAGCTCGAGCTCCCGGCGAACGGACGCCGGCAGCGCCGCCGTCGCGGTCGCGCGCGGCGCGGGCCGGCCCGGCGCAACCCCGCGCGCGGCCTCGGCCGCGGCGCTGCCGCGGTAGCTCGGCGGCGGCGCCGCGGCGGGGGGCGCAGGCGCGCGCGCGGCCTCGCTGACCTCGCCCGCGCCGCGCTGACGCGGGCCGACGTGGACGATGACGGCGCCGTGCACGAGGAGCTTCCCCGGCGCCTTGCCCTCCGTGGCCCAGAAGAACCCCTTCGGGATGGCGCCCGCCTCCCCGGCGAGGGCGCGCTCGAAGACGCCGTGGAGCACGCGCTCCGCCTCGCCCCCGCGCGCGATCGCGCCGCCGCGGACGAGGCGCGCCACCATCCGCACGGCCGCGTCGAGCGCCGCGAACGGCTTCCACCCCGGGTCCGCGTCGGCCCGGGCGATCAGCGCCTCCCCGTCCGCTCGCAGCGCGCGCAGCTTCGCGCGGAGCGGGCCGAGCGAGTCCGCGGACGACGCCCACCGACGCCACCGCTCGATCGAGATCGGGATCGGGAAGTGCGGCATGTCCTCCATGAAGCGCGCTGCGCGCACCCAGCGGCGCCCGCTCCCGGGGTCGAGGATCTGCACGAACGGCCCGAGCCGGCGCCAGACGACCACGAAGTGGAGCGCGCCGCCCGCGCCGCGCTTGACCACGATCGCGGGCAGGCAGTCGGCCTCTGGCAGGAGGAAGCTGTCGTGGGGGACCACCACCTCGGCGGTCGCGAGCCCGAGCTCCTGCCCGAGCGCGGCGAGCGCGTCGATGGAGGTCCCGTCCACGTCCGTCTGGCAGCGGTCGCGGAGCCACTCGTAGTGCACGTCGACGCCGAACCCCTGCAGCACCGCCTTGAGCGCGGCGGGGCCGCAGTCCATGAGCGACGCCTGCAGCACCTCGGGGACGAGGAACGCGCGCTTCATCGCGCGCCTCCCGGCGCCACGGCGCGCAGGAGGAGCGCCCACGGAGAGACGCGCTCCACCTCGACCTCGGTGGTCCCCGGCATCCCGTGCTGCACCGGGATCGACGCCGCGCTCTCCGGCCGCACCAGGAGCTCGACGCGGATCGCGCCGTCGTACGGCTCGCTCGCCACGTGGGAGACCTCCCCCTCGATCATGCCGAACTGCGTCCACGCGAACCCGTCGAGGCGCATCCGCGCCCTCTGCCCGGGGACGATGCGCCCCACGGCGTCGGACGGCGCGAAGAGCGCGACCGCGTGGAGGTCGTCGCCCGGGACGACCGTCGCCACGAGGTCGCCCGGCTTGAGCACGTCCCCCACCTGGAGCGCCGCGATGTTCCCGAGCTTGCCCGCGATGGGGGCGCGGACCTTGCGCCGCTCGATCTGCGCGAGCGCCGTGGCCACGGCCGCCTCGGCCTCCTGCTGCTCGGCCACCAGATCCCCGAGCGCGCGCGCCAGCTCCGCGAGGCGGGCCGCCGTCTGCCGCTCGTCGTGGTGCCCCGCGACCGAGAGCCGCCGGAGATCGGCGCGCGCCCCCTCCGCCTTGAGCCGCTCGTCGGCGGCGCGGCTCTTCGCCTCGAGGTGGTCGGCCGTCGACGCGAGCCGCTCGTCGTGCAGGCGCTCGGAGATCGCGCGGAGCTCCTCGCCGTGCGCGGCGGAGAGATCGCGCTGGCGCAGGTCGATCCTGGCGCGCGCGACAGAGGCGTCGGACAGCTTCACCTGCCACGCGCGCACCTCCTCCTCGACCGTGATCTGGTGCTGCAGCGCCTCGATCTTCGGCGCGAGCGCGGCCGCCCTCGTCCGCTCCTCCTCCAGGCGCTTCTCCTCGACGGAGGCGTCCACCTCGACGAGCACCTCCCCTTGCTCGACGTGGCGCCCGAGCGAGACCTGCACGACCGACACGCGCCCGGGCTCGACGGCGGCCACGCGGTGGGCCATCCGGCTGACCTCCAGGCGCGCCTTCCCGGTCGTCGCGTAAACCGAGACGCGCGCCGCGTGCATCCAGGCCGCCCAGGCGCCGAGCACCGCGAGGATCACGGCGAGGCGGATCCAGGTCCTCGGCCCGCGCTCGGTCTCGAGCGACCGCATCGTGCGGAAGAACGGCGAGGCCACGTCAGCACTCCTCCAGCGCGACCTTCTTGCGGGGCCGCGCGATGCCGTACGCGTTGAGCTTGTTGGTGAGGGTGCGCCGCGAGACGCCGAGCAGCTCGGCGGCGCGCGTCTGGTTCTGGCGGGCCTGCTCGAGCGCGGCGACGATGCGGTCCCGCTCGAAGGAGCGCAGATCGCCCTTGATCCCGGCCTCGACCGGCGCGCGCGGCGGCTCCAGCATCAGGTGGTCCGCGCCGATCGGCCCGCCCTTCGACATCACGACCGCGCGCTCGACCACGTGGCGCAGCTCCCGGACGTTCCCCGGCCAGGCGTGCGAGAGGAGCGCGGCGGTCGCCTCCTTCGCGAGCGGCGGCGCCGGGCGCGCGAGCCGCTGCGAGAGGCGCGCCGCGAAGAGCGCCGCGAGCGGCAGGATCTCGGAGGTGCGGGCCCGGAGCGGCGGGATCCGCAGGGTGATCGCGTTGAGCCGGAAGTAGAGGTCCTGGCGGAAGCTCCCCTCCCCCACCATCTGCTCGAGATCGCGGTGCGTCGCCGCGATCACCCGGACGTCCACGCGCCGCGGGCGCGTGCTCCCGACGCGGACGATCTCGCCGTACTCCAGCGTGCGGAGCAGCTTCGCCTGCGTGCGCGGGGACAGCTCCCCCACCTCGTCGAGGAAGAGCGTGCCCTCGTGGGCGGCCTCGAACAGCCCTTCGCGCGGCGCCACCGCCCCGGTGAACGCGCCGCGCTCATGGCCGAAGAGCTCGCTCTCGACGAGCGACTCCGACAGGCTCGCGCAGTTGACCTTCACGAAGCGCTCGCGCGGGTGCCGTGACATGCCGGCGATCCACTCCGCCACCACCTCTTTTCCCGTCCCGGTCTCGCCGAGGATCAGGACCGGCAGCGGCGTGGGCGCCACGGTCTCGAGGGCCTCGCGCAGGCGCCTCATCTCCGGATCGAGCGCGAGAAAACCGCTGGAACAGTCATCCACCATGAAAGCTCCCCCTCGCGCCGAAGGCGCGGGACGCGCGTGTCGCAAGTGCGACCGAGTTCAGGAGCGAGCCGAAGCAAGTCGGTGGCCAACGCGCCGCTCCGTCCATGAACGAGCTGGCCAGGATGCCCTCCATGCTCCTCGGCGGCGCGAGGCATCGCCGAGGAGAGCGCGTATGAAGTCGCAGGCTGTCCCGCGCGGAGGCCGCGCGACGAGGCTCGCCGCGCCGCCTGGAGGCCGGAGCCTCCACCTGATGGCGGGAGCCGCCACCAGGAGCGAGGGAGACGCTCGCGGCGCGAGCGCGCTGCTGTCATGACCTGTTATTGCATCGAGCGTCGATCTGGCCGGCCGGCCGGCCAGCGCGGGCGCCTACGTCGAGGGCAGCCGCGCCAGGTCGGCGCGACTTGCGCAACATCGGCACGTAGTGCGCCAGCGTGGTGGACACCTCGGTGAATGGTCCTCGCCGGAGGCCGAGCGTGTGTCCGTCCGCCCGGGGGCGCCTTCTGGACCGCTGGCGTGCAGCCAGCAGGCTCCGGGCGCGGCGGGTGTTATCGCAGGATGCCGAGTGCGGTCTCGATCTGGTTGCGGGCGACGACGCCGTGATCGTCGACCGAGTAATCGTCGGCCTCGAGCCGGAAGGTGCGCGTCGCTGTCACGTCCGCCCTGCCGCTGAAGCGGTACGGGATGACGGGCGACGTGAGCGTCTCCCGGAGCAGCTGGAGGCCGAGATCGACGGGGACGCTGACGGGGACGCGGACCTGCGTCGTGCGGTCGGAAGGGAGCCACACGCCGTCGCCGTCGGCCCGGAAGTCGACCGGCAGCGGGTAGCGGCCGGCGAGCACGACCTGGCCGCGGACAGCGCGCACCGCCACGTCGTACGAGTTCGGGTTGTGGACGTTGACGACGATGGTCATGAGGATGCCGAGGCTCGGCGGGAAGGCGATGCGGATCCCTGTGATCTCGGCGTGATCGAGCTGCATCGTCGGCTTGCTCACGCAGGCGGCGCCGGCGATCGCCGTCAGCGCTGCGAGCGCGAGCGCGGGCAGGCGGCGCAGGCGGGTGGTCTTCCGGGGAAACGGCACGAGCGCGAGCTTAGCCGCGCAGGGCCACGCCGTCACCTCGCGGCGTGGCGGGGCCGGCGCGTCGAACGGCGGCGCGCCGGATCCACGTTCGCAGGGGTCGTCGGCCGCCGGTCAGGACGAGCGCCCGGAGGAGCTGGCGGAGACGCTGTCGTGAAGCACCTCGCGTGTCCCGGCGCCGGCGACGAGCAGCCATGTCTGGAGCGTCTTCAGGTCGTGCGTGGCCTCCACGGCGGACTTCAGCGCCGGCGGCATGAGGCCGAACCGCTCTTCGTAGAGCTCGATCGTCGCCTGCGCCATCGCCTGCGCCATCCCCTCGGCTCGCCCCTGCTCGATGAATTGCCCGACGAGTTCCTTCCTGGCCATCACGGACTCCCCTTCCTCCCGCGTCGCCGGCCCGCGCTCGGCGACCTCCGCCCGCGAGCGTAGCAGCGGACCGAACGCGATGTCGCGCCCGGACGCCGCGTGCAGCGGCCGCCGGGGGTCGTCGATCGCCTGTCGGAGCGCGCGTCCGCTCATTGGCCGGATCAACGATCCCTGACGTATCAGGGCCCTCGCTTGAGCGGTGGTGCGTGCCGGACGCAGGCGCCCCGAGACGGTCGCCGGCTTACCGCGTGGCGGGTCTCAGGGCCGCTGTGCCCTCCGGGGCGATCATGTCGCCAGCCAGGCGGGCTTGAACAGCAGGAGGAGACCGAGGAGCACCATGATCGCTCCGCTCAGCAGCTTGAGCCATCGTCCCTCCTTTTCCTGCAGCCTGCGGCGGCTCAACGTCACCACCGCGACGCCGACCATGACGATGTCGTCCGCCATATAGGCCACGTTGTAGAGCCCGAGATAGGCATAGTGCTTCCACGCGGGGAGGCGCTTCTCGACGAGGAGCTGGGTGTAGAGCGCCGGCAGGCCCGCGGTGCAGAGGAGCTCGACGACGTTGACCATGACGGCGAGGAGGCACGCGGCGGCGAGCGCCGCGGGCAGGCTCTCCGCCCTGACGACGGCCCGCATCCTCGCGTAGATCCCTGGCTTCACCGACTCAGGGATGCTGAGCGACACCCCTCGCTTCCATGCGAAGAAGTCTTTGACGTGGACCGAACCGGCAAGCACGGCGATGGCTCCCAGCGCGATCTGCACGGCGCGCGAGGCGCCGACCAGGAGAAAGAAGTTCAGCCAGGCAGCCATGAAGGCGAAGTAAGCGAGACCGCTCACGAGCACGAATACGCCGGCAATCAGCAGCATCTTCGCCCGGCTCCGCAGCGTGGCGAGGAAGGAGAGGAGAAAGAGGAGCACCCACGTGGCGCACGGGTTGAAGCCGTCCACGAGCCCCAGCAGGACGGTGAACGCCGGCAAGCCAAGATCGCGGACGTCCAGCCGCCCGAAGAGGGGCACATCGACAACTCCCGCGCTCGGGCCGGCGCCGTCTGCCGGGCACGGTGGCTGCTCCGACGTGGGAGACGTCGGAGGCGTGAGAGGGCATGACGCAGCAGACTCGCCGGCCGCGGTGGGCGGCGGCGGCGCGTTGTCGAGCAACGCCTCGATGCGCCGGCCCGTCGCGTCGCGCCCCGCGTACCCAACGACGAGCACCCCGCGCACATAGAACGCGGGGACGCTCACGGCAGCGGTCGACTGCCCCTCGGCGATCGCCCTCAGCCGATCGAGCGCCGTGCGGTCCTCGACAACATCCGAGACGATCGTGCGCAGGCCGGGTCGACGGCCCGCGAGCTCGGCCACGAAGCGCTTGGCCTCGTCGCAGCGAGGGCACCCCTCGCGCGCGAACAGCTCCACATCGGCGCGCGGCTCGATCGGCGCAGCTCGCCCGGAGTCGCTCCAGAGAAGCGAGAAGGCGAGCGCGCACATCACCAGCGCTCGCACGACGACGGCAGGTCGCATGCAGAGCGGCTGTCGCACGATGCATGCTCAGCGGATCACGTGATCAGTCCACAGTCACAGCGCGACACACCTCGACTCGAGCGGCCGTCTCTGAGGAGGGGTGCGCTCGTCGTGTCGACGCTCTCCGGCTTGCTGGGCGGAGCCGCGGCGCACCTCGAAGGACACGCGCGTCTAGGAGACATGTTCTGGGCGGCCAGCGCGATGATCGCGCTCGCCATCGTGGGCGCGCGCATCCTGGCGGACGTGCTGAAGAAGCGGGCCGGCGTCGACGTCATCGCGCTCCTCGCCATCGGCGGCGCGCTCTTGCTCCGGGAGTACCTGGCCGGAGCGCTGATCGGCGCGATGATGGCGACGGGCAGCGCCCTGGAAGGGTACGCGGCCGCGCGCGCCCGGCGCGAGCTCTCCGCCCTCCTCGCACGCGCCCCCCGCGTCGCGCACCGCCGCGAGGGGGCCGACATCACGACCGTCCCGATCGGCGCTGTCACCCCCGGCGACCTTCTGCTGGTCAAGGCGGGCGAGATCGTGCCAGTCGATGGGGTCGTCGTGGGTCCTCAGGCGATCCTCGATGAATCGGCGCTGACCGGCGAGCCGCGGCCGGTGGAAAAGGCCCCCGGCGACCGCGTGGGCAGCGGGACCACGAACGCCGGCGCGGCCTTCGAGCTCCGCGCCGTCGCGAGCGCGGACGAGAGCACGTACGCCGGCATCGTCCGCCTCGTGCAGCAGGCGTCCGCCTCGAAGGCCCCGCTCGCCCGCCTCGCGGACCGCCACGCCCTGGCGTTCGCCGCGCTCTCGCTCGCCATGGCGGCCGCGGCGTGGGGCCTCACCGGCGACGCCGGCCGCGGGCTCGCCGTGCTCGTCGTCGCGACGCCCTGCCCGCTGCTCCTCGCGGTGCCCATCGCGATCGTCGGCGGCATCTCGCGCTCGGCGCGGCGCGGTATCGTGGTGAAGGGCGGCGCCGCGCTCGAGGCCCTCGCCCGGGCGGAGATCCTGCTCCTCGACAAGACAGGCACGCTCACGTTCGGCGGCCCGCGCGTGACCGGAGTGACGTGCTTCCGGTCGATCGAGGACGACACGGAGGTGCTCCGCCTGGCGGCGTCCCTCGAGCAGATCTCGTCGCACCCGCTCTCCGCGGCCCTTGTGCACGCTGCCCGCGAGCGTCGCCTCGGGCTGTCCTTCCCGGAGGGCGCTCAGGAGGCGCCCGGCGCCGGAATGACGGGCCGGGTGGACGGGCGCGCCGTCCGCGTGGGGAGCGCCGAATGGGCGGCGCAGGGCGCGCCGCTTCCGGAGGACGCCCGCGCCTTCCGGCGCCGCGCGTCCCGCGCCGGTGCGATGACCGTGTTCGTGGCCGTGGACGGCAGCGTCATCGGCGCGCTGACGCTCGACGACCCGATCCGCCCCGATGCCCCGCGGACCTTGCGGGCGCTGCGGCGGGTCGGCATTCGCCGCGTCGTGATGGTGACGGGCGACCACCCCCTCGTCGCCGAGACGGTCGGCGCGACGCTCGGCGTGGATCGCGTGCTCGCCCAGCGCTCGCCGGAGGAGAAGGTCGCCGCCGTGCGCGAGGCGCGCGCCGAGGGGCTGACCGTGATGATCGGCGACGGGATCAACGACGCTCCAGCGCTCGCCGCCGCCGACGTCGGCGTCGCGATGGGCGCGCGCGGGGCCACCTCGTCCGCCGAGGCGGCCGACGTGGTGCTGCTGGTGGACAGGCTCGATCGCTTCGCCGAGGCCGTGACCATTGCGCGCCGCGCCCGCGCGATCGCTGTGCAAAGCGCGATCCTCGGCATGGGGCTGTCGCTCTTCGCGATGGGCGCGGCGGCGTTCGGCTTCCTGCCAGCCGCCGCCGGCGCGCTCCTGCAGGAGGCGATCGACGTCGCCGCGATCCTCAGCGCGCTGCGGGCGCAGAGCGGCGGGCGCGGCGCGAGGAGGCCAGCCCTCGGGGAGGCCATGAGCCGCCGGCTGGAGCTCGAGCACGACCAGCTCATCCCGATGCTCGATCGGGTGCGGGTCGTCGCCGAGCGCATCGACCACCTGGCGGGGGAGGCGGCGCGCGCGGAGCTCGATGCGCTCGACCGCTTCCTCCGCGAGCGGCTCCTCCCGCACGAGCGCGCCGACGACGCCGAGGTCTATCCGGTCATCTCCCGGCTGCTCGGCGGCGAGGATCCTCTGGCGTCCATGAGCGCGACGCACCGGGAGATCTTCCGGCTGATCCGGCTGTACGAGCAGCTGCTCGGAGAGCTCGACCCGCGCGGGCCCACGGGCGCGGATGTGCAGGATTTCCAGCGGATCCTCTATGGGCTCCACGCGGTGCTGCGGCTCCATTTCGCGCAGGAGGAGGAGCTCTATGCGTCGCTGAGCGAGCGCTACCACGCAGGAGCCCCGGGCGAGCCGGCTCCGGGCACCCTCAAAACGCCTCTGGCGCACGCGACGCGCTCCGGTTGAGGGCCTCCTGGAGCAGCCGACAGACATCCTGCTCGGACACCGGCGAGTAGTCCTCGTACCAGAGCCCGACCGAATAGACGGGATCGCGGATATAGCAGTACACGAACTCGCGTGCCCGCCCCGAGAGCTGCGCGTACGCCGCATACGATGCGACGGGGACCGCGATGACGATGCCCGCCGGGCCGCCTTGCTCGACGGCTGTCACGGCGGCGCGCATGCTCGCTCCGGTCGCCACGCCGTCGTCGACGAGGAGGAGCGTCCGATCCCGGATGTCAGGCGCCCTGTGGCAGCCGTAATAGACGCGCTCCAGGCGCTCCACCGCCCGGGCCTCCACATCGGCGAGCCATTGCACCGTCCTGTCGGAGACGCCCAGCGCTCGGCAGAGCTCTTCATCGACGACCCGAACGCCGCCGCTCGCGACGGCGCCGATCGTCATGTGATGATTGTCCGGCGCCACGATCCGGCGCGCGATCAGCACGTCCAGCGGCACCCGCAGGAGCTTCGCTATCTCGAAGCCCACCGGCACCCCGCCCCGCGGCAGCGCCAGGAGGGTCACGTCCTCCCGCCCCGCGTAGGCGGTCAGCCGCGACGCGAGCTGGCGGCCGGCGTCGGCCCGATCTCGAAACGGCATGTCGTTCTCCCCATCCGGCGTCGCAGGGATCCCCGACGGCGCTCGGTGCATGGTGCAATTGTCTCGCCAGGCGCCGCGCCTGACACCGCCGGGGCGCTCTGCTCGCGTGGAGGCCTGCTCGCCCCCTGGCGCCCATGCGCCGCGACTCACCGCGACCTCTGGTCCTCTTCCTCACGTGCTCGCCACGATCGGGTGCTCCTCCGCTCCCCGGCCGCCTGCCAAGGCGAGCAGGCGAGCAGGGCCGACCGGCTGCTCAGTCATCCAGGGGACGATCGCGATCCTTCGGGCGTGCCGCTCGCAAACCGCCTCGATCTGGTCGAGCTCGGCCGCGACGCGCTGCTTGAGGCAAGGGTCCGTGACACCCGCGGCTGCGAGGCTGCTGTTGATGACCCAGGCGAAGGGCTCGATCTGAGCGCGACGCAGGTCAGCCTGCAGCCGCGCCGCTTCCGAGACGGGCGTCGTCTCCGCGAGCGTCACCAGCAGGATCTTGGTGTACAGCGGATCACGCAGCCTCATGAGAGGAGTGACGAGCCGCGCCGACGCGTGCTTCGCGTCAGCGTCGACGGCCATCGTCTGCCGGTGATACGAGCCCGTCGCGTCGAGGAGGAGGAGCGTGTGCCCAGTAGGTGCCGTATCGAGGACGACGAAGCTCGAGCGCGCCTGGGAGACGACCCGGGAAAAGGCCGTGAAGACCGCCACCTCTTCGTAGCAGGGCGAGCGGAGATCCTCGGCCAGCAGGGCTCGTCCCGCCTCGTCGAGGTTGGCCCCGCGGCTCGCCATCACGCGCTCCACGTACACCTTCGTCTCGGCGACCGGATCGATGCGGCTGACCTTCAAACCGTCGAGCTGGCCATCGAGCGTCGCAGCGACGTGAGCAGCGGGATCGGTGGTGCTGAGATGAACCTGGTGGCCGCGCGACGCGAGCTCCGCGGCGATCGATGCGGCGATCGTCGTCTTCCCCACGCCGCCCTTGCCCATCACCATCACCAGCCCGCGGCCAGGCGCCGCGATCTCGTCGATGAGCGACCGAAGGGGTGGTAGCGATGGCGTCACGAGCGGAGGCACAGCGCGCGTGAGCGCTGCGGACGCACGCTCGTCCAGAAGCGCGCGGAGAGCCGGCAAACCGACCATGTTGAAGGCGCGCAGAGGGATCTGCGTCATAGGCAGTCGCCGCAGCCGCGGGGGCAGCTCGCGGAGCGCCGCTCGCCCCCGCTGCTCGAGCGCGACGGCGATCGGATCGGCCGGGTCTCTCGCCTCGAACACAGCGTTGACGACGAGGTGCTGGTTCTGGAGGCCCAGCGCCTCGAGCTCGCCCGATGTCCGCTCCACCTCGCGCAGCGCAGCGCGATCAGGCCGCGTCACGAGGACGATGGTCGTGCGTTCACCGTCAGCCAGCGCCTCGACCGCGGCGGCGAACCGCGTCGCTTGCATCTTCAACCCCGAGTGCGGGCCCAGACACGAGGCGCCGTGCGCGGCCGACCCGAGGAAGCTGGACCAGGCGCGCGGCAAGCTGAGCAGCCTCAGCGTGTGTCCGGTCGGCGCCGTGTCGAACAGGATGTGATCGAACGGCGCGCTCTGCTCGTCACCGGCGAGGAGCGCGGCGAACTCGTCGAACGCCGCGATCTCCACGGTGCAGGCGCCGGCGAGCTGCTCGCGCAGCTCGGCGATCTGGGGCCCGGTCCAGACGTCGCGGTACGGCGCGATCACGCGCTCTCGATACGCGTCGGCCGCGCTCTCGGAATCGATGTTGAACGCGGAGAGCCCGTCGACGCCGGAGATCGGCGTAGGGCGATGGGAGAGTGCGGCGCCGAGCATCTCGTCCAGGTTCGACGCTGGGTCGGTGCTGACGAGGAGGACGCGCTTACCGGCGTCGGCGAGCCGGATCGCAGCCGCGCACGCAAGCGCTGTCTTGCCGACGCCCCCCTTCCCCGTGAAGAAGAGGAAACGGCTCGGCTGCTCCAGAAAGCTTGTCAAGCGACCACCTCCTCGATGCGCGCCGCCTTCATCGCCGCTGCGCGGGGAGAGATGCCATCATGAATTCGAGACGGCAAGGCGGCGATCTCCCCCACCTCACGTCCAGTGAGGAGCGGAGGAGCCCGACACGCAGGTCTGCCGAACTCGCCGGGTGCGCTGGACGCGGGTATCCGATCCGCGCTGCCATCAGCTGAGCGTGCGTGACCGCTTCATGCATGGCCCGCGGGCTGCATGACGGCGTGGACGCACGTCTGCGGCGTAGCCCCGGAGCTCATGTGATGACCACCCGCCCGAGCCCGATCGCCGCCGAGCCGTCGGCCGCTGCGCGGCAGGCCAGGCGCTCGGTCGCGCCGACCTCGATGCCTTTCAAGCGGGGCTTGATCGCCTGCGCGGCCTGCGTAGGTCTCGCGGCGTGCAGCGAGACCCACTCGACCCCCTCGCCGGAGCCGGCGCGGTTCGCCGATCGGATCGCTCCGCTGGCCGCCGAGCGATGTGACGGATGCCACGCCACGGCGCCGGGCGGATCCATGGCGGCATACCGCACCGCGAGATCGTTGGTCACGCCCGGCAAGCCCGACGAGAGCCTTTACTACACCCTGCCGGAGCGCCATCCGGCCGCGTGGGGAGACGCTGCCGGGCTGGTGCGCGCGTGGATCGAAGCGGGCGCGCCGGAGTAGCCTTGGCCGTGGAAGCGTGGGGGGCAGCGCGCACGCGCGTCGCTCGGCTGCTCTGGATCGCCGTCTACCTGGCGCTCGCCGCGAGCGTCCTCTTGCTGCTGCTCGTCGGCGCCGTCCCGAAAGGACGAGATCTCGCGGTGGAGATCGCGGCAGGGCTCGGCTACGTCGCGCTGGCGCTCCTTTCGCTCCAGCTCGCGCTGGGGGCGCGGGTACGGCGCGTCGTCAACGCGCTCGGCCTGGACGCGGTGCTCCTCTTCCACCGGCAGGCCGGGCTGTGGACCGCGGCCTTCGTCGCCGCGCACGTCGTGCTCCTCGCCGCCGCCGAGCCCTGGTACGTCGCGCACCTCCTGGACCTCTCCGCGAGCGCGCCGCGCGCGCTGGCCCTCGCCTTCGCGCTGATGGGTCTCCTGCTGCTCGTGCTCGTCCCGCGCCAGCTGACCCGGCTGCGCATCCCCTACGAGGCGTGGCGCGTCGGGCATGGGCTGCTGGCGGTGATCGTCGTGGGCGTCGCGCTCTGGCACGTGCTCATGATCGGACGCTCGAGCGCGACGCCGGCGAAGCAGGCCGCCGTCACGGCGCTCGTCGCTGTCCCGGCGGCGGCGCTGGTCGCGTCCCACCTGCTGCGTCCGCTGCTGGCGCTCCGGCGACCGTGGCGTGTCGCCGAGGTGCGCCGCGAGCGGGATGGCGTCTGGACCCTGGTCCTCGAGGCGGCCGGGCATGACGGGCTCCGGTTCCAGCCCGGCCAATCGGTCTGGCTCACGCTGGGCCGGTCGCCGTTCTCGCCCCGGCAGCACCCCTTCACCATCGCGTCGAGCGCGGCCTCGCCGCGGCGCGTGGAGCTCACGATCAAGGAGCTCGGCGACTTCACGCGCACGATCGGGCAGACCCCCGTGGGGACGCGGGCGTACCTCGCCGGGCCGTACGGCGCCTTCGCGCTCGATCTCCGGGCTCGGCGCCCGCTCGTCTGCATCGCCGGCGGGATCGGCGTCACGCCGATGATGAGCATGATCCGCACGCTGCACGACCGGGGCGATCGGCGCCCGGTCCTCCTCGTGTACGCGAGCAGCACCGTCGACAAGATCGTGTTCGCGCAGGAGCTCGAAGAGCTCGCCCGCGCCATGGACCTCCGCGTCGTACACGTCATCGAGAGACCGGCCCCCGGCTGGAGCGGGCAGGGCGGGCTCATCGGACGCGAGCTCCTCGACCGCTACCTGACGGACCGGTACGAGGGCGCGGAGGTCTTCGTGTGCGGCCCCGAGCCGATGATGAATGTCGTGGAGCGGGCGCTCCGCGACCGCGCCGTGCCCGGCGGGCGCGTGCACGCAGAGCACTTCGTGCTCGTCGGATCGAGGCCGCCCGGGCGGCGATCGATGCGGGAGGGGCACATCCGCGCCCTCTCGGCGGGCATCGCGCTGATCCTTCTCGTGGCCGTGCTCCTCGTCGCCGCGCTCCGCGCCGCGCCTGCGGGCTCCGCGAGTCCACATTGACCAGAGCAGACGAGGAGCCCGGCGCCGAGGGCGGGCCGAGCTCGCGCTCAGCGCGAGAACCACGGCTCGCTCAGGTATTTCTCCCCTTCGTCCGGGAACAAGGTGACCACGTTCCTCAGCTCGGGGCGCTTCTCCTTGACCCGCCTGGCGGCCAGGAGGTTCGCACCGGAGGAGACCCCGACGAAGCAGCCGTGCACACGCGCGATCCGCCTCGCCTCCTGGATCGCGTCTTCGTCCTCGATCAGGAGGACATCGTCGATGAGCTCGATGTTGTCCTCGATGAGCGGGGGCACGAACCCTTCGCCGATGCCCTCGATCCGGTGAGGTCGGCACACCGTGGGCAGTCGATGCAGACGCCCGTGGACGAGGGCGCACCGGGCAGGCTCGACGCCGAGGACCATGACGTCCGGGTTGACCCGCCTGAAGGCCCTCGCGAGGCCGATCAGGGTCCCTCCGGAGCCGATCGCCGCGACGACCGCGTCGATCCGCCGGCGCCGGAGGGCGCGCAGGATCTCCCCGCCGAGGTGCTCTTCATGATCTTCCACGTTCCAGGGGCTCGCGAACTGGTTCACGTGGAAGTGATCCTCCTGCTTTCCCAGGGCGATCGCGCTTTGCACCGCGAGATCCATCCGGTCCCGCGGGACGGTCCGCACGTCGGCGCCGAACGCCCTCATCATCTTGTAGCGCTCCGCGGACAGGCCCTCGGGGATGAAGATCGTCACCTTGTACCCTTTCACGGCGCCGACCATGGAGACGGCTGTTCCCGTGTTTCCGGACGAGGCCTCGACGATCGTGGTGTCCTTCTTCAGGAGCCCTGCCATCTCCGCCCTCTCGACGACGTACTTGGCGAGCCTGTCCTTGATGGATCCAGAGGGGTTGAGGTGCTCGCATTTCACGTGAATGCCGTCGAGCGTCAGCAGGGGCGTTTTGCCTATCGCGTCGAGTATCGTCTTCATGTCGATAGATGTGGTCGTCGCCGTCACCCGCCCTTGGCGGCTGCCCCAGTCGGGGCGGCTGTTCCTGCGTCGCCGCCTGACGTGAGTTGACTCTGGAGGTAGGTGCTCTCGCCGAGCTTCTCGATGAGGAAGAGCTGCGTCTGGATCCAGGCGACGTGCTCCTCCTCGTCAGTGAGGATCCTGGTGAACAGCTCCGCGCTCGCGTTGTCCCCCTGCTGGCGCGCGATCGCGATCCCCTCGTTCAGGCGCTTCACGGCGCGGTGCTCGAGCGCGAGGTCGTTCTGCATCTGCTCGGTGACGGTCTCGCCGACCTTCGGGTTATCCTTCATCCGCGGCTCCGGTGTGCCTTCCAGGAAGAGGATACGCTCTGTCACGCGGCCGGCGTGCGACATCTCATCGTTCGATTCCCTCTGCAGGACATCGGCGAGGCGCATGAACCCGCGGTTCCTGTTGAGCTTGGAATGCATGAAGTACTGGCTGACAGCGAGCAGCTCGGCAGCGAGAACGTCGTTCAGAACATCAACAACCTGCTTGGAACCTCTCATATAGACCTCCCCCTCGTACAGCCCTGCCTCGATGCGCCTCGCGCCGAAGTCTGCGGGCGCTGCTCTACAAATCTGAGTTGCCAAAGACCCGGTGTCAATTAGGCCTTTTACGACTCCACGGCACGCTCGTGCCGGCGGCGCACCCTCGTCTACGCCGGGCGGGGCGCGCTGTCCCCCACGACGCGAACGGGCAGAGATCGAGAGCGCCGATACGGGCTCTCGCGACCGACCCCATCGTCCCGAGTTTCCAATGCCGCCTATCGCCATCCTCGACAATCCGTCGGTGACTCTGGGGTATCACTCCGACAAGAAGATCGGTTAATATCCTATCCACCAGTTCGTCCGCAGCGCTGAATACGCAGAATTCCTGGTGGAGGGCGCGGCCGTCCTCGGGCGGCCCCGAGCTCGCCGGCGCTGAGCACCGGTGTCCACGCACCAGCGCCCGACGTGGCCATCGACACCCGCACGGCCGCCCCTAGCTCGCCGGCGTCCTCCTCGACGCTGCGGCCGCGATGCCTGCTCCGGCGTCATGTACGACGCCAGCGCGACCCGAACCGCGCGCCCTCTCGGCCAAGCAAGTCCCTCATCCAGAGCCACGACCCTACCGGCGCCGAGGTGCGGGGAATGAGCTCGCCGGGCGCGGTGAGCCCGGCGGCCGGGCGCACCGCGAGCGCGGACGCGGCGCGCGGCTGAGCTAACCTGCGCGGCCGACCGGAGAGACGGGTCGTGCCCGCACGGCGCTCACGGCGCCTCCTCCCCGGCCGTGCCGGTCGCCCCCGTGGCCGCCTCGAGCGTGGACAGGTCGCCCTCGGGCAGACCGAGCTCGCGCGCCCGGAGCAGCCGCCGCATGATCTTGCCGCTGCGCGTCCGCGGCACCGAGCCGGCGAAGGCGATCTCGCGCGGCGCGACCGCCGGCCCGAGGTGCTTGCGCGCGAAGCCGATGAGCTCCCGCTCGACGTCCGGGGACGGAGCGTGCCCGGGCTTCAGCGCGACGAACGCCTTGACGACCTCGCCGGCGATCGGATCCGGCCGCCCGATGACGGCGGCCTCGGCCACGGCGGGGTGCATGAGCAGCGTGCTCTCCACCTCGAAGGGACCGATGAGGTGCCCAGCGCTCTTGATGACGTCGTCGTCGCGCCCGACGAACCAATAATACCCATCCTCGTCGCGCCGGGCGAGATCTCCGCTCAGGTACCAGCCGCCCGCGAAGCACTTCGCATAACGCTCTGGGTTATTCCAGTAGGCGCGAAACATCGATGGCCAGCCGGGGCGCAGCGCGATCTCCCCCTCCACGTCAGGCTGCTCGATCACCTCGACACCCCCCTCGGGCGTGCGGCGGACGATCGCCGCCTCCACGCCAGGCAGCGGGCGCCCCATGGATCCCGGGCGGACATCCACGGAGGCGAGGTTGGCGATCATGATCCCGCCCGTCTCGGTTTGCCACCAGCCGTCATGGAAGGGGCGACCAAACACATCATTGCTCCATGACACCGCGTCCGGATTCAGGGGCTCGCCCACGCTGGCCATGAAGCGGAGCGCGCGGAGGTCGCGGGCGCGGAGCGGCTCCACGCCGGCTTTCATGAGCATCCTGATCGCCGTCGGCGCGGTGTACCAGACCGTGACGCGCTCTCGCTCGAGGATCTCGTACCAGCGCTCGGCGTCGAAATCGGCCTCGTCGACGACCAGGGTCACGCCGTTCGTCAGCGGCGCGAGGATGCCGTACGAGGTGCCTGTCACCCATCCCGGGTCCGCCGTGCACCAGAAGATGTCGTCCGGATGGAGGTCGAGGGCGAGCCTCCCGGTCACATGGTGCATCAGCACCGCTGCGTGGACGTGGAGGGCGCCCTTCGGCGTGCCCGTCGTCCCGCTCGTGAAGTGCAGCAGGGCCGGCGTTTCCGGGTCGGTCGGCGGGACCGGCGCCGCGGCGGGCGCCCCGTCGAGCAACCTCCGGTAGGAGAGCGTCCCCGGCGCCTCGCCGTCCACGAGGATCACATGCTCGAGCCACGGGAGCTCGCCGCGGATCGGCGCGACCCTGCGCGCGTAGAGCCGCGAAGTGGTCACCAGCACGCGCGCCTCGCCGATGCTCATCCGCGCGCGCAGCGGCTCGGGGCCGAAGGCCGAGAACAGCGGACAGAAGATCGCCCGGTGCCTGAGCGCGCCGAGCGCGGCGACGTAGAGCTCCGGCGTCCTGCCGAGCAGCGTATAGACGCGATCTCCCGGCCGGACCCCCAGGCCGGCGAGCGCGCCGGCGAAGCGGGCCGTGAGCTCGGCGAGCTCTCCGTAGCGGATGTCCACCCGCTCTCCGTCCTTGCCGAGCCAGCGGATCGCGACGCGATCCCTGCCAGCGCCCGCAGCATGGCGGTCCACGGCTTCGTAGGCCATGTTGAGCCCCTGTCCGCCGGGCAACCCGGTCAGCTCGGCCCGCGCCTCCGCCCACGAGAAGCGGCGGCACGCCTCCGTGTAGTCGGCGAGGTTCGGCGGCGGCTCTCCCGCGCCGCGAAGCTTCTTGATCTGCCTCGGCGCCTCCATCATCACCTCCCCTGACCGGCACGCAACCACCGTACCCGGCGCGGGCTCTTGCCCTCGGCGCTGAAGTGGCGACAAAGAGCCCACGCCGCCCAGGCGGCCACGGCCGCTCCACACGCTGCTCGCGCAGCGCACGCACACGCGCGCTGCGGCGCTTCCGCAGCGCCGGGCTGGCCTTCGCCGCGAGCGCCCCGGAGCTCGGGGTCGCCGTCACCTCCGTTCCGGGGCCGTGGGATCACGCCTTTCGATCGGGCGCCGCTCTCTTATTGATCCGACTCGGTCCGGCGCGCCGCCGGCGCGCGGAGCGGGCGGCCCGGAGCGCAAGGAGAACGGCATGTCGTCCCTCATCTGGTCCCTGGTCGGCGCGTCGCTCGCGGCGGCCTTCTTCGGTGCGCTCGCCCGATCCGTCCGCCGGCTCCTCGCCGAGGGCGCCACCGCGCGGGCGCTGCTGCTGCACGCGGGGCGGTGGCTCCTGCTGCTCTCGGCGCTCACCGCGATCGCGCGGCTCCACGGCCGCGCCCTCCTGCCCGTCGTGGCAGGGTTCGCGCTCGTCCAGGCCGTGGCTTGCATGGTCGCACGGGGATGCCTGCGTCCGACGGAGGACAGGCGCGCATGAGCTCGCCGCTCACCGAGCCCGTCCTCTTCCACGTCGGTCCGGTGCCCTTCACGGAGACCATGCTCACGAGCGTCGCCATCACGGCGGCGCTCGGGGGCGCGAGCGCCCTGATCGGACGGCGGCTGTCCGTGAGGCCAGGCAGGCTCCAGGCCGCCACGGAGGTCGTCGTCGCCGCGATCGGCGATCAGATCCGCGCCATCCTCCGGCGCGATCCCGCGCCCTACCTGCCGCTCCTCGGCACGCTCTTCCTCTTCCTCGTCACCGCCAACTGCGCCGGCGTGCTCCCCATGGTCCATGCCCCGACCGAGCGCATCGAGACGCCGCTCGCGCTCGCGCTCATCGTCTTCTTCTCCGTCGCGGGCTACGGCGTCCGCGCGCACGGCCTGCTCGGCTATCTCAAGCATTTCCTCGAGCCGAGCCCGCTGCTGGCGCCGATCCACCTCCTCTCGCAGGCGACCCGGACCTTCTCCCTGATGATGCGCCTGCTCGGGAACATCATGAGCCACGGGCTCGTGCTCGCCGTGGTCGTCTCGGTGGCCGGCCTCCTCGTCCCCATCCCCGTCATGGCGTTCGCGCTGTTCGTGGGGATCGTGCAGTCGTACATCTTCACCGTGCTCGCGGCCGTCTACGTCGGCGCGGCGATCGAGGAGCAGGTCGACGGGAGGGCCGCGTGAGCGCGGAGAGCCTGAGCATCCTCGGCGCCGTGCTCGCGGTCAGCGCCGGGGCCGTCGGGCCGGCGTTCGCCGAGGGCCGCGCGATCGTCGCGGCCATGGAGGCGATCGCCCGCCAGCCGGAGGCGAGCTCGACGATCGCGCGGACCCTGTTCGTCGGCCTCGCGATGATCGAGGCCACGGCGATCTACTGCCTCGTGGTCGCGCTCGTCCTGCTCTTCGCCAACCCGTTCGTGCGCTGAGCCATGCACGTCTCCGGCTGGAACATCGCGCTGCAGACGGTCAATTTCCTCGTGCTCGCCTGGCTCCTCCAGCGCTTCCTGTGGAAGCCGGTGGCCAGGATCGTCGAGGCGCGGCAGCGGGACGCCGCGGCCGTGCTCGGCGATGCGCGCGAGGAGCGCGCGCGGGCGCAGCGGGCCGAGCAGGAGGCGCAGGTCAGGCGCGCGGCGCTCGCCGAGGAGGGGCGCCGCGAGCTCGAGGCGTCGCTGCGCCGCGCCGACGGGGAGGCGCAGCGGGTCCGCGAGGAGGCGGAGCAGAAGGCGCGCTGCCTGATCGAGCAGGCGCGGGCCGAGATCGCGGAGGAGCGGGCGCATGCGCTCCGCGAGCTCGAGGCGCAGGCCACCGAGCTCGCGATCACGATCGCGGAGAGGCTGCTCCGCGAGGCGTCGGCGGGGCAGGACGCCCTCCTGGTCGCCCGGGCCATGCAGACCCTGGACGAGCCGGAGCAGCGGCGGCTCGTCGCCCGGCAGCTCGACCAGCTCGACGAGGCGCGCGTGGAGGTGGTCTCGGCGAGCCCGCTCGGGAAGGACGCGGAGCAGCGGCTCCGCGCGTGGCTCTCGGGGGTCGCCGCGCGCCCCGTGGCTCTGGTGTTCCAGGTCGATCCGTCGATGGTCGCGGGCCTGGAGCTGCGCTTCCCCCACGGGGTGTGGCAGCTCAGCTACCGGGCGTGGCTCCAGCGGATCGCGGCCGCCCTCGAGGTGCGGGATGGGGCTTGCTGAGGACCTCGGCGGCTGGGTCGGGCGGGCGAGGGACCGCGCGCGCGGCCTTCCTCTCGGACCGGAGGCGCGGGAGGTCGGGCGCGTGCTCCGCGTGGCCGACGGCATCGCGACCGTCAGCGGCCTGCCCAGCGCGAGGCTCGACGAGGTCCTCGTCTTCGAGGACGGCACGCGCGGCCTCGCGGTGGCGCTCGATCCCGGCGCGATCGGCTGCGTGCTGCTCGGTCCGGACAGGGGCATCGCCGCGGGCTCCGCCGTCCAGGGGACGGGCGCGGTGATCGACGTGCCCGTCGGGGAGGCGCTGCTCGGGCGCGTCGTCGACCCGCTCGGCGCGCCGATCGACGGGGGCGGCCCGCTCGGCGGGGCGGCGGTCTCCCGCGCGCGCGCGCCGATCGAGCGCCGTGCGCCGTCCATCGTCGATCGCGACCCCGTGGCCGAGCCGCTCTTCACGGGGATCCTCCTCATCGACGCGATGCTCCCGCTCGGGCGCGGCCAGCGCGAGCTCATCATCGGCGACCGCGGCACCGGAAAGACCGCGATCGCGGTCGACGCAATCCTGAGCCAGCGGGAGACCGACGTCGTGTGCATCTATGCGGCGATCGGCCAGACCTCGTCCTCGGTCGGCGCGGTGATCGACGCCGTTCGCCGCTACGGCCCGAAGAACCGGACCACGTGCGTCGTCGCCGCGCCGGACGCCACGGCCGGGCTCCAGTGGCTCACCCCCTACGCGGCCTGCTCGATGGCGGAGCACTTCGTCGAGCGCGGCGGGCACGCGCTGCTCGTCCTCGACGACCTCACGAGCCATGCCCTCGTGCACCGGCAGCTCTCGCTCTTGCTGCGCCAGCCCCCGGGGCGCGAGGCGTTCCCGGGCGACGTGTTCTACCTGCACTCGCGGCTGCTGGAGCGCGCCGCGAAGCTGACCGGGGCGCGAGGCGGCGGCTCGCTGACCATGCTGCCCATCGCCGAGACGCAGGCCAGCAACCTGAGCGCGTACATCCCGACCAACCTCATCTCGATCACCGACGGGCAGATCTTCCTCGACCCGCGCCTCTACAACGAGGGATGGAAGCCCGCGATCGACGTCGGCAAGAGCGTGTCCCGCGTCGGCGGCAAGACGCAGACGCCCGCGATGCGCGCCGTCGCGGAGAGCCTCCGGCTCGAGTACGCGCAGTTCCTGGAGCTCGAGCTGTTCGCGCGCGTCGGCGGGGGCGCGGAGGAGGCCACGAAGCGAGCGCTCGAGCGCGGTCGTCGAGCGCGCGCGGCGATGGCGCAGCCGCTGCACCGGCCGCTGTCGGTGGGGCGGCAGATCGCCTTGCTGATGGCGCTCCAGGAGGGCCTGCTCGACCCGCTCCCGGTGGCGGCGATCGACGCGCTCCGCGAGGCGCTCGACCGCGGGCTCCCGGCGCGGTGTCCCGCGACGCTCGCGCGGCTCGAGGCGGGCGTCGAGCCCACGCCGGAGGAGCGCCGCGCGCTCCTCGCCGAGCTGGCCGCGATGGCGGCCGAGGTCGGCGCTCGCGGCGACGAGGGGCGAGGCGATGGACGCGGCTGAGCTCGCCGCGCGGATCCGCACGCTCTCGCAGGCGGCGAAGGTGGTCGACGCGATGCGCTCGGTCGCCGCGTCGCACCGGCGGCAGGCCAACGACGCCTTCATGGGGTTCGAGCGTTACGCCGCGGCGACGCGGGAGGCGCTCGGCCAGGCGCTCGAGCTGCTCGACGCGGAGGAGGGGCGTGTGCCCTTCGAGGAGCCCGCCGGCGCCGCCGGCGCCCGGCGCGTCGTGGTCCTCTTCTCGGAGCACGGGTTCGTCGGCGCGCTCAACGAGCGGCTGCTCGACGCGGCGCTCCGCGTCGCCCGCGACGATCCGGGGCCGGCGGAGCTCGCCGCGCTGGGCACGCGGGGGCTCCGGCTCTGCCGCGACCGCGGCGTCGCCGCGCTGGCCTCGGGCCCGCTGCCGTCGACGATCTCGGGCGTCGGACCGGCCGCGGACCGGCTCACGCGGGACCTGTTCGGCGCGATCGCCGGCGGCGCGATCGCCTGCGTCGATCTGGTGTTCGCGCGGCGCGCCGGCGCGCTCGGGTGGCGGCCCGAGGCGCTCCGGCTGTTCCCGCCGGAGCGCGGGTCCGGCGCGGGGGCGGCGCGGGGCGAGCCCCCGCTGCGCACGTTGCCGGCGGCCGCGCTCGTCGCGCGGATCATCGAGGAGCACTGCCTGGCCCAGGTGGTCTGGGCGCTCGGCGAGGCGTTCGCGTGTGAGCGCGCGGCGCGCCTCGCGGCGATGGAGGCGTCGCAGCGCAGCCTGCGGGAGGAGCTCGACGAGCTCTCGCGCGCGGAGCGCACCGCGCGGCAGGAGGCGATCACGAGCGAGCTCCTCGAGATCGCCGCCGGCGCGGAGCCGCTGCGCGAGGCGGAGGGGTGACGATGGCGGGCGGCGGCGGAGCCGGCGCGGGGCGGGCCGAGGGCGCCGTGTGCAGGGTGCGGGGATCGGTGGTCGACGTCGCGTTCCCCGCCGGGGCGCTCCCGCGCACGGGCGAGGCGCTGACGCTCGAGGTCAGCGGCCGCCGCCTCGTGCTCGAGGTGCAGCAGCAGCTCGATCCCGAGCACGTGCGGACGGTGGCCCTCGGGTTCACCGGGGGCTTGCAGCGCGGGGCGCGCGTCGTGGCCGCCGGGGCGCCGATCTCGGTGCCCGTGGGAGAGGCCGCGCTGGGCCGGCTGGTCGACGTCCTTGGTGACCCGCTCGATCGGCGCGGCGCTTTCCCGCCGGACACCCCGCGCCGCCCGATCTCCCGCCCGGCGCCGCCGCTCGAGGCCGAGGTGCGGGCGCGCGAGGTCTACCCCACGGGCATCAAGGTGATCGACCTGCTCGCGCCGCTCGCGCGCGGGGGGAAGGCAGGGCTCTTCGGCGGGGCCGGGGTCGGCAAGACGGTGCTCTTGATGGAGCTCATCCGGAGCACGATCTCGAAGCAGCGCGGCATCGCGGTGTTCGCGGGGATCGGCGAGCGATCGCGCGAGGGGAACGAGCTCTGGCTCGAGATGCGCTCCTCGGGGGTGCTCGACCGGACGGTGCTGGTCTTCGGCCAGATGAACGAGCCGCCGGGCGCGCGCTTCCGCGTCGGGATGACGGCGCTGGCGCACGCCGAGTTCTTCCGCGACGAACGCGGGCAGGACGTGCTGCTGCTCATCGACAACATCTTCCGCTTCGTCCAGGCCGGCAGCGAGGTCTCCGGCCTCCTCGGGCGCCTGCCCTCCCGGGTGGGCTACCAGCCCACGCTCGCCACGGAGATCGCCGAGATCGAGGAGCGGATCGCCTCCACCGCGCGCGCATCCATGACGTCGATCCAGGCCGTGTACGTCCCCGCCGACGACATGACCGATCCGGCGGTCGCGCAGATCCTCACGCACCTCGACGCGGCGATCGTGCTCTCGCGCAAGCTGTCGAGCGAGGGGATCTATCCGGCGATCGACCCCCTGACCTCGAGCTCGATCTTGATGGATCCGCTCGTCGTCGGCGCGGGCCATTACCGGACCAGCGCGCAGGTCCGCCGCACGCTGGCGGAGTACCGGGAGCTCGCCGACATCATCGCGATGCTCGGGATCGAGGAGCTCTCGCCGGAGGACCGGCGCACGGTCGCGCGGGCGCGGCGGCTCCAGCGGTTCCTCACGCAGCCGTTCGTCGTGACCCAGCAGTTCACGGGGCGCGCGGGCGCGATGGTCGAGGTCGCCGAGTGCATCCGGGGGTGCGACGCGATCCTCGCCGGAGAGTGCGACGACTGGCCGGAGGCCGCGCTGTACATGGTGGGCACGCTCGACGAGGCGCGCGCGCGGGTGAAGGGATCGTGAGGCTCACGATCGTGACGCCGGCGGCGCTGATCGCGGAGGTGGATCCGGTCCGCCACGTCCGCGCCGAGGACCCGACGGGCTCCTTCGGGATCCTCCCGGGGCACGCGGACCTGCTCACGGTGCTCGTCGTCTCGGTGCTCGTGTACCGGGACGACGCGGGGCGCGAGCGCTTCGTGGCGGTGCGCGGCGGTGTGCTGACCGTCCGCGAGCGGCGGGCGGTCGAGGTCCTCACCCGCGAGGCCGTCGCGAGCGACGACCTGGACCAGCTCGAGCGCGACGTGCTCGTCCGCTATCGCCGCACGGCCGCCGCCGAGGAGGAGGCCGCCCGCGGCCTGCGCCGGCTGGAGGGAGCGCTGCTGTGCAGGGTGGCCGACCACCTGCGGATCACAGGGCCGCGCCATGGGGTCCCTCGGCTGGAGCCGCGGTGACGTCCCCGGGAAGCGAGGGGCCGGGGCGCGCGCCGAGGGAGCGCGATCCCTTGCACGAGGGCGTCGTCCGGTTCGGCGAGCGGCGCAGGCGCTGGGCGTGGGAGCGGGGGCGACCGCTGGGGCTCGCGCTGTCCCTGGTCGGCCTCGGGTGGCTCGTCGTGCTGCCGGCCCTGCTCGGGCTCTTCGCGGGGAGCTGGCTCGACGCGCGCTTGCGGACAGGCGTCATGCTCCGGGCCGGTCTCGGTCTGCTCGGGCTCTCGCTCGGCTGCGCGAGCGCGTGGCGGTACGTCGCGCGCCAGCTCCGGCGCGGTGACCGCGGGCACGGCTGACGCTACGCCGCCCGCTGCGCGAGCGTCTTCGCCAGGTAGTCGGTGCAGCCGCGGACCGTCGCGATCCGCCGGTAATCCGACTCGGGCACGCTCACGCCGAGCTCGCCGTCGAGGGCCGTCACGAAGCGAAGGAAATCCATCGAATCGATGTCGAGCTCCTCGCGGAAGTCACGGTCCACGCCGAGCGCCCCGATGTCCGCCTCCGGCGCGATGCGCAGGAGCTCCCGGCGCACGACGGCCTCGATCTCGTCCTTGTTCATCGGTCAAAGTCCCTCCGGTCGTTGCAGGAGCGCGTCGAGCGAGGCGAGGTAGGCGGCCGCGCGGTGGCCGTCCGTCACCCGGTGGTCCGCGGCGAGCGTCGCGTTCACGAGCGGCCGCGGCACCACACGGCCCTCGACGACCCACGGCCGCTCGGCGATCTTGCCGAACCCGACGATGGCCACCTGCGGCGGAAAGATGACGGGAAACACCGTCTCCACGCCGCGCTCCCCGAGGCTCGTGACGGTGATCGTGGGGTCGCTCATCTCGGAGCTCCGGAGCGTCCCGGCCCGGGCGCGCTGGACCAGGTCCTTCAAGGCGGCCATCAGCTCGGCGAGCGGCAGCCGGTCCGCGTCGTGCAGCGCCGGCGCCACGAGCCCGCCGCCCCGGAGCGACACCGCCACGCCGAGGTGGATCCTCGGGGCGGGCGGGGCCTCATCCCCCTCCCAGCGGGCGTTCAGCTCGGGGACGTCGCGCAGGGCGAGCGCCGCCGCCTTGAGGAGGAGCGCGCCCGGCAGGAGCCGCCCGGCCACGTTGCGCTCCGCGTTCTCCCGCTCGATCCAGGACATCGCCGTGCGGAGGTCGATGGTCGTGCCGAGGTAGAAGTGCGGCGCCTCGCGCTTCGATCGGGTCATCGCCGCCGCGATCGCCCGGCGCATGCGGGCCGACGCTTCCTTCGTCATGGCATCGGCCGCCGCGTCCTTCGTGCCGGCCGCCGCCGCCCGCTCGACATCCGCGGCCTCGACGGCGCCGTCCGGTCCTGTCCCCTGGACCCGCGTGAGGTCGACCCCGAGCTCCTGCGCCCGCCGCCTCGCGCGGGGAGACACGCGTGGCCCCTGCGCGAGGGCCGCGGGCGGCGCCGCGGCGGCCTCCTGCGGCGCCACGGCGGCCGCCGGGGGAGGAACCGGCGGCGCGGGCATGGCGGGCGCGGCAGGCGCGGCGGGTGGGGGCGCGCCGACCGCTGCCTCACGCCCCTCGAGGATCACGGCCATCGCCGTGCCGACGGGCACCTTCTGCCCGGGCTCCACGAGGAGCCGGTCGATGACGCCGCTCGTGAACACCTCGACCTCCACGAGCCCTTTCTCCGTCTCGACCTCGGCGATCACGTCGTCGCGCGCGACGCGATCCCCCACCGCGCGGCGCCACTTCACCAGCGTCCCGGCCTCCATGTCCGCGCCGAGCGAGGGCATCAGGAACTCAGCCATCGCGCCGCACCGTCCTCTCCACGGCGGAGACGATGCGCGGGACCTGCGGCAGCGCCGCCTCCTCGAGGTGGCGCGCGTAGGGGATCGGCGCCTCGGCGCTGCACACCCGCGCGACGGGCGCGTCGAGCTCGTAGAACGCGCCCTCCATGATCCGCGCGCTCACCTCGGCGGCGAGGCTCCCGCTCCGCCACCCCTCGTCGACGAGCACGGCGCGGTGCGTCCGCCGTACGGTCGCGAGGATCGCCTCCTCGTCGAGCGGCCGCAGGCACCGGAGGTCCAGCACCTCGGCCTCGACGCCGCGGCCCGCGAGCTGCTCGGCCGCGGCGAGCGCCTTCGGGACCGAGCCGCCGTGCGCGATCAGGCTCACGTGGCGGCCCGCGCGCCGCACCGCCGCGCGGAAGGGAGTCGCGGGGGGCGCCTCGTCGTCGAGCTCGCCCTCCATGGGGTAGAGGTACTGGTGCTCGAAGACGACCACCGGGTCGGGATCGTCGAGCCCGGCGAGCAGCATGTCGCGCGCGTCCTGCACCGTCGCGGGCGCGAGCGCCTTGAGCCCGGGCACGTGCGCGTACCAGTTCTCGAGGCTGTGCGAGTGCTGCGCGGCGAGCTGGCGGCCGCCCCCCGTGGCCATGCGCACGACGAGCGGGATCGAGAACTGGCCGCCGGACATGTGCCGGAGCGCCGCCGCGTTGTTCACGATCTGGTCGAGCGCGAGCAGGCTGAAGTTGACCGTCATCACCTCGACGATCGGGCGCGCCCCGCCGAGGGCGGCGCCGATGCCGGCGCCGACGAAGGTCGACTCGGCGAGCGGCGTGTCGCGGACCCGCTCCGGGCCGAACTCCTCGAGCAGGCCGGCGCTGCACGCGTAGGCGCCGCCGTAGCGGCCCACGTCCTCGCCCATCAGGAAGGCCCGCGGCTCGCGCCGGAGCGCCTCGCGCAGCCCGGAGCGGACCGCCTCGCGGTAGGTCGCCGTCCGCTTCACGTCACGGCGCCTCCCGGGCGCAGAGCAAGCGGGTCAGGGCCTACGGCGGGGCGGGCCCTGCCGTGCTGCGCGCGTTCCTGGTCTGGCCGGGTGCCTCCCCTCATCACATTCAGGCTCCGAGAGACGCGGCCGAGCAACGAGCGTACCGGCGCCGAGGTGCGGCGGAAGAGCGCGCTCGTGCGGTCATCCCGAACGGCGGCCCCGTGTCACCCGAAGATGCGCCGCATGAGCGCGCGTTTGATCGCCTCGACGATGGCGAGGTAGGTCAGCGTCGCGCCCGCGAGGAACAGGAAGAAGCCGGGCGGCAGCGGGACGAAGCCGAGCAGCCCGGCGAAGGGGCTGTACGGCAGCACGAGGGCCACGGCCACGACGCCGAGCGTGGTCGCCGCGAGCGCGCGGCTCGGAGAGCTCTTGAAGGAGCTGCCCATCGTGCGGATCACGAAGATCACCAGCGTCTGCGTGGCCAGCGACTCGACGAACCAGCCGGTGTGGAAGAGCGAGGCCGGCGCGCGGAACACGCGGAGCAACACGTAGAAGGTGAGGAAGTCGTACAGGGAGCTGATCGGCCCGATCACCATCATGAAGCGGCGGATCAAGGCGATGTCCCACCGCCGCGGCTTCCGGACGAAGCTCGCGTCGACGTTGTCCGTCGGGATCGTGATCTGCGCGAGATCGTAGAGGAAGTTGTTCAGGAGGATCTGCGGGGGCAGCATCGGCAAGAACGGGAGGAGCACCGAGGCCCCGGCCATGCTGAACATGTTGCCGAAGTTCGAGCTCGTCCCCATGAGCAGGTACTTCATCACGTTGCCAAAGGCCTTCCGCCCCTCGAGGATGCCCGAGCGCAGCACGTCGAGCCTGCGGTCGAGCAGCACGATCTCCGCGGCGTCCCTGGCCACGTCGACGGCGCCGGCGACGGAGATCCCTACGTCGGCGGTGTGCAGCGACGGCGCGTCGTTGATGCCGTCGCCGACGTAGCCGACCACGTGGCCGCGGGCCTTGAGCGCGCGGAGGACGCGGTTCTTCTGCGCCGGCGAGACGCGCGCGAACACGCGGGTGCGCTCGGCGAGGTGGGAGAGCGCCGGGTCGTCGAGGCGATCGATCGCGCCGCCGAGGACGATCTCGCCGGGATCGAGGCCGACCTGCCGGCAGACGTGCCCGGCGACGAGCTCGCTGTCGCCCGTCAGGATCTTCACGTCGACCCCTTCCTCACGGAGCGCGCCCACGATCCCGGCGGCGTCGGGGAGCGGCGGATCGACGAACGCGAGCAGCCCCGCGAGCGTGAGATCGACCTCGTCGTCGCGCCGGTACGCCGGCCTGGCCGGCACGCCGCGGTAGGCGACCGCGAGCACCCGGTAGCCCTGCTGGCCGAGCGCATGGAACGCCGCCTCGCACCGCGCGCGGGCGCCGTCGTCGAGCGGCCGCACCTCGCCGCTGGCCTCGTACGAGGTCGCGATCGCGAGGACGCTCTCGGGCGCGCCCTTGGTCACGAGCAGCCGCTCTCCTTGGCGCTCGGCGACCACGCTCACGCGGCGCCGCTCGAAGTCGAACGGCAGCTCGTCGAGCTTGTGGAAGCCGTTGATGTCGGGGTGCTCGTGGCGCAGCACGGCCGCGTCGAGCGGGTTCACCGCGGCTCTGCGGAGCACGGCCGCGTCGACGGGGTTGTCCACGCCGCTCTCGAAGTAGCTGTTCAGGTAGGCGAGGAGGAACGGCCTCTCCGACGGCTCGCCGAGCGGGTCCACGTGGGCCTCGAGCTCCATCTCGCCCGTGGTGAGGGTCCCCGTCTTGTCGCTGCAGAGCACGTCGATGCTGCCGAAGTTCTGGATGGCCGAGAGGTTGGTGACGATGACCCGCTCGCGCGCGAGCCGCACGGCGCCCTGCGCGAGCGTGACGGTGATGATCATCGGCAGGAACTCGGGCGTGAGCCCCACGGCCAGGGCCACCGCGAAGAGGAGCGACTCGAGCGGCGGGCGCCCGAGCGCGGCCGTGAGCGCGATGACGAGGAGCACCAGGAAGAGCACGAGCTTGAAGATGAACGCCCCGAACTGCGCCATGCCCCGCTCGAACTCGGTCTGCGGAGGGCGGGTCGCGAGGGCGCGGGCGATGCCGCCGAAGGCGGTGTCGGCGCCGGTCGCGAACACGACCGCGGTCGCGGTGCCGCTCACCACCGACGACCCGAGGAACACCGCCTGGGTCATCTCGCCCGGGCTCTTCGCGGTCGAGGGCCCAGGGTCGGGGCTCTTCTCGGCGGGCAGCGGCTCGCCGGTAAGCGCGGCCTGGTGCACGTGCAGGTCCTTGGCCGTGAGCAGGCGCGCATCGGCGGGGACCAGATCGCCCGCGGCGAGCCGCAGGACGTCGCCCGGCACGAGCTCGCGCCGCGGGAGCTCGCGGAACACCCCGTCTCGCAGCGTGGTCGCGGTGGGCGCGACCTGGGCGCGGAGCCGCTCGACCGCGCGGTGGGACCGCCGCGTCTGCACCGACTCGACCGCGACGCTCAGCGCCACGATGACCACGACGACCGCCGCGTTCGTCAGGTTGCCGAGGACCGCCGACACCACGCTGGCGAGCAGGAGGATGATCACGAGCGGGTTCGCGAAGCGGCGCAACACCTGGACGACGGCCGCCTCTCGCCTCGTCGTGGCCGCGGGCTCGTTGGGGCCGAACCGCCCGAGCCGCTGCCGCGCCTCCTCGCTCGTCAGCCCGCCCGGTGAGGTCCCGAGCCGCTCGAGCAGCTCCGCGAGGGGTAGGCCCGAGAGCCGCTGCGCATTCGCGTCCATGCGCCCACGATATCCGCCTTCTCCTCGCCGCACTCCCCGGGCGCGATCACGGCGCCTCCCGGGCGTAGACGAAGCGGGTCAGGTCCTCCACCGGCTCGAGCGGCGCCTCCTCCGCGGCCTTCACGGCCGCCTCGACCTCGGCCGCGACCTCGCCCAGGATCCGGGCGAGCGCGCCGTCGTCGAGCAGCCCCTCGGCGCGCAGCCGCGCGACGAACAGGTCGATGGGGTCGCGCTCCCGCCAGGCGGCCACCTCGCTTTTGTCCCGGTATCTCTCGGCGTCGTACATCGAGTGCGCGCGGAACCGGTACGTCAGCAGCTCGAGAAAGCGGGGGCCGGCCGCCTCCCTCACGGCCGCGGCCGCGCGCCGCGTGGCCTGCTCCACCGCGAGCACATCCATGCCGTCGACCTGCTCGGCCGGCACGTGGTGAGCCGCGGGGACGTCGATGAGCCGCGGGTTGGCGGCGTGGCGCGCGAGCGCCGTCCCCATGGCGTACTGGTTGTTCTCGCAGAGGAAGAGCACCGGCAGGCTCCAGAGCGCGGCGAGGTTCAGCGACTCGTGGAACTCCCCCTCGTCGGTCGCGCCGTCGCCGAAGAACACCGCCGTGACCCGCCGCCGGCCGGCGAGCTTGTCGGCGAGCGCGAGCCCCACCGCGATGGGCAGGCCGCCGGCCACGATGGCGTAGCCACCGTAGAAGCGCCGCTCCGCGCAGAACAGGTGCATCGACCCGCCGCGCCCGAGGGCGCAGCCCGTCGCCTTCCCGTACATCTCGGCCATCGCCGCGGCGGGCGAGACCCCGCGCTGCAGCGCATGGCCGTGCTCGCGGTAGGCGGCGACCACGGCGTCGTCGTCCTCGAGCGCCCGCATCGCCCCGACCACGACCGCCTCTTCGCCGATGACCAGGTGGAGGAAGCCGCGGATCTTCTGGAGCGTGTACAGCTCGGCGCACCGCTCCTCGAAGCGGCGGATGAGCAGCATCGCCCGCAGCACGGCGAGCGCCTCGGCAGGAGGGATCCCGAGCGAGCTCATGAGGGCTCCTTCGAACGACGCAGCCTCCTGCTCGGCACAAGCGCCTCCATCCAACACACCTCCGCGACAGGGCTCGGCTCGGGCAACGATCGTACCGGCGCGGGCGCTCCCGTCGTCGATGCCGCTCATGGGTCCTCCTGCTCGGACGCTGGCTCAGCGCGGCGGCCTCGCGGCCTCGCCGCGCGCGAGCAGCGCCTCCAGCGACCGGCCGTCATGGAGGAGCCGGATCGCCTCGGCCAGGAGCACGTCCAGACGGACGAGCTCGACGGGGATCGCCGCGCCCGTGGCGGCAGCGACGCTGTCGGTCACGAGGAAACGGCGCACCGGGAGCGCGGAGAGCCGGGCCATCGCCGGGCCGACGAAGAGGCCGTGCGTCGCGATGACGGCGATGTCCGGCGCGCAGCCCGCCGCGAGCAAGGCGTTCACGGCGGCCTCGATCGTCCCGCCGGTGCTGATCATGTCGTCGACGAGGAGGGGCGACCGTCCCCGGACCTCGCCCGTGATGGCGTGGACGCTGACGTCCTCGCCGCTCAGGCGGGTCTTGTGCACGACGGCGACCGGCAAGCGGAGGAGCCGGGCGTGGCGATCCGCGAGCTTCGCGGCGCCCAGGTCCGGCGCCACGATGACGCTGCGCTCGGAGATCCAGGGTCTCGCCGCGTCCGAGAGCAGCGGCACCGCGCTCAGGTGCTCGAGCGGGATGGAGAAGAACCCCTCGAGCGCGGCATTGTGGAGGTCGACGGCCACCACGCGCGAGAGGCCCGCCGTCGTGAAGAGATCGGCGACGAGCCGGGCCCCTACCGGCTCCCTTCCCGAGGCGCGGCGGTCGTGGCGGGCATAGCCGAAATACGGCACGACGGCCGTCACGCGCGGAGCCCCTGCGCGGCGACACGCGTCCGCGAGGAACAGGAGCTCGGCGATGTGCTCGTCGACCGGCGGGCTCGTCGGCTGGAGGAGAACCACGTCCCGCCCTCGCACGCTCTCCCGGATCTGCACGTGAAGCTCGCCGTCCGCGAAGCGGCGCACCAGGGCGTCGCCCAGGCCGACGCCGAGGCGCTCCGCCACGGCCTGTGCGAGAGGGAGGTTCGCGTTGCCCGCGAAGAGGCAGATCTCCATGGCTGCTCCGCTGCGCCGCCTGCCGTGTCGTGGGGGCTCATGGCGCCGCTCATTCGAGCTGTGACCGCTCTCCAGATGCAACCCCAGGGCCTGATGTCTCCGGTGACGTCCGCTCGCCTCCGCCGTCATCACGCCTCTGCGCCTGCTCTGTTTGCTCGCCACGTGCCATAGGAGCGCACCGGCCTCCATGACCCTTGGGTATGGGCTTCCCGGAGCCGACGCCGGCTCCATGGAGCGCTCGTTGGGAGGAATGCCGTGACCACTGCGGGAGAGCTCTGCAATCGGCGCGTCGTCACCATCGGCAAGACCGAGACCGTGATCGAGGCGGCCCGCCGCATGCGGGCGCATCACGTCGGCAGCCTGGTCATCGTCGACGAGCCCGCCGGGAGGACCGTGCCTGCCGGCATCATCACCGATCGCGACATCGTGGTCGGCGTGGTGGCGAACGCGAGTCCCTACCTGGAGTCTCTCCAGGTGGCGGATGTCGCGACCGAGCCGCTGGTCACAGCGCGAGAGCAGGAGGACCTCCTGGACGTCCTCGGCAGGATGCGCGCCGAGGGCATCCGCCGCGTGCCGGTGGTGAACGACGAGGGGGTGCTCCAGGGGATCATCGCCTTCGACGATCTCCTCGAGCTCCTGTCGGACGAGCTCTCCGAGCTGAGCGCGCTGGTGACGAGGCAGCAGCGGCGGGAAGCGCAGAGGAGGATCTGAGTGCCGGGTGTATCCACAGGGGCGAGGAGGTCACGGTCAGCACGCGACCGGCGCAGGGGGGTTCATGTTGTTTCGAGATCGCGTTGATGCAGGGCGCCGCCTGGCCTTCGCGCTGAGGCGCTACCGCGACGAGGCGCCCGTCGTCCTCGGGCTCCCGCGCGGCGGCGTCCCGGTCGCCTACGAGGTCGCCCGGGCGCTCAAGGCGCCGCTCGACGTCTGGGTGGTGCGCAAGCTCGGCGTTCCGGGGTACGAAGAGCTGGGTCTGGGCGCCATCTCGGAGGGGGGAGAGGTGTACCTCAATGAGCAGGTGCTCGCGGAGATCGACGTCCCCCAGGAGGAGGTCGCGGAGATCGTGGACCGCAAGGTCGCCGAGGTCGAGGACCGCGTGCGGCGCTTTCGGCGCGGCCGGCCGCCGGTCGACGTCGAGGGCCGCACCGTCGTCGTCGTCGACGACGGCATCGCGACCGGCGGGACCGTGCGCGCCGCGCTCCGGGCCATCCGGCGGCGCGGGCCGAGGCGCCTCGTCCTCGCGGTCCCGGTCGCGTCTGCGACGACGCTCGAATCGCTGCGCCCCGAGGTCGATGAGGTGGTCTGCCTCGACGCGGATCCGCAGCTGTTCGCGATAGGCGCCTATTACCAGGACTTCCGCCAGACCACGGACGACGATGTCGTGGAGCTGCTCGAGCGGGCGCGCACCGGCGGCGCGGGCGCGGAAGGCGAGGAGGGGCCGGCGGGCCCGCCGGAGCCGGCAGACGAGCTCCCCATCGAGCTCGAGCTCGATGACGGCGCGCGCCTTCAGGGCAGCCTGACGATCCCCGCCGGGGCGACAGGCCTCGTCCTGTTCGCTCACGGGAGCGGCAGCAGCCGGCATAGCCCGCGCAACCGGTACGTCGCCGAGGTGCTCCAGAGCGCCGGGCTGGCCACGCTGCTCTTCGACCTCCTCACCGGCGAGGAAGAGGCGGTGGACGAGCGGACTGGCCACCTCCGGTTCGACGTCGAGCTCCTCGCGGGGCGGGTCATGAGCGCGGCCCTGGCCACGCGCGAGCAACCCGAGACGAGCGCGCTCCGGATCGGCTACTTCGGCGCGAGCACCGGCGCCGCGGCCGCGCTGATCGCCGCGGCGAGGCGTCCGGATCTCGCGGACGCCGTGGTGTCGCGGGGCGGGCGCCCCGATCTCGCCGGCGCGTACCTCGAGCAGGTCCGCGCGCCCACGCTGCTCATCGTCGGGAGCGCGGACACCGAGGTGCTCGCGTTGAACCGGCAGGCGCTCCAGCTCCTGCGCGGACCGCGACAGCTCGCGATCGTGGAGGGAGCGACGCACCTGTTCGAGGAGCCAGGGACGCTGGAAGAGGTCGCGCGCGCGGCCAGCGCCTGGTTGGTCCGCTACCTGGCGCCCCAGGCGCTCGAGGCGACCGCGTAGCTGCACGAGGGCAGCGGCGCGATGCTCGCGGAATCAGCTCCAGCGCAGGAGCAGGCTGCCTTCCTCCCCGAGCTCGACGCGCGTCCCGAACCGCGCGCCCTCTCGGCTCAGCACGTCCCTCAGCCAGAGCGCGTCCTCTTGCGCGGCGCGGTGGAGGCGAAACTTGCTCATCCGCAGCGGTACCAGCTCCAGACCGACGAGCTCCCCGGTCCCCGCGCGCAGCGTGGCAAAGTACATCGTGGCCAGATCGCCTCGATAGGCCTGGTGTCCGCTGATGCCCTCATAGTCGTTCACGAAGTCGCCACAGCCGTAGAGGATCAGCCGCCCCGCGTGGACCTCGATCGCCTTCGCATGATGCGAGGAGTGCCCGTGAACCACGTCGACGTCGGCGACGTCGACGAGGGCGTGGGCGAGCGTGACCTGCTCCTCCGGGACCTCGTATCCCCAGTTGGGGCCCCAGTGGATCGAGGCCACGACGATGTCGCCCTCCCGCCTGGCCGCCCGCACCATGTCCAGCACGCGACGGACCTCCGCGGGAGATGACTCATCGACCAGGTGGATGCCCGGACGGTCCGCCGACGCGCCCCAGCGCCGCGGGATGCCGCTGGTCTCCGAGCCGAGCGAGAAGACGAGGACCCTCCCCTTGCCCTCGATCTCGATGCGCGCCGGCGCCGCCGCCTCATCGAGGTCGCGGCCCGCGCCGGCCGTCGTCACGTTCACCGACCGGAGCGCGGCGATCGTGTCGATCAGCCCGGCGACTCCCCAGTCGAGGACGTGGTTGTTGGCCAGCGCGCAGCAGTCGATCTGCGCCGCAGTGAGGCACGAGACGTTCCCTGGGTGCATCCGGTAATTGATACCCTTGAGACACGGCTCATCGCTGGTCGTGATCGCCGTCTCGAGGTTGACCAGCCGGACGGCGGGCGCCCGCCGGCTCCACGCTTCGAGCGCGGCCCCCCAGACGTACGAGGAATCGACGGGCCGGGGAATGGAGCCGCTCGCGCGCTCGGCGAGCTCGACGTACCCCCTCGCGTCCTCCACGGCCAGCTCGTACAGCACCGGATCGCTCGGACATGGCAGGATCTGATCGATCCCCCGGCCGGTCATCACGTCACCGCAGAGAGAGATGGTGACAGCACCCGCAGCCGACGTGCCCTGGGGCCGCTCCCTCGCCACGCCTTGCATCATGGGTCGCCGCTCCATCGAGCTGCACGAGCTGCAAGGAAGAGACCAGGTGCGGCGCGCGGCCTTGGCCTCCGGACCGCGTGAGCGCGCTCGGCGACGTCACAGACAGCGAGGCTCCTCATCCTCCCGGGCGGAGTCGGTCGTCCCTCGCTCCTCCTGACCCTCGTGATCGAGCTCCTCGACGAGGATCTCGGCGATCCGACGGCCGTGGACGCGTTCGGCCGTGAACCTCAGGCTCTCGAGCTCCACCTGCTCCCCCTGGGCCGGCAGGTGACCGAGGACGCCGAGCATGAGGCCGCCCACCGTGTCCCACTCGGTCGTCGGCAGCTTCACGTCGAGCACCTCGCTCAGCTGGTCCACCGACGTGCGCGCGTTCACGCGATAGGCCTTCTCGCCGACGGGCTTCACGTTCGGCTCCTCGCGGTCGTACTCGTCGGCGATCTCGCCGACGATCTCCTCGAGCACATCCTCCAACGTCACGAGCCCGCCCAGCGTCCCGTGCTCGTCCACGACGAGCGCCATGTGGAACTTGTCGCGCTGCATCTCCTTGAGCAGCTCGGCGACCTTCTTCGACTCGGGGACGAGGCGGGGCGCCTGGGCGATCCCGGAGAGCGGTCGCTCGACGTGGCCGGCGTGAAACTCGCGCACCACGTCCTTCGCATACAGCACACCGACGATATCATCGAGCCCAGCATCGTAGATCGGGATGCGCGAGTAGCCGCTGTTGATGAACAGGCTCATCGCCTCCGGCAGAGGCGTGCTCGCGGGGGCGGCCACGATGTCGGGCCTCGGCGTCATCACCTCGCGGACCACGGTGTCGCCGAACTCGAAGATCGAGTGGATGAGCCGCTTCTCCTCTTCCTTGATGGCCTCCTCCTTCGACGCCACGTCGGCCATGGCTCGGATCTCTGCCTCGGTGACGAAAGGCCCCTCCTTGAGCCCCTTGCCGGGCAGGATGACGTTGGTGACGCGGATGAGCAGGCGCGCGACCGGCCCGAGCATTGCGCCCAGGGCGACGACCATCGGCGCGAGGCGGAGCGCGATCCGGTCCGTGTGCTGCACGGCGAAGGTCTTGGGCATCGCCTCGGCGAGCACGAACAAGAGCACCGTCATGATCAGCGTGGCGACCAGGTCGCCGTAGCCGCCGAGGACCCGCAGCGCCACGGCGCCGGCGAGGGTGGTGCCCGCGAGCTGGAAGAGCAGGGTGAGCAGGAGGACGACGTTCAGGTGAGGCGCTGGGTCGTCGACCAGCCGCACCAGCGACGCCGCCCCGCGCCGGTCCTCCTCGCGCAGCCGGTAGGCGCGGATGCGGCTCATGCGCGTGATCACGACCTCGGCGGCCGCCATCAGCGCCGCCAGAAGGATCAGGACCGCCACCGCCCCGAGGCCCGCCCAGTCCGCGCTTGTCATCGCCAGCTTGCTCCGGATCGCGAGCGCCGCGCCGCCGCCGACGTTTCTTGGCGGCGGCGCGGCGCATCCGCAACTCGAGCGAGACGCAGCATGCGGGCGCGTCCTCCGGGAGCGACCAGCGGGGCCCGACGCAAAGGCAACGTCCGGACAGGGGCGGCGCGGCTCATCGACGGATCGATCGGTCCGCGAGTTGCACCGAGCGTGGAGCGAGATGCCATTGCCCAGGATCCGCGCCGCCAGGCTCATGACCGAGACCCCCCGGACAGTGCGGGTCGACGACCCCATCGGCGAGGCGGTGGACGTGCTCCAGACGACGGATTTTCGGCACCTTCCGGTCGTCGACGAGCTGGGTGAGCTGGTCGGGATGCTCAGCGATCGCGACCTGCGCGCGCTATGGGTGCCCTACGCGGAGAACACCACGACGGTGGACGCAGCGCTGCAGAAGGCCCGCGTGCCGGTGTCCGTGATGATGAGCAGCAATGTCGTGAGCGCCAGTCCGGACGCGGACGTGACCGAGCTCATGGAGCTCATGCTCGACAACAAGATCGGCGCGGTCCCGGTCGTCGACGGAGAAGGTGTGTTGCTCGGTATCGTCAGCTATGTGGACGTCTTTCGCGGGATCCTCGGGGAGGCGTGACCCGTCTCCCGTTGCTGCGGCGGCCGCCTCGAAGCGCCGCTGCGGCCGAATTCGAAGTTCCCAGATCGATGCCAATGATCGCCATGGTCGACCTCCGCGGGCGGCCCGCTCCTCGTCCACCCGCCGCCCAGCCGCCGAGCCTTCGCCGCTCCGACGCCCGGCGACTGCGCCCTCACATGCCGGATCGCCGTCGATCCGCCCTGCACTCGGACGCTCACGCTGCGGCCCGATCCTCGAGCTTCGCGACCGCGGTGGTGTTCAGAGCGATGGCCGTCGGTCGACCGAAGATCGAGATCGTGACCTTGAGCTTGAGCTTGTCCGGATCCACCGACTCGACCTTGCCCGTGAAGTTCGCGAAGGGCCCCTCGTTCACGCGGACCGCGTCGCCGACGGCGAATACCACCCGCGGCCTCGCCTTCAGCGCACCCTCCCGGATGCCCCGCCGCACGGCATCGATCTCGGCGCGCGGCACCTGCCGCGGCGCCCGGTCGCCGAGGAAGCGAACCACGCGCGGCGTGCCCTTCACGAGATCGAACGCCCGGTCGTTCATCTCCAGCTCTGCGAAGAGATAGCCTGGAAAGGTGCGTCGCGGCTTGACCCCCGCCCTGTAGCTTCGCGAGGCCGGCTCCCTGACCACCTCGCTGGGGATCAGGATCTCGCCGAGCGCGCTCTCGAGGCCATGCTGCCTGAAGCGCTGCTGGAGCGCATCGCGCACCTTCGTCTCGAAGCCCGAATACGTCTGGATCACATACCACTTCTTCATAGTGCGCGTACCTCTTGGGGCATGACGAGGCCCCTGTCGCGCGCAGGCGGTCCTCGCTCCGGACCGCGACGTCGGCGGCGCCCACGTCGGGCGCTTCGGCGGCTATCCTCTCGGTGGCGCGCTCGACCGCGTCTCGCCTGCGCTCGCTCGAGCCGCTCCCGCGGCGAGCGATCGTCTCCGGACAGGATAACCATCGCCGTCGACCTCGCCAATCGGCGGTCCCATCGTACCGGCAGCCGTTCGAGGCGCGGCTGCCGGCCGTGAATCGACGACGGACCCGAGCCGCAGGCGGTCGTCAGCCTTTGCCGGCGATGAAGACCACGCTCGCCTGCGGCCCCTGCTCGCCCTCCTCCTCCACGAACCGCACCTGGGTGCCGACCGAGAGCCGGTTGAACCCGTGGCCGTGGACGCAATGGCCGTGGAAATACACCTCGCGGCCGTCGGGCGTCTCGATGAAGCCGTACCCCCGCTCCGGGAAGAGCTTCGAGACCCGGCCGTGCGGCCGCTCCTCATGGGCCTTCACGTCTCCCCGCTGCCGTCGCGCGTATTCCTCGAGCTCCCGGCGCACCTGGTCGAACGCTTCCCGGATCGCGATGTAGACGTCCTCGTGGAAGCGCTGCGGCTGCGGCTCGTACTGGCCGACGAGCTCGCCGCCAGGCACGGTCAGATCGACGCGCACGTGGTACACGGTGCCCGCCGTCCTCGCTCGGCGGTGCGACGCCTCGACGATCACGCGGCAGGACGTGATGCGCGGGTAGAACCTGTCGAGCTTCTCGACGCGCTCGAGCACCGCCGCCTCGATGGCGTCCGAGCGCTCCAGGTTACGAAAGGTCACTTCAGGCGGGATGATCATGAGTCGCCCCCCTCGTCCAGGCCGCCGCCCCGGCGTCCGCTCGGTCTGGAAGGTGCTCCCGACCGTGCTTCGACCCTCAGCACTCCGGTCCACACCGGCAACCACCGTGCCCACCGCGCGGGGCCTTCCGTGAGGCGTTCACGTGGTTATCATGCATCACGGCGTAGAGCGTCGGACGACAGAGCGCCCGCGCACGCTCCGCCGCAATCGCCACACGCTGCGCGCTGCGCATGCGCGCAAATTACCCACGATGAGACAGACCGCTTCCATTTTCGACACCAACAAAAGTGCTATCCGACCTGAAGAGTTCAGCGAGCCGCGCCGGCGCACCCCTGCCGCGCCGCGCTCCCGATGGCCCCTGGGCGTGGCCCGGCCGCGCCGCGGCGTGACGCCTGGGCGCGAGGGCGCGAGCCGCTATCTCGGCGGCTTCGGCGCGCGCCCCGCCCTGACGCGCGAGGAAGAGATCGCGCTCGCCCGCCGCATCGAGGAGGGGGAGGCAGCCATCCTGCGCGCGCTGGTGGGCTCGCCCGTCGCGCTCCGGGAGCTCGCCAGGATCGGCGAAGAGCTCGCGGCGCACAAGCTGCGTGCGCGCTACGTCCTCCGCGCCGCCGACGAGGAGGAAGCCGCCGCCGATCCGATCGAGGCCTCGCTCGTCGCGCTGCTCGAGCGCGCCGGCACGCTCGCCCGGGCGCTCGAGGCCGGCCGGTCGCGGCGGCGTGATCGCGACGCGCTCGCCTCCGGGATCGAGCGCGCCCGGCTGCACCGCCGCGTCCTCGACCGCGTCGTCGACGCCCTCCGGGCAGCCCCGGCGAGGGACGGGGCCGCGCGCGCCACCATCGAGGCGGTCGAGGAGGGCCGGCGGACAGCCGATCTCGCCAGGGCCGAGCTTGTCGCGTCGTGCCTCCCGCTCGTGGTCAGGTTCGCGACCAGGTACCCGCGCACGGGCCTGTCGCTCCACGACCTCATCCAGGAGGGCAACATCGGCCTCCTCCGCGCGGCCGACAAGTTCGACTTCCGCCGCGGAGTCCGGTTCTCCACCTACGCCGCGTGGTGGATCAAGCAGCAGATCGCGCGCGCGATCTCCGATCAGGCGCAGACCATCCGCGTGCCGGTGCACATGGTGGAGAGCCGCCGGAAGCTCCTCCGCGCGCGGCGCGCGCTCGCCCAGGAGCACGGACGCGAGCCCGAGGGCGATGAGCTGCTCGAGCGGACCGGCTTCTCCCAGGCGAAGATCGAGCTCGCCCTCGGGCTCGCGCCCGCGCCGCTCAGCCTCGACGCCCCCGCCGGTGAGGACCGCGAGGCGTGCGTCGGCGACTTCGTCCCCGACCCGAGCGCGCCGGCGCCGGACGAGCAGGTCGCCGAGGGCCGGATGCGCGCGCAGGCGATGCGGCTGATCGGCGAGCTCACGCCGCGAGAGCAGGACGTGCTCCGGCGCCGGTTCGGGCTCGACGGCGCGCCCGAGCTCACCCTCGCGGAGATCGGCGCGTCGATGTCGCTGTCGCGCGAGCGCATCCGCCAGATCGAGGCGAGCGCGCTGCGCAAGCTCAAGGCCAGGTCGAAGCAGGCGCAGCTCGGCAGCTACCTCACCCAGTGAGGCTCGGGGCGCGTGGCCCCCTGGGCGGAGGGCGGGTCGAGGGCGGCCGCCTCCGTGCCCATGGCTCTTGCTTGTCATGCCGGTGCTCGTGGGCACGTCGGGGTGGCAGTATCCCCATTGGCGAGGGCGCTTCTACCCCGAGCGCCTGAGCGCTTCGCGCTGGCTCGAGCACTATGCCCAGCGCTTCCAGGCCGTCGAGGTGAACGCCGCGTTCTACCGGCTCCCCGAGGCATCGACATGTGAAGACTGGGCCGCCCGCACGCCCGAGGACTTCGTAATGGCGGTCAAGATGAGCCGCTTCCTCACGCACATGCGTCGCCTCCGCGCGCCGGCCGAGCCGGTGGCGCGGTTCCTCGATCGCGTGCGGCACCTGGGCAGCAAGCTCGGCCCGGTGCTGCTGCAGCTCCCGCCCCGGATGAAGGCCGACGCGGGCCGGCTCGCGGCCGCCCTCGACTGCTTCCCGCGGTGCGTCCGCGTGGCCGTCGAGCCCCGGGACGCCTCGTGGTTCACCGAGGAGATATCGGCGCTGCTCTCCGCGCATGACGCCGCGCTGTGCATCGCCGACAGCCCGTGGTTCAAGACACCCTTCCATCGCACGGCGACGTGGGCCTACCTGAGATTCCATGCGGGGTGCGCCACGCCGAGCCCGTGCTACGGCGGGGCCGCCCTCCGCGCCGCGGCCGAGCGGCTCGCCTCCACGTGGGGCCCTGGCGCAGACGCCTACGTCTTCTTCAACAACGACGGCGCCGGGTGCGCCGTGCGCGATGCCATCGTGTTCGCACGTGCGGCGGAACGAGCTGGGCTGACGGCGACCAGGGTGCCCCCGCGGCGCGAGGTGCGGGTGGGGTGAGGCAGAGCACGGCGCGAACCCTGGTCGAGGCCGCGACGCTGCACGACCTCGAGATCACGGAGATCCCTCACGGCGCAGCCGTGACCGTCGCCTCGACGTCTGAGACGCCCTCTCGACGGCGCGCCGCGGCCCCCAGGAGACCGCCGGCCAAGCCCAGCTCTTGCAATGCTCGGGAACGATGGCTCCTCCCGGGTCGCCCTTCGGATCATGGTGGATCGACCGGTTCGAGGCCGGGCGCAGTGAGATCGCCTCCGTGCGAGGTGGATAGGACACCGGTCCCGTTGACCAAGCGAGAAATGAACCGCCGAGACACCAAGGACGCCAAGATAGCTCTCCGTTCTTGGCGTACCCGGTGCGCTTGGTGGTCCGAAGTCCTGCGCTTTTCATGCGGTTTTAACCCGCTTGCAGCTCCAGGAGATCGACGTGAAAGCACAGGACCTGCGAAAATGGCTCCAGCAGGACACGGAGCGCGCCAAGGAGCTCTTGTTGAAGAATGTATCGCCTCCGGGATCCATCCCAGGAGCCATCGTGGCGTCCCCATCTCGATCGAACCCGAACTACTATTTCCATTGGGTTCGGGACTCCGGCATCGCCGTGAAGGCCGTCCTCTCCCTGTACCAGTCGGCGACGACGCGGCCCGCGGCCCGGCAACGGCATTTCAACCTGCTGATGGATTTCGTGGATTTTTCCAGGCACATCCAGCGAACTGCCCTGCACAGCCCTGCAGGGCTGGGTGAGCCGAAGTTCACGATAGACGGAGAGCCCTACTCGGGGCCCTGGGGACGTCCGCAGCACGACGGACCTGCCATTCGAGCCATCGAGCTCACTCGTCTGGCCTTCGTCCTTCTGGGCGAGGGCAAGCGGGAGCTGGTGCGTGAAAAGCTCTACGACGCGAAGCTGCCGACCGACTCGGTGATCAAGACGGACCTGGAATACATCTCGCACCACTGGCGCGAGCCCTGCTTCGATCTCTGGGAAGAGGTGTGGGGACACCATTTCTTCACGCGGCTCCTGGAGCGGACGGCGCTCATCGAGGGGGCCGCGCTCGCGATGAAGCTCGAGGATGCCGGCGCGGCCCGCTGGTATCTCGAGCAGTCGCGAGCGCTGGGCGATGAATTGCTCTTGCACTGGGATCCCGGGCGCAATCACCTCGTCGCGACCCGTGAGCAGGACGGACAGCCGAGCCCTCGGAGCGGCCTGGACAGCTCGGTCGTCATCGCGACCTTGGGCGGATATGCCACGGAAGAAGATCTCCACCTCGAAGGGGGCTCTGTTTATCCAGTGGACCAGGAGCAGGTGCTCGCGACGGCCGCGGCGCTGGAGCGTACCTTCGAGGCCATGTACCCGATCAACGATCCGTCGAGGCGCATCGAGGGCACTGCCATCGGCCGCTACCCGGAAGACCGCTACGACGGATACCGCGTGGATTCGCTCGGCAACCCGTGGCCAAGTCTCACGATCGCCTTCGCGGCGTATTACTACAAGCTGGCCGAACGCTACCTGAGGCTGGAGAGGGCCGTCCTCACCTCCACGAGCCTGCCGTTCTTCCAGAGGCTGCCGCTGGAAGACGCGCGCTTCCGCCCAGGCGAGGAGCTCCTCCTCGGCGACCCGCGCTTCGACGAGGTCGTCCTTGCGCTCCGGCGCAAAGGGGATGCGTTCCTGGGTCGAGTGCATCACCACATCGATCCCGGAGGATCGCTGTCAGAGCAGACGAATCGATTCACCGGTCATCAACAAGGGGCCCCCGATCTGAGCATGAACTATGCTGCTTATATGCTCGCAGCCGAGATGAGCGGGCATCTGCCGTCTTCTCGCTGAACCGCGGAGAGAATCGGTCGTCGCCGCCGCGCAGCGCGCGGCGTGGGGGGCGCTCATCCAGCCGATGACAGCGAGGCGTCGCGCCTGCGCCGGCCGATGAGCTCGAGGAACTCCGCGCGAGGCGCGGTGTTCGCGATGTCCGCCCCGGCGCACCAGCCCCGCCGCGCCTGATCGATCCCGTGGCGCATGAAGTCGAGCTCCCCCACGGCGTGCGCGTCGGTGGCGACAACGAGCTTCGCGCCTGCCTCGCGCGCGAGGCGGACGTGGACGTCGCAGAGGTCCAGGCGCTCGGGCTGCGCGTTGATCTCGAGCAGCACGCCGAGCTCGCGCGCGGCGCGCGCGATCCGCGCGACGTCCAGCGCGTACGGCTCGCGCTTGCCGAGGAGGCGCCCGGTCGGGTGGCCGAGGGCCGTGACGAACGGGCTCTCGAGCGCGCGGAGGACGCGGCGCGTCATCGCGGGCTCCGGCATCGTGAGCTTCGAGTGCACGCTGGCGACGACGTAATCGAGCGCCGCCAGCGCCGCGTCGTCGAGGTCGAGCGACCCGTCCTCGAGGATGTCGACCTCGGCACCGTGAAGGATCGCGATCCCGCCGATCGTCCGGCGGAGCCTGTCGACCGCCCTCGCCTGCTCGCGGAGCCCGCGGGCGTCGAGCCCGCGCGCCACGCGGACCGCCTGCGTGTGATCGGTGATCGCCACGTAGTCGTACCCGCGCGCCTTGCACGCCCTGACCATCGCCTCGAGCTCGTCGCGCCCGTCGGTGGTCGTCGTGTGCACGTGCAGGTCACCCCGGATGGCGCCGACCTCGACGAGCTCGGGCAGCCGGCGCTCGCGCGCGGCCTCGATCTCGCCGGCGTCCTCGCGCAGCTCGGGCGGGATCCAGGGCAATCCGACCGCGCGAAAGACGTCCGCCTCCGCCCGCCCCGCGATCCGCCGATCGTCCCGGAAGATCCCGTATTCGTTGATCTTGAGCCCGCGATTCACGCCCAGCGTGCGGACGGCGATGTTGTGGGCCTTCGAGCCCGTGAAGTAATGGAGGGCCGCGCCGTAGGACTCCGGCGGCACGACGCGGAGGTCGATCTGGAGCCCGGACCGCAGCACGACCGAGCACTTCGTCGCGCCGTGGGCGAGCACCTGCTTGATGTCCGGGTACGCCATCAGGCGCGACGCGACGGGCTCGCCCTGGCTGGCGGACACGAGGATGTCGACGTCGCCCACCGTCTCCTTGCGGCGCCGGAGGCTGCCAGCCACCTCGACGGCCAGGGCCCCGCGCGCCGCCCGGAGGTGCTCGAGCAGCGGCGCGACCTGCGCCTCGGCGTCCGCGAGCCGCACGCGCCCGGCGGTCGCCCGCCGCTTCACGCAGCCGTCGAGGATCGTCGCGGCGAGCTTCTCGCCGAAGCCGCGCACCTCGAGGAGGCGACCCGACCGCGCGGCCTGCTCGAGCTCGTCCACCGTCTCGACGCCGAGCCTCTCGTACAGCAGCCGCGCGCGCTTCGGCCCGAGCGACGGGATCCGCATCATCTCGACGAGGCTCTCGGGGGTCTTCGCCGCCAGCTGCTTCAGCAGCGGCAGCTCGCCGGTCTCGAGGAGCTCGACGATCTTGCCCGCGAGATCCTTGCCGATTCCAGGCAGCGCGGTGAGCGCGCCCGCGCCCTCGCGCTCCACGAGCCCGGCCACGGGCTCACCGAGCGCCGCCAGCGTGCGCGCCGCGGTGCGGTAGGCCCGCACGCGGAACGGGCTCTCGTCCTGGATCTCGAGCAGATCCGCCACCTCCTCGAAGATGCGCGCGATGTCGACGTTCTCCATGCGCCCCCCGTTCACGCCTGGACGAGCTTCCGGAGCTCGCCCTCCGTCAGCAGGGCGACGCCGAGCGCCCTTGCCTTCTGGAGCTTTTCGCCGGGGCTCTCGCCCAGCACGACGTAGTCCGTCGACGCTCCGACGCTTCCGGACGTGCGTCCGCCGGCGCGGCGGACGAGCTCCTCGGCCTCGGGGCGCGTCATCGACGGGAGCGCGCCGGTGAACACCACGGTCTTTCCGGCGAGCGGGCTGGCCGCTGCGGCGGGCGCGGCGCCTGCGCGGCGGGGCCGGTGCGCCGGACGGACCCCGCGCTCGAGGCAGCGCGCGATGACCCGCCGGTGCTGGGGGCGCCCCAGGAAGCCGGCGATGCCGGCCGCAACGTTCGGTCCGATCCCCTCGATCTGCTGCAGCGCGCGCTCGTCGGCCGCCATCACCGCCTCGATCGATCCGAAGTGATCGGCGAGATCCTGCGCCGTGCGCTCGCCGACGCCGGGCATGCCGAGCGCGTGCAGGAAGCGCCACAGCTCGGTCTGCTTCGCGCGCTCGATGGCGCGCACCAGGTTCTGCGCGGATCGGGCCCCGAAGCGCGGGAGCCGGAGCAGATCCTGCTCCTCCACCGCGAAGAGGTCGGCGACGCTCTCGACGAGGCCGCCCTCGATCAGGGCCGTCACGGTCTCCCGCCCGAGGCCGCGGATGTCGAGCGCGCTGCGCGAAGCGAAGTGGCAGATCGACCGCTCCAGCTGGGCACGGCAAGCCAGGCCGGCAGGGCACCGATCGAGCGGCCCGTCCTGCTCCACGACCGCCCCGCACGCAGGGCACCGCGCCGGCATCGCGAACGGCGGGCCCCGCCGCTCGCCCGCCCGGGGAATGCGCTCGATCACCTCGGGGATGACATCTCCGGCGCGGATCACGCGCACGGTATCGCCGACCCGCAGGTCCTTGCGCCGGAGCTCCTCGCGGTTGTGGAGCGTCGCGCGCGCCACGGTGACGCCGCCGATCGAGATGGGCGCGAGCACCGCGACCGGCGTGAGCACGCCCGTGCGGCCGACCTGGACCACGATGTCCTCGATCGTCGTCGCCTCGCGCCGCGGCGCGAACTTGAACGCGAGCGCCCAGCGCGGGTGACGCGCCGTCGTGCCGAGGCGCTCGCGCGCGAGCAGGTCGTCGAGCTTGACGACGATGCCGTCGACCTCGACGCCGAGCGCGTCGCGGCGCCGATCCATCTCGCGGTGGTACCGGAGGATCTCCTCGTCGCTCGCGACCTGGCGGTTGTGCGGGCTGACGCGGAGGCCCCACCCGCGGAGGGCCTCCAGCCGCTCCCAGTGCCTCGTGAGCGCCGGGCCGCCCGCCATGGCCAGCACATCGTAGAAGACGATCTCGAGCGGGCGCGCGGCGGTGACGCGCGGATCGAGCTGCCGGAGCGACCCCGCGGCGGCGTTGCGCGCGTTGGCGAACAGCGGCTTTCCCTCCCTCGCCAGCTGCTCGTTGAGGCGGCGGAAGGCGGCCGTGGCCATGAGCACCTCGCCGCGCACGGACAGCCGCTCCGGAGGCGGCCGTCCGTCATCGACGAGCCGGAGGGGCACGGAGCGGATCGTCTTCACGTTGGCGGTGACGTCCTCGCCGCGCTCGCCGTCCCCCCGCGTCCCGGCGCGGACGAGCGCGCCGCGCTCGTACACCACCTCGATCGACGCGCCGTCGAGCTTCGGCTCTGCCACGAACGTGGGCCGGCCCTGGCCGAGCGCCTGGCGAAGGCGGTCGATGAAGCGCCGCACGTCCTCCTCGTGGACCACCGAGTCGAGGCTGAGCATCGGCGCCAGGTGGCGGACCTCGGGGAACGCCGGCAGCGGGGCTCCGGCCACGCGCTGCGTCGGCGAGTCCGGGGTCACGAGCTCCGGATAGAGCCCTTCCAGCCGCTTCAGCTCGTCGAGCCGGCGATCGTACTCGGCGTCCGGGATGACCGGGCGATCGAGCACATAATAGAGGTGGTCGTGGACCCGGATCTCGCGGCGCAACGCCTCGATCCGACGGCGCGTGTCCTCGCGCGGTTGGCGCGTAACCCCGGCCGGCGATGCCGTGCTCATGCGTCGGATCCCTTCCAGCCGGCGGCGCGCTCGATCGCGCTCGCCGCCGTGCCGTTCGCCGTTCACGTAGGCAGGCGGTGTGCCACGAGGCCGGCCCGCGCGGCCGCCACCACCTTGTCGGCGCGGTCGGCGCGACCATGCTCCTCGCGGAGGAGGTGATCTGCCCGTGCCGCCGCATCCGACCCCTGCTGCCTCGCACGCCTTCGAGGAGCACACGGGCGAGCTCCGCCTCCGCATCGACGCTCCCGCGCTCGCAGAGCTCTTCGCCGAGGCCGGCCGCGCGCTCGCCCGGATCGCGTGCGGCGATCGGCCGCCGCCCCCGCCCGAGGGCGAAGCCCAGCCGGTCAGCCTGCGATCGCGCGATCGAGCGGCCCTGCTCGTCGACTGGCTGAACGACCTCGTCTTCCGCACCGAGGTCGAGGGCAGGGTCTTCAGCGAGTTCCGCTTCACGCGCCTCACCGATCGCGATCTCGACGCCTGGATCCGCGGCGCGCGAGCGCCCGAGGCGCGGGCGCTGGTCAAGGCTGCGACGCTGCACGATCTCGAGATCACGGAGACCTCTCATGGCATATCCGCAACCGTCGTCCTCGACGTCTGAGGCGCCCGCCCGCGGCGTCCCGCTCACGCGGCTCGGCCCCTTCGCGTACGAGATACCGACCTCCTACCGCCGCGACATGCGCGTCCCCGCGCGCGTGTTCGCGGATCCGGAGCAGCTCGCGGCGATCGAGCGCGACCGGAGCCTCGAGCAGCTCGTCAACGTCACCACCCTCCCCGGCATCGTCGGCGCCGCGCTGGGCATGCCGGACATGCACGAGGGGTATGGCTTCCCCGTGGGCGGCGTCGCCGCGACGCTCCTGCCCGACGGGGTGATCTCGCCCGGCGGGATCGGCTTCGATATCAACTGCGGTGTCCGCTTGCTCGTATCACGCATCGACCAGGCGACGTTCGCGCCGCACCTCGAGGCGGTCGTGCACGAGCTCAGCCGCAGCGTACCCACGGGCGCGGGGCGCGGCGGCCCGCTGATGCTGTCGGACGACGAGCTCGATCGGTTGCTCAACGAGGGCGTGCCCTGGCTCATCCGGGCGCACGGCCTCGGTCGGCCCGAAGATCTGGAGGTCATCGAGGCGGGCGGCTGCCTGCCCGGGGCCGACGCGGCGCACGTCTCCTCGCGCGCCAAGCAGCGAGGCCGCGGTCAGCTCGGCTCGCTCGGCAGCGGCAACCACTTCCTCGAGGTCCAGGTGGTCGAGGAGATCTTCGACGAGGCCGCGGCGGCGCGGCTCGGCCTCGCGAGCGGCCGCGTCGCCGTGCTGATCCACACCGGCTCGCGCGGCCTCGGCCACCAGGTGTGCACCGACCACGTGCGCCTGATGGACGAGGCGGCCGGGCGCCTCGGGATCGAGCTTCCGGACCGCCAGCTCGCCTGCGCGCCGCTGTCCTCGCCGGAGGGCCGCCGCTACTTCGCGGCCATGTGCGCCGCGGCGAACTTCGGCTTCGCCAACCGGCAGGTCATCGCCGAGACGGCGCGGCGCGTGTTCACGCGCGTCGTGGGCGACGGGGAGCTCGCCCTCGTCTACGACGTCGCCCACAACACGGCGAAGATCGAGCGCGCCGCCGGCCACGAGGTCTGCGTCCACAGGAAGGGCGCGACGCGCGCGCTCGGCCCCTCGAGCGCCGAGATCCCGGCGCGCTACCGGGGGCTCGGCCAGCCCGTGTTCATCCCCGGCAGCATGGGGACGGCCTCGTTCGTCCTCGTGGGCACGGACGCGTCGGCGGCGGTGTCGTTCAGCAGCACCTGCCACGGCGCGGGCAGGACCATGAGCCGCGGCGCGGCGAAGCGCCAGGTGACGGGCCACGAGCTGCGCAAGGAGCTTGAGCGGCGCGGCATCGTGGTCCGCTGCCCCTCGAACGCCGAGCTCGCGGAGGAGGCGCCCGTCGCCTACAAGGACGTCGAGCGCGTCGTCGAGGTCGTCCACCGCGCGGGCATCGCGCGGAAGGTGGCGCGGCTCCGGCCGATGGGCGTCGTGAAGGGGTGAGGCCCGGCGTGCCCGCGCGGCAGCGAGCCGATCTCGACAGGCGAAATCGTCGCGGGATCGGCTGGTCCGCGAGTTGCATTGTGCGAGGAGGAGATGTCGTTACCCAAGATCTGCGCCGCCGAGCTCATGACCGAGAACCCCCGGACCGTGCGGGTCGACGACCCCATCGGCGAGGCGGTGGACGTGCTCCAGACGATGGACTTCCGCCACGTGCCGGTCGTCGACGACCAGGGTGAGCTGGTCGGGATGCTCAGCGATCGCGACCTGCGCGCGCTCCAGTTGCCCTACTCGGAGGACGCCGCCGTGGTCGACAGAGCGCTGCGGAAGGCCCGCGGGCCGGTGTCCACGATCATGAGCGGCAATGTCGTGAGCGCCAGTCCGGACGCGGACGTGACCGAGCTCATGGAGCTCATGCTCGACAACAAGATCGGCGCGCTCCCGGTCGTCGACGGAGAAGGTGCGCTGGTCGGCATCGTCAGCTATGTGGACGTCTTTCGCGGGCTCCTCGAGGAGGAGGAGTGACCCGTCGTCTTCTTGGCGCGCAGGACACGCTGAAGCCACCCGCTGCGCCGCGGACGCCGCGAGAGCAGGAGGTGCGGGTGGGGTGAGGCAGGGCACGGCGATTGCTGCGATTGGTGGATACGACACGCAAAGCGCCGGTCCCACGGCGATGGGACATGGCCCCGCAGGGGGGCAGCATGCAGCCTGTGCAGCGGATTCTGGCCACCACGGATCTCTCGGAGCTCTCGGCCGCGGCCGTGAGGGTCGCCCTGGAACAAGCGCGCTCCTGGAGCGCCGAGCTCCGGATCCTCCACGTCGCAGCGTCCGCGCAGGCACAGCCGAGCGCGGCAGACGCGCTGCGCGGCGTCGTCGCAGAGCTCGGCGATGGGGTTCGCATCGTCCCGCTCGTCCGGGTGGGATCTGCCGCGGAGGAGATCGTCAGGTGTGCTGAGGAAGACGACGTCCAGCTGATCGTGATGGGCCGCCACGGGCACACCGGCACCACGGCCGTACTGCTGGGCAGCGTCGCCGAGCGCGTCGCGCGGACCTCGAGCCGCCCCGTGCTGGTGGTGCCCCCGGAGAAGGAAGCCCGCGGGACCAGGGTGATCATGGGTCCGCCGCCGTACGCCTCGCGGTTTCGCTGCCTGCGCTGCGGCGTGCGCTCGGAGTACCAGTTCTGCGCCGCGTGCCGCGCCGAGTTCCGCATGTTCGATGTGCCCGCACGAGGGGGGCCTCCGGAGGGTCCTGCGGCGGGCACCCTCAGCGCGGAGCGGATCGAGGCGCTCCTCGAGCGCGGCGCCTTCGGCCGGCTGGGCTGCCACGCCGAAGGACGGACGTACGTCGTGCCGATGAGCTACGCCTACGAGAAAGGCCTCCTTTACCTGCGCTCGGCGGAGGGGACCAAGGTCCGGATGATGCGTAAAAATCCGGAGGTCTGCTTCCAGGTCGACCACATCCAGAGCCTCGCTGACTGGGAGAGCGTCATCGTGTTCGGGGTGTTCCGCGAGCTCACGGCCCAGGAGGCGGTCGAAGGCCTGCGGCGCATCCACGACCGGCTGGCGTCCCTCGCCGAGGACGCCTGGCCCCGCCCGTCCGAGGCGTCCGCCGACGACAGGCTTGGCCACCGGGCCTACGTGGGGGCGCGCGGCGCGGTCGTCGGTTGCATCGAGCCCGTGGAGAAGACGGGGCGCTATCAGATGCGCTGAACCTCGGCGGACGACCTCATCTTCCGCGCCGACGGCAGGGTCTTCGGCGAGCTCCGCTTCACGCGCTTCGCAGACCGCGACCGCGATGCCTGGCTCCGTGGCGCGCGCGCTCCCAAGGCGCGAACCCTGGTCGAGCCGCGACGCTGTACGATCTCGAGATCACGGAGATCCCTGACGGCGCGGCCGCGACCATCGTCACGTCTGAGACACCCTCTCGAGGGCTCTCCGTGGACATCAGGAGGCCGCCGGCCAAGCCCAGCCCTTGCAAGGCTCGAGAACGATGGCTCCCCTCGGATCACGCCCCGACGTCCGAGAGGGCGGCTCCTCCCGGATCGCCCTTCGAATCATCGTGGATTGACCGCTTCGAGGCCGGGCGCAGCGAGATCGCCTCCGTGCGAGATGGCCAGGAGATCGACGTGAGAGCACAGAGCCTGCGAAAATGCCTCCATCAGGACACGGAGCGCGCCAGGGAGCTCCTGCTGAAGAATGTGTCGCCTCCGGGAGCCATCCCCGGAGCCATCGTGGCTTCCCCATCTCGATCGAACCCGAACTACTATTTCCATTGGGTTCGAGACTCTGGCATCGCGGTAAAGGCCGTCCTCTCCCTGTACCAGTCGGCGGCGCAGCCCGCGGCTCGGCAACGGTATTTCAACCTGCTGATGGACTTCGTCGATTTTTCCAGGCACATTCAGCGAACTGCCGCTCGCAGCCCTGCCGGGCTGGGTGAACCGAAGTTCACGATAGACGGAGAGCCCTACTCCGGGCCATGGGGACGTCCGCAGCACGACGGACCTGCCATTCGAGCCATCGAGCTCACTCGTCTGGCCTTCGTCCTCCTGAACGAGGGCAAACGGGAGCTGGTGCGTGAAAAGCTCTATGATGCGAAGCTGCCGACAGACTCGGCGATCAAGACGGACCTGGAATACATCTCGCACCACTGGCGCGAGCCCTGCTTCGATCCCTGGGAAGAGGTGTGGGGACACCATTTCTTCCCGCGACTCCTGGAGCGAACGGCGCTCGTCGAGGGAGCCGCGCTGGCGACGAGGCTCGAGGATGCTGGCGCGGCTCGCTGGTATCTCGAGCAGTCCCGGGCGCTGCGCGATGAATTGTTCTTGCATTGGGATCCCGGGCGCAATCACCTCGTCGCGACGCGTGATCAGGATGGATGGCCGAGCCCTCGGAGCGGCCTGGACAGCTCGGTCATCGTCGCGACGTTGGGCGGATATGCCACGGAAGAAGATATTCACCTCGAAGGAGGCTGTGCTTATCCAGTGGACCAGGAGCAGGTGCTCGCGACGGCCGCAGCGCTGGAGAGGACCTTCGAGGCCATGTACCCGATCAACGATCCGTCGAAGCGGATCGAGGGGATCGCCATCGGCCGCTATCCGGAAGACCGATACGATGGATATCGCACGGATTCGCTCGGTAATCCGTGGCCAAGTCTCACGATCGGCTTCGCGTCGTATTACTACAAGCTGGCCGAACGCTACCTGAGGCTGGAGAGGGCCGCCCTGACCTCCACGAACCTGCCGTTCTTCCAGAGGCTGCCGCTGGAAGATGCGCGCTTCCACCCAGGCGAGGAGCTCCTCCTCGGCGCCCCGCGCTTCGACCAGGTCGTCGATGCGCTCCGGCGCAAAGGAGATGCGTTCCTGGAACGAGTGCATCACCACATCAATCCCGATGGATCGCTGTCAGAGCAAATGAATCGATACACCGGTTGCCAACAAGGAGCCCCCGATCTGAGCATGAACTATGCCGCCTACATTCTTGCAGCTGAAATCGGCGGGCATCAGCCCTCTTCTCGTTGATCTTCGAAGAGAATCGGTCGTCGCGCGTCGCGCGCATCAGGAGGTTGCGTACGTGCCTCGCGTGGACGGGGCTCCCGGCGCGCTTCAACCATGGGTGCGCCAGCCTCCTCGGCAACCTCGGCCAGCGCCTGCCCCGCCCCCCGGGCGAGGGCTTCTCGGCGCGGCCTCCGCGACCTAGGTACCCACCGGGGAGGCGCTCATGGTCAACGTCGCTGATGGTCAACGTCGGCCGGACGGGCTCTCGTGAGCCGGGAGAAGCGGCGCGAGGTAGATCGCTGGCAGGCAATGTCCGAGGGGGGTCGATGCTCCTGGTGAAGATCCTGGATATGCTCATCGACGAGGGCGCGCTCACGTTGATCGACGCGCGCGGTGTGGCCCACCGGTTCGGTCGGTGCGCCGATGACAGCGGCGAGGTCGTGGTGAGGCTCTCCGACCGGCGCCTGCACTGGAAGCTCTTGCTCAACCCGGGCCTGTCCCTGGGCGAGGCGTACACGGACGGCTCACTCACCGTCGAGCGCGGCAGCGTGTACGACTTGCTCGATCTCGGCGCAAGGAACATCGCCCGGCTGAAGCCGCTCCAGGCGGCGCGCCTCCGCCGCATCCTGGGTCGATCGTGGACCTTCCTCCAGCAGTACAACCCGCCCGTCCGCGCGCGTCGCAACGTCGCCCATCACTACGATCTACCCGAGGCCCTCTTCGACCATTTCCTCGATCCGGATCGACAATATTCATGTGCCTATTTCGCCGCCCCCCACATGACGCTCGAGGAGGCGCAGGAAGCCAAGAAGCGCCATCTCACGACCAAGCTCCTCCTCCGGCCCGGGCAGAGGGTGCTGGACATCGGTAGCGGCTGGGGCGGCCTGTGCCTGCACCTCGCCCGGGTCGCGGACGTCGACGTGACCGGGATCTCGCTCTCGACCCGCCAGGTCGCGGCAGCGCGCCGGCGCGCCGCGGAGGCGGGCCTCGAGGGCCGGGTGCGCTTCCATCTCTGCGATTACCGGGGTGAGGTCGGCGAGTACGATCGCATCGTCTCGGTCGGCATGTTCGAGCATGTCGGCATCCCGCACTACGACTCCTTTTTCCGGAAAGTGCGCGATCTGCTGGCCGATGACGGCGTGGCCGTCCTGCACGCGATCGGGCGCATGGAGGGGCCGAGCGACATGGACCCGTGGCTTCAGAAGCACATCTTCCCGGGCGCGCATATCCCCGCCCTCTCCGAGGTCTTGCCGTCGATCGAGCGTGCGGGCCTGTGGGTGACGGACCTGGAGATCCTCCGGCTGCACTACGCCGAGACGCTGCGGCACTGGCGCCGGCGTTTCCTCGCCAATGCCGAGGCGGTGGCCAGGACCCACGGCGCGCGCTTTCGCCGGATGTGGGAGTTCTATCTCGCCTCGAGCGAGGTGGGCTTCCGCCGGTGCCGGCTGATGGTGTTCCAGGTGCAGCTCGCGAAGCGCATGGACGCCGTGCCGCTCACCCGCGATTACCTGTTCGAGGCCGCGTGCTCGCAGGAAGCCCGGCTGGAGCGCGCGGCGTAGGGAGCTCTCGTCCAGCCGATGACAGCGAGGCGTCGCGTCACCAGGTCTCCCTCGATCGCCTTCGGACAGCGAGAACCTGGCGCACTGCGTCGGGAGGAGCAGCGATGAGCGCCAAGCGAGCAAGCATACAGGGGTTCACGCAGGGCGTTCTCGACGGGTTCCGGCCGATCCTCCAGCGCGTGACGGACGAGATCCTCGACAAGGTAGAGCCGCTCGGTCGCATGGATGTCGTGCGCGACTTGGCTCAGCCATTGCCAGCCACGGCGATCGCCAACATGTTCGGCATCCCTGACGCAGATCGGGGGTTGTTCCAGAAGTGGTCTGAGGACGCCGCGCGGTTCTTCGGCGACACGACTCTGGACGCCGAGGAGGACGCCAAATCAGCCAACGAAGCGACATGCAATCTGGAGCGCTATTTTCTCACCATCATCGACGAGCGGCGCATGCGCCCGAGCAACGACCTGGTGAGCATCTTCGTGGCCGGGCAGCAGGATGAAAAGCTGTCCGCGGAGGAGGTCACGGCTCAGTGCATATTGGTCCTCGCGGCCGGACACGTCACGACCATCGACCAGCTTGGCAATGCGGTCCATGCGCTCCTCATGCACCCAGACCAGTTGAATCAGCTGCGTGAGAACCCGGCGCTCATCATGTGCGCTGTAGAGGAGTGCCTGCGCTACGACGGATCGGTGCCGTTCGTTTGCCGGGTCGCGGCAGAAGACTTGAAGATCCGCGATAAGCACATCCAGCGATGCCAGACGGTCTTCCTCGGCATAGCATCGGCAAACCGGGATCCAGAGATCTTCGACGAGCCCGATCGTTTCGACATCACGCGCGCGCCGGGCAAGCACATTGCGTTCGGTTTTGGTCCGCACGGGTGTCTGGGTGCCGGCTTGGCGCGCCGGGAGCTCGAGATAGGGCTCGTCAGCCTGATTCGCCGCATGCCAGGCCTGAAGCTCGACGACCAGAGCCCGTCGGTGCGGAGATGCGAGAGCGTCATGTTCCGCGGTTTTCGTAGATTGCCGGTCGTATTCTCGAGAGCCCAGACGGACAAGATCGCCTGATGGCTGATGAACCCGACGCGCCGCTCATTCGAGCGGTGGCGCGGCCGCCCGCTCCTTCGCCGGCTCGGGCACATCGGTCATCGTCGCCTCCGTCAAGAGCAGCACGCTCGCCACCGACACGGCGTTCTCGAGCGCGACGCGCACCACCTTGGTCGGGTCGATGATGCCCGACTCGACGAGATCGACGTACGCGCCGCTCGCCGCGTCGAACCCGAGATTTCCGCTGCCGGCGCGCATCCGCTCGATCACGACGCCGGCGTCGACGCCGGAGTTCTCCGCGATCTGCCGCGTCGGGGCCTCGAGCGCGCGGCGCAGGATGCGCACGCCGGTGCGCTCGTCGCCGTCGCAGCGCTGCTCCTCGTGCTCCACCGCGACGCTCGCGCGCAGGAGCGCGAGCCCCGCGCCGGGCACGACGCCCTCGACCACCGCCGCCTTGGTCGCGCTGATCGCGTCCTCGATAGCCTCTTTCCGAGACTTCATCTCCGTTTCGGACGGCGCCCCGACCCGGACGACCGCCACGCCGCCGACGAGCTTCGCCAGGCGCTCCTCCAGCTTCTCGCGGTCGTAGTCGCTCTTCGTCTCCCTCATCTGCCGCCGGAGCAGCTCGACCCTCGCGTGGATGGCGTGCGGGTCGCCGGCGCCGCCGATGATCGTCGTGTTCTCCTGCTTCACGACGACCCGCGCCGCCCGCCCGAGCTGGTCCCGCGTCACGTGCTCCAGCTTCACCCCCGCTTCTTCGGCGATCACCTCTCCACCGGTCAGGATCGCGATGTCCTCGAGCATCGCCTTGCGCCGGTCCCCGAAGCCGGGCGCCTTGACCGCGACGCACGCGAGCGTCCCGCGCAGCTTGTTCACGACGAGCGTGGCCAGCGCGTCGCCCTCGACCTCCTCCGCGATGAGCAGGAAGCTCTGTCCCTCTTTTGCGACCTGCTCGAGCAGGGGGAGCAGGTCTTTCATCACGCCGATCCGCTTCTCGTGGATCAGGATGAGCGGCTCCTCCAGCACGCACTCCATGCGCTCCGGGTCGGTCACGAAATACGGCGAGAGATAGCCGCGGTCGAACTGCATGCCTTGCACGACCTCGACCGCCGTCTCTGTCCCCTTCGCCTCCTCGACGCTGATGACGCCCTCTCCACCGATCTTCTCCACCGCGTCGCCGACGAGCTCGCCGATGGTCGCGTCGTTGTGCGCCGCGACCGTGGCGACCTGGACCTTCTCCTTGCGGCTCTGCACAGGGCGGGAGAGCGTTCGCACCGCTTCGACGGCCGCGTGAAGCCCCCGCTCGATGCCGCGCTTGAGGTCGATCGCGCTCGCGCCCGCGGCGATGTTGCGGAGCCCGTCCGCGAAGATCGCGTGAGCCAGCAGCGTGGACGTCGTCGTGCCGTCGCCGACCGCATCGCCCGTGCGCTCGGCCGCCTCGCGGATGATCTGTACCCCGACGTCCTCTTCGGGGTCCTTGAGGCTCAGCTCCTTGGCGATCGAGACGCCGTCGTTGCACACGGTGGGGCGCCCCCACGCGCGTCCGATGAGCACGCTCTTCGACTTCGGGCCGAGCGTCACGCGGACCGCGTCGGCGAGCGCCGTGGCGCCGCGCAGGACCTTTTCGCGAGCAGCGGCGTGGAAAAGGAGTTGCTTGTGGGGCATCGCGGAAGATCTCCTGGGCGGCTCCGGCCGCCCTTCTGTGGCCGCCCTCCAGGATGCAACCTCAGGGCCTGCTTTTTCGGGTGCCGATCGCGCGCTCCGTTCGTCGTCTCACGAGCGCCCGAGAGATCGACGGCTCGCCTGGGACCGTGGCGCCGGCTGCCGTGATTCCTGTCGGAGGCGCCATCAGGGCACGGGCTCATCCTCGGATACGGCGACCCGGCCCACCCTGGTACACGCCTCCCGAGCACGGATCCTGCACCTCCATCCTCGGCAACAACTGCACGAGCCGCCGTCAGGCATGAGCCTGGCTCTGTCGCTCGGGTGAAGGCGCTCCGGGCGTGTGAAGCTCTGCGTGTTGCAGGTGAACGAGAAAGGTCATCTGGATTTCAAAGGAGGTCACCCATGACGCTGCTCGCACGTTGGCGAGAGCCCCGTAGAATCGGATCGATGATGCGTGCGCTCGACCCGGAGCGCATGATGCGCGAGATGTTGCAGTGGGATCCGTTTGCGGAGATGGCGCCTTTCGCCCAGCTCCGCCAGCCGGAAGGCTGGTTCTCACCGGACATCGATTTCAGAGAAACCAAGGACCGCTTCGTGTTCCGCGCCGACCTGCCGGGCGTGAAGGAGAGTGACGTCGACATCTCGGTGAGCGGGCGCCAGCTGACGATCAGCGGCAAGCGCGATGAGGAGCGGGAGGAGCGGGAAGGCGAGCGCTTCTACACGTACGAGCGCGCGTACGGCAGCTTCTGCCGCTCGTTCACGCTGCCCGAGGGCGCCGATCTCGACAAGATCCAGGCAGAGCTGAAGCACGGCGTGCTCGAGATCGTCGTACCCAAGGCAGCCGGGGTCCAGCCGAAGCAGATCCCGATCAGCGCCGCCAAGGAGCCGAGCGCGGAAGGGGCGGTCGAGGCGAAGAAGGGCGAGGCCAAGAAGGCCGCCTGAAGAGCCGTCCCGGCGATCGCGCGCGGTCACGGTGGGCCTGTCCGCATCCTCGACGCTGCTGCAGGCGCGGCGCTCGCCGTGCGGGCTATCGCCACAAGCGCATCTCGAGCGGCACCCATTTCCCGAACGCGTCGAGGCCCGTGTGCTTCACGTAGGCCACATAGCCGAACAGCGCGAACAGCGCCGCCGAAGCGGCGAGCAGCGCGCCTGCTGCGCGCCGCGCCAGCGCGGACCTGCCCATCGCCGGAGCGATCAGCAACCCGAGGCCGCTCGCGCTGTACATCGCCGCGGCGAGCGCCGGGTTCTGCGTCATCCCGTGGCGCGCGATGGCCAGCGCGAGCACCAGGTTGGTGATGCCCCCGAGGGCTCCGAGCAGGAGCAGGGGTCCCAGGCGCTCGCCGAGCGACAGCGCCGGTGCGCCGATCACGAGCAATGTCCCGAAATAAACGAGCGGCTCTCCGAAGACGATGTTGTACCCGCCCGGGATGGGCCATGTCAGCACGAGGTGGAGGCCCGTGATGAGCAGGATGAGCCCGCACGCCCCGAACGCCCAGGCAAAGCTGCGGCGGCGAGCCTGCGAGTCACCGGGGGCGGGCGTGCCGAAGAGATACCAGGCCCCGAGCGCCAGCGCCGCCGCCGCCGTGACGAGCGGAAGCGTGAGATAGTTGATATACATGGATTCCTCGTCGTGCGAGCTGGTCGTCGCCGAGCCAGCACCCGACGCTGCCGAGCCGCGCCGGAGAACGTAGCGCCGGCGTAGCCGTGCCGGCAGCGCGGCGACGCCCGCGGGAGACGCGACGTACGTCAGCCAGGCGTGGGCGCGTCCGCGTCCAGCCGATCAAAGCAACGGAACGGGTCCTCCAGCATCTCGCGCACGGTGCGCGCCAGCACGCTGGCGTGGAAGCCGTCGATGAAGCGGTGATCGAACGTGGCGCTCACGCGCATCACCTTGCCGGGCACCACCTTGCCGTCCTCGACCACCGGCTCATCGCTCACCATGCCCGGGACGACGAGGACCGGCGTCCGCGTATAGGGCACGAGCGGCACATAGGCGTTCTCCAGGCCGAGCGAGCCGACGTTGGTCACCGTGAGCGCGCCGAACGGATCGCGCGGAAGCCCGAGTTTCGACAGGTCCAGGTTGAGCGTGTACATCACGAACGAGAGCAGGCGCAGGAAGACGTTCATGAAGAGGAACGGGACGTGTCGGATCGTTCGCTTCGTCTCTTCCACCGCCCTGTCGCGCCGCTGGCGTGCACGCTCGATCGTCCGGTCCAGCTCGTCGACGATCTGCACCAGGTTCTTCTCATGGGCCCGCTCGATCGTGGTCACGGTGAGATCCACCTCGCCGTCGCCGCTGGCCGCCTGCACGACCAGCACCGAGACCGTGACGCCGCGCCGGAGGTAGATCTTGTTCCAGCGCAAGATCGCGTTGGCGTCGGGGCAGCGGCGCAGCGCCTCGGCGCAGGCCTTGGCGACCAGGTGCGTCACCGTGAGCCGGCGGCCGGTGCTGCGCCGGAACGCCTGGATGTAGTCGAGCGCGCGGTCCATGCGCAGCGTGAGCGTGCCGTACACCGACGGATCGTACGCGGTGCGCCAGGTGCCTATGGCCAGCTTGCGGAAGCTGGAGATCTTCTGTTGGGGCACGAGATCAAGATTGGGCATGATCCACCCGGCCATGGCCCGCGGGCTGCACGGCTCGGGCCAAGGCGCGCAGCGCGCTCCGGGTCCTCTCGCGAGCGGAGCAACAGCGCCTGGGAGTCAGCATCCAGCGTTGCTCACCGCGCCTCCTGGCCGGCCTTGCCGGTCGCCCCCCGAAGCACGGGAGCCGGCGGAACGCCGCGGAGATCGAAGCCACCCCCGCGTCGAGCGGCCCGGGCCTAGTCAGGACAGGGCAGCGTGAACCGGAAGGTCGCCTTCCCGGGCTCGCTCTCCGCCCAGATCCGCCCCCCGTGGGCCTCGACGAGCCCTCGCACGATGTAGAGCCCGAGGCCCAGCCCGGCGGCGCCTCCTGCCTTCGCCTCGCTCGTCCGGTAATAGCGGGCGAAGAGCCTCGGCAGCTCGTCCGGGGCGATCCCCTTCCCCTCGTTCTCGACCGCCACGAGCACCTCGCCGCTCCGCCGTTCCACCCCGATCCGGATCGGCGTCCCGGGCGCGCCGTACTTGGCCGCGTTGGACAGCAGGTTGGTGAGCACCTGCTCCAGGCGCCCGGGATCGGCCCAAAGCGGCGGGACGCCGTCCAGCACCTCGACGTCGACCCGATGTCCCTTCGTCGCGTCGGCCGTCCGCTCCACCGTCGCCCGGATGAGCGCTGGCAGATCGACCTCGACGTGCCTGAGATCCAGCCGACGCGATTGATGTCGCGCCCCTCCGGTGCGGCGCGCTCCGTGACCTCGCGCGGCGCCGCGCCGGCCTCGTGGGGCCCGCTCCGGCAGGGCGAGGACGCGCAGGCCCCCTCGTCTTCGCGGGCTCCCGACGGATCCATATTATGTGTCCACACCATGACCCCGCCTCGATCGGCCGATAGTTGCACGAGACCCACAGCCACGCCGCCCCCTCCCTCGAGGGGTGACTCCAGCATTGGCGTCCACTCCGAACGGCCTGACCGAGGCCGAAGCGGTGAGGAGGCGCGCGAACCCAGCCTGGGCCGCTCGCCGCTCAACGGAGGTGGGCTGGGCTACCGTGGCTGACCTGCCAGCAGGCCGATGATGGGGAACGAGAGCAGGACCGAGGAGGAAATTCCCATCATCCAGCGCATCCATCTCTTCTGCGGATGTTGGACCCAGTAAAACAGCAGCAGCGACAGAGACAGGGACTGCAGGAGGACCTCTGGAAGACCCCTGAGGTGGACCCATGTCGGCAACGTTGTATAGAGCATCCCCTCGATGGAGCCCGGAGCCGGTCCGAACGTGCCGAGGATGCCTATCACCACCAGGGAGATCCACATCACCAGCCATCCGTTCCTCTCCCCGAAGAACGGCTCGCGCAGCAGGTGGAAGACCCCCCCGAACATCACTCCCCGGATGGGTTGAAACAGCGGTCCCGCCATCACCCAGGGATCGTTCGTCGGCCGCATCAGGAGGTTCAGGCTCGACTCTGCGAAGAACCGTGTATAATCGAGCAGCGAAGACGCCAGAAGACCCACGAGGGTGTAGGTGACAGAGTGGGCCACGGCCGTCTTGACCACGATCTCGAGAAGCGTTGGTCGCACTTGACTCACGGCATGCCCCTTGTGAGACGATGTTGTGTGCGCTGTACAGTGTTGCCAGAATAGCGATCACGTTGTTCAAGCGAGAAATTAACCGCCAAGACACCAAGGACGCCAAGATAAGATTCTCTTCTTGGCGCTCTTGGTGTCTTGGCGGTTCGAAATTCCTCGCTTTTCAGGCAATTTCAACCCGTTTGTCGCTAGTTGCAGTCGCACGATGCGGCGATCGTGGTCACGCACATCGGCGTCGCTCGAGGAGCCTGCTGCTGCCGGGCCGCCCCGCGCAGGCGAGGCGCGCCGGGTGCCACGGAGCCTGACGCGGCGCCCACGTGAACCGTGGTGCTCCGCAATCGTATCGGTACCGTGTTGCAGGGCACGTGCCAGCGATCGCCCCGGCCGCGTCGAGCCACGCCGGGGCTGCCTGACCCCAGCCGTCCGGAGCGCGCTGGCCTGGGCTCCGTGTCCACCTCCAGGCCCGGGGTAACCCGCGCGCGGACGTCCCACCGGGCTTCATCGCGAGCTGGCAAGGTGGCGTTGCCGAGGATCCGCAGCGGTGATCATGGGCAGCGACCTGCAGTTCTTGCGTCAACGCGAACGACACGCGCACGCGCTTCACCAGCGGTATCCGGACAACCTGTGGGCCCGGTAAACGAGCCCTCGGACGTAGAGCCCGAGGCCCAGCCCGGCGGCGCATCCTGCCTTCGCCTCGCTCGTCCGGTAATGGCGGGCGAAGAGCCTCGGGGCTTGTTGCTTGCTACGCCGTTGCCGAGGCCTCGGAAGTGAGTCGATCGTCCTCTCCTGTCGCCGCGGCCGGACAGGCAAAGCCGTCTCACGCCACCGGCGCTAAACCGCGCATCCATCCCTCGGAGCTCGCCGCGCTCTCCGTCGAGGGGCGAATCCAGGCATTGCGATCCAATCCAACTGGATTGACGGACGTCGATGCGGCGAGGAGGCGGCTCGCTTGCGGCGACAACGAGCCCGCGCCGCCCAGGCGATCACGTCCGCTCCGGACGCTGGTCGCGCAGTTCACGCACACGCTCGCGCTGCTGCTCTGGCTCGGCGCCGGGCTGGCCTTCGCAGCGGGCGCCCCGGAGCTCGGGTTCGCGATCGTCGCTGTCGTGGTGCTCAACGGCGCGTTTGCGTTCATCCAGGAGCACCGCGCCGAGCAGGTCGTGAGCAGCCTGATGCGCCGGGTGGCCGTGCGCGCCCGCGTCGTCCGGGCGGGCGTCGAGCGGCGAGTGCCGGCGCGCGAGCTCGTCCCGGGCGACGTGGTCCGGCTCGCGGCAGGCGAGATCGTCCCGGCCGACTGCATCTTGCTCGGCGCAGACAGCCTCTCGCTCGACCTCTCGATGCTCACGGGCGAGACGGCGCCGGTCGATCGCGACGCCGCGCCGCTCGCCTCGCCGGGCCGAGGCGCGGAGGAGCTCACGCTCCCGAGCCTGCTCCCGAGCGGCGCGTCCGTGGTGACCGGCGCGGGCGAGGCGCTCGTGTTCGCGACAGGCGCGGAGAGCGCCGCGGGCAAGATCGCCAGGCTCCTCGAGCAGGGCGGGCGCGAGGGCTCGCTGCTCGAGCGCCAGGTCGCGCAGCTCTCGCACGTCACCGCGGCCATCGCGGTGATCGCCGGCGCGGCCACGCTGGTGCTCGCGCAGGCGTTCCACCGCGTCGGTGCGCTCGGCGCGCTCACGTTCGCGATCGGCGTGATCGTGGCGCTCGTCCCCGAGGGGCTGCTCCCGACGCTCAGCGTCTCGCTCGCGATCGGCGCGCAGCGGATGGCGGCGCGCGGGGCCCCGGTGCGGCGCCTCTCCGCGGTCGAGGTGGTCGGGTCGGTGACGACCATCTGCACGGACAAGACGGGGACCCTGACGCAGAACGCGCTCTCGGTGCGCTGCTTCATCCCCGCGCGCGGCGCGCCCCCGGACGCGGAGCAGGCGGCGCGGCTCGCGGCCGCGCTGTGCAACAACGCGCGCCCGGCGCCGGCGGGCGGCGATTACGAGGGCGATCCGGTGGACGTGGCCCTCGCGCACTGGGCCGCGACCGGCGGGGTGGACCTCGCCGAGGCGCGCGCCCGGTGGCCGCGGATCGCCGACACCGCGTTCGACGCGCGCCGGCGCTACATGGCGGTGACGTGCGCGGAAGGCGGCGCCACGCGGGACTTCGTGAAGGGGGCGCCCGAGGCGGTCGTCGCGCTGACCGGCGCGCCGGCGCCCGCGGGCCTCGACGAGGCGGTCGTGGGCGCGGCCGAGCGCGGCGAGCGCGTCCTCCTGCTCGCCGTGAGGGAGGCCGGCGGCCCGCTCACGTGCCTGGGCCTCGCCTGCCTGCACGACCCGACGCGGCCGGAGGTCCCCGCAGCGATCGCCGCGTGCAGGCGCGCGGGCGTGCGGGTCGTGATCCTGACAGGCGATCACCCTGCGACCGCGCGCTCCGTGGCCGCCAGCATCGGACTGGATGCGGCGGGTCGCATGGTCGAGGGGCCCGAGATCGACGCGATGGACGACCGGACGCTGCTCGGTCTGCTCCAGGCCGGCGCGAGCCTCGCGCGCACGACGCCGGAGCAGAAGCTGCGGGTCGTGCAGGTGCTGCGGCGGTCCGGCGAGGTGGTCGTGGCGACCGGCGACGGCGTGAACGACGCCCCCGCGCTCCGCGCTGCCGACGTCGGCGTGGCCATGGGCCTGCGCGGCACGGAGGTGGCCAAGCAGGCGTCGGACATCATCCTGTCCGACGACAACTTCGCCACGATCGTCGCGGCCATCGAGGAAGGCCGGGCCATCAAGCAGAACATCCGTCGCTTCGTGAGCTATGTGTTCACGAGCAACGTCGCGGAGCTCGTCCCGTTCCTTCTCTACATCTTCTTTCCGATCCCTCTCCCGCTCGCGATCGTGCAGGTGCTCGCGATCGACCTGGGGACCGACGTGCTCCCCGCGCTGGCGCTCGGCGTGGAGCCCCCGTCGCCCGCGACCTTGCTCGTCCCTCCGGAGCCGCCCCGCAAGCCGATCCTCACCCGGGCGCTCGCGCTTCGGACGTTCTTCCTTTATGGGACCGTGGAGGCGCTGCTCGGCGTTCTGGCGTATTTCGGCTTTTATTGGGCGCATGGCTGGAGCCCGTTCGACTCGCTCGATCCGCTTCGCGCGCTGGAGCGAGAGGCTGCCACCCTGACCTTCATCGGAATCGTCTCGGGTCAGATAGGGTGTCTGTTCGCTCAGCGCGACGGGCCTCTCCGGAAGCGCCTCGTGTTCTGGTCGAACCCATGGGGTGCCGCCGGGCTCTCGATCGAGGTCGCGCTGGCCATCGCTCTCATCTACGTGCCGGGGCTGAACGGGCTGTTCGCGATGACGTCCGTGGAGCCTGCGTGGCTCCTCGTGCTGCCCGGAGGCGCGGCGGTGATGATGCTCATCGATGGCCTGCGGCGCGTCAGGACGGAGCCGCCTTCGTCGGGCTCGTAGGCCTGGAGCTCGCAGCGCGCTGCGCAGCGGGGAGTCCTCCCGGTGCCGCGCGAGGTCCGGTTGCCCCCGTTTCTTGGCTGACGGCGCCGGAGAGTAGAGCACGCTCCCCCGGCACAAGGAGCTCGCCGAAGAGGTCCTGGACGGCCATGCGGGGCTCGCGTTGCGCCGGAGCGCAGCCTCTGCGCTGCGCGTCGTCGCGCGCTCGGGCGTTGTCTGCGGGGCTCCGCGGCGGCACGCATCATGCTGTGTCCCTGGGCGGGAGAACATCATGAATGGCCTTTACGACACACTGCACCGGGATCATCAGCGCCTGGACGAAGTGTTCGAGACCCTGCTCAACCGGATGCACGCCGGCGATGTGGAGGCGGCGCGCGAGACCTGGGGCACGTTCGAACGCGAGCTGCTGGCGCACATGGAGGCAGAGGAGACGATGCTCCTGCCGCTGTTCGATCGCTTCGACCCGGAGGAGGCGGGCACCATCCGCGCCGAGCACCTCGGCATCCGCGCGCAGCTCGCCGACATGGGGACGGCGATCGATCTCCACACGCTGCGAGAGGAGAAGGTGGAGAAGTTCATCCGGGCGCTGCGGCAGCACGCCGCCCACGAGGAGGCGGGGCTGTACCCGTGGGCTGACCGGGAGCTGCCGAAGCCGGTCGCGGAGCGCCTGTACGAGCGGCTCGCAGCGGCACTCGACGCAGTGAAGCGCACCGCTCACCGGTCCTCGAAGGCGAGGCCAGGACCTCCGGCTCCTTGAGGGCGCCGGCGCTGCCCGTCCGGACCGCGCCGCTTCAGGTCGCACGCCCCGTCAAGGCCCCTCCGTGCAGCGCCGCCAGCGCGCGCGCCCCGTCAGGACCCCTCCGGCTCCAACACGGCGCCGACATACCGCATCGTCTGTTCGCGCCGAGAGGGCGGAGGGCTTCGTGGCTACATCGTTGCGATGAGCGCGGCGAGTCACGCTTGGCGCGGTCCGGGAGCGCGAGCGCGCGCTGCCGGATGTTCCGGCCCCAGAGATCGGCGACGCCGTGCTCCGTCACCGCGTAGTGCACGTCTCCGCGGCTCGTCACGATGCCGGCGCCCTGCTCGAACGCCGGCTGGATCCGGCTGATTCCCGTGCTGCGCGGGTTTCAGCAGGAAGCGGTCCACCGGCCGGAGCTCGGCGCGCCCGGTCCCCTCTTCATCATCGGGGCGGGGCGATAACCCGCATCCAGCGCGCATCCTGCGCCACGCCGGCCACATCGGGCCACGCCGCCCCCGAGCGCGCGTGCAGCGGCTGCGGGCGAGCGCAAGCCGTTCGACAGGCGGGACCGCGCGGCGGCTCAGGCCGCCGCCGAGCCAGGGAGGCTCGGCGGGGAAGAGCCTCGCGGCCGCCGGGCGAGCCCATGCGAGGCGAAAGAGAAGATTCCCGCGCCTCCGACCGATTGACGACATGGCTGGCGGGCTCAACCGTATGTGCAGTGATGCGTTGCCGACAGCTCGACAGCGCTGCGGAACGCGCGGGGGAGCAGGCATGAGCGCAGACCATGAAAAGGAGAGGGCGCGAGCTGGCGCGGAGGCTTGCCCTGGAGGCGAACCGGCCCCGAGCTCGGCGGTCGAGGCCGCGTGCGGTCCGCCCCCCACGCCTCCCGTCGCGGACCCGTGCGCCGTGTACCCCGCGATGCGAGGAATCGACTGTGAGGCATTCCGTCTCTCCCGGCAGGGCCTGTCGCCCGAGCAGCGCGCCGAGGCGCTCCGGCAGCTGTACGAGCATGAATCTCGTCAAAAGGCGACTTTCCTCGGCTACCAGAACAACCTGCGTCCCCGCTATGCAGAAGATCTGGGCCGCTTCCTCGATTATCACCTGAACAACATCGGCGATCCGTTCCGCGGCAGCAGGGTCACGACGAACGTCAAGTGGATAGAGCGCGCGGTGCTCGACTACTACGCCGCGCTGTGGCGAGCGCGCTGGCCGCACGATCGCCTCGACGGCGAGTCCTACTGGGGCTTTGTGCTGACCATGGGGTCGACGGAGGGCAACCTCTACAGCCTGTGGAGCGGCAGGGACTACCTGGCAGGGCGGTGCCTGCTCGAGGAGCCGGAAGCGGAGCGAGACGCATCGCGCGCCGAGGTGAGCGGCGAGCGCCGCGCGGCGCCGCGGCGCCTCGTGGTCGCGCAGGCGCCGGCGCCGGCCGAAAGCCCGAACGCCTACGCTCCTCTCGCGTTCTACTCGGAGGACACGCACTACTCCATCGTCAAGGCGGTGCAGGCCCTCGACATCCGGACATTCTACGAGATCGGCGCCACGCGCTATCCGAACGACAACCCGCTCGCGCCCGGGCGCCCCTGGCCGCGAGAGGTGCCCTCCGTCGGCGGCCCCGGCGGCCCCGGCGTCATCGACATCGCCGCGCTCGCCAGGCTCGTGGAGTTCTTCGCGTCGAAGGGCCACCCGATCCTCGTGTGCTTCAATTACGGGACGACCTTCAAAGGCGCCTACGACGATGTGGAGGAGGCGGGCAACGTGCTTCTCCCGATCTTGCGCAGGTACGGGCTCGACGAGCGCAAGGTCCACTGCGATCCCAGGAGGCCGGAGAAGTACGACGTCCGTACGGGCTACTGGTTCCACGTCGACGGCGCGCTCGGCGCCGCTTACATGCCCTTCCTCGAGATGGCCCACGACTCGGGCAAGATCGCTCGACGAGGGCCCAATTTCGACTTTCGTCTGCCATTCGTGCACTCGATCGTGATGAGCGGACACAAGTGGATCGGCGCGCCCTGGCCCTGCGGCGTCTACATGACGAGGACGAAGTACCTGCTGCGCCCTCCCAGCGTCCCGGAGTACATCGGCTCGCCGGATACGACGTTCGCCGGGTCGAGGAACGGGCTGTCGGCCGTCGTCCTCTGGGACAACCTGGCGCGCCGCTCGTACGAGGATCTGGTGGGCCAGGCGCTCTACACCGAGTCCATCGCCGCATACGCGCACCGGAGGCTGCTCGAGCTCCAGGCCCGGCTCGGGCAGGATCTGTGGGTCGCGCGTGCCCCTCTATCGCTGGCGATCCGCTTCAAGGCCGTGAACGCCGAGCTGGAATTCAAGTACACCCTGGCGGTCGAGACGATCTACGTGGAGGGCGAGAAGCGGACTTACAACCATATCTATGCGATGGAGCACGTGACCGCCGAGCTGCTCGACGCGTTCATCGAAGATCTGTCGCAGCCAGGCGCGTTCCCGGCGCAAGAGACCGCGGTGCCCCCGCCGCCGAACGACCTTGACCTCGCCAACGAGCACGGCGGGCTGCTCCACGTACCGCACACCGGACGCGGCTTCCGGGACTGACATACCGCGCGCGTCCGTTTGGCCGGTAAAGCGCCTGCTTCCACCCGCAGGCGCGCCCTGCCACAATGGATGGAACAGCCAGTGATCGACCGTCATGTCCTGGCCTTGCCATGACATGGCGGTAGACGCAGGTTGGGGCCATGTGAACGCCGACCGAATCGGAGCTCGTTGCGCTCCTGGAGCTGGGATCGGCTCGCCGGCTGCGCAAGCGCCGGCTCGCGCGCCTTCGCCGGCGACTTCGCTGAAGTTTCATACCAGGCGGAAGCGAGCGGCCCGGCGCAGCTCCACGGGCGGCCGCCGCAGCTGAACCAGGGATATCACCATGGGGTACACCGAGGAAGTGCGCCGAGAAAGCGGCGTCATTTATCGCATCGCGAACGAAGAGGATGGCGAGGCCGTCACTCGCCTCCTGAGCGCCAGCTTTCTCCACGAGCCCATGGGCCGCGCGCTTGGAGCCACCGTCGAGGACTGGGCTCGCTTCGTGTCCTACTTCAGCCACGAGTGCATGACCAACGGCCTGTCCGTCATCGCCGTGCCTGAACAGGAGCCGGGCTCGCTCGCCGGCGCCCTTATCAGCCGTGATTTCAAGGAGCCGTTCCCGCCGGGATTCCCCGACGAGCTGCCCAGGTTCGCCCCATCCATAGACGCGCTGGCGAGCATCGATTCACAGTACGAGGCTCTCCGCCCCGGACTGAAGCGCGGCGAAGTGATGGACCTGTGGATGATGGGCGTCGAGCCCGGCAGCCGATTCGCCCGCCATGGAATCGCCGGCGCCCTCTTCCAGGCGAGCGTCGACGTGGCGCGGCACAACGGTTTCCAGCGTTGCGTCGCCGAATGCACCGGCCACTTCTCCCAGCGTTGCGCCATCAAGGTTGGTTTTCGCGAAATCGCGCGCGTCGTCTACAAGGACTATCGGTTCCAGGGGCGACCGGTCTTCGCCTCCATTCCTGAGCCGCACACGACGTTTGCCATCTTCGAGCGCGTGCTTGACCCCGCGGCTTGACGGGGCGACGCACGAGGCGCTCGACCTGCGCGAGGTCGAGCGCCCGGTGGGCTCGCGCCGATGCGGAGCTCAGGGCGTCTCGACCTCTCCGACGCCGATCGCGTCGTTCGCGATCGCCTCCGGCTAGAGCGACGTCAGCCGGCTCGCATGGAGAATCCTCTGGGCTCGCCGTTGCCTTCAGGACCGCCGCGCCCGCCGGACGGCCATCAGCGACAGCAGCTCGAACGCCAGGTTGGCGGCCAGGATCGAGGTGATATCGCCATGATCGTACGGCGGGGACACCTCCACGACATCGCACCCCACGAGCTCGACCCCGCGCAGCCCTCGCACGAGCTGCAGCATCTGCTGGCTGGTGAAGCCGCCCACCTCCGGCGTGCCGGTGCCCGGCGCGAAGGCCGGGTCGGCGGCGTCGATGTCGAGCGAGACGTAGATCGGGCCGCGGAGGGCCTCTCGCATCATCCGGACGACGGCGGGCATGCCGAGCTCCACGACGTCATCCATCGTGATCGCGCGCACGCCGCGCTCGCGCGCCCACTGCCAGTCTATCGCCTCGGGCGTCGGACCGCGCAGCCCCACCTGGACATAGCGCGAAGGATCGATGATCTTCTCCTCGATGGCGCGGCGAAACGACGTCCCGTGGCTGTAGGGCTGCTCGTCGAACTCGCGGTGCCAGGTGTCCGGGTGGGCATCGAAGTGCACGACCCCGAGCGGGCCGAACTTCCTGGCGTGAGCGCGCATCAGCGGCAGGCTGACCGAGTGATCGCCGCCGAGCGCCAGCACCGTCGCGCCCGCCGCCAGCACGGCGTCGGCTCTGGCCTCGATGTTGGCCATCGACTCGGTGATGGATGGAGGAATGACGTTCACGTCGCCGTAGTCCACCGCCTTGAGCACGTCGAGGGGCTTGACCGCGAGAGCGTTGTTGTACCCCCACAGCACCACGGACGCCTCGCGGATCCGTCGCGGCCCGAGGCGAGCGCCGCTGCGGTAGGACGTGCCGCCGTCGTACGGTACGCCGACGACGGCCACGTCCACGCCGGTCAGGTCGCGTGTGACCGGAAGGCGCATGAACGACGTTATCCCGGCGAAGGGCTCGAGCTCGGCGCCAAAGCCGGATTCCGGTGTGGTCATGAGGCGCTCCTGCGGTGAGGGGACCCGCGCCATCCTGACCGCTCCCGCACGCTCCAGCCAGCGCTCCGATCGACGCGCCGGACAGCGCGGACAGCGCGAGTCCGTCGCCCTGGTCCTCGCGGGCGCCGGAGACGCGGGGGGCAGCGCCGGCATCTCATGCTGCCGGGGCGCGGGCCCGGGCGTGCGCGCGACCACCACGGCTCTCGCGCGCAAACGCCGAGACGTGCCGCGCGGAACCCGGACGTCCCGGAGGCGAGGACGATGCAGCGAGAACCAGATTACCTCACCCGCGTGCCGCTGGCCTATTTCGTCACCTCTGGATATGGAGACACCGACTACGGTGGTGGGCTCGATCCATGGCATACAGGGTCGTTCGATCTGGCCCTGGCGATGGGCGGGATCGAGAACTTCAATATCGTCCTCTGCAGCTCGGTGATCCCGCCGGAGGCGTACGAGATCCCCATCGAGGTCGCAAAGCCCCACTTCCGCCACGGCGCGGTGATGGAGGTGATCATGGCCTCGGTGAACGGGAGGGCCGGCGAGACCGTCACGGCGGGGCTGGGCCGCGTCCGCGTCCGCGATCGGTTGACCGGCGCCTGTATCGGCGGGTTCGCCGCCGAGTACGAGGGGCACGACGACGCCGCCACGGCCGCAAGCACGCTCCGTCGCGAGCTGGAGGGAATAGCGCTGCGCCGCTACGGCGCCGCGCAGGTGGACCTCGAGTACGCCGAGCCGGCGATCGCTTCGCGCCAGGTACAGAACAGGTACGGCACCGCCATCGCCGCGCTGTGCTGGCTCACCTATTCGCTCCCGCAGCTGACCGAGCCGCAGCGCGAGGCGCTGCGCGCCGCGGCGAAGGTGGATCGTTGGTCTCCGGCCCGCGCGAATCGGTGAAGGCGCCCCGGCCGATGCGCTCGAATTCGCGTGGACGGGCGCCGCGGCGGAGGCACGCTATGGGCTATCCTCGACCGCCGAGGTAGGCGGAGCTCACGGCCAGGTCCGTGCTCAGCTCGCCAGCGGAGCCCTGCAGGGTGATGCGGCCCGCCTCCAGGACATACGCGCGGCTCGCCACGCGGAGCGCCGCGCGGGCGTGCTGCTCGACCATGAGCACGGTCGTGCCTGCCTCGTTGATCTCCCGGACCGTCCGGAAGATGAAGCGCCGCAGGTTCGGCGAGAGCCCCATGGACGACTCGTCGAGCATGAGGAGCACGGGGCGGGCCATCAGCGCGCGGCCGAGGGCGAGCATCTGCTGCTCGCCTCCGGAGAGCGTGCCTGCCAGGTGGCTCCGCAGCCCGATGAGCTGGGGGAACATCGCGTAGATCCTGCGCATGTCCTCCTTCACGCGCTCCCGCTGCGCTCGGACCGAGAACGCCCCCACGAGGAGGTTCTCCTCGACGGTGAGCGGCTCGAAGACGCGCCGGCCCTCGGGCGCTTGCACGACGCCCATGCGGACGATGTCTTCGGGGCGACGCCCGGAGATGTCCTTGCCCCGAAACCAGATCTCGCCCTGTGCGGGCTTCACGATGCCCGAGATGGCCCCGAGGACCGTGCTCTTGCCAGCGCCGTTGTTGCCCAGGAGGGTCACGATCTCCCCCTCGTCGACGTGGAGGTCGACGCCCTTGAGCGCCTCGACCGTGCCATGGAAGGCATGGACGCCCTTCAGCTCAAGGAGCTTGTTCGATGTCCTCATCCGACTCCCTCCCGAGGTAGGCATCGATCACCCTCGGGTCGCGCCGGATCTCGGCCGGCGCCCCCTCGGCGAGCTTCTCTCCATGATCCAGCACGATCAGCCTGGAGGTGATCGACATGATCAGGGTCATGTCGTGATCGATGAGGAGGAGGGTGACGCCGGCGTCGCGGATCCTGTGGATGACATCCGTGAGCGCGATCTTCTCCGGCGTGCTCAGCCCCGCGGCCGGCTCGTCGAGGAGCAGCAGCGTGGGGCGGACCGCCATGGCGCGGGCGATCTCCAGGCGGCGCTGGGCGCCGTAGGGCAGGTTGCCGGCCGCCCGCCTGGCCTCGCCGGCGAGGCCGACGAACTCCAGCCAGCGCCGGGCCTGCGCTCGGGCCTCCCGCTCCTCGCGCACCTGCGAGGGCAGGCGCAGCACGGAGGAGACGAGCCTGGCCCGGGTGCGGCAGTGCGTGCCGGACAGGACGTTCTCCTCCGCAGAGAGCTGGGGGAACAGGCGCAGGTTCTGGAAGGTGCGGGCCAGCCCCAGGGCCGCGCGCTCGTCGGGGCGCAGGCGCAACAGCGATCTCCCGCCGAACACGATCGAGCCGGCGGAGGGACGATAAAAGCCGCTGATGCAGTTGAACACGCACGTCTTGCCGGCGCCGTTCGGGCCGATGAGCCCCAGCGTCTCTCCCGCCTCCACGGAGAAGCTCAGGGACCGGATCGCGGTGTGGCCGCCGAAACGAAGGCTCATTTCCTCGACCTCCAGCAGCGCCACGGCGCTACTCCTCTGCTCCCCTCGGAGCGGGCCACAGCCCGGTCGGGCGGAAGAGCATGAGCAGCACGAGCGCCGCGCCGAAGATCAGATAGCGGAACCCGGCGACCGGCCGGAGGAGCTCGGGGAGGATCGTGACCAGCGCGCCGCCCAGGATGGCGCCGGGCACGCTGCCGGCGCCGCCCACGATCACGGCCAGGAGAAAGAGGACGGAGCGCATGAAGCCGAAGCTCGCCGGGGCGACGGCGGTCATCTTCATCGCGAAGATCGCGCCGGCGACGCCGGCGCAGAAGGTGCCTATCTGGTAGGCGAGGAGCCGGTAGCTCAACGTGCGAATGCCCATGGCCTCTGCGGCCTCCTCGTCTTCCCGCAAGAAGGCCCAGGCTCGTCCGATGCGGGATTCGCGCAGGCGAGCCGCGGCGCACGCGGCGATGACCAGCAATGCCAGCGTCGTGTAGTAGTAGTGCACGGGTCGCTCCAGCCGGAGCCCGAGGAGCGACGGAGGAGCGAGGCCGAAGATGCCGCTGGGGCCGCCGAGCGCGTCCAGGTTGGTGGCGGTGATCCTGGTGATCTCGCCGAAGCCCAGCGTCACGATGGCCAGATAATCGCGGCGGAGCCGGAGCACGAGGAGGCCGATGAGGGAGCCCAGCGCCATGGCGACGGCGCCGCTGGCGGGCAAGGCCAGCGTGAAGGAAAGCCCGGCGCGCTGGGTGAGGAGCGCCGCCGTGTACGCGCCGACGGCGAAGTATGCTGCGTGCCCGAGATCGAGGAGGCCGGCATAACCGACGACGACGTTCAGGCCCACGGCCACCGTCATGTAAATGAGGGCCATGACCGCGATGTCCATGAAATAAGGATCCTGCACCCCGAGCGGCAAGGCGACCGCGAGCAACAGCAGCGCTGCGGCCCCCCACCGCCGGGCGAGCCGCCCTGCGCCGGAGCCGAGCGCAGCGAGGCGCCCCACCCTCACATCCTCTTGCCGACGCGCTCGCCGAGCAGCCCGGTGGGCTTGATGAGCAGGATCGCGATGAGGGCGGCGAACGCGAAGACATCCTTCCACTGGCCGCCCACGCTCCGCGTCCCGATGACCTCCAGGAGCCCGAGCATCATCCCGCCCACCACGGCGCCCGAGAGGTTCCCGATCCCACCAAGGACCGAGGCGGTGAACGCCTTGATCCCGACGATGAAGCCCATCAGGAAGTTGATCTGGCCATAATACAGGCCGGCCATCACGCCACCCGCCGCCGCCATGACGGCTCCCAGGAGGAACGCGAGGGAGATCATCCTGTCGACGTCGATGCCCATCAGCTGGGCTGTCTCGGCGTCGAAGGCCGTGGCCCGCATGGCCAGGCCGACGGTGGACCCCCCGATGATCCTGCGCAAGGCCCACATCAGCGCGAGCGCGGTCGCCAGGATGGCCATGTGGGCATATCCCACGTGGACGCCCAGCAGCGACGTCCCGGCTCGCGTCAGGGTGACGGGATATACACGGAAGCTGGGCCCCCAGGGCTCGAAGAGCATGATGGCATTCTCCAGGAGGAGCGACATGCCGACGGCCGTGATGAGGAGGACGAGCTTGGGAGAGCGGCGCAGCGGGCGATAGGCGACCCGCTCCATCAGCGCGCCCACGCCGCCCGTGACGGCCATGGCGGCGAGCAAGGCGAGGCCGATCCCGAGCGCGCCCGCGCCGAGGAAGGACCCGCTCGCGAGTGCGAGGGCGCTGTAGCCGACGAAGGCGCCGAGCGCGTAGAGGTCGCCGTGAGCGAAGTTGATCATGCGCATGATCCCGTAAACCATGCTGTATCCCAGGGCGACCAGGGCGTAGAACGAACCGATGACCAGCGCGTTCAAGAGCTGCTCGAGCGCGTTCGAGAGGCGGCTCGTGGAGCGAGCGGGGGGCCCGGGCTCCGCCGCCGCGCGCGGCGGCGGAGAGGGCGCGGCATCGGCGCGCGGGGCGGCGGGCCCCTGGACGAGCGCGAATCTGCCCTTCCTGATCTCGAGGACCACGAAGGCCGCGTTCTGGCGCCTGCCGGAGGCGTCGAAGGAGACCGCGCCGGTCACGCCATCGTGGTGAATGGCGCGAATGGCCGCGGCGACCGCGGCGCGGTCGGTGGAGCCCGCCGCCTGGATGGCCGCTGCGACGATGTGCGCGGCGTCGTACGCCTGCGCGCTGTAAGGGCCTGGCTCGCCGTGAGCCGCCGCGTAGCGCCGCGCCCAGCCCGCGGCGCCCGGGAGCTCGGCCGCGCTCGGGGGGCTCGTGACGAACACGCCCTCTGCGCTGGCGAGGCCGGCGGTGGCGATGAGGGCGGCGTCGCGCGAGCCGTCGCCGACCATGATTGAGGCGTCGATGCCCTGACCACGGGCCTGCCTGATGATGAGGCCCCCCTCGGCGTAGTATCCAGTCCAGTAGATGGCGTCCGGGCGCCTGGCCTTGAGGTGCGTCAGCACGGCGGAGAAGTCCCGCTCGCCGGGCGTCACCGCATCGAAGGCGACGACGCTGGCCTTTCCGCGGAGCTCCTCCCGCGTGAGATCGGCCAGCTCCCTCGCGAACGCGGAGTTGTCGTGGAGGATGGCGATCCTCCGTTTGCCCAGCGTGGAGGTGAGGAAGTCGGCGGCCGTGCGGGCCTGGACCTGGTTGTTCGGGAGCATCAGGTTGATGTTGTCAAACCCCTGCATCGTCAGCTTGACCGCGTTGGCCGCCGGGACGACAGCGCCCATGCGGGCGCCGTGATAGACAGGCTCGGCGGGCAGGAGGGCGCCGCTGCAATAGCCGGAGATGGCCGCGACGGCGCCCCGCGCGGCGAGCTTGTGGGCCGCGGCCACCGCGGCCTCTGCGTCGCAGGCGTCGTCCTCGAACCTGACCTCCAGCCTGCGATCCAGCACGCCGCCGCGACCGTTGATCTCGTCGACGGCCATCTCGATGGCCTGTCTCATGTCCTGCCCCATCTTGGCGCTGGAGCCGGTGAGCGGGACCGCCGAGCCGATGACGATGGCGTCGCGCCCGTCCCCCGAGCTGCGTTCGCCGCGGTTCGAGCCGCACGCCCCGGCGGCGAGCGCCGCGCAGGCGGCAAACAGGCGCAGCCGGCGACGGGGCGAAGGGGGTTGGCCAGGGACCATATCGCCGAGCGCCTATTGAGCGCATGGCGTGGATGTCAAGCTGACCGCCGCGCATGACCGGGCAGATCCATCGCCCCTCTTAACCACGCCTGTCCGGCGCCTCGGAACGCCTGTCGCCACGCGCCCGACGTGACGTCCGCCGCGGCGCGTCCCATATGCGCACTTGGCGGTTACGCAGCAGCGGAGCACGCCAGAACGAGCTGGCGCGAGCAGGCGGACCCAGGAGCACCCATGGCAAGTCTGTCACATGTCCTCTCTGCCATCGACACCCACAGCGGTGGCGAGCCGAACCGCATCATCATGAGCGGTTTGCCGCCCCTACCGGGAGCCACCATGGCCGATAGAAAGGAGTACATGCGCGCGCACCTGGATCACCTCCGCACGCTGGTCGTACAGGAGCCCAGGGGTCACGGCGACATGCTCGGCGCCGTGCTCACGCCGCCTGTGACGGCCGGCGCCCATCACGGCGTGATCTTCATGGAAGGAAGAGGCTACCCCGACATGTGCGGCCACGGGATCATCTGCGTCGCGACCGCGCTCCTCGAGACCGGCGCAGCCCTGCACCACGCGCAGGAGAGCGTCCTGGTATTCGATACGCCCGCAGGGACCGTAGAGACGCACGCGCGGGTGGAAGGGCAGCAGGTGGCCGATGTGGAGGTGGTCAATGTCCCATCCTTCCTCTATGCCGACGGCGTCGAGGTCGAGGTCCCCGGCTGCGGGGAGGTCGGCGTCGCCGTGGCGTTCGGTGGCAACTTCTTCGCCTTGGTCAGGGCGGAGGACCTCGGGGTCTCGATCCGTCCGGAGAACGCAGCGAAGCTGATCGAGCTGGGCGTGAGGCTGAGGAGGGCCGTCAACGAGGCGATCCGGGTGTACCACCCGACGGCGCCGCACATCACCACGGTCGAGATGGTCGAGATCTACGAGGCGGCACCCGGGGGCCGCCGCGCGAAGAACGCCGTCATCTTCGGAGCGGGCCAGCTCGACCGCTCGCCGTGCGGTACGGGCACCTCGGCCGCCATGGCCATGCTCCACGCGCGGGGGGAGCTCGCTCTGGGCGCCGAGTTCGTCAACGAGAGTATCCTGGGGACGAGGTTCGTCGGGAGGCTCGTCCGGCAAGCGCAGCTGGGCGAGACGCGCGCGGTCGAGCCGGTCTTCATCGGACGGGCGTACCTCACCGGCCTCCAGCAGCTGCTCGTCGACCCGCTCGATCCCTTCAAGTTCGGCTTCGTCCTGGGACGATAGCGGGCGCCCCTCTCCGGCCCTCAGGGCCGCCGCGCCGCATCGAGCAAGAGCCGCCGCTCGGCCGCCGCGATGACCTGGCGCGCCGCGGGCTCGGCGTCCGGGTTCACCGAGACGGAGGTGATGCCGAGCCGCACGAGGTGCTCGGCGAACTCGGGGCGGTTCGACGGCGCCTGGCCGCAGAGCGAGGAGGTGATCCCGGCCGCCCTGCACGCCGTGATGATCCGCCCGATGGCGTCGAGCACCGCGGCGTCGGACTCGTCGAACAGCTCGGCGCACACCGCGGAGTCGCGGTCCACCCCGAGCATGAGCTGGGTCAGATCGTTCGAGCCGATCGAGACGCCGTCGACGCCCATGCGCGCGTACTCCGGGATCCAGAACGCGACGGAGGGCACCTCGGCCATGACCCACCGGTGCAGCCCGCGCTGGCGGCCGAGCGGGCTCCGGTCGATGAGCTCCAGGCAGGCGGCGAGCTCCCAGCGCGTGCGGACGAAGGGGATCATGACATGCAGGTTCGGCGTCTCCTCGCGGACGCGGGCGAGCACCTCGAGCTCGAGCGCGAACAGCTCCGGCTCGCGGACATACCGGTAGCAGCCGCGGTATCCGATCATCGGGTTCTCCTCGGCGGGCTCGAATTGCTCACCCCCCTTGAGCCCGCGGAACTCGTTCGTACGGAAATCGTAGGTCCGGTAGATGACCGGACGGGGCTGGAAGGCGCGGGTGATGCGGAGCAGCGCGGCCGACATCTTCTGGAGGAACTCGTCGCGGCCGCCGGACGCGATCAGGGCCTTCGGGTGCACGCCGCCGAGCGCGTCGAGCAGCATGAACTCGGCCCGGAGCAGCCCCACGCCGTCCACGGGCAACGCGGCCACCTCCTCGGCGCGCTCGGCGATCGCCAGGTTCACGTAGAGCCGCGTGCCGAGCACCGCCGGCGAAGCCGCGCGCGAGCCGGCGGCGGCCGGCGCGCGTTCGACCCGCGCCTCGGCCTTCGCGGCGGGCCCGGCTCCCGCATCCGCGGGCGCCCCGTCCGGAGCGGCGCCGGGCGCCTCCGCGGCGGCCCGGGCCCCTTCGAGGACCTTGCCGTGCGCGCCGTCGACGGTGACGATCTCGCCGTCCCGCAGGATCCGCGTGGCGGCGCGCGTGCCCACGACACAGGGGATGCGGAGCTCGCGGCTGACGATCGCGGCGTGGCAGGTCATCCCGCCGCTGTCCGTGACGAGGGCCGCCGCGCGCCGGATGGCGGGCACCCAGTCGGGCGACGTCATGGGCGCCACGAGGACCTCGCCGGCCTTCAGCCGTTGCCCCTCCTCCGGCGAGCGGAGCACGCGCACCGTCCCGGAGGCCGTGCCCGGGGACGCGCCGAGCCCCGAGACGAGGAGCTCTCCGGCGGCGGGGTGCGGCGCGCCCAGCGTGGTGATCGGGCGGGTTTGCACCAGGTACGTCGCCCCCCCTTCGACGGCCCACTCGATGTCCTGGGGGGCGTCGTAATGCGCTTCGACCTGCAGCGCGAGGCGCGCGAGCTCGAGCACCTCGTCGTCGTCGAGCACGCGCCGCGCGCCCTCGTCCTCCGGCAGATCCACGCGCTGCTCTCCGCCGTCCAGCGCGCGCACCAGCTTGAACGCCTTGTGGCCGATGCGCGCCTCCAGGAGCCGCGGTCCGCGCTTCGCGACCGTGTACGTGTCCGGCTCGACCTGCCCGCCGACCACGACCTCGCCGAGCCCGAACGCCGCCTCGATGACGATGCGTGACGTGTCCTTCGTGGCGGGATCCGCGGTGAAGATGACGCCGGAGCGCTCGGAGCTCACCATGCGCTGCACGACGACCGCCAGGGCGGGCTCCTCCGTCAGGCGCTGGGATTTCCGGTAGCTGACCACGCGCTCGCCGAAGGCGGAGGCCCAGCAGTCGCGCACCCGATCCAGCAGCGCTTGCTCGCCGGTCACGTGGGTGTACGTCTCGTGCATGCCGGCGAACGAGGTCGAGGCCGAGTCCTCCGAGGTAGCGGACGATCGGACGGCCACGATGCCGTCAATCCCCAGCCTCCGGTAGGCATCGACGATCTCCGCCTGGATCGCTGCCGGGAGCGGCGCGGCCCGGACGAGGCGCCGCAGCGCGGCGCAGGTCGCGCGCAGCCCGGCCGGGTCGCTCGGATCGGCCTCGGTGAAGAGCGCGACGAGCTGCTTTCGCACGCCCGCGGCGTCCATCGCCGCGAGGTACGCGTCCGCGGTGATGACGAAGCCCGGAGGCACGGGCAGGCCGGCGCGCGTGAGCTCCCCGAGGTTGCTGCCTTTTCCGCCGGCGGACGCGACATCCGCGCGAGACAAAGAATCGAACCAGAGGACGTGTGCGGTCACCGTGTCTCCTCATCGAGATCTGGATGCCTCCGCTCGCCGCTACTGCGCCGGCGGACGCTCGATCGCCCGTGCGTGCATCGGAGCAACAAGCGGACCCGCCGCGGTGCGGGTGTTGGTCGTCTGCTGCTCGAATCCAGCGGCACGTACCGTGCTCACCGGCCCCGCATGAGCGGCGCAGAGACCGGCTTTCATCCTGGCGATCACGCGGTGCTCGGCCGGCCGGGGATCGCGGCGCTCCTCCAGGGCCTGCGGGAGGAGGGATACCGCCTCATCGGTCCCACGCTCCGCGGCGGGGCCATCGTGTACGACGAGATCCAGGGCGCGGAGGAGCTCCCAGCCGGCTGGACCGAGCAGCAGGATGCCGGCCGCTACCGGCTCGCCAGGCGCGCCGACGAGGCTCTGTTCGGCTACGCGGTCGGGCCTCGGTCGCTCAAGCACCTCCTGTTCGTCCCCCGGCTTCGCCTGGTGCAGCTCAGGCGGCGAGGCGGATCCATCTCGCGGACCGACGAGGCCGAGGCCCCTCCGCGCCTCGCCGTCCTCGGCGCTCGGGCGTGTGATCTTGCCGCGATCGACGTGCAGGACCGCGTCTTCATCGACGGCCCGCATCCGGATCCCGACTACGTGGCGCGCCGCAGGGGCCTCTTCGTGATCGCGGTGCAGTGCGGACAGGCCGGCGGGACGTGCTTCTGTGTGTCGATGCGTGCGGGGCCGCGCGCAGAGCGTGGCTTCGACCTCGCGCTGACCGAGCTGCTCGACGATGGCCACCGTTTCTTCGTCGAGGTGGGCAGCGACGCCGGCGCTTCCTTGCTCGCTCGCGCTGGCGCTTCCACCGCGGGCGAGGACGACGCCCGCGCAGCCTTCGAGATCTCGCGCCGCACGGCGACCCAGATGGGCAGGAAGCTCGATACGGACGGCATCAAGGAGCTCTTCTATCGCAACCTCGAGCACCCCCGCTGGGATGACGTGGCCGAGCGCTGCCTCGGATGCACGAACTGCACGCTCGCGTGCCCGACGTGCTTCTGCAGCACGATCGAGGACGCGACAGATCTCCCGGTCGACGAGGGCGGGGACCTGGGTCCCTCCGGCGAGACGGCCGAGCGCTTCCGGCGCTGGGACTCGTGCTTCTCCCTCGACCACTCGTACCTGCACGGCGGCAGCGTCCGCGCCTCGCTCCGGGCCCGCTACAGGCAATGGCTCACGCACAAGCTGGCCACGTGGATCGATCAGTTCGGCACGTCCGGCTGTGTCGGCTGCGGCCGGTGCATCACGTGGTGCCCCGTCGGGATCGACATCACCGAAGAGGCGGCCGCCATCCGGGCCGGAGACGGCGCCGTCGCCGCCGGGAAGGGGTAGGAGCCGATGAAGGCGGAGGAGCTCCTCTCCATTCTCGGAGCCCACCCGTTCCTGGACGGGCTCCCGGCCGCGCACCTCGCGTGCCTGGCCGAGGGCGCGTTTGCGCGGAGCTTCCCGGAGGGGGCGTTCCTCCTCCGGGAGGGAGGCGAGGCGGACACGCTCTACCTGCTCGCGCAGGGGCGCGTGACGCTCGAGATCCACCGCCCCGGCCGCGATCCGGTGCAGGTCGAGAGCCTTGTGGGCGGGGACATCCTGGGCCTGCACTGGCTCTTCCCGCCGCGGCGATGGGTGCTCGACGCGCGGGCGGTCACGCCGGTCCGCTCGATCGGGCTCGACGCGGCGCACCTGCGGGCGTGCTCGGACGCCGATCCCGCGCTCGGGTACGCCGTGTCCCTGCGCCTCCTGCGGCAGCTCTACGCGCGGCTGGAGCGCGTGCGGCTGCAGCGGCTCGACGTCTACAGGGCCGAGCCATGACCTTCGTGCCGCGGGACATCCCGCTGCCCTTCGCGCCGGACGCCGCCATCCCCAGGAGCCCCGGCTCGCCGCCTGGGGCTGCGGGTCGCCCGGCGGCGCCGAACCCCTGGGCGCCGGAGCCGGCGCGCGTGCGGCGCGTCCACCGCGACACGGCGACGACCTTCACGGCGACGATCGACCTGCCGGGCCGCCCGGGCGGCCTCGTGTTCGCGCCCGGCCAGTTCAACATGCTCTACGCCTTCGGGGTCGGCGAGGTCGCGATCTCGATCAGCGGGGATCCCGCGCGGCCCGATCGGCTCCTGCACACGATCCGCGAGGTCGGCCCGGTCACGCGCGCGCTCGGGCGCCTCCGCGCGGGCATGGCGCTCGGGCTGCGCGGCCCGTTCGGGAGCCCGTGGCCCGTCGACGAGGCGCGCGGCGCGGACGTGCTGCTCCTCGCCGGCGGGCTCGGGATGGCGCCGCTGCGGCCGGCGCTCTGCCACATCCTCCGGCACCGGGACGCCTATGGCCGCGTCGCGCTGCTCTACGGCGCCCGCGGGCCCGAGGACCTGCTCTACCGCAGGGAGCTCGATCGCTGGAGCCGTCGCGCCGACCTGCAGGTGCTCGTGACCGTGGATCGCGCAGGGCCCGGGTGGCGCGGGCACGTCGGGGTCGTGCCGGCCCTCCTGCGACTCGCGGACTTCGAGCCGGGCCGCGCGGTCGCGTTCGTCTGCGGGCCGGAGGTGATGATGCGCTTCACGGCGCGCGAGCTCGAGCGCCGCGGCGTCCCCGGCGAGCGCGTCCACGCCTCGCTGGAGCGGAACATGAAGTGCGCCGTGGGGATCTGCGGCCGCTGCCAGCTCGGGCCGAGCTTCATCTGCAAGGACGGCCCCGTGCTCCGTTACGACCGCGTGGGACCGCTGCTCGCGGTCCGGGAGCTGTGAGCGCCATGGCGCGCGGCGCGAAGCCGAAGCTCGCCGTGTGGAAGTTCGCCTCGTGCGACGGCTGTCAGCTCAGCGTCCTCGACCTCGAGGACGAGCTCCTGGCGCTCGCCGCCGCGATCGACATCGCCTACTTCAAGGAGGCCACGAGCCTCGAGCGCGAGGGGCCGTTCGACCTGTCGCTGGTCGAGGGGTCGATCACGACGCCCGCCGACGCCGAGCGGATCCGCGAGGTCCGGCGGCTGTCGAAGTCGCTCGTCACGATCGGCGCCTGCGCCACGGCCGGGGGCATCCAGGCGCTGCGCAACTTCGCGGATGTACGTGAGTTTCTGTCGGTCGTGTACGCCTCGCCCGCGTACATCGAGACCCTCGCCACCTCCACGGCGATCGCCGACCACGTCCCCGTCGACTTCGAGCTGCGCGGCTGCCCGGTGGACAAGCGCCAGCTCCTGGAGGTGATCAGCGCCTTTCTCCACGAGCGCCGGCCCAATGTCGCGAGCCACAGCGTCTGCGTCGAGTGCAAGAGCCGCGGCAACGTGTGCGTGATGGTGACCGGGACGCCTTGCCTCGGCCCGGTGACGCACGCGGGCTGCGGCGCGCTCTGCCCGACCTACCAGCGCGGCTGCTACGGCTGCTTCGGGCCCATGGAGGCGCCGAACATGGAGTCGCTCTCGCGCGCGTTCCGGGCGGCGGGCGTGCCGGAGCGCGACCTCGTGCGGCTCCACCGCACCTTCAACGCGAACGCCCCGGCGTTCCGCGCGGAGAGCGAGCGGCATGAGCGCTGAGACGCGCACGATCGCGGTCGACTACCTCGCCCGCGTCGAGGGCGAGGGCTCGCTGACGCTCGTGATCGAGGACGGGCGGGCGAAGGAGGCGCGCCTCTCGATCTTCGAGCCGCCGCGGTTCTTCGAGGCGTTCCTCCGCGGCCGGGGCTACGCGGAGGCGCCCGACATCACGTCCCGCATCTGCGGCATCTGCCCGGTCGCGTACATCACGAGCGCGTGCCGCGCGATGGAGGACGCGCTCGGCATCGAGCTCGGCCCCGAGCTCCGCGCGCTCAGGCGCCTCCTCTACTGCGGCGAGTGGATCGAGAGCCACGCCCTGCACGTCTTCCTGCTGCACGCGCCCGACTTCCTCGGCTACCCGGACGCGGTCGCCATGGCGCGCGATCACCGCGACTGGGTCGCGAAGGGCCTCGCCATCAAGAAGGCGGGCAACGCCATCGTCGCGCTCCTCGGGGGCCGCGAGATCCACCCGGTCAACACCCGCGTCGGCGGCTTCTACAGCGCGCCGTCCCGCGCGGACCTCGAGGGCCTGCTCCCCGAGCTGCGCGCCGGGAGTGAGCGCACGCGCGCGTGCCTCTCCTGGATGGCGACGCTGCCGTGCCCGGAGCTCGATCGGCCCTACGAGTTCGTCGCGCTCCGCAGCGACGACGTGTACGCGATCACCGAGGGGCGCCTCGTCTCCTCGGGCGGGCTCGGCATCGAGGTGCGCGACTACGACGCACATTTCATCGAGGAGCACGTCTCCTGGTCGACCGCGCTGAGGTCGAGGATCCACGGCAGCGGCAGCTACCTGTGCGGCCCGCTCGCGCGCTTCAACCTGAGCTTCGATCGCCTGCTCCCCGAGGTCCAGGACGCAGCGCGCGCCGCCGGCCTCGCCCTCCCGTGCCGCAACCCGTTCCGGAGCCTGCTCGTGCGCCTCGTGGAGATCCTTCAAGCGTTCGAGGAGTCGATCCGGATCATCGAGGCGTACGCGCCCCCGCCGGCGCCGTTCGTCGCGCCTCCTGCGCTCCGCGCGGGCACGGGCTACGGCGGCTCCGAGGCGCCGCGCGGCTTCCTGTACCACCGCTACACGCTCGACGCCGAGGGGACGATCCTGGACGCCAAGATCGTCCCGCCCACGTCGCAGAACCAGCTCTCGATCGAGGAGGACCTCTGCGCGCTGTCGCCGTCCTTGGCGTCGCTGCCGCTCGGCGAGGCGACCGCGCGCGCCGAGCAGGCCGTGCGCAACCACGACCCCTGCATCTCCTGCGCGACGCACTTCCTCACCCTGCGCGTCGAGGAGGCGCCGCGGTGACCACGCGGATCATCGGCCTCGGGCAACGCGCCGCCGGGGACGACGCTGCCGGCCTCGCCGTGCTCGAGGCGCTGCGCCGCCGGGGTCTGCCGAGCGACGCGGAGGTCGTCGAGGCGAGGGACACGACCGCGCTCGTCGCGCTCCTCCAGACGCCCTCGACGGTCGTGGTCGTCGACGCCGTGCTCGCGTCGCCGCCCGGGGAGGTGCTCGATCTCTCGCCCTCGGACCTCGCCGCCGGTGCGCCTGTCCCGGTCTCGACGCACGGCCTCGGCGTCGGGCAGGCCATCGAGCTCGCTCGCATCACGGCGCCGGACCGGCTCTCACCCGACATCCGCATCGTCGGCGTGAGCATCGGCGGGCGCAGGGCGCCGTCACGCGACCCGGAGCCCGGATCGATGGACGAGCCCGGCCTGTCGCCCGACGTGGCCGCGGCGGTCCCCCGGGCTGCCGCCCGCGTCCTCTCGTTCCTTGGAGGGTGACCCCGTGCACGAGTCCTCCATCGCTCGACAGCTGCTCTCCGCCGCGCTGGACCGCGCCGCGGCCGAGGGGGCGACGCGGGTCGTCTCGGTGCGCGGCTGGGTGGCCGAGGCCGAGGCGCTCTCGCCGGAGAGCCTCTCGCTCCACTTCGCGGCGCACGCGCGCGGCACGCCGGCCGAGGGGGCGCGCCTCGATCTGCGGCTCCACCGCGTCGAGGCGCGCTGCCTCTCCTGCGGCGGCACGTACGCGCCCGACCATCACGTGCTGCTCTGCCCGCGCTGCGGCGGCGACCAGGCGACGCTCCTCGGGCGTTTGGGGCTCGGCCTGGATGCCATGGAGGTGGAGTAGCCGTGCCGCGCCTCGCGCTCCGCGTGGACGGCATCGTCCAGGGGGTCGGCTTCCGGCCGTTCGTGTACCGGCGCGCGTCCGCGCTCGGCCTGGGCGGCTGGGTGCGGAACCGCCCCGGCGGGGTCGAAATCGAGGTGCAGGGGCCGGAGCGCAGCCTGCACGCCTTCATCGCCGGCCTGACCCGCGAGCCCAGCGCGCCCGCGCGCGTCGAGCGCATCGAGATCGAGCGGCGGGCCGAGGAAGATGCCGGCCCGTTCCAGATCCTCGCCAGCGAGGCGGGGAGCGGGGCGCGCCCGTCGGTGCCCGCGGATCTCGCCGTCTGCGAGGAGTGCGCCCGCGAGGTGGACAGCGAGACCGGCCGCCGCCGCGGCTACCCCTTCACGAGCTGCGCGCAGTGCGGCCCCCGCTACACGATCCTCTCGGGGATCCCGTACGACCGGGCCAGGACCACGATGGATCGCTTCCCGATGTGCCCCGCGTGCGCCGCGGAGTACGCGGACCCCTCGGACCGGCGCTTCCACGCGGAGCCCATCGCCTGCCCTGCATGCGGCCCGCGCGTCCAGCTCGTCGCCGCAGCCGGAGACCCGCTGGAGCCCGGCATTCGGGGCTCCGGGTCGCCTGATGGCGCGCTCCGCGAGGCCGCGGCCGCGGTGCTGGCGGGGAAGGTGGTCGCCGTGAAGGGGCTCGGTGGTTTCCACCTGCTGGTCGACGCGACATCGCCGGACGCTGTCGCGCTCCTGCGCCGGCGGAAGCGCCGCGACGCCAAGCCGTTCGCGGTGATGTTCGGCTCGCTCGACGACGTGCGCGGCGCCTGCCGTGTGTCTCCCGCGGAGGCGGACGCGCTGCGCGGCCCCGAGGCGCCGATCGTGCTGCTGCGGCGCCTCTCGCCCGCCGCCGCGCGGGTCGCCGTCGCCGACGCTGTCGCGCCGGGGACGCCGCGCCTGGGTGCGCTGCTGCCCTACACGCCGCTCCACCGGCTGGTGCTCCAGCTCGTCGGTCGGCCCGTGGTCTGCACGAGCGGCAACCTCTCGGACGAGCCTATCTGCACCGACACATCGGACGCGCTGGAGCGCCTGAGCGGCATCGCCGACCTGTTCCTCGTGCACGACCGGCCGATCGTGCGCCCCCTCGACGACTCCGTGGCCCGCGTCGGGCCGGCCGGCGTCGAGCTCCTCCGCCGCGCGCGCGGCTTCACCCCGCTGCCTCTCCCGCTGCGGGTCGACGCCCCGCCGATCCTCGCCCTCGGCGGCCACCTGAAGAGCACGACGGCGCTCTTCTTCGACGGCCAGGTGGTCGTCAGCCAGCACCTCGGCGACGCGCACACCGCGGAGGGCGCCGCGCTCATCGAGCGCACGGCCCTCGACCTCGCGCGCCTGTTCCGGGTGCGGCCGGAGCGCGTCGCCTGCGATCTCCACCCCGACTACGCGTCCAGCCGCATCGCCGAGCAGCTCGCGGCGGCCTTCCGCGCGCCGCTCGTCCGGGTGCAGCACCACCACGCGCACGTCGCCGCCTGCGTGGCCGAGCACGGCCTCGACGGACCTGTCCTCGGCCTCGCGTGGGACGGAGCCGGCTACGGGCTCGACGGCGCCCTCTGGGGCGGCGAGGCGCTGGTCGTGGACGGGGCGTCGTTCCGCCGCACGGCGCACCTCCGCTCCTTCCCGCTGCCGGGCGGCGAGCGCGCCATGAGGGAGCCGCGCCGCTCCGCGCTCGGCCTGCTGTGGGAGCTCCGCGGCGAGGGCGCCCGGGACCACGCGCGCTCCTGGTTCCGCGAGGCCGAGCTCGGCCCGCTGCTCTCCATGCTCGCGCGCGGGACGAGCTCGCCGCGCACGACGAGCGTGGGGCGCCTGTTCGACGGGGTAGCGGCGCTCGCGGGCCTGCGCGGGGCGGCGAGCTTCGAGGGGCAGGCCGCCATGGAGCTGGAGTGCCTGGCCGAGGCGGCCGGCGCGCAGGCGGGCTATCCGCTGCCGCTGCGCGCCGGCGCGCCCGGTGTGCCGGCGGTGCTCGACTTCGGACCGCTGATCGACGCGGTGCTCGACGATCGGCGTGACGGCGCGCCGCCGGGCGTCATCGCGGCCCGCTTTCACGCGGCGCTCGCGGACGTCGCCGAGGCGCTCGCTGCCGCGAGCGGCCTCGGGCGCATCGTGCTCGCGGGCGGGTGCTTCCAGAATGCGCTCCTCGCCGCGTCGATCCGCGAGCGCCTCGCGGCGCGAGGCGTGGAGGTCTACGCGCCGAGGCTCTACCCGCCGGGCGACGGCGGCCTGTCGCTCGGCCAGGTCCTCGTGGCCGCGCGGCGCGGTGCGGACGCGGAATCGGACGTGGAATCGGACGTGGAATCAGACGTGGAATCGGACGTGGAATCGCACGCGATGGAGATGTGACGATGTGCCTCGGCATCCCCGGCAAGGTCCTCGGCGTCGCGGGTGGCGATCTCCGGCTCGGCCGCGTCGCTTTCGGCGGGATCGTCAAGGAGATCTGCCTCGCCTACGTGCCGGAGGCGGAGGCCGGCGATTACGTGATCGTGCACGCGGGCTTCGCCATCAGCCGCATCGACGAGGCGTCGGCGCGACGGACGCTCTCCTACCTCGACGAGCTCGGCGCGGCGCGCGAGGGGGAGGAGCCGCGATGAAATTCATCGACGAGTACCGCGACGCTCAGCGCGTCGGGCCGTACGTGGAGGCGATCCGGCGGGTGGTCTCTCGCCCCTGGGCGATCATGGAAGTCTGCGGCGGTCAGACGCACGCCATCGTCCGATTCGGCCTGGACGAGCTCCTGCCTCCGGAGATCTCGCTCCTCCACGGCCCTGGCTGCCCGGTGTGCGTCACGCCGGTCGAGCTCATCGATCGTGCGCTCGAGATCGCCTCGCGGCGCGAGGTCACGTTCTGCTCGTTCGGCGACATGCTGCGCGTCCCCGGATCGAGCGACGACCTGTTCGCGGTGAAGTCGAGGGGCGGCGACGTGCGCATCGTCTACTCGCCGCTCGACGCGCTCGCGCTCGCCGAGCGCCTGCCGGATCGTGAGGTCGTCTTCTTCGCGGTCGGCTTCGAGACCACGGCGCCCGCGAACGCGATGGCGGTGTTCCAGGCGCGGCGCCGCGGCATCCGGAACTTCTCGCTCCTCGTGTCGCACGTGCTCGTGCCGCCCGCGATGGAGGTGATCCTCCGGGCGCCGGATCGGCGCGTCGACGGGTTCCTCGCCGCGGGCCACGTGTGCACGGTGATGGGCATCGACGCTTACCGTCCGCTCGCCGCCGAGCACCGCGTCCCCATCGTGGTCACGGGCTTCGAGCCGATGGACATCCTCCAGGGCATTTTCATGTGCGTCCGGCAGCTCGAGGAGGGCCGCACCGACGTGGAGAACCAGTACGCCCGCTCGGTGCGCGAGGCCGGCAACGAGGCCGCGCAGCGCATGATCCGGGAGGTCTTCGAGATCGTTCCCCGGACCTGGCGAGGCATCGGTCCCATCGCCGGGAGCGGGCTCCGGCTCCGGGCGCCGTACGCGGACCACGATGCAGAGCGGCGGTGGGCGCCGTCAGGCGAACCGGAGCCCCGAGCGTCGGACCGCGGTTCGGGGCGCAGGGCGCCGTCAGGCGACCCGGAGCCCCGAGCGTCGACCAACTGCAAGAGCGGCCTCGTGCTCCAGGGGGTGATCAAGCCGCCGGACTGCCCCGCGTTCGGCACACGCTGCACGCCGGAGACCCCGCTGGGCGCCACGATGGTCTCCTCGGAAGGCGCGTGCGCGGCCTACTACCGTTACCGGAGGGCGGCCCCGCCGTGCGGTTCGAGATGAGCTGCCCCGCGCCGCTGCGCGAGAGGACGATCCAGCTTGCCCACGGCGGCGGCGGGCGGCTCATGCGTGAGCTCATCGAGCGCGTCTTCCTGCCCGCCTTCGACAGCGCTCCTCTCTCGACCCGTCATGACGGCGCCGTGGTGCGGCTCGGCGGCGCGTCCCTGGCGTTCACCACGGACACCTACGTCGTGCATCCGCGCTTCTTCCCCGGAGGCGACATCGGCAAGCTGTCCGTCTATGGCACGGTGAACGACCTGGCCATGACGGGCGCCCGGCCCGCTTACCTGAGCGCCGGCTTCATCGTCGAGGAGGGGCTGCCCATCGGCGAGCTCCAGCAGATCGCGCTGTCGATGCGCGCTGCTGCGGACGCGTGCGGGGTCGAGCTCGTGACGGGCGACACCAAGGTGGTCGACCGGGGCAAGGGAGATGGGCTGTTCATCAACACCGCCGGCATCGGCGTGGTGCCCGAGGGCGTGGTCATCGCGCCGCGCCGGGTCCGGCCGGGCGATGCCGTGCTCGTGTCCGGCGACGTGGGGCGGCATGGGATCGCGGTGCTGTCCGTGCGTGAGGCGCTCGCGTTCGAGGAGCCCGTGGAGAGCGACTGCGCGCCGGTCCAAGGCCTCGCTGCGGCGCTGATCGACGCGGGGATCGACGTCCACTGCCTGCGGGATCCGACCCGGGGCGGGCTCGCGGCCGTATTGAACGAGATCGCGCTCGACGCGGGCGTCCACGTCGAGGTGGAGGAAGCGCAGATCCCCGTGGAACCTGCGGTCCTCGGGGCGTGCGAGCTCCTCGGGCTCGACCCGCTTTACGTGGCGTGCGAGGGCCGGCTCGTCGCGTTCCTGCCGGAAGCCCAGACGGAGCGCGCCCTGGCGAGCCTGCGCGACCACCCGCTCGGCCCGGGGGCCGCGCGCATCGGTCGGATCGTCGGGGACGGGAAAGGGAGCGTTGTCCTGAGGACCCGGCTCGGGACCCGGCGCACGCTCGATCTGCTCTCCGGCGAGCAGCTCCCGCGGATCTGCTGAGGCCGCGGATCGGAGCGCGCGGAGCATTCGTGTCGGGCGAGCCGTGCAGGGCTGAGCGACACGGCGCCGTGGGCGCCGAGATCGTTGCCCGTCGAGCTGGTCACGACCTCATCACCCCATGTCGTGCGCGCTTCTTACCTATCTTGCTCTATGTCCACCGAAGGAGCGTGTCCCCGCCATGGCGAGCGGCGATGTCGGCGGTCGCCTCGTAGTCGAGCCGCCGGAGTGGTGGTACCGTCGGCCCACCTATGGATGTCGTCTCCGACGGGCCGCTCCCCGTCGCCTCGCTCCTCTGGCAGGTGCGCTCCTTGACCTGGGTGCTCACCGTCGTCTGCAAGGCGACCTTCACGCTCGCGCCGGGCGAGTCGCCGCTCGCGCCCGCGCAGGAGCCGATCCGCGAGCGCGACGCGCACCTGGACGACGACCCCGCGCGCAGCCTGATCGAGGCGAGCGATCTCGCGCCGCTCAAGCAGGGCGCCGATGTCGTCCTCGTCGGCCACGCCCACGCGCCCGGCGGGAGCCCCGCGCGGTCGCTGATCGCGCGGATGGCGGTGGGCGAGATCGATAAACCCATTCAGGTGTTCTGCGATCGCCTGTTCACCCAGGAGGGCGAGCTCCTGGAAGGAGCGCACTTCACGACGATGCCGCTCGCCTACGAGCGCGCCGCGGGCGGGCCGGACACGGACAACCCTGCGGGCATCCATCGCGAGGCGCGCGACGCCCGCGGCAGGGCCGCCGTCCCGAACCTCCTCCCCGTGGATCGGGCCGTGACCAGCCTGGACGACCCCATCGCGGCGGTGGGCTTCGGGCCCATCGGCCCCACCTGGCCTTTGCGGCACCGCAGGCTCGGCAAACACGCGGCGGCCTGGTCGTCGGGAGCGCTCCTCTCGAGCCCGCTGCCGGAGGATTTCGACCGCACCTTCTTCAACGTCGCTCCGCTCGATCAGCGCCTGCTGCAGCTCCGCGAGGACGAGCAGCTCGTGCTCGAGAACCTCCATCCCCGCCACCCGCGCCTCGTCACCAGCCTTCCCGGCGTCCGCCCGCGGGCGACCGTCACCGGCCGCGCCGGCGGGCCGCGCGATCTCTCCATGCGCTGCGACACGCTCCTGATCGACACCGATCGCCTCCTCTGCACGCTGACCTGGCGAGGCCAGCTCCCGCTCGCGACCCCCAAGGAGTCAGGGCAGATCCGCGTCTCGCTGGAGCGGCCGGCGAGGCAGGCGCCCGCCGAGGCAGCCACCCCCTCGGCCCCGGGGCCCCAGCCGCCGCCGCGGGTGGGCCCGGCCGGGCCCAAGGTGAAGCCTCCCTCCCTCGGCCCGTCGACGTTGACCCTCGACATCCACGCGAAGTCGCCCGACGCGCCGCAGGCGACGATCATGCCCTTTCGCGCGGGACCGCCTGCGCCGCCCCCCCCCGAGGCGCCCGCTCCGCGGCCGGCCGAGCCGCCCCGTTTCCGGTCGAAGCGGAGCTCGATCGAGGGCGAGACCGGCGACATCACCGAGGAGGCGACGAAGGTGCCTCTCCCCTTCGTCGCCCCGTCCTCGGCGCCGCCCCCCGCCGCCGCATCCAACACCCCTCCTTCGAACACCCCTCCTTCGAACACCCCTTCTCCGATCCCTGCCCCGCCGATCGCCAGGGCCTCGCCCGGCGAGCCGTTGAGCCCCTGGGCGGCCGGCGCTCCGCAGCCCGGGTCGGGCGCCGCGGGCATGATCCCGCACGCGCCGGCGGCGCCGCAGACCATCGGCGCGATGTTCGCGGGCACGGGCGGGGCGGCGGACGCGAGCGCCTCGTTCGCGCCGGCGGCGGCGCGGCGGGACGCGCTGACGCTCGTCTGGTTCGATCGGAAGAGCGTGCCGCGCATCGTCCGCAAGCCGGCCTGGCAGCGCCTGCTCGACGCGATGGAGGACGAGCCCCTCGATCCGGAGGCCGACGATCCGGCCCTCTCCGACGAGCCCGCCGAGATCGAGGATCGGGCGCAGGTCTTCGAGATCCTCGATCGCGGCGCGGCCACCGACGTCGCGGGCGTGCACGGGGCGCTCGCGCGCGCCGCCGGCAAGCGCGGCATGCCGCTGCCGCCGCTCGAGCTGGTCGAGGGCGAGCTCTCGCTGTCCTTCGACGAGGTCGAGACGCTGAAGGCGCTGGTCTCCACCGCGACGCCGCTCGCGACCGGCGACGACGCGCTCGCGGCGGCGCTCGAGACCGCCGAGAGATTCCTCGCCACGCCGGGCGTCTCGACCGCGCCCGCCGTGGCCGCAGCGCTGTGCGGGAGGATCCGCGAGGCGCTCGCCCACGGAAAGAGAGGCCGGGTGGAGCTCGCGAGCGAGCAGGTGGAGCGCGCGCTCCTGGAGCAGCGGCACTACCAGAAGCGCAAGGTGCTGGGCGGGCCGCACCTGCGCGCCCTCTTGCACGTGGCGGGAGAGACGCAGCCGCTCGTGATCTACCTGCCGGCCTCGATCGCCGAGGCGCTGCCGCTCTCGGCGCGCTTCCGGGCGCGGGCGATCGCGGCGGTGCACCCGGCGATGGACGAGCGGGAGGCGGAGCCGGTGGCGCTCCAGGCGGTCGCGCTGGGGCGGGTGGTGCAGGTCAGGCAGAGCCGCGCATCATGAGGTGACGACAGCGGGAGAGGCGCTCGCGCCCCCTGCCCGTCCGCGGCCCGCGATGGCGGAGGTCCTCGACGCTCGGCGCCCAGCGCCGTCAGCCGCACCCGAGCCGCAGCACCTCGCCCGCCTCGCCCTCGACAAGGAATCCGCCGATCTCCGTCCCCACGATCTCGCTCCGCTGCCTCACCGAACACGACGGCAGGAACGACCGCAGCACCCGCGGATCGTAGAAGCGGAAATAGAGCCTCTTCCCCGTCTCTTCATCCCTCACGATCAGCGACCGCCGCAGTCTCTGCCGCACTTCTCGGAGCGGCCTCCGCCCGGTCAGGTAGACTCCCCAGCTCTCGCCCCACCCCTCGTTCACAAGCACCGGCAAGAGCGCCGACCCCTTCTCGATCCGCACGAGGTGCGGCGCCGCCCGGGCCATCGCCTCGCCCGCGACCCCCTCGAAGAGCGAGCGATTCTCCTCTTCGCAGGCGCGCAGCAGCGTGAGGATGCGCCGGTCGCGGGCGGCGTCGAGGAGGGCGAAGAGCGGCTCCGGCTCGCTCTGCAGCGCCGCGAGCGCGGCGGCCCGCGCGGCGAGCAGCTCCTGCGACGGCGGCGGGCGCGGCAGCGCGGGCGGGAGATCGGCGCCCTGATCGTCGGGCACGAGCCGCAGCAGGAAGTGGGTTTGCCCCGCGACGACGAGGGCGCCGTCGCCGATCGTGGCCTCGGCGACCGCCTTGCCGTCGACCTGCGTCCCCCGGCGGCTCCGATCGAGGAGCCTGCAGACAGCGCCGTCCCAGGCCACCTCGAAGTGCACAGGCGCCATCTGCTCGTCCTGCGAGATCACGAGTCCGGCCCGCCCGAGGCGCCCCACGCGCAGCGCCTCGCCGGCCTGGAGGCGCACGCGCCGCCCGGCGAGCAGCCCTGATGTCACGTGGAGCAGCGCCTTCACCCGGCGCCGCCCATCCGGCAGCTCTCGCAATCGAGGAATGGAGTCCCCGACGCGGACGCGGCGAGCAATGCGTCGATCTCAGGGGTCGAGCCGATGTTCACCGTCGGACACCCGGTCACGATCGCGCCCTTCGGCGCCGTCTCGTCGCCGAGCCGCGCGGCCATGGCGCCCTCGATGAACACGGTCGCCGAGCCCTCGACGATCGCGGCGCTGGCCGGGCACGCGGCGCGGTCGCCGACCCGCGCCGCGGGCTGGAAGCCGATGTTCACCGTCCTGGCCGACGTGACGATCGGCGTGGGCCCAGGGTGCGTCTGGCAGGTGTGCAGATCGGTGAGGCGCGCGGCGGCGGGCATGATCTCGCTCCTCCTCGTCTCAGGGAGACGGCGTGTCCTTGGGGTGCGCCTCTTCGGCCTGGAGCGGCGCCGCCGGGTTCGCGCCCTGGCCGGCGCCCGGCGCGCCGCCGCTGTTGATGTTGACGACGGTTCCCACGATGTCGACGCCCCCCGGGTGGATGTCGATGAAGCCTCCAGGCCCCTTGATGGTGAGCCGCTGGCCCGCCTCGAGCACCAGGGTCGCGCCCGCCTTGATGTGGAGCTGCCCGCCGGCCTCGAGCGCGTGGTTCCCGCCCACACGCTCGTCCCGGTTCACGGCGACCGTGAGCGACACCGAGCCGTCGACCGCCTGTCGCTGATCCAGCTTCACGTGCACGTGGTCGCCCCCGTGGACGAGCTGTTTCCGCGCGCCCTTCACGACCACGTGCTCGTCGCCTCCCACGGTGCTCCGCTTGTGGCGCGCGGTGCGCTCGACCTCATCGCGCTTGACGAGCTGGTTCCTGTCGCGCTGCGCCTGCATGTAGACGAGCTCCTGACCCGCCTGGTCCTCGAACTTGATCTCGTTGTAGCCCGCGCCGCCGGGCGACGAGCTGCTCTTCCAGGTGCTCACCGTCTTGTGATCGGGCAGCTTGTACGGCACGAGCTCACGGCCGTTGAAGGCGCGCCCGGCCACGATGGGGAGGTCGGGATCGCCGTCGAGGAAGGCCACGAGCACCTCCTGGCCGACGCGGGGGAGCATGAACATCCCGAAGCCGGCTCCCGCCCAGCCCTGGCTCACGCGCATCCAGCACGAGCTGTTGTCGTCGAGCTTGCCCTCGCGATCCCACGGAAACTGCACGCGCACCCGCCCGAGCTCGTCGGTGTGGATCTCGGCGCCCGGCGGCCCTACCACGGTCGCGCTCTGCAGCCCGGGCGCGACCGGCCTGGGCGTCTTGCGCGCAGGCCGGTACGGGACCTTGGAATCGGCGAAGAGCGCGCGCCCGCGCACGCTCCACGGCTCGTCGAGCGAGGCCGCGATCTCGAGCTCGGCCACCATCAGCGGCCCTTTTCCCACCTCCGGGTGCGGGTGCTGATCGACGGAGAAGACCCGGCCCGGGTAGAGGTCGATCACGTTGGCCTCGAAGAGCACGGCGCGCTTGTCGGCGCGCATCGCCGCGAGGACCCGTGTCGACAGATCGGCTCCGTGCTTCGGGTCGTGGCGGTAAACGCCCTTGGCGTCGCCGACGGGCGCGCCGCCCCCGGCGCTCGCGGCGAGGAACGCGCCGGGCTCGTAGCGGTACTGCTCGTACTTCGCCTCGGGCGCGGGCGCCGGGGGCGCCTCGCCGGTGAGCGCGAACGAGGGTTTGCGGAAGTCGTGGCCGCGGATCGTGCTCGCGCCGGGCCGGACCTCGTGGCCGAGCCGCACCCTGGTGACGAACTCGCGCTCCGATGTCTCGAGGGGGTTGTCGACGTAAGGCAGCGGCGGCCCCGGCCGCAGCGGCTCCGACTCGAGCTTGTCGCTCAGGGTGAGCTTGGCGTCCTTCCCGCTGTCCGGGAAGGTGTAGGCGATGCCTGCCTCTTCGAGGAGGCGACAGAGAAAGGCGTGGTCGCTCTCGCCGTGCTGGACCTTGTACTCGAGCCTGGGATACGCGCCGCGATCGATCTTCCACGCCGGCTCGATCGCCCACTCGCCGAGGAGCGCGTCGACGATGTCGGGGATGGAGAGGTGCTGGTAGATGCGGTGTCCGCGGCGCTGGGTGAGCAGCCAGAGGCGCGGCACGATGCGGAGGTAGTATGTCGAGAGCCCCGTCGGCTCGGCCTGCACCTGCTCCACGTGGCTGCACACGCCCTGCCAGAGCCTGCTGCTCAGCCAGTGGAGGTGCTCGGCGTCGGGCTGGATCTGGAGCGACGCGCTCTGGCCGACGAGCGGCTCCAGCTCGAGATCCGAGAGCCTGGACCGGGCCCACACCGAGACGGTGAAGAGCTCGGAGACGGCCTCCTGGATCACGACACGGCGCACGGAGAGCGAGGCCTCCCCGGACTGGAACGAGAGCTCGAAGATCGACATTCGGATCGGTCCTGGGTGCGAGCGCCGCCGCGGGAGGCTGCGGGGAGCGGATGGTAGCCCACCTCAGGAGAGAACGGGGACGTGGCAACGGGGTCGAGCGAATCGGGCCGCACCGGAGCGCCGCGCTCGTCGAACACGGGGCCGGGGTCAGCCGCCGCGTCCCCACGAGTGCGCCGGGGCGAGCCGCGCCTCGAACCAGCAGAACGTCTCGCGCACCCGGAACGCGCCGCCGTCGCCGTGCTGCTCGGCGAACCGCGAGAGCGCCGCGGGCTCGACGGTCCGCGGGTCGAACCGGTCGTGGGTCGTCGCCTGCCACCACCTCAGCAGCGCGTCGAGCGTCGGATACACGTGAGTTCCATGCTGCTCCTCCAGGCGGAGCAGCTGCAGCCCGGCGCCCTCGACGTGGTGCGCGAGCGCCGCGGCCTCCTCGAAGGCGAAGTCCCGCAGGATCCGCTCCCCCGAAGGGTCGGCGAGCCGCGAGAGCTCCCCGACGAGCGCAGGGAGCGACGAGACGCACTGGACGAGGATGCGCCCCGCGGGGCGGAGCAGGTCGCGCAGGAGGCGGAGGACCGCTCGCTTGTCGCGGATCCAGTGGAACACGAAGTTCGAGAAGACGAGATCGAAGGGGCGGTCCCGGACGACCTCGCCGAGGGTCTCGGCCGCCGCCACCTGGAACTCCAGGTTGGGCGCGCCGGCGGTGCGCCGGGCGAGCTCGATCCGCGCCTCGTCCGGATCGATCCCCAGGACGCGCCCGTCGGGGCCCACGAGCTCGGCGAGCTGCCGCGTGAGGCCGCCGGTGCCGCAGCCGAGGTCGAGCACGAGCTCGCCCGGCCTCACGCCGGCGAACGCGATGAGGCGCTGGCCGCGCCCCCTCTGCCAGAGGCTCGCGTTCCGGTAGGCCTGCGCGGCGCTCGACGCGGCCACGGCGGGCCCCCTCACGCCGGCGTCCCTGTCGAGGTTCCGAGGAAGGTCACGTCTCATCTCGCCCCCCCGTCATCGAAGCGCACGGCGATGAGGTAGCCAGAGCCCCGGACCACGTTCGCGGAGTGCGGGACGCCCGGCGGGATCCAGATGCTCGTGCTCTCGGTGACGTGGTGGACGCGGGAACCGAGCTCGATGCGGTACTCGAGGCCCGTGGGATCAGGGAGGATCACGTTGATCTCCGGGCCGTCGTGGGTGTGCAGCGCCGTGTAGTCCCGGCGCGCCGCCTCGGCGCTGTCCACCCGGTGGATCGCCAGGTGAACCGGGAACCCCGCGGCGAACGACCTGCGGATGCACTCGACGTCCTCATGAAACGCGACAGAGGACAGCGGGCGCGGCACGTTGGCGCGGAGGAGCGCCCCGTCGATCGGCTCTTCGACAGAGAGGGACCTCGTGAGGAGATTCATTGTCGTCATCGGTATCGGCGCAGACATCATGACGCTCCGCTCCGTGTGATGGCGCGGCGGTGCCGCGCGCCCCTGGACGGGTGTTGCGAGCCATCGAGTCATCGAGTCATCGAATCATCGAATCATCGAATCATCGAGTGACTTTGCAACGCGCATGCCGCCAGGCGCGCCCTCGCCGGCGTGACGTGGATTGGGGCAGCGCACGCGTACCGATGGGGCAAATCCGGCCGAACTAGGCGAGCCGCGGCGCGCGCTGGCCAGCGGGTCGACCTCTCCGCCCGGCGAGCCGCCGTGACATGTCACACCCCCGGCCGTGACAGCGGCGCGACATGTCACGGCCGGGGGCGTGACATGTCACACCCGATGTCACGCCCTCACCGTGACATCGCGCGCTGCCTGGAACGGTCTGCGCCTCGGCGACGGCTCCCCTGCGGCATGTACCGCCCCCCCGTCGTCAGTCGGTGATCGTCTCGTATTGCAGCATCGTCCCGCACGCCGCGGCGAAATACCCGAGGAGCAACATCATGTCCACGCCCGGCCCGAACGCCGTCATATTCGCCGAGGAGAAGAACGCGAACAGGATGTCTCCCGCGGCCATGAGCGCGCAGCCCGCGAGCAGCGATCCCCAGATGGCCCACACCTTGCCGCCGCGGAAGGCCCGGGTGATCCGCAGCATCACCAGCGCGGGGACGAGCGCGATCAGATCGAGGATGGGATAGGCGATGTTGATGAGCCGCTCGCCGAGCGGCACCGGCGCGCGCGCGATGGGGGCGAGCACGGGATAACCGACGATCGCCATCGCCGCCGCCGCGCCCGCGGCGATGCCGAGGTGCTCGCGCGCGCTGCCGACGGGGAAGCCGGCGGCGCGGTACACGAAGACGAAGCGCGCCGACGCGGCGATCAGCAGCGCATATCCGAGGAGGAACGCGGCGTCCGCGATCGACGGCAGCGGCGTGGGCGCGCGCGCGACGAGCGGGTAGTACACGAGCCCGACCTGGCCCAGGGTGAAGAGCGCGAGCCAGGCGCCGAGGAGGAACCACGGGCCGCGCGCCGGGTTGTCGCGCTCGAGGCGCGCGGCGCTGCGCAGGCCGAACACGGCGGCGACCGCGAGGCACGCGAGCCGCACGAGCGGACCCACGGTATCGACGACCGGCGTGGGGAGGAGCCGCTCCGAGAGCGCCGCGGCCTGCGGCACGAGGCGCGGGACGTACACCGCGCACACGATCGTCACCACCACCGGCGCCACGCGGCGAACGGGGACTCGCGTCATGGAGCTCCTCCCGGCGCGCCGATGGCGGCGCGCGCCTGGTCGAGGATCCGCTGCGCCTTGTCGCGCCCGACGAACACGCCGAGCCCCGGCGCGACCGCGGCGAGCAGGCGCTCCACGTCGGCCGGGGACAGGCGCCCGTGCTTGAACCCCAGCTTGTCCGCCTGGCTGCGCACGGCCGCGCGCGCCATGTTCTCGCCGAGGTACGGCGCGAGCACGTGCACGAGCTTCTTGATGACCTCGTCCGCCGGAAGCATCGCCTCGCTCAGCAGCGACGCGCCATGGCAGCCGGGTGCTCGCCCTGGCAGACGACGTGGAGGTTCATGGGGGCGGTCGCACGGTAGATCGCGTCGCGCGAGAGGGTCAACGAGCCAGAAGATGCGCCCGCGGGCCGCCCGACATGCTCCGTGACGATCGCCGAGAGCTCATCGAGCAGCCCACTCGCGCGCCGGCGCCCGAGAGCCGCGGCGCTCGCGCCGCAGGGTGAACGCGATACCCTCCTTCAGGGTTCGAGGCGTCACGAGGCCGCCGAGGCGCGTCCAGGGAGCCGACCAGCGGCATCGCGATGACCTGATCCGTCACCGGCCTGAGCGGGGTCGACAGCTCATGACGACGATCAGCCATCGGTACAGCTTCACTTTTCCAGGCGGAAGCCGGATGGCGCAACGCGCCTTTCATCACCTGGGGTGAGCGGCGAATCACCCTTGACTTATTAAAAACTCTTTACTTTCCCCTCCCCAGCGGCTCATTCAAAGACGGCGACGATCGTTTCGCAGCAAATTTACACCCGCTTCTCCGCTCGAAAACCTCGTGCTACGCAAATGCTACCGGCGGTTGGCCGATGCTCCATCTGGCGTCTGGCTCAGCGGCCGCGCGGAAGCATGCGCCCGGCACCCAGCGGTCCGGCATCCAGCGGTAACGAGGAGCACCATGCGAATCAACGATCAGGCAGGTCCGTCCACCGTGTCATTGGGCAAGATCTCGCAACGCACATTCGGATTACTCTCGTGCATTACCGCCTTGGTGCTGGGAGCCTGTAGCGGCGAAGATCCCGACGCCGGGGGCACCGGTGGAGCAGGCGGCAGCGACGTGCCCACCTCCACCTCGACTTCCTCGTTGACCGGCACCGGCACCGGTCCCGGCGCCAGCACCAGCGGCGCCGGCGCCGGCGTCCCCTCCACCTCCACCGCGACGACGGGCTCCTCCTCGTCCACCGGAGATCCCGCCGGCGGCACCGGCGGATCGAGCGGAACGGGCGACACGCACCCGAAGGATCATTGCGTGGACGGTTACGATCCCCATCCCACCGACGCGACGATGAAGGACGGTTCGGCGGAGTTCGTGAAGAACGGCCAGATCGATCTCACGGTTCAGCCGGAAGTCATCTCCTGGATGGAAGAGAACGAATGGCAGGCCGCCCACTTCGAGTGGCATAGCATCCGGCGCTGCACCGGCGGCATGGGCATGAGCAGGGTCAATATCTGCAAATCCGCGGTCCCGGTCCCGGCGGATCAGGAGTGCAAGAGCACGGGCGACGGCTTCCAGTTTCTCGCCATGCACCGGCACATGATCCAGTCGCTGAAGCAGCTCTGGCCGAAGCACTCGGAGCAGTTCGAGGGCTTCAAGAAGTTCCCCACGACGGCGGAGGAGGTGCCCCAGCAGTGGAGATCGGACTTCAAGCCCTGGAGCGCCACGACGCTCGCCAACGCGAAGATCGGCGACGAGATCGACAAGCCGGAGAACCTGAGCCGCTTCCCGGACGAGGGCGCGCTCGGCATGTGGCTCCAGTGCTTCGCCGGCCAGGCCATCCCGGGCACCAACCAGCAGGCCAGCGGCCTGCACGGCGATCTCCACTTCAAGTGGGTGCGCTCCCAGAACACCGACCACGGCCTCGGCAACCAGTTCACGAACATCGACAACTACATGTTCTGGAAGCTGCACGGCTGGATCGACAATGTCTGGGAGAAGTACCGTGTCGCCAAGGGCATGTCGCCCACCGATCAGAAGCTGAAGGACGCGGTCGCCGCCCAGTGTTACGAGATGGACGCGATCGCTCAGGTCATCAATCCCGACCTGACGCCGGATCCGGATCCCGGAAATCCCCTGCCCGAGGAGTCCGGCGTCTTCCACGAGACCGTCCGTCCTATCTTCGAGAGCGCGATCCACAAGTGCAGCGGCTGCCACGCTGCTCCGTCGACCGGTCCGCAAGCAGGTCTGTCGCTCGGCGGCGACATCAGCTCGGCGGACATCGTCGCGGGCCTCGTCAACAAGACGGCCAAGGGCGGCGGGCAGTTCAAGCTCGTGGTCCCGGGAAACCCGGACCAGAGCTGGCTCTACCTCAAGGTCGCAGGGACGGCCGGGAACGCCGGATGCAGGCCTTCCGCCGGCGGCACCTGCCAGACGGGCGTCATGCCGCAGGCCGCGGACGGCAAGCCGAGCCTGACGAGCGCCGAGCTTTCGGCCCTCCGCAGCTGGATCCAGAGCGGCGCGCCCGCGCCGACGAAGAAGTAGGCTCGCCCCGCTCCGCCCTCCCCGCGGCCCGCTGCATGAGCGGCCCCTGGGGGGCAATCCCCCGTCAACACGCGCCTCTCCATCGCCATCGATGAACGCCGCCGGCTCGACGCCGCCCCACACGGCGCACGAGCCGGCTGGCGATCCAACGCGCCCTCGAGCGGGCCCGTGGGGCTCTCGCTCTCGGTCACGCCGATGACCATGCAGGCGGTCGGCTCGCATCTTACGGCTTGGTTACCTCGAAGGACGCGACCTTCACCGAGCCGCCCAGCGACTGCGTGGCGTAGTTGAAGATGCCGAACCGGTAGCCGAGGAAGTACTGCCAGTTCTTGTTCATGCTGAGCGTGTTGCCCAGGTTGGTGAAGCGGGTGCCGTCCGTGCTGTAGGAGAAGCGCGCCTGCGCGCCGCCGCCATCCGAGCGGACGTTGGCCTCCACGCGCAGCCAGATCTTGCCGCCGGACACGTCGGCGCCAGCCGCCTCGGTGCCCTTGCCCGTCGTGGCCCAGGAGGTGTTCATGTTGACGCCGTTGGTCATCACGACGCGCGCTCCCCCGCTGGTCTTCTTGACCCCGATCCACGCCGATACGTCGCGCAGGGCGGCCAGGCCGGCGACGTCGCCGTTCTGCATCTTGCTGTAGTCGAGCTCGATCGTCCCGATCGAGACGGGCCCTTCGATACGGCGCGTCAGCGTGTTTCGAGCGGCGTACAGATCGTCGGTCACCGTCGCCGTCTGCAGCGTCAGCCCAGCCCCTGAGGACCACTTGGTGCTGTCGGGGTTGTGGTTCCACTCCCACTCTGGACGCAGGGTCGCCTCCGCGAAGGTGTCCTTGGTCACAGGCGGCTTCACTCGATTCGATCCGCAAGGCAGGTTCGGGAAGGGGTACGTACCTCCCCACTTGCCGTCCACCAGGGTGAGCGAGGGCCAGCCGTCTTTCCAGGTCATCGGTGCCATCACCGGGATGCGGCCAGCCGGGTACGAGTCATTGAATCCCAGGTAGTACCAGTCGCCGTTCTGCGTCTGGACGATGCCGCCTTGGTGCGGGGAGCCGCCGGAGCCCGGAGCGCCGGCGTAGGGCAGCCTCACCGCGAAGGGCCGCAGCTCGTAGGGACCAAAGGGCCCCTTCGTCGAGCGCAGCACATACTCACCGTTCGCGTATTGCGTGGTGAAGATGTAGTAGTTTCCATCCTTCTTGATGAAGCGAGAGCCCTCCAGCGGTCCGGAGAGGTCGCCCGGCGTCTGGAACACCGTCTGACTCTTGACCTGGCTGAAGCCGTCCGCGCTCAGCTGCGCCACGCTGATCGTGTTGTTTCCGGAGGCCACGTACATGGTGTCGTCGTCGTCGATCAACAACCCCATGTCGTAGTAACAGCCACCCTTGTGCTTTTCCCACGGACCTTCCGGGGACTTGGATGTGAAGACCCAGCCGCCGCCCTTGTTGTGCATGCAGCCCATCCAGTAGAAGGTCTTGTTGCTCTCCCGGTACTGGAGCGTCGACGCCCAGATGCCGTTGACATAGGATCGACCCCCGTTCAGGTCGTACGACGGGTCGACGTCCAGCAGAGGAACGGAGTGTGAAACGTACTCCCAGTGGACCAGATCGTAGGAGCGGAGCAGGGGCGCGCCCGGCGCATGGTGGAACGTGGACGCCGTGTAGTAGTAGGTGTCGTCGACGCGAATGACCTCGAGGTCGGGGAGGTCCTGCCAGAGGAGAGGATTGGAGTAGGTCTCGGGGCAGACAGCCGGGGCGCCGCCGCCGTCGCCGCCGTCACCGCCGCCGCCGGTACCGGGGTCACCGCCTCCGGTCGCGTCCGAGCCTCCGCTGGCGCTCGTCGAACCGACGCTCGTCGTCTGGCCATTGCTCCCGCCCGAGCCGCTGCTGCTCGAAACGCCCATCCCGGGGCCGGTCGTCGCGCCCGTGGTGCCGCCGCCGCCGCTGCCGCCATCGCCGTCGCCCACCTGCGACTCCCCGCTACACCCTGCAAGGAGAGCGAGAAGACAGACAGCGGACGCCGTACCGCCTGCACGTCGGTTGAGAGAGCGGGTGCTGGGAGGTTGGGAAGAGAAGTGCATGGTCATGGCCCGATAAGAGGTGTCAGCGTTGAGCGCGCGGCGCGCGGCTTTCAGAAAAATGAAAATGAACGCGTCCAGGCGACGCTGCTCCTTGGCCGGGACGACCCGCCGTGGTCGCGCGGCGGCCGCCCTGAAGCATCGCCACAAGTCTTTCGGGGGAGTTCACCGGGAGGTGAGAAGACGGGGAGTCAACTCCCACCAATCTCCCCGCCTCCCCGTCTCCCTGTTCAATTTTCCGCCAAGAATGCCGAACCCAGGAGGGGCCTGGTCAGGTCACCGCCCTGCCCGAGCGCACCTGAGTCAATTGTGAACGTTCACATCAAGCGAGTCAACCCAAATTGACAGGCGCGCGTCGCCGTCGATGGCGGCTCAGGATCGCGGCCGGGGGATCCCGAGCCGCTGGCGCCGCTCCCACAGCGCCTTGCGGCTGATGCCGAGCCGGCGGGCGATCTCGGTCTCCGTCAGCTCGTGCTGGTGCTCGAGGACGAAGCGGCGGAAATAGCCCTCGAGGGAGTCGGACGGGGGCTCTCCCTCGTGCGCGTCCGCGGCAGGCCCGGGCGGAGGCGGTTGAGGGGGCGCGTCGAGCCCGAGCAGCTCCAGCCCGATCTCGCTCGCATCGGCGAGGACCGTCGCGCGGTGAACGGCGTTCTCCAGCTCCCGGATGTTGCCAGGCCAGGGGGCCGCCGCGATGGCGGCGCGCGCCTCCGGCGTCAGCGTCAGCGGCGCGCGGCCCATCGCCCACGCGCGCCGCCTCAGCAGCGACTCCGCGAGGCGCACCGCATCGCCCGGCCGCTCGCGCAGCGGCGGGAGGCGGATCTCGAGGACCCGCAGCCGGAAGTAGAGGTCGCTCATGAACGATCCGTCGCGCACCATCGCCACGAGATCTCGGCGCGTCGCCGCGATGAGGCGCACGTCGACGCGCCGGGCGCGGGTCGCGCCCACGCGCCGCACCTCGCCCGTCTGGAGGAAGCGGAGGAGCCGCGCCTGGACCTTCGGCGGCAGCTCGCCGATCTCGTCGAGCAGCAGCGTCCCGCCCTCCGCGGCCTCGCACAGCCCGGCGCGCGCCGAGATCGCGCCGGGGACGGCGCCGCGCTCGTATCCGAAGAGCTCCCCCTCGATCTGCCCCTCGGGGATGGCCGCGCAGTGGACCGGAACGAACGCCATCTGCCGGCGCGGGCTCAGCCGGTGCACGGCGCGGGCGAGCGTCTCCTTGCCCGTGCCGCTCTCGCCGAGGACGAGCAGCGTCGCCTCGCTCGGCGCGACCTTGCGCACCCGCGCGAACACCTCCCGCATCGCCGCAGAGCCGCCGACCATGCCCTCGAGCTCGTCGTCTTCCGATGTGGGCGGCGCGGGCGGCACGGGCGGCGCGGGCACCGAGGCGCGCGGCGCGACGTCGGACGGCGCGCCCCGCTCCGAGCGCGCGCCGGGGAGGTGGTGGTCGACGAGGGCGACCAGCTCGGCGTGATCGAACGGCTTCGACAGGTAATCCGCGGCGCCGCGCTTCACGGCGTCCACGGCCGCCTTCACCGTGGCGTAGCTCGTCATGAGCACGACCGGCGCGCCGCCGCACTGCCCGACGAGCGCGGTGCCCGGCGCCCCCGGCAGGCGCACGTCGGCCAGCACCAGATCGAACGTGCGCAGATCGTGATCCGCCGAGGCATCCTCGACCGACCCCGCCTCGATGACGTCGTGACCATGCCGAGCGAGCAGCCGCCGGAGCTCCGTCCGGATGACGACCTCGTCCTCGACCAGCAGGATCCGGCTCACGGCGCCACCTCGATCTCGCGCCTCGCCCCGATCGCGGCCGCCGCCACGAGCACGGGCGCGCCATCCGTCGCGCTGGCCTCCGCGTCGTCTCCTCCGCGCATGGGACAAGGCTACTCAGGACCGCTGCGGCTGAATACGCGAGGACGCATAGCGCAACGCGTCAACATGGGCGGCTCAGTTATCCGGGCTACAGGCCATGGCGCCCTACGGGTGCCGAGGCGCTTTCTCCGCCAGGGGAGCAGGTGGCCTTCGCCGGGCGCGCGGGAGCTCGGAGCTCCGCGCGCCCGATCGGGCGCCCCCCAGAGCGGCCTCCGCTCTACTTGGGCTGGGGGACGAACAGCAAGAGGTCGATGGTGTTCGCCAGCGCCTCCAGGCCGGTCGGGTTGAAGTGCAGCCCGTCATCCTGGAAGTCGAGGTCCGCCTTCAGCTTGGTAGCATCGTTGGGGTCGACGACGGCCGGCTCGAAATCGATGACCTTGTCGAACTTGTTGCTCGTGCGGATCCAGGTGTTGACCGTCTGGCGGGTGGCCTCGTGCGCGGCGGAGTAGTACCCGTTGCCACCGAACGGCGTGATGGGCGCCCCGTAAACGAGCATCCCTTTGTCGTGCGCCTTGGTGATGAACTCGCCATAGGCCGCGATCAGGTTGTCGGCGACGGGCGGCTGGCTGTCGTTGCCGATGTCGTTCACGCCGATGAACGTGATCAGCCATTTCGCGCCGCGCTGGTCCAGGACGTCGCGCTGGAAGCGGGCCTTGGCCGTCGGCCCGAGCCCGCCGGCGAGCACGGTGCCCCCGCCGATGCCCAGGTTCAGCACGGCGACCTGCTGGGTCCCCTGATTGGACCGCAGCCGGCGAGACAGGAAGTCCGGCCAGCGGGTGTTCCCGTCCGTGTCCGAGCCGCGGCCATCGGTGATCGAGTCACCGAGGATGACGACCGCCGCCGCCTCGGGAGCCGCATCGACGTCGAGGCCCGTGATGTAGTACCAGTGAGCCGTGGACACAGGGGAGGTCAGGCTCGCCGCCGAGACCCCGTTGCCGGTCTGGATGTACGAGTTGGTCCGCGAGCCCGGGTGCCCGGTGATCCCGGCCGGCACGGCGCCGAACTTGATGGTCACCGCCATCTTGGTGTTGGGCTTGATGGTGTACTCGATCGGATCGGAGAAGACGGTCTTGCCCACCGGGATGGTCACCGCATCGGCGCCCGCGAACTTCAGGCCGTGATCGGTGGCCACGTTGATGCCGTCGGCGGTCGTCGACTCCGCGATGTGGACCGACTCCATGGTCACCGGCCCATCGCCGAACTCGTTCGAGAGCAGCAGCCGCACGCCCTTGCCGCCGATCGAGGTATAGATCACCTGGCGCAGCGTGTTGTTGGCCAGGCCCGGCTCGGGCGGGTTGTTGTTGGTCTCGGTCAGCTGCGGACCGGTCGTCCACGTCCCGACCCAGTGCGCCTCCGCCGCGCCGCCGGCGCCACCGCCGCCGCCGGCGCCGCCCCCGCCGCCCGTGGCCTCGCCGCCGCCGGTGGCGCCAGCGCCGCCCCCGCCGGTGTCGCCGCCGCCACCGCCGCCGCCGCCGCCAGAGGCATCACCCCCGCCGGAGCTCGCCGCCGCGCTGCTCGAGCTGGACGTCGAGCTGGACGTGCTGCTCGAAGTCGTCGTGTCCGTGTCATCGCCGCAGCCGGCGACAGCCAAAAACAGAAGAGCACAAAGTATTCTTCGCATGGTCCTCGACGCTCGAAAGATTGCCGTGTTCGCGATCGTTCGAATTGCCCCTCGGCGCACCGCCCCCGATCAGCAGCTCCTTCAGCGCATTCGAACTTTCGAATTTCCTTGATTTCAGCCGAGAGCGCGCCGGTTCGCTCGTGCGCGCAGCGTCGCCTGGATCGAGCTCGGATCCATCGAAGAGCTCGTCTGGATGGCTGCGCTGCCCACCGTCGATGTCCGGAGGCGCGCGGGAGAGCGCGGGCCGATGCCATGCCCCTCACACGCGCGGTCGACTGTGTCACATGAGGACTCAATATACTACTCGGTTCATCGCCGGGAGGACGCCCGGGTGGCGTCGTCCGGCCACGTGACGTTACGTTCGGTAACGCTTCGATGCGCGCGCGTTACGTTTGGTAACACCCGGCACGACGCGTCGTCTAGGCGCTTCGGCCCATGACCCGAGGCCGCCGTGGGTCGCGCGGGCGGCGCTCCGGCCAGCCAGGCGCCCGCCGCCGAGCAGGTCGCAAGAGCACCGCGCCACGAGACCGGCTGCGATGGCATTCGCGCCGGCTGGGTCGACGGGTCAGCGGCGCTCCATGCACTCGCTCACCCGGGCAAGCACTGTTCCGTGATTGAACTCGTCGAACCTTCGGCGCTCGCAGATGCCCAGGTCGCTGCTGCACCGCGTGGCTACCCGAACGCCGCTGCTGAGGTCGCTCACGTCGTAGCACGCCGCGACGTCCTGCGATGCGCACGAGTCGTGGCAGTCGAGTGGTAGGGATTCGCACCGCTCGCGGAGGCGCAGCTGGCACCCGTCGCTCGAAGAGAAGCACTCCTGAGACTGCCGGCCGCAGAACCAGGGAGGGTCAACGGGTCGCGCGACCGGTTCCCGACCGCACCGGAAGCGGAGCCGGAATACGATGCCACGCTCCGTCCTCATGCCCATTCCCTCGTTGGAGGACAGCACGGTGTAGCCCTCCGGACAGGCCTCGCGGGCTCTCTCGTGCGCCTTGGCGATCGTGTCCTTCTCAGTGGCGAAGAAGATCCCTTTGGCCTCCACGACGAGGCCGGCGTCGGTCGACTCGATGACGTACGCGTATGTCTGCCCGTTCGACGCACAGCCGGTTATCGACATCGCCGCCACAACACGCATCCACATGTGTGCCAGCCTATCGACGCGCGTTCTTCGCTGCAAGGCGGCCGTACGCCACCTTACCTGGCAGCCCGTCGGCTTCTTGATCGCGACCGCCGTGCCGGTGCCGGCGGAGATCGCGGAGGCGGTGTCGCGCTTGGCGGCGCAGGTGGGGGCTCGACCGAAAGCGCGCCGGCGCCGTGGAGGTGTGCCCAGACGCGGTCGTGAGGGGCCGATCCCCGTGCCCGAGAAACTCGGCCGCACCCGAGGAGCGCCGCTCCGATGTTAGGATGCGGCGCATGTCCCTGCCGCACCTCGATCCCGGAGCCCTCGAGGCCATCGTCGAATCGACCGACGGGTTGCACCCGACCGGAGCGGTCCGCGCGTACCGGCGCTCCTTGCGCCTCCGCGGGTGATGGGCGCTCCGATGGACCGAGAGTGGCCGCTCGACGCGGACGACTTCTCCGCCTACTACGCCTTCGCGCCCGCGGCGCTCGCCATCCGCGAGTGCGTGCGGCTGCGCGCCGTGCGCGAGCTCGATCTGCCGGAGCCGCTGCTCGACGTCGGCTGCGGCGACGGCCTGTTCGCGCGCCTCGCCTACCCGGACAAGCAGGCGTGGGGCATCGACATCAACCCGACCGAGGTGCAGCGCGCGCAGCGGACCGCGTCGTACCGCACGCTCATCTGCGGCAACATCGTCAACGTCCACCTGCCGGAGGGGTTCTTCGGCAGCGCCATCGCCAACTGCAGCCTCGAGCACGTGCCCGATCTCCACGGCGCCCTCGTGAACATCCGGCGCGCGCTCAGGCCCGGGGCGCGGTTCGTGCTCATCGTGCCGACGCCCGACTGGACGTACCAGCTCGCCCTGCCCGAGGCGCTCCGCTCCGTGGGCCTTGTCGGCCTCTCGCGGGCGTACGGCGACGCGCTCGATCGCGTCTTCTCGCACGTCCACCTCTACGACGAGGCGGGCTGGCGCGATCACCTCGCGCGCGCGGGCTTCGACCTCGTGGAGACGCGCCCCATCGCGGGCCGGCCGACCTCGTGGGCGTTCGACTTCATGCTGTACCCGAGCCTGCTCGGCTACGTGATGCGCAAGCTCACCGGCCGCTGGATCGCGATGCCAGCGCTCCGCCCGCTCACCGTCGACGTGGCGCGCGCCGTGGTCAACGCGCTCGGGCGCCTAGCCCCGGGCGGCGACGCGGCCGCCGAGTACCTGCTCGTGGCGCAGGCAGGGCCCGATGGCTGACCCGGCGGCGCCGCCCGGCGACTACTTCTCGAACCACCGCCGCCGCGAGCGGTTCCCGTGGTCGCTCTACCACGGCGCGCTCACCCGCTCCCTCGCGCGCGCCATCGCCGCGCGCGGCCCGCGCCCGCGCGTGCTCCTCGTCGGCTGCGGCCTCGAAGGGGAGATCCCCGGCGCCCCGCCCGCGACCGAGCTCTACGGCTGCGATCTCGACGCGCGCGCCATCGAGGCGTGCCGGCGCCTCTACCCGGCGCGCGCGGAGCGCTTCGCCGTCTGTCCGGGCCCGTACGAGCTCCCGACGGGCGGCGGGTTCGACGGCCCGTTCGACGTCGTGCTCGCGAAGGAGGTCGTCGAGCACACCCTCGATCCGTCGCGCTGGGCGCGCGGGCTCTCGGCGCGCCTCGCGCCGGGCGGCGCGCTGCTGCTCACGACCCCGAACTACGGCCGGCTGTCCACGCTGCCGCTCCTCGAGGCCACGGTGCTCGAGTGGATCGCGCGCCGCGACGGCTTCTCGCGCAAGCACATCCACCCGAGCAAGTTCGACGAGCGCAGCCTCGCGGCGCTCGACGTCGGGGAGCGGATGCGGCTCGTGTCGGTGCGGCGCACGCTCACCGGCTGGTCGCTCCTCGGCACCTGGCAACGCGCCCCGGGCTGACCCGGGCGCCGGCGAGCTCCGTTGATGCTCTACCTCCTGCTCGCGCTCGGCGTCCTCGTCCTCCGGCTGGCCGAGCTCCGCGCCGGCGCGGCCGCCGGCCCTGCCGCGACGGCCGTAGCCGCCGCGCCCGGGCCCTCGCCGGCCGTAGCCGCCGCGCCCGGGCCCGCGCCGGCCGTAGCCGCCGCGCCCGGGCCCGCGCCGGCCATGGCCGCCACGCCCGGGGCCGCGCCGCGCCTCGCCTGGCTCGCCGCCGTCGTGGCGGTGGCGGTCGCGCTCCTGCCCGCGCTGCGCGACGCGCCCGCGCTCGCCGGGCCCGGCGCCGCGCTGTCGAAGGACACGATCTCGCACCTCGCCATCGCCTACGACATCGCGACGAGCGGCCTGCCGCACGGGTGGATCGCCACGAACAACGGCGGCTTCCCGATCGCGCTGCACTACCCGCCGGTCGGCTGGCTGCTCGTGGCGGCGCTGATCCGCCTCGGCGTCGCGCCCGTGGTCGCGGTGAAGGGGCTCGGCTTCGCGGCCTTCGTCGGGGCCCCGCTGGTCGTCCTCGCCGCGGGCCGCGCGGTCGGCGCGCGGCCCGCGGCGGCCGCCGCCGGCGCGGTGGCGCTCGCGTGGGTCGCGCCGTACGTGCAGTTCGCCGGCGGGTGGCCGTCGTTCTTCCTCCTCGGGCTGCTCTCGCAGATCCTGGTCATCCCCCTCGTCATCGCCTGGGCCGCCGCGGTGATCCGCCCCGCCCGCTTCGAGCTCGGGCCGGCGCTCGCCGCCGCCTGCGCGGCGACGCACCCGCAGGTCTTCACGGTGAGCGCCGCCGTCCTGGGCGCGGCCGCGATCGCCGCGTGGGATCGGCGGCTGTGCGCGCGCGTGCTCCGCTCGCTCGCCGGCGGCGGCCTGGTCGCGGTCGCGCTCTACGGCCCCGGCATCGCGTCGATGGCCGCGCCCTTCGGCTGGCCTGCCGGCCTCGGCTGGCGGCACATCGGCTTCGGGCCCGAGCGCGTGCTGCCGTGGATGCTCGATGGCGACCTGCTGGACTACGAGCACGCCCCGGTGATCGGCTCCGCGTGGATCGCCGCCTGCTTCCTGCACGCGACGCGCCTCCGCGCCCCGGCGTCGCGGGCCGTCCTCGCGGCGTCGGCGGTCGCGCTGCTCCTGTCGATGAGCGGCGGATGGATCGTCGGCGCAGGCCCGCTCGGCCGCGCGCTGCTCTCGCTGTTCCAGCCGATGCGCGCCCTCGCCCTCCTGCCGCTCGTCGCGGCCGCGGCCATCGTCAGCGCGCTCGACCTCGCAGCCGCGGCGCTCGCGCGCATCGGCGCCGCGCTGGCAGCGCGGGGCGCGCGCCGCTCGCGCCCCGCGGTCGCCGGGCTCCTGCCAGCCGCGCTCGCCGGGCTCCTGCCGGGCGCGCTCGCGCTCGTCGCGGCCGTCGAGATCCCCGCCCGCGCTGCCGATCTCCACGTCATGGCAGAGAAGCAGGCCGCGCTCGTCGCGTCGCGCGGCTGCCCGCCGCCCGCCGAGGGCTTCGATCCCGATCTCATCGCCCGCTGGCTCGCCGAGGCGCCGCCTGGCCGCGCGAGCTACGCCGTCGAGGACGAGTTCGCGACCTGCTCCATGATGCACGCCGCCGATCTCCGCCGCGCGGTCCCGATGGCCGTCTCGACCGGCGCGGGCGCGCATGTGGGCGTTCACGCCGCGGCCTTCCTCAAGGTGGCGCCCGAGCGACCCGGGAGCGCCGCGCGCGCGGAGGCGCTCGGCATCCGCACGCTCATCCACCTGACCGCGCAGCGGCCGGGGCCGCCCGAGGCGTGGGCGCTCATGGACAGGCGCGGCGAGGTCGAGCTGTCGCGGCGGGTGGGCGGCACGGACTACGTGGGTCTCGGGTGCGTGCGCGAGGTCTGGCGCGGGCGGGAGGCGGATCTGCTCGCGGCGCTCTTCGAGCACCTGGAGCAGCCGCGCACCGTGCTCGATACGCCCGGCGAGCTCGTGGCGCTGGAGGCCACCCGCGGCCCGCTCGAGCGCGTGGCCGTGGCCGACGACGGCTGCGACGCGGCCCGCGCCAGCGTGCGCGAGGTGCCGCGCGAGCCGGGCGCGTACGAGGCGACCGTCGACGCGGAGGCGCCTGTCGACGTGGTCTTCCGCGCGACGGCGTACAGCGGCTGGCGCGTGCGGGACGGCGGCGTCGAGCTGGCATCGAGGCGCGTCGCGCCGGGCTTCTTCGCGGTGCGGGTCGGCCCTGGCCAGCACCACCTGGAGGCGGTGGTGGCGCTGCCGCGGTTCTACCTGCAGGGGCTCGCGCTCGCGTGCGGGGCTGCGATCGCGCTGGGGGCGGCGTGGCTCCGGCGACCGATCTTTCGCCGTGGCCGGCTCCCAGTCACCGAGCGCCGGTGACTGGATGGCTCCGCCGGCGCCGGAGCAATGGTAAAAGCGGACGCGCCGGGCAGCGGGGAGCGAACGAGTGCAGAAGGCGGCAGAGGGGTCGACGTATACGCGGGTTGCCGTCGTGCAGCTCGCCTATCATCCGGCGATCGTACTGGATCGGCGATCGCCGCTCGAGGATCCGCTCTTCGATCCGAAGGGAGCGTCGGACTCGTTGCTTCCCTCGCGGGGCGAGGTGCCGGAGGCGATCAAGCCGAAGCTGGACGCGCTCCGCCGGCGCATCCGGGAGGTGTACGATGCGCAGCTCCTCGCGCGGATCCGGGCGGTGTTGTCGGCTTGCCGGGAGTACGGCGCGAGGATCGCGGTGCTCCCCGAGTACAGCGTTCCGTGGGAGATCCTCGAGGGCCTCGCCGAGGCCGCGGGTGACATGGTCGTCGTGGCCGGGACGCACACGGTCGACCGGGCAGCGCGGCGATCCGGGGTGTACGAGCGGCTCGGTGCGGCCCCGCTGCCCACGGTCGGACAGTCGGTGTGTCCGGTGCTCCACGGCGGCAGGCTGCTCGGCCTGCAGGCGAAGCTGAGCCCGGCGATCCCGGAGCGGAGCTCGATGCGGCCTGGCGCGACCTGGGCGCCCGTCGAGATGCCAGACGGCATCGCGGGGCCCATGGGCGTGCTTGTCTGTCTCGACTTCCTGTTTCGGGAGGGCGAACCGCACCGGAAGCTCGTGGCGGAGCGCCTCGGGGCGTGCCGGTTCCTCGCCGTGCCGAGCCTGACGCCGCACCACACGCTGCCGGAGTTCGCTGGCAAGGCGTGGGAGGAGGCGCGCCGGTACGGACGGCCGGTGCTCTATTGCGACGGCGCGGAGGGCGGCGGCACGTCGGTGTACGTCGACGAGGGGCAGGCGCATGATCTGAAGCGGTTTCCGGATCGCGCCGGGTACCTCGATCCGGGCGACGAAGGGGTGATCGTCGCCGACGTCGACCTCGGATACGAGCGGGCCGGGAGGTCGACGCGATACGAGGCGCCGAGGCCGGTGGTGCCGGTCGCCGAGGCGACGCTCGTGTACCGCGGGCACCCGGCCGGGGAGGCGTACGCGCGGTGGCTCGACGAGGCGCGGGAGCTGCTGGCGCAGGATGACGACGACGCGCTGGAGGCGGTCGTCGCGCGGCTGGAGCAAGCGCGCGACGTGCTGCTGAACGCCGGCGCGCTCTCCGGGGCCGCGGCGCGGGGAAGGCGGCTCAGGCGGCTATACGGCGAGCTCGACAGGGTGACGAGCGTCGAGCAGCTACGGCAGTTCACGCGGGAGGTGGTGCTCCCGGCGGGGGTGCTGCCGCTCGATGCGCTCCGGGCGGCGATGGCCGGCGCGGCCGCCGACGTGGTGTTCGGGTGGATGGCGCAGCGGGAGGCGCGGGAGGCCGGGTTCGCCGAGGTCGAGGCGCGGCTCCGGAAGGCGGTGGACGCGACGCGGGGGGCCGGCGAGTGGACGAGCGACGGCGTGGCGGCGCTCGGGGCCGTGGCGCAGGCGGTGCGCGGCCCGCGCGAGGTCGACGAGGGGAGGCAGGACGGGAGGCCGGCGCCGGAGGTGCGGGTGGTGCTGCCGGGAGGGCTCGACCCGGCGGCGCTCGGGACGAAGCGGGTCGGGGGGTGGATGCTCGCGTTTCAGAGGCGGCCCGCTGACCTGATCGAGGTCGTCAAGGATCGCCTCCGGCGCGCGGCGGCGGCTGACGCTGAAGCAGGGCGGCCCGTCGAGGAGCTGGACGAGCACGGGCACGTCACGCGGTTCTCCGAGCATCAGATCAATGCGGCAGAGGACCTTCGCCTGCTCGCGATGGCGGAGGGGAGACAGCGTATCGCGACCGTCGGCGTCTCGTCGGAGAGCCAGAGTGTTCCGCCCGCGATCCTTATCGCATCTTCCCGAGACGACGGGTGGGTCCTGTGGACCGACGGTGGCGAGGGATCCCTCGGTGGTCACTCGGAGGGACTGCTCGCCGCGCTCGCCGAGACCGGGCTTGCGGGCGCCGCCTGCGACGAGGTCCCATCCGATGCGCGGCGGGACCGGATCGCGAGACTCTTGCCCCGCTTCGGCGGCGCGCGCGCCGTGATCGCGGCGCTTCGCGACCAGCGGCTGCGCGAGGTCGACGGCAGGTTCGTGGAGCCCGACGCCCGCGTCGACGGCGGAGAGCCGACACCGATGCTCGGCGCCCTCGACGCATGGCTCTCGTCGGGCGAGCCGACGGCCCTCGTCCTCGGCGAGTTCGGCCTCGGGAAATCGACCGCGCTCGCCGTGTGGGCCGACAGGCGCTGGGAATCCGCGGCGACGCCGCTGCCGCTCCTCGTGAACCTCGCCGGCGCGTCCCCGTCGGCGAGCGCGGAGCAGCTCCTGCTCCAGGCCGCCGGGCTCGCGGATGCTCCCGAGAACCGCGCAGCCGTGCGCCTCCTGACTCGGCATCGCCTGCTCGTGCCCTGCTTCGACGGCTTCGACGAGATGGCGACGCGCCTCGAGGCCGCGGAGCTCGCGGGCCGGCTCTCCGGGCTGCTCGAGATCGCGGCGGGCGGAGGAAAGGTGCTCGTCTCCTCGCGGGACAACTACTTCCCCAGCCAGGCGCACCTCGCGACGACGACCGAGAGCGCGCTCTCGCAGGCGCTCGGCGCGCCGGCGGGGATCCGGCGCGTCGTGGTCCAGCCGTTCACCGACGATCACGTGCGCGATCTCGTGCGGCAGATCCGCGGCGAGGGCGGCGCCGCGGCGGCGCTCTCGCGCATCGCCGGCATCTACGACCTCAAGGACCTGGTGCACCGGCCGCTGCTTCTCGGGATGGTGCTGGCCACGCTGGACGACCTCTCTCCCGGCGCGCAGGTCGGCCGGGCGGACCTCTACGAGGCGTACCTGAAGCGATGGCTCGACAACACGCGGAAGGACGACCCGGAGTGCTTTACTGACGAGCAGAAGAAGGAGTTCGCAGAGGCGCTGGCCGAGCAGCTCTGGCGGTCTGGAAAGGCGACCTGCACGTGGCAGGAGCTCCAGCGCTCCGTCCGCGCTCGCCTCTTCCCGCTCCTGCCCGAGGGCATGCCGCCGGGGGCGGCGTTCCTGGAGATCCAGGGCGGAGCGTTCTTCGTCCACGAGGGCGAGGACGGGTATCGCTTCGCGCACAAGTCGTTCCTCGAGTACTTCCTCGCCCGCGCGCTGGTCGCGACGCTGCCTGAACGGCCGGAGGAGGCGCTCCGGACGAAGCGGATTACACAGGAGGTCGCGGCCTTCATGGGAGAGATCCTGCGGAGCGCGGGCGAGCCGAGACATTCGAGAGCGGTCCGTGCAGTCCAGTCGCTTCTGGCGAGGGATCGCACGCTTATCGAGCGGGCGGGGGATGTGCCCGAAAATGCCCTGCGGCTGCTGCTCGGCCTGTCTCGATGGGCGAACGAGACGGTCGGATTGATCCCGGAGGGGGCAAACCTCCAGAGCGTCCAGCTCGCTGGCGAGGACTTGCGAGGCGCGTCGCTTGTTCGTGCGAGGCTGGACAATGCGAACCTCGCTGGCGCCGACCTTTCCCTAGCGGATCTATCCGGCTCCGTGCTGCGCGAAGCAACCCTATCGGGCGCGCTCCTCCATGCGACAAACGTCCTACAGGCGACGGCGCACGGGTCGGACTTCACACAGACCGAAGCGAGAGACGCCGTCATGAAGGAGGCGGACCTCAGCAAGGCAAACCTTCGACAATCGACCTGGACCGATTGCCTATGGAGCGGTGCGACGATTGTTGGCGCCAACGCGACCGCCTTACTGGCCGCGGGACATGGGACGCGGTTCTCTAAAACGCTGCCCGGATCATTATCACAGATTCAAGCGGAGCTAGTCTGCGGACACCGCAAAGGAATCAACAATATCGCATGGTCGCCGAATGGCAAGCTCCTGGCAAGCGCGGGGGACGATCAGACTATACGGCTATGGAATGCAGATACCGGGAAGGAGATCGCTCGCCTCGAAGGACACATAAATTTCGTCAGAACAGTCGCTTGGCACCCGGACAGTAGACTCCTGGCGAGCGGTGGAAGCGACCAAACAGTGCGCCTCTGGGACACGAGCACCGGCAAGCAAATTGCTCGACTCGAAGGCCATGCTAACTGGGTCAAGGTAGTGGCCTGGCATCCGGACGGCACACTGCTGGCGAGCACAGCGGGAGATCAGACTGTACGCCTTTGGATCACAGACACCTTCAAGGAGTTCGCTCGACTAGAAAACAACAGAAGCCTTGGCAGAGCAATGGCTTGGCGCCCGGACGGCAAGCTCCTGGCAAGCGCAGGAGATGACAATTCGGTTCTCCTTTGGGACGTGGGCACTGGCAAGGACCTCGTTCGACTCGAGGGTCATTCGAACGTGATTCGCTCTTTGGCCTGGCACCCGGAGGCAAAGATCCTGGCGAGCGCGGGAGACGACCAAACCGTGTGCCTGTGGGATGTGGACACTGGCAAGGAGCTCGTTCGACTCGAGGGTCATTCGAACGTGATTCGCTCTTTGGCCTGGCACCCGGAGGCAAAGATCTTGGCGAGCGTGGGAGACGGCCAAACCGTGCGCCTTTGGGATGCAGATGCCGGCAAACAGATCGATCAAGTCGTGGGCCACTCGAACGGGATCCGGTCCGTTGCATGGCATCCGGACGGCAGGCGCGTGGCAAGCGCGGGCTCTGACAGGGCGGTGCACCTGTGGGATACGGGCAGTAAAAAAGAGCTCGCTCAGTTCACTGGCTACTCGAACGGGATAAGGGCGGTTGCCTGGCACCCCGGCGGCGAGCTCCTGGCAAGTGCGGGTTCTGACAAGATAGTGCGTCTGTGGAACGCAGCCACCGGACAAGAACTCACGCGACTCGAGGGCCACATCAACGTAGTCCGGTCCCTGACTTGGCACGCAGAGGGCAAACTGCTGGCGAGCGCCGGAGCTGACATGACGGTGCGCCTCTGGGACACAAGCACAGGCAAAGAGCTCATTCTGGCGAGACGGAATGCAAATTTGACTGGCGCAATAGCGTGGCATCCGGAGGGCAAGTGCCTGGCGAGCGCAGGCTTCGACAAAACTGTGCGCCTGTGGGACACCAGCACTGGCAGAGAACTCACTCGGCTCGAAGGCCATGATGGCACAATCACCGCCATAGCATGGGAACCTGCGGGCAAACGTTTGGTGAGCGTGGGGTCTGACATGACGGTACGCCTGTGGGACTCGGACACAGGCAACGAACTCGCTCGCCTCCTGGGCCACTCAAAGCCAGTCAAAGCCGTATGTTGGCACCCTAAGAGCGGGCTCCTGGCCAGCGCCGGAGACGACGGAACAGTATGTCTATGGGATGCGAGCACCCTCAAGAAATGCGCTCAGTTTGCCCGCCATTCGAGCTGGGTCAGAACGCTGGCCTGGCACCCAGAAAGCAATCTCCTGGCCAGCGCCGGAGACGGCAGGGTAGTGCACCTGTGGGACACAGATACGGGCCAAGAGATTGATCGGTTGAAGGGCCACTCAGCTTGGATCAATGCCCTGGCCTGGCACCCAGGCGGCAAGCGCCTGGCGAGCGCGGGAGAGGACGGCTCGGTGAAGATCTGGACCGTCGTGCAGCGCACGCTTCTCGCTTCGCTGGAGGCCGCGGGCCCAGCCACCCTCACCCGCACCGCCGGGGGCTTCTGCTTGTTCGATAACGCCCAGCCCGACCGCGCCCACCTCGCCCTTCGCCGCCCCGACTCGACGACCACCCTATATCTTCCCCTCGCCGGCTTCCGCACCGTCCTCCACCGCCCCGACAAGGTGAAAGCAGCGCTCGCCGGGGATCTCAGCGGCGACAACCTCGAAGAGGAGCTCGCCAGGCACGGCTATGCGGGCGGCGTCCCCTGGGATGGCGAAGAGCACTTCGTCGCGGCCGGTCCCGGGGCCCGCGCGGCCGCTGCCGCTGCCCCCGCAACGGCCGACGCTGCGCCGGCGCTCACCCCTCCTGCGCTCGCCGCCCCGGCTCTCGCAATCGCCGCCCCGGCGCCCCTGCACGCGCCCGCTAACCGCGCACTTGCCTTCGAATCGCTCTCCTTCTCCGCCGATACCCTCCCCAACCCGTTCCGCCCCGGCCCCGCCCTCACCGACGCTTCCGCCCTCCCCGGCCGCGCCCCCGTCCTCGCCGAGCTCCTCGCCCTCGTCGAGAGCCGCAGCCCCGCGGTCCTCCGCGGCCCGCGCCGCTCGGGCAAGACATCCATCCTCCACCACCTCGCCGCGCGCCTCTCCCCTGCCCGCGCCGTCCACCACCGCTCTCTCGAGGGCCGCGCCTCGCCCCTCCGCACCGCCGACGATCTCGCCCTCTTCCTCGACCCCTCTCTCCAGGCCGACACCACCCCCGCGCTCACCTTGCGCAACCGCCTCTCCAGCGCCGGCGATGCCGTCCTGCTCCTCGACGAGGTCGCCAACCTCCACCAGGCCGACGCCACCCTCTTCGCCTGGCTGCGCGCCGTGGGCCAGGAGCAGACCAGCGTCGTCCTCGTCGGCTCGCACTGGGACTGGGTCACCGTCGTCGAGCACGCCTTCGCCGCGGCCCCGGGCTCCTCGTTCGGCAACGACGTCACCCCGGTCAACCTCGGCCCTCTCCCCGAGGAGGACGCGATCCGATTCCTCGTCGACACCACCCCTCCCGACGTCCCCATGGAGGCCGAGCGGACCGCCCGCTGGATCGTCGAGCTCTGCGGCCCATGGCCGTTCTATCTCCAGGTCATGGGCTACGCCCTTGTCCAGGCCGTCCGCGCCGGCCACCGCCGCGCCTTGGTGGAGCGCGCCGGCGTGCGGGAGCTCTACGAGCAGCGCCTGCTCCTCGATCGCGACGCGGCCTTCTTCCGTGCCCGCTGGACCGAGCTGCCCGAGCGCGCGCGCGCCGTCCTCGGCGCCCTCCGCGGCGCCCCCGACGCGGCGCTGCCCGAGGTGCGCAGGCTGCCTTCCGAGGACGTCGCCGTCCTCTGCGACGCGGGCCTCTGCGACGCGCTCGGCGCATGGCTCGCGGATCCGCCGTTCTTCGACTGGATTCGACGGATCGCCAGGCAGACAGGGAGGGAGTCATGACGCGCCCGTTCGACGTGAGGAGACCGTACTCGCCGGAGCGCGACGTCCGCGATCACGGCCACCTCCTGGATCTCTTGACGTCCCTGCCCACGAACGGCGTGATATGGCCGCTCGTCGGCGCGCGCAGGGCCGGGAAGACGTGGACGCTCAAGGCGCTCGAGCACCACCTCGGCCTCGCCGACGAGACGAGCGTGCGTTACCTCGACCTCCGCAAGTTCGGCCGAGCGCTCCCCAGCGTACCGCCGGGGACAACGCTCCTCCTGGATGAGCCGCAGCTCGCCGGCCAAGGCGGCAGCCCGCGCGACGCGAGCGTCTTCCTGCGCTGGTGCGTCGACCTCTACACGACCAACACAAGGATCTTCCTGGCGATGAGCCCCGCCGAGTGGATCGCGCTCGAACGCACGGCCGACGGCGACGCCGGGCTCGTCTGCTCGCGGGACATGCGCTTCCTCGATCCCCTCACGCACAGCGAGGCGCTCAAGCTCGCCCGCACAGCGGTGTCGAAGGCGCTCCTCCCCGAGCTGCCCGCCACCTGGCGCCGGAATCCCTTCCTGCTCGAGCTCGTCTTCGAGCTCGCCGAGCAATCTCCCGTTCTGGCGAACACCCCATGGACGCTCCTGCGGGCGGCGCGCGTGCGCAGCGAGCTCCTGGAGTTCGCGTATCACCGCGCCGTGTTCGACGACGGGCTCACCGAGTCGCAGCGGGGCGTGCTCCGCGAGATCGCGCGCGGCGCGGCGCCTCGCGACGAGAATGTCGATCTGCTCGAGCGCTGCGGCCTCGTCCAGCAGCGGAACGGGCGCCCCGTGCTCGCCGATCCGATCCTCGAAGCGAACCTGTGCCCGCTGCGGATCCACCATGTCTCCGACATCCATTTCGGCCCGAAATCCGCCGAGCGCGTCGACGTGAAGGAGAGGAACCAGCACGGCGACACCATGAAGAGCGGGCTGGGCCCGCCGCGCGTCTGCGATCACTACACCGAGCACGTCGCCGAGCTCGCCGCGGCCGGCCGCGCGCCGCACCTGCTCGTCGTGTCCGGCGACGTCGCCGAGTGGGCGGACGACGCCCAGTATGTCGAAGCCCGGGTCTGGCTCGAACAGGTATCGAGCCTCCTCGCGGCCCACCCTCGGTTGCCGCCCGACGAGCCCAACGTGCTGCTCGTGGGCGGCAATCACGACGTCGACTGGCGGCAGGCGGCGGGGCCCCCGCAGGCCGGGACGCAGGCGCGCCACGAGCCTTTCGCGAGGGCGTTCGCCGCTCACCCGCGCTGCGCGCGGCCGCCGCTCGAGGAGCCGCCGGCGACACGGGCGCTCGCCGTGGCACGGTATGCGGATCTCGGGGTGGAGTTCGCGCTGCTCGGATCGGCGGAGTTCGGCGGCCAGGAGGAGAAGGATCCGGTCCGGGACGAGCTCCTCTCGCTCATCGGCCGCCTGCGGCAAGGCGCCATGGAGGAGCCCGACGCAGAGCGCGCCGCGGCGCTGCGCGACCACGTGGCGCGCATCGATCCCGGCCTCGTCCACGACGCGGATCTCCAGCGCCTGCGCAGGGCGCAGTGGCACGCGCCGATCCGGATCGCGGTCCTGCATCACCCGGTGTCCCCGCTGCCGTCCACCGAGCTCGCCCGCTTCGGCGGCCTGATCAACGCCGGTGAGGTGAAGGACGTGCTGGCCCACAAGGAGTTCTGCCTGGTGCTCCACGGCCACAGCCACACGGGATGGTTCGGCAAGGAGCAATGGCCGGAGCGGCACGAGGACTGGACGATCCGTATCGCCGCGGCGCCGTCGCTCTCCAGCCGGGAGGTGCAGGAGCACAACGGCTACAACGAGATCGAGATAGCGCGCGACGGCGTGGGCGGCGAGGTCGGCTATCAGATCCACGTGAGGCGCATGGTGAGAGAGGGCGCGACCTGGACGCGGCGAGCGTCGATGGGGCCGTTCGCGCCGGGGAAGTAGCGCCGCGGCCGGGGGCGCGCGCCCGCAGCGGGGAGCGCAGGGCCACGCCTGGAGAGTACGCGGGCCGAGCTCGGACCTGTCGGCCCTTTTTCGGAGCCTGCGCCGAGACCTCTGGCTTGTGGCTGTCCCTGGCCCGACGTCGGGCTAAAGAGGCCACAACTTCCCTGAGGTAGAGCGGCGCCACCAGCGCACGCCCGGAACGGATCGACTCATGTTCATTCGGTCTACTCGACGAATTTCTATTTGACGCCCAGATCACACTCAGAAGAATAGCGTCTGTACCAACACCGCGTGTCGCGGCTCGCCAGGAGCCTCTACCATGTCGATGCGCTTCCATGGCACGGTCGGCCTGTGCTGCGCTTGTATGCTCGTCGTCGCCCCCGAGCCGGCGCTGGCGCTCGAGTTCAGTGGCGGCGTGAGCGTCGGCGGGATCCAGCTCGGGACCGAGCCCGAGCTCGCCGTCAGCCCTTTCGTCGGGTGGCTCTGGCGCAGAACGAGCGACTTCCGGATCGAAGTCCACAACGTGCTCAGCATTGTTCCAGGAGCAGGCGTCGGGGTTTACGGCCGGACGGCGGTCACCTTCGGGTACACCACGAAGAGCGGCAACGTCAGCCTCGGGCCGTCGCTCTCGATCTACCTGATGCGGGTGTGCGGCCCCTTGATATGCGACCGCGTGATGGGGGTCGCTCCGGGCGGCCGCGCCCAGTCCGACTGGTACTTCGCCGGGCGCCTCGGGGCGTCCACGAGCGTCAATGTGGACTGGGCGGGTGGTAGTAGCCGTGTGCTTCCTGGCAGCATGGTGCTGATGGTCACGGCTGGGCCTATCTGGAGGTTCGGGGGAGAGTCAAGATGAAGAGGGGGATTGTGCTTCTGTTTCTCGGTCTCACCGGGTGTAACTTCGACCTGGGAGAATGTTACGTCCGGGGTGATGGAAAGGAGGGGGCCGGCGGGAGCATCATCACCCCCACGGGCGGGGTCGGAGGCTTCGGGTATGTACCTCTCCAGCCGCAGAATCACACCGGCTACGACGAGGATCCGTGCAGCGGCGGCTCACAGGTCGCCGAGTGTACGGTCACATGGAAGGCGGATTCGGTTCAGTGCAAGAACCGGGGTGAGGCAGGTACCTGCACCACGCTCTACCAGGGCCATCATGGGAGCCTGGACGAAGCCAAGGAACGATGTGAATATGCCAACGGGGTGCACCTCGGCTCGGGCGTGCAGTCGTGCGGCCCGTGCCGGTGGGTAAATGGTGCAAATGGGGATTGCAAGGAGCGCTGCAAGCAGAAGTGCGACGAAATTCACGATGGCTGTCATGAGGACTGCACGAAGCGCGATCCCACGGCAACGTGTCGCGAGAAGTGCAACACTCGTTATGCCAGGTGCCTTCGCGACTGCGAGGATGGATGCAGGTAAGTTCCAATGTTTGAGTTAACCACGACATTTACCCCAGCGGACGGCAGTCCGCAGCGAACCATCACGCTTCGCATGAGTGACGTGCGGCTCGATTCCGATGGCACTTCATGGTCTGTTGCCGTGGAGATCCTCGGGTTCAAGGATGATGACAGGGTTCGGTTAAAACAGGTAGACTGGACACAGGCGATCGTAGATGGTGCCCAATTCATCGCTCGGAGGGTCAACGACAAGGTCGAGAATGCGGGTGGCGGAACGCTCGACCCACCCATTTGGAACACGACGTGGGGAACTTGAGGGAGTGGACGCAATGGTTGACGCCTGTGCTCGGCGCGGTGCTCAAGCTCGGCCATATCGCGTGCGAGGTCGTCAGCGTCCCCGGGGTGAGTTCCGCGATCACGAGACCGGGGCCAGGTCACCGTCCGCCTGGTCGAACGTGCTGGGGGAGTGGCGGCCGCTGGCTCGAGCGGGATGCAGGCGAACTCGGAGCGCGCCGTTGTCGCGCTATATGGCGCCCGAGTCATTGGCAGCGTCAAGGATTGTGAACAATGAACATCTTAGAGATCGTCTCCACCTTCACGCCATCGGACGGAAGCGCGCCACGGACTATAACGATCCGTATTAGCGACCTCCGCGAGGAACCCGACGGGTTGTGGTCTGTGGCCGTGGACGTGCTCGGATTCAAGACCGATGATCACGTGCGCCTCAAGGGCGCTGACTGGCTCAATACCATCGAGAGTGCGGCCGGCTTTATTCGAAGGCTGGCGGGAGGTAAGGTCAGGGATTGCGGTGGTACTATCACCCCGCTCCTTCTTCCGCCTTGACGTCTGGACCGTAAGAGTCCGAGCTCGCGCCGCGCCCTGGCCGCCGTAGCCGCCGGCCCCGCCTTGGCCACCCCGGCCGCCCATGCAGCCCTGAAGACGTCCACATCGGCGGCGGCCGGTGTACCTCGGCCGCCTCGCTGCCTTCCTGGCGTGGCCCTCCGTCACCGCCGGGGTCGCCGGAGACCATCGTGAGCACGCTGTCGCGCACGGTCACCGGGGAGTGAAGCGCGAGGACGCCGATGGTTGGAGGTCCGTTCGCTCCCCCGCGGCTCCCGGTCAGAAGTGTTACCAGGACTCCGCTCATACACTGCGCGGCTCAGGCGGACCTTCTGCGCGGCCTCGGCGCCCTCCTGCGCGGCTCAGGCGGGCCTCCTGCGCGGCCCCAGCTGCCCTCCTGCGCACCCGATTTGGTGTCCTATCGCACGATTGCGCGGCTCCTACGCGGTCCCAGCCGCCCTCCTGCGCACCCGCTTTGGTGATCTATCGCACTATTGTGCGGCTCCTGCGCAACCCCAGACCCCTCCTGCACAACCCCGGACCCTCCTGTGCGCCCATCTTGGTATCCTGCATCACCATGGCTCGACGCCTGCGCCTGGTCGTCGCCTCCGCTGCGCAGCTCCGGTGTCCGCTTGCTCGGCTCCGCTGTTCCCTCGTGACGTGGTCTTCCTGCTCTCCTCTGACCAAAGCCTCCGCGTCACCCATAGCCTCATCGAACGACCGCCCCTCGGCTGCTCCAGCTGCCAGTAGCATCAGGCTGCATTCAGCGCGGAGATCGCGACGGCGATGGTGAGAATCTTCATCGCGCAGATCACCCAGGTCCAGGACGACGTCGCGCATGCTAGATCTCCTCTGCGGCGCACAGCATGCTCGACGTCCCTCTACTCGGCACGGCGGACATGGAATGGACGCTCAGGAATGCGCGCTCGATCGCGGTGCTGGGGATCAAGCCGGAGAGCCGCCGGGACCTCGATGCGCACCAGATCCCGCTTTACCTCCAGAAGGTCGGCTACCACATCCTCCCCGTCCCGACCCGTTATCCCGAGGCCACCCAGATCCTCGGCGTGCCGGTCCGCCGCCGCCTGCTCGAGCTTCCTGCGCCGATCGACGTGCTGAACGTCTTCTGCAAGCCCGAGGATTTCGTGCCCCACGTCGAGGATGCGCTCGTGTTGCGTCCGTCGGTGGTGTGGTTCCAATCCGGGCTGCTCGAGCTCTCGGCGGCGCGCAGGCTGCTCGACGCCGGGATTCCGGTCGCGGAGGATTGTATCGGCTGCCGGCGCGCGTCGATGTGGCCTTCCATCGAGCCATTCGAAGCACAACGCTCGGCGGCGAGCTCGCGGACGCCATGAAAACAGCCCCATGCTCGACGCCTTCCGGCCTCGTGTGGATCCCTGGCGGCACCATCGAACGAGCGCGACTCGGCCGCGTTCCGTGCGCTTCCAGCCCCAGTGGTGCCTCCGCCTGCGCCCTGACCGCGCACCGCGTGCCGTGATGACCGCGGCGCGGACATCAGCCGGAAACACACGTTCGACAGCCCATCTGCCGTCCGACATCAGCCGGAAACACACGCTCGACAACCCATTTGCCGTCCGACACAAGCCGGAAACATACGATCGACAGCCCATCCAGGGTCCGACATCGACCGGAAACATACGATCTGCAACCCATTCGTGCTCCGACACCGACTGGAAACATACGATTTACGACCCATTTACGGTCCTTGTTTTATGGATCCGTCCTGAGGCCTCGAGCTGCGCACCGCGAGGTCCTTCAGAACCGCACCTTACGAGGACCCATGACCCAGGCTACCAAGGCGACCAAGATCGAGCTATTTTCGCTGTCGACTCCAGCGATGCGCGCATTCCACTTGACCTGGCTGGCGTTCTTCGCCTGCTTCTTTGCGTGGTTCGCGGTTGCGCCGCTGATGCCGGTCATCAAGGGCGAATTCGGGCTGACCAAGGAGCAGATCGCCAACATCAACATCGCCGCCGTGGGAATCACGGTCGCGGGTCGCCTGCTGATCGGGCCGCTCTGCGACAAGTACGGTCCGAGGGCGACCTACACGTGCTTGCTGGCGCTCGGCGCCATCCCCGTGCTCGGGATCGCGCTGGCGCGGAGCTATGAGGTCTTCCTGTTCTTCAGGCTGCTGATCGGCATGATCGGCGCGAGCTTCGTCATCACGCAGTACCACACGTCCGTCATGTTCGCTCCCAACGTGGTCGGCACCGCGAACGCCACGAGCGCGGGCTGGGGCAACGCCGGAGGGGGGGTCACGCAGTCGACCATGCCCTGGGTGCTCGCGGCGGTGCTGAGCCTGGGTGTCAGCTCCTCGATGGGCTGGCGCCTCGCGATGGTGGTGCCGGGCGCGCTCATGCTCGTCGTGGCGGTCCTCTACTGGAAGTTCACCCAGGACTGCCCGCAAGGGAACTACAAGGACCTTCGCGCGGCGGGCGTCGAGATCGAGGGCGGGAAGAAGGGCGGATGGGCGGTCTTCAAGGCGGCGATGGGCAACTACCGGTCCTGGATGTTGTTCGTCACGTACGGAGCCTGCTTCGGGATCGAGCTCTTCGTGCACAACGTGGCCGCCAGCTACTTCGTGGACCGCTTCAAGCTGGATCTCCAGACCGCGGGCATGGCCGCGGGCAGCTTCGGGCTCCTGGCGCTCTTCGCGCGCGCCGTGGGCGGCATCCTCTCCGATCGGCTGGCCCATCGGAAGGGCCTGGACGCCCGCACGACCCTCCTGTTCGCGCTGATGGTCGGCGAGGGGCTCGGCCTGCTCTGGTTCTCCCGGACGCAGACGGCGGGGATGGCGGTGGTCGCGATGATCTGCTTCGGGCTCTTCACGCACATGGCGTGCGGCGCCACCTACGCGCTCGTGCCCTTCATCGATCGCAAGGCGCTCGGCGGCGTCGCGGGCATCGTGGGCGCGGGCGGCAATGTCGGCGCGGTCGCGGCGGGCTTCCTGCTCAAGGCGGTCGGCGACACCCAGGACTGCTTTGCGGTGCTGGGCTTCGCCGCGCTCGTCTCGTCGGTGTGCGCGATCCTGGTGCGCTTCACGGCCGCCCACAAGGCCAGCGAACAGGCCCTCTACGACAAGGCCCTCGCCGAGCGCCTCGCCCAGAGCGGCGCCCCGGCCACGGTCGGCCTCGCGCGCGCGAGCTGAACACGCCTCGAGGGCGCCGCCCGCGCCGGCGACCGCGTGTACGTCGTCACCTCCCACGCGCGCGACGAGAACGGCGTCCCACGCGCGCGACGAGAACGGCGTCCTCGAGAGGCCGCGCTACAGATCCCTCGCCATCGACCTCGCCGGCTCGGTATTTCGCCCTCGGGCGACGACGTACTAGCCTTGCCACGGTGGATCCGTCCGACCCCGTGGCCCCGTACCTCCCGACGCTCGGGCGCGCCCGCGCCGAGGGCCTCGCGCTGCCGCCCGGCGCGCCGGCCGAGGAGCGCCGCGTGGCAGCGCTGGTGGTGCTCGCGTCGATCGTGCGCCGCGAAGGCTGGACCGAGGTCGTCGACCTCAGCCAGGAAGACGCGCTGCAGCTCGCGCCGGGAGAGCCGCCGCTCCCCGACGCCTTCGAGGCCCGCGCCCACCGGCGCCTCGTCGAGCATCTCGGCCTCCGGCCCTGCACCGCGTGCGCCGGCGCCGGCGCGAGCCCCGTCGTCTGCGCGTCCTGCATGGGCGACGGCCACATGCGTCGGGTGCGCATCCGCCACGTGCAGGACCGCCCGATCGAGGTGCGCGAGCTCTACGCGCCGCGCGAGATGTCCTTCGTGCCGGCGCTGTTCTCGTTCGAGAGCACCCTGAAGCGCGCGCTGGGCGCCGCGGATCCCCCCGAGCCCCTGCGCTGCCTCGACCTCCGTCCCCGGGCGGTGCGCACCGCCTACCGAGGCGGCGGCGACCGGGTGGTCGAGCCGGATTTTCAAGGCCACCATTTTGCCGGCACGATCGAGAGCGCGGTGGCCACCCTCGGCGCGTTCGCCACCGGCGGCCGGATCGTGGCGCAGGCGGTGCGCGCCTACGCGTGGCCGCTGCTCTGGCTGCGCTACGGCCCCGGCGAGCCCGCGCGCGACGTGGTCGTCTTCCCCGATCTCACAGGCGCGCTCCAGGCCTTCTCGGGCGCGAGCCCAGGCGAGCTCGGCGGCGCGCCGCTGCAGCGACAGCACCCGCGGGGGTAGAGCGAGCTCACGCGCCGCCTTGCCCGAACGCGCGAGCGCCGCGAAGAGCTCCTCCGACTGGCCAATGATCCAGCAAATCTCCAACGGCGACCTCTGGTCGCAGCGTCTCTGGTTGCTAGTGCGGCGGCTCGGGCACGAACTCGGCGCCTAGCCGGAAGATCAGGAAATCCTTGATGACGTTGCTGCTGGCGCTGGGCCAGATGAACGGGCTGCCGGCGCTGCGGCTCGGGCTCCACTCGTACCACATCCACCGGGCCCCCTCGTCGATGCCGCAGACGAGCGGGAACTCGTTGCCAGGCACCGGGACGTCGGTGGCGGTGTCATTCGCCTCGCCGAACACGACATATCCGCGCTCGGACACCTCCGTCGTCACCCAGCCGCCGCTGGTCGTCTGCGGATCCAGGCCTCCGCCGTTGCAGCGCTCGATGTGCTGGTTGATCGTCTCCAGCGTCGGCCCGTGCGAGCCGAGGTCGTAGTCCTCGCCGGTCGCGCAGACCTCCCACGCGCCGTTGCCCGTGAAGACGGGCTCCGCGCCCTCGCGGAAGAACTGGCCAAGCACGCCCTGCGTCGTGGACTTGTCGGCGTAGGTGACGATGTAAAGATAGTGCCCGGAGTCCGCGGACTGCGCCGGCACCGTGTACGACTCGGGCCCATGACCGACGGGACACGAGAAGATCTCGTCGGCGAAAATGTTCTCGATGCCGCCGAAGTAATTCAGGAGCTTGTCGCCGGTCCCGTAGCCGAAGCCGTACGCGTTGTCGGCCGTGATGATGACGCTCACGTCAATCGAGGACCCGCTCCCCCCACCGACGCCGGCGATCTCGCCGGGCTCGTTCCCCCCGTCGCCCCCCGCGCCCCCGCCGCCGGAGCCGGCCTGGGGCCCGCCGGGGCCGCCCGTGCCAGCATCCGAACACCCGGAACCATGGAGCGCAACAGCGAGAGCCAGAGCAGGAGCGAGACGTAGGTGCATTGCACGAGGATCGGCGACGTCGCGGCGCGCGTAAAGCCCCACCGCGGGCGCCCGATCGAGGTATCCCGGCGTCGCGCGCACCCGCCGCGCTGGCCTCGGACCGCGGGCCCCGGCCAGCGCGGGCGGCGATCAGGGCACGATCTCCCGGATGCTGCCCTTCTTGTACAGGAGCCCATCGGGGCCCACGTGGGTCCGCGCAGTCTCGCGGACGCAATAAAGAGCCCTGTCTCCGCGCTCTCGCGTCTTTGCAGTGGATTCCATCGACGTGATAGCCTCGCGCCGTGCAGCGCCCACAGCAGCTCCGTGAGCTCTTCTCGGCGTTCGATCCGCGCGTGATCTCCGGCCCGATATCCCATTATGGCGGCCTGCGGCAGAGCGCGGAGACCTTCTGCGAGATCGCCCCCGCCTCCTCTGCCGAGATCGCCGACGCCCTCGGGACGGCTTACCGGCACGGCGTCCCCGTGCGGATCCGCGGCCAGGGGCACGGCCTGAACGGCGCCTCGCTGCCCGGCGCGGGCGAGCTCCTCCTCCGCACGGAGCGGCTCGGCGACGTCCGCTTCGAGGCGGAAGGCACCGTGACCGCGGGCGGCGGCGCCGTCCTCTGGGACGTGCGCGACGTCGTGGAGCGCCACGGCTTCACCGTGCCCGTCGTGAACGACGGCCACGCAGGGCCCTCCGTCGCCGGCTTCATCGCCGCGGGCGGCTTCGGGCCGGGCTCCAGCCTGCACGGGGGCTTCTGGGAGAACGTCGCGGCCGTGACGCTCGTCGACGGCACAGGCCGGCTCCGCCGCGTCGGCAGGGGCGACGCGCTCTTCCCATGGCTGTTCGGCGCCATGGGCCAGCTCGGCGTCGTCGCCGAGGCAACGCTCGAGCTCGTCCCGCGCGACAGGGCGGATCCCCCGCCCTATCCGACCGGCTCTGGCGCCGCCCGGGAGGTCGTCGCCGCCTCGCGAGAGCTGAAAGGGCCCGGGCCGGACGAGTATGAGCGCGACGAGCAGCTCGTGTGGTTCACGCTGTTCACCCCGGGAAAGCGGCTCGCCGTGGCCCAGGCGAGGATCGCGGCCCTCGAGGCGGCGCACGCGGGCCTCCTCGACTACCGCCGGCGCTACGCGTACCCGATCCGCCAGCGGCGCCCCGTGCCTCCGCTGGTGTATCCGCGCGACGAGCCGTTCTTCGCTGTCGGCTCCTGGGGCGCCCTGCGCCTGCCTCCCGGGGACGCGGCGGGCCCGCTGCGCGCCTACGCCGAGGAGCTCACGAGGCACGCGGTCGAGCTCGGCTGCCGCCGGTACATCCAGTCCGAGGCGACCTGGGACGTCGACGCCTACCGCGCCTGCTTCGGCGACGAGACCTACGAGGCGCTACGCAAGCTCAAGGCGCAGCACGATCCAGCGCTCCTCCTGAACCGCGGCGCGGTCTTCGCTCCATGAGACGGGGAATCACGGCGCCGCCCTCACGCCACGACATCGCGGGAGCGCCGCTGCCCGTCTCACCCGATCACCCGAACAGCGCCACGTAGGGCGTGATCCCGAGATAAGCCTTCGCCTCCAGCGGCACGCCGGGCCGGTAGACCAGCTTGAGCATGACCCCCTGACGGAGGCGCGCCGGCCACCCGCGGCCCGGCCAGCTCCGCGCCTCCGCCGGCCAGCCAAGGACCGCATCGCGCTTCTCCGGCGAACACGCGCCCAGCGCCACCAGCCGATCGAGCACCGTCGCCCAGCGGACATCCACGACCGGATACGAGATCTCCAGGCCCAGCATGGGCTGCACCTCCGCGTCGACGTCGAGGTGGAAGCTGACATGGCTCGTGAACGGGACCACGCCCTCGAGCAGCGCATCGATCTCCGCGATCGCCCCGGGCCAGCCGACCCGGGCCAGGTACGCACGGACATCCGCCTTCGCCATCGCCACCACCAGCCGGACCGCGGCGCTTCCCCGCGCGGCGAGCGGCGCGACGTGCATCGCCCGCCCGCCCGGAGGCAGCCGCGCGATGCACCGGAACAACGCACCATCGACCGCCGGCGGCACAGGCTCGCCGAGCAGGAGCGTGAGCGCCCGCCGGATCACGCTCGCTCGCTCCGGGAGCGCGGCGCCGCCGCTCGCCCGCTCCGGGAGCGCGGCGCCAGCCGCCGCGCCGGGGCTCGCCGGCACGAGGCCGCCCACGAGCCCGGGCTCGACGCAGGGGAACGGGTACGGCGCCGGCACGGGTCCAGGCAGCGCGCCGGCGTCAGGAAGGTCGAGCTCGAGCCAGAGCAGCGGGACACCCCGGTGCAACGGCGAGCCGGCGTCAGCCCACTCGGCGCAGAACTCGACGACCCTCGCCCACGCCGGCGTCGCGAGCAGGTCGAGCTCGGCGCGCCGCCGCACGAGCTCGCGGTGGCCGCCCTCCGCCGCGATCAAACACACCAGCAGATCGACGCGCTCGGACGCCCCGAGGCGGCACTCGACAGCGACGCTGGACGCCGCCGCGGGCAGGCCGCCCGCGACCGCCGCGAGGCGCGCGCACGCCGCCGGAGAGACCAGCGCCGGCGGGAGCAGCGCAGCGTCCGGCGCCAACCATCGCCGCTCACGTCGGCCAGCGCGACGCCTGCCCCCCAGCCGAGGCTCGCCGACCGCCAAGTCGGACCCGGATCGAGCTGCGGCGCATAGGCCTCGAAGCGGGTCGAGCTGGCGCTCGCCGCGCCCACGCCAGCACCGGCCGCATCTCCGCCCGTACCCGCCGCGCCCGCGCCCGCGCCCGCCGCCGGCGCGGCGGACACGCTCGGCGCGCGCGCGCCGCCCGACTGGCCGATGCTCGCGCCATAGTCGCTGTACGAGACGACGAGCCCGGTGGAGGCCCCGAGTCGCCCCGCGTCCAGGAACATCGGGTATCGGATCGCCTGGCTCGCCGTCCAGCCCGGCTCCCGCGGGAGCGAGATGACGCCACGATCGCGCAGCACGGCGCGGAAGATCGGGACGCCCGGCATCGCGACGGCGAGATCCAGGAGGCCGTCCTGATCGATGTCGGCGAACTCCATGCCGAAGCTGTGTTCGACCCTGGCGCTCTTCCAGACCGGCAGCGAGGACAGCACGCCATCGACGCTCTCGTAGATCCGCGCAGGGCCCGGCGCGACGCCCTCCTCGAACGCGACGGAGGCTGCGAGATCCAGATCCCCGTCGCCGTCCATGTCGCCGAGCGCGCGTCGCCGTCGATGTCGGCCAGCCCCATCCCCATCGAGTCCGCGCCCTCGTCCGCGGACCGCCAGTCCGGCTCCGTCAGGTACGGCAAGCGCCTCGCGGCGACGGCCGTCGCCGCCTGCGCCTGCGATTGCGTCGGCTCGGGCGGCGTCGCGCGGCCTGCCCCCGTGGCGCAGCCCGACGACGAGAAGAGCGCGAGCCACAGGGCCGCGGTCGAGGTCGCAACGCTCGGGCTCTTCCGCGCCACGGACCGGAGGATAGATCAGCTCAGCGCGAGAGCGGGCTCGCCGCGCTGCGCAGCTCACGGCGCCCCGCCGACAGGGCCTCCATCAGCGCGGTGTCCTCGGCTGGCTTGACGAGGTGCTTGTCGAAGCCCGCCTCTCGCGATCTACGCCGGTCCTCGTCCTGACCGTAGCCGCTCAGGGCGACGAGGCGCGTCGCGGCGAGGGACGGCTCGGCGCGGATGGCGCGGGCCACGTCGTAGCCGTCCATTCCGCCCGGCAAACCGAGGTCGCACAGGACCACATCCGGAGGGCGCGTCCGGGCCGCCGTCAGGCCGGTCGGGCCGTCGAACGCCGTCTCCACGTCGTAGCCGCTCAGGGTCAAGAGCATCTCCAGGCTCTCGGCCGCGTCGTGGTTGTCCTCGATCACGAGGACGCGAACCCCCTGGCGGCTGGCCTCCTCCGCGTCCGAGGCGGCCGACAGGTCCCGGGCGGCCGGCGCCGCGAGCGGCAGCCGCAGCGTGAACATCGAGCCGCGGCCGGGCCCCTCGCTGTGAGCCGCCACCGTCCCGCCGTGGAGCTCGACGAGCCCCTTCACCAGCGCAAGGCCGAGCCCGAGCCCGCCCTTGCTCCGGGCCAGCCCCTGATCCGCCTGGCTGAACGGGTCGAAGATGCGCGACAGCAGCCCCGAATCCATCCCGACGCCGTTGTCCTCGACCGCGATGACGGCCTGTCCAAACACACCCCCGTCGCGCCCGGGTTCCGGAGGGCCCGCCTCGACGCACACCCACACGCGCCCGCCCCCGCTCGCGCCCGCGTCGGTGAACTTGCCGGCGTTCTGCAGCAGATTGCCCAGCATCTGCGCCAGCCGGGTGTCGTCGCCCTCCACCCAGAGCGGCTCGTCCGGCGCGCTCACGCTCAGCGCCACGCCGTCGGCCTCGAGGTTCGCCCGGTAATCCTCGGCGGTCTGGCGGACGATGCCGACGAGATCGCAGCGCGCCTTGCGGAGCTGGATCCGGCCGCGGGCGATGCGAGAGATGTCGAGCAGGTCGTCGATCAGCCGGACCATGTGCGTGACCTGGCGGTCGATCACGTCCCGCGCTCGCCGCTGCACGGGATCCGCCGTGCCGACCCTCCGGAGCATCGCGACGGCCGTGCGGACGGGCGCGAGGGGGTTGCGCAGCTCGTGGGCGAGCATGGCCAGGAACTCGTCCTTCCGCCGGTCCGCGTCCCGCAGCGCCTGCTCTGCCAGCTTGAGTTCGTGGATGTTGATCGCGATCCCGAACCAGCGGACGATCCGGCCCGAGGCGTCGCGGATGGGCCGCCCGCGCACCTTGAACCACTGGTATCCGCCGTCACGCCACCGGACACGGTACTCCAGATCATACGGAGCGAGCCCCCCGACCGCGGCGCGCCAGGAGGCGAAGACCCGCTCCCGATCGTCCGGGTGCAGGACCTCGAGCCACCGGTCGCCGAACTGCCGCTCGGCGGGCACGCCGGTGAACTCGACCCATTGCTCGCTGAAGAACTCGCAATAGCCGTCGGGCCGGGTCGCCCACACCATGCCCGGGATCGATTCGAGGGTCTGACGGTGAAAGAGCTCGCTCTCGCGCAGGGCGGCCTCGGCCCGGTGGCGCTCGGTCAGATCCAGCATCGAGCCGATCATGCGGGTGGGCGCGCCGCTCGCGCTCCGGCCGATGTAGCCGCGGTCGAGGAAGGGCGCGTACGAGCCGTCGCTCTTGCGAAAGCGGTACTCGTCGGTCCAGCTCTCCCCGTTGCCTTCGATCGCCGCGCGGATCCCCTCGGATACCCGCGCCCTGTCCTCGGGGTGGATGCGGTCGTACCAGCCCTCGGGGCCGTCGCCGAGCTCCTCCGGCGTGCAGCCGAAATGCTGGACGACCGCTCCGTTCCAGTAGACCCGGTTCGTCTCCAGATCCCAGTCCCAGATCACGTCGTTCGTGGCGCGGTTCAGGAGGCGATACTGCTCCTCGCTCCGCCGGACGGCCGCCTCGGCCTCCAGCCGGGCGGCTTCTGCGCTGGCCGCCCGATCGCGGGCCTCGCTCTCCCGCAGCGCCACCTCGGCCTGCCCGGCCGCGGTGGCGCCCTCGGTGCGCTGGTCGCCGGTCCCGTCCACCCGTGTGCTCCGCATCGTCGTCCTCGCCCGGAGGTTTGCGTAGTGGCGCGCGCGGCGTTTCGCCACCCGCCGGCGCGCTCCTCGCGCCGAGAATCGACGCCGGAGAGCGCGGCGATGCGGGCCCCGCGCGGGCCCCGCCAGCCGACGCGAACTCGTCCGTGCGGTTGCGCGCGCGACCTGTGGTAACAATGCATAGAGCGTGGCTGCGCTGGGGAAATCCGCGGAGGAAGGCGCCGCCGACGCGCTCAAGCGACAGCTGGCCGAGCTCGGCGGCGCCGAGGCGCTGCTGCAGGCGGTCCTGGACAGCGCATCCGAGTGCATCCTGGTGATCTCCCCGGAGGGCACCATCCTGCTCTCCGGCCGCGCGCCGCCGAAGGCGACCTCGACGAGCCTCCTGCGGACGAGCATCTACGAGCACATCGCGCCGGAGACGCGCGAGGCGGCCCGCTCCTGCGTCGAGCGCGTCGTGCGGTCGGGGGCGCCCGACAGCTTCGAGTGCACGATCCCCGGCGAGCACGGCCAGGCGGCGCGTTATGAGGCGAGGGTCAGCCCCATCCTGCGCGGCGGCCGCGTCACCACCCTGCTCATGATCTGCGCCGACGTCACGGAGCGGAGGGCGACGGAAGCGGCGCTCCGGAGGAGCGAGGAGCGCTATCGTTCGGTGATCGCCGCCCTCGACGAGGGGATCGTCCTCCAGGACGCGAGCGGCGCGATCCAGGCCTGCAACGCGAGCGCCGAGCGCATCCTCGGGCTCACGTCCGCGGAGATGGCGGGCCGGGAGAGCCGCGATCCCCGCTGGAGGGCCGTCCACGAGGACGGCTCTGCGTTCAACGGCGACCTGCACCCGGCCATCGTGACGCTCCGCACGGGGGCGCCGCAGAAGAACGTGATCATGGGGGTCCACCGACCGGAGGGCGAGATGGTGTGGATCTCCATCAACTCGCAGCCGTTGCTCCGCGCGAGCGAGTCCATCCCGTACGCGGTGGTCACGTCGTTCCACGACATCACGGAGCGCAAACGCTCCGAGGAGGAGCTGAGGAGGAGCGAGGAGCGCTTCCGCGCCACCTTCAACCAGGCCGCGGTCGGCATCGGCCAGGCGTCGATCGAGGGCCGGTGGATCCGGCTGAACGAGAAATTCTGCGATCTCGTGGGTTACTCCCACGCAGAGATGACCAACCTCACGTTCCAGCAGATCACGTATCCACCGGATCTACCCACCGATCTCGAGAACCTGCGCCGCATCGTGTCGGGGGAGGTCGAGACGGTCTCGCGGGAGAAGCGTTATGTCCGCAAGGGCGGCGAGCCGGTCTGGGCGAAGGTCACGGTCTCGCTGGTCCGTCACGCCACGGGGGCGCCTGCCTACTTCGTCGTCATCGCGGAGGACATCACCGACCGGAAGCACGTCGAGGAGACGCGCCGGGAGTTCTTGACCATCGCGTCGCACGAGCTCAAGACGCCCCTCACCCCGGTGATGCTCCGGGTGCAGGCGCTCCTTCGCATGTACCGGAGGGCCGGCGGGCCGCCGCCGTCCGCCGAGGAGGTGATCCCGAAGCTCGAGGCCGTGGAGGCGCTGCTCGACAGGCTGCACCGCCTCGTCGAGGAGCTGCTCGACATCTCGCAGATCACGGCGGCGCCGATGACGGTGGCGCCGCGGGAGGTCGACCTCAGCGCGCTCCTCCGGGACACGCTGAGCGGGCAGGCGGCGCTGCTCCGGCGCGCGGCCTGTCCGGTCACCGTCGACGCCCCGAGCGCGCTCAGCGGGCACTGGGACCCGGTGCGGCTCGAGCAGATCATCACCAACCTGCTCTCCAACGCGTCCAAGTACGGCGGCGGCAAGCCCGTCGATGTGGCGCTCGAGGCGTCCGGCGACATGGCGCGCCTCACCGTCCGCGACCGCGGGATCGGCGTCGCGGCGGCCGATCACGAGCGGATCTTCCGCTGCTTTCAGCGGGCGACGACGTCGCGCCATTACAGCGGGTTCGGGCTGGGGCTCTGGATCGTGCGCGAGGCGGCGGAGGCGATGGGCGGCGCGGTCCGCGTGGAGAGCCGCCTGGGCGAGGGTGCGATGTTCACGGTCGAGCTGCCGCGCGCGCGGCGGCACGCCGGCAGCTGATCAGCTCGCGTCAGGGGGCATGATCCCGCGCACGAGCTTCTGCGCGCTCGCCATGCTGGAGACCAGGCTGTAATGCTGGACGGCCTTCTCGACCGCCGCCATGAGCCCCGACACGTCGCCATTCTTGTCGAAATAGCCGAACGCCTTGTGGGTCGAGAGCAGGTCTTGCTTCTCGAGGATGTCCTGGAACGCGGTGTAGAAGATGATCGGCACCTTCGGGAACAGCGCCTTGATCTTCAGGTAGGCAGTGAGCCCGTCGATGCCCGGCATGCGGATATCCAGGATGACCAGGCTGACCATCTCCGTCATCGCGGCGATGCCCTCCTGCGCGCTCGCGTACAGGCGCACGTCGTAATCATGCCGCATCGTGAACGCGAGCGCGGACCGCATCCGCGGGTCGTCGTCGATCACGACCACGATCGGCCGTTCTTTGTGAGGCTCCTCCGGCGCCTCGTCCGAAGCTTCGCGGAAGCGCCTGGTGAATTTCGCCGATGCCATCTTGGCGCCTCCTTTCAATTCCCGGAGAGGTTGAGATCGTTCCAGCCGACGGGCCCGCCGGCCGGCTGCGGTCGCTCGTGGGGCGCCGCCCGCGGAAGCCGGACGACGAACGTCGTCCCGCGCTCGGCGGCGCTCTCGACGTCGATCGTCCCGCGGTACATCGCGACGAGCCGGGCGACGAAGCTGAGCCCCAGGCCCACGCCGGTCGTCGGCTTCGTCGAGAAGAACGGCTGGAAGATCTTCGAGAGGTCCTCGGACGAGATCCCGTCCGCGTTATCGCTGATGGTGATGACCTGGAGCTCCCCCTCGTCGACCGTCTCGACCCGCATCCGCCGGCCGCGGCCGTCGCCGACGAGGAGCAGCGCGTCGCGCGCGTTCAGGACGATGTTGCTCACGATGGAGTCGAAGTGCGACTCGTACCCGACGACCGCCGAGCCGCCCCGGAGATCGAGCTCGACCGATACACCCTGGCGCGCGAACTCGTCGCGGTGCCGCGCCGCCACGGACTCGATGACGCGGCGGAGGCTCACGACCTCGTCGCCGGCGAGCGCGACGCCGAGCTTCGAGTACTCCAGGATCCTGTTCGTGACGCTCAGCGCGCGCTCCGTGCAGTCGCCCACCATGCGGAGCACGCTGTCGAGCGTCTCCTCGGCCTCTTCGAGCTCGCCCAGATAGGCGATGGCCGCCTTGATCTTTGCCTCCGGGATGTCGCCCTTGAGCAAGTCGAAGAGCTCGCCGAGCCGGGCTGCGTTCTTCGCGCACAGCGTCTCGCCGCCCTGGGTCACGGACTCGAGCACCATGGCGGCCCCCGAGAGGGCGTTGCGCATCTCGTGCGCGAAGCCGCCCGCCATCTGGTTCTCGACCGCCTCCCGCTCCAGGCGGACGATCGTCGCGTGGGCCTGCTGGAGCTCCGCCGTGCGCTCGCGGACCTTCTGCTCCACGCCCGTGTAGAGCTTCGCGTTCTCGATGGAGATCGCCATCTGCGAGGACAGCATCGAGAGGAGCTCCAGCCGATCCTGGGTGAACGTCCCGGTCGCCGTGTTGTTCTCGAGGTAGATGGCGCCGTAAAGGTCGTTATGGTGGACGATGGGCGTGCACAGGACCGACCTCGGACAGCGCTGCGCGACGTAGTCGTCGCGCTGGAACTGCCGGTCCGTCGAGGCGTCGGAGAGGACGACGCACTGGCCCGTCCGCGCGACGTACTGCACGACCGCGGCCCAGACGAGCGGGCGATCGTGCGACGCGGCCTTGTCGAGGGGCAGCCCCGGGAAGCGCGTGTCGTCGCGGCCGTCCGTCCAGTCGACCTCGGCCTCGATCCGCAGGCCGTCGCTGTCCCGGAGGACGAGGCAGCCGCGCTGGGCGCCGGCGTTCTCCATGGCGACCGACAGGAGCTTGGCGAGGAGCCTGTCGAGCACGATCTCCCCGGAGATCGCCTGCGCCGCCTTCAGGACCGTCCTTAGGTCGAGGCGCGATGCGCCGAGCGAGGTCGTCGTGACGAACGTCCGCGAGGGCGCGATCTCCGAGGATCGCGGAGGGTGCGCCTCGCGCGCGACGAGCTGCGGATACCGCTCCTCCAGGTCCTGCGCCTTGCGGACGGCGCCCCAGAGTCTGTAGTGGTAACTCGCGTCCGCGAGGTACACGCGCGCGAGCTTCTCTTTCCCCTGCGCGAGCCAGAACCGCCCCGCCAGCTCGCAGGCCACCGCGGCCTCGTTCACGTAGTCGTGCTCCGAGGCGGACGCGATGGCGCGGTCGTACAGGTCGAGGGCCTCGGCCGCGCGGCCGTCGAGCCGCGCGAGCTCGGCCTCCACGAGCAGGTACCGGTGCAGGAAGTTGCTTGCGCACGTCGCGGACAGCGCCTTGAGCTTCGCCTGGTTCTCCGACAGCTTCGCGCGGTAGCGCGCCTTGTCCTCCGGTGAGGCCGCCGGGTAGAGCGCGGTCATGGCAAGCGAGTAATAGAAGGTGTGCAGCGGCGTGAACACCTTGCCCGTGCTCGCGCCGAGGGTCGGCTCCGTCTCGGCAGCGTGCTTGTAGGCGAGCTCGTATTCGCCAAACACGAAATAGAGCATGGCCTGCGCCGTATGAATGTAATTGACGGTATTGAAGTTCTTTGTCGCGTAGAGGCCCGGGAGCGCCTGCTCGGCGTCGAAGAACTCTCCCTCGATCTTCGCCGCGTGCTCGGACCTGCCGGTGAGGTTCCGGATGACCTGCCGCCACACGCTGAGCTGGTTGATGACCTGCTCCTGCTTGAACCTGAACACCTCCTCGATGTACCTGTCGAACATCGACTCGAGATCGAGGAGGTTCTGCCCGGAGACGGCGCCGCAGACGAAGGCGTTGATCAGGCAGTACGCGGCGCTCTCGGCGTCGCCGTTCTCCGCGTAGCTCAGGTATCCTTCGACGAGCGGCGCCTGGCTCTCGCGGGCCGGACGGTAGAAGTGCCGCGAGAGCCCGTAATAGAAGTTGTAGACGCTCGCCTTGTAGAACGGCTCATCCCGGCGCCGGTGCACCGCGATCGCCAGCTCGCCGAACTGGGATCCCGTCGCGATGTCGCCAACGCCGGCGTTGACGAGCACGCTGAACGCCGCGAACGCATAGGACGAGAGCGGCGACTCGCCGTGATCCATCGTCAGGTCGAGCGCGCGGCAGATGAAGAGCCCGAGCATCTCCGGCGCGGCGAAATAAGACGCATGGATCGCGCGCCGGAGGATCACGAGCGCGGCTTGCTTCGGGGCCTCCGTCATCGGGGCGAGCCGGCCGAGGCGCTCTAGGCCGATCTCGGCGACCTGCTTCGTCGTCTTCGTGTAGGCGTCGAGGAAGTCCTGCATGCCGGGGCTCGCCGGGAACGTCTCTCCGAGCTGCGCGAGCGCCTCCACGGCGATGTCCACGGCCTTCCGGAACTCCGCCTGGGTGTGGTGATAGAGGATCAGGAGCTCGTAGAGCTTGCTCCTGTGGATGACGTCGTGGATCTCGCACAGGGCGGCGTCGACGAACTCCTTCATCGCGCCCCAGTCGGCGTTCATGCACGCCGCCTCGGCCGCGCCGACGTGGAGCGCGCTCATCAGCGCAGGATCGCCCTGCCAGGCGCTCGCGGGCAGGAGCGAGAGGCCTCGGGCGAAGTAGCCGCGCGCCGCGTCGAAGGCGGCGGAGAGCAGCGCGCGCCGGCCCGCGAGGAGGTTCAGCTCCGCGAGGCGCCGCTGCTCCGCGGCGTCGCTCAGCAGGTCGGCGCCGCGGTTCAGGTGGTAGACGACGTCGAAGACCTTCTCCTCGGGGGCGCGCCCGCCCAGGCTCCGCAGGAGGAGCCGGCCGATGTCGGCGTGGAGGCCGCTGCGCTCGCCGTCCTCGATCATGGCGTACGCGGCCTGCTGGACGCGATCGTGGAGGAACCTGTAGTCCGGGAAGACGAGCGGCGCGGCGAGATCGTCGGGAGCCGCGGACTCCATCGGGGAGAGCGGGACGATGAGGCCCTCCTGCAGCGCGGGCACGAGGTGCCGGTAGGCATCGCCGCGCGTCTCCTCCCGGATGACGGCGAGCCTGCCCAGGTCGAAGCGGTTGCCGAGGCAGGACGCCGACATGAGCGCTCGCTGCGTGTCCTCGGGGAGCTCCCGGAGCTTGCCGATCATCAGGTCGACGACGTTGTCCGTGATGTTCCTGGACTCGATGTGCTCGACGTCCCACGTCCACGCCGCGAGCCCGGCGTCGTACCGCAGGCACCCGGTGTGGTGCAGCGTGCGGAGGAACTCGTTGACGAAGAACGGGTTGCCGCCCGTCTTCCGCGCGACCAGCGCGGCGAGCGGCATCACGGCCGCGGCGTCCGCGCGCAGCGCGTCCGCGAGCATCCGGCAGACCATCTCGGTGCCGAGCGGCCCCGGAGAGATCTCGCGCACCCGACCGACCGCCCCTTCCCGTCGAAGCGCGGCGATCGCCGCCGAGAGCGGGTGCGCGGCCCCGACCTCGTTGTCGCGGTAGGCGCCGATCACGAGCAGGCCGCGCAGCTTCGCGTCCGTCATCAGGAGCTCGATGACCCTGAGGGACGCCGCGTCGGCCCACTGCAGGTCGTCGAGGAAGATGGCCAGCGGGCGCTCGGCGTCGCAGAACACGCGGACGAAGTTCTGGAGGACGCGCACGAAGCGGTTCTGGGACTCGGCGGGCCCCAGCGCCGGGACGGCCGGCTGGTCGCCCACGATGCGCTCGATCTCGGGGATCACGTCGACGAGGACCTGCCCGTTCGCCCCGAGCGCGGCCTTGATCTTCGAGCGCCACAGCGCGAACTGCGCCTCGGGCTCGGCGACGATCTGCCGCACCAGGTCGCGGAACGCGCTGGTGATCGCTGTGTACGGGGTGCTTCGCTGGAGCTGGTCGTACTTGCCCGCGACGAAGTACCCGCGCGCCTCGGTGATGGGCTTGTACAGCTCGTGCGCCAGCGCGGACTTGCCGATCCCCGAGTATCCTGCGATGAGCATCAGCTCGACGCCGCCCCGCGCTGCGCGATCGAACGCCTCGAGCAGCGCCTGCACCTCGCGCTCGCGCCCGTAGAGCTGCTGCGGGATGCGAAGCTCGCCGGAGGCGTCGGCGCGGCCCAGCGGGAACGGGGCGATCTCGCCCGTGGCCGCGAGGCGCCGCTCGCACTCCTCCAGGTCGTGGAGGAGGCCCGCCGCGCTCTGGTAACGGCCCTCGGCCGCCTTCGCCATGAGCTTCATCACGAGGTCCGACAGGACCTCCGGCACGCTCGGACAGCGCGCGCGCGGCGGGGCGGGCTCGCGCGCGACGTGGCAGTGGACGAGCTCCATGGCGTCCGTCGCGCTGAAGGGCGGCGCGCCCGTGAGGAGCTCGTAGAAGGTGGCTCCGAGCGAGTAGAAATCGGAGCGATGGTCGAGCGACCGGTTCATGCGACCGGTCTGCTCGGGAGAGATGTAAGCGAGGGTCCCCTCGAGCACCGCGGGGCTCTTGATCGAGAGCTCTTCCCGTGAAAGCCGCGTCGAGATGCCGAAGTCGATGATCTTGGCGGCGCCCGTCTCGCGGTTGAATACGATATTGGACGGATTGATATCCTTGTGTATGATTCCGCTTCTGTGCACTTCGTGAAGGGCGCGCGTGATCTGGATCGCAAGCCGGACGAAGTCCGCGGCGTCGAACGGGCGGCGCTCAAGGTGGTGGATGTGGTGGAGGTGGTGCGCCAGCGAGCGGCCGCCGAAATCCTCGAGGACGAGGAGGAGCCCGTTCTCGTATCTGCACAGGTCGAGCGCCCGGACGACGCCCGGCACATCCAGGTCGCGGAGCACCGCATATTCATGCCGGTAGCGCGTGAGCTCCGTCTGGCTGGGATAGTCCGAGCGCAGCAGCTTGAGGATCACGGCGCGCCCGTCTCCGGCGCGCTGGCCCCGGTAGACGCGGGAGCTGCCGCTCTCGTAGATCTTGTCGGTCGCTTGATAACCCGAGATCGTCAGCATCACTCCCCTTGACGTCAGACGTGCTCTGGCGCGGTCAGGCCCGGTCGACAGCCCACGGCGTGGCATGCCCCCGCCACGGATGTGTCCTGGATGGTACCACGAAGACGCTTCGCGGCTGGACGAATCTCGCGGGACGGCGTGGGTGGATGTCTGTCGTTGATGCCTGTTCTGGTTCAAGGTGCCACTTTGGGACCAGGCCTACGAGGTCTCCAGACAGGCAGCAGGGAACAGAGGGCGATAGCCCACATGGAGCCGAGACTCTGCCCAACCGCTCGCTCGCCCGGGTGTGAAGTCCGGAGAAGCGAAAGGGGGCACGATCTGCATCAGGACATCAGGCCGAGCCTGAAGAGCGCATCGGCCCAGAGCGGCCAGAGCGTGCGGTAGGGGTGGGTCGCCAGCACCACGCCGCCGCTCGGCAAGCGACGGACGTGGAACCGGGCGTGATCGACCAGGAACTCGAAGTGGTCGAGGGTGATCTCGACCTGCGAGAGCGGCGAGCCGTTGCCTGTCTCCGTGCCCTGTCCGTCGCGCCCCCTGAATGGGAGCGTCCGCTCGTAGATCTCGCGCGCGCGCGGCTCTGCGGCGCGCCACGCGCCGTCGGGCGCCTCTGCCGCCGCTTCAAGCGCATCGAGCAGGGCGGAGGGCGGCGTTTCCAGCGCCTTGAGGACGGCTTCACGGGAGAGCGAGCTCGAATGCGCGCTGACATGCCTCAACGTGACACACGCGCCAGGCGGCGCGGCTTCCACTCGGGCGCGGAGCGCTTCCAGCGATAGGCCCGCCGTGCGCGACACCCTGTCCTTGTCGTGGAGGCAGATCCACGAGAGGGCGAGATCGCGCCCGATGTCGCGGGTGTCCGCGTTGTACGTCGCGCACATGGCGACCGGGGCGAGCCAGGTCCGCGCCGTCGTGCAGCCGCCGGTCGGGACGCGCCCGCTCGCGTCCGGCGCGCAGAGGCGGAGCAGGACGTCGTCGATGTCTTCCAGCGCCATGTGCCACGCGAGCACGGCCTCGGCCTGCACGGAGCGCGGGCCCCTCCCCAGGGCGAGGTCCATGTGCATGGGGAAAAAGTCCTCGATCTGGCGGGCGTGCATGTGGAGGGGACCCATCGGCTTGAGACGTTCGCTCCTGTCGGTGAAGCAGCGAAGGATGCAATGGACGAGGTGTTCCTGGCTCAATGACGCGACGAAGTAGGCTTCGGCGTCGGTGCGCCCGAAGTGGGAGCGGAGCATCGCGACAACCTCGTCCACGGAGATCGTATTGCATTCCGTGTCGCGATCCATGATCGCGCGGATAAAGTACTGTGGCTCCTTGACGAGGGCCGACAGCGCCGCGCCGAACGCATCGACCCTCTGTGCCTCGTCGCACCAGGCGAAGAAAAACGGCCCTTCTCTCATCGCTTGATCATCCTCATGGGGTAGCCTGCGTCAGGACATGAGGCCGAGCACGAAGAGCGCGTCGGCCCAGAGCGGCCAGAGCGTGCGGGAGGGGTGGGTGGCCAGCACCACGCCGCCGCTCGGGAGGCGGCGAACGTGGAAGGGGGCGTGCTCTTCCAGAAAGCGGGTGTGCTCGCGCGTCGCGATCTTCACCCAGAACGCGGGCGGGACCTCCCCCGCGGCTTCGTCCTCGAGCTGACGGCGTAGCTCGATGAGCTCGCGCGCCTTTGGCTCGGCCACGCACCATGCGTCGTCGGGCACCGCCGCGGCCTCGAGCGCTTCGAGCAGCGCGGCCGACGGCGTCGCGAGCGCCTTGAGCACGGTCTCGCGCGAGAGCGAGCCCGTGAGCTCGCTCGTGCCTTTCATGGGCACGCGCGCGCCGCGCGGCGCGGCTTCTACCCGCGCGCGGAGCGCCTCCAGCGGCGTGCCCGCGATGAGCGAGACGCTCTCCTTGCCGTGAAGGCTCACCCACGACAGGGCGAGGTCGCGCGCGAGCTCCGCGGCGTTCGCGTTGTAGGTCGCGCACATCTCGACCGGGGCGCTCCAGTCCTCCTCGCCCGTGCAGGCGCCGGTCGGCACGCGCTCGCTTGCGTCCGGCGCGCAAAGGCGGAGCAGGAGGTCCTCAATGTCGCCCTGAACCAGATGGTAGGCGACCGCGGCCTCGGCCTCCAAGGAGCGGGGACCCTTGCCCACGGGAATCTCGTAGGGGTAAAAATCCCGCTTGCGTTCGCCCGCATCCACCCTGAGGGGGCCGTAAGGATGGCCACGCTCACTTTCTTCGGGGTAGCACGCGAGGTCGAACCTCATGACGCGCTTGGAACCGTTCGGCCTCACGCTGGAGCCCACATGAGCGCTCTTCAAACCTCCGAAGTGAGCGCGCACCATGGCGAGCACATCGTCGATGGAGCACGTCCTGCACGTCAGGCTCGCGCTCATCCCCAAGCTGATCATATACCCTGGGATGACCAGCGCGGACAGCGCCGCCGCGAACGCACCGATCCGTTCTGGCTCGTCGCACCAGGCGACGAATTGAGGTCCTGAATAGCTCATAGCCGGATCACCATGATGGGTTTGTTGAAGCCCTCGAGGGTAACGGTCTGGCCAGCATCCCAATCGAACAGGTAGCCGTCCTTCACGATAAACTTCGTCGGATCGAACTTCGCCCCCTGCTCGATGATGATCTCGACCCGCGCCACGTCTCCGTTGAGCCTCCTCTTCTTCAACGCCTCCATCGCGTTCAAAAGCTGATCGCGCACCTTGAAGAAGGGGATTTTTTCTCCGCCCTTTGCCTCGCTCACGATCAGCTCGTGCCCTCTGGATATCGACAAGAAGTCGGGCGCTGCCCCCTCGCTACCCCCATGGCTCGATTCCCTCGGAATCTTGAGCACGTCGCGCACGCCGTCGTCGCCGACCCCGATGAGCGATCTTCCGTCGTCCACCAGGAACTTGGCCGCCTTTTTCTCGAAGATGTCCACCTCGAACTTGGTGATCGCCCCAGTGAGCCCCTTGTACCCTCTGACGCGGTTCGTCTTCACGATCTTGGCGAACGCCTCCTCGATCTCGGCGATCTCCCCCGCCACCCGGATCGCGGCCGGCCGCAGTCCGCTGCTGGTCTTGACCGCGCGCCACATCGGCCCGACCGCCCCGAGCCCGAAGCCCAGCCCCGAGAAGATCCGCTCCTCGTCGCTGAGCTCCTCCCCCGACGGCAAGCACCACGCCTTGCCTGTGACGGCCTCGCACAGGTCGAGCGCCGGCCCCACCACCGGCACGAACCCGACCCCGATGCGCGTCGTCGCGTGGACGAGGGTCTGCATCACCTCTGCGTACGCCTCGAAGCCCTCGCCCACCGTCGACATCGCCCCCGCGAAGGCGCTGATCGTCTGGTAGAGCTGCGTCTGCTCGAGATCGAGCCCGTCCCCCGTCCACTGGTTCAGGCTGTCCTTCATCTGGTCCGCCAGCGCATCGAACCGCGGCTTGAGCACCGTGTCCACCTGCGCCCGCAGGTCGGCCGGGATGGGCGTGTCGATGAACCAGTCCGACGCATCCATGTACCGCCGCACGACCGCCGTGATCCGATTCTGCGCCTTCAGGAACGCGTTTGTCTCCGCCAGCGACACCCCCATCCGGTCGCGCAGCGCGATCTCCAGCGCCGCGCTGTTCGCTCGCCACGCCCTCACGTTCGCCACGAAGTCCGCCCGCGCGACCACTACGTCGCCGCTCACGTCGGCCTCCAGCGCCGCGATCACGCCGCCCGCATACGCAGCGTACGGGTCTCTCCCCTCCTCGAACGCTCCCTCTACCTCCGAAATGTCCGGCACTTCGACCCCCGGCACCTCGCTCTCCCCGAGCGCGTACGCCTGCGGATCATCGGGATTCCACCCTTCGGCGCGCGCGTCCTGCGTCGCGAGGTCCGCCACCTCGTCGGCCTGCGCACCGAACTCGTCGATGAGCCGCCCGAGCTCGTCCTCCAGGTCGCTGACGCTCTTCTTCAGGTCGTCGACGAGCTGCTCCATCGCCGCCCGCGTCGCCGGGTCGACCACGTCCTCGTAGCGGTCGAGGATCGCGTCGAGATCGGTCCGCGAGATCTCGTCCAGCGGCCGGCTCACCAGGTCGTGCAGCTCGGTATCGAGCTGCCGCAGCAGATCCATCCGCGCCCGGAGGTCCGCGACCCTGGCGGCATTCCGGAGGATCGCCTCCATCAACTTGCCGATCGCGACCTCCAGGTCCGCGATGTCGCGCGCGAGCGCGGGGTTGATCTCCGCGAGGCTGAGGTTGGCGACGGTGCTGCCATTGAAGCCGGTCCCATCGCGGCGGATGTCGAAGAGCGGCTTGTTCAGCCCGAGCGGCTCCGAGACGAGGTGCACCACGTCGTGCGCGTGGGTACACCAGTTGCCCCCGTTGACGGTGTGGACCCCGAAGTCGAACTGGTTGGCCCCCGTGAGGAGCAGCACCGAGTCGAACCCCGCCTCGAGCGTGTTGCTCCGAGAGCCGTCGCCTTCGACCTGCAGCGCGCCCGGGATCCCGTAGGTGGGCAGGGGCGTCTGGTTCACCTCGAAGAGGGCGTCACCCTCCGTCTCCAGCTCGCCGCTCGCGCACGAGTCGACGTCCTGGCGGTTGCTCCAGAGGATGGTGTACGGCGTGCCGGCCCACGCGAACGACGGCACCAGCACCGCCAGCGCCGTGACAATCGCGACGAGCTTCTGAGCCACCATGGAGCTCCGGCCGCGCAGCGCGACGTCCTTCGAGCTTCTCATGTCCCCTCCGCGCCGCGCACGGCGGCGTCATACGCGATCGCGGCGCCCTTCACGTCGCCCGCGTCGAGCCTCGCCTGAGCCGCATCGAGCTCCGCCGCGCCCATCCCCCTCTCCCGCAGCGCCGCGAGGCCCGCCGCGATCTTCTGCGGCAAGCCCGTCCTGAGCTCGGCCTCCGCGGCGTCGAACCGCCCTCGGAGCGCCGCGCACCCCGCCTCTCGCCACGAGGACGGCGCCGCCTCGCAGAGCGGCCGCATCTGCACCAGCGCCACAAGCGCCCCGCACCGCTCGGCCAAGAGCGGCAGCCCGACCTTCTCGCTCATCGGCGGCGCCGCCGACAGCGCCGCCGCCCGCGCGCGCGCCCCCTCGCTGAACACCTCCGAGGCCCGGCGGATCCGCGACCGCGCGCTCGCCTCGCGCGCCCCCTCATCCATCTGCAGCGCGCGGAGCGCCGGCCGGCGCAGCGCGATGCCGCCGAGCAGCGCCGTCGCGGTCGCGTCGCTCCGGGCGACCCGCCGCTGCACATACCCCAGCATCGCGCTCAGCGACCGCAGCGCCCCCGATGTCATGTCCGGCACCACCGAGCCGTGTGTCGCAAGGACTTCCTTGTGCGGCGCGATTGCCTCGTCGAACGAGACCGCAAGCGCCTGGAGCTCCGCCGACAGCCTCATCGCCTCCGTGGCGAGCTCGCTGGGCGCGCGGCTCGCCTCGCGCGCCGCCGCGAGCACCGCCTGCTCCACGCCGTCGAGCTCGTCGATCGCCGATCGCGACGCCTGCGCCGAGAGCGCCGCGTACGCCGCCGTCTCCGCCGCCTCGGTCGCGCGGTAGGCGGCGAAGCGCGCCGCCGCGCCCGCGTACCTGGATTGCAGCGGCGCGCCCTCGTCCCTGGCTCGATCGAGGACGGCCTGCACGGCGGCCATCGCCAGCTTGTCCGCCGCGATCGTGGCGATGAGCGGCTCCCGCTCGGCGCTCGCCTTACCGGTCATCGCCTCGTTGAAGTTGTCGGCCGCATGGATCGGCTCTGCCTGGAGGGCCTCCTCCTGGCTATCCCTGATCAGCCGGAGCAGCTTACCGAGCTCGCCATGGAGCGTCGCCCGGAGCGACTCGGCGTGCTTCCTCTCGTCGCGCACATAGGACACGACCCGATCGATGGTGTCGAACCAGGCCCCGAGCTCCGCCTCGTTCGCGGTGAGCTCCTCGGGCGTCACCCGACCCGACCACCATGCCCACATGAATATCGGCAGCTCGCCGTCCGCTTCGGCCTTGCTCCACGCGCTGGCCGGGCCCTCGCTCGCGTCGACGCAGTGCTCGACAACACCGGTATTCGGTATCGCGCAGATCCTCCCGCTCAGGGGCTCCTCGCGATCCCACAGGCACCCGGGCGCCGTCGCACCAAGCAACAGGGCGGCAAGGGCAGCCCCAACGATCGTCGCCAATCGCAGCGTCCTCATCTCATTGCCTCCACCCCGAGATTTTTCTCGCCCGCGCACGCTCGCCCGCACGTTCTCTAGCTGCAAGCATCCTCACGAAAGCGGTAGGACATTGCTCGGCCGAGGAGCACGTGGGCTGGCGACGCAGATCCAGGGGAATCCACGGGAAATGGATGCGAGCTGGCCGCCGGCGAGGGGCCGCCCGTAAAGTCACCGGCAAGGGGGTGACAAAAGGGAAGAGGGCCCAGGTTGCAGCCTGAGCCCTCGGTCGATGCTCGGATCCGATAGGGCGCTCTGGGCTCAGACCGGCGCGTCGTCGCCTTCGACCAGATCCTCTTCGTCCGGCGGCGCGCCGCCGGCCTACGAAAGTACGCCGCAGCGAGCCGAACGATGCAACTGAGCCCGTAGCGCACGAAGATGCGCCCAGCTATCACCCCGTGAGCGCGTCGAGGGCCGACAGGAGCGGCGCCGCCCGCTCGCGGTCGATCATCTGCACATAGGCGATCCTGCCGCGGAGGTGCGCCTCGAAGTCCGGCACACCCTGGCGGTTCTGGGCGGCGAGGCCGGTCTTCTTCGCCGCGTGGAGGATCGCGCGCAGGCGGCGCACCTCCTCGCGCGGCGCCGAGGGCTTGTCGTTGACCACGACGCCCGTCACCACCTGCCGACCGCCGGCGCGCTGGACACGCCCCTTGTCGGGATTGATGGCGAAGCCCTCCTCCTCGACGATGTGGCGGACTCGGGCGAGCAGCATGGCAATATCGCCGCGCTTGCCCGGCGGCGCCGAGAAGGTGAGGTCGTCCGCATACCGCGTGTACGTGAAGCCCGCGCGGGCGCACATGCCGGCGAGGCGGCGATCGAGCTTCCGCGCGACCTGGTTCGAGATCGCCGGGCTCGTGCAGGCGCCCTGCGGCAGGGCGCGATCGCCGACCGCGACCCAGTAGCGCTGCCCGTCGTACTCGACCGGCCGCCGCGGCGGCTCGGTGCAGAGCAGGGCGAGGAGCGTGGCCACCGCCGGGGAGTAGCCGAGCCGATGGAAGACGCCGCGCACCCGCGGGAACGTGATGGTCGGGAAGAAATCGGACAGGTCGAGGTTCACGACCACGTCGCGGCGCGTGTGCGGGCGCGCGTTGGTAACCGTGGAGCGGCCCTTCACGAAGCCGTGCGCGGGCGCCTCGACGGGCAGCTTCTCCAGGATCTCGCGCAGGACCCACGCCTGCGCCGCGGCCAGCGAGGCGTGGGGCGCCGCGAGCTGCCTCGTCCCGCCCGAGCGCTTCGGGACGTCGAAGTACACATAGTGAGGGCGCTCGACGGCCTCGCCATGAAAGCAGAGCCAGCGCAGCCGCGGGACGGGGACGCCGAGGGCAGCGGCCAGATCGGCCGGGGTGGACAGCACGGGCAGCCCGCGCTCGACGAGCGACTCGACGTGCGAGCGCCGGTCCGCGAGGCCCGCCGAGACATCGGTGCCGAGGAAAATGATGTCCTCGGCCCGGCGGCGGGCCACCGCCTCGGCGCGCTGCCGCTTGCGCTCGGCGCTCTGGCGCCGCTTCTCCTCCTTGCGGGCGAGCCTCTCGCGCTTGAGCCGCTCGATCGCCTCGTCGGCCGAGCGCGCCGCGGCCGCGCCGGCGAGCGACGCGGCGTCCTTGTGCCTGAGCCAGAGATCACCGATGCGGTGGATCTCGGCGATCTGCGCCTCGGTGAGCAGGCCGCGCAGGATGAGGCCCCGATCGATCAGGGCGGTGCGCTCGTCGCTCTGCGGCGGGATCGTGTCCACGCGGCCGATCCAGGCCGTCATGCGCGGGTTGATCTTGAGCGCGCGCTTGCGCAGCTCGTCCGCGGAGAGGCCGAGGATCCCGCCGGCGGCGTAGGGGTCCGCGGGGCGCGGCTTCGCGCCCGCCGCCGCGGCGCGGGCGGCCGTCTGCGCGGCGGCCGCGGGCCCGGCCTGAGCCGGCCTGGCCTGTGCCGCCTGGGCCTGCTCGGCCCCACCCGGCGCTCGCTCGCCCTGCTCGGCCCCGCCCAGGCCGAGCATCGACTTCAGCTTGTCCCAGAAGCCCATTCGACCGTTCCTGTGGACAGCACCCGGTCCAGCCCTCCAAGGAGGCCCGCCCGCCCGACTACCTTCTCGTGACCACGCCCGATCACCCAGGCGCCTGGCAGCTGTGCGGTTCCAGGACCGTCAGGTCCCTCTGAGTGGAACCGCACAGCTGCTAAAGGCGCCCAAAGAACATCGGGTGTGGGGATGCATGGAAGAGCAATCTCCACCGCGGCGGAGCGCCGCAGCATGTTGGGCTCGAGCGGACGGATCTCCTTGCAGGGCTGGACTCTCGGATCCTGGGTGAACCTCACTTCGTCGATCGCCTGGCGACGAGCCACGCGAGGCCCACCACCGCGGCGGGGCTCGCCTTGAACTGGTCAGCGACGCGCCGGATCTCGACGAGCACGTCCGCGTGGACCGGGAGCGTCCTGATGACCGGCGCGCGGAGCTCGCGCGCGCGGAGCGCCCGCTCCGCCTCCGGACCGCCCAGCGCGAGCGCCTCGACCCAGGAGCGGCAGCCCTGGATGCGCTCGAACGCGAGATCCCACGACGCCTCGACGACCTCCGCGAGCCCCACCCGCTGGGCGGCCGCGGCGCGCTCGATCTCGACGAGGAGCTCCGCGGGGAACGGCACGGCCTCGCCTCGCGGGGCGGCCGTCGCCGCCCTCGTGCCGCGCGGGGCGGCCTCCGCCTCCGGAGGCTGCTGCGAGGGCGCCGCGTCGCCGCGGCCGGACAGGTGGAGCTTGACCGCGAGCAGGTGCCGGCACGGGCCCGCGCGCAGCCGGTTCTTGTAGAAGTACGAGCAGCTGCACTTCGCCTTCTTGATCGCGCCGTCGGTGTCGAGGAGCAGCTCGCAGCTCGTGGCCTTGGCCCTGGCCATGACGACGCGGCGGCCGCCGGAGAGCGTCTCTTCCCGCGCGATCTCCACGCCGCCCCGGGCGATGCGCCGGCCCTCCGCGAGCTCCGGGGGCTCGGGGCCGAGGAGCGCGTCGGAGAGGGCGACCGGCATCACCGGGCGGCATCGATAACACTCCGCGGCGTGGTCGTAAACCACCTGCCCCTGCTTCGCGGCGAGGTGCAGCGCGCTGCGAAGCGCGCCGTCCGGCGCGCCCATCGACACGGCGAGCTCGCCGTAGGACGCGCGCCGGACCATCTCGAGGTGGCGGACGACCCGGTCCGCCAGCTGCGCGTCCGGGGTGAAGGCGTCCGCCATGACGTCGAGGTGAGAGCCCGAGGTCCAGTCGTTCGCCGTCCAGCCCGAGAGCGCGAGGGTGAAGCGCATCTCGCCCATGAAGACGATCCACAGGCTCGGCAGCCCGGAACCGAGCAGCCGCACCTCGATCCGATCGGCCAGCGGCAAGAGCCGCGCGAGCACCGAGAGGCGGCGCCTCCCCCACACCTTGATCTCCTCGGTCGCCTCCGCCGCCGGCGCGCCCCTCGGCGCCCCGGAGCGGTACGGGCCGAGCCCTCCCCCGCCCGCCGCGGGCCCCACGGCCACGGGGACGTCGTCGCAGGTGACGCCGCGGCACGGGATGGAGACGCCCCAGGGGTCGAGCACGAGGATCGGCGCCTTGCCCGGCGTGAGCTGGAAGCGCAGGCTGCGCGGGCCCGTGCGCTCGCGGTGCCGGTCGAGGTGCGCGAGCAGCGAGTAGACCGCCTCCACGGGGACCTCGACCCTCCGGCACGGGAGGCACATCGCCGCCTGGAGCTGGCCGAAGCCGCGCAGCCACGAGGGCGGGAGATCGATCTTCTCCTCGCGGTAGTCGTCGCGGCCCTCCACGGCGACCTCGAAGCCGGTCGGATCGACGAGGAGCCGCGTCGGCCGGTAGCTGCGGAGCGTCTGGAAGTGCTCGTAGAGCGCGAGCGAGTAGTCGACGTTCGTCGTGCCGAGGCCGGCGTCCTGCGCGCCACGGAAGGCGTCGCGATCGACCGAGAGGCAGCCGTAGCTCGACTCGTCCTTGGAGAAGCACTCGAAGAAGACGACATCGGGCGCGACCGTCACGACCGGATCGCAGGGGACGAGGTGGCGGAAGAGCTGCGGATCGCTCTTCGCGAGCTCGTTCGCCCAGCGGACACGCGCGCCCCAGTAGAGCTTGTGCATCTTCCGGAAGTCGGCCTCGAGGTTCCGCGGCAGCGGCGCGTTCCCGAGGCGCGCGAGCTCGGCCTTCATGGCCTCGCCGTGGATCTCCCGGCGGAGCCGGGCCTCGCGCTCGGCCTCCTGCTGCTTCCACGCCTCGTGGGCGGAGCGATCCTTCGGCAGGCGCCGCAGGTCGCCCACGACGACGTCGTGGAGGGCGCTGATCGCCTCGCGGAAGCGCACCGGCCGCGCGAGCTCGCCGTCGAAGAAGACCCTGGGGCGCGCGAGGTTGGGCGCGAAGCTGAGGGCGGCGCCGCCGCCGAGCTCCTTCATGCCGCTCTTGCCGAGGTAGCGGAGATCGAAGCTCACGCCGCGTCCTCCCCCTCGAACAGCCGGAGCTCCGGGAGCCTGCGCGCGATGGCGTCGCGCAGCGCGGGGGCGCGGAACGCGGCGCGGGCGAGCGCGCCGAGGGCGGCGCGACGCTCGGGCGCGCGCACGCTGCGGAGCGCGACGCCGAGCAGCGGCAGGAGCGCGTCCGCCTCGCCGGGCCGGGCGACCACGCGGTCCGCGATCTGCCGGACGACCGCGCGCTTGTCGCGCGCGCCGCCGTGGACGGCTAGCAGCGCCGCCGCCCAGACGTGCCGCAGCGCCTCGGGCGAGAAGGCCGCCTTGCGGGCGGCGAGGTGCCGGATCAGGAACGCGCGGGCGTCGGCGTGGGGCGTCTCGGCCAGCGCGGCCCACAGGCCGGTGTCGTCGCGGAAGCGGGCGTCGGCCTCGAACAGCTCGAGCGCGCGGGCGCGGACGTCCTCGTGGCGGGAGTCCAGGAGATCGCGCACGTGCTCGGCCCGGCCGTGGGGCGAGCGACCGAGCACCTCGATGAGCCACGCGACCGCCTCCTCCCGCACGCGAGGGGCGACCGCGGTCGCGAGGCGCGCGATCGTGTCGAGATCCGCTGCAGTCTCGACGGGCTTCGTCCTCGCCCAGCGGAGGCCGAGCTCCGCGACCGGCGCGGCGCGCGCGCAAGCGAGGCCCACGCACTCGGCGAGCGAGAGCCGCGCCGGCGAGACGTGCTCGACAACCGCCTCGCAGAGGAAGGCGAGCGCCGCGGCGTTCTCGGTCTGGAGCAGCGAGAGCCAGTCCGCGATCGGCAGGCTCCCGAGGCCCGGGATCTGGCGGAGCAGGCCGGCGGCGAACGTCTGCACCTCGTCGTGCGGGCTCTCGAGGAGCGCGCGCACGCGGGCGAGCGGCAGGCCGCGGAGCTCGGCGGCGTACGCGCGCTCGAGGAGCCCGACGGCGAAGGCCCGGACGGTGCGGCTCCTCGCGGCCGTGACCAGGCCGAGCAGCTCGTCGAAGGCGCCCTGCCACGCCTCCGGGTAGATCGGCGCGGGCTCGAGCTCGGCGAGGGAGGCGCCCTCCGCGAGGCGGACGCCGCGCGGGAGGCGATCGAGGGCGGGCGAGCCCCAGTAGAGCGCGTGGAGCAGCCCCCAGGCGTCGAGCAGGCGCTCGGGCCTGTCGAGGTGCTCGTCGCGGTAGAGCGCGAGCGCGGCGCGGATCGCGCGGCCGTAGCGGGCGGCGTCGCGCCGGCCGAGCCGCCGGAAGTAGCGGAACGCGCGGCGCCGCAGGTAGTGGCGCGTCCGCATCGAGAAGCGCGGCGACTCGACGTCGCCCTTCGGGAGGCTGACCGGCACGCCGGTGTCGCTGACGAGGCAGGGCTCGTCGCTGGAGGTCCTGGTCACCCAGTCGTAGCGGGTCACCTTGACGAGCTTGCGGCGGACGAGGCGATCGAAGGCGACCATGAAGCGGCCGACGATCTCGTCGTCCCCCGCCTGCTCGGCGAGCTTGTAAAGGACCTTGACGAGGCCGCGGTGGTGCGGCCTGTCGCAGCCGTCGTCGATGTAGCGGAGCAGCGCGCGGCGCGCGAACGGGCGCCGGTCCGCGTACCAGCGCGGGGCGAGCGCCTTCAGCTTCCGGCCCGCCTCCGACGCGAGCACCTCGTCCACGAACCGGTCGTCGCCGGCCTCGAAGTGCTCGTCGAGGAGGAGCGTCGACGCTGTCTGGGATCGAGCGGCGCTCATGCGCCGCAGGATGCTAGGGAACCGGCCCGGAGCCGGTCAAGGGCGGCGCCGCCGCGCCGCGCGTCGCGCGAGGGGGGTGTCGCGCGACGCGCGGCGCGGTCGGCGCCTACGATACCGCCTTACCGGCGCTCGGCGCACTCGCCGCGCGACACGACCGACACGCCCGCCGCGTGCGCGAAGCACTCGTTGCCGTACGTGTTGTCGTCGCAGCCGCAGACCGGGTCGTACTGCTCGGTGCACGCCTCCGGGATGGTCTGGCAGGTGCCCGTCTGATCAGCCGCGCCGCACATGGCCTCGATGCTGTAGTTGCAGAACTCGCCCTTGTCGCACGCGAAGCCCGCCAGGCCGCCGCAGATCTTCCCCGCAGGCGCGCACTCGCCCTTCGACGCGACCGACACGCTCGCCGAGGCGGCGGCGCAGGCGTTGCTGTACGTCTGGCCGTCGCAGCCGCAGACCGGGTTGTACTCGAGCGTGCACGCCTCCGGGATGGGCGTGCAGGTCCCCGGCCCGTCCCACGCGCCGCACTCGACCTCGGGCGCGAAGTTGCAGAACTCGCCCTTCTCGCACGTCCAGCCGCCGCGGGTGCCGCACGCCTTGCCCTCTTCCGGAGGCGGCGCGCACTCGCCGCTCGACGCGACCGAGACGCCCGCCGCGTTCGCGGTGCACGCGTTGCCGTACGTGTTCCCGTCACAGCCGCAGACCGGGTTGTACTCCCTGGTGCACGCGCCCGGCGTGGGCAGGCAGGTGCCCGTCATGTCGCCCGCGCCGCACTGCGCGTCGGGCGCGAAGTCACAGAAGTACCCGTCCTTGCAGGAGAGGCCGAGGAGGCCGCCGCAGGTATCCCCCGGAGGAGGCGCGCACTCGCCGACCGACGACACCGACGTGCCCGCCGCGTTCGCCATGCACTCGTTGCCGTACGTGTTGCCGTCACAGCCGCAGACCGGCCTGTACTCCTTCGTGCACGCGCCCGGCGTGGGCTGGCAGGTGCCCGTCTGATCGGCCGCGCCGCACATGGCGTCGAGCTCGTAGTCGCAGAAAAGGCCCTTCTTGCAGGAGAGGCCGAGGAGGCCGCCGCAGGCCTTGCCCTGCCCGCCGCCGCCCTTCACCTCCGCCGAGTCGGAGGCGGTGCTGTCGTCGGCGATCTCCACGTGACAGCCCGCGGCGAGCGGGAGCATCGAAAGTGCGAGCCAGAGGAAGGATCCGATACGGCTGCTCTTGATACGATTCTGGACGTTCATGTGTTCCTCCAAAAGAGCCCCGCCGTCCCCGGCAAGGCGATAGACATCCACGAGCCCCTCCCCTCCAGAGGAAGGGGCGCCTCGCGCCGCGCGCAGTACGTCGAGCGCGGCGCGCGAGTTCGTTGTTCGTCTCCCCGACCGCTCAGTCGGGGAGCGTCAATGTCACGGCGCGGCGCCCAGGCTCCGGCGCCGTGACCTCGAGGAAGAGCACGTCCTCGCGCTCCACCCCTTCACCGTCCGCGCGCACCGTGACGACGGCGGACTCGCCCGCCGGCACCACGAACGCCTCCGCCGGGCTGAACCCGAACGGCCCCGCGCCCCGGCGCAAGCGCGGCGCGCCGATGGCCACATCCTCGGCGCACGAATTGCGGACGACCACGTCGCCTTCGCCGGCCTCGAGCGAGACCCACGCGGCGGGCTCGATCGTGAGGCAAGGCAGGTGCGCCAGCATCGTCCGCGTCGCGTCGATGGGCTCCCCCGTGAGCTGCAGATCCACCGGCTCCGACCGGCGCTCGCCCTGCTTCACCTGGATCCGCAGGACCTGCTCCGTCGACGCGTCCACCGCGGCCACGAAGCTGCCGTCGGCCTTGATCTCCGCGACGACGGGCGCGTCGGCGCTGTCGAGGTTCGTCACCAGGACCACGCCCTCCGCCGGCTCGACCGCGCCAGGCTCCCCCTTGAGGAAGACCTGTTGCCGCAAGACCGTGGGGTCGCCCGAGACGCCGACGAGCCCCGTATCCAGGATCGGCTCGTGGACCGGCGGGCTCGGCTGCGGGCTCACGACACAGCCGCCAAGCAGCACCCCGAGGAGCGTCGCGACGCGCGCGCCCCGCCGTCCTCGGTGTCCGTATGTCGTCTGCATCGCCATGCCGGTCATTAGAGCAAACCTGGTGCCGAATGAAAAAGGACGGAAATCGACGCGAAATCCAAGGCACAAGTGTCTCATAGAGTGTCTCACTGTCTCAGATGGCACATCCGTGAGACACTGCGCGGGTGAGCCAAGCCGAAGGGACCCTGCTCGCCCGCCGCTACCGCCTGATCCGTCCCCTGGGGCGGGGGGGCCTGGCCACGGCGTGGCTCGCGCGCGACGAGGCGCTCGGGCGGGACCTGTGCCTCAAGCTGCTCGGCCACGCGCGCACGGCGGAGCGGGCGGCGTTCCGCGGCGAGTTCAGGATGCTGGCGGGGCTCTTCCATCCGCACCTCGTCCGGGTGCTCGACTTCGGCATGCTCCGGGAGACCGGCGAGCCGCGCTTCTACTTCACGTCGGAGGCGGTGCTGGGCGCGCCGCTCGACGAGTACGTGACAGGCCGCCGCTTCGAGGAGGCGCGGGCCGCGATCGTGGACGTGCTCGACGCGCTCCGGTTCCTCCACCGCGCGCGCATCCGCCACGGCGACGTGAAGCCGGCCAACATCCTCGTCGGGGCCTCGGGGCGCGCGGTCCTGATCGACCTGTCCTGCGCGGCGCGGCTCGGGGGGAGGCCCGACGACGGCGTCTCCGGCACCCGGGGCTACCTCGCGCCCGAGGTGATCCGCGGCGAGCCGGCCGACGGGCGCGCGGACCTCTTCTCGCTCGGCCGCACGATCGAGGCGATCGCGCCGCTGCTCGCGGAGCCGCTGCCGGAGGCGATCGGCGCGCTCGTCGAGCGCCTCGTGCGGTCCGAGCCGCGCGACCGCCCGGCCGACGCGGGCGAGGTGCTCGACTGGGTGGGCGCCGCGCCGCGCGCCATGGCCCCGCCGCCGCCGGAGCCGCCCCACCTCGTCGGGCGCGAGGGTGAGCTGCGCGCGGTCGCCGAGGCGCTCGCCGCGCTCGAGCGAGGCGAGCGCGGCCCGCGCGTCTGCGTGATCTCCGGGGAGCCAGGCTGCGGGAAGAGCCGCCTCCTCCGCGAGGCGACGTGGAGCGCCGAGCTCCGGATGGAGGCCGTGGAGGGCTTCGCCAGGACCAGCGCGCCGGTGGCCTCGATGCTGCGCCGGGCGACCGGCGAGGAGGCGCTCCCCTCCGGCGCGCTGGGCGCCCTGCGCGCGCACGAGCGCCTGACGCGTGCGCGGGGAGGAGGAGGCGACGCGGGCCCCGGGCCTCTGGTGCTCGTGCTCGACGACGCCGACGAGGTGAGCGGGGCGGACCGGGAGATGCTCGAGGCGCTCGCCCGCCTGCTCGGCCCCGAGGATCCGGTCCTGCTCCTCGCCGCCGAGCGCGTCCCGCACGGCGGGGGCCGCGCGCCGCTCGCCGCGGTGGCCGCCGAGGCGGGGCGGAGCGCGCGCGAGGTCGCGCTGCCGCCGCTCGGGCGCGAGGCGGTGCAGCGGTGGATGGACGACATCGGCCTGGGCGACGCGACGGAGGTCGTGCTGCGCGCGAGCGCGGGGTGGCCCGCCGATCTCGTGGTGATCGCGGGGCGGCTCGCCGAGAGCGGGGACGTGGCGGGGCTCGACGCGACGACGCCCGGGGCGAGCGCGCGCTACGCGCTGCGGCTGCGGGGCCTCGGGCGGCCGCTGCGGGACGCGGTGGCGACGCTGGCCGTGCGGGGCGGCGCGGTCGCCGACGAGGAGCTGCCGCCGCTCGGGCTCCCGGTCGCGCACCTGGCCGAGCTCGCCGCCCGCGGCGTCGCCGCCCGCACCGCAGGGGGGTGGACGCTGACGCGCGCCGGGCCGATCGCCGCCCTCCTCTGCGCCCTCGGCGGCGAGGTGGTCCGCGCGGCGCACGCGCGGGCGGCCGCCGCCCTCCCGGCGCACGCCGAGCAGCGGGCGCTGCACCTCGCGCTGTCGGGCGACGCGGCGGCCGCCGAGCGCCTGTTCCTCGAGCGGCGCGCGGAGCGCGAGGCGGATCCAACGCCGTGGGCCGCGACCGCGGAGGCGCTGCTCGAGGCGGCGACGTCGGCGGAGGCGCGGCTCGAGATCGCGTCCTCCCTCCAGCGCGCCGGCCGCGCGGCGCGGGCGCGCGAGGTGCTGGAGCACCTGCTCGCGAGCGACGAGGCCGGAGCGCTCGGCGCGCGGCGCGCGCAGGCGCTCGTCCGGCTCGGCGCGTGCCTGCTGGAGCTGGGCGACCCCACGGCGGCGCTCGCGCGGCTCGACGAGGCCGAGCGGGTCGAGCAGGCCGGCGGGGAGGGCTCGGCGTCATCGTCCACGCCGCGCGAGCGCGCGGCCCTCGCCGATCTCGCGAGCCGGGCGCTCTTGCGGCTCGGATCCCACGCGGAGGCGCGGGCCCGCGCCGAGCCGGCGCTCGCGTTGTGCGACGAGCCGGAGGTGCTGGCGAGCCTCCACGAGGACGTCGGCGTCGCGGCGAGCTACCTCGGCGAGCGCCGGCTCGCGGGGCTGCACCTCGGGCTCGCCGCCGGGCTGCACCGCGATCGGCGCGCGCCGAGGGCGCTGGTGCGGGCGCTGTCGTACCAGGCGATCGACGCCTTCCGGGCCGGGGAGGTCGAGGCGTCGCTCGTGGGGTACCGGCAGGCGCTGGCGACCGCGGAGGAGCACGGGCTCGGCGACCTGGTGGCGCGCTGCAGCCTCAACGTGGGGACCGCGTGCCACCAGTCGGGCGACCTCGGGGGAGCGCTCGCCGCCTACGAGCGCGGGGCGCGGCTCGCTTCCGCCCTGGGCCAGGCGGACCTGGTCCTCGTCCTCGATTTCGATCTGGCGAAGCTCTGGGCGGACGTGGGGGCGTTCGAGCGGGCCGCCCGCGTCGCCTCGCGGGTGGAGGCGGAGGCCGCGCGGCGGGGCGCGCCGTTCTTCGCGGCGGCGGCGGCCTCGGTCCTCGGGGACTGCGCGCTCGCGGCCGGCGACGCCGAGGAGGCGGCGCGCTGCTTCGAGCGGTCGCGGAGCGGCTTCGAGGCGCAGGGGGCGCAGCGGGAGGTGGTGGAGGAGGAGCTGGAGCTCTGCCGGGCCCACCTCGCGCGGGGCGCCGCGGGCGACGCGCGCGCCGCGCTGGGCCGGGCGCGCGAGCACGGAGCCGCCCGGGAGGCGCCCGACCTCGGGGCGCGCGCGGCGCTGCTGGAGGGGCGGCTCGCGCTGCTCGACGGCGAGGGCGACGGCAACCTCGGTCAGGACCTCGCCGCTGCCCGGGAGCGCCTCGAGCGCGCCCTCGGGCTCGCCGAGCGCGCGGCGCAGCCCGACCTCGCCGCGGACGTCCGCCTGGCCCTGGCCGAGGCCCACGAGCTCGCAGGCGAGCCCGAGGCCGCCGCGGCGCAGCGGGAGCGCGCGACCGCCGCCTGGACCGCCATGGCGCGCTCGCTGCCGGAGGCGCTGCAGCACGCCTTCTGGACACACCCCCGGCGCCGCGCGGCCCAGCCGGCGCGCGCGCCCGCGGCGGCCGAGCCCGCGGCGCAGCCGGCGGCGGAGCGCACGGCCAAGCTCGAGCGGCTCCTCGCGGTGTTCCGCAGGCTCAACTCCTCCGTCGAGATCGCCGACATCCTCGCGATGGCGATGGACGCCGCGATCGACCTCACGGCCGCGGAGCGCGGGTTCCTGCTGATCGAGCAGCCGGGCGGCGAGCTGCGCGTGGCGGTCGCGCGCAACGTCGACCGGGAGAAGGTCGGCAGGAGCCACCTCAAGTTCAGCTACGGCATCGCCGAGCGCGCGATCGCGACGCAGGAGCCCGTGGTCACCGTGGACGCCCAGGAGGACCCGCGCTTCCACGAGCACGCGTCGGTGCACGCGATGCGGCTCAGGTCCGTGATCGCCGTGCCGATCCGCTCGCCGGACGGCGTGCTCGGCGCGCTCTACCTCGACAACCGCTTCCGGCGCGCGCGCTTCGCGCCGGAGGACGTCGACCTGCTCCTCGCCTTCGCCGACCAGGTCGCGCTCGCGCTGCGCAACGCGCGGCTCGTCGACGATCTGCGCCGCCGCACCGTGGAGCTCGAGGCCGAGCGGCGCCGCGTCGAGGAGCTCCTGCGCGGCCAGGCCGCGGAGATCGACCGTCTGCAGGAGCAGGTGCTCGTCCGCCAGCAGGCGCTGGAGCACCGCTACGATTACGGCGCCATCGTGGGGCGCGGCCCCGCGCTCCGCGCTGTGTTCGCGACGCTCGACCGCGTGGTCGAGGCGCCGGTCAACGTGCTCGTGACGGGCGAGAGCGGCACCGGCAAGGAGCTCGTCGCGCGCGCCATCCACTTCGCCGGCCCGCGGAAGAGCGGCCCGTTCATGGGGATCAACTGCGCCGCGCTCCCCGCCGCGCTGCTCGAGTCGGAGCTCTTCGGGCACGTCCGCGGCGCGTTCACGGGGGCCGATCGGGACCGGACCGGCCTCGTGGTCGCGGCGCGCGGCGGCACGCTCTTCCTCGACGAGCTGGGCGAGATGCCGCTCGAGGTGCAGGCGAAGCTGCTCCGGGTGCTCCAGGAGCGGGAGGTGCGCCCGGTGGGCAGCGCCGAGGCCGTGCGCGTGGACTTCCGCCTCGTCTGCGCGACGAACCGCGATCTCCTGGCCGAGGCCGCGCGCGGGCGCTTCCGCGAGGACCTCTACTACCGCGTCGCCGTGGTGCAGATCCGGCTCCCGGCGCTGCGCGATCGCCTGGAGGACCTGCCGGAGCTCGCGCTCCACTTCGTGCGCCGCGCCGCCGAGCAGCTGGGCCGCCCGGCGCCGCACCTGTCCCACGAGGCGCTGCGGCGGCTCGGCCAGCACGGCTGGCCCGGCAACGTGCGCGAGCTGGAGAACGTGATCACGAAGGCGGTCGTGCTCTGCGACGGCCGCAGGATCGGCCCCGACGACGTGGACCTGCCCCGCGCGCAGGAAGGCGGCGGCCGCGGCGCGCTGCGACCGCCGCGCGACGAGCGCGCCGCGCTGCTCGCCGCGCTCGAGCGGACCGGCTGGAACGCGCTGCAGGCCGCGCGCGAGGCGGGCATGTCGAGAGCGACGTTCTACCGGAAGCTGCGGAGGCTCGGAATCGAACGACCGATCGAACGGCCGATCGAACGACCGATCGAACGACCGATCGAACCGCCAAACGCGCGCACGACCGAACGACCGAAAGGCGCCCGCGACGATTGAGCCCTTCCTCCAGCGCGGGCCCGATCCGGTGCTGGCGACTGGCCCTCTCGACGACGTCCGTCACAGGCGTACACACGCGCCGTCCTCCGCCCGCTAGCGCGATTTCTCCCCTTCTGACATCGCCGGCACGGGGCAGTTCGCCCCACTTGGGGCAGTCCGGCCTCTTTCTATTCATGAGCTTGCCAGCCGCGCGCCGACGCCTGGAAGAGCCACCCACGGTACGGCGTGAAAAAAGGCATCTCCTCCTCCGGCGTGACGGGGATCATGCGCCGCCGTGGCCACGGCCGCGCACCGACAGGCGCTCTCCACCAGGGATGGCCCGGGCCTTGCGAGGGCGGCGGGCATGAACACAGCAAAATACCTCCTGCTGATGCCTCTCTCGCTCGCCGCTGCGGCCGGCTGCGATCGAGCGGAAGGCACGACTCGCTCGGACGGCAATCCCGCGGTGCCGGGCGAGATCGCCCAGCGGGCGAACAACCCCACGCCGACGGCCGCCGACAACACGGGCAAGAACGATCGCGATCGCGATCCCGCCGCGCTGACCCCCGGGGACCAGGGCGAGAACGAGGCCGATCGCACGATCACCCAGAAGATCCGGCAGGCGGTGGTCGCGAACGACACGCTCTCGATGAGCGCGAAGAACGTCAAGATCATCACGACGGGGCAGGTGGTGACGCTGCGCGGCCCGGTGAAGAGCGACAAGGAGAAGGCCGATATCGGCGCGATCGCCCTCGGGATCCCGGGTGTGCAGAAGGTCGATAACCAGCTCGAAGTCGACGTTGACTGAACCGAATCGAACGGTCCGAAAGGAAGACACCATGGCAACGAAGAAAGCGGTCCTTGGCCTCGTGAGCACGCTCGCTCAGGCAGACATCATCGTCGGCGATCTGCAGCGCGCCGGCTTCATGACAGGCGACATCTCGGCGCTGTTCCCCGACAAGCACGGGACGCGGGACTTCGCGCACGAGAAGCACACGAAGGCGCCCGAGGGCGCGACGGCGGGCGCCAGCGCGGGCGGCGCGGTCGGCGGGACCATCGGGCTGCTCGCGGGCATCGGCGCCCTCGCCATCCCGGGGCTCGGGCCCTTCATCGCCGCCGGCCCCATCATGGCCGCGCTGAGCGGCGCCGCGGCCGGCGCCGCGCTCGGCGGCGTGACCGGCGCCCTGATCGGGCTCGGCATCCCCGAGGTCGAGGCCAAGCAGTACGAGGGGAAGATCAAGGGCGGCAACATCCTCATCTCCGTCCACGTCAACGACAGCAACGAGCGCGCGCTCGCCAAGCAGATCCTGGAGCGCAGCGGCGCGACCGACATCGCGGTCCTCACCGAAGAGGGGATCTCGTCGAAGCAGAAGGCCGTCGCCTGAGCGCGACGCTCTTTCTTCCCACGCTTCCCACGCTTCCCACGTGACCTCGGGCAACTGCCCGCCTGACGCCGCGCGCCGGCGGCCTCAGGCGGGCAGCCGCTCGAGGTCGAGCTCGTCCGACGGCGTGATGTCGGCCTTGAGGAAGCGCTGCATCTGCCGGAGCGCGTGGCCGTTGTCCTCCTCCGTCTCGGAGGCGGTGCAGTCCGACGGGACGAACAGCCGGTAATCGCGCATGTAGGCGTCGTTCGCCGTGAACAGGACGCAGATGTTCCCCGCCATGCCGGTGAGGAGGAGCGTCTGCGCGCCGAGCGACTCGAGCAAGATCTCCAGCGTGGTGCCGTAGAAGCCGGAGTGCTTGGGCTTGAGCACGAAATAATCGTCCTCTCCAGGCCGCAATAGCGCCGCGATCTCGCGGCCGCGGACGCCCTCTTCCAGGCAGTGCTCGATCTGACGGTGGAAGTTGGATTGCCAGCGGCCGAAGTTGTCGTTCACGTAGACCGCCGGAATGCCGACGTCGCGACACCGCTGCTTCAGCGCCCGGACGCGGTGCGCCATCGGGAGCGCGTGGGCGAGCAGCCGGTCGCCTCCCGGGAAGTCCAGATCGTTGATCACGTCGATGAGGAGCAGCGCTGTCCGGCTCTCGTCCGGCGCGGCGCCGTGAAGGTCGTGGGAACGCCGAGGCATGTCACGCGGGTTATACAGCGGGCCAAGGCGCGTGGGGCAGCGATCACCACCGATCGGCGCCGCGCCCGGTCCGCCGTGGCGAAACGCGACCTCGGCTGTGGCAGCGCGCGGCGGGAGGCGCAGGCTCCGCGATGCCCGCGGGCGGCCAGGACGGGCGCGCGGCCCAGGCTCCGCGAGGACGCGTCGTCGGCCGCCGGCTTGCATTGCTCGCCATGACGGACCTGGCGCGGGCCCCTCGGGTCGCCGCCCGGGTCGAAGGAGCGCACATGCCTCGCAGCATCTGGAAAGGGAGTATCAGCTTCGGGCTCGTGCAGATCCCGGTGGCCCTCTACCCCGCCGAGGAGCCCGACGAGCTCCACTTCACGCAGCTCGACAGGCGCACCATGGCGCCGATCCGCTATGAGCGCGTGAACCGGGAGACGGGCGAGCCGGTGAGCTGGGACGATATCGTCCGCGGCTATCCCTACGAGAAAGACGAGTATGTCGTCCTGTCCGACGAGGACCTGCGCCGCGCGAACGTGGAGGCGACGCAGACCGTGGACATCCTCGACTTCGTCGACGCCTCGGAGATCGACCCGATGTACTACGATAAACCGTATTTCCTCGCTCCCGCGTCCCAGAACGGCAAGAAGCGATCGCCGGTGACGGCGTATGTCCTCCTGCGCGAGGCGCTGCGGAAGACAGGCAAGGTCGGTATCGCGAAGGTCGTGATCCGGACGCGCGAGCACATCGCCGCGGTGAGGCCGCACGGCAGAGGGCTCGTGCTGAACCTGCTCCGGTTCGCGCACGAGCTCCGCTCCGACGAGGAGCTCGACCTGCCCGAGATGGACGCCAAGGGAAAGGGGCTCGGCAAGCGGGAGCTGGAGATGGCGGAGCGGCTGGTGGCCGAGATGGCCACCGCGTGGGAGCCGGAGAAATACAAGGATGAGTACCGCGACGACGTGATGAAGCTCATCGAGAAGAAGGTGAAATCCGGCCGCACGACCGCCCCAGCGGAGCCCGTGGAGGAAGAGCGCGAGCGCCGCGCCACTGGCACGGTGGACCTCATCGCGCTGCTCAAGAAGAGCCTCGGACAGAAGGGCGGGAAGGCCGCGAACGACGAGGCGAAGAACGGCGCGAAAGCCGACAGACCAGCGCCGGAAGAGGGCGGCAAATCCAGGGCGCGGAAGGCGGAGACCCCGAAGCGGAAGGGCGGCAGCTCGCGTCGGGCCGCGTAGCGAGCACGGCGAAGCGGTCCGCTAGCCGCCCGCCGGGCTGACCGGGGGCGCGGAGGAGGGTAGAGCGAGCTCATGCGCCCCAAGTATCCGGCGGACGTCACGGCGGCTTTCCTCGAGCTGCAAGGGCAGGCCCCGCTCGCGGCGCAGAAGCTGGCTCCGGGCGCCCGCGTCGCCCCCGACGAGGCGCCGCCCTCCTTCGCCGCGATCCTGACGCATCTGATCGAGACGCTGTTCTTCGCGTCCATGGCGACGGAGGAGGGGCGGCTCAACCCGATCGGCGTCGTGTTCGCCGAGCGCCTCGCCGAGTTCGAGTCCGGAGAGCCCGCGTGGGATCTCGTGCGGTTCGGGTCCCCGGTGGCGTTCGACGCGGAGCACCTGGCCAACCTGGCTCCGGCGAGCGCGTGGCCGCGCTCCTTCCTGGCCGTGGTGCCGATCGAGGGGTCGCTCGCCGTCGCCGGCATCGCGGTGCCGCACGGCCGGCCGTCGTTCGCGCTCGATCAGCTCGTGCGCGTCGTCGCCCCGAAGCCCGGCGTCGTGGCCGTGTACCGCGGCGAATGGGAGGTCGTCCGATACGAGCGCGGCGCCGTGCGGACGTGGATGCCCAAGAACCGGCCGCTGCTCGACTCCATCGAGCGGACCGTCGCGCGGGACCAGGCGAGCGCGCTCGCCCGCGACGTGCGCGGCTATCTGCTGCGCATCGTCGAGGGGATGGTCGAGCTCGGCCGCGGCGGGCTCCTGGTCGTACTGGGGCCGGGCGAGGGCCTGCCGCAGCTCTTCGGTGAAGAGGGCAATCAGCTCGACACCGAGGTCAAGCGGCTGACCCCTGCCCTGTGCCTCGGCTCGGCCATCCTCGACCTCGCCGGCGCGCACGAGCCCCACCTGACGGACGGGCAATGCCAGCCGTCCGGGGGGAGGCCAGCGGCGAGCGAATCGGAGCACGCGCTCCAGCGGTCCGAGCGCGTCAGCCGGCTGCTCGAGCTCATCGTCCGGCTGACGACCGTCGACGGCGCGGTCGTGATGAGCCACGCCCTCGACGTGCTCGCGTTCGGCGCGAAGCTGCCGCCTCCGCGGGCGATCATCTCCGAGGTCTTCGCCGCTACGCCCGACCAGCGGATGGACGCGAGCTTGAGCCTCGACGCGCGAGGCACCCGCCACCGCGCGGCCGCGGCGTTCGTCGCGGGGTACCCGGAGCGGATCGCCTTCATCGTCTCCCAGGACGGCAACGCGGCGACGTTCCAGGAGATCGAGGGGAAGGTCGTCTACTGGCCGCTGTGACGAGGCGCGCCGCGCGATGTGCGACGTGCGACGTGCGACGTGCGACGTGCGACGTCAAAGATGCCGCAGGATGGCCGCAGGCATCTGATCGATCGGCGCCGCGGCCGCGGCGAGCCCGGCCTCCAGCACGCGGCGGGGCATGCCGTAAACGACGCAGGACGACTCGGCCTCGGCGAGGATCCTCCCGCCCGCCGCGCGGATCGCCCGGGAGCCCTCCAGGCCGTCGTCCCCCATGCCCGTCAGCACGACCCCGAGGACGCCCGGCCCGAACTCGGCCGCTGCGCTCGCGAAGAGTAGATCCACCGACGGGCAATAGAGGGACGAGCTGGCCGTCGCCACGAAGCGGACGATAGCGCGCGTTAGGTCGCGCCGGACCTCGATGTGCGTCCCCCCGCGCGCGAGGACCACGAGCCCGGGCCGGAGCGGGAGATCGTCCGACGCCTCGACGATCGAGAGCGCGCTCGCGTCGTCCAGGCGGCGCGCCAGCGACTCCGTGTAGCCAGGCGGGATGTGCAGCGCGACGACGATCGGGGCCGGGAACCCTGCGGGCATCGCCGCGAAGAGCCGCGTCAGCGCCAGAGGGCCGCCGGTCGACGCGCCGATCACGACGACCCGCGTGCGCGAGAGCGCCGGGATCGCGCCAGGCGCGGGCGGCGGCGCGGGCGGCGGCTCTGCGCGGTGGACCTTCGCCTCGGCGGCGGCGAGCACCTTGCGGACCAGCTCGTCCGCGAGGCCGAAGAGGCGATCGGTCGCGAGCGCCGTCGGCTTCTCGACGAGATCGGTCGCGCCTTCCTGGAGCGCCCTGACGCCGAGATCGCTGTCCGCGTCGGCGCTGCTGACGACGATCACCCGCGGCGCGCCCTCGCGCGGCAATGACGCGAGCACGCCGAGGCCGTCGAGGTTCGGCATCACGAGATCCAGCGTGACGACATCCGGCTTGTAGCGCGCGATCTTCTCCAGCGCGTCCAGGCCGTCCATGGCCGTGTCGACGACCTCGATCGAGGAGCTCGCGCCGAGGACCTGCCGCAGCACCTTGCGCACGAAGGCCGAGTCGTCGACCACGAGCACGCGGACCGCAGGGCGGCTCATGACGCCGCGTTCCGGTAGAGGAACACGCCGCCCCGCTCCTCGCAGGAGAGCGCGGTGCCGAGCCTGAAGAGCGACTCGGAGACCCCGACCAGGAGGATCCCGCCCGCGGAGAGCGCCCCCGCGAGGTTCTTGACCACCCACCGCGCCGTGTTGTCGTGGAAGTAGATGAGCACGTTGCGGCAGATCACGACGTCGAGCCGCCCGAGCGACGCGACCTGGGACGCGTCGAGCAGGTTGATCCGCCGCCAGTCGATCGCCCGCCTCAGGTCGGCGCTCACGACGACGCGATCGGGCGTCACCTGCAACCACCGCTCGGCGAACGGAGGCGGCGGGGCGTTGCTCCGGAGCGAGCGGGGCCCGAGCACGCCGGCCTGGGCCCGCGAGAGCGCCCGCGCGCTGATGTCGCTCGCGATGAGATCGACCCTGTCGAGCAGGCCCCGCTCGGCCAGGAGCATCGCGAGCGTGAACGGCTCCTCGCCGCTCGAGCAGGCCGCCGACCAGATCCGCGGCCGGCCGCCCGCCGCCACGCGCGGCGCGATGAACTCCGAGACAGCGAGCTCGATCTGCGCGAACTCGCGGAAGAAGTACGTCTCGCCCACGACCAGCCCGTCGATCAGCGCGTCCATCTCGGCCGCGCCCGCCGGGTCGTAGCGGAGGAAGTAGTAATAATCGAGCAGCGAATCGAAGCCGGCGTCGATGGCGCGCGCCGACAGCTTGTCGCCGAGCAGCTCGCGATCGGCCGCGTCGTAGTGGAGGCCGATCTTCTCGGCCACGAGCGCGCTGAAGATCGCGAAGACCTGCGGAGAGATGGGGAGGCGGCTCGTCATGCCCACGGGATCAGGCCCACTGTGCGAGGACGGACGCGGAGACGCGCCGCACCTCGGGATCTGGATCGGTCCGCGCGGCGCGCTCGACCGCCGCGAAGCCCTCGCGGGTGGCCACCGCGGCGAGCGTCGTGGCGGCCGCCTTCCGCGCCGGCGCGCGCGGCAGCCGGAGCGCCTCGAGGAGCGCGGCGTGCGCCCCGGGGAGCCGCATCCGCGCGAGCGCCGCGGTCAGGAGCGGCGAGAGCTCGTCGTCCGCCGTGCCCAGCGCGTCGAGGATGCCCTCGATGCGGCCCGGCACGGGCGTCGACAGCGCGGCGAGGAGCGGGCCCTGCGCCCGCGACGTGACGAGCAGCGCGACGAGCGTCCTCGTCGCCTCGGCGCCTGGCCGCCCCGCGATGAAGCTGGTCGCGGCCGCACGCACGCTCTCGTCGGGATCGCCCGCCGCGCGCACGAGCGCCGGCAGGACCTCGGGCGACGAGAAGCCGGAGATCGCCGAGACCGCGACCAGCCGGGTCGCCACGTCCGAGGACGAGAGCGCGTCGAGCAACGTCGGCAGCGACGCCTCCCGCCCGGCGATGCCGAGCCCGATCAGCGCCGACCGCCGCATGTCCGTGTCGCCGTCCCGGGCCGCCTGCTCCAGCGCCACGAGCGCGAGATCGCCCTTGATCCCCGACAGCGCCTCGATCGCCGCCACGCGCACCTGGCCGCTCTCGTCCCGGAGCCGCTCGGCGATGACCCCTGCCGCCGCCTCCCACCCGAGCTTCCCCAGCGACTGGCAGGCGTAGTACCGGACCCATGCGTCGCCGTCGCGGAGCCCCGCGAGGAGCGCGTCGATCACGCGAGGATCCCGGCGCGACTGCCCGAGCGCCCGCATCGCCACGGCCCGGATCCGCGCCGTGGGATCGGCCGCGACCGCGACGAGCGCGTCGAGCGCCGCCGGCGCCGCGAGGGACGCGAGGCCATGGATCGCCTGCTCGCGCGCCCGAACGTCGGGGTCGCAGAGGCCGTCGAGGAAGACCGGCAGCGCCGACGCAGGGGCGAGGTGCCCGAGGATCCGGAGGGCCGTCCGCCGCGCGGCCGGGGTCCCTTCGTGGGCCGCGGCGAGCGCGAGCCCCTCGACGTCCGGGCCGCCGAGGCCCTGGATCGCGGTCGTCGCGGCGTGGACCACGCGGGGGCTCGGGTCGTCGAGGACCTGGAACAGCGCGCGCGCCGAGCCGGGCTCCGCGATGCGCGCGAGCGCGTCGCACGCCGCCGCGCGGACCTCCGCGTCCGGATCGGCGAGGCAGCGCTCCACGTCGCCCGCCGCCGCGACGCCCCGGACGAGCGGCAGGAGCAGGAGCCTGCGCCGGCTGTCGCCGTCGCGCAGCGCCGCGAGCACCCGGGGATCCGCGCTCCGCGAGAGCTGGCCGAGCGCCTCCGCGGCGGCGCCCGCGACGGGATGACCGGCGTCGAGCAGGCGCGTCAGCTCGAGCAGGGCGTCGTCGCCCCCGATCGCGCCGAGCACGCTGCATAGGGCGGCCTGCTCGGCCGGATCCGCGCCCGCGAGGCTCTGGGAGAGCCGGCGCGCCACGCCGGGCGCCGGCGCCTCGCTCCGGAGCGCCTCGTCGATCGGCGCGGCCGTCCCGTAGCGCTCGCGGTACCGCTCGCGCAGCTCGGCGAGCGCCGCCGCGGCGACGCGCACGACGCCGTCGCTCGGCCGCCCGAGGAGGCGCACCAGCGGCGCCACGGCGCCGCGGCTGCCGGTGCGGCCGAGCGCCCGCGCCGCCTCGAGCACGTAGCGAGGATCATCGAGGAGGACCGCCAGCGGCCCGGTCGCGCGCGGGTCGCCGCTCCGGCCCAGCACGTCGATCGCCGGGAAGACACGGAAGAAATTCCCGCTGGAAACGGCCTCCACGAGCGAGTCGACCGCGGACCTGCCGCCGACCCGGCCGAGCGCCTCGATCGCGGCGACCGCGACGTTGTCGTCGGGGTGCGACGTGAGCTCCGCGAGCCGGGAGACGGCCTTCGCGCTGCCGCGGCGGCCGAGGATCTGCGCCGCGTCGGCGACGAGCGCGGGGCGGGGATCCAGGCTCAGCGCGAGCACCGCGGCGTCGACGTCGCCCAGCGACGCGACGAGCGCGTCGACCGTGGCGGCGATGCGCGCCTCGCTGTCGCGCCGGGCGGAGAGGCACGCGCACAGGGGGTGGACCGCCGCGTCGCCGAGCGCGGCGAGCGACGCGACCACGGCCCGCCGCACGGTCCAGCTCGGATCCGCGAGCATCTCGATGAGCGCAGGCGCCCCCGGAGGCCCCGAGGCGGCGAGCCGCTCGACCTGCTCGACGCGCTGCCGCTCCGCGTCCGAGATGGCGAGCGCGGGGCGCCGGGCGATCACGCTGTCTCCGGCGGCGCGGGGTGCTGCGTCCCGTTCGCCTTGATGTGGGCGACGGCGTGGGCGACCGTGGCGACGACGCCCGCGACCGCGTCCGCGTGCTCCGCGCTCGCCTGCCTGATCCTGCCGAGCTGCTCGAGCACCTGGCCTGCGTCGCTCGCGATCGCGCCGGTGTCCCTCGCGTGCCTGGCCGTGGCGGCGAGCAGCTCCCGGACCGGATCGCGCAGCCGCGAGAGCGAGGCGGCGTGCTGCTCGCTCCGGGTCGAGAGCTCGGAGGCCCCCTTCTCGGCGGCCTGGAGCGACGCCGTGTGCCGGTTCGCGCCCGACGCGAGGGCCATGACGACCTCCGCCTGATCGGCCACGGCCCGCGCCGTCTGCCTGGCGATCCGGCGCACGGACTCCCCCTCCTTCGCCAGGGCCGCCGTCGCCTTGCCCTGGTCCGCCGTCGCGGCGGTCACCGCCGCCGCGAGCCGCGCGACCTGGCGGGCGGACGCCTCCAGCTGCTTCGCGGCCCGCGCCTGCTCGCCGGTGCCCCGCGCCGACTGGACCGACAGCCGCCGGATGTCGTCCATCGCGCGCGCGATCTCGGTCGCGCCGCCCGCCTGCTCCGCGAGGCCGGCGACCATGCGCTGCGACGCGCCCGTGACGTCCTGCGTGAGCGCCGTGATCCCGGCCAGGGTGCGTGTCTGCTCGACCATGGCGGCGTTGGTCTGCTGGGTCAGCGCGCGCATCTGCGCGGCGACCTTGGCGAGCTGCGACGCCCCTGTCGCCTGCTCGTCCATCGCCCGCGACACCCGCTCGGCGGTGGACGTGAGCTGCGCGTTGGCCTTCACGGCGTCCCGCAGCGCGCGCGCCTGCTCGGCGGTCGCGTCCTTCGTCTGCCGGGCCATGCGCCGCATCTCGGCGCTGCCCTGCGCGAGCGCCTGGATCGCCCTGGTCTGCTCGGCCGCGGAGCGCGCGACCGCCTTGCCCTCGTCGCTCATGCGCGACGCGGCCTGGGTCAGGGAGGCCACCGCCTGCACCTGCTCCGCGTTCGCCCGGTCGATGTCGCGGATCGAGCGGCCGAGCTCCTCGACCCCCTGCAGGATGGACGTGAGCGCCCGATCGGCGTCGCTCGCGAGCCGGGTCCCCTCGTCCGCGACCTTGACGCCCTCGCTCGAGGCGGCCACCGCCTCCCGGGCGCTCGCCTGGAGCGCGCGGACGATCTTGGCGATCTCGGCGCTCGAGACGGCGGCCCGATCGGCGAGGTTGCGGATCTCCTCGGCGACGACGGCGAAGCCGCGGCCGTGCTCCCCCGCGCGCGCGGCCTCGATGCTGGCGTTGAGCGAGAGGAGGTTCGTGCGATCGGCGATCAGGTTGATCGTCTGGACGATGTCGCCGATCTCCTCCGCCCGCTTGCCCATCTCCTTCATGACCGAAGCGGAGTCGGCCATCGCTTGCCGGATGCTCCCGAGCCCGGCGATGGACCGGCCGACCGTCGCGGCGCCCTGGCGCGCGGTCGCGACCCCCTGCTCGGCGGTCGCGCGCGCGGTCTCGACGATGGCGACGATCCGCCGCGTCGAGGCCTCGACCTGCGACGACGTGGCGGCGTTGCCGGCCGCGAGCCCGCTGATCTGCTCGGCGCTCTGCGCGACCTGCTGCGCGGTCCTCGCGAGCTCCTCGGCGGCGACCGCGTTCGCCTCGATGGTCGCCGCGTTCTTCTCGGCGGTGGCCGCGACCTCCTCGACCGAGCTCGCGATCTCCGTGATCGTGCTCGCGGTCGTCGACGCGCTCCCGTCGAGCGCCTTCGCGCTCTCGGCCACCCCGCGGATCGACCGCGCCATCTGCTCGGCGGTCGCCGCGGTCTCCTCGACCGCGCTCGCCATCTCGGTCGCGTCCTTCGCGACGCGATCGAGGGAGCCGCTCACGCCCACGACGGCCGCGGCCATGCTCGAGATCTGCGCCCCGACCCCCTTGGCGTCGGCCGAGAGGCGCGCGACGCCCTTCGACATCTCCTCGATGGTGGCCCCGATCTCCTCGATGGCCGCGGCGTTGCTCTCGCCGCGGGCCGCCGCCTCGTCGGCCGATCCGCTCGTCACGGAGACCGCGCTGAGGAGCTCCTCGCTGGAGGACGCGAGCTCCTCGGCGCTGGCGCTCACCGCCTTCACCGAGCGGGCGATCTCCTCGAGCGCGACCGCGGTCGTGTCCGACGAGGCGGCGAGCGAGTCGGCGTCGCCCTTCACGCTGGCGAGCGCGGGGGCGAGCGCGCCGACGCCGCCCGCCATGCCCTCGGTCCCCCTCACGACCTCGACGACGGCGTCGCCCACCCGCTGCCCCGTACGAGCGAGCGCCTGCGCGGCCGCCCCGGCCTCCTCGAGCTCGCCCGCGAGCGCCCCCGCCATGGCCCCCTGCTCCCTGCCGGCGGTGGCCTGCTCGGCGCCGAGGGCGGCGAGCCGCGCGGCTGCCTGCTCGACGCCGGCGACGGTCGCGACCGCCTGGCGGAGCGCGCGCTCGGTCTGCTCCGCCAGCGCGAGCGCGCCATCGATGTCCGCGATTGCATCAGCTGCCATGATCCTGCTCCTCACCGATGATCCTGCCGACGTCGACGAGCATGACGAGGCGCTCCCCGATCTTCGCGACGGCCCTGACGAACCCGGCGCTCTCCTCCGCCATGACCTCGGGGGGCGACCGCAGCTCGCCCTCGGCGATGTTGACGACCTCGCGCGCGCTGTCCACCAGGAGGCCCACGGTGCGGCCGCCGTGCTGGACGACGATGACACGCGAGTCGAGCGTCGGCTCCGCGCTCGGGAGCCCGAAGCGGACGCGCAGATCCACGACCGGGACCACGCGGCCCCGGATCTGCACCAGGCCGCCGACGTACGATCGCGTCCCCGGCACCCGGGTCGCCCCGGCGAACGACTCCATGTGGAGCACGTCCGCCGCCGAGATGACGTACTCGGTGTCCGCCACCTTCAGGACCACGTGCAGCTCGCTCACGAGGCCACCCGGACGAGCGCGCCGCGGCCGCCGCGGCCAGCGGAGAGCCTGCCGCTGAGGGTCACGAGGTCGAGGACGAGCGTGGGGCGCCCATCGCCGAGATCCGTCGAGCCAGACACGCCCGGCACCCTGACGAGCGGGTCCTCGAGCGGCCGCACGACCACCTCTTGCTGGCCGATCACGCGGGTCACGCCGAACGCGAAGGGCGCGCCGTGGCGACGGACGACGAGCGCCCTGCGCGCGGGCGAGGCCCCGGTCTCGAAGAGGGCGCCGAGGTCGACGAGGGGCACGACCTCGCCACGGCGCTCGATCAACCTGGTCCCTCCGCGCGCTTCGCCCGCGGCTGGCAACATGCTCCCTCCGCGCGCTTCGCCCGCGGCTGGCAACATGGTCCCTCCGCGCGCTTCGCCCGCGGCTGGCAGCATCGTCCCGCCCCGCGCTTCGCCCGGGGCCGGGCCGCGGATGATGCGGGCGGCATCGATCTCCACGACCTCCTCGACGCCCGCGACCGGCGTCACGAACAGCTGGTCACCGCACAGGAAGGAGAAGGCGTCCACGATGGTCAACGTGAGCGGGATCCGGAGGGTGAAGGTGGTGCCGGCGCCGGGCGACGTGCTCACCGAGAGCTCGCCGCTGAGCTGCTCCACCGCGATGCGGCGCACGATGTCCATCCCGAGCCCGCGGCCGCTGGTCTTCGTCGCCTGGTCGAGCGTCGACAGCCCAGGGAGCGTGATGAGGTCGAGCAGCGCCGCGTCGCTCTCGGGCGCGGGGCGGCCGGCCCGCCTCGCCACCAGCGCGCGATCGATGCCGCGGCCGTCGTCGGCGACGCTGAGCTCGAGCTGATTGCTGGAACGCTCGAAGCAGGAGACCCGGACGACGCCCTCCTCCGGCTTGCCGAGGCGCCGCCGCTCGGCGGGCGGCTCGATCGCGTGATCGACGGCGTTCCGGAGCAGGTGCACGATCGCAGGGAAGACGCGCTCCGCGACCGCCTTGTCGAGCTCGGCCTTGCCGGCGTCGATCTCGAGCCGGACCTGCTTGCCGGTCGCGCGGCCGAGGCCGCGGACGACCAGCGGCACGCGCTCGAGGAGCTCCTTCACGGAGATCATGCGCGCGCGCATGATGGCGCCGCGAAGGTCGCGCAGCGTCCGGTCGTGCTCGCGCAGGATCTCCGACAGATCGCGGGTGTCGACCCCCCGGGCGCGCAGCTCGGCGGCCGCCCGCGCGAGCCGGAACCGCGTGACGACGAGCGCCGACAGCTTGTCGAGCGCGTCGTCGAGGCGCGCCACCTCGACGCGGACGACGCCTCGGAGCTGGGGCTCCTGGTCCACCGGCTCGTCCGGCTCGCGCTCCGCCAGGGCCGCGACGGCCGGCGGGACGGGGGGCTCCACCGTGAGCGCGCGGACGCCATCCGCCGCCGCCGCGCGCGCGACCTCCTCGTCGGGCGCGCTCGTGAGGACGAGGAGCGCGAAGACGATGCCGCCCGGCGCCCCATCGCCGGCCGGCACCGAGAGCGGGACGACCTTGACGATCTCGGCGAGCTTGCCGACGCGCTCGCGGACGGTCGTGATGTTCACCCCCTCGGCGGTGCGCGCCGGCGAGGGGGTGAAGTCGACCCGCAGCGCGCGCCGCCCGCCGGCCACGCCCTGCGCGAGCTGCACCCGCTCGCCGGGCCCGAGCTTCGCGAGGATCTCGGGATCGGCGCCGATCGTCGGCACGGGCGGCGACGGCGCTGCGGCGAGATCGAGCGCGGTGAGCGCGGCGAGGAGCTCCGGCGCCGCCGGCAGCACCGGCTTGCCCTCGGCGAGCGCCCGGGCCCGCTCCTCGATGGCCCGGAGCCCGCGGAGCAGCACCTCGATCGACGAGGCGGAGAGGCTCCCGGCCGCCCGGTCCGCCGCCCGGAGCACGGTCTCCATCGCGTGGGCGAGATCCACGATCGGCTCCACGCCGACCATGGCGGAGAGGCCCTTGATGGTGTGAAGGGCGCGGAAGAGCTCCCGGATCGGCCTGGGGCTCGACTCGCCGGCGCGGAGGGCCGCCTCGACGGCGAGGAGGTTGGCCGTCGACGCGGAGAGGTGCTCTTCCACCTCGACGAGGTAGCCGGCCACGAACTCGTTCACGTCGAGCGCGCCGGTCATCCGGCGCCGGCGACGTCGTCCTGCAGGAGCGCGCGCACGCTGGCCAGGATGGCGTCAGGAGTGAAGGGCTTCGTCATGAACTCGGACGCCCCCGCGGCGAGCGTGCGGGCGCGGGACTCCTCATCACCCCGGGTCGTCACCACCAGGATCGGCAGGCTCCGCAGCCTGTCTTGACCCCGGATGAACTCGATCACCTCGAGTCCCCCGATATCGGGCATATTCAGGTCGAGCACCACGAGATCGAACGGCCTGAGCGAGAGCGTCTCAATCGCCTCGAGCCCGCTCGCCGCGTGCGCGAACCCGTGCTGCTCTGCCCGCAGGCAGGCCACCACCATCTCGCGCATCACCCTGCTGTCATCGACGACGAGGATCTCTGCCACAGCGGTGCTCGGTCGAGGGAATAGCCTTTCCGAACACGAGGTGTCAATCGCGCCTGTGCGTCCGTGGGAGAATCAGGGAACTCCCGTCAGCCCCGCCCCGAGCTCCGGTTCCCCGGCTCGGGCGAGCAGCGCGCCGGCCGTGCGCTGGCCCGCGCGTCGAGCCGGCGCCGGCGATGTCTGCTGTGCTCGCTGACGAGCCCGGGCTCCCCCTGGGGAGCGCCAGTGCGCCAGCGAACGTCGGCAGGCGCGCGAACGCCATGACAGCGGTCGCTGGAAACCGGCGACGGCCGCGTGGTGCGGGGGCAATGACCAGAAGCAACCTGACGCAACCGGACGTGACCGAACGCAAACAAACGCCAAACGCGACCAAACGCAACCCAGAAGAGAGCGACAGGGCGTCTTTCATCGTATTACGCTTGCATCGCCGCAGGCTCTCACTCAGATGAGACTGGGCGGTAAAGACGCTTGCGGAACCAACGCGTCTCCGCGCCCCGTCCCGCCCCGAGAGGCGCCGCCCTCTAGCGATACGCCTCGCGGCCCCTGCTGCTCCTGGAGAACCATGAATCGGCCAATGACGATGGACTTCGTGCTCGCCGACGCCGCGCGCGATGCGAACGGCCCGCCCCGGCGCCCGGCGCCGGCCGCGGGGCGAGGCGTCCGGGACGTGGGCATGGAGCCTCCGCCGAGCGAGCACGCGCAGCGCGGGGTGGTGTGGATCCTCGACGATTCGTTGCTGGAGGCCGAGATGGCCGCGCGCGCCCTCGCGCCAGGGTACGAGGTCCAGGTCTTCACGGACGCCGCCGCGATGCTCGAGCGCGTGGCGGGCGGCGATCTGCCGGACGTCCTCGTGCTCGACCAGGTGATGCCGGCCATGTCCGGCACCGAGATCTGTGGCCTCTTGCGGTCGCGCGCCGCCACGGTCGGGCTCCCGATCCTCATCCTGACCGTGGCCGGGCAGGAGGAGGACCTCGTCGAGGGGCTCACCGCGGGCGCCGACGACTACGTGGTCAAGCCCTGCCCGGCGGCCGCGCTGTCGGCGCGCGTCGGCGCGCTCCTCCGCTCGAAGCGGCTCCGCGAGCGGGCCGAGCGGGCCGAGCGGATCGCGGCCGTGGAGCGCGATCTGCTGCGCGCGCTCATCGAGCAGAGCGGCGACGGCATCATGGCCGCGGACGCGCGCGGGACGCTCCGGATCTGCAACGGCGAGGCCCAGCGGCAGCACGGGGTGTACGAGCGCGACGTGAGCGACGCGATCGAGTCGCTCCGGCCCCGCGGGCTGCTCGCGCTGGACGGCCGGCCGCTGCGCCCCGACGAGGACCCGCTCCACCGCGCGCTCCTGGGCGAGAAGGTCGAGAACGCGCGCTGGCTCGTGACGCGCCCGGACGGCTCGATCCGCGCCCTCGCCGGGACGGCGTCGCCGCTCCGGCACGCCGACGGCTCGCCCGCGGGCGCCGTGCTGATCACGCGCGACGAGACCGACGCGATCGAGGCGGAGCGGGCGCTCCGGGACAGCGAGGAGCGCTATCGCGTGATCATCAGCGCGCTCGAGGAGGGCATCACGCTCGAGGACGAGCGCGGCGTCATCCGCACCGCGAACGCGAGCGCCGAGCGGATCCTCGCCCTGCCCATGGCCCAGCTCGTCGGGTCCACGATGCTGGGCCCGCCGTGCAGGCTCGTCCGCGAGGACGGCTCGCCCTTCCCTTTCGAGATGGTCCCCTCGCAGATCGCGCTCCGGACGGGCGCGCCCCAGTCGGGCGTCGTGCTCGGGCTGGAGCGGCCGGGCGGCTCGGTCGTGTGGCTCTCGGTGAACGCGCAGCCGCTCCGCGGCGCGAACGGCTCCGTGGCCGGCGTCGTCTCCTCGTTCTTCGACATCACGGCGCGGAAGCGCGCGGAGGAGGAGCGGCAAGACCTGCTCGCCGCGGCGCAGTCCGCCCGTCAGGAGGCCGAGGCCGCCAGCCACCTGAAGGACGAGTTCCTGGCGACGATGAGCCACGAGCTCCGCACGCCGCTCACGGCGGTCCTCGGCTGGGTCCGGATGCTGCGCACCGGCAAGCTCGCCGAGGAGCGCCGCGACAAGGCGCTGGAGACGGTGGAGCGCAACGCCCAGGCGCAGGCGCAGCTCATCGACGACCTGCTCGACATCTCGCGCATCATGGCCGGCAAGCTCCGGCTGGACGTCCATCCGATCGAGCTCGTGCCCGTGATCGACGCCGCCCTCGAGGTCGTGCGGCCGGCGGCCGACGCCAAGGGGGTGCGGCTCCTGCCGCTGATCGAGCCCGGCGTGGGCGCCGTCGCGGGCGACGCGGGCCGGCTGCAGCAGGTCGTCTGGAACCTGCTCAACAACGCGGTGAAGTTCACGCCGCGCGGCGGGGTGGTGCGCATCCGGCTCGATCGCGCCGACGGGTCCGCCGAGATCACCGTGTCCGACACCGGCCAGGGCATCGAGCCCGCGTTCTTGCCGTACGTGTTCGAGCAGTTCCGGCAGGCCGAGAGCGGCACGACCCGCAGGCACGGCGGCCTGGGCCTCGGGCTCACGATCGTGAAGAGCCTCGTGGAGATGCACGGCGGCACGGCCCACGCGCTGAGCGACGGGGAGGGTCAGGGCGCCACGTTCGTCGTCCAGCTGCCGCTCGCGGCGCCGCCGAGCCACGGCCGGGGGCGCCGGCTGGCGCAGCTGCCGAGCGTCTCTGCCGGGAGCGACCGCCCGCCGGAGCTCGCGGCGCTGAACGTGCTCGTGGTCGAGGACGAGGACGACACGCGCGAGCTCCTCGTCACGATGCTCGAGCAGTGCGGCGCGCGCGTGACGGCCGTCTCGTCCGCGGCCGAGGCGCTGCTCGCGGTGAAGGCGCTGCAGCCCGACGTGCTCGTGTCCGACGTCGCGATGCCCGGCGAGGACGGCTACGTGCTGATCCGCAAGATCCGCGCGCTCCCGGCGGCGAGCGGGGGGCGGACCCCGGCGATCGCGCTCACCGCCTATGCGCGCACGGAGGATCGCATGCGCGCATTGCGGGCAGGGTTCAACACCCATGTCCCGAAGCCCATCGAACCGGCGGAGCTGCTCGCGGTGCTCACGACCATGTGCGGCTCGAGGGCGGGCGCTCCCAGCTGATTCACTGACGGTACGCAGCAGACCGGCAGCCCCGGGGAGCACGCCAGCCGCGGTGGCTCTCGACATTGACACGTGACCATCGCATCGGAAAACATGCCGTGCTGAATGCCGCCTTCCCGCGCAACACGCCGCTCATCTGTCTCGCGGCGCGATGACGCCAACAGCTCGCCGGGCGAGCACGTGCGCCCTCTTCCGGCGGCAGCGCCCCCGGAGGACGCGCCTACCGGGCGATGGCTGCTCCTCATCCATCAGCTCCCGCCCAAGCCCGCATACCTCCGTGTGAAGATCGGGCGTCATCTGCAACGTCTGGGCGCCGTCGCAATCAAGAACTCCGTCTACACGCTGCCGGCGACCGACTCCGCGCGCGAGGACTTCGCCTGGGTATACCGCGAGATCATCGACGGCGGCGGTGACGCGTCGGTGTGCGAGGCGCGGTTCTCCGCGGGGCTCTCGGATGAGCAGATCGAGGCGCTCTTCCACGAAGCCCGGAACGCCGACTACGAAGCTCTGGCCGAGGAGGTGCGCGCCGTCCAGAAGGTCCTTCCTCGGCGCGGAGGCGTCCCCGAAGAGCGCCGCACGGAGCTCGCGGGCGAGGTCGTGCGCCTCAAGAAGCAGCTCGGCGCGATCGCGGCGGTTGACTTCTTCGCGTCCACCGGACGCGTCGCGGTCGAGGGCCTCGTGCGTGAGCTCGAAGCGCGCCTCGAAGGCAGCGCCAGCGGATCGTCCACGAAGCGTCGGCCGGCCGTGCTGGCCGCCGACGTACGCGGCCGTACCTGGGTCACCCGCAAGAACATCCACGTCGACCGCATCGCGAGCGCGTGGCTCATCCGGCGCTTCCTCGATCCGGAGGCGCGCTTCAAGTTCGTGAGCGGCAAGGGTTACACGCCGGAGCCGGGCGAGCTGCGCTTCGACATGTTCGAGGCCGAGTTCACCCACGAAGGCGACCGCTGCACGTTCGAGGTGCTCCTCGACCGGTTCGGGCTCGCGGATCCAGCGCTGCGCCGCATCGCCGAGATCATCCACGACATCGATCTCAAGGATGCCAAGTTCAACCGGCCCGAGCGGCCGGGCGTGGAGTGTCTCGTGAACGGGCTGGCCATGGTCGAGCGAGACGACGAGGCGCGGCTCGCCCGGGGAGCTGCGCTCTTCGGCGATCTGTACGAGTCGCTCGCGCGCAAGAGAGAATGAAGAGCGACATGAGCGCCTCGCGCTGTGCGGACTTCCGACCGAGCTCGCCCCTGCTGAAGGCGACGATCGCCAGAGGGGTCACCTCGAGCGCGCGACGGTCTGGTTCATGGTGAGCGCCGGGGTCGGGTCGCTGCCGTGCCCCCGTCTGCTGTCTCCTCCGGCGGCTTGACGGCGCCGAACTGGACCAGGAGGAGTACGTCGTAAATGGTCTTGGCGATGCCGCCGCACAGGAGCGGCCAGCCGAAGCTCGATCGGCTGAGCATCGCGCCCGCGAGGAGCGGCGCGAGGGCTGCGGCGAGGCTGCGCGGCACGTTCGTGACGCTCGCGGCGGCCGGGCGCTCCTCCGGCGGGACCACCGCCATCACGTACGACTGCCGCGCGGGCACGTCCATCTGCGAGAGGCACATGCGCAGAAGGAGGAACCCGACAGCGAGCGGCGCGGTGGGCATGAGCGCGGCCAGGATCAGGAGCCCATTCGATGGCAGGTGGGTATAGACCATGGTGTTGATGAGCCCGATCTTGGCTGCGAGCCGTGCAGAGACGAGCTGCGAGAAGCCCGCCGCGATGCCTGCGGCGAAGAAGATCGCGCCCGCCGTCTCCACGGAGAGGGCGAAGCGACGGAAGAGCCACAGCGCGAGGAGCGACTGGACGATGAACCCGCCGCCGAACGAGTCGAGGCTGAACAGCGCCGCGAGCCGGACGACGATCCTACGCGACCGCAGGAGAGGCGCGGCCTTCGCGGTCTGCGTGTGCCGCTCGAGCGCGGGCGAGAGCTTGCAGTAGAGAATGCCGACTGCGACCGCGACAGCCGCATACAGCGCGAACCCCGAGCGCTCTGCCGCCGCCCGATCCCAGCCGAACCAGCGCGCACCCGCCACGGGCAGCCCGCTCGCCAGCGCGCCGAGCGCACCGGCGAGGTTGCCCGAGAGATTGTAGCGGGCGAACATCCCTGTGCGGTCGCGGCCTTCGACCGTCGCGCTGAGCGCGGCCTGTTCGGCAGGCAGGAAGACGCTGACGTCGCCTGCCGAGGGATTGAGCGTTCCCGCGACGGCGACCACGAGCAGCGGCCAGAACGCCGTGACCCCCAGGAAACCGAGCCCCGTCGCGAACATCAGCGCCGAGGCGCCGAGGAGGAGCTGCCGAGAGCCGAGCCCGTGCCCCAGGAGCCCGACAGCCAGCGTAAGAACCGCCGAGCCCAGCAGCGTGCCGGTGATGATGGTCCCGATCTGGAGCGGGCTGAGGCCGAGCGATGAAAGGTAGTCCGCGAGGAGCACGCTGACGAAGCCGTCGGCGAAGCCACGCAGCGCCCGGGTGACGAGGAGCCTCTGCGCGTCGGCCGTTGCGCTCGAAGGCATCAGGGCGAGGGCGGTGCGCTGCTTCGAGCCAGAGCCCTGCCGGGCGGCCGCGTCGGGGTCCGCCGCAGGGGCTACGGTCGATGGACGGTCATCGTTGTGGATCAACTGATCCATGGGTAGAACAATTGTACCATCGAGGCGAGCGTGCGCCGCGGCGTTCCCCTGGCGTCGATGCCAGCAGCGCGCGTGAGCTGGCTTGCAGCATCCTCGGCACGGCGCCGGCGCAGAGAGCTGGCTTGGCGAGGACGGCGAGTTTCCAGGATCGAAGGTGACCTGGCAGGCGCCGGTGCCCAGGCGCCGGTACGAGGACCTTATGAACCAGATCGTCCAGAGAGCTCTAGATTGGATGCAGCGGCGCCTGCTGTGGCTGCTCCTCTGCGCCTACGCGCTGGCGTGGTTGGTGTCCGGGCCAGGTCTGCGTTTGCGCGACCTGTCTGCCGGGTCGCTCCCCTGGGTGCGCGGCGGCCGCGTCGAGCTTTCTCTGCCGTTGCTCCTGCTGGCGTTCCTCTTGGCAAACGCGGGTTTCGGCGTTCGCGTGCAGCAGCTCCGGCATCTGACCAGGTACCTCGGGCTCGTCGGCATCGGACTCGCGGCCAGCACCGTTCTACCAATCGTCTTCGCGCTCGCCGTCTCGCTTCTGGCCGTGCCAAGGCATGATAACGAGTTACAGAACCTCCTGGTCGGGTTGGCGCTCATAGGATCCATGCCTGTTTCCGGATCTTCTACGGCGTGGTCGCAAAACGCCGGGGGCAATCCCGTTTTGAGCTTGGGCCTGGTACTGCTATCGACGCTCTGTAGCCCGCTCATCACCCCGGTGGGGCTGCACCTCGTCGGCTACATGGCACGTGGGGATTATGCCGAGGATCTGCACGAGCTGGCGTTCCAAGGGAGCAGCGGATTTCTCATCGTCGCGGTCGTCGTTCCATCCCTGGTGGGCATGCTTCTGCAGCGCATGCTGGGCTCAAGAGCTCGGGAGGTGGTATCGCCGGCCTTGAGGCTGCTCAATTTGGTGGACCTGCTGGTGCTCAACTACTCCAATGCATCGAGCGCCTTGCCTCAAGCGTTCAACCACCCCGACTGGGATCTGCTGCTCATCATCGCCTTGATCACCACGACGTTGTGCGTCCTCAGCTTCGGTCTCGGTGGATTCCTCGCGCGCTGCACGCGGGCGGACGCGGCCGATAGACTCGCGCTGATGTTCGGCCTGGGCATGACCAACAACGGGACAGGGCTGGTGCTGGCCTCCGTCGCACTTCCGGATCACCCGGAGGTGATGCTGCCGATCATCTTTTACAACCTGGTTCAGCAGATCGCGGCGGGCGTTGTCGACGCACGCAGCCGAAGCGCTGCTGCGCGGAAGATCGCTCGGCCCCCTTTGTCAGGTCCGAAGCTCTTTTCACGATGGAGACGAGGAGCGTGACGATCCGACGGCACGTATCACCTCGATCTCGAAAAACTCGAGACGACGTTGCTTCATGTCCCGTGCGCTCCCTTCAGCAGGAGGCCCACGACACCCGCCGCGACGATCACGAGCGGCTCAGGTATTTTTAGCTTTTTCTGTACCAGGACGCCAAGCGTGACGAGCGCAATCTGCGCGGTTGGGATGTCCGTGATCGCCCTCCTGCCGAGCACGAAGCCCGCGCCCGCGATCGCACCGGTGGCCGCGGCGGTCACCCCGTCCACGAAAGCGTGGATACCCGGTTTTGCGGCGAAGCGGCGGAAGTGGCGTGCGGGGAGGACGACGAAGAGATAGCAGGGCAGAAACACGCCGAGCGCAGCAACCACCGCCCCTGCAGGGCCAGCGACGAGGTAGCCGATGAACGCGACCGTGATCACGACCGGCCCCGGCGTGATCATCGCGACCGCCACGGCGTCGAGGAACTGGCGCTCGTTCAGCCAGTGGAACCGATCCACGACCCCGCCATAGAGGAACGGCACGATCGCGAGCCCGCTGCCGAACACGAAGGCGCCGGCCTCCGCGAAGAACGAGCCGATGTGAAGGAGCGTGCGCCCCTCGGCCGGGCCGTGCAGACCGGTGAGCAGCCAGGCAGCGGCTGGGCTCAGGGCGAGCGCGGCTGGCCTGGAGGAGGGCGCCTTCCACCGCCGGACGAGCACGGCGGCGACGCCGGAGAGCAGGAACACCCAGACGATCTCGGACTCCGTGTACGCCGTCACTGCCGCGCTGACGCCGAAGATGGCCCAGAGCAGCCGGTCCTGCTTCACCGTCGTCTTCACGAGCTTCACCGCGCTCCGCCCGATGATGGCGATGACGCTCGCGCCGATGCCGTAGAAGACGCCCTGCATCCACGGCAGCCCCCCGAAGCGGAGGTAGAGCGCCGAGAGCCCGAGGACCATCAGAAACGACGGCAGGATGAAGCCGGCACCGATGAGCGTGGCCCCCGCGACGCCGCTGCGGAGCCAGCCGAGATAGATGGCGAGCTGCGCCGCCAACGGACCGGGCGCGAGCTGGGCGAGCGCGAGCCCTTCCTTGTATTCGGCCTCTGTGAACCACCGGCGCCGCTCCACCAGGTCACGTTGCATGTAGCCAACCAGGGCGATCGGTCCGCCGAACCCGAGCGCGCCGAGGTAGAGGAAGTAACGGAGCAGCTCCCGCAAGGTGAACGAGACCCGGGTCGGAGGTTCGCTGGCCGCTGAGTCGTCGCCCAGGGTTGGCATCGCGCCTTCTCCTGCCGCCCTCAGCCGCACGCCTTCGTGAGCCCGAGCGGATGCTTCACGTGGATCGAATTTTCCCATCCCCTACGCGCGGGCATGGTCGTATGCAACAGTTGTTACACACATAGAGCAGATGTATCATACAGCGCCATGGCTCCAGCGAGGTGAACGATGACGAGACCTGTTGCAGCGCTCCTCTCCCTTGTCGCGCTCGGCGCATGTCGTGGCGAGCAGGCAGCCCCGCCCAGTCCCGCGGCGCCGTCCCTCCTGACGCCCGGCGCATCCGCGAAACCGACGACCGAGCCCGCGACGGCGACTCGTGTCAAGGACGGACGCCGGACGCAGATCGCGAGCTGGAGCGGCGCGGTGACTGGCAACTGGCACGAGCTGCGGGTAGACGCCCGCGAGGACCGGATCCAGGTCCAGTGGGATGGGACCCAGGTCATCGATGCGACGGACCGGACGTTCACTGCGCCGGGGAAGGTCGGTGTTTGGACCAAGGCGGACTCGGTCACGTACTTTGACGACCTCGCCATCATGCCGCTCTGATCTGAGAAGATGCCGCTTGGACAAGAGGAGAAGAAGCGATGAGGAACATCGTTGATTGGCTCGCTCTCGCCGCGCTGATGGCGCTCGGCTGTAGCAACGCATCCCCGGCGCCCTCGGCGGAGCCGCCGGCGGTCGCGCGTCCCACCGCTCCGCCTGCAGCCGATTCCGCCGCTCAGGCGGCGCCGGCCGCCCCGGCCACCGTGGATCCCGCGGTCGTCGAGGCGTCCACGGGGGGCAAGGCGGAGGTCGCCGAAGGTGTCGTGAAGGTCTCGTTCCCCCGGAACGACGTCAAGGTCGAGGTGGATGGCTGGGCCATGCCGCCGTTCATGGGCCTCACCTCGTGGGCCGGGTTCACCCCGGGCCACAAGCCGGGCGTCGAGGCCATGGTGATGGGCGATCTCGTCCTGTTCGAGGACGAGGTGAACGACGCCATGAGCGCCGCCTTCGATGCCGGGATCGAGGTCACCGCGCTCCACAACCACTTCTTCTTTGACCGGCCCAAGGTCTACTTCATGCACATCGGCGGCGAGGGCAAGCTGGACGCTCTCGGCAAGGGCGTACGCGCTGCCCTGGACGCGGCGCGGTCCATCCGGCAGAAGGCGCCGAAGCCGCGCGAGCGCTTCGAGGGGCCGGCCATTCCGGCGAAGAGCACCATCGATCCGGCCAAGGTGGAGGCGGCGCTCGGGGTCAAGGTCACCGCCAAGGACGGCATGGCCAAGGCGGTGATCGGCCGACCGGCCGCGGTCGCCGACTGCGGCTGTAAGATCGGCAAGGCGATGGGCGTGAACACGTGGGCCGCGTTCGCAGGCACGGATGACAATGCCGTCGTCGACGGCGACTTCGCGGTCACCGAGGACGAGCTCCAGCCCGTCCTGAAGGCGCTCCGCGCGGGCAAGATCAATATCGTGGCGATCCACAATCATATGGTCGGCGAGGAGCCGCGCATCCTCTTCTTTCACTACTGGGGGCGCGGCCCCGTCGCCGAGCTCGGCAAGGTGGTGAAGGGCGCCATCGGCCTGACCAAGAGCCAGCCATGACTGCGGACCGGCTCCCTGCGGCGGCGGTCTGAAGCCCCCATCATCAAGATCGGTACGAGTCGATCGACGCTGCCCTGGATCACCGCCTCGCGCAGCGGCAGCCCTTCCACCCCTCGTCGCACGCGCGCCGCCGGCTCACTCCCTCCGGCAGCTCCGCTCGATGGTGTCCATCAGCTTCAGCACATCGAACGGCTTGCTGAGGATCGCGTCCGCGTCGATGCCGGCGCGCTCCGTCGCGCCGCGCGCGGTCATCACCACGATGGGCGTGGCGGCGAGCGTCGGATCGCGCTTCTGCTCGGCGCGAAACTGGAACCCATCCATGACTGGCATCATCAGGTCGAGCAGGACGAGCGCGATGGACGAGGGATCGTCCCGCAGGGTTGCCAGGGCCTCGCGCCCGTTCGCGGCGCAGGCGACCGCATACCCCTCCTCTTCCAGGAGCTCGCTCAAGGTCCGGCGAATCGCGGCGTCGTCATCGACGATCAGGATGCGCTTGCTGGGACGGCTCATCGTCATGCGCACTCGCTCCCTTCGCAGGGTGACGGCGACCACGGCGCCACGACCTCGGGCCGGCCCGCGGGCCCCCCTCGCGCCGGGCCCCTCAGGCGCCCTCGAATCCCGGCAGACCCCGCCGGCCCGAGTCCCGAGGGCCGGCGAGCGGCAGGGTCACCTTGAAGGTCGAGCCCTCTCCCAGGGCAGAGCTCACCTCGATCGAACCATCCAGCGCTTCGACCACCTGCATCGTGATGTAGAGCCCCATGCCCAGACCGCCATAGTGCCGCGCCGACACGGCGCGCTCGAACCGCCCGAAGATCCGCCCGATGTGCTCCTGCGCGATCCCGATGCCGTGGTCCGCGATCGTCAACGTGGCCATCTGGCCCATCGGGGCGACGGTGATCTCGATCGGGTTTCCCTGACCATATTTGAGCGCGTTCGAGACGAGGTTTTCGACGACCTGCTCGAGCCGCACCCGATCCCAGCTCCCTGCGGCGTCGTCCGCCGCGCTCACGGTGACCCGCGAGCCCGCCTCCGCGATCTCGCCGCCCTCCTGGAAGCGAGACACCACCTGCCGGACGATGTCCGACAGCCGGACCGGCTCCAGCTCCAGGGCGAGGCGCCCCGCGGAAATGCGGGAGATGTCGAGGAGGTTATCGACGAGCCGCCTCAGCCGCTCGCTCTGCCGGCGAACGAGCCCGAGCCGGTCCATGAGCCACGGGAGGCGCTCGCTGTCAGGGCACAGCTCGGGCGCGCGGCGCATCAGGGTCTGGATCTGCAGCGCGAGCGGGGTGAGCGGCGTCTTCAGCTCGTGGGAGGCGATCGAGAGGAACTCGTCCCGCAGCGCGATCGCGCTCTGCGCGTCCCTGTACAGGCGCGCGTTGTCCACCGCGAGCGCGCAGCGGCGCCCGAGCTCCTCCGCCGCCGCGAGGTCCGCCCGGCTGTACCGGCGCTCGGATCGCACGACGATGAAGGTCAGCGTCCCGAAGAGCCGCCCCCGCCGCGCCAGCGGGACGCACATGAACGAGTGCCCCCCGATGGCCCGGATCACCCGGAGGTGATCGTCGTTCTGCGCGATGGCGCGCATCTGCTCGTCCGTGAAGTGCTCGATGAGCACCGATCTCTGCTCGAGGAGCACCTTGGTCGGCGGGTGCTCCGGGTTGCCGTCGAGCTTGGGCGCGAAGCGCTTCGCCTCCTCGGCCACGGCGGCGAGCGAGGGGTCCGCGTGCGCCACGCCCACCCGCCGGAAGGTGCCGTCCTCCTCGTCGAGCGCGTCGACGAGGCAGAAGTCGGCGAGGACAGGCACCGCGAGCTGCGCCACCCGCGCGAGCGTCGTGGAATAGTCGAGCGACTCGGCCAGCACCACGCTCGCCGCGTCCAGGAAGCGAGGCAGCTCCTGCGCGCGCTCCCGCTCCGCGGCCTCGACGGCGCGCCGCCGCATCCGCGCCATCTCGATCTGCGTCCGGACGCGGGCGAGGAGCTCGCGCGGCGAGAACGGCTTCACCAGGTAATCGTCCGCCCCCGTGTCGAGGCCCTCGACGACGGCGTCCTCCCCCGCCCGAGCGGACACGAGCACCACGGGGACGCTGCTCGTCCTCGGGTCCGCCCGGAGCTCCCGGAGGAGCGCCACGCCGTCGAGCTCGGGCATCATCACGTCGCTCACCACGAGGTCGGGCGGGCGCGCGAGCGCGGCCTCGAGGGCCGCCCGCCCGTCCGAGGCCGCCTCCACGCTCCACCTCGGCGTGAGCAGGTGGATGAGGTACTCGCGCATGTCCGCGTTGTCGTCGGCGACGAGGATCCGGCCCTCTCCGCCCCCCGGGGTGACCTGCGCGGGCGCGGCGTCGGCGCGCGACCCCGGGCCCGTCGGCGCCGCGCCTTCGCGCCCGCGCGAGGACCACTGGGACGCCTCGAGCACGTGGAGGTTCGCGCTCGCCGCCGAGGGTGCCGGCTCCGCGGCGGCGACCACGCGCTCCGGCGCCAGGTGCGCGCGGCCCCTCGGGATCGCCACGGTGAACGCGCTCCCCTGCCCCACCGCGCTCGAGGCGCGCAGCGAGCCCCCGTGCGCCTTGACGAGCTCCTGGACGAGGGCGAGCCCGATCCCGGTGCCCTCGATGCTCCGGCTGCGCGCGCCCTGCACGCGGTGGAACCGCTCGAAGATGCGCGGGAGCTCCTCCGAGGGGATCCCGGTGCCGGTATCGCGCACGGTCAGCTCGACGTGGTCCGGGTGGGCGCGCAGCGAGACCCCGATCTCCCCCTCGAACGTGAACTTGAAGGCGTTCGAGAGGAGGTTCATGACGACCTTCTCCCATTGCGCCGCGTCGACGTAGACGGGCTCGGGCAGCGGCGGGCAGTCCACGACGAGCGACAGGCCCGCGCCCTCGATCAGCGAGCGGAAGGAGCTCGCGAGCTCCGCGGTGAGCCGCGCGAGATCGGTGGGCGCAAACGACGTCTGGAGGCGCCCCGCCTCGATGCGGGAGAAATCGAGCAGCGTGTTCACGAGCCGGAGGAGCCGGAGGGTGCTCCTGTGGGCCGCGGAGAGGCCGTCGCCCGAGAGCGACCTCGCCTGGCTCGACAGCGCGTCCTCGACGCGCCCGAGGATGAGGGTGAGCGGGGTGCGGAACTCGTGGCTCACGTTGGCCACGAACTCCGTCTTGAGGCGGTCGAGCGTCGCGAGCTCGTCCCGGTGCTGCGCGACCTCGCGCTCGAGCCGCCGCTGCTCGGTGACGTCCCGCCCCTCGGCGATCATGAAGACGACCTTGCCCTGCCGATCCTTGACGGGGTTCAGGTTGAAATCGATGGTGATGCGCCGCTCACCTTCGTTGCCCCCGAGGACATCCACGTCGTACCTGACGAACTCGCCGCGCGCCGCGCGCCGCACCGCGTCCTTCAGGCGCTCCTGGATCTCCGGCGAGCCCTGCCACCAGCGGCACTCCCAGAAGGGCACGCCATGCACCTCCCTCCGCTCCACGCCGGCGCCGCGGGTCGATGTATGGTTCGACTCCCAGCTCGTACCGTGGGCGTCGAGCAAGCCGAAGAACTGGAAAGAGCTGTTCATCGCGACCCGCGCCGCGAGGAGCCGCATCAGCCCCGACTCACGACCAGGGCTCGCGCGGGCGAGCTCCTGCTTCAGAAGCTCGGTGTCCCAGAGGAGATGTTCTTCCGAGTCATCCACAGGTCGCACGATCGCGAGGTCTTCCAGGCATTCGATGAAGTCGCGCCCTTCTGCGCGTTCCTCGCTCGACCGCTGTTTCATCCCTTCTCGCATCACGCTCGCGGCTGCTCGAGACAGAGAACAGCTCATCCTGATGCGCTTAGCGGAGATCGCCGACCACGCAAGGGCCGAGCGACAGCCACCTTGAACTTCCACGGGGGCCCGCGCGTGGATCCGGATCGTTCGAGCGCAGGGCCCCCTGCGTGCGCCGCAGCAGCCGATCACCACCGGCTGCTGCTGAGGCAGCAGCCCCCTCCCACCGTGCCTCCACGGTCACGGTCGAGGCAGAGTTGGCCCGGTTAGTGCATTTGCGGGCGGAGGGCGGGGGGCGGAGCGCGCAATAACCGTCAGCTCATGAGGGCGCGCTGGGCGCCCAGGACATCTCGGTGGAACCAAAGACATCTCTGCAGCGCGCCCCCGGCGCTCCGGTGCTCCCGGACACGCCCTTCCGCTTCATCCTTCATTTCGTCGGTCGTTACCGCGCCTGGTACCTGGCGATGTTCGTGTTCGAGTCGGCCCACGCCTCGTGCGGGATCATGATCCCGTACGCCATCGGGCAGGTCATCCAGGGGGTCACGCAGGCGTCGGGCGCTGGCCGGGCCGCGCTGAGCGGGCGGCTGCGCGACGCGCTGACGCTGTTCGTCGCGCTCATCGCCGGCGAGTTCCTGTTCAGCCGGATCGCCGGCCTCTGCCAGATCCTCGTCGGGCCGTGGCAGCGCCAGAACGTGACCCGCAATCTGTACGCGTACCTCCAGCATCACTCCCATCGTTACTTCAGCAACAACTTCGCCGGAGCGCTCGCCCACCGGATCAGCGAGACGTCGATGGGGGTCTCGCAGACCCTGTGGGCCATCCTCTTCGACTTCTGGCCCATCGCCATCGTCTTCTCGGTCTCGATCGGGCTGCTCTACCGCGCTCACCCGGCGCTCGCCGCGGTCGTCTCGGCCTGGGCGGTGCTGTTCGTCGGCATCTCCTACTGGCTCGCGACCCGGTGCCAGCCCCACGCGGTGCGCGCCGCGTCGGCGCGGAGCGAGACCACAGGCAAGCTCGTCGACTCGGTCACGAACCTCACGAGCGCGCGGCTCTTCGCCCGGTTCGGCTTCGAGCGCGCGTACCTCGACGAGCAGCTCAAGCAGGAGCTCCGCGCGGTCCGCCGATCGAACTGGTACTCCGAGCGCGTGCGCTGGTTCCAGTTCGCCTCCGCCGCGCTGCTCAAGGTGGGGACGCTCTACCAATCGCTCAGGCTCTGGGAGCGGGGCGACATCGGCGTCGCCGAGTTCGTCATGGCGACGAGCCTGTCGCTCCTCATCATCAACGAGGCGCGCAACCTCAGCCGCCGCTTCCTCGAGTTCTTCGAGTTCGTCGGCAACGTCGCGAACGGGGTGAACACCATCGTCCGCTCCCACGAGCTCGTCGACCGCCCCGAGGCCGTCGCCCCGACGGTCGAGCGCGGCCGGATCGAGCTCCGGGACGTGACCTTCGGGTACACGCCCGATCGGCCGATCTTCGAGGGCCTCAACGTGACGATCCCGCGCGGCCAGCGCGTCGGGCTCGTCGGCTTCTCCGGCTCCGGCAAATCCACCTTCGTCAGCCTCATCCTGCGTCTCTACGACATCGACTCCGGTCACATCCTGATCGACGGCGTGGACATCCGAGACATGACGCAGGACGCGCTGCACGCGCAGCTCAGCCTGATCCCGCAGGACCCGAGCCTCTTCCACCGGACGCTCCTCGAGAACATCCGCTATGGCCGGCTGAACGCGACCGACGCAGAGGTGGTCGAGGCCGCGCGGAAGGCGCACGCGCACGAGTTCATCATGCAGATGAAGGAGCAGTATCACTCCATGGTCGGCGAGCGCGGCGTCAAGCTCTCGGGCGGCCAGCGCCAGCGCATCGCCATCGCGCGGGTCATCTTGAAGGACGCGCCGATCCTCCTCCTCGACGAGGCGACCTCGAGCCTCGACTCGATCACCGAGCAGGCCATCCAGGACACGCTGGACGACGTCATGAAGGAGAAGACGGTGCTCGTCGTCGCCCATCGCCTCTCGACGGTGGTCCACCTCGACCGCATCCTGGTGTTCGAGAACGGCCGGATCATCGAGGACGGCACCCACGCCGAGCTGCTCGCGCGAAACGGTGCCTACAAGCGGCTCTGGAGCAAACAGTCGGACGGATTTCTGCCGGTGAGCGCCGCCGAGGAGCCTGCGGCGATGGAGGCGCCGCCGGTCCGCGTGCACGAAGCACCGCGGCTCCAGCCGGCGGCTGACCGCGCCGACGAGCTCCCACGGGGGACTCCGCTGAAAGCGTGGGAGGCACCGCTCGCCTGAGCGGCCGCCAGAAGGTCGCGTTGGACGACTACAGCCCCGCGGCGGGCGTCACGGGGCTAGAGCGCGCCGGCGCCGGAGAGGCGCGCTTACCGGAAGCTCCACGGCTGCGGCTGACCCATGCGGGCGCGGAGGCCCTCCTCCCAGCGGACGAGCCGCGGCGTGAGCCACGCCGTGCCCACCGCCAGGACGGCGCCGGCGACCACGTCGACCGCATAGTGCCAGCGGAGGAGCATGGTGGAGACGATGATGTTCATGGAGAAGAACGCGGCCACCACGGCCAGCCAGAAGAGGCGCCGGTCGGTGCGGGCGCGGTGGAACGTGTAGAGAGCGAACCAGAGCGGCGCGGCCGTGTGCAAGGAGGGAAAGACGTCCTTCATCGCGCCGCCGGCCTGCACGACGCTGCTCACGCAGCCCCAGAAGAAGCCGCCGTCGAGCGGCCCCTGATAGAGGTGCTTCAGCGCCTGGATGGGGCCGTACGCAGGGACGGCCATGTAGCCGAGCTGGCCAACACAGTAGACGATCGTGGAGCCGACCGCGTACTCCGTCGTCCCCCGGCCGGGGCGGGCGACCCAGACCGCCAGCACCATCGAGAGGAAACAGATCAAGAAGTAGCTGAAATAGAAGAAGGAGAACCACTCCACGATCGGGCGCGTGTTGAAGCGCTCCATCCAGAGCGCTGGCTCGACGCGGAAGACGAGGAGGTCGAGGTGGAGGAGCTCCGCGTCGACGCTGTCGCTCCGGACCGCCGGCAGGAGGGTCCGGAGCGACAGGTAGTTGAGGAGGAAGGCGCCGACGAGCGAGAGTCGGTAAAGGACGCTCCTCAGCGAGGGCGCCAGGAACGTGGCGCGACGAACGAGCACACAGACGGACACCAGGGCGGCGATGCCCGCCAGATTGCGGTTCATGGACTGCGCTCGCAGCTCCGTCGGCGGCGCCCCGAGCAGGAAGACCGTCGTCAAGGCGAGATAGCCGATGAGGATCACGTCGTGGAGAGCGAACACGCCGACCAGGCCGCGCAGAGCGTCCTTCAACAGCGCGCCTTCGGGCTCGACGTCGACCAGCCCGCCGGAGCCGGCGACCTCGTCACAGTCCGTTGTGAGCCTCTCTTGCATTCGGGGACGTTCCAGGGATGGCATGGTGCGCATGGGCTACTGACGCCGGGCCGCTCTGTATCACGTGTTCGCGCGTGGCGTCACCGTGACATCGGTGACGCTCCAGCGACCGGGAGGCAACAGGCTGAGCAACTCGGGGGCCACGCGGATGTCGAGTTTTTGACGGGCCGCCTCGCGCCGCTCGACGGCGGCAGGAGCCGCCGCGCCCCCGGCGCGGCGCCCAGGCGACAGCCCACCGCCGCCTCGGCGAGCCGCTCGCGTGCGAACGCGGCGACGCAGCGGCGCAGGGTCTACGCGTCGCCACGACGCTGCCGTCGCGTCCCAGGTTGCGCTGCCGGGCTCGCCGCCGCGCAGAATCTGCGCGGCGGCGAGCCCCTGGCTCTGCGCGACGGCTGCGCCCACGACGCCGGGGTCGGCGATGGTGTTCGAGAACGCGCGCCGTCAAGCACTCTGGGCACCGGAGCTCGATCCTCGCGGCGGCCCGGCGGCCGTGACGTCGGCGACGTCGCGAGCGCCCGAGTCGTCCACACGAGAGGGCGCTTGGATCTCGACCGCGCGCCGAGGACGAGGCGCGATGGCCCGCCCGCTCACGACCGGTGGGGCAGTCTGCCGCGCGGCGGGCCGTCCGCTGGAACGCCGGTCTCGGCCGGGCTGAGCGACGCTGGACGCAACGCGATGCAATCGGCGGTGCGCGCGTCGGCGCAGAAACCGCGTCCTCCCCCGGGTGCGCGCGAAGCGTCGCCGTAGCCTCACCCGGCTGGAGCGCACCCTGGACGCTCCCGAGCTCTCGCGAGAATCCACGGATGCCCCTTGGATCCGCGCCGGTGACGTCGAGTGTCCATGGATCCCTCTTCATGGCACTCACGTTGCAATCCCCCGGAGGAGCCGACATCGTTCAGCGACGATCCCACAGGGCACGACGCCTGGGTCGCCCGTGCGGGTGCTGAAGCGATGCGCCCAGACACCAAGGAGACGACTCATGTCACAGCAACACGGTCAGAGCAGCAGTCGTGGGTTCGCCGCGATGGACCAGAAGCAGCAACGCGCGATCGCGAGCATGGGCGGCAAGGCCGCGCACGAGAAGGGCACGGCCCACGAGTTCAGCTCCGAGGAGGCCCGCGCGGCCGGCCGCAAGGGCGGCGCGAGTGTGAGCCAGAATCGCGAGCACATGGCCGCGATCGGCCGCAAGGGCGGCGCGGCCGTGAGCCAGAACCGCGGCCACATGGCGCAGATCGGCCGCAAGGGCGGCGAGTCGCGCGGCGACGGACAGGGCGGCGCGCCGGGTGAGGGTGAGAGCGAGCGCGAGGGCGAGCAGGGCGGCAGCACCGCGCAGCGCGCCGACCAGCAGCGCCACGAAGCCAACTGAGCGGCGCTGCGGCTCGCCGGCGTCGGTGATCGGGCGCGCAGGGATGCCTGCGCGCCCGATCTGCCGTCACGGCGACAGGGTGACGAGGAAGACGTCGGCGTTGCTTCGGTCGCCCGCAGGCGCGCTGTGCTCGATGGCGGGGAGGCCTCCGCCGAGCTCGATCCGCTCGCCGTGGAAGAGGCCAGCGGCGACGGTGTTCCCGCTGCCGGTGACGGCCTGGGCCGTGGCGAAGCAGAAGACCCCATCGCGGTAGACGTCGGACCAGAGCTCCTCGGAGAAGTCCTGGCTGAGCTTCGCGACGAACGCATCGCCCGACTCGGGCGGCTCGATCTCGACCGGGGCCCCGCCGAGCTCGAGCGCCTCCGTGAAGTAACCGCTCAGCACGTGGTTGCCCCAGGGATCCTGCGAGAAGCCCCAGACGAACTCGTCGCCCGCGGAGGGAAGCCCGCGGGCGGCGAGCGGCGCACCCGTCGCTGCGTCGAGCCGGGCCAGGTAGAGGTCGTACTCCCCGACCGCGGCCTGCTCGATGTCCGTGGACCCGACGCGGAACGGAGCGCTGTAGTTGCCGAGGACGACCGGATGGCCGTCGAGCCCGAGGCTGACGAACTTGGCGAACTGCTCGCCGGCGGCGCCGAGCGACCGAGCCCAGGCGAGGCCGCCCGATGCGAGATCGAACCGCAGGACGAGCCCATCGATGCCGTAGATCGGCTCGCCGTCGCGCGAGCCGTCGACGGCGCTCTCCACGACGTGGCCGTCGATCTCGAGCTTTCCGCCGAACGCGCCGGCCGCGTAAAGGGCCGACTCGCCGACCGCGACGCTGCGGAAGCGCTGCCAGCTCTCCGCGGACCCGAATCGCCGGCTCCAGAGGTGGCCGCCGCTGGCGTCGAGCTTCGCGACGACGACGTTGGGACCGCCGCTCCCCTCGAGCGCGGTCCCGGGATCCTCGCTGAAATTGATGCTGCCGTCGACCATGCCGAGGACGACGATCTCGCCCGCCTCGGTGACGGCCACGGCCGTGGCGCCCTGGTCGAGCTCGCCGCCAAAGCGCTTGCTGAAGACGTGGTTGCCGTCGGCGTCGAGCTTGGCGACGAAGAGGTCCTTCCCACCGGCGCTCACGAGCGCCGTGCTCGGGTCCGCGCCGAAGTTGAGGGTTCCCTCGAACTCCCCGGCGACGACGACGTTGCCGATCGAATCCGTGGCCACCGCGAACGCAACCTGCTCGGACTTGTCGCCGAAGCGCCTGCTCCAGACGTGGCCCCCCGCTGCGTCGAGCTTCACGACGAAGAGGTCGAGATCACCCTCGCTCACGAGGGCGTCCGCCTCACCGCCGAAGTTGATCGCCGTCTCGAAGCCGCCGACCAGGACGACGTTCTCGTGCGGATCCGCCGCGATGGCCTCGATTCGCTCGTTCTTGGCCTCGCCGGCGCCGCGCCCCCACAGGGCATCTCCGAGGAACGCCGGAGGCTCGCCGCCACCACCGCCGCCCGCGCCGCCGCCGCCGCTTCCCGCGCCCCCCACTCCACCTGATGCGCCGGCGCCCGCTTCGCCACCTTGCCCGCCGGCGCCTCCGACTCCACCGCTGCCGCCGGCGCCGCCTTCACCGCCTTGCCCGCCGCCGGCTCCGGCCCCGCCCTGCCCGGCGGCGCCGCCTTCGCCGCCTTGCCCGCCGGCGCCCCCGACGCCGCTCGCCGACGAGGTGGAGCCGTCCTCGGGCTCCGAGTCGCAGCCGTCGCAGCCCAGGGGAAGTCCCATGCTCGTCAGAAGAGCAATCCGAGCCACTTTCGTCACGAAGTGCGCTTTCATCAATCCTCCATATCCCGACGAAGAGCCCGCGCCACGGGCGCTCGGTGGAGCCAAGGCTGGTCCGGCCCCCCCTCGCTGTGGGCTGTCGAACGTCCTCAATCTGCTGTGTCGTGGACGTCAAGTACGCGTGCGCGCGGATCGAATCAAGCAGCTGTCGCGACGGATTCGTGGCAACGATCGGCTCCCCGTGGATCCGCCGGAACGACGCGTCCCGCCTGGACGGCGCGCCTCGCCGGGACGGCGCCCCCGCGGACCAACAGTTCTCTCGCACGCTGGCCGCGATGGGCTCGGACGCACGCTGCGCGCCGCACGTTTGCCTCATCGTGGCAGAATGCCTCACCGTGAACCCCGCGGCACCTCCGACATACGTGCCGCGCCGAGCGGCGGTGGGCGCGGTACGCGATCTGCATTGTCCTGCGAGCGATGTGGGTGGCTTGGCTCCGGAGCGCCACGACTCTCTTTGCGCTCGCGCGCGTCGCGTGCACCGGCGACAAGCGCCGCGCGGGCAAGCGTCGGCGGCGCGCGGGAGGTCGGCGTAGTGACAGGGGCCTGACGAGCTCACCCGAGCGCGCGTTCGCGCGCGAACGAAGAGCGCCGCCGGCGCGCGTCCCCCCGCGCGCGCCGGCGGCGCGGCGGCCATGGAGGCCATGTCCGCGGCGTCCGGTGCCGCAGATCATCACGCCTCCCGGGCAGCGGACCACACGACCGATCACCGAGACGAAGCGCCAGGTGAAAGCCCTCGGCTTCCAGACGCGGAGCGCCTATGACAGAGCGAGCCTACGATAAGAACACCGCCTGGACCCACGCCGTCATCCCTCCGATGACCCCCCTCGCGACCGACCACGAGGCGGACGTGTGCGTCGTCGGCGCGGGGATCGCCGGGCTGACGACGGCATATCTCCTCGCGAAGGCCGGCAAGAGCGTCGTCGTCCTCGACAACGGCGCCGTCGGCGGGGGCGAATCGGGGCTCACCACCGCGCACATCACGCACGCGCTCGATCGGCGCTGGGCCTCGCTCACGAAGCTCCATAGCAGGAGCCGCCTGCGCCTCGCCGCAAGGAGCCACACGACGGCCATCGAGACGATCGAGCGGATCGTCGCGGAAGAGAAGATCGACTGTGAGTTCCGGCGCGTCCACGGCTATCTCTTCGCGGCCCCGGGGTCACCCCCGGCCACCCTCCGGGACGAGCTCGAGGCCGCGCAGCGCGCCGGGCTCGGCTCCACTCATTACGTCGACCGCGCGCCGCTGCTCGATTTCGATACGGGGCCCGCGGTCCGCTTCCCCGATCAAGCGCAGTTTCATATCCGCAGGTACCTCGCGGGGCTCGCGCGGGCGATCGAGCGCGACGGCGGCAAGCTCTACACGCTCGCGCACGTGGTCGACGTCGACGAGGGCGCCGTGCCTCACGAGGTCGTCGTCAGGACGGCCCGCGGGCACCGGGTGATCGCCGGCGAGGCCGTGCTCGCCACGAACTCCCCCTTCATTCCGCGCATCGCCGTGCACCTGAAGCAAGCCGGTTACCGGACCTACGTCGTCGGCCTGCGCATCCCCCGGGGCGCCGTCCCGCCGGGGCTCTACTGGGACACGGCCGAACCGTTCCATTACGTCCGCCTCGCCAACATCAACGGCGCGGACGGCCCGGACGAGGTGCTCCTCGTGGGAGGAGAGGACCACAAGACCGGACAGGCCAGCGACGCGGACCAGCGCCACGCGCGGCTCGAGGCGTGGGCGAGAGAGCGCTTCACGCAGGCCGGCGAGGTGCTGCACCGCTGGTCCGGCGAGGTGATGGAGACGGTCGACGGCCTCGCGTACATCGGTCGCGTCAAGAAGGGATCGAGGATCCTGATCGCCACGGGCGACTGTGGCAACGGCATGACGCACGGGACGATCGCAGGCCTCGTGATCTCCGACCTCGTGCAGGGCCGCGAGAGCCGGATGGCGTCGCTCTTCGATCCCACCCGCGTCAACCTGCGCCTGGCCGCCGTCTCCGAGTACGCGAAGGAGAACCTCAATGTCGCGTGCCAGTACGCCTCATGGTTCGGCAAGGGCGATGTCGATGACGTGGCGCAGATCGCGCCCGGCGCCGGCGCTGTCGTGCGCAGGGGCCTGAAGAAGCTCGCCGTCTACCGGGATCCGCAAGGGCAGCTCCACGAGATGTCGGCGATGTGTACGCACCTCGGCGGCGTGGTCTCGTGGAACTCCGCGGAGCGCAGCTGGGACTGCCGCTGTCACGGCGCCCGCTTCGACGCCGTGGGCCGCGTCCTCCGAGGCCCGGCGACGGCCGATCTCGCGCCGATCGCGCCGAGCGAGGCGCCGCTCAGCGCAGGAGGATCCATCTCGCCGCCGAAGGAGCGGGAGGGGGTCGCCGGCCCGACGCCCGCCGTGCCGCTGCCGCAGAGTCGCCCGGCCACGTGAACGGAGCGAGTCGCGAACGCCAACAACCGGTGAGCGCAATGGATGTGGATGGACGTGATCGACGTGATGGACGTGATCGACGCCATACGCGATGCGCGCGCCATGGGCCCATGAGCACGATGCGCGCGCGCTGGCGTAGTTGACCCCCGCGCGAGCGGCGTGCGATCATGATCGAGTAGTCCGGGACAGTCCCGGGCGGCTTGGTGATGAGATGAAATTGTTGCGCCCCCGTGCCTCCCGCGCCGCAGGCATAGCCCTGGCTGTCCTTTCGGTCGCCGGGGCGCTTCCGGCGCGGGCCGAGCCCTCGGCGGCGGATCGTCAGACCGCGCGGACGCTCCTCATCGAGGGGCGCAAGAAGCGCGACGCGGGGGACGTCGCCGGCGCCCGCGAGGATTTCCAGGCGGCCCATGCGCTCGTGCGCGCCCCCACGACGGGGCTCGATCTCGCGCGCGCCGACGAGGCGCTCGGTCGCCTGATCGAGGCCCGGGAGACGGCGTACGAGGTCGTCCACCTGCCCCTCGGGAGCGACGAGCCGCCGGTGTTCACGCAGGCGCGGGCGGCCGCCGCGACGATGGTCGAGCAGCTCGAGGCGCGCATCCCGTCGCTCCAGCTGCGGGTCGAGGGCGCGCCGCTGGACCAGATCGAGGCGCGCGTGGACGGCCAGCCGATCCCCCGCGCGGCGCTCCCCTACCCGCGCAAGCTCAACCCCGGTCGCCACGAGGTGGTGGTGACGGCGCCGGGCTTCCAGACGGGGCGGCGCGAGGTCACGCTGAAGCAGGCGGAGCGCGCGCCGGTGGAGGTCCGCATCCGCCTCGTGCCAGGGCCCTCGACCGAGCCGAAGGCAGGCGCGGCCGCAGGTGGGAGCATGGGTGCAAACGTGGGCGGCGGGCAGCTGCCGCCCGCGGATGCGCCGGCGGAGCCCCGCGCGCCGGTACCGCTGTGGGCATGGACGGCGGGCGGCGTGGGGCTCGCGGCGCTCGCGGGCAGCGCGGTGTTCGCTGTCGACCACATGGCCGCGCGGGCTCGGGTCGAGGAGGAGTGCCCCGGGTCCGTATGCGACCGGACCGTCCACGATTTCGAGAGCATGGAGGCGCTCCGAGCGCGGTGGAACCGCAGCCTGGGGCTCTCGGTGACCCTCGGCGCGGTCGGCATCGCCGGCGTGGGCGCGGCGCTGGGCGGCATCTTCCTGCGGCCCAGGGCGGGCGGCGAGCGGGCGTCGTCGCTCGTTCCGATCGCGACGCCCACGGCGCAGGGCGTGGTGTGGCAGGGGGTGTTCTGATGAGGGTGCGGTGGTTCTACCCGGCAACGACAGCCGGCGCGGCGCTCGGCGTCGTGATGGTCGGCGCTGCGGCGCTCGGCGCTGCGGCGCTCGGCTGCGCTCCCGAGCTCAGCCTGTCGACCCCCGCGGGGGCCGGCGGCGAGGGCGGCGGCGCGCCGCAGTCGGGCGGCGAGGTGCAGTGGGCGCGCGCGCTCGGGGGCGACGGAGAGCGTGCGGGGGCGAACGTGGCCGTCGCCGACGACCGCACCGCGGCGCTCCTCGGCAGGCTCACGAAGGCGGAGGACGTGGCCCTCGACGACGAGAGCGTGACCCCGATCGGCGAGGAGAACGTCTTCTGGGCGCGGCTCTCGGCGAGCGACGGGTCGGGGCTCGGGCTGAAGCGCTTCGGTGCGTTCGATCCGCAGACGGTGAACTCGCTCGTGCCGGACGGGAACGAGGGCCTGCTGGTCGCGGGGGAGTTCTCCGGCACGCTGGAGTTCGGCGGCGAGCCGCGCACGAGCGCCGGCGGGCGAGACGGCTACGTCGCGAGGCTCGACGCGGAGGGGCAGGAGCTGTGGCTGCAGCCGCTCGGGGGCATCGGCTTCCAGGCGGCGACGAGCGTGGCGACGACGGCGACGGGGCGCCTCGTCGTGGCCGGGCGCTTCTCGGGCGCGCTGCACGTCGGCGAGGACCGGCTCGAGAGCGCCGGGGGCAGCGACGTGTTCCTGGCCAGCTTCGACGCCGACGGCGCGCCGCTCTGGAGCGAGCGGTTCGGCGACGGCTTCGATCAGCAGGCCCGCGCCGTGGCGATGGACGAGCGCGGCAACGCGATCGTGGTGGGAGATTTCGCCGGCACGCTCGATCTCGGGGGCGATCCGCTGGAGAGCGCCGGGGATTTCGACGTGTTCGTGGCGAGCTTCGACGCGCTCGGCAAGCACCGCTGGAGCAAGCGCTTCGGCGACGCGGGGCCGCAGCGGGCCAAGGCGGTCGCGGTGGACGGGGCGGGCAACGTGATCGTGGGCGGGGAGTTCGGCGCGACGATCGATCTCGGCGGGGGCCCTCGGACGGCCGGAGAGCACCCGGCGGTGTTCGTGGCCAAGCTCGATTCGAAGGGCGAGCACATCTATAGCCGGGTGATCGGCGAGGACGGCGCGTCGCTGGGTCAGCTCCTCGTCGACGGCGCGGGGTACGTGGTCGTGGCGGGGGGGTTCCGCGGAGACACGACGCTGGCGGACGGCTCGGTGACGAGCGCGGGAGACGACGACGTGTTCGTGGCCAAGCTCGATCCGGACGGCGGCTACCAGTGGAGCCACCGCTTCGGCGGCGCTGGCGCGGACCGGGCGACGAGCGTGGCCATCGACAGCGACAGGCAGGTCTACGTGACCGGCGCGTTCACCGGGAAGGTGACGTTCGGCGAGAAGCGGATCGAGGGAGGCGAGGGCACGGACGTGTTCGTGACCAAGCTGTCGCCATGAAGGCCATGAAGGATGGAGGCGCGATGAAACGTGCGGGGACGAGGGGCGTGCGGTCGCGCGGGCGACGGTTGTCGGTGGGGCTCTTGGCGGGCCTGTTCGGGCTGATCCTGCCGGCCACGGGGTGGGCGGAGGACCCCGATACCGATCTGGATGGGGTCGTGGATTCCCAGGACAACTGCGTGCAGACCCAGAATCCGGACCAGGCGGATGCCGACGGCGATGCGGTCGGCGATGCGTGCGACGACTGCTCGTCCGTCGCCAATCCGAATCAACGGGATTCGGACTCCGACGGCGTCGGCGACGCTTGCGACAACTGCCCTGTCGCGATGAACCCGGACCAGTCGGATGCGGAGGCGGACGGCACCGGCGACGCCTGCGACGACGATGACGACAACGACGGTGTCCTGGATGCCGACGACAACTGTCCTTTCACGGCGAACGACGATCAGGCGGACTCCGATGGAGACGGCACCGGCGACGTCTGTGAGGCCGGTGACGACGACGGCGACGGCATCGACAACGACGTCGACAACTGCCGCGACGTCCCGAACTCGCTCCAGCAGGACAGAGACGACGACAAGATCGGCGATCTCTGCGACAACTGCCCTGCCACGCGCAATCCGAACCAGGAAGACAGCGACGGCAACGGCATCGGCGACTTCTGCGAGCCCGACATCGACGCCGACGGCGATGGGCTGCGCAACGCAGAGGACAACTGCCCTGCGGATCAGAACCCCGGCCAGGAGAACGCGGACGGGGACAGCCTCGGCGACGCCTGCGATCCCGACAGCGACGACGACGGCGTGGTCGACGTGGAGGACAACTGCGCTGTCGTGTCCAACCTGTTCCAGGAGGATACGGACGGCGACGGCACCGGCGATGCCTGCGAGGACGACGACGACAACGACGGCGTCGTGGACACGGAGGACAACTGCCCGCACGTGCCCAACCAGGATCAAACCGACGGCGACGGCGACGGCCGCGGCGACGCCTGCGACCTCGGGGCCGACGTCGACGGCGACCGGGACGGCATACCGGACGAGACGGACAACTGCCCGCACGTGCCGAACCCCGATCAGACGGACGCCGACGACAACGGCGTGGGCAACGCTTGCGAGGACGTGGACGGAGACGGCCTGAGCGACGCGGCGGACAACTGCGACGAGGAGTACAACCCCGATCAGGCCGACAGCGACGGCGACGGTCAGGGCGACGCCTGCGAGGAAGACGACGACAACGACGGCGTCCCGGACGAGCAGGACAACTGCACCTCCGTGCCCAACGCGGATCAGGCCGACAACGACGAGGACTATCAAGGCGACGCCTGCGACGTCGATGACGCGGACGACGACAACGACGGCGTCCCGGACGGCGACGACAACTGCCCGCTCACGGCCAACGCGGATCAGGGGGATGGCGACGCCGACGGGGTCGGCGACGCCTGCGACGACAGCGGTGGTGCGGGTAGCAGCGGCGGCGGGTCCACGGAGCCGGAGGTCTCGTCCGGGCTGGTCTGCGCGATGCAGCGAGGCGAGCGCGGCGGTACGCTCGTCGGCCTCGTGGCGCTCCTCGCCGGCGCGCTGGGCCTGGGCGCCCGCCGGCGGCGCGATCACGCAGCGTGACCGCCGCTGCGCGCGGTCCCGGGGCGCAGCGGCCACGCGGCCCCATGTGAACGCCGAGCGTGCCCGCTCGGTGGCTACCTGAAAGAGAAGCGGAAACTGCGAGCACAACGTGGGTTATCACCCCACGACCGCACGCCGGCTTCACGATGGCTCCGCGTTTTTTTCGCGATCGGTCATTTTTCTGAGCCGTGACCTGACCGCGGCGGAACTACTCCGGATGAACGCGCCGGTAGTCCCGCTCCGCAGCTCGCGCTGCGGACGGGAGCGCCTGAGCCACCTCTGGAGACACCATGCGCCTAGCTCTCTCTCTCTCGCTCTCGTTGGCGACCGCCCTGTTTGGACTCACCCTCAGCGCCGGCTGCAGCGACAGCACCGTTGACGGCGCCGCCCCGTCCGGCGGCGCGGGAGGAGGCGGCAGCGCGAGCGGCGGCGGCAGCGCGAGCGGCGGCAGCGCGAGCGGCGGCGGCAGCGCGAGCGGCGGCGGCAGCGCGAGCGGCGGCGGCAGCGCGAGCGGCGGCGGGGCCGGCACCGGCGCTGCGGGCGGAGGCATGGCGACCCCGACGAGCATCGTCGAGTGTCAGGGCAAGACGTACGAGTGCGGGGATCTCATCGACAACGACGGCGACGGGCTCCTCGACGCGCAGGATCCGGACTGCCTCGGCCCGTGCGACAACACCGAAGGCAGCTACTACGGCGGGATCCCCGGCCAGGCGGGGCCGGCGTGCACCGTCGACTGTTATTTCGACCAGGACTCCGGCTCCGGCAACGACGATTGCCACTGGAACCACAAGTGCGATGAGCACGAGGTCGCACCCGGGTTTCACCCCGAGTCGATCAACGGGACGATGTGCGCCTATGACAGCCGGGCCTCGACGCCGGGCGCAGCGGGCAAGAGCTGCAGCGATCTCAACGACGAGCAGTCCGATACCTGCCATACGATCTGCGGTCCTCTCACGCCGAACGGCTGCGACTGCTTCGGCTGCTGCGAGCTGCCGGCGGGCGGCGGCAAGTACGTCTGGCTCGGCTCCGACGCCGATGGCACCGGTGAAGGCTCCTGCTCGCGCGGCCACGAGTCCGACCCGACCCGCTGCGAGCCCTGCACGCCCGTGGATGCTTGCCTGAACGAGTGCGGCCACTGCGAGCTGTGCCTTGGCAAGGACACGCTGCCAGACGACTGCTTCGAGAACGGCACCAGCGGAGCGGGCGTCGGCGGTGGAGGCGGCGGAGCCGCGACAGGCGGCGGCGGAGACGCGACCGGCAGCGGTGGCGGGCCCACCGGCGAGCCCCAAGGCCAGTGCGTGACGGGGGTCCAGCCGTGCGGGCTCGCCGGCCAGGAGCCTTGTGCGGCAGGCTACTACTGTATCACCGGCTGCTGCCAGGTCATCCTGAACTAGCCCAGCGCCGGCCCGGGTTCTCCCTGGATTGGAGGACAGGGATAGAACCACGAAAGATATAGAAGAACCGGGGGTTTGGTATTCGCCCTGCTCGGCGCGCGCTGCGCCTGCGTGATTCACTGCCCCTGCTTGAAGCGGCGACGAGATCGCAGGCCGCGGCGCTGGCCGCTCACGGGCCGAGGAGCTGTGCCTGCGGCGACAAGACAGGTTCGAAAGGAGACGAGTCGATGGTGATGCGCTCGATATCTGTTGGATTGCTGTGCGCCTTGATGGGGATGGGGTGCGGCGGCGACGACGAGGGTCAGCCGCAGAGCTGCTCGGTGGCCGAACAGACAGGGTGCGCCGCGCCGCAGGTGTGCGAGGAGGTGGAGGGCGCCCAGCCCGCTTGCTTCGAGCCGGTGACCCTGAGGGGGCGCGTCTACGACTCGCTCGACGACAAGGCCGTCGCTGGCGCGCGCGTGCTCGCCCGGGACCCGAGCGACGCGGTGATCTCCCGGGTGGCGGTCACCGGAGCCGACGGGACCTATGAGCTCGTCGTGCCCGCGCGGCGCGATCTGAGCGGCGCTCCGGTCGAGGCCAACATCACGCTGCGCGCCGACGCGCAGGCTTACGAGACGTTCCCGAAGGCGCCGCGGGTCGCGCTGCCCATCGACCTCTCCACCGCGGCGGGCAAACCGCTCGCGATCGAGTCGGCGGCGACAGAGATCTCGCTGTTGCCGCTCTCGGACAGCGATGGGCTCGGTTCCATCTCCGGGGTCGTCCACGCCGACCAGCCCGGCGGGACGCTGCTCGTCGCGGGCGGCGCCACCGGCGCGGCCGATCTCGACGGCAGCTACACCATCTACAACGTGGCTGCGGGCGACGTGACGGTGAACGGTTATGCCGCTGGCCTCGCGCTCGACACGGCGAGCGCGACCGTCAGCGCCGGCAAGGAGACGACGGGCGTGGATCTTCACGCGACCGGAGACGCCACGGCGGTGGTGAGCGGCAAGGTCGAGATCGTGAATGCTCCAGGCGGGAGCGCGACCTCGGTCATCCTCGTCGTGGCCGATACATTTGACGAGGCGACCGCGCGCGGCGAGACCCCGCGAGGGCTCCGGCAAGGCGACGTCACCGGCGAGTTCTCTATCGCCGGGGTGCCCGATGGCGATTACGTGGTCCTCGCCGCGTTCGAGGACGATGCGCTCGTGCGCGATCCTGACACGTCGATTGGCGGGACCGAGATCGTGCGCATCACGGTCTCCGGCCAGGACCTGATGGTCCAGGAGTCGTTCAAGGTGACGGGCGCGCTCGGCGTGGTCTCGCCCGGCGCGAGCACGCTGGAGGAGGTGAGCGGGACACCGATGTTCGTCTTCGAGGACGACTCCAGCGAAGATCTGTACGAGGTGCGGTTGTTCGACGCGCTCGGCGCGAAGATCTGGGAGAACCTGGAGGTGCCCAGGGTGACGGGGAGCGAGACCGTCTCTGTCGAGTACGACGGTCCCGCGCTGATCCCCGGGATGATCTACCAGTTCAGGACCACCTCGAAGAAGGACGGCACGCCCATCTCGCAGACCGAGGACCTGAAGGGGGTCTTCGTCTACAGGTGATCGCAGGGCGCGCGGGCGCCGCCGTCAGCAGCGACGGCGGCGAGCGCGGCGCGCGCTGCCGAGCGCCACGAGGACGCCGCACAGCGCGAGCGCGCGGGCCGCTCCTGGCGCGTGCCCGGTCTCACCGCCCATGGCCGCATACGCGCAGCTGACGCTCAAACAGCAGCAGTGGCCCGGAGGCGCTCCTCCGTCGGATTGGCCTCCTCCCCCTTCCCCACCCCCGCCCGCCGCATCTCGGCCACCGCCGACCCCAGCGCCGCCCGCCCCGCCGGCATCGGTGGAGCAATCGCCGCTGGCGCCGTCACTCCTGCCTCCAGCGCCCTCGGCCGGTCCTCCGGCGTCGCCGGCGCCCGCGCCGCCGCCGCCTACGCCGCTACCGCCCGCGACGCCGCCGCCTGCGCCGCTACCGCCCGCGCCACCGCCGCCTGCGCCGTTACCACCCGCGCCACCGCCGCTTGCGCCGTTACTGCCCGCTCCGCTGCCGCCCGCTCCGCTGCCGCCCGGGTCGCCGCCCCCCGGGTCGCCGCCCGGGTCGCCGCCGCCTCCGACCCCTCCCACCGTGGCGCTGCTCGGCAGGTTCCGGCAGCCGAAGAAGGGATGGCACTCGTCCGTGGTCGTCGGATCCCCGTCATCGCAGTCGAGCGGGATGTCGCTCAGACAGAGTCCCTGGAAGCAGACCTCGCTGCCATTGCAAACATCGAAATCATCGCAGCTGGCGCCGTCCGGCAGCCTCACGTCCGCGGTACAGCTCCCTGCGCCGTCGCAATACTCCCCGGGATCGCACAGCGAGGTCGCGATGCGGCAGAGCGTGGTCGGCGGCTCGGCGGTGCAGAGATCCGAGCAGCAATCCCCGTTGTGCAGGTTGCCATCGTCGCACTCCTCGCCTAGCCCGAGCTCGCCATCGCCGCAGATGGCGGGCCTCACCGTGAGCACCGTCGGATCGGCCGTGCCGGCGAACAGGGGCTCGTCTGTCATCGCGCTCGACTCGTTGACGCCGTCCGAGTCCGCGTCGAAGAAGAGCGTGCCCTGGTTCGTGACGACGAGTCCATCGGTCAGGTGAAGGAGGATCGCTTCGATCGTGAGCACCACCCACTCCCCCGGCTCGACCTCGCCGTCCCAGCCCACCGTGTTGGTGGTGGGATCGGCCGAGACCGCGCCGCTGTCCGCGAACGCGCCTTCCAGCAGGAGCTCGGGCGGGATCACGTCAACGAACTCGAACCCTGCGTTGTCGTGCTGCACGCGCCCACCCGTGTTGCTGATGAGCGCCGTGTAGGCGACATCCTCGCCGGGGACGCGCTCGCTGAGGACGGTGAGATAGCAGATCAGGCGCGCTGGCACGGAGACGTCGATGCGCATATCGCTCTCGTTGTTCTCCGGCGCCGGATCGTAGTCGCTGGAGCTCACCTTCGCCGTGCTCTCGATCTCCTCGTTGACCGTGTGTGGCGCGAGCGTGGGCGCGACCAGGGTGACCGCGATCGACGAGCTCTCCCGTGCGGCGAGCGAGGCGCGCCGGCACACGAGCTCTTCGCCGGCCGGATCGCACGTCCAGCCGGTCCCCGAGGCGCTGACGAGGCTCGCCCCGGCGGGCAGCGCGGACGTCACGACGATGTCGCTCGCGTCGCCCGGCCCTTCGTTGGCGACGTCGATCGTCACGGTGAACTGCGCGCCCGGCGATACAGGATCCGGCGCGGCCTCCTGGGTGATGGCCAGGTCCGCCCCGCAGGCCCCGGATACGACCGGCACCGCCGCGAGCGCGATGTTGTCGACAGCGACGCCGCACGGCCCGGGGCGCCCGATATCCGTGCAGACCCGGCTGTCGTCCTGCGTGTAGTCGAATCGGAGCCTCACGGTCCGCCCGCGTAACCCCGCGCCAGGGAAGCGGATCGACACGTGCTTGCTCCCGCTGGAGCTGCCGGACCATACCGCGTTATCCTCGAGGTAGTCCGGGTCGTCGCGGGCCGGAAGGTGCTTGGGAAAGTGGTGGCTCCCGCCGGTGGTGATCCGCTCGGCGAACGCCTCCGCGAGGACCGTCCGGGGCGCGGCGCCAGCCGTGAGATCCTCCACGCGCAGCGTCAGACCGTCGAACGCCTGGATGAGCTTTTGCGGATCGTCCTCAAGCTCGTAGGTGAGATCGAAGTCGAGCGTGACGTAGGAGTTCCCGGAGCTCTCCGGGATGGTCACGGCGGGCGACACCAGCGCGACGAGCGACGTCGCCGCCTCCTCGTCGTGAAATGCCGCGTTGTTTCCGGGCGTCAGCGTCTGCGCGACGGTCCACGGCGAGGCGGAGGCCGACCCGCCGGCGCGCACCGACTGCCAGCCGGAGGGGAGCGCGGGCGCGCTCGCGGCGTTGAAATCCTCGCGGAGGAGGACCTCCGCGGCGCCCGGCGAGCCCGTCTCGAGCTGGATCGGCAGCTCGACCGTGCCCTGAGCCGAGCTCACCGTGAGCGTCAGGTCGATCGGCGTTCCCGGAACGAAGTCCCGGGCCGTCCTGAGGACGAACGGCGCGTCGCCCGCGACGGTGCGGAGGGGCTCGATATCGGGGTAGAGCGCGCTCGCCCTCACGATGGTCACGGAGGGCGTCTCCGTCGACAGCGTGGCGGTGATCCGCGAGACGGTCGTCCTGCCGGAGATCGGGTTGGCGAGGTAGTTCTCGAGGTAGACGCCGACGTCGACGAGCTCCCCCGGATCGATGCGCTCGTTCGCGAGGGCGCCGCACGCGGTGTCCGCGATCCGGGTGCCGGCCGCGCGCAGCGGCGGGACGCGCGCGAGCTCGTCGAGGACGTCCAGGTGGACGTTGGGCGCGATCAGGGATGTCGACGACGGCTGCCCCTCGTCGAACCTCGGCGGGGTGGCCGTCATGCTGAAGACGCTGTAGAGCTCGCCGGCGAGCGCCACGCCGCCGATGCGGTCGCCGAGGTTCTGCCGGGAGGCGTCGTTGCCGTGGCCCGCGTGAAAGGGGTGGTCCGAGATCGCCGCAGGTGGGCTGAAGGAGGCGCCTTGATCGCTCGACGCGGTGTGGACGATCTCGGTCATGTCGCCCGAGCTCTCGACATCCTGGTCGTAGTAGACGACGTGCGCCGTGCCGGTCGTTCGGTCGACGGCGACGAAGGGGAAGAACTGGGCCCGATCGCGCCCTGGATTGCTGTTGAGGAGGACAGCGGGGCCTGCGGTGCACTGCTCCGTGAAGGAGCGCAGCGCGATGTCCCCTGTCCCGCGGGCGCCGCTCCGCTGATAGACGACGTAGACCTGCCGCGTGGCCTGGTCGACGTCGATCGACGGGGCGCTCCTTCCTTGGTCGACGCCGAGGATCTGGTCTTCCGCGGGGTAGCTGGCCTCGTCGAGGTGGGTGAGCGGCTCCCAGGTGACGCCTCCGTCGATGGACCGGCGGCAACCGATGTTGCGCAGCGAGGTCCCCGGCTCGATGGCGCGAAAGACGGCGTAGACGACCGAGTCCCGGTCGGTCGCTCCGGGGAGGATGCGCGCGCTCGGCCCGTCGAGATCGCCGCCTGCAGGCGCCTGGGCGATCGTGGCCGCGGGCGACCAGGTGTGGCCGAGATCGTCGGAGTGGCTGTAGAGGATCCTCGGAGACGCTCCGCCGCGCTGAACCCAGGTGACGGAGAGGCGCCCGGTCGCCGCGTTGACGTCGATGGAGGCCTGCTCGGCGCTCTCCCCCGCGACGAACGCGGGAGCCACCTCGACCGGTGCAGACCACGAGGAGCCGGCCGTGCTGCCGGGGTTCGAGCCATGGATGCAGAGGCCCTGGAGGCCGTCGGTGGGCCGGACGTAGGTGGAGGAGCTGACGAACACGTCGCGGGTCGGATCGTGGACGACGCGGGGGGCGCCGAGCACCCGCCCGCCGGCGGCCGAGGGCAGCGCGCCCACGCCGTTCGGGCCGAGGACCTCGGCGAAGGATCTGCCGCCGTCGGCGGAGCGCGCGACGCCGGACAGGCTGATCGGATCTGCGAGGGCGCCGCGCGGATCGGTGTAGGTCGCGACGAGGATGCTCGCGTCCGCGTTGGCGGCGATCGCGGCCTGGTGCTGGGCGCCGAGCGCATCGGGCGCGTGCACGGTGCGGTCGGCGCTCGCGGCGGCCGCGAGCCGCGCCGAGCCGAGCGTCTCCGGTTCGTCGCTGCCACAACCGGCGCCGGCGGTGAGGAGCCCCCCGCTGAGCAACCAAGCGACCGTGCGTCGCGCGCGCATAACACCTCCGAACCCAGATAGATGCCGCGAGCTCGCAGGACGTGCCGATTTCCCCGACATTGGGCGGCCTGGCCGGCGAACGGGCGCGATGTGCTGGGGTCGGTCTCGGTCTCGCACAATTCCAGCGCAAGCCCCGCGCCGCGCGAGGTATGCGCCCGGCGCGAAGGCGCGCGCCGACGCGCTTTCCCTTTCGTCCTCGCCGGCGAGCCGTGCGCCAGGAGCCGGTGCGTCGCGCGCGGAGCGTCCTGCAAGCGCTCTGGCGCCTGAACGCGCCTGGGCGGACGGCTCAGGCGCTGCGCCCGGGGCCGCCGCGGTCGTGGCCCGCCTGGGAGGCGGTCGGCTCGGGGGGACGGACGGGGAGGACGAGGTCCGCGAGACGGCGTGCCGCGGCGAAGGCCACCTCCGTATCTGCGGCGGGGCCCTCACCCGCGGGGCCCTCACCTGGGTTGGCGGTGGACCCCTCACCCAGGTTCGGTTCCTCACCCCTGGCGGGCCTCTCACCCAGGTTCGGCTCCTCACCCGGGTTGAATGGGGTCCCACCCAGGCTGGAAGAAACCAGGGTGGAAGGATTTTTCCAGGAAGAAACCTCACCCAGGTTGAAGCGCCCGCTCAGGTTGGAGCGCCCGCTCAGTGCGAGCATCGCGATGCCATGGAGGCCCGCGAAGAGCACGTGGGTATCCTCCTCCGGCTGCCTGCTGCCATGATGGCGCAAGAGCTCGACGAATGAGCTCCAAAGAGGGCGCGCGAGCCGCAGGCGCCCCTGCTCGCGCAGGCGGGCGCGGTCGAAGCGGCGCTCGGCCATCAGCCAGTACAGGTCCGGATGGCACAGCGCGAACTCGACGTAACCGACGGCGAGCGACCGCGCGTCGGCGCCGCCGCGCGCCCGCGCGTCGAGGCGCTCGGCGAGCCGCCGCCACCCGAGGCCATCGACGCGGATGAGGAATCCATCGAGCGAGCCGAAGTGGTGATACAGCACCATCGTCGTCTGGCCCAGGAACGCGGCGATCTTGCGGGCCGTCAGATCGTCGCGCGTCAACCGTCCCTCGCAGAGCGCCATGAACACGCGCTCCACCGGTTCATCGGCATCCATCACACCCATGCCCACCATCTTGCCACGTCCGCGCCTCGCCCGTTGACGCCATCAGGATAACATTGTTATCCTTGGTCATGGGATGGCTGCTTCGCAACGCAACGTCGGTCTCCTGTGCGCAGCGCGGGGGCCGCCGCTGGCTGGTAGGGTTGACGCTCGCGGGGGCGTGCACGTCGCGACCTCCGGCGGCGGACGACGCGCCTGTAGCGCCGTACGCGGTGGCGGACGGGTGGCCGCGTGTCCCTGACGGGATGGTGTTCGGCCCGGCGCTTGACGTGGCGGTCGACGCGCGGGGGCGCGTGCTGGTGAGCCATGCGGCCGGGCGCACGTCAGGGAACGACGCGCCGATCAGCGAACCCACGATCTTGGTCTTCGATCCAGAGACGGGCGAGCTGCTCGACGCGTGGGGAGAGGGGCTGTTCTTCTATCCGCACGGGATCGAGGTGGATCGCAACGACTTCGTCTGGGTGACGGACTCCGAGCAGAACCGGGTGTTCAAGCTGACGGCGGAGGGGGATGTGGTCATGACCCTCGGCGAGGTGCCATGAAGGGCATCGGTGTGTGGATCCTCGTATTGCTCGCGGGTATCGGGTGCGCGGCGAGCCCGGAGCAGTTCGACCGGCCCACCAACGTGGCCTTCGGCCTGGACGGCGATGTCTATGTGGCGGACGGCTACAACCATGCGCGGATCGCGCGCTTCTCCGAGGACGGCGAGTTCGTCATGGAGTGGGGCGAGAAGGGCTTCGGGCGGGGACAACTCGACACGCCTCACGGCATCGTCACCGACGACGAGGGGCGCGTCTACGTGGCGGACCGGGAGAACGCGCGTGTTCAGGTCTTCAGCGCGAACGGCGACTATCTGGCGCAGTGGAAGAGCGCCGCGCTGGGGCGACCGTGGGCGATCGCCTTCGGACCCGATCGGCACGTCTACGTTGTGGACGGAGGCGATCAGGATCCGGAGCGGCCGCGGGGGCATGTGCTGCGGATGAGCCTCGACGGGAAGATTGTGGACCGGTGGAGCACATCGGGGGACGGTCCCGGGGAGATCGATTGGGGGCACGGGATCGCCGTGGGGCACGACGGCAGCGTCTACGTCACCAGCCTGAGGGGTCGCGGCGTGCAGAAATTCCGGAGGACGAAGTGAGGAGGCGGGCGTTCGGGCTCGCGCTCACGGTCACCGTGGTTGCGTCGGCGGGGGCGGCGCCAAGCTGGGCACAGACGACGGGGGACATTCCGGTGCGACCTGGCGGCCGCGGTCATATTGCGCTGTACGGTATCTTCACGGCCTCGCCGCAGGACCGGGCGCTGAATACGATTCATGTCGCGGCGCAGGTGGCGGCGGGCGTTCGCCTGAACAGCTGGCTGCTCGCAACCACGGACGTCACCTCGGCCTGGACTACGTTTCGGATCGAGAGCGAGGCGCGGCGCTCGGCGTTCCGGTTCGGGAATCCGTTCGTGACCGTGCAGGCGGCGCTGCTCGAGGAGCAAAACCGCTCGATCTATGCCGGGGTCGGGGTTGCACCGCCGGTGACGACGTTCCCTGGCACCATCCCGGAAAATACGGAGGTCGAATACAATTACGCCGTAGCTACGGCCGCGCGCGGGTTCGCGGATTACTGGATGTGGGCACCGAACGCGATCCCGATCGCGCTGTTGCTCCGCAGCCGGGCGGAGCTGTCCATGCCGGTGATCGTCGGCGCTGAGCTGGATCCAGCCGTGCTCGTTTCCGTAAACGCCAATCCGTCTCGGCTGGCGGTCGTGGCCGCCGCTCACGCCGGCTTGCGGATGGGCCCGCTGACCCCCGGAGTGCGGGTGCAGATGCTCGCACAGTCGGCGCCGCTCGCAGGGCGAGATTTCTCACAGTGGGCAGCAACCTTGTATGCGAATGTGGAATTAGAGCCGGTGTTCGTACGCTCCCAGGTTGCCGTCAACCTGGATGCGCCGTCCGGGGTGACCGGGCAGCGAGGGGCAACAACGTGGGGGGTATCGCTAGGAGGCGGGGTCCACCTGTAGAGCTGTTGAGCTCTTGTTTTCCGTCTACCGAGCTACGTTGCACTCTGCCCTGCCCCCCCCCCGACCTGACCACTGGGTGGCGGAAGGTGGCGGAGTGGATGGCGGCCGCCACCCATTCAATCACCCAAATCTTCAAAAATCGGCGGACTTCGAGTCCGGCACGGCGCTTGACATACCCGTCGGACATGAGCCAGCCTCGTGCGATCGTCCCCGGCGCTACGTATCTTCTCACCCGCCGTGTACTGCGAAGGCACTTTCTCTTCCGCCCCGACTCCGCGATCACACGGCTCGTGATCTATACCCTGGCGGTCTCGGCCCACCGCTATGGTATCCTCATACACGCCCTCTGCGTAATGTCCACGCACATTCATATCGTTGTCACAGACACGCACGGCGAGCTCCCACGATTTCTACAGAGATTCCATCGACTTGTCGCTCTCGGGACCAAGATCTTGCGCGCGTGGGAAGGGCCGGTGTGGGACCATCGAGCAACCAGCGTGGTACGGCTAACAACACGGGACGCTCTCGTGGAGAAGATCGCTTACACACTCGCCAATCCGGTCGCTGCTGGTCTCGTACAGCATGCGCATGAGTGGCCAGGAGCCAAGGTGCTCGTCGGCGACATCGGCCGCGGCGTGCTGCGGGTCCAAAGGCCTGAAATATACTTCAATCCACGGAACCACGAATGGCCAACCGACGCAGCACTTGCGATCACACTTCCGCCGTCAATCAACGACTGCGACGCTGACAAATTTCGCCACGAGATCACCGAAAGGATCGATCTGCACGAGAGACAGGCTCGCACTACCCTGCAACGACAAAGGCTTGGCTTCCTGGGGGCTGCGCGCGCGAGGAATATTTCTCCTTACAAGCGAGCAACGAGCGTCGAGCCTCTTCGCGATCTCAATCCAACATTCGCGGTCGGCCGCAGACAGGCAGGCGCACAGAACGCCGCCATCGCTGCCGTTCACGCCTTTCGCATCGCATACCGACATTCGATCAATCAATGGCGCGCAGGTGTTCGCAGCGTAACCTTCCCTGCGGGAACGTGGTGGATGCGCGTGTTCCACGGTGTCACCGTTAACGAGGGCGAGCCAGCGGCGACATAGATGCAGGACCAGCACACATTGACACCAGAGCAGTTCACAAAAGCCGAAACATGGGATATCAGCTCGTCCGCCGCACACTACTACCGAGACCTGAATACGACACGGCGTTATTGCAGGCAACGGCAGGACCACACATTCGTCCTCCTCCAGGGCTTGACTCATGCACTACGTCGGGCGATTCGGCTGGCCGGCAGGCGCGCCGGCTCGCCAGCTCGGTTCGCTCGATGATACCAGGCTCGGCGTGAGCAGAGTCCGAGCGGTCGAAATGCCGGCGTGGAGTCGATAGTCGACATTACCGTCGTGACTAGAAGCCATTCAGGACCGGGGCCGATCTGAAGTACCCGTCGTGTAGCGCCCCCTCCTACGACGTCCACGCGATACACTCCCAGCACGCTGTGGTTGCGCTCCCGGCCGCAGCACGGCAGGGTGGCACCTGCGCGGCGCGAACCACGGTCAGGTCGCGAAAACAACGGCGGGTCGAATCGCTCCGCCCATGCTAGACCGCGCTGCGCCGATGCCCCCCGAGCGCTTCCTCACCTCCACCTCGAGCTCCCCGCTCAGCGCCACGATCGCCGAGCTCTCAGGCCACATCGACGACAGTGCTTCGAACGATACCGCTACCAGCGGCCCGCCCGCCTCCACGCCGGCCGACTTCGAGCCGCTCCCGTCGTTCGACCTCCCGGCAGACCGCCGGGTCATCACGCCCCGTGAGCTCGCCGCAGAGCTCGCCGCGGCGCCACCTGGCACCCGTCATGTCACAGGCTCGGCCGGTTCGGCCGGCGCACTCGTCATCCGTCGCCTCGTCGCGGCCGCCGCCGGGCGCCGGATCATCGCCCTCACCCCCGACGTCGACAGCGCCCGCGCTCTGGCAGCCGACGCGTCGTTCCTGCTGGTCGACCGGGACGCCGATGACGCCGAGGCCGCCGGCTCGACCACGTTCGGCCGCGTCCTTCTCTACTTGCCGAACGAGGCCAGCCCTTACGCGGATGTCAACCCGGACCGCCGGGGCGCCCAGACACGCCTCGCCACGCTCTTCCACCTCGGCATGGACCTTCCCTGGTCGGTCCTCGTCTGCCCCATCACCGCGCTCGCCCGCAAGGTCGTACCCAGGGACGAGATCACCGAACACGCCGAGCTCGTCATCGCCGAGCAGGAGATGGATCGCGACGCGCTCTCGGCCCGCCTCGGTGCATCCGGCTACGTCCGCAGCCCCCTGGTAGAAGATCCCGGGACATTCGCCGTCCGCGGCGCCCTCCTCGATGTCTGGGCGCCCTCCGCCGAGCTGCCGGTGCGCATCGACTTTTACGGAGACATCGTCGCATCGATCAAGACCTTCAACCCCGACGACCAGCGCACGGTCGCCGATGTGAAGGAGGTCTGGATCCCGCCGGCGCGCGAGGCGATCCTCACGCCTGCAAATGTCGAGCGAGCCCGCCAGCGGGTGCGCGCCGCGTGTGACGTCATCGACTTCCCCTCGACCAAGGCGCGCGCCTTGGTCGACGACGTCGCGAGCGGTCGCGCTTTCTTCGGGGCCGAAGGCTACTTGCCTGCCTTCATCGACCTCGTCTCCTTCACGTCGTACCTGCCCGACGACGCGCTCATCGTCCTAGAGGACCCCTCCTCCGTCACCGCCGCCGTGCGCGACGAGCTCGGTCGCGCCGCGGCCGATCAGAGCCACAAGGACCGTGAGCCGCACTTCCCGCTGCCCGCCTTCTACGAGGACGAGGTGCACATTGCCTCGTGGCTCGGCGCCCGTACGGTGCTTGCCCTGCACCGCACCGGGGTTGAGGGTGCTGCGGAAAATCGGAACTCGCTGGAGCGCTTCGAGGTCGTCCCTGAGGACGTCCCATCGCTCGCGGCGCGCGATCAGTCGGACCTCGAGCGCGCGATCAAGATCGCCCGTGCTTCACGCGGCAAGCACGGCGCCCTCGACCCGCTCGTTCGTCGCGTGGTCGCATGGCAAGAAGCGGGCCTACGAGTGCTCATCGCCGCACGCGCGCAAACCCAGGTTGAGCGCCTCGTCGCCCTGCTCCGCCATCGCGACGTGCGGGTGAAGGCCAACCTCGGTCCGTTCGACCCCGCGTTCTTCGATGGCAGCAGCTCCGCGTCTCCGCGCGACACGGCCCTCGTCGTAACGGGCTCGCTTGCGCGCGGCGTCATCGCTCCTGCCGAGGGGCTCGCGCTGGTCACGGAGGAGGAAATCTTCGGTGCCCGCGCTCACCGCCGCGCCGCACGCGCCGCTTCCTCCTCCACGAAGCCGTCGCAGGCCTTCCTCGAGGACCTCCGCAATCTGGGCGTCGGGGACTACGTCGTCCACGTAGAGCACGGCATCGGGCGGTATCTTGGCCTCGTCCACAAGCAGGTCGGCTCAACCACGGTCGATCTCATCGCCGTCGAGTACGCCGGGGGCGACAAGCTCTACCTCCCGGTCTACCGCCTGAACCAGATCCAGAAATTCAGCGGCGGCGAGGGCGCCCCCAAGCTCGACCGGCTCGGCGGGCAGACATTCGCCAAGACGAAGGCGCGGGTCGAGAAGAGCGTCCGCAAGATGGCCGACGAGCTCCTCCGCCTCTACGCCGAGCGCCGCGCCGCCACGGCGGAGCCCGTCCCTCCGCCAGACGACGATTACCGCGCCTTCGAGGCGACCTTCCCCTTCGACGAGACGCCCGACCAGGCCCGGGCGATCACCGAGGTTGCGGCCGACCTCGAGTCCGGCCGCCCGATGGACCGCCTCGTCTGCGGCGATGTTGGGTTCGGAAAGACCGAGGTTGCCATCCGCGCCGCCTTCCGCGCCGCCAACGCCGGCAGGCAGGTCGCCGTCCTCTGCCCAACCACGGTGCTCGCGCAGCAGCATTACCTCAGCTTCCGCTCGCGGATGGCTTCCTACCCCATCGAGGTCCGCGCCATGTCCCGCTTCCAGACCAAGCAGGAGCAGGACGACGTCTCCCGCGGCCTCCGCGACGGCAGCGTCGATGTCGTGATCGGCACCCACCGCCTCCTCTCCAAGGACGTCCACTTCAAGCGGCTCGGCCTGCTCGTCGTCGACGAGGAGCAGCGCTTCGGCGTCACCCACAAGGAGCGCATCAAGGCCCTCAAGACCAACGTCGACGTCCTCACGCTCTCGGCCACCCCCATCCCCCGCACCCTCCAGATGGCGGTCTCCGGCCTCCGCGACATGTCGATCATCACGACCCCCCCGATCGATCGCCGCGCCATCCGCACCGTGGTGACCCGCCACGACGAGGCCGTCCTCCGCGAGGCCGTCCTCCGCGAGCTCGGCCGCGGCGGCCAGGTGTTCTACGTCTACAACCGCGTCGAGGGCCTCTACGAGCGCGCCGCCCGCCTCGCCGAGCTCGTCCCGAGCGCCCGCATCTGCGTCGCCCACGGCCAGATGAGCGAGCAGAACCTCGAGCAGGCGATGCTCGACTTCGTCGAGGGGCGCTACGACGTCCTCTGCGCCACCGCCATCATCGAGAGCGGCCTCGACATCCCCCGCGCCAACACCATCCTCATCGACCGCGCCGACATGTTCGGCCTCTCGCAGCTCTACCAGCTGCGCGGCCGCGTCGGCCGCTCCAAGGAGCGGGCCTACTGCTACCTCATCGTCCCGCCCCCGAACGCCATGACCGACGAGGCCCGCGCCCGCATCGAGGCCCTCGAGCGCCACACCGAGCTCGGCTCCGGCTTCCAGATCGCCTCGCTCGACCTGGAGCTGCGCGGCTCCGGCGACCTCCTCGGCGCCGAGCAGAGCGGCACCGTCGCCCAGGTTGGCTTCGAGCTCTTCTGCCAGATGCTCGACGAGGCCGTCCACGAGCTGCGCGGCGAGCCCGTGGTTCACGACGTCGACACCGAGCTCTCCTTCGATGCCGACGCGCTTCTGCCAGAAGAGTACATTTCCGACGTAGGCGTACGCCTCTCCCTCTACAAGCGGCTCGCCGGTGCCGCCTCGACCGAGGACGTGCAGGACCTCGCGGTCGAGATGGAGGATCGCTTCGGCCCGCCTCCGCTCGAGGCGCGCCGGTTCGTGCACCTCATGCGGCTCAAGACCGAGCTGCGCCGCCTGAAGGCGCTCGCATGCGAGGCGAGCGCCAAGGGGGTCACGCTGCACTTGCGCGAGGACACCCCGCTCGATCATGCCAAGGTGCTCAAGCTGGTCCAGCCGAAGAGCTCACCTTACCGACTCTCGCCCGACATGCGGCTCACCCGCCGAGCCAAGGAGGGAGAAGCCTTCACGAGCGGTCTGGAGGCGACCGACAAGCTCCTCAGCGAGCTCGCCGGCTGCCTCAAGGAGGGCGGTGATCTCGCCTAGCGTGAGTGCCCACGACGTCGCCGTGCCGCGCTGAGGCGCTCGGGCGAGGCGACGCGGCGCTCCGGCGGTGATAACCTCCCTTGAGCGGAGGGACGGATGATCGATCGCCCGGATCGCGAGCAGCTCGCGGCGCTCCAGCGGAGCCTCATGACCTGCTGGTACAGCCCCTTCCAGCTGGCCCGCTCCGCGCTCGACATGACCGTCTCCCGCCTGATGGGCGCGCGCGACGATTTCCGCCTCCTCGAGGCGATCGCGGGGCCGCAGCCGCCCTTCGACTATGCCGTCCGAAACGGCGTCGCGCGCGACGAGCTCTGGATCGATTACGTGGCGGACACGGGCGATGGCTTCAACCCCACCTACGCGATCGCCAGCCTCCTCGCGCGACCGGTCCTCTCGCTCGGCGGCCGGGAGACGAGGCGCGGAGAGGTGCTCATCATGGGCGGCGACCAGGTGTACCCCTCGGCCACGCGTCAGGCGTACTGGACGCGGCTCGTCGAGCCCTACGCGGCCGCGCTCCCGAAGGCCGATGTGACGGAGGCGCCGCACCTGTTCGCTATCCCAGGCAACCACGACTGGTACGACGGGCTGATGAGCTTCATGCGCCTCTTCGGCCAGAAGCGCACGCTCGGCGCCTGGAAGACGTTCCAGTCGCGGAGCTACTTCGCGCTGAAGCTGCCCCACGGCTTCTGGCTGCTCGGCGTCGACATCCAGCTCGAGTCCGACATCGATCAGCCGCAGATCGAGTATTTCTGCAAGCTGGCGACGCACGACATGCGCGACGGCGACCGCGTGATCCTCTGCACCGCCGAGCCCGACTGGGTGAAAGGCGCCATCTACAACCCAGAGCTCCAGAGCAACCTCGCTTTCTTCGAGAAGCAGCTCGCCGACGCGCGGCCCGGGGTCGAGATCGTCGCGCGCATCGCGGGAGATCTGCACCACTATCGCCGCCACGAGTCCGCGGATGGCCGGCAGAACATCATCGCCGGCGGCGGCGGCGCGTTCCTGCACCCGACCCACGGCGAGCCCGTCACCGTCGTCCGCTCCGGCGCGGGCACCGACCAGCGCCCTTATATGTTGCGTGCCTCGTTTCCTTCAGAGTCGGAGTCGCGCCGGCTCGCCTGGCGCAACCTCTCGTTCGCTCGGCACAACCTCGGCTTCTGGCCTGCCGCCGCCTTCGTCTACATGCTCTCCTCCCTGACGCTGCCCCGTCCCGGGCCGGGGGCCGTGGGGTGGGTCCTCGTCGTCGTGCTCGTGTTCATCGTCTTCACGGACACCTACAAGACATGGTATCGCCGGTTCGCGGGCTCGCTCCACGCGCTCGCGCACCTCGCGGCGGCGCTGGGGCTCGCGCACCTCGGCGGCGCGCTGCTCGGTGTCGACGTCCAGGACCTCCCGTCCATGTGGAGCCTCCTCGGCGTGACGCTCTTCGTCGGCGCCACCGGCGCCGTGGTCGGGTCGACGATCATGGGCCTCTACCTCCTGATCTCGCTCAACGTCGCGCGGCGCCACGGCAACGAAGCGTTCTCGGCGCTCCGGATCCAGGACTACAAGAACTTCTTGCGGATTCACGTTCACCGCGAGGGGCTCACCCTCTACCCCATCGGGCTGAGGAAGGTGCCGCGCGCGTGGACGGTGGCCGAGGATCGCAAGCCCGGCGAGCCGCGCTTCATCCCCGCCCGCGGCGCGCTGGCGCCGGAGCTCATCGAGGAGCCCGTCACCATCCCGATCGCGCGGCAGCGCCGGACAGCCCAGCTCACGGTCGACGCAGCGGGCGCCGGGCTCCACGAGTGCCCTGCGGGCGAGCGGCGGAGTCGCCCCGCCGCAGCGGGCGCCGCGGCGGGAGCTGGCGCGCCCGAGCCGTAGAGGCGCACACCGGAGTCCGGGCGATCGTCCCTCCTGCATGAGGCAGTTCGCCTCAGCCGGGACATTCTGCCTTTGCGCTGGCAGGCACAGCCGCATCCGGGTGGTCGATTGTAATTGTAGACGCGGTCGACCGCAGAAGGACCTCCTGCGTGCGGAGCCCGCCGCGAGCTCCTGCGCGCGCGAGCGTGAGGCCAGAGGACGCAGCGAGGTTTGCTTGCGCGAACCGGCTGCGCTCAGGGCGACGCGGCGGCGTTGGGCAGCCTCGGCGGAGCGACCTTGGGACAGATATCGCGCAGCTCACCCGGGGGTGAGAGCGGATCGGGGCCTTCCCTCGGGCAGGAGCGCGGGCCATTCGCGATGGCGTCCTGCCCACGGTCGTCCGGGGTCCATTCGCGGTTGATGCTGGGCGCGCTCGCGAGCCCCTCGGCGCAGGCCGCGGAGGCGACGAGGAGCAGCGCGAGCGCGGCTCGCATCGAGCAGCCAAGAGAGCATTTCATAGGCACATCCCATCTCCCCGCGGCGCCTGCGCTGGCGGCGCCAGTCCACGAAAGCTGTAGGGTTTCCCATCTCCCACCTTCCAACGGCTTTCACGGTCCGTGCCAGGTCGAGGTTGCCGGGCCGATCGGGATGCCGGGCCGCCCGCCGCGGCCGCCAGCGGCCGCGCGAGCGCCGGCCGAGCCGAGCGCGCCGACGGTGACCACAAGTTCCTGCGACGACGTGCGCATGGCTTGCGCCCCCACGCAAATGCCCCAGGTGGTGGGCGGGGGGGTCCGAGCGGAGCGCGATCCCGGAAGGAGTGTCCATCATGGCGAGAGACGTCTTCGAGGTGTTCAACGACCTCATCCAGCTCGATCGCGACGCGATCGCCGCTTATGACCGCGCCATCGAGGCGTGCGAGCACGCTCATACCAAGGAGAGGCTCGCGAGCTTCAGGGACGATCACGCGCGCCACGTGGTGGATCTGACCGCGCATGTGACGTCGCTCGGCGGCGTCGCGGCACAGACCCGCGACCTCAAGGGCAAGCTCATCGAAGGATTCACGGCGATCACGAGCCAGGGAGACCAGAGCGCGCTCCTCGCCATGCGCGGCAACGAGGAGCTCACAAACCGGCAGTACCAGGCCGCGCTGGACGAGTCGCTCACGACCGAGGCGCGCGCGATCGTCGAGCGCAACTACGCCGATGAGCAGCGGCACCTCGCGTGGATCAAGGACGCGCTGTCAAGGAAGGTCTGGGAACAAGCCGCCTAGTGGGCGGTCGGCCCGCGGCGGTGATGAGTACGATCGGAAGCAGATTCTACGGTTGGGGGTAATATGAAATCGAATCGGTCCATCCAACTTGCGCTCGCCATGGGAGCGCTCGCGGTCGTGCCGGCGCTCGCAGCTGCTCAGACGGGCGGCAAGAGCACGCCGCAGCAACGCGAATCGGGCACGCCGGGAGCGGCGCAGGGCGGTGCGCAGCATCAGGGCGACAAGCCCAGCCCGAGCGGCGCACAGCGCGGGCAGCAGCAGCAGCAGCAGGGTCAGAAGAAACAGGCGATAAAGCTCCAGGAACAGATCTCGTTCCCGGTCGAGGAAGGGTGCACCTACACGGCCTCCGTGAACGGTCGGATCGAGCCCGTCGCCGCAGGCAAGTCGCAGCAGCCGTCGGGCGGCCAGACCGGCGGCGGCAACCTGGGACGGGGCGGCGCCGGAGAGCAGGGCCATACCGACGGCAGCCGGGCCCAGGCTCATGCCGGCGGCGCTCAAGGCGGCAGCCAGCCCAGCGCAGGCGCACAGGCCGGCAGGGCTGAAGGGGGCGGCCAGGCGGGGCCAGGTGCTGACTATCGCGAGGGTCAGGAGAAGGTGAAGCCCAACCTCACCGTAGCCGCCAGCGTCAGCTGCCCGAACGCGGTCGATCTCAAGGTTTCGGACACGCTGAAGACGGACAAGGCCGTCAGCCGCTCGGAGCTCGAAGAGATGATCTCGCGTCGAACGAGCATCGCGACCGAGAAGGGCGGCCGCTTCTGCATGTACGTGCCGCAGTTCGAGCTGACCCGCGAGAAGCTGAGCGGGAAGGGCATCGCCCAGCTCTGCCGCGTGCCCGCGGCGGCCGAGAAGGGCGGAACGCCGTAAACGCCGAAGGGGAGAGGGCGATCCTGAGAGCAAGCGCCCTCAGGATCGCCTGGCGGCCACGGCGCCGCGAGCGCGCGCGGGGCCTCTCAGGACATCGAGCCGGAGCTCAGATCAGAGCGGAGGGCACGGCGTCAGCCTGCCGATCTTGAAGGGCCGGTCCGAGATCGAGTAATAGCTGCTTGTACCGACCGAAGCGACGCTCCATGTGTGGCCTCCCGGGACTCCCGTGAGATCATTGGCGTAGAGACGCATATAGGCCGTCCCCTCCCCAGCCGTGAACACGCCGCCAACGCACCGGCTGTCAGGATAGGCCACACTGCAGCCGTGCTTCGAGGAGGTGGAGTCGGCGATCGGCAACGCCCACTGCTTCGTGGTCCCGTAGACCGGGGACAGCGCCGGCAAGACCTGCGTCACTGGGCCCGTGATGATCGCGGTGTGCCCGGAGTACGACTCCGTCGCGTCGATGATGAGGACGTCGCCCGCAGCAATGTTGGCGACGTTCGTGATCTCTGTGAAGTGGCTTGTTGCGGGGGCAACCGCGAAGAAGTTGTCGAAGTACAGCGCCGAGTTCGGGCTGACGTTGCCCCAGAGGACGGCGATGTCTGTGCTCGTGTATCCGAAAGCCGCCTTCTGGACCGCCGTGAAGAACACAGCGCCGCTCGCCACCGGTGTGGTATCAGCGATGAGATCGAGCGCGGTGTCGGAAATATCGACGCACGCATCGGCCGGGGCAGAGCCAAGCGCGACGAAAGAAGCAGCAGCAGACACCATCAGGAAACGAGCCATATTGCTGAGCATGAATTACCTCGGTTAACGGTTACCACGTTGCCGTTCTGCAGGCCGAGCAGATTCGGTAGAGGAGGCCGATCGTGTACAGCGATAGAATCGCACCTGGTCGCGTCGAGCCTAGCATCCAATGTTTACTCCCAATACAATGCATCCGTCAACACACTTCGAACATCCCATCGACTCAACGAATCACTTTTCTGGGCCCATGTAGGACACGAGAGCTCTTCAGCCGGCACCGCCGGATAATGTCTACCGCTTGATGGCCTCCTCGAATGATTAACTCAGCCATCTGCAGCTGACGCCACGCGCCAACGGCTCCGTGACGAATAGCCGCGAGGAGAGATTGACCCCCGGAGACCCGTATCACTGGAATCCAGCAACACGCCACACGCCGAGCTCAGCGGCCCAATGGCGCTGCGACGGGTGGCGCCCAGGACGCGCGAGGAGCGACAGGTGGTTGGCGAAGAATCGTGCTGCGCCAAATGGCCGGACGGTCGACGACCGATGGCCCACGAGCAGAGCAATCGAGCCGTCCTTGGGAGAATGGTTCGCGTTGCTGGCGCGGCGACGAGCTGGCACATGCCAGGCGACCCGACGGGGTGCGCGGCTGCCAGGAGCACGCCCAGGCGCCGCACGGGCGCGCATTCATCGGCAGCCTCCGGCCGCGTCGCGCGGGGGCCCGCGGGGGCGAGGGGCGCCGCAAGGCGGCTTCTCCCAGCCGCCTCGCTCGTCGCTACCCCGCCGTCAGTACGGCAGCTCATCCAGCGCTGGGACTTCCGGCGGCCGCCCCCGCGCGCCGTTCTTCCCGAGCCGCGCGGTGGTCGGCACCTCGACCCCGGGCTGCGTCGCCTCGCCGTCGTCGTCCGGACCCGGCAGCGCCTGCGCCACGCCCCGCCGCCCCGTGAAGCGGAGATCCCGCGCGATCACCTCGGTGCGGTAGCGCCGGATGCCGTCCTTCTCGTAGCTCGACGTGCGCAGCCCGCCCTCGATGAGCACACCGTCTCCCTTGGACAGGACCTTCGCGAGCGCCTCGGCGCGCTGCCCCCAGAACACGATGTTGTGCCACTCCGTGCGCTCCTTCGGCTCCTTGTTCTTGTCGACGAACGACTCGTTCGTCGCCATACGCAGCTGGAGCACCGGCGTGCCATTGCCGGTGTAGCGCAGCTCCGGATCCGAGCCGAGGTTGCCCATGAGAATTACCTTGTTCAGTCCGTCAGTCATGATGTGCTCCAGTTCACCACGTTGTTGTCATCTGCCATCGTCTACTGTCGTTCGAGAGCGTCAATCGCTGTCACCAACGACATCTGCGGCCGTTTCATCCCCGCCCGCGACAGGCCATGTCGTCCCCGAGGGTGGTTCAGAAGGACGAGCGGCGCCCGGCGGCGACGGGCCGCCGGCGCGCCGCCTGCTCGGGCTCATGCATCCATCGCCGCGCCGCCGTTGCCACCGTTAGCGCGCACCGGCGCCGCCGCATCGACGGCGGCGCGGAGCGACGTGGCGAGCGTCGGCTTGCCGAGCAGCGCCTCGCGGGCGCGCTCCCTCCCCTGCCCGATGTGCTCGCCCGCGAACGACAGGTGCGCGCCGCTCTTCTCGACGACCCCGATCTGGCAGGCGAAGTCGATGAGATCCGCCGCGCCGTCGATGCCCGCTCCCCACCGGATGTCGAACTCAGCTTCCCGGAACGGAGGAGCCATCTTGTGCGGACCTACGGTTTGTTGACCGCCAAAACAGTGCGGCCCGCGGGTGTTGGAAGCACCCCGGGCCGCGTGGCCGAACCCCGTTCTCGCGAGGTCCGACATGCTGACCGTAGTTCGCCCGCCGTCCGCGGGCCAAGGGAGCGGCGCGCCCGCGCGCCGCCGCTCGCCCGCCTCCCTCCTCCTTATAGAGCCCGAGACCCACCCGCCGCGGGCGCTGGTCGGCGTCGCTCGCAGCTCGCCCGCGCTCTTGCTGCCCGCCGCCCGCTCCTGGCGCGCTCCCGTGGCGCGCTACCTCCGCGCACCCCTCGCTACAGTCTGCGGGAGGAGCGGATGAAGCCCCGGCGGAAGGGGGCCGGACGCCCGCCCGCCGCACGACATCCCCGGAAGAAGCCGACGATGGAGGCGATCATGGCCGAGCGTGGAATCGTCCTAGCGACGCTGGCCGGCATCCCGCGACGCGACCGGCGCGACGTCGAGGCCGAGGTGTTGCTCAACGCCTGGAACGCCGTCCGCCGCGGGATGTACCGGCCTGACCCGCGGGACAAGCCGCGCGACGCGCTGCGGAAGTGGCTGCACGGCATCGCCTGGCGCCTCGCCTCGCACTACGTTCACAGCGCGTACGTGCGCCGCGCCGTGCTTCATCCGTCGCCGCTCGGGTTGTTGCGCGAGCCCGTCGGCATCGACATGCACGCCCAGATCGAGGCGCGCGAGGTGCTGGAGGCCATGACCGAGCTCCCGGACTGGCAAGTCGAGGCGTTGCTCTCGGTGGACGCCCCGGAGTCGCTCGCCGCGTACGCCAAGCGGCGCCGGATGAACCCGAGCACCGCGGCGTCCAGACTCAGGATCGCCAGGGAGGCGCTCGCGCTGCGGCTCCGGAGGTGGCGCCGATGAGCAGTCCTGACAACAGGAAGCGCGTTCTAACCGACGAGGATCTCTCCCTCATCGCGAGCGAGGTCCCCGCACTCTGCGACTTCCCCGGCGTGCGCCCGTGGAACCGCGACAAGCTCTGGGCTGCCGTGCTCGACGCCCTCATTGAGGCCAGAACCAAGGCCGAGCGCGCAGCGGCTCAGCAGGCGGTCGGCGCCATTCAGGCGCTCGAAGCCATCGACCAGCTCTTCGTGCGGCACGACAGGTAGAGCCTGCGGCTCGCACGGGCCCGCCTCGCTCGGAAGCTCCGGAGGCGCAGGTAGGCGGCCGCGAGGCGGAGGCGCCGCTTCTGTCAATCTGAACGACCGAGCAGATTCTTCCTTGACGACTCGCCCGAAAGACGCTGTCTAAAGCAGGAGGTTGGGATCGTTCCTAGACTTCCAACTACTGGACATCTATCGTGGATTGCGCTTGCGCACCATTATGGTGCCAACCTGTGCTCACATTGTCGAGAGCGACGCTCTCACCCCCCGCAACCCCGGAAAGAACGTACATGTTCACAGCGAAACAAGGAAAAGAACTTTCCGATGAGGATCGAAGCAATCTTGAGAAGCTCATCGAGCACATTGACTCCAGACTTAAGTCTGCTCCGTATGCGCAAATAATGCTTCCCCTAGTGAGCGCAAATCTCTCCGCTCATAAAGAAGGCACGTTGCCCTGGAGAGTTTGGGCTGCGGCCGCTCGCGCATACAAAGAAGCCGGCTGGCATGCATACATCGAACTGGACGAAAACACAAAGGGCCGCTCAGATTACCGACTCGTAGTCACGCTATCTGACCAGGATCGAATCGTGAGTTAGTCGCAGCACATCTAGCAGCTTCGACGCCTGCACCGGCAACCTGAGCATCGCAGGCGCAAAGCACTCGTCAAGAGTGTGGCCGTGCACAGCACAACGATCGCTAGCTAGAACCGACGACGGCAGAGCCCTCGCCCAGAGACGATCTCGTCAAAGCCTCAACCCAAGACGCCTAAGCATCGCAACGGTGTCGATGCACTCAATCCCTAGGTCCGAGCATATGTTGGGGATCTTCGGCTTGGCAACGTTCTGCGACATCTTCTCTTCAGTAACGACGACCCAGCCAGCCGCCTCTGCATATGCGATAAGCCACGGATCGGCCGCATCGTGCGTGGCGCCATGCAGCAAGTTATTGTATTCAGAAAGTATTTCACCAGCGCGCCTCTGCACCGGTGCAGTCTCTTTGATCACGAGTTGTTTCAAGTTGCGCACCCAGGCAGCAACTCCCGATTTGTTGCTGCCGAGTTCATGCACTACCTGGCGAGGGCACCGAATGCGTCCGGCTTCAGCGGAAGATTTCAGATGGCTCCAGAGTGTCGGGAACACATCACTCGGATACCGCACCTGATGAGCGGAGATCCAGACGCTTGCATCCACGACGAAGACACTTGCGTCGCCACTCTTCACGACGCCCTCTTCAGAGCGTACCTCATCATGTCGTCAACCACCTTTGGAAGTTGCTCGTGGGATATGCGCAGATATGTCGAGGCCCGGTGCTCAGTAATGGCGCCACGATGATACGCATCAACAACAAGCCGAGTAAACTCGCGTCCGTTGTGTGCAATCGCAAGAACGTGAGGAGGTACAAAGCCAGACTCCGACTTAGCCTGTGCGGCTCGCGCGCGAAACTCTGGCAATTTGCTCTTGTAAAATGCCGCCGTAGCCTCACCGATCTCAACAAGACGCAAGACGAGGGCCTGCAAGCTCACAGAAAACGTGTTGGCCATTTTCGTAAGTGGCTCATCAGGCCACACGCCATCTTTGCTCAGTTTCTTCCACCGGGCGACACTCACTCGCAACTCTCGTTCGGGCATCAATACAGCAGCAGCGACCTTATTGCAGAACGCTTCGACTCCGCGTTCATGAAGATCGCAGAGCCCACCCTCGCGCAGCCCAAGATGTGCGAGTTCATGAATGAGCGTGAACGCCCTACCCGTGGGAGCGTCATCGGAGCTCAAGACAACAGCTGGCATTAGTCCCGCGTGTAGCGAAAAGCCGCGTGCACCATCCATGTTCCGCTTCGAGGCTTGGAACACAAGGACACCGTTCTTCTCAGCCGCAGCCTTCCACGCATTGCAGGCGGTATATCCGCTCCGGTCCTTGCCCCACCAGGATTCCTGCTCCGCTACGCTAACCGCCAACAAATTTCGGAGTCGAGCCCCCGCCTCATTGGGGCGCTCACTTTCTTTACATGTAAACTCGAACCTGGGCGCACGTCCATCGAGTTCCTCGAGGAGATCCAGTGCCGCGGCACACCTCTCGTGAGCTAGCCTGATTTGATAGGTCAGCTCCGGAGAAACCTTCAAAGGCGCGTCGCGAAAATCACGCGGACCGACTTCTTCTTCCGGCGGCGGTGCCGGCATATAGAAGAGTGCTGTCGGACGCTTATAGATTTTCGCGAGTCTATCGAGCCGTCCAACAGGCAAGGGCTCGGTGCCGGATTCCCATGCGAGTACACGACCACGCGCTGTCTTCAGTTTCGCCGCAACGTCGTCGACCGTGTAGCCCGCCGCCTCGCGCGCCCACTTGAGCACGGCCGGCGTAATAGGGGCGTATTCCCGCGGCGCCATGATGATCGAAGTATCTCACGGCCGCAGCGGGTGGGGCAAGCGCCCGCTGTGCGAAAGCACACCCCTGACAGACGCAACCCTCTTGATTCCGCTATCTTTGGATGCTCGGACATTTTATGACACATCATCGGTCTTTCTAAACATCTAGGACGTACAAGATAAGGCCCTCGACCCCGTGCCGCGCGCCGAGCACCTCGACGCCGGCGAGCGCGCCGCCCCGAACCCGCACCCGTTCCCAGCGCGCCGCCGCCTCCACGGGCGCCGAGCTCGCCGCGGGGTCGTCGGGGGCTGGCGAGCCCGTCGAGCCGCCGCCGCGCACCGCGAGCGCGACGACGAGGCGCACCTGGTCGAGGCAGAGCACGCCAGGCCCACCACGCGCCCGCGAGCGCGCGCCGCAGGGCTCTTGTGCTCGCGGTCCGGCCGAGCACCGCGAGCGCGCTCCGCGTCCGCCGCGCCATCAAGAGCCCGCACCGCGCCACCCCGCACCCGCTCGACCCTCGCCCGCCGCCGCCCTCGACCCCGTGCCGCGCGCCGAGCACCTCGACGCCGGCGAGCGCGCCGCCCCGAACCCGCACCCGTTCCCAGCGCGCCGCCGCCTCCACGGGCGCCGAGCTCGCCGCGGGGTCGTCGGGGGCTGGCGAGCCCGTCGAGCCGCCGCCGCGCACCGCGAGCGCGACGACGAGGCGCACCTGGTCGAGGCAGAGCACGCCAGGCCCACCACGCGCCCGCGAGCGCGCGCCGCAGGGCTCTTGTGCTCGCGGTCCGGCCGAGCACCGCGAGCGCGCTCCGCGTCCGCCGCGCCATCAAGAGCCCGCACCGCGCCACCCCGCACCCGCTCGACCCTCGCCCGCCGCCGCCCTCGACCCCGTGCCGCGCGCCGAGCACCTCGACGCCGGCGAGCGCGCCGCCCCGAACCCGCACCCGTTCCCAGCGCGCCGCCGCCTCCACGGGCGCCGAGCTCGCCGCGGGGTCGTCGGGGGCTGGCGAGCCCGTCGAGCCGCCGCCGCGCACCGCGAGCGCGACGACGAGGCGCACCTGGTCGAGGCAGAGCACGCCAGGCCCACCACGCGCCCGCGAGCGCGCGCCGCAGGGCTCTTGTGCTCGCGGTCCGGCCGAGCACCGCGAGCGCGCTCCGCGTCCGCCGCGCCATCAAGAGCCCGCACCGCGCCACCCCGCACCCGCTCGACCCTCGCCCGCCGCCGCCCTCGACCCCGTGCCGCGCGCCGAGCACCTCGACGCCGGCGAGCGCGCCGCCCCGAACCCGCACCCGTTCCCAGCGCGCCGCCGCCTCCACGGGCGCCGAGCTCGCCGCGGGGTCGTCGGGGGCTGGCGAGCCCGTCGAGCCGCCGCCGCGCACCGCGAGCGCGACGACGAGGCGCACCTGGTCGAGGCAGAGCACGCCAGGCCCACCACGCGCCCGCGAGCGCGCGCCGCAGGGCTCTTGTGCTCGCGGTCCGGCCGAGCACCGCGAGCGCGCTCCGCGTCCGCCGCGCCATCAAGAGCCCGCACCGCGCCACCCCGCACCCGCTCGACCCTCGCCCGCCGCCGCCCTCGACCCCGTGCCGCGCGCCGAGCACCTCGACGCCGGCGAGCGCGCCGCCCCGAACCCGCACCCGTTCCCAGCGCGCCGCCGCCTCCACGGGCGCCGAGCTCGCCGCGGGGTCGTCGGGGGCTGGCGAGCCCGTCGAGCCGCCGCCGCGCACCGCGAGCGCGACGACGAGGCGCACCTGGTCGAGGCAGAGCACGCCAGGCCCACCACGCGCCCGCGAGCGCGCGCCGCAGGGCTCTTGTGCTCGCGGTCCGGCCGAGCACCGCGAGCGCGCTCCGCGTCCGCCGCGCCATCAAGAGCCCGCACCGCGCCACCCCGCACCCGCTCGACCCTCGCCCGCCGCCGCCCTCGACCCCGTGCCGCGCGCCGAGCACCTCGACGCCGGCGAGCGCGCCGCCCCGAACCCGCACCCGTTCCCAGCGCGCCGCCGCCTCCACGGGCGCCGAGCTCGCCGCGGGGTCAAGGCTTTCCCGCCCCTGGCAGGAAAGAATCCCCTGGACCACGGACGACGGTCCTCGCGCGTGCGCGCGCATGACGCGCGCGCGGGATCCGGCACTGGACCAGGCTGGACTACGCGCGCGCGGGCGCGCGTACGCGCGCGAGCATCCGGTCGGACCGGCCTGAACGAAGCGGGCGCGTCCTTCGCGCGCGGGATCCGGCACTCGTGGCATCCGTGCGACCGTGTTTCGGATCGGTCCACGCTGGCGCGGCGTGACGGGCCTGGACCAGCATCGGAGCCCCTTCGCGCGCGCGGGCGCGCGCGTCACGCGCGCGAGCTGGCCGGGTTGGACCGGCTTGGACCACCAGCCCGGACGGACTTGGACCGGCCTGGAACAGCCGCCCCCGCGCGCGCGCGCGTCGGTCGGGTCCGTTCGTCCGACGACAGCGACGACCGACCGAGCGGACCGTGCCGCGTAGGCCGCACGATGGCTCGCCGCGAACCGTGCCCCCGAACCGTGCCGCACAGCGTGCCCCGACCGTGCCTCGCCCGTGCCCCGTGCCTCGGACCCTGACGGCCGAAGCGTGCCCCGTGCCCCACCCCTTAAGGGGGGGCACAGGGGCACGCTGCGCCGGGCGCGCTTGGTCGTGGTGCGGTCCTTCGGTACCGTCCCGAAGAGAAGCGGCCGGCGAGGGTGGCACCTCCCGGCCGCAACAGGATCGAAAGGGGATCCCGTGACGGAAGATGTACGACACACCGATCACACGAGCAATCCACCGCTGCCCAAGGACCGACAGCCCGGGACCATGTTCGATGCGCTGCTCTCGCTTAACTTCGACGAACCTGCGTCCCTAGCAACCTTCGTCGGGATGTTCATGGTCGGCCCAGGGGCGCCATGGGATCCCGAGATCATCGAGCGCGTGCGTGCTGCAGCGTTCGTCGCTCGCACGCTTCGCACGGCCGTCTACCGCGGGTACGAGGCGGACTGGGTACACGTAGTAGAGCTCGCAAACGAGCTCGCCCGGGCGAAGCTCGGCGTGATGAAGCGCCGCGCCCTGGTTGCGAAAACCGTCCAGAGCTTCGCGGAGCGCTCTCACAGCGAGGCTCCTTCGGAGCTCGATCCCGTAGCGGACCGAGAAAGCCAGCTCGCTCGCTTCATCGAGAGCCTACAGGCGTGCGATGAAGCATTCGGACGACTCAGTAAACACCCGGATTTCGTGGAGGAGATCATCCGAGCCATGTCACCTGGGTATCCAAAACGGTTCGCGGAATGCCGAGCAGCAGCAGAGCTCTCGATCCGTGTTTCCGCGTTCGGCGATCATGCGCCTGTCGACAAAGTGCAAGCGACATTCGAGGCGGCGTACAGCAAGGGGAAGCGCGAGCAGGAAGAGCGCTGGAGTCACTTCAGAGAGACGATGCGCTCTAGCGTACGGCAGGAGCCGCCCGCTCCCGGCTCCGACGACCGCGACCCGTAGCGGCTGGCGCGAAGCCCTTCCCCCCAAAGTCACTTTCCCCCTAAGACCCCTCGTCCGGGCGAGATCCCCCTAAAGTCACTTTCGCTCTGACCCCAGCGCGCAGCAAGCCGCACGCTTGCGGCATGGTTGAGGCACGAAAGCTCTCCCCCCATGACGAACGGCGCGCCGCCGTCGGCGCCGGTGTCGACCCGCGGACCGTGCGCGCGTTCCTCGCCGGCAAGAGGCAGCGGAGCACCGTTGCCGCGCGCGTCCGGGCGACCCTAGCCGAGCTCGGCCTACTGGCCGCGGACGGTGCGAGTCGGGCTCGCGCCGCCCCCCTGGCGAGCTCTCCCCAGGCGGAGGGCAGCGCCGAGCTTCCGCCGAGCATGACCGACGGTGAGAGCGCGTGACGTCGTCGCCCCTATCAGCGCTCGGCACAGCCGCCGCTGAGCTCGCCGCGCTCGGCTTCCGCGTGTTCCCCCTGAGCAGCGCGACCGCGGGCGTGTGCTCATGCCGCAAGCGCGACAAGTGCAACTCGCCCGGCAAGCACCCGAGGATCGGAGGCTGGCAGCATCAGGCAACGACGGACGCGAACACGCTCCGCGGCTGGTGGGAGCGATGGTCCGATGCGAACATCGGCCTGGCCACGGGTGGCGCGCTCGGCCTCGTTGTGGTGGACGTGGACGGCGACGCCGGGCGGGCAGCCTGGAGCGAGCTCGAGGCGGAGCATGGACCGGCGCCGACCCTGCGCGCATCGACCGGTCGTCCCGGAGGCGGAGAGCATCGCTACTACCGGCTTCGAGCCGAGCACGACGCGAGCGCCATCAAGAACAAGGTGAGCTTCGCGCCGGGGTTGGACGTCCGCGCAGAGGGCGGCCTGGTCGTTGCGCCGCCGTCGCTTCACGGCTCGGGTGCTGTCTACGCGTGGTCAGAGCAGCCGAGCATAGAGGCGATCGCCGTTCTGCCTGACTGGCTTTTTGCTCTGCTCGCCGATGCTGCGCGGAGCACCTTGACCGCGCCGCGCTCTGTCACTCGCGAGCAGACGCACGCCGATCGGCGCACGGTCAAAGCGTCCAACGCTCCGCCGTACCAGGGCACGATCAGCGCGGCAGAACGGGAGCGACGCGCGCGGAGCTACCTCGCGAAGTGTGGATCCGCGATCCAGGGGATGAACGGGAGCCGGACGACGCTCGTAACGGCTGAGAAGATCCTGAGAGGCTTTCATCTCGACGAAGAAGCCGCCGCGCGCTTGATGCTTGAAGACTACAACCCGAGATGTGAACCACCGTGGACCGAGGAAGAGATCCGTCGAAAAGTGAGCGAAGCGACGAAGTGTTCGAGGCCAGCATGGGGCGTGTTGCTTGAAGAGCGGGGCAACACAGCGCAGATGCATCACACCGACAGCGCGACGGTTCTACCCAGTGAGAAGATCGCGCGAGGAGCGATCTCCGCGGAAGCTGAAACGCCGATCGCTCTAGCGCAAAGTCGCACCGAAAGCGACGATCCGTTCTCGTGGATGTCGACCACTGAGATTTTCGCTCCGTTGCCTCCGACGAACTGGATCGTGCGTGATCTGCAACTCTGCGCCGGCCGTCCGAGCATGCTAGCGGGATACGGGTACTCGGGAAAGACGCTCGCAGCACAGGCGCTCGCGCTCGCGGCCGCCGCGGGCCTGCCCGTCTGGGGACGCTTCCCTGTGTCGCGGAAGATGGTCGTGCGTCATGTCGACCATGACCAGGGGCGGGCGACACTCCGCCGCTATCAGCGTCTTGCAAGAGGCATGGGAATTGACGAGCGCGATCTTGATAACCGCTTACAGGCCGCGATTCTTCCTCCGGTGTATCTGAACCAGCCCGGCGTCCTTGAAGCGTACCGGAACGCCTGTGAGGGCGTCGACCTCCTGATCATCGATGCGTTTCGCGGTGCGATCCCTGGCGAAGATGAGAACGACTCGAAGATCCGCCGCTGTGTCGACGTACTTTCTCAAGTATCAGAACTCACCGGCACGGCGTGCGTGCTGATCCACCATGCCGCGAAGCCGCGTGAATCACACACCGACAACCGCACGCTACTGCGCGGCAGCTCCGCGATATACGACGGCTGCGGGAGCGTGTTTGCACTCGTCGCTGCCGATGACAAAAACGGCCCGAAGCACATCACCCACCTAAAGTCAGCGGCCGAAGCGGAGAGCGGACTGATAGAACCCTTCTACCTCGTGATCGACGAGGTGAAGATGGATCCGATGACCGAAGGTTCCGCGCTGCGCGTGCTTCACAGATCGGCTGCCGAGATGCGCAGCGCTGCACCGTCGCCAGTGCAGAACATCAGAACCCGCATCCTAGAACACCTGCGCACATCCCCGGAAGCATCCAAGCGCGACCTTCGGAAACTAGGTGGCGGCCAGCGCAACGTAGACTCCGTGGTCGACGCGATGGTTGCGGATGGCCTGATTCAGAACAGAGGGACCAAGGAGCGCTCCCGCTACTTCCTTTGCGAGAGCACGGATGCCGCGCACAAAGCGAACGATGCGGAGCCGTCGTCTTACGAACAGCACGACGTTCTGATCACGAAAAATCCGACCGAGGGGGCCCCTTGAGACGGCTGGATCGCCTGGCTTACCTCCTCCTTTCCGCGCTAGAGGATGCATCATGTCCGCCGTTCCGCGCCGCGTGCTCGCCTACGTCCGAGTCTCCAGCCAAGAACAGGGACGCCACGGAACAAGCCTCGATGGACAGCAGGAAGCCATCCGCCGCCAGTGCGCCGCGCGGAACTTCCCGGAGCCGATCTCCTTCGTCGAGGTAGAGAGCGCGGGCGCTGAGAAGATCGAGCGCCGCGCGGAGTTGCGCCGTCTGCTCGACATGGCCGAGCGTGGCGATGTCGTGGTCGTGAGCGCCGTCGATCGATGGTCTCGCGACATCGTTTTCGCGGTGCAGTCGGTTCGCGAGCTTGTTGCAAGGGGAGTCGGCTTCCACGCGCTGACCGAGAACCTCGACGCCTCGACGCCGCACGGAGACAGCACGCTCGGGATCATGGCCTGGGTTGCAGATGGGGAGAGGAAGCGGATCCGAGAGCGGACGGTCGGACGCCGGAAGGAACTGCGCGACCAAGGGCGCTACGTGGAGGGGCAGCTTCCGCTCGGCTACCGGCGAGCGCCGGGCAACGCTTTGGAGGTCGACAAGCACGAAGCGCATGTCGTGCGGGAGATATTCCGACGCTGCATCGCGGGGCAGTCTCTCAACCAGATCGCAGAGTCGATCGAGCTCGATTTTCCAAGCGAGGATCGCGTCTGGGAGAAATCTCTCATGCATGACGTGCTGAAAAATCGGCTTTACCTCGGAGAGATGAAGGACTCACGCGGCGTTTGGCTGGCGGTGCATCCCGCGATCGTGAATCACGCAACCTTCGCACGTGCGAAGGAAGCTCTTGCGTCTCGCCGCAACGGCGGGCGTCCCCCGGGAGCGGAAGCGCGTACGGCAAGCTGGCTCCTGCGCGGGTTGGCGCGCTGCGCGTTCTGCGGCGCGCGCATGGGCGCGGCCTACAGCCGCAACGATCGCGACTACTACGTCTGCGGGCAGCGGTTGCGACACAACTGCGAGAACGGCTACATGCGCGTTGAACAAGTCGACGTGGAAGTTGCGCGCATGGCGTTCGATCGCCTGGTTGAGTTGCGCGAGGAGCTTGCACGCCCAGCACCGAAACCCGCCGCACCACGAGGAGCGCAGGGAGCAGACGCGAAGCGGGAGCGACTCACAGCACAGCGCAACCGCGTGATCACGGCCTACACCAAGGGCATGATCGCAGAGAACGATCTTCAGTCGCAGCTCGCACGCATCGATCACGATCTGGCGCGGCTCGCGATGCTGGTCGAGGATGCGGCGCGCGCTGCGAAGGCGCCCGATCCCGAGGCGCGCCGGAAGGCGCTCGCGGACGTGGCGGAGCTCTCCCGTGCTTGGTCGGCTCTCGACGTGACCGCGCGACGCGAAGCGGTAGATCACCTCGCTCGGACCATCCGCCTGCGCTCAGGTTCGCTCCCCGAGATCGAGTGGCGGACAGCCGATGAGCTTGCGGAGGATGCCGAGGGAGGGTATACGAAATAAACCGTCGGTCCGCACTTGTTCTTGACCACCTTGACGCGCGTCCTGCTTCCAATGGCCTCGTCGCTCACCTTCACCGGCCCCACCCGGCGCACGTCGAGCCGCACGCTCGCGTAGAACTTGAGCGCGTTGCCGCCGGTCGTCACCTCGGGATTGCCGAACACGACGCCGATCTTCTGCCGGAGCTGGTTGATGAAGATGAGCGTCGTGTCGGTGCGGTGGCATATGCCCGTGAGCTTCCGCAGCGCCTGGCTCATCAGCCGCGCCTGGAGGCCCATGTGGGAATCGCCCATGTCCCCCTCGATCTCGGCCTTGGGCGTGAGCGCAGCCACCGAGTCGACGACGATCACGTCGACGGCGCTCGAGCGCGCGAGCATCTCGACGATCTCGAGCGCCTGCTCGCCGTTGTCCGGCTGCGAGACGAGCAGCCTGTCGATGTCGACGCCGACCGTGCGCGCGTACGTGACGTCGAACGCGTGCTCGGCGTCGATGAACGCGGCCACGCCGCCCGCGCGCTGCGCCTCCCGCATCGCGTGCAGCGTGAGCGTGGTCTTCCCCGACGACTCCGGGCCATAGATCTCCACGATGCGGCCGCGCGGGTATCCCCCGATCCCCAGCGCCGCGTCGAGCGACAGCGATCCGGTCCGGATCAGGCCGATGTCCCGGGTCTCGTTCTCGCCGTTCAATGACATGATCGCCCCCTTCCCGAACTGCTTCTCGATGGTGCCTACGACGGTCTTCACGGTGCGGAGCTTCTCAGCGATCTCGGTCATCATCTCGGTCTCTCCTTTTCGACGTGCGTTCGTTGCTTGTTGCGTGTTGCTGTTGCGTGTCGAGCGTGCGCGCCCCCGAGCGCGCGGACAGACGATCCAGCGCGGCCGTCGGGGCGGCCGCGATCGCGCCGGCATCGCTGCGGGCGCGGTGGTCCTCGGCGCCGCGGCGAGCTCAGGCGCCCGCGGCGGTGGTGGCGGGCGCCGGCCCGGAGGCGGCCTCGCGGTCGAACAGCCGCGCGCCGATCGCCTCGGCCACGTGCGCTGCCCGCACCGCAGAGCTCCTGTCCATGTCGGCGAGCGTCCGGGCGACCCGCAGCACCTTGGTGTACGCCCGCGCCGAGAGGCCGAGCCGCTCCACGGCCGACGCGAGCACGCGCGCGCCGGTGGCGTCCGGCATCGCGACGCGCGCGAGATCGCGCGGTCCGAGCTCGGCGTTGTGCGTCGCCGCGACCTCCCCCGCCTCGAAGCGCGCGCGCTGCGCGGCGCGGGCCTCGACCACGCGCGCCCGCACCGCCGCGGAGCTCTCGGGCGCCTCGAGCGACGACCGGCCGTCGACGAGCGGCGCGCACAGGTGAGCGACATCGACGGGCGGCAAGGAGATGTGAAGATCGATGCGATCGAGCAGCGGCCCGCTCAGCCGCGCGCGGTAGGCGCGGACGCGATCGAGGGAGCAGGCGCAGCGATTGCCGCGGTCGCCATGGAAGCCGCACGGACAGGGGTTGATGGCGGCCACGAGGATCGGGCGCGCCGGGAATACGACGCGGGCGCGGGCGCGGCAGAGGGCGACCGTGCCCTCTTCGAGCGGCTCGCGGAGCGCCTCGAGGACGCCGCGGCGGAACTCGAGCAGCTCGTCGAGGAACAGGCACCCATGGTGGGCCAGGGAGACCTCGCCGGGGCGGATGGGATCCCCGCCGCCGACGAGGCCCGCGGCGCTCACGGTATGATGCGGGGCGCGGAACGGCCGAATCGCGACGAGGCCCCTGTCCGGGGAGAGCAGCCCGGCGACGGAGTGGATCGCGGTGATATCGAGCGCTTCGTCGTAGGACATCGGCGGCAGAACCGTCGGCAGGCGCCGAGCAAGCATGGTCTTTCCACTGCCTGGCGGACCCATCATGATCAGGTTATGTCCCCCGGAAGCGGCGATCTCGAGGGCGCGGCGCGCCCCGTGCTGGCCGCGGACCTCGGCGAGATCCGCCGCTGCAGCGCTCGGCTCTGCGTCGATCGCGGCCATGGTCCCTGCGCCCGGAAGTGGCCTGTTGCCGCGGAGGTGCGCGACGACCTGGCCGAGGTGCTCCGCGATGAGGACGTCGATGCCAGCCACGCTCGCCGCTTCGCGCGCGTTGCCCTGGGGGACGATCGCGCGCGCGACCCCCTGCGCCGCCGCGCCGCGCAGCGCGGGCAGGACGCCGCGCACGGGGCGCACCGCGCCGCTCAACGAGAGCTCGCCGAGCAGGCCAATCCGGTCGAGCCCCTCGGCGGGCACCTTGCCGAGCGCCGCCAGCGCGGCGATCGCGATGGCGAGGTCGTACGCGCCGCCGCTCTTCTTGAGGTCTGCCGGGGCGAGGTTCACGGTGATCACGTATTCGTCGAGCTCGATGCCCAGTTGCTGGAGCGCGGCACGGACGCGCACGCGGCTCTCTCGGACGCTCGCCTCGGCGAGGCCCACCATCTGGAAGAACGACGGACCGCGGCCCGAGTCGACCTCCACCCGGATGGGGTGCGCGTCGAGCCCGAGCAGAGAGAACGTGAGCGCCGTGGCCTGCATGCCAGAGCCCTTTCGCGAAAGGCGTGCCAGGCGGAGAGGGCGGCGAACTCAGGGAATTTCGCGGCGGGAGGGGTGGCGGACACGGCGGAGGAGGTGGCGGCCGCCATGGGGAGCCGCCGGAATCGCGAGGATCGCCGGCAGGTGCCCGGCGAGCCAGCGTCGCCACAGCGACAGGCCAAGGCAGTTGTCCGCGGCGACGGCGGCGTCCATGAGCGAGGTGTTCGCGCCGAAGCCAGCGAGCACGACCCGCCGATCCGCTGCCAAGACGCGCTCGCGCGCGCCGGACCGCGGGCCGCGGGCACAGAAGGCGGCAAGGCCCCAGAAACCAGGGCGCTCGCCGTAACAGCGCACGGCCTTCTCCTTCGCCCTCTCGCCAGCAGAAGCACCCGCGGTGCCCCACGCAGCGAGGAGCTTCATCGGCGCGACGGGCCCAAAACGAGGAACCCGCCCGGCCAGGGCGAGCCCCGCCCCGCCGCAGCTACTCGGGCGCGCGATACCTCGCCACGACGATCGTGATGTCGTCGTCCGGGCTCGGGCACCACCCCTCGACCTCCTCGAGGATCCGGTCGCGGATCACGCCGACAGGCTCGGTCTGGACAGCCTCGATGACGGCGCAGAGCCGCTCCAGCCCGAACTGCTCGTGATGGGCGTTCCGCGCCTCGGTCACGCCATCGCTGTAGAGCACGAGAACGTCCCCATCCCCAAGGTAGAGCTCCGCATCCCGCGTCAGCGCGCCGATCTCGGGCAGCGCGCCGATCCAGACGCCTGAGCTCGGAATGCACGCGCAGCGCCGCGTCCGCGCCGAGCACACGACCAGATCGTCGTGCGCGCCCGCGAACGTCACGCGCCCGTTGCGCTCGTACCGGAGCAAGAGCAGCGTCGCGTGCTCGTCGCGCTCCAGACGATCGCGGACGTTCTTGAAAATTGCCTTGTTGAGCGCCGTGACGACCTTCGCCGGGCTCGCGGCCGGGTCGTTGCACGTCAGCGCCGATACCATGCTCTGGATCATCAGCATGATGAGGCCCGCCGCGAGCCCGTGCCCCGCGACGTCGCCGATCCCCAGCCACCCGCCCCCGTTCGCCGGGATCACATCGTAGTAATCGCCGCCGACCTCGGCCGCCGGCTTCATGACCGCGCAGAGGTCGAGCCCCTCGATCGAGAGCTGCTTCGGCACCAGCGTTGTCTGGATGCGCGCCGCGACCTGGCTCTCCTGACGGACCCGCTCCTGCTCCAGCCGCTCGCGCAGCTCCACCTCGCGGACGACCTGCCGGTGCAGCGCCGCTGCCTTGACCGCGGAGCCGAGCTGGAGGCGCAGCACCTCGTAAATCATCCCGCTGGCGCGGTGGTCGAGCACCGCGACGCCGAACCGCTCCTCGTCGCCGAACGCAACCGGAAGCACGATCCTGCTGATGCGCTCGTCGGCGTCCAGGAAGCCCGGGGGCGCGAGGAGGTGCGCCGGGAAGCTCACGGCCGGCACCTCCACCTCGTGGCCGTCCTCCATCACGAACAGGGGCTTCATGGTGGCCTGCTGAGCGTCGTCGTACAGCGACACGGCGACGTCCGAGAACCGCATCCTCGGCAGCTCCGACGCCAGCAACCCCTTGAGCACGGGCAGGCTCAAGCACGCGGAGAAGCCCCGCGCGCCGTAGGTGACATCGATCGCGGCGAGCTCGACGTTCAGCCGCTGCTCCCCCTCGACGTGCACGCACTCGCTCCCGATCAGGATGCGCGCAGCGTGCCAGAGCTGCTCCAACGCCGCGTCGCCGCCCACGGGCGACCCCTGTACCCGCGAGCGCAAGAGCGATATCACCGCCTGGAACTCCTCGAGGAGCACGCCCTCGCGCCTCGCCCCGTCGAGGAGCGCCTGGAGCGCGCGCAGGAAGCGCCCCTCGTCGCCCGCGAGCTCCGCCTCCATCGCGGCGAGCAGGTCGCCCTCCCAGCCGTCGAGGGCGCCCCTCGGGATCGCCACGCTGCTGGCGAGCGCGCGCTCCAGCGACGCCCGCTGATCCGCGATGGGGCGCGGAAAGCCGCGCACCGAGGGGACCGGCTGAAGGAACGTGTCGCCCGCGCGGTACCCGCAGCCGCAGGACTCGCGCTGCGTGAGCTCGACCCGCGCGAGCTGCAGCGCCTCGACAGCCTCGCCGTCGATCATGCGGAGGACCGTGCTCACGGCCATCCCCCCGAGCCGCTCGATCGGCTGGCGCACCGTCGTCAACGACGGCTTCGTGAAGCGAGCGATGCCGACGTCATCGAACCCGCACACGAGGACGTCTTCCGGGATGCGGCGTCCCTCGGCCTTGAGCACCTCGATCGCCGCGAGCGCCATCCTGTCGTTGGCCGCCACCACGGCGTCGAACGCCACCCCGCGAGCCAGGAGCTCGCGCATCGCCGCGCGCCCCGTCGGGATCGTGAACCCACCGAACACGAGGAGGCGCTCGTCGCAAGGGAGCGCCCGCGCCGCGAGCGCCCTCCGGTACCCGCAGGCGCGCAGCGCGGCCTCCTCGCTGCTGCTCGGGCCGCCGATGTACGCGATGCGCCGGCACCCGTGCTCGTCCGCCATGTGCCCGACCGAGATCTCGCTCCCGAGGGCGTTGTCGACCATCAGGCTCGGCACACCGTCGATCGCGGTCCCGATGCTGCACACCGGCAGCGGCGCGAAGGACCGGCAGAACGATCGCATGACCTCCATGCCGCCGTAAGGGGAGAGCGTCGACGAGGCGACGATGACGCCGTCGGCGGTCTCAGGGCCGATGAGGTGATAGAAGGTGCCCCGGTCGGCCACCTCCGGCCGGCGAGCCATGGCCGGGTCGCTGAACGCCGTCAGCAGGTTGACGTCGTGCGCCGCGGCGCCGCGCTCGATCCCGGCGCGCAGCTCGGACTGGTAGTCGCCAACGACATTGTCGATCAGAAATGCGAGCGTCCGACGCTTCCTCGTCATGGCCTCGAGCTCTCGATCATGCGTCCGCGATCGAGACCAGCTCCGGGCACATGCGATCCAGGGGCTTCAGGCTCCGGCGCTGCCATGTCCGCTTCGCGTCCGTGACGAACCGTATCCTGCATCGGAGACCATGGCTCATCAGGCCGCAGATGAAGCGGACGAACGCCTTGAGGCAGCTCGAGCTCATGAAGCACAGGCCGCGCACGTCGAACTCGACGGTGCTCACCGAGAGGCGCATCACCTCGCCCTCGAGCGCCTTGACGTACCTGCTGAGCGGCGAAGATGCCGCCATGTCGCCCGTGCCGGTGAGCTTGACGCTGAGGGTGTCGTCCCTCAGGGCCGGCTCGATCCCGAAGCTGTCGGTGACGACAGGATCCACGCTCAAGCAGCTCATCTCTTCTCCATCTCTCGACCGGCGCGCGCGACGACCGCCGGATCGTTGCCCTGGATGCTGCAGCCGACGGCCGGTGCGATGGTCGATGCGAGCTCTCCACACTACGACGTAGTGGCGCCGGATCCAATCCCTTCCCGCGAGCCGTGTGGATCGATCTCGCCACGCGCCACGCGCCACGCGCCACGCGTGCGCGCGGGGGGAGCAGGTGGAAGGCGCACATGCGACGGCGCCGTGCGGTAAGCACCGCAACATTTCGCGAACAGGCTCTCGGTGCAGAGCGCGCCAGCTCGAATCCGGTTTCCCGGCCTGGAGCGCGGGACGCCTCCGAACTTGCGTGGATGTCGTCCAGGCGCGTGGCGCCTCCCAGGGCAGGGGAAGTGGGCGCGTCGACGGTCGCGCCGACGTGGGCTCAGAGCGCGCTGACGAGCGGCCCGGCGTCGCCTTCGAGCCATTGTTCGGAGATCACGACGCTCGTCGAGAGCCCGGTCTGGAAGCGGTATCCTTCCTCGATCGAGAGGATCTCGATGACCCTCCTGTCGCCGATCCGGACGGGGAAGATCACCGAGATGCTCGACGGAAAGGGGCCGTCCTCGTCGGGCCTCTGCTCACCGACCGAGACAGACTCGCCTCCGGCCCCGGCGCCGAGCGATCTCACGGCGACCACCGACGGAACGCTGCAATCGATCCGCAGCCACTCGCGCTGCCGGCGCGCCTTGCACGCGCCGCCCCTCGCGGCGCGCGCGAGCGACACCTGCTCCGCGGCGTCCCACTCGGCCGCTGCCGGCCGCGCCGTCCGCTCGGGCGGCGGCGGCGTCGCCTCGAGCGCGCGCTTCTGCGGCGCCTCCGCGCCTCCTCCCGCGTCCGCCGGGTCTCCCGCGGCCCCCGCCTGCGGCCCGGCCGCCGCGCCTCCCGCCTGGGCGAGCACCGACTCCGCGGCTTGCGCCGGCGCGAGCGCGCCGAGCAGGACCATCCCGATCACCGCTCTCTTCTTCATAACGTCCTCAAGAAGGCGGCGAGCGCCGCCTTGTCATTCCTCGACATGTGGCTGGTGCGACCCATCCGGTCCTGGTTGGCGTCGATGAGCTCTTCGAGCGTCTTCGCGGATCCATCGTGGTAATAGGGCGCCGTCCCGCCGACGAAGCGCAGCGAGGGCGTCTTGAACACCTGGCCCGCCTTCTCCTCCGCGAACCCGGGCCGCGCCGCGAACCCGGGCATCGGGTAGCCCATGCGGTCGGTGTGCTCGGTCTCGGGCACGTGGCAGCGAGCGCATTGCGCCGTGTCGCTCATGAAGAGGGCGCGGCCGTGCTCCTCCTGCGGCGTGAGCTTCCGCGCCTCCCTGGGCGGCGGCACGAGGCCCGCGCGCAGGAACGCGGCCAGGTGGCGCGCCCTCAGGGCGAGCTCGCCGTTGCCCAGACCGCCGGGCCCCCACCGGTGAAGGCCGAACCCCTCGCGGAGGCGCTCCGCCAGGTTCTCGCTCTGGGCGTTCCAGCCATAGGGCCCCTCGGCCGACACGCGGCCCGCGAGCATTGGAGTCTGCCGGGGCACGCCGCCGCGCGGCTCCACATCGGCCGGCTGGTTCTCGGCGGATCCGAGGAAATTCACGCTCTCGCCCCCGACATCCATCACGCGGGCCTCGTGCCACACATGGCCGTCGTCGCGCCCGTCCGGGTGGCAGCCGGCGCACCCGAGGCCGCCGCTCGTGCCCCAGTCGACCGCGTTGTAGAAGAGCTTCCGGCCGAGGGCGGCCTGCTGCGGGACCGGCGCGTCGGCCAGCGCGATGTACGGCACGGGGCTCGGCTCGAACGGAGCGTCGTCGCGGTGCTCGTCGAGGCGGACGATCGCGAGGGCGTCCGTCGAGCGGCAAACCACCCACGCCATGGACTCGTCCGCGGACAGCGCGACGCCGCTGGGCGCGCCGCACAGGGTCGCCACGTAGACGTCGGGCCCCGCATGGCGGCCGAGATCGTAAGTGCGGAGCGGCCGGAGCGCCGGATCGACAGCGAGCGCGTCGAGCTCCACCAGGGCATCGGTACCCTCGCTGGCGACGAGCAGGGTGCGGGTGCTCTTCCGGTACACGAGCGCGCGCGGCTGGACGAACGGGGCGAGCGAGGTGTTGGGGAGCTCCAGCTCCGCGTCGTCGAACCCCGCATCGTCGAGCGCGTTCGCCCGCCAGAGCGGCGCGCCCTGGCGGCGCCGGGGCGCGAGGGGCGCCTCGTCGCTCGTCATCAGGACGTCGACCGTCGAGGCGCCGAACCACGCCTGCTCGCCGAGCGCGCCCAGCGCGTGGCGCGCCACGAAGAGGCGGCGGCCATCCGGCGAGAGCGCGGCCGCGTAGCCGAGCGACGCGGAGAGCGACTTGCCATGAGGAGCCCGGAAAGGCGACGGCGGGAGGACCAACGGCCTGGCCTCGGGAACGCCGCGCAGCGCGATCCGGGTGAGCGCGGCGGACGTGAGGTGCGTGACGTACGCGGCCGCGCCGTCCTCGCGGATCACGACGCCGCGGGGCTCGCGCGGGACATCGATGGACCACGTCGCGGTCGCGGTCGCGAGGTCCACCGCAGAGACCTTGCCCGCCCACGCGCTCGTGACGAGCGCCGTGCGCTCGTCCGGCGTGATCGCGAGCCCCCAGGCGTCGGCCGGCAGGGGCACGCGGGCCGCTTCCACGAGCCCCGCCGCCGGATCGGGCCGCAAGATGACGAGGAGCCCGGGATCGCGGATCGTGACGAGCACGCGGTCCGCGAGCGCGAGGACCTGCGCCGGCCGCCCCGGCATGGCGATCTCGACAGGCGGCGTGCTCACGTCGACGGGAAGCGGGATGCGCCGGAGGACCGCGTGGTCCTCGTCGGCCAGGTAGAGCGCGTCGTCCTGCGGCGCGCGCACGAGCGCGCCGCCGATCCGCGTGACGGCCTGGAGCTTCTGCGGCGGCGGAGAGGCTGGCGGAGCCGGCGCGGCCGTCCCGGCGACTTCAGCGCTGCGCTCTACGGCCGGCGTATCCCTGGAAGGGCGCGAGCAGGCCGCGGCGAAGAGCGCGGCCAGGAGGAGGGTTGATGGTCGGTGCTTCATCGGTCGCCCGTGCCAACGACGACGCCTGGCGTCCGTATTCCTCGGCACCGTCGGTCCCGATCCTCCGCGCGCCGGCCACCGCCGCGCGGGAGGCGTCGCGGCGCCTGCGACAGCCCTCCCCCCTTTTCTTGGCGACCTTGGCGCCATGGCGATTTCTCTGCTGATCCGGGGTAACTTCCCGCAGTAAAGCAAGAGAATCTCTCAGCCTCGCTGCGGCGGAGTGTGTGACATGCGCTGTGGTACGGTCATCGCGAGTCCCGTGCCTGGATACAGCGGCTCGCATAGAGCGTTGGGGAGCGTCGGTGCGACCGAGGGTGGGGCGACTCGGCACATGGGGAGGTGCCGGCGCTGGCCGGCTGCGCGCGCGGCTACACCCGCCGCGGCCGGCGCCCGGCGCCCCTCACCGCGCGATAATCGGTGAGCAGCGACCCCAGGATCGTAACCGCCCCCGCGGCGACGTGGATGACCGCGGCGAGCGGGTCGCGCTTCGCGTAGCCGAGCGCGAACGGCGCTGCGATCGCCGACGCGCCGAAGGCATGGTCGATGACCTCGTGCGCCTCGATCGGTATCCGCTTCGCCAGGCTCAGCCGGTAGTCGGTGAGCAGGGAGACGAAGACGACCGAGGCGCCGAGCGCGACGCCCGCGACCTTTGCGGCCTTCGTCCGCGCGGAGAGCCCGGCCAGCGCGACGATGAGTCCGTTCGAGTAGTCGAGGACGGAGTGCACGTCCTCGGGGACGATCCGCGCGAGCGGCACGGCGCCGAGGAGCGGCCTAGAGGGGATCGTCGTCGTCCGCTGCACCGCCCGCACGCTCGGGGCAAGCGAGGCGAGCTCTGCAGTCGGTACGTCGTCCGACGGCAGGTAGGTCGTCGGCAGCTCGTATGCGCCCAGCGAAACGTTGGATTGTGCCATGAGGTCCTCCCGCTCTGCGCAGAGGCAATCCGCAGACCGGAGGACAGGCCTCCTGCGCAGCCCGGGGCCCAGCTCTCTTGAGCTCGGCCCCCCCGCGCCCGCGCCTCCGCGCGGGCCGGTCCGCGCGCGCCTCCAGCGAGGCCTCTGTTCGTGCGATCCGCGATGCTAGGCTGCGCCGATGGGAGTCCGGATTATTCCTCTCGGCGGCCTCGGCGAGGTCGGGATGAACGCGATGCTGATCGAGGAGGAAGGCCGCCGCGTGCTCGTCGACTGCGGCGTCATGTTCCCCAACGACCAGGTGCTCGGCGTCGAGGTCGCGATCCCCGACCTCAGCTACGTTCGCGAGGCGGGCGGGGTCGACGCGGTGCTGGTCACGCACGGCCACGAGGATCACATCGGCGGGCTGCCGTCGCTGCTGCGCGAGTTCCCCGTCCCCGTGTACGGGACGCGCTTCACGCTCCGGCTGGTGCGCGAGCGGCTCGCCGAGCACGGCATCGACGTGCCGCTCCGCGAGGTCGAGCCGCAACGGCATTTCGTGGCGGGCCCGTTCCGCGCCGAGCCCCTCCGCGTGACCCACTCCATCCCCGACGCGGTCGGCTACGCCATCGAGACGGGCGAGGGGATCCTCATCCACACGGGCGACTACAAGATCGATCTCACCCCCGTGGCCGGCGAGCGGCTCGATCTCGGCCGCTTCGCCGAGTACGGCCGCGCCGGCGTGGCGGCCCTCCTCTCGGACTCCACCAACTCGGAGCGCGACGGCTGGTCGGTCAGCGAGACCGCGGTGGCCGAAGGGTTCACCCGGCGGTTTCGCGAGGCGAAGGGGCGCATCCTCGTCGCGCTGTTCGCCTCCAACGTCCACAGGGTCCAGAGCGTCCTCGACCTCGCCGCCCAGCTCGGCCGCAAGGTGGTGCTCGCCGGGCGCAGCCTCGCGACCAACACGCGGATCGCCGAGGAGATCGGCATCCTGAGCGTCCCTCCCGGCGTGCTCGTGGACGACGCCACGGCGGCCTCGCTCCCGCCCGAGCGCCTCGTCGTGCTCGCTTCGGGCGCGCAGGGCGAGCCGAACAGCGCCCTCGCGCGCATGGCCATGGGCGACCACCACCGGCTGCGGGTCGATCCGGGCGACACGGTGATCTTCTCGTCCCGCGCGATCCCCGGCAACGAGATCGCCGTCAGCCAGCTCGCCAACCGCCTGGCGAAGCGCGGCGCCGTCGTGCTCGATCGCGGCCTCGATCCCATCCATGCGAGCGGCCACGCGCAGGCCGAGGAGCAGAAGGTCCTCCTCGACGCGGTCCGGCCGGAGCACTTCGTCCCCATCCACGGCGAGTACCGGATGCTGCTCGCCCACGCGCGCACGGCGCTCCGGATGGGCGTGCCGCGGTCGGGGGTCTTCGTCGTCGAGGACGGCGACTCGCTGATCATCGAGGATGGCCGGATGCGCCTCGGCGAGACGGTGAAGAGCGGCCGGGTGTGGCTCGACGCGCGCGGCGGGCTCGACGTCTCCGAGATCGTGCTCCGGGAGCGCGAGCAGATCTCGGATCAGGGGCTCGTGATGGTCCTGGTGGTGGCCGACCGCAAGACGGGCGAGATCTTGCGCGGCCCCGATCTCCTCGGGCGCGGCGTGGCCCACTTCGAGGAGGGCGGCCCGCTGTACGCCGCCGCGCTCGACAGCGCGCGCGACGCGCTCGCCGCGCTGTCGCCCGCGGCGCGCACGCTGGCGCCGGCGCTGGAGGACGCGCTCAGCCGAGGCGTGAGGCGGGTATTCCGGCGCGAGGCGTCGCGGCGCCCCGCCGTGCTCCCGCTGGCCGTCCTGCTGTGAGGTCCGGCGCCTCTCGGTCAGGCGGCCCGGGCGGCTCGCGCGGGCCCGGCGCCTGACCGCGCGGGCCCGGCGCCTGACCGCGCGGGCCCGGCGCCCGACCGCTCCGACAGGCGATCTGGAGTGAGCGCGGCTGTCGCGCACTCTGGATCGCGCGGCCCGCGGAGCCCCTTTGTTCTGTCGCGGCATGACCGGAGTCGCTTCATGGTCCATGCTGGGGGGTTGCCCTGAGGGTGCGTGTCCCGGCGAGCGCCCGAGCGGATCACCGCGCGACGCGGGCACCATGGTGGAGCAGGCGAGATGAACGACAGTCCCACGAACTCGCGCCGCCTGGGCGAGGCGGAGACGACGACCCTGGAGGGAAGGGGCGCTGTCGCCGACGCGCGGGCCGAGGAGCAGCGCGGCGCCGACACCCGCCCTCCCCCGTCGTCGCGGCAGGGAGCGCCCGCCGGCCGGCGGGCTGCGCCGCCGGCGCGGCCGAGCGAGGACGTCGCCGCGGTCTATCTCCAGGAGATCTCGGGCAGCGCGCCGCTGAGCCGCGAGCTCGAGGTGGAGCTCGGCCGTCGCATCGAGTCGGCGGAGCGCGCGATGATCGAGGCCTGGGTCGCGTCGCCCGTCGCGCTGCGGGCGCTCGCGGCGCTCGCCGACGATCTGCGGGCGGGGCGGGTGGACATGAGCGATCTGCTGCTGAACGCGGACGGAGGCGACGCGCCGAGCGACGCGACGTCCGTGACGATGGCGCGGCTGCTCGGGCTCGCGCGGTCCCTGGCGGAGGCCGGGCGGACGGAGGCGAGCGGACAGCGAGCGCGCGCCGCCCTCTCGTCTGGGCTCTCCGACGTGCGCCTGGGCCCCCTGGTGGAGGAGCGGATCGAGCGCGCGCTGCGCGCGGCGATCCCCGCGGTCGATGGACGCGGGCGCGAGGCGATCGAGGGGACGCTCTCGGCGATGCGCGTCGCCGGCCGGGCGGCGGCCGAGGCGCGGGCCGAGATGGTCCGCGCGAACCTGCGGCTCGTGGCGGCGGCAGCCCGGCAGCTCCGGCACCGCGGCGTGCCGCTGCTCGACCTCATCCAAGAGGGCAATCTCGGGCTCATCCGCGCGGCGGAGAAGTTCGATTACCGGCGCGGCTATCGGTTCAGCACGTATGCGATGTGGTGGATCAAGCAGGCGCTCTCTCGCGCGCTGCTCTATCAGGGCCAGGTCATCCGGGTGCCTGTCCACATCGCCGAGACCCGGCGCAGGGCGCTGCAGGCGCGGCGGGAGCTGGAGCAGGAGCACGCGCGCGAGGCGGCGCCGGAGGAGGTCGCCGAGCGGAGCGGGCTGTCGATGGAGAAGCTCCAGACGCTGCGGGAGGTGGCGCTGCCGCCCGTGTACCTCGACGCGCCGGTCGGGGACGACGACGGCGCGCGCCAGGGCGACTTCTTCGCGAGCGAGGGCGCCGCGCCGGACGAGCTCCTGGTCCACCGCCGCCTGCACGCGCAGGTCTCTGCGCTGCTCGAGGCGCTGACCCCGCGTGAGCGCGACGTGCTGCGGCTCCGGTTCGGCCTCGACGGCGGGCAGCCGCACACGCTCGCCGAGATCGGGGGCATGTTCTCGGTGAGCCGGGAGCGCGTCCGGCAGATCGAGGAGAGCGCGCTGAGCAAGCTGCGGACGCTGTCGCGGAGGCAGGCGCTGGAGACGCCGCTCGGGGGCTGACCGGCGCTGCCGTCGCGAAGGCGCGCCGGCGGCCTCAACCCCGGCTCAGCGCGGCGAGTCGCCGTGGCGGAACTCCGCGGTCGCCTCGTCGAGCCGGGCCTTGAGCTGCGGATCGAGCGAGAGCTCGGCCGCGGAGAGCGTCGCGTCCAGCTGGTCTGGCCGGCTGGCGCCGATGATGGCCGACGTGACGGCCGGGTTGGCGAGCACCCACGCGACGGCGACGGTCGTGAGCGACTGGCCTGCTTCGGCGACGATGCCCGAGAGCTTCTCGACGGTCGCGAACGCGCGCTCGTTCCAGTAGCGCTGCTGGTAGATGGACGCCGCCGCGCCGAGCGTGAAGCGGGTGCCCGCCGTCGGCTCGCCGCGGCGGTGCTTGCCCGTGAGGAACCCGCCGGCGAGCGGGTTGTAGGGGATGACGCCGAGGCCCTCCTCCTGCGCGAGCGGGAGCAGCTCGCGCTCGATCTCCCGGAACAGCAGCGCATAACGCGGCTGCACGGACACGAACCGCGCGAGCCCGCGCACATCGGCGCGGCCGAGCGCGCGCGCCAGGCGGTATGCCAGGTAGTTGGATACGCCGATGTACCGCGCCTTGCCCGAGCGAACGACGATATCGAGCGCCTCCAGCGTCTCGTCGATCGGGGTGTCGCGGTCGTCGGAGTGGAGCTGATAGAGATCCACGTAATCGGTGCCGAGCCGGCGCAGGGAGGCGTCGATCGCGTCCAGGATGTGCTTGCGGGAGGCGCCCTGATCCCACGGGTTCGGGCCGACGCGGCCGACGCACTTCGTGGCGAGGATGAAGCGGTCTCGCTTGCCCTTGAGCCAGCGGCCGACGATCTCCTCGGTGCGCCCGGCGGTCGGCAAGCCGCCGCCCAGCGGATACACGTCGGCCGTGTCGAGGAAGTTGACGCCGGCGCCAGCGGCCTTGTCGAGGATGGCGCGGGAGGTCTCCTCGTCCGTCTGGAAACCGAACGTCATCGTGCCCAGGCACAGGCGCGAAACGGTGAGGCCGGTACGGCCGAGTCGGGTCGTCGGGATGCTCATGATCTTCCGTTGGTACTTTGGCTAGGTTGCTCGTGGCGTCGCGCTGGCGCGGTCGCCTCCCGCTCCCGCAGGGGGCGCGGGCCCGTCGTTTCTGGGCTCAATAATAGATCGGCCCGACGCTCCCGCCGCCGGCAACGACGGCGTCGCCGTTGATCGCGACGCTCCTCGGCGAGGCGAGGAACGCGACGACCCACGCGACCTCGCGGGCGTCGACGATCCGGCCGATGCTCACCGAGGCGGCGATGTCCTTCTCCGGCTCGGGCCGGACGCGCTCGGTGCGCGTCGCGCCGGGGTGCACGACCGTGACGTTGATCCCCTTCGGGCCGAGCTCGTCCGCGAGGTTCTTGGTGATCGCCGCTACGCCGACGTTGCGCAGGGTGGCCACCGGGCGGCCGGCCTTGCGCACGGCCAGCCCGCCGATGTTGATGATGCGGCCCCAGCCGTTCGCGATGAGGTGCGGCGCGACGGCGCGCGCGGTCCGCAGGTAACCCACGACCTTGATGTTGATGTCCTCAATCACCTGCGCGTCGACGATCTGGTCGAGGCGCGTCGCGGTCGAGATCCCGCCCGGCACGGCTGCGTTGTTGACGAGGATGTCCACGCCGCCCAGCGCGGCGACGGCGCGCTCGACGAGCGCGTTGACCGAGGTCTCGTTGCCGGTGTCGACAACCAGCGGGACGACGCGGCGACCCGTCTCCGCCGAGAGCTCGGCGGCGGTCGCCTCCAGCTTGTCCCTGCCGCGCGCGGCGATCACGACGTCTGCGCCCTCGCGCGCCAGCTCCCGCGCGATGGCCTTGCCGATACCGCGGCTGCCGCCGGTGACGATGGCCCGCTTGCCGGTGAGTTCGAGATCCACGATCAGCTCCTTCCATCGGCAGACACGAGATCATGTGTCTTCTCGCGCCGAGGGAGCCGCGCCAAAGCACGTTTCATTCCACCCTGCGCTTGCCGCTATTCGCAGAGGGGATGGCGTGCGCCGGCGTCGGCGTCGCCCTGCCCGCGCCTGCCGGGCGCTCCTTGCGGCGCCGCGCGCGCCGGCACGCCGGGCGGCAGGTCTGCTCCGCAGGCAGCAGGCTGCTGGCGCCTTGCTGCGGGCGGAGCAGCTCGCCCATCACCGACGCGCGCGGAGCCAGCGCGGCGCGGGCGAGGGCGCCCCGCGCGAGCCGGCCGAGGTGGCGCAGGCAGCCGCTCAGCGCGGCGGCGGAGCCGTCCGAGCGGGCGCAGATCGCCGCGACCGGAGCAGGTCGACGACCGCGAGCACGCCCGCCGCGATCGCGAGGATCGGCGCGAGCACCACGCCGCCGAACCACGCCAGCGCGTAGGCGACGCCGAGCAACGGGTCGCCCCCACCGGCGGGCGGGGGCGTGCCGCTCAGCACGGACACCTGCTCGCGCAGGCCGAGCATGTGGCAGACAACGAAGGCCGCGAGGAGCATCGCGGCGCCGAGGGCCAGCTGTCGGCTCACGGGGCACCTCCCGCCCCAGCGATCCGCTCCCAGAGCGGGCCGAAGCTCAGCGCGTAGAGCAGCGCCGCGTCGCCGACCTGGTTGCTTGCGGCGTACCGGAGCCGGTCGCCCTCGCGGATCGGGAACGCGGCGAAGTCGAGCGACGTGAGCAGCCCCCCGAGGTACGGCGCGTCGCCGAAGGCCGCGGCGCCGAGCAGCGCGAATCCGCTCGATCCGGCGCTCGCCCCGACGAGCGGCACGATCGGGCCCGAGTCCACGTCCTCCGGGCCGGCCCACGAGCGGGGCCACTCGCGCGCCCAGCCGAAGCCGAGGAGCTCCGCCCCGAGCTCGCGGCGCGCCCGCGTGTACTGATCGCGCGCGAATTCAGGGTCGATCAGGAGCAGCGCGTGCGCGACCAGCCAGAGGGACGAGCCCTCCGGGCCGTCCAGGATCCTGCCGTCGTGGGTGTAGCTCGATACGAGCAGCCCCGTCTTCGGGTCCAGGAGCCGGGCGCGCGCCGCCGCGAGCCAGCGGCGGCCGAGCTCGAGGCCGCGGCGCTCCCCGTGCAGCGCGTCGGCCATGCGCATCGCGGAGAGGGCGAGCGTGTTGCAGAAGGTCCAGCACTCGTCGGGGTAGCTCTCGGCCGACAGCACGGGGCTCCGCTCCATGCGGGACCGCATCTCGGCGACGCGCGCGTCGAGCTCGGCCTCGTGATCGGCGCGGCGCGCGACCAAGGCGCGCGCGCCCAGCATGAGCGCGATCTCGCCGTCCACGAAGAGGCTGCGCGCAGGCTGCTGCACGAACGGCCGCCGCGTGGCGTACGGCATCATGAAGTGCAGCATCCCCCGCTCGCGCTCGATCGCGAGGGTCTCGTCGACGATCCGGTCGATGACGGCGAGGTGGCGCGCCTCGGCGCCCGGATCCCGCAGCGCGGCGTTGGCGAGGCCGAGGACGAGGAAGGTCCGTCCCATGAAGTCCCACTCGGCGTTCGCGGCCCGCATCCGCGCGAGCGTCGCGCCCTGCGCCGCGCCGCCCTCCTCCCAGAGCGAGAGCTGATGCGCGAGCAGCGCCTGCCCGCGCGGCGAGAGCGCGCCGGCGGCGCGGTGCTCGCCCGGCTCGCTCCGGAAGAAGAGGTGGAGGCACGGCAGCCACACGGCCGTGGCGACCAGCAGCGACAGCGCGGCGGCGCCGAGCCGGCGCAGGCGGCCAGCCGCCGCAGGGCGAACCACGACGCCGGCGGTGGAGGAGAGGTCGGTCATGAGACGGAGCGTGGCGCCGCGCCATGGCCGGGCTGCGCGCAAGATGTGGCGGATCGGAGGAGGCTCCGGGGATTTTCTCGCTGGATAGCCGATCTCGCACATGAGCGCGACGATCGGGTCCACGAAGCGTCGGAGCACTCCTACGACGACACCGACGTCTGCCTCGCCTACCGTTCGCGGTACGACAAGGAGGCCACGTCACCCCATCCGGCCTTACACCTACGCAAACATGCCCCTACGGTAGACGTTTTCCCTGCCGCGTGACCGGATCACGCAAACGAGGCGCCGATCCCCAAAGCGTCGCACACAGGCGCTTGAGCGTCTGATATTCCAAGCGTGAGGGAGCATACATGACGAACCACGCTGGATTCACAATCAACTTCAGGACCACGGCGGGGTCGCTGGTCCTTGGTATCGCGCTGCTCGCGGGAGGATGCGCGGAGGAGGCCGCGACCCACGAGGCGACGAGAGCATCGAGCGACCGCCTCGCCGCGGGCACGAGCAGGACGAACACGGATCTGGGGAAGCACGGGTCCTGGAGCACGCGCCGCCGGTGGCAATCACGGGGTGTGGGCGGCGGGGGCGCCCTCTATTCGCCGTCTATCAACCCGCACGACGGCCGCGAAATCTTCATGGCGAGCGACATGAAGGGTGTCTATCGCACGAGGGATTTCGGCAGGAGCTGGACGACCCTGCACTTCCACAAGCTCCAGGGCGGCGTCCTCTCACAATTCCGCTTCACCGCCGATCCCGACGTCCTCTATGGGGTGAGTTACACGCTGTCCACGAACGGCATCCAGGACGTGGCCACGCTGGCCAAGAGCACCGACGGGGGGGCGACGTGGGACGCCGAGATCACGACGCCAGGGCGGCCAGGAGACGGCCACTACCTGTTCGTGGACCGGCAGGGCACGCGGCGGCTGCTCTTCTCGGACTCCACGGAGCTCTACTTCTCGCGCGACGGCGGCCGCACCTTCCGCTCGGTGCACGCGACGGCCTGGCCGGGCGGCCTCCTGGTCGGCGGCGTTTACTGGGATGGGCGCGACATCTATGTTGGCACGAGCGACGGACTGCTCGTCTCGCACGACAACGGAGGCACCTTCGCCGTCGACACGTCGATCGGCGGCATACCGGCGGGCGAGAAGATCGTCTCGTTCGCCGGCTCCGGGCACGGCAAGAGGACGACCTTCCTCGCGGTCACGTTCTCCGCGATGGACAGCGAAGGCAACGCCCTCGTCACCGCGGACACGACCGGTGGGGAGCTCGACGCGTACGCTGGCCTCTACCGGCTGAAGCGCGATGGGAGGCGCTGGGAAGCCGCGACGTCCGGGCTCGGACCGACCGACAAGCTCGCCTTCGTGGCGATGCCCGACGACAACGCCCGGGTCGCGTACGTCGCCGGCGGCGATCGCGAGAAGCTCTCACCCATCGTCCTTCGCACGGTGAACGGGGGAGAGACCTGGCAGCACGTGTTCCGCACCGACCACAACGCCAACATCGACACCGGATGGAGCGGGTTCGGAGGAGACATGGACTGGGAGTTCGGCGAGTACGCGCTCGGCCTCTCGGTATCGCCCACGGATCCCGACCGCGTTGCCCTCACGGATCTCGGCTTCGTCCACGTCAGTGAGGATGGGGGCAGGACCTTTCAGCAGGCCTACGTGAAACCAGCGGATGAGAACCCGAGGGGAGCAGACACGCCCATGTCCGGCGTTTATCGCACGAGCGGCGTCGAGCAGACGTCGGGCTGGTGGCTGACGTTCTACGACGAGGACACGATGTTCGCGTCGCTCACGGACATCCGCAGCGCCTTCAGCGAGGATGGCGGCGAGTCCTGGTCTCGCGACGGCGCGAACGGCCTGCCCCTGAACACCACCTATCACGTGGTCCGGCATCCGTACACGGGGGCGCTCTACGCCGCGACCGGGAGCGTCCATGACATCTACCAGAGCCCCTACCTGCGCGACGCGCGCCTCGACGGCACGCCGAGCCGCCCGGCCAGAGGGGGAATCATGGTGTCCGTGGACAAGGGCGCCACATGGTCGCTCCTCGCCGATCTCGGCCGTCCCGTCGTCTGGCTGGCGCTCGATCCGAACGATCCGGATCAGCTCTACGCGAGCGCGGTCAACAGCCTGACGGGAGGGATCTATCACCTCGATCTGAGCGCGCCGGGGGCGGCGCCCGCGGCGCTCCCGGCCCCGCCCCGCACGCAGGGTCACCCCTACAACGTCCATGTGCTGAAGGATGGAAGCATCGTGGCCACCTACTCTGGCCATCAGCCCGGCAACACCCGGACGTTCACCGACAGGTCCGGCGTGTTCCTCCTCCAGCCTGGAGCTTCGGCGTGGGACGACCGCTCCTCGCCCGAGATGTACTACTGGACCAAGGACATCGTCATCGATCCGAACGACAGCACCGAGAGCACCTGGTACACCGCGGTCTTCAGCCACGACGAGCGCTTTTACGGGGGGCTGTACCGGACCAGGGATCGCGGCGCGACATGGCAGCGCATCAGCGATCGATATCGCGTCGAGTCATGCGCCATCGACCCGAAAAACGCGAACCGTATGTACATGACGACGGAGCGGGACGGGCTCTGGCTGACCGAGAACCTCGACGATGAGGCGCCGACCTTCGCGCTGGACGAGGGCTATCCATTTCACCATCCGGTGCGGGTGTTCTGGAACCCGCACCGCTCGAAGGAGGCGTGGACGGTCAGCTTCGGCGGGGGCATGCGCTCCACGATCGACCGCTGATCGCGCTCGAGCACCGAGTACGCCGTCCGATCGACGTCATCCGGGAGCTCGACAAGGCGCCCACGAGATCGTTCGCCGCAGTCGGCATCGGCCTCCCCGAGGCGAAGACCTCTCGCCCTCCAATGCAAGGGACATCCTGAACCGCTATCCACGCGCGGACGGCGGATCCACGGGGGTGTCCCGCCGGAAGAGCCTCCTCATGACGGCGCGGGTCATGGCGAGGAGGTTCTCGCTTGTGAAGCGGAACCAGAAGCCGGCGTAGCAGCCGTTCGTGCGGAAGCCGGGGTTGGCCGCGGCGTAGCGCCGCGCGGCCGGGCGCTCGAAGTAGCGCGGCGGATACCGGCTCACCGTCTCCTCGGTCATGAAGATGTTGACGCGGAAGAGGCCTGTCTCGTCGTCGACGTGGTAGTTGCTCTCCCTGGCGAGCTTCAGGAACGCCTCGCGCACCGCCTCGTCCTCCGCGGTGCCCCGGCGCTTCGGATCGAAGAGCTCGTAGCGCGCGAGCGCCTCGGTGATGGAGACGAACCCGAAGAGGCTGGCGATCGAGAGCCGGTAGAAGCGTGTCCGCGGCGCGCGGCGCTTCGCCTCGAGCAAGAACAGGAGGCCCGAGGCGAGGTGCAGCCCGCGGGTCCGGAAGTCGGGCGATATCCTGAGCTTCCCGCCGACGATGGCCCGGCTGCGGGGCAAGGCGAGCGGCGCGGTCTTCCAGAACTGGAAGCCGACGATCGCCCCCGTGTCGGCGCGGCGAAAGACATGCACGACATCGTTGGTCCTCGCGTGGACGCAGAAGTGCCCGAAGTCCTCTGCCATGAGCGCGTTCGAGAGGGCGTGGAGCTCGCGCAGGCGCGGCTCGGTGAAGTCGCGCCGCTCGACGGTCTCGAGGCGAACGGCGGGGCGCAGCGGGGAGAGGTGGAGAAGGAGGTTCAGCATGGAAGGCTCCGGAGGCGCCAGGATGGCCTCGTGTCCGCAGCGGGTGACCGCCCCTCGGTGAGCACGCCCTTCGATCGAACGCCGCCTGGGCGCTGCGCTGGAATACCGCCGCCGAGGGGCGCAGGGGGGCTCTTGCGCCTCGAGCAGCTGGGCATCATCTACCCCCCGTACAGGGCGTGCAGCGCCCGCGTGGCCTCGTCCGCGGCGATGTTCACCGGGTCGATCAGCGCCGCGTCCGGACCGAACGTCGTGCGCAGCGGCCGCTGGCCGTGCGGCATCTCCAGCAGCCTCAGCAGCACGCCCGCGAGCTCTTCCGGGGATGGCCCCTCCATGGTCTTGACCATCTCGAGCACGGCACGCGCCACGCCGCCGAGCGGCCCGTACTCGGCGGCGCGCGCCGTGTCGTCGTCCAGCCACATGTTGTCGAAGATCTTCGTCCGGACCATTCCCGGCTCCAGGATCACGACGTCGATCCCGAAGGACGCGAGCTCACGCTTGTAGCCCTCGGCGATCATCTCCATCGCGGCCTTGGCCGAGGAGTAGAGCGCCGTGGTCGGCAGAGCGACGCGCCCGCCGACGCTGGACGTGAAGGCGAGCACCCCGGTCTTTCGCCGGCGCATGTGCGGCAGAACGGCGCGACAGACGCGCTGCGTCCCGAAGACATGCGTCTCGAAGAGCCGTCGCAGCTGATCGACGCTGCTGCACTCGGCCAGCCCCATCACGCAGCCGCCCGCGTTGTTCAGGGTCACATCGATCTTCCCTGTCTTCTCCACCACCGTCGCGACCGCCGCGGCCACGGAGGCGTCGTCCGTCACGTCGAGCGCGACCGTCTCGATGGGGATCCCCGCGGTCGCCAGGCCGGCCACCTCGTCGCGCGCCGCTCGGTTCCTGCCGTTGGGATCGCGCATGCCCGCGAAGGCCACATACCCGTTCCTCGCGAGCGTCTCCGCCACGCTCCGGCCGATCCCCGTGCTCGCGCCCGTCACCAGCGCCACCCGCTTCGCCGTCATCGGTCCTTCCCTCCTCGGGCACAGAGGCCTCACCCGGCGCTCGTTGCCCCGCCGACGGTAATACACGATCCGGAGAAAATTGGAATTCTCGACATAGACGTGAGGCACCATCCAGTCAGAATTCAAACTCGAACCGGAGCCGCCGGCACCCTCCCTACGCCACGGCGAACCCGGCGCAGAGCAGGTCCTGGGGCCGGGACGACGAGCCGATGTGGACGCGGAAATCCCCCGGCTCCACCACGCGGCGCCCCTCCGCGTCGACCAGGGACAGCTCCGAGGCGGGCACGTCGAAGCGCACCTTGCGCGACTCCCCCGCGGCCAGGCTCACGCGGCGGAACGCCTTCAGCTCCCTCTGCGCCCATGTGGACGACGTCACCAGATCTTCGATGTACAGCTGGGCGATCTCGACGCCCTCGCGCCCGCCAGCGTTGGTGATCGTCACCTCGAACGACGCCGTGCCGCCTCGCTCCACGCTCGGCGTCAGGACGTTCAGATCACCGTAGGTGAAGCGCGTGTAGCTCAGGCCGAAGCCGAAGGCGAACGCCGGCTCCTGCGTGAGGTCCGCATAGCGATTCCCGTGCTGACCGCGGGCCTGGTTGTAGAATATCGGCTGCTGGCCCACGTGGTAGGGGAACGAGATCGTCAGCTTGCCAGAGGGGTTGATCTTCCCGAACACCGCCTCGGCCACGGCCCGCCCGCCCATCATCCCCGGATTGAACGCCTCGAGGATCGCCGACGCGCCGAGCGCCGAGCGCGGCAGGACCAGCGGCTTGCTGTTGACGAGGACCCCGACCGTCGGAACGCCGGTCCTGGCGATCGCGTCCGAAAGGGCCCTCTGGCCGCCCATGAGCTCGAGGGTCGCCGTGCTCTTCGTCTCGCCGATGAGCTCGATCCGGTCCCCCAGGACCAGGACCACCACGTCGGCGCCACGGGCCAGCTCGACCGCCGCAGGAATGCCGGACTCGTCCTCGCTGAGAATTGAGCAGCCCGCGGCATGGACCACCTCGCACCCCGGGGGCGCGAGCTCCCGTATCCCATCCACGATGGTGACGATGCTCGATCGGGGGTGTTGCGGCCCGTTGCCGCCGCTCATCTGGCCCGAGCCGAGCGACCAGTCGCCCAGCTGGGCGATCGGGTCGTCCGCGTTGGGGCCGATCACCGCGATCCGCCGCAATGGCCTCGACGCCGCGCCCTGCGCGAGCGGCAGCAGGCCGTCGTTCTTGAGCAGCACGAGAGACGCCCGCGCGACCTCCAGGTTGAGGTCCCGGTGGGCCGCACACCCGATGATCTCCTGGATGCGCTGCTCGCTGCTGTACCCGGGGTCCTCGAAGAGCCCCATGGAGAACTTGAGCGATAGGACGCGCCGGACGACCGCGTCGATCTCGGCCTCGGCCAGGAGCCCGCGGCGCACCGCCTCCTGGGCGCCCTCGTAGAACTGCGGTGTCGCCATCATCAGGTCGTTGCCGCTCCGGACAGCCACCGTGGCCGCCTCGGCCATGTCCTTGCAGACCTTCTGATCGAGCACGAGATTGCCCACGTTGTTCCAGTCGGTCACGAGGATCCCCTCGAACCCCCACTCCTCCTTGAGGACCTCCGTCAGGAGCCAGCGGTTGGCGGTGGCCGGGATCCCGTCCATGGACTGATATCCAGTCATGAAGGCCATGCAGCCGCTCCTCGCGGCCCGCTCGAAGGGCGGCAGGAAATACGAGCGCAGGTAGCGCCGCGAGATGTTCGCCTCCGAGGCGTCACGGCCGCCCAGCGTCTCCGAGTACCCCGCATAATGCTTGGCCGTGGCCAGCACCGCGTCCGGATCGTCCAGGCCCTTGCCCTGATAGCCCTTGATCATCGCGCAGGCGAGCTCTCCGATGAGGTGGGGATCCTCGCCGAAGGTCTCCCCCACCCTGCCCCAGCGGAGATCGCGCGTGAGGCACAGGACGGGAGAGAACGTCCACTTGAGGCCCGTGGCCCGCATCTCGGCGGCGGTCACCCGCGCGACATGCTCCAGGAGCCCCGTATCCCAGCTGCAGGCCATGGCGAGCTGCGTGGGGAAGATCGTCGCGCCCGCCCAGAAGGAATGGCCATGGATCCCGTCGTCGGCCATCAACACCGGAATGCCAAGTCGGGTATCCAGCGCGCGCCGGATCGCCGTGTCAGCGTCCTTCCCGTTGCAGTGCAGGAGGCTGCCGACCTTCATCCGCCCGATCGCGTCCTCCAGATCTCCCTGGGCGTCGAGCTGCATGAGCTGCCCTACCTTCTCGTCCAGGGTCATCCGACGCAGGAGGTCTTCCACCCGCGTTCCCACGGGTTGCTTGGCATCTTTGTAGAGAGGAGCGTCGTTCATGGGTTCTCCTGACCACGATGGGGAGCGCACGGCAACAAGTCCACTGTCGCCCTCGTCGCCTTCGTCAAGAGCGCCACGCCACGCACACCGCGCCAGCGCAGCACCACGGAGCGCAGCGTGCGGGTTCCCTCGAGGGCCGCGCGCCGCCAGAGACCCCGGCCCTCGTCGACTCAGACGCGGAGCACGGCGCTGCCCCACGTGAGGCCGCCGCCGAGCGCGCACAGCAGCACGTGATTTCCGGGCAGGATCCGGCCATCGCGGAGCGCCTCGTCGAGCGCCATGGCGACCGAGCCCGCGCAGGCCCCGGCCGCGCTGGCGCCGTCGACCGCGCCGAGGACGCGCTCAGGCGGGCACCCGAGGCGCTCGGCGAGGAGGGCGACGAGGTGCGGGTCGGCGTGGTGCGGGATCACCCAGTCGACGTCCGCGGGCGCAAGCCCGGCGGCGGCGACCGCCGAGAGGGCGTGGGCCCCGAGGTGCTCCTCCGCGGCCTGCCGCAGCTCGGGCTGCTTCACGCGGAGGTATTGCCGCCGGTCGGCGAGCCGCTCCACGGTGAGCGGCTCCGCGGATCCTCCGCCGGGCACCTGGAGCACATCGGCCTTCTTCCCGTCGGCGCGCAAGCCGACGCTGAGGATCCCGCGCCCATCGCCGCTCGCCGGCCCGATCACCACCGCGCCGGCGCCGTCGCCGAACAGCTGGGCAGCGGCCCTGTCCCGCGGATCCAGGCGGCGGGAGAGCAGGTCCGCGCCGATGACGAGCACGTGCTTCATGGTCCCGGCCGTCACGAACTGGTTCGCCACCGACAGCCCGTAGAGGAAGCCCGTCAGCGACGCGGAGAGGTCGAACGACGGGATGTGCTCGGCGCCGAGCTTCTGCTGCACGTACACCGCGGTCGCCGGCATCGGCGCGTCGCCGCTCGAGGTGGCGAGGATGATCATCTCGAGGTCGCGCGGCCCGATGCCGGCCGCTTCGAGCGCCGCCTTCGCCGCCCGCGCCGCCAGGTCGCTCGTCCTCTCGCCGGGCGCGACGCGGCGCCGCTCGTCGCTCGCGCCAGGGTCGCCCGCCGCGCCGTCCGCCGGCGCGCCCGCCTGCGCCTCGCTCGTCGGAGCGGCGAGCGGCAGGGAGCGGCCTGTGCCGAGGATGCGCGCGCGTGGATTTCTGGCATCGGACGTCATCGGGAGCGCAGCCTACATCAAGGGCTGCTCGTTGGAACGGGCGATCGTGCCCTGCCGCTCGGTCCACGGAATGCTTGAGTCGCGGACGCGCTCCGGTACATAAAGCGCCTCGATGGCTACGAGCTCCGAAGACAGAGACCGCCCCGACACGGACGAAGCGCCTCCCGGCGAGGCCGACGCGCAGGACACCCGCAACGAGGACGACGGCGAGGGCCGCGCCGCTGCCGGCGCCGACGCAGCGTCGCCGGCCAGAGCCTCGCGTCCTGCAAAGCAGGCTGGCGCAGCGCGGCGCCCGGCCGGCAAGAAGCCCGGCGCGCGGCCCCGCGCCGCCGCCCAACCGCAGGGCGGCTCGCTCGGCAAGAGCATGATCCTGTTCCTCATCATCATCGGCGGCCTCGCCGCGGCCTTCGCCTATTTCGGGCGTGAGCCCGCGGCCGGCACGGCCGGCCCCAAGTGGAAGACCGGGGACAAATCCCAGGTCGAGGTCACCCTCGTGTCCACCGACATCAAGGATCTCGCCTGCTGGTCGGCCGAGGAAATCAACGGCCGGCACTGCGCGTTCGAGTCGCCCACCAAGGGTTGGTCCAAGGGCGATGCGGACGACAAGAAGCTGCTCCGTCCTTACACGACCACGGACCGCGTCCAGTTCCTCGCCTCCGGCCTCTGGAGCGAGCCCGCGCTCACCGACGGCAAGCTGCCGTCCGCACGGTTCGCGGTGAAATGCACCTACACCGTCGAAGGCAGGATGAAGCGGCCCGGCATCCGTTGGTCCAGCGAGGGCGCATGGCTCGACAGGACCGATGACTGGTACACGGGGCTCCTGTCGGACTGCAAGCTCATCACCCCCTGATGTCGCAGGCGCCGCTGCGTTCCTGGTCGTGACGCGCCGACCGCGGCGTACGACGCAGCGCATGCAGCCGGCGCTGCGCCGTGTGCCATACCCCCCTCGTGTGGCCACGACCCTCCGTGGTAGTGTGATTTTCGGCTTGGAGGTGCTCATGCCCTGTCATCGGGTGATCGCATTGCTGCTGTGGTCCGCATTGTTCGCCGTCGCTGGATGTGAAGCTGACCCGGGCACCGTGAACAATCTGCCGACCTATGTCGTCACCGCGTCGAGCTCCTCCAGCGGGGGCGCGGGCGGGGAAGGCGGAGCGACCACCACCGTCGCGACGACGAGCACAGGGGGCGAGGGCGGCATGGGCGGCGAGGGCGGCACGGTGTGCACGTGCGAGCCCGGGCTCTCGTGCTGTGGATCGGAGTGCGTCAACCTGGCCGGTGATCCGCGCAATTGCGGGTCGTGCGGCACGACCTGCACCGAGACTCAGGTCTGCATCCAGGGCCAGTGCGCGAATGCGTGCGCCCCCGGCTTCGGGTGCGAAGAAGGCCTCTGCTGCGGCGTGAGATGCTGCCGCGCCGGCGAGATCTGCTGCGACTACGGCGACAGCGCCGACGCGCCCGACCTTCACTGTCAGGCGACCGCGAACGGCACCTGCCCCCTCGCCTGCAGCGGCTGCGAGAACTGACGGACCTCGATAGCGGCGCGCGGCGCATCAGGCGGCGCCGCGCGTCGGCGCATTGCGCGCGCCGCGCCTCACGTGCGGGATGCGACTCGCGCGCGTCCGGCGGCGCCGCGCGTCGGCGCATTGCGCGCGCCGCGCCTCATGTGCACGGAAGGCGGCGCATCGCGCGCGGCGCGCCTCGTCCGCGCGCCGCGCACGCCACGTCGGCTCACGGCTTCTCGAAGATCTTGCCCGGGTACTTCCGCTCGAAGTGCCCCACCACGCCCCGGCCGATCGCCACGATGGTGAGCCCTGCGATGCCCATCTTGATGGCCGGCCCGATCAGGGGGACGAAGCCGACCGCCCGGGTGGCGAGGAATTTCAAGCCCTGCCCGAGGATCGCGAAGCTCCCGCCGGCCGCGGTCGTCACCACGGATCCCACGTTCTCGCCGTAGATCTCGCCGACCATCGCCATCATGTGCGTCTCGATCGCGACGAGCCCGGCGGAGGTCGAGATCGGGAGCGGAAGCGCGGCGAACGCCGCCCCGCCGATCGCGTAGCGGTGAACCCATCGGAGAGCTTCATCCCTGCACGTCGTCATGTCCCGAGGTTGCCGCAAGTCTCGCCATCCGTCCATCGAGCTCCGCGCTGACGGAGCGAGCGCGTCGATGGCCCGGAACACCCCGCTCTTCTGTGCGCTGCCTTCCCGTGCCGCGGGAACCGCGCGTGCATGGCCGTCGCTCGGCTCGACCTCCGCGCTCGCGCCGGAGGGCGGTGCCCGAGGCAAAGCGACCCCGCGAGGGGATGTCGGACCATCGGAGCCCGTGGCGATCCGGGCTCCAGGAGGTGCCCATGACAGCTCGACGCGCGCTCTTCAGCCTGCCCCTCCTCTGCGCCTGCGCCGCCTTCGCGGCGCACGGCGCGGAGCCACGCCCCTCCTCGCCTGGAGCGGGGCCGCCGACCGGCCCTGCGCCCGCAGAGGCGCCCGACGCCGAGCGCGTCCCTCTGTTCGAGGACATCGGCGCTCTCCATCACCCCGTGACGACGTCATCGCCGCTCGCGCAACGCTATTTCGATCAGGGGTTGCGGCTCGTCTACGCGTTCAACCACGACGAGGCGAGGCGCGCATTTCAGGAGGCCGCCCGGATCGATCCCGGCCTCGCCATGGCCCGCTGGGGCATCGCGCTCACGCTCGGCCCCAACATCAACCAGCCGGCCGACGCGGCGCGGGAGCGGGCCGCCCTCGATGCCATCGCGGAGGCGCGCGCGCTCGCCGCGTCCGCAAGCGAGCGCGAGCGCGCGTACATCGACGCGCTGGCGGAGCGCCACGCTTCGACGCCGGGCCGCGACCGGGCGGCCCTCGACCGCGCCTACGCGAGCGCGATGCGCGAGCTCGCGCGCCGCTTCCCCGACGACCTCGACGCGGGTGTGCTCTTCGCCGAGGCGCTCATGGATCTGCGCCCGTGGGACCTCTGGACGCCGGACGGCCGGCCGCAGCCCGAGACCGACGAGATCGTCTCCACGCTGGAGGGCATCCTCCGGCGCGATCCCGAGCACGTCGGCGCGAATCACTATTACATCCACGCGGTCGAGGCGTCGCGCGCGCCGGAGCGGGCGCTGCCGAGCGCCGAGCGCCTCGGCGGTCTGGCCCCTGGCGCTGGGCACCTCGTGCACATGCCGTCGCACATCTTCGTGCGCGTCGGTCGCTACGCCGACGCCTCCGACGCGAACGAGCAGGCCGTGCTGGCCGATCGCCGATACCTCCGCGAGCGGCGGCCGGAGGGCATCTATCCGATGATGTACTTCCCTCACAACCTCCAATTCCTCTCGGTCTCGGCGAGCATGGAGGGGCGCAGCGCCGTCGCCGTGCACGCCGCGCGAGAGCTGGCCGATGCGGTCCCCGACCACAACGTCCGGCACATGCCGATGCTCGAGATGTTCCGCCCTGCGCTGCTGTTCGCGCTCGTCCGGTTCGGACGGTGGGACGACGTGCTCGCGGAGCCGGCGCCGCCGCCCGAGCTGCGGTACACGACGGGGATATGGCGCTATGCGCGCGGCCGCGCGCTCGCCGCGACCGGGCGCCGTGACGATGCCGCGCGCGAGGCGGCGGCGCTCCGGGCGATAGCGTCCGAGAGCTCGGAAGACGCGACGATCGGCAAGAACCGCGCGAAGGACCTGCTCGAGATCGCCTCGCTCGTGGTCGAGGGCCAGATCGCGTCGGAGCGGGGCGAGACCGGCGCCGCTGCCCGCCTGCTCGAGGAAGCCGCGCGCATCGAGGACGAGCTGCGCTATTTCGAGCCGCCGGACTGGCCCGAGCCGGTCCGCCACACGCTCGGGGCGGTGCTCCTCAAGGCGGGTCGCGCGCGCGACGCGGAGGCGACTTACCGGGAGGACCTGCGCCAGAACCCGCAGAATGGCTGGTCGCTGTGCGGGCTCGAGCGCAGCCTGCGCGCACAGGGCAAGGAAGAGGACGCAAACGCCGCACACGCGCGCTTCAAGCTCGCCTGGGCGCGGGCCGACGTGCGGCTGTCCGGGTCATGCCCGTGAATGTCCGGTCTCGAGCGGCTGAAGACGGCGAGAGAGGCGCGCATTGCCGGCGCGCACATCGGAGCATCTGCTAGGTTGGTGGGGTGTTGCGCGCGAAGCTTGGACACTCGGCGCTCTGGTGTCTTTTCTCTCTCGCTTCCAGCCTGTGCGCCGTCTCGCTCTTCGGCTGCGAGAGCACCAACCTGCCGCCGTATACCAGCCTCCCGGGGGAAGGCGCCGGCGGCTCGGGGTGTGCGCCAGGGCAGATCAGCGGCGCCAGCGGATGTGCGCAGGTGGGCATTCCGGGCTGCGTCGACGCGTTCGTCGACGAGGACGGCTTCTGTCGTCCCACGCTCGCGAAGTGCTCGCCCGGGACGATCCCGAAGCACGACGAGGGCTGCATTGAAGTCGGGATCCCCGGCTGTGCGGCGGAGTTCGTGGAGGGCGGCGCCTGTCATCCCACCATGGCCAAATGCCCGGAGGGAACATTCGCGGTCCCGCAGAAGGGCTGTGTTTCGATCGACGGCCCGGACGGCTGCGGCTCGACGCCGTGGGGCGAGATCGTCGAGGCCCCCGGCGATCTCCATGTCGATCCTGGCTACGAGGGAGGAGACGGCGACGGGTCGCGGGAGAGGCCGTTCACGACGCTGGCGGAGGCGCTGGCGAGCGTTCGGGCGGACGGGCGCGTCGTCCTGGCCGAGGGCGAGTACGACGAGCCGATCGAGATCACGAAGCCCATCGAGATCGTCGGGCGGTGCGCCTCGCGGGTGGTGCTCCGGGGCGAGCAGAGCGATCCCAGCGGCAACGTCAGCGCGGTCTGGATCCACGACGTCGAGCGGGCCGGCGTGAGCGGCGTGAGCGTGCTCAGCGCCTCGATCGGGATGCTGATCCAGGCAGCGGCGGTCTCGGTGCGCGACATCCGGGTGACGGGCGAGAGCGGCAATGGACTCGTGGTCGCGCTCCCTGGCGCGCGCCTCGATCTGTCGCGCAGCCTCATCCAGTCGTCGTGGGCGGACGATGGAGCGGGCGAGGTCTGGACGAGCGTGCTCGTCGTCTCCGGGGCCGAGGCGCGGCTCACCGAGAACGCGCTGGTCGGGGGCACGGTCAACCTGCGAATCAACTCGGAGGCAGCGGAGGTGGTCGCGGAGGGCAACCTGCTGGAGGCAGCGGCGCTGCGGTCGGTGACGAGCGACGGCGTCGGCGTGCACCTCGAGGAGGGCACGCTCCGGCTCGACGCGAACGCGCTCGTCCACCATCGCCTGGGCGCGCTGGTGACGGGCGCCGGCGCGGAGCTCGCGGCGGCGCGCAACCTCATCGCCGCTCCGGCAGACGCGGCGCCCGAAGCCGGCGGCCTGGCCGTGGAGCATGGCGCGCGCGCCTCGCTCGCCTCCAGCGTACTGTCAGGGGCGTGCGATGCGCTGCTCGTCGTCGCGGACGCCGATACGGCGGTCGAGGCATCGGGCAATCTCTTCGATGGCGTGGCCGCCTCGGAGAGCGATCGCCTCGGAGTCGCCGTCGAGCAGCGCGGCGGAGCGCTCTCGCTGTCGTCGAGCCTCGTGCGCCAGGCCGGCGACGCTGGGCTGTTCGTCTCGGGCGGGACGCTCTCGGCGAGCGGCGTCGTCATCGAGGGCACGCGCGCGAGCCCGCTGCACCGGGATCGCGCCGCCGGCGTGCTCGTGCAGGGTGGCCGCGCCGCGCTTGCGTCCACGTATGTCCTGGAGCCCCACGTCGCGGGCGTGTCCGCGTCCCAGGGCGCGACCCTCGAGATCGCGGACAGCCTCATCGAGCGCTCGCTGCCGGAGGAGCGCGCCGGCACGGGCGGCGTCGGCCTGCTGAGCGCCGGGGCGGCGCAGGTCCTCGTCCAGAGGTCGGCCGTGCTGGAGAGCCGCGTGGCGGGCCTGCTGCTGGCCTCGCCGAGCACGGTGGAGGACACGGTCATCCTCGGGGTCGAGGGCGGCACGTTCTCGGCCCTGAGCGCCGGTGGGCAGACGGAATCGGTGCAGGACCTGGGCGATGGACTCGTGGTCCTGGGCTCGACGGCGCAGGTGAGCTACGTGGAGGTGCATCGCTGCGCGCGCGCCGGTTTGCTCTTCAGCGACAGCCGCGGCGCGCTCGCGAGCTCAGAGTCGACCGGCAACCGGTTTGGCCTCGTCGTGCAGGGCGCGCAGGCGCCGTCGGTGTCGGAGGACAACAGCTTCGAGGGCAACCAGGAGAGCGATCAGCTCGCCGGAGGCACGCTCCCCGTCCCGAGCAGCGCCACGCCCGCCCCGTGAATGACGATCGCTCGTCGAGCGGCGCGGGAGCGGCGCCGCCCGGCCCGGACAGACGTCGCGCCCGTCGCGGCGACGCGGGCGCGGATGTCGTGTTGAGCTCGCGAGGCGCGCGTCGAGGCGCCTCGCGCAGCGACGGTTTGCGTCGCCGAGAGCTTGCGTCGATGTCGCGAGAACGACGTCGGTCAGGGCTCACGATCGCGTCGATGACGACGATCGCGCACCTCACGGACTTCCATCTCCTCGAGGCGGATCACGACCGGCGCCGCGGCGCCGAGCGGTGGCGGCTTCGTTACCTCAGCTTCGGCCGCCCCATCGACGCAGCGCAACGCCGGCGCCGCACGCTGGCCGCGCTCGTCGAGGCGTGGCGGACCGGGGCGGACCACCTGGTGCTCACCGGCGACCTGACGGAAGACGGGACTCCTGCCCAGTTCGAGGTGCTCGCGGCCGTGCTGGCCGCGAGCGGTTGGGACCCGGCCCGCGTCACGTTGGTGCCTGGCAACCACGACGCGTATACCGAAGGTGCGTGGGAGCGCGCGCTGGAGGGCTGCCTCCGCCCCTTCGCGGCGACGAGCGGGCAAGGGACGGCCGTCGCTCTGCCCGGGGCTGTCCTGGCCGCGGTCTCGACCGCCATGATGCAACCGGTGACCCGCTCGGCGGGCGCGATCGCGGCCCGCGAGCTCTCGTGGATCGCCTCGCTCGCCGCCGAGACGCGCCGCTCGGGCGACGCGCTCGTGCTCGCGCAGCACCACCCGCCGCTCCGCCATCCGATCGGAGCGATGCAGTGGCTGGATGGCCTCATCAACAGCGCTGAGCTCATGGCATTGCTCCACGAGCACGATCACCTTCACGTGATCCACGGCCATACGCACCGAGAGCACGACGCGCCGGTGCGCTCAGGCGCGCCGCCTCGCATCTTCTGCGCTCAGGCGCTCGTGGACGGACCTTCACCGCTACGCCTCTACCGTGTGCGTTGCGGGCGCCTCCTGTCCGAGCGCGCGCGCGTTCGGAGCGGCGCGTCGGCGTTCGCGCTGGCGTAGAATCTCTCACACGCACTGCAGCGCGCGTTCCCCTCATCGCGCTCTTTTCGCCCAAGACGCGGCTCGTATAGAGTCCTCGTCCGATCATGAAATTCACGCGCTTGCTCAGGTGTACGATCACCGTCGTTGCTCTCTCGACGTTCGCGGCCCAGCTGGGCTGCGGCGGCGCCGCGCCCACGTCCGTGGCGCCCGTGATGGTCGACGCCGAACCTGTCGAGACGTCGAGCCCCAAGATGAGCTCGCGTTCCGAGATCGGCGGCATGAACGAGGAGAAGGTGCAAGCGGCGTTCGAGCGCGTGTCGCCTCGGCTCTCGCGCTGCTATCAGAAGGGCGTCCAGCGGATCCCCTATCTCGGGGGCGAGATCCGCTTCAAGGTCCGGGTGACCGAGGAGGGCACGGCGCGCTGGGCGTTCGTGAAGGACTCGAACCTGGGCGATCGCGAGACCGAGGCGTGCATGCTGAGCGTCCTGAAAGCGACGAGGTGGCCGAAGCCGGTCGGCGGAGAGGGTCTGGCGGAGAACAGCTTCACCTTCGAGCCGAGCAGCGACGAGCGCCTGCCGGTGCCCTGGACGCCCGACCAGCTCGGGACGCCGTACAAGAAGGCGAAGCCGGCGCTCGCGACGTGCCGGAGCCAGGCAGGCGCCAGCCAGCTCAAGGCCACGCTTTACATCGACACCGACGGCAAGCCGCTCAGCGTGGGCGTGTCCAGCAACGACGAACGGGGCGAGGAGGCGGCCGAGTGTGTCGCCGGCGCGCTGCGCGAGATCACCTTCCCCTCCCCTGGCAGCTATGCATCGAAGGTGAGCGTCGACATCAATTGACGTGACTGACGTGACGCCGCGGACCTAACGCAGCGACCGCCCGCACGCCGGGCTGGCCGTTGGCGGAGGTACCCGGCGGCGGCCCGCTTCGCGCTGCGACCGGCCCTGTCCGACGCGGAGGCGGTCGCAGGGTTCGTTCATTGGGCGCGAAATCTACCGCCCTTGCTGGCAGCGCGCGCCGCGGGACTGCGCTACGCTCTCGTCGTGGGCAAGGTCCTCCGGCAGATCCTGGTGCTCTTGTGGAAGGTGGCTCGCCTCGTCCTGTGGAAGTGGCTGAAGCCGCGCCTCATGAAGTTCGCGATGATCACGGCGGCGCTCGTCGGGGTCATCCTGCTCGTGGTGGCCGTGCTCGGCAGGCTCTAGCGGCGAGCGTGGCTCGCCTGCGCTGGCGGCCGCGGGCGGCGCAGGTGTCGTTCGCTTGTCCGCAGCCGCTTCCGGCAACTAGTCTCTCCCGCTTGCATGGCTAGCTCACCGCCTTCCTTGCTCCTCGCGGCCCTGACGTGCGCGATCGCGTCGGGCGGCGCCGCGGCTTGCTCCGAAGAGAGCCCCGCCGAGGCGGCGCCTGCCTCGCTCGAGGCGGACGCCCTGCGGACGCCCCCCGAGGCGGACGCGCCGCGCGTGTCCGCGGGAGCGGCCGCGCCGGGCGCCGCGGTCGTCGAGGCGGCGCACGTCGCGAAGGCCCCGGCCCCGGCCCAGGCGGAGGCCGAAGCGCCGCCCTCGTCGAGCGCAGCGGGAACGACGCCGCCGGCCAGCGCGGCGGGAGCGACACCGCCGGCCAGCGCGGCGGCGGAGGGCGCGCGCATCTACTCCAAGGCGCGGTTTGCGTGGATCAGCCCTGGCCCTTACCCGACGCGGGGCTGGAGCGGTTACCTCGGGCTCGGCGGCTCCGTCGCGCTGCGCGGCGGAAGCGTCGAGGCCGCGCGGACGCCCGGCGAGGGGTGCGACGCGTGGTACGCCATCGAGCCGCGGGGTTACGTCTGCGCTGGCGCCAGCGCCGCGGTCGACCCGAACGACCCGGTCGTGGTCGCGCTGCGGCCGCACGCGCCCAGGGTCGACTCCCCGTGGCCCTATGACTACGCGGAGTCGACCGGCGCGCCGCGCTACCCGCAGCTCCCGAGCGCGAAGGAGCAGCGGCGCGCCGAGTGGGACCTCGAGGAGCACCTCGCGAACATCGCGAAGGTGCGCGCCGCCGAAGGCGCTGGCGAGGAAGCTATCCGCGAGATCGACGAGGCCCTCGTGGGGGTCGACCTGAAGCCCGCGGGGGTCGCCGCCCCGGCGCTGTTTCCTTTCGGCGGCCTCGTGCGCGAGGGGCGCGACCGGATCGTGAACGGCTCGACGGTGGCGTTCACCCGCGCGTTCGACGCGCAGGACCGGACCTGGGTGGTGACCTCGGACCAGGCGTACATGCCGAAGGATCGCCTGAAGCCCTACCCGCGATCGAGCTTCCAGGGCGTCTGGCTGAAGGACGGGCGTTCGCTCCCGCTCGCGTTCTTCCGCAAGACCGATCGACCGAAGTACCAGCGGGGCGCCGGCGGCCGCTTCGAGCCGACCGGCGCGTCGTTCGCGCGGCTCGCCTCGGTCGGGCTCACCGGTCGCGCCGAGGCCGAGGACGGCGAGCGGTTCCTCGAGACGCAAGAGCCAGGGGTCTACGTGCGCGCGGACGACGCCGTCGTGATCGAGGCGGCGAAGAGCTCGCCGCTCGAGGGCGAGGCCGATCCGTCATCGCCGCCGCGCAAGTGGATCGAGGTGAGCGTGCTCGGCGGCTGGTTCGTCGCCTACGAAGAGCTCACCCCGGTCTTCGCGACGCTCATCTCACCGGGGCGCGGCGGCGTCCCGAGGCAGGGCATCCCCGCCATCGAGACCGCGGCGACGCCGACCGGGCGCTTCCGCATCGACGGGAAGTTCGTGACGGCGACGATGGTGTCGAGCACGAACGACAAGATCGTCCACTCCGAGGTGCAGTTCGTGCAGAACTTCAGCGGACCGCACGCGCTGCACGGCGCGTACTGGCACGACGCCTGGGGCGAGCCGAAGAGCGGCGGCTGCGTCAACCTCTCCCCCATCGACGCGAAGCAGATGTTCGCCTGGACCGACCCGCCGGTGCCGGAGGGGTGGCACGGCCTGCGGGCCTCCCGCGACGCCGGCCGCTCCACGGTGGTCCTCATTCACCGCTGATCGCGCGCGCGATCCGGCCCGCGAGCCGCAGCGCGGCTTCCGCGAACACGTCCGGATCGAGCAGCAGGCCGACCACGAGGAAGCCGTCGCGCGGCATGTCGAAGAAGTAGCCGGGGTGGACGATGATCCCCTCGTCGCGCACCAGGAGCTCGACCCAGCCGTCCTCGTCGTGCACGCGCGGGACCTCCAGCGTCGCGTACCAGCCGCCGTCGATCGGGAGCCGCCGGACCGCGCCCCCGGCGCGCGCCTCGATCGCCGCGTCGAGCGCGGCCAGGTTGGCCTGCACGCGCGACAGGATCGCGCGCTGGACGGGCGCCCGCGAGGCGAGGATCTCCGGCAGCGCGAGCTGCACCGGGGTGCCGACCGAGAGGTAGGTGTCAGCGATGACCTCCAGCCGCTCCAGCGCCGCGGCGGCGAGCTCCGGCGGCCCCGAGACCGCGATCCAGCCGAGCTTGAGCTGCGGCAGCGCCATCACCTTGGAGAGCCCGCTCAGCACGAAGGTCAGCGCCTGCCGCGAGCCGGCGAAGCTCGGAAGGCGGTCCGGGGCGAGGTCTCCGTGAGCGTAGTCCCCGAAGACCTCGTCGACGATCAGCGCGAGCCCGCGCTCCCCGGCCCACGCCTCGAGCGCGGCAGCGTCGTCGCGGCGCACGAAGGAGCCGGTCGGGTTGTTCGGATGGACGAGCACCACCGCCCGCGTCCGCTCGCCGGCCGCGCGCTCGAGCGCGCCGAGGTCGATTCGCCATCCTTCCTCCCTGAGGAGCGGGTAGGGCGTGAGCGCGACGTCCTCGAGGCAGGCCAGGTACTCGAGCAGCGGGTACGACGGCACGGGGACGAGCACGTCGTCGCCGCGCTCGGCGAGCAGCTTGAGCAGCCAGCCGTACGCTTCGCTGGTGCTGGCCGTCAGCACGACGCTCGACGGATCCACGTCGAGCCCGCGCTCCCGGTAGTAGCGCGACACCGCGGCGCGCGCCGCCGGATCGCCGAGCGGCAGCGGCGAATACCGCGCGCCGCGCGGCTCGCCGAGCGGCGCGATGAGGTGAGCCGCCTCGATGATCCCGCAGCGCGTCGGGTTCGACTCGGTGAAATCGACGAGCGCGCGCCCCGCCCCGCGCGCCTCTGCGAGCAGGGACGCGAGGCTGTTGCCCGAGAGATCCCAGCCGGTGCGCGCCGCGAACCGCATCGGCCGGGGGGCGCGCGCGTGTCCCGCGTCCGCCTCTACCGCGGGAGGTCGATCCAGGCTCACCCGTTTCTCCATGGGTCCGTGCACCATCGCCGTCGTGCTCTACCCCGCCCCGCCGCTCGGCCACCGTGACACGGACGGCGCCGGACGGCAGCAGCGCGACGCGAGGGCGCACGGGCCGCGGGGGGTGCTCAGCCGCGGCGCCGCCGCCGCGCTGCCGACACCCCCGCCACGAGGACGCTCGCGAGGCCCCAGGCGGCGCGGCTCGACGGCGGCGTGCGGTCCGGGCCAGCCGCGGCCCAGGTGCATGCGCCGCTGGTCGCCTCGAGCTCTCCGTTCGCCATCCAGACGTCGCTCCCTACCGGGAGCTCGCGCGCGCCGAGCGAGGCACCGCCGTAAAGGACGTCGATGGCCAGCGTCGTCCCGCCGGAGCCGCGCGGCGCGGCGACCGCGAACTGCCACAGCCCGCGGCGCACCTCCCGGAGCGGCGTGTGCATCGCCCCGCCGCGGACGGCGACCGTGAGCTTCCCATCGACGCCCCTCACCGGGGCTCCGTCAGGGCGTCGCAGCTCGATCGTCCCCCAGACCGGCCACGACGGGTCGGGCCTCGCGTAGGTGCTCGACAGGACGTACCAGCTCTTGGCGAGCGCCGGTTCGTTGCCGCCGGTCTCGGCGGCCTCGAGCGCGAGCCGCGCGCCTTCGAGATCGAGCACGCCGGGGCCGAGCTGCGCGTCGAGCGGCACGGCGCCTCTCGGGTACCGCGCGCCTGCCTGGAGCGCCTCCGTGACCTCCGCCTGGGTCAGGTTCGGGTTGACCTGGAAGAGGAGCGCGATCGCCCCTGCGACCTGCGGCGCCGCCATGGACGACCCTGACGCGATCGCGTGGTAATCGTCGACGACGAAGCAAGGCTCGTCGCCGGGGCACCCGGGCGTATCGAACAGCCCTCCGGGATGGGTGCGCGGGTCGACGCCGCTGGCCATGGCGGCGGCGACCAGGCCGCCGGGCGCGCTGATCTCCGGCTTGGCGACGCCGAACGGCGTGGGACCAGCCGCGCTGAAGTAGCAGGCGCTGTCCTCTTCGATGTCCACGCCGTCGAGGCTCGTGAGGCGCACGCTCGTGGAGCTCCCCTGCGGCTGCCAGCGGACGCGGTTGATGGTGCATCCCACGGCGAGCAGCCCAGGGTGGCTCGCGGGCACGTTGATCGTCCCTTGCTTGATGGCGCGCGGGAACAGGAGCCCGAGATCGTGCGACGGCGAGACGTCGCCGAGCCCCGTCACCCAGAGCTGCGCGTCCCCTTGGCCTCGCAGGCGGATCGCGAACTCGCCCGCCTTCCACGCCCCGCTGAAGGCCACGACGGCGCTGTTCGTCGCTGCGGTGATGGGCGACTTCCCGTTCGCGAGCCGGTTGATGACGGCGCCGGTCGTCTCGCCGTCGTCGCCGGTGTAACCGGCGTCGTCTCCGGGCTCGACCAGGCCGATCCACGCCTCGCCGCCTGGCCCCTCGAGGCCGACCGACACCTCGTCCCCGGGCCGGAAGGTGATCCAGACGTATCCTTCACCGCGCTCCGCGCTCGGCGTGCGGATGGGCACGCGCGTCTCGGCGTGCGCCGACACGTGGGCCTCGGTGTGGATCCCGAGCGATCCTTCGCCGTCGATCTCGTACAGCGCGCCGCTGTTGCCGGCGGCGACGACGATCGCCCGCCCCGGATGAGCGCTGCCGACCATCGCGGCGAGCCCCGCCTCGAGCGGGCTCGTCCCGTCGTGGGGCCCGAAATCGCTCCCGACGCTCAGGTTGACGACCGCCGGCATGTTCAGCTCCTCGGCGCGGTCGAAGATGAACTGCACCGCCTTGAGGATGTCCGGATCGTCGAAGCCCTCGCCCGGCCGCGCAGGCGCGGCGATGATCAGCGTCGCGGCGGGCGCCACGCCGACATACCGCGGCCGCTCCGAGACCATCGGCCCGCCGTTGCCTGCAGCGATGGATGCCACGTGCGTGCCGTGCCCCGCGATATCGCGGAGGATGCCGGGCATGCTCTTCGCGAGCATCGCGTCGATGTCGGCGTCGGAGAAGATCGCGCACGCCGACTGGTCCGGATCATCGCACCCGTACGTGTGCTCGAGCGCCGCGTGCAGCCCCTTCGGGCTTCCGGCCTGCAGCATCCATCGGATCCGTGTCTTGCCGTCCTTGTCTCGAAAATCCGGGTGGGTCACGTCGAGGCCGGTATCGACGACGCCGACGACCACCCCCTTGCCGTCCGCGCCGGTGACCTTCCTGTACGGCTCGACGCGGATCCACCCCTTGGACCGATCCAGCAGGGGCTGCCGCGGCGGTCCTGTGAGCAGCCTGAGCTCCGGGTGCGCGGCGGAGAAGGCGCCGACGTCGCCGGGCGCGAGCCGGATGGTCCCGAGGCCCGGCGCGACCGGGAGCAGCCCGAGCGCCCGCGCGTCGGCGCCGGCGGGCAGCGGCACCATCACCGGGATGCGCCCGCGCGGATCGGCGAACGGGTGCCGACCCAGGCGCGAGCTGAGCAGGCGCGCCACCGCCGGTGCCGGGACGTCGGCGCGCGCTTCACCGGCCGCGAGGGCGAGGCCGAGCAGCGCGATGGAGAGCGGAGACCTGCGGGCGAGCACGCCGCGAGTCTACACCACGTCCGCGCGCGGCCGAGGTCTCGAAGGGCGCCGCCCTCGCCGCGCGTTCTCCGAAGCGCGCCGCGGCCCGCTCACACCGGCGGCACGAGGTGCTTCTTGCGCGGCCTCTCCTCGACCTTGCCGGCGTACCGCTCGAAGCGGCGCGCCACCTCGCGGCGGAGGTTCGCCGTCGGGATGATCGCGTCGATCACGAGCTCGCTCGCGAGCTTCTCCAGGTCGACGTCGGCCCGGTACTCGTCGCGCAGCTTCTGGACGAGCGCCTCGCGCTCGGGCCCCGCCGGGATCGCCTGGATCTTGTTGAAGTAGACGGCGTTCACCGCGGCGCTCGGCCCCATCACCGCGATCGAGGCCGAGGGGAGTGCGACGCACTCGTCGGGCGCGAACGCCGGCCCGCACATCGCGTAGAGCCCGGCGCCGTACGCCTTGCGCACGACGACGGACAGCTTCGGCACGCTCGCCTCGCTCACGGCGGCGATCATCTTCGCCCCGGCCCGGATGATCCCCTGCCTCTCGACGACGGTCCCGATCATGAAGCCAGGCACGTCGGCGAGGTACAGGAGCGGGATGTTGAACGCGTCGCACAGCCAGATGAACCGCGCCGCCTTGTCGGCCGAGTCCACGAACAGCACGCCGCCCTTGTATTTCGGCTGGTTCGCGACGATGCCGACCGCTCGTCCCTCGACGCGCGCGAGCCCCGTGACGATCTCTCGCGCGTAGAGCTTCTTGATCTCGACGAAGCTGCCCTCGTCGATGATCGCGTCGATCACGGCCATGATGTCGAACGGCTTGTTCTCGTCGGCGGGGATCACGTCCTCGAGCGGCCGCTGCCCTGGCTTCTCCGGCCTCGGCTCGACGCGGGGCGCGGCCTCGGCGGAGCTCTGCGGCATCAGCGCGAGGTAGCGCTTCGCGAAGGCGATCGCCTCCTCCTCGGTCTTCACGAGGACGTCGCCGCACCCCGAGACCGAGCAGTGCATGCGCGCCCCGCCGAGCTCTTCGAGCGTGACCTTCTCGCCGATCACCATCTCCGCCATCCGCGGAGAGCCCAGGTACATGCTCGCGTTGCTCTCGACCATGCACACGACGTCGCAGAACGCCGGGATGTAGGCGCCCCCCGCCGCCGACGGGCCGAACAGCAGGCAGATCTGGGGGACGAGGCCGCTCAGCTCGACCTGGTTGTAGAAGATCCGGCCCGCGCCGCGCCGCCCGGGGAACATCTCGATCTGATCGGTGATGCGCGCCCCCGCGGAGTCGACGAGGTAGAGCAGCGGGCACCGGAGGCGCCGCGCTGTCTCCTGCACGCGCAGGATCTTCTCGACGGTGCGGCGCCCCCACGAGCCGGCCTTCACCGTCGAGTCGTTCGCCATCACGCACACGGGGCGCCCGCCCACCGTCCCGGTGCCCGTGATGACGCCGTCGGCCGGCAGCTCGGGATCCAGCGCGTTGGCGAGCGCCGCGTCCTCGATGAAGCTGCCTTCATCGACGAGCAGCGCGACGCGTTGCCGCGCGAACAGCTTGCCCTGTTCCGCGTTCTTGTCGTGGTACTTCTGCGCGCCTCCCTTCTCGATGCGCGCCGTGAGATCCCGCAGCTTCTGATCGAGCGACATGGCGCGACCCATAGCCCTAAGCGCGCCGGGCGACCACCTCCCGCGCCGCCGATTCGAGCTCCCGCGCGGTCCGGGCGACCAGCACCTTCGTCGACGCGGCGGCGTAGCGCGGCATCGCGCTGTCTCCCGTCCCCCAGGCGCCCGGCCCCTCGGGGCAGAGCCACAGGAGCGCCCGCGCCCTGTCGCGCAGCCTCCTCACGACCTCCGCCTCGTCCGCGAAGTAGTTCGTGCGCCCGTCGCCCAGGATCACGAGGGTCACCCGCCGGTCCACGTCACGCCCGTGTCGCTCCTCGAAGGCCGTCAGGGCGCGCCCGTAATTCGAGTTGTGCGCCCGGCTCACCACCTCGCCGCGCTGGATCCGATCGAGCGCCGAGCCCGCCGGCAACGCCTCGAAGAGCTCGGTCGTCTCGGCGAGTTCGCTCACGAAGACGAACGATCGCGTCCGGTCGAAGAGCTCCTGCGCCGCGCAGACGAACTCGAGCATGAACCGAGCGGCGACGCGGACCGAGTCCGACACGTCGCACAGGATCATCAGGCGCGGCTTGTCGCGCCGCCGCGCCCGCCGCGCCGGCTGGAACGGTACGCCGCCGGTCTGGAGGCTGCGCCGCAGCGTCCGGTGGGGATCGATCCTCCCGCGCCGCGCGCGGCGCCTGCGGAGCCGCTCCGCGCCGCGGAGTCGCTGGGACAGCTCTTTCACGGCGCGGCGCACCTCCTCCATCTCGCCCTCGCCGAGCGAGGCGAACGGCACATCCATGCGGCCCTCGGCAGCTGGCTCTCCGCCCTCGAAGCGCCGGAGCGACAGCGTCACGTGCTCGCGCACGCGGTGCCGCATCCGCTCCAACTCGGCGGCGAGCGCCTCCGCGAGGGCCCTGCCACGCTCCTCGCCGAGCGCCTCCTCGAGCGCGCTCCGGATCCGCCGCAGCGCGCTGGCGACGGCCGGCACCCCGAGCTGATCCATCACCCGCTGCGCGAAGAAACCGACCTGGAGCGAGCTCGTCATCGGCGCGAGCACGCGCGCGATCCCGGCCGCCTGGAGCGCTCGGTCGAGCTCCCCTGCGGTCCCTGCGAGCGCCTGGAACGCGATCGCGTCGCCCGAGGCGCCGCTCCGCTCCGCCGCCGCGCTGAGCAGATCGCGCAGGGCGGAGAGCTCCCCATCCGAGAACCCTCGCTCCCGCAGGCGCCCCCAAAGATCGCCGACGTGCGCGCCCTCGGGGGAGAAGAAGCGGTCGAAGCAGGCGCGGTACCGGCGAAGATCGGCGGCGCGCTCGACGACCACCGCGCCGATGGCGTCGCGCAGCGTCCCACGGTCGCCGAACCCGACGAGGGCGCACGCGCGCGTGACGTCGATGGCCTGCGCCGTCGAGACGGCGAAGCCGTCGCGGCGCAGCGCCCAGAGGAACTCGTCGATGGCGAGGAGCATGGAGAGCGTACCGGTCCAGCCCGCGCGGCCCCGCGGCGGCTACGGCGCGGGCTCCGCGAGCAGCGCCTTGAGGAGCTTCTCGACCTCGGCGTGCCGGGTCGGGTCGTACCCGACCACCACGTCCCGGATGACCCCCTTCTTGTCGATCACGAACATGGTGGGGAGCGCCTTGACGCCGTACGCCGCGGAGGTCGACTCCGACGCGTCTGCCGCGACCGCGTAGCGCATCGAGAGGGCCTGCGCTGTCTTCGTCGCGACGCCGACCTCGTCGGTCGTCACGCCCAGGACCCGCAGCCCCTGCGCGGCGTACGCCGCGTGCCACGCCGAGAGCTGCGGGGCCATCAAGCGGCATGGCGCGCACCAGGTCGCCCAGAAATCGAGCAGCACCACGTTTCCGCGCAGGGCCCCGATGTTCGCCGGGACGGACCCTCCGACGGTGGTGAGCGGCTTCCAGGCTGGCGCGAACGTGCCGATCTTGTCGAGGCGGAGGATCTGATCGTGCCCCGGGAACGGCACCAGCGTCGGCGCGACGTCTCGCTCTCGACCGCCGCGCCGGATCCGGAGGTTCACCACGTTTCCAGGCCCCGCGAGCGCGACGCGCGCGACGAGCTGCTTTGGCTCGTCGATCTGCACGCCGTCCGCCGCGAGGACCTGGTCCCCGTCCAAGATGCCCGCCTTCGCCGCCGGCGAGCTGTTGATGACGTGCTTCGCGACCACCCCCCCGGCCGGCCCTGGCTCCAGCTCCACGCCCAGCCAGGCGCGGCGGGACGCCTCCTCGGCGGCTGCGCGTGGGGCGCCTCCCAGCAGCGCAGCGCCCGACAGCGACACCAGCGTGGCGGCCAGGAGGGCGCGCCATGCGCGGCCTCGCCTGGAAGAGGCCAGGTACATCCGGGCAGTGTAGCATCTCGACCGGTGCGGTCCCGAACCCGCCTCTCTGCGTGGTGCGCGCTCGCTGCGGCGTCGCTCGCCTCGATGACGCTCTCGACGGAGGCGCGGTTCTGCGCCGGGTGGGCCCCCCTGCCGCTCGGCTGTGCGCCGCCCCCGTCGTCCCTGTCCCGCGCGGACGTCGCGGGGACCACGGAGTGGATCGGACCCGGCTCCAGCTCCACCCCCGAGGCGCGCGCGCCGGCCGAGGCGCCCGCTGCACCTCCGGCGGCGGCGCCCTCGGCCTGGGAGCTCGCCGGCCAGCTCGCGACCTTCCAGCCCGTCACGGATCGAGCTCGGTCCCAGCACTTCACCGGCGAGATGGAGGCGGAGGTGAGGATCAACGCGGCGGCTGCGCCCTACCCGCAGCTCGGTCCGGATCGCGTCCTCCCCTCTGGCGCGGCCGTGGTCGAGTTCCACTACCGGGCGGGCTCGCCGGAGCCGGCCACGCTCCTGGCCATGGTGAAGCGACCGGCTGGCTACGACCCCGACGGCGGCAACTGGGAGTACCTGGTCCTCACGCCCCAGGGCACCTCCACCCACCGCGGCGCTCTACCGCTCTGCAAGCGCTGCCATGCCGACGCTCCGCACGACCACCTCTTCGGCGGCCCCCGATAGGCGCTCGCGGGCCCTGACAGCGCGGCGCGTCACAGCGCGCGTTGACCAGCGATCTCGGTCCGCAAAGATTGCGAAGCACGGCATGGCACGCGACAGCGGTGCCCGAGCACCTCGTCGGACACCGATCCGCGACCACCGAAGAAACCGCGACGAAACGTGAGTATTCCGTTGGACGTGTGCGCGCGCGAGGACGCGCCGAGGAGGAGGCCGCGAGATGGCACAGAGGCTGCTCCAGGCGGAATTGACCGTGTTCTGCGCTGTGGGCTGCAGCGTGTCTCGGTCCTCCTCCCCTCGTAACGGGCCTCACTAGCTTGTGCTTGGTCGTTCAGCTGGCGCCATCCGCCTCGTCCATGGCGTCGCTGCTGCTTGGCTTACGGCTTCTTCCCGTTTCGTCAGCTTGGCCTGCTCGTCTGGTTGTGAGTTTCTGAGCTTCGCTTGCCCTTCGAGAGCGTGTGAAAGCGCGCGGCCATTCCGTAACGGAGTCGCCGCGCGCCCTGTTTTTGTCCTGAGCTCGTTGCCCGCCGCCGGCATCGTGCGCGTCGGAGGCATGGCCCGCTCCGCTCGCCCGCTTCGCCCTGCGGCGGCTCAACCTTGCGGAGGGGATCAGCCTTTGCGGACGAGAAGGCTCGGCCATTCGGAGGGAGTCGCGGGAGGGCGAGGCGCGAGGGCACAGGAAGCAGCGATGTTTGCAGCGACCTCGGCCGCAAACGCCGCGCATCCGAGCAGACGCCCTCAGGCCTCGATCACTTTTCCTTTGACAGCTCGCTCAGGGGCGTATAAACGCCGGCACTCACTTCGCGCAACCGAGCGCGACGCGGGAGTGCGGTGGCGTAGCCACGTCTTGCACTTGCCTTCACCAGAGCGCCCATAGCTCAGCTGGATAGAGCATCGGCCTACGAAGCCGGGGGTCGGAAGTTCGAATCTTCCTGGGCGCGCCTGATCGGTCGTGTAAAAGGTCCTGAGCCCCTCGTGGACGTCATGGATGACGGAGCGGAATTGCTCCTCTCCCCTGTGGCACAGCCGGAGGAACCAGCGAGCGTCGACGCGCTGTGGATGCGCGAGGCGCTCGCTGAGGCCGAGGCTGCGGCAGGTGCCGGTGACGTCCCCGTGGGGGCGCTCATCGTCGATGCAGCGGGGACGGTGCTGGCGCGCGGTCGAAACCGTCGCGAGGTCGATCAGGATCCGACCGGCCACGCCGAGGTGGACGCGCTGCGGGCGGCGGCCAGGCGGCTTGGTCATTGGCGGCTCGAAGGGGCGACGGTCTACGCGACGCTGGAGCCGTGTCCCATGTGCGCGGGCGCGCTCGTCAATGCCAGGATTGCGCGGCTCGTCTACGGCTGCCCGGACCCGAAGGCGGGAGCTGTCGACACGCTGTTCGCGATCGGGCGCGACAACCGGCTCAACCATCGCTTCGCGGTCACCTCGGGCGTGCTCGCAGACGAGTGCGCCGGCGTGCTCCGCGCGTTCTTCGCGAAGCTCCGGACCGCCGCGTCGAAGCGCTGACAACCCGGCCCGCGCGTGCGGGCGTCAAGGCGCCGCCCAGGCGCCGCCCTCGTCCTCTCCGGATCTCTCCTCGCCGGCTTCACCGCCGTCCTCACCGCTCTGACGGGACGCCAGATGAGGCGCAGGAGAGCCTCGCACCACGACCTCCTGAAGCCCCTTCTCCAGCTCCTCGTCGGAGATCCGCTGGCGCCTGTGCGCGATCTGCATGAGCTTGCGCAGGTACCCGCTCCACGCAGGCGTCACCTCGCCGTTCGCGTCGAAGTGCTGCACGCTTGGGTTTGGCAGGATCGACGCGATGTACAGCGCCTGTCCGAGCGAGAGCTGCGCCGCCGACGCATTGAAGTAGTGCCGCGCGGCAGCGCCGATGCCGTAGACCAGCGGCCCGAACTCCACCGCGTTCAGGTAGAGCTCCATGATCTGCTCCTTGGTGAGCTCCTGCTCGAGGTACATGGTGAGCAAGGTTTCCTGGAGCTTGCGCGCCACGCTCTTGGTCCGCTCGAGGTAGAGGTTCTTGGCGAGCTGCATGCTGACGGTGCTCGCCCCTCGCACGAACCGCCTCTTCCGGAGGTTCTCGCGGATCGAGTTCTTGATGGCTTCCTCGTCGAACCCGTGGTGCCGGTGGAAGCCGCCGTCCTCCGTGGTCAGCACGGCGACCTCCATGAAGCGGGAGATGTCTTCGTAGGAGACCCACTCGGGGGCCCCTGGCCCGGACTCGATTTCGACGCGCTTGCCGCCGGGCCCGTAGACCAGGCGCCGGAACGCGCGCTTGAAGCGATCGACGCTGAGCTCCGGTGGCATCTCGGTCACGCGGCAGGTGTTGGAGATACCCCAGTCAAGCAAAAAATTCCGGTCGAGGTTCGCTGTATCGAACCGGAGCTTCCCTTCGATCCCGAACGAGCCGGCGAGCCTCATGCCGTGGAGCTTCGCCACGATGCCTTTGGGCACCGAATCCAGCATCGACTGGCAAGCCGTGAGAGGCACCTCGAAGTTGCCGCGGACCCGGTGTGAGTTTCCGGCGTGCTCGTATTCGCCGCGCGCGATCAGCCTCAGTGCACCGAGGTCGACCTCCGCGTCCTCGGCGACGAGCTTGGACCCGTCGAGCTTTGCGTTCGCCTTCGCTCGCCATGCCAGGTCGAGGCCAGCGATGGGCTCGTCTGCCAGGGCCGCGCTCCGCAGCGAGAGGTTTTTCAGCCTTCCTTCGCCGTCGATGCCGAGCGTCTGGCCGTCGGCAGAGAGGACGACCCGCGCTCGGCTGACGATCGACGTCCGCGCCACATCGAACAGGCCCATGTCCCCTTCATGGACGCCGAGGGTGGAGAGCCAGATGGGTCCGCCCTGCACGTCGGCGACGATCTCCTGCGGGGTTTCCTTGGCGTCGCTGATCGGCACGCGAAGGCGAAAGGTGAGCGCCTGCTGGGCGTCGGCGCCGGCGGTCGCGATCGCGGCCTCTCCGGGTGAGAGCTCCACCACGAGCGAGCCTGCCTCACGCCGCACGGCGAGGTGGCCCGGTCCCAGGTTGAGATGATCGGCGTCGCGCTGGAGGCGCGCGGTGACGCC